>NZ_CP018101.1:6417500-6430384 GCF_001886655.1 Delftia sp. HK171 | reverse complement strand
GCGAGCCCATGGATGTGCTGGTCAACGGCTACCTGATCGCCCAGGGCGAGGTGGTGGTGGTCAACGACAAGTTCGGTATCCGCCTGACCGACGTGGTCACGCCGTCCGAGCGCCTGCGCCGGGTCAGCCGTGGCTGAGAGCGCTGGCATGGGCCCGCTGTGGCCGACCCTGCTCACGGTGGTGGCCCTGGTCACGGCCATGGCCGCTCTACCCTGGCTGCTGCGCCGCTTCCAGCAGCGCACGGCTGCGCTGCGCGGTGCCGCCGGCCTGCAGTCGCGGGTGCTGGGCGCCGTGGGCGTGGGCCCGCAGCAGCGGGTGGTGACGGTGGAAGTGGGCGAGGGCGCGCAGACCGTGCGTCTGGTGCTGGGCGTCACGGCGCAAAGCATCCAGTGCCTGCATGTGCTGCAGGCCCCGGCCCCTGCTGATTTTTCGGCTGCGATGGCGCAAGCGCGCAGCCTGCCTGCGGACGGTGCGAATGTCTGAATATTCCTGCAAGCGCCCGGCGCGCACGCTGAGCCAGGCCGCTGGCGCCGCAGCGCTGGCGCTGTGCTGCGCCACGCCCCTGGCCTCCTGGGCACAGGGCGCGCCCGCCAGCCTTCCGCTGGTCATCGGCCAGGGCAGCGGTGGCACCAGCTTTTCGGTGCCCATCCAGACCCTGCTGTTCTTCACGGCGCTGTCCTTCCTGCCGGCCATCCTGCTGATGATGACGGGCTTCACCCGCATAGTCATCGTGCTGTCGCTGATGCGCCAGGCGCTGGGCACGCAGTCGGCGCCGCCCAACCAGGTGATCATCGGCCTGTCGCTGTTCCTGACGCTGTTCGTCATGGGCCCCACCCTGGACCGCGTGTACCAGGAGGCCTACGTGCCCTACACCACGAATGCCGTGACCTTCGAGCAGGCCATTGAGAAGGCCGAGGCGCCCATGCGCGACTTCATGCTCAAGCAGACGCGCCAGTCGGACTTTGCGCTGTTCGCACGGCTGGCCAAGCTCGATGCAGGCGTCACCAGCGAGACCGCACCGCTGCGCGTGCTGGTGCCCGCCTTCGTGACCAGTGAGCTGAAGACCGCGTTCCAGATCGGCTTCATGATCTTCATTCCCTTCCTGGTCATCGACATGGTCGTGTCCTCGATCCTGATGTCCCTGGGCATGATGATGCTGTCGCCCGTGCTGGTGGCCCTGCCGTTCAAGCTCATGCTCTTCGTGCTGGCCGATGGCTGGAACCTGCTCATAGGCTCGCTGGCCGCCAGCTTCGCCGTCTAGCCCCGCTCTTTTTTGGAAATCCTTCCATGACCTCCCAATACGTGCTCACCTTCGGCCGCGAGGCACTGACCTTGCTGCTCATGATCTCCATGCCCGTGCTGGGCGTGGTGCTGGCCGTGGGCCTGGCCGTCAGCGTCTTCCAGGCGGTGACCCAGGTGCATGAGGCCACGCTGGCCTTCGTGCCCAAGCTCATCTCCGCCGTGCTGGTGTTTGCCATTGCGGGCCCGTGGATGCTGAGCACGCTGGTGGACTTCATCCGCCGCACCATCGAGACCATTCCGCAGGCGGTGGGCTGAGCCCTTCGCCGCGCCTGGAAACGCCACTGTGATTACCTTCAGCGAAGCCCAACTGGTGGCGTGGCTGTCGCCCGTTCTCTGGCCGTTTCTGCGCGTGCTGGCCATGTTCTCCGTGGCCCCCGTGTTCTCGCAGCGCGTCATTCCCATGCGGCTGAAGATCGGCCTGGCCTTTTTGGTCGCGGTGTGCGCGCAGCCCGTGCTGGGCGACCAGCCCGTGATCGGCATCAACTCGCCGCAGGCGCTGGGCACGCTGATTCAACAGGTCGGCGTGGGGCTGGCCGTGGGCTTTGCCGTGCGCCTGGTGTTTGCCGCCGTCGAGGTCGCAGGCGAGGTGGTCGGCCTGCAGATGGGCCTGAACTTCGCCAGCTTCTTCGATCCGACCACGAATGCCCAGCTCAGCGCGGTGGCGCGCTTCATGGTCCAGATTTCCACGCTGCTGTTCATCGTCATCAACGGGCACCTGCTGGTGCTGATGGCCGTGCTCAAGAGTTACGAGGCGTTTCCTGTGGACGGCAGCTTCCTGCAGGCCATCAACCAGATGCGGCTGCACGAGATGGGGGCGGCGGTCTTCGCCAGTGCCTTCTGGATCGCCCTGCCCATGGTCGCCATGCTGCTGTTCGTGAACCTGGTGCTGGGCATCATTTCGCGCGTGGCACCGCAGATGAACATCTATGCCGTGGGTTTTCCGGTCACGCTCACCGTGGGCCTGACGGGATTGATGGCCACGCTGCCGCTGCTCGAGCAGCCCCTGGTCGCCTTGCTGCAGCGCGGCATTGCGGTATTTGGTACTTCAATGTAAGCAGTTGTGAAAAACAACAGATTTACAGGCCCGTCGGCCGCAAAAGCCTCAGATCAGCTGGTTGTGGATGGCGTAGGCCGTGAGTTCGGCATTGCTGCTCATCTGCAGTTTTTCCAGCACGCGCGCCCGGTAGACGCTGACGGTCTTGGGGCTGAGCATCAGCTCGGTGGCGATGTCGGTCAGCCGCTGCCCGGCCGCGATCTTGATCAGCGTCTGCAGCTCGCGCTCGGACAGGCTTTCATGCGGAACCTGGGGTGCGGGCTGGGCCAGGCTGTCGGCCAGCATCTGGGCCACTTCGGACGTCAGGTACTTGCGCCCCGTGGCCACGGTACGCACCGCCTCGATCAGCAGCACCGGGTCGCCTGCCTTGTTGGCGTAGCCCTGCGCGCCCGCCTTCAGGCAGCGCAGCGCGTACTGATCCTCGGGGTACATGGAGACCATGAGCACCTTGATCAGCGGATGGGTTTCGCGCACGCTGGCCAGGGCTTCCAGGCCACTGCGGCCGGGCATGTTGATGTCCAGCAGCAGCACGTCGCAGGTGGCGGTGCGCAGCTGTTCGCGCAGCTCGGCATAGCTGCCTGCTTCGGCGGTGACGCTGATGTCCACTGCCTCGGCCAGGGTGTCACGGATGCCCCGGCGCAGCACCGCATGGTCGTCGCACAGCACCACGTGGATCAAAGTCGGCCTCCTGGAAAAAGGGTCACGCCGCCATGGCGTTCAGCATTCATTGCCCGGGATATTAGGGCAAGTGCCGCCATCGTCCAGCGGAATGGAGACGATGACCGAGGTTCCTCGCCCGGCTTGACTGCTGACATCCAGCCAGCCCTGAACGGTGCGCGCACGCTCGCCCAGACCGCGCAAACCGAAGGATTCGGGCTTGTCGCGCGCGCCTTCGGCCAGGCCCACGCCGTCGTCCGTCACCTCCAGCGTGAGAAAGCCTTCGCGGTCCGAGAGATCGATGTCCACATGGCGTGCCTGGGCATATTTGCCGACGTTGGTCAGCGCCTCCTGGGCCGTGCGGTAGGCCACGACCTGGATGTCGGGCGCGATGTCCATGCTCTCGCGGCTGCTGCGCACCCGGGTGGGCACGCCCGTGCGGCGCTCGAAATTCTCGGCCAGCCACTGCACGGCGGCCACCAGTCCCTGGTCCAGCACGGGCGGGCGCAGGTTCATCATGATGCGCTGGCTTGCACCCAGCGCATGCTCCAGCATTTCCAGCGCGGCCAGCGCGTGCTCGCGCAGTCCGCCCTCGGGCGCATTGCGCGCAATCCAGGCCACATCGAACTTCACCGAGGTCAGCGAGCCGCCGATGTCATCGTGGATCTCGCGGGCAATGCTGGCGCGTTCACGTTCGGTGGAGGTCTGCAGATGCTCGGTCAGATCGGCCAGGCGCCGCTCGGATGCCGCCAGCTCGGCCGCCGCGCGGCGGCGCGCCAGGCGGGCCTCGTGCACTTCCAGCGCATGCGAGACCACATGGGGCAGGCGCGTGATGTGGTCCTTGAGCAGGTAGTCGCTGATGCCCTCGCGCATCACGTCCACGGCGGCCGACTCGCCGATGGCGCCCGACAGCAGCACAAAGGGCGGATGCCCGGGCTGGCGGCGCACCAGCTCCCAGGCGTCCAGCGCCGTGAAGCCGGGCAGGTGGTAGTCGGCCAGGATGAGGTCGAATGCCTGGTTCTGCAGCGCGGCTGCGGCATCATCGAGCAGGTCGACCGCGACAATCTCGCAGACCAGCCCGCCGCGCAGCAGGCTCAGCCGCGCCAGCGCCTGGTCGGCCGCCGAATCCTCGATGTGCAGTATGCGCAAGGGCTTGTGCGGTGGTCTGGCATCCCCGGGGGCGCTATCATGAGATACATTTTGGAACATAAATGCAAGTGGTCGTGTATATCAAGGGATGCGCTGCATTCCTGGGGACGATTGACAAGGGCTGGCCATGCTGCAGAGCATGGCGAACATTGGGCTGAAACGCTGGTGGTGGAGTAACAATGCAGTCAATGCACAAGCCTTCGGGCGAGCCTGCCGTCCCCATGCCCGTCATGGTGGCCGCAGACCTGCAGGATGCCTTGCTGGTGGCGATGCGCGATCTGCAGCGCCTGGAAGGCCTTCTCAATCATGCAACGCAGAACCTGCTGGACCGTTTCGACGAGACCCACGGCCAGCTGGCCGGTGAGGCGCTAGGCGCCTTGCCCGAGCTGGACGCCGCGCGGTCCACGCTTCGGTTGGCGGTGACCGAGTTGCAGTTTCACGACATGTCCTCCCAGTTGATCGCCCATATTACGAAGATTTTGCAAGGCTGCGCGTTCCAGTTGGCCGCAGCCACCATGGGCGTGGACGAGGGGAGGACGATTCCCTGGGCCTGCCGGCGATACCCGACCGGCCCAATCCCGTCACGCAAAGCGAGATGGATGCTGGCTCGGTCGAGCTGTTCTGACCACTGACCATGCACTCTTCTACCTTTTATTGCCCGTCTGTTGGAGCTATACATGCGATCGATTCTGGCTGTTGATGATTCCCCCTCGATGCGAAAGATGGTGGCGTTCACCCTCGCAGGGGCGGGATTTCGCGTTGTGGAGGCGGTTGACGGCGTGGATGCGCTCGAGAAGGCACAGCTCGAACAAGTCGACCTGGTGCTGGCCGACCAGAACATGCCGCGTCTGGATGGCATCGGTCTGACCCGCAAGCTGCGCGAAGACCCCAAGTTCCAGAACACGCCGATTCTCATTCTCACCACCGAATCCAGCGACCAGATGAAGCAGGCCGGACGCGCCGCGGGCGCCACGGGCTGGCTGGTCAAGCCCTTCGATCCAAACCGTTTGATCGAAGTCATTCAGAAAGTAATGCGTTGAGCCGATAAGTACGGGCAACAGGAAACAGCAGGACCAAAGATGGCGGATCTACACCAGGATGGGGCAGGAGCGGGCGCAGACTTCGACCTGAGCCAGTTCTATCAAATCTTCTTCGAAGAAGCGGCCGAGAACCTCGACCAGATGGAGCAGATGCTGCTGAATCTGGATCTGTCAGCGGCCAATGACGAGGAACTCAACGGCATCTTCCGATGCGCGCACTCGATCAAGGGCGGGGCGGCCACCTTCGGCTTTGCCGACGTGACCGAGCTGACGCACCGCATGGAGTCGCTGCTCGACCGGCTGCGCCGGCACGAGATCACGCCGATTCCGGAAATGGTCGATGTGTTGCTGGAGTCGGCTGATGCCAGCCGCAGCCTGCTGGCACGCCACCAGGCCGGCAACGAGGGCGAGGCCCTGTCCACCACGGATCTGGTGGCACGCATCGAGACGCTGGCGGAAGGCCGCAGCGCCGTACCTGCAGCGGCAGCGCCGGCTCCCGCACCGACCCCAGCTCCAGCCCCTGTGGCTGCGCCGGCGCAGGCTCCGGCCCCGGTTGCTGCAGCACCTGTCTCGGGCGGCGCCGTCGGCACGGCACCCAGCAGCGGCGGACGTTCGCTGCATATCCTGATCGGTCCGCTGGAGCGCCTGGAGATGGCCGAGGCCATCAAGGAGCTGTTCCGCGACATTCCGGGCCTGGGGCGCATCGAGGACCTGGCCTGCGATCAGCCGCAAAGCCGCCTCTTTGACGTGCAGACCTCGTCCACCGACGACGACCTGCTCGATCTGTTCGCCTTCCACGTGGCCAAGGATCAGGTCCGCATCACGGCGGCCGGAGCCCCTGCCGAGGCAGCACCCGCAGCGGTGGCGGCGCAAGCCCCGGCCGCTGAAGAGCATGCGCACGACCCCGATGCCGCCCTGGCCTCGGCCGCCATTCCGCCTGCCGATGAGGCCTATGGCTTCTTCAACGGCGCACCCGGCATGCCCCAGGCCGATGGCGCGCTGGCCATCCAGCCGGCCGGCGCCGTGGCCAAGCCCGCCGCCAAGACGGCGGCCCAGACGCAGCAGGCGCAGATGGAGTCCACCAGCATCCGCGTGTCGGTGTCCAAGGTCGACCAGCTCATCAACCTGGTGGGCGAGCTGGTCATCACCCAGGCCATGCTGGCGCAAAACAGCCACGGACTGGACGCATCGGCCTACCAGCAACTGCTGGCAGGCCTGGCCGACCTGGATCGCAATACGCGCGATCTGCAGGAATCGGTGATGTCCATCCGCATGATTCCCATGTCCACCGTGTTCAGCCGTTTCCCGCGCATGCTGCGCGACCTGGCCGGCAAGCTGGGCAAGAAGATCGACCTGATCACGCTGGGCGAGGCCACGGAGCTGGACAAGGGACTGGTCGAAAAGATCACCGACCCGCTGACCCATCTGGTGCGCAACAGCGTGGACCACGGCATCGAAATGCCCGAGGACCGCCTGGCTGCCGGCAAGTCCGAGCACGGCACGCTGACGCTGGCAGCCTCCCATCAGGGCGGCTCCATCGTCATCGAGGTGCGCGACGACGGGCGCGGCATGAACCGCGAGCGGATTCTCCAGAAGGCCCGCGAGCGCGGCATGGATGTCTCGGACAACATGCCCGATCAGGAGGTCTGGCAACTGATCTTCGCGCCGGGCTTCTCCACGGCCGACGTGGTCACCGACGTGTCCGGGCGCGGCGTGGGCATGGACGTGGTCAAGCGCAATATCGCGGCGCTGGGCGGCTCGGTCGAGATCGAGTCCACCCAGGGCAAGGGCATGCGCGTGGCCGTTCGCCTGCCGCTGACCCTGGCCATCATGGATGGCATGTCGGTCGGCGTCAGCGACGAGGTCTACATCCTGCCGCTGTCCTCGGTGGTCGAGTCCTTCCTGGTCAAGGCCGAAGACGTGAACACCGTGGCCAACGGCACGCAGCTGGTCAAGGTGCGCGACGAGTACATGCCCGTGTTCGCGCTGGAAAAGACCTTCCGCGTGCCGCGCAGCGACACCAGCCAGTCCAGCAACATCATGGTGGTGGTCGAGTCCGACGGCAGCCGCGTGGCCTTGCTGGTCGACGAGCTGCTGGGCCAGCACCAGGTGGTGGTCAAGAACCTGGAATCGAACTACCGCAAGGTGCCCAACGTTTCGGGCGCCACCATCCTGGGCGATGGCACGGTGGCGCTGATTCTGGACACCGGCGCGCTGGTGCGTCGTGCACGCCACTGAACGGGACAGGGATACCTGACCACAATCGACGGCGCCGCAGGCAGTGCCTGCGCGCCGCCAAGAAACCATGGCCTTCGCCACCACGGCGCGGGCCCGACAGTTGAGGAGCTGAGCAATGAGCGTGATCGCTAAGACCGCAGAAGGCGTCGCCACCGGCGCGCGCGAGTACCTGACCTTCCGCCTGGACCAGGAGGAATACGGCATCGACATCCTGAAGGTGCAGGAAATCCGCGGCTACGAGCCGCCGACCCGCATCGCCAATGCGCCGGAATTCATCAAGGGCGTGGTCAATCTGCGCGGCACCATCGTGCCCATCGTGGACATGCGGCTGAAGTTCAACTGCTCCCAGGTGGAATACAACAGCTTCACCGTCGTCATCATCCTGAACCTGCGCAACCGCGTGGTGGGCATCGTGGTGGACTCGGTCAGCGACGTGATGGAACTGGCTCCCGAAGCCGTGCGCCCCGCGCCGGACATCGAAAGCGCCATCGACAGCGGCTGCATCCTGGGCCTGGGTTCCGTGGGCGAGCGCATGCTCATCCTGCTGGACATCGAAAAGCTCATGAACAACGTGGACATGGGCCTGGTCGCCTCGGTCGACTGAGACCCGTTCTTGCACTGAGCGCCCTCATGCGATCCGGCTCATCCAATGCGGCACTGGCCGCACGTCCCGTCGCCGACGACGGGGATGCCAACGGGCCCCTGGCCCAGGGGCGCGAATTCGAATGGTCGTCGCGGGACTTTGCCCGCGTACAGGCGCTGATCTACCAGCGGGCCGGCATCAGCCTGCACGATGGCAAGCACGCCATGGTCTACAGCCGCCTGTCGCGGCGCCTGCGCGAGACGGGCTACGACAGCTTCTCCACCTACCTGGACTGGCTGGAGTCGCAGTCCGACGGCGTGGAGTGGCAGGAGTTCGTGAACGCGCTGACCACCAATCTCACGGCGTTCTTTCGCGAGCAGCACCATTTCGAGATCTTTGCCCAGCATCTGCGCAGCAAGCCGGCCGGCACGGCCTGGAAGGTCTGGTGCAATGCGGCCTCGACCGGGGAAGAGCCTTACTCCATCGTCATGACGGCGCTGGAAGCGCTGGGTGCCACGCCCAGCTTTCAGCTGCAGGCCAGCGACATCGACTCGCGCGTGCTGGACACGGCATCGGCCGGCGTCTACCGCGCCGAAAGCATCAAGGGCATGAGCGCCGAGCGCCTGCACCGCTTCTTCCTGCGGGGCAAGGCCGGCAATGCAGGCCTGGTGCGCGTCAAGCCCGAACTGCGCCGCCTGGTGGAGTTTCTCAACGTCAACCTGATCCGTGACGACTGGCCGTTCCGCGACCCCTTCGACGTGGTCTTCTGCCGCAACGTGATGATCTACTTCGACGCGGCCACGCAGCGCCGCGTGCTGGAGCGCATCCACCGCGTGATGAAGCCCGGTGGCCTGTTGTTCGTCGGGCATGCCGAGAACTTCAGTGAATCGCGCGATCTGTTCACGCTCAAGGGGAAGACCGTCTATGAGCGCCGCTGACGCAGGTCCTGCCGCACGCCAGGGGGTGCTCCCATGATCGGAGACCGCCCTGCCTTCGCACCGCCACCGGCGCCCTCGGAGCGTCGCCGCATGCCGCGCATCAACAGCTATACCGCTGCAGACTATCCGGCACCGGGCGATCCGGTGCCGCGTTCCTCGCTGGAGCAGCTCAAGCGCCAGCAGCGCTACCCTGGCGAGGCTTCGTTCTTCTATTACGACCCGCATTTCCAGCACAACGCCGTCAAGGTGCTGCCCGGCGAATACTTTGTCTCCAACGAGGACGTGATCCTGGTCACCGTGCTGGGCTCTTGCATCTCGGCCTGCATCTGGGACCGCACCATGCGCGTGGGCGGCATGAACCATTTCATGCTGCCCGACGGCGACTCTGCCGATGCATCGGGCCGCTACGGCTCGTACGCCATGGAGTTGCTGATCAACGAAATGCTCAAGCTCGGTGCCCGGCGCGAGTCGCTGCAGGCCAAGATCTTCGGCGGCGGGCAGGTGATGCACAACTTCACCACCATGAACGTGGGCGAACGCAATACCGCCTTCGTCACGCAGTACCTGCAGACCGAACGCATCCCCATCGTCTCGGAGGATGTGCTGGATATCTACCCTCGCAAGGTGGTGTTCTTCCCCGCCAGCGGCAAGGCCATGGTCAAGCGCCTGGCACATGCCCATCCGGAGGAGCTGGTACAGCAGGAATTCACACGCGGCAATGCAGCCGTCGTGGCACGCAATACGGCAGGCGGCTCGGTCGACCTGTTTTGAGGAAGGTTCAAAGGAATGGACAGGAAAATCAGGGTGATCGTGGTGGACGACTCTGCGCTGGTGCGCAGTCTGCTGTCCGAGATCATCAATCGCCAGCACGACATGGAATGCATCGGCTCGGCCAATGACCCGCTGATCGCACGCGAAATGATCCGCGAGATGAATCCCGACGTGATCACGCTCGATGTGGAAATGCCGCGCATGGATGGCATCGACTTCCTGGGCCGGCTCATGCGCCTGCGTCCCATGCCGGTGGTCATGATCTCCACGCTGACCGAACGCGGCGCCGAGGTCACCATGCGTGCACTGGAGCTGGGTGCCATCGACTTCGTGGCCAAGCCGCGCGTGGGTGTCTCCAACGGCCTGCAGGAACTGGCCGCGCAGATCGTGGACAAGATCCGCGTTGCTGCCGTGGCCCAGGTACGGCGTCTGCCGGTCGCTCCCCGCAGTGCAGCCTCTGCCGCAGGCAGCGCGGCAGCGCCGGTCGCTTCCTCTGCAGGTTCGGCCGTGCCGCGCCAGGCTGCACCGACGTCGCTGCTGGGGCGGCTTTCCACGGAGAAGCTGGTTGCCATCGGCGCCTCCACGGGCGGCACCGAGGCCATCCGCGAAGTGCTCACCCATCTGCCGGCCGACTGCCCGGCCATCGTCATCACCCAGCACATGCCGCCGGGCTTCACCACCAGCTTCGCGGCCCGGCTCAACAGCCTGTGCCAGATGACCGTGAAGGAAGCGCAGCACGGCGAGCGCCTGCTGCCCGGTCATGCCTATATCGCTCCGGGTGGCAAGCATTTCTCGGTGCAGCGCAGCGGCGCCAACTATGTCGCCGTGGTCGATGACAGCCCGCCGGTGAATCGCCACAAGCCTTCGGTCGAAGTGCTGTTCAAGTCGGTGGCCGCCTGCGCGGGCCGCAACGCCTACGGCATCATGCTCACCGGCATGGGCGCCGATGGTGCGGTCGCCATGCGCGAAATGCGCGATGCAGGCAGCTACAACCTCGTGCAGGACGAGGCCAGCTGCATCGTCTTCGGCATGCCGCGCGAGGCCATCGCCCACGGCGCTGCCGACGAAGTGCTGCCCCTCAACCAGATCGCCGCCGCCTTGCTGGGCAAGCTGCGCATAGGTTCGGACCAGGTGCACCACCGCATCTGAGCGCAACGGCCGGCTCTGGCGGCCTCCATGAAAAAAAAGAGCGCATGGCGCTCTTTTTTTTTGTCAGTTCGACACGGTGCCTACTCGGACAAGGCGCTCCAGCGCTCCAGTGCCTCCATCAGCTGCTCATCGATCTCGCCATCGCGCTGGTGCAACTGAACGGCGCGGGAGTTGTCGTTGACATACAGCGAGCCGTCGGCGAGGGCCTCGCGAATGGATTTCTGCTCCGCCTCCAGCGATGCAATGGTCTCGGGCAACTGATCGAGCTCGCGCTGCTCCTTGTAGCTGAGCTTGCGCTTGGGCTTGCTGTCGCTGCGCACCGCCATCGGCTTGGCCTCTTCCTTGGCAGGCTTGGGCTGTGCAGCCTCGGCCAGATCCTGGCTGCGGCGCGACTGGTCCAGCCAGTCCTGCACGCCGCCTTCGTATTCGCGCCACTTGCCCGGCCCTTCCCAGGCAATGGTGCTGGTGACCACGTTGTCCAGGAAACTGCGGTCATGGCTGACCAGGAACACCGTGCCGTCGTAGTTCTGCAGCAGGTCTTCCAGCATCTCCAGCGTCTCGATATCGAGGTCGTTGGTCGGCTCGTCCAGAACCAGCACATTCGCGGGGCGGGCAAACAGGCGCGCCAGCAGCAGGCGGTTGCGCTCGCCGCCGGACAGTGAACGCACAGGAGAGTGAGCGCGCGCCGGAGAGAACAGGAAGTCCGACAGATAGCTCTTCACGTGCTTTTTCTGGTTGCCGATCTCTATCCACTCGCTGCCGGGGCTGATGAAGTCCTCCAGCGTGGCATCCATATTGATCTGGTGCCGCATCTGGTCGAAGTAAGCCACCTGCAGATTCGCACCCAGCCGCACGTTGCCGCTGTCAGGCGCCAGTTCGCCCAGAATCATCTTGAGCAGCGTCGTCTTGCCGGCACCGTTGGGCCCGATCAGTCCCACCTTGTCACCGCGCAGGATGGTGGCGCTGAAATGCGAGACGATCTGCTTGTCGCCAAAGGACTTGGCCACATCGGTCAGCTCGGCCACGATCTTGCCCTGGTAGCCATCGCCCCGGCCCGAGGCAATGTCCATCTTCACCCCGCCCAGCACATCGCGGCGGGCAGCGCGGTTGGCCCGCAACTGCTCCAATCGGCCGATTCGGCTCTGGCTGCGCGTGCGGCGCGCCTCCACGCCCTTGCGGATCCACACCTCCTCCTGGGCCAGCAGCTTGTCAGCCTTGGCGTTGATCACGGCTTCCTGGGCCAGCTGATCTTCCTTGGTTTGCTGGTACTGAACGAAATTGCCGGGATAGGAGCGCAGCGTTCCACGATCCAGCTCAACGATGCGCGTGGAGACGCGGTCCAGGAAGGAGCGGTCGTGGGTAATGGTCACCACGCTGCCCTTGAAGTTCAGCAGCAGCTCCTCCAGCCACTCGATGGCATCCAGGTCCAGGTGGTTGGTCGGCTCGTCCAGCAGCAGCACGTCAGGACGGGCCACCAGCGCCTGGGAAAGCGCAACGCGCTTCTTCATCCCCCCGGACAACGTGCCCACCAGGGCGTCGGGATCCAGGTGCAGCCGCTGCAGCGTCTCTTCCACGCGCTGCTCCCAATTCCAGGCGTCATAGGCCTCGATCTGGGACTGCAGCGCATCGAGATCCTCGCCCTCGCCACCCGCCAGATAGCGCTCGCGCACGGCGATCACCTCGGCAATGCCGGCGGACGCCGACTCGAAGATCGTCTGCTCGGGCACAAGCACCGGCTCCTGCGCCACATAAGTAATGCGGATACCGGATTGCGTCTGGACCTGGCCGTCATCGGCCTTGGCCAGTCCGCCAAGAATCTTCAACAAAGAGGACTTCCCTGCGCCGTTTCGACCGATCAGGCCCACACGTTCGCCGCTCTCCAGGGAAAACTGGGCGTGGTCGAGAAGCGCCACATGCCCGAACGCCAGTTGGGCGTCTATCAAAGTAATCAATGCCATCGTGCGCGCATTATCTATGCGGGCCCGATTCCTGGTGCAGGCAGC
>NZ_CP018101.1:2622500-6407500 GCF_001886655.1 Delftia sp. HK171 | reverse complement strand
GGCGCTTGAGAGAACTCTGGAGAAGGAACTCGGCAAATTGATACCGTAACTTCGGGAGAAGGTATGCCGCAAGTAGGTGAACTTGAACAAAGGGAGCCCAAAGCGGTTGCAAAAAATCGGTGGCTGCGACTGTTTAATAAAAACACAGCACTCTGCAAACACGAAAGTGGACGTATAGGGTGTGACGCCTGCCCGGTGCTGGAAGATTAAATGATGGGGTGCAAGCTCTTGATTGAAGTCCCAGTAAACGGCGGCCGTAACTATAACGGTCCTAAGGTAGCGAAATTCCTTGTCGGGTAAGTTCCGACCTGCACGAATGGCGTAACGATGGCCACACTGTCTCCTCCAGAGACTCAGCGAAGTTGAAATGTTTGTGATGATGCAATCTCCCCGCGGAAAGACGGAAAGACCCCATGAACCTTTACTGTAGCTTTGTATTGGATTTTGAACGGATCTGTGTAGGATAGGTGGGAGGCTTTGAAGTGAGGACGCTAGTTCTCATGGAGCCGACGTTGAAATACCACCCTGGTGCGTTTGAGGTTCTAACCCAGGTCCCTTATCGGGATCGGGGACAGTGCATGGTAGGCAGTTTGACTGGGGCGGTCTCCTCCCAAAGCGTAACGGAGGAGTTCGAAGGTACGCTAGTTACGGTCGGACATCGTGACGATAGTGCAATGGCATAAGCGTGCTTAACTGCGAGACTGACAAGTCGAGCAGATGCGAAAGCAGGACATAGTGATCCGGTGGTTCTGTATGGAAGGGCCATCGCTCAACGGATAAAAGGTACTCTGGGGATAACAGGCTGATACCGCCCAAGAGTTCATATCGACGGCGGTGTTTGGCACCTCGATGTCGGCTCATCTCATCCTGGGGCTGTAGTCGGTCCCAAGGGTATGGCTGTTCGCCATTTAAAGAGGTACGTGAGCTGGGTTTAAAACGTCGTGAGACAGTTTGGTCCCTATCTTCCGTGGGCGCTGCAGATTTGAGGAAGCCTGCTCCTAGTACGAGAGGACCGGAGTGGACACACCTCTGGTGTATCGGTTGTCACGCCAGTGGCATTGCCGAGTAGCTAAGTGTGGAAGAGATAACCGCTGAAAGCATCTAAGCGGGAAACTCGTTTCAAGATGAGATCTGCCGGGGCCTTGAGCCCCCTGAAGAGTCGTTCAAGACCAGGACGTTGATAGGTCAGGTGTGGAAGCGCAGTAATGCGTTAAGCTAACTGATACTAATTGCTCGTGAGGCTTGACCCTATAACTTTGATGAAGTGATCATCAAGGTGGTTATGCCAAGTAAGGCGCAGTCAAAATACAAAGCTGATTTACAGACTCTATGAATTCGTTGTGTTGCTCCATGAGCAGCACGACAACAAGTTATGCCTGATGACCATAGCAAGTTGGTACCACTCCTTCCCATCCCGAACAGGACAGTGAAACGACTTTGCGCCGATGATAGTGCGGGTTCCCGTGTGAAAGTAGGTCATCGTCAGGCTCTTACAGCCCAAGAAACCCCGTAGCCCAAAGCTACGGGGTTTTTTGCATTGGGGTGCAGGAAACGGGGAAACAGGCTGAACCGCCAAAACGGACAGCCAACCGAACATCCAAAACGGACATCCAAAACGGACATCCCAAAAAAGAGAGCGCTGACGCGCTCTCTTTTTATTCCTGCCGGGCTTCTTCGTCGCACCCGGATGCGACATCCGGCGCAGTTTCCTGTGGCCAATTCCGCTAGCATTGACGTTAACGTCAACGTCGCATTCCCATGGCCGCCGGCTGTGGATGCTGGCGGACTCTCCAGCCATGTCGACCACCTACACCATCAGCGATCTTGCCAAGGAGTTCGATCTCACGACCCGGGCCATCCGCTTCTATGAAGACATGGGCTTGCTTGAGCCCGAGCGCGCCGGGCCTGGCGGGCGCAATCGC
This sequence comes from Delftia sp. HK171, assembly GCF_001886655.1. NCBI lineage: Bacteria > Pseudomonadati > Pseudomonadota > Betaproteobacteria > Burkholderiales > Comamonadaceae > Delftia > Delftia sp. HK171. The sequence continues at coordinate 6,405,578 of NZ_CP018101.1, read as the reverse complement.
GTCTACAGCGCGCGTGATCGCACACGTCTTCGCCTGACCTTGCGGGCCAAGCGGCTGGGACTGTCTCTGAACGAAGCCAAGGAGATCATCGATCTCTACGACAGCCCCCGCGACACGGGCGTGCAACTGCGCAAATTCCTGGAAGTGCTGGCTGTGCATCGCCGCCAGCTCGAGGACCGCCTGGCCGATCTGCAGGCCAACCTGGCCGAGGTGCGAGAGCAGGAATCCGAGGCCCGCACTCTGTTGAAACACCTGGATGGGAAAAATGCTTCATAATTGACGTTTACGTAAACGTAATTTGTGAGGCTTGCCTTGACCGTGCCCCGCCTGGAACCTGCCAACAGCGACTTTGCCCGCCGTGTGCGAGACAGTTTTGCACGCCAGGGCGCGATGCACACCCTGGGCGCCGAGCTGTCCCTGCTGGAGCCCGGCGCCGTCGATGTCTGCCTGGACTGGGCGCCCGGGCTGACGCAGCAGCATGGTTTTTTGCATGCCGGCATGGTTTCCACGGCGCTGGATTCCGCCTGCGGCTATGCAGGGCTGACCCTGATGCCTGCCGATGCTGCCGTGCTCACCATCGAATTCAAGATCAATCTGCTGGCCCCCGCCAAGGGCCAGCGCTTTCGCATGGAAGGCCGGGTGATCAAGCCGGGCCGCACGATCATCGTGACCGAGGGGCGCGCCTACGCCATCGACGAAGGCCGCGAAAAACTGATTGCCACCATGGGCTGCACGCTGATGTGCGTGCAGGGCCGCGATCTGGCCGACTGAGCCGGGCGGCGTTCTTTCACCAAATTTCCACAGGAGACACGAGATGAGCCTTTCCAACCTGCCGGGCCTGAACTTCCAACTGGGCGAGGACATCGACGCGCTGCGCGATGCCGTGCGCGAGTTCGCACAGGCCGAGATTGCACCGCGCGCCGGCGAGATCGACCGCGACGACCAGTTCCCCATGGACCTGTGGCGCAAGTTTGGTGATCTGGGCGTGCTGGGCATCACCGTGTCCGAGCAGTACGGCGGCGCCAACATGGGCTATCTGGCCCACATGGTGGCGATGGAGGAGATCTCGCGTGCCAGTGCCTCGGTGGGCCTGTCCTATGGCGCGCACAGCAATCTTTGCGTGAACCAGATCAACCGTAACGGCAACGAGGCGCAAAAGGCCAAGTACCTGCCCAAGCTGATCAGCGGCGAGCACGTGGGCGCGCTGGCCATGAGCGAGCCCGGCGCCGGCTCGGACGTGATCAGCATGAAGCTCAAGGCCGAGGACAAGGGCGGCTACTTCCTGCTCAACGGCACCAAGATGTGGATCACCAACGGTCCCGATGCCGACACCCTGGTGGTCTACGCCAAGACCGAGCCCGAGCTGAATGCCCGCGGCGTGACTGCCTTCCTGATCGAGAAGGGCATGAAGGGCTTTTCCATTGCCCAGAAGCTGGACAAGCTGGGCATGCGTGGCAGCCACACGGGCGAGCTGGTGTTCGAGAACGTCGAGGTGCCGGCCGAGAACGTGCTGGGCGGCCTCAACAATGGCGCCAAGGTGCTGATGAGCGGCCTGGACTACGAGCGTGCCGTGCTGACCGGCGGGCCGCTGGGCATCATGCAGTCAGTGATGGACAACGTCGTGCCCTACATCCATGACCGCAAGCAGTTCGGCCAGAGCATTGGCGAGTTCCAGCTCATCCAGGGCAAGGTGGCGGACATGTACACCGTGCTGCAAGCGGGCCGCTCATTTGCCTATACGGTCGCCAAAAACCTCGATCTGCTGGGAACGGAGCATGTTCGCCAGGTTCGCAAGGACTGTGCCAGCGTCATTTTGTGGTGCGCCGAGAAGGCGACATGGATGGCCGGCGAAGGCGTTCAAATCTATGGAGGTAATGGGTATATCAACGAATACCCACTGGGTCGCCTCTGGCGGGATGCGAAACTCTACGAGATCGGCGCCGGCACCAGCGAGATCCGTCGCATGCTGATCGGCCGCGAGCTGTTCGCAGAGACCTGCTGATCCCGCACCCGCCTGCCGCGCCGTTCTTGAGTTTGACCCAACAAAAGGATTGCTTATGAGCACAACCTCCATCGAAGAACTGTTTGTCCATAACCGCGAATGGGCCCAGCAGATGGAGCGTGACCGGCCCGGTTTCTTCACCGGGCTGTTGTCGCAGCAAAAACCCCGCTACATGTGGATCGGCTGTTCCGACAGCCGCGTCCCTGCGAACCAGATCACGGGCCTGGAGCCCGGCGAGGTGTTCGTGCACCGCAACGTGGCCAACGTGGTCGTGCCCAGCGACCTGAACTGCCTGTCCACCATCCAGTACGCGGTGGACCAGCTCAAGGTCGAGCACCTGATGGTCGTGGGCCACTATGGCTGTGGCGGCGTGCTGGCGGCACTGGAAGATGTGCGCGTGGGCCTGGCCGACAACTGGATCCGCCATGTGAAGGATGTGCGCGACAAGCACCAGGCGCTGCTGGCCAGCCTCTCCCCGCAATGGCGCCACGATGCGCTGTGCGAACTCAATGCCATCGAGCAGGTGATCAATGTGGCGCAGAGCACGGTGATGCAGGATGCCTGGGCGCGCGGCCAGAAGGTCACGCTGCACGGCTGGTGCTATGGCCTCAAGGACGGCCTGATCACCAATCTGCAGATGACCGTGCCCGGTGTCGGCGGCATCGCCAACATCCATGCCGAGGCTGTCGAGCTGGTCGCCAGCCGCCAGCGCGACTGAGCGGCCATGGCAGGCGGGACCCCGGGAGACTTCATGCCGATGCCTGCCCAGGACACCCTGCTTGCCCATGACATCGCGCGGGCGATGATGGATGGCTTCAACCGCCATTACCGCCTGTTCCGCGCCGAATCCGCCCGCGCCAAGCACCGCTTCGAAACCGCCGACTGGCTGGGCCAGCAGCGTGCCCAGCGCGAGCGCATCGAGTTCTACGACCTGCGCGTGCGCGAATGCGTGCGCCGGCTTGAAAAGGAATTTGCGGCAGGCGCCCAGCCCATGCCGGTCTGGCAGCAGATCAAGCGCCACTACATCGGGCTCATGGTCAACCACCTGCAGCCGGAGCTGGCCGAGACCTTCTTCAACTCGGTCACCACCAAGATCCTGCACCGCACGCATTTCCACAACGACTTCATCTTCGTGCGGCCCGCCGTCAGCACGGAATACATAGAGAACCAGGAGCCGGCTGCGCGCCCGGCCTACCTGGCCTTCTACCCCACGCGCGAGACGCTGCCGCAGACGCTGCGCGAAGTCGTGGAGCAATTCGCGCTGCAGCGCCCCTTCGAGGACCTGGAGCGCGACATCGCCCGCCTGGCCGAGCGCCTGGAGCCGCAGCTGCAGGCCATGCGCCTGTACGCCAACTTCCAGATCCAGGTGCTGTCCAGCCTGTTTTTCCGCAACAAGGGCGCCTACATCGTCGGCAAGATCATCAACGGCTTTGCCGAGCTGTCCTGGGCCGTGCCCATCCTGCACGGCGACAACGGCCGGCTGGTTCTGCATGCGGCCCTGTTCGGCGAGAAGGACTTCCACGGCCTGTTCAGCTTTGCGCGCGCCTACTTCATGGTCGATACCGACGTGCCCAGCGCCTACGTGCAGTTCCTGCGCAGCCTCATGCCGCGCAAGCCGCGCGCCGAGCTGTACAACGCCCTGGGCCTGGCCAAGCAGGGCAAGACGCTGTTCTACCGCGACTTCCTGCACCACCTGCGGCATTCGCGCGACCAGTTCCGCATCGCACCCGGCATCAAGGGCATGGTCATGCTGGTGTTCGACCTGCCCAGCTTTCCCTATGTGTTCAAGCTCATCAAGGACCGCTTCGCCGCGCCCAAGGAGATCACGCGCGAGCAGGTCAAGGCCAAGTACCGCCTGGTCAAGCAGCACGACCGCGTGGGGCGCATGGCCGACACGCTGGAGTACAGCCTGGTCGCCTTCCCGCGCGAGCGCTTTTCGGATGCGCTGATCGCCGAGATCCTGGAGCATGCGCCCAGCCAGGTCGAGATCAGCGACCGCGACGGCGATGGCCGGCAGGAGGTCATCATCTCCCACCTCTACATAGAGCGGCGCATGGTGCCGCTGAACATGCTGCTGCAGGAGTGCTTCGATGACGGGCTGGACCTGCCGGCACCGCGGCAGCGCCTGGAGAGCGCCGTGATCGAGTACGGCAATGCCATCAAGGACCTGGTCGCGGCCAACATCTTCCCGGGCGACATGCTGTGGAAGAACTTCGGCATCACGCGCGGCGGCAAGGTGGTGTTCTACGACTACGACGAGATCGAATACCTGACCGACTGCCACTTCCGCCAGGTGCCCGCGCCGCGCAACGAGGAGGACGAGCTCAGCGGCGAGGTCTGGTACCCCGTGGGCCCGCGCGATGTGTTCCCGGAAACCTTCGCGCCCTTTCTGCTGGGCAACCCGGCCGTGCGCGAAGTCTTCATGCGCCACCATGCCGACCTGCTCGACCCCGCCTTCTGGCAGGCGCACCAGCAGCGCATCCGCGAAGGCCATGTCCACGATGTCTTCCCCTACGAACGCAGCCGCTGGCTGGCCTGACCCGTTTTCCCTTTCTTTCACCATCACGACAACCCAGGAGACAAGCATGCAAGACCCCATCGTCATCGTCGGCGCAGCCCGCACCCCCATGGGCGCCTTCCAGGGCGACTTCGCCGACCTCGCGGCCCATGATCTGGGCGGCGCCGCCATCAAGGCGGCCGTGCAGCGCGCGGGCGTGGCGCCCGAGAAAGTGGACGAAGTGCTGTTCGGCAACTGCCTGATGGCGGGCCAGGGCCAGGCGCCCGCCCGCCAGGCCGGCTTCAAGGGCGGCCTGCCGCGCAGCACGGGCGCCGTGACCCTGTCCAAGATGTGCGGCGCCGGCATGGAGGCCACCATCCTGGCGCACGACCAGCTGGTCGCAGGCAGCCGCGATGTCGTGGTCTCCGGCGGCATGGAAAGCATGACCAATGCGCCCTACCTGCTCAAGAAGGGCCGTGGCGGCTACCGCATGGGCCACGACAAGGTCTATGACCACATGATGCTCGACGGCCTGGAGGACGCCTACGAGCCTGGTCGCTCCATGGGCACTTTTGGCGAGGACTGCGCCGCCAAATACCACTTCACGCGCGAGCAGCAGGACGCCTACGCCATCGAAAGCGTCAAGCGCGCCCAGGCGGCCACGGAAAGCGGCGCCTTCGCCGCCGAGATCACGCCCGTCACCGTCTCCACGCGCAAGGGCGACGTCACGGTCAGCATCGACGAAGGCCCGGCCAAGGCCAAGCTGGACAAGATTTCCAGCCTCAAGCCCGCCTTCAAGAAGGACGGCACGATCACGGCCGCATCGAGCTCCAGCATCAACGACGGCGCCGCCGCCCTGGTGCTGATGCGCGAATCCACGGCCAAGGAATTGGGCTGCAAGCCGCTGGCGCGCATCGTTGCCCATGCCACGCATGCCCAGGAGCCCGAATGGTTCACCACGGCCCCCGTGGGCGCCACGCAGAAGGCCCTCAAGAAGGCCGGCTGGACGGCTGCGGACGTGGACCTGTGGGAAGTCAACGAAGCCTTTGCCGTCGTGCCCATGGCCCTGATGGCCGAGCTGGGCGTGCCGCGCGACAAGGTCAACGTCAACGGCGGCGCCTGTGCGCTGGGCCACCCCATTGGCGCCAGCGGTGCGCGCATCCTGGTCACGCTGCTGCACGCCCTGCAGGCGCGCGGCGGCAAGCGCGGCCTGGCCACGCTGTGCATAGGCGGCGGCGAGGGAACAGCCATGGCGATAGAACTCGTCTAAGCTCGGGTCCTTCGGGCGCATCGCCTGCCTGCCTCATCGAGCCCTCCACACCATGATCACCAGCGAAGAACAGTTGCGCAGCCTGTATGCCATGCCGGCCGAAAGGGCCTTGCTCAAGCAGCAGGTGGACCTGGACCGGCACTGCCTGCGCTTCATCGCGCTGTCGCCGCTGTGCATCGTGGCCACGGGGGGCGGGGCGGGCGCGATGATGGATGCCTCGCCGCGCGGCGGCAAGCCGGGCTTCATCAAGGCGCCCGACAACCAGACGCTGCTGATTCCCGATTCGGGCGGCAACAACCGCCTGGACAGCTTCAGCAACCTGATCGCCGATCCGCGCATCGGCCTGCTGTTCATGGTGCCGGGTTTCGACGAGACCCTGCGCGTCAACGGCGTGGCCAAGCTGCGCGACGAGGCCCATTACACGGCGCTGTTCGCCAGCGAAGGCTTCCGGCCCAAGATCGTTCTGGAGATCCAGGTGCACGAGGCCTATCTGCACTGTGCCAAGGCCCTGATGCGCGCCCGGCTCTGGAAGCCAGAGTCCCAGGTGTCGCGCAACGTCATGCCCTCGGTGAACCAGATGGTCCACCAGCAGATCGGCCTGCCTGCGCCCACCGAGACGCAGGAGGCCATGGTCGAGCGCTACGAAAAGCAGATCGCGGACGAGCAGGGCCGCTGACCGCATTCCATTTGAAAGGTCGAAAGACATGGCAGTCACTCTGGTGTTGGGAGCCTCGCGCGGGCTTGGTTTTGCCTTGGTGGAGGCCTATGCGGCCCAGGGCCGCAGCGTGGTCGCCACGGTGCGCAGCGAGGCCGACCGCGAGCGCGTCGAGGCCACGGGCGCCAAGGTGCTGCTGGTGGATGTGGCCGACCCGGCCAGCGTCAGCGGCCTGGCCTGGCAGCTCGACGGCGAGAAGATCGAGCTGGCGCTGTATGTGGCCGGAGTGTGGGATGCCCACAGCTCGGCCACGCCGCCCACGCGCGAGCAGTTCGACCGCGTCATGCACACCAATGTGCTGGGCGCCATGCAGGTGCTGCCCCAGGTGGCGCCGCTGGTCGAGGCGGCGGGCGGCGTGTTCGGCCTGTTCTCCAGCCAGATGTCGCTGCTGGCCGACGCCGAATCCGACGCCTGGCTCTACCGCGTCAGCAAGGCTGCGCTCAACATGGTCGTGGCCAGCGCCCAGCCGCAATGGCCGGGCGCCACCGTGGTCGCGCTGGACCCGGGCTGGGTGCAGACCGACATGGGTGGCGCGGCTGCCACCCTCACCGTCGAGCAAAGCGTGCAGGGCCTGGTGCGCACGCTGGCCGGCGTCACGCCGGCCGACCGGGGCCGCATGCTGCGGCATGACGGGCAGCGCATCGCCTGGTAGATCCGACGGCAGATCCGGCCAGCGCAACGGACAACGAACAACGAAACAAGAATCAGGAGACAAGACATGCTGCTCAACGCAGACCAGGAAATGATCCGTGACGCGGTGCGCGACTTCGTGCGCACCGAAATCACGCCCCATGCCGCACGCTGGGACAAGGAACACCACTTTCCCAAGAACGTGCACCAGGGCCTGGCGGCGCTGGGCGCCTACGGCATCTGCGTGCCCGAGGAGTACGGCGGCGCCGGCCTTGACTACCTGAGCCTGGCCCTGGTGCTGGAGGAAATCGCAGCCGGCGACGGCGGCACCAGCACGGTGATCAGCGTGACCAACTGCCCCGTCAACGCCATCCTCATGCGCTACGGCAGCGAGGCGCAAAAGCAGCAATGGCTGGCGCCGCTGGCGCGCGGCGAGATGCTGGGCGCCTTCTGCCTGACCGAGCCGCATGTGGGCTCGGATGCCTCGGCGCTGCGCACCACGGCCACGCGCGACGGCAGCGACTACGTGATCAACGGCGTCAAGCAATTCATCACCAGCGGCAAGAACGGCGACGTGGCCATCGTCATCGCCGTCACCGACAAGGCTGCTGGCAAGCGCGGCATGAGCGCCTTCATCGTTCCGACCTCCGCACCCGGCTACCAGGTGCTGCGGCTGGAGGACAAGCTGGGCCAGCACAGTTCGGACACGGCCCAGATCCAGTTCGAGGGCTGCCGCATCCCCGCCGCCAACCTCATCGGCGCCGAGGGCGAGGGCTACAAGATTGCGCTGTCGGCGCTGGAAGGAGGGCGCATCGGCATTGCCGCGCAAAGCGTGGGCATGGCGCGTGCGGCCTTCGATTGCGCGCTGCAGTACTCCAAGGAGCGCGAGAGCTTCGGCCAGCCCATCTTCAACCACCAGGCCGTGGGCTTTCGCCTGGCCGACTGCGCCACGCAGATCGAGGCCGCGCGCCAGCTGATCTGGCATGCGGCCAGCCTGCGCGATGCCGGCCTGCCCTGCCTCAAGGAAGCGGCCATGGCCAAGCTGTTCGCCAGCGAAATGGCCGAGCGCGTGTGCAGCGCCGCCATCCAGACCCTGGGCGGCTATGGCGTGGTCAGCGACTTCCCCGTGGAACGCATCTACCGCGACGTGCGCGTCTGCCAGATCTACGAGGGAACGAGCGACGTGCAGAAAATTCTCATCCAGCGCGCCCTGGCCTGAGGCCAATCCCCCACGCTGCGGGTCGGGCCGGATGGCCCTGACACCCGCAGGGCTTAGCATGGAGCATCGCCGGCACGGCGCCCGAGAGAGGCGGGCAGCCGTTTCCGGCAGGTTTGTGACCACCTTCGCAGGAGATCCCGACATGCCCATCGCTTCCGTCAACGGCCAGAACCTGTACTACGAGGACACGGGCGGGAGAGGCCCGGTCCTGGTGTTTTCGCACGGGCTGCTCATGGACCACACCATGTTCGCTCCCCAGGTCCAGGCACTGCAGGGGCGCTTTCGCTGCATCAGCTGGGACGAGCGCGGCCATGGCCAGACGGCAGACCCCGAGCAGTGCGCACCCTTCGACTACTACGACTCGGCCGACGACCTGGCCGCCCTGCTCGAGCACCTGGGCGTGGAGCGCGCGGTGCTGGTCGGCATGTCGCAGGGCGGCTATCTGTCGCTGCGCTGCGCGCTCATCCACCCCGAGATCGTGCGCGCGCTGGTGCTGATCGACACCCAGGCCATGCTGGAAGACCCCGAGCAGATGCCCCACCACGAAGCCCTGCTGCGCGCCTGGATGGAGCATGGCCTCAGCGACGACATGGCGACCACGGTGGAGCGCACCATCCTGGGCCAGGGCTGGAGCGGCGCGGCGGCCTGGCGTGCCAAATGGAAGAAGGCCACGCCCATCAACCTGGGGCAGAGCTTTCTGGCGCTGGCCCAGCGCGATGACATCAGCCCACGCCTGCCCGACATCCATGTGCCGGCCCTGGTCATCCATGGCACGGACGACACCGCCATCGCGCCCGACCGTGCACGCGCCATGGCCAAGGCCTTGCCCAGGGCGCAGTGGGTGGAGGTGCCGGGTGCCGGCCATGCGGCCAACCTCACGCATCCGCAGCCCGTGAACCTGGCCATCGAGCGCTTCCTGGAGCAGCTCGACTGACAGGGCCTGCCGGGCAGGGGGTCAGACCGGCGGATCGCCCTCGTTCTCGCTGTCGCGGCGGCGCAGGACGACGGTGATGCTGCCGTCGGTCTCCAGCGTGGCGCGCTCCACCTCTCTGAGGTGCAGGCAGCCGCCCGCACGCAGCGCGGCCTCGATATCGTCGCGCGTGATGCGCTCCTCGCGCATCAGGTCCTTGTTCAGGTGTCCGTCCTTGATCAGGGCCTTGGCCTTGCCGTCGATGAGCCGCTCCAGCGCGGGAAAGCGAAAGGTCAGCCAGGACAGCAGCAGATGGCACAGGATCAGCGTGGAGGCCGAGACCATGCCGCCGATAAGCGAGTTGTCCCCGGCATTCATGGAGTTCTGCACCGCATTCGACAGGATGAGCAGCAGCACCAGGTCGAACGGCGCGTACTGCCCCGTCTGGCGCCGCCCGGTCAGGCGCAGGAATACCAGCAAGAACAGGTACACGGCCACGCCGCGCACCACGAACTCCCACCACGGGACCGACATTGAAAACATGGGCTCTCCTTACAGGCCCGAGGGCCCGCGGTCAGTATCATGGCCCGCCTGTCCTCCATCAAGAACCCGGTCGCAGCAAGGCGGCCGTGACTGACATGCATTCCTGCTCCCGCGCCGTCCTCCCCCAAGTTCCGCAAGTTCTGCAAGTTCCGCAGGGCCAGCCGCTATGAGCGCTGCCGCCACTTTCCCGGCCTGTCCCTGCGGCCAACACGATGCCAAGGGCCGTCCCCTGGCCTTCGATGCCTGCTGCGGCCGCTACCTGGACCACTTCGACGACTGCCCCGCGCCCGATGCCCAGGCCTTGATGCGCTCGCGCTACAGCGCCTTCGTGCGTGAGGACGCCGCCTATCTGCTGGCCACCTGGCACGCCAGCCAGCGGCCCGCCACGCTCGACTTCGAGCCTTCGGCACGCTGGCTGGGGCTGGCGGTCAAGGACTTCCGAAGCACCGGTGAGGACAGCGCCGAGGTGGAATTCGTCGCGCGCTACCGCGTGGGCGGCCGCGCCGTGCGCCTGCATGAGCGCAGCCGTTTCGTGCGCGAAGCCGGGCGCTGGCTCTACGTGGATGGCGACCAGTTCTGAACACGGCGGCGGCCCTGCGGAGCCGCTGTGGAAACTGCAGCAGCGCCAGCGGCTGCTGCTGTCCATCGCATCGCGGGGCTCGTCCGAGGCGGCGGCCCTCATCATCCCCGGAATCGTGGTCTGGCTGCAGCGGCACGAAACGGGCGCCTTCCAGGCGCCGCTGCTGCTGTGGTGGCTGGGCATGGCGTTCATGGCCTGCGTCTTTGTCGGGTTGCGGCGCCAGTTGCGCCGGGACCTGGGTGCTGCCGTGCCATCGGCCGAGCTGCCAGCGCGGCTGCAGCGCTGGGAGCGCGTGATGGGCCGCATGGCCCTGCTCAACGCCGGTTCCTGGGCGCTGGCGATACCGCTGACCCATGGCAGCGGCCATGAATTCCGGCTTTTCATCTACCTGGTGCTGTGCGGCGTCGTGGCCTCGGCCGCCACCTTCCTGGCGCCGGCGGCTGCCGTGTTCAAGCGCTTCTTCGGCGTGCTGTACGGCGCCATGCTGCTGGCCGTGGTCTGGTACTTCCCGAACAGGGGCCTGTACCTGCTGCCGCTGCTCATGCTGTATGGCGCCACCATCGCGCGCCATGCCTGGGGGGCGCGCCAGCTCATGCTGCAGCAATGGGCGCAGGAGCGTGACCGCCAACTGCTGGCCGAGCGCTACCTGGCCGCCAAGGAACAGGCCGAACAGGCGCTGGAGGCCAAGAGCCGCTTCCTGTCGGCCGCCAGCCATGACCTGCGCCAACCGCTGCATGCCTTGGGCCTGCTGGTGGAAACCGCCCGCCAGCGCAATGCCGACGGCGCGCTGGCAGGCGTGCTTGACGATGCCCAGGCCTGTGCCCAGTCGCTGGGCACCATGTGCAACGACCTGCTGGACCTGTCGCGGCTGGAGAACGGCACCTGGGAGCTGCGCGCCCAGGTGATGGACCTGCGCATTCTGCTGGGCGATGCCACGCGCCTGTTCGCGGCCGAGGCGCGCCAGCGCGGGCTGGTGCTGCGCTGGCGCGTGGCGCGCGGCATGGACAGCCTGGTGCGTGCCGACGAGGCCCTGCTGCGCCAGATGGTGTTCAACCTGCTGCACAACGCCCTGCGCTACACCCAGCGCGGCGGCGTGCTGCTGGCCGCCCGCGTGCACGGCGGGGGCTGGCGAATCGAGGTCTGGGACACGGGCCTGGGCATTGCGGCCGAAGACCGGCCCCATGTCTTTGCACCGCACTTTCGCGCGCGCTCAGGCCAGGCGGCCCGGCGCGCGGCCCAACCTGCGGCCGGCCCCCTGCCCGGCGTGAGCAGCCAGGGCCTGGGCCTGGCCGTCGTGGCCGCAGCCGCGCGGCGCATGGGCGTGGAGCACGGCCTGCTGTCCACGCCGGGGCGGGGGTCCTGCTTCTGGCTGCAACTGCCGTCCAGCCTGAATGTGCAGGCGGCCTTGCCGCAGTCCGAGGGATCGTCCGAGGGACCGCAGGCACAGGCACAGGCGCAGGCCCGGCCGCCCCTGCTCCAGGGCCGGTGCTGGGTGGTCGATGACGATGCGCAGGTGGCGCGGGCCCTGGCCGGCCTGCTGCGCGATTGGGGGCTGCAGGTGGACGTGGCTGCCACGGGCCGCGAGGTGGCCGACTGGCTGGCGGCGGGGCAGCATCCCGATTTCGTGCTATGCGACCACCATCTGGCCCAGGGCGAGAACGGCTTTGCGCTGCTGCAGAACGTGCTGGCGCAAGCGCCGCAGGCGGCGGGCGCCCTGCTCAGCGGCGAGCCGTCACCGGCGCTGGAGCAGGAGGCGCAGGAACTGGGCTATCTGCTGCTGCGCAAGCCCGTGGACCCGCTGGCGCTGCTGGCCCTGCTTCAGCGCAGGCTGGCCGTGGCCGGCGCCTGAACCGTATCTGTCGGCGGCACGGAGGGCGGCAGCTCCAGCGCAATGCCCTGCATGCGCGTGATGGCGTCGATGCGGCTGTGCACGCCCAGGCGCTGCAGGGCGCCCGCCACATGCTCCTTGACCGTGTGCGGCGACAGGTGCAGCAACTGCGCAATGCTGGGATTGGGCAGGCCGCGCAGCACCAGGTCCAGCACCTGTGCCTGGCGCGGGGTGAGGCCCAGCTCGGCCGCCGTCATGCGGATGGCATGGGCGCCGCCGGGCGCCTGTGGCGCCAGCGGGGCGGCGGGGAACCAGGTCTCGCCGCGCAGCAGGGCCGCCACGGCCTGCTGCAGCACCTGCGGCGGCTGCGACTTGAGCACAAAGCCATGGGCCCCGGCCGCGCGTGCCTTCAGGGCAATCGCGCCATGCGTGTCGCCGCTGGTCATGAGCACGCGGCAGGCGGGCGCCAGCGTGCGGATTTCGCGCACCACGTCCGTGCCCGCGCTGGCACCCAGCCAGAAATCCACGATGGCCAGATGCGGCGATCCCCTGCCGGCCATGCACTGCAGGCCTTCGCCCGCATCGGCCACGGCATGGACTTCGGACAGGCCGAATTGTTTCAGGAACTCGGACACGCCCATGGCCGTCAGCGGGTGGTCGTCGATCACCAGGGCATAGCGCCCCGATTGGAGACAGGAGGAATCGGTCAGGAGGGGATGGCTGTGCATGGTCCGCGCAAAGGCATGTCGAAAGGGCTGGAGCGCCAGGGCGCGCCCGGATACACCTTGCGCACATCGTAACGATTACCCCCCGGCCGGGGGGTGACCGGATGTCGGCCAACTCCCCAAAATCGCCGCCGATGCCCTGAGATTCCGCATGGAACGGGCACGTATTCAACGAGAAGGGGAGATAGTCATGAAGATGGTACAGCTCACGCGCCGCAGTGCGGCATTGATGCTTCTGGGAACCCTGGCCGCCTGTGGCGGCGGCGGTGGTGGTGGATTGGGAGAACCGGGCGGCGGAGATCCCGGCAATGGCGGAAATCCCGGCAACCCCGGCACGCCCGGCAACCCCGGCGGCGGCACGACGACCCCGGTGACCGGCCAGTACCGCATGGAGACGGCTGCCGAAAACTTCGACGCGGCCCTGTCCGCCATGAACACGCTGGGGGCGCAAGGCTATGCCTTCACCTACAGCCTGGCCTCGGGCGGCACGACCTTCCCCGTTCCCATCGGTGACTTCTACGTCACCGACACGGCCCACACCGGCACGCGCCTGGACTACCGCATGGTGGCCGACGTGGCGGGCGTCTCGGCCCTGGTGGCCCAGCTCAATGCGCAGGGTGCGCAGGGCTACCTGTACAAGTCGGGCATGGCGTTCCCCAGCAGCACGCAGGACCTGCGCAACCTCTATGTGCGCAGCAGCAGCGCCGCCGCCACCTACAGCTACGAGACGCGCCCCGCCGTGGGTGCGCTGGACACGTCCGGCTTCACGCAGCAACTGGCCGAGATGAGCGGCCGGGGTTTCCGCTACACGGGCCCGCTGATCTCGGGCGACGAGATGTTCAACCTCTACGTCAAGGACTCCAAGGCGCCGGCCTTCGAGTACGCGGTGTTCGCCCTGGCCGCGCCCTTCGGCATGGCCAACGGCACGGCGCTGAAGCAGCGCCTGGACGAGATGGGTGCCAAGGGCCACCTGCTGCGCGGCGCCCTGGTGCTGCGCGGCAATACCGAAGGCGTGCAGCTGTACGAAAAGAGCGGCGACCAGCAGGGCGCCATCGAGTACCGCCTCGAATCCGTGTCCAACAACGCCAGCCTCGCGCAGCGCCTGGAGCAGTTCAACCGCAACGCGGCCGAAGGCTTTTTCGCCTTCGGCGATGTGGTCACCGACGATGGCCAGTTCCATTCCATCTCGGTGCGCAACGTCAAGCGCATGGTCCAACCGCTGGCCGGTGCCTCCTTCCCCTGAGCAGGGCACAGGCATGCGCGGCCGGCGCATAATCCGGCCATTTTCCGCAGCAAGGGCGCCCCAGGGCGCCCTTGCTCAGTTTGTTTCGAGAATCCATCCATGACTGCTTTCGAGGCCGTGCTCTTCGACTGTGACGGCGTGCTCGTCGACAGTGAATCCATCACCAACCGCGTGCTGTGCACCATGCTCAATGAATCGGGCTGGCCCATCAGCACCGAGGAATGCCTGCGCGAATTCATCGGCAAGACCGTGCGCAGCCAGGCCGCGCTGATCGAGGCGCGCACCGGCAAGCCGCTGACCGACGCATGGATGGCCGCCTTCTACGAGCGCCGCAACGCCGCGCTGCGCGCCGAGCTGGTGGCCATAGACGGCGCGCTGTCCGCCGTCAGCGAATCCCATGCGCTGTGCGCTGGCCGCATCGCCTGCGCCTCGGGCGCGGACCGCGCCAAGGTGGAGATGCAGCTGGCCCAGGTCGGCATGGCCCCGTATTTCGAGGGCCGCGTCTTCAGCGGCCATGAGCTGCCGCGCAGCAAGCCCTTTCCCGATGTGTACCTGGCCGCTGCCGCCGCCCTGGGCGTGGAGTCGGCGCGCTGCCTGGTCATCGAGGACACGGTGACCGGCGTCACCGCCGGCGTGGCCGCAGGCGCCACGGTCTGGGGCTACTTCCCGGCCGACCAGGGCCATGCCTCGGCCGAGCAACTGCTAGAAGCCGGCGCCAGCTGCGTGTTCGGCGACATGGGCGAGCTGCCCGCCATGCTGCGCGCCATCGGGCAGGCCAGCGCCAGCGCTTGAGCTTGGGCTTGAGCCGGCCCTAGCGCAGCCGCGGCGAAGGCGTCTCGTCCACGGCCTGCGCACGCGCGGCCTGCTGCTCGGCCTGCAGCGCCCGCTGGAAGGCGGGCCGCTGCTGCAGGCGCTGCCAGTAGGCCTGCGTGGCAGGCCCCCATTGCGGCTCCATCTCCAGGTGCGCCGACAGCATCAGCGCATAGCCCACGGCCACGTCGGCAGCGGTGAAGCGGTCTGCCGTGAGCCAGTCGCGCTGTTCCACGGCCTGCTCCACGGCGCGCAGCCGCGCGAGGAACCAGCGCTGGTAGTCCTGGGCCACCTGGGGCTGGCGCTGTTCGGCCGGCTCGAAGTGCGCATAGCGCAGCACCAGGGTCTGCGGGAAGGTCAGCGTGGCATCGCTCATGTGCAGCCAGTTGAGGTAGGCCGCAAAGCCCGCCTCCTGCGGCTGCACGGACAGGCCCGCCCCGGGGTGCAGGGCGGCCAGGTATTCGCAGATGGCGGCTGACTCGGTCAGCCTGGCCTCGCCGTGGCGCAGCAGCGGCACCGTGCCCAGCGGGTTGAGCTCCAGGTAGCTGCGCTGCAGCACGCGCGGCGGAAACGGCAGCATGTGCAGCGTGTAGGGAAGCTGCAGTTCTTCGAGCATCCACAGCGCGCGGAAGGAGCGCGCGCTGACGCAGTGGTGGAGATGGTGCATGCGCAAAGCCTAGGCCAGATGCGCGGACGGCGGCAGTCGCGCAGGATGCAAATCGCGCCAGGATGCGCGCGGCCCTCATTCGGGCCGGGCTCGCGCGCTCTTGCGGAATTCGGAAGGCGACAGCCCCGTCCACAGCCGGAAGGCGCGGATGAAGCTCTTGTCGTTGAGAAAGCCGCAGGACTGGGCGATGCGCTTGATGGGCCGGCTGGTGCGCAGCAGCAGGGCCACGGCACGCTCGCGCCGCACCTCGTCCTTGAGCGCCTGCAGCGAGGCGCCTTCTTCCTTGAGCTGGCGATGCAGGCTGCGCTGGGACAGGTGCAGCTGGCGCGCCAGCGTGTCGGCCGTCTGCAGGCATTCGGCGTCGGCCGCCAGCAGCTGGCGCACGCGCTGCACCAGCTGGCGCTCGCGCCGGTAGGGGCGCACCTGCAGCGGCAGGGCGCGCTGCAGCATGCGCTGCAGCGCAGGCTCGTCGCGCGTCAGCGGCATATCCAGAAAACGCGCGTCGAACTGTAGGCAGGCCCGGGCCGCGCCAAACTCCACCTCGCCCGGCGGGAACAGCAGCGCATACACGCCCGCATGCGGCGGGGGATCGAAGGGAAAGCAGGCGCGCCGCAGAGGCAGCGGCTCATCGATGAACCAGCTGGCCAGGCCGTGAATATTGCGCAGCACCGACAGCAGGCAGAACTCGCGCATGGCGCCCAGCGTGGACAGCTCCTCGATGGCCAGCGTGGCCAAGCCGTCTTCCTGCGTCAGCGTGAGGCGGATGTCGTCGGCCAGCAGGCCATGGTGGCGGCACCAGCGCGCCAGCGCCAGGCCCAGCTGCTCGCTGCCCATGCTGGCGCGTGCCAGCATGCCGTAGCTGCCCCAGGGCAGGCGCCGGGAGAACCAGCCCAGGGCCTCGTCGTCGAGTTCGCGCATGGCGGCATCGGACAGTGCCTCCATCTGCAGCGCCGTGATGCACTCGTTGCGCTCTTTGACGGAGTCTGGCGCAATTTGTGCCTTCTCCAGGGCGGACAGGGCGCTGATGCCCCGGCGTTCGTAGGCCAGCATAATGGCCTGCACAAAGGCCATGGGCGTAACTGCAGGGTGTGCGGAGGCCATGGTGGCGGCCGCCTGGGGCAGGGGGGTCTTGACCAGCGAGGGGGTGAACATGCTGGCAATTATTGCAACCTTCGTGGCCTGTTCTGCTCGGGGTTGGCCCTTATGCTGCCACGCAATAGCTGCCGTGACGGGGCAGGCCACTGCATTTGCCCGTCCCAGGCGCCGACGACGACACAGGAGACAACGCATGCCCGCCCAGAACGCCCCGCTCGCTTCCAGCCATGCCCAAGGCCGCACCGATGTGCCGCTGATCGAGCAGACCATCGGCGACTTCTTTGCCGACATGGCGGCCCGCCAGCCAGATCGCGAGGCCCTGGTCAGCCGCCACCAGGGCCTGCGCTACAGCTATGCCGGCCTGCACACCGAGGCGCGCCGCCTGGCCAGCGCGCTGCTGGGCCTGGGGCTGGACAAGGGCGACCGCGTCGGCATCTGGTCGCACAACAACGCCGAATGGGTGCTGATGCAGCTGGCCACCGCCCAGGTCGGCCTGGTGCTGGTCAACATCAACCCGGCCTACCGCACCTCCGAGGTGGAGTACGCGCTCAACAAGGTCGGCTGCAAGGCCCTGGTGACCATGGCGCAGTTCAAGACCAGCGACTACCTGGGCATGCTGCGCGAACTGGCCCCCGAGCTGGCCACGGCCGAGCCCGGCCGCCTGCATTGCGCGCGCCTGCCCCAGCTGCGCAGCGTGGTCTGGATCGACGTCGCAGGGCAGGGCGAAGAGCAGCCCGGCATGCTGCGCTTTTCCAGCCTGCTGGCGCGCGGTGATGCGCAGGATGCGCGCATCGACGCCGTGGCCGCCACGCTCAAGAACACCGACCCCATCAACATCCAGTTCACCAGCGGCACGACGGGCTTTCCCAAGGGCGCCACGCTGACCCACCGCAACATCCTGAACAACGGCTTTTTCATCGGCGAGTGCATGCGGCTGACGCCCGAGGACCGGCTGTGCATTCCCGTGCCGCTGTACCACTGCTTCGGCATGGTGCTGGGCAACCTGGCCTGCTTCACGCATGGCTCGGCCATCGTCTACCCGAATGACGGATTCGATCCGCTGCTGGTGCTGGAGACCGTGCAGGCCGAGCGCTGCACGGGCCTGCACGGCGTGCCCACGATGTTCATCGCCGAGCTGGACCACCCGCGCTTCAAGGAGTTCGACCTGAGCACGCTGCGCACCGGCATCATGGCCGGCTCGCCCTGCCCCATCGAGGTGATGAAGCGCGTGGTCAGCGACATGCACCTGTCCGAGATCACCATCGCCTACGGCATGACCGAGACCAGCCCCGTCAGCTGCCAGAGCGATGCCGACACGCCGCTGGAGCGCCGCGTGTCCACCGTGGGCAAGGTGCAGCCGCACCTGGAGGTGAAGATCGTCGACCCGGCCACGGGCGAGGTGGTGGCGCCTGGTGTCTCGGGCGAGCTGTGCACGCGCGGCTACTCGGTCATGCACGGCTACTGGGGGGACGAGGCCCGCACGCGCGAGGCCATCGACGACGAGGCCTGGATGCACACGGGCGACCTGGCCACCATGGATGAGCAGGGCTACGTGAACATCGTCGGCCGCATCAAGGACATGGTGATCCGCGGCGGCGAGAACATCTACCCGCGCGAGATCGAGGAATTCCTCTACCGCCATCCCCAGGTGCAGGACGTGCAGGTCGTCGGCGTGCCCGACGTGCGCTATGGCGAGGAGCTGTGTGCCTGGATCATCGTCAAGCCCGGCCAGGCGCTGACCGAAGACGGCGTGCGCGACTTCTGCAAGGGCCAGATCGCCCACTACAAGGTGCCGCGCTACATCCGCTTCGTCGAGGCCTTCCCGATGACGGTGACCGGCAAGATCCAGAAATTCAAGATCCGCGACGAGATGATCGCCATGCTGGATCTGCGCCCGGCCAGGACCGCCTGAGGGCTGCTTTCATGCACTGCCGCCAGCTGTCCACCGCGTGCCGCCTAGTGCGTGCCGCCTTCGGGCGCGGCCACGGCCGAGGCTGCAGCGCGGCGCGCCACGACCAGGCGCTTGCGCAGCGAGATCTCCTGCATGTCCAGCTCGCTGACCAGGCGGCGCAGCGACTCGTCGTTGATGCGGTGGGCCTGGCGCTCGGCGTAGAGCGCGTCGCGCTCCTGGTGGATGCAGCGCAGGCGCAGCTCGATCTCCAGCAGGTAGCGCAGCTTGCGCTGGCGCACGACTTCGGGCGCCTCGCGCTGGATCTCGATGCTGGAGGCCGTGCCGCTGCCGTCGTCCAGCAGCTGGACGCGGTTGCGGTACTCCTGCGTCAGGTGGCCCATGACTTCCTGGTGCATGGCCACCCATTCGGGCGTGTGGCCCTGGATCTCTTCCTCGCTCAGCGTCAGCCCGCCAATGGCGGACTGGCAGGCGGCCACGCGCGCCAGGCGCTCCTCGCGCACCGTGGGCGATTCGCCTGGCTGGGGCATGCGGCGCAGGATCAGCGGCAGGGCGATGCTGCCCAGCACCAGGGTGAACAAGATGGTGCCCGTGGCCAGGAAGATCAGCATCTCGCGGCCCGGAAAGGGCTGGCCGTTGTTCAGCAGCATGGGCACGGACAGCGCGCCGGCCAGCGTCACGGCGCCGCGTATGCCGGCCATGGTGGTGGCCAGGTTCAGCAGGTGCGAAGGGCGCTCTGCCATCTTTCCCTGGAAGTGGGCGCGAGCCAGGCTGCGCTGCACGCCCAGGGTCAGCCAGATCCAGCGCATCAGCAGCAGCGCGCTGGAGATGATCACCACATAGCCCACCAGCACCCACCATTCGCTGCCCGCATCGTGCAGCGTCACGCCGATGATGGACGGCAGCTGCAGGCCCAGCAGCAGGAAGATGGCGCCGTTGAACGAGGCTTCCACCATGCTCCAGGTGCCTTCGGTCTGCAGCCGCTCGCTGATGTAGCTGCTGCGCTCCAGGTCGGCGAAGTTGGTGGCAATGCCTGCGGCCACGGCCGACAGGATGCCCGACACGCCGATCTTTTCGCCCACGATGTAGGCGGCGAAGGGCAGCAGGATCAGCAGCAGCACCATCTGCGTGGCCGCCACGTCGCCCAGGCGGCGCGTGATGGTGCTGCGCGCATAGGAAAAGCCCCAGCCGATCAGCGTGCCCACGCCCAGGCCGCCCAGGGCCATCCACATGAATTCCTTGGCCACCTCGGTCCAAGAGAACAGGCCGGTCAGCGTGGCGGCAATGGCGAACTTCAGCGCCACCAGGCCCGAGGCATCGTTGAGCAGGGACTCGCCTTCGAGGATGTGCATGGTCTTCTCGGGCATGCCCAGGTTGCGCGTGATGGCCGAGACGGCCACGGCATCGGTGGGCGAGACCACGGCGGCCAGCGCAAAGGCCACGGTCAGCGGCATGCCGGGCACCAGCCAGTGGATCAGCCAGCCCAGCCCCACCACCGTGAACAGCACCAGGCCCAGCGCCAGGCGCAGGATGGGGCGGTACAGCGAGAAGAACTCGCGCTTGGGGATGCGCCAGCCGTCGGCAAACAGCAGCGGCGGGATGAACAGCAGCAGGAACAGCTCGGGATCGAAGGCGATGTGCAGGCCCTTTTGCGGCCAGGCGATCAGCGCTCCCAGGGCGATCTGTATCAGCGGCAGCGGGATGGCGCGCACATAGCGCGCGGCAATGCCGGTCAGTGCCCCCAGCAGCAAAACGAGCAAGACGATTTCAACGGTGTGCATACGGCATTTTCCCCAGCCCGGGCCGCCGTTCTTTGCAGCACATTCGAAAAAACCAAGCGCCCGCATCGGGCAAACACAAGAAGAGGCCACACATGAGCATTCTGGGCACCCAACTCAATCCGCGTTCGGCGGACTTCCTGGCCAATGCCGCCGCCATGCGCGCCGTGGTCGAAGACCTGCAGGCCCAGGTGGCCAAGGTCGCCGAGGGCGGCGGCGAGGCCGCGCGCGCCAAGCACGTGGCGCGCGGCAAGCTGCTGCCGCGCGACCGCGTGGCCATGCTGCTGGACCCGGGCACGCCCTTTCTGGAGATCGCGCCGCTGGCCGCGCTCAACATGTACCGCAACGATGCGCCCGGCGCGGGCCTGATCGCCGGCATCGGGCGCGTCAGCGGCGTGGACTGCATGATCGTGTGCAACGACGCCACGGTGAAGGGCGGCACCTACTACCCGATGACGGTGAAGAAGCACCTGCGCGCCCAGGAGATCGCCGCGCAGAACCGGCTGCCCTGCATCTACCTGGTGGACTCGGGCGGCGCCAACCTGCCCAACCAGGACGATGTGTTTCCCGACCGCGAGCACTTCGGCCGCATCTTCTTCAACCAGGCCAACATGAGCGCCGAGGGCATTGCCCAGATCGCCGTGGTCATGGGCTCGTGCACGGCCGGCGGCGCCTATGTGCCGGCCATGAGCGACGAGTCCATCATCGTCAAGAACCAGGGCACCATCTTCCTGGGCGGCCCGCCGCTGGTGAAGGCCGCCACGGGCGAGGTGGTCAGCGCCGAGGACCTGGGCGGCGGCGACGTGCACACGCGCCTGTCGGGCGTGGCCGACCACCTGGCCCACAACGACACCCACGCGCTGGCGCTGGCGCGCCAGTCCGTGGCCAACCTCAACCATGCCAAGCAGCCGGCGGCTGGCGACCTGCCCCCGAGGCGCCGCTGTTCGACGGCGGCGAGCTGTACGGCGTGATCCCCGTGGACACGCGCAAGCCCTTCGATGTGCGCGAGATCATCGCCCGCGTGGTGGACGGCAGCCGCTTCGACGAGTTCAAGGCCCGCTTCGGCGCCACCCTGGTCTGCGGCTTTGCGCGCATCGAGGGCATGCAGGTGGGCATCATCGCCAACAACGGCATCCTGTTCAGCGAATCGGCGGTCAAGGGCGCGCACTTCATCGAGCTGTGCTGCCAGCGCAAGATCCCGCTGGTCTTCCTGCAGAACATCACGGGCTTCATGGTGGGCCGCAAGTACGAGAACGAAGGCATTGCCCGCCACGGCGCCAAGCTGGTCACGGCCGTGGCCACGGCGGCCGTGCCGAAGTTCACCATCATCATCGGCGGCTCCTTCGGCGCGGGCAACTACGGCATGTGCGGCCGCGCCTACTCGCCGCGCTTCCTGTGGATGTGGCCCAACGCGCGCATCTCGGTCATGGGCGGCGAGCAGGCGGCCAGCGTGCTGGCCACCGTCAAGCGCGACGGCATCGAGGCCAAGGGCGGCCAGTGGACGGCCGAGGAGGAAGAGGCCTTCAAGGCCCCCATCCGCCAGCAGTACGAGGATCAGGGCCACCCCTATTACGCGACGGCGCGCCTGTGGGACGATGGCGTCATCGACCCCGCCGACACGCGCCGCGTGCTGGCGCTGGGCCTGGCGGCCACGCGCAACGCTCCCATAGAGGACACGCGCTTCGGCGTGTTCCGCATGTGACGGCGGCCCCTCTTTCCTTGCAGCGAGGTACTTCATGAAAACCACCGCACTGACCCTCGAATTCCAGGGCCCCCTGGCCACCATCACGCTGACCCAGCCCGAAGTGCGCAATGCCTTCAGCGACGAGGTCATCGCCGACATCACCCAGGCCTTCCACTCCGTGGGCAAGCGTAGCGACGTGCGCGCCGTGGTGCTGGCCGCCGAGGGTCCGGCCTTTTGCGCAGGCGCCAACCTCAACTGGATGCGCCGCATGGCCGACTACTCGCGCGACGAGAACCGCGAGGACGCCGGCCTGCTGGCCGAAATGCTGCGCGTGATCTACGAATGCCCGCAGCCCACCATCGCGCGCGTGCAGGGCGATGTCTATGCGGGCGGCATGGGCCTGGTCGCTGCCTGCGACATGGCCGTGGCCGCCGAGGGCGCGGGCTTTTGCCTGTCCGAGGTGAAGATCGGCCTCATCCCCGCCACCATCAGCCCCTACGTGATCCGCGCCATGGGCGCGCGCGCCGCCCACCGCTACTTCCTGACCGGTGAGCGCTTCGACGCGGCCGAGGCGCTGCGCATCGGCTTCGTGCACCGCGTGGTGGTGGCAGACGAGCTGGACAACGCCGTGGACGGCCTGCTCAAGCACCTGGTCAGCGCCGGTCCCGCCGCCGCCCGCGCCTGCAAGCGCCTGGTGATCGACGTGGCCGAGCGCGAGATCAACGAGCAGCTGATCGCCGCCACCGTCGAAGGCATTGCCGACATCCGCGCCAGCGCCGAGGGCAAGGAGGGCGTGCAGGCCTTCCTGCAAAAGCGCAAGCCGGCCTGGCTGGCCTGACACGCGCGGGCTGCCCATTCATCGCGCCACCACCGAGCAACGCCGAGCCAACGCCGAGCCAACACCATGAGCACCCTGACCGACTCCCTCGTCCAGTGGCTGCAGTCCGTGGGCCTGTACCCGGGCCCGGCCGTGCACCACACGGTCAGCGAGGCGGCTGGCGAAGTGGCCGAGCGCGTGGGCCAGGCCACCAGCGGCATGGACATGGCTGGCCTGCTGGCGCTGGCCGCCGCACTGGGCTGGGCCAGCGGCTTTAGGCTCTACGCCGTGGTCTTCGTGACCGGGTTGCTGGGGGCGCTGGGCTGGGTGGCGCTGCCTGGCGGGCTGCATGTGCTGGAGCATCCGGCCCTGCTGTTCGCCAGCGGCGCGCTGCTGTTCGTGGAGTTCTTCGCCGACAAGATCCCCGGCGTGGACTCGGTCTGGGACCTGCTGCAAAGCGTGATCCGCATCCCGGCGGGCGCGGCGCTGGCGGCCGGCGTCTTCGGTGCGGACAGCGCGACCATGGCCACCATGGCGGCCCTGATGGGCGGCTCGCTGGCGCTGTCCAGCCAGGTGGCCAAGAGCACGGCGCGCGCGGCCATCAACACTTCGCCGGAGCCGTTTTCCAACGTGGGCGCGAGCCTGGTGGAGGACGGTGCCTCGGTGGGCGCGATCTGGCTGGCGCTCACGCATCCGCTGGCCTTCGCCGCCGTGCTGCTGGTCGTGGTCATCGCCCTGTGGCTGCTGACCTGGGCGCTGTGGCGCTTTCTCAAGGCCGTGGTGCAGCGCCTGCGCTCGCTGTTGGGCGGGTCTCCCGCGATGAATCAAAAACCATAGCCGCCGGTCGCCGAATGACCGGGGCTGCAGAGAAAACACTGGAGATAACGCATGTTCAAGAAGATCCTGATCGCCAACCGCGGTGAAATCGCCTGCCGCGTCGCGGCTTCCGCCCGCCGCATGGGCGTGCGCACCGTGGCCGTGTACTCGGACGCCGATGCCCGCGCCAAGCATGTGCAGGCCTGCGACGAGGCCGTGCACATCGGCGGCAGCGCGCCCAAGGACAGCTATCTGCGCTGGGAGCGCATCCTGGAGGCCGCCAAGGCCACGGGCGCCCAGGCCATCCACCCCGGCTACGGCTTTCTCAGCGAGAACGAGGAATTCGCCCAGGCCTGCGCCGATGCCGGCCTGGTCTTCATCGGCCCGCCGCCCTCGGCCATCCGCGCCATGGGCCTGAAGGCAGCCTCCAAGCAGCTCATGGAAAAGGCCGGCGTGCCCCTGGTGCCCGGCTACCACGGGGCCGACCAGGACCCGCAGCTGCTGCAGCGCGAGGCCGACCGCATCGGCTACCCGGTGCTGATCAAGGCCAGCGCGGGCGGCGGCGGCAAGGGCATGCGCCTGGTCGAGCGCAGCGAGGACTTCGCCGCCGCCCTGGCCAGCTGCCAGCGCGAGGCCATCAACAGCTTCGGCGACGACGCCGTGCTGGTCGAGAAATACGTGCTGCGCCCGCGCCACATCGAAATCCAGGTCTTTGGCGACACCCAGGGCAACTGCGTCTACCTGTTCGAGCGCGACTGCTCGGTGCAGCGCCGCCACCAGAAGGTGCTGGAGGAGTCCCCCGCGCCCGGCATGACGCCCGCGCTGCGCCAGAAGATGGGCGAGGCCGCCGTGGCCGCCGCCCAGGCCGTGAACTACGTGGGCGCGGGCACGGTGGAATTCATCGTCGAGCAGCCCGGCGGCTACGACCAGCCCGAGGCCATGAAGTTCTACTTCATGGAGATGAACACCCGCCTGCAGGTCGAGCACCCGGTGACCGAGGCCATCACGGGCGAGGACCTGGTGGACTGGCAGCTGCGCGTGGCCAGCGGCCTGCCCCTGCCCAAGCGCCAGGACGAGCTGCGCATCACCGGCCATGCCATCGAGGCGCGCATCTGCGCAGAGAACCCCGACAACGGCTTCCTGCCCGCCACCGGCACCCTGCACGTCTATCGCAAGCCCGACTGCGCCAGCTTCCGTGTCGGCGACGTGCGCGTGGACGACGGCGTGCGCGAGGGCGATGCCATCAGCCCCTTCTACGACTCCATGATCGCCAAGCTCATCGTGCATGGCGACACACGCGAACAGGCGCTGGCGCGGCTTGATGCCGCCCTGGCCGAGACACGCATCGTGGGCCTGGCCACCAATGTGCAGTTCCTGCGCCTGGTCATCGCCAGCGATGCCTTTGCAACCGCCAAATTGGACACGGCGCTGATCGAGCGCGAGAAGCAGCATCTGTTCCACCAGCAGCGCCTGCCGCAGGCCCAGGCCGTGGCCGCCGCCGTGGCCCAGGTGCTGCAGGCCGAGCGCGCGCAGGAAACCGCCGACCCCTTCAGCCGCCGCGACGGCTGGCGCTCGCACGGCGTGGCCGAGCGGCGCTGGGACTTCCGCCAGGGCGAGGCCGCCGTGCCCGCGCGCCTGCGCTACCTGCATGACGGCGCGCTGCAACTGGCCGTGGGCGAGGGCGAGTCCCTCGCCGAGGGCATGCTGTCCTGGCAACAGGCCGGGGACGGCGCCTTCGACGTGCAGTTCGCGGGCCAGCGCCTGCGCGCCCAGGTCCACGTGCTGGGCGAGCAATGCCATGTGTTCGCTCCCCAGGGCGCAGCCGTGCTGGGCCTGGCCGATCCGCTGGCCCATGCGGGCGAGGTGCAGTCCGAAGGCGGCCGCCTGACGGCGCCCATGCCGGGCAAGGTGGTCTCCTTTGCCGTCAAGGCCGGCGACAAGGTCAGCAAGGGCCAGCCGCTGGCCGTGATGGAGGCCATGAAGATGGAGCACACCATCGCCGCGCCCGGCGACGGCGTGGTGGCCGAGCTGCTGTATGCGCCCGGCGACCAGGTGACCGAAGGCTCCGAGCTGCTGCGCCTGGAAAGCTGAGCCCGCAGGCAAGGCAGTTTTGCGCAAAAGTCGCGCGTGGGCGTCGCCAGGCCGTTAGGCTTGTCCACCTATGCGAGTGACTTTCTGCTGCGAAGACACCAGGCCCGACGCCTGGCTGCAAGGACTGCGCGCGGCCCTGCCGGGCGCCGAGGTGGACATCTGGTCGCCGGGCGCGCCGCAGGCCGACTACGCCCTGGTCTGGGCGCCACCCCAGCGCTTCATCGACGAGCAGCCGGGCCTCAAGGCCGTGTTCAACATCGGCGCCGGCGTCGATGCGCTGCTGCCGCTGCGCCTGCCGGCCGACCTTCCCGTCTACCGCCTGGAGGACGCCGGCATGGCCGTGCAGATGGCCGAATATGTCTGCCAGGCCGTGATCCGCTTCTTCCGGGGCCTGGACGGCTACGAGGCCGACATGGCCGCCGGCCTGTGGCAGCACCGGCCCAATCCCCGGCGTGCCGACTACCCCGTGGGCGTCATGGGGCTGGGCCGCATGGGCGAGCGCGTGGCGCGCGCGCTGACGGTGTTCGATTTCCCCGTCAACGGATGGAGCCGTACGCCGCATGCCATCGACGGCGTGCGTGGCTTCTGCGGCCCGCAGGACTTCGACGCCTTTCTGCGTGCCACCCGCATCCTCGTCAACCTGCTGCCGCTGACACCCGAGACCGACAGCATCATCGACGCGCGCAGCCTCGCCCTGCTGCAGCCGGGCGCCTATGTCATCAACGTGGGACGCGGCGGCCATGTGGCGGACGAGGACCTCATCGCCGCCATCGACGGGGGCCATGTGTCCGGCGCGTTGCTCGACGTGTTCCGCACCGAGCCGCTGCCCGACGGCCATGCCTTCTGGCGGCATCCGCGCATCACGCTCACGCCCCACACCTCGGCGCGCACCCTGGCGCGCGACAGCGTGGAGCAGATCGTGGGCAAGGTCGCGGCGCTGAGCCGGGGCGAGGCCGTGAGCGGCCGCGTGGACCTGCGGCGCGGCTACTGACGGGCGCGCTCAGTCCAGCGTCACGCCGGTGCTGCGCACCAGGGCACCCAGGCGCTGGGAGTCGCTCTTGATCAAGGCGCCGAATTCGGCCGCCGTGCCGCCCACGGCCGGCGTGCCTATGGCCTCCCAGCGCGTGCGAAAGGCCGGGTCCTTGAAGATGGCGTTGACCGTGGCATTGAGTTTGTCGATGGCGGCGGGCGGCGTGCCCGCGCGCACGGCAATGCCATGCCAGCCCGTGATCTGGTAGCCGGGTACGCCGGCCTGGGCCATGGTGGGCACGTCGGGCAGCACCTTGGTGCGCTCGGCCGAGGTGACGGCCAGCGGGATCAGGCGCCCGCCCTGGATGTGCTGCAGCGAGCTGCCCACGATGTCGAACATCACGCCCACCTGGCCGCCGATCAGGTCGTTGAGTGCCGGTCCTGCACCCCGGTAGGGCACATGGCCCAGCTTGACCTGCTCCATGGAGTTGAACAGCTCGCCCGCCAGGTGCTGGGGCGTGCCATTGCCGGCCGAGGCAAAGCTCAGTGTCTTGCCTGTTTTGGCCAGGGCCAGCAGCTCGGCCACGGTCTTGACGCCCAGCGAGGGATGGACCTCCAGCACCAGCGGGAAGGCCGACAGCTGCACCACGGGCTCCAGGTCCTTGAGCGGGTTGAAGGGCATGCTCTTGTACAGCGAGGAATTCACGGCCATGGGGCCGCTGGCGGCCAGCAGCAGGGTGTGGCCGTCGGCCGGTGCCTGGCGGGCCACCTCGGCGCTGCCCAGGTTGCCGCCCGCGCCGCTCTTGTTCTCCACGATGACGGTCACGCCCAGGCGCTGCTGCAGCTCGGGCTGCAGCATGCGTGCCATCAGGTCGGTGGGGCCGCCGGGCGGGTAGGGCACGACGAAGCGGATGGTCTTGCTGGGGAACGCCGGCGACGGGGTCTGGGCCGAGGCCTGGCCCGCCAGGCCCAGGGCCATGAAGGCCAGGGGAAGCGCCGTGAATGCGGTGGCTGCCTTGATTTTGGCGATGGCGTCACGCCGCGTGCCGTGGGTGGGCTGTTGCATGGTTGTGTCTCCTGCCTGTGGTTGGAATGGAAGGCCCGTCTTGTGCGGGCTCATGGGCCTATCGGCTTAACGGCTTATGGGCTTATGGGCCTGTAAGGCGCCTGGTGCTCAGCCCGGCGTGAAGCGCCGGCGTATGTCGTCGGCCGTGGCCAGGGGGCGGCTCAGCGCCTGGGCGGACACCACGGCCTGGCGGACCAGGGCGGCGTTGTCGGGCGCGGTGTGGCCGTCCCGCGTCAGCAGGTTGTTCTCGAAGCCCACGCGCGCATGGCCGCCGAAGGCGGCGGCTGCCGCGATGCAGGTGTTTTCCGTGGCGCCGAAGGCGCACACGGCCCAGGGCTCGCCGCCGTCATGTGCCGCAAGAAAGGGCAGCAGGTCCTGCGGCCGCGAGGTCTGGCCCGCGCTGTAGCGGCCCAGCACGAAGAGCAGGAACCAGGGCGCCTCGGGCACCACGCCCTGGGCGCGCAGCGCCTGCCAGCGGCGCAGGTCGGCCACGTCGTAGAGGATGACCTGCACCATGACCTGGTCGCGCACCAGGCCCGTGAAAAAGTGCGCCAGTCCCGCATCGCCGATCTCGGGCTGGTCGATCTCGCGCAGGCCGATGGAGACGGCCTCGGGCCGCAGCGCCTGCACCATGGCGATCTGCTCGGGTGCGCGGTAGACGCCCGCGGCCTCGCTGGTGATCTGCACCACCATGTCCGTGCCCACGGCCTCGCGCACCACGCGCCAGGCTTCGCGGTAGCCGTCCACATCCAGGCTGTGGCGTCCCTGGGCGTCGCGGATGTGCATGTGGATCATCGCCGCGCCGGCATCCAGGCAGGCGCGTGCCGTGGCGGCCAGCGCCTGCGGTGTGATCGGCAGGGCTCGGTGGTCGGCCGGCTGCTTGTAGGCGCCGTTGGGGGCCACGGTGACGATCAGCGGGTCGCTCCACTGCGAGGTGGGTGACGTGGGCGATGTGGGCGACGCGGTTGACGTGGGGGCCGGCGTGCTCATGGCGTGTCCTGTGCCTGCTCCGGCACCGGCAGCTCGCTGGCCAGCAGGGCCAGGCCCTGGCGCAGCAGCGCGTCGTAGCGGGCACGCTCGGCCAGGCGGCGGTCCTCGGGCCAGTCGAAGAAGCCCTTGCCGGTCTTCATGCCCAGATCGCCACGCGCCACGCGATCGCGCAGGGCCTGGGCCGGCACATCGGTGTTGGACAGCGTGGGGTACATGGTGGCGGCGGCTGCGCAATGCACCTCGATGCCCGCATGGTCGCGCTGCAGCACGGGGCCGGCCGCCAGGAAGCGGAAGCCGAAGCCGAAGCGCACGGCGGCATCCACATCCTCGGGCGAGGCAATGCCCTCGTCGATGAGGGCGAAGGCCTCGCGCGACAGCGCATGCTGCATGCGGTTGGCCAGAAAGCCGGGCTTGTCCTTCTTCACCAGCACCGGCACGCTGCCGCAGCCGCGCATGAAGGCGTGCAGCCACTGGCCCAGGGCCGGATCGCTGCGCTCGCCCAGCACCACTTCCACCAGCGGCACCAAATGGGCGGGCATGAAGAAGTGCAGGCCCAGCATGCGCTGCGCCGTGGGCAGGCCGCTGGCGATGGCGCTGATGGGAAAGCCAGAGCTGTTGCTGGCCAGCACGGCGTCGGCCGGCGCATGCGCCTCAAGTTCGGCGAACAGCGCCTGCTTGGCATCCAGCCGCTCGGTGATGCATTCCACCACCAGGGCCACGCCGTCCCAGGCGACATCCTCCAGCGCCGCGCAGACCGAGACCTGGGACGCGCACCGGGCAAAGCCGGCCGTGGCCAGCTCGATGGCAATGTGCTGCAGCAGCAGCTCGCGCCGTGCCGCGCCGGGGTCGACCACGGTCACCAGGGCGCCGCCCCGGGCCAGGACCACGGCCACATCGGCACCCATGGTGCCTCCCCCGACGACCACCGTGCGCGCGTTGCGCGGCGAACTGCTGTGCATGCTGTCTCCTGCTGATTTCATGGATTTGAGGCGCAGTCTAGGCAGCCGTCATTGAACGGTAAAGACGCATTTTTCGATAAACTGATCGGCCATGAAGATCAATTGGTCGGCCCGCGAGGTCGATGTCTTTCTGGCGCTGGCCGATTCGCTGAGCTTTCGGCGCACGGCGCTGCAGATGCACCTGTCGCAGTCGGCCGTCTCGGGCACGCTGGCGCGGCTGGAAGAGATGCTGGGCGCGCGCCTGTTCGAGCGCACCACGCGCGCCGTGGAACTGACCCAGGCCGGCGAGGTCTTCGCCGAGCAGGCGCGCATCCTGCGCCACCAGATGGACGAGACCGTGCGCCGCGTGCAGGAGGTGGCCCAGGTGCAGGTGGGCCGGCTGGCGCTGGCGGCCCTGCCTTCGCTGGCCGCGGGCCTGCTGCCCCGCGTGCTGGCGCGCTTCGCGGCCGAGCATCCGGGCGTGCACCTGGAGCTGTTCGACAGCCTGGCCGGGCCGGCCTTCGACATGGTGCGCGCGGGCCGCGTGGACTTTGCGCTCACGGCGGCCAACCCCGCCTATGCCGACCTGGACTACCTGCCCCTGGCCTCCGACCGCTTCGTGCTGCTGCTGGGCCGCGGCCATGCGCTGGCGCGCGGGCGCGGCGATCTGGGCTGGGCCGACGTGGCCCATCTGCCCCACATCTCCATGCCGGCCGGCACCAGCGTGCGGCAGTACGCCGACGAGGCCCTGCTGACCCACGGCATACGCTTTGCGCCCCAGTACGCCGTGGAGCACCTGGCCACCATCGCGGCCATGGTGGCCGCCGATCTGGGCGTGAGCGCGCTGCCGCTGCTGGCCGCGCAGGTGGTGCAGCGGCCGGAAGTGGTGGCGCGCCCGCTGGCACGGCCGGTGCTGCGCCGCCCCATCGGCCTGGTGCGCCTGAGCGGCCGCCGCCTGTCGCCGGCTGCCGCGCGCATGGTGGAGATGCTGCGCGAGGAAATGGCGGCCCTGCCGGGCTGAAGGGGGCGCTGGCAGCCGTTGTGCATGGCCCGGCAGGATATGGGGTGGTGCCCGGGCCTGCAAGCCTGGACAATAGGGGCCGTACCCGTCATCCCGGTGAGAACACCCCATGAGCATTCCTTCCCGCGTCAAACTCGTCGATGTAGGCCCCCGCGACGGCCTGCAGAATGAAAAACAGCCCGTGCCCGCCGCCGTCAAGATCGAGCTGGTGCACCGCCTGCAGGAAGCCGGCCTCAAGGAAATCGAGGTCACCAGCTACGTTAGCCCCAAATGGGTGCCGCAGATGGCCGACAACGCCGAAGTCATGGCCGGCATCGTCCGCCGCCCCGGCGTGCGCTACAGCGTGCTCACGCCCAACATGAAGGGCCTGGAGGCCGCGCTGTCGGCGCCGCGCGAACTGTGGCCCGACGAGATCGTGGTCTTCGGCGCAGCCAGCGAGGCCTTCAGCCAGAAGAACATCAACTGCTCCATTGCCGAAAGCATCGAGCGCTTCGCTCCCGTGGCCGAGGCCGCACGCGCCCAGGGCATCTACGTGCGCGGCGCCATGAGCTGCACCGTGGGCTGCCCCTACGAAGGCGAGATCGCCCCCGAGCGCGTGGCCTACCTGGCCGGCCTCATGAAGGGCATCGGCGTGCAGCATGTGGGCGTGGCCGACACCATCGGCGTGGGTACGCCCGTCAAGGTGCGCAAGGCTATCGAGGCCACGCTGCAGCACTTCGCCATCGACGATGTCTCGGGCCACTTCCACGACACCTACGGCCAGGCCGTGTCCAACACGCTGGCCGCGCTGTCGCTGGGCGTGTGGCAGTTCGACACCTCGGTGGCGGGCCTGGGCGGCTGCCCCTACGCCAAGGGCGCCACGGGCAACGTGGCCACGGAGGACGTGGTCTACATGCTGCAGGGCATGGGCATCGAGACCGGCATCGACCTGGACAAGCTGATTGACGCCGGCCAGTTCATCAGCGACCACCTGGGCCGCCCCACGCAGTCGCGCGTGGCCAAGGCACTGCTGACCAAGCGCGCCAGCGCGGTTGCATGCGAGGCGGTGTGAGCATGTGCGGATCTGAACTCCACCATCTTCCCGAAGGCGTGCAGCGCGTGGCGGCCTTCCTGCAGCAGGCCGGC
The DNA here is from genome assembly GCF_001886655.1 of Delftia sp. HK171. NCBI lineage: Bacteria > Pseudomonadati > Pseudomonadota > Betaproteobacteria > Burkholderiales > Comamonadaceae > Delftia > Delftia sp. HK171. Next base: position 6,373,640 of record NZ_CP018101.1, on the reverse strand, counting down.
CACGGCGATGGCCCGCGCATGCTGGACGGCGCCGCGCGCACGGCCCAGGAAGCGGCCGACCAGCTGGGCATCCTCGTGGGCCAGGTGGCCAAGAGCATCATCTTCCGCCGCCGCAGCGACGGCGTGGCCGTGCTGGTCGTGGCCTCGGGCGACCGCCGCGTGGACGAGAAGAAGGTCGCGGCCCTGGTCGGCCCCGTGGGCCGTGCCGATGCCGACTTCGTCAAGGCGCAGACGGGCTTTTCCATCGGCGGCGTCAGCCCCGTGGCCCATGCCAACACGCCCGTGACCCTGGTGGACAGGGAACTGCAGCGTTTCGACACGGTCTGGGCGGCAGCAGGCCATCCGCATGCGGTGTTCGCGGCCACGCCGGCCGCGCTGCAACTGCTGGCCGGCGCGCCCTGGGCCGACGTGGTGCAGGAGGTGGCGGCATGATGGGCCCCAAGGAAATGCTGGCCCAGAAGGCCCGCGCCGCATACGCTCCGCGTGCCGAAGAGGAGCCCGTGCTCTCGCCCTGCATCTCGGTCTGCCGCATGACGCCCGACCGCAGCCATTGCGAAGGGTGCTTTCGCACCATCGACGAGATCCGCGCCTGGTCCAAGTCCGACGCGCCGCAGCGCCTGGCCATCTGGAACGCGCTGCTGGAGCGCGCAGGCATCGCGGCCACCGCACCCTAGATTCCCATCACGACGCACCCGCCATGAAGCAGATCACCTTCCATCTCGACTTCATCTCGCCCTATGCCTGGCTGGCGTTCGCGCAACTGCCGCAGGCGCTGCAGGGCATCAGCCACCACATGCAGTACCGCCCCGTGCTGCTGGGCGCGCTGCTGCAGCGCCACGCCAACCCGGGACCGGCCGGCATCGCGGGCAAGCGCGAATGGACCTACCGCCATGTGAGCTGGCTGGGCCATGCCACGGGCGTGGGGCTGGACATGCCGGCCCGCCACCCGTTCAACCCGCTGCCGCTGCTGCGCCTGGCGCTGGAGTGCAGCGATGACGGCACCATCAACCGCTTTGTGGCGGACGCCGTGCTGCGCCATGTCTGGCTGGGCGGCGCCGACGCGCTGGACCCCGCGCGGCTCGATGCACTGCGCGCCACGCTGGCGCCGCAGCTGCGCACGGATGCGGCGGACAACGCCAAGCGCCTGCTGCGAGAGAACACCGACGCCGCCGCCGCGCAAGGCCTGTTCGGCGTGCCGGCCTGGGAGGTCGATGGCCGCCTCTTCTGGGGCCTGGACAGCCTGCCCATGCTGCGCGCCTACCTGGAAGGCGACAGCTGGTTCGACAGCGGCTGGGACGCGGCTGCAAGCGTGGAGCAAGGCCTGAAGGTTTGAATGGCGGGGCTGGAACAACGGCCCCGCCCCATGCCCAACGCCTTCAACTTCGCCGCCTCGCCCTTCGACTGCCTCACGCCCGACGAACAGGCGCTGGTGCGCGATGGCGTGGACATCGCCTACTTCCCCGAGGGCGCCGTGGTGCTGGACGCCGGCTCGGCGCCCACCCACCTGTTCGTCATCATCAAGGGCCATGTGGTGCAGACCGAGGGCGACGAGGTGCTGGCCAGCTACGGCCCCGACGACAGCTTCGACGGCCGCGCCCTGGTGGCCGGCCGCACGGGCAGCCGCTTCACCGTGGCCGAGGAGCTCATCGCCTACCAGCTTGCGCGCGAAACCGTGGGCGAGCTGATCGCGCGCAACACGGCCTTTGGAGCCCTGCTGTTCTCCGACCTGGGCCACAAGCTGGGCACATTGGCCCAGCGCGCCGACCGGCACGAATTGCAGTCGCTGACGCTGGCGCGCGTGGACCAGGCCTATCTGCGTGCCGCCCATGTGGTGGATGCGGCCACCGACATCGTCTCCGTGGTGCGCCTGTTCCATGCAGAGCGCACAACCTGCGTGCTGGTCTCGGGACTGCCGCAGGGCGGCCTGGGCATCTTCACGGGCACCACGCTGCAGCGCGCCATCCTTGACGGCCGCCCGCTGGACCGGCTGGCCGTGGGCGAGTTCGCCAGCCAGCCCGTGTTCACCGTGCGCGCCGACGACCAGCTGGGCGATGCCCTGGTCGTGCTGCTGCGTGCGCGCGTGCACCGGCTGGCCGTGCTCGATGCACAGGGCCAGGTGCTGGGCATCCTGGAGGCGCTGGACCTGTTCAGCTTCCTGGCCAACCACTCCCACCTGATCACCGTGCAGATCGAGCAGGCCACCGACCTGCAGGCGCTGGAGCAGGCCGCCGCCCAGATCACGCGCCTGGTGGCCGCCCTGCACCGGGGCGGCACGCGGGTGGCCCTGATGGCGCGGCTGGTGCAGCAGCTCAATGCCCGCCTGTTCGAGCGTGCCTGGCAGATGCTGGCGCCGCCGGACCTGGTGGCCCACAGCTGCCTCTTCGTCATGGGCAGCGAGGGGCGCGGCGAGCAATTGCTCAAGACCGACCAGGACAACGGCCTGCTGCTGCGCGACGGCTATGCGCCGCCCCAGGACCTCGATGCCATCTGCGCGCGCTTTTCCGCGCAGCTGCAGCGCTTTGGCTACCCCGAATGCCCGGGCGGCATCATGCTCAGCAATCCGCAATGGCGCGGCACGGTGGCCAGCTTCGGCAGGCAGGTGCGCGAATGGCTGATCCTGCCCGGCCCCGAGGGCCTCATGCACCTGGCGATCTTCCTGGACGCCCATGCCGTGGCGGGCGATGCCGCGCTGCTGGCCACGGTGCGGCGCGACCTGATGGCGCTGGCCCTGGACAGCGATGCCCAGGTGGCGCGCTTCGCCTCGGCCGTCGACGCCTTCGCGCACGAGCCGGGCAGCTGGTGGGAGCGGCTGCTGGGGCGCGGCGGCGAGGGCGCGCCCGTGCACCTCAAGAAGGCCGGCATCTTTCCCATCGTGCATGGCGTGCGCAGCCTGGCGCTGTCCCAGCGCATCGCCGCCACCGGCACGGCCGAGCGCATCGCGGCCCTGGTGGACAAGGGCGTGCTCGACGGCGCCCAGGGCCAGGAGCTGCTCCAGGGCCTGCATTTCCTCATGGGCCTGCGCCTGCAGGCGGGACTGGCCGAGATCGACCTGGGCCGCCCCGTCACCGGCCATGTGGACCCGGCTCGCCTGAGCAGCCTGGAGCGCGACCTGCTCAAGGACACGCTGGCCGTGGTGCGGCGCTTCCGCGAACTGCTGCGCCAGCGCCTGCGGCTGGACGCCGTATGAGCGCGGCGCCCTTGCAGCGCTGGGTGGCGGGCCTGCGGCGCAACTGGCAGCGGCGCAGGCTGGCGGACCCCACCTATGCCTTTCTCTTCGACGCGCCGCCGCCCGGCGAATGGGTGGCACTGGACTGCGAGACCACGGGCCTGGATGTGCGCTGCGACGAGATCATCTCCATCGGCGCCGTGCGCATCGTGGGCGAGCGCATCCTGTCCAGCGAACGCCTGGAACTGCTGGTGCGCCCCTCGCGCAGCGTGCCCGGCGACAGCGTGCGCATCCACCGCCTGCGCGAGCGGGACCTGGCCCGGGGCCTGGCCATCGAGGACGCGCTGGCGCAGCTGCTGCGCTTCATCGGCAGCCGCCCGCTGGTCGGCTACTACCTGGAATTCGACGTGGCCATGATCGAGCGCGTGCTGCGCCCCTGGCTGGGCACGGGCCTGCCCAACGAGCGCATCGAGGTCTCGGCCCTGTACTACGACCACCGCTTCCGGCAACTGCTGCCCTGGCAGCAGCAGGCGCCCGAGATCGACCTGCGCTTTGCCACGCTGATGGCCGACCTGGGCCTGCCGCAGCGCGAGGCCCACGACGCGCTCAACGACGCCGTGATGGCGGCGCTGGCCTTCATCAAGCTGCGCAGGCTGGCCGGCGCGACGTAGGGCGCCCGGAAAGGCGTTCGCTCAAGCGGCGGAGACCGCAGGGTTCAGGCTGTACAGGCCGGTGATGCTGGCCTTGCCCAGCACCTGGCCGGCTTGCAGCGCCGCGCGCACATTGGCGCCGGTCAGCTCGCCGGAGACCGCCAGCGTGGGCGTGGCCAGCGCATAGACGGTGAAGACGTAGTGGTGGACGATGCTGTCGTTCCACGGAGGGCAGGGGCCGTCGTAGCCGAAGTAGTCGCCCTTCATCTGCTCGTCGCCCGCGAACCAGCCCGTGTAGTCGTTGATGCCGTGGCGCAGGCCGCCGGGGGCGGCCGGGCCGCTCTTGCCGCGCGGCGTGACGCCGTCGGACTGGGCGCCTGCCGCGATCTCGGTGGTGGCGGCCGGAATGTCCAGCAGCAGCCAGTGGAAGAAGTCCACGCGCGGCAGGCTGGCCGGCACTTCGCGGCCTTCCTGGTTCACATCGTCGCCGCGGCTGGGCACGTCGGGGTCATGGCAGACCACGACGAAGGACTGCGTGCCCGCAGGCGCGCCGCTCCAGGCCAGGTGCGGGTTGCGGTTGGACGACAGCGCCACGTGCGAGGCCGCATCGGGCACTGCGAACGCGAATTCGCCGGGAATCGCCTGGCCGTCCTGGAAGCTTTGGCTGATGAGTTGCATGTCGGATCTGTCCTGTGCGTTGAATAGGGAAGCGGTGCTGCACAGGCGAAGCTGCGCAGACCCCGCAAGTCTAGAGGCCTGGACGGTGCCGGCCATCGCAGATCTGATCAGGCGCCTTCTCCAGCCGATCAATCTGAGGGCGGCTGCTGCCGCGCCAACGAAAAAGCCGGGCGCTGGGCCCGGCTTTGCATGGTGGGTGCCTGAGTGCCTGAGGGGCTCAGTGGCCCGAAGCACCCGAGGCGCCAAGGCCTGTTTCCGAGCGCACCTGCTGCGCGGGGAAGATGGCGCGTTCCTTGGCGGCCTGGGCGCTCTTGTCGAGCACCGAGAACAGCCACACGCCCACGAAGCCGATGGTCATGGAGAACAGCGCGGGCGAGGCGTAGGGGAACCAGGCCGAGCCTGCGGGGTTGCCCAGCGTGGCCTCCCACACCGGGGGCGAGACCACGGTCAGGCCCACGGAGGAGATCAGGCCCATGAAGCCGCCGATCACCGCGCCCTTGGTCGTGCAGTCCTTCCACAGCACCGACAGCAGCAGCGGGGGGAAGTTGGCCGAGGCCGCGACCGCGAAGGCCAGCGACACCATGAAGGCGATGTTCTGCTTCTCGAACACGATGCCCAGCAGCACGGCGATGGCGCCCAGCGTCAGCGTGGTGATGCGCGAGACGCGCAGCTCGGCGGCGCTGTCGGCCTTGCCCTTCTTGATCACGGTGGCGTACAGGTCATGCGACACGGCCGAGGCGCCCGACAGCGTCAGGCCCGCGACCACGGCCAGGATGGTGGCGAAGGCCACGGCCGAGATGAAGCCGTAGAACACGTCGCCGCCCACGCTCTTGGCCACCAGCACAGCCGCCATGTTGGCCGTGCCCGCGCCGCCGTGGATCACGCCCTTGACCGTATCGGCCATCTCGGGGTTGGTCAGCACCAGGGTGATGGCGCCGAAGCCGATGATGAAGATCAGCACGTAGAAGTAGCCGATCCAGGTCGTGGCCCAGAACACGCTCTTGCGTGCTTCCTTGGCATCGGGCACGGTGAAGAAGCGCATCAGGATGTGGGGCAGGCCCAGCGTGCCGAACATCAGCGCCATGCCGAAGCTGATGGCCGAGATCGGGTCCTTGATGAAGCCGCCCGGGCCCATGATGGCCAGGCCCGCCTTGGCGGCGGCCGAGGGGTCGGCGCCGTTGTTGGCAGCGATCTCGGAGCGCACGCGCACGCCTTCGGCGAACAGCGCCTCGGGGCTGAAGCCGTACTTGGCCAGCACCATGAAGCCCATGAAGGTCACGCCGGCCAGCAGCATGCAGGCCTTGATGATCTGCACCCAGGTCGTGGCCGTCATGCCGCCGAACAGCACGTAGATCATCATCAGGCCGCCCACCAGCACCACGGCGATCCAGTAGTCCAGGCCGAACAGCAGCTTGATCAGCTGGCCCGCGCCCACCATCTGCGCGATCAGGTAGAAGGCCACCACCACCAGCGTGCCGCTGGCCGCGAAGGCGCGGAACGGTGTCTGGGAGAAGCGGTAGCCTGCCACGTCGGCGAAGGTGAACTTGCCCAGGTTGCGCAGGCGCTCGGCCAGCAGGAAGGTCAGGATGGGCCAGCCCACCAGGAAGCCGATGGAGTAGATCAGGCCGTCATAGCCGCTGGCCATGACCGAGGCCGAGATGCCCAGGAAGGAGGCGGCCGACATGTAGTCGCCCGCAATCGCCAGGCCGTTCTGAAAGCCCGTGATGCCGCCACCGGCCGTGTAGAAGTCGGCGGCCGACTTGGTGCGGCCCGCGGCCCACTTGGTGATCCACAGCGTGGCCACGACGAAGGCCGTGAAGAGAATGATGGCGGTCCAGTTGGTGGCCTGCTTGGCGGCCACGCCGACATCTCCGCCGGCGGCCAGCACGGGCCCCGTCAGGGCCAGCGCCACGGCGGGCGCCAGCAGCATGCGTTGTGCGGAATTCTTCATTTCGTGGCGTCCTTCAGGATGTCCTGGGTGAGCTTGTCGTACTCGCCATTGGCGCGGCGCACGTAGAGGCCGGTGATGATCACCGAGAAGACGATCACGCCCATGGCGATCGGGATGCCCAGCGAGGTCACGCCCGCGCCAATGGGCTGGGCCAGAAAGGATTTGTCGAAGGCAATCAGCGCGATATAGCCGTAATAAACGACCAGCATCAGCAGCGTCAGAAAAAGGCCCAGGCGATTGCGTCTGGATCGCAACTCCTGGTATTTGGGATGGCGCTGTATTTTGTCTACCACCGGATCGGTCATGGTTTGTCTCCTGAAGTTGGAATCGCGGCGGCAGCCCCATGGATCTGCAGCCTTGCGGCGCATTCTGGAAAGCGCTTCTGACCGAGTGCTTACGCAGTGCAGCATGGTTTGGCAGGGTTTTTACGGTGCTTTTCACATGGAAAAAGACGGCATCAGGGTTGCTGCTGAGTTAGTAAGAAATCGTTCAGTTCGCCGTCAATTTCTGTAAGAGGTGAGTCAGATTCGCGTCAGCAGGCAGGCGGATAGTGAATCGGCGGGCCTATGGCAAGCCCGCTAAATATTCAATAAATCAAGGAGACAGACATGGCTATCAACGCATCGCAAGGCGCGGGGGTCAAGGCGACCCCGCGGCCCATGACTCCGGAAGAACGCAAGGTGATCTTTGCCTCGTCGCTAGGCACGGTTTTCGAGTGGTACGACTTCTATCTCTACGGATCGCTGGCGGCCATCATCGCCAAGCAATTCTTCAGCGGGCTCGATGCGGGATCGGCCTTCATCTTCGCGCTGCTGGCCTTCGCGGCCGGCTTCATCGTGCGGCCCTTCGGCGCACTGGTGTTCGGGCGGCTGGGCGACATGATCGGGCGCAAGTACACCTTCCTCGTGACCATCCTGATCATGGGCCTGTCGACCTTCATCGTCGGCATCCTGCCCACCTACGCCAGCATCGGCGTGGCGGCGCCGGTGATCCTCATCGGCCTGCGCATGCTGCAGGGCCTGGCCCTGGGCGGCGAGTACGGCGGTGCGGCCACCTACGTGGCCGAGCATGCGCCGCACGGCAAGCGCGGCGCCTACACCTCGTGGATCCAGACCACCGCAACGCTGGGCCTGTTCCTGTCGCTGCTGGTGATCCTGGGCGTGCGCACCTCCATCGGCGAGCAGGCCTTTGCGGACTGGGGCTGGCGTATTCCCTTCCTGCTGTCCATCGTGCTGCTGGGCATCTCGGTGTGGATCCGCATGACGCTGTCCGAGTCGCCGGCCTTCCAGAAGATGAAGGCCGAGGGCAAGGTCTCCAAGTCCCCGCTGACCGAGTCCTTCGGCCAATGGCGCAACCTCAAGATCGTGATCCTGGCGCTGATCGGCCTGACCGCCGGCCAGGCTGTCGTCTGGTACACGGGGCAGTTCTATGCGCTGTTCTTCCTGACCCAGCAGCTCAAGGTCGATGCGGTGACGGCCAATCTGCTGATCGCGGCGGCGCTGATCATCGGCACGCCGTTCTTCGTGATCTTCGGTTCGCTGTCCGACAAGATAGGCCGCAAGCCCATCATCATGCTGGGCTGCGTGCTGGCCGTGGTGACCTACTTCCCCGTGTTCAAGGCGCTGACCGAAGCGGCCAACCCCGACCTGGCTGCGGCACAGGCCAAGAACAAGGTGGTCATCGTCGCCGATCCCAAGGAATGCTCGTTCCAGTTCAATCCCACGGGCACCTCCAAGTTCACCAGCTCCTGCGACGTGGCCAAGCAGCTGCTGGCCGCAGGCTCGGTCAGCTATGACTCCGAGGACGCAGCGCCCGGCAAGACGGCCTTCATCCGCATCGGCAGCACCGAGATCCCCTCGTTCTCCATCAAGGGCCTGAGCCCCGAGGAAGCCAAGGCCAAGGACGCCGAGTTCAAGAAGACCGTGGCCAAGGTGCTGGCCGAGGACGGTTATCCCACCAAGGCCGACCCCGCGAAGATGAACAAGGTCATGATGGTCGCCATCCTGACCTACCTGGTCATCCTCGTGACCATGGTCTACGGGCCCATCGCCGCCATGCTGGTGGAACTGTTCCCCACGCGCATCCGCTATACCTCCATGAGCCTGCCGTATCACATCGGCAATGGGTGGTTCGGCGGCCTGCTGCCCACCATGTCGTTCGCCATCGTGGCCCAGACCGGCAACATGTACAGCGGCCTCTGGTATCCCATCGTCATTGCAGGCGCCACGGCCATCATCGGCACGCTGTTCCTGCGCGAGACCAAGGATGTGGATATCTACGCGAATGATTGAGGGCTCCCCCTGAGGCGCTGACGCGCCTTCCCCCTCTCTCGCTTCGCGGGAGGGGGACGACGCCATCGCCGCGAGGCGGCTCTTGCTCGGCGTCTCTGAGTTGGGCCGCGCCGGTTGCATGCGGTATGCGCAGTATCCGGCGGTGTTTTGCGGCTCTGCATTGATGAAAGCCCATGGCGGTTTGCCGTGGGCTTTTTCTTTGGGTGCTTCTAATGGTTTTCCATGTCATGCCTGTGGCAGCAAAGCATCAGATGGCGCATTTTCAGAGGCGGGCATACATTTTTTGACATGCCCGCACCTAGAATCCGCAGCAGCCGCAAATGGCACTGATCTAGAGCCGGAGTCGGCCCTGAGATTTCAAGAATACCCACTCAACAATCCCAAGGAGATGCCGAGATGATCAAGATGAACCGCGTTGCCCTGGCCGTGCTGGCCGTGCTGGGTTCCACCACCGTGATGGCGCAAAGCAGCGTGACGATTTATGGCCGTATCAACACCACGATCGAGCGCCAGAAGATCGGTGACGAAAGCGTCAGCAAGATGGAGAACAACTCCTCGCGTTGGGGCATGCGCGGTGTCGAAGATCTGGGCGGCGGCCTGAAGGCCGGCTTCGTGCTGGAAAGCGGTTTCGCTTCCGACACCGGCATGGGTTCCTCCTCCACCGGCGCGCTGACCTTCGGCCGTCAGAGCGAAGTGAACCTGTCGGGCAACTTCGGTATGCTGCGCCTGGGCAACTTCTTCCCCGGCTCGTACTTCGCCACGGCCGACTACGTGAGCATGCACAACCATGACACGGGTTCGTCCTCCGACGCGCTGTACTTCGATCCCGTCTGGTTCGCCAGCGGCCTGGGCACCGCCAACAAGATCTCCTACACCACGCCCAACTTCGGCGGCCTGACGGTGGAAGGCTCGGTCTCCATGCACGAGAAGGCCACCGCCCTGGCCAAGAAGAAGAACGGCTACGACCTGGCCGCCAACTACAACGTGGGCCCCCTGGCCCTGGGCGCCGGCTACAGCCAGTTCGACGAAGACAAGCAGCTGGCCTTCCGCGCTGCCTACACTCTCGGCCAGTTCGTGCTGGGCGGCTACTACCAGCGCAACGACGAAGAAATCCGCGGCACGCGCAACAACTTCCGTCTGTCGGGCATGTACACCCTGGGCGCTTCCGAGTTCCACGTGAACCTGGGCCACGCCAACAAGTGGAGCAACATTGCCGACTCCGGTGCCAACCAGTGGACCCTGGGCTACAACTACAACCTGAGCAAGCGCACCAAGGTCTACGGCTACTACACCAAGGTGGACAACAAGGCCGGCGCCAACTACATGACCGGTGTGAAGGGCGCGGACTTCTCCTCCTTCGCGCTGGGCGTGCGTCACGCATTCTGATCGCCGCGCGGCGTAAGCCGCGAGCAAAGCAGGTCTGTTCCAATCAGCACCTGCCTGCCATATCAGGCCTCGTACCGAAAGGTGCGGGGCCTTTTTGTCTGGGCCCGTCTTTTCAAAGCCTGATCAAGGAAAAAACCATGAGGATCATCGCGGCCGGTTGCCTGGCCTTTGTCGTCGTCTCGCTGCTGGCCGTCACCCAGGTGAAGGGTGTGCCGAGTGAGCAGGCCATGCCTGCCTCCGTGCAGATGGCCAAGTAAGCCCTCGGCAAGAGGCACGAGCCCCGGACTGGTTCCGGGGTTTTTTTATGGTCGCGCGGATGCGTCGAGGGGGTATCTTTTTGTTTAACCTGTATGAAAATACAGGTATTGAGAAGCGTCTGATGCCTGACGCATGGACTGCCTAGAATGTTTGGCTCCCACTGACCACAGAACACCCATGACGCACGGTCTGATTCGAATTCGCGGCGCACGCCAGCACAATCTCCAGAACCTGGATCTCGACATCCGTACCGGCGAGCTGACCGTGGTCACGGGGCCCAGCGGCTCGGGCAAGTCCAGCCTGGTGTTCGATACCCTGTATGCCGAAGGCCAGCGCCGCTATGTCGAGACCTTCTCGGCCTATGCGCGCCAGTTCCTGGACCGCATGGACAAGCCGGCCGTGGACCGTGTGGAGGGAGTGCCGCCGGCCATCGCCATCGACCAGACCAATCCCGTCCGCAACTCGCGCTCCACCGTGGGCACGATGACCGAGCTCAACGATCACCTGAAGCTGCTGTTCGCGCGTGCGGCGCAGCTGTTCGACCGCGACACCGCCGTGCCCGTGCGCCACGACACGCCCGACAGCGTGCTGGAGGAGCTGGCCGAGCGTTGCCGGCAGGCCGGCGATCCGCGCATCGCCATCACCTTCCCCGTCGAGCTGCCCGCCAACACCACGGCTGCCGAGGTGGAGCAATGGCTGTCGGCCAGCGGCTTCACCAAGGTCCAGGCCGAGCGCGAGGCGGAGAAGGCGGGCGCCGTGGAGCCCGCTGCAGACGCCAAGGGCAAGAAGACCAAGGCGGCGGCGCCGCTCAAGGTCAAGATGCTGGATGTGGTGGCCGACCGCTTCCGCCTGGGCAATGTGGAGCGGGCCCGTGTCTACGAGGCCATCGAGGTCGCGCTCAAGCGCGGCAGCGGCCACATGACGGTCTATGTGCTGCCTGAATCCGCCGTGGAAGCCGCAGGTGGCCAGCCCACCGAGCCCCAGCTGTGGAAGTTCTCGCTGGGCCTGCACTGCCCCGAAAGCGGCCTGAGCTACCAGGAGCCGATTCCCTCGCTGTTCTCCTTCAACTCCGCCGTGGGCGCCTGCGAGGCCTGCCGTGGCTTTGGCCGCGTGATCGGCGTGGACTGGGGGCTGGTCATTCCCAACGACAAGCTCACCCTGCGCACGGGCGCCATCAAGCCCGTGCAGACGCCGGCCTGGAAGGAGATCCAGGATGACCTGATGCGCCACGCCGAGGCCGAAGGCATTCCGCGCGACACGGCCTGGGCCAAGCTCACCGATGCGCAGAAAAGCTGGGTGCTGGACGGCTCGCCCAACTGGAATGGCAAGTGGACCCAGACCTGGTACGGCATCAAGCGCTTCTTCGAATACCTGGAGAGCAAGGCCTACAAGATGCACATCCGGGTGCTGCTGTCCAAGTACCGCAGCTATACCGAATGCCCCACCTGCGGCGGCGCGCGCCTGAAGACCGAAAGCCTGCTGTGGCGCCTGGGCGGCAAGCAGGCCGCCGATGCCGTGCTGCCGCCCGGCGACGAAGGCCGCTACCGCCGCTTCATGCCGAAGGGCGTGGCCTGGAGCCGTGAGCAGCTGGACGCGCTGCCGGGCCTGTGCCTGCACGACCTGATGCAGCTGCCCCTGGTGCGGCTGCGCGACTTCTTCCAGCAGCTGGCGCCAGCAGTCGACGCCCCATTGCATGACGGCGAGGCCCAGGCGCTCAAGATGCTGCACGCCGAAATCATGGCGCGCGTGCAGTACCTGTGCGACGTGGGCATCGGCTACCTCACGCTGGACCGCCAGAGCCGCACGCTGTCGGGCGGCGAGGTGCAGCGCATCAATCTGACCACGGCCCTGGGCACCTCGCTGGTCAACACCCTGTTCGTGCTCGACGAGCCCAGCATCGGCCTGCACCCGCGCGACATGGAACGCATCACCGAGGCCATGCAGCGCCTGCGCGATGCGGGCAACACCCTGGTCGTGGTCGAGCACGACCCGGCCGTGATGTTCGCCGCCGACCGCATGATCGACATGGGCCCCGGACCCGGCGCGCGCGGCGGCCAGATCGTGTTCGACGGCACGCCCGAGGACCTGCGCCATGCCGACACGCTGACCGGCGCCTACCTGGGCGGCCGCAAGCAGGTGGGCTTCGGCCTCAAGCGCATGGTGACCGAGTCCACGCCGCGGCTCATCCTCGAAGGCGCGCGCGAGCACAACCTGCGCAGCATCGACGTGGACTTTCCGCTGCAGCGCCTGGTCACCATCACCGGCGTCAGCGGCTCGGGCAAGTCCACGCTGATCCAGGACGTGCTGGTGCCCGCGCTGATGCGCCACTTCGGCAAGCCCACGGATGCGGCCGGCGCCTTCGAGCGCCTGCTGGGCGCCGACCACCTGAGCGACGTGATGTTCGTGGACCAGTCGCCCATCGGCAAGACGGCGCGCTCCAACCCGGCCAGCTACGTGGGCGCCTGGGACTCCATCCGCGAGCTGTTCGCCATTGCGCCGCTGTCGCGCCAGCGCGGCTACACGGCCGCCAAGTTCAGCTTCAACAGCGGTGACGGCCGTTGCCCCACCTGCGGCGGCTCGGGCTTCGAGCATGTGGAGATGCAGTTCCTCTCCGACGTCTACCTGCGCTGCCCCGACTGCAACGGCACGCGCTACCGCCCCGAGATCCTGGAAGTCACGATCGAGCGCCACGCGGTCGGCGAGCTGCAGCCGCGCAAGCTCAACGTGGCCGATGTGCTGGAGCTCACCGTGGCCGAGGCGGCCCTGCTGTTCGCCCAGGACCGCGAGGTCATCCGCGCCCTGCAGCCCATCGTCGATGTGGGCCTGGAATACGTGAAGCTGGGCCAGCCCGTGCCCACGCTGTCGGGCGGCGAGGCCCAGCGCCTCAAGCTCGCGGGCTTTCTGGCCGAGGCGGCCAAGTCCCAGGCCAAGTCGAAGCAGGCGCTGGCCAAGAAGGGCACATTGTTCCTGTTCGACGAGCCCACCACGGGCCTGCACTTCGACGACATCGCCAAGCTCATGCGCGCGCTGCGCAAGCTGCTGGAGGCCGGGCACTCGCTGATCGTCATCGAGCACAACCTCGACGTGATCCGCGCCAGCGACTGGCTGATCGACCTCGGCCCCGAAGGCGGCGACGGCGGCGGCGGCATCGTGGCCCAGGGCACGCCCGAGGAAGTGCGCCAGATTCCCGGCTCGCACACGGCCCAGGCGCTGCGCGAGTACGACCTGGCCATGGGCGTGGGCGGCGAGGCCGTGCGCGAGGTCGCCCCCATGCTCTACAAGAGCCAGCGCAAGGCGCATGCCATGTCGGGCGCCGCGGCCAGGAATGCCATCGAGATCGTCAACGCCAAGGAGCACAACCTCAAGCAGCTGTCGGTGGAGATCCCGCGCGGCAAGTTCAACGTGGTGACGGGCGTCTCGGGCTCGGGCAAGTCCACGCTGGCCTTCGACATCCTGTTCAACGAAGGCCAGCGCCGCTACCTGGAGTCGCTCAACGCCTATGCGCGCTCCATCGTCCAGCCTGCGGGCCGGCCCGAGGTGGATGCGGTCTACGGCATTCCGCCCACCGTGGCCATCGAGCAGCGCCTGTCGCGCGGCGGGCGCAAGTCCACCGTGGGCACGACCACCGAGGTCTGGCACTTCCTGCGCCTGCTCTACGTCAAGCTGGGCACGCAGCACTGCATCCACGACGGCGCCGCCGTGCAGCCGCAGACGGCGGAAAGCATCGCGGCCCAATTGCTCACGCAGTTCAGGGGCCAGACCATCGGCCTGCTGGCGCCGCTGGTGGTCAACCGCAAGGGCGTTTACACCGAGCTGGCCGACTGGGCGCGCCCGCGCGGCTACACGCATCTGCGCGTGGACGGCGAATTCCTGCCCACCACGGGATTCCCGCGCATCGACCGCTTCAAGGAGCACACCATCGAACTGCCCGTGGCCAGCGTCACCGTCACGGCGGCCAACGAGCGCGAACTGCGCGGCCACCTGGCGCAGGCGCTGGAAACAGGCAAGGGTGTGCTGCATGTGCTGTCAGGCCTGGACAACCTGGCCGATGCCATGGCCGGCGGCCGGAGCACGGCCGGCATCGGCAGCCTGCAGGTGTTCTCCACCCAGCGCGCCTGCCCGGTCTGCGCCACCAGCTATGCCGAGCTGGACCCGCGCCTGTTTTCCTACAACAGCAAGCACGGCTGGTGCCCCGACTGCGTGGGCACGGGCGTCAAGCTCACCAAGGACCAGCGCAAGGTCTATGACGACACCCTGCTGGTCGAGGACAACCGGGGTCGCGAGGTCAAGTTCGAAGGCCAGGAAATCGAAGACCTGGCCGAAGTGACCTGCCCCACCTGCCAGGGCACACGCCTGAACGCCACGGCGCGCGCCGTGCGCTTCCATGGCGTGGGCATTGCCGAGATCGCCCAGCTGTCGGTCAACGACGTGCGGCAATGGGTGCAGGCGCTGGCCCTGTCCGGACGCGAGTCCGACATTGCGCGCGACCTCATCCCCGAGATCCAGAGCCGCCTCGAATTCCTGGAGGAAGTGGGCCTGGGCTACCTGACGCTGGACCGTGGTGCGCCCACGCTGTCGGGCGGCGAGGCCCAGCGCATCCGCCTGGCCGCGCAACTGGGCAGCAACCTGCAGGGCGTGTGCTATGTGCTGGACGAGCCCACCATCGGCCTGCATGCGCGCGACAACCAGATCCTGCTCAACGCCCTGCACAAGCTGGGCGACAAGGGCAACACCCTGGTCGTGGTCGAGCATGACGAAGACACCATCCGCCGCGCCGACCACATCATCGACATCGGCCCCAGCGCCGGCATACGCGGCGGCCGCCTCGTGGCCCAGGGCACGGCGGCCGACATCATGGCGGCCGAGGACTCCATCACGGGCCGCTACCTGCTGCACGCCATGCGCCACCCGTTCCAGCCGCGCCGCTGGGTGGGCGAAGGCCAGCCGCCGCAGGCGGCCGCCGAGCTTGCCGCCGTGGCCGAACCGGTGCCGGAACCCGCGCCTGTCAAGGTATCCAAATCCAAAAAGAAGGCCGCGCCTGTCGTTGTCGAAGCCGAGCCCGCCTCCGACGCACTGAGCTGGCTGACCGTGCGCGGCGCCCACTTGCACAACCTGCAGAACGTGGATGCGCGCGTGCCGCTCAAGCGTCTGGTGGCCGTCACGGGCGTCAGCGGCTCGGGCAAGTCCACGCTGGCGCGCGACGTGATGCTGGCCAATGTGGCCGCCTGGGTGGGCCAGCGCGCCACCAAGGCTGGGCGCGATGCCATGGACGCGGGCAAGGCGCCGCCGCTGTCCGGCTGCAAGGGCCTGCAGGGCTTCGAGGGCATTGACCGCGTGCTCGAGGTCGACCAGACCCCCATCGGCAAGACCCCGCGCAGCTGCCCGGCCACCTACATCGGCTTCTGGGACACCATCCGCAAGCTCTATGCCGAAACGCTGGAGGCCAAGGCCCGCGGCTACGCGGCCGGCCGTTTCTCGTTCAACACCGGCGAAGGCCGCTGCCCGGCCTGCGAGGGCCAGGGCATGCGCACCATCGAGATGAGCTTCCTGCCCGACGTCAAGGTGCCCTGCGAGGTCTGCCATGGCGCGCGCTTCAACCCCGAGACCCTGGCCGTCTCCTGGCGCGGCAAGAGCATTGGCGACGTGCTGCAGATGGAGGTGGACGAGGCCGTCGAGTTCTTCGCCAGCATGCCCAGTATCGCCCACCCGCTGCAGCTGCTCAAGGACGTGGGCCTGGGCTATCTCACGCTGGGCCAGCCCTCGCCCACGCTGTCGGGCGGCGAAGCCCAGCGCATCAAGCTCGTCACCGAGCTGACCAAGGTGCGCGACGACGTGACCCGGCGCGGCAACAAGGCGCCGCACACGCTCTATGTGCTGGACGAACCCACGGTGGGCCTGCACATGGCCGATGTGGACAAGCTCATCCGCGTGCTGCACCGCCTGGTGGATGCGGGCCATAGCGTGGTCGTCATCGAGCATGACCTGGACGTGATCGCCGAGGCCGACTGGATCATCGACCTCGGCCCCGAAGGCGGAAAGGACGGCGGCCGCATCATCGCGGCCGGCACGCCCGAGGATCTGGTGGCTGCGGGCACGCACACGGGCAAGGCGCTCAAGCCCGTGCTGGCCCGTTGAGCCTCAGGCGCAGGCCACGCCTGCGCTGCGTGCGGAGCCTGCGGACAGGCGGCTGCTCCAGAAGACCAGCACCAGGCCCACGGCCGTCAGCGCGGCGGCGGCCCAGCCCAGGTTGACCAGGCCCAGGCCACCGGCCAGGGCCAGGCCGCCAACCCAGGCACCCAGGGCATTGCCCAGGTTGAAGGCCGCAATGTTCAGGCTGGAGACCAGGTTGGCGCCCTGGGGGCCGGCCTGGTCCAGCACGCGCATCTGCATGGGGGCCACCGTGGCGAAGGCCACGACGCCCAGCACGATCACATAGGCCATGGCCACGGCCTGGTTCCCGAAGGCCCAGCGGCCTGCCGCCAGCACCACCATCAGCGCCGCAATGCTCCACACCAGGGCGCGCATCACGCCCCGGTCGGCCAGCTTGCCGCCCAGCAGATTGCCTGCGGCCAGGCCCGCGCCAAACAGCAGCAGGGTCAGTGCCACCAGGCTGTCGCCCATGCGGGTCACCTGGGTCAGCAGCGGCTCCACATAGGTGTAGAGCGCAAACACGCCTGCAAAGCCGAAGGCCGTGATGCCCAGGCCCAGCCAGACCTGGCCGTTGGCCAGCACGGCCAGCTCCTGCGCCAGCGGCGTGACTTCGGGGCGGCCCTGGTCGCGCGGGACGAAGGCGGCCAGGATGGCAAAGGCCAGCACGCCGATCGCGGCCACGGCCAGGAAGGCGCTACGCCAGCCGAACATCTGGCCGATCCAGGCGCCGGCAGGCACGCCCAGCAGGGTGGCCAGAGTCAAGCCCGAGAACATCAGCGCAATCGCCGACGCCTTCTTGTCCACCGGCACCAGTCCCGTGGCCACCACGGCGCCCACGCCGAAGAAGGTGCCGTGGGTCAGCGAGGTCAGCACGCGCGCCGACATCAGCCATTCATAGCTGGGCGCGAACGCGGCGGCCAGGTTGCCGGCGATGAAGATCAGCATCAGCGCCAGCAGCAGGCGCTTGCGCGGCCATTGGCGCGTCAGCAGCGTGAGCACGGGCGCGCCCACGGCCACGCCGATGGCGTAGCCCGAAATCAGCGAGCCCGCCGTGGGAATGCTGATGTGAAGATCCTGGCTGACCTGTGTCAGCAGGCCCATGATGATGAATTCCGTGGTGCCGATGCCAAAGGCACCGGCCGCCAGGGCGAGTAGGGAAAGAGGCATGGACGGATTCCTTGTGATCCTTGGTGTGATGTCCATTAATGTCGCACTGCAACATACCTTTGTGTAGATGGAATAATGGAAACGGATCTGTTCCTGTGTGGAATAGATGACCTCTTTTCAGGAGACGCCATGCCCGCACTTGTCCCACCCACGGCCACCGACACAGGCAGCGCCGATGCCAACCGCTTTGCCGAGCTGGAGATGCTGATCCTGGTGGCCGAGCGCGGCAGCCTCTCGGCCGCTGCGCGCCACCTGGGCATCTCGCCCTCGGCCGCCAGCAAGAGCATGTCGCGGCTGGAGGCGCGCCTGGGCGTGCAGCTGCTGCAGCGCAGCACGCGGCGCCTGCATCTCACGCCCGAAGGCTGCCAGCTGTTCGAGCGCGGCAAGCGCGTGCTGGCCGACCTGGAGGAACTGGAGGCCTGCGTGGCCGTGCGCAGCGAACCGCGCGGCCTGGTGCGCATCAACACCAGCTCATCGACCGGAAAAATGCTGCTCGTCCCGCTGGTGCCGCAACTGCTGCAGCGCCATCCCGGGCTGAGCCTGGAACTGAGCTTCACGGACCAGATCGTGGACCTGGTCGAGGCCGGCACCGACATCGCCGTGCGCTGGGGCCAGCTTCCGCCCTCGGACATGGTGGCGCGGCTGCTGGGCCACACGCGGCAGGTCATCCTCGCCTCACCGCAGTACCTGGCCCGCATGGGCAGGCCCCTGCATCCAGACGAGCTGGGCCACCATGTGCGCCTGGGCTGGAGCTACCAGCGCGCCATACCGCACTGGCCATTTCTGGTGGACGGCCAGCGCGTGGCCGTCGATATCGGGGAGGTGGTGCGCGTCAACGACGGCGATGTGATGCGCGAGCTGGCGCTGCATGGCACGGGCCTGGCCCGCCTGTCGCTGTACCACGCCTGGGCCGACGTGCTCGCCGGCCGGCTGGTGCCCGTGCTGGAGGAATTCAACACGGGCGACCTGGAACCCATCCACGCCGTCTACCTGGGCAAGCCCGACCGCCTGCCCCCGCGCACGCGCGCCGTGCTCGACTTCCTGCAGGCGCATGTGGACCTGCGGCATGCGGAGCAGCTGCCGGCGCTGCCCTGAGGGGTGGCCGGCAGCGAGGGCGTCACTCCTGCTCGGCTGGCAGAGGCGCGGCGTTGAATGACAGGTTCTCGATGATGTCGTGCAGCACGGTGGGCACTGGGTCCACGGGTGCATCGGCCGCGTAGACGATGCCTGTGCCCACGCCCTTCGGGTCAAGCAGGCGCTTGACAACCATCACCTGTTCGGGGCGGGTTCCATTGGTGCGGGAACTGCCTTCACCCTCGTTCACGCTGTAGACGAAGTAGTAGGAACGCAGCAACTGGCCAGAGCTGGTGATCTTCACGCACAGCACGCCGCCCGCCAGATTGCCCCGGATCTGGTGTTCACAGCCAAACAGCCGGTCTGCCGTTTCCATCAGGCCATTTCCGTTCGCCGTGGCGGGTGTCTGCAGCTGCATATTCACGACTTCGGAGAAAACGCCTTCGCTGCCGAACGAAGTCAGCGCCCAGATTCCGCGCAGGCTGGATGCCACGGCGGGGTAACCGAAGTTGAAGCGCGAAATCGCCACTTCCTGCTCGCCGGGCAGCGTGATGAAACCCGAAACGCCGCTGGTGAAGCGCATGCTGACCTGGCCCATATTCCGGTCTTCTGTGCCCGACAGAGGGCCGCTGCCCAGATAGCGGCCACCCGTATAGCGCATCAGCGGCGCTGAAAAACGGTTGTTGGTCAAGGCGCCCGACGTCATGTAGAAGCTCGGCTGCCCGCTGGGCTCGTAGGCATACATCTGCATGACCAGGGTGCCGTTCTGTGCATCAAGGGCGAGTCCGCGACCCGGCTTGCCGTTGAGTTCGGAAGTCACGACCCAGGTGCCATTGCTGGGCATGAATGCGTGCGCCAGGCCGCAGCCCAGCAAGATGGCTGCTGCCAATGCTTTCTTGAACATGGTCCCTCTCTGTCTGATTAAGAAAATGCATGGGCATTCTAGCCATCGTCTTTATAAAGAGAAACAGTGCGATGGTTTTGAGTGGTTTTTGCTGGAGTCCGTGAAATGGGTTCGTACGCCGGCAATGTGTTTTCCGGCGTGCGTATTCAACTTTCTTGAAAGCGCCCGAATTCCATCCATTCACAGGCCTGCCCTGGCATTGCCCACGGGCCGAAAGGCGCGGGCACCCTGCCCATCCCTCCCAATCGCCCAGGCACACCAGGCCGATACCGCTCCCGCAAACACCACATACAGGCACACCAGCCATGGGCTGCCACCGGCCGTCTTGACCAGCGCCGTCGCAATGATGGGCGTGATGCCGGACGCGAAAATGCCCGAGAACTGGTAGACGAAGGAAATGCCTGTGTAGCGCACCTTGGCGTCGAACAGGTCGCAGAAGAGGGCGGCTTCGGGACCGTAGACCGCCGCGTAGAGAATGCCGAAGGGCACGACGATGGCGATCCATATCAGCAGCACATTGCCGCCGCTGTGGGCCATGAGCCAGAAGGCCGGGAAGGCCGAGACCGCGGTGATCAGCGATCCCCACAGATACACGCGGCTGCGCCCCATGCGGTCGGACAGGCGGCCGAACAGCGGAATCGTGAAGCACATCACCACGGCGGCGACCATCACGCCGATCAATGCGTCGGTGCGGCTGATCTGCAGGGTGGAGGTCAGGTAGCTGATCGAGAACACGCCGAAGACGTTGAAGAAAACGCCGTCGATATAGCGTGCGCCCATGCCCTTGAGCACATTGCCCGGATAGCGCCGCATCATGTCCATGAAAGGGATGGCCGTTTCCGCATTGCGTGCCTTGACGGCTGCGAATTCGGGCGTCTCCTTCACATGCAGGCGGATGTACATGCCCACGGCCACCATCAGGCCCGAGATCAGGAACGCGACGCGCCAGCCCCAGGCCATGAATTGCTCTTCGGTACACAGCCAGGACAGCAGGGCCACCACGCCCGAGGCCATGAACAGGCCGATGGCCAGGCCCACCTGGGGCAGGGAGGCGTAGAAGCCCCGCTTTTCCTTGGGCGCGTATTCGTAGGCCATGAGCACGGCACCGCCCCATTCGCCGCCCAGGCCTATGCCCTGGGCCACGCGCAACAGCAGCAGCAGGATGGGCGCGGCCACGCCGATCTGCGCATGCGTGGGCAGCAGGCCGATCAGGAAGGTGGACACGCCCATGATCATCAGCGTGACCACCAGGATGCTCTTGCGTCCCACGCGGTCGCCGAAGTGCCCGAAGATCACCCCGCCCAGCGGCCGTGTGACGAAGCCCACGGCAAAGGTGGTGTAGGCCAGCAGCGTGGAGATCAGCGGATCGTCGCTGGGAAAGTACAGCTTGCTGAACACGATGCCGGCGACCACGCCGTACAGGAAGAAGTCATACCACTCGATGGTTGCGCCGATGAGCGCGGAGGTCACCACCTTGCGGATGACCCTGGGATCGGTTGCCGTCGTCATGCTGTCTCCTGGTTGTCTGTCGCATTGCCGGGATGCAGGAACGGGCAGTCATGCGACCTTGAGCTGCCCTGTCTCTCCGTGCCTGTCTTCGCGAACCATGTCGGCGGCCTTCTCGGCCATCATCACCACGGGCGCGTTGGTGTTGCCCGAGACCAGGGTGGGCATGACCGAGCAATCGACCACGCGCAGACCGGCCATGCCGTGCACGCGCAGGCGCGCATCGACCACGGCCAGGGCGTCGCTGCCCATGCGGCAGGTGCCGCTGGGGTGGAAGATGGTGGCGCCGTGGTTGCGGCAGAACTCCAGCAGTTGAGCATCGCTGTGCGCATCGGGGCCGGGCTTGACCTCGCGCTTCACGAAGGGGCGCATGGCCGGCGTGTCGGCAATGGCGCGCGCCGCGCGCACGGCCGCCACGTTGGTGCGGCGGTCCAGGTCGGTGGCCAGGTAGTTGGGCTGGATGGAGGGCGGCTCGAAGGCATCGCGCGAACGGATGCGCAACTGCCCGCGTGACTCGGGCCGCAGCTGGCAGACTGACATGGTGAAGCCCGAGTACGGATGGACCTGCCCCCCTGCCATGTCGGCCGACAGCGTGGAGACGTGGAACTGGATGTCGGGCGTGGCGGCCACGGGCCGGCCCTGCTCGTCCCTGAGCGCACGCATGAAGCAGCCGCCCTGGTTGATGCCCACGGCCAGCGCGCCCGAGCGGAACAGCAGCCATTCCAGCCCCAGCCTGGTCCTGCCCACCCAGGAATTGAGCTGGTCATTGGTGGTGATGGGCTGGCTGCATTCGTAGCCCAGGCGGATCTGAAGATGGTCCTGCAGGTTCTCGCCCACGCCCGGCAGATCGTGCACCACGGGAATCCCCAGGGACTGCGACAGCGCGGCCGGGCCTATGCCCGACAGTTGCAGCAGCTGCGGCGACTGGATGGCGCCTGCCGACAGAATCACCTCGGCCCGCGCCTGGGCCTGGCGCTCCTGCCCGCCTTGCCGGTAGCGGATGCCGGTGGCGCGCCGGCCGCGCAGCACCAGCTGCGTGGCCATGGCGTCGGTCTCTATGCGCAGATTGGGGCGGCGCCGGGCCTCGCCCAGATAGGCCTTGGCCGTGCTGCAGCGCAGGCCCTTGTGGGTGGTGAGCTGGTAGTAGCCTGCGCCCTCCTGGTCGCGGCCGTTGAAGTCCTCGGTGCGGGGCACGCCGACCTGGCCTGCACCGGCAATGAAGGCCTCGATCAGCGGATGCTGTGCGCCGATGTCCGAGACCTTGAGCGGCCCGTCCGCGCCATGGCCCGGGAAGGCGCCGCGCGCATTGCCTTCGGACTTCACAAAGTAGGGCAGCACCTCCTCATACGACCAGCCTGCATTGCCCAGCGCCGCCCAATGGTCGTAGTCCTCGCGCTGGCCGCGCACGTAGATCAGGCCGTTGATCGAACTGCTGCCGCCCAGCGTGCGGCCGCGCGGCCAGTAGATGCGCCGGCCGTTCATGTTGGGGTCCGGGTCGGTCTCGAACTTCCAGTTGTAGACGGGGCTCCACATGGTCTTGCCGTAGCCGATGGGCAGGTGGATCCAGGGCGAGCGGTCCGGCGGGCCGGCCTCCAGCAGCAGCACCCGCGTGGCCGGGTCCTCGGACAGGCGCGCGGCCAGCACGCAGCCGGCAGAGCCTGCTCCCACGATCACGTAGTCATAGCTGTCGATGGGGTCCGGCATGCGGTGGCTCCTTTTGAGTTTCTTTTGAAGGAACTATTTGTTCCTTTGGATGAAACTTATTCGTTGCCGCCGTGGACTGCAACCCCGCGCAAACCCTTGCCGCCTCCTGGCGATCAGGCATGATCGAAAGCGTTTCCGGCCTTCCACACGACACGACACCGCCCCATGCCGCCATCCCTTGCCAGCGCTGCCCCGGACCCCACCCCTGCACGGCAGGACGAAGCGAACTCGGTCTCCGATCGCTCCCTGGCCGTGCTCGATTTCGTGACCCAGGCCGAGGCCCCGCCGGGCCTCATGGACATCGCAGCCGCGCTCAACCTGCCCAAGGCCACGGCCTCGCGCCTGTGCTCCCACCTGGAGGCGCGGCAATGGCTGCTGCGCCATGAGGGTGACCGCAGCTTCTCCCCCGGCCCCAAGCTGCTGAGCCTGGCCGTGCGCGCCCTGCAAGCCGACCCGCGCCAGGCCCTGCGCCATGAGCTGCTGTCCCAGCTGGTGGCCCGTCTGGGCGAGACCTGCAACCTCACCGTGCTGGACGGCACGCGCGTGCGCTACCTGGACCGTGTCGAAACCCACTGGCCGCTGCGCATCCAGCTGGAGGCCGGATCGATGGTGCCCATCCACGCCACGGCCAGCGGCAAGCTGTTCCTGGCCCATATGCCTGCGGCCCGGCGCGCCGCCATTCTGGACAGCGTGGAACTCACCGCCTGCACGGCCAACACGTTGACCACGCCCGAGGCGCTGGCACAGGAGTGCGCGCGCATCGTGCGTGAAGGCCACTCCTGCGACCGCGAGGAATTCATGCGCGGCATGATCGCCGTGGCCGTGCCCGTGCGCGATGCCAAGGGCCAGTGCCGCGCCACGCTGGCCGTGCATGCGCCCGAGGCGCGCATGCCGCTGGCGCAGGCGCTGGAGGGCCTGCCGCACCTGAAGGAAACGGCCCAGCGCATGGCCGGCCTGCTGTTCTGAGGCGCTGGGCACCCCAGAAAAAAGGCCCCCACGCTACCCTTGCTGCGCAAGGTCCGCTGCCCCCCAAGGGGGCCGCTTTTTGCCTTGGGGCGGCCCGGCGGCAAAATAAGGCCCCCACGCTACCCTTGCTGCGCAAGGTCCGCTGCCCCCCCCAGGGGGCCGCTTTTTGCCTTGGGGCGGCCCGGCGGCAAAATAAGGCCCCCACGCTACCCTTGCTGCGCAAGGTCCGCTGCCCCCCCAGGGGGCCGATTTTTGCCTTGGAGCGGCCCGGCGGCAAAAAAAAGGGCCTCACTCGGAGGCCCTTGTCGTCACTGGAAGCCCAGCGTATGCGGCAACCAGGTGGACAGCGCGGGGATGAAGGTCAGCAGGCACAGCACCACGAAGTGGGCCAGCAGGAACAGCGGCATCTCGCGTGTGAGATCGGTGATGGACACGCGCGTGGCCACCGAGGTCACGAACAGCAGCCCGCCCACGGGCGGCGTGATCATGCCCAGCGTCAGGTTCACGATCACCACCATGGCGAAGTGCGTGGGATCGATGCCCAGGCTGAACGCAATGGGCGCCAGGATGGGCACCAGGATCATCACGCCGGGCAGCGGCTCCATGAAGATGCCGAACACCAGCAGCAGGATGTTCACCGCCACCAGGAACAGGGTGGGCGACAGCTCCCAGCTCACGATCAGTTCGGACAGGTACTGCGGAATGCCCTCCACCGTCAGCACCCAGGCAAAGGCCGCCGAAGTCGCCATCACCAGCAGCACCGAGGCCGTCAGCATGGCCGAGCGCGCCGCAATGCCCGGCAGCGCGGACCACTGCAGCGTGCGGTACACCCACTTGCCGCAGACCAGGGCGTAGAACACGGCCACCACCGACGCCTCGGTGGGTGTGAAGATGCCGAAGCGGATGCCCACCACGATGAGCACGATCAGCATCAGCGCGGGAATCGCCTTGAAGCTGTTGATCCACATCGTGCGGCCGTCAGGGCGCGGCTCGGTGGAGCGGTAGTCGCGCTTCCTGCACACCCACCAGTTCACGGCGGCCATGGCCAGCGCGATCAGGATGCCGGGGATGAAGCCGGCCATGAACAGCCCGCCCACCGACACGTTCTCATCCTGCAGCGCGTAGATGATCATGCTCACCGACGGCGGAATGATGGGCCCCACGATGGCCGTGCTGGCCGTCAGCGCCGCCGCGTAGGAGCGTGCATAGCCGGCCTTGTCCATCATCTTGACCATCATCGAGCCGGGGCCGGCCGCATCGGCCAGGGCCGAGCCCGAAATGCCCGAGAACAGCGTCAGCGACAGCACATTGGCATAGCCCAGGCCGCCGCGCAGATGGCCCACGAACTGCGCGGCAAAGCGCAGCAGCACATGCGTGAGCGCGCCGCCCGACATCAGCTCGGCGGCCAGGATGAAGAAGGGCACGGCCATCAGCGGAAAGCTGTCTATGCCCGTGAACATCTCCTTGAACACGATGAGCTGCGGATAGCGGCCCCCACGAAGACGGCCAGCGCGGCGGAGATCGCCAGCGCGAAGGCCACCGGAAAGCCCAGCGTGAGCAGGACGATGATGGCGATGAAAAGCGTGATACCCATGATGTGTCTGCCTGGTGGATCAGATCGACGCGGCTGCGTCGGCATCCATCTCGTCGGATTCGGCGAAGGAGCCATCAGCCACGTAGCCGCGCGCAATGAACAGCAGATGCACCAGCATCAGCACGAAGCCCACGGGCATGGCCGCGTAGACGAAGGAGATCGGAATGTCCGTGGCCGCCGTGGTCTGGAAGCGCGTGGCCCAGACGTACTGCGACGAGGCCACCGCCATCACCGCGCAGAACAGGCCCACGCCCAGCACCACGAGGCGGCGCAGCCACTGCGCCTTGCGCGTGCCCACCGAGCGGTGCAGGTTGTCGATGGCGACATGGCCGCCGAAGCGCAGCACCAGCCCCGCGCCCAGGAAGGTGACCCAGATCATCATGTGCCGGGCCACTTCCTCGGCCCAGACAATGGAGTCGCCCGTGGTGTAGCGCAGCACCACATTGGCAAACACGATGCAGGCCATGGCCAGCAACAGCACGATCAGCAGCCAGCGGTTGCAGGCCACAAGGGCGCGTTCGATTCGGTTGAGCATAGGAGTGGGCGAGAGCAGGAGGGGAGCGGCGCAAGGGCCGGGCTGCCGCCGGATGTCAGATCATCGGCGCGGGCGCCGTGCGGGGCCACAGGTGTTGCCTGCAGCGGGGCGCCCTGCATTGCGGGCCGCAGCCCGCAATGTGTCAGGGGATTACTTGGCGTTGGCGATGGTGTCCAGCGTCTTCTGGCCGAACTTCTTCGCGTATTCCTTGTAGGCCGGCTCCAGCGCGGTGCGGAAGGCGGCCTGGTCCACCTTCTCCACCACCTGCATGCCGTGGCTCTTGGCCTCTTCCACGCCCTTCTTCTCCACCGTGTCCACGAACACGCGCGAAGCGATGGCGCCCGACTTGGCGCCCTGCGTGAAGGCCGCCTTCTGGCTGTCGTTCAGCGTGCCCCAGAACGAGGGCGACACCAGCAGGGCCATGGGCGCGTACACATGGGCCGTCAGCGTCAGGTGCTTTTGCACCTGCCACAGCTTGGCCGAGGCCAGCACCGAGATCGGGTTCTCCTGGCCGTCGATCGTGCCCTGCTGCAGCGCACCGATCACCTCGGGCCAGGACATGGGCGTGGGCGATGCGCCCAGCGTGCGGAAGGCCGTGATGTGCACGGGGTTCTCGGTCACGCGGATCTTCAGGCCCTTGAGATCGGCCACGCCGTTGACGGCGTGCTTGTTGTTGGACAGGTGGCGAAAGCCCTGTTCGCCCCAGGCCAGCGCGACCAGGCCGCGCTTGCTGAACTTGGCCAGCAGCTCCTGGCCGAAGGCGCCGTCCAGCACGGCGCGTGCATGCTGCGTGTCGCGGAACAGGAAGGGAATGTCCACCACGCCCACATCGGGCACGAAGTTGCTGATGGCGCCCGTGGAGACGATGGCCGCCTCCACCGTGCCCAGCTGCAGACCCTCGATCAGCTCGCGCTCGCCGCCCAGGGCGGACGCGGGGAACTGCTTGAACTTGTAGGCGCCGTTCGTGCCCTTTTCCACCGCATCGGCCCAGGCCTGGGCGGCCGCGCCGTAGTGCGAATTCACGGCCAGGGCGTAGCCCACCTTGACCTCCTTGGTCTGGGCCAGTACGGCGCCAGCCGAAGCAACCGCCATGGCGGCCACGCAGGTCGAAAGAAGGGTGCGGCGGATCATTTGCATAGCGGCAGTCTCACTTGTTGTGTGTTGAAAAATGGCCCCCACGCTCCCCTTGCAGGGCAAGGTCCGCGGTCCCCCGCAGGGGGCCGCTTTTCATCCTGGGGCGGCCCGGCGATGAAAAAAAGAGCCCATGGATTGTAGTGACCACTCCCCTTGTGGCGACCACGTACAAAGCGCTCGTCATGTGCGTTGAGGTGCATCTGATTTGGCGATGTCGTGGGCAGCGATCGGCATATCAACCAATGGACAGACGCACCGGCTTTCCCACGCGGCTCAACATTTCAACCAGGGCGTCAATGGTGAACTTTGCAGTCTTTCTGTTCACCACATCCGAGATGCGCGGGCGGGACACCATCAGGATCTCTGCCGCGTCTGACTGCTTCAGGTGATGCTGTGCAATCCATTGCGCCAGCTCCGCCATCAGCTGCTCCTTGAGAAGATGGGTGTCGTTGATCTGCTGGCGCGATGCAGCTTGCAGCTTCAATGCCTCGTCTTCAGGAAAGCCCAGCTCCAGAAAGAGGTTTGCCTTCGCCTTGGTCACATGGCGGATTTCTGTATCGATCTTCATTTGTTGGCCTTTCTCATGTGGACCACGGCACGGTAGCGCGCCGATGCGATGTCCTTGTCGTGCCGGCTTGTCACCTGTGATTTCTTCTGGAAGCAGTGCAAGACATAGACCGCTTCCTCGAACTTGGCCACATACATCACCCGGAACGCTCCGCTGGCGTCCCTCACGCGGATCTCCCGCGTCCCGGCGCCCACGTCGTCGAAGGGTTTCCAGTCCTCCGGTTCCTGGCCTGCCTGAACCTTGCTCAACTGAAAGCCCGCATCTCGCCTGGGGCCTGCGGGAAAGTCCCGCAGATCGTCGTATGAGGATCCGACCCAGCGGATGTCTTTGTCCTGCTCCATGGAAGATCCTTGTATAAAATTTTATACAGGCATGCCGAAGGCGTAAAGCGGCTGTATGGCCTTTCGAGTGCGTGCATCAAAGCAAAAACGCCCGAGGCGCAGGCATCGGGCGTTTTGCGTCATGGCAGGGGTGCCGTCTTCGTGCGCGCGGCTCAGCGTGCCCCGATCCGCTCGAACTCGCTCTCCACCGCCGCATGCGCCTTCAGGATGCTTTGCGAAGGCGCAGGGCCCATGCGGCTGACGACCACCGTGGCCAGCCAGGCCAGGATGAAGCCGGGGATGATCTCGTACAGGCCCAGCCAGCCGAACTGCTTCCACACCAGCACCGTCACGGCGCCGGTGATGATGCCGGCCAGCGCGCCGCCGCGCGTCATGCGGCTCCAGAACAGCGACAGGATGATCACCGGGCCGAAGGCGGCGCCGAAGCCGGCCCAGGCGTAGCTGACCATGCCCAGCACCTTGGAGTCGGGGTTGCTGGCGATGGCGATGGCGATCAAGGCCACCAGCAGCACCATGGCGCGGCCGATCCAGACCAGTTCGATCTGGCTGGCGTTCTTGCGCAGGAAGGTGCGGTAGATGTCCTCGGTCAGCGCGCTGGAGCACACCAGCAGCTGGCACGACAGCGTGCTCATCACGGCCGCCAGGATGGCTGCCAGCAGCGCGCCCGAGATCCAGGGGTTGAACAGCTGCTTGGTGATCTCCATGAACACCGTCTCGGCATTGGCGTTCACGGCGGAGGCGCCACCGGGGTTGGCCGCGAAGTAGGGGATGCCGATGAAGCCCACGGCCACGGCGCCGGCCAGGCACAGGATCATCCAGGTCATGCTGATGCGGCGCGCCGAGGGAATGGTCTGCACCGACGAGGCCGCCATGAAGCGCACCAGGATGTGCGGCTGGCCGAAGTAGCCCAGGCCCCAGGCCAGCAGCGAGACCACGCCCACGAAGCTGGCGCCACGGAACAGGTCGAACTTCTCTGCCGCCACGATGGCGTGCAGGTCCTGGCCCGGCTGCAGATGGCCCTGCACGGCCAGCCAGGCGATCACGGGCGCCAGGATCAGCGCCGTGATCATCATCGAGGCCTGGATGGTGTCCGTCCAGCTCACGGCCAGGAAGCCGCCGATGAACACATAGGCGATGGTGCACAGCGCGCCCACCCACAGGGCCGTGCTGTAGGGCATGCCGAACATGTTCTCGAACAGGCGCGCTCCCGCCACCACGCCCGAGGCGCAGTACAGCGTGAAGAACACCAGGATCACCACGGCCGTCACGATGCGCAGCACGTTGGAGTGATCCTCGAAGCGGTTGGCCAGGTAGTCGGGCAGGGTCAGCGCATTGCCGGCGCGCTCTGTGTACAGGCGCAGCCGCGCCGCCACCAGGCGCCAGTTCAGGTAGGCGCCCAGGATCAGGCCGATGGCGATCCAGGCTTCCGACAGGCCGGACAAGTAGATGGCGCCGGGCAGGCCCATCAGCAGCCAGCCGCTCATGTCCGAGGCGCCGGCCGACAGCGCCGTCACGAAGCTGCCCAGGCTGCGGCCGCCCAGGATGTAGTCGGAAAGATTCTTGGTGCTGAAGTAGCCGATGGCGCCGATGCCGAGCATGGCGACCAGGTAGATGGCGAACATGATCGCCGTCGGGTCGTTCCAGTTGAATTGCATTGAAGTGTCCTGCGTTGGTCGTGTTTTTCGGGTTGTGCGGGGCGCTTGCCAGGGGCCGGTTGTGCCGGCCCCGGCGGTTCAAGCCATGGTCATGAGTTGGGCGTTTCCGCCTGCAGCGGCGGTATTGGTGCTGATGGATTGCTCGTGGAACAGCGCGGCCAGGTCATAGCCGCGGCCCGCATGCAGCTCGTCGCTGTTGCGGCTTTCCACGCGCACCAGGGCACCGTCGCGCGCGGCGACCTGGGCGCAGACCTGCAGCAGGGCGTCGCCGTCGCCCTCGAACAGCAAGGCCGCCATGGGCGCTTGTGCATCAGCCAGCGATTCGGCGCTGGCGCTGTGCAGCCACGACACGCCGGCATCGCCCGCAGCGGCGCGCAGCGCCTGCCAGGTGGCGGCGCAGCCGCTGTCGGCGCCTGTTCCGTTGTCGGGCAGCACGGCATGGCAGGCGTTGCCGCTGGCCAGGGCTGCTGCCACCTGGGCCACCAGGCCCAGCGGCGTGCGCGGCAGTGCCCAGACGGGGCCGCGCGGCAGCAGGCGGTAGCGGTTGGATTCGCCCGTGGGGCCGGGCAGCAGCATGGCGGCGTCAAGGCGCGAGGCGGCCAGGGCCTCGTCGCAGGCGGCGAGGGCCTGCACCTGCTCATCGGCAGACATGTCCTGGGGCGGTGCCTTGGACAGCGTCTCGCGCAGCAGGCCCAGCAATTGCAGCGGTGCCTGGGCGGACGCCTCGGCCCGCGCAAAGACGGACAGCGCCGCGCTGGCCGGCCCCTGGGCCAGTCGGTGCAGGTACAGCGGGCCGCCGGCCTTGGGGCCGGTGCCGGACAGGCCCATGCCGCCAAAGGGCTGCACGCCCACCATGGCGCCGATCACATTGCGGTTCACATAGATGTTGCCCGCATGCACGCGCTGGGTGAGGTGGGCAATGGTCTCGTCGATGCGGCTGTGCACGCCGAAGGTCAGGCCGTAGCCGGTGGCGTTGATGCCATCGACCAGCGCGTCCAGCTGCTCGCGCTTGAAGCGGATCACATGCAGCACGGGGCCGAAGACCTCGCGCTGCAGGCGCGTGGTGCTGTCGATCTCGATGAGGGCCGGTGCCACGTAGTGGCCATTGAGCACGCCGTCCTTGCGTTCCACGCGGGTGACCTTCTGGCCCGCTGCGGCCATCTGCTCTATGTGCTGCTCGATCTGGCGGCGCGCCGCGTCGTCGATCACGGGGCCCACATCGGTGCTCAGGCGGTCGGGGTTGCCCAGGTTCCACTCCTGCAGCGCATCGCGCAGCATGGTCAGCGTGCGGTCGGCCACCTCGTCCTGCAGGCACAGCAGGCGCAGGGCAGAGCAGCGCTGGCCGGCCGAATCGAAGGCCGAGGCCAGCACATCGGCCACCACCTGCTCGGCCAGGGCCGAGGAGTCCACCACCATGGCGTTCTGGCCGCCGGTCTCGGCAATCAGCGGAATGGTGCGGCCCGCAGGCGACAGGCGGCGGGACAGCTGGCGTGCAATCAGGCGCGCCACCTCGGTGGAACCCGTGAACATCACGCCCGCCACCTGGGCATGGGCCACCAGGGCTGCGCCCACGGTCTCGCCCGTGCCCGGCACCAGCTGCAGCGCGTCGCGCGGCACGCCAGCCTCGTGCAGCAGGGCCACCATGGCGGCGGCCGTCAGCGGTGTCTGCTCGGCAGGCTTGGCCAGCACCGTGTTGCCGGCGGCCAGGGCCGCAGCCACCTGTCCGCAGAAGATGGCCAGCGGGAAGTTCCAGGGACTGATGGCCAGCACCACGCCCAGAGGGCGCTGCGCGGCGTTGTCGAAATGCGCGGCCGCCTGGGCGCCGTAGTAGCGCAGGAAGTCCACGGCCTCGCGGACCTCGGCCACGGCGTTGGAAAGGGTCTTGCCTGCCTCCCGCATGATCAGGCCCATCAGCGGCTGGCTGCGTTGCTCCAGCAGGTCGGCGGCGCGGGCCAGCGCGTCGGCGCGCGCGGCGGGCGGTGTGCCGGCCCAGATGGGCGCGGCCTGCGCGGCGCGCGCGGCGGCGGCTTCGGCCTCGGCCGCCGTGGCCTCGCGCACCCAGCCCACGATGTCGGACAGCTCGGCCGGGTTGCGCATGGGCTGCCAGCCTTCGGTACGCGCCGGGTCGGCCGGCAGGTCGGCATCCGCGGGGGCGGCCAGATAGGTCTGGCGCGTGCTGTGCAGCAGCGCGGCGGCCAGCGAGGCCAGTTGCTGCTCGTGCGCCAGGTTCAGGCCCTGGGAGTTGGCGCGGGCCTGCCCTGGCTTGTCTCCCTGCTGCGCGAACAGATCTGCCGGCAGCGCAATGCGCGGGTGGGGGGCGCCCAGCCGGCCTTCGTTGCGCGCGATCTTCATCACCTCGTCCACCGGGTCGGCCACCAGGTCGGAGACCGGCACGGAGGCATCGCCGATGCGGTTCACGAACGAGGTATTGGCACCGTTCTCCAGCAGGCGGCGCACCAGATAGGCCAGCAGCGTCTCATGGCTGCCCACGGGCGCATAGATGCGGCAGGGGCGGGCCAGCTTGCCTTCGGAGGCCGGGCCCGTTACCTGTGCGTACAGCGGCTCGCCCATGCCGTGCAGGCACTGGAACTCGTACTGGCCGCTGTAGTAGCTGCCGCCCACGGCCTGGGCCAGGTGGTAGATGCTGGCCAGGGTCTGCGCGTTGTGCGTGGCGAACTGGGGGTAGATGGCATCGGGCGCATCCAGCAGCTTGCGCGCGCAGGCCAGGTAGCTCACATCGGTATAGACCTTGCGCGTATAGACCGGGTAGCCGGCCTGGCCGCCTTCCTGGGCGCGCTTGATCTCGCTGTCCCAGTAGGCGCCCTTGACCAGGCGCACCATCAGGCGGCGGCGGCTGCGGCGGGCCAGGTCCACCAGGTAGTCCAGCACCTGCGGGCAGCGCTTCTGGTAGGCCTGGACCACAAAGCCTATGCCGTTCCAGCCCTTGAGCGAGGGCGCGGCACACAAGGCCTCCAGCAGGTCCAGCGACAGCTCCAGCCGGTCGGCCTCTTCGGCGTCGATGTTCATGCCGATGTCGTACTGCTTGGCCAGCTCGGCCAGCTGCAGCACGCGCGGCAGCAGCTCGGCCATCACGCGCTCGTACTGCGCGCGGCTGTAGCGCGGGTGCAGGGCCGACAGCTTGATGGAGATGCCCGGCCCCTCGAAGATGCCGCGCCCGTTGGAGGCCGCACCGATCGCGTGGATGGCCTGCTCGTAGGCCTGCAGGTAGCGCTGTGCGTCGGAATCGGTGGCGGCCGCCTCGCCCAGCATGTCGTAGCTGTAGCGAAAGCCCTGTTTTTCATAGGCGCGGCTGTTGGCCAGCGCCTCGGCAATGTCCTGGCCCGTCACGAACTGCTCGCCCATCAGCTTCATGGCGCGGTGCACGCCCTGGCGGATCAGCGGCTCGCCGCCCTTGCCGATCACGCGCGTCAGCGCCGACGACAGGTTCTTTTCGCTGCTCGTGGACGTGAGCTTGCCCGTCAGCACCAGGCCCCAGGCCGCCGCGTTCACGAACAGCGAGGGCGAACGGCCCACATGGGCGCGCCAGTCGCCCTTGCTGATCTTGTCGCGGATCAGCGCATCGCGCGTGGCACGGTCGGGAATGCGCAGCAGCGCCTCGGCCAGGCACATCAGCGCCACGCCTTCCTGGCTGGACAGCGAGAACTCCTGCACCAGCGCCGCCACGCCGCTGCCGGCCGGCGCATCGCGCAGCCCCTGCACCAGCCGGGTCGCCAGCTCGCGCACCTTGTCGGCCTGCTGGGCATCCTGGGCGCGTGCCAGCGGCAGCAGCACCGGCAGGCACTCGGGCTCGGGCCGGTGCCAGGCGGCCGTGATGGCAGCGCGCAACGGCGTCTGCGGCAGGATGGATTGGGCGAATTCCAGAAAGGGTTGCACCTCTTGGCCAGCGTTGGGTTGTGCCTCTTCGATCGCGACATCGCCAGGGCTGTCGCCTGCGCCTGCAAGCCGGATGGTGGTTGCGCCGCGCTCCAGCGCATCGACGTACTGGACGACGGCCTGTTTGATCAGCCAGTGCGGTGTGCGACCCATCTGCTGGGCTGCGACGCGGATGCGCTCGCGCAAGGCGTCGTCGACTTTGATGCCTACGGTGGTGGACATAATGGATTGGAAAGGGAAAGTGCTTTTTCGATGACTGGGGTGCAACCGGATTCGGCGTGATTTCACATGGGTTGCACCTTTTTTGATAGGGGGTAAACCCTTTATATTTACTCAGGCAAGCTGGGTCCCATGGAGCCCGTCCAGGCGGGCCGCTCTCACGGCTTCCCGGGTCGTCCTGCGGATGGCTCCAGCGCCTGCGCTTACTGGTAATGGATGGTGAACTCTGCGGAAGCGTTGGCGCTGCCGGGTACAACCCGGTCTTCCGTCTGCACGTAGCGTCCCTGCAGCGGAATCGAGAACGCCGTCTGCCCTTGGGGAACGTCGCCCGCCAACCATCGGCTGGTGTCGTCCGCCTCTGCGCCGAACCGCACCGGCTTGCCGTTGCTGAGGATTTGCGCGGCAATGCCTCGTGCCGTGGAGGTCCTGTCCAGCGTGAGGTTGGAGGACGTGTTGTTGCGGTCGGTCACATCGGTCAGTGTCACGTACACCTGCGTTGCGGTCCCTGTATCGCCGCCCGAGCAGTCCAGCTGAATGTTCTGTTCCTCGCTGCTGGCGCTGGTGGCTCCAACGCCACCGGACGACCTCATGAGCACGGCGCCCATGTCGAACCTTATTTCTTTCACCCTGACCTTGCAGGTAGGAACGCGGGGACGAATGACGACCGGGCCCGCGAAACGAAAATCGACCAGCAATTGTCCGGTCGCATCATTGGCACGGGATTGAGCGAATGAGCCAGATAATGTGCCCCCACTGGAGATGGGGCCCGTTTTGATTAATTCGATATCATAATAAAAGCTCGCTTCATTCCAATTGCCACTTGTCTTTGGAACTGTTGAGTAGACCAAAAAAGGGAACGGAATTGTGAAGGCGCTTAATTTTAACTTGATATTCTTGATGGTTCCAGGGGCTGCATAAAGACCATTTTCATGAGGGCCGATGCCAGTGAGGTAGTCTTCTATTCCAGGAACACATTCAAACTGTGGTTTCTTGGATTCTGGGATTTTATTGGTAAGTTTCAACGGGCCGCTGTATTTGTAGATGGTGCTTCCAATGTCGTAGTCACCAGGTGCGAATTCGGGAACTGTCATGCCGGAGAGTTCGGCCGTAAAGTACGGCAAGCCGTCGCTGGTGTTCAATTTGCACAAGGCCCATGTTGAAGGGGTAGTCAAGGCCCAAGTCAATGGAATAAATGAACTTTTGAGGATGCGAAGTGCATTTTTCACGGAGTTTCCTTTCGAGCATCGGGTAAGGTCTGCCCAATGCAAGCATGAACGTTGGTTCCCCAAAGGCTCAGAAGTATCAGACCGTGCTACTGATAGCTCATCGTGAATGTGGCCGCACCATTGGCCTTGCCCGGCGTCACCTGGGGAGCGGTGTTCAGATGGCGGGCCTTCAAGGGAATATCCAGTTTGCCTTGCCAGAATACGGCGCTGCCTGCAAACCACTGGTTGGTATTGCCTACGGCTCTGCGAAGTGGTGCCCACGGGCGTGGAAGACGAAAAATGCACATTTCCCAAAAGAAGATTGATAGGGGGCGGATACGCGGCAGGTGAGCACCTGAGGGGTAATTCTTAATGGTGTGCTTATTTGAAAATAGACCAAGAGTTGGCCAGAATTGCTGCCGGCACGGTATTGCATATTGAACCGCTCATTTTTCAATCTGCTGCGCAGCCGAGCCGCCGGTTGCAGCCGTCAAACGGCAAGCAGGCGTGGCAGCACGAGCCAATGACTGCAAGAGTGCGTTGTGTACGGTAGGGCCGCGCAGTGCTGCGTGCCGCTGGCGCGTAAAAGGGCACTATCGAAATGCTTGTCGGTTGCCGCACCATGTGGCGTTTCCTGGGCTAGCGCGAACCCTCTTTTGGGAAGAGGGTTCGCCTCAGATTCAGGTCTTGTCAGCCGCCTTCAAGGCGCTGATCTTCAGGCTGGGCTGCAGGATGGCCAGCGGACGGTCAGCCCGCAGGGTTTGCTGCGGCGGCTTGTGCTTGCCGGTGCCTGCGTCGTGCCCTGCCGCCACGGGAGTTCTGCCCGTGTTGCTGGTGACTGGCACCGTGGTGGGCAAGGCGCTGATCTTGACGCTCATGCGCAGGCCGTCCAGGTTGCGCTCCAGCTTCAGTGCCTGCTGGCTGTCGCTCGGCTGTGTGGCACGAGCGGGCAGCACTGCCGCCGCAGTGACTGCCGGGGCGCTGGCGACTACCGTGGCCGGTGCCGTTGCTGCCGTACGTTCCTGGGTCATGCCGGCCAGAGCCACGGCCGACGCAGCGTTGGAGGCCGGGGCGCCTGCCACGGCTGTCTTGGTATTGGTGGTTGCGGTTGAGGTTGCCGCGGTCTTGCCCGGCTTGGCCGATGCCACGTCGGTGGCCGCAGGCAGCAGCTTGTTGCTGGCCACACAGGGCAGTTCCAGGCTTTGCGGCGGCTGGTAGGTGGTGCTGCGCTTTCTTTCAGGCAGGGTATAGGAGAGGTTGCAGCCCACCATGCCGGTGTCTGTCTTCCACTGCACCTGCAGCTCGCCCTGGTCAGACAGTCCGCGCGCCAGCAGCTTGCCGGCCTGGCCGATCACGCCCAATTCCTTGCCGTCCATGTCCAGCACGCTGGCGCCAAAGGGCACAGGCATGTTGCCTGCCTGCCGCGCGCGGATCACGGCCGAGCGACCATAGGCTGTCTTGAACACCAGCAGTGGCACGGCGCCGGCCAGCGGCGCGACGTGCTGGCTGGTTTCCTTGAGTTCCACGTCCGTCGACAGGCCCTTGGGATCGATGGAGACCTCGTTCATCGAGAACGGCGTCAGATACGGGACGACGGCATAGCCCCGGCTGTCCACCTTCACGCCGGGCGCGTTGTTGATGCGCGCGCCTTCCGCGTTCTTGGCCTCCACGATGGCAAAGGTGTCAGATACCGATTGCGACAGCGTCACGCCGCCCGGGTGGGCCACGATGGCGCCACGCGCGCCTACCGAGAACTGCTGGTAGCCGCTGCTGGCGCTGACGCTGCCGCTGAGTTCGGTCTGCGATGCGCGGTAGGTGGCGTTGGCGCTGGCACTGGTGCTGCTGCCATTCATGCCACCGGTGTTGTGGTTGGCGCTGAGGCCGTAGGAGATGGCGTTGTCGTCGCCCAGCAGCCCGGACAGGTTGGCCTGGGCCTGCACGCGGCCGCGCGAGTCGCGGTTGGTATTGGTGGAGAGCATCATGCCGCGCTCCATGCTGAGCGGAATCGACAGGCCCACGTGCAGGAACGTGTTGGACTGTCCCCAGGCATCACGCTGGCGCGCCGCAGAGAGGTTGTAGGAGATGTTGCGGAACGAGTTGCTGTAGCCAATGGCGTAGTCGACGTTGGAGCCCTGGCGGTTCCAGTACTTGGCAGTGGACGCCGTGAGGCTGAGACTGCCTCCCCCGGGGCCAAACTGCTGGCCCATGACCAGAGAGGCGCGGTTGCGAGGCCGGTACAGGTCCGTGGAGGGCCGTAGCAGATTGGCCTGATCCCGTGCGCGCATGGCGTCGTTGAGGCCGAAGAATCCGTTGGTGGAGTAGCGATAGGCGGCAATGGCCACGTGGGTGCCGGTCTGCGCAAAGGACTTGGCGTAGCTGGCACGCAAGCTCTGTCCGGAAAAGGAGCCGTCATTGGGAATGCTGGTGGAGGCGTGCGTGATGTCTGCACCAAAGGCACCCCAGGGCGTGGTGAGCGCCGCGCCAATCATGGGCGAGATATGGCCCTTTGCCACGGACACACCGCCGTAGCCGGTCAGCATGTTGGTGAAGCCGTGCTGCCAGGTCGCCTGCGAGAACAGCGGTGAGGTATTGGGCAGGTGGCGCACCACGCCCGCCGTGAGGCTGTAGCGGTCCTGCCCCTCGCGCAGCGACAGCGGCACGGCCGCGTAGGGCACGGCAAAGCTGCGCACGGCGCCATTGGCCTCGGTAATGCTGACTTGCAGGTCGCCACCGTAGCCCGTGGGGTAGAGGTCGTTGATGACGAAGGCGCCGGGCGCCACCGTGGTTTCGTAGAGCTTGATGCCGTTCTGCGTGATGGTGACTCGGGCATTGGTGTTGGCCACGCCGCGCACCACGGGCGCGTAGCCGCGCTGGGAGTCGGGCAGCATGCGGTCGTCACTGTTCAAGCGTATGCCGCGAAACGAGGTGGAGTCCATCAGGTCGCCACCCGTGTAGGTGTCGCCCAGTATGAGCTGGGAAGACCAGTCGGCAATGTCGCGCTGTGCGTAGGTGGAGATGTTCTGGTAGTTGCCCCGTCCAGTGTCCGCCCAGCTGAAGGAGCCGTTGTGCCGGAAATGCCAGCGGTCGATGTTGACGCCGCCGTTCAGGCCCAGGTAGCTCTGCGTGGTGTTTTCTGCGTTGCTGGAGCGCCCGTGGTAGGTGTTGAACTGGTAGCCGAGCAGGCCGACAGGCACGCCGGCGCTCCATTGGTCGGGGCTGACATAGCCGCGCACCGAGCGGCGCAGCGAGGCCTGGGGCACGCTCAGGTCCAGTCGCTGCTTGCCGAAATCGAAACTGGTCAAGGCGCCTGCAACGATCTGGTCCAGACGGTTGCAGCCACCGTCGGCCACCAGCTTCAAGGCGGCCTCGGGCGGCAGGCGCGAGAGGTCGATGCCCACCTTCTCCAGCAGTGCTTTGTCCAGGCAGGGCAGCGCGTCCTGCGAACCGGCGAGTGCCTTGAACTGCACTTCGCTGCGGCCAACCCAGTTGCCGTTGATGTAGATGTCTGGGTTGTAGCTGCCTGCCGTGACCACGTTGGCGCGCGAGTAGCGCGAGACGTCAATGGTCTGCCTGCCGGTGTTCAGAAAGCTGGGGTCGAAGTCGACGGCAGCCGGCGTGGGCTGCCACTGGCCGGTGGACGTGGAGGTCGTGACTTCCTTGACCTGCTGGCCCTGCTGGGCCTCGGACTGCCAGCACACCAGCACGGAGAGCAGCAGCGCATGGCCGGGCTTCAGTTGGAAATATCCGGCAGGGCCCTGGCCTGGCCCCGGCATTGTTCCTTTTCCTTGCCTTGTATGCCGGCTTTTGATTCCCTTTTCTGAATCTGGAAAGACTGGCCTGATCATTTGCTTATCTCCTAATGCTGTGCGCCCGATGCAAAGCGAACGGCCAAGGCCGATGTGCCAGTCCCGTTAAAGAGACCGATGCCGTTTCGCTGGGTATTAACGCTGGGTATCGGTGTGCTGGCCGGGCTGAAAATGCAGTGGCATTAGATAATCAGACCGGAGAGAACGGGGGATTCGCGTGGCTGTGCTCGCATTGCCCTGTTTATTGGGCGGAATTGCCAATTCTGGCTTCGTGGTTGAGACTGGCGCCCCAATCATTGATGCTGCTGAACATCACCGTGGCACCGGTCGCACCAGCCATATTGGCACCCGCAGGTTCCTTGATTGGGAAGGCGGCCACTTGGCCGGGAAGAACGGGCCCAACGCCTGCCTCGAAGGATTTGCCGTTGAGCTGCAATTCAACGCCAGCCACATTGACCACAAAGGCGCTGGGATTGCGTGCATTCAACACAGGCTGGTTTTTGGCGTCAACGCCTGCCGACCATTGAAGCAGGGCAGGAGCCTCCTGGGCATTGCCGGGCAGATTGCCGGGCCGGTACATGAGCTTGACGCGAGTGCGAAAGGCGAACTGGAGATTGTTGGAGTCGCCTTCCATTTCCGCCTTGGGCGGGACGTCCAGCACGTTGAGCCAGAACAGGGATTCCTTGTCAGCAGGCAGTGCTTCGCCCGAATAGATGATGCGCAACGTCTGGGTCTTGCCCGCCTCGATGCGCATGATGGTGGGCGTGATGACGAAGGGAACGTCGATGTTCTCAGGCGATTCCTGGTTGTTGCCCTTGTCCAGCCAGGTCTGCACCAGGGCAGGTTTGCTGCCTTCGTTGGTGAGCTGGATGGTGGCTTCCTTCTCGCCACTGGGGAATATGATGCGCGTGCCCGTCAATGTCACGCTGGCCTGTGCCGCCGTTCCAAGAAGAAGGGACAACAGGATGGCAGCAAGCCCATATGAACGTTTGATCGTCAGCATCGGAGAACTCTCTGGGTTTTGAGCGAAAGAATGGGGCCAGGCCCATGTCGGGAAAGCAGAAGACACGGCATACCGACCACCGCAAGGCGGCCGATATGCCTGAAAGTCAGTGATTACTGATAGACCAGCGAGTAGGTCACCGAGGTGTCGGTACGGCCTGCGGTCACGGGGCCGGTGGCCACGTATTCGGAGGCGAAACGCATGATGGCCCGGCCATTGCCACCGACCTTGTTGTCGATGTCCACAAAGCGCGATTGGGCGGAACCGATCTTCAGGCGCTCGTTGTTGCTGGGATCCACGATGGCGATCTGGACACCGGAGGCCACGGTGGGCGCACCAGTACCGCTGGCCGCTGCGGGCTTGAGCATGCCGGTGACCAGGTCCACGTTGGGGCCGGCTTCGAAGAACACGGCGACCTTGGAGACGGGTGCTGTGGAGGTGGCGGTGGCCAGCTCACAGCCGCTGAGTTCCAGCGAGAACGCCTGGCGGCCGACCGTGGCACCCACAGTGGCCAGCTGGTTGTTCGCCACGTTGGGCAGCTTCACGCCGTCCTTGGCGGCGCCGGCGACCGTGGTGTCCACCTTGCAGGTGGTGGTGACCACCTCGCCCGTGAAGTTGATGGTGCCGTCTGCTGCTTGAGCGGTGTTCATGGCCATCATGACCAGGCCGGCAACCGATGTCAGCAATGCGATCTTTTTCATGGGTATTCCCTCGAGTTGAAGAGATAAATGAAATTCCAGCAGCGATGAATGCGCTGGTGGAATAAGAGAGTGTGTGAATGGTTGAGTGGTTAATAAATCATCAGTGTTCCATGTTCACCTCATCAATCCAATGGTTGGTAACTGTCAGCATGGTCAAGGGTTTGCAAGGGGTGCGATCATGCTGGAATAGGTGGTGGCGCTGACATGGAGAAATTGTTCGGATGAGGGAGCGTTGGCGAGGGATGGGCGAGGTTTGTTTCTCTGGCATGTTTGAAGTTGAATTGTTCAAATACACCAGTGCCCAATGGCGCGGATGGGGTGCAGGAGGGAATCTGTCAAAGAAAAAGGCGAAACAAAAACCTGTTCTTTGGGTATGTGATGGATTCTAGGTGTGCACCGCCGCTATATGAAATAGGGCGCATTCTGATAATTGATGCTTGATCTAGGAATAGTCCTAGATTTGCTCTGTCGAATGGGGAAAAGAGGGTGCACAGCCCGCCTGCGCCGGGCGGTTGGCTGTGCTGAGGGTGATGGTGTCTGCGGGGGGAGCGCGGGTCCCGCAGATCAGGAGGGGCCGATGGGGTAGTCGAAGGCGAAGGCGCAGGCCTGCAAGGGCTGCACCGGCCCTCGGTCCTGTGGATCAGGGGCGCTGGGTCAGCAGGTACTGCGCCATTTCGGCAAAGCCGTCTCCACGCTCGGCCTGGGTGACGTGGCGAGGCAGGTGCTTGAGCTGGGGCACGAAGCGCGCGATGTTGGCCACGCCCAGGCTGTGGGGCATGTGCTCGAACATGAGCTGGTCGTTGGTGGAGTCGCCGATGTAGATCCAGCGGTCCAGCGTGGCGTCGAGGTCGATGTCGAACAGCGTGCGCAGGATCCATCGCGCGCCTTCGAGCTTGTTGTGCGCGCCAAACCAGCCGTTGATGTGGATGGAGCTGACGGTGGCGTTCATGCCCGCCGCCTTCAGGATGGCCACGCAGCGGTCAATGTCCTGCTGGGGCATCTGGGTGAATTCGCTGTGGTCCACGGCAATGTCGCATTCGCGGCCCGCCGAGTCGGTGGCGCGCAGCGCCCCGGGCACGGTGGCCTCGATCTCGGCCAGCACCTGCTGCATGCGCGCGTAGTTGGCGGTGCGCGTGGCCTCGTCCTGCTGGTAGAGCTTGTCCAGCCCGCCCTGCGCATTGCGCCGCAGTGCCACGGCGCCGTTCTCGGCCACGATGGCATCCACGGGCCAGGCCTGGGCAAAAGGCTCGCTCCAGCCCACGGGCCTGCCCGTGATCGGCACCACGCGCAGGCCGGACTGCTTGAGCCGGGCGATGGCATCGACGACATGGTCCGGCACCACGCCCTCGGTGGTCAGGGTGTCGTCGATGTCGGTGAGGATGCCGAGCGGCGATGCGGGAGGTGTCCAGAGGGACAGCGGCTGGAGGGTTGTAGGCACGGTCGTCAAAATGCAAAAAGCCGCCCGGGGCGGCTTGTAAAAGGGCAGCGTTTGCGCGCACGGACCGTGCGCGCAAGGGCTCCATCCTACTGCCTGGCGAATTCGACGATGGCCTTGTAGAACTTGTCGGAGCCGTCCTTGGGGTTGTCTGGGGACAGTTCACGCATCTGAATCCTCAAGTGACAGGCTGATCGGCTCGGTTGGAACACTGCTCACGTCGTAGTGCAAAAAGGCGATCAGGCACTGGATGCCGATGATGATGGGCAAGGCTGCCAGCATGACGGTTCCGCTCGTGGCTGGATGACTGGTGTTTCCAATCCAATGCCAGAGGCCGAAGATAGTGCCCACCAAGACCAGCAAGGCGCCGCTCAGGCTGTATACCGTGCCGATATTGAAGTCGCGCACCAGATAGTTGTAGACATAGCGCCGCCCCAGCCGTGAAGCATGCTTGCGCAGGAATTCGGGCAGCACCTTGCCGATCCTGAGGTTGGACTCCTCATCGGCATAGACTGAATCCATGGGTACATCCTTGACGACGGCGCGGACAGTGTTCAGGCGAAACAGCATGTCGGTCTCGAAGAAATACCGGCGCTCCAGCTTGTCCAGCGGCAGCTCGGCCAGCACGCAGGTGCGCACGGCGGTGTAGCCGTTGGTGGGGTCCATCACGTTCCAGTAGCCGCAACTGAGCTTGGTCATGAAGGACAGCACGGCATTGCCGAACAGGCGCAATGGCGGCATGTCCTGTACCGACTCGGGCCGGTAGAAGCGGTTGCCCTTGGTGTAGTCGGCCTGGCGGCGCAGCAGGGGGCGCACGAACAGGGGCAGCAGCGTGGGATCCATCTGGCCGTCGCCGTCGATCTTCACCACGATGTCCATGCCGTCGGCAATCGCCGCCTTGTAGGCCGTGACGATGGCTCCGCCCACACCCCGGTTCTCGGGATGGTAGAGCACGCGCACGCGCGGATCCGTGTTGGTTTCTTCGATGAAGCGTCCACTGTCAGCGGGGCAGGCATCGTCCACGGCATAGATGGCCTCGACCTCTGGGCCAATGGCTTGGATGACACCCTGCACGTGTTGAGTGACCTTGTAGCAGGGGATGGCGACAGCGATGCGCATGGGGGCTCTTCAGAAAATCGTCTATGGTAAGTGTGCTTTGGCTTTTGCCGAAGCAGTAGGATAGTTTAGTTGTCTGGGGTTCCGGATGTTCATATAGAGCGGTTTGGCTCCAAGAGGAGACGTTGAATCCTGGGGTTTTCTCGCGGGATATATATGGTTCTTGACTGCAAGAAAAATTTTACCAAAATACAGGCTTGCTGGGGTGATCTATATACTTTGGCATAACATGTTGCAAAATAGCAAGAATATTTTCTTCCAGTATTCCTGATCAGAAAATCAGAAGCCAACTTTCATAAATGAAGTTCAGGGGAAAAGATACTGAAAATGTCTTGTATTTTGTGAATTGCATTTCCTATGTGTTTTGAGTTTTTTGAGTTTGAATGCCCGCTTGCAGAATTAAACTATTTTTTCTATAGAAGTGATCGGTTGCATAGATCTCGTGCCCTTTGGTCGAGTCACTAAGCGTGGGCTGATATCGTGATTCCCGCAAGAATAAGTGATCCCCCAATAATTGTGGAAATTCGGATCGGTTCATTTAAGAAAATCCAGCCCAAACAAGGGACAATCAAAAAAGCCAAGCCCATGAAAGGGTAAGCAAGATGCAAAGGGGCATGTCGCAGAACCCATATCCATACTAAAGTAGTAAATCCGTAAAGAGCGAGAGCGGTGATGAGCCAGCCGTTCAAAACCCAGTGTTGCCAAGTAGCCGCCTCTGGAATGGATTGGGCGGCTTTTTTGAAAAGGAGCTGACCAAGCGAGATGCCCAGGACGCACAGGACAGTAATGCTGGTGAGGATCGGAGTCATATCAGAGTTTTAAAAGGAAGGTTCAGCGAGGATCACGACGGAAGTAGGGATCAATAGGTACGCCGTGCTGTATCAACGCGCGTGCAGCTTCGGGAAGCGTTGACCTAAGAAGCTCTGCCCCGTACCAAGTTATGATAGTGCCTGGAGGGCAGTTAAAGCTGATAGAAAGCTCGCCATCACCAGCTGGACGCAAGATGTCGTTGCCTTGGAATGCATAGGTATGAGGAGCGCCATCCAAATGAAGGGGTAGGAGTGGCTCCGGTGTGTACCAGCCGACGGGCTCATGCCCGTTGCTGAGTTGCATTTTTGCTCTACGGCAAGCGTGTGACATCTCTGGTGAGCTGATTGCGAAACGCAGCCGCCAGATGGCGTCCAACATATTTTGAGGAGCCAAAGAGGCAGCGTCCGGAATGCGAAGGGGAATAACAAGGGTGGCAGGACTGCTCTCCAGACGCCATTTTTCGGTCTGTAAAGGCGTGGCATTGATGGCTCGCATTGGGCCCATGGTATCCCGGTCCAGTACGATCTGAACGGGGCCTGGACGGTATGGATCCATACTTAACGTCTCATGACGCGCTGCATAACGTGTAATTGCGGGGGGGACGGCCGCTAGTAGTAAACCTATGAGAATTCTCTGGGATGTCCATTTGAGCCATTGAAAGGCGGTTCCTGTTTTTTCTGTGTAATGCTGCTTGATTGGCTTTTGAAGCAGTATGGCGATACTGACGCCACAGAGCAGCATTAACCAAGGTTCCAGAAAGAATAAATTGTAACGCGTGTTGTAGAGTACAGGTGCCAGTTGAAGAA
The DNA here is from genome assembly GCF_001886655.1 of Delftia sp. HK171. NCBI lineage: Bacteria > Pseudomonadati > Pseudomonadota > Betaproteobacteria > Burkholderiales > Comamonadaceae > Delftia > Delftia sp. HK171. The sequence goes on along the minus strand of NZ_CP018101.1, from coordinate 6,328,967 downwards.
CCATGCCAAGTACCAGTAGTGCCAAAAATAGCAAGACAACCAACTTCTCTCCATCTGCTCCTGTTGTTCCGGGTAGCTGTGGCATAGACCTCCCGGGGCTGCGCAGTGCTCTTGCCGACAAGGCTAAAGCGGCCAAGAGAATAGCCATTAATTCAAATGTCCTGAGAGTACGGAGTTTTGGTGCAATACGTAATTCGGGTGTGCTGTAAAATAACCAGGCTTTTAGCTTTCCAAAAAAGAATACTACATTATCATGTGGTGAAGTGTTTTTGAGAATATCAATTGCAACGCGCGCATTTATTTTATCTGCTGTTTTATTGAGCGGGTTGCCTTGAGTCTGAGGTGAGACTGTTGAAGGGGTGATTCCTGCATCGTACCTGAAGCCTGAATACAAAGGTTCCAAACCCATTTTGAAGGGGCTTAAGCCATAGTAGAGCCCTGAACCCGCACCAGTTCCAAGACCCCAAACACCAAAATACATGCCGTTTTTTACGGCAACAGCGGCCGGCAGCATTAGAGCTATCAGCAGCGCTATACAAAATCTTCCATTAATTCGCTGGGAGAATTTGGCGATGACAGTACTTGGGTGGGGTACCTGTCGAGTGCAAAATATCGTGAATGCAAGCGCCAGTAGTAAGGCGCCTAATGTAAAAAATTGCAGAACAGGCCTCGATAGCAGGGTAATAGTGAGGCCCATTGAAAAAAAGATCAATGTCGTACGAGGTCGCTGGTTCTTCAGTGTATATTCAATAATTGACGTAGTGCATAGCATTAAGCCGAATAAATATAGTGTTTCGGTCAATACCTGGGGAATGTAAGCAATAATTTCTGGGAAGAATACAAGCAGGGATGTCGCTGCTATACCTGCCAAGATGCCTCCAAGTAATACTGCGCAACGCCACATTAACAGCACGCAAAGAAGAAATAGTATGCAATTGGCGAACTGAATGCTTGCTGGGTCGGCATTCCAGACTGCAGCCCATATATATCCTAATGGGGCGACATAATAGCTAGCGGGATCCGTGGTCAAAAATTCCCATGGATGCTCCGCTAGCTTGCGCGCATTAGGTAAATAGACCCAGAATGCATCACCATTTATTTCTGCCTCTGGAGGGGGGAAGTGTTGTATCAGTCGTTTGGTTGCGGCTGTCAACAAGAAAGCTAACCATAGCGCTGAAATATATAGTCTATGTATTCGATTCATGCGATTGCGAATTTATAGTGCGGAATTTTCGCCCGTACTCCATGCGTGATTGATCTCCAGGGGTCGGGTATTTATCCAGTACAAATTTGTGCCAATAGGGCAATTGAGTACTAGGCGAAAGTATCATGGCTCAAGCGGGCGAAGCTCTTGGTTTGCATGGGTAACTAGAGAATTTTTATGTCCATCTATCTTTGTCTGACAGGTCGTCTCGAATTTCTCGCAGTTATGGTCCTGGCTACTTAAAATAATTTTATCTCCCACAGCTCATTCAATATGTTGGGGTGCTGTGTGATGATATCGCTAGTATTCAAGCTTGCAAGCAGTGTTGCTGGTAATTGCGTAAAGATACATTTGCGAGTGCTACGCGGTTCTATTTCTTGTTTCTTTACACTGCTGCTGTCTTTGGTCTCCAGGTGGTCCTTTGTTTTTTTAATACGTTGGTTTAATTGCGAAAATTTTCACGTTCCCAGATAAATTTATAACTAATAAAATTTATCGGCAAGATAAGGGTCGGTATCATGATTGATGGCTATACGAATGCTCCATCGTGCCTTGTGGCTCCTGTTATCCAACCACTTCGGGAGAATTCGAATTGTGTATTAATGGATTTGGTGAGCAAGGAAAGGCTTAGGGCTGTCAATTAAATCAACAGAGGGTCAAGTAGTGCCGAGCTGAGTTGGCTGTCGTACTGGAAAGGAGATAAATGAGAAGCCATTCTGAGAAAAATGGAAAATATCAAGATAGTCATAGTCCAGTACCGAGATTTTGCGATGTTCGGAAGTTTGGGTGATTTCCTGTAACAGACCAGTCAACTCAACATTAACCATGCATAAGCTATGGTAAGCGGTGCGTAATGAAAAGCAAGCCGATAAAACATGCCAATATCGGGAAAATCCGTGCATATAGCAGATGTGCTATTTTTCTGCATGCTTGCTTTAGCGCATTTTTGTCCATGTTTTTCCAGCGCAATGCTCGTGACTCCAGTAAGAGCCAGGATGCATATCCAGCAAAAATGGAAAGTACAAAGGTTAGAAAAAGACTTGCCCAAAAATTCATCTCGGGCCACAGCGCAATAACTGACTGAGCTATTGGGTAGCCGTAGAGATAGATTCCATAAGAAGGGTCGCCTAGCCGAGTAAACCAACCATCTTTTGCAGGTAGGTTTCCAAGATGGATTACGAGGATGGGGAGTAGAAGAAATCTCGCTGTGGCTGTATATGGAGTTAGAAAATATATAGCGATAAGTACAGGGGTAATGGTAATGAGCAGAGTTTTGCTATGTTTCTGAAACCAATTTCGATGCATTGCGATAAGAGACCCTGCTGCAAAAAAAGCCGGGTATTCGATCCAATGTTGGATGTGCCCTGTGAAGTCGGCATTGGCAAAGCAGAGAAATCCTACAATGTAAGAAAGTAGTAGGGATTTTATGAGCGAAGATCTGCGTAGTATTCCTATAAGCCCCAATGCTGCTAGCACAAGATAGCAGGCAAACTCCATTGCAATGGTCCAATAAACGCCATTCATTACAAATGGATTTGGGTTGCTTGCGAAGGACCCCGGAATAAATGGAAACTCACGGACCAACGTCAAATTGGTCAAGAAAAATCTCCATGTAGTAGCATTCTGAAGATATTGTCCTAAAGGCAGGTTGTTGAATATAATCCCAAAAAATAAAGTGCAGCAAAGAACGGACCCCAACATTCCTGGCCAAAGGCGCAATAAACGCTTCCAGAGAAATGGTATGAACTTTGGTTCCCTGTACCAACTCAAAGTTACCAAATACCCGCTAATGCAGAAAAATACCATGACTCCAACGCCACCGGTCACGCTCCAGTGGAGCCAACGATTCTCTAGCCAAGCGGGCGCATGAATTCCGGTAAGCGGATAATGATGCGAAAAGATAACAACCAATGCGGCAAGAATTCTTATTTTGTCGAGTTGGTTTTTATGCATCTGGAATAATGGTGTTGAAAATTCGGTTTCGTCTTGTTGTGCTTAGTTGCTCTGCAACGCCAACCCCGCATGCTCCCGCAGCGGATGAAAGTGAATCTTCGGAAACCGCTCCTGCGCCAATCGCACGTCATAGGGTGAGGTGCACAGATAGGCCAGCGTGTCGGCCGCATCGCGCGCCATGCGCAGCGGGTAGGCGTTCTCGAATTCGCGCAGTTCGGCCGGGGTGTCGGCCGTGATCCAGCGGGCGCCGGTGTACTGGCAGCCTTCCAGGCGGATGTCGCAGTCGTATTCGGCGTTCAGGCGGTGCTGGACGACTTCGAACTGCAACTGGCCCACGGCGCCCAGCAGCATGTTGCCGCCGGCCTCGGGCTTGAAGACCTGGATGGCGCCTTCCTCGCCCAGCTGCATCAGGCCCTGCTGCAGCTGCTTGGTGCGCAGCGGGTTCTTGAGCACCACGGTCATGAACATTTCCGGGGCGAAGAAGGGCAGGCCCGTGAATTGCAGGTTGGTGCCGTCAGTGATGGTGTCGCCCAGCTGCACGCCGCCGTGCGTGGTGAAACCGATGATGTCGCCCGCATAGGCCTCTTCCACGGCTTCGCGGCGCTGGCTCATGAAGGTCACGACGGAGGTGGGGCGCAGCTCCTTGGCTGTGCGCTGGACCTTCATCTTCATGCCGGGTGTGTACTTGCCCGAGGCCACGCGCACGAAGGCGATGCGGTCGCGGTGGTTGGCATCCATGTTGGCCTGGACCTTGAAGACCACGCCGGAGAAGCCTTCGTCCTCGGGGTGGATGATCTTTTCCACAGGCTGCTTGTTGACCAGCAGCGAGCTTTTGCGGGGGCCGGGCGGGGGCGACATGTCGACCACGGCATCCAGCACTTCCATGACACCGAAGTTGTTCACGCCGGAGCCGAAGAAGACCGGCGTGAGCTTGCCTGCCAGGAAGGCCTCGTGGTCCCAGGGGGCCGAGGCGCCCTGGGCCAGTTCCATGCTTTCCAGCGCATCGTCGAAGGACTGGCCGAAGCGCGCGCGCAGCTTGTCGGCCTCGGCCAGGGGGATGGCTTCGAAGTCCTGTGGGCGGCGTTCGCTGCCGGGCTGGAACACCGTCATGGTCTGGGTGAGCAGGTTGATGATGCCGCCGAACTGCCGGCCCTGGCCCACAGGCCAGGTGACGGGGCAGCAGGGCATGCCCAGCTCGCGCTCGACTTCGTCGAGGATGTCCAGCGGATCGCGCACTTCGCGGTCCATCTTGTTGACGAAGGTGATGATGGGCGTGTCGCGCTGGCGGCAGACCTCGATCAGGCGGCGGGTCTGCGATTCCACGCCGTTGGCGGCGTCGATGACCATCAACGCCGAGTCCACGGCCGTGAGCACGCGGTAGGTGTCTTCCGAGAAGTCCTTGTGGCCGGGCGTGTCGAGCAGGTTGACCACGTGATCGCGGTAGCTCATCTGCATGACCGAGCTGGCCACCGAGATGCCGCGCTGCTTTTCGATTTCCATCCAGTCGGATGTGGCATGGCGGCTGGCCTTGCGGCCCTTGACGGCGCCCGCGATCTGGATCGCGCCCGAGAACAGCAGCAGCTTTTCGGTCAGCGTGGTCTTGCCCGCGTCGGGGTGGGAAATGATGGCAAAAGTCCGGCGGCGCCGGGTTTCCAGGGCGTAAGTCAAGGGGGAGTCCAGGAGATGGGTAAATAGCAGGGCGCGCGTACCGGCTGGCGGCCGCGGCGAACCGGCGCATTTTACAGAGCGTGTGTCGCAAGCGGGTTGTCGGAGGAATCCGCCAATGCCTTCGGCGAAACGGTTGTTACAGCATTTGCTCCGGAGATGCTGGGACGAGATATGAGTACAGCCAAAAGAGCTGGCGTGAGAGCGAAGAATGGCAGCAAGTATCGATATTCGCCTGCAGTAGCGAAGACCGCAATGGCGATCAGGTGAATGGCTGCTGGCACGCTGATCAGCAGGGCTGGCACGTTCTTTTGGCGCACGCCATGCCACAGGACCATGGCCAGCAGCGCAAAGCCCAGCCAGGGCGTCCACAGCAGCCAGCGCCAGGCATGACTTTGGCGAAGCAGGCCACGCAGCGCGGTTTCTGCGGAATCCAGCATGAAAATCCGCATTTGCGATTGCGCCTGGGTGCGCTTGATCACATAGCGGGCATAGTCGAGCGCCGGAAACCCGCCCTGGGCCAGCGCGGCCGACAGAAGCACATTGACGCGGCTGGCCGTCACATCGGGCAGGTTGTGCCAAAGGTTGTAGCGCAGGAATTCATGCGCCAGCTCCTTGCGCTGTTCTTCGGTCAGGCTGAAGAGCTGAGGGCCCTGCGGATGGAACACCAACATATCCCAGTAGGCCGGGTCCGAGTAGGCGAGCATGAGCTGGCGCGGAGCATGGCCTTCCAGGATTTCCAAAGTGCGTGCCGACAGCTTGGGCGACTGCAGTACCCAGGGGTCGTTCATGAGGGGTTGCTTTTGCCAGAGGTCGTTCATGGCCCTGGGCTGCAGCAGCTTGACCGTTTCGAAGAGCACAAGTGAATCCGTGGCGCTTTGCGCAGCGGGCTTGTGCATCTGCGTGCCCGCATAGGCCAGGGCACACCACAGGCCGATGATGGCGCACAGCGGCAAGCGGCTTTTGCGGTGGACCAGAAAGATCGCAACCACGGCCGGTGCCAGAAAGAGGATGCCGTTGGCGCGCACAAAAACCGCAAACGGCAGTGCCAGCGCGATGAGGGCCAGGCTGGCACGGCTGTGTCGCTTCTGGCTGCAAATCCACCAAAGCTCGAACAGCAAGGCGCAGGAGGCCACGGCGAAGACGGCGTCTGGATACAGCGTGGCCATGAAATAGACCATGTGAGGCGCCGCGCAGACGAAGACCAGCAGCACGGCGTACAGCAGGCGGTGCCCGCGCGCCCAGTACCAGGCCAACATGCGCGCAAAGAAGAGGGCGCACAGCAACAGCAGGATGGCAACGGGCACCTCTACCCTGTGGGTGACGCCATATGTCCAGCGCACGAAGTAGTACCAGAACACGCTCTTGCCCGAGCGAAAGTGCTCGGGCCTGTCCACTTCCTGGAGGATGGCCGAACTGTCCTCGCCCAGTACGCCGGGCCAGAAGACCAGCAGCCATCCCAGATAGACCAGCACGAGCAGGCCGGCGCTGGCCAGGAAGGCGCGGCGCTCGTTGGAGCCTTCAAGACGGGCCTGCGCGGGAACGGCCGCGGAAGTCGGTGGGCCGGTGGCGGAGAGGTATCTGCTGTTCATGGGCCGTCGACGATGCGTTCAGGTCCTTGGGTAGTGGCAGTGCGGTCAGCGGGGAGCCGCTCACCTTCTTGATGCCGTCTTGATACGGCTCCTGCCAATCTCAACCCATCCTTGACAGCCCCGGCCCTAGAGTTTTCCCCATCGCAACAACAGGTGCCGCCAAGCGGTGCCGATGCGGGAGAAATTCCTATGACCCTGACCGAAATCACTGGATGGCTGGGCGCCTTGGGCGCTCTGGCTCTGTTTGTCTACCTGGGATACGCCTTGCTGCGGCCCGAGCAGTTCTGAGGTGGCGCAGATGCAAGACCTGATCTTTATCGCCCTGAGCCTGGGCTGCTTCGGGGGCCTGCTGGCCTTCGTGGCGGCACTGGGCCGGATTTGACTGCCTGAAAGGAGACCGCCATGTGGTTGACCTGGATGGAATATGCACTGGTGCTGCTGCTGATGACGGCGCTGGCCGTGCCCATGGGGCAGTGGCTGGCACGCTGCTTCACGAGTGAGCACCATGCCTGGATCGAGCGGCTGAGCTTTCGCGCCCTGGGCGTGAACCCGGCCGAGCGCATGGGCTGGCAGCGCTACGGGCTGGCGCTGCTGCTGTCCAACGGCGCCATGCTGCTGCTGGGCTATGCGCTGCTGCGCGCGCAGGGCTGGCTGCCGCTGAATGCGCTGGGCAATGCGGCGCAGACGCCGGATCTGGCCTTCAACACGGCCGTGTCCTTTGTGACCAATACCAACTGGCAGGCGTATTCGGGCGAGAGCAGCCTGTCCAACGCCACGCAGATGGTGGCCATCACCTTCATGATGTTTGCGGGTGCTATCACGGGCGTGGTCGCGGCTGCCGGCTTCATCCGCGGCCTGGCGCGCTCCAGTGCATCGGACCTGGGCAACTACTGGGTGGACTATGTGCGCGTGCTGTGGCGCGTGATGCTGCCGCTGAGCTTTGTGGTGGCCCTGGTCTATGTGTGGCAGGGCGTGCCGCAGACGCTGGATGGCCAGGTCTGGGCGACGACGCTGGAGGGCGCGCGCCAGCAGATCCTGCTGGGCCCCGTGGCCAGCCTGGAGAGCATCAAGCACATCGGCACCAACGGTGGCGGCTTCTTCGGCATGAATGCGGCCCATCCGTTCGAGAACCCCACGCCGCTGACCAATGCCATCCACATCCTGAGCATGCTGCTGATTCCCTCGGCCATGACCTATGCCTTCGGCTCCATGCTGCTGCGCCGCCGCCAGGGCTGGGTGCTGTTCGGCGCCTGCCTGGTTATGTTCGTGGGCTTTCTGGCGCTGGTGTTCACGGCCGAGCAGGCAGGCAATCCGCTGCTCACGGCCGCAGGTGCCGACCAGCAGATCAGCGCCACCCAGCCGGGCGGCAACATGGAGGGCAAGGAGCTGCGCTTCGGCATCGCCGATACGGCGCTGTTCGTGGCTACGACCACGGCCGCGACCACAGGCTCGGTCAATGCCATGCATGACTCGCTGACGCCCCTGGGCGGGCTGGTGCCGCTGGCGCAGATGATGCTCAACTGTGTGTTCGGCGGCGACGGCGTGGGCCTGATCAACCTGCTGCAGTACGCCATCCTCACGGTCTTCCTGGCCGGCATGATGATCGGCCGCACGCCCGAGTTCCTGGGCAAGAAGATCGAGGCGCGCGAGATCAAGCTGGTGATGCTGGCCGTGATGGCGCATCCCATCTCCGTCCTGGGCTTCACGGCGCTGGCGGCGGTCTGGCCCGACACGCTGGCCAGCCTGGCCAATCGGGGGCCGCACGGCTTCTCGGAGGTGCTCTATGCCTATGCCTCGGGCACGGCCAACAACGGTTCGGCCTTTGCGGGCCTGAATGCGAACACGCCGTTCTTCAACACCACCATCGGCCTGGCCATGCTGGCGGGCCGGTATCTGACGCTGCTGCCCATGCTGGCCCTGGCCGGCAGCCTGGCGGCCAAGCCCACCGTGCCTGCGGGGCCGGGCACCTTCCCGACGGCCACGCCGCTGTTCATGGGGCTGCTGGTCTTCGTGGTGGTCGTGGTTGGCGGGCTGACCTTCCTGCCTTCGCTGGCCCTGGGGCCCGTGGTCGAGCAGCTGCAGATGCTGTCAGGACAGGTCTACCCCTGAATCCCTGAGCCAGCTGAGCCCGTTTTTTTCTTGGCCGCCGGTTCTGCCTTGGCAGGGCCGTGCGGCGGAGGTTTCGAGATGCAAGTTCAAACACATACTTCCGGCCCCTTGCCGGTGCTGCGCGCTGATGCGCAGGCCCAAGCGCAGGCCGTTCCTGGCGGGCTGCGCTCGCTGTTCGGCCCCAGCCTGCGGTCGGCACTGTTCGTCGCCGTGGTCACGGGCCTGGCCTATCCGCTGGTCACCACGCTCGTGGCCCAGGCTGCGTTTCCCAAGACCGCCAATGGCAGCCTGGTCATGCGCCAGGGCTCGGTCGTGGGCTCGGCCCTGATCGGGCAGGAGTTCGCCTCGCCCCGTTATTTCCAGGGCCGGCCCAGCGCCACCACGGCGCCCGACCCCGACAAGGCCGATGCCACGGTGGCCGCGCCCTACAACGCTGCGCTGTCGGCTGCCACCAACCAGGGGCCGACCCATGCGGCGCTCAAGGAGTCCGTGGCGGCGCGCGTGGCGGCCTACCGCGAACTCAATGGTCTGGCGGCAGATGCCGCTGTGCCTGTGGATGCCGTGACGGCCTCGGCCTCCGGTCTGGATCCGCACATCTCGGTGGCCAATGCCGAGCTGCAACTGCCGCGCGTGGCCCGCGAGCGCCAACTGCCCGTGGCCAAGGTCCAGGAACTGTTGCGCCAGCAGGTGGAGCCGCGCGTGCTGGGCCTGCTGGGCGAGCCGCGTGTGAACGTGCTGCAGCTGAATCTGGCGCTGGACGATCTTTCGGCCGCGACGCTGCAGCCTGCGGCAGTCCATGCCGCCAAGGAGTAAGCCATGTCGCGCAAAACTGCTTTGTCCCTGTTCGATCCTTCGCTGGTGCGCCAGGCGCTGGGTGACTCCGTCCGCAAGCTGGCACCCAGCGCGCAATGGCGCAACCCGGTGATGTTCGTGGTCTACCTGGGCGCCATCTTCACCAGCCTGCTCTGGGCCCAGGCCCTGGCGGGCGAAGGCGAAGCTCCTGCGGGCTTCATCCTGGCGATTGCGCTGTGGCTGTGGTTCACCGTGCTGTTCGCCAACTTTGCGGAGGCGCTGGCCGAGGGGCGCAGCCGCGCCCAGGCCGCCAGCCTGCGCAGCATGAAGCGCAGCACCGTCGCCAAGAAGCTGGAGCAGGCCAACTACCAGAGCCGCTGGCATCCCGTGGGTGCCGAAGAACTGCGTTCGGGCATGTGGGTGCTGGTGGAGGCCGGCGACACCGTGCCGCTGGACGGCACCGTGATCGAGGGCGTGGCCTCGGTGGACGAGAGCGCCATCACCGGCGAATCGGCCCCCGTGATCCGCGAGGCCGGCGGCGACTTCTCTTCGGTCACCGGCGGCACGCGCGTGCTGTCGGACTGGCTGGTGGTGCAGATCACCGTCAATCCCGGCGAGTCCTTCCTGGACCGCATGATCTCCATGGTGGAGTCGGCCCGCCGCCACAAGACGCCCAACGAGCTGGCGCTGACCATTTTGCTGGTCGGGCTGACGCTGCTGTTCCTGCTGGTCATCGTTACGCTGCGGCCCTATTCGTCCTTTGCGGTGGAGCTGACGGGCAGCGGCCAGGTCGTGGGACTGACGGTGCTGGTGGCGCTGCTGGTGTGTCTGATCCCGACCACCATCGGGGGCCTGCTGTCGGCCATTGGCGTGGCGGGCATGAGCCGCATGATGCAGGCCAACGTGATCGCCACCTCGGGCCGCGCCGTGGAGGCGGCCGGCGACGTGGACGTGCTGCTGCTGGACAAGACCGGCACCATCACTCTGGGCAACCGCCAGGCCAGCGAGTTCCTGCCCGCGCCCGGCGTGACGGCCGCGCAGCTGGTGGATGCGGCGCAGCTGGCCTCGCTGGCCGACGAGACGCCTGAAGGCCGCAGCGTGGTCGTGCTGGCCAAGGAGATGCATGGCCTGCGCGAGCGCGACCTGGCCACGCTGCATGCGGTCTTCGTGCCCTTCACGGCCCAGACGCGCATGAGCGGCGTGGACATGCCCCAGCCGGACGGCGCCACGCGCAGCCTGCGCAAGGGCGCGGCCGACGCCGTGCGCCGCCACGTTGAATCCCTGGGCGGCCAGTTCCCGCCCGCCATGCTCAAGGTGGTGGAGGATGTGTCACGGCGCGGCAGCACGCCGCTGGTCGTGGCCGACGGTGCCCGCGTGCTGGGCGTGATCGAGCTCAAGGACGTGGTCAAGCACGGCATACGCGAACGCTTTGCCGAGCTGCGCCGCATGGGCATCAAGACCGTGATGATCACGGGCGACAACCCGCTCACGGCGGCGGCCATTGCGGCCGAGGCCGGCGTGGACGACTACCTGGCCGAAGCCACGCCCGAGGACAAGCTGCGCCTGATCCGCGAACACCAGGCCGCCGGCCGGCTTGTGGCCATGACCGGCGACGGCACCAACGACGCACCTGCCCTGGCCCAGGCCGACGTGGCCGTGGCCATGAACAGCGGCACCCAGGCGGCCAAGGAAGCCGGCAACATGGTGGACCTGGACAGCAACCCGACCAAGCTCATCGAGGTCGTGGAGACCGGCAAGCAGATGCTGATGACGCGCGGCGCGCTGACCACCTTCAGCGTGGCCAACGACGTGGCCAAGTACTTCGCCATCATCCCGGCCGCCTTCGTGGGCACCTATCCGCAGCTGTCGGCGCTCAACGTCATGGGGCTGGCCAGCCCGGGCTCGGCCATCCTGAGCGCCGTGATCTTCAACGCGCTGATCATCATCGTGCTGATTCCGCTGGCCTTGCGTGGCGTTCCCTACCGTGCCATCGGCGCCTCGGCCCTGTTGCGGCGCAACCTGCTGATCTACGGCCTGGGTGGCCTGGTCGTTCCCTTCATCGGCATCAAGCTGATCGACATGCTGCTGGTGGTTCTGGGCTGGGGCACCCCCTGAGTCGCTTCGCGCCTTCCCCCTCTCTACTTGCTTCGCAAGGGAGGGGGACGACACCCTCGGGGCGGGGCGGCCCTTCCTCGGTGTCCCTCGCTTTGGGGCGCGCCGGTTTCATGGGCTGCTGATTTCCATTTGATATCTCTGAAACATCCATATGAGTTTTTTTTCTTCTCAAGCGACGTGGCGGTGCTTCTCCTGGGTCGCGCTGCTGTCGCTGACTGGGACGTCCTGCCATGCGCAGTCTCATGCCGAGACATCTCCCGTCAGCTCCGCCAGCGCCGCGCCTGCGGAACCGTCCACATCCGCCTACGCGCTCGCCGGCAGCGTGACGCTGCTCAGCGACTACCGTTTCCGGGGCATCTCGCAAAGCTGGATGGGGCCGGCGCTGCAGGGCGGGCTGGAGCTGTCGCTGCCGCGCGGCGCCTACCTGGGCGTGTCCGGCTCCAGCGTGTCGCGCCACAGCTATCTGGACGGCCGCGCGCTGGAGTTGGACCTGTACGGCGGCTGGCGCACCGAATTGCCGGCGGGCTGGACGGGCGACATCGGCCTGCTGCACTACAACTACCCCGGCGCGCGCGTGCCCCGCGGGGATGGCAGCGGCGGCGTGCGCTACGACACCACCGAGGCCTATCTGGGCGTCACCAACGGCGGCTTCAGCGCCAAATGGTCGCTGGCGCTGACGCCTTACTTCGGGCTGCGCGACAGCACGGCGGCCACGGCCTTTGCCGAGGCACTTCCCGGCAGCGGCAGCTCACGCGGCAGCAGCTATCTGGACCTGAACTACCAGCATCCGCTGGGCGACTGGGCCGTGCTGGGCCTGCATGCCGGCCACACGCAGGTGCGCAACTACAGCGAACTGTCATATGCCGACTGGCGCGTCTCGCTGGCCCGCAGCTGGGGACCGTGGACGGCCACGCTGGCCTGGGCCGGTACCTCGGCCGACACGCGCTACTACCGCGCGGCCAACGCGGCGGGCCAGATGCAAAGCCTGGGGCGCAGCGGCTGGGTGCTGTCGCTGTCGGCGGCGTTCTAGTGTGGGAGCACGCTCTGGTGCTAGGCTGAGAACCATGCCCATTTCGTCCTCTGCCGAGCCGGCGCCGCCCGGTCTGCCGCGCCCCGATCCCGACGCCCTGGTCGCGCGCCTGCGCCATGAGCGGGCGCAGGAGGGACGGGGCAAGCTGCGCATCTACTTCGGATCGAATGCAGGCGTGGGCAAGACCTACGCCATGCTGGCCGCCGCCCAGCGCGAACGCCAGGGGGGGCGCGAGGTTCTGGTGGGACTCGTGGAAACCCATGGCCGCAAGGAAACGGCGCAGCAACTGCATGGCCTGGAGCAGCTGCCGCTGCGCGAGCTGCCGCACCAGGGGCGGACGCTGCGCGAGTTCGACCTGGATGCGGCGCTCGCGCGGCGGCCGCGCGTGCTGCTGCTCGATGAACTGGCGCACAGCAATGCGCCGGGTTCGCGCCATCCCAAGCGCTGGCAGGACGTGCAGGAGTTGCTGGACGCAGGCATCGATGTCTGGACCACGATCAACGTGCAGCACCTGGAAAGCCTGAACGACGTGGTGGGCGGCATCGTGGGCATCACGGTGCGCGAGACCGTGCCCGACCAGATCTTCGACGATGCCGACGAGGTCATCGTCGTCGACATCTCGCCCGACGAGCTGCTGCGCCGCTTGAAGGATGGCAAGGTCTACATGCTGGAGCAGGCCGAGCGGGCCTCGCGCAACTTCTTTCGCCGCGGCAACCTGCTGGCGCTGCGCGAGCTGGCGCTGCGCCGCACGGCCGACCGCGTGGACGAGGACATGCGCGACTACCGGCGCGAGCGCTCCATAGGCACGGTCTGGCCTGCGCGTGAGCGCCTGCTGGTGGCCGTGGCAGGACACGCGGGCGACGACGCGCTGGTGCGCCAGGTCGCGCGCATGGCGCGACGGCTCGATGCGGACTGGATGGTGGTCTACGTGGACGCGCCCCAGCGCCAGCACCGCCCACGCAGCGTGCAGGCCGCCGTGCTCAAGACCCTGGCCCTGGCCGCGCGCCTGGGGGCCGAGACGGCCACGCTGCCGGGCGCCGATGTGGCCGAGGCCCTGGTTGCCTTCGCGCGCGAGCGCAACGCCAGCCGCCTGGTACTGGCCCAGCCGCCGCGCCCGGCATGGTCGCCCTGGCGCTGGTGGGGCCGCAGCCTGCCTGACCGCATCGTCCAGCTGCATCCCGACATCGACGTGCTGGTGCTCTCCGGGGGCTCCAGCGCGGCCCGGACCGAGGCCGCGCCTGCCGCACCGCTGCGGCGCAGGCCGCTGCCCTGGAAGGGCTATGCCGGCGTGACCCTGGCCTGCTTGACCGCCACGGTGCTGGCCGAGCAGCTGCTGCGCATCTTCGACCCGGCCAACGTGGTGATGCTGTTTCTGCTCATCGTCGTGCTGTCTTCGTTGCGCTGGGGGCGTGGCCCAGGCGCCTGGGCGGCGCTGCTGTCGGTACTGTGCTTCGACTTTTTCTTCGTGCCCCCGCGCGGATCCTTCCATGTCAACGACACGCAGTACCTGTTCACCTTCGTGCTGATGCTGGGCGTGGCCCTGGTCTGCGGCCAGCTCATGGCGCGGCTGCGCCACGAGGCGCGCGTGGCGGCCGAGCGCGAGCGGCGCGCGGGCGCCCTGGCGCGGCTGGCGCGCGACCTTTCGGGCGCGCTCACGCAGGAGCAGGTGGTGGAGATCGCGCTGAGCACGGTCTCGGGCGTGTTCGACGCCCAGGCCGGGCTGCTGCTGCCCGATGCCGACGAGCGCCTGCGCCCCGCCGGCGGCGGCTCCTGCCCCATGGACGACAGCATTGCGCGCTGGGCCATGGACCATGGCCAGCAGGCCGGCCAGGGCACGGACACGCTGCCGGCCGCACCGGCCCGCTATGTGCCGCTGGCCGCACCCGTGCGCATGCGCGGCGTGCTGGTGCTACAGCTGCGTGCGCCGCAGCGCCTGGAGGTGCCCGAGGAGCAGCGCCTGCTGGAGGCCTGTGCCAGCCAGGTGGCGCTGGCGCTGGAGCGCCAGCACTTCGTGGCCGTGGCCCAGCAGACCCAGATCGCCATGGAGGGCGAGCGCATGCGCAACACCCTGCTGTCGGCCGTCTCGCACGACCTGCGCACGCCGCTGACCACCATCCTGGGCGCGGCCGAGGCCGCGCAGCGCCATGTGCCGCCGGGCGGCGCGGCCGACATGCTGGAGCAGGTCCGCATCCAGGCCCAGGCCATGCAGCGCCTGGTGGAGAACCTGCTGGACATGGCGCGCCTGCAGCAAGGCGGCGTGCACCTGCAGCGCGAATGGCTGCCGCTGGACGAAGTGGTGGGCAGCGCGCTGCGCCAGATGCGCGCGCGCCTGGGCCAGCATCCCGTGAACACCGACGTGCCCGCCAGCCTGCCGCTGCTGCAGCTCGATGCCCTGCTCATGGAGCGCGTGCTGGTCAACCTGCTGGACAACGCCGCCAAGTACACGCCGGCCGGCACGCCGCTGGCCATCAGTGCGCGTGTGCAGGATGGCGAACTGCTGCTGTCCGTGCGCGATGGCGGGCCGGGCCTGCCATCGCATCTGCCGGTGGAGACGCTGTTCGAGCCCTTCACGCGCGGCACGGCCGAGTCCACCGTCTCGGGCATCGGCCTGGGCCTGGCGCTGGTGCGCAGCATTGTCGAGGCGCATGGCGGGCGCATCGAGGCTGCCGCCGCACGGCCCGGCCCGGGCACCATCTTCACGCTGCGCTTTCCCGTGCCCGAGCAGCCTGCGCTGGATTAGAGTCCCGCCATGCACGAAAGCCCCCCATGAGCACGCCCGCCAACCGCATCCTGATGATCGAGGACGACCCCGGCATCCGCCGCTTCGTGCGCCTGGTGCTGGAAGACGAAGGCTGGCAGGTCTTCGAGGCCGACAGCGCGCGCCGCGGCCTGATCGAGGCCGCCAGCCGCCAGCCCGACCTGGTCATCCTCGACCTGGGCCTGCCGGACGCCGATGGCAAGCAGGTCCTGACCGAGCTGCGCGGATGGTCCTCCGTGCCCGTGCTCGTACTCTCCGCGCGCGAGCGTGAGGACGAGAAGGTGGCCGCATTGGATGCCGGCGCCGACGACTACCTGGTCAAGCCCTTCGGCGTGCCCGAGCTGCTGGCCCGGCTGCGCGTGATGCTGCGCCGCCGCCAGCAACTGGGCGCCGCCGGTGGGGCGGGCGGCACCGCCGCGTCCAGCAAGGTGCACTTCGGCCCGGTGCAGGTGGACCTGGCCACGCATGAGGTGCGGCGCGCGGGGCAGCCGGTGCACCTCACGCCCATCGAATTCCGCCTGCTGGCGGCGCTGATCGCCGCCCAGGGCCGTGTGATGACCCATCGCCAGCTGCTGCTGCAGGTCTGGGGCCCCGAGTACCTGAGCCGCGCCCACTACCTGCGCGTGCACATGGCCAATCTGCGCCAGAAGATCGAGGACGAGCCGGCCCAGCCGCGCCACTTGGTGACCGAGCTGCAGGTGGGCTACCGGCTTGTGGGGCTGGGCGGTGAGGCATCCCCGGGATCGGTATAATCGGCGCCTCTCCGAGGAGCGTTGCAGCGGCCCCCACACATCAGGCGTGGTCGCGAGGCTCGGAGTCATACCTGCAACGACGCTCGCCCACGCTTTCTGTGCGGTGAGCTTTTTTTCGTCTCCCGCAGAACGTGGTTTTTCATTCATCTTTTGGAGAAAACCATGAACGCTGCTGTTCGTCCCGTTTCCGCCGACACGGCCATCGCTGACATTTCCCTCGCTGCCTGGGGCCGCAAGGAAATCCTGATCGCCGAAACCGAAATGCCCGGCCTGATGGCCACGCGCGAGGAATTCGCCGCTGCCCAGCCCCTCAAGGGCGCGCGCATCACCGGCTCGCTGCACATGACCATCCAGACGGCCGTGCTGATCGAGACGCTCAAGGCCCTGGGCGCCGAAGTGCGCTGGGCGTCTTGCAACATCTTCTCGACGCAGGACCACGCTGCTGCCGCCATCGCGGAAACCGGCACGCCCGTGTTCGCCATCAAGGGCGAATCGCTGGCCGACTACTGGGACTACACCCACCGCATCTTTGAATTCGGCGCCGCCGGCACCGAAGGCGAAGGCCCGAACATGATCCTGGACGACGGCGGCGACGCCACCATGCTGCTGCACCTGGGCATGCGTGCCGAAAAGGACCTGTCCGTGCTGGACAACCCCGCCTCCGAAGAAGAGAAGATCGCCTTCGCCGCCATCCGCGCCAAGCTGGCCCAGGACCCCACCTGGTACACGCGCAAGAGCGCCCACATCATCGGCGTGACCGAAGAGACCACGACCGGCGTGCACCGCCTCAACGAGATGTCGGCCAAGGGCACGCTGAAGTTCCGTGCCATCAACGTCAACGACTCCGTCACCAAGAGCAAGTTCGACAACCTCTACGGCTGCCGCGAATCGCTGGTGGACGGCATCAAGCGCGCCACCGACGTGATGATCGCCGGCAAGGTCGCCGTGGTGGCCGGCTACGGCGACGTGGGCAAGGGCTGCGCCCAGGCGCTGCGCGCGCTGTCGGCCCAGGTCTGGGTCACCGAGATCGATCCCATCAACGCCCTGCAGGCGGCCATGGAAGGCTACAAGGTCGTGACCATGGAATGGGCGGCAGACAAGGCCGACATCTTCGTGACCACCACCGGCAACCGCGACATCATCCGCCACGAGCACATGGTGGCCATGAAGAACGAAGCCATCGTCTGCAACATCGGCCACTTCGACAACGAGATCGACGTCGCCTCCATCGAGCAGTACCAGTGGGAAGAAATCAAGCCCCAGGTGGACCACATCACCTTCCCTGACGGCAAGAAGATCATCCTGCTGGCCAAGGGCCGCCTGGTGAACCTGGGTTGCGCCACCGGCCACCCCAGCTTCGTGATGAGCGCCTCGTTCGCCAACCAGACCATCGCCCAGATCGAGCTGTTCACCAAGCCCGACGCCTACGAGGTCGGCAAGGTCTACGTGCTGCCCAAGATCCTGGACGAGAAGGTCGCCCGACTGCACCTGAAGAAGGTCGGCGCCATGCTGACCGAACTGACGGACGGCCAGGCCGCCTATATCGGCGTGAGCAAGCAGGGCCCCTACAAGCCCGAAACTTATCGCTACTAAGCACCCCCTGAGGCGCTGACGCGCCTTCCCCCTCTCTACCCGCTTCGCGGGGGAGGGGGACGACGCCCTCGCTGCGGGGCGGCCCTTGCTTGGCGTCCCTGAGTTGGGTCGCGCCGGTTTCGGGCATTAGTCAACTGAGATTTCCTGGAGCGACGCTATGCGCGCAGATGTATTTTTGGTGGAAGCCGGCCATGCGGCCACGCGCTCGCAGGCGCAGCGGCTGATTGCGGGTGGCGTGCAATGGCGCATGACGCCGCTGACGCCTTGGAAGAAGGTTGCCAAGAACGGCGACGAGATTCCTGCGGGTGCCGAGCTGCAGCTGCTGGACGGGGCCGAGGCCCGGTTCATCTCGCGCGGTGGGCTGAAGCTGGAAGGCGCGCTGGCGGTCACCAAGCTGTCGGTGCAGGGCCTGCGCTGCCTGGACGTGGGCCAGAGCACGGGCGGTTTCACCGACTGCCTGCTGCAGGCGGGCGCTGCCCAGGTCATCGGCGTGGATGTGGGCCATGGCCAGTTGCACGACCGGCTGCGCTCGGATGTGCGTGTGATCTGCGTCGAGGGCGTCAACGCCCGCGCGGTGACGGCCGAGGGCCTGCAGGAGTCCTGCGAGGAAGTGCTGTCCGAACGCTGGGAAGAAGATCCCGACGACAACGACACCCAGCCCGTGGCGCCCTATGCCTGGATGCGCAACGGCGGTCTGGTCGATGAAGACTACGACGACAGCGACGACGCCAAGGAAAAAGAGATCGAGGCCTTCAAGGCCGAGCGCGCGGCCAAGGGCAAGGCCCGGGAAGAAGGCACGGTGGCCACGCAGCGCCGCCGACGCGCCGAGTTTGCCGACGTGGACATCACGCCGCAGTTCGACTTCGTCACGGGCGATCTGTCCTTCATCTCGCTGACCCTGGTGCTGCCGGCCGTCACGCGCCTGCTCAAGCCGCATGGCCAGCTGCTGATGCTGGTCAAGCCGCAGTTCGAACTGCAGCCGGGCCAGGTCGGCAAGGGCGGCATCGTGCGCGATGCGGCCCTGTTCACCGAGGTGGAGCAGCGCATCCGCACCTGCCTGGGCGAGCTGGGCCTGGAGGTCAAGGGCTGGATGGAGTCGGCCATCGAAGGCGGTGACGGCAACCGCGAATTCTTCGTGCATGCCCAGCAGGCGGCCGTGGTGAAGGAGCCTGCACAGCCTGAAACGCAGGACGAGGACGAACCCCGTTCGGCCGTGAAAGCAGCGCCTAAGCCGGCCGCGCCCAAGCGCGTGTCCCGCACCGTGCTGCGCGAGCAGCGCAACGAGCGTGTGATCGACACCAGCACCGAGTTCGGCGTGCCCGGACCGGGCCGCGCCAAGCTGCGCAAACGCAACGAATGAAACACTGAGCAGTGAGTCTTACATGAGCTTTCCGATCAGCTTCGAATTCTTCCCGACCAAGACGCCCGAAGGCGCGGCCAAGCATGTGCAGGTGCGCAAGAACCTCTATGCGCGCAAGCCCCAGTTCTGCTCCGTCACCTATGGCGCGGGCGGCTCCACGCAGGCCGGCACCTTCAACATGGTGCGTGACATCCAGAGCGAAGGCGTCAGCGCGGCATCGCATTTCTCCTGCGTGGGCGCCACGCACGACAAGGTGCGTGCCGAGCTGCAGGAGCTCAAGGCCATGGGCGTGCGCCGCATCGTCGCTCTGCGCGGCGACCTGCCCAGCGGCTATGGCCTGGGAGGGGAATTCCAGTACGCCAGCGACCTCGTGGAATTCATCCGCCGCGAGTTCGGCGACTGGTTCCACATCGAGGTGGCAGCCTATCCCGAGGTCCACCCGCAGGCGAAATCCCCACATTCCGATCTGGAAGCGTT
This sequence comes from Delftia sp. HK171, assembly GCF_001886655.1. Classification (NCBI taxonomy): domain Bacteria; kingdom Pseudomonadati; phylum Pseudomonadota; class Betaproteobacteria; order Burkholderiales; family Comamonadaceae; genus Delftia; species Delftia sp. HK171. The sequence goes on along the minus strand of NZ_CP018101.1, from coordinate 6,309,567 downwards.
TGCGGCTAAAGTGCGCGCTGGCGCGGATTCCGCGATCACCCAATATTTCTACAATGCCGACGCCTACTGCCGTTTCGTTGATGCGGCGCGCGGCATGGGGCTTGATGCACCGGTTGTTCCCGGCATCATGCCCATCACCAGCTCTACGCAGCTGATGCGCTTCTCGGACGCCTGCGGCGCCGAGATCCCGCGCTGGATCCGCCTGCGTCTGCAGGCTTACGGAGATGACACGGCGTCCATTCGCGCCTTCGGCCTCGATGTCGTGTCCCGTCTATGCGAGCAGTTGCGCAGCCAGGGCGCTCCCGGGCTGCACTTCTATACGATGAACCAGAGCGTCGCCACGCTGGAAATCTGCGATCGATTGGGCCTTTGAGCGCGCAGCCACTGCGCCGGCCCCGGGCGGCCCTCTAGAACTTGGGAACGGTCAGGCGTTCCCTGGAGGTTTTTGCCCATGGATCGTAATTTTCGACGCCTGCATTGGCGTTGGCTGGCCATGTGTGCCATCACCGCCACCCTGGCTGGCTGCGCACCGGCTCCCGTGGCCGAAACCGATGCCGAGTCCGGCGCCCTGATGGCCGGTTCTGCTGGTTCGGCAGGTGCCGAGGCGATGGCTGAAGGCCAGACGCCTGCGGCCGTTCCCTCCGCAGGCAAGCGCAGCAGCCGCGCCTCGCGGGCCACACCGCCTGTCAGCAGGTCCGCGGATGCCAGGCCCTCCGAACCGGCTTCGTCCGAAGAGAGTGCCAACACTCCCTCCAATCCCGATTTCGCCCTCGTTCCCTCGCGCGACAGCGACCAGCAAGGCCTGGCCTCCTGGTATGGCCCGGGCCTGCATGGCCGGCTGACGGCCAGCGGCGAACGTTTCGACAAGGAAGAGCTGACGGCTGCGCACCGCAGCTTCGCCTTCGGCAGCCGTGTCTGCGTGCGCAGCGCCGCGACAGGCAGGACGGTGGTGGTGCGCATCAATGACCGGGGGCCGTTTGCGCCCGGCCGCGTGATCGACCTGAGCCAGGCCGCTGCGCAGGAGCTGGGCATGGTCGGCCTGGGCATCAAGCCCGTGGAGCTGTGGCAGCTCGACGAAGGCGAGGAAGAATGCCCCGAAACCCTGGTCACGGCGAGGAAGGCAGAGTCCCTCAAGAAGACTCAGCAGGCCAGGGCACAGACACAAACACAAACACAAACACAAACGCGGGCGCGGACCCAGGTTCAGGCAAAGGCCCCGGTCCGGCCGCGTGTGCAGGCCAAGGCGCCCGCAACCAGGCCCAATGCACGCACGGCCGTGGCCAGCCGGGCCGCCCCTGCCGCCAGGCCGGTGGCGAAGGCCGCTGCGCCCGCCGCAGCCTCGGCCACGGCAGTGGCCTCTGCGGCGTCGAGCTCGCGCTGAACCGGGCTCAGCCGCCGGATTCGAGCGTGAAGGCCGCGTTCTCGTCCTGACCGAGCAGCTTGACCAGCTGCGGCATGGCCGGCTTGAGCTGTTCCTTGAGATTGAACGGCGGATTGATCAGGAACATGCCGCTGGCCGGCAGGCCGCCGCGCTCCGACGTCTTGTTGCTCTTGACCGTGAGCTCCACATGCAGCCAGCTCTTGCCGGCCTTGGTGGTCATGGTCTTCAGGCGGCGCGGCAGATCGTGCGCCTCGGGGCGCGGGATGATCGGATACCAGACCGCATACGTGCCTGTGGCAAAGCGCTTGAGGCTGTCGGCCGCCATGTCCAGCACCTTGGCGTAGTCGCTCTTGAGCTCGTAGCTGGGGTCGCACAGCACCAGGGCGCGGCGTGACGGTGGTGGCAGGAATTTCTTGATGCCCTCGAAGCCGTCCTCGTGCAGCACGGCCACCTGGCGGCCCGCTTCGAGCTGGGCAATGTTGCCCGCCAGCGAGCGCATGTCGGTGGGATGCAGCTCGAAGACCTTGAGCTTGTCGCGCTCCTGCACGCGCAGCAGGGACTGGATGATGAAGGGCGAGCCCGGGTAGTTGCGCAGCTGCGCGCCCTGGTTGAAGGAGCGCACCGTGGCCAGGTAGGCCTGCAGCACCGGGGCCAGCTCGGCCTCCTTGGCCTGGGCCAGGCGCATGATGCCGTCTGCGGACTCGCCGCTCTTGTTGGCATAGTCGCCGTCCAGTCGGTACAGGCCGGCGCCGGCGTGCGTGTCCAGCACCGTGAGGGCGGCATCCTTCTGGAGGAGGTATTGCAGGGTGGCGATCAGCACGGTGTGCTTGAGCACATCGGCATGGTTGCCTGCATGGAAGGCGTGGCGGTAACTGAACATAGGCGTATGGTAACCAGCCGCGCTGCCGGGTGGTTGTCCGTGGCGGCTGAAGGATGGGGGCCGGCGCTGAAGCCAGTGCGGCGCAAGGGGGGGATGGCGAAGGCCTGCCGTTTTTGTATAATGGAGGGCTTCGCAGCGATTTTAGGGTCCCGCGGCGAAGTTTACATCCCCGCCTAAGAGGCTTCCTTTTTGAAGAAGCGCCGACCGCGGAAAAGGACCCGCCAAACCTTTCTTGAAAGAGAAAACTCATGTCTACATTCAGCGCAAAGCCCGCTGAGGTGCAACACGAGTGGTTTGTGATTGACGCCACCGATAAGGTGCTCGGACGTGTCGCCAGCGAAGTGGCACTCCGTCTGCGCGGCAAGCACAAAGCCATTTACACACCTCACGTTGACACCGGCGACTTCATCGTCATCATCAACGCCTCCAAGCTCAAGGTCACCGGCACCAAGAACCTGGACAAGGTGTACTACCGCCACTCTGGTTTCCCCGGCGGCATCACTGCCACCAACTTCCGCGACATGCAGGCCAAGTTCCCCGGCCGTGCTCTGGAAAAGGCCGTCAAGGGCATGCTGCCCAAGGGTCCCCTGGGCTACGCAATGATCAAGAAGCTCAAGGTGTACGGCGGTGCTGAGCATCCCCACACCGCCCAGCAGCCCAAGGCTCTGGAAATCTAAGGAGACCTAGATGATTGGTGATTGGAACAATGGCACCGGCCGTCGCAAATCCAGCGTCGCACGCGTGTTCCTGAAGAAGGGCTCCGGCAAGATTACCGTGAATGGCAAGGACATTCAGGAATACTTCGGCCGCGAAACCTCGATCATGATCGCAAAGCAGCCCCTGGCTCTGACGAGCAACCTGGAAGCTTTCGACATTCAAGTGAACGTCCACGGTGGTGGTGAATCCGGCCAGGCCGGCGCTACCCGCCACGGCATCACCCGCGCCCTGATCGACTATGACGCAGCGCTCAAGCCCGTCCTGAGCCAAGCCGGCTTCGTGACGCGTGACGCTCGTGAAGTCGAACGTAAGAAGGTCGGCCTGCGCTCCGCACGCCGCGCCAAGCAGTTCTCCAAGCGTTAATCCGCTGGCACTGCAGGAAAGTCCCCCGGGGCTTTCCCCAGAAAAAAACCGCCTTTGCCGGCGGTTTTTTTCTGGGCGATGCAAACCCTTCGCATTCATCTTCGCCGTCGGTGGCCAATGCCCCCACTTGCACTGTCGTCAAGCCGGCGGCCCCGGGAATTCCCGAGCCCTTTGCTGTACCATTCGGGCCAATTGAGAACTTCGGAGTATCCCCATGAGCGCCGTCGCAGAAATCACCGAAACCACCACCGCCGAAATGCCCACCCCGATCGTCTTCACCGACAGCGCAGCTGCCAAGGTGGCCGATCTGATCGCCGAGGAAGGCAACCCTGACCTGAAGCTGCGCGTGTTCGTGCAAGGTGGCGGCTGCTCGGGCTTCCAGTACGGCTTCACCTTCGACGAGATCACCAACGACGACGACACGACCATGACCAAGAATGGCGTGTCGCTGTTGATCGACGCCATGAGCTACCAGTACCTGGTGGGTGCCGAGATCGACTACAAGGAAGACCTGCAGGGCGCGCAGTTCGTGATCAAGAACCCCAACGCCTCCACCACCTGCGGCTGCGGATCGAGCTTCTCGGTATAAGCCTTGTCGGCCGCGCTGCAGTGAAGCCCGCAGCAGCCCGCCGCACAACACGCCACCAACCGCCGCGCAGCAATGCGCAGGCGGTTTTTTAACGCCTGCGCCCTCCCTGCCTTGCCATGATTCCTGAAGACAAAAGCGCTTCCGCCTCCACCACATCCTCCTCGCGTTCGGTGCTCCTATGGCTCGTGGCCATCGGCTTTTTCATGCAGACGCTGGACGGCACCATCGTCAATACTGCGCTGCCCACCATGGCCGAGGCCCTGGGCGAGAGCCCGCTGCGCATGCAGTCCGTCATCGTCGCCTATTCGCTGACCATGGCCATGCTGATCCCGGCATCGGGCTGGATGGCCGACCGCTTCGGCACGCGGCGCGTCTACCTGTGGGCGATTGCGCTGTTCGTGCTGGGATCGGTGCTGTGCGCGATTGCTCCCAACCTGCAGCTGATGGTGGCCGCACGCGTGCTGCAGGGCATGGGCGGTGCGCTGCTCATGCCCGTGGGCCGGCTGGCCGTGCTGCGCGCCTTCCCGCGCGAGCAGTTCCTCAAGGCCATGAGCTTCGTGGCCATTCCCGGCCTGGTCGGGCCGCTGATCGGCCCCACGCTGGGCGGCTGGATGGTGGAGTACGTGAGCTGGCACTGGATCTTCCTGGTCAACGTGCCCGTGGGCCTGATCGGCCTGGCCGCTACCCTGCGCTTCATGCCCGTGGGCGACCGCTTCGCCGTCAAGCGCTTCGACGGCGTGGGCTATGCGCTGCTGGCCTTCGGCATGGTGGCCGTGTCGCTGGCGCTGGACAGCATGTCGGGCAAGGGCATCCACGGCGCCATGGTCTTCGTGCTGCTGATCTTCGGCCTGGCCAGCCTGGCCGCCTACTGGCTGCATGCGCTGCGCCGGCCCGATCCGCTGTTCGCCCCCGAGCTGTTCGCCGTGCGCAGCCTGCGCGTGGGCCTGCTGGGCAATCTGTTCTCGCGCCTGGGCAGCTCCTGCATGCCCTTCCTGATCCCGCTGGTGCTGCAGGTCTGCCTGGGCTTTTCGCCGCTACAGGCCGGCATGATGATGCTGCCCACGGTGCTGGCCAGCATGGCCATGAAGCGCCAGACCACCACCCTCATCCAGCGCATCGGCTACCGCCGCGTGCTCATGGGCAACACCCTGGTGCTGTCGCTGATGATCGCCAGCTTCGGCACGGTCTCCACGGCGCTGCCGCTGTGGGTGGTCATCGTCCAGCTGCTGATCTTCGGCGCCACCAACTCCATGCAGTTCACGGCCATGAACACCGTCACGCTCAAGGACCTCGATGCCGGCAACGCCAGCAGCGGCAACAGCCTGCTGTCCATGGTGCAGATGCTGGCCATGGGCATGGGCGTGGCCGCCGCAGGTGCGGTGCTGGCCGGTTTCAGCGAATGGTTCGGCGGCGATACGCCGCAGCACACCCTCAATGCCTTCCGCGCCACCTTCGTCTGCATGGGCGCGGTGACGCTGGCCTCGACCATGATCTTCTCGCAGCTCGGCGACGATGAGGATGTGCGGCCCAAGCCTCTGGAGCCGGCCGAGCACGAGTGAGGGCTGTGCATAGCTTTTGAACCCTGAACCGCTGCAATCCACACTTTTGTTGCGGGTTTACCCTTGTTTTTGGCAAGGATATATGGCAGCCCGCATAGGAAATATCGAGGCCGTCTTATGCGTTTGGGCGGGGCTGGACTTAATCTCGGGTACATCCGCAGGACTTACGCAAGCAAGAACGCAAACACGCCATCGCCACAGGGCCAGCGGCTTTCTTCCTCGGAATTTGCGTAAGTCGTGATCCGAACAGTCCACGCACCAGCAGTTGCCCCCACGAGCATGAGCCAGAGCCCCAGTTCCCAACCCATCCGCTTCTATCACCGCGGCCAGATCGTCGAGGTACAGGGGCCGCATCCCACGCGCTCGGTGCTCGACTGGCTGCGCGGCGACGCGCGCTGCACCGGCACCAAGGAGGGCTGCAACGAAGGTGATTGCGGCGCCTGCACGGTGGTCATCGCCGAGCTGGCCGAAGACGGCGCGCCCGACGCCGTGGGCGGCCTGCAGCTGCAGACGGTCAATGCCTGCATCCAGTTCCTGCCCACGCTGCATGGCAAGGCGCTGTTCACGGTGGAGGACGTCAAGGGCCAGTGCGCCGGCAAGCAGGGCTGTGCCACCGGCAAGCCCGCAGGCGGTGCCGAGCTGCACCCCGTGCAGCAGGCACTGGTGGACTGTCACGGCTCGCAGTGCGGCTTTTGCACGCCGGGCTTCGTGATGTCGCTGTGGTCGGCCTACGAGCACCACCAGCAGGCCGGCACGCGCCCCTCGCGCCAGCAGCTGGCCGACGAGCTGTCGGGCAATCTGTGCCGCTGCACGGGCTACCGTCCCATCCTGGACGCAGGCCAGCGCATGTTCGACCTGCCCGCCACGCGCATGGCCACCGAACCCGTGGTGCAGGCACTGCAGGGCCTGCGCGCGCGGGATGCCGGCTTGGACTACGCCGCGCCCAACGCCGCCCAGGGCGGCCGTGTGGACAGCTTCCACGCTCCGCGCACGCTGGACGAGCTGGCCGCCGTGTGCGAGGCCAAGCCCCGCGCGCGCCTGTTGGCAGGCTCCACCGATGTGGGGCTGTGGGTGACCAAGCAGTTCCGCGACCTGGGCGACATCGTCTATGTGGGCGACGTGGCCGAGATGAAGCGCGTCGAGGAGCGCCACGGTGCGGGCAGCCTGGACGGCGGCGAGCTGTACATCGGCGCCGGTGCCTCGCTGGAATCGGCCTGGTCGGCGCTGTCGCAGCGCTTCGAGGGGCTGACCGATGTGTGGCTGCGCTTTGCCTCCGTGCCCATCCGGCATGCGGGCACCATGGGCGGCAACGTGGCCAATGGCTCGCCCATTGGCGACTCCCCTCCCGTGCTGATGGCGCTGGACGCGCAGATCGAGCTGCGCAAGGGCGCGCGCGTGCGCCGCATGCCGCTGCATGACTTCTATCTGGACTACATGAAGAACCAGCTGGAACCGGGCGAGTTCGTGCAGGCACTGGCCGTGCCGCTGGACGCTGCACGGCGCCAGACCCGTGCCTACAAGATCAGCAAGCGCTTTGACTGCGACATCTCGGCGCTGTGCGCGGGGCTGGCCATCGAGCTCGATGGCGAGGTGGTGAAGTCCGCCCGCCTGGCCTTTGGCGGCATGGCTGCCGTGGTCAAGCGTGCGGCCCTGGCCGAGGCGGCCATCGTGGGCCAGCCCTGGGACCAGGCCGCAGTGAAGGCCGCCCAGGCCGCGCTGGCCCAGGACTTCAAGCCCATGTCCGACATGCGCGCCAGCGCCGACTACCGGCTCAAGGTGGCGCAGAACCTGCTGCAGCGCCTGTGGCTGGAGACACGTCCGCAGCAGCCGCTGCCGCTGCAGGCCACCAGCGTCTGGAGCGTGATGCCCCACGCAGTGCACCAAGGAGCCTGAAATGAACCGCCCCATCGATCCCTCCCTGCTGCACTCGTCCGAGGCCTTTGCGCATTACCTGAAGAACACCGCCTTCCGCGTGGACGAGCGCGCCGAGGCCGGTGCCCACACCCAGGGCCAGCGCGTGGGCATCAGCCGCCCGCATGAATCGGCCCATCTGCATGTGGCCGGCGAGGCCGCCTACATCGACGACCTGCCCGAGCTGGACGGCACGCTGCACTGCGCGCTGGGCCTGTCGCCCGTGGCCAATGGCCGGCTCAATGCGCTCAGGCTGGATGCCATCCGCGCCATGCCCGGCGTGGTGGCCGTGCTCACGGGCGAGGACATTCCCGGCGTCAACGACTGCGGCTCCATCATCCACGACGACCCCATCCTGTGCAGCGGCGAGATCCGCTACCTGGGCCAGCCGCTGTTCGCCGTGATCGCCGAAAGCCGCGAGGCTGCGCGCCTGGCTGCGGCCCAGGCCAAGGCGGCAGCCGACATCACGGCCGAGCCGCCCGTGCTCACGCCCCAGCAGGCGCATGAGCTGGGCCAGTACGTGCTGCCGCCCATGCACCTGGCGCGCAGCACGAATGAAGGCGGCGCGCGCCGCGCCATGGACGAGGCGCCGCACCGCCTGAAGTCATCGTTCTACGTGGGCGGCCAGGAGCAGTTCTACCTGGAAGGCCAGATCAGCTACGCCATTCCCAAGGAGGACGGCGCCGTCCACCTGTACTGCTCCACCCAGCACCCCAGCGAGATGCAGCACCTGGTGGCGCATGCGCTGGGCGTGGCCTCGCACGCCGTGCATGTGGAGTGCCGCCGCATGGGCGGCGGCTTCGGCGGCAAGGAGTCGCAGTCGGCCCTGTTCGCCTGCGTGGCCTCGGTGGCCGCGACGCGGCTGCGCCGCCCCGTCAAGCTGCGCCTGGACCGCGATGACGACTTCATGATCACGGGCCGCCGCCACTGCTTCTGGTACGAGTACGAGGTGGGCTACGACGACGAGGGCCGCATCCTGGGCGCCGAGATCTCCATGGTCTCGCGCGCCGGCCACTCGGCCGACCTGTCCGGCCCCGTGATGACGCGTGCGCTGTGCCACTTCGACAACACGTACTGGCTGCCCGATGTGTCCATGCACGGCTACTCGGGCAAGACCAATACGCAGAGCAACACGGCGTTCCGCGGCTTCGGCGGCCCGCAGGGCGCGATCGCCATCGAGAACATCATGGAGACGGTGGCACGCGAGCTGGGGCGCGATGCGCTCGATGTGCGCCGCGTCAACTTCTACGGCAAGACCGAGCGCAATGTCACGCCCTACAGCCAGGTCGTGACCGACAACGTGATCCACGAGCTGGTGGCCGAGCTGGAGACCTGCAGCGACTACCGCGCGCGCCGCGATGCCATCGCCGAGTTCAACGCGGCCAGCCCCGTGCTCAAGCGCGGCCTGTCGCTGACGCCGCTCAAGTTCGGCATCTCCTTCAACGTCAAGCACTTCAACCAGGCCGGCGCCCTGGTCCATGTCTACAACGACGGCTCCATCCTCGTGAACCACGGCGGCACCGAGATGGGCCAGGGCCTGAACACCAAGGTGGCCCAGGTCGTGGCGCACGAGCTGGGCGTGGGCTTCGGGCGCGTGCGCGTCACGGCCACCGACACCACCAAGGTGGCCAATACCTCGGCCACGGCGGCATCGACGGGGGCCGACCTCAACGGCAAGGCCGCGCAGGACGCGGCGCGCCAGATCCGCGAACGCCTGGCCGCCTGCGCCGCAGAGCGCCATGGCGGCCGCGCCGAGGACGTGCGCTTTGCCAACGACCAGGTCCACGTCAACGGCAAGGTGCTGGATTTCAAGGCCGTGGTGGGCGAGGCCTACATCGAGCGCGTGCAGCTGTGGTCCGACGGCTTCTATGCCACGCCCGGCCTGTCGTGGAACAAGGACACCATGCAGGGCCGGCCCTTCTTCTACTACGCCTACGGCGCGGCCGTGAGCGAGGTGGTGGTGGACACGCTGACCGGCGAGTTCAAGCTGCTGCGCGCCGACGTGCTGCACGACGTGGGCCGCTCGCTGAACCCGGCCGTGGACGTGGGCCAGGTCGAGGGCGCCTTCATCCAGGGCATGGGCTGGCTGACCACGGAAGAGCTGGTCTGGCACCCGCAAAGCGGCAAGCTCACCACGCACGCCCCGAGCACCTACAAGATCCCGACGGCCAACGACTGCCCGCCCGTGTTCAACGTGCGGCTGTTCGAGGGCGACAACTTCGAGGACTCCATCCACCGCAGCAAGGCCGTGGGCGAGCCGCCGCTGCTGCTGCCGTTCTCGGTGTTCTTCGCCATCCGCGACGCCGTCTCGGCCGCGGGCGGGCACCGCAGCAACCCGCCGCTGCAATCGCCGGCCACGCCGGAATCCATCCTGCGCGCCATCGAGGCCGTGCAGGCCGCCGGGAGCTGAGCGGACCGGCGCCGCCCCCCTCATTCCTTGAATCGGCGCGCAGCGATGCGCGCCACCAGGTCCATGGCCGCCCGGCAGGGTGCCATGCCTTGTGCCGGCCTGGACAGCCGGTGCTCAACCCTGGGCGCTTTCACAACCGTTGCGCCCCGCATGCGAAAACAACACGGAGACAATGCGATGAACTGGATGGAACGGGTGTTCAAGCTCAGTGAGCACGGCACCAATGTAAGAACCGAGCTGGTCGCGGGCCTGACGACCTTTCTGACGATGGCCTACATCATCTTCGTCAATCCCTCGATCCTGGGGGATGCGGGGATGCCCAAGGGGGCCGTCTTCGTGGCCACCTGCCTGATCGCGGCGCTGGGCACGACCATCATGGCGCTGTACGCCAACTATCCCATCGCGCTGGCGCCGGGCATGGGCCTGAACGCCTATTTCGCCTACGTGGTGGTGCTGCACATGGGCTTCACCTGGCAGGCCGCGCTGGGCGCGGTCTTCGTCTCGGGCTGCCTGTTCCTGCTGGTGACGCTGTTCGGCCTGCGGGAGCTGATCATCAAGGGCATACCGCAGTCCATACGCATAGCGATCACCGTGGGCATCGGCCTGTTCCTGGCGCTGATCGCGCTCAAGAGCGCGGGCATCGTCGCGGCATCGCCGGCCACCTTCGTGACCCTGGGCGACCTGCACAAGCCCGAAGTCATCCTGGCCTCGCTGGGCTTTCTGATCATCGTGGTGCTGGACCGCCTGAAGGTGCCGGGCGCCATCCTGATCGGCATCGTCGCGGTCACCGTGGCCTCGTTCTTCTTCGCGGGCAACGAGTTCCACGGCGTGTTCTCTGCGCCGCCCTCCATTGCGCCCACCTTCCTGCAGCTGGACATCAAGTCCGCGCTGACAGGTGGCATCCTCAACGTGGTGCTGGTGTTCTTCCTGGTCGAGCTGTTCGATGCCACGGGCACGCTGATGGGCGTGGCCAAGCGCGCCGGCCTGCTGGTGCCCAGCCGCATGGGACGATTCAACCGCTCGCTGCTGGCCGACAGCGGCGCCATCTTCGCGGGCTCGCTGCTGGGCACCTCCAGCACCACGGCCTATGTGGAAAGCGCGGCCGGCGTGCAAGCGGGCGGCCGCACGGGCCTGACGGCGCTGACCGTGGCCGTGCTCTTCCTGTGCTGCCTGTTCCTGTCGCCGCTGGCCGGCGTGGTGCCCGGCTACGCCACGGCGCCCGCGCTGTTCTTCGTGGCCTGCCTGATGCTCAAGGAGTTGACCGAGATCGAATGGGGCGAGACCACCGAGGCCATCCCTGCTGCCGTCACGGCCCTGCTCATGCCCTTCACCTACTCGGTGGCCAATGGCCTGGCCTTCGGCTTCATCACCTATGCCGTGCTCAAGCTGTTCACGGGGCGCGCCAAGGAAGTGCACTGGATGGTGTGGCTGATCGGCGGCGTCTTCCTCTTCAAGTTCGTCTATATAGGCGGATAGCACCCCCTGAGGCGCTTACGCGCCTTCCCCCGTATGCACGGCGCCCTCTCTCGCTTCGCGGGAGGGGGACGACGCCCTCGCCGCGAGGCGGCTCTTGCTCGGCGTCCCTGCTTTTGGGCCGCGCCAGTTTCATAGGCTTTGGGCTCAGGCAAGATGTTTGGTGTGCCCATGCTTGGCGGATGCCTTGCATGGTTTTTTTATGCGGGGTGGATGGCGCCCAGGATGCGCGGGCCGCGTGCGCCCGTCACGGCGGGCAGGTTGCCGGGCAAACCCAGCAGGGCCTGGCGTGCCAGCCAGGCGAAGGCGGCGGCTTCCACCTGCTGAGGCGGCAGGCCGCGCGCGGCCGTGGTGTCCACGGCCACGCCAGGCAGCAAGGCGGCGATGCGCTGCATCAGTTGCGTGTTGAAGGCGCCGCCGCCGCAGACCAGCAGCTCGCCGCCGCCACGCCCGAAGCGCTGCACGGCACCGGCGCAGGCGCGGGCCGTGAATTCGGTGAGCGTGGCCTGCACGTCGGCAGGGCGGGCATCGGCGGCGCTGGTTGCACTGGCGGAAAGATGGCCGGCCAGCCAGTCCGCGTGGAACAGGTCGCGCCCCGTGCTCTTGGGCGGCGGCTGCTGCAGGAAAGGCTCGGCCAGCAGGCGGTCGAGCAGGGCGGGCAGCACCTGGCCCGTGGCCGCCCATTGGCCGCCGTCGTCATAGGGCTGGCCGTTGTGGGTCTGGCACCAGCCGTCCATCAGCGCATTGCCGGGGCCGCAGTCGAAGCCCAGCACCGTGCCATCGCCCGCCAGCACGCTGAGATTGGCAATGCCGCCGATGTTGAGCACCAGCACCGTCTCGCCGGGCCGGCCGAACACGCCCTGGTGGAAGGCGGGCACCAGTGGCGCACCCTGGCCGCCCGCGGCCACATCGCGGCTGCGCAGGTCGGCCACCACGGCAACGCCGCTGAGCTCGGCCAGCAGGGCCGGGCTGTTGAGCTGCAAGGTGTAGCCCGTGCCGTCGAACATCTGCGGCCGGTGGCGCACGGTCTGGCCGTGGGCGCCAATGGCGGCGATCTGCGCGGGCGCCAGGCCCGTGGCCTGCAGCAGTTCCCGCACCACCTCGGCATAGCTGCGCGCCAGCGCATTGGCCGCCAGCGCCGCGCGGTGGAGCTCGTCGCGGCCATCGGGGGTGTTGAGGGCCAGCAGCTCGGCGCGCAGCGCGGCGTCAAACCCCCGGCTGGCATGCCACAGCACCTGCGTGCCTTCGGCAAAGTCCACAAGCACGCCGTCCACCCCGTCGAGCGAGGTGCCGGACATCAGGCCTATGCAGTAGCGGTGGGCGATGGGGGAGGGGGTGGGCTGGTTCATGCCGGCAATGGTAGCCCTGCGGCCCGGGAGCCGCGATCACAAAAGGATGCGCCTGAAACAACAAAGGCTGCCAGGGCAGCCTTTGCGGGATGGGAGCGCGGTGGCTCAGCGTTCGCTGGCCAGGGCCAGTGCTTCGTTCGATGCCTGCAGCTCGATGCGCATCTGCGCGGCCATCTTGTCGAAGGCGGCGCGGCCGGCCTTGGAGACGGGGCGGGCGGCATCGGTGGCCTGGACGATGGTCATGGGATCGCGGTGCTCGCCGTTGACGCGGAACTCGAAGTGCAGGTGCGGGCCGGTGGCCCAGCCCGTGGAGCCCACGTTGCCGATGATGTCGCCCTGCTCCACGCGCTGGCCGCGCGTGACGCCGATGTGGCTCAGGTGGGCGTAGACCGTGGTGTGGTTGTTGGCGTGGTCCACGAAGATCACGTTGCCATAGCCGTTCTGCACGCCCGCGAAGGAGACGGTGCCGTCGCCCACGGTACGCACCTTGGTGCCCGTGGCAGCGGCGAAGTCCGTGCCCAGGTGGGCACGCCAGGTCTTGTGGATGGGGTGCATGCGCATGGCAAAGCCGCTGCTGATGCGCGAGAACTCCACGGGCGAGGTCAGGTAGGCCTGGCGGCGGCTCTTGCCGTCCATGGTGTAGTAGTCGCCCTTGGCCTTGCCTTCGTCCTGGAACCACAGCGCCTGCACGACCTTGCCGTTGTTGTGGAATTCGGCGCTGAGCACGCGGCCGGCGCGCAGCGGCTCGCCATCGGCTTCCAGCGATTCGTAGACCACGGAGAAGCGGTCGCCCTTGCGCAGGCTGCGGCGGAAGTCCACGTCGCCCTGGAAGATGTCGGCCATCTGCATGGCCACGGCATCGGGGATGGAGGCCGCGTCGGTGGCGGCGAACAGCGAGCTGCGGATGATGCCGCCAGCCAGGCGGGGCGAGGCCGTCAGCTTGCCCGTCTCGATGCGGGTGCTCAGTTCATTGTTCTTGCGCTCGACCACCAGGCGGCGGAAGCTGCCGTCCTCGTCGGGTGCCCAGCGCACGGTCAGCTGCGACAGCTGGTGGTCGGGCGTGGTCTCGGCCGTCACCAGGCGGCCGGCGCGGCCCAGCACATGCTGGCGAACCTGGTCGTTGCCGCGCATGAAGGCGGCGGCGGCCGGATCGGCCACGCCCAGGCGCTGGAGCAGGGTTTCGGCCGTGTCGCTGCCGCGCGTGTATTCGGAACGGTACAGGGACATGCCCTGCACGCTGTCGGTCAGCTCGGCCAGCGTCTGGCCTTCGGCCAGCGATTCCACGGGTGTGGAGAGCATGCGCACCGGCAGGTCTGCCGGATCGGGTCCCAGGTTGGCCACGGCGAAGGCGCCGCCGCCGCCCGTGAGCAAGATGGCTGCCAGTGCTGCGGTGACACGCTTGGGGTGTTGCTGGATCACGGAGGTCAGCCGCGCAACAAGAGCACCGCTGGCATGGTTCAAGCCATATTTCACAACATCAGATCCTTGGGTTGCGCGCATCCGGCCCTGCGGGGGACGGACAGCATCGCAGCGGCGGGATACGCTCTCCAGACGGGCAACAAGTCCGCGCTCTGCGGTGCGGATAGGCGGGCGTCTAGAATTCGCCGCAGCGGGAAAATCCCCGGAGTATACCGACGCAGTCCTACGCGGCCTGGCGAAAAACCCTTATGAATCAATCTGCTGTTACAATATACCCGGTCACCGACGGTGTAAGCCAAGCGCTTGAAACCACCCTGCGCGGCGTGGATGAGCTGCTGCCCCAGGCGGACTGGGTGCAAAAGCTGGCCCGTTCCGAGGCCACCGGCGTGCCGCTGCGCATCAAGCTGGGCCTGGACCCGACGGCGCCCGACATCCATCTGGGCCACACCGTGGTGCTCAACAAGATGCGCCAGCTGCAGGACCTGGGCCACCAGGTGATCTTCCTGATCGGCGACTTCACCACCCTGATCGGCGATCCTTCGGGCCGCAACAGCACGCGCCCGCCGCTGACGGCCGAGCAGATCAAGGTCAACGCCGAGACCTACTACACCCAGGCCGCCAAGGTGCTGGACCCCGCCCGCACCGAGGTGCGCTACAACAGCGAGTGGTGCGACAAGCTGGGCGCGCGCGGCATGATCGAGCTGTCGGCCAAGTACACGGTGGCCCGCATGATGGAGCGCAACGACTTCCACCAGCGCTTCACCGACGGCAGCTCCATCAGCCTGCACGAGTTCCTCTACCCGCTGCTGCAGGGCTATGACTCGGTGGCGCTGCGCGCCGACCTGGAGATGGGCGGCACGGACCAGAAGTTCAACCTGCTCATGGGCCGCCATCTGCAGCAGGAATACGGGCAGGACACGCAGTGCGTGCTCACCATGCCGCTGCTGGTGGGCCTGGACGGCGAGCACAAGATGTCCAAGTCCAAGAACAACTACATCGGCATCACCGAGGACGCCAACACCATGTTCGCCAAGGTGCTGAGCATCTCGGACACGCTGATGTGGAACTGGTACACCCTGCTGTCGTTCAAGAGCCTGGCCGAGATCGCCGCGCTCAAGGCCGAGGTGGAAGGCGGGCGCAATCCCAAGGACGCCAAGGTGCTGCTGGCCAAGGAGATCACGGCGCGTTTTCACAGCGCGGCGCTGGCCGATGCGGCCGAGCAGGATTTCAACAACCGCAGCAAGGGCGGCATTCCCGACCAGATCGACGAGGTCAGCCTGTCGGGCGCGCCGCTGGGCATCGGTGCCCTGCTCAAGCAGGCCAACCTGGCGCCATCGACCAGCGAGGCCAACCGCCTGATCGACGGCGGCGGCGTGCGCGTGGACGGCACGGCCATCAGCGACCGGGGCCTCAAGCTCGAAGCCGGCACCTATGTGGTGCAGGTGGGCAAGCGCAAGTTTGCGCGCGTGACGCTGGGCTGATGCCCGCGCCGGGCCATGCGCCCGGCTGCACAGGAATGAAGGACGCCGGCATGCCCGCGTCCTTTTTTCATCGCCGGGCCGCCCCAAGATGAAAACGGCCCCTTCTGGGGAGCGTGGGGGCATTTTTCAAGCCGGGGGCGATTCGACGGTTTCGCGCGTGACCTCGGCCTGCTCCTGCAGCCACCGGCAGAAGGCGGCCACCTCGGGACGCGCGGCGCTGCGCGGGCCCACGATCAGCCAGTAGGCCAGCGGCGATTCCAGCCGGTGCGCGGGCAGCACCTCGACCAGGTCGCCAGCCGCCAGCGCATCGGCCACCAGCGGCAGCCGCGCAATCGCCAGGCCCTGTCCGGCCAGGGCGGCCTGCACGATCTGGTGGGCGTAGTTGAAGTACAGCCAGCGCGGCGGCTGCAGCTGGTCGCAGCCCTGCACGCCGAACCAGCGCTGCCAGCCCAGCCATTCCAGCTGGGGCATGCGGTGGGCGTCGCCGGTCTCGATCAGCGTGTAGCGCGCGGCATCGGCCGGCGTCCTGAGCGGCGGGCCGCCGGCCAGCAGGCGCGGGCTGGCCACCACGGCCAGCTGCTCGCCGAACAGGCGCTGCGCCTGGGGCCAGCCGTCGCCCGCGCGGCCGTAGCGCAGGGCCAGGTCCACGTCGGTGGTGTCCAGGTCCATCACGGTGTCGCTGGTGTCGATGCGGATGTCGATATCGGGCCAGGCGCGCTGGAAGGACTCCAGGCGCGGGATCAGCCACATGGCGGCAAAGCTGGCCCAGGTGGTGATGGCCACGCTCTTGCGGCCCACGGTCTGGCGGATCTGGCGCACCGAGGCGTCGATCTGCTCCAGCGCAGGCGCCACCGAGCGCAGCAGCTGGGCGCCGGCCCCGGTCAGCTCCACGGCGCGCGTGTGGCGCAGGAACAGCGGCACGCCGACTTCATCCTCCAGCGACTGGATCTGGCGGCTCACGGCCGACTGCGTCAGCGACAGCTCGTCGGCGGCCGCGCGGAAATTCAGGTGCCGGGCCACGGCCAGGAAGGCACGCAGATGGCCGGCTCCGATGGCGCGTGTGCGCAGCAGGGGAACGGGTGCAGTGGTGGCATGGGGCATGGCGCCGCCAGCATACGTCAATCGTGTGACCGGCCGCAGCCCTTGGCGGGCAGATAATCGGCGGCGTTGCCGGCACAGGTTCTGGCGTTTTGGATGAATCACCTATGACAGCACCTCTGGATCTCGTCATCATGGCCGCGGGCAAGGGCACGCGCATGAAAAGCCGCCTTCCCAAAGTCCTGCAGCGCCTGGCGGGGCGCCCGTTGCTGGGCCATGTGCTGTCCACGGCGGCGCAGCTGGATGCGCGCTCGGCCGTGGTGGTCACGGGCCACGGCGCGGACCAGGTGGAGCCCGCCATGGCGGCGGCCTGCCAGGGCGGCTCCATGGCGCTGAAGTTCGTGCGCCAGGAGCCGCAGCTGGGCACGGGCCACGCGGTGCAGCAGGCCGTGCCCGCGCTGGCGGGCGATGGCATGGTCATCGTGCTCTCGGGCGATGTGCCGCTGACGCAGGCCGACACGCTGCGCGCCCTGGTCGATGCGGCCGATGGCCAGCGGCTGGCGCTGCTGACCGTGCGCCTGCCCGATCCCACAGGCTACGGCCGCATCGTGCGCGGCGAAGACGGCACGGTGCAGCGCATCGTCGAGCAAAAGGATGCCAATGACGCCCAGCGCGCCATCCAGGAAATCTACAGCGGCATCATGGCCGTGCCGGCCCGCCACCTGGCCGGCTGGCTGGCCCGCCTGACCAATGACAACGCCCAGGGCGAGTACTACCTGACCGACGTGGTCGCCATGGCCGTGGCCGACGGCGTGCCCGTGGTCGCGCACTGCATTGCCGACCCGGTGCAGGTGGCGGGCGTCAACAGCCCGCTGCAACTGGCCGAGCTGGAGCGCGCCCACCAGGGCGCCCAGGCCCGTGCGCTGATGGAGCAGGGCGTGCGCCTGGCCGACCCCGCGCGCTTTGACCTGCGCGACGACCCGCGCACGGGCCGCGCCGCACGTCTGGCCTGCGGGCAGGATGTGGAGATCGACGTGGGCTGCATCTTCAGCGGCCATGTGGAGATTGGCGAAGGCGCGCGCATCGGCGCCTATTGCAGCATTGCCAACGCCACGATTGCGGCGGGCGCCGTCATCCATCCGTACACGCATGTCGATGGCGAGAAGGCCGGCGTCAGCGTGGGCGAGGGCGCCCTGGTCGGCCCGTTTGCGCGCCTGCGCCCCGGAGCGCAACTGGGCCGCGAAGTGCACATCGGCAACTTCGTCGAGGTCAAGAACTCCGTGCTGGCCGATGGTGCCAAGGCCAACCACCTGGCCTACCTGGGCGATGCCACGGTGGGCGAGCGCGTCAACTACGGCGCCGGCTCCATCACGGCCAACTATGACGGCGTGAACAAGCACCGCACGGTGATCGAGGCCGACGTGCACATCGGCAGCAACTGCGTGCTGGTGGCGCCCGTGACCATTGGCGCGGGCGGCACGGTGGGCGGCGGCTCCACGGTCACCAAGAGCACCGAGCCCGGCGTGCTCACGGTATCGCGGGGCAGGCAGGTGAGCATCACCAGCTGGAAGCGCCCAGTCAAACTGCCCAAGTCCTGAGACTTCCGAGACACGTGGGCTCGAGGGCCCGCATCGCCGGCGGGTCCCGTACGGGGTACGCCGATTTGCCGAATCTCCTGACCCTGTCCATGCCATGACGGAACCTTTCGCACCCCATCCGCCCCCCGACCCCGCCGCCGACCTGCAGGGCCCTCCCCGCACGTTGCAGGATGCGCTGGAGCGCCTGGCCCAGCGGGAGCAGGAACTGCAGGCCCTGCGCGCCGCGCAGCAGGAATGGCTGCATGCGGTGTCGCACGACCTGCGCGCGCCGCTGCGCCATGTGCTGTCCTTCGGCCCCCTGGTCGATGAGCTGCTGTCGCAGGCCGCGCCTTCGCCGCAGGAGCTGCAGGAGGCGCGCGGCTTCCTGCAGACCATGGACCAGTCGGCGCGCCGCATGGGCGGCATGCTCGACGGCCTGCTGGCCCTGTCGCGCGCCGCGCGCACGCCCATGCAGTGGCAGCCCGTCGCCTTGCAGGAGCTGCTGGAGCAGGCGCGCACGGCCGTGCTGGCGCAGCCGCGCTGGGCGGCCTGCGGCGCGGCTGCGCGGCTGCAATGGAGCCTGCCGCAGCAAAGTCCCGCCGTGCGTGCCGACGCGGCCCTGCTGCGCCAGGTGCTGGAGGCGCTGCTGGACAACGCCGTCAAGTTCACCCGGCCCGTGGACCAGCCGCGCATTGCCATCGATGTGGAGCGCCATGCCGACGGCGGCATCACGCTCAGCGTGACGGACAACGGCGTGGGGTTCGATCCCTCGCGTGCGGGAGCGCTGTTCGGCATCTTCCAGCGCATGCACCGCGAATCCGAGTTCCCCGGCCTGGGCACGGGCCTGGCCCTGGTGCGCGGCGTGATGCGCCGCCACGGCGGCGAGGCCACCATCCGCGCCACGCCCGCGGGCGGCTGCTGCGTTTGCCTGAACTGGCCCGGCGGCGAAGTGCGGCGCGCCGATCGCGGGCTCTGAGACCGCCTGCCGCTGGCGCCTGCGGTCAGATCAGCGTGTCGTCCGGCTCGGGCTGGTGCGTGGGGTGGGAGTCCCTGGTGTCCGGGCCCGTGTCGGGGCCAGTATCGGGGTCTGTGTCCGAGCCTGTTCCCGCTCGGGCAGGCGCGCTGCCGGCCATCAGCGGCGCGGCGGGAATCACCTGGTCGCGCCCGGCATCCTTGGCGCTGTAGAGCGCGCTGTCGGCCGCATTGATCCAGTCCTTGACCGACAGAAAGCTCGGGTCCGCCGCCGCCACGCCAATGCTGGCGCTCACGCGCAGCTGGGGATGCTCGCGCACGCGCAGCTGGCTCAACTGGTTGCGTATACGCAGCGCCACCGCATAGGCGTCGTCCAGCTGGGTGTGCATGCACAGCACGGCGAACTCGTCACCGCCATAGCGGCCCGCCGCGTCGTGCGAGCGCAGGCAGTGCCGGATGGTCAGGCCTATGGCCTGCAGCACCTCGTCGCCCACGGTGTGGCCAAAGCTGTCGTTGATGCGCTTGAAGTGGTCTATGTCCACGATCAGCAGGCAGGCCGAGGCCTGCGTCTGCCGGTAGTCGCGCAGCGCGGCGCGGGCCTTTTGCCACCAGTAGTCCCGGCTGTACAGCGTGGTCAGCGGGTCGATGCGGCTGAGCACCTGCAGCTTCACGTTCTGGCGCGCCAGCTTGCGCACCAGCTGGCGCGTGGACCAGCTGGAGAACACGCTGTGCAGCAGGAGCAGGGGCAGCATGCTCAGCTGCACGGCCAGGCTGGCCTCCCAGTCGGGCACGGGCCGCAGCAGCAGGGCCACCAGCGCGGCGGCCAGCAAGGTGGCCACCAGCGATTGCAGCCAGCCGTCGCGCGTGGCCGTGTGGTTGCGGTCGGCAATGCTGATGGCCAGCAGCGCAATGCTGGGCAATGCGCAGAAATGCATCACGGGAATCCAGCTGCCGATGATCAGCGCGTCTATCTGCAGATTGGCGTGTTCGGCGCGGTGGCTGTCACGGCTGTGGCGGGCGTGCAAAAAGGCGATGTGCGGCCAGACCAGGGCGCTCACCAGCACAAAGCCCCAGACCGCCGGGCTGGCGCCCATCTCGGTCATGGCCGTGCCCACGACGAGGCCGCCCAATGCCATGCTGGAGACGCGCAAGGGGTAGGTTCGGCGATGGATGCGCTGGCGCAAGGACATGGCGGTGCGAGCCGAGTGCGCGCCGATTGCCTAGCGCGTCAGAAAGTGTTGTTGCATCAATTTGTATCATTGTCCCCGTGCGTGCGCAACGCCTTAAAGTTTAACGTTGCCCAAAGTTGGCGTTCGGGACACATTGCAGGCCTGTTGTCCTACGCGGGCCCGATGCAGCGTAGCTTCCTGATGAGCACAAATACTCACAAAATCAAGGCTCCTGGCCTCATTCGGCGGCTGTTCCGGGATTTGTGGACGGCAGCGGCATGGCGGTGGAAAACTTGGCGCGCTTGACGCTGAAAAAACTCTTGACATTGCGCACGTTGGCGTCGCCCGTGAATAGCGCGCGGCTCAACTCCAGGTAGGCCGGCATGTCGGGCGCGGCCACCACGAGGATGAAATCAGGCCCGGCCGACACGCGCCAGCACTGCTGCACGGCGTCCAGCGCCACGGCGCGGCGCTCGAAGCTGTCCAGCGAATCACTGTCCTGGCGGTCCAGCGAGACTTCCACGATGGCCTGCAGCCCGTGGCCCAGGGCGGCGGCCAGGCGTTCCGGCTGGAGGATGGCCACCTGCCGCTCGATCAGCCCGGTCTCCTGCAACCGCCGCACGCGGCGCAGGCAGGTGGGCGGCGACAGCTGCAGCAGCGCGGCCAGGGCCTGGTTGCTGCGGCTGGCATCGACCTGCAGCAATTGCAGCAACCGCAGATCGGTGGCGTCCAGTTCTATGGAATTTTGTGTCATTGAATTCTGTGAATTGAAATAATATTTCTTGTGCTGGTTTTGATGAAATATTAGTTCAATAGATAAAGAAATTTGGCGAGAAATTTCTTTTCAACCTGCGTAGCATCCGTCGTCATCTCGAAACAAGGAGCTTGTCCATGTGTGGCATCGTCGCAGCGGTTTCCTTCCGCGATATCGTCCCCGTTCTCGTCCAGGGCCTGCAGCGCCTGGAATATCGCGGCTATGACTCCTGCGGCGTGGCCGTGCAGGCGCTGGACGCCCAGGGCGTGCACAGCCAGGGCCTGCAGCGCGCCCGCTCCACGGCGCGCGTGGCCGAACTCATGGCCCAGGTGCAGCAGGACAAGGTCATCGGCCACACCGGCATTGCCCACACGCGCTGGGCCACGCATGGCGAGCCGGCCGTGCGCAACGCCCATCCGCATTTCAGCCACGGCCCCGGCGTCTCGCCCGTGGCCGACACCGACCAGCCGGCCCGCGTGGCCCTGGTGCACAACGGCATCATCGAAAACTACGAAGCCCTGCGCGCCGAGCTGCAGTCCAAGGGCTATGTCTTCGCCAGCCAGACCGATACCGAGGTCATCGCCCACCTGGTGGACAGCCTCTACGGCGGCGACCTGTTCGAGGCCGTGCAGGCCGCCACGCAGCGGCTGCATGGCGCCTTCGCCATCGCCGTCATGCACAAGGACGAGCCGCAGCGCGTGGTCGGCTCGCGCGCCGGCTCGCCGCTGATCCTGGGCGTGGGCCAGGAGGGCGCCGAGCATTTCCTGGCCAGCGACGCCATGGCCCTGGCCGGCGTGACCGACCAGATCGTCTACCTGGAAGAGGGCGACATCGTGGACCTGCAGCCCGGCCGCTACTGGCTGGTGGGCAAGGGCGGCGAGCGCCTGGCGCCCGAGCAGCGCCCCGTGCGCACCGTGCACGCCCACAGCGGCGCGGCCGAGCTGGGGCCCTACCGCCACTACATGCAAAAGGAAATCTTCGAGCAGCCGCGCGCCATTGCCGACACGCTGGAAGGCGTGCAGGCCATCGTGCCCGAGCTGTTCGACGGCGCGGGCTCGGACGGCAAGGCCGGCACCTCGGCCTGGCGCGTGTTCAAGGAAATCGACCGCGTGCTCATCCTGGCCTGCGGCACCAGCTACTACAGCGGCTGCACGGCCAAGTACTGGATCGAAGCGCTGGCCGGCCTGCCCTGCAGCGTGGAAGTGGCCAGCGAGTACCGCTACCGCACCAGCGTTCCCCATCCCAAGACCCTGGTCGTCACCATCAGCCAGTCGGGCGAGACCGCCGACACCCTGGCCGCGCTGCGCCATGCGCAGGGCCTGGGCATGAAGCACACGCTGACCGTCTGCAACGTGGCCACCAGCGCCATGGTGCGCGAATGCGAGCTGGCCTACATCACGCGCGCCGGGGTGGAGATCGGCGTGGCCTCCACCAAGGCCTTCACCACCCAGCTGGCGGGCCTGTTCCTGCTGACCCTGGCCCTGGCGCAGTCGCAAGGGCGCCTGAGCGAGGAAAAGGAGCAGCAGTACCTGGCCGCCATGCGCCACCTGCCCGTGGCCCTGCAATCGGTGCTGGCGCTGGAGCCCCAGGTCATCAGCTGGTCCGAGGACTTCGCCAAGCGCGAGAACGCGCTCTTCCTGGGCCGTGGCATCCACTACCCGATTGCGCTGGAAGGCGCGCTCAAGCTCAAGGAAATCAGCTACATCCACGCCGAGGCCTATCCGGCGGGCGAGCTCAAGCACGGCCCGCTGGCCCTGGTGGACAGCGCCATGCCCGTGGTCACGGTCGCGCCCAACGACGAGCTGCTGGAAAAGCTCAAGAGCAACATGCAGGAAGTGCGCGCGCGCGGCGGCGTGCTCTATGTGCTGGCCGATGCCAAGACCAACATCGAGAGCAGCGAAGGCATGCACGTCATCCGCATGCCCGAGAACTACGGCGCCCTGAGCCCCATCCTGCACGTGGTCCCGCTGCAGCTGCTGGCCTACCACACGGCCTGCGCACGCGGCACCGACGTGGACAAGCCGCGCAATCTGGCCAAGAGCGTGACGGTGGAGTGAGGCAGAGGGTTGAGGGCACCAGGGCGCAGGTCGTGACCTGCCCTGGTCTCCGTGCCCCTGTGCGAAATGTCCGTCGGACACCCGGCGGCTGGCCTACCTGCGGTATCGCAACATGGGGCTGCGCACGCTGTGGCCGGTCCTACGGCTGAGCCGCATGCCTGGTCCCACACTGGTTACCAGCGCAGTGCATATCTGCGCTGCAGTCGGGCGCTTCGTTTGACGCGCCTCTTTGACCACCATGTGAAGGAGATACCCATGGCTCAGCAAAACGACCAGCAACAGCAGCAGCAAAACAACCCGCAGCAGCAGAACCCGAACCAGCAAAACCCGGGACAGCAGCAGCAGGACAACCCCCAGCACAAGCAACCTGGCCAGAACCAGCCAGGCCAGCAGCAGCCCAATCAGCCCCGCTGACGGGCTGGGCGGCGTTCCGTTTGACGTGAGGATGGAACCATGAAACAGCTTCTTCCCACGAGAGGCCCGCGGCATCCGGTCCATGTTCCCATGCAGATGGGGCAACCCATCACGGACAGGAACTACAGCCAGATGCAGTGCAAGGCGAACGTCCGCCAACAAGGGCAGCCTTTGCGCCAGCCACAGCAACGCTGATTGATCGCAGCCAGCGCTGGTGCAGCGCTCCCTGGAACCGGCCGCCTTCGGGCGGCTTTTCCGTGTCGAGGGCCTGCCCCTGGCAGGGGCCGCCGGAGATCTCCCCGCAAAATGACGCCTTTCCAGCATCAACCCCCAAGGATTTCAACGATGACACTGCAGCGCCCCTGCTTCGTTTTGCCGACCCTGGTGCTCGCCCTGGGATTGTCAGGGTGTGCCGCGCCGCCTTCCAGCGGGCAGCTTGAGAAGGAGGAAGCGGAGCAGGCAAAGGCGCTGTGGGTGATCAGCGAAGCCTTGAAGGCCAACATGGCCGTGGTGCTGGTGGCTGATCTGACGCCGCACAAGTCGCTGGCCGACGCCGATGGCATGTCGAAGTGGACTCCCAACGTGGTCTGGACCCATGAGGACAAGCCGGAGATCGTGTTTGGCCGCAAGTTCCAGAACAACGCGCTGCAGCGCGACCCCAAGACCACCTATCTGTTCAAGGCCTTCGAGGTCCATGTGCTGCCGCCGGGCAAGTACCTGATGACGGGGGGTGACGACTACCGGCTCAATGCCCAGCTTGACCAGCTGGGCGCCAAGGCCGGGGCCGCCGGCTCAGGCCGCGGCACCCTTGGAACGGCCACGTTGTCGCCGGAAACCTATCGCCAGTTCTATACCGAGATGAACTGGAAGGAGGGCACGACGCACTCGCAAAGCCGGATCGAGAAGTACTGCACCACGGTGCACCGCGCCTCGGGCAATTGCGTGGCCTGGGGCGAGCGCATGGTCACCGACAGCACGCCGGGCATGGCGGCGGGCTACTACCAGGACACGGATTCGCGCGACATTCCTGCACTCAAGGTCCAGGTGCGCGTGCCGCCCAGGCAGGCGCTGGCCAGCTTCACGCTGGAGGGCGGCCAACTGGTGCTGAGCCAGCGTTCGCACCTGAAGACGCCCAGCTACCAGTTCCGACAGGCCGGCTGCCGCAAGGTGGCGGCCGAGAAGGTGGAATGCCCGCTGGAAGACTTCACCGTCCACACACTGCCGCCGCCCATGGAGTTCACGCGCAACTATCTGGCCACGCGCGCCAATCTCAACGCCGAGCAGGAAAAGCTGATGGCACGCCTGGTGCCCATGCAGGTCACCACGCTGGGCCGCCAGGGCGCGGCCGACCCGGTCTGGGGCACGCCGATCTCGCTGCGCAAGGGGCCATGAAGCCGGGGCGCAGCCGGCGCCCGCCTATCGGCGGCGCCGGGTTGCGCACCTTCGCTGAAAGGCTCGCATGCTTGAAGGAGCCAGCCAGCCTCAGTACTTGAACCTGGCACTCACCATCAGCGTGCGCGGGCTGCCGAAGCTCAGCAGCTGCGCGTTCGGTGTGGTGCCCTGGACGTAGTCCTTGTCCAGCAGGTTCTTGATGGCCAGGCTCAGGCCCCATGACTTCGCTTCATAGCCCACGTTCAGGTCGAGCAGGGTGTACTTGGCCAGGTTGACGAAGGCCGTGCCGCGCTGCGCCGTGCGGGCGCCCTGCATGCGCAGGCCTGCGCCCATGTTCCAGCCCAGGCGGTCGGGGTTGAAGTAGTACTGCGTGAAGACGGCGCCTGCGTTCTTGGGCACATGGTTGATGCGCTTGCCGATTTCGCTGGCCGTCAGGCTTTGGGACGTCCGGGCCGAGGGAATGTAGCTGTAGGCGGCCGAGACATTCCATTGCCGCGTCAGCGAGGCGACGACTTCCGCTTCGAAACCCTTGGTGGTCTGCTCGCCGGTCTGGACGGCGTAGCCCAGGGTGGCGTCGTTCTCGGTGACGTTCTTGCGCCGCAGGTCATACACCGCCAGATAGCCTTGCACGCGCCGGTCAAGGGCCTGGAATTTCACGCCCAGTTCGGTCTGCTTGCCCTCTTCGGGATTGAGCAGCGTGCCGTTGATGCCGGCATCCGTCACGGGCATGAAGGAGGTGGAGTAGCTGACGTAGGGTGCCAGGAACTCGCTGGCCTGGTACATCAGCGAGGCGCTGCCCGTGAAGGCGGTGTTGCTGTTGCTGACGGAGCCGCCGGCCAGCCTGTCCTGGATTTCCACGCGCGTCCAGTCATGGCGGCCATTCAGGCCGACGATCCATTTCTCGTCGATCTTGATGGTGTTGCGCAGGTACAGGCCCACGTACTGGCTGTAGGTCAGGTTGTGCGAGGGCTTGCCCTCCTTGATGGAGGTGACGCCATAGACCGGGTTGTCGGCGTTGAAGGGGTTGATGTTGTCCACGCGCTGGTAGTAGTCGCTGCGCTCTCGCATCATGTCGATGCCGGCGGTCAGCTCGTAGTTCACGCGGTCGAATCGGAAGTTGCGCTGCAGGTAGTTGTCCAGGGCGATGTTGACGTCCTGCTTGTCCTGGTAGTTGATCTGGCGCGCGACCAGGGGGAACCTGGCATTGGCCGCCGCAAAGACCGAGTTGCTCAGGCTGCTGCCCTTGGTAAGCGCGAAGTTCTGGCGGAACACCCATTCGTTGTCGAAGTAGTGCGCGTAGTTGGCGCCCAGGCGGTAGGAGTCCACCTCGTAGCTGCGGTCGGGTTCGCCGATGAAGACATTGCGCCCGTACTTCTCGTAGTTCTGCGGAATGCCCTGGTTGCGGATGTAGTTGCGGTGCTGGTAGCTGGCGATGACGGACAGCTCGTTCCTGCCGTCCAGGTCGAAGTTGTAGGAGCCCGCCAGGTACTGGTTCTTGAAGTAGACGTAGTCCGTGGGATCGTTCTGGTCGGACGCGCGGCCCACGATGCGGAAGGCGCCCTTGCGGCTTGCGTCGGGCGAGTAGTTCAGGTCGAAGTTGGCCTCCTTCAATCCATAGCTGCCCACGCTGATGCCGGCGCGCGAGAACGACTCGGCCTGCGGGCGCTTGGTGGTCAGGTTGACCAGGCCGCCCGGCAGGGCCAGGCCGAAGCCCACCGAGGTGGGGCCCTTGACCACTTCGATGGAGCCGATGCCGAAGATGTCCTCGGAGCGCAGCACATTGGTGGAGGTCTGCGCCCGCAGTCCGTCCACATAGGTTTGCGCGCTGGAGATCTGGCCGCGGATGATGAAGTCATCCCAGCCGCGCCGGCCGTACGAGCCGGACGCAACGCCGGCCACGCTCTCCAGCGCCTCGGCCACGGACCTGACCTGTTTTTCCTCGATCTGCCGCTGGGTCACCACGCTGATGGACTGCGCGGTCTCGAACAGCGGCGCATCGGAGCGCAGCACGCCCGTGGTTTTGCGGGCGACGAAGTTGTCTTCGTTGTTCTGCTGCTTCTCGGCCTGGATCTGCACGGTTTCCAGTTGCGTGGACGGTGCGTCGGCGGCCTGGGAGAAGGCCATCACGGGGATGGCAGCCAGGGCAAGGCACAGGCAGGAGCGGGGCATGCCGGCAATGGGGGGGAGGGTGTGGAAGGAGGAAGGCATGCGCAATGGCCAGTCAATAGAGGAAAAAAGCGTTTGGCGGGGCGTTCGGCGAGGCGATACGCGGCGGAGATAAGTTCATGGAGGTGATGCGTGATGCGCGGCATCGCATGCGGCTGCGGGCCGGGACAGACACACAAAAAGGAAAGGCCGGGGGCGGGACTGGCGCCCGCTCAGAACTCGACCGTGGCGCGCAGCAGCACCTGGCGCGCGTCGCCCATCGAGATGAAGTAGGTGTTGGCGCTCGACGGGTAGTAGGTGCGGTCGAACAGGTTCTTCACGTTGAGCTGAAAGCGCGTCCTGTAGCCGTTGATCCGCGTGTCATACGTGGCAAAGGCATGGGCCACGGTGTAGCTTGGCAGCCAGAAGGAGTTGGCCGAGTCGCCGGGGCGCCTGCCCACGTACTGCAGGCCACCGCCCACGCGCAGCCGGCCTTCGCCCAGCACATCGCCCAGGACCTGGCCAAAGTCGTACACGGCCGACAGCGAGGCCGTCTGCCGCGCCACGTTCCACAGCTGGTTGCCCTGGTAGAGCGGGTCCTGCGTGGTCTTGGCATCCACATAGGCAAAGGCCGCGATGGCGCTCCAGTGGCGGCCCAGCTCGCCGGCCACATCCACCTCCAGCCCGCGCGATCGCGCCGCGCCTGAGGTGCGCCAGTCGGTCAGCTTGGTGGCGTCGTTGAACTGCGAGACCAGCACGTTCTTCTTGCGGATGTCGAACAGCGCCAGTGTGCCGGTGAGCTGCCCTGGCAGGTCCAGCTTGGCGCCGGCTTCCCAGGACCGGGCCTCCTCGGGCGCCACGCCCGAGTCGATCACGGTGCCGCTGGCCAGCGGCGCGATGGTGGAGGTGGGCCTGAGCGACTGCGAGTAGTTGCCGTAGAGCGACAGGCCGCTGGCCAGTTGGTAGACCAGGCCGGCGCGCGGCAGCCAGGCCGTGCCGTCGGCCTGGGTGTTGGCCTTGAACGGGCGGCCCCGGCCGGCGGTCTGGCGCCAGGTCTGGTAGCGCAGGCCGGTCGTCAGCACCCAGCGGTCGCCCAGGTGGATGGCGTCCTGCAGGAACAGCGACTGGTTGTGCAGCTGGTCCCTCTGGTCGCTGTCGCTGGCCGAGACGGTGGCCGAGGGCTGCTCCAGCCCATAGACGGGATTGGTGTAGCTGAAGGTGGAGGTGACGGCCTGGCGCAGCAGGTCGGAGCGGTAGATCAGCCGGTACTCGGCATCGGCGCCGAACTGCAGGTCATGGCGCAGGCCGGCCAGCTGCACGCTGCCGTCCACATAGGCCGAGCCATAGCTGTCGGTGCTGAGTGCGCCGTGCGTGGCGTCGTTGCTGCGCTGCAGGGTGCCGCGCGCGGTGTTCACGCCGTTCACGCGCAGCTGGTTGGCGTCGTAGATCTCGCGGTTGTAGCTCAGGTTCAGGTGGGCGGCCCAGCCGCTGCCCAGGCGGTGGTCCACGGAGAGCTGGGCCAGGTGGGTCTCGCCCGTCATCTGGTTGAAGGGCTCGTCCAGCCGGCGCGTGGCCGGAAGGTCCAGCGGGCGCCGGGTGACCGGGTCCAGCGCCGTGCCGCGATCGAAGGGCGTCAGGTACTTGCGGTATTCGTACCAGAGCACGGCCTGCGTGTCGTCGCCATACCAGGCCAGCGACGGCGCCACCAGCGTCTCGCGGTGCTGGCCGAAGTTGCGCCAGTAGTCCTCGTCCACATGGTCGACGACCAGGCGGTAGGCCAGACCGTTCTCACCGATGGGGCCGGTGGTGTCCAGCGTGGCGCCCGTGCCGTTGCGCCCGCCCGCGTAGCCCGAACCCTGCAGCGACAGCGCCGTGCGCTGGCGCAGCTGCGGCTTCTTGCTGACCACGTTGATCACGCCGCCCGGGTCCATGAGGCCGTACAGCAGCGAGGACGGGCCCTTGATCACTTCCACGCTCTCGGCGGCGGCGTTCATGCCGCGCCCCTGTACCAGGGGCATGCCGTTGTGCATGACGGAGCCGTCGCGGTTGGTGCCGAAGCCGCGCTTCATGATGGTGTCCTGCGTGCTGGCCAGGGTGTTGCCCTGGGTGACGCCGCTGACATTGGCCAGCGCCTCGTCCAGGTTGCGCGGGCGCTGGTCGCGGATCACCTGGGCCGGCACCACGTTGACCACCTGCGGGATCTCCAGCACGGGCGCCGTGGTGCGCAGGCTGGAGGCATCGGGCGTGGGCTGGTAGCGCTCGTCGGCATCGACCGGGGCAGGGGCCGCCCGGGCCACGACGCGCACGGCGGGCAGCTCGGTGGCGTCGGCCGCTGCAGCGCCGGCCGTGGCGGGCATGGCCGCCTTGCGCACGATGAATTCACCCGCGCCGCCTTCCACCGCCTCCAGCCCGGAGCCCGCCAGGATGGCCGCAAAGCCCGCGCCCACGGTATAGCTGCCGCGCAGGCCGCCCGACTGCCGCTGGCGCGTGCTGGCCGGGTCAAAGGACAGGGCCACGCCTGCGGCCGCCGCAAACTGGCCCAGCACCGAGGCCAGCGGGCCGGCCCCGATCTCATAGGCCCTGGCGGCCTGGCGGGTCTGCGCCAGGGGCTCGGCCGCATGGCCGGGGGCCGCACATGCCACCGCCGCAGCCAGCAGGCAGGTCAGCGCCGCGCGGGCGGGTGTCGGTGTGAAGGGCGTTTGCATTCGGGTTTCCTGGCCATGAACAGCGGTGAGACAAGGGCTTTCATGAAGGGAGCCGAACGAGATCGCAAAAGATGAAAATGGGCCGCGAAGTTTTTTGTGCGGCATGGGGAAATGGCTGGCCCTGGGCTCGCCCTGGGCTGGCCCTAGACGGGCACCAGGGTCAGCCAGTAGCGCGACAGGCCGGCCGCGCGCACCGGGAAGGCGCGCGTGATGACAGCCAGCGCCTTGTCCGTGTCTGCCAGCGGAAACACGCCGGACACGCGCAGGCCGGCCACGGCCGGGTCGCAGGCCAGGCGGCCGGGCCGGTAGCGTGCGAGTTCGCGCACCACGTCGTCCAGCCGCCAGCCGTCCACCATGAGGCTGCCGCCCACCCAGCTGACCAGGGCCGGGTCGGCGGCCTGGGCGGGCAGCATGCCGTTGCGGCTGAAGCTGGCCTGCTGGCCGGCCTGCAGCCGCAAGCTGCGGCTGGGGTCCTGCAGGGGCTGGATTTCCACGGCGTCCTGCAGCACGCTCACCACGGTGTCACCGCCCGCGCCCCCCTGGCTGCGCACGGTGAAGCGCGTGCCCAGCGCCAGGATGCGGCCCTGCGGCGTGTGCACCATGAACGGGCGGCCATCCTTGGCGCCCGCGCCGGGTCCGGCGAGGGAATGGGCGGTCTGCACCAGGATCTCGCCCTCGCGCAGCACCAGCAGCCGGCGCGTGGGATCCATGGACACATCCACCGAAGTCCGGGTGTTCAGCGTCAGCTCGGACCCGTCGGCCAGCGTGACGGTGCGGCGCTCGCCCGTGCCGGTGCGGTAGTCGGCCAGCCAGGAGCGCACGCCGCCCTGCCCGCCGGCCAGCTGCCATGACAGGCCCGCCACGGCCCCGCTGCCCACCAGTGCGCCGATGCCGCGCAGCACCCGGCGGCGGCTGCGCCGGCTGGCCTGCAGCGTGGAGGCGGCCAAATGGCCCGGCACGCGCTGCAGCATGGACTGCAGGGCGTCGAAATGCCGCCATGCGCGCTGGTGCTCGGGGTGGGACTCATGCCAGCGCTGCCAGGCGGCACGGTCGGCGTCGGTGGCATCGCCGGAGCACAGGCGCGCGTACCAGGCAATCGCTTCCTGGCGGATGCGGGCCTGGGCTGGGGTGGTGGTGGTGGGGGTTGGCGAATGTGCAGCCGCGTCCACGGCGCTGTCGCTGTTCGAGGGCAAGGCCGTCATGCGCCGTCTGCCACGATGAGGTAGCAGTGCTCCAGCGCCTTGAGCATGTAGTTGTTGACGGTGCGCACGGTCACCTGCAGCCGGGCGGCGATCTGCGCATAGGTCAGGCCTTCGAGCTGCGAGAGGATGAAGGCCTGGCGCACGGCGGGCTTCATGCCGTCGAGCATGGCGTCGATGGCCACCAGGGCCTCCAGCACGATGGCGCGTGCCTCGGGCGAGGGCGCCTGCGGCTCGGGCAGGGCGGCCAGCGATTCCAGATAGGCCCGCTCCAGCGCCCGGCGCCGGTGGAAATCCACCACCAGGCCGTGGGCGATGGTGGTCAGGTAGGCGCGGGGGTCCACCGGGTCCGCCCGCTCCTTGCGGCCGAGCAGGCGCACGAAGGTGTCGTGGGCCAGGTCGGCGGCATGGTGGGAACAGCCCAGTTTTCTGCGCAGCCAATCGCGCAGCCATCGGTGATGGTCACGATAGAGCGACTGGACCTCGTTGTGCAGCGCGAATTCGCCGGATGACATGCTGACCCCCACAACCGCAAAGATGAATCCCCTGATATCAATGACTTAATGCGATTGGTTCTCATTTTAACCAGGGGGTCGTCCGGGCTGCACGGGTGGGTATTGGCAGGCCCCGGCGATCGGTGCTTGCCCGCAGGTCACCAGGTGTGCGCGTAGCTGATCTTCAGCACCGTGCCGGCCGCTGGCAGGCGGCTGGTGTTGTTGTTGCTGCGCAGCAGCTGGCTGTAGAGCGGGAAGTACTGGCGGTTGAACAGGTTTTCCACGCCCAGGGACACGCGGTTCTTGGGGTCGATCTTCCATTGGCTGATCAGGTCCACCGTGGTGTAGCCCCGCGTGTCATAGCGGCCAAAGCCGGTCTTGCCGTCCAGGCGGTAGTCCTTGGCGGCATACGAGGTTGCCTGCAGGCGGTGGCTCCAGCGGGCATCGGGCCGGTACTCCACATAGGCCGTCAGCTTGAGCGGTGGGATGCGAAAGCCCGTCATGTCCTGGTAGCCGCTGGCGGCCTGGGGCAGCTCGCGACCCTTCATCCAGGTGAAGCTGCCGCCCGCGCTCCAGTGGTCGTCATCGCTGAAGTAGTCCAGGCCGCCTTCGATGCCGTGGATCTTCTCGCGGGTGCGCAGCAGGGACAGGCCGTTGTTGAAGCTTTGCACGGCGCCCAGGTTGGAGCGCGACTGGAAGACGCTGAGATTGGCCATCACGTTGGAGAACTTGCCGCGCCAGCCCATTTCATAGGTGTTGGTCTTGACCGCCTGCAGGTTGGAGTTGCCCAGGTTGAAGGCCGGCGTGGCATTGCGCACCACCACGCCGATGTCCGGCAGCTCGAAGCCCTGGCTGTACGAGGCATAGAACTCCTGGCCCTTCACCGGCGTGAAGACCGTGCCCAGGTTGTAGGTCCAGGCGTTGTACTGGACGGTGCCGCCATTCACGGACTGGGGGTTGGGCACCCGCGATTGCGACAGCGGCGTGAAGTCGTTGAAGCTGGCCTGGGCGCGGTCGTAGCGCAGGCCGCCTTCGGCCGACCATTGGTCGCTGAACTGGTGCTGCAGCTGGGCGAAGGCGCCGATGCTGCGCGTGGTGACCGGGGGCATGTAGATCAGGCGCCCGGTCTTGTTGAAGACCAGGCCGCCGCTGGCGTCATAGGCCCTGGGGTCGAAGATGTCGATGGGCATGTCGGTGCGCTCCTGGTGGAAGTCCGCACCCCAGATCAGCAGGCTTTTCTTGCTGGCGCCCAGCGGCGTCTTCAGTGTCAGGCGCCCGCCAAAGACCTCGGAGTTCTGCATGGACTGGTCGACATTGGCGCCCCGCACCGGCACGGCGCGTGCGTCGAAGGGCGCAAACCGCGTGAAGAAATCCCGGTAGTAGAGCTGGGCGGCCAGCGTGCTGCCTGCGATGTCCCGGTTCTCGTAGTCCAGGCCCAGCATGGTGTTCTTGATCTGGTTCTGGTCGGCCAGCACCAGGCCCTTGATGGGGCGGGCCGCAGCCGTTCCGGCCGGCAGCCGCGCCACCGACGGGTCGGAGGCGTAGTCCGTATCCTGGGCCGCGTTGTAGTGGCTGGCGGTCAATTGCAGGCGCTGGTCGGCATCGAGCTTGAAGCCGATCTTGGCCGAGGCGTTGTAGATGTTGGAGTCGAACAGGTCGCCCTGGCTGGGCTCGGGCGCAATGCGGTTGCCCTTGGCGTCAAAGGCACCGCCCATGTGTTTTGCGCCCAGGCTCACCGAGTAGTCGACCACCTCGCCGCCGCCGGACAGGTAGTGCTGCACCTCGCCGCCCAGCCCCGCGCCGCGCAGGCGCGACAGCGGGGCCGAGCCGGTGACGATGGTCTCGGCCCGCGTCTCGCCAGAGGGCCGCTTGGTGCGGATGGAGACAATGCCGCCCGCCGCACCGCTGCCGTAGATGGCGCTGCTGCCGCGCAGCACCTCGATCTGCTCGATGTCGGCCGGGTTGATGTTGGCCAGGTTCCTGGACGAGTCGCGGTTGGTGTTCAGCGGAACGCCGTCCACCAGCACCAGCATGTTGCGGCCCCGCAGCGTCTGGCCGTAGTCGGTGATGGTGTGGCTGGAGTCCGCCATGCCAGGCACCACCTTGCTGAGCATGGTGGCCAGGCTGTCCGAGCCCTGGCGCAGCTGCTCCACCTCCTGGCCTTCCAGAATCGTGACCTGCCGCGAGGGCGCGACCAGGTTGTTCTGCGTGCGCGCGGTCACCGTGATGGCGGCAAGTTCCGTGGCCTCTGCTGCGGCTGGGGCTGCGGCCGGCGCTGCGGGCACGGCCGCTGCAGCGGACGGCGCCTGGCGGGCCGCCGCAGGCAGCTTCTCCAGCGCATAGTTGCCCGCACCCACGCGGCGTGCTGTCCAGCCTGACGTGTTCAGCAGCTGCGCAAAGCCGTCCTCCACGGAGAACGTGCCGGACAGGCCGCGTGTCTCCATGCCACCGAGCTGCTGCAGGTCCATGCCCAGGTTCACGCCTGCCTGTGCGGCAAAGGCCATCAGCGCCGGGCCCAGCGGACCCGGCTGGATCTGGTAGCTCCGGGCAGCGGCGCTGGCGGCCGGCTCGGCCGCCTGGACTGGCAGCGCGTGCAGCAGCAGCGAGGTGCTGACGGCCAGGGCCGCCAAGGCGGTGGCGCGCAGGCTGGCGCGTGGTCCGGCGGTGGAAGAAGGGGAGTGCATGGTGTTCTGTCCTCTGGGCGGTCGATGAAAGTGCTTTTCACACCCCTTGACAGGCGAGATTGAAAAACCGGACAGCCCTGGCAAAAAAAATCCAAATCAGCGCCGCGTCACCGTCACCCAGTACCGGCTGCGCTCGTGCACGCGCACCGGCAGGGTCTGGGCCAGCAGGGCCAGGATGCGGTCGGTGTCTTGCAACTGGTACGTGCCGGAGACGCGCAGGTCGGCGACATCGTCATCGCACCGCACAAGGCCTTCGCGGTAGCGCGACAGCTCGGCCAGGAAGTCCTGCAGCCGCAGGTTCTCGGCATAGAGCACGCCCAGCGTCCAGGCCGAGTCCCGCGCCGCCACCGGGCGGGTGGCGCTGGCGCCATGGCCGTCGAAATGCAGTTGCTCGCCCGCATGCACCACCACGGCCTTGGCCGATGCTGCCGGCGTGACGCGCACCGCGCCTTCCAGCACGGCCAGCGCCGTGCCGTGCTCCAGCTTGCGCACGATGAAGCGCGTGCCCAAGGCCTGCATCTGGCCGTCGTCTGTCTGCACCATGAAAGGCTGGGAGGCGTAGGGCGGGGCATGCGCGGTCTCGACCAGGATTTCCCCCGCATGCTGGCGGATGCGCCGCGCCGTGCCATCCATGCGCACGCTGATGGCCGAGGCCGTGTTCAGCTGCACGCGGCTGCCATCGGCCAGCGTGACCGCGCGGCGCTCGCCCTTGGCCGTGCGGTAGTCGGCCGTCCAGTCCTGCCAGGGCAGGTGGCGCCAGGCCAGCCAGCCCAGCGCGGGCGTGGCCAGGGCCAACACGGCCGAGCGCAGCAGCTGGCGCCTTGCGGCCGAGGGACGCGCGCGGTTGAGCGTGGCCATGCCGACGGCGCTGGGAACGGCGTTGAAGCGGCCCTTGAGCTGCTCGGCGCACTGCCAGATCTGTTCATGCCGGCTGCTCTGGCTGCGCCAGCGTGCCAGCTCGGCCTGCTCGGCGGCGCTGAAGTCCGAGGCGTGCCTGCGGGCCAGCCAGCGGGCAGCCTCGTCCAGGATGCGTGCGTCTGCGGCCTGCATGCTCAGCGCTCCAGCATCACCAGCAGGCATTGCCGAAAGCCCTGGGCCATGTAGCGCGTCACGGTGCGCACGCTCAGTTGCATGTGGGCGGCAATGTCCTCGTAGGACAGGCCTTCGAGCTGGGACATGAGAAAGGCCGTGCGCACCTTGGCGGGCAGGGCGTCCAGCAGCGCATCGAGCTCCTGCAGCGTCTCCAGCAGGATGGCCCGCGCCTCCACGGACAGCACGGTGGCCTGGGGCAGAAGGTGCAGGGAGGCCAGGTAGGCCTGCTCCAGCGAGCGGCGCTCCAGGTGGTTGACCAGCAGCCGCCGGGCCACCGTCGTCAGGTAGGCGCGGGGCTCCTGGATGTCCTCGATGGCCTGTGTCCTGGCGCTGACCCAGATGCGCGTGAACGTGTCCTGGGCCAGGTCGGCCGCATCGCAGCGGTTGCCCAGCCTGCGCTGCAGCCACGCGACCAGCCAAGGGTTGTGCTGCGCGTACATGCTGCCCAGAGCCTGGCTGGCGCCACTGTCGGTGGATGGATGCACTTGCCGGGCCTTTCCTCTTGTGCGTCAAAGAACTCCCGGCATTTTATCCAGTTGATATGAATTCTCATTTGCATTGAGGCCGCAGCGGCCCGGGCCGGCCGTTCAACGGGCTGCGGCCAGCCCGTCGAAGGTCGTGCTCGTGACCCAGTCGATGATTTGCGCGTGCGTGTACTGGCCCGATTCCTTGAGCAGGGCCACCACCGGATCGCAGGCCCGCGCGAACAGCGTGTAGAGCACCAGCTCGGCCGGCAGCGCGGGCTGCAGCTGGCCGCTGGTCTGGGCCTCGGTGATCCAGATGCTCAGGCGGTTGCTCAGGGCGATCAGCCGGTCCATGTAGGCATCGTTGGATTGCAGGGAGGCGCTGAGGTTGGAGTTCTGCGCCGGCAGGGAGGGCATTTCGCCTTCCAGCTGGGTCTGCATGGCCCAGCATGTCACGGCCTTGAGCTGGTCCAGCGGGCGCACCGGCGTGCCGGCCTCGGCGGCCTGGGCCGCCGTGTCGCGCAGGCCGTCCACAAAGGCCAGGGCGCGGTCCAGCACGCCCACCATGGCGGCGCCCGCCAGTTCTTCCTTGGAGGTGAACAGCTTGTACAGGCTGGCCTTGGCCATGCCGGCCTCGGCCGCGACCTCGTCCACCGTCATGGCGTCGTAGCCCTTGGTGGCCAGCAGCCGGTTGACGGCCGCCACGATGGCCTGCTCGCGCACGCGCTGTATCTGTTCTTTGATGGAGGAGCGGCTAGTCATAGCGATATTTTAGACCTCGCAGGTCATATCTGATACCAAATAGTGCAAAGCGGGTATGTTTGGTTTATAGTTTGAACTCATCAGTTCACGATTTGGTCTTTGTGGTCTAGTCGGGCTGTTCAACCAAGAAGGGCGCCTCCATGCATCGCATTGCTGTCATCGGTTCGGGGATTGCGGGGCTGGCCGCAGCGAGCCGCCTGGCCGCGGCGCCGGGCGGGCCTGCCGTGACCTTGCTGGAGGCGGGCGGCCATTTCGGGGGGCACGCCAACACGGTGGACCTGACGCTGGGCGGCGTGAGCCAGGGCGTGGACACCGGCTTTCTGGTCTTCAACCACCGCACCTATCCGCTGCTGACGCGTTTGTTCGAGCAATTGCAGGTGCCCACGGCTGCCGCCGAGATGTCGTTTTCCGTGCAGGTGCCTGAGGCCGATGGCCGCGCGGGCCTGGAATGGAGCGGCAGTTCGCTGGGCGGCGTGTTCGCGCAACGGGGCAATCTGCTGCGCCCGCGCTTTCTGAAGATGCTGGCCGAGATCCTGCGCTTCAACCGCCTGGCCACGCGCATCGCCCAGGAAGGCGATGAAGCGCGGCTGCGCAGCGCCATCGGCGATTTTCTGGACGACCACGGCTTTGGCGCCGCCTTCCGTCAGGACTACCTGCTGCCCATGATGGGCTGCATCTGGTCCTGCCCCACCGACCAGATGCTGCGCTTTCCCGTGGCCACGCTGATCCGCTTTTGCCACAACCATGGACTGATCCAGGTCACGGACCGGCCGCAGTGGCACACGGTGCGCGGCGGCTCGCGCCAGTACGTGCGGCGCATGGTGGCCGCGCTGCTCAAGGACGGCCGCCACGAGGCGCGCCTGAATGCGCCCGTGCTGGGCCTGCGCCGCGCCGCGCATGGCGCGCTGCTTCAGACGGCGAACGGCACGGAGCCGTTCGACGCCGTGGTGCTGGCCTGCCACAGCGACCAGGCCCTGCGCCTGCTCGGCAGCGATGCCACGCCACAGGAGCGCAGCGTGCTGGGCGCCATCCGCTACCAGCCCAACCAGGCCGTTCTGCACACCGATGCCAGCGTGCTGCCGCGCAGGCAGGCGGCCTGGGCCGCCTGGAACTACGAACGCGCGGCCGACCCGGGGCGGGACCAGGCCGGCGTCTGCCTGCACTACCTGCTCAACCGCCTGCAGCCCCTGCCGTGGCAGCAGCCCGTGATGGTTTCGCTGAACCCGGTGCGCCCGATCGATGAAGGCCAGGTCCATGCGCGCATCGAGTACAGCCATCCGGTGTTCGACCTGGCGGCCATCGAGGCCCAGGGCCGCGTGGCCGGCGTGCAGGGCCAGCGCCGGACCTGGTTCTGCGGCGCATGGTGCGGCTACGGCTTTCACGAAGACGGCCTGCGCTCGGGCCTGGACGCGGCCGATGGCCTGCTGCGTGCCCTGCCGGCCTTGCCCGTTCTGCCCGCCAGCGCGGCCTTCGAGGGGGTCGCATGACGGCCCGCCCCCTCATCGGCTTCGGCCATGTCTGGCACCGCCGCCTGCGGCCTGTCGAGCATGCCTTCCGCTATCCCGGCTACTTTCTGATGCTGCCGCTGCGCAGCCTGCGCACGCAGCCGGACGCCGCGCTGCGGCGCAACCGGCTGGGCTGGCTGAGCTTTCATGACAGCGACCACGGCGAGGGCGGCTGCGACGCACTGGCCTGGTTCGAGCAGCTGCTGCACAGCGAAGGCATAGCCGACGCCGATGGCGAGGTCTGGCTGCACACCTTCCCGCGCGTGCTGGGCTACGTGTTCAAGCCGGTGAGCTTTTGGTATGCGCACCGCGCCGACGGCTCGCTGGCCGCCGTGCTGGCCGAGGTCAACAACACCTTTGGCGAGCGCCATGCCTATCTGCTGGCGGGGCCGGACCTGGACTGGGGCCGCGAGCAGGTGGCGCGCAAGCAATTCCATGTCTCGCCGTTCTGCGAGGTGCGCGGCGAGTACCGCTTCCGCTTCGAGCGCGGCGAAGACCGCACCCTGGCGCGCGTGGACCTGCACGACGAGGACGGCCCGCTGCTGCAGACCAGCGTGGGCGGCGTGCTGCACCCGCTCGACGGCGCCACCGTGCGCCGCGCCTTCTTCGGCACGCCCCTGATGACGCTGGGCGTGGTCGCCCGCATCCACTGGCATGCGCTGCGCCTTTGGGCCAAGCGCGTGCCTTTCCATGGCAAACCCTCCGAGCCCAAGCGCTTCGTCACACGATGAACACTACCGCCGCCCCCCTGCTGAGCCCCTCCGCGGCAGCGCCGCGCCGCACGCCTGCACGGGCGCGCCGGGTGCTGAACCTGCTCGAACGCCTGCCCCACGGGCAGCTGGACCTGGAGCAGCCCGATGGCCGCCTGCTGCACCTGCCCCGCCCGCCGTCGGGGGCTGCCGATGCGCATTGCGTGCTGCACGACTGGCAGGCGCTGGAGCGCACGCTCAAATCGGGCGACATCGGGCTGGCCGAAGGCTATATCGCCGGTGAGTGGGACAGCCCCGACCTGGCCGCCCTGCTGCGGCTGTGCATGGCCAACCGCGACCATGTGCAAAGCCTGGTCTATGGCAGCTGGTGGGGCCGGCTGGGCTACCGCCTGCGCCATCTGCTGCAGCGCAATACGCGGGCCGGCAGTGCCAGGAACATCCATGCCCATTACGACCTGGGCAATGATTTCTACCGCCTGTGGCTGGACCCGGGCATGAGCTACAGCGCGGCCTGGTTCCAGGGCCGCACGGGCCAAGCGCTGCGCAACGCGGACCTCCAGGAGGCCCAGCAAGCCAAGCTCCGGCGCACGCTGGACGAAGTGCGGCTGCAGTCCGGCCAGCGCCTGCTGGAAATCGGCTGCGGCTGGGGTGGGCTGGCCGAGGCGGCGGCGCAGGAGTTCGGCGCCCGGGTCACGGGCGTGACCCTGTCGCGCGAGCAACTGGTCTGGGGGCAGCAGCGCATGCAGCAGGCGGGCCTGGCCGACGCGGTGGAGCTGCGCTACCAGGACTACCGCGACCTGCCCGCGCGCCATGCGGGCGAGCCCTTCGATGCCATCGTCTCCATCGAGATGTTCGAGGCCGTGGGCCGCGAATACTGGCGCGGCTACTTCCAGACGCTGCGCGACTGCCTCAAGCCCGGGGGCCTGGCCTGCATACAGACCATCACGCTGCGCGAGGATCTGTTCGCGCGCTATCTGCGCTCCACCGACTTCATCCAGCAGTACATCTTCCCGGGCGGGCTGCTGCCCAGCATTCCTGCCTTCGAGCAGGAGGCGCGCCGCGCCGGCCTGGTGGTGGAGCGCCGCATGGCCTTCGGCCGCGACTATGCGGAGACGCTGCGGCGCTGGCGCCAGGCCTTCGATCACAACCTCGACGCCGTGCGGGCCCAGGGCTTTGACGAACGCTTCGTGCGCATCTGGACCTTCTACCTGGCCTACTGCGAGGCGGCCTTCGACACCGGCAACACCGATGTCGTCCAGTTCACGCTGCGCAAGCCCCTGCCATGACAGCCCCGCAACCTCACGCGCGCCGCGCCCCCAGTGCACCCCGCGCCCCCCGCCGCAAGGCCCTGGCCTGGGGCGCCGCCTGCGTCCTTGCCCCTTCATTGATCACCATGTCCAACGCCCTGCACGCCATCACCCCGACCGCCGAACTTCCGGCCGAACTGCGCAGCACCCTGCCGTCCGCGCGCCTGATGGGCACGGCCGTGCTGCGCTTTTTCGGCCTGCGCGTCTATGAGGCGCGGCTGTGGGCCGCGCCCGGACTGCTGCCCGAGGACTACGCCCGCCACCCGTTTGCGCTGGAGCTGGTCTACGACCGCAAGCTCGAAGGCGCGGCCATTGCCGAGCGCTCCATCGCCGAAATGCGCAGGGTCGGCAGCTTCACCGAAGGGCAGGCCCGCCAATGGCTGGACCTGATGAAGCAGGCCTTTCCCGATGTGGTGGCCAAGGACCGGCTGCTGGGCCTGAACGACGGGCAGGGCGATGTGCGCTTTTTCCACAACGGCCGGCAGACGGCGCAACTGCGCGATGCCGACTATGCGCGCCTGTTCTTCGGCATCTGGCTGGCGCCGCAGACCTCGGCGCCTGCCATGCGCACCTCGCTGCTGGGCCAGGGCTGAAGGCCAGCGGACCATGCCATGACCTCCGTCCCGGCCCCCGCTCCCGCCCCCGTGCTGCCCTGGCGCACAGGGCTGGCCTATGGCGGGCTGGCCGCGCCGCTGGCCTTTGTGTCCCTGCCCCTGTATGTGAACCTGCCCTACCACTACGCCAGCGTGGCCGGCGCGCCGCTGGCCGGGCTGGGCGCGGTGCTGCTGGCCACGCGGGCGCTCGATGCCGTGGTCGATCCGGCCATTGGTCGCCAGGCCGACAGGCTGCTGCGCCAGGGTGTGCGGCCGGCCTGGAGGGCGGCTGCGCTGGGCAGCCTGCTGATGGTGCTGGGTTTCGGGGCGCTGTGGCATCCGCCGCGCGGCTCCGAGACCGCCATGCTGGGCTGGCTGGCCGGCAGCCTGCTGGTGTGCACGCTGGCCTACAGCTTCGTCACCATCCTCCACCAGGCCTGGGGCACCCGCTGGGGCGGCCAGCCCGCCTGGCGTGCCCGTGTGACGGCCTGGCGCGAGGGCGCCACGCTGGCGGGCGTGCTGCTGGCCAGCGTGCTGCCGGCCGTGATGGGCCTTGATGCCACCAGCGCCGTGCTGGCGCTGGGCCTGGTGCTGGGACTGATGGGGCTGTACCGGCTCCGGGCGCCCGTGGCTCCTGTGCCCCATGTGTCCCATGTGTCCCATGTGTCCTCTGCGCCCCGCATGCCGCAAGCGGAGTCCCCGGCCTCGGCCGCGCTGGCCTCTTCCACTTCTCCGTGGGCGGATGGCGGGTTTCGCCGGCTGCTGGCCATCTTCATGCTCAATGGCGTGGCCGCGGCCGTTCCCGCCACCTTGCTGCCCTTCTTTGTGGCCGACAGGCTGCAGGCGCCTGCACTGCAGCCCCTGCTGCTGCTGTGCTTCTTTGGCGCGGCGGCCCTGGGCCTGCCGCTGTGGGTGAAGGCCGTCTCGCGCTGGGGCCTGGCGCCCAGCTGGCGCGCGGGCATGCTGGCCAGCGTGCTGGCCTTCGGCTTCACGCCCTGGCTGGGCGCGGGCGACGCCATGGCCTTTGCCGTGATCTGCCTGGCCAGCGGGCTGGCCCTGGGCGCGGACCTGGCCTTGCCGGGCGCACT
This sequence comes from Delftia sp. HK171, assembly GCF_001886655.1. Taxonomy (NCBI): domain Bacteria; kingdom Pseudomonadati; phylum Pseudomonadota; class Betaproteobacteria; order Burkholderiales; family Comamonadaceae; genus Delftia; species Delftia sp. HK171. The sequence goes on along the minus strand of NZ_CP018101.1, from coordinate 6,267,914 downwards.
GCTCACGGGCGTGATCCACGAGTCCGGCCAGGGCGGCCGGGGCGAGGGCCGCTACCTGGGTTGGTGGACCTGCGCCACCAAGCTCAACCTGGCCCTGGCTGCGGGCCTGGCCCTGCCCCTGCTGTCCGCCGCGGGCTACCGCAGCGGCGGCACCGACCCGGCCGGGCTGCAGGCGCTGGCCTGGGCCTATGGCGGGCTGCCCTGCCTGCTCAAGCTGGCGGCGGCGCTGCTGCTTTGGCGCGCCGAGCGATTGCATTCTTCCTGGAGTCACACATGAGCCACATCACCCACTCCACTTCGTTTTCGCCGCTGCGGCGCGTCTGCCTGGGGGCGGCATTGGCACTGTCCCTGGCGGGCTGTGCCGGGCCTTCGGTCCAGGACTACGCCAAGGAGCAGCCGCAGCTGGACCTGCGCCAGTATTTCAACGGGCCGCTGACGGCGCATGGCATGTTCACGGACCGATCGGGCAAGGTGGTCAAGCGTTTCACCGTGCGCATGACGGGCCGCTGGAATGGCGACGAGGGATCCCTGGAAGAGCACTTCGTCTACAGCGACGGCAGCACCCAGGAGCGGGTCTGGCATATCCGCCACCTGGGCGAGGGCCGCTACAGCGGCCGGGCCGACGACGTGGTGGGCGAGGCCCAGGGCCAGAGCGCGGGCAATGCCATCCGCTGGAGCTATGTGCTGGCCCTGCCCGTGAATGGGCGGGTCTGGAACGTCCACATGGATGACTGGATGTACCTCATGGACGGGCGCACCCTGCTCAACCGCACGGCCATGAGCAAGCTCGGCGTGCACCTGGGCGATGTGACGCTGTCCTTTGTCAAGGAGTGATGGCCATGCCGCTGTTCTCGCGCGGGCTGAACCCGCTGCTGGCTGACTGGAAGGGACGCTCGGCATGGGTGGTGGGCGCCTCCTCGGGCATAGGGCGTGCCACGGCCGAGGCGCTGCACCGGCAGGGCGCCCGTGTGATCGTCTCCGCACGGCATGGCGGCGCGCTGCAGGACTTCGTGCGCGGCCGCGAGGGCTGCCTGGCCCTGCCGCTGGACGTGACCGATGCCGCCGCCGTGGATGCGGCCGCCCAGGCCGTCCTGGCCCACGCGGGCGGGGCGCCCGACCTGATCCTCTACTGCGCAGGCCACTACCGGCCCCTGCGCGCCACCGAGTTCGACCTGGCCGAGATGCAGCACCACCTGGCCGTGAACTATGGCGGCGTGCTGCACCTGCTCGATGCCGCGCTGCCCATGCTGCTCAAGGCTGGCCGGGGCCATCTGGCCCTGGTCGGCTCGGTGGCCGGCTACCGGGGACTGCCCATGTCCCTGGCCTATGGCCCCACCAAGGCGGCGCTCAACAACCTGGCGGAAAACCTCTATCTGGACCTGCATGGCCTGGGCCTGGGCGTGTCCATCATCAATCCCGGCTTTGTCGATACGCCGCTGACGGCGCAAAACAGCTTCAGCATGCCGGCCCTGATCGGCGCCGACGAGGCGGCCCGGCATATGCTGCAGGGCTGGGCGCAGGGGCGTTTCGAGATGAATTTTCCGCGCCGCTTCACGCGCTGGGTGCGCCTGCTGCGCTGCCTGCCAGACGCCTGGTATTTCTCTGCGGTCCGCCGCTTCACCGGAGCATGAAACCCATGAGCAGCGGCATATCCGATCCGCGACTGGCCCGCTTGGCCCAGGCCTACGAGGCCCTGCGCCGCGACAACCTGCCGGCGCTGCTGTCCCTGTATGCCGAGCAGGCCCTGTTCAAGGACCCGTTCAACGAGGTGCGCGGCCACGCTGCGATCGAGCGCGTGTTTGCCCACATGTTCGAGCAGCTCGACCGGCCCCGCTTCGCCGTCAGCCACGGCGCGATGCAGGGGGACAGCGGTTTTCTGCTGTGGGAGCTGGGCTTTGTGCGGGCATCCGGCCAGCCCATGCACATCTGCGGCACCAGCTACCTGCAGTTCGATGGCGACGGGCTGGTGGCGACGCACCGGGATTTCTGGGACCCGGTGGAGGAAATCTTCGCCAAGGTCCCCGTGCTGGGCGCCGTGGCCAGGGCGCTGCAGCACAAGCTCAGGGCGCCGCAGTAAGCAGCCGGGCCAGCTGCGCCAGGGCGCCGTCCAGCGCGTCGAAACGCGGCGCACCCAGGCAGATGCGCAGCCCGCTGGCCTGCTCCTGCGGGTCCACCATGAGCGAGCCCGGATCGGTCAGCTTCAAACCCAGCGCCGCTGCGGCCGATACCAGGCGGTCGGCGGCTTCGCGCTCCATGGGCAGCCAGGCGTTGTAGGCCTCGGGGTGCAGCACCAGGCCGGAGCCACTCAGGTGCGAGGCGAGGTGTGATGCGGCCAACCGGCAGCGCCGCTGTGCCTCATGGCGCAGGTCGGCCTGCAGGGAAGCGACCACGCCGTGCGACAGCCATTCATCGATCACGGCGCAGGAGAGGGCCGAAGGCGCCATGGACATCTCCTGCACAAGCTCCACAGCCGCGCCGCCCAGCGAAGCGGGCAGCACCAGCATGCCCACCTGCAGCCCCGGGCCCAGGGACTTGGACAGCCCGTTCACATGCAGCGTGATCTCGGGCGCCAGCGTGGCCAGATGGGCCAAGGGGGCGTGATCGGGCAAGCAGGCGGCATACACGCCATCTTCGATGATCCAGGCGCCTGCGCTGCGGCAGATGTCCACGATCGCCTGCCTGCGCTCCGCGCCCATGGTGGCCGTGGTCGGGTTGTGCAGCGTGGGGGTCAGGTAGACCACCTTGCCTTCGGCGGCGGGAATGCCCTCCAGTGCATCGGCCAGCGCCTGCGGCAGCAGGCCCTGCGCGTCGGTGGCCAGGCCCTGCAGGGCGCAGCCCTTGCGCCGGGCCAGGGCAATGGCGCCGGGGTAGGTGATGCGCTCGGTCAGCAGCCGGCCCCGGGGCTGGCAGACCAGATCGAAGGCCAGGGACAGCGCCTGGCGCGCGCTGCTGGTCAGCACCATGTGGTCGGGTTCCACGTTCAGGCCCAGCGTCTGCAGCCAGCGCACGAGCACGCGCCGATGCTCCAGGTGGCCCTGGGGCGGGGCATAGAAGTTGAAATGATCGGCATCGATGCTGCGCGCAATCCCGGTCAGCGTACGAGCCAGAACGCGCGCACTGATGGCGGCCGGCGGCGCATTGGAAGACAGGTCGATGTCCTCGCCAGCCTGCGCCTGCTGTGACGCCACGAAGGTGCCCCGGCCCTTGACGCTGCGTGTCAGCCCCCGGCGCTCCAGCAGCGCATAGGCCCTGGTCACCGAGCCCAGGCCGATCTGCAGCCTGTCGGCCAGGTCCCTGTGGGCGGGCAGGCGGTCGCCGCCGGCCAGCCGGCCTTCGACGATGTCGTCGGCCAGGGCGCGCGCCAGCCGCTCGGCGGCACTGGCTTCAATGCGCGCAAGACGGGGCGTCCAGGGGGAGGGCAGGAGCATGGTCGGGGCAAGGAAAAAATGAGTGTGCCGTGACACTATTTCATTTGTTGATAGTGTAACGTTCACTCCATGTTCAGCCACATCACCGTCGGCGCCCGTGATCTCGAGCGGGCCGGCCGCTTCTATGACGCGGTGCTTTTCCCGCTGGGACTGCAGCGCCGCGCCGTCCAGCCCGATGGCGGGCCGGCCGCGCTGTGCTGGGTGGCGCCGCCGGCGGCCTTGCCGCGCTTTTATGTCTACAGCCCCTTCAACGGCGAGCCGGCCACGGCGGGCAATGGCGCCATGGTGGCCTTTGTGGCCCCGTCGCCCGACGCGGTGGATGCGGCCCATGCCGCCGGCCTGGCCCGGGGCGGCAGCGACGAAGGCCCGCCCGGCCCGCGCCCGCACTACGGCGATGGCTACTACGGCGCCTACCTGCGCGATCCCGACGGCAACAAGGTCCATGTGGTGCATCGCGCCGATGTGCGGCCGTAGCGCAGATCGGGCCCGCCGCCCGTTTCCCTTTCTTTTCCTTTCCATGCAACAAGGACCGTCTTCATGAGCATTGCCGTTCATATGGTCGACGTTTTCGCCAGCGGCCCGCTGTCCGGCAATCCGCTGGCCGTGATCACCGGTGGGCAGGCGCTGACCACCGCACAGATGCAGCAGCTGACACGCTGGTTCAACCTCTCCGAAACCGCGTTCCTGCTGCCGCCCACGCAGGCGCAGGCCGACTACCGCGTGAGGATTTTCACGCTGGACCGGGAGATGCCTTTTGCCGGCCATCCCACGCTGGGCAGCTGCCATGCCTGGCTGTCCCAGCACGGTGCGCCCAGGAACGCAGGCCACATCGTCCAGGAGTGCGGGGCGGGACTGGTGCAGATACGGCAGGAGCATGGACGGCTGGCATTCGCCGCGCCGCCCATGCTGCGCTTTGGCGCGCCCACCGCCGATGAGCTGGATGCCGCGCTGCGCATGCTGGGCATCACTGCCGAAGAGGTGCAGGCCGCCTCGTGGATAGACAACGGCCCCGGCTGGCTGGGCATCCGCCTGGCCTCGGCCGAGCAGGTGCTGGCGCTGAACCCGGCCCGGCAGTGGCCCACGCGCATGGACGTGGGCGTGGTGGGACCCTATGCCAGGGGTGTCGGCGGTGCCAGCCCTGCCGCCTGCGAGGTGCGCGCCTTCTTCTCCGATCACCAGGGCGCCATCGTCGAAGACCCCGTCACCGGCAGCCTCAACGCCTCGCTGGCGCAGTGGCTGTTTGCGACGGGGGTGATGGACAGCGACTACATTGCCGCCCAGGGCCGCTGCCTGGGCCGTGACGGCCGCATCTTCCTGACCCGTGACGGCACGGGCCAGGTCTGGGTGGGCGGCACGGCGCGCACCCATGTCGAAGGCGCACTGAGCGGCCTTTGATCCACACCGAAAGAACCCACGAATGACAGCGATACAAGAGAGCCCGCGCGCTCCCGTCTCATCGGCCAGGGCCAACCTGAAAATGCTGGTGCGCTACAAGGCCTGGGCCAACGGCCTGACCTTCAAGAGCGTGATGGAGCTGCCCGAAGGCGAGGCCCTGAAACAGCGCCCCACGAGCTTCGGCAACATGGTGCGCACGCTGAACCACGTCCTTGTGGTGGAGGACATCTTCAGGCACCACCTGCAGGGCCACAAACATGGCTACACCATGCGCAACACCGACCACACGCCCACGCTGCCGGCGCTGTGGGAATCGGTGCAGGCAATGGACCGCTGGTATGTGGAGTTCGTCGATGCGTGCCCGGATGAAGACCTGGCGAAGGTCGTGCACTTCGAGTTCGTGGGCGGCGGGCAGGGCGCCATGACGCGCGAGCAGATCGTGCTGCACGTGGTGAACCACGGCAGCTACCACCGTGGCTTTGTCAGCGACATGATGTACCAGGTGCCCTTCGTGCCGCCGGCCAACGACCTGCCGGTTTTCCTCAGGGACTGCTACCGCGTGGACGAGCCGGCCTGCGGTTGATGCAGGGCCAGGGCCTGCTGCGCCAGGGCGCCCTGGAGCACGGGCAGCTCAGGCGGCGCGTCCCCGGGCAGGGCCCATCCCTGGCGCAGCGCACCGGCAAAACCGTCGGCCACGCGCGAGTAGGCGCGGCCGCTGGTCATCACCCGGGGCCGGGCCGACCAGGCGATGCGGGCGCCGCCGGCCGCCAGGCGGTCCACCAGGTCCTGGTCCTCGCCGCAGGTGCGTGCGTCGAACCCGCCGGCCTGGCGGTAGTGCCAGGCTGAGATGCCCAGGTTGGCGCCGTGCACGTGGCGATGGCCGTCGCGGTCCGTGTAGGTGGTCTCGAAGTGCCGCCGCGCCGTGTCCGCCTGGACGCCGTGGGCCGACCAGTCGGCCACTTGCACCGTGCCGCAGACCACGTCGGACTGAAGCGCCAGCTGGTCTGCCAGCCAACTCTGGGAGACCGTGGTGTCGGCATCCGTGAAGGCCAGCCAGCGGGCGCCCAGCAGCAGCAGGTACTCCGACCCCAGCGCGCGGGCCTTGCCCACGTTGCGCGCGGCAATCGGCAACGGGATGGCGGGCCAGCGGCGCACGGCCGATTCGGTGGCGTCCTGGCAGCTGTCCAGCACCACGACGACGGCCACGGTCTCGCCCTGCAGGTCGGCATGGGCGGCCGCGCAAAACACGCTGTCCAGGCAGCGGCCTATGAGGTCTTCCTCGTCATGGGCTGGGATGCACACGCCGATCATCTGTCCGTCCTTTCAGGGGTTTTCTGCCAGATGTCCAGCTGGAAATCCGGCTCGCTGTGGCTCAGCAGCAAGTGCAGCTGCGCATGGGCCGACACGCTGTCATGCAGGGTGCGAGTGGTCTGCAGGTGATCGTGCGCCCCATGCCGCCAGTGGCACATAAGCCAGTGGCCGCCGCCCTGCAGCGAGGCCAGGCACTGGCGGTTGAAATGCGCCAGGGCTGCGTCGTCGAAGTAGTAGGCGAGCTCCGAGACCACGATGAGATCGAAGCCTTGCTGCGGCACCTGGGGCACCTGTGGCCATTGCCAGGGCAGGGGCAGGGCCTGCAGGTCCAGGCGTGCGCGGTCCTGCGGCGCAATCCGCTGGCGGCACAGATCCACGGCCCTGTCCGAGAAATCGACGGCGCACAGCCGGTCGCAGCGCTGCAGCAGGCGCTGCGTGGCCTCGCCATTGCCGCAGCCGGGCTCGAAGCCGTGGGCATAGCGCTCGCGCGGCAGGGCGGCCAGCAGCAGGTCGCGCTTGCGCCGCTCGTACCAGCGCGATGCGACCTGCCAGGGGTCGGGGTCGGCCTGGTACATCTGCTCGAAGTGCTGCCTGGCGCCGTTCATAGAAACACCACTTCAAACGGACGCAGCAGGCGCTGCGTGGCCCAGGACGGCAGGACGGCGTCGCGGCCCGTGGACGGGTCTGGCAGCAGCTGGCTGCGAAAGCACGACAGGGCCTTGCGCTTGAGCGCCAGTTCCTGCGGTGCCAGCGCAATGGCGGCGGCGCGGTGCCAGGGCACGCGCGCGTCGCCGGGCTCGGCCCAGTGCCAGGCCCAGATCGGCAGCTCGAAGAGCCGGCAGCCCGTGTGCCGGGCCGCCGTGGCGCAGGCCTGTCCCGTGACCTCGTGGTCCGGGTGACCGTCTTCGCGCCAGGTGCACAGCAGCGCGTCCGAGGGCTGCAGCAACTGCTCCAGCCGCTGCAGCAACTGCGCTGCATGCTCGGCGATATGGCCGTCGGGCAGGCCCAGCCGCAGCACCTGCGCCTGCGGCGCAAGCAGGGCCAGGGCCTGGGTGCTCTCCTGCACGCGCTCGCGCACCAGACGCTGCGGGGGCCACAGCGTCGAGTCGGGGTGGCTGGCTCCGCCATCGGTCACGGAGACGATGAGGCAGGGCATGCCCCGCTCGGCACAGCGGTGCAGCAGGCCGGCGCAGCCCAGGATCTCGTCATCGGGGTGCGGCGCGACGATGACGACGCGGCGCCGGCCGTCCAACAGGTCGTCCATGGATACCTGCGCTGGCCGGCGTTGCGCAAACCAGGCCTGCCAGCGCGATTCGGGCGTGCCCCGGCCCTCTATGAGGCGCGGCTTCACAGCATCCATGCCGCGCCTCCCGGTGCCTGCGAGGCCTGTGCCTTCTCGGCCAGCAGGCGGCCCAGCGCCGCCTGGTCGCGCTCGGCGTGGCTTTGGCGGATGAAAACGGGCAGGTCGGCCATCAGCTGTGCCAGGCCCCTGTTCTTGCACAGCGGGCCGGGACCGATGGCGCGCGGCACGCGCCGCAGCACCTCTTCGGCGGCGGCTTCCACGGCCAGGCGGGCGCGGCTCACGGCCAGCAGGCAGGGGTCCGAGGGCGTGGCATCGATGCAGGCCGCAGCGTCGCGCAGCAGGCCGGCCGCGCTGGCCAGGGCCACGTCCAGCGCGCCCAGGTGGGCCTGGCGGTGCGGGTCCTCGCCTTGACTGACGGCCTGCTGCAGATGGCTGGCGATGCGCGCTGCCGCGCCATGCCAGCAGGCCGCAACACCGGCGCCGCCATGGTGAAAGCCGGGGCGGCTCAGGTACTGGCCCGGGGCCCCGACCAGCACGCCGGTGGCGCCGTCGAAGTGCACATCGGCGCTGGCGCTGGCGGCCATGCCCACGGCCTGCCAGTGGCTGTCGTCCCGGCGGATGCCGGGCTGGTCCATGGTGACGGCGATCAGGCAGCGCTGGCCGTCTGCCAGCCAGCCGCTGACCAGGGCGCGGTCCACGGCGCGTGCGCCGGAGCACCAGGGCTTGTGGCCGGACAGGCGAACCGCCGAGCCTGCCTGCAGCGCCGTGCGTTGCGTGGCGTCGGGAGATGCAGCCGTGGCCTGCACGCGCTCGCCCGGCGGCTCGGCGCACCAGACGGCCCAGCGCAGTCCTTCGGTGGCCAGGTCGGCCTGCAGTTCGGACAGGATGGCCAGGGCGTCGGTATGACCTTCATAGAGCTTGGCCAGGCCCAGGCTGTGGGCGGCTACTTCGGCCAGTGCTTGCCAGCGCTGCAGCGTGTGGCCATGGCCCGGCAGCGGCAGGCGGTCGGCGCCCTGTGCTACCAGCAGGGCCAATTGGTCCGCCGGGGACAGGTCCGCATGGCCGCGCAAGGCCTGGGCCAGCGTGTCGCTGCATGTCCACGCATTGGCGTGCTCGTCGTTGTGCTGGGCCATCACCGCTCACCTTCCTTTTTCGTGCCTTGCGCAGCCTGGAATTGGGGGGAGGCGCCAGGCGATGCCATGGTGCCGGGAGGATGAACGCGGCGCCGCAGGAGCAGGAAGGCATTACCTGTCGGAGACCACCGACCGGCAGGCGTCCCGTTCCACACCGTCGGCAGGGCAGGCGGCCAGTTCCAGGCGCAGCGGCGCCTGCTCCTGCCTGATCGAGGGAACCGGGATGCCGAAGCCTTCCCTTTCCCTGTGCTCCAGCGGCCTGGCCTCTTTCAAGGCAGACAGAAAGGCCTTGCGCCACCAGTGCACGTCCTGCTCGGCAATGCGCTGCAGCAGCCGCTGGTGCCGCTGGCGCCTTTCCTGCAGCGGCATCTGCAGGGCCTGCTGCACCACGGCGGCCGTGCCGTGTACGTCGTAGGGATTGACCAGCAGCGCCTCCTGCAGCTGCTCGGCAGCGCCGGCAAACCGCGACAGCACCAGCACGCCCGGGTCGGCCGGGTCCTGGGCCGCCACGTACTCCTTGGCCACGAGGTTCATGCCATCGCGCAGCGGGGTGACCAGGCCCACGGCCGCCGCGCGGCACAGGCCCGGAATGCCGTCGCGCGGCAGGGTCTGGTGGATGTAGCGCACGGGCATCCAGTCCAGCTCGCCGTAGTCGCCGTTGATGGCGCCGCACAGCGATTCGAGTTCACGCCGTATGTCGGCATACGCGTCCAGGCCCTCGCGCGTGGGCGAGCCGATCTGGATCAGCGTGGCGCTGCGGCGCTGCTCGGGATGGCGGGCCAGCAGCTCCCGGAAGGCGCGCAGGCGCTGCGGCAGGCCCTTGGAGTAGTCCAGCCGGTCTATGCCCAGCAGCAGGCGGCGCTGGGCGTATTCGTGCTTCATGCGCTCGTACATGTCCCGCGAGGCGCCGCCCTGTGCAAGCGCCATGAAACCTTCCACATCGATGCCTATGGGGAAGGCGCGGCAGACCAGGCGCTGGCCATGGGCGCGGAATGCGCCGTCGCCCAGGGCCTGGCCGCCCGCCTCCTCGCAGACATAGCGCTCGAAATGCTGCACGTCCTGTCGGGTCTGCAGGCCCACGAGGTCATAGGCGAACAGGCAGCGCATCAGCCATGCATGCTCGGGAATGGCCGCCAGCAGGGTCGGCGGGGGCAATGGGATGTGCAGGAAAAAGCCGATGCGCTGGCGGCAGCCCAGGGCGCGCAGCTCGGCCGCCAGCGGGATCAGGTGGTAGTCATGCACCCAGAGGATGTCGTCCTCCGCCAGCAGGGGCAGAAGACGGCGCGCAAGCAGCTGGTTCACGCGGCGGTAGCCGGCCGCAAGGCCCGTGTCGAAATTCGCCAGGTCCAGCCGGCCATGGAAGACGGGCCACAGCACGCCGTTGCTGTAGCCCGCGTAGTAGCTGTCGTGGTCTGCACGGTCCAGGTCCACCGTGGCCAGCGTGACCTTGCCGGCCTGGGAGCGGTGCACATGGCCGGCAGGCGCGGCCTGGGCACCGTCGTCGGTGACGGTTCCGCTCCAGCCGAACCACAGGCCGCCCGTCTGCCGCAGCGCATCGCCCATGGCCACGGCAAGGCCCCCGGCTGCGGTCCTGCACGGATCGGCCACGCGGTTGGAGATCACCACCAGCCGGCTCATGGCAGGGCCTCCGCGCAGGTCTGTGCCGCCAGGTGCATGCATGCGGACTGCAGCCAGGCGTGCACGGCCTGCGGGCTGTCCAGCCGGTGGCGGGCCCCGCTTGCGCCTTCGCCCACCTTGATCGCCATCCCGCCGTGCGCCTGCACCACGGCAAAGCCGCTCTCGTCCGTGACATCGTCACCGGCAAACACGGGGGTGCGGCCGGCGAACGGCTCTTCGCGCAGAAAGGCCGCAATGGCGTGGCCCTTGTCCACGCCCGCGGGCCTGACCTCCAGCACGCATTTGCCGTGCAGCAGCTCCAGACCGGGCAGGTGCCGCAGTGCGCGGCTCAACGTATCCAGGCACAGCGCCGCCAGCTCTGGCGCACGCCGGTAGTGCAGTGCGACCGAGGAGCGCTTGCGCTCCACCAGCAGGCGGGGATGATCGGCCGCCAAGGCATTGCACAACTGCAGCACGGTCTCTGGCAGAGCCGATGGCTGCGGGTGCAGGCAGCCACCTGCATCCCGCCGCTGCAGGCCGTGCTCGCAGGCGGCGGGCAGATGCAGCGGCGCCAGAAAGTGGTCCAGCACCTCGAGCTGCCGCCCCGTGACGATGGCCAGCGCGCCCCCCAGCAGGCCTTGCAGCCTGGCCAGCATGGGGATCAGGGCGGGGTCTGGCGCAATGGCGTCCGGGGTCTCGGCCAGCGGCACAAGCGTGCCGTCGAAGTCGAGGAACAGGGCGAATCTGCGGGCGGGGAGTGGGGGTGTTTCCATGGAAAGACCACGGTACCGAGTGCCAGGTTCACCGACCGTCAGCCGACGGCTTGTGCGCGGATCGGCCATGCGCCAGCACCGGGCCATAGGGAGGGAGGCGGCCTGCATGGCGCGTTCAGCGCTCAGCCTTGAGGGAGCCGCGGACATTGGTCACCGCCAGGCAGGCCTGCAGCGTCACCAGTGCCCAGGCGCCGGAGGACCATCCCCACAGTGCCCACAGCACATTGCTGAGCATCAGGATCCAGAAGCCCACATTGCGCCGCCCGGCGGAACGCGAGCCCACCCACCATGCGCCGATGAGGGAGGCCGCAAAGGCAGGCCACTGGAGCCAATCTGGAATGTCGGGCATGGGGTTCTACCTGGATGGAGTGCAGGCAGGCCGCCTCAGTTGCCGGGCCGTGCCGGGTCGTCCTCGTCGATGGAGTGGCATTCCTTGCAGGCTCCGCTTTCGCGCGCGCGGGGGGCCAGGTTGACGTAGAAGGCCGCCACTTGCTGCAGCTGCTCCTCGTCCAGCGCTTCGATGCCGATCATGCGGTTGCTGGCAATCTTGTTGGCTGCCAGCAGTTCGTTGAGCTTCAGGTGCAATCAAGGCTGCTTGCGCACCATCTTCTTGCGCCGCTCGGCATCCAGTCCCGGCGTCTGCCGCATGTCGGTATCCACCTGGCCGGAAACAATGTCGTCATGGGCCTGGCGCATCACCGGGTCGGGCGCATCGCTGGTGGCGTCCAGGCTCTGGTCGCGCTCGTGCGGAAGGCGCAGGCCTTGCTCGGATGCGTCGGCTGCATCGGATTCACCGGGCGCATGGGGCGCCTTGCCGACCTGTCCGGGCAGCTTGGTCTGGCCATCGCCCGACGGCTTCGCCTGTGTGGGTGCAGAGGACTTGGATGCGGATGGGGTCTTGTCTTTCATGGCGTCTTCCTTTCGTTCGCGGGCCTGCGCAGGCGGCGCTTGGGCCATGGTCTCTTCGCCCGTGCGCAGCCGCCGTGGGACCACGCCGAAAGCGCAGGAACGAAAAGATGCCTCGCGCATGAACGCCGTTCTCAGGCACGTCGTTTGCCCTGTGGGAGACGCCCCACGCCGGCGGGCGCCCATGGCCCGCTGCCTGGGCCTTGCGCGCTGCCTAGACTGGAAGTCCGGCCCTGCAGCGATGGGGCCCGGCACCCTAGACAAGGAGCGCGATATGAGCAGCGACAGACAGGAGCCCGGCAAGGGCAAGGTGGAGAACGATCACAACCGCCAGGGCGCGAAGCCGCCCACGCAAAGGAACGAAGGCCAGCGAACGCCCGAAAGCCGCCATGACCGCGAGGCCCATGTCGGCAGCGGCAACCAGGCCCAGACGCGCCAGAACAAGGGCGGCGGACCAGGCGGTGACCGCGGCGCTGGATGAATTGCCGTTTCCTCGCGACAAGGGCACCCTCGGGTGCCCTTTTTCATGGCGTGCAAGGGTGCATCACCGCCCGTTCTTGCGGTCGCTGGGGCCATTGCGGTCGGACAGGATTTCGGCGGGCGGCCTGAGGCTGCCGCTGTCCGCGCCCTCGGCCTGCCAGGTGCCGCCTTCGCGCTGCGTGTTGCCGCGCGGGTGGCCCATGTCGGTTCCATCGTCGAAGTTCAGCGGGCCGTCCTGTGGCATGTCGTCGAAACGGTGCGCCGAGGCCTCGGCGATGGAATCGGCCACATCCTTTTCCGCGCTCAGGTGCTCGTTGATGTCCTTGCCTTCGGGCAGGTCGGCGCTGGCGTCTTCGCTGCGGTCGATCTGGGGAGTGTCGCTGCCGGTGGCAGCCGTGTTGTTCGGGGTGCGCATGGTGATCTCCAAGGGGGTCCGGCCACCGTGGCCGGGTCATGGACCAAGCCTGCCTGCGCGGGCTTGCAGCGGGGGTGGGCACAGCACTTTCCTGGAGGTAGGAGCGTGCCGATGCGCTCGGATGCAGTCCGATGCGGGAGGGCCGGCAGGCACGTCGATTGCCCTGTGTTTGCCCTGCGCCGGGGTGCGAAAAATGGCCACAGGCCGCTGGCGCGATGTCCGCAAGGGCAGGGCGCTGCGTTCCTACGGCACATGGCCGCAAGCGCGCACGCCGGACGGCCTCCGCGGCCATCAGCATAGGAATCACTTTCAACTGCCAAGGAGCACATTCCATGACGCAATCGAACCCCGCAAACCGTGACCCGCTGTCCGACGCACCCGGCGCGCACCCGGTGGGCACCGGCATAGGCGCAGCAGGCGGCGCCGTCACCGGCGCTGCATTCGGCGCAATGGGTGGCCCCATCGGCGCTGCCGTGGGCGGCGTGGCCGGTGCCGTGGTCGGCGGGCTGGCCGGCAAGGGTGCGGCCGAGGCCGTGAACCCCACGGTTGAAGATGCCTACTGGCGCGATGCCTACCAGAGCGAGCCCTATTACGTGGCTGGCCGCAGCTACGAGGAATACCGCCCCGCCTACGAGCTGGGCTGGAACGCTGCCGCCGCACGCCGCGATGCCGACTTCGATGCCTTCGACGCCGAGTGGGAGCGCGAATGGACCACGCGCCGTGGCGCCAGCCATCTGGACTGGGACCAGGCCCGTCCCGCAGCCCGCGCCGCCTGGGCGCGCGCAGGCAGCCGTGATGTCCGTGACGAGACGGGCACCATCGTCGCCCCCGCCTACACGGGCGATATCGACAACGACGATGTGGTGGACGTGCTCAACGACCTGCTTGAATCCTGCCGCGATGGCGAGTACGGCTTTCGCACCTCCTCCGAGAACGCCGACTCGCCCGACCTCAAGGCCCTGTTCATGCGCCATTCCACCGAGTGCGGTGTTGCCGCGCGGGAGCTGGAAGCGGAAATCCGCAGGCTCGGCGGAGAGCCGGCATCGGGCGGCACGGTGGCCGGCGCGCTGCACCGGGGCTGGGTGTCCGTGAAGACGGCCCTGACCTCGCAGGACGACAAGGCGGTGCTGGAGGAATGCGAGCGCGGCGAGGACTCCGCCCTCGCCCAGTACCGCAAGGCGCTCAAGCAACCGCTGCCACCGGCCGTGCGCGTGGTGGTGGAGCGCCAGGCCCAGGGTGCCCAGCGCAACCACGATGAAGTGCGCGACCTGCGCGACCGTTACCGCAGCGCAGCCTGACCGCGCATCCCGCGCACCGCGCGGGCCACGGAATCGTCAGCCGCCCACGCCATAGGGTGCAAAGCGGCTGGCGTTCTCATCCACATGCAGCGCCTTTCCCACATAGGGAAAGGCGCGCTGCGTGCACTGGTCGCGTTCGCAGACCTTGCAGCCCATGCCGATGGGCGTGGCCGATTCCGGATCGCCCAGGTCCAGTCCCTTGGCATAGACCAGGCGCGCGGCATGGCGTATGTCGCAGCCCAGGCCGATGGAGAAGGTCTTGCGCGGCGAACCATAGCCGCGCTGCCCGTGCGAGACCGAGCGTGCAATCCACAGGTAGCGCCGCCCGTCGGGCATGCTGGCCAGCTGGCGCAGCACCTGGTCGGGCTGGCCGAAGGCCTCGTACACCGTCCACAGCGGGCAGGTGCCGCCCGTGCGGCTGAAATGGAAATGCGTGGCCGACTGGCGCTTGGAGATATTGCCCGCGCGGTCCACGCGCACGAAGAAGAAGGGCACGCCCGGTGCGCCCGGCCGCTGCAGCGTGCTCAGCCGGTGGCAGACGGTTTCAAAGCCCACGCCAAAGCGCTGGCCCAGCAGGTCGATGTCGTAGCGCAGTTGCTCGGCCGTCTCCAGGAACAGGTCGTAGGGCAGCAGCAGCGCGCCCGCAAAGTAGTTGGCCAGGCCCACGCGGGCCAGCTTGCATGACGCCGGATCGCCCTGGAAGGCGGCGGTGGCGAGCAGCCGGTCCAGCGTATCGCCCATCTCCAGCAAGGCCAGCTGCGTGCCCAGCTGGAAGGCCTGTTGCGCAGGCTCCAGCGCCGAGGACAGCCACAGCGAGCGCGTGGCCGGGTCGAAGCGGCGCTGGCTTTGCCGGGAGTCTTCCGAGCGATGCACCTGAACACCGTGGCGCTGCTGCAGCCGCCGGACCAGCCAGTCCGCCAGATGGCCCGGGTCCGCGCGCGCCTCGCCGGCCAGGGCCTGGGCCGCGCGGTCCACTTCATCGAAATAGTTCTGGTGCGCAAAGAAGAAATCGCGCACGGCCTCGAACGGCATGGTGCGCGCCACCGGCATGTCCGAGCGGTCATCGCCCAGCCTGAGCGACATGCTCTCGATGCGCTCCAGGGCTTCCAGATGGCGGCGGTGCAGCGCCATCACCGCACGCCCCAGCGCCGGCATCTGCGCGGCGACTTCCTGAAGCTCGGGCAGGGCAATGGATTCGGGCGCCTCGGCAAGGGCCTCGCGCAGGCCGGCGACCAGGCGCGCTTCCTCGTCCTCCGAGAACTGCTGGATATCGACGCCCAGCGCACGGTTGAGCTTGAGCAGCACCGACACCGTCAGCGGCCGCTGGTTCTGCTCCAGCTGGTTCAGGTAGCTGGGCGACAGGCCCAGCGCGTGGGCCAGGGCGATCTGGGACAGGCCGTGCTCCGCGCGCAGTTTGCGCAGCTTGACGCCCATGAATGTCTTCTTCATGCCTGTTTCCTCGGATGGCTGTTATTCGCAGAATTCGCAATATCGTGGGTTTCGTTTCGCAAGAATTCGCCTTTTCAGCCCTATGGCTGAGCCGCTATTTTGCGTAGATTGCGAAGCATGACAACACCTACTGGAACCGCCGAGCTGCGCGAACTGGTATTGCCCACGCTGGCCAACCACCACGGCACGCTGTTCGCAGGCCAGGGCCTGCAGCTCATGGCCAAGGCCGCCTTTCTGGCAGCGCGCAGCCTGGCGCAGCGCGAGGTGGTGATGGCCGCCGTCACCGGCGTGGACTTCCTGGCGCCCGTGCCCGTGGGCCACGAGATCGTCCTGCGCGGCTGGGTCAGCCGGGTGGGGCGCAGCTCCATGACGGTCTGCGTCACCGCATCGGCCCAGGCGCCGGGCATTGCCTGCGAGGACGTGCTCAAGGGCCTGTTCGAGATGGTGGCTGTCGACCACAACGGCCTTCCTGCCGCCATTGCCCATTCCTATCTGAACCAGGAGACCCTTCCATGAGTACCACGATCATCGACGCGCCATCTGCGTCCGCATTCAAGCCCAAGAAGTCCGTGGCCCTGTCGGGCGTGACCGCCGGCAACACGGCGCTGTGCACCGTGGGCCGCTCGGGCAACGACCTGCACTATCGCGGCTACGACATCCTGGACATTGCCGAGGTCTGCGAGTTCGAGGAAATCGCCCATCTGCTGGTGCACGGCAAGCTGCCCACGCGCCCCGAACTGCAGGCCTACAAGACCAAATTGCAGGCGCTGCGCGGCCTGCCGGCCAGCGTAAGGCAGGCGCTGGAGCAGCTGCCTGCCGGCGCCCACCCGATGGACGTGATGCGCACCGGCGTCTCGGCCCTGGGCTGCGTGCTGCCCGAAAAGGACGACCACAACCTGGCGGGTGCCCGCGACATTGCCGACCGGCTCATGGCCAGCCTGGGCTCCATGCTGCTGTACTGGTACCACTGGAGCAATTCGGGCCGGCGCATCGAGGTGGAGACCGATGACGACTCCATCGGCGGCCACTTCCTGCACCTGCTGCACGGCCACCGGCCGTCCGAAGGCTGGGTGCGCGCCATGCACACCTCACTCAACCTCTATGCAGAGCATGAGTTCAACGCCTCCACCTTCACGGCGCGCGTGATCGCGGGCACGGGCAGCGATATGTATTCGTCCATCGCAGGCGCCATCGGTGCGCTGCGCGGCCCCAAGCATGGCGGCGCCAACGAGGTGGCCTTCGAGATCCAGAAGCGCTACGACACACCCGACGAGGCCGAGGCCGACATCCGCCGCCGCGTCGATGCCAAGGAAGTGGTCATCGGCTTCGGCCACCCGGTCTACACCGTCAGCGACCCGCGCAACGTGGTCATCAAGGGCGTGGCCAAGCGCCTGTCCGACGAGGCGGGAACCACCCGCATGTACGACATTGCCGACCGGCTGGAATCGGTGATGTGGGAGGTCAAGAAGATGTTCCCCAACCTGGACTGGTTCAGTGCCGTCAGCTACCACATGATGGGCGTGCCCACGGCCATGTTCACGCCGCTGTTCGTGATCGCGCGCACCAGCGGCTGGGCAGCGCACGTGATCGAGCAGCGCCAGGACAACAAGATCATCCGCCCCAGCGCCAATTACACGGGGCCGGAGGACCAGAAGTTCGTGCCCCTCGATGCGCGCGCCTGAGCCGCCGCTGTTCTGAACCTGGCGGGCGGGCTGCAGGCCCGCCCGCATTGCATCCGCCCCATGAACCACACCCACAAGAAACCCCTGCCCGGCACCACGCTGCACTACATCGACGCCCGCGCCGCCGTCGATGCCCTGTCGCCCGGTGCCTGGGCACGCCTGCCCTACACCGCCCGCGTCCACGCCGAGAACCTCGTGCGCCGCGCCGATCCCGCGCAGCTGGACAGCTACCTGCTGCAGCTCATCGAGCGCCGCCGCGACATCGACTTTCCCTGGTACCCCGTGCGCGTGGTCTGCCACGACATCCTGGGCCAGACCGCCCTGGTGGACCTGGCCGGCCTGCGCGACGCCATCGCGGCCGAAGGCGGCGACCCGGCCCAGGTCAACCCCGTCGTGCCCGTGCAGCTCATCGTGGACCACTCGCTGGCCGTGGAGTGCGGCGGCTTCGATCCCGATGCCTTTGCGAAGAACCGCGCCATCGAGGACCTCCGCAACGAGGACCGCTTCCACTTCATCGAGTGGACAAAAAAAGCCTTTGCCAACGTGGATGTGATCCCCGCAGGGAACGGGATCATGCACCAGATCAATCTGGAAAAAATGTCCCCCGTGGTCACCGTGCAGGATGGCCTGGCCTTCCCGGACACCTGTGTCGGCACCGACTCGCACACGCCCCATGTCGATGCCCTGGGCGTGATCGCCGTGGGCGTGGGCGGGCTGGAGGCCGAGAACGTCATGCTGGGCCGCGCCTGCTGGATGCGCCTGCCCGAGATCGTGGGCGTGCGCCTCACGGGCCGGCGCCAGGCGGGCATCACCGCCACCGACATCGTGTTGGCCCTGACCGAATTCCTGCGCCAGCAAAAAGTTGTCGGGGCCTATGTGGAATTCTTTGGCGAGGGCGCCGACAGCCTGAGCATTGGCGACCGCGCCACCATCTCCAACATGTGCCCCGAATACGGCGCCACGGCGGCCATGTTCTCCATTGATGCCCAGACCCTGGCCTACCTGCGCCTGACCGGCCGCGACGAGGCCCAGGTGCGCCTGGTCGAAGCCTATGCGCGCACCGCAGGTTTCTGGAGCGACAGCCTGGCCGATGCCCAGTACGAGCGCCTGCTGCAGTTCGACCTGTCCACCGTGGTGCGCAACATGGCCGGCCCCTCGAATCCGCACCGGCGCCTGCCCACCTCTGCCCTGGCCGAGCGCGGCATTGCCGATGCGGCCAAGCTGCAGGCCGCCCGCGCCCAGGAGGCGCAAGGCCTGATGCCCGATGGGGCCGTCATCATCGCGGCCATCACCAGCTGCACCAACACCAGCAACCCGCGCAACGTCATCGCCGCGGCGCTGCTGGCGCGCAATGCCAACCGCCTGGGTCTCACGCGCAAGCCCTGGGTCAAATCCTCGCTGGCGCCGGGCTCCAAGGCCGTGGAGCTGTACCTGAAGGAGGCCGGGCTGCTCACCGAGCTGGAGCAGCTGGGCTTTGGCATCGTCGCCTTTGCCTGCACCACCTGCAACGGCATGAGCGGCGCGCTGGACCCCAGGATCCAACAGGAAATCGTCGAGCGCGACCTCTACGCCACGGCCGTGCTCTCGGGCAACCGCAACTTCGACGGGCGCATCCATCCCCAGGCCAAACAGGCCTTCCTGGCCTCGCCGCCGCTGGTTGTGGCCTATGCGCTGGCGGGCACGGTGCGCTTTGACATCGAGCAGGATGTGCTGGGCGTGGTGGACGGCCGCGAGATCCGCCTCAAGGACCTGTGGCCCGCCGACGAGGAGATCGACGCCATCGTCGAGCAATCGGTCAAACCTGCGCAATTCCGCGCCGTCTACGAACCCATGTTCGCCATCCGCAAGGACGATTGCGACAAAGCCTCGCCCCAGTACGACTGGCGCCCCCAGTCCACCTACATCCGCCGCCCGCCCTACTGGGATACCGAAGGCGTGGGCGCGCTGGCGGCCTTCCCGCGCACGCTGCGCAACATGCGGCCGCTGGCCCTGCTGCCCGACAACATCACCACCGACCACCTGTCGCCCTCCAACGCCATCCTGGCCGACAGCGCGGCGGGCGAATACCTGGCGCGCATGGGCCTGCCCGAGGAAGACTTCAACTCCTACGCCACCCACCGCGGCGATCACCTGACGGCCATGCGCGCCACCTTCGCCAACCCGCAGCTGGTCAATGAAATGGCCGTCATCGACGGCGTGCAGCACAAGGGCTCGCTGGCGCGCATCGAGCCCGAAGGCCGCGTGGTGCGCATGTGGGAGGCCATGGAAACCTACCTGAACCGCCGCCAGCCGCTGATCATCATCGCGGGCGCCGACTACGGCCAGGGCAGCTCGCGCGACTGGGCGGCCAAGGGAGTGCGGCTGGCCGGAGTCGAGGCCGTGGTGGCCGAAGGCTTCGAGCGCATCCACCGCACCAACCTCATCGGCATGGGCGTGCTGCCGCTGCAGTTCCTGCCGGGCACCGACCGCAAGACCCTGGCCCTGGACGGTACGGAGGTCTATGGCGTGGAAGGCGAGCGCACGCCGGGCACCCAACTCACGCTGGTGATTGAACGCAGAGACGGCCAGACGCTGCGCGTGCCCGTGACCTGCCGGCTGGACACGGCCGAGGAGGTATCGGTCTACGAGGCGGGCGGCGTGCTGCAGCGGTTTGCGCAGGACTTCCTGGCGCAGGCTCAGGCAGCCTGAGCAGGGGGGGCGCCAGCGGCCAGCGGCTGGCGCGCCAGCTCGATGAAGGCCTGCAGATAGTCGGTCTGCAGGTCCGCCACGCGCGCGCCCAGGAAGATCTGCTTGGCAATGCCCTTGGCGCCCAGGCGCACGGGCACCACGTCCAGCTTGCCCGCGTACTCCTGCACCAGCCAGCGCGGCAGGGCCGCCACGCCCCGGCCGCTGGCCACCATCTGCATCATGATGTCCGTGGTCTCTATGGCCTTCTGGCGGCGCGGCGTGATGCCGGCCGGCATGAGGAACTGGTTGTAGATGTCCAGCCGGTCCATGGGCACGGGATAGGTGATCAGCACCTCGGGCGCGAGCTGGGCGGCTTCCACGAAATCGGCCCCTGCCAGCGCATGCGCGCTGGAGACCACCAGCACCTGCTCGTAGTCGAATACGGGCACGAACTCCAGGCCCGTCTTGAACAGCGGATCGGGCGTGACCAGCAGGTCGATCTCGTAGCCGAACAGCGCGCCGATGCCGCCGAACTGGAATTTCTGCTTCACATCCACATCCACATCGGGCCAGCTCGCCAGATAGGGCGCGACGATCTTGAGCAGCCACTGGTAGCAGGGATGGCACTCCATGCCGATGCGCAGCGCGCCGCGCTCGCCCTGGGCGAACTGGCGCAGCCGCTCCTCGGCCAGGTCCAGCTGGGGCAGCACGCGCTGGGCCACGACCAGCAGGTACTGGCCGGCCTGCGTCAGGCGCAGGCTGCGGCCTTCGCGCAGCCAGATGTCCGTGCCCAGCTGCTGCTCCAGCTTCTTCATGCTGTGGCTCAACGCCGACTGCGTTACGCACAGCACGCCGGCCGCCGCCGTCAGCGAGCCCTGTTTTTCGACTTCACGGACGATGGCAAGGTGGGTGCGTTCGAGCATTTTGGTGAGAAAAATTCATGGATTTATGAGCTAAAAAAATTCTAGTTCATTGATGTGAATCCATTCCATGGCTGCCTTCATCGATTGAAAGCAGTGCATGACCATCATTCATCACCTCGGTTTCCCCATCGGCGCCCTGCGCGCTACGCGGCTGGTGCGCCGGGCTGCAGGGCGCCGTGCAGGAAGGCCTGCTCCATCACGGCCGCCACGCTGGCCCGCGCCACACGGCCGCGCCGCTCCGCATCCAGCAGGCCCACGGCCATGGAAAGCCACAGCTCGGTCATGGCCGCGGCCGTGATGTCGATGCGGAACACGCCGGCCTGCTGGCCGCGCAGGAAAAAGGCATCCATGGCCGCCACCCATTCGCTCTCTATCTGGCCGACCACCGAGATGTCGGAGCGCCAGAAATACATCAGGAACAGCAGCAGCGTCTGGTGGTCCTGGCAGTGGGCGGTGAGGCGGCGCAGCGCCTCCAGCGGCGCGTGGCGCTCCAGCTCGGCCGCGTGCATGGCGCGCGACAGGGTGTCGGCCGCATGCCCTATGAGCCGGTCGATGAGCTGGTCGCGCGTGGGGCAGAAGCGGTAGAGCGTGGCCTTGCTGATGCCGATGGCGCGTGCCAGTTCCTGCAGATTGGCCTTGGGATCGTCCAGCAGCGCCAGTGCCAGTGCGCCCAGCAGCTTGCCTTCGTCCTCTTGCTTGGTGCTCGTCATCGCTTGTCATGCCTCCTTGAAAAGTGCATGGATTTTATCTGTTGATGTTTTAAAGCATCAAATGAATCGATGTTGACTCATTTGATTCTGATATGTACCATCGCGGCCTTCGTATCGAACTCAATCAGGTTGTGAACATGAGCATGCGTCTGAACAAGCGACGTGGCCTGCCGCTGGCGGCCCTGGTGCTGGCCGCCCTGGCCGCCCTGGCAGCGGGCTGCGGCCGCAACGAGGCTCCGGCCGCAGCGGGTGATGCGCTGCCCGTGGTGCAGGCCGTCACCGTGCAGCCCGCGCCGCTGGCCCTGTCCAGCGAGCTGCCGGGCCGTATCGAGCCCGTGCGCGTGGCCGAGGTGCGTGCGCGGGTGGCCGGCATCGTGCTGCGCCGCCATTTCGAGGAAGGTGCCGATGTCCGGGCCGGCCAGGTGCTGTTCCAGATCGACCCGGCGCCCCTGCGCGCCGCCCTGTCCCGCGCCCAGGGCCAGCTGGCCAGCGCCGAGGCGGCCCTGCTCGATGCGCGTGCCGTGGTTGGCCGCAACGCGCCGCTGGTGGCGCAGGAGGCAGTCAGCCGCCAGGACTTCGAGGCCATGCAGGCCCGCCTGCAGGCGGCCCAGGCCGCGCGGCAGTCCGCCCAGGCCGAGGTGCAGGCGGCCGCCTTGAACCTGGAATACGCCACGGTCAGGGCGCCGATCGCGGGCCGCATCGGCCGTGCGCTGGTCACCGAGGGCGCCCTGGTGGGCCAGGGCGAGGCCACGCCCATGGCGCTGGTCCAGCAGCTCGACCCGGTCTATGCCGACTTCCAGCAGCCCGTGGCCGAAGCCCAGCGCCTGCGCGCGGCCCTGGCCGAGGGCCGCCTGGCACAGACAGCGGGCAAGGACGGCACGCCGGTCTCCCTGAAGGTGGACGGCACGGGCCTGCAGCGCACGGGGCGGCTGCTGTTCTCGGATGTGACGGTGGACCGCGGCACCGGCCAGATGGCGCTGCGCGGGCGCTTCGACAACCGCGACGGCATGCTGCTGCCCGGCATGTATGTGCGCGTGACCGTGGGCCAGGGCGTGGACCCTGCCGCCATCCTGGTGCCGCAGCGGGCGGTGCAGCGCAGCACCGACGGGCAGGCCCACGTGCTGGTGGTGGATGGCCAGGACACGCTGCAGATGCGCCCCGTGCAGACCGCGGCCATGCATGGCGCGCAGTGGCAGATCAGCGCAGGCCTCAAGGGCGGCGAGCGCGTGGTGGTGGGCCGCATGGCGGGCCTGCAGCCCGGGGCGCGGGTTCAGGTCACGGCCCTTTCCGATGCCGCGGCCTCCCCTACGGCGGGGCTGTCCGGCACCTTCAGCGCCTCCGGCAGCTCCGCCACGTCCAGCGACTGAGCCGGCGCCTGCCCAAGGAATAGACCATGTCCAAGTTCTTCATCAACCGCCCCAACTTCGCCTGGGTGGTGGCCATCTTCATCATGCTCGCCGGGCTGCTGGCCATACCGGCGCTGCCCGTCTCCCAGTTTCCCAACGTGGCGCCGCCGCAGATCTCGATCACCGCCAACTATCCGGGCGCCTCCGCCACCACGGTGATGGAGTCGGTGACCAGCGTCATCGAGGAGGAGCTCAACGGCACCAAGGGGCTGCTGTACTTCGACTCCTCCAGCGGCTCCACGGGCCTGGCCGAGATCACGGCCACCTTCGCCCCGGGCACCGAGCCCGCGCTGGCCCAGGTGGAGGTGCAAAACCGCATCAAGAAGGCCGAGGCGCGCCTGCCCGCGTCCGTGATGCAGATGGGCCTGCAGGTCGAGCAGGCCAGCGCCAACTTCCTGATGATCTACTCGCTGACCTACAAGGACGGCAGCGGCAGCGGCAACAGCGAGGTGGCCCTGTCCGACTACGCCGTGCGCAACATCAACAACGAGATCCGCCGCGTGCCCGGCGTGGGCAAGGTGCAGTTCTTCGCGGCCGATGTGGCCATGCGCGTCTGGGTCGATCCGAACAAGCTGCTGGGCTACGGCCTGTCGGTGGCGGACGTGAACGCGGCCATCGCCGCCCAGAACGCGCAGGTGCCGGCCGGCAGCTTTGGCGCCTCGCCCGCAGGGCCCGGCCAGGAGCTGAGCGCCACCATTGCCGTCAAGGGCACGCTGGCCTCGCCCGAGGAGTTCGGCCAGATCGTGCTGCGTGCCAGGGCCGATGGCTCGGCCGTGCGCCTGGCCGATGTGGCGCGGCTGGAGGTCGGCCAGCTGGACTACAGCTTTTCCTCGCGCGAGGACGGCCGCCAGGGCGTGGCCGCCGCCGTGCAGCTGGCGCCCGGCGCCAACGCCATGCAGACCGCCAAGGCCGTCAAGGCGCGCCTGGCCGAGCTGTCGCAGAACTTCCCTGCCGGCATCCAGTACGCCGTGCCCTATGACACCTCGCGCTTCGTGGAAGTGGCCATCGGCAAGGTCATCCAGACCCTGGTGGAGGCCGTGGCGCTGGTGTTCCTGGTGATGTGGCTGTTCCTGCAGAACCTGCGCTACACGCTGATTCCCACCATCGTCGTGCCCGTGTGCCTGGCCGGCACCCTGGGCGTGATGTATGCGCTGGGCTTTTCGGTGAACATGATGACCATGTTCGGCATGGTGCTGGCCATCGGCATCCTGGTGGACGACGCCATCGTGGTGGTGGAGAACGTGGAGCGCCTCATGGCCGAGGAGGGGCTGTCGCCGCTGGCCGCCACGGTCAAGGCCATGCAGCAGGTCTCGGGCGCCATCGTCGGCATCACCCTGGTGCTGGTGGCGGTGTTCCTGCCGCTGGCCTTCATGAGCGGCTCGGTGGGCGTGATCTACCGGCAGTTTTCGCTGTCGCTGGCCGTGTCCATCCTGTTCTCGGGCCTGCTGGCGCTGACCTTCACGCCGGCGCTGTGCGCCACGCTGCTCAAGCCCGTTGCCAAGGGCCACCACGCCGAGCGCAAAGGCTTCTTCGGCTGGTTCAACCGCCGCTTCGCGGCGCTGACCGAGCGCTTCGACCTGCTCAACCAGCGGCTGGTGCGCCGCGCCGGGCGCTGCATGCTGGTGTATGCCGCCATCGTGGCCGGGCTGGGCGTGGCGTACACGCGCATGCCCGAATCCTTCGTGCCCTACGAGGACATGGGCTACTACATCGTCGGCGTGCAGCTGCCGCCGGGCGCCACCACGGAGCGCACCAAGGCCATGGTCAAGGACATGGAGGACTACATCCAGGGCCGCCCCGCCACGGCCCAGGCCGAGTTCCTGATGGGCTACAGCTTCTCGGGCATGGGGCAGAACGCGGCCCTGGCCTTCGTCACGCTCAAGGACTGGTCGGTGCGCGGCGCCGGGCAGGCGTCGTGGGACGAGGTGCAGGCCTTCAACCAGCGCTTTGCCAGCCTGTCCGACGGCACCGTCATGGCCGTGGACCCGCCGCCCATCGACGGCCTGGGCAACTCCGGCGGCTTTGCGCTGCGCCTGCAGGACCGCGCCAACCTGGGCCGCGAAGCGCTGATCGCCGCGCGCGACCAGCTGCTGGCCAAGGCCAATGCCTCGCCCATCATTGCCTACGCCATGATGGAAAACCTGGAGGATGCGCCGCAGCTGCGGCTGGACATCGACCGGCGCAAGGCGCAGGCCCAGGGCGTGGATTTCAGCGCCATCAACACCGCCCTGTCCACGGCCTACGGCTCGGCCGTGATCAACGAGTTTCCCAACGCGGGCCGCCTGCAGCGCGTGGTGGTGCAGGCCGATTCCCAGGCCCGCGCGCGGCCCGAGGACATCCTGCGCCTGCACGTGCCCAACGCCGGCGGGCAGCAGGTGCCGCTGGCGGCCTTTGCCTCGGTGCGCTGGGAAAGCGGGCCGGTGCAGATCTCGCGCTACAACGGCTATCCGGCCTTCCGCATCTCGGGCGATGCCAGGCCCGGCCACACCACGGGCGAGGCCATGGCCGAGCTGGAACGCATCATGGCCGAGATGCCGCGCGGCATCGGCTACGAGTGGACGGCCCTGTCCTTCCAGGAGAAAGCCGCCGGTGCCCAGGCGCCCAAGCTGTTCGCGCTGGCCATCGTGGTGGTGTTCCTGCTGCTCGTGGCCCTGTACGAGAGCTGGAGCATTCCCGCCGCCGTGATGCTGATCGTGCCCATCGGCGCGCTGGGATCGGTGCTTGCCACCTCGGCCGTGGGCCTGTCCAACGACGTGTACTTCAAGGTGGGCCTGATCACCATCATCGGCCTGGCGGCCAAGAACGCCATCCTGATCGTGGAGTTCGCCAAGGACCTGCATGCGCAGGGGCACAGCCTGGCGCAGGCCGCGCTGCAGGCGGCGCGGCTGCGCTTTCGGCCCATCGTCATGACCTCGCTGGCCTTCATCCTGGGCGTGGTGCCGCTGGCGCTGGCCTCGGGCGCGGGCGCCTCCAGCCAGGCCGCCATCGGCTTCGGCGTGATCGGCGGCATGCTGTCGGCCACGCTGCTGGGGGTGGTCTTCGTTCCCGTCTTCTTCGTCTGGGTGCTGTCCCTGTTCCGGCGCAAGGCGCCGGCCGGCACCCCGCCTGCCCTGCAGGCCCCGGCAACCCCCACGGAGTAAGCGCCATGTCCATGCACTTCTTCCCACGCGCCCTGTGTGCGCTGGCCGCCAGCCTGGTGCTGGCGGGCTGCTCCCTCGCCCCGGTCCACGAGCGTCCGCAGGCGCCCATTCCCACGCAGTGGCCGCAACAGGATGCGGCGCCCGTGCTGTCCTCGTCGGCGGCCACGCTGGACTGGAACAGCTTCATCGCCGACCGCCAGCTGCGCCAGCTGGTGGACCTGGCCCAGGCCCACAACCGCGACCTGCGCCAGACCCTGCTCAACGTGGAGGCGGCACGCGCCCTGTACCAGGTGCAGCGCGCCGACCGCCTGCCGGGCGTGGGCCTGCAGGGCGGCGGCACGCGCCAGCGCCTGCCGGGCGACATGAATGCCACGGGCCAGCCGCAGGTGCAGGGCAGCTGGCAGGCCGGCCTGGGGCTGGCCGCCTTCGAGCTGGACCTGTTCGGCCGCGTGCGCAACCTGTCCGAAGCCGCCCTGGGCGAGTACCTGGCCACCGAAGAGGCCGCGCGCGCCGCCCGCATCAGCCTGGGTGCCGAAGTGGTGCAGGCCTACCTGTCCCGCGACGGGGCACTGCGCCGCCTGCAACTGGCGCAGCGCACACTGCAAAGCCGTGAATCCTCGCTGCGGCTGACCGCGCAGCGGCGCAATGCGGGCACGGCCACGGCCCTGGACCACCAGGACGCCCTGGGCCTGGCCGCCCAGGCCCGCGCCGACGTGGAGCGCAGCGAACGCGAGCTGCGCCAGGCCGGCAACGCCCTGCTGCTGCTGACGGGCGTGGAGGATCTGGGGCCGTACCTGTCCGCACGGTCCGCAGGGTCTGCACAGTCGGCAAAGTCGCCCGACGTACCCATGCTGCTGCAGGATTTGTCGGCCGGCACGCCTTCCGAACTGCTCATCCACCGCCCGGACATCCAGGCGGCCGAGCACCGGCTGCGCGCGCGCAGCGCGGACATTGGTGCGGCGCGCGCGGCCTTCTTCCCGCGCATCTCGCTCACCGGCTTCCTGGGATCGTCCAGCGCCGATCTGTCCGACCTGTTCCGCTCGGGCCAGCGCGCCTGGTCGTTCACTCCCCAGGTCACGCTGCCCCTCTTCGACGGGGGGCGCAACCGCGCCAACCTCGACCTGGCCGTGCTGCGCAAGGACATGGCCGTGGCCG
Organism: Delftia sp. HK171; assembly: GCF_001886655.1. Lineage (NCBI taxonomy): Bacteria > Pseudomonadati > Pseudomonadota > Betaproteobacteria > Burkholderiales > Comamonadaceae > Delftia > Delftia sp. HK171. Next base: position 6,240,723 of record NZ_CP018101.1, on the reverse strand, counting down.
CCTACGAGCAGGCCATCCAGACCGCCTTCCGCGAAGTGGCCGACGCCCTGGCCGCCACCGACACGCTGCGCCGCGAGGAAGCCGCGCGCCTGGCGCTGCGCGACAGCAGCCGCGAAAGCCTGCGGCTGGCGCAGGCCCGTTACCAGGCGGGGGTGGACGACCATCTGCGCTACCTGGACGCACAGCGCAACGCCTTCGCCAATGAAAGCGCCTACATCGATACCGTGACCCAGCGGCAGCTGGCGCTGGCCCAGCTGTTCCGCGTGCTGGGCGGCAGCTGGACTGCGCCGCCGCCACCACCACCGCAGTCCCAGCCTGTGGCGGCCTTCCAGCAGCCCTGAGCACCGAGCAGCCCTGAGCCCCGGCTACGCCGCCTCCACCCGCGCGTTGTAGGCCGCCAGGGTCCGCTGCCAGGCGGGCCGGGCCAGGCATCTGTCGCGGTAGGCCACCACGGCGGGGCAGGGCGCGGTCAGCGTGCTGTCCGGGATGCAGGCGAGCACATGCGCCATCAGGATGTCGGCCACCGTGAATTCGTCGGTGGCAATGAAGCGGCGCCCGTCCAGCCAGCGCTCCAGGTTGCCCAGCATGCGATGCGCCCAGCCCACCAGGAATTCGCGGTGCTTGCCGCAGCTGCCATCGGCCGTCCAGTCCAGAACCATCAGGCTGAGCAGCGGCGGCTCCACCGTGTTCATGGCTGCAAAGCACCAGCGCAGCACCTGTGCCTCGCCGGTTGCATCGGAGGGCATCAGCCGGCCGCACTTCCTGGCCAGATGCAGCACGATGGCGGCCGACTCCGAAATCACCTGCCCGTCATCGTCCAGCGCAGGAATCTGCTCGAAGGGGCTGAGCCGGCGGTAGGCCTCGGTGTTCAGGTCGTGCGCGGGATGGTCCATGCCCGCGATCTCGAAGGGCAGCTGCATCTCTTCGAGTGCCCACAGCACGCGCAGATCGCGCGTGCGGCCGCGCGCGCCGGCATTGACCCTGGAAAAACCATAGAGCTTGAGCATGGTGGCGTTCTCCGCAGTGGTGATCCTGCCGGCCATGCTACTCGCGGCTGCCGAGGTGCGGGCACCACCTGGCGTCCCGTTCACGGCAGCGCGTTCACAGCGCCCCGAACACCTCGGGCAAGGCGGCATCGCGGGGCATGCCGCCATAGCTCTTGGTGCCGCCCTGGCTGTCGATCACCACGATGCCCGGCGTGCCACGGAAGCCCAGGGACATCATCAGCTTGCGGTGGGCCTCCAGCGTCTTGCGCACGTCGGGGCTGACGCTGAAGGCGGGGCCTATGCCGCCCTGGGCGGACTTCTTCTCGTGCTCCATCAGTGCGGCCGCGCGGTCCGGGGCCTGCAGGATGGCGGCGGCCTTGGCCGGGCTGTCGTCCCGGATCACGCCCACCAGGATGTGGCGCAGCTGCACCTTGCCTGCGTCCACCCAGGGACGCGCGGCCTCCCAGAACTTGTGGCAGTACTTGCAGTTGGGGTCGGTGAAGGTATAGATCACGCGCGGCGCATCGGCCTTGCCGTCGGGCACCCAGTTGGAGGCCTCCAGCTGCGCCTGCACGGTGTCGCCCGCCGGCTTGGCGGCCTGAGCCTTGGCCTGGGGGGCCTGGGCGGTGGCAGGACCTTCTGCGGCCATGGCCCATCCCGCCGCCAGAAAGAGGCTGGCAGCCATGCCTGCAAAAAGGACGGTGCGTTGAAGATGCATGGGAACTCCTTGAAACGGTTGAATAGGGGGCAGCGGGTTTCGCAGGGTGGCTAGTCTATTGCCCGCACGTCCTGCCCGCCGCATCCCCCTGGCCGACCGTCAGAACGAGCCACGCAGCGTCAGCATCACATTGCGCGGATCGCCGTAGTGACTGCTGTTGAGCAGATTGCCCACGGAGACGTAGTAGGTCTTGTCGAACATGTTGTTGAAGTTCAGCGACGCTTCCCACTGGCGATTGATGCGATAGCGCACATAGCTGCTCCAGACCGCGCGGCCGGGCACATGCACGGCCACGGCGCCGACTTGGCGGTAGTTGGAGCTTTGGGCATTGACGCCGCCACCTATGGTGAAGGCATTCCACTCACCGGGCAGCTGGTAGGTGGTCCAGGCGCGCAGCAGGTGGCGCGGCGTGTAGGTGTTGAAGCTCTTGCCCTGGTTGTTCAGGTCCTGGGCGTACTTGTTGCTGTTGTAGGTGTAGCCCGTGAACAGCTTCCAGCCGCGCGCCAGCTCGCCGCTGACCTCGGCATCCAGCCCCTGGCTGGTGACCTTGCCGGTGTCGGTGTAGCAGTAGTAGCCGTCGCGGCAGGTGGGGCTGGTGCTCAGGTCCTCCTGGGCGCGGTGGTTCTGGTTCACGCGGTACAGCGCAAGCGACGTGTTCAGCCTGCCGTCCATCAGCTCGCCCTTGATGCCGACCTCGTAGGTGTCGCCCATGATGGGCTTGAGGTTCTCGCCGGCCGCGTTCAGCAGCGTCTGGGGCTTGAAGATGCTGGCGTAGCTGGCATAGGCGTTCCACTGCGGATTGATGGCGTAGATGGCGCCCGCGAACGGCATGAACCGGGTATTGCCCTGATGGGTGCTGTTGAAGCTGGGCACGCCAGCGCTGCGCAGGTAGGTGTCCCAGTCGCTCTTGTAGTTGCTCAGCCGTCCGCCCACCACCAGCTTGAGCGGATCGCTGACCTGCAGGCGCAGCGCGCCGTAGACGCCGGCCTGCTGCACCATGGCCCTGCGTTGTTCGTTGAACACGGCTGCCAGGGCGGCATCGCTGGGCTCGGGAATGTGGGCGTTGGGCGCCGTCACATCGATGGGGTTGGCCGCCGTCAATGCGTTGTAGGTGGGGTTGGCGTGCGAGCGGCTGTAGGTGGCGCCCAGCACCAGCTCGTGCTGGCGGCCGAAGGCATCGATGTCGCCAGTCACGTGGGCATCCAGGCCGGAGGCGTTCATGCGCGCCTGGGTCATGGCCGCGATGTTGCCCCCCAGCATGGTGGAGGGATTGACCGCGCGCAGCGAGGCCGCGTACTTCATGTCCAGCTCCTCGCGCACGTGGATGGCCGAGACCTTGGCGCGCCAGCGGTCGTTGAACTGGTGAGACAGGTCTGCGTACAAGGCCTTGTTGCTGTTGTCCTGGCGGTTCCAGTCGGCGCCCAGGAAGGTGGAGCGCGGCAGGCCGATGTCGGCGCCCGTGGAGTAGCGCGGCAGGCCCGAGATGAAGGGCCGGCCCTTCATGCTCTCGATGCTGGCGCCCACGCTGACCTGCGTGTCGGCCGACAGCCGGTAGTCCAGCGTGCCGTACAGCGTGGTGTTCTTGCTGTTCACGTAGTCGATGAAGGAGTGCTCGTCCTGTCGGTCCAGCACGGCGCGGCCGCGCAGCGTGCCGTCCTGGTTGAGGGAGCCGCTGGCATCGATCTGCGCGCCATAGCGGTCCCAGGAGCCGGCCTTGGCCATGACGCTGACGCCTGGCTCGGTCAGAGGGCGCTTGCGCACCAGGTTGACGGCGCCGCTGGGGTCGCCGCCGCCCTGCACCAGGCCCGTAGCGCCGCGCAGCACTTCCACGCGGTCATAGATGACCGAGCTGCCTGCGTAGTTGCTGGCGCGGCCGTACAGGCGCTCCACGGGAATGCCGTCGTACTGCATGCCCGTCACGTCCAGGCCGCGCGAATAGATGTACTTGCCGCCCTGCGGGCTTTGCAGCAGCGTGATGCCCGTGGTGCTGGCCAGGGCCTCGTAGACCGAGGTGATGTTCTGCTCCCTCATCAACTGGTCGGTGACCACGCTGACGGATTGGGGCGTGTCCTTGAGCGCCTGCTCGCTCTTGCCGATGCTCACGGCCCGCGCCGCATAGGCGCCCGTGCCTTCGGTGGCCGTGCTGCGCAGGGCCTGCGCGGTCACGTGGACCTCGCCCAGCGTCAGCGCGCCGGCCGCGGGCCGGGGTGCGGGCTTGAGCGTGAAGCCGCCGCTGCGCTCCGTGGCCACGGCCATGCCCGAGCCGCCCAGCAGCTGCTCCAGCGCCTGGCGTGGCGTGAACCGGCCCTTGACGGCCTGGGCGCTGCGCCCGGCCAGATCGGCCTCGTCGAACAGCACCTGCTGCCCGGACTGCTTGCCGAACGCACCCAGCGCCGTGGCCAGCGGCTGGGCCGCAATGTCGAACGGCAACTGCTGCGCACGCGCCTCCTGTGCCGGTACCTGCGCTTGCGATGGAACAGGCAGCGCCATCGCTGCCACCGCGCCGGCCACCAGCAGCGCCATGGCGCCCTGGCGTGCCGTGCACATCTGTGCTCCCGCTTGGTCGTGGCGCGTCTGCGCCGTCAGTCCCTGGCCCCCCAGGGCCCCTCTCAGTTGTCTTGCCCGCTTCACGTTTGAATCCTGCGTCATGTCTGCACGGCGCCCATGCGCCCCATCGCACCGTGCGCGCAGGCCCGGGCCCTTGCCCGGCATACCCACCAGTCCATGCCGGCCCGGCCACCAGGCCCAGCCCGCCGGTCTGCGCGCGCGGCGCACCGCGTTTGCGGCCGTTGGCTGGGGGGCGAAGTCCTGCTTCGGCCCTGCTGGCTGGCAGCCGAGGGAGTGCCGGAAAAATCCGGTCCCTATCTGTTCAAGACGAGGTTTTGGCGAAGACCACGAACCTGTGTTGCCGTGGTTGATTGAAACAATTTGTAAACAGAGTGGTTTCGCCGGTCGGCTCAGCGCCTGGCAATCAGCCAGCCGCCCGAGGCCTGCCTGCGCACGCGCACGGGAATCAGGTCCGGCAGCAGCTCGATGAAGGGCTCGGGCGAGGCCGTGGAGAAAAAAGCCGAGACCGGCAGGCTGCCCAGCTCCTCGGAAGCCAGCACCACGGGCTGGCCCAGGTAGCGCGACAGCTCCCGGGCCACCTCGTCCAGCGGCGTGCGCCTGAACCGCAGCTGCCCGGTGCGCCAGTCGCCCACCGTGTCCGCAGGCGCGGCCACCGTGTCATGGCCGCCCGTCACGGGGTCGATGGACACGCCGCTTGCCGGGCCCAGCAGCATCACCGGCCCGTCTGCGGCATCGCGGTCGGCGCGCACCTCGACCTTGCCGCGCAGCACCTTCACCACCAGGCGCGGCGGCGCAGCCCGCACGTTGAAGGCCGTGCCCACCACCTTCACGCGGCTGCGGCCCGAGTCCACGGTGAAGGGCCGCGATGCATCCGGCGCCACCTCGAAGAAGGCCTCGCCGCTGTCCAGCACCACCTCGCGGCGGCGCGGGTAGTAGCGTACCTGCAGCGTGCTGCTGAAATTCACGGCCACATGGCTGCCGTCGGGCAGGTCCACCTCGCGCCGCTCGCCGGGCCCGGTCGCCATCTCCAGCGTGTAGCGCGCGGTGTTGTCCCAGGCATGCCAGCCGCCCACCAGCAGGGCGCAGCACAGGGCAACGCCTGCCGTGGCGAAGGCGGCCCGCCAGCGGCCAGGCCAGGTCTGCATGGCAGACGGCGCTGTGCGCCGACGCGCAGGCTCATGGGCCGGCGGGCGCTGTGCCTTTACCTGCTTCTGTGCCTGTGCCTGTGCCTGCACGCGCTCCTGCTGCAGCTGGCCGAACAGCTGGCGCGTGCGGCCCATGCTGTCGAAGATCTCGCGGTGAAAGGGGTCCGCCTGCAGCCAAGCGTCCAGCGCGCGCTCGTCCGCGCCCGTCCAGCCCGCCGTCTGGCGGCGCGTGAACCACTGGGCGGCGGCTTCGTGCAGGTCCACCAGCGTGTCTGGCGCCATTCCTGGGGGCGGTGTCTTGTTCATGGCGTGGGGCCGCGTCCTGGGGCGTGTTCGGAAGGGGCTGCGGCATTGGTGCGCAGGCGCTGCATCTGTTCCAGGCTCCCGTATTGCAGCCGCAGTTCGCAGTAGGCGTAGGCCCGGCTCACATGCCTGGACACCATGCGCAGCGAGATGTCCATGCGCTGCGCCACTTCCTCCTGCGTGAATCCTTCCATGATGTGCAGCGTGAACGCCTCGCGCTGGCGCTCGGGCAGCTCGCCCAACGCATCGTCCAGGCGGGCCAGGTACTGGCGGTTCTGGGCCTGGCGCACGGGGTCATGGCTGTCATCGGCCGCCAGGCCCTGCAGTTCATCACCGCAGTTGTCGGCCGACACCGTGGCCAGGGCCTGGGCTCCGCCCTGCCGGCGCCACTGGTCCACGGCGAGATTGCTGGCGGCGCGGCTCAGGTAGGCCTGCTCCTTGCCCTCTTCGGGCAGGCGGCCCGAGGCCGCCATCTGCGTGAACACCTGCTGGGCCGTGTCCTCGGCCTGCGCGCGGCTGCCCAGGCGCCCCTGCAGCAGCCGCACCAGCGGCTGGCGCCAGCGCGCATACAGCGCGGCCAGTGCGGAGGGTGGTGCCATGCCGCCCTGCGTGGCGAAGGGGTCCCGTTTCACGGCCGCCGCCCCGCATCAGGCAGCCATGGCGCGGCCACCCGGGGCAGGGCGCGGGCGGCGGTCAGGCAGGCGGTGGTCGGGGAGTGCAGGGGCACGGCGCGCGGCAGCTTGCCAGCGGTCCGGAGCGGCTGCCGGGCCTGGGCTGGCTGAAAACAGCGGCGATTGTACTGAGATTGATTCTCATTGGCGCGGGTGCGGGGGCGCTTTACATGGGTGGGACGGCACCGTGCCGTGGCTCCGGCTCCAGAACCACGGCGTCCAGCCCGCTGTCCTGGAACCAGCAGCCATCCTGCGCAACCACTTCATGCGGCCCGTGCGGTTGAGGTCCCTTTGCATGCAGGCGTACCCGGGCGGTATGGCCGGTGGCCCAGGGCATGTCCTGGCCGAAGGGAACGATCAGCAGGGCTCGCGGGGACAGGTGCTCGGCCTGCAGGCTGCCTGGCGCCAGCCCCTGAAGGGATTGGCGCGCCTGGACCTCCACCCCAACCACCCATGCCCAAAGAATGCTGGGCGCGCTCCTGGCCCAGACATGCAACTGCAGCAGCGCGCTGCCGCCGTTCTCAAGCGCGTGGGTACAGACCTGCACGCTGGCCGGCGCAGCGCTCCAGCCCGGCAGCCATTGCTGCAGGACATGCGCCATCTGGCGGGCATCCGGCTGCGCAGGCAGGCCGGGCGGCAGTTGCATGGACCGCCATGGCCGCTGCGCCAAAACGGCGGCGCACCGCTGCGCACACCACCATGCGCCATGGGGATCGGCCTGTGCACAGGCGTCTGACACCATGGGCAGCCGCGCCCAGCGCACCCTGCCTGTGGAGCCGCGTGCCTGGTAGTACCAGAACGAGTGGAAGCGCAGGCCGGGGATGAAACGGTGGAACAGGGTTTTGCTGGCTGCATTTTTCATGGGAAAAATTTAGCATAGCTATCAAAAAATTAAAAGCATTGCTAATGCTTTCGATTATTAGCATCGCTACATGAAAGTTTGGACCACCGAGCAAGAGGCGGCGAACCTCAAGCGCCTGCTCTCTACTGTGAAAAGCAAGGCCGAGTTCGCAGAGAAGGCAGGCATTCCTGGCGGCTCCTCCATGGTCTCCCAGCACCAAAGCGGCAACCGGCCCATCAGCCTGGAGGCGGGCATTGCGTATGCCAAGGGCTTGAAGGTTTCGCTTTTCGAAATCAGTCCCAGGCTGGTGAAGATGGTTTCCGATCTGCCGGCCCTGCTTCCAGATGGGGACACGCCCGGCACCAATCTGCCCGAGTTTCCCAAAGGATTGCGCCAATATCCCGTTCTCTCGCATGCCCAGGCTGCAGCCCTGACAGATGACGGCGCATTCCCTGATTCCGCTGAAACCCTGGACATCGAATTCGGCAAGGACAACGCATCGCCCGGTGCGTTTTTTCTTGCGCTGGAGGGCGAGGCCATGTCGCCCGAATTGCGCGAGGGCGACCGCGTGCTGATCGATCCGCAGGCCAGCCCCCGGCCCGGCGACCATGTGCTGGCCAGGAATGGCAAGCGGCAGGTGCTGCTCAGAAAGTACCGCGTGCGCGGTGTGGGAGAGGACGGCATCGAGGTCTTTGATCTGGTACCGCTCAACGAAGACCATGCCGTGCTGCGCAGCGACAGGAACCGGCTGGTTCTGCTGGGCACGGTGGTCGAACACCGGCGCCGGCTGCGGGGAAGCTGACGACCGAGCTGTTTCGATCAACCGCCGCGCGGCCCCGGCGCCCCGCCTCCGTGCTCAGGGCGCAGCGGCAATCTCGGTCTGGCCATCGGGCCCGGCCACCAGAGTGACGGGCAGGATCTGGGCCAGCATGCGTGCGAACTCGGCGGGGCGGCTGGTCTGGTAGCTGCCGCCGATGCGCAGGGCCGCCACGGCCGGGTCGTGCACCACCAGGCCGGTCGGCCCGTAGCGCTCCAGCTCCGCCAGGGCGTCGGCCAGGGGCGTGTTCTCGAAGCGGATCAGTCCCTTGCGCCACAGCGCAATGCTGCCGGGCGCCACAGCCGACACCGGACCGAGCACGCCTGCAGGCGACACGCTCAGGGCCTGGCCAGCGACCAGGGCGGCGGGCGCGGCGCCAGCGGCTGCCGCGCCTTGCGCACCGGCCACGCGCACATGGCCTTCCTGCACGGCCACCTGGGCGCTGCCCGCCTCCATGCCCGTGGCGCGATAGCGCACGGAAAACCGCGTGCCGCCCACGGTGACGCGCGCCGGGCCGGCCAGCACATGAAAGGGCCTGGCGCTGTCGGGCGCCACGGCAAACAGGATCTGCCCTTGCGTGATGCGCACCTCGCGCCGGTCGCGGTACAGAGTTACCTGCGCCTGGGTATCGGCATCCATGGACAGTGCGGTGCCATCCGGCAAGGTGATGGTCTTGGCCTGGCCGCGTGGGGTCAGGTGGCTGCTGGTGAAGGTGGGCTGCTGCTGCCACTGGTGCCAGCCCACGCCCACGGCCAGGGCCAGGGCCACCGTGCAGCACAGGGCCGCCAGGGCAGGGCGCGGCAGCAGGCGGGACCAGCTCCAGCCTTGGCGCTCTTCGGAGGACGGGCGCTGCGGGGCCGGTTCCGGGTGTGCGTGAGGCGCCGACTGCGAGCGCCGGCGTGCCTGCTCCGCGCGCAGGCGTGCCACCTGTTCGGGGGGAGTGGACCGCGCGGCCGCCAGGCTCTGGCCCAGGTGGCGCAAGGCGGCCTCGTGCGCCGTGCTGGCTGCCAGCCATTCAGTGAATTCGGCTTCTTCCTCGGCGGTCAGGCCTTGCTCCATGCGCGTGTGCCAGTCGGCCGCAGCGAGGTCGATGGGGTTTTGCCCGCGGAAGAACTCTTCCAGTTCGCGCACCTGCGCAGCCTTGTCCAGGGGCGCGGTGCAGGAGCGGTAGCGGCGCATGCGTGCGGATTCCCGGCCTCAGAAGCTGGTCCAGTCCTGCGATTCGGCAGACGGTTTGGCCGCAGCGAGGCGTACAGGTCGTGCAGGGCGAGCACCGGCTGAGGGCTGTGCCGGCGCAGGCCTGGCCGGGGCCAGAGCAGATGCCGTGGCCGCCCGGGTGGGCACGGACGCCGGCAGCGGCGCCTGCAAACGCGGCTGCTGTGCCGCGCCGTCCTGGTCGCCCAGGCGGAAGATGGCCACGGCCTGCACCAGGCGCTGGGCCTGGGACTTGAGGCTGGAGGCCGCCGCCGCGCTTTCCTCCACCAGGGCGGCGTTTTGCTGCGTGACCTGGTCCATCTGGCTCATGGCCTGCCCGACCTGGGCCACGCCGGCGCTTTGCTCGTCGCTGGCATTGCTGATCTCGCCCATGAGGTCGGTCACGCGCTGTATGGATTGCAGCACCTCGGCCATGGTGGCGCCGGCCTGGTCGGCCAGTTCCGCGCCCTGGCTGACGCGCGTGGCGCTGTCAGTGATGAGCTGCTTGATCTCGCGGGCAGCCTGCGCGCTGCGCTGGGCCAGGGTGCGTACCTCGGCGGCCACCACGGCAAAGCCCTTGCCCTGCTCGCCGGCGCGCGCGGCCTCGACGGCGGCGTTCAGGGCCAGGATGTTGGTCTGGAAGGCGATGGAGTCGATCACGCCCACGATGTCGCCGATCTGGCGCGAGCTGGCATGGATGTCCTGCATGGCGCCCACGACTTCCTGCACCACGGTGCCGCCCTTGGCCGCGATCTGGCTGGCGCCGCGCGCGAGCTGGTTGACCTGGCGTGCGTTGTCCGCGTTCTGCTGCACGGTGGAAGACAACTCGTCCATGGAGGCTGCGGTTTCCTGCAGCGCGCTGGCCTGCTGCTCGGTGCGGCGGCTCAGGTCGGCATTGCCCTTGGCGATCTGCTCGCTGGCCACGGCCACGCTGTCGGCGTTGTTGCGCACATCGCTGACCACGCTGGCCAGGCTCTGGTGCATGGCGTTGAGCGAGGCCTGCACGCTGCCTGCGGGCGCTTCGCTGCGCACCAGTCCGGGGTCGAGGTTGCCGTCGGCGATCTGGCGGGCGACTTCACCGAGCTGGGCAGGCTCGGCCCCCAGCGCGCGTGTCAGGCCGCGCGCGATCAGCCGGCCCATGAGCAGGGCCAGCACGAAGGCGACCGCGCTCACGCCGATCTGCATGTTGCGTTGCTGCACATAGGACTGCGTGGCCTGCTCCACCATGACCTGGGCGTGCTGGCGCGTGAGCTGGCTGTACTCGTCGGTGGCCGCGATCAGCTGGGCCAGCAGCGGCCGGCACTCGCTGTTCATCTTGGCAATGGCCTCGTCCCTTTGCTGGCGCAGCGCCAGCGAAACGATGTCCAGCGCCACCGGGCCATATCGCTGCTCTATCTGGTCGATGCGGGCGACCAGGGCGCGAGCCTCCTCGCCTACCCCGGGCGCGGCCACCAGGGCCTTGAGCTGGTCCAGGTGGGACTTGACCGCGGCATGGGCGGCGTACACGGCCGTTTTTTCCATGTCCAGATCGGCTGGCGTGTTCACCAGCACCAGGTTGCGCGCCGCGATGGCGCGGCTGTCCACGGCCGCGCGCACCTGTTCGGCGAGATGGGCGCGGGCGTTCACGCCGTCGACGAACTGCGTCAGGTTGCGGTTGGAACCGTCCAGCGCATGAAGGGCAGATACGGAAACCAGTGCGACCAGTAAAGCCAGGGCGGTAAAGGCGGCGTAGAGCTTGGTCTTGACGGTCCAGGTGCGGAGATTCATGGCGCTTTCCAGGTAGGTGGTGCAAGTATCAGTTTCTATCAAAAATAAATGATCAATTTGATAAAAACCCTAAGGGTGAATTGTTAAATTTCAACTTGAATTGACAAATTCAGGCTAGGTGGGTGCCAGGCGTTACAGCCCGCTTCCCAGGCGGGCTGGATCAAGAAAGTCCGCATTTCATGAACGCATGCGGGTCTTGCACCTGGGATGCCGGGTGCGCCGGCGCTACAGTCGGGGCCCCTACCCCATGCATACCCCTCCCCACATCCAAGGCTGGTGCCCCGGCGCCTGGCAGCCCATGGCCTCCGGCGATGGGCTGGTGCTGCGCGTGCGCCCGCCGCTGGGCCGCCTGACGGTGGCCCAGGCGCGGCGGCTGGCGCGCCTGGCCTGGGTGCATGGCAACGGCGCGCTGGAGCTGTCCAGCCGCGCCAATGTGCAGTTGCGCGGCATTGCGCCCGGGCGGCACGCCGCCGTGCTGCGCGCCCTGGCGGCCGTGGGCCTGCTGGACGCCGACGCGGGCCGCGAGCGCCGCCGCAATCTGGTGATCGACCCGCTGTGCCGGCCGCAGGAGGCCGTCCATGCGCTGGGCCAGGCCCTGCAGCAGGCACTGGATGCGGCCGAGGATCTGGCCGGCCTGCCGGCCAAGTTCGGCTGGTCGGTGGAAGGCGCGCCGGGCCGGCTGGCGGGCGTGTCCGCCGATATCCGCCTGCAGCGCACCTCCACCGGCTGGCTGGTGCAGCCTGATGGACGGCAGCAGGCGCTGGCCGTGGCCGTGGCCGATGCCAGCCAGGCCGTGGCCGCAGGCCTGGCGCTGGCGCGCTGGTTTGCCGGTCAGGCCTCCCTTCGCCGCGCCCAGGGCTTGCGGCCCGGACGCATGGCCGCGGTGGCGGCGCAACTGCAGCCGCCCCCCGGACTGGACTGGGTGGAGACAGAAGCCCCGGCCCACGGCGAAGGACCGGCGCCCGGTGCCGTGCCCGACGTGGGCTGGCTGCTGGGCGCGCCGCTGGGCCGCTTGCCGGCCGTGGCGCTGGCGCGGCTGGTGCGCGCCTTGCCTGAGCAGGCCTTTTTGCGTGTGACACCCTGGCGCATGCTGCTGGTGGAAGACGAAAACGCGGAAGCTGGTGCCGCCCTGCCTTGCTGGTGGGCGGCTGCAGGGCTGGACAACGCCGCTGACTGGATCACCCACGCCCATGACCCGCGCCTGCGCGTATCCGCCTGTACCGGCGCGCCGGGCTGCACCCAGGCCCTGGGTTCCACACAGTCCCTGGCGCTGGAGCTGGCGCCGCAGGTGCCCCATGGCGCTCACCTGCATGTGACCGGATGCGCCAAGGGCTGCGCGCGGCAGGCGCCGGCCACCGTGGTGCTGCGGGCAGAAGGTGAAGACGAGGGCGAAGGCCCTGTCTATTCCGTAGTGCGCCACGGCCGTGCCGGGGATAGGGCGCAGGAGCAGCGGACCCTGGCCTCGGTGCGAGACAATCCGGGATTGCTGTTTTCAAAAGAATAATGCTGCACCGCTACGAAACCGATGGCGCCGAGATCTACCGGCAGTCCTTTGCCACCATCCGCCGCGAGGCGGCGCTGGAACGCTTCACGCCTGTCGAGGAACGCGTGGTGGTGCGCATGATCCACGCCGCCGGCCTGGTGGAGCTGGCCCCGCACGTGGCCTTCTCCCCCGGCATGGCCGAGGCCGCCGCGCAGGCCCTGCAAAACGGCGCGCCCGTGCTGTGCGACGTGCGCATGGTCAGCGAGGGCATCACGCGCTCGCGCCTGCCCGCCGCCAACCCCATCATCTGCACGCTGCCGGACGAGCGCGTGCCTGCGCTGGCCCGTGACATGGGCAACACGCGCAGCGCCGCCGCGCTGGAGCTGTGGCGCCCGCACCTGGCCGGGGCCGTAGTGGCCATCGGCAATGCGCCCACGGCCCTGTTCCACCTGCTCAACATGCTGCAGGACCCGGCCTGCCCCCGGCCGGCCGCCATCATCGGCTGCCCCGTGGGTTTCGTGGGCGCCATGGAATCCAAGCAGGCGCTGATGCAGGACCTGCCCGTGCCCTGCATGGCCGTGCATGGCCGCCTGGGCGGCTCGGCCATTACCGTGGCCGCCATCAACGCACTGGCCAGCCATGTCGAGTAGGCAGCCGCGTCCCAGCCAGGGCGGGCCCGGCATTGTCTGCGTGGGCCTGGGCCCGGGCGACCCCGAGCTCATGAGCGTCAAGGCCGACCGCCTGGTGCGCGGCGCCCGCCAGGTGGCGTTCTTCCGCAAGAAGGGCCGGCCCGGCAAGGCCCGCCAGCTGGTGGACGGCCTGCTGGCCCAAGGCGCTGCCGAGCACGCCATGGAGTACCCCGTGACCACCGAGCTGCCCGTGGACAGCCCCGCCTATGTGGACCTGCTGGCGCGCTTCTACGACGACTGGTGCCTGCGCCTGGAAGCGCTGGCGCAGACCGGGCAGGTGGTGGTGCTGTGCGAGGGCGACCCCTTCCTCTACGGCTCCTTCATGCATCTGTACACCCGGCTGCGCGAACGCGGCCAGGTGCCGCTGGACGTGGTGCCCGGCATCCCCGGCATGGTGGGCTGCTGGCACGCCACGGGCGAGCCCATCACCTGGGGCGACGATGTGCTCAGCGTGATGACCGGCACCCTGTCGGAAGACGAGCTGGTGCGCCGCATGCAGACGGCCGAGGCCCTGGTCGTCATGAAGGTCGGCCGCAACCTGCCGCGCATTCGCCGCGCCCTGCAGCGCACGGGCCGGCTTGATGCCGCCTGGCTGGTGCAGAACGGCACCACGGACAGCGAGCAGGTCGCGCGCCTGGGCGATGTGTCCGACGACGCCTGCCCCTATTTCGCCATCGTGCTCGTGCACGGCCAGGGCCGCCGGCCGGAGGCCGCATGGTGAGCGCCGGCCGCCTGACGGTGGTGGGGCTGGGCCCGGGCGCACTGGACCAGATCACGCCCGAAGCCGCAGCCGCCTTGCTCGCGGCCGACGATGTGGTCGGCTACCTGCCCTATGTGTCCCGCGCGCAGGCCCTGCTGGCGCAGGCGGGTCAGGGCCAGGCCGTGGCCTGGCATGCCTCGGACAACCGCGTGGAGCTGGAGCGCGCGCGCCAGGCGCTGGCGCTGGCCGCACAAGGCCGGCAGGTGGTCGTGGTGTCCTCGGGCGACCCGGGCGTGTTCGCCATGGCGTCGGCCGTGTTCGAGGCCATTGAATCTGCCGATGCGGTGCAGGCCGCCGCCTGGCAGGCGCTTGATATCCAGGTGCTGCCCGGCATCACCGCCATGCTGGCCGCCGCCGCGCGGGCCGGTGCGCCGCTGGGCCATGACTTTTGCTGCATCAATCTCTCGGACAACCTCAAGCCCTGGCCCGTGATCGCGCGGCGCGTGGAACTGGCGGCCGAGGCCGACTTCGCCATGGCCTTCTACAACCCGCGCTCCAAGAGCCGGCCCGAAGGCTTTGTGCGCCTGCTGCAGCTGCTGCGCACCCGCTGCGAGCCGCAGCGCCTGCTGGTGTTCGCGCGCGCCGTGTCCACGCCCGAGGAACACTTGCACGTATGCACGCTGGCCGAGGCCACGCCCGAGATGGCCGACATGCGCACCGTGGTCCTGGTGGGCAACAGCGCCACGCGCCGCGTGGGCCGCTGGGTCTACACGCCACGCCACTACGGCATGGATGGCGGCGCGGGCGGTGCGGGCTGCGCGGGCGGTGCTGTCGGCGCCGTCGGCAGCACGCCATGAGCAATCCAGTGCAGCACCGCAGCCACCGACCCGGTGCGCTGGCGCTGCGGCAGCGCCGGGCGCTGCACCATCACCACGGGCAGGCCCAGGGCGCGTGCGGCATCGAGCTTGCCGCGCGTGGCCTCGCCGCCTGCGTTCTTGGCCACCAGCCATTCGATGCCGTGCGTGCGCAGCAAGGCTTCATCGTCGTCCGCGCTGAAAGGCCCACGCCCCAGAACCACCGTGGTGTGGGGCAGGGGCAGGCTGCCGGGCCCGGGCGCATCGACCAGGCGCAGCAGATAGTGGTGCTGCGGCTGGCCCGCAAAGGCCGCAAGCTGCTTGCGGCCCACGGCCAGAAACACCCGGGCGGCTGCCTGGGGCAGGGCGGCAGCGGCGGCTTGCATGTCGGGCACGTCGATCCAGGCATCGCCGGCATTGGCCTGCCAGGGCTCGCGCTCCAGCGCCAGCAGCGGCGTGCCGGTGGCGGCGCAGGCCTGGCAGGCATTGCGGCTCATCTGCGCGGCAAACGGGTGGGTGGCATCGACCACATGGCTGATGGCCTGCCCGCGCAGGAACTGCGCCAGGCCCTGGGCACCGCCAAATCCGCCCACGCGCGTGGGCAGGGGCTGGGCCACGGGCGACTGCGTGACGCCCGCATACGAGAACACGGCGGCAATGCCGGCGCGGTGCAGGGCCTGGGCCAGCTGGCTGGCGCCGCTGGTGCCGCCCAGCAGGAGAACATGGGGCATGACTGATCCCTGGTTGACATTGGTGGGCCTGAACGAAGACGGCCTGGACGGCCTCGCACCCGCCGCGCTGCGCGCGCTGGACGCGGCCGAGACCGTTTTTGGCGGGCCGCGCCACCTGGCGCTGGCCGGTGCCGGCGAGCGGGGCCGTCCCTGGCCCGTGCCCTTTGACGTGGCGCCCGTGCTGGCCTGCCGTGGCCGGCCCACGGTGGTGCTGGCGTCGGGCGATCCGTTCTGGTTCGGGGCGGGCGGCAGCCTGGCGGCGCATCTGGCGCCGCAGGAGTGGCGCTGCCACGCCCAACCTTCGACATTTTCGCTGCTGGCGTCCCGCCTGGGCTGGAAGCTGGAAGACACGGTCTGCCTGGGCCTGCACGCCGGCCACGTGGAGCAGCTGCTGCCGCACCTGTCGCCAGGCCGCCAGTCGCTGGTGCTGCTGCGCGATGGCGCCGCCGTGGCCGCATTGGCGGACTGGCTGGTGCAGGAAGGCTGGGGCGACAGCCGCCTGGAGGTCATGGAATCCGTGGGCGGCCCGCGCGAGCGCCGCCGTGCATGGCGCGCCGCCGAAGCCGCCCAGGCCCTGGCCGCCGACCCTGCCTGCGCGCCCGTGGCCGTGTCCGTGCTCGCCCAGGGCGGCGCGGCCCTGCCGCTGGTGCCGGGCCGGCCCAATCACTGGTACGCCAACGACGGCCAGATCACCAAGGCCCCGGCCCGCGCGCTGACCCTGGCGGCTCTTGCGCCGCGCCACGGCGAATGCCTGTGGGATGTGGGCGGCGGCTCGGGCTCGGTGGCCGTGGAGTGGTGCCTGGCCGGTGGCTCTGCCATCAGCCTGGAGCAGCATGCGGCGCGTGCGGACAACATCCGCCTCAACGCCCGGCGCTTCGGACTGCAGGCGCGCCTGCGCGTGGTGCAGGGCGTGGCGCCCGAGGCGCTGGCCGGGCTGCAGGCGCTGGCCCGGCCCCAGGCCGTGTTCGTGGGCGGGGGCTTTGACGCCGCCCTGTTCGAATGCCTGCAGGCCCTCATGCCCGCAGGCTGCCGCCTGGTCGTCAACGCCGTGACGCTGGAGACCGAGGCCCTGCTGGTGCAACTGCAGGCCGAGCACGGCGGCCAGCTGCTGCGGCTGGAGATTTCCAGCGCCGAGCCGCTGGGCCGCATGCGCAGCTGGAAGGCTGCGCGGCCGCTGGTGCAGTGGAGCTGGCAGCGGTGAACCCGGACGAAGCCATCCCCCACCGCTGCGGCGTGCTGGGCCTGGGCCTGCACACGGACGCACTGCCCCATGCGCTGCAGGCGCTGTGGCAGCGGGCCCAGGCGCACCTGCTGCAGCAAGCCTGCGCGCCGCAGCCCGTCTGCGCCGTGGCCGTGCTGGACACCAAGGCCGGCCATCCGGCGCTGGAGGCCTGGATGTCGGCGGTCGTTCCCTCGGCCGTCCTGGTCCGTGTGCCGTCCGCGCAATTGCCGGGCCAGCCGGTGGTCACCCAATCGCCGCGCATGCTGGCGCGCTACGGCACCGGCAGCGTGGCCGAGGCGGCGGCACTGGCCGCAGCAGGACCTCATTCCGCGCTGAGCGTCACCCGCCTGGTGGCGGACGACGGCAGCGCCACCCTGGCCCTGGCCTTCGGCCAGGCCGGGCCATTGAACTGTTGCCTGGCCCTTGCCGGCAAGGCATGCAACCCCAAGGAGCAAACGGCATGACCGTGCATTTCATCGGCGCCGGCCCCGGCGCCGCCGACCTGATCACCGTGCGCGGGCGCGACCTCATGGCGGCCTGCCCGGTCTGCCTGTACGCAGGCTCGCTGATACCGCGCGAGCTGCTGGCGCACTGCCCGCCGGGCGCGCGCATCGTCAACACCGCATCCATGAGCCTGGACGACATCGTGGCCGAGATCCAGGCCGCCGAGGCGCGTGGCGAAGACGTGGCGCGCCTGCACTCAGGCGACCTGTCCGTCTGGTCGGCCATGGGCGAGCAACTGCGCCGCCTGCGCGAGGCCGGCATTGCCTACACCGTCACGCCCGGCGTGCCCTCGTTCGCGGCCGCCGCCGCCACGCTGGGCGCGGAGCTGACCCTGCCCGGCCTGTGCCAGTCCGTGGTGCTGACACGCACCTCGGGCCGCGCCACGGCCATGCCCGAGGGCGAGAACCTGGCCGCCTTCGCGGCCACGGGCGCCGTGCTGGCCATCCATCTGTCCATCCATGTGGCCGCCAAGGTGCAGTCCGAGCTGCTGCCGCACTACGGCGCCGACTGCCCCGTGGCCATCGTCTGGCGCGCCAGCTGGCCTGACGAAACCGTGGTGCGCACCACGGTGGGCAGCCTGACCGAGGCCGTGGCCACCCATATGGAGCGCACGGCCCTGATCCTGGTAGGCCGCAGCCTGCAGGCCGAGGACTTCGGCGAAAGCCGCCTCTACGCGGCCGACTACGACCGCCGCTACCGCCCGCTGGGCACCGAGCCGCGCTTTCCCGCCACCGATGTGCATGCGAATGCCGCGCTGGATACCGCGAGGGATACCTTGAGGGACACCGTGAGCGACCCCGGGAGCGACATGCCCCTCGGGAACCCCGCCCCATGAGCGCGGCCCTGCCGCCCGTGGCGCTGAGCCTGATCGGCATCGGCACGGGCAACCCCGACCACCTCACGCGCGAAGCCCTGGCCGCCATGCAGGCCGCCGACCTGATCCTGCTGCCGCACAAGGGCGAGGACAAGGCCGAACTCGCCGCCCTGCGCCGCGACCTGTGCGATGCCGTGCTCACTGCGCCCGGCCCGCGCATCGAAGGCTTCGACATGCCCGTGCGCCGCAGCGTGGGCGACGACTACCTGGCCCAGGTCGATGAATGGCATGCGGCCATCACGCGCTGCTGGCAGGCGGCCATCACCCGGTCCATGGCCGATGGACTGGCGCCGCGAACGGCGGGCCAGCCCTTGCAGGTCGCCCTGCTGGTCTGGGGGGACCCGGCGCTGTACGACAGCACCCTGCGCATTGCGGCGCGCATGCAGCCGGCGCCGCACAGCGTGCGCGTGGTGGCGGGCATCAGCTCCATGCAGGTGCTGTGCGCCGCGCATGCGATCGCGCTCAACGGCATAGGCCAGCCCTTCGTGGTGACCACGGGCCGCCAGCTGCGCGAGCAGGGCTGGCCGCCCGGCGTGGACACGGCCGTGGTGATGCTGGACGGGCAGTGCAGCTTCACCGAACTGCCCTCCCATGGCCTGCACATCTGGTGGGGCGCCTACCTGGGCATGGACCGCCAGATGCTGGACAGCGGCCCGCTGGCCGAGGCCGCCCCGCGCATCGTGCAGGCCCGCGCCGCAGCGCGCGAGCGGCATGGCTGGATCATGGATATCTACCTGCTGCGGCGCGGGGACTGAGGCCGAGGCTGCTGCAAAGCCGGTCCCCAAGCTGAACACCCCCTTCATCAAGGAATCCCGCCATGCAGATGGACAACATCCCCTTCAACACCACCGACTGGGCCGCCGTGGCGCCCACCGAGCATTCGGCCGAGGCCGGCCAGGCGTTCTGGCGCACGCAGAACTTCGGCAACATCCGCGTGCGCACGGTGGAGTACACGCCCGGCTATGTCTCCGACCACTGGTGCACCAAGGGCCATGTGCTGCTGTGCCTGGAAGGGGAGCTGGAGACCGAGCTGGCGGACGGCCGCCGCTTCACGCTGACGCCCGGCATGAGCTACCAGGTGGCGGACAACGCCGAGCCGCACCGCTCGCGCTCGCCCAAGGGCGCCAGGCTCTTCGTGGTGGACTGAGCGGACTGCCGCCACAGCCACAGCAGCGCGCCTCAGGCCTGCCCGCTCAACGCCCGCCCGTCACCATGCGGCCCGCGTCCAGGATGGAGATCAGCGTGACCTGCAGGGCGCGCACGCTCTGGCCCTTTTCGATGTCCAGATACTCCTTGGTGGAGTGGTTGAGGCTGCCCACGCCCGAGGCCACGGTGACGGCCGGGATGTTCAGGCTCATGGGCAGGTTGGCGTCGGTGCTGGCGCTAGCCACGCGCGCGGGCCAGCCCTGGGAGCCCGAGGCGGCCAGCGCGATCTGCACGATGCGCTGGTCGGCCGCCGTGCTGCCTGCGGGGCGGTCGCCGACCAGCTTGTACTGCATGCTGATGCTGCCCGACTGCGTGGAGCGCGCCTGGTTCTCGGCCGCCACGGGGGCTGCGATGAGCTTGAGGAATTCGGCTTCCAGCGCGGCCAGGTCGGGCTGCGAGGCCGAGCGCATGTCCACCTGCATCCAGGCATCGTCGGGAATGGAGTTGATCGAGGTGCCGCCGCCGATCAGGCCGATGCTGTAGGTCGTGCCCTTGGGCGTTTTCAGTCGCCCGATTTCGCCCATGGCCGCACCCAGCGCATACATGGGGCTGACGATGCCGAAGGCGCGGTAGCTGTGGCCGCCCGGGCCCTTGTAGTGCACCTCGTAGCGCTTGCTGCCTGCGGCCTGGGCGACCACCTGGTCGGGCGAGCCGGTGTCGACCATCACGGCCGAGCGGATGCGGTCCTTGTATTCGCTGTGCAGGAAAAGCTGCTTGACGCCGCGCAGATCGCCCATGCCTTCCTCGCCCACGGTGGCGACGAAGAGCAGGTCGTCATGCGTTTGCACGCCGGCGTGCTTCATGGCGCGCACGATGGCCAGCAGGGCGGCCAGGCCGCGCGAGTCGTCCAGGATGCCCGGGGCGATGAGCCGCGTGCCCTCGCGCTGGATGCTGAGGTCCACATCGCGGCCGAAGACGGTGTCCAGATGGGCGCCGACCACGTGCACGTCAGCCTTGCCAGCCTTGCTGTCCCGGCCCTTCCACAGGGCCAGCACGTTGCCGGCCTCGTCGATGGTGGTGGACAGCCCGGCCTCCTGCATGAACTGGGCGAACAGCTTGGCCTTGGCGCCTTCCTCGAACGTGGGGGCAGGCACCTGCTGCAGGGCGATGTTCTGTTCGACGATGCGGTCGTGGTCCTGGTCCAGATAGGCCGCCATGGCCTTGTACTGGGCCGAGCCGAGCAGGGACTGTACGGCCGCCGTGGCTTCGGCCGGCGTCATGGCGGATGCGCCTGCGGGCAGGGCCAGGCAGGCGGCCATGGCGGACAGTGCGGCCAGGCTGCGCAGGCAGTGGTGATGGAGCTTTTTCATGGAGGGGCGTATGGGCGTATGGGGAGGTGAAAAAAAGGGGCTCACGCCTGGACCGTGGAAGGTCGGACGGACGGATGGCTCTCGAAGTACGCCGCCATGGTCTTGAGCAGGCCCGTGATGTCCTGGCGCACGGCCTCGAAGCCGGCGTTGCGCTCGCGAGTGTCCTCATCCATGTAGATGGGCCGGCGGATCTCGATCTGCATGCTGTGCCGCTGCAGCGCGGGCTGGCCGATCCTGGCGATCAGCTGTACGCCCTTGTAGGGATCGTTGCGCGCCACGGTGTAGCCGCAGCCGCGCAGGTATTCCTCCACCAGGGCGACGAAGGCGGGCTCGCAGGTACTGCCGTCGCGGTCGCCCAGCACGAAGTCGGCCAGAGGCCGCTCGCTGCGGATCTGCAGCCGCTCATAGGCGTTGTTGGGCATGGAGTGCAGGTTCAGGTGCCAGACCGCGCCAAAGCGCCGGTGCGTGTCCTCCACAGCCTGGGCCAGCGCCTGGTGGTAGGGCCGGTAGCAGCGCGCAATGCGCTGCTGCACCTCGTCCACGGGCAGCAGGCGGTCGTAGATGGGCTGGTTCTTCACGGTGCGCCAGATCAGGCCCGAGCCGATGCGCGTCTTCTCCCCGGGCGACAGCGGCGTGGGCCAGGGCGTGGCCAGCAGGGCCGGGTCTATGTCGTCGAGTGTGCGGTTCAGGTCCAGGTAGCTGCGCGGGAACAGCGCCTCCACCAAGGTGGCGCCGACTGCGGGCGCGGCGCCCCACAGGGCCTCGACATGGGTGTCCTCGGCCGCACGCAGCACGGAGCGCGGCACGGCGTGCCCGAAATCGCCGGGGTAGCACACACCGCTGTGCGGCGAATCGCACACCAGCGGTATGGCGGCGCCCTCTGGCGGGTGCAGCACGTACAGGGCCTGGTCCTGGAGGGTGTCCTGCATCTTCATCTCACTCCGCGCTGATCTTGGCGACCTTGGCCACGGCGGCGTAGCGCGCCACGGCCTGCTCGATCTGGGCCTGGAACTGCTGCGGCGTGTTGGGGATGAGGGTGGCACCCGCTTCCTCCATCTTCTTGATGAAGTCCGGCTGCTTCATGGCCGCATGGATGGCCTGGTTGAGCCGGCGCACCACCGGCGCCGGCGTGCCTGCCGGCGCGACGATGCCAAACCAGCCGCCATTGCCCATCTGTGGAAAGCCGAGCTCGCCGTAGGTGGGCACGTCGGGCAGGGCGGGGGAGCGCTTGTCCGAGAGCACGGCCAGGGCGCGCAGCCGCCCGGCCTGGATGTGGGTGAGGGCCGAGGGCAGGTTGTCCGTGATCGCATCCACCTGGCCGGCCACGGCGTCGTTGAGCGCCATGCCCGATCCCTTGTAGGGCACGTGCAGCAGCTCGATCTTCGCCAGGCTGGAGAAATACTCCACGTTGGCATGGCCCAGCGAGCCCATGCCGGGCGAGGCGAAGGTGATCTTGCCCGGCTCCTTCCTGGCCATGGCCAGCAGCTCGGCCATGGTCCTGGCGGGGAACTTGGCGTTGACGGCCAGCACGCTGGGCACGGTCGCCACATTGCTGACGGGGGCGAAGTCCTTGACCGGGTCGTACTTGAGGCGGGCGCCGTAGGCGGCGGCATTGGAGCCGTGCGTGCTCATGGTGGCCATGCCCAGGGTGTAGCCGTCGGGGCGCGACTTGGCCACCTGCTCCATGCCCAGCGAGCCGCCTGCGCCGGCGCGGTTTTCCACCACGATGGCCTGGCCCAGTTCGCGGGCCGCATATTCGCCGATCAGGCGTGCGGCCAGGTCGGTCGAGCCGCTGGCCGCAAAGGGCACGATGAGGCGGATGGGCCGGTCGGGAAACTCGGCACGGGCCGCCGTGGCGCCCAGCAGGGCGATGCCGGCGATGGTGCCAAGTGCGAGGACGGTGCTGCGGCGTGCACGAAGCGGTGCGCCAAGCGGTGAGCGAAGGGATGTGGGCGTGTTCATGACGACAAAGTGTCGGTGGCATGGCCCGTGCTTCCAAACGACAATTTGGCCGCTAGCATGACTGTTGCGCATGCTCGCACCGGCTTCGGGCGCGCCGTTGTGCTGCCCGCCAATGCCCGTTCAGGGTCTGTATTCCATGCGTCTGCACTCGCCTTCGATGTCCGAGCTTCATGCCTTCGCCACGGCGGCGCGGCTGGGCAGTTTTTCGCGCGCGGCGGCCGAGCTGTGCGTCACCCAGAGCGCGGTCAGCCGTGCCGTGGCACGGCTGGAGCAGCACTACGGCCTGGCGCTGATCAAGCGCAATGCGCATTCCCTGCACCTCACGCCCGTGGGCCGGGAACTGCTGGACGCCGTGCGCGAGCCGCTGGCCGCCATCGAGGAAACCAGCGCCCGCCTGCGCCTGGGCGCGGCCGACCGGCCGCTGAACCTGGCGGTGGTGCCCACCTTGGCCAGCGCCTGGCTGATTCCGCGCCTGCGCGCCTTCCAGCAGCTGCACCCCGGCATCCGCGTGAACTTCGTGCCCTACCGCAAGAGCGAGGATTTCACCGGCCCCACGCCCGACGCCGCCGTGCTCACCGGCCTGGGCCCAGAGGACTGGCCGCACTGCAGCTGCGACTACGTCATCGGCCGCGAGATGGTGCCCATCTGCCACCCGGCGCGCATGGCCCAGCGGCTGGCCCAGGGCGCCTGGCGCAAGCCCGGCGACCTGGCCACCGAGCCGCTGCTCTATCACACCACCGCCCCGGGCAACTGGACGCAGTGGCTGCGCGCGGCCGGCGCTGGCCGCAAGGCGCCCAACCTCGCCACGGCGTTCGATCAGGTGTCCATCCTGATCCAGGCCGTGATTGCGGACATGGGCCTGGCCCTGGTGCAGCGCTGCCTGGTGCGCGAGGAACTGCGGGCCGGCACCGTCGTGGTGCCTTTTGACCTGCCGGTCACGCTGCAGCGCGGCTATTTCCTGTGCGTGCCCGGCGACCGGCGGCCCCGGCCCGGCTTTGCCGAGTTCCGCCGCTGGCTGCTGGACACGGCGGCAGCCGATATCGCCGCCATGGGCATCCACCCGGCCGCCGCCTGAGACCCGTCACGGCGTCATTGCCAGCGTGGCGTTGTCGATCACGAAGCGGTACTTCACATCGCCTTGCAGCATGCGCTCGTAGGCGGCGTTGATCTCGTCGGCGCGGATCATCTCGATATCGGCCACGATGCCGTGCTCGGCGCAGAAATCCAGCATCTCCTGCGTTTCGGGAATGCCGCCGATCATGGAACCGGCCAGGCTGCGGCGCTTCATGATCAGGTTGAACACCTGGGGCGAGGGATGGGGCGTGGCCGGCGCGCCCACCAGGGCCATGGTGCCGTCGCGCTTGAGCAGGGTGAAGAAGGCATCCAGGTCATGCGGCGCGGCCACGGTGTTGAGGATGAAGTCCAGGCTCTTGGCGTGCGCCGCCATCTCGGCCGCGTTGCGCGAGACCACCACTTCGTCGGCGCCCAGGGCGCGCGCCGCCTCGCGCTTGGACTCGGAGGTGGTGAAGGCCACCACATGCGCGCCCATGGCGTGGGCCAGCTTGATGCCCATGTGGCCCAGGCCGCCAATGCCCACCACGCCCACCTTGTGGCCCGGCCCCACGCCCCAGTGGCGCAGCGGCGACCAGGTGGTGATGCCCGCGCACAGCAGCGGCGCCACGGCGGCCAGCTGCTCCTCGGGGTGGCGGATGTGCAGCACATAGCGCTCATGCACGACGATGCTCTGCGCGTAGCCGCCCAGCGTGTGGCCGGGCGCATCGGGCGTGGGGCCGTTGTAGGTGCCGACCATGTGGTCGCAATAGTTCTCCAGGCCCTCGTCGCAGTCCGCGCAATGGCGGCAGCTGTCCACGATGCAGCCCACGCCGACCAGATCGCCGGCCTTCACGCCCGAGACATGGGCGCCCACGGCCGAGACGCGGCCCACGATCTCGTGGCCCGGCACGCAGGGGTAGAGCGTGCCCGCCCACTCCGAGCGCACCTGGTGGATGTCGGAGTGGCAGACGCCGCAGAAGGCGATCTCGATCTGCACATCGTGGGCGCCCGGTGCGCGGCGCGTGATGTCCAGGGATTGCAGGGGCAGGTCGCCCGCATGGGCTCCATAGGCTTTGACGGTCATGGGATGTTCCTCGTGGGAGGCCTGGTGGGTGTGGAAAGGGATGCGGGCATTCTTGCCGCCGCCTGCCCTGCTGACTAGCTAATCAATGCTTAATGGGCTTATCAGCACAGCTAATCAATGGATGGCGCTAGGCTTGCGGCCATGGCAAGACGCAACCTCAATGACCTGCTGGCCTTCGTCACCGTGGCGCGCGAGGGCAGCTTCACGCGCGCGGCGGCTGCGCTGGGCGTCACCCAGTCGGCGCTGAGCCAGACCGTGCGCGCGCTGGAGGAGCGGCTGCAGATCCGCCTGCTCACGCGCACCACGCGCAGCGTCTCGCCCACGGCGGCGGGCGAGCGGCTGATGCAGGCCATAGGCCACCGCTTCGACGAGATCGAGGCCGAACTCGACGCCCTGACCGCGCTGCGCGACAAGCCTGGCGGCACGGTGCGCATCACCTGCGGCGACTACATGCTGCAAAGCACCCTGCTGCCCCGGCTGGCGCCGCTGCTGCTCGCCTATCCGGACATCTGCATGGAGTTCGACGTGTACTACGGATTCCGCGACATCGTGGCCGAGCGCTTCGACGCCGGCGTGCGCCTGGGCAGCACCATCGACAAGGACATGATCGCCGTGCCCATCGGCCCGCCGCTGCGCATGGCCGTGGTGTCCTCGCCCGGGTATTTCGCGGAGCACGGCATTCCGAAGAATCCGCAGGACCTGATGGCGCACCGCTGCATCAACCAGCGCATGGTGACCTCGGGCGGCCTGTATGTGTGGGAGTTCGAGCGCCGGGGCCGCAAGATGAATGTGCGCGTGGACGGGCCGCTGATCTTCAACACCACCCAGCCCCAGATCGATGCGTCCCTGGCCGGGCTGGGCATCACGCTGCTGCCCGAGGACGAGGTCATGCCCTGGATCCAGAGCGGCCAGCTGCAGCGCGTGTTGGAGGACTGGTGCCCAAGATTCGACGGCCACCACCTGTACTACCCCAGCCGCAGGCAGCCCTCGCCCGCGTTCTCGCTGGTGGTCGATGCGCTGCGCTGGCGCGGCTGAGGCGACCGGCCATCAACGCAGCGGCGAAGTAGGCATTGCCGCCGGCGACATACGCGGCCGGTCAGCTTGGGCACAATGAACGGCTTTCGCCCAGCCTCTTTCGCGGTCCTTTGACGCGACTCCTTCACGCGATTTCCTTACGCGATCTCTTCACGCGATGCAGCAAGAACCCGACTTCCTCCACAACCTGAACCAGGAATTCCGGGACGGCAGGCGCTGGCTGGACCGCACCATCGTGCTGGCCTATGCGGCCGCCGCCGGGCTGTGCGTGGTGGCCTTCACGCTGATGGCCGACGCGGGCTTTGAACTCTTCGAGAGCATCTACCACTGGCAGGGCGGCTGGGCCGTGCTGCTGTGGATGCCTGCCGTCACGGCGGGCGCCGTGTGGCTCACGCGGCGCTGGGCGCCGGGCGCGGCGGGGTCGGGCATTCCGCAGGTGATCGCCACGCTGGACCCGGCGCTGGACCCCGCGCAGCGCGGGCGCTTCGTGTCGCTGTGGCTGTCCTTCGCCAAGATGGTCCTGGCCAGCGCGGGCTTTGCGGCGGGGCTGTCGATCGGGCGCGAGGGGCCTTCGGTGCAGGTGGCCGCCGGTGTCATGCACCATGCGCGGCGCTGGTTCGGGCCGCATTCGGGCATCAGCCACCATGCGCTGCTGGTGGCCGGCGGCGCGGCCGGCATTGCGGCGGCCTTCAACGCGCCGCTGGCGGGCGTGGTCTTCGCCATCGAGGAGCTGTCGCGCAAGCTGGAGTCGCGCTCCAGCGGCCTGATCATCGCGGCCATCGTGCTGGCCGGCCTGATGGGCGTGTCGGCCTTCGGCAACCTCAGCTATTTCGGGCGCATCCAGGTGCCCCACCTGACCTGGGACGCGCTGCTGCCCGGCCTGTGCGTGACCCTGGCCTGCGGCGTGCTGGGCGGCCTGTTTGCCAAGCTGCTGGCCGCCTCGCTGACCCGCACGCCCGAGCGGCTCAACCAGCTGCGTGCACGCTTTCCCATCCGCTTCGCGGCGGCGATCGCGCTGGTGATCGCCGTCATCGGCATGGTCACGGGCGGCGCCACCTTCGGCGCGGGCTCGGAGGCCGTCAAGCACATGCTGGCGGGCCAGGCCGACGTGCCATCGTTCTACGTCACCCTGAAGTTCATCGCCACCTGGCTGTCGGCCTGGGTGGGCGTGCCGGGCGGCATCTTCGCGCCCTCGCTGTCGATTGGCGCGGGCGTGGGCCACAACGTGGCTGGCCTGATGGGCGCAGACATTGCGCCCGCCCTCATCGCCATGGGCATGGCCGCCTTCCTGGCCGCCGTGACACAGGCGCCGCTGACGGCCTTCATCATCGTGATGGAGATGGTGGACGGCCACTCCATGGTGCTCAGCCTCATGGCCGCTGCCATGCTGGCCAGCCTGGTCTCGCGCATGCTGGCCCGGCCGCTGTACGAGACGCTGGCCCAGCACATGCTGAGTCTGGTGCCTGCTCCTGCTCCCGAGCCTGCACCTGCAACTGAGCCAGTACCTGAGCCCGTACCAGCACCGGCCGCCGCGCCGGAACCGGAGCCCGCCAGCGCACCCGCCAGCACCGCAGAGCCGGCTGCACCGCCCAAGGACCAGGACAAGCCCGCAGGCGCCTGAGCCGGGCGCGCTTGGCTGACAGGCAATGGCGAAGGGCGATGGCCTGGGCGCGCTGCACGCCACGCCATGCTCGCTTCCTGAGTCCTGACGCACAACCCGAGGAAAGGAACGCGCCATGTGGGAGGAAGTAACCAGCACCCTGGCCGAGGAATTCTCCAGCCTGCCCGATGCGGCCGAGGTCACGCGCGTCATGGTGCGCCTGCTGCTGGCGGCCCTGCTGGGCGGCATCGTCGGCTACGAGCGAGAACACAAGGGCAAGGCCGCCGGCCTGCGCACCCACATGCTGGTGGCCATGGGCGCGGCGCTGTTCGTGCTGGTGCCCGAGCGCGGCGGCATGGGCATTGCCGACATGAGCCGCGTGATCCAGGGCGTGGTGGCCGGCGTGGGCTTCCTGGGCGCGGGCGCCATCATCAAGCGCCACTCAGAGGAACAGGTGCAGGGCCTGACCACGGCTGCCGGCATCTGGATGACGGCCGCCATCGGCGTGGCCTGCGGCCTGGGGCGCGAAGCCATCGCGCTGCTGGCCACGCTGCTGGCCATCGTCATCCTCGTGATGCTGCCGCACGTGGTCAGTGCGCCGCCCCCGCAGGCTGACGCGGAGCCGGATACCAAGCCGCGCGAGACTTGAGGGCGGGCTGCGGCCTGAAGCCTGGCATTCCGGTTTTGTTCGCTTTTTCCTGATGTTCGTGCCACGTGAACATGGCAAACATCACGAACGCAGCCAGTGAGGCTTGCGAGGCTCTCGCCAACTACCGATAGGCAGTCACCTGCGTGCATGGCATCTCTGGCCATGCACGCATGCCATTAGAAATCCACACTCGCACTCAGCGAGAACGTGCGCGGACCGCCCACCGTCAGGTAGCCCGAACCCGGGTAGCCGCCCACGGAGGCCCAGTAGTTGCGGTCCGTCGCGTTGTCCACGCGCAGGCGCAGCGTGAGCAGCTTGCCCTGCACTTCGGTCATGTAGCGCACGCCCAGGTCCAGGCGGTTCCATCCGGCCACGCGCAGGGTGTTGACGTCGTTGGCGTAGCTGGCGCCGGTGTGCACCAGGCGGCCGTCCAGCGCCAGGCCGTTGATGCCCGGCACATCCCATTCCACGCCCGCCGTGGCCTGGAAGCGCGGCACGCCGATGACGCGCTTGCCGTCGGTGGTGGCTCGGCCCGTGCTTTGCTGCCTGGCGTCCAGCCAGGTGGCGCCGCCCAGCAGGCGCAGGCCGCGCATGGGTTCGCCGAAGACGTTGAATTCCACGCCCTGGTGACGGTCCTTGCCGGCCGAGGTGAACAGGTTGCCGTCGATCAGCGAGCGCGGCTTGTCGGTGGAGAAGAAGGCCAGGCCGCCGCCCAGCTTGCCGCCGTCGTACTTGACGCCCACTTCCTTTTGCTTGGTCACATAGGGCGACATCTGCTGGCCCGCGTTGGCGATGATGGTGTCGCCTGACTTGGCCGGCGCCGTGTCGCCCTGGGCCAGTCCCTCGATGTAGTTGCCGTACAGCGATACCTGGGGCGTGAGCTTGAACACCGCGCCCAGCACCGGGCTGGTGCGGCTCTGGTCGTAGGCCGTGCGCACGCCGCCCTGGCTGGTGACGGCGCCGTTGCTGACGATGCGATAGCTCACCGAGTCGGTCTCTATCGTCTGGCGGCGCACGCCGGCCGTCACCAGCATGCGGCCGTCCATCAGCGACAGCGTGTCGCCCAGCGCAAAGCTGTTCAGGCGCGTGCCCCGGTTGTAGGCGGGGTTGGACAGGTCGTTGCCCAGGTAGTTGAGCGGTGTGATCGCGTAGTAGCTGGGGTTGTAGAGGTTGGTGTTCAGCACATTGCCCTGGACCGCAGACGTGCTCATGCCATAGGCGTTGTAGACCTTGAGGTCGAAGGCCGAATAGCTGGCGACGATCTCATGGCCCACATCGCCCGTCTGCAGGCGTGCGCGCACGCCCAGCTCGCCCGTGCTCACGCGGTCCTTGCGCGCGTTGTCGAAGCGGCTGGTGGTGGCCGCGCCATTGCCGGCCGCCGCCAGCGTGATGTTGGCCAGCGAGTTGTTCTCGGAGCTGCGGCGCAGGCCGTAGGCGGCCCAGGCCGTCACGTTGCTGTTGATGTCCCATTCGCCGCGCAGCGTGCCGAACAGGTCGCGCTCGTCGGAATAGGTCCAGGGCTGGGCCCAGTTGGAGGAAGCATCGGGCGCCGCAGGAATGGCGGCCAGCCCTGCGCCCGGCGTGACATTGGTGCGCGTGCGCTTGAGGCGGTTGTCCTGCCAGCCGATGTCGCCCGACAGGCGCACATTGCGGCTGCGCCAGTCCATGCCCACGGACAACAGATCGAGCTTGGAGCTTTCCTGGTCGATGGCGGTATCGCCGCCCCGGTGCGCAGCGTTCAGGCGGATGCCCGTGGCCTGGTCGGGGCCGAAGCGCCGGCTCACGTCGGCCGCCACAAAGGCCTGGCCGCCGCTGGCAATGCCTGCCGTCACGCGCGACAGCGGATCGCTGCCCGCGCGCTTGGGCAGCAGGTTGATGTTGCCGCCCAGGCCGCCGCCATTGGGGCTGGCGCCCATCAGAAAGGCCGATGCGCCGCGCAGCAGCTCCACGCGCTCGAACAGCTCGGTGGCGATGTACTGGCGCGGCAGCAGTGCATACAGGCCGTTGTAGGCCACGTCGTCCGAGCCCAGCACGAAGCCGCGCACGAAGTAGGACTCCTGGAAATTGCCGAAGCCGCGCGCCACGCGCACGGAAGGATCGTTCTGCAGCACATCGCCCACGCTCTTGGCCTGGCGGTCCTGGATCAGCTCGTTGGTGTAGCTGGTGATGGAGAACGGCGTCTCCATGTTGTCGCGCGTGCCCAGAATTCCGGCCCGCCCGCCGCGCGCCACCTGGCCGCCCGCGTAGGGCCTGGACAGGCCTTCAGCCGACGCATCGGCGCTGGCCTCGACGGTGACGGTGCCCAGCTCGGGCGCGGCCGTTGCCGTGGAAGGGGCAGGCTGGGCCCATGCGGCGCCAGCAGACAAAAGAAGGGCCAGGGCCCCGGCGATCGGGGTCAGCGTGTGGAGGGGGGAGTGCATGGAGAAAACGGGATGAGAATGCGGGATGAGAATGATTCCCAATAATTTTATCGATGCGACTCCCCCGTATGGAGCTTGTAGGGAGATGTGTCTGTTTGTGCCCACACTCCGCCTGGCCCGCCTTCACGCCTGTCCAAGCAGCTCCCACGAGCAGACCTGCGCCTCATCCTCCCCCTGCACGAACGCAACCCGCATGCCCAGCGCCTTGCCCATGCCCTGCACGGCCAGGCGCAGGGCGGCGGGCACGGCGTGGTCGCCCGTGATGACGACCATGCCCCGGCACAACTGGCGCATGCGTTCGCGGTTGCGCTTGAAGAACAGGGCGCGCTGCTTGCGTTCTTCGTGGCTTTCCTCGAGGTGGTCGCCGGGCAGGTGATCGGTGAGCAGCACGAATTGCCGGCCCTGGTCGAGCAGGGATTCCAGCTGGCCTTCGGCCGATGCGTTTTCGTTGGTGCGGGCCTCCTGCGCCGCATGCTCGCGCAGGTAGACCAGGGGAAAGTGGGTGGTGTCGAGCAGCATGGCATTTCTCCTGAAAGGGGCGGGCTGTCAGTACAGGTCGTTCCTGACCGCATGGGCGTAGTGGGCGTTGGCCTGTTCCTGTTGCGCGGCATCCATGGCGGGCGCCGTGGCATCGGCCAGCTGCGTGAGGGCGGCCATCATCTGGCCCACGGAGGGCAGGGCGGTGCGGTCCAGCTGGCTTGACGGGTTCCACAGGCCGGAGCGGTGGATGGCCTTGCCGCAGTGCAGCAGCACCTCGTCGACCAGGACCACGGTGGCGGTCTTGGGCGTGCCCCGGCCTTCGCTCAGCTCCTGCAGCAGATGGGGGTCGGTGGAGATGCGGCCGCGCCCGTTGATGCGCAGGAAGATGTCCAGTCCCGGGAACAGGAAGAGCATGGCCAGGCGGTCATCGGCCTGCAGGTTGCGCAGGGATTCGATGCGGTTGTTGCCGGGCCAGTCGGCAAAGGCCACGGTGCGCTCGTCCAGCACCTGCACAAAGCCGGGCGGCCCGCCGCGCGGCGAGGCATCCAGGCCGCGTTCGCCGGCCGTGGCCAGGCAAAAGAAGCTGGCCTGGCGCAGATAGGCCTCGTGGAAGTCGGACAGGCGGTCGCGCACGGCCTTCTGGATTCTTTCTGCCGGGGCGGCGTAGAGCGAGTCCAGGTCGATGGCCGGGCCTGGCGGGTCTGCAAGGGCGGTGTTGTCTGTGTGCATGGCACAAGCGTAAGAACAAAGGCGTTGGCGGCTGTAGACTGGATCAGCCAATAAATAGCTCAAAGACGCCATGACCGATGCCATTCTTGAACTGGTCAGCCATGTGAACCGTGCCGATGGCCCCGTGCTGATCGCGGCCGTGGGCAACCAGGACGAGGAGCTGGCCTCCGAGCCGCACCGCCACGCGCGCGGCCAGCTGTTCGGCTCGCTGCGCGGGCTGCTGTCGGTGGGCGTGGAAGACGCGGTCTGGGTGGTGCCCGCCATCCATGCCGTGTGGCTGCCGCCGCACCAGCTGCATTCGGGCCGCTCCCATGGTCCCTTCCACGGCTGGAGCGTCTATGTGGCGGAGCCGGCCTGCGCCGACCTGCCGCAGCGGCCCTGCGCCATCCGCACCTCGGGCCTGCTGCGCGAGGCCGTGCTGCGCGCCGCCGGCTGGGGATGGCAGCAAGGCGTGCCCACAACGCAGCCCGTGCAACCAGGCCCTTCGGTGGACCAGGCCCGCGCCCATGTGATGGCGGTGATCCTGGACGAGATCCGCACCCTGCCCGTGGAGCCCCTGGGCCTGCCCCTGCCCGCAGACCCGCGCCTGCAGCGCATCGCCCGCGCACTGATCGCCGACCCGGCCGATGCCCGCGACCTGGAGGCCTGGGCGCGCTGGGCAGCGGTCAGCTCGCGGACGCTGGGCCGGCGCTTTGTCTCGGAAACCGGCTTCAGCTTCACCGCCTGGCGCCAGCGCGCGCGGCTGATGCGCTCGCTGGAGATGCTGGCCGCCGGCGCGCCGGTAACGAACATCGCGCTGGACCTGGGCTACGCCACGGCCAGCGCCTTCATCGGGCTGTTCCGGCGCACGTTCGGGGAGACGCCTGCGGCGTACCGGGGGAGGCTGGGGGCGGCTCGGGACTGAGGGGCTGCACTGCCCGCCCAGCTAAGGACTTCGCCTACAACCGCTGCAACTGCGCATTCAGATACGCATCGCGCGAGGGCAGCAGGTGCTCGGCGCACAGGCGGACCAGGGCGTCACGGTCCTGGGCGCGCAGGGCTTCGATCATTTGCCAGTGTTCCTGGCGTGCGCGCTCGCGGTAGTCGGCCGAGACCAGGGAGGCGAAGCGGATGGGGTGCGTCTGGCGCGCGTATTCGGTGATGGCCTTGTGCAGCGTGTCGTTGCCCGCCAGCGCAAACAGTTCCTGGTGAAAGGCCAGGTTGATGCGGAACACCAGGCGCGCGTTGCCTTCGGCCACGGCGGCGTCGTGCTGCTGCTGGATGGAGGTCAGGCGTTCGAGCCTCTCGGCCGGCACGGGCAGGGGGATCTTGCGCGCGGCCTCGACTTCCAGCATGCCGCGCAGCTCGTACAGCTCCTGTACTTCCTGGGTGGAGAAGGAGCGAACCAGGGCGCCGACGTTCTTGCGGCGCTCGATCAAGCCCATGCGGTCCAGCGCGGCCAGGGCCTCGCGGGCGATGTGGCGCTTGACGTCGAAGCGGGCCATGAGGTCGTCTTCGACCAGGCGCTCGCGCGGGTGCAGCCGGCCGAAGACCACGTCCTCTTCCAGCGCGGCCACCATGGCGCCCAGGGCGTCGGCTGCGGGGGCGGGTTCGGCATCCAGGGAAATCAGCAGTGAGGCGGCAGCGACCATCAAGACAGGCGTTTGGGACAAAAACGCCATTTTGTCCGAACTGATGGCCTTCACTGGGCATGGCGGGCGTGCCGCGCTGCCTGGCATGGACTATTCGCGCGGGCCGGGAATGGTGCCGCGTTCGGTGGCGCAGCGCAGGAAGTCGAAGTCCACGCCCTGGTCGGCCTGGTTCACGGTGGTGAGGAAGAGCTTGCGGTAGCCGCGTTCGGCCGTGGGCTCGGTCACGGGGTGGAGCCGGGCGCGGCGGGCCAGTTCCTCGTCGCTGACCTGCAGCGTGAGCTCGCGCCGCGCCACCGACAGCGTGATGCGGTCGCCGTTGTGCACATGGGCCAGCGGGCCGCCCACGGCCGACTCCGGCGTGACGTGCAGCACGATGGTGCCGAAGGCCGTGCCGCTCATGCGCCCGTCGGAGATGCGCACGATGTCCTTGACACCCGCGCGGGCCAGCTTGCGCGGGATGGGGATGTAGCCGGCCTCGGGCATGCCGGGCGCACCCTTGGGGCCGATGTTCTTGAGCACGAGGATGTCGTCGGCCGTCACGTCCAGATCGTCGCTGTCGATGCGGCGGGCCAGGTCGGCCGCGTTCTCGAAGACCACGGCGCGGCCTTCGTGCTCCATGAGCCGGGGATGGGCGGCCGACTGCTTGATGATGGCGCCGCCCGGCGCCAGGTTGCCCTGCAGCACGGCGATGCCGCCCTGAGGGTAGATGGGGTTGGAGCGCGGGCGCACCACGTCCTGCGCAAAGCCGGGGCCGGCGCGGTCGATCTCTTCGCCCAGCGTGCGGCCGGTGACGGTGAGGGCGTCCAGGTTCAGCAGGGGCTTGAGCTCGCGCAGCAGCGTGGCCATGCCGCCCGCGTGGTGGAAGTCCTCCATGTAGTGATCGCCCGAGGGCTTGAGGTCCAGCAGCACGGGCGTGTCGCGGCCCATGCGGTCCAGGGCCTTGAGGTCGATGTCATAGCCCATGCGCCCCGCGATGGCGGCCAGGTGCACGATGCCGTTGGTGGAGCCGCCAATGGCCAGAAGCACGCGCATGGCGTTTTCGAAGGCGGCGGGCGTGAGGATTTTGTCGATGGTCAGGCGCTCGCGCGCCATGCGCACGGCCTCGGTGCCGGTCTGCTCGGCAATGCGGATGCGGTCGGCCGTGACGGCGGGGGGCGAGGCGCCGCCGGGCACGGTCATGCCCAGCGCCTCGGCAATGCAGGCCATGGTGCTGGCCGTGCCCATGACCGAGCAGGTGCCCACGCTGGCCACCAGCTGGTTGTTCACGTCGGCAATCTCTTCGGCGTCGATCTCCTCGGCGCGGAACTTGCCCCAGTAGCGGCGGCAGTCCGTGCATGCGCCCACGCGCTCGCTGCGGTGCGAGCCGGTGAGCATCGACCCGGTGATCAGCTGGATGGCCGGGATGCCCGCCGAGGCCGCGCCCATCAACTGGGCCGGCACGGTCTTGTCGCAGCCGCCGATGAGCACGACGGCATCCATGGGCTGGGCGCGGATCATCTCCTCGGTGTCCATGGACATGAGGTTGCGCAGGTACATGCTGGTCGGCGCCGAGAAGCTTTCGTGCACCGAGATGGTGGGGAAGTCCATGGGCAGGCCGCCTGCCAGCATGACGCCGCGCTTGACGGCCTCGATCAGCTGGGGTGCGTTGCCGTGGCAGGGGTTGTAGCTGCTGCCCGTGTTGGCAATGCCGATGACGGGGCGCTGCAGCGCCGAGTCCGTATAGCCCGCGCCCTTGATGAAGGCCTTGCGCAGGAACAGCGAAAAGCCGCGGTCGCCGTAGTTGGTCAGGCCCTTGGAGATGCCCGTGGCCGCATCGGCTGGGGCGATGTCATGGCCTGGAGCGCCATCGGGAGTCTTGGGGTCGGTCATGGGTGGGGTGCTTTGCAGAGGGTCTTGGCGGGGTCGGAAGGCAAGCGCTGCCTTGTCGAGGGGCAGGATAGCGGCGGATGCCGCGGATTATTATCGTCGTTATCACCTATATTATTAATAATCTATCTGACCAACCATGCAGCCGTGCCCGGCGTGCGTGCCGGGCATGTTTTTCCGACACAAGACAAAAGGAGGAGACACCCATGGTTGTTGCTGCATCCCGCATCCGTCGCATTCATGCGCCCAACCGGCGCGCCGCCCTGGCTGCGGCGCTGCTGGCCTCGCTGGCGCTGGGCTCAGGCCTGGCCACGCCCGCGCTGGCCGACGGCGCCTATCCGGCCCGGCCCATCAAGCTGGTCGTTCCCTACACGC
The DNA here is from genome assembly GCF_001886655.1 of Delftia sp. HK171. NCBI lineage: Bacteria > Pseudomonadati > Pseudomonadota > Betaproteobacteria > Burkholderiales > Comamonadaceae > Delftia > Delftia sp. HK171. The sequence continues at coordinate 6,205,256 of NZ_CP018101.1, read as the reverse complement.
CCGGGGGCGCCACCGACGTGATCGGGCGCGTGGTGGGGCAAAGGCTCTCGCTGGCGCTGGGCCAGCCCGTGGTGGTGGAGAACCGGGCCGGCGCGGCGGGCAACCTGGGCGCCGCGGCCGTGGCCAAGGAAAGGCCCGATGGCTATACGCTGCTGCTGGGCGCGCTGACCAGCCACTCCATCAACAGCGTGCTCATGGCGTCCACGGCAGGCTTCACCATGGACAAGAGCTTTGCGCCCATTGGCGTGGTGGGCCGCGTGCCGCTGGTGGTGACCGTGGGCCCGTCGGTGAAGTCGGCCAATTTCGCGGAGCTCATCGCGCTGGCCAAAACCAGGCCGGCCGGGCTGAACTACGGCTCCTCGGGCAATGGCTCGCCCCAGCACCTGGCGGCCGAGCTGTTCAAGCGGCAGGCGGGCGTGCCGCTGACCCATGTGCCCTACAAGGGCAGCACGCCGGCGCTCAACGATCTGATGGGCGGCCAGGTGGATGTGGTGTTCGACACCCTGCCCGCCACGCAGGGCTTCATCAAGGGTGGCCGCCTGCGCGCCCTGGCCGTGACCACGGCGCAGCGCGTGCCCTCCATTGCCGACATTCCCACCACGGCCGAGGCCGGGCTGTCGGGCTTCGAGGTGACGTCGATGTTCGGCCTGCTGGCGCCTGCGGGCACGCCCGGGCCCATCGTCGCCCGGCTCAGCGGCGCGCTCAAGGAGGTGATGGGGCAGCAGGAAGTGAAGGACGCCCTGGTCGCCCAGGGCGCCATGCCCACCTTCACCACGCCTGCCGAGGCGCGTGCCCAGATCGCCGAGGAGGTGGCGCGCTGGTCCGCCGTGATCCGGCAGGCGGGCATACAGCCGGATTGAGGCTGCGCCTCAGCGTCGTCGGGCCCGCGTTTCCGGCAGAAAGGCCGTTGCCAGCCCCAGCAGCGGCAGGTATGCCACCAGGCTGTACACCCAGACGATGCCGTGGGTGTCGGCCAGGTTGCCCATGCCGGCAGCCCCCAGGCCGCCAATGCCGAACATGAGTCCGAACATCAGCCCCGAGACCAGACCCACGCGGCCGGGCACGGCCTCCTGGGCGTAGACCACCAGCGCCGCAAAGGCCGAGGACATGACCAGGCCGATGACGATGGACAGCACGGCCGTCCAGAACAGGTCGGCATGCGGCAGCAGCAGCGCAAACGGCGCCACGCCCAGGAAGGACACCCAGATCACGGCCTTGCGCCCTATGCGGTCGCCCACCGGGCCGCCCGCGAAGGTGCCCGCCGCCACGGCCGCCAGGAAGGCGAACAGGTACAGCTGCGACTGCTGCACGGGCAGGGCAAAGCGCTCGATCAGATAGAAGGTGAAGTAGTTGGCAAAGGCCGCGATGTAGACGAACTTGGCGAACATCAGCACGCAGATCACGGTCACCGCGCGGATGACCTGCGAGCGGTTCAGCGCCGTCAGCGCATGCTGGCCGGCCGCCACCACCTTGGCCGGCGCGTGGTGCAGGCGCCAATGCGTGATGCGCAGCAGCACCCAGATGGCCAGCAGCGCCACCAGCATGAACCAGGCGATCGCATGCTGGCCAAACGGAATGACGATGGCCGCCACCATCAGCGGGCCGATGGCCGAGCCCGTGTTGCCGCCCACCTGGAAGGTCGATTGCGCCGTGCCGAAGCGCCCGCCCGAGGCCAGCCGCGCCACGCGCGAGGCCTCGGGGTGGAAGGTGGACGAGCCCACGCCGATCAGCGACGCGGCGGCCAGCAGCATGGGGTAGCTGGTGGACAGGGCCAGCAGGCCCACGCCCACCAGCGTCACCACCATGCCCAGCGGCAGCAGGTAGGGCTTGGGATGCTTGTCGGTGTACAGGCCGATCCAGGGCTGCAGCAGCGAGGCCGTGACTTGGTAGACCAGGGAGATCCAGCCGATCTGCGCGAAGCTCAGCGAGAACTCCGTCTTGAGCATGGGATAGACGGCCGGCAGCACGGCCTGGATCAGGTCGTTGAGCAGGTGGGCAAAGGCGGCGGCGCCGACGATGCGCAGCAAAAAGCCCTGCGCGGCATGGCTGGGTGCTGGATGGGCGGGCGCCGGATGGGCGTGCGTCGCAGGCGCGCCCAGCTCGCCCGGGGCGCCAAGAGTGGTGGTGTTGCTTGTCATGGAGGAAAGGGCCCCGCAGGGCGGCACGGTCAGGGTCCGGCGTTGACGAAGGTCAATGGGCCGTGGGATCGAAGATAGGCGTTTGGTGCCCGTCTGTCTCTCTCTATACTGACTTCAATTGTCGAGATCGGGACAGAGAGCCGCATAGAGCCGCATAGAACCGCACAGGACGGAAAGCCCCATGGCCGCAGAACTGCCGCGCATATACCTCAAGTACCACCAGACCGGGCGCCCCATGGCCGCCATGGAGGCCAACTGGGCGCATGGCACCAGCACGGGCTGGCACTCCCACCCGCGCGGCCAGCTGCTGTATGCGATCGAAGGCGTGATGTCCGTGCAGCTGCATTCCGGCTCCTGGCTGGTGCCGCCCAACCGGGGGCTGTGGATAGAGGCCGACGCCGAGCACGATGTGCGCATGTCGGGCGATGTGAAGATGCGCACGGCCTACATCGACGCATCGGCCTTTGCGGACCTGCCCGCGCGCACCTGCGTGGTCAATGTGTCGCCCCTGCTGCGCGAGCTGGTGGTGGCCGCCGTCGGCGTGCCGCTGGACTATGCCGAAGGCAGCCGCGACGAGCGCCTGATGCACCTGCTGGTCGATGAACTGCGCGCCGCCGAGGTCCTGCCCCTGCACCTGCCCCTGTCCACCGATGCGCGGCTGCGCCAGGTCTGCGAGGCCCTGATGCGCGAGCCTGCCGACACCGCCACCGCCGAACACTGGGCGCAGCGCCTGGGCGTGAGCGCCAAGACGCTGCAGCGCCTGTTCGTGAAGGAAACCGGCATGCCCTTCGCCCAGTGGCGCGAGCAGGCGCGGCTGATGTTCGCGTTGGGCCGCATTGCGGCGGGCGAGCGCATCATCGACATCGCCCTCGATTGCGGCTACGCCAGCCAGAGCGCGTTCACGGCCATGTTCAAAAGGCATTTCGGGGTGCCGCCTTCGGGCTTCCAGCGCTGAGGCACGACCGGACCAAGGTCGGGCCGGGCGGACTTGGATGCAGATCCAGATATCGATTGCGGCACAAGCATATGCCCAAAGATTCGTTCCCCCGCGCCTGCATCGTGGCGATACTGGCCGGCCGCATTCCCTCCACTGCCTTGCCTGTACCACCGTGCTACCCGACCCAGTCCCCGACAGCGCGGCCGAAGCGCAGGTCGATCGCGTCATCGACGGCCTGCTCAACGGCCTGCAATGGCGCGCCAGCGTGTTCCATGTGGGGCAGTACTGCGGGCGCTGGCGGGCCTCCACGGCGGGGCGCGCGCGGGCCAGCTTTCACCTGATCCTGGACGGGCGCTGCTGGCTGCACCTGCCGGGCCAGCCTTCGGTGGAGCTGCAGCCGCGCGACGGCGTGTTCCTCTCGCGCGATGTGCCGCATTTCATCTCGCCCTATGCCGACCCGGACATGGCCTGCGCCCCGCAGGCCATGCGTCCCGCCACTGGCGATGCCGGCATCGGAGAGACGGCGCTGGCCTGCGGCTTCTTCACCTTCGAGGGGCCCATGCGCGGCCTGCTGGTCGATGCCTTCCCCGACCACCTGGTGCTGCGCGGCGACGACCATGCGATGAGCGGCGCCTCCATGCTGTTCGACCTGATGCGCGCCGAGGCGCTGCGCACGGGCACCGAGCCCTCGGCCGTGATGGACCGGCTGGTGGGTCTGCTGTTCTTCTACGGCCTGCGCCAGCTCGCGCATGGCGATGCGCGGGCGCGCGGCATCTGGAGCCTGCTGCGCCGGCCGGGCTTTGCGCCGCTGGTGGCCGAGCTGCTGCGCGAGCCGGCCCGCAACTGGAGCGTGGCCGACATGGCTGCGCGCGTGTGCCTGTCGCGCGCCACGTTCTTTCGGCAGTTTGCCGAGGCCTGCGGCCAGCCGCCCCAGCAATTCCTGCTGCTGCTGCGCATGCAGCTGGCCGCGCGCCGGCTGGCCCAGGGCGAGGCGATAGGCCAGGTGGCCGAGGCCGTGGGCTACGAGTCCTATGCGGCCTTCTCGCGTGCCTTCAAGCGCGTGATGGGCGAGCAGCCCGGCGCCTGGCAGCGCGCGCAGGCACGCTGCTGCTGAGCCGCCATCCGAGCCCGCCGCATCTGCCTGCGGGTTGACACGTTCGGGCATAAATCCGCGACGCGGCGGCATTGATGGCAAGGGGGGCGCGGCCGATCATGAAGGCATTCCTTCATTCCTGCAAAGCACCATGGCACGCCTGACCCTGCACACCCCGCAAACCGCCCCTGAAGCCAGCCGCCCCTTCGTGGAGCGCGCCCTGGCCGGCAACGGATTCCTGCCCAACCTGATCGCCATCCTGGCCAACTCGCCCCAGGCGCTGGAGACCTATGTGACCGTGGGCCAGATCAACGCGCGCGCCCAGCTCACGCTGGCCGAGCGCGAGGTGGTGCAGATCACGGCGGCGCGCATCCATGGCTGCGACTTCTGCGTGGCCGGCCACACCAAGCTGGCCTTCAAGCAGGCCGGCCTGACCCAGGCCGAGGTGGTGGCGCTGCAGGACGGCCGCGACACCGGCCAGCCGCGCCTGGACGCCGTGCGCCGCTTTGCTGAAGCCGTGATCGCCACGCGCGGCGCCGTCGCCGACGAGGCCCTGGCCGCCTTCCATGCAGCAGGCCTGAGCGAGCAGCAGGCGCTGGAGGTGGTGCTGGGCATCAGCCTGGCCACGCTGTGCAACTTTGCCAACAGCCTGGCGCAAAGCCCCGTCAACCCGCAGCTGCAGCCCTATCTGCCCGAACAGTTCCGACAACCGCAGGAGAACGCACATGCTGGCTGATTCGCTGCGGCAGTGGCTGGACGCCCATGCCGACTCCCTGGACGAAGGCCCCGCGCATGCGCACGAAGTGCTGCCCCGGCTGGCGCAGCACGGCCTGTTCGGCCTGGGCGTGCCCGTGGCCGAGGGCGGGCAGGGCGGCAGCCTGGGCGATGCGCTGGAGGCCATTGCCGGCGTGGCCGGGCATTCGCTGACGGCGGGCTTCGTGTTCTGGGCGCAGCGCGCCTTTGTCGAATACCTGCTGCAGTCGCCCAACGCGGCGCTGCGCCAGCGCTGGCTGCCGGGCCTGCTGCAAGGCACGCAGGCGGGCGCCACGGGCCTGTCCAACGCCATGAAGTACCTGGGCGGCATCGAGGCCCTGCAGGTCGAGGCCACGCCCGTCGGCGCTGTCGGCGCCGACAGCGCCGACGGCCTTGCACTGCGCGGGCGCGTGCCCTGGGCCACCAACCTGGTGCCGCCGGGTCGCTTCGTGGTGGCCGTCGCCGTCTCGCGCAGCGACGGTGCAAAGCCCTTCGTGGCCGCGCTGCCCGGCGATGCGGCGGGCCTGCAGCGCAGCGCCGACCTGGACCTGATCGCGCTGCGCGGCAGCCATACGGCGGCGCTGTCCATCGAGGGGCTGCAGATCGGTCCGGCCGATGTGATCCATGCCGACGCCAACCATTTCCTGCCGCGCGTGCGGCCCGCCTTCATGGGCCTGCAGCTGGGGCTGTGCATCGGCCTGGCGCGCGCCTCGCTGGCGGCGGCCTCGGCCCGTGCCGGCGCCGGGCGCGATGTGCTGGGCGGCCCGCTGCAGCAGCAGCGCCACGCGCTGGAACTGGCCACGGCCACGCTGCATGCCGGGCTGTCCGATGGGCGTTTTCTTGACCGACCTCAAGCACTGTTCCGCCTGCGCCTGGAATTGAACGACATCGTGCAGCAGTCCCTGCAGCTGGAGCTGCACGCCAGCGGCGGGCGCGCTTATCATCGCGACCAGCCGCTGGGATTTGCGCGCCGTTGGCGCGAGGCGGCCTTCATCCCCATCGTGACGCCCAGCGTCACGCAGCTACAGGGTGCGCTGGCTGGCGCGGCCCTGGCAACCACCAGTTCATGACCCAGACGGAAGCTTTCTCCCCTGACGCTCCCGCGCCCGTGCTGCAGGCACGCGGCGCGGGCTTTGGCTATGCGCCCGGCAAGGCCGTGTTCGAGGACATCTCCCTGAGCATTGCCCCGCGCGAGATCGTCTGCCTGCTCGGCGGCAGCGGCTGCGGCAAGTCCTCGCTGCTGCGCGTGCTCGGCGGCCTCGAATCGCCGGACGGCGGCGCCTGGAGCCGGGGCGAGCTCCAGTTCCTCGGCCAGCCGCTGACCGCGCCGCATCCGCGCGCGGGCTTCGTGTTCCAGCAGCCCAGCCTGCTGCCCTGGCTGGACGCGCGGCGCAACGTGGGCTTCGGCCTGGACTTCGAGCGCCAGCCGAAGCTGGAGGCCGAGGCCCGCAGCCAGCGCGTGGAGCAGGCGCTGCAGGCCGTGGGCCTGGGCGGCAGCGGCGCGCTCTACCCCTCGCAGCTGTCGGGCGGCATGGCCCAGCGCGTGGCCCTGGCGCGCGCCTTGGCGCGCGAGCCGCAGCTGCTGCTGGCCGACGAGCCGTTCTCGGCCCTGGACGCCATCACGCGCGCCGAGATGCAGGAGCTGATGGTGGACGTGGTCCACCGCTGGCACACGGCCGCGCTGCTGGTCACGCATGACATCGACGAGGCCATCCTCGTGGGCGACCGCATCCTGCTGATGGGCGGGCGGCCCGGCCACATCGTGCGCGAATGGCGCGTGGACATAGCGCGCCCGCGCGAGGACCAGGCCGCCGCCGTGACCGCGCTGCGGCTGGACATCCTCTCGGCCCTGCACGGCGTGCGCCATGCGGCCCAGGCCTGATCCGGCTCGCCTGCCTGCCTGCCCGCCTGCCGATCCGCCTGCAGATCCGCCATTTCTTCGACTTCAACCATGCTCTTCTGAAAGGTCTTTCGCATGAGCTTCCAGGACCACCCTTCCTACACCCACATCTGCGCCTCGTCGGACTGCGGCTGCGGCCTCACGCGGCGCGACATGCTGCGCCTGGGCGCACTGGCCACGGCCTCGGTGGCCGCGCCGCTGCTGGCCGCAGGCGATGCGCGCGCCCAGGCCTTCAAGGGCGATGACCAGCCCGTGAAGATCGGCTACCTGCCCATCACCGACGCCACGCCGCTGCTGGTGGCCCACGGCAACGGCCTGTTCGAGGCCGAAGGCCTCAAGGCCGAGGCGCCGCGCCTGTTCCGCTCCTGGGCCCAGATCGTCGAGGCCTTCGTCTCGGGCCAGGTCAACGTCATCCACCTGCTCACGCCCTCCACGCTGTGGGTGCGCTACGGCGCCAAGTTCCCCGCCAAGATCGTGGCCTGGAACCACGTCAACGGCTCGGGCCTGACCGTGCTGCCCGAGATCCAGAAGGTGCAGGACCTGGGTGGCAAGACCGTGGCGATCCCGTTCTGGTACTCCATCCACAACATCCTGCTGCAGGACGTGCTGCGCAAGGCCGGCCTCACGGCCGTGACCCGCGCGCGCGGCGGCGCCATTGCGGCCAACGAGGTCAACCTCGTCGTGCTGGCACCGGCCGAAATGGTTTCGGCCCTGGCCGGCAAGTCGATTGCGGGCTTCATCGTGGCCGAGCCCTTCAACGCCGCCGCCGAGATCGCGGGCGTGGGCAAGATGCTGCGCTTCTCGGGCGATGTCTGGAAGGACCACGCCTGCTGCGTCACCTTCCTGGCCGAGCGCGATATCGTCGACAAGCCCGAATGGGCCCAGCGCGTGACCAATGCCGTGGTCAAGGCCCAGCTGTGGACGCGCGACAACCGCCTGGCCGCCGCGCGCCTGCTGTCGAGCACCGGCGAGCGCCGCTACACGCCGCATCCGCAGCAGACGCTGTCCAAGGTGCTGGCCGCCACCGACTACGCCAGCTACGAGGCCAGCGGCGTGGTCGTCAACAAGGGCTGGCACCAGCGGCGCATCGACTTCCAGCCCTATCCCTATCCCTCGTACACCGAGCAACTGGTGCGCGCCATCAAGGCCACCAAGGTCGAGGGCGACACGCGCTTCCTCGACAAGCTGGAGCCCAGGTTTGCGGCCACCGACCTGGTGGACGACCGCTTCGTGCGCAAGGCCATCCAGGCCGTGGGCGGCCCGCAGGTCTTCGGCATTCCGGCCGATTTCTCGCGCCGCGAAACCATCGTGGTGTGAGCCAGGTGTTGCGACGTATTGGATTGCCGCTGCTGGGCGCGGCCCTGGTCCTGGCCCTGTGGTGGGTGGGCGGCGCGCTGCTGGCGCGCAGCACGCCCGTGGCTGCGGCCTTCGCGCCCTGGCCTTCGCTGCAGGCGCTGGGCCAGCTGCTGACGGGCGCCGACATCTGGATGCACACCCTGCTGAGCCTGCAGCGCGTGGCCGTGGGCCTGCTGCTGGCCTTCGTGGTCGGCGTGCCGCTGGGCGTGCTGGTGGGTCTGTCGCGTGGGTTCTCGCAGGCGTTCTCGCCCGTGTTCCAGTTCCTGCGCATGATCTCGCCGCTGTCGTGGATGCCCATTGCCGTGATGGTGCTGGGCGTGGGCGACGCGCCCGTGTACTTCCTGCTGGCCTTCGCCGCCGTCTGGCCCATCCTGCTGAGCACGGCGGCCGGCGTGGCGCAGCTGGACCGCAACTGGCTGCTGCTGGCGCGCAGCCTGTCGGCCACGCGCACCGAGACCGTGCTGCGCGTGGTGCTGCCCGGCATCACGGCCCAGATCCTCACGGGCGTGCGCCTGGCCATCGGCATCATCTGGATCGTGCTGGTGCCCGCAGAAATGCTGGGCGTATCGGCCGGCCTGGGCTACTTCATCCTCGACACGCGCGACCGCCTGGCGTATTCGGAGCTGATGGCCGCCGTGGTGCTGATCGGCGCCCTGGGCTATGCGCTGGACCATGCGGCGCGCTGGCTGCACCAGCGCTGGATGCACTGAGCGGCCGGCATCACCGGGGCATCAGGCCTTCGGCATGTCGCCCACCGGGGCGGCATGCCCGGTGGCCACGATGGCCTGGACCAGCAGGGCGATCAGCGTGTCCTGCAGGGGCGACGGCACCGCCGCCTCCAGCGAGGCAATGGCCAACTGGTAGCGGATGCGCGGCCTGAACGGGCGGCTGGACAGGGCGCCGGGCTGGCAGTAGCTGGCCAGCAGGCCGTTGACCATGGACACGCCCAGGCCCTGCGCCACATGGGCGCAGGCCTCGCCCACGGAATGCACCTCCACGGCCACGCGCGGCTGCACGCGCGCATGGCGAAAGGCCATGTCGATCTCCTGGCGGATCTCGCGCTGGCGGCCCAGCAGGATCAGCGGGGCGTCCACCAGATCTGACGGCGTCACCTCGTCCAGCGCCTGCAGAGCATGGCCTTTGGGCATGATGCAGACGGCCTCGGACTCCAGGCAGGCCCGCGTGCGCAGGCCGGGCATGGTCATGGGCAGGCGCACCAGGCCGATGTCGGCGTCGCGGCTCAGCAGGGCCCGCTCGGTCTCGGTATAGGAGCCCGACAGCACTTCCAGCACCACGTCGGGATGCGTCTGCATGAACTGGTGGGCAATGGCCGGCATCAGCGAGGTGGCCAGGGTGCCGGGCACGGCCACCTTGAGCAGCCGGCGCTTGAAGCCGCCCAGCCGCAACTGCTCGGCATGGCGGCGAAAGCACTGGGCCGAATCCATGAGCACCTGGGCGTCGTGCAGCAGGGCCTCGGCCTCCTGCGTGGGCACCAGGCGGCCTTTTTCGCGGATGAAAAGCCGCAGGCCCAGGTCCTGCTCCAGCTGGGCCAGCAGGCGGCTGATGCCGGGCTGTGACAGCCCCAGGCGCTCGGCCGCACCCGTGGTGGAGCCGCTGAGCATGATGGCCTGGAAGGCTTCGAGTTGCTTGAAATTCATGGGTTGTACAGGCGGTGCTTGCATGATGGCAGCGCGGCCGGGGGCGCGCACGGCGCATCACGAATCGCATAGGGTAATACGCGTCCGTCATACCGTTGTGGTGGATGCGGGGGCTCCTGAGAATCGGCGGCGTCAGAACACGCACAACACAAGGAGCAAGATTCCATGAAGGCCCTGCCAAGCATTGCCGCCGTCTGCAGCCTGTCCATCGCGGCCCTGGGCCACCCGATTGCGCATGCGCAGGACATGCAGGTCTACGGCCAGGTCCGGCTGACCGTGAACCACCTCAAGACCGGCAATGCCGGCTCCACCATGGAAGAGCGCGACAACGCCTCGCGCCTGGGCTTTCGCGGCAAGGAGGAGCTGGGCGGCGGCCTGCAGGCGCTGTTCGGCATGGAGATGGGGCTGGATGCGGACACGGGCTCGCTGACCACGCCGGCCTTTCGCAACAGCTACGTGGCGCTGCGCGGCAGCCTGGGCACGGTGGCCCTGGGCCGGCTGGACTCGGCCAATCCCACGGGCTCGCCGCTGTACTCGCAGGTCACGGGCATCACCTCGTTCGCGGCCAATGACGCCGGGGCCACGGCCATCGGCACCTCCATGCTCAATGCGCGCAACCGCACCTCCAACTCGCTGGGCTACCAAAGCCCGTCATGGGGCGGCACGGTGTTCCGTGCGCGCTACTACCTGCGCGGCGATGCCAAGGCCCCAGGGCTGGAGGACGACGCCAGATCGCTGGACCTGGGCCTGAGCTACGCCGCAGGCCCGTGGGCGGCCGGCCTGGGCTACGCCAAGGACACGCGCGCCGGGGGCCTGCTGGCCAACGAGTTCGACAGCAAATGGCAGATGGGACTGCGCTACAGCTTTGGTGCCATCGAGCCCTATGTGCTGCTGGGCCGCGACCGCTTCAACCACAAGCCCGGCGTCTCGCGCGCCGACGTGGACTACTGGATGCTTGGCACGCGGCTGCGCCATGGCGCACACGCCGTGGTGCTCAACCTGATGCAGCGCGACGTGCAGACCTCGCTGACCGGCAAGCGCAGGCGCCAGCAGCTGGCCTATACCTATGCGCTGTCCAAGCGCACCGAACTGCAGGCCTTCGTGGACCACGACGGCGTGGACTCCAGCCGCCCCAACGTGGCCGTGCGCGCCATCGGCGCGGGCGTGCGCCATGACTTCTGACCGTCCTGCACACCCGCATCAAGAATGGAGATTCCCATGACCCACTTCCAACGCTTCCTGTCCATGGCTTTCCTGGCACTGGGCCTTGCGCTGGGCCTGGCGCCCTTGCCCGGCCATGCGGCCGAATTCCCGGAAAAGCCCGTGCGCATCGTCGTGCCGTTCCCCGCCGGTGCCGCAGCCGATGCCGCCATGCGCGTGGTGGCCCGCAAGATGTCCGAGCTGTGGCGCCAGCCCGTGGTCATCGACAACCGCCCCGGCGTGCATGGCTTCCAGCTGGTGTCTTCCGCGCCGGCCGATGGCTACACCCTGCTGCTGGGCGCGGGCTCGGGCATGGTGACGGCGCCGCTGCTGTCCAGCAAGCTGTCCTACAACCCCTCGCGCGACTTCGTGCCCGTGGGGCGGGTGCTGATCAACGTGCCCATCCTCACCACGCACCCCAGCCTCAATGTGAGCACCGTGCAGGAGCTGGTGGCGCTGGCGCGCAAGAACCCCGGCGCGCTGAACTACAGCTCCAGCGGCAACGGCACGCCAGGCCATCTGTCCATGGAAATGTTCCAGGCTGCCACGGGCACGCGCATGCTGCAGATTCCCTACAAGGGCGGCGCGCCCGCCGTCAACGAACTGGTGGGCGGCCATGTGCAGCTGGGCATCAATGCCGTGCCCAGCGTGGTGCTGCAGATCAAGGCTGGCAAGCTCACGCCGCTGGCCGTGGCCAGCGCCACGCGCTCGCGTGCCCTGCCGCAGGTGCCCACCATGGCCGAGGCGGGCGTCAAGGACTTCGAATACGACATCTGGTATGCCCTGTTCGCGCCCACCGGCACGCCGCCTGCGGTGGTGACCAAGGTCAATGCCGCGCTGGTGCGCTCGCTGCAGGACCGTGAAGTGGCCAAGTCTCTGGAGGCGCAGGGCGCCGAGCCCGCGCCCACCACGCCCCAGGAGCTGGCGCGCTTCATGCAGGAAGACACGGCGCGCTGGGCCAAGCTGGTCAAGGAACGCAACCTCAAGCTCGACTGAGCGCCAGCAGCATGAGCAACACATCAATCACTCACCTGGGCGGCGTGGTCCGCCACAGCCTCGCCGTGCCCATGCGCGACGGCGTGCGCCTGGCCACCGACCTGTATCTGCCCGAGAGCCTCGGCCCCTACCATCCCGGCCCGCTGCCCGTGCTGCTGGAGCGCACGCCCTACGGCAAGAACGAGGAAACGCGCCGCGAGCGCAGCGCGGCCAACCCCCTTCCCATGCGCCGGGGCGAGGTGGCGGCCCGCTTTGCGCGCGAAGGCTATGCCGTGGTCGTGCAGGACTGCCGGGGCCGCTTCGGCTCCGAAGGCCAGTTCACCAAATACCTGGGCGAGGCCCACGATGGCGCCGACACCCTGCAATGGATCATGGAGCAGCCCTGGTGCAACGGCAGCGCGGGCACCTACGGCCTGTCCTACGCCGCGCACACGCAGACTGCGCTGGCCACGCAAAGGCCGCCGGGCCTCAAGGCCATGTTCCTGGAATGCGGCGGCTTTGCGAATGCCTACCGGGGCGGCATACGCCACGGCGGTGCCTTCGAGCTGAAGCAGGCCGTCTGGGCCCTGCGCAATGCGCGCAGCGGCAGCAACCACCTGGAGCCCGCAGCGCGCCAGGCGCTGGAGCAGGCCGACATCGGCCAGTGGTGCCTGCGCCTGCCCTGGTCGCGCGGCGACTCGCCGCTGCAGTGGGGGCCCGAGTACGAGGACTACCTGTTCAGCCAGTGGGAGCGCGGCAGCTTTGACGACTACTGGCGCCAGCCCGAGCTGTACGCCGCCGGCCACTACGGCGCCTTCGACGGCCTGGCCGTGATGCTGATGTGCGGCTGGTGGGACCCGTATGCGCAGACCACCACGGACAACTACCTGGGCCTGTCGCGCGGCGATGGCCGGGTCCGCATGGTGCTGGGCCCCTGGACGCATGGCGAACGCAGCGTCCCGCATGCGGGCGATGTGGATTTCGGGCCCGATGCGGTGCTCGACGGCGCACTGGCCGACGACTACGTGGCCATGCGCCTGGCCTGGTTCGACCACTGGCTCAAAGGCCGGCCCATGCCCGCGCGCCAGCAAGCCGCCGTGCGCTACTTCCGCATGGGCGGCGGATCGGGCGCGCGCACGGCCCAGGGCCGGCTGGACCACGGCGGGGCCTGGCGCAGCGCCGACCACTGGCCCGTGCCCGGCACGCAGCCCACGGCCTGGCACCTGCACGCCGACGGCAGGCTTGCCCGCGAGCCCGCGCCGCAGCCCGGTGTGCGCAGCTACCGCTTCGACCCGGCCTGCCCCGTGCCCACCCTGGGCGGCTCCATCACCTCGGGCGAGCCGCTGATGTTCGCGGGTGCCTACGACCAGGTCACGCACGAGAGCACCTTCGCCGCCCGCCCACCCTACGGCCCGCTGGCCGCGCGCGGCGACGTGCTGGTGTTCCAGACCGAGCCGCTGCAGCAAGACCTGGAGGTCACGGGCACCATCACCATCGAGTTGCAGGTGTCCTCGTCCGCGCCCGACACGGACTTCACCGCCAAGCTCATCGACCAGTACCCGCCCAGCGCCGACCATCCGCAGGGCTATGCGATGAACATCACCGACGGCATCCTGCGCTGCCGCTACCGCAACTCATGGGAGCAGCCCGAGCTGATGACGCCCGGCGAGGTGGTCTCCATCACCATCGAGCCCATGCCCACCTCCAACCTGTTCCGCAAGGGCCACCGCATCCGCCTGGACATCTCCAGCAGCAACTTCCCGCGCTTCGACGTGAACCCCAACACCGGCGCGCCCGAGGGCAGTGCGGGGCCAAGGCAGGTGGCGGTCAACAGCGTGCATCTGGGCGGCTGCCATGCCTCGCGCATCGTGCTGCCGGTGGTGGCGGTCTAGTCGGGGAACACGCGCGTTTGGCAGTCTGGCATGTTCTGCAATTTGGTTGTACCATGCAACCAAATTGCGAAGGAACATCGCCATGGACATGCAGCAGCGTCAGTTGGAACTGGCCGGCCCCCTGCCGGCCCTTGCACCATCGGGGCGGCTCCGGGGGCGTGTCTGCCTGGTGGTGGGCGCCACCAGCGGCATAGGCCGGGCCACCGCCTTGCGCATGGCCGAGGAGGGCGCCGCCGCCGTGGTGGTCACGGGGCGCCGCCGTGAGCTGGGCCTGCAGCTGGAGCAGGAAATCCGGCAGCGGGGGGCGGACGGCCTTTTCCTGGCCTGCGATGCAACGCGGCAGGAGGACATGGCGGCGGTGGTGGAGCAGGCCGTGGCGCGCTTCGGGCGGCTGGACGCGGCCTTCAACAATGCAGGCTTCCAGGAGCGGCGCGCCGCGCTGGCCGAGCAGGATGATGCGGTCTTTTCCCAGGTCTTCGATACGAATGTGCGTGCGGTCTTCCACGCCATGCGCCATGAACTGGCGGCCATGCTGGCCACGGGCGGCGGCACCATCGTGAACAACACCAGCGTCAGCGGCATACGCAATCCCAACCCGGGCCTGTCGCTGTACGGCGCCTCCAAGGCGGCGGCCCTGTCGCTGACCCGCGCCGCCGCCATGGAGTACGCGCCGCGCGGCATCCGCATCAATGCCGTTGCCCCTGGCCGCGTGGTCACGGACATGATGCTGGGCTCGGGCATTGCCGACATGCATGCCGTGGCGGCGGGCCTGCCGCTGCGGCGCATGGGCCATCCGCAGGAGGTGGCCACGGCCGTCGTCTGGCTGATGTCGGACGAGGCGGCTTTTGTGGTCGGGCACTGCCTGGCGACCGATGGCGGCTTCCTGGCCGGATGAGCCTGCCCGGGGCAAGTCCGTTGCGCGAAGTGAGCACTACCGGGTTTGATATGATGACTGTATAAAGATACAGTTTTCGAGCGGCCTGGCTGCCCGATCTGCCAGGCCCATGCTCCCTCCCCACCGCTTCTACTACCTGCACAACTTCCAGCGCGCGCTGGACTGGATTGGCCAGCGTTACGGCGATCTGCTGGACGCGCCCGAGCAGGCATTCCTCACCCGTTTCACGCAGCTGCCCCAGCCCTCGCAGGCGCTGATGGTGCGTTTGCTGATGCGGCGCGGGCCGTGGTTTCGGGCCGGCAAGCTGGTGTATGAAGAGATTCCCGGCATTGCCGAGGCAGCCGCGCCCCTGCTGGAGCTGGGCTGGCTGGACGCGGACCACCCCATGGCGCTGGAGGAGCTGTTTGCGCTGCACACCAAGCCCGAGCTGCTGCAGCTGTTCGCAGGCGCACCCGTTCACTCAGGCCTGCGCAAGGCCGAGCTTTTGCAGGCCCTGCAGCCCCTGCATGAGGCGCCCAGGCCCTATGCGCAATGGCAGCCCCAGGGCGCCGCAGCCGGCGAAGCCGCCTGGCGCGTGATGGTGGGCGCGCTGTGCGAGCGCTTTCGGCTGATGTTCTTCGGCAATCTCTACCAGGACTGGTCGGAATTCGTGCTGGCCGACCTGGGCGTGTTCCGCTACGAGGCCGTGGCCTTCGATGCGGCGTCGCGGGCCTTCCAGTCGCGTGCCGATGTCGATGGCTACCTGGCCCTGCAGGCCTGCCGCGCGGCGCTGGATGAGGGCGTGGAGATGGATGCGCTGCTGCAGCAGGTGGCCGGCTGCGCCAGCGGCAATGCCTGGCTGGAGCAGCGCCGCGCCAAGGTGCTGCTGCGCATAGGCCAGGCCTGCGAGCGCATGCAGGACTGGGAGCGTGCCGAGCAGGCCTATGCGCAAAGCCGCTACCCCGGCGCCCGCCACCGGCGCATGCGCGTGTACGAGCGCATGGAGCGCTTTGCCGATGCCATGGCGCTGGCCCAGGCCGCCCAGGCCCAGCCCGAGAGCGACGAGGAACTGCAGCGCGTGGCGCGCATGCTGCCGCGCCTGCGCCGCAGCCTGGGGCAGGGCGCGCGCGGGCGTGCGGCGGCGCTGGCGCCCGTGGTGGCGCAGATGCGCATGGACGTGGAGCTGGAACTGCCGGCGCGGCCCAGCTCCGTCGAGTACGTGCTGCGCGACCACTGGCACAGCGACGCCGCGCCGGTGTTCTACGTGGAGAACGCGCTCATCAACTCGCTGTTCGGCCTGCTGTGCTGGCCGGCCATCTTCGCGCCGCTGCCGGGCGCTTTCTTCCACCCGTTCCAGAGCGGCCCGGCCGACCTGTCCGCACCCGACTTCGTGCAGCGCCGCGCAGCCTTGTTCGAGGAATGCCTGGCGCATCTGGACGATGGCAGCTGGCGCGAGGTCATCGTGCAGCGCCATGCCGACAAGCAGGGCCTGCAGTCGCCCTTCGTGTTCTGGGGCACGCTGAGCGCGCCGCTGCTGGCGCTGGCGCTGGACTGCATTCCGGCCGCCCACCTCAAGCTGTTCTTTGCGCGGCTGCTGCGCGACGTGCAGGCCAACCGCACGGGCTTTCCCGATCTGGTGCGTTTCTGGCCGGCCGAGCGCCGTTACGAACTGGTCGAGGCCAAGGCCCCCGGCGACAAGCTGCAGGACAACCAGATCCGCTGGCTGCAGTACTGTGCCGAGCACGGCATTCCCGTGCGCGTGTGCCATGTCCAGTGGCGCGGCCAGCCGCTGGGAGAGGCCGCGTGAGCTACACCGTGGCCGTGCGCGCGCTGTGCGAGTTCACGGCACGCGCGGGCGACCTGGACCTGCGCTTCACGCCCGCGCCCAGCGCGCTGGAGGGCATGGCCGGCCACAGCCTGGTGCAGTCGCGCAGGGGCAAGGACTACGAGACCGAAATCAGCCTGGCCGGCGAATACGGCGACCTGCGCGTGCGCGGCCGCGCCGACGGCTTCGACGCCGGGGTTGGCCAACTCGAGGAAATCAAGACCTACCGTGGCCAGATCGAGGGCGTGCGCGCCCACCACCGCGCCCTGCACTGGGCCCAGGCGCGCATCTACGCCCATCTGCTGTGCCAGGCGCGCGGCCTGCAGCGGCTGCGCGTGGCCCTGGTGTATTTCAACGTGGGCAACTCGGAGGAAACCGTGCTGGTGCAGGAGGAAGACGCGGCCACGCTGCGCGCCTTCTTCGAGCAGCAATGCGCGCTGTTCCTGGACTGGGCGCGCAGCGAGGCCGCCCACCGCGCGGCGCGCGAGGCGGCGCTGGCCGCGCTGCGCTTTCCCATGCAGGGCTTTCGCGCCGGCCAGCGCGAGCTGGCCGTGGCCGTCTACCGCGTGGCGCGCGCGCAGCAGGGCGGCCAGTGCCTGATGGCGCAGGCGCCCACGGGCATCGGCAAGACGCTGGGCACCATCTTCCCCATGCTCAAGGCCATGCCGGACCAGGGCCTGGACCGGCTGTTCTTCCTCACGGCCAAGGGCACGGGCCATGGCCTGGCGCTGCAGGCGCTGGCCAGCGTGAACCGGCAGATCGCCGAGCAGCATCCGCCATTGCCTGAGGAGCCGGATGCGCCACAACCGCTGCCCTCGCCACCCGCGCCACCCGCAAGGCTGCGCGTGCTCGCCATCCTGGCGCGCGACAAGGCATGCGAGCATCCCGACAAGGCCTGCCACGGCGACTCCTGCCCGCTGGCGCGCGGCTTCTTCGACCGCCTGCCCGCCGCGCGCGCCGCCGCGCTGCAGCAGGCGCCCTGGGACCCACCTGCCGTGCGTGCCGTGGCGCTGGCGCACGACATCTGCCCCTACTACCTGTCCCAGGAACTGGTGCGCTGGAGCGACGTGGTCGTGGCCGACTACCACTACTTCTACGACAGCGCTGCCATGCTGTACGCGCTCACCCAGGCCCAGCAATGGAAGGTGGGCGTGCTGGTGGACGAGGCCCACAACCTGCTCGAGCGCGCGCGCCGCATGTACACGGCCGAGCTGTCGCAGTTCGCACTGGCCGCCGCCCGCAAGTCGGCCACCGGTGCCGTGCGCAAGGCGCTGGACCGGCTCAGCCGCAGCTGGAGCGCGCTGAACAGGGAGCAGACCGCCAGCTACCAGGCCCATGAGGAAGTGCCCGCAGGCCTGCTGGGCGCCGTGCAGCGCGCCGTGGCCGCCATCGCCGACGCCAATGCCGACAGCCCCATGCTGCCCGGCGACCCGGTGCTGGATTTCTACTGGGAGGCGCTGCAGTTCATGGCGCTGGCCGAGCAGTTCGGCGGCCATGCGCTGTTCGATGTCCACCTGCTGCCCGGGCGCTCAGGTCCCCGTCGCACGCCGGCCTCCACGCTGTGCATACGCTGCGTGGTGCCCGCGCCCCACCTGGCGGCACGCCATGCGGCGGCCCATGCCTCGGTGCTGTTCTCGGGCACGCTGAGCCCGCCGCACTTCTACCGCGACATCCTGGGCCTGCCCGAAGGCACGCACTGGCTGGAGGCCGACTCGCCCTTCCAGGCCGACCAGCTCGATGTGCAGGTGGCCGGCCACATCTCCACGCGCTACCGGGACCGCGACCGTTCGCTGCGGCCCATCGCCGACCTCGTGGCCGCGCAGTACGCGCGCCGGCCCGGCAACTACCTGTGCTTTTTCAGCAGCTTCGACTACCTGCAGCGCGTGGCCGAATGCCTGCAGCGCACCCATCCCGATCTGCCGGTCTGGCTGCAGACCCCGTCCATGGACGAAGAGGGTCGCGCGGCCTTCCTGGCCCGCTTCACCGAAGCCGGTCAGGGCGTGGGCTTTGCCGTGCTGGGCGGGGCGTTCTCCGAGGGCGTGGACCTGCCCGGCAAGCGCCTCATCGGCGCCTTCGTGGCCACGCTGGGCCTGCCCCAGGTCAATCCCGTGAACGAAGAGATGAAGCGCGCCATGGACCGCCAGTTCGGCGCGGACAAGGGCTATGACTACAGCTACCTCTACCCGGGGCTGCGCAAGGTGGTCCAGGCCGCAGGCCGCGTCATCCGCAGCGAGCGCGACCGCGGCGTGGTCTTTCTCATCGACGACCGCTATCGGCGCGGCGAGGTGCAGGCGCTGCTGCCGCGCTGGTGGCAGGTGGAGGGCATGCGATGATCCGGGGCCGCACCAGTCCACGACTGGCATCCCGTCCCCATCCCGTTCCCATCCAGGAGCCTTCCGAATGCCCCGCATGCGCTGCGCCATCCTTGCATTGACCCTGGGCCTGCTGGCCGGCGGCCCGGCTGCGGCAGGCGTGGTGCAGCCTGTGCCTGACAGGCAGGCCAGCGAGAACAAGATGCCGGCCTATCCCAAGGAAGCCAGGCGGCTGGAGCAGGAAGGCAAGGTGGTGCTGCGGGTTCTGGTGGGCGCCAGCGGAAAGGCACTGGCCGTGGATGTGGCAGACAGCAGCGGCTATCCTCTGCTCGACCAGGAGGCGCTGGACGCCGTGCGGACGTGGCGCTTTGTCCCCGGCACGCGCGACGGCGTGCCGGACAGCATGTGGACGCGCGTGCCCGTCACCTTCCTGCTGAAATAGCGGCATGCCGGTGGTGGCAGGTTTGTACCCGGTGCGTGCCCTGCGCAGCGACACAAGGAGCATTCCATGAAGATCGTCATCACCAGCGTGCTCGTCGATGACCAGGACAAGGCCCTGGCCTTCTACCGCGACGTGCTCGGCTTCGTCCTCAAGCACGACATTCCCATGGGCGGCGACGCGCGCTGGCTCACCCTGACATCGCCCGGTGATGCCGATGGCGTGGAGCTGCTGCTCGAACCCGACATGCACCCGGCCGCCAGGCCGTTCAAGACCGCTCTGCATGCCGACGGCGTGCCGGCCACCTTCTTCGGCGTGGACGACGTGCAGGCCGAGTACGAGCGCCTGAGCGCGGCCGGCGTGCGCTTCACCAGGCCGCCGACGCATCTGGGGCCGGTCACGATTGCGGTGTTCGACGACACCTGCGGCAATCTCATACAGATCAACCAGCGGCATTGAGCGGGGCCTGCGGCCCCTGCGGCCCTTTCGCGCTCAGTCCCTGGCGGTGGGCTTGTCGTGCCGGGGCGGATCGATGCGTTCGATGTTGCCCAGCAGCAGTGCGCGCCCCGCAAAATTGCCGCCGGCGGTCTCCAGCGCAAAGCGCTCGGTGTCGCGGCCGCGCACTTCGGCCTCCAGCGTCTGGGCCTCGTCCTCGGTGGCGCCCAGGGCCAGCACGGCATGGCGGCCCATGAGCAGGGCGGACTCGAAGCTTTCGCGCACGACATGGTCGGCGTCCTTCTGGATGAGCTCCAGCGCGTGCTCGCGGTCATAGGCGCGCACGATGAGGCGGGCGTGCGGGCATTCGTGGCGCACGTTCTCCACGATGCGCGTGGCGGCGGCCTTGCTGTCCACGCAGACCAGGATGGCGCTGGCATGGCTGGCGCCGGCAGCATGCAGGATGTCGGCGCGCGCGCCGTCGCCGAAGTAGACCTTGAAGCCGTAGGGCTCGGCGTTGCGGATCACGTCGGGGTCGTTGTCGATGATGGACAGCTTGGCGCCACGGGCCAGCGGCCCCTGGCTGGCGATCTGGCCCACGCGGCCGAAGCCGATGACCAGCACGTTGCCGCGCAGGTCCTGCGGCGCCTCCACGCCGTCCAGCGACACGGCCTCGGCGCCTGCCAGGCGCTTGTGCAGCACCACCACCAGCGGCGTGATGGCCATGGACAGCACGACGATGGCCGTCATGTTGGCATGCACCTCGGGGCTGAGCACCTTGAGCTTGAGCGCCTCGGCAAACAGCACGAAGGCGAACTCCCCGCCCTGGGCCATGAGGATGGCGCGGTCCAGCGCATCGGCATGGCTGCTGCGCGCCACGCGGGCCACGGCGTAGATGCACAGCGCCTTGCCCAGCATCAGCGCCACCACGCCCATGCCCACGATGCGCCAGTTCAGCGCCACCACCTCCAGGTTCAGCGCCATGCCCACGCCCAGGAAGAACAGGCCCAGCAGCAGGCCGCGGAAGGGCTCCACATCGGCCTCCAGCTGGTGGCGGAACGAGGATTCGGACAGCAGCACGCCCGCCACGAAGGCACCCATGGCCATGGACAGGCCGCCCATCTCCATCAGCAGGGCGGCACCCAGCACCACCAGCAGCGCGGCGGCCGTCATCACCTCGCGCGCCTTGGCCTTGGCCAGGATGCGGAACAGCGGGTTCAGCAGCCACAGGCCCGCGCCCACCAGCGCGCCCAGTGACAGCAGGGCCACGCCCGCGCGTTGCCACAGGGGTGAGGTGGCCACGGGCGCCGCATCGGCCGGAGCAAGAAAGGCCACCACGGCCAGCAGCGGCACGATGAGCAGGTCCTCGAACAGCAGGATGGAGACGATGCGCTGGCCGCGCGGCGCCAGGATGTCGCCACGCTCGGCCAGCACCTGCATGACGATGGCCGTGGAGGTGAGCACGAAGCCCGCGCCGCTCACGAAGGCCACCTGCCACGGAAAGCCGAAGGCCATGCCCACGCCCGTGAGCAGCAGCGCGCACACCACCACCTGCAGGCTGCCCAGCCCGAAGATCTGGCCGCGCAGATCCCAAAGGTGCGAGGGCTTCATCTCCAGCCCGATGACGAAGAGAAACATCACCACGCCCAGCTCGGCCACGTGCAGGATGGTCTGCGCGTCCGTCACCAGGCCCAGCCCGTAGGGGCCTATGGCCAGGCCAGCGGCCAGGTAGCCGAGCACGGCGCCCAGGCCCAGCCGCTTGAACAGCGGCACGGCCACCACGGCGGCCCCCAGCAGCGTGACGATTCCTACGAGCTGGCTTGCATTGCCTTCAGCTGCCATGTTGTGTTTCCTTTGTGCGTGCGTGCGTGCGGCAAGGCGGATTTCCATCCGCGAATTTGCGCGCAGGATAGCAAAGCCCGGTCCTGTGTAGAATCGCGCCCCCTCTGCGCCCCCTCACCGCCCAGCGCCATGCCTCAGATCCTCGTCCACGACCTCCGCAAGACCTACCGCATCCATGAACGCGACCCCGGCGTGATGGGCGCGCTGCGCGCGCTGGTGCGCCCGCGCCACCGCACGGTGCAGGCGCTGCAGGGTGTGTCGTTCGCGCTGGAGCGTGGCGAGCTGCTGGGCTTCATTGGGCCCAACGGCGCGGGCAAGTCCACCACCATCAAGATTCTGTCGGGCATCCTGCGGCCCGATGGCGGGCGCGTGGAGGTGGACGGGCGCGACCCCTTCGCCGACCGCCAGCGCCATGTGGGCCGCATCGGCGTGGTCTTCGGGCAGCGCTCGCAGCTGTGGTGGGACCTGCCCGTGGGCGATGGCTTCAACCTGCTGCGCGACCTGTACCGCGTCGATCCGCTGCGCTTTGCGCGCACCCGCGACGAGCTGGTGGCCATGCTGAGCCTGGAGCGCTTGCTGGACCAGCCCGTGCGCCAGCTGTCCCTGGGCCAGCGCATGCGCGCCGAGATCGCCGCGGCCCTGCTGCACGAGCCCGAGATCCTGTTCCTGGACGAACCCACCATCGGCCTGGACGCGCCCTCCAAGCTGGCCGTGCGCGAGTTCGTGCTGCGCGCCAACCGCGAGCGCGGCACCACGGTGCTGCTGACCACGCATGACATGCACGACATCGAGGCGCTGGCCCGGCGCGTCATCGTCATCGGCCATGGCCGCGTGCTGGCCGACTGCGCGGTCGATGCGCTGCGGGCCCAGGTCGTGGCGGCGCAGCGCGATGGCACGGTCGAAGGCGAGGGCGAGGGCGAGGGGCAGGACATGGCCATCGAGGCCGTGATCGCCCGCTTCTACGCCATGCATGGTGCCTCGGAGGTCTGAGCGCCATGGGACCGCACCACCGCCTGCGACACCTGCTGCGCCCCTACAAGGCCGCCTTCGCCTCGCGCTTTCTGCTGATGCTGCAGTACCGCACGGCCGCCTACGCGGGCTTTGCCACGCAGTGCTGGTGGGGCGCCATCAAGACCATGGTGCTGGCGGCGTTCTATGGCAGCGCCTCGGCATCGGCCGGCGCGCCCATCTCGCTGGAGCACGCCATCACCTACACCTGGGTGGCGCAGGGCCTGTTCGCGCTGCTGCCCTGGAGTGGCGACCCCGACGTGGCCCTGGCCGTGCGCACGGGCGCCGTTGCCTATGACCGGCTGCGGCCCGTGGATGCCTATGCGCTGTGGTTCGTGCGCTCGGCTGGCTGGATCGCCGCGCGCGTGCTGCCGCGCGTGGCGCTGATGGTGGCGTTTGCAGGGCTGGCCCTGCCGCTGATGGGGCTGGGCGCCTGGGGCTGGCAGCCGCCGGCCGGCTGGGCCGCAGGCCTGGGCTTTGCCGCATCCATGCTGCTGGCGCTGCTGCTGTCCACGGCACTGGTCATGCTGCTGAACGTTGCCGCCGCCGCCGCGCTCAATGAAAAAGGCATCAACACGCTGGCCGCGCCCGTGGTCATCGTGCTGTCGGGCAACCTGCTGCCGCTGGCGCTGATGCCCGATGCCTGGCAGACCGCGCTGCTGCTGCAGCCGCTGGCCGGCGTGATGGACATCCCTGCGCGCATCTACTTCGGACAGATGGCCGGTACGCAGATGCTGGCCTGCCTGGCGCTGCAAGCCCTGTGGATTGCCGTGATCGTGGCCCTGGGCCGCGTGGCCATGGCGCGCACCATGCGCGGCCTCGAAGTGCAGGGCGGGTGAGCGCCATGGCCAAGCAAAAAGGATCGCTGTCCATGTTCCTGCGCCTGGCGCTGGCCTCGCTGGGCGGGCAGGCGCGCTACCCGGCCTCGGCGCTGATGCTGACCCTGGGCCAGTTCCTGGTCACGGGCATCGAGGTCATCGCCGTCTGGGCGCTGTTCCACCGGTTTGGCGAGGTGCAGGGCTGGCGCATCGGCGAAGTGGCCGTGTTCTATGGCCTGGTGAACTGCATGTTCGCCCTGGCCGATGCGCTGGGCCGGGGCTTCGACGTGCTGGGCACGCAGTTCTTGCGCACGGGCGCCTTCGACCGCCTGCTGCTGCGCCCGCGCCCCGTGTGGCTGCAGCTCATGGGCCATGACGTGCGCATCAGCCGCCTGGGCCGCCTGCTGCAGGGCCTGATGGTGCTGGGCTTTGCCACGGCCCAGGGCGCCGTGGCGTGGACGCCGCAGGCCGTCGCCGTGGCGCTGTTCGCCGTGGCGGGTGGCGTGGCGCTGTTCCTGGGCATCCTGGTGCTGCAGGGTGCGCTCTCGTTCTGGACCGTGGAAAGCCTGGAGGCCGCCAATGTGCTGAGCTACGGCAGCGTCGAGGCCGCCCAGTACCCGCTGGCCCTGTACGCGCAGTGGTTTCGCCGCCTGCTGACCTTCGCCGTGCCGCTGGCCTGCGTGGCCTACTACCCGGCGCTGGCCGTGCTGGGCAAGCCCGACCCGCTGGGCGCACCAGCCTGGCTGGGCTGGGTCTCGCCGCTGGCCGGCTTTGCCTTCCTCTGGCTGGCCTCGGGCGCCTGGCGCATGGGGGTGAGGCATTACGCGTCCACGGGCAGTTGAAGCCGCCGCAGGCGCCGGTGCACCACAGGCTCTAGAGCGTGTCATGCACTTTTACGTGCCCGCGAAAGCCGGGAAAGGGGCCCGGAACGAGGCGTAGCACGCGCCGCGGTTGCCACACCGCAAGCGGGCTGCAACGAAGGGCCGGGCCCCTTTCCCGGCTTTCCCGGAGGGTTGGCTCTGCGCGCAGGCGCTCGCGGCGTTGCAGCGCTTGCCAAGGCATGAGCCTTGGCGGCGCACTGCGCCTTGCGATCACCAGCGCGCAGAACCAACGCGGGTACTTAAAAGTGCATGACACGCTCTAGACTGCGCGCTTGCCTTACTCCGGACACCAGACCATGACAGCAGATGAACGCTTCGCCCAGGCCGCCCTCGAGCTCGGCCACCGCTTCGATGGCGAGATCAAGATAGGCGGCAACTACAGCCCCGTCGTGCGCGACGGCCAGCAGCTGTTCGTCAGCGGGCAGATTCCCCGCGTGGGCGATGAAGTGCTCTATGTGGGGACGGTCGGCGCCGGGATCGACCTGGCATCGGCCAGAACGGCCGCCGCCATCTGCGCCATGCGCGCCCTGGCCTTCGTGCAGCGCGCGGCCGGCTCGCTCGATGCCGTGCGCGCCGTTGCACGCATCACCGTCTATGTGCGCTCGGCGCCCGATTTCACCCAGCAAAGCGAGGTGGCCGATGGCGCCTCCGACCTCATCGCCCGGGTGCTGGGCCCCGTGGGTGCCCACACGCGCACTTCGGTGGGCGTGCTGCAGCTGCCCAAGGGCGCAGCCGTGGAGCTGGACCTGATCGCCCGCGTGGACTGATCGCGCTACCCCTATCCCTATTCCTATCCCTGGCCCGCTGGCGTTTCGTTGCGCGCCTTCCAGGCCCGCAGCGCCTGGCGGTACTCGTCCATGGCCAGGTCATAGCTGTCGAAGATGCAGGGGTCGCAGCCATTGCCGCAGCAGGCGTCCAGGTCGGGCTGCTCGGGCGGCTGGGGCATGGGGTCGGCGGAGGCGGCGGGATCTGCGGAAACGGGAATCGGCGCGGTGGTCATGGGGGCGATTGTCTCGCGCCACGGGGCTTTCTGTAGAGCACCAAAAGCAAACCCGCGCTGCCGACATGCAGCAGCGCGGGTTGCTTGTTGACGCGTCTTAACGTCCGGTACGCTGCCTGCGCGCCATGCCCATGAAGCCGGCGGCTCCCGCCATCAGCGACAGCAGCAGCAGGCCCCAGCGGTCCAGCGTGGGGATGCTCTGCGCTCCTGCGGGGGCTCCAGGCAGGGCCAGGATGACGGGATCGACGAACTCGCCGTTGACCGTCTTGTCGTCATCGCGCAGGCCGCCGTCCACGATGGTGTAGCTGACCTGGTTGCCACTGATGGTGGGCGTGAAGGGCTGCCACTTGGGCGTTGCGGTGGCGTCGTACTTCATCAGCTGCGCGTTGGCGGGCACGGGGGACGCGAAGGTGAGGGTCACGGTCAGCGTGCTGCTGGGGGCGCACTGCTTGGCCGTGAAGTCCACGGCGGCCTGCGGGTAGGTGAACGCCGCCGGCAGCGGGCCCAGCGAGCCGGCCACGGCAGAAGGCGAGGTGAAGCTGGCCGCAGTCAGCGTGCAGGTGGGGCTGCTGTTGGCAATGCCCAGATCCACACCCGAGCCCGAGGCGCTTTGCCTGGCCTCGCGCGTCACCGTCACCACATAGGTTTTCTTGGTCGTGCCGTCCTGCGCCGTGACTTCGATGGACACGGTATTGCTGCCCACATTCAGCGCCACCGGGGTGGAGGCCGCTGCGCCGTTGACCAGGATCGTGGCGCCCGCATCGGCAGCGGTGGCTGTCACCGTGACGGTGCTGCTGGTGTTGGGCACGGTGGCCGTGTAGGCCAGGGTGCCTGCACCAAAGCCCGGTGCGAGCGTGCCGCTGCTCAGAGCCAGGGCGCTGAGGTCGGCGTTGGTGGAGTTCACCACCAGGGTGTAGCTGGTGCTGCCCGAGGTGAACGGAGCACCCGTGCCCGTGGAGGAGTCCGTGGCCGTGATGGTGAAGGTGAAGCTTCCCGCCGCGGTGGGCGTGCCGCTCAGAACACCGGTGCTGGCGTTGAACGTCATTCCGGTCGGCAGCGTGCCGCTGCTGGCGTAGGTGTAGGGCGCCGTGCCTCCGCTGGCAGTGAAGGTCTGCCCTGCATAGGCCGTGTTCAGCTTGGCAGCCGGCAGCGTGGAAGCTGCAGGCGTCAGCACCACCGTGGCTGCCGCCACGCTGCCACTGTAGGTGCGCTGGCCGCTGATGCTGCTGCTGTCGGTCGCCTGCACCGTGAAGCTGAAGGCCCCGGCCGCCGTGGGCGTGCCGCTGATCACCCCGGCGGGCGACAGCGACAGGCCTGTGGGCAGCGTGCTGCCGCCGGCCATTGCAAAGGTGTAGGGCGTTGCGCCGCCGCTGGCGGTCAGGGTCTCGCTGAACGAGACGCCTACCTTGGGCGTGCCGGCCAGCGTCGCGGGCGTCACCGTGATGGCCACATAGGTGAACTGGCCTGCCGCGCCGGTGGCGCTGGTGCCACCAGTCGTTGTGACGCGCACATCGACCGTGCCCGCCGATCCTGCAGGCGCTGTGGCCGTGATCTGCGTGGCGCTGTTGACCGTGAAGCCCGTGGCGGCCGTGCCGCCGAAGGTCACGGCCGTGGCGCCGGTGAAGTTCGTGCCGGTCAGGGTGACCGTGGTGCCACCAATCGAAGAACCGCTTGCGGGCGAGACGGAAGTCACCGTGGGCGCAGGCACATAGGTGAACTGGTCGGCCGCGCTGGTGGCGCTGGTACCGCCCACGGTGGTGATGCGCACGTCTACCGTGCCCGTGCCGGCAGGCGCGGTGGCCGTGATCTGCGTGGCGCTGTTGACCGTGAAGCCCGTGGCGGCCGTGGCGCCGAAGGTCACGGCCGTGGCGCCGGACAGGTTGGTGCCGGTCAGGGTCACCGTGGTGCCGCCCGCTTGTGGGCCGCTGGTGGGCGAGATGGAGGTCACCGTGGGCGCAGGCACATAGGTGAACTGGTCGGCCGCGCTGGTGGCGCTTGTACCGCCCGCGGTGGTGATGCGCACATCTACCGTGCCCGTGCCGGCAGGCGCTGTGGCCGTGATCTGCGTGGCGCTGTTGACCGTGAAGCCCGTGGCGGCCGTGGCGCCGAAGGTCACGGCCGTGGCGCCGCCCAGGTTGGTGCCTGTCAGGGTCACCGTGGTGCCGCCTGCCTGCGGGCCGCTGGTGGGCGAGATGGACGTCACCGTGGGCGTGGCCACGTAGGTGAACTGGTCTGCCGCGCCGGTGGCGCTGGTGCCGCCAGTCGTGGTGACGCGCACATCGACCGTGCCCGGCGACCCTGCAGGCGCGGTGGCCGTGATCTGCGTGGCGCTGTTGACCGTGAAGCCCGTGGCGGCCGTGCCGCCGAAGGTCACGGCCGTGGCGCCGGAGAGGTTGGTGCCGGTGATGACCACCGAGGTTCCTCCTGCGGCTGGCCCTGCCGTGGGCGAGACGGAAGTCACTGTGGGCGCGGCCACGTAGGTGAACTGGTCGGCCGCACTGGTGGCGCTGGTGCCGCCCACGGTGGTGATGCGCACGTCGATCGTGCCCGCTGCGTGGGCAGGCGCGGTGGCTGTGATCTGCGTGGCGCTGTTGACCGTGAAGCCTGTGGCGGCCGTGGCGCCGAAGGTCACGGCAGTGGTGCCGGAGAAGTTGGTGCCGGTGATGACCACCGAGGTTCCTCCTGCGGTGGGCCCTGCCGTGGGCGAGATGGAAGTCACCGTGGGTGCTGACACATAGGTGAACTGATCGGCTGCGCTGGTGGCACTGGTGCCGCCCACCGTGGTCACCGTCACATCGACCGTGCCAGCGCTGCCCGCGGGCGCAGTGGCTGTGATCTGGGTGTTGCTGTTGATGGTGTAGGTGGCGGTCGTGGCGCCGAAGCGCACGGCGCCGGTGCCTGGTGCTGCGGCGAAGCCGGTACCGGTGATGGTCACCGTGGTGCCGCCACCTGTGGGGCCTGCCGTGGGCGAGATGGAGGTGACCGACGGTGCCGCCACATAGGTGAACTGGTCGGCGGCACTGGTGGGACTGGTGCCGACGGAGTTGCTGACGCGGATGTCCACCGTGCCCGTTCCGGGCGGCGCCGTGGCCGTGATGCTGGTGGCGCTGTTGACCGTGAAGCCGGTCGCTGCCGAGGCGCCGAAGTTCACGCCCGTGGTGCCGATGAAGTTCGTGCCCGTGATGGTGACCGCCGTGCCGCCCGCCTGAGGGCCTGCCGTGGGCGCGATGCTGGTGATCGTGGGCGTTGCCAGGTAGCTGAATTGATCGGCCCCGCTGATGGCGCTGGTGCCGCCCGTCGTTGTGACGCGCACATCGACCGTGCCTGTACCCGCAGGCGAGGTGGCGGTGATCTGGGTGGCGCTGTTGACGACATAGCTGGCGGTTGTCGCGCCGAATAGCACGGCGGTGGCGCCGGACAGGTTGGTGCCGGTGATGACCACGCCGGTGCCGCCAGCCTGCGGGCCAAAGTTGGGCGAGACGGATGTCACCGTGGGCGCGGGCAGATAGGTGAACTGATTGGCTGCGGCAGTGACGCTGGTGCCGCCTGCCGTCGTGACGGTCACGTTCACCGTGCCCGATCCTGCCGGTGCCGTGGCCGTGATCTGGGTGGCGCTGTCGACCGTGAAGCTGGTCGCCGGCGTGCCGCCGAAGCTCACTGCGGTCACGATGGAGCTGCCGATCACGTTGGTGAAGTTGGCTCCGATGATGGTGACCGGATATCCGCCAGCGGCCAGGCCGCTCGTGGGCGACAGCGCCGTCGCCGTGGGTGTGGCAGGGGGGAAGGGGTCGACGGCCAGATCGTCGAAGGCGAAGTTGCCGCCTTCGCCAACCGTGGCATTGTTGGATACCCGTACTTCGTCCACATCCGCCAGCGCGCTCAGATCGATAGGGACGAATTGCTGCGTCATGGGAAACGTCTTGGTGACGGTCACGCTGGCACCGGACACGGGGCTGCCGCCGCGATAGCCCGTGAGTGTGAACTGGGTCATGGAGCCGTAGGCATGGATGCGCACCCGTGCGAGGCTGAAGCGGTCCGTGCCATTGGCCGCCTTGATGATGGCGTTGCCGTCAAGGGTGGCGGAGGTGATGGCGTCGCCGGACGTGATGATTCCCGGGCTGCCCGTCTGCAGGTCCGCTGCAGCGAAATAGGACCACTGGCCGGTGAAGCGAAGCCCGTTGTAGTCCGGGGCAACATCCGAGAAGGCGCCAGGCGCGGCTCCGGTCCCGAAGTCGATGATGGCCGAGTCCACTGCGGCATGGGCCGGAGCCGCCAGTGCCATCACCAACCCTATGAACCACGCAAACCACATGGACAGCATGCGTGAAGCGGACTTGGGCCTGGGGGTGTGGTTGGTGGGCATGGCGGGCAATGGCTGGAGGTGGAAGAACGTCAGGGCCTGACGGGGAATTCGCCGGACAGGCAGATGCAGAAATTCAGCGCCAGAACGGGTTGCATATTGCTGTGGGCCTGGTTGCCGCCGACGGGCAGCAGCGCTGTCGGCGCCATGGCCGAAGTGGCAGCTCCCGCTGCATAGGTGGGCCTGGCGCTGCCCCGGGGCGGTACGCCTTGCATGCCCTGCGCCAGCAAGTTGCCGCTGGGGATGGCCGCCGTGGCGCCGGCGCCCTGGGCGCTGATGCCGTGGCTGTGCGCCGGTATCTCCGCAAGGGTCAGCGTTTCGGTGGCTGTGCCCATGGTTTCACCGATGTCGCGGAAGCTCAGTCCAGGTCCCGTGCCGGCGCCCATGGCGGCCTTGCCCTGCAGATTGGGCAGCATGAAATTGGTGGTTCCGTTACCGCCGAACCGGTTTCCGATGATCGAAAAAAGCGCTGCATTCTGCTGTACCTGTATGGTCTGGCCTGCGCAAAAGGCCCAGTTGACAGGAGCGAAGGAGAAGCCGAATGCGCGGACCTCGCCGTAGAAGGGATCTGCCATATGGATGTTTCCTTGTGGGGAGGCTTGTTCAGTTGCGGGGCGGGAAGATCCCGGAGCTGGCGATGCACCAGTTGATGACCAGCGAGGGCTGCATGTTCTGATGAGGCTGGCTGCCGCCGCTGATGTCCACGGCGGTGGCAGCCATGAAGGAATTGGTGGGCGCGCCATAGGCAGACAGGCCATTGGCGGCCTCGGCCATCACATTGCCGCCGGGGACATTGGTGGTGGCCACCGCAGCGCTGGACAGCAGCTGGTGTGTGTGCTGGGGCATCTGGCTGGGGGTCAGCGTGACGTTTTCCGTACCGTCGATCAAGCCGAGCACAACGCCGCCGCCGTATCCAATGGGCGCGCGACCACGCAGATCGGGCAGGCCGAAGTTCGTCGAGCCATTGCCGCCGTATCGGTTGCCCAGCAGCGCAAACAAGGCCTGGTTCGTACTGATCGGCAGAATCGCTCCGTTGCACAGCAGCCAGCCCCTTGGGACCTGGCCAAAGGCGAATGCGCGGATCTCTCCGAGAAAGGGTTCCATGAAGTGCTCCTGTCCGTGCTATGTGAAGCTGGGGAAGATGCCCAAGAGGCAGATGATGTAGCTCAGCACCAGGCTGGGCATGACGTTGTTGTGCGGCTGCCCGCCGCCGACGATCTGCACCGAGCTGGGTCCCAGGGTGGCGGCAGTCGTGGCGGGTGAGGGGGCGTAGAGGTTGAACCCCGTGACGGCTGCCGGTACCTGCTGTTGCGGCTTGCTGGTGCTGGCGGCGCCGGCCGCCGAGAACGGGTGGGTGTGCCCGGGCAACTGGCTGATGTTCAGCGTTACGTCTTCCGCACCCATCTGCTGGCCCAGAAGGCGGTTGCTCCCGCCCGGCAACTGGCCTTGGCCAATAGGAAGTCGGCCCTGCAGGTTGGGCAGTGCGAAGTTGGTGACGCCATCGCCGCCATAGGTGGTACCCAGCAGCACGAAGAGTGCTTCGTTCTCGCTGATGGCAACCAGCCTGCCGTCGCACAATGCCCAGTTCTGGGGGGCAAAGTTGCCCGCAAAAAGACGGATTTCTCCAATATATGCCTCGCTCATGGCGTCTCCTCCTCCTTGATCGACGTGTTCATGCGTGTGATGAGTGCCTGGTAGCTGGTTTGCCCCGGCTCCGCATCCACGACGGGCCCCAGGAACAGAGCAAAGCGTCCCAGGCGTTCGTGGGAAAGCAGGTAGGTGTCGTGGGTCGGGCGGCCGATGTCAGGCCCCTTGAAACGCAGCGAGCAGCGCGAGGCCAGCAATCCCTGCGTGACCGTGGCCTTTTCCAGGCGCAGCGACACGGGCGCGGCACCGGGGCGCTGCAACGCGAAATCGGTGCCGACCAGGCCGGTGAAATCCTCAAGGCCTGGCATGCGCGAAGGCTGCGGCGCGCGGCGCATATACCAGTACACGCCGCGATCGGCTTCGGTGACAAAGCCCAGGCGCTGGTAGTGACCGAGGATGGGGTTGTTCTTCTCCACATGCAGGCCCAGGTCAATGCCCAGGGCATCTGACTCATCCGTCAAAGCCTGCAGCAACTGCTGCCCCACGCCCTGGCGACGGTGCCTGGGAAGCAGGGCGATATCCACCACGCGGATTTCCTGCGGGCTGCGGTCCACATACAGCCGGCCCGCTATCTCGCCATCGCGCAGCACCAGATCGAAACTGGGGTTGGCGTAGGCCGTCGAATACTGGGTGTGCTGCGCCATGAACTGCTGGCGAATGAAGGCATTCCATTGCTCCTCGGGCCAGCCGAATTGTTCGCGCTCCTGCTCGCGTGTGGAGGCGAAGATGGCCAGGAGAGCGGCTTCGTCGCCGGAACCAATGGGTTGAAGCGCCAGCGCACCGCAGGATTCGGCGTGAGGGCTGCGGAGACTGGTATGGGCAGGCGCAGTGCTCATGAATGGAAATCGACTGGAAACGCAGGAGTTCCAGTCGGGAATAATTGAAAAGAGTTGTTAAATCATAGGCAGGTTTTGCAAAGGATTGTCAAATTTCTTTGAGAAAGGATTTTCAATATGCCAGGAAATTCATGCGGAAGATGAGTGTTCCCATAGGGAAGGATCTGAATCGATTGATATTTGAAATTGACAATGCTCTATCAATGCATTGATGTTGTTTATTGTTGATATTGATTGTTCATTCAAATACTACAGGATTGCCATTTTGAATATCCCTGAAATCAGTGATATTCAACTCAAACAGCGCGGCGCCGGGAAATCGATCACGCTGCGGATGATCTCGCGCATTTCCGTGATCAGCGGCCGGGCATCGTCGCGGCGCCATTGCACGGTGTAGGTCAGCGGGGCCAGCGCGCTGTGCTTTGCGGCCTCGGCGCCGCCGTCCAGCACGCGCAGGCGGCCGCGTTCCTGCAGGGCCAGGGCCCATTGCTCGGGCATGTAGGTGAAGCCCAGGCCGTCCACCACCATGCCCACCACGGCGCCCCAGCTGTTGCAGGAAAGACGCCGCTCCACGGCCAGGCCGTGGCGGCCCAGCCAGTCGTCCAGCGTGCGCGTGGCGCCCGAGCCGGTGGGCAGAGCGATCAGCAGTTGCTCGCGCACCAGGCGCCGGGGCAGGCCGGTGCCGGCGCGGGCGATGAAGTCGTCGCTGGCGGCCCAGACGAAGCGCACCTGGGCGACCTGCTCGAAGGCCAGGCTGCTGCGCGAGGACGGCCCGGCGATGACCACGCAGTCCAGCTCGCCATCGACGATGCGCTGCTCCAGCACCTGGCCGATGTCGGTGTGGGGCTCCAGCTGCAGGTCGGGGTGCAGCTCGGCCACCCGCTGCACCAGCCGGGGCAGCCAGGTCAGGCCGCTGAGTTCGCCAAAGCCGATGCGGCAGCGGCCCTGCAGGCCCACGCTGCGGCCCGCCGCCTCGCGCAGCTGGGCGGCGCCGTGCAGCAGCTCGCGGATGCGCGGCAGCAGCTGTTCGCCCTGGGGCGTGAGTTCGGCGGCGCGGCCGCTGCGGTCGAACAGCTGCACGCCCAGCGAGGCCTCCAGCTCCGCAATGCGCTTGGACAGCGATGAGACCGACAGGTGCACGCGGTCGGCGGCCACGCTGAAGTTCAGGCAGGTGGCGGCCCAGTAGAAGGCTTCGAGCTGTTTGAGGGTCATGCCGACATTCTTCCAAAATCGAAATATCGATTCCTATTTATTTCGCTTTTCTTTGCAGGTTGGCCCTTCTACATTGGCCGGCAATGCCTGCCAACACCGTCCCCTCCACCACCGCTTCCGCAGCCGCTGCACCAGCCCCTGCCCGGCCGCCGCGCCGCCTGCGCCAGGTGCTGTCGCTCGATGATTTCGAGCGGCTGGCGCGGCGCCATCTGCCGCGCCCCATCCATGCCTACATCAGCGGCGCGGTGGAGGACAACGCCTCGCTGGCGGACAACCGCCGCGCCTTTGCCGAGCTGGCCTTCGTGCCGCGCGCGCTGGTGGGGGTGGCACAGCGCGATCCCTCCTTCGAGCTGTTCGGGCGCCGCTACGGCGCGCCCTTCGGCGTGGCGCCCATGGGCATTGCCGCGCTGTCGGCCTACCGGGGCGATCTGGTGCTGGCCCAGGCCGCACAGCAGGCGGGCGTGCCGGCCATCATGAGCGGCTCCTCGCTGATCCGGCTGGAGGATGTGATGGCGGCCGCGCCCCACACCTGGTTCCAGGCCTACCTGCCGGGCGACCAGGGCCAGATCGATGCGCTGCTGGACCGCGTGGCCGCCGCCGGCGTGCAGACCCTGGTGATCACGGTGGACACGCCCGTGGCCGCCAACCGCGAGAACAATGTGCGCGCCGGCTTTTCCACGCCGCTGCGGCCCGGGCCGGGCCTGGCCTGGCAGGGCATCAGCCACCCGCGCTGGCTGTTCGGCAGCTTTCTCAAGACCCTGTGGCGCCACGGCATGCCGCATTTCGAGAACAACTATGCGCACCGGGGCGCGCCCATCCTGTCGGCCAGCGTGATGCGCGATTTCTCGGACCGCTCCCACCTGGCCTGGCCGCATCTGGCCGCCATCCGCCAGCGCTGGCAGGGGCAACTGGTGGTCAAGGGCATTCTTTCGGCCGCAGACGCCGTGCTGGCGCGGGACCACGGCGCCGACGGCCTCATCGTCTCCAACCACGGCGGGCGCCAGCTCGACGGCGCCGTGGCACCGCTGCGCGTGCTGCCCGGCATCGTGCGCGCCGTGCCCGGCCTGCCGGTGATGCTGGACAGCGGCGTGCGACGGGGCACCGACGTGCTCAAGGCCCTGGCCCTGGGCGCGCGCTGCGTGTTCGTGGGCCGGCCCTTCAACTACGCGGCCTCGGTGGCCGGGCCGGCGGGCGTGGCCCACGCCATGGCCCTGCTGCGTGAGGAGGTGCTGCGCGACATGGCCATGCTGGGCGCCACGCGCCTGGACCAGGTCACGCCGGCCTGCGTGCGCCATGCGCAGGCCTGGGATGCGTTCTGAGCGGCAAGACAACGGTATCGACACAGACAACAGACACAGACACAGACGGAGACACAGCAGTGAGCAAGATTCCCGGATTCCATATCCACGCCCGGCCCGAGGCCGCCCTTGGCGATGCGCTGCTGCAGCGCTATCGCGGCTTTCCGGTCGCCAATGTCAGCGACGCCATGAGCCGCACCACGGGCACCTCGGCGCTGCGGCCCTTCCATCGCCGCCAGGGGCCGCTGGTGGGCCGTGCGCTGACCGTGCGCACGCGGCCCGGCGACAACCTCATGGTGCACCAGGCCATCGACATCTGCGGCCCCGGCGACGTGATCGTGGTGGACGCGGGCGGCGCCGGGCCCAACGCCATCATTGGCGAGATCATGCTGGCGCTGATGATGGCGCGCGGCGCGGCCGGCATCGTCATCGACGGGCTGATCCGCGACAGCGACACCATCGGCCAGCATGAGCTGCCCGTGTATGCGCGCGGCGTCTCGCACCGTGGCCCCTACAAGGACGGCCCCGGCGAGCTGCATGTGCCCGTGAGCATCGACGGCATGGTCGTCCACCCGGGCGACCTGGTGCTGGGCGATGGCGACGGCCTGCTGGCCGTGCCCGCCGCCGAGGCCGCCGCCATTGCCGACCGCGTGGAGGCCATACAGCGCGACGAGGCCGACGTGCTCGCCGCCATTGCCGCAGGCCGCGCCGACCGCTCCTGGGTGGCGCGCACGCTGGCCGCCAAGGGGGTGCTGTGATGGACCGCCGCGTTGTCCGCTTCGACTACTGGCTGGATGCAGCCTTTGACCGCATCGTCTCGGCCGCACCTGGCGTGCAACTGATCACCTGCCGGCGCGAGGGCGACGATACCGCCGCCTGGCAGGCCCTGGCCGGCGCACAGGTCTACCAGATCACGGCCGCCAAGGACGAGCTGCCGCGCCACTGGTTCGCCACGGCGGACCTGCTGGCGCGCTGCCCCGATCTGCTGGCCGTGTCCTCCAGCGGCTCGGGCTGCGACACCATCGACATCGAGGCCTGCACGCGCGCCGGCGTGGCCGTGATGAACCAGTCGGGCGGCAACGCGGATTCGGTGGCCGAGATGGCCATCGGCCTGATGCTGTCCGTGCTGCGCCGCATCAACGAATCCGACCGCCTGCTGCGCGCCCCGGGCCGGGGCTTCAGCCGCGAGGACGTGATGGGCCACGAGCTGCGCGGCCGCACCCTGGGCCTGGTGGGCGTGGGCGAGGCCGGCAGCCGCGTCGCGGCCCTGGGCCGGGCCTTCGGCATGCAGGTGATCGGCTGCGACCCGGCCTATGACGCGGCCGGCCTGGCAGCGCGCGGGGCCGAGGCCGTCGGCTTCGACGAGCTGCTGCGGCGCGCGGACATCGTCTCCCTGCACTGCCCGCGCGATGCCTCCACGCTGGGGCTCATGAACGCCGCTGCCTTTGCGGCCATGAAGCCGGGCGCCATCTTCGTGAGCACGGCGCGCGGCGGTATCCATGACGAGGCCGCCCTGCACGCCGCCCTGGCCAGCGGCCACCTGGCTGGCGCGGGGCTGGATGTCTGGGACCAGGAGCCGCCGCCCGCCTCCCATCCGCTGCTGGCCCTGTCCCAGGTGGTGGCCACCTTCCACACCGCCGGTGTCACGCACGAGGCCCGGCGCAACAACGCCGAGCTGGCCGCCACCCAGATCGTGCAGTTGCTGGCCGACGGCCAGCGGCCCGCGCGCCTGGTCAATCCGGAGGTCTGGCCGCATGCGCGCGAGCGCATCGCCAGGGCCTTGGACCCGTCCCGTTCCCTGTCCTTTTTCCCGTCCCGTTAGCCGCTTCCTTCACCATGACTACAAAGCCTCTCAGACCACTGCAAGAGGCGACCCAGGAGACAAAGATGACACAGCAAGCAAGGCGCGCATTGTGCGCAGGCCTGGCCGCCGCCTGCATGGCGCTGCCGGCCCTGGCCCAGGCCCAGACTCAGGGCGAGGCCCCCTATCCCTCGCGCAACATCGAGATGATCGTGGCCTACGGGCCCGGCGGCGGCACCGACCTGGTGGCGCGGCTGCTGGCCCGCCATCTGGAAAAGAAGCTGGGCGGCAGCGTGGTCGTGCTCAACCGCCCCGGCGCGGGCGGCGGCATCGGCTTTGGCGAGCTGGCGCGGGCCAAGCCGGATGGCTACACCATCGGCTTCATCAACACGCCCAACGTGCTGACCATCCCCATCGAGCGCAAGAGCAGCTTCCACTGGAGCCAGTACGACCTGCTGGGCAACCTGGTGGACGACCCGGGCGGCTTTGCCATCCACAACAGCAACGCCATCACCACGCTGGCCGGCCTGGCCGCCTACGCCCGGGCCAACCCCGGCGCCGTGACCGTGGGCACCACGGGCACGGGCTCGGACGACCACCTGGCCATGCTGCTGTTCGCCAAGGCCACGGGCACGCAGCTCACCCATGTGCCCTACAAGGGCGCGGGCGAGGTGCGCGCCGCCGCCACGGGCCAGCAGATCACCATCGGCGCCATCAACGTGGGCGAGGTGCTGGCCTACCAGAAGGGCGGCACTCCCATCCGCCTGCTGGGCCAGATGTCGGCCGCGCGCAGCTCGCTGGCGCCGCAGGTGCCTACGTTCAAGGAGCAGGGCATCGATATCGAGCTGGCCTCCCTGCGCGGCCTGGCCGCGCCCAAGGGCTTGCCCGAAGGCGTGCGCAAAAAGCTGGTCGATGCCGTGGCCGCCATCGCGGCCGACCCGCAGTTCAGGCAGCAGGCCGAGGCCATGTACGCGCCGCTGCGCTATCTGGCGCCACCGGCCTACGCGGCCGAGCTGGAGCGCACCGAGGCCGGCTTTCGCAAGCTCTGGACCGAGATGCCCTGGCAGGACGGAAAGCCCTGAAGGCCATGCCCATGCCAACCTTTGAATTCACAAGGACGACCGCCATGCACTGTCTGTCGCGCCGCAGCCTGGCTGCGCTGGCCCTGTGCGCCCTGGCCCTGCCGGCCCTGGCGCAAGGCCCCATCACCCTCATCGTGGGCTGGCCTGCGGGCGGCCCTTCCGACAACGTGGCGCGGCTGGCAGCCACGCGCATGAGCGAGGCCCTGGGCCAGCCCATCACCATAGACAACCGGGCCGGTGCAGGCGGCAACCTGGGCAGCGACGCGGCGGCCCGCGCAAGGCCCGATGGCAACACCATCATGCTGGCCACCGTGGCCTCGCACGGCCTGAACTCCGCGCTCTACGCCAAGCTCAACCACGACCCGCTCAAGGACTTCGCGCCCATCGGCATGATCACCACCTCGCCCAGCGTGCTGCTGGTGCCCGTGGCCTCGCCGCTGCGCTCGGTCAACGATCTGCTGGAGGCGGCGCGCGCCAGGCCGGGCCAGCTCAACTACGGCTCGGGCGGCGTGGGCTCCAGCCAGCACCTGGCCGGCGCCAGCTTCAAGCAGCTCACGGGCGTGGATGTCACCCACATCCCCTACAAGGGCACAGCCCCGGCCATGACCGACCTGATGGCGGGCCGCGTGGACTTCGTGCTCACCACCGGTGCCATCCCCTTCATCCGCTCGAGCAAGCTGCGCGCCCTGGCCGTGGCCTCGCGCCAGCGCCTGCCGGCCCTGCCCGATGTGCCCACCTTCGAGGAAGCAGGCGTCAAGGGCTTCTACACCGACTCCTGGTACGGCTTGGTTGCCCCGGCCGGCACGCCACGCGCGGCGCTGGAGCGCCTGAACGGCGCATTGGCCACGGCGCTGCGCAATCCCGAGGTGCAAAAGCAGTTCATCGACCAAGGCTCGCTGCCCGTCAAGCCCATGGGCGTGGACGCGTTCTGGCGCTTCGTGCGCGAGCAGATGCCCGTGGCGGCCGAGCAGGTGCGGGTGTCGGGGGCCAGAGCCGAGTGAGCGCAGCCGGGTGCGGCAGCGCAGGATCGGCACGGTCGCCTGCACGGCCGCAATGCAGCCAGCGTGTCACTGGCAGGTCACTGGTAATTGAGCGTGAAGGTGGCCCGTCCGTTGGCCAGGCCCGTGGTGACGGAGGGCTGGGTCTGGACATAGCGCGCCGTCAATGGAATCACGTGGTTGCTGGTGTTTGGGGTGATGATGCCCGCCTGCCACTGGTTGGGATTGCCGAAGTTGGCGGAGTCCTCGCCGTAGCTGATGACCTTGTCGCTGCTGCGGATCTGGATGCCGATGCCGGCAGCCCCTCCGGTCACCGTCAGCACATCGGAGCGGTTGGCGGCATCGTTGGCATCCGTGAGCGTGACGAACGGGCGCAGGGTGGAATTGGCTTCGCCCCCGGTGCAGATCAGTTCCAGATCGAATGACTGGGGCGCGGAGGTAGCGCCTATCCCGTTGAACTGTGACCTGTTGACTCGCTGCAGGTTCACGGCGATGTTGCTCGTCTTCACCCGGCAACTGGCGCCTGTGCGCACCACGGTGCTGCCGGCCGCCATCACGGACCAGATATTGCAAAGGCTATTGCAGTCAAACCGGGCGGTTGCATAGCTGCTGACGCTGAAAGTTCCCGATTGAACGGCGCCTGTCTTGATGAGTTGCATCCATATGGTTTGCTCATGTACATCATCCTTTTGCCATCCCGTGGCTCCTGAATTGTTGGACGTAGTGGTGATGGACATGGTTTTGCCATTGGGGAAATTCCTGGCTTTCCATGTGGCACGCCAACGGATTCCTATTCCGCGCAAAGATGTGGAGTAGATATCGCCGTCCAGCGTAGTGGGGTTCATGATTTGGGGCCATATTTCTGAAGATGGCCCCGAAAGCACACTGTAGGAAATTGTGTCGAGAGTGGATTTGACCATGGGCGATTCCCATAGCACCGATCCATTCATGATATTTCCTGCGGGAACGTTGATGATTTCCGGTAATTGGACGATGGATACTGCCGGGGTAAACATGCCTCCATAAATGGAGCTTACAGAAAAGCAAAGCGTTGCCGGAATGAGAAAATATCTGATTTTTTTCATATGAATGAAACCGGAAACGATGCAGGAGAGTTTGATGGGCGTGCTCCAAAGTCTATTCCTATGATTTATGAAAATCCATAGGATCATTCTTATTTTGGCAATGCTTTTTCATGACTCCAATGCCGTGTTCCGTCCGCTGCCGTGGCGCGGCATGGCCACCGGGGCCGGCATGCGGCACACCTGGCGCAAGCGGCGCCAACGACGTGGCGGCCGCCTGGGCACGGCCACCTGGGCACGGCCACCATGGGCGACGCCTTTGCAAGACGCCTGGGCTGAGCCCGGGGCTCAACCCCGCCTGCGCGCCGCCAGCCCCTGCACCACGGCCGCCAGCCGGTCGATTTCCTCGGTGGTGTTGTAGAAGGCCAGCGAGGGCCGCACCGTGGTCTCCACGCCGAAGCGCCGCAGGATGGGCTGGGCGCAGTGGTGGCCGGTGCGCACGGCGATGCCTTCAGCGTTGAGCGCCTCGCCCACCTCGGCCGTGGTCCAGCCCTTGAGCACGAAGGACAGCACGCTGGCCTTGTCGGCCGCCGTGCCGATCAGGCGCAGGCCGGGGATAGGCGCCAGCGCCTGCGTGCCGTACTGCAGCAGATCGTGCTCGTAGCGCGCGATGCGCTCCATGCCCAGGGCCTGCACGTAGTCGATGGCGGCGCCCAGGCCCACGGCGTCGGCAATGTTGCCTGTGCCGGCCGAGCAGGTGCGGGTGTCGGGGGCGCGCGCGGAGTAGGCTGCAAGGCCGTCAGCGGATGCCGGACAATCGCCCCACATTCATCTGGAGCGAGGAAGGTAGAACATGGAATGCACCACGGTTGTCCGCAGCATGTGTGCGACGGTTTTGGCGTCAATATCGTTGGTAGGCTGCGCACAGCCTTCCAGGCCTCTTCCAAAGGAAGAGCTGGCGAATCTGGCCACCGTGTACCAGATGCTGCAGGACGATCTCATCCACAAGACAAATGGCCGTGATCTGATCATCGCTGCCACCAAGGGAATGGTCCGCGGTGCCGATCCTGGCGCGGGTGAATACTTCTCCATCGAGGAGTACGAGCGTTTGCGCATTGGCATACCGACGCCGCAGGCGGCTCTGGGTCTGGTGCTGAGTTTGCGCGAGGGCAAGATGATGCTCAAACCCATCAAGGGTGGGCCGGCCATGGAGGCCGGCGTGCGCGCGGGGGACCAGTTGATCGCCCTGGATGGCGTGGGCGTGGTGGGCTCGTCGCTTGAATCCCTGGTCCGCGGCCTCGGTGGGGCGCTGGACAGTACCGCCACCTTGACGGTGGCTCGGGAATCCAGCATGTCACTGCACAATATCCAAGTGGCGCGCAAGCCCATCAAGAAAGCGGCCATAGAGGCAGACCGTCCGGTGGCCGCTGTCATGAGGCTGAAGCTGCCCGACTTCCAGACCAAGTCCCTGGATACCGTGGCGGAGATCTTGAGGAGTGCCTGGAGCGACCAGCCGTTCAAGTCGCTCATCCTCGACCTGCGCGGCAATCAGGGCGGCCTGGTGACGGAGGCCATTGGCGTCGCCGCCATGTTTCTTGCGCCCGATGCCGTGGTCATCCGCTCCGAGGGATCGGCACAGTCCGAACGCCGCGAGTACCGGGCGACGGTGTCCGAATACGCGGCATCCGGTGCGTCCGATCCTCTGGCGAAGCTGCCTGCCGAAGTGCGTGCCCTGCCCCTTGCCGTTCTGGTGGACGAGGACACAGCCTCGGGGGCGGAAATCGTTGCGGCCGCGCTGCAGGACCACGGGCGTGCATCCATCGTCGGACGCAAGACCTTGGGCATGGCCTATATCCGCACCCTCAGGCCCGTACCTCGCGGGGTAGTCAAGTACACCAGTGGCTACTGGGTGTCCCCTTTGGGCAGCAATCTGGAAGGAAAGGGCGTGACGCCCGATGTGGTGGTGCAGGAGCGCGATGACGCATCCATCCTGCGTGCGGCCCTGGCCAGGCTGGCCGGCTAGCGGCCCGCCAGCCTGGCGGCAGGCAATCAACCCCGCCTGCGCGCCGCCAGCCCCTGCACCACGGCCGCCAGCCGGTCGATTTCCTCGGTGGTGTTGTAGAAGGCCAGCGAGGGCCGCACCGTGGTCTCCACGCCGAAGCGCCTGAGGATGGGCTGTGCGCAGTGGTGGCCGGTGCGCACGGCGATGCCTTCGGCGTTGAGCGCCTCGCCCACCTCGGCCGTGGTCCAGCCCTTGAGCACGAAGGACAGCACGCTGGCCTTGTCGGCCGCCGTGCCGATCAGGCGCAGGCCGGGAATGGGCGCCAGCGCCTGTGTGCCGTACTGCAGCAGATCGTGCTCGTAGCGCGCGATGCGCTCCATGCCCAGGGCCTGCACGTAGTCGATGGCGGCGCCCAGGCCCACGGCGTCGGCAATGTTGCCGGTGCCGGCCTCGAAGGTGTTGGGCAGGGGCTGGTAGACGGTTTTCTCGAAGGTCACGTCGGCGATCATGTTGCCGCCGCCCTGCCAGGGCGGCATGTCCTCCAGCACCTCGCGCCGTCCCCAGACCACGCCGATGCCCGTGGGGCCGAAGACCTTGTGGCCCGAGAACACGAAGAAGTCCGCGCCGATGGCCTGCACGTCCACGGCCATGTGCGAGACCGACTGCGCGCCATCGACCAGGGCCCGGGCGCCCGCCTGGTGGGCCAGCTCCACGATCTGCTGCACGGGCACGACCGTGCCCAGCGCGTTGGAGACCTGGGTGACGGAGACGATCTTGGTGCGCGGGTTCAGCAGCCTGCGGTATTCATCGATGAGCACCTGGCCCGAGTCGTCCACCGGGATCACGCGGATCTTCGCGCCCTTGGCGGCCGCCAGTTGCTGCCAGGGCACGATGTTGGCGTGGTGCTCCAGGTGGGAGACGATGATCTCGTCGCCCTCGCCCACATGCTGCCAGCCCCAGCTCTTGGCCACGAGGTTGATGGCCTCGGTGGTGCCGCGCACGAAGATGACCTCGTTCACGTCGGGCGCG
This sequence comes from Delftia sp. HK171, assembly GCF_001886655.1. Lineage (NCBI taxonomy): Bacteria > Pseudomonadati > Pseudomonadota > Betaproteobacteria > Burkholderiales > Comamonadaceae > Delftia > Delftia sp. HK171. Next base: position 6,162,633 of record NZ_CP018101.1, on the reverse strand, counting down.
TTGATGAAGCGGCGCACGCGCTCGCGCGCGCCCTCGTAGGCGTCGGTGGCGCGCGCGGCCAATTCATGGGCTGCGCGGTGGATGTTGGAGTTCTCGTGTTCGTAGAAGTGGCGGATGCGCTCTATCACCGCGCGCGGCTTGTGCGTGGTGGCCGCGTTGTCCAGCCAGGCCAGCGGACGGCCGTTGACGCGCTCGGACAGGATGGGAAAGTCCCGGCGAACGGCATGCACGTCGAAGGGCGCCTGCACGCCGGCCGTGCCATGCCTTGCCCCGTGCGAAGCCTGCTGGCGCTGCAGCGGATGGGCCGGCGTGGTGTAGCCGGCGGGCAGCACTACGGGATCGACAAAGTAAAAGCGCGGCTCGGCCGAAGGCACGGTGGACGCAATGCCGGGCCCTTCGGTGGGCACGCCGATGCGCGGCACGGCGGGTGACGCAGGTGCAGCAGGTGCAGCAGGTGCAGCAGGTGCCGTGAACGGGAGCGCGGCCAGCGCATCCAGCGGATCGCCCTGGCGCTGGGGCACGCCCAGCACCTGCGATCCCAGGCGCGGCTCGTAGGCGGGCAGGGCGCTCACGACATGGTCGGGCATGCCGTTGCCTGCCTGGGCATGGGGCAGCAGCGCGGGCGCGCGGTGGGCCAGCGAGGCCAGCGGCGCGGGCGAGGCCGGCAGCAGGTTGCTGCCCGGCGCCTGGCCCTGCGGGATGGGCGTGCCCGGCACGCCGGGGCCCAGGCCTGCGGGGCTGGCCAGCGGCGAGCCGGGCGGCGCCACGTTCACGGGGGCCTGCACGCCAGCAGGCAGGCCGGGAAGACCCGGAAGACCCGGCAGGGCAGGAGCCGATCCCGGTGCGGCGGAGAACAAGGCGTTGGCCATGCGCGCCAGCGCCTCGGGGTCGAAGGGCGCCTGGGGCGCCACGGAGGTGATTGCAGACACGGTCAACGCCCGGCCTCTTTACTTGTAGGTGTCGGGATAGTCGTGGTACTTGCCGATCTCGACATCGTCGAGCACGGCCAGCGCGTCGGGCGTGAGCACGGCCAGCGAGCAGTACAGCGAGATCAGGTAGGACGCGATGGCATGGTTGTTGATGCCCATGAAGCGCACCGACAGGCCCGGGCTCTGCTCGCCCGGCAGGCCGGGCTGGTACAGGCCGACCACGCCCTGGCGCTTGTCGCCCACGCGCAGCAGCAGGATCTTGCTCTTGCCATCGGCCACGGGCACCTTGTCCGAGGGGATCAGCGGAATGCCGCGCCAGGTGATGAACTGCGAGCCGAACAGGCTGACCGTGGGCGGCGGCGTGCCGCGGCGCGTGGCCTCGCGGCCGAAGGCGGCAATGGCCAGCGGATGGGTCAGGAAGAAGGCGGGCTCCTTCCAGACCTTGGTCAGCAGCTCGTCCAGGTCGTCGGGCGTGGGCGCGCCGGTCAGCGGGAAGATGCGCTGCTCGTCCGTGACCTGGGCCAGCAGGCCGTAGTCGGGGTTGTTGATCAGCTCGCTTTCCTGGTTCTCCTTGATGGTCTCGATGGTCAGGCGCAGCTGTTCCTTGATCTGGTCATGCGGGCTGCTGTAGAGGTCGGAGATGCGCGTGTGCACATCCAGGATGGTGGAGACGGCGTTGAGGAAGTACTCGCGCGGCTGCTCCTCGTAGTCCACATAGGTGCGCGGCAGCTGGTTGTCTTCCTGCTTGGCCGTGCAGGTGACCTTGATGGCCTCCGGGTTCTTGACGCGGTTGAGGCGGTAGATGCCCGCCTCCACCGGCGACCATTGCAGCAGGTGCGTCAGCCAGCGCGGGCTGATGGTCGAAAGCTGGGGAACGGTTTTGGTTGCGTTGGCCAGTTGCCGCGCGGCGTTGTCGCCTAGCGCGGTCGTGCCGCCCACTGTTGCCGACATGTGCAGACTCCGTGATCAGTTCAGGAAAAAGGGAAGGGGAAGGAGGGAAAACAGGGCCAGTGTCCCGGCCCGCGCACATGTCTTCAACATGCTATAGCCGCCAAGCGCAGGCCGCGCACCAGCTGGTCGTGGGCCACGGTCTCGCCGCGCATGACCAGGGCCGAGGGCTGCACGCCCAGCGAGACGGCCAGCTTCTCCACGGTCAGCAGCGAGGCGATGACGCGGCCGCGCTCTATCTCGCCCACGTAGGAGCGGTTCAGGTCCGAGTGCTCGGCCAGCCGCTCCTGCGACCAGCCATGGGCCTCGCGCGCCTGGCGCACGGCAATGCCGAAGCTGGTGACAAGACGGGTGCTCATAGGGCCACCTCCCGGGGCTGCTGCGCGTGCTCGCGCGCATGGGCCTGGGTGACATGGGCGCCGGGCGGCACGTCCTCGGTCACCCAGACATTGCCGCCGATGACGGCGCCGCGCCCCAGCGTGACGCGGCCCAGGATGGTGGCGCCCGCGTAGATGACCACGTCGTCCTCCACCACCGGATGGCGCGCCAGGCCCTTGCGCAGGTGGCCGTTCTCATCGGTGGGAAAGCGCTTGGCGCCCAGGGTGACGGCCTGGTACAGCCGCACGCGCTCGCCGATCACGGCGGTCTCGCCGATCACCACGCCCGTGCCGTGGTCCATGAAAAAGCCCCGCCCGATCTTCGCGCCCGGGTGGATGTCGATGCCCGTCTGCGCATGCGACAGCTCGGCCACGATGCGCGCCAGCAGCGGCTGCTCCAGCAGGTACAGCTGATGGGCCAGGCGGTGGTGGATCATGGCCAGCACGCCCGGATAGCACAGCAGCACCTCGTCCACGCTGCGCGCGGCGGGATCGCCCTGGAAGGCGGCCAGCACATCGCTGTCGAGCAGGCGGCGGATCTGGGGCAGGGACTCGGCAAAGGCGCGTGCGATGTCCAGCGCCATGGCATCGGCGCCCGCTGCCGTGTGGGGCGCGGACAGCCGCAGCTCCAGCCGTATCTGGCCCAGCAGCGCATGCAGGGCCGAGTCCAGCTGGTGGGCCACGAAGATGTCCTCGCTTTCCTGGCGCAGGTCGTGCGGGCCCAGGCGCATGGGAAACAGGGCTGCCTTGAGCTGGTCGATGAGGGTGGAAAGCGCGTCGCGCGAGGGAAACTCGCGCGCCCCGGGCTCCTGGGTGCGGCCGTGGGCCTCGCGCCACTCGCGGCGCGCCGCATGCAGGTTCTGGGTGAGTCCGGCAATGTCGAAACTGGCCATCTGCATGCTCCTTCAGTCTTGAATCCAGGGCAGGCCGTGGAAGCGCCAGCCGTCGTTTTTGCCGCGCTGCTGCCGCGCGTCGATCTCGCCCTCGAAGCCTTCGAGCACGTTGAACACATGGGCGAACCCGGCCTGGGCGGCCACCTGGGCCGCCAGCACCGAGCGCTTGCCGCTGCGGCACAGCAGCAGGGCCACGGCCTCCTTGCCGCCGTGCGGTGCCAGGCGCGCTTCCAGCTCGCGGGCAAAGCGCGGGTTGCGCGTCAGCGCCGTGCCCGTGGCCCAGGGCACGTGCAGGGTATCGGGCACCTGCCCGACGAACTTGCGTTCCTCGGCCGTGCGCACATCGACCAGCACGGCCTGGCCAGCCTGCACCAGCGCCCAGGCCACGGGCGGGCGCACGCCGCCTGCGTGGCCCAGCCCCTGTGCGCGGGCGTGTTCCTGCGCCTCTTCCAGAGCCTGGGGCAGGGCGGTTTCCAAAGTGAGGGCTGTCATGTCGTCGTCCTTGCGGAGAATTCGCGGGTTGGTGGCTATAGGCACCAATCTAAGAACTTCGCGGCAAGCCACCAACGAACAAGAGCGGCGTTTGATAGAAGCAAAACGTCTATGAAGGCGCCGCGTGGCGCCATGCCCGCTTCGGGCGATCAGGCCGTCAGCAGCCGCTGCAGCATCCACAGGTTCAGCGACACCACCAGGGCCGCGCAGCCCCACAGCACCGCCGACATCCTGGGGCCAAAGGCCAGCTCGCCCAGCGCCTTGCGCCGCGTGGTGAACAGCAGCAGCGGCACGATGGCAAACGGCAATTGCAGGCTCAGCACCACCTGGCTGAACACCAGCAGGGCGCTGGCGCCGGTGCTGCCGTACCAGGCGGTGGCCACCACGGCGGGCACGATGGCAATGCAGCGCGTCAGCAGGGCGCGCAGCGCGGGCGACAGGCGGATCTGCAAGAAGCCTTCCATCACGATCTGCCCGGCCAGCGTGCCCGTGACCGACGAACTCAGCCCCGAGGCCAGCAGCGCCACGCCGAACACCGCGCTGGCGATGCCCACGCCCAGCAGCGGGGACAGCAGGTGGTAGGCGTCCGACAGCTCGGTCACCGGCGCCTGGCCGGGCCGGTTGAACGCGCCGGCCGCCACCACCAAGATGGCGGCGTTCACGAACAGCGCCAGCCCCAGCGCCACCGTGGAGTCCAGCGTGGCCAGGCGGATGGCCTGGCGCGTGCCCTGGGGCGTGGTGTCATGCCGGCGTGTCTGCACGATGGACGAATGCAGGTAGAGGTTGTGCGGCATCACCGTGGCCCCCACGATGCCCACGGCCAGGTACAGCATCTGCGGATTGGCCACGATCTCCATGCCCGGCAGCAGCCCGCGCAGCACGGCCGCCACGGGCGGCTGCAGCCACACGAGCTGGGTGGCAAAGCACAGGCCGATCACGGCCACCAGGGCGATCACCACCGACTCCAGGCAGCGAAAGCCCCGGCTTTGCAGCGCCAGGATCAGCATCACATCCACCACCGTGATGCACACCCCGGCCACCAGCGGCAGGCCGAACAGCAGGTTCAGGCCGATGGCCATGCCCAGCACCTCGGCCAGGTTGCAGGCCACGATGGCGATCTCGCAGAAGAACCACAGCACCAGGTTGATGCGCGGGGAAAACTGCGCGCGGCAGGCCTGGGCCAGGTCCCGCCCGCTGGCCAGGCCCAGGCGCACGGCCGCCGCCTGGAACAGCATGGCCATCAGGTTGGAGGCAAAGATCACCGCCAGCAGCGAGTAGCCGAACTGCGAGCCGCCCGCGATGGAGGTGGCCCAGTTGCCCGGGTCCATGTAGCCCACGGCCACCATGTAGCCGGGCCCGGCAAACGCCAGCACGCGGCGCGCGTTGTCCGAGCGGCCGGCGCCGCGCGGCACGGCAATGCTGCGATGCACCTGCGGCAGGCTGGGCGTGCCCGCGTGGCCGTTGTCCGGCTCGATGGCGCCGAGGCGGCCCTGTTCAGCCGCAAGCACGGTGTCGTTCATGGGGGCCTTTCCGCCGGCGGGGGGGCACACGGTTGCAGGGGGGATGCCTATCGAGCGGTCGGCACCAGGCCGCTGGCGGGCGCAATGGCTGCGGCGGCGGGTGCGGCATCGGTGCCTGCGCCGCGCCACAGCGCCACGAGATCTCCGGTCACGATGACCGCGCCGGCCAGCACAATCAGGCTGCCCACGCAGCGGCGCGCCACGGTGGCAGGTTTCAGGCGCCGTGGCGTGCGGGCCGGAGTGCGGGGGGCGGATGAGGAAGGCAGAAGGGACATCATGGCAACTCCTTGGCAGGGGAACGCTTGTCTCGGGCCAGCCCCGGGGAAGCCCGCCTGCCCCGGCCGGCGCGGGGCAGGCGGGCGGTCCGCGTCAGGCGTAGGCGCTGCTCATCACCAGCGAGCCGTTCACGCCGGCCGGGAAGAACCCGCCCTTGGTCGCCGTGTCCTTGGTCAGGTACACGATGTTCAGCACGTCGCCCGGCGAGCGGCTGTAGGCGATGCCGTTGGCATCCAGCGGCACGATGTTGGACGTGGTGGCGTCCCCCGTGATGCCCTGGTCCACGTCGGTGGAGCCGTCCAGGCTGTCGCGCGCATCCGAGATGGCGCCTGCCGCCGTGCGCAGCGCGGGCGTGGCCAGGCCCTTGGCGTACAGCACCGTGCGCACCAGACCTGCGTGGTAGGCCTCGGCGGCCAGGATGCCGGCGGCTGCCTCCAGATAGGTCTTGTTGGTGATCAGCGGCGATGCGCCCTTGTAGGCGGTGACGCCCACGTCCTCGAAGATGAAGGCCCCCAGCAGGAAGTTCTCGTCACTCGCATAGGGATCGAAGGCCGTGCCCGCGCCCACCAGGCCGGCCGCTCGCGCCGCCACCGAGAAGGCTCCGTTCGGGTCGGTTCCGCCGATGTCGATCTGCGGCTGCGCCACCGCGGCCGAGCCCAGCGCCGCGCGCAGGAAGGCCACGTGGGCGATCTCGTCCTGGGCGATCTCCTTGGCGTACTGCGCCACCACGGGGTCCTTGAAGGCCACGGCACGGCCGCCCGTGATGGCGCCCTGCGTGCCCACGCCCGACTGCAGGTTGGCGGGCAGGCCGGTGCCGAACACTGCGTAGTGATAGAACTGCGACTCCAGATACTCCAGGTTGAGGGCGAAGTTCAGGATCTCCGCATCCGTGGGCCCGTTGGCCTGCGCATTCGCATCGCCCCCGCCACCGCCGCAGGCGGACAGGATCACCCCGCCCGCCATGCCCACGGCCACGCCGCTGGTCTTGCGGAAGAACTGGCGCCTGTCCTCCAGCTTCTTGGCACGTTTTTGCAAAACCCCGATCAACACTGATTCGTCGGACATGATGGTTCCTCTCGGTTCGCGGCAGGCGCGAACGGTCAACGTGAAGAATGCGCCTCCGGCCGAAAGCACACGGGTGTGGCGAAAGCGCGTTCCACTGAAGAGGTGGCCACCTGCTCCAGGGGAATGGGATGCGTCCCCGCTATCCGGCAGTACGCAGGCCGCGCAGGTCTGGATGTGCCGCAATTGAAAGCGCAGGTAACGGTTTGCGGATGCAGCCGTTTCTTTTTCTTTTTTGAATCCAGACCCCGCTGCGCTGCGTATCCAGATCAGCCGGAATCGTTCGGCTTGTCATCAACCCGCTAGGAGCATTCCATGGTCTCGATTCAAAACACCCGCAAGCTGGCCTCGTTCGGCCTGGCCATCGTGATGTCGGCTGCCTCCGTGGCCGCCATGGCCGATGTGATGGTGGGCGGCGCACCCATGCTGCCGTCCAAGGACATCATCGACAACGCCGTCAACTCCAAGGACCACACCACCCTGGTCGCTGCCGTCAAGGCGGCGGGCCTGGTCGATACGCTCAAGGGCCCGGGTCCGTTCACCGTGTTCGCGCCCACCAATGCCGCCTTCGAGGCCCTGCCCGCAGGCACGGTGGACACCCTGCTCAAGCCCGAGAACAAGGGCACGCTGACCACGGTGCTGACCTACCACGTGGTGGCCGGCAAGTGGGATGCGGCGGCGCTGTCCAAGATGATCAAGGACGGCAAGGGAATGGCCAGCATCAAGACCGTCAGCGGCGGCACGCTGGTGGCCAAGTCCAGCGGCTCCAAGATCATGCTGACCGATGAAAAGGGCGGCACGGCCACGGTGACCATCCCCGACGTCTACCAGTCCAACGGCGTGATCCACGTGATCGACAAGGTGCTGCTGCCCAAGTGAGCGGCACAGGCAGCGAGCGGGCCGGCCGCTGACCGCCGTGGTCAGTGACCGGAGCCTTGCGCCTTCGCCATGCGCCTTGCGGGCGCGCCGCCAGAGGGCGCACCGCCGGAGGGCGCTCCGCCATAGGTCGATCCCGCATAGATGGCCGCCAGCGTCAGCGCCATGCCGGCCAGCGCCATCGGGGTGGGCCGGGCGGTGAAGAACAGCACGTCGATGGCATAGGTGCCTATGGGCTCGGCCAGCAGGATGAGGCCGGCCAGCGAGGCCTTCACATGCGGCACGGCCGTGCTCACCATGAGCCAGGCCACGCCCTGCACCAGCAGGCCGTACAGCAGCAGCGTGCCGAAATCGGCCCCACTGGCAATGGCCAGCGATTCGCCCTCCAGCCACGCGGCTGCCAGCAGGCAGGGCGCGGCGGCGGCGCACAGCACGGCCATGTTGACGGCCGGATGCGTGGCGTGCGGCGGGGTCTGCCCCTTCTTGATGAATACCACGCACAGCGCATAGGCCGCCGCCGAGGCCAGGCCCAGGGCCACGCCCAGCCAGTGCTCGGACGCCGAATCCGGGACTGAGGCCACGGGCAGGCCCGCACCCGACACCATGAGGATGCCGGTGGCCGCCAGCACCAGCGCCACGAAGTAGACGACCGTGATCCGCTCGCGGAACACCGCCCAGGCCAGGCCCGCCAGAAAGAACGACTGGCAGTTGGTCAGGATGGCGCCCAGGCCCGGCCCCACCATGCGTATGCTCTTGTGCCACCAGTACAGGTCCAGCGCCAGCGCGGCGCCGGCCAGGCAGGCGTACAGCAGGGCCTGGCGCGTCATGCGCCAGCGCAGGCCCCGCCAAAGGGCAAAGCCGGCCAGCCCCAGGCCGCCCAGCAGCATGCGGTAAAAGCCCATGGCGCTGGTGCCCATGCTGCTGAAAGCCACGGCCACACCGGACAGGCTCAGGATCAGCCCGCCCACGGCCAGCAGCGCCAGGTAGCTTGTCTTTCCGTTCATGCGCATGGCCCCGTCACGCTTGCCGGTCGGCGGCATTGCGCCGCCGGTATTCGAGCTGGCGCGCCGTCTCGGCCGCGACCTCCGCGCCCAGCAGGCGCTCCACCAGGTGCAGGGCCATGTCGATGCCCGCCGCAAACCCGCCCGAGGTGACGATGGCGCCCTCATCGATCCACAGCCTGTCGGCGCTCACACGGGCGGCCGGCGCAATGGCGCGCAGGTCTTCCGTGTCCTCGAAGTGCGTGGTGGCCTCGCGCTGGTCCAGGAGCCCTGCCCGCCCCAGCAGGAAGGAGCCCACGCAGACGGAGCCCGTCACCTCGCTGCTGCCGGCCACCTGCCGCAGCCAGACGGCGACCTCGGGCGCGGCCAGTTCGGACTGCAGCGCGCCGCCGGCCACGATCAGCAGGTCCAGCGGGGGATGGTCCTGCAGGCTGGCCTGCGCCTGGATGCCCACGCCTTCGCGCGTGCGCACGGCGGCGCCGCTGCGGCTGATCACCACGGGCTGAAACGGGGGCGAGGCCGCCAGCCCGCGCCGCACCGCCACGCGCGCGGCCACATCGAACACCTGCAGCGGCCCTGCAAACTCCAGCAGCACCACGCCATCAAAGACGAAAAATCCAACGGTCCGGGTCTTCATCCACCACTCCTGTCTGTCGAGGAGTGGCAGCTTAGGCAGGCCGCAGCGCGCGGTCTTGGACGGAATTGATCAGGCCGGGCCGCTCAAGGCCGCTCAGGGCCGCTCAGGGCCGCATGGCCTGGCGATACTGCGAAGGCGCCACGCCGTGCGCGCGGCGGAACCAGTTGGAGAAATGGCTCTGGTCGTAGAAGCCCAGCGACAGTGCCACCTCGCTCAGCGCCAGCGTGCCGCGCAGCAGGCCGCGGGCGCTTTCGGCGCGGCGGGCCTGGTGGTAGGCATGGGGCGTGATGCCGTAGTGGCGGCTGAAGCTGCGGATGGCGTGCTCGGGACTGAGCCCGCAGACGGCGGCCAGCCGCGCGGCGCCCAGCTCCTGGTCCGCATGGGCGTCGATGAACTCGCGCAGCAGCGCCGCGCTGGCGCCATCGGGCGCATGCGGCCGGCCGGGGCTGTGCACCACGCGGCGCAGCAGCGCCAGCAGGGCCTCGTCGGCGGCCAGGCCGTCCTGCGGGCCTTGCAGCAACTGCCGGGCGCAGGCCCGGGTCTGCGGGTCGCGCAGGCTGACGGCGTCGAACCAGCCATCGCGCACGCCCAGCAGCGCGTGCATGCGGGCGGGCTCGACATGCAGCATGTCGTAGGTCCAGCCCTGCTCGCCGCCCGGGCGCCCGTCGTGGATCTCGCCGGCGTTGAACAGCGCGATATCGCCACCCGTGAACTCGCGCTCGGCGCCCCGGCTCCAGCACAGCTCGCGGCCGCCGTGGATGACGGCAATGCCCATGGTGTCGTGGAAGTGGCGCGGATAGCGGTGCTGCACCGCATGGCCGCTGAGGATTTCCACGCCGCCCAGCGCGCAGTGGCGGCGGTAGGTCAGGGCGCGTTGCGGGCGCTTGCCGGGTATGGGCGCGGCCATGGCCGGTCTCAATCCGCGCCGGGGGCCGCTGCCGGCGTCCTGGCCTGCGCGGCCAGCTTGGACAGCCGCCAGCGCGTCAGGTCGTCCGCGCCGGGGCCGGCCTCAACGCGCAGCTCGGAAAAGGGCACGCTGCGGCCCGATTCCTCCTCCACCAGCGCCAGCCGCAGGGGCGTGCCCGATTGCGCACGCACAAAGCGCATGGGCGGCTGGGCCTGCTGCTGCAGGCGCCACCGATCGCCGACCTGGGCCAGCGCCTGGATCACCAGGGACAGGTCGCGGCCCTTGGGCGTGAGCAGGTACTCGTAGCGGTCCGGGCCGCTTTGGTAGAGGCGGCGCTCGACCAGGCCGGTCTGCTCCAGCTGGCGCAGGCGGTCGGTCAGCGTGGCGTTGGTGATGTCCGTGGACTTTCTCAGGTCGTCATAGCGGCTCAGGCCCAGCATCAGGTCGCGCAGCACCAGCATGGCCCAGCGGTCGCCTACGGCCTCCAGCGCGGTGGCGATCGAGCAGGCCATGCCCTCGAAGCTCTTGGATCGCATGGGGTTTCCCTTGTGTGTTCGCGGTTGTCGCAGGCCTGGAGTGTCTCAGCAAAACGCAAGCCCGGCCCGCAAAGGTGGATTGCGTGCTTGTAACTCTAATGATTGGAGTTTATATTTGGAGCCACTATCAACCACGGCTTTTCAAGCAAGGACTTCCTCCATGAGCACGCATCAAGGCACCGCCATCGTCACTGGCGCCTCATCCGGCATTGGCGCCGTCTACGCAGACCGCCTGGCCGCCAGGGGCCATTCCCTGATCCTGGTGGCCCGCCGCGAGGACCGGCTGCAGGCGCTGGCGCAGCGCCTGCGCAGCGCGCATGGCCGCGAGGTCGAGGTGGTGGCCGCCGACCTGGCCGACGCCGCCGGCCTGCAGCGCGTGGCGGCGCTGCTGTCGGGTGAGCGTGACATCCGCATGCTGGTGAACTGCGCCGGCCTGGGTGCCCTGGGCCCGGCCGCCCAGGTGGATGCAGGCGAGGTCGATCGCATGGTCATGGTCAACATCCATGCGCTGACACGGCTGTCGCTGGCGGCGGCGCGGCTGTTCGCCACGCGCGGCCGGGGCACGCTGATCAACATCGGCTCCATCCTGGCCGTGATGCCGGTGCCGGGCGCCTCCAGCTACGGCGCCTCCAAGGCCTATGTGCTGAACTTCACGCGCTCGCTGCAGGCCGAGCTCGCTTCCAGCGGCGTCATGGTGCAGGCGGTGATGCCCAGCCTGGTGCACTCCGAATTCTTCGGCGGCAAGCCCGCGCCGTTTCCCGCGCACCTGTTCATGTCGCCCGAGACCTTGGTGGATACGGCCCTGGTCGCACTCGACCAGGGCGAGGCCATCTGCTTTCCCACGCTGGGCAGCACGACCGCCTGGCTGGACTTTGACCAATCGCGCGCCAATCTCGTCAAGGCGCTGACGCTCAGCGGCGTGCCGGCAGCGCGCTACCAGGGTGCGGATGCAGGCCAGCCCGCCTGACGCCTGACGGCCCGCCGCGTCGCCAGCCCGGATTTCCCGAAACCTCCTCTTTTTTGCACCCGGAGAAAACCATGCCCCTGTGGAAGATCTACCACCCCGAAAACGCCTTCAGCGATGAAGACAAACAGGCCATCGCCCAGCGCATCACGGCCGTCTACGGCGACCTGCCGCGCTTTTACGTGGGCGTGGTGTTCGAGGCCGTCGCGCGCACTTCGTTCTTCATCGGCGGAGAGCCTGCCGACGATTTCGTGCGCATCTCCGTGGACCACATCGCGCGGCAGATCCGCGACGAGGAGACCAAGACACGGTTCCTCGAAGGCGTGCGGCGGCAGCTGTCCCCCTTCATCGCCGACCGGGGCCTGCGCTGGGAGATGCATGTGGACGAGACACCCTTCAGCCTGTGGAGCATCCAGGGCCTGCGCCCGCCCGTGCCGGGCACGCCCGAGGGGGAGAAATGGCGCCTGGACAATCGGCCCTCTCCCCTCTGAGGACCTGCCTGCACCTCAGCGCAGCGACAGCCCCGCCGACTGGATCGCGCGGGCGTAGCGCGGGCGCTCGCTTTGCAGGCTCTGGCCCAGGTCGGCCGGTGAGCCGCCCGCCACCTTGAAGCCCATGTGCTCCAGTTGGGCGCGCACATCGGGGGCCTGCAGCACGGTCTGCAGGTCGCGGTTGATCTTGGCGACGATGGGCGCAGGCGTGCCGGCCGGCGCGAAGTAGCCCTGCCAGCTTTCCACCGAGAAGCCGGGCACGCCGGCCTCGGCCATGGTGGGTACCTGGGGCAGGGCGTCGGAGCGGTAGGGCGTGGTCACGGCCAGGGCGCGCAGCTTGCCGGCGCGCACGTACTCGGTCACGGCGGCCAGCGTGATCAGCGTGGCGTCGGTATGGCCGCCCAGCACGTCCAGCGAGGCCGGGCCACCGCCCGGGTAGGGGATGTAGTTGACCTTGGCGCCCGTCTCCTGCGTGAGGATTTCATGCGCCACATGGGCAATGCCGCCATTGCCGGGCAGGCCCAGGCTGATGCTTTGCGGCTTGGCCTTGGCGCGGGCCAGGTAGTCGCCCAGCGTGTTCAGGCCCGTGGCGGGGTTGACCACCAGCACCTGCGGATTGACCACGGCCTTGATGATGGGCGTGAAGGCCTTTTGCGTGTCGTAGGGCAGCTGGGCAAACAGCAGGCCGTTGAGTGTGAGGCCCTCGCCCTGCTGCAGCAGGGTGTAGCCGTCGGGCGCGGCCTTGGCCACCTTGGCCGCGCCGATGGTGCCGCTGGCCCCGGCCACGTTCTCCACCACTACCGACTGGCCCCACAGCGCGGCCAGCTTGTCGGCCAGCGTGCGCGTGAGCTTGTCGGCGCTGCCCCCGGGCGCCACGGGCACGATGATGCGCACCGGCTTGTTCGGAAAGCTGTCGGCCGAGGCCAGGGCCGCAGGTGCGTGCAGCGCCAGGGCGGAGAACAGGGGAAGCAGCAGTGCGCGCAGCGCAGACGGGGTGCGGATCATGGGAGTGCCGGAGTGCAGAGAGTCGATGCCCGCAGTCTGGGAGGCTCCTGGCGCGGCGTGAACTAAGCATTGCGGCTATGCATATGCGGCTGCGGCACAACGTGCGTCACGCTTGCCCCACGCATGCGCGCGCAGTGCCCAAAGCTCATATCCATATCTGCAATGCGTCGTTGGCGCCGGGGCGGGAGAGGCCTAACTTCGTGTCCTCCCGCGAACGTCCTCCCAGGCACTCCCATGACACAGACCCATCTCTCCATCGACTTCAGCGGCAGCGACGTGGCCAGCCGCCGCGCGGCCGCCATCACCGGCTTCATCGCCACGGCCCGGCGCCTGCTCCCCGACCCGGAGCACGCCACGCCCGAGCAATTGCAGGCCGTGGCCCGCGAGCTGGAGGCGCTGGGCCTGCAGCGCGAACTGTTCCCGCACGCGCACTTTCCTGTCTCGGCCAGCAACCCGGCCCAGGTCTACCGGCTGGGCGAAGACCTGGGCGGGCGCTATGCGCTGTACCTGTCCACCGGCCTGCCGGGCAAGTCCCAGCCGCCGCATGACCACACCACCTGGGCCATCATCGCGGGCGTCGAAGGCGTGGAGCGCAACGTGTTCTTCACGCGCGGCAAGACCGACGACCCGCTGCGCGACACCCTGGCGGTGGGCCGCAGCGTCGATGTGGGCAGCGGAACCTCGGTGGTGCTCACGCCCACCGACGTGCACACCATCGAGCTGATCGGCGAGGAACCCGGCCTGCACCTGCACTTCTACGGGCGCGGCCTGGAGCGCATGCCCGATCGCGTGGTCTTCGAGAGCCTGGAGGGCGGCAGCTTCCGCACCTTCGGCCCGCCCAAGTCGATTCGCCATGCGCTGGTCACGCCCGCTGCGCTCCGGCAGGCCCTGGCCGACGGCGAGGAAATCGCCGTGCTCGACGTGCGCGAGGCCGGTGTCTTCGCGCACCGCCACATCCTGTTCGCGGCGCCCGCCCCGGCCTGGCGTCTGGAGCAGCTCATCGACCGCCTGGTGCCGCGCCGCGGCACGCGCATCGTGCTGGTGGATGGCGACGGCACGCTGGCCCATGAAGCCGCCGCCAAGCTCGTGCGCCTGGGCTGGCCCAATGTCTCCGTGCTCGAAGGCGGCACCGAAGGCTGGGCGGCCGAAGGGCTGGAAATCTTCAGCGGCACCAACGTGCCCAGCAAGGCCTTCGGCGAAGTCATCGAGCATGAAAAGCACACGCCCTGGATCACCTCGGACGAGCTGGGCGCGCGCGTGCAGCGCGGCGACAACATCGTCGTCGTCGACAGCCGCACGCCCGAGGAATTCGCGGCCTTCAGCCTGCCCTTTGCCCTGAGCGTGCCGGGGGCCGAACTGGTCTACCGCATCGGCGAAATCGCCCCGGACCCGCAAACCCTGGTCGTCGTCAACTGCGCGGGCCGCACGCGCTCCATCGTGGGCGCGCAGACCCTGATCGATGCCGGCATTCCCAACCCGGTCGTCTCGCTGCGCAACGGCACCATGGACTGGCTGCTCACCGGCCGCAGGCTCGCCCATGGCCGCCGCACCCCGCTGCCCGAGCCCGGCGCCGTCGCCCTGGCCACCGCACGCGAGCGCGCAGCCAGCGTGGCACAGCGCGCGGGCGTGCAATCCATTGATGCGGCCGAACTGGCCCGCTTCGAGTCCGAAGCCACCGAACGCACGCTCTACCGCTTCGACGTGCGCACCCGCGAGGAATACCAGGCCGGCCACCTGCCCGGCTGGCGCTGGGCGCCGGGCGGCCAACTCGTGCAGGCCACCGACGAATACGCGGCCACGCGCGGCGCACGCATCGTGCTGGCCGACTGGGACGGCGTGCGCGCCCTCACCACCGGCGCCTGGCTGGCCCAGCTGGGCTGGGAAGTCTTCACCTACGTTCCGCCCACGCTGGCCACTCTGGAGGTCGGCGCCGAACCCGTGCGCGTGCTCGCCTCCCACGCGCCTGCGCCCCAGCTGTCCGTGCAGCAGGCGCAGGAACTGCTGGGCGAAGGCCGGGCCATCGTCTTCGACGTGGACAGCCGGCCCGCCTTCGAGAAGCAGCACATCGCCGGTGCGCGCTTTGCCGTGCCTGATCGTCTGCCCTCCTTCGTGCAGGCCCTGCCGCCGGCCCAGGTCGTGGTGCTGACCTCGCCGGACGGCGTGCTGGCGCGCAGCGTGGCGGCCGAACTGGCGGCGCGCACGGGGCGCGATGTGCGTTCCGTCGTTGGTGGCACTTCTGCCTGGGCTGCTGCCGGGCTGCCGCTGGGGCAGGGGGATGCGGATGTGCTGACGGGGGATGATGACCAGTGGTACAGCCCTTATGCGCATCGGGATCTGGGGTTGAGGGATGCGGGGTTTCGGGCTTATCTGGATTGGGAGCTTGGGTTGGTTGAGCAGTTGGAGCGGGATGGGTGGGCTTCTGGGATTCGGCTGGTGCCTGTCTGAGTTGCTTTTTTTGTCCCTGCCGGGTGGTTGTTTTTCGAGGCCGGGTCTCGCCCCGGCAGGCGACCCACTTTCTTATCGCGCGATAAGAAAGTGGGCAAAGAAGCGCGCCCCGCACTGCCCACGACCCTTCGCTTCGCTGCGGGCGACCTGCGTTGGGCGGGATGCGGGGTGTGCCGCAGAACTCGCTTTGCGCTTCGCGCGCCGCTCAAACAACTGCGGCAAGTCAGATGACGAAGCAAGCCTGTCCTTCGGCAGGCTTGCCACCCCGCATCCCGCCCAACGCAGGCGTGGGCAGAAGGGGGAGGCTGGGGAACAGCCAACAGCCAACAGCCAACAGCCAACAGCCGGCGCCATCACTGCGTTCGGCTTCAAACCAGGGGCCGAGCGAAGCGAAGGCCCGGGCAAACTCCCCGTATGTCAGCGCCTGCGGCGTGGTGGTTGCGGGGTTGCAGTCCTGCCGAAGGACAGGACTGCTTCGTGATCTGACTCGCTGCGGTTGTCTGAGCGGAGTTCACGAAGTGAACGCAGCGAGTTCCGCAGCGAACCCCGCAACCGCCACGACGCAGGTTGCCCCGCAGCGAAGCGAAGGGGTCGCGGACATTCGGGTCGCCTTTGCTTTGCCTACTTTCCTTCGGCCGGCGTACCGGTGGCGAAACAAAGGAAAGTAGGTCGGCCGCCGGGCCGAGACCCGGCCTCGAAAAGAAACCCCCCGGCAGGGCCAGAACCAGCAAGCGCAGCAACACGCAGCAAACGCAGCGCACGCAGCAAACGCAGCAAACGCAGCAAACGCAGCAAACGCAGCAGAGCCCAAAAAATCTCAGGCAGCCAGCCTGAACCGCTCCACCACCCCCCCAAACCCCCTCTCCAGATCCGCAATCAGATCCAAAGGATCCTCCAGCCCCACATGCAACCGCACCACAGGCGCAGTCCCCGTCCACACACTGTGCTCCCGCAACCGCTCAGGCTGCGCCACCAACGCCAGGCTCTCGTACCCGCCCCACGAAGCCCCCTGCGCAAACTGCCGCAACGAGTCAACGAACACGGCGCCGGCACCGGCATCCACCCCTTCGGCAAACGCGAATGACACCAGCCCGCTGGCCCCGCTGAAGTCCCGCTTCCACAGCGCATGGCCGGGATCGGACGGCAGGGCCGGGTAGAAGACGCGGCCGACCTGGGGCTGATGCTCCAGCCATTGCGCGATTTCGGTGGCGTGGCGCTGGTGCTGGGCCAGGCGCACGGGCAGGGTGCGCAGGCCGCGCAGTGCCAGGTAGGCGTCGTCGGCGCCTATGGTCAGGCCCAGGGCCTCGTAGGCGGTGGATATCTTCTTCGACAGCGCGGGGCCGTCGGTGATGACGATGCCCTGCATCACGTCGGAGTGGCCGGCGATGTACTTGGTCGCGGCCTGGATGGAGAGGTTGGCGCCGTGCTCCAGGGGCTGGTAGAACCAGCCGCCGCTCCAGGTGTTGTCGGTGGCCACGGCAATGCCGTGCTGGCGCGCCACGGCGGCCAGGGCGGGCAGGTCCAGCACCTCGTAGAGCAGGGAGCTGGGCGATTCCAGGTAGACCAGGCGGGTGTTGGGGCGGATTTTGCCGGCCAGATCGTCGCGCGAGGGCGAGAAGTACTCCAGCGTGATGCCCAGGCGCTGCAGCAAGGTGGCGTCCACGCGGCGCACGGGCGAGTAGACGCTGTCGGCCACCAGGGCATGGTCGCCGGGCGAGAGCAGGGCGATGAGCACCAGGGTGATGGCGGACAGGCCCGAGGGCGTGAGAAAGGCGCGGTGCCCGCCCTCCAGCGCGACCACGGCGTCTTCCAGCGCGCGGTGCGTGTCCAGGCCGTGGCGGCCGTAGGAGGCCACACGCTCGCCGGCCTCGCGGCGGTGGTGCAGGTCGGCGTAGGCGGCGCTGTCGGCAAAGCGCACGGTGCTGGTGCGCACCACGGGCACGTTGACGGGGCCGGAGCCGCCCTGCAGCGGCGGCGTGCCTGCGTGCAGCAGGCGGGTCGACGGGCCCAGGGGCCGTTGCTTGTCTTGGGGGATGCTCATGCCACGGCCTCGCTGGGACGGAAGTAGGCGGCGTTGTAGTTCTTGACTTCGCCGGTGTCGGGGTCGATGGCCACGCGGCCGCTCAGGGTTTCCAGCGGTTGGCCGTAGAGATGGAAGTGCAGCGTGGGCTGCTCGCCCACGACGGCAATGCTGTGGATGTCATCGGGCAGGAAGGCGATGGAGGCGCCCGGCTGCACGGTGAATTCGCGCGCCAGGTGGATGCTGGCGCGTGCGGGGTTGCTGCGGTCGTCCGTGCGCTCGTAGAGGCGGTTGAGCTCCTGGCCTTCGACGGCAACGATCACGGCCCAGGTCGTGTGGTTGTGCGGCGCCGTGGTCTTGCCGGGGTTGATGGAGTTCAGGTACAGGGCCAGGCCCGCATCGCCATCGGCCGGGTTGAGGCGGTAGCGCGTGGAGGCGCCCACGCCTTCGGTCTGCGCGGGCGGGGGAAAGTCCGCGCGGCTGAACAAGGCCTTGTGCGCGGCCAGCTGCTCCAGGCGTGCGGTGATGGCCGACAGGATGCTGCGGTCGGGCGCGCCGGCCTGCAGCAGCTGGCGCACGTCGGCCAGGGCGGCGTCCACGGCCTGGCGGCGCAGTGTGGTGGCGTCTGTATGGGTGCCTGTATCTGCGCCTGTGCCGGCCGGGGTTTCAGTCGTTGTTTCTGCGGTCATGGGGATGTGCTCCTGGAGGTGGGGGATCAAAGGGCAAAGCGCAGGCTGTTGAAGGGCAGCGGCGTTGTGGCCGGGGCGGCTGGCGCAGGCCTGGACCGTGCACCATCGCCCAGGGCGCGCTGCAGGAATTCGCGCGTGCGCTCGCTGCGCGGGCTGCCGAAGATCTGGGCGGCCGGGCCGTGCTCGACGATGCGGCCGGCCTCGGTGAAATACACCTGGTCGCTGACCTCTTCGGCAAAGCGCATTTCGTGCGTGACCAGCACGCAGGTCATGCCGTCCCTGACCAGGTCGCGGATCACGGTCAGCACCTCGCCCACGGTCTCGGGGTCCAGGGCCGAGGTCACTTCGTCGAACAGGATCAGCTCGGGCCGCATGGCCAGGGCGCGCGCAATGGCCACGCGCTGCTGCTGGCCGCCGGACAGCTCACCGGGGTAGGCGGATTCCTTGTGGTCCAGGCGCACCTTCTGCAGCAGGGCGCGGGCCTCGCGCTCGGCCGTGGCGCGGTCGCGGCCGACCACGCGCGTGGGGGCGATGACCAGGTTCTCCAGCACCGACAGATGGGGGAACAGGTTGTACTGCTGGAAGACGAAGCCCACGCGCTTGCGCAGGGCGATCAGCTCGGCCTCGGTGCGCAGCTGGTCCACGCGCGTGCCCGCCACCGAGATGGCGCCGCGCTGGGGCCGCAGCAGGCCGGTGATGCAGCGCAGGATGGTGGACTTGCCCGAGCCCGAGGGCCCGATGATGGTCACCGCCTCGCCGCGCCGCACCTGCACGTCGATGCCTTGGAGCACCTGGTTGTCGCCAAAGGACAGGTGCACATCCTGCAGGTGGACCAGGGCGGGCGCCGTGCCCGCGGGGGCATCGGCCGTGGCAAGTTGGGAGAGAAAGGAGTCAGTGGCGTTCATGGCGTCGCTCCAGGCTGCGCGTGGCGCGCGCAATGGGATAGCAATAGGCAAAGAAAAGCGCGAGCAGCGTGAAGTACACAAGGATGGTGAAGTCCGTGCGTGCCACGGTGTTGCTGGCGATCTGGGCGGTGTCCACCACGTCGTGCACGCCCACCAGCGAGGCCAGCGAGGTGCTCATGGTGATGCTGGCGTAGAGGTTCATCCACGGCGGCAGCATGCGGCGCACGCACTGCGGCAGCACGATGAGGCGGAAGATCTCGCTGCGGCGAAAGGCCAGCGACTGGGCCGCCTCCCACTGCGCGCTGGGAATGGACTGGATGGCGCCCCGGAAGATCTCGGCCACGTTGGCGCTGGTAGGCAGGGCCAGGCCCAGCACCACCTTGACCCAGTCGGGGAACGGAAAGGTCCAGCCCACCAGCTTCAGCTCGAACGGGAACACATAGGTGGTGAAGTAGATGAGCACCAGGATGGGCGCATTGCGAAACAGCTGCACATACCAGCGCACGCCCGTGCGCACGGCCGGCGTGGGCGACAGCGACAGGGCGCCCAGCACCAGGCCGGCCACGGTGCCGATGGCCACGGCCAGCACGCTGATCTCGATGTTGACCAGGAGGCCGCGCAGCAGCGCGGGCAGCCATTTCCACAGGTGCACGAAGGCGGGCGGGGCGCTGTCCGTGGCGGCCCAGCAGGCGCACAGGGCCAGCAGTGCGGCGCCCGCGATCAGCCAGGGGCTGCGCGCCGCGCGCAGCAGGGCGGCGGGCAGCGGACGGGGCGCGGCGCCGGTGTTCAGGGTGGCTTCATTGGCCATAGCCGGGCATCCTCAGGTGTTGTTCCAGCCAGCGGCCCGCCAGGCTGACCAGCCAGGTCAGCAGGCCGAACCACAGCAGGATGAGCAGCAGCAGCTCCAGCACGTTGTCGCGCTGCGACCAGATCATGATGGACTCGTAGGTCACGTCGCCCACGGCAATGGCCGAGGCCACGGCCGTCATCTTCACCAGGTCCACCAGGTTGTTGGTCAGCGAGGGCAGGGCAAAGCGCACGGCCAGCGGCAGCTGCACGCGCACCAGCAGCTGGCGCTGCGAAAAGCCCAGCGAGCGTGCCGCCTCCAGCGTGGTGGCGGGCACGGCCTCGATGCCGGCGCGCAGCGCCTCGGCATGGAACACGCCCTTGTGCAGCGAGACCACGATCACCACCCAGACAAAGGGCGTGAGCGGGTTGTTGCCCGCGCCCCAGTCGCGCAGCTGCTGGGTGATCAGCATGTTGAGCACCAGGAAGGCGCAGTACAGCTGCACCAGCGTGGGCGTGTTGCGCGTGACCTCCACAAAGGCGCGCGCAGGCCGTGCCAGCCAGGCACGGCCCGAGGTCAGGGCCGCCGCCAGCGCCACGCCGGCCGCCAGGCTGCCGGCAATGGTCAGCAGGGCCAGCTGCACGGTCACGAACATGCCGCGAACAAAGGCCTGGCGCTCGGCCACGTCCAGCACGAAGGCGTAGTTCAGGCCCAGGCCCTTGAGCGCTTGCACGCCCTGGGCAAGCAGGCTGTCGTTCATGGCACGGCCTCCAGGGCGGCCGGCTGTGCATGCGCTTGCGCAGCGGGGTCTTTCAGCGCGGCCACGGCGCGTGCGATGCGGGCCGTGGCCTCGGCCAGCACCTCGTCGCTGGCGGCGGTGGAGATGCGGAAGTACGGCGACAGGCCGTAGGCCCCGCCATCCACGGCAGCCACGCCTTCGGACTCCAGCAGCCATTCGGTCAGGTCGGTGTCGCTGGCGATGGGCTGGCCGTCCGGGCGCAGGTGGCCTATCAGCGCGCCGCAGTGCACAAAGGCAAAGAACGATCCGCCCGGCGGCAGCAGGGCCAGGCCCGGCACCTGGTCCAGCGCCTGGGTGACCCGTTGCGCGCGCCGCGCATAGGCGTTGCGGGCCTGCTGCACAAAGCTCTGGTCGGGCGACTGCAGCGCCGCCGCGGCTGCGGCCTGGGCCACGGAATTGGGGCCTGACGAGGCCTGCGACTGGATCACCACCATGGCCTGCACCAGCGCGGCCGGGCCTGCGCCCCAGCCGATGCGCCAGCCGGTCATGGCATAGGTCTTGGAGACGCCGTTGACCAGCAGCGTGCGCTCGCGCAGGTCTGGGGCCACGGCCAGCCAGTGCGCGGGGGCCTGGGGCGTGAACCAGATGTGCTCGTACAGCTCGTCCAGCAGCACCAGAACCTGCGGGTGCTGGCGCAGCACCTGGGCCAGGGCGGCCAGTTCCTCGCGGCTGTAGACGGCGCCCGAGGGGTTGCCCGGCGTGTTCAGCACCAGCCAGCGCGTGCGCGGCGTGATGGCGGCCTGCAGCGCGGCCGGCGTGAGCTTGAAGCCCTGCTCAATGCCGCAGTCCACGATGACCGGCGTGCCGTCGTTCACGCGCACGATGTCGGGAAACGAAGGCCAGTACGGCGCGGGCACGATGACCTCGTCACCCGCGTCCAGCGTGGCCGCCAGCGCGTTGTAGATCACCTGCTTGCCGCCGTTGCTGACGATGATTTGCCCGGCGTCGAAGTCCAGCCCGTTCTCGCGCCGGTACTTGGCGCTGATGGCCTGGCGCAGCGCGGCCGTGCCGGGCGTGGGCGTGTACTTGGTTTCGCCACGGGCCAGGGCCGCGATGGCGGCCTGCTTGATGGGCTCGGGCGTGTCGAAATCGGGCTCGCCCGTGGTCAGCGCAATGATGTCGCGGCCCTGGCGGGCCAGGGCCGTGGCCCGCGCGCTGGCCGCGGCATTGGGCGAGAGCCTGACGCGCTGCACGCGCTGCGAAAGGGGAAAGGGCGTGGTCATGGCGTGGGGCCTTCCTGGAATGCGGCGGCTGGCGTTGGAGAAACCTGCGGCAAGTCGTGCGGCAAGTCATGCGGCAAATCGTCCGGCAGGGCTTGCAGCACCTTGCCGGGATTGAGCAGGCCCAGCGGGTCGAAGGCCTGCTTGAGACGCCGCATGAGCTGCAGCTCCACGGCGCTCTTGTAGCGGGGCAGCAGGTCGCGCTTGGTCTGGCCCACGCCGTGCTCGGCGCTGATGGAGCCGCCATGGGCGTGCACGCTGTCGTGCACCACCTCGTGGATGGCGTCTTCCTGGGCAAACAGCTGCGCGGGCGTGCTGTCCGGCGCGTGCGACACGTTGTAGTGCAGGTTGCCGTCGCCCAGGTGCCCGAAGGCCACGGGCCGCACGGCGCCAAAGCGCGCCTGCAGCAGCGCGGCCGTGGCCGCAAGAAAGTCGGGGATGCGCGAGATGGGCACCGACACGTCGTGCTTGATGTTGCGGCCGTCGCGCCGCTGGGCCTCGCCCAGGGCCTGGTCGCGCAGCCGCCACAGGGCCTGGCTTTGCTGCAGGCTCTCGGCAATGGCGGCATCGGTGACCAGGCCGTCCTCGAAGGCCTGGCCCACCACGCACTCGAAGCGCTGGCGCGCATGGTCCTCGCCCTCGCTGTCGGACAGCTCGATCAGCGCAAACCAGGGCGCGTTGAGCGCCAGCGGTATTGGCTGCTCGGGCACATGGCGGGCTATCAGGCCCAGGGCCGTGTCCGACATCAGCTCGAACGCCGTCAGGCTGGCGCCGAAGCCCGCCCGCGCCTGGCTGAGGAAGGCCACCGCATCGCGTATGCAGCCAAAGGCCAGCAGGGCCGTGTGCTGGGCGCGGGGCAGCGGATGCAGGCGCAGCGTGGCCGCCGTGATGATGCCCAGCGTGCCTTCGCTGCCCACGTACAGGTCGCGCAGCGCATAGCCGGTGTTGTCCTTGCGCAGCCCGCGCAGGCCGTCCCAGATGTCGCCCTCGGCCGTCACCACTTCCAGGCCCAGCACCAGCTCGCGCGCGTTGCCGTAGCGCAGCACCTGGGTGCCGCCCGCGTTGGTGGACAGGTTGCCGCCAATGGTGCAACTGCCCTCGGAGCCCAGGCTGAGGGGAAACAGCCGGTCCGCATCGCGCGCTGCCTGCTGCACATGGGCCAGCACGGCGCCGGCTTCCACGGTCAGGGTGTCGTTGTCGGTGTCGATGGCGCGCACGCGGTTCAGGCGCGCCAGCGACAGCAGCACGGCGTGGCCCGAGGCGTCGGGCGTGGCGCCGCCCATCAGCCCGGTGTTGCCGCCCTGGGCCACGATGGGCGTGCGGTGGGCGCGGCACAGGCGCACCAGCTGCGCCACCTGGGCCGTGTCGGCAGGCCGTGCCACGGCCAGGGCCTGGCCCGTGAGGCGGCCATGCTGGTCGGTCAGGTAGCCGGCCGCATCGGCACCCGTGAGCACATGGGCATCGCCCAGGGCGTGGCGCAGCGCGGTGACCAGGTCGGCGGGGCCGGTGATGTGGCCGCTGGTGTTGGTGCTGGTGTGGGTGTGGGTGCTCATGCGGGCGCCTTCCTGAACTTGTCGTGCAGCTGGTGCAGCAGCGGCGTGGGCGTCATGCCGTTGCGCTGCTCCACCTCGATCAGCCAGCCCGTGCGGTGCCAGTCCTGCACGATGCGGTCGATGGCCGCCTGCGTGTCGGACTCGCCCTTGCGCAGCCAGATCACCGAGGGCGAGGGAATGATGTCGGCGGGCGAGACGATCTCGTAGTCCTTCCAGTCCGCATTGCTGGCCACGAGTTCGCGCAGCGTGGGGCTGACATGCACGGCGGCCGCGCAGTTGCCGCCCTTGAGGGCCAGCAGCGACTCGGGCTGGCCCCGGAAGGCCTTGATCTGGGCGCCGTATTGATCGGCCAGCGGCTTGGTGAAATTGCTGCCCTGCGACACGCACACGGGCTTGCCGCGCAGGTCGTCCCACTGGCGCACGCCGCTGCCCTTCTTGGCGATGGCGGCGCCGCCGACTTCCTCGAACGGCGTGGGCACGAAGGACAGGATCTCGCTGCGCTCCTGCGTCCACTGCATGTTGGCGATCAGGATGTCCACCTTGCCCTGCTGCAGGAACTGCACGCGGTTGGACGGCTGGACCTGCACGGTCTCCACCCCCACGCCCAGGCCCTTGGCCACGCCTTCGGACAGCTGCACGTTGTAGCCCACGTGCCTTTGCGTGACGGGGTCGATGGTGCCGAACGGCGGCCCCGAAAGCATCAC
Organism: Delftia sp. HK171; assembly: GCF_001886655.1. Lineage (NCBI taxonomy): Bacteria > Pseudomonadati > Pseudomonadota > Betaproteobacteria > Burkholderiales > Comamonadaceae > Delftia > Delftia sp. HK171. The sequence goes on along the minus strand of NZ_CP018101.1, from coordinate 6,138,597 downwards.
CCCCACCACGATCTTGCCGCGCTGCTTGATGCGGTCCAGCGTGGCGTCGGCATGGGCTGCCAGGGCCGTGAGGGCGAGCAGGGTCGCCAGTGCGGTGCGACTCGGCTTCATGGCCTGGCTCCCTTGGCGGCGGCCTGGGTTGCCTGCGCATCGGCCTGCGCTGCCGCATACACCGCGAAGTCGTAGGGCGCGCGGTCGAACTGGCCCTTCAGCGCGCGCTCGTGGCGCTCGGCGATCCAGGTGTCGGGCACGCCGCTGGCGCGGGCCACCTTGAGCAGAAAGCCCGTGCGGTGCCAGTCCTGGATGGCCTTGTCCACGAAGGCCTGGGTGTCAGCCTCGCCGCGGCGCGTCCACACCACGGTGGGCGAGGGAATCAACTGGTCCTGCGTGCCCAGCTCGAAGTCCTTCCACTCGGCCGCATTCGGGCCGGTGAGCTTTTCATAGAGCGCGGGCTGGATATGGACCGAAGCCGCGCAGGTGCCGCCCTTGAGCGCCAGCAGCGACTCGGGAATGCCGCGCAGGCCCTTGACCACGGCGCCATAGCTCTCGGCCAGGGGCTTGGCGAAGTTGCTGCCCTGCGACACGCAGGCCACCTTGCCGCGCAGGTCTTCCCAGCGCTTGATGCCGCTGGCCTTGGCCACCAGGGCGCCGCCGCCGATCAGGTCATAGGGCGTGGGCGCGAACGAGAGGATCTCGCTGCGCTCCTGCGTCCACTGGATGTTGGCGATCAACAGGTCCACCTTGCCGCTTTGCAGGAACTGCACGCGCGTGGAGGCGGTCACGGGAACCGTCTCCAGCGGCACGCCCAGGCGGCGCGCGATGTCGGCGGCCAGCTCGGTCTGGTAGCCGCCGGTCTTGCCTGTGGCGGGGTCCAGCACGCCGAACGGCGGGCTGGCGCCATCAATGCCCACGGACAGCTTGCCGCGTTGCTTGATCTTGTCCAGCGTGGCATCGGCGTGGGCGGCACCGGCGCCCAGCAGCAGGGCCAGGGCGGCGGCAAGGGGGGGAAGAAGGCGGGGCATGCGTGAATCCATCAGGGAACGGAAGGCCCGGCCCCGTCTTGCGGGGCCTGGGCCTGGGTGGTCGGAAAAAAAGAAGGGGTGGACCGCCGTGGCGGCCGGCGGTCAGCTGGCGGACTTGAACTTGGCCTGCAGCTCGGGCAGCAGCGGGTTGGCCGGCTCTATGCCCACGCGCTTTTCGGCGGCGATCAGCCAGCCCGTGCGGTGCCAGTCCTGCACCACCTTGTCCACGGCGGCGATGGTGTCGGCCTCGCCCTTGCGGGTCCAGACCACGGAAGGCGCGGGCAGCACCTCGCTGGCGATGGGGGCCGAGTACTGCGCCCATTCGGGGTTGCTGCGCAGCAGCGGGTAGATCAGCGTGCTGTCATGCACGGCGGCCACGCAGTTGCCGCCCTTGAGCGCCAGCAGCGAGTCCGACGAGCTCTTGTAGCCATGCACCTGGGCGCCGTATTCGCTGGCCAGCGGCTTGGCAAAGCTGCTGCCCTGGGACACGCACACGGGCTTGCCGCGCAGGTCTTCCCACCTGGCGATGCCGCTGCCCTTGCGCACGGCGGCAATGCCGCCCACGCGGTAGAAGGGCGTGGGCGCGTAGCCCAGGGTCTCGGCACGGTCGGGGTTCAGCTCCATGGAGGCGATCAGCAGATCCACCTTGCCGGCCTGCAGGAACTGCACGCGCGTGGCGGTCTGCACCTGGACCAGCTCGGCCTCCACGCCCAGGCCCTTGGCCAGGGCGCGTGCCAGCTCGGGGTTCCAGCCCACCAGCTGCTGGGTGGACGGGTCGATGGAGCCGAAGGGCCCGCCATTGACCAGCACGCCAATGGTGACCTTGCCGCGCTGCTTGATCTTGTCCAGCGTGGCATCGGCCCGGGCCTGGGTGCAGGCCAGGGCCAGCGCGGCGGCGATGAAGGTCAGGGATGCGGGAAGGGTGGCGCGGGGCTGGCGGCGCAGGGTGGGGCTTGTGTGCATGGCGGGAGCGGGGCGGTCGGGACGAACGAAAGATGCGTACGCCCGCATCTTCTGGCCGCCCTTGACCCACGGCAACAAAGCTTTGGGAGCATGTTTATGCGCTTTGCGTCGCTGCATCAGGGTGATCACCAGGGGAATGTGGGCCCGAGGCAGGGCGGGTCGATGGTGTAATCGCGACGGCCGGGGTGCTGCACCCACCGGCACCTCCCAGCGAGCCCTCTTCCATGCACCAAGCCCTAGCGTCCCTACTCGCCCCTCTCGCCTGCGCCGCCCTGCTGTGTGCCAGCCCCGTGGCCTGGGCCGCCAATCCCACCAGCTCGGGCAATTGCGAGGAAAGCTCCACCAACATGTCCGAGGTGCGCGCCTGCCTGCACGAGCAGAACGTGGCCATGGTCAAGGCCGCCTACGTCTCGCTGTCGCTCAAGCTCAAGGCCCGCATGCCCCAGGCGTCGGAAGAGCTGGAAGTGGCGCAGAGAAACTGGGTGCAGTACGCGCGCAGTGCCTGCGAGTTCCTCTCTGAATTCAATTCGGCCAGCTTTGCCAAGGACGATGCGCGCGCCAACTGCTGGAGCGACTTCGCCCGCGCCCGCGCCAAGCAGCTCAAGTCCTGGGAAATGCAGCTGGACAAGAAGCCCTGAGACCTGTCGCAGACGAATGAGGCCCTGGGGTTGACTTCTTGCATGGCGAGCGGCCGACAAGCTGGCGACTGGCGTGGATTGGATCGACCCGAAGCGGCCGCTCAACACGCTCGCGAGCAATGGAATCGATCTTATTGCGGCAAGCTCGTCGAGCCGTGATATTCACGGCATGGGCCTGAAGTTGATGTATATGACGGGTGGGACCCTATTTTCCGCGTCAAGCGGAATGGAGCCAGCCTTGCTTACAGCATTTTGCGCTGCCATATCCCAAACCGGGTTGCCGCTGCTTTTGACTACCTCGATATTTATTATTTTTCCGTCAGGTTGGGTGGTAATCTTGATTTCTACAGATGGATTGCCTTCAATTGGCTCAGTTGGTGCAATGTGTGGTTGAATTGCTTTTCGTATTTTTTGGGAATAGGTTTGAGGCACCTTTCTCTCAAGAGTAAAACGATAAGGGGCCGTTACACAACTATCAATACTCTTTCCAGAGGCTGTTTTGGCCGATTGGAATTTTGATCTCTTTACCGCATCAATGGCAGAAGCATCAAGCTCCGCGCTCCCTGAACTCTTTTCGATAGCGATGTTTTCAACCTTGCCGTCAGCTCGCACGCAATAGCTTACGTGAGCGACGCCTTCGATACCGTGCCGTCTGGCAGACATGGGATAAGCCGGCGCTGCCGAAGTCAAGGCAATTGCTTGTTGCTCGACAACATCGGAAGATGCGGCACACCCGGCCAACATCGTGGTAATCAGAAAAGATAAAATTGGACGCATGTCAGCTGAATATGGTTTGAACAGTAAGTTCGAATGATAAACTGGATGGCAGGTTTATGCCGTATCTGAGTTCATGCATGGGTCATTTCGTACAGGGACGATTGCAAAACTGAAGTCCTCAAGCCTTTACAAGTGATAGATCGTTGAACAATCCGCTCGCGCTGCTTGAGTTGCTAACGCCCGGGTCTGGTGTGTACGCATTTATGGCTGAAAAATTTCTACGGTGGCGTCAGATATATGCTGAATACCTCAGCAGAAGCCGCCACACTTTGAACTGTGTTGGATTCCTGGGTGCCGCAGGTCCGCTTAAGAGTTTTCCTGGTAGATTTGACATGCAATCAGACATTAACTTTCATCGCCGCTTTGCCGTTCTTGCAGCGCTACTTGCCTTGACCTTGACTGAACGCTCGCCTGCTTTGGCACAAGGTCTGTTCCAGCTTTCACCCAAAACGAATGCAGAGACGATGAAGGCTGACGAGAGGGGTAAGCGACAAGCCCTTGTTGTCGCACTTGCAGAGCTGGAAATAAGGACTCATGCGAACGGTAATCTCTATCTTCCTCCCAACGCATTGATGACCCGTGAGATGAATGAGTACTATCGGAAGATGGTGCGAGCAATAGAATTCTGTGGCTTCAGGTTCTTCCCCAAGGAAGGAGGAGTCAGCATCTATGGCAAAGGTGCGATGGCCATCTTCGTGGACAAACTAGGGAACCTGGTTGGGACTGAAGTGGTGGCTTCTTCCGGCAAGCAATCATTAGACAGACATATGGCAGACATCGTGAAACTGGCGGCTCCTTTTGGCCAGCTGCCTGAGCGTGTTCTTGCGGCAGGCGACGATCCATTTCACCTTGTCGTGGCACCAGTGATCTTCAACTTCTCAAGGAGCGAGTCAGATCGGGTGGTAGACGAGAGCGCAAGCTGCAGTGGCGGGTAGTTGCCTGGTCAAAATACCGCAAAGACATTCTCCGGAGCAGTTTTGTGAATAACCTGGATTTGCCGGAAATAATGGTTTCAATCCAGCTTTGTTTATCGCGGAGAAAATGGCGCGGAGGTCACCCGCTTCATCTTCACGCCGAAGCACTGCGAAACGGTCATCAAGAGACCATGGCTTGTCATCCCTTTCTGCCGGAATATGAAGACGTTTGCTCAAGCCACAAGCTGGGCCGCTTTGGGTTTAGTGCTTTGATAACGCAGCCTGGAGGGGGTAAGTTCACGGAAGGAAGCACCAACTTTGTCGCTCTGTCAGAGCAGATGGAGGCGGTCTCAGTGCCGGCGCGCAAGGTACTCCGTCCTGACCGGAGGGATCTTTTGTGCAATCCCGGTACGCACGAAACCAAAGTGACATGGCTCGCGAGAGTGCCTGATGCAAGCGGCCTGAAAGCCCTTGCGGGCTGACCGGCATGCCTCTTTGTCACTGGTAGTTCAGCGTGAAGGTGGCCCTGCCGTTGGCCTGCCCCGTCGTGACTGCCGCAGCGGTCTGCACGTATTTGGCAGTCAGCGGGATCTTGAACTGGGCAACGCCCTGGACGATGGTTCCCGCACTCCATTGGTTGGTGTTGCCAGGCACGTTGGAGTCGGGGCCGTATCCGAGAGCGGTGCCATCCTTCAGTATCTGTATGCCTATTCCCGTGGCAACCGGCTTGCCGTCTGGCGCGGTCTGGCTCAAGGTCAGGACGGTGCTCTGATTGCTGGTGTCATTGGCATCGGTGAGCGTGATGTGGGGACGCAGAACGCTTTCGGGCGCGCCGCCCTTGCATTCCAGCGTGATGTCGAAGTGCTGGGGGATGGAGGTGGATTGGAGCCCCGTGAATCGCAGGATGGGCACAGCGCCCATGGGTACGGAGATGGTCGAGGCGGCCACCGAGCAGGAGGGACCGACCACCACCCTGGTGCGGCCGGACAGGTTGACGTTTCCTGCGGTGCAGCTGGGGCACTGGAATCGCATCTCGACGTTCATCCCGGAGCCCGTTAGCGTGCCAGCGGAAACGTTGCCGGTTTTCACCAGCTCGATCCAGACATCCTGGGGATGTGAACTGACATTCCAGAAATAACCCAGCGCGCCCGAATGATTTTCTGATTCGGTGGTAATGGGCATGGTTCTGCCACTGGGAGCGCTGGGGCCGCGCCATGTTGCCCACCAGCGGATTCCAATGCCGGGAATATTGGTGCTGTAGACATTATTGTATCCGGGCGTCTTGTTTCCGGATTGAACATTGGCGGCTACAACGGCGTTGGAAACATCGTACTCGAATGCCGTGTTCAGCACTGCTCGAAGATTAAATACGGTTGCCGTAGACTTCCATAGCGTAGATCCGTTGGAGTAATTTCCGGGTACTGTTATTTCCTCGGGCAGTGAAATGCTGGAGCTGGTGGGGGAGAATACGCCCCCGGCAAAGGCATTGGTGTTCATCGTTGCCGCTGAAAAGGCGATGAGAAATGGAAGGGCGATCAATGCAAGGCGGCGTACTTGCGAGAAAAATGAGGGAATGAAAGAAAAATGCATGATACTGATTCGCTCCATTGCTGAAGTATGATTCTCGAAAATATCACGCAATAGTTTTATTGAACTTTTGAGTGAATAATGAGGGGCTGGAAATGAAAGCATCGAATCATTCGATGGGTGGCCTCTTTAGTATTTCGCACTCTACGCCGAAGATATGAGGTGATGCAATCAGACTGCTCTGAAAATGGAGCGTGGCTCACCAAAAGCCGACCATGCACGCCATTCGTAAAGAGCAAGGCCTGCGTGTCACGGAGCCCGTGTGCGCGGGAGGTCGCGCAGACAAGCCTGGTTCAGTCCGCTCGCGGCCCCGGCGGCTGTCGTGAGCGCGCCAGGCCGCTCAGGTACTGAGAGGTACGGTCGGAGAAGCGTCCCTGGCACCTCTGGCGGCTTGCCAGAGCGCATCGGCCAGGGCTGTGATCTCAGGGGCCAGGTGCAGGCGTTCCAGCCAGCGGTCCGCAATGCCGCTGGCGCCGTGGAGGGCTCCGGCCAACTGGCCCGTGATGGCTGCCGTGGTGTCGGCGTCATCGCCCAGGTTGGCGGCCTGCAGTACCGCGCCTTCAAAGCTGTCATGCCTCGCAAAGCACCACAGGGCCGCCTCCAGGCTGTCCACCACGTAGCCGCTGCCGCGTATCTGTGCGGCTGGCTTGTCGCGATAGTCGCCACGGGCAATCTCCCGCAGGCGTGGGCTGGCGCAGTCTTGCAGAACGCCGCCCAGGTCCAGAACCTGCGACCGGGGCAGTCCCTGCAGTGCCCGGCACAGCGCCACGGCGAACAGGCGGCAGGCCTGCAGGCATTCAGGTGCCGCGTGGGTGGTGCGTGAGCTGAGTTCAGCCATGCGCTGCACCAGGTCCTCGTCGGGGCCGAAGAACATGGGCACGGGCGCCAGCCGCATCAGGGAGCCGTTGCCGGCCTGGTCCGGGTCGGGCGACCCGGCCAGCGGATCGCCGGTGGCCAGGAAGCGCTGGATGGCCGCCCTGGTGGCCATGCCGATATCGAAGCAGTTGCCGGTGGAACTCCAGTAGCCCCATTCGTACCAGTTGGCATAGCGCGTCATCTGGTCCCGCAGGTCGCAGCCGCCGCGCTGGAGCAGGCTTTCGGCCAGACACAGGGCCATGGAGGTGTCGTCGGTCCACTTGCCTGCGGGCAGCGAGAACGGGCCGCCGCCGACCATGTCGGTCAGCAGCGCAAAGCTGCCGCGCGGCTGGAATTCCAGCGTCGTTCCCACGGCGTCGCCACAGGCCAGGCCCAGCAGGGCGCCACGGTATCGGTCCAGCGTGTCCATGGCCATGCCTGTGCTCCCGCTCATGGTCGGTCAGGAGCGGTGCTGCGCAGCCGCGCGCGCACCTGCATGAGGGCAAAGCCCAGAAGGTTCAGGCCTTGCCAGCGCGCGGGGTCGGTGGCGCGCACATCGTCGGCGGCCAGGCCGATGCCCCAGATGGTGTCCGCGGGGCTGGCCTCCACCAGAACCCGGTCGCCCGTGTTCAGCAGATAGCCGGCCAGGGCCGGGTTCTGGGAGAACTTGGCCTGGTTGGCGCGCACCACGATGCCCATGCGCGCGGCCACCCAGGCCGCTTCATCGAAGCCCTGGATGCCACGCCCCAGCTTCTTGGCCTCGCCCGGCGTGCGGCAGCGCACGATGGCCGCGTGCGCCGCCTCGTCGCCAAACAGCCGTGCCTTGCCCGCCATCATGAAATGCTCGGCCGTGGGGTAGTGCTGGCCATCGACCTCGAAGCCCGCCTCGAACCACTGGCTCATGCAGGTCTTGCCGATGGAGCCATCGGCCGCAGGCTGGTGGCCCCAGAACGGCAGGAAGCGCGGGGTGAGACCCTGGGCCATGGCGTTCTGGAGGTCTTGCAGGGAGGCGATGTGGTCTGTCGTAGTCATGGGCTGTCTCGTTGCCGTGTGTGCCGTTTCAGGAATGCGATGGAGCTTGCTGCAGCCACCACTGGCTGAAGGCCATCAGGTCTGCGTGCTGCGAGTGGGCGTGGACCAGGTCCGGCCCGGTGTTGGGCGTGCCGTTCGGGCCGCGGCACACCAGGGCCGCGTGAATGCCCGGGCCAATGTCCCGGAGGTAGGGCAGATAGTCGTCCACGAAGGCGACCGGGCCGAGCCGCTGCAGGGCGTCTGCCTTGGGGCTGCGCAGGCCGGTGGTCCGGCCCGTGGCGATCACGCGGTCGATGGGAAAGCCGAGGTCGCGCAGGTTGCCCAGGCGTGCCTGCTCGAAGCGCGCCGCCAGGGCCGTCACGCAGACCAGTTCGTAGCCGGCGCCCTGCAGGTCGTGGCAGGCCTGCAAGGCATTGCCCAGCGCGGGAATGCTGCGCCAGAAGTCGTCGTCCATGCAGGCCCTGAACTGTTGCAGGCGCTCGCCGTCCAGCGCCTGCACGGCCCAGCGGTCCATGGCCCAGTAGGCATGGGGGTCGGCCTCGGCGGGGCGCTGGCCGAACGCGCGTTCCCAGGCTCCGGCATAGGCGCTGTTGTAGTCCAGCAGCACGCCATCGGCGTCAAGGGCAATGATGGGTTTCATCGTGTTCCTCTTCGGCCAGCACGCGCAGGTAGTGCGGTGCCACGCTGTCCGTGAGCCAGACGCCGTTGTCCGAGCGGTAGAACAGGCAGGCATCGGCATGCATGCGCGCCGCATCGATCTCCAGCAGCACCACCCGGCCATAGCGCTGGCCCACGGAGCGGGCCGTGGCCAGGTTGTCGGTCAGGTGCACGTGGTGGCGGTTGCGCCGGTCCAGGCCGGTGCGCAGGATGGAGTCCAGAAAGCGCGTGGCCGTGCCATGGTAGAGGCGCTGCGGCGGCACGCTGGCCTGCAGGCCCAGGTCGATCTGCACGGAATGCCCCTGGCTGGCGCGGATGCGCAGGCCGTCGGCGCTGATGGCAAAGCGCTGCTTGGGGCAGCTTTGCACCACCTCCATCAGCAGTGCGGGTGAGATGTTGCGGCCGGCCGCCTGGGCGCCGCGCAGCAATGCGTCTATGGAGACCCAGCCCTGGGCGTCCAGTGCGAGCCCGGCGCGGCCGGGGTTGTGGCGCAGGACCAGGCTCATGAATTTGCTGGTCGATGTCAGTGTGTTCTTGTTGTTCATACGGTCCATTTCCATGGATTTTCTTGTTGTGTTGATGATTGTCCGTGCTGCGGGCTTCACACCACCAGGCAGCCCTGCCGATCCGACAGGCCGATGGTGGCCTGCATGCCCGCCGTGAACTGCAGGTAGTCGGCCTCCATGCCGTCCGAGAAGATGACGCCATGGTCGGGCATGCGCGAGCGCAGGGTCAGCGGCTGGCCGGCCGTGACCTGGCCGTAGACCAGCTCGGCCGTGGAGGAGCGGCTGGGAAAGGGCTCGCGCACGGCGAAGTCCAGGCGTGGCGCATCCCAGGCGAAGGGCTGGTAGTCGAAGTCGGTGGATGCGCCGCGCACGGCGCGGGCAATGCCCATCGATCCCGTGACGATGCTCTTGATCCAGGCGGACGAGCCCAGCCCCGTGGCGACGATGAGGCCGGAGGACGACTGGGATTCGCGCCGCTCGCCCAGCGTGATGTCGTACAGGGCCGAGGTATGGCTGCGCGGGCCGATGAACAGGTCGTTGGCGGCGCGCAGCACCTGGCCGTCGCTCAGGCGCGCTTCGGCCAGGGTGACGGCGCGCGTGGGGCGGCGGTTGGCGGCCACGTCGCCCAGCAGGGCGGCCAGGTCGGCGGGGGCGAAGGGCAGCAGCAGGCCGTCCCAGCGCGCGGGCTCGGGGTTGACGCCGATGAGCGGCTGGCCGTCCAGGTATTTCATGGTGTTGGCCACCATGCCGTCCTGGCCCAGTGCCACCACGATGTCGTCGGCGCCGAAGACGAAGTTGGGCACCAGGGCGCGGTCCACGATCTGGTAGCGGCCGCGTGCCTCCAGCGCCTGCACCACGGCCTGCAGGGCGGCGGCGTAGGCGGCGCTTTCGCGCAGGTAGTCGCCGAAGTCGGCACCCAGGTGCTCGATGTAGAAGCGCGCCTGGGACAGCGTGTGGTACCTGGCCACCAGCTCATCGAGCCGCGTGCGCCGCACCACCAGCACGGTCTTGCGTTCATTGGCGTTCACGGCGGCTCCTTGCGGGTTCGGGATCGGCCACGGCGGCTGCAGGGCCTGCACCGGCGCCCATGAGCGACTGCAGCAGCTCGGGCGAGACGTTGAGCTGGCCGATGCGCTCGGCCTTCTCGGCAATGCCGCCAAAGGCCTGGGCGATGAGCTGGCCCGGCTGCATGCCCACGGCGGCCAGCGATTGCACGATGCGCGGGTCGGCCTTTTCCAGGGCCTGCATGACGGCGCCCACGCGGTAGGCCTCGGCCTCGGCCAGGGTGCGGCTGTTGGCGGCCTGGCCTTCGACGAAGTCGCGGCGGCTGGTCTCCAGCGCCACGTCGGCGGACATCTGTTCGGCGCGCAGCTCGTTTTCCTTGCGCATCTGGGCAGCCTTGGCTTCCAGCTGGGCCTCGCGGATCTGGCGCTTTTTCTTTTCCACGGCCACGTCGGTATCGAGCTCGTTCTGGCGGATGGCGCGCTCGTTTTCCACGGCAGCCATGCGGCGGGCATAAACGGCGTCGTCCGCGGCCTTGAGGTTGGATTCGCGCGCCTCCGCCTCCAGGGCGCGGGCGATGTCGGGCGTGGGTTTGACGGCCATGACCGAGACGCCCAGGATTTCCAGCCCCAGCGCCTCGATCTCGGGCTGGGCGGCCAGCTCCTGCTGGGCCGTGCGCGCAATGAGCGCCGAGGAGCGCAGCGCCTGCTTGAGCTCCAGCGCCTGCACGGCCTGCTGGATGATGACCTCGGCCTGCATGGTCACGCGGTCGCCCAGGCGCTGCGGGTCTTCGGACAGGTATTTCTGGCCATCGCGCGCCAGGGAGAAGTCCATCAGCGTGGCGGTCTGGCGCGGTGTGCTGATGCGGTAGGTGACCTGGCCCTGCACGGTGACGCTCTGGAAGTCGGCCGTCACCAGCTCCAGCATGAAGTGGCAGTCCTGGCTGCCCACGGGCACCGCGACCAGGGTGGTGGTGGGCGCGTAGTAGAAGAAGGACTGGCCCGCGCCCTCGCGCACCACCTTGCCGGCGCGGAACTGCATGAGGTGGACCGTGGGTTGGGACTTGATGAAACGGATGCCGAACATGGTGCTTCTCCTTTAAGTTGCTCTGTGCAACTTATATGGGTTGCATAGTGCAACTTAAAATCCGGCACGTCAAGCACAATCCATCCCATGGCTGAAAAAAATTCCCCATCCCCGCAGGGCGCGCTGGACTTCCCGCGCCCGTTCACCACGGTGGACGTGGTCATCTTCACGGTGGCAGACGATGCCCTGCAGGTGCTGCTGGTGCAGCGCCCCACGGCGGGCAGCGAGCCCTTCCCGGGGCTGTGGGCGCTGCCCGGCGGCTTTGTGGATGTGCGCCAGGACGCGGACCTGCTGGCCTGCGCGCGGCGCAAGCTGCTGGACAAGACGGGTGTGGACAGCCCCTACCTGGAGCAGCTGGGAAGCTGGGGCGGCGCGGCGCGCGACCCGCGTGGCTGGTCGGCCACGCATGTGTATTTCGCGCTGATCCCGGGACACGACCTGATCCTGGCCAAGGGCGCGAATGCGGCCGATGTGTCGTGGTTTGCCGTCGATGAACTGCTGCGCGCGCCTGCGCTGGCCTTCGACCACGGCGAGATCCTGCGCGCAGCGGTGGAGCGGCTGCGGGGCAAGGTGGAATACACCTCGCTGCCGGCCTTTCTGCTGCCCGAGCCCTTTACGCTGCCGCAGCTGCAGCAGGCCTACGAAGTGGTGCTGGGCCGCCCCGTGGACAAGAGCGGTTTTCGCACGCGCATGATGGCGGCCGGCTTTCTGGTGGAGGCTGGCCAGGTGGAAGGCACGTCACGCCGCCCCGCCATGGGCTACCGCCTGGCCGACCGCAGCGCGCCCGTGGTGTTTCCGCGCACCTTCAGCCCGCGCGGGTGAGGGCGGCCTTCGATCAGGACCAGGATCAGGCGCCAAGCAGGCTGCAAAAGCGCTGCATGTCCACATTGCCGCCGCTGAGGATGATGCCCACGCGCCGTCCGTGCAGCTCTTCGCCTTTCTGGCGCGCGGCGGCCAGGCCCAGGCAGCCGGTGGGCTCGACCACGAGCTTCATGCGCGTGGCCAGGAAGCCCATGGCGTCGACCAGCTCGGCATCGCTGGCGGTGAGGATGTCGGTCACGTCGCGCTGGATGATGGGGAAGGTGATGCCGCCCAGGTGCTGGGTCTGGGCGCCGTCGGCAATGGTCTTGGGCGTTTCGATGTGGACGATGCGGCCCGCGCGCAGCGACTGCTGGCCGTCGTTGCCGGCCTCTGGTTCCACGCCGTAGAGCGCGCACTCGGGGCTGAGCGCGCGCGTTGACAGCGCGGTGCCTGACAGCAGGCCGCCGCCGCCCAGCGGCACGAAGAGGGCGTCCAGCGGGCCGGTTTCCTCGAACAGTTCCTTGGCGGCCGTGCCCTGGCCGGCCAGCACGTCGGCGTGGTCGTAGGGCGGGATCAGGGTCAGGCCGTGGCGCTCGGCCAGGTCGCGGCCGATCTGCTCGCGGTCTTCGGTATAGCGGTCGTAGACCACCACCTGGCCGCCATAGGCCTTGGTGGCCGCCACCTTGGCGGCGGGCGCGTCATGCGGCATGACGATGGTGGCGGGAATCTCCAGCAGCCGCGCTGCCAGGGCGATGGCCTGGGCGTGGTTGCCCGAGGAAAAGGCCACTACGCCGGCCTTGCGCTGCGCGGCGCTGAAGCGAGACAGGGCGTTGAAAGCACCGCGGAACTTGAAGGCGCCCATGCGCTGCAGGTTCTCGCACTTCAGGAAGACACGGGCGCCCAGCGCATCGTCCAGCGTGCGCGAGGTGAGCACGGGCGTGCGGTGGGCATGGCCCTGGATGCGTTGGGCCGCTGCGGCCACGTCGTCATAGGTGGGAAGGCTTGTCATCGGTACGGGAGAGAAGGGGTTGCAGACCGGCGGGGTGCCGGGAGCTATTTGGCGTAGCTGTAGACCGTGGCGCGCGACACGCCCAGGTGGGCGGCAATGGTCTCCATGGAGCGGCGCACATCGAGCAGGCCGGCGCCCTTGAGTTCGCGGACCAGGGCACGGCGCTCCTCGGGCTTGAGGGCGCGCGGCGTGGTCGCCAGGCGGGCCGCGAACTGGTCGATGCGGGCACGCACCGTGTCGGCGCCTGCGCCGGCGCCCGTGGGGTCCAGCATTTCGCGCGCGGGGGTGTCGCCGCTGACGGCAGCAAAGCGGTTGAGCATGCCCTGGAAGCCCTGGAACATCGTCAGGTCCACATTCATGCACAGGGCGGCGATGTAGCGGCCCTCGGAGTCGCGGATGCCGATGGACGTGCTCTTGGCCTGGCGGCCATCGGCGAACTGGTTGGGGTAGTTGGCGATGACCTGCTCGTAGCCGGGGTCCAGGATGCGGGCCAGGCCCAGCTCCGTCGCGCCCTGGCCCACCTCGCGGCCCGACAGGTTGTTGTGGATGGCCAGCACCGCATGGGACGGGTCGAGCAGGTCATGCACCACCACCTCGCAGAACGGGGCAAAGGTCTGGCCCAGGCCTTCGGCGATCTGGGCCAACTGGTCCAGAAGCTGGCGCTGTTCAGGGGTTCGTTGGGTCATATTGGACATTTTGTTTTGAATTGGACAAAATGTCAAAATCCAGACGACTTCTCTGCGCTTTCCACCATGTTCGACACCCTCGTAGACCTGCTGCAATCCCAGGGCGCGCGTTTTCGCGTGCTGGAACATCCGGCCGAAGGCCGCTCTGACCTCGTCGCCGAAATCCGGGGCACCGCCCCCGGCCAGGGCGCCAAGGCCATGCTCTGCAAGAGCCGCGATGCGGCCGGTGCGGGCGATCCCCAGCTGTTCCTGGCCGTGCTGCCCGGCGACCGCAAGCTGGACTTCAAGCGCCTGGCCCAGGCCGTGGGCGTGCGCAAGGCCACGCTGGCCTCGCCCGAGGAGGCCCAGGCCGCCACGGGCTGCGTGATGGGATCGGTGCCGCCGTTCTCCTTCAACCCGCAGGTGCGCCTGGTGGTGGACCCGGCCCTGGTCGAGCGCTTTGGCGAGATCGCCTTCAACGCGGGCCGGCTGGACCGCTCCATCGTGCTGGACTCGGCCGACTATGTGCGCATTGCCCGGCCCGCGCTGCACAGCCTGAGCGGGGAGGGCGCCGATTGACCATGGATTGACCCTGGCGCGGGGCTGCACCCACAATCGTCGGCAACGTCCACATCTCCTTGCCTGACCATGTCCACCCCTGCGAAGCAGCACCCTGACCGGCCCGATGCGGCCGGCTTTGTGCGTGCGGCGCTGGCTGCTGCCCTGGCCCAGGTGCAGTCGCATCTGGCGGTCTTGGAGGGCGGTGGCAGCGATGCCGAGACCATCCACCAGCTGCGCGTGGCCCTGCGGCGCCTGCGCACCGTGCTGCGTGAGTGCGCAGGGCTGGCGCCCGGCATGCGCGCCGAATGGGATGAACCCCTGGCCCAGGCCTTTGCGCAGCTGGGCACGCTGCGCGATGCCGATACGCTGGCCGATGTGGTGCGCCCGCTGCTGCAGGCCGCCCATGCGCCCCTGTGCGACTGGCAGGCGCCGGCGGCCGTGCAGGCGGATGCAGCCGCTGCCGTGCGCGAGCCGCCATTCCTGCACGCGCTGGCCGAGATCCAGGCGCTGGCGCAGGCACCGCAGGGAGAGCCATCGGCCCGTTTTGCCGATTTGTCCGCCGCAGGCACGCGCAAGTACCTGGCACGGCGGCTGGCGCGCCTGCACCGCCAGGTGCTGCGCGATGGCCTGCACTTCGACCGCCTGCCGCTGGCGCAGCAGCACCGCGTGCGCAAGCGGCTCAAGCGCCTGCGCTACCTGGCGGACTTTGCCCGGGAATTCGCGCCCGGAATGTGGCCCGGCAAAAAGGGCCGGCGCTTTGCCGAGGCGCTGGTGCCCGCCCAGGACGCGCTGGGCCTGCACAACGACATGGCCGTGGCGGCCGCGCATTTTCGTGACGAGGCCGGCACGGATCCGCGCGCCTGGTTTGCCGCCGGCTACCTGCAGGCCCGCCTGGCCACCAGCGCGCGCAGCAGCCGCCGCGCGCTGCGGGCGCTGGCCCGGGTGCCGGGCTTCTGGGCTGGGCGATAATCCGCCGCTGGCGCACCGCCGCAGCCCCTGGGCCGTGGCGGTGCGCTGTTGCTGAAGGTGCCCCATGCCGTTCACCGGCCAGGGGTTCAACGGGAAGCAGGTGCGCGATGCCATCGAGGTGGCCGCTCGCAATGCCTGCGCTGCCCCCGCAACGGTCAGCGGAATACAACTCCCCACGCGGACGCGCCCCAAACCACGCGCCGCAAGCCACTGTGTCCTTCTCGGGCATGGGAAGGCGGGGATGCCTGCCGCAGCGCGCCCACCCTGCGCGCCGCAGCGTTCCGCAAGCCCGGATACCGGCCTTCTGCATTGCTTTCGGACGCCGCGGGAGTGCGCCTGTCCGGTCCGGCCCCAGCCTGCGCTGCCGTGGCCGGCTCCGGCGTGCGCGCTGTGCGGCGTGGTTCAGACGATAGGCCCCACGGGTGAGTGGGGCAGTTGGGTTCAACGCATGCGCTTCGCTTCTTCGGCCGCCGATTCCTCCGGCCTTCTCTCTGTTCTCCCTCTTGTCTCCAGCCTGCGGCCCGTAGCAGCCGCCGTCCTGCTGGCCAGCTGCGCTGCAGCGGCCGGCGCCGCGCAGGAGCCGGCTTCGGGCCGCTCCACGGACTCCGCCGACGATGCGCTGGACGCCGTCTTCGTGACCGCCACGGCGCGGCCCGAGGCGCGCAGCCGCATCGCGGGCACCACGCAGACCATCGACCGCGAGGCCATAGAGCGCTCCAGCGCGCGCTCGGTCACCGACCTGCTGGCCGAGAACGCCGTGGGCTTTCTCAGCGAATGGACGGCGGCCCAGACCTCGATGAACCTGCGCGGTGCCTCCACCGACGGCCAGGGGCGCGACTTCCGCAGCCAGGTGCTGGTGCTGGTCAACGGCCGGCGCGCGGGCACGGCCAACCTGTCCAAGCTCAGCCCCTCGGATGTGGAGCGCATCGAGATCGTGCGCGGCCCGTCCTCGG
The DNA here is from genome assembly GCF_001886655.1 of Delftia sp. HK171. Taxonomy (NCBI): domain Bacteria; kingdom Pseudomonadati; phylum Pseudomonadota; class Betaproteobacteria; order Burkholderiales; family Comamonadaceae; genus Delftia; species Delftia sp. HK171. The sequence goes on along the minus strand of NZ_CP018101.1, from coordinate 6,122,600 downwards.
TGATCTACGGCAGCCAGGCCATGGGCGGGGTGGTCAACATCATCATGAAAACCGGGGCTACCGCGCCCGGCACGCGCGCCCAGGTCCAGGCCGGTTCATGGGACCTGTGGCGCACCGATGCGCAGACGGCCGGCGCCAATGACCGCTTCGACTGGTACTTCGGCGTGAGCGCAGGCGGGCGCGGCGACTACGAGTCGGGCGACGGCGGCACGCGCATGGAGAACACGGGCTGGAAGCGGCGCGGCGCCAGCGGCGCCCTGGGCTGGCAGCTGCACGAACTGCACCGCGTGGAGCTGCAGCTGCGCACGGACGGCATCTACAACGCGGGCTTTCGCGGATCTGGCGCCAACATCTACAGCCGCGACAACCGCAGCAACCGCTCGCTGGACCTGACCTACGAGGGCGCACTGCCCGGCCAGCGCCTGAGCTGGACGACCCACCTCTACAGCCTGGTCGATACCGATGAGTTCAACTGGGCCTCTCCCGTGATCCGCTCGGGCAACAGCGCCGTGCCCGGCACGGCGCGCGACTACAACCACCGCCAGCTGGACGCCACGGGCCTGCGCTTTCAGCCGCGCCTGCGTGTCAGCCAGACCAATGACCTGCTGATGGGCTTTGACTGGGAGCGCAGCAAGCTGCGCTCCGACCGCCTGCGCGTCGCCATGCCCGGCGGCCCGGCGGGCCAAGTTGCGCCCTACGACAACAACCAGACCGAGCAGGTGCACGCGCTGTACTTCGAGGACGCGCAGACCCTGTTCGACGACCGCCTGACCCTGCGCGCCGGCCTGCGCAAGACCTGGGGCACGACGCGTTTCGACGAGACGCCCAACCTCGCCCTGGCCCAGGCCAGCACGCGCGACTACGACAACCACACCTGGTCGGCCGGCGCCACCTGGAAGGCCACGGACCGGCTCACGCTGCGCGCTGCGGCCTCCACGGGGTTCCGCGCGCCCACGGCCACGGAGCTGGCCTCGGACTTCACGGCCGTCGGCGGTGGCCGCACCTTCGGCAACCCCAACCTCAAGCCCGAGACCAGCCGCCAGATCGAGGTCGGCGCCGCGCTGCAGCAGCCCGGCTGGCGCGTGGATGCGGCCCTGTTCCAGAACACCATCAGCGACCGCATCATCACCGTCTCGCGCGGGGCCACGACCAACACCTCGGACTACGCCAACAACGCGGCCGACATCGTGGCGCGCGGCCTGGAAATGCAGGCCGACATGGACCTGGCGCGGGCGCTGAACCTGACGGGCCACCAGCTCAAGGCCTGGGCTGGCGGCTACTACCACTTCAGCATGCGCGACAAGGGATCGCCAGCCTCGGCCAATACCGACAAGGTGCAGCGCATGTACCGCTACGAGGCCTCGGCCGGCGTGCGCTACGGCCAGGGCAGCGGGCGGCTGCAGGGCGACTGGAGCCTGCAGCTGTCCACGCTGCTGCGCGGTCCCATGTGGTACGACACGGAAGAGGCGCTGCTCATCCCGCAGGGCGAGCCCAGCAGCACCTTCATCCACCGCAAGGGCGCCTTCACCATCTGGAACCTGCGTGCCGACTACCGCGTGTCGCCGGGCGTCAAGCTGTTCGCGGCCGTCAACAACCTGTTCGACCTGAACCGCCATCCCATCTTCATCGCGCTGGACCGTGCGCCCTGCATCGCCAACCCGGCGTACCAGAACGGCGGCTGCGGAACGTCGATGGCCGGGCGCGAACTCATGGTCGGCCTGCAAGCAGAGTTTTGAGGACCATGGCATGAGGCAATCCAGCACCACGCGCCGCCAGTTGTTGCGCCAGGGCGCGGCGGCGGCCCTGGCCTGCGGCCTGCCCGCGGCCTGGGCCGACACCGTCGCTGCAGGCGGTCCGGTGGTGCTGCAGGATGCGCTGGGCCGGCGCGTGGAGATTGCCGCGCCGCCGCAGCGCATCGTCTCCATCTTTGCCTCCAACACCGAGCTGGTGGCCGCGCTGGGCCTGCTGGACCGCGTGGTGGGCGTGGAGGATTTCACGCGCTTTCCACCGGGCGTGGAGCGCATTCCCAAGGTGGGCGGGCGGCTGGGGTTCTCGGTGGACGCCGTGGTGGCGCGCCAGCCGGACCTGGTCATCGTCACGCCCGCGCGCCAGGCGGCGCACCAGCTGGTCGATCCCATGGAGCGCATCGGCGTGCCAGTGATGGTGCTGCTCAGCCGCTCGCTGGCCGAGGTGATGGACAACCTGCGCCTGGTGGCCCGCGCCACGGGCGTGCAGGCGCGCGGCCAGGCGCTGGCCCTGGCGCAGGAGGCGCGGCTGCTGCGCGTGGACCGGCTGGTGGCCGGCCAGCCCCGGCCGCGCGCGCTCATGGTCACGGGCCGGCTGGGCAACGGCATGCTGCTGGCGGCACGCCCTGGCACCTATACCGGCGAGGCCATGGTGCGCGCGGGCGCCGCGTTCGCGCTGGACGGCCTGGGCACCGTGCCCCAGGTCTCGCCCGAAGCCGTGCTGGCCGCCGACCCCGACGTGCTGCTGTTCGCAGGCACGCAGGAGGCCATGCAGGACCTGATCGGCCAGCGCGGCTGGCGCGACCTGCGTGCCGTGCGCGGCGGCCGGGCCACCACGGTGGCGCGTGCCGAGTTCCTGATTCCCGGGCCGCGCACCTTCGGCGGCGTGGAAAAGCTCTCGCGCTGGCTGCACCCTGCGGCCTGGGCCGGGGAGGCCGCATGAATTCCCTTTCACGGACACCCGCGTGGCGCCCCTGGGCCGGTGCGGTCCTGCTGCTGCTGGCCAGCCTGCTGATCGCCGCCTGCGCGGGCCACCAGTGGGCCAGCCCGGCCGACCTGCTGGCCGCGCTGGGCGGCGAGGACAGCCTGCGCAGCCGGCTGCTGCTGCAGTGGCGCGTGCCGCGCGTGCTGGCAGCCGCCCTGGTGGGCGCGCTGCTGGGCCTGTCGGGCGCCATCTTCCAGGGCGTGTTCCGCAATCCGCTGGCCGAGCCCTATCTGCTGGGCGCCTCGGGCGGCGCGGCGCTGGGGGCGACTGTCGCCCTGCTGGTTCCCATGCATCTATTGTTCGGCCTGCCCCAGGCCTGGACGCTGCCCGTGCTGGCCTTTGCGGGCGCCTGGGGCTCGACCATGCTGGTGCTGGCCGTCTCGCGCGTGGCCGGTGCCACCGATGCGGCCGGCATGCTGCTGGCCGGCGTGGCGCTGGCGGCCGTGCTGGGCGCGCTGCGCTCGTTCCTGATGCTGGCGCTGTCCGATGAAACCGTGAGCCTGCAGGTGGTGCTCAGCTGGGTGCTGGGCGGCATACAGACGCCGTCCTGGAGCGGGCTGGGCCTGCTGGCGGGCGCCTCCCTGGCTTGCCTGGCCGGGGCCATGGCGCTGGCGCGCGGGCTGGACCTGCTGGGCCTGGGTGCCGATGCGGCCCAGGGCTTCGGCCTGGACGTGGCGCGCTTCACGCCGCTGGCCGTGCTGGCCGGCTCGCTGGTGGTGGCCGTGGCCGTGGCCTATGGCGGGCTGGTGGCCTTCGTGGGCCTGGCTGCGCCGCACATCGCGCGCTGGATGGCGGGACCGCTGCACCGCGCGGCCCTGCCGGCGTCGGCGCTCACGGGCGCCATCATCGTCACGCTGGCCGATGCGATTGCGCGCAGCGTGCTGCCGCCGGCCGAGATCCCGCTGGGCCTGGTCACGGCCGTGGCGGGCGGGCCCTTCTTCATCGTGCTGCTGGCGCGCAGGCTGAGGTCCGCATGAACGGTGCCATCCCTTGCGCCACACCGCGCCTGCAGGCCCGGTCCCTCACGCTGCGCCACCGTGGCCGCAGCGTGCTGGACGCCGTCTCGCTGCAGCTGCCCGCCTGCGGCGCCGTGGCCCTGGTGGGGCCCAATGGCGCGGGCAAGTCCAGCCTGCTGTCCCTGCTGGCGGGGCTGCAGGCGCCCGCATCCGGCAGCGTGCTGCTGGACGGGCAAGACATTGCAACCCTGCCCGTGGCCGAGCGCGCGCGCCGCGTGGGCTACATGCCCCAGCGCTTTGCGCCGCACTGGGACCTGACGCTGGCCGAGCTCATGCACATGCGGCTGGCGGGCCGGGGTGATGTCGAGGCGGCCATTGCAGGCGCCGGGCTGCAGGATTTCGCGCGCAGGCGCTGGTCCACGCTGTCGGGCGGCGAGCAGGCGCGTGCCCTGCTGGCCACCGTGCTGGCCACCGACCCGCCCGTGCTGCTGGCCGACGAGCCCGGCGCCGCGCTGGACGTGCGCCACCGCCTGGCCCTGGTGCAGGCGCTGGCGCAGCGCGGGCGAGAGCGGCTGGTGCTGGTGGTCATGCATGACCTGGACCTGGCGCTGGCGCACTTCGGGCGCGTCATCGTGCTGGACCAGGGGCGCATTGCGCTCGATGGGGCCCCTGCCGAGCTGCTGCATGCGCCGGGGCTGGATGCCGTCTTCGGCGTGGATTTCGAGCGCATCGACGCACCTCCGCAAACCTTGCTGCGCGCGCGGCTGAAACAGGAGAACTGAACCCATGCGCATCGATCTGGCCGGCTGGACGCGCGACGCCACGCGCGGCGGGCACCGTGAATTCCTGGCGCTGTTCGAGCGCGCCGAGCGCCTGGGTTTCCAGGGCGTGTGGTTCAACGAATTCCGCGTGCCCGATACCGCCTGGCCCTATCCCTCGCCCCTGCTGCTGGCCGCCGCCGTGCTGGCGCGCACCGAGCGGCTGCGCGTGGGCACCTCGGTGCTGGTGCTGCCGCTGCACCATCCGCTGATGCTGGCCGAGGAGATTGCCCAGCTGGACCTGCAAAGCGCCGGCCGCATCGACGTGGGCGTGGGCCGGGGCACGGAGCCGGCCGCGCTGCGCGCCCTGCAGATCGATGCGGACAGCACGCGCGAGCGCTTCGAGCAGTCCTGCCGCATCCTGGTGGAGGCGCTGTCGGGCAGGCCCATCGCAGCGGGGCAGGGGCCGTGGCGCTTCGAGGACCGGCCCGCCCTGCCTTCGACCGTGCAGCGTCCGAATCCTCCCTTGTATGTGGCCGGCTCCACGGCAGAGACCCTGGGCTTTGCCGTCGATCAGAATCTGCCCCTGCTGCTGAGCCTGGAGCCGCCCGAAGGCATGCAGCTGGAGCGCCTGGAGGCCGCTGCCCTAGAGCGCGGGCGCGATGCCGCCGCGCTGCGTGCGCGTTCATCGCTGGCGCGCTATGTCTGCATCGGTGCCGATGAGGCCGCCGTGCAGGCCCAGCTGGCCACGCTGTGGCCGCAGCTGTACCAGCGCCGCGTGTACTTTGCGGGCAAGCGCGGCGTGCCGGCCGACCAGGTGCTGCCCATCGATGTGCCGCGCGTGCTGGCCGAGCAATTCATCCATGGCACGCCCGAGCAGTGCCATGCGCAGATCACCGCCTTGCGCGAGCGCACGGGCATTGGCCAGCTGCGCTGCGTCTTCAACGCCAACGGCCTGTGGAGCGATGCCCAGGCCCTCGCCGGCATGGAACTGTTTGCGCAGGAGGTTCTCCCTTCATTGCGCAGCGCCGTGCCTTTCGCCACCGTCTGACTTCCTCTTTTTTCTGGAGAACCTTCCATGCAAACCGCCAAGATTCCCGCCACCATCGTCACCGGCTTCCTGGGCAGCGGCAAGACCACGCTGCTGCGCCACATCCTGGACAACGCCGATGGCCGGCGAATCGCTGTGATCGTCAACGAGTTCGGCGAGCTGGGCATCGATGGCGAGATCCTCAAGGGCTGCGGCATCGGCTGCGACGACGAGGGCAACGAGCGCGAAGGCGCGCTGTACGAGCTGGCCAACGGCTGCATGTGCTGCACGGTGCAGGAAGAGTTCTTCCCCGTGATGCGCGCGCTGGCCGAGCGCCGCGACCAGATCGACGCCGTGATCATCGAGACCTCGGGCCTGGCCCTGCCCAAGCCCCTGGTCCAGGCCTTCCAGTGGCCCGAGATCGCCAACGTGTTCACCGTGGACGCGGTGGTCACCGTGGTGGACACGCCAGCGGCCGCCAGCGGCCAGTTCGCCGCCAATCCCCAGGCCGTGGACGAGCTGCGCCGCGCCGACCCCAACCTGGACCATGAATCGCCGCTGCACGAACTGTTCGAGGACCAGCTGGGCGCGGCCGACCTGGTGGTGCTCAACAAGACCGACCTGGCCGATGCCGATGCCCTGGCGCGCGTGACCGCCCTGGTGCGCGAGGAGCTGCCGCCCGAGGTCAAGATCGTGCAATCGTCCCAGGGCCGCCTGCCGCTGGACGTGGTGCTGGGCCTGGCCAAGGCGGCCGAGACCACCATCGACCAGCGCGTGAGCCACCACGACCACGACGAGGACCATGACCACGACGACTTCGACTCCTACGTGATCGACCTGCCCGCCGTGGACCGCGACCGCCTGCTGGCCGCACTGGAGACGCTGGTGGAGCAGCACAGCATCCTGCGCGTCAAGGGCTTTGCCGACATCCCGGGCAAGCCCATGCGCTGGCTGCTGCAGGGCGTGGGCCGCCGCTTCGACCACCATTTCGACCGCGCCTGGCGCGAGGGCGAGCAGCGCGGCACGCGCCTGGTGTTCATCGGGCAAGACCTTGACGAAGCAGCGCTGCGCAAGGGCCTGGAGAATGTGGCCGCCTGACCTTCCGATTCCGCACTGAAACCTGTTCCATGCACCTGCTGTCCACGCGCCCCGGCGGCTTCGTCGAGGACGAGAGCATCGTCACCCGCCTCGACCAGACGCCGGCCGACATCGTCATCCTGAGCTCGGCCGACACCACGCTGGCCCTGCTGTCCTCGGCCGTGGCCGCGCTGGCCGGGGCGTCGGCGGACTTTCCCTCGGTGCGGCTGGCCAATCTGCTGTACCTGCGCCAGCCGGCCTCGCTGGACCTGTATGTGGACGAGGTGCTGCGCCATGCGCGCGTGGTCATCGTGGACCACCTGGGCTCGGAATCGGCCTGGCCCTACGGCATCGAGCAGATCGGCTCGCTGGCGCGCCGCAAGGGGCAGCGCCTGGCCATGTTCTCGGGTGACCTGCAGGAAGACCCGCACCTGCTGGCGCGCAGCACGCTGCCGGCCGCCGCCTGCCGCCAGCTGTGGCAGTACCTGCGCTCGGGCGGCGCGGCCAATGCGCGCGAATTCCTCAAGGCCACCGTCTACCACGGGCTGGACCGGGGCGATGCGCCGCTGCCGCCGCGCACCCTGCCGCAGGCGGCTGTCCACGTTCCCCCGGCGCTGTTCGCTGCCAGGAGCCATGCCCAGGTCCAGGCCCAGGTCCATGCCCATGAGGTGGCCGGCATCGACGACCTGCAGCGCGCCTGGACGCCGGGCGCGCCCACCGTGGCCCTGGTGTTCTACCGCTCCCACCTGCTGGCGGGCAACACGGCGGCCTTCGACGCCATGGCCCTGTCGCTGCAGCAGCGCGGCATGAACCCGCTGCCCGTGGCGCTGGACTCGCTCAAGGACCCGCTGTGCCTGGCCACGCTGCGCCAGCTCTGCGAAGACCATGCCGTGCAACTGGTGCTCAACACCACGGCGTTCTCGGCGCTGGAATCGGGCACGGCCCTGGCCGGCGATGCGCCCGTGCTGCAGGTCATTGCCAGCGGCGGCAACCGCGAGGACTGGTGGGCCGACAGCCAGGGCCTGCGCCCGCGCGACATCGCCATGCAGGTGGTGCTGCCGGAGATGGATGGCCGCATCATCACGCGCGCCATCAGCTTCAAGGGCCTGTCCCACCGCTGCGCCTTCACCCAGGCCGACGTGGTGGCCTACCAGCCCGAGCCCGACCGCGTGGACTTCGTGGCCGACCTGGCCTGGCGCTGGTGCCGCCTGCGCAGCCTGCCCGCGCGTGACAAGCGCCTGGCCCTGGTGCTGGCCAACTATCCGGGCAGCGAAGGCCGCATCGGCAGCGGCGTGGGGCTGGATACGCCGGCCTCGGTGATAGCCATCCTGCAGCACCTGGCTGCCGAAGGCCATGAGCTGGGCGACCCCGCGCAGCTGCCCGCCGATGGCGAGGCGCTGATGCACACCCTGCAGCAGGGCATTGCCAACGACCCTGCCCAGTGGCCGCTGCGCCCGGCCTGGCAAAGCTATGCGCTGGACGAGTACCTGGCGCGCCTGGCCGCGCTGCCGGACGGCATGGCCGACGCCATCACGGCGCGCTGGGGCGCGCCCGAGGCCGACCCGCTGCTGCGCCAGGGCCGCTTCATGATCGCGGGCCTGCGCCTGGGCCATGTCTTTGTCGGCATACAGCCGGCGCGTGCATTGGTCGGTAAAGGCATGGGCGCGCAGGACTATGCGAGCTACCACGATGCCGAGCTGGTGCCGCCCCACAGCTACCTGGCCTTCTACTTCTGGCTGCGCGACCGCTTTGCCGTGGACGTCATGGTCCACGTGGGCAAGCATGGCAACCTCGAATGGCTGCCGGGCAAGAGCCTGGCGCTGTCGGGCGCGTGCTGGCCCGATGCCATCCTGGGCCCACTGCCGCACCTGTACCCCTTCATCGTCAACGATCCCGGCGAAGGCGCCCAGGCCAAGCGCCGCAGCCAGGCCGTGATCATCGACCACCTGATGCCGCCGCTGACGCGCGCCGAAAACCACGGCCCGCTGCAGGATCTGGAGCGCCTGGTGGACGAGTACTACGACGCCCTGCTGGTCGATGCGCGGCGCGGCGCGCTGCTGCGCCGCCAGATCCTGGACATCGTGCGCCGCCAGCACCTGGACCAGGAGCTGGACCTGGCGCCCGGTGCCGCGCAGGACGACGATGCCGTGCTCGAACGCATAGACGCCTACCTGTGCGAGCTCAAGGAAACCCAGATCCGCGACGGCCTGCATGTCTTCGGCGCCTCGCCGCAAGGGCGCCAGCGCCGCGACACGCTGCTGGCGCTGGCGCGCTTCCCATCGGACGAAGGCCAGGGCCTGATACAGGCGCTGGCCGCCGACCTGCTGGACAGCCCCGGTTTCGACCCGTTGCGCATGGAGCCCGCACGCCCCTGGACCGGCGCGCGCCCCGCCGCACTGCAGGCCGTGAGCGACGAGCCCTGGCGCCATGAGGGCGACACGCGCGAGCGCCTGGAGCTGCTGGCGCAGCAGTTGCTGGAGGGCGAGACCGAAGCCCATGACTGGCCGCAGACCCAGGCCGCGCTGGCGCAGGTGCACGCCGTGCTGGCGCCCGCGCTGGACGCCTGTGGCGGCGAGGAACTGCGCCAGCTGCTGCGCGGGCTGCAGGGCCGCTTCGTGCCGCCCGGGCCCAGCGGATCGCCCTCGCGCGGGCGGCCCGACGTGCTGCCCACGGGGCGCAATTTCTACACGCTGGACACGCGCGCCATTCCCACTCAGGCCGCCTGGGAGCTGGGCCAGCAGGCCACGCTCAGGCTGCTGGAGCGCTATCTGCAGGAGCACGGCGAGTACCCGCGCACCCTGGGCCTGTCGGTCTGGGGCACGGCCACCATGCGCACGGGCGGCGACGACATCGCCCAGGCCTTTGCGCTGATAGGGGTGCGCCCCAAATGGGCGCCCGGCAGCCAGCGCGTGGTGGACTTCGAGGTGGTGCCGCGCGTGGGCATGGGCCGGCCGCGCGTGGATGTCACGCTGCGCATCTCAGGCTTTTTCCGCGACGCCTTTCCCGGCGCCGTGCAGATGTTCGACGCTGCCGTGCAGGCCGTGGCCGCGCTGGACGAGGACGCTGAGGACAACCCCATACGCGCGCGCATCCTGGCCGAGGCCGAGCAACTGCAGGCGCAGGGCATGGACGCCGCGCAGGCCCGCCTGCAGGCCGGCTGGCGCGTGTTCGGCGCGCCGCCCGGCCACTATGGATCGGGCCTGGGCGGACTGTTTCAGAGCGGTGATTGGCAGGGCGATGCCGACCTGGCCCAGGCCTACCTGGGCTGGAGCCAGCACGCCTACGGCCAGGACGCCGAGGGCGTGCCCGCAGGCGATGCGCTGCGCCGCCGCCTGGGCGAGCTCGACGTGGTGGCCCACAACCAGGACAGCCGCGAGCACGACATCCTCGACTCGGGCGACTACTTCCAGTTCCAGGGCGGCATGGCCTCGGCCGTGCGCCACCTCTCGGGCCGCCAGCCCGCGCTCTACCACGGCGACCACGCCAACCCGGCCCAGCCGCGCGTGCGCTCGCTCAAGGAAGAGATTGCGCGCGTGGTGCGCTCGCGCGTCACCAATCCCAAGTGGATGGACGGCGCCAAGCGCCACGGCTACAAGGGCGCCTTCGAGATGGCGGCCACGGTGGACTATCTCTTCGGCTTCGACGCCACCACGCAGCAGGTGGGCGACCACCAGTACGCCCTGGTGGCCGACGCCTATGTGCTGGATGCGGCCACGCGCGACTTTCTCGTGCAGCACAATCCGCAGGCCCTGCGCGACATGCTGGAGCGCCTGCTCGAAGCCATGCAGCGCGGCCTGTGGGAGCAGCCCGGCGACTATCGCCAGCAGCTGGAAGACCTGCTGCTGGAACATGAAAACCATCTCGAAGGATTGCGCGGATGACCGCCTCCCCTGACCTGGGCAGCGGCGCCCAGCCCGCGCTGCCGCCGCTGTTTCCCTTTGCCGCCATTGCCGGCCAGCCCCTGCTGTGCCAGGCGCTGCTGCTGGCCGCCATCGACCCGCAACTGGGCGGCGTGCTGATCGAGGGGCCGCGCGGCACGGCCAAATCCACGGCCGCGCGCGCGCTGGCCGAGCTCATCGATGCCGCGCCCTTCGTCACGCTGCCACTGGGCGCCTCGCTGGAGCATCTGGCCGGCTCGCTGGACCTGGGCCAGGCCATGGCCGGCCATGCGCTCAAATTCGCGCCCGGCCTGCTGGCGCGCGCCCATGGCGGCGTGCTCTATGTGGACGAGATCAACCTGCTGCCCGATGCCCTGGTCGATGTGCTGCTGGATGCGGCTGCCAGCGGCGTCAACGTGGTCGAGCGCGACGGCATCTCGCACCGCCACGCGGCGCGCTTCGTGCTGGTGGGCACCATGAACCCCGAGGAAGGCCAGCTGCGCCCGCAGCTGCTGGACCGCCTGGGCCTGTGCGTGCGCCTGGCCAATGTGGAGGATGCGGCCCAGCGCCAGGCCATCGTGCGCGCGCGGCTGCTGTTCGATGCCGACCCGGCCGCCTTCCGCGCCCGCCATGCAGGCGCCCAAGCCGCTCTGGCCGCGCAGCTGCGCACGGCACGCGAGCGCCTGCAGCCGGCCGGCGCGCTGCCCTGGTCCGACGCGGTGCTGCAGGCCGCAGGCGCGCTGTGCATTGCCGCCCAGGTGGACGGCCTGCGGGCCGACCTGGTGCTGCTGCGCGCCGCCCGTGCCTGGGCCGCCTGGCTGGGCGATGCCGAGGTCAGGCCCGACCATGTGCAGGCCGTGGCCGAGCTGGTGCTGGTGCACCGCCGCAAGCCGGGGGCGCCGCAGCCGCAGCCGCAGCAGCAGCAGCCATCCCCACAGCAAGCGCCATCGAATCCGCCTTCGCAGTCGCCGGCACAAAGCCGGCCGCCTGCAGAATCCACGGCCAACGGCGCAGGCGACAGCCCGCCATCCGAGGCTGACTGGGGCGCCATGCCGCCTGAGCCCGTGGGCCTGCTGCGTGTCGCCGTGCCCTCATTGCTGGCCCGCGAGGCCGCAAAGGCGGGAGCGCCCGCCACAAAAAAAGCCTGAGCCCCCGCGGCCCCGCGCCACAGGCAAGGGCTGCGGGGGCGGGCCAGCAGGCGACCGGCCAGCCCCGGCTGGCCCAGGCGCAAGGCGGGCCGCCCACCGGCAGCTGGGACTGGCCGCGCACGCTGGCCGCACGCGGCGCCCAGGCGCTGGCGCCCGAACATCTGCAGCGCCGCCGCGAGCCGCCGCAGGCCACGCGGCTGCATTGCTTTGTGCTCGATTGCTCGGCCTCCATGGCCGGCAGCGGCGCACTGGCGCGGGCCAAGGGCGTGCTGCTGTCGCTGATGGAAGAGGCCTACCGCCGCCGCGAGCAGGTGGCGCTGATCTGCTTTGCGGGCACGCGCGTGGAATTGCGCCTGCCGCCGCGCAAGGCAGCGGCCTGGAATGACGACTGGATCGCTCCCATTGGCGGGGGCGGCGGCACGCCGCTGCAGGCGGCCGTGGAACAGGCGGGCCAGTTGCTGCAGCGCCATTGCGGCGCAGACGCCTCCTGCCAGGGCTGGCTGTGGCTGCTCACCGACGGCCGCACGCGCGAGCGGCCTGCGCGGCCTGCGGCGGCGCAGGAGGCGGGCATCGTGGACTTTGAATCAGGCCGCGTGCGCCTGGGCCGGGCGGCTGCGCTGGCTGCCGCCTGGGACGCACGCCATGTGCGGGCTGATGATTTCGCAGGCTGATATGCGGCTCTGACGAGATCAGGCCGGCCAGCTCAGCTCGAACAGCGCGCCGCCACGCTCGCCCGGCAGGCACTGCGCCCGCCCGCCGTGGGCCTGGGCAATGGCCTGCACCACGGCCAGGCCCAGTCCGCTGCCGTTGCCTGCACCCACGCTGGCATTCCTTCGGCTGCGGGCGCCTTCACCGCGCTGGAAAGCGTCGAAGATGCGCGGCGCAAGGTCGGCCGCCACGCCGGGGCCGCTGTCTTCCACGCGCACGGTGCACAGGCCGTGGCGCACGCGCGCGGCGACCAGCAGGGGGCCGGGCTGGGCATATTGCATGGCGTTTTCCAGCAGGGCCAGCAGGGCCTGGCGTATGCGCACGGGGTCGCAGACCACGGGCTGGTCATCGAGCTCCATGGCCAGCTGCAGGCCCGCCTGCTCCAGCGCCGGTCCCACGGCCAGGGCCACCGAGCGCACCTCGCCCGCCAGGCAGGTCTGGCGCAGCTGCAATTGCAGATGGCCGTTTTCCTGCAGGCCCAGCAGACGCAGGTCGTCGATCAGGCGCGTCAGCCCCTCGACCTGGGTCATCAGGCTGGCCAGCATGTCCTTGCTGGGCAGGAAGACGCCGTCGGACAGGCCTTGCAGCCGCCCGCTGAGAATGGTCACGGGCGTGCGCAGCTCATGGGCGATGGCCGCGCTCCAGAAGGCGCGCTCCTGCGCCATGCCTTCCAGGCGCCGGGCCAGGCTGTTGAAGTCGTGCACCAGCTGCGCGGCCTCGTGCAGCGCGCTGTCGTCCGTGCTGGCGCGCGCCGACAGGTCGCCCTCGGCCAGCTGGCGCAGGCTGATGGCCACCGAGTCCAGCGAGGGCAGGATGCGCCGCGACAGCCGCGTGGCCACGAAGATGGCGATCAGCATGGCCACCACCAGGGTCAGCAGCACCCAGGCCAGCTCCACGCTGGAGGGCATCCAGCCGTCGGAGACACTGGCCGGGTGAAAGGTCAGCAGCAGCGCATAGAAGGCGTACGAGCCCAGCACGCACAGCACCACCACGGCCAGCGTGACGGCCGACATGGTCAGCACCACCTGCCGGCGCAGGCCGGCCGCTGCGCTCATGACGGCACTCCCCGGCCTGCGGCCTGTGCGGCGCTCATGGGTCCATCCCCAGCCGGTAGCCCACGCTGCGCACGCTGTCGGGCATGCCCTGCAGGCCCAGGCCTTCGAGCTTCTTGCGCAGCTTGCTGATGTGGCTGTCCACGGTGCGCTCCAGCGTGTGGCCTTCGGGCAGGCAGCTCAGCAGCAGCTCGGCGCGGCTGAACACGCGCCGGGGCGAACGCACCAGGCTGGCCAGCAGGTTGAATTCGGTCACGGTGAGTTCGGGCACATGCGTGGCGCCCTGCACCTGCACGCTGACCTCGCGGCTGTCCAGGTCCACGCGAAAGGGGCCGGCCTGCAGCAGCTTGGTATCGCGGAGCCGGCCCTGGCCGCAGCGGCGCAGCACGGCCTGCACGCGCGCCACGACCTCGGCCGCGTTGAAGGGCTTGCCCACGTAGTCGTCCGCGCCAATGCGAAGGCCGATGAGCTTGTCCACGTCCTGGTTGAGTGCGGTGAGCATGATGACGGGCGTGTCGCCGCGCCGGCGGATTTCGGACAGCACCTGCCAGCCGTCGAGGCGTGGCATCTGCACGTCGAGAAGAACGAGATCGGGTTTCAAGTGGTGGTGCAGTTCAAGGGCCTGCTGGCCATCGGCGGCATGCACGGTGCGCAGGTCGCTGCGGGCCAGGTAGGCGCACAGGATGTCTGCGATCTCGGGCTCGTCCTCGGCGACGAGGATGAGCGATGTCGATGGCTGGAAAGGCAAGGGCTGGGCAATGATAGAAGCCATTTTGGGGTCGCGGCGGGGGCTGTGTTCATCTCCATCGTTCTTCCACATTTCCCGGGCCGAAATGCCATCGAAAGAACGCAAGCTGTTTCCCTGTGCCGCCGCAATTGGCCGGCATGCGAAACAAATCCCTGAATATGAAGTCACAGCGGCAATGCCGTATGAGCGGGTGGGAGAGCTGTTAGCTTTGCAGCGGCTCCATGGATGAATGGCCCTGGCGGCAACACGCCGCAGGCCGAAGCCGCACCGGCAGGAGTTTCCTCCATCCCCATGCCTCCTGGCAATCTGGATTTGCATCCGGATGGCCCCTCAGATGTGTCGGCGCCAGGCGCCGTATTTTTTCCGCAGCGCGCCCTGGCGTGCATTGAAAACCAGACCTCGCGTCCATGCCACAGTTCTTCATTCATCGGCCCGTCTTTGCCTGGGTCATCGCGTTGTTTATCGTGCTGCTGGGCGTGCTTGCCATTCCGCAATTGCCGATCTCGCGCTATCCCACGGTGGCGCCACCCACGGTGAGCCTGTATGCCACCTACCCGGGTGCCACGCCCAAGACGCTCAATGACTCCGTGGTCTCGCTGATCGAGCGCGAGCTGTCCAGCGTCCGCCACCTGCTGTACTTCGAGTCCTCGGTGGACACCTCGGGCTCGGCCGAGATCAAGGCCACCTTCAAGCCCGGCACCAACCCCGAGCTGGCCCAGGTGGATGTGCAAAACCGCATCAAGGCCGTGGAGCCGCGCCTGCCGCAGGCCGTGCGCCAGAACGGCCTGCAGGTGGAGTCGGCCACGTCGAGCTTTCTGCTGCTGGTGGGCCTGATCTCGCCGGGCGGCGAGTTCGACGAGCTGGCACTCAATGACTACATGGCGCGCAATGTCGTCGAGGAGCTGCGGCGCATCGAGGGCGTGGGCCGCGTGCAGCTGTTCGGCACCGAGCGCGCCATGCGCGTCTGGGTCGATCCGGCCAAGCTGATCTCCTACGGGCTGTCCATGGGCGACCTCACCCAGGCCATCCAGCAGCAGAACATGCAGATCGCCCCGGGCCGCGTGGGCGATGCGCCCATCGCACCGGGCCAGCGCGTGACCACGCCGCTCACCGTGCAGGGCCAGCTGACCTCGCCCGAGCAGTTCGCGGCCATCGTGCTGCGCGCCCATGCCGACGGCTCCCGCCTGGTGCTGGGCGACGTGGCGCGCGTGGAGCTGGGTGCGCAGTCCTATGCCTTCTCCAACCGTGAGGACGGCAAGCCCGCCACCAGCGCCGCCGTGCAGCTGTCGCCGGGCGCCAATGCCGTGCGCACGGCCGCCGCCGTGCAAAAGCGCATGGCCGAGCTGGCTTCCATCCTGCCGCGGGGCATGGAGCACACCATCTCGTTCAATACCGCGCCCTTCGTCAAGATCTCCATCGAGAAGGTGGTGCAGACCCTGGTCGAGGCCATGGTGCTGGTCTTCCTGGTGATGTACCTGTTCCTGCAGAACCTGCGCTACACGCTGATCCCGGCCATCGTGGCGCCCGTGGCGCTGCTGGGCACCTTCGCCGTGATGCTGGTGGCGGGCTTTTCCATCAACGTGCTGACCATGTTCGGCATGGTGCTGGCCATCGGCATCATCGTGGACGACGCCATCGTCGTGGTCGAGAACGTGGAGCGCCTCATGGCCGAGGAAGGCCTGTCGCCGCGCGATGCCACGCTCAAGGCCATGAAGGAGATCACGGGCGCCATCATCGGCATCACCCTGGTGCTGACGGCAGTGTTCATTCCCATGGCGTTCGCCAGCGGCTCGGTGGGCGTGATCTACCAGCAGTTCACGCTGTCCATGGCCGTGTCCATCCTGTTCTCGGCCTTCCTGGCCCTGAGCCTGACGCCGGCGCTGTGCGCCACCTTGCTCAAGCCGGTGGCGGCAGGCCACCACGAGAAGAAGGGCTTCTTCGGCTGGTTCAACCGCGGCTTCGAGCGGCTGACGAACCGCTACGAGGCCCATGTCACGGGCCTGGTCCGGCGCACGGGCCGCATGATGCTGCTGTTCGCGGCCATCGTGGCCATCCTGGTGTTTGCGCTGCGCCAGCTGCCATCGGCCTTTCTGCCCGAGGAGGACCAGGGCTACTTCATGGCGTCCATCCAGCTGCCGGCCGATGCCACGGCCGAGCGCACGCTGGACGTGGTCAAGCGCTATGAGGAGCATGTGGCGCAGCGCCCCGGCATTGCCTCCAGCATCTCGGTGCTGGGCTTCAGCTTCGCGGGCTCGGGCCCGAACGCGGCCATGGCCTTCACCACGCTCAAGGACTGGGACCAGCGCAACGGCGCCACGGCGGGCGAGGAAGTCTCGCTCGCGCAAAAGGCCATGGAGCATGCGCCCGAGGGCGCCATCATGGTGCTGCAGCCCCCGGCCATCGACGAGCTGGGCACCTCCTCGGGCTTCACCATGTACCTGCAGGACCGCACGGGCCAGGGCCATGCCGCGCTCAAGTCGGCCACCGACCAGTTGCTGGCGCTGGCCGGCAGCAGCAGCGTGCTGGGCTCGGCCTACCAGGACAGCCTGCCTTCGGGCACCAGCGTGCGGCTGGAGATCGACCGCCAAAAGGCCCAGGCCCTGGGCGTGGGCTTTGCCGCCATCAGCGAGACGCTGTCCACGGCCATGGGCTCGCTGTACGTCAACGACTTCCCCAACGCCGGGCGCATGCAGCAGGTCATCGTGCAGGCCGACGCGCCCGCGCGCATGCAGGTCGATGACGTGCTCCGGCTGAATGTGCGCAATGCCTCGGGCGGCATGGTGCCGCTGGCCGAGTTCGCCACGCCAGTGTGGTCGGAGACGCCGCTGCAGCTGGTGCGCTACCAGGGCTTCCTGGCGTCGCGCATCTCGGGCACGCCTGCGCCCGGCACGTCCAGCGGCGCGGCCATGGCCGAGATGGAGCGGCTGGCGGCCCAACTGCCGCCCGGCTTTGCCGTGGCCTGGACCGGCCAGTCGCTGCAGGAGCGCCAGTCGGCCGCGCAGGCGCCGCTGCTCATGGCCCTGTCCATGCTGGTGGTCTTCCTGGTGCTGGCCGCGCTGTACGAGAGCTGGTCCATCCCGCTGTCGGTGATGCTGGTCGTACCCCTGGGCCTGTTGGGCGCGGTGGCGGCCGTGCTGCTGCGCGGCATGCCCAACGATGTGTTCTTCAAGGTGGGGCTGATTACCATCATCGGCCTGTCGGCCAAGAACGCCATCCTGATCGTGGAGTTCGCCAAGCAACTGCGCGAGGAAGGCCAGGACCTGCGCGAGGCCGCCATCAAGGCCGCACGCCTGCGGCTGCGGCCCATCCTCATGACCTCGCTGGCCTTTGCGCTGGGCGTGGTGCCGCTGATGCTGGCATCGGGCGCCAGCGCCGAGACCCAGCACGCCATCGGCACGGGCGTGTTCGGCGGCATGGTCAGCGGCACGGTGCTGGCCGTGTTCTTCGTGCCTGTCTTCTTCGTCTTCGTCCTTGAATGGCAGCGGCGCATCGCCGGGCCGCGCGGCAGCGCGCGCCGGCCGCCGCCTGCTGCCGACCCCGGAACCTGAACCATGCCTCTCTGGATCGCGCTCAACGCCCTGTGCTTTCAGGGCCGCCCGCCGGCACAGTCTTCGAACCCTTGCGCGCCATCGGCGCCTGCAGCCCCTAAGCGGCAGGCCGGGCCCACCGGACCCGAGCCGCCGCGTGCAAACGCAGGTGCGCATGTTGGCCGCCGTGGCGCCGGTGGCGCCCCCTCCGGCACGGCCAGCACGTCCGTCCCATGATTTCTATAATGGCGGCTTCGTTCGCCATTGCAGGAGGTATTCGTCCCATGCGCCATTGATGCTGCCGCTGTCCCAGCGGCCCGCTTTTCCCGACCCTGCCCACCGCACGCGCAATGCATGCAAAGCGGCAAGGAACTGCGTTGGCATCCATGAACTGCGATATGACGAATACCACGATCACGCTCGACGGCGTTTCCTGCGTGCTGCCCGATGGCAGCCCCCTTTTCTCCGATCTTTCCGAGACTCTTGACCACCGCCGCACCGGCCTGGTGGGGCGCAACGGCGTGGGCAAGTCGCGGCTGGCGCGCATCCTGGCCGGGCTGGATGCGCCCTCGCAGGGCCGCTGCCTGCGCTCGGGGCAGGTGCTGTACCTGGCCCAGCGCACGGACTGGCATGACCAGCCTTCGGTGGCGGCGCTGGCCGGGCTGCAGCCCGCGCTGGAGGCGCTGGCGCGCATCGAGGGCGGCAGCTGCGATGCCCGGGACTTCGAGCGGCTGGCCGACCGCTGGGATCTGCGCCAGCGCCTGCAGGCCCAGCTGGAGCTGGCGGGCCTGGGCCATCTGCGTGCCGATACGCCGGGCCACGCCCTCAGCGGCGGCGAGGCCATGCGCGTGGCCCTGGCGGGCGCGCTGCTGTCGGGCGCCGACCATCTGGTGCTGGACGAGCCCAGCAACCACCTGGACCGCGAAAGCCGCCAGGCCCTGGCCGCGCAACTGCAGCGCTGGCCCGGTGGCCTGGTCGTGGTCAGCCATGACCGCAGTCTGCTGCAGGGCATGGAACGCATCGTGGAGCTGTCGCCGCAGGGGCTTCGCAGCTACGGCGGCGGCTACGCCTTCTATGCCGAAGCCAAGGCGCGCGAGATGGCCTCGGCGGTGCAACTGCTGGAGCAGCGCAAGCTGGAGCGCCGCCGCGAAACGCAGCAGCTGCGCGAGCAGCAGGAGCGCCAGCAGCGCCGCGAGGCACGCGGCCGCCGCCAGGGCCAGGAGGCCAACCAGGCGCGCATTCTGCTGGACCGGCAAAAGGAGCGCAGCGAGGCGTCGGCCGGCCGCCTGCGCCGCCAGCATGCAGACACGCGCGAGGCGCTGGACCAGCGCGTGCGCGAGGCGGCGCGCCAGATCGACCTGCAGGCCGGCATCCGCATGCAGGCGCCGCCACCGGCCGGTGCTCCCTGCGACGTGGTGGCGCTGCTGGACGATGTGCTGCTGCCGTTTTCGTTTTCCACGGGGCCGCGCCTGAACCTGTCTCTGTACGGTGGCCAGCGCCTGGCCGTGACCGGTCCCAACGGCTGCGGCAAGACGCGCCTGCTCGATGTGCTGTCGGGCCGCCTTGCGCCCCAGGCGGGCGAGGTGCGCCGCATGCAGGCCTGTGCCTACCTGGACCAGCGCCTGTCCCTGTTGCAGCCCGGGCGCACGGTGATGGAGCAGTTGCAGGACGCCTGCCCCGGCACCCCCGTGGATGTGTTGCGCACGCGCCTGGCCTGGCTCGGGCTGGCGGCCCGGCAGGTGGAGCAGCCTGCGGGCCGGCTCAGCGGCGGCGAGCAGCTCAAGGCTGCCCTGGCCTGCGCGCTGCATGCCGAGCCGCCCGCGCCCCTGCTCCTGCTGGACGAGCCCTGCAACCACCTGGACCTTCCTTCCCTGCAGGCGCTGGAGGGCATGCTGCGCGGCTACGCCGGCACGCTGGTCGTGGTCTCGCATGACGAGGATTTTCTGCAGGCCATCGGGCTGACCGACCGCCTGGTGTGGTCGCCGCAGGGCTGGCGAATGGAGTCCGCCTAGCTTTCCTGCGCTATCAGCGCCTGCAGTGCGCGCACATCGGTCACCAGCAGCGCCTGGCGCCCCTCCTTGCGCAGCAGGCCGCGCCGGGTGAGGGCGCCCAGCTCGCGCGTGACCTGCTCGCGGTTGGTGCTGATCTTGCTGGCCAGCACCGAGTGCGAAGGCACGGGGCAGATGAGGGCCGTGTGCTCGGGCGAGACGCCCGCCTCCCGCGCCAGGCGCAGCAGCTCCATGTGCAGGCGCGTGGGCACGCCGAGGGTGCTCAGTTCCATGACGCGGTCCGTCAGCCGGCGCACCAGGCCGGCCAGGCCCTCCATCATGCGCAGGGCGATGGCGGGCTCGCGCGCCAGCAGGGCCAGGAAGTCCTGGCGCGAGAGGCTGGCCAGCAGCGAAGACTCCAGGGTGACCACATCGGTGGAGCGGGCCTGGCCGTCAATGGCCGCCAGGTCGCCGAAGTGCTCGCCGGGCCCGTAGTCGCGGAAGCTGACCTCGCGCCCGCCCGGCGAGTAGGTGGTGATGCGCACGCGCCCGCTGACCAGGAAGAACACGTCGCTGCCCGTGGAGCAGCGGCTGAACACGGGCTGGCGGGCCTGCAGCGGGCGCCATTCGCAGTCGGCGGCGATGCGGTCCAGGCTGGCGCTGCCCAGGCCCTCGAACAGGGCGATGCCGCGCAGGGCGAAACTGGAGGGCTGGGTGGGGTGGGCCATGGAACCAATAGCGGGCGTAAGGTACAAAGATTCTGGATCGGCCAGGCCCGGCCTAAGTTCCTTCAAGCTGCCGTTCTTCCGGTCTTCTCCTGTCTTCTTCCGCCGTCGGGCGCATCATCGCTTTCCATGGCCCGTGTCCCTCATCCGGCTTTGCCGGCTCTGCCGTCCCTGCG
Organism: Delftia sp. HK171; assembly: GCF_001886655.1. NCBI lineage: Bacteria > Pseudomonadati > Pseudomonadota > Betaproteobacteria > Burkholderiales > Comamonadaceae > Delftia > Delftia sp. HK171. The sequence continues at coordinate 6,102,099 of NZ_CP018101.1, read as the reverse complement.
CAGCCTCCACTGGTCCACCGGCCTGGTGCTGTGGACCTATGCGGCGCTGCACCTGTCCAATCACGCCCTGGGCCTGGTCTCGCTGGGCACGGCCGAGGCCGTGCGCGAGGGGGTCCACGGCGTGTGGCGATCCCTGCCCGGCAGTCTGCTGCTCTACGGCGCGCTGGCCGTGCACATGGGGCTGGCGCTGCAGGCGCTGGCGCGGCGGCGCAGCCTGCGCATGCCGGCGCTGGAGGCCGTGCGGCTGCTGCTGGGACTGGGCCTGCCGCTGCTGCTGGCCCTGCACGTGCCGGCCACGCGGCTGGCGCAGGAGGCCTGGGGCGTGGACCCCTCGTATGCGCGCATCGTGCGTTCTTCCTGGAATCCGTCCAGCATGTCCATCCAGCTGCTGCTGATGACGGCCGCCTGGACCCATGGCTGCATGGGCCTGCACATGGCCCTGCGTGCGCGCGGCTGGTGGCGGCGCTGGCAGCCGCTGCTGCTCACGGCCGCCGTGCTGCTGCCCGTGCTGGCGGCGCTGGGCATCGTCTCCATGGCGCGCGAGATCGCGGCGGCCGGCCTGCCAGCGCCGGCCGGCCCCTCGTCCGAGGCATCGCAGTGGCTGCGCGCGCTGACGACCGGGCTGCGCCAGGGCTGGCTGGCCTGCCTGGCCGCGCTGCTGGCCGGCCCCTGGCTGTGGCGGCGCATGCGTCTGCGCGGCGCCCGCCAGGTGCTGCTGCACTATCCGGGCCGCACCGTGCAGGTGGCCCAGGGCATGAGCGTGCTCGAAGCCAGCCGCGAGCATGGCATTGCCCATTTGTCGCTGTGCGGCGGCAGGGCGCGCTGCTCCACCTGCCGGGTGCGCGTGTCCGGCCCGGCGGCCCACCTGCCTGCGCCGGGGCGGGACGAGCGCCTCACGCTGGAGCGCGTGGGCGCGCCGCAGGACGTGCGGCTGGCCTGCCAGTTGCGGCCCACGGGCGATGTGCAGGTGGCGCCGCTGTTCCGCTCGCCGGCAGCCGCCCAGGCCGGGCGAGGTGACGGGCAGCGCGAGGTCCGCGAAGTGCGCGCGGTGGCCATCCTGTTCGTGGACCTGCGCCGCTGGTCGGGCCTGGCCGAGCGGCAATGGCCCGTGGACCTGTCCTGGGTGCTGGACCAGTATTTCGAGCGCGTGGGCCAGGCCGTGCACGACAGCGGCGGCATGGCCAACCAGTTCATCGGCGACAGCGTGATGGCCATCTTCGGGCTGGATACCGACCTGGACACGGCCTGCCGCCAGGCCGTGCAGGCCAGCGCCCTCATCGACCGGCGCATGCAGGAATGGAGCCACACCTTCGAGGCGCAGTTCGGCCAGCCGGTGGATTTCGGCATGGGCCTGCATGCGGGGCGCGCCGCCGTGGGGCGCGTGGGCTTCGAGCACACCACCACCTTCACGGCCGTGGGCGAGGTGGTCAACACGGCCAGCCGCCTGCAGGAATACACCAAGAGCGCCCGGGCGCGGCTGGTGCTGTCGCTGGAGGTGGCGCGCCGCGCGGGCGTGGCCGATGGCCTGGGCGAAGTCCGGCAGGTGCAGGTGCGCGGGCGCTCCGAGCCCCTGCAGGCTCTGCATGTGGCGCGGCCCGGCCTGCAGTGGCCCTGAGCGTGGATGGTGGACGTGGACGGTGAGCGCGGGAACCGGAGAGTTTGCGCAAAGCTGTGCGTTTAGGCACTGACGCGCAGGCGGGCGAAGACGAGACTGCAGCCATGCAGAACGCAATCACGCGCTGCAGGATTTGACAAAGGATTCGCCATGAAGCACGCAAAGACCCTCTTCGCCATCGTTTCCCTTTCCTCCGCCTTGTGGTCGGGCATGGCCTCGGCCGCACCGGCCGCCACGGTATCTGCAGAAACCTGGTTCGGCGCCGAGCCCGTCGCCTCCGGCCCCGCGCTGTCGCGCGCCGAGGTTCAGGCCGACCTGGCCCTGTGGAACCGCGCCGGCCTCAACGTCTACCGCGAGTCCGACGTGAACCACTGGGATGCCGACTACCAGCAGCGCCTGGCCCAGTACCAGCGCATGCGCAGCGGCCCCGAGTACCTGGCCGAAGTGCAGCGCCTGGGCGGCTCGGTGAAGGCGGCCGAAGGCCAGGGTTCCGGCCGTGTCCCGGGCTGATGCGATGACGCGCGCCGCCACGCATCGCGCTGCCCACGCCGCAGCATCGCCCTGGGCCGACTTCGCACCGCTGCTGGCCCGGGTGCTGCTGAGCCTGCTGTTCATCTACAGCGGCATCGGCAAGCTGATGGGGCCGGAGGGCACCATGGCCTATATCGCCAAGGCGGGCCTGCCGCTGCCCATGCTGTCGTATGCCATGGCGCTGGTGGTGGAGCTGGGCGTGGCCACGGCCCTGCTGCTGGGCTGGCGCACCCGCGAGGCCGCGGCCGTGATGGCCGTGTTCAGCGTCATGTCGGCGCTGATGTTCCACAACCAGTTCGGCGACAAGGGCCAGCTGGTGCAGTTCCTGAAGAACCTGGCGATCGCCGGCGGATTCGTGCAACTGATGCTGGCGCCCGTGGCGCGCTGGAGCCTGGACGCACGGCGTTGAATGCGAGCCAGTGTTGTGCACTGAACACTGCCAATGAAACCGGCGCTGCCCAAAGCCGGGGACACCGAGGTAGGGCCGCCCCGACCCGAGGGTGTCGTCCCCCTCCCTCGCGAAGCGAGTAGAGAGGGGGAAGCGGCGTCAGCCGCTCAGGGGGTGCCGCCTGTTTCACACCTTGATGCCCTTCTCAGCCAGGCGTCGGGCGTAGGCGGCCAGGATCAGCCGCTCCGAATGCACCAGGTAGTCATTGAGCGCGGCAGCGGCCTCGGCCGGCTTGCCGTCCTCGAATTGCTGCAGGATGCGCGCATTCATGTCCACATAGGGGGCATGCAGGAAGTGCGGGTCGCGCAGCAGGCCGAAGGCCAGCCGCAGCTCGGCCAGCAGGTGCTCGAACATGGTGTCCAGGCGCTCGCTGTCGGCCAGCTGCACCACGGCCTTGTGGAAACTCATGTTGGCCGTGCCCACGCCCGACCAGTCCTGGGCCTCGCGGTGGCGCTGCGCTGCCTCCACGGCTTCGCGCATCAGGCTGCGAGCCGGGTGCATGGGATAGGCCTGGGCCAGCGCCTGGCACTCCACCATGCGGCGCACGCGGTAGATGTCGATGATGGAGGCGATGCTGGGCGCCGCCACCGACACGCCCTTGTTGGGCTCGTGCACCAGCAGCCCCTCCTTGGTCAGCAGCCGGAAGGCCTCGCGCAGCGTGTTGCGCGAGATCTGCAGGCTTTCGCTGAGTGAGGCCTCCGACAGCTTTTGCCCGGGCTCCCAGGCACCATCGATGAGCTTGCTGCGCAGCTGCTCGGTCACGCGGTCGGTCAGGTTGAGGATATCGGTGCTGCGGGTCATGGTGATGGGGGATGCAAGGGTCGATGGGCAGTGTAGCCAGGGCCGGCACTCCTGCCGGCCTCGCGTGGTGCTCAGTTGTCGTGATGCAGCCGCGTGAAGGCCTGCAGGGTGCTGTCCACGGCCTCGTCGTCAATGTGGCGGTGCGTGACCAGACGCAGCAGGCCCGCGCTGCCCGTGCGCACCAGCACGCCGGCTTCGGCCAGGCGTGCCTCCCAAAGGCGCGCCTCGGCCGCGCTGTTGCCCACGCGCACCTGCACGATGTTGGTCTGCGGCAGTTCGGCCGCGCACCATGCCGGGTGGATGGCGCGCAGGCCCTGGTGCAGGCGGCGGGCGCGTGCGTGGTCCTCGGCCAGGCGATCGACCATGTGCTCCAGCGCCACCAGGCCCGCCGCCGCGATCACGCCGGCCTGGCGCATGGTGCCGCCCAGCATGCGCCGTATGCCGCGCGCCCGCGTGATGAAGTCGGCCGGGCCCATGAGCACCGAGCCCACCGGAGCCGACAGGCCCTTGGACAGGCAGACGGTGACCGAGTCCGTGTGCGCGGCGATCTCGCGGCAGGACAGGCCCAGTGCCACGGCGGCATTGAACAGGCGCGCGCCATCGGTATGCACGGGCACGCCATGGCGGGCGGCCAGGGCATGCAGGGCTGCCAGCGACTCAGGCGCCGCCACGGTGCCGCCCCGTGCGTTGTGGGTGTTCTCCACGGCCACGAGGGCGCTGGGGCAGCGCGCGGATGCCGAGGTGTCCAGCGCCGCCTCCAGCGCGGGCAGGGCGATCAGGCCGCCGTCGCCGGGCAGGCTGCGGTAGTGCATGCCGGTCAGGCCCGCGGCTGCGCGCTCGGCGTTCAGCAGATGGCTGCCGGCCTCGGCCAGCACCTCGCCGGGCATGCGGCCATGGGCGAGCACGGCCACGAGGTTGCCCATGGTGCCGCTGGCCACGAACAGGCCTGCGGCCTTGCCAAAGCGCTGGGCGGCCGTCTCTTCCAGCGCACGCACCGTCGGGTCGCCGTCCAGGCCGTCGTCGCCCAGCGGGGCGCAGGCCATGGCTTCGAGCATCTGCGGCGTGGGGCGCGTGACGGTGTCGCTGCGCAGGTCAACGGCGTCGTGGTGATGGTGCAGGGAGGGCATTCAGTCCGCCTTGATGTTGCGTTCCTTGATGACGCGGGCCCAGCGTGCGGCGTCGGTCTCCATCTGGGCGCCGAACTCCGCTGGAGTGCGGGGCGTCAGTTCCAGCCCCAGGGATTGCAGCTTGGCCTGGAGTGCGGGCGTGGCCATGGCGCGGGCCACGGCATCGTGCAGCGCGGTCTGTATGCCGGGGGGCAACCGGGCAGGCGCCAGCAGGCCGAACCAGTGCAGCACGGTGAGGCCGCGCACGCCGCTTTCGGCCATCGTGGGCACCTGGGGCAGGGCCGGCGAGCGCTGGGCACCCGTGGTGGCCAGGGCGCGCAGCGCGCCGCTTTTGATATGGGGTATCACGGTGGGGGCCGAGGAGAACATGCTCTCGGTATGGCCGGCCACCACGTCGGCGACGGCCTGGCCCGAGCCCTTGTAGGGAATGTGGGTGATGAAGGTGTCCGTCTGCTGCTTGAACAGCTCGCCTGCCAGATGCGTGGCCGTGCCCGTGCCGCCCGAGGCGAAGTTGATCTGGCCGGGCCGTGCCCGGGCCATCGCAATGTATTCCTTCACGCTTTGCGCCTTGAGCTTGGGGTTGACGGCCAGCACCAGCGGCGAGGAGCCGATCAGGGCCACGGGCGTGAAGTCCTTGAGCGCGTCGTACGGTGTCTTGTAGAGACTGGGCGTGATGGTGTGCGGCATGTCGGCCAGGAGCAGCGTGTAGCCGTCGGGCGCGGCGCGTGCCACCAGCTCGGCGCCCAGCATGGCCGAGGCGCCGGGCTTGTTGTCCACGACCACGGGCTGGCCCAGTTCGCGCGACAGCTCCGTGCCCAGCGCGCGGGCGATGTTGTCCGAGCCGCCTCCGGCCGTGTAGGGCACGACGATGCGCACGGGCTGTGCGGGCCATTTCTGCGCCAGGGCAAGACCGGGCAGGGCAGCCGCTGCCAGGATGAGCAGGCGGCGCTGCAGGCCCCGGTGCGAAGCGGGATGTGCAGCAGGGTGCAAGGCGGGGTGCGGAAGTGGGTGACGTTCGGCAGGCATGGCGAAGGCTCCTTGGTGCAGCGACAGGAAGAAACGATGGGCCGATCCGCCAGCGGCCTGGCCCGCAAGCCACCCGCCTTCATCAACCGATGAAGCGCCCCGCATTGCCCAGCACGCCCAGGTCGATGAAGCTGGAGCCGACATGGGGCGTCTGGCCGCTGTAGTCGATGACGAAGCCGCCCATGTCCCAGTTGCGGATGCCGGCCAGCGCCGAGCGCAGCTTGGCCTGGCTGGGGTCGCGGCCTGCGCGTTCCAGGCCCTCGGCCAGCACGCGTGTGTTCACATAGGCTTCCAGCGTGCCCAGCGAGAACTCCTGCTGCCCGTGGGCGCGCATGGCGGCCTGGTAGTCGCGCACCACCTGCAGCTTGGCCTGGTGCGGCGCGGGAACGACCATGGTCAGGGCAATGCCCCGGGCGTCCTCGCCCAGCGGCTTGAGGCTGTCATTGGGCAGGGTCACGCTCAGGCCGGTGAGCAGCACGCCGGGCGCGCTCTTGCGCAGGCCGCGCACCAGATCGACCGACACCGTGCCAGCCGTGGCCAGCAGCACGGCCGAGGGGTGGGCCGCATCCACTTTGTTCAACACATCGGCCAGATTCTTGCCATCGGTGGCGATGGCCGCCTGCACGGCGGGGGCCATCTTCTCGGCCTCCAGGGCGCGCGTGGCGTCCTCCAGCATTTCGCGGCCGTAGGCGTTGTCCAGGTAGACGATGCCAATGCCCTTGAGCCCCATGCCCGCAAGGCGCTGGACCAGGCGGCGGACCTCGGTGGTGTAGCTGGCGCGCACATGGAAGACGTTGCGCGATCCCTTGCGCAGCGACGAGGCGCCCGTGAAGGGTGCCACATAGGGAACGCCGGCTTCCTCGATCAGCGGGATGACGGCGGCGTTGTTGGGCGTGCCCACGCAGGACAGCAGGGCAAAGGCCGTGCCCTTGGAGAGCATCTGCCGCACGTTGTCGGCCGAGCGCTGGGGCACGTAGCCGTCGTCAACCATCTGCAGCTGCAGCGTGCGGCCCTGGATGCCGCCACGTGCGTTGATCTGCGCCATGGCCGCTTCCGTGCCCAGCTTGATGTCGGAGCCGAACCCGGCCAGCGGGCCGCTCATGGCGGCCGAGCAGCCGATGGTGATGGTCTTGGCGGACAGGCCTGCCTCATCGGCGAAGGCATTGCGCACGAAGGCCGGCGCCAGCGCGGGAACCGCTGCGATGGCTGCAGCACGGGGAAGCAGGGAAACAAGTTGACGGCGTTGCATGGATTCAGAGCTCGGACAAAAGGGATGGGAGCAGGAAGGTGCCATTCACGCCGACTGCCACGCGTGCGCCGCAGGCCGGGAGGGCGGCCCATTGTAGGAGGCGGCCTCGTCACAGGCGATACCGGGGCAGGGGCATTGTTGTGTTCATGCCTTCTATGGATGTTCAATATCCGATAGTTTTTGGCATTTGGAAACCCCGTGCGTGCTCAATCCTTGGGCAACGATATGCGGGTTTGTACTATCAGCATGCGCTGATTGTCTTATTCACAATTCGTTTCTGTAAGACAAATTCTTTGTTTTGTTGAACAAAACCAGGTTGGCAGCGCACTCCACGCCACCGGGTTGGGCCTGCGGGGTGGCTTGACGGCCGCACCGCACCGCGGGGTGTGAAGGGGGAATCAACATGCTGACTGACGTCAATCTCTGGCCGCTTATCGGAGTGGCCATCATCGTTGCGGGCTTCGTGCTGCGCTTCAATCCCATGCTGGTCGTGATCGTCACGGCCATCGGCACGGCACTGGCGGCGGGCTTCCCCGTCGACAAGGTGCTGGCCACCATTGGCACGGGCTTCATCAAGACGCGCAACCTGCCGCTGATCATCCTGCTGCCGCTGGCCGTGATCGGCCTGCTGGAGCGCCATGGCCTGCGCCAGCACGCGCAGAACTGGATCAGCTCCATCAAGTCGGCCACCGCAGGCCGTCTGCTCATCGTCTACCTGGCCGCACGCCAGCTGACGGCCGCCGTGGGCCTGACCAGCCTGGGCGGGCATCCGCAGATGGTGCGCCCGCTGCTGGCGCCCATGGCCGAAGGTGCGACCCAGTCGCGCTTCGGCATCCTGCCCGCCAAGGTGCGCGACAAGCTGCGCGCCTACTCGGCCGCCACGGACAACGTGGGCCTGTTCTTCGGCGAGGACATCTTCGTGGCCTTCGGCGCCATCGTGCTGATGACCACCTTCCTGAAGGAAGCCGGCATCGAGGTCGAGCCCATCCACGTCGCGCTGTGGGGCATTCCCACGGCCATCTGCGCCTTCGTGATCCATGCCTGGCGCCTGCGCCGCCTGGACCGCATGCTGGAGCGCGAACTGGCCCAGTACAAGGCCGGTGTCGAAGCCGACGCAGCCAACGCCAACGCCACCCAAGCCAAGGGAGCCTGAAATGACGCTGACCATCCAACACCTGTACTACCTGGTCGGCTTCGTCCTGGCCGTCACGGCCGTGATGACGCTGCGCGATGCCAGCAACCCCAAGCGCTGGTCCAGCGGCCTGTTCTGGGCGCTGTATGCAGCCGTCTTCCTGGTGGGCAATGAACTGCCGCCCGTGGTCGTGGGCGTGATCGCCGTGGCCATGGCCCTGATCGCCGGCTTCGGCGGCGTGGGCAGCGGCCGCCATGCGCCGCGCAGCGATGCCGAGTACCTGGCCAGCGCCAAGCGCCTGGGCAACAAGCTGTTCGCACCGGCCCTGGCGATTCCGCTGATCACCATGGTGGGCACGCTCAGCGCCTCGCACCTGGTCTTCGGCGGCACGCCCCTGCTGGACCCCAAGGCCACCACGCTGGTGAGCCTGGGCGTGGGCTGCGTGCTGGCGCTGGGCCTGGCCTGCTGGCTGACCCGCGAGACGCCGGCCCAGGGCATGCGCGAATCGCGCCGCCTGACCGATGCGCTGGGCTGGGCTCTGGTCCTGCCCCAGATGCTGGGCATGCTGGGCCTGGTGTTCTCGGACGCCGGCGTGGGCAAGGCCGTGGCCTATGTGACCACCACCTATATCAACATGGACATCCGCTTCGTGGCCGTGGCCGTCTACGTGCTGGGCATGGCGCTGTTCACGGTGGTGATGGGCAACGGCTTTGCCGCCTTCCCCGTGATGACGGGCGGCGTGGGCGTGCCCATCCTGGTCGGCGTCTACCATGGCGACCCGGCCGTGATGGCGGCCATCGGCATGCTCTCGGGCTACTGCGGCACCCTGCTGACGCCCATGGCGGCCAACTTCAACCTGGTGCCCGCCGCGCTGCTGGAGATCGACAAGAATGCCGTGATCCGAGCCCAGGTGCCCACGGCCCTGGCCCTGCTGACCGCCAATGTCTTCCTGCTGTACTTCCTGATGTTCCGTTAAAGGACGGACTGTTGCCATGACCGATTCCACTTCCCCGCGCATCCTGGTGACCGGCTTCGAGCCGTTCGAGCAGGACCCTGTCAATCCCTCGTGGGAAGTGGCGCGTGCCCTGCATGGCGAGACCGTGGCCGGCGCCACCGTCCACGGCCTGCAGCTGCGCTGCGTGTTCGGCGAGTCGCTGCGCCAGCTGCAGGAGGCGCTGGCGCAACTGCAGCCGGTGCTGGTCATCAGCCTGGGCCTGGCCGGCGGCCGCAGCGAGTTCACGCCCGAGCGCGTGGCCATCAATATCGACGACGCCCGCATTCCAGACCATGCGGCGCGCCAGCCCGTGGACCAGGTGGTGATCCCGGGCGCGCCCGCCGCGTACTTTTCCACGCTGCCCATCAAGGCCGTGGTCCACAACCTGCGCGCGCGCGGCATTCCGTCTTCCGTGTCCAACACGGCGGGCACCTTTGTCTGCAACCACGTGTTTTTCGCGCTCATGCACTGGCTGGCCCAAGGCAAGGCGGCGCCGGGCGCGCGTGGCGGCTTCATCCACGTGCCGGCCCTGCCCGAGCAGGCAGCGCGCAAGCCGGGCATGCCCAGCATGTGCCTGGCCGACCAGGTGGCTGCCGTGCGCGAGACCATTCGCACGGCCCTGACCGTGACCCAGGATCTGAAGGAAAACGCCGGCCAGCTGCACTGAGAGCCTGTGCACCGAGTCCGGCGAGGAGAGAACGATGAAAATTGACCTGAACAGTGATCTTGGCGAGAGCCTGGGCGGATGGCGCATGGGCGACGACGCCGCCATGCTCGACATCGTCAGCAGCGCCAACGTGGCCTGCGGATTCCATGCCGGCGACCCGGCAGGCATCCTGGAGACGCTCAAGGCCGCCCGCGAGCGCGGCGCCATGGTGGGCGCCCATGTGTCCTATCCCGACCTCGTCGGCTTCGGCCGGCGCAACATGGATGTGGCCAGCGCCGACCTGGTGGCCGGCGTCATCTACCAGATCGGTGCGCTGCAGGGCCTGGCCCGCGTGGCCGGCACCGAGGTGCGCTACGTCAAGCCGCACGGCGCGCTATACAACACCATCGCCCACGACAGGCGCCAGGCCACCGACGTGATCACGGCCATGCGCGCCATCGACCCCAGCCTGGTGCTGGTGGCGCTGGCCGGCTCGCCCCTGATCGACTGGGCGCGCGATGCGGGCCTGACCGTGGTGGCCGAGGCCTTTGCCGACCGCGGCTACACGCCCGAGGGCACCCTGGTCTCGCGCCGCGATCCGGGCGCCGTGCTGCACGATGTGGACCAGATCGCCGCGCGCATGCTGTCCCTGGTGCGCGACGGCGTGGTCGAGGCCGTCGATGGCAGCCTGGTGCGCATTGCCGCCGACTCCATCTGCGTGCACGGCGACAGCCCCGGTGCCGTGGCCATTGCACGCCACCTGCGCGAACGTTTCGAGCAGGAGGGCGTGCGCATTTCCTCCTTCGTGGGCTGAGGGCACACCATGCGTTTTCTACCCGTCAACCGGCAGGCCCTGATGGTGGAGCTGGCCGATCTCGATGAAACCCTGGCCCTGCTGGGCTCGCTGCAGCGCGAGCCCATCGATGGCGTGCAGGAGCTGGTGCCGGCCGCGCGCACCGTGCTCGTGCAGTTCGCTCCCGCCAGGCTGGGCGTGGCCGAGCTGGTGCGCCGCATTGCCGCGCGCGACCTGGGCCAGCGGGCCGAGCGCAGCAATGTGCTGGTCGAGATTCCCGTGCACTACGACGGCGAGGACCTGGCCGATGTGGCGCAGCTGCTGGGCATCACGCCCGAGGAAGTCGTGCGCCGCCACACGGGCAGCGAGTACGCCGTGGCCTTCACGGGCTTCGCGCCCGGCTTTGCCTACCTCAGCGGGGGCGATCCGATCTTCAACGTGCCGCGCCGCACCACGCCGCGCACGCGCGTGCCGGCCGGCTCGGTGGCGCTGGGCGGCACGTTCAGCGCCGTCTATCCCCAGGCCAGCCCGGGCGGCTGGCAACTGATAGGCCGCACCTCGGCCCGCATGTGGGACCTGGCGCGCGAGCTGCCTGCGCTGCTGCAGCCCGGCTACCGCGTGCGCTTTGTCGATGCGGCCGGCATGGCCCAGGTGGATGAGGCGCCCGCGCCCGCCGTGGCGCAGGCCGCGCCGCATGAAGGCAACGCGCTGCGCGTGAAGGCGACGGGCCTCATGACGCTGTTCCAGGACCGGGGCCGCCTGGGCCAGGCCGGGCAGGGCGTCTCGGCCTCGGGCGCCATGGACCAGGCAGCCTTCAAGGCCGCCAACCGCCTGGTCGGCAATGCCAGCGACTTGGCCGTGCTGGAGACCGTGGGCGGTGGCCTGTCGCTGCAAAGCCAGGGCGAGACCGTGGTCGCCATCACGGGCGCCGATGCGCCCCTGACCGTGACCACCGGGTCCGGCCAGCGCTGGAGCGTGCCGCGCTACCAGGCCGTGGCCCTGGCCGATGGTGACCAGTTGACCGTGGGCCAGCCCGTGGCCGGCGCGCGCTGCTATGTGGCCGTGCGCGGCGGCTTTGCCGTCACGCCCGTGCTGGGCAGCGCCTGCACCGACACCCTGGCGAATGTCGGCCCTGCCGCCCTGGCCGTGGGCCAGGTCCTGCCCGTGCGGCCTGCAGACCGCAAGGCCGTGGCCGCCCCCGAGCTGCCGCCCGAATCCCTGCCCACCACCGGGCAGGACGTGGTGCTGGACGTGGAGCTGGGCCCGCGCACCGACTGGTTCACGCCCGAGGCCGTGGCCCTGCTGGCCGCGCAGCGCTGGCAGGTCACGCCGCAGTCCAACCGCGTGGGCCTGCGCGTGGCGGGCGAGCAGCCCCTGGAGCGCGCCGTGGCCGGCGAGCTGCCCAGCGAAGGCACGCCGCTGGGCGCCATCCAGGTGCCCCCCAGCGGCCAGCCCGTGCTGTTCCTGGCCGACCATCCGCTGACGGGCGGCTATCCCGTCATCGGCTGCGTGGCGCCGCACCACCTGGATCTGGCCGGCCAGATTCCCGTGGGCGCCTGGATCCGCTTCAACCCCATCCGCGCCTTCGAGGAATACAGCCCCGGCGCGCAAGGCTCCAAGAACTGAACGCGGGGAGCGCCCGGTGGCGCCTGCCCGCAACTGAAAGAAGCTGATCATGAAAAAAGTCCTGATTGCCAACCGTGGCGAGATCGCCGTCCGCATCGCCCGCGCCTGCGCCGACTACGGCGTGAAATCCGTGGCCGTCTACGCCGATGCCGACATCGACGCCCTGCACGTGCGCATGGCCGACGAGGCCTATGGCCTGGACGGCGAGCGCCCGGCCGACACCTACCTGAACATCGCCAAGCTCATCGCCATCGCGCACAAGAGCGGCGCCGACGCCGTGCACCCCGGCTACGGCTTCCTGTCCGAAAGCGAAGCCTTTGCGCGCGCCGTGCTGGATGCGGGCCTGCGCTGGATCGGCCCCACGCCCGAGACCATCGCCAAGCTGGGCGACAAGGTCGAGGCGCGCAAGATCGCCCTGCAGGTGGGCGCTCCCCTGGTGGCCGGCACGCCCGACCCCGTCAAGGATGCCGGCGAAGTGCTGGCCTTTGCCCAGCAGCACGGCCTGCCCATCATCATCAAGGCCGCCTTCGGCGGCGGCGGGCGCGGCATGAAGATCGCGTGGCGCATGGACGAGGTGGAGGAGCTCTTTCACTCGGCCGTGCGCGAGGCCGTCACCGCCTTCGGCCGCGGCGAATGCTTTGTCGAGCAATTCCTGGACCGCCCCCGCCACATCGAGGCCCAGGTGCTGGCCGACACCCACGGCAACGTGGTCGTGCTGGGCACGCGCGACTGCTCGCTGCAGCGGCGCAACCAGAAGCTGGTGGAAGAGGCCCCGGCGCCCTTCCTCAGCGACGATCAGCGCGCCCGCATCCACAGCTCCGCACGCGACATCTGCGCGGCGGCCGGCTACGTCAGCGCGGGCACGGTGGAATTCCTGCTGAGCCAGACAGGTGCCATCTCCTTCCTCGAAGTCAACACGCGCCTGCAGGTCGAGCACCCTGTGACCGAGCAAACCACGGGCGTGGACCTGGTGATCGAGCAACTGCGCGTGGCCGACGGCCTGCCGCTGTCCATCACCGAAACCCCGGCGCCGCTGGGCCACTCCATCGAATTCCGCATCAACGCCGAAGACGTGGGCCGGGGCTTCCTGCCCACGCCAGGCCCCGTGGTGCGGTTCGACCCGCCCTCGGGCCCCGGCGTGCGCCTGGACACGGGCGTGCAGACCGGCTCGGTCGTGCCCGGCAGCTTCGACTCGCTGATGGCCAAGCTCATCGTCAGCGGCGCCACGCGCGAACAGGCCCTGGCCCGCGCACGCCGCGCGCTGGCCGAGTTCCGCATCGAAGGCCTGTCCTCCGTCCTGCCCTTCCACCGCGCCGTCATCGGCCATGCCGACTTCGTGGGCAACGACGGCTTCAAGGTCCACACGCGCTGGATCGAATCCGACTTCGCCGAACCCCTGGCCGCCGCCGTGCGCGCCGAGCCGCTGCCCGACGCCAGCCTGGTGCGCTGCGCGGTCGAGATCGACGGGCGCCGGGTGTCGCTGGGCCTGCCTGCGGTGCTGCTGCAGGGGCTGGCATCGGCTGGCGGCGGTGTGGCTGCCGCGCCGGCTGCCGAATCTGCAGTTGACCCCGCTGCCGTCACCTCACCCATTGCAGGCAATCTGCATGCGTGGAAGGTGGCGGATGGCGATACCGTCAAGGAGGGCGATGTGATTGCCGTCATGGAGGCCATGAAGATGGAGATGCAGGTGACTGCGCATCGCAGTGGGGTGGTGGCGTTGGTGGCTGAGGCGGGGAAGGCGCAGGTGTTGGGGGCTGTGATTGCTCGGATTGGCTGATTTCTGTTTGACCTGTTTTTGATTCTGTTGTGCCTTTTGCGGCAGAGGCCGGGTCTCGCCCCGGCAGGCGACCCACTTTCTTATCGCGCGATAAGAAAGTGGGCAAAGAAGCGCGCCCCGCACTGCCCACGACCCTTCGCTTCGCTGCGGGCGACCTGCGTTGGGCGGGATGCGGGGTGTGCCGCAGAACTCGCTTTGCGCTTCGCGCGCCGCTCAAACAACTGCGGCAAGTCAGATGACGAAGCAAGCCTGTCCTTCGGCAGGCTTGCCACCCCGCATCCCGCCCAACGCAGGCGTGGGCAGAAGGGGGGAGGCTGGGGGCAACAGCCAACAGCCAACAGCCAACAGCAAAATGCCAAAGGCCAGAAATGCAAACAGCCGACGCGCCACCGCTGCGCTCGGCTGTTTTCTCATAGAGGCCGAGCGAAGCGACGGCCCGGGCAAACTCCCCGTATGTCAGCGCCTGCGGCGTGGTGGTTGCGGGGTTGCAGTCCTGCCGAAGGACAGGACTGCTTCGTCAACTGACTCGCTGCGGTTGTCTGAGCGGAGTTCACGCAGGGAACGCAGCGAGTTCCGCAGCGAACCCCGCAACCGCCACGACGCAGGTTGCCCCGCAGCGAAGCGAAGGGGTCGCGGACATCCGGGTCGCCTTTTCTTGGCCTACGTTCTTTTGGCGAAGCAAAAGAAGGTAGGTCGGCCGCCGGGCCGAGACCCGGCCTCGAAAAACAACCCCCCGGCAGGGATCAAAACAGATCCCTGAACCCATCAGGAAGACTCAGCGCCCACCCTGAAAACTACGCGTGCTGTACAGATCCATCGGCAGCCGCGACAGCAGCGGCAGACCAGACACCGCATCCACCGGCTGCCTCTCGATGTAGTTGAAGAACACATCGGAATCGAGCACGCCAATGTCCAGACGGCGCGCATCAGGCACGGCCGCCAGCGTCTTGTAGCCATCGCCACCCGTGGCATTGAAGCTCAGCACGAACAGCTTGTACGTGCGCGCCGTATCCAGCGGCTTCCACGTCTTGCTCGCGTTGTCATACACCTCGATGCCCGACACGCGCTGGCCGGCCGCCGCTGCCGCATTCACGTCAAAGCGCAGGCCGCCCGTGTAGGGGTAGGGGCCGGTCGTGCCGCTGGGGCCGTAGACGGCCTGCAGGCCGTCCTCAAGCATGCCCTTGACTTCCGTGCCGGTGATGTCCAGGCGGAACAGCTTGTTGCCGAAGGGCAGGACCTGGATGACCTGGGCGGCCGTGGTCTGGCCCAGCAGCGGGATGCGCACGCCGCCGCCGCTTTGCAGGGTGATGTCGGCGCCGCCGTAGTGGCGGTTGGCTTCTTCCAGGTAGGCCTGGGCCACGAGCTGCTGGATGTCGCCGCCGCGCACGCTGACGCTGCCTTCGGCATTGCATGCGGCGCTGGACTGGCTGTAGTTCATGGTGCCGACGCCGCCGGGCACGCGGCGCGAGCACAGTTCCTGGGGCACGGTGGCGACCTGCTTGAGGTTGAACTGGGCGACCTTGTCCTTGAAGGGCTGCAGCGCGGCGGTGGCCTTGGCCGAGGGCGTGGTCACGCGCAGCACGCCGGTGGCGGCGGCACTGGCCTTGAGCGCGGTCTTTTGCGCATCGGTGGCGGCCTTGCCGGCGATGGTGAAGCTGTCGCCGATCAGCACATGGGGCGTGCCCGTGCACTGGGTGACGCGGCCGTCGGCGTCGAACTGGACCTTGAGGTCGCCGACGACCTGGGCGTACTCCCAGGCCTGGACCACGCAGACGGGGCTGCCGTCCTTGTCGGCCAGGCGCGTGGGGTAGGCGCCGCCGGGCGTGCCTACGCCCGTGGTGTTGAGCACGTCGGGGCCGAGCAGGGTGTGCGAGTCGCCGCCCACGACCACGTCCACGCCGCTGAGCTTGGGCACGATCTGGCGGTCGTACTCATAGCCCACGTGGCTCATGACGATGATCTTGTTGATGCCCTTGGCGCGCAGCGCGTCGATTTCGCGCTGGGCCGCCGTGGCCTCGTCCTCGAAGGTGGTGTCGGCATCGGGGCTGGACGATGCCTTGGTCTTGCCCGCAATGGTCAGGCCGACGATGCCGATCTTCTGGCCGCCGCGCTCCACCACGGTGGAGGGGTTCACATAGCCGGGCGCCTTGGCCGCGCTCAGGGCCGAGTTGGCGCCAAAGCGCACGTTGGCGCTGAGCACGGGCGTCTTGCATGTGCCTGTGCGCAGGCGGTCCAGGAAGGACTTGAGGCCGCTGTCGCCCTTGTCGAACTCGTGGTTGCCCAGCGTGAAGGCGTCAAAGCAGACGGTGTTCATGAGGGCGGCATCGGCCTCGCCGTCGGCGCCTGCGCGGTTGAAGTACAGCGTGCCGGTGAGCGCGTCGCCAGCGTGCAGCTTGAGCACGTTGGGCGACTGCGCGGCCAGCTCCTCGATGGCCTGGGTCACGCGCGCAAAGCCTGCGGCGTCCACGGCCACGGCTTCGGCCTTGCCCGTGCCGGCGTCCAGCTGCAGGGTCTTGCTCTTGGACTCCAGCGTGGAGTGGTGATCGTTGATGTGCAGAATGCGCAGCTCCAGCGGCTGGCCTGCGGGCGTGTCGTTGCCGGAGCCGCCGCAACCGGCGATCAGGGCGGAGGCAGCCAGGGCCACGGCCAGCGGGCGCAGGGCGGGGCGATGGGAGGTCAAGGACATGAACGGGTTCTCTCTGTATCGGTTTGTCACGGCCGCCGATGCTGGGCAAGGCTGATGACACGGCGATGAAATCGCCTTGCAGGGGGCTTGACCTTGACATGGTGGCAATCTCTAAAGTGCCTGCATGCGAGAACAAAGGAGTCAGGCAATGAATGCATCGACCAAGGCCGGCATGGCCATAGACCTGCCCGTTCAGGGCATGACCTGCGCCTCCTGCGTGGGGCGTGTGGAACGCGCGCTCAAGAAGCTGCCCGGCGTGCAGGAGGCCGTGGTCAACCTGGCCACCGAAAAGGCCAGCATCCGCTTCGAGGGCGCGGCCGATCTGCCGGCCGCCATTGCAGCCATCGAGAAGGCCGGCTACGAAGTGCCCCAGTCTAGCGTGGAGTTGGAGGTGGAGGGCATGACCTGCGCCTCCTGCGTGGGCCGCGTGGAGCGGGCGCTGAAAAAGGTGGAGGGCGTGCAATCGGCCAGCGTGAACCTGGCCACCGAACGTGCAGTGGTGACGCTGGCTGGCAGTGCAGATGTGGCGGCCCTTGTGGCAGCTGTGCACAAGGCCGGGTACGAAGCGCGGCCGCTGGGCGCCAGCGCGAACCCGGCCAGTGAAGGCGGCGCTGCGCAGTCGCCGGCCGAAGACGGCACGGAGCAACGCCAGGCGCGCGAGCGGGCCTCGCTCAAGCGCTCGCTGATCGTGGCCACGGTGTTCGCGCTGCCGGTGTTCGTGCTGGAGATGGGCGGCCACATGGTGCCGGCCTTCCACCACTGGGTGGGGCAGGCCATCGGCACGCAGAACAGCTGGTACCTGCAGTGCCTGCTGTCGGCCATCGTGCTGTTCGGGCCGGGCCTGCGCTTTTTCCAGAAAGGCATTCCCGCGCTGCTGCGCGGCGCGCCCGACATGAATTCGCTGGTGGCCGTGGGCACCTCGGCGGCCTTTGCCTATTCGCTGGTGGCCACCTTCGTGCCGCAGTGGCTGCCGGCCGGCACGGTGAATGTGTACTACGAGGCGGCGGCCGTGATCGTGGCGCTGATCCTGCTGGGCCGCTTCATGGAGGCGCGCGCCAAGGGCAATACCTCGGAGGCCATCCGCCGCCTGGTGCGACTGCAGGCCAAGACGGCGCGCGTGCGCAAGGACGGCGCCGTGCAAGAAGTGGACATCGCCGCCGTGCGTGCGGGCGACACCATCGAGGTGCGGCCCGGCGAGCGCATTCCTGTCGATGGCGAGGTCATCGAGGGCAGCAGCTTCGTCGATGAATCCATGATCAGCGGCGAGCCCGTGCCGGTCGAGAAAACCCCGGGTGCCGAACTGGTCGGCGGCACGGTGAACCAGAACGGCGCTCTGGCCTTTCGCGCCACCAAGGTGGGCGCGGACACGCTGCTGGCGCAGATCATCCGCATGGTCGAGCAGGCCCAGGGCTCCAAGCTGCCCATACAGGCGCTGGTGGACCAGGTCACCATGTGGTTCGTGCCGGCCGTGATGGCCGTGGCCCTGCTGACCTTCGGCGCCTGGCTGGCCTGGGGGCCGTCGCCCGCACTGAGCTTTGCGCTGGTCAATGCCGTGGCCGTGCTCATCATCGCCTGCCCCTGTGCCATGGGCCTGGCCACGCCCACTTCCATCATGGTGGGCACGGGCCGGGCCGCGCAGATGGGCGTGCTGCTGCGCAAGGGAGAGGCCCTGCAGACCTTGAAAGACGCCCGCGTGGTGGCCGTGGACAAGACCGGCACGCTGACGCGAGGCCGCCCCGAACTGACCGACCTGGTGCTGGCCCCGGGCTTCGAGGGCGAGCGCAGCCGCGTGCTGGCGCTGGTGGCGGCCGTGGAAGACCGCTCCGAGCACCCGATTGCACGCGCCATCGTGGATGCTGCCAAGGCCGAGGATCTGCCGCTGGGTGCTGTTGATCGCTTTGAATCGGTGACAGGCTTTGGCGTGCGCGCCCAGGTGGACGGCGTGCGCGTGGAGATCGGTGCCGACCGCTTCATGCGCGAATTGGGCCTGCAGGTGGACACGCTGGCAGACGAGGCCGCGCGCCTGGGCGACGAAGGCAAGACGCCGCTGTATGCCGCCGTGGACGGACGCCTGGCCGCCATGATCGCCGTGGCCGATCCCATCAAGGACAGCACGCCGGCCGCCATTGCCGCCCTGCACGCCCTGGGCCTGAAGGTGGCCATGATCACCGGCGACAACCGCCGCACGGCCGAGGCCATCGCCCGCCAGCTGGGCATTGACGAGGTGGTGGCCGAGGTGCTGCCCGGCGGCAAGGTCGATGCCGTCAAGCGCCTGAAGGCCGAGCACGGCACGCTGGCCTATGTGGGCGACGGCATCAACGACGCGCCGGCCCTGGCCGAGGCCGATGTGGGCCTGGCCATCGGCACGGGCACGGACATCGCCATCGAGGCGGCCGACGTGGTGCTGATGTCGGGCGACCTGGGCGGCGTACCCAATGCGATTGCGCTGTCCAAGGCCACCATGGCCAACATCCGGCAGAACCTGTTCTGGGCCTTTGCCTACAACGTGGCCCTGATCCCCGTGGCCGCTGGCCTGCTGTACCCCGTCAACGGCACGCTGCTGTCGCCCGTGTTCGCGGCCGGGGCCATGGCGCTGTCCAGCGTCTTCGTGCTCAGCAACGCGCTGCGCCTGCGGCGTTTCAATCCGCCGCTGGCGGCAGGGCGCTGAACGACGAAGGGCGTCAGCCGGGCAGCTTGGGGACGTCTATGAAGTCGTCCAGGCTCAGGCCCTTTTCTTTCAGCAGGGCCTCGAGCACGGGCTGCAGGCGGCCCAGGCTTTGCTGCACGGTCTCGCGCACCGTGTCCACCACGACCTGGGTGCTGCGGTCGATCTCCACATTGAGCAGGTCGCCCACGCCCTTGGACTCGAACACGGTCATGCGGCGCGTCTCGGGGATCAGCCAGACCTCGAACCAGCCGGCCTGGCGGTCCACCTCGGACACCGTGAGGCTGGCGCCGTTGATGGCGATGTAGCCCTTGGCGAACACGTAGTGGCGAAAGCCCTCGGGAATGCCGAAGCGGATGCGGTGGTTGGTGTCGCTGGAGGCCACTTCCAGCACGGGCGAGGTGAAATCCACATGGCCCGACAGCGGGTGGCCGCCGATCTCGGCGCCGTCCTTTGCCGCGCGTTCCACATTGACGCGCCCGCCCACGGCATAGCCGCCCAGCGTGGTGATGTTCAGGCTTTGCAGCATCACATCGAACGTGGCGCGCGTGGGCGAGAGGATCTCCGTCACCGTCAGGCACACGCCGTCGGTGGAGACGCTGGCGCCGATGGCCAGGTCCTGGCAGAAGCCTTCGGGAAAGTCGAGGGTGAAGGTGCGCAGGCCGTTCTGGTCGCGCAGCGCGGCAATGCTTGCCACGGCCTGGATGATGCCGGTGAACACGATGTGGGATTCCTTGGAGCCGCCCGGGCGGCGGCGAAGCGGGTATTTTGCATCGCGGCGCTGCGCTGCGGGGGCGCAGGCCGGCGTGTCCCTGCGGGCATCAGGCCGGTGCCGCTGCCTCTTCCCACCAGCCGCTGAGCAGGGCTGGGGGCCGCTGCGCCGCATGCACCCAGGCACAGGACGGCCAGGCATCCTGCTGCACGTTCATGCCCGCATAGATGCCATAGCCGGGGCCGGCCGCGATCTCGCCTTCGGCATGCAGGGTCTCGCCCGCGCGGATGCTGCAGGCCGCACGGATGTCGCCCAGCGCACGCATGCCCCAGTCCACCTCGATATGGCTGCCGCCTTCCACGTCGGCGCCAGCGTACAGGCCATGGCCCAGCTCGATCAGGCCGCTGGCGCGGATGCTGCCGCCCGCGCGCAGGCCCTTGCCGCAGCGGATGGCGCCCTGCACCTCGATGTCCTGGCCGGCCTGTGCCCCTCCGCCCAGGCGCAGGTCGGCGCCGCAGCGCAGCTCCCAGCCGGCGCGCACGTCTTCGGCGCGCAGTTCCTCGTGCACGTCCACGCTCCAGGCGGCCTTGACCAGGCCGCCGGCCTGCAGCGGGCCGCTGCAAAAGATGGCGCCGCCGCTGTGCAGGTCCTGGCCGGCCTCGATGCGGCCGGCGTGGATGCCGGCGCCGGCCTGCAGCGTGCGGCCCACGGCCAGCAGGCCGGGTACGCGCAGCTCGCCATGCACGACGACGCTGCCCGAGAACACCAGGGCATCGGCCTCCAGGTGATCGACCTCCAGCACGGCGTCGGTGGGTCCGAACTGGTTCATGAGCCAGCGCGCGTCCTCGACGCGGCCATCGCCCACCAGGGCGTCGAGCACGCGCTGGTAGTCGTTGCCGTCATGGCGGTTGCGCACGAACCAGCGAAAGCCCGCCGCGCAAGGGCTTTTGGCACGCAGAAAGTTTTGGGAGAGTTCCATGTCCATCATCGGCTCCGGGGTCAAGGCGGCTGCGCCATGCGGCGGCGCGGCCGAAAAGGCGTGCAGGCCAGGGAGATGCGGGGCGTGGGCCGGCAGCTCCTGGCATGCGCTTCGCATGCGGGATTCGCTGCGGGGGCCGTGCGGGAAGCTGGGGGTGGACCTCAGGCTTTCCGCACGGCGGCGGAAAGCAGGGCCGTGAAGCCGCACAGGCTGATGAAGGCCGTGGGCACGCCGTGCACGCGCTGCGGCCGCTGCGCGCGCAAGGCGGTGCAGCGGGTCGGGGCGTGGCGGAAAAGGCGTGTATGGGCCATGGACAGGGGCAGGAGCAGCCGCGATTATGCCGCGAGGCCATTTGCGCACGGGGGCATGGGGCCGTGTACAGGACGGGGCTTCGTTGCTTTGGGTAACATCACGGACCCTGCGGGCGCCCGGTGGAGGACCATCGGCGCCCGGTTGCCCTGCTGCGCGGCGATCGGCCCGGCAGGGTCCTCTCGCCAAGAGAAGCCCATGAATTCCAAGACTCCCCCCTCGTTCCTGAGCCGCATCGCCATCGCGATCGGCAGTTTCTTCGCCATCCTCGGCAACGGCCGCCTGGCCGCCGATGTGTCCCGCCTGCGCGACGGCGAGCCGCTGGCCGCCGACGTGCCGCCGCCCGCACCCAAGGAGGTGCGCGTGGAGGTGCCCGTGGACCGGATCGTCGAGGTCCGTGTCGAGGTGCCTGTCGAAAAGGTGGTCGAGAAAGTGGTTGAAAAGCGTGTCGAGGTGCCGGTCGAGAAGATCGTCGAAAAGACCATCGTGGAGCCGGCCGCACCCGCTGGCACCGCCGCCCTGCAGCTGCTGGGCCTGCTGCAGCGCGAGGCGCGCTTTGTGGACTTCGTGCAGGAAGACGTGGCCGGCTATGCCGACGCCGAGATCGGCGCCGCAGCGCGCGTGGTGCACGAAGGCTGCCGCAAGGTGCTGCGCGAGCATTTCAGCATCGCCCCCGTGCGTGCCGAGGCCGAAGGCAGCCGCGTCACGCTGGCCGCAGGCTTTGATGCCGCCGCCGTGCGCCTGACGGGCAACGTGGTCGGCCAGGCACCCTTCACGGGCACGCTGGGCCACCGCGGCTGGCGCGTGGACGATGTCCGCCTGCCCCAGCTCACCGATCACAAGGCTGCCGCCATCGTGGCCCAGGCCGAGGTGGAGCTGTGAGCATGGACCAGTCCCGTCAATCCTCCCAGGCGCGCTACAGCATCGGCATCGACCTGGGCACCACGCATTGCGCGCTCTCCTATGTGGACCGCCAGGCCAGCGATGGCGAGAAGGTGGAGCAGGGCGTGCTGGACATTCCCCAGCTCACCGGCCCCTCCAGCGTGGAGGCGCGCCCGCTGCTGCCGTCCTTCCTTTACCTGCCGCATGAAAGCGAGCTGACTGCGGCCGACATGGCCCTGCCCTGGGGCGCCAGCCAGGACTTCGTGGTGGGCGAGTTCGCGCGATCGCGCGGCGCGGCCACGCCGATCCGGCTGGTCTCCAGCGCCAAGAGCTGGCTGTGCCATCCGGGCGTGGACCGCCGCTCGCCCCTGCTGCCGGCCGATGCGCCCGAGGAGGTGCACCGCGTCTCGCCCCTGACCGCCTCCATCCGCTACCTGTCGCACCTGCGCTGGGCCTGGGAGCAGGCCCATCCCGAGGCACCGTTCGACGCCCAGGACGTGACGGTGACCATTCCCGCCTCGTTCGACCCGGCCGCGCGCGAGCTGACGGCCGAGGCCTGCCGCGCGGCGGGCTTCCAGAAGCTCACGCTGCTGGAGGAACCCCAGGCTGCGCTGTACAGCTGGATCCAGGCCAGCGGCGGCCAGTGGCGCAAGCAGGTGCAAAGCGGCGAGATCATCCTCGTCGTGGACGTGGGCGGCGGCACCACCGACCTGTCGCTGATCGCCGTGCTGGAAAAGGACGGCGGCCTGGAGCTGCAACGCGTGGCCGTGGGCGAGCACATCCTGCTGGGCGGCGACAACATGGACCTGGCCCTGGCCTACGGCGTGGCGCGCAAGCTGGCCCAGGAGGGCAAGCAGCTCGACGCCTGGCAGACCCGCGCCCTGGCCCATGGCTGCCGCCAGGCCAAGGAGCAACTGCTGGCCGACGCCTCGCTGCAGTCCGTGCCCGTGGTCGTGCCCAGCCGGGGCAGCAAGCTCATCGGCGGCAGCATCCGCACCGAGGTCACGCGTGACGAAGTGCTGCAGATGCTGGTGGAAGGCTTCTTCCCGCGCGCCGCCGTCTCCGACAAGCCCCAGACCCGCGCGCGCGCCGCGCTGACCCAGCTGGGCCTGCCCTATGCGCAGGACGCGGCCGTCACGCGCCACCTGGCGGCCTTCCTCTCGCGCCAGGCCGGCGCCACCGAGCAGATCGAAGGCCTCAAGGGCACGCAGCCCGAGGGCGCATCCTTCCTGCATCCCTCGGCCATCCTGTTCAACGGCGGCGTGCTCAAGGCGCCGCAGATCGAGCAGCGCATCCTGGAAGTCGTCAACGGCTGGCTGGCCGGCGAGGGCGCGCAACCCGCGCGCCTGCTGGATGGCGCCAACCTGGACCTGGCCGTGGCGCGCGGCGCCGCCTACTTCGGCCATGTGGCGGCTGCGGGCCGTGGCGTGCGCATCCGTGGCGGCACGGCGCAGAGCTATTACGTGGGCGTGGAAAGCAACATGCCCGCCATCCCCGGCATGGAGCCGCCCATCTCGGCCCTGTGCCTGGCGCCCTTCGGCATGGAAGAGGGCACCGAGGTGGCGCTGGACACCCAGGAATTCGGCCTGGTCGTGGGCGAGCCCGTGCGCCTGCGCTTCTTCGGTTCCTCCGTGCGCCGCGCCGACCAGGTCGGCACCGTGCTGGACTTCTGGGGACCCGAGGAACTGGTCGAGCTGCAGGAAATCGAGGCCCACCTGCCCGCCGAAGGCCGTGCGCCCGGCGAGATCGTGCCCGTCACCCTGCATGCACGCGTGACCGACATCGGTACGCTGGAGCTCAACGCCGTGCCCGTGGGTGGCGAAGAACGCTGGAAGGTGGAGTTCGACGTGCGGGCCGATGTAGCGTAGCCCGCCCCGGCGGCAGGCCCGGTCCGGGCCGCGCACCGTGCCATGTATTGACTGCCGATATGCCTGATACCGCCGCCTCCGAATCTTCCGCCCCCGCTCCCGCGTCCGGTGCAGCCCACATCGTGGGCATCGACCTTGGCACCAGCCACACCGTGGTGGCGCATGTGCCCGTGGGCGGCACGGCGGCCGACATCGCCTTGCTGCCTGTGGCGCAGCGCGTCTCGGCCAGCGAGGTCGCCGCCCAGGTGCTGCTGCCTTCTGCGCGCTACCAGGCGGCGCCCGGCGAACTTGGCGATGCCTGGGAGCAGCCCTGGCCGGCGCTGGGCGCGGATGCGCAGGCGCCCGCCGTCAATGGCCGCTGGGCGCGTGACCTGGGCGCGGCCGTGCCGTCGCGCCTGGTGGCCAGCGCTAAGAGCTGGCTGTCGCATGCGGGCGTGGACCGCACGGCGGCCATCCTGCCCTGGGGCGCGCCCGAAGAGGTGGCCCGGCTGTCGCCGCTGCAGGCCTCCTCCAGCTACCTGGACCATGTCCGGCATGCCTGGGACCGCACGCACCCCGGCGCGCCGCTGCGGGACCAGCTGGTCGTGCTGACCGTGCCGGCCTCGTTCGACGAAGGCGCGCGCGCACTGACGCTGGAGGCCGCTCAGCTGGCCGGCCTGCCTGCGGTGCAATTGCTGGAGGAACCCAAGGCCGCCTTCCACGACTGGCTGGTGCTGCAGGGCGAGCATCTGGCGGCCGAGCTGGCGCACTGCCGCCTGGTGCTGGTGGTGGATGTGGGCGGCGGCACCACCGACCTGACCCTGATCCGCGTGCAGCCCGGTGAAGCTGGAGGCCTGCCCGTGCTGACACGCACTGCCGTGGGCGAGCACCTGATGCTGGGCGGCGACAACATGGACCTGGCGCTGGCCCATCGGCTGGAGCCGCAGTTCGCCCCGCCCGGCGAGCGCCTGCCCGCCGCACGCTTCGCCCAACTGGTGCAGCGCTGCCGCACGGCCAAGGAACAGTTGCTGGCCGACGATGCGCCCGAGTCCGTGGCCGTGACCCTGCTGGGCGGCGGATCGAAGCTGCTGGCGCAGACGCGCACGGCCACGCTGCGCCGCGACGAAGTGCGCGAGGCCGTGGTCGAAGGCTTCATGCCGCTGGCCGGCCTGCAGGATCTGCCCACCCGGCGCCAGGGCGCTTTGCGCGGCCTGGGACTCCCATATCCTGCCGATGCGGCGATCACGCGGCACCTGGCGCAGTTCCTCGCGCAGCACGCGGCTGGGGAGTTGCCCGATGCGGTCCTGCTCAATGGCGGCGTCTTCCACGCCCATGCACTGGCCCAGCGGCTGGTGGCGCAACTGCAGGCCTGGCGCGGCCAGCCGCTGCGCCTGCTGCACAACCCGCATCCCGACTGGGCCGTGGCACGCGGCGCAGCGGCGCATGGCCTGGCCATGCATGTCCAGAGCCGTCCGTCTGAGGATCTGCCGGAATCGGAAGATGCCCGGACGGTGCCAGCCCCGGTACCGCGCATCGGCGGTGGCTCGCCGCGCAGCTACTGGCTGGTCCTGCCCGAGAAGGCGGGTGCCGCACCACAGGGCATCTGCCTGCTGCCGCGCGGCACGGAAGAGGGCGTGCGCATCGTGCTCTCCGGCCGGCGCTTTGCGCTGCGCCTGGGCCAGGCCGTGCGCTTTTCCCTGGTGGCCAACAGCCTGGCGGCCGCGCCTGCGCAGGCCGGACGCATCGCGGCGCTCGACGGCGAGGGCTGGGTCGAGCTGCCCGCCCTGTCCACCGTGCTGCCTGCGCCCGAGGGCCGGGACAAGGCCCAGGTCGAGGTGCAACTGCAGGCCTGCATGACCGAGGTCGGCACGCTGGAGGTGCGTTGCGTGGCCGTCGACGATGCGCAGCGCCAGTGGCTGCTGCCGTTCAGCGTGCGCGGTGCGCTGGCCGCAGATGCGCAGGACACCGGCGATCGTTCTGCCCGGCAGGGCCGGCTGGCCGACGCCGTGGCCCTGATCGAGCGCATCTTCGGCAGCCAGGCGCAGGAGGTGACGGCCAAGGAGGTCCGCCAGCTGCGCCAGTCGCTGGAGCGACGGCTGGGCCCGCGCGAGGACTGGGACCTGCCGCTGCTGCGCGCACTGTTCGACGCCTTGCTGGCCCGCGCCAGGCGCCGCCGCCGCACGGCCGAGCACGAGCGCGTCTGGCTGAACTTGGCCGGCTGGTGCCTGCGCCCCGGTGTGGGCGCCGAGCTGGACGGCTGGCGCATGCAGCAGGTCTGGCAACTGCATGGCCAGGGCCTGGGCCATGGCGGCGAGGCGGCCAACCGCACCGAATGGTGGGTGTTCTGGCGCCGCGTGGCCGCGGGCCTGGATGAGGCCCGGCAGATGGAGCTGCTGGAAGAGGTTGCCGGCCACATGCAAAAGGCCGTGCAGCAGTCCACGCAGCGCAGCCAGGGGAAATCCGCCCATGGCAGCTACGACGACATGCTGCGCCTGTTCGCCGCCATGGAGGCCGTGCCCTGGCAGTACCGCCAGGAAATGGGCCAGTGGATGCTGCAGCGGCTGAAGCACCCTGGTGAATCCGTGCAGACCTGGTGGGCCATAGGCCGGCTGGCCGCGCGCATGCCGCTGGCCGCCAACGCCCACCGCGTCATGCCGCCCGAGGCCGCGCAGGAGTTCCTGGACGCCACCCTGGCCCAGGACTGGCGCCGCAATGAAACCGCCATGTTCGCCGCCGTGCAGATGGCCCGCATGACGGGCGACCGTGCGCTGGACCTGTCCGATGCCCAGCGCTCCCTGGTGCTGGAGCGGTTGCGCGGCGCCGGTGCGCCGCAGCGCTGGATCGACCTGGTGGAACAGGTCCAGCAGATGGACGCCCAGGATGCGAAGCGCAGCTTTGGGGATAGCCTGCCGCCGGGGCTGGTGCTGGTGGGGTGAGGGCTGTTGTCCCAAGAAGAAGGCCCCGCAGTGCGGGGCCTTCTTCTTGGGGAGGCACTG
Organism: Delftia sp. HK171; assembly: GCF_001886655.1. Taxonomy (NCBI): domain Bacteria; kingdom Pseudomonadati; phylum Pseudomonadota; class Betaproteobacteria; order Burkholderiales; family Comamonadaceae; genus Delftia; species Delftia sp. HK171. The sequence goes on along the minus strand of NZ_CP018101.1, from coordinate 6,075,258 downwards.
GAGCAAGTGCAGTGCGCTGTGCTTACTGCGAGTTCCAGACGTAGTAGGCGACACCTTCGTACTTGAAAACGGGATAGCTGGCGATCACGAAATCACGTTCGGCCGCGTTGACGGTGTAGAAATGCGCGCCTGTCTGCAGGTTGAAGAAGCGGAACATGGGCACGGTGCCATTGCCGGCAGCCGTCTGTGCGTACCAGGACGTGCCCTCGCTCTTGAAGCTGGGGTAGGTTGCGATCACGTAGTCACGTTCAGGCTGGCTGATGGTGAAGAAGTGTGCGCCGGAGGCCGTGTTGAAGAAACGGAAGACCGGGTCCAGGCCCTGCTGAGGCTGGGTGGACGCATAGAAGGCCACGTTCTCGTACTGGAAGGCCGGATAGGTTGCCACCACATAGTCGCGCTCGAAAGCGCTGGCGGTATAGAAGTGAGCGCCGGTCTGGCGGTTGAAGAAGCGGTAGATGGCCGTGCGGGCCTGTCCTGTGCCGGTGTCGACGCCGCCCGTGCCCGTGTCTGCAGCAAGCCACTTCTGCACATTGGGGAAGAGCAGATCAAAGCGCCCATAGATCGAGTTGCCACCCGTGCGCGAGCAGGTCTGGTCGTCGCCTCCATAGAGCGTGCCGACCAGCAGGCCATTCAGGAACAGGCCAGAGCCGCTGCTGCCCGGCTGTGTCAGCCCCTGGTCCCAATTCACGCTGAGGTAGCCGCCATCGCGGTACCGGCAGGTCATGGTGGCATCGCTGGAGGGTTCGCAGGCCAAGGAGCGGTCATAGGTGCCGAAGCTGATCTTCTGCAGGTCGCCACGCGGGTGGTGTATGCCTACCACCTTGGCGCCACTGGTCAGGGCCTGGGTGGACCAGCCGGCAAAGACGGCGCCTGCAGGGGCGGCTTCGTTGAGCCGAAGCAAGCTGCCGTCATAGGTGGCTGTGGCGTACAGCAGGGTGGCGCCGTTGCGCAGCGTGCGCGAGGCCGACGACAGCGTGCGGCTGCCGCACGAGGGCGTGCGGTAGAACCACGAAGTCTCCAGCGTGGAGGCCACGGTCTGGGTGCTGATGCAATGGTTGGCCGTGATGAAGTAGGGCGTGCCGGAGCCTGCCTTGTCGTTGATCAGCGTGCCCGAGCACACATAGCCCTGGCCGTTCTGGACATAGAACATGCGCGCCACGGCGTTGCGCTGCGCGCTGTAGGCGTCATAGCAGGTGGAGTCCAGGTGGCATGACAGGGACTCGTTGAGCTGGGCCGAGAACACGTTCTCGCCCTCCAGCGGCAGCGACAGGTTCTCGTACACGTGCATGACGCGCGGAATGGCCAGTCGCAGCGCGTCGGCGGGCGTGCCGGGCGGCAGGTCGATCTCCAGGGTGACCTCGTCACCGCCGCTGTCGGGCGTCCACCAGGTGCGGCCATCGGCGCTGGCATCGCCTGCGTCCTTGTTGGCCTGCAGCAGCTGCAGCACGCGCTGGCCCGAAATTTCATAGGCACCGGCGCGGTCGCCCTGGGCATAGATGCGCAGCAGGGCGCTGCCGGGCAACTGTTCGATTTCCACGCCCAGGCGAATGCCGTAGGCACCTTCGGAGCGCACGCTGACTGCGGCAATCAGCCCGCCGTCGGCCGAGGTCTGCCATTGCAGTTGCCCGCTCAGGGCCTGGGTGGTGGCGGTCTGGCTGCTGGGGCGCTGTGCGCCCACCTGCAGGGCGCCGCCCACAGCGGCCGAGGCGGCTCGCACATCCTTCCAGGTGCCCAGTTCCACGCGCAGCGGCGTGGGGGTGACGGCCGCACGGGAAGACATGCTGCGTGAAGCCAGGAACTCCCGAGGCGTGTCCTGCGGCTGGACGCGCGAGTCCACGCTCATGCGGGGTATGAACTGCGGCGCGTCGCTGGCCGGCGCCTGTCCCCATGCCAGTCCCAGGCTGCCTGCCAGGGCGAGCGCCAGCGCGACGCTGCGCAAACCCCTGCGCGCAGTGGTGTCGAAAAGATCGGTCATGAGCTCCCTCTCAACGGATTGGTGGATATTGCGAAACCCGGGCATTTTAGGTGTTGTGTGCGTGACAGCCCGGTGACGGCACCGCCGTCCGGCGCTTCCTAGAATGGTCGCTGCGCTGCAGCGGCAGCCGGGTGCGGACACTGCGAGCGCCGTGCCTGCCCCACACATCTGCCCCCTGTCATCTACCAAGGATCTGATCCAGCATGAGCCATTCCTACTCCGACACCCAACTCCTGATCGACGGCCAATGGCAGGACGCCGCCAGCGGCAGGAAGATTCCCGTGCGCAACCCGGCCAGCGGCGAAGTCATCGGCCATGTGGCCCATGCCGACGTGGCCGACCTGGACCGTGCGCTGGCCGCAGCGCAGCGCGGTTTCGAGGTCTGGCGCAATGTCTCCGCCCATGAGCGCGGCGCCGCCATGCGCCGTGCCGCCGCCCTGCTCAAGGAGCGCGCCGACGAGATCGCCGCGCTCCTGACGCAGGAGCAGGGCAAGCCCGTGGCCGAGGCCAAGGGCGAAATCCTGGCCGGCGTGGGCATCATCGAATGGTTTGCCGACGAGGCGCTGCGCGTGTACGGCCGCATCGTGCCCTCGCGCCGCCCCGAGGTGCAGCAACTGGTGATCAAGGAGCCCGTGGGCCCCGTGGCTGCCTTCACGCCCTGGAACTTCCCCGTCAACCAGATCGTGCGCAAGATCGGCGCGGCGCTGGCCACGGGCTGCTCCTTCCTGTGCAAGGCGCCCGAGGAAACGCCGGCTGCGCCCGCAGCCCTGTTCAAGTGCTTTGTCGATGCCGGCGTGCCGGCCGGCGTGGTGGGCCTGGTGTTCGGTGATCCGGCCCAGATTTCCTCCTACCTGATCGCCCATCCCGTGATCCGCAAGGTCACGTTCACCGGCTCCACCGCAGTGGGCAAGCAGCTGGCGGCGCTGGCCGGCCAGCACATGAAGCGCTCGACCATGGAGCTGGGCGGCCACGCGCCGGTCATCGTGGCCGAGGATGCCGACGTGGCCCTGGCCGTGAAGGCCGCAGGCGCGTCCAAGTTCCGCAACGCGGGCCAGGTCTGCATCTCGCCCACGCGCTTTCTGGTGCACAACAGCGTGCGCGAGGAATTCACGCGCGCCATGGTCGCGCATGCCGAAGGCCTCAAGGTCGGCGATGGCCTGGCCCAGGGAACGCAGATGGGCCCGCTGGCCAATCCGCGCCGCGTCACGGCGCTGTCCCATCTGATCGAGGATGCGCAAAAGCAGGGCGCCAAGCTGCTCACGGGCGGTGCCTCGCTGGGCGGCGCGGGCAACTTCTTCGCTCCCACGGTGCTGGGCGACGTGCCGTTGAGCGCCGAGATCTTCAACCAGGAGCCCTTCGGCCCCGTGGCCGCCATCCGCGGCTTCGACGATCTGGGCGAGGCCATTGCCGAGGCCAACCGCCTGTCCTACGGCCTGGCGGCCTATGCGTTCACGCGCTCCATCAAGACGGCCCACCAGCTGGCCCAGCAGGTCGAGACCGGCATGCTGTGGATCAACCAGCCGGCTGTGGCTTCGGCCGAGATGCCGTTTGGCGGCGTCAAGGATTCGGGCTATGGCTCCGAGGGCGGCCCCGAGGCGCTGGAGGCCTATCTGGTCGCCAAGGCCGTGTCGATCGCGGCGGTGTAAGACAGGCATCTGCCCCATGGACTAGGCCGTCCCACTCGCGTGGGACGGCCTTTGTTTTCATGAGGCGGCAACGCCCGACGTGGCGACCCCTGGTATGCGGTAGACGACGAGCACGTACTTTGAAAGGCTCTGGCGCTCAACCTCCACGCCACCCAGCCCCTGGGCAATGCGCCGGCTGGCGGTATTGGGCTCGGCCACCGGGTAGCGCAAGGACTGTGGCGCAAAGGTCGCTCGGGTCCATGCTGCCAGCGCGGCCACGGCTTCGCGGCCGTAGCCCTGGCCATGCACGTCCTCGCGTATCCAGATCCCGAGTTCGGGCTCGGCGTCGCGCGCGCCGTGCAGGCCCAGCAGGCCGGTGAATCGGCCTGACGTGCGCTCGCGCAGCGTGAAGTTGAAGTCCGTGCCGGCCGCGATCTCCTGCAGCCATCCGCGCCAGACCGCCTCGAACTCGGCAGGCGTCGACGCCGGCTCGAAGGACAGGTAGCGCGTCAGCGTGGGCGTGATGCAGGCAAAGGCCTCATCGGCATCGGCGGCAGTGAAGGGGCGCAGCGCCAGGCGCTGTGAGGTGATGGTGGTGTCGCTCCACGACATGGATGCTTTCCTTGCAACAGGGGGACAGAGAGCGTGGGGCGCTGCCGGCCTGGGCTGGCCATTCTGGCATGGGTCCGTGCTTCAACCGGCGTTGCGGAAGAAGGCTTCGTGCTGCGCGATCTCATGCGCGGCATGGCGCAGCTGGCGGGCCTGGTCGGGATGGCGTTCGGCCACGCGCTGCGCCAGCGCGCGCAAAAGCGGCGGGCACTGGCCGGGCGCCTGCTGCAGCCGCTGCAGGCGCAGCAGCGCGGCGCGCACGGCGCGGGCGGTGCCGTCGCCAAGCGCGGCTTCCTCGGACAGCTGATGCAGCGCCTGGATGGCGCGGCCCACATGCAGTGCGGCCAGGCCGCACTCCGCTGCCTGCGCACCCAGTTGCCCTCCGGCCTGCTCCGACATGCGCACCAGGCGCAGCAGCCGGTGGTACAGGCGGGCGCGCCAGATGCGGCCATCGCGCGCATGGCCCGGCGTGGCGGCCATGTCCTGCAGCTCGTGGACCATCATGGAGCGCAGGCTTTGCAGCCGGCCCTGCAGCGTGACCGGCAGGATGAAGCGGTAGGCCGCCCAGCCGGCCAGCGGCCCGGACACCACGGCCAGCCCCAGGGCCAGCGCATGGCCGAAGCTGGCCGTCTGCGGGTAGTGGGGCTGCAGCAGGAGCAGCAGCACCATGTTGCAGTCATAGCCCGAGAGCGCGGTGCGCTGGTGCGAGAACAGCAGTGCGCCCACGTAGACAAAGGGCAGCATCAGCCACACCAGGCCCGCCTGGCTGCCGGCGAACGGCCAGACCAGCCACTGGCAGGCCAGGGCCACCAGCACGCCCATGGCCTGGCCCAGGGTCACATGGCGCATGGTGGCCGACGGGTTCTCGAAGCCCGAGAACACGGTCAGCATGATGGACATGCCCAGCAGCATGTAGGCACCGCCGCTCCAGCCCGTCACCACCCACAGCAGGCCCACGATGGCGATGGCCGCGCTGGCACGCAGCATGGCGCGGCGCGCGCCCAGCCAGTCGCTGTGCAGCACCACGGGCCATTGGCGGGCGCGGTGGCCGGGCGGCAGGGCCACGTCATGGGTGGCGGCCAGGTGGGCCTGCAGCGCAAAGCCCATCGGGGCCAGCATGTCGGCTGCGCCGGGCCAGGCCACGGCGGCCTCGCGTGCGCGCACCAGGGCCGCCGCGGCCTCGTGCAACTGCACGCGCGTCTCCAGCGCCACGGCGGCTTCGCGCAGCGCCTGCGCGGCAGCCAGTGCCTGCGCGTCGCCAAAGGCAGCGGGCGGCTCCTGCGATGGAGCATCGCGCAGCCACAGCAGGGCCGAGATCTGGGCATTCATGAGCCGGCGCAGCGCGTGCACGGCCTCGCGCGAGCGCTGCGAACCGGCGGCGTGCGGGTCCAGCCCCTCCTCGATCACGGCCATGGCCAGCAGGCGGGCAGCGATCTCCTGCGAGCCCAGTGACGAACGGCCGCGCGCCTGCAGGCTGTCGGCCAGGTCGCGCAGCAGTTGCGCGAACAGCTGGCGCACCTCGGCATTGCCGGGAATGCCGCTGCCCTTGGGCGTGAACAGCCAGCCCACGAGCAGGGCTGCGAATACGCCGGTCAGCGCCGTGAACAGCCGGTCCCATCCCAGGGCGAAGACCTGGTCGGGATGGGCGAAGTCCAGCAGCGCGACCATGGCCGCCGAATAGCCGGACAGCATGGTGCCGTAGGCCACGAAGCTGCGCTGCAGATTGCCCACGCCCGCGCACAGGCCCAGCCACACGGCCAGGCCCAGCACCAGCCACAGCAGGTTTCCCTGGGCCAGCAGCACCAGGCCCACGCCCACGGCCGTGCCGGCCACGGTGCCTGCGACACGGAAAAAGCTTTTTTCGAGCAGTTGCCCGCGCAGCGGCTGGGATGCGGCCCAGGTGGCCATGGCAGCCCACTGCGGATGCTCCAGCCCCAGCTGCCAGGCGGCCAGCAGCGCCAGGCAGGCGGCAAAGGCCGTGCGCAGATGCTGGCGCAGGCGCACGGGGTCGAAGCCCCAGCGGACCGAGGCCTGCAGCAGGCGGCCATAGGCATCGTGGAGGGCGCTCATGGCGCGCCTTCCGTGCGCAGCGCGGCCATGCGCGCCTGGATCTTGGCCATGCCGGCCAGCATGGCCTCGACCTCGGCATCGTCCAGGTCTTGCAGCATGGCCAGCTCGGCCTGCAGCATGGTGGCGCGCACGCGGTCCACGGCGCCGTTGCCTTCATCGGTCAGGAAGATGCGCTTGCTGCGCCGGTCGCCGGGGTCGGCGCGGCGTTCCACCCAGCCGTGGCCTTCCAGAATATCGAGCAGGCGCACCAGGCTGGAGCCGTCCAGCCCCACGCGCTCGGCCAGTTCCTTTTGCGTGACGCCGTCGCCCCAGGCGCGCAGGTGGATCAGCGGTGCCCAGGTGGCATCGGTCAGGCCGTCGGCCAGCAGTTGCTCCTCGACCTGGCGGCGCCACTGGCGTACCAGGGTGACCATGAGAAAGCCGAGACGGGCGCGGGGAGGGGCAGAGGCAAAGGACATGCCTCGATTATCTTTGCAATGCAATTAATTTGCATTGCAAATTAATTGTGTCTGCATTTGATTCAAGGGTATTCCCTTGTTCAGGGGCGGGTAGTCCATGAAAAAGGCCCTGCAAGACGATGCTTTGCAGGGCCGGTCGATGGATGCTGGCAGCTTCAGAGCAGGCCGGGCACCCAGCGGTTGAAGAGCAGGCCCGCTACCAGCAGCCATGCGAAAAGCAAGGCGGCCAGCAGCAGGGGCTTCGTGCCTGCGGCACGCACGGCGCGGACATGGGTGGTCAGGCCCAGGGCCGCCATGGCCACGGCCAGCAGGGCGTTGTCCAGCTGCACGCCCACCTGCACCACGGCAGCAGGCAGCACACCCAGCGAGTTCACGCCGGCCATGGCGACGAAGCCCAGCGCGAACCACGGAATGGTGATGCGGCGCGGCTGGCCGTCGCTCACCTGGCTGCTGCGGTTGCCGCGCGCCACCGCCATGGACAGCAGCAGCAGGAAGGGGGCCAGCATCATCACGCGCACCATCTTGGAGATCACGGCCACGTCGGCGGCTTCGGGCGCAATGGCTTCGCCGGCGGCCACGACCTGGGCCACCTCGTGCACGGTGGAGCCCACGTACAGGCCGTACTGCGCAGGCGACATGTCCAGCCAGCCGTGGGCGGCGTTCCAGTGGAACAGCGCGGGGTAGAGGAAGGTGCCCACGGTGCCGAAGACCACCACGGTGGCCACGGCCACGGCCACGTCTTCGGCGCGGCCCTTGATCACGGGTTCGGTGGCCAGCACGGCAGCGGCGCCGCAGATGGAGCTGCCCGCGCCGATCAGCACCGTGGTGCGCGCATCCAGCCCGAAGACGCGGCGGCCCAGCCACTGCGCCAGCAAGAAGGTGCTGCCCAGCACCAGGGCATCGACCACCACGCCAGCCATGCCCACATGGCCTATGTCCTGGAAGGTCAGCCGCAGGCCGTAGAGCACGATGCCCGCGCGCAGCAGGCGCTGCTTGGCCAGGCCCACGCCGGCATGGCAGCTGGGCGCCAGGCGCGGATAGACGGTGTTGCCGATGACCAGGCCGATGCAGATGGCCAGCGTCAGTGCACTCAGGCCCGAGCCGGCCAGCAGGGGCTGGCGTGCGCCCCAGGTGGCGGCTGCGGCAATGGCGCCGGCCAGCAGCAGGCCGGGCGCAAGCTCGGTCAACTGGCGCAGCCAGCCGGACGGATGGGAGGAGCGTGGGAGGGATGTGGTGTTCATGGTGCCTGCGCGCCGCGTCAGGAGCGCGGTGCATGGGAGGCACTTTAGATTTCTTGGCTATATTCGTATAACGAATAGTTTTTGTAGCACCAACCGGGGAAACAGGTTGATGCCTCGTTCAGACTGCACGCCATGCTGCACCTCACCCTGCGCCAACTTGAAATCTTCTGCGCCGTCGCCCAGGCGGGCTCCACCGTGGCCGCGGCCGACGCCGTGGCCCTGTCGCAGTCGGCCACCAGCGCCGCGCTGCAGCAGCTGGAGCAGGCCATGGGCGCCCAGCTGTTCGAGCGCGTGGGCCGGCGACTGGCGCTCAACGACGCGGGCCGCGCCCTGTTGCCCGAGGCGCTGGCGCTGCTGGAGCAGGCCAGGGGCATAGAGCAGGCGTTTTCGGTGCGGGCCGCCAGCCTGCCCGTGCGTCTGCGCGTGGCAGCCAGCACCACCATAGGCACCTATGCGCTGCCGGCCGTGCTCGCGCACCTGGCGCGCAGCCATCCGCACCTGAGCGTGGACCTGCAGATCGCCAACACGCGCGAGGTGGGTCAGGCCGTGGAATCGCTGGACGTGGACCTGGGCCTGATCGAGGGCACCAGCCACTGGCCGGGGCTGGAGGTCGAGCCCTGGATGCGTGATGAACTCGTCATCGTGGCTGCAGCACAGGACCCGCTGGTGCAGGCCGCAGGCCAGCGCCCGCTTGGCGTGGCCGCCTTGCGCGGTGCGCGCTGGCTGCTGCGCGAGCCGGGCTCGGGCACACGCGAGATGGTGGAGCATGCCTTGCTGCCGCATCTGCACCAGCTGCCGGCCGCCGCCACGCTGGGCAGCTCCGAGGCCATAGCGCGCTGCGTGGCCCAGGGCCTGGGCATCAGCTGCCTGTCGCGCGTGCTGGTGCAGGCCCTGGTCGCCTCGGGAGAGCTGGCCGTGCTGCCGACCACGCTGCCGCGCATGTGGCGGGATTTCTCGCTGGTGCAGCGGGCGGGCAAGCGCCGCTCGCCGGCGCTGGCGGCCTTTGTGCAGGCCTGCCGCCAACACGCCCAGGACTGAGGCGGGTTATTTGCCCATCGGAATCGGCGTGCTGCGCGGCACGGGCACGGCGGTGACGCTGTTTTGCGGCGAGCCTTCGATCACGCGGTCCGAGTAGGTCATGTAGACCAGGGTGTTGCGCTGCGCATCGACCATGCGCACCACGCGCAGGCGCTTGAACAGCAGCGAGATGCGTTCGGTGAACACCTCGTCCTGCTGCTTGAGCGGCGCAGGGATCTGGATGGGTCCGGTCTGCACGCAGCTGATCGAGGCTTCGGCGCGGTCCTCGGCCAGGCCCAGGCCGCCCTTGATGCCGCCGGTCTTGGCGCGCGAGACATAGCAGGTCACGCCCGCCACCTTGGGATCGTCATAGGCATCGACCACGATCTTGTGGTCCGGGCCTATGAACTTGAACACCGTGTCCACCGCGCCGACCTGCTCGGCGCGCGCACCGCAGGCGCCCAGCAGCAGCGTGGCCAGAGCGGCCGTGAGCAAGGCCCGGCCGTTCATGTCAGGCCTCACCCGCCACATGGCGGCGAAGATGCTCCAGAGCTTCCTCGACCTGGTCCACCAGCACCAGGCACAGGTCGCCGGGCGTCAGCCGCGCCAGCGCATGGTCGATGGCGTTGAACTCACCCTGGATCTGGGTCACGTAGTCGGTGCGCGGTGCGCCTTGCAGGCCTTGCTGCAGCAGGGCCAGGACTTCACCGTCGGCGCGGCCGCGCTGGCAGGCATCCTGGTAGAGGATGACGTCGTCGAAGGCCTTGCCCAGGATCTGGGTCTGCTCGGTGATGTCCTGGTCGCGGCGGTCGCCCGCGCCGCTGATGACCACGCTGCGGCGCTGGGCCGGCATGGCGTCCACGGCCTGGACCAGGGCGCGGATGGCGTCGGGGTTGTGGCCGTAGTCGGCGATCAGTGTGGCGCCACGGTAGTCCATGACGTTGAAGCGGCCCGGCGCGTTGTCGCTGTCGTTGACGAAGCCGGCCAGCCCGCGGCGGATGGTCTGCCAGGGCATGCCCACGCCCCAGGCGGCGGCGATGGAGGCCATGACGTTCTCCACCTGGAAGCTGATGGTGCCGTTGCGCGTGATGGGGATCTCGCGCAGTGCGATGGTCTCGCGCCACGAGCTTTCGGCCGCGACGATGCTGTCGCCGTCCACGTAGACCACGCGGTTGCCCTGGGCACGGTGCGTGGCCATCACGGGGTGGTGGCGGTCGGCCGCGAAATAGATGACCTTGCCCGGCGAGGTGGAGGCCATGGCGGCGACCAGCGGATCGGCCGCGTTGAGCACGGCATAGCCGTCGGTGGCCACGTTCTGCACGATGACGCGCTTGAGCACGGCCACGTCTTCCACCGTGGTGATGTAGTTCAGGCCCAGGTGGTCGCCCGCGCCCACGTTGGTGACCACGGCCACCTGGCAGCGGTCGAAGCCCAGGCCTTCGCGCAGGATGCCGCCGCGTGCGCATTCGAGCACGGCCGCATCGGTCTCGGGGTGGGCCAGGGCGTTGCGCGCGCTGCGCGGGCCCGAGCAGTCGCCGCTGTCGATCTGGCGGCCGTTGACGTAGACGCCGTCCGTGTTCGTCATGGCCGTGCGCCAGCCATGCGAGGTGAACAGGTGGGCGATCAGGCGCGTGGTCGTGGTCTTGCCATTGGTGCCGGTGACGGCCACCAGCGGGATGCGGCCGTCCTGGCCCGGCGCGAACAGCTCATCGACCATGGGCACGCCCACGTTGCGAGGCTTGCCGAAGGAGGGAGCCAGGTGCATGCGCAGGCCCGGTGCGGCGTTGACTTCGACGATGCCGCCGTTTTGCTCTTCCAGCGGGCGCAGCATGGTCTCGCAGACCACGTCCACGCCGCAGATGTGCAGGCCGATGGTCTGGGCGGCCTCCACGGCGCGCGCGGCGATGTCGGGGTGCACGTCGTCCGTCACATCGGTGGCGCTGCCGCCGGTGGACAGGTTGGCGTTGTTGCGCAGCACCACGCGCTGGCCTTGGGCCGGCACGGATTCGGGCGTGAGCCCTTCGGTGGCGATGCGCGCGATGGCGATGTCGTCCAGGCGGATCTTGGTCAGCGCCGTGCCGTGGCCCGAGCCGCGGCGCGGGTCCTGGTTGACGATGTCCACCAGCTCGCGGATGGTGTGCTGGCCGTCGCCCAGCACCTGGGGCGGCTCGCGGCGCGCAGCGGCCACCAGCTGGCCGCCGACCACCAGCAGGCGGAAGTCATGGCCGGGCAGGAAGCGCTCGACCATGATGTCGTCGCCGAATTCCGAGGCGGTGGCGAAGGCGGCCTTGAGCTGCTCGTGCGTGGTGATGTTGACCACCACGCCCTTGCCCTGGTTGCCGTCCTGGGGCTTGACCACCACGGGCAGGCCCACTTCCTGGGCCACGAGCCAGGCTTCTTCCACATCCTTGACGGGGCGGCCCAGCGGCACGGGCACGCCGGCGGCGTGCAGCAGGCGCTTGGTCAGGTCCTTGTCCTGGGCGATGGACTCGGCCACGGCGCTGGTCTGGTCCAGCTCGGCGGCCTGGATGCGGCGCGCCTTGGAGCCCCAGCCCAGCTGTACCAGCGAGCCCGAGGTCAGGCGGCGGATGGGAATGCCACGCGCCACGGCCGCATCGACGATGGAGCCGGTGGAGGGACCGATGCGCTCGTCCTCGTCGAGTTCGCGCAGCTGGGCGACCACCTTGTCGGCGTCGAAGGGCGTGTCGGCCAGGGCCGACTGCAGCAGCTCGCCGGCCTGTTCCATGGCCAGGCGGCCGACGGCCTCTTCGGTGTACTCCACCACCACCTGGTAGGTGCCGGTTTCCACGGTTTCATGCGTGCGGCTGAAGGTCACCGGGCAGCCGGCCTGGGCCTGCAGCGACAGGGCCGCGACTTCCAGCACCTGGGCCAGCGACAGACGCTGGTCGGCGCCGTGCGGCTGCAGCGTGCCGATCTTGGGAAAGCGCGCGCGCAGCCGGTCCTCGAAGCCGGGCAGGGCCGAGTAGTCGCACTCGCCGGGCTCGCATTGCACGATGGCTTCGATGGCGGTGCTGCGGGTCCAGAGATTGGGGCCGCGCAGGGCTCGGATGCGGGTGATCTGCATAGTGTCTTCTTTCGGAGGGCAGGCCCGCGTCGCCGGGCCTGCCTGCATGTCATCGTGTGGTCGGGCTCAGGCGGCGGTGGCTGCGGCGGCCGGCGTGTAGTCGAAGGTCTTGATGCCGGCGACGATGAGGTCGGGGGCAATGTCCATGGACCACGCGGCGGCAATGGCGGCCAGCAGGGCCGGCGTGTCCGGGCGCAGGCCGCCGGGCAGGCTCAGTGCGTCCAGCGTGCCCAGCATGCGCTCGGCCGCGCCCGTGGCCAGGATCACCTGGTTGCCGCGTACGAAGACGGCACGGCCTTCGCTCTCGGAACGGTGGGCCGCGACCACGGGGCTGTCTGCCTGCATCGAATAGAACAGCACTTCGCCGTCGCACAGGCGGGCCAGGTCGGCCACCTGCTCGATGTCGGCATTGAGGACGCCCGCGCCTTCGTCCAGCACCACGTCGATCTGGGTGCGCATCACGCGCGTCATCTGCGACTGCTCGTGCACGTCATGGTCGGGCAACTGCTCGAAGCCGTCCATGTCGGTGACCACGCCGACCAGGCAGCGGTCGTAGGCCAGGCCTTCCTCCAGGATGGAGCGGGCCGTGGTCTGGATGACGGCGGCCTGGGCCAGGCGGTTGGTCAGCAGGCGGTGGGCACCGGCCCAGTTGGCGGTGTTGGTCTTCTGGGTCTGGCGGTTGGACAGGAACATGCCCTCGCTGCTGGCCACGCCCGTGAGCTTGCCCGAGAGCTGCAGCAGCCAGCCCACCAGGCGGGCCGTGAAGCCGTTGTTGCGCGTGCCGGCAATGCCCACCAGGGGGATGCGGCCTGCGCCCGTGCCCTCTTCGGTGCGCGGGAACAGGTGGTCGGCGATGGCCATGCCCACGGGGCGCGGCGCGCCGCTGGTGGGCTTCAGGTGCATCAGCAGGCCGGGGCCGGCGTTGACTTCGAGGATGGCGCCGCCCTGCTCCTTCATGGGACGCGAGACGTCCTGCAGGATCATGTCCATGCCCGCGATGTCCAGGCCCACGATCTTGGCGGCCAGCGTGGCCATGTAGGCCACTTCGGGGTGGACCTCGTCCGTGCAGTCGATGGCCATGTTGCCGTTGCGCTGCAGCAGCACGCTGGTGCCCTGGGCGGGAACGCTGTCGGGCGTCACGTTCTGGCGCTTGAGCTCCAGCTTCACGGCCGGGGCTTCGAGGTTGATCCAGTCCAGCGGGTATTCCTGCTCGGGGCCGCGGCGCGGGTCCTGGTTGACCACGGCGACCAGCTCGCGCAGCGTGGACTTGCCGTTGCCGGCCACGCTCACGGTCTCGCCACGGCAGGCCGCCACGACCTTGCCGCCCACCACCAGGATGCGGTGCTCGGTGCCGTCGATGAAGCGCTCGACGATCACGTCGGAGCCTTCGGGCTGGGCCAGCGCAAAGGCGGTCTTGATGTCGGCCTCGTCGCGCAGGTCCAGCGTCACGCCACGCGCGTGGTTGCCGTCCGAGGGCTTGACGGTGACGGGAAAGCCGATGTCCTGCGCCACTTCCCAGGCTTCTTCGGGGCTGTTGACGATCTGGCCTTCGGGCACGGGCACGCCGCAGGCGGCCAGCAGGCGCTTGGTGAAGTCCTTGTCCTGGGCAATGCCTTCGGCAATGGCGCTGGTCTGGTCGCTCTCGGCGGTCCAGATGCGGCGCTGCGCGGCGCCATAGCCGAGCTGCACGAGGTTGCCGTCATTGAGGCGGATGTGGGGAATGCGGCGCTCGCCTGCAGCATCGACGATGCAGCCCGTGCTCGGGCCCAGGTAGCGGTCGTTGATCTCGGTCTTGATGGCCTTGACGGCGGCCTTCAGGTCGAAGGGCTCGTCGTTGATGGCGGCCATGATCAGCCGGTGGCCGTAGGCCAGGGCCGTGCGCGCCACGGTTTCCTCGGGGCAGCGGAAGACCATGCGGTAGATGCCGCGCTGGGAAATCTCGCGCGTCTGGCCAAACTCGGCCGGCATGCCCGCCAGGTTCAGCAGCTCGATGATGATGTGCTCCAGCACATGGCCGCACCAGGTGCCGCCTTCCAGGCGCTGGATGAAGCCGCCGCGCTCGCCCACGCCGCAGTGGTGCTCGATCAGGTCGGGCAGCCAGGCCGTCAGGCGCTCGTTGAAACCGTCAAGCTTGTTCGAGGGATAGTCCTCCAGCTCACCAAGATCCAGCCAGACCTCCAGCACGGGACGGTAGGTCCAGACGCTGGGTCCACGCAGGTAGGTGGTGCGCAAGAGTTGGATGTCTTTGAATTTCGCCATGTCGATCAACGGGTAAGCGTGAGCGACGACCCGGGTGCGGATCGCCGGAGAATGGGAGAGGATTGTGCGCTCAGAAAGCCCATGCGCAGTGCTGTCAGCCTAAACCAGGGTTGGCGCGTTGAGCAGGGTATGCCGTGCAAAGCGCGGGATATCCACCGGGGAGCTGCGGTTGCCCGCATGACACCAGGAGCCGCCAGGGGCGGGAAAAACAACTCAACATGCAAGAACACCATTCTGTGGACGTTTCGGCCTTCCTTGCCAGCCCCCGCGGGGCTGGGCTGCGAGCCAGGCTCGCTTCCAATGAAAACGTGCTGGCCCTCGTCCCGGTTGACCTGACCCTCGATATGCGCTTCGGCGAAGGCTGGGTTGTGCTGACCAACCAGCGGCTCCTCGCCTGTGATCCTGCAGATCAGCAGTGGAGTGAGTGGGCACTATCAATTGATCAGAATCTGCGCACGCTGGACCACGGCGGCGTGGGCAACCTCGAACTGCACGGCCCTGCGGCGCGGCTGGCGCTGTGGCGCTTCACGCTGCGCCACCAGGCGGCCGTGCTGCGCCTGCTGCAGCAGTTCGACCACGAGCGCGAGCGCCTGGCACGCGGCGAGGACTTTGCCGAGCCCGAGGACGACGTGCCCCGCTGCCCGGCCTGCCAGGCCGAGCTGCCGCCCGAGGCCGACGAATGCCCGGCCTGCGCGCGCCAGCAGGGTCCGCAGACCTCCACCTGGGTGCTGCTGCGCCTGTGGCGCTTTGCCCATCCCTACCGGCACCAGCTGCTGCTGGGCTTTCTGCTGACGCTGGCCTCCACGGGCGCCACCCTGGTGGCGCCCTACCTGACGATTCCCATCGTGGACAAGATCCTGATCCCGTTCCAGAACGGGCAGCAGATCGACAGCAGTCTCGTTGTCTTCTACCTGAGCGGGCTGCTGGCGGCGGCGCTGGTGGCCTGGGGCCTGGGCTGGGCGCGCACCTTCGTGCTGGCCAAGGTCTCCGAGCGCATTGGCTCGGACTTGCGCACCACCACCTACAACCACCTGTTGACGCTGTCGCTGGACTACTACGGCAGCAAGCGCACGGGCGACCTGATGGCGCGCATCGGGGCGGAAACAGATCGCATCAATTTGTTTCTATCCTTGAATGCGCTGGATTTCGCCACCGACGTGCTGATGATCGTGATGACCTCGGTCATCCTGTTCTCCATCAATCCGTGGCTGGCCCTGGTCACCCTGGTGCCGCTGCCCTTCATCGCCTGGATGATCCACCTGGTGCGCGACCGCCTGCGCACGGGTTTCGAGAAGATCGACCGCGTCTGGTCCGAAGTGACCAATGTGCTGGCCGACACCATCCCCGGCATCCGCGTGGTCAAGGCCTTCGCCCAGGAAAAGCGCGAGGCCGACCGCTTCGCCCAGGCCAACCTGGTCAACCTGCAGGCCAACGACAAGGTCAACAAGACCTGGTCGCTGTTCACGCCCACGGTGACGCTGCTGACCGAGATCGGCCTGCTGGTGGTCTGGGGCTTCGGCATCTGGCTGGTGGCTGGCGGCCAGATCACGGTCGGTATCCTGACGGCCTTCATCGCCTACATCGGCCGCTTCTATAGCCGCCTGGACTCGATGAGCCGCATCGTCTCGGTCACGCAGAAGGCGGCGGCCGGCGCCAAGCGCATCTTCGACATCCTCGACCACGTGAGCAACGTGCCCGACCCGGTCAACCCGGTCAAGCTGCCGCGCGTGCAGGGCGCCATCACGCTGGACAACCTGAGCTTCCGCTACGGCAGCCGCGCCGTGATCAAGAACCTGGATCTGCAGATTCGCCCGGGTGAAATGATCGGCCTGGTCGGCCACAGCGGCTCGGGCAAGAGCACCCTGGTCAACCTGATCAGCCGTTTCTATGACGTGAGCGAGGGCTCCATCCAGCTCGACGGCGTGGACATCCGCAGGCTCAAGGTCTCGGACTTCCGCAGCAACATCGGTCTGGTGCTGCAGGAGCCCTTCCTGTTCTTCGGCACCATTGCCGAGAACATCGCCTACGGCAAGCCCGATGCCACGCGCGAGGAAATCGTGGCGGCGGCCCGCGCTGCCCACGCCCATGAATTCATCCTGCGCCTGCCGCACGGCTACGACTCCCTGGTGGGCGAGCGCGGCCAGGGCCTGTCGGGCGGCGAGCGCCAGCGCATCTCCATTGCGCGCGCACTGCTGATCGACCCGCGCATCCTGATCCTGGACGAGGCCACCTCGGCCGTGGACACCGAGACCGAGAAGGAAATCCAGAAGGCGCTGGACAACCTGGTGCAGGGCCGCACGACGATTGCCATTGCCCACCGCCTGTCCACGCTGCGCAAGGCCGACCGCCTCGTGGTCATGGACCGGGGCGAGATCGTGGAAGTGGGTCCGCACGACGAGCTGATGGAAAAGCAGGGCGCCTACTGGCGCCTGTACCAGGCCCAGGCGCGGCGCGCCGAAGAGGATGCCCAGGCCGCAGGCCTGACCCTGGCCGCAACCACCATCGAGGAATAAGCCATGTCCAACGCCCAACATTCCGCTGCCGGCGCCGATCTGAGCGGTGTGCGCATGGAGCGCAACGCCCATGGCCGCCTGGTGCTGATCCTGGCCGACGGCACGCGCCACGAATCCGTGGTGCCCGTGCGCGCCTTTCCCATTGCCGCACCGCTGGAAGGCCTGTCCCTGGTCTCCGTCGATGGCAAGGAGGCGCTGTGGGTGGACCACATGGCCCACCTGACGGCGCAGGCCCGCACGCTGATCGAGGAAGACCTGGCCGTGCGCGAGTTCGTGCCCGTCATCCAGCGCATCCACAAGGTGTCCAGCTATTCCACGCCCAGCACCTGGGACCTGGAGACCGACCGGGGCCCCGTGCAGCTCGTGCTCAAGGCCGAGGAGGACATCCGGCGCCTGTCGGGCCGCACGCATCTGATGATCACCAGCCAGGACGGCGTGCAGTTCAGCGTGCCCGACAGCACGGCGCTGGACCGCACCTCGCGCAAGCTGCTGGAGCGCTTCCTCTAGCGCCTGGTCGGGGTGAATAAGGGGTTTACCCTTGGTTTGAGGCAGGCCGAAGCGTCTTTCAAAAAAAGCGCTTCAGTTCTTTCAGCTTCTGTCGATGATGAGGCGACGGCGGGAAATTCCCGCCCACAGCACACATCCAGCAAGAGGGTCGAGCCATGCCAATTCCACCTGTTGACCGATCACCCATACCGTGGCGCCCGCAAAGCGCCGATCTGTACTCCACCGGTGCGTCGGGCGCGGTGCCCGTGCGTCCTGTGAACGCCACCAACGCCGTCGAATCCACGGACCGCATCGGCGAAGGCCGGGTGGTGCGCGATCCTGAAAAGCCGTCCGTGGTGGACCAGGAAAACCGCGACTGGACGCTGGCCGAGGAGATCAAGCAAAAGGAAGAGGTTGAGGAGCCGCCCAAGGAGCCGATCTCCAAGCAGCTCATCGAGTTCATCCAGTCCATGTGGCGTGCCAGCGCCATGGCGGTGGAGCAGGCCCAGGAGGTCAGCAAGGCCGACGATGTGGCTCGCAACAAGATGCAGGTGCGCGACGAACCGTTGACCTATTCGGAACCCAAGGTCAAGCGTACCGGCGGTCTTTGAGTGTCAGGGGCCGGGCAAGAAGTCTCAGTCCTTTGAGCCTTCGCCTTCCTTCTTGTCCCTGGCAGCGGGTGCGGCTGCGGCATGCTCGGCTGCCGCACGCTCGGCGGCCTTTGCCTCTTCGGCCTGCGCCTTGGCCTTTGCCTTGTCGCGTTCGGCGCGGTACTTGACGGCAAAGGCCTGCACTTCCGCATAGGAGACGTAGCCGTCCTTGTCGGTGTCGGCCTCGTCGAAGGCCGCCGACAGGCGCGGGAACAGCGCCACTTCAGCACGGCTGAGCTTGCCGTCCTTGTTGAAGTCCAGCATCTTGAATTCGCGCTGGGCCTTGATCTCCCCCTTGGTCAGCGGCGCCGGGCTGGCCGTTGCCTGCTCGGTGGCTGCGTTTTCTGCCGCCTGCGCGCGCGCGGCGGGCAGCATGAAGGCGCTGGTCAGCAGCACGACGACGGCGGCCTGCAGCAGCGGTGGCCGGCGCAGCAGGGCAGAGCGGTTCATGAGGGGAAAATGCATGGGCTTTATTTGGGCACGGAACCGGCATTTGCAAGCACGGCCGGCCCGCCCTTTGCAATTGTTTACTTCGGCGGATCGGCGTCCGGATTGGAGATGCCGCTGCTCACATGGCCTGCCGGCACGTGGCGCGCGGCCGAGTTGACATGGCCGGTCTGGTCGTCGAAGAAGAAGTCCGGCTCGAACTCGCGCAGGAACGGGCCCTTTTCCAGGCCACCGAGGAACATGGCCTCGTCCACCGCAATGCCCCATTCCAGCAGCGTGCGGATGGCGCGCTCGTGCGCCGGTGCGCTGCGCGCCGTCACCAGGGCCGTGCGAATGCGCATGGTCTGGGACGAGTCCGCCTGCTGCTGCAGCCGGTGCAGCGCCACCAGCAGCGGCTTGAACGGCCCTTCCGCCAGCGGCGTGGCGGCATGGGAGACCTCGTGGCGCAGAAAGGCCGGCAGGCCGCCTTGCTGGTAGACGCGTTCGGCCTCGTCGGAGAACAGCACGGCATCGCCGTCGAAGGCAATGCGCACCTCCTGCGGATAGCGGTCGCCTGCGGGCGTGGAATCGACCATCACGCGCGCGGCAGGAAAGCCGATGGACAGCGCCCTGCGCACATCGACCTCGTTGGCCGAGAGAAACAGGTGCGCGCCCAGCGGCCGCAGGTAGGAAAACGGATCGCGCCCGCGCGTGAACACGCCGCGCTCTATGTGCATGTCGGCCGCCTTGGCCGAGGCAAAGACCCGCATGCCGCTGGCCGGGTCGTTGCGCGACAGCATCATCACCTCCACGCGCTGCACCTCGGGCGTATTGAAGGCCAGCAGCTTGCGCACCAGCGGGAAGGCGATGCCCGGGCGTGCGGGCTGGTGCACCAGGTCCAGCTGGCGGCGCATGTAGGCCTGCTCGTCACCGGCGTCGAACAGCCGGTTCTCCTCCTCGAAGTCGAACAGCGCCCGCGAGGAGATGGCGACGACCAGCTTGTCTTGCAGGGTCACGGGCATGGCTTGGCGCTTTTCGCTATTTGACAAACTGGTTGAGCTGGATGATGGGCATGAGCACGGCCAGCACGATCAGGGCCACGACCATGCCCATGGCCACGATCAGCAGCGGCTCCAAGATGGTGGCCAGGTGCA
Organism: Delftia sp. HK171; assembly: GCF_001886655.1. Classification (NCBI taxonomy): domain Bacteria; kingdom Pseudomonadati; phylum Pseudomonadota; class Betaproteobacteria; order Burkholderiales; family Comamonadaceae; genus Delftia; species Delftia sp. HK171. The sequence continues at coordinate 6,055,690 of NZ_CP018101.1, read as the reverse complement.
TGGCGCGGCGCTGCACCTCGGTGGACAGCTGGTTGGCCGCGCGCTGCAGCATCACGGGCAGCTGGCCGGTCTGCTCGCCCAGGCGGGCAAACATGGAGATCAGGCCCGGGAAGCGCTTTTTCTGCGCCAGGGCCGAGGCCAGCGGCGCGCCTTCGCGCACCAGGGCCAGCGCGTCCATGGCATCGGCACGCAGCGCGCGGTTGCCCAGCGTTTCGGCTGCGGCCTGCAAGGCCTTGAGAATGGGCACGCCTGCGCCCGCCAGCATGGCCAGCGTGCCGGCAAAGCGTGCCGCGTTGTAGTTGCGCGCCAGCCGGCCGATCAGCGGCAGGCGCAGCCACCAGGCGTCGAAGCGCTCGCGCAGCACGGGGTTCTTCATGGACAGCCGGAATCCCACGGCGCCCAGCACCAGGGCGATCAGCGCGGCCCAGCCATAGCTGCGCACGAAGTCGCTGAGCGCAAGCATGGCCACGGTGAGCCAGGGCAGGGCGCGCTTGGTGCCGGCGAACACGCTGGCCACCTGGGGCACCACGTAGCTGACCAGGAACAGCACGATGACGATGGCCACCAGGGTCACGATGGCCGGGTACAGGGCTGCGCCGATGAGCTTGGACTGCAGGGCCTGGCGCGATTCCAGATCGTCGGCCAGCCGCTCCAGCACCGGGCCCAGGCTGCCGCTGGCCTCGCCGGCGCCGATCACGGCGCAGTAGATGTCGGAAAACTCGCGTGGATGCTGGGCCAGGGCGCGGGCAAAGGTGGAGCCTGCGTTGACCTCGGCGCGCAGCGCGGCCACGAGGTGGTGCTGGCGCGGGTCGTCGGCTTCTTCGGACAGCGCGGCCAGGGCGCGCTCTATGGGCAGGCCTGATCCGACCAGCCCCGCCATCTGGCGCGTCCAAACGGTGAGCCCTGTGGAGCCAAGGACGGGACGGGTCAGCCAGCGCGAGGCGCCGCCCTGCGGGCCGGACGCGGAACCCGAGGCCACGATCTCCACGGCCATGGGCACCAGGGCCTGGGCCCGCAGCTGGCTGCGCGCGGCGCGCGCGTTGTCGGCTTCGATCGTGCCCTTGCGGGTCTGACCTTGTGCATCCAGGGCTTCGAAGGAAAAGGCAGGCATGCGCGGCGGGAGTCGGGAAGGGCTGGGAAAGGGATGGCGTTCAGGAAACGCCAGGCGGCGATCCAACCCCCGATGGTAGCCGCTGCCGGTGACGGCTGGATGGCGAGGCCGCCGCCGCGGTCGGCGGCAGCCCCTGCCTGGTCCTTATGCCGGCTGGGCCGCGAGGTCCGCTTCGTTGAGCTGGATGGAGCGCAGCGAGGCCGGGCGTTCCATCAGCGGCTGGCCGTAGTCGCTGAATTCGGGCAGCGCGGGCAGCAGCTTCATCATCGTGCCCCAGCGCAGGTAGCTGGCCATGAGCACGTCGGCCGCGGTGAACTGGTCGCCGCACAGGTAGCGCCTGCCGGCCACGGCCTGGCGCAGCGTCTGCACCACGTCGTCATAGCGGCCATAGCCGGCGGACATGGCCTGGTCGGCCGTCTGCTGCTCCAGGTGGCCCTGGCTCTTGGCAGTCATCAAGGCGTCGACGGGGCCGGCCAGGAAGAACATCCAGCGTTGGTAGACGCCGCGCAGCGGGCTGTCCACGGCCGGTGCGAGCCTTCGTTCGGGGAAGATGTCGGCCAGATAGGCAAGGATGGCGGCCTGTTCGGTGATCACGGTCTCGCCGTGCACCAGGGCGGGGACCTTGCCCATGGGGTTGACAGCTAGGTAGTCGGCAGCCTTCATGGTGCTGCCGTATTCCAGCCGCACGGGCTCATAGCGGGCGCCGCATTCCTCCAGCATCCAGCGCGCGATGACGGCGCGCGAGCGGGGGTGGAAGTAAAAGCGCAGCGGCTTGATCGAGTCGTTCATGAAGGCTCCCAGTGGTTTGAATGCATGGCGAGAAGGCCATGGGAGCGACTGTAGGAGGCCATGCTGACAGTTTTTGTCAGCAGTGGTGTCAGCGGACCGTGTAGCCCAGTTGCCGCGACCAGCGTTCGATCAGGCCGCTGCGGTGGTCGGGATAGCGTTCCTGCAGATCGGTGACTGAGCGCACGCGGTCGGCACGGAAATGGCGGAAGTCCTGGCGCAGTTCGCACCAGGCCGCAAGAATGCGCCGCTGGTCGAAGAAGGCCATGGCAAAAGGCCAGATCTGGCGCTCGGTCGGCTGGCCCTTCTCATCCGTGTAGTGCAGCAGCACCCGGTGCTGGCGCCGTATCGCCAGGCGAAGCGCGGTCTGCCAGGGCTCGGTCACGGACTCGTGGCAGATGGGCGGCACCAGCAGGCCGCTGGTGTCCACCTCGATGCGCAGCTCCAGCGGCAGCGCGCTGCGTATGCGGTCCAGCGCGGCGGTGGCGGCCTGGGCGAGCTCGGGGTCGGCCTGGCGGCTGGCCCAGCGCGCGCCCAGCAGCAGGGCTTCCAGCTCATCGGGCGTGAACATCAGCGGCGGCAGCAGAAAGCCGGGCCGCATCTCGTAGCCCACGCCCGGGTCGCCCGCAATCGCGGCACCCTGCTCGCGCAGGGTGGCAATGTCGCGGTAGAGGGTGCGCAGGCTCACGTCCAGCTGCCGGGCCAGCACCGGCCCGGCCTGGGGCAGGCGCGCGCGGCGCAGCAGGTCGATCAGCTGCAGCAGCCGGGCGGAGCGGCTCATGCCTTCAGCGGCCCATGACGCCGGCCGTGATCTCCAGCGAGCGCAAGCGCAGGTCGCGGTCATACACGTCGCTGACCAGGATCAGCTCGTCGGCCTCGGTGTCGGCCTGCAGCTTTTGCAGGCGCGTGCGCACCTTGTCCGGGCCGCCGATGGAGGCCACGGCCAGGAAGTCGCCGATGGCGCGGCGCTCCTGCTCGCCGAGCTGGGCCGCATAGTTCTCGATGGGGCGCGGCAGCAGTCCGCGCCGGCCCGTGATGATGCCCAGCACGCGCTGGTAGGTACTGCTGGCCAGGTACTCGGCCTCGTCATCGGTGGGCGCGGCGATCACGGGTGCGCCGACGATCACGTAGGGCTTGGCCAGTTGGGCCGACGGCTTGAACAGGCTGCGGTACAGCTGCACGGCCTGGTAGAGCATGCGCGGCGCGAAGTGCGAGGCAAAGGCGTAGGGCAGGCCCAGGTGGGCGGCCAGCTGGGCCGAGAACAGGCTGGAGCCCAGCAGCCAGATCGGCACGTTGGTGCCCGCGCCAGGCGTGGCCACCAGCTTTTGCTCGGGCGTGGCCGGGCCCAGCAGGCGCTGCAGCTCCATCACGTCGCGCGGGAAATCCTCCTCGGTCTCGACGCGGTCGCGGCGCAGGGCGCGCATGGTGGCGCCATCGGTGCCTGGCGCACGGCCCAGGCCCAGGTCGATGCGGCCCGGGTACAGCTCGGCCAGCGTGCCGAAGGCTTCGGCGACCACCAGGGGCGCATGGTTGGGCAGCATGATGCCGCCCGAGCCCACGCGGATCTTCGAGGTGCCGCCTGCGATATGGCCGATCAGCACGGCCGTGGCCGAGCTGGCGATGCCGGGCATGTTGTGGTGCTCGGCGAGCCAGTAGCGCTCGAATCCCAGTTCCTCGGCCTTGCGGGCAGTGGCCAGCGCAATGTCCAGGGCCTCGGCGACGGTGCCGCCTTCGCGCACGGCCACGAGGTCGAGCATGGACAGACGGACTTCATTGAATGATGTCATGGCAGGTTCCAACTTCCAGTTCACGGTGGGTGGGGGCGGCGCGGGCCTTGCCGCGCCAGGGCATTCCTAGTGCGCGTTCGCGCACTCAGTTTCTTCTGGACATTTCCCGCGCGCAGGTGATGCCCAGCACCACGCACCAGACCAGGGGGAGGATGGCAGCCGCCAGATGATTCTCGCCCTGCTGGATGGCCAGCCAGGACAGCGGCAGCGCCACCAGCGCCGACAGGCGGATGACGCGGCGCAGCTGGTTGGTGGACAGTCGGGACTTGAACCACCACAGGGCGATGTAGCTGATCAGGCTCAGCGTGGCGACCCACAGGAACAGGTCGCCGCCATAGGGAGCGCTCCAGGCGCGTAGGGATTCCAACATGCCGACCATTGTGGCAAACGGGGATGCCCCGTGCTGCGCAGGGTCTGGCGTGGCCGCCTGCGCCTAGTCGCGCGTGACGCGCAGCACTTCCTCGGGCGTGGTGATGCCCTCGCGCACCAGGCGCTCGCCATCGTCGCGCATCAGGCGCATGCCCGAGGCCAGCGCGGTGTCGCGGATCTCGGCCTCGCTGGCCTGGCGATGGATCTGCGCGCGGATGGTGTCGTCCACCACCAGCATCTCGAAGATGCCGGTGCGCCCCCGGTAGCCGCTGGGCTCGGTGGTGTCGATCTTGCGCACCAGGCGCTGGGCCAGCACGCCCAGCAGGGAGGACGACAGCAGGAACGGCTCCACGCCCATGTCGATCAGGCGCGTGACGGCGCTGGAGGCGTCGTTGGTGTGCAGCGTGGCCAGCACCAGGTGACCCGTCAGCGAGGCCTGGATGGCGATCTGCGCGGTCTCGAAGTCGCGGATTTCACCGATCATGATCACGTCCGGGTCCTGGCGCAGGATGGCGCGCAGGGCCTTGGCGAAGGTCAGGTCGATCTTGGCGTTGACCTGGGTCTGCCCCACTCCGGCCAACTCGTACTCGATGGGGTCCTCCACCGTCATGATGTTGCTGCGGCTGGCGTCCATGCGCGACAGCGCCGCGTACAGCGTGGTGGTCTTGCCCGAGCCCGTGGGGCCGGTGACCAGCACGATGCCGTGGGGCTGGGCCGTCATGTGGGTGAACCGCCTCAGCGTCTCGCCCTGCATGCCCACGGCCTCCAGGCTGAGCTTGCTCTCGCTCTTGTCCAGCAGGCGCAGCACGGCGCGCTCGCCATGGGCGCTGGGCAGGGTGGAGACGCGCACGTCGATGGCGCGCGTGCCCAGGCGCAGGCTGATGCGGCCGTCCTGGGGCAGCCGCTTTTCGGCGATGTCCAGGTCGGCCATGATCTTCAGGCGCGAGATCAGCGCCGCGTGCAGGGCCCGGTTGGGCTGCACGACCTCCCGCAGGTCGCCGTCCACGCGAAAGCGCACGCTGGAGTGGCGCTCGTAGGGCTCGATGTGGATGTCGCTGGCGCCGTCGCGCGCGGCCTGCGTGAGCAGGGCGTTGAGCATGCGGATGATGGGCGCGTCGTCCGCAGTCTCCAGCAAGTCCTCGACGGCGGGCAGCTCCTGCATCATGCGCGAAAGGTCGGCGTCGGACTCCACCTCGCTGACCACCAGGGCCGCGCTGGATTCGCCCTGCGAATAGGCGGCGCTGATGCGGTGCGCCAGCGTGCCCGCATCCAGCATCTGCCAGCGCTGCACCGCATGCTTGCGCTGGACTTCGGACAGGGCCTGCCAGTCGGGCGAGGGGCCGTGCCAGAGCAGGGGCTCGTGGCCGTCGTCCTCGATCAGCAGCTGGCTGGTGCGCGCAAACGAATAGGGCAGGGGATAGCGCATGGGGCCTTCCTGCTTCAGAGCGCGCCGGGGGCTGCCGGCACGGCGGGAGCGGCGGGCTGCGGCTGGGTGAAGTCGATCAGCTCGGGCTTTGCGCCCGGCACGTTGACGATGGCGGCCGGGTTGGTGAACGAGCCGGGGTCCGGCTGCGGCGTCAGCGTGGGCAGCACGGGCGCGGCATTGACCGAGCGCAGCAGGGCGCTGGGCTCGGGCTGCAGGCTCTGTTGCTGCGCGCGGATGGCTTCGTAGCGCTCGGAAGAGACCTGATTGGTCGCAGTCGCATCGCGCATCACCACGGGGCGCAGGAAGACCATCAGGTTGGTCTTGTTGCGCTTGCGGTTGGTGTTGCGGAACAGGTTGCCGACCACGGGGATGTCGCCCAGCAGAGGCACCCGGTCCTCGGCCTGGGAGTAGTTGTCGTCGATCAGGCCGCCGAGCACGACGATGTTGCCGTCCTCGACCAGCACGTTGGACTCGATGGAGCGCTTGTTGGTGGTCAGGCCGTTGGTGTCCTTGCGCGTGGACTCGTCCACCGAGGAGACCTCCTGGAACACGGCCAGCTTCACCGTGCCGTTCTCGTTGATCTGCGGGCGCACGCGCAGCATCAGGCCCACGTCCTTGCGCTCCACCGTGGTGAACGGGTTGACCGTGCCGCCCGTGGAGTTGCTGGCGTAGGAGCCCGTGACCATGGGCACGTTCTGGCCCACGATGATGCGCGCCTCCTCGTTGTCCAGCGTCATCAGGTTGGGCGTGGACAGGATGTTGGCGTCACCGCTGTTTTGCAGGAAGTTGGCCAGAAAGCCCAGAGTGTCCTTGCCGTTGACGCGCTGCGTGAAGCCGAGGTTGGTGCCCCTCAGGCTGGTCAGCGTGTCGCCCGTGATGGCACTGCCGTCGAGGCCTCCATCCTTGACCAGGCCGAGCAGGTTCAGGATGTTGGCGCCCGCCACATTGGAGTTCGTGCCCAGGGTGCCGATCACGCGGCCGTTGTTGCTGAGCATGGCCTGCCACTGGATGCCGAACTGGGCCAGCCGGTTGTCCTTGATTTCGACGATCAGGCTTTCGATCAGAACCTGGGCGCGGCGGCCGTCGAGCTTGTCGATCACGGCGCGCAGTTGGCGATAGACGGGCGGCGGGGCCGTGATGATCAGCGAGTTGGTCGAAGGATCGGCCTGGATCATGCCGCCCGTGGAGGGTTGCTGGGCCACGCCCAGGGCGCCGCCGCCACCGCTGCTGCCCAGGCCCGAGGACGAGCCCATGCCCATGGATGCCGTGCCGCTGGAGTCGCGCGAGACCACGGGCTGCGAGGTGGGAATGGAGGACATGCCGCCGCCCTGCGACGTGGTGCCGCCCGCACCGGGCTGGCCGCTGGCCGTGCCCGCGGCCGTGGCCTGGGCGCCTATGGCCGCGCGCAAGGTGGCTGCCAGCGCCACGGCGTCGGCGTTCTTCAGATAGACCACATGGATGTTGCCCTGGTCGCCGCCGCCGTTCATGGCGGGCTGGTCCAGCCGCGCGATCAGCGAGCGCACCTGAGCCAGGCGTGCGGGGTTGGCCGCGCGCAGCACGATGGAGTTGCTGCGCGGCTCGGCCATCAGCGAGGTCTTGAAGGCGTTGTCGCTCTGGCCCGGAATATTGGCGCCGCCGGCGGTCACGGTGAGGCCGCCGGGGCTGGCCGTGCCGCCTTCGATCAGGCGCGAGACCAGGGCCACCATGTCGGTGGCCACGGCATGGCGCAGGGGGATGATTTCGACATCGGTGGCGTTGGACACATCCATGGTCGCCACGATGCGCGAGATGCGCTGCAGGTTGTCGGCGTAGTCGGTGATGACCAGCGAGTTGTTGCCCGGGTTGACGTTGATGGTGTTGTTGGGGCTGATCAGCGGGCGCAGCACGGGAACCAGGTTGGCCGCGTTCTCGTAGTTGAGCTTGAAGATCTGGGTGACGATCTGGCTGCCCGCGCTGCTGCGGCTCGCGCCCACGGCCACTTCGCTGGCCTGCAGCTTGGCGTCGGCTTCGGGGATGACCTTGTACAGGCCGGCCGATTCGACAATGGTGAAGCCCTGCAGGCGCAGCGCGGCCAGGAACTGCTGGTAGGCGGTGGCAGGCGGCACGGGCCTGTCGGTCAGCAGCGTGATCTGGCCCTTGACGCGGGGGTCGACCACCACGTTGCGATTGGTGATGGCGCCGATGGCGCGCGAGACGGCCTCGATGTCGGCGCCCGAGAAATTCAGTGTCACAGGTTCGCCGGGGCGCAGGCTGGGCGTGGCGCCGGCCGGTGCGTTGGTCTGAGCCTGGGTCGTGCCAGCGGTGCAGGCCAGCATGGCGCTGACGGCCAGCGTGTGCAGGGTGTTGCGCCAGAACGGGGTCGTGTGCTGCTGAGTCATGGATCAACCAAAGGAAATGATGGACCGGGGCCCCTGGCGCCGTCCCAGAATGTTGAGCAGGTTGGACAGCGCGGTTTCGCGCTCCGGGCTGGCCGAGGCCTCGCCCTGGAAATGCAGCCGCTGGCCCACCCATTGGCCCTGGCCGCTCAGGCGCAGGTCGCCGGTCAGGGTACTGAGCTGCAGCTGCGGACTGTCGCCCCCGAGGATGTCCAGCCGGTAGCTGCCCAGCGGGCGCAGCGGTGACAGGCGTGAGGATACGGCCAGCGCCTCCAGGCGCGTGCTGCCTTCGCTGCGCCAGCGGCCCGATTGCCACAGCAGCTGCAGTTGCAGGGCCTGCGTGGCCAGCCGCAGCTGGCCTTGCAGGTCCACCGTGTTCCATGGCGTGCCCAGACCGGACAGCAGGGAGGCAGGCCAGCGCGTGTCGCTGTCATGCACCACGGCGCTCAGGCCCTGCCAGCGGGGCAGCAGGTCCAGCACCACGGGAGTGGGTGTGCAGCATTCGCTGCGCAGTTGTATGCGGGCGCCGTCCAGGCGCGGGCGCAGCGTCCATTCCAGCCGTGTGGGCAGGGCCGTGCGGTCGCGGCTGCCGGCGCCTCCGGTGAAGACCAGGGAGGCCGAGCCATTCCACAGCGTGCCGCGCGGCTGCTGCAGCAGTACCTGGCCCTGCGTGGCCGAATCCACGCCGCGCGCCAGCCAGGCGGCGGGCGCCCAGACGACGGTGGTGGCCACCAGGCCGCACAGGGCACCGGCCAGCGCCCAGCCGCGCGGTGCGCGCAGGGCCGGCTGGGAGCGGGGCTTGCGTTGCATGCTCAAGGCGCCCGCGACGGATCGACGGGCAGGTCCAGCACCAGGCTGCCATCCCAGCGCACGGCATCGGCAGCGCCTGCGCCTGCTGCGCCGGAGGCGGCGGCAGTGCTTGCAGATGCACTGCGGGCCAGCTTCATCTCGGCCGGAACGGCGTGGGTGTTGCTGCGGACCTGGGCCAGCCAGCGCGCCAGCGCGGCGGCGGGCGCGGCCTTGAGCGTGATCTGTGCGCGGTCGCCCATCCAGTTCAATTGGGCGGAGGCGCCCAGTTCGGCGGACAGCGAGCTTTGCAGCAGCGCCTTGGCATCGCCGACCACGGGGCGTGCGTTGCCGCGCAGCTGCTCGGCCTCGGCCTGCAGCAGCTGCATCTGGCGCAACTGGCGGTCGGCCTGGGCATGGCGTTCGGGCGCGGTGCGCAGGCTGTGCAGGGCGGGGGCCAGTGCCACCCACCACAGCAGGGCCAGTGCCACCACGCCACCGGCCAGCAGGGTCATGTTCTGTTCACGCGGCGCCAGGGCATTCCAGCGCGCGCGCAGGGGTGCCAGGCTTTGGCGGGATGCGCGCATGTTCATGGCCGGGCCTCCTGGGCAAGCAGCAGGTCGGCGCCGTCACGCTGCAGTCGCAGGCCGCTGCCGGCCAGATGTTGTTGTGCCTGCTCCAGTGCCTCGGCCTCCAGCGAGACGCCCTTGAGGCGCAGCTGCCGGTCCTGGTAGTCCATGGCCTGGGGCAACTGTCCAGCGGGCAGGGCCCGGGATGCGGCGGCCAGCAGGGGCTCCAGGTCGCCCTGCGTCAGCGCGCCGGCGGTCTGGCGCAGCGTGGCGACTTCGCGCTGCATTTGAACGGGCGCGTCGACGATGACGGGCACGCGGGGAAAGCTGGTGGCCAGCGTGGAACGCACCTGGACCTGCTTGGCCGCGATGGCGCGGTTCTCGGTCCAGGCCCAGGCATTGAGGCCCACTACCTGGGCCAGCAGGGCGAGCACGGCGCCCCAGCGCGCGGCCTTCCATTGCGGCGCGCGCAGAAAGCTTTGCCAGCCGTCGAGCATGCGCCGCCGTGTGCGGCTGCCACCGCCCAGATCCAAGTCGAACTGTGCCAGATCCCAGCTTTGTGCGCGGGCCGCCAGGCCGCGCTGGGCGTCCGTCAGCAGGCTGACGGGGCGCTGCAGGGCCTCGGCGGCGCGGGCCAGCGCCGGGTCGGCCTGGATCGGGGTGTCGGGGGGCAGGGCCTGAAGCAGCGCGGCCAGCATGGCCGGGTCGGCACTGTCGGTGCGCAGCGGCAGGCAGGCCAGCGAGTCCATGCCCTGCGGTGCGGTGCTCAGGCCGGTGGCCAGCAGCCAGGCCGATTCGGGTGAGCCCACGGCCCAGAGCTGGGGCGTGGCCTGGGGCGGACATTCCGGCACGATGCGGCCCACGGGCCGCCCTGCGGATTCCAGGGCCTGCAGGTGGGCATGGAGCCAGGCCTTGTTGCAGGCGGCAACCCAGCAGGGCTCGCCTGCGCGTGCCTGCGGCTGCAGGGCCAGGTGCAATTGGGAGGGCTCGTCGAGCAGGCGCTCTTCCAGCAGCCCGTCGAGCACGGCGCGCAGGCGCACATGTCCGCGCCGGCTTCCCGTAGGCACGCCATGGGGGAGGCTGACCAGATGCCAGGACAAGGCCTGGTGCGGCACCACGGCAACCGTCTGGCCGGTGCGGCCAGGATCGGGCAGCAGGCCTGCGGCGGCGTGGCCATGCCGGTCGGCGCGCAGGCCGTCACTGCTGAGTGCGTAGGCGTATTCGCCAGCGGGGCCCGCAGGCAGATGAAGAATCAAGGTGCTCATGGGCGGAAGCGGGCATTGTAGGGGGCGAGTGTGACAGCCATCTGTCATGGCGCGGGAGCTTCGGGCAATCCCCAGTCCCCCCTCTCACGCCAGATGGTAGTGACTGTCATGTTGTTGCGACGCAACATGGAGCGTTCGCTGGCCACGATCTCGCCCAGGCGCATGCGGCCACGCGCCTCGAAGAAGCTGGTGGCCACCGACAGGTTCTGTCCTTCGAATTTCTGCGGCAGGCCCAGCGCGTTGGAGGCATCGGCCAGGCTGCGCAGCGGGCGCGATGCGCGCAACTGCACCAGCTGGCTGGCCTGGGACCAGGTCAGGTCCTCCACGCTGGCCCAGATGACTTCGGCGCTGGCGGTGTTGAGGTTGACGGGCGTGTTCTCGGGCAGCAGGGTGATGTAGGGCTCCAGGCGCGCGACGACCTCGGGCGGCAGGCCCAGCCAGCCGAACTGGCGCAGCGTGCGCGGCATCAGCAATTGCGCGCCCTCGCCAGGGGTGGCGGCTGCGCGCAGGGCCTGGACGATCTGCGTGGCATAGGCAGGGGGCAGGTTCAGGCGCTCCAGCAGGCGGGACAGCGGGCGCAGGGTTTCGGGCTTGTCGGGGGCACTCAGCAGGTTGCGCAGGTTCAGGCGCGACTGCAGGTCGATGATCTGGCCCGAGAGAAAGGCGTCCTGCATGTCGGCCATGCCGTCATCGACCTGGCTGACGTTGTTCTGCGCCGCCAGAAACGTGGACAGGCGCGCCTCCTGCAGCGGCACGGCCCAGGGTTCGGCCAGATGGTCCACCTGCAGGCTGGTGCGCGCATCCTCGGCCAGCACCACGCGCGACCAGTCCAGCGCACCCAGCAGAATCCAGGCGGCCTGCATGCGGTTGCGCTCGGCGGTCTCGACCTCCACGCTGCGCCACTGCTGCCACAGCGCGGTGGCGGCGAACGTGGCCACCAGGGTCACCGTGAGCATGGCGGCCAGCAAGGCCACGCCACGGTGGCGGCGGCGGCGGCCGGGCAGGGGGCGGGGTGTGCGCATCATGATCGGCTGTTGGAGCGCAAGGGGTTGACCCAGTCCATGGTGACGCGGCCAGGAATGGCGCTGTCGGGCGGCAGGGTCAGTTCGACGCGGATGCCGTCGGGAATCGTGGGCAGCTGCGCGCTGCTGTTGGTGCCGCCGGACGGCGGGTTGACCGTGCCCGTGCCGTTGTCCGAGCCGCTGGACTGCGGATTGCTCCAGGCGTTGTCGCGGTAGTAGTACAGGCGCCATTGGTCCAGGGGCATCAGCACGGTTTCGCGCCGGCGCTGGTCGTCCGAGGGGTTGCGCCCCCATTGCGATCCCTGGTTCCAGGCATCGCGCCACTGTGCGCGCGTGCGCAGCGGCGGCGACTGCCAGCGCAGCCACTGATCGCGCCCGGCCGTCTGGCGGCGCGCCCAAGCGACGACCACGGCGCCGTCGTCCACGGCGGCGCTGCTCTTGCGGGTCATGCGCAGCACCTGGCCGTCCCAGTCGATGACCTGCGTGTTTTCAAGCGGCATCAGCGCTTCGAGGTCGGCATTCCATTGGGCGATGACGGTCTGCAGCACCATCTGCTGCTCGTTGCGGGCCCGAATGGTCTCCTGCGAGCGCACCATGCTGTCCAGCCCGCGCCAGCTCACCAGGGCCAGAAGGGCCATGACGGCGATGGCCACCATCAGCTCCACCAGGGTGAAGCCGTGCGTGCGGGAAGGGTGGCGCAAGCGCATTCAGAAGCGTCCCACGATGGTGGATACGCGCAGCACGGGATGCTCTGCCGTGACCACCAGGGCATCGACACGGCGGAAGCTGGGATTGGGCGTGGGCCGCACGCTGAGCCGGACCTGCAGTTGCCGGCCGCCCTGCTCGCAGGTCAGGCTGTTGTCGCCCACAGGCGGCATCTGGCGCGACAGGCGCATGCGTACCAGCTCGTTTTGCGCGCACAGCTGGGCCAGCAGCACCTCGGACTGGCGCTCGGCATTGAGTGTCAGGGCCGATGTGGCCTGCAGACCGGCCATGAGCGCAATGCCCACGATGCCCAGGGCCACCAGCACCTCGATCAGCGTGAAGCCGCGTGCCTGGCGCCTGGGGGCGCCGTGCTTTCGGCGCGGTCCGTGGAGGGCTGTCATGGCAGGGACTGCACGGCAAAGGGCCGCAGTCCATCCGTGGCCACACGCAGCGGCGGGCTGGTGGAGTCGCGCAGCGTCAGCGTGACGGACTGGGGCGGAATCAGTGGCTCGGGGCCCAGCACCAGCGGCGTGGCCGGCTGCGCCTGCACACCGGGCTGCAGCCACTGGGAAGGCAATTGCGCGCTGGCCGGCAGTCCCTCGAAGCGAAAGCCCTGCGGCATGGGCCGCCAGCGCACGGGCACGCCGTTTGCACGGGCCTGGGCTCGGGCCGACTCCAGCAGCGCGGCCAGGCGTTCGGCCTCGCGCTCCAGCTGAGCCTGTCCGCTGTCGCGCAGCGACAGGCTCACGCCTGCGGCGGCAATCGCCATGATGCTGATGACGACCATCAGCTCCAGCAGGGTGAAGCCGCGCGAAGGGGCGGACAGGGAGGAGGGAGCGGTCTGGCGGGGCATGAGAGCAGGCAGGCCCGCTGGGAGTGCGGGCCTGTGGTGCGGTGCGGCGCGGCCCCTGCGGGCCGTCGCCCGGGCCATCGACTTATTGCCAGCTGCCGATGTCGGCATCCTTGCCCTCTCCGCCGGCCTGGCCGTCGGCGCCAAAGGACATGATGTCGATGGGGCCCTTGATGCCAGGATTCAGGTACTGGTAGGGGCGGCCCCATGGATCGTTGGGCAGCTTTTCCAGGTAGGGCTTCCAGTTGTTGGGCAGCGGTCCGCTCGTGGGGCGGACGATCAGGGCCTGCAGGCCTTGCTCGGCCGTGGGGTAGCGCTGGTTGTCCAGGCGATAGAGCTTGAGCGCCTGGGAGATGTTGGTGATGTCGGTGCGTGCAGCCGTGACGCGGGCATCGTCGGCGCGGTCCAGCACATTGGGAACGATCAGGGCCGCCAGCACGCCGATGATGACCAGGACCACCATCAGCTCGATCAGCGTGAAGCCGCGCTGGACGGCAGTGCGCAGGGCAGGCAACGGACGGCGGGGAAGGCTGGTCATGGAACGGTGCAGCAAATTGGACATATCGCTCCATCATAATCGCGCGATGGTGACACTTTCATTGAACCGCGGCCAGGCCCGGACCTGGCATGTCAAGGCGGCCACATTCGTGCTCTGGCTGCTGGCTGCCGGCGTCGTGGCTTTCTGGGCCATGCGCCTGGGCAACGGCGGCGCGGGAGCGCCCGTGCCACCCGCGCCCGCCGAGCCCTTGCAGGTCGATGCGCCCGCGCTGGCGCAGGCGCTGGGAGGCGTGGCGGCCGCGCAGGGCGCCGTCGCCCCCGCTGCAGCGCCTGTGGTCTCGCGCTATGCGCTGGTCGGTGTGCTGGCCGGGCGCGACAGCGGCGGCGGCGCGGCGGTCATCGCCGTGGGCAACCAGCCGGCCAAGCCCTTCCGCGTGGGGCGCGCCGTGGAAGACGGCGTGGTGCTGCAGTCGGTGTCGGGCCGCGAGGCGCGCCTGGGCCCCAGGGTCGATGGCCCGGCTTCCATCACGCTGCAGATTCCCCTGCCCGACAAGCGCTGATCCCGGTCAGCGCGGCAACGGCAGGTCCAGCACCAGCCAGCCGCCAAAGTCAGGCGCGGGCAGCGTCCATTGGGCCGCCTGGGGCAGGGCGCTGCCTTCGCGCATCAGCCATTGCACGCAGCGCGCCACGCCGGCATGGGTGATCCAGACGGTGTCGCGTGCGGCGCCATCGCCCACCGAACCCCTGCTCGCCTGCTGCAAGGCCTCATCCACCCTGCGCAGCATGGTCGCCAGGGACTCTCCCCGGCCCGGCGCGTGCCCGGCAAGGTCTGCCGCCCAGGCATCGATGGCGCTGCGGTCCAGCGCATCCCAGGGCTGGCCTTCCCACTCGCCGAAATCCATCTCCAGCAGGCGGCTGTCCGCCGCCGATGCCAGGCCGGGCCGCAGTGCCTGCAGGGCCCGGGCCAATTGACGGCATCGGCGCAGGGGCGAATGCGCCAGCAGGCAATCCGCAGGCAGGGCGAGGTGCAGGGCCTGCGCCGCATCGGCAGTGGCCTGGGCGTCGGCTTGCATGTCAAGCCGGCCATAGCAGATGCCGGGCGCCACCAGGGGGCGAGCGTGGCGTACCAGCCAAAGGCGTGGTGCCGGGTTGGCGCAGACGGAGTTCATGGCACGCGCACCAGCACAGCGGCAGCTCCCAGCAGCATGGCCAGTTCACAGACCTGCTGGGCAGCGCCCAGGCAATCCCCCGTCATGCCGCCCAGCCGGCGGCGCAGCCAGCGCACCATGGCGGCCGTGGCCAGGGCGCCGGGCAGTACCAGGCCGATGACGAGCGGCAGGCCGCCCAGCCAGCCTGTCAGCGCCAGGGCGGGCAGGCACCAGAGGATTGCCGCGACCAGGCCCCTGGCAGCCAATGGCCGACCCGCGGCGTGCAAGGCCTTGGAGTGGGCGGCCTGGCCCACATAGGGAAGGCATTGCATGAGGGCCAGCGGCGCCATGCGCGACAGCACATGGATGCTGCACAGCAGCAAGGCCGCCCATTGCACGTGGATGTCGACCAGCAGCGCGACCAGGGATAGCTTGGCCAGCAGCGCCATCACCAGGGCCATGGCGCCGTAGGCGCCCAGGCGCGAATCCTTCATGATTTCCAGCGCGCGCTCGGGCGGGACAAAGCCGCCCAGGCCGTCGGCCACATCGGCCAATCCGTCTTCGTGCAGTCCCCCGGTCAGCCACAGCGTGGCCACGGTGGAAAGAACGGCGGCAACCAGCGGCATCCAGGGGCTGGGCGCCAGCAGCCAGCCCGTTGCCATCAGGCACGCTGCGCCCCATGCGCCCACCAGCCAGCCGACGCCGGGCAGATGGGCAACGCTGGCGTGCTGCAGCTGGGGGCTCCAGCCAGCCCAGGCGGCCAGCCGCCCCGTGACCGGGATGCGGCTGAAGAACTGGACGGCCAGGACAAAGTGGCGAAGCGGCTGCATGGGCGTGTCAGTGCCGGCCCGCCAGGTCCGTCACTTGAGGAAAAGCTGGTAGGCCGGGTTGGCGGTTTCCTCGACCCAGGGGTAGCCAAGATTGCTCAGGAAGGCGTCGAATTTCTTGCCATCCTTGGCGGGCACCTGCATGCCGACCAGGATGCGGCCGTAGTCGGCGCCCTGGTTGCGGTAGTGGAACAGCGAGATGTTCCAGGTCGGCGCCATCAGGCTGAGGAACTTGAACAATGCGCCGGGGCGCTCGGGAAGACGAAGCGCAGCAGGCGCTCTTCCTGCGCCAGCGGCGAATGGCCACCGACCATGTGGCGCAGATGCTCCTTGGCCATGTCGTCGAAGGTCAGGTCCAGCGCCTCGAAGCCCTGCTTCTCAAAGTTCCTGGCGATCTTCTCGGACTCGCCGCGTGCCGCCGTGGTCAGGCCCACGAAGACGTGGGCCTTGTTCTCGTGGCTGATGCGGTAGTTGAATTCGGTCACGTTGCGCGGGCCGCCGGGCAGCTTGCCCACCGCTTCGCAAAAGCGCTTGAAGCTGCCGCGCTCCTCAGGGATGGTCACGGCGAACAGGGCCTCGCGCTCCTCGCCCACCTCGGCCCGCTCGGCCACGAAACGCAGCCGGTCGAAGTTCATGTTGGCGCCGCACAAAATGGCGGCATAGGTCTCGCCCTTGGTCTTGTGCTTGGCAACGTACTGCTTGATGGCCGCCACGGCCAGGGCGCCGGACGGCTCGACGATGGAGCGCGTGTCCACGAAGATGTCCTTGATCGCGGCGCAGACGGCATCGGTATCGACCACCACGTAGTCGTCCACCAGGCCCTGGGCGATGCGGAAGGTCTCCTCGCCCACCAGCTTGACGGCCGTGCCGTCGGCGAACAGGCCCACGTCGGCCAGCTCCACGCGGTGGCCGGCACGCACGGACTGCAGCATGGCGTCCGAATCCTTGGTGTGCACGCCGATCACCTTCACGTCGGGGCGCACGGCCTTGATGTAGTTGGCCACGCCCGAGATCAGGCCACCGCCGCCGATGGCGACAAAGACCGCGTCCAGACGCGGGCTGCCCAGCTTTTGCAGCTGGCTCAGCATTTCCATGGCAATCGTGCCCTGGCCGGCGATCACGTAGGGATCGTCGAAGGGGTGCACAAAGGTCAGGCCCTTTTCCTTTTGCAGCTTGACGGCGTGCTTGTAGGCGTCGGAATAGCTTTCGCCGGCCAGTTCCACCTCGCCGCCCAGCGCCTGCACAGCATCGATCTTGACCTGGGGCGTGGTAGTTGGCATCACGATCACGGCGCGGCAGCCGAGCTTGCGTGCGCCCAGGGCCACGCCTTGCGCATGGTTGCCGGCCGAGGCGCAGATCACGCCCTTTTCCAGCTGCTCGGCCGACAGGTGCGCCATCTTGTTATAGGCGCCGCGCAGTTTGAAGCTGAACACCGGCTGCTGGTCCTCGCGCTTGAGCAGCACCTTGTTGTGCAGGCGGCGGCTCAGCGCCTTGGCGGGCTCCAGGTCCGACTCCACGGCCACGTCATAGACGCGCGCGGTAAGGATCTTGGTCAGGTAGTCGGCAGGGGTCAGGGGGTGGTTCATCGTCGGCGAAAGGCTGGAGAGCAGCAGGCCGGGAGGCGGCCCGTCGGTGTCAGGCGGCCATCATAGGCGCTTGTGAATCATGCTGCAGTGCAGCGTCCTGCACAGGCCGGGAGCGACGAAACCAAAAAAAAGCCCCAGGCTGTAAAGCCGGGGGCTGAATCCACCAATAGAGGAGGTGGAGGAGACAACTGGTGCGATGCAGAGCGAAGTTGGTTCACAATCTGCAGTCCATCTGGAGGGGTGTCCGGGTTAACCCTTCAGATAACGCTTGGGTGCATTGTATGCACGGCAGGTGCTGCGTTGCAACAAAATCAGGGTTTTTGTGTAGTTGATGCAAAATAGCAACAGTTTTTTGAGGACGCAACAATGGAATGCACAGTGAGTTGGACAGGCGGCACGACCGGCATGCGCTCGGGCATGGGCTTCGTGGCGGAAACGGGCAGCGGCCACGTGGTCAATATGGATGGGGCGCCGGATGCGGCCAACCCCGCCAACGGAGGGCAGAACCAGGCACCCCGCCCCATGGAGATGCTGCTGGCCGGCGCCGGTGGCTGCACGGCCTATGACGTGGTGCTGATCCTCAAGCGCGGCAGGCATGCCGTCAAAGGCTGCAGCGTCAAGCTCACCTCGGATCGCGCCGATGCGGACCCCAAGGTGTTCACCAAGATCCACATGCAGTTCACCGTCAGCGGTACGGGTCTGCCCACGGGTGCGGTGGAACGTGCCATCGCCATGAGCCATGACAAATACTGCTCGGCCACCATCATGCTGGGCAAGACGGCCGAGATCACCACGGGATTCGACATCGTCGAGGCCTGATGCCGCCGATGGCTGGGCTTGCGCCTGGGCGCGGCCCTCCTGAAATGAAGAAAGCGGGCAAGGCCCGCTTTTTTTGGATGGAATGCTGTTTCAGATGTTTCTGAAGGTTCAGATGCGGTGGGCGGTTGTCGTCATCACCTTGGCTGCCAGGCGCATCAAGGCGCGGGCGGGGGGCGGCAATTCCAGGGCTCCGGCTTCACGCGCAGCGGCGGCATGGCGTTCCTCGTCATCCTTCATGCGGGCCACCACGGCCAGCGAGGCGCGGTCTTCCTCGGGCAACAGGTCCAGATGGGATTCCAGATGGGCGGACACCTGCTCCTCCGTCTCCACCACAAACCCCAGGCTGGCCGCGTCGCTGATCTTGGCGGCCACCACACCGATGGCGAAGGCGCCGGCAAACCACAGCGGGTTCAGCAGGCTGGGCCGGTCGCCCAAGGCGTTGAGCCGGTCGCGGGTCCATGCCAGGTGGTCGGTCTCCTCGCGCGCCGCCTCCAGCAGGTGCTCGCGCAGCACCATGTCGCGCGTCACCATGGCCTGGGCGTTGTACAGCGCCTGGGCGCAGACCTCTCCGACGTGATTGACGCGCATCAAGGCGCCCGACAGCCGACGCTGTGCCTCGGTCAGCTCTCCCTCCGCGATGCCGGCGGCCGGGGAGCGTTCGGCGGCGGAAGGCTGTGCAAACAGGGTGCGAAGCGCCGCATCGGCGGCAGTCAGTATCTTGTCCATGGGCGGTCCCTAGAGCGGAAAATCTTGGCAAATTCAGGGTCTGAACGGTACACCAGGACGCCATGCCCTCTCTTTGTGCAAGCGCAACAAGGCCGGCGCGATGTTCGGGTTGGGCCTGATTGTGTTGGCTTGCAGGTTTGTTGCGGCAGTGCAACGAAAAACGGGGGGTAATGCCCGTTTGTGGGTGAATTTCTTTGCATGGGCAGCGGTGGTCTGGTGCAATAGGCCCTAACTTCCCCACCAGGAGGTTGGCGCGGGAAACCGGTGGAGCATCAGGCCAAGCCTCTCTTCCTCACGACCGGCGCCCTTCTAAACCTTGGAGTAACTCGTAATGAAAAAATCTCTGATTGCCCTGGCAGTGCTGGCTGCTTCCGGCGCCGCAATGGCTCAATCCTCCGTGACCCTGTTCGGTATCGTGGACACCAACGTTGCCTACGTGAACAAGGACGCAGCTGGCGACAGCCGTTACGGCCTGGGCACCAGCGGCGCTTCCACGAGCCGTCTGGGCCTGCGCGGCACGGAAGACCTGGGTGGTGGTCTGAAGGCTGGCTTCTGGCTGGAAGGCGAAATCTTCGGTGACGATGGCAACGCCAGCGGCTTCAACTTCAAGCGTCGTTCCACCGTGAGCCTGTCGGGCAACTTCGGTGAAGTGCGCCTGGGCCGTGACCAAGTCCCGACCTTCCAGAAGCTGACCTCCTACGACCTGTTCAGCGCCACCGGTATCGGCCAATTCATGGGCTTCCGTAACTGGGCAGCTGGCCAAGGCGCCGACGACAACGGCATCCGCGCTAACAACCTGATCTCGTACTACACCCCCAACTTCGGCGGTTTCAACGCCGGCTTTGGCTACGCTTTCGACGAAAAGCAAACCATCGGTACTGCTGACAGCGTCGGCCGTTACATCGGCGGTTACGTTGCATACGACAACGGCCCCCTGAGCGCCAGCCTGGGCCTGGCCCAGCAAAAGACTGCCGTTGGCGGCCTGGCTACCGACCGTGACGAAATCACCCTGGGTGCTTCGTACAACTTCGGCGTTGCCAAGCTGAGCGGCCTGCTGCAACAGACCAAGTTCAAGCGTGACATCGGCGGCGACATCAAGACCAACTCCTACATGCTGGGCGCTTCGGCTCCCGTCGGCGGCGTGGGCGAAGTCAAGCTGCAATACGCTCTGTACGACCAGAAGGCCATCGACTCCAAGGCTCACCAGATCACTCTGGGCTACGTCCACAACCTGTCCAAGCGCACCGCTCTGTACGGCAACCTGGCGTTCCTGAAGAACAAGGATGCTTCGACCCTGGGCCTGCAAGCCAAGGGCGTGTACGCTGGTGGCGTGCAAGCTGGCGAAAGCCAGACTGGCGTGCAAGTCGGCATTCGCCACGCTTTCTAATGAACGGCTGGCGTAAGCCAGTTGCCATTTGAAGCAAAAAAGAGCCAGTCTTCGGACTGGCTCTTTTGTTTTGTGCTAGGGAAAGACCTGTGTTGTGCTTGTGCCAACGGTGACGAGGCGGGAAAAGCGTTTCTAGAATGAAATTTCCACCAACCAATCGTTAACAAGAGAGAGACAACACAATGAATTCTTCATTCGTGAAAAAGAGCGTGGCACTGGCGGTGTTGGCAGCAACGGCACCCTTGGCAGCATTCGCCCAGCAAAGCAGCGTGCAGCTGTACGGCATCGTCGATGCCGGCGTGCGCCACACCACCAATGAAGGCCCGACCAAGAGCGGCAAGACCCAGATGATCGGCGGCGGCATGTCGCAAAGCCGCTGGGGCATCAACATCACCGAGGACCTGGGCGGCGGTCTGGCAGCCATTGCCAACCTGGAAGCCCGTTTCCTCACCGACACCGGCGAGCAGGCTGCAGCCAGCTACTTCCAGCAATCCTGGGTGGGCCTGCGCAGCAAGAGCTTTGGCCAGGTCACCCTGGGCCGCCAGTACAACATGCTGTTCGACCTGGTGACTTCCACCTATGCCTCCTTCCCGTACTCGCCGTACATGGAGGCCTACAAGCCTGAAATCGGCATGTCCATGGGCGCGCGCGCCAGCAACATGGTCAAGTACCTGGCCGAGTTCGGCCCCGTGCGCGGCGCCCTGCAGTATTCGTTCGACGAGAACAACACCTTCGACAAGGTCGGCACCGGCGTGGCCCCTGGTGGCGCCATCAAGACGGCCGGCGGCTATCTGCGTTATTCGCAAAGCGGCATCTCCGCAGGCGCCGGCTACCTGGGCACCACGCTGCCGGCCGGCACCAAGGTCGATGCCTATACCCTGGGCGGCTCGTACCGTGTGGGTCCCTGGTACGTCAACCTGGGCTACGGCCTGAACAAGCGCAAGGACGCGTTCCCGGCGGCAACCGCAGGCGGTGGATTCGACCAGGCCATCCTCAACTCCTTCTGGACGGGCTCGTCCAACGGCGGCTTCGTGGCCGGCGACGCCAACAAGCGCCAGATGTACAAGATGGGCTTCGGCTACCAGATCACGCCCCAGATCAATGTGGGCGCGCATTACTACCATGCCAAGCAGTCGGGCTCGGGCACGGGCAATTTCAATGGCAAGGCAGACTTCCTGGTGGCGGTGGTCGACTACGCCTTCTCCAAGCGTACCGATGCCTATGTGGCCCTGGACCACACCAAGACCAGCGGTGGCTCGGGCGTGATGCTGGACGCCAATGGCGCCACCAAGCGCACGGGCTTCACCGTCGGCCTGCGCCATCGCTTCTGAGCACGCGGCGTCTGCGCAACGAAAGGCCTCCTTCGGGAGGCCTTTTTGTTTCCTGTCGATGGGCTGACGGTGGGCGGGCGTGATTTCCTGCGTTAAGGTAATGCGCAGGCCAACGAAGCGAAAGAACCAAGGCTATGGAAGCCACTCGATACAAGGCAGGCGGTCGGGCCTTTGCCCAGATCGCCCAGTACCACCCGGAGCTGACGGCGCTGCGCCGCGAGCTGCATGCGCATCCGGAGCTGGGATTCGAGGAGCGCTTCACGGCGGCGCGCGTCAAGGAGGCCTTGCGCCAGTGTGGCGTGGACGAGATCCATGAAGGCCTGGGCACCACGGGCCTGGTGGCCGTGATCCGCGGGCAGGGCCACAGTTCGGGCGCCATGGTGGGCCTGCGTGCCGACATGGACGCACTGCCCATGGTCGAGCACAACGAGTTTCCCTGGAAGTCCGGCAAGCAGGGGCTGATGCACGGCTGCGGGCATGACGGCCATACGACCATGCTGGTGGGCGCCGCCCGCTACCTGGCCGCGACGCGGCGCTTCGATGGCTCGGCCGTGCTGGTCTTTCAGCCTGCCGAGGAAGGGCGCGGTGGCGCGCGGGCCATGATTGCCGATGGCCTTTTCGACCGCTTTCCGATGCAGGCCGTGTACGCCATGCACAACTGGCCTGCCATGCGTGCGGGCACGGTCGGTATCAACATGGGCGCGATGATGGCGGCTGCCGACCGCATCACCATCGAGATCACGGGGCGCGGCGGCCATGGTGCGCATCCCTACCAGACGGTGGACGTGGTGCTGGCGGCCGCGCACATCACCACGGCGGTGCAGAGCATCGTCTCGCGCAATGTGCGCGCCATCGACAGTGCCGTCATCAGCCTGTGCGCCGTGCATGCCGGGGACCTGGGTGCCTTCAGCGTGATGCCGGGCACGGCAACGCTGGTGGGAACCGTGCGGACCTTCGACCCCGCCGTGCAGGACCGTGTCGAGCAGCGCCTGCAGGAGTTGTGCAGCGCGGTGGCGCTGGGGCTGGGTGCCACGGCCAAGGTCAACTACGAGCGCATCTATCCCGCCACCATCAACTCCCCCACGGAGGCCGCCTTTGCTGCCGACGTGGCCCAGGCGTTGGTGGGCGTGGAGAACCTGGACCGGCAGCTGGAACCCAGCATGGGGGCCGAGGACTTTTCGTTCATGCTGCAGCACAAGCCCGGTGCCTACCTGCGCCTGGGGCAATCCACGGGCGCCCAGCCCGGGGTGCCGCTGCACAGCAGCCGGTATGACTTCAACGACGAGGTGCTGCCGCTGGGCGCTGCCCTGCACGCCAGCCTGATCGAGCAGGCCATGCCGCTGCATTCGCAGGACGTATAGCGCAGACGGAGCGGGTCAACGGGCCTGGCTCTCGGGCGCAAGAAGGTGGGCCTGCACCGTTTTCAGAATCTCGTCGGACAAGGCTGGATTGGCCGCGACCGTGGCGCGTGCCAGGACCAGGGCGCCCACCATGCTGCTGAGCATGGCCATGGCCTGGGCGCGCTGTGCGGCATCGGGTGCCTGATCGTCGCCAAGTGTGCCGATCACGCGCGCAAATCTGCCGATGTTGCGTTCCACCCCTTCGGCGAACACCGCTGAAAGATCGCCGCCTGCCCGGGCCACGTCCACGGCCAGCGCTGCGGCGGGGCAGCCCTCGCCGGGGCTGTCGCGGTGCTGTGGCGACAGATAGGACTGCACGCGCGCGGCAAGGCTGCCGGCCTGTTCACCCTGCAGGCCGTCCAGCGGCGCGATGGACCAGTCGAAGGCGCGTGCGCAGGCCTCCCGCACCAGCGCATCCTTGGATTCGAAATGGCGATAGAGCCCGCCGTGCGTGAGCCCCGCGCCGCGCGTCACCTCGGCCACGCCGACGCCGTCCAGCCCGTGCTCGCGGTACAGCCGTGCGGCGGCTTCGAGGATGTCCTGCCGGTTCTGCGCGGCCTGGGCTTTCGTGACTTTCATGTGTGCTGTCCAATGATTGTGGTCGTTATCAAAACGCGTTTATGATGACGGCCATCATCATAAATCAGCCCCTGCCATGGCCTGTGCGCCATGTTCTGCAGGGGCTGTGCACTCTACAGGGAAGAACCGATGAATGCCTGTTCACTTCTGCGCAGCCTGTTGCCTGGGCCCGCTCCGACCTCCGCAAGGTGTGCCAGGAGCGGCTCATGAATACGGCCCATACGGCGCATACGTCCCAAACGTCCCATACGGCTGCCCACCTGCCTCGCCGCGTGGTCATCACGGGCATGGGCATGGTCTCGCCGCTGGGGCGGGGCACTGAATTGGCCTGGCGCCGGCTGCTGTCCGGCGCATCGGGCCTGAGCCGGCTGCCCGAGGATCTGGCGCCCGATGTGCCGGGCCAGGTGGCAGGCCAGGTGCCCGACCTGGCCCGCGACCCGGAAGACGGCTGGGACATCGATGCCGTGGTCTCGCCCAAGGACCAGCGCAAGATGGACCGCTTCATTCCGCTGGCGCTGGACGCATCGGACCAGGCCCTGGCCCAGGCCGGCTGGCAGCCGGCCAGCGAGCAGGAACGCACGCGCACGGCCTGCATCATTGCCTCGGGCATCGGCGGCTTTGGCGCCATTGCCCAGGCCGTGCGCACCACGGACAGCCGGGGGGTGTCGCGCCTGTCGCCCTTCACCGTGCCGTCTTTCCTGGTGAATCTCGCGGCCGGCCATGTGTCGATACGGCATGGACTCAAGGGACCGCTGGGTGCGCCGGTCACCGCCTGCGCAGCCAGCGTGCAGGCCCTGGGCGACGGCCTGCGCATGATCCGTTCGGGCGAGGCCGATGTGGCGCTGTGCGGCGGCGCCGAGGCTGCCATCGACCGCGTGAGCCTGGGTGCGTTCGCGGCGGCCAAGGCCCTTTCCACGGGATACAACGACCGCCCCGAAGAGGCCTCGCGCCCCTTCGACACAGGCCGCGACGGCTTTGTGATGGGCGAGGGCGCGGGCGCCCTGGTGCTGGAGGGGCTGGACCACGCCCTGGCGCGCGGCGCCGTGCCGCTGGCGGAAGTCGTTGGCTACGGCACCAGCGCCGATGCCTATCACATCACCTCTGGCCCGGAAGATGGCGACGGCGCGCGCCGCAGCATGGCGCAGGCGCTGGCCATGGCCGGGCTGTCGCCGGATCAGTTGCAGTACCTCAATGCCCACGCCACCTCCACGCCCGTGGGCGACCGGGGCGAGCTGGCGGCCATGCGCTCCCTGTTTGGCGAGGGCAGCGGCGTGGCGATCAGCTCCACCAAGTCGGCCACGGGCCATCTGCTGGGCGCGGCGGGCGCGGTGGCGGCCATCTTCACGGTGCTGGCGCTGCGCGACCAGATGGCGCCGGCCACGCGCAATCTCGTGGAGCCCGATCCCCTGGCCCAGGGGCTGGACCTGATCGCCGGCGCGGCAAGGCCCTGGGCCATGGAGCATGCCCTGGTCAACGGTTTCGGCTTTGGCGGTGTCAACGCCTCGCTGGTGCTCAGGCGCTGGCAGGGCTGAACGAGGCGGGTGGGCCTGGGGGCCGGTGCTACGTGTAGCGCTTGGCCCGCAGGTTGTTCTTCATCTGCTCCAGCGCAGGCTGCAGGGCCGGGCCGATGCGCAGCGCCACGCAGGTGGCCAGCACGTCGATGACCAGCAGGTGCAGCAGGCGCGACACCATGGGGCTGTAGCGGTCGTAGCCCTCGGGATGGTCGGCGGCCAGATGGATGTGGCAGGCCGAGGCCAGGGGCGAGCCACTGGCGGTGATGGCAATCGTGGTGGCGCCGTTCTTGCGCGCAATGTCGGCGGCGTCCATCAGGTCGCGCGTGCGGCCCGAGTTGGAAATGATCACCGCGCAGTCGCCGGGTCCCAGCAGGGTGGCGCTCATCACCTGCATGTGGCCGTCGCTGGTGGCCAGGCTGGTCACGCCCAGGCGAAAGAACTTGTGCTGTGCATCCTGCGCCACGATGCCCGAATTGCCTGCACCGTAGAACTCGATGCGCCGCCCCGTCTGCCAGGTCGAGGCGATGGCCTGCGCCGCCTGCTCTATGGCCGTGGTGCTGGCGGCATTGCGGTACTGCAGGAAGGCGGCCACGGCGTTGTCCACCACCTTGACCATCACGTCGCTGGTCTTGTCGTCGGTGTCCACGCTGCGGTGGATGAAGGGCACGCCCTCGCTGACGCTGCCGGCCAGCTTGAGCTTGAAGTCGGCCAGGCCGTCGTAGCCCATGCTGCGGCAAAAGCGCACCACCGTCGGCTTGCTGACATGGGCGCGCTCGGCCAGTTCGCGCACCGGCTGCCGTGCAAAGGCCCGTGGATCGGCCAGCACCAGGCGGGCCACGCGTTGTT
The DNA here is from genome assembly GCF_001886655.1 of Delftia sp. HK171. Lineage (NCBI taxonomy): Bacteria > Pseudomonadati > Pseudomonadota > Betaproteobacteria > Burkholderiales > Comamonadaceae > Delftia > Delftia sp. HK171. The sequence continues at coordinate 6,029,978 of NZ_CP018101.1, read as the reverse complement.
CGGCGGGAGCAAGCGAGGGCAGCGAGGCGGTGATGCGGTCCAGCATTAGGCGGTGGGCGTTGTTCTGTGGGTAAAGGGAAGCGGTTGCCGCAAGGCAGGTCCAGCGCGCATTTTGCATGAGCGGCAGCCTTCGCTTACTTTCCTGACGCCAATGCAAACCATGCGCGCGCATACACTCGGAGGATTTGCCGGTACAACCGCACCGCCCTGGTGCGATGCCGCCCCTCGCCAGGCTCCCGCCCAAAGGATGTTCCATGAACCAGCTTGATGCGCTTCGACAGTACACGACCGTGGTGGCCGATACCGGCGACTTCCACCAACTGGCCCAGTTCCAGCCGCGGGATGCGACCACCAATCCCTCGCTCATCCTCAAGGCGGTGCAAAAGCCCGAGTACGCACCGCTGATGCGTGCCACCGTGGCCCAGTACAAGGGCCGCAGCCTCGACGAGGTCATGGACCGCATGCTGGTGCGCTTCGGCTGCGAGATCCTGAACACCATTCCGGGCCGTGTCTCCACCGAAGTCGATGCGCGCCTGTCCTTCAATACCTCGGCCACCGTGGCGCGTGCCGAGCGCCTGATCGAGCTGTACCAGGCAGAAGGCGTGCACATCGACCGCGTGCTCATCAAGATCGCCTCCACCTGGGAAGGCATCGAGGCGGCGCGCCAGCTGGAGCTGCGCGGCATTCACACCAACCTCACGCTGCTGTTCTCGTTCTGCCAGGCCGTGGCCTGCGGACAGGCCAAGGTGCAGCTGATCTCGCCCTTCGTGGGCCGCATCTACGACTGGTACAAGAAGCAGGCCGGCGCCCAGTGGGACGAGGCCGCCATGGCCGGCGCCAACGACCCCGGCGTGCGTTCCGTGCGTGCCATCTACGAGCACTACAAGCACTTCGGCATCGCCACCGAGGTCATGGGCGCGAGCTTTCGCAACACGGGCCAGATCGTCGCACTGGCCGGCTGTGACCTGTTGACCATTGCCCCCGAACTGCTGGCCCAGCTGGGCGCCAGCGATGCGCCCCTGTCGCGCGCCCTGGACCCCGAGGCGGCGCGGACCCTGGAGCTCGATCCCGTGCACTACGACGAGGCCGGGTTCCGCCTGGCCCTCAACGAGGACGCCATGGGCACCGAAAAGCTGGCAGAAGGCATTCGCGCCTTTGCTGCCGACACGCGCAAGCTCGAAGCATTGATGCAGCAGGCCGCAGACTGATTGGATGAAGACCTTGCCCGTTCTGTGCAATACCTTGCCGGCATGGCCGGCACTTGAAATCCATTTCCACGAAGACATCCAGACCCTGGATCTGCGCCAGGCCTTTGCCGCGGACGCGGGCCGGCTGGACGCGCTGAGCCAGCAGGCGCCCCATGTCTTTGCCGACCTGTCCAAGAACCTCTGGACCGAGCGCACCGAAGAGCTGCTGCGCGAGCTGGCGCAGCAGGCCGGCGTGCTGGCCCAGCGCGACGCCATGCTGGCCGGCGAGCCCGTCAACTGCACCGAGGGCCGTGCCGTCATGCACTGGCTGCTGCGCATGCCGCGCGACGGCGGCCAGCTGCGCCACTGCGCCACCGTGCAGCAGTGGCAGCCGGCCATGCACGAGGCGCTGGGCCAGGTGCACGAGACGCTGGACGCCATGCTGGCCCTGGCCGAGCAGGTGCGTGGCGACGAGGGCATCACCGACATCGTGAACATCGGCATCGGCGGCTCGCACCTGGGCCCCGAAGTGGTGGTCAATGCGCTGGAGGACTGGGTCGATGCGGGCAAGAATTTCCATTTCGTCTCCAACGTCGATGGCCATGAGCTCGGCCATGTGCTGCGCCGCGTGCGCCCGCACAGCACGCTGTTCCTGATCGCCTCCAAATCCTTCACAACGGCCGAGACCATGCTCAACGCGCACTCGGCGCGCCGGTGGTTCCTGGAGCAGGGCGGCAGCGAGGATCCGCAGGCCGCATGCTCCATCGACCGGCACTTCGTGGCGCTCACCACCAATGTGCAGGCCGCAGCCGACTTCGGCATCCGCCGCACGCTGGGTTTCTGGGACTGGGTGGGCGGCCGTTTTTCGCTGTGGTCGGCCATCGGCCTGCCGGTGGCCATTGCCATCGGCGCGGCGCAGTTCCGTGCGCTGCTGGGTGGCGCCCATGCCATGGATGCGCATTTCTTTTCCTCCGGCGTGGAGGGCAACCTGCCGCTGCGCCTGGGCCTGCTGGACGTCTGGTACCGCGATTTCTGCGGTTTCTCCAGCCGCTGCATTGCCCCCTACAGCCATGGCCTGCGGCGGCTGACCGCCTACCTGCAGCAGCTGGAGATGGAGAGCAACGGCAAGGGCGTGACGCGCGACGGGCAGACACTGCCCGTGCGCACGGCGCCCGTGATCTGGGGCGAGCCCGGCACCAATGGCCAGCATGCCTTCTTCCAGATGCTGCACCAGGGCCAGGACGTGATTCCCGTGGAGTTCATCGCGCTGCGCGACGGCGGCAAATACCTGGGCGCCCACCACCAGAGCCTGGTCGTCAACGCCATTGCCCAGGCCCAGGCCCTGATGGAGGGGCGCCACGGAGAAGAAGGGGCAGAGCGCCATTGCGCGGGCAACCGGCCCAGCAGCTTCCTGCTGCTGCAGCAGCTGGACCCGGCATCGCTGGGCGCACTGATCGCGTTGTACGAGCACCGTGTCTTCTCGGCCGGTGCGGTCTGGGGCATCAACAGCTTCGACCAGTGGGGCGTGGAGCTGGGCAAGCACCTGGCGCGCCAGCTGCATGCGCGCCAGGACAGCGGCGACTGGCAGGGCGTCGATGCCTCGACGCAGGGCCTCATGCACCGGCTTGCGGCAGGGTCGGCCGGCTGACCGGGCGCGGCGGGCCTGTGGCTCCCGCGGCGCACCAGCAGGGTGCCGGGTCATGTGGGTGGAGCATGACCTTCTTCCATTTCATCGTTATGCACAGGCGCCTGATTGCTCGATAGTTGATGCAATCGCCTTGACGGCGGCCCTGCCTGGAGGCAGCCGGTGACGGCGGCACGGCAGGGTGGAGGCGCAGCGCGCCTTCGGACCTGCAACAACTATCCAAGGAGACCCTCGATGCGATTCGTACTGGCCCATGTGGCGATGGCATGTGTGGTGGCGGCAACTGGCGCTGCCCATGCACAGGAGGCGGCCGGCACGCTGGACAAGATCCAGAGCACAGGCAAGGTGGTGATGGGCGTGCGCGAAAGCTCGGCGCCCATGGCCTATGCCTTCGGCACCACGCAGAAGTACGTGGGCTACCACGTGGAGCTGTGCGAGAAGGTGCTGGCGCAGATCGTGCCCAAGGCCAAGATCGAGTACATGGCCCTGACCTCGCAGAACACCATGCCCCTGGTGCAGAACGGCACCGTGGACATCGGCTGCGGCCCGACCACGAACAACCTCGCTCGCCAAAAGCAGGTGGCCTTTGCCGTGACCACCTACGTGAGCCAGGTGCGCATGGCCGTGCGTGCCGACTCGGGCATCACCTCCTTCAAGCAGCTCGACGGCAAGCCCGTGGCGGCCTCGGCCGGCACGACCGCCGTGCAGCTGCTGCGCAAGTACGGGCGCGACAATGGCGTGAACCTGCCCACCTCGCTGGGCAAGGACCATTTCGAGAGCTTTCTGATGCTCGAATCGGGCCGTGCCGATGCCTTCGTGCTGGACGACAACCTGCTGGCCGGCGTCATCGCCAACTCCAAGAATCCTGCAGGCTTCAAGATCGTGGGCGAGGTGCTGGGTTCCGAGCCCATTGCCATCCTGTTCCGCCGCGATGATCCCGCCTTCAAGAAGGCCGTGGACGACGTGCTGGTGGGCATGATGGCCTCGGGCGAAGTGGCGAAGATCTACGACAAGTGGTTCGTGCAGCCCATTCCGCCCAAGAATGCCCCGCTGAACCTGCCCATGAGCGACCTGCTCAAGCAGCTGCTGCAAAAGCCCAACGACAAGCCGCTGGAATCCTACGCGCAGCAGTGATTGCGGGCTGAGTCCAGCTCCATCACCGCCCGCGCCAGCGCCTGGATGCCGGCATCGATCTGATCGATGGCAATGGAGGACAGGCGCAGCCGGAAAAAGGGGCAGGGCTGGCGCGGCGTCGCAAAGAACGCGCTGCCTGCCTCGATCAGCACGCCGTGGCGGCGCGCCACGGCGGCCAGCGCATCGGCATCCAGCCACGCCGGCGCCTGCACCCACAGCGATGCGCCGCCCTGGGGCTGGCGGAAGATGAAATCCGGCAGGTGTGCGCGCAGCGAGCGGTCCACCTGCGCCACGCGTTCCAGCATGGCCTGGTTCACGCGGCGCGCATGGGCCTCATGGTGGCCCAGCGACAGGAACAGCGCATAGGCGTGCTGCAGAAAGGCGCTGGGGTGGCGCACCATGGCATGGCGCAGCACGCGCAATTCATCGATCAGCGCGCGCGGCGCGACGATATAGCCCAGCCGCAGCGCGGGCGACAGGCTCTTGGACAGCGACCCCACATAGATCACACGCCCGCTCTTGTCCAGGCTCTTGAGCGCGGGCATGGGCGTGCCCTGGTAGAGGTTCTCAGCCTCGTAGTCGTCCTCGATGATCACGAAATCGCCCTGCTCGGCGCGGCGCAGCAGCTGCTCGCGCCGCTGCAGGCTCAGCGTCACGGTGGTGGGGCTCTGGTGCGAGGGCGTGACGAACAGGTAGTCCAGCGGCGGCAGGCCATCGACCACCACGCCTTCCTCGTCCACGGCCACGGGCACCCAGTGGGGGCGGCGCAGCGAAAAGGTGTTGCGGGCATGCGGGTGGCCGGGCTCCTCGAAGCCCAGCCGCTGCGAGGGGGCCAGCAGCGCGTCGGCCAGCAGGTAGAAGGCCTGCTGCGCGCCCACGGTGACCAGGATCTCTTCCTTGAGCGCGAACACGCCGCGCCGGGGCAGCAGGCGCAGGCGGATCTGCTCGATCAGGTCGGGAACGTCGTCTGTCTCGAAGTCCGGCGTCCAGTGCGGCAGCTGGGCGCGCGCCAGGCTGCGCGTGCAGCATTCCCGGAAGCCTTCGGTGGGAAACAGCGCGGGATCGTGCATGCCGTAGACGAAGGGGTAGGGGTACTCGCGCCACTGCAGCGGCTTGGACAGCGTATGCCTGTCCGTCAGCGAGCGCAGCACGCGTGCAGACCAGTCCGGTGCGGGCTCCCCGGGACTTGTCGCAGGCAGGGCCAGGGCGCCGTCCACACCAGCCAGGCGCGAATCCCGGGCCACGAACACGCCGCTGCGCGGGCGGGCTTCCAGAAAGCCTTCATCCACGAGCTGCTCGTAGACCGTGGTCACGGTATTGCGCGACACCTCCAGCAGGCGCGACAGCTCGCGCGAGGGCGGCATGGCCGCGCCGGGCGGCAGGCGGCCTTCGAGGATGGGCTGAACCAGGGCCAGGCGCAGGCGGTCCTTCAGGGGAAGGCCGGGCTGCTCGGGCAGCGCGAACAGGCGGGCCCACTGGTGGCGTGGGTCTGTGGCGGAAGGGGTGCTCATGGCGCAACGGAGGCAATCGGGGGGCGTTCTTGGCGCGGCGGGGCAGAGGGCGCGCGGTCGGCGCCATGTTGCGGTGCGGGTGCGGGCAAGTAAAGGTTTGGGCCGGCCGACGCGGGTAAACACCGGGCCTCTGGCTCCTACGTTTGGACGGCTGTGGCCCCCGCGGCCCGCGCCCTTGTTGCGTATTCTGGATTGAAGGCAGCGAGCCGCGCGGCCTGGCGATCCAACGAGGGAGACAGTCCATGCACACCATCACTTTCCGACGCCGCGCCCTGGCGGCCCTGGCCCTGGCCGGCGCGCTGGCGGGCCTGGCGGCCACGCCGCTGCAGGCCCAGGAGCCGCAGCGCGGCGGCACCCTGATCGTGGGCAGCACCCAGGTGCCACGGCACCTGAACGGTGCCGTGCAATCGGGCATTGCCACGGCCATGCCTTCCACCCAGCTGTTCGCCAGCCCGCTGCGCTTCGATGACCAGTGGAAGCCCCAGCCCTACCTGGCCGAATCCTGGAAGCTGGCCGAGGACGGCAAGTCGCTGACCCTGAACCTGCGAAGGAATGCCGTGTTCCACGACGGCAAGCCCATCACCTCGGCCGACGTGGCCTTCTCCATCATGGCCATCAAGGCCAACCACCCGTTCCAGACCATGCTGGGGCCCGTGGAGAAGGTGGACACGCCCGACCCCTACACGGCCATCATCCGCATGAACGCGCCGCATCCGGCCATCCTGCTGGCCATGAGCCCGGCGCTGGCGCCCATACTGCCCAAGCACATCTATGGCGACGGTGCCGACCTCAAGACCCATGCGCGCAACAGCGCCGACGTGGTGGGCTCGGGGCCGTTCAAGCTGACCGAGTTCCGCGCGGGCCAGCGCATCGTGATGGAGCGCTTCGACAAGTTCTTCCTGCCCGGCCGGCCCTATCTGGACAAGCTGGTCTTCAACATCGTGCCCGACTCCTCCAGCCTGCTGCTGAGCCTGGAGCGCGGCGACGTGCAGATGGTGCCCTACCTGCAGGCCTCCATCGACCTGAAGCGCCTGTCCACCAATCCCCAGATCACGTTGACCGGCAAGGGCTTCGAGGGCATAGGCTCGATCAACTGGCTGGCCATCAACACCGACAGGAAGCCGCTGGACGATGTGCGCGTGCGCAAGGCCATTGCGCATGCCATCGACAAGAACTTCATCACCAAGGCGCTGATGGGCGGCTTCGCCACCGTGGCCGACGGCCCCATCGTGGCGGCCAGCCCCTTTGCCTCGGCCGACCTGGTGCGCTATCCGCTGGACCTCAAGAAGTCGGCCGCTCTGCTGGACGAGGCCGGCCTCAAGCCCGCCTCCAACGGAGAGCGCTTCAAGATCAGCATCGACTACCTGCCGGGCACGGACGAGCAGCAAAAGAACGTGGCCGAGTACGTGCGTGCCCAGCTCAAGAAGGTCGGCATCGCCGTCGATGTACGGGCCTCGGCCGACTTCCCGGCCTGGTCCCGACGCCTGGCCACGCACGACTTCGACCTGTCCATGGACATCGTCTTCAACTGGGGTGATCCGGTCATCGGCGTGCACCGCAGCTACCTGTCCACCAACATCAAGCCCGTGGTCTGGACCAACACCCAGTCCTACCGCAATCCCAAGGTGGACGAGCTGCTGAACACGGCCAGCAGCACGCTGGACACGGCCGAGCGCAAGAAGCTCTATGCGGCCTTCCAGAAGACCGTGACCGACGAGCTGCCGGTGATCTTCATCAACAACTCGCCCTACCACACGGCTGCGCGCAAGAACGTGGGCAACCTGCCGACCACGGTCTGGGGGCCGGCCTCGCCCTATGACGAGATCTTTCTGAAGTAGTCGGGGAGGTGCAGTCCATGGCTTTTCTTCGCACACTCCTCAAGCGGCTGCTTCAGGGCCTGGCGCTGGTGCTGGCCGTGGTGGTGCTGAACTTCATGCTGGTGCATGCGGCGCCCGGCGATCCCGTGGAGACCATTGCCGGCGCCAGCGGCGGCATGGAGCCCGAGCTCATGGCCGAGCTGCGCACACGCTACGGGCTGGACCGGCCGCTGCCCGTGCAGCTGGGCATCTACCTGGCGCGCGTGGCCAGTGGTGATCTGGGCTACTCCTACTTCTTCAACCTGCCGGTGGCGCAGATGATTGCCGAGCGCGTGCCCGCCACCTTGCTGCTGGTGCTGGCCGCCGTGCTCACGGCCTTCGTGGTGGGCACGCTGCTGGGCGTGCTGTCCTCGCGCCGGCCCAACGGCCTGTTGTCGCAGTGCATCACCGTGCTGTCCCTGGTGGGCTTTGCGGCGCCCGTGTTCTGGACCGGCATGCTGCTGGTGCTGGCCTTTGCCTCCTGGTGGCCCGTGCTGCCGGTGTCGGGCATGCGCTCGGCCGATGCCGCAGGCGGCGCAGGCCTTGCCGACCTGCTGGACGTGGCCCGGCGCCTGGTGCTGCCTGCGCTGACACTGGCCCTGGTCTACCTGGCGCAGTACAGCCGGCTGTCGCGCTCGTCCATGCTGGACGTGCTGGGCGCCGACTACATCCGCACGGCGCGCGCCAAGGGACTGGCCGAGCATGTGGTGCTCTACCGCCATGCGCTGCGCAACGCGCTGCTGCCCGTGGTGACCATGCTGGGCCTGCAGTTCGGCAACGTCATGGCTGGCGCCATCATCGTGGAGACGGTCTTCAACTGGCCGGGCCTGGGCCGGCTGGCCTTCGACTCGGTGCTGCGGCGCGACTACCCGACCATCCTGGGCGTGCTGCTGTTCTCCTCCATCGTCGTGGTCGTGATGAACCTCGTCACCGACCTGTGCTACCGGCTGATCGATCCCCGCATCAAGGCGGCCTGAGACCATGAATGCCATCACACCACCTTCCGTGTCCGTGCCGAGCGTCGCCGCGCCGCAGGCCGCAGCCCATGCCGAGCACCCGGCGCGCGAAGCGCTGCGCATGTTCCTGCGCAACCCCTCGGCCATTGCCGGCATGGCCATGCTGCTCATCGTGCTGCTGGTGGCCATCGCCGGTCCCTGGATCTGGCCTGCGGACCCGTTCGAGATCCGCACCATGCCGCTGAGCCCGCCGTTCAGCGAGGAGGCCTGGCTGGGCAGCGACCAGCTGGGGCGCGACGTGCTCACGGGCATCATCCACGGCGGCCGCGCCACGCTGATGGTGGGCGCCTTCGCGGCTTTGCTGTCGGTGTGCATCGGCGTGACGCTGGGGGCGATGGCCGGCTACTACGGCGGCCGCGTCGATGCCCTGCTGATGCGCGTGACCGAGTTCTTCCAGGTGCTGCCTGCGCTGCTATTCGCCATGGTGGTGGTGACGCTGTTCTCGCCCTCGCTGGTGACGGTCACGCTGGCCATCGGCAGCGTCAGCTGGCCGGCCACTGCGCGGCTCACGCGGGCCGAGTTCATGCGCATCCGCCAGCTTGAATTCGTGCGCGCGGAGAGCGCCATCGGCGCGCGCCACGGCCGCATCATCTGGAAGGTGATCCTGCCCAATGCGCTGCCGCCGCTGGTGGTGTCGGCCACGCTGGCCGTGGGCGCCGCCATCCTGTTCGAGGCCGGCCTGTCCTTCCTGGGCCTGGGGGACCCCAACCAGATGAGCTGGGGCCTGATGATCGGGTCGGCCCGCCAGTACCTGCTGTCGTGCTGGTGGGCCGTGGCCTTTCCCGGTGCCGCCATCTTCGTCACCGTGCTGGCCGTCAGCCTGATCGGCGACGGCCTCAACGATGCACTCAACCCCAAGCTGAGGGAGCGCTGATGGACACCGACACCCCCCTGTTGCAAGTGAGCGGCCTGCGCGTGGCCTTCCAGGGCCGGCGCGGCCAGGCGACGGTGCTCAACGGCGTGGATTTCGATCTGCGCGCGGGCGAGACCCTGTGCGTGGTCGGCGAATCCGGCTGCGGCAAGAGCATGACGGCGCTGGCGCTGCTGCGCCTCATTCCCTCGCCTCCGGGCCGCATCACGGGCGGGCAGGTGCGCTTCCAGGGCGAGGACCTGGTGGCCGCCGGCGAGGCCCATATGCGCCAGGTGCGCGGCAACCGCATCTCCATGATCTTCCAGGAGCCGATGACCTCGCTGAACCCGGTGCTCACCGTGGGCGAGCAGATCGCCGAGCCGCTGCGCCTGCACGCCGGCCTGGACGCGGGCGCCGCGCGCCAGCGCGCGGTGGAGATGCTCCGGCAGGTCGGCATCCCCGCGCCCGAGCGGCGCGTGCACGAGTACCCGCACCAGCTGTCGGGCGGCATGCGCCAGCGCGTGATGATCGCCATGGCCCTGGCGTGCCGGCCCGACATCCTGATCGCCGACGAGCCCACCACGGCGCTGGACGTGACCGTGCAGGCGCAGATCTTCGACCTGCTGCGCGAGCTGCAGCGCGAAAAGGGCACGGCCATCGTGCTGATCACGCACGACATGGGGGCCGTGGCCGAGATGGCGGACCGCGTCATGGTCATGTATGCGGGCCGCGTGATCGAGCAGGGCCGCTGCGAGCAGGTGCTGTCGGCGCCCGCCCATCCGTACACGCGCGGCCTGATCGCCTGCCTGCCCGAGCTGGGCAGCAGCCAGGCAGGCGGGCGCACCGAGCTGCCCGAGATCCCCGGCGTCGTGCCCTCGATCTGGGAGTTGGGCAGCGGCTGCGCCTTTCGTGCGCGCTGCCGCGAGGCCCAGCCGCGCTGCGCCAGCGAGGCGCCGCCGCTGACCGCGCTGGATGATCCATCCCACGGCGTGGCCTGCTGGCTGCACGCTCCCGCTTCCCGCATCCGCGCCCACACGGAGGCCCTGGCATGAACGCACGCATGGACGATACCCTCTTGCAGGTGGACGATCTCCAGGTCCACTTTCCGCGCCCGGGCAAGGGCCTGTTCGGCAGGCCCGAGGTGGTCAAGGCCGTGGACGGCGTGTCCTTCAGCCTGCGGCGCGGCAGCACGCTGGCCGTGGTGGGCGAGTCGGGATCGGGCAAGACGACCACGGCGCTGGCCGTGATGCGCCTGGCGCCCGTGACGGCGGGCCGCATGCAGCTGGGCGATACCGACCTGGGCGGCCTGTCGGGCGAGGCCCTGCGCCAGGCGAGGCGGCGCATGCAGATCGTGTTCCAGGACCCGTTCTCCTCGCTGAATCCGCGACAGCGCGCGGGCGATGCGGTGCGCGCTCCGCTGGACCTGATGGAGGTGGGCACGCCAGCCGAGCGCGAGGCGCGCGTGGCCGAGCTCTTCACCCAGGTCGGCCTGCGGCCCGAGCAGCGCCAGCTATTCCCGCACCAGTTCTCGGGCGGCCAGCGCCAGCGCATCAACATCGCGCGCGCCCTGGCCACGCGGCCCGAACTGGTGGTCTGCGACGAACCCGTGTCGGCGCTGGACATCGCCATCCGCGCGCAGATCCTCAACCTGCTGGCGCGGCTGCAGCGCGAGCTGGGCCTGAGCTACCTGTTCATCTCGCACGACATGGCCGTGGTCGAGCACATCTGCGACGACATCGCCGTCATGTACCTGGGCCAGATCGTGGAGCGCGCACCGCGCCAGGCCTTCTTCGCGCGGCCGCTGCATCCCTACAGCGTGGCCCTGATGTCGGCCGTGCCCACGGTGCGCGGCGGGCGTGAGCGGGCGGCGCGGCGCATCCGGCTGGCCGGCGATCCGCCCAGTCCTATCGACCCGCCTGCGGGCTGCCGCTTCGCCGGGCGCTGCCCCGTGGCCGTGCCTGCGTGCTCGGCCGAGGCGCCACCGCTGCGCGAAGCCGCCCCCGGCCACTGGGTGCGATGCATCCGCGTGGACCACATCGATGGCGTGCCGCGCGCGCCCCTGGCCCTGTGAACCCGGAGCACCCGCCACCATGAGCATCACCGTCTACGCCGCCCGCAAGATCATCACCATGAACCCCATGCAGCCCGAGGCCACGCACGTGGCCGTGCGCGACGGGCGCATCCTCGCGGTCGGGGACCTCGCGCGCTGCACGGCCTGGGGCGAGTGCCGCATCGACGAGCGCTTTGCCGACCAGGTGCTGCTGCCCGGCCTGGTGGAGGGCCACTGCCACCTCAAGGAAGGCAGCATGTGGGATTGGACATACACGGGCTGGTTCGACCGGCGCGACCCCGACGGAAAGACCTGGCCCGGCCTGCGCTCCATGGATGCCGTGGTGGACCGCCTGGCCGAGGTGGCGGCGCGCATGGATGCGCAGGGCCTGCCGGCCGGCCAGCCGCTGATCGCCTGGGGGTTCGATCCCATCTACTTTGGCGGCGAGCGCATGACGGTGGAGCACCTGGACCGCGCCGCCGCAGGCCGTCCCGTCGTCATCTCGCACGCCAACGGCCATTTGATGAACGTCAACAGCGCCATGCTGCGCCTGGCCGAGATCACGCGCGACAACGAGGTCGAGGGCGTGGTGCGCTTTGCGCCCGGCCACGCCCTGGCCGGCGAGCCCACGGGCGAGCTGCAGGAGCCGGCCGCCATGTTCCTGGTGCTGCGCAAGATCGGCAACGCCGGCCTGCTGGCGCCCATGACCGAGGCGGGCGTGCGCTCCTTCGCGCGCCTGGCCTGCCGCCAGGGCGTGACCACGGCCACCGACCTGGTCAACAGGCTGGGTGAGCAGGACTGCCGCGTGCTGGAGGCCGCGCTGGCCGATGATCAGGTGCCCATCCGCATCCTGCCTGCCTTCCAGGCGTTTCACGGCACGCATGGCGCCGAGGCCGGTGCCGAGCATGTGCGCACGCTCATGGCGCGCAACACCGACCGGCTGCGCTACGGCCTGGTCAAGATGATGTTGGACGGCTCCATCCAGGGCTTTTCGGCGCGCCTGCGCTGGCCCGGTCACTACAACGGGGCGCCCAACGGCATCTGGGTCACCGCGCCCGCGCAGTACGAGGCCGATTTCGAGACCTATCACCGCGCAGGCCTGCTCATCCATACGCACACCAATGGCGACGAGGCCAGCGAGGCCGCCATCGACGCCATAGGCCGCGTGCTGGCCCGCGCCCCCCGGCCCGACCATCGCCATACGCTGCAGCATGGCCAGATGATCGATGCGCCGCTGTTTCGCCGCATGGCGGCGCTGGGCCTGTGCGCCAACCTGTTCGCCAACCACCTCTGGTACTGGGGCGACCAGCACTACGAGATGACCATGGGGCCGGACCGGGCCATGCGGCTCGATGCCTGCGCCAGCGCGCTGGCCGCCGGCGTGCCGCTGGCCATCCATTCGGATGCGCCCGTCACGCCGCTGGGGCCGCTGTTCACCGCCTGGTGCGCGGTCCACCGGATCACGCCCAAGGGCCGCGTGCTGGGCGCGGCCGAGCGCCTGACCGTGGCCCAGGCCCTGCATACCGTCACGCTGGGCGCGGCCTGGACACTGAAGATGGACCACGAGATCGGCAGCATCGAATGCGGCAAGCGCGCCGACTTCTGCGTGCTGGAGGACGATCCGCTGTCCCTGGACCCCATGGTGCTCAAGGACCTCAAGGTCTGGGGCACGGTGCTGTCGGGGCGCGTCTTCAAGGCGGCATGACATGGGACAGCGGCTGCCGTTCACGGTCATCGGCGGTTTCCTGGGCGCCGGCAAGACCACGCTGCTCAACCACTGGCTGGGCCATGCGGATGGCCAGCGGCTGGCCGTGCTGGTCAACGACTTCGGTGCGCTCAACATCGATGCAGGCCTGATCAAGGCCCACAGCGGCGACACCATCGCGCTGACCAATGGCTGCGTGTGCTGCCAGATCGGCGATGACCTCTCCATGGCCCTGATCGGCGTGCTGCAGCAGCGCGAGCGCTTTGACGCCGTGGTGGTCGAGGCCAGCGGCGTCTCCGATCCCTGGCGCATTGCCCAATTGGGCCTGGCCGATCCCGCATTGGCGCTGGACGGCGTCATCGTGGTCGTCGATGCCGCTGCCCTGCCCGGGCAGGCGGCCGATCCGCTGCTGGCCGACACGCTGCAGCGCCAGGTGGCCCGGGCCGATCTGGTCATCGTCAACAAGACCGATCTGGCCGATACCCGGACCCTGGAGCGCGTGCACCGCTGGATAGCCAGCCACGCGCCAGCCGCGCAACGCTGCGATGTGCACGAAGCCCGGGTGCCCGTGGAGCTGCTCAGTGGCGCAGCCCTGCTGCGTGGCGTGCGGGAGGTTTCATGGGGTACCGGCACTGCGCGCCCCATGCATGGCCGGCAGTTCGAGACCTGGTCCTGCCAGCCGCCCGGGATGCTGTCCGAGACGGCCCTGCAGGCGTGGCTGCAGGCCATGCCGGCTGGCGTGCTGCGGCTCAAGGGCGTGGTGCAGACCGGGGCGGGCCATTGGAGCGAGCTTCAATTTGCCGGGCGCAGCGGCCGGCTGCGCGCCGCATCAGCGCCCGTGCAGCGGCAGGTGCCCGCCATCGTGGCCATCGGCCTGGCCGGGCAGCTTCCGGTGGCCGCGCTGCAGGCGCTGGTGGCAGGCGCTGCGGGCGTCAGGGCTGCGGGCCGTCCCGCATGAAATCCTGGGCTGCCTGCTGCAGCCACTCGCGCAGGCTTTGCAGCGGCGGGTAGTTGCCGCGGCTCGTGGGCCAGGCCAGGTAGTAGCGCTCGGCGCTTTCCATCTCGGGCAGATGGGGCAGGGCACGCACCAGATCGCCCTGGGCCAGTTCCCGCTCGATCAGAAAACGCGGCAGCAAGGCCACGCCCACGCCGGCGATGGCGGCCTGGGCGGCGGTGGCGAACTGGTCGAACAGCATGCCCTGGCCCTCGGCCATGGGCGCATGGTGCACGGACAGCCAGCGCTGCCAGGCATCGGGGCGCGATGCCAGGTGCAGCAGCGGCGCCTGCAGCAGGTCCTGGGGCTGGGCAAAGCCATGCTGGGCCAGCAGGGCGGGGCTGCAGGCAGGCACCACGGTCTCGCTCATCAGAAAGGCCAGCTCGGCGCCCGGCCAGTGCGGCAGGCCGAAATGGATGGCGGCGTCCACGGCTTCGAGCTGGAAGTCGAACTGGGACAGCCGCGTCGTCAGGTTGATGGTGATGCCCGGGTGGGCGCTGAAGAACTGCGGCAGGCGCGGCGCCAGCCAGCGCGTGCCGAAGGTGGGCAGGATGGCCAGGTTCAGGCTGCCGCCGCGCGGGTTGGCCCGAAAGCCCAGCGTGGCGGTGGAGATGCGCATCAGCGCGCCGCGTATCTCCTGGGCATAGGCCTGGCCGGCCGGACTGAGCCGCACGGTCTGGCGCTCGCGCACAAAGAGCTCCGCCTCCAGCCGCTCCTCCAGCGCGCGGATCTGGCGGCTGACGGCGCTTTGCGTCAGGTGCAGCTCGGCCGCAGCTGCCGTGAAGCTCTGGTGCCGGGCCGCCGCCTCGAAGGCGCACAGCAGGGACATGGGGGGCAGGAAACGGCGGGACAGCAGCATGGCAGAGGGCGGTGGGGCAATCGTGGGAGGGGCATTCTGTTTGGGAATGACCTATGGGCCTGATTATCGTTTGACCAGGCTCAAGGCGCAGACCTAGCATGCGTGCCAGGAATCCACCCCGCCGCAGGGCTGCCCTGTGGCTCCAACTTCAGTCCCCACGAGCACCATGTCCTCTACGCCTGCCCACACCTTCGTGCCCTCCGACGAGATCCGCGCACGGTTTTCCAGCGCCATGTCAGAGATGTACCGCGATGAAGTGCCCCAGTACGGCACGCTGATCGAACTCGTGGCCGACATCAACCAGCGCACGCTGCAGGCCGAGCCCGCGCTGCTGGCCCGGATGCAGCGCAGCGGCGAGCTGGCCCGCCTGGGCGTGGAGCGCCACGGCGCCATCCGCGTGGGCACGGCGGCCGAGCTGTCCATGCTGCGCCGCCTGTTCGCCATCATGGGCATGGAGCCCGTGGGCTACTACGACCTGTCGGTGGCCGGCGTGCCCGTGCACTCCACGGCCTTCCGCCCCGTGGGCGATGCGGCGCTGCTGGCCAACCCTTTCCGCGTCTTCACCTCGCTGCTGCGCCTGGACCTGATTGCCGACGAGGCGCTGCGGGCCCAGGCGGGCGCCATCCTGGCGCAACGCAGCATCTTCACCGAACGCGCGCTGGCGCTGATCGCCCAGGCCGAAGCCCATGGCGGCCTGGCCGACGCCGATGCCGACGCATTCGTGCGCGAGGCACTGGAGACCTTCCGCTGGCACAGCGAGTCCACCGTGGACGGCACCACCTACGATGCGCTGCACAAGGCCCACCGCCTGATCGCCGACGTGGTCTGCTTCAAGGGCCCGCACATCAACCACCTGACGCCGCGCACGCTGGACATCGACGCCGCCCAGGCCGCCATGCCCGCACGCGGCATGGACGCCAAGGACGTGGTCGAAGGCCCCCCGCGCCGCGCCTGCCCCATCCTGCTGCGCCAGACCAGCTTCAAGGCGCTCAAGGAGACCGTGCGTTTTGCGGGCGATGCCACGGGCGCGGGCTCGCACACGGCGCGCTTCGGCGAGATCGAGCAGCGCGGCGTGGCGCTCACGCGCAAGGGCCGCGCGCTCTACGACCAGCTGCTGGCCCAGGTGCGCGACATGGGCAGCGCAGGCAGTGCCGCGCCGGACTACGGCAGCCGCCTGGCCCAGGTCTTCGAGGCTTTCCCCGACACCCATGAGCAGCTGCGCCGGCAAGACCTGGCCTTCTACCGCTTCACGCTGAGCGACGAGGGAGCCGCCCTGGCCGCAGGCGAGGCCGCAGCGGCCGCCGCCTCGGACCTGGACGCCCTGATCGCCCGCGGCCTGGCCCAGGCCGAGCCCATCGTCTACGAAGACTTCCTGCCCGTGAGCGCGGCCGGCATCTTCCAGTCCAACCTGGGCGGCGAAGAGCAAAAGCAGTACGCGGCCCATGCGGCCCAGCAGGCCTTCGAGGCCGACCTGGGTGCCCGCGTGCATGACGAGATCGCGCTGTACGAGCAGGCCCAGCAGCGCTCCATCGACCAGCTGCGCAGCGCGCTGCGCGGCCAGGCCACCAAGGTCGCTGCATAGGCGCCGACCCGGGCTGAGCCCGCCGCCGTTGATCCCCTTCCCCGGGGCGCATGCACAGGCGCCAGGCCTGCGCGTGCGCCCCTTTGTTTTTGCCATTTGCCGGAGGCCTTCATGAGCACCGCAGACCAGGGCGCGTCGTCGCCCACCGCCCATCTGTTCAACTCGCTGTTCGCACAGCCCGAAGGCTCGCCGATCCGCGAGCTGTTTCCGTACCTGAGCCGTCCCGGCATGCTCTCGCTGGCCGGAGGCTATCCCTCGCCCAGCCTGTTCGATGCCGAAGGTTTGCAGCAAGCCGCCATGGCCGCGCTGCAGCAGGATGCCGCCACCAGCCTGCAGTACGGCGCCAGCGAAGGCCAGCTTGCGCTGCGCGAAGCCCTGGCCGCGCTGTGCGCCACGCGCGGCATTGCCTGCACGCCGGCCGACATGATCGTGACCACGGGCTCGCAGCAGGCCTTCGACCTGCTGGTCAAGGTGCTGGTCGAGCCCGGCGACCCGGTGCTGGTCGAGGTGCCCGCCTACCCGGCCACGCTGCAGACCCTGAAGCTGGCCCAGGCACAGGTCGTTGCCGTGCCCACGGACGAGCAGGGCCTGGACACCGAGGCCCTGGCCCGCCTGCTGGCGCAGTGGCCCCATGCGCGTGCCCCCAAGCTGCTCTATACCGTGCCCAGCTTCTCCAACCCGGGCGGCACCCTGCTGCCCGCGGCGCGGCGCACGGCCCTGGTGGCGCTGGCACGCGAGCATGGCTTTGTCATCGTCGAGGACGACCCCTATGGCGAGCTGCGCTTTGCCGGCCAGCGCGAACCGTCGATCTACGAAACGGGCCTGGCGCTGTGCGGCGCCCAGGCCAATCCCGTGGTCTACCTGTCCAGCCTGTCCAAGACCGTGGCGCCTGCGCTGCGCATCGGCTGGATGCTGGCCGACGCCCAATTGCTGCGCCGCTGCACCATCGCCAAGCAGACGGCCGATCTGTGCACCTCGCCGCTGGCGCAGATGATCGCCGCGCACTATCTGCGCTCGGGCCGCTATGCGCCCCAGCTGGCCCAGGCCAGCGCCGAGTACGCGGCGCGCATGGATGCGCTGTGCTCTGGCATGCAGTCGGCCCTGGGCGATCAGATCCGCTTCGTGCGGCCTGCGGGGGGCATGTTCGTCTGGGCCCAGCTGCTGCCGCCGCAGCGGCTTGCGGGCGACTCCCAGGCCCTGGCCCGTGCGCTGTTCACGGCAGCGGTGGAGCAGGGCGTGCTCTATGTGCCGGGCAAGGCCTTCTTCCCGGCCGATGCGGCAGACAAGGCCGGCCTGTGCATGCGCCTGTCGTATGCGGCGCCCACCGTGCCCCAGATCACCGAGGCCGTGGCACGCCTGGGCCGGGCCTGGGGCCAGGCCGTGTCCTGAAAGACATAGGCAAAAGCGTTCATGCAATGACAAAGGCCGCCCGAGGGCGGCCTTTGTCTTGCTGGGCAAACCGGGCATGGCGCAAGGCCTGCCCGGTTGCGGCGGGCAATTACATGCCCATGCCGCCCATGCCACCCATGCCGCCCATGTCGGGCATGGCAGGGCCGCCTTCAGCCTTGGGAGACTCGGCGATCATGGCTTCGGTCGTCAGCAGCAGCGATGCCACGGAAGCGGCGTTCTGCAGGGCCGTACGCGTCACCTTGGTCGGGTCCAGGATACCCATTTCCAGCATGTCGCCGTAGGTGTCGTTGGCAGCGTTGAAGCCGTAGTTGCCCGAGCCGTTCAGCACGGCGTTGACCACCACCGAGGGCTCGCCACCGGCGTTGGCCACGATTTCGCGCAGGGGCGCTTCGATGGCCTTCATGATCAGCTTGATGCCGGCGTCTTGCTCGGCATCGCCGGTCTTCAGGTCGCCCACGGCTTGCTTGGCACGCAGCAGAGCCACGCCGCCGCCGGCCACGATGCCTTCTTCCACAGCAGCGCGGGTAGCGTGCAGGGCGTCTTCAACGCGGGCCTTCTTTTCCTTCATCTCGACTTCGGTGGCAGCGCCAACCTTGATCACGGCAACGCCGCCAGCCAGCTTGGCCACGCGCTCTTGCAGCTTTTCGCGGTCGTAGTCGCTGGTGGCTTCTTCGATCTGGATGCGGATCTGCTTGACGCGGGCTTCGATTTCAGCAGCTTGGCCAGCACCGTCGATGATGGTGGTGTTTTCCTTGCCGATTTCGATGCGCACTGCCTGGCCCAGGTCTTCCAGGGTCACCTTGTCCAGCGCCAGGCCCACTTCTTCAGCGATGACCTTGCCGCCCGTCAGGATGGCGATGTCTTCCAGCATGGCCTTGCGGCGGTCGCCGAAGCCAGGAGCCTTGACAGCCACAACCTTCAGGATGCCGCGGATGGTGTTGACCACCAGCGTTGCCAGGGCTTCGCCTTCGACGTCTTCTGCAATGATCAGCAGGGGACGGCCGGCCTTTGCCACGGCTTCCAGCGTGGGCAGCAGGTCACGGATGTTGCTGATCTTCTTGTCGAACAGCAGCACGAAGGGGTTGTCCAGCAGGGCAACCTGCTTTTCAGGGTTGTTGATGAAGTAGGGCGACAGGTAGCCGCGGTCGAACTGCATGCCCTCGACGACGTCGAGTTCGTTGGCCAGCGACTTGCCTTCTTCAACGGTGATCACGCCTTCCTTGCCGACCTTGTCCATGGCTTCGGCAATGATGCTGCCCACGGATTCGTCGGAGTTGGCGGAGATCGAGCCGACCTGGGCGATTTCCTTGGAGGTGGTGGTGGCCTTGGATTGCTTCTTCAGCTCTTCCACCAGGGCGGCGACAGCCTTGTCGATGCCGCGCTTGAGGTCCATGGGGTTCAGGCCGGCGGCCACGTACTTGGTGCCTTCGCGGACGATGGCCTGTGCCAGCACGGTGGCGGTGGTCGTGCCGTCACCGGCGATGTCGTTGGTCTTGGAGGCCACTTCCTTCACGAGCTGGGCGCCCATGTTCTGCAGCTTGTCCTTGAGTTCGATTTCCTTGGCGACCGAGACACCGTCCTTGGTCACGGTGGGGGCGCCGAAGGAGCGCTCCAGCACCACGTTGCGGCCCTTGGGACCCAGGGTGACCTTGACCGCGTTGGCCAGGATGTTCACGCCTTCAACCATGCGGGCGCGTGCTTCGCCGCCGAAAACTACGTCTTTTGCTGCCATTTCAATTCTCCGGATTCAGTTGGAAAGTGCGGTTTCGAAGCGCGGATTACTTTTCGACGACTGCGAACAGGTCGTCTTCCTTCATCACCAGCAGTTCGTCGCCATGGACCTTGACGGTCTGGCCGCTGTACTTGCCGAACAGAACGCGGTCGCCGACCTTCACGTTCAGAGCGATCACTTCGCCCTTGTCGTTCTTCTTGCCGGGGCCCACTGCCAGCACTTCGCCCTGGTCAGGCTTCTCGGCGGCATTCTCGGGGATCACGATGCCCGAAGCCGTCTTGGTTTCGTTCTCGAGGCGCTTCACGATCACGCGATCGTGCAGGGGACGCAGGTTCATACCAACTCCTAAATCATCAACAAAGTTGAAACAAAGACTTGCCGGCCCGGCGGGCCGGCATTCGAAGCAATGTGGGACAGAGGACTGTTAGCACTCATACCCAACGAGTGCTAATAATAAGGCAATTCGGCCAGGATTCAAGGGGTAGGGTCGGATGTGCCGCAGTGTGTAACCACGCCTCACATGCTTTTGCGCCACGGATTTCCGGTGGGTGTTGGCTCGGCGCTCGGCCAGCACCATGGCAAGAAGTGGCATCTGCGGAGCCCGCGCCGATGGAGTTCCTGCGGCGCGCCGCTGGGGGCCGGAGTCCTGGTTGCAGGATGTCCAGGCGCTAGAATGGGAATGAATCTCATTCATCTATTCATGCGATCTGCGCACATGGCCAGGGCGCCCCTTCCCGTCGTTGTCCATCCGATGCGTGGGGCCCCCGGCGCCACGCATCGGTTGCCCATCTGCGCGTTGTGCCTCACCTCCAGACTTTCATCACTGACGAATGCAGTGCCCTTGCGGGTTCACGGTCGGCTGCTGCATTCCTCCCGGGCGCAAAGGCTAGGGGATGAAACGCAATCCGGTCTCCGCAGCGCGGGGTGAGCCGATACCTGGACGCCAGACTCCAGAGGCTCCCCTGGTTGCGCTCTATACGCGTTGGCGCACGCCTGTGATGCGCATGTTGCGCCGACACTTTCGAACCACTGCAGCGGTCGAGGACGCGGCGCAGGAAGTGTTCGCACGGGTGGCCGCCACGGGCAGGAATCTCGAGCCCGGGCAGGAGCAGCCCTATCTGCGGCAGACCGTGCGCAGCGTGGCGGCACGCGACTGGGAAAAGGGCCCGGAGGCGCACGGGCTCCAGAGTGTTCCGTATGACGACTGCCAGCAAGAGCTGCTTGCCATCTCTGCCGAGGGCTTCGGAGACACCGAGCGTCAAGCCGAGAGCCGCCAGCGGCTGACGCGGCTGCACGAGGCGATCCAGGAACTGCCGCCGCGGCAGCGCGAAGCCTTCATTCTTCAACGGATCGAGGGGCGCACCGTTGAGGAAACCGCCGATTGCATGGGGATCAGTACACGGATGGTGGTGAAGCACCTGGGCCGGGCCGTCGGCTATTGCGAGACGCGCATCCTGTTCGCAAGTGCCACTCAGATGAGGCGCCTGCAGGCCCTGCAGGGCACACTGGACGCCGAAGAAGACAACGACGACGAATGCGCCGCCCCACCGGCGCAGGGCAAAAGAGCATGAGCGCAGAGCCAGGCCATTCCCGGTTGCAGGACCTCCCGCCCGAGCAGGTGCTTGGGCTCAACCATCGCGCGGGCGAGTGGTATGTGCGTCGCCAGCAGCCCGGCTGGTCGGGCGCGGACGAGCGCGCTCTCGACGAGTGGCTGGCGCAGGACCCGGCCCATCGCGAGGCCATGGACGGTGTCGGCCGCGCCTGGCGTGAAGCGGAGCAGCTCAAGGCCATGTTCCCGGCCGTCTACGGGCGCAACCCGCCAGCGGCTGCCGCCCGCGAAGCGCCGCGCGCCCGCAGGCCGGCGCCGCAGCCACGCAGTGCTGCAGGGGCCACGGACCGGCCGCGCAGACCCGCCATGGCATCGGCCTTCGCCGCAGCACTGTTCGCCGTGGTCGCCGCCGGGTACGGCTGGCACCGCTGGGACAACACCGCCAGCTATGCGGTCGATATCGCCACCGCTCCCGGCGAACTTCGCCGCATCGACCTGCCCGATGGATCGCAGGTGGCGCTCAATGCCAACAGCCGCCTTCAGGTGCGCTACTACCCCC
This sequence comes from Delftia sp. HK171, assembly GCF_001886655.1. Taxonomy (NCBI): domain Bacteria; kingdom Pseudomonadati; phylum Pseudomonadota; class Betaproteobacteria; order Burkholderiales; family Comamonadaceae; genus Delftia; species Delftia sp. HK171. The sequence goes on along the minus strand of NZ_CP018101.1, from coordinate 6,008,339 downwards.
GCCGGCGCGAAATCGTACTCGACCAAGGCGAGGCCTTCTTCAAGGTCGCGGCGGATGCCGGCAAGCCCTTCACCGTGGACAGCAGCGGCAGCCAGGTGCGCGTCGTCGGCACCGCATTCAATGTGCGGGCAGCCCCGCCGGAATTCGTGGTGCAGGTGCAGGAAGGGCGCGTCGAGGTGCGCTCAAAGACCCATCCCGAAGCCCCCGTGCTCGCCATGGGCCCGGGTGCGGGTGTGGCCATCGATCCCGCCAGCGGGCGCCGCCGCAGCCTTTCAGTGGCAACGCAAGACGTTGCGCAATGGCGGACCGGGCAGATCTACTTCAAGCGCGCCACGCTTCGGCATGTGGCGGATGAACTGTCGCGCTACCTCGGCCAGCCAGTGGAGATAGAGAGCCCTGCGCTCCAGGCCGTGACTGTTTCGGGCCTGCTTGCGCTGGAGGAGCCGGAACGCTTCCTCCTGGCCCTGCCCAGCGTAGCCAGCGTGCGCGTGCAGCGGCGCGCCGAGGGTGGCTGGCTGATCGGTTCTCGTTGAGATACAAATTGTTTCATTTTGCCGGGTTCTCTGGTTTTGCCTTTTCCTGCTTCTTCATGGGTAGGGGCGAGGAATTTCTGCGCCCCGGGGCTGCCAGCCACGGAAATGAGCAATCACCGCTTTCTGATTGATTCCCAGCCAACGGCCGCAAGCAAGCGGCATCCCCGCGCAGTTGGCTGTCCTCTACGCCCCCGCCTGATCTGGCAAGCGGGCGTACCCGCCTTCCTGCCCTGGGCCTGCCGTCGTCGTACGCACAAGGAATCCAGGAGCTACAGGTCATGTACCAAGGTCAGACGAGGGAACGTTTCGAGAACAACAATGGGAAGCTGGCCGCGCACCGTGCGCGGTCTGTCCGCACACAGGAGTGCGGCCCTGTGCTGCGGCCCAGCCTGGTGGCGGTGCTCGTGTCGGCAGCGGTAGCCGTGATGGCCGTCAGCCCCGGCGAGGCGCTGGCCCAGCCCGCCGCCGCCATGGAAACCCGCCAGCCCTTTCACATCGCGGCCCAGCCCCTGCTTGAAGCCCTCAAGGCATTTGGCCGCCAGACGCAAGCGCAGGTGCTCTTTGATGACGGGCTGGTCGAAGGGCGCCAAGGCGCAGCAGTCAGCGGCAATCTCAGTGCACGCGAAGCCTTGGCAAGACTGCTGGCTGGAACGGGCTTGGCCGCCGTCAGCACGCAGCCCGGCACCTTCACCATCCAGACAGCAGCGGCTGCGGCTTCCAAGGTGACTTTGGCGGAAGTGACGGTGACGGCGCAAGCCGATGCCAATGGAGCGACCGAAGGCACCGGCTCCTACACCGCGGACCGGGTGCGCACTGCCACCAAACTGGACCTGTCCATCCGCGAGACGCCGCAATCGGTCAGCGTGGTGACGCAGCAGCAGATGCGCGATGCCAACATGCAGTCGCTCGACGACGTGACCGATGCCCTTGTGGGTGTCACCTACAGCCAGCTGGGCACCGAGCGCTCGTACTTCTATTCCAGGGGCTTCCAGGTCACGGACCTGCAGATCGATGGCTTGTCCACCAGCATGGCCGAGAGCTTTTCGGCCGACGCCATGTCGCTCAACAACATGGCGATCTACGACCGGGTGGAGGTGGTGCGCGGCGCCAACGGCCTGCTCCAGGGCTCGGGCAACCCGTCGGCCGTCATCAACCTGGTGCGCAAGCGGCCGACGCGCGAGTTCCAGATGAGTGCCGAGGTCGGCGCCGGCTCCTGGGCGGACTACCGGGCGCAGTTCGACGTATCCGGCCCGCTCAATGCCCAAGGCACCGTGCGCGGCCGCGCCGTCCTGCTCAACAACCAGTCCAACAGCTTCAGGCAGGGCGCCGAGGCCGACAACCGGATGCTCTACGCCATCGTGGAGACCGACCTGGGCGCCGCCACGACGGCCAGCCTCGGCTTCAGCGCGCAGCGCGACAACCACCAGGGCTATGACTGGGGCGGCTTCAACACGCGGGAAGATGGCTCGTTCTACCCCCTGGACCGCTCGGCCTCGCAAGCAGGTCCCGACGCGCACCTGAACCGGGACAACTACACCGTCTTCGGCGACGTGAAGCACCGCCTGGGCAACGGCTGGAACCTGGCCGCCGCCTTCAACGCGGTGCGTTCCAAGGCCAGCTTCGTTGCCAATTACCCCGCACGGATCTCGGGCGGCAGCCATGCCCTGACCTGGGTGGACGCGGAGTACACCGACAAGCAGTTCGCCTTCGACCTGCATGCCACAGGCCCCTACACCCTGTTCGGCCGCCAGCATCAGCTCATGCTGGGCCTGAGCACCCGCAGGGACAACTTCGACTACGACATATACGCGCCCCGGGGCTCGCAGACGATAGACGTCACCGGCTTCGACTTCTCCTCGATCCGGGTGCCGGGCTTCAGCAGCACGCCCTCCGTCTATGCGCTGGAGCGCAACGAGAAGGGCGCTTCCATCGCCACCCGTCTGCGCGCCACAGAGGCGCTGAGCTTCATCGTCGGCAGCCGGTTGAGCTGGTCGGGCTATTCCTCCCGCAGCCCGTACACCACCGCCTCGTTCGACTCCGGCCGGCAGTTCATCCCGTATGCGGGCGTGGTCCATGACCTGAGCCCTGCGCATGCGCTCTACGCCAGCTACACCGACATCTATTCGATCCAGCAGTACTACAGCCCGAGCGGCCTGCTCGACCCGGTGAAGGGCAAGAACTACGAAGCCGGAGTGAAGAGCCAGTTCTTCGACGGCCGCCTGCAGACTGCGCTGGCGGTGTTCCAGACCGACCAGCTGAACCTGCCGGTGGCCCTGAGCATGGCCTCGACCTGCGGGCTCAGTGGCGGCGCCCGCTGCTACACAGAGGGCGCCAAGGTACGCAACCGTGGCATCGACCTGGAGGTCACGGGCTCGCCCGCACCAGGCTGGAACGTTGCCGCCGGCTTCACCTTCAGCGACCCGAAGTACGTGGCCGGCCCCAATGCGGGCAAGCACTACAACACCACCTTGCCGCGCAAGGTCTTCAAGCTGTCCACCGACTACCGCCTGCCCGGTGGACGGTGGCGTGTGGGCGGCAGCGTGCAGGCACAGAGCGCCATGTCGCACGACGGTGCCGGGTTTCGCATCCAGCAGGGCGGCTACACGCTGCTGAACCTGCATGCGGGTTACCAGTTCACCAGCCGCCTGCGGCTGCAGGTGAACGTTCGCAACGCACTGGACAAGCACTACTACCAGACCATCCCGACCAACAACAACTACGGTGGCGTCTTCGCCGGCACGCCGCGCAGCTTCGCGGTGACCCTGCGCTATGACTACTGACCGGCGGGACGGAAAGCACGACGACATGCGCCGTAACGCCACATCGAGTTGCGAGGCTGCCCGGTGATGCCGCCGCACTCCACGCAGCGCCGGTGGCGGCCCGGCGCGGGCAGGCTCGCCCTGGCGATCCTGATTCCGGCGGCCGCTGCCGCGGGTTGGCTCCTGCTGCGGCCGGATTCATCGCCGCGATGGCAGACGGCCACGGTCGGCCGCGGCGACATCGAATCGAGCGTCGCGGCCATCGGCACCTTGCAACCCGTGCGTTCGGTGGACGTGGGCGCCCAGGTATCAGGCCAGATCACCCATATCCACGTGCAGCCGGGCGATACGGTCCGCAAGGGCCAGTTGCTGGCCGAGATCGACGCCAGCGTGCTGGCGGCCACCGTGGAGGCCGGACAGGCCCGGATTGCCAGCCTGCGTGCCCAGCTGGACGATGCACAGGCCCAGGCGGAGCTGGCCGGCCAGCAGTACAGCCGCCAGCAGCAGATGGCGCGTGATGGAGCCACCCGGCTGGAGGACGTGCAGACGGCCGCCGCCATGCGGCGCTCGGCGCGGGCCAAGGTGGCGCAGTACGAGGCCACGATTCGCCAGACGGCGGCCAGTCTGCGCGCCGACGAGGCGCGGCTGGGCTACACGCGCATCTACGCACCCATTGAAGGCGTGGTGACAGGCATCGACGTCAAGGAAGGCCAGACGCTGAACGCCACCTACCAGACGCCCGCGGTGCTGCGCATTGCCGACCTCTCGCGGATGACGGTGTGGACTGAGGTGTCCGAGGCCGATATCCGCCATGTCAAGGTGGGCCAGGCTGCCTACTTCACCACGCTCGGAGGGGACAGGCGCCGATGGAGCGGCAAGGTGCGGCAGGTGCTGCCGGCCCCGCCCGTGCAATCCGGTGCCGGTGCCGCCGGTGGCAGCGGCGCTGCTGCGGCGCCCGCCATGAAGGCCGTGCAGTACACCGTGCTGTTCGACGTGGACAATCCCGACGGCGCCCTGATGCCGCAGATGACGGCCCAAGCTACCGTGGTGGCTGCGGCGGCCCAGGGGGTGCTTGTCGCTCCGCTGGCCGCCTTCAAGACCGCCAGCGACCTGCACACCGACAAGACGCACGAGGTCCGCCTGCTTGCCGAGCGGTCACCCGACCAGGTCGTGGAAGTCCGCCGTGTGCGTCTGGGCGTGAGGGACCGCCTTCAGGCGGAGGTGCTGGAGGGGCTGGCCGAAGGCGACCGGATCATCACCGGTGAGACGGCCCCGGCCGCAGGCCCCAGGAGATTGCGGTGGTGACCCCGCTGATCGAACTGCGGGGCATCCGCAAGCGCTATGGCGGCGCCACCACGGGGCGCCCCGTGGTGGAGGTGCTGCACGGCATCGACCTGGCCATCCATGCCGGGGAATTCGTCGCCATCGTCGGCCAGTCCGGCTCGGGCAAGTCCACGCTGATGAACCTGCTGGGCTGCCTGGACCGGCCGAGTCAAGGCACGTACCGCTTCAACGGCCGTGACGTGGCCGACCTGGTCGCCGACGAGCTGGCCTGGCTTAGACGCGAGGCCTTCGGCTTCGTGTTCCAGGGCTACCACCTGATCGCCACCGACTCCGCGCAGGAGAACGTGGAGATGCCGGCGATCTACGCCGGCAAGACCGGGGCCGAGCGCGCAGAACGTGCAGGCGTGCTGCTGGGACGCCTGGGGCTTGCCGGCAAGCTGCACCTGCGACCCAACCAGCTGTCCGGAGGACAGCAGCAGCGCGTCTCCATCGCCCGGGCGCTGATGAATGGCGGGCGCATCATCCTGGCCGACGAGCCCACGGGCGCGCTGGACAGCCAAAGCGGCGCCGAGGTCATGGCGCTGCTGCACGAGCTGGCGGATGCCGGCCACACCATCATCCTGATCACCCACGACCGCGAGGTGGCGGCACAGGCCCGGCGCGTCGTGGAGATCCGCGACGGGCGCATCGTCGGCGACGTCCGGGAGAGCCGCGCTGCGTCAGGCCAGGCCGCGTCAGGCCGAGCCGCGTCAGACCTCGCGCTCGCGGCCATCCCCGCGCCCGGCGGGGCACGGGCGCGGCTGGAGCCGGGCACGCCGCTGCTGCCGGACCTGCGCGAGGCGCTGCGATCGGCCTGGCGCTCCATGCGCATCCACCGCTCGCGCACCGCACTGACCTTGCTGGGCATCGTCATCGGCGTGGCCTCGGTCATCGTGATGCTGGCCGTGGGCATGGGAGCGCGCGAGGACGTGGTCGCGCGATTGGGCGCGATGGGCTCGACCGTCATGTACATCAACAACCGCCCGCCACCGCAGGGTGGTCCGCAGGGCGTGACGACCCTGGCCGACCTCGAAGAGATAAAGAAGCTGCCGGAAGTGGCGCACGCCATGCCCGTGGCGCGCGACCCGGCCATGCTGCGACATGGCAACTTGGCCTGGCAGGCGGACACCATCGCGGCCACCCATGCATGGCCGTCCATCCATCACTGGTCGGTGGCAGAAGGCCGGTTCTTTACCGAGGCGGAGGACGAACAGCTGGCGCCGGTGGTCGTGATCGGGCAGAAGGTGCGCGAGCGGTTCTTCGAAGATGAATCGCCGCTGGGCAGGCAACTTCTCATCGGCAATACGCCGTTCCAGGTGGTCGGCGTCATGGCGGCCAAGGGCGCTGGCGATGGCGGCAGTTCGCAAGACGACCTGGTGGTGGTGCCCTACCGCTCGGGCATCCTGCGCGTTTTTCCGAACGGTCGCAGCTTCGATCCGCACTACACGGTGGTCCAGGCGCGGGATTCGCCGAGCGTGCTGCCGGCGCAGGCGGCCATCGAGGCGTTGCTGCGCTTGCGCCACGGACGCGAGGATTTTTTCGTCGCCAACGCAGCCGCGCGTTTGCAGGCGCAGGCCCAGGCACAGGATTCGATGACGACGATGCTCAGCCTGATCGCCGCCGTGTCCCTGCTGGTGGGCGGCATCGGCGTGATGAACGTCATGCTCATGGCGGTGAAGGAGCGCACGCGCGAGATTGGCATCCGCATGGCCACCGGGGCGCGCCAAAGGGACATCCAGCGACAGTTCCTCACCGAGGCCGTGCTGGTGACCATGGTCGGCGCAACCGCCGGCGTCGTGGCGGGGGTGGCCATCGGGGCGGGTCTCATCGTCTGGGGCAGCGAACTGGTCTTCTCGGCGAGAGCCATGCTGCTGGCCTTCGGCTGTGCGGTGGCGACGGGCCTGGTGTTCGGCTTCATGCCGGCCCGACAGGCGGCAAGGCTCGATCCTGTCGTTGCGCTGGCAGGGGAGTAACGAGGCCCGGTGCGGAACTTGCGCAACCTCCTCAAGACCCGGGGCGGCTCACAACCCCCTCGGCCGCTGCCTTGAAGTTCTCCATGACTTCATCGATCGGCTGACCCATCTGCGCATGGACGATGGCGCCGTCCGCCACCAGGGTGAGCGCAGCGCCCACGGACACGGGATGGCCACCGAACAGGCCATCCAGCACGGACGACATTTCCTGCTTGTGCCGCCGGACCGTCGCCAGGATCTCAGGGTCGGACGAGCCCAGTTCGGCAGCGGCATTGAGAAAGGCGCAGCCCCGAAAGTCGGGCTGGCCGAACCAGCTCCTGAGGGTGGCGGACAGGGCATCCAACGCGGACGAGCCCCGGGCGGTCGCCTGCGCCAGGCTGGCCTGGAACCAGGAAATCCACCGTTCATGGCGGTAGTCGAGGTACGCCCGGATCAGGTCGTCCTTGCTGGCGTACTGGCGGTAGAAGGTGACTTTGCTGACCGACGACCGCTCGATGATCCGGTCCACACCCGTGGCCCGGATGCCCTCTGCGTAGAAAAGGCCATGGGCTGCCACCAGGATGCGCTCGCGGGGCGGCAATGACTCGAAGGATGGCTCGGGAGTTTTCATGAAGACATTGTAGACAGATCGTTCCACATCCGTTAGAGTGATGCATGTAGACAGATCGTTCTACATCTCTTCAAAAGGTCACATCATGGAAACTCGCCCACCCCTGCCCCCGTTCTCGCTCGCAAGCGCCGTCCAAAAGGTCCGTCTGGCCGAGGATGGATGGAACACACGCGATGCGGCCAAGGTTGCGATGGCCTATACCCTCGACACGAAATGGCGCAACCGGGCAGAGTTCGCCAACAGCCGCGCCGAGGCCCAGGCCCTTCTTGAGAGGAAGTGGAAGAAGGAGCTGGACTACCGGCTGATCAAGGAGCTTTGGCTGTACGGAGAAAACCGGATCGCAGTCCGCTACGCCTATGAGTGGCACGACGATGCCGGGAACTGGTTCCGGTCGTACGGCAACGAGAACTGGGAATTCGAGGCCGACGGTCTCATGCGCCGGCGCTTCGCATGCATCAACGACATGCCCATCCAGGAGTCGGAGCGCAAGTTCCACTGGCCGCTGGGGCGCCGCCCCGATGACCACCCCGGTCTGTCCGACCTGGGCCTGTAGGCAAAGCCCCGGGCCACGTCCCCAGGCAGCCAGCCGCTGCAGCGATGGCCTGGGCGGGAAGGCGCTCCGCCTTACCGACTCAGCGCCTTGCGGACCTCCGCCTGGAACGCCTCGCTGTTGCGAAGGCGCAGGTACTCCTGGTATGCGGCCCGATATTCCTGCGTTTCGACTCCGTAGGAGATCGATATCTCCGCATGGCGGTCCAATCCGGCGCGGCGCCAGAGTGCGAGATCGGCGATGACTTCGGCGCGGGAAAGCGCTGCGTCCGATGTGGCTGCCGAGGCGTCTTGCGGCTGCGAATGGGCTGCGAAGCAGGTCGAGAAGGCGATGGCCGCAAGCGCCGGCTTCAGGATGCGTGCGGCTGCAGCAACGGTGGGGGAGGGGGTTGTGTTTGACATGGTTTGACGGATGGGGGTGGGTGGAGCCGGGCCATGGCTTCGGCCGCCTGCTTGGGCAGGTCGCCTGGGCCGCATGTCCCGCAGGGGTGTTCGGTTTCTTTGCTGTGTGGAAAGGGGGCTCCTTTCGGGAAGTGGCGGGTTCAGGGGGCAACGCTGGCGGGCAGACCGTGGCTGGCGGCTGCCAATGCCCTGGAAGGCTCCGGCGTCCAGCCGCCGCCCAGTGCCTTGAAGATCGCGACCGTTGATCGCGCCGACTCCGTCCGGGCCAGCGCCTGTGCATCGAGCACGCCCAGCAGGCTTTCATCTGCCTGCAGTACCTCGATCAGGCTGATCACGCCCTTGTCGTAGGCGGCGCCTGCGGCCTGCCGGGCCCGCGTGAGCGCATCCGCACCCCTGGCGAGCACGGCCATCAGCTCCTGCCGCTTGTCCAGCGAGACCAGGGCGTTCTCCACCTCTTCCGTGGCGCGCAGTACCGACTGCCGGTAGGCGGCAAGGCTTTCCGCCTCCTGTGCCTGCGCCTGGTGGATCTGGGCGTTGATGCGTCCGAAGTCGAACAGCCGCCAGCGCAGGCCGCCCACAACGCTGGCCTGCGACGCGCCGGCGCTGAAGAGATTGCCTGCGGAGATGGAGGTGGCGCTGCCGATCAGGCCGCTGATCGATAGCTTCGGGTAGTACTCGGCGATCGCCACGCCGATGCGTGCGTTCGACGCTGCCAGGCGCCGCTCCGCCGCGATGAGGTCCGGGCGTCGCCGCAGCAGATCGCCGGGTGCCTCTGCGAGAGAAAGGGTGGGCAATACGGGGACCGGGCGGGGATCGGCCAGCTCTGCCCGGTGCGTGCCGGGTGCCGTGGCCAGCATCACGTCCATGGCGTTGAGCGCGGCCTCGAGCGCATTTTCCAGCGGCGGGACGGTGGCTTGTGCCCGTGCAAGCGCCCCCTCGACCTGGCGCAGCTGAAGCTCCGGTGCCAGGCCTTTGCCAAACCGCAGTTCGACGATGGAGCGCAGTTGCTGCTGGGTTTGCACTTGCGAGCGTGCCACTGCCAGCCGCGCCTGCAGGCCGCGAATCTGGATATAGGTGTCCGCAGTCTGGGCGGCCACCGCGAGCCGCACGGCAGTGGCGCCGGCTTCCGATGCCTGGTACTCGGCCAGGGAAGCCTGCCTGGCCCTGCGCAGGCCACCGAAGAGATCAAGCTCCCAGCTGGCTCCGAGGTTGGCCTCCTGGGCGCTTCCGTAGCGATCGAACCCCGGCATGGAGTCGAGCACCCGGCCCAACGGAGTCTCGACCGACTGATAGCTCCTGGCCGTTTGCGCCGAGATCTGGGCCGACGGCAGCAGGGCGGCTGCCGCCGCATCCAGCCCGGCGCGTGCCTGAAGCACGCGGCCAGCGGCCTGGGCAACATCCAGGTTTTGCTGCAGTGCCGCCGTGACGAGGCGCGCCATCTGCGCATCGCCAAAGGCTGCCCACCAGGCCGCAAGGTCCGTGGAGGAGTCCGGCGAGGGCGGCTTGGTCTCGCCCAGAACGCGGCTGCCCATGTAGGCCTGGGGCAGGGTCGTGGCGGGTGGCTGGTAGTCAGGGCCTACCGCACACCCTGCACAGAGGCTGGCGAGCATCAGAAAGACGGGGGCGGCAAGACGCGGCATGTTCAACAGTCAGAAGCGTGGTGACGCTGTGACTATATTCCAAAATGGTCACTTGCATAGTATTTTTTTGATGGAGTAAGCTAGGCCGCATGAGCACCACCAACGTCTATCCGACCTCTGCGCGCGGCCCGGTCGAACACGATGTCCGGCAACAGATCGTGACTGCGGCGAAAGAGCATTTCAGCCGCTATGGCTACGAGAAAACCACGGTGTCCGACCTTGCCAAGGCCATCGGCTTTTCCAAGGCCTACATCTACAAGTTCTTCGAGTCCAAGCAGGTCATCGGAGAGATGATCTGTTCCAACTGCCTGATGGAGATGGAGGCGGAGATCCGCCAGGCCGTCGCCAGCACGGATACGCCTCCCGAGCAGCTGCGGCGCCTGTTCAAGGCGATCGTCGCTGCCACGCTGCGGCTTTTCTCCGAAGACCGCAAGCTGTACGAGATCGCCATTTCCGCGTCGGCCGAGCGCTGGCAGGCAGCGCAGGCCTATGAGGAACGCATGCATCAGCTGCTGCTGCAGATACTCGATGCCGGGCGCCAGCGGGGCGACTTCGAGCGCAAGACGCCACTGGATGAAACCGGGCGTGCCATCTTCCTGGTCATGCTCCCCTATCTGAACCCGGTGATGCTGCAGCACAGCCTCGACCATGCGGACGAGGCGCCGGCACAACTGGCCGGATTGGTGCTGAGAAGCCTGTCGCCCTAAAATCCGCAGTTGTGACCATTGACATATATGGTCACTAATCACAGAATCGGGTCCTGCTCATTGATCGGGACCCCTCATGCTTCGGCACCGCCATCTGTCCATCGCCGCTGTCGGCGCACTGTCACTTGCACTCGCTGCCTGCGGCAAAAGCACGCCGCCGGATCCGCGCACTCAGCCACCCCTCGTTCGTACCACCCTGGTAGCGCCAGGCAATGCTTCCGAGCGCGTCTTCACCGGCACCATCGCGGCCAGGGTGCAGGGCGATCTTGGATTTCGCGTGGCCGGCAAGGTGCTCGAGCGCCTGGTGGATACAGGCCAGACGGTCAGGCGCGGCCAGGCATTGCTGCGCCTCGACCCGGTGGACCTGAAGCTGGCCGCCCATGCCCAGCAGGAGGCCGTCGCAGCCGCCAGGGCACGTGCGCAGCAGGCCAGCGACGAGGAGCAGCGCTACCGTGACCTGCAGGGAACGGGTGCCGTTTCGGCCTTGGCCCATGAACAGATCAAGGCGGCCGCGGATTCCGCCCGCGCCCAGCTCAGGGCGGCCGAAGCGCAGGCCGCCGCAGCGTTGAACGCCAGCCGCTACGCCGAACTGCTGGCCGATGCCGATGGCATCGTGATGGAAACACTTGCCGAGCCTGGCCAGGTCGTCAGTGCCGGCCAGGTGGTCGTGCGCCTCGCCCATGCCGGCAGGCGCGAAGCGGTCGTACAGTTGCCCGAAACACTGCGCCCGGCGCTGGGCTCGGCGGCCCAGGCCCGCCTGTTCGGCAGGGAGGATGTGGTCATCCCCGCCAGACTGCGCCAGCTGTCCGATGTGGCCGACCGGGCCACCCGCACCTTTGAGGCCCGCTATGTGCTGGACGCCGGCGCGGCGGCCAGCGCCCCGCTGGGCAGCACGGTCACGCTCAGGATGGGCGGGACATCGACAGCAACAGCGACATCGACATCTACAGCGACAGCGGGCAAGGCAACCCTGCAGGTCCCCATCGGCGCCATCCTCGACGAGGGCAAGGGCGCCGCTGTCTGGGTGGTGCAGGGCGATCAGGTGAGGCGCCAGCCCGTCACCGTGGTTCAGGTACAGGACGGCAATGCCCAGGTGGTGGGTGCGCTGGGCCTTGGGGAGCGGATCGTCGCGCTCGGCGCGCATTTGCTGAGCGAGGGCGCGCAGGTGCGGCTGGACAGCGAGGCGCCGGCGCCTTCAACGGCAACAACGTCCACGGCGTCCTCCGTGTCCACGGGAGCGTCCCGTGAGTGAAGGCCGTTTCAACCTATCGGCGCTTGCCGTCCGTGAGCGCTCCATCACGCTGTTCCTGATCCTGCTGATTTCGCTGACGGGTGTCTTTGCCTTCCTGAAGCTGGGCCGGGCGGAAGATCCGGCCTTCACCGTCAAGGTCATGACGATCATCACGGCCTGGCCTGGCGCCACCCCGCAGGAAATGCAGGACCAGGTGGCAGAGAAGCTGGAAAAGCGCCTGCAGGAGCTGCGCTGGTATGACCGCACCGAAACCTTCGTCAGACCGGGGCTGGCCTTCACCACGCTGACCCTGCTCGACTCCACGCCCCCCGGCGAGGTGCAGGAGGAGTTCTACCAAGCCCGCAAGAAGCTCGGTGACGAGGCCCGCAACCTGCCGGCGGGCGTGATCGGCCCGATGGTGAACGACGAGTACGCCGACGTGACCTTTGCGATCTACGCCCTCAAGGCGCGCGGCGAGGAGCCCAGGGCGCTGGTGCGCGATGCCGAAGCCTTGCGCCAGCGTCTTTTGCATGTGCCGGGCGTCAAGAAGGTCAACATCGTCGGCGAGCAATCCGAGCGGATCTACGTGGAGTTCTCGCACGAGCGCCTGGCCACGCTGGGCATCAGCCCGCAGGACGTCTTCGCGGCATTGAACAACCAGAACGCACTCACCCCTGCCGGGTCGGTGGAGACCCAGGGACCGCAGGTGTTCATCCGCATCGACGGGGCGTTCGACGCGCTCCAGAAGATCCGCGACACGCCCATCGTGGCCCAGGGCCGCACGGTCAAGCTGTCCGACATCGCCACCGTACAGCGCGGCTACGAAGACCCCTCGACCTTCATCATCCGCAACGGTGCGGAGCCGGCCTTGCTGCTGGGCGTCGTCATGCGCGACGGCTGGAACGGGCTGGACCTGGGCAAGGCGCTGGACAGGGAGGTGGGCGCCATCAACGCAGACATGCCGCTGGGCATGGGTCTGACCAAGGTGACGGACCAGGCTGTGAACATCAGCGCCTCCGTCGATGAGTTCATGCTCAAGTTCCTGGCCGCGCTGCTGGTCGTGCTGGTGGTGTGCTTCGCCAGCATGGGCTGGCGCGTTGGCGTGGTGGTGGCTGCAGCCGTGCCGCTGACGCTGGCGGCCGTGTTCATCATCATGGCCGCCACGGGAAAGAATTTCGACCGCATCACGCTCGGCTCGCTGATCCTTGCGCTGGGCCTGCTGGTGGACGACGCCATCATCGCCATCGAGATGATGGTGGTGAAGATGGAGGAGGGCTACGACCGCGTCGCCGCGTCCGCCTACGCCTGGAGCCATACCGCGGCGCCCATGCTGTCCGGAACGCTGGTGACGGCGGTGGGCTTCATGCCCAACGGGTTCGCCCGCTCCGCTGCAGGCGAGTACACCAGCAACATGTTCTGGATTGTCGGCATCGCGCTCATCGCGTCCTGGGTGGTGGCCGTGGTGTTCACGCCCTATCTGGGCGTGAAGATGCTGCCCCCTCTCAAGAAGGTCGAAGGCGGACATGCGGCGATGTATGGCACGCCCCGCTACGAGCGCCTGAGGCGCGTGCTGGGCAAGGTGATCGCCCGCAAGGGCATGGTGGCCGCAGTCGTGGGCGGGCTCATGGTGGCTTCCGTGCTGGGCATGTCCATCGTGAAGAAGCAGTTCTTTCCCATCTCCGACCGGCCCGAGGTGATGGTCGAGGTGCAGATGCCCTACGGCACCTCCATCGGCCAGACGAGCGAGACCACCCGCACGGTGGAAGCCTGGCTGCTGCAGCAGCCCGAATCGGAGATCGTGACCGCCTATATCGGCCAGGGCGCACCGCGCTTTTTTCTGGCCATCTCGCCTGAGCTGCCCGACCCGTCGTTCGCCAAGATCGTCGTGCGCACCGCCAACCAGGCGCAGCGCGACGCGCTCAAGCTGAAGCTGCGCGAGGCCGTCTCCCAGGGACTGGCTCCGCAGGCGCAGGTGCGCGCATCGCAGATCGTGTTCGGGCCGTACTCCCCGTTCCCCGTGGCGTATCGCGTCTCCGGCCCCGACCCGCAGCGGCTGCGCGACATTGCCGGCCAGGTGCACCAGGTGCTGCATGACAGCCCGATGATGCGGACCGTGAACTCCGACTGGGGCGTGCGCACCCCTGTCATGCGCTTCACCCTGGACCAGGACCGGCTGCAGGCCATGGGCCTGACCTCCGCGGCGGTCGCGCAGCAGCTGCAGTTCCTGCTCAGCGGCGTGCCCGTGACCACCGTGCGCGAGGACATCCGCACCGTGCAGGTGATGGCGCGTTCTGCGGGCGGCACCCGCCACGATGTGGCCAGGGTCGGCGACTTCACGCTCACCAACGCCACTGGCCAGCGCATACCGCTGTCGCAGCTGGGCGAGGTCACCGTGCAGATGGAGGAGCCCGTCATGCGCCGCCGCGACCGCATGCCCACCATCACGGTCCGCGGTGACATCGATGACAGCCTGCAGCCGCCCGATGTGTCGGCGGCCATCACCCGGCAGCTGGAGCCCATCAGGAAGGCGTTGCCTGCGGGCTACCGCATCGACGAGGCCGGCTCCATCGAGGAATCCGGCAAGGCCATGACGGCCATGCTGCCCCTGTTCCCGATCATGATCGCCATCACGCTGATCATCATCATCTTGCAGGTGCGGTCGATATCGGCCATGGTCATGGTGTTCCTGACAAGCCCCCTGGGATTGATCGGCGTGGTGCCGACGCTCATCGTCTTTCAGCAGCCCTTCGGCATCAATGCACTGGTGGGGCTGATCGCGCTGTCGGGCATCCTGATGCGCAACACGCTGATCCTGATCGGGCAGATCCAGCACAACGAGCAGGAGGGGCTTGCGCCGTTCCAGGCGGTGGTGGAGGCCACCGTCCAGCGCGCCCGGCCCGTGATCCTGACCGCGCTGGCGGCGATCCTGGCCTTCATCCCGCTGACCCAATCGGTGTTCTGGGGAACGCTGGCCTATACGCTGATCGGCGGCACGCTCGCCGGCACGGTGCTGACGCTGGTCTTCCTGCCCGCCATGTACTCGATCTGGTTCAGGATCAGGCCCGGCGAAGCACGGCGCTGATGCACGGCACACGCGCCCAGGGCTTTGGCCGATTGGCCACAATGGGGCATCCCGTTCCAGGCTCAGGAGGCCATGCATGTCCGATATCCGCTGCGGCGATTCCATCCACCCACGCGCATCCCTGGGCCGCCGCTGCGCGCGTGCCGCCGCTCCCCTGCTGGCGGCGCTGCTGCTGTCGCCGCTGGCCCAGGCCGCGCTCAAGGTGGGCGACAGCGCGCCGCGTTTCACCACGCCGGCTGCCGTGGCGGGCAAGGCCTTTGATTTCGACATGGCCGCCACGCTCAGGAAGGGGCCGGTGGTGCTGTATTTCTTCCCCAAGGCCTTCACCCAGGGCTGCACCATGGAAGCCCACGCCTTTGCCGAGGCCACGCCGCGTTTCGCGGCCATGGGCGCCACGGTGGTGGGCATGTCGCATGACGACATCGATACGCTCAAGCGCTTTTCCACCGAGGCCTGCCGCGACCAGTTCGCCGTGGCATCGGACCCGCAGGCGCAGACCATCCGCGCCTACGACGCCTCGGCCGCCGCCGACCCCCAGCGCGCCGACCGCATCTCCTACGTGATCGGCCAGGACGGCAAGGTCCGCTTCGTGCACATCGGCTCGGACCCGGACGAGCATGTGCGCCAGACCGAGGCCGCGGTCAAGCGGCTGACCGGAAAGTAGCCCGCCGCGCGGCCCCTGTCAGGGGCCGTTGCCCTCGCTGGCCAGGATCTCGGCGTATTCCTCGTCCGTGAACAGCCTGGAGCGTGTGTGGAAGGCCTTGCCCGTGCTGCCCTCCAGCGAGAAGGTGCCGCCCTGGCCCTCGATCACGTCGAGGATGAGCTGGGTGTGCTTCCAGTATTCGTACTGCGACTTGCCGATGTAGAAAGGCGCGCCGCCCACCTGGCCCAGTAGCACGTCCTGGGCGCCTATCGTCAGCTCGCCGGGCAGGTAGCAGTTGGCGGCGCTGTTGTCGCAGCAGCCCCCGGACTGGTGGAAGAACACCGGCCCGTGCTGCGCCTGCAGGTCGGCGATCAGCGCCAGCGCGGCCTCGGTGGCAATCACTTTGTCAACCATGGGTTGGTCCTTTCCTGGGCGGCCGGCCGCGCTGTGCGCCGCCGGCCGCATTCACCTGGGAAGAACTTCAGAAGAAGCCCAGCTTGTTCTCGCTGTAGCTGACCAGCAGGTTCTTGGTCTGCTGGTAGTGGTCCAGCATCATCTTGTGGGTTTCGCGGCCGATGCCCGATTCCTTGTAGCCGCCAAAGGCCGCGTGCGCCGGGTAGGCGTGGTAGCAGTTGGTCCACACGCGCCCGGCCTTGATGGCGCGGCCCATGCGGTAGGCCACGTTGCCGTTGCGGCTCCACACGCCGGCGCCCAGGCCGTAGAGCGTGTCGTTGGCAATGGCCAGGGCCTCGGCCTCGTCCTTGAAGGTGGTCACGGCCAGCACGGGGCCGAAGATTTCCTCCTGGAAGATGCGCATCTTGTTGTGGCCCTTGAACAGCGTGGGCTGCACGTAGTAGCCGCCTTCCAGGTCGCCGCCCAGGTGGGCCTGGCCACCGCCGGCCAGCACCTCGGCGCCCTCCTGCTTGCCCAGGTCCAGGTACGACAGGATCTTGGTGAGCTGCTCCTTGGACGCCTGCGCGCCCATCATGCTATCGGTGTCCAGCGGGTTGGCATGCCGGATGGCGGCCACGCGCTGGAGCACGCGCTCCATGAAGCGGTCGTAGATGCTTTCGTGGATCAGCGCGCGGCTGGGGCAGGTGCAGACCTCGCCCTGGTTGAAGGCGAACAGCACCAGCCCTTCGACGGCCTTGTCGAGGAAGGCATCGTCCTTGTCCATCACATCGGCGAAGAAGATGTTGGGCGACTTGCCGCCCAGCTCCAGCGTGGCCGGTATCAGGTTGTTGGCCGCGGCCTGGGCGATCACGCGGCCCGTGGAGGTGGAGCCCGTGAAGGCGATCTTGGCGATGCGCTTGCTGGTGGCCAGCGGCATGCCGGCCTCGCGGCCGAAGCCGTTGACGATGTTGAGCACGCCGGGCGGCAGCAGGTCGGCAATGAGCTCGGCCAGGATCAGGATGCTGATGGGCGTGGACTCGGCCGGCTTGAGCACCACGCAATTGCCCGCACCCAGCGCGGGCGCCAGCTTCCAGGCCGCCATGAGGATGGGGAAGTTCCAGGGAATGATCTGGCCCACCACGCCCAGCGGCTCCTGGATGTGATAGGCCACCGTGGTCTCGTCGATATGGCTGAGCGCGCCTTCCTGGGCGCGCACGCAGCCCGCGAAATAGCGGAAATGGTCCACGGTCAGCGGGATGTCGGCATTCAGCGTCTCGCGGATGGCCTTGCCGTTGTCCACGGTCTCGGCATAGGCGAGCAGCTCCAGGTTGGCCTCGATGCGGTCGGCGATCTTCAGCAGGACATTCGCACGCTCGGCCGCGCTGGTGCGGCCCCAGGCGTCGCTGGCGGCATGGGCGGCGTCCAGCGCCAGTTCGATGTCCTCGGCCGTGGAACGCGCGGCGCGGGTGTAGACCTTGCCGCTGATGGGGGTGACCACGTCGAAGTACTGCTCCTTGACCGGAGGTACGAACCTGCCGCCGATGAAGTTGTCGTAGCGGGCCTTGTAGGCGATCTTGGCGCCAGCGGCGCCGGGTGCTGCGTAGACGGTCATGCTGCTTGTCTCCTGAGGATGCTTATGGGTCTGTTGTGATCGGGTGTGGATCGGGATATCCGGCCATGGCCGGACGGCAGACATGATTCAAAAGCCGTGCCAGCCTGCAGGCCGCAGGGCAGGTGCCCGCAAAGGCACGCGGGACGTGGCTGCTGCGGGTATTCCCGTGCGCGTTCGCCCTGTGCCGTGACGTTGCGCAACAGGACAACTGTCCAGAAATGGAACAGTCGGGCGCCTGGCCTGCCACTTGGCTTGCCCGGTGCCCGCCGGCCCCGCATACTGGTCTGCAACGCGGCGCAATGACGCCCGAGCAGGAGACAGCATGCAATCGAGAGCCTCCCTTGTGGCCTTGCGCCAGGCCCGTCACAGCCTGATGGAGTCAGGCCTGTGCCCCAGCGGCCTGGTGGACGAGCGCCTGGCGCGCTCGTGGCAGCGCTGCATCGAGCAGGGACTGCGTCCCACAGGACGGCTGGGCGCCGCCGACAACCTGGAGCAGCACGCGCTGGGCGTGCTGCGCAGCCGCCACCATGCGCTGCTGGCGCATTCACGGCCCGTCATGGAATACCTGTCCGAGCAGGTGCGCGGCAGCCAGAGCGTGGTGGTGCTGGCCGGCCCCTGCGGCACCCTGGTGGATACCTGCGGCGACCCCTTCTTTCTGGGCAAGGCCGAGCGCGTGGCCCTGGCCAGCGGCGCGTCCTGGCATGAGGCGCAGCGCGGCACCAATGCCATCGGCACGGCACTGGCCGAGATGGACTCCATCGAAATCCAGGGCGGCGAGCATTTCCTGGAGCGCAACGGCTTTCTCACCTGCGCGGCCGCGCCCATCCTGTCGGGCACGGGCCAGCTGCTGGGCATCCTGGACATCTCCAGCGAACATGGCCGGGGCAGCCCGCACACGCTGGGCCTGGTCGGCACGGCGGCCCGCATGATCGAAAACCGCCTCATGGCCTGCGACGGCCAGCGCCACATCCGCCTGCACCTGCACGCGCGGCCCGAAGGCATTGGCACGGTGGCCGAAGGCATTGCGCTGATCTCCGCGGACGGATGGCTGGTGGGCGCCAACCGCGCCGCGCTGGCCCTGCTGCGCCTGTCGCGGGCGCAGCTGGGCAGCGTGTCGCTGGAGCAGGTGCTGGACGCGGGCCTGGAGGAGCTGCTGTCACGCCAGCACCGCCAGCCCGATGCGGCCCAGCCGCTGCGGCGCCATGACGGCACGGCGCTGTTCGGCCAGCTGGTGCCGGACCGGCGCACGGTCCGGTCCTCGGTCGTGGAGCGGGTTGCAGAACAACAGCAACAGGCGCCGCAGCAGCCGGCGCGCGATGCGCTGGCGCGGCTGGACACGGGCGATGCGCGCTGGCGCACGGCGGCCGACAAGGCCCGGCGCGTGCTGGGCAAGCCCATTGCGCTGCTCATCCAGGGCGAGTCCGGCGTGGGCAAGGAATGGTTTGCGCGCGCGGCCCACGACAGCGGGCCGCGCCGCGACGGCCCCTTCGTGGCCATCAACTGCGCGGCCATGCCCGAGTCGCTGATCGAGGCCGAGCTGTTCGGCTACCGCCAGGGCGCCTTCACGGGCGGGCGGCGCGAAGGACAGGCGGGCCTGCTGCGCCAGGCGCACGGCGGCACCCTGTTCCTGGACGAGATCGGCGACATGCCGCTGTCGCTGCAGACCCGGCTGCTGCGCGTGCTGCAGGAGCGGCAGGTGGTGCCGCTGGGCGGTGGCACGCCCGTTGCGGTCGATTTCGCGCTGGTCAGCGCCTCCAACCGCAGGCTGCGCGAGGATGCCGACCAGGGGCGTTTTCGTGCCGACCTGTACTACCGCATCAACGGCCTGGCCGTGGAGCTGCCTCCGCTGCGCGAGCGCGGCGACTTCGAGGCGCTGGCCGCGCGCATGCTGGCCGACATCGAACCCGCGCGCCCGCTGCGCATGGCACCGGCCCTGCTGGCGCAGCTGGCCGGCCATGGCTGGCCCGGCAATCTGCGCCAGTGCGCCAGCGTGCTGAGAACGGCCTGCGCCATGCTCGATCCCCATGAGGACTGCTTGCAATGGCAGCACCTGCCCGATGACTTCCAGGCCGAGCTGGCGCAGACCGCCCGCAGCGGCCCCCGGCTCGACGCTGCGCCGCAGAGCCTGGATGAACTCTCGCGCTCGGCCGTGCGGCAGGCGCTGGAGAACTGCCGGGGCAATGTCACCCAGGCCGCGCGCATGCTGGGCATCAGCCGCCAGACGCTGTACCGCAAGCTGGCCCAGGACCGTGCGGCGGACGGCTTGCGGCTGCAGTGAGGCGCCTGCCGGTGCTCAGGCCTTGAAGGTGATCCAGGGCCTGAGCTTCACGGCGGCGTGGATCAGGCCGGCGGCCTCCTGCGACTCGATGACCGGGCCGATGGGCTTGTAGGCTTCGGGCGCCTCCTCGATGCGCCGCTCCTCGCGCAGCGTCACGCATTGCCAGCCCTGCTCGCCCGCATGGCCTGCGCGGGCCTCGGGGCGCAGTGCGCGCACGGCCTGGCGGCGCATGCGCCGCCCCGCGCCATGGCTGCAGGACCAGAGCCAGTCGGCCGCGCCCAGGCCCGTGACCAGGTAGGAGGCATCGCCCATGGACCCCGGGATGAGCGCGAAGTCGCCCTCGTTGGCCGGCGTGGCGCCCTTGCGGTGGATGTTCATGCCGCCTTGCTGCAGAACCACGTTGTGCGGCACATCGACCACCAGGCGCGAATCCGCTGCGCCCACGATCTGCTCCAGGTCCTTGCGCACCAGCTCGGCCAGCACCACGCGGTTGGCCCAGGCATAGCGCGCCGCCACGCCCATGGCCTGCAGGTACTCGCCGGCCAGCGGACCCGACAGGCCGTACAGGCCGCTGGCAGGGTGCTTCACGCCTTGCGGCCACTCGGCCCGGGCTCGGTCCATCCAGGCCTGGCCCACGTAAAAGCCCAGGTCGCGCGAGCCGCTGTGGATCATCACCACCACGTCGCCCGCGCGCAGTCCGGCGCGGTAGGCCGCGTGGCGGTCCAGCACCTCGTCGACCACCTGCAGTTCCACGAAATGGTTGCCCGATCCCACCGTGCCCAGGCACGGGTCGCGGAACACGGCATGGCGCTCCTGCAGATAGGCATGGGGCGCGTGGCGGGCGCTGCCAGCGAAGCTGTCCAGGCCGATGCAGGCGGCCAGCTCGCGGTGCAGGCGGTCCCTGTCGACATGGCCCCACAGGCCCTGGCCGCTCAGCCGGTCCACAAAGGCGGCCGGCCCGTGGTCGAACAGCGCGCGGAAGGCGGCCGTGGTCACGGGCACGTCGCGCCCGCTGCCCAGCAGGCTGGCGGTCAGCAGTTCCACCAGCCGGCCCTTGTGCGGCGCCAGCTGGTCCAGCCGGGCACCCGTGGTCAGCAGGCGCACGCTGCAGTTGATGTCCGTGCCGATGGCGGCCGGAATGACGAAGTCCGATGGCGTGGCCACCACGCTGCCCACGGGCGCCACCGTGCCCGGATGGAAGTCGGGCGTGGCGCAGGCGCGGCAGACGGCGCCGTGGCTGCCCTGGCCGTCATGCCGGCGCACGGCCGCAAAGGCCAGAAGCTGGCGCACGGCCTTGTCCTCCAGGGGAAGGCTGTCGGGAAGAAGAATGTGGGCCTCGGCCTGGCCATCGCGCACGTGGTAGATGCCGTCGCGATAGTCGAGGGAGATGCCCGTGCGTGCAAAGGCACGCTGGAGTCGTTGAGGAGTGCTCATGGCTGCAGATCCGCGAGGCCTGGTTGGCGCTCGCCGCGTCCGATGGGTGTACGGACGATGAAAGACACCCGGGCGGCAAAGGCCCGGAAAACGTCTTTCCTGCAGCAGCTCGTTCAAGAAAGAAGGGGCGCAGTATAGCGGGATCCGCGCTGGACGGCAGGCGCTACGCGTTGCGCCGCTCGTACTGGGCGATGGCGTTGAGCAGCAGGGGCGAGAACTTCTTCGCGTAGTCGGCACCGCTCCACTGGCTTGACGATCCGCTCAGGTGCAGGGCGCCCAGCGGCACGCCGTCGGCATCGACCACGGCGGCGGCCAGCGCGACCTCGCCCATGATGAATTCATCGACCACCATGGCGTAGCCGCGCTCGCGCACCTTCTTCAGTTCCGCCTGGACGGCCTTGGCCGTGGTCAGCGTCCGGGGCGTGCTGGCCAGCAGGCGGCCGGGGGCCAGCAGCTGCTCCACCTGCGCCTCGTCCAGCCGTGCCATCACGGCGCGCCCGCCTGCAGTGCATTGCAGGGGCACGCGCCGGCCCACGAGCGAGGCGTGGTAGTGCTCGGTGCTGGTCTGGTGGCGCAGCACGTGCACCAGCCAGTCGCCGTCGCGCAGCGACAGGCTGATCTTCTGCTCCGTGTCCTTGGACAGCTGCAGCAGCAGGGGGTTGAGCGCCTCGGCCAGCGCATGGGTGCGCAGGAAATGGAAGGTCAGGTCCAGCACGCCCGGGCCCAGCCGGTAGCGGCGGGTCTGGCTGTTTTGCTGCAGGTAGCCCTCGGCGCTGAGGGTGTAGGCGTAGCGCTGGGCGGCGCTCTTGTCCAGGCCGCTGCGCTCCATGATTTCCGTGAGGCTCAGGTCGCCCGCCGCGCCCTTGAAGCAGTCCAGCACGCGGAATGCCTTGCCCACGGAACCCACATACAACGCGTTTTCGATCATCGTTTTACCTGATTGTGAATCTGAAGTATTAAATAACAATACCAAGTATTGAAAAATACGGAGGCAGCGGATGCCACAGCAAGCCATTGTCAGTGCGGACCGGGCGGTCGGCGCGTCGGAGTGGATCAAGGGCCAGCGGGAGAACATGCTTTCGCTGCTGGCCGACATCGTCAACATCGACTCGGGCAGCTTCGACAAGCCTGGCGTGGCGCGCGTGTTCCGGCGCCTGGAGGCCTTCTTCCTGGGCCAGGGGCTGCAGGTCAGCCCGCATTTCGTCGATGGCGTGGAGGCCGCGATCTCGGTCACCGTGAACGCGGGCAGCACCGTGGGCAGGCCCGTGCTGCTGATGGGGCACTGCGACACGGTCTTCCCTGAAGGCGAGGCCGCGCGCAGGCCGTTCCGCATCGAAGGCGGCAGGGCCTACGGCCCGGGCGTGGCCGACATGAAGTCGGGCATCGTCATGAACGCCTTCCTGCTGGCTGCGCTGGCCCACAGCGCGGAGCCTGCGCCCGAGGTCACGGGCCTGTTCACCTGCGACGAGGAAATCGGCTCGCCCCTGAGCAAGTCCGTCATCGAGCCCTTTGCGCGCAAGGCGGGCTTTGTCTTCAATGCGGAGCCGGGCCGGCCTTCGGGCAACGTGGTCACGGGCCGCAAGGGCGGCGTGTTCTTCGGCGTGGAGATCGAGGGCAAGGCGGCGCACTCGGGCGCCAACTTCGCCGAGGGCATCAGCGCCATCTCGGAGCTGGCGCACAAGGTGGTGGCGCTGGACGCGCTCACCGACCTGGACAAGGGCGTCACCGTCAACGTGGGCCTGGTGTCGGGCGGCCTGTCGGTGAACACGTCGGCGCCGTCGGCCAAGGCGGCCATCGACCTGCGCATCTTCGACCTGGACCAGCGCGAGTCCCTGGTGGGCCGCATCCGCTGCATCTGCGACAAGTCCTTCATCCAGGGCACGCGCTCCACGCTGAACATCACCGGCGAGTTCCGCCCCTTCGTTCCCACGCCGCAGTCGCAGCAATTGTTCGAGCTGTACCAGGCCGAGCTGGGCGCGCTGGGCCACAAGGCCGAGGGCGAGTTCAGCGGCGGCTGCGCGGACTCGGGCGTGACCTCCAGCCTGGGCGCCATCACGCTGTGCGGCACCGGCCCCGTGGGCGGCAAGTTCCACACCACCGACGAGTACTGCGAGGTGGACACCATCGTCCCGCGCGGCCTGGCGGTGCTCCACACCATTGCGCGCCTGCCCCTCGCCCGGTGGTAGGGCGCGCCTGATTCCCGCCTTCCCCCTCAAGCCACTGCCTGGTGCACTTTCATGAATCCACTTGCCTTGCCCACACGCCGCTCGCTCCTGAAAATCGCCGCCGGCCTGCCGCTGGCGCCCCTGCTGCTGCAGCCTGCCGCGGCCTCGGCGCCCGGCCCGGTCAGCCTGATGGTGCCCTACCCGGCAGGCGGGCCCAGCGACGTCAGCGCCCGCATCCTGAGCAAGCCCATAGGCGAGGGACTGGCGGCCAAGGTGATCGTGGAGAACCTGGGCGGCGCCACGGGGACGATTGCCGCATCCAAAGTGCTGGGCGCCAGGGCCGATGGCAGCATGTTCTTCCAGGGCACGCAGAACGAACTCATCCTGCCGCCGCTCACCAACAAGGCCGTGCGCTACCAGCCCGATGCGTTCGAGAACCTGCAGTACATCACCGTCACCCACCTGGTGCTGCTGGTGCGTTCGGGCCTGCCGGCCCGGGACATGCAAGAGTTCCTGGCGCTGGCGCGCTCGCGCAACGAAAGCAATTCGCTGACCTACGGCTCGGTGGGCGTGGGCTCGCTCTACCACCTGATCACCGAGTACATGGGCAAGGTGGTGAAGGTGCCGTTCACCCACGCGCCCTATGCGGGCACGGCACCCGTGATCCAGGACCTGGCCGGCGGCCAGATCGACTTCAGCATCATGCCGTTCCAGGCGTCCATGCTGGAGATGATCCGCACCGGCCGCTTCCGGGCGCTGGCCGTGCTGTCGCGCAACCGGCCTGCCGTGCTGTCGGCCGTGCCCAGCATCACCGAAGTGCCGGCGCTGCGCGATTTCGAGTACGCCAGCCTGGCGGGCTACTTCGTCAAGCGCGGCACGCCGCAGGACGTCAAGCAGCGCCTGAACCAGGCCATCGGCCAGGCCCTGCTGGACCCGCAGGTCATCGCCAAGCTGGAGGCCGACGGCCGTGATGTCGCCAAGCCCATGGGCCTGGACGATGCAGCGGCCGCCTATGCGCGCGAGATCGCCAAGTACCGCGAAATGATCCGCGTCACGGGCTACGTGCAGGCGGATTGAGAACGAAGGCCGCAACCTACGCGAGTGCGCCCTCCAGCAGCTCGGCCATGCGCGGCAGGTCGGGATAGGCGCTGGTCACCAGCAAGATGGCGCGCTCATAGGCGGCGCCCGCAATGGGCAGCATGCGGCAGTCGCCCATGAAGCGCTCCAGGCCCGTCCAGTGCGGCACCAGGCCCACGCCCATGCCGTCGGCGGCCAGCATGGCAATGGCCTCCAGCGCGTCCAGGTCGCACAGCACCGCGGGATCCAGCCCCTGGTCGGCCAGCCAGTCGGCCGCATGGCGGCCTCCCCAGGCATCGGGGTCGTAGCGTATGTAGGGCAGGCTGCCCAGCAGCGCGGCAGGCCGGCCGCGTGCGTTGGGCGGGGCCAGCAGCACCAGCGGCTCGCGGCGCAGCTGCACGCTGCGCAGCGCCTTGGGCAGTTCAAAAGGGGGCGCCACGATGACGGCGGCATCGAGCTCGCCGGCCTGCAGCATCTGGAACAGCGCGCGCGAGGTGCCCGGCACGATGACGGGCCGGCACTGTGGCGCCGCCTGCGTGAGCTTGCGCAGCGCAGCCGGCAGCATGCCCGTGAGCGCAGTCGAGATGGCGCCGATGCGCAGCGTGCCGGCCAGGCCATCGGCGCTGGCATCGCTGCCCAGCAGCGCGGCCTCGCGCACCAGGCGCCGCGCGCGCGGCAGCAGGGCCACGCAGGCCTGGGTGGGCCGGGCCGCATGGCCGCTGCGCGAAAGCAGGGCAAAGCCCAGCTCGCGCTCCAGCGCCTGCACGCGCTGACCCACGGCGGCGGCCGTCAGGTGCTCGGCGCGCGCCGCATCGGCGATGGAGCCGCTGTCCACCACGGCGATCAGGCTCTTGAGATAGCGGGTCTCCAAAAGATTTCCTTGGGGATTGCAAAGAAATCAACGCTATCACTTTTGAAAAGCCTCTGCTAGGCTCGCGCCACCCACGGCAGGCCACGGCCTGCGAGCCTGCCTGCACCACAAGCACAACCAAAGGATCAGCCATGCGCACCAGCTTCCACCTTGCCTACCATGTCCGCGATCTGGACGAAGCGCGCGCCTTCTACGGCACGCTGCTCGGCTGCCAGGAAGGCCGCAGCACCGAGACCTGGGTGGACTTCGACTTCTTCGGCCACCAGATCTCGCTGCACCTGGGAGAGCCCTTCCCGGTCACGAACACCGGCCGCGTGGGCGACCACATGGTGCCCATGCCCCACCTGGGCCTGGTGATGGCCATGGACGACTGGAAGGCCCTGGCCGCGCGGCTGTCCGGCGGCGTGGTGGACTTCGTGCTGCAGCCCGGCATCCGTTTCGAGGGCGAGCCCGGCGAGCAGGCCACCATGTTCTTCCGCGACCCCAGCGGCAATCCCATCGAGGTCAAGGGCTTCGCCGATCTGGACAAGGTCTTCGCCAAATGAGCGGTTCGCTGTCTCCTCGCGCCTCGCTCCCCCCGCTTCCTTTCGTCTGCGCACCCGGCTATCCGGCAGCCCAGGCCTGGCTGCAGGCCCTGCAGGCCGCCCTGCCCGAGGAGCGCGTGGTCGCCCTTGATGCGCTGGATGCCGACCAGCGCGCGGCCTGCGAGGTCGCCATCGTCGCCAACCCCCAGCCCGCCGACCTGCGCACGCTGCCGCGCCTGCAATGGGTGCACAGCGTCTGGGCCGGCGTGGAGCGCCTGGTGGCCGACCTGGGCGATACCGACCTGCGCATCGTCCGCCTGGTGGACCCGCAACTGGCCGACACCATGGCCGAGGCCGTGCTGGCCTGGACCCTGTACCTGCACCGCGACATGCCGCGCTATGCCCGCCAGCAGGCCGCGCGCCAATGGCTGGCGCATGACGGCGTGCGCGCGCAGGACAGGACGGTATCGCTGCTGGGCCTGGGCGCACTGGGCAAGGCCGCCGCGCAGCGGCTGCTGTCGGCAGGCTTCCAGGTACGCGGCTGGAGCCGCACGCCCAGGCACATGGAAGGCGTGCAATGCCATGCGGGTGATGCCGAGCTGCCCGCCATGCTGGCGCAGACCGACATCCTCGTGTGCCTGCTGCCGCTCACGCCGCAGACGCGCGGCATCGTCGGCGCGCAGGCGCTGGCCGCGCTGCCCGCCCATGCCTCGCTGATCAACTTTGCGCGCGGCCCCATCGTGGACGATGCCGCGCTGCGCGCCGCCCTGGACAGCGGCCGCCTGGCCCATGCCGTGCTGGACGTGTTCGACCAGGAGCCCCTGCCAGAATCGTCCTGGCAGTGGGCGCACCCCGCCGTGACCGTGCTGCCCCACATCTCGGCACCCACGGACCGCGCGACGGCATCGGCCATCGTGGCGGGCAACATCCGGCGCTGGCGCGCCAGCGGCGAGCTGCCGCAGGCGGTGGACGCGGCACGGGGCTATTGAGGGCGGCTACGGTACGGCTACGGCAAGGCCATGGACTGGCTTCTGAGCCAGTCCATGACGGCGCGCACATGGGGGCCCGGCTTCCGTTGCTCGCCCACGGCCAGATGGTAGGTATGGCCAGTGATCGAGGGGCCGAAGGGCTGCAGCAGGTGGCCGGCCGCAATGTCCTCGGCCACCAGGGCCAGGCTCACCAGGGCAATGCCATGACCGGCGATGGCCGCCTGGATGGCATGGCCCTCATCGGAAAAGCGCAGTTGCCCCGCCGGTGAATTCCAGGCCAGGCCTGCCTCGTCAAACCAGCGCTCCCAGGTGGGATTGCTGGCGTGCGCCGTCTTCCAGTCAAAGCGGATCAGCGGCAGGCGGGCCAGGTCGGCCGGACCCAGCACTCCCAGCCGGGGATTGGCCACGGGCGCGAAGCGGTCGCTGAACAGGGGCTCGGCCACCAGGCCCGGATAGGGGCCGCGCCCGTAGCGCACGGCGATATCGACGGCATGGGAGCGCAGGTCCACCACATCGTCCGAGGCTTGCAGTTGCAGGTCCACCTCCGGGTGCATCGCGCGGAAGCTGGCCATGCGCGGCACCAGCCATTTCACGGTGAACGCATTGGTGGCCGAGATGCTGACCTGGGCGCGCAGGCGCTTTTGCAGCAGGCGCTCCAGCGTGGCGGCAAAGGCGTCGAAACCGTCGCGCAGCACCGGATAGAGCTGGGCGCCGGCCTCGGTCAGCACCACCTTGCGTACCTGGCGATCGAACAGCGCCAGGCCCAGCTGTTCCTCCAGCGCGCGGATCTGGTGGCTGATGGCCGTGGGTGTCACTGCCAGGTCGTCGGCGGCCTGCTTGAAGCTGCCCAGGCGTGCGGCGGCCTCGAAGGCGCGCAGTGCGGAAAGCGGCAGCTGGTTGCGTTGCATGAGGGCTGGAGGACGCAAGGGTCGGGTGAGGAATGGGGTGAGGAAAACTCATCTTATGCCTGACAAATGAACCTTTGTCGCAATCATCCGGCTTGCCTATCGTCCACCCATGCCCCAAGCGCGATCCTGCCGGGGATGGATGAAGGAAATGAAACCATGCTGCACCGTGTCACCACGCAACCCGACCCCTACGAGCCGTTTTTGCTGTCGCAAGGCATTCGTTTTGGCGAGCTGCTGTTCATCTCCGGCCAGGCCGGCGCCGGAGACGATGGCCGCATCGTGCCGGGCGGCTTCCTGGCCCAGGGCCGGCAGGCGTTTGCCAATCTGCGCCGCGCGCTGGAGGCGGGCGGCTCCAGCCTGAAGGACGTGATCAAGGTCACCATCTTCGTCACCGACATGGGCCACTTCGACGAGGTGGTCGCCCTGCGCCGCGAGTTCTTCGGCGCCCCCTATCCGGCCGACACGATTGCCCAGATCCAGGCGCTGTACGACCCGGCGGCCATGATCGAGATCGAGGCCATTGCAGCCGTGCGTGATGGTCAGGCCCGCTGACATGGTTGCGGCCGTTCTGTTCCGATGGCCTGGCCACGGCGTGCATGGCCGACGACTGGAGCCGATAGGGCCGATATCTGATGCCTTCAACCGCCGAGCAGTCCCGAGGTGCTCAGCGGCCCCGGCGACAGCTGCTGCCCCCAGGCCTGCGTCAATGCCTCGATGGCATCGCCCACCACGCGGCAGGCCTGGGTGAGCTTGCCGTGCCGGGGCAAGGCCAGCGTCACATGGCGCACCAGACCGGGGTTGACCAGGCGGCTGGCCTGCAGCCGGCCCTGGCGCAGTTCGGCATCGATGGAGTACGGGCCGATCACCGAGTAGAGGCCGGGCGCGTGGGCCACGAGTTCCTTTTGCACGGTCAGCGAGTCGGCCTCGGCGGCCGCCGCGAGCCGAAAGCCGTGGCTGTGCGCGGCCTCATCGAGCGCATCGCGCCAATGGCTGGGGCGTCGCGGCAGCACCAGCTGCAGGCCGTCGAGCGCGGCGAACTCCGTGGTGGGCGCCAGGGTCAAGGGGTCGCCAGGGCGCGACACCAGATAGCTGTGCGCGGTGCTCAGCAGCCGCTCATCGCCGCCGGCCGGGCGCGCGAAGCGAAAGAGGATGGCCAGGTCCACGGCGCCGCTGTCCAGCAGCGCGTCGAGCTCCGTGCCCTGGGCCTCGGTGATGTTCAGGCGTATGCCGGGGTGCTCGCGCTGCAGCCAGTCGAACACATGCGTCATCAGCGGGTGCGCGGCCGAGGGCACGATGCCCAGCCGCACCTCGCCCCATAGCTGGCCTGCGTCCGCACGCAGCGTTTCCTGCAATTGCTCGGTTTCCTGCAGCCAGCTGCGCAGCCGCAGCGCGGCCCGCGCGCCCAGCGGCGTCAGCGTGACGCCCCGGCCCGTGCGCCGCAGCAAGGGGCCGCCCAGCGACGCTTCGAATTCGCTGATCTGCCGGCTGATGTGCGACTGCACGGTGTGCCGCCGTGCCGCGACCTTGCTGATGCTGCCGGCTTCGGAGACCTCGAGGAAGAGCTTGACGCTGGGCAGGTGCATGGTGGTTACCCGGTTGAGGTATGCCTGATGAGGCAATTCTGAAAGCCTGAAATTCTATCTATTCAGATATCAACGGGATTTCTACAGTGCAGTCATGCCTTGCCAGCGGCCTTGCCTTGGCAGGTTTTCCAGACACCGAACCTAAGGAAAATCCGTTGAAACTCGCCAGCTTCATCCATGCCGGACAGCCCCGCTACGGGCAGGTTCTGGCCGAGCGCTTCCTGCAGCCGCCCGCCGACTTTCTCGCCCGCCATCCCGACCTGCTGTCCGTGCTGCGCGCACAGGCGCTGGGCGAGCTGGAGCAGGCCCTGCAGGCCGGCGCCGTGTCCGTCGATGCGGCGCAGACCCAGGCGCTGCCCGTCATCCCCAACCCCGGCAAGCTCATATGCGTGGGCCTGAACTACAAGACCCATGTGGCCGAGACGCGGCGCGCCGACAGCGAGCACCCGTCGCTGTTCCTGCGCTTCAACGACAGCCTGGCCGCCGATGGCGACGAGCTGCTGCGCCCGGCCTTTTCGGAGCGTTTCGACTGGGAGGGCGAGCTGGCCTTCGTCATCGGCCGGGGCGGGCGCCACATTGCAAAGGAATATGCCTTCGACCACATCGCCGGCTATGCCTGTTTCAACGATGTGAGCGTGCGCGACTGGCAGCGCCATACGCACCAGTTCACGCCCGGCAAGAACTTTCCCGGCACGGCGCCCTTCGGTCCCTGGCTGGTCACGCGCGACGAGGTGGCCGACGTGCGCAGCCTGGCGCTGCAGACGCGCCTGAACGGCAGCGTGATGCAGCAGGCCAGCCTGGGCGACCTGATCTTCGACATCCCCACCATCGTGGCCTATGTGTCGCGCTTCACGCCGCTGTCGCCCGGCGACGTGATCGCCACGGGCACGCCGGGCGGCGTGGGCGACCGCCGCGAGCCGCCTCTGTACATGAAGCATGGCGATGTGGTCGAGGTCGAGATCACGGGCCTGGGCGTGCTGCGCAATCGCGTCGGCACTGATAGCGCTGCCGTCTGACTCCGGAGAAATTCATGGATAACCAACAAGCGATTTCGCAGCGGCCCCGGTTGCGCATTGCCGTCGATATCGGCGGCACCTTCACCGACATGGCGGCGTTCGACGAGGCCAGCGGCCGGCTGCTGTTCGGCAAGGCCCTGTCCACGCATGGCGAGCTGGTCAACGGCATCCAGGCCACGATAGACAGCGCGGGCATCGACTGGCGCGACGGCCATCTGTTCCTGCACGGCTCCACCATTGCCATCAACACGCTGCTGGAGCGCAATGGCGCCCACACCGCGCTGCTGATCACCGAGGGCTTTCGCGACATCTACGAGATCGGCCGCGTGAACCGGCCCGATGCCTACAACCTGTTCTTCAACAAGCACCAGCCGCTGGTGCGGCGCTCGCTGCGCCATGAGGTGTCCGAGCGCCTGCGCGCCGACGGCAGCCTGCACAAGCCGCTGGACGAGGCGGCCGTGCGCGAGCTGGCCCGCGAGCTGGCAGGGCAGGGCGTGGAGGCCGTGGCCGTGCTGCTGCTGCACTCCTACCGCAACCCGGCGCACGAGCAGCGCGTCAAGCAGATCCTGCAGGAAGAGATGCCGGGCGCCTTTGTCTGCGCCTCGCACGAGCTGTCGCAGGAGTACCGCGAGTTCGAGCGCGTGTCCACCGCCGTGGCCAATGCCTACGTGGGGCCGCGCGTGTCCCAGTACCTGGGCCAGCTGGAGAACCACCTGGGCGGCAAGGGCTTCGAGGGCGACTTCTACATCGTGCAGTCCACGGGCGGATTGTTCCCGGTCGAGCATGCCAAGGTGGGCTGCGTGCGCATGCTCGAATCGGGTCCGGCGGCCGGCGTGATCGGCGCCCAGGCCATCTGTGCGCAACTGGGCATGGGCGACGCCATCGCCTTCGACATGGGCGGCACCACGGCCAAGGCCGGCGTGATCAGCGAAGGCCGGCCGCTGACCACGGGCTCGGCGCTGATCGGCGGCTACGAGCAGGCCCTGCCGATACAGATCCCGATGATGGACATCCACGAAGTGGGCACGGGCGGCGGCTCCATCGCCCGCGTGGAGACGGGCAATGCGCTGCGCGTGGGCCCGCAGAGCGCCGGCTCCATCCCCGGCCCCGTGGCCTATGGCCGTGGCGGGCTGGAGCCCACGGTGACCGACGCCAACCTGGTGCTGGGCCGGCTGGACGCGGAGCATTTCCTGGGCGGCGAGCTGCAGCTGGACATGGATGCCTGCCAGCGCCAGATGGCCGAGCGCGTGGCGACCCCGCTGGGCCTGGAGCCCACCGAGGCGGCCGACGGCATCCTGCGCATCGCCGTGACGCAGATGTCGCATGCCGTGAAGGCCGTGACCACCGAGCGCGGCCTGGATGCGGGCAGCTTCACCATGGTCGTCTACGGCGGCGCGGGGCCGCTGCACGCCTCGGCCATTGCGCGCGAGATCGGCATCCGCAAGGTGCTGATTCCCTATGCGCCCGGCTATTTCTCGGCCTACGGAATGCTGTTCTCCGACCTGCGCTACGACTACGTGCGCTCGGTGTTCCGCAAGCTGGGCGAGGTGTCCTTCGAGGAGATCGAGGCCGCCTACCAGAGCATGGAGGACGAAGGCCGCGCCGCGCTGGCGCAGTCCGGCATCGCGCCGGACGGCATCGTGATCGAGCGCGCCGCCGACATGCGCTACGTGGGCCAGGAGCATGCGGTGACCGTGGACTTGCCCATGGCCTTCTTCGAGGGACGGGACCGCTCGGCCATCAAGCGCCAGTTCGACGAGCTGCACAAGGTGCGCTACGGCACCTCGGCCCCGCAGGAGCCGGCCGACCTCGTGAGCCTGCGCGTCACGGTGCTGGGCACGATGAAAAAGCCGCCCAGGCACAGCGTGGAGCGCGGCAGTGCCGAGCCCAGCCGTGCCTCCGTGCGCACGGTCAAGCCCGTCTATTTCCGCTCCAGCGGCTGGGTGGACACGCCGGTGCATCTGCGCGAGCGTTTGCTGGCAGGCAACGAGATCGCGGGGCCCGCGCTGATCGAGGAACACGCATCCACCACCGTCGTGCAGCCCGGCGACCGGCTGCGCGTGGACGAACTGGGCAATCTGCAAATCGACATCGGGAGCGACCGCACATGAACCACCCCACTGACTCCAGGCCCGTCGATCCGGTCACCGTCGAGATCATCCGCAACGGCCTGTACGCCGTCACGGAGGAGATGAAGACCAACCTGACGCGCACGGCCTACAACCTCATCATCTACGAGGCGCTGGACTTCACGGTCGGCCTGTTCACGCGCGAGGGCGACACGGTGTCCATCGGCCTGGGCCTGCCCATGTTCATCCGCGGCATGTCGGAGACGGTCAAGGCCAAGATCCGCCACTTCGGCTACGAGAACATCCTGCCCGGCGACATCCTGGTCACCAACGATGCCTACACCACCGGCAGCCACCTGAACCACTTCACGTTCACCATGCCGGTGTTCCATGAGGGCCGGCTCGAAGGCTTCACCTGCTGCATGGCCCACTGGCTGGACGTGGGCGGCACGCTGGGCAACGTCACCACGGACATCTTCAGCGAGGGGATACAGATCCCCATCATGAAGTACCAGCGCCAGGGCGAGGTCAACCAGGACCTGATCGACATCATCGCGATGAACGTGCGCCTGGCCGAGCGGGCCCTGGGCGATCTGCGCGCGCAGATCACGGCCATCACCACGGGCGAGCGCCGCTACGTGGAACTGTTGCAGCGCTATGGCGTGGATGCGGTCAACGGCGCCATCGCGCAGATCATGGATTCCAGCGAGGCCGTGGCGCGCAAGAACACGCTGTCGATTCCCGATGGCGTGTACGAGGCCGAGTCCTTCATGGACGACGACGGGCTGGACATCGGCAAGCGCATTCCCATCCGCGTCAAGGTCACGGTGCAGGGCGATGAGATGACGGTGGACCTGTCGGACGTCTCCAAGCAGGTGCGCGGCTTCTACAACTCCGGCTTCACCACGGGCATCGCCTGCGCGCAGGTGGCCTACAAATGCCTCACCACGCCGACCGACTACCCGGTCAACGACGGGAGCTTTCGGCCGCTCAAGGTGATCATGCCCATGGGCACGGTCATCAGCGCCGAACGGCCCTATCCCATGCGCGTGTGGATGACCTTCCCCATGACGGTGATCGACACCATCTTCAAGGCGCTGGCGCCGGCGATTCCCGACCGCTCCATCGCGGGCCACCATGCGGACCTCGTGTTTCCCAACATCCATGGCATCTCGCCCGAGGACGGACGGCTGTTCATCGTCGGCATCGGCCCGCTGGGCGGCGGCTGGGGCGCGAAGAGCCGTGAGGACGGCGTGTCCGTCACCGTCTGCATCAATGACGGCGACACCCACAACAGCCCCACCGAGCAGCTCGAGGCCAAGTACCCGGTGCTGGTGGAGAAGTACGAGATCCGCCAGGACTCGGCCGGCGCGGGCCAGTACCGGGGCGGCCTGGGCGCGGAGATGGTGGTGCAGGCGCTGTCGCCCTTCACCGTCACCACGCGCATCGACCGCGTGCACTGCAAGCCCTGGGGCCTGGAGGGCGGCGGCGACGCCATGGGCAACGGCCTGGCCGTGCGCCACAAGGGCGAGTGGAAGACCGACCATGCCAACGCCAAGATCTTCAACGTGCGCCTGGAACGCGGCGATGCCTACCGCATGCTGTCGGGCGGCGGCGGGGGCTTTGGCGACCCGCTGGCGCGCGAACTGGACAAGGTGGCCGAGGACGTGCGCGAAGGCTATGTGAGCGCCCAGGTGGCCCGCGAGGTCTACCGCGTGGCGCTGGATGGCCAGGGACAGGTGGACCACGACGGCACGCAGGCGCTGCGCAGCGGCCGGTCTCCGTCGGCCGCAACGGCAACCTCAGCCGTGGCCTGGGACGGGCAGTGAGCACGGTCATGGCGTCCGACCACGCCCTGCAGGCCGGCCGGCTCTGGGACCTGTGGTGCGCCCTGGCGCTGCGCCATGTCGCGCTGGGCGGTGCCTGCGCCTGCGGGGCGGGCGGCATCAGCCTGCGGCTGGAGGACTTCGAGCTGGACATCGTGGACTACCTGCAGGACGGGGGCGAGCGCTGCGAGCAGCCCGAGGTGGCGGCCTGGTTCCGTGCCCGGCCCGCACCCGAGCAGGGCGCGCAGCCGCTGCGCGGCCTGCTCGATGCGCTGGGCTCGGACGAAGTGCCGCAGGCCGTGGCGCAGTGGGCGCTGGCGCGGCTGGAGCGCACGCTGCGCTCGTTCGCCGAGGTGCATGGTGGGGTGCAGGGCGGGGTGGCGTCATGAGCGGGCATTTCTCCAGCCTGCTGGCCCTGCCCGAAGCGGCGGGCCAGCGCATTCCGGTCACCGTGCTCACGGGATTTCTGGGCAGCGGCAAGACCACGCTGCTCAACCGGCTGCTGGCACTGCCGGACCTGCACGGGACGGCCGTCATCGTCAACGAGTTCGGTGCGGTCGGCATCGACCAGGACCTGACCAGCCTGGCCTGCGAGGACACGGTGCTGCTGGCCAATGGCTGCCTGTGCTGCAGCGTGCGCGGCGATCTGGTGGAGGCGCTGGAGCGCCTGGCCCTGCGCGAACAGGGCGCGCCGCGCCGCGTGCTGATCGAAACCAGCGGCCTGGCGGACCCGGGGCCGATACTGCGCTCCTTCCTGGGCGAGCCCGCCGTGCGGGCGCGCTATGCGCTGGCCGGCGTGGCCTGCACGGTCGATGCCGTGCTGGGCAGCGCCACGCTGGCAGGCTATCCCGAAGCCGTGCGGCAACTGGCTGTGGCTGACCTGGTGCTGCTGACCAAGACAGATTTGCTGGGCGGCGCACAGCCCGCTGCGCAACTGCTGGCCCAGGTGCAGGCCATCAACTGCGAGGCGCCGCAAGGCATGGACCCCTGCCACCATGTGGCGCTGCTGCAGCGGCTGATGTCGGAAGGCGCGACGGGGCAGCAGGACGCCGCTGCGGGCATGCTCCAGACGCCCGGCTAC
This sequence comes from Delftia sp. HK171, assembly GCF_001886655.1. Classification (NCBI taxonomy): domain Bacteria; kingdom Pseudomonadati; phylum Pseudomonadota; class Betaproteobacteria; order Burkholderiales; family Comamonadaceae; genus Delftia; species Delftia sp. HK171. The sequence continues at coordinate 5,973,061 of NZ_CP018101.1, read as the reverse complement.
CGGGCCATGGCTCCGGTGACAGCTCCGGTGACAGCGCCGGCAGGCACGCACCGCGACGGCATCTCGTCCTTTGTGCTGCAGCGCGACGAGCCCCTGCCCGCGCAGGCGTTCGGCGAATGGATGGACTGGGTCACGGCCATGCGCGGCGATGACCTGCTGCGCGTCAAAGGCATCGTGCACCTGCAGGAGCACCCGGACCAGCCCCTGGTCATCCATGGCGTGCAGCACCTGTTCGCCCCGCCGCAGACGCTGCCCCGCTGGCCGGGTGCCGACCGGCGCACGCGCATCGTCTTCATCACGCGGGGGCTGGATGCCCAGGCCCTGGACGACACGCTGAGCGTGCTCGTGCGCAGGCACAGGCGGCGCGCGCCGAACCAGGACCCGGGCTGAGCCACGCAACGGCCGGCCCATTTTCAAAAGAAACAGGAGACAAAGCATGAAAACTCTGACACGGCTGAAGGGGCCGGTGCTGGGCGCCTTACTGGGTGCGCTGGCTGCCTTGCCCATCGCCAGCATGGCCTCGTCCAGTGCGCCCGCCGCCTTTCCCGAGCCGGGCAAGATGGTCAAGGTCATCGTCCCGTTCGTGGCGGGCGGCGGCGTGGACAGCGCCGCGCGCCTGTTCGCCGAGCAGTTGCGCAAGCAGCTGGGCACGACGGTCATCGTCGAGAACCGCGTGGGCGGCAGTGGCGTGGTGGGCGGCCGCGCGGTGCTGGCGGCTGCCCCCGATGGCTACACCTTGCTGTTCTCGGCCGCCACGCATGTGCTGGCCAAGCAGGTGCTGGCCCATCCGCCCTATGACCCGCAGACCGACTTTGTCCCCGTGGCGCGCGTGGGCGAGGCGCCGCTGATGCTGGTGATCTCGCCGCAGCTGCCCCATAGCAAGCTGGGCGAGGTGCTGGCCGCAGGCGCCAAGAGCACGTGGACGGCGGCCATTCCCGCCGTGGGCGCACCCAGCCACCTGGCCACGCTGCTGCTGGCCCAGCAGGGCCGCATGCGCCTCGAGTACGTGCCCTACAAGGGCACGCAGCCCGCGCTGGTGGATGTGGGCGGCGGCCATGTGGACCTGCTGCTCGACTCCATGGTCTCCGTGCTGCCGCTGGCCAAGGCCGGCAAGGTGCGGCCGATTGCGATCACCTCCGGCAAGCGCAGCCCGCTGGCGCCCGAGGTGCCCACCATGCAGGAAAGCGGCCTGCCGCGGTTTGCCTACACCTCCTGGTACGGACTGTGGGCGCCCAAGGACACGCCTGCCGACCGGGTGCAGCGGCTGAACCAGGCCTCCAACGCGGCGGTGGCCGAGCTGGCCAGGTCCGGCGCCTTCGCGAGCCTGGGCATCGACACGGTTTCGGAGAGCACCGAGCAGTTCAAGCGCTTCATCGCCGCCGATGTGGCGCAGAGCGCCGCGCTGCTCAAGGGCGCGGGCTTCAAGCCCGAGTAGCCGGGCAGACACCGGCCCACGCCCGAAAAAAAAGAGCAAAGAGCAAAGAGCAAAGCAAAAAACCACAAGGAGACAACATGCAGGTTTTCATACGCCAGGCCCTGGCCGCCTCGCTGGGGCTGGCCGCCGCGCATGCGGGCGCGCAGTCCTCGGTATCGATCTCGGGCACCGTCGATGTGAGCGTCAGGCAGGTGCGCAACCAGGGCCTGGGCACGGTCACCTCGCAGGCCAGCGGCGCCAACTCCACCAGCAAGCTGGTATTGCGGGGGCAGGAGGACCTGGGCGACGGCCTGAGCGCGGGCTTCTACCTGGACGGCAGCCTGCTGGCCGACACCGGCGCCATGGGCGCCAGCGGCCCGTTCTGGGACCGGCGCTCCACGGTCAGCCTGGCCTCGCGGCAATGGGGCGAGCTGCGGCTGGGGCGTGACTGGGTGCCCACGCACTTGGTGTGGAGCGGCTTCGATCCGTTTGCCACGCTGGGCATCGGCAGCGCCAATGGCTTTCGCTCGTTCACGGCATCCCGCGCGCTGGGCCAGGCCTTCGGCACGGCGCCGGAGTCGCAGGCTGCCAATCCCACGCTGCGCGTGAGCAATGCGGTGGAGTATTTCCTGCCGGCCGGCCTGGGCGGGCTGCAGGGCGTGTCGGGCAGCCTGATCGCCACCCTGGGCGAGAAGGGCGCCACGGCGGCAGGCCAGACGCGCGGCAACGGCTTTCGGCTGGGCTGGGCGGGCGCGGGCTGGAACGTGGCGGGCGCGCAGTTCACCACGCGCAACACCCTGAGCGGCATCCATTTCAAGGACCAGAGCTACGGCGTCTCCTACGACTTCGGCTGGCTCAAGGCCAGCCTGGCCCAGCGCCGCTGGGTGCATGGCGTGGACCGCACGGTCAACACCCTGGTGGGCATGAGCGTTCCCGTGGGCAGCGGGGTGGTCAAGCTCAGCTATGTCAAGGCCGACCAGAAGGGCGCAACGGCGGCGCAAAGCGCCAGTGATGCCGACCTGTGGGCGCTGGGCTATGTGCACTCGCTGTCGCGGCGCACGGCGCTGTACGCGCATGCGGCCCGCATGTCCAACCGCAATGGGGCGGCCTTCGCCATTGCCGGGGGTGCGGCAGTCAGCGGCAATCCGGCCGCGGCCAATTACTTTGGCGGGCGCGCCTCCACGGCCTTCGAGCTGGGCATCCGGCACGACTTCTGACGGGGGGCGTGGGCAGCGTGCGCGCTGGTTCGTGGTCATTGCTGCACCCCATGCAGCAGTGAACTGCACGCCGGCCTATTGCTGCCGTCAATCGCTTCTTCTACGCTGCACCCATTTCACGGAGCAGCGAGATGAATCCATTGATCAAGGTCCGCATGGACGCCGCAGGCACCCCCGACACCATGCGCCTGGAGCCGGTCGAGGTGCAGGCGCCCGGCCCCGGCCAGGTCTGGCTGGAGCAGACGGCCATCGGCGTGAACCCGCTGGACGTGAGCCAGCGCAAGGGCGCTGTCGCCATCGCCTTTCCCTCGGGCCTGGGGCTGGAGGGCGCGGGGCGGGTGGTCGCCGTGGGCGAGGGCGTGACGAATGTGGCCGTGGGCGAGCGCGTGGGCTACGCCACGGGGCCGCTGGGCGCCTATGCCAGCGCCCGCCTGTATCCGGCCGAGCGCCTGGTGAAGCTGCCCGATGCGCTGCCTGACGATGCGGCGGCGGCCGTGCTGTTCAAGGGCATCACGGCGCAGTACCTGCTCAAGACCACCCATGCCGTGGGCCCCGGCAGCCGCATCGTGATCTATGGCGCCGCCGGTGCGCTGGGCCAGTTGATGTGCGCCTGGGCCAGGCACCTGGGCGCCCTGGTGATCGGCGTGGTGTCCAAGGCGGCCAGCGTGGAGCGCGCGCGGGCGGCCGGCTGCGACGAGGTCTTCGTGTTCGATGCGGCCACGCTGCCGGGCCAGGTGCTGCAGGCCACCGGGGGCCTGAAGGCCGACGTGGTCTACGACCCCATCGGCCGCACGACGCTGGGCGCCGCGCTGGACTGCCTGCGCCCGCGCGGCCTGCTGGTGTCCTTCGGCGCGACCTCCGGCCTGCCCGATCCCATCTCGGTGGCCACGCTCAATGCCAAGGGCTCGCTGTTCCTCACGCGCCCCTCGCTGGCCGCGCACACGGCCACGGCGGCCGAGTACCAGGAGCGCGCACGGGACGTGCTGGCCGCCGTGGCGGCCGGCATCATCGTGCCCGGCGTCTGGCGCCGGTATGCGCTGGCGGAGGTGGCGCAGGCGCATGGCGATCTGGAGCAGGGACGCTCCCAAGGTGCGATCATCCTGACCCCATGAACCTTCTGGACAGCCAGCACGCCGATGAACTGGCGGCCTTGGTGGCGCTGCATGAACAAGGCTCCTTCGCTGCGGCGGGGCGGGCCTTGCTGCGCCATCCGTCCGTGCTGTCCAAACGCCTGAACGCGCTGGAGACCCGGCTGGGCGTGCGGCTGGTGGAGCGCAGCACACGCCATCTGCACCTGACCGACGAGGGCCTGCGCCTGGTGGACAAGGTGCGCCAGGCGGCCGGCCTGATCGCCGATGCCCAGAAGGAGGCGGCCCAGGGCGCCTCGCAGGCGCGGGGCCGGCTGCGGCTGTCGCTGCCGGCCGCCATGGGACGGCGCTGGCTCAGCCCGCTGCTGGCCGAGTTTGCGCTGGCCCATCCGCAGATCGTGCTGGAGGTGGAGTATGCGGACCGCTTCGTGGACATCGTGGGCGAGCGCTTCGACGCGGCGGTGCGCATAGGCCGGCTGGCGGACAGCCGGCTGGTGGCGCTGCGGCTGGGCGGGCACCAGCGCATTCTGGGCGCCGCGCCCGCCTATCTGCAGGCCCACGGCACGCCGGTGCACCCCGAGGACCTGGCGGCGCACCGCTGCCTGGGCTTCACGGGACTGCAGTCGTTTCCGCAATGGGAGCTGGTGCACGGTGGCGCATCGGGCGATGTACCGCAGGGCCAGGCCCGGCACACCGTGCTGGTGCGCGGCCCCATGGTCAGCAATGACAGCGAGGCACTGCTCACGGCCGCCGTCATGGGGGTGGGCATTCTGGCCGGCGGCGACTGGCTGATGAGCGAGCACATGGCCGCAGGCCGGCTGGTGCGGGTGCTGCCGCAATGGCGCCTGGATGGCGCCTCGGGCATCTACTTCGTGCGGCCCTCGGCGGCGTTCAGCAGCGCGGCCATGACGGCGCTGCGCGACTGCCTGGTGCGGTGGTTTGCCACGCGCAGCCCCTGGCGCACGGGGCATGACACACTGGCGCCGCCCCTATCGTCTTGCGCATCCGCTCCATGACCCAAAAAACCTCGCCGCCCGCCATGGCGGCCGCCTTGCTTCCCTGGCTGTTCGTGCTGCTGTGGAGCACGGGCTTCATCGGCGCCAAGTTCGGCCTGCCCTATGTGGAGCCGCTGACCTTTCTGACGCTGCGCTATGCCATCGTCCTGGTGCTGATGGCGGCGGTGGCCCTGGTGCTGCGCGCGCCCTGGCCGCGTTCGGCACGGCAGTGGCTGCACATTGGCGTGTCAGGGCTGTTCGTGCATGGCGTGTACCTGGCCGGGGTGTTCACGGCCATCGCCCATGGCCTGCCTTCGGGCGTGACGGCCCTGGTGGTGGGGCTGCAGCCGCTGATCACGGCCCTGGTGGCTGGCACCTTGCTGGGCGAGTCCGTGCGGCCCCGGCAGTGGGCCGGGCTGGCGCTGGGCTTCACGGGCGTGGCCCTGGTGGTGGCGGGCAAGATCGCCTCGGTTCCGGTCCATGCCCTGCTGGCCATGCTGGTGCCGGCCGTGGTGGCGCTGGCCGGCATCACGGCCGGCACGTTGTACCAGAAGCGGTTCTGTCCATCGTTTGATCTGCGCACGGGCTCGGTCATCCAGTACCTGCCCTGCCTGGTGGCGACGGGGGCGCTGGCCCTGGCCACCGAAACCATGCAGGTGCGCTGGAGCGGCGAGTTCCTGTTCGCGCTGGGCTGGCTGGTGCTGGTGCTGTCCGTGGGCGCGGTCAGCCTGCTCAACCTGCTGATACGCCGCGGCGGCGCCGTACACGTGGCCAGCCTGTTCTACCTGACGCCACCGGCCACGGCCCTGATCGCCTGGGCCATGTTCGGCGAGACGCTGGGCGGCCTGGCGCTGGCAGGCATGGCCTTGACGGCAGCCGGCGTGTGGCTGGCGCGCCAGGGGCGCTAGCTTGCCCCACAAGCCGCGGGCAGGGCATGCGCAAAGGCGGGATACTGCGGCACTGTCAGCCCACGAATACCGGATTTCCGCACCATGCCCATCAATGAACTGCGCGCCATCGCCACCTTTGCCAAGGCGGTCGAGCTGGGCAGCCTGCGCCAGGCGGCGCTGTCCCAGGGCGTAAGCCCCCAGGCCGCCAGCCAGGCGGTGGCCCATCTGGAGCAGCACCTGGGCGTGCGCCTGCTGCACCGGACCACGCGCAGCCTGGCGCTGACCGAGGAGGGCCAGCGTTTCCTGCAGGACACCCAGCCGGCGCTGGCCGCGCTGGACCGCGCACTGAACCTGGCACGCGACAGCCGCGAGGGCATTGCGGGGCCGTTGCGCATCGTGGGCCCCAAGTCCTGCTTTGCGCCCGTGCTGATGCCGCTGCTCGATGAGTTCTGCCGCCTGCACCCGGGCATCGTCCCCGATGTGCGGCTGGACGACGGCATAGGCAACTGGGTGCTGGACCGGGTCGATGCGGGGTTTCGCATCGGCGCCTCGCCCGATGAAAGCGTGATCGGGCGGCGGTTGTTTCCCGTGCAGCTCATCGTCTGCGCGGCGCCGCAGTACCTGCAGCGCCATGGCGTGCCCCGGTCGCTGGACGAGCTGGCCGCGCATCGCTGCAGCATGTTCCGCCATGCGGCCACGGACACGGTGATGCCCTGGTACCTGCCGGTCGATGGCGAGCTCACGCACCGCTACCTGCAGCCGGCCCTGTCCACCAACGATGCCGAGCTGGAGCTGCATGCCGTGCTGGCCGGCCAGGTGCTGGGCCAGCTGTCCAACATCTGCGCGGCCGCGCACATCCGCGCGGGGCGCCTGGTGCCCGTGCTGCTGGCGCATGTCAGCGAGCACATCGGACTGCATGTCTACTACGGCAGCCGCGACGCGCTGCCCCGGCGCGTGCGTGCCTTCATCGACCTGGCCGTGCAGCGGCTGCAGGACTGCCCGGACTATGTGCTGACCATGGAAGAACTGGAAAGGGCGGCGGCCGCAGGTGCCGCCGCCCTTTCCGGGGGCTGACCGGGATCAGGTCCGGTCGTTCAGGCCAGATCGATCACGCCAGATCGATCACGCCAGGTCGAACGGCAGCTTGCGCACGGGCTTGCCCGTGAGCTGCGCCACGGCGTTGGCGAAGGCCGGTGCCAGCGGCGGCAGGCCGGGCTCGCCCATGCCCGTCGGCGGCTCGGCGCTGGGCACGACGTGGACGGCGATCTCGGGCATGTCGGTGATGCGCGGCACGGCGAAGTCGCCGAAGTTGCTCTGCTCCACCACACCGTCCTTGAGCGTGATCGCCGCGCCGGGCAGGCACATGGACAGGCCCATCAGCGCCGCGCCCTGCACCTGCGCCTCGATGGTGCGCGGGTTCACGGCCAGGTTGCAGTGCACGCCGGCCGTGGCCTTGTGCAGCACCGGGCGGCCGTCCTTGACCGAGGCCTCCACCACATAGGCCACCACCGTGTCGAAGGACTCGTGCACGGCCACGCCCCAGGCGCGGCCCGCGCGCAGCTGGCGCTTGCCGTAGCCGCTCTTGTCCACGGCCAGCTGCAGGGCCAGGCGATGGCGCGGGTGCTTGTCGCCGAACATCTGCATGCGGTAGGCCACGGGGTCCTGGCGGCTGCTGCGCGCGATCTCGTCGATCAGCGTTTCCATGACGAAGGCCGTGTGGGTCGATCCCACGCTGCGCCACCACAGCACGGGCACGTTGACCTTGGGGTGGTGCACGGTCAGGCGCATGGGCAGCGGATAGGGCTCGCGCATGCCCTCCACGGCCGTGGCGTCGATGCCGTTCTTGATCATGCCGCCCTCGAACATGGTGCCCGCCGTGATGGACTGGCCCACGATGGCGTGGTCCCAGGCCAGCACCTTGCCGCGTTCGTCGAAGCCGATCCTGGCGCGGTGCAGGTGCATGGGGCGGTAGTAGCCGCCCTTGATGTCGTCCTCGCGGCTCCAGACCATGCGCACGGGGGCGTTCAGGCCGGCGCGGCGCGCGGCCAGCGCCACCTGGCAGGCCTCGACCACGTAGTCGCTGGTGCCCACGCCCCGGCGGCCAAAGCCGCCGCCGGCCATCTGCACGTGCACGCGCACCTGTTCGGGCTTGAGGCCCAGCACACGCGCGGCGGCCATGCCGTCCACGCCCGCGAACTGCGTGCCCAGGTAGAGGTCGGCTCCCGCCTCGCCGGTCGCGCCCATCTGCACCGTGCAGTTGAGCGGCTCCATGGGCGCATGGGCCAGGTAGGGGAAACTGAACTCGGCCTCGATATGGCGCGGCGCCTTGTCCAGCGCCGAGATATCGGCGTCGAAGTGGCGCGCGCCGGGCTGCGCGGCCAGTTCGCGGTACTGGGCCAACTGGCGTTCGCTGTCCACCTTCTCCACGGCGTCGGTGTTCCATTGCGCCTTGAGCGCCTCGCGGCCCTTGCGCGCAGGCCAGTAGCCGGTGGCGATCACGGCCACGCCTTCGCCGCCACCGTCCACGGGCACGCGCAGCACGGCCTTGACGCCGGGCACGGCACGCGCCGCAGCGTCGTCCAGCGAGGCCAGCTGTGCCTTGAACACGGGCGGATGTGCAATCACCGCCGTCAGCTGGCCCGGCAGGTGCATGTCGATGCCGAAGCTCTGCTGGCCGCTGCTCTTGGCCCGGGCGTCGATGCGGCCCGTGGGCTTGCCGATCAGGCGGAAGTCCTTGGGATTCTTCAGCACGACGGTGGCGGGCACGGGCTGGGCCATGGCGGCCTGGGCCAGCTCGCCATACGACAGCTTCTTGCCGTTGGGGCCGAGCACGAAGCCCTCGCGCGTGCGCAGCGTGGCGGCGTCCACCTTCCACTGCGCGGCGGCGGCGGCCACCAGCATGGCGCGCGCACGGGCGCCCAGCTCGCGGTACTGGGTGTAGCTGTGCTTGAGGGCGGTGGAGCCGCCCGTCATCTGGATGCCGTAGCGCGGATCGGCATAGGCCGCATCGTTGCCGCCCAGGCGGGCGCGGACCTTGCTCCAGTCGGCGTCCAGCTCCTCGGCCAGCACCAGGGGCAGGGCGGTGTGCACACCCTGGCCGAACTCCAGGCGGTTGATGGCCACGGTGACTTCGCCGCTGGGCGAGATCTCCACGAAGGAGGCGGGCTGCTCGGTGGGCTTGAGGCCGGCGGCCTCGCCCTTGGCCGGCGCCTGCGCCATGGCGGGAAACACGCCCAGGGCCAGCGAACCGGCACCGGCGATCTTGAGGAAGCTGCGGCGGGGTATCTGTGCAAGGGTGGGCGCGTCGGCGATGGCCGCAGTGGCCTCGTCACGGTCCAGGATGTGCTGCAGGGCGCGCGGCAGTTCGGCGGGGTTGAAGGTGGTCAGCATGCGGCGTTCTCCGTTCAGCCCAGGGTGCGCGCGGCATCGGCCACGGCCGTGCGGATGCGCGCATAGGTTCCACAGCGGCAGATGTTGCCGGCCATGGCCGCGTCTATCTCCTCGCCGCTGGGCTTCTTGCCCTTGGGCAGCGACTTGAGGAAGGCCGTGGCGCTCATGATCTGCCCGCTCTGGCAGTAGCCGCACTGGGCCACGTCGTGGCGAACCCAGGCATCGCGCACGGCGGTGCCCACGCGGTCGGAGCCTGAGGTCATGGCCTCGATGGTGGTGATCTTCTGGCCCGCGGCCGCCGAGATCGGCGTCACGCAGGAACGTATGGCCTGGCCATTCATGTGCACCGTGCAGGCGCCGCACAGCGCCGCGCCGCAGCCGAACTTGGTGCCGGTCATCTCCAGCGTGTCGCGCAGGGCCCACAGAATGGGCGTCTCGGGGTCCAGGTCCATGGAAACGGTCTTGCCGTTGATGGTGAGATCGGTCATCGCAGTCTCTCCTTGTTGTGGGTCAGTCAGGCAGGGGTGGGGTCCCCGCAGTAGTGTCGTGCGCAGCTGCGGCCCATGGAAGCCGGGCGCCGTCGAGGCGCGAATATAGAAAGAGGCCTTGCTTGCAACTAGTCCTGATTTGCTTGATGCATTGGCAAGTGCAAGTTGCGAATGGGATGGCGATGGTCCATCCCGGTCCGGGGCCAAGGGGCGAGCGCCTGCAATGGCGGGATCATTGGTCGTATGATTTGAGAATAATTCTCATTCATATATTCGCAACGTGTTCCAGTGGAATTCCAGATTCGACAACCAGCTGTGCCTTGCGGCCGGCTGCCGCATGACGCAGGAGCCTGTGGAGGTCCGCGCGCCGGTGTTCCAGGGCCTGCAGATCATCGTGGCCCTCAACAGCAAGGTGCAGGCCGGGGTCAACGGCCGTCTGATGGAGGTGTCCGATGCCGGGGTCTACCTGGTGCTGGCCACGGGCCTGCATGAGGGACTGGACCGCTATGAATCCCACAGCCTTCAGCGCTATGTGCGCATAGGCTTTGACGCCGAGGCGGCGGAGCGCCAGGGCTTCGGGCTCGATCTCATCGCGCGCAGCGGCCACCACTGCTTCAACGACAACGATCTGCTGGTATTGCGCCAGGGGCTGTCGGCCACGGCGCGTGCGCTGGCCACACAGATTCTGGTCTGCCCCTATCAGGGGCCCATGCGTGATCTGTTCCTCAATGCCAAGAGCCTGGAACTGTCGGCTGCCGTGCTCCAGCAGTGCCTGCCGGCGGCGGGCGCGCAGGGGGCTGGCGCCGAGCTGTCACGCGCCGATGTGGAGCGGCTTTGGCATGCGCGCGAGGTGGCCACGGCGCACGCTCGCAGTCCCCTGTCGCTGGCCGAGCTGGCGCGCGAGGCCGGCATCAACGAGCGCAAGCTCACGGCCGGCTTTCGCCAGCTGTTCGGCATGAGCGTGTTCGAGCACCTGCAGCAGCACAGGCTGGAGCAGGCCTACGGCCTGCTGACTTCGGGCGGCTGCTCGGTCACGCAGGTGGCGCTGGAGGTGGGCTACAGCATTGCGCATTTCTCGACGGCCTTTCGCAAGCGCTTCGGCATCGCGCCCAGCGAGTTGCTGCGCTGAGCCGTCTCCGGCTAGCGAAAGCCAAACTCCGGCCAGCGAAAGCGGCGAGCCTTCCTCTTGCCTACAGTCGAATGCAATTGATTTTCATTTGCTTCGAGAGGGTTGAATGTCGCTGCCAGATTCTGCGGACCGGGATGCCGGCCCGCCCCGTTTTTCCATCACATCGATCGCGCTGGCCGTCTGCGTCCTGGGCCAGTGCGCCCTGGCCCGGGCGGCCGAGGAAAGGCTGCCCGAGGTGCAGGTCACGGGCCAGGCGGTCAAGGACCGGCCCACCGAGCTGACGGGTGGCTACGCGGCCCCGGGCGTCTCGGTGGGAACCAAGCTGCCTGCCACGCTCAGGGAGACGCCGCATTCGGTCTCCGTCATCACGCGCCAGCAGATCGAGGACCAGAACCTGCACACGCTGGACGAGATCATGGCGCAGACCCCCGGCGTGACTGTGGACCTGTCGGGCACGGGCGTCATTCCGGCCTTCTATGCGCGCGGCTATCCCATCGAGTACTTCCAGTACGACGGCCTTCCCGTGCAGACAGGCGGCGCTTCCTGGAGCCAGCCTGACATGGTGATGTTCGACCATGTGGAGACGCTGCGCGGCGCCGCGGGCCTGTTCAATGGCGCGGGCCAGCCCGGCGGCGTGATCAATCTGGTGCGCAAGCGTCCCACGGGCGACCGGCGCTTCACGGGCTCGCTGGGCCTGGGCTCCTGGAATGCGGCCCGTGCCGAGATCGACTACAGCACCCCGCTGAACGCCGATGGGTCGGTGCGTGCCCGCCTGGCGGCCGCGCACGACCAGCGCGACTCCCATGTGCGCTATGCCAGCAGCCGGCGCGATTCGCTGTACGGCATCGTCGAGGCCGACCTGGGATCGGCCACCACCGTCTCCTTGGGCGCCGGCCACCAGACGCGCGACTGGGTGCCGCCCATGATGGGCGTGCCGCGCTACGCCGACGGCGGCGACCTGGGGCTGGCACGCAGCACCTTCCTGAGCACGCCCTGGACGCACTGGGACTTCGAGACCACCCAGGTCTTCGCCGACCTCAGCCATTCCATCAATGCAGACTGGCAGTTCAAGCTGGCGGCGGTCTCCGACCGCGAGTCCAGCGCGCTCAAGTACGCCTATGTCTCGGGCGCGGTGGACCGCGCCACGGGCCTGGGTCCCCGCCTGATGGGTGGCGCCAATGACTACGACAACGAACAACTGTCGCTGGACGCCATGCTCAGCGGGGCCTGGCAGGCCTGGGGCCGGCGCCACGAGGTGGTGCTGGGCGCCAACTGGTACGACCGCGACGCGCGCTCGCAAGGCGGCAGCCTCCCGGGCTTTGGCGGCATTCCCGTCAATGTGTTCGACTTCGACCCCGCTGCCTACGCCGATCCGGGCGCCGTGCAGTGGACATCGGACTCGCGATCGCGCACGCGCCAGTACGGCATCTATGGCGCCGCGCGGCTGAAGCTGGCCGATCCGCTGACCCTGCTGCTGGGGGGGCGCTGGAGCTGGTGGCGCACCGACTCCGTTAACCAGCGCACGGGCGCGCAGACGGCGGACTACCGGCAGGACGGCCGCTTCACGCCCTACGCGGGCCTGGTCTTCGATCTGGACTCCCGCTGGTCGCTCTACACCAGCTATGCCGACATCTTCCGCGTGCAGAGCAACTACCGGGGCGAGGATGGCGGCGGACTGCCGCCCGTGGTCGGCGCCAACTACGAGGCCGGCATCAAGGGCTCGCTCAACGATGGCCGGCTGCAGGTGGCGCTGGCGGCCTTCCGCATCGTGGAGAGCAACCGCGCCGTGGCCGTGTCGCCCGTCATCGTGGACAGCTGCTGCTACGCCGCGCAGGGCAAGGTGCAGAGCCAGGGCTTCGACGCCGAGCTGGCGGGACAGATCGCCCCGGGCTGGCAGGCCATGGCCGGCTACACCTACAACACCAGCGAATACAAGCGCGATCCCAGCTATCAGGGCCAGTCCTTCAGGACCTTCAGTCCCCGGCATCTGCTGCGGCTGTGGACCACATACCGGCTGCCGGGCGCGCTCAACGCCTGGGATGTGGGCGGCGGCATCAACGTCCAAAGCGGCACCTACAGCGAGGGCGGCAAGCCCCTTGTTCGAGCCACCCAGGGCGGCTACGCCACGGCCAGCCTGCGCGTGGGCTACCGCATCAGCCCGCAGTGGAGTGCGGCGCTGAACGTCAGCAACCTGTTCGACCGCAGCTACTACATGCGCCTGGGCAGCGGTGGATTCGGGCCGGCCAACTTCGGCAATGTCTATGGCGAGCCACGCAATGTGCAGGTGAGCTTGCGCGGCCGGTTTTGACCCCCTGAGCCGCTTTGCGGCGTCTCCCTGAGGGAGACGGCAGCCTCGCTGCGGGGCGTTGCGGCCGGCTCAGGCCCTTGCTTGCTGTCCCAGGCTTTGGGGCGCGTCGGTTGCATTGGATATGCCGGTAACGACTGAGAGAAGAAAACAGATGCAAATACGGACAGGAATGCGGCGCGGGTTGCGCGCTGCGGTGGCGGCGCTGGCGCTTTGGAGTGGGCTGGCCCAGGCCTTGACCGTGACGGACATGGCGGGGCGCAGCGTGCAGGTGCCGGACCGCGTGCAGCGCGTGCTGTTGGGCGAGGGACGCATGGTCTACACCATGGCCCTGCTGGAAGGCCGGCAGGCCGTGGAGCGCGTGGCGGGTTGGCAGGGGGATTTCCGCCTGCTCGATACCCAGGGCTATGCAGCTTTCTCCAAGGCCTTTCCTGCCATGGAGAAACTGCCGCTGGTCGGCGGTGCCACGCCCGAAAGTTTCAACGTGGAACAGGCCCTGGCCGTGCGTCCCGATGTGGCCTTCATGGCCGTCTCGGGCGGTCACGGGCCCGCGCCCGACAGCGAGGCCGTGCGCCAGCTGCAGGCGGCGGGCGTGCCCGTGGTCTTTGTGGATTTCAGCCAGCATCCGCTGACCCATACCGTGCCCAGCCTGCGCCTGATGGGCCAGGTGCTGGGCCGCCAGCAGCGCGCCGAGGACTTCATCGCCTTCTACGAGCAGCGCATCGAGCGCGTGCGCCAGCGTGTCGCGGCGGCGCGCAAGAAGGAAGGGTTCCAGCGGCCCGCCATCTTCATCGACATGCTGGCCGGTCTGCGCGACTGCTGTGGCTCGCCGGGCAAGGGCAATTTCGGGGAAATGGTGGAGCTGGCCGGTGGCGACAACATCGGCGCCGGCCGCATTCCCGGTCCCATCGGTACGCTGAACCTCGAATATGTGCTGTCGCGCGATCCTGCCGTCTATGTGGCCACGGGCGTCTTCGCCAGCGGCCATGGCGGCGTGACGCTGGGCTACCAGGCCACGCCTGCCCAGGCGCAGGCCAGCCTGGCGACGGTGGCGCAGCGTGCCCAAACGCGCGAGCTGTCCGCCGTCCGAAAGGGGCGCGTGCACGGCCTGTGGCACATCTTCTACGACTCGCCGGAGCATGTGATTGCCGTCGAGGCGCTTGCCAAGTGGCTGCATCCCGAACTCTTTGCCGACATCGACCCGCTGCGCACGCGGCGTGAGCTGTACGAGCGCTTCATGCCGATTCCGATGACCGGCGTGCTGCTGACCGACCTGCCTTCCGGGGCCGGCCGATGAGCGCGGCCATTGAGGCCAGTGCCGTGGCGGCAGAGACGGGCGCTGCGGCGGCCGGTGCCGCGCAGCGCTACCGCCGCCGCCATGCCCGCCACGGGCTGGTGCTGGCGCTGCTGGCCCTGGCGCTGCTGGCCAGCCTGGCACTGGACGTGGCCACCGGCCCGTCGGGCATGGGGCTGGCACGGCTGTGGCAGGTGCTGGGAGATCCGGGCAGCGTGTCGCGCGTGGAGGCCGTCATCGTCTGGAACGTGCGCCTGCCCTATGCGCTGATGGCCGTGCTGGTGGGTGCGGCGCTGGCGCTGGCTGGCGCGGAGATGCAGACCGTGCTGGCCAATGCGCTGGCCAGCCCGTTCACGCTGGGCGTGTCGGCGGCCGCCGCCTTTGGCGCGGCCCTGGCCATCGTGCTGGGACTGGGCGTGCCGGGCGTGCCGGCGCAGTACGTGGTGTCTCTCAACGCCTTCCTCTTCGCGCTGCTGTCGGTGGGCCTGCTGTACGGGCTGGCCATGTGGCGCGGATTTGGCGTGCAAAGCCTGGTGCTGTTCGGCATCGCCCTGGTGTTCAGCTTCAACGCCCTGGTGGCACTGCTGCAGTTCGTGGCCGACCAGAACACCTTGCAGCAACTGGTCTTCTGGACCCTGGGCAGCCTGGCACGCGCCTCCTGGGACCGGATTGCCGTCATGGCCGCCGTGCTGGCGCTGTGCCTGCCCTGGTCCTGGAGCCAGAGCTGGTCGCTGACCGCGCTCACGCTGGGCGAGGACCGCGCGCGCAGCCTGGGCGTGCCGGTCACGGCGCTGAGAGGCTGGGCGCTGCTGCGCATCAGCCTGCTGTCGGGCGTGGCCGTCTCCTTCGTGGGCACCATAGGATTCGTGGGGCTGATCGCACCACACATCGCGCGCATGCTGGTGGGCGACGATCACCGCGTGCTGCTGCCGGCCTCGGCGCTGGCGGGGGCACTGATCCTGTCCATGGCCTCGGTGGCCAGCAAGACGCTGATCGAGGGCGTGCTGGTGCCCGTGGGCATCGTGACCTCGCTGGTGGGCATTCCCTTTTTCATGGCCATCGTTGCCCGCACGGGCCGGCAGGAGCGCTGAGCATGCCATTCCGCAACGCGCTGCATGTCAGCGATGTGCACATGGGCTATGGCGCAGCACCCGTGCTGCGCGGTGCCACTCTGGGGCCCTTGGCTGCGGGTTCGGTCAACGCGCTGGTGGGGCCCAATGGCGCAGGCAAATCCACGCTGCTGCGCGGCATTGCAGGCTTGCAGCGCATGCGCGGCGAGGTGCGCCTGGGCACGGCGCTGCTGTCTTCCCAGCCGCCGGTGCAGCGCGCGCGCCAGGTGGTCTATGTACCGCAAAGCCTGCCCGAACGCTCGCGACTGGCGGTGTTCGAGTCCGTGCTCAGCGCGGCCATGGCCGGCGAGCCCGCACAGGCGGCCCGTGGCTGGCCGTTGGCCGGCACGCATGAGGCCGAGACCGCCGTGGAGCAGGTGCTGCAGCGCCTGGAGCTGACGGCCCTGGCCGACCGGCCGCTGGCTGCGCTGTCGGGTGGCCAGCGCCAGATGGTGGGTCTGGCCCAGGCCCTGGTGCGCCGTCCGCGCCTGCTGTTGCTCGACGAGCCGACCAGCGCCCTGGACCTCTACCACCAGCACCGCGTGCTGGACGTGGTGACCGAGATCGCACACGAGCGGCAACTGGTGGTGCTGGCCGTGCTGCACGACATCAACCTGGCCATGGGCTGGGCAGACCGGATCATGGTGCTGGACCAGGGCCGCGTGGTGCGTGCCGGCAGCCCTGTCGAGGTGGTGGACAGCGCCCTGCTGCACGAGGTCTACCGCGTGCAGGCTGTCGTGGAAACGGTCAACGGCCGGCGTCTGGTCGCCGTGAGGCACGCGCTGGGCGGCCGTGGGCAGGAGCCGTCATGAGCACCTCGCTGGAACGTTGGATGGTGTCGCGCTCGCGCGCGCAGCTGGCGGCCACGGTGGCCTGCGGGCTGCTGGCCCAGGCCATGCTGGTGGTTCACGCGCTGTGCCTTGCTCGACTGCTGGCCCAGGCCATGGAGGGGGCGTCGCTGCATCCCTGGCTGGCGATCGGTCTGGCGGCCCTGGTGCTGCGCGGCGTCCTGGTGTGGCTGGAAGAGTGGTGGGCGCAGCAGGTGGGCATGCGCACGCGCGCCGTGCTGCGCGAACGCCTGCTGGCCCGGTTGATGCGCCTGGGGCCGGCCTGGGCTGCGGCCCGCCCCACGGGTGAGCTGCAGGCCACGCTGGTTGCGGCTGTCGATGCCGTGCAGGTCCATGCCAGCCGCCATGTTCCCAGCCTGCTGGGAGCCGTGCTCGGCTGCGCGCTGGCGCTGGGCGCCCTGGCCTGGGTGGACGCGGGCTGCGCGCTGCTGCTGGCCGTGTTCGTGCTGGGCCAGCCGCTGCTGGACCGGCTGTGGCTGCGCCGGCACATGCCCGGGGCCAGCGGCGTCATGGCGGCCCTGGCTGCCTTTGGGGCGCAGCTGCTGGACAGCCTGCGCGGTATGGAGACCCTTTGGGCCTTTGGCGCCGCGGCGCGCTGGCGCATGCGTCTGGCCGAACGGGCCGCCCGCCTGCGTGCCGAGTCCATGCACACGCTGCGCGCCACCTTGCTGCGCACCGGCCTGACGCGTTTCGTTGGCCTGGCCGGCATGGCCAGTGTCCTGGGGTGGGGCAGCTGGCAACTGGGCCAGGGCCGGCTGGATGCGGCATCGCTGCTCGCCGTGCTGCTGCTGTCGCGTGAGGCCTTCAGGCCGCTGGAGAGGCTGGAGAGAGCCTTTCATGCGGCCTGGGCCGCGCGCGACGGCCTGCATGCCATCGACGCGCTGCTGCACGCGCCGCTGCCCGTGCCTGAGCCGCAGCGGCCCGGACCTGCTCCTGCAGACGGCCGCATCTCGCTGAGCGGGGTGTGCTTTTCCCATGACCGGGGGCAGGAACCGGGGCGGCCCGAGGTGCTGCACGGACTGGACCTGGATATCGCCGATGGTGAATGGGTGGCGCTGGTGGGGCCTTCGGGCGTCGGCAAGTCCACGCTGCTGTCGCTGCTGTGGCGCGCCGCCGATCCCCGGCGCGGCATGGTCTGCCTGGGCGGCCGGGACCTGCGGGAGCTGAGCCTGGCGCAGTTGCGCTCCAGGGTCGCCCTGGTCGCCCAGGACACACTGCTGTTCAGCGGCAGCCTGGAGGACAACCTGCGCATGGCCAGCCCCCAGGCCTGCCTCCGCGACATCGAGGCTGTCCTGCGTGATGTGCAACTGGCCGATCTGGTGGACAGCCTGCCCCAAGGCCTGCAGACCGAGGTGGGCGAATTCGGCGCGCACCTGTCGGGCGGGCAGCGCCAGCGGCTGGCCCTGGCGCGTGCCCTGCTCAGGCGTGCGGCCGTGCTGCTGCTGGACGAGCCCACCTCCAGCGCAGATCCACGCACGGAGCAGGCCTTGCTGCAGGTGTTGCGGCCATTGCGGGGCCGCCGCACTCTCGTCATGGCCGCGCACCGCCTGGAGACGGCGCGCGAGGCGGATCGCATCGTGGTATTGGAAAACGGCCGGGTGGCCGAACAGGGCACGCACGATGATCTGCTGCGCCGCGGCGGCCGCTATGCACGGCTCTGGGCGGCGTCGCAGGCCAACAGGACGACGGAGGAGGCCGCATGATCCGCGATGAACCCCGCAGCTGGGCCGGCTTGCTGGCGCCGGTGGCGTCGCACAAGCGCCTGCTGGCAGCGGCGTTGCTGGCCGCCGCGCTGGCGCAGGCTACCGTGGTCGGCGCCTGGGTGCTGGCTGCCTGGATTGCCGGACAGGCCGCCATGGGCGCGCCGTGGACTGCGCTGCAACCGGCACTGGGTGCATTGGCCTTGACGGCGCTGGTGGCCGCGCTCAGCCAATGGTGGCAGACCCATGCCTCCCATGCGCTGGCGTTTGCGTTGATAGAAACACTGCAGCTGGGCATCTACGACGGGCTGGAGCGGGGCGCAGGCAATGCGGCCGGCCCGCAGCGCAGCGGCGACATCGCCGCCACCGCCACGGCCGACGCCGAGCTGATGGAGCACTTCTACGCCCACATGCTGGGCGAGCTGTCCGGCGCCCTGTGCGTGCCGCTGGCGGCGCTGGGCCTGCTGGCCTGGCTGCATCCGCTGCTCGCCCTGGCCTGGCTGCCCTTTGTTGCCTTGCCAGTGCTGCTGTCCTGGTGGCTGGCCGGCAAGGCGCAGCGGCAGGCCAGGGCGCTGGCAGCGGCCCAGGGGGAACTCAATGCCGATGTGGTGGAAGGCCTGCGCGGGCTGCGTGAACTGGCGCTGCTGGAGGCCGGCCCGCGCTGGCTGGCACGCATGCGTGACAAGGCTGCGGCGCTGTCCCCGCAGGTGCGCAGGCATGCGTCGCTTGCTGCGGGCCAACTGGCCACCGCGGACCCGCTGCCGGCCGTGTCGGCCCTGGCCATGGCTGCCGTGGCCGCCTGGCTGCTGGACCAGGGGCATATCGATGCCGCTTGGCTGCCGGCCGTGGTGGTGCTGGCCGGCATGGCGCTGGCGCCGCTGGCCGAAGTGGCGCAGGCCGCGCGCAGGCTGGGCGATGTGAAGGCTGGTGCCGACCGCATCGTGCAACTGCTGCGCCAGCCCCGGCGCATTGCGGACAGTGGAACCCGTGAGGCGCCGGCCACGGCGTCGCTGGACTTCTGCGGTGTGCATTGGCAGCGTGGCGGCGTACCCGTGCTGCGCGGACTGGACCTGTCCCTGCGGCCTGGCGAAATGGTGGCCCTGGCCGGCGCGTCCGGCGCCGGCAAAAGCAGCTGCGTGCAGCTGTTGCAACGCCTGGGCGAGCCTGACGCCGGCAGCCTGCGCATGGGCGGCATGGACATTCGTGAATTGCCGCTGGCCGTGCTGCGGCAGCAACTTGCCGTGGTCCGCCAGGAGGTGCATTTGTTCGACATCTCCATCGCCGACAACATCCGCCTGGGCCGGCCTGACGCCAGCGACGACGAGGTACAGCAGGCCGCCATGCTGGCGCAGGCCCATGGCTTCATCAGCGGGCTGCCGCAAGGCCATGCCACGCGCTGTGGCGAACAAGGCATGCGCCTGTCGGGTGGCCAGCGCCAGCGCATCGCCCTGGCGCGCGCGCTGCTGACCGGTGCTCCCGTGCTGGTGCTGGACGAGGCTTCCTCCCATCTCGACAGCGAAAGCGAGCAAGCCCTGCTGCGTGCGCTGGACGCCTTGCGCGAGCACCGTACCGTGCTGCTCATCGCCCACCGGCCCGCCATGCTGGCCCGCGCCGACCGCGTGGTCCTGCTGGAGGGCGGCCGCATCGTGGAGCAGGGCACCCACCGGGAGTTGCTCGCGCTCCAGGGCGCCTATGCCAGCCTCATGGCGGCGGATGCCTGATTCCTCAGTGCACAAACCCACCCTTGATGAACCGCACGGGTTCGGCATCCATGCGAGCGATCAGGGCCCCGAGGCCATCGGATGAGCCATCGGACGGGCCGGCGGTTGCCGCAGCGGCCGTCGTCGCCTCGACCGTCGTCCTCGCGGGCGTGTCCGTGCGGCAGACCAGGTCGTCCTCCGACCAGCCCTGGGCGCCCGGACGCGATAGCGCGCGCAGCCAGCCGCTGCGGTCGCCCAGCCATTGCATGCCCTGCAGCTGCTCCGAGCCGCTGAGCAGGGCCATGGCCTGCCAGGCGCGCGGGTCGTTGACGGTGCAGTCCAGGGCGCTGGCGGCGCGGTTGCCACCATCGGGCGACAGCTGCAGGCTGACCAGGCGCGGGTCTTCCTGCACCGGGCCGCTGCCTGCCACCACCCTCAGCCGCTGCTGGCGGCTTTGCCAGGTGCTCAGGCGGCGTGCGGGCTGGCCTGCGCACTGAACGGCCATGTCGGGAAGGCCCACGGGATAGGGCCAGTTGCCGGCGATCTGCAGCATCTGGCCTGCGGCGCGGGCCTTCATGAAGTCGATCAGGGCCCAGGCGTCGTCGCTGGACAGCCGGTCGGCCTGGCCGTGTGCCCGTGCGCCGTCGCCAGACTCCACGGGGCGGCGGTCATGAAGAATGGCCCAGAGCAATTCCCCATCGGCGCGGCGCCACAACAGCGGGCTGGTGAAGTTGGGGGGCCAGACCGGCTGGCTGGCGGCCAGCGGGCCGTGGCCCCGGCCATCGGCACCGTGGCAGGCCGTGCAGTGCTGGGCATAGACCGCGCTGCCGCGCGCAATGCTCTCCACGCTGAAGCCCGTGGGCGAGGCATGGAAGCTGGTGGCATGCGCGGGCACCAGGATCAGGTCGGCACGCGGCCAGGGGGCCAGCAGCAGGGCGAGCGCGGCCAGCGCGGTCAGCACCAGGGCCGGCAGGCGGATGCGACGCAGAACCAGTATCAGCGCCAGGGCCAGCACCAGCAAAACGATGGCGGTGGCCACGGCCGCCAGCGACCACAGCAGGCCCCGGGCCTGGCCCAGGTCGATCACCAGGTTTTCGCCGGACAGGCGCAGGGCCCAAGGCCAGGCGGGCTGCCCATCCACCATGCCGGCCAGGCCCAGGCCATGCAGCAGCTGCAGCAGGCCGACCTGGGCCTGCTGCATGGCGCCGATCAAGGGGTTGAGCCAGTCGGGGGAGTCGCTGCGTTGCATCGGAGGCGGGCGCTACCAGGTCTGGTCCAGGCCCAGGTGGCGCAGGGCCTCGTGGCGCAGCTCGGACAGGCGGGCGTGGCCGCGCTGGCGCGGGTAGGGCAGGTCCACATCGATCTCGGCCACGATGCGGGCGGGCCGCTGGCTGAAGACCAGCACACGGTGGGCCAGGAAGAGGGCCTCTTCCACATCGTGGGTGACCAGCAGCACGGAAAAGCCTGCGCGCTGCCAGATCTTGAGGATCTCGCTTTGCATGGCCAGCCGCGTCAGCGAGTCGAGCTTGCCCAGCGGCTCGTCCAGGATCAGCAGGCGCGGGTCGTTGACCAGGGCGCGCGCCAGGGCCGCGCGCTGGGCCATGCCGCCCGACAGCTGGTGGGGATGGCTGTCCGCGAAATCCTCCAGTCCCACCAGGCGCAGGGCCTCGTCGATGCGGTGGGCCTGGCTGTCCAGCAGTCCGCGTGCCTGCAGGCCCAGGGCCACGTTGCCGCGCACCGTGCGCCAGGGAAACAGCGTGGGGTCCTGGAAGACGACGATGCGCGAGGGATCGGGCTCGGTGATGGCCGTGCCGTCCTGCGCCACGGCGCCGGCCGTGGGCGCGTCCAGCCCGGCCACCAGGCGCAGCAGCGTGGACTTGCCGCAGCCGCTGGGGCCCAGCAGGGCGACGAACTCGCCGGGCCGCACCTGCAGGCTGACCTCGTCGAGCACCTGCAGCGCGCCCTGCCCCTGGCCGAACCAGTGGCTGACGGCCTGCACATCGATGGCCGCGCCGGCTAGGGCCGCCCCGGCGATGGCGGGCGTGGCTGCGGCGTTGGCGGCGTGTTCTGCGGCAATCACCATTTGACGGTTCCCTTCTGCCACGACAGCGTGCGGTCGCGCACGGTGAACAGCAGCGTGATCAGGCCCGAGCACAGCACGGCCATCACCAGCAGCGCCGTGTACATGTTGGCGTAGGCTGCCCAGCCCTGGGCCCACTGCAGATACCAGCCCAGGCCGGCCTTGACGCCCATCATCTCGGCCGTGATCAGCACCGAGAACGAGGCGCCCAGCCCCATGAACAGGCCCACGAAGACCTGGGGCAGGGCGGCCGGGATGGCCACGCGCAGCACCAGGAACCAGGGCGATGCGCCCAGCGTGCGCGCCACGTCGTAGTAGCTCTTGCTGACCGATGCCACGCCCGACCAGGTCAGCACGGCCACCGGAAAGAACGTGGCCAGCGCCACCAGGAACACGGCTGCCGAGTAGCTCGACGGCGCGAAGAAAAAGGCCAGCGGCAGCAGGGCCGAGGCCGGCACCGGCCCCAGGAAGCGCAGCAGCGGATGCACCCAGTAGCCCGCGATGCGCGACCAGCCTATCCACACGCCCGTGAGAAACCCGATCACCGCGCCGAACACGATGCCGTTGAGCAGCAGCCGCAGCGAATACAGCGTGGACAGGCCCAGGCGCTGCCAGTCCTCGTGCACCACGTCGATCAGGCTTTGCGGTGGCGCGAAGAACGGCGGCGGCAGCGCGCCGAGCTTGGCCGTCAGCGTCTCCCACAGCGCCAGCAGCAGCGGCGCGGCCACCAGCCAGGCACCGGCCGGGCGCAGCCAGCGGTCGATGCGCCGTGCTGCCCGTACGGGTCGCACAGGCAGCGCGGCCGAGGCCAGCAGCAAAAGGGACACGGCCAGGGCGGCAATGCCGAACTCCTGCGTGAACGCCCATTCGCTGAAGCCGATCTCCTTGTTGGGCCACAGCAGGGTCAGCATGCCCAGGCCGGCCCAGGCGGCGGCGGCCAGCAGGCCGGTGCGCCAGGGGCCTGCCTTGCGCGTGCCCTGCGCCTGTTCCCGCTCCAGGCCGGGTGCGGCATCCGTGGCGCCCAGGCGCCAGCGTGGTCTTGCGGTGCTCATGCGAGGACGTCCAGCGTGATGTGGCTGGCAAAGCGGCCAGGGTCGGTCTGCTTCTTGAGCACGCCGGCCGTGCGGAAGTCGGCCGCAAAGGCCTGGACCTCGTCGCGCAGCGGCTTGCCGTGCGGATGGTGCTTGAAGGTCAGCTCGGCCAGCAGGCGTTGCAGGTCCTCGACAGGCACCTTGGGCGAGTACTTGGCAAAGATCTTCGCCGTTTCGTTGGGGTTCTCGGCGATGTAGTCCGAGGCCTGGGTCAGCGCGCGCACCACGCTGGCCGCTGCGGGCTTGTTGGCCCGGGCGAACTTTGCGCCTGCGCCGATCACGCAGCAAATGCTTTCGGCGTACTCGTTCTTGGCGCTGTTGCCCAGTTCGAGGAAGGTGCCGGGGTTGCGTTTCTCGATCAGGTAGAGATTCGGGTCGCCGTCGGCAATGGCCTGGATCTCGCCCTTCTTGGCGGCCACATCCAGCAGGTCGGCCGGGTAGACGCGCCATTCGATGTCCTTGTCCACATCCAGGCCGCGCTTGGCCAGGTGGATGGAATAGAACTGCTTGGCCGGGCTGTTGAGATCGGCCACGCCGATGGTCTTGCCCTTGAGCGTGCTGGGGTCCAGCGTGACGCCGGCCGACTTCAGGCCGACCAGGCGCAGGCAGCCGCCGTGCACGCTGCCGATGAGCTTGACATCCAGCCCCGCCTCCAGCGGCTTGATCCAGCGGTGGATCAGGCCCGCGCCCGCATCGGCCTTGCCCGTGGCCAGCGCCTCCAGCAACTGGTCGGCCGAGCCGCCCCAGTTCAGCAGTTCCACGTCCAGGCCGTTGCGCTCGAAGAAGCCGCGCTCCAGCGCCACGGGAATGGGCGAATGGCAGAAGCTGGCCTGGCTCCAGGCAAAGGTGATCTTCTGGCGCGGCTGCGCCCCGGCGCGGCCGCTGAACCAGGCGGCCGAGCCCAGCGCGCCGGCTGCGGCGCCGGCGCGGATCAGGGTGCGGCGCGAGAGCGAGGGCTCGGCCGCCTCGGGAGCATCGAGCGCTCCGAAAGCACCGCAATCGGCGCCATGGGCGCAGCGGCTGTCCTGGGTCCTGTCGATCTCGGTCTGGGTCTTGCGGGTCATGGAACTCCCTCCAAAGCAGTTTCGGGACTGCCGATGCTGTCCGCTGAGTGCCGTGTTTCCAACGACGCAAAACGCGCATCCATATGTGCGTGGCAACTAGGAAGGGCGCGGCCCGGCGACATGCGCAAACCGAATAAGCGAACGCGTTTTTCTTCGTAGTGCGCAGGGCGCGGGCTTCGAATAATGGGCTGCATCGACCACTCATACGGAGTCCATGCATGACCTCAGCGACCGGCACCGAGTCCGCCCCGCACGACGCAGCCAGCGATGCGCTGTGGCAGCAGGACACCCAGGCCCTGCACGCCGGCTACCGGGGGCGAGAGCAGCAGCGCAGCGCGGCCGTGCCCATCTACCAGAGCACCTCCTTCGTGTTCGACAGCGCCCAGCACGGCGCCAACCTGTTCGGCCTGGTGGAGGAGGGCGATGTGTACTCGCGCACGGCCAACCCCACGCTGGCGGTGCTGGAGCAGCGCATTGCGGCTCTCGAAGGCGGCGTGGCCGCGCTGGCCCTGGCCTCGGGCATGGCCGCCATCGATGTGGCGCTGGCCACGCTGGCCAGTGCGGGCGACCATGTGGTCGTGGCCTCGCAGCTGTATGGCGGCACGCACAACTTCATCGCCCATGTGCTGGCCTCGCGCGGTGTGCAGAGCACGGCCGTGGCCAAGGATGATTTCCAGGCGTTGCGCCGGGCGATAGGGCCGCGCACCAAGGCCGTGTTCGTGGAGTCCGTGGGCAATCCATCGGGCGGCATTGCCGACCTGCGCCAGCTGGCCGATATCAGCCATGCGGCGGGCGTGGCCCTGGTGGTGGACAACACCGTGGCTTCGCCGCTGCTGCTGCGGCCCTTCGACTGGGGCGCCGACATCGTCGTGCATTCGGCCACCAAGGCCATCGGCGGACACGGCAATGTGCTGGGCGGGCTGATCGTGGACAGCGGCCGCTTCGACTGGGTGGCGCACGCGGGGCGCTACCCGCAGTTCAGCGCGCCTGAGCCGGCCTACCAGGGCTTTGTCTTCACCGAGAAATTTCCCGACCGGGCCTTCATCGCGCGGGCCCGTGCCGTGCTGCTGCGCAACTGCGGCGCGGCGCTGGCGCCGCACAGCGCCTTCCTGCTGCTGCAGGGCCTGGAGACACTGGGCCTGCGCCAGGAGCGCGCCAGCCGCAACACGCTGGCCGTGATCGATTTCCTGCAGCGCCATCCGCTGGTGGAGCGCATACACCACGCCAGCCAGAGCAGCCACGCCGACCACGCGCTGGCCCTGCGCCAGCTGCGCGGCGGGCATGTGCCGGCGCTGCTGGGCTTCGAGCTGCGCGGTGGCCGCCCGGCGGCGCGCGCCTTCTATGACGCGCTGCGCCTGTTCCTGCGCCTGGTCAACATCGGCGACAGCAAGTCGCTGGCCGCCATTCCTGCCGAGACCACGCACAGCCTGCTCAGCGACGACGAACTGGCGCGCGTGGGCATTGCGCCCGGGCTGGTGCGCCTGTCCATCGGCATAGAGCACCCGCAGGACCTGCTGGCCGACCTGGCGCAGGCGCTGGAGCAGGCGCAGGGCCAGGCGGTGTCGGCTGCCGAACGCGAACAAGACCGCAAACAAAACCGCGAGCAAGACCGCGATCAGCGCCTGGCGGCCTGAGCGCCCCTTCCTTCCCACTTCCCTGGCAGCACAGCATGAGCACCTTGACAGCATCCACCCTCGACGCGCCCGCCGCCACAGCGGCAACCGCGGCCCTGCCCGTCATCGATCTGCAGGCCCTGCGCGACCCGGCCACGCAGGCCCAGGCGCTGCGCCAGCTGGCGCGCACGGCGCGCGACACCGGCTTCTTCTACCTGGAAGGGCACGGCATAGGCCGGGAGGCATGGCAGGGCATACAGCGGCGCGCGCGTGAATTCTTTGCGCAGCCGCTGGCGGACAAGCAGGCGCTGGCCATTGCCAACACGCGGCACTTCCGGGGCTATACGGCCGTGGGCATGGAGATCACGCGCCAGCGGCCCGACCAGCGCGAGCAGATCGACCTGGGCGAGGAGTCGCCCGAGATTCCTGCAGGCCCCGGCGTGCCGGACTGGAAGGGGCTGCAAGGCCCCAACCAGTGGCCGCAGGCCTTGCCCGGGTTCCGCGAGGAGGTGCTGGCCTGGCAGGCGGCAGCGCATGGCGTGGCGCTGGAGCTGCTGCGCCACTTCGTGGCCGCGCTGCAGTTGCCCGAGGGCGCGCTGGACGCCCTGGTCAGCGGCCTGCCTGCGCACCGCATCAAGATCATCCACTACCCGGGCAGCGAGCTGGGCGCAGCAGGCCAGGGCGTGGGCGCGCACAAGGACGGCGGCCTGCTGACCCTGCTGCTGCAGGACGAGGTGGGCGGGCTGCAGGTGGAGACGCCGGCCGGCTGGGTCGATGTGCCGCCGCGCGACGGGGCCTTCGTCATCAACATCGGCGAGATGCTGGAGCTGGCCACCAACGGCTATCTGCGCGCCAACGTGCATCGCGTGCTGGTGCCGCGCGCGGGCGTGCAGCGCTACTCCATCGCCTACTTCCTGGCGCCGCGCCTGGACCTGGGCCAGGTCCCGCTGCTGACCCTGCCGCCCGAGCTGGCCGTGCTGGCCACGGGGCCGCAGAGCGACCCGGACAACCCGCTGTTCAGCCATGTGGGCGAGAACGCGCTCAAGGGCCGCGTGCGCTCCCACCTGGATGTGGCCCAGCGCTTCTATCCCGAGCATTTCGCCCGCCTGCAGGCCCAGGCCCGCGCGGCCGGCCGTGAGTTGCACCCCGGTACCTATTGATCGATTCCTATTGATCGGTGCCTGTTGATCGGTGCCTGTTGATTCTTGAAAGGACTGTGCGATGGACAAGCGAGTATTTCTGCGGGGACTGGCGGCGGGGGCCTCGGTGGCGGCGATGTCAGGCGCCATCCGGGCCGCGCAGGCCGGCCCGCTGCGCGTGGGCGTGCGCGGCGGCGTGGACGAGGAAATCTGGGAGGTGGTGACGCGCGTGGCGCGCGAGCAGGGGCTGCAGGTCAAGCCCGTGGTCATCAGCGGCGCGGCCAGCCCCAACGAGGCGCTGAACAACGGCGACATTGAGGCCAACTCCTTCCAGCATGTGCCGTTCCTGCGCGACCAGAACCAGCAGCGCGGCTACAGGCTGGTGGCGGCCGGCGATACCTACATCTCGCCCATCGCCTTCTATTCGAAAAAACACAAACGCCTGGCCGACCTGCCCGCTGGCGCGCGCCTGGGCATTCCCAACGATCCCAGCAACCAGACGCGCGCGCTGGTGGTGCTGCAGGACCAGGGCATCCTGAAGCTGCGCGAGGGGTTCGACCCCTTCAAGGGCACGGCGGGCCTGGCCGACATCGCCAGCTACCAGAAGAAGGTGCAGCTGGTGGAGGCGGCCTCGGTGGTGCTGGCGCGCTCGCTGGACGATCTCGATGCCTCGGCCATCGTCAACAGCTTTGCCTACCAGGCGGGGCTGATCGCCACGCGCGATGGCATTGCCGTCGAAAGGCGCGAGCGCAATCCCTACGTGAACATCATTGCCGTGCACGAGCGCGACCGCGCTGCACCCTGGGTCGCGGCCCTGCTGCGCGCCTACCAGTCCGAGCCCGTGCGCCAGTTCATCGTGAGCAGGTACCAGGGCTCGGTGCTGCCGGCCTTCTGAGGCGTGTAAGGCAATGAAGGTGGAACAGGCGGCGGCCGGCGAGCCCCATGCAATTGATGCGCTGCAGCGGCCGCACATCGTCTTCGAGGGCGTGCGCAAGCACTACCCGGGCACGGGCACGGGAAGGAGCGCGGGCGAGCCCGTGCACGCACTGCAGGCGCTGAGCTTCGAAGTGGCGCGTGCCGAGGTGTTCGGCATCATCGGCCGCAGCGGCGCCGGCAAATCCACGTTGCTGCGCACCATCAATGCGCTGGAGCGGCCCAGCAGCGGCCGCGTGCTGGTGGACGGCACCGATGTCGCCACGCTGGGCGAGGACGCGCTGGTGGCGCTGCGCCGGCGCATCGGCATGATCTTCCAGCACTTCAACCTCCTGTCCTCGCGCACGGTGTACGAGAACGTGGCCCTGCCGCTGCAGGCCGCGGGCTGGCGGCCCGCGCTCGTGCGCGCGCGGGTGGACGAGCTGCTGGCCCTGGTGGGGCTGGCGGACAAGAGCGGCGCCTATCCGGCCCAGCTCTCGGGCGGGCAAAAGCAGCGCGTGGGCATTGCGCGCGCGCTGGTGCACGAGCCCGAAATCCTGCTGTGCGACGAGGCCACCTCGGCCCTGGACCCCGAGACCACGCAGTCCATCCTGGAGCTGCTGCGCGAGATCAACCGCAAGCTGCAGCTGACCATCGTGCTCATCACGCACGACATGGCCGTGATCCGCGAGGTCTGCGACCGCGTGCTGGTGCTGGACCAGGGCCGGCTGCAGGAGATCGGCGAGGTCTGGAAGCTGTTTGCGGCACCGCGCTCGGAGGCTGCGCGTGCGCTGCTGCGGCCGCTGCGGCAGGCCTTGGCGGCGGACCTGGAACTGGTGGCGGCGGCCGATGGCCTGGAGGCCATCGCCGTGCTGGCCATCGGATGGGCCGACGGCGGCAGCCAGCAGGGCCTGCCGCTGGCGCAGCTTCAGGTGCTGGGCCCGCGTGCCCGTTTGCTGCAGGGTGGGCTGGACTGCATGCGCGGGCGTTCGCAGGGCCGCCTGCTGGTGGGCGTGCCGGTGCAGGATCTGCCGTCGTCGCTCTCCCCGCTCTCGCCGGCCGCGCTGTCTTCCCTTCAACAGGCGCTGGGCGCCGATTCACTGCAACTGCTTGGCCATGTCCCTGCCCCCGCTCGATAAATACCTGCAGGCCTTTCTGGAAACCTTGCTGATGGCGGGCGCGTCCTCGCTGATCGCCATCGTTGCCGGGTTGGCGCTGGCCATCGTGCTGCACACCACGGCGCCGGGCGGGCTCTACGCCAGGCCGCGCCTGTACCGGGGGCTGTCGGCGGCGGTGAACATCGGCCGGGCCATTCCCTTCATCATCCTGCTGGTGGCCCTGCTGCCGGTGACGCGCGCCATCGTGGGCACCACGCTGGGCACCTGGGCGGCGGTGGTGCCGCTGTCGGCCAACCTGATTCCGTTCTTTGCGCGCATCGCCCAGGTGAGCCTGGGCGAGGTGGACGGCGGCCTGGTGGAGGCGGCGCGCGCCATGGGCCTGCGCCGCCCGCAGATCGTGCGCCAGGTGCTGCTGCCCGAGGCGCTGCCGGGCCTGATCGGCGGCATGACCGTGAGCGTGATCGCCATGGTCAATGCCTCGGCCATGGCGGGCGCCGTGGGGGCGGGCGGCCTGGGCGACCTGGCCATCCGCTACGGCTACGAGCGCTATGAGACGCGCGTGATGTTTGAGGTCATCGTCATCCTGGTGGCCCTGGTGTCGGTGCTGCAGTTCGGCGGCGAGTGGCTGGCGCGCCGTGCCGACCACCGGCGTTCGATTTCTTGAGATGATTTGGAAATAACAGACTGAATTTTTATTATTTTTGGTTTTTTCGACTTGTCTCGACAATGGCCTGCAGCAGCATTCGGGCTGCTGATTCTTTTCCGAGACGCTTCGATGACCCACACCACACGCCCCGCCTGGCCTTCCCCTCTTGCCGGCCGCACTGCCATGAAGCCGGGCGTGGCCATCGTCTGTGGCGTCCACCATGTCCAGCTGTCCTTCCCGGCGCGCGCCCAGGCGGCCATGGAGCGCTTTTATGGCGAAGTGCTGGGCCTGTCTGCCCTGACCGTTGCCGGGCGTCCGGGCCTGAGCTTTCTGGCCGGCGGGCAGCGCATTGATCTGGTGCCCTACAAGGGGCAGTCCGGCGGCACCGAGCGCGCGGCGGGCAACCTGGTGCACCTGGCGCTGACGGTCAGCGACGTGGATGCGCTGCGCCAGCAGTTGCTGGTGCACGGCGGCCTGGCGCTGGAGGTGGCGCCCGTGAGCGAGGGCCGGCGCTGCTATGCGCGCGACCCTGCAGGCAATCTGATCGAGCTGCTGGAGCTGCCCCGCGAGGCAGCGGCCGATGCCCCGGATGAGCCGGCCGTGGCCTGCCCGGCCTGAAAGCCTCTCGCCGTCCCCCTCTCTCTTTCCTTTCTGCTTTTGCCTTCCACAGGCCCGGGCCGCACCGGCCCCGGGCGGAGCCTTGCCCATGAACTTCCAGCAACTGCGCTATGTGCGCGAAACCGTGCGCCGCGGCTACAGCCTGACCGAGGTGGCCCACACGCTGCACACCTCCCAGCCTGGCGTGAGCCGGCAGATCCGCGAACTGGAGGAAGAGCTGGGCGTGGAGATCTTCATCCGCGCAGGCAAGCGGCTGACCGGGCTGACGCCGCCCGGCGAGGCGCTGCTGCCCATCGTCGAGCGCCTGATGCTGGAGGCCGACAACCTGCGCCGCGTGGGCGCCGACTTCAGCGCCAGCGAGCAGGGCCGGCTGTCGATTGCCGCCACCCACTCCCAGGCTCGCTATGCACTGCCCCATGTGGTGCGCGACTTCCGCCAGCGCTATCCGCAGGTGCGCCTGCACCTGCACCAGGGCTCGCCCGAGCAGGTGGCGCAGATGCTGCGCAGCGGCGAGGCCGACATCGGCGTGGCCACCGAGGCGCTGGCCGGCTATGAAGGCCTGGTGGCGCTGCCCTGCTACCGCTGGACGCACGGCGTGGTCGTGCCGCCCGGCCACCCGCTGCTGCAGTCGCAGCAGGCGCTGACGCTGGAGGCGCTGTCGCGCTTTCCCATCATCACCTACGAACAGGGCTATACGGGCCGCGCCCACATCGACGAGGCCTTTGCGCGCGAGGGCCTGGAGCCCGACGTGGTGCTCACGGCCATGGATGCCGACGTGATCAAGACCTATGTGGAGCTGGACATGGGCGTGGGCATCGTCGCCTCGGTGGCACTGGATGCCGAGCGCGACCAGGGGCTGCGCACCCTGGACGCCGGCCACCTGTTCGAGGTCAACACCACGCGGCTGGGCCTGCGCAAGGGCGCCTGGCTGCGCGGCTATGCCTATGCCTTCATCGAGACCTTCGTGCCCACGCTGACGCGCGAGGTGGTCGAGCAGGCCGTGCGCCAGGGCGTGGAGCCCGAGTAGGCAGACGAAGGGGGCCGGCCTCAGCCCGGCTCGCGCGCCATCTCCAGCAGGGTGTCGCCGGTCACGCGGTAGCGGATCCACTCGGTCTGGGGCAGGGCGCCCAGGCGGTCGTAGAACTCGATGGAGGGCAGGTTCCAGTCGAGCACGCTCCACTCGAAGCGGCCGCAGTCCTTCTCGACGGCGATCTGCGCCAGGCGGCGCAGCAGCGCCGTGCCCGCGCCCAGGCCGCGCGCCTCGGGCGTGACGTAGAGGTCTTCGAGGTACAGGCCGTGGCGGCCCTGCCAGGTCGAGTAATTGAAGAAGTAGACCGCAAAGCCCACGGGCTGGTCGCCATGCAGGCAGATCAGGCCGAAGACGGCGGGGTTGTCGCTGAACAGGGTGCGCTTCACATGCTCTGGCGTGGCCAGGACTTCATGCTCGGCTTTTTCATAGACGGCGAGTTCGCGCACGAAGCGGACGATGAGCTCGGCGTCATCGGGGGTGGCGGGTCGGATCTGTAGGGTGGTAGTCATTCAAACGCGGGGGAACACGGGAAACACGGTATTGCGGCGCAAGATGGCGCCGCAATCTCCGGTTTTAGCCGATTTTCACGCCCGTGTCCGCCAGGGGCTGTTGCACCGGAAGGGGCAGGAACTGGCGCAGGATCTGGAAATGGTCCTCGAAGAACGCGCTTTCCATGGCGGGCAGGTCGCAGACGGCCACCCAGCGCGCCAGTGCCGCATCGTCGCCGCCCTGCACGGGCGGCAGCGAGGGCAGCACGCCCAGGTCCAGATAGTGCACATGGGTGATGGTGCGCCCGCGCAGGCTGCGGTCGGGGTGGTCGAAGACCTGCACGGACTGCAGGGCGGCCTGCAGGTCGGCCTCGCTGAGCGTGGAGCAGGTCTCCTCGCGCAGCTCGCGCAGGCAGGACTGCCACAGCGTGTCGCGCGGCTCCAGGAAGCCGCCCGGCAGCGCCCACAGGCCCAGGCCCGGGGCATGGCCGCGGCGTATCAGCAGGATGTGGTCCTGTTGCGCGTCTTCGTGCGGCACACGGCAGCGCAGCAGCGCATCCACGGTCACGAAGACGGGCGGGTAGGGCGCCGCAGCCCAGGCCTTGCGGTACCGGGCCAGCATGCGCCATTCCTCGCACATCTGCGCATGGACGGGCGTGGTGGCCCATTGGCGCAGGAACTGCAGGGTGGCGGGCGGCACCTGGGCGGCCAGGGCCTCGAAGTCCACGCCGGATTCGCCGAAGTAGATGTCGCGCAGCGGCGTGGCGTCGAACTGGCCCAGGCGCGGCAGGCTGATCAGCTGCCAGCGCGGAAAGCGCGCAAGGTAGCCGCTGGTCGCGTCCTTGAAATGGCCGACCAGGGCCACGCTGGCGCCTTCGGGCACGCAGGACTGCACGGCCTGCTGCACGGCCTGTACCCACAGCGGCTCGTTGTAGTAGTCGCGCACGGGCACGCAGTGCAGGCGGGCCGCGTCGGCCGGCGGCAGCGCCTCGCGCAGCATCTGCGCGCGCTCCTGCCAGCTGAAGGGGTTCTTGGGATTGGGCGCCTGGCAGGCGCTACCCAGCACGACGACGATCTGCTCGGCACGCTCCAGCGCCGCACGCAGCAGTGCCATGTGGCCGTTGTGCAGCGGCTGGAAGCGCCCGATCAGCACGGCGGTGTGCACGCGCTCGCTGGTGGCCGGGGTTTCGGTGGGGGCGTCCATGGCGGCAGTCTCTTGCATAAACAGGCTCGGTGGCTTCACTCTGGCTTCATTCGTAGTGGGCGGCAATGGGCATCTGGCGGCCCGTGCCGAAGGCGCGCGGGCGCACGCGCAGTATGGGCGGGGCCTGGCGGCGCTTGTACTCGCTGCGGAAGATCATGCGCTTGACGCGGTCAACCAGCTCGGCCCCGCCGGGTTGGCCCAGCAGCTGGGTCACAAAGCGCTCGGCCGTACCGTATTCGGCGGTGGACAGGTGCCGGCCCTCGATGGCGTATTTGAGGATTTCGTCCAGCACAGCATAGGGCGGCAGGCTGTCCTCGTCCTTCTGGTCGGGCGCCAGCTCGGCCGACGGCGGCTTGTCGATGATGGCCTGGGGAATCAGCTCTCGGCCTGCACTGCGGTTGATGTGGCGCGACAGCTCGAAGACCTCGGTCTTGTACAGATCGCCCAGCAGGCCCAGGCCGCCGTTGGTGTCGCCATACAGCGTGCAGTAGCCCACCGAGATCTCGGACTTGTTGCCCGTGGTCAGCAGCAGGTGGCCGAAGGCGTTGGAGTACTCCATCAGCGTGGTGCCGCGGATGCGTGCCTGCAGGTTCTCCAGCGGCAGGCCCTGCAGCGGCTGGCCGAAGCTGGCCTCGAACTGGCGCGCATAGCCGTCGACCAGCTCGCGGATCGGGTGCTCATGCAGCGTGATGCCCAGGTTGCGGCACAGGATCACCGAGTCATCGACCGAGCCGCTCGACGAAAAGCGCGAGGGCATGGTGACTGCCACCACGTTGTCCGCGCCCAGGGCCTCGGCCGCCAGGGCCAGGGTCAGCGCGCTGTCGATGCCGCCCGAGCTGCCGACGACGGCGCGCGTGAAGCCGCAACGGCGCGCATAGTCGCGCAGGCCCAGCACGATCTGGCGGCGGTAGAACTCCATGGTGGGCAGGCCTTCGGCCGTCACGCTCATGCAGGGCTGGCCGGCTGCGTCGAGGAAGCGCCCGTCGTCGAACTGCAGCGTGCGCAGGTCTTCGACAAAGCGCTCGGCCTCGAAGACCACGCCGCGCCCGGGCTCCACCGCGAACGAGGCGCCGTCGAACACGATCTGGTCCTGGCCGCCGATCTGGTTCACGTAGAGGATGGGCAGGCCGTGGCGCGTGGCCGCCTGGCCGAAGATCTCGTGGCGCTGCTCGCGCTTGCCCAGGTGGCTGGGGCTGGCGTTGATGCTGACCACCAGGTCGGGCGCGGCGTCGGCCATGCGCGCGAAGGGGTTGGTGGCGTAGTCGGCACCGGCGTCGTTCCAGCCGTCCTCGCACACCAGAAAGCCCACCTGGGCCTGGCCTATGCGCAGCACCTTGGCCGCGTCGGGACCGGGCTCGAAGTGGCGGCGTTCGTCGAAGATGTTGTAGGTCGGCAGCAGCTGCTTGTCGTAGCGCAGGCGCACCGCGCCGTCCTTGAGCACCAGCAGGCTGTTGTGCAGCGGCTTGCCCGGCCCGCTGGCGCGCGTGGGCGCGCCGATGACCCAGTGCAATTGCGGCCACTGGCGCGTGGCCTGCAGCAGCTGATGCAAGCCTTGCTCCAGGCGCTCGCGAAAGGCGGGCTCGTCCAGCAGGTCGCCAGGGTAGTAGCCGCACAGCGACAGCTCGGGAAAGACCAGCAGGTCGGCCTGCGCGTGCGCGGCGCGGGCAGCGGCCTCGGCCATGCGGGCCACGTTGCCGGCGATGTCGCCGACGGTGGGGTTGAGTTGGGCGATGGTGATGCGCAGCATGAATGGAGCCTTGGCGGTGTCAGGCGGTGTCAGACGGCGACAGGCTGGGCCAGGCCGAAGACCTGGCGCAGATAGGCCAGATAGGTTTCGTCGTTGCACAGCGTCTTGCCCGGCGAGTCCGAGATCTTGGCCACGGGCTGGCCGTTGGCATGGGTGAGCTTCATCACGATGTTGATGGTCTCCAGCCCCATGTCGTTGGTCAGCCGCGTGCCGATGCCGAAGCCCAGCTGTATGCGGTCGGCAAAGCGCTGGTACAGGGCCAGGGCCGTGTCCAGGTCCAGTCCGTCGGAGAACACCAGGCGCTTGGCCTGGGGGTCTATGCGCAGCTTCTGGTAGTGGGCGATGGCCTTCTCGCCCCAGGCATACGGGTCGCCCGAATCGTGCCGCAGCCCGTCGAAGAGCTTGGCGAAGTACATGTCGAAATCGGCCAGGAAGGCATCCATGCCCACGGTGTCGGTCAGGGCCACGCCCAGGTCGCCCCGGTACTCCTGCACCCAGTCCTCCAGCGCGGCGATCTGGAAGTCGCGCAGGCGCACGCCCTGGGCCTGGTAGCTCTGCAGGTACTCATGGGCCATGGTGCCGATGGGCACGATGCCGAAGTCGCGCGCCAGCAGCACGTTGGACGTGCCCTTGAACCACTGCGCCGTCTGCGTGGCAAAGGCCTGGACCACCTCGCGCTGCCAGGCGCCCGAGAAGCGCCGGCGCACGCCGAAGTCGAACAGCTCGAACGGGTTGCGCAGCCTGGCCTCGCAGGCCAGGTGGCGCAGGCGCTCGATCTTGCCGGCCAGGCGCCTGCGGCCTTCGGCCAGTGCCGCATCGGCGTCGAAGCGCCGGAAATACAGCTCGTTGACGATGGCCAGCACATAGATCTCGAAGCCCATCACATGGACCTGGGGGCCCTTGGCCTCGATGTGCAGGGTGTCGCCATCGGCCCAGGCACGGATGAAGGCGCGCTGGAACTGGAAGATGCGCAGAAAGTCGATGAAGTCGCTCTTCATGAAGCGCAGCCCGCCCAGGTAGGCCAGGTCTTCGGGCGTGAAGCGCAGCGCGCACAGGGCGTCCAGCTCGCGCTCCACCTCGGGCAGCAGCTCGGCCAGCGGGAAGGCCGTCTTCGTGCGGCAGACGAATTCGTACTCGGCCTCGGTCTGGGGATTGCGGTGCAGCATGGCCTGCCACATCGTGAATTTGTAGAGATCGGTGTCGAGCAGGCTGGTGATGATGGGAGCCATGGTGCGATGCTGGGGAAACAGGAAAGGGGGCTGCGCGCGGGAAGGCGGTCGGGCCCCTACAGGTGGAGTTCTTGGCTGGAGGCCAGCCGCAATCCGCGGGCCTGCATGGCTGCAAGGAAATCATGGTGCGCGGACTCGAAGCCCGGCACCGGGCTCATGGCGTCGTGCATCAGCACGATGCGCTCAGGATGGGGAAGGTGCTCGACCAGATGCTCGACCGTGGAGCGCACGCAGTGACTGCTCGCCTCGCCCGCGACCACCAGCAGCCCGGCGCGGTCCAGCCGCTCCAGCAAACCGGTGTTCAGCAGGGTCGCCGGATCGGCAGGGTCCGGCACCTCGGCCTGCAGGGCGCTGTAATGCTCGGTCCAGGGATTGAGCCCCTTGAAAACGTTGTACACGGCGCGCTGGCGCTGCTGCTGCCAGTCGCCGCAGGCCGCCAGCACATCGGCATGGATACCGTGGCCCCAACTGCCCACTTCGCAGTGCACGGGCCAGACCATCAGCGTGTAGCGGCTGTTGGCTTCGAGTGCATCCAGATAGTCCAGGCTGCGCTGCAGCGCCTCGGCGTTGCACGGCCGGAACACCCCCGCCCGCACCTGCGCAGCCGTGATCGCGGTGAACGGCGCCACATCGCCGCCGTCACCCTGTTGCCAGAAGGCGGGGTGGGCAATGTCATAGCGCTGGTGCGAGTCCAGCGTCACCGTGATCTCGTCGATCCGCGCTCCCTCGCGCCGTATCCAATCGGCAAGCCGCTGCATGTCGGCATGGGCGCCCGCCACGGGAAGGCTGGGGCGTAGTCCGCCAGGACACCAGCCCTCAGGCAGATCGCAGAAGTCGTTCTGGGGGTCTATGACCAGGAGGTGGGTGGTGGCAGATGGCATGGGTGAGTGCACGAAAGCAACAGCGCGGACATGTATCAGGTGAGTGCTTCAGTGTAGTGCTGCCAGAACCCCGTCTGCATTCAAGGCTGTGATCCTGGATGTCTGGTTTTTTGGCGAAGGAATGCCGCGATTCCCTGTCATGGGGCAAGGCGGGGCAAGCAGGGCCCGTTTGTTCCGAACATGATGCAGAGAGCTGCAATAGGAGGTTTCACGTATTTCGCGAATGGTTTGGCTTGTCTCAGACCGCCACTGCGCTGCTTTCAGGCGTGCCCTGCTTCAACCGAACAGACTCATTCGGTGGCTCTTGATTATCAATATGGCATCCCTTCAGGTAACAACAACTTTTATGGGTATGGGTTTGGCTGCGCTGATTCTGTACCTGATCCGGCGCGACCATCTCTACCTCATGCACGGGCTGCTCTGGGTGATCGTTGCCGTGGCTGCCGTCGTGCTGGGCGTCTGGCCCGGGATGATCAACCGCCTGGCAGCGGTGCTGGGCATCAGCTATCCACCAGCCATGCTGCTGCTGCTGGTCAGCATCGTCCTGCTCATCAAGGCCCTGCATGCCGACATGGTCAACACCCGCATTGAGCGCGATGTGCGGCGGTTGAATCAGCGGTTGGCGATGGTGGAGGCTGATGCTGAGGATTTGCACCAGTCTCTTTCCAACAAGACCCCGTCATGAGCACACCCTTGCTTCCCGTCATCTTTTGTGGCGGATCTGGAACCCGCCTGTGGCCACTGTCCCGTGAGAGCCACCCAAAGCAATATCTGGCGCTCCACGGGGACGGAATCTCCATGTTGCAGAAAACTGCCAGGCGCTTGGATGGCATGGCCGAACATATCCCGAAGGCTGCTCCCGTCGTGATATGCAATAACGAGCACCGCTTTTTGGCGGCGCAACAGCTGCAGGAGGCCGGAATAGAAGGCTCCAAGCTGGTGTTGGAGCCCGTTGGTCGAAACACTGCCCCGGCCTTGACCCTGGCGGCACTGGTCGCAGAGCCTGAAACCGTCATGCTGGCCATGCCTGTAGATCACGTCATTACCAGGCTATCGGACTTTCACAAGGCCGTGGCTGTGGCTTGGCAACTTGCCAAGGATGGCGCCATGGTCACGTTTGGCATTACACCCAGCCGTCCAGAGACTGGGTATGGCTATATACAGAAAGCAGAAGCCGTCGATTGCGGCGCGTTCGCGATACGCAGCTTTACTGAAAAGCCCAGCCGTGAATTGGCCGAAAATTATCTGCGAAGCGGCGACTATCTTTGGAACAGCGGCCTTTTCATGGTGCGGGCAGACCAATGGCTCAAGGCTGTCGCAGAGCTGCAGCCGCAGATGCTGCATGCTTGCCAAGCCTCGTTAATCCAGAGCAGCCAAGATATGGACTTCATCCGTCCCCATGGCGAGCTCTTCGCCAGTTGCCCTTCCAAATCGATCGACTACGCAGTAATGGAACATCTACCAGGCAACAAAGCTCTGGGAATTCTTGCTTCGGTGGTTCCGATGGATGCGGGCTGGTCCGACCTGGGGGCCTGGGACTCTCTTTGGGACGTGTTGCCGCGTGATGCATTTGGCAATGCCCATGTAGGCCACACGCTGGCCATTGATACTAATGACAGCCTTCTCTTCTCGGAGAACTGCCTCGTGACTACCGTTGGAGTGGACAACCTTATCGTTGTAGAAACTCCAGATGCCATCCTAGTGGCTGACAAGCGCAGGAGTCAGGATGTGAAAAAGATAGCCACAGAATTGAAGGCCCAAAGGCGTGAACTCGGCGCCTCGCGTCGCAAGGTGCATCGTCCTTGGGGTTGGTACGGCAACATAGACCGCGGTGAGCGTTTTCAAGTCAAGCGCATTGTTGTCAACCCAGGAGCCAGGCTCAGTCTGCAGATGCACTATCACCGGGCTGAGCATTGGATCGTAGTGAAGGGCACTGCCGAAGTGACCAATGGAGACAGGACTTTCTTGCTGGGAGAAAACGAGTCCACCTTCATCCCTCTTGGCAAGGTTCACCTTTTAGCAAATCCAGGGAAATTACCGCTTGAGATCATCGAAGTGCAATCGGGCGCCTATTTGGATGAGGACGATATTGTTCGTATTCAAAGCGAATATTAGCCTTGCAAGAGTCAATCATGTATGCGTAAAGACAGTATCGATATGCTCGCTCCCCTAAAAATATTATTGAATTATCGATTGCTTATCGTAGATCTGGCTAAGAGGGAAGTGGTCAGTCGTTACAAAGGGTCGATTGCAGGCTTGCTTTGGTCTTTTCTAAATCCACTATTAATGCTGGCTGTCTACACGTTTGTATTTGGCATGGTATTTCAATCCCAATGGCCAGGTGGTAGTGGATCAAAAGCAGAGTTTGCATTGGTGTTGTTTGCTGGGTTAATAATATTTGGCTTATTCTCGGAAGTGATCAGTCGTGCACCGGTGCTTATTGTAGGTAATATTAATTACGTCAAGAAGATAATTTTCCCAATTGAAATATTTCCATATATCGCTTTGGCCTCAGCTTTTTTTCAATTTTTGGTGAGTACTTTGGTGTGGCTGATATTTTATATGTTGTTCTTTGGAGTTCCGCACGCAAGTATTGTGTTGTTGCCAATTACTCTTTTGCCATTGATGTTGCTCACTTTGGGGGTCTCGTGGACGCTTGCATCACTAGGGGTCTACATACGAGACATGCCGCAGTTTGTTGTCGTCATGGTTACAGTATTAATGTTCCTGTCCCCTGTTTTTTATTCGACTGCTTCAATTCCTGTTGAGTACCGGAAATTGCTAGAAATAAATCCGCTGACATTCTCAATAGAAACTGCTCGTGACGTGATGCTGTGGGGTAAATCCATTAAATGGGTGGCATGGATTCAGCAAACTTTCGTGTCCGCATTTGTGTTCTGGATGGGATTTGCTTGGTTTCAAAAAACCAAGGGGGGATTCTCTGATGTCCTTTAAATCCATCATCGAAATTGAAAATGTCAGCAAGTGCTACGAGATTTATAAAAAGCCGATTGATCGATTGAAGCAATATGCCGCATTGGGAATGGAGGCTATTAATCAATGTCCTGCCAAAAAACATTATCGTGAGTTTTGGGCGCTGAAAAATGTTTCTTTTAAAATTGGCAAAGGTGAAACGGTTGGTATTATTGGCCAGAATGGCAGTGGAAAATCCACCTTGTTGCAAATTATTTGCGGCACATTAAAACCAACCAGTGGTCGCATTAAAGTGAATGGCCGCATTGCTGCGCTGTTGGAACTGGGTGCTGGATTCAATCCGGAGTTTACTGGGCGCGAGAATGCGTATTTGAATGCGGCAATTCTAGGGATTCCTCGTGAGGCCATGGAGTCGCGAATGCAAGATGTTCTGGAATTTTCGGAGTTAGGGGATTTCCTTGAGCAACCAGTCAAAACCTATTCCAGCGGCATGTACGCACGCTTGGCCTTTGCAGTTGCTATTCATGTGGATCCTGAGATCTTGATTGTCGACGAGGCATTGGCTGTTGGAGATGCCCGCTTCATTGCTAAATGCATTCGTCGCATCAAGGATATACAAGCGCAAGGCGCTTCCATCTTGTTCGTGAGCCACGATGTTGGCTCTGTCCGAACCTTGTGCCAGCGAGCTATTTGGATCAATCAGGGTAAGCTGATTGATGATGGAGATGTTTTTCCAGTTACTGGCCAGTATATGGCCTATATGTTTCGCGATGATGTGACTGAAGAGCAAGAAAAAATGCAGGATGAAGGTATTGCTGCAGGCATACCTAAATTATCAAATAAAATAGCCTTTCCTTGTTTCAATAAAGATGATTGTCTAAAGCCCATCAACCATTGGGGTTCTGAGGTCGGTATTGTGAAATACGCAGAGCTTCTAGATGACAGTCACGTAAGAAAGAATGTTTATACTTGGGGCGAGTCACTAAAGGTTGTTATAGAAATAGCACTACCTTCTCATTTGCCTAAAGAGAATATCAGCTTGGCATTTTCGATCAAAGATCTAAAAGGAACAGATTTGATCGTGTCTACCACGCATGATTTCACCAAGCTTGATTTCTCAACAGGAGAGCACTTTAGGGTATCTTTTGATTTTACCAATCACCTTACAGCGGGAAAATATCTCTTGGTTGTGGCTGTGGAAAATAGGGAAAACAGAGATATTCACTACTATGAATATATAGAGGGAGTACAGTACTTTGCCTCCGAATCAGATCGGCGCCTATTTGGGGTATTTCAGCCATCTGTCACACAATCGTCCATCCAGCTAGCACCATGACTACAGATGAGAAAATCAATTCTCAACATTATTGGGATATGCGTTTTTCCACTGATTGGGAGAAAATGAGTGGCCCTGCCCAATCAAGAGAATTTTCTTGGCTTGCTGTAAAACAATTGCCGGAATGGATTTTTCTAACCCTGCAGCGAGATGCTCTGACATTGGTAGATTGGGGGTGCGCACAAGGAGATGGTGCCGACGTATGGGCGAGCCATATGCCAGTCGAAAATATCTGTGGAGTGGATTTTTCTGCTACAGCGATAGAACAGGCGTGCAAGAGATATCCTGCCATCAATTTCAAGTGCCAGAACTGGCTCGGCTCAAGCCAAGACTCTTTTGAGACTTACGATATCGTTTTTTCATCGAATACGCTGGAGCATTTCTCCAGTCCCTATGACGTATTGCGGCGTCTAACTGAGCGAGCCAGAAAAGCTGTGGTGCTGTTACTTCCTTACCAGGAGGTCCATAGAATTGATGAGCATGAGTTCACTTTTCTCGCGAAAAATATCCCAAATAAACTGCCCAACGATTTCTCGCTGGTATGGAGTAAGGTTTCTGGACCTCATCAATTTTGGGCAGGGGAGCAAATACTATTAATTTACGGGCAAGACCAATGGATTGCCGAGCAGAAGCTGACGCTACATGATGTTTTTATAGATAAGAATAATGTAAATAATCCAAGCGATGAAATATACCGCCACTACCAAGAAATTGCTGAACTGAAGCAGCGTTTAAAAAATCTTGAAGAAAGTAGCCAACGCGCACAGGCCGAAGCTGAAAGGCGATTGGCTGATGTCATCCACATCAGTCAAGAAGCACAAGCTGAACTTGAGAGGCGGTTAATGAATGCGACCCATACCAGTAAAAGTGCACAAGCTACTATCGAAATACTTGAAAAATCCATCGTTGAACACTTAGATCAATCTGAGAAATATCAAAAAATAGTTGCGAATCATGAAATAGAGATAAATTCCACAGCCTTAGCTGCAGAGGAGACGCATCAAGCGATGCGCCAAGCCAATGATGAATTGCAAAAGTGTCTTGTTTCATGTGATGCCGAAATTGAGAAACTGCAAAAGGAACTCCGAAATTTCAGGACATCTGCTTCTTGGCGTATCACCCGGCCATTACGAGCGACTTATTCACATATTAGCAAACTAGGGACGCCATTTTTTCTCAAGTTACCTCCGGATATCAGGCGCAATATCTTGCATAAGATCAATCCAACAGCACACCCTATTGATCTACAGCAGCAGATATCGTTGGCAACGGCATCCACGTCAGTTCTTTCAAGATATCCAAAGCAGAACCATAAGGGGTGTTATATAGCAGATCAAGCCCTTTTAGAGGATGATTTGGTTATCATTGCTGGGGTACCTTTTGATGATATCGGTGGTGGGCAGCGTTCAGCACAACTGGCTCGCTGTGCTTTGAAAACTGGGCGCCGAGTCACCTATATATATATCCATAAGAAGTTTGATTTCGAATTCAATGCCTATGTTGAATCCGATATTTCTCTTTATGGATTGAATCATGTGCATATAGAAGAAATTTCTCCAGATGCACTGCTTAAAAATATTTCCAGTAATGCAACTCTTTTGGTGGAGTTGCCTCATTATGCTGCTTTGGGATATCTTGATATATTCAACATCTGCGGTATGCGCACTGTATTTGAATTAATAGATGATTGGGAGACAAGTCTTGGCGGTGATTGGTTTAATAGGGATGTTTACTGCGAGTTTGTAAATAAATCTCAAATTGTGGTTGGTACTGCAAAGCTCTTGGTTTATCGCCTCAATAATTTAGGTCGTGACGATGCCTTGTATCTGCCCAACGCTGCGAATGAGTATCTTTTCGATCGGTATAAAAATTATGCATGCCCTGATGATCTTCCGAGAAATGGAGGTGTAGGACTATATTTTGGATCGCTTTATGGTGAGTGGTTTGCTTGGGATTTCCTTGAAGAAGCTGCGCGCAAAAATCCCAGTATCAACTTTGTGCTGATCGGTGATCGTCCACAAAGAGAGAATCTTCCAGAAAACATTTGCCTTTTGGGCTCTAAGCGCATTGAGGATTTGCCTGCGTATTTGGCGTACTCGGATTTCTGCTTGCTTCCATTTACTCCGGGGAAGATCTCTGATGCTGTATCTCCCATTAAAGTCTTTGAATATTTGTTTGCCGGTAAGCCTGTCATTTCCACTGATTTACCGGAAATAAATGGATACCCTGGATTGATGATTGAGAAAAATCCAGAAGATTTTGCCCTGGCTTGCGCTAAGGTCATGCATCTGGATGATCGTGTGTTCAAAGAACATGGGGATCGGTTTGTTTGGGAGAATTCATGGTTTTCTCGGCTCGATGCCATCACTGCAAAGCCGGAATTTTCAAATTTTCGACATTCAGTTAGCGTTGTCGTTCTTATACATAACAATCGAAAAATTATCGAGCGGACACTAACTTCTTTGCTATACCATTGCTCTGCATATATCAAAGAATTGATTGTTGTAGACAACTGCAGTACTGACAATGGAGCTGAATTTGTTCGAGAAAAATTCCCCTCGATACGAGTCATTCCGAACCCCGTAAATGGTTGTGCATCCGGACGTAATTTGGGAGTCGCGGCTGCGACCGGAAAATATATTTCCTTCTTTGATTCTGATCAGTGGTTTACGTCGTCAAGCTGCTTTGAAGAGGCGCTCTCTATTCTGAATCGTGACGCCAATATCGGTGCTGTTGGATGGGCTGCAGGTTGGTTCGATGCTAATCGAACGGATTTTGGTGGAATGATCACAGACTACTGCCCAAATCGTGCCATGAATGAGAAGGCTATTCGTGAAGGCTATCGATCAGATATTGCATATTTGGGTACTGGAGGATTTTTTACGCGAACGGCAGTGATTAGATCTACCCAAGGGTTTGATACCGCTTACGACCCAACTTGCTTTGAAGATACAGACATTTCACTCCAAATAAAGCAACTGGGTCTGGATATTTGTTATCGCGACCTGACCGGCATTCGCCATCAA
Source organism: Delftia sp. HK171 (assembly GCF_001886655.1). Taxonomy (NCBI): domain Bacteria; kingdom Pseudomonadati; phylum Pseudomonadota; class Betaproteobacteria; order Burkholderiales; family Comamonadaceae; genus Delftia; species Delftia sp. HK171. Next base: position 5,929,338 of record NZ_CP018101.1, on the reverse strand, counting down.
CCCCATCAAACTACAAACGCCAGTGCTGGCTCTGATTATTATGCAAATCTCTTTAAAAGAAATGCTGACTATTTCAGAGAGAAGTGGAAGCATCGAAGCGATTTTTTTATTGATTACACCGAGTGAAATTGTCTAATATTGATGCGTCGAAAAAGAATATTCTTTGTGTCGTAGGAACTCGTCCGGAAGCTATTAAGATGGCCCCAGTTATCATTGCTCTTAAAAAAGAGCCGTGGGCACGGGTCCGCGTATTAGCTACGGCACAGCACCGCCAGATGCTAGATCAGGTATTGGACTTTTTCGGGGTGAAGCCTGATATCGATTTGAATATTATGCGGCCAAATCAAGCGCTGACAGAACTCACGGGGCGTTTGCTCTTGGAGTTGGATGTGGTGCTAAAAGAAGAGAAGCCTGACGTCGTATTGGTTCAAGGGGATACGACTACGGTAATGACTGTTGCCTTGGCTTGTTTTTATCATGGAATTTCAATTGGGCATGTTGAGGCCGGTCTACGTACATGGGATATACGGAACCCTTTCCCAGAAGAAGCAAATCGTATAATTGCTGGAAAACTTGCCCGCTGGCATTTCGCTCCAACAGAAGAATCAAGAAAGAATCTTCTTAGGGACGGGATCGCGGATAACGATATTATCGTGACAGGCAATACGGTCATCGATGCACTGTTGGAGACCGCTGAAAAGAAATTGGAGATGGGTTTACCTGTAGATCCTGAGAAACGTGTTGTGCTTGTTACTTCGCATCGCAGAGAAAATTTTGGTGAACCATTTAGGAGTATTTGTCGTGCCTTGAAGATATTGGCTCGAAGAAATCCTGAGGTTCAATTCCTTTTTCCTGTTCATCCAAATCCAAACGTAAAAGATATTGCTTACGAGTTTTTGAGTCAAGAACCCAACTTCCTTCTTTGCGAGCCATTGGATTACGCGCCTTTTATTGCAGCAATGAAGAGATCGATCCTAATCTTGACTGATTCCGGAGGAGTTCAGGAAGAGGCTCCTGCACTTGGAAAGCCTGTGCTTGTGTTGCGTGAGGAAACAGAGCGCCCTGAAGCCGTTGCTGAAGGAGTTGTGGAATTGGTGGGATCTGATAGTGAGCATATTGTTCAAAGAGTGCAGTGCTTGCTAGATGATGAAACGGAATACAAGAAAATGGCACGAGGTGTTTCTCCATACGGAGATGGAAAGGCCGCTCAAAGAATAGTTGCCGTTCTGAGAGAGCAAGCTTAGTGAAAGTATTGCTTATTGCATATGAGTTTCCTCCAATATTGGCTGCCCAGGCATTGCGTTGGTTTTATTTGTCTAATGAGCTAGTCGATATTGGTGTAGACATCCATGTCGTATGTCCAGATATTTCGACAGAAAACGCGTTTCCCATGGATATGGATGCGCGTATTACTATCCATCGAGTCTGGCCGGGGCCTTTTATCGGATTTAGCCAGAGATTGGCAGGAAATGTCTGGAGAAATAGTAAAGCTGGGAATGGCCGAAATGCGTCAAAGCCATCTCGGCTATTTCAGGTTTATCGAATAGTCCGATCGATTTTGAATGCTATTTTTTATCCGGATGTGAGGTCTGAATGGTATCCTTTCGCACTTCGAAAGATAAAGAAGTTGTTGAGGGATGAGAAATTCGATGCCGTAATAAGCTCACATGAGCCGGGTGTTGATATTTTTGTTGGAAATTATGCCCGTAAATTGGGGATTCCTTGGGTTATTGACATGGGTGATCCATTGCTAACCCCATACTCGCCAAAATGGAGGCGAGGAATTGATCTGAAAGTGGAGCGAAAGGTTATTCACTCAGCCTCTTCCATCTGGGTCACGGCTGGCAGTGTGTTGGACTTGTTGATAAGTCGTCATGGTGCCAGTGTCGAGAGAAAAATATCGGTATTGCCTCAAGGTTTTTCGTATAGGCGAGTAGGTCGGAAAACTAAAGAGGATGAACAACGCTTTCTTCTGGTGTTTACAGGAAATTTCTACAGAGATTTCAGGAATCCGATAGAGTTGGCAAAGGCACTTGTTGGATTACAGGATCTGGCAATATCTTTTGTAATTGCTGGGGATAATTCTGAATTTGAGCCCATGTTTCAAAGAATTTCCGGTGTTGAATTTGCCGGGAAAAAAAGTCATTTTGAGTGTCTTGAGTTGCAAAGACAGGCAGATGTACTAGTGAATATTGGGAATGTCCAAAGCTACCAGATTCCAGGAAAAATATATGAATATCTGGGTGCTGAGAAGGCCATACTACACATAAAGACTGCTGAAGATTTTGACCCTGGTGTCGAACTTTTGGAAGAGACAGGTTCAGGGATTGTTGTGAAAAATTGCAGCAGACAAATTGAGGCTGTGCTAAGAGATATGTATAGGCAATGGACAGATAATCCAGAGCAACTGACTGATGGGCGAAAAGAAGATTTTATTAAGGCTCATTCTTGGAGTCATCGAGCTCGCACTTGTGAGGAACTATTGAAAGAAATATTGCATTGACACTGATTGCTCTGATGGGGTAATAGATTTTTAATATATTCTGGCGTCAGATAATGCTCTTATGAGACTTGATGTAATTTTTGCTGCTGATGCGCTTCGCCCGCCACTGACTGGTATAGGGCGATATACCTATGAGCTGGCGAAGCGGCTGAGTTGTCATGAGGGTATTGATAGATTACGGTATTTTTCTTCCGGGCGGTGGGTTGATGATCCCATGGCCGCTTTGGAAACCCCCGCCCCTTTGAAATTATCCTTGATTAAGACCAAAGCGGCGCTGCGGGATAGGGTTGCGGGAAGTAGATTGGCTGTTCGTTTATACAAAAGGATCACTCCTGCCCTTTTTGGATGGCGGCTGCGTGGAAATGAAGGGTGTGTATATCATTCGCCTAATTATATTGTTCCGAATTTCAGTGGTAGGACTGTAAGCACGATACACGATCTATCTCATATCCTTTATCCGAATTTTCATCCCCAGGCTCGTGTTGAATATATGAATATGGCTTTGGGTGAAAGCTTGGCGAGGACAGATCATGTAATTACGGTATCCGAGACTGTTCGCCAGGAAGTGCTGGCGCATGGACTGATGTCACCAGAACAAGTGACCGCTATACATTTGGCGGCGGGTAGTGATTTTCGACCTTATACATCAGAGATGCTAGAATCTGTAATGAATGCGTTGGGGCTTAGGTCTGGGAGGTATAGCCTATTTGTCGGGACCATAGAGCCACGGAAAAATATCCAACGCCTTGTTGAGGCGTATGGAATGCTACCCAAAGAGGTGCGGCACAATTGGCCTTTGGTGATTGCGGGGGGCAGTGGCTGGAACTCTAATGCGATTCACTTGTGCCTTGCAAAAGCACGGGCCCAGGGTTGGTTGCAATACATATCCTATGTTGACCAAAGTTGGCTTCCGGCATTGTATGCTGGGGCGCGATTGATGGTCTATCCATCACTTTATGAAGGTTTTGGATTACCTATTGTGGAGGCAATGGCGAGTGGCACCCCAGTGCTCACATCCAACGTTTCCTGCATGCCAGAGATTGCCGGAGGTGCCGCTAGACTGGTGAATCCCTTGAATCTGGAAGAAATATTATTTGGCCTTCAGGGCTGCCTGACTGATGAACACTGGCAAAGGCAGGCGCGAACCTTAGGGTTGGCGCGATCTGGTCAAATGTCTTGGGCTCAATGCTCTGAGCGAACAATAGAAATTTATGCCAAGGTGGCTCAATTGGTTCAATAAATCAGCGGGAGGGATGAAGTGGATTTCACGTATCCCTGCCATGTGCAATACTCAGTAATGAAGATACAGCTACATATCTCACTGCATTGCCCCATGATCTGAAGATTTTCGACCGATTGATTTTTGCAGTATGTAGTGGCAGTGCAACCTCTGCAACCTGTAGTCCCTGTCTGCGCATAAGCAGCAGCGCGCCGATGTCTTGATAGTCAAGCATCGTGGCCTCCGTAGAGGCTGCTACCTCCAATGCTGGACGGTTGTACAACCGGAACCCGGACACAAAATCGCGCAGGCCCAAACCCGTCAACCAGCGAAACCATTGCCACGCGATGCGGCGCGCAAGGCTGTTTTGTTCAGCAAAGTAGGCAACGACCATGTCTGCCTTCTGGCGCATGGCCAGAAGTGCGGGAAGTTCCTCCACCTCGTAGCGGCCCTCGGCGTCGATGGTGACGACGGTCTGGAAGCCATGGGTCTGCGCATAGCGCAATCCTGTCTGCAAACTGCCCCAATTGGTCATGGCCAGCAAAGGGCGCAGCACCCGGGCGCCGCATTGCTCGGCTTCATGGCAGGTGGCATCGGTGCTGCGGTTGTCCACGACAAGCACGGTTGCATCGACCAGGGCATGGACCCTGCGGATGAGATGGGTTATTTCGGCCTCGTTGTTGCGCGTGGAAATGACGACCAGCAGGTCCTGGCCCACTCTGGCCGGGCGGTTGTCGGGTGCCAGGCTGCGATAGTGACGCGCCACACTGCGCTCACAGGGGCCAATGCTGAAAAACCGATGCAAGGCCTTGTGGCCTGATTGGCCCAGTCGCTGCCTCAGCTCTTTGTCGTGCTGCAGGCGAGCAATGCTGCTGCGCCAGGCATCGATGTCTTCAAAGGGCACATGCAGGCCGGCGTGGGCATGGCCGACCACCCAGGGCATGCCGGAACCGGGAAGGTCTGTGACCAGGCAGGGTTTGGCGTGCAGCATGGCCTCCAGCAACACGATGCCGAAAGCTTCCGTGCGTTCGCGTGAGGCAAGGCAGAAGATGTCGCACTCTGCAAACAAGGCATGTTTTTCCTCGTCTGACACCGAGCCCACCAGTCGCACACAGGCCTGTCTGCCCTCGGGAGTGCGTTGGCGTATCAGGTTTTCCAGGGATGCACGTAGTTCGCCTTCTCCCGCAATCAGCAGTTCCACGCCGGGCATGGCCGAGGCGGCTAGGATCAGGGTCTCGAAGCCTTTGTAGTACGTCAACCGTCCTATGGACAACAGGCGCAACCGGGTGTCGGGCCGCCAGCCTTGACCGTGTTGCAGCGGTGCTGGTTCAGGAATGGTTTCGAGGTTCAGGCCCAGCGGAACGATCTCGCATTTGCTGCGCCAGGTGCGCAGGGCATTGCTGGCCTCAAGATAGGGCGGCGACGTGGCAAACACCTGCTGAGCGCGCTCCAGCAGGGCCTGTTCGAACGGCCTGTATAGCATGTAGGCCAGGGCCACGGACCACTTGATGTTGGAAACCACCACATCGGAGTGCCAGTGAATGACCCAGGGAACGCGCCTGGCTATCGGCAAGGTGAGGGCCCATAGCGCCGAGTTGTTGGGCAGGTGCAGGTGCAGTACGTCGGGCTGAATGCGTTCGATGGCGCGGCCCAGTGCGCGCCGGAATCCGATGGCCATGGGGGCGTAGACCAGATTGAATTGAACCGGCACGCGTTCCAGCCAGAGGGGATCATCTGGCTCCGGATCACCATGGACCAGGGCATGGGCATCTATGCCCTGAGACCGCTGCTCCTGGATCAAGTCGGCAAGAAAGACCTCCATGCCGCCCCGATAGGGCGGGAAGAATTTGCCGACGTGGAGTATGCGCAAAGCCATGGCGGAAGGTTTCTACTTCGCAGCCTGAGGTTTGGCCGTTGGTTGCGGATTGAGCTGGCTGCGGATTTGCCTGTATTGAGGATTCTGAGGCTCCCGACGAATGGCTTGGTCGAGGTACTTCAGCGCTTCCGCCATGTTTCCTTGACCGTGGTAGGCCATTGCAAGCCCGTACAGCGCGGGTGCACTGGGGTTTCGAGCGACCAACGGTGTCAGCAACTCCTTGGCTCTGACACTTTCTCCCTTGCCAACAAGGGCCAGGCCCAGCCCGACGATCAGGCGTGGTAGATCGGGCGAGGCATTCAGCAGAATCTGAAAATCGTCAACAGCCACTTGATATTGCTGAGCAGCGATGGCAGTTTCCGCGCGCTTGAGGCGCAAGGTTTGCTCCATCTGCTTGGCGTTTTCGGGGTCTTCCGCCGGAGCGGTGAGCGCGATGGTGTATTCCTTGAGCGCTTCACTAGGCTGGCCCATGGCCAAAAGCGCTTCGGCTTTCTGGTAATTCAGGGCCTGGCCCTTGAAACCCTTGGCCTCTGCCGCCCAGAAGGCATTCATCGCCTCGGCAAATTTCTTTTGCTGGGACAGAACGGCACCCATATTGAACAGTGCATTGCCTCCCAAGTCTCCAAGGGCGTTGGCCGTGGCGAAGTCCTGCAGCGCCTGGTCGAGCATGCCCTTGTCTGCATGTGCCGTTCCGACGTTCAGGAAGGCACGGCCGCGTCCCACGGCATTGGCGGGGGCTTTTTTGTCGATTTTTTCGACAGCATCGGCCCAGGATGTGCCTACATCCTGAAGAGAGAGCACGCGTTCGAAAGCGAGGGCTCCGAACACCACGCCGATGACGATGCCGGCGATGTAGATGGTGCGTGGTTTGACCCCCGTCAGCGCAATGGCCGCCAATCCCGGGATGGCCACAGCCCACAGATAGCTGCGATATAGAACGAAGGGGTCCTGCAGCCAGACCGTGGCGAATTCGGTCGCATACCAGAGCAGGGGAAACAGGAGGCAGAGCGCGACCAGGCCAATGACACCGGGACGCCTGAGCACGGCCCAGATTGAGCAGGCCAGCAGGGCCAGGTAACCGAGCGCGCCGGCTAGGTGCCAGATCGAGCCGAAGCCGAGAGGAAATGCCGGTCGCAGATCGATGGACATCCAGCCCGCATAGGGAACGATCCACAGAAAGCCGTAGGCAAAAAACAGGGCGGCTTCATTGAGGATGCTCAGGGGATAGATCCGAGAGGTGATGCCGGGTTGAAGGGCTTCCAATTGCCTTGCATAGCCCTGGGATTGCTCATCGAAAATCTGGCCCACCAGACTGCCGAAGAAATGAAAGACTGCCGCCGAGGCAACGGCCAGCAGCAGCAAGGCCATGCCCACAATGACCATGGCAGCCTTCAGGCCGGGGCGCCGCACAAAGATATAGAGCGGCACCACCATGGCGACTGTCAGAAAAGCATGCTCCTTGGACAGTACGGCAAGCACATAGCAGATGAATGCCGCGACATGCCACAGGGCGCGCCCGCTCTGAAGCCCGCGCACAAAGGCCCAGCATGCCAGCACCGCGAACAGCGTTGCCATGACGATGGAGCGCTGCACTAGGTATCCAACGGCGTAGACCGCGACAGGGTTCAGTGCAAAAAGGATCAGGCCCAACTGCAGGGCTGCATCGCGCGACGCGCGGAAGTGGGGCTGCTCCTCAATGTCCTGCGGAAAGCGGGTATGCGTCAGCAGGGCTTTGAACAGGGCATACAGAGCCGTCACGGTTGCGAGATGCAAGGCGATATTGAAGGCACGCTGCTTCCACCAGCCGGCTCCGAAAATCTGCTCGATCCAGACGAAGCTGCCATACGACAGCGTGCGCTGTTTGAAGTCCAGCAGGCTGCCGTAGTTGCCGAAAATGGTTGCATCCGCCAGACGCATATCGTCAAACAGCAGCCCGTTGTTCAGGCCGGGCAGATAAACCCCCAATATGGCCAGCGCAAGAAGGGCACTGAAGCAGTAAATCGCTTTGTAGGAGGCAGCCATCGCTTTTTGCCTTGTCTTGTCTTGGATGTGGCAGAGCTTGAGGTTGCCTTGCAGATTGCCTCTCTTGTGGAAAGGTGCAGTCAGTTTATCGGCCGTTAAACCCGATTACTTTGCCTGTTGCGCCAGTTTGGTGCGAGTATTGCGAGAAGGCCTGCGATGAAAAAAGCCCCATGTGCGGCACAGCGCAACATGGGGCCAAAGGCCATCCGTTAGATGGGCGCACGAGCGCCCCTGGCATTTTGCTTACAGGCCGGCTGCAGCGCGCAGCACGGCTGCCTTGTCCGTCCGCTCCCAGGTGAATTCGGGCTCTTCACGGCCGAAGTGGCCGTAGGCGGCGGTCTTGCTGTAGATGGGGCGCAGCAGGTCCAGCATCTGGATGATGCCCTTGGGACGCAGGTCAAAGTGGGCGGCCACCAGCTTGGCGATCTCGGCGTCGGGGATGACGCCCGTGCCTTCGGTGTAGACCGTGATGTTCATCGGGCGTGCCACGCCGATGGCGTAGGCCACCTGGATCTGGCACTGGCGTGCCAGGCCGGCGGCCACGATGTTCTTGGCCACGTAGCGCGCGGCGTAGGCGGCGCTGCGGTCCACCTTGGTCGGGTCCTTGCCGCTGAAGGCGCCGCCACCATGGGGGCAGGCACCGCCGTAGGTGTCGACGATGATCTTGCGGCCGGTCAGGCCGCAATCGCCCTGGGGGCCGCCGACAACGAAGCGTCCCGTGGGGTTGATCAGGTACTTGGTGTCCTGCAGCCACTCGGAGGGCAGCACGGGCTTGATGATTTCCTCGATGATGGCTTCGGTGAAGCTGGCCTTCATCTTGGTGGCGGTTTCCGACTGGTCGGGGCTGTGCTGGGTGGACAGCACCACGGTGTCGATGCTGTGGGGCTTGCCGTCCACATAGCGCATGGTCACCTGGCTCTTGGCGTCGGGGCGCAGGAAGGGCAGACGGCCGTCCTTGCGCAGCTGGGCCTGTCGCTCGACGAGGCGGTGCGCGTAGTAGATGGGCGCGGGCATCAGCTCGGGCGTCTCGTCGCAGGCGTAGCCGAACATCAGGCCCTGGTCGCCGGCGCCGGTGTTGAGCTCGTCATCGCTGGCCTTGTCCACGCCCTGGGCGATGTCCTGGCTTTGCTTGTCGTAGGCCACGAGCACGGCGCAGCCCTTGTAGTCGATGCCGTAGTCGGTGTTGTCGTAGCCGATGCGCTTGATGGTGTCGCGTGCGACCTGGATGTAGTCGACGTTTGCGCCGGTGGTGATCTCACCTGCCAAAACCACCAGACCCGTGTTGGTCAGCGTCTCGGCCGCAACGCGGCTGTACGGGTCTTGGGCGAAAATGGCGTCCAGGATCGCGTCAGAGATCTGGTCAGCCACCTTGTCCGGATGGCCTTCAGAGACGGATTCCGAGGTGAAAAGAAAATCGTTCGCCATATGAATAAACTCCTTGGTTGCAGCTTTTTTGCTGGGCGCTGCCCAAGCTGCAGGAGCTCTGGCGAACGCTTTAGCAGAAATTGTTTAACGTCGCTCTGCAAGTTGCTCAGTTAACTCAGCGACACCCATCATTTTAATGCCATCCCTGTTCCGACTGTTTGCTGCACTGCCTTTGTGGCTATTGCACCCCCTTGGCGCGCTGATGGGCTGGGTGGCGTTCGCCGCTTCGGCCACGTACCGGCGCCGCTTTCTGGCCAACGCCCGGCAGGCCGGCTACGGCCTCGGCGCCGTGGCGCCGGCCGTGGGACACGCGGGGCGCATGGTGGCGGAGCTGCCGCGCATGTGGATGGGCAGGCAGCCGAGCTGCGAGATGCTCAACGAGGAATGCGTGCGCCGGGCCTACGCGGCCGGGCGCGGCATCATCTTTCTGACGCCGCATCTGGGCTGCTTCGAGCTGTCGGTGCAGCATGCAGCGCGGCAATGGTCGGCCGAGCATGGCGAGATCACCATTCTCTACCGCCCCGCGCGCCAGCCCTGGCTGGCCCGCGTCATGGAGACGGCGCGCAACCGCCCCGGCGTGCAGGCTGTGCCTACCACGCTGGCTGGCGTGCGCCAGATGATCAAGGCGCTGCGCAAGGGCGCGGCTGTGGGGCTGCTGCCAGACCAGGTTCCGCCCGAGGGGCAGGGCGTCTGGTCGCCGTTCTTCGGCCGTGATGCCTATACGATGACGCTGGCGGCGCGCCTGGCGTTGCAGACGGGGGCCGCGGTGATCGTGGCCCGTTGTGAGCGCTTGTCCTGGGGGCGGGGCTATGCGCTGTATCTTGAGGAGTTGCCCGTGCCCTTGTCCGAGAATCTGGAAGCTGCGGTGCAGCAGATCAACGAGGCGATGGAACACACCATCCGCCAATGCCCGCAGCAGTACCTGTGGGGCTATGCGCGCTACAAGCAGCCGCGCCGTGAAGCAGCTGCCGGCGAGGTGGGTGCATGAGCGGGCGCATCGGCGTGTGGCTGATGCGGTCGCTGGCTTGGATGCCGCTGCCGTGGCTGCGGGGGCTGGGTGCGTTTCTGGGGCGTGTGCTGTTCGTGCTGGCGGCGCCGCGCCGCAAGGTGGCGCTGCGCAATCTGGAACTGTGCTTTCCAGAGCTGACCGAGGCGCAGCGCGTGGAGCTGGCGCGCAGCAACTTCATCGTTTTTTGCCAGACCTGGCTGGACCGCAGCTGGCTGTGGGCCGCGCCGCGCGAGGTGGTGGCCGAGCGCGTGAAGCTGCAGGGCGCCGTGCATGAGCTCGACGGCGATACGCCCACCATCCTGTTCGCGCCGCATTTCTACAGCATGGACGCGGGTGGCCTGGCGCTGCCGCTGCACACCACGCGGCCCTTCACCTCGATTTTCTCCACCCACCCGGACCCTGCGGTCGATGAGTGGTTCATGTCGGGGCGCCAGCGCTTTGGCGACGTGCGCATGCTCAACCGCGCCGACGGGGTCAAGCCCATTATCTCCAGCCTGCGCAAGGGCGGGCTGCTGTACCTTTTGCCCGACATGGACTTCGGCCGCAACGACTCGGTCTTCGTGCCCTTCTTCGGCGTGAACGCGGCCACCATCCCCTCGCTGTCGCGCTTTGCACGCCTGGGCCGGGCCAAGGTGCTGGGCATGTATACGCGCATGACGCCCACGGGCTACGTGGCCGAGATCACGCCGGCCTGGACGGACTTTCCCACCGACGATGCCGAGGCCGACACGGCACGCATGAACCGCGAGTTGGAAGCGGCGATTCGCACCATGCCCGACCAGTACTACTGGGTGCACAGGCGCTTCAAGACCCGGCCCGAGGGCGAGCTTTCGGTCTACTGAACGGGGCGGGACAGGAACTGCTCCAGCGCTTGCCGCACCGCATCGGGCTGCTCGTGCACGACCCAGTGCGAAGTGCCTGCCAGGTGCTGCACCGTCAGGCGCGGCACCCACGGCTCCAGACCTTCGACCAAGGCAGGCTGCAGCGCCGGGTCGCTGTCGCCCCAGAGCACATGCGTGGGCACGCCGATGTCCAGCATCTCGGGCGGCAGCCTCAGGTTGCGCAGTGCGTCGGCTGAGTCCGGATCTTCGGGCCGGGGCGGCACCAGGGGACTGGCGCCGTAGTAGTGGCAGGAGCCTTGCACGCCCAGGTCCCAGTGCTCGCGGTAGCGCTGCTTCAACTGCGGCGTGAGCCATCCGGGCAACTCGCCCTGCGGTGTGCGGAAAAATCCCAGCATGCGCTGCCAGCCGTTGTCGGCCAGCAGGGCGGGCGCGTCGGGGCGGCGCAGGAAATGCATGTACTGGCTTGCGGCCTGCTGCACGGGGTTGTCCAGCAACTCGCGCAGAAAGGCGCCTGGATGCGGGGCGTTGAGGATCATCAGCCGCTGCATCAGCCCGGGATGGCGATTGGCCAGACCCCAGGCCAGGGCACCGCCCCAGTCGTGGGCGATCACGCAGGCTGCGGGTGCGCCAGGGCTTTCGATGGCGATCAGCGCCGCCAGATCCTGCAGCAGGTGCTTGGCCTTGTACTGCTCCACGCCGGCGGGCTGGCTGGAATGGCCAAAGCCCCGCAGATCGGGGGCGACGCAACGCCATTGCGTGCCGAACTGCTCCAGCATGCCTTCCCAGATGAAGCTGCCCTCGGGAAAGCCGTGCAGGAACAGCAGCAACGGCCGGCCGGGTTCGCCGCTGACGCGGCAGTGCAGATGGATGCCGTGAGGCAGCTCACGAATGCAGGTGGTCACCATGTTGCGCTCCTTGCGGGGCGCTGGCTACACGAGCGCCTCCGGGCGCTAATCTTGGGGGCTGTCGCTCTCGCCGGGCGTCGCGGCTGCGACGTCCGCCTGCGGTGCAGCAGCGGCCGGCTGGGCCAGCCCTTCGGGATGGCTCCAGTGCCACAGCAGCTGGGCCACCTCGTCCACACCCTGCTTCTTCAGCGCGGAGAACATGCGCACCTCGCCACCGCCGGCATTGAGCCGCGTGATGGACAGCACCTTGGCCTGCTCGGCGCGCGTGAGCTTGTCGGCCTTGGTCAGCAGCACGAGGAACTTCAGGCCCTCCTGCACGCGCGGGCGCAGGGCATCGAGCAAGGCTTCGTCGAGTTCGGTCAGGCCCAGTCGCGGATCGCACAGCAGCACGATGCCCGTCAGGCTCTCGCGGCTGACCAGATAGTTCAGCATCACGCGCTGCCAGCGCTGCTTGTCCGTGCGCGACACGGCGGCGTAGCCGTAGCCGGGCAGATCGGCCAGCACGGCGTCGGTCACGCCCTGCTTGCCCAGGGAGAACAGGTTGATGTGCTGCGTGCGGCCGGGCTTCTTCGAGGCGAAGGCCAGCTGCTTTTGCTGCGTCAGCGTGTTGATGCAGGTGGACTTGCCGGCATTGGAGCGGCCCACGAACGCGATCTCGGGCACATCGACTTTGGGAAGATGGTGCAGTTGCGCAGCCGTCGTCAAAAAGCGCGTCGTGTGCATCCATCCCATGGCGAGCTTGGGATCGATCAGGGAGGAAGTGGGGGCGGCATCGGCAGCCGGCGCAGCAGGATTCATGGTGTGGTCAGTCTCTCGGGGCCTCATTGTAGGTTCCCCCATGATCCAGCGTTTCTCACGGGCCATATGCCAACTGCGTGGAACCATATGCAGGCGCGGCGCAGGAAGCTGGCGCTGTCAGGCGAGAGACGCCGAGCAAGAGCCGCCTCGCGGCGAGGGCGTCGTTCCCCTCCCTCGCGTAGCGAGTAGAGAGGGGGAAGGCGCGAAGCGCCTCAGGGGGTGCCTAAACCTCCTCGCTCCAACAAAACCCATCCCGCGCAATCATCGCGCTGGCCGCGCTGGGCCCCCAGCCGCCAGCCGCATAGCCGCGCGGCCCCGAGAGATCGTTGCGCCAGTGCTGCAGTATGGGTTCCACCCAGCGCCAGGCCTGTTCCTGCTCGTCGCTGCGCACGAACAGGTTCAGCCGCCCGGCGATCACGTCCAGCAGCAGGCGTTCGTAGGCGCCCACGCGCTTGGCGCCGAAACGCTGGTCGAAGTCCAGGTTCAGGTGCACGGGAGCCAGCGAAGGCTCGGCCTGCTGCTGGGTGGCGCCCTGGGCCAGCAGATGCAGCTCCAGGCCGTCCTTGGGCTGCAGGTTGATGACCAGCCGGTTGGCTTCGGACAGGGGCGAGCGGAAGATGGGATGGGGCACGGGCCGGAAGTTCACGACGATGCGCGCATCCCGTCCTGCCAGCCGCTTGCCGGTGCGGATGTAGAAGGGCACGCCGGCCCAGCGCCAGTTGCAGATCTCGGTGCGCAGGGCGACGAAGGTCTCGGTCTGGCTGCCGGCCGCCACGCCTTTCTCTTGCTGGTAGGCGGGCACGGGCTGGCCCTGGCTGGCGCCGGCCAGATACTGGCCGCGCACCACGTGCTGGCTCAGGGTTTCCGGCGTCCAGGGCTTGAGCGACTGCAGCACCTTGAGCTTTTCGTCGCGGATGGCGTGGGCCGAGGCGTTGATCGGCGGCTCCATGCCGATGGCGCACAGCAGTTGCAGGGCATGGTTTTGCACCATGTCGCGCAGCGCGCCGGTCTGGTCGTAGAAGGCGCCCCGGCTTTCCACGCCCAGTTCCTCGGCAATGGTGATCTGGATGTTGGCAATGGTCTCGCGCCGCCACAGCGGCTCGAACAGTGCGTTGCCGAAGCGCAGTGCCAGCAGGTTCTGGACCGAGGGCTTGCCCAGGTAGTGGTCTATGCGAAACACCTGCTCTTCGCGCAGGACCTTGCGCAGCGTGGCGTTGATGGCCTGGTTGGAGGCCAGGTCGTGGCCCAGCGGCTTTTCCAGCACCACGCGCGTCTGCGGGCCATTCAGGCCCACGGCGGCGATCTGCTCGCAGACCGTGGTGAACAGGCTGGGCGCAGTGGCCAGGTACATCACCACCGTCTCGGCACCGCGCGTGTTCAGCGCCGTGGCCAGGCGCTCGTAGTCGGCGGGTTGCGACAGGTCCATGCGCAGGTAGTGCAGCAAGGCCGCGAAACGCGAGAACTCCTCCGGACTGGGGCGCTTGGACAGTTCCACCTTTTCGAAGCGGCCCTGGATGAGAGCGCGGTACTGGTCGTCACTCAGATCATCGCGACCCACGCACAGGATGCGTCCCCCCTCGGGGAGGGTGCCGTGGCGGAACGCCTGGAACAGCGCGGGCATCAGCTTGCGCCATGCGAGATCACCCGTGCCACCGAACAAAACCAGATCGAAACCCATGCTGTCTCCACAAGTTGATGTGTCTATTTTTTGGTAACTTGGTTACCAAAATTTTGAAGAATCGGATAAATTATAGGAAGGTATTGAGGTTTTGTTCCAGAGATGTGTTGTCGATTTGGTAATCAGATTACTTTCATCCCATGCTGTCCGTCATTCCCCAGCCCCCGCGCTGCGACCATGCCACTGTCTGGCCTGCACTGCACCACCATGCCTTGGCCCTGCGCAAGGGCTTCGATCTGCGCCACGCCTTTGCCGATGATCCCGGCCGGTTCGCGCACTTCAGCCAGGAGGCGCCACACTGTTTTGCAGACCTGTCCAAGAACCTCTGGGATGCCCCGGCCGAGGCGCTGCTGTTGCGTCTGGCGCGCGAGTGCGCAGTGGAGCAGCAGCGCGATGCCATGTTCGCCGGCGAGCACGTCAACGGCAGCGAGGGCCGCGCCGTGCTGCATGCGCTGCTGCGCTGCCCGCGCGGCGAGTCGCCGCCGGGCCTTGCATGGGCCCTGGCCCAGGTGCACGAAACGCTGGATGCCATGCTGGCCTATGCCGAGCGCGTGAGGGCCGATGCCGGCATCACCGATGTGGTGTGCATGGGCATCGGCGGATCGGGCCTGGGGCAGCAGATGGCCGTGCAGGCGCTGCAGGGAATGTGCGATGCACGGCGGCGCATGCACTTCGTCTCCAACGTGGATGGGCATGAGCTGCAATCGGTGCTCGATGGGCTGCAGCCGCGCAGCACGCTGTTCATCGTGGCCTCCAAGGTCTTCAACACGCAGGAGACGCTGACCAATGCGCGCAGCGCACTGCAATGGTTCCATGCGCAGGGCGGTGAAGATGTGGCGCGGCATTTCGTGGCGCTGACGACCAATGCCTCGGCGGCTGCGCAGATGGGCATCACCACCACTTTCGGTTTCTGGGACTGGGTGGGCGGGCGCTATTCGCTGTGGTCGGCGATCGGGCTGCCCGTGGCCCTCGCCGTGGGAGCTGCGGCATTCCGCGACCTGCTGGCTGGCGCGCATGCCATGGACCACCATTTCCGCACGGCACCGCTGCAGGCCAACCTGCCCGTGCGCCTGGGCCTGCTCGATGTCTGGAACCGCAATCTGCTGGGCTTTGCCAGCCGCTGCATTGCGCCCTACCACGCAGGCCTGCGGCGCCTGCCGGCCTATCTGCAGCAACTGGAGATGGAGAGCAATGGCAAGCGCGTGGACCGCCAGGGCCGGCCGCTGGCGCTGGGCTCAGCCCCCGTGCTCTGGGGCGAGCCTGGTACGGATGGGCAGCATGCCTTCTTCCAGATGCTGCACCAGGGGACGGACATCGTGCCGCTGGAGATCATCGCCGTGCAGCGGCCGTCGCACGGCCTGCAGGGCCACCATGAGCAACTGCTGGCCAACGCCCTGGCCCAGGCCCAGGCCTTGATGCAGGGGCGTTCCTGCGATGATGGCCATCGCCACTTCCCGGGCAACCGGCCCAGTACCTTCGTACTGCTGGATGCGCTCACGCCGGCGGCGCTGGGTGCGCTGATCGCCTTGCAGGAGCACCGCGTGTTCGTGGCGGGCGCGCTGTGGGGCCTCAACAGCTTCGACCAGTGGGGGGTGGAACTGGGCAAGCTGCTGGCGAGGGACCTGCAGCAGCGCCTGGCCAGCGGCGATGTGGCGCAGCTCGATGCATCGACCGCAGGACTGCTGCAGCGCATGCGGGCCTGATGCCCCTGGCAACACGTTGCCGGGGTTGTGCAGGCTCAGGCTTCGTGGAAGCTGTTCACCGGCAGGCCCGGCACATCGACACGGCACTCCATCAGTGCGCCGGCAGGCACCTGCGCCGATCGCTCCGGATCGGGCCGGCCGTGTCCGGCCGAGGTGATGTACAGCGTGCGCAGGTCCTCCCCCCCAAAGCAGACCATGGTGGGGCAGCGCACGGGCGTGTCCAGGCGCTGCAGCACATCGCCCTCGGGACTCAGTTGCAGCACGCAGCCGCCTTCGTACATGGCCACCCAGTAGTTGCCCCGGACGTCGACGCTGGCGCCGTCGGGGCGGCCGCCATAGAGCCTGCCCTCGGCCTTGGGGGCGAAGGCCTTCCACAGAGAGCGCGTGCCCAGCGTGCCGGAGTCCAGGTCGAAGGCAAAGCGGTCTATGCGGTGGGCTGGCGTGTCTGCCCAGTACATCCAGTCGTCATCGGGGCTGAAGGCCAGGCCATTGGCCGTGGTGCAGTCGCCTGCCATGCGCTGAACGGCGTAGCCTCCGGCGCCGTCCGCGCGAAGGCACCACAGCGCGGCATCGGGCGCCGTCTTGGGCGAGAACAGTGACCCCGCCCACAGCCGCCCGGCGCGGTCGCAGCGCCCGTCGTTGAGCCGCAGCTGCTGCGGATCATGGTCCAGGCGGGCGATCATTTCGGTGTGTCCCGTGGCGGTGTCCAGCAGGCCGAAGCCGTCGCGCAGCCCCACCACGATGCGGCCCCGGTCCGTGGGAGCGCAGCAGCCCGGTTCGCTGGGCGTGGCCCAGCTGCGGTGCAGGCCTGTGGCGGGCTCCCAGGAATGGATGTGCCGGTCCTGGATATCGCACCAGTAGAGCCGGTGTTCCTGCGGGTGCCAGAAGGGGGACTCGCCGAGTGCACTCGGTGGAACAGGGATGCGCTGCACGGCCATGGTCTGCCTCGGAGATGCGGATGAGCGGAATTCTAGGAGTTCGGGACGCACCGCAGCAGCGGCAAATGGTTTGATGCATCGGCTAAGGGATATCACCGGCTTGGCTGCGCATAAAAGTATCGAAAGGCGCATCTGTCGTACCAGTCCAGGCACGAGGCCGTCGCCACAATGCCTCATCCGCAGCCGGGATGGGAGGCGCGGTGATCCAGCATTCGAAGACCAGGGAACAAGGAGACAAAAATGCACAGCTTGCTCAAGGCCAGCCTCACATGGGCCATGGCCACTGCCGCAGTGGGCGCACTCGCCGGCACCGAACTCGTGATCGCCACCGTGAACAACGGCCACATGATCGAGATGCAAAAGCTCACCCCCCGGTTCGAGAAGGCCCACCCCGACATCACGCTCAAATGGGTGACGCTGGAAGAAGGCGTGCTGCGCCAGCGCGTGACCACCGACATCGCCACCAAGGGCGGCCAGTTCGATGTGATGACCGTGGGCATCTACGAGGTGCCGATCTGGTCGAAGAAGGGCTGGCTGCAGCCCATTGCCACCGATGCCGCCTATGACGCGGCCGATTTGCTGCCCACCATCCGCGAAGGCCTGTCCTACGAAGGCAAGCTCTATGCCTCGCCCTTCTATGGCGAAGGCTCCATGCTCATGTACCGCAAGGACCTGGCCGACAAGGCGGGTTTTCAGATGCCGGACAAGCCCACCTGGGAGCAGGTCCGGGAGTTCGCCTCCAAGGTCCACGATCCCAAGGCCGGGGTCTACGGCATCTGCCTGCGCGGCAAGCCGGGCTGGGGGGACAACATGGCCCTGATCACCACCATGGCCAATACCTTCGGCGGCCAATGGTTCGACATGCAGTGGAAGCCGCAGATCGATACACCCGCCTGGAAGAAGGCCGTGGGTTTCTATGTGGACCTGATGAAGGCCTATGGCCCCCCGGGCGCCTCGGCCAACAGCTTCAATGAGAACCTGGCGCTGTTCAACGAGGGCAAGTGCGGCGCCTGGGTGGATGCGAGCATCGCCGCCTCCTTCGTGAGCGACCCCAAGCAATCCAAGGTGGCCGACAAGGTGGCCTATGCGGCCGCACCCATGGCCAGCACGCCCAAGGGATCGACCTGGCTGTGGACCTGGAACCTGGCCATTCCCTCCAGCTCGAAGAAGGCCGATGCGGCCCAGGTCTTCGTGAAGTGGGCCACCTCCAGGGAGTATGTGCAGTTGGTCGCGCAGGAGCACGGCTGGCGTGCCGTGCCCACAGGAACGCGCCAGTCCACCTATGCCAATGCCGAGTTCCAGAAGGTGGCGGGCTTTGCCGCAGCCGAGAAGCGGGCCATCGACAGCGTGAGCCTTACCGATGCGACCGAGCCCAAGTCGCCCTATGCCGGCGTGCAGTACGTCGCGATTCCAGAGTTCCAGGCCATTGGCATTGCAGTGGGCCAGCAGATGAGCGCCGCACTGTCGGGCAAGGTCACGGTGGAGCAGGCACTCAGTACCTCGCAGACGCTGGCCGAACGCGAGATGAGGAAAAGCGGCTACTACAAATGAGGGCCGATAGGACTCCCGACAGGGCAGCGTCCGCCAGGCGCCTGCTGCCCCGCGCCCTGATGGCGCCCGCCGTGGCCGTGCTGCTGTGCTGGATGCTCGTGCCCTTGTTGATGACGATTTATTTCTCGCTCGTCAACTACAACCTCATGCAGCCGGGCGAGCACCGCTTCGCCGGCTGGGACAACTACGTCTTCTTCATCACCGATCCGGACTTCCTGCCCGCCGTGTGGAACACGCTGAACTTCCTGGCCAGCGTGGTTCTGATCACCCTGGTGCTGGGCGTGCTGATCGCTTTGCTGATCAACGAGCCGTTTCCGGGGCGCGGCATCGTGCGGGTGATGCTGATCTCGCCGTTCTTCGTGATGTCCACGGTCAATGCGCTGCTGTGGAAGCACATGATGATGAACCCGATCTATGGCGTGCTGGCCAGCCTGTGGAGGGCCGTCGGACTGCAGCCCGTGGACTGGCTCACCGAGATGCCGCTGCTGTCCGTCATCGTCATGGTGTCCTGGCAATGGCTGCCCTTCGCCTGCCTGATCTTCATCACCTCGCTGCAGTCGCTGGACCGAGAACAGATGGAGGCGGCGCGCATGGATGGCGCCAACGCCCTGCAGCGCTTTTACTACCTCACGCTGCCCCATCTGGCGCGGCCCATGGCGGTGGTGGTGATGATCGAGATGATCTTCCTGCTCAGCGTGTTCGCCGAGATCGCCATCACCACGGCGGGCGGGCCCGGCAACGAGAGCACCAACCTGACCTACCTGATCTACAAGCAGTCGCTGATGAACTTCGACGTGGGCGTGGCCTCGGCCGGTGCACTGTTTGCCGTGGTGCTGGCCAACATCGTCTCCCTCTTCCTGATCCGCATCGTCGGCAAGAGCCTGGACTGAGGGCATGATGAAAACAAGTTCCTCCACCCTGGTGCGCGCCGCTGCCGCATGGGCCGTGGCACTGCTGCTGTTCTTTCCGCTGGCCTGGCTGTTCCTGACGGCCTTCAAGACGGAACTGCAGGCCATTGCCGTACCGCCGCTGTTCGTGTTCGAGCCCACGCTGGCCAACTTCGGCGAAGTGCAGCAGCGCAGCGACTACCTGCTGTATGCGCGCAATTCGCTGATCACCAGCCTGGCCTCGACCCTGATCGGCCTGGCCATCGCCGTGCCTGCTGCCTACTCCATGGCGTTCTTCCGCAGCCGCCACACGCGCGACGTGCTCATGTGGATGCTCTCGACCAAGATGATGCCGGCCGTGGGGGCCCTGCTGCCCATCTATGTGCTGGCGCAAGGGGCGGGCTTGCTGGATTCGCTCACCGTGCTGGTCATCGTCTTCACGCTGTCCAACCTGCCCATCATGGTCTGGATGCTCTACAGCGCGCTCAAGGACATCCCCAACGAGATCCTGGAAGCGGCGCGCATGGATGGCGCAGGCCTGTGGGCCGAGTTCCGCCATGTGGTGCTGCCGCTGGCGGTGGGCGGCATTGCCTCCACCGGGCTGCTGTGCCTGGTGCTGAGCTGGAACGAGGCCTTCTGGTCGCTGAACCTGAGCAGCGCCCGGGCCGGCACGCTGGCCACGCTGATCGCCTCGTATGCCAGCCCCGAAGGGCTGTTCTGGGCCAAGCTCTCGGCCGCTTCGCTGATCGCCATCGCCCCCATCGTGGTGTTTGGCTGGTTCAGCCAGAAGCAACTGGTGCAGGGCATGACCTTTGGCGCCGTCAAGTAGCCGTCCGGCATCCATTTCGCGGCTTTGTGCTGCACGAGGAAAACCATGGCCTATCTGCAACTTCAGGACATACGCAAGCGCTTCGGAGAGGCGCAGATCATCCGCGGCGTGGACCTCGCCATCGAGCGCGGCGAATTCATCGTCTTCGTCGGGCCTTCGGGCTGCGGCAAGTCCACGCTGCTGCGCCTGATCGCCGGGCTGGAGAGCATCACTTCGGGGCAGTTGCTGCTCGACGGGCGCGACATCACGCATGCGCCCTCGGGCGAGCGCGACCTGGCAATGGTGTTCCAGAGCTATGCGCTGTATCCGCACATGAGCGTGTACGACAACATGTCCTTCGCGCTGCGCCTGGCCGGCGTGCCGAAAGAGGAGATACGCCGAAAGGTCGGGCAGGCGGCCGAGACGCTCAACCTCACGCCCTATCTGGAACGCAAGCCGCGCGACCTGTCGGGCGGCCAGCGCCAGCGCGTGGCCATAGGCCGGGCCATCGTGCGTGCGCCCAAGGTGTTCCTGTTCGACGAGCCGCTGTCCAACCTCGATGCGGCTCTGCGCGGCAACACGCGGGTGGAAATCCACAAGCTGCACAAGGCGCTGGGCGCCACCACCATCTATGTCACCCATGACCAGGTCGAGGCCATGACCCTGGCCGACCGCGTGGTGGTGTTGCGCGATGGCTGCATCGAACAGGTGGGTGCACCCCTGGCGCTCTACGACCATCCGGCCAACCAGTTCGTTGCGCAGTTCATCGGCATGCCATCGATGAACCTGATCGCCGCCGGGGCACTGCCCGTGTTCTCCGGGGCCACGCAGGGCCGCCTGCCCGCCGACGGCACGCTGGGCATACGCCCCGAGGCCTTGCGCGTGGCCAGAGCGCAGGTCGCACCCGATGCCGCTGCACAGAGACAGGTCATGGGCCGCGTGGACCTGATCGAGGCCTTGGGTGCCGACACGCTGATCCATGTCAGCGTGGGCGGTGCGCAGCTCATCGCGCGCCAGGCCGAGCGCACGCCGCTGGCCGTGGGCGACGCGGTGTCCGTCGCGCTGGACACCGGCTGCGCACTGCACCTGTTCGACCGCCAGGGACGCACGCTGGCAGGCGCCTGAGCGCTTCGCTCCGAGAGGCTGCCCGGCGCAGTCATCCTTTCTTCCTCATCTCCCTCTGGTCACCATGAACGCGATTGTTCCGCATCTTTCCAGACCCACGGTGCTGCACCTGGGCCTGGGTTCCTTTCACCGTGCGCACCAGGCCGCCTATCAACAGCGGCTGATCGATGCAGGGGACACGCAATGGGAGCTGGTGGGGGCCAACCTGCGCTCCGACATGGCGCAGACGCTGGAGGCGCTGGCGCGCCAGGGAGGGGCTTACACACTGGAGACGATTGCGCCTGGCGGATCGGTGCGCTACCAACGCATCGAGGCCCTGCGCGAAGTGATCCCCCATGCGCCCGGGCTGGCCGCCGTGATTGCGCGCGGAGCCAGCCCCTGCACACGTGTCATCTCCCTCACCGTGACCGAGGCTGGCTACTACCTCGATGGCAGCGGCGTGCTGGACACCGGCAGCCCGGAGCTTGCAGCCGACATCGGCCGCATGCGCCAGGGGCAGGTCGGAGAGACGATCTATGGCGTGCTGTGCGCCATCCTGCAGTTGCGCCGCTGTGCACATGCCGGCCCGGTCACACTGCTGAGCTGCGACAACCTGCGCCACAACGGCGATCGCCTGTTGGCCGGCCTGCTGGCCTTCATGCAACTGGCGCAACTGCAGGAACTGGCCGAGTGGGCCGAGCACAACATCAGCTGCCCGAATGCCATGGTCGACCGCATCACCCCGCGCCCGCCGCCGGAGCTGCGCGAGCGCGTGCAGGCCGCGACGGGCTGGGACGATGCGGCCGCCGTGACGGCCGAAAGCTTTTCACAGTGGGTGATAGAGGACCGCTTCGTCGCAGGCCGCCCATCCTGGGAGCGCGTGGGCGTGGAGATGGTGCCCTCCGTGGCTCCCTACGAGGAGGCCAAGATCCGCATCCTCAACGCCAGCCACAGCTGCATTGCCTGGGCCGGCACGCTGGCGGGCCTGCGCTTCATCCACGAAGGCAGTGCCGTGCCGGCGATACGTCAGATGGCATGGGACTATGTGACGCAGGACGTGATTCCCTGCCTTGCAACACCCGGCAAGGCATCGGCCCTGGACCTGCCGGCCTACCGCGACACCGTGCTGGAACGCTTCGGCAACCCTGCGATACGCGACACCAACCAGCGCGTGGCGGCCGACGGCTTTGCCAAGATCCCGGGCTTCATCGCGCCCACGGTGCGCGAGCGCATCGCGCAGGGCGCGTCCATGGATGCCGTGGCCATGCTGCCGGCGCTGTTCCTGGTTTTTCTGCAGCGCTGGCACCATGACACATTGCCCTATGCCTACCAGGATCAGGCCATGGACCCCGCAGTGGCACACGCCATCTGCGCCGCCATCGACCCCGTGGCCGCGCTGTGTGCCGAAGTGCCCTTGTGGGGTGAGGCCGCGGGCCATCCGCATCTGGTGGAGGCGGTCCGCCGTGCCACAGACCGTGTCCATGCTTTTGTCCAACAGGCAGCGAGGTAGAACGCATGCGCATAGCCATCGCGGGCGAAGCCCTGATCGATTTCACCGCCACGGGCGGCCTTGCCTTCCAGGGCCATGAAGGAGGCGCGCCCGCCAACTGCGCCGTGGCCGCCGCGCGGCTCGGGCAGGCCACGGGCTTTGTCTCGCAACTGTCGCGCGATCTCTTCGGCGAGCGCCTTTTCGCGCACCTGCAGGGCAACGGCGTGGACATGCGCCTGGTGCAGCGCTGCGATGCGCCCAGCACGCTGGCCTTTGTCGAGCATGCGCAAGGCACCAACCGCTATGCCTTCTACACGCAGGCAACGGCGGACACGCTGTGGGCACCTGCCGAGCTGCCCGAGTTGCCGCCCGAATGCCGCTATCTGCAGTTCGGCTCCATCGCATTGCTGCACACCCCTGTCGGGCCGCGCATCCTGGACCTGGTGGCGGCTGAGCGCGGGCGGCGCATCATCGTCTTCGACCCGAACGTGCGGCCCACGCTGATCCGCGATGCCCAGGCCTTCCGGCGCGACTGCCTGGGCTGGCTGGCCCAGGCAGACCTGGTCAAGCTCAGCGATGAGGACCTGGCCTTTATCGCGCCCGGCGTTCCGGCGCTGGAGGCCGCCGCGCGCTGGCTGGCGCTGGGTCCCCGGGCCGTGGTGCTCACGCGCGGAGCGGCCGGCGCGACCTTGCTGCGTGCAGGACAGGCGCCTTTGTCGGTGCAGCCGCCGGCCGTGCAACTGGTGGATACCATCGGCGCGGGCGACACCTTTGGCGCGGCGCTGTCGGTTGCGCTGCTGGAGCAGGGTGTCGAGCAGCCGGGCCAGTTGCAGGAACTGCCCGAGAGCGCGTGGCGCCAGGTGCTGCGCTTTGCCGCAACGGCCGCAGCGCTCAACTGCACGCGCGCCGGTGCCCAGCCGCCCCGGCGCGCGGAACTCGATGCCGCGCTGGCAGCCCATTGCGGTGGATAGCCGCCGCTGGTGATACTGTTTGCCCATGGCCTCTCCAGAAACCTTCACGCCGCCATGACCAGCCCACGCCGCCGCACACCCCGCCAGCGTCACCCTGAACTGGAGCGCGATTTCGTGCGAACGCCCGCGCTGGGCTATGAGGATATGGAGGGCAGCGGCCTGGTGCGCTGCCTGGCACATGGTTTCCCAAGCCCCCTGGTGCGCTGGCATTTCCATGAGGAGTACGAGCTGCACCTCATCACCGACACCTCGGGCCGCGCCTTCGTGGGAGACTGGATAGGCCCCTTCGAGCCCGGCCACCTCGTGCTGTGCGGCCCGCGCCTGCCGCACAACTGGATCTCGTTCGATGCGCCCGATGGGGGCTCGCCTGCACGCGATTACGTGATCCTTTTCAACCACGACCCCATCGCCCGTGCGGCTGAGCAGATCCCGGAGATGCGCGAGGTGCTTCAACTGCTGGACCGTGCGCGCCATGGCATCGAGTTCTTCGGCTTGGCGCAGACGGCGCGCGCGCACTGGGATGCGGTCAGGAGTGCGCGCGGAATGCGCCGCTTCACGGCCTTTTGCGCGCTGCTGTCCGATCTGGCCGAGTGCACCGATTACCGGCTGCTGTCAGCCGTGCAGATGCAGGGCGCCCAGGGCGAGGCTCAGGTGGATCAGATCAACGAGGTGGTCAACCGCATCATGGCGCGCGTGAGCGAGCCGCTGAGCCTGGCCGACGTGGCGGCCGAGCTGGGCATGAGCGAGAGCCGCTTCAGCCGCTTCTTCCGCCGGGCCACGGGCAACAGCTTCACCGACTTCGTCAGCCGTGTACGCATCAACAGCGCATGCCACCTGCTCATGCAGACCGACAGCTTCATCGCCGACATCTGCTACCAGGTGGGCTTCAACAACGTGGCCAACTTCAACAGGCGCTTCCTGGAGATCAAGGGCATGACGCCCTCGGAGTTCCGCCGCCAGGCGGACAGCCGCTTCGGCGCGGGTTGAAGCGACGGGGAAGCGGAATCTGGCGCGCACGGGTGTGGTATTGCGCGCCACATGGGTAGAGCCCTTATTGCCGCGCTGGCACAGATCGATATGCTGGGCTGCGAAAAACATATGTTCAGCACCGAATCCGTGGCCAGTTTGTGACCACGATCAAGGAATATGTTTTCCTCTGTGCGCAGTGGCGAAACCAGGGTTCCTGACGATATCAATCACAGGGGACCCCATTGTAGAATCCGCCGAATTTTGCGCTTTCAACAACAGAACCACGCCCTCGATATGAAGTTGCTTGCCTCTTTGCTGACGGCTGCCATTCTTGCTGCAGCCCCCGCCTTTCCCGCTTTCTCCGCTGGCGAGGCACCTGCTGCCTCGGCACAGCCGAAGGCGGCCAAGGCCGACCTGGCGAAGGGCGAGGCCAGCTACACCGCCGTCTGCGCGGCATGCCATGCGGCCGACGGCAATTCCACCATCCCGCTGCAGCCCAAGCTGGCCGGCCAGCATCCCGAGTACCTGGTCAAGCAGTTGCTGGAGTTCAAGGGCGACAAGCGCAAGGACCCGGTGATGAAGGGCTTTGCCAGCATGCTCAGCGAGCCTGACATGAAGAACATCGCCGCCTGGCTGCACACGCAAAAGCCCAAGGACGGCTTTGCCAAGGACAAGGACCTGGTGGCCATGGGCGAGCGCATCTACCGCGGCGGCATCCAGGAGCGCAACATTGCTGCCTGCGCGGGCTGCCACAGCCCCAACGGCGCCGGCATTCCAGCCCAGTACCCGCGCCTGGCGGGCCAGCATGCCGACTACACCACGACCCAGCTCACGGCCTTCCGTGACGGCAAGCGCGGCAATAGCATTCAGATGACGCAGGTTGCTGCCAAGCTTAACGATCGCGAAATCAAGGCCGTGGCAGACTACATCGCTGGCCTGCGTTGATGCGATCCCGGGGCCGACGCGGTTCCCAGGGTAATCACCGGGAACCTATTGCTTTATAGACACCCCAAGCCAGGCGGGTCCATCGCATGAATGCAGATGGTCCCGCTTTTTTCATTCGGGTTTTGGCTTTTCGTTCTTCATGTCAGACAACTCTTCCGGTGCCGCTCTTGCTCCCTCCCGCCCGCAGGCCGCGCGCGCGACCCTGGAGCTGCTGGCATCGATGCGCTTCGCGATCTCGCTGCTGACGGTCATCTGCATTGCCTCGGTGATCGGCACCGTGCTCAAGCAGCATGAGCCGGTGGGCAACTACGTCAACCAGTTCGGGCCTTTCTGGGCCCAGCTGTTCCTCGCGCTCAAGCTCAATGCGGTCTACAGCGCCTGGTGGTTCCTGCTGATCCTGGCCTTTCTGGTGATCAGCACCTCGCTGTGCGTGGCACGCCATGCGCCCAAGTACCTGGCCGATCTGCGCAGCTACAAGGAAAACGTTCGCGAACAAAGCCTCAAGGCCTTCGGCCACCGTGCGCAGAACGTGGTGCCCGGCAGCACCGAAGAGGCCGCCAGGCGCCTGGGCCAGCAGCTGGTGTCGGGGGGCTGGAAGGTGCGGCTGCAGCAGCGCGATACGGCGGCCGGTCCCGGCACGGGCTGGATGCTGGCTGCCAAGGCGGGCGCGGCCCACAAGCTGGGCTATATCGCGGCCCACAGCGCCATCGTGCTGATCTGCCTGGGCGGGCTGTTCGATGGCGACCTCGTCGTGCGCGCTCAGATGTGGCTGGGAGGCAAAACACCTTATACCGGCGGTGGCCTGATCTCCGAGGTGTCCGAGCAGCACCGGCTGAGCGAGCGCAACCCCACCTTCCGAGGCAACCTGCTGGTGACCGAAGGCGGCACGGCAGGCACGGCCATCCTGTCGCAGTCCGACGGCGTGCTGCTGCAGGAGCTGCCCTTTGCGGTGGAGCTCAAGAAATTCATCGTGGAGTACTACTCCACGGGCATGCCCAAGCTGTTTGCCAGCGAGGTCGTCATCCACGACAAGGCCACGGGCGAGAAGGTGGAAAAACGCATCGAGGTCAACCACCCGGCCAGCTACCGTGGCATCGAGATCTACCAGTCCAGCTTTGACGACGGCGGCTCGTCGGTGAAGCTGCGCGCCGTGCCGCTGGAGGCGGGAGCCAAGCCCTTTGATGTCGAGGGCGTGATAGGCGGATCGGACCAGTTCGTGCGCAAGCTCCCGGACGGCAAGGACGAGACAGTGACGCTGGAGTTTGCCGAACTGCGCACCATCAACGTGGAGAACTTCGGCGGTGGCGGCGGGGCCAATGGCAGCGGCACCGATGTGCGCAAGGTGGACCTGAAGCAGGCCATCGACGAGCGCCTGGGCGCGGCACACAAGACCGTGACCAAGAAGGAGCTGCGCAACATCGGCCCCAGCATCCGCTACAAGCTGCGCGATGCCTCGGGCCAGGCGCGCGAGTTCCAGAACTACATGCTGCCCGTGGACACGGGCGACGGCCAGCGCGTGTTCCTGCTGGGCGTGCGCGACAACCAGGCCGATGCCATGCGCTACCTGCGCATTCCCGCCGATCCCGAAAGCGAGATGGACACCTTCCTGCGCCTGCGCAGCGCGCTGCAGGACCCAAGGCTGCGCGAGCAGGCGGCCAAGGCCTATGTGGCCAAGGCCATCGACTCCTCGCGTTCCGAGCTGAGCGGCGCGCTGGCGCAGTCGGCCACCAAGGCGCTGGAATTGTTCGCGGGCCAGACCGACAAGAAGGGGCCGGACGGCAAGCCGCTGGGCGGGCTGCAGGCCATCTCGGACTTCATGGAAAGCAATGTGCCTGCCGCCGAGCGCGAACGTGCGGGCGAGGTGCTGGTGCGCATTCTCAACGGCGTGCTGTTCGAGCTGGCCCAGATCGTGCGCACGCAGGCGGGCCAGGCGCCCCTGGAGCCCAGCGAGCAGACGCAGTCCTTCATGACCCAGGCCGTGTTCTCGCTCAGCGATGCGCAGTTCTACCCCATGCCCATGGTCTTCATGCTGCAGGACTTCAAGCAGGTGCAGGCCAGCGTCTTCCAGGTGGCGCGCGCCCCGGGCAAGAACGTGGTGTATCTGGGCTGCCTGTTCCTCATCATCGGCGTGTTCTGCATGCTGTACGTGCGCGACCGCCGCCTCTGGATCTGGCTCACGCCCCGCGATGGGGAAAGCCATGCCGAAATGGCCTTGTCCACCAATCGCAAGACACTCGATGGTGATAGAGAATTCGCCATGCTGGCCGGCAAGCTGATAGGCGCCGAGCCCATCCACAAGAAATCCCCCGGAGGTTCCGCATGAACACCGCCACTACCACGACGACTTTGACGCTCAACGAGGGCTTCTTCGCCCGCCGCAACTGGTTCGACTGGGTGTTCGCGGCCCTGGTGGCGGCGGGACTGCTGTATGCGCTGCAGCGCTATGGCGAGTACATGGATGTCTACGAAAAGTGCATCCTGGTCGGCACCATTCCCTCGGCCATCTGGCTGGGCTGGTTCTGGCGCCCGCTGCGCGGGCTGATGCTGGTGGTGGCCGGGCTGTCGCTGCTGGCCATCGGGCTCTACCAGGGGCCTGAAGGGGCGCAACTGGCGCGCTCGGACACGGTGTTCGGCCTCAAGTACTTCCTGTCCAGCCAGTCGGCCATCCTCTGGATGAGCATGGTGTTCTTCATGAGCACCGTCTTCTACTGGATCGGCATGTTTGCGCGGGGCGAGGGCACGGCGCTGTCGCTGCTGGGCTCGCGCCTGGCCTGGCTGGCCGTGACGCTGGCGCTGGTGGGCACCATGGTGCGCTGGTACGAGAGCTACCTGATCGGCCCCGATGTGGGCCACATCCCTGTCAGCAATCTCTATGAAGTGTTCGTCATGTTCTGCTGGATGACGGCGCTTTTCTATCTCTACTACGAACAGCACTACGACACGCGCGCCCTGGGCGGCTTCGTGATGCTGGTGGTCAGCGCGGCCGTGGGCTTTTTGCTGTGGTACACGCTGGTGCGCGAGGCGCACGAGATCCAGCCGCTGGTACCGGCACTCAAGAGCTGGTGGATGAAGCTGCACGTGCCGGCCAACTTCATCGGCTACGGCACCTTTGCGCTGGCAGCCATGGTCTCCTTTGCCTACCTGATCAAGCAGCAGGCCACGGAGACCCGCTGGTACAAGCTCGCACCGCTGTGGATGCTGGGTGTGGTGCTGTGCTTCGAGCCCATCGTCTTCCGCCAGGGCGCGACCCAGAACGGCGGCAGCTACTGGATGGTCTACTTCGGCATCTCGGCGCTGATCGTGGCCGGCATCCTGCTGGCGCGCAAGCGCATCGCCGAGCGCCTGCCCAGCTTCGAGCTGCTGGACGATGTGATGTACAAATCCATCGCCGTGGGCTTTGCCTTCTTCACCATCGCCACCGTGCTGGGCGCGCTGTGGGCGGCCGAGGCCTGGGGCGGCTACTGGAGCTGGGACCCCAAGGAAACCTGGGCGCTGATCGTCTGGCTCAACTACGCGGCCTGGCTGCACATGCGCCTGGTCAAGGGCCTGCGCGGCACGGTGTCCGCCTGGTGGGCACTGGGTGGACTGGCCATCACCACCTTCGCCTTCCTGGGGGTGAACATGTTCCTGTCGGGGCTGCACAGCTACGGCGAGCTTTGAGCCACGGCAGTGGCAGTGACAGTGGCAAGATAAGGACAGCGGCATGCGTTCAGGCGCATGCCGCTTTTTCGTGCACCATCGCATCGGTGCCGCAGGGAACTTGCACGCGCCTGCGAGGCTCCCAATCGCCATATCGCCAGCAATAGCGCCCCGTGCCCGCCGGCACACCAGGAGATTCCCATGCTGATCCGCTCCCACGACAACGGCTTCCAACACCCGCAAGGCAGCGATATCACGCCCCGGGCCGGCTACCTCAAGCGCCGTGCCTGGCTGCAGTACCTGGCCGCAGGCTCGGCGGGCGCGGCCTTGCCCGGCTGGGCGGCGGGCGTGCAGCGCCCCGGCAAGCTGGCGGCACTGGCCACCGTGCCTTCCCAGGTAGTGGGCGCAAACACCATGGACCGTGTCACGGCCTATGCCGATGTGTCCCAGTACAACAATTTCTACGAATTCGGGCTGGACAAGGACGATCCTGCCAAGAACGCCCACACGCTCAAGACCCGCCCCTGGACGGTGAAGATCGAGGGCCTGGTCCAGCAGCCGCAGACGCTGGACCTGGATGCGCTGCTCAAGCTCGCGCCACAGGAAGAGCGCATCTACCGGCTGCGCTGCGTGGAGGGCTGGTCCATGGTGATTCCCTGGGTGGGCTATTCCCTGGCCGAGCTGCTGCGCAAGGTGCAGCCGCTGGGCAGTGCCAAGTATGTGGAATTCGTGACCCTGGCCGACAAGGCGCAGATGCCGGGCCTGCGCAGCGGCGTGCTGGACTGGCCTTACACCGAGGGGCTGCGCCTTGATGAAGCCATGCACCCGCTGACGCTGCTGGCCTTTGGCATGTATGGCGAGGTGCTGCCCAACCAGAATGGCGCGCCCGTGCGGCTGGTGGTGCCGTGGAAGTACGGCTTCAAGAGCGCCAAGAGCATCGTCGCCATCCGCCTGACCGACAAGGAGCCGGGCACGGCCTGGAACAAGGCGGCGCGCACCGAGTACGGCTTTTATTCCAATGTGAACCCCGACGTGCCGCACCCGCGCTGGAGCCAGGCCACGGAGCGGCGCATTGGCGAAGACGGCCTGTTCGCCAAGAAGCGCAAGACGCAGCTGTTCAACGGCTACGAAGCCCAGGTGGGCCAGCTTTACGCGGGCATGGACCTCAAGAAGTTCTATTGATGTGGCCCATGCAATGACGGCGGTGCAGCGTTTTTTGCTGCACCGGACGGCCAAGCCGCTGGTGTTTCTTGTGTGCCTGCTGCCGTTTGCGTGGCTGCTGGCTGGAGCCATTCTGAACACGCTTGGCGCCAATCCGGCCGAGGCCTTGCTGCGCTCCACCGGCGACTGGACCTTGCGCTTTCTGTGCGTGGTGCTGGCCGTGACACCGCTGCGCCAGGCGCTGGGACTGGCGGCGCTGGCGTGCTTCAGGCGCATGCTGGGTCTGTATGTGTTCTTCTACGCGCTGCTGCACCTGCTGTGCTATGCATGGTTCGACATGGGGCTGGACTGGGGCGAGATCGTGCTCGACATCCCGAAGCGCCCATTCATCCTGGTGGGCTTTGCGGCGCTGCTCTTGCTGACCGCTCTGGCGGTGACTTCACCGCACCGTGTCATGCGCGCCATGGGCGGCAGGCGCTGGCAGTGGCTGCACCGCTGTATCTATGCGGTCGCGCCGCTGGCCCTGTTGCATTTCTTCTGGATGCGCGCAGGCAAGAACAACTTTGCGGAGGTCGGCGTGTACGCCGCCATTCTTGCGCTGCTGCTGGCCTGGCGCGTGGTCCAGGCACTGCGCCGCCGGCGCGCCAGAAGCTAGCCGGCCACGGCGCGCAGGGCAGGGCGCAGCTGGCGGGTCACGGGGTCGATGTCCGCCATGGGCAGCTGGTAGTTGCGCTGGTCGAACAGGTCGATGCCGCACTGCAGTCCTTCGAGCCAGTTGAACAGGTCGGCAATCGCCTTGGCGCCCATGATGGGCGCGCCATGCTGGGGCACGATCATGTCGATAGGCAGCTGGCGCGCCATCTGCACCCACAGCCGCAGGATCTTGTTGGAGACCATGTATCGACGGTGAAAACCTTCCATGCGGGCGATGTGCGGCACGAGGTCGGTCACGGGCACCTGCGCCTCGATGCCGTTCATCAGGGACACGCCCAGATCGCCCGTGAAGAGGATGCGGCTGACCGGGTCGTAGAAGTGGAAGTTGCCTTCGGCATGCAGGAAGTGAGCGGGCAGCAGGTGCAGTTCATGGCGGCCCAGCGGCAGCCGGCCACCGGCGTCCGGCACGCCGATCACGCGGTTTTCAGTCTTGCCGACCTTGGTGAAGTGGGGCGCGAAGCGCTCCCAGATGCGCGAGATCACCAGCTGTGCCTTGGTGCTGGTCATCCAGCGATCCAGCGAGGCAATGATGTCTGGATCGGCGTGGGAAGCGATCAGATAGGACAGCTTGTGCGGCGCGAAATGCCGCGACATGCCCATGAACAGCTCGTTGAATGCGAGATTGCCGCCCGGGTCGATGATGGCGCCCGTGTCGTCATCGACGATGAGGAACTGATTGGCCTGTATGGCCTGTCCATCTTCCTCGATGAGGTCGGTGAACATCAGGCAGGCGTGGTTTTTGTCTCGGTAGAGCTCTACGGGCATGGCGGGTTGTCGAGGGACAAGAGAAAGTCACTCTAAGCGCCATGCCTGGCAGCGGTGTTGATGTGTATCAAGCCGCAGCGCGGCCACCGGCTCAGTCGGCCTGCTGCTTGCGGGAGTCCGTGGCGCCGGTGGGCGTCGAGCTTTCCTCGACGGCGGCACTTGACGGGCCTGCGGGCAAGGTGGTGGGTGCAGGCGCGGGCGTTGCACGCTCGGCCGGGCTGGAAATGCCCAGGGTCTGCGGCAGCGTGGCGCGGTGGCTGGCCGCAGGCGAGCTGGGCAGAAACAGCGGGCCTTTCTGGCCGCAGGCGGCCAGGGACGCCGCACAGGCGCCAAGGGCAATGCACCTGACTAGAATTTGCGAGGCTTTCAACATAAGCGAATTGTAATGACCGACCAAGAATTTCTGGACCTTGCCGAACGACTGCTGCTGGCGGTGGAGCAGGACTGCGATCGCATCAACGATGAAACCGATGCCGACCTCGATGCCCAGCGCGTGGGTGGCATGGTGACCCTGGTCTTTGCCAACCGCAGCCAGATCGTGATCAACCAGCAAAAACCGCTGCACGAGATCTGGCTGGCGGCCAAGGCCGGTGGCTTTCACTACCGCTACGACGCGGCGCAGGGCGCCTGGCTCGATACCAAGGGCGCGGGCGAATTCTTCGCCAACCTGAGCCGCTACGCCACCGAGCAGTCGGGCCTGGCGCTGCAGTTCTCGGCACGCTGATCCGCCGTTATCGGCAGGCTCCATGAAGAAAGCCCGGCATGGCCGGGCTTTCTTGCGTGGTCAACCGCTTGTGTGGCGGTCAGTTGCGGAAGAGGTCGAGGATGCGGTTGCGCTCCTCGGTGGCGGGCGGGGGCGTGGCGCCTGCAGCGCCGCCCGTGGAAGCGCTGTCCATGCCCAGGCTGCTGACGCCGCCGTTGCGCGCGTTTTCCTCGTAGTACCACTCGCCGCCCATGTTCACGACGCCAGGGGGCACAGGCATCTCTGCCACCGGCACGCCCTTGAGGGCATGCTGCATGAAGCCGATCCAGATGGGCAGGCTCAGGCCGCCGCCCGTCTCGCGGCTGCCCAGGTTGCGCGGCGTGTCGTAGCCGATCCAGGACACGGCGGCCAGCGTGGGCTGAAAGCCTGCGAACCAGGCATCCACCGAGTCGTTGGTCGTGCCCGTCTTGCCGTACAGGTCGGGACGCTTGAGCGTGGACTGCGCGCGTGCTGCCGTGCCCACGCGCGCCACGTCCTGCAGCAGGCTGTCCATGATGAAGGCGTTGCGCGCGTCGATGGCCTGGGGCAGTTCCTGCACCGGGGGCGGCGTGAATTCAGACAGGATGCGGCCCTTGTGATCAGTGACACGGGCAATCAGCCAGGGGTTGACGCGGTGGCCGCCATTGGCGAACACGGAGTAGCCAGCTGCCAACTGCAGCGGCGTGACCGCTCCGGCACCGAGCGCCATGGTCAGGTAGGCCGGATGCTTGGCGGCGTCAAAGCCGAAGCGCGTGACCCACTCCTGGCCCTGCTTGGGTCCCACGGCCTGAAGCAGGCGGATGGAGATCATGTTCTTGGACTTGTTCAAGCCCGTGCGCATGGTCATCGGCCCGTCGTAGCGGCTGTCGTAGTTCTTGGGCTCCCATGGCTGGCCACCCGTCACGCCGGCGCTGAAGAACAGCGGCGCGTCATTGATCATGGTGGAAGGCGAGAAGCCTTTTTCCAGTGCCGCAGAGTAGATGAAGGGCTTGAAGGCCGAGCCGGGCTGGCGCCAGGCCTGGGTCACATGGTTGAACTTGTTCTTCTGGAAGTCGAAGCCGCCGATCAGGGCGCGCAAGGCGCCTGTCTGGGGGACCAGGGCCACGAAGGCACCTTCCACCTCGGGCAGCTGCGTGATTTCCCAGGTGTTCTTGGGCGTCTTGACCACGCGGATCACGGCGCCGGGACGGATCTTGATGTTGGGCGGTGCCTTGGGGTTCAGGCCCGATTCGGCGGGTTTCAGGCCTTCACCCGTGATCTCGATCTGTTCGCCGTCGGCGCGTGCCGCCAGGATCTTGCGCGGATTGGCATCCAGCACCACGGCGGCGAGCACATCACCGTTGTCGGGGTGGTTGGCCAGGGTGTCGTCGATGGCGTCTTCACGGTCTTCGGCGTCGGCCGGCAGGGCCACGAACTTTTCGGGGCCGCGGTATTTCTGGCGGCGCTCGTAGTCCATGATGCCGCGGCGCAGCGAGGCGTAGGCGGCTTCCTGTTCGCCGGCATTGATGGTGGTGTAGACGTTCAGGCCGCGCGTATAGGCTTCGTTGCCGTACTGGGCAAAGATCAGCTGGCGTGCCATCTCGGCCACGTATTCGGCATGCACGCGGGTGTTGAAGGAGCCCGTGCGGATCTTCAGCGGCTCGGCCTTGGCTTCAGTGGCCTGGGCGGAGGTGATGAAGCCGTTTTCCTCCATGCGCTCGATGATGTAGAGCTGGCGCGAGCGGGCGCGCTTGGGGTTGCTGATCGGGTTGTAGGCCGATGGTGCCTTGGGCAGGCCTGCCAGCATGGCGGCCTCGGCCACCGTGATGTCCTTCAGTGGCTTGCCGAAATAGGCTTCACAGGCAGCAGCAAAGCCATAGGCCCGATTTCCCAGATAAATCTGGTTCATGTAGATCTCGAGAATCTGGTTTTTGCTCAACAGATGCTCTAGCTTAAAAGTCAGTAAGACTTCGTAAATTTTGCGTGTAAAGGTTTTCTCGGAAGACAGATAGACGTTGCGCGCCACCTGCATGGTGATAGTCGATGCGCCCTGGCTTTTCACGCGGCCCAGATTGGCCAGCGCGGCGCGGGCCATTCCCTTGTAGTCCACGCCGCCATGCTCGAAAAAGCGAGTGTCTTCAATGGCCAGCACGGCGTCGGTCATCACCTTGGGGATGTCCTGGATGGGGGTCAGCGTGCGCCGCTCCTCGCCGAATTCACCCAGCAGGGCGCCTTCGCTGGAGTACACGCGCAGCGGCAGCTTGGGCCGGTAGTCGGCCAGCTCGGACACGTCGGGCAGGTTGGGATAGGCCATGGCCAGGGCCACGGCCACGGTCAGCATCAAGGCCAGCGCGCCGGCGACGGCGATGCCCGCCAGCCATAGCAAGGCCTTGGGAAACCAGTGCATGGGCTTGGATGGGGCGGAGCGAGGCTTTGCAGCCTGGGGTTCTCGGGAGTCTGAAGACGGCATGTCGCAGGGAGTGCTGAGGAGTGCCGCATTATAAAAATGCGTGCCCCAGAAGGTCGGTAGGAGACGGCTGCACACGGTTGCCAGCATGGCCGCAAGCCACGCATCCTAAGCCAGGCGTGCAGGCCGACATGCAAGCAGGGGTGCATTCATGTCGCATTTGATGGCCCGCAATAATGTCTGTTTTTGGCCACTAGCGCCTAGCGTGCTCCGGTTGGCATGGTGAGCTGCGCGCAGTCTTGCTGATAGCATTCAACCTATATGTGAAGGTTTGTTGCGTTCTTTACATACACAAGAAGAGGGAGGGCAAGTTGATTGCTATGGGATCCTTATTCAGTCGCCAGCCCGCACCTTTGCTAGGCATCGACATCAGTTCTTCGAGCGCCAAGCTCGTTGAGTTGTCTCGTGCCAAGTCGGGCGAACTGTTGCTGGAGCGCTGTGCCATCGAACCGCTGGAGCGGGGATGGATCACGGACGGCAACATCGAAAAGTTCGATGAAGTGGCAGAGGCTGTACGGCGACTGGTCAAAAAAAGCGGCACGCGGACCAAGAACGTGGCCATGGCCTTGCCGGCCTCGGCCGTGATCACCAAGAAGATTTCGCTGCCGGACGGCATGAGCGAGCAGGAATTGGAGGTCCAGGTCGAATCCGAGGCCAATCAGTACATTCCTTTCTCGCTCGATGAAGTGAGTCTGGACTTCTGCGTCATAGGCCCGTCATCGAATTCACCCGGCGATGTGGACGTGCTCATTGCCGCATCGCGCCGCGAGAAGGTCCAGGACCGCCAGGGCCTGGCCGAGGCGGCCGGCCTCAAGCCGACGGTCATCGACATTGAGCCCCACGCCTCCCGCATGGCGGCTGCACGGCTGATCGAGCGTCTGCCCAATCAGGGCAACAACGCCCTTGTGGCCTTGTTCGAGTTGGGCGCCATGACGACCAGCATGCAGATCCTGCGCGATGACGAGGTGCTGTATGACCGGGACCAGGCCTTTGGCGGCGCACAGTTGACGCAACTGATCGCGCGCCAATATGGTTTCTCGCTCGAAGAGGCCGAGTCCAAGAAGCGCAGCGGTGAACTTCCGGAGGACTACGCGTCCGCCGTGCTCAAGCCCTTTGTACAAAGCATGACGCAGGAAGTGTCGCGCGCACTGCAGTTCTTTTTCACCAGTACGCCCCACAACCGCATAGACCACATCCTGCTGGCAGGCGGCTCGGCCCCACTTTCCGGCCTGTCCGAGGCCATCACGCAGCAAACGGGTTTTGCCTGCAGCCTTGCCAATCCCTTTGATGGAATGGAAGTCGGCAGCGGCGTACGCCTCAAGCGCATGTCGCGCGAGGCCCCCGCCTACCTGACCGCCTGCGGACTGGCCATGCGGAGGTTTGTCTCGTGATCCTGATCAATCTGCTTCCTCACAGAGAAGCAACACGCAAGCGCCGCAAGGAAGCATTCCAGGCCACCATGGTCCTGTCTGCCCTGGTGGGGCTTTTGATCATTGGCGCGGTCTACTGGTGGTACCAGATGATGATCGAGGCCCAGCAGGCAAAGAACACCATGCTGCGCGCCGAGATCACCGTCCTTGAGTCCCAGATCAAGGAAATCGCCGGGCTGGAAAATGAGATCACGGCCCTGCGTGCACGCCAGAAGGCCGTGGAGGATCTGCAGTCCGACCGCAATCTTCCGGTGCACATGCTCAACGAGCTGGTGGCGCAGTTGCCCGATGGTGTCTACATCACCAGCATCAAGCAGGAAGGTCTGGCCGTGACCATGCTGGGCACGGCACAGTCCAATGAGCGGGTGTCTGAAATGCTGCGCAATCTCTCGGAGGGGACACCCTGGATTTCAAAGCCTGAACTGGTGGAAATCGTGGCCAAGACGGTCAATGTCACGCCCAAGGACCAGCGCCGCGCCGCTGCGTTCAATCTGCGCTTTCAACTGACGCGTGCCAGCGTGGCGGAGAAGAGCCTTTCGACGGCGGCCAACCCAGGAAAGTCCCAGTGATGGCCAAGAAGAAAAAGAACGACATCGACTTCTCCGCGCTGCAGGAGAACATACAGCGCCAGTTCCGTGGTCTGGATCCCAATGATCCGTCGCGGTGGCCTGTGCTGCCGCGGACACTGTTGTGCGTGGCCATTGCGCTGGCTGTGGCTGCCGTGCTTTGGTATGTGCTGATCAAGGACTACGAAGACACCCTGGAGCAGGAGCGCAATACCGAGGTCACGCTGCGGCAGGACTTCAGCCAGAAGCTGTCCAAGGCCGTCAGCCTGGATGGCCTGAAGAAACAGCGAGAACAGGTGCAGCAGTATGTGACGCAGCTGGAAAAGCAATTGCCCAGCAAGGCGGAAATGGCAGCCCTGCTCTCGGACATCAATCAGGCCGGCCTGGGCCGCAGCCTGCAGTTTGAAACCTTCCGGCCTGGTGCGATGGTGGTCAAGGAGTACTACGCCGAACTGCCCATTGCGTTGAAGGTCACGGGCCGCTTCCATGACATCGGATCCTTTGCTTCCGACGTGGCCTACCTGTCACGCATCGTGACCTTGAACAATCTGTCGATCGTCCCCGTGGGCAAGGATGGCAGCGAGGTCTTGAGCATGGAGGCGACGGCACGGACCTTCCGCTACCTGGATGCGGACGAGGTGCAGGCGCAACGCGCAGCTGCAGGGAAGGGCAAGAAGTAATGAGACACATGCGTTTCAGCGGCTGGCTCATGCTGGCAGCCTGCCTGGCCGCTTCGGGCTGCTCTTCCTCTGATCAAGAGGAACTGCAGACCTGGATGGCGCAAGAGAAAGCCAATGCAAAGCCCCGTGTCAAGCCTTTGGAGGAGCCCAAAGCTTTTACGCCCCAAGCCTACCTGGGAGCTGATGGCATGGATCCTTTCAATCCCTTGAAGCTGATGCAGGTGCTGCGCAAGGAATCCGCGCAGACCAATGCGAATACCACCCTGATCGCCTCCGAGCTCAATCGCCGCAAGGAACCCCTGGAGGCCGAGCCTCTGGATGCGATGACCATGGTGGGCAGCCTGGACAAGAAGGGTGTGCCCACGGCGCTGATCAAGGTAGGGGCCCTGTTGTACCAAGTTCGCTCAGGAAATTACCTGGGACAGAACTACGGAAAGATCACCCGGATCACGGAGACTTCCATCCAGTTGCGGGAAATCGTCCAGGATGGCAGCGGCGACTGGATAGAGAGAACTAGCACACTGGAGTTGCAGGAGGGAAGGAAATGATGGGCACACATCGAAGCATGTTGCACAAGGCTCGCTGGGGAATCGCCGTAGGCGGTTGGCTGCTGGGCTCCTTGGCATGGGCGCAGTCCGCGATAGAGTCGGTCTCCGGCTCGATTCAAGGGGGCACCGAGGTGGTGCGCATCGAGCTTTCCGAAGCGCTGGCCGCCGATCCTACGGGATTTGCGATCCAGTCTCCGGCGCGCATCGCACTGGATTTTCCTGGCGCCACCAATGGCACGGGCAAATCGGTGGTCGAGCTCAATCAGGGCAACCTGCGCTCCATCAATATCGTCGAGGCTTCAGGCCGCGCACGCCTGGTGCTGAACCTGAAGATGGCGACCTCCTACCGTACTGAACGCCAAGGCAAGGCGCTGCTGATCCTGCTGGATCCGGTGGCGGCCGCATCTGCAAGCGCAAAGCCTTCCGCACAGCAAGGCGTGTTTGAGAACAAAGCGGCCACCAATAGCGATAGCCAGCCGATACGCAATGTCGACTTTCGCCGTGGAAGCGACGGCTCGGGCCGTATCGTCGTGGGCCTGAGCAATAGCCAGGTCGGCGTGGATCTGCGCCGCGAAGGCAAGGAACTGGTGGTCGATTTCCTGCGCTCTTCTTTGCCTGAAGGGCTGCGGCGCAAGCTGGATGTTGCTGATTTCGGTACGCCGGTACAGACAATCTCTTCGTTGCAGCAGGGTGAGTCAGTCCGCATGCGCATTGCGCCCACGGGTGATTGGGAGCACAGTGCCTATCAAAGTGACAGCCAGTTTGTGATTGAAGTTCGCCAGAAAAAGGTGGACGTGAGCAAACTGACTCAGGGCCCTGGCTACAGCGGTGAGAAACTCTCCCTGAATTTCCAGAATATCGAAGTGCGATCTCTGCTTCAGGTGATTGCCGATTTCACGAACTTCAATATCGTGACTTCGGACACGGTTTCCGGGGCACTGACCCTGCGCCTGAAGGATGTTCCCTGGGATCAGGCGCTGCAAATCATCATGGATGCCAAGGGCCTGGGCATGCGCAAGTCCGGATCTGTGCTCTGGATTGCGCCCAGAGATGAAATCGATGCGCGCACCAAGCGGGACTATGAGGCCGCAATGGAGATTCAGAAACTGGAGCCTCTGAGAACTCAGGGCTTCCAGCTGAATTATGCGAAGGCGGCCGATATTCTTCAACAGATCAGTGCAAGCTCAGGTGGCGGTGGCTCGGGTGGAGCTTCGACCAGGTTCCTGTCGGAGCGTGGGTCTGCGATTTCGGAGCCTCGCACCAATCAGTTGTTCGTGACCGATACATCCACGAAGCTGGAGGAGATGAAGGCGCTGCTGGCGACACTGGATGTACCTGTTCGTCAAGTGCTGATTGAAGCCCGCATTGTGGAAGCTCGCGACACGTTTGGCCGGGCTCTGGGTGTGCGACTTGGCGGTGGGGATTTACGTGCTCAGCGCGGTGGAGATGGAGGATACAGCATCGGTGGAGACAACCGTGTTGCCATCGGAACGGGATTTGACAATGCCAATGCTTCCGCAGGAGCGAGCGGGCAGGCAGTCAATACCTCTGGGAGTTTTGTCAATCTGCCTGGAAAACTGTCGAATGTCGCAAACTCCGGCACGTTTGCCATGTCGATCTTCAATGCTGCTGCGAACCGATTCCTGACCCTTGAACTTTCTGCGATGGAATCCGACGGTCAGGGCAAGATCATTTCCAGCCCGAGGTTGGTGACGGCCGATCAGACCAAGGCATTGATTGAGCAAGGTACTGAGTATCCGTATTCTGTGACGGCGCCTAATGGTGCGACGACCATTGCCTTCAAAAAGGCCGTTTTGAAGCTGGAGGTTACGCCTCAGATCACTCCTGAAGGCGATATCATCCTGGACCTGGATGTCAACAAGGATTCGCGTGGCGAGAGCACGCTGCAAGGTGTCGCTATCGATACCAAGCATGTGCGTACCCAGGTTCTTGTTCAGAATGGCGGAACTGTTGTGATTGGCGGCATCTTCGAGATGGAGGAGACCAACACGGAAAACAAGATTCCATTGTTGGGTGATGTTCCTGTGCTGGGATACCTCTTCAAAAGTCGTGTGAGAGAGTCCCAAAAGCGGGAGATGCTGGTATTTATTACACCGAAGATGTTGGCTGACATCCGAAGTGCTCGTTGAATGTAGTAGGAGATTGATAATCATGCAAAAAATCATGTTCGGTGCCATGCTGGCACTCGGTCTGGCCGGGTGTGGTGGTGGTGGAGGGAGTGCTGGTGAGACAAATCAGCCGTATACCATTTCGCTGCGCGCAGATAAGACGCAGCTTCCCGTGAATATTGGAAATGCCGGCCCTGGTATTGGTGCGAATGCGGCATATACGACAACAATGTATGTCGAGGCGCGTCAAGGGAATATGCCTATTCCTGGTGGAGACGGTATTTTTCAATGTGCCGTGACTGCAGGCCTTGATTCGGCAGTTCTGTATTATCTGGACGGAACAGATAAGAAAGACGATCAAGGAAATATATCGGCCAGCCGTTCCATTGTGTTGGGCTCCAATTCTGGCAGTGCCACTTTCCATTTGCACGCAATCGACAAGGCTGGTGTGGCGAGCGTGACCTGCACGGTAACCGATCCTCGCGATAAGCGTCAGGTGAGCGCTGTTGCCAGTGTCAATGTCGGCGGTGCAGCGCAGGGAATTCCCGCAAGCACGCTGGCCGTGACCCAGACGCCTGGCTATCTGGGTTCCCGAGACAACCTCTCCAATCTGCGAAACAACGTCGCACTGGAAGTGAAGGTGGTCGACGACCGCAATCAGCCGGTCACTGGCACCAGTCCCAATGTGCAGGTTCGGATTTTGCCCAGCTCGGCTTATGAAGGTGCGCGCCTGATCTCTGGATCCAAGGCTGGCTCTTCGTTGCAAGTCAATTCGCTCAACGGCATTGCACA
Source organism: Delftia sp. HK171 (assembly GCF_001886655.1). Taxonomy (NCBI): domain Bacteria; kingdom Pseudomonadati; phylum Pseudomonadota; class Betaproteobacteria; order Burkholderiales; family Comamonadaceae; genus Delftia; species Delftia sp. HK171. Next base: position 5,888,084 of record NZ_CP018101.1, on the reverse strand, counting down.
GCTGTCGCTTTCCAGTGGCCCCGATAGCGGCGCCATCGTGCTGGAAACGACCGTGGACCGACGGGACAATGATGTCAGCAATGGCATTCAGGATCCCATCAGGGCCTATACCGTCGTCGGTGTCTATCACGAGATCGCCAAGACTCCTCTGGCCCTGCCTGATGGCTTGAGCATCACGGGTGCCAAGGACCAGCCACTGGTGTACGGCTTTGCAGCAACAGGCGGCATTCCTCCTTATCGCTGGTCGACACTGGGTGGTGTTCCAGACGGTATGCGCCTGAGCAGCGACGGCGTGCTTTCCGGTACGCCGACGGTGGTCGGAACCTTCAACATGCTGGTACGTGTGCAGGACGCACAGGGCGCCGTGGTCGACAAGACCGTGACCGTGACCATTGCGGCCAAGGCACCTCTGGCCTTCACTGCACCGACCATCTCTGGCGTCCGTGGTGTGGCCCTGGCGTATGCATTGTCGGCAACCGGCGGTACTGCTCCCTACACGTGGGTGAGTCTGGGTGGCACACCCGAAGGGCTGGCGTTGTCCAGCGACGGCATCTTGTCGGGTACTCCGACAGCGGATGGCACCTTCAACATGATCGTGCGCGTCACGGATGCCGACAACACGGTGATCACGAGGAACATGACCATCACGGTGGCCAAGCCGGCAACCACGACGCCGTAAAGGCGATGCCGTTCGCGGCCATGGGAGATAATTTTGGTTTCCCATGGCCCGTGCGGTAACAGCAAATGGATGTTTCAGGCTTGGTAACCCGGGTGGCCCTGATCGGCCTGCCCGGCTCCGGCAAATCGACCATAGGGCGCCAGCTGGCGCGCCTGTGGTCGATGCGTTTTGTGGATTCGGACCATGTGATCGAGCAGCGTCTGGGCTGCAGCATCCGGGAGTTTTTCGAGCGCGAGGGCGAGCAGGCTTTTCGAGACATGGAGTCGCAGGTCATTGATGAGCTGTCGGCCTCCACATCCAGCCTGCTGCTGTCCACGGGTGGTGGCGTCGTGCTGCGCGAGCAAAACCGACGCCATCTGCATGCGCGCACCCAGGTCTTCTATCTGGACTGCACGCCAGAGGCCATCGCCGCGCGGCTGCGCAACGATGTGACGCGGCCCTTGCTGCAGGTGGAAGACCCGGCGCTGCGCCTGCGGGAGCTGCTGCTGCAACGCGAGCCGCTTTATCTGGAGACGGCTCACTTCGTGATCCAGACATCGGGTCTGTCTGTGGCGCAGGCCGCCCAGCGCATACGCATGCAGGCGGAACTGGCCTGAGCGGCAGCCCGCTGGAACACCAAAGGCCTCGGCACTTGCCGGGGCCTTTTTCTTTAAGATTGGCGGTTGCCGGGCGCGCTGCCGTGTCGCGCAATTCCTTTCACTCTTTCTGCCTTGGAGCGACACCATCTTGCCCACCGCTTCCTCCTTGCCTGCCGCCCAGGTCGTGACCATCGACCTGGGTGACCGTTCCTACCCGATCACCATCGGCACCGGCCTGCTGGACCAGGCCGCGACCTATGCCGCCCTGCCTTCTGCGGCCCAGGCAGTGATCGTCAGCAATGATGTGGTCGCACCGCTCTATGAGCCTGCACTGCGCCGCGTGCTGGAACAACGCTACCGCAGCGTGCGTACCGTGGTGCTGCCCGATGGCGAGGCCCACAAGGACTGGCAGACGCTGAACCTGATCTTTGACGACCTGCTGTCCGGCGGCTGCGACCGCAAGACCGTGCTGTTCGCGCTGGGTGGCGGCGTCATCGGCGACATGACCGGCTTTGCCGCTGCCAGCTACATGCGTGGCGTGCCGTTCGTGCAGGTGCCCACCACGCTGCTGTCGCAGGTGGACTCGTCGGTGGGCGGCAAGACCGCCATCAACCATCCGCTGGGCAAGAACATGATCGGCGCCTTCTACCAGCCGCAGCTGGTGGTTTGCGACCTGGCCTCGCTGGACACGCTGCCCGTGCGCGAGCTGAGCGCCGGCCTGGCCGAGGTCATCAAGTACGGGCCGATCGCTGACATGGACTTCCTGGCCTGGCTGGAGGAGAACATGGATGCCTTGCTTGCCCGTGACCGCACTGCACTGGCGCACGCGATCAAGCGCAGCGTGGAGATCAAGGCCTGGGTCGTGGGGCAGGACGAGAAAGAGGCTGGGCTGCGCGCCATTCTCAATTTCGGCCATACCTTCGGGCATGCGATTGAGGCCGGCATGGGCTATGGCAACTGGCTGCACGGCGAAGGCGTGGGTGCCGGCATGGTCATGGCGGCCGAGCTGTCGCAGCGCCTTGGCCTGGTGGATGCTGCCTTCGTGCAGAGGTTGCGTGTGCTGATCGCGCGTGCGGGCCTGCCCGTGCGTGGCGCCGTCCTGGACGAAGCCGACAATGCCGGGCGCTATCTGGAACTGATGCGCGTGGACAAGAAGTCCGAGGCGGGCGAGATCCGCTTCGTTCTCATCGACGGGCCGGGAAAGGCCGTCATGCGCTCGGCGCCCGATGCCTTGGTGCGCGAAGTCATAGACGCCTGCTGCGCCTGACGCGCGGCGCTGGGGGCAAGCCGGAACTGCTAGAGTGCCCTTGTCAGCATGATGAGGCGATCGAATGCAGAAACAGGCCCTGGCCCCCTATGCCTGCAACCCGGCGTTCAGCCGGGGGCGGCGTTTCCCGGAGGCGCCTGCGCCCACGCGCAGCGACTTCCAGCGCGACCGGGACCGCATTGTTCATTCATCGGCCTTTCGGCGCCTGGTCTACAAGACCCAGGTCTTCGTCAACCATGAAGGCGACCTGTTCCGCACACGGCTGACGCACTCGCTGGAAGTCGCCCAGCTGGGCCGCTCGGTGGCCCGGTCGCTGCAACTGGACGAGGATCTGGTCGAAGCCATCTGCCTGGCCCACGACCTGGGCCACACCCCCTTCGGCCATGCGGGCCAGGACGCACTCAATGCCTGCATGCAGCCGCATGGCGGCTTCGAGCACAACCTGCAAAGCCTGCGCGTGGTGGACCGGCTGGAGGAGCGCTATCCGGCCTTTGACGGGCTCAACCTTAGCTTCGAGACGCGTGAGGGCATTCTCAAGCACTGCTCGCGCACCAATGCCGAGCACATGGAAGCGCGGGAGCCCGGCGGTGTGGCCCAGCGCTTTTTGCTGGGCCGGCAGCCTTCGCTGGAGGCCCAGCTGTGCAATCTGGCCGATGCCATTGCCTACAACGCCCATGACGTGGACGATGGCGTGCGCTCCGGCCTGATCACCATGGCCCAGCTGTGCGAGGCCGTTCCCCTGTTCGCGCGCTATCACGACGCAACGCTGGCCGAGCATCCTCAGTTGGGCATGCCCCTGGCCGAGCGGCGCCTGCTGTACGAAAGCATCCGCCGCATGCTCAGCGACCAGGTCTATGACGTGATCGCCGCCACGCAGCAACGCATTGCTCAGGCGCGGCCCTGTTCGGTCGATGAGGTGCGCGCACAGGCTGGCCCCCTGGTGGGCTTCAGCGATACCATGAGGCAGCAGTCGCTGCAGCTCAAGCAGTTCCTGTTCCGCAATCTCTATCGCCATGAGCAGGTGAAGAAGACCATGGACGGCGCGCAGCAGGTGGTGGCCGAGCTGTTTGCGGCCTACATGGTGGAGCCCGATCGCATGAAGCCGCGCTTTGTGCAGCGGGCCATGCTGGCCGAGGACGTATCGGCGCGTGCGCGGGTGGTGGCCGACTTCATCGCCGGGATGACGGATCGCTACGCGGCCCGGGAGCATGAGCTGCTGACAGGCCTGCGCCTGCTGGGCTGAGAAATCCGAGCACCGGCATCGCCCGGGCGGCGCGGCTAGAATGCGGACCCTGCGTGACAGGGCAGGGAAGGGTTCCTGGACGGTTTCGCAATGTCTGGGGGCGCATTGCCCCCGTTCGCATTTTTGAAGGGCACAGCCATGACCGATACCAACCACGAGATTCGCGCGGCCGAGTTTCCGCCTGTCACCGTGATCGAGGATACGGTGCACTGGCTCGAAAAGGCCGTGATCGGCCTGAACCTGTGCCCCTTCGCCAAGGGCGTGCACATCAAGGGCCAGATCCACTACACGGTCAGCCAGGCCACCGACGCCGAGGGCGTGGCGGCGGATCTGCACCGCGAGCTGGAGGCGCTGGCCGAGGCCTCGCCCGAGAAGCGCGACACCACGCTGCTGATCCTGCCCCATGCGCTGCAGGAGTTCCTGGATTTCAACGACTTCCTCGAAGTGGCCGACGCCATGGTCGAGGAGCTGGACCTGGGAGGCATCCTGCAGGTGGCCTCGTTCCACCCGCAGTTCCAGTTCGAGGGCACCGAAGCCGACGACGTCACCAACTGCACCAACCGCTCGCCCTATCCCACGCTGCACCTGCTGCGCGAGGACAGCATAGACAAGGCGGTCGAAGCGTTCCCCGAGGCGGAGTCCATCTACGAGCGCAACATGGAGACGCTGGAGAAGATCGGCATCGAAGGCTGGCTGGACATGGGCGTGGGCGCGCGCTGCCCCGTGGCGCATGCAGCCAAGCCGGGCGCAGCCGAATGAAGGCGCGCCAAGGCAAGCCTGCCGCGAAACCCGAGCAGGATGTGACCGAGCAACTGGGCCTCAAGCCCGGCCAGTCCATCGAACTGCTCAAGGCGCTGCACATCCTCACGCGCGAAGGCAAGATCAACCAGGACTCGCGGCGCAAGCTCAAGCAGGTCTACCACCTGTACCAGTTCATCGCCCCCATCCTCGAAGAACTGTCGGCCGACGACCATGCAGTCACCCTGGCCGACCACGGCGCCGGCAAGTCCTATCTGGGCTTCATCCTCTACGACCTGTATTTCAAGCCGCTGGGGCGCGGCCACATCTACGGCATAGAAACGCGCGCGCCGCTGGTGGACGCTTCGCAGAAGCTGGCTGCCGAGCTGGGCTTCGAGCGCATGGGCTTCCTGAACATGTCGGTGGCCGAATCCACGCATGCCGACTTCATGCCTGCGCAATTCGACGTGGTCACGGCCCTGCACGCCTGCGACACCGCCACCGACGATGCCATCGCCTTCGGCCTGGAGAAAAAGGCCAAGGCCATGGTGCTGGTGCCCTGCTGCCAGGCCGAGGTCGCTGCCTGCCTGCGCCAGACCAAGGCGCTGAGCCTGACGCGCACGCCCCTGGCCGAACTGTGGCGCCATCCCATACACACTCGCGAAATGGGCAGCCAGCTCACCAACGTGCTGCGCTGCCTGTACCTGGAAGCCTGTGGCTACCAGGTCACCGTGACCGAGCTGGTCGGCTGGGAGCACAGCATGAAGAACGAGCTGATCATTGCGCGTTACACGGGGCAGAAAAAGCGCAGTGCGGTCGAGCGCATGCGCGCCATCCTGGCGGAGTTCGGCCTGCAGGATGCGATGGCACAGCGCTATCCGCTGCTGCAGGCAGCCTGAGCCGGCTGCCTGCAGCAGTCTCAGGCCCCCGCCACGGCGTGGTACCAGGCGATGCCATCGGCATCGATGCTGCGCTCTACCTGCCCTGCATGCATCAGGTGGTTGAGGCAGGCCAGGCTTTCGCCCGTGGCCATGCCCAGCAGGGCGGGGCTGGATTCGCTGATGGGGCGTGAGAACAGGGCGCCGAAGACATCGACGGCGCGACGCGGTTCGGCCAGTGCGGCCAGCAAGCGGGCGTTGGCGCGCTCCTGGCCTGCGGCCAGTGAATCGATTCGTGCATGCAGGCCGCGAAAGCAATCGCCATGCGCGGGCAGGACGAGCACATCGTCGGGCACTTCGCGCCTGACCTTTTCCAGAGAATCCATCCAGTCGGCCATGGGGTTGGCGTCTGGCTCCATGGCATGGACCGAGACGTTGGACGAGATGCGCGGCAGCACCTGGTCGCCCGAGATCAACAGCTTGAGATCGGGGCAGTAGAGGCTGGCGTGCTCGGGCGAGTGGCCGCTGCCGACCACCACGCGCCACAGGTGTTTTCCTATGCGCAGTTCCTCGCCGTCGTGCAGGCGGCGGTAACTGTCGGGCAGGGCGTGGATGTGCTTGCCGAAGTTGCCGAAGCGGGCGCGGTAGGACTCCAGCGCGCTGTCACTCCAGCCTGCGCGGCGGTAGAAGGCGATGGCGTCGGGCGGCGCCTCGCGGCTGCAGTCCGAGACCACGACGCGGCAGTTCAGATATTCCAGGCGCGTCATGTACAGCGGCACATGGAACTTGCGTGTCAGCCATCCGGCCAGGCCCACATGGTCGGGGTGCATGTGGGTGACCAGCACGCGCGTCAGCGAGCGGCCGTCGGTGGATTGGGAGAACAGCGCGCGCCAGGTGGCCACGCCTTCGTCGGTGCGCGCACCGGTGTCGACGATGGCCCAGCCCTGGCCGTCATCGATGGCCCAGAGATTGATGTGGTCCAGCGCATAGGGCAGGGGCATGCGTATCCAGAGCACGCCGGGTGCGACCTCCAGCGTCTGCCCGCGCTGCGGTGGCGCATCGAACGGGTAGTCGAGCACCGGCTTGGGCGGCGCATCCGTAGCGTGCGAGGCGTTCGGGGCTTGGGCTTTCTGGTCCATGGGGTTCCTTGTTCAGTCGCGGGGGTGGCCGGGTGCTCCCCGGCTGGCAGCGCATCCCCGCAACGATACGCCTGCCGCTGCTGCCTTGCTGTCACGGGCTCGTCACAGGTCGCTCCTACAGTGCACGGGTCAATCAACAGGGGGAGGGCGCGGCCGTGCTGCGGGGTCCCCTGCCTACAGAGGGATATCCGCATGAAATTGAAGATGTTGTGCAGCGCGCTGGCTGGTGCCTCGCTGCTGTTGAGCGCCTGTGGCGGTAGCGACGGTTCGTCCGCAGCCGCTCCGACCAAGAACGTGCTGTTCTTCCTGGGCGATGGCATGGGCATCACCACCATGACGGCCGCACGCATCTACAGCGTGGGCGAAGACGGTGAGCTGACCATGGACAAGCTGCCCGAGACGGCCTTCGTCCACACCTTCTCGAACGACGCCCAGGTGACGGACAGCGCGCCCTCGATGGCCGCCTACATGACCGGCGTGAAGATGAACAACGAAGTCATCTCCATGACGCCCGACACCAAGGCCACGGACGCTGCGGGCAAGGCCTATCACACCAACTACGACAGCACCTGCCCCAGCGGCAACGGCCAGGCCGTTCCCACGCTGCTCGAGCAGATGAAGTCCGCCGGCTACGGCACGGGCGTGGTCTCCACCGCGCGCATCACGCATGCCACGCCGGCAACCACCTATTCGCACGTCTGCCACCGCGATGCGGAGAACACCATCGCCGCGGCCCTGGTGCCCGGCGGCTCCGGCTACAACAGCAAGCTCGGTGACGGCGTGGACGTGATCCTGGGTGGCGGCTCCTACTACTTCACGCCCAAGGCCGACGGCGGCCGCCGCAACGACAGCCGCAACCTGATCGCCGAGTTCAAGACGCAAAAGTACAGCTACGCCGCCAACAAGAGCGAGTTCGACAAGCTGCCCGTGGACGGCAGCAAGATCGCCGGCCTGTTCACCAAGGACCACATGGCCTATGACTTGGACCGCGATGCGACCAAGGAGCCGAGCCTGGCCGAGATGACGGGCAAGGCCATCGACGCACTGTCGGCCAAGAAGAAGGGCTTCTTCCTGATGGTGGAAGGCGGCCGCATCGACCATGCGCTGCACGCCACCAACGCGCGCCGCGCGCTGCAGGACACCGTGGCCTTCGACAACGCCATCCAGACCGCGCTGGACAAGATGGCCAAGCTCGATCCGGGCCTGAAGAACACGCTGATCGTCGTCACCGCCGACCATGACCACACGCTGCACCTGAATGGCTATGCCGCGCGCACCGGCAAGACCGAGGCCGGCAAGCCCGGCGTGCTGGGCTTGGTCAAGAACTACGTGGACGGCAAGGCCTCCACCGATGTGGATGGCAATCCCTACACCATCCTGGGCTTCGGCAACGGTCCCAAGCGCCTGGCCACGCGGGGTCCCATCGACGCGGCCTCGCTGGAGAGCCCCGACTACCTGCAGGAGGCCGTGGTGCCCCTGGCCTCCGAAACCCACGGCGGCGGCGACGTGTTCCTGGGCGCGCAAGGCATGGGTGCCGATACGTTCTCGGGCGTGATCGACAACACCACCGTCTTCACGCTGATCAAGAAGAGCATCGGCTTGCAATGAAACACCCCCTGAGCGACTGCGTCGCTTCCCCCTCTCTCGCTTCGCGGGAGGGGGACGACGCCCTCGCTGCGGGGCGGCCCTTGCTCGGCGTCCGCCGCCTGGGCCACGCCGGTTTCATGCGGTCCTAGCACGCTGTACGACCAGGGTCTTGTACCGCAATCAAGGCATTCAAAGTATTCAAGGAATTCCACATGCATCCGATCCTCCAAAAGACCTCCCTCGCCCTGGCTGCGGCCGGCGCGCTGGCGCTGCTGGCACCTGCCGCCCATGCGGCTGGCGAGGCCAAGAACGTCATCTTCTTCCTCGGCGACGGCATGGGTCCGGTCACCGTGACCGCCGCGCGCATCTACAAGGGTGAGAAGCAGCTGGCTGCCAATCCCACGGCACTGACCAGCAGCGAGCGCGCCACGCTGACCATGCAGTCCCTGCCTTACGCCAGCCGCGTCAAGACCTTCTCGCGCGATGGCCAGACCACGGACAGCGCGCCTTCGATGGCGGCCTACATGACCGGCGTGAAGATGAACAACGAAGTCATCTCCATGTCGGCCGAGACCATGGCCTACGCGGCCAACGGCCAGCAATACATCAACGGCGAGGACACCACCTGCCCGGCCGGCAACGGCCAGCCCGCGCAGACCCTGCTGGAGTTGTCCAAGGCCAAGGGCCGTGCCGTGGGCGCCATCTCCACCACGCGCGTGGGCCATGCGACGCCTGCGGCCACCTACGCCCACATCTGCAACCGCAATGGCTACAACAGCATTGCCGAGCAGTCCGTGCCCGGCCATGCCAACTACAACGCCAGGCTGGGCGACGGCATCGACGTGCTCATGGGCGGCGGCCAGCGCAACTACCTGCCCAAGTCGGTCAACCCCAGCAGCAAGCGCACGGACACGGCCAACCTCGTGGACATGATGAAGGCCAAGGGCTACGCCTATGTCGCCAAGGGCAGCGAGCTGTCGGCTCTGGACGCGACCAAGGCCCCCAAGCTGCTGGGCCTGTTCACGCAAAGCGAAATGGCCTACGAGCTGGACCGTGTCAAGCAAAAGCTGGATGAGCCCAGCCTGTCCGACATGACTGGCAAGGCGCTGGACGTGCTCAGCCGCAATGACAAGGGCTTCTTCCTGATGGTGGAAGGCGGCCGCATCGACCACGCACTGCACGGCACCAATGCCAAGCGCGCGCTGGAAGACACGCTGGCGTTCGACCGCGCCATCGAGACCGCAATGGCCTACATGGAAAAGAAGGACCCGGGCCTGAAGAACACGCTGATCGTGGTCACGGCCGATCACGACCACAACATGGTGTTCAACGGCTACTCCAAGATCGGCAACCCGATCCTGGGCAAGGTGCAGGACTACCAGACCGGCCAGATGGCCAAGGCCCAGGACGGCAAGCCCTACACCACGCTGGCCTTCGGCAACGGCGGACGTCCCAACGCCACGGCCTCCAGCCAGGTCAATGCCGAAGATGGCAACAAGCCCTGGATCGCTCCCACGCGCGGCGCCTCGCGCGACGACGTGACGGCAGTGGACACCACGGACGACAACTACCTGCAGGAAGTCGGCCTGAACCTGGGCACGCCGGGCTCCGAGACCCATGGCGGCGGCGACGTGATGCTGTTCGCCGGCGGCGCGGGCGCCAAGATCTTCAAGGGCACGATGGACAACACCAAGGTGTTCTCCAAGGTCCGCGAAGCCGCTGGCCTGTAATTGTTTCTTCCTTCGTTGGCTGCTTGCCAACCCCTGGCCGGAGCCGTGGCACATGCGTGTGCCCGGCCCCGGTTTTTTCGCATTGGCTGGATTCCATGACGCTTTCCCTTCCGGCGCCGCGCGCGGCGCGCCACATCTACGCGGCCGCGCTGCTGGCCTGTTCCGTCTCCGCAGCATGGGCCGCCGAGCCGGCCAAGGCGGCGGCATCCGCACCCACGGCCGCAGTCCCCGCTGATTCCGTGGCGCGCACCACGGCCGCCGTGCAGGCCACGCCCGAAGCCGACCTGCGCATCACCTACGAAGCCATGAGCGTGGGCAGCGACGGCGTGCAGCGCAGCAGCGTCTATACCAACCGCGTCTACCGCCGCAAGGCCCAGCTGTGGATAGAGCGCGAAATGCCCGCCGCCCTGCGCCAGAGCCAGGAGCACGGCCACGACCATGCCCACGGCCCGCACGCCGGCCACGCCCATGACGAGGCCCGCGCCGCGCCCCTGTCCATCCGCCGTGCCGATGACGGCAAGGTCAGCGTGGAAGTCATCCTGGCCAAGCTGCGGCGCGTCATCAGCGTGGACCTGGCCCACCACGGCAACGTGGGCTACGGCGGCTCCTTCGATAACGTGTACTGGATCGTGCCTCCCACCGCGCTGCAAGGCATGGAACGCGTGGGCAAGCCGCACAACGGCGTGCAGCGCTACCGCGGCACGGCAGGCGAACAAACCACCGTCATCGACTGGGACGTGGCCAACCAGTTCGCCCGCCGCGTGGAGCGCAGCGACTCCCACGGCACCGAGCGCATCGTCGTCACCGCCACCAAGCTCCCCGCCCCGCTGGCCCAGCCCTGGAAGGCCATCGAAGGCTACGACAAGGGCGACTACTCCGATCTGCTGGATTGAGCACCTGACACCCCAATGCAAAGAGCTGCCCGGAGGCAGCTCTTTTTTATTCCCCATTTCAATGCTCAAACGCATGGCGCTGGAAACCGGCGCAGCCTGACACCAGGGGCGCCGAGCAAGAGCCGCCTCGCGGCGATGGCGCCGTCCCCCCTCAGGGGGAAGCCGCGCAGCGGCTCAGGGGGAGGCCAGTTACACCTGCGCTCCAGAGTCTTTTACGACCTTGCTCCACTTCGTCGATTCGGCCTTGATGTAGGCGAGGAATTCGGCCGGCGTGTCGATCACGACATCACCGCCCTGGTCGTTGATCTTCTTAACCACGGCCGGGTCCTTGAGCACCTTGGCAATGGCCGTGTACAGGCGCTGCTGCACGGCGGCGGGCGTCTTGGCCTGGGTCCACAGGCCGAACCACGAAGTGGCCTCGTAGCCGGGCACGCCGGCTTCAGCCACGGTGGGCACATCGGGCAGTTCGGGCGAGCGCTTGGCCGTGGTCACGGCGATGGGGCGCAGCTTGCCCGAGCGCACGTGCTGGATGGCCGAGGGCATGTTGTCGAACATGATGGCGATCTGGTTGCCCAGCAGATCGGTGATGGCCGGGGCGCTGCCCTTGTAGGGCACGTGCACCATGTCCAGGCCCGTCATGGAGCGGAACAGCTCGCCCGACAGGTGGATGGAGCTGCCGCTGCCCGAGGAGCCGTAGTTCAGCTTGCCGGGATTGGCGCGCGCGTAGGCGATCATTTCCTTGACGGTCTTGAACGGCTGGCTGGGGTGGGCCACCAGCAGGTTGGGCACGTTGGCCACGCGCGTCAGGGGCGAGAAGTCCTTGATGGGGTCGAAGCCGGGCTTGGCGTAGAGCGCGGCATTGATGGCATGCGTGCCCACGGTGCCCATGAACAGCGTGTAGCCGTCGGCCGGCGCACGCGCGGCGGCCACGGCGCCGATGTTGCCGCCCGCGCCGGGCTTGTTGTCCACGATCACGGTCTGGCCCAGTTCCTGCTGCAGCGCCTGGGCGACGATGCGCGCCAGGATGTCGGTGGTGCCGCCAGCGGCGAAGGGCACGAGGATGGTGATGGGCTTGCTGGGGAAGCTGTCCTGGGCCAGGGCGGCGGTGCCGGACAGGGCACCGAGGGCGGTCAGGGATGCGGCGGCCAGCGCCTGCAGGCCACGGCGGCGGGTGAAGTGGGTGGTTTGATCGGACATCGAGAGGTCTCCTGATTCGGCAATAAGGTGGATGGCCCAGCCCGGCAGCGCCGGGCTGGGCCAGGGCAAGGCCCTGTGTGGCGCCCGCCTGTGCAGGCGGGCGCTTCCAGTGGTTCTTCTTGAAGGGTGTTGTGCCTGGGAAGGCGTTCGGTCAGACGGGTGGTCAGACGGGCGCCACGCCCAGCGTGGTGCCGCCGCAGATGTAGAGCACCTGGCCGGTGACGAAGCCGTTGTCGGGCGACAGGAAGAACAGCGCGGCACGGGCCACGTCTTCCGGTGTGCCCATGCGGCCCACGGCAATGCTGTTGAGGATGCGCTGGGTCTGCGGCGCGCCCTCGGGGTTGCTCTTGGTGAACAGCTCGGTGGCGATAGGGCCGGGGCCCAGGGCGTTGACCGTGATGCGGTCGCGGCCCAGTTCCATGGCCAGGGTGCGCGTCAGGCCGATCAGGCCGGCCTTGGTCGCCGAGTAGACGATGCGGTCAGGCTTGCCCAGCGCGGCGCGCGAGGACATGTTCACAATGCGCCCCTCGCCGCAGGCACGCAGCGTGGGCAGGAAGGCCTGCACCAGCAGCATGGGCGCGCGCAGGTGCAGTCCCACCACGTCGTCGAGATGCTGGGTGCTGGCGTTGTCGATGGTGCCGGGGCGCGTGGCGCCCGCGTTGTTGACCAGGGCCACCACGTTGTGCGCGGCGGCAATGCGGGCCGCCGCCTCGGCGGTGGCCTGCTCGCTGGTCAGGTCGGCCTGGTAGCTCACCAGCAGAGGGTGGCTCCATCCGGGCAGCACATAGTCGAGGTTGACCACGGCGCGGCCCTGTGCCAGCAGGGCCTCGGCGATGGCGCGGCCGATGCCGTTGCTGGCGCCGCTGACCACGGTGACGGGTGTCTTGTTATCCACGGTGCTCATCGCAGTCTCAGACCTTTTCCAGGATCACGGCAATGCCCTGGCCCACGCCGATGCACATGGTGCACAGCGCGTAGCGGCCGCCCAGCGTGTGCAGCTGGTTCACGGCCGTGGTGGCCAGGCGGGCACCGGAGGCGCCCAGCGGATGGCCCAGCGCAATGGCGCCGCCCCATTGGTTGACGCGGCGGTCGTCGTCGGCAATGCCCAGATCGCGCAGCACGGCCAGGCCCTGCGCGGCGAAGGCTTCGTTCAGCTCGATCACGTCCATCTGCTCCAGCGTCAGGCCGGTCAGGGCCAGCACCTTGCGCACGGCGGGCGCGGGGCCGAAGCCCATGATGCGCGGGGCCACGCCGGCCACGGCCATGCCGACCACGCGGGCGCGCGGCACCAGGTTGTATTGCCTGGCGGCTTCCTCGTTGGCCAGCAGCAGGGCGCAGGCGCCATCATTCACGCCGCTGGCATTGCCGGCCGTCACCGTGCCATCCGGGCGCACCACGCCCTTGAGCTTGGCCAGCGCCTCGATGGTGGTGGCGCGCGGATGTTCGTCCTGGTTCACCACGATGGCGTCGCCCTTCTTCTGGGCAATGGACACGGACACGATTTCCTTGGCCAGGTAGCCGGCCGCGATGGCGGCGGCGGCCTTTTGCTGGCTGGCCAGGGCCATGCGGTCCTGGGCTTCGCGCTCGATCTTGAAGTCGTCGGCCACGTTCTCGGCCGTCTCGGGCATGGAGTCCACGCCGTACTGCTGCTTCATCAGCTTGTTGACGAAGCGCCAGCCGATGGTGGTGTCGTACACGGCGTTGCTGCGGCTGAAGGCGCTTTCTGCCTTGGGCATGACGAAGGGCGCGCGGCTCATGCTTTCCACGCCGCCTGCGATCATCAGGCGGGCCTCGCCCGCCTTGATGGCGCGCGCGGCCGTGCCCACGGCGTCCAGGCCCGAACCGCACAGGCGGTTGATGGTGGCGCCCGGCACATCGATGGGCAGGCCGGCCAGCAGGGCGGACATGCGTGCCACGTTGCGGTTGTCTTCGCCGGCCTGGTTGGCGCAGCCGTAGAGCACGTCGGCCACGGCTGTCCAGTCCACGCCGGGGTTGCGCTCCATCAGCGCCTTGATCGGCACGGCGCCGAGGTCATCGGCACGCACCGGGGACAGGGCGCCACCGTAGCGGCCGAAGGGGGTGCGGATGGCGTCGCAGATGAAGGCCTGGTTGGACTGGCTCATGGTGTCTCCTGGAAAAAGAATGAAGAGGTGCCGGGGTGCGCCGCAGCGCACCCACTGGGGGGAGCTGAGGGATCAGGCCGTGGCCGTCGCGTCCTTGATGGGCAGGCCCACGATGGACTGCAGCTCGGCGTGCGAGAGGCCGGGCACGGTGTCGATCAGGCGCAGGCCCTCGGGCGTGCATTCCAGCGTGCACAGGTCGGTGTAGATGCGCTTGACGCAGGACAGGCCCGTGAGCGGGTAGCTGCAGGCCTCGACGACCTTGCATTCGCCGGTCTTGGTCAGCAGGTCCATCATCACCCAGGTCTGGCGTGCACCCACGGCCAGGTCCATGGCGCCGCCCACGGCGGGAATGGCTCCGGCCTCGCCTGTGCTCCAGTTGGCCAGGTCGCCCGTGGCCGAGACCTGGAAGGCGCCCAGCACGCAGATGTCCAGGTGGCCGCCGCGCATCATGGCGAAGCTGTCGGCATGGTGGAAGTAGCAGCCGCCCGGCAGCAGGGTGACGGGCTGCTTGCCGGCATTGGTCAGGTCATAGTCCTCCTGGCCTTCGGCGGGCGCCGGGCCCATGCCCAGGATGCCGTTCTCGCTTTGCAGGATGACCTCGCGGCCGGTCGGGATGTGGTTGGCCACCTGGGTGGGCATGCCGATGCCCAGGTTGACATAGGCGCCGTCGAAGATGTCTTCGGCCACGCGCCGGGCCAGCTCTTGCTTGCTGCGTTTCTGGTAGCTGCTCATGCTCTTGCTTTCGGCGGTTGGGGCGCTCATGCGGTTTTCTTGAAGCCGCCGGCCTGGGTGGCCACGCGGTCGATCTTCACGATCTGGCTCACGTAGATGCCGGGCGTGACCACGGCCTCGGGGTCCAGCGCGCCCAGCTCCACGATCTCGTGCACGGTGGCGATCGTGTGCTTGGCCGCCGTGGCCATCACGGGCCCGAAGTTGCGGGCCGACATGCGGTAGGTCAGGTTGCCCCAGCGGTCGCCCTTCTCGGCCTTGACCAGTGCCACGTCGCCGTGGATGGGATGCTCCAGCACATAGTGCTTGCCGTTGATCTCGCGCGTTTCCTTGCCGTTGGCCAGCTCCGTGCCATAGGCCGTGGGGCAGAAGAAGCCGCCGATGCCGGCGCCGGCGGCGCGCAGGCGCTCGGCCAAGTTGCCCTGGGGCACGAGTTCCAGCTCGATCTTGCCGCTGCGGTACAGGTCGTCGAACACCCAGCTGTCCACCTGGCGGGGGAAGCTGCAGATGATCTTGCGCACCTGGCCGCTCTTGAGCAGCGCGGCCAGGCCCTGGTCTCCGTTGCCCGCGTTGTTGTTGACCACGGTCAGCTCGCGTGCGCCCTGGGCGATCAGGCCGTCGATGAGTTCGGTGGGATTGCCCGAGGTGCCGAAGCCCCCGATCAGCACGGTGGAGCCGTCCTGGACGCCCGACAACGCCTCGGCGATGGTGTCGGTGATTTTGTTGATCACTTGCTTGTCTCCGGTATGCAGGCCGCTGGCGCTGCGCTAAAATGTTCGTATGTAGAACAAAAGTTCGCAGAAAGAATTATAGAGCCATGGAAAAAAATGCCGCTTCCGTAATTTCCACAGGTGGGGTTGAAGAAGAGGGCGGCACGCCGCGCCCCGGCGACAGCTATGTGCAGTCCTTCGCGCGCGGCCTGGGCGTGATCCGCTCGTTCAGCGCCGAGGCGCCTGCGCAGACGCTCAGCGAGGTGGCGGCGCGCACGGGGCTCACGCGCGCCGGGGCCCGGCGCATCCTGCTGACGCTGCAGACGCTGGGCTATGTGAAGAGCGACGGCAAGCTGTTCCAGCTCACGCCGCGCATCATGGAACTGGGCTTTGCCTACCTCAGCTCCACCCCGGTCTGGAACCTGGCCGAGCCCGTGATGGAAAACCTGGTCGACGAGGTCAAGGAGTCCTGCTCGGCCGCCGTGCTCGATGGCGGCGACATCGTCTATGTGCTGCGCGTGCACACCCACAAGATCATGAGCACCAACCTCGGCGTGGGCTCGCGCCTGCCGGCCTGCTGGACCTCGATGGGTCGCGTGCTGCTGGCCGGCGAGAGCGATGAATCCCTGCAGGCCCTGTTGGATGCGCGCGAGCGCCGGCAGTTCACGGCCCTGACCGAGCAGGATGATGACCGCCTGCGCCAGCGCATTCTGGAGGTGCGCGCCCAGGGCTGGGCCCTGGTGGACCAGGAACTGGCCGAAGGCCTGATCTCCATCGCGGCGCCCGTGAAGAACGCGGCCGGGCGCACCGTGGCTGCGCTCAACATCAGTGGCCAGGCCAACCGCAACAGCGCCGAGATGATGCGCGGGCAACTGCTGCCCCGGCTGCTGGCCGCCACGCAGCTGGTGAGCCAGCTGCTGCGGGCCTCATCGCGGCTTTCCCTCTAGGGCGGCGGGCGGCGCAGCGCTCCATAATTGCCGATCCACGCCCCGCACTCGCACCATGGCCCGCCTGCCCCGACTCACCCTTGCGGATCTGCCGCACCACATCATCCAGCTTGGCAACAACGGCGGGGACATCTTCATCGATGCCCAGGACCGGGAAACCATGCTGGGGCTGCTGCGCGAGATGGCGCGCAGCTGCGAGCTGGCCGTGCATGCCTACGTGCTGCTGCCCAGCCAGTTCCACCTGCTGGCCACGCCCCGCACCAGCGATGGCCTGCCCAAGTTCATGCAGGCCGTGGGCCGGCGCTATGTGCGCTACTTCAACGACCGACACGGCCGCAGCGGCACGCTGTGGGAAGGCCGCTATCGCGGCACGGTGCTGCAGCCCAGCTGGCTGCTGCCCACCATGGTCTTCATGGACGACAGCCCCGTGCGCGCCGGCCTGGTCCAGCGGCCGGCCGACTGGCCCTGGTCCAGCTACGCGCACAACGCCGGCCTGCGCAGCGACGCGCTGATCCAGCCGCATGCCGTGTTCTGGGAGCTGGGCAACACCCCGTTTGCGCGGGATGCGGCCTATGTGGAAGCCGTGGAAGAGGGGGTTGGCGCCGATGACGCCGAACGCATCAGCCAGTCGGCACTGCGGGGCTGGGCGCTGGGCGATGAGCAATTCATTGCCGATTTACAACAGCGCACCGAGCGCCGTGTGACCCGCCAGCGCGCCGGCCGTCCGCCCGGACGGACCAATGAGCGCACCACAACAGTGCGTTAGTACCCACTGATAGCTTGCAAGTGCTTGATTCCTCACTGCAGGCCTTTGTGAAATAAATGTGTCCCTTATTAATTTCCGATTTTTTTGTTCTGGAATTAATTGGGATCTGACCCTTATATAAATTTATTGCATGAGGTGATGCCTTGCCTTAATCTTGCGTTCCCTGCGAAAAATTTGAGGATTCCGCCATGACGACGGCTGCCGAGATCAAGCATCTCCAAGACCACGGTCTGTACTCCAAGAGCAACGAGCACGACGCCTGCGGCCTCGGCTTTGTTGCACATATCAAGGGCGTCAAGCGCCATGACATCGTCACCGGCGCGCTCAAGATCCTCGAAAACATCGACCATCGCGGCGCCGTGGGCGCCGACAAGCTCATGGGCGATGGCGCGGGCATTCTGATCCAGATTCCCGACCAGCTCTACCGCGAAGAGATGGCAAAGCAGGGCGTGGCCCTGCCGCCGGCGGGCGAGTACGGTGTGGGCATGATCTTCCTGCCCAAGGAACACGCCTCGCGCCTGGCCTGCGAGCAGGAGATGGAACGCGCCATCAAGGCCGAAGGCCAGGTCCTGCTGGGCTGGCGCGATGTGCCCGTGAACCGCGACATGCCCATGTCGCCCACGGTCCAGGAAAAGGAACCCATCCTGCGCCAGGTCTTCATCGGCCGCGGCGCCGACGTGATCGTGCAGGACGCGCTGGAGCGCAAGCTGTACGTGATCCGCAAGACGGCCAGCGCCGCCATCCAGAACCTCAAGCTCAAGCACAGCAAGGAATACTACGTTCCCAGCATGAGCAGCCGCACCGTGGTCTACAAGGGCCTGCTGCTGGCCGACCAGGTGGGCGTGTACTACAACGACCTGTCCGACGAGCGCTGCGTCTCGGCCATCGGCCTGGTGCACCAGCGCTTCTCGACCAACACCTTCCCCGAGTGGCCGCTGGCCCACCCCTACCGCTACGTGGCCCACAACGGTGAAATCAACACCGTGCGCGGCAACTACAACTGGATGCTGGCGCGCGAGGGCGTGATGGCCTCGCCCGTGCTGGCCGAGGACCTCAAGAAGCTCTATCCCATCAGCTTTGCAGGCCAGTCCGACACGGCAACGTTCGACAACTGCCTGGAACTGCTGACCATGGCCGGCTACCCCATCAGCCAGGCCGTGATGATGATGATTCCCGAGCCCTGGGAGCAGCACGAGTCCATGGACGAGCGCCGCCGCGCCTTCTATGAATACCATGCCGCCATGATGGAGCCCTGGGACGGCCCGGCCTCCATCGTGTTCACCGACGGCCGCCAGATCGGCGCCACGCTGGACCGCAACGGCCTGCGCCCCTCGCGCTACGTGATCACCGATGACGACCTGGTCATCCTGGCTTCAGAGGCCGGCGTGCTGCCCGTGCCCGACAGCTCCATCGTGCGCAAGTGGCGCCTGCAGCCCGGCAAGATGCTGCTGATCGACCTGGAGCAGGGCCGCCTGATCGAGGACGACGAGCTCAAGGCCAACATCGTCAACACCAAGCCCTACAAGCAGTGGATCGAGAACCTGCGCATCAAGCTGGGCAGCGTGGGCGGTGACACCCATGCCGGCCCCGAGGCCGCCAGCCTGCCGCTGCTCGAGCGCCAGCAGGCCTTCGGCTTCACGCAGGAAGACATCAAGTTCCTGCTGGCCCCCATGGCCAAGAACGGCGAGGAAGGCATCGGCTCCATGGGCAACGACAGCCCGCTGGCCGTGCTGTCGGACAAGAACAAGCCGCTGTACAACTACTTCCGCCAGATGTTCGCGCAGGTGACCAACCCGCCGATCGACCCCATCCGCGAAGCCATCGTGATGTCGCTGGTGTCCTTCATCGGACCCAAGCCCAACCTGCTGGACATCAACCAGGTCAACCCGCCCATGCGCCTCGAAGTGCACCAGCCCGTGCTGGACTTCGCCGACATGGCCAAGCTGCGCGACATCGAACGCCACACGCAGGGCAAGTTCAAGAGCGCCACCATCGACATCACCTACCCGCTGTCCTGGGGCAAGCAGGGCGTGGAAGCCAAGCTGGCATCGCTGTGCGCGCAGGCCGTGGACGCCATCAAGGGCGGCGCCAACATCCTGATCATCAGTGACCGCCATGTGAGCGCCACCCAGGTGGCCATCCCCGCGCTGCTGGCGCTGTCGGCCATCCACCAGCACCTGGTGCGCGAGGGCCTGCGCACCACGGCCGGCCTGGTCGTGGAAACGGGCACGGCGCGCGAAGTGCACCACTTCGCCGTGCTGGCGGGCTACGGCGCCGAGGCCGTGCATCCCTACCTGGCCATGGAAACCCTGGCCGACATGCACAAGGAGCTGGGCGGCGACCTGTCGGCCGACAAGGCCATCTACAACTACGTCAAGGCCATCGGCAAGGGCCTGTCCAAGATCATGTCCAAGATGGGCGTGTCCACCTACATGTCCTATTGCGGCGCCCAGCTGTTCGAGGTGATCGGCCTGAACAGCGACACCGTGGACAAGTACTTCACCGGCACGGCCAGCCGCGTCGAGGGCATCGGCGTCTTCGAGATCGCCGAGGAAACCATCCGCAACCACCGCGCGGCCTTCGGTGACGATCCCGTGCTGGAGACCATGCTGGACGCCGGCGGCGAATACGCCTGGCGCGCCCGTGGCGAAGAGCACATGTGGTCGCCCGATGCCATCGCCAAGCTGCAGCATTCCACGCGCTCCAACAACTGGAGCACGTACAAGGAATACGCCCAGCTGATCAACGACCAGAGCAAGCGCCACATGACGCTGCGCGGCCTGTTCGAGTTCAAGTTCGACCCGGCCAAGGCCATTGCGCTGGACCAGGTCGAATCGGCCAAGGACATCGTCAAGCGCTTTGCCACGGGCGCCATGTCCCTGGGCTCGATCAGCACCGAGGCCCATGCCACGCTGGCCGTGGCCATGAACCGCATCGGCGGCAAGAGCAACACCGGCGAAGGCGGGGAAGATCCCCAGCGCTACCGCAACGAGCTCAAGGGCATCCCGATCAAGAAGGGTGAGACCCTGGGCTCCATCATCGGCGCCGACAAGGTCGAGGCCGACATCGAGCTGCAGGACGGCGACTCGTTGCGCTCCAGGATCAAGCAGGTGGCATCGGGCCGTTTCGGCGTC
The DNA here is from genome assembly GCF_001886655.1 of Delftia sp. HK171. Classification (NCBI taxonomy): domain Bacteria; kingdom Pseudomonadati; phylum Pseudomonadota; class Betaproteobacteria; order Burkholderiales; family Comamonadaceae; genus Delftia; species Delftia sp. HK171. The sequence goes on along the minus strand of NZ_CP018101.1, from coordinate 5,867,746 downwards.
ACGGCCGAGTACCTGTCGTCCTCGGACCAGGTGCAGATCAAGATGGCCCAGGGCGCCAAGCCCGGCGAAGGCGGCCAGCTGCCCGGCGGCAAGGTGTCCGACTACATCGGCAAGCTGCGCCACTCCGTGCCCGGCGTCGGCCTGATCTCGCCCCCGCCCCACCACGACATCTACTCCATCGAGGATCTGGCCCAGCTGATCCACGACCTGAAGAACGTGGCGCCGCACGCCGACATCTCGGTCAAGCTCGTGTCCGAAGTGGGCGTGGGCACCATCGCGGCCGGCGTGGCCAAGTGCAAGAGCGACCACGTGGTGATCGCGGGGCACGACGGCGGCACGGGCGCATCGCCCTGGTCGTCCATCAAGCATGCGGGCTCGCCCTGGGAAATCGGCCTGGCCGAGACCCAGCAGACCCTGGTGCTCAACCGCCTGCGCGGCCGCATCCGCGTGCAGGCCGACGGCCAGATGAAGACCGGCCGCGACGTCGTCATCGGCGCGCTGCTGGGCGCCGACGAGTTCGGCTTCGCCACGGCGCCCCTGGTCGTCGAGGGCTGCATCATGATGCGCAAGTGCCACCTGAACACCTGCCCCGTGGGCGTGGCCACGCAGGACCCGGTGCTGCGCGCCAAGTTCTCGGGCAAGCCCGAGCATGTGGTGAACTACTTCTTCTTCATCGCCGAAGAAGTGCGCCAGATCATGGCCCAGCTGGGCGTGGCCAAGTTCGACGACCTGATCGGCCGTGCCGACCTGCTGGACACCCGCAAGGGCCTGCAGCACTGGAAGGCCCAGGGCCTGGACTTCTCGCGCCTGTTCGCCCAGCCCGAAGTGCCTGCCGACGTGGCGCGCTTCCATGTCGAAAAGCAGGACCACCTGCTGGACAAGGCGCTGGACGTGAAGCTCATCGAGCGCTGCAAGCCGGCCATCGAGAACGGCGAGCGCGTGCGCATCATGGAAGTGGCGCGCAACGTGAACCGCTCCGTGGGCGCCATGCTCTCCGGTGCCGTGACGCGCGTGCATCCCGAAGGCCTGCCGGATGACACCATCCGCATCCACTTCGAGGGAACCGGCGGCCAGTCCTTCGGCGCCTTCCTGTGCAACGGCATCACGCTGAACCTGCGCGGCGATGCCAACGACTACACGGGCAAGGGCCTGTCCGGCGGCCGCGTGGTGGTGCATGCCAGCCATGAATTCCGCGGCGACACGACGACCAACACCATCGTCGGCAACACCGTGATGTTCGGCGCCACCAGCGGCGAGGCCTTCTTCGGCGGCGTGGCCGGCGAGCGTTTCGCGGTCCGCCTGTCGGGCGCCACGGCCGTGGTCGAAGGCGTGGGCGACCACGGCTGCGAATACATGACCGGCGGCACCGTGGTGGTGCTGGGCAAGACGGGGCGCAACTTCGCGGCCGGCATGAGTGGCGGCGTGGCCTATGTGTATGACGAGGATGGCCGCTTCGCCGAGCGCTGCAACAAGGCGTCCGTCTCGCTGGACCAGGTGCTGCCCCACGACGAGCACCTGGCCCAGGTCTCGCCCGCCGTCTGGCACCGCCGCGAAACCGACGAACGCCAGCTGCGCGCACTGATCGAGGCGCACAGCCGCTGGACGGGCTCCAAGCGCGCCCGCGACCTGCTGGACAACTGGGCGGCGGCCCGCTCCAAGTTCGTCAAGGTCTTCCCCAGCGAGTACAAGCGTGCCCTGTCCGAGATGTACGAGCGCCAGGTGATGGAAGAGCCCGCCACGCCCGAGGTCGAGGAACACGCCAAGGAAGCCGTGGCCGCCAAATAACAAGGAAGCGAAGGATGCGGGCAGCAGCCCGCATCCATCCCTGCACCCCACACATCAGGACAACGAATCATGGGAAAGACCACCGGCTTCATGGAATATGAACGCCTCGAGGAGGGCTACGCGCCCGTCGTCGAGCGCGTGAAGCACTACAAGGAATTCGTCATCGGCCTCGATGACAGCCAGGCCAAGATCCAGGGCGCGCGCTGCATGGACTGCGGCACGCCGTTCTGCAACAGCGGCTGCCCGGTCAACAACATCATTCCGGACTTCAACGACCTGGTCTTCCACGGCGGCTGGAAGAGCGCCAGCGCCGTGCTGCACAGCACCAACAACTTTCCCGAGTTCACCGGCCGCATCTGCCCCGCACCCTGCGAGGCCGCCTGCACCCTGAACATCAACGACGACGCCGTGGGCATCAAGTCCATCGAGCACGCCATCATCGACCGTGCCTGGGCCGAAGGCTGGGTCAAGCCCCTGCCCAGCAGCCGCAAGACCGGCAAGAAGGTCGCCGTGGTCGGCGCAGGCCCCGCAGGCCTGGCCGCATCGCAGCAACTGGCGCGCGCCGGCCACGATGTCACGCTGTTCGAGAAGAACGACCGCGTGGGCGGCCTGCTGCGCTACGGCATTCCCGACTTCAAGATGGAGAAGTCGCACATCGACCGCCGCGTCGAGCAGCTCGTGGCCGAAGGCGTCAAGATCCGTACCGGCGTGCTGGTGGCGGGCAAGGACGGCCTGGGCGAAGACTCCAAGGTCACCAACTGGGCCAAGGAAACCGTCAGCCCCGAGCAGCTCATGGCCGAGTTCGACGCCGTGCTGCTGACAGGCGGTGCCGAGCAGTCGCGCGACCTGCCCGTGCCCGGCCGTGAACTCAAGGGCATCCATTTCGCCATGGAGTTCCTGCCGCAGCAAAACAAGGTCAACGCGGGCGACAAGCTCAAGGGCCAGCTGCGGGCCGATGGCAAGCACGTCATCGTCATCGGTGGCGGCGACACCGGCTCCGACTGCGTGGGCACCAGCAACCGCCACGGCGCCGTCAGCGTGACCCAGTTCGAGCTGATGCCCATGCCGCCCGAGCAGGAGAACAAGCCCCTGGTCTGGCCCTACTGGCCGATCAAGCTGCGCACCAGCTCCAGCCACGAGGAAGGCTGCGAGCGCGAGTTCGCCATCGCCACCAAGGAGTTCATCGGCGAGAAGGGCCAGGTCACGGCCGTCAAGACCGTGCGCATCGAAATGAAGGACGGCAAGATGGTCGAGGTGCCCGGCAGCGAGCAGGTGCTCAAGGCCGACCTGGTGCTGCTGGCCATGGGCTTCGTCAGCCCCGTGCAGGCCGTGCTCGACGCCTTTGGCGTGGACAAGGACGCACGCGGCAACGCCAAGGCCACCACCGACTTCACAGGCGGCTACGCCACCAGCGTGCCCAAGCTGTTCGCCGCCGGCGACGTGCGCCGCGGCCAGTCCCTGGTGGTCTGGGCCATCCGCGAAGGCCGCCAGGCCGCTCGCTCCATCGATGAGTTCCTCATGGGCACGTCCGACCTGCCTCGGTGAGATGCCAACCCCGGAAGGGGCTTGGCCATAGACAAAGAAAAAGCCCTTGGTGATGAACCAAGGGCTTTTTATTACAGATTCCTCGTGTTTCAGCGTAGGCTCTTGAAACTGGCGCGCCCTAAAGCGAGGGACACCGAGGAAGGGCCTGGGCCGGCCGCGCCGCCCCGCACCGAGGGTGTCGTCCCCCTCTGGGGGAAGGCGCGAAGCGACTCAGGGGGAGGGTTTATCCTCTGCCGGCTTGTCCACTGCGGTGCCGGGTTCGGCTTCTTCTTCCGGCGCCTTGGAGACGCGGCTGAACCAGCCGGCGCCCAGGATGCCGATCTCGTAAAGAATGCACATGGGCACGGCCAGGGCAAGTTGGGAGATCACGTCGGGCGGCGTGACCACGGCGGCGATGATGAAGGCCACCACGATGAAGTAGCCACGGAAGGACTTGAGCTTGGCGATGTCCACCAGGCCGAAGCGCACCAGCAGCATGACCACGATGGGAACCTGGAAGGCCAGGCCAAAGGCCAGATACAGCGACAGGATGGCCTCCACATACGAGGCGATGTCCGGCGTGGCCGCCACGCTGTCCGGGGTGAAGCCCTGGATGAAGGCGAACATCTTGTCGAGCACGAAGAACTGCACGAAGGCGATGCCGATATAGGCCAGCAGGCTGCCGAAGATGATCAGCGGCAGCGCAAAGCGCTTTTCATGGCTGTACAGGCCGGGCGCCACGAAGGCCCACATCTGGTACATGATCCAGGGCAGCACGGCCAGCACGCCCACCATCATCAGCACCTTGAGCGGTACGAAGAAGGGCGTGAACACGCCCACCGCGATGAGCTTGGCATCGGGCGGCATGTGGGCCTTGATCGGATGGGCGATGAAGTCGATCAGCCCGTTGGGGCCGGGCCACACGGCCAGCACGGCGATCGCCAGACCGATGCCGTAGATGCAATAGAGCAGGCGGTCGCGCAGCTCCATCAGGTGCTGGACGAAAGGCTGCTCGGTGCCTGCCAGCTCGTCGTCTTTAGGTGGAATGTCGGACATGGTGCGAAACCGCGGCGGGCCGCAAGGGCATCCACGGACCTGGGGTGAAAAGCAGAAAGCCCGACGGATCGGGCAGGATTCGGCAATGGCGGGTGCCCGGGTGGCAGAGGCTGGGCTGGTTGCCTCGTGGCCCGCGGCGCGCCGGCATCTTCAGCGGGACTTCTGGGGGCGAAAGCGCGCCACGCGCGCCGCGCCCGACTGCGCCTTGGTGCGCACGCCGGCGCGGGCCTTGTACCACTGGGGCACGGCGGCACGCTTGAGGCGCCAGTTCTTGCCCGGGTGGCGGTAGGCCGGCGCCACGGCGCTGTACGTATCGCTGTCGGAGCCGTAGGAAGAGGAGTCGTACGAGGAAGACGTGCCGTTGAGCGATGCCGTGGACTCGTTCCAGTCCTTCTCGAAGTTGGCGGCCGAAGTGTGGATGGATTGCTCGACGTCTCGCGCCGCGCCTTCCACCGTGTCCTTCATCTTGCGCAACTCGTCGAGTTCCATCGAACGGTTGACCTCGGCCTTCACATCGGAGACATAGCGCTGGGCCTTGCCCAGCAGGGTGCCGACGGTACGCGCCACGCGCGGCAGCTTCTCGGGACCGATGACCACGAGGGCCACGGCACCGATGAGCGCCATCTTGGAAAGGCCAATATCAAACATGGAAGCTTGGCGTGCGGGCCATCAGCTCTTTTGCTTGGCTTCGACGTCGATGGTGGTCTTGTCGGCAGCCGTCTGGCCGGCGACCTGGCCGGGAGCGGCTGCGGGAGTGTCGGTGGAGGTCGAACCGTCCTTCACGCCGTCCTTGAAGCCCTTGACGGCGCCGCCGAGGTCGGAACCGATGTTCTTCAGCTTCTTGGTGCCGAACACCAGAACCACGATGGCCAGGACGATCAGCCAATGCCAGATGGAAAACGAGCCCATGAGAATCTCTCCTAAGAATTGCAGGTCATTTTAGACGCCGGGCCATGGCGGCAGTTCGCAAGGCCCCACAAAAGCCGTTTGGCCGACGCAAGAAACAGGGGGTGCCTCAAGCAAGAGACGGGCCACCTTGTGCCGGACGGCAGACGTCTGCTGCAGGCAGCGTGGCCGCTGCGGTGTTTTCAGCCCTTGAGTTTCAGCCCTTGAGCCAGGGGCGGGGGCCGCCCATGACGTGGATGTGCAGGTGGTGGACTTCCTGGCCGCCTTCGGTGCCCGTGTTGACCACCAGGCGAAAGCCGCCGTCGGGATACGGGTTGCAGCCTTGCTCGGCGGCCAGGCGGGGCGCCAGCGCCATCAGGCGGCCCAGCAGCGGGGCGTCCTCGGCCTGGACCTGGGCCATGGAGGGGATGTGCTTCTTGGGCACCATCAGGAAGTGGATGGGCGCGCCGGGATGGATGTCGTGGAAGGCGAAGACGTCTTCGTCCTCATAGACCTTGCGGGAAGGGATCTCGCCTTTGGTGATGCGGCAAAACAGGCAGTTCGGGTCGTGGTCGTGCATGGCGCTACAGGAATCCTGGGAAGCTGGCGGTAGGTTGGAAATCAGGCCGGATTGTCGTTGATGCGCAGCGTCTGGCGCACGCCGATGTCGCTGCGGTGCTGCTGGAGCCACTGCTGGCCCTGCTCGCGTCCGAGCTCGAACAGCTCGCGCACGAAGCGCATGTCGGAGCGCGTCTTGGTCGAGGCGCCATAGCCCTTGAGCACGGAGCCGCCGTCCACGCGGTGCAGCAGCACCTTTTTGTAGCGTGTCGGGTCCAGCTTGCCCTGCTCGAGCAGGCGCTTGACGAACTCGATGGCGCGCAGCTCGGCCAGCAGGCCGGCGTTGAATGTGACCTCGTTCATGCGGTCCATGATGTCGGCCGCCGTGTTGGGCAGATCGGTGTGCTCGATGGGGTTGATCTGCACCAGCAGGATGTCGCTGGACGCCGTGCCGTAGATCAGCGGGTACAGCGCCGGGTTGCCCGAAAAGCCGCCATCCCAGTACGGCTCGCCATCGATTTCCACGGCCTTGAACAGCTGGGGCAGGCAGGCCGAGGCCATGACCGCGTCGGCACTGAGTTTTCTGCCCGAAAAGATGCTTCCCCGGCCTGTGCGCACATTGGTGGCGCAGACAAAGACCTTGGGCACCACGCCTTCCACGGGCGGATGCGTCAGCGCCTCGAAATCCACGACCCGTTCGAGCAGCTTGCGCAGGGGGTTGATGTCCAGCGGGTTGGTCTGGTAGGGCGAGAAGAACTGGTTGAGCACGCCCATGAAGGGGCTGCCCGGCAGGGGCGCGCCCCACATCAGGCTGCCCATGGTGCCCACGCCTTCCCACAGTTCGGTCAGCGTGGCGCGGGCCAGCTCGGCCCCCAGCGCCTGGGCGGCCACCGGATCGCTTTCCTGGCGTGCAGCCTTGGCAAAGCCCTGGGCCAGGGCCACTGCATTCATGGCACCGGCGCTGGTGCCGCTGATGCCGTCGAAGACAAAGCTGCCGTCTTCCAGCAACGCATCGAGCACGCCCCAGGTCAGGGCACCGTGCGAGCCCCCGCCCTGCAGGGCGAGGTTGATCTTGCAGGTCGGGGTCGGAGTCATGGCGGTTTGCCCGGGACCGTCAGCGGTCCACGGCCTGGTTGCGGTTCATGGCGACCATGCCGCGCACGATGCGGTAGAGGAACCAGATGGAGATGACGGTCCAGGCGATCCAGCCGGGCACGAAGAACAGCAGCCACAGCGGCGCCGTGACCAGGTACAGGATGCCGGCCCAGATCACGCTGCGGATGCGCCACGAGAAGTGGTTGGCCATCCAGCTGCCTTCGGCGTCGCCGCGCTTGACCAGATCGATGATCAGGGCGATCACCAGCAGCGCAATGCTGGGCTGTGCGCCCGGCACGACGGCGGCCACGGCCACCACCAGGTGCAGCAGGTAGCTGACCCAGCCCCAGGCCTTGAGGCCCTCGATGCGGGACTGGTCCAGGGCACGGACTTCGATGTAATCGTCATTCATGGCAGCGGTCCTTTCTCGTTCACATCACGTTCCTGGGCCTTGCGCAGCGCCTTTTCCTCGATGCCGCTGGTGCCTTCGCGGCGTTCCAGCTCGGCAACGACCTGGGCGGGCGTCAGGCCATAGTGGGCCAGGGCGATCATGCTATGGAACCACAGATCGGCCACTTCGTAGAGGATTTTGCCGGCGTCTCCGCCATGGTCTGCGTCCTTGGCGGCCATGACCACTTCGGTGGCCTCTTCGCCGATCTTCTTCAGAAAGGCATCCGGGCCCTTGTGCAGCAGGCGGGCGACGTAGCTCTTGTCGGGGTCGCCGCCGTTGGCGGGCTTGCGGCTTTCGATGACGGCGGCCAGACGCGCCAGGGCGTCCAGCGAGGAAGTGTTTGCGGTGTCGTTCATGGTCGTGGAATTCATTTGTAGATCGATTCGGGGTCTTTCAAGACCGGATCGACGGCCTGCCACTGGCCGTTCTGCAGCACGCTGTAAAAGCAGCTGTGGCGCCCCGTGTGGCAGGCAATGCCGGGCTCGTGGCCGGTCTGGGTGATCTTGAGCAGGACCACGTCGTTGTCGCAGTCGATGCGCACCTCGTGCACGGTCTGCACGTGGCCCGATTCCTCGCCCTTGAACCACAGCTTGTTGCGCGAGCGGCTGAAGTAGACGGCGCGGCCGAGCTCGGCCGTCTTGGCCAGGGCCTCGCGGTTCATCCAGGCGAACATCATCACGTCGCCCGTGTCCTTTTCCTGCGCGATCACGGGCACCAGGCCCTGCGCATCCCATTTGACTTGATCTAGCCAGTTCATTGCCTGCATTGTGAATATCCTGGGTGGGCATCCCTGTGACAGGATTGTCAGGAATTGCCTGGATTGAAAATACACCCCCTGAGTCGCTTCGCGCCTTCCCCCTCTCTCGCTGCGCGGGAGGGAGACGACAGCCTTGCTGCGGGGCGGCCCTTGCTCGCTGTCCCTGGTCCCTTGGGCCGCGCCGGTTTCATGGGTTGTGGGCGGCGCGAGCGCCATGGAAAACTGAAATGAAGGAGTCCGCCGACGCGCCGTATCAGAGGCGCACGGGCACGCCGCGCTCGGCCATGCGCTGCTTGGCCTGGCCCACGGTGAATTCGCCGTAGTGGAAGATGCTGGCGGCCAGCACCGCGTCGGCGCCGCCCAGGGTCACGCCATCGGCCAGGTCGTCCAGCGAGCCCACGCCGCCCGAGGCGATCACGGGCACGGGCACGGCGTCGCTGACGGCGCGCGTGAGCTTCAGGTCGAACCCGGACTTGGTGCCGTCGCGGTCCATGCTGGTCAGCAGGATCTCGCCCGCGCCGCGGCGCGCCATTTCGGCGGCCCACTGCACGGCATCCAGGCCGGTGTTCTTGCGTCCACCGTGGCTGTACACGTCCCAGCCGGGGCCGGCAGCGCGGCCATCGGCGCCGATGCGCTGCTCGTCCTCGGCGGTGCGCCGCTTGGCATCGATGGCCACGACGATGCATTGCGCGCCGTACTTGTCCGAGGCCGCATTGATCACATCGGGATTGGCGATGGCGGCCGAGTTGAAGCTGGTCTTGTCGGCGCCCGCGTTGAGCAGGCGGCGCACGTCCTCGACGGTGCGCACACCGCCGCCGACGGTCAGGGGAATGAAGACCTGGCTGGCCACGGACTCGATGATGGGCAGGATCAGGTCGCGCCCGTCGCTGGTGGCCGTGATGTCCAGGAAGGTCAGCTCGTCCGCGCCCTGGGCGTTGTAGCGCGCGGCGATCTCCACCGGGTCGCCCGCATCGCGCAGTTCCACGAAGTTCACGCCTTTGACGACGCGCCCTCCCGTGACGTCAAGACAGGGGATGATGCGTTTGGCAAGCATGGGCAGACTCGTGGCTAGGGCGTGAAACAAGGGCGAAAAGATACCACGCCCTCGGCGCCCGCAGGCGCTGCGGGGTTCAGCGCTTGAGGCCTGCGGCCTGGCTTTGCCAACGCCATGCGTCCTCGCACATGCGATCGATATCCAGCGCAGCCTTCCAGCCCAGCAGCCGCTCGGCCTCGGCGGGGTCGGCCCAGCACTGGGCCACGTCGCCGGGGCGGCGCGCCACGATCTGGTAGGGCACGGGGCGGCCGCTGGCGCGCTCGAAGGCCTTGACCATCTCCAGCACCGAGACCGGGCGCCCCGTGCCCAGGTTCACGGTCAGCAGGCCCTGCTGCTCGCGCAGATAGCGCAGCGCCGCCAGGTGGCCGCGCGCCAGGTCGGTGACGTGGATGTAGTCGCGCACGCCCGTGCCGTCCGGCGTCGCATAGTCATCGCCATAGACACTGAGCTGCTGGCGCTGGCCGATGGCGACCTGCGACACATAGGGCATGAGGTTGTTGGGGATGTCGCGCGGGTCCTCGCCGATCAGGCCGCTTTCATGGGCGCCCACGGGGTTGAAGTAGCGCAGCCGTGCCAGGCTCCACTGGCCGGGCTCGGCGCGGTCCAGGTCGGCCAGCATTTCCTCGATCCACAGCTTGCTGCGGCCGTAGGGGTTGGTGGCGGACAGCGGAAAGTCTTCGCGGATCGGCAGGCTGGCCGGATCGCCGTAGACCGTGGCCGAGGAGGAGAACACCAGGCTGCGCACGCCCGCCGTTCGCATGGCCTGCAGCAGGGCCACCGTGCCGCCCACGTTGTGTTCGTAGTAGCGCAGCGGCTGGGCCACGGACTCGCCCACGGCCTTGAGCGCGGCGAAGTGGATCACCTCGCGGATGGAGTGCTCGGCAAACAGCCGCTCCAGCGCGGCGCGGTCGCGCACGTCGCCCTCGACGCACAGCGGGCGCCGGCCCGTGATGCGTTCCATGCGTTCGAGCACATCGGGGCTGCTGTTGCTGAAGTTGTCGTAGATCAGGTAGGGCTCGCCCGCAGCGGCGAGTTCCACGCAGGTATGCGAGCCGATGAAGCCGGCGCCGCCTGTGACCAGAATCATGAATACCTTTCATTGGTGATTTTTCTGCCTGCCTAGTATCGCCATAACCCAGCTTCCCCCGTGCTTCAAGGGCGCCGAGCACAAAAGTAGGGAGAAGACACGTTTGCAGACAAAAACCGGTATGCTCGCGCCCGCATTTCGTCGGACTGACGATAGCTTTTATCAAATCGACTAGAAATTTGATGTACAAAAACTATGAATTGACCGCGCGTGGCCACACCCCAAGGAGAAGGCCGTGAACGCTTTCCTGCGAACCTGCATGTTTTGCTGGGGGCTGTTGTGCGGCTGGGCGGTGCAGGCCGCCGAGCCAGCGGTTGCCGTCTATTACGGGAACAAGGCCTCGCTCAGTGAACTGAGCCTCTACGACATCGCTGTCGTGGAGCCGGGCCACGGCTACGACCCCGTTCAATTCCGCAAGCAGGCTCCGGGCAGCGAGCTCTACGCATATGCCTCCGTGGCCGAGGTGCTGCCCGAGCGCGCCTACTTCAGCAAGATTCCCGAGGCCTGGAAGATGGCGCGCAACGGCGCCTGGCAGTCCATCGTCCTGGACCAGACGCCTGCCCAGTGGCCCGCCTTCTTCGCCGACGAGGTGATCGCACCGCTGTGGAAGCAGGGCTTTCGCGGCTTCTTCCTGGACACGCTGGACTCCTACCGCCTGGCCGCGAATTTCGACGAAAAGGCCCAGCAGGACGGCCTGGTGCGCGTCATCGAGACGCTGCACCAGCGCTACCCCGGCATCCGCCTGATCCTGAACCGGGGCTTCGAGATCGTGCCGCGCGTGAGGGACAAGGTACAGATGGTGGCGGCCGAGTCGCTGTTGCGGGGCTGGGATGCCAGCCTCAAGCGCTATGTGAACGTGCCCGAGAAAGACCGCGAATGGCTGCTGCAGCAACTGCAGACCATCCGTGAGCGTGACCGCCTGCCGGTGCTGTCCATCGACTACGTGGCCCCGCACGACCGGGATGCCACGCGCGAGACGGCCCGCCGCATTGCGCAGCTGGGCGTCATTCCGTGGGTGTCGGATGCAGGCCTGCAGACCCTGGGCATAGGCCAGGTGGAGGCGGTGGCGCGCAGGGTGTTGATTCTCTACAACGGTGCCGACTATCCGTCCATCAACGGCGCATCGGCGCACCGCTTTCTGGAAATGCCCATCAACTACATGGGCTACGTTGCCGACTACGCCGATGTACGCGAGCCCCTGCCCGAAGGCGTGGCGCGCGACCGCTATGCCGGCGTGGTGAGCTGGTTCGGCGGCGCTGTGCCCGAGATGCGGGCCAAAAGCGTGCGGCAGTGGCTGGCGAATCAGGTGCAGCAGGGCATGCCGCTGCTGGTGCTCAATACGCTGGGCCTGTCCCAGGACCGCACCATGTCGGCCGCCCTGGGCACGCGCAGCACGGAAGCGGCACCCGTGTTCCCGCTGCGGCGCGCCGAAAAGGCGCCGCTCATGGGGTTCGAGATACAGCCGGCCGAGCCCGCGCACGACTACGAAGGCTGGGAGTTCACGCCGCAGATGGCCAAGGGCAGCCGCGAGCTGCTGTCCTTCGACGACAAGCGGGGGCGCCGCTTCGTCTCTGCCGCCATCACGCCCTGGGGCGGCTTTGCGCTCATGCCCTATGTGGTGGTGAGCATGCCGGGCACCGACCAGTCGCGCTGGGTGATCGATCCCTTCGCGCTGCTGCGCGAGGCGCTGCGCCTGAAGGATTTCCCCGCGCCCGATGTCTCCACGGAGAACGGCCGCCGCCTGTTGCTGGCCCATGTGGATGGGGACGGCTTTCCCTCCAGGGCCGAGCTGCCGGGCACGCCCTTCGCGGGCGAAGTGCTGCGCCGCGAGATCCTGGAGCGCTACAAGATCCCGCACACCATCTCGGTCATCGAGGCCGAGGTCTCGCCGCAGGGCCTGTATCCGCAGTGGGCCGACCAGCTGGAGGGCATTGCCAAGCGCATCTTCGCCATGCCCCATGTCGAGATCGCCAGCCATTCCTACTCGCACCCCTTCTTCTGGGAGCCCGGGGCAGCGCCCGACGGGGATGACAGCAAGGAGGTGAACCTCAACCTCCACATCCCCGGCTACCAGATGGACATGAACCGGGAGATCAATGGCTCGGTCGACTACATCCGCAAGCGCCTGGCGCCGCCCGGCAAGCCGGTGGACGTGTTCCTGTGGACCGGCAACACGGCGCCCAGCGCCGAGGCCCTGGCCATCTCCGATGCCGCCGGCCTGCTCAACATGAATGGTGGCGACACGGCCATCACGCGCAGCAATCCTTCGCTGACCGAGGTGCGCAGCTGGGGTCTGCGCAAGGGCGGCCACCTGCAGATCTATGCGCCCGTCACCAACGAGAACATCTACACCAACCTCTGGCACGGGCCGTTCTACGGCTTCGAGCGGGTCATCGAGACCTTCGAGATGACCGAGGCTCCCCGGCGCCTGAAGGCCGTGGACATCTACTACCACTCCTACTCCGCCAGCAAGCAGGCCAGCATCAAGGCGTTGCACAGGATCTACCAGTGGGCGCTGGCGCAGCGGCTGAACCCGGTCTACAGCTCCGAGTACATCCGCAAGGTGCAGGATTTCTACGAATTCGCCATAGGCCGCGACGCGCAGGGCTGGCGCCTGCGGGGTCCGGGCCAGCTGCGCACGCTGCGCATGCCGCCCGGCATGGCCCTGCCTTCAATGGCTGCCAGCAGCGGCATTGCCGGCTATGCCAAGGGGGCAGACGGCAGCTACCTGCACCTGGCCGGCAGCGCCGGATACCTGGTGCAACAGACGCAACAGGACGCTGCAGGCGCGGCCGCCCACGCGGCGCACCCCTATCTGGTGGATGCCAATGCCCGGCTCACGCAATGGCAGCCCCAGGCCGACGGCGGCGTGCGCTTCGCCCTGCAGGGCCATGTGCCGCTGGAGCTGCGCATGTACCTGCCTGCCGGCTGTTCGCTGAGTTCCGCGAACGCCGCCACGCCCCTCCTTGCCGTGGCGGGTGCCGATACCGGCAACGCCAACCTCCGTTCCTTCAGAAGTACCCAAAACAGTGTCGAACTCCAAGCGCAATGCCGGGGGCTCTGAGCGCCCCATCACGGTTCCCTTCTGGCTGATCGCGCTGCTGGCGGTACTGATCGGTGGCGCCCTGTGGATGCTGTTTCCCAAGCAGGATCTGGAGCGCCGGCTCTCCGTCACCGGAGATGACTCCGAGCTGTCCTACAACTACCTGAGCAACCTGCTCAAGAGCGATCCCGGCAACGAGAACCTGCGCGCCCTGCTCAAGGCCAAGGAAGAGCGCCTGCAGGCCATCAAGCTGGCGCGGGAAGAGGCGGCCAAGCAGGCACTGCCCAGCGCAGCCGTCCAGGCCTGGGACCACTGGCAGGCCGCCTACCAGGGCTATCTGGAGGCGCAAAAGCAGGACCACCGCGCGGGCGGCCAGGCCGAGGCGCTGGCGCCGCAGGTGATGCAGGCGTTGAAGGACGTGCCGCTGCAGGGGCTGACCCAGGAGCAGGCGCTGTACCTGGCCTCGTCGGCGCTGGTGCTCAAGGACGCACCGCTGGCCCTGGGCATCTACGACGACGTGGCAGAGCGTCAGGCCGATCCCGCGCGCAAGGCGCAGGTCTATGAATCCGCAGCGCGGCAGGCGCTGGGCATGTCCCTGTACGAGGAATCGGCCCGGCTGCTGCGCCAGGCCAGCGCCACGACTGAAGACGTCCAGCAGTCGCGCACCTACCTCTGGCAGGCCCTGCAGGTGCTGCAGTCCGGCAACCGTGCCAACGAAGCGCTGGCGCTGGCGCGCCAGCAGGAAGAGCTGCTGGGCAGCGACCCCGAGACGCTGCGAAAGCTCATCGGCCTGGCGCGCGCGGCCGGCAACCGGGCCGAGGCCGAGCGCTATGCCAAGCGGCTGCTGCAGCTGTCGCTGATGCAGCAATGGCAGACGCAGGTGGCCGGGGCTTCGGGCGCCGGTCCGGACCCGGTTGCCGACGACGGCGCCTGGGCGCTGCAGCCCGTGGCCTGGACCGCGCCGGGCTGGCGCATGCTGCGCACGGCCGATCCCGTGCGCAAGCCGCCGCCGGGCCTGCCCTTTGACGACAAGACTTACCTGCTGGGCTACGAGGTATTCCTCGAAAACCGCAACCTGGAAGATGCCTGGCGCGTGGCCACGGCTGCCGTGCGCCAGGCGCCGCAGGACATGGCCTGGCGCGAACGCCTGGCCCAGGTGTCCGAATGGATGGGACAGCAGCAGCAGGCCCTGGACAACTGGCTGGTCATTGCGCAGAACACGGGGCGCGAGGATGCCTGGAAGACGGTGATGCGCCTGGCGCCGGGCCTGTTCGACGACCGCGCCCTGATTGCCGGCCTGCGCCACCAGTTGAGCCGCCGTCCCCAGGATGCCGCGCTGCAGCAGGCGCTGGTCCAGGCCTACGAGCGCCAGGCCGAGCCCGGCGAGGCCATCGACTATCTGCAAAAGCACGGCAGCACGCCGCAGTCGCAGATTCTGCTGGCCCAGCTGGCCGAGCGCGCAGGCCGTTCGCCGCTGGCGCTGCAGGCATGGAAACGCGTGCTCAGCGATCCCGAGCAGCGCACGCCGGCCCATGTCATGCCCGCCGCCGTGCTCGCGCTGCTGCAGGGCGAGCCGGCCCTGGGCCTGCACTGGCTGGAGGATGCGCAGACGCGCATTCCCGCCGGCATGCAGGACGAGGGCGAGTACTGGCGCCTGCTGGGCGACCTGGCCCAGGACCAGCGCCAGGAAGCACTGACGCTGAAGGCCTACCGCCGCCTGCTGCAGACGCCGCACGCCGGCATCAGCGACTACGACGAGGTGATACGCCTGCTGCAGCGCGCCGATCGGCGCGAGGCGGCCCGGATGTCCCTGCACGCCTGGGAGCAGTTCCATGACGTGCGCCATCTGACGCAGGCCTTCTACCTGCTGGAGGACCTGGAGGACTGGACGCAGATCGGCAGCCAGGTCGAACGCATCTTGGCCGACCCGGCCCTGATCAAGCGCCTGCAGGGCCAGCCCACCTTCTTCCAGATACTGGGCGCCTACTACCAGCGCACGGCGCAATCGAAAAAAGCCATGGAGGCATTCGAGAAGGGCCTGGCGCTGGACCCCGGCTCCACGCCGCTGCGCCAGGGCCTGATGTGGCTGCTGATCGACACGCAGAATGCGGCGGCCCTCAAGCTGCTGCTGGCGGCTGCCGAGCCTGTCTGGGCGCGCGATGCCGACATGCACGGCGCCCTGGCGGCGGCCTACATGACGCTGTCGCGCCCGGCCGTTGCGCTGGAACGCTATCTGAAGCCGCACCGCGCCGAGCATGCCGACGACTTCCTGTGGATGATGCAGTACGCCGACGCGCTGGAGCAGAACCAGCAGGCCGATCGGGCCTGGAGCCTGAGGCAGCAGCTGTGGACGCGCGAGAAGGTGCGGGCACGCGCCCAGGACGGCGCAGCGGCCCTGGCCGCCCGCAAATGGCTGACGGCCGAGGGACTGGACGAGGTTCAGCGCCAGGCCCGCAGCCGGCTCATGCTCTTTCATACGCAGGGCGATGCCGAATTCGCCCTGATGCGCGAGCTGCTGCGCATGGACCTGGAAGGCGGGCGCCGCGAGCATTCCGCCGCGGCGGCCGAGTTGGCCATTGCCTGGCTGCAGGAGCGCGGCGAGTACCAGGCCGAGCGTGGCTACCTGTGGCAGCAGTACGCGCGCAGCCGCAGCAAGAGCACCAGCTCGCCGCTGTGGGCCGAGATCACGGTGGCTCTGGCGGAAAAGGATGTGGCCCAGGCCGGGCACCTGCTGCAGCGCCATGACGAGGCGCTGCCGCGCTATGACCGCATCAACGCGGCAGCCATGGTCGGCGATGTGCGGCTGGCGCAGACGGCGGCCTTCGAGAACATGGCCGACCAACCCGACGACGATCCCCTGCACCTGGCGCTGACCGAGCAGCTGCTGGCCTTCAGCGACTACGGCGGCCTGCAACTGCGCAACCGCCGCATGGACGCCATCGACGAGCAGGTCTCCCGACTGCGCTGGCATGTGGGCCTGAACCCCCGCTGGGCGCTGGACCTGGATGCCGAGGACGTGCGCCGCACGGTCAACAAAAACACCCTGGTGCGCGGCCCCTCGCAGGAGCGGGGCATCGGCCTGCGCCTGACGCGCAAGACGCAGTCGGCCTCCAGCGAATTCATGCTGGGCCGGCGCGAAAGCCTGGAGGACTACACGCCCATGCAGTTCACGCAGACCTACAACGTGGACAGCCGCTGGAGCCTGCAGGCGTCACTGGGCCGGCACCTGGCCACGCAGGAAACGCTGGCCATGCGCATGGGCGGCATGAAAGACCGCGTGTCGCTGGGCAGCAGCTACCAGCTCTCGCGCCTGGACCAGATCACGCTGGAGCTGGCATCGGAGCGCTACCGCGTGCAAAGCGGCGCACGCGTGGGCTCCGGCAACCATGCGACGCTGCAATACCTGCACACCTACCGCAGCGAGGCGCCCACCCTGCAGTTCGGCGCCTTCACCTCCTGGCACCGCTACAGCCGCAACGACCCGGCGCTGCTGCAGGGCCGGGATGCGGCCATCCTGGGTTACCTGCCGCCGTTCAACGATCCCACCATCGACTATCTGCTGCCGCGCAGTTTCCGCTTCTCGGGCCTGCAGATGATGTTCAACACGGGCTACGAGCAGCAGTACACGCGTGCGCTGCGGCCCTACGCCAGCCTGGCCCTGACGCACCACAGCGTCAACGGCGCGGGCTACGAGCTGGGCATGGGCCTGGCCACCAGCCTGTTCGGCGCGGACCACCTCGCGCTGGGCCTGAATCTGTCCAAGTCGGGCATCAACACCGTGGGCAATACCCGCGAGCTGTTGCTGACCTACCGCCTCCACTACTGATCCGAAGACTTCAAGGAGCCTCTCCATGACACACCGCACCACTTTCGCCTCCCGCCTTCGCGTGCTCACGGGTATTGCCCTTGTCGGCCTGCTGTCTGCCTGCTCGACCATCGACCGGGGCACGGCGCCCGCGCTGGAGACGAACGCCAGCTGGGCGGTGCTGCCCTTCGAGAACCACACCGAAACGCCCATGGCCGGCAACCGCGCCGCCGCCATTGCCACGGCGCTGATCAATGCGCGTGGCGTGGGCCAGGTCAAGCGCTACACGGGCGATGCACTGCAGGAAACCCTGTTCGACGGCCGCGAAGCCAAGCGCCGCGACGACGCCCTGGCCTGGGCGCGCGGCGAAGGCGTGCGCTATGCGCTGACGGGCGCGGTGGACGAATGGCGCTACAAGGTGGGCGTGGATGGCGAGCCGGCCGTGGGCGTGACCTTGGAGATCGTGGACGTGGGCACCGGCGCCACCGTGTGGAGCGGCGCGGGCGCGCAAAGCGGCTGGAGCCGCGAGGCCCTGGCCGCCGTGGGCCAGAAGCTGATCCGCAACCTGCTGGGCACAGGCCTGGCCAACGCCCGATAAGCGCATCCAGGGAACGACTCTTCATGCCAGACCAAGCCAGCACGCCCAAGGCGGCACCGCATTCCGCTGCACCGCGCCGCGCCGGCATTGCCGCGGAATTCAGAGGCTCGCCGCTGGGCCTGCTCGTGCAGACGAGCGCCAAACCCTGGGTGGTGGTGGGCGAGACGCTGCTGCTGCCGGTGCTGGCCGTTTTGATCGGCATGTGGGCCAACCCGGACAACCCCCTGTGGGTGGAGTCCGAGTTCCCCTGGGCCTGGCTGGCGCCCGTGGTGGTGGCTCTGCGCTACGGGCCGGTGGCCGGCCTGTCGGCGGCCGGCGTGCTGCTGCTGGCCTGGCTGGGGGTCAACCAGCGCGATCTGTCGCTGTTCCCGGAACAGTACTTTCTGGGCGGCCTGATCCTGGTCATGGTCGTGGGCGAGATCTCCAGCCTCTGGCGCGCACGCATACGCCGCGCGCGCACGGCGCAGAACTACATGGACCAGCGCACCGAACAGCTGATCCGCCAGCATTACCTGCTGCGCCTGTCGCATGACCGGCTGGAGCAGGAGCTCATAGGCCGCCCCGTGTCCATGCGCGATGCCATCAACGTGCTCAGCGGCCTCAGTGGCGCCGAGGGCGATGCGCAAAGCCTGCTCAACCTGCTGTCGCGCTTCAGCCAGATCAGCGTGGCCAGCCTGGTGCCCGTGCGCAATGAGGTGCTGGACCCCACGCCCATTGCCCAGCTGGGGGGCGAGCGGCCCATCCATGTCCACGATCCGCTGGTGCGCCAGGCGCTGGACAGCCATGTGCTGTGCCATGTTTCGCAAAGCATGGCGGAGGGCCAGCAGACGCAGTACATCGTCGTGGCGCCCATGCTGGACCTGGAGGGCGAGATCTACGGCCTGCTGCTGGTCGAGGAAATGCCTTTCTTCGCATTGCAGGAAGAGGCGCTGCAGACCATCAACCTGCTGCTGGGCTACTACACGGACAGCGTGGCCGCCAACAGCCTGGCTGCGCCGCTGCTGCAGGCCTATCCCGATTGCCCGCCGCATTTCGCGTTCGAGCTGCAGCGCATGCAGCATGTGAACCGCAGCGCGCGCCTGAGCAGCGTGGTGGTGGCGCTGGAGCTGTCGCCCTCGGCTGTGCAGGCCCAGATGGCCCAGCAGATCATGCGGCTGGAGCGCATGCTGGACCGCTCCTGGCTGCAGGAAAGCGATGGCCGGCAGCTGCTGGCCATCTTCATGCCGCTGGGCACCAACGCCACGGCCGAGGGCTACCTGAACCGCATCGAGGGCTGGCTGGCCCAGCGCGGCGTGGCCTCGCTGGCCGATGCGGGCATCTTCCCGCGCACCATCTTGCTGGACCGCTGCTCGGCCAGCAGCGTGCTGGAGCGGCTCCATCAGATGGGGCAGGGCCATGCTTAACCTCAAGCTGGCCCTGGGCGCGCTGGCCGCGGAAATCGCTTCCTGGAGCAGCCTGTGGCTGCTGCGCAGCCAATCGGACGCGGCCCTGCTGGGCTATCTCACGGCCCACGGGCTGGCCAGCGGCCTGCTGGCGCTGTGCCTGACGCCGTTCCTGGCCACCTCGGCCAAGTCGGTGCGCCAGCGGCTGGCGCTGGTGGTGCTGATGGGTTTGTTTGCCTATGCCGTGCCGGTGGCCGGCATTTTGGGCGCCGTGGTCGCCACCATTGCGCTGCACACCCAGCGCGGCCCGCGTGGCGGCCCGCGTTTCCCGGTGATGCCCCTGCCTGATTTCGACCCGCACCAGCAGGCCAGCACCAGCCGCCGCCAGGCGGGCCTGCAGTCCTTCCTGGCCAATCCCAATGTGCCGGTCGCCTCGCGCATGCGGGCCATGGTGGCGCTGGGCAGCGTGCCGGGGCGCATTGCCTCGCCCATGCTGCGCACGGCGCTGGGCGATTCCAGCGAAGACCTGCGCCTGCTGGCCTACAGCATGCTGGACGCCAAAGAGCGCGAGATCAGCAAGACCATCCACCAGGAGCTGCAGCTGTTCGAGCATGCCCGCCAGTCCGAGGGCGATGCGCCCTACGGGCCGCGTGGCCTTCAGGCGGCGCGGGCGCTGACCGACCTCTACGCGGAGCTGGTCTACCAGGGCGTGGCGCAGGGCGATGTGCGTGACCACGCCATCAAGCAATCCCTGCACTACTGCGACCTGGTGCTCGCACAGCGGCCCGACAACGCCTTGCTGCTGCTGCGCCGTGGCCGGCTGCTGCACATGCAGGGCAGGGCGGTGGAGTCGCTGGCCTGCTATGAGCGCTCGCTGGCGCTGGGCATGGAGCCGGCACGCGTCGTGCCCTACCAGGCCGAGCTGCTGTTCGATCGGCGCGAATTCGCCAAGGCGCAGGCCCTGATGCGTTCGCTGGACATCGAGCAAGCCCTGCCGCGCCTGAAGCCCAGCATCCGCTACTGGAGTGCCTCATGAGCCGTGCGAGCCAGTTCCCCACGGCGGCCGATGCGGACATCGCGCTGCTGCTGGAAGGCACTTTCCCTTATGTCAGCGGTGGTGTGTCCAGCTGGGTCAACCAGATCCTGCAGGCCTATCCCGAGCACCGCTTTGCCATCGTCTTCCTGGGCAGCCGGCGCGAGGACTATGGCGATTTCCGCTACGCACTGCCGCCCAACGTGGTGCACTTCGAGCAGCACTACCTGTTTGACGCGCTGCACTCCAATATCCAGCCCGCCCCTTCGCGCGGCCATCCCGAAGCCCTGGCCAAGGCCCAGGAATTCCTGGGTGCGCTGGAGGCGCATGACGGCAGTGCCGAAAGCCGGGCCAAGGTGCTGGCGGCCATGCGCTCCATTGCGCTGGAGCTGCAGCCCGGCGGCAGCCTGCCGCTGGAGGATTTCCTGCACAGCGAATTCGCCTGGGACCTGATCCGCGACAGCTACCGGCGCCACTGCACCGACCCGTCGTTCGTGGACTTCTTCTGGACCGTGCGCATCATGCTGCAGCCGCTGTGGCTGATGGCGCGCATCGCCCATGGGCTGATCCCGGTGCGCGTGCTGCATACCGTCTCGACCGGCTATGCTGGATTTCTGGGAGGCCTGCTGCACCATGCACGCGGCCTGCCGCTGGTGCTGTCCGAGCATGGCATCTACACGAAAGAGCGCCAGATCGACCTGCTGCAAAGCTCCTGGATCCGCGACAACCGCAACATCTTTCAGCGCGACCCCATGGAGGTGTCGTTCTTCCGGCAGATGTGGATACGGTTTTTCGACTGGATGGGGCGCTTTTGCTATGGCGCGGCCGATCCCATCATTGCGCTGTACGAGAACAACCGCCTGCGCCAGGTGGCCGATGGCGCGGCCGCCGAGCGTACGGTCAGCATCCCCAACGGCATCCGCATAGAACGCTTTGCGCCGCTGCGCACCCAGCGGCCCGCCGAGACGCCGCCCGTGCTGTGCCTGATCGGCCGCGTGGTGCCCATCAAGGACATCAAGACCTTCATCCGCGCCATGCGCCGCGTGGTCAACCGGATGCCCCAGGCCCAGGCCTGGGTGGCCGGCCCCACGGCCGAGGACCCGGCCTATGCCGAGGAATGCCAGAACCTCGTGGACAGCCTGGGCCTGCAGGCCAACGTCCGATTTCTGGGCATGCAGAAGGTGGAGGAGCTGCTGCCCAAGGTGGGCGTGGTCGTGCTGTCTTCCATCAGCGAGGCGCTGCCGCTGGTGATTCTCGAAGCACAGGCCGCCGGCGTGCCCGTGGTCAGCACCGACGTGGGCTCCTGCCGCCAGCTCATCGACGGGCTGGAGCCGCAAGACCAGGCCCTGGGCTCGTGCGGGCGCGTGGTCGGCATTGCCAACCCCGAGGCGCTGGCCGACGCCTGCCTGGAGCTGCTGAGCTCGCCCGCGCAGTGGCAGGCCGCCAGCGCGGCCGGGATTGCGCGCGTGGAGCGCTACTACTCCGACCGGCTGCTGTTCGAGCGCTACAGGCAGGTCTACGACAGGGCGCTGCAACAGTCCGAGGAAAAACACTGATGGCCGGCATTGGATTCGAACTGCGCCACCTGCTGCGCAAGAACACGCTGACCAGCGTGCTCCAGGCCTACGCCTATGCGGGCGTCATCGGCTCGGGGCCGTGGGTGTTCTCCATCATCGGCATCCTGCTGGTGGGGGTGTTCAGCGTCAGCGTGGTGGCGCCGCCGCTGCTGGTCACGCAGTTCCAGACCTCGGTGACCTATCTGGTGGCCAGCAGCCTGATCCTGACCGGGGCGGCGCAGCTGGCCTTCACGCGCTTTGTGTCGGACCAGCTGTTCCTCAAGAAGGACGAGAGCATCCTGCCCAACCTGCATGGCCTGCTGCTGGTGGTCGTGGCCACGGCCAGCGCGCTGGGCACGCTGGCGCTGTTCGTGGTGCTGCCGGGCCAGGGCCTGCTGTACCGCGTGCTGATGCTGGCCGGCTTCACGCTGATGTGCGTGGTCTGGGTCATGACCGTGCTGCTGTCGGGCCTCAAGCACTACCGGGCCATTGCCGGGCTGTTCGGCGCCACCTACCTGCTCATCGTGCTGCTGGCGCTGCCGCTGCGCTACTGGGGGCTGGAAGGGCTGCTGGCCAGCTTCGTGATCGGCCACGTGCTGCTGCTGGCCGGCATGTGGATGATCGTGCTGCGCAGCTTTCCGCTGCAGCAGCGCTGGATCGCCTTCGACTTCACGCAGCGCTCGCTGATCTTTCCGGCGCTGATCGGCATCGGCGTGCTCTACAACCTGGGCATCTGGATCGACAAGTTCATGTTCTGGTACTACCCGCCGACCTCGCAGCAGATCATCGGCGGACTCAGGGCCTCGCTGATCTACGACCTGCCGGTGTTCCTGTCGTACCTGTCCATCATTCCGGGCATGGCGGTCTTCCTGGTGCGCATCGAGACCGACTTCGTCGAGTACTACGACAAGTTCTTCGACGCCGTGCGCGGCGGCGGATCGCTGGAATACATCGAGTCCATGCGCAACGAGATGGTCTACGCCATCCAGGCGGGCCTGGGCGAGATCGCCAAGGTGCAGACGCTGGCCGTCCTCGTCACCCTGGTGGCCGGGCCGGCCATCCTGCAGTTGCTGGGCATCTCCCAGCTGTACCTGCCGCTGCTGCACGTGCAGGTGGTGGGCGCCGGCTTGCAGGTGGGTGTGATGGCCGTGCTCAACGTGTTCTTCTACCTGGACGAGCGGCGCATCGTGTTCATGCTCTGCCTGCTGCTGGTGGCGCTGAACATCGCCTTCACGGGCATCTCGCTGGCGCTGGGCGCCGCGTTCTATGGCTACGGCTTTTGCCTGGCCATGCTGGTGACGCTGTGCGTGGGGCTGTACCTGCTCTCGCGCGAGCTCAACCGGCTCGAATACAAGACCTTCATGCTGCAGTGACCGGCAGGCATCTCTCGCCATTTGCCGATTTGCACGGTCTTGATCCAGCGTGTTGGCGGGGGGCGCCGGTCTGCGCGACAATACGGGATTCGGCGCCGGCACCCAACCGAGACAAAGGTTCCGCCGAGGAACCATTCATTACAACGATTGCGCACCTTGCGTGCAGCGGCCGCCGCCTTTCGCTTTTTCCACTCCAAAGCTTTAAGCCATGAAAAAACGCACCCTCTTGGCCATGGTGGCCCTGTCTGCACTGCTGGCAGCCTGCGGCAAGAACGAGTCCGCATCGACCGCCGCCGCGCCGGTTGCCGCCCCCGTGCCGGCAGCCATGACCAAGTTGGTGATCGGCCTGGACGACAACTTCCCCCCCATGGGCTTTCGTGACGACAAGAACGAGATCGTCGGCTTCGACATCGACATGGCGCGTGAAGCCGCCAAGCGCATGAACGTGGAAGTGGACTTCAAGCCCATCGACTGGAGCGCCAAGGAGGCCGAGCTGGTCGGCAAGCGCGTCGACGCGCTGTGGAACGGCCTGACCATCACCGAAGAGCGCAAGAAGAACATCGCCTTCACCGCGCCCTACATGGAGAACCACCAGATCATCATCGTGCGCGCCAACTCCGACATCAAGGACAAGGCCGGCCTGGCAGGCAAGGTCGTGGGCGCGCAGGATGGCAGCTCGGCCGTGGACGCCATCAAGAAGGACGCCGCCGTGGCCGCCAGCTTCAAGGACCTGAAGACCTTCGGCGACAACATCACCGCGCTGATGGACCTGTCGGCCGGCCGCCTGGACGCCGTCGTGGTCGACGAGGTCGTGGGGCGTTTCCACGTGGCCAAGAAGGCTGGCGAGTACCTGGTGCTCGAGGACAACTTCGGCACCGAGGACTACGGCGTGGGCCTGCGCAAGGAAGACACCGAAGTTCTGGGCAAGCTCGAAGCCGCGCTGGCCGAGATGAAGAAGGACGGCAAGGCCGCCGAAATCGCCTCCAAGTGGTTCGGCAAGGACATCATCAAGTAAATCCGGCACACCATGCGACCGGCAAGGCCAGCCTGGCATTGCCGGTCTTTTGCGTTCTGGGACGCACGCGCCCGTGGCTGCCCGGATCCTGCCGATGCCGGCGGGGCCGCGCACCGCACTGAGGCCATTCGATGGAATATGTAATCTCGCTCATGGGGCCGCTGTCCGCCGGCGCCCTGGTCACCCTCAAGCTCTTCGTCATCACCCTGGCGCTGTCCATTCCCCTGGGACTGTCGCTGGCGCTGATGCGCATCTCCCGCTTTCCCGCCCTGAGCCGGCTGGTAGGCGGCTACATCTGGCTGATGCGCGGCACGCCGCTGATGCTGCAGATGCTGTTCATCTACTTCGCGCTGCCCTTCGTGCCCGTGATCGGCGTGCGCCTGCCCGATTTTCCTGCCGCCGTCGTCGCCTTCGCGCTGAACTACGCCGCCTACTTCGCCGAAATCTTCCGCGCGGGCATCCAGTCCGTGGACCGCGGTCAGTACGAGGGTGCCAAGGTGCTGGGCATGAGCTACGGCCAGACCATGCGCCGCATCATCCTGCCGCAGATGTGGGCGCGCATCATCCCGCCTGTGAGCAACGAGACCATCACCCTGGTCAAGGACACCTCGCTCATCTACGTGCTGGCCCTGAACGACCTGCTGCGCGCCGCGCGCGGCATCGTGCAGCGCGACTTCACCATCACGCCCTTCGTGGTGGCCGCAGGCTTCTATCTGGTCATGACGCTGGTGCTGACCTGGATCTTCCAATACCTAGAAAAACGCCATGCCAAATACGACGCGTGATAACGCGCCCGAGACCATGATCTCGGCGCAGAACATCTGCAAGGGCTTTGGCGGCGTGCCGGTGCTGCGCGGCGTTTCGCTGGAGCTGGCGCGCGGCGAGGTGGTGGCCGTCATCGGTCCTTCGGGATCGGGCAAGAGCACGTTCCTGCGCTGCCTCAACCACCTGGAAACCATTGACAGCGGCCGTGTCGCCGTCGAGGGCGAGGTGCTGGTCGACAGCGGCGCGGACGGCCGCGCCCACTACGTGCCCGAGGCGCAGATCCGCCAGATCGGCCGCAAGATGGGCATGGTGTTCCAGTCCTTCAACCTGTTCCCGCACCTCACGGTGCTGGAGAACATCATCGAGGCGCCGATCGTCGTCAAGGGCCTCAAGCGCGAGCAGATCGTGCCCAAGGCCGAGGCGCTGCTCCACAAGGTGGGCCTGCTGGAAAAGCGCGATGCCTATCCCAACCGGCTGTCGGGCGGGCAAAAGCAGCGCGTGGCCATCGCCCGGGCACTGGCCATGGAGCCGGACATCCTGCTGTTCGACGAGCCCACCTCCGCGCTGGACCCGGAGCTGACCGGCGAAGTGCTGCGCACCATGCGCGAGCTGGCCCAGGAGCACATGACCATGCTGGTCGTGACGCACGAGATGGGTTTTGCCCGCGAAGTGGCCAATCGCGTGATCTTCATGGACAAGGGCGAGATCGTCGAGCAAGGCCCGGCGGAAGCCTTTTTTGCAGCGCCGCAGCACGCCCGGACCCAGGCATTTCTGCAGAACATGTTGTAAAAAAACATCTGTCCAGTCCGGACTTTCCCCAGGTCCAGAGAGCGTGCAACGCTTGTGTAGCAAGCGAAGCATGCTCTTTTTTTTATGGCGTTTTCTGCCATGACTTTTTGAGAAACATACACGGATGTATGTTTATCTCAGGGGGTGATGAGCAGGCATCGGCACCTGTCTGCACAATAGCGGGCTTGCCTGCGAACATTTATCGACCGCACCACAGCATGATCCCAACCGCCTCTTTCGTGGAGTTGCGCAACGTCACCTTCGGCTATGGCGAACGTGTGATCCTGCGCGACTTGTCGCTGCAGGTGCCGCGCGGCAAGGTCACGGCCCTGATGGGGGCATCGGGCGGCGGCAAGACCACCGTGCTTCGCCTGATCGGCGGCCAGCAGCATGCCCAGCAGGGGCAGGTGCTGTTCGATGGCAAGGACGTCACCACCATGGACGCCGCAGGCCTGTACGCCGCGCGCCGGCGCATGGGCATGCTGTTCCAGTTCGGAGCGCTGTTCACCGACATGAGCGTGTTCGACAACGTGGCCTTCCCGCTGCGCGAGCACACCGATCTCCCCGACGAACTGGTTCGCGACATCGTGCTCATGAAGCTGCATGCCGTGGGCCTGCGCGGTGCGCGCGACCTCATGCCCAGCGAGATCTCGGGCGGCATGGCCCGCCGCGTGGCGCTGGCGCGGGCCATTGCGCTGGACCCCGAACTGATCATGTACGACGAGCCCTTCGCCGGGCTGGACCCCATCTCCCTGGGCACGGCCGCCCAGCTGATCCGCGAGCTCAACGATGCCATGGGACTTACCTCCATCCTGGTGTCCCATGACGTGGAGGAAACCTTCCACGTGGCCGACCATGTGGTCATCCTGGGCAACGGCGGCGTCGCCGCCCAGGGCTCGCCAGATGAGGTGCGGGCCAATCCCGACCCGCTGGTGCAGCAGTTCATCCACGCACGGGCCACCGGCCCCGTGCCTTTCCACTACCCCGGCGTGAGCGCCGAGGAAGATTTCGGCAACCCCGCAAGCTCCGGCAAGAGCAACGGCAGGAGGCACGCATGAACCGGCTGCATCCTGCGCGCATTGGCGCGGCGGTTCGCCAACAGCTGACGCAGCTGGGCATGGGCACGCGCCTGTTCGGCCGCCTGCTCGCCCTCATGGGGCCTGCGCTGGGCCGCCCGCGGCTGATCGGCGACCAGATCCATTTCCTGGGCAACTATTCGCTGGCCATCATTGGCGTGTCCGGCCTGTTCGTCGGTTTCGTGCTGGGCCTGCAGGGCTACTACACGCTGCAGCGCTACGGCTCGGCCGAGGCGCTGGGCCTGCTGGTGGCGCTGTCGCTGGTGCGCGAACTCGGCCCCGTCGTCACGGCGCTGCTGTTTGCCGGGCGTGCCGGCACGGCGCTGACGGCCGAGATCGGCCTGATGAAGGCCGGCGAGCAGTTGTCGGCCATGGAGATGATGGCCGTTGACCCGGTGCGCCGCATCCTGGCGCCGCGCTTCGTGGCCGGCCTGATCGCCATGCCGCTGCTGGCGGCCGTTTTCAGTGCCGTCGGCGTGATCGGCGGCTGGCTGGTGGGCGTGGTCATGATCGGCGTCGATGGCGGCGCCTTCTGGGGCCAGATGCAAAACGGCGTGGACTGGTGGTATGACCTGGGCAACGGCGTTCTCAAGAGCCTGGTGTTCGGCGTGGCGGTGACCTTCATCGCGCTGCTGCAGGGCTATGCAGCCAAGCCCACGCCCGAAGGCGTGTCCCGCGCGACCACGCGCACGGTGGTGATGGCCTCGCTGGCCGTGCTGGGGCTGGACTTCCTGCTCACGGCCACGATGTTCAGCCTTTGACCCGGCACCGGTGCCACCTCTCGCAAATCAAGGAAAAACAAACCATGCAGCAATCCAAGAGTGATGTCTGGGTCGGACTGTTCGTGCTGATCGGCGCTGCGGCGCTGGTGTTCCTGGCGCTGCAGTCGGCCAACCTGCTGAGCCTGAACTTCCAGAAGACCTATACGCTGACCGCGCGCTTCGACAACATCGGCGGACTCAAGCCCAAGGCAGCCGTGCGCAGCGCGGGCGTTGTCGTGGGCCGCGTGGAATCCATCACCTTCGACGACAAGGTCTTTCAGGCCAGCGTGACCATGGCCCTGGAAAACCGCTACGCCTTTCCCAAGGACAGCTCCCTGAAGATCCTGACCAGCGGCCTGCTCGGCGACCAGTACATCGGCATCGAAGCCGGTGCAGATGACCACAATCTCAAGGATGGCGACCGCGTCGTCGCAACCCAGTCGGCCGTTGTGCTGGAAAATCTGATCGGACAGTTCCTCTACGGCAAGGCCGAGCAGGGTGGCAGCTCCGGTGCAGGAGGCAAAGAATGACAACCAACCACCATGAACAGGCGACCGCGGGTCGCCCTGCCGCCCAGGCAGCCTCCTGGCAGCGCGCCGCCATGCTCGGCACGCTGGCCGCCGCTTCGCTGCTCGCCGGCTGCGCCACCGCCCCGGGCGAGGCCCGCAATCCCCAGGACCCGTTCGAGCCGTTCAACCGCAGCGTCTACTCGTTCAACGACGGCCTGGACCGTGCCGTCCTGAAGCCGGTGGCCACGGCCTACCGCGACGTCACTCCGCGTCTGGCCCGCGATGGCGTGAGCAATTTCTTCTCCAACCTCAGCGATGTCTGGTCCTTCGTGAACAACGCGCTGCAGGGCCAGGCCGAAGGCGCCTACAACTCCGTCGTGCGGTTCTCGGTCAATACGGTCTTCGGCCTGGGCGGCTTGCTCGACATCGCCAGCGAGGCCGGCATCGAGCGCCAAAAGCAGGACTTCGGCCAGACGCTGGGCCGCTGGGGCGTGCCCACGGGGCCGTACCTGGTGCTGCCGCTGCTCGGCCCGTCCACGGTGCGTGACACGGCGGCTCTGCCTGTGGATGCCTGGGGCAACCCCCTGACGGCGATCAACGACATCCCGGTGCGCAACAGCCTGTATGTGCTGCGACTGGTGGATACGCGTGCACGCCTGCTCAATGCCTCGGACACGCTGGACTCCGTCGCCCTTGACCGCTACAGCCTGACGCGTGACGTCTACCTGAACCTGCGGCGTGGCAAGTCCGGCGACGACGGCCGCATCGAGGACTACGACGAAGATGCCGGCAAACTGCCGCCCGAAGACGGCGCAAAGTAAGCAGTTCGTAACATCCCGAGATGAAAAACGGTCCGCGCCTGACACGGCGCGGCCGGAAAAATGTGCAATATCAACCCGGTCCGGGGCATTGAGGCCCTGCTGGGAAAGGAAGAGTGATGATCAATCGACGTGCCTGGAGCGCTGCCGCGGCAGCCGTGCTGGCCATGGGAACCTGGGGCGCTGCGCTGCCCGTCCACGCGGCCGACGAAACCCCTGATGCGCTGATCAAGCGTGTCTCCACCGACGTGCTGGAAACCATCAAGAAGGACCCCTCGCTGCGCGAGGGCGATGTCTCCAAGGTCAATGCGCTGGTCAATGACAAGGTCATGCCCTATGTGAATTTCCGCCGCATGACCTCGGCTTCGGTGGGCCCGGCCTGGCGCCAGGCCACGCCTGCACAGCGCGAGAAGCTGGAGACCGAGTTCAAGGCCCTGCTGATCCGCACCTATTCGGGCGCGCTGACCCAGGTCAGCAACCAGACCATCAATGTCAAGCCGGTGCGCGCTGCGCCCGGCGACATCGATGTGCTGGTACGCACCGAAGTGCTGGGCCGCGGCGAGCCCGTGCAGCTGGACTACCGGCTCGAGAAGTCCGGCGACGGCTGGAAGATCTACAACCTGAACGTGCTGGGCGTGTGGCTGGTGGAAACCTACCGCAACCAGTTCAGCCAGGAAATCAATGCCCGTGGCATCGACGGCCTGATCGAGACCCTGGCCACGCGCAGCAAGATGCCGGCCACGCCGCCCTCCAAGGGCTGACAGCCGCTGACGCACGCGCCATGTTGCAGCTCCCCCGTGAACTGACCTACCGCCAGGCGCGCAGCTGCCTTGTGCAGCTGCGGCCCCAGGTGCAGGCCTTCGATGGCGCCCAGGTGCGCGTCGATGCCAGCGGCGTCGAGGTCTTCGACTCGGCCGCCCTGGCCGTGCTGCTGGCCTGCCGCCGCACCGCGAAGGCGGCCGACAAGCAATTGGTGGTCGTGGGCCTGCCGCAGGGCCTGCAGTCCATGGCGGCGCTGTACGGCGTCGACGGGCTGCTGACCGACGCATCCTCCCCCTCCTGAGCCGGCGCAGCGCGCCGCTGCAAAGAGCCCTGCAAGGCAGGTTTGGCTGCAAGGGCCTAGAATCGCGCCTCGCATGTCTGCCGTCTCATTCCAATCCATCTCCAAGACCTACCAGACCCCCAAGGGGGCCTTCCAGGCGCTCAACCACGTGAGTCTGGACATCGAGGAGGGCGAGTTCTTCGGCCTGCTCGGTCCCAATGGCGCTGGCAAGACCACGATGATCAGCATCCTGGCCGGCCTGTCGCGCGCCACCAGCGGCCGCGTGCTGGTCCAGGGCAGCGACGTGCATGCCGACTACTCGGCTGCCCGGCGCAAGCTGGGCATCGTGCCGCAGGAGCTGGTCTTCGATCCCTTCTTCAACGTGCGCGAGGCGCTGCGCTTTCAGTCCGGCTATTTCGGCGTCAAGAACAATGACGACTGGATCGACGAGCTGCTGCACAGTCTGGGGCTGACCGACAAGGCCAACTCCAACATGCGCCAGCTGTCCGGCGGCATGAAGCGCCGCGTGCTGGTGGCCCAGGCCCTGGTGCACAAGCCGCCCATCATCGTGCTGGACGAGCCCACGGCCGGCGTGGACGTGGAGCTGCGCCAGACGCTGTGGCATTTCATCGCGCGCCTGAACCGCGAAGGCCATACCGTGCTGCTCACCACCCATTACCTGGAAGAGGCCGAGGCGCTGTGCAGCCGCGTGGCCATGCTCAAGCAGGGCAACATCGTCAAGCTCTCGACCATGTCGGATCTGCTCAAGTCCGCCTCCTCCAACGTGCTGCAGTTCAAGACCGATACCGCCTTGCCGCCGGCCCTGGCCGCGCGGGCACGGGTGACTGGCCGCATCGTGCAGATACCCGCCAACGACGCCAGCGATGTGGAGCGCCTGCTCGCCGCGCTGCGCGAGGGCTCCGTCGTCCCCGAGGACGTGGAAATCCGCCGTGCCGATCTGGAGGATGTCTTCATCCACGTGATGAACGAGCAAGGCCAGACCTCGCAGGGAGCCTCGGCATGAACGGCTGGCAGACCCTGCTCAAGAAGGAAGTGCTGCGTTTCTGGAAGGTCAGCTTCCAGACCGTGGCCGCACCCGTGCTCACGGCCGTGCTCTATCTGCTGATCTTCGGCCATGTGCTCGAAGGCCGGGTGCTGGTCTACGACCGCATCAGCTACACGGCCTTCCTGATCCCCGGCCTGGTGATGATGAGCGTGTTGCAGAACGCCTTCGCCAACAGCTCCTCCAGCCTGGTGCAGAGCAAGATCATGGGCTCCATGGTCTTCGTGCTGCTCACGCCGCTGTCGCACTGGGCGTGGTTTGGCGCCTACGTGGGCGCTTCGGTGCTGCGTGGGCTGCTGGTGGGCGTGGGCGTTTTCATCGTCACGCTGTACTTCGCCATTCCCGAATTCACGGCGCCGCTGTGGATTCTGGTCTTCGGCCTGCTGGGCGCGGCGCTGCTGGGCACGCTGGGCGTGATCGCCGGCCTGTGGGCGGACAAGTTCGACCAGATGGCGGCCTTCCAGAACTTCCTGATCATGCCCATGACGTTCCTGTCGGGCGTGTTCTATTCCATCCAGTCGCTGCCGCCTTTTTGGCAAAAAGTCAGCCATCTGAACCCGTTTTTCTACATGATTGACGGCTTTCGCTACGGCTTCTTCGGCCAGAGCGACGTGTCGCCCTGGGTCAGCCTGGCCATCGTTGGCTCGGCCTGGCTGGCGGTGAGCGCCCTGGCCGTGCACCTGCTGCGCATCGGCTACAAGATCCGCGGCTGAGGTTTTTCCACAGGCTGCGGCGGGCGCTGTGCCCGCATTGTTGAATCCACCCATGAACAGGCGGCCGGCGCCCGGCGCCGCCGCCAACCAAGGCCATGCCACGATGCATGGCAGGAAAGCTTCCCCCATGACTGCAGACCAACTCAAGGAACTGATCGCCACCGGCCTGCCTTGCGAACACATTGCGCTGGAAGGTGATGGACGGCACTGGTTTGCCACCATCGTCTCGGCCCAATTCGAGGGCCAGCGACTGCTGCAGCGCCAGCGCCTGGTCTACGCCACGCTGGGCCAGCGCATGCACACCGACGAGGTCCATGCCCTGTCCATGAAGACCTATACGCCCGCCGAGTGGGCTGCCCAGGCCGGCCAGGCCTGAGCCGGCGGTCAGGCACTTCAGACTCCTGCTGCACCGGTCGCCACGGCCCGTGCGGCATCTTCTTTTCCCCGATTTCCAGATTCAAGGCTGTCAGCCATGGACAAACTCCTGATTCGCGGTGGCCGAGCGCTGCATGGCGAGGTGACGGTCTCCGGCGCCAAGAATGCCGCCTTGCCCGAGCTGTGCGCCGCGCTGCTGTCGTCCGAGCCCGTCACCCTGCGCAACGTGCCGCGCCTGCAGGACGTGGCCACCATGCTCAAGCTCATCCGCAACATGGGTGTCAGCGCCGAGCACGATGACAGCGGCACCGTGCGCATCAACGCCGGCTCTCTGTCCAACCCCGAGGCACCCTACGAACTGGTCAAGACCATGCGCGCCTCGGTCCTGGCCCTGGGCCCGCTGCTGGCCCGATTCGGCCAGGCCCGCGTGTCGCTGCCCGGCGGCTGCGCCATCGGCTCGCGCCCCGTGGACCAGCACATCAAGGGCCTGCAGGCCATGGGCGCCGAGATCGTTGTCGAGAACGGCTACATGAACGCGTGCCTGCCCGGGCATCTCAAGCGCCTGCAGGGCGCCCGCATCACCACCGACATGGTGACCGTCACGGGCACCGAGAACTTCCTGATGGCCGCCGTGCTGGCCGAAGGCGAGACCGTGCTGGAAAACGCCGCCATGGAGCCCGAGATCGGCGACCTGGCCGAAATGCTCATCAAGATGGGCGCAAGAATCGAAGGCCATGGCACCGGCCGCATCGTCATCCAGGGCGTGGAGCGCCTGAGCGGCTGCGAGCACCAGGTGGTGGCCGACCGCATCGAGGCCGGCACCTTTCTGTGCGCCGTGGCCGCCACGGGCGGCAATGCGCTGCTGCGCAATGGCCGCGCCGACCATCTGGGCGCCGTCATCGACAAGCTCAAGGATGCGGGCGCCGAGGTGTCCGCCGAGGACGGCGGCATCCGCGTGCGCGCGGCCGGCAAGCTCAAGGCCCAGAGCTTTCGCACCACCGAATACCCGGGCTTTCCCACCGACATGCAGGCGCAGTTCATGGCGCTGAACCTGGTGGCCGAAGGCTGCAGCATGGTCACCGAGACCATCTTCGAGAACCGCTTCATGCACGTGGATGAAATGCTGCGCCTGGGCGCGCAGATCACCACCGACGGGCGCGTTGCCACCATCACCGGCAGCCAGTCGCTGTCGGGCGCGGCCGTCATGGCCACCGACCTGCGCGCTTCGGCCAGCCTGGTCATCGCCGGCCTCGTGGCCAAGGGCGAGACCCTGGTCGATCGCATCTATCATCTGGACCGCGGCTACGATCGCATGGAAGACAAGCTGCGCGGCCTGGGTGCCGACATCGAAAGAGTTTCCCAATGACCATCACGATTGCCCTGTCCAAGGGCCGCATCTACGACGAAACCGTGCCGCTGCTGGCCGCTGCCGGCATCTCGGTCAGCGAAGACATTGAAAAGTCGCGCAAGCTGATCTTCGAGACCAACAAGAGCGACGTGCGCGTGGTGCTGGTGCGCGCCTCCGACGTGCCGGTCTATGTGCAGTACGGCGGCGCCGATCTCGGCGTGGCCGGACTGGACTCGCTGATCGAGCATGGTGCCCAGGGCCTGTACCAGCCCCTGGACCTGAAGATCGCGCGTTGCCGCGTCAGCGTGGCCGTGCGCAACGGCTTCGACTATGCGCTGGCCGTCAAGCAAGGCGCCCGCCTGCGCATCGCCACCAAGTACCCCGAGATCGCGCGCAACTTCTTTGCCACCAAGGGCGTGCACGTGGACATGGTCAAGCTCTACGGCTCCATGGAACTGGCCCCGCTGACCGGCATGGCCGACGCCATCGTCGACTTGGTGTCCACCGGCAACACGCTCAAGGCCAATGACCTGGTCGAGGTCGAGCCCATCATGGAGATCAGCTCGCGCCTGGTGGTCAACCAGGCGGCGCTCAAGCTCAAGCGCGAGCCGCTGCGCCACATCATCGATGCCTTCGCCGAGGCGGTAAATGGCCCCAGGGGCTGAGCCCGGCGATCCGGCGAAGGAGGCGCTTGCGCTGTGTTTCGCCGCGCATGGCCTGCCCTGCGAGGAATACAACGGCTGGCTGCTGCCTGGCGGCCAGGCACCGGGCGTGCTGGCTGATTGGCGCGGTGCCTACCTCGGCCATCCCCTGGTCGGTTCCCTGGCCGTGGTGGTCCGCCTGCCGGACGGGCACGAGATCATCGAGAATTTCACGGGCCTGGGTGAAGGCCTGCAGGGAATGCACGACGCATTCGGCCACTTCGCTGTCAGCGACCTGCATGTGATGCTCTCCGCCCTGTGGACGGCGCGCGATGAGGATGCCGTGCCAGCCGAGGCCTGGCAGGCCCATGGCCGACAATGGCAGGCCTATCCGGGCCCCTGGCATCTTCGCAACGATGCCCCGCTGCCCGAAGGCATCACTGAGCGCCTGCGCGCCTTGATCGAGGCCGAGGCGCTGGACAAGGACGAGGACCTGCACTGGTTTCGCTTCTTTGTCGGGCAGAACAATGGTGATTTCACCATTGAAGCGCTCAAGGACAATCAGAAGTGGCCCAGCGCTGAAGCCCTGCTGCGCGACCAGGACTGGCCCCTGCGCGACGGCTACTACGGCGCGCGCCTGTTCTTGATACTGAAGCACGGCTGCGAGACGGCCTGCTAGACCCCAAGGAAACCACAATGGAATATGTAGCTGCCCCTGCCCGCCTGTCGACTGCGGATGCCAACTTCGAACACGATTTTGCGCAGCGCCTGCATTGGTCGGCAGACACGGACGCGGCCATCGAGCAGCGTGTGGCCGACATCCTGGCCGATGTGCAAAAGCGTGGCGATGCGGCCGTGCTGGAGTACACGGCGCGCTTCGACGGATTGCAGGTGGACGGCATGGCAGCGCTGGAGCTGACGCAGGCCGAGCTCAAGGCCGCCTTCGACAGCCTGGGCGACGAGCAGCGCGATGCGCTGACGGCCGCCGCCCAGCGCGTGCGCACCTACCACGAGGCACAAAAGCGCGCCAGCGGCGAGAGCTGGAGTTACCGTGACGCCGATGGCACCCTGCTGGGCCAGAAGGTCACGCCGCTGGACCGCGTGGGCATCTATGTGCCCGGCGGCAAGGCGGCCTATCCGTCCAGCGTGCTGATGAATGCCATTCCCGCCCATGTGGCTGGCGTGCAGGAAATCATCATGGTCGTGCCCACGCCACGCGGCGAGAAGAATGCCCTGGTGCTGGCTGCCGCCTATGTGGCTGGCGTCACGCGCGGTTTCACCATCGGCGGTGCCCAGGCCGTGGCGGCCCTGGCCTACGGCACGGCCACCATCCCGAAGGTGGACAAGATCACCGGCCCCGGCAATGCCTATGTGGCCAGCGCCAAGAAGCGGGTGTTCGGCACCGTGGGCATCGACATGATTGCCGGCCCCAGTGAAATCCTGGTGCTGGCCGACGGCAGCACGCCGCCCGACTGGGTGGCCATGGACCTGTTCAGCCAGGCCGAGCATGACGAACTGGCGCAAAGCATTCTGCTGTGCCCGGATGCCGACTACATCGCCGCCGTCCAGCGCGAGATCGACCGCCTGCTGCCCGAGATGCCGCGGCGCGCCATCATCGCCAAGAGCCTCAGCGACCGGGGTGCCCTCATCCTCACGCGCGACATGCAGGAGGCATGCGCCATCAGCAACCGCATCGCGCCCGAGCACCTGGAGGTCTCCAGCAACGATCCCCACCAGTGGGAGCCGCTGCTGCGCCATGCAGGCGCCATCTTCCTGGGTGCCTATACCAGCGAGAGCCTGGGCGACTACTGCGCCGGCCCCAACCATGTGCTGCCCACCAGCGGCACGGCGCGCTTTTCCTCGCCGCTGGGGGTCTATGACTTCCAGAAGCGATCCAGCCTCATCGAGGTCAGCGAGCAGGGTGCCCAGACCCTGGGCCGCATCGCCTCGGTGCTGGCGCATGGCGAAGGCCTGCAAGGCCATGCGCGTGCGGCTGAAATGCGTTTGAAGTAGACGCTCGCTTCCTGTTGGAAGAAGGCGCCGTCACCGAAAGGGGCGGCGCTTTTTGCTGCCTGAACGCCAGAGCAAGCGTGTCAAGAATTGACACGAAATCAGTGGAGCACGAATTTCGTGTAGACTTGCGCCCTGTGAAGAACCTCACCATCACCGTCGAAGACAGCGTGCTCGAATGGGCCCGCATCGAGGCCGCGCGCCGCGGCACCAGCGTCTCGCGCATGGTGGGCGACTTCATGGCCGAGATGCAGCGCCGCGAGGACGCCTACGAGCGCGCCTACCTGGCCTGGCGCACGGACGAGCGCGGCTGGGACGGGGGCCAGCCGTCATCTGCACAGCCCGCCCAGCGCAGTGCCGCGCTGCGCCGCGAGGGCCAGGAATGAACACCGTCTTCGTCGATACCTCCGTGCTGGTCGCTGCCGAAGACACGGGGCAGGGCGCCTTGCATGCCGCCGTGCTGCAGTGGCTGGACCTGTTGTGGCGCACGCGCAGCGGGCGCACCGGCAGCCAGTCGCTGTGCGAGTTCTATGAACAGGTCACCACGGCCGCCCAGCCTTTGCCGCAGGGCGATGCGCGCGCCGCCATCCGCCGCTACCAGACTTGGACGCCCTGGAAGACCGATGCCGCCACGCTGGAGACCGCCTGGGCCGTGCAATCGCGCCACCAACTGGCCTTTGGCGACTGCCTGGCCGTGGCCTGCGCCCAGCACAGCGGCTGCGAGCAGATGCTGACCCTGCACCTGCCGCACGGCACCCAGTTTGGCGGCGTCGCCATGGTGCACCCGCTGCACCAGGCGCCGCCGCAGCAGCAGGCCTGAGCGGCTTCGCTGATGGATTTCTTCTCCCACTGACTCGTGAAAGTGTGCATGCCATGACAGCTTCCATTCCGCAGGTTCAGGCCCTGGCCCTGGAGCGCATCCGCGCCGATGTCCGCTCCATGCATGCCTACCATGTGCAGCCCTCGCAAGGCCTGCTCAAGATGGACACGATGGAGAACCCTTTCCGCCTGCCCCCTGAATTGCAGGCCGCGCTGGGCGAGCGCCTGGGTCGGCTGGAGATCAACCGCTACCCTGGCGAGCGCCAGGAAGTGCTCAAGGACATGCTGGCCCGCTACGCGCAGGCGCCGGCCGGCAGCGCCGTGCTGCTGGGCAATGGCTCGGACGAGATCATCACGCTGCTGGCCCTGGCCTGTGCCCAGCCCCACGCCGAGGGCCGCGCCACCATGCTGGCGCCCATGCCGGGCTTCGTCATGTACCCCATGAGCGCCAGGCTGCAGGGCCTGGATTTCGTGGGCGTCAACCTGACGGCCGACTTCGAGCTGGACGTGCCCGCCATGCGCGCCGCCATTGCCGAGCACCGCCCCGCCATCACCTATATCGCCTATCCCAACAATCCCACGGCCACGCTCTGGGCCGAGGCCGATGTGCAGGCCGTGATCGACGCGGTCGGCGCCATTGGCGGCCTGGTCGTCATGGACGAGGCCTACCAGCCCTTCGCACGCCGCAGCTGGGCAGAGAACATGCGCGCCGACCCGGCCCGCAACGCCCATGTGCTGCTGATGCGCACGCTCAGCAAGTTCGGCCTGGCCGGCGCGCGCCTGGGCTACCTGATCGGCCCGGCCGCCATCGTCGGCGAGATCGACAAGGTGCGCCCGCCCTACAACATCAGCGTGCTCAACTGCGAGACGGCCATCTTCGCGCTGGAGCACGAGGCGCTGTATGCGCAGCAGGCCGTGGCCATCCGCGCCGAGCGCCAGCCGCTGATCGATGCGCTGGCCACGCTGCCGGGTGTGGAAAAGATCTGGCCATCCGAGGCCAACATGGTCTTGCTGCGCGTGCGCGATGCCGCGCGCGCCCAGGCCGAGATGAAGGCCCGGGGCGTGCTGGTGAAGAATGTCTCTGCCATGCACCCGCTGCTGGCCAACTGCCTGCGACTGACCGTGGGCACCCACGAAGAAAACGCCCAGATGCTGGCGGCCCTGAAGGAATCCCTATGAGCAATGTAGCTCCCGCACGCACCGCCGAAGTGCAGCGCAATACCGCCGAGACCCGGATCAAGGTCGCCATCAACCTGGACGGCACGGGCAAGGCCAGCCTGCGCTCGGGCATCGGTTTTCTGGACCACATGCTCGACCAGATCGCGCGCCATGGCCTGATCGACCTCGATATCGACTGCGAGGGTGACCTGCACATCGACGGCCACCACACGGTGGAGGACATCGGCATCACCCTGGGCCAGGCCTTTGCCAAGGCCGTGGGCGACAAGAAGGGCATCCGCCGCTACGGCCATGCCTATGTGCCGCTGGACGAGGCCCTGAGCCGCGTGGTCATCGATTTCTCGGGCCGCCCGGGCCTGCACATGGACGTGAAATTCACGGCCGGCAGCATCGGCCAGCTCGACACCCAACTGGTCTACGAATTCTTCCAGGGCTTCGTCAACCACGCGGGCGTGACCATGCACATCGACAATCTCAAGGGCTTCAACGCCCACCACCAGTGCGAGACCATCTTCAAGGCCTTCGCACGCGCCCTGCGCTTTGCGCTGGAGCATGACGAGCGCATGGCCGGCGTCATCCCCTCGACCAAGGGCGCTCTGTAAAGAGAAGCGATTGACTCCGGTCAGAGCTTGCTCTGACCGGGCAATCCAGCCGAAAATCCGACCGAACACGCGCCACACGCTATGAGTTTGACTGACAACACCGTCGCCGTCGTCGATTACGGCATGGGCAATCTGCGCTCGGTTTCCCAGGCCGTGCGCACGGCCGCCGCCGACTCCGGCTGGCAGGTCGTGGTGACCGCCGATCCCGAGGTGGTGCTGGCCGCCAACCGGGTCGTGCTGCCGGGCCAGGGCGCCATGCCCGACTGCATGCGCGAACTGCGCGAATCCGGCCTGCAGGACGCCGTGCTGCACGCCGCTGCCAACAAGCCCCTGTTCGGCGTCTGCGTGGGCATGCAGATGCTGCTGGACCACAGCGACGAGGGCGATGTGCCTGGCCTGGGCCTGATCCCCGGCAATGTGCGCAAGTTCGATCTGGCGGGCCGCGTCCAGGCCGACGGCAGCCGCTTCAAGGTGCCGCAAATGGGCTGGAACCGCGTGCACCGCAAGCACAATGCCGGGCAGTCCCACCCGCTGTGGCGTGGAATTCCCGAAGACAGCTTCTACTACTTCGTGCACAGTTTCTACGCCGTGGTGCAGCAGCCCCAGCATTGCGCTGCAGAGGCCGACTACGGTGGGCGCTTTGCCTGCGCCATCGCACGCGATAATATTTTCGCCACCCAGTTTCACCCCGAAAAGAGCGCGGACCAGGGCCTGGCCCTGTTCCGCAACTTTCTGGGCTGGAAGCCCTGAACCCTCTTTCCCTCCCCGCACCGGCCGCTGCATCCCAGGCCTTCATTGCTCGCAAACCATCATGCTGCTCATTCCTGCCATCGACCTCAAGGACGGCCACTGCGTACGCCTCATCCAGGGTGATATGGACCAGTCGACCACGTTCGGCGAAGACCCGGCCATCATCGCCCGCCGCTGGCTCGACGCCGGCGCACGCCGCCTGCACCTGGTGGACCTCAATGGCGCGTTTGCGGGCCAGCCCAAGAACCTGGTGGCCATCAAGGCCATCCTCAAAGAGGTGGACGGCCGGATTCCGGTGCAGCTCGGCGGCGGCATCCGTGACCTGGACACCATCGAGAAATACATAGACGCCGGCATCAGCTACGTGATCATCGGCACCGCCGCCGTGAAGAACCCGGGCTTTCTGCAGGACGCCTGCAGCGCCTTTGGCGGCCATGTGATCGTCGGGCTCGATGCCAAGGACGGCAAGGTGGCCATCGACGGCTGGAGCAAGCTCACGGGCCAGGACGTGCACTCGGTGGCCAAGCGCTTCGAGGACTGGGGCGTGGAGTCCATCATCTACACCGACATCGGCCGCGACGGCATGCTCACGGGCATCAACATCGACGCCACCGTCAATCTCGCGCAATCGCTGAAGATTCCCGTCATCGCCTCGGGCGGCCTGGCGGGCATGGCCGACATCGAGGCGCTGTGCAAGGTCGAGGACGAAGGCATCGAAGGCGTGATCTGCGGCCGCGCCATCTACTCGGGCGACCTTGACTTCGCCGCGGCGCAGGCCCGCGCCGACGAGCTCAGGGCCTGAACGGCCTGCGCCTTCCCTGTATTCGCGGGCGCCTGTGCTTCACAGGCGCCCGCGCTGCATTCAGCGCCAGGGATTCAGGCTTTCTTTACGAGCAGGCGGGCATGGCCTGCCCGGCATTGGTGGCGCGCACGGTCTGCACAAAGGCATCCCAGTAATTCGGCAGCCCGGCCCAGGGGTTGCCCACGCCGGTGCTGGGCTCGAACTCCAGCTGGGTCACATAGATCCATCCCGCCTGGTAGCGGGCCGAGGCGGCCGACTGCACGGCCGTCTGCATGGCCGCGCAGCCCGACACGTTGTGCACCAGCGAGGCCTGGTGGCTGTTGGGCAGCCCGTACAGCCAGTCAAAACTCGTCGTGCGCGGATCGTAGGTGGCGTAGGTGGAGCCCTTGCCCTCGAACGTGGTCAGCACATCGGCCACATCGGCATAACCGGCCACGGGCACGAGGCCCGGATTGCCGATCACGATCAGGTTGGGATTCTTGGCCTTGATGTACTGGTAGATGGTGCGGTAGAAGTCCAGCCGGTTGGTGGTGGCCGCCATCTCGTCAATGAAGAAGCCCTTGACCAGGCCCGCGCCGTAGTGCGTGAAATAGTTGTCGATATTGGCCTGGATGCTGGCCAGCGATCGCGTGCCCGTGCCATAGCTGGAGCTCACATAGCCCACCAGCTGCCCGCCCGCGTTGGCAAAAGCGGTGGCGGCGCGCGTGATGTTCGCGTCCGGGCCACTGAAAATGCCGTTGGCCGGATTCAGGATGGCCGTCATCTGCACGGTCGGATTCGCCTGTGCGCTGGCCGTCAGCGCATTCCAGGCCGTGGCGCCCGAGCCGGTGGGATAGAAGTACGTGGGCACCAGCACCCGCAGCGGTGCAGGCGCAGGACGCAGATAGAAGGTCTGGGAAGCGCTGCCCGTGCGGCCTGCCACGGTGGCGCTGGCCTGCACCTGCTGGCGGCCCGGCGTGGCGCCGGTCAGCGAAGCTGTTGCCACGCCGGAGCTTGTCAGCGCCGAGGTGCTGACGCCTGTGGCTGCGCTGAAGCTCACCACGGTTCCATCGGCGGCATTCACGCCATCGGCCAGAACACCTGCGCGCAGGGTCAGTGCCGAGCCTGCAGTCACCACATCCCTGGCGGCCGGGGCCGTCCATTGCACGGTGACCGAGGTCACTCCGGGCTGGCCGGTGCCGCCGTCACCCCCATTACCGCCATTGCCACCGCCAGCGTTGCTGTCACCACCGCCGCCTCCGCCGCAGGAGGCCACCGAGGCGGCCAGGGCGAGCATGCCGAGTCGCAGGACAAGAGGAGAGGGAGCGGGGGAACGTTGCATGACAGAGGAGGGCTGAGCGGGGGAAAGGCTATATTCAAGCATGAAAGTTACATCTTCCTTTCCCGCAGTAACAGCTTTACCTGCGGCCGCGCAAGCTCCCGGCGCCTGCGCTGATGCATGGCAGGGCCTGCCCGCCATCCGCCTGCGCCTGGCCTGCGGCGATACCGCCCTGGTGGCCTTGCAGGGCGCGCAGCTGCTGTCCTGGCAGGCAGGTGGCGAGGAGCAACTGTTCCTGAGCCCTCATGCCGCCCATGACGGCCACACACCCATACGCGGCGGTATTCCGGTCTGCTTTCCCCAATTCAACCAACGCGGCCCACTGGTCAAGCACGGCTTTGCGCGCACCCTGCCGTGGCAGGCTGATGCAGCACAGGCCGAGGTTCTTGCCGGCGATGGCTTGTTCCTGCGGCTCAAGCTTGCCGATACGCCGCAGACGCGCGCCGTCTGGCCGCACTCCTTCGAGACCTGGCTGGAGGTCACGCTGTTGCCCGGCCGGCTTGACGTGGAGCTGGTGGTGCACAACCGGGGCGACACGCCTTTGGCCTTCACTGCCGCCTTGCACAGCTACCTGCGCGTGGCGGACGTGGAGCAATGCCGGCTGCAAGGCCTCGATGGCCTGCCCTACTGGGATGCCGTGGCCGACACCCATCCCACGCAGCAAGGCGACGTGCGCTTTGGCCAAGAGCTCGATCGCGTCTACCCCCGGCCCGGGAAGAGCATGGAACTGGCCGCTCCTGCCGGAGGCTTGCGCATCTCGCAGGATGCTGCGTGGAGCGAGACCGTGGTCTGGAACCCCGGCCCTGAGCTGTGTGCCCGCCTGGCCGACATGCCGCCACAAGGGTGGCGGCAGATGCTGTGCGTGGAGGCCGCCGCCATCGATGCGCCCGTGCATGTGGCGCCCGGCGCGCATTGGCGCGCGGCGCAGCGTTTGCACAAGCGGTAGTCCGGCACCCGTTCTTGAACGAAAAAAGCGCCTGTGAACAGGCGCTTTTTTCATGGGTTCGTGAGCCGGGTCAGCGGCGCTGCATGCGTTGTGCCGACTGCGCAGGGCGCAGGCCCGGGGTGATCTGCAGCTCCACGGGGCCTTCGCCACGGCGCACATCGAATTTCGCAGCCTCGCCGGGCTTGAGCGCGGCCACGGCGGTCAGCAGCTCGGACACATTGCGGATGGGCTTGTCGCCCACCTGCACGATCACATCGCCCGGTCGCATGCCGGCCTGGGCAGCGGGGCCTGCCTGCAGCACGCCGGTGATGATCACGCCGGAGTCGGCCTTCACGCCAAAGGTCTCGGCCAGTTCCGGTGACAGTTCATTGGGCTCCACGCCGATCCAGCCGCGCACCACGCGGCCGTCCTTGACGATGCCGTCCAGCACCAGCTTGGCCGTGGACACGGGGATCGCAAAGCCGATGCCCATGCTGCCGCCCGAGCGCGAATAAATGGCGGTATTGATGCCCAGCAGATTGCCGCTGGCGTCCACCAGTGCGCCGCCCGAATTGCCGGGGTTGATGGCGGCGTCGGTCTGGATGAAGTTCTCGAAGGTATTGATGCCCAGCTGACTGCGGCCCAGTGCGCTGACGATGCCGCTGGTCACCGTCTGGCCCACGCCGAAGGGGTTGCCGATGGCCAGCACGCGGTCGCCCACGTCGATCTGGTCGGAATTGCCCAGAACGATGACGGGCAGCTTGTCCAGTGCGATCTTGAGCACGGCCAGGTCGGTCTCGGGATCGGTGCCGATCACCTGGGCCTTGGCCTGGCGGCTGTCGGTCAGCG
Source organism: Delftia sp. HK171 (assembly GCF_001886655.1). Classification (NCBI taxonomy): domain Bacteria; kingdom Pseudomonadati; phylum Pseudomonadota; class Betaproteobacteria; order Burkholderiales; family Comamonadaceae; genus Delftia; species Delftia sp. HK171. Next base: position 5,824,535 of record NZ_CP018101.1, on the reverse strand, counting down.
TGACCTCGATGTCGTCCGCACCCTCGACCACGTGGTTGTTGGTCAGGATGTAGCCGTCGGTGCTGATGATCACGCCGCTGCCCAGGCCTGCCTGCTCCTGCGTGCCCTGGTCGCCGAAGAAGAACTGGAACCACGGATCGTTGCTGCGCGGATGGCGCACCGCCTTGCTGGTGTTGATGCTCACCACGGCCGGCGCTGCCTTCTTGGCGGCAGGTGCAAAGCTGCCGGGGCTGACTTCTCCAACGGGCGTGGCCGGCGCCTCCAGCAACGCAATGCCGGCATTGCTGCGCACGGCTCCACGGCGCAGCCAGTCCGGCTGCAGGGTGGCGACGACAAAGTAGGCAGCCACCAGGATGGTGACCACCTGCGAAAACAGCAGCCAGGTGCGTTTCATGAAGTGTGGTGTTCTGTGCGGGAGTACAAGGCCTCATTGTGAGGCATGTCGTGTAAGGCCTAGCACCGACAGACCGGCTCCCAAAGCCGCGCTCCCCACACAGCTACAGTACAAACCCTAGAATCCCCCGACGACTGCGCCACGCCGCGTTCGCTGTTGCGCCGGCCCACAAGCTGGCCCCAAGAGAGAGCCAAGTCCTCCGATCCCGAAGTCTTGCAGAACGATCTGCCGCTGCACGCTCATCCGTTGCCGTGGCATCCACCGCGCCGTCCTGCTGTTCGATCCCTGGAAAAAAACCATGACTACGCTTGACCAAGCGCAGCCGGGCATGGCCCCTGCTGTTGCGACCGCACGTCCTCTCAACCGACAGGACTACAAGACCCTGGGCCTGTCGGCCCTGGGCGGCACCCTGGAGTTCTACGACTTCGTCGTTTTCGTTTTCTTCGCCAACGTCATCGGCAAGCTGTTCTTCCCGGCCGAGATGCCGGACTGGCTGCGCCAGTTGCAGACGCTGGGCATTTTTGCGGCGGGCTACCTGGCCCGGCCCATCGGCGGCATTCTGATTGCGCACTTTGGCGACATCCTGGGCCGCAAGAAGATGTTCACGCTGTCCATCTTCCTGATGGCCGTGCCCACGCTGGTGATCGGCCTGCTTCCCACCTATGCATCCATCGGCATTGCCGCGCCGATTTTGCTGCTGGCCATGCGCGTGCTGCAGGGGGCGGCCATTGGTGGCGAGATGCCGGGCGCCTGGGTCTTCGTGGCCGAGCATGCGCCGGCGCGCCACTATGGCTTTGCCATCGGCTCGCTGACTTCGGGCATCACGGGCGGCATTTTCCTGGGCTCCATCATCGGTGTCTGGCTCAACAGCACCTACAGCGCCGAGGAGATCCACGACTGGGCCTGGCGCATGCCCTTCATCCTGGGCGGCGTGTTCGGCCTGGTGTCGGTGTACCTGCGCAAGTTCCTGCACGAGACACCCATCTTCCAGGAGCTGATGGCGCGCAAGCAGGCCGACCGCGAGCTGCCGCTCAAGACCATCGTGCGCGACCACCGCCAGGCCTGCGTGCTGGTGGCGCTGATGACCTGGGTGCTGTCCACGGCCATCGTGGTGGTGGTGCTGTTCACGCCGGCCTATCTGCAGAAGGTCTTCCACATCGACGCGGCCCTGGCCATGAAGGCCAATGCCGTGGCCACGGTGACGCTGACGCTGGGCTGTGTGTTCTGGGGCTGGCTGTCCGACCGGATGGGCACGCGTGTGGCCATGGTCACGGGCTGGCTGGGCATGACGGTGACGGCCTATGCGTTCTATCTGAACCTGCCGGGCACGGCGTCCTCGCTGGTGTGGAGCTACGCGCTGGTGGGCTTTTTCGTGGGCAGCATTGCGCTGCTGCCGGTGGTGGGCGTGCGCGCCTTCCCGGCCGAGGTGCGTTTCACGGGCCTGTCCTTTGCCTACAACATGGCCTATGCGGTGTTCGGCGGCATGACGCCCATGCTGGTGTCCGTGTGGCAGCAGGTGGATGTGATGGCGCCGGCCCACTATGTGGCGGCCATGGGCATCCTGGGCGCGGCCATCGGCTTCTGGCCCCTGGCCTGCCGTGGTTGGCAACCCAAGCGCGGCTGAGCTGGGCAGTGGAATGAAGGGCAGCATGGCTGCCCTTTTTCTTGGGCGCCGCATGGATCGCTGACAATCCTTTCATGAGCACCACGCGACAAGAACTCCTGGCCCACTTCGACGGTTTGCTGCAGCCCGAGCGCTTCAAGGACTATGGTCCCAACGGCCTGCAGGTGGAGGGGCGCGGCGAGATCCGCCGCATCGTCAGCGGGGTGACGGCCAGCCGCGCGCTGATCGAGGCGGCCATCGAGGCGCAGGTCGATGCCATCTTCGTGCACCATGGCCTGTTCTGGCGCGGCATGGATGGCCGCATCACGGGCTGGCTCAAGGAGCGCATCCGCCTGCTGCTGGCCCATGACATCAATCTCTTTGCCTATCACCTGCCGCTGGATGCCCATCCGCAATGGGGCAACAACGCGCAGTTGGGCGTGCAGCTGGGGCTTGAGGGCCAGGCAACGTTTGGCGAGCAGAACCTGGGCTGGATGGCCGCGGCGGAGTTTGCCGACGCGGCGGCGCTGGGCAGGCATGTGGAGCAGGCGCTGGGGCGCACGCCTGTCTGCGTGGGAGGAGAGCGACTGCGCCCCATTCGCCGCATTGCCTGGTGCACGGGCGGCGCGCAAGGTTTCTTCGAGGCCGCGATTGCCGCTGGGGCCGATGCCTTCATCACGGGCGAGATTTCCGAGCCGCAGGCGCACCTGGCGCGCGAGACGGGCGTGGCCTTCCTGGCTGCCGGCCACCATGCGACCGAGCGCTATGGTGCGCCGGCCCTGGCGGGGCAGGTGGCATTGGAGCTGGGGCTGGAGCACCGTTTCATCGAGATCGACAATCCGGCCTGATGCTGGCCTGTTAGTGGCCCACTATTGGCCCGCCCAGGGGGCGAGGCCTTTTGCTGCAAGCGCGGCGCGAATGACCGGCTTGCCTGATCCGGATACTGAAAATGCCTGATTCCACACAGTCCACGACTTTGATGGCCATCACCCAGGGCGACTCTGCCGGGGTGGGGCCCGAGACCATCGCCAAGGCGTTCATGGGCGCGCCCGAGCAGATGCGCGGCTGCTTCGTCGTCGGCGAGTTGCAGACGCTGCGCCGGGCAGCCGCCGTGGCGGCGCGTGCGCGCGATGGCGACAACGCCATTCCCATGCCCGTGGCCGTCATCGAGTCCGCTGAGCAACTGTGGCAGGTGCCGCCCCATTGCATCCCTTTGCTGGAGCTGCCCGGGCTGCCCGGTCCTGCGCCCTGGGGCCAGGTGAGTGCCAGCGCCGGTGACGCGGCTGCGCGCTGCGTGGTCTGGGCCGCGCGGGCTGCCTTGCGCGGCGAGATCGCGGCTCTTGTGACGGCGCCTCTGCACAAGGAGGCGCTGCATGCTGCGGGCGTGGACTTTCCTGGTCATACCGAGCTGCTGCAGTTCGAGGCTGCGCAGCATGCGGGTGTGGGCCTGGACCGCATGCCGGTGCGCATGATGCTGGCCAATGATGAGTTGCGGACGGTGCTGGTCAGCATCCATACCTCGCTGCGCAAGGCGATCGATGCGGTAACGAAGGACAACCTGCTGCAGACCTTGCGCATCACGCATGAGGCCCTGTCGCGCAGCCTGGGCCGCCCGCCGCGGATCGGTGTGGCAGGGCTGAACCCGCATGCGGGCGAGGGCGGCCTGTTCGGCAGCGAGGAGGTCGAGATCATCGCCCCGGCCATCGCCCAGGCGCGTGTTGAGGGCCTGGACGCCCACGGACCTTTTGCGCCCGATACGGTGTTCATGCGCGCCCGCAATGCGCCCGGCCACCCCGGCGAGTTCGACGTGGTGCTGGCCATGTACCACGACCAGGGACTGATTCCCGTGAAGTACCTGGGCGTGGAAAAGGGCGTGAATGTCACATTGGGGCTGCCGCTGGTGCGCACCAGCCCGGACCACGGCACGGCTTTTGATATTGCAGGGCAGGGTCTTGCAGAGGCGAGCAGTCTGATTGAGTCCGTGCGAATGGCGCGCAAATTGGCGGCTTGAATGGCTAGCCCAAGCATCGGGAGTCTGCAGTAATGGAAAACGCCCGTGGCAACCATGCCACGGGCGTTTTGATTTGCGTCAAAACACGAATTTCAGCGCTTGAGGCTGTCGCGAATCTCGCGCAGCAGCACGATGTCTTCAGGTGTGACGGGGGCCGGCGCGGGGGCGGCCGGGGCCTCGCGGCGCAGGCGGTTGATCTGCTTGACCATCATGAAAATGATGAAGGCCAGGATGATGAAATTCACCGCCACCGTGATGAAGTTCCCATAGGCAAATACGGGGACGCCGGCCTTCTTGAGGGCATCGAGCGTCATCGCTGTTCCGGGGGGCACGCTGCCCAGCACCACGAACAGATTGGAGAAGTCCAGCTTGCCGAAAACCAGGCCAACGACCGGCATGATCAGGTCGTTTACCACGGAATCGACGATTTTGCCAAACGCTCCGCCGATGATGACGCCCACGGCGAGATCTACCACGTTTCCCTTAACTGCGAACTCACGAAATTCCTGCATCATGCCCATGGCTGGCTCCATCTGGAAAGAGTTTGAGATAGCGCAGTATTGCGCGGCTTTGGAGCCTGTCAATGTCGGAGTCGGTATGGAATAACCATACTCGCCCCGCTACAATTTATTGTTGACCCCAACTCAAGCGACGTAGTTCGAGGAACCCCATGAGTGACACTCCAATCGACTCCAGCAAGCGGACGTGGATCATCACGTCGGCGTGTGCTGGCGCGGTGGGCGGCGTGGCGACAGCCGTCCCGTTCGTGAGCACCTTCCAGCCATCCGAGAAGGCCAAGGCCGCCGGGGCTGCAGTGGAGGTCGATATCTCCGCACTCAAGGACGGCGAGAAGCTCACGGTCGAGTGGCGCGGCAAGCCAGTCTGGATCATCAAGCGCACGCCGGAACAGATCAAGGAACTGCCCGAGCTGGACAGCCAGCTGGCCGATCCCCAATCCAAGCGCCACCCTGAAGAGTTCACGCCGCCCTACGCGATGAATGAAGCCCGCTCGATCAAGCCCGAAGTGCTGGTCGTCGTCGGCATCTGCACGCACCTGGGCTGCTCGCCTTCCGACAAGTTCCAGCCCGGCGCGCAGCCTTCGCTGCCCAATGACTGGAAGGGCGGCTTCCTGTGCCCCTGCCATGGCTCGACCTTTGACATGGCTGGCCGTGTCTTCAAGAACAAGCCGGCCCCCGACAACCTGCAGGTGCCACCGCACATGTACCTGTCGGAGACCAAGCTCCTCATTGGTGAAGACAAGGCTTGAGGGAGACAAGAACAATGGCCCACGAATTCAAGGACATCGATCCGAACGCGCCTGCGGGCGCCAAGCTCACGAACTGGTTCGAGAACCGTTTTCCAACGGCTTTCGACGCCTACCGTGTGCACATGTCGGAGTACTACGCTCCGAAGAACTTCAACTTCTGGTACATCTTCGGCTCGCTGGCACTGCTGGTGCTGGTGATCCAGATCGTCACCGGCATCTTCCTGGTGATGCACTACAAGCCGGACGCCGAGAAGGCGTTCGCCTCGGTCGAGTACATCATGCGCGATGTGCCCTGGGGCTGGCTGATCCGCTACATGCACTCCACGGGCGCGTCGGCCTTCTTCGTCGTGGTCTATCTGCACATGTTCCGCGGCCTTCTGTACGGTTCGTACCGCAAGCCGCGCGAACTGGTCTGGATCTTCGGCTGCGCCATCTTCCTGGTGCTGATGGCCGAGGCCTTCATGGGCTACCTGCTGCCCTGGGGCCAGATGTCGTACTGGGGCGCCCAGGTGATCGTGAACCTGTTCTCGGCGATCCCCTTCATCGGCCCTGACCTGGCGCTGCTGATCCGTGGTGACTATGTGGTGGGCGATGCCACGCTCAACCGCTTCTTCAGCTTCCACGTGATCGCCGTGCCCCTGGTGCTGCTGGGCCTGGTCGTGGCCCACTTGCTGGCGCTGCACGATGTGGGTTCCAACAATCCGGACGGCATCGAGATCAAGGGTCCCAACGCGCCCAAGGACGCCAAGGGCCACCCGCTGGACGGCATCCCCTTCCATCCCTACTACACGGTGCACGACATCTTCGGCGTGACGGTGTTCCTGTTCCTGTTCTCGGCCGTGGTGTTCTTCGCGCCCGAGTTCGGCGGCTACTTCCTGGAGTACAACAACTTCATCCCGGCCGATCCGCTGAAGACGCCTTCGCACATTGCGCCGGTCTGGTACTTCACGCCGTTCTACTCGATGCTGCGTGCCATCACCAGCGAGATGATGTATGTGCTGATCGCCTGCGTGTTGCTGGGTGCGGGCTTTGGCGTGCTCAAGTCGCGCCTGCCGGCGGCCGTCAAGGGCGTGGTCGCCATCGTGGCCCTGGGCGTCATCGCCATGATGCTGTCCATCGACGCCAAGTTCTGGGGCGTGCTGGTGATGGGTGGCGCCGTGATCATCCTGTTCGCGCTGCCCTGGCTCGATTGCAGCCCGGTCAAGTCCATCCGCTACCGTCCGAGCTGGCACAAGTACCTCTACGGCATCTTCGTGATCAACTTCGTGATCCTGGCCTATCTCGGTGTGCAGCCGCCTTCGCCCATCGGCGAGCGCGTGTCCCAGGTCGGAACGCTGTTCTACTTCGGCTTCTTCCTGCTGATGCCCTGGTGGAGCCGCCTGGGCAAGACCAAACCCGTTCCCGATCGTGTGACGTTCAAGCCGCACTGAAGCTGGAGAGAACAACAATGAAGAAACTGATTCTCACGTTGATCGCGGCCCTGGGCATCATGACCGGTGCACAGGCTTCCGAAGGCGGCATCGCCTGGGACAAGGCCCCGGGCAAGACCAATGACACGGCATCGCTGCAAAACGGCGCCAAGCTGTTCGTCAACTACTGCCTGAGCTGTCACTCGGCTGCATTCATGCGCTTCAACCGGCTGCAGGACATCGGACTGACCGAGCAGGAAATCAAGGACAACCTGCTGTTCACCACCGACAAGGTGGGCGAGACCATGAAGGCGGCCATCAACCCGAAGGAAGCCAAGGAGTGGTTCGGAGCCAATCCGCCGGATCTGACGGTGATCGCGCGCTCGCGCGCAGGCCACAACGGCACGGGCGCCGACTACCTTTACACCTTCCTGCGCACCTTCTACCGCGATGACACCAAGGCCACGGGCTGGAACAACCTGGCCTTCCCCAGCGTGGGCATGCCCCATGCACTGTGGCAACTGCAGGGCGAGCGCCGTGCCATCTTCGAAGAAGCCGAAGAGCACGGCGTGAAGACCCAGGTTTTCAAGGGGTGGGAGCAGGTCTCTCCCGGCTCCATGAGCCCAGTGCAGTACGATCAGGCAGTTGGCGATCTGGTGAACTACCTGCAATGGATGGGTGAGCCGGCACAGAACAGCCGCATCCGCATTGGCGTGGGCGTGCTGCTTTTCCTGGCGGTCTTCATCTTCATTGCATGGCGCCTCAACGCCGCGTTCTGGAAAGACGTCAAATAAAACCGTGACTGCAGAAGGTCGTGCAAGCGATTGCACGGCTGAACTGTGTGCAGAGTGGGCGCCGCGAGCGACCCACTCTTTTTGATTTTTAGGAGCCTCCACCATGATGGTGCTTTATTCGGGAACGACCTGCCCCTTTTCACACCGTTGCCGTTTCGTCCTGTTCGAAAAAGGCATGGACTTCGAGATCCGCGATGTGGACCTGTTCAGCAAGCCTGAAGACATCAGCGTGATGAACCCGTACGGCCAGGTGCCCATCCTGGTCGAGCGCGACCTGATCCTGTACGAATCGAACATCATCAACGAGTACATCGACGAGCGTTTCCCGCATCCCCAACTGATGCCCGGCGACCCGGTGGACCGCGCCCGCGTGCGCCTGTTCCTGCTGAACTTCGAGAAGGAACTGTTCGTGCACGTGAGCACGCTCGAGGAGCGCAACGTCAAGGGCAACGAAAAGGCCATCGAAAAGGCGCGCGCCCACATCCGCGACCGCCTGACGCAACTGGCTCCCGTGTTCCTCAAGAACAAGTACATGCTGGGCGAGAACTTCTCCATGCTGGACGTGGCCATTGCCCCGCTGCTGTGGCGCCTGGACTACTACGGCATCGAGGTGTCCAAGAACGCCGCCCCGCTGCTCAAGTACGCCGAGCGCATCTTCTCGCGCCCTGCCTACATCGAAGCGCTGACGCCTTCCGAGAAGGTGATGCGCAAGTAATTCGCATCGGTTGACGACTGATTGCGCGGGCAGGGAAGGCGGTCAACCGGTCGCCATCCTGCCCGTTTTCGTATTACGACCACTCTTTTCCTGGGATCGTCATGACTGCCCCCGAAGCAACTTCCACCCGCCCCTACCTGATCCGGGCCCTGTACGAGTGGTGCACCGACAACGGCTTCACACCCCACATCGCAGTGCGCGTGGACCGCAACGTGCAGGTGCCGCGCGAGTTTGTGCGCGACGGCGAGATCGTGCTCAACGTCAGCTACGACGCCACCAGCGGCCTGCAGATGGGCAATGACTTCATCAGCTTCACGGCCCGCTTTGGCGGCAAGCCACGCGAAATCATGGTGCCTGTCGAGCAGGTGATGGCCATCTACGCACGGGAGACCGGCCAAGGCATGGCTTTCCCGGCGCCGGAGTCGGATGCCGACAACGACAACGACAACGACAACGACAACGACAACGACAACGACAACGACAACGACAACGAAGTTTCGGTCGAGCAGGAATCCGATGAGCCCGTGTCGCAGGACGCAGTTGCTGAAGTGCCGGCTGAGCCCGCTGCCGACGAACGCGTGGTGCAGCTGGTGAGTATCCAGAACGAGGGCGATGATGAAGAGCCCCCGCGCACGCCGCCGCCATCGGGCACGCGGCCCTCGCTGAAGCTGGTGAAGTAGGTTTTTCGCACCCCGGGCCTGCGATCACGCGCGCAAGCGTGTTCGCAGACGCCGGGAACGGCTGAAGCAGTCTTTTTCTGCGCTAGAATTCGTGCTTCGCCGGTTTAGCTCAGTTGGTAGAGCACCCGCCTTGTAAGCGGTAGGTCGTCAGTTCGAATCCGACAACCGGCACCAAAAGGTCTCCTTCGGAGGCCTTTTTTCATTGCTTTCTTCATTTTTGGCCGCGTTTGTTTCAGCGGCCGATCAGGCCTGCACTTTGAGCCGGATCTCGGTCACATCCCATCCCTTGGTGCGCAGGTGGGCGGCCATGGCGGGCAGCAACTGGCGGATCTTGGCGGCGGCCGCATTGTTTCGCACCAGCAGGCACCAGGTGCTGCCCTCGATGGGGCCTGCCTGCAGGCTGGCGCGCAGCAGCGGCGGCACCAGGGGCAGGATGGCCGTCAGGCGATTGCTGGAGTCCCGGGTGAGCTGTGCGAGCCGCGCCAGCGTGGGCGAGTTCTCGACGGCGTGCAGGGCGGTGACGGCGTGGTGGCGGCGTGTGAAGGTCATGGGTTTGAAGGGCTGGACTGGCAGCGTTGGCATGCGCCGGCCCAGGGGGTCGTTATAGCAGCATCTGCGGGGTGGCGCGGGTCCGGGGATTCGGGTTCGGGGCTGTGCGGCTGCATGCGTCGGCCTGCCTGAGAGAGGGTTGGACAGAGGCAGTTAGAATCAATTGTTCGGTTCTCGCTTCGGCCCGGTCGCATGTGTTCTTCAGAAGAGCACTTGCAGGCAGGTGGAGCGGCCCCATCTGAAATCCAACAATCTAGGGATTCCAGGCACACCGCAGTCCGCTTCAGCGGGCGGCGGTGTGTCTTTTTCGCATGGCCACCAACTTCCTCACCAAACTATTCGGCAGCCGAAACGATCGGCTTCTCAAGCAATACCGCAAGACGGTTGTTCGCATCAATGCGATGGAGCCCGACTACGAGAAGCTCAGCGACGAGGCTCTGCGTGCAAAGACGCAGGAGTTCAAGGAACGTGTGGCCAAGGGCGAGTCGCTGGACGACCTGCTGCCCGAAGCCTTCGCCGTGGTGCGCGAGGGCTCCAAGCGCGTCATGAAGATGCGCCACTTCGACGTTCAGCTGCTGGGCGGCATGGCGCTGCACTACGGCAAGATCGCCGAAATGCGCACCGGCGAAGGCAAGACGCTGACCGCCACGCTGCCGGTCTACCTGAACGCACTGTCGGGCAATGGCGTGCACGTGGTGACCGTGAACGACTATCTGGCCAATCGCGATGCGACCTGGATGGCCAAGCTGTACAACTTCCTCGGACTGTCGGTGGGCATCAACCTGCCCAACATGCCGCGCGAGGAAAAGCAGGCCGCCTATAACAGCGACATCACCTACGGCACGAACAACGAATACGGCTTCGACTACCTGCGCGACAACATGGTCTACGAGTCGGGCGACCGCGTTCAGCGCGTGCTCAACTACGCCATCGTCGACGAGGTGGACTCCATCCTGATCGATGAGGCCCGCACGCCGCTGATCATCAGCGGCCAGGCCGAAGACCACACGGCCATGTACGTGGCCATGAACAAGATCGTTCCCAACCTGGTGCGCCAGGAAGGCGAGGCCGACCCGCGCACCGGCGAAGGCGTGACCAAGCCCGGCGACTTCACCGTGGACGAGAAGAGCCACCAGGTGTTCCTGACCGACCAGGGCTACGAGGCCGCAGAGCGCCTGCTGGGCCACGCCGGCATGATTGCCGAGGGTGCCTCGCTGTACGACCCGGCCAACATCACCCTGGTCCACCATCTCTACGCGGCGCTGCGTGCCAACAACCTCTACCACCGTGACCAGCACTATGTGGTGCAGAACGGTGAGATCGTCATCGTTGACGAGTTCACGGGCCGCCTGATGGCTGGCCGGCGCTGGAGCGACGGCCTGCACCAGGCGGTCGAGGCCAAGGAAGGCGTGACCATCCAGGCCGAGAACCAGACCATGGCCTCGATCACCTTCCAGAACTACTTCCGTCTCTACGGCAAGCTGGCTGGCATGACGGGCACGGCCGATACCGAGGCCTACGAATTCCAGGAAATCTATGGTCTCGAGACCATGGTGATTCCGCCCAACCGTCCCAGCAAGCGCGACGACCAGCTCGACCGTGTCTACAAGACCACGCGCGAGAAGTACGAGGCGGCGATCCGCGATATCCGTGAATGCCATGAGCGCGGCCAGCCCGTGCTGGTGGGCACGACTTCGATTGAGAACTCCGAAATCATCGACGAGCTGCTCAACAAGGAAAACCTGCCCCATCAGGTGCTCAACGCCAAGCAGCACGAGCGCGAGGCCGACATCGTGGCCCAGGCCGGCCGTCCCGGCATGATCACCATCGCCACCAACATGGCCGGCCGCGGCACCGACATCGTGCTGGGTGGCAACATCGAAAAGCAGGTGGCTGCTGTCGAGGCCGATGAATCCCTGTCCGAAGCCGAACGCCAGCAGCGCATCGAACAAATGCGCGCCGACTGGAAAATCGAGCACGACAAGGTCTCGGCCCTGGGTGGCCTGCGCATCATCGCCACCGAGCGCCATGAATCGCGCCGTATCGACAACCAGCTGCGTGGCCGTTCGGGCCGCCAGGGCGATCCCGGCTCCTCGCGCTTTTACCTGAGCCTGGACGATGCGCTGATGCGCATCTTCGCGGGCGACCGTGTGCGCGCCATCATGGACCGCCTGAAGATGCCCGATGGCGAAGCCATCGAAGCCGGCATCGTGACCCGCTCCATCGAAGGTGCGCAGCGCAAGGTCGAGGCCCGCAACTTCGACATCCGCAAGCAGCTGCTCGAATACGACGACGTGTCCAACGACCAGCGCAAGGTGATCTACCAGCAGCGCAACGAGATCCTCGACGCCTCGGACCTGTACGAGATGATCACGGTGATGCGCGACGACGTGGTGTCCGATCTGGTGCGCCAGTACGTTCCTGCCGAGTCCATGGAAGAGCAGTGGGACCTGGCCGGTCTGGAAAAGGCGCTGGAAAGCGAATGGCGCATCCAGCTGCCGCTGCAGTCGCAGGTGCAGTCCGCGCACGCCATCACCGACGAGGAAATCCTCGAAAAGGTGCTGCAGGCCGCCCGTGAAGTGTTCGATGCCAAGGTCGAGCTGATCGGCCGCGAGAACTTCACGCAATTCCAGCGCGCCGTCTTGCTGCAAAGCTTCGACACCAACTGGCGTGACCACCTGTCTGCACTCGACTATCTGCGCCAGGGCATTCACCTGCGCGGCTATGCGCAAAAGCAGCCCAAGCAGGAATACAAGCGCGAGGCCTTCGAGCTGTTCCGCCAGCTCATCGACCAGGTCAAGACCGAAGTCACGCGCGTGTTGATGACCGTGCAGGTGCAGTCGCGCGAACAGGTGGAGCAGGCCACCGAGGCCCTGGAGCAGCGCAGCGCCCACAGCCTGGAGCACATGACCTATGGCGCTCCGTCGGATGGCGACATCGGCGGCTCCGTCGAAGACGAGCCGCTGGAGCTGCCCGAAGGCGCTCGCGTGGGCCGCAATGATCCCTGCCCCTGCGGCAGCGGCAAGAAGTACAAGCAGTGCCACGGCAAGCTGTCGTGATGCGGCGGGCGTCGTAAGACACCGCAAGACACGGAAAACGGCACGGATGCACTCCGTGCCGTTTTCTTTTTTAAGGTCGATGAAATACGTGCCGCTCCGGTTTGTTCCGATAATGGAGCGCGTTTTTCTTTCACTGTAGGAAGCCCCTCAATGCCTGTGAATCTCTCCGCTCCCGTGCACGCCGACCTGTTGGCGATCGACGGCGTTCGCATCGGCGTCACCGAAGCCGGTGTGCGCAAGGCCAACCGCAAGGACCTGTCCGTGTTCCTGCTCGACGAGGGCGCTTCGGTGGCTGGCGTGTTCACACAGAACCGTTTCTGCGCAGCGCCTGTGCAGGTCAGCCGCGAGCATCTGGTTCAGACAGCGGGCGCCATCCGTGCCATGGTCATCAACACAGGCAATGCCAATGCAGGCACTGGCGCCGACGGCCTGGCACGTGCGCGCCGTACCTGCGCAGATCTGGCAGCGCTGCTGCAGCTCAAGCCCGAGCAGATCCTGCCGTTCTCCACTGGCGTGATCATGGAAGAGCTGCCTGTGGACCGCATTGCAGCCGGCCTGCCGGCCGCCATTGCCGCAGCCAAGGCCGACAACTGGGGCACGGCTGCCGAGGGCATCATGACCACCGACACGCTGCCCAAGGCCTTCAGCCGGGCCGTGGACATTGGCGGCAAGCGTGTGAGCATCACCGGCATCAGCAAGGGCGCGGGCATGATCCGCCCCAACATGGCGACCATGCTGGGCTTTCTGGCCACCGATGCGGCCATCGCTCCCGAGCTGCTGCAGCCCCTGGTCAAGGAACTGGCCGACGGCTCGTTCAACCGTGTGACCATCGACGGCGACACGTCGACCAACGATTCCTTTGTGCTGGTGGCCACGCACAAGGCCGGCAATGCGCCGATCACTTCGCTGACCAGCGCCGAAGGCCAGGCTCTGAAGACTGCATTGCTGGATGTGTCGCGTTTGCTGGCCCAGGCCATCGTGCGCGATGGCGAAGGTGCCACCAAGTTCATCACCGTCAAGGTGGAAGGTGGCAAGACCGAGGCCGAGTGCCGCCTGGTGGCCTACTCCATCGCGCATTCGCCCCTGGTCAAGACGGCGTTCTTTGCCAGCGACCCTAACCTGGGCCGCATCCTCGCGGCGGTGGGCTATGCTAGCATCGATGATCTGGACCAGACCAAGATCGACCTGTACCTGAACGATGTACATGTCGCAGTCAATGGCGGCCGCAATCCTGCCTATCAGGAGGAAGACGGCCAGCGCGTGATGAAGCAGCAGGAGATCATCGTGCGCGTGCTACTGGGCCGAGGGGAGGCCGAGCAGACCGTGTGGACCTGCGATCTGAGCCACGACTACGTGAGCATCAACGCCGACTACCGCTCCTGACTCTCCACCCACCGTGCCGCCGGCAGCCGCAGGCCTTGTGCCTGGCTGCTGCCAGCTTTCAATGGCGGCCGGCGCGCAAAAGCTCTGGCGTTGGCATGAGATCCATCTCGATTCCCGGGTATATCCAGCGTCGGCAGCCGTGAGATCCGTATTCGAGAGACATCCATGACATTGCCCACAGAAGCCGTCGCCGCCCCCTTGCTGCAACTCGTGCAGCGCGCCGAGCAGCTGATGCAGCGCATCGAGGCCATCCTGCCCCAGCCGCTGCAATCCCCCGCAGACTGGAATACCGCCATCGCCTGGCGCTATCGCAAGCGCGCCAACGGCTGCGGTTTGCTGGAGCCCGTGCGCCACGTCGGCGCCATGCAACTGTCCGACCTGCAGAACATCGATGTGCAAAAGGACAAGATTGCGCGCAACACCGAGCAGTTCGTGACCGGCCGCACGGCCAACAACGTGCTGCTCACCGGCGCGCGCGGCACGGGCAAATCCTCGCTGATCCGTGCCTGCCTGCATGCCTTTGCTGCGCAGGGGCTGCGCCTGATTGAGGTGGACAAGGCCGATCTGACCGACCTGCCCGACATCGTCGATGTGGTGGCCGGCCGGCCCGAGAAGTTCATCATCTATTGCGATGATCTGAGCTTTGAGGAAGGCGAGCCTGGCTACAAGGCCCTGAAGTCCATTCTGGATGGATCGGTCAGCGCCGCCAGCCCGAACGTGCTGGTCTATGCGACCAGCAATCGCCGCCATCTGCTGCCGGAGTACCAGTCCGAGAATCTGACCTACCAGCGCGGCGAGGATGGGGAGCTGCATCCCGGCGAGGTGATTGAGGAAAAGATCTCCCTGTCCGAGCGCTTCGGCCTGTGGGTGAGCTTCTATCCCTTCAGCCAAGACGAGTACCTGCGCGTGGTGGCGCAATGGCTGGAGGCCCTGGGACTGGACCAGGCCACGATCGAGGCCGCGCGTCCTGAGGCCCTGGTCTGGGCGCTGGAGCGTGGCTCGCGCAGCGGCCGTGTGGCCCATCAGTTCGCCCGTGACTATGCGGGCCGCGCCGAGCGCCCGAACCAGCGCCAGACCGGCATCGCCGATGTCCATGGGCTGGCCGAAGAGGCCGAGCTCTGACAAGCCTGCTGCCCGGCCTTGGGGCCGGGCGGTTTTTTGCGAAAGATCAAGTGACTGAAAAAGAAATCTCCCTGAACACCGGCGCCGATGCTGCCCAGTCTCAACCGCCGTCTCAAGCGCCGGCCCAGCGCAAGCACACCGAAGTCGCCGTTGGCGTGCTCCTGCGCGAGTCCGATGGCGCGCTGCTGATCACCAGCCGGCCGCCTGGCAAGCCCTATGCCGGCTATTGGGAGTTCCCTGGCGGGAAGATCGAATCCGGCGAGACCGTGGAGCAGGCATTGCGTCGCGAGCTTCAGGAAGAGCTGGGCGTCGAGATCGCAGCAGCCCCCGTCTGGAAGGTGACCGAGCATGACTATCCGCATGCCCTGGTGCGCCTGCACTGGTGCAAGATCACGCGTTGGAGCGGGGAGTTCGAGATGCGAGAAGGCCAGCAGATGGCCTGGCAGCAACTTCCGCTGCAGGTGCAGCCGGTGCTGCCTGGCGCCTATCCGGTGCTGCAATGGCTCAGCGAGGAACGCGGGCTGCCTTTTGATGCCGGCTTCTACGAGGCAGGCCAACCGAAAGTCTGAACAGGCCTGATCAGGGTTCAGTGCGAGGATCGCCGAAGGGCGAATCCTCGGGAGGCATGGGCGCAGGCACGCGGAATTCCTCGTTGGCCCAGGCTCCCAGGTCGATCTGGTAGCAGCGCTCGCTGCAAAAGGGCCGAAAGCGGTTGGCCGGCGCGAACAGGCTGGGGCCGCTGCAGGTCGGGCAGCGCACCGTGGGCCCTGCGGATGTGGATGATGCATCGACAGAGGGCGTGGCTTTCGTGGACATGCCGGCAGTCTTTTTCATCAGCTGCAAAGCGTGACCTCGAACGAGGCATCTTCGCTGCAAGGCTGGGGTTTGGCGCCGCTCTCGGGGCGAAGCAGGCGCACCGAAACCAGCAGGCGGTTGCCGCTGATTTCCGGAACAAGATTCAATGCCGGGTCTATGCGAAGGCGCAGCAGCTGAAAGCTGCGACCGGGCGGCATGGCCTGCTGGAACACGCCCTTTTCTGCGGCCACCCATTGCGGCACGCCGGTTTCGCGCAGCATCTTGAGCAGCAGCTGCAGCGACTGACCCAGCGGGGTCAGTGTGCTGGCCCAGTCCTCAAGATCACGCAGGCGCACCTGGGGGTCATGGAACTGCCAGGCGTGATAGGCCGGCAAATCGAAACCGCAGGTGCCGCCAGGGATGCCGATGCGGCTGCGCACGGCCATCAGCCATTCGTTGTCGGTCAGGGACTGGCCGGCCTTTCCGTTCTGGGCATTGAGCTGGGCAAAGCACTGCTCCACATGGCGGGACACCTGGTCGAGCATGTGCTCGGCGATATCGGGGTTGCCGCGCAGGCTGTCGAGCAGGCTCTTGTGGCGTTCGAGGTCTTTGAGCACGTCCGTCTTCAGGTCGGTGCGTGCTGCCACGTCCATGATCTCGAAGATGGTGACCAGCGCGAAATGGTGATCGATGGAATGAGCACGCGACAGCAGCTCGCCCAGGCGGCGATACAGCTGCTCCAGCCTGAGGTAGGTCCTCAGGCGCTCATTGAAAGGATATTCGTACAGGATCACGCTTGCTGGGCTCCTCGGGGTGCTCAGGAATCAGCTGTCTACGTCGTGCACATGCTGAATTACACGCACAGGCCAAGCCATGGCGTGCATCATAGCCCGAACCATGCCGAGATTCGATCGGTGCAGGCGTGCAAAGCCTCTATCGTCATGGCTTCGTCGTTGTAGATCACCCAGTCAGCAGCCGCCAGCCGTGCCGCGCGGGTGGCCTGGGCGGTGATGATGGCTTGCACGGCATCGCGGGGCAATCCGTTGCGGGCCATGACGCGTGCGATCTGCGTTTCCGTCCGGCAGTCCACAACCAGCACGGCATCGAGCAGGGCAGGCCAGCGGCCGGATTCCACAAGCAGCGGGATGTCATGCACGATGAGCGCGCATCCGGCATCGGTGGCCTGCTGGACTTCAAGGGCCGTTTGCCGAGCCACCAGGGGGTGGATGATGGCTTCCAGCTGCTGGCGTGCGGCAGGCTGCTGGAAGACCAGTTCGCGCATGCGCGCACGGTCCAGAGCACCGTTCGCGTCGATCAGTTCAGGTCCGAAGCTGCGCGCAATCTCGGGCAATGCGGCGCCTGCCGGGGCGGTGAGGCTGCGCGAGATCTGGTCGGCATCGATGATGCTTGCTCCGCGCAAGGCAAGCTGTGCGGCCACGGTGCTCTTGCCGCTGCCGATGCCGCCGGTCAGGCCCAGCCGGAACGGGCGCGGGTTCGGACGTGGTGGCAGGGCGTTGCTGGATTCCATGCCGCAGTGTCGGATCAAAGACCGATGGCCGCCAACAGGGATTGCAGCATCTGCTGGGGTCCGAACACCATGGCGGCAAAGCCGGCGCCCGCAAGAAAGGGGCCAAAGGGAACATAGCCACCTTCGCGCAGGCGGCTGTTGATCTTCAGCGCAATGCCCACGATGGCGCCAATCACGGACGAGAGCAGGATGATGGGCACAAGAGCCTGCCAGCCGAACCAGGCCCCCAGCGCGGCAAACAGCTTGAAGTCGCCGTAGCCCATGCCTTCCTTGCCGGTGACCAGCTTGAAGGCCCAGTAGACCAGCCATAGCGAGAGATAGCCCGCTGCGGCACCCCAGACCGCGTCGGCCAGAGGCACGGCGGTCCAGTGCAGTGCCGATGAAAGCAGCCCGGCCCACAGCAAGGGCAGGGTGATGTCATCGGGGAGCAGTGTGGTATCCCAGTCGATCAATGCCAGGCTCAGCAAGGCTGCACTGAAAAGGCACCAGGCAGCGCCTGTGGGCGTGATGCCCCATTGCATCGTGCAGTAGGCGAATAGCGCAGCGCAGGCCAGTTCCACCAGCGGGTAGCGGATGCTGATCGATGCCTTGCATTCCGAGCACCGGCCCCGCAGTGCCAGATAGCTGAGCACGGGAATGTTCTCGTACCAATGGATGGCATGGCCGCAATGCGGGCAGCGCGAGCGGGGGCGGCTCAGGCTCAGGGGAGCCTCGGCAGGGTCAGTCGCAGCAGCAGAGGGAGGTACAGCACCGGACTGCTCCTGTGCCCATTGGGCGCATTCCGCGTTCCATTGCTGTTCCATCATGCGTGGCAGCCTGTGCACCACCACGTTGAGAAAGCTGCCGACCAACAGGCCCAGCAGGCCGCCCAATGCAGCCTGCATCCAGAGTTCCAAAACCATCAGACCACCTGACCCAGCTTGAAGATGGGCAGATACATCGAAACCACGATGCCGCCGATGAGGGTGCCCAGGAAAACAATGATGATGGGCTCCATCAGGCTGGACAGGCCAGCCACCATGTCATCGACCTCCTCCTCGTAGAAATCGGCCGCCTTGCCAAGCATGTGGTCGATGGAGCCGGATTCCTCGCCGATGGCGCACATCTGCAGCACCATGGAGGGAAAGACGTTGGCATTGGTCATGGCTACCGTGAGGCTGGTGCCGGTGGAGACTTCCTGCTGGATCTTCTCGGTGGCATTGGCGTAGACGGCATTCCCGGAGGCGCCGCCGACGGAATCCAGTGCCTCGACCAGCGGAACGCCTGCCGCAAACATGGTCGACAGCGTGCGCGTCCAGCGCGCAACGCAGGACTTTTCGATCAGCACGCCAAAGACCGGCATCTTCAACATTGCACGATCCATGAACTGCTGCATGCGCTCATTGCGCTTCCAGGCCTGCATGAAGAAGTAGAAGCCGCCTCCGATCACGCCGAAGATCACCCACCACCATTGAACAAAGATGTCGCTGATGCCCATGACGAACAGCGTCGGTGCCGGCAGATCCGCGCCGAAGGAGGTGAACACTTCCTTGAAGGCGGGAATCACGAAGATCATGATGATGGTCACGACGACGAAAGCCACGACGACCACCGAAATCGGATACATCAAGGCGGACTTGATCTTGGACTTGATGGCCTCGGTTTTTTCCATATAGGTGGCCAGCCGATCGAGCAGGGCCTCCAGGATACCGGCCGCTTCCCCGGCCTCCACCAGATTGCAGTAGAGGCTATCGAAGTACATGGGGTGCTTGCGATAGGCCGCATTCAGCGAGGTGCCTGTCTCCACGTCGGAGCGGATATCGGCCAGCAGGCGCGTCACACTGGGGTTGGTGTTGCCGCGCCCGACGATGTCGAAGGCCTGCAGCAGCGGGACACCAGCCTTCATCATCGTGGCCATCTGGCGCGTGAACAGCGCGATGTCCTTGGGCTTGATTCTTTTGCCACCGCGCGTACGGCGCTTCTTGATCTTGCTGGGGAGCACGCCCTGGCGGCGCAGCATTGCCTGGACCTGGTTGATGCCTCCGGCCCGGGTTTCGCCTCGAATGATCTTGCCGTTGCGATCCTTGCCTTCCCACTCGAAGACAAATTCCTTGATTCCCTTGGACGCGGCTGTGGCCATCGTGCTCCCTCTTTTGTTGTCTGCGCTGTCCGCGCTATTTACTCATTGGTGACTGCCAGCACTTCTTCGAGCGAGGTCAGTCCTAGTCTGGCCTTGTGCAGTCCGGATCCGCGCAGAGACCGCACGCCTTCACGCTTGGCCTGTGCCGCGATCTCCAGCGCGCTGCCGTCCTGCAGGATGATGCGCTGGATTTCCTCGCTGATCGGCATCACCTGGTAGATGCCGACGCGTCCCTTGTAGCCGTTGTTGCATGCCTGGCAGCCCACGGGCTTGTAGGTGACCCAGCTGCCATCAATGTCCGCCTCGTCATAGCCCGCATCCAGCAGCGCCTCCCGCGGGATATCCGCAGGCTCCTTGCACTGGGGGCACAGGCGCCTGGCCAGCCGCTGGGCGGTGATCAGGATCACGCTCGATGCGATGTTGAAGGGGGCAATGCCCATGTTGCGCATGCGCGTCAACGTGGTCGGTGCGTCGTTGGTGTGCAGCGTGGACAGCACCAGGTGACCGGTCTGCGCGGCCTTGATCGAGATGTCGGCGGTTTCCAGGTCGCGGATTTCACCGACCATGATGATGTCGGGATCCTGGCGCAGGAAGGCCTTCAGCGCCGTCGCAAAGGTGAGGCCTGCCTTTTCGTTCACGTTGACCTGGTTGACGCCGGGCAGGTTGATTTCCGAGGGGTCTTCTGCCGTCGCGATGTTCACCCCGGCCTTGTTCAGCATGTTCAGGCAGGTGTACAGCGACACCGTCTTGCCCGAGCCGGTGGGGCCTGTCACCAGAATCATTCCGTAGGGGCGCCCGATGGCTTCGATCAGGCGAGCCTTTTCCTCTGGTTCGTAGCCCAGGGCATCAATGCCCATCTTGGCCGAGCTCGGGTCAAGGATACGGATCACGATCTTCTCGCCGAAGAGCGTGGGCAGGGTGCTCACGCGAAAGTCGATGACGCGGTCCGGACCCACCTTGAGCTTCATGCGCCCGTCTTGCGGAACCCGCTTTTCCGAGATGTCCATGCGCGAGATCACCTTGATGCGCGAGGCCAGCTTCTCCTTGATCGCAATGGGGGGCGATGCAATCTCACGCAACTCGCCGTCAATCCGGAAGCGTACGCGGTACTGATGTTCGTAGGGCTCGAAATGCAGGTCCGACGCGCGCATGTTGAAGGCGTCGAGCAGCATTTTGTGCAGGAACTTGACGATGGGCGCGTCCTCGACGTCCGTTGCCGCCGTGTTGTCCTTCTCCTCGGCAACCTCGTCGGGCTTGAGGTCGCCGAACTCGAAATCGCCGCCCCCGCTGTAGCTCTCCATGGTTTCGCTGGCGCTTTTGCTCTGCTGAGCTATCAGACGTTCCAGCTTGTCGGCCTCGACGATGATCCAATCCACGCCTAGCTGGGTGGTGAACTTGATCTGCTCTGCAGCTTCCTGCTGTGTCGGGTCGGCCGTGGCCACCGTGATGCGGTTGCCGCGCTTGCTCAAGGGGAGGACGCGATAGGAGCTGATGATCTTGGCGTCCAGCAAGTCATTCGGCAGGCGCGCGGCGTTGATGGCATCAAGATCGAGCAGCGGCGCGCTGAACATGGTGGAGACCGTCTCGGCCACTTCCAGGGCCGAGAGGATGCCCGCGTTGCTCAACTCGGCAATGAACGAGGTGCGGTTGGCGCCGGCCTTGCTGGCGGCGGCTTCCGCTGCCTGCTGCGATACCTTGCCTGCTGATATCAGGGCTCGCCCGATGCCGGGAAGCGATGCAACAGCGGAAGCATTCTTGAGCGAGGAGTCAGCAACAGCCATGTAGCAAGACGTTTGAGAGGAAAGGACATTTATCCTATCATCCCTGAAGGCTTGAAAGGCCAGACGCACTGCTGCGCACCCAGGTCTTGAACCTGGCTCAATGGTGACGTGGTGATGAAGTGACCAGAAATGGTCGGGGTGAGAGGATTCGAACCTCCGGCCTCTACGTCCCGAACGTAGCGCTCTACCAGGCTAAGCTACACCCCGTTGCTTTTGTAGACAAAGCAATACAGCCTGAAATCAGGTGCGTCGCTCCAAAAGCTGAGAGGCTAATTGTAGCAAACTTGCCGTATGCAAATTGCTCGGGAGCACATTTATTGCGTCGATGGCGCGGCGTGCCTCGGCATGGGCGGCTTCGCGTGCCACATCCAGCGCGCCTGTGCTGCGCACGATATCCACCACGGCAGACAACTGCTCGGTTGAGCCCTGCTCGATGGCGTTGCGCACGATGGCAGCCTGCTCCGGAGTGCCGCGCTGCATGGCGGCAATCAGCGGCAGGGTGCACTTGCCTTCGCGCAGGTCGTCGCCCAGGTTCTTGCCCATTTCCTGGGTGTCGCCTGTGTAGTCGAGCACGTCGTCAATGATCTGGAAGGCGGTGCCCAGGGCCTGGCCATAGATGGCGCAGGCCTGTTCGATCTCGCGGGGGGCGTCGGCCAGCACGGCGCCCAGCTGCGCGCTGGCCTCGAACAACTGGGCGGTCTTGGAGCGGATGACGTGCAGGTAGCCAGCTTCGTCCAGCGAGGCATCGTGCGTGTTGATGAGCTGCTGCACCTCGCCCTCGGCGATCACGTTGGTGGCGTCCGAGAGGATCTTGAGCACACGCATGCTGCCCACTTCCACCATCATCTGGAAGGAGCGCGAGTGCAGGAAGTCGCCGACCAGCACGCTGGCCGGATTGCCGAAG
The DNA here is from genome assembly GCF_001886655.1 of Delftia sp. HK171. Taxonomy (NCBI): domain Bacteria; kingdom Pseudomonadati; phylum Pseudomonadota; class Betaproteobacteria; order Burkholderiales; family Comamonadaceae; genus Delftia; species Delftia sp. HK171. The sequence goes on along the minus strand of NZ_CP018101.1, from coordinate 5,802,422 downwards.
GTCTCGTTGGCCGTCGGGCGGCCACGGCGCAGGGTGGACTCGTCCACCACGTCGTCGTGCAGCAGAGTGGCGGTATGAATCAGCTCGACCACGGCCGCCAGGACATGCCTGTCCCTGCCTTCGTAGCCCAGCGCATTGCAGACCATGAGCAGCAAGGCCGGGCGAAGGCGCTTGCCGCCGGCAGCGATGATGTACTGGGAGATCTGGGCAATCAGCGGGACGGTGGTCGTCAGGCGCTGGGCGATCACATGATCCACCTCGCGCATGTCGTCAGTGATCAGGGCAAGCGGATTGGGAGTGGAGAGAGCTGTGGTCAAGGTACTGTGGCCGCCAAGTGGATCGGCAATTATAGGAAGAGCGATCCCGCCTGCGGCCCGCCCTGACGGTTGTTTGGGCGCGGGGTGGGAGCGCTTCATGCAAAGAATGTGAGTGCGTGCTAGAATCCTCGGCTTCCGTGGAAATTCGTTCGCGGAACTCTCAAATTCAAGAGGTTTAAATGTACGCAGTCATAAAAACCGGCGGCAAGCAGTATCGCGTTGCAGCCGGCGAAAAGATCAAGGTAGAACAGATTGCTGCGGACGTAGGCCAAGAAGTTGTGATCGATCAGGTTCTGGCAGTCGGCAACGGCGCTGAAATCAAGGTCGGCACACCTCTGGTGTCCGGTGCGTCTGTCAAGGCAACCGTGGTTGCTCACGGCAAGCACGACAAAGTGCACATCTTCAAGATGCGCCGTCGTAAGCATTATCAGAAGCGCCAAGGCCATCGCCAGCAGTTCACAGAGCTGCAGATCGTGGCGATCGCTGCTTAATTCAGGAGCTGAGTCATGGCACAGAAAAAAGGCGGCGGCTCTACGCGAAACGGGCGCGATTCCAAGCCCAAAATGCTCGGCGTGAAGGCTTTCGGTGGTGAACTGATCACGGCCGGCTCGATCATCGTGCGCCAACGTGGCACCAAGTTCCATCCCGGCGACAATGTCGGCGTGGGCAAGGACCACACTCTGTACGCTCTGGTGGACGGCCACGTGTCGTTTGCTGTCAAGGGTGCACTGTCCAAGCACACGGTCAATGTGACGGCTGCCTAAGCCCTGTCACTTCGACGCTCGAAGCCCCGACCTGTCGGGGCTTTGTCGTTTCAGGAGGGTTGTGCATCGTGCCTTCGCCCTCTTTTCCGTCTCTGAGGTGTGGCCTGGGGCTGTCTGGTGCACACTGCTTTTTGTAAACTGGATGCCTCATGAAGTTCGTCGACGAAGCTTATATCGACATTTCCGCCGGTGACGGCGGCAATGGCTGCGTGTCATTCCGGCACGAAAAATACAAGGAATTTGGCGGTCCCGATGGTGGAGACGGTGGCCGTGGCGGCCATGTCTACGCGGTGGCCGATGTCAACCTCAACACCCTGGTGGACTACCGCTTCTCGCGCCGGCACGATGCCACGCGCGGTGAGCATGGCAAGGGCTCGGACATGTTCGGTGCGGCGGGCAACGACATCACGCTGCGCATGCCGGTCGGTACCATCATCAGTGATGCCGAAACCGGCGAGGTGCTCTACGAGCTGCTGACGGCCGGTGAGGTGGTCACCATTGCCAAGGGTGGCGACGGCGGCTACGGCAACCTGCGCTTCAAGAGCGCCATCAACCGCGCGCCTCGGCAAAAGACTCCGGGCTGGCCTGGCGAGCGCAAGAATCTCAAGCTGGAGCTCAAGGTGCTGGCCGACGTGGGCCTGCTGGGCATGCCCAATGCGGGCAAGTCCACCTTCATTGCCGCGGTCTCCAATGCGCGTCCCAAGATTGCCGACTACCCATTCACCACGCTGCATCCCAATTTGGGCGTGGTGCGCGTCGCTGCCGAGCAGAGCTTTGTGGTGGCCGACATCCCTGGCCTGATCGAAGGCGCCTCGGAAGGTGCGGGCCTGGGTCACCAGTTCCTGCGCCATCTGCAGCGCACCCGATTGCTGCTGCATGTGGTGGACCTGGCGCCGTTCGATGACAGCGTGGATCCTGTGGCCCAGGCCAAGGCCATCGTGGGCGAACTGCAGAAGTACGACGCCGAGCTGTACAACAAGCCGCGCTGGCTGGTGCTCAACAAGCTGGACATGGTGCCGGCCGAGGAGCGCGCCGCACGCGTCAAGGACTTCGTCAAGCGCTTCAAGTGGAAGGGGCCGGTCTTCGAGATTTCCGCCCTGACGCGCGAAGGCTGTGAAGTGCTGATCCGCACCATCTACAAACATGTGCATGAGCAGCAGCAGATCGAGGCCGGACCCAAGGAAATCGATCCGCGCTTCGTCGAAATCGAGGGTGATGGCGTGGATCTCACCGATCCGCGTTTTGCCCCCCGCGATTCCGAGTAAGAGTCGCCTGCCGCTCCCATCGCCTTGATCACAACAGCGGCGCGGCCTGCCTGGGCCTGCGCTGCAAGAATCACTATCCATCCATGTCTTCCAACTTGTTGCGTGATGCCCATCGCATCGTGGTCAAGGTCGGCTCCAGCCTGGTGACCAATGAAGGTCGCGGTCTTGATGAGGCCGCCATCCAGGAGTGGAGCCGCCAGTTGGCGGCCCTGGTGCGCGGGGATGAGAGCCATGGCGGTCAGCGGCGCGAGGTGATCATGGTCTCCAGCGGCGCGGTGGCTGAAGGCATGAAGCGCCTTGGCTGGGCCGCGCGGCCCAAGGAGATCCATGAGCTGCAGGCCGCTGCAGCCGTGGGCCAGATGGGGCTGATACAGATGTACGAGTCCAAGCTGCGCGAGCAGGGCATGGGCAGTGCCCAGGTGCTGCTCACGCATGCCGACCTGGCGGACCGCGAGCGCTATCTGAATGCGCGCAACACCTTGCTGACGCTGCTGGAGCTGGGCATCGTGCCGGTGATCAACGAGAACGACACCGTGGTCAACGATGAGATCAAGTTCGGCGACAACGACACTCTGGGTGCTTTGGTGGCCAATCTGATCGAAGCCGATGCCCTGGTCATCCTGACCGATCAGCGAGGCCTTTACAGCGCCGATCCGCGCAGCAACCCCGATGCGCGTTTCATCGACGTGGCAAATGCCGGCGATCCTGCGCTGGAGGAGATGGCGGGCGGCGCGGGCTCGTCCATCGGCAAGGGTGGGATGATCACCAAGATCCTCGCGGCCAAGCGCGCGGCGGGCTCGGGTGCTTCAACCGTCATCGCCTGGGGTCGTGAACAGGACGTGCTGGTGCGTCTGGCTGCGGGCGAGTCCATCGGCACGCTGCTCGTGGCGCAGACCCACAAGAACCAGGCGCGCAAGCAGTGGATTGCCGACCATCTGCAACTGCGCGGTTCCGTGTCCGTGGATGCCGGTGCCGTGGCCAAGCTGCGCGACGAAGGCAAGAGCCTGCTGCCCATCGGCATGGTGAATGTGGATGGCGAATTCGCCCGCGGCGATGTGATTGCCGTGCGCGATGCGCTGGGCATCGAGGTGGCGCGTGGTCTGGCCAACTATGCAAGTGCCGAGGCGCGCCTGCTTTGTCGTAAGAGCTCGGTGGAGATCGAGCGCCTGCTGGGCTACTCCGCAGGCCCGGAGATGGTGCACCGCGACAACATGGTGATTGCCGGGCACTGATACCCGCGCAATCGGGGCAAAGAAAAAGCGCACCCTCGGGTGCGCTTTTGCATGGACCCTTTGGCTTCAGGCCTTGCCTGGATCGGGGTGCAAGACCTGCTGCTGCCCTGACTGTGGATCAGGGTCGAAGCAGGCACCAGGCGGCAACTCCATGCCGGGATTGACGCGAAAGCTGCCTGAGCGCGCCGGATGCAAGCCTGGGGCGCCATAGGTCTCGGGGCCTGTTTCATGGGCTTCCCTGGGGCGCATGCCGCTGCGAAGATAACGGTTGCGCTGCTGCTCGCCCCGTGGCAGAAAGCGTGCCAGCTCGGTCAGGGCCATCTCGTAGACGCCGCGTTTGAACTCCACCACCACATCCAGTGGCACCCAGTAGTCGTTCCAGCGCCAGGCGTCGAATTCGGGGTGGTCGGTGGCACGCAGGTTCAAATCCCAGTCGTGACCCATGAGTTGCAGCAAATACCAGATCTGCTTCTGGCCTTTGTAGTGTCCGCGCGCATCGCGGCGGATGTACCGGTCTGGCACCTCGTAGCGCAACCAGTCCCGGGTGCGGGCGACCACGCGAACGTGGTTGGGCATCAACCCCACTTCCTCATGCAGTTCCCGGAACATGGCCTGTTCGGGTGTCTCCCCCCGGTCAATGCCGCCCTGTGGAAACTGCCAGCTGTGGGTGCGGATGCGCTTGCCCCAGAACACCTGGTTCTTTTGGTTGAGCAGGATGATGCCGACGTTCGGGCGAAATCCGTCCCGGTCAAGCATAATCGAACCCCAATTTTCTGAATTGTGTCCATTATGCACGGTGCCTTGCCAGCGGCAAGCACGCTGCCCCGATTCCCGCGAAGCCCCTGATCCATGAAAGCCTCCCAATTTTTCATCTCCACCCTCAAGGAAGCTCCGGCCGACGCCGAAGTGGTCAGCCACAAGCTCATGACGCGGGCCGGCCTGATCAAGAAGCTGGGCGCAGGCATCTATAACTACATGCCCATGGGGCTGCGCGTGATCCGCAAGGTCGAGGCCATCGTGCGCGAGGAAATGAACCGTGCCGGTGCCGTGGAAGTGACCATGCCCGTGGTCCAGCCTGCCGAGATGTGGGAGGAGACGGGCCGCTTCGAGAAGATGGGCCCTGAGCTGCTGCGCATCAAGGACCGCCATGGCCGCGACTTCGTGATCCAGCCCACCAGCGAAGAGGTGGTGACGGACATTGCGCGCCAGGAGCTCAAGAGCTACAAGCAGCTGCCCAAGAATTTCTACCAGATCCAGACCAAGTTCCGCGACGAGCGCCGCCCGCGCTTTGGCCTGATGCGTGGCCGCGAATTCATCATGAAGGACGCCTATTCCTTCGACAAGGACCGCGACACCGCCCAGATCAGCTACCAGACCATGCGCGCGGCCTACAAGCGCATCTTCGATCGCTTCGGCCTGCAGTACCGTGCCGTGCGTGCCGACAGCGGCGCCATCGGCGGTGATCTGAGCGAGGAATTCCAGGTGATCGCCTCCACGGGCGAAGACGCCATCGTCTACTGCCCCAGCAGCGACTACGCCGCCAATATCGAGAAGGCCGAGGCCCTGGCGCCTGCAGGCCCCCGTCCCGCTGCAGCCCAGGCCATGGCCCGTGTGGCAACGCCGGGCAACAGCACCTGCGAATCCGTGGCTGCCCAGCTGGGCCTGCCGCTGTCGCAGACGGTGAAGTCCCTGGTGCTGGCCACCGACAAGCTCGACGACAAGGGCGATGTGGCGGGAAGCCAGGTCTGGTTGCTGCTGTTGCGTGGCGACCATGAGATGAACGAGATCAAGGTGGCCAAGGTGCCTGGCCTGGACGTGGGCTTCCGCTTTGCCACCGTGGCCGAGATCGAGGATCACTTCGGCTGCCAGCCCGGCTACCTGGGGCCCATCGGCCTGAAGAAGCCCGTGAAGCTGGTCGTGGACCGCGAGGTCGCCGTGATGGCCGACTGGGTCTGCGGCGCGAACGAGGCCGACTTCCACATCACCGGCGTGAACTTCGGCCGTGACCTGCCTGAGCCTGATGTCGTGGCCGACCTGCGCAATGTGGTGGCCGGCGACAAGTCCCCCGATGGCGCGGGCGAGCTGGCCATCGAGCGCGGCATTGAAGTGGGCCATGTGTTCTACCTGGGCACCAAGTACTCCCAGGCCATGAACGCCACCTTCCTGGCCGAGAACGGCAAGCCCTCGCTGTTTGAAATGGGTTGCTACGGCATTGGCGTGACACGCCTGCCGGCTGCCGCTATCGAGCAGAACCATGATGAGCGCGGCATCATCTGGCCCGACGCGATTGCACCCTTCACCGTGGTGGTCTGCCCCATCGGCATGGACCGCAGCGAGCCCGTGAAGGAAGCCGCCGAGAAGCTGCATGCCGAGCTGCTGGCACTGGGCGTGGACGTGATCTTGGACGACCGCGGCGAACGCCCGGGCGCCATGTTTGCCGACTGGGAACTGATTGGCGTGCCGCACCGCGTGGTGCTGTCCGACCGCGGCCTCAAGGAAGGCCAGGTCGAGTACCAGCATCGCCGCGACACGGAAGCGACCAAGATGGCCGCTGCCGATGTGCTGGGCCATCTCAAGCAGAGGCTGGGTCTGTGAGCCAGGCCCCCGTGATGGCGCGCCGCGATTGCCTGCGCCTGGCGGCTTCGCTGGGTGCTGCGCCGTTGCTGGGCGCGGTGGCCGCGCCCGCCTGGGCCGGCGGGCAGCTGGAAGAGCCGCTGGCCGATTCGGTGCGCACCGCGCTGAGTTCGGCCGTCACGGGATCGGCGCCGCCCGAGCTGCGCTTTGCCTCCACCGAGGCCCGCATGGACTACCTGCGCTGGCTCACGGCCAGCAGCGAGCGCCTGCGCTCACGCAAGCCCGAACTTGCAACACGGCTGGAGTTCCTGCAGACCGTCTGGTACGAGGCCAAGCGCGCCGGCCTGGAAGTCTCGCTGGTGATGGGACTGGTGCAGGTGGAGAGCGCGTTCCGCAAGTTCGCCATCTCCAGCGTGGGCGCGCGCGGCTACATGCAGATCATGCCGTTCTGGATGCGGCTGATCGGCGATGGCGACATCGGCAAGCTGTTTCACATGCAGACCAATCTGCGCTTTGGCTGCGTGATCCTGCGCCACTATCTGGACCGTGAAAACGGCGATGCCTACATGGCGCTGGGCCGCTACAACGGCAGCCGCGGCCAGCCCCAGTATCCGAATGCTGTGTTTGCTGCGCAGCGCCGCTGGGAGATCGAGCCTTCGCGCTCGGCCTGAGGGCCGCAGGCTGGCGCCTGGCGGCAGGCCTGCCTTGCTGCGTTTTCAGGACGACGTGTCCGGCGACATGCTGGACACCTTGGCCACGGCGGCGGCCGTGTCGCCTGGGTTAGGCGGGGCGGCCGGGCTGCTGCCGGACATGCGTGTGACCAGCACCTGGTCGATGCGGTAGCTGTCCACGTCCATGACCTCGAAGCGGTAGCCGCCCCATTGCACGGTGTCCGTGCGCCTGGGAATGCGGCGCAGCATCACCATGAGAAAGCCCCCCAGGGTTTCGTAGTCCTCGGAATGCGGCAACTCGTCGAGCTCCAGGGCCTGCATCACATCCTCGACCGGCGTGACGCCATCGATCAGCCAGGAGTTCTCGTCGCGGCGCAGGATCTGCTCCTCGTCGCCCGGGCTGACGAGGCCGCCCATCACCGTGCTCATCACGTCATTGAGCGTGACCACGCCGACCACCAGGCTGTATTCGTTGACGATGACGGCAAAGTCCTCATGCACCTGGCGGAACTGCTCCAGTACTTCGGCCAGCGTCAGGCGGTCCGGCACGACCAGCACCTTGTGGACCAGCGAATCGTCCATGAGCGACAGGGACTGGTTGTTCAGCGCGCGCTGGAACAGGTCCTTGGCATCGACATAGCCGACGATGTGGTCGATGTCGCCGTCGCACACGGGGTAGGTGGAAAAAGGCTCCTCGGCAATGCGGACCCGGATCAGTTCATCCGGGTCGTCGCGGTGGAAGTAGGCGATGCGGTCGCGCTGCGTCATGGCCGAGCCGATGGTGCGCGAGTCCAGCTCGAACAGGTTGGCGATCACCTGCTGTTCTTTTGCGGCCAGCACGCCTGCGCGTGCGCCGGCTTCGGTCATGGCTAGGATGTCTTCGTGCGTGATGCGGTCATCGCGCACCGTGGGCAGGCCGAACAGCTTGGCAACGGCGTCGGCCAGATGGTTGAAGCACCAGACCAGGGGCTTGAGCACGGCCATGCACCAGAGCATGGGGCGCAGCACGCGGATGGCCAGGGCCTCGGGCTCGGCCATGCTCAGGCGCTTGGGCAGCAGGTCGGCGAACAGGATGAACAGGGAGGTGACGCTGGCGAACGAGAGCAGGAAGCCCACGGTCTGCGCACGGCTGTCGGGCAGCCAGAGCATCAGCAGCTCGGCCAGATAGGGGGTCAATGCCCCTTCGCCCACCACGCCGCCCAGGATGGCGACGGCATTGAGTCCAATCTGCGTGACCGTGAAATATTCGCCCGGCTGGGCCTGCATCTTCATGACCAGTTCGGCGCGGGGTTCGCCGTCCTCCATCATCTGCCGCAGTCGCAGGCGCCGCGAGGCGGCCAGCGAGATCTCGGCCACCGAGAAGAAGGCACTGGTCAATATCAGCGCGACGATCAACAGCAGACTTTGGGACAGACTCATAGGCAGGGCGGAGAAGCGGGCGCAGGCGCGCTTTTCCGGATGTGAAAGATGTGACCATTCGACCACACATCGCATGCCCCTGGCCCTGAGGCATGCCCGGGGAGTCCGCCGGCAGCGCGGCACAGGCGTAAAAAAGCCACCCGAAGGTGGCTCGATGCTGCGCCGAAGGCGCGTGGTGCGATAAGCCTCAGGCCTTGGGTGCCAGCAGTTGCTGCAGCTCGCCCGACTCGTACATCTCCATCATGATGTCCGAGCCGCCGATGAACTCGCCCTGCACGTAGAGCTGGGGGATCGTGGGCCAGTTGCTGTAGTCCTTGATACCCTGGCGGATTTCCTGGTCTTCCAGCACGTTGACGGTGGAGATGTCCTTGGTTTCCACGCCGCAGGCCTTGAGGATCTGGATGGCGCGGCCAGAGAAACCGCACATGGGAAAGCTGGCGCTGCCCTTCATGAACAGCAGGATGTTGTTGCTCTTGACCAGTTGGTCGATGCGTTGCTGGGTGTCGCTCATCTGTGTGGTGCTCCGGGGTCGTGGTGGGCGCCGCAGGCGCGGCGGCATGGATGGGATTATTTCACTCTCGGCGCGGACTTTGAAAGCATGCGGGATTGCTGCGCCCAGGCCAGAGCTCAGGTCAGAGCTCTGGCCTGCCCTTGCCATTGCCCGCCCGTGCAGCGGGCAATGCCGCCCAGGTCGTGGCGATGCTGCACGTCGCCAAAGCCGGCATGGCACAGCAGGGCGGCCACGGCATCGGCCTGGTCCCAGCCATGCTCCATCAGCAGCCAGCCGCCGCGGGCCAGCAGCGCGGGCGCCTGGGCGATGATGGCGCGGATATCGGCCAGGCCATCGGCACCGCTGGCCAGCGCCGACAGCGGCTCATGCGCCAAGGCCTGCAGATGCGGATCGTCATCGCGGATATAGGGCGGGTTGCTGACGATGAGGTCGAACGGTGCCTGCCCTGCCAGCGGCTGGAGCCAGCTGCCATGCGCGAACTGCACGTCCAGTTGCAGACGCGTGGCATTGGCGCTGGCAACGGTCAGTGCGTCGGCGCTGGCATCCACGGCCCAGACCGTGGCGCCGGGGCGCTGGCTTTGCAGGGCCAGGGCTATGGCGCCGCTGCCGGTGCCCAGGTCCACCACGCGGCAAGCGGGGCCTGCCTGGGTCTGGATGGGCATGAGCTCCAGCGCCCAGTCCACCAGGGTTTCGGTATCGGGGCGTGGGTCGAGCACACGCGCGTCCACGGTCAGATCGAGCCCGTAGAACTCCTTGTGGCCGAGCAGGTAGGCAACGGGTTCCGCGCCAAGGCGGCGTGCGCACAGCGCGGCATAGGCCTCGGCCTGGGGGGCGGTCAGCATGTCCTCGTCATGGGTCAGCAGCCAGGCGCGGCCGCCAGACTGGCGCCCGAGCACGTGCAGCAGCAGCATTTGCGCGTCGATGCGCGCAAGCCCCAGGGCCTGGGCCTGCTGCAGCGCTTCTTTGACGATGGGTGGATTGGCCATGGCCCGGGCCTCAGTTGTTGACCTGCAGCTCGGCCAGCAGTTCGGCCTCGCGTGCGGCCTGCAGCGCGTCGAGCACATCGCCCAGGTCGCCTTCCATCACGGCCAGCAGTTTGTAGATGGTGAGGTTGATGCGGTGGTCGGTGAGCCGGCCCTGCGGGAAGTTGTAGGTGCGGATGCGGTCGCTGCGGTCGCCGCTGCCGATCAGGCCCTTGCGCAGTGCGGCCTCCTTGGCTTCGCGCTCGCTGCGTTCCTTCTCCTGCAGGCGCGCCTGCAGCACCTGCAGTGCCTTGGCCTTGTTGCTGTGCTGGCTGCGGCCGTCCTGGCACTCGGCGACGATGCCCGTGGGCAGGTGGACCACACGCACGGCCGAGTCGGTCTTGTTGATGTGCTGGCCTCCGGCGCCGCTGGCGCGGAAGGTGTCGATGCGCAGGTCGGCCGGGTTGAGCGTGATGGCCTGGGTTTCGTCCGGCTCTGGCATGACGGCCACGGTGCAGGCGCTGGTGTGGATGCGGCCCTGGGTCTCGGTGGCCGGCACGCGCTGCACGCGGTGGCCGCCGGATTCGAAGCGCAGGCGACCGTACACATCCGTACCTTCCACGCGCAGCACCACTTCCTTGTAGCCACCCAGCTCGCTCTCGTTGGCGCTCATGATCTCGACCTTCCAGCCCACGGCGTCGCAGTGGCGCGTGTACATGCGGGCCAGGTCGCCTGCGAACAGGGCCGATTCGTCGCCGCCCGTGCCTGCGCGGATTTCGAGGTAGGCGTTGCGCGCGTCATCGGGGTCCTTGGGCAGCAGCAGGCGCTGCAACTCGTCCTCCAGCTGGATCAGCTCGGCCTCGGCGCTGGCGATTTCCTCCTGCGCCATGTCGGCCATGTCGGGGTCGGAGAGCATGTCCCGCGCAGCGGCCAGATCGGCCTCGCGCTGGCGGTGGCGGGCATAGCGGCCTGCAATGGCGGTGACGTCCGCGTGCTCGCGCGAGATGGCGCGGTACTGCTTCATGTCGCCCATGATGTCTTCGCGCGAAAGCAGGAAGTTGAGTTCTTCAAGGCGCTGGGCGTAGCGCTCCAGTTGTTGGCGCAGAAAGTCTTGCATGGTGTGGGGCGGTGGTGCGAAGGGCTGCTCGGGCAGCACTGCGGCGGGAAACGTGGGGGCCTGGAAGGGCGGATGGGCCTTAAAAACCGGGAGAGGCGGGGGCCGCAAGTGCAGCCGGGGCGCCACAGGCCCGCTGGCGCGCGGCCCTGCGCAGGGGCGGCGAGCGCCGCTAGAGCGCCTTGTCGGGGGCCGTGCCGCGCGGGCCGCTTTGGGCCGAGCGCAGGAACAGGCGCGAGACCGTGTCCATGGTCTGGCTGCGCTGGTCGGCATCGCCCTTGTGCAGCTCGGCCAGGGTGCCGTGCAGCATTTTCTGCGTGAGGCCGCGCGACAGGGCCTCCAGCACGGTGTCGATGTCTTCGCCCTTGGCCAGCAGCTTCTTGGCGCGCGCAATCTCCAGCGCACGCCATTCATCGGTCTGGGTATTGAGCTGGCGGATCAGCGGCACCACACCGGCCTGCGGGCGGCGCTGGTCCAGCCAGTGCATGAAGCTTTGCACGCCGTGGTCGATGATGACTTCGGCCTGCTCGACCGCTGCCTGGCGCTGGGCTTGGCCCGTGCGCACCACGGTGGCCAGATCGTCCACGGTGTAGAGGTAGACGTCGCGCAGGTCCTTGACCTCGGATTCGATATCGCGCGGCACGGCCAGATCGACCATGAACATGGGGCGGTGCTTGCGCTTCTTGAGCGCGCTCTCGACGGCGCCCAGGCCGATGATGGGCAGGCTGGACGCCGTGCAACTGATCACGGCATCGTATTCATGCAGATGGTCGGGCAGGTCGGCCAGCCGCATGGTGCCGGCGCCGAACTGGGCAGCCAGCTTCTCGCCGCGCTCCAGCGTGCGGTTGGCGATCATGATCTGCTTGGGGTGGCGGGCCGCGAAGTGGGTGGAGACCAGCTCGATCATCTCGCCCGCGCCCACGAACAGCACGCGGATCTGGGACAGGTCTTCGAACAGCTGGCCGGCCAGCCGCACGGCGGCAGCGGCCATGCTGATGCTGTGGGCGCCGATCTCGGTGGAGCTGCGCACTTCCTTGGCCACCGCGAAGCTGCGCTGGAACAGCTGGTTCAGCGTGCTGCCCAGGGCGCCTGCGTTCTCTGCGGCGCGCACGGCATTCTTCATCTGGCCCAGGATCTGGGCCTCGCCCAGCACCATGGAGTCGAGCCCGCTGGCCACGCGGAAGGCATGGCGCGCCACATGGCCGTCTTCCAGCAGATAGGAGTGCGAGCGCAGCAATTCGGACGAAATACCGCCGCTGTTGGCCAGCCAGTGCAGGGTATGGTCCATGGCCGGCATTTCGGCCGCGCAGTAGATCTCGGTACGGTTGCAGGTGGAGAGAATGGCGGTCTCGACGGCGCTGTGCTGGCGGCCGGGGCCGGTCAGCGATTCGCGCAGGCCCTGCAGCGTGGGCACGATCTGGTCAAGCGCGAACGCGAAACGTCCCCGCATATCAAGCGGAGCCGTGTGGTGGTTGATGCCGAGTGCCCAGACTGCCATAACCCGGGATTATAAAATTTCGCGCAGTTTCAGGCATCCCTGATCACAACACCCTGGAATCGGAGCCCGCACATGGGATGGATTGCGAGTACGAATCATTGGCTGAACTTCCTGGCGCCTGCACTTTTCCTGTCGCCGGCCCTGATGTTGTGCGCGCTTTTGATCTATGGAAAATCGCAGCAATCCCTTGCCTGGTGGTTGCAGGTTGCTATCAATTTGGTTGTTGGTGCGCTGGTGTTGCTGGCCGGTTTGTGGTGGTTCGGGCGCGATGCAAAGATGGCCACCTACACCGCCCTGGTCCTCGTGATGGCGCTTTGCCAGTGGGTGCTTTCGCGCGGCTGGCGCTGATGGCTGACAGCAAAGATTGATGCAGATCAACGGAAGAGGGCGTTTCTCCCGGCGATCAGGGGCCTGAGACTGCGGCTGGAGGCACGGCACCCGGCGCGGCCTGCTCCAGCAGCCATGCGCGGAACTGCACAAAGGCTTCGGAAGGCATCCGCGCAGCCGGCCGGCACAGAAAGTAGCCGCGTTCGATGTGGACGGGTGCAGGCAAGGCAAGGGCCACGCGGCCGGCGGCCAGGTCTTCCTCCACCAGGCAGCGCTGCACCAGGGCCACGCCCATGCCGGCGGCCACGGCCTGGACCAGCAGGGCCACCAGTTCGAAGTCCGCCGCAGGCGCGGGGCAGGGCCCGGGCAGGCCGAGGTGGCTCATCCAACGCGCCCAGTTGCCAGGGTAGTTGGTGTGAAACAGCAAGGGGCGCGCAAGCACATCCGCTGCGCTGCGAATGGCTTGCGGGCCCTGCAATTCGCGCGGATGGCAGATGGGCACCAGATCGCGGCCCACCACATAGTCGGCCACCACATGGGCGGGCCAGGGCTCGCTGCCCACGCGCAGCCAGCCGTCTATCTCGGCGGCGGACAGCGGGTCATCGCGCCGGTAGGGGGCAAACGAAAGGACGATGCCCGGATGCAGGGCGTTGAATCGCGGCAGGCGTGGAATCAGCCAGTGGCTGAACAGCGTGGGAACGACCGACAACCGCAGTTGCGGGCCGAAGTGGCGCCTGCGTGCGGCGGCCGAGGCCGATTCGATGGCGTGTACGGAGGGCTCCACGGCTTGCAGGTATTCACGGCCAGCCTCGGTCAGCACGCTGCGCCGGCCCTGGCGCTCGAAGAGGGCAAAGCCCAGGTGCTCTTCCAGCCGGGCGATGGCGCGGCTGATGCCGCCCTGGGTGACATACAGCTCCTGGGCTGCCAGCGAGTAGCTGCCCAGGCGCGCCGCCGCCGCAAAGGCGTGCAGCTCGGAAAGCGAGGGAGAGTGCATGCGCATGACGGACGCAATTATGACGGTTTGTCATAGTTGCTTGCCGTCTTGTCTCTTTTCGCGCGTGCGGCGGCTGTCCAGAATCGGCGCCTGTTCCGCGAAGCCCTGCCCTGCCGCAGGCCGCTCTTTCATCCATCACGAGAGGAAACACACCATGGCAATGCGCCGCACCCTGTTGTCCAGCCTGGCCGCCTGCGCCGCCACTGCTCTTTTGGCTCCCGTCGCCTGGGCCCAGGGCCCGGCTGCCGACTATCCCAGCCGGCCGATCCGCCTGGTCGTGCCGTTTGGTGCGGGCGGCTCCACCGACATGGTGGCGCGTCTGCTGGCCGAGAAGATGAGCGTGATCCTGGGCAAGTCCGTGGTGGTGGACAACCGGGGCGGGGCGGGCGGCTCCATTGGCGCCTCCGAAATTGCGCGTGCTGCGGCCGATGGCTACACCATCGGCATGGCCACGGTGAGCACGCATGGCTCCAACCCGGCCATCTTCCGCAAGCTGCCCTACGACCCGATCAAGGACTTCGCGCCCATCACCAATGTGATGTCCGTGCCCAGCGTGTTCGTGATCAACGCCAGCGTGCCCGCCAAGACCATGAAGGAGTTCATCGCCCTGGCCAAGGCCAACCCGGGCAAGTACAGCTTTGCCTCGCCGGGCACGGGTTCCCTGGGCCACGCCAACATCGAGAATTTCATGAACCTGGCCGGTATCGACCTGCTGCACATCCCCTACAAGGGCGCGGGCCAGGCCATCACCGACGCGCTGGGTGGCCAGGTCAATGCCATGACGGACAACCTGCCCTCCACGCTGCCCCACATCAAGGACGGCAAGCTGCGCCCGCTGGCCGTGCTGGCCTTCAAGCGCGCCGACGTGCTGCCCGACGTGCCCACCTACACCGAGCTGGGCTTCCCGCAGATGGGCGACGGCGGCTGGTTCGGCCTGGTCGCACCTGCCGGCACGCCGCGCCCCATCATCGACAAGCTCAATGCGGCTGCGCACAAGGCCATGGCCATGCCTGACTACCTGGAAAAGCAAAAATCCATCTCGGGCGAGTCCATGGGCAACACGCCCGAGGAATTTGCCAAGCAGATCAAGGCTGCCATCGAGCGCTACACGGCCGTGGCCAAGCGCGCCAACATCAAGCTCGACTGATGGACCGCATGGCACAGACCGATTTTCTGCGCCCCCGGCCGGACACCCCGGTCGTGGTGCATCCCGCCGCCGGCGAGGTGCTGCCCATCGTCTGCGACTCGCCGCACAGCGGCACGTCCTATCCCGAGGATTTCGGCCATGCCGTGCCCATGTCCCTGCTGCGCCGTGGCGAGGACACGCATGTGGCCGCGCTCTGGGACCAGTGGCCCGCGCATGGCGCAACGCTGATCGAGGCCACCTTTCCGCGCACCTACATCGACCCCAACCGCAGCGAGGCCGACCTGGACCCCGCCCAGATCGACGGCCGGTGGCCCGTGCCCCTGGCGCCCAGCGTCAAGACCCGCCAGGGCCTGGGCCTGATCTGGCAGCGCATCAGCCGGGACGGCGTGGCCACGCCGCTGTATGAACGCCCGCGCACGGTGGCCGAGGTGGAGCACCGCATCGCGCGCTACTGGCGTCCCTACCATGCGGCGCTGGCGCAGGCCATCGATGACAGCGTGCAGCGCTTTGGCGGCGTCTGGCACCTGAACCTGCACTCCATGCCCAACGATGTCTACAAGCGCCTGGGCCGCACCGACGCGCCGCCGCTGGCCGACTTCGTGCTGGGCGACCGCGACGGCACGACCTGCGCGCCCGAGTTCATCCAGCTGGTGGGCGAGACGCTGGCGGGCTTCGGCTACAGCGTGGCCTACAACGAGCCCTACAAGGGCGTGGAGCTGATCGGCCGCATAGGCCAGCCGCACCTGGGCCGGCACAGCCTGCAGATCGAGATCCGCCGCCCGGTCTACATGGACGAGGACACGCGCGAGCCCAACGCGGGCTTCGAGCCGCTGCGCGGCCATCTGCGTGAGCTGATGGCCGTGGTCGCGGCGCATGTGCGCGCTGAAATGGCCGGGCGAGGCTAGGCCGGGCTGGCGGGGTCGCCGGGCATGGGCGGCGTGCCTGGCGTGCCCGGCATGCCTGTCACCACCGGCGCCGCCACCGAGGTGGTGGCCGGTGGCGACAGGTACAGGCCCGCGCCCTTGAGCGATGCCAGGATGCTGAACAGCACATCGCTGCGCACCCCGCCCGCATTGCGCGGGTTGCCCACGTAGCCGATGGCCAGGAAGGTCAGCGTGCCGTTGGCAATGCCTTCGAGCTGCACCAGAGGCTCGGGCGTGTCCAGGATGCCTTCATGCGTGCGAAAGGCCTCCAATATCAGGGTCCGCATGCGTTCGGCATCGGTGTCCAGCGGCGCGGGCAGGCGCAGCAGCACGCGCCCGGGCGCGCCGGCCAGCGTCATGTTGCGCACGGTCTTGGTGATGAATTCCGAGTTGGGCACGATGACGGTGGAGCGGTCGCCCAGCTGGATCTCGGTGGCGCGCACGTTGACGCGGCGCACGTCGCCCTCGGTATCGCCCAGCACCACCCAGTCGCCCACTTTCACGGGCCGCTCGGCCAGCAGGATCAGGCCCGAGATGAAGTTCTGCACGATGGCCTGCAGGCCAAAGCCAATGCCCACCGACAGCGCGCTGGCCACCCAGGCAATGCGCTCCACGCTGATGCCCAGCCCCGCCAGCGCCACGGCCACCACGAAGATGCCGCCCACATAGCCCAGCAGCGTGGTGATGGAGCTGCGCATGCCCGGCTCCAGCGAGGTGTTGGGGAAGTAGCGGTCCGTCAGCCAGCGCTTGATCACGCGGATCACGATCAGGCCCGTGACGATCACGGCGAATGCCGTGAACAGGGCCTGCGGCGCCATGGTGAAGTCGCCCACCTTGAGGCTGTGGTTCACCGTGCTGCCGCGGCGAAACACCTCGTCCGGCCCCGTGCCCAGCGGGGCCAGCAGGGCGATCACCATGTAGAACAACAGGGCCACGCGCAGCAGGCCCGAGACCAGCACCGAGGCCTGGTCGAGCAGCCGGCCCTCGATGCCCAGGCTCTGGTTCAGCCGGGTGCCGAAGCTGCCCTTGGACGACAGCAGGGCCTCGCACAGATCGTCGCCCAGCTGGAACAGCAGGTAGGTGGTGGCGAACACCACGCCGGTCCACACCATCTGGCGCGCCAGCGTTCCGGCCAGCGCCACATAGCCGGTCACGGCCAGCGCAATGGTGGCAATGCTGGCCACCGCCGCACAGGCCACGAGCAGACCCACCCACAAGGGCCGTGGCGGCACGGGCTCTGCCTGGGCGCCGTCTTCCTGCGCGACCGGCGCCGGCGCACGCAGATGCCGCAGGGCCAGCATGACCACGGCCGAAATCAGCAGGGCCGACAGGGCGTGCACCGTGACCTCGGCGGCCAGGCTGGCGCCGATGATGGCGTTGACCTCGGTCACCAGGCCGTTGAGCGCGGCTCCGGCGGCAATCCACCAGGGATAGGGACTGAGCCGCTCGGCCAGCTCGTCCGACACGCCGGGCAGGCGCCAGGAACTGCGTCTGCGCGACAGCAGGGTCTGGCCCAGCGACACCACGAAGGCGCCGAACAGCGTGACCTGCACACTGGCCTTGGCCAGCGCGTCCAGCGATTCGCTGAAGCCATCGCCGGCCTTGAGCGCGCTCCAGGCCAGTTGCGCTGCCAGGCCGATCAGCAGCGTGTTGATCAGCACGGTGGCCGCCGCGCGCAACGAGCGGCGCAGGCGGCCGCTGGGCAGGCGCGCGGGCGCGGCGCGCACCAGCAGACGCTCGGCCAGCCAGGGGCCGAGCAGGGCGATCAGCAAGGCGGCGGCCAGGCTGGCGATGAAGCCGCCTCGGCGATCGGATGCCATGGTGGAGGCGACGGCCTGGCGCAGCTCGCGCCCCAGGCCCTGCAGGCGCGCCGCGTCCAAAGGCGCGGCAGCACGCAGGTTGCGCCAGAAGGGCCGGCCCAGCGGCGAGTCGGTGCGGGCCGTCAATGCGGCCTGGAATTGTTCGCGGCGCTGGCGTATCAGCTCGTTGCCGCGCTGGTCGGCATCGACCGACACCAGCCGCGCGAGCTTGAGTTCGGAATCCACGGCACTGCGCTGCCTGGCCAGGCTGGCGCGCTGCTCCGCCACATCGGGCGCATCGGCAGGGGCGCCTTTTTCGGGCGCGGGGCCCAGGCCGGCCAGGCGCGAATCGATGTCGGCCAGTTCCTCGGTGCGGCGGGCCGCCACCTGGTCGGCCGCCGTGCCAATGGCCGCAGCCTCGTCCAGCAGCTTGCGGCCGTCATCGTCCTCGGCCAGCTTGCGGGGAATGGCGTCCAGCTGCTTGCGCAGATCGTCCACGCTGGGCAGGGCGGGCCGGCCGTCGGGCGCCGCCGTGGCCGCCGCTGCCGTGCGGTCCTGCGCATGGGCCGGAGCGGGCGCAGTGAGGACCAGCATGGCCAGGACCATCAGGCCAGTGGCCAGGCATTGGCGCAAGGCCTGCGCCCACGTAGGGCGCAGCGGGAGAGGGTACGGGCGGGGCGGTGTCATGGACGCACATTGTGCTGCGGGCCGCCGCGACGGTTGTTTCCAAAGGTCCGGCCCCGCCAGCCGGCAGCCGTCTCAGCGCGATGCGGGACTGAACATATCGACACGGTCGGTGATGACGCCGTCCGTGCCCAGGTCGATCAGGCGCTGCGCGGCCCATTCATCGTTGACCGTATAGCTGCTGCAGCGCAGGCCCGCGCCATGCACCTTGGCGACCAGGGCGGCATCCCACAGCGCATGGTTGAGCACCATGGCTGCGCAGCCCAGGTCCAGCGCGGTGCGCAGGTCGGCATCGCCCGTGGCATCGGCCAGCTTGTCCACCAGCAGGCCCCGCGGAATGTGCGGTGCCGTGTCGCGTGCGCCCTTGAGCGCATCGGTCTTGAACGAAGTGAACAGCGGCTGGATGCGGTCCCTGGGCCAGATGCGGTTCATCAGCTCGCCCGTGGCGCGGCCCGTGGCCTCTTCCTGGCCGGGCGTGGGCTTGATCTCCACGTTCAGGAAGAAGTGGTTGGCCAGGCACCAGCGCGCCAGGGCTTCCAGTGTGGGCAGGGCCTCTCCCGCAAAGGCGCGCGAGTGCCAGCTGCCGGCGTCCAGCTGGGCGATCTCGCCCATGGACAGGTCGCCACCCGTGCCGTGGCCGTTGGTGGTGCGCTCCAGCGTGGCGTCGTGCATCAGGAACAGCACGCCGTCGGCAGACAGCTTGGCATCGCACTCGAACATGCGATAGCCGTGCGCGGCGCCCAGGCGGAAGGCGGCCATGGTGTTCTCGGGCGCCAGCTTGCCGGCGCCACGGTGGGCCACCCACAGGGGGTAGGGCCAGGATTTCAGGTTCTCGGTCATGGCGAGTCCGTCAAAAGAAGGGAGCTTGGATGGAAAAAGAGAGCCTCTGGGGCTCTCTTGGAAAAGGTCGGAGATCCGGCCTTCAGGGGATCAGATCCGCTTTCCGGATTCTGCGTCGAACCAGTGCAGGCGACGCTCTTCGGAAGGACGCACGCGCATGGTCTCGCCGGACTTGGGGAAGGGCGCGCCTTCGTCGATGCGCACCGTCATCGTCTCGCCATTGAGCGAACCATAGACCAGGCGCTCGGCACCCAGCATTTCAACGGTGTCCACCTTGATTTCCCAGCCGCCTTCGCTGACGACGACCAGGTGCTCGGGGCGGATGCCCAGGATGCGGCCGGCCGTGCCGCCGGGCGCGTTCTTGAGCAGGTTCATCGGGGGCGAGCCGATGAAGCTGGCCACGAAGGTGGAGGCGGGCGTGTGGTAGACCTCTTCGGGCGTGCCGAACTGCTCCATCACGCCGCCGTTCATGACGATCATGCGCTGGGCCAGGGTCATGGCCTCGACCTGGTCGTGGGTCACGAACAGGCTGGTGATGCCCAGCTCGGCGTGCAGTTTCTGGATCTCGATGCGGGTCTGGCCGCGCAGCTTGGCGTCCAGGTTGGACAGCGGCTCGTCGAACAGGAAGACCTTGGGCTGGCGCACGATGGCGCGGCCCATGGCCACGCGCTGGCGCTGGCCACCCGACAGCTGGCGCGGCTTGCGGTCCAGCAGGTGCGACAGCTCCAGGATCTTGGCGGCCTTGTCCACGCGGCGCTTGATCTCCTCGGGCGGCACCTTGGCGATCTTCAGGCCGTAGGCCATGTTCTCGTAGTTCGACATATGCGGGTACAGCGCATAGTTCTGGAACACCATGGCGATGTCGCGCTTGGCCGGTTCCACGTCGTTGACCACCTTGTCGCCGATCAGCAGCTGGCCATCGGAGATCTCCTCCAGGCCCGCCACCATGCGCAGCAGGGTGGACTTGCCGCAGCCCGAAGGGCCGACGATGACGACGAACTCGCCGTCCTTGATTTCGGCGTTGACGCCGTGCAGTACCTGGTTGGCCGACGGGCCCTGGCCGTAGCGCTTGATCAGGTTGCGAAAGGAAATGGATGCCATACGAAGATTCTGGTTGAGTCGCAGAGCGAAGGGCGCTGGCGCTTGCTCTGCGGGGTTCTATACGGTGGGTTGGGGCGGCGGCGGGCGGTTTACTTTTCGGTGTCCACCAGGCCCTTGACGAACCAGCGCTGCATCAGGATCACCACGGCGGCGGGCGGCAGCATGGCCAGCAGGGCCGTCGCCATCACCACGTTCCAGTCATTGCCGGTATCGCCGCTGGCCACCATGCGCTTGATGCCGATGACCACGGGGTACATGTCTTCCGAGGTGGTCACGAGCAGCGGCCACAGGTACTGGTTCCAGCCGTAGATGAACTGGATCACGAACAGCGCCGCGATCGAGGTCTTGGACAGCGGCACCAGCACATCCTTGAAGAAGCGCATGGGGCCTGCGCCGTCGATGCGGGCGGCCTCCACCAGCTCGTCCGGCACCGTCAGGAAGAACTGGCGGAACAGGAAGGTGGCCGTGGCCGAGGCGATCAGCGGAATCGTCAGGCCGGCGTAGCTGTTGAGCATGCCCAGCGTGGAGACGACTTCGTAGGTGGGGCCGATGCGCACTTCCACGGGCAGCATCAGGGTCACGAAGATCAGCCAGAAGCAGATCTTCTTGAACGGGAAGCGGAAGTACACCAGCGCGAAGGCCGACAGCAGCGAGATCGCGATCTTGCCCACGGTGATCACCATGGCCGAGACGAAGCTGATCCACATCATGCGTGCCACGGGCGCGCTGGAGCCGGGGCCCGAGCCGCCGAACAGCGCGGCCTTGTAGGTTTCCCAGAAGTTGCTGCCGGGCACCAGGGGCATGGGCACCTGGATGATGTCCTGCGGCGTGTGCGTGGAGGCCACGAAGGCCAGGTACAGCGGAAAGCCGACGATGATCACGCCCAGCACCATGATCAGGTGCGAGAAAAAGGAGAGAAGGGGACTGCGTTCAACCATGATCAGTACTGCACTTTCTTCTCAACATAGCGGAACTGGATCACGGTCAGTGCAACCACGATCACCATCAGCACGACGGATTGGGCAGCCGAGCCGCTCATGTCCATGGCCTTGAAGCCATCGTGATAGACCTTGTAGACCAGGATGGAGGTGTCCTGTCCCGGACCGCCCTGGGTCGTGGCGTCCACGATGCCGAAGGTGTCGAAGAATGCGTAGACCACGTTCATCACCAGCAGGAAGAACGTGGTGGGCGACAGCAGCGGGAACTGGATGTCCCAGAAGCGGCGCATGGGGCCCGCGCCGTCGATGGCGGCGGCCTCGATCAGCGACTTGGGGATGGACTGCAGGCCCGCAAGGAAGAACAGGAAGTTGTAGGAAATCTGCTTCCAGATCGCGGCGATGACGATCAGCGTCATGGCGTTGCCGGAGTTCAGCAGGTGGTTCCAGTCATAGCCGATCATGCGCAGCGCATAGGCCACGACGCCGATGGACGGCGAGAACATGAACACCCACAGCACACCCGCCACGGCGGGCGCAACGGCATAGGGCAGCAGCAAGGCGGTCTTGTAGGCAAGCGCGCCCTTGATCACGCGGTCCGCAAAAATGGCCAGCATCAGCGACAGCGCAATGCCGAACACCGCCACCAGCACGGAAAAGATGGCCGTGGTCTTGAACGAGGCCAGGTAGGCGGGGTCATCCAGCAGGTGCTGGAAGTTGGCAAACCCCACCCATTCGGTGGAGAAGCCAAACGTATCCTGCGCCTGGAACGACTGCACGATGGCCTGGCCTGCGGGCCAGAAAAAGAAGACCAGCACGATGACCATCTGTGGTGCTATCAGCAACCACGGCAGCCAGGCGGATCGAAAAAGAACGCGTTTTTCCATGACGGAACTCGGTAGAACAAAACAGCCCGCAAACCGGATGGCCGTGGGGCCGCCGGTTGCGGGCCTGTGATGCACGGTGCGGGCTGCCTGCGCAGCGGCCACACCGCAAATCACATGGGAGGATTACTTGTTGGCCCGGGCGAAGCGGCCCAGTTGCTCGTTGCCACGGGTGACAGCGGTGTCCAGGGCTTGCTGGGGAGTCTTCTTGCCAGTCCAGATCTGTTCGGTTTCCTCATCGATGATGGTGCGGATCTGAACGAAGTTGCCCAGGCGGATGCCGCGCGACTTGTCGGTGGTCTTGCGGATCATCTGCGTCACGGCGGTGTCGGTGCCGGGATGCTTTTCGTAGAAGCCCGAAGCCTCGGTCAGCTTGTACGCAGCGGTGGTCACGGGCAGGTAGCCGGTGCGCTGGTGGCTGGCGGACTGGATCTTGGTGTTGTTCAGGAAGTTGAAGAAGTCAGCCACGCCCTTGTAGCGTTCGGCGCTCTTGCCGGCCATCACCCACAGGGAGGCACCGCCGATGGCCGTGTTCTGGGGCGCGCCCTTCACATCGGCGTAGTAGGGCAGTTGCGACTGGCCGAAGGCGAACTTGCCTTCCTTGACCACGCGGGCATACAGGCCGGAGGAGCCGGTGATCATCGCGCACTCGCCGGAAGCGAAGGCGGCGTCAGGCACGTTGCCGCGGCCCTTGTAGACGAAGCTGCCATCCTTGGCGGCCTTGGCCAGGTTCTCGAAATGCTTGACGTGCAGCGGCGAGTTGAACACCAGCTTGGCATCGGTGCCGTCAAAGCCGTTGTTCTTGGTCGCGTACAGGGTGTTGTGCCACAGCGAGAAGCTCTCCAGCTGGGTCCAGCTCATCCAGCTCGTGGTCAGTGCACAGCGGTGGCCCGAGGCCTTGAGCTTTTCGGCGGCGGCGAACACTTCGGGCCAGGTCTTGGGCGGCTTGTTCTCGTCCAGGCCTGCCTTCTTGAAGGCGTCCTTGTTGTAGTAGAAGATGGTGGTCGAGCTGTTGAGCGGATAGCTCATCATCTGGCCGTTGGGGGCGGTGTAGTAGCCGGCCACGGCGGAGATGTACTCGCCCTGGTCGAACTTGAAGCCGCCGTCGTTCATGATCTTGGTGACGGGCACCACGGCGCCCTTGGAGGCCATCATGGTGGCCGTGCCCACTTCGAAGACCTGCAGGATGTCAGGCGCGTTGCCGGCGCGGAACGCGGCGATGGCGGCCGTCATCGACTCGTCATACTGGCCCTTGTACGTCGGCACGATCTTGTACTGGGTCTGGCTGGCGTTGTACTCCTTGGCCAGGTCGTTCACCCAGTCGCCCAGGGCTGCGCTCATCGAGTGCCACCACTGGATTTCGGTTTGGGCTTGTGCCGAGATGGTGGTGGCCGCGATCGCGGCTGCCATGGCCAGTTGCTTCAGTTGCATGAGGACTCCTCTAGTTCGGTGACGGTTTCAGACCGCTGCCACGGTAAGGCAGGGGCATGACATGTCTGTGTCATTGTTTTCGGATGCTTCGTACCGCACTACAGGCCAAACCCGGTGAGCCGCTGGTCCCGTATGTCAGTCGTGTGACAAAAAATGACACGCGAAGCGGCGCTATTTTAGGTCAATACCATTTCGTTTCAAAAGCCGGGTTGTTCGTATTGGCTCGTTTGTGCTCTTTCTGTATAAGGCACCTTCACCGGGCTACGCAAGATCCCGCCACGTTGGCGAGGGCTGGCTTCGCGGGCCAAGACGGCGCGCCGTCCAGAGCCCCGTGGGAAGCGCATCCTCGGGGCGCTCGCTTAAAATTGCGCTCCCACTTGGCTTAGCGGCGCCCCGAGAGCGCCAGACACGGTCTACCCCATGAATGTACCGATTGCGTTGGCAGCCCTGCAGGCACAGGCTGCCGAACCTGCACGTCTGCGAGAGATTCCCTACAACTACACCTCGTTTTCCGATCGCGAGATCGTGATCCGCCTGCTGGGCACGTCCATGTGGGATGTGCTCAACCAGCTGCGCCAGGAGCGGCGCACGGGCCGCTCCGCCCGCATGCTCTACGAGGTGCTGGGGGACATCTGGGTCGTTCAGCGCAATCCCTACCTGCAGGACGACCTGCTGCACAGTCCCGACCGCCGCAAGTCGCTGGTGGAGGCCCTGGAGCACCGCCTGGGCGAGATCGACAAGCGCCGTGCTCCGCAGCAGGACCCCGTGCGCGATGCGCTGGTGGGCCAGCTGGTGGATGCAGCGCGCCGCGCCGTGCATGAGTTCAACGCCACCTTCGTCGAGGCCGAGCAACTGCGCCGCCGGGTGCAGAAAAGCCTGGGCCGCCACACGGCCAAGGACAACATCAAGTTCGACGGCCTGTCGCGCGTGGCCCATGTGACGGATGCCACCGATTGGCGCGTCGAATACCCCTTCGTGGTGCTCACCCCCGATACCGAAGCCGAGATGGCCGCCCTGGTGCGCGCCTGCATCGAGTTGCGCCTGACCATCATTCCGCGCGGCGGCGGCACGGGCTACACGGGCGGTGCGATCCCGCTGACCTGGCGCAGCGTGGTGATCAACACCGAAAAGCTCGAAGCCATGACCGAGGTGGAGATGCGCCGCATTCCCGGCGTGGACCACGAGGTGCCCACCATCTTCACCGAAGCCGGCGTGGTCACGCAGCGCGTGGCCGATGCGGCCGAGCGCGCGGGCTTCGTCTTCGCCGTGGACCCCACATCGGCCGAGGCCTCTTGCATCGGCGGCAACGTCGCCATGAATGCGGGCGGCAAGAAGGCCGTGCTCTGGGGTACGGCGCTGGACAACCTGGTGTCCTGGCGCATGGTGACGCCCGATGCACAGTGGCTGGAAGTCACGCGCGTGGGCCACAACCTCGGCAAGATCCATGACGCCGAGATGGCCAGCTTCGAGCTGCAGTACTTCGAGGCAGACGGCAAGACCCCCATCCGCAGCGAGCGGCTGGACATTCCCGGCCAGAAATTCCGCAAGGAAGGCCTGGGCAAGGACGTGACCGACAAGTTCCTGTCGGGCCTGCCGGGCATCCAGAAGGAAGGCTGCGACGGCCTGATCACCAGCGCGCGCTGGGTGGTGCACCGCATGCCCGAGCACACGCGCACGGTCTGCATGGAGTTCTTCGGCAACGCCAAGGACGCCGTGCCCAGCATCGTCGAGATCAAGGACTTCATGTTCGCCGAGCAAAAGCGCTCGGGCGTGCTGCTGGCCGGCCTGGAACACCTGGACGACCGCTACCTGAAAGCCGTGGGCTACGCCACCAAGAGCAAGAAGGGCAACGGCCATCTGCCCAAGATGGTGCTGCTGGGCGACATTGCCGGCGACAACGCCGACGATGTGGCCCGCGTGGCCGCCGAGGTGGTGCGCATTGCCAACTCGCGCAACGGCGAAGGCTTCACGGCCGTCAGCGCCGAGGCGCGCAAGAAATTCTGGCTGGACCGCAAGCGCACGGCCGCCATCTCGCGCCACACCAACGCCTTCAAGATCAACGAAGACGTGGTGATCCCGCTGCCCCGCATGTGGGAGTACACGGACGGCATCGAGCGCATCAACATCGAACTGTCGCTGCGCAACAAGCTCAAGCTGTGCGATGCGCTGACGGACTTCTTCCAGCACGGCGACCTGCCGCTGGGCAAGCAGGACGATGCGGGCGACATCCCCTCGGCCGAGCTGCTGGAGGACCGCGTGCAGCAGGCCCTGGCCCTGGTGGCCGACGTGCGCACGCTGTGGCAGGGCTGGCTCGACGATGTCGAGAACCTCTTCGCGCAGCTGCAGGACCACACGCTGCGCGCCAGCTGGAAGACCCAGCTGAAGGCGCCCATGGCCCAGATCTTCGCGGGCGCGGCCTTCCAGCCTCTGCTGGCCGAAGTCAACGCCATCCACCAGCGCGTGCTCAAGGGCCGTGTCTGGGTGGCGCTGCACATGCACGCCGGCGACGGCAACGTGCACACCAACATTCCGGTCAACAGCGACGACTACGAGATGCTGCAGACCGCCCATGAGGCCGTGGCGCGCATCATGGTGCTGGCGCGCCATCTGGACGGCGTGATCTCGGGCGAGCACGGCATCGGCATCACCAAGCTGGAGTTCCTCAGCGACGACGAGCTGGCGCCCTTTGCCGCCTACAAGCAGCGCGTGGACCCCGAAGGCCGCTTCAACAAGGGCAAGCTGATCCGCAACGAGAAGCTGCAGGCCGTGGTGGGCCAGAGCCATGACGGCCGCTCGCCGCGCGAATCGCTGATGTTCGCCGACCTGACCAACGCCTACACGCCCAGCTTCGGCCTGATGGGGCACGAGTCGCTGATCATGCAGCAGAGCGACATTGGCGCCATTGCCGACTCGGTCAAGGACTGC
This sequence comes from Delftia sp. HK171, assembly GCF_001886655.1. Lineage (NCBI taxonomy): Bacteria > Pseudomonadati > Pseudomonadota > Betaproteobacteria > Burkholderiales > Comamonadaceae > Delftia > Delftia sp. HK171. Next base: position 5,776,105 of record NZ_CP018101.1, on the reverse strand, counting down.
CTGCGCTGCGGAAAGTGCAAGCCCGTGTGCGCCACCCACGTGCCGCGCGCCAACCTGCTGTACAGCCCGCGCAACAAGATCCTGGCGACCTCGCTGCTGGTCGAGGCCTTCCTCTACGAGGAGCAGACGCGCCGCGGCGTGTCGCTGCGCCACTGGCAGGAGTTCGAGGACGTGTCGGACCACTGCACGGTCTGCCACAAGTGCTTCAACCCCTGCCCGGTGAAGATCGACTTCGGCGACGTGACCATGAACATGCGCAACCTGCTGCGCAAGATGGACAAGAAGAGCTTCAGGCCCGGCAACAAGCTGGCCATGGCCATGCTCAACGCCACCAATCCGGACACCATCAAGTTCATGCGCTCGGCCATGGTCGGCGTGGGCTTCAAGGCCCAGCGCCTGGCCTCCGACGTGCTGCACAGCCTGGCCAGGAAGCAGACCCAGCGTCCGCCGGCCTCGGTGGGGCGCGCTCCCCTCAAGGAGCAGGTGATCCACTTCGTCAACAAGAAGCTGCCGGGCGGCCTGCCCAACAAGACGGCGCGCGCCCTGCTGGACATCGAGGACAAGGACTACGTGCCCATCATCCGCAGCCCGCAGACCACGAGCGCGGACACCGAGGCGGTGTTCTACTTCCCCGGCTGCGGCTCCGAGCGCCTGTTCAGCCAGGTGGGCCTGGCCACCCAGGCCATGCTCTGGCATGCCGGCGTGCAGACCGTGCTGCCACCCGGCTACCTGTGCTGCGGCTATCCCCAGCGCGGCAGCGGCCAGTTCGACAAGGCCGAGAAGATGATCACGGACAACCGCGTGCTCTTCCACCGCGTCGCCACCACGCTCAACTACCTGGACATCAAGACCGTGGTGGTCAGCTGCGGCACCTGCTACGACCAGTTGCAGGGCTACGAGTTCGGCAAGATCTTCCCGGGCAGCCGCATCATCGACATCCACGAATACCTGCTGGAAAAGGGCGTGACGCTGCAGGGCAAGGAGGGCTACCTCTACCACGACCCCTGCCACTCGCCCATGAAGCTGCAGGACCCGATGAAGACCGTCAAGGCGCTGGTGGGTGAGGGCGTGGTCAAGAGCGAGCGCTGCTGCGGCGAATCGGGCACGCTGGGCGTCACGCGCCCCGACATCTCCACGCAGATCCGCTTCCGCAAGGAAGAGGAACTCAAGAAGGGCGAGGCCGCGCTGCGCGCCAGCGGCGCCCTGGCCGAGAAGGACAACGTGAAGATCCTCACCAGCTGCCCCAGCTGCCTGCAGGGCCTGTCGCGCTACGGTGGCGACATGAACAACGGCCTGCTGGAAGCCGACTACATCGTGGTCGAGATGGCGCGCCAGATCCTGGGCGAGAACTGGATGGCCGAGTACGTGCAGCGCGCCAACGCCGGCGGCATCGAACGGGTGCTGGTCTGATGGCTGCTCCCGCTTCCTGCCCCCTGTGCGCCACAGAAGGCGGCGTGCCCGTCTGGCGCGGCCGGCGCCTGCGAGTGATCCGCGCGCAGGAGGAGGGCTTGCCGGCCTTCTACCGCGTGGTCTGGAATGCGCATGCGGCCGAGTTCTCCGACCTGGACGCCGCCGACCGCCAGCACTGCATGGATGCCGTGGTCGTGGTCGAGCGCGTCTTGCGTGAGCGCCTTGCTCCGGCCAAGATCAACCTGGCGGCACTGGGCAACATGGTGCCGCACCTGCACTGGCATGTGATTGCGCGCTTTGACTGGGACAGCCATTTCCCGGGCGCGGTCTGGGCCCCGGCCCAGCGCCCGCGCAATGCCGAGCGCGAGGCCGAGGTGGCAGCGTGCTTGCCAGCCATAGACACGGCGCTGGTCCAGGCCCTCGATGCCTGGCAGCAGCACCCCGCCACTGAATGAGGAGCACCGCATGGCCGGCCTGACCCCTGACACCCCAACCCCAGAAGCCCTGACCGTGCACGGCGCATCGCGCGTGCTGGAAGTCGCCTACTCCGACGGCGCAAGCTTTCGCATCCCCTTCGAGCTGCTGCGCGTCTACTCGCCCTCGGCCGAAGTCCAGGGCCATGGCCCGGGCCAGGAAGTGCTGCAGACGGGCAAGCGCGAGGTGTCCATCACGGCCATCGAGCCCGTGGGCAACTACGCCATCAAGCCCTTCTTCAGCGACGGGCATGAAAGCGGCCTGTACACCTGGGAATACCTCTACGAACTGGGCCGCCGCCAGGACGAGTTCTGGGCGCAGTACCTGGACCGGCTGCAGGAGTCCGGCATGGACCGCGACACGCCCATGCCCGGCAAGGCCAGCGGCGGCGGACACGGCTGCGGCAGCCACTGACGCCGCGCACGGGTGCGCGCTGTATGGCGCCGTTCCCCTCGCACCACATTCCGGACCTCTGTACGGCACAGGGTTATTGGGGGTGGTGCTATATTTAAAATAGCTTGAAAGTCTTTGTTTGAAGGCGTTTCAAGCTGTTTGTTCTTGATAACCCTTGCCCGGCAAAGCCCGTGGCCACACGGGGTTGTCGCTGTACGCATTACTACTGCTTGCTTAGCATCGTTGTTATGAGCACCACACATTTCGGATTCCAGTCGGTGGACGAGCGCGAGAAGGCCAGCCGCGTGCGCGGCGTGTTCGACTCGGTCGCTTCGCGCTACGACGTCATGAACGACCTGATGTCGGGTGGTCTGCACCGTGCCTGGAAGGCCTATACGGTAATGGTGGCCAACCTCAAGGAAGGCGATAAGGCACTGGACATCGCGGGTGGCACCGGCGATCTGGCCCTGGCCTTCGCCAGGAAGGTCGGCTCCACCGGCCAGGTGGTGCACACCGACATCAACGAAGCCATGCTGCGCGTGGGCCGCGACCGCCTGATCGACAAGGGCGTCATCCTGCCCACCATGGTCTGCGATGCCGAGGCCCTGCCGTTTCCCGACAACCATTTCGATCTGGTCAGCGTGGCCTTCGGCCTGCGCAACATGACCCACAAGGATGCGGCGCTCAAGGAAATGAACCGTGTCCTGCGCCCCGGCGGCAAGCTGCTGGTGCTGGAGTTCTCCAAGGTGGCCAAGCCCCTGGAGAAAGCCTACGACTGGTATTCCTTCAAGATTCTTCCGGCCATGGGCAAGCTCGTGGCGGGCGATGACGCCAGCTACCGCTATCTGGCCGAGTCCATCCGCATGCACCCCGGCCAGGAGGATCTCAAGCGCCTGATGCAGGAATGCGGCTTCGGCCATGTGGACTATCACAACATGACGGGCGGCATTGCGGCCCTGCATGTGGGAATCAAGTGCTGAGCGCGCGAGGCGTTCGGTGAGGTGACGGCAACACGATTATTCGAGGAGATGACATGAAAAAGCTATGGTCTATGGTCTTGGTCGCGATGCTGGTGGTCGTCCACGGCACGGCCGACGCCAAGCGCATGGGCGGTGGCGGATCGGTGGGCAAGCAGTCGAGCAATGTGACGCAGCGTGAAGCTACGCGCGCGCCGGCGCAGAACACGCCGCCGCAGAACGCCGCCACACAGAACGCTGCGGGCAAGCCTGCCACGCCGCCTGCGGCCGCTCCTGCCAAGAAGCCCTGGGGCGCCATGCTCGGCGGCCTGGCCGCCGGCCTGGGTCTGGCATGGCTGGCCCACTCGCTGGGTCTGGGCGCCGCCTTCGGCCAGTTCCTGCTGATCGCCCTGCTGGCCCTGGTCATCATGGTCGTGGTGGGCATGGTCATGCGCTCGCGCCGTGCAGCGGCCGGCGCGCAGCAGGCATCGTCCAGCCCCTTCGCCTTCCAGAATGCGGCCCCTGCGGGCGCGGGCAACATGGGTGGCAACGTGGACAGCGCACCGCTGGCACGCCAGTACAACCCCGAGAAGGTCGGCAACGACGCCTCGGCCCGTCCCTGGGAGCAGAACCACCAGCCGGCCGCCCTGGCCTCGGGTTCCGGCGTGCAGATCGGCTCTGCCCTGGCAGGCTCGCAGAACTGGGGTGTGCCTGAAGGCTTCGACACCGAAGGCTTCCTGACGGCTGCCAAGCGCAACTTCGTCACCCTGCAATCGGCATGGGACCGCTCGGACATCGCTTCGCTGCGCGCCATGATGACCGACGAGATGCTGACCGAGATCCGTGGCCAGCTCAGCGAGCGCGAGGTGCAGCGCCCTGGCCAGCCCAACCAGACCGACGTGGTCATGATCGATGCCCAGTTGCTGGGCATCGAGGATCTGGGCAATGACTACATGGCCAGCGTGGAATTCTCCGGAATGATCCGCGAGGACGCCTCGGCAGGCCCCACGCCCTTCCGCGAGGTCTGGAACATGACCAAGCCCAAGAGCGGCAGCAGCGGCTGGCTGGTCGCTGGCGTCCAGGCACTGCAGTAAGTAATTTGCAGAGGACCGGCGCAAGCCAGGGATGCGACAGGGGGTCACGCCATGGGCTGGCCACTTGTCTCGACCGGATTTGCGTCGGCCGCATCCTCTCACTTCGGGAATAATCGGGGACTATGGCAACACAGTCCCCTTTTTCTTTTCTGAACGGTCTCATGGAACGCGTGATGGCCGGTCCGCAACCGCCGCAATGGCTGGTCAGCGAGGTGCATCAGCGCCTCGTGCTGTTCCTCAACCATGTGCTGATGCAGGAGAAAGAGGCGATGGAGCGCCTCGTGCGGCAAAAGGGCCGCGTGGCGCGCGTGCAGTGGCGCGGCTACTCCATGGCCCTGCAGATCACGCCCGCCGGCCTGTTCAACGTGGCGCCCGAAGGCGCGCAGCCCGACCTGCTGCTTGAAGTCACCGAGACCTCCCCGCTGGCCCTGGCCCAGGTGGCCCTGCGCGGCGACAAGCCCTCCATCCGGATCGAGGGCGACGTGCAACTGGCCGCCGACATCAACTGGCTGGTGGACCACGTCGAATGGGACGTGGAGGAAGACCTGGCCCGCATCATCGGCGATGCCCCCGCGCACACCGTGGCCAAGGTCGCGCGCAGCGCCGCCCAGGCGCTGCGCCAGTTCGTGGGCGCCCGCATGGCCGGCAAGCCCGATGCCGATGCCCCCGCCCCCGAGGCCGCACGTGCGGCAGCGCCCGCCAGCGCGCCCGTTGGTTCCCCCGTGGTATCCCTGCCCGGTTTCGAGAACGACAAGCCATGAGCCGGTTTCTTCGCGGGCTGACCATCCTCTGGGTGGTGTTCCGCTACGGACTCGACGAACTGGTGCTGTCGAGCTTCGAGCATCCCTGGATGCGCCGCGCACGCGCGGTGCTCACGCTGGGCCGGCGGCTGGACAAGCCGCGCGGCCAGCGCCTGCGCGAGGCCCTGGAGGAGCTGGGGCCCATCTTCGTGAAGTTCGGCCAGGTGCTGTCCACGCGCAGCGACCTGATGCCGCCCGACGTGGCCGAGGAGCTGGCCCGGTTGCAGGACCGCGTGCCGCCCTTCGATTCGCAGATTGCGGTGGACACCATCGAGCGCGCCTTTCGCAAGAAGCTGGCCCAGATCTTCGTGAGCTTCGAGCGCGAGCCGGTGGCCAGCGCCTCCATCGCCCAGGTGCACTTTGCCGTGATCAGCGACCGCAACGGCGTGCAGCGCGACGTGGCCGTCAAGGTGCTGCGTCCGGGCATGAAGACCGTGATCGACAAGGACCTGGCGCTGATGCACATGATGGCGCGCTGGGTCGAGCGCCTGTCGGCCGACGGCAAGCGCCTCAAGCCCCGCCAGGTCGTTGCCGAATTCGACAACTACCTGCACGATGAGCTGGACCTGATCCGCGAAGCCTCCAACGCCGCGCAGCTGCGCCGCAACATGGAAGGGCTGGACCTGGTGCTGATCCCCGAGGTGTACTGGGATTTCTGTCGCAACGACGTGATGGTCATGCAGCGCATGACCGGCGTGCCCATCAGCCAGGTCGAGCGCCTGCGCGAAGCCGGCGTGGACATCCCCAAGCTGGCACGCGATGGCGTGACCATCTTCTTCACCCAGGTCTTTCGCGATGGCTTCTTTCACGCCGACATGCACCCGGGCAACATCATGGTCAGCCTGGAGCCCGAAACCTTCGGGCGCTACATCTCGCTGGACTTCGGCATCGTCGGCACGCTGACCGAGTACGACAAGGAATATCTGGCGCAGAACTTCACGGCGTTCTTCCGCCGTGACTACAAGCGCGTGGCCGAGCTGCACATCGAAAGCGGCTGGGTCCCGCCGAGCACGCGCGTGGACGAGCTGGAGGCCGCCATCCGCGCCGTCTGCGAGCCGTACTTCGACCGTCCGCTGGCCGAGATTTCGCTGGGCATGGTGCTGATGCGCCTGTTCCAGACCTCGCGCCGCTTTCAAGTCGAGATCCAGCCGCAACTGGTGCTGCTGCAAAAGACGCTGCTCAACATCGAAGGCCTGGGGCGCCAGCTGGACCCCAACCTGGACCTGTGGAGCACGGCCAAGCCCTTCCTCGAAAAATGGATGCTGGACCAGATGGGCCCGCAACGGCTGTGGCGCGAACTGCTGGCCGAGGCGCCGCGCTATGCCAAGCTCATTCCCGAGCTGCCGCGCCTGATCCATCGCCGGCTCACGCGCAACTCCGGCGAGCACGATGAACTGCTCAAGGAGCTGCTGCAGCAGCAAAAGCTCACCAACCGCCTGTTGCAGGCCATCGTCAGCGCCGGCATCGGCTTTGTCATCGCGCTGATCCTGCTGCAACTGGTGGTGCGGCTGCGCTGGTACTGAGAACACTGACGGGTTTCCGGACCTCTCCCTTTTCCCACTTTGAAACAGGAGTGCCAGCGTGCTGCTCTCTATGGTGATCGCCTACCTGTTCGTGACCATCGCCATCGGCCTGTGGGCGGCCAGGCGGGTCAAGAACACGGCCGACTTCGCAATTGCCGGGCGCCATCTGCCCATGTACATGATCATCACCACCACGTTTGCCACGTGGTTCGGCTCGGAGATCGTGCTCGGCGTGCCCGCCAAGTTCATCGAGGGCGGCCTGCGCGGCGTGGTCGAAGACCCGTTCGGCGCTGGCATGTGCCTGATCCTGGTGGGCCTGTTCTTCGCGGGCAAGCTGTACCGCATGACGCTGCTGACCATCAGCGACTACTACCGCCACCGCTATGGCCGGTCCATCGAGATCGTCTGCTCGCTGATCATCATGCTCAGCTACCTGGGCTGGGTCTCGGCCCAGGTCACGGCCCTGGGCCTGGTGTTCAACCTGCTGTCGGGCGGCACGGTCAGCATTCCCGTGGGCATGGCCATCGGCGTGGTGTCCATCCTGGCCTATACGCTGTTCGGCGGCATGTGGTCGGTGGCGGTGACGGACTTCCTGCAGATGATCATCCTGGTCGTCGGCCTGGTGGTGCTGGCCTGGTTTGCCAGCGACATGGCTGGCGGTGCCGGCAAGGTCATCGACCTGGCCGTGAGCCGCGATCTGTTCCAGTTCTGGCCCGAGCCCAGCTGGCATGAAATCCTCTTCTTCTTTGGCGCGGCCATCACCATGATGCTGGGCTCCATTCCCCAGCAGGACGTGTTCCAGCGCGTGATGTCGGCCCACAGCGAGAAGGCCGCCACGCGCGGCACCGTCATCGGTGGCTCGGCCTATATCTGCTTCGCCTTCGTACCCATGTTCCTCGTGGCCAGCGCGCTGATCATCATGCCGCAGGAGGCTGCGGAACTGCTCAAGCAGGACCCGCAGAAGGTGCTGCCCACCCTGGTCATGGACAAGATGCCCTTCGTCATGCAGGTGCTGTTCTTCGGCGCGCTGCTGTCGGCCATCAAGTCCTGTGCCTCGGCCACGTTGCTGGCGCCCAGCGTGACCTTCACCGAGAACATCTGGCGCCAGTTCCGCACCCAGGCCAGCGACCGGGAAATGCTGCTGGCCATGCGCATCAGCGTGCTCGTCTTCAGCATCTGCGTGCTGGCCTACTCGATCAAGATGGAAGGAACGCCCATCTATGAGCTGGTCTCCAGCGCCTACCAAGTGCCGCTGGTCGGCGCCTTCGTGCCCCTGGTCTTCGGGCTGTACTGGAAGCGCGCCACCACGCAGGGCGCCATTTGCGCCGTGGCACTGGGCATTGGCGTGTGGGTGGTCTTCATGGCCACTCCTGCTTTGCACGAGGCATTTCCGCAGCAATTGGCGGGCCTGCTGGCGGCTGTGACGGGGATGGTGGCCGGGTCACTGGCACCGCAGTGGCTGGCCAATCGCAGCGCAGACATTCTTGAATTCAGCCCCGAAAGGTAAGCGCTGCTGTTCATCATTTGCAAAAACAATTGATGACAATCATCAATAGTTATTAACTATATAGTCGGCAGCTGGGATTGTGGAGGTCCCGGAATGCTGACTTGGGTGGTGTGAAGCACAGGTCGTGACAGTACGGCGGACCTCCGAATAGCAAACGCTTGGGAGGAAGCACCGTCATGAAAACACTCAAACTGATTGCGAGGGCTCGCCGGCTGAAGCTGCGGCCTGTCGCTGGCGTCCGGTTCCGATGGAGTTGGCTTGGAGGCGCCTTGCTTGTGCCAGCCCTGTGCGGCCAGGTGGCAATGGCTGCGCCGAGGATCCCGGTCGCTCCGGTCATTGTCTGGAGCGAGGACTTCGAAAACCCGCAGACACCCCCCATCGGCACGGAGGGGCGGGATCTGCTGGCCTACCAGGGCGCGGACCCTGCGGGGCAGACGTACACCGCCGACCCCCTGTACCGGATGAGCGCCAACCAGTGCAATGGCATAGTGACGTCCTTCAGCCAGGCTCCAGGTTCGACGGTGATGATTGCGGCCTGCTCGGACCATGGCAATTGGAACAACCTGCAGCAGATGGCCGAGGTCGCCGGGCGCTATCAGGGCCAGAGTGCGGCGGCTGCACGCAACAATCACGTCATGGCAATGCTTACAGCGAATGGGACCTTTCCTGCTGGCGCAATTGCCTTTCGCACCGCCACCAATATTGCACAAAGTGCCAGCAGCAGATTCCTCACGGCCCGTACCGATGTGGTGGCGACCTTCTGCTCGTCGGGATTTGTTGCCCCGCTACTGCGTTTTTCCCTGATCAATGACGCTGGTACGGAGCTGCCCATCTCCACGAACGCGATCAATCCATGCGTGGGTGGACAGTCATTCAATACAACACCTATCGGTATTGCCGGCACCCAGACCGCTGTGGCCCAGACGGTGACTTCTCCGGGAGCACTGCTCTTCAGCGGGACCTCTGTCGGGTTTGTTCTGCACAACGACCAGACCAGCTCCATGGGCAACGATTCGTCGATCGACAACGCGCAGATCATCGATGTCACGCCGCAGCTGGACAAGGCCTTCTCGCCTGCCAGCATCCAACTCGGCCAGGTCTCCCGGCTGACCATGACCATCACCAATACGACCGATCTGCTGCGCAAGCGAGGCTGGTCGTTTACCGACAACCTGCCGGCAGGACTGGTCGTCGAGGGCAATGCCAGCAGCACCTGCCCCGGCACGACCGTGCAGGCTGCAGCAGGCGGCAGCACCGTGACCGTGTCCAACGGAGACCTGGCCCAGGGCGCCGCCTTCTGCGAGGTGAGCCTCGACGTGCGTCCGACCGCGACAGGCAGCTTCACCAACGGTCCTTCCAACCTCAGTCTTATTGGCCTGAACCAGCCGGCCACACTGGCTGTGCTGGCGGTTGCGCCAGCGGCCGACATGCAGGCCACCTCCATCACGCTTCCCACGACCATGACGGTGGGCGTGCCGGTGTCCGGCAGTTTCAGCTGCACCAATGCCGGCCCCAGTGCGGCGACGGCGGCTTCGTGCGTGATCTCCGGCCTGCCAGCCGGGGCGACCACGTCCTGCACGCCCAGCGTCCCCACGGCCTCGCCATTGGCATCGGGCGGCAGCATCGCCTGCACAGTGCAGTTCACGCCCACCACAACGGGCACCATCGCGGCCTTGGTGACGGCGAGCAGCAGCACGGTGGATCCGGTGCCGGCCAACAACACCAAGGCCCACCCCTTCAACCCCGTGGAGCGGGCCGACATGCAGGCCACCAGCGTCACGCTGCCGGCCACCGCCAACGTGGGTGTTCCCGTGAAGGGATCGTTCGTCTGCACGAATGCCGGCCCCAATGCGGCGGCCTTTGCCAATTGCTCCATCGCAGGGCTGCCGGCAGGTGCCAGCACCTCATGCACGCCTGCGGTGCCGACTGGCGCGCCGCTGGCCTCGGGTGCCAGCATTTCCTGCACGGTGAGCTTCACGCCCACCACGCAGGGCAGCCTGACAGCCACCGTGACGGCGGTCAGTGGAACCACGGACCCGGAGCCGGCCAACAATTCGCGTGACCAGGAGTTGGTGGTTGCTGCCGCATTGACGCCGGAGCCGGTCCCCGCCACCGGGGTGCCTGCCCTGGTGCTGATGGGCCTTGCCGTCATGCTGGCCGGTATGGGGATGCAGCGGCGCCGGGCACGGCGCTGAACATGGACGCGGCAGGCGCCCCGGCAGCGGGGCTTGCCGGCACCGCCCTGATGGAATGCCAGTCCGCGCGACTGGCATTTTGCATTTCGGGCCATCAGGTACCGACTGATGCATGCGGCTTGCGGCTCTCCGGCCTGGGCCTTTGGGGGCAAGGCAGCCGCAGTATCGGGCGGATGCCTATAATCGAAAGTTTTGCATCTTCTCTCGTATAAGCATTAGCGCCATGCCTATTTATGCATACAAGTGTGGCTCCTGCGGTCATGCCAAGGACGTGCTGCGGAAAATCTCGGACGCTCCGCTGACGACCTGCCCGGCCTGTGGTGCCGAGGCCTTTTCCAAGCAGCTGACGGCTGCCGGCTTCCAGCTCAAGGGCTCGGGCTGGTACGCGACCGACTTCAAGAACAGCGGCAGCAAGAGCGCCGCCACGCCGGCTCCAGCGGCAGACACCCAGGCCTCGGATACATCTGCCGCACCTGCGGCAACTGCGCCTGCTGCGGCCCCCGCATCTGCTCCCGCACCCTCCACGGGCCATTAATCAAGGCTTGCATTTCTCATGTCCGCTCTGCGCAAATGGCTGTTCGCCGGCCTGCTGGTGATTGTTCCTCTGGTGATCACGCTGGGCGTGCTCAACTGGATCATCGGCACGCTGGACCAGACGCTGGCCATCCTGCCCGAGGCCTGGCATCCGGACCGGCTGCTGGGTTTCCACATTCCCGGCTTCGGCGTGGTGCTCACGCTGCTGATCCTGCTGGTGGTTGGCGCTGCGGCCAGCAACTTCATCGGCCGCAAGCTTGTCTCCTGGGGCGATGCGGTGGTCAGCCGCATTCCCGTGGTGCGCTCCATCTATTCCAGCGTCAAGCAGGTGTCCGACACCGTCTTCTCGGACAGTGGCAATGCGTTTCGCACCGCCGTGCTGGTGCAGTGGCCGCGCGAAGGCGTCTGGACCGTGGCCTTCGTCACCGGCTCGCCCAGCGGAGAGGTCGCCGCCTATCTGCGTGACGAATACCTGAGCGTCTTCGTGCCGACAACGCCGAACCCGACGGGCGGCTATTTCGTCATCGTTCGCAAGAGCGATTGCATCGAGCTGGAAATGAGCGTGGATGCCGCGCTCAAGTACATTGTTTCGATGGGCGTGGTGACTCCTCCGGATCTCACACTGCCCGCGGAATCCAAATAACAAACTGTCGCGCCCATCCCGGGCGCAGGAAGCTTTTCATCATGGCCATGCGCTCCCATTACTGCGGTCTAGTGACCGAAGCCCTGATGGGCGAAACCGTTACCCTGTGCGGCTGGGTGAACCGTCGCCGCGACCATGGCGGCGTGATCTTCATCGACCTGCGCGACCGCGAAGGCTATGTGCAGGTGGTCTGCGACCCCGACCGTGCCGAGATGTTCAAGACTGCCGAAGGCCTGCGCAACGAGTTCTGCGTGCAGGTCAAGGGCCTGGTGCGCGCACGTCCCGAAGGCACGACCAACGACAAGCTCAAGAGCGGCCAGATCGAAGTGCTGTGCCACGAGCTGAACGTGCTCAACGCCTCGGTCACGCCCCCGTTCCAGCTGGATGACGAGAACCTGTCCGAGACCGTGCGCCTGACCAACCGCGTGCTGGACCTGCGCCGCCCCTACATGCAGCGCAACATGATGCTGCGCTACCGCACGGCCATCCAGGTGCGCAACTTCCTGGACAAGGAAGGCTTCATCGACATCGAAACGCCCATGCTGGGCAAGAGCACGCCCGAAGGCGCGCGCGACTACCTGGTGCCCAGCCGCGTGCACGATGGCGAGTTCTTCGCCCTGCCGCAGTCGCCCCAGCTGTACAAGCAGATGCTGATGGTGGCCGGCTACGACCGCTACTACCAGATCACCAAGTGCTTCCGCGACGAAGACCTGCGCGCCGACCGCCAGCCCGAGTTCACGCAGATCGACTGCGAGACCTCGTTCCTGGGCGAAGAGGAAATCCGCGCCATCTTCCAGCGCATGATCACCGAGGTCTTCAAGACCCAGCTGGACGTGGATCTGGGCGAGTTCCCGATGATGACGTACCAGGATGCGGCCTTCCGCTTCGGCTCGGACAAGCCCGACCTGCGCGTCAAGCTCGAGTTCACCGAACTGACCGAAGTCATGAAGGACGTGGACTTCAAGGTGTTCTCCACCCCCGCCACGACCAAGGGCGGCCGCGTGGTCGCGCTGCGCGTGCCCGGCGGCTCGCAGATCTCGCGCGGCGAGATCGACCAGTACACCGAATTCGTCAAGATCTACGGCGCCAAGGGCCTGGCCTGGATCAAGGTCAACGAAGTGGCCAAGGGCCGCGATGGCCTGCAGTCTCCCATCGTCAAGAACCTGCATGACGCGGCCATTGCAGAGATCCTCAAGCGCACGGGCGCACAGGACGGCGACCTCATCTTCTTCGGCGCCGACAAGGAAAAGATCGTCAACGACTCCATCGGCGCGCTGCGCCTGAAGGTGGGCCACAGCGAATTCGGCAAGGCCAACGGCCTGTTCGAGAACCGCTGGGCGCCGCTGTGGGTGGTGGACTTCCCCATGTTCGAGCACGACGAGGAAAACGACCGCTGGGCGGCCGTGCACCATCCCTTCACCTCGCCCAAGGACGGCCACGAGGAACTCATGGTCACCGACCCGGCCAACTGCCTGGCCAAGGCCTACGACATGGTCCTGAACGGCTGGGAGCTGGGTGGCGGCTCGGTGCGTATCCACCGCGCCGACGTGCAGAGCAAGGTGTTTGACGCGCTCAAGATCTCGCCCGAAGACGCTCGCGCCAAGTTCGGCTACCTGCTGGACGCGCTGCAGTACGGCGCGCCCCCGCACGGTGGCCTGGCCTTTGGCCTGGACCGCCTGATCACGCTGATGACGGGTGCCGACTCCATCCGTGACGTGATCGCCTTCCCCAAGACCCAGCGTGCCCAGGACCTGCTGACCCAGGCGCCTTCGCCCGTGGACGAAAAGCAGCTGCGCGAGCTGCACATCCGCCTGCGCAACCCGCTGGCGGCCACCCAGGGCTGAGGACCGGGCCTGGCGGCTTGATACGGACGGCAGAAGCTGGCAAAGCTTCTGCCGTTTTTCTTTTTGCGGAGAGCTTTCATGCGTTTTCAAGGCATTGCATCGCTGGCGCTGGCTGTGCTGGCAGGGCTGGGCCTGTCCGGCTGCGGGGAAAAGAAGACCGAGCTGGGGCAGGGCGGCTCGGAGATCACCGGCTCCGCCGGGCCCCTGGGCGCGAACAATGGCTCGCGCGAACTCGTGCGCTGCGACGCGCCCGTGGCCACGCTGGCCCTGGCCGAGAATCCCAACGGCTACGTCATGGGGTCGGGCTACCAGCTGCCTGCCTCGCCCGTGCCGCTGATCAAGCTGCTGGCCCAGCAAAGCGGCTGCTTTCGTGTGGTGGATCGGGGCGCGGGCCTGCGCGGCACGGTGCAGGAGCAGGACCTGAAGAACGCCGGCGTGCTGCGCGAGAGCTCCACGGTGCGCAAGGGCCGTGGCTATGAGGCGCAATACACGCTGACGCCCAGCCTGACCTTCAGCGAGCAGGACGCGGGCCGGGGCCTGGCCGGCGTGGTTGCCATGATTCCGGTGCTGCGGGACATCGCGGGGCTGGCCGGCATGGTCGAGCAGGTCAAGTTCAAGGAGGCGCAGACCGCGCTGCTGCTGTCGGACAACGAAACCACCGAGCAGGTGGCCGCTGCCACGGGCGCCGCCCGCACCACCGATCTGGGCGTGGGCGGCATGGTGCTGGGCCGCCTGGGCGCGGCGGGCGCGGGCTGGAGCAATACCAACGAGGGCAAGGTCATCGCCGCCGCCTTTCTGGATGCGCACAACCAGCTCGTGCATCAGGTGCGCGCGCTGCAGGCCAAGGAGCTGCCACCGCCCGTGGCGACCAAAGCGGTCCAGGGCAAGGGCTGATGCCTGCCATGCCAGGCTACAAGATCCCTGAATCGGTGCTGGTCGTCATCTACCGCGATGACGGGCAGGTGCTGCTGATGCGCCGCACGGCACCGGCGCCTGAGGGCGGGGAGTTCTGGCAGTCGGTGACGGGCAGCAAGGACCATGAAGGCGAGTCCTGGCGCGAGACCGCAGTGCGCGAGGTGCGGGAAGAAACCGGCATCGATCCCGAGGCGCCCGGCTGCCTGCTGCAGGACTGGGCGCTGGAGAACATCTACACCATCTACCCGGCCTGGCAGCACCGCTATGCGCCCGGTGTATGGCACAACCGCGAGAGGGTTTTCGGCCTGCGGATTCCGTCCTACACCCCTGTGTTCTTGAATCCGAGGGAACATACCGCATCTGCTTGGCATCATTGGCATGACGCTGCCGAGCGCTGCTACTCCCCGTCCAATGCGGAAGCCATCCTGATGCTGCCGCGATTCGCTTCACTGGAGCTGGACTGATCCCGATCCCTGTGTTCCTGACCGCCTATGACTGACAACGTGAAATCCTCCCACGAGGTGGACCCCGGCCCGTCCATACTGCGCGTCGCGACCTACAACATCCACAAGGGCGTGCAAGGCATGGGTCCCGTGCGCCGCCTTGAGATCCACAACCTGGGACACGCTGTGGAGCAGCTCGATGCCGACATCGTCTGCCTGCAGGAAGTGCGCAAGATGAACCACAAGGAGGCCGCCTACTTCGAGCGCTGGCCCCAGGTGTCGCAGGCGGAGTATCTGGCTCCCCTGGGATACGAGGCCGTCTACCGCACCAATGCCTACACGCGCCATGGCGAGCATGGCAACGCGCTGCTCACCCGCTGGCCCGTGGTGGGCCACCAGCACGAGGACATCTCAGACCACCGCTTCGAGCAGCGGGGCCTGCTGCATGTGGAGGTGGAAGTGCAGAACCGGCGCGTGCACACCATCGTGGTGCACCTGGGCCTGATCCCCGGCAGCCGCGTGCGCCAGGTCTCACAGCTCAAGCGCTTCATCGAGCGCGAGGTGCCGCCCGGCGCGCCCGTGGTGGTGGCTGGCGACTTCAACGACTGGGGTGGCCAGATCAAGCGCATGCTCGGCGGTTTCGGCCTGTACGAATACGACGAATTGCCCAGCGTGCCCACCTATCCCTCGCGCCTGCCGCTGGCCCAGCTGGACCATGTCTACGTGCGCGGCCTCACCCCGCTGGGACTGCATGTGCCCAAGGGACGCATCTGGTGGCGCATGTCCGACCATCTGCCGCTGATTGCCGAATTCCGCCTCTAGCCCCGGGTTCTGTCACACAAGCCATTCTTTTGCTATTGAAATGATAGCTTTCAGCGCGGGCAGAACCTGCGTTTGGGTGGAAAATCCCTTGCGTGCCATGCCGCGGGTTTCGCTGTTACCATGCCAGCCATGTTCAGAGAACTCGTCGACATGAAACAAGACAGCCAGGCCGAGGGCACCCCCGTCTCGGTCAAGATCCGCGAACGGTTGAAGCAGGCGCAAAAGCGCTTTCATGCGAACGACAACATCTCCGAATTCATCGAGCCCGGTGAACTCGAGCTGTTGCTCGACGAAGTCCAGGACAAGATGCAGGGCGTGCTCGACAGCATGGTCATCGACACCACGCACGACCACAACACGCGCGCCACGGCGCGCCGCGTGGCCAAGATGTATGTCAACGAGGTGTTCCGCGGCCGCTATGTGGCGCAGCCCGCCATCACCGAGTTCCCCAACGCCGAGCACCTCAACGAGCTGATGATCGTCGGCCCGATCACGGTGCGCAGCGCCTGCAGCCACCATCTGTGCCCGGTGATCGGCAAGATCTGGATCGGCGTGCTGCCCAACAAGAACACCAATGTCATCGGCCTGTCCAAGTACGCGCGGCTGGTGGACTGGATCATGGGCCGCCCCCAGATCCAGGAAGAGGCCATCATCCAGCTGGCCGACCTGATCCTCGACAAGACCCGCCCCGACGGCCTGGCCGTGGTCATGGAGGCTTCGCACTTCTGCATGTCCTGGCGCGGCGTGCGCGAGATGGACAGCAAGATGCTGAACTCCGTCATGCGCGGCGCCTTCCTCACCAATCCTGAACTGCGCCGCGAGTTCCTCTCGCTGGTGTCCAGCCGCAGGTAACTCCCCGGGGTGGCGTCCCCGGACGCCTCAAGCAACACCCCAGGCTGCGCAGTGCGCGGCCTTTTTTCTTTCCCGCGCCACGCCCCGCTTTCCCCGGACCTGCCCATGTCGCTGCAAGCCTTTGCCCTGATCATCATTGCCGGCCTCATCCATGCAGGCTGGAACATCGTGGCCAAGAAGGCGGGCGGCGACTCGCGCTTCGCTTTCTTCACCTCGGTCATCATGATGGTGATCTGGGCACCGCTGGGCTGGTGGGTGGGGCGCGATGTGGTGCCCACATGGGGGCGCAACGAATGGCTGGTGGTGCTGGCCAGCGGCCTGCTGCACGTGGCCTACTACGTGACCTTGCTGCGTGGCTACCGCAGCGCGGACCTCACCGTGGTCTATCCGCTGGCGCGCGGCTCTGGGCCGCTGCTGTCGTCCATGGTGGCGGTGGTCTTCCTGGGGGAGCAGATTTCCTCGCTGGGCGTGCTGGGCATTGCCGGCGTGGTGGTTGGCGTGTTCCTGATCGCGGGCGGCCCCGGCCTGCTGCGCGCACGCCATGACCCCGAAGCGCGCGAGCGGCTGCGGCTGGGCCTGTGGTACGGCCTGCTGACGGGCGCCTTCATCGCCAGCTACACCGTGGTGGACGGCTACGGCGTGAAGATGCTGTTGATGTCGCCCATCCTCATCGACTACATGGGCAACTTCGTGCGCGTATTCCTGCTCGCTCCCGTGGTGCTGCGCGACCTGCCCACTGCGCGCAGCCTGTGGCGCACGCAGTGGCGCTTCGCGGCCCTGGTGGCGCTGATCAGCCCCATCGCCTATGTGCTGGTGCTCTACGCCATGCAGGATGCGCCCATGTCGCACGTGGCGCCTGCGCGCGAAGTCTCCATGCTGTTCGCGGCGCTGATCGGCGGCCACATGCTGCGCGAAGGCGACCGCCTGGCGCGCATTGCGGGCGCGGTGTGCATTGCCGTCGGCGTGACGGCGCTGGGCCTGGGCTGAGCGCCATGGCGGCAATGCGGGTGCTGGGCTGCGATTTCAGCAGCCGGCCTACGGCGCGCAAGCCCATCACCATGACCCTGGGCCGTCTGCTGGCTGGCGACACGGTGGTCCTGCAGGAGCTGCTGGAGTTCGCCTCGCTGGACGCATGGGCTGCCTGGCTGGCCCGGCCCGCCGATGCAGCGCAGTCGGCCTGGGTGGGTGGATTCGACCTGCCTTTCGGCCTGCCGCGCGAACTGGTGGAGCAACTGGGCTGGCCCACGGACTGGGCGGCCTGCATGGATCACTACGCCGGCCTCACGCGCCAGGCCATACGCGAGCAGTTCAGGGCCTTTTGCGCGGCGCGGCCCGCAGGCGGCAAGTTTGCGCACCGCGCCACGGACGGGCCTGCGGGGGCCAGCCCTTCCATGAAATGGGTGAACCCGCCCGTGGCCTACATGCTGCATGCCGGGCTGCCCTTGCTGCGCGCGGCCGGCGTGCATCTGCCGGGCCTGCAACGGCCAAGCGAAGGCGATGCGCGCCGCGTGGCGCTGGAAGCCTACCCGGGCATGCTGGCGCGCGCCGTGATCGGGCGCCTCAGTTACAAAAGCGACGAGCCCGCGCGGCAAACGCCCGAACGCCATCAGGCGCGTGTGCAATTGCTGGCGGCGCTGGAGAGCGGCGACAACCCGCTGGCGCTGCGCCTGCAGATTGATGGCGAAGAAGCCCGCAACCAGTTGCTGGCAGACGGCAGCGGAGACCGGCTGGACGCCGTGATCTGCATGCTGCAGGCCGCCTGGGCCGCGGCCCGCCATGCGCAGGGCGATGCGCTCTACGGGTTGCCGCACGACCTGGATCCGCTGGAAGGCTGGATCGTCACGGCGCAAGCCTGACCCAAGCCGCGCTGGAACATGCGATGAATCGAAAAGAGAGAAGCGATGCCGACCTTTGAAACCCTGCTGGCCTTTTTTGGCGTGGCCGTGCTGCTGGGCCTGAGCCCGGGGCCTGACAACCTGTTCGTGCTCATGCAATCGGCCCAGCGTGGCTGGGGCGTGGGCCTGTGCGTGGTGCTGGGCCTGTGCCTGGGGCTGGTGGTGCATACGGCGGCGGTTGCGTTGGGCTTGGCGGCGCTGGTGGCTGCATCGCCCCTGCTGTTCACCGCCATCAAGCTGTGCGGCGCGGCCTATCTGGCCTGGCTGGCCTGGGGCGCGCTGCGCGCCGTGGCCCGGCCGGGCGAGATGCCGCTGGCCGGCGCAGCCGACCCGCTGACCCCCGCACGGGCGCTGCGCTGGGTGGGGCGTGGCGTGGTGATGAACCTCACCAATCCCAAGGTGCTGATCTTCTTCCTGGCCTTTCTGCCGCAGTTCGCGGACCCCGCGCGCGGCAGCGTGGCCACCCAGGTGATGGTGCTGGGCTGCGTGTTCATGCTGGCGGCGCTGCTGGTGTTCGGCGCCATCGCCTGCTGTTCGGGCTGGTTCGGCGTGCTGCTCCAGCGCTCCGTGCGCGCCCAGAACTGGCTCAACCGCGTGGCCGGGCTGGTCTTTCTGGGCATGGCCGTGCGGCTGGCCCTGGTGCAGCGTTAGGAATACTCTGCTTTTCGCTGCGGGCCACGGCGCGAGGGCCGGGCCGTGGCACAGTCCACGCCATGCTTTCCCGATTGCGCAATCTTTCATGGCCTGCCGCCTTGCTGATGGCCGGATTGTCCGGACTGGCCCTGCTGATGGCGGCGGCCTGGCTGGTGGGCAGCCTGTTGAGCCAGCCGGACCACCAGCCTGTCGGCGCGCCGCCCGCGGACTGGCCGGTCCAGACGCTGCAGTTGCCCACCGACGAGGGCGGGCAGGTCCGGGGCTGGTTCGCCAAGGGGCAGCCGGGCCATGGTGCCGTGCTGCTGCTGCACGGCGTGTACGCAGACCGGCTGGCCATGCTGGCGCGTGCGCGCATGCTCCATCGGCAGGGGTACTCCGTCTGCCTGATCGACCTGCCCGCGCACGGCGAAAGCAGTGGCGAGCGCATCAGCTTCGGCATGGCCGAAGGCGCAGGCGTGCGTGCCGCCATGGCCTATGTGCGGCAACAGCTGCCGGGCGAGAAGGTGGCGGTGATCGGCACATCGCTGGGCGGCGCGGCCCTGCTTTTGTCCCATGTGGCCCCGGGGCCGGATGCGGTGGTGCTGGAGTCCGTGTTCCCCGACATCCGGCAGGCCATAGACAACCGCGTGCGCGCGCACATCGGCTGGCTGGCGGACGTGGTCACGCCCTTGCTGGCGTGGCAGCTGCCGCTGCGCCTGCATCTGGAGCTGGCGCAACTGCGTCCCATAGACCATGTGAAGGCGCTGGGCGCTCCCGTGCTGATCGCGGCCGGGCTGCAGGACCGGCACACCACGCCCGCAGAAACCCGCGAGCTGTTCGATGCGGCGCGTGAGCCCAAGGCGCTGTGGATGGTGGAGGGCGCCGCGCATGTGGACCTGTACGACTACGCGCCCAAGCCCTACGAGCTGCGGGTGCTGGGATTCCTGGATCGATATCTGGGCCATTGATGGAGACAATGGCTGGCAGGCCTTGACCTGCCCATCTGACGCCGTCTCCACCAAGCCCATGCCACAGACCACGGCCCACACCATTGCCATTGCCCAGGTCCTGCAGATCGTGCAGGGCGTGCAGCGCAATGGCATGGATGTGCCAGCCATCCTGCGCCGCGCCGGCATTGCGCCGGCCCTGCTGGATGCGCCGCTGTCGCGCGTGACCCAGGCGCAGTACGCGGCACTGATCCGCGTGCTGCGCCGCGTCTGCCGCGACGAGCTGTGGGGCCTGTGCCGCCATCCGCTGCCCGTGGGCAGTTTTGCCCAGGCCTGCCGCACCATGCTGCCCTGCCGCACGCTGGGCGAGGCATTGCAGGCCGGGCTGCGTTTCTACCGCCTGGTGCTGCGCGACTTCGCTCCCCGGCTGCAGGTGGTGGATGGCGTGGCCCGCATCGCCATGGTGTCGCTGCGCGAGCGTGATGCGCCGCTGGCCTATGCCGAGCGTTCCTTTTGCTTTCTGGGCTATGGCGTCATGTCCTGGCTGGTGTCGCGCAGGATTGAGCTGACGGGCGTGTGCGCGCCGGCCGGAGCCAGCATGCCGTATGGCACGGAGGCGCAGCGCCTGTTCCTGGCGCCGCTGCAGCGTGACCGCGACTTCACGGGGCTGGAGTTCGATGCGCGCTGGCTGGAGCTGCCCGTGGTGCAGACCCCGGAGAGCCTGGCCGAATTCCTGGACCAGGCGGCCATGGGCCTGGTGATCCGCTACCGCGACCGCACGCGCCTGGGCGAGCGCATCCGCCGCCTGCTGCGCCGCGATCTGGCGGGGGAGCTGCCTTCGCTGGAGCAGGTGGGCGCCGCGCTGTCCATGACACCGCAGACGCTGCGCCGCCGCCTGCGCGACGAAGGCCTGGGCTTCCAATCCCTCAAGGACGACCTGCGCCGCGACGCCGCCATCGAATTGCTGAACCGCCCGGATCTGACCCTGGCCGACATCGCGGCCCGCGTGGGGTTTGCGGAGGCCAGCACCTTTCACCGCGCCTTCAAGGGCTGGACCGGCCTGCCGCCGGGCGCCTACCGGCAGGCCCAGCATCGCGGCCGCTGATCTTTTTTGCCAATCATTTTGAGACGATCGGCGATTGGTGGCGGAAGGCCCGGTGGCCACACTGTCCATGGACCCTGCCACTGCGGCAGGGCACACCGCCCCGCCAACGAGGGCGGAGCACCGAAGGACAAGGAGACAAGCCATGGAATCGAGCCGACGCGGCTGCCTGCGGGCGGCGCTGGCATGCGCCGCCAGCGCCTCACTGGGTGCCGCCCTGGGAACGGCATCGCCGATCGCCTTTGCACAGCCTGCAGGCGGTGCCTATCCGTCCAAGCCGCTGCGCATGGTGATTCCCTACCCGGCAGGCGGCGGCACGGACATCATCGGCCGCATCATTGCCCAGCAACTGAGCCAGGCCTGGGGCCAGCCCGTGGTGGTGGAGAACCGGCCGGGCTCCAGCGGCATCATCGGCGGCGACGTGGTGGCCAAGTCGGCGCCCGATGGCTATACGCTGCTGCTGGGGATCACGGCCATGATCCAGTCGCCGGCGCTGTACGCAAAGATGCCCTATGACGTGCTCAGGGACTTTGCCCCCGTATCGCAGGTGGCCCTGTCCTCGGACTTGTTCGTGGTGCCGCGCGACGTTCCGGCCACGACGCTGCAGGAGTTCATCGCCCTGGTCAAGGCCCATCCGGGCAAGTACAGCAACGGCAACTACGGCAACGGCACCTCCTCGCACATGCATGGCGAACTGCTGCGTGCCAGGGCCGGGCTGGATCTGGCGCTGATTCCCTACAAGGGCGCGGCACCGCTGGTCAACGATGTGCTGGGCGGGCAGCTGTCGTCGGGCTTCATCGACGTGTCCTCGGCCAATGCGCACCTGAAGTCCGACAAGATCCGCATCCTGGCCATCACCGGCATGCAGCGCCATCCGGCGCTGCCCGATGTGCCCACCTTTGCCGAGCTGGGGCTGGCGGGCTTCGAGGCCAATGGCTGGTTCGCCACCTTCGTGGCGGCGGGAACGCCCCGGCCCATCGTGGACAAGCTCTCGGCCGAGGTTCGGCGCATCGTGGCCTCGCCCGAACTCAGCGGCCGCCTGGCTGCCATGGGGCTGCGCCCGGTGGGCGGCACGCCCGAGGAGCTGTCAGCGGCCATGGCGCGCGACCTGCCGCGCTGGGCGCGCATCGTCAAGGATGCGGGAATCAGGCTGGAGTAGCCGGCACTGCGCGTGCCCGCGCCTGTGCCCCGTCTTCGCTGTCGCCAGTGCCCCGGCCCGGCGGAAGGGGCTGTGGCCAGGCAGGCTGTGGCCAGGCAGGCTGCGGCGGCCGCAGCTGCTCCAGCACGCGGCTGAGCCGCAGCACGCCCAGGTCGTCAAAGCGGCGGCCCGCGATCTGCACGCCGATGGGCAGCTGCCCGTCATGCCCGCAGGGCACGGACGCGGCGGGCTGCTCGGACATGTTGTAGGGCACGGTGAAGGCAATGTGCTCCAGCGGTCGCAGCGGGTCGTTGGTGGGGCTGGGCAGGTGGGCCGGGAAAGCCGTGATGGGCGCCACGGGCGACAGCACATAGTCGAAGGCCGCCGTGGCCCGCACCGTAGCCACGCGCAGCAGGTGCGATTGCTGGCTGGCCACGAACAGCTGGGTGGCGGTGATGGACCCGGCACTGTCGGCCCAGTCGCGGATGAAGGGCAGGACCACGCGGCGCTGGGCGTCCGGCAGCGACTGCATTTCCACATGCGAGCGCATGCGCCAGAAATGGTCGAGGCCGTCGAGCATGTCGCGTGTGAGCCAGGGCTGGATGATCTCGATATGGGCGCCGGCCGATTCCAGCCAGGCCGCAGCCTGCTCCACCACGGCACGCACGCGGGGCTGCAGGGGCAGGCCGCAGCCGGCATCCAGCAGCAGGCCTATGCGCAGGCCGCGCACCTGGGCAGGGTCCATGTCGAAGCCGCTCCAGGCAATGTCCTGGTGCGGCAGGCCCATGCTGTCGCGCGCATCGGGCAGGGACAGGGCCTGCATCATCAGTGCGGCATCGGCCACGCTGCGCGTCATGGGACCGGCGCAGCGGCCGGTATAGGGCGGGTCGATGGGCACGCGGCCCAGGCTGGGCTTGAGGCCGAAGATGCCGCACCAGCCTGCGGGCAGGCGGATGGAGCCGCCAATGTCCGTGCCCACATGCAGCGGCCCGTAGCCGGCCGCCGCAGCGGCGCCCGCGCCTGCGCTGGAGCCGCCCGGCGTCTTGTCCGGATCCCAGGGGTTGAAGGTGTTGCCGTGCAGCGAGGACAGGCCCGAGGACAGCATGCCGTAGTCGGGCATGGTGGTCTTGGCGAAGAGGATGGCGCCCGCTTCGCGCAGGCGCGCAGCGGGTGGTGCGTCCAGCGGGGCGGCGACCTGGGGCGTGGCGGCCGTGCCCACGGGGGTGGGGTCGCCGCGCGTGGCGATGTTGTCCTTGACCGTGGCGGGGACGCCGTCCAGCAGGCCTGCCGGCTCGCCGCGCAGCCAGCGCGCCTCGCTGGCGCGTGCCTGGGCCAGTGCGGCCTCGGGGCGCAGCAGGTAGGTGGCGCCCAGGGCCGGCTCCCAGCGCTGCACATGGGCCAGCAGCTCGTGCATGACCTCGACGGGCGAGAGGCTGCGCTCCCGGTAGGCGCGCAGCAGCGCATGGGCGGGTAGGTCGTGCAGGGCCTGTGTCGTTCCAGTCATCGCGGCTTCCTTGAGGATGGCGGTTCCAGCGGCAGATCTGCCGCAGTGTGGACCGGGGCCACCGGCGCGCCTGTCGCCTGTGGCTCAGCCGGTGCGCGGCTCAGGTGGCCCAGGACAGTGCCGAGAGATCGTTGACGAAGATGGGCATGTCCTTCCACAGTCCGCGCAGGTTCTTGTTGGCCACGGTGACCCATTGCGGCGTGTAGAGGAAGGCGTGCACGCAATCCTGGGCCAGCAGGCGCTGGGCATCGCCCAGCAGGCGCGAGCGGTCGGCGGGGCGCGAGGCGTTCTTGATCTTGTCGTACAGCTCGTTGAACTGGGCGGACTCGTAGCCCCAGTAGTAGTCGGGCTTGGCGAAGTTGCCCAGATCGAAGGGCTCGACATGGGAGATCAGCGTCAGGTCGTAGTTCTTGAGGGTGTAGGTGCCCGACAGCCACTGCGCCCATTCGACGTTCTGCAGCTTGGCGCGGATGCCGATCTTGGCCAGCTGCGCGGCAATCACCTCGCCGCCCTGGCGCGCGTAGGGCGTGGGTGGCAGCGTCATGGTCAGCTCCAGCGGAGTCTTGACGCCGGCCTCGGCCAGCAGCGCCTTGGCCTTTTCCACGTCGAAGGGGTTGATGCCCGTGGTGTCCACATAGCCAAAGGCCGTGGGCACGTAGTAGCTGCCGATGGGCAGGCCGTAGCCGTCGCCCGCGCCGTCGATCACGGCCTTGCGGTCGATGGCCGCGGCGATGGCGCGGCGCACGCGCGCGTCGCCCAGGGGCTTGCGTGCGTTGTTCATGGCCAGGATGGTCTTGGCGCGCGAGCCGCTGACCACGACCTGGAAGCGCCCGTTGGCCTTGAACTGGGCCACGCTGCGCGGCGTCACGCGCGGGAAGGCATCGACGTCGCCAGCCAGCAGCGCAGCGACCTGGGCCGCAGGGTCCGAGATGAAGCGAAAGCTGGCGCGGCGAATGCGCAGGCCGGAGGCCATGCGGTGCTGCGGCCAGGCCGTGAGCGTGACCGAGGCGCCCTTGCTCCAGTTGCCCAACTGGTAGGGGCCCGTGCCCACGGGGCGCGTGGCGTTGGTGGCCGCGCTCTTGGGCTCGACGATGATGGAAGTCGCCTGGCCGAGCACGAAGAGGAAGTCGGGATCGATGTCCTTGTTGATCACGACCACGGTATGGTCGTCCACCACGCGCGTGGACAGGGAGGCGAAGGTCCGCTTGTCCTTGTTGGTGCTCTTGTCGTCGCCCGCCCGGTCGAAGGAGTACTTCACGCTGTGGGCGTTGCAGGGCTCGCCGTTCTGAAAACTCACGCCCTTGCGCAGGCGGAAGGTGTAGGTCTTGAGGTCGGGCGAGACCTCCCAGCTCTCGGCCAGCAGCGGCGAGACGCTGCCGTCCGGGTTGATCTTGGTCAGCGTCTCGAACAGGTTGTAGAGCACGATCTCGCCGATGGACGATGCGGCCCCGGCCGTGGGGTCCAGCCCCGGGGGCTCCAGCGTCATCGCCAGCGTGATGCTGTCCTTGCGGCTCTGGGCCAGCGCAGGCCAGGGCATCAGCAGGGGCAGGCCGGCAGCAGCGGAGCTGGCCAGCAGGGAACGGCGGTTGAACATGAACAGGTCTCCGGAAATTCTTGCAGATGGTTCTCGGGCCGCTGTCTGCGGCCTGCAGCAGTGTTTTTACACCACGGCGCACGGGTGCGTGGCCCTGGGGGCCTGGTCCGCGCGGGCGGCCGTCAGCTTTCAGGCCCGGTGCTGCAGGGCGATGCGCGGCACGGCCCGGACCAGGGCCTGCGTATATGGGTGCTGCGGGGCGTGGAACAGCTGCTGCGGCGCTCCGCGCTCGACGATGCGGCCCTCGCTCAGCACGATGGCGTCGTCGCACAGGTGCTGGACCACGGCCAGGTCGTGGCTGATGAACAGATAGGACAGGCCCAGCTGCTGCTGCAGATCGTGCAGCAGGTTCAGCACCTGGGCCTGCACCGATACGTCCAGCGCACTCACGGGCTCATCGGCCACGATGAGGCGGGGCCGTGTGATCAATGCCCGCGCAATGGCGATGCGCTGGCGCTGGCCGCCCGAGAACTCGTGCGGGTACTTGTCCAGGTCCTGCACGCGCAGGCCGACCTGTTCCAGCGTGGCGCGGGCCTGGTCGCGCCGGGCGCTGCGTTCGGGCGACGCAGGCTGGGCGAGCAGGGGTTCGCAGACGATGTGCTCCACCGTCATGCGCGGGTCCAGCGAGCCGTAGGGGTCCTGGAACACCATCTGGAAGTCGCGGCGTGCCGTCCGCAGTGCCTGGCGACCCAACTGGTGCAGATCCTGGCCCAGCAGCCGTACGCTGCCGGCGCTGGGCGTGTCCAGCGCCATGACCAGGCGTGCCAGCGTGGACTTGCCTGAGCCCGACTCGCCCACCACGCCCAGGCTGCGCCCCGCCGTCAGCGTGAAATCCACGCCACGCAGCGCATGCACCTGCTCCGGCGCGCGCCACAGCGACCGGCGCGGCAACTGGTAGCTGCGGGCCAGGCCTGTCACTTGCAGCAGGGGGGCATCGGAGGCCGGTGGCGTCTGGACCGGTGGCGCCTGGAGGGGGTGCCCTGTCATGCGCATTCCTGTGCAGGCAGGCCCTGTGCAATGGCCTCGGGGCGCAGGCAGCGCACCACATGCGGCTGTGCCCAGGCCTGCAGGGATGCGGGCGTGGGCCGCTGCGGGCGCTCCAGTACCACGGGGCGCGGGCGCTCGCTGTGGCAGGCCGGCTCGGTGAAGCTGCAGCGGCCCGCGAAGGCGCAGCCGGCCGGCAGGTCCACCAGCTCGGGCACGGTGCCGGCAATGGTGGGCAGCCGGGCCGGCGGCAGGCTGCCGGGGGCGGACAGGTCCAGCTGGGGCCTGGCCGCGAACAGGCCGCGTGTATAGGGATGGGCGCGGCGCGCGAAGATGGCCTCGGTCATGCCGCTTTCGACCACGCTGCCGCCGTACATGACCAGCAACTGCTCCACGTTCTGCGCGATCACGCCCAGGTCGTGCGAGATCAGCAGCAGGGCCATGGAATGCTCGGCCACCAGTTCCTGCAGCAGGTCCAGGATTTGCTGCTGAACGGTCACGTCCAGCGCCGTCGTGGGTTCGTCGGCAATCAGCAGGTCGGGCCCGCAGGCCAGGGCCATGGCGATGGTGATGCGCTGGCGCTGGCCGCCCGAGAACTGGTGCGGATAGTCGTCATAGCGCTGGGCCGCACGGGCAATGCCCACGCGCTCCAGCAGCGCCACCGCATGCGCTCGCGCGGCCTGGCGGCCCAGGCGCAGGTGATGGCGCAGCGGCTCGGCCACCTGGCGGCCGATGCCGTGCACGGGGTTCAATGCCGTCATCGGCTCCTGGAACACCATGGCCATGCGGTTGCCGCGCAGGCGGCACAGCGCGTTCTCGTCCATGTCCAGCAGCTCCTTGCCGTTGAGCTGGATGCTGCCGTCCACCTGGGCATGCTCTGGCAGCAGGCCCATCAGCGCCAGGGCGGTCAGCGACTTGCCGC
This sequence comes from Delftia sp. HK171, assembly GCF_001886655.1. Classification (NCBI taxonomy): domain Bacteria; kingdom Pseudomonadati; phylum Pseudomonadota; class Betaproteobacteria; order Burkholderiales; family Comamonadaceae; genus Delftia; species Delftia sp. HK171. The sequence continues at coordinate 5,748,981 of NZ_CP018101.1, read as the reverse complement.
AGCCCGACTCGCCGATCAGGCCCAGCGTGGCGCCGCGCTCCAGGATGAACTCCAGGTTCTGCACGGCGCGCGCGCGGCCGCGCGGGGTCTGCAAGGTGATGGTGAGGCCGGAGACTTCGAGCAGGGGCATGGGCGCGTGCCTTCCTCAGCGCTGGCGCGACAGGCGCGGGTCGAGCAGATCGCGCAGCCCGTCGCCCAGCAGGTTGAGCCCGAGCACCGACAGCGCAATGGCCAGGCCCGGCCACACGGCCAGCAGCGGTGCCTGGAACATGAGGGTCTGCGCCTCGCTGAGCATGCGGCCCCATGAGGCCTGGGGCGGCTGCGTGCCCAGGCCCAGATAGGACAGGGCGGCCTCGGCCAGAATGGCCAGCGCGAACTGGATGGTGGCCTGCACCACCAGCACCGGCAGGATGTTGGGCAGCACATGGCGCCAGGTGATGCTGGCGCGGCCATGGCCGCAGGCGCGTGCGGCCAGCACGTATTCGCGCGCCCACACGGCCTTGGCCGATGCCCGCGTGATGCGCGCGAAGGTGGGAATGTTGAAGATGCCGATGGCAATGATGGCGTTGACGATGCCTGCGCCGAACACGGCCGTGAGCATGATGGCCGACAGCAGCGCGGGAAAGGCAAAGCTGAAATCGGCCAGCCGCATGATGGCCTCTTCCACCCAGCCCCTGCAGGCTGCCGCGACCAGGCCCAGCGCCACGCCCATCGACAGCCCGATGCCCACGGCAATCACGCCGACCAGGATGGAGCTGCGCGCGCCCAGGAACAGCAGCGAGGCCACGTCCCGCCCATAGGCGTCGGTGCCCAGCCAGTGCAGGGCGCCCGGTGCAGCCAGCTTGGCGTCCATGTCCATGTCGTAGGCAGAGCCCGGCGTCCACCAGAAAGACAGCAGGGCCGTGAGCAGCAGCAGCGCGGTCAGCACCGCCCCCAGCAGGAAGCTGCGGTGGCCCAGCATGCGCCGGCCCGCTCCGGCGGGCGCGCGCAGGGTGACGGCCCGCGTGGGCCGGTGGCCCGCTGGCGAGGCGGAGGGCGGGGGCGAAGGAGGGCTGTGCGGCTGGCTCATACGTCGCTGGCTTCGATGCGCGGATCAATGGCCGCGTACAGCACGTCCACGATGAAGTTGATGACCACCACCATGGCCGCCAGCAGCAGCACGCAGTTGCGCACCACGATCAGGTCGCGGTTGGCGATGGACTGGAGGATCAGCCGGCCCAGGCCCGGCAGGTAGAACACGTTCTCCACCACGATGGTGCCGGCCAGCAACTGGGCGAACTGCAGACCCATGACCGTGAGCACGGGAATCATGGCGTTGCGCAGCACATGGCCCCAGAGCACGGCACGGCGCGACAGGCCCTTGGCGCGGGCCGTGCGCACGAAGTCCTCGCGCAGCACCTCCAGCACGGCCGAGCGCGTGATGCGCGCCAGGATGGCCGCCTGCACCACGGCCAGCGAGATGGCCGGCAGCAGCAGCGCCTGCAGTGCCTGCAGCGGGCCGCCGCCGTCGGCCTCGCTCCAGCCGGGAAAGCCGCCGGCGGAAAACCATTGCAGCTTCACCGAGAACACCAGGATCAGCAGGATGGCAAACCAGAAATTGGGGATGGCGATGCCGACCTGTGCCAGGCCCATGATGCCCAGGTCGCCCCAGCGGTTGTGGCGCGATGCGGCATAGATGCCGGCGGCCAGTGCCAGCACGGTCGTGATGAGCATGGCCATCACGGCCAGCGGCACGGTGACGGCCAGCCGCTCCAGCACCAGCTCGCTGACCGGTGTGCTGTAGGCGTAGCTCAGTCCCATGTCGCCGTGCAGCAGCCCCTGCAGCCACTGCAGGTAGCGCTGCCAGGCCGGCTGGTCCAGCCCCAGTTGCACGGCCAGCGCCTGCACCGCCTCGGGCGCGGCATCGGGGCCCATCAGCGTCTGGGCGGCATTGCCCGGCAGCACTTCCAGCACGCCGAAAACCACGGCCGATGCGCCCAGCAGCGTGGCTGCCAGCATCAGCAGGCGCTTGAGCAGAAAGATGCTCATGGGCAATCGGCCTCGGCAGGGTGGGTGGCGGTCACGTCGGCGGAGTGGGTGGGTTGTTCTTGGAAGGGCCCGAATGGTACTGCGCACGGCCCATGCTCGCAGCATAGCGGCCTTTGAAGCGGCAGGGCCCCGATGAACGGGGACGCGGCCATCGATTTCAGGGCGCCGGGCTTGCCCGTGCAGCCTCCATGCTTATGTGGCGGACAGGATAATGGCGGCATGACTGATGCCACCTTGCTGCAAGGCCCCTTCGGGGCGCATGGGCCCGCCCGGCCCGGAGCGTGGCTGGCACTTGCGAGGGACCTGCCATGGCTTTGATGATCACCGACGAATGCATCAACTGCGATGTCTGCGAGCCCGAGTGCCCGAACGATGCAATCTCCATGGGCGAGGAGTACTACGAGATCGAGCACAGCAAGTGCACGGAGTGCGTGGGCCATTTCGATGAGCCCCAGTGCGTGCAGATCTGCCCGGTGGCCTGCATTCCCGTGAATCCCGCCCATGTGGAAGACCGCGAGACGCTGATGCAGAAGTACCTGCGTCTGCAGTCCCAGGCTCCCGCTTCTTCCTGAACGTTCAGCCCTTGTCGCTCTCGGCCGTGGCCGGGCGTGCGGGCTTGGGGCGCGGCGGCTTGGTGGTGTGGATCAGCAAGGTTGCCTTGTCCATGTTGCCGGCCTGCAGTTCGGGCCAGGCCTTGAGGGAGTGGGCGATGCTGTCCTCGATCAGCTGGCGCTGGTCGGGCGCGGGCTTCTTGAGCACCCAGTTGGCGACTTCGGCCTTGTGGCCCGGATGGCCTATGCCGATGCGCAGCCGCCAGTAGTCGGCCGAGCCCAGCTGGGCATGGATATCGCGCAGGCCGTTGTGGCCGCCGTGGCTGCCGCCGCGCTTGAGCTTGACCTGACCGGGCTCGAAGTCCAGTTCGTCATGGACCACGAGGACTTCCTCGGGCAGGATCTTGAAGAAGCGCGCCAGCGCGCCCACCGACTTGCCCGACAGGTTCATGAAGGTCTGCGGCTGCAGCAGCCAGACGTTCTCGCCGCGCACGCTGGCACGGGCCATGAGGCCGAAGTAGCTGCGCTCGGGCACCAGATGGACCTTGAGTTCGCGCGCCAGCGCATCAATCCACCAAAAGCCCGCGTTGTGGCGGGTGTCCTCATACTCCGGCCCGGGGTTACCCAGGCCGACAAACAATTTGATCATCGGGCGATTATCTCCATGGCGGCCGCAGCAGGCGGGCGAGGGTGCTCCCCCATGCAAAAGGCCCACGCGAGGTGGGCCTTTTGCAGGTTTGCGGCAGCCGGGGCCACCGCAAGGGAAAGCCAAGAATTACTTCTTGCCCTTCTTGGCCGGAGCGGCCGGGGCTGCCACGGGAGCTGCCGATGCATCAGGAGCCACTTCGGGCAGCTTGATGGAGATCAGGGCGGGGTTCTTGTTGGAACCGCGCACCACGGCCTTCACGCCGTTGGGCAGCTTGACGCCTTGCAGGCCCAGGGTGGACTTGGAAGTCAGGCCGCTCAGGTCCACGGTGATGAACTCGGGCAGTTGGGCGGGCATGCACACCACGTCCAGTTCATGGACCAGGGGAGTGATCGTGCAGTTCTCGACCTTGACGGCCTGGGACTGTTCCATGCCTTCGAAGTGCAGCGGCACCTTCAGGTGAACCTTGGTCTTGTCGTCAACGCGCTGGAAGTCCACGTGCAGGATGAGCTGCTTGTAGGGGTGGAATTGCACGTCGCGCAGCACGACCTTGGAGGTCTGGCCGTTGACTTCCATGTCCAGGATGCTGGAGTGGAACACTTCCTTCTTCAGTGCGTGCCACAGGGCGTTGTGATCGATTTCGATCAGTTGGGCTTCGGCAGCACCGCCGTAGACGATGCCAGGGGCCTTGCCCGAATTGCGCAGACGGCGGCTCGCACCCGTACCTTGCTTGGCGCGCTCAAAAGCGACGAATTGCATAACTAACTCCTAGATGGATGGACCGCGACCAGCCTCATCCGTTGATAAAAGAACGCCTGTCCGATGCGGACCAGGCTGCTCTTGCGGTGTCCCGGGGTGGTCCTGAAACCACTCCGGAACGCGCAAACCTCCCGAAGGAGGTTTGCTGGGTTCCGACCACAGGGGCCGATATTTTATTCAGAGAACAGGCTCAGCACCGAATCACCGGTGGAAATCCGCTGGATCGTCTGGGCAATCAGGGGTGCCACGGACAGTTGGCGGATCTTGCCGCAGGCCTGTGCCTCGGTGCTCAGGGGGATGGTGTTGGTCACCACGACCTCGTCCAGGGCGTTGCCGTTGCCGATGCGCTCGATGGCCGGACCCGAGAAGATCGGGTGCGTGCAGTAGGCATAGACACTCTTGGCGCCGCGCTGCTTGAGCACTTCGGCCGCCTTCACCAGCGTGCCGGCGGTGTCGATCATGTCATCCATGATCACGCAGTTGCGGCCGTCGATGTCGCCGATGACATGCATGACTTCGGAGACATTCGCCTTGGGGCGGCGCTTGTCGATGATGGCCAGATCGCAGCCGAGCTGCTTGGCCAGCGCACGTGCGCGGACCACGCCGCCGACGTCAGGGGAGACGACGATCAGGTCTTCGTAGTTCTTCTGACGCAGATCGCCCAGCAGCACCGGCGTGGCATAGATGTTGTCCACGGGGATGTCGAAGAAGCCCTGGATCTGGTCTGCGTGCAGGTCCATGGTCAGGACGCGCTCGACGCCTACGGCCTGCAGCATGTTGGCCACGACCTTGGCCGTGATCGGCACGCGGGTGGAGCGCGGGCGGCGGTCCTGGCGGGCGTAGCCGAAGTAGGGAATCACCGCGCAGATGCGCTCGGCCGATGCACGCTTGAGCGCGTCCACCATGACCAGCAGTTCCATCAGGTTGTCGTTGGTCGGTGCGCAGGTGGATTGCACGACGAAGACGTCGCGCGTACGCACGTTCTGCTTGATCTCGACGGCGACTTCTCCATCGGAGAAACGACCCACGTCGGCTGCGCCCAGCGTGGTGCCGAGGTGCTGAACGATTTCAGTGGCCATGCCAGGATTGGCATTGCCGGTGAAGACCATGATGTCAGGATGATGTGAATGCATTGAGCGCCCCAGTACGATGGGTTTGCCTTGACGCGAAAGACGTTTGGCAGGGGAGGAAGGACTCGAACCCTCGCATGCCGGAATCAAAATCCGGTGCCTTTACCAACTTGGCGACTCCCCTACACAGGCCTTCTGCCGCAGGCAGACAGCCTATAAACTTTCATCTTTCAGCCAATCCTTGAGAGGATGGGCCTGCAGATTGCTGCAAACTCTGACATTCCAGGCGCCAGGAGCATCCTTTAAGTCAATCGTTTGCGTCAGTGGTGCAAATACTGCACTTCCTGAGCCCGTCATTCTAGCATGCAGTTTTAGTGAGTTTAGCCAATCGATGGCTTTTTTCACTTCAGGCTGCAGCCTTTCGGCGACAGGCTGCAAGTCGTTTTGGCCAAAGCCATAGTGATCTGCAGCAAAGTCTTCGATTGTAGCATGGGCATGATCGCGCTTGAGGGTTGCGTCGCGGAAGATGGACAGGGTCTCCAGCCCCGCCTCGGGCTTGACCACCACGAACCGCTGGGGCGGCAGGGCATTGGCCTGTTCCAGCGGCGTGATGCGCTCGCCTATGCCTTCCACCCAGGCGGAGTTGCCGCACAGAAAGAAGGGCACATCGGCGCCCAGGTCCAGTGCAATGCGCTGCAGCTCGCGCCGCGTCAGGTTCAACTGCCACAGGCGGTTCAGTGCGATCAGGGTCGATGCCGCATCCGACGAGCCCCCGCCCATCCCGGCCTGCGCCGGCAGGCGCTTTTCCACGCCGATGTGCACGCCCGCGCTGCAGCCGGTGGCCTGCTGCAGGGCCCGTGCGGCCCGCACGATGAGATCGTCGGCAGGAAGTGCCATGCCCGACAGGTCCTCGCGGCTGATCTGGCCGTCGCCACGCCTGTCGAAATGCAGCGTGTCATGCCAGTCCAACAGCATGAAGACCGATTGCAGCAGGTGATAGCCATCGGCGCGGCGGCCGGTGATGTGGAGGAACAGGTTGAGCTTGGCCGGAGCCGGCACGTCGTGGAGCGAGCGCATGGGCTGGAGAGGGTGAGGAAAAAGAGGCAGGGGCGGCAGGTGGGGATGGAGCAGGCGCGCCCGGCGGAAATCAGGGCGTGTCGAGCACGATGCGCAGCGCGGCCGGCGGCTGCGGGTCATTGCGCCGGGCGGACAGGCGGCCCTGCTCCATGCGGGAGAGGTCGACCTGCCAGCCTGCGGCTGCGGTGGCCCGGCCCTGCAGCCAGTCGAACAGGGCGGCAATGGGCAGATCGCTGCCGGTCAGCCCCTGCACCAGTGCGGGCAGCGAGTCCGAGGTCTTGCGCTCCTCGCCTTGTTGCAGGCTTGCCTGTCCCGGTTCCCAGAGCAGGCGCGCCAGTGTCGAGCCCAGGGGCGTGAACAGCAGCAGCTCGCCGCGCTGGGGGGTGCCCAGCAGCTCGAAGCCTGCGCTGAAGGATTGGTTTTGCGCATCTTCCACCTGCAGCGCCAGTCGGCCCGCCCAGTGGCCGGCAGCGGTGGGGGCGGTTGCGTCGGCCTGCAGCTGGCGGGGTGGCAGGGCGCAGCCGGCCAGGGCCAGCAGTGCGGCGGCGGCCGCCGTGGCGCACAGCTGCCGGCGTGCAAGGGCGGGATGCGGCAACCCGGGCACGGCGCGGTAGCTCAAAGCGAGACGCCCAGGCGGCGCAGGGTTTCGCGCAGGGTCGTGTTGTCGGGACTGGTGGCCAGGCCCTGGCGCCAGATCTTCTGCGCGCGTTCGCGATCACCCTTGGCCCAGAGCACTTCGCCCAGGTGTGCGGCGATCTCCACGTCGGGGCGTGATGCGTAGGCGCTTTCGAGCAGCCTGAGGGCTTCGTCCAGGTCGCCCCGGCGGAATTTCACCCAGGCAAGGCTGTCGGTGATGAAGGGGTCGCCAGGCGACATTTCCAGCGCCTTGCCGACGAGCTTTTCGGCTTCATCCAGATGGATGCCGCGTTCGGCGAAGGAGTAGCCCAGCGCGTTGTAGGCGTGCTGGAAATCAGGCTGGCGCGCGATGATGCCGCGCAGCAACCGCTCCATTTCGTCATGCTTGCCAATGCGCTCCGCCAGCAGGGCGGTGTCATAGGCGAGCTCGGCGTCTTCAGGGTCCTGCTTTTGCAACTCGGCCTGCAGCGCGTAGGCCTGGGCATTCTGATTGGCATCGCGCAGCAGCTGCACTTCGGCCAGGCGCTTGAGCCGCTGCTGGCTGGGGCCGCTGGCGGGCACGGCCTCGATGAGGGCGCGGGCTTCCTTGAGCTTGCCCTGGCGCGCGAGCAGGGCGGCACGGCGCGCCTGCACGCTCAGCAGGTTGGGCGCGTCGTCGATGCGGCGCAGCAGGGCGTCGGCCTCGGCGAACTTGCCCTGCTTTTCTGCAATCTGGGACTGCAGCAGGTAGTACTGGGACTGGGCCGCACTGCGCGCCACACCGGCGGGAATCTGCGGCACGAGCTTGCCGAAGCGCTCGGTGGACGCCTGGGCTGCATCCACGTCGTTGGACTGCAGCTGCAGCGCGGCCAGGGTGGCCCAGGCTTCGGCGTAGTCGGGGGAATCCACGGTGATGGAGACCAGCTGCTGGCGGGCCTCGTCCAGGCGCTGCTGGCCCAGCAGCACGCGGGCATAGGCCATGCGCATCTGGGCTGAAGGATTCTTGGCCAGGTAGCGTTTGACGATGGGCTCCGCCTCGGGCATGCCGGCTTCCAGCAGTTCCATGGACAGCAGGGCCACAGGGCCGGTATCGGGTGTCAGCGCCTGTGCCTTTTGCACGGCCTGCATGGCGGCAGCCTTCTGCCCGGCGCCCAGGCGCATGTGGCCGATGGTGGCCCAGGCCAGGGGGCCGCTGGCGGGGTTGTCGGTCTCGCCCGCCATGGCCTGCTCGACCACATCGGCCGCCAGGGCCTTGTCGCTGGCGTTGTTGTAGAGCTGGGTGATGCCCAGGTAGGTGGCGGGCTTGGAGGGCGCAGGCGTGGCCTCGATCTCGCGCTTGAGATAGCTGCCGGTATCGGCGATGCGGTTCAGTGCCACCAGGATCTGAAGCACGAAGCGGTTGGCGTCGCGGGACTGGGGAAAGGCGTCAAGCCAGGCGCGGGCATTGGCCAGTGCGCGCTCGCCGGAGCGCGACTGCAGCGCCAGCTCGGTGCCACGCCGGTACAGCTGCTCGCTGCCGCTGGTGCGAGCGGCCTCCATCATCATGGCCTGGGCGTCGCCCAGCGCACCTTGGCTGGCGGCGATCTCGCCGACCAGGATCTCGTAGAACAGCTCGGCGTTGAGGGCGGCGCGATCGTCCTCCGCAGAGGCGGCGGCGGACGAGGGAGGTTCGGGGGATTCCGTCTCGATGGTGGCTGCGGTCTTGCCCGGGAGTGCCCAGGCAGTGGCGGAACCCATGGCCAGGGCTGCTGCCACGGCAAGTCCCTGAAGGCGAAGGCGATGATCCATCGAACCATAATAATCGAAGCCCAGACCACATTTCGCACAACTACAGCACAACCCGGATCGCATGCCTGAATTGCCAGAAGTAGAAGTCACGCGGCGCGCTTTTGCCGCGCAGATCGCCGGAGCGCGCATTGAATCCGTGGCCTTGGGCAAGCCCTTGCGCTGGCCGTTGGGCATTGCCCCCGAGCTGCTGGCCGGGCGCGATGTGCACGGCGTGCGCCGGCGCGGCAAGTATCTGCTGATGGAGCTGAGCGAGGGCCTGCTGATGCTGCACCTGGGCATGTCGGGCAGCCTGCGTTTCGTGGCCCCCCATGAAGCACCGCTGGGACCTGCAGGGACGCATGACCATTTCGACCTGCAGACCAGCAAGGGCCTGCTGCGGCTGCACGATCCGCGGCGCTTTGGTGCGGTGATGTATGTGGCGGCCGAGAGCGATCCCTGGGCGCGCAGGCTGCTGGATCATCTGGGGATGGAGCCGCTGGATGACAGTTTCTCGTTCGAGACCTTCCGGGCCGGCCTGAAGGCCAGCCGCACGCCCATCAAGCAATTGCTGCTGAACGGCAGCGTGGTCGTGGGCGTGGGCAATATCTATGCGTCCGAGGTGCTGTTCATGGCGCGCATCGCGCCCACGCAGCCGGCCTGCGAGGTCGGGCCGCGCAAGGTGCGCCGGTTGTTCGAGGAGATCCGCCGCGTGCTGGCCCTGGCGGTGGAGCAGGGCGGCACGACACTGCGCGATTTCTCCGCGCCCGACGGCATGGCCGGCCACTTCCAGCTGCAGGCCAAGGTCTATGGCCGCGAAGGCCTGCCCTGCACGCACTGCGGCTCGCCCGTGCAAATGCTGCGCCAGGGGCAGCGCAGCACCTACTTCTGCGCGCGGTGCCAGAAGGCGGGATGATCGCTTCAAAAAACGGAGCGAATTCTCAACGTCTCGTAACGCCTGTTGCGGCTGCATTGCGGCAGGTCCCGCGAAGCATTTGCAAAAAGCGCCTGTTTCTTCAAATTTCAGGCACCAGCCGCCGCAGATTGATGGTGAAATATTGTTTCATTTGTAAATAAACGATATTTTTTCCTTAATCCCCCCGCTCCAGGGGCCGGCCTTGGGGCGCCGCAGCAGGCAAAACGGGGCGACGGTGCTATATTTTGAAGAGAACAGGCATCACGCTTGCGGCGCAATGTCGAGGCGATCACTAGGCATCGGCAGACATTGGCGATGCAATGGCGGGGGAAACACGTGGGACCATCATTCAACGAGCAATTCGACCAGCACGGCGCATGGCGCCGCGGCTTTGCGCAGCAATTGCATGCGCTGCGCGAATGGCTGCAGTCCCAGGAGCTGCTGGATGTCGCGGTGCAGGAGCGGCTGCAGCGGCTGGAAGCCCAGGTGCGTGGCGACAAGGTCATGGTGGCCTTCGTGGCCGAGTTCTCGCGCGGCAAGTCCGAATTGATCAATGCGGTCTTCTTCGCCCACTATGGCCGCCGCCTCATGCCGGCCAGCGCAGGGCGCACGACCATGTGCCCCGCCGAGCTGGGCTGGGAAGCCGAGCTGCAGCCCAGCCTGCGCCTGCTGCCCATCGATACGCGCGAATCGCTGGAAAGCCTGGGCCAGTGGCGCGCCCGTCCCGAGGCCTGGCTGCAACTGCCGCTCGACGTGAACAATGCCCAGCAGATCGCCGACACGCTGGCCAAGGTGGCCGAAGTGCGCAAGGTTTCCGTGGAACTGGCGCGGACCTGGGGCTTCTGGCATGACGAGGACCAGGGCGGCAATCCCTTCGTGGATGAGCAGGGCCTGGTCGAGGTGCCCATGTGGCGCCATGCGCTGATCAACATGCCCCATCCCCTGCTCAAGCAGGGGCTGGTGATTCTGGATACGCCCGGCCTGAATGCCGTGGGCGCCGAGCCCGAGCTGACCGTCAACCTGATCCCCCAGGCCCATGCCGTGGTCTTCGTGCTGGCGGCCGATACCGGCGTGACCAAGTCCGATCTGGCCATCTGGCGCGACCATGTGCTGCCGCCCGATGTGGCTTCGGGCCAGCATGCGCTGGCCGACTCCCGCCTCGTGGTGCTCAACAAGATAGACACGCTCTGGGACAGCCTGAGTTCCGCGTCGCAGGTGCAGGCCCAACTGCAGCGCCAGCGCCAGGAGTCGGCACAGATGCTGGGCCTGCCCATGGAGCGGGTGCTGCCCGTGTCGGCGCAAAAGGGCCTGGTGGCCAAGGTCTCCAGCAACGATGCGCTGCTGCAGGCCAGCGGACTGCCCGTTTTCGAGAACATGCTGGCCGAGGGCATCATGGGCCAGCGCCAGAAGGTGCTGCAGACGGCCGTCAGGGCCAATGTGCAGCAGTTGCAGGTCGAGGTGGAGCGCGTGCTCAACATCCGCCGCCGCGACCTGGACGACCAGATGGCCGAGCTGCGCAGCCTGCGCGGCAAGAATGCCAGCGTCATCGCCTCCATGCGCCACCGCATCGAGAGCGAGCAGCAGGATTTCGATGCCAGCGCCGCCAGGATCCAGGCTGTTCGGCTGGTGCACATGCGCATGCTGCGCGACATCTTCCGGCAGCTGGGCTCCAGCGCGCTCAAGCAGGAACTGGTCGATCTCAAGGATGCGCTGGAGCAGCGCGGCCTGAAGCTGGGCGCCCGCAAGGTCTATGCCGAAACCTTCGAGCGCCTGCGTACCGTGGCGACCCGGGCGCAGGCGCAGGCCGGAGAGATCCAGTCCATGCTGGGCGCGACCTTCAAGGAACTCAATGCCGAGTTCGGCTTCTCGCTGCAGGCTCCGGCCCAGCTGGAACTGGCCGAGTTCGGCGGCGACCTGCAGCGCATCGAGGCCAGCTACACCCAGTACCTGGGCCTGGGCCACGCGCTCAGGCGCAGCAATCCTGCGTTTGCGCAGCGCCTGATCAAGGCGCTGGCGATGCGGTTGCGCACGGTGTTCGAGTCTGCGGCCAACGACGTGGACATGTGGAGCAAATCCGCCACAGCCCAGCTCGATGCCCAATTGAAGGAGCGCAAGCGCAGCTTTGCCCGCCGCATCGAGGCGGTGGACCGCATCCAGAATGCGGCCTCGGGCCTGGTGGAACGCATCGCCGAGATCGAGACCGCCGACGAACAGCTCACGGCCTTGCAGCTGCAGCTGGGGCAGGCCACCATGGAACTGCTGCAACCCCTGTCGCCCACGCCCGCCTTCCCCGGCCTGGCAAAGGCTGCACAGGAAACCTCACTGACTGCTTGATATCTTGACCTTTCCCTCGATTGCCACGCCCGTCGTGCAGTGGCAGGCGTCGCATGGACGCAATCACCTGCCCTGGCAGCAGACGCGCGATCCCTACCGCGTCTGGCTCTCCGAAATCATGCTGCAGCAGACCCAGGTGAGTACCGTGCTGGGCTACTACCAGCGCTTTCTCGATGCCTTCCCCGATGTCGCCAGCCTGGCGGCCGCACCGCAGGACGCGGTGCTGGCGCTGTGGAGCGGCCTGGGCTACTACAGCCGCGCGCGCAACCTGCACCGCTGTGCCCAGGCCGTGGTCGAGGACTGGGGTGGTGCCTTTCCCGGCAGGGCCGAGGATCTGGCCACGCTGCCCGGCATAGGCCGGTCCACGGCGGGTGCCATCGCCTCCTTTTGCTTTTCCGAGCGTGTGCCCATCCTCGATGCCAACGTGCGGCGCGTGCTCACGCGCGTGCTGGCTTTCGATGCGGATCTGGCCGTTGCCAGGAACGAGCGCGAACTGTGGGACCTGGCCCAGCAGCTGTGCCCCACCGAGGACCTGCAGCAGGCCATGCCCCGCTATACCCAGGGCCTGATGGACCTGGGTGCCACCATCTGCACGCCGCGCAAGCCCAGCTGCCTGGTCTGTCCGCTGCAGCCGCAGTGCCGGGCAGCCCGCTTTGGCAATCCCGAAAACTATCCCGTGCGAACGCGCAAGCTCAAGCGCAGTTCCGAGGCCTGGTGGCTGCTGATCGCCGTGGACGGGCAGGGCCGCGTCTGGCTGGAGCGCCGTCCGCAGCAGGGCATCTGGGCGGGGCTTTATGCGCCACCTGTGTTCAACGGGCGCGAGGCACTGGAGCAGGCGGTGGCACAGCATTGGCCAGGAACGGCGCCCCTGGACTGGACCGATCTGCCCGCCTTCCTGCATGTGCTCACCCACCGCGATCTGCACCTGCATCCGGTGCGCGTGCGCGTGCAGGGCGGCGGCATCGATGCCGCCACGCCGGACGGCCAGGGCTGCTGGGCCGATGCCGGAGCCTGGGCCGACATGGGCCTGCCAGCCCCCGTGCGCAAGCTGCTGGATGCGCAATTCGCGGGCTGAGGCCACGGTCGGCCCGGCTGGCTAGAACCTGCGGCGCGGCAGCAGCAGGGCGCAGCGCAGCAGCATCCAGGCCAGCCACTGTTCCCGTGCGCCGGGCGTGCGCCTGGCGCGTGCGGTGGCGTCGGCAATGTGCAGGCGCAGGGAGCCAAGGGCATGGCGGTCCCCGCTTTGCACGGCCTGTTGCCAGGCCTGTTCGCAGCGCTGGCGCTCCAGCGCCTGATTGTCCGGGCTGCGGATATCGCTGATGGCGGTGATGGTGCTCATGGCTGCAGCGCTCCCACGGTGGGTGGGGTGCCCGCGTCTTCACTGGAGCGGTCGCCATCCTGCCGGCCGAAGGCATACCAGTCCACATGCCGCGTGCAGACCATGATCAGGGCCAGCACCGCGAACAGCGCGATCGATCCCACGATGAGCGCGCTTTGCTCCAGTTGCAGCAGCACGTACAGCAGGCCGTAGAGTGCGGCGATGCCCGCCGCAAACGGCAGGCCGCGGCGCAGGCTGCCCAGGATGTGGCTGGCGTAGTAGGCCAGCAGCAGCACGCAGGCCGAGGCGGCAATGCCGTAGGCGCTGGCAAATCCCATGTGCTCCGACAGGCTGATCAGCAGCAGGAAGAAGCTGCACAGCGCCGATCCCACCAGCAGGTACTGGATGGGATGCACGCGCAGCTGCTTGAGCACCTCGAACAGGCCGACGGCCACGAAGGTCAGCACTACGAAGAGCAGGCCGTACTTGGTGGCGCGGTCGCTCAACGAGTAGGCGTTGATGGGGTCCACGAAGTCCGTATCCAGCGATTCCAGGCAAGGGCCGCTGTTGGGGGCATGGGCGGTGGCCGCGTATTCCTCCATGTCGCGGCGGCCGGGCTGGCACAGCGGCTGCTGGTCGGTGAAGGCCTGGCGTGCGGACGAGGCCAGGGCCGAGAGGTTCCAGCTGGCTTCGAAGCCCTTGTCGCTGATCTCCCGCCGGTTGGGCAGAAAGCTGCCACCGAACGAGGGATGGGGCCAGTCGGCCGACAACTGGACCTGGCTGTGGCTGCCCAGCGGCACGAAGGCCAGCTTTTCGGTGCCCACCAGTTCCAGGGCAATCTTCAGTTCAAGGGGCCCGTCCTTCTTGAGCAGGGCCGGCGCCAGTTCCGCCTGCAGGCCCTGCGAGTAGCGCTCCAGTGATGTGCCAGGGCCGACGTCCAGGCTCTTGCCATCGGCTTCGATGGTGGCCGAGCGTATGCCGCGCGGATCGGTGAGCGACAGCGCCACCCGAAGTGCGCCGCAGCGCACGGTCTGGTTGGCCGCCGTGTCGATGGAGGGCTTTTCCAGGTACTGGGCGGCGTTCGTGAAGCTGGCGCTGATGCTGTCCTGCATGGCATAGGTGCTGACCTGGTGCAGGCCGCGCGAGCGCTCCTCCATGCGCGCCGTGGCCTGGTGGCGCAGTTGGTCGGGCAGCAGCATGCGCTGGAACTGGCGCGTGGTCCATTCGGTCTTGCTGCCTTTTTCCACGCCCGTGGTCTCGGTGCAGTTTTGCACCAGCACCGGGCCCATCAGCGTCTGGCGGCCAGCCAGGCTGGCGACCACGCCCTGCACGGCGTTGTCGCGGTTGCGTATGCGGTCCCGCACCACGTCGTGTATCAGGCCCAGGCCCAGCATCAAAAGGCCCAGCATGACCAGCAGGGCCACGCCTTTGGCAAGCAGTCGGTTCTTCATTCCACATCCCGTTCGTTGATCGTGGACGCAGTCTGGGCGGGGGCTGTGTGGCCGGAATGAAGTGTGTGAAGCGGGTGTGAAGTCGGATTCGCAGGGCCGATAGGGGGGGCGTCAGTGTGCCCGCAGTGGCCAGTTCAGCGTGACACGCAGCCCGGGCTGGGCGTTGGCGGCCTGCATGCTGCCGCCGTGCAGCAGCATGATGCGCAGCACGATGGACAGGCCCAGTCCCGTGCCGCTGCGCTCCCCGTTGGGGCGGGGGGTGGTGAAAAAGCGTTCGCCCAGCCGGCCGAGTAGCGCCTCGGGCACGCCGGGGCCGTGGTCGCGCACGCTGACGCGGCCGGGCTCCAGGTCCACGTGGATGCTGCTGCCCTCTGGGGCGAAGTCGATGGCGTTGCTCAGCAGGTTGCTCAGGGCCAGCACCACCAGGTCCTGCTCCCAGGGGCCGCTGCTGTCCTGACCTTGCAGTACCAGCTGGATGCGGCGCTGGTGCGCTGCGCTGTTGACTTGCGCCATGGCCTGTTCGGCACAGGCCTGCAGGCTGCAGGCCGTGTGCGGGTGCAGGGCGCGGCGCTGCTCCAGCTGGCTCAGGCGCAGCAACTGGTCCACGAGGTTTTGCAGGCGCTGGCACTGGTCCACCACCTGGCGCGCGAACAGTTCGCGGTCGGCCGGGGGCAGGTCTTCCTGCAGCAGCTCGCCTGCGCCACGGATGGCAGCCACGGGGCTCTTGAGTTCGTGCGTGAGGGCGCGCACATAGCCTTCGATGTAGTCGCGCCCTTCCAGGCGGCTGCGCATGTTCTCCATGGCGCGAGCCAGCTCGCCCAGCTCGCCGGGCATGCGCGGGGCCTCGGGCATGGGAGGGGCGGTGGTGGGGGAGGCGGCCTCGTTGAGCGTGGGCGCCTGTACCTGCTGGGCATAGCTGCGCAGGCGCCGCACATGGATGACCAGCCACCAGGTCACGGCAAAGCCCACGCCGGCCGACAGCAGCAGGAACAGCAGGCCGCCGCGCAGCATCTTGCTTTCCGCGCTGTCCACGATCTTCTGCACCGAGTGGGCGGGCTTGGAGGCGGTGAGCACGCCCGCCACGCGGCCATCGACCATGATGGGTGCCGAGACATACATGACGCTGCTGGCCTCGTCGTTCTGCACCTCGCGCGTGGTGCGTGCGCCGTATTCGCCGCGCAGCGTGCGGTACACGTCGCGCCAGCGCGAGTAGTCGGCGCCCTGGTCCAGGCCAGCCGAGTCGAACAGCACCAGGCCCTTCTGGTCCGTGACGGTGACGCGCATGTCCAGGCTGGTCTTGCGCGTGTCCCAGATCCAGACCTTGACGGTCTGGTTGGCATAGGCCTGCATGTGGTGCGCGAAGCGGCTGTCCGCGGGGCTTTGCTGCAGCACGCCGCTGGCCATGTCGTCGCTGGCCAGCGCGGCCAGGGCGTAGGCGGTCTCGACCAGCGTGTCCTCGGTCACCTTGCGCACGCTGGGCTTGACCTCGACCATGAAGACGCGCAGCACGAAGAATGCGGCCAGGCCGTTGATGACGAAAAAGGCGAAGAACAGCCGCAGTCCGAGGCGCATGGCGTGCTGCGGTGGCTCAGCCCGGCAGCGTCAGGCTGTAGCCCATGCCGCGGTGGGTGGTGATGAAGTCCTGCTGCGGCGCCTGGGCGCGCAGCTTGGCGCGCAGGGTCTTGACGTGCGTATCCACGGTGCGGTCCGTGCTGTCGCTGTCCTGGCCCCAGATGCTGTCGAGGAGGAACTCGCGGCTGAGGATGCGCCCGGGGCGCTCCAGCAGGCAGCGCAGCAACTGGTACTCGCGCCGCGTCAGCTCCAGGGCCACACCCTGCATGCGCACGCGCTGGCCTTGCGTATCGATGCTGAACAGGGCATCGGCCGGCGCTGCGCTGGCCGTTGGCGCGGGCTGCAGGCGCTGCGCACGGCGCAGCAGGGCGCGGGTGCGGGCCACCAGCTCGCGCGGGCTGAAGGGCTTGGTCAGGTAGTCATCGGCGCCCAGCTCCAGGCCCAGCACGCGGTCCATTTCCTCGCCGCGTGCGCTGAGCACCAGCAGCGGCACGGCGGCGCCGGCCTGGCGCAGCTCGCGGCACCAGTCCAGGCCGTTGCCATCGGGCAGGCCCACGTCCAGCAGCAGGGCATCGGGCGGCTGTGCCTGCCATTGCGCGCGTGCATCGGCCAGCTGCAGGCAGTGGCGCACGGCAATGCCGTCACGCTCCAGCGCATAGCAGACGGTGCGCGCGATGGCGGGGTCGTCCTCCACCAGCAACACGCGCGGGGCGTTCGTCATCGGCAAGCCTTGCATCGCAGTGTTCCGGAGGCGGGGCCTGGCGCTCAGACGTCGTGCGCAAGCAGGTCGGCAGGCTTGAGTGTGGGCCGGCTGTCCAGCGATCGGTGCCGGCACAGCGTGGGCCAGCGCGGGGCAAAGTGCCGCGCCAGTTCCTCGACCAGGAAGACCGAGCGGTGCTGGCCCCCCGTGCAGCCGATGGCCACGGTGACATAGCTGCGGTGGTTGCTGGCCATCATGTCCAGCCAGGACTCCAGGAACTGCTGGATGTCTCGGCGCATCTGGTCCACGCCGGGCTGCTGGCGCAGGAACTCGGCCACGGGTGCGTCCATGCCGGTCAGCGGGCGCAGCTGGGGTTCGTAGTGCGGGTTGGGCAGCATGCGCACATCGAACACATAGTCGGAATCCGAGGGCAGGCCGTGCTTGAAGCCGAAGGACTGGAAGACCAGCGTCATCTGGCCCACCGGGGCCGCAATCAGCTCCTTGATATAGCTTTGCAGCTGGGACGAGCGCAGGTGGCTGGTGTCGATGACATGCGACTTCTCGCGCAGGTCGCCCAGCAGTTCGCGCTCGGTTTCTATGTCCTGCACCAGGGCGCGGCGGCCTTCGGCGACCGGCCCCTGCGACAGCGGATGGCGGCGCCGGGTTTCGGAGAAGCGCCGCACCAGGGTGCCCGTGGTGGCGTCCAGAAAGACCAGGTGGGGCACGACGCCCTGGCGCTGCAGCCGTTCCAGCTGGCCGGGCAGGTGGGGCAGTCCGCCGGCGCTGCGCGCATCCATGGCAATGGCCACCTTGTTGCTGTGGCGGCCGTGCTCCAGTTCGACGAAGGCGGACAGCAGCTCGGGGGGCAGGTTGTCCACGCAGTAGTAGCCGGCATCCTCCAGCGCATGCAGGGCGACGGATTTGCCCGATCCGGACATCCCGGTGATCAGCACGATCTCAAGCGACATGGCATCAGCCTCCATTGGTATTGCGCGCGCCGTTGGCCGCGCGTCCCGGCTTGGACCGTGTGCGGTCGGCATCGGCCTGTGGCCGCTGCCGGCCGGCCCGTCGCGGGGGTGGGCGGGGTGCAGGTGCCTGGCGCGCCATGGCCAGCATTTCGCGGGCATGGGCCATCGTGGTTTCGGATTGGCGCTCGCCACCGAGCATACGCGCCAGCTCGGCCTCGCGTGCGGCGCTGTCCAGCGGCTGCACGGTGCTGAGCGTGCCTTGCCTTGCGCGCTGCTTGGCCACCAGGTAGTGCTGGTCGGCGCAGGCGGCAACCTGCGGCAGGTGGGTGACGGACAGCACCTGCCGCGATCGGCCCAGTGCGTGCATGAGGCGGCCCACGGTCTCGGCGACGGCGCCGCCCACGCCCGAGTCCACCTCGTCGAAGATCAGCGTGCCGGCCTCGCCCAGCTCGCTGGTGGTCACGGCAATCGCCAGCGAAATGCGCGACAGCTCGCCGCCCGACGCCACCTTGGCAATCGGCTTGGGACTGGCCCCAGGATGGCCGGCAACCAGAAAGGCCACGCTGTCCACGCCAAAGGCACCGGGGGAGTCGGCCGTGGACAGGGCGGCCTCGAACAGGCCGCCTTCCATGCCCAGGCCCTGCATGGCCTGGGTGATGGCGCGCGACAGGCGCGGCGCAGCCAGTGCGCGCTGCTGCGACAGCACCCGGGCGCTGGCCTGGTAGTGCTGCTGCGCCGATTGCTCGGCCGCATGCAGGGCCTCGATGTCCACGGCGGCGTCCAGCTGCTGCAGCTCCTGGCGCCAGCCGGCCAGCAGTGCCGGCAGTTCATCGGGCGTGCGGCGGTAGCGGCGCGCCAGCTGCATCCACAGCGACAGGCGCTCATCGAGCTCGGCCAGGCGCTCGGGGTCCAAGTCGGCGCGGCGCAGATAGCTTTGCAGCGAATGGCGCGCATCCTGCGCCTGGGCCATGCATGAGGCCAGCACGTCGGCAATGTTCTGGAAGTCGGGCTCCAGGTGCTCCTGGTTCTGGATCAGGTGGCTGGCGCGGCCCAGCGGAGTGATCACGCCGGCCTCGTCGTCCTCCAGCATCTGCAGCGTGGTCTGGGCGGTGTCGATCAGGGTCTGGGCATGGGACAGGCGCGTGTGCTGGGCATTGAGCTCGTCCCACTCGTCGGCCTGCGGGGCCAGCTTGTCGAGTTCGGTGATCTGCCACTGCAGCCGCTCGCGCTCGCGCTGCAGGCTGTCCTGGGCGGATTGCGCATGCTGCAGCGCCTGCCGGGCCTGGGACCAACGGCTCCAGCAGCCCTGGACCTCGCGGCTGTCGATGCCGGCATAGGCATCGAGCAGGGCGCGCGCCGCATCGGGCCGCGTGAGGCTTTGCCAGGCATGCTGGCCGTGGATGTCGATCAATTGCTCACCCAGGGCGCGCAGCTGCGTGGCCGTGGCCGGCGTGCCGTTGATCCAGGCGCGGCTGCGGCCCTGGGTGTCCACCGTGCGCCGCAGCAGCAGGCTGCTGTCCTCGCAGGCCAGGCCTGCGGCCTCCAGCCAGGGGCGCAGCCGCGCGCAGCCGTCGAACTCCACGCAGATGTCGGCCTGGGTGCAGCCTTCGCGCACCACGTCCGCGTCGGCGCGGGCGCCCAGGGCCAGCTGCAATGCGTCGATCAGTATGGATTTGCCGGCGCCGGTCTCCCCAGTCAGCACGGTGAAGCCCGCATGCCAGTCCAGATCCAGGGCCTGCACGATCACGAAGTCGCGCAGAACGATGCGCTTGAGCGCCATGGTCAGGCGCCTCCCTCGTTCCAGCCCAGTTTCTTGCGCAGCGTGGCGAAGTAGTTCCAGCCCTTGGGATGCAGAAAGCGCACGCTGTGGTGGGCGCGGCTTACGAGGATGCGATCGCCGTGCTGCAGCGAGGCCAGGGACTGCATGTCGAAATTGGCGCTGACATCGCGCCCGGCCACGACCTCGATCGTGACCTCGTTGGCATCGGACAGCACGATGGGGCGGTTGGACAGGTTGTGCGGCGCAATGGGTGCCATCACCCAGGCAGGGATGGAAGGGTGCATCATCGGCCCGCCGGCGGACAGCGCATAGGCCGTGGAGCCCGTGGGCGTGGCCACGATCAGGCCGTCGGCGCGCTGGTTGGAGACAAAGCGGCCGCCCACCTCGATGCGCAGCTCCACCATGCCCGATGTGCCGCCGCGGTTGACCACCACGTCGTTCATGGCCAGGGCCTCGAACACGCACTGGCCGTCGCGGATCACGCGGGCGCACATCAGGGGGCGCAGGTCCTCCTCGTATTCGCCCTGCAGCATGGGCGTGAGCGTGGCCTCGAAGTCCTCCAGCGCGATGTCGGTGACAAAGCCCAGGCGGCCCTGGTTCACCCCGATCAGGGGCGTTCCGTATTGCGCCAGGTGCCGGCTCACGCCGAGCATGGTGCCGTCGCCGCCGACGACCAGGCCCAGGTCGCAATGCCTGCCCAGGCCATCGACATCGAGGGTGGGGTAGTCTGTGAGCCCTGCGTGCAGGGCCGATTGGGTATCAAGCACGACTTCGCAGCCCTGGCGCCTGAGGAAGTCCGCAATGCGCTCAAGCGCGTTGCTGGCATTCTCGGACGGGGCGCTTGCGCTGGGAGCGTGGTACTTCCCGATCAAGGCAACGTGGCGAAACGTGGACGTCATTTCTGGAAATTACATCATTAAAATCATCACATGCTCGACGAACGTGCCAAGTTGTTGCTCAAAGCGCTGATCGAGCGTTATATCGCTGACGGCCAGCCTGTGGGCTCGCGAACCCTGTCGCGTGCGTCGGGGCTTGAATTGTCGCCTGCCACGATACGCAATGTGATGGCTGACCTCGAAGACCTGGGGTTGATCATCAGCCCGCACACCTCGGCGGGCCGCATTCCGACCGCCCGGGGCTACCGGCTGTTCGTGGACACCATGCTCACTGCAGACCGTGCCGATATCGTGACGCCCGAGCTCGCGCCCGAGCAGCCGCAGAAAGTCATCGCCAACGCCGCCAACCTGCTGTCCAGCCTTTCCCAGTTCGTGGGCGTGGTGCTGGTGCCGCGCCGCACCTCGGTGTTCAAGCACATCGAATTCGTGCGGCTGTCGGAGCGGCGTTTTCTGGTCATCATCGTATCGCCCGACGGTGACGTGCAAAACCGCGTCATCTTCACCGACGTGGACTACTCGTCCTCGCAGCTGATCGAAGCCTCCAACTTCCTCAACAGCCACTACGCGGGCCTGGCCATGGAAGAGGTGCGCGAGCGCCTCAAGGGCGAGGTGGAGCTGCTGCGCGGCGAGGTGGCCACGCTCATGCAGGCGGCCGTCAACATCGGCACGGAGGCCATGACCAGCGCCCAGGAGGACGTGGTCATCGCGGGCGAGCGCAACCTGCTGTCGGTCAGCGATTTCTCCAGCGACATGGGCAATCTGCGCCGCGCCTTCGACCTGTTCGAGCAAAAGACCCAGATCCTCAGGCTGCTGGATTTTTCCAGCCAGGCGGAAGGCGTGCGCATCTACATCGGCGGTGAAAGCCAGGTCGTGCCTTTCGAGGAGCTGTCCGTGGTCAGCGCGCCCTACGAGCTCGACGGCAAGGTGGTGGGCACGCTGGGCGTGATCGGGCCCACCCGCATGCACTACGACCGCATGATCCAGATCGTGGACATCACCTCCAAGCTCGTCAGCAATGCGCTGAGTCACAAGCGCTGAGTCCTGCGGGTTAGGCTCTACAATAGTTGTTTGCCATGGCCTGCATCCGTGCTGCCTTGGTGAATCAGGGGCCTTAGCTCATGCTTGGTTAGAGCAGCGGACTCATAATCCGTTGGTGCCCAGTTCGACTCTGGGAGGCCCTACCATCCATTGGTATGAAAAGCCTGCCGCCTTTCCGGGCGGCAGGCTTTTTTGCTGGGTGCAAGGCATGCCGCATGGCATGCCATCGCCCGGTTGCCGGGGAATGCGGGCGCCGGGTTTTTTGCAGAAATATGGCGCTTTTGTCCGGGGGCCCCAAAACCCGCTGCTACAATGCGAAGCGTTGCGGCTGTAGCTCAGCTGGATAGAGTACTTGGCTACGAACCAAGGGGTCGTGGGTTCGATTCCTGCCAGCCGCACCAAAAAACGCAAAGCCCTGAAGTTGAAAGACTTCAGGGCTTTTTCGTTTTCTGCATCCGCATCCGCATCCGCGTCCCTGAGATGCCAGTCAGGCCTTTTCCGCTTTCGGCAGCACGATGCTGAAGGCGCTGCCCTGGCCGGGCGTGCTTTCTATCTCAAGCTGCCCGCCATGTCGGGCGGCCACGGTGCGCACGAAGGCCAGGCCCAGGCCCACGCCGTCGAGGTGCTGGTGGTGGTCCAGGCGCTCGAACGGCTGGCTCAGCCGGGCGACGGCCTTCCCATCCATGCCGGGCCCGTGGTCTCGGATGGTGATGCGGCAATGGCCTGCGTCCTGCTGCAGCAGGCATTGCACCGTGGCGGGGTTTGCCTGATCTGCGCGCGCTCCGTACTTGATGGCGTTGCCGATCAGGTTGACGGCCGCGCGGTGGAGCATGCCCGCATCGCCCAGCACGGGGCATTCCTGTTCGGGCAGGAGGAACTCCAGCTGCACGTGGGCCGCAGAGGCCTGGGCCCAGCAGCTTTCCACGGCCTGGTCCAGCACCAGGCCCAGGTCCAGCCGTTCCCGGCGCAGCGCCTGCTGCTGGGCGCGTGCCAGGTGCACGAAATCGTCGGCCAGCTGCAGGGAGGCCTGGGCATAGCCTTCGATGCGCGGCAGCAGGAGGCCCAGGTCGGGGGCCTGTACGGCGCCGCGCTGCATCTCCAGCAAGGTGATGATGGATGCCACGGGCGCACGGATGTCGTGCGAGATGAACTGCATGGCCTGGTCGCGCTGGGCCTGGGCGCTGCGCAGATCGCTGATATCGACCAGGGTGATCAGCCAGCCCGTGGTCGGCGGTGCCTCGAAGGTCTGGGTCAGCAGCATCAGGCTGCGTCCCATGGGGTCGCGCCCCTCGCTGCTGGGGGGCAGGCCGTGGGCGGCAAGTACCTCGGGCGTGAGCAAGGGCTGGCCGGCGGATGCGCCGGCTGCCGTCTCCAGTGCCCGCAGACCATCGAGCAGCCGGGGCAGGGCATCGCCGGCCCTGAGGTCATGCCCCAGGCTGCGTGCATAGGCGTGGGCTGCGGCATTGGCCAGCAGCACATGGCCCTGCCGGTCGCAGACAAAGGTGGGCGAGGGCAGCTGGCGCAGACTTTCGCTGACGAAATGGTGCAGGGCGCGCAGTTGGCGCGAAGCCTGCTCCACGGCCGCGATGCGCTGGTCCAGCAGGTCGCCGCCCAGGCGCAGCGCGGTGGGCAGGCCCTGCCCCTGCAGGTCGCGCAGCTCCAGCGCCAGAAAGCGCGCGGCGGCGCGCAGGCGCAGCCAGCTCCATAGCGGATAGGCCAGGGCCAGGCCCAGCAGGCCGGCTGCAGGCGCCGTCTGCACCTGCCACAGGCGCGGTGCAAGCCCGGCCAGCGAAAGGCAGGCCAGGGCCAGCAGCGCGCAGGCCAGCATGCCGCCCGACGGGCCCAGCCAGGCCAGGGCCAGCAGGGCCAGCAGCACGGCTGCCGCATTGAGCGCGCAGTTGAGCGTGGCCGACGCGGGATGCACATGCGAGCCCTGCAGGCTGCCATTGAGCACATGGCCCAGCATCTCCACGCTGGAGATGGGCCGCGCGCTGGTGCCCAGCGGTGCGGTGAAGCGGCTGCCCAGGCCGGTGGCCGTCGTGCCGATGAGCACGTATTTGCCGCGGAATGCCGCTGCAGGAATGCGGCCACGCAGCACGTCGATGTAGGAATAGGTGGTGAAGGGCGAGCGGTCCCTGGCGCCTTGCTCCGGCCTGGCCTGTGCAAAGGCAATGATCTCCTGCTGGCGGCGTTGCCAGGAGGGTGCGTCGGGGTCCATGGGCGGCACGGGCTCCGGGCGGGCGCATGCGCGGCCGTTCTCGCCCACGCAGTGCAGGGCCAGCGCCATGTGCCACCAGGGCTGCTGCGCACTGCCTTCTATGGCATGGAAGCCGCGTACCGCGCCATCGGCGTCCACGGGCAGCTGGGTATGGCCCAGCGCCGCTGCGGCCTGTGCGAAGGCCGGCAGCGGGCCGCTGCCTGGCGCGACGGGCAAGACGGTGCGGCCGCTGCGCTGCAGAACGCGCGCCAGCAGCAGGTCGTCGCCGGGGTAGTCCAGGTCTTCCTCGCTGAGCATCACGTCCAGGCCTATGGCGCGCGGCGGTGCCTGGCTGATGCGTTCCAGCAGGCCGGCGTGCAGTGCGCGGCGCCAGGGCCAGCGGCCAATGGCGTCGATGCTGGCATCGTCGATGGCGACGATGACGATGTCCTGCGATGCCTTGGGCCGGTGCAGCCAGCTGGCCGTGTCCTGGACGAATCCGTTGATGCGGTCGAGCTGCCCGTCGCCGCTGAGCCAGAACACCAGGGACAGCAGGCCCGCCGCCAGCAGCAGCCAGTCCCGCCGCAGTCCACGGCCACGCGCAGGCGCTGGCTGCGCCGGCGTGGCGGGGCTGTCAGGCGGGGGCGGCTGGGTGGACAAGCGCGGTCAGGGAATGAACGGGCACGGCTACTGGCGCTGCAGGCGCTCTCCGTTGCCCGAATGCATCATCTCGCCGCTGGCATCGACGATCCAGCTGCCGGTGCGGAACTGGCGCGCGGCCGAGAAGTCGCTGCGCAGGCCGTTGGCATCCTCGATCTGCAGGCGCAGGTAGTAGCTGCCTGCGGGCAGCTCCTCGGTGCTCCATTGCGGCTGGTCGGTCCAGAGGTCCACCAGCGGCGCGGTGAACTCCTGGTCGCGAGCCACCATGACGTGGTAGCGCTGGCCGGGCTCGCCGCTCCAGCGGATCTGGCGGCTGCCTTCGGCCGGGCCGTCGCCCATCTGCAGCGCGCTGGCCGAGGGCTGGGGAGGAACGGCAGCCAGTTGCATGGCCTGGGCTGCGGCAAACGGGCCCTGGTCGGGCTGTCCATCGGCCAGCGTGCGAATGCTGGCGGCACGCCAGAGATAGCGTCCGGCCGGCAGGCGGGCCAGCGTGGTGGCGGGCAGTGTGCAGTCGCTCAGGTCGCGTGCATCGATGGCGGGTTCGGCAAAGCCGGCCTGCACATCGGCAGAGACGACCTGGATGCGGTAGCGCGCGGCGCCCACGACCTGAGTGCATTGCAGGCTGGCGCGGCCCAGGCCCACGGTGGCGTCGGCCTGCGGTGATTCATACAGCGGCGGCACGGGATGGGCCTTGACGCGCAGGGCGCGGCGGCTGGCGGCGCCCGGAATGCCCTGGGCATCGATGCCGCGCAGGGACAGCACGTAATCGCCGTCCTCCACGCCCGCCAGGCGAAGCGGCGATGCCGTGGCCTGGAAGCTGGCGCTGCGCAGCACCTGGGTCATGTCGGCATCGCGCGACAGCTGTAGTTGGTAGCGCACGGCGCCCGGCAAGCCGGGCAGGGGCAGGCTGATCCAGTTGGCGTCTTCCGCCAGCGCGGGCCACGCCGTGATGTCGGGCGCGCCCAGCATGGGGCGGGGCTCGCCCACGCGGCCATTGGCGGCCACGGCCACGCCCTGGCCCGGGCGCAGCAGCGCATCGCCAGTGTTCGCGCTTGAGGCGTCGGAGCCCACGGCGACGGTGCCTTCATCGACGGCGGCCGCCGTGCTGCCGGCGGCATCGGCCTGGACCAGGAAGCGGGTGCCGCGCACGCTGGTCGATGCAGCGGGCGTGCGGATCTCGAAGCGGCGCTGTGCGTTGCCGGGTTCGGGCGGCACCGAGGCCTCGACGCCGCCCTCGCGCAGGTCCAGTACGGACTGCAGGCTGCCGGCACGGCCCTTGCGGCGCATCTGGCGCAGCACCACATCGGACTGCGACTGCACGCGCACCAGGGAGCCATCGGCCAGGCGCACGGCGACGAATGCGTCCGGGGCCAGCTGCAGGCGCTCGCCTTCCTGCAGCGTCTGTCCCTTGCGCAGGGGCTGGCCCCCATCGTCTCCAGCGGCGCCCTGCGTATCGGCCAGGTGGTCCAGCGGGCGCGTGCTGCGCGCATCGCCCTGCACGAATTCCACGGAGGCGACAGCTGCCCGCAGCAGGCGCACGGGAATCTCCAGCACGGAGCCGGGCCGCAGGCGGTAGGGATTGGCCACGCCGTTGTGCTGCTGCAGGGCGGTCCACTGGCGGGCATCGCCCAGGTAGCGGGCCGCCAACTGCTCCAGCGTGTCGCCGGCGACGACCCGGTGTGCCATCGTGTCGCCGTTGCGGCCCACGGGTTTGATCTGGGCCTGTGCGCCGCCCAGGCCGAGCAGGCCGAGAGCGGCCAGCATGCAGGCCCGCGATACGGGCCTGCCCAGGGCGGCAGGCATGTGTACGGTCATGATGCCTGCTGCAGCGCCTGCAGCGCTGCGTCGGGCACATCGAGGCGATAGCCATAGCCGTACACGGCACTGATGGCGTAGGGCTGTCCAGCGCGCAGGTTCAGCAGGGCGCGCAGGCGCGAGATATGTGTGTCCAGCGAGCGCGACTGCACTTCGGCGTTGTGTCCCCACACGGCTTCGCGCAGGTGCTCGCGCGACAGCAGCCGGCCCTGGTTCTGGAACAGGGTCAGGGCCAGCGTGTACTCGCGGTGCGTCACCTCGATGGGCTGGCCGTGCATTTCCAGGCTGTTGGTGGTGGTGAGGAAACGGTAGGGGCCGAACTCCAGCACGCTTTGCGTGTTCACCGGATAGGCGCGGCGCAACAGGGCGGCCATGCGCGCGCGCAGCTCGGCATGGCGCACGGGCTTGACCATGAAGTCGTCGGCGCCGCAGGACAGGCCCTCGACGATGTCGGCCTCTTCGCTGCGGTGGGTGATGATGAGGATGGGCAGCTCGCGGCTGACATGGCCACGCGCCCATCGCACCAGGTCCGTTCCTTCCATGTCCGGGAGGTGCCAGTCCACGATCAGCAGGTCGAAGCTCTCGCGGCGAAGCTCCAGTTGCAGGGCCGAGCCCGTCTGGTAGGTGTGGCAGCTGTGGCCCGTCTCCAGCGCGACCTGACGCAGCATCTCCAGTTGCAGCGGATCATCGTCCAGAGCAGCTATACGCATCCAAATGTCCTTTCACGCACGCGCCGCAATCCCGGCGCCGAGCCCGCGGGCAGGACTGCCCGCAAATAGGCGGTTTCTAAAGCGAAGCTTACCCTTACTCTGCGGCATCGCGCAGTTGCTGCAGGGCGGCCAGCACCAACTGGGGGTCTGCGGGCTGCAGCCGGGGCTGCAGTGCGGACAGGGCCGCCTCGCCTTCCCTTTGCAGCTGGCCAATGGCCTGGCCGGCTTCCTTGGGGGCGTCGAAGCCCAGGCTTTGCAGCAGCAGCTGGCCGTCGGCGGCGACGAGTTTGAAGTAGAACTTGCCGTCGGCTTCGCGGTATTGCTTGAACTGGGGCAGGGCTTGCCTGGCGGCCTTGGCCTTGGCGGCCACGGGCGCCTGTGCCAGGCTGCGCAGGCCGACGGCCGAGCGCAGTTCGCGGATCAGGGGCAGGGTCTCGCGGCGGGCCTTGGCGGCGCCGGCCTGCAGGATGTCCTCCAGCTCGGCAGGGTGGGCCACCAGGTGCTCGTAGCGCTCGCGCATGGGCGCCAGCTCGCGGTCGATGCGCTCGAACAGTTGCTGCTTGGCGTCGCCCCAGGCAATGCCTTCGGCGTACTGGCGGCGCAGCGCCTCGGTTTCCTCTTCGCTGGCAAAGCCCTGGTAGATCTGGAACAGGGCAGAGCCCTCGACTTCCTTGGGCTCGCCGGGCGTGCGCGAGTCGGTGGTGATGCTGCCGATGAGCTTGCGCAGCTGCTCGCGCGAGGAGAACAGCGGGATGGTGTTGTTGTAGCTCTTGCTCATCTTGCGGCCATCCAGGCCGGGCAGCGTGGCCACGTTCTCCTCGACCTGCGCCTCAGGCAGCGTGAAGAACTCGCCGCCGTAGATGTGGTTGAAGCTGGAGGCCATGTCGCGAGTCATCTCGATGTGCTGGACCTGGTCGCGGCCCACAGGCACCTTGTGCGCATTGAAGGCCAGGATGTCGGCCGCCATGAGCACGGGGTACATGAACAGGCCGGCGGTCACGCCGTCATCGGTCTCGGTGCCGTCCGCGTGGTTCTTGTCCACGGCCGCCTTGTAGGCGTGGGCACGGTTGAGCAGGCCCTTGCCGGTCACGCAGGTCAGCAGCCAGCACAGCTCGGGGATCTCGGGAATGTCGGACTGGCGGTAGAAGGTCACATGCTCGGGGTCCAGCCCGGCTGCCAGCCAGCTGGCCGCGATCTCGATGGTGGAGCGCTGCACGCGTGCCGGGTCCTGGCATTTGATCAGGGCGTGGTAGTCGGCCAGGAAGTAGAAGTTCTCGACCTCGCGCGAGCGGCTGGCCGCGATGGCCGGGCGCAGCATGCCGGCATAGTTGCCGAGGTGCGGGGTTCCGCTGGGAGTGATGCCGGTGAGGAAACGGATGGTGCTCATGACGGGAGGCTTCGACAGGCAAGAAAGAAAAACAGGGAGCCGCAGAGACAGCCGGTGGACCGTTCTGCAGCGCGTTCAGCGCAGCAGCGCGATCAGCGGGGTCAGCGCGAAGTCGATCACGGCGTAGCCCAGGTCCATCAGCGGACGCAGCCACAGGCTGCCGACCACGCCGGCGATGACCAGGCCCATGACGATGAAAAAGCCCCAGGGCTCGATGCGCGCCACCCACTGCGCCTGACGCCAGGGCAGCAGGCCGACCAGGATGCGGCCACCGTCCAGCGGCGGCAGCGGAAACAGGTTGAAGGCCCACATCACCAGATTGACCAGGATGCCGGCGCGGCACATTTCTATGAAGAAGCGCTCGCCCACGCCCGATCCCACCAGAACCACCAGCAGCACGCCCCACAGCAGGGCCTGCACGAAATTGGAGGCCGGGCCTGCCAGGGCCACCCAGATCATGTCGCGCTTTGGGTTGCGCAACTGGTCGAAGCGCACGGGCACGGGCTTGGCGTAGCCGAACAGAAAGGCGCCCGAGGTGGCGAAGTACAGCAGCAGCGGCATCAGGATGGTGCCGATGGGATCGATGTGCTTGATGGGGTTGAGCGTGATGCGTCCCATCATGGCGGCCGTGTTGTCGCCGAAGTGGCGCGCGGCATAGCCATGGGCTGCCTCGTGCACCGTGATCGCGAAGAGCACGGGCAGGGCATAGATGAGTACGGTCTGGATGAGGTTGGATATGTCCACGGCGGGCATTGTCTCAGACGCTGGCCACCCTTGCCGCTGGCAGCCGCCAGAGCCCGTGCGCTGCGCTCTGGCCGCGTGGATATGGTGGTTTCCCGCAGATTGGCAATGCCCCATTCTGTGTTGCAAAATGAAACACCGATGAGATGATTCCCTCAACAGGTTTTTCACCAAGGCCCTCGGGCCATATGTA
This sequence comes from Delftia sp. HK171, assembly GCF_001886655.1. NCBI lineage: Bacteria > Pseudomonadati > Pseudomonadota > Betaproteobacteria > Burkholderiales > Comamonadaceae > Delftia > Delftia sp. HK171. The sequence continues at coordinate 5,719,795 of NZ_CP018101.1, read as the reverse complement.
CAAGAGGTGGCACGTGGGCGTACTGGGCTTGGGCAGGCTGCCGATAGGCTGGCGGCTGGTGATTGCGTTCGGCGGTATCAATCTGCTGGTCTTCACGATGATGGCGGTCACGGTGTTTTCACTGGGGCAGGCCGAACAGGCGCTGGCGGCCGGGGGAGCGACCACGGTGGCCGAGCAGGCGCTGGTGCATACGCGCTGGTGGGTGCTGGGGCTGGGGGCTGCCGTTTGCGTGCTGGCCCTGGTGGCCTGGTTCAGCCTGCGGCGGGGAATCGTGCAGCCGCTGGGCCAGGCCATCCTGATTGCCGAGACCGTGGCGGCCGGTGATTTGAGCCAGGAGTTTTCGACCGAGCTGCAGGGCGACTTCGGCCGCCTGCTGGGCGCGCTGGGCACCATGGAGGACACGCTGACCGAGCTGGTCGGCCGCATCAAGCAGTCCACGGATTCCATCGGCCTGTCGGCCGGCGAGATCGACGCCGGCAACTCCGACCTGTCGCGCCGCACCGAGGCCCAGGTCTCGGCGCTGGCCCAGACGGCGGCCAGCATGGAGCAGCTCACCGCCACCGTGCGCCAGAACGCCGACCGCGCGCATTCGGCCAGCGGGCTGGCCGTCGATGCCTCGTCCACCGCCAAGCGCGGCGGGGCCGTGGTGAGCGAGGTGGTGCAGACCATGGAGGCCATCAGCGGCAGCTCGCGCAAGATCGTGGACATCATCCAGGTCATCGAAGGCATCGCCTTCCAGACCAATATCCTGGCGCTCAATGCGGCCGTGGAGGCGGCGCGTGCGGGCGAGCAGGGCCGGGGCTTTGCCGTCGTGGCCAGCGAGGTGCGCAGCCTGGCCGGGCGCTCGGCCGAGGCCGCCAAGCAGATCAAGGAACTGATCACCACCAGCGTGCGCCAGGTGGAAAGCGGAGCCGGCCTGGTCAACCAGGCGGGCGCCACCATGCAGGAAATCGTGGGCGCCGTGGGCCAGGTCTCGGGCCTGCTGGGCGAAATGTCGCAGGCGCTGCGCGAGCAAAGCGAGGGCATTGCCCAGGTCAACGCCGCCGTGGGCCACATGGACAGCGCGACCCAGGAGAACGCAGCCCTGGTGCAGCAGGCCTCGCGCGCGGCCTCGGCGTTGAGCGAGCGCGCCCAGGATCTGGAGCAGGCGGTGGGCGCCTTCAAGCTCGATGACGAGCCCGAGTCTGCGGCGGGCGCGGGGTTCTCGGCAGCGCAGGCCAGGCCCGCGCTGGCCCCGTCCGTTGCCGTGGCGCCCACAGTAAGTTCGCCAAGGTCGCCAAGTTCGCCAAGGCTGCCGCAGCGTGCGCCGACTCCTGCGGCCCGGTCGCTGCAGTCGCTGGAATTGGCGCAGCACTGATCTGCATCTTTCTCGTCAGCGACCCTTCACAACACAAACGCCGGGCTTGCCCGGCGTTTGTCTTTCATGCGGTGCGGAGCATGGCCCCTGCTCGGGCCATCTTCGTCAGGCCATCTCAAGGCCCAGTGCGTCCAGGCTGCCCCGTCCCTGGCGCACCACGGTCGGCGGATTGCCCAGGGCCATGGGAACCAGGTCGATCACGGTGGTCGGCTCCGAAGGGCAGGCGCCTGCATCGACGATGGCGTCAAGCTCGTGGGGAAAGCGCTCCAGGATGGCGTCCGCGTCGTGCAGGGCCTCGGTCTCGCCCGGCGGGATCAGCGTGGTGGCGATCAGCGGCTCGCCCAGTTGCTCCAGCAGCAGCTGCGTGCCCTTGCGGTCCGGCACGCGCAGGCCGATGGTCTTGCGCGACGGATGGCTCAGGCGCTTGGGCACTTCCTTGGAGGCTTCCAGGATGAAGGTATACGGCCCCGGCGTGGCCAGCTTGAGCAGGCGGTACTGGCGGTTGTCCACGCGCGCATAGCTGGACAGCTCCGACAGGTCGCGGCACAGCAGCGTGAGGTGGTGCTTGTCGTTGATCTGCCGGATGCGGCGAAGCCGCTCCACCGCAGGGCGGTCGTCCAGATGGCAGACCAGCGCGTAGCTGGAATCCGTGGGAATGGCCAGGATGGCGCCCTGGCGCAGCATGTCGGCGGCCTGCTTGATGAGACGGGGCTGGGGATTGTCGGGGTGGGCTTCGAAGCGTAGGACCATGGTGTGCGTTGTTGGCGGGAGGAGCTCAGGCCAGCTGTATGCGCTCGCTCAGCAGTTCCCATACCGGCGTCAGCTGGCCCGGCAGGTAGGGCAGGTCGCCCAGATCGGTGTGCGATTCCTCAGGGCTGTGGAAGTCGCTGCCGCGCGATGCGGCCAGGCCGAATTCGCGCGCCATGTCGGCATAGATGGTGTATTCGCTGGGCCGGTGGCTGCCGGTGACGACCTCGACGCCTTGGCCGCCATGGGCCTTGAACTCGGAAAACAGCGCGTATTCCTCGTTGGCGGTGAGCGCGTAGCGGGCCGGATGGGCGATCACCGCCACACCGCCGGCCTGCGTGATCCAGCGCACGGCATCGGCCAGGCGGGCCCAGGTGTGGGGCACGTAGCCGGGATGGCCTTCGGTCAGGTAATGGCGGAACACCTCGCCCGTGTCGCGGCAGCGGCCGGATTCCACGAGAAAGCGTGCGAAATGGGTGCGTGAGATCAGGCCGGGATTGCCGGCGAAGCGCAGCGCGCCTTCGTAGCTGCCTTCGATGCCGGCCAGCTCCAGCTGGCGGGCCATCTCGCGGGCGCGTGGGCCGCGCCCGTCGCGCGTGGCGTGCAGCCCTTCGAGCAGGGCGGGGTCGTCCGCGTCAAAGCCCAGTCCCACGATGTGCACGGTGGCACCTGCAAAGCTCACCGAGATCTCGGCGCCCGTCAGGTAGTCCATGCCGCAGGCGCGCGCGGCGGCGGCGGCGCGGTGCTGGCCGCCGACTTCGTCATGGTCGGTCAGCGCCCACAGCTGCACGCCCCGGGAGGCGGCGCGTTCGGCCAGTTGCTCCGGCGTCAGCGTTCCATCCGAGACCACGGAGTGGCTATGCAGATCGGCGTTCAGATAGGACTTGGGCACCGGTCCATTGTAGGTGTCGGTGCTTTTCCGAGCCGGGCAGTGCGGCTGGGGGACTTCCCTGAGTGCGGGTTAACAGGGCTCAATAGTGACGGATGCATGACGATGATCAGCCAGGCGCCGTCAAGGGTGGACAAGAATGGTTTCCGGAGCGATGGGCGGCAGGGGCGCCATGGCCTGGCTCCGGCATTGTTATAAAAAAGATCGGTTTTTCCATGAATCTGAATCAAATCACGGTCGCCCAGAAGCTGTGGGCCCTGGTGCTGGGACTGCTGGTGAGCATGCTGGTGGTCAACGGCGGCATCCTGGTCTATCTGCATGGGGTCAACGAGAAGATCAACACCGATGTGATGACCGCACAAAGCGGCGCCACGCTGGCGCGCGAGTGGCGGCATCTGACGCAGATGAGCGTGGAGCGCTCCATCGTCGCGGCCATGTCGCCCGACGAGACGCTGGCAGCGCAGCAGCGCGCGTTGATGAGCAAGGGCATAGAGCGCATCAACGTGCTGCAAAAGCAGGTGGGCGACCTGCAGCTGGGCACGCAGTCCAAGCAGGCGCTGGACGCCGTGGCGGCCGAGCGCCGCGAGACGCTCAAGGCCAACTCGGCGGCACAGGAGGCGCGCAAGGCCAACGATTTCGCCACCACGTTCGACATCGTCGAAAAGCAGCTGCGCCCGGCCGCCGAGCGCTACAACAGCGCGCAGGAAGCCTTCGTGCAGCAACTGGAGCGCCAAAGCGAACTGGGGCGCGAGGAAGGCGTGGCCCATCGGCGCCAGGCGTACTGGATCGGTGCGCTGGCCAGTGCGGTCATCGTGGCCCTGGGCCTGTTCATGGGGGTGGCCATCATGCGGTCGATCACGCGGCCGCTGGACCAGGCCGTGGCCCTGGCCGACGGCATTGCCGCAGGCGACCTCACGGGCTCGGTGCAAAGCAACCGGGGCGATGAGCTGGGCCATCTGCTGGGCGCACTCAACGGCATGGCGCAGCGGCTGCGCGGCGTGGTGGGCGAAGTGCGCTCTGGCGTGGAGTCCGTGTCCACGGCCTCCAACCAGATCGCCAGCGGCAACCAGGATCTGTCCTCGCGCACCGAGCAGACAGCGGCCAACCTGGAGGAGACTGCGGCCAGCATGGAAGAGCTGACGGCCACCGTCACCCAGTCGGCCGACACGGCGCGCCAGGCCAACCAGCTGGCGGCCACGGCCGCGCAGGCGGCCGAGCAGGGCGGTGCCGTGGTGGCCCAGGTGGTCACCAGCATGCAGCAGATCACGGACAGCAGCCGCAAGATCGCCGACATCATCGGCGTGATCGACGGCATTGCCTTCCAGACCAACATTCTTGCGCTGAACGCGGCCGTGGAAGCGGCCCGCGCAGGCGAGCAGGGCCGGGGCTTTGCCGTGGTGGCGGGCGAGGTGCGCTCACTGGCCCAGCGCAGCGCCGAGGCCGCCAAGGAAATCAAGCTGCTGATCACCACCAGCGTGGACAACGTGCAGTCGGGCTCCAAGCAGGTGGAGCAGGCGGGGCGTTCCATGGAGGAAATCGTCTCCAGCGTGCGCCGAGTCAGCGACCTCATCGGCGAGATCACGGCCTCGTCCACCGAGCAGCGCGACGGCATCGGCCAGGTCAACCAGGCCGTGACCCAGCTCGACCAGATGACCCAGCAGAACGCGGCCCTGGTCGAGGAATCCAGCGCGGCTGCGCTGGCCATGCAGGACCAGGCGCGGCGCCTGTCCGAGGTGGTGGCGGTGTTCAAGCTGGGGCAGGAGGGCAGCGCACTGGCGCCGGCCAGGGCACACGTGCCGGCCACCGCAGCGGCACGCCGGCCGGCATCTATCGGTGCAACCGGTGCAACTGCTGCGGCGCGCCCTGCGCCTGCGGCACCCGTCCGTCCAGCGACGGCCGTGCGCAATGCACCGGCGCCCCAGAAGATCCAGCAGCCCGTGGCGAAGGCCCCCGCCAGGACAGCGGCCAAGGCCGGGGCGGACGACGACTGGGAGACCTTCTGAGCGGGAGGAGCGGGGATGCAGGCCGGCGTGCAAGTCAGCGCCGGCCTGCAGGCCTTCGTCAGTTGCGCGGCTTGCCGTAGTCGGGCGAGCGCGGGCCTGGCAGCAGTCCGCGCTGCGCCATGGGCGACAGCAGGCGCTGGTTGGCGATGGAGGCGATCTGCACGCTGCGGTCGTTCATGGTGTCCAGGATCTGGTTGAGCAGTGCCGTCACCAGGATGCCGACCAGTCCGCCGCCTGAGCTTTGTCCTTCGGCGCTGGAGGCCGTGGCACTGCCATCCCACAGCTGGGTGCCGGTGCGCAGGTCCACCAGCCTGGCCTCCAGCGTGACCACCGAGGCGCTGCTGATCACCGCATAGCTGGTGCCGTAGTTGCGGATGTTCAGGTACAGGGCCGCATCGGCGCCAAAGATTTCACGGAGCTTGGCCACGGGCAGTTCCTGGGCGTCGTCGGCGCTGACGATGCCGTTCTGGCGGAACATTTCCTCGGTGACCGCCACGGGCAGAACGTAGTAGCCGGCCTCGGCCAGCGGCAGCGTGATCTGGGACAGCACGCCCGCCGGTGCATTCACTTCCGGGGACTGGTTCAGCGCAGGCATGACCAGGATGGAGGCAGGCTTGGATGCCCGCAGCGCCGAATAGTCATAGGGCGCGGTGGTGGCGCACCCGGTCAGCGCCACGGTCATGGCAAGAGCCAGGGTCTTGATGTGATCGGTCAGGCGCATGTCAATTCTTGCGGGCCGTGAAGGTTTGCAGCAGCGTGTCCATGAAGGTGGCGGACTCGGGGAAATGCTGTTTTTCCTCGGCCAATTGCTCCACCGTCTTTTCGTTGTTGCCGGTCCGGGAATAGAGCATGGCCATATGGGCGCGGTAGCCGGGCGGCAGCGCCTTTCCCTCGGCCTGGACCTTCATGCGGGCTTCTTCCAGCTTGAGCAATTGGTCCTCTGCGCCGGTACTGCCGTCATCCTTGAGGTATTGGTAGACCTGGGGCTGGTAGTCATTCCAGGCATACAGCGGCTGGCGCGGCGCAGCGCAGCCGGCCAAAGTGGCGCAGATGGCCAGCGCGGCCAGGGCCGCTGCCGAATGGATGGGGCGCTTCATTGCGCGGGCTTCCATGCGCCGCTGTCAATGCCGGCCGCCAGCTTGTCCACGGCTTCGCGGATGGCCAGATCCAGTACCTTGCCGTTGAGCGTGGAGTCATAGCCGGCCGTGCTGCCGAATCCCACGATTTCGCGGTTCGACAGGCTGTATTCGCCGGCACCCTGCACCGAATAGACGACTTCGGAGGTCTGCACCCGGACGATGTTCAGGCTGACCTTGGCATAGGCCACCTGCTCCTTGCCACGGCCGAGCACGCCGAAGAACTGGCGGTCCCCGACCACCTTGCGGCCGAACTCGCTCACGTCGCCGGTCACGACATAGGTGGCGCCCTTGATCGCTTGCTCCTGCCTGTTGAAACCTGCCTCCTGGCGGGTCTCGGACATGTTGTCGCGGTCCAGCACGCTGAATCGGCCGCTTTGCTGCAGGTGGGTTACCAAGATGGTTCTGGCCTGGCCACCGAGACGATCGACGCCGTCCGAGAAAATACCGCGCTGAAAGCTGGAGCGGTTGTCGAATTTGCCCACGGAAATGGGGCTGCGCGGGCCTTGATAGGCGCTGGATGCAGAAGCGGGCTTCGCCGTTTCAAGCGTGCGCGATTGCTCGGTGGTGGAGCAGCCGGAAAGGCCGGCGGCCAGGGTAATGGCAATGGCCGTGCAAGGCCACAGGCGAGAGGTCATGAGTATTTCCCCGGTTTTCTTGGAATGAATTTGCAATAATTTGTTGCAAAAACCGGGGATATTAACCGAGGGGCACCGTGAATGGCGCCTCGGGTCTCTAGGACGCGTCCGAATGCACTCCCTCGATCAGGAATTGCACCTTGCGCTCTCCGCGCCATTCATTGATGTCCATGCGAAAGGCAATGCAGGCCGATGGCGGCAGCGGGTCGGTATGGCCGAACCAGATTCCGTCCACGGTTTCGCCCTGATGGCGCAATTGCAGTTTCAGGTGCTTTTCACCGACCAGGCGCTGTGACAGCACTTCCAGCTGTTCGCTGAAGGTGGGCGGGGCAAAGCCCTGGCCCCAGACCGCGAGATTGAGCTGCTCGACCATTTCGGGCTTGCGGAAATCCGGGTCCAGCGGTCCGTCGGTCTCTATGCGGCGCGTCAGCGTGGCCGCGTCCAGCCATTCCTGTGCCACCTGGGCCAGGGCCTTTTCGAACACCGCGAAACCGGCCTCGGCAATGGTGCAGCCGGCCGCCATGGCGTGGCCGCCAAAGCGCAGCAGCAGGCCGGGGTGGCGCTTGGATACGAGGTCCAGCGCGTCGCGCAGGTGAAAGCCGGGAATGGAGCGGCCCGAGCCCTTGAGTTCATGCTCGTGCCCCGGCGCGCCGCTGGCGGCGAAGACGAAGCTGGGCCGGTGCATGCGGTCCTTGATGCGCGAGGCCACGATGCCGACCACGCCCTCGTGGAAGTCCGGGTCGAACACGCTGATGGCGGCCGGCGGCGTCATGCCGTCCTCGCACAGGCCTTCGGCCATGAGCAGGGCCTGTTCGCGCATGCCGCCTTCCAGTTCGCGGCGTTCGCGGTTGATGGCGTCCAGCATCTGCGCCAGGTTGGCGGCGCGGCCCGCATCGTCCGTGGTCAGGCACTCGATGCCGATGGTCATGTCGGACAGCCGGCCTGCGGCATTGATGCGCGGGCCCAGGGCAAAGCCGAAGTCGAACGTGGTGGCCGCAAAGGCCTTGCGGCCAGCGGCTTCGAACAGGGCCAGCAGGCCCGGCTGCATCTGGCCACGGCGGATCTGCTTCAGGCCCAGGGCGACCAGGCGGCGGTTGTTGGCGTCCAGCCGCACCACGTCGGCCACCGTGCCCAGGGCGACCAGGGGCAGCAGGGCCTCCAGCCGGGGCTGGCTGGCCTTGTCGAAGCGGCCGCGCGCGCGCAGCTCGGCGCGCAGGGCCAGCAGCACGTAGAACATCACGCCGACGCCGGCCATGGACTTGCTCTCGAAGCTGCAGCCGGGCTGGTTGGGGTTGACGATGGCATCGGCCAGCGGCAGGTGGTTGCCGGGCAGGTGGTGGTCGGTGACGACCACCTGCAGGCCCAGGGTCTTGGCCTCGGCCACGCCTTCGACGCTGGCAATGCCGTTGTCCACGGTGACCATCACCTCGGCGCCGGTTTCCTTGACGCGGCGTGCGATGGGCGGCGTCAGGCCGTAGCCGTCCACCACGCGGTCGGGCACCAGGTAGCTGACCTCGGTCGCGCCCAGCATGCGCAGGCCGCGCCAGCCCACGGCGCAGGCGGTGGCGCCGTCGCAGTCGTAGTCGGCCACGATGCACAGGCGCAGGCCGCGCTCTATGGCATCGGCCAGGAGCCGCACGGCGGCCTCCATGCCCAGCAGGCCGGAGGGGGCCAGCAGGCGTGCAGGCGTGTCGTCCAGTTCGTCGGCGGAGCACACGCCGCGTGCGGCGTAGAGCTGGGCCAGCAGCGGGTGGACGCCGGCCTGGCGCAGTGCCGAGGCCTGCTGCGCAGGGATCTCGCGGGGGATGATTTTCATGGGCAATGTGTCAGAGCATGCGGCCCAGGTCGGGCAGGGCGCGGGGGCCGAAAAGGCCCGTCAGCCTGTCCAGCCAGCGCGGCGGGCGGCTGCTCCATGCGATGGCATGGCGTTCGCCGCACAGCGTCAGCGTGAGCGGGTGGCCTGCGCGCACGCGCTCCAGCAGGCGGGCGATGAGCCCGGCGTCCAGCGCCTTCCACGCCTCGCGCCACGCAGCGGGGTTGCCCTGCAGGGCTGCGGCGTGAAGGTCGTCCAGGCATTGCACGGCGGCCTTGGCGCCGGTGGCCGTGCCGGGCTGCAGGCGCCCGGCGCCGTGGACCCAGAAGGCGTTGATGGGCACTTGGCCGCGCGCGGCGCGGGCATCGTTGAAGACATGGGTGTAGAGCAGCATCTGCACCTCGCTTTGCAGGCGGTGCAGGGCGCGCGCCTGCTGCGCATCGGGCAGCCAGGGCCGCACGTCGCGGCCGATGACGCGGTCCATGGAGGCCGTGGCCAGGTCATCGAACAGCGCACCGCGCGCCAGCCAGCGCTGCGGCTGCTGGTACTCCAGCACGATGCCGTCGTCAGCGAACCAGGGCGCCAGCAGGGCCAGCAGCTGGCGGGATTCCTCATCGCTGAGAGGTGTGGTGGCGGGATCGCTCTGGTGGACCTGGTCTGCGCCTATGTGCCAGTGGCAGGGCGTGATATAGGCGCAGGCCTGCGCCGTCTCACCGGCCTGCCAGGCGGCCCAGGCAATCCGGCCCGGCGCATCGGGCAGGCCCAGCGAGCGCGCCAGGGCGCGTTCGTGGGGGGGAGAAAAATCCATCTCCGTGCCGGTCTGTGCGGGCGCGGGCTGCGTCAGCGCCAGCAGGGATTGGAGATGGGGCAGCTCCAGTCCGCCCCAGACAGCCGCGACGGCAGCGTCATCCGCTGCATCCGAGGACGGACCGCCGGCATAGGGAATGATCCATTCGGTCATTTCCTCCAGCGGGGCTTGGGTGGAGGACACCAGGGGCGCGGTCAAAAGCATGGCCGCTATTGTCGGGCATGGGGTGCCGCAGTGCCGGCGCCTTCGTTTTTCCCCTTGGAGCGCGGTTCAGCGCTGGGGCATGTCGCGGGCCGAAGAGATCAGGCTGACCGTGGCGTCCTCGGGGATGGGCGGCATGCCCTGGTTCCAGTCTTCCCAGGCGCTGCGCATGGCGGCCAGACGCTCGGGCGCGCGCACTGCCTGGTTGGCGCGCTCGCGCTCGTCGGCGGCAAGGTCGAACAGGTAGTCGATGCCGTCCACGCGCAGGTACTTCCAGTCGCCATCGCGCAGGGCACGTTGGCCGCGGTGCTTCATGCGCCAGTGCAGGGTGCGTGGGAATTCGGCATCTTCGGCCCGCAGCACGGGCAGCAGGGAGACGCCGTCCAGCGCATGGCCGGCCGGCGCCTGCACGCCGGCGGCATCCAGCACCGTGGCCGACCAGTCCATGCTCATGCAGTGCTGGGGGCTGCTGCGGCCCGGCGCTATGACGGCCGGCCAGTGCGCAATCCAGGGCACGCGTATGCCGCCCTCGGTCAGGTCCATCTTGCCGCCGACCAGGGGCCAGTTGTCGGAGAAGCGTTCGCCGCCGTTGTCGCTGGTGAAGACGATGAGGGTGTTGTCCAGCTGCCCGTTGGCGCGCAACGCCTCGACGATCCAGCCTATGCCTTCGTCCATGTGGTGGATCATGCGGCGGTACTGGTGGATGTTGCCGCCGTCCAGGTGGGCAATGCCTGCGCCCAGCGCCTCGGCCGTGCTGCGGTCCTCGCGCGTTTCCCAGGGCCAGTGCGGCGCCGTGTAGTGCAGGCTCAGGAAGAAGGGCGCATCGCCTTGGGCCATGCGGTGGACGAAGTCCACGCTGCGCTGCGACAGCAGGTCGGTCAGGTAGCCCTCGTCATGGTGCTCCTCCTCGCCCACCCACAGGTCGTGCTGGCCCGAGCTGCTCAGGTGGGTGAAGTAGTCCACGCCGCCCGACATGGGGCCGAAGTATTCCTCGTAGCCCGAGCGCAGCGGGCCGAAGTGCGGCGGGTAGCCCAGGTGCCATTTGCCGATCAGCGCCGTGCGGTAGCCCGCATCCCTGAGCATGGAGGCGACGGTGGGCATGTCCGGCGGCAGGCCCAGCTTCTCGCCCAGCGGCGTGCCGCGTGTCTTGCTGTTGATGGGCTCCTCGGCCGCACCGCGCAGGCGGTACTGGTAGCGCGCCGTGGCCAGGGCAAAGCGCGTGGGAGAGCACACGGGCGAGTTGGCATAGCCCTGGGTGAGCCTGAGGCCGCCGGCGGCCAGGCGGTCAAGCACCGGGGACACCGCTCCGAAGTCGGCCGCGCGGCCGCCGTAGCAGCCGAGGTCGGCATAGCCGAGGTCGTCGGCCACGATGAAGAGGATATTGGGACGGGACATGGAAATGCGCTCTGTGCAGGGTCGTGGGCGGGAAGCGGCGGCGCTCATTCCATCTTCATTCCGGTGGACTGGATCACGGTCCGGTAGCGGTCGGCCAGCGCCTGTATGCGTTCGGCGGCGGCCGGGCCGGTCAGGCCTTCGTAGAACAGGTCGTTGGCGCGCATGCGCTCGCGCAGGGCCGGATCCTTCATGGCCTTTTCCAGCGCGGACTGGATTCTTGCGACCAGGGGCTCGGGCGTGGCGGCAGGCACCCACAGGGCGAACAGCACTTCCTGCTCCAGGTCCTTGTGGCCCAGCTTGCCCACGGTGGGCACGCCGGGCACCAGCGGGTTGCGCTGGCGCGTGGTCACGGCCAGCGGCACGACCTTGCCGGCCGCCACCTGGCCCAGCATGGCCGAGGAGCTGATGATGCCGCCGTCCACCTCGCCCGCCAGCACGGCCGTGCTGGCCGGGGCGTTGCCCTTGTAGGGCACGTGACTGACCTTGGCGCCCGTGGCATGGGTGAGGATGGCCGAGGCCAGATGGCCCGGCGTGCCGTAGCCGGCCGAGCCCAGCGTCAGGCCGCTTCTCTTGCCCTGGGCGATGAACTGGTCCAGGGTCCTGAGGCCTGTGCGTGGGTTGACGGCCACCATCATTCCCTGCGAGGCGATCATCATCACGGGACGCAGGTCCGTGCCCTTGAACGGCATGCTCTTGTAGATGAAGGGATTGACGGTGAAGGTCGTGTCGATGCCGACCAGCAGCGTGTAGCCGTCGCCGGGCGCCTTGGCCGCGTTGTCGGTGCCGATGTTGCCGCCCGCGCCGGGCCGGTTGTCCACGACGAAGGGCTGTTTGAGTTCACGCTGCAGTACCTCGCCCAGGCTGCGCGCAAGAATGTCGGCAGCGCCAGCGGGCGCGAAGGCGACGACGATGCGCACGGGTTTGGCGGGCCAGGCCGCGGCATCGGCGGCCGCATCGGCCCGGGCGCCAGCGCCGGAGCCCAGGCCCAGCAGAAGGGCCAGGCCGGCCCGCAGCAGCGGGCTGCGCAAGGCATGGGTGGCATGGGTGGCTTGGAACAGGGAAAACATGGTGGCGAACTTTCTGCGCTGCGGGGGCGCCGGGCTTTGCGAGAATCCCCAGGCCGGCTCCGGACGGTGGCTCCCGTTGTCTCCTTTCCGGACGGGGCCACTGTAGAAGTCCCCGCAGCAATTGATCTAATCAACTGTTCCCCGTGAATACCCGTCCCGCTCCCACCTCCATCCAGCAGATGCTGCTGTTTCGCATCAACCGCTACTTCGGTGCAGCGGGCGGCGTGGCCATGCGCATGTGCGAGGCGCATTTCGGCATCACGCGCCGCGAGTGGGGCGTGATGGCCACGGTGGCTGCCAACGAGGGCCTGCTGTCGTCGGAGCTGGCCGAACGCGCGCAGCTGGACCGCGCACGCACCTCGCGCGCCCTCAGCGGGCTGGAGGAAAAGGGCTGGGTGCAGCGCAGCCCCATGCCCGGCGACCGCCGCCGCGTGGCCGTGTCGCTGACGGCCGAGGGGCGGCGCATGTATGGCCTGATCCTGCCGCGTATGGCCCAGATCCATCTGGACCTGGTGTCCGTGCTCAGCGACGAGGAACTCGCACAATTCGATACCTTGCTGGCCAGGCTGCAGCGCCATGCGCTGACGCTGGAAGCAGAGGGCCGCTACGACGCCCTGCCGCGTGTGGACCGCGGACGGCACCGGCGCTGACACGCCGACGGCAAAGCCTGCCGCCATGCAGGGCCTGTGGGCGATGACACAATGCATGCCCATGCAATTTCCCTACGAACTGGCCGTCGGCTGGCGCTACACCCGGGCGGGGCGCGCCACGCGCCGCAACGGCTTCATCTCGTTCATCTCCGGCGTCTCCATGCTGGGCATCGCCCTCGGTGTGGCGGCGCTGATCATCGTGCTCAGCGTGATGAACGGCTTCCAGAAGGAAGTGCGCGACCGCATGCTCAGCGTGGTCTCGCACATCGAGATCTTCGCGCCCCAGGGCGCGGCGCTGCCCGATCTGGAGCGCACCATGCGCGAGGCGCGCGCCAACCCCGACGTGCTGGGCGCCGCCCCCTTCGTCGCGGCCCAGGCGCTGCTGGCGCGTGGCGAGGACATGAAGGGCACCCTGGTGCGCGGCATCGATCCGGCGCGCGAGGGCGAGGTCACCGACGTGGCCGCCACCAATGCCGAGGTGCTCAAGCGCCTGGTGCCCGGCGAATTCAACGTGGTGCTGGGTGTGGAGCTGGCGCGCTCGCTGGGCGTGCGCCAGGGCGACATGGTCACGCTGATCGCCCCGGGCGGCCAGGTCACGCCGGCCGGCGTGGTGCCGCGCCTCAAGCAGATGCATGTGGTCGGCACCTTCGACTCCGGCCACTACGAATACGACTCGGCCCTGGTGATGATGCATTACGAGGACGCGCAGCGCCTGTTCCGCCTGGAAGGGCCGACTGGCATCCGCCTGAAGCTCAAGGACCTGCACGAGGCGCCGCGCGTGGCCATGGAACTGGCCCACACCATCACCGACCGCCTGCTGATCCGCGACTGGACCCAGCAGAACCGCACCTGGTTCGCGGCCGTGCAGCTGGAAAAACGCATGATGTTCATCATCCTCACGCTCATCGTCGCCGTGGCTGCGTTCAACCTGGTGTCCACGCTGGTGATGACGGTGACCGACAAGCGCGCCGACATCGCCATCCTGCGCACGCTGGGCGCCTCGCCGTCCAGCATCATGGGCATCTTCATGGTGCAGGGCGCCATGGTGGGCGTCATCGGCACCTTCGCGGGCCTGCTGCTGGGCCTGGGCATCGCCTTCAACATCGATGTCATCGTACCGGCCATCGAGCGCCTGCTGCACGCCAACTTCCTGCCCAAGGACATCTACCTGATCAGCAAGATGCCCAGCGATCCGCAGTACAGCGACATCATGCCCATCGCCGTGATCTCCCTGGTCCTGGCCTTTGTCGCCACCATCTATCCCAGCTGGCGCGCCAGCCGCGTGAACCCCGCCGAGGCGCTGCGCTATGAATGAAGTGAATGTGATGCCCGGTTTCGAAGTGTCCCAGCAGGGCGCCGTGGTCCTGGATGCGCGCGGCCTGACCAAGCGCTTTGCCGAAGGACGGCTCAACGTGCAGGTGCTGGCAGGTGTCGATCTGCAGGTGCGTGCGGGCGAGACGCTGGCCATTGTCGGCGCCTCGGGCTCGGGCAAGAGCACGCTGCTGCACCTGCTGGGCGGGCTGGACGCCCCCACCAGCGGCAGTGTCACCCTCAAGGGCGAGCCCCTGCATGAACTCAGCGCCCAGAAGCAGGGCGCGCTGCGCAACCGGCACCTGGGCTTCATCTACCAGTTCCACCATCTGCTGCCCGAATTCAGCGCCCAGGACAACGTGGCCATGCCGCTGCGCATACGCCGCGACGACAGGGCCGAGTGCATGGAGCGCGCCGCACGCATGCTGGCGGCCGTGGGCCTGGGCGAACGCATGCTGCACCGTCCGGCCGAACTGTCGGGGGGCGAGCGCCAGCGCGTGGCCATTGCGCGTGCACTGGTCACCCAGCCGGCCTGCGTGCTGGCCGACGAGCCCACCGGCAACCTGGACCGCAGCACGGCCGACACCGTGTTCCGCCTGATGCTGGAGCTGGCGCGCAGCCATGGCACGGCCTTTGTGATGGTCACGCACGATGAGCAGCTGGCGGCGCGCTGCGACCGCATGGTGCGCCTGGTGCAGGGCCAATTGGCCTGACCGGCAGGCCTGGGTCTGGACTCAGGCCATGCGCAGCAAGGTGCCCGGCAGGCGCTGGGCGCCTGCGGGAAGCACGGCCGCTGCCGGGGCCGACTTGATCTGCGGCGCAGCGGGAATGATGGATGCCGGCAGCGGCTTGCGCTGCACCTGTTCCCTGGATGCATCCGCGACGGCCGCGCTCTGCGCCGTCAGGTCGGCCGTCACCTCGCGCAGGCGTGCCGACTGGGCCATGGACGCCTGCACCACGTCGCCCATGATGGCCGTGACCTGGTGAGAGGAATCCACGATTTCCTGCATGGTGCCGCCGGCCTGGCGCACCTGATTGGCGCCCAGTGCCACCTGCTCCACCGAGGTGTGGATGAGTTGCTTGATTTCCTTGGCGGCGGCGGCGCTGTTCTGTGCCAGTGCCCGTACCTCGCCCGCCACCACGGCAAAGCCCCGGCCCTGCTCGCCTGCGCGGGCCGCCTCCACGGCAGCGTTGAGCGCGAGGATATTGGTCTGGAAGGCGATGCCGTCCATCACGCCGATGATGTCGCTGATCTTGCGCGAGCTGGCGCTGATGGACTCCATGGTGCCCATGACCTCGTGCACCGTGCGTCCGCCCTGCTCGGCCACCAGGCAGGCCTGGCGGGCCAGTTCGTTGGCCTGGCCTGCGTGCTCGGCGCTTTCGCTCAGGCCCTGCATGGCCTCGCCCAGGGTCTGCGCGGCCGTGAAGCGGCGCGTGATATCGCGGGCGTACTTGACCACCTTGAACGGGCGGCCATCGGCATCGAGGATGGGGTTGTAGCTGGCCTCGATCCAGACTTGGCGGCCGTGCTTGCCGATGCGCAGGTACTGGCCCGCATCGTGCTGGCCGCTGGCCAGCTTGCGCCAGAACTGCGCGTATTCTGGGCTGTGGCGTTCATGGGGCTGGACGAACATGCTGTGGTGCCGCCCCGTGACCTCATCCAGCGTGTAGCCCATGGCCTGCAGGAACAGGCGGTTGGCATGCAGGATGTTGCCCTGCAGGTCGAACTCGATGATGGCCTGCACCTTGGAGATGGCGGCCAGCTGGCCTTCGGCGTCGGCGTTGCGGCGCTGCTGCTCGGTGATGTCGGTGGCGTACTTCACCACCTTGAAGGGCCTGCCATGGCGATCGAAGATGGGGTTGTAGCTGGCCTGCAGCCAGACATCGCGCCCGTCCTTGGCAATGCGGCGGTAGCGTCCCGCGTCGTGGATGCCGCTGCTCAGGCGCTGCCAGAACGCGGCGTACTCGGGCGACTCGCTCATCTGGTGGTCCACGAACATGCGGTGGTGCTGGCCGATGACCTCGCCTTCCTCATAGCCCATGGTGTCCAGGAAGTTCTGGTTGGCGGCCAGCACATGGCCTTGCAGATCGAACTCGATCACGGCCTGGGACTTGTGGATGGCTGCCAACTGCCCATCCAGTTCCGCCTGGCGGCGTGCGCCACCCAGGTCCAGGATCCGACTCCATGCTGAGCGCTTCATGGGAAATTCCTCTCTCCAAAGAATGCCTGCCGGTGTTGCGAGAGCTCGACGCGGGGGTGTAAATGTTTCTTTATGTATTTATATGGACCGCCAAGTGTTTCGGGTATTGATTTTGTCAAACGGAGCCAGCTCGCAATAAGCCCAGGGTTTGCCCTTGGTTTTCGCATTGCCTGCCTCTGGCGGGCCGGGTGCAGGCCGGTGGCATGATGCGGCCATGCCCGCCTGGATAGACACCCATTGCCATCTCGATGCCCCTGAATTCGATGCCGACCGCGATGCCGTGCGCGCGCAGGCGGCCGAGACAGGCGTTGCACATCTGGTGATACCGGCCGTGGCGCGCGAGCACTGGGACACGGTGGTGGCGCTGGCGCGGCGCCATGGCGACAGCTATGCGCTGGGCATCCATCCGCTGTACACGCCCAATGCCCGCGAGCAGGACATTGCCGCATTGCGCGAGACGCTGGCGCGGTTGCGCGGCGATGCGCAACTGGTGGCCGTGGGCGAGATCGGCCTGGACTTCTTCGTGCCCGGGCTGGATGCAGACCGGCAGATCTGGTTCTACGAGCAGCAGATCGCGCTGGCGCGCGAGTTCGACCTGCCCGTCATCCTGCATGTGCGCAAATCCAGCGACCGGCTGCTCAAGACCCTGCGCGCGCGGCCTGTGGCGGGCGGCATTGCCCATGCCTTCAACGGCAGCGTGCAGCAGGCCCAGGCCTTCATCGACCTGGGCTTCAAGCTGGGCTTTGGCGGGGCCGTGACCTATGACCGGGCGCTCAAGCTGCGCGAGCTGGCAGCCGCCCTGCCGCTGGATGCGCTGGTGCTGGAAACCGATGCCCCCGACATTCCGCCGCACTGGCTCTACACCACGGCCGGGCAGCGTGCCCAGGGCCAGGCCCAGGGCCGCAACACGCCGGCCGAGCTGGCACGCATTGCGGACGTGATTGCGCAGTTGCGCGGCATCACGCCCCAGGCCCTGGCCGAGGCCACGGGCCGCAACGCGCGTGCCGCGCTGCGAGGCCTGCCCGCCATGGCCTGAACCAGGCTTGAGCGGAACCTGAACCTGAGCGGTCTTGCCGCCCGCTGCCAGCAGCCCGGCGACCGCTGGGCGACAATGCCGGCCATGTCCTTGACCGTTCCCGACCTGCCGCCCCCGGCGCCCCGCGCTGGCAGGGCCTGGCGCCGGTGGCCGATGCGCGGACCCGGGCCCTGGTGCTGGGCAGCTTTCCGGGCCTGCGATCGCTGCAATTGCAGCAGTACTATGCCCATCCGCAAAACCAGTTCTGGCCCTTGCTCCAGGCCCTGTGGCCCGGGCATCCGCAGCCCGGCCGCGACGACTATGCGGGCCGCTGCGAATGGCTGCTGGCCCGCGGCCTGGGCCTGTGGGACGTGTATGCCAGCTGCGAGCGCGAAGGCAGCCTGGACAGCGCCATCCGCGCGGCCGAGGTGAATGATTTCGTGGCGCTGCGCACGCATTGCCCCCGACTGGCGCTGGCCCTGCACAACGGTGGCGAGAGCTACAAGCATGCCGGCCGCACGCAGGCCCTGGGCCTGGCCGCCGTGAAGCTGCCATCGACCAGCCCGGCCAACGCGAGCTGGAGTTTCGCGCGCAAGGTCCAGGCCTGGCGCGAGGCGCTGGCTGCCCATCAATTGCTCTGATTTTTTGACTGTTCCCGACGTGATACGCAAGACCCGCGGCGCCGCCAAGGCAGCCCCATCCTCTTCCTCCAGCGCCACCAACGCCGCAGACATCGAGCTGCCCGAAGTCAGCGTCTCCGACGATGGCGATGTGCGCCACCTGCACCTGGGCACGCCCTGGATCCAGGGCTCCATGCGCATACGCGAGCCGTTCGAGATCGAGCTCGAATACGTGCAGCGCATGATGGGCTGGCTGCTGTTCATGGAGCCTGCCAGCGTGGCCGGCCGCCATGCCATGCAGCTGGGCCTGGGCGCCGCGGCCATCACCAAGTTCTGCCACAAGAAGCTGCGCATGCGCACCACGGCCATCGAGCTGAACCCACAGGTGCTGGCCGTGTGCCGCAGCTGGTTCAAGCTGCCGCCCGACAGCGACACGCTGCGCGTGGTGCTGGCCGATGCGGCCCAGGAAATCCGCAAGAGCCAGTGGCTGGGCACGGTCGATGCGCTGGCCGTTGATCTCTATGACCACGATGCGGCCGCGCCCGTGCTGGACAGCGCCGAGTTCTATGCCGACTGCCGCAATCTGCTGACAGAGGACGGCATCATGACCGTCAACCTGTTCGGCCGCACCTCCAGCTACGAGCGCAGCCTGGCGCGCATGGCCGAAGCCTTTGGCGAAGAGGCCATGTGGGCCTTCCGCCCCACGCGCGAGGGCAACACCGTGGTGCTGGCCCAGCGCACGCCGCGCGCGCTCGATCCCGCCGCGCTGCAGGCTGCCAGCGCCCAGGTGCAGGCCCGCTGGGACCTGCCCACGACGCGCTGGCCCAAGATCTTCGTGCGGCCCTGGTAGAGCGGGGCTGGTAGAGCGGGGCTTGCCGGGCAGGACGGCCGGCAGGCTTACCATAGGGCGCAGTTCAGCTTCCGGCCCAACGCCATGTCCGATCCGACCTCCACCACGCAGCCCAAACCCGCCGTTGTTCCAAGCAATCCTTCGGGGCCCCTGGACTGGCGCAGGCTGGTGCAGTGGCTGCTGGCCGATGGCGTGATCACGGCCGAAGAGGCCCAGCGCACCGTGGCGCGCTGCTCGCAGGCCGAGAGCACCCAGCACCCGCTGGTCCGGCTGGCCAACGTGGGCGTGGCCCGCGCCGGTGACGGGCGCGCGCTGGACATCGAGGAGCTGACCCAGTACCTGGCAGCCCGCAGCGGCATGGCCTACCTGCGCATCGACCCGCTGCGCGTGGATGCGGGCCGCGTCGGCGAAATCATGAGCGCCAGCTATGCCGAGCGCCACAAGGTGCTGCCCGTGCAGGTATCGCCGCAGGAAGTGGTGGTGGCCACGGCCGAGCCCTTCATCGACGACTGGGTGGCCGAGGTCGAGCGCCAGGCGCGCCGCAAGGTGCGCCGCGTGCTGGCCAGTCCGCTGGACCTCAAGCGCTACACGGGCGAATTCTTTGCGCTGGCCAAATCGGTGCGCGCAGCCGAGAAGGCGGGCGGCGCCGCCAGCGCGGCCAGCTTCGAGCAGCTGGTGGAGCTGGGCAACAGCAGCAAGCAGCTCGACGCCAACGACCAGGGCGTGGTGCGCGTGGTGGACTGGCTGTGGCAATACGCCTTCGACCAGCGCGCCAGCGACATCCACATGGAGCCCCGGCGCGAGCAGGGCGTGATCCGTTTTCGCATCGACGGCGTGCTCCACCCGGTCTACCAGGTGCCCATGGGCGTGCTCAATGCCATGGTCTCGCGCGTGAAGCTGCTGGGGCGCATGGACGTGGTGGAAAAGCGCCGCCCGCAGGATGGCCGTATCAAGACCCGCAACCCGCGCGGTGACGAGGTGGAAATGCGCCTGTCCACGCTGCCCACGGCCTTTGGCGAGAAGCTGGTGATGCGGATCTTCGATCCCGACAACACGGTCAAGGACCTGGATGCACTGGGCTTCACCAGCCATGACGCCCAGCGCTGGAGCGAGCTGGTGCGCCGCCCGCACGGCATCATCCTCGTGACCGGGCCCACGGGCTCGGGCAAGACCACCACGCTGTACTCCACGCTCAAGCGCGTGGCCACGGAGGCGGTCAATGTCAGCACCGTGGAAGACCCGATCGAAATGATCGAGCCCAGCTTCAACCAGACCCAGGTGCAGCCTCAGCTGGACTTCGGCTTCACCGAGGGACTGCGCTCGCTGATGCGCCAGGACCCGGACATCATCATGGTGGGCGAAATCCGCGACCTGGCCACCGCCGAAATGGCCGTGCAGGCCGCGCTGACCGGCCACCTGGTGTTCTCCACGCTGCACACCAACGATGCGCCCAGCGCCGTGAGCCGGCTGATGGAGCTGGGCGTGCCGCCCTACCTGATCAATGCCACGCTGCTCGGTGTGCTGGCCCAGCGCCTGGTGCGCACGCTGTGCCCGCAGTGCAAGCAGCGCGACGAGGAGACCTCGGCCGCCACGCTGGCCGAGGCCGTGCGGCCCTGGAAACTGTCAGGCAGCTACCAGCCCTACAAGCCCGTGGGCTGCGTGGAGTGCCGCATGACGGGCTTTCGCGGGCGCATGGGGCTGTATGAGCTGCTGACCGTGAGCGAGGCGCTCAAGCAGCAGGTCCACACCTCGCCTTCCATGGATGCGCTGCGCCGCCAGGCCGTGCAGGATGGCATGCGCCCGCTGCGCCTGGCAGGTGCCCTGCGCGTGGCCGAAGGCGTGACCACGCTGGACGAGGTCATGGCCAGCACGCCCTTGCTGGGATGATGGGCAGGCGATTGGTGGGTTGGAGCGTGAGTGCCTGCTCTGGCGCAGGCCTTTGCCACGGATGGATCGGGTGCCCCCTGCTGGCACCCTTTTTCATTCATGCGGGTAGGACATGAGGGTATGCCCTTTGTAGGTGGAATCCACATCCAGACACAGTTTTTCTGAACGCAAAATCGCCGGGTCGTGATTCCGTAAGGAGACATTCTCGTGAAAATCAAGAGTCAGAAAGACTTTTTTTCGGGCGTGATGTTTTTGGTTATCGGCCTCGCTTTTGCGATCGGCGCTACCAACTACACCGTCGGCACCGGTGCCCGCATGGGCCCGGGCTACTTCCCGCTGATCCTGGGTGTGCTGATGTCCATTCTGGGCACGGCCATCTGCTTCACCGGCCTGACCAAGGGTCCTTCGGGCGGTGACAAGATCGGCAAGTGGGCGTGGAAGCAAGTGTTCTTCGTCCTGGCTGCGAACTTCGCGTTCGGCGTACTGCTGGTCGGCGTTCCCAATCTGGGCATTCCCCAGTTCGGTCTGATCGTCGCCATCTACGCGCTGGTGTTCATCGCCAGCCTGGGCGGTCATAGCTTCAAGTTCAAGGAAGTGGCAATTCTGTCCACCGTCCTTGCTGTGGGCAGCTATGTGGCCTTCGTGTGGGCACTGAATCTTCAGTTCCCCGTCTGGCCCAGCTTCATCACCGGTTAAGCAGGAGCATCGTCCGTGGAACTTTTTCAGAACCTGGCGACCGGCTTCGGCGTCGCCTTCACTTTCCAGAACCTGATCTACTGCTTCGTCGGCTGTCTGCTCGGTACGCTCATCGGCGTGCTTCCAGGCATCGGCCCCGTGGCAACGATCGCCATGCTGCTGCCAGCAACCTACGCCCTGCCTCCGGTGGCGGCGCTGATCATGCTGGCCGGTATCTACTACGGTGCGCAGTACGGTGGCTCGACCACCGCCATTTTGGTGAACCTGCCTGGTGAATCCTCGTCCGTGGTGACCGTGATCGACGGCTACCAGATGGCAAGAAAGGGGCGAGCGGGACCCGCTCTCGCTGCCGCAGGCATAGGCTCGTTCTTCGCAGGTTGCGTGGGCACCGTGATCCTGGCCGCCTTCGCGCCTCCGCTGACGGAAGTCGCCTTCAAGTTCGGCCCTGCCGAGTACTTCTCCCTGATGACCCTGGGCCTGATCGGCGCCGTGGTGCTGGCTTCGGGCTCGCTGCTCAAGGCCATTGCCATGATCGTGCTGGGCCTGCTGCTGGGCATGGTCGGCACCGACGTGAACTCCGGCGTTGCCCGCTACAGCTTCGACATTCCCGAGCTGACCGACGGCATCGACTTCGTCGTGATCGCCATGGGTGTGTTCGGCTACGGCGAAATCATTGCCAACCTGTCCAAGCCTGAAGACGAGCGCGAAGTGTTCGCCGCCAAGGTGACGGGCCTGATGCCCACGAAGGAAGACTTCAAGCACATGATTCCGGCCATGCTGCGCGGCACGGCCCTGGGTTCTGCCCTGGGTATCCTGCCCGGTGGCGGTGCCATGCTGTCGGCCTTTGCTGCCTACACGATCGAGAAGAAGACCAAGCTCAAGCCGGGCGAAGTCCCCTTCGGTCAAGGCAACATCCGTGGCGTGTGCGCTCCCGAGTCGGCCAACAACGCCGGTTCGCAGACCTCCTTCATCCCGCTGCTGACGCTGGGCATTCCGCCCAACGCCGTGATGGCGCTGATGGTGGGCGCGATGACCATCCACAACATCCAGCCGGGCCCGCAGGTGATGACCAGCAACCCCGAGCTGTTCTGGGGCCTGATCGCCTCGATGTGGATCGGCAACCTGATGCTGATCGTGCTGAACCTGCCGCTGATCGGCATCTGGATCAAGCTGCTGACCGTGCCTTACCGCTGGCTGTTCCCGTCCATCGTGCTGTTCTGCGCGATCGGCGTGTACGGTACCAACAACAACACCTGGGACGTGTGGATGGTGGGTATCTTCGGCTTCGTGGGCTATGTGTTCCACAAGCTGGGCACCGAGCCGGCTCCCTTGCTGCTGGGCTTCATCCTGGGCCCGATGATGGAAGAGAACCTGCGCCGGGCGCTGCTGCTGTCGCGTGGCGACTGGAGCGTGTTCGTGACCCGTCCGATCTCGGCCGGCCTGCTGCTCGCCGCCGTGGTGCTGCTGGTGGTGGTGCTGATGCCTGCAGTGAAGAACAAGCGCGAAGAAGCATTCGTAGAGGATTGATCGCCTCAGCGTTGCAACCATGTTGCTTGACGGCCCTTCGGGGCCGTTTTTTTTTGGTCAACAAGCGATGCCGGTGGAAAGCTGTTGATCCCGGATGCCTGGGAGCCGACGCGCCCGTGACTGCACAATAGCGCGCAGTCTTTCGAGGTCACGATGTCCCCACTACTGTCATCCCAGCACCCGCAGCGCGTGCTGCTGCACAACGAGATCCACGCCCGCCCCGCCGAGGAGATGCAGGCGCCGCTGGCCATCACCCATGTGGTGATGCTCACCGATGCGGCCCAGCGCGAGGCCAGCCGCGCCCATGTGGCCACCCTGCTGCGCAACCACCACCTGCCGCCGCCCGATGCTGCGACCACCCATGTGCTGATCGACCTGGGTGCCTTTCACCTGCGCTGGGAACTGCACACGGAGTTCGTCTGCTGGACCTTCAGCAAGCCCATGTCGCAGGCCGGCATGGACGATGTGCGCGAGCCCGAAGCCGCCATCGACTACGTGCCGCGCGACTGGCTGGCGGCCTTGCCCGGCCAGTGCCTGAGCGGCCTGCACCTGTGGGCCTTGCGGGAGCAGGCAATCAATGAGCCGCATCTGGTGCGCCACCTGCTGCAGGAAGACACGCTGGTGGGTGCGCGCGTGGCTGGCGATGCGGGCAAGGTCTACACCGACTTCGCCATCCATGCCGATGGCTTCTCGCGCATGCTGCTGCTGGCCGGCGAGTCATTGTCGCCACGCCGCCTGGGGCGGCTGGTGCAGCGGCTGCTGGAGATCGAGACCTACCGCATGGCGGCCCTGCTGGGCCTGCCGGCAGCCCGCCAGGCCGCTGCCGTACTGGCCACGGCCGAGCGCGATCTTGCGGCCCTGGCCCATTCCATCCGTCTTGCCGACCGCGATGCCGAGCCGGCACTGCTGGACCGGCTGACACGCCTGGCCGGGCAGGTGGAGAGCGAGTACGCCACCACGCATTCGCGCTTTTCCGCCAGCGCGGCCTATTTCGAACTGGTGGACAAGCGCATTCAGGACATCCAGGAATCGCGCATCGACGGCATACAGACCATCCGCGAGTTCATGGACCGGCGCCTGACGCCGGCGCGCAGCACCTGCGAATGGGCAGCGCGGCGGCAGAACGCGCTGTCCGAGCGCGTCTCGCGCGTCAGCAGCCTGCTGCGCACGCGGGTGGAGATCGAGCAGCAGCAAAGCAGCCAGCAGTTGCTGGGCGCCATGAACCAGCGCCAGGACATGCAGTTGAAGTTGCAGTCCACGGTGGAAGGCCTGTCCGTGGCCGCCATCACCTACTACTTCACGGGCCTGATCAGCTATCTGGCCAAGGGCGCCAAGACGCTGGGCTGGCCCTGGTCGCCGGAGAGCACGGCCGCCGTCGCCATTCCCGTGGTGGCACTGGGCGTATGGTGGTCGCTGCGCAGGCTGCACCACAGATTGTTCCGTGGCCAGCACGGGTCCGGCACGCACTGAAGGGAGCTCCCGCAGCCCCGTCCATGCGCCTGTGTTCCCCTGCACCGGCGTTTTCGCGTTTTCACACGTTTGGCGTGAAAGCATCGAAGCCTCGCGCACAATGTGCGCTGCCGTTCTGCAAGGATCGAGCAAGGTTTTTTTTGTTCAGGAGTGAGACATGGATCTGGGAATCGCGGGCAAGTGGGCCCTGGTATGTGGCGCCAGCAAGGGACTGGGCTTTGGCTGTGCCAAGGCGCTGGCACAAGAGGGCGTGAACCTGGTGATCAATGCGCGCAATCCCGAGGCCCTGCAGGAGGCTGCGGCCAGCCTCGCAGCACTGGCGCCGCAGGTGAAGGTGCTGGCCGTGGCGGCCGACATTACCACCGAGGAAGGCCGCGCCGCCGTGCTGTCGGCAGCCGGCGGCCCGGGCGTGGATTTCGACATCGTCGTCACCAATGCCGGCGGCCCGCCGCCCGGTGATTTCCGCGACTGGGACCGCGCGGCCTGGCTCAAGGCCGTGGACGCCAACATGCTCACGCCCATCGAGCTGATCAAGGCCACGGTGGACGGCATGGCGGCGCGCGGATTCGGCCGCATCGTCAACATCACCTCCAGCGCCGTGAAGGCGCCCATCGACATCCTGGGCCTGTCCAATGGCGCGCGCAGCGGCCTCACGGGCTTTGTGGCGGGCCTGGCGCGCAGTGGCATCGCGGCCAAGGGCGTGACCATCAACAACCTGCTGCCCGGCAAGTTCGACACCGATCGCCTGCGCACCACCTTCACGGCCGCCGCCAACAAGAGCGGCAAGAGCCTGGACGATGTGCGCCTGGTGCAGCAATCCCAGGTGCCGGCCCGCCGCTTCGGCACGCCCGATGAATTCGGTGCCATCTGCGCCTTCCTGTGCAGCGCGCACGCGGGCTACATGACGGGTCAGAACATCCTGCCCGACGGCGGCCTGTACGCAGGAACCTTCTGATGCGCCCGTGCACTGCCTCCATGAACGGGTCCAGGGCCGGCAAGGCCCGGGAAATGGTCCCTTGCATGGCTGCGCAGTGCCGAGCGGTCCATGGGCAGGTGCAGCCTTGACAGTCCCGTTCCTGCATCGTGGCCAGCGGCCTTGCCGCAGCCTGCCCATTCCAAACGCCATGCAGGGAGCCCGGAGATGACGGGCCAGCCCCATCAGACGGACTGGGCGGCGGCCGACCCCGTCCGCGCGCCCGACCCGGCAGCGGCCGCAAGCCCTGCGGGCATGCGCCATACCCTGGCGCTGATGCTGGTGCTGCTGACGGTGGCCCTGGCGGCCGCCATGGTCTGGCTGCTCAGCGGCATGCGGACCACGGCGCAGGAAGAGGCTTCGCTGCGCCTGGTGCGCTTTGTGCTGGGCACCGAGGCGGCCATCAGCCGCAGCCTGGAATCCCTGGATGCCCTGGCGCTGGGCGTGGATGAACTGCTGGGTTCGCGCAACCCCGCATCGGCATCGCAGCCGCAACTGCAGGAAATGCTGCACACCATGGTGCGGCAGAACACGCTGGCGCAGCGCGCCTCGGTGCACGATATCCAGGGCCGGGAACTGGCCGCTTCGGGCGATGGCCCGGTCATCGACCTGCCTGCGCAGGCCTGGGAGCGCCTGGCGGGCCAAAGCCGCTCCGAATTGCTGGCAAGTCCACCCTCAGTCGCGCCGCAGGTGCCGGGTGGCGAGCGCATGCTGTACCTTGTGCGGCCCCTGAGCCGGGCGGAGCAGGGCGGCTATGTGCTGATGCAGGTGCCGGCTGCGGCGCTGGGCGCCGTGCTGGCCCAGGGCGGCGTGCTGGACGGCCTGGAGGTCACGCTGGAGCAGGGCAGCGGCGAGCTGCTGCTGTCCATGCCCCAGTATGGCGATGTCGCCGCTGTGCGGCTGCTGCCGACGACGTCGCAGCTGCCGTCCAGCGGCGTCATGCACATGGCCGCACGCCTGAGCCGCGTGCCTGCCCTGGTGGCTGCGCATCCGCTGCCCAAGGGACATCTGTGGGTCACGGCCAGTCTGCCCATGTCCTCCGTGCTGGCCGGCTGGCGCGTGGCTGCCTGGCTGATGGTGCTGGCCGTGATGATCTTCGGCGTGCTGCTGGCCGTGCTGGGCTGGACCGTGCACCGCTACATGGACCGCCTGCATGCCGCGCGGCGCCAGGCCCAGCGGTCCGAGCAGTGGCTGGACCAGGCGCTGGACAGCATGGTCAGCGGCTTTCTGCTGCTGGATTCGCAGCAGCGCGTGCTGCGCTGGAACCGCTGCTACGAGGAAATGTTCCCCTGGCACGCGGACCAGCTGGAGCCTGGGCGGCCCCTGCAATCGCTGCTCGATTCCTGCCCCAGCGCCGTGGGTCTGGCGGCGGCGCCGGCGCAGGCCGACGAGGCCAAGGACCTGCACCGCCAACTGGTGCTGCGGCCTGGCGTGCCCTTTGAGCAGCAACTGCCCAGCGGCCGCTTTGTCCAGATGACGGCACGGCTGGCCGCCGAGGACGGCGTGGTCATCACCTACAACGATGTCACCGATATCCGGCTGGCCACGGCCGAGATCGAGAGCCTGGCCTTCTACGATCCACTGACCAGCCTGCCCAATCGCCGCCTGCTGCTGGACCGCCTGGCCCAGGCCACGGTGCTGGCCGCACGCGAAGGCTGGACCGGGGCGCTGCTGTTCCTGGACCTGGACCAGTTCAAGATGCTCAACGACACGCTGGGCCACGAAGTGGGCGACCAGCTGCTGCAGCAGGTGGCGCACCGCCTGCGCAGCGCCGTGCGATCTTCGGACACGGTGGCGCGCCTTGGGGGGATGAGTTCGTGGTCATGCTCTGCGAGCTGTCGCACGAGCCTGCCGAGGCGGCCACGCTGGCCCAGCGCATCGGCGAGAAGATCCTGGCGCGGCTCAACCAGTCCTATGTGCTGGGCGCCCACCTGCACCGCAGCGCCTGCAGCATTGGCGCCACGCTGTTCGGCCGCCAGCCGCAGTCGGCGGCCGAGCTGCTCAAGCAGGCCGATATCGCCATGTACCAGATCAAGGCGCGCAACGGCAGCGGCCTGTGCTTCTTCGACCCGCAGATGCAGGTGGAAATCCACCAGCGCGTGCGCATGGAAGGCGACCTGCGCCAGGCCCTGGCGCAGTCCCAGTTCGAGCTGCACTACCAGCCCCAGTTCACGCTGGCCGGCGAGGTCATAGGTGCCGAAGCCCTGCTGCGCTGGCGCCACCCCGAACGCGGCCTGGTGCCGCCCGGCATGTTCATTGCCGTGGCCGAGGAAAGCGAGATCATCGTGCCGCTGGGCATGTGGGTGATCCGCACGGCCTGTGAGCAACTGGCGATCTGGCAAAAGGATGCGCGGCTGCGCCATCTGCAGGTGGCCGTGAATGTCAGTGCCCGCCAGTTCCGGCACCAGGACTTTGCCTCCCAGGTCATCGAGCAGGTGCGCAATGCCGGCATTGCGCCCCATCTGCTCAAGCTGGAGCTGACCGAGTCGCTGGTGATCGAGAACGTGCAGGAGTCCATCGACAAGATGAAGCAGCTGCGCAGCCATGGCGTGTGCTTTTCCATGGATGACTTCGGCACCGGTCACTCCTCGCTGACCTATCTCACCCAGCTGCCGCTGAACCAGCTCAAGATCGACCAGTCCTTCGTGCGCCACCTGGGCTTGCGCCATACCGATGACGTGATCGTGCAGACCATCATCGGCATGGCGCGCAACCTGAACCTGGATGTGATCGCCGAAGGCGTGGAGACCCTGGAGCAGCGCGCCCTGCTCGCGCATTACGGCTGCGAGTATTTCCAGGGCTACCTGTTCAGCCCGCCCGTGCCCATACGCGCGTTCGAGCAGCTGCTGGCCAAGGTGCCCGTGCGCACCGTGGCGCATGGCCTGCCCAAGTCTATGCCCGGCGCGAAGACACCATGATGCCGCCCACGATGAGCGCGAAGGCCAGCCCGTGGTACAGCTGCGGCGTCTGGCCCAGCAGCGGAATGGACAGCAGGGCGGTGAACAGGGGCATCAGATTGCCGAAGAAGCCCGCCACCGCAGGGCTGCTGCGCTGCACGCCCAGGCCCCAGAAGCGATAGGCCAGGATGGCCGGTCCGACGGCGATGAACAGCAGGGCGCCCAGCAGCGGCCACCCTGCCTGAAGGTGAAACCGTCCCGATGCAGCCTCCAGTCCCGTGAACAGGCCGGACCACATCAGGCCGAAGACCATCTGTGCCAGCAGAAAGCCCGACCAGTCCGCGCGCAGCTGTCCTGACACGCTGGTCCTGGACAGCAGCCACGTATAGAAGGCCCACAGGATCGTGGCCAGCACCATGAACAGGTCGCCCGGCACCAGCTGCAGCTGGCGCAGCACCTGCGGATCGCCGCGCGACAGCACTACGGCGACGCCCAGCACCGACAGCGCAGCCCCCAGCAACTGGCGGCGGCTCACGGCAATGCCCCAGCAGATGCGGCCCACGGCCAGCATCCACACCGGCATGCTGGAGCCGACCAGGGTGGCGTTCAGCGGCGTCGATGTTTTCAGCGCCAGGTACAGCAGGGCGTTGTAGCAGCCGATGCCCAGCAATCCCAGCAGCGCGAACTGGCGCCACTGCGGCCAGACGGAGCTGTCCCGGCGCAGCACCCATCCCGCCAGCGGCAGCAGCAGCATGAAGGCAATGGCCCAGCGCAGGAAATTCAACGCGAAGGGCGAGATCAGGTCATGGACCATGCGGCCCACGATGGCATTGCCGGCCCACAGCAGCGGCGGCAGCGTCAGGATGGCGGCGGTGGAAGGCTTCAGCGGCTGGCTCATCGGGATCATCCGGCTTTCGGGCTCGCCACTATAGGCGTTGCGCGCTCTTTGCGCCGGCCATGCGTTGCCGTCTTCCGCGAGGCGGGCCGAAACATGGCACGATGCCGCTCTTGTCGCTTTTTGCAGGAGTGCTCCCATGGGTATTGCAGTGCAGATCCGCCACAACGGCGGCCCCGAAGTCCTGGAGCTGGTGCAGGTCGCCGTGGGCGAGCCCGGGCCAGGCGAGGTACGCATACGCCACCATGCGGTGGGCCTGAACTTCATCGATGTGTACCAGCGCTCCGGCCTGTACTCGCTGCCCATGCCCCTGAGCCTGGGCATGGAAGGCGCAGGCGTGGTCGAGGCCGTGGGTGCCGGCGTGGAGCACCTGGGCGTGGGCGACCGCGTGGCATATGCCAGCAATCCGCCGGGCAGCTACAGCGAAGTGCGCGTCATGCCCGCCATGTGCGTGTGCCGCCTGCCCGATGCCATTGCGTTCGAGACGGCCGCCGCCATGATGCTCAAGGGCCTGACCGCGCAGTACCTGCTCAAGAAATGCATTCCAGTCGAGGGCCTGGCACCGGGTGATGCCGTGCTGTTCCATGCGGCGGCCGGTGGCGTGGGCTTGATCGCCTGCCAATGGGCCAGGGCACTGGGCCTGCAGCTCATCGCCACTGCGGGCTCGGACGAGAAGTGCGCGCTGGCCCTGGCCAACGGTGCAGCCCATGCCATCAACTACCGCAGCGAGAACTTCGCCGAGCGCGTGCAGGAGATCACGGGCGGCCAGGGTGTGAAGGTGGTCTACGACAGCGTGGGCAAGGACACCTGGGAAGGCTCGCTGGCCTGCCTGCGGCGCTTCGGCCTGTTGGTGAGCTTCGGCAACGCCTCAGGCCCCGTGGCGCCTTTCGCTCCTGCCGTGCTCGCGGCCAAGTCGCTGTATGTGACGCGCCAGACCCTGTTCTCCCACATCACCAGCCGCGAGGCGACCCAGGCGATGGCCGACGATCTGTTCGCCGTGGTGGAAAGCGGTGCCGTGAAGATCCATATCGACCAGCGCTATCCGCTGGCCGAGGTGCGCCAGGCACACCTGGACCTGGAGGCGCGCAAGACCACGGGCTCGACCATCCTGCTGCCATGAGTGTGTCAAAGCACCTTGCCGACCCGGCCGTGAAGGCCTGGCTGGACCGCCTGCGCGCCGACACGCGCCAGCCCGCGCTGCAGCCGCGCCGGCCGTTGCTGGTGGAGGGGCAGGAGACAGGTTCGCTGGAAGACGGCCTGGCCGCGCTGCTGCCGGACGATGTGATGCATGCCCACGGCGTGGCACTGCGCCTGCAGGCCGGCCAATGGCATCTGCAAGGCCAGGGCGATGCCACGGTCCTGCTCAACGCCCTGGCCCGGGTGCTGCGTGCCACGGGCCACAGCGGCCCCTGGCGCGATGAGCAACTGGCCGTGTGCAACGTCCAGGGCCAGCGCATTGCCACCGTGGAGCGCGGCGCCGTGCGCCCGCTGGGCATTGCCACCCAGGCCGTGCATCTGGTGGGCGAGACGGCCGATGGCCGCATCTGGGTGCAGCAGCGCGCCGACAACAAGCCCACCAACCCTGGCATGTGGGACACGCTGATGGGCGGCATGGTGGCCGCGTGCGATACCGTGGCCGAGGCGGTGGAGCGTGAAACCTGGGAAGAGGCCGGCCTGCGCGTGGCCGAGCTGCAGGGCCTGCGCCATGGCGGCCATGTGCTGTTCGAGCGCCCCAGCGACGAGGCCGAGGGCCGGGGCTTCATGCGCGAGCGCATCGACTGGTTCAGCGCCACCGTGCCGCCGGCGCTGGAGCCCGGCAACCAGGATGGCGAGGTCCAGGCTTTTGCGCTGATCGAGCGCGACCAGCTTGTCGAATGGCTTCTGCAGGGCCGCTTCACGCCCGAGGCCGCCCAGGTGCTGGCGGCCTGGCTGGGCTGGTGAAACGCTTCAGCGCGCCGTCTTGTTCAGTGCCGATTCCTTGAGCCGGCTGGGCGCCAGGGCGCCTGCCGATTCGAGGATGGGGTAGGCCACCGAGCACAGCAGCGAGTTGATGCGCTTGAGGTCACTGATCAGGTCGATGTGCAGCGAACTGGTCTCTATGCTGGAGACGGTGTTGTCGGACAGGCGCGCCAGGTGGGTGGCCGAGTAGGCCAGCTCCAGGTCGCGGAAACGCGCCTTTTCCTCCAGCAGCTTCTGCGCCTCGCGCACATTGCCGTTGAGGAACACGCTCATTGCCAGGCGCAGATTGTCCAGCAGGTGGTGCAGCAGCTCGCGGATCTCCTGCGTGCCGGCCTCGGAGAACTGACGGCCCTTTTTGATCTTCTTGTCCTCGATGTCCAGCAGCACGCGCTCGATGATGTCGCCGATCTGCTCCATGTTGATGGTGAAGCTGATGATTTCCGTCCAGCGCTGGCCCTCGCGCTCATCCAGTTCGGCGCGCGAGATCTTGGTCATGTAGTACTTGATGGCCGAGTACAGATCGTCCACCGTGCCTTCAAGCTCGCGCAGCTCCTGGGACAGCTTGAGGTCGTCTGTCTCCAGCACGCGCTGCATGCCGATCAGCATGGACTCGACCATGTCGGCCTGGTGCAGGGCCTCGCGCGCGGCGCAGGAAATGGCCAGCGACGGTGTGCTCAGCGCCGAGGGGTCCAGGTGGCGCGGGCGCAGCAGGCTGGTGGAGCTGGCCTCGGGCTTGGGCAGCAGGGCCGTCACCCAGCGCGCCACGGTCTGCGTGAGGCCGATGAAGCACAGGCTGTTGAAGATGTTGAAGGCCAGGTGGAACAGCACGATGTTCTGGCCCTTGCCGTCGATCATCGGCATCACGTAGGTGGCCCACAGCCCCAGGAAGGGCGCGACGATGGCCACCCCCATGATCTTGAACAGCATGTTGCCGATGGTGACCTGGCGCACTTCGGTGCTGGACTTGGCCGTGGTCAGCACGGCCACCAGGCCGCTGCCGATATTGGCGCCTAGCGTCAGGCCGAGCGCCACTTCCATGGGAATCGCGCCCGAGCTGGCCATGGCCGCGATCAGCAGCACGATGGCCAGGCTGGAATAGGCCATCACGGCCAGCAGCGCACCCAGCAGCAACTCCATGAAGATATCGCTGGTGACCGAGCCCAGCAGGGTGCGCACGGCGGGGGCTTCCAGCAGCGGCTCGGTGGCCTCGACCACCAGGCGCAGGGCCAGCAGCATCACGCCCAGGCCGATCAGCACGCGGCCTATGCGCCCGGCCGTGGTGTCCTGGCGGGTGATGAACAGCACCACGCCCACGAAGATGAACAGCGGCGACAGCCAGGACAGGTCGGTGGAGAACAGCACGGCCATCAGCGCCGTGCCCACGTCGGCGCCGCGCATCACGGCCAGCGCGGCCGGCAGCGAGATCAGGCCCTGGCCCACGAAGGCCGAGGTCATCAGCGAGGTGGCCGTGCTCGACTGCACCAGCGCAGTCACGCCCAGGCCCGACAGCGCAGCCGAGAAACGGTTGCTCATGCTGTGGGCGAGCAGGTCGCGCAGGTTGGCGCCGAACACCCGCAGCACGCCGGTGCGGACCATGTGCGTGCCCCAGACCAGCAGGGCGATGGCGGCCAATAGATTGAGTAAGTGCTTCATGTGCTGTGAGCGGAGAAGCGGACCAATATAACCCCGGTCCCGGCTTGCGCGCAGGAGAGTCGGCCGCATGAGCGCACAGTTTGGTGCGAAATAAAGAAAATTGTAGAAATAAAACGAATCAAAAAGAATTTCGGTTGACCAAAAACGCACTCAGGAAAACCCGAGGAGAAAGCCCGTCGGCACGCAGTTGGCGGCAGCCCCCCATGAAAAAGCCCCTCGCAGGAGGGGCTGGGCTGGCTGTCGTGGCGTGCGCCGCGGATCAGGTTCTTTTGGCCCGCCGTGCGCGCAGCACCTCGTCCAGGATCAGCAGGCCCGCGCCCACGCTGATGGCGATGTCGGCGGCATTGAAGGCCGGAAAGTGCGAACGGCCCCAGTAGAAGTCCAGGAAGTCCACCACGTATCCGTGCTGCAGGCGATCCACCACGTTGCCGATGGCGCCGCCCAGGATGCTGGCCAGCGAGAAGCAAAACAGCTTCTGCCCCGGATGCTTGCGCAACTGCCAGACGATGAGCAGCGTGGCCGCCACGCCGATGCCCACGAACAGCCAGCGCTGCCAGCCGCCCGCTCCGGCCAGGAACGAGAAGGCCGCGCCCGTGTTGTGGGCCCGCACGATGTTGAAGAAGCCCGTGATCGGCGTCCAGTCGCCCAGCTGGTAGGCACCAAGGATCCACTGCTTGGTGAGCTGGTCGATGGCGATGATCGCCAGCGACCAGGCCAGCCAGGGCCAGATGCGGCTGTTGCGGGATTCGGGGACCGCAGCAAAGGTAGGGGTCATGGCAGCGCCTCAGGGGTTGATTACGCCTTGTGGCGCTCTTCGCCAGCACCGTGCAGGTTGCTGTCGCAACGGCCGCACAGGCTGGGGTGCTCGGGGTTGATGCCCACGTCGGCACGGTAGTGCCAGCAGCGGTCGCACTTGGCATGGCTGCTGGGTGTGACGGCGGCCTGCAGGGCCTCGCCTGCCAGGGCCTCGGCCGCCGAGGTGATGAAGACGAACTTCAGGTCGTCGCCCAGGCTTTGCAGCAGGGCCAGGTCTTCGGGCTGGGCCGAGACACTGACTTCGGCCTGCAGCGAGGAGCCGACCCGGCCTTCGGTGCGCACGGCCTCGATGTCCTTGTTCACCACGTCGCGGATCTCGCGCAGGCGCGCCCACTTGGCCAGCAGGGCCTCGTCACCGGCCGGCAGGTCGGTGTAGGTCTCCAGGAAGATGGACTCGCTGTCGCCGAAGACCTTCCAGGCCTCTTCGGCCGTGAATGACAGGAAGGGCGCCATCCAGCGCAGCATGGCATGCGTGATCTGGTGCAGGGCGGTCTGGGCGCTGCGGCGGGCCAGGCTCTTGGGCGCGCTGGTGTACAGGCGGTCCTTGAGCACGTCCAGGTAGAAGCCGCCCAGGTCTTCCGAGCAGAACAGCTGCAGCTTGGCCACCACGGGGTGGAATTCATAGACCTTGTAGTGGGCCAGCAGCTCGGCCTGGAACTGGGCCGCGCGGGCCAGGGCCCAGCGGTCGATTTCCAGCAGCTCTTCGGTGGGAACCGAGTCCTGCGCAGCATCGAAGTCGCTGACGTTGGCCAGCAGGAAGCGCAGCGTGTTGCGGATGCGGCGGTAGGCATCCACCACGCGGGCCAGGATCTTGTCGTCGATGCCCAGGTCGCCCGAGTAGTCGGTCGAGGCCACCCACAGGCGGATGATCTCGGCGCCCATCTTGTTGCTCACGTCCTGCGGGGCGACGGTGTTGCCCAGCGACTTGGACATCTTCTTGCCCTGGCCGTCCACGGTGAAGCCGTGCGTCAGCAGGCCGCGGTAGGGCGCGCGCCCGAAGATGGCCGAGGCCAGCAGCAGCGACGAATGGAACCAGCCGCGGTGCTGGTCATGGCCTTCCAGGTAGAGGTCGGCCTCGGGGCCCTGGTCGTGGTGCATTTCGGCGTGCGTGCCGCGCATCACGTGCCAGAAGGTGGAGCCGGAGTCGAACCAGACTTCGAGGATGTCGGTGCTCTTGGTGTAGTGCACGGCCTCCTCGGCGCCCAGGATGTCCTCGGCCGTCACGCGGCTCCAGGCCTCGATGCCGCCCTGCTCGACCATGGCGGCCGCCTGGTCGATGATCTCCATGGTGCGCGGGTGCAGCTCGCCGCTGTCCTTGTGCAGGAAGAAGGGCAGGGGCACGCCCCAGCTGCGCTGGCGCGAGATGCACCAGTCGGGGCGGCCGGCGATCATGTCGCGCAGGCGGGTCTTGCCGTTCTCCGGGTAGAACTGGGTGTGCTCGATGGCCTCCAGCGCGATCTGGCGCAGCGTCTGCGCGGGCTTGTCGCCGGGCTTGGTGAACACGCCCTCGCCCTCGTCCATGCGGATGAACCACTGGGCTGCGGCGCGGTAGATCACGGGCGTCTTGTGGCGCCAGCAGTGCGGGTAGCTGTGGGTGATGGTCTTGGTGTCCATCAGGCGGCCGGCCAGCTTGAGCGCGTCGATGATGGCGGGCGTGGCCTTCCAGATGTGCTGGCCGCCGAACAGCGGCAGCTCGGGTGCGTAGACGCCGTTGCCCTGTACGGGACTCAGGATGTCTTCGCGCGTCATGCCGTTGTTCATGCAGCTGTTGAAGTCGTCCACGCCATAGGCGGGGGCCGAGTGCACGATGCCGGTGCCGTCATCGGCCGTGGCGTAGTCGGCCAGGAACACGGGCGAGACGCGGTCGAAGCCCTTGTCCATATCGGCCAGCGGGTGCTTGAACTGCAGGTGGTCCAGCTTCCTGCCCACGGCGGTGGCGACGACCTGGCCTTCGAGCTTCCAGCGTGCCAGGCATTTCTCGACCAGGGCCGAGGCCACGATCAGCAGGCCGCGCTCGGTGTCCACCAGGCTGTATTCCAGCTCGGGGTTGACGTTGAGCGCCTGGTTGGCGGGGATGGTCCAGGCCGTCGTCGTCCAGATGACGATGAATGCTGGCTTGGCCAGCGAGGGCAGGCCGAAGGCGGCCGCCAGCCTGTCGGGCTCGGCCGTGGGGAACATCACGTCCAGCGTCTGGCTTTGCTTGTCGGCGTATTCGATCTCGAACTCGGCCAGCGAGGAGCCGCAGTCAAAGCACCAGTACACGGGCTTGAGACCGCGGTAGACGAAGCCGCGCTCCATGACGCGCTTGAGGGCGCGCAGCTCGGCGGCCTCGTTGGCGTAGTTCATGGTCTTGTAGGGATGGTCCCAGTCGCCGAGCACGCCCAGGCGCTTGAAGTCCACCATCTGCTGGGCGATCTGCTCGGTGGCGAAGGCGCGGCTCTTGGCCTGCATCTCGTCGCGCGGCAGGTTGCGGCCATGCAGCTTTTCGATGGCGTTCTCGATGGGCAGGCCGTGGCAGTCCCAGCCCGGCACGTACAGCGCGTCGAAGCCTTCGAGCTGGCGGCTCTTGACGATCATGTCCTTGAGCGCCTTGTTCACCGCGTGGCCGATGTGGATCTTGCCGTTGGCGTAGGGCGGGCCGTCATGCAGGATGAACTTGGGCGCGCCGTGGCGCGCATCGCGCAGCTTCTTGTAGAGCCCCTTGTCCTCCCATTCCTGGACCCAGCCCGGCTCGCGCTTGGGCAGGTCGCCGCGCATGGGGAAGGGCGTGTCGGGCATGTTCAGCGTGGCGCGATAGCCCGCATTGGCGTTGGGAGAGACTTTCGAATCAGACATGGAGAACCTTGAAAGCAGGCCAGAGCCCGGACCGTCTGGTCCAGGCACGGAAAAAGGGGAGGGAAGCCTGGTGCGCACCCGCGCCCGGGCAGGTGACGGAGATCGTCAAATTCGGTCGCGCGTGGTCTGGCGACGGGTCTCTGTGTAGATGGGCGTGTGGATGGTGGCGAAGAACGCGCGCGCGTCATCGCAGTCCTTGGCGATGCCGGCGGTGAGGGCGTCGAGACTGTCGTACTTCAGCTCGTCGTGCAGTTTGTGCAGAAGTTCCACGCGGATGATTTTACCGTAGGCCTCTTCGCCTCCCGGCGCGCCGGGCCAATCGAGGCAGTGGGTTTCCAGCAGGACGCGCCCGCCGTTGACATCCGTCGGGTCCAGGGAAGGGCGCACGCCGAGGTTGGCCACGCCGCGCAGCGGTCGTTCATTCAGGCCATGGACCAGCACGGCGAAGATGCCGCTGGCCGCAGGCTTCCAATGGTTGAAGCGCAGGTTCAGCGTGCGAAAGCCGTCGCCCGCGCCCTGGCGGCTCTCGGCCAGGCTGCGGCCCAGCTTGCGGCCGTGCACCACATGGCCGGAGATGGTGTAGGGATGGCCCAGCAGCCGCGCGGCGTCCTGCATGCGCCCCTCGGCCAGGGCTGCGCGCACATGGGTGCTGGACACGCGCAGGCCGTGCACCTCGTAGCTGTTCATGCGAGCCACGTCAAAGCACTGGCGCTGGCCTGCCGCATCCAGCATGGCGTAGTCGCCCGCACGCTGGGTGCCGAAGCGGAAGTCGTCGCCAACCAGCACGTATTTCGCGCCTAGGCCCGCCACCAGCACTTCGTCGATGAAGGCCTGCGGCGACTGGCTGGCCAGCGTCTGGTTGAAAGGCAGAACCACAGTCTGGTCCACCCCGCAGCGCTCCAGCTCCGACAGCTTGTCGCGCAACGTGCCTATGCGCGCCGGAGCGATTTCAGGCCGTCCAAGGGTCTGGGCGAAGTAGTCGCGCGGATGGGGCTCGAAGGTCAGCACGCAGGTGGGCACACCACGCTGTGCAGCCTCGGCCGACAGCAGGGCCAGCATGGCCTGGTGGCCGCGATGGACACCATCGAAATTGCCGATGGTGACGGCACAGGCCGATTCCCGCCCTGGATGGTTGAAG
Source organism: Delftia sp. HK171 (assembly GCF_001886655.1). Lineage (NCBI taxonomy): Bacteria > Pseudomonadati > Pseudomonadota > Betaproteobacteria > Burkholderiales > Comamonadaceae > Delftia > Delftia sp. HK171. The sequence continues at coordinate 5,682,348 of NZ_CP018101.1, read as the reverse complement.
CCTCGAAAAATCTTCATGGGACGCTTTGTTTTCAATAGCGGCTGGCACGCGCGCAGCCAGCGCAGGCTGTCAATCCGACATGGAAACAGAGTATATTGCCTCGATAAGGCCTGCCTTGCAGGCCCTGTGCACTGGCTGCATTCCCGTTCACTTTGGTGTCAGAGGAGGCGTGTCGTGAAGGTCTTGAAGCTGTCGGCCCAAGGGCTGCCCCAATCCTGGATCACGCTGGAGCAGGCGGCGCTGCATTACGCGGCGGACGATGTGCGCTGGGAGTCCGGCGGAGAGGTCGCCTGTTTCCGCGGTGGTCACAATGCCGTCACGGGCTGCCAGTCGGTCATCCACATCAACAGCATCATCGGTACGCGCGGTGCGCCTGCCATCAATCCGCACAGCCTGCAGCCGGGTCTGACCAACGGCAAGCTGTTCGCACGCGACCGCTGCATCTGCGCCTACTGCGGCCGCGTGTTCCATGAAAACGACCTCACGCGCGAGCACATCGTGCCCATCTCCGCAGGGGGAGGCCACCAGTGGATGAACCTGGTGACGGCCTGCCGCTCCTGCAATCACCGCAAGGGTGCCCGCACGCCCGAGCAGGCGCGCATGCCGCTGCTCTACACGCCCTATATACCCAGCCTCTGGGAAGACTTCATCCTGCGCAACCGGCGGATCCTGGCCGATCAGATGGAGTTTCTGCTGCTGCACGTGCCCCGGAGTTCGCGCTGGGCACGGGACGGCTTCGCCGAGGGCGGTGGTGCGCCCACGCACGAGGTGGCGTGGGCTTGATGAAGGCCTGTCAGGCAGCGGTCTTGGTGGCCGTCACGACAAAGCCCTGAACCGGCTCGCCACCTTCCTGGCGCAGCACCAGTTCTTCCGTCGACACACTGAAACCGGCTTGCTTGCACAGTGCCTCGATATGACTGCGCTTGTGGGCGTAGCGCTGGCTGGGTTGGAGGACCAGGTCGGGACCGTCTTCTGGGGCGGTTTCGCAGGAGAAGATGAACTCGCCACCTGTCTTGAGAATGCGTGCGGCATTAGGGATGACCGGTTGAGAGTCGCCAATGTAGACCAGTACATCCAGGCAGGTAATCACATCGTATTCCTGGTCTGGTGTATTGCTCAACGCGTCCAGCAGGTTGACATGGTGAAAACGGTCATAGATGCCATGCTTGGCTGCCTGCTCGATCATCTTGAGAGAGCTGTCGACACCAATCAGGTAACCCTGCATGGTGCCAAGGCAAAGCCCGAGCAAGCCGGTGCCACAGCCCAAGTCGAGCACATTGACGTCTTTTTCCGGATGACGTGCGATCAATTGCTGCGCCACCAGTTTGGGTAGTTGGTAGCCCAATCCCTGGACCAGATGCTGGTCAAACCTATCTGCCATGTTGTCGAACAGGGCCCGGTGCATTTCCTCTGGCAGATGTGCAGGAGTCGTTCCCTTCGCCAATGCTGCGTAATACGCCAGCGTTTCATCTTCTGGGAATTTCTCTTCCAGGATACGGATGTCATCCAGGGCTTCAGCGGCTTGACCGTGCGTGACGGTGTGCTTTACCCGTTCCATTCTGTATTGCGGTTGCAGGGGATGCTCCTGCACCAAGGCATCCAACAGCTGCACGGCTTGTGCATGCTCTCCCAGGTTGCCCAGGTCGCGGGCCAGATGCAGGCGCAGTGTGGCATCGCCCGGATGCATTTCAAGGCCGCGGTGCAGATGCTTGACGGCCATCTGCAGATTCCCGGCGCGGTGCGCAATATCGATCACGCCAGCAAGCACCTGGGAATTGTTGGGCTCAATGCGGGAAACTTTTTCTGCCAATTCAATCGCTGAATCGAACTGACCATGCCTTGCGCGAAAGAGCGCCGTCTCCAGCAAGCCCGGGCCCCACATGGGAGCCAGTTCAAGGCATCGTGCGAAGGCTTGTTCGGCCTTGGCGTGGTTCCCTGCCTTTTCAGCCATCAGTCCGCCCAGCATGAAGACGCGAGCGTCACCAGGCACTTGGCGATGAGCCTTGTTCAGAGTCTGGGCGGCTTTTTGCAGGTCGCCTTTCGCGATCTGCTGGCGAGCCATTTCCAGGTGCTTGCGGTTGATGTCGGCGGGGATGGAAGTAGCGCTCATGGACAGGTGTGTGTTTATGGCCAAGGAGAGGCGGGCGTTGATTGCGGCATGTGCCGGCAGGCCACGCCAGTGGCGAACTTTTCATTATCGTGGATTCTTCGCTCGGCCATGTTTCAAGCCGATGCCTGCAAGGTCTTGGCCTGCGGTGCGGGCAAGGGGCGCGGTGGCAGCGTGAGCGTGAAGCTGGTGCCGCCCTGGGCTGATGGCGCTGCCTGTATGTCGCCGCCATGCAGGCGCGCAATGCGCCGGGCGACCCACAGGCCCAGGCCGAAGCCGCGGGCCTGGTCCGCGCGGTGGCCGCGCTCGAAGCGCTCGAAGATGCGTTGCGCCAGCTCGGGGGCAAGACCCGGGCCCTGGTCGCTGACAGTGAGTTCCAGCCGGCCGTGTTCGTCGGTGCGCGCGCGCACGGCGATTTCTCCGGCCTTGGCATATTTCACCGCGTTGTCCACGAGGTTGGACAGGGCGATGCGGGTGAGCGTGGAGTCGCACTCCCATGTGGCAGGCGCATTGGCGCTGTCCAGGTTCAGGTGGTGGCGGCGTGACCAGTGCACAAGCTGCGCGGCATCATCGACCAGTTCCATGACGGGAGCGCGGTGCAATTGCAGCCGGAAGGCGGGGGCATCCAGGCGGTCGCTGATCAGGCAGTTGTCCACCAGGGCCGTCAGGCGCCTGCAGGCGCGGCGGATCTGTGCGGCGCGCTCAAGCTGGGAGTCGATGTCGGGCGAGGGAAAGGACAGCTGCTCGGTGGCCGCGCTGTCCACCACGGCCAGCGGCGTGCGGAATTCATGGTTGACCATGTTGAAGAACTGGCGTTGCTCCAGCCGCAGCGTGCGTTCGCTGTGCAGTGCCGCTTGCAGTGCGTTCTGGGCACGCAGCAGCTCGGCCGTGCGCAGACGTACACGCTCTTCCAGCGCATGCTCGGACTTGGCAAGGGACTCGAGCAGCTGTGCCTGGCGTGCCATGGAGTCCCGGAATTTCTGGATCAGACCGGCGCCCACGGCCACGGTGATCACGATGTTGACCAGCAAGGTGTTGAGCTGCCAGAACACGCTGGTTTCTATGGTCGGCAGGCTGGTCAGGCCGACATAGGCCGCTGTCACATACAGGCCCATCAGCCCATACATGGTGCTGGGAACCACCATCAGCACATGGACCAGATTGGCACGCTCGCGCAGCAGATTGCTCCATGCCACCACGGCGAACAGTGCGCTGATGGCCCAGGGCGCGCCAACCCCTATCCAGGCCCAGTCCTGGTAGCGGCCCAGCGGTATGCTGGGCAGGCACAGCAGAGGGATGATTCCCAGGGCAAGCAAGGCCCGGTCCATGCGCCGCCAGCGTGTGTCGCGTGTCAGCAGCTCGCGCATCTGCCAGGCCAGGGCGGCGGGCAGCATCAAGGTGCCCAGGCTGACGCACAGATGGCCCCAGTGCGCGAGATGGTCGGGCAGCCAGATCTGCAGGTACCCCCGGTCGCTGGCGCCGTGGATCAGCACGGCCATGGCGGCCACGGCCATGGCGGCCAGATTGCGCAGGCGCAGGGCCAGGGCAGCGCCGATGATCAGCAGGGCCAGCATGAGATTGATGCCCTGGTGGATGCCCGATGCCCATTCCACGGCCGAGAACTGCGTCATCAGGCCGCTGCTGCGCCAGAGCGTGGCGTCCAGCTGCATGGGGCTGGAGGTCTGCACGCGCAGGATGAAGGGCTGGCCCGAGTACAGCGGAAACACCAGCTGCCGAACGTGCACGCGCGGTTCGTCGGTGGCCGTATCACCGCTGCTGCGCATGCGCCATGCGCCGTCCACGTGCTGGTAGAGCGCAACGCGGTCCAGATAACTGGGCAGGATTTCCAGCCACAGCGGATCGTGCTCGGGGTCTGCCTTGCCGGCGGCGATGTGAGGCGCCTGCACCTTGAGCCAATACACATCGCGCGTATAGCCCTTGTTCAGCGGTGTATCGAGCAGGGTGAAGGCCGTATCGGGCAGGGCTGCCACCTGATCGATGGTGAAGCTGCCCTGGGCATCGACGAGCGCCAGCATGGGCAAGTCCGTGCCCAGCTGCAGGCGCTTTGCCGGCAGGGACTGCCAGGCCGGGCTGAGAATGAAGCAGACCACCAGCACCAGCGAAAACACCAGCCAGCCCGGCAGCGCCAGCCGGTTCAGGATACGCAGCAGGTTCAGGATACGCATGGCGAGGCGGGCTGTGTTGCAGCTGTGGCAAGGCCGCTGTCTTCGGGAATGCTGCTGGGCAGCGTCAGCGTGAAGCAGGTGCCGCCGCCCGCAGCTGGCGTGACCTGCACATCGCCGCCATGCATCTGGGCCACGCGCCGGGCCACCCACAGCCCCAGGCCGAAGCCTCGGGTCTGGTCCGAACGCTCTCCGCGCTCGTGCAGCTCGAAGATGCGCTGCGCCAACTCGGGCGCCAGGCCAGGGCCCTCGTCGCTGACGGTGAGTTCCAGCCTGCCCTGTGCGTCCAGGCGGGCGCATACGGCGATTTCTCCGGCCTGGGCGTATTTCACGGCGTTGTCCACGAGGTTGGACAGGGCGATCCGTACCAGGGTGGGGTCGCACTCCCAGGAGGCGGGGACGCCCGCAGTCTCCAGCTTCAGATGGTGGCGGCGCGACCAGTGCACGAGCTGCACGGCATCGTCGATCAGGTCCATCACGGGCACCCGGTCGAGCTGCAGCCGGAACGCAGGCGCGTCCAGTCGGTCGCTGACCAGGCAGTTGTCCACCAGGGCCGTGAGGCGCCTGCAGGCGCGGCGGATCTGGGCTGCGCGTTCCAGCTGGGAATCGATATCGGTGGACGGAAAAGTCAGTTGCTCGGTGGCCGCGCTGTCCACCACGGCCAGCGGCGTGCGGAATTCATGGTTGACCATGTTGAAGAACTGGCGCTGCTCCAGCCGCAGCGTGCGCTCGCCATGCAAGGCGGCCTGCAGCGCGTTTTGCGCATGCAGCAGCTCCGCCGTGCGTGTGCGCACCCGTCCTTCCAGCGCATGTTCCGACCGGGCCAGCGACTCCACCAGCTGCGCCTGCCTGCCCATGGAGTTCTGGAATTTCTCGACCAGGCTGGCGCCCACGGCAATGATGATGAGGATGTACAGCAGCAGCGATTCCAGCTGCCAGTACATGCCTGCCTCGATGTCGGAAGACACCAGTCCCGTATAGGCCGCAGCCACGTGGATGCCCATGACCGTGTGCAGCGTGTAGGGAATCAGCACCAGCAGGTTGACGATGCTGGGACCCTGGCGGAACAGGTTCTGCCAGGCCACCAGCGCACTCAGCAGACTGGCCATCCAGGGCACGCTGACCCCCAGCCAGGCCCATTGCGTGTAGTGCCCCGTCGGTATGCTGAGTACGGCCAGCAGCGGTGCCACGGTCAGCAGCACCAGCATGCGATCGATGCGGCGCCAGGCCGTGCCGCGCGTCAAGGTCTCGCGTGCCTGCCAGGCAAAGGCGGCAGGCAGCAGGAAGACGCCCACGCTCACCCAGACATCCGCATGCGGCGCCCAGGGCTCGGGCAGCCACAGCTGGGCATAGCCGCGCACATTGGCGTTGTGGGTCAGCACCACGAAGGCCAGCAAGGTCATGGCCATCAGGCTGCGCATGCGCAGGGCCAGGGCCGCGCCCGCGATCAGCAGGGTCAGCACCAGATTCACACCCTGATGCACACCCGATGCCCACTCGACGCTGGACAACCAGGCCATCAGCCCCGTGCTGCGCCAGACCGTGGCGTACAGCTGCATGGCGCTGCTGGTCTCGATGCGCAGCACAAAGGGCTGGCCAGCGCGCAGTGGAAACACCAGCTGGCGCACATGGATGCGCTGAGCCATGGGCACGGTGTCACCGCTTTCCCTCGCCTGCCACAGGCCGTGCGCCTGCTGGTAGAGCGTGACCCTGTCCAGATAGGTGGGCGTGATCTCCAGCCACAGCGCATCGTTGTCGGCCAGCCCGCTTGTGGGCGCAAGGGCAGGCGTGGCAACCCTCACCCAGTAAGCATGGCGGGTATAGCCCTCGTTCAGAGGCGTGCGCCGGGTTTCGAAGGCATCATCGGGCAGGGCCGCGACCTGTTCAATGGTCATGCTGCGGCCCGCATCGGCAAGCACCTGCATGGGCAGGTCCTTGCCAAGACGCAGTCCCTTGTCAGGGGGAGGCATGGACGCCGGGCTCAGCACGAAAAATGCAAGCAACCCGAGCGAGACCATGATCCATGCAATAAATGTAAATTTTTGTGTGTTTCTCTGAACTGTGAGCATTCGAGAGTGTTCGTGCATGGCGGCGGACGTTCGCCCCAATGAAAATCCGCGCACCAATAGGCAAACATCATGCAGCAGACACTAGAGCCATCGATCGAGTTCACCGTCGCCGTCGTAGAGGATGACGAGGATATTCGTATCAATGTGTGTCGATTTTTAACAAAGTCTGGCTTGCATGCCTGGGGCACGGATTCTGCAGAAGACTTCTACATAAAGCTACTGCGTGAGAAGGCAGATCTGGTCGTCGTCGACCTGGGCCTGCCCGGCGAGGACGGCCTGAGCCTGGTCAAGCGCCTGGCCGAGCAGGAGATTCCCGTCGTGGTGCTCACGGCGCGTGGCGATCTGGACAGCCGCATCGCCGGCCTCAATGCCGGCGCCCTGCAGTACTTCGTCAAGCCCACCGACATGAACGAGCTGGTGGCCGGCATCCGCTCCCAGCTGCGCCGCAACACGGGCCAGCCGGCCCGGGCGGCGGCACCTTTCCTGACCTGGCGCCTTGACCCCCTTTCGGCCTGCATGGTCGCGCCCAACCACCAGATCATTGCCCTGACCAGTCGCGAGCTGGAATTGCTCGGCTGCCTGATGGCAACCCCCGGAACCATGGTGGCCAAGCAGACCTTGATCGAGACCATGGGCTATGCCGATGTGGATGACGGCTTCCACCGCATCGAATCGCAGCTGACGCGGCTGCGCCGCAAGACCCTGGATATCTCCGGGCTGGCCCTGCCGGTGAGGGCCGTGTTCGGCCGAGGGCTGGTGTTCGTGCCTTAAGCGCCCGCCACTTTTCTTTCCCTTTCCCCACCTTTTGAACGCGGCTTTCAGAGCCCGCGCAGGGGATTCGTTCGCTCTTTTTTTGAGCGCGGGAAAGCTGCGGGGCTGTCGCCAGTGGCGCTACAGAGTTTTTTCAACGGTGCGAAAGCATCAAAAAAGAGAGGAGCGGTATGACAAGACAGACTATCCGTGCCGAGCGGAGTGCTTTCAAACAGAAGGCCGGAACCCAAGCAAGGCGCCTGGCACTGGGAGCTGCGCTGCTTGCAAGCACCGTGGCCCAGGCATCGTTCATCAATGGCGATTTCGAGACGGGAAATCTGAATGGCTGGACGGAAGAGGCCTGGACCAACAATGGCACGGCGGCGACCTTGACGTCCAACCCCGTCAAACTGGCTGACCTGCAGCGTGCGGCTCCGGCGGGAAAGCTGCCGTTGAACTCGGTCGTCACAGCGCCCGAGGCGACGGTCAAGGATCGCCTGTGGGTTTCGGGCAGCTCCGATCTGTTGCTGCCCATGCGCGGCAGCAACACGGCCCGCATCAATCTGACCGAGACGCATATCCCTCGCAATGTGTCGCCAGAGCCCTCGTTTACCCAGCAGCCGAAGACAGCCAGTGCCATTTCGCAGGAAGTGACGCTGACGGCCGACGACATCGACAAGGACGGAAAGATCCATATCCGTTTCATCGCTGCGCCGGTGCTGGATGATCCAGGCAGCGGTCACACGCCTGCTCAGCGTCCGTACTATGCCATTGCATTGGTCAAGACTTTCGATGCACAAACTGCTTCGGTGGTGGACAAGGAACTTTTCTTTAAATATCACTATGCGGGTCAACCGGGTGTGGCTTGGAAATCGTTCCAGGATGCGAATGGGCACTCGGAGTTGTTCACCGACCCTCAGGCCTATGACGTGGCGCCCGGCAATGAAGTGCTGCGTGTAGGCGATAAGGTTCGACTGGAAGCGATTGCCGCTGGCTGCAGCCAGAGCGGACACTCGGGCCACCTGTACGTGGACAACTTCACCACCGCCCTGCCCAAGGGGGTATGGATCACGGCGTCGGGACCGGTGAGTGCCCCCAAGAACGATGGCACTGAGATCACCTACACGTACAGCTACACCAACAATGCCAGTACGCCGGTGACCAATGTCGAGGTGACGCCGGCCATGCCGCAAGACAGCACGGGCGTTTCCACCAGCTTTGTCTCTTTGGTCGATGCGAAAAACTATTGCACCGCACCTGTGGGTGGCGTGGGCTCCACGGGCCCTGCAAAGTGCAGCATCCCCAGCCTTGCACCAGGTGAGACCCTGACGTTCAAGATGACGGTCAAGGTTCCGCTGGGCACGCCGGGCGACCAGATCAACAACGGCAACTACACCATTGGTGGCGATGGCGTGGCCACACTCATGGGAGCCATGGTGCAGACCAACCTGCTGGACGCTGCGTCCTCCAGCGACATGACCACGAACCCGAGCGGACTGCCGCCCAAGGGCACGGTGGGCGTGCCTTATCCGCCGACAGCTTCGTTCTCCTGCACCAACCAGGGTGCTGCAACTGCGAACAATGCGATCTGCGGCGTGACCGGCCTGCCCCCGGGAGTTACTGTGGGTCAGTGCAAGGTGAATGGTGTGGACTGGGCCCAGGGCGATGCCGTCGCTGCAGGCGAGACGGTGGTCTGCCCGGTCTCCGGCACGCCGACGGCTCCAGGCACTTCCAACGTACAGGTCACGACGGGTGCGGACAACGACGTGACTCCTGCCAACAACCAGGTGGCGGCGTCTCCTGTGGTGATTGCGTCCCCTGCGGGCCCGGCCTCCATCCCCACGCTCTCCGAATGGGGCCTGATCCTGATGTCCGGCCTGATGGGCATCATGGGCTGGGGCATGGCGCGCCGCCGCCGCGCCAACCCGCTGTGACCGGCAGTCGGTCGTGACACAGGGCGCCCTTCGGGGCGCCTTTTTTTTCATCTGGGCGCTGCCGCAGCCAATTGACTTGCTCAATGTGTGATCGAATAAGGGTTTGTACCTAGTGATATCCCCATGATCGTCCGTGATCGCCCCGCCGGCCTCAGGCTGTTTCTGATTTTGCGGGGCTCGGTGCTCCAGCGTATCCAGGTCACGCTGCTCGTGAACATCGTGTTCGCCGCCATCATCACTCTGGTGCATGGCAACCTGTTCGACGTCAAGATCACGGTGACGCCCATCCCTTTCACGCTGATCGGCCTGCCGCTGGCCATCTTCCTGGGCTTTCGCAACAACACCGCCTATGACCGCTACTGGGAAGGCCGCAAGCTCTGGGGCGAGATGGTGATCTGCGCGCGCACGCTGGCGCGCCAGTGCCAGAGCCTGATCGTCATCGACGGGGATCCGGACCCGGCCCGGCGCAGCAGCGATGTGCGCGTGCGCATGGTGCACCGGGCGATCGCCTTTGCGCATCTGCTGCGCACGCAGTTGCGCGGGCTGCACGAGGATGTGGCCGCAGGCCGCTGGCTAGTGGACAAGGAATGGCGCCAGCTCCAGGGCCTGCCGCTGGAGCAGCGCTGCGACGCACTGATGATGTCCATGGGCCGCGATCTGGCGCAGTGCGTGCGCCGTGGCGAGATGGACCCCTGCCTGGCCGCGTCCATGGACAAGACCTTCACGCGCATGACGGCGGCAGCCGCCTCGTGCGAGCGCATCCGCAACACGCCCATGCCGTTCTCCTATGCGCTGCTGCTGCACCGCACGGCCTATATGTACTGCTTTCTGCTGCCGTTCGGCCTGGTGGACACGACCGGGTTCATGACGCCCTTTGTCGTGGCCATCGTGGCCTACACCTTCTATGGGCTCGACGCCCTTGGCGATGAACTCGAAGAGCCCTTTGGCCTGGAGAGCAACGACCTGCCGCTGGACACCATCTGCCGCTCCATCGAGATCAGCCTGGGCTGCACGCTGAGCGAGACGGATCTGCCGGCACCGCTCAGGCCGGAGGGCTACCGGCTGACCTGAGGCGGCGGGCAGACATGGGCAAAGGCCCATGAAAAAAGCCCCGCAGTTTTCTGCGGGGCCTGGTGCGGTGCGCTGCGGTGAGGTCAGACCTCAGGCAAACACGCCGGCCGTGTCCTGCATCTTCGCGGAGACGATGCCCAGGTGATGCAGGGTGTCACCGCCCGTCATCTCCATCTGCGTCAGGCGCTTGAAGTAGTGGCTGCCCGCGTACTCGTCGGTCACGCCGATGCCGCCGTGCAGCTGGACCGACTGCTGGCCGACAAAACGCAGCGACTGGCCCAGCTGGACCTTGGCGCGCGCGATGGCCACGTGGCGCTCGGCATCGGCTGCGCTCATCTTGAGGCTGGCGTAATAGCTCATGGAGCGGGCCAGCTCCAGCTGCATCTTCATGTCGGCCACGCGGTGGCGCAGGGCCTGGAAGCTGGCGATCACCGTGTTGAACTGCTTGCGCTGGTTCATGTACTCGGTGGTTAGCTTCAGGGTCTGCTCCATGGCGCCCACGCCTTCGGCGCACAGCGCGGCGTTGGCGGCGTCCTGGCCCAGCGTGAGGGCGGCCAGGCCATCGGCCGTCACCAGCGTGGCGGGCGCCGCCTGGCAGCGCAGTTCGGCCGCGCGGCTGCCGTCCTGGGTGCGGTAGCCCTGGGTGCTGACGCCGCTGGCGCCGCGCTCCACCAGGAAGAGGGCGATCTTGCCGTCCAGCTGGGCCGGCACCAGAAAGGCATCGGCCGCGTCGCCTGCGGGCACCACGCTCTTGGTGGCGTCCACCGTGTAGCCGCTGCCGCTTTTGCTGGCCTTGGCGGCGCAGACATCGAGGCGGTAGCGGGCCTGGCGCTCCTGGTGTGCCAGCACGACCAGGGCCTCGCCGCTGGCCACGCGCGGCAGCCACTGGCCGGCCACGGAGGCGTCGGCGTGCTTGCCGAGCACGCCGGCGGCCACAAAGGCCTGCGCCAGCGGCTCCATCACCAGGCCGCGGCCCAACTCCTCCATCACCACCATCACGTCGGTGGCGCCCAGGCCCAGGCCGCCGTGCTCCTCGGGCACGGTCAAGGCCGTCAGGCCCAGTTCGGCGAGCTCGCCCCAGACCTCGCGCGAAAAACCGCCCGCCTCGACGATGGAGCGGCGGCGCTCGAAGGTATAGCCCTTGTCCACCCAGCGGCGCACGGCGTCGCGCAGTTGCTGCTGGTCATCCGAAAAATCAAAGTCCATTTTCTGTCTCCCGAAGCTGATCGAAGCGCGTCCGGCGCACTTCTGGGTTCAGCGAAACTCCAGCCAAAATCAGCCCAGCACCGTCTGAGCGACGATGTTTCTTTGCACCTCGTTGGAGCCGCCGTAGATCGTCGTCTTGCGCATGTTGAAGTACGTCGATGCCAGCGGCGCGTTGTCCACCACGCCGCCGGGGAAGTCGCCCTGCCAGCCGGCTTCCATGGCCTCTTCGATGAAGGGCAGGCTGAAGGGGCCGGCGGCCTGCATCATCAACTCGGAGTAGCGCTGCTGGATCTCGCTGCCCTTGATCTTGAGCAGGCCGGCGATGTCCAGCGGGTTCTTGCCCGATTTCTCGGCCGACAGCACGCGCAGCACCAGCATCTCCAGCGCGACCACATCGACTTCGAGCTTGGCGATCTCATCGCGGAAACGCTGGTCCTCGTAGACGCCTTCGGCCTTGGCGATGCGCTTGAGGCGCTCCAGCTCGCGCTTGGCGCGGTTCACGTCGGCGATGTTGGTGCGCTCGTGGCTCAACAGGTGCTTGGCGTAGGTCCAGCCCTTGTTCTCCTCGCCGATCAGGTTCTCGGCCGGCACCTCGACGTTGTCGAAGAAGACCTCGTTGACCTCGCACTCGCCGTCCAGCAGCTTGATGGGGCGCACGGTCACGCCGGGGCTCTTCATGTCCACCAGCAGGAAGCTGATGCCGGTCTGGGGCTTGCCCTCGTTGCTGGTGCGCACCAGGCAGAAGATCCACTCGCCGTACTGGCCCAGCGTGGTCCAGGTCTTCTGGCCGTTGACGATGTACTTGTCGCCCACGCGCTCGGCACGGGTCTTGAGGCTGGCCAGGTCCGATCCCGAGCCCGGCTCCGAGTAGCCCTGGCTCCACCAGACCTCGCCGCTGGCAATGCCGGGCAGAAAGCGCTGCTGCTGCTCGGGCGAGCCGTAGGCCATGATCACGGGTGCCACCATCACGGGGCCGAAGGGAATGATGCGCGGGGCGCAGGCCAGGGCGCATTCCTCCTCGAACAGATGCTTTTGCACGGCCGTCCAGCCGGGGCCGCCGAACTGCTTGGGCCAGCCGTAGCCCAGCCAGCCTTTCTTGCCAAGAATCTTGGCCCAGTTCTGCAGGTCGTCGCGCGTCAGGCGCAGCGAGTGGCGCACCTTGTGCGCGATGTCCTGGGGCAGGTTGGCCCGCACCCAGGCGCGGACTTCCTCGCGAAAGGACTGTTCTTCAGGGGTAAATGCCAGGTCCATGGACTGTGTCTCCTTCAATCCCGGCTTTTGTAGCACGCACGTTCTTTTTTGGACTGTCCAGGGCGTGACAACCTATGGCAATCCCTGATGCAACAAGCCCCGGGCGGCGGGACCGTCCGGGGCTTGCTGCTGGGGCTGCCTGAGCGCGGGCGATCAGCTGGATTGGCCGGGCTCCTCCAGCCCCAGCTGTGCATAGACATGCGCAAGACGTGCCTGCAATTGCTGTACCTGGGCTTCGAGATCAACCACGCGCTGGGCCAGGGCATCGCCGCGTGCGCCTGCTGCAGCGGGGGGCTGGGCCATGGCGTTCACGTCCACGGGGCCGCACAGCAGATGGGCCCAGCGCTGCTCGCGTGCGCCAGGCGCGCGTGGCAGCAGCACGACCAGCGGGCCGCCTTTTTCCTCGCTGCGTTCGCGCAGCTCTTCCAGGAAGGCTTCGACCGATGAGATGTCGGCGAAGCGGTGCCAGCGCTCGGAGTTGATGCGCAGCTCGCCCGCCGTCTGCGGGCCGCGCAGCATCAGCAGGGACAGCAGCACGGCACTCTGGTCGGGCACCCCCACGCCGCGCGGGAAGTTGTGCTCCCAGCGCGTGGCGCGCGCGCTGCTGATCTGTACGGACATGGTGCGCAGGCGCAGGCTGTCCAGCGCTTCCTGGGCCTCGCCTTCGCTGACTTCCATCACCGGATCACGGCTGCTTTTCTGGTTGCAGCCCGTGACCAGCGCGTTGAGCGTGAGCGGGTAGCTGTCGGGCACGGTGCGCGCCTTCTCCATCAGGGTGGCCAGCACGCGGGCTTCGACAGCGGTCAGGGGGGTGGAGCGGGGATCGAATGGCATGGGTGTCTGGACGGAAGAGGTGACAAGGCCCGGCAGGGCCATGGGCCTTGCCGGGGCTGGCGCAGGCCGCGCGGCCTGCGGTGCGACAATCGCCGCCCATGAAAAATATCGTGATCCTGATCTCGGGCGGCGGCTCGAACATGGCTGCCATTGTGCGTGCTTCGCAGCAACAGGACTGGGCGCGGCGTTACGGCGCCCGCGTGGCCGCCGTGGTCAGCAACAAGGCCGAGGCCTCGGGCCTTGTTTTCGCGCGCGAGCAAGGCATTGCCACCGAGGTGCTGGACCACCGCCCGTTTCCCAGCCGCGAGGCGTTTGACGCCGAGCTGGCCCAGGTGATCGACCGCCACGCGCCTTCGCTGATCGTGCTGGCCGGCTTCATGCGCATCCTCACGCCGGGCTTCGTGGCGCATTACGAGGGACGCATGATCAACATCCACCCCTCGCTGCTGCCCGCCTTCACGGGTCTGCACACGCACCAGCGGGCGATCGATGCAGGCTGCCGCTTTGCCGGCTGCACCGTGCACCGCGTTACGGCCGAGCTGGATGTGGGCCCCATCCTGGAGCAGGCCGTGGTGCCCGTGCTGCCCGGCGACACAGCCCAGGCGCTGGCCGCGCGCGTGCTGGTGCAGGAGCACCTCATCTACCCGCGCGCCGTGGCGCAGTTGATGCGGGGCTAGGGTCTGCTCACAGGCCCTCGCTCTGAAAGGCCTGCTGCTCCGGCTCGGGACAGCGTGCAAAGCGGGGCTGCTCCACGCCGTCGATGACCACGGTTTCATTGAACATGGCGGCAGGCCGCACCCACAGGCCTCGCTCGCCGTAGAGCGCGCGATACAGCGTCATGGACTCGCGCGTCTCACTGTGGCGCACGGTGGCAAGCACTTCGTAGGGGGCGCCCTTGTAGTGGCGGTACAGGCCCGGGGGCGTGGAGATCAGAGGTGGCAGGTCGTCGTCGGTCATGGGGCGCCATGGTAGCTGCGCCAGCCCGGCGTTGCTTCGGGTTCCGACCTGTGGCCCTCTCGGATTTGCAAGGCAGTGGGACAATTGCGCCCATGCATCCCAAACAGCTTCTCGACGCCTGCGCCGAACTGGTCAAGCGCACCCTGACTTTCGAACACCCGGCCGACGCCGTGGTGTCACGCTTTTTCCGTGAAAACCGCAACCTGGGCCCGCGCGAGCGTGCCGCGCTGGCCGAAACCGCCTACACCGTGCTGCGCAAGAAGCTGCTTTTTGAGAGCCTGGCGCGTTCTGGCAGCGGCTCGCGCGAGCGCAGGCTGGCCATCCTGGGCTTTGCCCATAGCCAGGAAGCCCTGGCCCGCGTGGCCGGCAAGTCCGAGCAGGGCGTCAAGGAGGCGCTCGGCTTTGCGCGCGCAGCGCTGTCCCCCCAGGAACTGCAATGGCTGGACGCCTGCGATGCCGTGCGCCCCGATGAGCTGATGGAGCCGCACCGCCACAACCTGCCCGAGTGGCTGGTCGCGCCGCTCAAGCAGCAGCTGGGCGAAGATTTCTGGGCCTTTGCCCAGAGCATGGAGCAGGCCGCACCGCTGGATCTGCGCGTCAATGCGCTGAACGCCAAGCGTGCCGATGTGCAAAAGGAACTGGCCGATGCCGGCATCGCCGCCGAAGCCACGCCGTACTCGCCCTGGGGCCTGCGCGTGCAGGGCAAGCCTGCGCTGGCCCGGCTGGACGCCTTCACGCGCGGCGCCATCGAGGTGCAGGATGAAGGCTCCCAGCTGCTGGCGCTGATGCTGGACGCCAAGCGCGGCGAAATGGTGGTCGATTTCTGCGCCGGCGCAGGCGGCAAGACCCTGGCCATTGGCGCGTCCATGCGCAGTACGGGGCGCCTGTACGCCTTCGATGTGTCCGGCCACCGGCTCGAAGCCCTGAAGCCGCGCCTGGCGCGCTCGGGCCTGTCGAACGTGCACCCTGCGGCCATCGCCCATGAGCGCGACGACCGCGTCAAGCGCCTGGCCGGCAAGATCGACCGCGTGCTGGTCGATGCGCCCTGCTCGGGCCTGGGCACGCTGCGTCGCAATCCCGACCTCAAGTGGCGCCAGTCGGCCAAGGCCATCGAGGAGCTCACGCAAAAGCAGGCGGCCATCCTGGCCAGTGCAGCGCGCCTGGTCAAGCCGGGTGGGCGCTTGGTCTATGCCACCTGTTCGGTCCTGCCGCAGGAAAACGAAGCCATCGCCGAAGCCTTTGCAGCGGAGCACTCTGACTTCGTGGCCATGGATGCCGGCGAACTGCTGGCCCAGCTCAAGGTGGAGCAGGGCGATGCGCTGTGCAGCGGCGGCGAGACCGGCACGCAGTACCTGCGCCTGTGGCCGCAGCGCCATGAGACGGATGGCTTTTTCGCCGCCGTTTGGACCCGGAAGCCGTAACTTGCAGACGCAATAAGCTGTAAATCGCAGGAGATTGTCGAATGCCTTTGTAGGCGCATCGCCTAAAATTGAGGCATCGGTGCCACTGGGCGCCGCCTTGCCAAAGGCTTCGGTTATGTCGCTGGATTTCGGATCGGTTTGGAACCTCGCCGTGGATTGGATGGCCCATGGCCTGTGGCAGCTGTCGTGGTGGCAGCTGCTGCTGTACGCCCTGGTCACCACCCACATCACCATTGCGGGCGTCACCATCTTCCTGCACCGCTGCCAGGCCCACCGCTCGCTGGACCTGGGGCCGGTTCCTTCGCACTTCTTCCGTTTCTGGTTGTGGCTGGGCACGGGCATGGTCACCAGGGAGTGGGTGGCCATCCACCGCAAGCACCACGCCAAGTGCGAAACCGAGGACGACCCCCACAGCCCGCAGACACGTGGCCTGGACACCGTGATGCGCCAGGGTGCGGAGCTGTACCGTGAAGAGGCGGCGAACGCCGAGACACTCAGGAAGTTCGGCCACGGCACGCCCGACGACTGGATCGAGCGCCATCTCTACAGCCGGCATTCGATCTGGGGCCCTTCGCTGATGCTGATCATCAATGTGCTGCTGTTCGGCGCCATCGGATTGACGATCTGGGCCGTGCAGATGGCCTGGATTCCGTTCTGGGCTGCCGGCGTGGTCAACGGCCTGGGCCATTTCTGGGGCTACCGCAACTTCGAGGCCCAGGATGCCAGCACCAACCTCGTGCCCTGGGGCCTGATCATTGGCGGCGAGGAACTGCACAACAACCACCATACCTACCCGACCTCGGCGAAGTTCTCGGTCAAGCGCTATGAGTTCGACGTGGGCTGGGTCTACATCAGCGCCATGCAGAAGCTGGGCTGGGCCAAGGTCAAGAAGACGGCGCCGCGGCTGGTCATGGGCGCCGTCAAGCCCGTGGCCGACGAAAAGACGCTGGAGGCCGTGATCGCCAACCGCTACGAGGTCATGGCCCGCTATGCGCGCGGCGTGCGCGCCGCCGTGCAGATCGAGCTCGATGCGCTCAAGCAACGCAAGGCCCGGCAGGCCGACCTGTCCCAGCTCAAGACGGCGCGCCGCTGGCTGCACCGCGATGCCGACAAGGTGCCCGCCCAGGCGCAGGGGCAACTGGCCCAGGCGCGCGCAGCCCACCCCGTGCTCGACCAGATGCTGGTCATGCGCGAGGAGCTGCGCCAGCTGTGGCTGAACACCTCGCTGTCGCGCGAGCAACTGACGGCCCATCTGCAGGCCTGGTGCCATCGCGCCGAGGCCAGCGGCATTGCCGCGCTCAAGGAGTTTTCCGTCAAGCTGCGCGCTGCCCACGCCTGAGGCCGCGAAGCCAGCCGGCAACTGACCATGCCCGGGGCCGCATCCCCTCTTCGGAGGCGATGCGGCTTTTTGCTGTGGGGCTCTGCCGCAGTTCCAGGCTTGCCATGGCCTGGGACAAGGAGCGGACCCGTATCTGCAGATCGGCGCCCGCGCGCCAGCCCTGGCCCGGCTGCAGCCTGAGGGCCGGCGCGGGCACCCCATCCGCCCAGGCCTGTTGCGGGGCGGTGATTTCCAGCGGGCCGTGGCGGCAGAACAGTTCACTGCCCTCCAGCACATGCAGGTGAAGATCGTTGCCGGGGGCAAGATGGCGCAGTTCGAAGGAGCGGGTGTCGGCGTTGTGCATGGTCTGTGTCCTGTGATTCCAGGCCCTCAAGCGTAGGCAGGCGGCCTTCATCGGCACAGGCACAGCCCGCGGCTTGTTGCATCGCAGCAGTGCAGATGGCGGTGGATCTGTTCTGCTTTGTGGTCGATGGATCTGTATCTGTTGCGTAACAGCGCCTTGCGGCAAGATCGCGGGCAAGTCCTCTCGTCCCCGATTCGTTGTCGACCTGTTCCATGACCCTTGCTAGCGCCTCTCCGACCCTGTACCGCCGCCTGGCGGCCGACTACAGCCTGGCGATGGAACTGGGCACGCTCAAGGCGGGCGAGCGCATGCCTTCCGTGCGCGAGCTGATGCGCCGCCATGAGGTCAGCCTGTCCACGGCGCTGCAGACGCTGCGGCATCTGGAGGACCTGGGCCAGCTCGAAGCCCGCCCGCGCGTGGGCTACTTCGTGCGCGATGCCCGGCCTGCAGGCCTGGCCCCGGCCAGCGAGCCCGACCTGAGCCAGCCGGTGCAACCGCTGCCGCAGCCGCACTTCGCAGGCATCAATGAACACATTTCCCTGATGCTGGAGCGCGGCCGCCAGGCCGACGTGCGCGTGGACCTGGGCGGTGCCACGCCACCGCCCGAACTGTTCGATCGCGGCTACCTGAACCAGACCGCCGCCCGGCTGCTGCGCGAGCAGCCCGACCTGTTGGTGCTGGGGCGCTCCATGATGGGCAGCCACCCCGATTTCCAGCGCGCCATGGCGCGGCGCGCGCTGGCGGCGGGCATCCATGTGGCACCGGCCGATGTGCTGGCGACCACGGGCAATTCCGAGGCCGTGAGCCTGGCGCTGGCCGCCGTGGCCTCGCCCGGCGACTTGGTGGCCGTGGAGTCGCCGACCTACTACGGCCTGCTGCAGGTGGTGGAGTCCTTGCAGATGCAGGCGCTGGAGATTCCCTGCAGCCCGCGCACCGGCCTGTCCATCGAGGCGCTGGAGCTGGCCCTGCAGACCCAGCCGCGCCTGAAGGCCGTGGTGGTCGTGCCCGAGCTGCAGATGCCGCTGGGTACGCGCATTCCCGATGAGCACAAGGCCAGGCTGGTCGATCTGTGCGGCGCCCACGGCGTGGCATTGATCGAGGACGACTCCTATGGACTGTTCGTGGAAAGCAGCCAGCCCGTGCGCCCCATCAAGGCCTGGGATCGCCTGCCGGGCCATGTCATCTATTGCGAGGCCTTCAACAAGAGCATGGCGCCGGGCCTGCGCCAGGGCTGGATGAACGCTGGCCAGTGGCATGGGCGGGTGCAGATGCTCAAGTTCGCGCGCAGCCGCGGCACCCAGACCCTGGCCCAGTTGCTGGCGGCCGCCTGCGTGGGCTCGCCCGCGCATCTGCGCAATCTGCAGCGCCTCAAGCAGCAGTTGCGGCGCCAGCGTGAAGGCATGGCGCAGCTGGTGGCGCGGTTTTTCCCGCTGGGCACGCGGCTGAGCCTGCCGCCCGGCGGACTCAGCCTGTGGCTGGAGTTTCCGGCTGGCGTGTCCACGTCCGCGCTGTTCACGCAGGCGCTGGCGCGCGGCATCCGCACGGCGCCGGGCAGCATGTTCTCGAACTCGGGGCGCTACGAGCACTGCATGCGCCTGGGCTGCACCCTGCCGGTGGATGCCGTGATCGAGCAGGCCTGCCGCGAGCTGGGTGCCATGGCCTGTGCGCAGCTGGGTCAGCCGGCGCGCAGTGGGTGACAGACGAAAAACGGACGCAAAGCCAACACAAAGCGGACGCAAAAAAACCGCCGGGCTTGCGCCGGGCGGTTTTTTGTCGGTACCGGGAACAGGCTGAATTACTTCAGCTTGATTTCCTTGTACGTGACGTGCTTGCGAGCCTTGGGATCAAACTTCATGATCGCCATCTTCTCGGGCATTGTCTTCTTGTTCTTGGTCGTGGTGTAGAAGTGGCCGGTTCCTGCAGTGGATTCCAGCTTGATCTTTTCGCGTCCGCCTTTAGCAGCCATGGTGTTTCTCCTTGAGGGATTTAGGCTTGGCCACGGGCACGCAGGTCTGCGAGCACGGAGTCGATACCGTTCTTGTCGATCAGGCGCAGAGCAGCGCTGGAAACGCGCAGGCGCACCCAACGGTTTTCGCTCTCAACCCAGAAACGGCGGTATTGCAGGTTGGGCAGGAAACGACGCTTGGTCTTGTTGTTGGCGTGGGAAACGTTGTTTCCCACCATGGGCTTCTTGCCCGTTACTTCACATACGCGTGCCATGAGGACACTCCGATAGTTGTACAGCCGCCGACGCTGATGCCCTGCATTTGCTGCATGGCTTGCCGGCAACCTCACCTCGCCATAAAGGGTGGCGGTAACCCCATGCTGAAAGTGTCCTGGCCATGCAAGCAAGGCGCGCTTCAAATTCAGCAAAGCCACGGATTATAGCGTCTCCATGAGAAAAGCCCCTGGGCCAGCCAAACACGGCTGCAGCCAGGGGCTTTTGCCGCCCTGCGGGAGAGCAGGGCGGGCAGGATTGCGGGTTGCGTCCTGCTTATTCCTGTTCGAGGAAGCGCTGGGCGTCCAACGCGGCCATGCAGCCCGTGCCGGCGCTGGTGATGGCCTGGCGGTAGACATGGTCCTGCACGTCGCCAGCCGCGAACACGCCGGGCACGCTGGTCTGCGTGGCAAAGCCCTTGAGGCCGCCCTGGGTGATGATGTAGCCGGTCTCGTCCATCTCCAGGTGGCCCTTGAAGATCTCGGTATTGGGCGCATGGCCGATGGCGATGAAGCAGCCCTGCAGCTGGATGTCCTCGGCGTGGCCGTCCTGGGTGCTCTTGATGCGGATGCCGGTCACGCCGGACTGGTCGCCCAGCACCTCTTCGAGCACGAAGTGGGTCTTGAGCTCGATCTTGCCGGCCCGGACCTTGTCCATGAGCTTGTCCACGAGGATGGGCTCGGCCTTGAACTTGTCGCGGCGGTGCACCAGGGTGACCTTGCTGGCGATGTTGGACAGGTACAGGGCTTCCTCGACGGCCGTGTTGCCGCCGCCGACCACGCACACGGGCTGCTCACGGTAGAAGAAACCGTCGCAGGTGGCGCAGCCGGAGACGCCGCGGCCCATGAAGGCCTCTTCGGAGGGCAGGCCCAGGTACTTGGCTGAGGCGCCGGTGGCGATGATCAGGCTGTCGCAGGTATAGGTGCCGGAGTCGCCGGTCAGCGTGAAGGGGCGCTTGGAGAAATCGACGCTGTGGATGTGGTCGAACACCACCTGGGTCTTGAAGCGCTCTGCGTGCTCCAGAAAACGCTGCATCAGCTCGGGGCCCTGCACGCCGTTCACGTCTGCAGGCCAGTTGTCCACCTCGGTCGTCGTCATCAGCTGGCCGCCCTGGGCCATGCCGGTCACCAGCAGCGGGTTGAGGTTGGCGCGCGCGGCATAGATGGCGGCCGTGTAGCCGGCAGGGCCGGAGCCGAGGATCAGGACTTTGGCGTGTTGGGTAGAAGACATGGATGCAGTTCTTGAAAAAGGCGCACGCCGGCAGTCGGCGTGCAGAAAAAAAGATACATCGGGAACAGCTGTGGAGTATCGCTCCGCAGTCAGGTTCCCGTTGCCATATGGATCAATGGCCCGGATTGTCAAAAATGATCGACGTGGCGCCGTCATGCGGCGGTGTCATGCTCTGTTGCAAGTGCTTGCATTACGCTTGCGGGTCGCCCTGGCTGTTTTTGCGGCCAGTCCGAGGGGGCTGGGGTAAGCTCCCGCCTGCGTATGACTTACTCATTGAACGCTCTGAACGCTTCCACATCCGCCAAGGGCAAATCCAGGTCTGCGGCGCGCCCCGGCATGGTGGCGCGCTTCGGCCACGAAATGCTGCTGCTGGCGGGGCTGCTGGCCCTGGTGTTCTGGCTTGCCTCCATGCTCAGCTACTCGCCCCAGGATCCAGCGTGGTCCACCTCCGGGGCGGGACACGCGCGCCTGGTCGCCAACTGGATGGGCCGCGTCGGAGCCTGGCTGGCCGACGCCTGCTATTTCGGTTTCGGCATGTCGGTCTGGTGGCTGGTGCTGGCCTCGCTGCAGACCTGGCTGTCTTCCTTTGCGCGCTGGCTGCGCGGCGGCGTGCCGCGCGACGGTGTGCCACTGCCGCCCCTGTGGCGCCGGCGCCTGCGCTTTTGGGGCGGGCTGCTGCTGCTGCTGGGTGCGAGCTGCGCACTGGAGTGGACGCGCCTGTACCGCTTCGAGAGCGTGCTGCCCGGCCCGGCCGGCGGCGTCTTCGGCTACATGCTGGGGTACCACAGCCTGCAGTGGCTGGGCTTCATGGGCTCGGGCCTGATCGGCATCTGCGTGGCCGTGATCGGCCTGGCCATGGTGTTCCGCTTTTCCTGGGGTCATCTGGCCGAATCCATGGGCGCACGCCTGGACGGCTGGGTGCTCTTTCTTTTTGCGCGCCGTGAAAAGGCCCGGGACGAAGCCGCAGGCCGCCGCGCTGCGCGCGAGCGCGAGGAAGTGGTGCAGGAAGAGCGCACGGAAAGCGCCGTGCAGCACCCGCAGCCCGTGCAGATCATCGAACCCGTGCTCCAGGAGGCTGCGCTACCCAGCGTGCGCGTGGTCAAGGAGCGCCAGAAGCCCCTGTTCTCCGAACTGCCCGACAGCAAGCTGCCCCAGGTGGATCTGCTCGATGCGGCGCAGCAGCGCCAGGAAAGCGTCTCGCCCGAAACGCTGGAGATGACCAGCCGGCTGATCGAAAAGCGCCTCAAGGACTTTGGTGTCGATGTGCATGTGGTCGCCGCCATGCCCGGCCCCGTGATCACGCGCTACGAGATCGAGCCGGCCACGGGCGTCAAGGGCTCGCAGATCGTGAACCTGGCCAAGGATCTGGCGCGCTCGCTGTCCCTGGTGTCCATCCGCGTGATCGAGACGATTCCCGGCAAGAATTTCATGGCGCTGGAGCTGCCCAATGCCAAGCGCCAGTCCATCCGCCTGTCCGAGGTGCTGGGCTCGCAGGTCTACCACGACGCCAAGAGCATGCTGACCATGGGCCTGGGCAAGGACATCGTGGGCAATCCGGTCGTGGCCGATCTGGCCAAGATGCCGCACGTGCTGGTTGCCGGCACCACGGGTTCAGGCAAGTCGGTGGGGATCAACGCCATGATCCTGTCGCTGCTGTACAAGGCCGAGGCCCGCGATGTGCGCCTGCTGATGATCGACCCCAAGATGCTGGAAATGTCGGTCTACGAAGGCATTCCTCACCTGCTGTGCCCCGTGGTCACCGACATGAAGCAGGCCGCCAATGGCCTGAACTGGTGCGTGGCCGAGATGGAGCGCCGCTACAAGCTCATGAGCAAGCTGGGCGTGCGCAATCTGGCGGGCTACAACGCCAAGATCGACGAGGCCAAGGCGCGCGAGGAATCCATTCCCAACCCCTTCAGCCTCACGCCCGAGGAGCCCGAGCCGCTGCAGCGCCTGCCGCACATCGTCATCGTCATCGACGAGCTGGCCGACCTGATGATGGTGGTCGGCAAGAAGATCGAGGAGCTGATCGCGCGCCTGGCCCAGAAGGCCCGCGCGGCGGGCATCCACCTGATCCTGGCCACCCAGCGTCCCAGCGTGGACGTGATCACCGGCCTGATCAAGGCCAACATCCCCACGCGCATCGCCTTCCAGGTCAGCAGCAAGATCGACAGCCGCACCGTGCTTGACCAGATGGGCGCCGAATCCTTGCTGGGCATGGGCGACATGCTCTACATGGCCAGCGGCACGGGCCTGCCCGTGCGCGTGCACGGCGCCTTCGTGTCGGACGAGGAAGTGCACCGCGTGGTGGGCTACCTCAAGGAGCAGGGCGAGGCAGACTACATCGAAGGCGTGCTCGAAGGCGGCACGGCCGAGGGCGACAGCGAGTTCGGCTCGGAGTCCGGCGACGGCGGCAACGGCGAGAAGGACCCCATGTATGACCAGGCCGTGGAAGTGGTCCTCAAGGACCGCAAGGCCAGCATCTCGTATGTGCAGCGCAAGCTCAGGATTGGTTACAACCGCTCGGCGCGCCTGCTGGAAGATATGGAAAAGGCGGGCCTCGTCAGCGGTCTCACGGCCAGCGGGCAGCGCGAAGTGCTGGTGCCCGCGCGCGCCGGGGAATGAGCCCGCTTCCCCGCAATCATGGAGAAAGAATGAAACGTCTGTTGACTGCAGTTGTGATCGCGGCAAGCGCGACGGCCTCGTGGGCCGATGGCCTCAAGAGCCTGGAAGCCTTCATGAAGAATTCCCAGGCCGGCCGCGCCGAATTCACCCAGGCCGTCACGGCCCCGTCCAAGGATGGCCAGCCGCCGCGCACCAAGAACTCCAGCGGCCAGTTCGAATTCCAGCGTCCCGGCAAGTTCAGGTTCGTCTACACCAAGCCGTTCGAGCAGACCATCGTCGCCGACGGCAAGACACTGTGGCTCTATGACGCCGACCTCAACCAGGTCACGCAGCGCCCCCAGGCCCAGGCCCTGGGCAGCACGCCGGCCGCCATCCTGGCGTCGGCCAACGATCTCAAGGCGTTGAGCGCCGACTTCGATCTGCAATCCGCGCCCGAGCAGGATGGCCTGCAATGGGTCCAGGCCAGCCCCAAGGACAAGAACGGCCAGCTCAAGAGCGTGCGCGTGGGCTTTGCGGCCGATGGCCAGCTTTCGGCGCTGGACATCCTCGACAGCTTTGGCCAGCGTTCGCTGATCCGCTTCAGCCAGCTGCAGACCCAGGCGTCCTTGCCGGCCTCGACTTTCGAGTTCAAGGTGCCAGCGGGCGCCGACGTGCTCAAGCAGTAAGCCGCGCTGCCGCGCGGGGCAACCCTTCAGGCCGGTCACAGCTGCAGTGCGCAGTTTGTGAGGTTTTGTAATGGTTTTGCCTAATATCGTCGAGACAATGGCGGCCTGCGGCCAGCGATTGTTTCGACGTCCCTCCGAGGACATGCTGGCCGGCTCTCGCATGCCTTTATGAACCTCAGTCGCAAGTTGCCGCTCGCCATTGCCATGGCGCTGCTATTCACCCTCGCTGCCGGATTCTTCGGACTCTGGTCGGCCCATCGATCCCTAGGCGTCTTTCACGGCGATGTCCAGCGCCACATGGCGGCGGAACGCCTCGCCGCCGAGGTGGAAGGCCACTTCAAAACCCAGGTCCAGGAATGGAAGAACGTGCTGCTGCGCGGCTCGGACAACGCGCTGCGCGAGCAGCACTGGAAGGGCTTTCTGGCCGATGAGCGCGCCGTGCAGGACAAGACCGCGGCCTTGCTGGCCCTGGTGGACGATGCCTCCCTGCGCGAGATCGCCCAGGGCTTTGTGGCACAGCACCGCAAGATGGCCGAGGGCTACCGCGTGGGGCTGGACAAATTCGAGGCCACGGGCTTCGACCCCTCGGTGGGCGACATGGCCGTGCGCGGCGTGGACCGCGAGCCGGCCGAGCTGCTTTCCCAGCTCAAGGCCGGCATTGCGGCGCAGAGCAAGGCGGTGGCCGACGATGCCTACAGCAGCGGCAAGCACGCCACGGAGCTGAGCCTGGTGCTGATGCTGGTGGCGGCCGTGGCCGGCGTGGCCATTGGTTGGCTCATCACCCGTGCCGTGGTGGCACCGCTGCGCAGCGCGGTCCAGCTGGCCGAGAAGGTGGCCCAGGGCCATCTGACCAATGCCATAGCGAGCGGCGGGCACGACGAACTGGGCCAGCTGCTGCGGGCGCTGGGCGCCATGCAGGAGCAGCTGCGCAGCATCGTCGTGGAAGTGCGCGGCAATGCGGAGCAGGTGGCATCCGCCAGCTCGCAGATCGCGGCCGGCAACAGCGACCTGGCCCAGCGCACCGAGCAGCAGGCATCGGCCCTGCAGATGACGGCTTCGTCCATGGACCAGCTCGACTCCACCGTGCGCGGCAATGCCGATCACGCAGAGAAGGCCAACCTGCTGGCTTCGTCCGCCAGCGACATCGCCACGCGCGGTGGCGATGCCATCTCGGCCGTCGTGGGCACCATGCGCAGCATCCAGGATGCGTCCGAGCGCGTGGTCAGCATCATCGAGGTGATCGACGGCATCGCGTTCCAGACCAATATTCTTGCGCTCAATGCGGCCGTGGAGGCCGCGCGGGCCGGAGAACAGGGCCGGGGCTTTGCCGTGGTCGCCGCCGAGGTCCGCACGCTGGCCCAGCGCAGCTCGGGCGCGGCGCGGGAAATCCGTGACCTGATCCAGGCCAACGCCCAGCGCGTGGCCCTGGGGGCCGAGGAGGTGGACAGCGCAGGTGCGACCATGGCCTCGGTGCAGGAGGTGATTGCCAAGGTCTCGCACATGATCGGCGCCATCAGCCATTCCAGCGGCGAACAGAGCGCTGGCGTGAGCCACGTCAACAGCGCCATCGTCCGCATCGAGGAGGGGACCCAGCAGAACGCCGCGCTGGTGGAGCAGACCAGTTCGGCCGCCGAGAGCCTGCGCAAGCAGGCCCATCAGCTGGTCGAACTCATGGCGCGTTTCAGGACGGCCTGAACGCGGTGGCCGGGGCCGGGCGCAGCCGGTCGTGGAGCGCCGCCAGCACCAGGGTGGCTGCCACGGGCAGGGCCCAGCCCATGCCGTTGCCCGGCAGGCTGTTCAGGAAGGCCGGCAGCCAGTCCTGCCAGCCGGCCGCCTTGGCGGCATCGACAAGACCGAACACCAGCGCCACGGCCAGCACCGGCGCGAACACGCGCTGCGCATTGCGCCACAGGCCTGACAGCAGGCTCAACACCACCAGGGCGATGGCCAGCGGATAAATGCCCACCAGCACGGGGCCGGACAGGGCAATCAGCTGGGCCAGGCCCTGGTTGGACACCAGGATGCACGCCAGCCCAATGGCCACCACCACCGCGCGGTAGGGCAGGCGCAGCATCTCGCTGAAGTAGGCGCCACAGGCGCTGACCAGGCCCACGGCCGTGGTCAGGCAGGCCAGGGAAATCACCACGGCCAGCAGCAGGCTGCCGATGGGGCCGAAGGTGTGATCCACATAGCGCGTGAGGATGAGCACGCCGGTCTGCGCCTGCGGGGCGATGGACTGGCTGGTGGCGCCCAGATGGATCAGCGACAGATACACCAGGCCCAGGCCCACGGCCGCGATCACGCCCGCGATGATGGCGTAGCGCGTCTGCAGCCCGGTGTGGGAGATGCCCCGGTCCCGGATGGCGTTGACGATGACGATGCCGAAGGCCAGGGCGCCCAGCGCGTCCATGGTCTGGTAGCCCTCCAGAAACCCTTCGGTCAGGGGCGCGACCAGGTAGTCGCCGCTGGCGCTGGTGGCGGCACCGGCCGGCAGCAGCACGGCGGCGGCACCCAGCACCACCAGGGCCAGGATCAGCACGGGCGTGATCAGCTTGCCGATGGTGTCGATCAGCTTGCCGGGGAACAGGGACAGGCCCATGACCAGCACAAAGTACACCGCCGAGTAGATGAACAGCGCAGTGCTGCTGTGGCCCACGAAGGGCGCAAAGCCCATCTCGAACGACACGGTGGCCGTGCGCGGCGTGGCAAACAGCGGGCCGAGGATGAGATAGATCAGCAGGCCCAGCACCATGCCGGCCTTGCGGCCCACGGGCGAGGTCAGTGCATCGAGCCCACCGCCCACGCGCGCCAGCGCCACCACGGTGAGCAACGGCAGGCCCACGCCCGTGAGCAGAAAGCCCGTGGCCGCCGCGGCCGCGTGCTCGCCGGCGCCCTGGCCGACCATGGGCGGAAAGATGATGTTGCCCGCGCCGAGGAACAGCGCAAAGGTCATGAAGCCTAGGGCGATAAGGTCCCGGGTCTTGAGTGTTTGCATGGATGCAGAAATGAAAAGGTCCCGCCTTGCCGCATGGCAGGCAGTTCCGGAAACGGTGGGAGGCGCGGAGCGATGGGGCAGCAATGGCGCAGGCCCGATGGCCGCGCATGCCGCGCGGCCGGCTCCGCAAAGGGCAGCATTTTAGGGCGGCGGCCCGAAGCGGGTGAAAAATGTCAGTGATTGCTCTTGATGAGATGCATGCAAACCATTCATGTCATGTGAGTGACATGCCTGCAGGCGATGGCCAGGATCCTGGCTGGCGATCCATGGCTTCATCCCCCGCAGCCAGGTACAGGCATCAGGGGCTGGCGCACCCGCTGCCGCCATGGCGTGGACAATGGCGTCATGGTTTTGCAACTGCATCTGTTCCCCTCGGCAGCGAATCCGGCACATGGGCTGCCGAACGCCTTCTGCGCGGCGCTGCCTGCGACGGAGCTGGCCCATGGCTGATCTGTTCACCCAGGAGCCCTCCGCACCACTGGCCGAAGCCCTGCGGCCCAAGACCCTGGACGAGGTCGTGGGCCAGTCCCATCTGCTGGGCGAGGGCAAGCCGCTGCGCCTGGCCTTCCAGTCAGGCAAGCCGCATTCCATGATCTTCTGGGGGCCGCCCGGCGTGGGCAAGACCACGCTGGCCCGGCTCACGGCCACGGCCTTCAAGTGCGAGTTCATTGCGCTGTCTGCGGTGTTCTCCGGGGTCAAGGACATCCGCGCGGCCATGGAGCAGGCGCAGCAGAACCTGGCCATGGGCCGGCACACCATCCTCTTCGTGGACGAGATCCACCGCTTCAACAAGTCCCAGCAGGATGCGCTGCTGCCCTATGCGGAAAGCGGGCTGGTCACCTTCATCGGCGCCACCACGGAGAACCCGTCCTTCGAGGTGAATTCGGCCCTGCTGTCGCGCGCGCAGGTCTATGTGCTGCAATCCCTGACCGACGATGAACTCAGGCAACTGCTGCTGCGGGCGCAGGAAAAGGCCCTGGGCGGGCTGGAGTTCGACGACCTGGCGCGGGACACCATCGTCGGCTATGCCGATGGCGATGCCCGGCGGTTCCTGAACCTGCTGGAGCAATGCCAGACGGCGGCCGGCGCTGCGGGCGTCACGCGGATCGATGCCGAGTTCGTGCAGAACGCGCTGACCTTGAATGCCAGGCGCTTCGACAAGGGCGGCGACAACTTCTACGACCAGATCTCGGCCCTGCACAAGTCCGTGCGCGGCTCCCATCCCGATGCGGCGCTCTACTGGCTCACGCGCATGCTCGATGGCGGCGCCGATGCGCGCTACCTGTCGCGGCGCATCGTGCGCATGGCCTGGGAGGATATCGGCCTGGCCGATCCGCGTGCCATGCAGATCGCCAACGACGCAGCCCTGACCTATGAGCGCCTGGGCAGCCCCGAAGGCGAGCTGGCGCTGGGCCAGGCCGTCATCTACCTGGCCATGGCCGCCAAGAGCAACGCCGGCTACAACGCCTACAACAAGGCCCGGGCCTTCGTGAAGCAGGACAGAAGCCGCGAGGTGCCCGTGCACCTGCGCAACGCGCCCACCAAGCTCATGAAGGAACTGGGCTACGGCCATGAATACCGCTACGCGCACGACGAGCCCAACGCCTACGCGGCCGGCGAGACCTATCTGCCCGAAGGCATTGCGGAGCCGGGCTGGTACCAGCCCGTGCCCCGGGGCCTGGAGATCAAGATCGGCGAGAAGCTGGCCGTGCTGCGCAAGTGGGACGAAGAGGCAGGCGGCGCATAGCCGAAGCCGGTGAGGGCAGGCCGGTGCCGGGGCTAGGCGCCCGGGCCGGGCTCCACCGCCACGTCCCGCGCGTGCAGGGGGGCGTGGCACTCCGAGCAGACGACCAGGGGGTCGAACGTGTGGCCGCACACCGTATGCCGGTGCAGCAAGGGCCGGCCTTCCTCGCCGGACATGTGTACATCGCCCCAGTGCACGATGGCCATGACCACGGGATGCAGGTCCAGCCCCTTGGGCGTGAGGCGGTACTCGTGCCGTACCGGCGCCTCCTGGTAGGCCACCTTCTTGAGCACGCCTGCCTCGACCAGCCTGGCCAGCCTGTCCGACAGCATGGGGCGTGAAATGCCCAGGCGCCCCAGGAATTCATCAAAACGGCGTACGCCCAGAAAGCAGTCGCGCAACACCAGCAGTGTCCAGCGGTCGCCGATGACCGAGACCGTGCGTGCGATGGAGCAGCGCTCCTCTTCCAGTTCGTTCCATTTCATTGGGCAGTTCCCCGCTTGACGGGTTCTGATTTTAAACCTACCGTGCATTGAGTTCAAAAAATGAACTGACCAATCATCCACGGAGATCCCATGACCGACAAGAAAGCCATTCTCGTGATCGGCGCTGGCGACGCCACGGGCGGCGCCATCGCCCGGCGTTTTGCGCGCGAAGGCTATATCGCCTGCGTCACGCGCCGCGACGCGGACAAGCTCCAGCCCCTGGTCGAACAGATCCGCGCCGCCGGTGGCCAGGCCCATGGTTTCGGCAGCGACGCGCGCAAGGAAGAGGAAATGGTGGCTCTGGTGCAGAAGATCGAGGCCGAGATCGCACCCATCGAGGTCGCCGTCTTCAACATCGGCGCCAACGTGCGCTTCGGCATCACCGAGACCACGGCGCGCGTCTACTTCAAGGTCTGGGAGATGGCCTGCTTCGCTGGCTTCCTGATGGGGCGGGAGGCGGCCAGGGTGATGCTGCCGCGCGGCCGGGGCACCATCATCTTCACGGGCGCCACCGCCAGCCTGCGCGGGCGCGAGGGCTTTGCTGCGTTTGCCGGCGCCAAGCACGGCCTGCGTGCGCTGGCCCAGAGCATGGCGCGCGAGCTCTGGCCCAAGGGCATCCATGTGGCCCACCCCGTGATCGACGGCGCCATCGACACGGAGTTCATCCGGAGCAACTTTCCCGAACGCTATGCCCTCAAGCAGCAGGACGGCATCCTCAATCCCGACCACATCGCCGACCTCTACTGGCAACTGCACCAGCAGCCGCGCGATGCCTGGACGCATGAAACCGAAATCCGCCCCTGGATGGAGTCCTGGTAGGCCCTTCAGCCATTTGCGTCCCTTCAGCCGCTTCAGCCCCTTCGCTTCGATGTTCCATCCCATTTGATGCAGGCCGTGCCATGAAACCCAACGTGCAATTCCTCTTCGACTTCGGCAGCCCCAACGCCTATCTCTGCCACCAGGTCATCCCCGCAATCGAGGCGCGCAGCGGCATCCGCTTCGACTATGTGCCGGTCCTGCTGGGCGGCCTGTTCAAGCTGGCCAACAACCGCTCACCGGCCGAGGCGAATGCCGATATTCCCAACAAGCGCGCCTATGAGGCGCTGGAACTGCAGCGTTTCGTGCAAAGGCATGGGCTCACGCGCTTCCGGATGAATCCGCACTTTCCCGTCAACACCCTGCAGATCATGCGCGGGGCCGTGGCGGCGCAGGGCCTGGGCTGCTTCGAGCGTTATGTGGATGCGGTGTTCTCCAGCATGTGGGAGAAGGGCTGCAAGATGGACGATGCCCAGGTGATCGGCACCGAGCTGTCCGGGGCGGGCCTGGACGCCCCAGCCCTGATCGCCGCAAGCCAGACGCCCGACGTCAAGGCCCGGCTGCTGGCAAATACCGAGCAGGCCTTCCACCGTGGCGCTTTCGGATCGCCCACCTTTTTTGTTGGCGACGAGATCTACTTCGGCAAGGACCGCCTGCGCGATGTGGAGGAACAAGCGCTGCGGGCCTGCAGCCAGCCTCAGGCCGATCGCCCGTCGTAGCGCGTGATGCGCAGCGCCTCGGGGTCCACGCCTTCCAGGCAGCGCACGTTGACGGCCGCCATGTGCCGGCCCTGGGGATCGATGGCCTCGCCGAACGGATGGATGCCGCAGGTCGGGCAGAAGCGGTGCTGGATCAGGTGCCGGTTGAAGGTGTAGGTCCGCATCTGTTCATCGGGCGTCTGCAGCTGCAGCTGTTCCCTGGGAACGAACCACATGAGGGCGCCCTTGCGCGCGCAGATGGAGCAGTTGCAGGCCATGGCCTGGGTGAGTTCGCCTTCCACATCGAAAGCGATGCCGCCGCAGTGGCAGCTGCCGTGGTATTTCATCGGGGTTCTCCGTGGCCACCTCGGGCTGGCGGCACTGCCGTTGATGGTAGGAGTTCATGCTGGCTACGGCAAATTGCTGCAGTGCTACATAAGAGCACGTGGCTTGTAAAGCCTCGGGAAACCCCCCTGCAACAAGGCGTTGCAGGCCACCGGGGGGTGCCTAGAATCGCCAATCCCCTGCGGTTTCCGGGCCACAAGCCAGGATGCGGCGGGAGAGCTTCCACCACCATGGCATTGCTGGCTCCGTTCGTTTGGATGCGAGGCACGCTGAATGTCTCCATCCTGGACTAAAGGGGAGAGCGCATATGGACATACTGCTTCAGCAGGTCATCAACGGATTGGTCCTGGGCAGCATGTACGCCCTGATCGCCCTGGGCTACACCATGGTGTACGGCATCATCCAGCTCATCAACTTCGCCCATGGCGAGGTGCTCATGGTCGGCGCGCTGACCAGCTGGAGCTGCATAGGCCTGATGCAGGAGGCCATGCCCGGTGCGCCGGGCTGGTTGATCCTGCTGCTGGCGACCGTGATCGCCTGCGTGGTGGCCGCGGCACTGAATTTCGTGATCGAGAAAGTGGCCTACCGCCGCCTGCGCAGCAGCCCGCGCCTGGCGCCGCTGATCACGGCCATCGGCGTCTCGCTGCTGCTGCAGACGCTGGCCATGATCATCTGGAAGCCCAACTACAAGGCCTATCCCACGCTGCTGCCGAGCACGCCCTTCGAGATCGGCACGGCGGTGATCACGCCCACCCAGATCCTGGTGCTGGTGGTCACGGCGATCGCGCTGGCATCGCTGACCTATCTGGTCAACTACACCAAGCTCGGGCGCGCCATGCGGGCCACGGCCGAGAATCCGCGCGTGGCGGCCTTGATGGGCGTCAAGCCCGACGTGGTGATCTCGGCCACCTTCATCATCGGCGCCGTGCTGGCGGCCATCGCGGGCATCATGTACGCCTCCAACTACGGCACGGCCCACCACACCATGGGCTTTCTGCCGGGGCTCAAGGCCTTCACGGCGGCCGTGTTCGGCGGCATCGGCAACCTGGCCGGCGCCGTGGTCGGCGCCATGCTGCTGGGGCTGATCGAGTCCATAGGCTCGGGCTACATCGGCGACCTCACGGGCGGCGTATTGGGCAGCCACTACACCGATATCTTCGCCTTCATCGTGCTCATCATCATCCTGACGCTGCGCCCCTCGGGCCTGCTGGGTGAGCGTGTGGCCGACCGCGCCTGAGGAGACCCGCATGAACAGCAAGAAGACCGTGCAATGGATTCTGGGCGGCCTGGCGCTGATGGTGCTGCCGCTGGTGCTGCAGTACTTCGGCAATGCCTGGGTGCGCATCGCCGACCTGGCCCTGCTCTATGTGCTGCTGGCACTGGGCCTGAACGTGGTGGTGGGCTATGCAGGCCTGCTGGACCTGGGCTACGTGGCGTTCTACGCCGTGGGCGCCTACATGTTCGCGCTGATGGCCTCGCCGCATCTGGCGGAGACCTTCGAGGGCTTTGCCGCCATGTTCCCTGACGGGCTGCATACCTCCATCTGGCTGGTGATACCGCTGGCGGCGCTGCTGGCGGGCATCACGGGAATACTGCTGGGCATCCCGGTGCTCAAGCTGCGCGGGGACTACCTGGCCATCGTCACGCTGGGCTTCGGCGAGATCATCCGCATCTTCATGAACAACCTGGACCAGCCGGTCAACATCACCAACGGCCCCAAGGGCATAGGCCAGATCGACTCGGTGAAGATTCTGGGCCTGGACCTGGCCAAGCGCCAGGAGATCTTCGGCTACGACATCAGCTCGGTCACGCTGTACTACTACCTGTTCCTCTTCCTGGTGCTCGTCAGCATCGTGATCTGCTGGCGCCTGCAGGACTCGCGCATCGGCCGCGCCTGGATGGCCATCCGCGAGGACGAGATCGCCGCCAAGGCCATGGGCATCAACACGCGCAACATGAAGCTGCTGGCCTTCGGCATGGGCGCTTCCTTCGGTGGTGTCTCGGGCGCCATGTTCGCGGCCTTCCAGGGCTTCGTCTCGCCCGAGTCGTTCAGCCTCATGGAGTCCATCATGATCGTGGCCATGGTGGTGCTGGGCGGCCTGGGCCATCTGCCGGGCGTGATCCTGGGGGCGGTGCTGCTGTCGGCCCTGCCCGAGGTGCTGCGCTATGTGGCCGGGCCTCTGCAGCAGATGACCGACGGGCGGCTTGACGCCTCCATCCTGCGCCAGTTGCTGATCGCGCTGGCCATGATCGTCATCATGCTGATGCGTCCGCGCGGCCTGTGGCCGTCGCCCGAGCATGGCAAGAACCTGCCGCACCAGTCCTGAGCATGGAGACAACGCAGATGGCGAACACGGCAGACAACGGCTCCACCACCTCCCCGGTGCTCAGGGTTTCGGGCATTTCCAAGCGCTTTGGCGGACTGCAGGCCCTGTCCGATGTGGGCATGACCATTGGCCGTGGCCAGGTCTACGGCCTGATCGGTCCCAACGGCGCGGGCAAGACCACTTTCTTCAACGTGATCACGGGCCTGTACACGCCCGACAGCGGCAGCTTCGAGCTGGCCGGCAAGGCCTACGAGCCCTCGGCCGTGCACAAGGTGGCCAAGGCCGGCATTGCGCGCACCTTCCAGAACATCCGGCTGTTTGCCGAGATGACGGCGCTGGAGAACGTGATGGTCGGGCGCCATGTGCGCACGCATTCGGGCCTGATCGGCGCGGTGTTCCGCACGCCAGGCTTCAAGGCCGAGGAAGCCGCGATCCGCGCGCGGGCCCGCGAACTGCTGGACTACGTGGGTATTTCCAAATACGCCGACTTCAAGGCCCGCACGCTGAGCTACGGCGATCAGCGCCGCCTGGAGATCGCGCGGGCGCTGGCCACCGACCCGCAACTGATCGCGCTGGACGAGCCTGCCGCCGGCATGAACGCCACCGAGAAGGTGCAGCTGCGCGAGCTGATCGACCGCATCCGCCGGGACCAGCGCACCATCTTGCTGATCGAGCACGACGTGAAGCTGGTCATGGGCCTGTGCGATCGCGTCACCGTGCTGGACTATGGCAAGCCCATCGCCGAAGGCACGCCGGCCGAGGTGCAGAAGAACGACAAGGTGATCGAAGCCTATCTGGGCACCGGAGGACACTGAACCATGGGTGAGCAAGTGCAAGACAAGGGCGTGTCCGCGCCGGTGCTGTTGAAGGTCCATGGACTGAAGGTGGCCTATGGGGGCATACAGGCCGTCAAGGGCGTGGATTTCGAGGTCCGCCAGGGCGAGCTGGTCTCGCTGATCGGCTCCAACGGGGCGGGCAAGACCACGACCATGAAGGCCGTCACGCGCAGCCTGCAGATGGCGGATGGCGACGTGCACTACCTGGGCCGCAGCATCCGCAACGTGGGCGCCTGGGATCTGGTGGCCCAGGGCCTGGTCATGGTGCCGGAGGGGCGCGGCGTATTCGCGCGCATGACCATCACCGAGAACCTGCTCATGGGCGCCTACACGCGCAACGACAAGGCCGGCATTGCCGCCGACATCGAGCGCATGTTCGGCATCTTCCCGCGCCTGAAGGAGCGCCGCGACCAGCTGGCCGGCACCATGTCGGGTGGCGAGCAGCAGATGCTGGCCATGGCGCGCGCGCTGATGAGCCAGCCCAAGGTGCTGCTGCTGGACGAGCCCTCCATGGGCCTGTCGCCCATCATGGTGGACAAGATCTTCGAGGTGGTGCGCGATGTGCATGCGCTGGGCGTGACGCTGGTGCTGGTCGAGCAGAACGCCAGTCGTGCGCTGGCGCTGGCCGATCGCGGCTATGTGATGGAGTCCGGCCTGATCACCATGACCGGGCCCGGCCAGACCCTGCTCAGCGATCCGCGCGTGCGGGCCGCCTACCTGGGCGAGTGAACTCCGGGGCAGCCGCCTGCGCACAGGTTGCTGGAATGTCCCGTGCCATCGACGGGATATGGCAAAAATATGACGATTTGATGAAGATTCATCGAATGCCTATTGATGCGGGATGTTGCGTATCTGTGCGATGAAGCAGGTTTTTCAAGAAAATTCGCGCAAAAAAGCAATTTTTGGAAAGCAATCGAAAAACCGGCTTCTGGCGCTGCGGGCGCGATAATTCAGGCCTTCCAGCACCCGGGCGCACCTCACATGAACTGGCTCCAACACATCCCCGTCGGGCTGCAGACCGTGGTCCTGCTGGCCATGAGCAATGTCTTCATGACGTTTGCCTGGTATGGGCACCTGAAGAACCACGCCTCGTCGCCCTGGTACGTGGCAGCCCTTGTCAGCTGGGGCATTGCGCTGTTCGAGTACCTGCTGCAGGTGCCTGCCAACCGCATAGGCCACACGCAGTTCAGCGTGGCGCAGCTCAAGATCATCCAGGAGGTGATCACGCTGTCGGTGTTCGCGCCTTTTGCCGTGCTCTACCTGAACCAGCCCCTCAAATGGGACTTCCTCTGGGCCGGCCTGTGCATGGTGGGCGCGGTGTATTTTATTTTTCGCAGTGGCTGACAAGGCGGCGCGCCGGCGCGCAAAAACGCGCTTGGGACTCAAGAGTACACTTCGCCCCGTTCAAGCCGGGAAGCCATGCCAAGCATCCGCAATGTGACGCAGTGAGTCGCCTGGTTCCCACTTTTCCCGGTAAGGAGCATTCATGCTTTTTGGCAAACTATTGCCACGCGAAGGCAATTTCTTCGAGATGTTCAACCAGCATGCCGACCGCATCGTCGATGCCGCGCATGCCTTCTCGCAGCTTGTCGCCAACTACAACGATCCTCATCTTCGCGAGAAATACAACGAGGACGTGAACAACGCCGAGCGTGCCGCCGACCGCGTGACGCATGACGTCACCAAGGCGCTGCACAAGACCTTCATCACGCCGCTGGACCGCGAGCAGATCCACTCGCTGATCAACACCATGGACGACGTGGCCGACCTGATCCAGGACTCGGCCGAGACCATGGCGCTGTACGACGTGCGCCACATGACGGATGAGATCACGCGCCTGACCGACCTGTGCGTGCGCTGCTGCGAGCGGCTGCGCGATGCGGTCAAGCTGCTGTCGCGCATCTCCGATCCATCGGTGGTGGACGCGGCGATGAAGACCTGCGAGGAAATCGACCGCCTCGAATCGGACGCCGACCGCGTGATGCGCTCGGCCATGAGCAAGCTGTTCCGCGAAGAGCCCGATGTGCGCGAAGTCATCAAGCTCAAGGCCATCTACGAACTGCTGGAGACGGTGACCGACCGCTGCGAGGACGTGGCCAACCTGATCGAGGGCATCGTCCTCGAGAATTCCTGAGCCCTCGCGGAGTCGTTTCGTTATGGAATCCGTACAAGCGGCCCTGTGGGTCGTGATCCTGCTGGTGGTGCTGGCCTTGCTGTTCGACTTCATGAACGGCTTCCACGATGCTGCCAACTCGATCGCCACCGTGGTCTCCACGGGCGTGCTCAAGCCCACGCAGGCCGTGGCCTTCGCGGCCTTCTTCAACGTGGTGGCGGTCTTTGTCTTCCACCTCAGCGTGGCGGCCACCGTGGGCAAGGGGATCGTCCAGCCCGGCATCGTGGACACACACGTGGTATTCGGCGCCCTGGTCGGCGCCATTGCCTGGAACGTGATCACCTGGCACTACGGCATCCCCAGCAGCTCCTCGCATGCGCTGATCGGCGGCATCGTGGGCGCCGTGATCGCCAAGGCTGGCGCGGGCGCACTGATCGCCAGTGGCATCTGGAAGACCGTGGCCTTCATCTTCGTCTCGCCGCTGCTGGGCTACCTGCTGGGCTCGCTGATGATGGTGCTGGTGGCCTGGATCTGCCGCCGCGCTGCTCCCAACCGGGTGGACCGCTGGTTCCGCCGGCTGCAGCTGGTCTCCGCCGGCGCCTACAGCCTGGGCCACGGCGGCAATGATGCGCAAAAGACCATCGGCATCATCTGGCTGCTGCTGATCGCCACCGGCTATGCCAATGCCGGCGACGCGGAGCCGCCGCTGTGGACCATCGTCAGCTGCTACCTGGCCATCGGCCTGGGCACCATGTTCGGCGGATGGCGCATCGTCAAGACCATGGGTCAGAAGATCACCAAGCTCAAGCCCGTGGGAGGCTTTTGCGCCGAAAGCGGTGGCGCGCTGACGCTGTTCTTCGCGACCTTCCTGGGCGTGCCGGTCTCGACCACGCACACCATCACGGGTGCCATCGTCGGCGTGGGCTCCACCCAGCGTGCCAGCGCCGTGCGCTGGGGCGTGGCGGGCAACATCGTCTGGGCCTGGGTGCTGACGATCCCTGCCAGCGCCTTCGTGGCTTCCATTGCCTACTGGATCAGTCTCCAGCTGTACTGAGCTGCGACAACTGCCCCAAAAAGAAAGACCGCCAATGGCGGTCTTTCTTTTTGGGTGGAGGTACGCGCTGGCGCACCACAGCGAAAACTTCACTGCGAAATCTTGCGCGCTTCCTCCACCTGGTGCTCGAAGTAGTGCTGGAAGCTGTAGGCAATGCTGGCCATGAGCACGGCGGCGCCCAGCATCAGGGACAGCGCAATGGCAAAGATGGTGGACCAGCCCGTGCGCCCGGCCTGCGCCTGCACGTCAACGCCGGGGTTGTGGCGCCGGTTCCAGGCTTCGGTGTCGGTCAGCCCGTAGAGGATGGCGCGCAGCGCGCAGCCGGCGATGGTGAAGCCCAGCAGAGGAATCAGCAGCCAGCTGAGCTGGTCGTCCTGCCCCAGTTGCTGGACGCGCTCGATGCCGTACACGCCCAGCGCCGTGGGCACGGGCAGCAGCCAGCCCAGCCAGTCGCCGAAGCCATGCAGATAGAAGCGGTGCAGCCCCAGCGGCCCGCCGACAAAGGCCAGCCAGGTCGTCAGGGTCTTGCTTTTGGAGCGCGCAGCCCCCTGCTGTGCTTGAGCGGGCTGAGGCAAAGGCGTGCTGGGTCGGTTCATGCACCCATTATTCGGGCGAACTGCGGTTGCCGTCTCCCAGGGTCTTCTCCATGAGGACGATGTCCAGCCAGCGGCCGAACTTCCATCCCATGGAACTCAGCGTGCCCGCCGGGGTGAAGCCCGCAGCGCGGTGCACGCCGATGGAGCCGGCATTGGCCGAGTCACCGATCACCGCCAGCAGCTTGCGCACGCCGGCTGCCTCGCATTCGCGCGACAGCGCATCGAGCAGCAGGCGGCCCACGCCCTGGCCGCGCGCCGCGTCATGCACGTAGATGGAATCCTCGGCGGAGAAGCGATAGGCCGGGCGCGGCTTGAACCAGTTGGCATAGGCAAAGCCCAGCACCTGGCCCTGTTCGTCCACGGCGACCAGATAGGGCAGGCCCTTGGCCAGCACGTCCGCGCGGCGCGTTGCCATGTCCGATTCGGCAGGGGGATCGGTCTCGAACGTGCCCGTGCCGTGCAGCACGTGGTGGCGGTAAATGGAGGTGATGGCGGCGAGATCGCCGTCCAGGCTTGAGCGAATGGTAGGCATGGAAAGGGAAGTTGGATATAATCGCTGGTTTTACGGCGTGTCGCTGGCCGGGTGGTCATGTCGCGTGTCTCAAACGCCGCAAAACATGTGCAGCCATTCATTGTCTAGTTAATTGTGTGGTGGCTGCGCCCACCCGAAGGAAAATCATGGTCGTCATTCGACTCTCTCGCGGCGGTTCCAAGGCCCGTCCGTTCTACAACATCGTTGCCGCCGACAAGCGCGTGCGCCGCGATGGTTCGTTCATCGAACGCCTGGGCTTCTACAACCCCAACGCCCGTGGCGGCGAAGAGGGTCTGCGCGTTGCTCTGGACCGCGTGAACTACTGGAAGGGCGTTGGCGCGCAGGCTTCCGAGACCGCAGAGCGCCTGATCAAGCAGGCCACCCAGAAGACTGCTGCCTAATTCAGCATCCCTTCTGAAATCGGGTTCCGTTGGCTTGTCTGACGGAGCCCGTTTTTGTTTTCCCCTCCGGATCGCCTTGCACGGATCTGCAACGATCTGCATTGACTGTCCATCTACTGCCTACCGACTGCCATGAGCCACATGCCTGAACTCGAAGCCAGCGTCCTGCCCGCCGATGCCGTGGAGGTCGGGCGCATCGCCGATGCCTGGGGCATCAAGGGCTGGTTCAAGGTGGCCGCCTTCAGTGCCGACCCCGAGGCCCTGTTCACCGCAAAGCAGTGGTATCTGCAGCCCCCCGAGAAGGGTGCGCGGCAGTTCACCGGTACGGTGCTGCTGCCGGTCAAGCAGGCGCGCGTCCACTCCGATTCCGTCGTCGCCACATCGCCTGTCGTGAACGACCGCAATACCGCCGAGGCCCTGCGTGGCGCGCGCATCTTCGTGGCGCGCAGCGATTTCCCGCAGCCCGAAGATGGCGAGTATTACTGGGTCGATCTGCTGGGCCTGTCCGTGGTCAACCGCGAGGGCGTGGCTCTGGGCGTCGTCCGCGACCTGCTGTCCACCGGCCCGCAGACCGTGCTGGTGCTGGCCTATGAAGAGGATGGCAAGGAGCGCGAGCGCATGATTCCCTTTGTCGATGCCTATGTGGACAAGGTGGATCTGCCGGGCAAGACCATCGTTGCCGACTGGCAGCCCGACTATTGATCGCCGACCTCCATGCGCTTCGACATCATCACGCTGTTCCCTGAGCTGTTCACGCCGTTTCTTGAAAGCGGCGTCACGCGCCGTGCCTATGCCTCGGGCCAGGTCGGCGTACACCTGTGGAATCCGCGCGACCATGCCCAGGGCAACTACCGGCGCGTGGACGATCGCCCCTTTGGCGGCGGTCCGGGCATGGTGATGATGGCCGAGCCGCTGCAGCGCTGCCTGGAGGCGGCCCGGCAGGCACGCCGTGATGCCGGCGAGCCCGAGCCGGCTCCCGTGGTGCTGTTCTCGCCGATCGGCACCACGCTGCGCCATGCCGTGGTGGCCGACTGGGCGCAGGGGCAGGGCGCAATCTTGCTGTGCGGCCGCTACGAGGGCCTGGACCAGCGCTTCATCGATACCCATGTCACGCACCAGTTGAGCCTGGGCGACTTCGTGCTGTCTGGCGGCGAGATCGCTGCCATGGCCCTGCTGGATGCCGTCGCGCGGCTGCAGCCCGGCGTGCTCAATGACGAAGGCAGTTTCCAGCAGGACAGCTTCAATCCGGCGCTCGACGGCCTGCTCGATTGCCCGCACTACACCCGCCCCGAAGTCTGGGAAGGGCGGGAAGTGCCGGCGCCACTGTTGTCCGGCCACCACGCGCAGATCGAGCGCTGGCGCCGTGACCAGCGCCTGTCCATCACGGCCAGGCACCGGCCCGAGCTGATAGAGCAGGCGCGCGCCCAGGGCCTGCTCAACGCCAAGGACGAGGGGTTTTTGGCAAAAAACGTCTCCGGGCTATAATCCGCGATTCTTCGATCCTCTATCCGGCCGCTGCTACGAACAAAGCAGCCATGGCGCCAATCCCGGCGCTTGCCAATCCTGGCGCGGACAAGATCGATTGGATGTTGACCATGAATCTGATCCAGATCCTCGAGCAAGAGGAAATCGCCCGTCTGAACAAGACCATCCCCCAGTTCGCCCCCGGTGACACCGTCATCGTGAGCGTGAACGTGGTCGAAGGCAGCCGCAAGCGCGTGCAGGCTTACGAAGGCGTGGTGATCGCCAAGCGCAACCGTGGCCTGAACAGCGGCTTCACCGTTCGCAAGATCTCCAGCGGTGAAGGCGTGGAGCGTACGTTCCAGACCTACTCGCCCCTGATCGCCGGCATCGAAGTCAAGCGTCGCGGTGATGTGCGTCGTGCCAAGCTGTACTACCTGCGCGAGCGCAGCGGCAAGTCGGCCCGCATCAAGGAAAAGCTGCCGTCGCGTGTCAAGGTTTCTGCCGAAGCCTAAGCACCTGCGTCACAGCTGGAAAGCCGCTACAGTCGCCTGTAGCGGCTTTTTTGTTGTCCGGCCGTTTCCCATCACAAGCCTTCATTCGTGTCCTCTCTGCCCGATACCGCCATTCCCGTGCCGACCGGCGGGCCAGTGCCCGCAGCCGTGCCGTCGATCGCCGACCCGCGCATGGCGCAACTGATTGGCAAGGACAGTCACCTGCCTGCCGTGCCCCCCGAGGCCCGTACGCCCGAGGCCCTGCGCCAGCGCTTTGCGCTGCCGCCCCAATGGGCTCCCGAGGTGGTGCGCGAGAAGCGCTTCAGCGATCGCCAGCCCACCGATGCCGCCGTGCTCGTGCCCATCGTGCTTCGCCCCGAACCCACGGTGCTGCTGACCGAGCGCACGGCCCACCTGTCCACGCATTCGGGGCAGGTGGCATTTCCGGGCGGCAAGCGCGATCCGGAGGATGCCTCTGCCCAGGCCACGGCCCTGCGCGAGGCGCATGAGGAAGTCGGACTGGCCGCCAGCGATGTGCAAGTGCTGGGCACGCTGCCCATCTACATCACGGGCACGGCCTTCCTGATCACGCCGGTGGTGGCCCTGGTCGATCCCCGGGCGCACCTCAATCCCAATCCCTACGAAGTGGCGGATGTGTTCGAGGTGCCGCTGGCCTTCCTGCTCGATCCTGCCAACCATGAGCGCCACTCCATGGTCTGGAACGGCGTGCCGCGCGAATGGTTTGCAATGCCCTACCAGGATGGTGATCGCCAGCGCTACATCTGGGGCGCCACGGCCGGCATGCTGCGAAATCTTTACCGATTCCTGTCGGCCTGATGCCCGGATCGCGGGCCGTGCCACCCCGGGGTCACTGACCTGTCTGCATGCGCCAGTATGATGGCCGGATGAGTTTCTTTGCCATTCTGATCGCCTTGCTGATCGAGCAGGCGCGCCCGTTGACGCCGGCCAATCTCGTGCACACAGGCTACAGAGCCTGGACGGTTTCGGTGCGCCGCAACTTCGATGCCGGCCAGGCGCACCATGGCTGGCTGGCCTGGACCGTGGCGGTGGCATTGCCCTGCGTGCTGGTGACGGGCATCTACCTGCTGCTGCTGTGGGGCGTGGGCTGGCCGCTGGCCATGGTCTGGAATGTGGCCGTGCTCTATGTGACGCTGGGCTTTCGCCAGTTCAGCCACCACTTCACACGCATCCGCGATGCGCTGGATGCAGGCGATGAGTATGCCGCGCGCGAGGCGCTGGCTCACTGGCAGCAGGTCGATGCCAGCGAGGTGCCGCGCAGCGAGGTCGTGCGCCATGTGATCGAGTACTCGGTGCTGGCCGCGCATCGCCATGTGTTTGGCGTTCTGTTCTGGTTCTCTGCGCTGGCAGCGCTGGGGCTGGGCCCGCTCGGCGCCGTGTTCTACCGCATGACCGAGCACCTGTCGCGCTCCTGGTCGCGCAAGGGCCTGGTGGGCGGCACCCAGGTCAGTCCCCAGTTGCAGCACACCTCCCGGCTGGCCTGGACCGTGATCGACTGGTTGCCTGCACGGTTGACGGCGCTGTCCTTTGCCGTGGTCGGCAGCTTCGAGGAAGCCATCGAAGGCTGGCGCTTCCATGCCCAGCGCTTTCCCAACGACAACGATGGCGTGATCCTGGCCGCCACCTCGGGTGCCATCAACGTGCGCCTGGGCGGCGAGGCACTCAAGCGCCGCGAAGGCATCTCGGTGACCCGCGACGACGGCGAGGAGATCGATCTCGATGTGGACAGCGAAGCCACGCCGGGCCGCGAGCCCGAGATCGGCCATCTGC
The DNA here is from genome assembly GCF_001886655.1 of Delftia sp. HK171. Taxonomy (NCBI): domain Bacteria; kingdom Pseudomonadati; phylum Pseudomonadota; class Betaproteobacteria; order Burkholderiales; family Comamonadaceae; genus Delftia; species Delftia sp. HK171. The sequence continues at coordinate 5,639,439 of NZ_CP018101.1, read as the reverse complement.
GCAGCGTGGTCGGCCTGGTCTGGCGTTCGGTCGTGGTCTGGCTGCTGCTGCTGGCCCTGCTGTCGCTGGCGCGTTTGCTGGGCTGATCGCTGCGCCGCAGAAGGCGAGCCCTGCCTGTCTTGCCAGGCAGCAGCCCGCCCTTCCTGATGCAGCCAAGTCGTCGTTTTGAGGAGGTCAGTACTTCTGCGCCTGGCTCAATTCATCGAACAGCTCAGCGTAGATGTAGTAGCGGTTGGCGCTGATGTCGTGGTCGGCATCCATTCCGGTTTCCTCGTCTTCCACGCGCGGCATGACGGCGCATCCCGGCTCGTGCAGATGTGTGCAGTTGTAGAACTTGCATTCCTGCGCATGGGCGCCGATGTCGGGCATGCAGCGGGGCAGGTCCGTGGGCTCTATGTGGCGCAGGCCGAATTCCTGGAAGCCCGGTGAGTCGATCAGCGCCGTGGTGCGCTCTTCGTCCATCCAGTACCAGCTGGTCGTGGTGGTCGTGTGCTTGCCGGAGTTCAGCGCCTGCGAGATCTCGTTGGTGGCCGCGCGTGCGCCGGGCACCAGCAGGTTGATCAAGGTGCTTTTGCCCGAGCCGGACGGGCCCAGGACCAAGGTGGCCTTGCCCTTGAGGTGTTGCATCAGCAACTGCCGGTCGGCCTCGCCTTCGTTGGCCAGCGACAGCGACAGCACCTCGTAGTGCGGCGTTTCCTGGCCCAGGTACATCTCGCGATAGGGCTTCAGGCGCTCCCAGGCATCGGCGAAGGGCTCGGCCAGGTCACGCTTGTTCAGTGCGATCAGGGGCTTGATGTGGGTGGCTTCGGCGGTGATGAGGGCACGGGCCAGCTGGCTTTCGGAGAACACCGGCTCGGCTGCGATCAGGATCAGCACCTGGTCGATGTTGGCCGCAAAGGACTTGGTGCGTATCTCGTCCTGGCGGTAGAACAGGTTGCGCCGTTCCAGCACCTTCTCTATGGTGCCTTCCTCGCCCTGGCCGGCGGGTGGCAATTGCCAGCGCACGCGGTCGCCGACCACGGTCTGGCTCTTCTTGCCGCGCGGATGGCAGATGTGGCGTGCGCCTTCTTCGGTCTCGACCACGCAGTGGCGGCCATGGCTGGAGACGACCAGGCCTTCTCGCAATGCGGAGCGCTCAGCCATGGGATGCCGGGGTGGGATTCATGGACGCTCCAGCAGCGCATCGATGCGCCGGGCGCACTCGATGTCGGTGGACGAGATGCCGTTCACGTCATGCGTGTTCAGGCGCACACCGCAACGGCCGTAGCTCACGGTCAGGTCGGGGTGGTGGTCCTGCTGGTGGGCGATCAGGGCCAGTGCGTTCACGAAGGCCATGGTCTCGTAGTAATTGGCAAAGGCGTAGCTCTTGGCGATGGCATCGCCATCGAGCTGCCACCCCGGCAGGTCCGCCAGTGCGGTGCGCAATTCGTCCGGCGTCAGCGCGCGGCGCTGCTGCGTGGACCAGTCCTGTTGTTGCAAGCGTTGTGTGCTCATGGTGGATGTGAAAGGGTCAGGTCGGAGAAGGCATGCGCGCCAGCCGGGCGAGGGCGGGCGGATGCGAGTAGTAAAAGCCCACGTACCAGGGATCGGGCGTGAGCGTTGAAGCATTGTCCTCGTACAGCTTGAGCAGTGCCGAGGCCAGATGGGCGCCGCTGGCCTGTTGCATGGCATAGGCATCGGCTTCGAACTCATCGCGGCGCGACAGGGCCGAGAACAGCGGGGTGACAAAGAAGCTGAACACCGGCACGGCCAGCAGGAACAGCAGCAGTGCCACGGCCTCGTTGCCGGCGCCTATTCCGCCATGGCCCAGCGCAAGGTCAAGACCCGGGCGCACGCCCAGGCCCAGGTAGAACCACAGCTGCTGCGACAGCCAGCCCAGCAGTGCGAAGCCGGCCAGGCTGGCGGCGAACATCAGCAGCATGCGCTTGAGGATGTGGCGGTGCTTGAAGTGGCCTAGCTCGTGCGCGAGCACGGCCTCCACCTCGTCGGCGTCGAGCTGCTTGAGCAAGGTGTCGAAGAACACCACGCGCTTGGAATGGCCGAAGCCCGTGAAATAGGCATTGGCATGGGCCGAGCGGCGGCTGCCATCCATCACGAACAGGCCTTTGGCCGTGAAGCCGCAGCGCTGCATCAGCGCGCTCACGCGCTCCTTGAGCGTGCCTTCGGCCAGCGGTTCGAACTTGTTGAACAGCGGTGCGATGAAGGTCGGAAAGATCCACATCAGCAGCAGGTTGAAAGCCGTCCACACGGCCCAGGCCCACAGCCACCACAGGTCGCCGGCCGAGCCCATGAGCCACAGGATCAGGGCTGCCAGGGGAAGGCCGATGGCCGCGCCCATGGCGGTGGACTTGATGGCATCGGTCAGCCACAGCCGCAGCGTCATCTGGTTGAATCCAAAGCGCTGCTCCAGCACAAAGGTCTGGTAGAGCGACAGAGGCAGCTCCACCAGCCCGGAGATCAGGGCAAAGCCGGCCAGCAGTGCCAGTTGCTGCCACAGGCCGGCACCCATCAGTTCCAGCAGCCACTGGTTGAGTGCGTCGAGCCCGCCCAGCAGCGTCCATGCGAGCAGCACCACGGCGCCCAGCGTCATCTCGATCAGGGCGATGCGGGCCTTGGCCAGCGTGTAGTCGGCGGCCTTTTGATGGGCCGCGAGGCTGATGCGTTGCGCAAAGGCCTCAGGCACCTCGGCCCGATGGCGGGCCACATGGCGGACCTGGCGCGAGGCCAGCCAAGCGCGCAGCAGCCACTGGGCGAGCACGGCTGCGGCAAACAGCAGGGACAGCGTCGAGGAAAAATCGGGGTTGAAGGCCATGTGGCCGCAGTGTAGGCGACAATTTGGGCCATGTCCGAAGCCTCCGAAGCCGCCAGCGCTTGCATTCCCGTCCCCGCCGAACCCGGCACGCCCATCACCCTGGCCAAATCCGATCTCAACCTCGTCTGGCTCGACTGCGAGATGACCGGGCTGCAGCCCGATACCGATCGCATCATCGAGATCGCCGTGGTCGTCACCAGTCCGGACCTGGCCATTCGCATCGAAGGGCCGGTATTTGCCATCCATCAGGCAGATGCGCTGCTCGATGGAATGGATGCCTGGAACAAGGGCACGCATGGCAGGAGCGGCCTGATTGATCGCGTCAAGGCATCGACCATCAGCGAGGCCGATGCGGAGGCTGCGCTGATCAAGTTCCTCTCGCAGTACGTTCCCAAGGCCAAGGCCCCGCTGTGCGGCAACAGCATCGGGCAGGACAGGCGCTTCATGGAGCGCTACATGCCCAAGCTCAACAACTTCTTCCACTACCGCAATGTCGATGTCAGCACCCTCAAGGAACTGGCCAGGCGCTGGAAGCCCGACGCCTATGCCTCCTTCAAGAAGGCCCAGCGCCACACGGCACTGGCCGATGTGCACGAGTCCATCGATGAGCTGGCGCACTATCGCGCGCGCCTGCTGAGCGTCTGAATCTGGCGGCCCCGGCCATTTTTTATGACAGGGGCTTGCGGGAAAACCCGGGGAGTGCGACAATCTACAGCTTGCCCCCATCAACAAGGGGCAATTTGCACATCTCCATCACACAAGGGCCCCTGCGCTGTGTGTCTGTGGTCGGTGTCCATAGACCACCATGAAGGCTTTCATGGATGGCGGGACCACCGGTTTCGGACCAGCCGAAAATGCCCATCCGCCCTTTTGCGAAGGGCCGGTTAAGTCTGACGGTGGATGTTGACCCAACCGTCGAGAAAAGCGTGCCAGATCGCTGACTGCGCGTGCTTTTCGTTAGAGCCATTCATGAACGATATCTCTCAAGAGCAGGGCATCATTGCCGCTGCCGATTCCTCTTTTGCTTCCGCCGCTGAAGCATCTTCCGTGCTGAACGCCGCCGTTGCCAGCGCCGAGCAGGCCGCCGAATCCCTGGCCGCCGCCGAAGTCGTGGAAATCGCCGAAGGCGCCGAGGCTGTTGAAGCAGCCCCCGAACTGCCCAATGCCTTCATCGAGCTGGGCCTGGCTGAAGAACTGGTCCGTGCCGTTGCCGATCTGGGCTACACCCAGCCCACGGCCGTGCAGGCGCAAGCCATTCCCCTGGCCATGGGCAGTGATGACCAGGCCTTCATCGACCTGATGGTGTCCAGCCAGACCGGCTCGGGCAAGACCGCTGCCTTCCTGCTGCCCGTGCTGCACACGCTGATCCAGCAAAAGGCTGACGAAGAAGCCGCCATCCGCGCCGAATATGACCGCCAGTGCGCCGAAGCAACGGCCAGCGGCCAGCCCACGCCCAAGCGCAACAAGCGCAAGGACCCCACGAATCCCCGCAACTTCAAGGCAGCCGTTCCCGGCGCCCTGATCCTGTGCCCCACGCGCGAGCTGGCACAGCAGGTGGCGCATGACGCCATCGAGCTGGTCAAGCACTGCCGCGGCATCCGCATCGCCAACGTGGTGGGCGGCATGCCCTACCAGCTGCAGATCGCCAAGCTGCAGAACGCCAACCTCGTGGTGGCCACTCCCGGCCGTCTGCTGGACCTGCAGCGCTCGATGCAGATCAAGCTCGACCAGGTTCAGTTCCTGGTGGTGGACGAAGCCGACCGCATGCTGGACCTGGGCTTCTCGGACGATCTGGCCGAAGTCAACGACCTGACGGCACAGCGCAAGCAGACCATGATGTTCAGCGCCACCTTCGCGCCCCGCATCCAGCAACTGGCCATGCGCGTGATGCATGACGGCGGCTCCGGCGTGAAGAAGGTCACCATCGACACGCCCCAGGAAAAGCACGCCAGCATCAAGCAAGTGCTGTTCTGGGCCGACAACTCCCAGCACAAGCGCAAGCTGCTGGACCACTGGCTGCGCGACACCACGATCAACCAGGCCATCGTTTTCGCATCGACCCAGGTCGAGTGCGACGGCCTGGCCAATGACCTGCAGCAAGACGGCTTCTCCGCCGTGGCACTGCACGGCGCCCTGAGCCAGGGCCTGCGCAACCGCCGCCTGATGGCGCTGCGCAGCGGTCAGGTGCAGGTGCTGGTGGCTACCGATGTGGCCGCACGCGGCATCGACGTGCCCACCATCACCCACGTCTTCAACTACGGCCTGCCCATGAAGGCCGAGGACTACACCCACCGTATCGGCCGCACGGGCCGTGCCGGTCGCGAAGGTGTGGCCGTCACGTTCGCGGAATTCCGTGACCGTCGTCGCATTTTCGATATCGAGGCCTACAGCCGCCAGCAATTCAAGGCCGAAGTGATTCCTGGCCTGGAACCTGCACAGCGCGCACCCAGCAGCAACGAAGGCCGTGGCGGCCGTCGTGGCGGCGGTGGTTTTGAAAGCCGTGGCGGCGATCGCCGTGGTGCCGGCGGCGGTGGCCGTGGCGGTTTCGGTGGTGATCGTGGCTTTGGCGGCGATCGCGAGCGCAGCTTCGGTGATCGCGGTGGCGATCGTGGCTTCGGTGCACGCCGTGATTCCGAAGGCTATGGCCGCAAGGCTGGCTTCGGTGGCTTTGGCGGTGGCCAGCGCGAAGGCGGCTTCGGCCAGGGCCAAGGTCAGCGCGAAGGCGGCTATAGCCAGGCTCCGCGTGAAGGCGGCTACAGCCAGGCCCCGCGCGAAGGCGGCTTTGGCCGTGGCGGTGAAGGCCGTGGCTTCAGCGGCGACCGTGGCGCTCCGCGTGGCGGCGATCGCCGTGATGGCGCTCCCCGCGAAGGCGGCTTCCGTGGTGCATCCGGCGAGTCGCGCGGCTTTGGCGGTGGCGAATCCCGTGGCGGCTTCGGCGGCGGCGAGCGCCGTCCTGCCTTCGGCAAGAGCGCTCCCAAGCCTTACTCGCCCCAGGGCGGTGATCGCAAGCGCGTCGTGCGCTGATCGATCTCGGCATTGCATGCAGACCGGCCCTTCGGGGCCGGTTTTTTTTCGGCCATCTGCGTCCTCGCGTGGTGCGGCCTGTCCTTGATGGTGCAGAACCTGCTGTCTGGCGGGCTCTGTGACTGCCATAATCGCGGCGCGGAGGTGCCCTGTGGAGTCTTTGATCGCGTCCAGTGTGGATTTTGAACACATGTTCGAACTGGCCCCCGTCTCGCTATGGCTGGAGGACTACAGCGCGCTCAAGCGGCTGCTCGACCAGTGGCGTGCACAGGGCGTGACCGATCTGCAGGCGCATTTCCTGGCCCACCCTCAGGCGCTGCAGCAGTGCAGCGCGGCGCTCAAGGTGGTGCGCGTCAACCAGCGCACGCTGGACCTGTTCGGCGCCAGTGACCAGCAGACCTTTCTTGCCAGCCTGGGTCAGGTGTTCCGCGATGACATGCATGCGGGCCTGGCCTGCGAGCTGGAGGATCTGTGGCAGGGCTCTCTGAGCTTTGCCAACCGCACCGCCAACTACACGCTGGACGGGCGACGGCTCGATGTGCAGATCCGTGGCCGCATCCTGCCCGGTCATGAAGCGCTTTGGGACTGCGTGCTGGTGTCGCTGGAAGACGTGACGGCCGAGATGCGCAGCGCGCGCCAGCTGCACCGCAGCGAACAGTACTCGCGCGACCTGTTCGAGTACTCGCCTGTGTCGCTGTGGGTCGAGGATTTCAGCGCCATCAAGCGCCTGCTCGACGATGTGCGCGCCCAGGGCATCAGCGACTTCGCCACCTTCCTCAAGGTGCACCCGGAATTCGTCTCGCGCTGCATGCAGGAGATTCGCGTCGTGGACGTGAACCGCCAGACGCTGCGCATGTTCGGCGCCACCGACAAGCTGCAACTGCTGAGCCGGCTGGGCCGCATCTTCCGTGACGAGATGATCGACTCCTTTGCCGATCAGTTGCAGGACCTTTGGAGCGGCAAGCTCGTGCAGCACCGCGAAGTGGTGAACTACGCCCTGTCAGGCGACGCTCTGCACATCCACATGCAGCTGGCCGTGCTCGATGGCCATGCAGATGACTGGGGGCTGGTGCTGCTGTCGCTGGTGGACATCACGGCGCGCAAGAAGGCCGAGGCCTACCTCGAATACCTGGGCAAGCACGATGTGCTGACCCAGTTGCGCAATCGCGCCTTCTATATCGAGGAACTCAATCGCCTGGCACGCAAGGGGCCCTGGCCGCTGGCGGTGATTGCCATCGACATGAATGGCCTCAAGGAGGCCAATGACGAGCATGGCCATGCTGCAGGCGACGACATGCTGCGCCGCGTGGGCGAAGTGCTGACCAAGGCCGTGGATGCGCCTGCCTGCGCGGCGCGCATAGGCGGCGACGAATTCATGGTGCTTTTGCCGGCTTCGGACGAGCGCGGCGCCGAGGCGGTCAAGGAGCGCATCCTCTCGCTGCTGGAGCTCAACAACCAGTTCTATCCGGGCCAGGCGGTCAGCCTGTCCATGGGCGTGGCCTGCTGCGATTCGGGCAGCCAGGTCGAGGCCACCGTCTCGCGCGCCGACCAGGCCATGTATGCCGAAAAGGCGCGCTACTACAAGGAAAGAATGCTGGACCGCCGCGCGGGCCGCGCTTAGCGGTCTTGCACCGCAGTGCCTGTCAGGCCTCCGAGGCGTGCCGCCCGATTTCGGGCCAGCGGTGGTGCAGGTAGATCCAGGACGCCAGCCCGATCAGCATCATGCTGATCGAGCCCAGGGCCAGCAGTACGGTCGAATGCATCACCAGCGGTGCAATCATGCCGGCCACGATGCCATTGGCCGTGGAGCCGACCACGGCCTGCAGCGATGAGGCCAGGCCGCGCCGCTCCGGGTGGATGTCCAGCACCAGCAGCGTGACCACGGGCACCATCATGGCCCAGCCGAAGGCGAACACCCCCACGGGAATCAGCGCCCAGCTCACGTGGGCGGGCCAGATCAGGTTGGCGACCAGGTTGATGATGGACACGACGAACATGATCAGAAAGCCATGGCGGATCTGGTGCTTGGGCGGAATGCGCCCGGCCAGACGGCCGCTCACCCATGCGCCGCCCATGATTCCCGAGATCGAGATCACGAAGAACCAGAAGAACTGCTGCGGCTGCAGGTGCAGCAGGTCGCCCAGGAAGGCGGGCGCCGACAGCACATACAGAAACATGCCGTTGAACGGCACGCCGCTGGCAAAGGCCAGCAGCACAAAGCGCGGATCGCTGCACAGCTCCTTGTAGCCGTGCATCAGAGGCTTGAAGCGGAAGGGCTGGCGCTGCGCCTGTGGCAGGGATTCCGGCAGGAATCGCCAGTTGATGCCCCACAGCAGCACGCCCACCAGGGTCAGGAACCAGAACACTGCCGCCCAGCCCAGGTGTATGAACAGCCAGCCGCCCATCACAGGGGCCAGGGCTGGCGCTATGCCAAAGAAGATGGTGATCTGCGCCATCACGCGCTGGGCCTGGGCGGGTGGAAACAGGTCGCGCACCACGGCGCGCGACACCACGATGCCGGCACCCGTGGACAGGCCCTGCAACGCGCGAAACAGCACCAGCTGCGTGATGTTCTGCGACAGCGCACAGCCCGCCGATGCCAGCGTGAATACGGCCAGCCCCCACAGCACCACGGGCCGGCGGCCAAAGCTGTCGGCCATGGCGCCGTGGAAAAGGTTCATGAAGGCAAAGCCGAACAGATAGGCCGACAGCGTCTGCTGCATCTGCAGCGGCGTGGCGTTCAGGGCCTGGGCGATGCCGGAGAAGGCGGGGATGTAGGTATCGATCGAGAACGGCCCCAGCATGCCCAGGATGGCAAGCAGGACGGCCAGGGCCCAGCGCGGGCCCTGCCAGAGCGGGGAAACATTTTGTGGCATGCAGGCGAGGCGGTTGTGCGTTGCGGGAGACCGCAGGCGCAGAAAAAGGCCGCGCGCCCTTGCGCCTGCGGCAGGGTGACACTGTAGCGGCTTGGCTGGAATCCGGTGTGACGGATGGCTTGGCGAATGACCTGGGCGATGGAATGGGTCGATAGTTTGTATCTAAATGATGTAAATATCGATAGAATTTATCTTTTGCGCCAGCATGCACAGGTCCGCCGTGGGGTGGATGGCATGGTTCTGGGCGCTTTCGCCAAGGATCTTTCATGACTGTTTCTCGCCGCACGTTGATATCGGGTCTGGCCCCGGCTGCGTTGCAACTGACCGCCGGCGCTGCCTGGTCCAAGGGCCGCCGACTGCAGCTGTCGGCGGCCTATGGCGATGGCATCTTCCACACGCAGAACCTGCGCAACTTCGCGGCGCGCGTGGGTGCCGATACCCAGCAGGCGCTGGAGATCGATGTGGTGTCCAACTCTGCGCTCAAGCCCATGGCGCAGGTGCTTCCTGCGCTCAAGCGCAATGAAATCCAGTTCGGCGAAGTTCTCATGTCGTCCTATGTGGATATCCATCCGCTGCTGGCCATGGACTCGCTGCCTTTCATCGTGCGTGGCTTTGACGAGGCCGCGCGCCTGTGGCAGTTGACCCGTCCCGTGCTGCAGGAGTTCTTGCTGGCCCAGCAGGGCGCGCGCCTGCTGTTTGCCGCGCCCTGGCCGGCGCAGGGTCTCCTGAGCCGGCGCCCGGTCCACAGCATCGCGGATCTCAAGGGCCTCAGGCTGCGCGTGCAAAGCGATGCGACCAAGCGGTTGGCCGAGCTCTGGGGGGCGCAGCCGGTGGTGATTGCCGCAGGCGATCTGGGTGCCGTTGTGGAGCAAGGTGGCATCGATGCCATGATTACCTCCAGCGCCACGGGCGCCGACATCCAGGCCTGGAAGGCCATGAAGGTGTTTCTGGATATCAAGGCCTGGATTCCCAAGAACATGCTTTGCGTCAGCGAACTTGCCTGGAGGGGCTTCACCGAGCCTGAGCGCCAGGCCATCGGCCGCGCTGCCGAGTCGGCTGAAAAAGAGGGCTGGGCGCTCGCCCAGCAGGCCGATGAGCTGGGCAAGAAGATCCTTGCCGACAACAAGGTATCCGTGGCCGCGCCTTCGGCGGATCTGCGCCACATGCTGGATCTGGTGGGCGAGCGCTTTGGCCGGGAGTGGGTGGCCAAGGCTGGCAGCAGCAATATGTCTGTGCTGATGGAATACAACAAGAAAAGGCACTGAGCGCTGTCGCGCCGAGTGCCTTGTTCTGGGTATTGGTGGTGGGCCCTGAGTGATTCGAACACTCGACCAACGGATTAAGAGTCCGCTGCTCTACCAGCTGAGCTAAGAGCCCACGTATTTCTGCGTGGATGCCTGATGAGATCAGGCAAAAAAATTCTTGGTGGGCCCTGAGTGATTCGAACACTCGACCAACGGATTAAGAGTCCGCTGCTCTACCAGCTGAGCTAAGAGCCCCCTCGGGTATTCCGAAGGAATCAGCCTGGATGAATCCAGGCTGAAAAGGAATTTTTGGTGGGCCCTGAGTGATTCGAACACTCGACCAACGGATTAAGAGTCCGCTGCTCTACCAGCTGAGCTAAGAGCCCCAAAAACAAGTCTGCGCTGCAAACGAGACCGCAATTATGCGGCATTTTTTGTGCGCTTGCAGGAAGACGCGCCAAATTTTTAGTTCATGGCCTGGTGGCACTGAGCCGGGCCCGCGTGCCGCCCGGTGCGCAGCCGCAAAAAAAGGCGGCCGATGCCGCCTTTGGGGTGCTGGCGCGCAGCGCGCTTACATCAGCAGATGTTCGCCTGCGTTGTCACCGCCCAGGATCACGTAGTTGACCTTGCGGATGTCCATCAGCTTCTTGCCGCCGGAGTAGCTGATCGAGCTTTGCACGTCCTGCTCCATCTCGATCAGGGTGTTGGCCAGAAGGCCCTTGACGGGTTCGAGGATGCGCTTGCCCTCCACGTGCTTGTACTCGCCCTTGTTGAAGTCCGAGGCCGAGCCGTAGTACTCCTTGAAGCGTTGGCCGTTTTCCTCGACGGTCTGGCCCGGCGATTCCTCGTGGCCCGCGAACAGCGAGCCGATCATCACCATGGTGGCGCCAAAGCGCACGCTCTTGGCGATGTCGCCGTGGCTGCGGATGCCGCCATCGGCAATGATGGGCTTGGTCGCCACGCGCGCGCACCACTTGAGCGCCGACAGCTGCCAGCCGCCCGTGCCAAAGCCCGTCTTGAGCTTGGTGATGCAGACCTTGCCGGGGCCGATGCCGACCTTGGTGGCGTCAGCGCCCCAGTTCTCCAGGTCGATCACGGCTTCGGGCGTGCCCACGTTGCCGGCGATCACGAAGGACTTGGGCAGCTTTTCCTTGAGGTAGCCGATCATGTTCTTCACGCTGTCGGCATGGCCGTGGGCGATGTCGATGGTGATGTATTCGGGGCACAGGCCTTCGGCGACGAAGCGGTCCACGGTGTCGTAGTCGGGCTTCTTGACGCCCAGTGAAATGGAGGCGAAGCAGCCCTTGCCCTGCATCTCGCGCACGAACTGCACGTTGTCCAGGTCAAAGCGGTGCATCACGTAGAAGTAGCCGTTCTGGGCCAGCCAGGTGCAGATGCTCTCATCCACCACCGTCTTCATGTTGGCCGGCACGGCCGGGATGCGGAAGGACCGACCGCCCAGCTCCACGCTGGCATCACACTCCGAGCGGCTTTCCACGCGGCACTTGCGCGGCAGCAGCAGGATGTTGTCGTAGTCGAAGATTTCCATTTGATTCCAAGCTCCATGAAAGGTCGCGGCAGGAACATCCCTCCGCGATGGGGCGCTTGGCTTGGAGGCCGGTCTTGCGGGCGGCGCGGGCGGGCCGCGTCGCCAGGGCGGCTGTGGCCCGGGCACAAAAAACCGGACCGCAAGAAACTTGGGCCCGGTGATTGATTCTATACGTTGCCGGCGACGGGCCTGGGCACCCTGTCGATATAGCGGTTATAGGGATGGCGTTATGAACCTGCAAGGGCGCGCTGCGCGGGCCTATTGCGGCCAGATCGCGGGCAGATTTCGGGCAGATTGCGGGAAATGCGGCATCGGTTTCCCTGGGGAGCGAGGTGCTTTCTACAATGCCAGGATGTTCCCGATCGATCTGCTCGACGGCGCCTCCGGTGCCGCGCCCGCCCCCAACTCCCCTTTGCTGACCCACCTCAATGAGGAGCAGCTCGCTGCCGTCACGCTTCCGGCCGGCCACGCGCTGATCCTGGCCGGTGCGGGCTCGGGCAAGACGCGGGTGCTGACCACGCGCATCGCCTGGCTGCTGCAGACGGGCCAGGCCACGCCGGGCTCCATCCTGGCCGTGACCTTCACCAACAAGGCGGCCAAGGAAATGCTGGCCCGCCTGTCGGCCATGCTGCCCTACAACGTGCGCGGCATGTGGATCGGCACCTTCCACGGCCTGTGCAACCGGCTGCTGCGCGCCCACCACCAGGCGGCAAAGCTGTCGTCTACCTTCCAGATCCTGGACACGCAGGACCAGCTGTCGGCCGTCAAGCGCCTGTGCAAGCAGTTCAACGTGGACGACGAGCGCTTTCCGCCCAAGCAGCTGCAGTACTTCATTGCCGGCTGCAAGGAAGAGGGCATGCGCCCCGGCGACGTGGTGGCCAATGACCCGGACACGCGCAAGAAGGTCGAGATCTACCAGCTCTACGAGGAGCAGTGCCAGCGCGAAGGCGTGGTCGATTTCGGCGAGCTGATGCTGCGCTCCTACGAGCTGCTGCGCGACGATGCCGCGCTGCGCGCCCACTACCAGCGGCGCTTTCGCCACATCATGGTCGACGAGTTCCAGGACACCAACAAGCTGCAGTACCAGTGGCTCAAGCAGCTGGCGGGCGACATGGTGGATGGCCGCCTGCAGGCCACGGGCAGCGTGATCGCCGTGGGCGACGACGACCAGAGCATCTACGCCTTTCGCGGTGCGCGCGTGGGCAACATGCAGGACTTCGTGCGCGAGTTCGACGTGCGTCAGCAGATCAAGCTGGAGCAGAACTACCGCTCCTACAGCAACATCCTCGACTGCGCCAACGCGCTCATCAGCCACAACAGCCAGCGCCTGGGCAAGAACCTGCGCACCACCCAGGGCCCGGGCGAGCCCGTGCGCATCTACGAAGCGCCCACCGACATGGCCGAGGCGCAGTGGATGGTCGAGGAAATCCAGCAGCTTGTGAAAAAGGACGGCTGGCAGCGCCAGGAAATCGCCGTGCTCTACCGCAGCAATGCGCAAAGCCGGGTGATCGAATCGCAGCTGTTCAATGCCGCCATTCCCTACCGCGTGTACGGCGGGCTGCGCTTTTTCGAGCGCGCCGAAATCAAGCATGCGCTGGCCTACCTGCGCCTGCTGGAGAACCCGCACGACGACACCAGCTTTCTGCGCGTGGTGAACTTCCCGCCGCGCGGCATCGGCGCGCGCAGCGTGGAGACGCTGCAGGACGCGGCGCGCAGCGCGGGCTGCTCGCTGCACGATGCCGTCTCGGCGGTGCCGGGCGCGCCGGGCACCAAGCTCGCAGGCTTTGTCGCCAAGATCGACGTGCTGCGCGAGCAGACCCAGGGCCGCACGCTGCGCGAGATCATCGAGGCCATCGAGGAAGAAAGCGGCCTGCTCGAGCACTACCGCAACGAAAAGGAAGGCGCCGACCGCATCGAGAACCTGCAGGAACTCGTGAACGCGGCCGAGAGCTTTGTCACCCAGGAAGGCTTTGGCCGCGATGCCGTGGCCCTGCCGCTGGACGAGCACGACGGCGCCAGGGCGCTGACGCAAAGCCCGGCCAGCCAGGGCCTGGACCCTGCGCTGCCGCTGCTGGACACGCCGCTCACGCCGCCGGCCGGCACCGTGGCCGGCATGGTCGATGCCGATACCGGCGAGACACTGTCGCCGCTGGCCGCCTTCCTGACGCACGCGGCGCTGGAGGCTGGCGACAACCAGGCCCAGGCCGGCCAGGACGCTGTGCAGCTGATGACCGTGCATGCCTCCAAGGGGCTGGAGTTCGACGCCGTCTTCATCGGCGGCGTGGAAGAGGGCCTGTTCCCGCATGAGAACGCCATGATGGACCGCGGCGGCCTGGAGGAAGAGCGCCGCCTGGCCTATGTGGCCATCACCCGCGCGCGCAAGCGCCTGTACCTGAGCCATTCGCAGACGCGCATGCTGCACGGGCAGACGCGCTACAACGTCAAGAGCCGCTTCTTCGACGAGCTGCCCGATGAGGCGCTCAAGTGGATCACCCCCAAGCAGGGCGGCTTTGGCAGCTACGCGCCCCGCCCCGGTGGCGGCGGTGGTGGCGGCTATGGTTCACGCGATCGCGGCGGCTTCGGCAACAAGGCCGAAGGCTGGCGCAGCGAGGTCTTCGCCAGCCCGCCCGTGCCGCCGCAAAAGGCCGCTCCGGGCCACGGCCTGCGCGTGGGCCTGAACGTGTTCCACAACAAGTTCGGCGAAGGCAAGGTGCTGGCCCTGGAAGGCACGGGCGACGACGCGCGCGCCCAGGTCAGCTTTGGGCGCCACGGCACGAAGTGGCTGGCGCTTTCCATTGCCAAGCTCACGGTCGTGGAGTGAGGCGCGGGCTGCCGCGCGCGGCGCTCAGGGCTTGACTTCGAAGCTCAGCGTCGTGGTGTGGCGCACGTCGGTGTACTTCTTGCCGTCCAGCGTGACCGAGCCGTTGTCCACGCGCGCCGTCACCTCCAGCACGTACAGGCCCGGGAAGTAGGGCTTGAAGCTCACCGTGCCGTCCTGCGATGGCGTGAGCGTGCGGTACCAGCCCTCGCTGGTCTGCACATTGACCTGGCTGGCCGCGACCTTGCGGCCCTTGAACACCAGCTGGAACGTATCGCCGCCCGCTGTGGTCGGCACCAGCTCCAGGTCGTTCACGGCCTTGGTGTCATTGCGGCCGAAACGGGCCTGGTAGTACGTCAGCACGCCATTGGCGCCGGGGCGCGTGGCGGCGATGCGCACATCGCCCTGGCCTGCGTCCGCGGTGAAATGATTGGCATCGGCCTTCAGGGGAAGGCTCTTGCCGTCGGGCAGGACCTGCTTGGCGTCTTCCAGGGCCGGCAGCTGTTCCAGCGGCTTGCGCAGCTCTCCGGCATAGGCCCGGGCCTGTCCTGCGTCCTGCTGCAGCCAGAGATAGTCGGCATGCGCGGCCGGCACCGCCAGTGCGGCGGCGGCGGCCAGCCATGCGGCGGTGCTGCGAAGGATGCGGGAAGGTTCGGTCATGGAGTCTCTCCTGTGGTGTGGCTCTGCGTGCGCCTGCCGGGCCTTGAGGAGCGTGATCCGGCGGGGCTGAAGATGGTGCGATGGCGGGCGAGCGACGCCGCAATGCATCAGAAATTATAGCGATCAGGTGAGAATGACTCTTGTTTTGCACGCTAAGAGTCGGGTTCATGACATCCATGCAATTGCGACGCAGACATGAAAAAAGGCCATGGAAATCCATGGCCTTTGTGTGGCTGCGCCACGCGCCGCAGGGCGGCGGGGCGCTGGGGCAGCGGTCAGGCCGACAGCTTGGGCTGGGCAGCGGAGCCGGTCAGGTAGCCGACGGCGGCGCCGAACTTGCCGCGATAGTTGGCGCTGATCAGCGGGTCCAGCGTGGGCTTGACCACGTTGTGGATGGCGCCCCAGTCACCGGCGTGCTGGAAGTTGCTCATGATGTAGGTCCAGCCGTTGATCTCGTCCACGGCATGCAGGCCGGTGGATTCGCCGCCGGCGGGAATCGACATCAGGCGCGACAGCTGCTTGGTGTCGATGTTGTAGGCCCACAGGAAGTTGTTCACGTGCTGGCCGCTGTCCTCGCCGATGAACAGGGTGCGCATCTTCTCCGAGAACTTGAGGTTGTCGGGGTTGCAGATCTTGTTCGGGTTGCCGGTGTTGCCCAGCGCGTCGGCGCTGATGTCCTCGCCCGCCAGCAGGGCCTTGGTGTCCACGGGCATCCACTCGCTGTTGATGGCGGCGCCTGCCGTGTCCTTCTGGCCGCCGCGCAGGTTCAGTGCCATCACGGCGCCGGCCTTGAGCTGCTTGGGGATGGACACGCCGTTGCCGGCCACGTTCAGCGCATCACCGGCCACCATGGACTTTTCGCAGTTCTGCAGGGCCGAGTAGGCCACCTTGTCCTTGGCGTTGACGGTCGTGCCTTCCATCTTGGTGAAGCCCATGCTCGCGCCCTTGAAGGCGGCGTAGCGGTGGGTTTCCAGGAAGGCGGCAGCCTTGTCCATGCCGGGGTTGATCTTGATCCACTCGACCTTGCCGTTGGCCGTGATCTTGGTGTAGCTGGCGTCGCCCGGATCGGTCTTGGCCACGGTCATGATGTCCGTGGGCTTGAGCGTGTTGGCCAGCTGCTCGATCTCGGCGCTGGTGGCCGAGCCCAGCTTGATCCAGGTCAGCGCGGCGGCGCTGCCCGATGCGGGGTCGATGGAGAAGCCCGCGCCCACCTTGGCCACGTACAGCGAACCCGAGGACAGGTCCTTTTCCTTGTCGGCCACGAAGACGAAGTAGCCGCTGTTGGTGGCGTCGTCGCCCATCAGCGCCGTGCGCTGGTCGGGCATGACCTGGACCAGCTCGTGCGAGATGCGGCCCATGCAGAAGTGCTTCTTGATGCTGGCCGTGCCGTCCGCGTTGACCGTCACTTCGGGCATGTGGCCGTAGTGGTAGGGGTTGGCCTTGGTCTGGTCGCCATACAGGTTCTGGCTGAAGGCCTGCAACTGCGCATTGCCGGTGGCGAAGGCGTCGGGCTCGTACTCTTCGCTGGACAGATGGGTGCCCCAGGGCGACAGGCTGGCGCCGCAGGTGATCCACAGGCCGTGCACCTTGGAGGTGTCCACGTTGTGGTACTTGACCAGGCTGAGCTTGCCCGTGGTCTGGTCCTGGTCCAGCGTCAGCACGGCGATGGGCGAGGGCAGCTTGCCGTACATGTCGGTCTTGCCGTCCTGCGCCCAGGTGGTGTATTCGAACTGCACCACGGCGAACACGGGCTTGCCCTTGACGCCGTCCACCTTGGCATTGGGCACGGTCAGCAGTGAGGTGCCGTCGGGCGAATCGGAGAAGAAGTGGCGCTCGCTGCCGGCCACGGTGCGGTCGATGATCTTGTTGTTGTTGATGTCGTAGTAGCCGCCGGCCAGGATCTTGCCGCCCTTGCCGTCGGACACTTCATCGCCGGTGACGAAGAAGGGCTGGTAGCCCAGGTCGAAGCTCTGCTCGCTGTTGTCGCTGAACTGCACCTTGAGCTGCGAGGCCACGGTCATCCTGGCCATGGCCTGGGGGTTGGCCAGCGTGGGCGCTGCCATGGAGGTGAAGCTGGCCGCCACATAGTTCTTCGCGGGGCCGTCGTCACCGCCGCCGCAGGCGGTCAGCAGGCCGGTGGCGGACACGGCGGAGCCGAGCGGCAGCAGGGGGGCGCCGGTCAGGAATTGCAGCGCCTTGCGGCGGGAGAGCATCGTGGATTGGGACATGGGGCTTCCGTTATGGGTTTGTCAGCGTCAACCCATCGGGGGCGGGATGGGCCGGGATGCCGCCGCGCACTCGCTGGCTTGACATCCGCACGGCATGCTAGGCAGCCGGTGTGACACAGCGATGGCATCCGCATGACGAAACCGTGACAGCGTCATATGACAGCCGCCAGGCGAGGGGTACCAGGCGATGCGGCCAGTCAAAAAAACAAAGAAGAGGCGCGAAGAGGGAGCCGAAGAAGGGCCCGAAGAAAGGTCCAAAGAAAAAGCCCCTTGAAAGAGGCTTTGTGGGGTGCAGTGGCGAAGCGCTCAGCCGGACAGTCCGGGCGGCGCAGGCGGCTCGGTGCCGATGGCGTCGCTGCCATCGCTTTCATCGGGCGCTGCAAAGCAGTCGCGGAAGGTGAAGACGATGGAGGTGAAGAACATGGCGGCCAGCAGCATGGCCGTGCCGATCATCAGGCCGTTGGCAATGCTGCCCAGCACCTGGGCCAGCACGGCCGAGATCAGGGCCATCACGATGCCGGCCACGATGAACACGCCCATCCAGCTCAAGCCGAAGACCACCAGCGCGCCGATGTTGCGCACACAGGCCACCAGGCTGAAGAACACGGCCTTGACCGGGGGCACGTTGTGCCAGTGCACCAGCCCCGGCGCGTGCCAGAACAGCAGTGACAGCGGCAGGTACAGGCCCATGCTCAGCCACATGGCGGCCTGGAAGTCGGGCGACTCGGCGATCTCGCGCGTCAGCGGCTCGCCGCCCAGGTAGACGTTGGCAAACTGGCCGTCGTCCACCAGCATGGACAGGCCCATGATTAGCAGGAAGCCTGCCGCATACATGGCGCCCAGCGTGAGCATGGAGTTCAGGCGCTGGCGCCCGGTACGAAAGGCCACCAGCAGCAGGGCCGGCGTGGGCGCACGCCCGTGCGATGCCTCGGCCGCCGCCACCATCATGGCCAGCGAGGTGGCCGGCAGCAGGCCCAGCGCGATCACGGGGCCGATCAGCGGCAGCACCGTGACCAGCGACATGGCCGCCATCGACAGAAAGAACAGCGCCGCCAGTGCCAGCGGCTGCTGGCGGAAGGTGCGGATGCCCTGCTGCACCCATTGCAGGCCGGTACGGGCGGGAACGATGAGAAGTTTCATGGGGTGAGGAAGTCGGGGCGCCTGGATGGGGCATGGCCTCTGGCATGGGCCGCGCCGCTGGCGCCCGAACGGGGACTGTACCCGAGGACGCGCGGCCCGTGGACCGCAAAGCCCTCTGTCGGCCGCGCTGTGGCGGTCTTCGGACGTCAGTCCAGCGCCACCGGGTGGGCCAGGCGCTGGCGCAGCACGCGCTCGAAATGGGTGGGGTCGTGGGGCACGAGCATGGAGGCCTCGCGCGGCAGGTGGAAATCCCACAGGCGGGAAATCCAAAAGCGCAGCGCGCCCGCGCGCAGCATGGGGTTGAACAGCTCGCGCTCGGCGGCGGTCAGGGGGCGTACCGACTGGTAGGCGTCGATCATGGCCCTGGCCTTGGTGGCGTCATGGGCGCCGGTGGCGTGTTCGATGCACCAGTCGTTGAGGCACACGGCCAGGTCGAACAGCCAGCTGTCCACGCCTGCGAAGTAGAAGTCGAAGAAGCCGGTCAGGCGCTCGCCCTCGAACATCACGTTGTCGCGGAACAGGTCGGCATGCACGGGGCCGCGCGGCAGCGCCGCATAGGCGGGCGAGGCGGCCACATGGTTCTGGAAGGCCAGCTCGGAGCGCAGCAGGTCGGCGGTGGGGGCGTCTATGTGCGGGATGACCGTGGGCACGGTCTCGTTCCACCAGGGCAGGCTGCGCAGATTGGGCTGCTGGCGATCGTAGTCGCGTCCGGCCAGGTGCATGCGCGCCAGCATCTCGCCCACGGCGGCGCAGTGCGCGGGCTGGGGCGCCAGCTCGCTCTTGCCGGGCAGGCGGTTGACGATGGAGGCCGGCTTGCCGCACACGCTCAGCAGGATGTCGCCGCTGCGCGTCTCGGCCTGCGGGTCGGGCACGGGAATGCCGGCCTGCGCCAGGTGCTTCATCAGGTACAGGTAGAAGGGCAGTTGCTCGGCCGTCAGGCGCTCGAACAGCGTCAGCACCCACTCGCCCTGTTCGGTGGTGAGAAAGTAGTTGGTGTTCTCTATGCCGCCCTGGATGCCGCGCAGCTCCTTGAAGGAACCCAGGGACATGCGGCGCAGCAGCTCGCGCGCGTCTTTGTCGGAGACTTCGGTGAAAACGGCCATGTTGCATTGCCGGCCTTCAGGGCGCGGCGGAAATCGTTGTCGTCAGATATGGAAAGAGGGCAGCGCCGTCAGGTGCTGCCCCCTGGGATGCCGCCGGGCCGGGGGCCCGGACAGTCCGGTGAGGATCAGAACTTCTTGAGGTTCCAGACGCGCGTGCCATTGGTGCCGTCGCCATCGCCGCGGTTGCGCGAGGAACGGGCGCCGTCGTTGGACTGCACTTCATACGAAGGCATGTCGCCGACCTTGGGCTGCACGGTGATGCTGCGGGTCTGGCCGCCCACGCGCAGCTCGTCAACGCGGCTGCCGCCATCTTCCACATGGATGTGTTCCACGCGCTGGTTGGTTCGGTCGCGCCCCTCGGGCTTGGCCGTGTCCGGCGCGGTCTGCTCGGTCGCCGCCGCAGGAGCGGTGGAGGCAGCCGGGGCAGGCGTGGGGTTCTGGGCCAGCACGGAGCTGGCGGCCAGGGTCAGGAAGATGAAAAGTGGAGCGGCGCGCATAGGCTCCATTGTAGAACTTGCAGCGGGCGCTGTCCCGCCCTGTCACCCTGCCGGCGCGTGCACAATCGGCGCATGAGCAATTCCAAGACCCTGGTGCTGATCGACGGCTCCAGCTACCTCTACCGCGCCTACCACGCCATGCCGGACCTGCGCGCCGAGCCCGGCAACCCGGAAAGCCCCGCCACGGGCGCCATCCGCGGCATGATCAACATGCTCCAGGCGATCAGGAAGGAAGTGGCGGCCGACTACGCCGTCTGCGTGTTCGATACCAGCGGACCCACCTTCCGCGACACGCTCTACCCCGAATACAAGGCGCACCGCTCGCCCATGCCCGACGATCTGCGCTCGCAGATCGAGCCCATCCATGAAGTGGTCCGCCTGCTGGGCTGGCCCGTGCTGGCCATCCAGGGCGTGGAGGCCGACGACGTGATCGGCACCCTGGCCAAGACGGCCGCCGCCCAGGGCGTGAACGTGGTGATCTCCAGTGGCGACAAGGACCTGTCCCAGCTGGTGGACTCCCACATCATGGTGATGGACACCATGAGCGGCAAGCGCCGCGACGTGGCCGGCGTGACGGCCGAGTTCGGCGTGCCGCCCACGCAGATGATCGACTACCAGGCCCTGGTCGGCGATGCCGTGGACAACGTGCCCGGCGTGTCCAAGGTGGGCCCCAAGACGGCCGTCAAGTGGCTGGCCGAGCACGGCTCGCTCGACGGCCTGATTGCTGCGGCCGACGGCATCAAGGGCGTGGCCGGCCAGAACCTGCGCGATGCCATCGCCTCGGGCCAGCTGGCGCTGAGCCGCCAGTTGGTCACCATGAAGACCGACTGCGACCTGAGCGCCGAAGTGCCCACCCTGCCGGTGCTCGACGCGCTGGCGCCGCGCGAGCCCGATACCGCGCCGCTGCGCGACTTCTATGAGCGCTACGGCTTCAAGGGCCTGGCGCGCATGCTCGGCGGTGCCGCGCCCGAGCCCGATGCGCTGGAAGCCGTCAAGGCCGGCCGCAAGCCAGCGGCCAAGCCGCGTGCCGACCAGTCCACGGGCGACATGTTTGCCCAGGAGCAGGCCGAATCCGACGAAGCCACCACCGAGGCCGAGGCCGTCCAGCAGCGCCCGCTGGACTATGACGTGGTGCTGACCTGGGAAGCGTTCGACCAGTGGCTGGCCAAGATCAACGCCGCCGAACTCACGGCCCTGGATACCGAAACCACCTCGCTGGACGAGATGCGTGCCGAGATCGTGGGCATCTCGCTGAGCGTGGAGCCCGGCGCCGCTGCCTACATCCCCCTGCGCCATGCCGGCCCCGACGCGCCCGAGCAACTGCCGGCCGACGAAGTGCTGCAGCGCCTCAAACCCTGGCTGGAGGATGCGGCCCGGCCCAAGCTGGGCCAGCACATCAAGTACGACCGCCATGTCTTCGCCAATGCCGGCATCGAGGTGCAGGGCTATGTGCACGACACCATGCTGCAAAGCTATGTGCTGGAAGTGCACCGCCCGCACGGCCTGGCCAGCCTGGCGCTGCGCCACACCAACCGCACGGGCATCAGCTATGAAGACCTGTGCGGCAAGGGCGCCCACCAGATCCCGTTCGCCCAGGTGCCCGTGGACAAGGCTGCCGCCTATGCCTGCGAGGATGCCGACCAGACCCTGGACGTGCACCGCGTGCTGTGGCCGCAACTGCAGGCCAACGACGGCCTGCGCGGCGTCTACGAGCTGGAGATCGCCACCAGCGAGGCCCTGTTCCGCATAGAGCGCAACGGCGTGCTCATCGATGCCGCCACGCTGGCCAAGCAGAGCAACGACCTGGGCCAGCGCATCGTGCAGCTGGAGCAGGAGGCCTACGACATCGCGGGCCAGCCCTTCAACCTGGCCAGCCCCAAGCAGCTGGGCGAGATCTTCTTCGACAAGCTGGGCATGCCCGTGGTCAAGAAGACGGCCACCGGCGCACGCAGCACCGACGAAGAGGTGCTGGAGAAGCTGGCCGAGGACTATCCGCTGCCCGCCAAGCTGCTGGAGCACCGCAGCCTGTCCAAGCTCAAGGGCACCTATACCGACAAGCTGGCCCAGCTGGCGCTGCCGCGCACGGGCCGCGTGCACACGCACTACGCCCAGGCCGTGGCCGTGACGGGGCGCCTGTCCAGCAACGACCCCAACCTGCAGAACATCCCCATCCGCACGCCCGAAGGCCGGCGCGTGCGCGAGGCCTTCATTGCCGCGCCCGGCCATGTGATCGCCAGCGCCGACTACTCGCAGATCGAGCTGCGCATCATGGCCCACCTGTCGGGCGACGAGTCCCTGCTGCGCGCCTTCCACGAAGGCCGCGACGTGCACCGTGCCACGGCATCGGAAGTCTTCAACGTGGAGCTGGAGCAGGTCAGCAGCGAGCAGCGCCGCTATGCCAAGGTCATCAACTTCGGGCTGATCTACGGCATGAGCAGCTTTGGCCTGGCCAAGAACCTGGGCATAGAGACCAAGGCCGCGGCCGCCTACATCGACCGCTATTTCCAGCGCTATCCGGGCGTCAAGCGCTACATGGACGAGACGGTGGAATTCGCGCGCGACCACGGCTACGTGGAAACCGTCTTCGGCCGCCGCCTGTACCTGGTGGACATCAACGGCGGCAGCGGCCCGCGCAAGAAGGCGGCCGAACGCCAGGCCATCAACGCGCCCATGCAGGGCACGGCGGCCGACCTGATCAAGAAGGCCATGGTGGCGGTGCAGGCCGAGCTCGATGCCAGGCAGTCCGAGGTCCGCGTCATCATGCAGGTGCACGACGAACTGGTGTTCGAGCTGCCCGAAGGCGAGTCGGACTGGGTGCGCACAGAAATCCCGCGCCTGATGGCCGGCGTGGCCGACCTGAAGGTGCCGCTGCTCGCCGAGGTGGGCCTGGGACCCAACTGGGACAAGGCACATTGAGCTTCACGCAGGCATCGTAGACTTGGCCGGTTCTCAACCACCACCAAGGAGAGATGCATGCGTGATGATCAGCAGCAAGACCTGAAGGCCCTGGTTCCGGGGCGCAGCAGCGAAGAGGGGCCCACGCGGCGCCTGGCATTGCAGACGGCCCTGGGCCTGGGCTATGCCGCAGCGGCCACGCCGCTCATGGCGCAGACCGCCATCTCCACGCCGGCTGACGGCCTGACGGCCGGCGAGGTGCATTTCACCGTGAACGGCTTCAAAGTGCCGGCCTACCGCGCCGCGCCCGCCGGCAAGAAGAATGTGCCCGTGGTGCTGGTGATCTCCGAGATCTTCGGCGTGCACGAATACATTGCCGACACCTGCCGCCGCCTGGCGCGTGCCGGCTACCTGGCCATTGCCCCCGATCTGTATGCACGCCAGGGCGACCCCAAGACCTATACCGACATCGCCAAGCTCATGAGCGAGCTGGTCTCCAAGGTGCCCGACGAGCAGGTCATGGCCGACCTGGACGGCGCCGTGCAATGGGCCGGCACCCAGGGCGGCGATACGGCGCGCGTGGCCATCACGGGCTTTTGCTGGGGCGGGCGCATTACCTGGCTGTATGCGGCCCATGGCCCGGTCAAGGCCGGCGTGGCCTGGTACGGCCGGCTGGAAGGCGCCAAGACCGCGCTGCAGCCACGCCATCCGCTGGAGCTGGTCTCCAGCCTCAAGGCGCCGGTGCTGGGCCTGTATGGCGGGCAGGACACGGGCATTCCGCTGGAATCCGTGGAGCGCATGCGCGAGGCGCTCAAGCAGGGCTCGGCAGCGGCCAAGGCCTCGGAGTTCGTGATCTACCCGGAGGCGCCCCACGCCTTCCATGCCGACTACCGGCCCAGCTACCGCGAGCAGGCTGCGCGCGACGGCTGGCAAAAAATGCTGGCCTGGTTCAATAAGCATGGGGTGACCCCCTGAGCGGCTGCGCCGCTTCCCCCGTTGCACGGCGCCCTCTCTCGCTTCGCGGGAGGGGGGCGTCCGGGCAACCGGCGACACCCTCGGTGCGGGGCGGCGCGGCCGGCGTAGGCCCTTCCTCGGTGTCCCTGGTGTGAGGACGCGCCAGTTTTTAAGGTATTGCTGACTGGCTTTCAACTTTATTCGCGCAGGGGGGCTTGACAGCTTCTGTAGGCTGAAACCGAGGGCACCCGACACCGTGGCCTGCTTCCTTCATGGGATCGCAGGCCACGGCTGCGATGGGGCCTGTCTTTCTGCGAGAATTCGCGGGTTTCGCCTGCAAGGGCATACGGTTGAAGCACAAATCGCTATGACATTGGTAGCAATCATTCTGGCCACCCTGGCCGCCGGTATTGGCAGCGTCTGGGTGGCCGCGTTGTTGATGGGGCTGGGAGGCAATCGCTCGCCGGGCATGATGCCGCAGCGGCTGTTGAGCCTGGCGGCGGGCGCACTGCTGGCCACGGCCTTCATGCACCTCTTGCCCGAAGCCTTCGAGAGCGAGGCCGGGGCGCATGACCTGTTCGTGACGCTGCTGGTGGGCCTGGTGTTCTTTTTCCTGCTGTCCAAGGCCGAGCTGTGGCACCACGGGCATGAGCACGGCGCGCCGCCGGCCCATGAGCACGATCACCACGAACATCACGATCACCAGGGCCACGCCCATGACCATTCCCATGACCACCATCACGGCCACCGCCACCGCCACGGCGGCTGGGCGGTGCTGACCGGCGACAGCGTGCACTGCTTCGGCGATGGCGTGCTGATCGCCTCCGCCTTCATGGCCGACATGCGCCTGGGGCTGATCGCGGCGGTGTCGGTGCTGGCCCACGAGGTGCCGCACCACATGGGCGACATCGTGGTGCTGCGCCAGTCCAGCTCCAACCGGCGCGTGGCGCTGATCAAGGTGTCCATGGCCGGGGCCGTGACCACGCTGGGTGGCATTGGCGGCTATTTCCTGGTGGGACAGCTGCAGGAGCTGCTGCCGTACTTCCTGGCCGTGGCCTCCAGCAGCTTCATCTACGTGGCGCTGGCCGACCTGATTCCCCAGCTGCAAAAGCGCCTGAGCGCGCACGAGACCGTGGCCCAGGTGGGCTGGCTGATGCTGGGCATCGTGCTGGTCACCGTGGTCAGCCGCGCGGCGCACGCGCACTGAGGCTGATGTTGAGGCTGAGGCGCGGGTCCTAGCCTGCGCGGGCCTCCTGGGGTGTCGTCCCCAGCAGGTCGGCGTAATCCACCGCGTACTTGATGAAGGCCGCATGGCCGTCGATGCGCAGCTTGCGGCGCAGGTGCAGGCGGTGGGTTTCCACGGTACGCACCGAGGTGCCCATCAGCGCGGCGATTTCCTTGTTGGAGCGGCCCTCCGAGATCCACTGCAGCACGCTGGCCTCGCGCGGCGTGAGGGCGCGTCGGGGCCCGGACGCGCTGCCGTCTTCTTCGGCCACGGGCTGCAGGCCGGGGCTGAAATACAGGCCGCCGGCGTAGACCCGGTCTATGGCCTCGATGAGCTGCTGCGCAGGCGCGTCCTTGAGCACATAGCCGCGCGCGCCCAGCGCCACGGCGCGGCGCACGTATTCGGGATCCTCATGCATGGACAGCACCAGCACGCGCACCAGCGGGAACTGATCGCGGAACAGCGCGGCCAGGTCGATGCCGCTGGCGCCCGGCATGCGGATGTCGGTGACCACCAGGTCGGGCGACAGCTCGCGGGCCAGCGGCAGGGCCTGGTCCACGCTGGCGGCCTCGCCCACCACACGGATATGGTCCGTGGCCTGCAGGCGCATGGACACGCCGTCGCGCACGAGAGGGTGGTCGTCCACCAGGAGGATGCGGATCATGGGGTTCATGCAGCGGCCCGTGGTAGTTCGAATTCCGGTGAGGGAGACAGCGGCATGCCGCCATCGCGGTAGAGCACGGCGACCAGCCGGGTGCCGCGGCGCCCCGAACTGATGGACAGGTGGCCGCCCAGGCCTTCGATGCGCTCGCGCATGTTGCGCAGGCCGATGCCGCCCTGGCGGTCGCGCTGCACGCGGCGCATGTCGAAGCCCTGGCCGTCGTCGCTGACCTGCAGCACCACGCGGCGGCGCTGAAAGTGCAGGCTGACATCGATGCGCGTGGCCTGGGCATGGTTTTGCGCATTCGTCACGGCCTCCTGGGCCACGCGGAACAGGGCCGTGGCA
Source organism: Delftia sp. HK171 (assembly GCF_001886655.1). Lineage (NCBI taxonomy): Bacteria > Pseudomonadati > Pseudomonadota > Betaproteobacteria > Burkholderiales > Comamonadaceae > Delftia > Delftia sp. HK171. Next base: position 5,613,408 of record NZ_CP018101.1, on the reverse strand, counting down.
TGGCTGGGCGGCAGAAAGCGGGTCTCGCCCCGGCAGCCGAACTGCATGCGCAGGCCATCCTCGGCCTGCATTTGCTGGCTCATCAGCGCCAGGGCCGGGGCCAGGCCCAGGTCGTCCAGCAGGGCGGGGCGCAGGCCGTGGGAGACACGCCGTATCTCCACCAGCGCGTGGTTGAGCTGCTCCAGGCCCTGGTCCACCATGCGCTGGGCCGTGGCCGGGTCCTGCGCGGCCAGCCGCCTGAGCTGGGCCTGGGCCGTCTCCAGCAGGAACTTGGAGGAGACCAGCACCTGCACCACGCCGTCATGCAGGTCGCGCGCCACGCGCGTGCGTTCCTCTTCCTGCGAATGCACCACGCGCTGGGCCAGCCGCTGCAGCTTGTTGCTGGACACGCGGTGATCGCTGAGATTGAACACCAGCCCCGCCACGCCGATGAGCACGATGCACAGCGCCGCAATGCCGAAGATGCGCCAGCGCGTGGCCGCGATGTTGGCCTGGGCGCTTTCGTCGATCTGGCGCAGCGCCTGCTCCACATCGTCCAGGTACAGGCCCGTGCCCAGCGACCAGCCCCATTCGGGCACCGTGGCCACATAGGCAAGCTTGGCCTCGGTACGCAGCGATGACGGTTTTTGCCACTGGTAGCGCACCAGGCCGCCGCCGCTGCGCGCGGCGTCCAGGATGATCCGGGCGGGTCCTGCGCCGCCCGGGCTGTTGGGATCGCACAGGTCCACGCCCGACAGGCCCATCTGGCGCGCATCCAGCAGCACGTTGCCGTGTTCGTCGTAGACAAAGAAGTAGCCGTCCTCGCCGAACTGCATGCGCGCCAGCGTATCCAGCGCCTGGCGCCGCTGCACGGATTGCTCCTCGCCGCTGGACTTGATGCGCGTCAGCGCCGTGGTCGCCAGCTGGACGTAGTGGCGCAGCTCCGTCTCCTTGCTGTGCAGGTAGGCGGTCTCGACCAGTTCGCGTTCCTGGTGGGCCAGCTCCAGGGTCTGGTGCTGCACGGTCGCCGCGACCAGGCCCAGGGCGAGCGCGATGGCGGCAATCGACAGAAGTGCAAGTTTCAGCGGAAGTTGCATGGGAGCCTGTGTGGGGTGCACCGACGATCTTTTCCGCCCAGTGGCCGGGCCTTGTCAACAGGGCTTGCGCGCATGCCGCCAGCGCCAGGGCGGCGGCCTTTGAATGGCAGGCGCTGTATTTTCCAATGGCCTGCGCGCCCCGTATATCCACACGGATTCACGCGCGCGTGAAAAGGCGTTTGAATATCCCAAGGGAAACGCCATGGAAAATGGTTTTTGGGCGCGAAACAATATCCCATGGATACTGGAAATACGAGATGCATTTTCTTGGTGCGTACTCCCCTTTTTGGGGTTTTTGATAATCGTTTTGCCGTATTGTGGTGCGCCGTCCCTCTGATGCCTGATGTGCTGCTTGTTGTTGAGCAGATTCCGTGCCAAACCATTGTTTTCAAAGAATGTTGAAGGGTTGCGTAGCACTGCGTGGGTCCGTGTGCGTAGTGGTGCGTAGGGGAAAATTCATTATCGAATGCCCCAGATCCCTGCCTAGAATTTCTCCGTGAGATCACGAATTCGAATCATTTTGTATCGATGATTCAGGTCACCTCTGAGGACTGGGTTAATGGTGACAAAGTGTTTCCATAACGCCAATGCAGTAATGCGTGGCACGGCAGTGGCAGCTTGTATTTTTGTTTGAGAAGGGCAATACCATGGATATTCGAACGAACCTGGGGCGCATGGCGCTGGCATGCGGGGTGGCGGTGACGGCGGCGGCGCTGGTGGGTTGCGCTGCGCCCAACAAGCGCGAGGTGCTGTCCACCACGCAGATCTACCCGGCCATCGGCCCGTACTCGCAGATGGTGGCGCATGGCAACACCATCTACTTCTCGGGCGTGCTGCCGCTGAACGCACAGGGCACGGCCATCCAGGGCGCCACCATCGAAGAGCAGACGCGTGCCGTGCTCGACCACATCGGCGCCAAGCTCAAGTCCCAGGGACTGGGCTATGAGGATGTGCTGTCCACCTCGGTCTTCATGAAGGACCTCAACGAGTTCGCCGCCATGAACAAGGTCTATGGCGAGTACTTCAAGACCGGCGCCCCCGCTCGGGCCACGGTGGAGGTGGCGCGCCTGCCGCGCGATGTGAAGATCGAAATCTCGGCCATCGTCGGCCGCCGCTGACCGCTTGCGCAACGACAGGAGGACCGCATGAACGCACGACACCCCCAGATCGCGGCCGAGCAGGCCACATCCCTGACCGCCACTGCGGCCGCCGGCGAATCCGGCTATCCCGCGCGCTGGACTTCCAAGCGCCGCGACTTCCTGCGCATGCTGGGCTACGGCACCGGCGCCGCCACGCTGGGACCGCTGCTGGCCGCCTGCGGCAGCGGCAACGCCCAGACCTCGGCCGCCGCGCTGCGCGAGCAGCTCATGCGCGACGAGGCCTTCTGGACCGACGTGCAGAGCATGTTCATCCTCAAGCCCGAAAAGACCTACATGAACATCGGCACGGCCGGCTCCATGCCCAAGCTGGTGCTCGACGTGTTCGATACCGAAAACCGCAAGAAGGCCGCCGACTCGGGCAACGGCTACAGCAACCTGCTGGACCTGCGCAAGCAGGTGGCGCCGGGCTTTGGCGTGGATGCCGACGAACTGGCCTTCTCTGCCAACACCTCCTCGGGCATGTGCCATGCCATCCTGGGCATCGACTGGCAGCGTGGCGACGTGGTGGTCACCACCAACCACGAGCACGGAGGCGGCGACACGCCGCTGAAGATCGCGCAGGACCGCTACGGCATCGAGGTCTCGCGCATTGCGCTGCCCGTGGGCAACAACCAGACGGCGGCCACCTACGTGAACCTATTCGACGAGCGCATCCGCGCGCTCAAGGCCCAGGGCAAGCGCGTGCGCGCCATGATGTGGTCCTCGCCCACCTACAAGACCGGCACCATGCTGCCCATTGCCGACCTGATGGGCGTGGTCAAGGCGCATGGCCTGATCAGCATCGTGGACGGCGCCCACCTGCCGGGCATGATGGCCTACAACTATGCGGAGCTGGGCATGGACTTCATGTCCGGCGCGGGCCACAAGTGGCAGTGCGGCCCGGGCTCGACGGGCATCCTCATCATCCGCAACAAGATGCGCGCCTCCAACCCGCTGCCCCTGCCCAAGTGGTACCCGGTGCACACCAGCGCCTACCCGGCGCTGGAGCGCACGACCACGGCCAAGGAGACCTACGACATCGCCGCCTCGGTCACCTCCTGCGGCAGCGTGCACACGCCCATGTTCATGGCGCTGGCCCAGGCCTGCGCGCAGTGGGACAGCATCGGCCGCAAGAAGATCGAGACCTATGACCTGACGCTGTCGTCCTACCTCAAGGAAAAGATCGTCGAGCGCTGGGGCGTGGACTCGCTGTACTCGCCCAAGGACGATCCCAAGCTGCTGTCGGCGCTGACCTGCTTCAACCCGTTCCAGAACAAGGACGACGTGATGAACGGGACCAAGTCATCGACCTTCGTGGCGCGCATGCTCAGCGACTATCCGCAGGGCTTTGTGATCCGCAACTCCAACTTCCCCGTGATCGGCGCGGCGGCAGACCACTACGGCGTGCGCGTGTCCACGCACCTGTGGCATGACGCGCGGGACGTCGATCTGCTGGTGGATGCGATGTGGGATCTGTCTAGAAAGATGGCTTGACCCCCTGAGCCGCTTCGCGGCTTCCCCCTTCTCGCTTCGCGGAGGGGGACGACACCCTCGCTGCGGGGCGGCGCGGCCGGCATAGGCCCTTGCTCGGTGTCCCTCGCGTTGGGCCATGCTTGTGTTGGGGGCGTGCTTTCTGGCGCAGGGGGCTGTCTTGGGCCGGGCTTCTTGAGCCCTGCGCCTCAGCCGGGCTGTCCTTCGTCGCGGATGGCGGCGCGGACCTGGGGGAGCTGGCGGCGGGAGACCATGAGCAGTTCGGGGATGCCGTGCAGGCGCAGGGCCCAGCCTTCGCCTTCGGTGGGGTCGTCGTGGCGTTCCAGGGCGCGCAGGGCGCTGCGGGCCACCAGCGCGTTGCGGTGCACGCGCAGCAGGTGGTCGGCGTGGCGGGTTTCCAGGTCGGCCAGGGCGCCGTCGAGGATGTAGCTGCGGCCCACGGTGCGCACGGTCACGTATTTCTGTTCGGCCTTGAGGTAGAGCACTTCGGACAGGGGCAGGCGTACGGTGGTGCCCCGGTCCTGTATCAGCAGCACGGGGCCGCTGTCGCGCTCGGCCGTCTGGTGCACCGCCGTGCGTGCGGCCTTGGCCAGGGCCTGCTGCAGGCGCTCGCGGCGCACGGGCTTGGTCAGGTAGTCGGCGGCGTCCAGGTCGAAGGCCTCGACCGCATGGCCGGCATGGGCGGTGACGAAGACCACGGCAGGCGGCAGCGGCAGGCGGCGCAGTGCGTGCGCCAGGGCCAGGCCGTCCTGGCCCGGCATGTGGATGTCCAGCAGCGCCAGTTCCACGGCGCGCGGGCCCGGCGCCTGCAGCACGGCCATGGCCTGGCGCGCGTCTGCCGCTTCACTGACCTGGTGCGGGCCGGTGCCCGTGCAGGCTTCCACATCGGCCAGCAGGGTGCGCAGTCGCGCGCGGGCCAGGGCTTCGTCGTCAACGATCAGGATGTGCATGGTCCTTCTTCTTCGATACGGCCTTCGTGGGGTGGCTGGCAGGCGCAGCCAGCGGCAGGCTGATGCGCACCACGAAATGGCCCTTGAGCGTGCGCGCCGTGAGGTGGGCCTGCAGGTCGTGCAGCAGCGACAGCCGGGCGCGCACATTGGCCAGCGCAATGCCGTTGCCGCGCGTGCCAGCTGCGCTGGCGGAATCGATCTCGGTGGGCAGGGTGTTGGTGATGCGCACCTCCACCAGATCGCCACGGCGCTCGGTGCGCACCTGCAGCTTGCCGCCGCGTGCGCTGGGCTCCACGCCATGGCGTATGGCGTTTTCCACCAGCGGCTGCAGCAGCAGCGGCGGCAGCAGGGCGCCGTGGGCGGCAGGGTCCAGTTGCCAGCGCACCTGCAGCCGTTCGCCGAAGCGCACCTGCTCGATGGCCAGGTAGCGCTGGGCCAGCTCGATCTCCTCGGCCAGCGTGGTCGTGCTGTGCGGCTCGGCCAGCGCGTAGCGGAACAGGTCGCTGAGGTCTTCCAGCAGGGCCTCGGCCTTGGCGGGCTCGGCACGCACCAGGGCGATGGCGCTGTTGAGCGTGTTGAACAGGAAATGCGGACGTATGCGCGACTGCAGCTCGGCCAGCCGCGCCTGCGTGTCGGCGGGGGTGTGGCCGCGTGCGCGCAGCACCAGGGCGGCCACCAGCAGGGCCGCCAGCAGTCCGCCGGACATGGCGCTGGCCAGCCAGGGGGCGCTGGTGCCGCCGGCCAGTTGCAGCATGGCGCAGGCATACAGCCCGGCCGCCATGCCCAGCAGCACGCCGGCTGCGTACTGCCCGGTGGACGGCAGGCGCTGCAGCGGATGCTTGAGCAGGCAGGCCGCCACCAGCCAGACCAGGGTGCCGGGCAGGCTGGCGCCGGTCAGCAGGGCCATGTTCTCCAGCCACTGCAGCAGCGAGTCGGCGCCGAACATCGCGGCCGTGGCCGCCACGGCCTGCACGAAGAGCACGGCGCGCAGCACCACGCCGACGTTGCAGGCGTCGAAGACCAGCGCCGCAGGCAGGGGCGGCGGGGCGGTGGTGGGGGTCGGCTGGGTCGGCAAGGGGCGGCAGGTAGTGTTTCGGCGGGTGGGGTTCGCGCCGCATGCCCGGATTATGGTCATGCCGGGCGGGCCTGCACAGCGGTCACACCGCCCATGCAGGCCCCTGCACGGGCGTGGCGCCGCCCAGGTCGATAGAATCTTCGCTTCCTGCCCGCGCGGGGGCGTGCCGCCCGCCGCCTGCACCGCCTAATCGAAGATCGCGTCCTCACATGTCTGCCAATCAACCAACGTCCGCCTCGCACAACCAGCTCGACACCAAGGCCCAGGCCTGGTCCGCTCTCTTTGAAGAGCCGATGAGCGATCTGGTCAAGCGCTATACCTCCAGCGTGTTCTTCGACAAGCGCCTGTGGCAGGCCGACATCACGGGCAGCCTGGCGCATGCCGAGATGCTGGCGGCCCAGGGCATCATCGCCGCCGCCGACCACGAGTCCATCCGCAAGGGCATGGCGCAGATCACGCAGGAGATCGAGTCCGGCCAGTTCGAGTGGAAGCTCGACCTGGAAGACGTGCACCTGAACATCGAGGCCCGCCTGACCCAGCTGGTCGGCGACGCCGGCAAGCGCCTGCACACGGGCCGCAGCCGCAATGACCAGGTGGCCACCGACGTGCGCCTGTGGCTGCGCGGCGAGATCGACCTCATCGAAGGCCTGCTCGGCGAGCTGCAGCTGTCCCTGGTCGAAGTGGCCGAGAAGAACGTTGACGTGATCCTGCCCGGCTTCACCCACCTGCAGGTGGCCCAGCCCGTGAGCTTCGCCCACCACCTGCTGGCCTATGTGGAAATGTTCAAGCGCGACGCCGAGCGCATGCTGGACCTGCGCCGCCGCGTCAACGTGCTGCCGCTGGGCAGCGCCGCCCTGGCCGGCACCACCTACCCGCTGGACCGCGAGCGCGTGGCCCGCACCCTGGGCATGGAAGGCGTCTGCCAGAACTCGCTGGACGGCGTCAGCGACCGCGACTTCGCCATCGAATTCACCTCGGCCGCCAGCCTGTGCATGGTGCACGTGAGCCGCCTGTCGGAAGAGCTGATCATCTGGATGAGCCAGAACTTCGGCTTCATCCGCATCGCCGACCGCTTCACCACCGGCTCGTCGATCATGCCGCAGAAGAAGAACCCCGACGTGCCCGAGCTGGCACGCGGCAAGACCGGCCGCGTGGTCGGCCACCTGATGGGCCTGATCACCCTGATGAAGGGCCAGCCCCTGGCCTACAACAAGGACAACCAGGAAGACAAGGAGCCGCTGTTCGACACGGTGGACACCCTGAAGGACACGCTGCGCATCTTCGCCGAGATGATCGGCGGCCAGGCCGACCCGGCCACGGGCGGCAAGAAGGGCGGCATCACCGTCAACGCCGAAGCCATGCGCGCCGCCGCGCTCAAGGGCTACGCCACGGCCACCGACCTGGCCGACTACCTGGTCAAGAAGGGCCTGCCCTTCCGCGACGCGCACGAGACCGTGGCCCATGCCGTCAAGCTGGCCTCGCAAAAGGGCGTGGACCTGACCGAGCTGCCGCTGGCCGAACTGCAGGCCTTCAACCCCGGCATCGAGGCCGATGTCTTCGAGGCGCTCAGCCTGGAAGGCTCGCTCAATGCGCGCAACACCCTGGGCGGCACGGCGCCGGCCCAGGTGCGCAAGCAGCTCGCAGGCCACCAGGCGCGCTTGAATGCACGCCTGAACGCACGCCTGGGCTGATCCCCCCGTTCGCCGGAGCCGCGCCATGACATCCTCCCGCCGCCAACTGCTGACCGGGGCGCTGCGCGCCGCCGGCGCAGTGACTGCCGTTGCCGCCTCGTCGGCCCTGGCTCCGCTGGCCTGGGCACAGCCCGGGCAGGCCATCCGCATCCTGGTGGGCTTTCCGCCGGGCGGCGGCACGGATGCCATCGCGCGCCTGCTGGCCGACCGGCTCAAGGACGTGCTGGGCACCACGGTGCTGGTGGACAACCGCCCCGGCGCGGGCGGGCAGATCGCGGCGCAGCAGCTCAAGGCGGCTGCGGCCGATGGCCACACGCTGTTCCTCACGCACGACCACACCATCTCCATCCTGCCCCAGGTGGTGAAGAAGCCGGGTTTCGACCCTGGCCATGACTTCGTTCCCGTGGCCGGCTTTGCCACCTTCGTGAACGCGCTGGCGGTCTCCGCCAACACGCCGGCGCGCAACCTTGCCGAGTATGTGGAGTGGGTGCGCCAGGGCGCAAAGCGCGGCAGCATCGGCATTCCCGCGCCCGCGTCCACGCCGGAATTCCTGGTCAGGCTGCTGGGCGAGCACTACAAGCTGGACCTGGTGGCCGCGCCCTACCGGGGCAGCGCGCCCATGCTGGCCGACATGCTGGGCAACCAGATTCCGGCCGGCATCGCCTCGGTGCAGGACTTCATGGAAAACCACAAGGCCGGCAAGCTGCGCGTGATCGGCGTGCTGGGCACGCGCCGCCAGGCCACCATGCCCGAAGTGCCCACGCTGGCCGAGCAGGGCGTCAAGGGCTTCGAGGACACGCCCTACTACGGCATCTACGCGCCGCGCGGCACGCCCCAGGCCTTCATCGACCGCTTCTCCGCCGCCGTGGCCACCGTGCTCAAGCAGCCCGATGTGCACGAGCAGCTCACCGCCCTGGGCCTGACCGTGGGCCACATGCCACCCGCGCAACTGGCCGAGCGCGAGCAGGCCTATACCCAGGTCTGGAAACGCATCATCCAGACCAGCGGCTTCCAGCCGCAGTAAGCGCGCGTCCAGCGGTCCCGCATGTTCTACGCGATTCCGCTGGAGGACCGGCCCCGCTGGAGCAATCCGCCGTGGATGACGCTGCTGATCATCCTCGTGAACGTGCTGGTGTTCTTCGGGCCGCAGCGCTCCGAGGAGCGTGCCCAGCAGGCGGCGTCGCAGTTCTATGCCGCCAGCGCGCTGCCGGGCATCGAGTTGCCGCGCTTCGTGGACTGGCTGCAGCGCACGGATTCGCCGATGGCAAAGCAGGCAAAGGCGCTGCAGAAGAGGGGCCTGGTCGAGCCGCTGTTGCAGCGCATGGAGCGGGAGCCGAAATTCCTGGCGCTGCTGCGCAGCGGGCAGATCGTTGTGGCCAGCGATCCCCTGCACGGACAGTGGCAGACGGACCGCAGCCGCTACGAGGCCTTGCAGCCGCCGCCCTTCACCACGCGCTGGGCGCAGGACTATGGCGAGGAAGCGCCGCTGCGCCCGGTGACCTGGATCACGTCGGCCTTCCTGCATGCCAGCACGGGCCATCTGGTCGGCAATATGCTGTTTCTCTTCATGTTCGGCTTTTCGGTGGAGCTGGCACTGGGGCGGGCCACCTATCTGCTGTTCTATCTGCTGGGGGCCGTCGGGGCTTCGCTGCTGTCCTCCTGGGTCCATGGGGGTGCGGGCGTCTATGGTCACGGGCTGGGCGCTTCGGGCGCGGTCGCAGCGCTGATGGGCATGTACGCCGTCATGTACCGGCTGCGGCGCATCCGCTTTTTCTACCAGTTGTTCTTCTACTTCAACTACGTCACGGCACCGGCCCTAATCCTGTTGCCGGCCTGGATTGCGAATGAAGTGCTGCAGCACTTCTTCAGCGGTCGGGGCGTGGACTACATGGCCCATCTGGGCGGTCTGCTGACGGGCGCAGCCCTGATGGCCCTGCATCTGCGCCGCAAGCCACGGGCGGCGGTGGTGGGCCGCCATTCGGCGCCGGACGATGGCTTCGACACGCATGTCGCCAACGCGCGACGCCTGGGCCAGGCGCTGGACATGGAGGGCGCCCTGCGCGCCTGGCGCGCCGCCGCCCAGCTGCGGCCTGCCGACACCGAGGTGCTGCGCGCCTGGTTTGCCGCAGCCCGCTATGCGCCTGCCAGCGAGGACTTCCACCGTGCGGCCCGGCGCATCTTCAGGCTGCCGGCCCGTGATGCCGCCACCCTCGCCTGGCAGCACGCCAGCTACCGCATCTACCTGGACCTGGCCCGCCCAGGCGCCAGGATCGCGCCCGAGGACATGGCCAGGCTGGTGCGCCGCTTCACGCGTGCCCGTGCGTTCGACGATGCCGAGAAGCTGTGCCACGCGCTGCTGCAGGCAGCACCCGGCCAGCCGGGCCTGGGCGAGACGCTGTGCCTGCTGGTCAACGGCCTGCTGCAGCAGGGGCTGGCACAGCGCGCCCGCGCCTGGCTGCCACAACTGCAGCGCTGGGCGCCCGATGAGGCCGTGACCCGGCTGTTGCTCGACGGGCAGGCCCGGTCCCAGGCCACGGCGTGATCAGTGCGGGGCCGGGCGCGGGTCCGGTCCCTGTTCCGGTTCCGGGTCACGCAGCAGCCACCGCACCTCCTGCGTGGCCTCGCTGTCGGGATGGCGCGCCTGCAGCGTGGCCAGGATGCCCTGGGCCATGTCCCGGCGCCCGAAGCCCTGCAGCATCAGGCGCGCCGCCAGTTCATAGGCATGGGGCACGGCGGCATGGCCCTTGAAGCGTTTGTCGAAGCCCGAGATCAGGGTCAGCGTCGCCTGTGCATCGCCCGCGCGCCAGGTGCTGCGCGCCAGGGCCAGTGTCTGGTCGGCATCGTCCAGCGCAAAGCTCGCTTCCTTGGCGCGGCAGGCCTGGAACACCTTGAGCGCCTCGGCGGTCTGGCCCTGGCGCAGCAGCAGGGCGATGAAGCGCCGGCCGTGGTCCAGCAGCGTGGCCGTCTTGTCCGACAGCAGCAGCAAGCGGTGGTAGCGGCGCTGGGCATGCGTGTCGTCGGGGTGGGTGCGCTGGTCCTCGTAGGCCAGGCCCAGCGCGGCGGCCAGGTCGCCAGCGGCCACGTGCTCGGCCACGTCCTCGTCCAGCTGCTGGCGGGCGATCTGTTCGGGCGTGCGCGCAGGCGCCCCGTCGGGCCCGCTGTCTGCCTGGGGCACGGCGTCGATGCCCAGCGCCTCATGGTGCTGGTACATCACATAGCCCAGCAGGCTGGCCATGACCCAGCCGAAATAGATCATGGCGAAGTTGAACAGCGGCAGCAGGATCAGCCCGCTGAACAGCGGCAGCAGCAGCGACATGGCGATCTGCGCACCGCTGCTCAACAGGAACAGAAAAAAGCACAACAGTGCATAGGGCTTGCCGATGATGCGCACCGTGTCCAGGATCAGCAGCGGATTGAGTGCGGAGAAAAAGCCCGTCGTCTGCACCAGCACGATGATGCTGGCCGGCAGCAAAAAGGACAGCAGCAGCAGGGCCAGCTGCGCCATGCCCAGGCTCACCCGCGCACACCAGCCGACGATGATGCCGTGCACCACCAAAATGGCGAACAGCTTCCAGGGCAGATGGGTCCAGTCCGGGTCCAGGTGGCGAGGATAGTCCGCAGCGCGCGATATGCCCTGCGAACCCAGCGCTGCCACCTTGAAACCATAGCGGCTGGCGGCCAGCAGGATACCGATCTGCACCAGCCCGATGGCCAGGGGTGCGGGCAGGAAGAACAGCGCCTTGAACAGCAGGCTGCCCAGCGACAGCAGCAGCGCATAGCCCAGCGGCTGTGACTGGAACGGAAAGGCGAAGAACTGGTTGATCCGGTGCCAGAACGGCTGAGGCACGGCAACGTGGTTCGGCTTCATGGACGGACTCTCTCCCTGTGTTGTATCCGCGCAGTATAGGCAGCACGCTTTATGTAGTCTGACGGGGCCTGTGTTGGGAGGTGAGCCCTGTGATCGCACGGATATGACGTGTTGATGCGTCGATGTCTTACAGATGGATACACCGCAGACCCGGTTCCGGGCACCCGCAGCAGGGCCTGCAGCGGATGCGGGCCGGTATCATCCCGCGCAGTGGTTTTCAGCCGCAGCGGATGCGGCCCTGCATTCGGTGCATGCGGGCGACAGGCCTGCGCCTTGTTCCAGCCCTTGCCGCCGAGCCCTGCCTGCAACGCAGGGTTTTTCATTTGCAGCGTGTCATGCGGACAGCTCGCGTCGCAGTGCTGAAAGCCTGCTCATTCCAAGAAAACAGCGGGCCATCTGAGCCCGACAGAAGGGATTGCCATGGGGGTGCTTCGCAAGAAAGCGATCGGTGGGTTGCAGGGGGCTCCGGCGCACAGCCGGCCCTGGGGCCGGTGGGGTTTGGGCCTGCTGCTGGGATCGGCGGCGCTGACGGCGCAGGCCGTGGGCGTGCGCCAGTTCAGCCCGCAGGGAGAGGTGGCCAAGGTCGAGCAGGTGGTGGTGCAGTTCGATGGCACGGCCGTGCGCTTTGGCGACCCCAAGGCGGCCGCGCCGGTCACGCTCAGCTGCAGCGATGCGGCGGCCACCCAGGGCACGGGCCGCTGGAACAGCGACCGGGAATGGGTGTTCGACTTCAAGCAGGCCCTGCCGCCCGGCGTGCGCTGCACGGCCCAGCTGGTGGCCGGCTACAAGTCGCCTGCGGGCACGGCCGTGACGGGCGCTGCCAGCTACCAGTTCCAGACCGGCGGCCCGGCCGTGCTGGACATGGCGCCCGACACCTATGAACAGATCGACGAGGAGCAGTACTTCGCGCTGCGCCTGTCGGGCCCGGCCACCTTGCAAAGCCTGCAGCAGCACATGTGGTGCACGGCCGAAGGCGTGGGCGAGCGCATACCCGTGCGCCTGATCGAAGGCAAGGAGCGCGACGAGCTGCTCAAGCACCGCGGCTGGGACAAGGCCGCCGCCAAGAACCCGCTGCAGTACGCCACGCTGGCCTGCAACCGCCGGCTGACGGCGGGCACGACCATGAAGCTGGTTTTTGGCGCCGGCATCGCAACGCCCAATGGCGTGGCCAGCCGCCAGGACAAGCGCTTCGAGTACCGCGTGCGAGAGCCCTTCGCGGCCGAGTTCAGTTGCGAGCGCGAGAACGCCCAGGCCGCCTGCCTGCCGATCCGTCCCATGCGCCTGAACTTCAATGCCCCCGTGCCGCGCAAGCTGGCCGAAGGCATTCGCCTGAGCAGCGGCGCCTCCAAGGTGGCGCCCGTGATCGACGGCGAATACGGCGAAAAGCTCAGCGAGGATTCGCTGGTGCAGAACCTGAGCTTCCCGGCCACCATGCAGGCCCAGGCGCGCTACACGGTGGAGCTGCCTCCGCAGTTCAAGGACGCGGCGGGCCGCAGCCTGAGCAATGCCGACATGTTCCCGCTGCAGGTGGCCACGGGCGCGCTGCCGCCGCTGGCCAAGTTCGCGGCCTCGCCCTTCGGCATCGTCGAGCGCTATGCCGAAGGCCCGGACGGCCCGGCCCTGCTGCCTGTGACGCTGCGCAATGTGGAGTCCGAGCTGGCCACCAAGTCCCTGGATGCCAGCCGCGTGAGCACCAAGCAGCCCGGCAGCGATGCCGAGATCATCGCCTGGATGCGCCGCGTGGCCGACTACGAGTCCTCCGACATGGACCGCAAGCGCGCCTCGCGCGACATCAAGGGCCCGCTGCCGCCCGTGATCGACAACGAAAACCGCGACTATGTGCAGACGCGCATGCTGTCGCTGCTGGCCGGGCAGGGCGACGTCAAGACGCTGGAGCTGCCCAAGCCCGTCAAGGGTGATCCGCGCCCCTTCGAGGTGGTGGGCATTCCGCTCACGCCGGGCTTTCACGTGGTCGAGATCGCCTCGCCGCTGCTGGGCCAGTCGCTGCTCGATGAGCGCTACGGCTCGGCGCGCAGCATGTATGTGCGCACCTCCGCCCTGGTGACCAACCTGTCCGTGCACTTCAAGCTCGGCCGCGAGAACGCGGCCGCCTGGGTGACCACGCTGGACAAGGGCCAGGCCGTGGCCAATGCCAAGATCCAGGTCTCCGACTGCAATGGCAAGGTGCTGACCTCGGCCACCACCGACGCCAGCGGCGTGGCCCGCCTGGAAGGCCTGTCGCCCGAGCCTCCCCAGTGCACGGGCGGTGTCGGCTACCGCTCGCCGGCCTATTTCGTCAGCGCACGCGCCCAGGGCAAGGACGGCCAGCAGGAGCTGGCCTTCACCTGGAGCGACTGGCAGCGCGGCATCGAGTCCTGGCGCTTCAACGTGCCCACCAGCCGCAGCGCCCAGCGCGACGAGGTGGCCCACACCATCTTCGACCGCACGCTGCTGCGCGCCGGCGAGACCGTGTCCATGAAGCACCTGATGCGCACCCAGACCGGCATCGGCCAGGGGCAGGGCGGCTTTGCGCTGCCCGAGCAGCGGCCCACGCAACTGGTCATCACCCATGAAGGCAGCGGCCAGCAGTACACGCAGCCGCTGCAGTGGCGTTCCACGGGCACCGGCGGCCTGAGCGCCGAAAACAGCTTCTCCGTGCCCAAGGGCGCCAAGCTCGGTTCGTACTCCGTGGAGCTGCGCGGCGATGGCAATGGCTCGCGCGGGCGCAACAGCCGCTTCGGCACGGGCAGTTTCCGTGTCGAGGAATTCCGCCTGCCCGTGCTCGAAGGCCGCGTGGGCCCCGAAGGCAAGCAGGCCCTGGTCGGCGTCTCCAGCCTGCCGGTGCAGGTGCAGGTGAACTACGTCTCCGGCGGCCCGGCCGCCAACCTGCCGGTGCGCGTGTCCGCCCTGGTGCGCTCCACCTGGATGGACCGCAGCGACTGGCAGGGCTTCAGCTTCTCGGCACCGCGCAGCGCCCAGGACACGGGCCAGAGCGATGACGAGGAGGCCACGGCCTCCCAGGACAGCAAGGTGGTGGCCGACAAGCTGCCCGTGACGCTGGACCGTGAAGGACTGGGCAAGCTCAAGATCGAGAACCTGCCCAAGCTGCGCGAGCCGCGCGAGCTGCTGATCGAGGCCACCTATGCTGACCCCAATGGCGAGGTGCAGACCCTGCGCAGCACGCAGATGCTGTGGCCTGCGGCCATCGTGGCCGGCGTGCGCGCCGAAAGCTGGATCACCACGGGCCGCAAGCTGCAGTTCCAGGCGCTGGCCCTGGGCGTGGACGGCAAGCCCCAGGCCGGCGTGCCGGTCAAGGTCGAGGCCATCTCCCGCGTCACCACCAGCAGCCGCAAGCGCCTGGTGGGGGGCTTTTACAGCTACGACAACCAGACCACGCTCAAGTCCATGGGCACGGTGTGCACGGGCAACAGCGATGCCCAGGGCATGGTGCAGTGCGAGGCCCAGCTGTCGCAGCCCGGCGAGGTGGAGCTGATCGTCACCGCCTCCGACAAGGACGGCCGGCCCGCCCAGGCCGCCTCCAGCGTCTGGGTCACGCGCCAGGGCGAACTGTGGTTCGGCGGCGAGGACCATGACCGCATGGACGTGCTGCCCGAAAAGCGCAGCTACGAGCCCGGCGAGACCGCGCGCTTCCAGGTGCGCATGCCCTTCCGCTATGCGACGGCCCTGGTCGCCGTGGAACGCGAAGGCATCGTCAGCACCCAGGTCATGCAGCTCAATGGCCAGAACCCCACCGTGGAGCTGAAGGTCCAGCCCGACTGGGGCCCCAACGTCTACGTGAGCGTGCTGGCCCTGCGCGGGCGGCTGCGCGAGGTGCCCTGGTACAGCTTCTTCACCTGGGGCTTCAAGGCGCCGCGCGAATGGTGGAACGCCTTCTGGCACGAGGGCAAGGAGTACATCGCGCCCACGGCCCTGGTCGATCTGTCCAAGCCCGCCTACCGCCTGGGCATGGCCGAGATCCGCGTGGGCACCAAGGCCCACCGCATCGACGTCAAGGTCACGGCCGACCAGGCCAGCTACCAGGTGCGCGGCACCGCCAAGGTCACCATCAGCGCCACGCTGCCCGACGGCAAGCCCGCCGCTGGCGCCGAGGTGGCGCTGGCGGTCGTGGACCAGGCCCTGCTGGAGCTCATGCCCAACACCAGCTGGCAGCTGGCCGACGCGATGCTGCGCCGCCGCGAGTGGGGCGTGCAGACCTCGACCGCGCAGATGGAGGTGATCGGCAGGCGCCACTACGGCCGCAAGGCCGTGGCCGCTGGCGGCGGCGGTGGCCGCAGCCAGACGCGCGAGCTGTTCGAGACGCTGCTGCTGTGGAATCCGAGCGTGGTGCTCGATGCCCAGGGCAAGGCCCAGGTCAGCGTGCCGCTCAACGACTCGCTGACCACCTTCCAGGTGGTGGCGGTGGCCGACCATGGCGTGTCGATGTTCGGCACGGGCCAGGCGCCCATCCGCACGGCCCAGGACCTGCAGATCATCAGCGGCCTGCCGCCGCTGGTGCGTGAGGAGGACCAGTTCCGTGCCATGGTCACGCTGCGCAACACCTCGGCCAAGGCCATGAAGGTGCAGGTCACGCCGCGTGCCACGCTGCTGGAGCTGGCAGCGCAGACCGTGGAGATTCCCGCGGGCGAGGCGCGCGAGGTGGCCTGGAACGTCACGGCGCCGGCCCAGCTGGGCCAGACGCGCGCCGAGGCGCTGATCTGGGAGATCGAGGCCCGCGACACCGCAGGCGGCGACAAGCCGGCCAGCGACAGGCTGAAGGTCAGCCAGCGCATCATCCCGGCCGTGCCGCTGACGGTGCAGCAGGGCACGCTGATGCAGGTCGATGGCAGCATCAACCTGCCCGTGCAGCTGCCGGCCGATGCACTGTCCGGCCGCGGCGGCCTGCGCATGTCGCTGGCGCCCAAGCTGGCCGAAGGCCTGCCCGGCGTGCGCGACTGGTGGGCGCGCTATCCCTACAGCTGCCTGGAGCAGGTCACCAGCAAGGCTGTGGGCATGAGCGACGCCACGCTGTGGCAGTCCACCATGGGCCAGCTGCCCAGCTACCTGGACAGCGACGGCCTGGCCAGCTACTTCCCGCTGGCGGGCGACGGTTCGGGCCGTGCGGCCCGCGGCAGCGATACGCTGACGGCCCACCTGCTCAACCTCTCGGCACTGGCACAGGGCGTGGACAAGCGCTTCGTGCTGCCGGCGGCCGAGCGCGAGCGCATGGAAAACGGCCTGATCGCCTTCGTCGAAGGCCGCATCCAGCGCAGCTTCTGGAGCCCGCGCAAGGATCTGGACATGCGCAAGCTGGCCGCCATCCAGGCGCTGGCGCTGACGGGCCGCGCCAATCCGCGCATGCTCGACAGCATCACCATCGCGCCCAACGACTGGCCCACGCATGCCGTCATCGACTGGGTGGCCCTGCTCAAGCACATGCGCGAGCTGCCCCAGCGCGAACAGCAGCTGGCCCAGGCCCAGCAGATCCTGCGTGCCCGCCTGAGCTACCAGGGCACGCGCGTGGCCTTCAGCAATGAGCAGGACGACCAGTGGTGGTGGCTGATGCAGGGCCCCGAGGTCAACCTGGCCCGCCTGATGCTGGTCAACATGGACGACCCGACGTGGAAGGAAGAGCTGCCGCGCCTGGCCAACGGCTTCATCTCGCGCCAGAGCAACGGCGCCTGGGGCACGACCACGGCCAACCTGTGGGGTGCGCTGGCACTGCAGCGCTTCTCGCAGCAGTTCGAGGCCACGCCCGTGACGGGCGCCACCCAGGCGGCTTTGGGCGCGTCCCAGGCCCGCGTGGAGTGGAGCCAAGTCACGCGCATGCGCGCCAGCGACACCGAGGGCGCAGCCCACCAGGCGTCCAGCTTCGGCGCGACCACGGTGGTCGGCGGCCTGCGCAACAACACCATGTTCCTGCCCTGGAGCGCGGTGGGTGATGCCCGCAAGGGCCAGCTGACGGTGACCCAGCAGGGCACCGGCAAGCCCTGGCTCACGCTGCAGTCTGTGGCGGCCGTGCAGCTGAAGGCGCCGTTCAGCGCCGGCTACACCGTCACGCGCACGGTCAAGCCCGTGGAGCAGGCCGACAAGAGCCTGCCCGCAGGCCAGTACTCGCGCGGCGACGTGCTGCGCGTCACGCTGGAGGTGCAGGCCCGCACCGACATGACCTGGGTGGCCATCACCGACCCCGTGCCCACGGGCGCCACCATCCTGGGCGGCGGTCTGGGGCGCGACTCGGAGATCGCCTCGGGCGGCGAGCGCGCGGAAGGCGCGGGCTGGCTGGCTTATGAAGAGCGCAGCTTCGAGGCCTACCGCGCCTACTACCAGTACCTGCCCAAGGGCAATACGCGCGTGGAGTACACCGTGCGGCTGAACAATGCCGGCGACTTCGCGCTGCCGCCCACGCGGGTGGAGGCGCTGTATGCGCCCGAGATGTTCGGCGAGGTTCCCAACGCCCGCATCAAGGTGAGCGACAAGCGCTGATGCAGCGTTGATGGCGCCCTGACAAGGGGGCGGCCCTGCGGCCTATGATGGCTGCAGGACCGCCCCCTTTTTTCATCACCCTCCGCTCCATGGCACAAGTCATCCTCTCCCCGGTTCCCGCAGGCAGCGCCCTGCAGGACCGCCTCAAGACCGCCTATTTCCACGACAGCTACCAGCTGCAATTGCCGGACGACGGCAGCAGTCCCATGGCGCTGTACCTGCGCTGCGTGGGCCGCACGCCGGGCTGGATCGACTTTCTGATGCGCCTGCGCAACCGCGTGGTGGCGCCCTTCGGCATCAAGGACCTGGGCACGCTCAGCGGCGTCGATGCGCAGCGCCAGCCATCGAGCTACCGCGTGGGCGACCGCGCCGGCATCTTCCGTGTCCATGCCCTGAGCGACAGCGAAGTGGTCCTGGGCGACAGCGACCGGCACCTGGACGTGCAGGTCTCCCTCATGCGGCTGCCCAGCCCCGAGGGCGCGCCGTCCGGCACCTTCACCGCCGCCATGTCCACCGTGGTCCATGTGCACAATGCGCTGGGCCGCATCTACATGCTGGGCGTGGCGCCGGCCCACCGCGTCATCGCCCCGGCCGTGGTGGCCAAGCTGGCCGGCTGAAAGCTGCGGATGGAGCCGTCGGCTGTCCAGACCATCAAAATGGCCGTCATGGGTGCCTCGGGGCTGTCCAAGGACGCCTTGCATATCTACGTGGGCCTGACGGTGGCGCTGGCCGCCTGCGCCGTGCTGCGCAGACCCCTGGGCAGCTGGACGCCCCTCCTGGCGGCCCTGGCGGTGGCCATGACGGGCGAGCTGCTGGACATGCGCGACGATATCGCGAGCCTGGGGTATTGGCGCTGGGGCGCCAGCCTGCACGACATTGCCAATACCGTGTTCTGGCCCGCCGTACTGGCTGCGCTGGCGCGCTGGAGCAGCGTGCTGGGGCGTCGGCCCTGAAGTCAGCAAATCGGAAGCCTTTGGCGTTGGCGTCCGACGCCTGCTTCCACGCCGCCCCTTGCATACTTGCGGCCTTTGCCCGGCGGACATCCCCCGAGCAGGGAACGGGGCCCGCCCCACAAGGGCAGGGCCGCCACCATTGCGAATCGGTTCCCGGGCACACCATTGATCACAAGAGAGAGGGTATATGCCAGACACGACCACCGATCCCCGACCGGCGCCACCCGCGCCACCGGATGCACCGCAGGCGGCCACGCCATCGCCTGCCGAGCCTGCACCGCGCATCACGTTCTCCGGCCCCGTCGTCATTCCTTCCCTGCTGGTGCTGGGCCTGCTGCTGCTGTACTGCGGCCTCATGCCCGACAGCGCCGACCGGCTGTTCTCCAGCGCCCAGGCCTGGGTGGTGGGGCACATGGACTGGTTCTATGCCGTCTCGGTCACGCTGTTCCTGGTCTTTCTGATCTTCGTCGCGTCCAGCCGTTTCGGTGATATCCGCCTGGGTCCCGATGATGCGGAGCCCGAGTTCAGCTTCATCTCCTGGACCGCCATGCTGTTCGCCGCCGGCATGGGCATCGGCCTGATGTACTTCGGCGTGGGCGAGCCGCTGCAGCATTTCCTCAAGCCGCCCACGGCCGTGCCTTCCACGCCGGCTGCCGCGCGCGAGGCGCTGCAGTCCACCTTCTTCCACTGGGGCTTTCATGCCTGGGCCGTCTACGGGACCATGGGCCTGGTGCTGGCGTACTTCGGCTTTCGCTACAACCTGCCGCTGACCATGCGCTCGGGCCTGTACCCGCTGCTGGGCAAGCGCATCAACGGCCCCATCGGCCACAGCGTGGATGCCTTCGCGCTGGTGGGCACCATCGCGGGTATCGCCACCACGCTGGGCTATGGCGCGCTGCAGCTGGCCGCCGGCCTGCACACGCTGACGGGATGGGACACCTCCACGGCGCTGTTCCGCATCTCGGTCATCGTCATCGTGGTCGGCCTGGCCGGGCTGTCGGCCGTCTCGGGCCTGGACAAGGGCGTGCGCCGCCTGAGCGAGTTCAACCTCGTGCTGGCCTTCATCCTGCTGGCCTTCGTCATCGTGGCCGGGCCCACGGTCTTCCTCTTCGAGGCGCTGAGCGAGAACATCGGCAACTACCTGTCTGGCCTGGTGCAGCTGTCGTTCCGCACCTTCGCCTACGAGCCGCCCAGCCAGGAAGGCTGGTTCGGCGGCTGGACCATCCTCTACTGGGCCTGGTGGATCTCCTGGTCGCCCTTCGTGGGCATGTTCATCGCGCGCATCTCGCGCGGGCGCACCATCCGCCAGTTCGTGACCGGCGTGCTGCTGGTGCCCACGGCCTTCAACCTGCTGTGGATGACGGCCTTCGGCAACAGCGCCATCTGGATAGACACCCACGTGGCCATGGGCGCGTTGGGGCAGACGGCCTCGAACGTGGATGCGCTGCTGTTCCGCTTCTTCGAGTACCTGCCCTGGTTCAAGCCCGTGGCTTGGCTCACCATCGTGCTGATCGCGGTGTTCTTCGTCACCTCGGCGGACTCCGGGGCCTTCGTGGTGGACAACATCGCCTCGCGCGGCCATGCGCGTTCGCCGGTCTGGCAGCGGCTGTTCTGGGCTGCCGTGCTGGGCGTGACGGCCATGGTGCTGATGCTGGCCGGCGGCCTCAAGGCGCTGCAGGCCATGACCCTGGTGGCGGCCCTGCCGGTGGCCGTCATCATGCTGGCCCTGTGCTACGGGCTGTGGCGCGGCCTGCAGGCCGACCGCGCGCACTTCTCGCCCGACCTGGCTCCGGCCACCAGCTTCTGGAGCGGCCAGCACTGGCGCAAGCGCCTGGAGCAGATCGTGCACCAGCCCTCGCGCGCCGATGTGCGCAGGTTCCTGGCTGGCGTGGTGCTGCCGGCCATGAACGAGGTGGCCGCCGAGATGCAAAGGCGCGGCGTGCAGGCCGTGGTCACCGAGGACCTGGATGGCGAGGGCGCCGTGCGCCTGACCGTGCCCGATCCCTCGCTGCGCGACTTCGTCTACGGCGTGCGCGCCACGCGCCGCACGGTGCCCACCTTCCTGGTGAGCGAGGCGGCCAGCGAGCAGGAGCGCCGCCATGTCTACGAGCCCATCACCTTCTTCGAGGACGGACGCCTGGGCCACGACATCCAGTACCTGCGCAGCGAGGAAGTCATCGCCGACATCCTGCGCCACTACGAGCGCTACCTGTCGCTGAGCGCCGACCAGCGCACGCATCTGCTGAACCGGGCTCCGGGCCACAGCTGAGCCGTGCCTGGCAGCGCCGCCGTCGCGGCACCCCGGGCCTTTGGGTAAACACCGGGGTGCCAGCCGGCGGCCGCCTGCGGATACTGGGCGCTGCCATGCAGCTCGAATACTCTACCCATTCGCAGGAGCCACGCCATCGTTTCGACTACTGGCACGAGGTGGTCTGCCGCCACTGCATCCCGGCCGACAGCCACCGCGCGCAGGGGGATGGTGCAGGTCCCGGCGGCTTCGGGGCCACGCTGTCCGTGCGCTCCCTGGGACTGCTGGAGATCAGTGCCATGTCGGCGCCCAGCCACCGCTGGGTGCGCAACGCAGCCCACCTGCGCCTGCATGCCCGCGATGAGCTGTGGCTGGGCTATCTGCTCCAGGGCCAGGCCGAGGTGCGCCAGGGCGGGCAAGTGGCCCGGCTGAGTGCGGGCAATCTGGTGCTTTATGACGCTGCGCAGCCTTTCGAATTCTCGGTGGCGCCCCGCGATATCCTGCTGATGCGCATTCCGCGCAGCGAATTGTTGAATCGCTTTGCCCGTGCACCCTTGCACGCGGGCCGGGCGCTGCATGGCCATGCCCCGGCCGTGGCGCCGCTGCGGGCCATGCTCGGCGAGGCCATCGCCATGCCGCCTGCGCCGCACGGTGATGCCTTGGCGCAGCGCTTCGGCATGGCGCTGCTCGATGTGCTGGCCCTGGCGCTGGAGATGCAGGAAATGGCCGTGCAGCCCCGCTCGGAAAGGGACCTGCACGGCCGCATCCAGGCGTTCATCCAGGACAACCTGGGCTCGCCCGAGCTGTCGCTGCAATGGCTGGCGCAGCAGCACAACGTCTCGCCGCGTACCGTGACGCGGGCCTTTGCGCGGCGCAACCAGACGCCCATGGGCCTGGTATGGCAGCTGCGGTTGCAGGCCAGCCGCCAGGCCCTGATGCAGGGGCGCTGCTCCAGCGTGACCGAGGCGGCCTTCGCGCATGGATTCTCCGATGCGGCGCACTTCAGCCGAGCCTTTCGCAAGGCGTTCGGCTGCACGCCCCGCAGCCTGCTGGCCGCCTGAGCAAGGTCGCTGTCCCTCACGAACAAGCGTCGGGGCTGCCGGCTCCCTAGCATGGATCTGCCGTGCGTCCCGTGCGGCTTTTCCAGTGCAACAACGGTGGCGCCCCGGAGCCGGGCGCCGGGAGACATGCCATGAACGACAGCGAACTGCACCATCTCGAACTGCTGGAGGTGGGGCGTGAGATCCAGTCCCGCCGCATTTCCTCGGAAGAGGTGACCCGCCACATGCTGGCGCGCATCGAGGCCGTGGACGCGCGGCTGCACAGCTACGTGACGGTGATGGCGCAGCAGGCGCTGGAGGACGCCCGCCGCGCCGACGCCGAGATCGCGCAGGGCCGCCGCCGTGGTGCGCTGCACGGCGTGCCGCTGGCGCTCAAGGACCTGCTGTGGACCCGGGGCGTCCCCACCACGCATGGAATGACGCTGCACCGCGACCATCGCCCCACGGAAGATGCCACCGTGGTGCGCAGGCTGCGCGAGGCCGGCGCCGTCATCCTGGGCAAGCTGCAGCAGACCGAAGGCGCCTTCGCCGACCACCATCCCGAGATCACTGCCCCCGTCAACCCCTGGGGCGCCCAGCTGTGGCCCGGCGCCTCGTCCAGCGGCTCGGGCGTGGCCACGGCGGCGGGGCTGTGCTTCGGATCGCTGGGCACGGACACCGGGGGCTCCATCCGCTTTCCATCGGCCGCCAACGGCATCACGGGGCTCAAGCCCACCTGGGGCAGGGTGAGCCGCCACGGCGCCTTCGAACTGGCCGCGTCCCTGGACCACATAGGCCCGATGGCGCGCAGTGCTGCCGATGCCGCAGCCATGCTCGCGGCCATCGCCGGGGCGGACCCGCTGGACCCTACGGCCAGCCAGTGCAGCGTGCCCGACTATCTGGCCATGATGACGCGCGGATTCTCCGGCCTGCGCCTGGGCATGGACCGGCAATGGGCACTGGACGGCGTGGATGCCCCCTCCCGCCAGGCGGTGGAGCAGGCCCTGGCGGTGGCGCAGCGCCTGGGGGCCAGCGTGCAGGAAGTCCGCTTTCCCGATGCCACCCAGGCGGTGGAGGACTGGCCGGCGCTGTGCGCGGTGGAGACCGCCGTGGCGCACGGCGCCACGTTCCCTGCACGGCGCGAGGCCTATGGCCCCGGGCTCGCCGGGCTGATCGACCTGGGGCTGGGCCTGTCCGCCACCGACTACCAGCGGCTGCTGCTGCGCCGCGCGGACTTCACGGGCCGGGTGCGTGCACTCTTCGCGCAGGTGGATCTGCTGCTGGTCCCCGCCACGGCCTTTGCGGCCCCCACGCTGCAACGCATGGCGCATTTCGGCTCCGATGCCGAGCTGTTCTCGGGCATGCTGCGCTACACCTGCCCGTTCGACCTCACGGGCAGCCCCACGATCACGCTGCCCGGCGGACGCACTTCTGAGGGCGCGCCCGTGGCCTTCCAGTTCGTGGCCCCCGACTTCCGCGAAGACCTGCTGGTGCGCGCGGGCTGGGCGTTCCAGCAGGCCACGGATTGGCACAGACAGCACCCTGCTGCCTGAGCTGCATGGGGCGCCAGGCCGGTGGCGCGACACGGGCCTGTCACACAGCCTTCCTAGACTGGCGTGATGTCCTTGATCGAGATGGAAGGTGTCGCCAAGTCCTGGGGCGGCACCACGGCACTGCAGGCGCTGGATCTGCGCATTGAACCCGGATCCTTTTGCGTGCTGCTCGGTCCCTCGGGCTGCGGCAAGTCCACCACGCTGCGCATCATCGCGGGCCTGGAAAGCGCCACCTCGGGCCGCGTGCGCATCGATGGCCAGGACGTCACCCACCTGCCGCCCGCACGGCGCGGCATTGCCATGGTGTTCCAGAACTACGCGCTGTTCCCGCACCTGACGGTGGCGCAGAACATCGGCTTCGGCCTGTCCGTGCGCAAGGTCCCGGCGGCCGAGGCGCGCCGGCGCATCGACGAGGCCGCCGCGCTGCTGGGCCTGGACGCGCTGCTGGCGCGCCGGCCCGGCCAGCTGTCGGGCGGCCAGCAGCAGCGCGTGGCGCTGGGCCGCGCCCTGGTGGCTCAGGCCCGGGTCTGCCTGATGGACGAGCCCCTGTCCAACCTCGACGCCCAGCTGCGCCAGGAAATGCGCACCGAGCTGCGCGAGCTGCAGCGGCGCCTGGGCCTGACCGTGGTTTATGTCACGCACGACCAGGCCGAGGCCATGGGCATGGCCGACCAGGTGGTGCTGCTCAGCCAGGGGCGCGTGGAGCAGTGCGCCGCGCCCCAGGAGATCTACAGCCGGCCCGCCACCACCTTTGCCGCGCGCTTCATCGGCACGCCGGCCATGAACATCGCGCGCCTCGACGGCCTGCACATCGCGGGCAGCCATGCCAGCGCCGCGCCCGCCGGCCTGCAGCAGCCGGGCCAGGCGCGCTGGCTGGGCGTCAGGCCCGAGGACATGCGCCTGTCGCTCCAGGGCGATGTCGGCAGCGGCCCCGTGGTGGCTGCCGACATCGAAAGCCTCGAATACCTGGGCGCCGATCTGGTGCTGCGCTGCCGCGTGGGCAGCGAGCAACTGATGGTGCGCACCGCTGGCAGCCAGCTCGGCGGCCTGCAGCCGGGCCAGCTCGTGGGCCTGCGCTGGGCGCGCGAGGCCACGCATTTCTTTGACGAAAAGGGGCGGCGCTGCACGGCCTGATTCCGAGGCACCGGCCCCCAATTCCTTCGCCAATTCACCGTTTCAGCCGTTTCAGCCGTTCCGGCTTTCGCACCCGAAGCACCTTCCAGGAGAGTCCGCCATGCAACGCCATGCCTTCCTCAAAACCCTCGCAGCCGCAGCCGCCCTGGCCGCCACGGGCCTGCTGAACACCTCCAGCGCGCAGACGCCGCTGGAGGTGCCGTTCTACTACCCCGTGGCCGTGGGCGGCCCCATCACCAAGGTGATCGACGGCTATGCGGCCGAGTTCAACAAGGCCCATCCGCAGTACCGGATCACGCCCGTCTATGCGGGCACCTACCAGGAGACCATCGTCAAGGCGCTGACGGCCCACAAGTCGGGCAAGCCGCCGGCCAGCTCGGTGCTGCTGTCCACCGACATGTTCACGCTGATCGACGAGGACGCCATCGCCCCCATCGACGACTTCGTGAAGACCGATGCCGACCGGGCCTGGCTCAAGGGCTTCTATCCGGCCTTCATGGCCAACAGCCAGACGGGCGGCAAGACCTGGGGCGTGCCCTTCCAGCGTTCCACCGTGGTCATGTACTACAACAAGGAAGCCTTCAAGGAAGCCGGCCTGGACCCGAACAAGGCGCCGCAGAACTGGAAGGAACTCAAGGAAGCCGCCCACAGGCTGACGAAGAAGGACGCCAGCGGCAAGGTCGTGCAGTACGGCATACAGATCCCGTCCACCGGCTTTGCCTACTGGATGCTGCAGACCCTGACCACGCCCAATGACGTGCTGCTGGCCAACGAGGCCGGCACCCAGGTCACGCTGGACAGCCCCAAGGTAGTGGAGGCGCTGGACTTCTGGGTGGGCCTGGTCAAGGAGGGCGTGCACCCGGCCGGCGTGGTGGAGTGGGGCACTACGCCCAAGGACTTCATGGAAAAGAAGGCCGCCATCATCGTCACCACCACGGGCAACCTGACCAATATCCGTGCCAATGCCAAATTCGACTTCGGCGTGGGCCAGATCGCAGGCAATGTGCGCAAGGGCTCGCCCACGGGCGGCGGCAATTTCTACCTGTTCAAGAAGGCACCCCGGGAGCAGCAGGAGGCGGCCTTCCAGTTCATGAAGTGGGTCACCCAGCCCCCGCTGGCCGCGCAGTGGAGCATGGACAGCGGCTACGTGGCCGTCTCGCCCGCCGCCTATGACACGCCCGCGCTCAAGAAGTACGGCCAGGACTTCCCGCAGGCCCTGGTGGCGCGCGACCAGCTGCCGGTATCGGTGGCCGAGTTCTCCACGCATGAGAACCAGCGCGTGACCAAGGTGCTCAACGACGCCGTGCAGGCCGCCCTCAACGGCAGCAAGACCTCGGCCCAGGCCCTGCAGGATGCGCAAAAGGAAGCAGACCGCATCCTGCGCCGCTACAAGTGATGGCGCAGTGCCGCTGACCGCATGAGCTACGCTCCCGCCTCCCTTGTCCGCGGCCGCCAGGCCGTCCATGCCTGGCTGATGCTGCTGCCGGCGCTGGTGCTGCTGGTGGCCTTCACGCACTGGCCGGCCGTGGCCACGCTGATCGACAGCCTGCATGCCACGCCGCGCGGCGGCCAGCCGGGGCCATGGGTGGGGCTGGAGAACTACGCCGTCATGGTGGACGACCCGGTGTTCTGGCAGGCCGTGCGCAACAACCTGTGGTTCGCGGCGGCCACGATTCCGCTGTCCATGGCACTGGCGCTGGCCATGGCGCTGTGGGTCAACGAGAGGCTGGCCGGCCGCGCCTTCATGCGCATGGCGTATTTCACGCCCACGGTGCTGCCCATGATTGCCGTGGCCAACATCTGGCTGTTCTTCTACACCCCGCAGTACGGACTGCTGGAGCAGCTGCGCGGCGCACTGGGCCTTCCCGCGCACAACTGGCTGGGCGACCCGTCCACGGCGCTGGCCTGCGTGACCGTGGTGGCGGTGTGGAAGGAGGCGGGCTTTTTCATGATCTTCTACCTGGCCGCGCTGCAGACCCTCAACCCCAGCCTCAAGGAGGCGGCGGCCATCGAGGGGGCCTCGCGCTGGTACTTCCTGCGCCGCGTGCAGTGGCCGCTGCTGATGCCGACCACGCTGTTCGTGCTGGTCAATGCGGTGATCAATGCCTTCCGCCTGGTGGACCACCTCTTCATCCTCACGCGCGGCGGGCCGGACAACGCCTCCACGCTGCTGCTCTATCACCTGTACGAGGTGGGCTTCAAGTTCTGGGACACGGGCTATGCGGCGGCCCTGACCGTGGTGCTGGTCGCCGTGCTGGCGGCCGTGGCGCTGCTGCAGTTCTTCGTGCTCGACAAGAAGGTGCACTACCAATGAGCGCCGCACCCATTGCCCCGCGCCATGCGCCGCCCGCGCTGTATGGCGCCACATGGCTGGACACGCTGGCCGCCTGGCTGCTGGCCCTGCTGTGGATACTGCCGCTGGCCTATGCGTTCTGGACGGCCTTCCATCCGCCCGAATACTCGGCACGCTTCGACCTGGCCGCGCCCTGGACGCTGGAGAACTTTCGCCGTGCCTGGCAGGCCGCGCCCTTTGCGCGCTATTTCCTGAACACGGCCGTGCTGGTGGTCATGATTTTGGCGGCCCAGCTGGTGCTGGGCACGCTGGCCGCCTATGCCTTTGCGCGCTACCGCTTTCGCGGCCAGGGCCTGGCCTTTGCCCTGGTGCTGGTGCAGCTGATGATCATGCCGGACATCCTGCTGGTGGCGAACTACCAGACCCTGTCGCGCCTGGGCGCCGTCGATACGCTGCTGGGCATCGGCCTGCCGTACTTCGCATCGGCCTTTGCCATCTTCCTGCTGCGCCAGACCTTCCTGGGCATTCCCCGGGAACTGGACGAGGCCGCGCGGGTGGAGGGCGCCAGCACCCTGCAGATCCTGTGGCGCGTCTACGTGCCGCTGGCGCGGCCCGTGTACCTGGCGTTTGCGCTGGTGTCGGTGAGCTTTCACTGGAACAACTTCCTGTGGCCGCTGATCATCACCAACAGCGTGCAGGCGCGCCCGCTCACCGTGGGGCTGCAGGTGTTCTCCAGCGTGGAGTCGGGCGTGGAGTGGGCCACCATCACGGCCGCCACGCTGATGAGTTCGGGCCCGCTGCTGGTGGCCTTCGTGCTGTTCCAGCGCCAGTTCGTGCAGAGCTTCATGCGTGCGGGGATCAAGTGAGGGCGGTGCTAAAGTTCCTTGTCCCAGCCTTTCACCCCGAGGTCCACCATGTCCGGTCCCGCATCCGCAGGTCTGTTCATCTACGCCAAGCAGCCTGACCGGCTGGCGCTGTTCTACATGGAGGTGCTGGCCATGCGCATGCTGCACCACACGAGCGAGCTCATGGTGCTGCAGTCGCCGGACCTGCAACTGGTGCTGCACGCCATTCCCGAGGCGATTGCGCGGCACATCACCATCACCGAGCCACCCCAGCCGCGCGAGAACGTCGCCCTCAAATTCTTTGCCACCGTGACCAGCTTCGCGGCCGTTCGTCCCCTGGTCATCGCCCATGGCGGCCAGCTGTGGGAGCAGTCCTGGCAGGGTCCTGGCTTTCGCGTCTGCAACGCCATGGACCCCGAAGGCAACCTGTTCCAGCTGCGCGAGCCGCTGCCCGCATGATGCAGATCCTCACCTGGAACACCCAATGGTGCCTGGGCCTGGACGGCCGCATGGACCCGGAGCGCATCGTGGCGCATGCGCTGTCCATGGCCGATATCGACGTGCTGTGCCTGCAGGAAATCGCCATCCACTATCCCGGCCTGGAGGGCGCGCCCGGCGACCAGGTGGCGCAGATCCGCCAGGCCCTGCCCGAAGGCTGGAAGGTCTTCTTCGGCGCCGCCGTGGACGAGTTCACGGCCGTGGGCCGGCAGCGCTTTGGCAACCTGGTGGCCACGCGCCTGCCGGTGCTGCAACTGGCCCACCACCGCCTGCCGTATCCGCACGATGGCGGCGTGCGCAGCATGCCGCGCTGCTGCACGGCAGTGACCGTGATGGATGCCGCACTGGGCCCCGTGCGCGTGATGAGCACCCACCTCGAATATTTCTCGCGCCGCCAGCGCATGGCCCAGGCGCTGGCGCTGCGTTCTCTGCAGATCGAGGCCCTGGGCCAGGCCGAGGCGCCGCCCCAGCCCGCCAGCGACGGCTCGCCCCAGCAGACCAAGCCGCACACGCCGCATGCCGTGCTCTGCGGCGACTTCAACTTCGAGCCGCATGAGGACGAGTACGCCGGCCTGTCCGCCCCCTGGGCGGCCGGCGAGCAGGGCGCCCTGAGCGCCGGCCAGTGGCACAACAGCTGGAGCGTGCTGCACCCGGACCAGCCCCAGCCACCCACCTTCCGGTTGTTCGACCGCCAGTGGGGTCCCGAGCCCGGCGCCTGCGATTTCGCCTGGGTCAGCGACAGCCTGCGCGGCCATGTGCGTGGCTGGGCCGTGGACAGCGACACAAGGCTCTCGGACCACCAGCCCGTGCTGCTGCAACTGGATTGATCCAGGTCAGGGTCCGCCGCCAAGCCGGCCTTGGCCTACAGACAGTGTTGCGGGCCTGCTCCAAGGTCATGGGGACTGTTTTGAAGGAGCATCCATGAGCCCCAATCCGCTGTCCACGATTCTTCACCGCACCTGGTGGGTGCTGCTGCTGCGCGGCCTGGTCGCCATCGCCTTCGGCGTGCTGACCTGGGCGCAGCCGGCGGTATCGCTGGCGGCGCTGGTGCTGACCTTCGGCGCCTTCACCTTTGTCGATGGCCTGCTGGGCGTGTACTCGGCCATCCAGGGGCGCGACCAGATGCGCCATTGGTGGGTGCTGCTGCTGTGGGGCCTGGCCGGCGTGGTGGTGGGCGTGCTCACCGTGGTCGCGCCCGGCGTCACGGCGCTGGTGATGACGCTGTACATCGGCGCCTGGGCCCTGGTCACGGGCCTGCTGCAGATCGTGGCGGCCGTGCGGCTGCGCAAGGAGATCACGGGCGAGTGGCTGCTGATCCTGGGCGGCGTGCTGTCCGTGCTGTTCGGCGCCTTCGTGCTGGCCCAGCCAGGCGCGGGCATGATGGCCATGCTCTGGGTGCTGGCCACGTATGCGGTGGTCTTCGGCGTGCTCATGGTGCTGCTGTCCTTCAAGCTCAAGAAGGGCATACGCCATTCTTCCTGAGCCGCGGGTGCAAAGGCGGACAATGCCGGCTCCATGATCGAATCCCGGCGACCTTCTCCCTTCATGCGTCTTCCCCGCGCGGCCCTGGCGGCCGCGCTGCTGTTCGCGGCGGCCGGTGCCGCCCAGGCGCTGCCCAGCTTTTCCGAGGTCCGCGAAGGCCACCGCTCCTCCGAGACCGAATTGCTCTCGCGCGAGGGCGAGGTGCTGCAGCGCCAGCGCACCGACGCCAGCGTGCGCCGTGGCGACTGGGTGGCCCTGGCCGACATCTCGCCTGCGCTGCGCACGGCTCTGGTGCTCAGCGAGGACAAGCGCTTCTACGAGCACAGCGGCGTGGACTGGGCGGCCGTGTCCTCCGCCGCCTGGGGCAACCTCTGGAACCAGCGCACGCGCGGCGCCAGCACCATCACCATGCAGTTGGCGGGCTTGCTCGACGGCGACTGGCGCCAGGGCCCGGGCGGGCGCAGCGTAGTACAGAAACTGGGCCAGACCGTGTCGGCCCAGGTGCTGGACCGGCGCTGGCGCAAGGACCAGATCCTGGAGGCCTACCTGAATCTGGTGCCCTTCCGGGGCGAGATCGTGGGCATCGATGCGCTGTCGCGCACCCTGTTCGGCAAGGCCGCGCACGGGCTGGACGCGCGCGAGGCCGCCATTGCCGCCGCCCTGGTGCGCGCGCCCAACGCCTCGCCCGAGCGCGTGGGCCGGCGCGCCTGCGGCGTGCTGCAGTCGCTGGCGCCCGAGGACGCGGCGGCGCGCGATTGCACGGCCATGGAACTGCTCACCGCCAGCGTGCTGCTGCGCCGGCAATGGGCGGCCAGCGAAGGCCAGGCCCCGCATCTGGCGCGCCGCTTGCTGGCCGAGCCGCAGTCCAAAGGCCAGGCCCGCGTGCGTTCCACGCTGAGCGCGCACGTGCAGCGCTTTGCCGTGCAAAGCCTGCAGCAGCAACTGCGTGAGCTGCAGGGCCGCAACGTGGAGGACGGCGCCATCGTCGTGCTGGACAACGCCACGGGCGAGGTGCTGGCCTGGGTGGGCTCGTCGGGCGAATTGAGCCAGGCGGCCGAGGTGGATGGCGTCACGGCCATGCGCCAGCCCGGCTCCACGCTCAAGCCCTTTCTCTATGCCCAGGCCATTGCCGAGCGGCGGCTGACGGCGGCCTCGCTGATCGAGGATTCATCGGCCCACATTCCCACGCAGAACGGGCTCTACATCCCGCAGAACTACGACCGGCGCTTCAAGGGCTGGGTCTCGGCGCGCACGGCGCTGGCGTCGTCGCTCAACGTGCCGGCCGTGCGCACATTGGTCATGGTTACACCCGATGCCTTCTTCTCGCAACTGCAGCGCCTGGGCCTGCCCCTGCGCGAAAGCGGCGGCTACCACGGCTTCAGCCTGGCGCTGGGCAGCGCCGAGGTGCCGCTGCTGCAGCTCACCAACGCCTACCGCGCCCTGGCCAACGGCGGGCAACTGACGCCCGTGCGCTGGGCGGCGCAGCCCACGGGCGCGGGGTCCGCAGCGCAAAAGTCGGCTGCGCCCGTGCAGGCCATCGACGCACGCGCGGCCTTCATCGTGGGCGACATCCTGTCCGATCCCATGGCGCGCGCGCCCACCTTCGGCACCGACAGCGTGCTGGCCACGCGCTTCTGGTCGGCCGTCAAGACCGGCACCAGCAAGGACATGCGCGACAACTGGGCCGTGGGCTGGTCGCAGCGCTACACCGTGGGCGTGTGGGTGGGCAATGCGCGCGGCGAGGCCATGCACTCGGTCAGCGGCACCAGCGGCGCGGCACCTGTCTGGGCCGCCGTGATGGGCTTCCTGCACGCCCACACGCCCAGCCGCGCGCCCAAGGCGCCGGCGGGCGTGCTGCAGCAGGCCGTGCGCTTCGGTCCCGATGCGTCGGGCCTGCCGCTGGAGAGCGCGCGCAGCGAATGGTTCGTGGCGGGCACGCAGCAGAGCCTGTTCGCCATGGCGGGCAGCGGCCTGCCTGTCGCATCCGCATCAACACGCGGGACTTCGGCCGCCTCGCCCGTGCGCATTGCGCGCCCCGCCAACGGCACCATCCTCGCGCTGGACCCCGACATTCCGCCAGACCGCCAGCGCGTGCAGCTGTCGGCCCGCCCCGCAGGCACGGCCGCCACGCAGGAATGGCAGGACGCCAGCCTGCGCTGGCGCATGGTCAGTGCTGCCGCGCCCGGCGCGGCCGAGCCGCCGCCCAAGGAGATCGGCCGGGGTGCTGCCGCCGCCTGGATGCCCTGGCCCGGCCGCCACCGGCTGGAACTGGTCGATGCCAAGGGGCAGGTGCTGGACAGCGTGCAGGTGGAGGTGCGCGGCGCCGGCGTGGTGGCTCCGCGCGCGGGCGGGCGCTGATCAGGCGCCGGTCGTGATCACTGCGCAGCGCGGGGGCCCGCCGCGCGGATGCCCGCCGCACGGAAGCCCGCCGCAGTGAAGGCCACCAGCTCGTCGATCACATGCTCCACGGGGTCGGCGCGGTGGCCGCCGCCCAGCATGCGGCTGACTCGGCCGTTGTCGGAGCGGATGTACATCATGGCGCCGTACATGCATTCCAGGCGCCACTGGAAATCGTGCTGCGACAGCTGCGGCAGAGCCTGGCGCAGCAGGGCCGCAAAGCGTTTGGCAGCCTCGTCGTAGGCGGCAAAAACCACCTCCCTGACTGCCTGGTCGGGATCGACCGAACACAGGGCCGTGACGCGGTTGAAGTCGGCCTCGCCCTCGCTGTGGGCGGCGCGCAGCGCGGGGGCGATGAAGGCCCGAAGAATGTCCTCCACGGCGGGCTGCGGCGACTGCTGCTCCAGCCTTTGCAGCAGCGCATGGCGCTGTCCGTTGACGGCCATCACGCGCTGCTCGAACAAGGCTTTGAGCAGGCCCAGCTTGTTGCGGAAGTGGTAGTGGATGGCGCCCGTGTCCACATCGGCCAGCGCCATGACGGCGCGCAGCGACGTGCCCGCGTAGCCATGCCGCGCAAACAGCTGCTCGGCGGCTTGCAGAAGGCGTTCGCGGGCCTGGGCGCGGGGTTCCTCGGCCGCGGTGTCATCGGTGCTGGACGTCATGGCTGCGGATCATAGACAGCGCCAGGCCCTTGCCGCACCAAACCATGGCATGGTGGTGGCATGGATTGATTCAGTCGACTGACTGAATTAACATGCGCAGCCATCACACAACGACAAGGAGACACAGCATGACCACCCGCAAGTGGCTCGGCGCCCTGATGGCGCTGGGCTGCACCCTGGCCACCGCGCAGGAGCCGTTCCCGTCGCGGCCGCTGACCCTCATCAACCCCTGGGCGGCGGGCAGCTCCACCGATGTGATGGCGCGTACGCTGGCCGAGGAATTCCGCAAGCAGCTGGGCCAGAGCGTGGTCGTGGTCTCGCGCGATGGGGGCTCGGGCGTGATCGGCATGAATGTGCTGGCCCAGGCGCCGGCCGACGGGCTGACGCTGGCCTTCACGCCCATGACCCCCATCACCGTGCAGCCCCACTACGTCAAGGGCCTGAAGCTGGGGCCCGACAGCGTGCAGCCGCTGTGCGGCGTGACGGAGAATATCCTGGGCGTCAGCGTGCGCGCAGACAGCCCTTTCAAGACGATAGGCGAGCTGGTGGCGGCGGCGAAGAAGGGCTCGCTGAGCTACGGATCGCCGGGACCGAACTCGGCGCCCTTCCTGGCCATGGACCAGCTGGAGCGCGACCAGGGCCTCAAGCTTGTGCATGTGCCCTACAAGGGCGATGCCGGCTCGATACAGGAATTGCTGGCCGGGCGGCTGGACTTCGTCAGCAGCATCGCGGCCTCGGCTGCGCCCCAGATACGCGCGGGCAAGCTGCGCCTGCTGGCCGTGGCCTCGGAGCGCCGCCACCCGGCCTTCCCCGAGGTCCCCACCTTCAAGGAACTGGGCATGGCGGTGCAGGAGGAATCGTTTGCGGGCCTGTTCGTGCCGCGTGGCGTGCCCGAGGCGGTGCTGGGCCGGCTGGACGCTGCCTGCGCCGCTGCAGCTCGGTCCGATGCCGTCAGGCAGGTGGCCCAGCGCGGCGACCAGGTGGTCTTCCACCAGGACCGCCGTCAGTGGGACCGGCGCATCCACGACGAATTCCGCAAACAGGGCGCAGCGGCCGAACGCCATGCGCAGTGACCTCCTTTCCCCCATCTCTTCATCCATGACCGATTCCAGCCTGCCCCCCATCCGCCGCGTGATCACGGCCAACGACGCACAGGGCCGCTCCTTCATCGCCGAGGACGGCGCCTCGCCCGCCGTGCGCCTGGTCGAGGAACGCCCCGGCTACCGCATCACCAACCTGTGGCGCACCGATGCCTCACCCGCGCAAATCAATGCGCCCGACACCATTGCCATCCACCAGGGCGTGGCACCGCCGCCCTATGGCACGGTGCTGCGCATCCTGGACATTCCGCCCGAACCTGCCGATCCGCAGGAGCTGGCGCGTGCCCTGCATGCCACCTTTACACGCATGTACGGCGACGCCCACCGCAACGTGCAGCCCGGCGAGCATCCGGGCATGCACCGCACGGATACCGTGGACTACGCGCTGATGCTGGAGGGCGAGCTGGTCGCCATCCTGGATCGCCAGGAAACCGTGCTGCGCGCCGGTGACGTGCTCATACAGCGCGGCACCAACCATGCCTGGGCCAACCGCTCGGGCCGGCCTGCGCGCATTGCCTTCGTGCTGGTGGCGGGCGAGCAGGGCTCCTGACTCAGGGGGCCTGGACTGCCCATGCCGCCACGCCAGGGCGTGGCCGCACGAAGCGCTGCTCGATCACGGTCTCGCCCCATTGCTGGCCTGGCCATTCCTCGGCCAGGGTGAAGCCTGACGATTCGTAGAGCCGGCGTGCTGCATCCAGGCCCCGGAAGGTCCACAGCTGGGTGGCCTCGAAGGCCTGCTGGTCGCAGAACGCCAGGGCCTGCTGCAGCAGCTTGCGCCCCGTGCCGGCGCCGCGCAGGCCGTCTTCCAGGATGAACCAGCGCAGGTGCGCCTGGCGGCCCTCGGGGTGCTTGCCAAGGTCCTCTCCATCGATGGCCACGGAGCCCACGACGCGGTCGCCGTCCAGCGCCGTCCACAGCTGGTTGCAGGGCTTGTCCAGCCGGCCGGCGAACTCGGCCAGGCCGCTGGCCACGCGGCTTTCGAAGAAGACGCCAAAGCCTGCGTGGCGCGCATAAAAGCGCGCATGCATGTCCACGATGCGGCCCAGGCAGCCGGGCCGGTATCCGGGCAGGACCTGTATCTGTGCGGGTACGGGCTGGGGCTGGGGCAGGGGCTCCTCCTGCCGGTGCGCCTGCAGCGCCCGGGCGTACAGTGCCAGCCCTTGGGCGACGGCCTGCTGCTGCGGCGCCTGCATGCGGTCCAGCGCCGCCGTCACCTGCTGGCGCCCGAAGGCCTCGATGGCGGCCAGCGTGCGCCGGCCCTTGGCGGTCAGGGCCAGCTGCTTGACGCGGCCATCCTCTCCATCGGCGGCCTCCTTCAGCTCGCCCGCCTCCACCAGCTTGCGCACCATGCGGCTGACGCTGGATTTCTCCAGCCCCAGGACCAGTGCCAGCTGCGAGGCCGCCATGCGCCCCTGTGCGCCGATCTCCAGAATGGCATGCACGGCCGAGGGCGGGTAGTCCGTGGCCGCCAGCGTGGCCTGCATGAAGCCCAGCTCGCGCACCATCTGGCGCGAGGCGGCGCGGATGCCATCCACCAGGGAAAGATCGTGCTGCGGCATGGGTGCTCCTTGGGGCCGTGCAGGGTTTGAATATGGTTGCATGGTACAACCATAAATGCCGCTGCGCATCTGTTGATGCAGCGATGCCTACCCCAGGCGTAAAAAAGCCGCCCGGCGCATGCGGGCGGCTGTAGCCTGGCGCAGATGCGCAGGGCTCAATTGACCATCAGGCGGAACGGCCAGACATAGGCCTGCAGCGTCACGAAGATGCCCATCAGGCAGGCCAGGGCGACGGAGTGGAAGAACACGTAGCGCAGGATGTCGCCCTCATGGTTGAACCAGCGCGTGGCCGTGGAGGCGACGACGATGGACTGCGCATCGATCATCTTGCCCATCACGCCCCCCGAGCTGTTGGCCGCGCCCATGAGGTTGGGCGACAGGCCCAGCTGCTCGGCCGCCACCTTCTGCATGCCGCCGAACAGCACGTTCGATGCCGTGTCCGAACCCGTCAGCGCCACGCCCAGCCAGCCCATCAGGGTGCCGAAGAAGGGGTAGAACACGCCCGTGTTGGCGAAGGCCAGGCCAAGCGTGGTGTCCGTGCCCGAGTAGCGCGTCAGCGTGCCCAGGGCCAGCATCAGCACGATGGTGATGAGCGAATAGCGCACCAGCCAGATGGTGCGCACGAACTGGCTGACCAGTTGCACGGGGTTGTACTTCATGACCAGGCCGCCCACGATGGCCGACAGCAGGATGCCCGTGCCCGTGGCCGACAGCAGGTTCAGCGTGTAGATGGCGCCTTCCTTGGTGGGCTGGCGCACGACGGGCGGCACCTTCTCGATCAGGTTGTGCAGGCCTTCCATGGGAAAGGCGGGGGCGAACAGGCCGTTGAGCGCGGCCTTGACCGAGGGCAGGCCCCAGATGAAGACGAAGACCGTGAGGATGGCCCAGGGCGTCCAGGCGCGGATCACGTCGGCGCGCGGGTGCTGGGTCACGGCGCGGGGCGCCTGGGCCTCGCCGCCGCTGTTCTCATGGCCCTTGAGCGAGGTCGAGCGCCAGATGGTCCTGGGCTGCCACATGCGCAGGAAGCCCACCGTGCAGACCATGGAGACAATGGCCGCGATGATGTCCACCAGTTCGGGACCGATGAAGTTGGACACCAGGTACTGCGGAATGGCGAAGGACACGCCGGTCACCAGGATGATGGGCCAGATCTCCATCATGGCCTTGCGCCCGGCAAAGGCCCAGATCAGCCAGAACGGCACCAGCACCGAGAAGAACGGCAGCTGGCGGCCGACCATGGCGGTGACCTCCATCAGGTCGTAGCCGTGCACCTTGGCCAGCGTGATCACCGGCGTGCCCAGCGCGCCGAAGGCCACGGGCGCGGTATTGGCGATCAGCGACAGGCCCGAGGCGGCCAGCGGCGAAAAGCCCAGCCCGATGAGGATGGCCGCCGTCACGGCCACGGGCGTGCCGAAGCCGGCCGCGCCCTCGAAGAAGGCGCCGAAGGCGAAGGCGATCAGCAGCAGCTGGATGCGCCTGTCCTCGGTGATGCCGGCAATGGAGTCCTGCAGGATCTTGAAGCTGCCGTTCTTCTCGGTCAGCTGGTGCAGGAAGATGATGTTCAGGACGATCCAGCCGATGGGCAGCAGCCCCGTGAAGCCGCCGAACAGCGCCGCGCGCCCGGCCATGCCTGCCGGCATGTTGTAGACGAAGACCGCGATCACCAGCGCCGCAATCAGCCCGGCGCCGGCCGCCAGGTGGGCCTTCATGTGCAAAAAGCCCAATCCCACCAGCATGACCACGACCGGGATGGCCGCGAGCAGTGTGGACAGCCACATGTTGGAAAGAGGGTCGTAGACCTGCTGCCAAACCATAGGAGCGTCTCCTGAAGAGTTTTTAGGATGTTGTGCGGGGCGGATCGTCGCTCTCATGGCTGGTTGGCACACTAGCGTTAGCCCTCGGTTGGGCTGCGAGAGAGAAAATTTCAATCGGCGCACAAATCACTTCAAACCCGAACGGGTGACTGGAACGCGCCCTGCGCACTACCATGCTCGGCAGTCCCGCGGCATGCGGGTTCCAGAAAGCCAGAAAACGTGTCCACCGACCTTTCCAAAATCACCTGCATCGAAGACCTGCGCGTCGTGGCCCAGCGCCGCGTGCCGCGCATGTTCTATGACTACGCCGACTCGGGCTCCTACACCCAGGGCACCTACCGCGCCAACGAGGACGACTTCCAGAAGATCAAGCTGCGCCAGCGCGTGGCCGTGAACATGGAGGGGCGCAGCACGCGCACCACCATGATCGGCCAGCAGGTGGCCATGCCCGTGGCCATTGCGCCCACGGGCCTGACCGGCATGCAGCACGCCGATGGCGAGATCCTGGGCGCGCGCGCGGCCCAGGCCTTCGGCATTCCGTTCACGCTGTCCACCATGAGCATCTGCTCCATCGAGGATATTGCCGAACACACGGCCCGCCATCCGTTCTGGTTCCAGCTCTATGTGATGCGTGACCGCCGGTTCATGGAGCGCCTGATCGAGCGTGCCCGTGCAGCCAACTGCTCGGCCCTGGTGCTGACGCTGGACCTGCAGATCCTGGGCCAGCGCCACAAGGACATCAAGAACGGCCTGTCCACGCCCCCGAAGCCCACGCTGCGCAACCTGGCCAACCTGGCGACCAAGCCGCACTGGTGCCTGGGCATGCTGGGCACCAAGCGCCGCACCTTCGGCAACATCGTCGGCCATGTGGATGGCGTGGCCGACATGAGTTCGCTGTCGTCGTGGACCGCCAGCCAATTCGACCCCAGCCTGAACTGGGGCGATGTGGAGCGCATCAAGAAGCTCTGGGGCGGCAAGCTCATCCTCAAGGGCGTCATGGACGCCGAGGACGCGCGACTGGCGGCCGACAGCGGCGCCGATGCGCTCATCGTCAGCAACCACGGCGGCCGCCAGCTCGACGGCGCACCCTCGTCCATCGAGGCGCTGCCCGGCATTGCCGAGGCGGCGGGCAAGGACATCGAGGTCTGGATGGACGGCGGCATCCGCAGCGGCCAGGACGTGCTCAAGGCGCGTGCCCTGGGCGCCCAGGGCACCATGATCGGCCGCAGCTTCCTCTACGGCCTGGGCGCCTACGGCCAGGACGGCGTGACGCGTGCACTGCAGATCATCCAGAAGGAGCTGGAGACCACGATGGCCTTCTGCGGCCATACGCAGATCGATACCGTGGACCGCAGCATCCTGCTGCCCGGAACCTATCCGGGCGCCGTGCGCTGAACCGGCAAAAGCCGCACGAGAAAAGGACCGCCACGGCGGTCCTTTTTTCCTTTCAGGCTGCGCCTCAGGCTTGGGCAGGTACGCGCCGGCTTTCCGGCTGCGCCGCCACCAGCCGGCCCGCCGCATGCAGCACGGCCAGGATGGACGCGGTCACGATGTTGGCATGGCGCCCCGCACCGAAGCGCGTGCCCGCCACGCCGGGCAGGGCGGCCTCGACGATGGCCAGCGCCATGGCCCCGGCGCCCTGGCCCAGGCTGCGCTCCTCGTAGTGGTCAATGCGCAGCGCCACGCCCAGGTGCTGGCCGAGGGCGGCGGCCACGGCATCGATGGGGCCGCTGCCTTCGCCATACAGCTGCAGTCGAAGGCCGTCTGGCCGCACCACTTCCAGCGCAATGCCCTGGCCCTGGGCGCTGTCGAACAGGTGGTGGCTGCGGTAGTGCCAGGGAAGCTGCAGGGGTGCGAGGTAGGTCGCCTCGAACAGCTTCCACAGGTCGTCGCTGGCCAGCTCGGCCTCGCAGGCGTCCGCCTGTTTTTGCACCACGGCGCTGAACTCCACCTGCATGCGGCGCGGCATGGTCACGCCATGGTCGCGCTGCAGCAAAAAGGCAATGCCGCCCTTGCCCGACTGGCTGTTGACGCGAACGATGCTGTCGTAGGTGCGGCCCAGGTCCTGCGGGTCGATGGGCAGGTAGGGAACGCGCCAGGGCGCATCGGGCCGCTGCGCCGCAAAGCCCTTGGCGATGGCGTCCTGGTGCGAGCCCGAGAACGCCGTGAACACCAGGTCGCCTACATAGGGGTGGCGCGGATGGATGGGCAGGGCCGTGCATTCCTCCGCAATGCGCGCCACGGCGGCGATGTCCGAGAAATCCAGGCCCGGCGCGATGCCCTGCGTGTAGAGGTTCAGCGCCAGCGTCACCACATCGAGGTTGCCGCTGCGCTCGCCATTGCCGAACAGGCAGCCTTCCACGCGCTGGGCGCCGGCCAGCAGCGCCTGCTCGGCGCAGGCCACGCCCGTGCCCCGGTCGTTGTGCGGGTGCACGGACAGCACGATGTGCTCGCGCCGTTCCAGGCGGCGGTGCATCCACTCGATCTGGTCGGCGAAGACATTGGCCGTGCTCACTTCCACCGTGGTCGGCAGGTTGATGATCATGGGCCGCGCGGGGCCTGCATCCCAGGCGCGGATGGCCGCGTTGCACACGGCCAGCGACACGTCGAGCTCGGCCATGCAGAAGGTCTCGGGCGAGTACTGCAGCACCCATTCGGTCTCGGGGTGGGCATCGGTCAGTTCGCGCAGCAGGGCGATGTGGTGCTCCACCATGGCGATGATCTCGGGCACCTGCATGCCGAAGACGATCTCGCGCCAGGCCGGGGCAATGGCGTTGTAGAAGTGCACGATGGCGCGCCGCGCTCCGGCCACGCTGTCCACCGTGGCGCGGATCAGGTCCTCGCGCAGCTGGGTGATGACCATGGGCGTCACGTCGCCGGGGATCAGCCCGTTGTCGATCAGGTGGCGCACGATGCCGTAGTCGGTCTGCGAGGCCGAGGGAAAGCCAACCTCGATCTCCTTGAAGCCTATGCGCACCAGTTCGTGGAACAGGCGCAGCTTGCGCTCGCGGTTCATGGGCTCGAACAGGGCCTGGTTGCCATCACGCAGGTCGGTGGACAGCCACACGGGCGCCTGGCTCAGCTGGCGTGAGGGCCATTGGCGCTCGGGCAGGTCGATGGCGGGGAAGGGAAGGTATCTGGACGCGGGATTCTTCAGCATGCGGGCCTCGCAGGAAACGCTGGGGTTTGCAGCCACCGGATCGGCCGGCGGCCCCGCTCTCCTGGCTTCCCGGTGTGGGAAGCTGCGCCAGGCCGGGATCAGGGAGAGTCGGTGCGAAATGCGGCGCCTGCGCAGGCGCCCGGACCCCGGCCATGGGCCAGGGGTGGTAGGGAGGGCGAGGGCAGGCGGTGCATGGTGCGATGGCGGTGAATCACAGGGAACGGGTGCCAGTTTGCGGGCAGGGTGCTTGTCTGTCTTTATAGAATTTCTCATTTTCTATATGGATCTGGACAATATGCGCACGACCCATGTCCCGGCTTCGGCAGCCTCCGTTCCCTGCAGCCATGCCGGGCTGCCCGAGCTGCAGGCCGCCGCACCGCTGCCGGTCACGGGCGTGGCCGCCGACTATCCGGCGGGGCTGGAGGTGGAGGAACACTCCCACGAATGCTGCCAGCTGCTCTATGCCGTGCAGGGGGTGCTGGAGGTGCGCGCAGGCAGCGGGCGCTGGGTGGTGCCGCCCACGCGCGGCGTCTGGCTGCGCTCGGGCGTGCCCCACGGCCTGCGCATGCGCGGCGCGGTACAGGTGCGCAGCCTGTTCGTCGATGCGCAGGCCGCTGCAGCCCTGCCGGGTACGGACTGCGTGATCGAGGTCTCTCCCCTGCTGCGCGAACTCATCAGCGAGGTGGCGCGCTGGCCTGCATCGGCACCGCCGGGGCGGCGTGAATCCATGGTGGTCGAGCTATTGCTGCAGGAGCTGCGCCAGCCGCCCGTGGTGCCGTTTCACCTGCCCTGGCCGCAGGATGCGCGCATGGCTGCTGTCTGCCATGCGCTGGCCGAAGGAGACGGGGCGGATGGCTTTGCCGCCACAGCCGCCGGCTGGGCTGCACGGCTGACCATGGGCGAGAAGACCTTCCATCGCCACTTTCTACAGGCCACGGGAATGAGTTTTGGCCGCTGGCGTCAGCGCGCACGGCTGCTGTCATCCATGCAGGCGCTGCTGGCCGGAAGGCCCATCGTGCAGGTGGCGCTGGAGGCCGGCTATGAAAGCCACAGCGCCTATTCGCTGGCCTTCAGGCGCCAGTTCGGCATGCCGCCCTCGGCCTTCGGGGCCAGGGGCGACAGGCCGTAGGGGGGGGGCCGGGCCGCGTCAGGCGGCCTTCCAGATGATGTAGTCGGCCTGGTACTGCACGACCTGCTTCTGGCCCAGCGTGGAGCTGTTGCAGGCCATGGAAGGGGCCACGCCGCCGCGCGTGGCCACGCGCTGGATATAGGTCACGCCCTGCATGGCGCCCATGCCGGTGGCGGGCTCGGCCTTGACAAGTTGCATGGGGATGTTGCCCGCGCTGGACGGAGCCACGGCGACCTGGGTGGCCGTGACCTTGGAGCCGTCCTGGTGCGCCCAGGTGGCGGGCGGGCCGAAGTAGCGGCCGATGACGCGGCCCTGGCGGTCCGTCAAACGCGCATCGGGGCCGACAAAGGCCCATTCCTGCTCCATCGCCTGGTCCTTCTTGGCGCGGCATTCATAGGTGATCTGGCCTATGCCCACCGTCTCCATGGCAACCTTGTGGCCTGCGGGCACCTGCACGGCGGCCG
This sequence comes from Delftia sp. HK171, assembly GCF_001886655.1. Taxonomy (NCBI): domain Bacteria; kingdom Pseudomonadati; phylum Pseudomonadota; class Betaproteobacteria; order Burkholderiales; family Comamonadaceae; genus Delftia; species Delftia sp. HK171. The sequence goes on along the minus strand of NZ_CP018101.1, from coordinate 5,571,304 downwards.
GCAGGTCGGTCTGGGAATAGCTCTTGCCCATGTCCATGGAGGAGCAGGCGCCAAGGGTCAGTGCGGCCATGGTGGCCAGGCCGAGGGGGAGGATGTAGCTCATGAAGGTCTCCAGGTCGATGGGTTGAGGGGTGTCGCCTTGAACCGCTGTCCGGGGCGCGACACAGGGAATACGCAGCAAGGCAGCGGCTGGATTCACCTGGATGGAAAAAAATTTATCCGCATCCGGTTCGCAATGCGCTGCGTATTGCTCACGGAGAGCCGGTGCAAGCCGGGAGACCCCTGCCAGACCTTCTGCAAACCCCCGGCTGAGCACCGATATGCCCCTTGAATCCGATCGAAAGACAGAACAAGCCCCCGGGCGGCCACGCAACAGTGCGGGCCACGGGGCCGCCCGCTCGCCCACAATGCGTGCATGGGCACCACACCAACCGACCAAGAGCTGATGGACCTTCTGGACCGCATCGCAGCGCAGGACGAGCCCGCGCTCCGCAGCCTGTACGAGGCCACCTCGTCCCGGCTGTACGGGCTGGCGTTGCGCATCCTGCGGCACAAGGACTGGGCCGAAGACGTGCTGCAGGACAGCTACCTGCACATCTGGCGCAGCGCCTCGGGCTACCGGGGCACGCTCAGCCCGCCGTTGGCCTGGATGGGCCTGGTGGTGCGCAGCCGGGCCCTGGACTTTCTGCGCCGTCGCCGCGCCGAACGCCTGCACCTGAACGAAGAGTTCGACGAGGCGCAACTGGCGGCCCATGGCGGTGGGAACGATGAAAGCCAGGGCCCGCTGCAACTGGCCGAGGCCAGCGAACAGGCCGTGGCGCTGTACCAGTGCCTGGAGCGGCTGGAAGGCCGCCAGCGCGAGGTGGTCAGCCTGGCCTATCTGCGCGACCTCAGCCATGGCGAGCTGGCGGGCCAGCTGCAACTGCCGCTGGGCACGGTCAAGACCTGGATACGGCGCGGCCTGGAGCAGCTGCGCCGCTGCCTGTCACGCCATGCGTGAAGCAGTTGACATGCTCTGAGCGGCCAAAGGATTTGCCATGAATATTTCCCGACACCCCGAACTGCTGGACCGGCTGGCCGCCGCTTACGCCCTGGGCACGCTGCGGGGCGCGGCACGCCGCCGCTTCGAGCAACTGGCCCGTGACCAGGCCCCGGTGCGCGCTGCCGCCCTGCTGTGGCAGGGCCGCTGGTCGGCCCTGTCCGAAATGCAGGCGCCCGTACGCCCTGACGATGCGGTCTGGGTCCGTATCGACAACCTGCTGCAGGCCGAAAAGGCCCGCGCCGCCCAGGCGCACCGGCGGCGCGCCGACGATGCGCCTGGCATGGCCCGGCGCACGGAATCCGCCGTGGGCCGCGCCCTGGCCTGGTGGCGCGGCGCCGCCGTGCTGGGCGCCTGCGCCACCGTGGCGGCCGTGGCCGTGGGGCTGTGGTCGCACCAGGACCTGCGCCAAAGCGGCGAGCGCCAGCTGGCCGTGCTGAACAACCAGTTGCAGGCCACCCAGGCTGCGCTGCAGGCCGCGCCCCAGATCCAGTATGTGGCCGTGCTGGCCGACGACAAGGCCGATGCCTCCATGCTCGTGACCTTCGACCCCGGCAAGAACACCCTGGTGCTGCAGCGCGTGGGCGACTTCCATGAGGCCTCCGACAAATCACTGCAGCTGTGGGCCCTGCCGCCCCAGGGCGGCCCGCAATCGCTGGGCGTGCTGGGACGCGACAAGCTGGTCAAGCTGACCGCTGCGGCTGCCGAGGTCCAGGGCGTGCCTGCCCTGGCCATCAGCCTGGAGCCCAAGGGCGGCGTGCCCAGCCAGACCGGGCCCACGGGACCGGTGCTGTTCAAGGGCGCTCTGATCCGGCGCGACCTGTAGCGCGCAGCGCAGGCCCGCTCGCCATTGGCGACGGCCGTGCTGCTGCACAACGCAGCCTGCTTGCCCTGGCCAGAGCAGGGCGCGCGTGCAGCGCTGGCTGGCCGGCCTCTGTTTCGCTGCCGGGCGCGGCAGCCTTCTCCAAGCGCGTGCGCCTGGTGCCCGACCGGCGGCTATGCTGGCCGGCACTCAGCCGCCCGCGCCTTGCCGGCGGTGCCTTCCCTTTTTTGCCGACATGCTTTCTTCCCTCCAAGACCTGACCTGGCTGTGGGTGCCCGTGGTGCTGTTCGCCGCAGCCGCCCAGACTGTGCGCAACACGGCGCAGCGCTCGCTGACCGCCGAGCTCGGCACCCTGCCGGCCACCCTGGTGCGCTTTCTGTACGGCCTGCCGTTTGCAGGCATCTACCTGCTGGCGCTGTACCTGGGAGGCGATGGCGCCTGGTCGCTGCCCCGGTTCTCCTGGGCCTATCTCGGCTGGATCGCGCTGGGGGCCTTCTTCCAGGTCGCGGCCACGGCGGCGCTGCTGCTGGCCATGAAGGAGCGCAACTTCGCCGTGGCCGTCACCCTGTCCAAGACCGAGGTGCTGCAGGTGGCCCTGTTCGCCGGCATCTTCCTGCATGAGTTGCCCACCGCCGTGGCGCTGGCGGCCATGGCGCTGGCCACCTTCGGCGTGCTCATCCTGTCGCTGCCGCCGCGCGGCCAGATGCTGTCGCTGTCGGCCTGGGCCAGCCGCTCGGCGCTCTACGGCCTGGCCTGCGGTGCCTGCTTTGCCATCGCCACCGTGGGCTACCGGGGTGGCGCCGTGGAACTGGCGCGCCTGGGCGAGATATCTCCCTGGCTGTCGGGCGCCTGGGGCGTGCTGATCGCCCAGCTCATGCAGACCCTGGGCCTGGGCGCCTGGATCGCGCGCACCCACGCGCAGGGCCTGCGCCCCATCTTCCGCGCCTGGCGCGTCTCGCTGCTGGCCGGCGGCATGGGCGCGGCCGCCTCGCTGGCCTGGTTCACCGCCTACGCCATGCAGGGCGCGGCACCCGTGCGCACGCTGGGCATGGTCGAGGTGGTGTTCAGCTACATCGTCTCGCGCCGCGTGCTCAGCGAAAGCCTGAGCCGCCAGGAAATGATCGGCATGGCTCTGATGGTGCTCGGACTGGTGCTGATCTGCCTGCAGGGATGAATGGTCCAGGGCCTGTGTGAACAAGCCTTGCAGGCTGTATGAATGCACAGTTGCCGCAATAATGGCGGCGTGCCTGAAACGACACCCACGACACCCCCGACACCCGCAAGCCCTGCCGATGCTGCGCCCCCGCGCCGCATCGCCCACCTGGACATGGACGCCTTCTATGCGTCGGTGGAACTGCTGCGCTATCCGCAGCTCAAGGGACTGCCCGTGGTCATCGGCGGCGGACGCCGCGCGCACGACGAGGCGCTGGATGCGCGCTACGCCGGCCGGCTGCACGAGATTCCGGTGGACGAGTTCTCGCGCCTCAAGGACTACGTGGGCCGGGGCGTGATCACCACGGCCACCTACCCGGCGCGGCAGTTTGGCGTGGGCTCGGCCATGGGCATGATGAAGGCCGCGCGCCTGTGCCCCCAGGCCATCCTGCTGCCCGTGGACTTTGCCGAGGTGCGGCGCTTCTCACGCATGTTCAAGGAAATCATCGTCTCCATCGCCCCGCTGATGGAGGACCGCGGCGTGGACGAGGTCTACATCGACTTCACCGACGTGCCTGGCGGCCAGCGCGAAGGCGGGCGCGTGCTGGCGCGGCTGATCCAGAAAACCATCACCGACGCCACAGGCCTGACCTGCTCCATCGGCGTGGCGCCCAACAAGCTGCTGGCCAAGATGGCCAGCGAATTCAACAAGCCCAACGGCATCTCCATCGTCCAGCCCGACGATCTGCAGGCCGTGATCTGGCCGCTGGCCTGCCGCAAGATCAATGGCATAGGCCCCAAGGCCGATGCCAAGCTGCAATCGCTGGGCATACAGACCATTGGCGAGCTGGCCAAGCAAAGCCTGCCCCAGCTCGTGCAGTGGTTCGGCCGCGCCTACGGCAACTGGCTGCATGGCGTGTCCTGGGGGCGCGATGAGCGGCCCGTGGTGACGCACAGCGAGCCCGTCTCCATGAGCCGCGAAACCACCTTCGAGCGCGACCTGCACGCCGTGCGCGACCGGGCCGAGCTGAGCGCCATCTTCACCGACCTGTGCGAACGCCTGGCCCAGGACCTGCAGCGCAAGGGCTACATGGGCCGCACCGTCGGCATCAAGCTGCGCTACGACGACTTCAAGACCGCCACGCGCGACCACACGCTGGAGCTGCCCATGGCCGATGCCGCCACCCTGCGCCGCGCCGCAGGCCAATGCCTCAAGCGCGTGCCCCTGGCCAAGCGGCTGCGCCTGCTGGGCGTGCGCGTGGGCAACCTCGTTCGCACGGCCGACTGGAACGCCACCGCCCACGACCCGCTGGCGCGCGAGCAACTGCTCAGGGGACCGGCACAGGCCGCGCCGGACAGCGATCCCTTTACACCTCAACTGTTCTGAATCATCACCACAAATCTGGCGCACACGCTGTAAACCCATGCACCAGTTCCGAGCATGAGACTGCGGTTGCCGTGCTGTGAGATGATTTGGAAATGTGAATTTGTGTTTCCGTTTGATGGATTCCGGTGGCTTCAGAGCGTTTCGCCATGCCATTTCACAAGAACAAGAGACATCCCAAAGGAGTGGTACCCATGCGCGTGAATTTGCCCGTCAGCCAGCTCAACTACGACTTTCCGGGCGATGAGCTGCTGGTATCCGTCACCAACACCAAGGGCGAGATCACCCATTGCAACCCGGCCTTCGTGCGGGTCAGCGGCTATTCCTACGAGGAACTGATCGAGCAGCCGCACAACCTGATCCGCCACCCGGACATGCCGGCCGCCGCCTTCAAGGACATGTGGCGCACCATCGCCCACGGCTACCCATGGACTGCCCTGGTCAAGAACCGGCGCAAGAACGGCGACCACTACTGGGTGCGCGCCAACGTCACGCCCATCATGGAAGGCGGCCGGCCACGCGGCTACCTGTCGGTGCGCACCAAGCCCCGGCCGGACGAGATCGAAGCCGCCGAAGCCCTCTATGCCCGCATGCGCGCCGAAGCCGATGCCGGCCAGGAAACCCTGCGACTGCGCGGCGGTGAACTGCGCCGCCTGGGCCTGGCAGGCCTGTGGGACCGCCGCAGCGACCTGGGCCTGACAGCCCGCATGGCGCTGATGCTGGGCGGCGTGGGCCTGGCGGCCATGCTGCCCGACCTGCTGGGCTGGCAGGGCGCCGCAGCCTGGGGCACGCGCCTGGCCGCCTTGCTGGCGGGTGGCAGCTTTGTGCTGTGGCGCTTCCAGCAGCGCTGCGTGGCGGGCCTGGAGCAGGCCAGCGGCTTTGCCGCCGACATTGCCAGCTGCCAGCTGGGCACCAACATGCAGCACGACTACAGCGGCCCCATGGGCGCCCTGATGCAGCGGCTGCAGCAAATCCAGATCAACCTGCGCGCCGTGGTCGGCGACGTGCGCACCGAAATGCGCGGCTTTGCCACCACCGCCCACGAGATCGCCCAGGGCAGCTTCGACCTCGCGCAGCGCACAGAATCCCAGGCCACCAGCCTGCAGCAGACGGCGGCCTCGATGGAAGAGATATCAGGCACCGTGGCGCAGACCGCCGACACGGCCCAGCTCATGGCCCATGAAAGCGACCAGAGCCGCCAGGTTGCCGGCAAGAGCGGCGCCGCCATCCAGGAAGTGGGCGCTGCCATGGAGCACATCCGCGGCTCCTCGCGCCGCATGGGCGAGATCATCGGCGTGATCGAAAGCATTGCCTTCCAGACCAACCTGCTGGCCCTGAATGCCGCCGTCGAAGCAGCACGCGCAGGCGAGCAGGGCCGCGGCTTTGCCGTCGTGGCGGGCGAAGTGCGCGCCCTGGCCCAGCGCAGCGCCTCAGCCGCCAAGGAAATCAGCGGCCTCATCAACCGCACCGTGGACGGCATCAACGATGGCAACGCCCGCATGGACGCCGCAGGCCGCACCATCGACGGCATGGTCGACGCCGTGGGCCGCGTCAGCGATCTGGTCCACCAGATCAGCATCGCCACGCGCGAACAATCCGTAGGCATCGCCCAGGTCAACGACGCCGTGGCCCAGCTCGACTCCGTCACCCAGCAAAACGCCGCCCTGGTCGAACAATCGGCCGGCGCGGCAGGCTCGCTGCGTGCCAGCGCCCAGTCGCTGGAGCGGTCGCTGGAGGTGTTTACGTTGCGGTGAGGGGAAGGGCCGGCAGGATGACGCCGGCTTGGGGCAGGCCACGGTCAGGTCATGGCCTGTGGCTGCCTTGAAATGCCAGGGCAGTTCAGAAATCCCGGCTTTCAATGAAACAGAATTCGGTGCGATTGGCGCCTGAGTCGGTCTTGAGGCGAGAGTCCGCGCTCACGATATGCAGCTCGTTGCCATAAGCATGCACGTAGTTGAAATCATTGCCGGATGCCACTACACCTGATTCTGTATCTATGCTTGTATGGACTGATTGGTCTTGATGACTGATGCGGTGTACTAGGAGCTTCCTATCATTTACGCCAACCCAGGCAATGTCTTTGCCCACCTCTACCATCTTCCCAAAAATGGAAGCGATGTTCTGACGTTGATGAAGCTTGGTTCTCCCTAGAAATCCAAAATTCTAAGATCGTTTTTCTACATAAAGCTGCTAGCCGATCTAGTAGCTGATGGCCAGATATCCGCGATGGAGTGCAATGCCTGTGGTTGCAATTTCCGCTCAAAGGCTATTTCCATGTTCTGTATTGACTCTCCTATTGGCTTTGTTTAATTTCGAAATGTGATTTGGTATTCTTGAGAAGGTCATGGAAATCTCAATTAATAAAAAGTATCTGTTAATTGTTTTTGAATGTGAATCGTTAAATGATTCTTGAATTAATTTGATATGTGTTCATATTCCATTCTGTAATCCTTTGTTGTCTTGCATCATCTTGTTCGAATTTTTTGAGTTGCCGTAGGAAATGTTGAAATATTTTTACCATTTCAGATAATTTATGATGTTTTCAAGTATGTATACTAATTTTCGCTTGTATACATGTCTTGCAAAAAGTGGTGGAGAATAATTATTTTAATTTAACATATCCAGGCATTCTTTCTTTTTTTCTGAGTTTGATTCTGGAAATGATTCTTTGATTTCATTCATTATATAATCATTAATCATTTTGTATTCTTCCGTTTTTCTTGACGCGGCTTGCTGTTCCTTTGTTGTGTCGCTATATGAGGTTTCCATCTTTTTCTTCCATTTCTCGAACGCCTCAGGCGTGACTGATTTGCAATAATGCTCATATGAGTCGGTTAGTGATAATTTATATTCCAAAGGAAAATCAAAGACGGCAAAGCTTGGTGTGTGTGTAAGCAATAATTTCATTAAAATATAGAATCCGAAAAGATGCCGAGTTGAGGAAATTTTCTTGTGCATGATGGTTTTGATAATTTGAATGGATTGATGTTTTTTTGCTTGAGTGAAGATTAATAATTATTCTAATTAAAGAAGACGGTTATTTAGGGTTTGGCTAGGGTGTGCACATTCTATGTCATGCAGTTTTTTATTTTCATGATGTTTTTTGTTGAGTTGCATCAAATTTTCTTGTGATAGTTTTATATTCGGTTGATTATTTCTGCTGCGGCATCGCCACCTATAAGGCTTTGCGATTATCTTGGCCTTATCTTCCTTGAAAATTACCCTCATCAATAACTGGGTATTTATGTGATCTGGTTGGACTTGGGTGACACGCTCTAAGGTAGGCAATGGCACGTGTGCCCGCCTGCAGATCGCTAGGCGTCAGATCCTGCTGGTCTAGGATGCGCCGGCCTTCCTCGTCATATGCGGGATTGTTGCAAGCGTATCAATTCATCGCCATTTATAAGGTTCCGCAGTAATTCCCACCTTGTCATCTCGAAATATGATAATCATCTTCAATTGGGTGTTCAGGCGGTCTGCTTGGATTTTTTCAATAAGCTCTGGATTCAATATAGATGTCAGGTCTACACGTTGTATATGGTGGGCATTTGTGGCCTGTAGTTTCTTGTAAATTTCATCACTTGCGCTGGAGTATTTTATTTCGCTTGGAGTATTGTTTGACCAATCGGAGAATTCTTTGCTATGTAGAAACCACTCTACTTCTACCGATTGCGGTATTCCGCCTTTAGTATCTCCTGGCATGAAGCTCATCATTGCTCCTTCGGTATTACTTGGGCCTAAATAGCCAGGTATTGGCCCTCTCTTTCCATCAAAATCAAACCTTCTGGTTGTTAGCGGGCGAAGACCTTTATTGTAAAATTCCAGTGATAGACCAATACCATCCCTACGACTGGCGCAACCGATTGCTGGAAATATTGTTGCTGCAAAAAAACAGCTTATTGCAGTGCGACGGTCAGTCCGTAATTTTCTTTCAACCATTTCGCATAATCCTTCATATCTATATCGCCGGTGATTGTTGATGAGCCATCCCTGTCAAACCCAGGTCTGTCTCTGTATTTGATGAATCTTTGGCTTTCAGCATGCGTCATTCCCTCTATTTTGGCAACACGGCGGTGCGTACATTCGCCTGTTTTTTCGTTGTTCTTCTTCAGGCAAAATAGACTATCTTCTGGAATGCCGCCAGATTGAGTTAAGCTTTTGTCGTGCAGAACTGGTTCGGTTATGGCGCCCCATTTTTTGTCGCCAGCGGCCTCCCAGCCTTTCATTGTCAGACCACTTTCCTTCGCCTTCTCAGCGATCCAGTTCAACGCCACATTCGATAAATCCCCGGTGCCAAAGCTGCCACCAATGTCTGCATGGCTGCCTATGAATCCAAGTTGAGTACCCCGATCTATAGATTCCCCCGGGAATAATTGGCGATGTTCATTGAGTGCGACTGCTTGAAAAACATGCTGCACTTCCGGAGGAATGGCCAGTTGCCATTGATCATTGAGGCGTCCGGTTGCACCGAACTGTGCCACCGTATCCCATAGGCCTAGAAACCGTAGCTCCATGCATTCGGATTTCTCTTTCCACTGCTGTTCTTTGATACGGGTGGCAACCCGGTTCGCAAAGTCCCGGCCCATGGCTGCACCACGGCTGAAACCCACGATATCGATGCTGACCTTTTTGCCGTCTGCAAACGTATGTTCCTCCATGAATTTGTCCAGATTTTTCAGCATATGGTCTACGCGCGCACGTGCGGTACTGGCTACCATGTGGTCATTCCATGGTGCTGTAATTTTGCTTTCGTCGTCATAGCGGCCAATGCCATTCATATACCATCTTCTTCCGTTCTTTTCTTGGTCATAAGCTAAATAGAATTTGTAAACGTTGGACCAAGTGTCTTTTCCTGGCGGAGGATTGGAATTACCTGTCCCATCAAACGCAAAAAGAATCAGCCCTTCCGGATCCACATACCTCAGCGGATTACCCCGCACATAGCTGTAAGGATTGGGTCCATCCGGCATGCCCAACGGATCGGGTGTGAGGTATTGGCCCCGGTCCGGGTCGTAGTAGCGGTGCAGGTTGTAGTGCAGCCCGGTTTCGGCATCGTGGTACTGGCCCGGCAGGCGCAGCGGCATTTCAAAGCCCGGGGCTGAAGGTTGGGACATCACCTGCTGCCGGCCAAACGCCGTGTAGCGTGCACGCCAGATCAACTGGCCCTGCGTGTCGGTGGCCGCTTCCACGGCACCCAGGTGGTTGGTGTGCAGCCAGGCCAGGCGTTCGCCGCCGCCGCCCAGCCAACGGCCCGCGATGGTGCCCAGGTCCTGCACGATGCGCCCCAGCGTGCCGGCGCCATCCGCAGGCTTGCGGCCTTGGGGCGTGTCGATGACGGCCAGGGGCCACTGGCCCAGGTGGATGTACTGGCGCGTGATGCGGCCCTGGGCATCGAGTTCGGCGCCGAGTTGGCCAGATTCGTAGAGGTACGCCCGGCTGCCTCCTTGGGCCTTGCCGGTGTGTTTTGCAATGCGCTCGCCCCGGTGGTTGTAGCGGTAGCGGGCCAGCGGGGCGCCCTGTTCGTTGACCTGTTCCAGCCGCCCCAATGCGTCCCAGCGGTAGCTGCGCGGGCCTGCCTGCAGGGGCTGGCCGTTGGCGTTGTACTGGGTGCGCTGGGTGGTTGTGTCTTTCTGGTCCGCTGCACGCTCGGCACTCCAGCGGTGGCTGCCTGGCAGGTAGGCGATGGCCCGCGTGCCCGCCTGCAGATCGCCGGAGGCCACGTTCTGCTGGTCCAGGGTGCGCCTGCCGGCCTCGTCATAGTGGTAGCGGCTGGAACGCAGTTCCTGGCCCGTGCGCTGGACCTGGACGATCAGGCGGTCGTGCATGTCGTAGGCATGGCTGTCCTGGTGCAAAGTCTGCGGGGCTTGGCTGTAGTGGTCCTGGCGCAGCAGCAGGTTGCCTTGGCTGTCCCACAGGTAGCGCATGTCCAGCAGGGCTTGGGGGTCGGTGGGCTGGCCCAGGGCTCCGGGCTGGTCGGGCGCCGGTTCGGCTGTCGTTTGCGCGGCAGTTGCTGCAGTGGCCTGTGCCTTGGCTTGCATGGGCTCGGCCGCATGGGCCGGGGTCAGGCCTAGCAGTTGCTCTGCAATGTCGGTAGGCCGGGCGCCCAGCATCCAGTCATGGGATGTGCCAGAGGCAGTGCGTGTGTTGTTCTTGCCGGTCTGGCGGTAGACGATGCGCGCCAGCAGGCCTTCGCGGCTGCGCTGATAGCGGGCCTCGATGCCGTTGCCTGCCTGCCAGCTGCGCAGTGCCACCAGATCGCGCTCGAATCCGGTGGCAATGGTTTGCGCCGGGCTGAGCCAGCGCAGCCAGGGAGTGCGCACGCGCTGCCGCTGCAGGCCGGTGATCTGGCCATGGCCGTCGCGCAGGTAGTGCAGCCAGCTGCCGTCGGGAAGGCTGGCGGCGGAGAGTCTGCCGTGGCTGTCGTATTCGTAGTGGAGGGTGTGGTGCTGGCTGCTCTCCCCGCTTTCACCGTTTGCACCGCTTTCTTCATGGCGGGTGATGCGCTTGCGCACGCGCAGGCCCCTGTCGTTGTATTCGTAGGCCTCGCTTTGCTCGGGATGCTCCAGCGCCACCAGCCTGGGGCCCTGGTAGCGCCAGCGGGTGGTGGTGGTGCGTGGCCGCGCGCCATCTTGCGGCAGTTGCGTGATGGTCTGGCGCAGGATGCGGCCGCGCAGGTCGTATTCGTAGCGCGCCTGCTGGCCCAGGGCGTCGCGGCCCGAGACCAACCGGTCGGTGGCGTCGTAGCCGCGAATGCTCAGGCCGCTGTCGGGGCTGAGGGTGGCGACGCTGCGGCCGAAGTCGTCGTAGAACTGGCGTGCCTGCGGTGCAGGTTCAGTGCCGGCCTCGTCTGCGGCGGATGGCGGCTGCTCTGGCGCGCCGGGCTGGTAGGTCTGCACCTGGGCCATGAGGCGGCTGCCGTCATCGGCGCGACCACCGTAGCGACCGGACTGCAGCAGGCGGCTTTCCGTGTCGTAGCGGTGCTGTGTGAAGCTGCCTCGGACATCGGCGCTCCACAGCAGGCGGCCCAGGGCGTCATGGTGCTGGCGGCTCTGGGCCGCATAGGCGGCATTGCTCGTCTTGTCCCCGTTGCCGGGCCAGCCGCCGGTGCCGGTTTCCGTGAGGTGGCCCAGCGCGTCGTAGCGCCAGCTTTGCTCTTGCAGCACGCTGGCGTCGGGGGCCAGGCTGCGCATGGCCACCAGTCGGGCCTGGGCGTCGTGGCGCAGTTCGGTGCGCCAGCCCGTTTCATCCTCCTTGGCCGAGGGATCCCGGCTGTGCATCTGGATGATGCGCCCGGCCTGGTCATGCTCCAGCGCCACGGCGGTGCCATCGGGCTGCAGCACGCGCGTGACGTGGCTGCCGCTGCGGTCCCAGCGCAGCCGCGTGAGATCGTTCTGCGCCGGGCTGCCGTCGTCATAGCCTGCCAGCGAGGTGGGCAGCGGCCCGTCGATGTCCACCAGCACGCTGCGGCCGTTGATCTCGGTGTAGCGGTAGCGCGTGCTGCGTTCGATGGGCGTGGCGCCGTCCGCATTGCCTGCGGGCTGGCCCTGGGCGTTCAGCGGACTGAAGCCCGCCTCGGTGATCTGCAGCGGCTGGCGGCTGCTGTTGTAGCGGATGAGGATCTGGTGTTCGCGCCCGGGCACGACGCTGGGCCGGGCGATGAGTTCGGGCGCGTATTGCTTCCAGGGGTCCTTGCCGTAGCCGTAGCGCACCTGCAGCTGCGGGGCCCGGGCTTGGCCTTGTGTGTAGGCGATGCGGTACACGGCCAGCGGGCGGCCGAAGGGGTCCAGGTCCGTGCGCGTGCCTTCCAGCGGGCGGCCTGCGGGATCGAGCTGCGTGGCTTCGGTCAGGCGCCCTTGCGCGTCGTACCGGTAGCGCATGTCGCCGGGGCCGCAGCTGGCGCAGCCCGGGCCGCGTACTTCAAGCAATCGCCATTGCCCGCCGATGGTGTCGTAGTGGTAGGTGGTTGTTTGCCCAAGGCTGTTGGTGAGGGTGTTCTTCCAGGGCTGGCTGAGGTCCAGGGTGACTTTTTCCTGCTGGCTGTCCGGCGGGCCGCGCACGCTCAAGATGGCGCGGCCGGTGTCGCCGTAGGCGTAGCTGGCGATGCGCTCGTCCATGGGCTTGCCGTCGCTGCCCTGGCCCTGGACGCTGATGCCGGTGAGCAAGGTGGGGTGGCGCGGGTCCTCATAGTGGTAGTGGCGCTGGACCGGGGCTTGGCCATCGGCCGATGTGAGGCTGACCTGCACGAGGCTGGCGTTCAGCTTGGCCTGGGGCTGGGTGCTGCCGGGCAACGGTGCGCTGCCGTGGCGGTAGTCGATGCGGCCCAGCGGAGTGTCGATGGCCTGCACGCCGGTGAAGCTGCCCTCGCCCGAAGATTGGGCGTAGTGCAGGCGCAGGCTGCGGCCCTGCGGATCGGTGACCTTGAGCAGGCGGTTGCCCTTGGCGTTGTAGTCCAGGCGGACCTGTTCGCCCGAGGGTAGGCTGATGCGGGTCAGGCGCCCCCGGTGGTTGAAGCGCAGCTCGCGCCCGTCCATCCACTGCCAGGTGTAGTGCCTGTCGGGGCCGGCTTCGGCGGCCTTGGCACCCTGGCCTTCGATGCGCACGATGCCGTTGCCCGGCTGCTCGCTGGCGCACAGGCTGGGGTGCTCGCGCAGCTTGCTGAAGATGATGCGGGTGCCGTCGGCCTGCACGACCTGCAGGTTGGTGGGGTGGTCGTAAAGGCGGGCCTCGTAGCTGAGCAGCCAGCCGCGGCCGAGCAGGCCCGGGGGCACGTAGGCCCGGCTGTAGCTGCTGTTGTAGTGGCGCACGACTTCCAGGCCGAGCAGGCCGGGCAAGGCGGGCATGTCCACTTCACGCTGGTATTTGTTGCCGTTGATGAGGTGGATGGGGTTGCCTGCGCCCTGGTGGGTGCTGCTGGAGTTGCCCTGGGTGGCGGGGCCTGCGCCGCCGCAGGGGCTGCCGCCGGGCGTGGGGGTGCAGGTGCCGCCGCCCGAGCCGCCACCGCCACCGCCGAGGTCGATGCCGCCGCCCGTGCCGGGGGCGCAGCTTTGCACGGTGGGGTCGCATTTGCTGGAGCCGCCGCCCAGATTGGGGGCGGCAGTCGCCAGGGTGGGCATGGCCTGGGCCAGCAGTGCAGCGAGGCACAGCAGGGCGCTGTGCAGCAACTGAATGAGGTACGTCCTAGTGAGCATCATGCTTTCCCCTCGCAACTGGGGCATTCGGCCCCTTTGCAGTCCTTGTCGTTTCCATCGCCATCGCCTTCATTGCCTCCATCTCCATCTCCGCCACCGTCACCGTCACCGCCACCGTCACCGTCTTCTTCACCCTCATCGCCCGGCCCCGGCGGCCCGACCGTGGTGCAGCCCACGGTTTCGCAATCGGGCGGTTCACCGGGTTCCGATGTATCGGGCTGGCCTGGGTCCTGCGGATTGCCCTTGTTGCCTTTGTCGGGAATGGATACCGTGGCATCGCTTTGCATGGCGTCGCTTTGCATGTGCAAGGTGGCTTGCGCGACGATGGGCAGCCGTCCGTGCCGTATGAGTTCGGTGTGGAAGGGGTCGCTGCCGTCGTCCAGCCAGCGCAGGTAGTGCTGGTAGATGCCGCGCACCAGCGGGATCTTGAGTTCGTAGCCGTGGGTGACGCGGATCTTGAGCAGGTTGGCGTCCTGCACGCTCTGGCCCGACTTGCTGCCAATGTCTTTTTTGTCTCGGTGCGCCAGGCCGGCGTTGGGGATGGCGGGCACGCCATATTTCTCTTTCAGGTGGGGCTCGCTCCAGTCCTCGAAGCTCTCGCGCGTGGGGTTGATGAGGTCTATGCGCAGGTGGCCTTCAAGGTCGGCCTTGGCCTTTGTCTTGGCATCCGCCAGTTCGTCACTGTTGCTGCCACCGCCATACAGCGGAACCATGGCGCGCAGATAGGCGTCACGGATATCGTCCATGCGCGCATGGGCCATGGTGCCCGCGCGGGCGGCCATGAAGCTGGCGTGATTGATCTGGTTCTTGTTGAAGAAAACCAGGCCGTACTGCAGCAGGGCCAGCCCCAGCAGGGTGATGATGGGGCCGACCACGGTGAACTCGACCATGGCGCTGCCGCGCTGGCGCGGCCTGCGGAATGAGGTGCTCTGGCGCATGAGGATGCCTGCAGGTTTGCGGCCGGCGGACGGGCTTGTATCCACCCGCTGGCCATGCTTCAGGGCCTGTTTGGGTGTGGCAGGGGGATGTGGATGGGCACGTCCGGTCCGGCCTTGTCCTTGCGCATCAGCATCAATTGCATGGTGCCCTGGGGGCCGGCGCCGAGGATGTGGATGATCTCGGCCTGCTTGCCGGTGATTTCGCCTTCGAGGCCATCGAGGGTGTAGTCCTGCCGGGTGAGGGGTGTGTCGGGCCGTGGAGCATCTGCGCGGACGTCGCTCGCAGGGCCTTCCAGCACGACGTTGATGCGTTGGCTGCGCGAGTCAGGGATCAACTGCGAGTTCACAAACGTCAGCTCTGGCACTTCCATCACTGTGCGCCTCTGGCTTTTGGGGTCTGTGTAGTCGATCTTTACGCCAGTGAGCTTGCCCGTGGCCGTATTGAATTCCGCCTCGTAGTTGACGCCGGTGTCCAGTATGTCGGTGGTGTACGGGTCCAGCCGTTGTGCCGTGCCGGCCAGCGTGCTGACACTGCCGATATAGGTCACGGTCGACTCGCTCGGCGCCTGGCTCTGGTCGGTGAGCAGTCTGATGGCGGAAATCCAGTTGGTGTTTTCGCTGCGCATGTTGGGCATGCGGCCGACCATGCTGAGGTTCTGGCCTTCCGAGAAGGTGGTGCCCCAGATGCCTTCCTCGTGCTGGTCCGGTGGTCCTACGAGGAAGATGACGCCTGCATCGCCGCTGATGTTCTTGTAGTGGCTCTGGCCCGCCTCCGGGTAGTGCGTGACCTGCGGGTACTGCCTGCCCTGCACGATGAAGGTGTTGCGCCCTACCTGGAAGTCGCGCCTTGCCATGCCGTAGGAGCTGTAGATGAAACTGCTTTCGATGGCCTGGCCCGGCTGCTGGCTATAGGTGAGTGTGGTGTTGTGGATCACACCCACGCCGCTGAAATCGATCAACGACGTTTGTGCATCGGGATCGGTGATGAGTTTGATCAGGTCAGACTCCTCAATGGCCGATGAGGTGGGTTGCAGACAGTTGCCCGTGCTGCTGAGTTTGGTGCACAGCGGGCCTGAGGGGGCGATGAAGACGCCGGAACTGGCGGTGCCTCCGGGGCCTGGGTCTCCCGCGCCGCCTTCGTTGCCGGAGCCGCCACCGCAGGCGGTCAGGGCCAGGCCAGCGGCGCAGGCCAGTAGCCAGGATGAAGGGTGTGTCAGCCGCATGTGCGTGGCACCGTGGTCTGTGGGAGAGGTGATGGATGGATGGTGCATGTCCGTAGGTTTTTCAATGCGTAGTGGAGGAAGGCCGGCAGGGCCGGCTGGCAATTCACTTTGGTGTGTTCTGGGCAATGCGTTGTGTGGGCACCTCCGCGGCGTTGCATTAGGAGTTGGACCCGTCAGGGGTGAAGGCGCAGACGTTCAGCGCAGCCCCGGCACCTTCGATGGGCCAGGGCTGCAACTGCATGCCCGGCACCAGGCCCTGGCAGGCGATGGCACCTGCACGCATCTCCAGCACATGGGCGCTGCCGCGTCCGCCCCGGCTGAAGCGCCAGGGGACAACGCCAGGGCGCAGGCCGGTGATGCGGCCCTGCCGGTCGAGGTAGACGATGTCGATGGCCTGCCGCATGAAGCAGGTGTGCACGCTGGTGCAGCGCGCGATGAGCAATGCGCAGCGGGCGGCGGGTTGGGCCTGGCCCATGAGGCCGGCAAGGCGCTGCCAGAAGCCGCAGGCCTGGCGCACCAGGAAGGGGGAGGGCGGCATCTGCATCACAGTCCCGAGTTCAGCAGCTTCATCGCTATGGGGAACAGCAAGACGATGAAGGTGCAGGGAAAGATGAAGGCGATCAGCGGAAAGAGCATCTTCACGGGCGCTTCCATCGCGAGTTTTTCCGCGCGCATGAAGCGTTCGGAGCGGCGCTGATCGGCCTGTGCCCGCAGCACGGGGCCGAGGTTCATGCCCATGCTCTCTGCCTGGATCACGGCGGAGGTGAAGTTGGCGACGCTCGGTTCGTTCAGGCGCTCGGCCATGCCGCGCAGTGCTTCGGCACGCGCCTTGCCGGCGCGTATATCGCGCAGCACGCGCTGGAATTCGTCGCGCACCAGTCCCTGGGGACCTTTGGCCACGGCCTGGGTCATGGCGCCCTGCATGTTCAGGCCGGCTTCCACGCACAGCGTGATGATGTCCAGGAAGAAGGGCAGCATGCGCAGCAGTTCGCGCCGGCGCACGGCGATGCGATCCCTGAGCCAGATGGCGGGGTAGGCCCAGCCCAGCAGTGCACCTGCGGCCATGGCCTGCAGATAGATGGACAGGGCGATGTGGCGCGCGCCGCCATCGGCGCCCCGGGGCAGGCCGTCGAAGCTGGAGACCAGCCACCAGGCCGCCAGCGCGGCCATCCCGGCGCCAACGATGCGGCTGGCGATGAACTGCGCAGGACTGAGCGCGTAGTCCAGTCCCGCCTGTCGCAACCGCAGTTGCACGGCTTGCGCGGTTCTGCCCGTTCCGAGCCGGGGCGACAGGTGGTGGCTGATCCACTGGATGGGCCACCAGACCATGCGCAGGGCCAGTGGCGGCGGATCCTTGTAGCTGCGGTCCTCGGCGGGAACGCTGCTCATCGAGTGGCCCAGGAGCCAGGCCACCAGGGCAGCACTGAGTCCGGCTGCCACAGCGATCAGGGCGAGTATCACGGTGTTGGAGTCCATGGCACGGCCTTCAGACGTCGATGGCGACGATCTTTCGGATGACATAGATGCCCATGGTCTCGAAGCAGGCGATCACGGCCAGCGCCCCCCAGCCCACGCGGGAGTGCCAGAGCATGGACATGGCTTGCGGCTCCATCCGGTCGAGGATGAGCATGAGGACGAGGGGCAGGGCGCCAACGACCCAGGCCTGCAGTTTTCCCTGGGCGGTGAGGGAGCCGATCTTGGCTTCCATTTGCAGCCGGCTGCGCACGGTGGAGGCCGTGCGTTCCATGGTCTCGGCCAGGCCGCCTCCGGTTTCGCTGGCGATGCGCATGGCCGAGGTGATGAGCACGGTGCTCTGGGTGGGCACGCGCAGGCTCAGGTGATTGAGTGCCTGTTCCAGGGATACGCCCAGGCGCTGCTCGCGCAGCATCAGCGAGAACTCCTGGCTCAGCGGCGGGCGGGACTCGGCCACAAGCTGGGCGATGGCGCTGCTCAGGCCAATGCCGGCGCGCAGGCCGCCGCTGAGCATCATCAGCGCATCGGGCAACTGCTCTTCAAACTTGCGCAGCCGGCGCTTGCGCATGTGCCGGTACAGCAGCCTGGGCAGCAGCCCCAGCGCGAAGAAGGCGGGCACAGCCAGCAGATGGCTGCCGCTGACCAGCCACACCAGGACGCCGCCCAGCGACATGACTGCCAGGTTGGCCAGGAAGAGTTTGCGCGGGTCGATGAAGAGAAAGAATTCCGCTGCCTGAAAGCCGGCGCGCTCCGTGAAGCCGGCCCGGTAGCGCTTGAGCGTGGAGCCTCCCAGGTCCAAGGCCAGCCATGTCAGTAGACCGACGCAGAGGGCGACCACGGCCGTGATCAGGGCCAGGACGGTGTCTGGCGAGAGCCCGCTCATGGCCGCTCTCCGGCATGCAGGTCCGCGCTCTCGGAGCCCGGACGGAAGATATCCAGGTCCAGCGCATGGCCGCTGGCGCGCAGTTCGTCGTAGAAGTGGGGAACGACGTCGCAGCCGGTGAACAGGCCCTGCACCTTGGCCAGGCCGTTGGCCTGGGCGGCGTAGCCTTTGTTGGCAAAGCGGAACAGCTCCTGCAGCTGGATCTTTCCGCTTTCCATGCCGCTGACTTCGCAGATGTGGGTGACCAGGCGTGTGCCGCAGGCAAAGCGGGTCTGCTGCACGATGATGTCCACGGCGCTGGCGATCTGCTCGCGTATGGCCGCCAAGGGCAGTTCCATGCCGGCCATCAGCACCATGGTCTCCAGCCGGGCGAGCCCGTCGCGCGGGGTGTTGGCGTGCAGCGTGGTCAGAGATCCCTCATGGCCCGTGTTCATGGCCTGGAGCATGTCCAGCGCCTCGGCGCCGCGGCATTCGCCGACCACGATGCGGTCCGGGCGCATGCGCAGGGTGTTGCGCACCAGTTCTCGGATGGGCACGCCGCCCTTGCCTTCCACATTCGCGGGGCGCGACTCCAGGCTGATCAAATGCTCGTGGGCCAGCTTGAGTTCGGCGGCGTCCTCGACGGTGATCACGCGTTCGCCGGACGGGATGAAGTTGGACAGGATGTTGAGCAGCGTGGTCTTGCCAGACCCCGTGCCGCCCGAGACGATGATGTTCTTGCGGGCCTCCACGCAGATGCGCAGGAAGTCGGCCATTGCCGGGCTGAGCGCGCCGAACTGCACAAGGTCGGCGGCGTTGAGCTTGCGCCTGGCGAACTTGCGGATGGTCAGCGTGGAGCCCTTGAGTGCCAGCGGCGCGATGATGGCGTTGACGCGCGAGCCGTCCTTGAGCCGTGCATCGACCATGGGCGAGGATTCGTCGATGCGCCGGCCCAGCGGTGCCACGATGCGCTCGATCACGCCCATGACGGCGCGATCGCTGGTGAAGCTCAGGGCATGCTTTTGCAGGCGCCCCGCGCGCTCGACATAGATTTCGTCGAAGCGGTTGACCATGATTTCGCTGACCGTTTCGTCGGCCAGCAATTCCTCCAGCGGCCCCAGTCCCACGGCCTCGTCCAGAACCTGCCTGCGCAGCGCGTTGCGGTCCAGCTGGGCCGGTATCTCGTCGTCCATGTCCTGCAGCGTTCTGGCGATGAGCCGGTCCGCCTCGGCGCGCAGGTGTTCGTCGGACATGCTGGAGACGTCATGGCGGCGCAGGTCCATGGTGTCGATGAGCTTGGTGTGCAGGCGCTTGCGCCATTCGAATTGCAGCGCCTGCAAGTGGGCGTCCCCGGGCTCGGCTGCCGCAGGCTTGGGCGCGTCGGCAGGCGCTGCCAGCGGCGTGTCCTGTGTGCTCTGCATGGGCGCTGTGGTGGCGGCATGCGCTGCGGCCGGTACAGGAAAAGGCGCGGCTTGCGGCTCTTCACCGCTGTTCAGGATGCGCAACTGGAACGGGCCAATGCCGATGAGGTCGCCGTTTTGCAGCGGGCCGTATTGGGCGGTGATGCGCTGACCGTTGACCAGCACGCCCCCGAAGCTGCCTGCGTCGTCGATCAGCACGCCCGAGGGGCTGGTGAAAAGGCGTGCATGCTCCTTGGCAAGGCGCCAGTTGTCCAGGCGGACTTCGCACTGGGAGCCTTTGCCGATGGAGCACATATCGGGCACGCTCAGCGGCTGGCGCCGGCCGTCGGGGTGGATGATTTCAAGGTCGATCATTGGGGGCTGCCGGTTGCGGAGGTCAGGGGTGAAAGCCACTGGGTCTCGGCCCAGCCCAGCCGGTCATCAATGCGCACGGCCGAGAACTGGGCCTGCGGGGCCTGGGGCAGCACTTGCACAAGGCTGCCCACGGGCAGGTTCTGGAGGACGGGGGCGTTGATGTCGGGGGAAACGCGAAGGGCCAGCCCATCAAGGCCCACGCGGTAGATGCCTGGTGCGGAGTGGCGCGTGGTGGCGCCGGATTCATGGGGCGTGAGAGCCCGGCCTTGCCGCGCCTGGCGCGCATGGGGTCCGTCGGGTGCGGGCTGCATGCCGGGAACGTGCGCGACGGGCTGCAGGCTTTCATCGCGCACCCAGCCCGTCAGGGCTGCGACCGCCACCGCGCGCCAGCCGGAGTGCGGGTTGTGGGCGGCAGATGAACCGGGTGCGGCACGCACGAAACTGCCTTGGCCCAGTTGCAGCAGGGTGTCGCTTTGCGCCCGAGGTTCGGCATGCAAGGCCAGCCCGTCATGCACCACGCGCCAGTGGTTGACCAGCGGCTGGTCCGCTGCTGCCGCGGAGGCCAGCGGGTTGCCGGTGTGCGGCAGGGCGGGCCAGTGTTCGGGCAGGGTCGCGGTGGCCGGTGCGGGCAGGGGCCGCACTGGCACGGGGAGTTCCTGCACAGGCGCCGCGATGCTGGCGCTTGCGCTGGCCACAGGCAGGGGCGCCAGCCGGGGAGGATGCTCGGGCGCAGGGCCGGGTTCGGTCAGGTAGGGCTGGGGACCGTAGCGCTGGCCCAGGCGCGCACCGGCGTCTTCCACGCGCTGCAGCAGGCCCGGCGAGCGGCTGTTGATCACCGTGGGCGTGACGAAGACCACCAATTCGGTCTCTTCGTTCTGGAATCGCTGGGACCGGAACAGGGCACCCAGCACGGGCAGGTCTCCCAGGAAGGGAACCTTGTCGACGTTGTCGCCACCCTTGCGTGACAGCAAGCCGGCCAGCACCATGGTCTCGCCGTCCTGGACGTTGAATTCGGTGAAGGTGCGCCGAGTGCTCAACCCGGGCCCCGAGGGCGTGGAGAACGATGGGTCGATGTTGCTGACCTCGCTGTCGATCTCGGCCCTGATGACGCCGTTGCGGTCAACGCGCGGCGTGATGCGCAGCTTGACGCCGTAGGGCTTGAACATGACCACGGGGCCGTAGATCGTGGCCACGGAGTACGGATATTCGCCACCGGCCAGGAACTCGGCCTTGGAGCCATTGCGCGCCGACAGCTGGGGCTGGGCAAGAATGCTGGCCTTTCCGTCACGGGCCAGCAGGTCCAGCCTGGCTGTCAGGCCCATGTTGACGGCGGTGAGGACGTTCAGGCCTCGGGGCAGCGGGCCTTTGTCACCGCTTTCCGGGGTGATCGGTGGGTTCTGGACGCCGATGACCAGACCGGGCTGATGGCCGCGCCGCGCCGGCGCCCAGATGCCTCCCACGCTGGCCCCGCCCTGGGCGGTCCAGCGCAAGCCGAATTCGCGCAGCTCATTGACCGGGAATTCGACCACCTTCACGTCCATGAGCACCATCTGCTCCCAGCCGATCTGGTTGGTGAAGTTGATGATCTGCGGGTAGTGCTTTCTGAGGTCTTCGATCTTCTTGAGATCGACATCGCTGAGATGGTCACCTTCGACCACCACCTTGTCACCAATGATGGAGGCCAGCGCGTTGGGGATGGTGCTGAGAAAGGCTGCGATCTCGCGCGCATGGCGGCTTGTGTCGCCGCGCACCACATGGATCTTGACGCGCTGATATCGGCCGTCGGCGTTCCACACGAACAGCGAGGAGGTGCCAACCTCGTTGGCGAAGATGATGACCTCGCGCTCGTCCAGCGCGGCGGCCGTCAACACCCGGCCATTGCCCACGGCAATGCGCGCCACGCCGGGGCTGGGGAAGACGCGCGATTCGCCCACGAACATCTCGATTTCCGGCACCTGAGCCTGGTCGTCCGGTTTCTGTATGGGGCGGTACGGCTGGCCTGCCGCTGCCTCGCGGCTGGGCACGCCCTGCAGCATGGGCGCGAATCCACCCGGCATGCCGAGGGATTGCGCAGAGCCTGTTGCATCCTCTGGTATCTGGGCTGTTGCCGGGCCGGCCAGGCTCCAGCCCAGTGCCAGCACGAAGCCGCAGCGCAAGGCATGCAGAAAGGGCGTTGGACTGGAGCAGGCGGACAGGGATGCAGTGGGGGCTGAACGGATGGACATTGGGATCAGGCGCATGGAGCGATGAAAAAGGCAGGAGCGGGTGAGACGCCTTCAGCGAGGCAACGCGCTTGGCTGGATCGGGAAGGACGCAGGGAAAAGAGGAGCCTGGCCTGGTTGCAGTGCGGCTTGCGGAGCCGGTTGAACAGGCGTGGGGGCTGCGGCTGCCTCGGGCGGGCCTTCGCCGGCATCGTGGGCCTTGTCCTGGCGCAGCAGCAGGTCTTCGGGCTTGAAGTCCATGCGGCGTCCGCCATAGAGCACGGGAACGGCTCGGCCCGGCGATTGCGCTGCGCCCGCTGTCTGAATCAGGGACTGCACGTCGCCTGCCAGGCCCAGCAGGGCGGCCATGGCAGCGCTGTCTTCTTCGACAACCTCCGAGTCCTTGGGATTGCGCAGCAAGGCGGTGATCTTTCCCGCCTCGCGCGCGATGATCACGCTCCGGGCCTGCGCCTTGGAGGTGTCCAGCGTGACCGTGGAGTACTGGCGCCGCTCACCGCTTCTGGGGTCATCCACGGACCGCTGGCCGGTGGCCATGACCTGGACGTTCTGCAGCAGTGGAAAGGTGGTCTTGCGGCCTTTCTGATCCAGGGTGAGCATCAGGTCGATGGCATCCCCCGGCTCCAGCAGGCCCGAGATGGAGTTGATCTCGTCCACGTGCACGGTGATGGCTCGCCTCCCTACCTCGATGCGGGCCGAGAAGGTCGGCACCTTGTCGCCTTCGAGCAGGTTCCACAGCAGGATGTCGCCGTGCTGCATGCCATGCTCCAGCGCGCGGCCTGCAATGCGGGAAAAATCCTCGGGGCCGATGGCTAGCGAGTGCGCGTAGTCATGGGGAACGTTGCGCACGGCAATGGTCTCCTTGGAGATGGGATCGCCTTTGCTGAGATTGCGCTTGGCAACGATCAGCGGCCGGGTTTTGCTTTTTCCGCGCGCTTCTATGGCCTCCATCTGGCGATGCAGGTAACTGCGTGCAATGACGGCTGCGCCCAGGCCGATGGCCAGGGCCATGGCAAGAGCGACCCAGGTTTTGTTGGGACGCAGGGCGGTGATTCGGGCGAGTGCGGAGTTCATGGCTGACGGGTCAAATGGGCAGGGAGAGGGCGAAGCTGAACTTCTGGTAGGCAGCCTGCAGGGCGAGCAGCAACTGGTGCAGCACGCTGTTGCTGTCCACCATGCCGACGCCCAGCGCGAAGGCCAGGGCCGCGCAGACCACGGCGTACTCCACCGAGGACTGGCCGCGCAGGCGATGGGCAAGCTTCATGGCGTGGTCTCCACCGCCACGCTGGTGACGAGAACGATGCTGGTGAGGCCCAGCGCATTGCGGGAAATGACGGCCGTCGCCTCTTTGCCCGGGCCGCGCATCAGCACCGTGATGGCGCCGGTCTCAGAGCCGAACGCGTGTCCCTTGGTGTCTGTTGCGGCGTCGAAGCGGCGTTCCAGCGCATAGCCCTGCTCCTGCAACGCCGCCGTGAGGCGCTGCGCATTGAGCGCCTCGCCATGCCGGTTTGTCGCAACGAGATGGGTGGACAGCCAGCCACCGTCCTGGGTGTTCAGCAGGCTGGCGATCTCGGTGCCCGCAGGCAGCAGGCGCTGCCAGCGGGCTCTTTCATCCTGGCTGCGTGCCTGGCCGCGCAAGGCTGCGCGCAGGTGGGTGACTGCCATGAGGCCGCGCGTGCCGCCGCCGGGGGCGGGTTCCAGTCGGATGGTGAGGTAGTGCTCGCCCTGGGCGCGGCCCAGAATGCGCTGGCCATCGCGCTGGTCGTCCATCAGGGGCTGGCCCAGGGTGCGCACAAACCAGTCGCCGGTCTGCCTGGGTGTGCTGCGGGTGGCGAAGCCGGTCAGCCGCATGGGCAGGCCGTCCAGGTCCATCTGCTGGCCGATGTGGTAGCTCCTGGCGTGTTCGGGCAGCGGGATTTCGGGCCAGTTGGCCTGGGCAAAGGCATGGGTGAGCCCTGGCGTCAGCAGGCCCAGGCAGATGGAACGGAGCATGCGAGCCGTTGTCATCATTCGGCCCTGAGCCTGTCTGCCGGAACAATGTCCTGCCACTTGTCCAGGCGTCCGAACTTGGGGGCCGGCACCTCCATCAACTCGAAGACCGGTATGGCCACATCCAGCAGCGTCTCCACCGGGGAGAACAGGCTGTTGAGCGGCGCCAGCCGGCCGAACCGGTCCATGGTCTGCTCCACGGAGCGCGAGGCCCAAGGCTCGATGAGCACGCTGGTGTGGCGTGTGACGCGCAGGTCCAGTTGGTCGAAGGGGGTGTAGCTTTGGATGCCTGCGGGCAGGTTGGCCAGTGGCACGGAGATGTTGGCGCGGTAGATGCCTGGGGCGTTCAACCCGATGCGTCCGTGGTTCGCCAGAGGCACTATGCTGAAGGGTACGCCGTCTGGGCTGGCCGTGAAGGCATCTCTGTGCGCTGTGGACTGGCTTTCTCCAAAGCTGACCGAAATGTCTGAAAAGCGCGGGATCAGCGGATTGCCTGCGGGGTCCGTCCACAGCGGATTGCGGTGTGCGTCGAAGTCGCCTGCCGTATCGTCCGTCTTGATGGGGGCGTCGGGTCGGCTGAAGTAGCGCCTGCGCACCTCGGCTGCCAGTTGGGCAGGCGGCTTGTAGCTGCCCGCCGCGTCGTTGTGTACCGTGGCATCGAAGGCCGCATAGCGGCTGGCCATCTGGGTGGCATGGGCAATGTCCTGGTACTTGCCGATCATGGGCATCAGCAGGAACAGGCCCAGCAGGGGCGCCGCCATGGCCAGGAATTCGACCAGGGCCTGGCCTGCCTGCCGCCTTGGGTAGCGGGCGCGGTTCAGGAGGTTCATGGGATCAGCCCTCGCTGGCGCATCTGCTGGCCAAGTACATCGGGTTGGGAGTGGATCAGGCGCACCTGCCAATACGGGTTGAACAGGCTGGGCAGCTCCAGGGGGAGACCCTGGCTTGCGCCATAGCGGTTCTGACGCTGTGCCAGAGGGCGCTCGAAGAACACTTCGGACGTGGCAACGGCCACCATTTCGCCTTTGGCGACCTGGCTCTGATAGGCGTTGATGCGGCTGTCCGGCGTGCCGCTTATTTCGCTGGCGCCATCGGAGGTGCGCAATTCGCTGCGCGCCCGCGACAGGCGCACACTGAACCGCAACGTGGGGTCGTCGTCCTTGGTCAGTTGCGGCTTGCTCAGGTCGTAGTAGCTGGGCAGGCCGGTGTATTGGCGCCACTTGTTGGATGAGGCCTGGCTGGACGCCTTTGCGTTGGTGCGCGCACCTCCCAACCATGCGCCTGAATCATCCTGATCCTCGGGGTGGGCCTGCTGTTCGCCCCAGGCGATGGGCTCCTCCCTGAGCCGGCAGCGTGGAATGAGCCCGCCCTTTCGCTGGGCGCGCCAGAACGACTCGGTGTCTTCGGCGATCCACTCGTCGTAGTTGACCAGTTCGGTACCGCCGCGTCGGCGCACCTCGCTTTTGCGCCACATGAGGATGCAGATTTCGTCTGGGCCAGGCACTTCTGCCTCGGCCGTCCAGACACGCTCCTTGGTGAATCTGTCGCTATGCGCCGCATACACAGCCAGTTTGGCCATGCGGCCTCGGTCCTTGCCGCTGTAGCTTTGGGTGAAGCCACCAAGGTCGTCGGTCAGCGCTACGGCGGCACCGGGGCCTATGGGCTCCACCTTTACGCTGCCATCGCCCGCGTAGTTGGCCTGGGCCACGTCCTTCATCACACTGCTGCGTATGTCCTGCAGGTAGGAGCGGGCGTGCAGCAGGTTGTGCGCCTTCTGTATTGCCTGTTTGTTGGCCTCCACGGCTGTGACCGTATCGAATGCCAGCGACGGCACCATCTGGGCCATCTGCCGGATGTACTGGCCCGCGTACTGCACGGTGGCGTAGCACATGATCGCGTACATCTCGTTGTAGTGGAATGCAGCACCGATCAATGCGCCCCAACCGGTGTAGTCAGCACATTCGGGGAACTGCGTGGGCAGGTTCTCCGCGTGGGTCTGTGCGTATTGCGCCCACGAGGACAGGCTCACCATCTGCGCCACCAGCACCTCGTTGGCGATCAGGGCGCGATTGCCGTAGGCCTTGAAATTCATCGCCCGCGCGTGCATCACGCCGGCGCTGTAGGCCACGGCATCGGCCGTGCTGACGAGCTTGGTTTTTTCCTGGGAGAGCTGGCCGGTGTTGAACAGAAAGAACAGCGAGGCCAGTGCACCGATCAGGACAAAGATGCCGTAGATCAGTGCCTGCCCGCGCTGCCTGTCCCGCCTCTGTATTCGACCGCCGCGCAGGGTGGTGATGGTGGACATGGGCAGGCCCGCTTACTTGTTCTCGTAGGCGTCGAGGCCTTTTTCCTTGCGCTCTCCATCGGCCTTGCCGGCTGCAGTGCCTGCCGCCTGGATGGCCGTCTTGGCTGACTTGCCGGCCACTTCATTGGCAATGCCGGAAGTCTGGGCGCGGATGGTTTCGCCAAAGTACTGGTAGACGGCAATGGCGGCCACGCCAATCAGGGCCACGATGATGATGTACTCGGTCATGCCCTGGCCGCGTTGCTTGCGAGATTGAAGTGAGGTATTGAAGGTGGTCATGCAAAAGCTCCTGTGCTGGTGGAAGAATCTGTAGGGACGTAAGCAGGCGGACGCAGGGCTGCAGCCGTGCATCACGGAAACGGGAAAAAGGGAAAACGCAATTCAGGAATAAGCGGGCACCAGGGCGGTGGCTGGCGGTTCTTCCGAATTGCGCATGTGCAGGGAATAAGCCGCGCCCAGGCACAGGGCCTTGGCGTCAGCGCACTGCGTCAAGGCGCTGAATGAAAGCGATGCATGGATGGTCTCTCCCTCAAGGTTGGCGGTGGACTGCCGCTTTGGCGCTGCGCGCCAGGACAGTTCTGCGTGGGGCATTGGCAGGAAAAAGGCGCCTGCATATGCCTGATTTTCAGGTGGCGATTCATTGCGCCCCGAAGTCATTTCTTGTGCCGCCAAGCCTATGAATTTTTTTCTCGCATGTCTCTAAGACAACTCCTGACGATGTTTCTGAATGCATCGATGGAGATTTTTGCTGTCATTTCAATAGCAAGCTATTTAGTGAATTCCGTGTTTTCGACGATCCATCCGTTTCAGATAAATCGAGGCGAAATAGGCCCAAATAGGGTGATCTGAAAAGTCAATCTGAATCGATGCAGGACGATTCCTATTTTTCAGAATTCAGGTGCGGGCCGCCGACAGGAGCCTGGGCGGGGGGCTCGATGGGCGGGAGTGCGGGCATGCCGCTGCGGCGTCGGCATGCCGGTGAAAAGCTTGAAATGACGGCCGGCTTGAGGATGGCCGGCCGCCTCTTTTACTGCCGCGCCGAGCGCACGTTGGCCGGCAAGGCGCCAGGATGGCTGGTGCGGAATGGGTTGATGTCCAGGCCGCCACGGCGCGTGTAGCGTGCGTAGACCGAGAGCTTGAGGGGGCGGCAGCGGGTCCAGATGTCCATGAAGATGCGTTCCACGCATTGCTCATGGAATTCGTTGTGGTTGCGGAAACTCACCAGGTATTGCAGCAGGCCTTCCTGGTCGATCTGCGCGCCGCTGTAGCGGATCTGCACGCTGCCCCAGTCGGGCTGGCCCGTGACCAGGCAGTTGCTCTTGAGCAGGTGGCTGACCAGGGTTTCGGTGACGGGGCCTTCTTCATGGTTGGCGCGCAGCAGCTCCGGGGCGGGCTGGTATTGCGTGCACTCCACATCCAGGCGGTCCAGCAGCAGGCCGTCGAGCTCCTGCACCATTTCCTGGTCGAAGCGGTCCAGGCCGATGATCTTCACGCCGATGCTTCCCTTTTGCTCGCTGCCGCGCCACAGCGCTTCGGCCAGGTCGGTGCGCAGGCGTGCCTGGACTTCGGCCGCGTCGGCCAGGCGGGTGTTGTTGAAGCTGTTGAGGTAGAGCTTGAAGGACTTGCTTTCGATGAGATTGGGGGTCTCGCAGGGAATCGTGAAATGCACGAGCGCCACCTGCGGCTTGCCGCGCAGGTTGAGCCAGGACAGCTCGAAGGCCGTCCACAGGTCGGCGCCGAAGAAGGGCATCTGGCTGCCTTGAATGCCGATTTCTTCGCGCTTGGGCGCGCGGGGCAAGGGAAACAGCAGCGAGGGGGCGTACTGGTCGATGTAGGCAGAGCTTTTGCCCAGCTGGGATTGTTCGGGAGTGTTCATGGAAAAAGGGCCGGCCGTGCCGGCGCTGGTCAGGCCTGGACGGTCCGCGCGGAGCGCGTGGACCCAGGCTTTGAAGCTAACTGAATTTCCATGCCCGCAGGCATGGGCGGCCATATAAGGTCAATAAGGGGCGGTGCGCCCGGGTTCGCTGGCTCTTCAGTGGAATTCGCGTTCGCGCAGCCATTTGGTGGCGATCCATTTCTCGCCGGCCAGCACGGGCGCGCCGCCGTGCAGGGTG
Source organism: Delftia sp. HK171 (assembly GCF_001886655.1). Lineage (NCBI taxonomy): Bacteria > Pseudomonadati > Pseudomonadota > Betaproteobacteria > Burkholderiales > Comamonadaceae > Delftia > Delftia sp. HK171. The sequence goes on along the minus strand of NZ_CP018101.1, from coordinate 5,542,820 downwards.
CGCGTGGAAGGGTCGGGGCGCTCATAGCTGAAGAAGACGGCGTTGCCCCGGCGCGGCACGACCTGCAGCGGCACTTCGGGAAAGATGGTGGCGCCGCCCCGTTCGGGCTCGTTCAGGTAGATGACCAGGGTGCCCACGCGCTGGCCGCCGCGCTTGAGGATGGTGGGCGTGCCGGGTTCGCCGGGCGCGAAGTAGTCGTGGTGGGGCTTGTATTCGGCGCCCGGGCCATAGTGCAGCACCTGCAGGCCTTCGCCATGGTCCAGCGGCCAGCGCAGCAGGCGGGCGATGCGTTCTTCCAACTGGCTGACGATGCCGGTTTCCCCACGCTGGAAGAACATGCCGTTGCTGGTTCGGTCGTCATTGATCTCTTCACCGCCGCTTTGCGTGGCCACGGTGAGCGAGCGCGCCATGCGCGGACGCGCGGCGGCGATGATGGCGTCGCACTCCTCGTGCGAGAGCAGGTTGCCGAAGACCACGATGCGCGGGTTGCGCATGCTCACCAGCACCTGGACCTGGCGGTCGCCGACATCGATGCTGCTGGGGTCCTGGGCAAGGTCCGGTTCGGGCAGGCTCGAGGCCGAGATGACGACGGCCGGTGGCGACACCTCGCCCTGTTCGGGCAGGTCCAGCGCCCGCCTTGCCAGTTCTTCGCTCCAGCCCACGTCGCGCATGGAGCGCAGCAGGGCCGCAGGCCCTATGCCGGATGCGCGCTGGTCGCGCACCCATTGCATGAGTTCAGGCGTGAGACCGACGGGCAGGTCCTGCGCGGTGGTCTGGGAATCTGGTGAGGATTTGAGGCTCATGGCGTGCAGTGCGGCCCTTGCCGCAGTGAATGGACTCCAAAGGCATCGAGGCCGGGGCCGGCCGGTGGCCGGCGAGGCTCAGTCAGCGGTCTTGCGACGGAACACCAGGCGCGCAGGCGTCGAGGAAGCTGGCGCCAGCGCGTAGCCCTCCAGATCGAAGGCTTCGAGTTCAGCCGCGCTGCGAGCGCGTCGTTGTATGGCAAATCGTGCCATCAGCCCGCGCGCACGTTTGGCATGGAAGCTGATGATCTTGTAGGCGCCGTTCTTGTAATCCTCGAATGCGCATTCCACCACCGGGGGCTTGAGGTGCTTCAAGTCTACCGATTTGAAGTATTCCTGCGAAGCCAGGTTGACGATGACGCGCTCGCCCGCCGGCTGCTTGGCCGCGCGCTGGTTCAGGTGCTCGGCAATGCGGCTGCCCCAGAACTGGTAGAGGTTGCTGCCATGCGCGGTTTCCAGCCGCGTGCCCATTTCCAGGCGGTAGGGCTGCATGCGGTCCAGCGGGCGCAGCACGCCGTACAGGCCGCTGAGGATGGCCAGGTGCTGCTGGGCCCAGTCCAGGTCCTCGGCATCCAGGCTGCGTGCCTGCAGGCCCTCGTAGACATCGCCGTTGAAGGCGAGCAGCGCCTGCCGGGCGTTGGTGGCCGTGAAGCGCGGGCTGAAGGCCTCGTAGCGCGCCACGTTGAGCGCGGCCAGCTTGTCGCTGATACCCATCAGTTCCGACAGTTGCTGGGGCGACTGGCGGCGCAGCACTTCGATCAGCTCCAGCGGCTGTTCGGAGAAGACGGGCAGCGTGTGCGGCAGTTTCGGGGGCAGTGGCGTGTCGTAGTCCAGCGATTTGGCGGGGGAGAGCAGCAACAGCATGGCGGGACGGAAGCTCCTGGAAAGAGGTGGACGGAAGGCGTGGGGAGACAGATGAGGTGAGGGCGGAGGCGGAAACAAACAGGGGCCGCGAGGGCCCCTGTGTTGTCACTGTCTGTGGTCAGACCTGGGCCGCGCCCTGTGGCTGCGGCTGCTGCTCGAACGGCAGCTGCAGTTCGCTGAGGTCCTTGCGTGTTTCCACGAGGATCAGCGGGCCGTCATCCAGAGCGACCACGGGCGGGCGCTCGCGCACGACGCGCTCGGGCTGCGGTTCGGCGGCGATGGCTGCCTGGGCTGCCGCCACCTTGTCGGCATCGGAGCCCACCCATTGCAGGCCCGAAGCGGCGGCCAGCGCCTGCAGCTCGGACATGGGCAACTGGTAGGCCTGGACCTTGGGCAGGCCGCGTTCGGCGGTTGCTTCAACGGCCTTGGCTGCTGCGGGCGCGACTGCCACTGCGGCAGGAGCGGCCACGGGTGCAGGTGCTGCCACGGGTACCACCACGGGGGCGGGTGCGACCGGCGCGGGGGTCACCGCAGCCACAGGCGCGGGAGCGGCAATCTGCTGCTCGGGCACGGGGGCCGCGACGGGTTGCTGCACCGCTTGGGCTGCTGCGGCTGCTGCGGGCTGCGCAGGCACTTGCGCTTCGGCCATGGCTTCAGGAGCCTGGGCTTCGGCGGCAGGGCTGGCTGCGTTGAAGTAGCTGCGGCGGGCAGGCTGGTCCTGCTCGGGAGCGGCGGCTTCGAAGGACTGGACGGCTTCGCCCTCCGCTTCGCGCGGTGCGCGCTCTGCACGGTCACCGCGATCGCCACGCTCGCGGCGGTCACGGCCATAGCGGTCGCGCGAACGGCGCTGGCGCGGCTGCTCTTCGCCGGAGGCGGGGGCAGCGTTGTCCAGGGACGGGTCCTGTTGCTGGGCCTGGTTGTCCAGGTTCTCTTCGGTCTCGGGAGCGACTTCGAACTGGCGGGGCTGGCGCTCGCTGCGTTCGGCGCGTTCACCACGTTCACCGCGCTCGCCACGTTCGCGGCGGCCTTCACCGCGCTCCTGGCGCTCGCCACGCGGGGCGCGCTCGGGACGCTGCTCGATGGTGCTGCCATCTGCAGCGACAGCGGCCACGCCGTTCACGGCTTCCAGCGGCTGGCGGCTTTCACCGTCACGGCTGCGTTCACCACGGCCACGGCGTTCGCCGCGGTCGGCGCGCTCACCGCGCTCGCCGCGATCCGGGCGCTCTCCACGCTCCGGGCGTTCACCGCGTTCAGTGCGCTCGCCACGCTCGGCATTGCGGCGGTTGCGGTCGCCGTTGCCGGCCTGGCGTTCGGCATTGGGGGCGCCAGCGCGCTCGCCATTGCGCTCCGAGCGCTCGCCACGCTCACCATTGCGTTCGTTGCGGCGGCCACGGTTGTCGTTGCGGCCATCACGGCGTGCTTCGCGAGCGGGGGCTTCGGCGGCCGGAGCGGGCGCTGCGACCGGCGCAGGTGCCGCGCTAAAGCCGAACAGGCTCTTGAGCCAGGCAAAGAAGCCTTGCTCGCGGACCACGACGGGGGCGACGGCCGGTGCGGGCGCTGCAGCGGTTGCCGCAGGCTTGGCATCACGCTGCTGGCCGTTGGCCGGGCGGTTGCGGCTGCCTTCGGGACGGGGCTCGGCGATGGGGGCCGGCATGTCGGGCAGCACGCCCTTGATCATGGGCGTCTGCTTGTTGGTGGGCTCCTGCGAGCGGCGCGTCACCGTGGTTTCCGCGTCCAGCTCCTCGGCCAGCTTGTAGCTGGCTTCCATGCTTTCCAGGCGCACGTCGTCGTGCTTGAGGCGCTCGAGCTTGTAGTGCGGCGTGTCCATGGACTTGTTGGGAACCATGATCACGTTGACGCGCTGCTTGAGTTCGATCTTGGTGATCTCGCCACGCTTTTCGTTGAGCAGGAAGCTGGCCACTTCCACGGGCACCTGGCAGTGCACGGCGGCCGTGTTGTCCTTCATGGACTCTTCCTGGATGATGCGCAGGATCTGCAGCGCCGAGCTTTCCGTGTCACGCACGTGGCCGGAGCCACCGCAGCGCGGGCAGTTGATGTGCGCGCCTTCGGACAGGGCCGGCTTGAGGCGCTGGCGGCTCATCTCCATGAGGCCGAACTTGCTGATGGTGCCGAACTGCACGCGGGCACGGTCCTGGCGCAGCGCGTCGCGCAGGCGGTTCTCGACCTCGCGGCGGTTCTTGCTCTCCTCCATGTCGATGAAGTCGATGACGATCAGGCCGCCCAGGTCACGCAGGCGCATCTGGCGCGCGACTTCGTCGGCGGCTTCCAGGTTGGTGCGTGTGGCGGTTTCCTCGATGTCGCCGCCCTTGATGGCGCGGGCCGAGTTCACGTCGATGGAGACCAGCGCTTCGGTGTGGTCGATGACGATGGCGCCGCCCGAGGGCAGGGTCACGGTGCGCGCGTAGGCCGATTCGATCTGGTGCTCGATCTGGAAGCGGCTGAACAGCGGGGCGTCGTCACGGTAGCGCTTGACGCGGGCGGCATGCTCGGGCATGACGTGCTGCATGAACTGCTGCGCCTGCTCGTAGATGTCGTCGGTGTCGATGAGGATGTCGCCGATGTCGCCGTTGAAGTAGTCGCGGATGGCGCGGATCACCAGGCTCGATTCCTGGTAGATCAGGAAGGCGCCCTTGGCCGACTTGGCGGCGCCGTCGATGGCGTTCCACAGCTTGAGCAGGTAGTTCAGGTCCCACTGCAGCTCGGGCGCGGTGCGGCCGATGCCGGCGGTGCGCGCAATGATGGACATGCCCTTGGGGTACTCAAGCTGGTCCATCGCCTCCTTGAGTTCGGCACGGTCCTCGCCCTCGATGCGGCGCGAGACGCCACCGCCGCGCGGGTTGTTGGGCATCAGCACCACGTAGCGGCCGGCCAGCGAGATGAAGGTGGTCAGGGCCGCGCCCTTGTTGCCGCGCTCTTCCTTCTCGACCTGGACGATCAGTTCCTGGCCTTCGCGGATGACTTCGTTGATGCGGGCCTGGCTGGGGGAGACGCCTTCGGCGAAATACTGCTTGGAGATTTCCTTGAAGGGCAGGAAGCCGTGGCGGTCCTCGCCGTAATCGACGAAGCAGGCCTCGAGGCTGGGCTCCACGCGCGTGACCACGGCCTTGTAGATGTTGCCCTTGCGCTGCTCGCGCCCTTCGATTTCGATTTCGTAGTCGAGCAGCTTCTGGCCATCGACGATGGCAAGGCGACGTTCTTCCGACTGCGTGGCGTTGATGAGCATCCGTTTCATGATGCGTTTCCTTTATTCGTTTTCTCTGGGGCGCGCCGGAGTGCAGCCTCTGCTGCCAGACCGTCACGCCTTTGACTCGTAATCAAAGACAGGCTCGCGAGGGAGCCGAGATGCCGGACTGACGCGTCGAAACGAAAGGAATCGCCGGATGCCCTGATGCTTGAGACCTGGCTCAAGTCAGCAATGGGGGCAAGGGCAGGGGGACGAGAGCGATGAGAGAGGCACGCCGTCCAGCTTCAAGCGAAGCTGCTGCACGTGCGGGGCAGGCGGGAGGCTTGGGGGCGGCAATGATCCTGGGCGCAGGCGTTTTCCTGCTCCACAGCGTGACCATCCATGCCCAAAAGATCCACATGCTCGCTTTTGATCCGCTGGCAGCGGTGGACGCCGGGTCCGACCCCTTCTGCCAGCTTGAGATTCCGTATCAGTGTTTCAATTCGTCAGCCACAACCGATGCAACGACGAACTTCGCAGGCCATCTTTTCCTGCTGTTTCGCGTGCATGACACCGGATGGCATCGACCTGCCTGTGCGGGGAAATGGCTGTTTGGACTAAACTCCATGAGAATCAACCACTTATAAATAGTTCGGCACAGGTGAAACACATTATAGAGGGCAAACCGGCAGACGACCGTTCCCTGAACGCAGCCACTGCCGCAGTGCGGCTGATCGAAGTCGATGACGATTCGGCCGGACAGCGGTTGGACAACTTTCTCATACGCCATCTCAAGGGCGTTCCCAAGACCCATGTCTATCGCATCATCCGCAGTGGAGAAGTGCGCATCAACAAAGGGCGCGTCAGTGCGGAGACCCGCGTTTCGACCGGCGATATCGTCCGCATACCGCCCGTGCGCATTTCCGAAAAAGTCGCCGAAAAGGCCGAGCGGCCAGCGCCAGCCAGGGATTTCCCCAGTCTGCTGGAAGACGAGCACCTGATCGCCATCGACAAGCCCGCCGGTGTGGCCGTGCATGGCGGCTCGGGTGTGAGTTTTGGTGTCATCGAGCAACTGCGCCAGGCGCGGCCGCAAAGCCGTTTTCTGGAGCTGGTGCATCGGCTCGACCGCGAGACATCCGGCATCTTGCTGGTGGCCAAGAAGCGCTCGGCGCTGACGCATCTGCAGGACCAGTTCCGCGAGCGCGAGACCGGCAAGACCTACCTGGCCCTGGTCCAGGGCACCTGGCCGGCCAACCACAAGGTGATTGATCTGCCGCTGCACAAATACCTGCAGGCCGACGGCGAACGCCGCGTGCGGGTGACCACGGCCGATGATCCTGACGGCATGCGCTCCGTCACGCTGGTGCGCGTTCGCAGCACGCTGGCGCCCCAGCCCCTGCTGGGACTGCCGGCCATGAGCCTGCTGGAGGTGACCATCAAGACCGGGCGCACGCACCAGATCCGCGTGCACCTGTCCAGCCAGGGGCATCCGATTGCGGGCGATGACAAATATGGCGACTTCGACCTGAACCGACGCCTGCAGAAACAGGGTCTCAAACGCATGTTCCTGCACGCATGGCGGCTACAGTTCACCCACCCGGCCAGTGGCGAGCGGGTGGAGCTGCGCGCCGAGCTTCCCGAAGAACTGGCCCGTTTCGCCGGCTGACGCTGGCTATGACTCCTTGTAGATATGACAAATCCTGGTTCTTCCGAGATGCACCGTGCGCGCCGCTTCGATCTCATTGCCTTCGACTGGGATGGGACGCTGTCGGATTCCACCGCGGTGATCGTCAAGTGCATTCAGGCGGCCGTGGCCGATGTGGGGGGCACGCCTCCCAGCGATGAGGCGGCGTCCTATGTGATCGGCATGGCGCTGATGCCCGCATTGGCGCGTGCAGCGCCCGATGTGCCGCCCGAAAAATACCCCGAGCTGGGCAACCGCTATCGCCACCATTTCATCAAGCACCAGGACGACATCAGCCTGTTCGCCGGCGTGCTGCCCATGCTGGCGGCGCTGCGCGAGCGAGGGCACCTGCTGGCCGTGGCCACGGGCAAGAGCCGCCGTGGTCTGAATGATGCGCTGCAGGACCCGCAGTTGCGCGGCATGTTCGACAGCTCGCGCACGGCGGACGAGACCGCCGGCAAGCCGAATCCGCTGATGCTGCAGGAGCTGATGGCCGAATTTGGTGCGGACCCTTCGCGGGTGCTGATGATCGGCGACACCACGCACGACCTGGAACTGGCCCGCAATGCAGGCTGTGCCAGCGTGGGCGTGGGCTATGGCGCGCATCCCACCGACGGCTTTGGCGTGCTGAAGCCGTTGCATGTGGCGCAGAGTGTTGCGGATTTGCATCAGTGGCTGTTGGCCCATGGCTGAGTCGTCATGCCCGCGTCAGCGCGTGGATTCATGCTCGTGAGGTGTGCCGTTGACCGTTGAACGCATCGTTCTGTGCGCCAGCGATGCCCTGCAGGAAGGGGCGAATGCCGTGCCTTTCGACGTGGTCTACGCGGGTCATGCCTGCCGCGCATTCGCCATCCGCTTCGAGGGACAGGTGCATGCCTATCTGAATCGCTGCACCCATGTGGCCATGGAGATGGACTACCAGCCGGACCGCTTTTTCGATGACACCGGACGCTGGCTGCTGTGCGCCACCCATGGAGCGGCCTACGCGCCCGACAGCGGCGCCTGCGCTGGCGGGCCCTGCCGTGGCGGCCTTGTGAAAATCTCCCTGAGCGAAAGCGCGGGGGTGGTGCACTGGCATACTGCCGATAACCTGAAACCCGTCGAGTTCTGACATGACTTCCCCCATACCTCCGGAAAATCCTGGCTCCGCATCGCACCCATCCCCAGGGGCGGACCTGTGGGCCCGGGCCACGCCTGCCACGGCGGCTGCCGATGCGCGCACGGCGGCATCGAGCGGCTGGGAGCGGGAGGTGCTGGAAAGGCTGGTCTTCGCCACCATCAACGAGCAACGTGCCTCGCGCCGCTGGCGCCTGTTTGGCCGCCTGCTGTGGACGGCGCTCATCCTCGTGGTGCTGTGGGTGCTGTTTGCCAAGGACACGGCGACCACCACCAGTTCCTCCCCGCACACGGCCGTGGTCGAGGTCAAGGGCGAGATCGCCGCAGGTGCCGACGCCAGCGCGGAATTCGTGGTGGCCGCCATGCGCAGTGCCTTCGAGGATTCGGGCTCGCGCGCCGTGGTGCTGCTGATCAACTCGCCGGGCGGCAGCCCTGTGCAGGCCGGCATCATCAATGACGAAATCGTGCGGCTCAAGGGCAAGTACGACAAGCCCCTGTATGCCGTGGTGGAAGAAACCTGCGCTTCGGCCGCCTACTACATTGCCGCCGCCGCCGATGAGATCTTTGTGGACAAGGCCAGCATCGTGGGCAGCATCGGCGTGCTCATGGATGGCTTTGGCTTCACCGGCGCCATGGAAAAGCTTGGCGTGGAACGCCGCCTGCTGACGGCTGGCGAGAACAAGGGTTTCCTGGACCCGTTCAGCCCCATGTCCGAAGGGCAGCGCGAACATGCCCACAAGATGCTGGGCCAGATCCACTCGCAGTTCATCAACGTGGTCAAGGCTGGCCGTGGTGACCGCCTGCATGAGACGCCCGAGACTTTCAGCGGCCTGTTCTGGACCGGCCAGCAGGCGGTGGAGATGGGCCTGGCCGACAAGCTGGGCAGTCTTGACTATGTGGCCCGTGAAGTGGTCAAGGCGGAAGAGGTGGTGGATTACACGCGCCGCGACAACGTGGCCGAGCGCCTGGCCAAGCGTTTCGGCGCGGCCTTTGGCGGCGGTGCGGTGCAGGCACTGCGTTCCAGCCTCCCGGCTCTGCGCTGATTCTTGCGGGGTTTCCCGCTCGGTCTGCCAAGACGAAAAAGCCCGCCTTCCTGTCGAAGGCGGGCTTTTTCGCTGGTGGGCGGCTTCAGCGGCCGATGGAGAACACCACCGGCGTGCGGTTGTCCGGCGCTTCCTTGTGCTGGCGCCACTCGCGCACCAGCCGGCTTTCGATGCGGGCGCTCTCCAGCGTCAGGCCGCAGGCCAACGCCAAACGGGTATGGGGTTGCAGCGTCTGCAGCAGGGCTTGCCAAAGCGCGGCGTTGCGGTAGGGCGTCTCGATGAACTGCTGGGTCTGGCCTTGGCGCAATGCCAGGGCTTCAAGCTCCTTGATGCGCTGTACCCGTCCGCCGGCATCCTGGGGCAGGTAGCCCACAAAGGCATAGTTCTGTCCGTTGAGCCCGCTGGCGGCCAGCGCCAGCAGCAGCGATACGGGTCCGATCAGCGGCACGACACGTATGCCCAAATCGTGCGCGGCGCGCACGATGGAGCTGCCGGGGTCGGCCACGGCGGGCATTCCGGCCTCGCTGACCAGTCCCATGTCGTGTCCGGCCAGCAAGGGGGCGAGCAGTGGCTTGGCGTCAAAGACGGCGGCACCCTTGTCGCCATGGTCCCCCTTCTTGTGGGCCTCGCGCGGCAGCTCGGTGATCTGCTGGGTCTGCAAGGGCTGGGCCAGTGCATGCAGCGCGTCGATGCGCTTGAGATAGGCGCGTGTGCTCTTGGCGTTTTCGGAGATCCAGTGGGTCAGCCGTGCAGCGGTGCGCAGTGTCCCGTCGGGCAGGACCTGCGTCAGCGGCGTTTGCTCATCGCAGCCGAAGTCCAGCGGAGCGGGCACCAGGTAGAGCGTTCCTGTCAGGGGCTTGGTGATGGCGTCGCTCATGGCAGCACGGCTCCTGCGGCGCGCAGCAACTGGCACGTGCGGATCAGCGGAAGGCCGATCAGTGCCGTGGGGTCGTCGCTGACGATGGCGTCGAGCAGGGCAATGCCCAGGCCCTCGCTCTTGGCGCTGCCTGCGCAGTCATAAGGCTGCTCGGCGCGCAGGTAGCGCTCGATTTCCGCATCGTTGAGATCGCGAAAGCGCACCTGAACCGTCACCACGTCGGTCTCGGAAAAGCCGGTTTCCTGGCAGACCACGCTCACGGCAGTGTGGAAATTCATCTGGCGCCCGCTCATCTGGCGCAACTGTTCGGTGGCGCGTTCATGGTTGCCGGGCTTGGACAGCGGCAGGCCATCGAGCTCGGGCACCTGGTCGGAGCCGATGACAACGGCGCCGGGGTGCAGCGCAGCCACGGCCTGGGCCTTGGCCAGGGCCAGGCGCAGGGAAAGGGCGTGCGGTGTCTCTCCTGCCAGAGGTGTTTCATCGACTTCCGGGGAGACGGTCTGGAATGGCAGCCGCAGCCGCTCCAGGAGTTCGCGGCGGTAGCGTGAGGTGGAGCCAAGGATCAGGGGACGCGCCAGGCCGGGAGCCTGGGCTAAGGCGGGGTGGGGAGCTTGCATGCCCGGATTCTCTTACACTGCCCGCATGAGCAAGGAATTTTCTGCGGCCCGCCTCGATGTTCGCGCTTTCGCGCAATCGCAGGGCCATCTTCAGGACCAGACAACACTGTCAGTCTTCCCGCGTCTGGCCCAGGATGCGCAGCCGGATGCCGGTGATACGCACGGCCAGGTGCACTGGCAGGCGGACGGCGAGCTGGTCGAGCAGACCGGCGGCCCTGGTCAGGTGTGGCTGCATCTGCAGGCCGATGCCGTCGTGCCCATGGTGTGCCAGCGCTGCCTGGCCCTGGCGCCCATCACCCTGCAGGTTGATCGGTCTTTTCGCTTTGTTGCGGATGAAGCCACGGCCGAGTCCGAGGACGATGAAAGCGATGAGGACCTGCTGGTGCTCAGCCGCGAGTTCAATCTGCTCGAACTCATAGAGGACGAGTTGCTCATGGAACTGCCCGTGGTGCCGCGTCACGACGTCTGCCCCGAGTCTGTGAGCTTGCAGTCCAGCGACGCGGACTTCGAGCAGGCCATCGAGGACAAGCCCAATCCGTTCGCCGTCCTTCGCGGCCTGGATGTGGGCAAATCCGCAGACTGATCGAGATGCCCGGAAAAAAGGTCGAGGCCGGGAAAAGCGATTGCGCTATAATCAAGGGCTTCGCGCGAAACCCCCTCGTGTCTTTAATGGGCTGATCGCGTTTTTTACCAACCCTTTTCAGATACACAGGAGCCATCATGGCTGTTCAGCAGAACAAGAAGTCCCCCTCCAAGCGCGGTATGCACCGTTCGCACAATGCACTGAATGTGCCTGGCATCGCCGTGGAACCCACCACGGGTGAAACCCACCTGCGTCACCACATCAGCCCCAACGGCGTGTACCGCGGCCGTCAAGTGCTGAAGAACAAGTCCGAAGCCTGACCTTCGACCGTTCCCGCAGAGCCCGCGGCTACAGTTTTCGTAGCGCGGGCTTTTGTTTTTTCTGATGGCCGCTCCTATCTTTCCAGGCCTTGCAACAGGCTTGCCAGTCGCTCATGATCACTTTGGCCGTTGACTGCATGGGGGGTGATCACGGCCCCCGCGTCACGCTCGCGGCGTGCCGCCAGTTCCTCGATTCCCATTCCGACGCCCGGCTGCTGCTGGTCGGCCAGCCCGATGCGCTGGCTGGCTTTGCGCATGAGCGCGCCAGCGTGGTGCCGGCCTCGGAAGTCGTCGGCATGGATGACCCGATCGAGGTGGCGCTGCGCAGGAAGAAGGATTCCTCGATGCGCGTCGCCATCCAGCAGGTCAAGGATGGCCAGGCTGCTGCTGCCGTGTCGGCTGGGAATACGGGTGCGCTGATGGCCATCTCGCGCTACCTGCTCAAGACGCTGGATGGCATCGATCGCCCAGCCATCGCTCCCCAGTTGCCCAATGCCAAGGGTGGTGCCACCACGGTGCTGGACCTGGGTGCCAACGTGGATTGCTCGGCCGAGCATCTGCTGCAGTTCGCCGTCATGGGCTCGGCCCTGGTGTCTGCGCTGAACAACGAAGAGGCGCCCTCGGTGGGCCTGCTCAATATCGGCGAAGAGCAGATCAAGGGCAGTGAAGTCATCAAGCGTGCGGGCGAACTGTTGCGCGCGGCAGGCAAGGCCGGTCACCTGAACTTCTACGGAAACGTCGAAGGCAACGATATCTTCAAGGGCACGACCCAGGTCGTGGTCTGTGACGGCTTTGTGGGCAACGTGGCCCTCAAGTCTTCCGAGGGGGTGGCGTCCATGATCTCCAATGCCCTCAAGCAGGAGTTCAAGCGCAACATCTTCACCAAAATGGCTGCAATCGTTGCCTATCCGGTGTTAACTGCGCTGATGAATCGCGTGGACCATCGGCGTCACAACGGTGCGGCGCTGCTGGGCCTTCGTGGGCTGGTGTTCAAAAGCCATGGGTCAGCCGATGCCTTGGCTTTCGAGCACGCGCTGAACCGCGCGTATGATGCGGCCCGCAACAACCTGCTCGACCGTGTCCGTACCCGCATCTCCGCAGCCCTGCCTCTTTTGCTGGCTGCGCAGTCGGAATCGGGACCGTCGGCGCCCTAATACAGATGAGACGCTACGCACGCATCACCGGCACGGGCAGCTACCTGCCACCCCGCCGACTCACCAATCACGATCTGGCAGCCGAGCTGGCCCAGCGTGGCATAGAGACCTCGAACGAGTGGATCGTTGAGCGCACTGGCATCCATGCCCGTCACTTTGCCGCGCCCGACGTGGCCAGCAGCGATCTGGCCCTGGAGGCGTCGAAGAAGGCGCTGGAGGCCGCTGGCTGCCAGCCACAGGACATCGACCTGATCATCGTCGCCACCTCGACGCCCGACATGGTCTTCCCGTCCACTGCCTGCATCCTGCAGAACAAGCTTGGCGCCAACGGCTGCGCGGCCTTTGACGTGCAGGCTGTGTGCAGCGGCTTTGTCTACGCTCTCACGGTGGCCGATGCCATGATCCAGTCCGGCGCCGCAAGCCGCGCGCTGGTGGTGGGTTCCGAAGTCTTCAGCCGCATTCTTGATTTCAATGACCGCACGACCTGCGTGCTGTTCGGCGATGGCGCCGGCGCGGTGGTGCTGGAGGCGTCCGAGCAGCCTGGGATCCTGGCGTCCGACCTGCATGCCGATGGCAAGCATGTCGGCATCCTCTGCGTGCCGGGCAATGTGTCCGGCGGACAGGTGCTCGGTGATCCGCTGCTGAAGATGGATGGACAGGCCGTGTTCAAGCTGGCGGTTGGCGTGCTGGAAAAGGCCGCCCGCGCGACGCTGGACAAGGCCGGGCTCACCGATGCCGACATCGACTGGCTGATCCCTCACCAGGCCAACATCCGCATCATGCAAAGCACGGCGCGCAAGCTCAAGCTGTCCATGGACAAGGTGGTGGTGACCGTGGACCAGCATGGCAATACCTCGGCCGCCTCGATCCCGCTGGCGCTGGACCACGGCGTGCGCAATGGCCAGGTCAAGCCTGGGCAGACCGTGCTGCTGGAAGGCGTGGGCGGTGGCTTCACCTGGGGTGCGGTGCTTCTCAAGATGTGATGCGGGATGCTTGCCTGTCGGCAGGCTCCCATGGCGCGGCTTTTATTTTTGAAAATATGAAGAAGTTTGCATTCGTCTTTCCTGGCCAGGGCTCGCAATCGGTGGGCATGCTCGACGGATGGGGTGACCATCCTGTCGTGGCGCAGACGCTGGCCGAAGCGTCCGAGGCGCTGGGTGAAAACATCGGCCAGCTGATCCAGCAAGGACCGAAGGAAGCCCTGGCGCTCACCACCAACACCCAGCCCGTGATGCTGGTGGCCGGTGTGGCCGCCTGGCGCGTGTGGCAGGCCGAAGGCGGCGCGCTGCCCGATGTCGTGGCAGGCCATTCGCTGGGCGAGTATTCCGCCCTGGTCGCCTCGGGCGTGCTGACGCTGGCCCAGGCTGCCCCGCTGGTGCGCCTGCGTGCTGCAGCCATGCAGGAGGCCGTGCCCGTGGGCACGGGCGCCATGGCGGCCATCCTGGGTCTGGACGCCGACAAGGTGCGCGCAGGCTGCGCCGAGGTCACGGCTGCCCTGGGTGGCGCTGAAGTCGTCGAAGCTGTCAATTTCAACGATCCTTCGCAGACCGTGATCGCCGGCAGCAAGGCTGCTGTCGAAAAGGCCTGCGAAGCCCTCAAGGCCGCAGGCGCCAAGCGTGCCCTGCCGTTGCCCGTGTCGGCGCCGTTCCATTCCAGCCTGATGAAGCCTGCGGCCGAAAAGCTCAAGGCGGCGCTGGCTGCCACGGCGCTGGCTGCGCCGCAGATTCCCGTGCTCAACAACATCGACGTGGCGGTCGAGCAAGACGCCGACGCCATCCGCGATGCGCTGTATCGCCAGGCCTTTGGCCCGGTGCGCTGGGTGGAATGCGTTCAGGCCATGAAGGCGCGCGGCATCGTGCATCTCGTCGAGTGCGGTCCCGGCAAGGTGCTCATGGGCCTGACCAAGCGGATTGACGCGGACCTGACGGCCGCTGCCCTCTATGATCCGGCCACGCTGGCCGACGTGAAAGAATCCCTCGCATGACTGACAACCAGAACAAGCCCCAGGTTGCCCTGGTGACGGGTGCCTCGCGTGGCATTGGTGCTGCCATTGCCCAGGAGCTGGCAGCGCGCGGCTACCGCGTGATCGGCACGGCCACCACCGACGGTGGCGCGGAAAAGATCGGCCAGGCGCTGTCGGCCCATGAGGGCTGCCGCGGCGTGAACCTCAATGTCACGGATGGGGCGGCCGTCGACGCCTTGATCGACAGCATCGTCAAGAATGACGGCGGCCTGCATGTGCTGGTCAACAACGCCGGCATCACACGCGACACGCTGGCCATGCGCATGAAGGACGACGACTGGGATGCGGTGATCGACACCAATCTCAAGGCCGTTTTCCGAGTCAGCCGTACGGCCATTCGGCCCATGATGAAGCAGCGTTTTGGCCGCATCATCAACATCACCAGCGTCGTTGGCGCCTCCGGCAACCCCGGTCAGGCCAACTATGCAGCCGCCAAGGCCGGCGTTGCCGGCATGACGCGCGCGCTGGCCCGTGAACTGGGCAGCCGCGGCATCACGGTCAACTGCGTGGCGCCTGGTTTCATTGCCACCGACATGACGGCGGAGCTGCCCGAAGAGCAGAAGAACGCGCTCAAATCGCAGATCGCCATGGGCGATCTGGGCCAGCCCAGCGATATCGCCCATGCCGTGGCCTACCTCGCATCTGCGGGTGCGGGATACGTCACCGGCCAGGAATTGCACGTCAACGGCGGCATGTACATGTAAGTGCTGCGGCGGCTTCGGGCAGACCCCTGCCAGAAGCCGGCGTTGCTTGCAACAGAAGAGGCCGTTTCCTCGCGACGGCCGGCTGAAGAGGGCCTGAGGCCCGAAGCAGCTAGAATCGCGGGTTCATTCACAACCCCCAGAGGGAAACCATGAGCGATATCGAAGCACGTGTCAAAAAAATCATTGCCGAACAACTCGGCGTTGAAGAGTCTCAAGTCACCAACGAAAAGGCCTTCGTGGCTGATCTGGGTGCTGACTCCCTGGACACGGTGGAGCTGGTGATGGCCCTGGAAGATGAATTCGGCATCGAGATCCCCGACGAAGACGCGGAAAAGATCACGACGGTGCAAAACGCCATCGACTACGCCAACACCCACCAGAAGGCCTGATAGGGCCCTGACCCGAGCGATCAGCAGAAGGTTTTACGCATGAGCCGTCGTCGCGTTGTCGTGACCGGCCTGGGTTGCATCTCCCCCGTGGGTAACACGGTGGGCGACGCCTGGGCCAATCTTTTGGCCGGCCAGTCCGGCATTGACCTCATCACCAAGTTCGATGCCTCGAACTTTGCCTGCAAGATTGCGGGTGAGGTCAAGGGATTCGATGTGGAGTCGTACATGAGCGCCAAGGATGCGCGCTCCATGGACACCTTCATCCATTACGGCATCGCTGCTGCGGCGCAAGCCGTGCAGGACTCAGGTCTGCCCACGGGCGAGGCCTTGTCGGATGATCTGGCCACGCGCATCGGCTGTGTGATCGGTTCGGGCATCGGCGGCTTGCCGCTGATCGAGAACACCCACGCGGAACTGGCTGCGCGCGGACCGCGCCGCATCACGCCGTTCTTCGTGCCTGCCTCCATCATCAACATGGTGGCTGGCCATGTGTCCATGCGCTTCGGCTTCAAGGGGCCGAATCTTGCTGTTGTGACTGCCTGCACGACCGGGCTGCACTGCATAGGCGAGGCGGGACGCATGATCGAATACGGCGATGCCGATGTGGTGGTGGCTGGTGGCACGGAAGCCACGGTCTCCCCCTTGGGCGTCGGCGGCTTTGCCGCCATGCGCGCCCTGTCCACGCGCAATGATGATCCCAAGGCCGCTTCGCGCCCCTGGGACAAGGACCGCGACGGCTTCGTGCTGGGCGAAGGCGCGGGCGTGCTGGTGCTGGAAGAGTACGAGCATGCCAAGGCCCGCGGTGCCAAGATCTACGCCGAACTGTGCGGCTACGGCATGAGTGCCGATGCCGGCCACATGACGGCACCCAACATGGACGGCCCGCGCCGCGCCATGCTGGCAGCTTTGCGAAATGCCGGCATCAATGCCGACCAGATCGACTATCTGAACGCGCACGGCACTTCCACGCCGCTGGGCGACCTCAACGAGACCAACGCCATCAAGGCGGCTCTGGGCGATCACGCCAAGAAAATCGTTGTCAGTTCGACCAAGTCCATGACAGGCCACCTGCTGGGCGGTGCTGGTGGCATCGAGAGCGTCTTCACCGTGCTGGCACTGCACGAGCAAAAGATTCCTCCGACCATCAACCTGGACAACCAGGACCCGGAGTGCGATCTCGACTACTGCGCCAATACGGCGCGGGACGCGACGATCGAGGTGGCGGTGAAGAACAACTTCGGCTTCGGAGGCACCAACGGAACGCTGGTGTTCAAGCGGATCTGAGGCCTGCGCAACGCACATGAAAAGCCCGCCCCGCAAGGGAGCGGGCTTTTTTATTTCGCGCATGTGCCAGGTGAAAGCAGGATAAATGTCGGTCATGCTGCGGTTTTGCGACACTGCAGGCATGCCGTCTCGCCATGCGCCGCCCGCAGTTCGCCATCCGCTGAAGCCATCGCGCACCGTGGCAGTGTGTCTTTGTGCGCTTTGGCTGCTGGCCGCCATGCTTTTGCTGGCATGGGCCTTGAATCTCCAGTCAGGGTGGTGGCCTGCAGCCGTGGCCGTTGCGGTTTGCCTGGTTGCTGCTGCCGGCATGTGGCATGGATGGCACAGCCTGGGTAAGGGTTTCATCGCCTGGGATGGCGTGCAGTGGTCGATCTGCGAGTCGGACCCAGGCCAGGCTGCGCAGCCGGTGCTGCTGCAGGTGCGCGCCGATGGTGGATCGTGGTTGTGGGTGCAGGTCCGTCCCCTGGTTTCCATGGTGCCGGCGGGGCCCTTGCGTTGGCGTAGCTCCCGCTGGCTTCTCCTGTTGTGCAGGCAGAGTCCGGAAACCTGGGGTGATTTGCGGCGTGCTGTATATTCCCCGGCCAGACCTACAGAACGGGCGCAATGACTGCGCCAGGGCCGCCGCGGCCCGTCTTCACCGATTTCATGACGCCTCCCGAATTCCCGCCTTCTTCTGCCGATAGCGACCTGGCTCTGGTCGAGCGCACCAACGCAGGAGACATGCGGGCCTTCGAGCTACTGGTCATCAAGTACCAGCGCCGCATCGAGCGCCTCATCGGCCGCATGGTGCGCGACGTGGACCTGGTGCCGGACATTGCGCAGGAAACCTTCATCCGCGCCTATCGTGCCCTGCACCAGTTTAGGGGTGATGCCCAGTTCTATACCTGGCTGTACCGCATTGCCGTGAATACTGCCAAGAAGGCGCTGCTGGACATGAAGCGCTCGCCGCTGATCACCGAAAGCGCGTTACACAACGGGGATGACGATGATGAAACTTCCCGGGTCAGCCAGGAACTAACCACCGAAGAAACGCCCGAAACGATCCTGGCAGCCCAGGAAATTGCCCAGGCAGTCAACGCCGCCATGGAGGCTTTGCCCGAGGATCTCCGACAGGCTGTCACGTTGCGCGAAATTGAAGGCCTGAGCTACGAGGAAATCTCGAACGCCATGGGTTGCCCCATCGGCACCGTGCGCTCACGGATTTTTCGCGCACGGGAAGCGATTTCAGCCAGGGTCAAGCCTTTGCTGGAGCGCCAGTCGGGCAAGCGTTGGTAGGCGTGATGGGTTGTGGCCGCCGGTGGCGCATTTTTTGGGTACAGGGTCTCAAAGCAGACAAGCAGGTGATTGATCATGAATGACGATCTGACGAAGCGCGAACAATTGTCGGCATTGGCTGATGGTGAACTCTCTGCCGCAGAGTTGCAGGCCGTGCTGGCCTATGCGGAAAGCGATGCAGGCCAGCAGGAGTGGCGCATGTACCACCTCGTGGGCGATGTGCTGCGGTCCCCGGAATTGGCGCATCACAGCCGGCACGATGTGCTCTCCGGAATCCGCGCCCAACTGGCCAACGAGCCTCGTCGTCCGCTGGTTTCCGTGGCCACTGAAGAGCTGGCGCAAATTGCGCATCCGGCGCAGGACCGGGCCGTGATCAATGGCGCGCCGCTGCGCGATGCGGCCAATGCCTCGGTATTCCGCTGGAAGATGGCGGCGGGCTTTGCCTCCGTGGCGGCCGTGGCTGCCATTGGTTGGAGCGTGATGCTGGGCGCGCCTGCCGGTCCCGGCGTGGCGCCGGGCCGGGCCCTGGCGGCCCTTGAGACGGGCGCTCCTTCGGCGCCGGTTGCGGTGGCTGGCAATGCCCAGGACTTCCCGCTTGGCGATACGGCCCAGTCTTCCTCGGTCGTGGCGGTGGCCGGACCCTACGGGCAGAGCGTGATGCTGCGTGATCCGCGCCTGGATGCGCTGCTGGCCTCCCATCCGCAATACAGTGGGCCCGCCACGTTGCAGATGCCTGCCAGCTTCTTGCGCAACGCCAACTTCGCCTCGGCACCGCGCGCCAACCAGCGCTGAATCTCACAGGAGAGCATGGCTCTCCTGCCTTCTTTTGCACCCGCCTCCAGCCTTTCGGCATTGAAATGGACGCGGGTGCAGTCATTTGTGCTCCATGCACGGCGGCCCGCGCCCCATGCATGCTGCCGATTCGGGAACTAACCGCGTCTTTCAGGCTTCTGAGCCATCGTCTGGCCGATGCTCGCCAGGACTACGCCAGAATGTGACGTTCGTCCGAAAGCAAGTCGGCTGCCATGTGTCCGAACAAACCGCCTGGGCGCGATGGCGTCGGGGCAACGTAATGATTGAGATGGAAAGGATGACCATGACCACTGTTCGATGGAAGACGCTGCAGTCCTGCACACTGGCCGGCGTTCTGGCGCTGGCTGCAGGCAGCGCAGGAATGCTGGTGCCGGTGAGTGCCGCCCATGCGCAAAGTGGCGCCGTGGTGCGGGGGCTGCCGGACTTCACCGATCTGGTCGAGCAGGTCGGCCCTTCCGTGGTCAACATCCGCACGCTGGAGAAGGTGTCGGCCAACTCTGCCGAGGCGCTGGGCATGGACGAGGACATGCTCGAATTCTTCCGCCGCTTTGGCCTGCCCGTGCCCAATGTGCCGCGCCAGCGCCCACAGCCGCGTTCACAGCCTGACGAGGAGCAGCCGCGCGGCGTGGGTTCCGGCTTCATCCTGACGGCCGATGGCTTTGTGATGACCAATGCCCACGTGGTCGAAGGCGCTGACGAAGTCATCGTCACGCTGACCGACAAGCGTGAGTTCAAGGCCAAGATCGTGGGCAGCGACAAGCGCACCGACGTGGCCGTGGTCAAGATCGACGCCACAGGGCTGCCGGCCGTGAAGATCGGCGATGTGAACCGCCTCAAGGTCGGCGAGTGGGTGATGGCCATCGGCTCGCCCTTCGGCCTCGACAACTCCGTCACGGCGGGCATCGTCAGTGCCAAGCAGCGCGATACGGGCGACTATCTGCCGTTCATCCAGACCGATGTGGCCATCAACCCCGGCAACTCGGGCGGCCCGTTGCTGAATATGCGCGGCGAGGTCGTGGGCATCAACAGCCAGATCTATTCGCGCTCCGGCGGCTTCATGGGCATCAGCTTCGCGATTCCGATCGATGAGGCCGTGCGTGTCAGCGACCAGCTGCGCGCCACCGGCAAGGTCACGCGAGGCCGCATTGGCGTGCAGATCGGTCCGGTCACCAAGGACATTGCCGAATCCATTGGCCTAGGCAAGGCACAGGGCGCACTGGTGTCGGCCGTCGAGCCGGATTCGCCCGCTGCCAAGGCGGGCGTCGAGGCTGGTGACGTGATCATCAAGTTCGACGGCAAGGCCATCGACAAGGTGGCCGACCTGCCGCGCCTGGTGGGCAATACCAAGCCCGGCACACGCAGCACCATCACCGTCTTCCGTCGCGGCGCAGCCAAGGATCTGACCATGGTGATCGCCGAGGTCGAGCCGGACGGCGCGGCTCCGCAGGCCAAGGCCACCGGCAAGGGCAGCACCCTGGTTTCCCAGCCGCTGGGCCTGACGCTGGCCGAGCTCACGGATGCCCAGAAGAAGGAGCTGGGCATCAAGGGCGGCGTGCGCGTGACGGCGGCCGTCGAGGCTGCGGCACGTGCGGGCCTGCGCGAAGGCGACGTGATCCTGCAACTGGCCAATGTCGAGATCACGGGGCTCAAGAGCTTCGAGGCCACGCTGGCCAAGGTGGACAAGAGCAAGCCGGTGAACCTGCTGGTGCGCCGTGGGGAATGGGCACAGTACGTGCTGATCCGTCCGACGCGCTGAGGCCGCAGGGGAGGGCGGTTTTCCGGATCCTGGGGAATACCCTCGGAATCCTGACCCGGAGCCGCCCATGCCCCTTGGGGCATTGGGTAAAATGCCCCACCAAAGCGTGACGGCTCAAGGCGTCAGAAACCTGTTTTCAAAGGGGATTGTTGCGGTGCAAAAGCACCGCGCTATCCGGTGATCGACGGGCGAGAAATGGCTCGGCGGTTCTGTTGATAAACTGTTGATAAATAATTGTGACAGATCAAGCCCGGACCTTTGCAGGCCTTGTCAGGGCTTGGTTTTCAGCCCGTTTTGCCTACAATAAAGTCCCAACTATCGCAGTTGCCAGAGATTGTTGGTTCGGGGCGCGTCGTTCATGGACGCGCCCTTTTTTCTTGCGCGCCGGCCCTGTCGTTTTCCACTTTCACTAGCAGTCCTTCCCGTTGATGAACCACATCAGAAATTTTTCCATCATTGCGCACATCGACCATGGCAAGTCGACGCTGGCTGACCGCCTCATCCAGCGTTGCGGAGGCTTGGCTGACCGTGACATGGAAGCCCAGGTGCTGGACTCGATGGATATCGAGAAAGAGCGCGGCATCACCATCAAGGCGCAGACCGCAGCCCTGCAGTACAAGGCCAAGGATGGCCAGGTCTACAACCTCAACCTCATCGACACGCCCGGCCACGTGGACTTCTCGTATGAAGTCTCGCGTTCGCTGTCCGCCTGCGAGGGTGCACTGCTGGTGGTGGACGCCTCGCAGGGCGTCGAGGCGCAGACCGTGGCCAACTGCTACACCGCGCTGGAACTCGGCGTGGAAGTGACGGCGGTTCTCAACAAGATGGATCTGCCCCAGGCCGATCCCGAAAATGCCAGGGCCGAGATCGAGGATGTCATCGGCATCGATGCCAGCGACGCCATTCCCTGCTCGGCCAAGACCGGCATGGGCATCGAAGAGATCCTGGAGGCGGTGGTCGCCAAGGTGCCGCCGCCAAAGGGCGATCCCAATGGCCAGCTGCGCGCCATGATCATCGACAGCTGGTTCGACACCTATGTCGGCGTCGTGATGCTGGTGCGCGTGGTCGATGGTGAACTCAAGCGTGGCGAGCGCTTCAAGATGATGGCCTCGGGCGCTGCCTATGAAGCCAACAACCTGGGCGTGTTCACCCCGGCCGACGTGCCGCGCGACGTGCTGCGCGCCGGCGAGGTGGGCTACATCATTGCCGGCATCAAGGAGCTCAAGGCAGCCAAGGTGGGCGACACCATCACGCTGGAAAAGAAGCTTCCCAACAATCTGGGTCCTGCCACCGAGGCCCTGCCCGGCTTCAAGGAAATCAAGCCCCAGGTGTTCGCGGGTCTGTACCCCACCGAAGCCAGCGAATATGACCAGCTGCGCGATGCGCTGGAGAAGCTGCAGCTCAACGATTCGTCCCTGCAGTTCGAGCCTGAAGTCTCGCAGGCGCTGGGCTTCGGCTTTCGCTGCGGCTTCCTGGGCCTGCTGCACATGGAAATCGTGCAGGAGCGCCTGGAGCGCGAATTCGACCAGGACCTGATCACCACCGCGCCCAGCGTGGTCTACGAAGTGGTCAAGGGCGATGGCGAGGTCATCCAGGTCGAGAACCCGTCCAAGATGCCCGATGCCGGCCGTATCGAGGAGGTGCGCGAGCCCATCGTCACCGTCCACCTGTACATGCCCCAGGACTATGTGGGCCCGGTGATGACGCTGGCCAACCAGAAGCGCGGCGTGCAGATCAACATGCAGTACCACGGCCGCCAGGTGATGCTCACCTATGAGATGCCGCTGGGCGAAATCGTGCTGGACTTCTTCGACAAGCTCAAGTCGGTCTCGCGCGGCTATGCCTCCATGGACTATGAGTTCAAGGAGTACCGCGCCTCCGATGTGGTGAAGGTGGACATCCTGCTCAACGGCGAGAAGGTCGATGCGCTGTCCATCATCGTGCACCGCTCCCAGGCCACGTACCGCGGCCGGGCCGTGGTGGCCAAGATGCGCGAGATCATCAGCCGCCAGATGTTCGATGTGGCCATCCAGGCCGCCATCGGCGCCAACATCATTGCGCGGGAAACCGTCAAGGCCATGCGCAAGAACGTGCTGGCCAAGTGCTACGGCGGCGACATCACCCGCAAGCGCAAGCTGCTGGAAAAGCAAAAGGCCGGCAAGAAGCGCATGAAGCAGATCGGATCGGTGGAAGTGCCCCAGGAGGCCTTCCTGGCCATCCTGCAAGTGGAGGATTGATGCAAGCCATGCAATGGATTACGGCCGTCGTACTCGCGGCCTTCGTGGGCTATATCGGCGCCTGGTACACAGGCTTCATCGAGGGCAACTTCGCGCTGCTGCTGTTCCTGGCCACCGTGGTCACGGGCCTGTACTGGGTGGCCGAGCGGCTGTACTTCCTGCCGCGCCGCCGCCGCGCTGCCGTGGCCATCGAGGAGGCTGCCGTGGCACGCCGCGCAGAACTCGACCGCATGGGCATCGCCAAGACCGACATCGAGGTGTCGGAAGAGGCCAAGGGCCGCATCCTCATGCAGCCCTGGTGGCTGGACTGGACGGCAGGCCTGTTCCCGGTGATCGCGATCGTCTTCGTGCTGCGCTCGTTCCTGTTCGAGCCGTTCAAGATCCCGTCTGGCTCCATGATCCCCACGCTGCTCGTGGGCGACCTGATCCTGGTGAACAAGTTCACCTATGGCGTGCGCCTGCCGGTGATCAACACCAAGATCACGCAGGGAACGCCGCTGCAGCGTGGCGATGTGGTGGTGTTCCGCTACCCGCCCCAGCCCAGCCTGGACTACATCAAGCGGGTGGTGGGCCTGCCGGGCGACGAGATCGCCTACCTGAACAAGCGGCTGACGATCAATGGCAAGGAAGTCCCGGTCAATGCACTGCCCGACTTCTTCGACAAGGATGCGATGCGTTACTTCAAGCAGTACGAGGAGTCGCTGGGCGACAAGCCGCACCGCATGATCGTGAACCAGGACGTGCCCGCCTTCATCCAGGGCGCCAGCGGCTTCGAGTTCCGCGAGAGCTGCCGCTACAGCGTCGAAGGCATCACCTGCAAGGTGCCGGAGGGCCAGTACTTCATGATGGGCGACAACCGCGACAACTCGCTGGATTCGCGCTACTGGGGCTTTGTGCCCGACAAGAACATCGTGGGCCGGGCTTTCTTTGTCTGGATGAACTTCGGGGATTTCAAGCGCATCGGCAGCTTCCATTGATCACATCACATCACATGCATGCCTGAGGACCGCAGTGGCCCGGGCATGCGCGAGGGATTCACATCGGAGGAGGAAAAAGCATGTTGACATCGAACAACCGGCGTTCGCGCCAGCGCGGCCTGTCCTTTCTGGGACTGGTGTTTGTGATTGCCCTGGGCGTGGGCGTGGTGGCCGTGGGCGCACAATCCGTGCCGGTCTTCCTGGAATACCAGGCCATCGTCAAGGCCGCCAACAAGGCGGCCCGCGAGGGCAATTCCGTGGCCGAGGTGAAAGCCAGCTTCGAGCGTTCCGCTGCCATCGATGACTTCACGTCCGTCAAGGGTGGCGATCTCGAAGTGACCAAGATCAATGACCGCGTGGTGGTGGGGTTCGAATATTCGCGCGAGATCCATCTCGTGGGCCCCGCGTACCTGACTTACCGTTTTAAGAAGCAGACCCAATAGGTGCCTCCCTTACTGAATGCGCTGCAGCTGAGGCTGCAGCATCAATTTGCCGAGCCTGCATTGCTGCAGCGTGCCGTCACGCACCGCAGCTTCTCGGCAGACAACAACGAGCGCCTGGAATTCCTCGGTGACTCGGTGCTGAACCTTGCCATTTCCAGCCTGCTCTACCAGCGGCTCAGTTCCATGCCCGAGGGCGATCTGTCCCGCGTGCGCGCCAACCTGGTCAAGGAAGGCACGCTGCACCAGATCGCGCTGAGGCTGCAGTTGCCCGATCTGCTGCGCCTGGGCGAGGGTGAATCCAAGTCGGGCGGCAAGCAACGCCCCTCCATCCTGGCCGATGCGGTCGAGGCCCTGATCGGCGCGGTCTATCTGGATGCCGGCTACGCGGCGGGCGAGAAGGTGGTACACCATCTTTTCGAGGGCGTGGACATCAACCCCCACATGCGCGCAGCCGAAAAGGATGCGAAGACGGCCCTGCAGGAATGGCTGCAGGGACGGCGCATGAAGCTGCCGCAGTACGAGGTGGTCGCCACCACGGGAGCCGCCCACCGCCAGACCTTTGAAGTGGCCTGCGCGATTGCCGAGCTGCAATTGCAGGCCCGGGGAACGGGTGCCTCGCGCAGAGCCGCAGAGCAGACGGCTGCCACAGCCATGCTGGAACTATTGAAAGCAAGACACGCATGAACCAAGACAAACCTCCGGCGCCGGCACAGACCGCCGCCGAACTCGATGCCCTGCTGGCTGCGGCCAAGCCCGGCGCCGGCGCAGCACGCACGGCATCCGCCCCTGATGAAGCCCAGGCGCCCGAGGTGCCGACAGGCCCGCAGCGCTGCGGCCTGATCGCCATCGTCGGCAAGCCCAATGTGGGCAAATCCACGCTGATGAATGCGCTGGTGGGCCAGAAGATCAGCATCACCTCGCGCAAGGCGCAGACCACGCGCCACCGCATCACGGGCATTCGCTCGCGCGCCGCGACGCAGTTCATCTTCGTCGATACACCGGGTTTCCAGACCAAGCACAGCACGGCGCTGAACAAGTCGCTCAACAAGACCGTGATGGGCGCCATCGGCGACGTGGACCTGATCCTGTTCGTCGTGGAAGCCGGCCAGTTCACGCTGGCCGATGCCAAGGTGCTGTCGCTGTTCAAGCCCGGCATTCCCACGCTGCTGATCGCCAACAAGCTCGATACCGTGGGCCGCCGTGCCGAGATCGCCCCCTGGCTCAAGAGCATGCAGGAGCGCCATCCGTTTGCCGAGTTCGTGCCCATGTCGGCCAAGAGCAAGGGCGACATCGAGCGCCTGTTCGGCATCTGCGAGAAGTACCTGCCCGAGCAGGACTGGATGTATGCGCCCGACGAGCTGACCGACCGCAGCGAGAAGTTCCTCGCCTCGGAAACCGTGCGCGAGAAGCTGTTCCGCTTCACGGGCGACGAGCTGCCCTACACCTCCACGGTGGTCATCGACAAGTTCGAGGAAGAGGCCAGCAAGCAGCACAAGCGCTTCATCCGCGTGGCGGCGACCATCGTGGTCGAGCGCGACGGACACAAGGCCATGATCATCGGAGAGAAGGGCGAGCGCCTCAAGCGCATCAGCACCGAGGCCCGCCAGGAGCTGGAAAAGCTCATGGATGCCAAGGTCTTCCTCGAAGTCTGGGTCAAGGTGCGCTCGGGCTGGGCCGACGACGAGGCCCGCGTGCGCTCCTTCGGCTACGAGTGAGAAACCTCCCCGCAAGGCCCTCTGTCCATGGCTAGCGCCAAGCGTGTCTCGGATGAGCCGGCCTATGTGCTGCACAGCTATGACTGGAGCGAGTCCAGCCTGATCCTCGAGGTCTTCACGCGGCACCGGGGCCGCGTGGCGCTGGCGGCCAAGGGCGTCAAGCGCCCGACCTCGAACTTTCGCCCCGTGCTGCTGCCGCTGCAGCCGCTGAGCCTGAGCTACAGCCTGGGCGGCGAGGGCAATGCCGAGATCCACACCCTCAAGGGCGCCGAGTGGGTGGGCGGCCATGTCATGCCCCAGGGCGACGCCCTGATGTCGGGCCTGTACCTCAACGAGCTGCTGATGCGCCTGCTGGCGCGAGACGATCCCTATGCGGCGCTGTTCGACATCTATGCCGGCGTGGTGCGCGTGCTGGCGGGCCAGCATGGCGATGCCATCGAGCCCGTGCTGCGCACCTTCGAGCTGCTGCTGCTGCGCGAACTGGGCCATCTGCCCGCCTTGAATGAGGAAAGCGCCACGCTGGCGCCGCTGGCCGAAGGCCGCCGCTATGCGCTGGTGGCCGAGGGCGGCCTGCGCCCGGCGCTGCAGGGCGAGCGCGCCGTGCTGGGCGCTGCGCAATGGCAGGCCATTGAAAGCGCGCTGCAGGCCCGGCAGGCCTTCAACGCCACGCTGCATGTGGTGGCTCAACCCGAGCAGGCGCTGGCCCTCAAGCCCCAACTGAGGGCCCTGCTGCAATACCATTGCGGCAGTCCCATGCTGCGCACCCGCCAGCTGATGATGGATCTGCAATCGCTATGAATCTTTCCCACGCTTCGCAGCGCACGGCGCTGTCGGTCAATGTCAACAAGGTTGCGCTGCTGCGCAACACGCGCCACCTGGGCATTCCCAGCGTGACGCGCGCCGCGCGCATCTGCCTGGAGGCCGGTGCCCAGGGCATCACCATCCATCCGCGTCCCGACCAGCGCCATATCCGCAGCGAGGATGTCTATGAACTGCAGGCGCTGATGACACAGTGGCCGCAGGCGGAGTTCAACATCGAGGGCAACCCGACGCAGAACCTCATGGACTTCATCCGCGACACACGCCCGCACCAGGCCACCTTCGTGCCCGACAGCGAGGACCAGTTCACCAGCGACCATGGCTGGAACTTCCCGCAGGACGCCGAGCGCCTGAAGCCGCTGATTGCCGAATGCCGCCAGCTGGGCGTGCGCGTCAGCCTGTTCATGGACCCCGTGCCCGCCCAGATGGCCGCTGCGCGCGCCGTGGGCGCCGACCGGGTCGAGCTGTATACCGAACCCTACGCAGCTGCCTGGGGCACGGCAGACCAGGACGCGCAACTGCAGGCCTATGCGGCGGCGGCCCAGGCGGCTTTGGATGCCGGGCTGGGCATCAATGCCGGCCATGACCTCAGCCGTGACAACCTGGCCGCCTTCGTGGCGCGCGTGCCGGGCCTGCTCGAAGTCTCCATCGGCCATGCGCTGATCGCCGACGCGCTGGAGCTGGGCTACGCCGAAACCGTGCGCGCCTACCAGCAGTGCATAGACCAGGGCATGGCGGCGCGCGCCTGAAGCTTTCGCGGAGCGAATCCATGATCTACGGCATCGGTACCGACATCTGCGACGTGCGCCGCATCCGCGCCAGCCTGGAGCGCCATGGCGACCGTTTCGCCGAGAAGGTGCTGGCCGAGGGCGAGCTGGCCACCTGGCGTGCCCGCCGCGCGCGCTGGCCTGAGCGCGGCATCCGCTTCGTGGCCACGCGCTTTTCCGCCAAGGAGGCCTTTTCCAAAGCCATAGGCATGGGCATGGTCATGCCCATGACCTGGCGCAGCTGCGAGGTCGTCAAGCTGCCCAGTGGCCAGCCTGCCATCGTGCTGCACGGCGCGCTCAAGGAATGGTTCGAGGCGCGCAACCTGCAGGTGCACCTGTCCGTGACCGACGAGAGCGACTACGCGGCCAGCTTCTGCGTGGTCGAGCGCCGCGCCTGATACCCGGCCAGCGTGACGCTGGCTTTTTTGACTCCACAGGATTCATAGGAACTCCCGGCATGACCGAGCACGCACCCCTCATCATCGACATCGCCGGCAAGGCACTCACCGATGTGGACCGCCAGCGCCTGGCGCATCCGCTGGTCGGCGGCATCATCCTCTTTGCCCGCAACTGGGAAAGCCGCGAGCAGCTGGTGCAGCTGTGCGCCGATATCAAGGCGGTCAAGCCCGATTTGCTGATCTGCGTGGACCATGAGGGCGGGCGCGTGCAGCGTTTTCGCGCTGACGGCTTCACGCACCTGCCGCCCATGCGCGCCTTCGGCCAGATGTGGATGGACGACGGCCAGGGCAGCAAGCACCGCGAAGGCAGCGGCGCCCTGGCCGCCATGAATGCCGCCACGGCGGCCGGCTACGTGCTGGGCACCGAGCTGCGCGCCTGCGGCGTGGATTTCAGCTTCACCCCGGTGCTGGACCTTGACTACGGTGCCAGCAGCGTCATCGGCGACCGCAGCTTCCACCGCGACCCGCGCGTGGTGGCCGCGCTGGCCCGCAGCCTCATGCACGGCCTGCTGCAGGCCGGCATGGGCAACTGCGGCAAGCACTTTCCCGGCCACGGCTTCGTCAAGGCTGATTCGCATGTGGACATTCCGGTCGATGGCCGCAGCCTCACCGCCATCCTGGGCGAGGACGCTGAGCCCTATCCCTGGTTGTCCAGCGTGCTCACGGCCGTGATGCCGGCCCATGTGATCTACCCCAAGGTGGACAAGCGCCCGGCCGGTTTTTCTGCAAAGTGGCTCAAGGACATCCTGCGCAGCCGCCTGCGCTACGACGGCGCCATTTTCAGCGACGACCTGAGCATGGAGGGCGCGCGCCGCATCGACGGCCAGCTCATCGGCTATACCGACGCGGCCCTGGCCGCGCTGGAGGCGGGCTGCGACATGGTGCTGCTGTGCAACCAGAGCCTGGGCCTGGGCGAGCATGTGGACGAGCTGCTGGCCGGCATGGAGGCCGCGCAGCGCAGCGGCCGCTGGCAGCCCGATGCCGACAGCGAATCGCGCCGCGTGGCCCTGCTGCCGGAGACCGTGCCCCAGCCCTGGGACGACCTCATGCGCCAGCCTGCCTATCTGCAGGCGCTGGACCTGCTGCCTTGATGGATTGAAGAATGCCGCCGCTGGCCGCTCCGAGGGCCAAGGCGGGCTTTGCAAAGGCATGTGCGTGTCGTAAAGGGCGCGTCGGCCGGTGTTTCACAGGAGAGTTTTCCCATGCGCGTTGGCGTGCTGACCGGAGGTGGCGACTGCCCCGGCCTGAATGCGGTGATCCGTGCGGTCACCAAGTCCCTGATCAACCACGGCCAGTGCGAGGTGCTGGGCATTGCCGACGGCTTCGAGGGCCTGATGCTCGACCCGCCCGGCGTCAAGCCGCTGGGCTGGGACGAGGTCTCGGGCATCCTGCATGTGGGCGGCACCATCCTGGGCACCAGCAACAGCGCCAACCCCCTGCGCGATGCGGCCACGCTGGAGCATGTGGGCCGCAATGTCCGGGCGCTGGGCCTGGACGTGGTGGTGGCCATCGGCGGCGACGGCACCATGAGCCTGGCGCATGGCCTGGCCGAACAGGTGGGGCTGACCTGCGTGGGCGTGCCCAAGACCATAGACAACGACATTGCCAATTGCGAGCGCAGCTTTGGCTTCGACACCGCCGTGGCCACGGCCACCGAGGCGCTGCGCCGCATCGAGAGCACGGCCAACAGCCACCACCGCGTGATGATCGTCGAGACCATGGGGCGCCATGCTGGATGGCTGGCGCTGGAGGCCGGCATTGCCGGTGCGGCCGACGTCATCCTGCTGCCCGAGATCGATTACGACCTGCAGGCCATCGTCGACTTCTGCCGGGGCCGCGAGCAGCGCCAGCGCTACACCATCATCTGCATCGGCGAGGGCGCCAAGGAAAGCGGCGCCAGCCTCACGGTGCGCGAGCGCATCGAGCAAAGCCCCGACCCGGTCCGCCTGGGCGGTGTCGGCCATGTGCTGCGCGAGCGCCTGCAGCCCCACCTCAGGAGCGAGGTGCGCACCACGGTCCTCGGCCATGTACAGCGCGGCGGCGACCCCACGCCCTTTGACCGCGTGCTGGCCACGCAGTACGGCCACCATGCGGCGCAACTGGTGCTGTCGGGGCGCTTCGGCCGTATGGTCACGCTGCAGGGTGGCGAGATCGGCAGCGTGGAAATCTCCCGCGTGGCCAACACCCAGCGCACCGTGCCCCTGGACCACGGCCTGCTCACCATGGCGCGCGACATAGGCATTTGCCTGGGCGAGCCATGCAAGCAGGATGCGCGGCCGGCCGCAGCCGGCAGCCACTGAGCATGCCATGCGGCAGCAGGGACGTCTCACCGGCTGGAAGGACGAGCAGGGCTTTGGCTTCATCGAGCCCGATGGAGGCGGCGCGCAGGTCTTTGTCCATATCAAGTCCTTCACCGATCGCCGCCGCAGGCCCGAGGGCGGCGAGCGTGTCAGCTACGTGCCCAGCCGCAACGCCCAGGGAAAATGGCGCGCGCAGGATGTGGCCTTCATTGACGAACCAAGGACCGGCCGCCCGCAGCCTGCGCGGCGAAGCCGTGCCGGCATGCCTTCGCGGCCTCTACCGCCTGTGCGAGGCCCGGTGGCGGTAGGCCTGGCCGCTGCCTTCTTCTGCGTGTTGCTGGCTGTTGCCTGGAGCGGCCGCATGCCCTGGACACTGGTCGGCCTGTATTCGGCGGCAAGCTTTGTGACCTTCATGGTCTATGGATTCGACAAGTCCGCCGCCAGGAACGACCGCTGGCGCACCAGCGAAAGCCGTCTGCACCTGCTGGCACTGCTGTGCGGCTGGCCCGGCGCGCTGCTCGGGCAAGGGCTGCTGCGGCACAAGTCCAGCAAGGCTTCATTCCAACTGGTGTTCTGGATCACCGTGGTGCTCAACTGCGGCCTGCTGGCATGGCTGCTGTCATCGGCAGGTGCGCCGCTGCGGGCGCTGGCGCCCGGCATCTTCTGAAAATTGAAGGAACTGGCGATGACCCATGCTGGACCACGGGCCAAAATGCCCACCGCAAACGATGCATCGCTGCAGACCTGGCAGGCGTCTTGGGAGAGCGCCTGGTCCGCACTGGGTGCCAGCGCATCGCAGACTGTGCTGGCCGAGTTGCTGCAAAGCTACAGCGAGCCCCAGCGCCACTACCACACGCTGCAGCATCTGGGCGAGGCCATGGGCCTGCTGCAACCGGCGCTGGGCCTGGCCGAGCACCCCGGCGAGGTGGCACTGGCGCTGTGGTTCCATGACGCTGTCTACCAAACGCAAGCCAAGGACAACGAGGCGCGTAGCGCCGACTGGGCCGTGGCCGTGGTGCGCGGGCAGGGTCTGCCTGCAGATATAGCTGAGCGCGTGCATGGTCTGATCATGGCGACCTGCCACGCTGCACAGCCGTCCGGAATCGACGCCCAACTGCTGGTGGATGCCGACCTGGGCATTCTGGCGGCCGACCCTCTGCGGTTTGCCGAGTACGAGGTACAGGTGCGGGCCGAGTACGAATGGGTGCCCTTGCCGCTGTACCGCGCCAAGCGCCGCGAGGTGCTGCAGGGCTTCATGCAGCGCGAGGCCATCTACTGCACTGACTGGTTCCGGCAACGGCTGGAGGCGCGGGCGCGGCGCAACCTCGCGCAGGCGCTGGGTTTGTAGGCGGCGCCTGCGTCGGCGTCCTATGATCGGGGGCTGCTGCGGGCCGTGCAGGCCTGCCTCCCTCTCTTTCTTATCTTGCCCAGGCTCCGCCTGGCTCACAGGACGCGCAGATGACCACCCTTGGAACCCCTTACTCCCCCCATGCCACCAAAGTCATGCTGCTGGGCAGCGGCGAACTCGGCAAGGAAGTGCTGATCGCGCTGCAGCGCCTGGGCGTGGAAACCATTGCCGTGGACCGCTACGAGAACGCGCCCGGCCAGCAGGTGGCCCACCACGCGCGCACCATCACCATGAGCGATCCGGCCCAGCTCAAGGCCTTGATCGAGGCCGAGAAGCCCGACCTGGTCGTGCCCGAGATCGAGGCCATTGCCACGCCCATGCTCGAAGAGCTGGAAGCAGCCGGTGTGGTCACCGTGATCCCCACGGCCCGCGCCGCGCGCCTGACCATGGACCGGGAAGGCATCCGCCGCCTGGCCGCCGAGACGCTGGGCCTGGCCACCAGCCCTTATCGCTTCTGTGATTCGCAGCAGGAGCTGCAGGCCGCCATCGACGGCACCGATGGCCAGCCCGCCATCGGTTTCCCCTGCGTGGTAAAGCCCGTGATGAGCAGCTCGGGCAAGGGCCAGAGCAAGCTGGACGGCCCGGACGACGTGGCCAAGGCCTGGGACTACGCCATGGCCGGCGGCCGCGTGAGCCATGGCCGTGTGATCGTTGAGGGCTTCATCGACTTCGACTACGAAATCACCCAGCTCACGGTGCGCGCCAAGGGTGCGGACGGCCAGGTGCAGACGCATTTCTGCGATCCGATCGGCCACATCCAGCAGTCCGGCGACTATGTGGAGAGCTGGCAGCCCCATCCCATGCACCCGGCGGCGCTGCAGAAGTCGCGCGACATCGCCAAGGCGGTGACCGATGACCTGGGCGGCCTGGGCCTGTTTGGCGTGGAGCTGTTCGTCAAGGGCGAGCAGGTCTGGTTCAGCGAAGTCTCGCCGCGCCCGCACGACACGGGGCTGGTCACGCTGGCCACGCAGTGGCAAAGCGAGTTCGAGCTGCATGCGCGCGCCATCCTGGGCCTGCCCGTGGATGCCTCGCTGCGCAACCCCGGAGCCAGCGCCGTGATCTATGGCGGGCAGGATGCCGAAGGCCTGGTGTTCGACGGCGTGGACGAGGCCTTGGCCGTGCCGGGCACGGACCTGCGCCTGTTCGGCAAGCCAGAGAGCTTCGTCAAGCGCCGCATGGGCGTGGCCCTTGCGCGCGCCCAGGATGTGGAGCAGGCGCGCACCAACGCCAAGCTGGCCGCCAGCAAGGTCCGGCCGCGCAAGCCCTGAGGCGCGCTGCTCAATGGCGAAGCCGCCGTCCCTTTGCCGGGCGGCGGCTTTTTTCATGCGGTGTCGGCCTTAGTTGGTCGTGTGCATGGGCGGCTGCGAGGGCTGGGCATCATGCGGCGTGGTCAGCCGGATGGCGCGCTCCTCCTCGCCATGGCTGGCATGCTCGCCATCCACACCCAGGCCGCCCTTCCAGCGCCGGACCACGCGCTGGAAGATCAGCGAGTTGGGGATCTGCAGCAGGTTGGGTGAGCCATCGGGCGCATGGGCGTCCTGCAAGGTGGTGTAGAGCATGTTGATGTCGATCACGCGGCCCTTGGCACCGGGCTTTTCGGCCGTGTCCAGCACCTCGATGTAGTCACCCAGGCGAAAGGGCCCGACGATGACGATGAGCAGGGCGCAGAACAGGTTGGACAGCACGCTCCAGGCCGCGAAGAAGGCCACGGCGCCCACGGTGGCAAAGCCGGTGAAGGCCGTCCACAGCACGGTGGCCGAGACGCCCAGGCGCTCCAGTACCAGCGGCACGGTGGCGGCGATGAGAATCCAGCGGAACACGCCGCGCAGCGGCACCAGCAGCTCCGGCGGCAGGCCGTAGTGCCGGCCCGCGCGTGCGATCAGCCGGCGAACCAGGCGATTGAGCAGCCAGGCCGCGCCGATGATCAGCAGGATCTGGGCACCGGGGATGATGAACTCCAGCCAATCCTGCATCCAGGTGGGCAGGTGCGCTTGAAAACGACGCATAACTTCAAACATTCAGGAAACAGGAATCCGCTTTCGGGACCCGGATGCGCAGCTCGCGCGCGCCCGGCGTTGAGCTGCGATCGTAAGCGCAGGCGCAAGGCCCGGCAGTCAGGTGCGGCGCTGCTCCACCGTGTCCATCTGCATCTCGAAGCTGAAGAAGCGGTCTCGCCCCTGCGCCTTGGCCGCGTACAGTGCCTGGTCGGCGCGCATGAGCATGGCTTCGGCGCTGGTGTATTCGTCGGGAATGCAGGTGGTGATGCCGCCCGACAGCGTGAGACCCGATTCATGGGGCGAATCGGGGTGGCGTATGCGCAGCACGCGCAGCATCTGGCCCACGGCGCGCGCAAACGTCATGGCGCCCGAGCGCGGCGTGCGCGGCAGGATGAGCGCGAATTCCTCGCCGCCATAGCGCGCCGCCACGTCACGGGGGCGTACGCAGACCTCGCGCAGCAGGCGTCCGATCTGTTTCAGGCATTCATCGCCATGCACGTGGCCATAGGTGTCGTTGTAGCGCTTGAAATGGTCCAGGTCGCAGAGCATCAGCGTCAGCGGCTGGCCTTCGCGGCGGGCCGAGGCGATCTCTGCATGCAGGATGCGGTCGAAGCCTCGGCGGTTGACCAGGCCCGTGAGCTGGTCGAGCTCGACCATTTCGTTGAGCTTCTGGTTGGCCTCGTGCAGCTCGGCCGACAGCGATACCAGGCGCCGGCGCATGTCCAGCAGGCGGCGCATGGCGCGCAGCTTGGCCACGAGCACGATGGGCTTGACGGGCTTGACCAGGTAGTCGTCGCCTCCGGCCTCGATGCCGCGCCACACATCCAGGTCATTGTCCAGGCCGGACAGGAAGATGACGGGCGTCCACTCGCCGGGCTCGGCCTCGCGCAGCTGGCGGGCAACCCAGTAGCCATCCTCGCCGGGCAGGCGGATGTCCAGCAGCACCAGGTCGGGGCGCTGCTCGCGGAACAGCACCAGGGCGCTGGGGCCATCGGCGGCCTCCAGCACGCGGGTCACACCCGCGTGCAGCAGCTCGCTGACCAGGCTGGTGCGCACCGAGGCCTGGTCTTCCACGACCAGCACGCAAAAGGGCGCGGACTCGTCCGTTGGCTTGGCGAAGCGTGCTCCGCTGGGCTCGATGGCGGGGGAGTCGGCGCTGTCGGTGGGCAGGGGAGGTGGGGCGGGGGGCATGGCCTTCATGGTTGCGAAACCAGGAATGGATCAAGGGGCCGCGCAGTGCGCGGCGGGGGATGGCGCCAGTGTAAGTCGGGTGTCGCGTCCGTGTGCGATTGTGTGCAACGGGGCTTTTGCTAGGCCAGCGGCAGATCCGTGCGGGCGCGGCTGGCCTCGTCATGCCACTGCACAAAGGCGTCGGCAGCCGGGCAGATGCGCGGGTTGCCCAGTTGCTGCAGCAGCCTGCAGGCAGCAAAGCACTGGGCTTTGCTGTCATAGGCAAGTGCCCACTGGCGGCGCTCCTCTTGCCGGTCTTCGGGAATGGGCCAGCTGCGCAGCGAGGTGGATAGGCCGGTCAGGCCCATGCGCCAGGGCTTGCCGGAGACACGTGCGCGAAAGCATTGCTGGCGCTCGCACAGCAGGGCATAGAGCGGATCCACCTGCAGGGCGTCGAACAGCCGCCCGACGGCCGGATCGTCCGATGCGAAATCGGCATGCGTGACGATGACGCGCAGGCCCTTGGGTGTTTCGTAGACGCGCAGGCCCCAGTCGGGGTGGCTTTGTTGGAAGGTCTGCACGCGCTCCATGGCGCGGGTGGCCGGCGAGTCCGTGGCCGCACGCTGGCGCGCCTGGCGTGCTTCCCACCAGCGCTGCACGCGCCGCATGGCCAGGAACAGCAGCAGCACGACCAGTGCCGTGGCCACCATCCGCGAATTGTTCTTGTGCGGTGCCAGCCGGGCCAGCCAGATGGCGACCGAAGCCAACAACAGCAGGGTCACGACGGGAAAGCGCACGGCGCTGGGCGGCTCGGGCAGGTCGATATCGGCGATGGCCACGCCCTCGGTGTTCAGGCAGTGGGCGCCGTAGCTGTTGCGCGTCATCACCGTGCCGTCGCGGCGCTGCAGGACTTCTTCGCGGATGGGGGTGGTGAAGCCGTCGAGCGCGTACTCGTTCTTCCATTCCATGCGAGGCTCGCCCTTTGGAAGCGCCGCATTGCGGGCGGCTTCCAGGGCCTTGGCGGCACGCTCCTGGGCGTGGGCCTGGGCGGCTTCCTGGCTGGTGTCGGACCATCCCCAGCGCTGGACGGTGATGCCGTGGGTGGGGCGGCTTTCATGCCGCAGGCGCGCCTGCGCCCAGTAGGTGGGGATGTGCATGGCGAGCCAGTATAGGGAAAAGCCGCCTGGCTCCCAAGGGAACGCAGGCGGCTTCAGTTGGTAACGCGCGCAGGCGCTGGATGCCGTGGGTTTTACTGTTCGCGGCGCAGGGCAGGGAACAGGATCACGTCGCGAATGCTGGCGCTGTCGGTCAGCAGCATCATCAGGCGGTCGATGCCGATGCCGCAGCCGCCCGTGGGGGGCATGCCGTACTCGAGGGCACGCACGAAGTCGTGGTCGAAGTACATGGCTTCGTCGTCGCCACCGTCCTTGGCCTGGACCTGGGCATTGAAGCGCGCGGCCTGGTCCTCGGCGTCGTTGAGCTCGGAAAAACCGTTGCCGAATTCGCGGCCCGTGATGTACAGCTCGAAGCGCTCGGTGACCTCGGGGCGCTCGTCATTGGCGCGCGCCAGCGGCGAGATCTCGGTGGGGTGCTCCATGATGAAGGTGGGCTGCCAGAGCTTTTCTTCCACCACTTCCTCGAAGTACAGCACCTGCAGGCTGGCCAGGGTGCGGGCGGACAGGCGGTCCTTTTCTTCCGTCATGCCCAGCTTGCGCAGCGCATTGGTCAGCCATTCGCGGTCGGCCACCTTGTCGCCGGCTTCGGTGAACTTGACGATGGCCTCGGGAATGGTCAGGCGCTGGAAGGGCTGGGACAGGTCCACGGGCTTGCCGCCGTAGGTCAGCTGCAGCGTGCCCACGGCCTTTTGCGCGGCGTCGCGCACCAGGGCCTCGGTGTAGTCCATCAGGTCGCGGTAGTTCCAGTAGGCCGCGTAGAACTCCATCATGGTGAACTCGGGGTTGTGGCGAACCGAGATGCCTTCGTTGCGGAAGTTGCGGTTGATCTCGAACACGCGCTCGAAGCCGCCGACCACCAGGCGCTTGAGGTACAGCTCGGGCGCGATGCGCAGGTACATCTCCTGGTCCAGCGCGTTGTGGTGGGTGACGAAGGGCTTGGCGTTGGCGCCGCCGGGAATGGGGTGCAGCATGGGCGTTTCCACTTCCAGGAAGCCGTGCTCCACCATGAATTCGCGGATGCCCGAGACGGCCTTGCTGCGTGCGATGAAGCGGCGGCGGGCCTGCTCATCCATCATCAGGTCCACGTAGCGCTGGCGCACCTTCTGCTCCAGGTCGGCCATGCCGTGGAACTTGTCGGGCATGGGGCGCAGGCTCTTGGTGAGCAGGCGCAGCGTCTGCACCTTGACCGACAGCTCGCCGGTCTTGGTCTTCATCAGCGTGCCCTCTGCGCCCAGGATGTCGCCCAGGTCCCAGCGCTTGAAGGCCGCATAGACCTCCTCGCCCACGGTGTCGCGCGTAATGTACAGCTGGATGCGGCCGTGCGTGGGGCCCAGCGATCCGTCCTGGATGGTGGCAAAGCTGGCCTTGCCCATGACGCGCTTGAGCATCATGCGGCCGCCCAGGCTGACCTGCACGGCTTCGGCGTCCAACTGCTCGGCGCTCTTGTCGGCATGGGCCTGCTGCAGCGCCTCGGCGCGGTCGGCGGGCTTGAAGTCGTTGGGGAAGGCCACGCCGCCCTGTTCACGGACCTGTTCGCGCAGGGCCTTGAGTTTTTCGCGGCGCTCGGCGATGAGTTGGTTTTCGTCCTGGGGAGCGGTCTGGTCCGCTGCGGATGGGGTGTTGTGTTCGGTCATGACAATGAGCGCCAGCGCAAAACGCCGAGGGGCCGGAAAAAAGCCGGAGGAAAAAAAGCGGGAAAAGCCGAAAAAAGCCAGGCGCAAAGGGCTGGAGGGCGCAGAGGCGGCAGCAAATGCCACCGGCAAGCCCCGCAGCTGGCGGGCTGAATCCGCGATTTTAAGTTTTTTGGCGCGCTTTCGGTGCGCGGTGCTGCCAATGTGCCGGACGCCGCTGCGGTATGACGCCGCAGTCCTGCCAAATCGTCAGTGCCCGGCGGAAGGGGAGCCGGGTGCCGGGCCCTGGGCATGGCCTATGCCGCTGCGCTCCAGCACATCGGCCACGAGCTCCAGCCGCACCAGCGGGCTGTCCAGCGCCATCAGTTGCTGTTTGATGGAGATCGGCATGGGCAGCAGCTCGGTCCAGCGGTTGGCCACCCAGCCGCAGTCGCCCATCTGTTCGGCGCTGGGCAGCCGGGCATGGTCGGCGTCTGTGGAGCGCGCGTGCAGCTGCATCAGCACCTGGGCCAGGGCCTGGGCGGTGGCGAGCAGGTGGCTGGGGATGGGCACGGCGGCATCGGCAGGCAGCATCTGCACATCGGCCACCCACAGGCCGTGGGGCAGCTGGCGGTGCTCCTGCATGCGAAAGCGCTGCGTGCCTTCGCACTGCAGGTGCAGCAGGCCGGGCTGGGGCTGCTGCAACTGGACGATGCGGGCCAGCGTGCCCACGGCGTGCAATTGCTCGGCGGCCGCGCCGGCCTTGCGCACTTCGCTGCCGGCCTGCAGCGCCACCACGCCGAAGGGAGCGCCCGTGCGCTCGCACTTGCGGATCATGTCCAGGTAGCGGACTTCAAAGACGCGAAGGCTCAGCAGGCCTTGGGGAAAGAGGACGCTGCCCAGGGGGAACAGCGGCAGGGAGTGCAGTGCGGTAGGGGCGGTCATGTGATGGGCGGGATGCGGCAGCTATCATCCCATGCTGTGCCAAGGCCGGATGGCCGTGGTCCGATCTTCCTCCCGCAGTCCTACAACGCCATGCTTTTTCAGATCGTTTCCTTTTTGCTCGACGTGGTCGTTGGCCTGTTGACCGGCGTCTGCCTGCTGCGCATGTACATGCAGGCCCAGCGCGTGCCCTTCGGCAACCCCGTGGGGCAGCTGGTGTTTGCGCTGTCCGACTGGATCGTGATGCCGCTGCGCCGCATCATCAAGCCGGCCGGGCGCTGGGACATGTCCAGCCTGATCGCCGCCTTCCTGCTGCAGATGCTGCAGTTCGTGCTGCTGTGGCTGTTGATGGGTGGGCAGTCCACCGTGGTTGCCCTGCCCTGGCTGGCGCTGTGCGGCCTGGCGCGCGTGGCGCTGTCGGGCATGGTGGGCGTGCTGCTGATCTATGCCATCTTGTCGTGGGTGCAGCCGCAGTCGCCGATGTATGGCGTGCTGCAGCGCCTGTCCGAGCCGATGCTGCGGCCCATCCGCCGTGTTGTTCCGCTGATCGGCGGTATCGATCTGTCGGCACTGGTGGCTCTGGTGCTGCTGCAGATCGCGCTGATGGTGCTGGGGTATATCCAGGGATCGGGCCTGATGCTGCTGGCCTGATTTCCCCGGTTTCCCTGGTTTCTTGGACGTGAAAAAGCCGCCGCAGGCATCAACCTGCGGCGGCTTTTTTTGTGTCTGCGCGAGGCTTTACTGGACCGCGTCGGCCGGCAGGCGCTGCAGCATGGCAAGCGAGGCGGCGATGCGGTCGCGCAGCTCGCGGCGGTCCACGATCATGTCCACGGCGCCCTTGTCCTGCAGGAACTCGGCGCGCTGGAAGCCTTCGGGCAGCTTCACGCGCACGGTGGTTTCGATCACTCGCGGGCCGGCGAAGCCGACCAGGGTCTTGGGCTCGGCAATGACGATATCGCCCACGAAGGCAAAGCTGGCGGAGACGCCACCGAAGGTGGGGTCGGTCAGCACCGAGACGTAGGGCAGGCCCTTCTTGGCCAGGCGCGTGAGCGCTGCATTGGCCTTGGCCATCTGCATCAGGCTCAGCAGGCCTTCCTGCATGCGCGCACCGCCCGTGGCGGTGAAGCAGATGAAGGGGACCTTCTGCTCGATGGCGGTCTCGACACCGCGCACGAAGCGCTCGCCGACCACGGAGCCCATGGAGCCGCCCATGAACTCGAACTCGAAGCAGGCTGCGACCACATTGACGCTCTTGATGGCGCCGCCCATGACGACCAGGGCATCGGTCTCGCCGGTGTTCTCCAGCGCTTCCTTGAGGCGCTCGGGGTACTTGCGGCTGTCCTTGAACTTCAGGGCGTCGACGGGGATGACTTCCTGGCCGATTTCATAGCGGCCTTCGGCATCCAGGAAATGGTTCAGGCGGGCGCGGGCGCCGATGCGGTGATGGTGGCTGCAGCTGGGGCAGACGTTCTGGTTTTTCTCCAGATCGGCCTTGTAGAGCACGGTCTCGCAGCTCGGGCACTTGATCCACAGACCCTCGGGGATCTGCTGGTGGCGATCCGTGGGGTTGGTTTGCTGGATTTTGGCAGGCAGGAGTTTTTCAAGCCAGGACATGGTGTTTCCTTTTCAGGCGCAGGGCATGCGGCACCGGGCCGCATGCAAGGGCTGCATTATGCGACCTACGCGTCGAGTGCCTTGCGCACGCCGCGCAGGAAGTCGATGGTCAGGGGGACGATCTTTTCGTGGGGCTGGCCGTCCAGCATCTCGATGATGCGGCTGCCGATGACCACGGCATCGGCCACCCGGCCAATGGCCTGGGCCGTGGCCGCGTCGCGGATGCCGAAGCCCACGCCCACGGGAATGCTCACATGCTCGCGGATGCGCGGCAGCATGGCTTCCACGGCCGCCGTGTCGAGCGTGCCTGCTCCGGTCACGCCCTTGAGCGAGACGTAGTAGACATAGCCGCTGGCCACGCGCGCCACCTGCTGCATGCGCTCGGTGGTGGAGGTGGGCGCCAGCAGGAAGATGAGGTCCATGTCGCGCGCACGCAGTTGCGCGGCGAATGCCTCGCACTCCTCGGGCGGGTAGTCCACGATGAGCAGGCCGTCGACGCCGGCCTCGGCCGCATCGTCCACGAAGCGGTCATTGCCGTGGATCTGGTCGTAGCGCTCCACCGGGTTGGCGTAGCCCATCAGCACCACGGGCGTGGTCTGGTTCTTCTGGCGGAACTCGCGCACATAGGCCAGCACCTGCACCAGGCCCACGCCATTGGCGATGGCGCGGTCGCCTGCCTTCTGGATGGTGGGGCCGTCGGCCATGGGGTCCGAGAAGGGCACGCCCAGCTCGATCACGTCGGCGCCGGCCTCCACCATGCCGTGCATCAGCGACGGCGTGATGGCTGCGAACGGGAAGCCTGCGGTGATGTACGGGATCAGGGCCTTGCGGCCTTCTTCCTGGAGTTTGGCGAAAGTCGTGGTGATGCGGCTCATTGAGCTGCTCCTCCCTTGACCGTGAGCCCGCGCATGGAGGGACGGTCGTAGTAATCGGCGCCCGAGAGGTCGGCCACGGTGCCGATGTCCTTGTCGCCGCGACCGGACAGGTTCACGAGGATGGACTGGTCGGCGCGCATGGTCTTGGCCAGTTGCATGGCATAGGCCACGGCATGGCTGGACTCCAGGGCGGGAATGATGCCTTCGGTGCGGCACAGGTAGTGGAAGGCCTCCAGCGCCTCCTGGTCGGTGATGCCCACGTACTGGGCCCGGCCCAGTTCCTGCAGCCAGGCGTGCTCGGGGCCGACGCCGGGGTAGTCGAGGCCGGCGCTGATGCTGTGCGTCTCGGTGATCTGGCCGTTCTCGTCCTGCAGGATGAAGGTGCGGTTGCCGTGCAGCACGCCGCTGCTGCCGCGCTGCAGCGAGGCCGAGTGCTTGCCGCTGTCCAGGCCTTCGCCGGCAGCCTCCACGCCGATCAGGCGCGTGTTCTCGAACGGGATGTAGGGGTGGAAGATGCCCATGGCATTGCTGCCGCCGCCCACGCAGGCGACCACGGCATCAGGCTGGCGGTCGGCGCCCAGGAATTCGGGCATCTGCGTCAGGCATTCCTCGCCGATGACCTTCTGGAAGTCGCGCACCATCGCCGGATAGGGATGGGGGCCGGCCACGGTGCCGATGATGTAGAAGGTGTTGTCCACGTTGGCCACCCAGTCGCGCATGGCCTCGTTGAGCGCGTCCTTGAGCGTGCGGCTGCCCGACTCCACCGGCACCACGGTGGCGCCCAGCAGGCGCATGCGGTAGACGTTGGGGCTTTGGCGCTTCACGTCCTCGGCACCCATGTAGACGATGCATTCGAGGCCGTAGCGCGCGCAGATGGTGGCCGTGGCCACGCCGTGCTGGCCGGCGCCCGTCTCGGCAATGATGCGGGGCTTGCCCATGCGCCGGGCGAGCATGGCCTGGCCGATCACGTTGTTGATCTTGTGCGCGCCCGTGTGGTTGAGGTCTTCGCGCTTGAGGTAGATCTGCGCGCCGCCCATCTCGCGCGACATGCGTGCCGCGTGGTAGACGGGCGAGGGACGGCCGACGAAGTGGGCCAGCTCGGACT
Source organism: Delftia sp. HK171 (assembly GCF_001886655.1). Classification (NCBI taxonomy): domain Bacteria; kingdom Pseudomonadati; phylum Pseudomonadota; class Betaproteobacteria; order Burkholderiales; family Comamonadaceae; genus Delftia; species Delftia sp. HK171. Next base: position 5,500,719 of record NZ_CP018101.1, on the reverse strand, counting down.
GGAATTCGGCAACGAATTCCGGGTCGTTCTGGTACTTGGCGTAGGCGTCGCGCAGCTCGGTCAGAGCGTGTGTCAGGGTTTCGCTGGCAAAGCTGCCGCCGAAGCGGCCGAAGTGGCCGGATGCGTCAGGGTACTGGTATTCGAACATGGCTTGTCTGCAAAAGTTGGTCATCGGCCGCGCGCACGGCGGCGATGAATCGGTGTATCTTGCCGGCGTCCTTGATGCCCCTGAGGGGCTTGCCGTCGGGACCATCGGCCTCGACGCCGGAACTGACATCAACGGCCAGCGAGAGTCCTCGCGGGCGCACTTGCAAGATGCCATCGGTCACGTTTGCAGGCGTGAGTCCACCAGACAAAACGAGGTGAGAGGCGACGTTTGGTGGAAGGAGTGACCAATTGAATGCTTTTCCGCCACCACCATAGCCGTCGACATGGGCGTCGAGCAGTATGGCCTGGGCTTTCGAGTAACGCTGGGCATATTCTACGAGGTCGAAGCGCGCGGCGTCGGGACCAAGGGGAATGCGTGCGGCGCGCAGGAAGGCGCGGGTGCCGCCCGATGTGGCGGCAAGGCAGTCCTCGGGGGACTCGTCGCCGTGGAACTGCACGCAGGCGCCCGGGATGGCGGCGCAGGCAGCCATCACGTTGGCGGCGCTTTCATTGACGAACAGCAGCACCGGGGTCACGAAGGGCGGCAGGCGCCGCGCCAGTTCTGCAGCGCGCTGCACCGTCACGGCGCGCGGACTGGGGGCGTAGAGCACAAAACCCACGGCATCGGTGCCCGCAGCCACGGCGGCGTCCACGTCCTGTTCGCGGGTGAGTCCGCAGATCTTGATTCGAGTGCGCTGCATGGGGGCTGAAGAATGGGGGAGGGCTTGTCCGTTCAAGGGAGCCAATCATAGGCCGGGCTGCGCGAAGGAAGGCCCCATGAAGGATCGTATACGGGGCCCAGAAAGTACAGGCCGTCGGGCGAGAAGGTGGGCGCGGCGGCATCGCGGGAACGGGCGTCCAGTACCTGCTGCATCCACTGCGGCGCATATGCGCCCTGGCCGATGGCGATCAGGCAGCCCATGATGTTGCGCACCATGTGGTGGAGGAAGGCGCTGCCTTCGAACTCGAAGCGCCAGTAGCAGCATTCCATGGCCGCGTCGCCGGGCCGCATGGAGCTGGCTGCGGCCATCTGGGCGCCATCGCCTGCCATGCGGCGGGTGATGGACAGGCGGTGCAGCGTCTTGACGGGGGACTTGGCCTGGCAGCCCGATGCGCGGAACGAGCTGAAGTCGTGCTCGCCCAGCAGGTGCCGGGCGGCGGCCTGCATGGCATCACCATCGAGCGCATGGAACACCCAGCCCACGCGCCCGGCCTCCACGCTGGGGCGCACGGGCGATTGCAGCAGCACATAGGCATAGCGCCTTGCCGTGGCACAGGCGCGCGAATGGAAGGCATCGGGCACGGGCTGGGCCCATTGCACGGCAATGTCCGGCGGCAGGAAGGTGTTGGTGCCACGGACCCAGGAGAACGGGGCCCTGTCCAGCGGCGTGTCGAAGTGGACGACCTGCATGAGGCCGTGCACGCCGGCATCGGTGCGGCCCGCGCAGAGGGTGTGCACCTCCTGAGCGGCAAAGCGGCCCAGGGCCGCTTCGAGATGGTCTTGAATGGTGTTGCCAGACAGCTGGCTTTGCCAGCCGCTGTAGCGCTGGCCGTTGTAGGCGACGCCGAGGGCTACGCGCATTGCGAGGCCTCCGGCATGGGTTGGGTGTGCATCAAGTTGTCAGTTTTCCATGGCGGCTTGCACCACCCTGTCACGCGAAACCGGTGCGGCGCCTGGGCAGGTGCCGCCGGGCTTCAATCTATCTCGGCCAGCAGGCGCTGGGCCTTGGCTTTGAGATCGCCGTGGGCCTCGGCGATCACTTCCTCGATCAGTGTACGGGCTCCGTCACTGTCGCCGATGGCGTTGAATTCCTGGGCCAGTGCGAGCTTGGTGGCCAGCGGGTCTTCAGGGGCCGAGGGCGGGGTTGCCACGGCAGGGGTGTCGTTGCCCAGGTCCAGGGACAGGCTGCCCAGGTCGAATTCCAGCGACTCGGCCGGTTCCGGCTTGGCCTTGGCCGCCGTCTCCAGCACGCCGCCTGCCTGGGGTGTTGCCGGCGTTGGGGCGGGTGCCTCCGTGCTCAGGCCTTCCAGGTTGAACTCCATGGCGTCCAGCGACAGCAGCTCGGTCTTGGCATGGCTGTCGTCCGTGGTGGAGCTGGTCAGGGGCGAGGGCTCGGTGGCCGGGAAGCTGTCGGACGCCTGCGTGCCGGGCATGTCCAGCGACAGCATCTCGGTCGGCTGCATGCCGTCCATGGCGTTGCTGTGGTTCAGGGCGTCCGTCAGCGAGGCGTGGGCCGTGGGCTGGAAGCCGGGCATGTCCAGCGATGCAACGGGTGGCTCGACGTGGGGCTCGATGCGAGGTGTGTCGTCCTTTGCGGAGGGCGTGGCTTCCAGCGGCGCGCGCAGCGTGGGCTCCAGCGCTGCGAAGTCCTGTTCGCTGGGCATGGGGGCCGGTGCGGGCAGGGGGCTGGCGTGCTGCGCGGGCAGGCTGGCATCGGCCAGGCCGCCGGGCAGGTCCATGTTGAGGTCCATGTCCAGGTCCATGGGCAGGGTGGCAGGGCCTTCGCGGTGCGCGTCCATGTCCAGGGGGCGGCTGGCCAGCGAGGCGGCAGCCAGCCCTGCAGCAGCCACTGCGGCGCCACCGGCAACGGTGCCAGCAGACAGGGGCGCGGCGCCTGCAGGCTGGTAGAGAGCGTTTTCCGGGTCCAGGATGCGGCCCTGGTCGGCCAGGCGCTGCCAGTCCACGCCCTTGCCCTGGGTCAGGCCATGCAGGGTCTGCGCGACGGCCTCGAAGGCCTTGCGGTCATGGCGCTTGGCGTAGATGTCGGCCAGCTTCTGGTGCAGTGCGGTGCGGTTGGGGTCGGTGCGCAGCGCTTCCTTGAGGATTTCCTCTGCCTGCAGGTCGCGGCCATAGGCCAGGTAGACGTCGGCCTCGGCCACGGGGTCCACATCGCCCGCATCAAGCTGGCTGGGCGAGTAATGCATGGAGGTGCCGGACAGCTGGCTCGAAGTGCCGGTGTCCACGCGTTGGCCGCCGCTGGCGCCAAAGAAGGAGTCGGCTGCCAGCTGGCTGTCGCCAAAGGCGCTTTCGCTGGAGGCTGCAGCGGCGCGGCGGCGCTGCATGACGCGGTAGCCGCCATAGCCCAGCAGCAGGGCCAGCAGGGCAGCACCGGCCAGCGGGATGGTGGGGTCTTCCAGCAGCGTATCGATGAAGCTGGGCTCGGCGATCGGCGCGACGGGGGCGGGTGCCGGCTTGGGCTTCGGCGGCTCGGCCGGAGCGGGCGTGGCGGGCGCGGCTTCTGCTGCGGGCGCTGCCGAGCCGGCTGCATTGGCTGCGGCGTCTGGAGCAGCGGCCGCAGCAGCTGCATCGGCAGGCGCTGCCGGGGCCGCGGGAGTTGTCTGGGGTGCTGCAGCTTCAGGCGCTGCAGGCACGGTCGGCGCGCCCGGCACAGCGACGCCGTTTGCCGTGCCGCTGGCTGCCGAGGCAGGTGCTGCAGCAGCACCTTCGGCGGGCTTGGTGGCGGCGGCGATCTGGCTCAGCTCGGACATGTTGCGCTGCAGCTCGGCCGTGCGCGATGCCTGGTCGTCCGACTGCTTTTGCTTGGCCAGGCGCTCGTCGGCCTCCACGCCCTTGACGGCGCCCTTGGACAGGGTGAGCTTGTCGGGTGCTGCGGTGGACGGCTTGCGGTCTTCGACCTGGGCCTGGACGCTGCCCGATGCTTCACGGTTGGCCGATGCCACGGGCGCGGCCGGCGCGGCGCTGGCCAGCTGGCGGCGGAACTGGTTGAAATCGCGGGACTGGGCGGCAACGATCTGGCGCGCTTCGCGCGGCGAGGTGGCCTGGGCCGTGGCTTCGTCCGGCACGGTGAGCACGGCGCCGGAGCGCATGCGGTTCACATTGCCGTTGATGAAGACCTTGGGATTGGTGCGCAGCATGGCCACCAGCATCTGGTCCAGCGAAACGCCGGCTGGCAGGTGGGCGGCGGCGATGCGGCCTGCCGTGTCCCCAGCCTTGATGCGGACTTCGGAGGCCTCGGACGGCGCGGGAGCCGCTGCGGCGCGCTCGCGGGCTGCCGGGGCGGCACGGCGCGCGGCTGCTGGCGCGGGGCGGCTTTCCTCGGTGTTGCCTGCAGCGGCTTGCGATGGAGCTTGCGAGGGGGTGGGGGCTGCGCGGCGCGGCGCTGCGGCGGGCTCGGGTGCCGAGGCCTGGGCTGCAGCCGTCACGGCAGGCGGGAGCTTTTGCAGGGTGGGCGGGTCCAGCAGCAGGGTGTAGTTGCGCTGCAGGTTGCCCGAAGCCCAGCTGGCGTCGATCACCAGATCGACAAAGGGTTCATTGACGGGCTGTGTGCTTGTGAGGCGCAGCACGGCCGAGCCATCCGCGCGGCGCTGCACGCTGACGCGCACCTGGCTGGCGGTGGCGTTGTACTCCATGCCCTGGGTGCGGAAGACGCCGGGAGAGGCCACGCCCACGCGCAGGCCTTCGGCTTCAGCGGCGGTGATCTGGGGGATTTCGACTTCGGCACGCAGGGGCTCGCCCAGGGCCGATTGCACGTTAACCCGGCCCAGAGCCAGTGCCCAGGCCTCGGAGGCGGGCAGTGCGACCGAGACGACGGCCGCAGTGGCCAGCACAGAGAGTTTCCAGCGATGCATAAAGCGTCAAACCTGTGTGGATGCAATTGGGCAGGCACTATTGTTATTGTGGGAATGCCCGCGCTTGCACATGTAATTGAAATTTACCCGGGGATAGATGGCACGCCATCTACCAAGGTGCTTGGGTCGCATTGTCGGCCACGCTATAGGATCGCAAGCGTCTGGTTGCCGGCGAACGCCAATAGTTGTTGTCGAACGGCAACGAGAAGAAACACAATGTATCTTTGGTGATTGTAGGCAACCACCTACAGCCAATGGACAAGAGACCTGGGCATTGTGCCCAATTGCCCAGGGCTTAAAGCCGAAAAAAGCGCCATGTCCCGGCCCGGGACATGGCGCTTTTTGTGTTGGCTCAAGCCGGCGATGCTCAGGCGGCGAGCAGGATGCGCAGCATGCGGCGCAGCGGCTCGGCGGCGCCCCACAGCAGTTGGTCACCGATCACGAAGGCCGACAGGTACTCGGGGCCCATGTTCAGCTTGCGCACGCGGCCCACGCCGACTTCCAGGCCGCCGGTGATGGCGGCAGGGGTCAGTTCCTTGACGGTAATGGCGCGGTCGTTGGGAACCCACTTCACCCAGGGGTTGCCGGACTTGATGATGGCTTCCAGCTCTTCCAGGGGCAGGTCCTTCTTGAGCTTGAGGGTCAGCGCCAGGCTGTGGCAGCGCATGGCGCCGATGCGCACGCACAGGCCATCGACAGGGATGGTCTGCTCGGTGCCCAGGATCTTGTTGACCTCGGCCTGGCCCTTCCACTCTTCCTTGGACTGGCCGTTGTCCAGTTGTGCATCGATCCAGGGGATCAGACCACCGGCCAGCGGTGCGCCGAAGAATTCGGTGGGCACGTCGGTGCGGATGGTCTGGGCCACCTTGCGGTCGATGTCCAGGATGGCGGATGCGGGCGTGGCCAGTTCGTCGGCCACGGCAGCGTGCACCACGCCCATGCCCTTGAGCAGTTCGCGCATGTGGTTGGCTCCGCCACCGGAGGCTGCCTGGTAGGTCATGGAGCTGACCCATTCCACGAGACCGGCCTTGAACAGGCCGCCCAGGCCCATCAGCAAGATGGAGTTGGTGCAGTTGCCGCCAATCCAGTTCTTGCCGCCCGCGGCGAGCTTGGACTGGATCAGGCCTTCATTGACGGGGTCGAGCACGATGACGGCATCGCCTTCCATGCGCAGCGACGACGCGGCATCGATCCAGTGGCCGTTCCAGCCCGAGGCGCGCAGCTGGGGGAAGACTTCCTTGGTGTAGTCGCCGCCCTGGCAGGTGATGATGATGTCGCACTTGGACAGCTCTGCAATGTCGTTGGCATTGCGCAGCTCGGTGTGGGTCTTCGCCATGGCCGGGGCCTTGCCGCCGGCGTTGGAGGTGGAGAAGAACACGGGCTCGATCAGGTCGAAGTCGCCCTCTGCCTGCATGCGGTCCATCAGCACGGAGCCGACCATGCCGCGCCAGCCGACGAGGCCTACCAATTGCTTGCTCATTTTTGAAACGCCCTTTCAGTGTGAAAACAGTGCTTGATCAAGACTGTTGTCGCCCGGCTCGTCTAGGCCAGGTGAGGGCGCACGACGAACCGGGCTGGGTCAGCCTTTGATTGTCGTAATGGTTGTGGAGGTGATTGCGCGCGCAGCCACACCAGCCAGGGCGGCGGGTGCAATGTTCAGCAGGAGGAACGGGCGGGCGGCAAACATAAGAGACGTCATTCTATCGAATACGCCAGGAAAGAGAATGTCTGTTTTGATGAATATCTTCGTCGGACCGGCGAAAACTGGACGTCTATTTTGACGTTTTGCCATGTTGTGGCGAAGCAGGGCAGCACCTGCCCGCCACAGGGACGGCCGCAAACCTGGAGGCTGGCGGCCGTCATGGACTTCAGGCCAGTGCGGCCACCACGGCATCGCCCATCTCACGGGTGGAGACCTTGGTCGTGCCTTCGCTGTAGATGTCGGCCGTGCGCAGGCCCTGGGCCAGCACCTTTTGCACGGCGGCTTCGATGCGCTGGGCGGCGGCTTCCTGGTTCAGCGAGAAGCGCAGCATCATGGCGGCCGACAGGATGGTGGCCAGCGGATTGGCAATGCCCTTGCCGGCGATGTCGGGGGCCGAGCCGTGGCTGGGCTCGTACAGGCCCTGGCCCCTGGAGTTGAGCGATGCCGAGGGCAGCATGCCGATGGAGCCGGTCAGCATGGAGGCTTCGTCGGACAGGATGTCGCCGAACATGTTGCCCGTGACCACCACGTCAAAGCGCTTGGGTTCCTTGACCAGCTGCATGGCGGCGTTGTCCACGTACATGTGGTCCAGTTGCACATCGGGGTACTGCTGGCCCACTTCGGTGACCACGTCCTTCCAGAACTGGAAGGTTTCCAGCACGTTGGCCTTGTCCACGCTGGTCACGCGCTTGCTGCGCTTTTGCGCGGCCTGGAAGGCGACATGGGCGATGCGCTCGATCTCGGGCTTGGAGTAGCGCATGGTGTCGAAGGCTTCCTCGGCACCGGGGAAGTGGCCGTCGGTGGCCACGCGGCGGCCGCGCGGCTGGCCGAAGTAGATGTCGCCGGTCAGCTCACGGATGATGAGGATGTCCAGGCCCGCGACCAGCTCGGGCTTGAGGCTGGAGGCGTGGGTCAGTTCCGCATAGCAGATGGCCGGGCGGAAGTTGGCGAACAGGCCCATGTGCTTGCGCAGGCCCAGGATGGCCTGCTCGGGGCGCAGCGGGCGGTCCAGCGTGTCGTACTTCCAGTCGCCCACGGCGCCGAACAGCACGGCGTCGGACTCCATGGCCAGCTTCAGCGTGGATTCGGGCAACGGGTGGCCGGCAGCTTCGTAGGCAGCGCCGCCCACGGGGGCCGTCTGCATGTCGAAGTCCAGGCCCAGGGCGCCCAGCACCTTCACGGCTTCCGCAACGATTTCGGGGCCGATGCCATCACCGGGCAAGACTGCGATTTTCATGGTGTTCCTTTTGAGAGACTGTTCGGATGGTGGAAGGCCGCCGGCGGCTGGTTCAGCAACGCCTGCGGCCCATTGATGCGCGCAAGTGGAGATCGATCAGCGCTGCACCAGCGTGTGGGCCAGCCAGGGCTTGGTGGCCAGGCGCTCGGCCTCGTAGGCGCGGATCTTGTCGGCGTGGCGCAGCGTCAGGCCGATATCGTCAAAGCCGTTGAGCAGGCAGAACTTGCGAAAGGCGATGACATCGAAAGGGATCTCCTCGCCCTGCGGGCGCACGATCACCTGGCGATCCAGATCAATGGTCAGCTCGTAGCCAGGGAAGGCCGCGATCTCGTTGAACAGCATGTCGATCGTGGCCTCGGGCAGCACGATGGGCAGCAGGCCGTTCTTGAAGCAGTTGTTGAAGAAGATGTCGGCAAAGCTGGGCGCCAGGATGGCGCGAAAGCCGTACTGGTCCAGGGCCCAGGGCGCGTGCTCGCGGCTGGAGCCGCAGCCGAAGTTCTTGCGTGCGACCAGGATGGAGGCGCCCGCATAGCGCGGCTGATTGAGCACGAAGTCGGGGTTGGGCTTGCGCGAGGCCGGGTCCTGGCCGGGCTCGCCATGGTCCAAGTAGCGCCATTCGTCGAACAGGTTCACGCCGAAGCCGGTCTTCTTGATCGACTTGAGGAACTGCTTGGGAATGATGGCGTCGGTATCGACGTTTTCGCGGTCCATGGGGGCGACAAGGCCCTTGTGCACGGTGAATTGTTGCATGGCTGTATCGGATTCAGGGTTCAGCGGGCGGCGCGTTCGATGGCGCTGCCCGCGCTTTGCACGTCCTGGCCAATGCCCTTGACGGTATTGCAGGCGGCCAGGGTGAAGGCCAGGCCGATCAGGAGGATCGAGAAGGAGGGCTTCATGGTGTGCAGGCGGGGCAGTTGCGGGATCGGATCAGGAGAACCTGCGGATGTCCACGAAGTGGCCGTGGATGGCGGCGGCCGCAGCCATGGCCGGGCTCACCAGGTGGGTGCGTCCGCCCGCGCCCTGGCGGCCTTCGAAGTTGCGATTGCTGGTGGAGGCGCAGCGCTCGCCGGGCTCCAGGCGGTCGGCATTCATGGCCAGGCACATGGAGCAGCCGGGCTCGCGCCATTCAAAGCCTGCCGCCTTGAAGATCTGGTCCAGGCCTTCGCGCTCGGCCTGTTCCTTGACCAGTCCGGAGCCGGGCACGACCATGGCCAGCTTGATGTTGCGCGCCACCTTCTGGCCCAGCTTCTTGACCACGGCGGCGGCCTCGCGCATGTCTTCGATGCGGCTGTTGGTGCACGAGCCGATGAAGACCTTGTCCACGAAGATGTCGTCGATCGCCTTGCCGGGCTCCAGCGCCATATAGGTCAGCGCGCGTTCGATGGCGCCGCGCTTGCTGGCATCCTTTTCCTTGTCGGGGTCCGGCACGCGGGCATCCACGCCCAGCACCATCTCGGGTGAGGTGCCCCAGGTGACCTGCGGCACGATCTCGCTGGCCTGCAGCTCGACCACGCGGTCGAACTTCGCATCGGCATCGGAGTGCAGCGTCTTCCAGTAGGAGACGGCGGCATCCCATTCGGCGCCGGTGGGGGCCAGCGGGCGGCCCTTGACGTACTGGATGGTCTTGTCGTCCACAGCCACCAGGCCTGCGCGCGCGCCGCCTTCGATGGCCATGTTGCAGACCGTCATGCGGCCTTCCATGCTCAGGTCACGGATGGCTTCGCCGGCGAACTCGATGGTGTAGCCCGTGCCGCCGGCCGTGCCGATTTTGCCGATGATGGCCAGCACGATGTCCTTGGCCGTGATGCCGGGGGCCGCCTTGCCGCTGACGTTGATCAGCATGTTCTTGGCCTTCTTGGCCAGCAGGGTCTGGGTGGCCATCACGTGTTCGACCTCGGACGTGCCGATGCCGTGGGCCAGTGCGCCGAAGGCGCCGTGCGTGGACGTGTGGCTGTCGCCGCAGACCACGGTCATGCCGGGCAGGGTGGCGCCCTGCTCGGGGCCCATGACGTGGACGATGCCCTGACCCTTGTCCATGAAGGGGAAGAAGGCCGCAGAGCCGAACTCGCCGATGTTGGTGTTCAGCGTGGTGATCTGTTCCTTGCTGATGGGGTCGGCAATGCCGTCATAGCCGCGCTCCCAGCCGTCGGTGGGGGTGTTGTGGTCGGCCGTGGCGACCACGGAGCTGATGCGCCACAGCTTGCGGCCGGCCATGCGCAGTCCTTCGAAGGCCTGGGGGCTGGTGACTTCGTGCACCAGGTGGCGGTCGATGTAGAGGACGGCGGTGCCGTCATCCTCGGTGTGGATGACGTGCTCGTCGAAGATCTTGTCGTAGAGGGTGCGTCCCATGGCGTTCTCGAATGGTTGGTGTCGTGGGGAAATTTTTGGGGCATCCAGCGGCCAAGTGGCCTTCAGGATGCGCTGGCCGGCGGGCTCAGGTGCTCGACCAGCAGGCGGGCCGTGACGGGTAGCGCGTCGAAGTCACGCGCCACGATGCTCAGCTCGCGCCGAGCCCAGTCGTCGCTGAGCTCCAGTGCGCGCAGATGGCCCACGCCGTGCATGAGCTCGAAGGCGCGGTCGGGGATCAGTCCCACGCCCAGGCCGTTGTCGATCATGCGGCACATGGCATCCAGGCTGGTGACCTGGATGCGCTGGTGCAGCGCATGCCCCGCCTGTGCGGCGGCCGCACGCATGGCCAGGCTGATGGAGGAGCCGGCCTGCAGGCTGACGATGTCCCATTCGAGCACATCGGCAAAGGCCACGCTGTCGCTGTGCGCCAGCGCGTGCTGCTCGGGCACCACGACGACCAGGCGATCCTCGCGGTAGGGGCGGTGCTGCAGTACGGGAGTGGCCTGGCCATTGCCCAGCGGCATGTACGCCATGGAGCAGATGCCGATGTCGGCCGTGCCTTCCTGTACGGCAGCCAGTACGGCGGGGCTGAGCTGCTCCTGCAGGTCGATCTTGACCTGGCCGTGCTTGCGCGCGAACACGCCCAGGTCTTCCGGCAGGAACTGCACGATGGCAGACATGTTGGCGTGGATGCGCACATGGCCGCGCACGCCATCGGCGTACTCGGACAGCTCGCCCTGCATGCGCTCCAGGCCGTACAGCACGTTGCGGGCATGGTGCAGCAGGCTTTCGCCGGCCGGCGTCAAGGTCACGCCACGGCTGTGTCGGTACAGCAGGGCTGTGTCCACCGTGGCCTCGAGATCGGACAGGCGCTTGCTCACCGCCGAGGCTGCAATGAACTCACGCTCGGCCGCGCGGCCGATGCTGCCAAGTTCGCAGACAGCCACGAACAGCTGCAGGGAGGTAAGGTCTATGCGCCGTGCAAAACTGCGCTCTGAATTCTTCATGTGGTGGGGTTCAGGCTTCTCATTAGGAGAAGTTGGATGGATTTTCTCGCACAAGTCATCGATCTGTCATCTTCAAGCGCGATGTCTTTGGTGATGTCGTGCGATTTCATGGAGATGGGGGTCATGTCCCCTGGCGATGGCTGCGGTCGGCCTTTCCTGTCGGAACGCCGGTTGCATACTGAAAGAATTTGTCAATCTTTGCGCCAGTCGCCTGCATGGATTGCTGCAAAAATAAGAGCATATGAACGATCGATACCCGACGGGCCTGCGAGCCCTGCCTGCAGGCCTGTCATTGCTGCTGGCCGCAGCCCTGTCCTGCATGGCCGTCCCGGCGTCTGCCAAGCCGCAGCCACCAGCGAAGAACACGGCCAAGAGCGGTGCTAAGGCACCGGCCAAACCTGCCGCCAGACCTGCAGCCAAAGCGGCAGCCAGGCCAGCGGGCAAGGCCGCCGTCAAGACCGGGGGCAAGTCGGCGCCCTCTCCAACCCGCAATGCGCCGGCCAAGGCCGCCGCCGCTGGCGTGGCGGCAGGGGCCGTTGCGGCCGGAACTGCCGCAGCCGCAGTGGGCCATGCCCCAAGGGCGAGCCCGGCCTGAGCGCGGCCGAGGTCGCAGCGCTGCACCAGCATGCCGAGCAGGGCGAGGCCAGCGCCCAGTACGCGCTGGGCTCGCTGTACAAGCGCGGCCAGGGCGTTGCCCTGAGTGCCGAGACGGCGGCCCAGTGGTATGAGAAGTCTGCGCAGCAGGGCTATGCGCCAGCCCAGTCCGACCTGGGGTTGATGTATGCGAATGGCCGTGGTGTGGCGCGTGACGATGCCCAGGCCGTGCAGTGGTATCGCAAGGCTGCCGAGCAGGGCGATGCCGTGGCCCAGAACAACCTGGGCCTGATGCTGGCCGAGGGGCGCGGAGCCGCCAAGGATCCCGCGCAGGCCGTGCAGTGGTTCCAGCGCTCCGCCGAGCAAGGTGAAGCGGCCGGTCAGTACAGCCTGGGCGTGATGTATGCCACGGGCCGGGGCGTGGCCGAGGACGTGGCGCAGGCGCTGCGCTGGTTTGTGGCGGCGGCAGGCCAGGGCCATGCCGATGCGCAATTCAATGCCGGCATGCTCTATGCCGAGGGTGGCGTGGTCGATCGCGATATGGCGCAGGCCGCCCACTGGCTGGAGAAGGCGGCCGAGCAGGGCAATGCCGCAGCCCAGTCCAACCTGGGCGTGCTGTATGCCAATGGCCAGGGCGTGCCCGCCAGCGACGAGAAGGCCGCGCGCTGGCTGGAGCGTGCCGCCCAGCAGGGCGATGCGCTGGCGCAGTCCAATCTCGCCAGTCTTTATGCGTCGGGCAAGGGCGTGGAGCGCAGCCCGTCCCAGGCCTATTTCTGGATGCTGCTGGCGGCGGGCAGGGACAGCTCGCTGGCCGCCAAGCGTGACAGCATGGCCCAGCCGCTGAGCGCGGCCGAGCGTGCACGCACCGAGCGCCAGGCGGCGGCCTGGAAGGCCAAACCCGCTCCCTGAGCCCTGTTGAGCATGCACCAATGAAAAACGCCTCGGAAGAGGCGTTTTTGTTGGGGGCTCAGTGCTGCATCAGCTGAAGAAGCTCTTGAGCCTGTCGGTCCAGCTCTCGCCGCTGGGCGAATGCTTGGCGCCGCCCTTCTTGAGCGATTCCTCCAGCTCGCGCAGCAGCTTGCGCTGGTACTCGGTCAGCTTGACGGGCGTCTCGACCACGATGTGGCAGTAAAGGTCGCCGGGATAGCTGGAGCGTACGCCCTTGATGCCCTTGCCGCGCAGGCGGAACTGCTTGCCGGCCTGGGTGCCTTCGGGGATGTCGATGGCCGCCTTGCCCGACAGGGTGGGCACCTCGATCTCGCCGCCGAGCGCCGCCGTGATGAAGCTCACGGGCACGTTGCAGTGCAGGTCGTCGCCGTCGCGCTCGAAGATGTCGTGGTCCTTGATGCGGATCTCGATGTAGAGATCGCCCGCCGGTCCGCCATTCGTGCCGGGTTCGCCATTGCCGGAGGAGCGGATGCGCATGCCGTCGTCGATGCCGGCTGGAATCTTCACTTCCAGTGTCTTCTGGCGCTTGACCTTGCCCTGGCCGCCGCAGCTGGTGCAGGGCTCGGGAATGATCTTGCCCGTGCCCCGGCAGTGCGGGCAGGTCTGCTGCACGCTGAAGAAGCCCTGGCGCATCTGCACGCTGCCCATGCCGTTGCAGGTGGTGCAGGTCTTGGCACTGGTGCCGGGCTTGGCGCCGCTGCCGTGGCAGGTGTCGCAGCCATCCCAGCTGGGGATGCGGATCTGCGCATCCTTGCCGTGGGCGGCTTCCTCCAGCGTGATCTCCATGGCGTAGCTGAGATCGTTGCCGCGGTAGACTTGGCGGCCGCCACCGGCGCCGCCGCGTCTGCCGCCACCTTGGTTGAACATGTCGCCAAAGATGTCGCCAAAGGCTTCGGCAAAGCCACCAAAGCCTTCGGCGCCGCCGCCCATGCCGCGGTTGGGGTCCACGCCCGCATGGCCGTACTGGTCGTAGGCCGCGCGCTTGTTGCTGTCGGAGAGCATCTCGTAGGCCTCCTTGGCCTCCTTGAATTTCTCTTCCGCCCCGCTTGCAGCATCCCCCTGGTTGCGGTCAGGGTGGTACTTCATCGCCAGCTTGCGATAAGCCTTCTTGATGTCGTCGTCCGAGGCGTTCTTGGCAACGCCGAGGACCTCGTAAAAATCGCGTTTGGACATGGTGTTTGCTAGCCAGTCAGTGAGAACAGGAACGCCGCGTCAGCCCCTTGGCAGGGCCGAGCGCGGCGGCAAGCGGTCGTCAAGGGACCACGCGCTGGGTTCAGTCCTTCTTGACTTCCTTGACTTCGGCGTCAACGACGTTGTCGTCAGCGGCTGCTGCACCGGCCGAGGCGCCTGCTGCACCGGCCGCTGCGGCGGCTGCTGCTGCCTCGGGGCCGCCGGCTGCCTGCGCATCGGCGTACATCTTCTCGCCGAGCTTCTGGCTGGCCGTCATCAGCGCCGTGGTCTTGGCGTCGATGGCGTCCTTGTCCTCGCCCTTCAGGGCCTCTTCCAGGTCCTTGACGGCGCTCTCGATGGCGGTCTTCTCGCCAGCGTCGAGCTTGTCGCCATGCTCGCCCAGGCTCTTCTTGACGCTGTGCACGGCAGCTTCGCCCTGGTTGCGGGCCTGGACCAGTTCCAGCTTCTTCTTGTCGTCGGCTGCGTTCAGCTCGGCGTCCTTCACCATCTTCTGGATCTCGTCCTCGGACAGTCCCGAGTTCGCCTTGATGGTGATCTTGTTTTCCTTGCCCGATGCCTTGTCCTTGGCGGACACGTTCAGGATGCCGTTGGCGTCGATGTCAAAGGCCACTTCGATCTGGGGCACGCCACGCGCTGCGGGCGGAATGCCTTCGAGGTTGAACTCGCCCAGCATCTTGTTGCCCGAAGCCATCTCGCGCTCACCCTGGAACACCTTGATGGTCACGGCCGGCTGGTTGTCGTCGGCCGTCGAGAAGGTCTGTGCGAACTTCGTCGGGATGGTGGTGTTCTTCGTGATCATCTTGGTCATCACGCCACCCAGCGTCTCGATGCCCAGCGACAGCGGCGTCACGTCCAGCAGCAGCACGTCCTTGCGGTCGCCCGACAGAACCTGGCCCTGCACGGCGGCGCCCACGGCCACGGCTTCGTCGGGGTTCACGTCCTTGCGGGGTTCCTTGCCGAAGAATTCCTTGACCTTCTCCTGCACCTTGGGCATGCGGGACATGCCGCCGACCAGGATCACGTCATCGATGTCGGACACGGAAACGCCTGCGTCCTTGATGGCCGTGCGGCAGGGCGCAATGGTGCGCTCGATCAGGTCTTCGACCAGGCTTTCCAGCTTGGAGCGGGTCAGCTTGATGTTCAGGTGCTTGGGACCCGAGGCATCGGCCGTGATGTAGGGCAGGTTGATGTCGGTCTGGGCCGAGTTCGACAGCTCGATCTTGGCCTTCTCGGCGGCTTCCTTCAGGCGCTGCAGGGCCAGCACGTCCTTGGCCAGATCAACGCCCTGGTCCTTCTTGAACTCGGTGATGATGTAGTCGATGATGCGCTGGTCGAAGTCTTCGCCGCCCAGGAACGTGTCGCCGTTGGTGGACAGCACTTCGAACTGCTTTTCGCCGTCCACATCGGCGATTTCGATGATGGACACGTCAAACGTGCCGCCGCCCAGGTCATACACCGCGATCTTGCGGTCTCCCTTGTCGATCTTGTCCAGGCCGAAGGCCAGCGCAGCTGCCGTGGGCTCGTTGATGATGCGCTTGACTTCCAGGCCGGCGATGCGGCCGGCATCCTTGGTGGCCTGGCGCTGGGCGTCGTTGAAGTACGCGGGCACGGTGATCACGGCCTCGGTCACGGGCTCGCCCAGGTAGTCTTCGGCGGTCTTCTTCATCTTGCGCAGCACTTCGGCGGAAATCTGCGGCGGGGCCAGCTTCTGGCCGCGCACTTCCACCCAGGCGTCGCCGTTGTCGGCACGCGAGATGGTGTAGGGCATCAGGTCGATGTCCTTTTGCACTTCCTTCTCGTCGAACTTGCGGCCGATCAGGCGCTTGGCGGCGTAGATGGTGTTGCGGGGGTTGGTGACGGCCTGGCGCTTGGCCGAGGCGCCGACGAGGATCTCGCCGTCTTCCTGGTAGGCAATGATCGACGGCGTGGTGCGTGCACCTTCGCTGTTCTCGATCACGCGCGTGGTGTTGCCGTCCATGATGGCCACGCAGCTGTTGGTGGTGCCCAGGTCAATACCGATGATTTTTCCCATTTTGAGTTCTCTCCGCGTTCTGTGAAATGTTTGAATGACTGCTAACTTGTGGCCGGCAGGCGCTGCTTCAAGGGGCTTTGCCTCTTTTTTGTCAGCGATGCCGTGAGCGCACGCTTACTGGGGCTGGGCCACGGTCACGAGGGCCGGGCGCAGGATACGGTCGGCAATCAGGTAGCCCTTTTGCAGCACCGACACCACGGTGTTGGCTTCCTGCTGGGCAGGCACCATGCTGATGGCCTGGTGCAGGTTGGGGTCGAATTTCTCGCCGGCTGCCGGGTTGATGGTCACGACCTTGTTGCGCTCCAGGGCCGAGGTCAGCTGGCGCAGCGTGGCGTCGGCGCCTTCGCGCAGCTGCTCTGGCGTGGCCTGCTGGATGGCCAGTGCGGCATCCAGGCTGTCGCAGACGGGCAGCAGGCTTTCGGCAAAGCTCTCGATGCTGAACTTGCGGGCCTTGGAGACTTCGTCTTCCGCGCGGCGGCGCACATTCTCTGCCTCGGCCTTGGCGCGCAGGAACTGGTCGGCCAGCTCGGCGCTCTTGGCCTTGAGTTCGGCCAGCTCGGCCTGCAGGCGCTGCAGCTCGTCGGCGGCGTTGGCCGCCATGGCGGCTTCGATTTCTTCCGGGGCTGCGTCTTGAAAGGGGTTGGAGTTTTGTTCGGACATGGATGGAGACTTCAGCTACAAAACAAAAAGATCGCCGCGCTGGAGGCCAGGCTTGGCGATTGCACGATCTTGAATCGAGATGCGAGCGGATCGGTGTATTTTCAAGGGCTTTGTGCCTGTGCATGCGCACTGCAGGTGCACACGGTGGGGGCAAAAGCCGGGCGAAGGGGCAAAAGCCCCACACGAATCCGGGGTCTCGGACAGTGCGGAGTGTACAGATGGAAGAGGGCTGCGCTAGAATCCAATGCTTTGCCTTGCCGCACCGCTACAAGACGCAGTGGGCGGCGTTTTCCCAAAAGGAGTCGATATGCGTCATTACGAAATCGTTTTGTTGATCCACCCGGATCAGAGCGAGCAGGTTCCCGCCATGCTGGAACGCTACAAGGGCATGATCACCGCTGGCGGTGGCAAGGTCCATCGCGAAGAAGACTGGGGCCGTCGCCAACTGGCTTACATGATCAACAAGCTCGCCAAGGCCCACTACCTGTGCCTGAACATCGAAGCCGACCAGGCTGTGATGGCTGAGCTGGAGCATGCCTTCAAGTTCAACGATGCCGTGCTGCGTCACCTGACGGTTCAGAAGAAGAAGGCCGACACTGCGCCTTCCTCGATGATGAAGACCGTCGAGCGTGAAGAAGCCCGCAAGGCCAGCCAGACCGAACAGGCCTGAGCCCAGCCCTTTCAGAACCTGAAGGAGTGGAGAACCACGTTGCACTGACGGCCGCCATCGCAGAGCTTCAAGCACTGCGCTACACGCCGGCAGGGCTGCCCGCCCTTGAACTGCGACTCGAACACGCGTCGCGGCAAAAGGAAGCAGGAAGCGAACGCAGCGTGACGGCATCTGTCAAGGCGGTGGCCTTTGGCGCGCTGGCTGAAAAGCTGGCCCGCCAGGCGCTCGGCAGCCAGTGGAAGTTCCAAGGCTTCCTGGCAACGCCCCGCAACGGCAAATTGCTGGTTTTCCACATCCAGGACATTCAACAAAACTAATTTTCAAGAGGTCCAGAAATGGCCACGTTCAAGAAATTCAACAAGGACAAGCGCCCCAAGCGCAACACGCAGTCGCTGCTGTTCAAGCGCAAGCGCTTCTGCCGCTTCACCGTCGCCGGCGTCGAAGAAATCGACTACAAGGATGTGGACACCCTGCGTGACTTCATCGGTGAAAACGGCAAGATCGTGCCCGCTCGCCTGACCGGCACGCGCGCCATCTACCAGCGTCAGCTGAACACGGCCATCAAGCGCGCCCGCTTCCTGGCTCTGGTTCCTTACTCTGACCAGCACAAGATCTAAGGAATACAACCATGCAAGTCATTCTGCTCGACAAGGTTGTGAACCTCGGTGGCCTCGGCGACATCGTCAAGGTCAAAGACGGCTACGCCCGCAACTTCCTGATCCCCACGGGCGCTGCCCGTCGTGCCACGGCTTCCGCCAAGGCCGAGTTCGAAGCCAAGCGCGTCGAACTGGAAAAGCAAGCGGCTGAAAAGCTGGCTGCTGCTCAGCAACTGGGCGAAAAGCTCAACGGCGCAAACGTCAAGCTGACCCAGAAGGCTGGCGTTGACGGCCGCCTGTTCGGCTCGGTGACCAACGCCGACATCGCCGAAGAACTGACCAAGGCCGGCTTTGCCGTTGCCAAGTCGCAAGTTCGCCTGGTCAACGGTCCCATCAAGACCGTGGGCGACGCCACCGTGGTCGTGGCACTGCACACCGACGTCAGCGTCGAAGTGACGGTGTCGGTCTACGGCGACCACTCCTGATCCGGGGCTTGTCCCGTATCACCAAAAAGCCGCCTTAGGGCGGCTTTTTGCTTTGCCGTGCCAGGGTTATGACGCCGGGTGGCGCGGCCTTTTGCCAGCCGCTACGATGGCGGGCTCATCTCCAGGAATTCCATGTCGTCCGTAATGCCCCCGCTCGATCTCGATGATGCGTTCGCACCGCTGCCTGCTGGCGACCAGCAGGTGGCCCAGTTGCGCGTGCCGCCGCATTCGATGGAGTCCGAGTCCAGCGTTCTAGGGGGGCTGCTGCTGGACAACAACGCCTGGGAGCGTGTTGGTGATCTGCTGGTGGATGGTGATTTCTACCGCCATGAGCACAAGCTGATCTACGAGGCCATCGGCAAGCTGATCAACGGCAGCAAGCCGGCCGACGTGATCACGGTCTACGAGCATTTGCAGAGCATGGGCAAGGCCGAGGAAATCGGCGGCCTGCTGTACCTGAACCAGCTGGCGCAGTACGTGCCCAGCGCCACCAACATCCGGCGCTATGCGGAGATCGTGCGGGAGCGCTCCATCCTGCGCAAACTGGTGACCGCCAGCGACGACATCGCCACCAATGCCTTCAATCCGCAGGGCAAGACGGTCGATCGCATCCTGGACGAGGCCGAGCAGAAGATCCTGGCCATCGGCGAGGAGGGTGCGCGCAACAAGCAGGGCTTTCAGTCGCTCGACACGCTGGTGGTGGACTTGCTGGACCGTGTTCAGGAGATGGCTGACAACCCCATGGACGTGACCGGCGTGCCCACGGGTTTCGTCGATCTGGACCGCATGACCAGCGGCTTGCAGGCCGGTGACCTGGTGGTGCTGGCTGCCCGTCCCTCGATGGGCAAGACCTCGTTTGCGGTGAATATCGCCGAGCATGTGGCGCTCAACGAGGGCCTGCCGGTCGCCATTTTCTCCATGGAAATGGGCGCGGCCCAGCTGGCGGTTCGTATCGTCGGCTCCATCGGTCGCGTCAACCAGGGCAATCTGCGCACGGGCAAGCTCAACGACGACGAGTGGCCGCGCCTGACGGAAGCCATCGAGCGGCTGCGCACGGTATCCCTTCACATCGACGAGACGCCAGGCCTGTCCCCCACGGAACTGCGCGCCAATGCGCGGCGCCTGGCGCGCACCTGCGGCAAGCTGGGCCTGATCGTGGTGGACTATTTGCAGCTGATGAGCGGCTCGGGTTCGGCTGCCAGTTCCGACAACCGTGCGACCGAGCTGGGCGAGATTTCGCGGGGCCTGAAAATGCTGGCCAAGGAACTGCAGTGCCCGGTGATTGCCCTGTCCCAGCTCAACCGCTCGGTGGAGCAGCGCACCGACAAGCGTCCCATGATGTCCGACCTGCGCGAGTCGGGTGCCATCGAGCAGGATGCCGACATCATCATGTTCATCTACCGTGATGACTACTACAACAAGGACAGCAAGGAGCCGAACATTGCCGAAGTCATCATCGGCAAGCAGCGTAACGGTCCCACGGGAACGGTGAAGGTGTTCTTCCAGAAGAACCAGACGCGCTTCGAGAACCTGGCTGTGGGCTACGGTGGCGGCGACGAGTACTGACCGGAATACCCCGGCTTTGTGCCCGCAATGAAAAACGGCCCCGAGGGGCCGTTTGCTTTGGGTGGTTGGCGATCTACATGCGCCAGACCTGGATCAGCAGGCCCGCCACGCAGACGCCAAGGATGGCGCATGCCCAGGCCAGCCGCTGGGCGCCCGTGCGCAGCGCGCCCACGGTGGCCACGATCTGGGCGTTCTGCTCCGCCAGCTTTTCGATCAACTCCAGCGACTGGCGCTGGGATTGTTCCAGTTGCACGATGCGTGCGTCCTGGGCCTGGATCAGCTGCAGCGCCTGTTCGCCAGCCGAGCGCGGCGGTGCCAGCGGCTCGACGGCCGCAGGCTGCTGTGCATCGAGCTCCTGCGCAGCGTCCTTCTTGCGCAGCAGGTTCTTGGCGGCCTTGACGACCAGGGGCGTGGCCTCGATGACATCGCCCCAGGGCACCAGCTTCAACGCGGTGATCCAGCTGATCGCCATGGCTTAGAGCACCTCGCTGGCGAAGTCTGCCAGGCGTGAACGCTCGCCGCGCGCCAGCGTGATGTGGCCGCTGTGCGGCCAGCCCTTGAAGCGGTCCACGGCGTAGGTCAGGCCCGAGGAGCCTTCGGTCAGGTAGGGCGTATCGATCTGCGCCAGATTGCCCATGCAGATGATCTTGGTGCCGGGGCCGGCGCGCGTGATCAGGGTCTTCATCTGCTTGGGCGTCAGGTTCTGGGCCTCGTCGATGATGACGTACTTGTTCAGGAAGGTGCGGCCGCGCATGAAGTTCATGCTCTTGATCTTGATGCGGCTGCGGATCAGCTCATTGGTGGCCGCGCGGCCCCATTCGCCGGCATTGCCGCCATCGCCCTTGGCCAGGAATTCGAGGTTGTCGTCGAGGGCGCCCATCCAGGGGCCCATCTTCTCTTCCTCGGTGCCGGGCAGGAAGCCGATGTCCTCGCCCACGCTCACCGTGGCGCGCGTCATGATGATCTCGGTGTAGCGGCGGTCGTCCAGCACCTGGGACAGGCCGGCGGCCAGGGCCAGCAGGGTCTTGCCGGTGCCGGCCGTGCCGGTCAGCGTGACCAGGTCGATGTCCGGGTTCATCAGCAGGTTCATCGCGAAGTTCTGCTCGCGGTTGCGCGCCGTGACGCCCCAGACGGCGTACTTGGGATTGCCGAAGTCCTTGAGCGTCTTGAGCACGGCCGTCTTGTCGCGGATCTCGGTCACGCGCATGAACAGGCTGGGCTCGCCCGGAGCCTCGTGGTAGACGAACTGGTTGATCATCAGCTGGTCGACGATGGCGCCGCTGATGCGGTAGTAGGTGATGGCGCCTTCCTGCCAGCTCTCGACGTTCTTGCCCGCCTTGGCCCAGAAGTCCTGGGGCAGGGCCAGGGCGCCTGCGTACAGCAGGTCGCCGTCGTCCAGTACCTTGTCGTTCTGGTAGTCCTCGGCCGCCAGGCCCAGCGCGCGTGCCTTGACGCGCATGTTGATGTCCTTGGACACCAGCACGACTTCGCGCTCGCTGAACTTCTTGCGCAGCGCGGCGACCACGCCCAGGATCTGGTTGTCCGCCTTGCCCTGGGGCAGGCTGTCGGGCAGCGAGGTCTCCAGCGGTTCCGTCTGGAAATACAGCATGCCCGTGGCGCTGCGCTGGCCCGTGGCATTCAGCGGCAGGCCCTTGTCCAGCGTTTCGGAGGGCTGGGAGGCGACCAGCGAATCCAGCGTGCGGCTGACCTGGCGGCCGTTGCGCGCCACTTCGGTCATGCCCTTCTTGTGTCCGTCGAGTTCTTCCAGCACCACCATGGGCAGGAAGATGTCGTGTTCCTCGAAGCGGAACAGGCTGGTCGGGTCGTGCAGCAGCACGTTGGTGTCGAGCACGAACAGCGTCTTCGGCCCTGTGCGAGTGCGGCGCGGGCGAACCGGTGCTGCCAGCAGTGCTGCCGGCTTGGCTTCAGTGGAGGACCTTTTTGCCGAGCGGGCGCTGGACGGCGCTGCCGTTGCGTTGGAATTGTCAGTTGCGCGGCGCTGCCGATTGGCAGGGGCCGCAGTCGCGGGCGCAGGAGCTGGTGCCGGTGATGCGGGCTTGGTGTTGCGGCCGCGCGCCGGTGCGGGCTTTGCAGTTGTAGCGGTGTTGTTGGAGGCGGCGGCTGGGGCCGGCTTGCGCTTGCGCGTCGCGGCGGCAGCTACGGCCTCGGCTGCATCGGGAAGATCGTCAGCGGGCAGGGGGTCTGCGTGCTGGGCACCGCGCACGGGAAGAAAGGCTTCGGGGGAGAGCTTGGCGGCACGGCGGCCGGGTGCGGGGGGCAGGGGCATAGTGGACGAACCGTTCCTCAACAGGTATCAAAAAGCACAAAGCCGCCTGGAAACCGAGGCGGCTTTGGTGGGGTGACAGGGAAAAGCGTCTTTGCTAAGAGGCATCGTCCCATTATGCATAGGCTGATGGCCTGAATATGTCGGCCGGCGCTTTGTCGCCTGTCAGATTGTCGCTATCAGGCGGCCTGCTTCAGTGCCTTCAGGGTCTTGACAGCCTTGAGCACCTCGTCAACGTGACCGGGGACCTTCAGGCCGCGCCATTCCTGCACCAGCAGACCATCGGTGCCCACCAGGAAGGTGGAACGCTCGATGCCCTTCACCTTCTTGCCGTACATGATCTTGTTCTTGACCACGCCGAACATGTGGCACATCTTTTCTTCCGTGTCGGCGATGAGCTCGAACGGCAGTTCCAGCTTTTCCTTGAAGTCGTCGTGCGACTTCATGTTGTCGCGCGAGACGCCAAACACGGTGGCACCAGCTTTCACGAAGTCCTTGTACTTGTCGCGGAACTGCATGGCTTCAGTGGTGCAGCCAGGCGTATTGTCCTTTGGGTAGAAATACAGGATCAGAATCTGGCCCGTGTGGGAGGTGTTGGTCACCTTGATCCCGCCGGTAGCGTTGGCTTCAAATTCGGGAAGGGGTTTGTTGACAACGATCGCCATGCGCTTATATCTCTCGGGTGTAGTCGTTGAAATGCCGAGGGCCGTGTTTGTGTTTTTGCTTTTATCGGAAATGCCCCCAACCGCAACCTGCAATTTTACCCTGAAAACGGGATTTCACCCAATCAGGGGGGCAGGAGTCTACTCCAAGAGTAGGGCCGCGACGACGTTACGGCCTTCGCTGGCAAGGATGTTGTAGGTGCGACACGCGGCCTGCGTGTCCATGCTTTCCAGGCCTATGCGCCGGGCCATGAGGGGGCGCAGCCAGGCCGCCGGCGGGAAGCGGTTGCGCTGGCCGCTGCCCAGGATGATGACCTCGGCATCCAGTTGGGACAGCGCCTCGAAATGCTCGGGCGTCAGGTCCTCGAAGCGGACGCAGTCCCAGGCTTGGCGCAGGCCCTTGGCGCCTACCAGCAGGCTGTGCTCGAATTTTTCCCTGTCCACGGCGACCCAGCCGGGGCCATAGCCCGTGATGCTCTGTGCTTCGGATTTGTCGGCGTGGAATTTCATGGATGAGGGTGGCGCGGTCTGCGCGAAGGGGGTGGCCGCCACATGGCCGGGGCCAGGGCGATGCTGCATTGCGGAACTGTGGTCAAATTATAGGTTTCACCAGGGTGCATGGGGCACTTTGGCGTGCATGAAGGCCGCAAGCCCGCGCCGGCCACTTTCATATTCTCAGCATGAAAACCGTTCTCAAATCCGCAAAACTAGCCAACGTCTGTTATGACATCCGCGGGCCCATCATGGACGCGGCGAAGAAGATGGAAGAGGACGGGCAGAAGATCATCAAGCTCAATATCGGCAACCTGGCCGTGTTCGGCTTCGATGCCCCCGAGGAAGTGCAGCAGGACATGATCCGCAACCTGCCCAATTCGGCAGGCTACTCGGACAGCAAGGGCATATTCGCAGCGCGCAAGGCCGTGATGCACGAGACCCAGCGCCAGGGCATCCTGGGCGTGACGCTGGACGATATCTACCTGGGCAATGGTGCATCCGAGCTGATCAGCCTGGCCACGAACGCGCTGCTGGACGACGGCGACGAGATGCTGCTGCCGGCGCCCGACTATCCGCTGTGGACTGCCGTCACCAGCCTGTCGGGCGGCACGCCCGTGCACTATATGTGTGACGAGTCCAATGGCTGGATGCCCGACCTGGAAGATATCCGCGCCAAGATCACGCCGCGCACCAAGGGCATCGTCGTCATCAATCCCAACAACCCGACGGGCGCCCTGTACAGCAAGCAGCTGCTGCAAAGCATCGTGGCGCTGGCCCGCGAGCATGGGCTGGTTATCTTTGCCGACGAGGTCTATGACAAGGTGCTGTACGACGATGTCGTGCACACGCCGCTCGCCAGCCTGTCCACCGATGTGCTGACGCTGACCTTCAACTCGCTGTCCAAGGCCTACCGCAGCTGCGGCTACCGCGCCGGCTGGATGGTGGTCTCGGGCGACAAGAAGGCGGCCCGGGACTATATCGAGGGCCTGAACATGCTCTCCAACATGCGCCTGTGCGCCAATGTGCCCGGCCAATGGGCCGTGCAGACGGCGCTGGGCGGCCACCAGAGTATCGACGAGCTGGTGCAGGAGGGCGGCCGGCTGCGCGTGCAGCGCGATCTGGCCCACAAGCTGATCACCGAAATCCCCGGCGTGAGCTGCGTCAAGCCGCAAGCCGCGCTGTACATGTTCCCGCGCCTGGACCCCGAGATCTACCCGATCAAGGATGACCAGGCGTTCTTCCTGGAAGTGCTGCAAGAGACCAAGGTCATGCTGGTGCAGGGAACAGGCTTCAACTGGCCGCACCCCGACCATTTCCGCATCGTCTTCCTGCCGCACGACACCGACCTGCGCGAGGCCATCCGCCGTCTCGCAGTGTTCCTCGAGAAATACCGCAAGCGCCACGGCACGGACCGCGGCTGAGCTGTGCGGGCCGGTGGAGGAGAGGGCCTTCCGCCGGCCATTGCTTTTTACCGGCTGCCGGCGCGCACCCTCTGGGCGCCGCAGCGTTTTTTGACTGGCAAGTAGTTTATGAAACCGATCCAAGTAGGCCTTCTGGGCATTGGCACCGTGGGCAGCGGCACCTTCAACGTGCTGCAGCGCAATCAGGAAGAGATCCGCCGCCGTGCGGGCCGCGGTATTGAGATTGCCATGGTGGCCGACCTGGATACGGAACGCGCCCGCTCCGTCGTGGGCGACACGGCCAAGGTGGTCGGCGATGCGCGCGAGATCATCGCCAACCCCGAGATCGACGTGGTGATCGAGCTGATCGGCGGCTACGGCATTGCCAAGGCCCTGGTGCTGGAAGCCATTGCCGCCGGCAAGCATGTGGTCACGGCCAACAAGGCCCTGCTGGCCGTGCATGGCAGCGAAATCTTCAAGGCCGCCGCCGAGAAGGGCGTGATGGTGGCCTACGAAGCGGCCGTGGCCGGTGGCATCCCCATCATCAAGGCGCTGCGCGAAGGCCTGACGGCCAACCAGATCCAGTGGGTGGCCGGCATCATCAACGGCACGACCAACTTCATCCTGTCCGAAATGCGCGACAAGGGCCTGGACTTCGACGTGGTGCTCAAGGAAGCCCAGCGCCTGGGCTATGCCGAAGCCGATCCGACCTTCGACATCGAAGGCGTGGACGCCGCCCACAAGGTCACGCTGATGAGCGCCATCGCCTTCGGCATTCCCGTGCAGTTCGACAAGGCGCATGTGGAAGGCATCACCAAGCTGTCTGCGGCCGACATCAAGTACGCCGAGCAACTGGGCTACCGCATCAAGCTGCTGGGCATCACCAAGCGCACGGACAAGGGCATCGAGCTGCGCGTGCACCCCAGCCTGGTGCCGACCAAGCGCCTGATCGCGAACGTGGAAGGCGCGATGAACGCCGTCGTCGTCCATGGCGATGCCGTTGGCACCACGCTGTACTACGGCAAGGGTGCGGGCTCCGAGCCCACGGCCAGCGCCGTGATCGCCGATCTGGTGGACATCGCCCGCCTGCACACGGCCGATCCCGAGCACCGCGTGCCCCCGCTGGCCTTCCAGTCGAACACGCTGGTCGCCGCAGGTGGCGAGCTGCCCGTGCTGCCCATGAGCGAGGTGGTCACCAGCTACTACCTGCGCATCCGCGTGGCCGACGAAGCCGGTGTGCTGGCCAAGATCACCAGCATCCTCGCGGGCATGGGCATCAGCATCGACGCCCTGCTGCAGCGGGAGGCCGGCGAAGTGAGCGGCGACAGCGAAGGTAGCCAGGGCGTGCCGCAGACCGACCTGATCATCCTGACCCATGCCACGCGCGAAGGCGATATGGACACGGCTCTGGCCCAGATCCAGCAACTGCCCACGGTGCTGGCTCCTATCAACCGCATCCGCAAGGAAGAGTTGAACTAAGACACCCCCTGAGCGGCTGCGCCGCTTCCTCCTCTCTCGCACGCGGGAGGGGGACGACGCCCTCGCTGCGGGGCGGCCCTTGCTCGGCATCCCTGGCATCGGCCGCGCCCCGTCTCACAGAATACTGACGAGGAAGCGACATGCTTTATCTTTCCACGCGCGGCCACGCGGACCGCAAGCGCTTTTGCGACATCCTGCTCGAGGGCCTGGCGCCCGATGGCGGGCTGTACCTGCCCGAGCACTATCCGCAGATCGATGCCGCCCGCCTGGGCGAGCTGCGCAGCATCTACAAGGAGCAGGGCTACGCGGCGCTGGCCTTCGAGATCCTGAGCCTGTACATCGACGACATCCCGGCCGAGGATCTGCGCGCCCTGTGCGCCAAGACCTATACGCAGCAGGTGTTCGGCACGGCCGAGATCACGCCGCTGCGCCAGCTGGAAGACGGCTTGTGGCTCGAAGCCCTGTCCAACGGCCCCACGCTGGCCTTCAAGGACATGGCCATGCAGCTGCTCGGCAACCTGTTCGAGTACGAACTGGGCCGCCGTGGCGAGGAACTGAACATCCTGGGCGCCACCAGCGGCGATACCGGCAGCGCGGCCGAGTACGCCATGCGCGGCAAAAAGGGCGTGCGCGTGTTCATGACCAGCCCGCGCGGCCGCATGAGCCCCTTCCAGCAGGCCCAGATGTTCAGCCTGCAGGACGCCAACATCCACAACATCGCCATCGAGGGCGTGTTCGACGACTGCCAGGACATCGTCAAGGCCGTCTCCAACGACCACGCCTTCAAGGCGAAGTACAAGATCGGCACGGTCAACTCGATCAACTGGGCCCGCCTGCTGGCCCAGGTCGTCTACTACTTCGCCGGTTACCTGCAGGCCACGCAGAGCAATGACCAGAAGGTCAGCTTCACGGTGCCCAGCGGCAACTTCGGCAACATCTGCGCCGGCCACGTGGCGCGCCAGATGGGCCTGCCGATAGCGCGCCTGGTGGTGGCAACCAACGAGAACGACGTGCTCGACGAGTTCTTCCGCACGGGCGCCTACGTGGTGCGCGGCAGCGAACATACCTACGAGACATCGAGCCCCTCGATGGACATCTCCAAGGCCAGCAACTTCGAGCGCTTCGTGTTCGACCTGCTGGGCCGCGATGGCCAGGCCACGCGCGAATTGTTCGCCGAGGGCGTGGCACGCCAGGGCCGCTTCGACCTGGGCGGCAATCCGCTGTTCCAGGAAGCTGCTGCCCGCTACGGCTTCGTCAGCGGCAAGAGCACGCATGCCGACCGCCTGGCCACCATCCGCGATACCTTCGAGCGCTTCGGTACCATGATCGATACGCATACGGCCGACGGCGTCAAGGTGGCGCGCGAGCAGCTGCAGTCCGGCGTGCCCATGATCGTGCTGGAGACGGCACTGCCCATCAAGTTCGCCGCCACCATCGAGGAGGCCCTGGGCCGCCTGCCCGATCGCCCGGCCAAGTTCGAAGGCATCGAGGACCTGCCCAAGCGCGTGACCGACTTGCCGGCCGACGCCGAGCAGGTCAAGGCCTATATCGCCCGGCATTGCGACTGATGCGGCAGCCGGGCTGCCCAAAGGTCCGCAGCAGGAGTGCATGGCGATGAAGGTCATAGGCTTCGCCGGCTACTCGGGCTCGGGCAAGACCAGCCTGGTGGAGCCCCTGATCACGCTGATGCGTGCGCAGGGGCTCAGCGTTTCGGTGGTCAAGCATGCCCACCACCATTTCGATGTCGATCACGAGGGCAAGGACAGCTGGCGCCACCGCAAGGCGGGCGCCTATGAAGTGGTGCTGGCCTCGGATCGCCGTCTGGCGCTGATGCGCGAATTCCCCCGTCCCACGGAGCTGTCGGTGCACGACATGCTGGCCGAACTCGATCCGCGCGTGGATTGGGTGCTGGTCGAAGGCTTCAAGCACGCCGACCTGCCCAAGATAGAGATCTGGCGCGACCAGCCCGAGCGCGCCAGCGCCGGCAAGACCCAGGCGCCCCTGTATCCGCACGACCCCCATGTGCTGGCCATTGCCACCGACGCACCGCAGCGCCTGCCAGAGCCGCCGCGCCAGCCCGTGCTCGATCTCAATGCGCCAGGGCAGATACTGCAATGGCTGCTGGAGCATGCGCAGCAACTGCGCTACCGTGCCCCAGGCCTCCCTCGAAATTAGGAAAACACCATGCGAGCCCCGCTCAAGCCCCTTGACGAAGCGCTGGCCGAATTGCTGGCCCAGGCACTGCCGCTGGCCGGCGATGACACCGTGGACAGCTTCGATGCCGATGGCCGTGTGCTGCTGGCCGATGCCGTCTCTCCGCTGCAAGTGCCGCCCCAGGACAACAGCGCCATGGACGGCTACGCCGTGCGCAGCGCCGAATGCACCCAGGGCAATGCCGAGCTGCCCGTCTCGCAGCGCATCCCCGCAGGCGCCATGGGCCAGCCGCTGGGCGTGGGCATGGTGGCGCGCATCTTCACGGGCGCTCCGGTGCCCGAAGGTGCCGATGCCATCGTCATGCAGGAAGACTGCGAAGTCCTGGAAGACGGCCGCGTGCGCATCAAGGCGCGGCCCGAGGCCGGGCAATGGATACGCCGCTCGGGCGAAGACATCCGGCGCGGCGCCACCGTCATCGCGGCCGGCACGCGCCTGTCGCCGGCCGAGCTGGGCCTGGCGGCCAGCATCGGCCTGGCCTCTTTGCGCGTGGCACGCAAGCCGCGCGTGGCCCTGTTCTCCACAGGCGACGAGCTGGTCATGCCGGGCACCGTGGCGCCCGAGCAGATGCCGCCCGGCAGCATCTACAACAGCAACCGATTCTTCCTTCGCGCCCTGCTGCAGCGCATGGGCTGCGAGGTCACCGACTTCGGCATCGTCCCCGACCGGCGCGAAGCCACTGTGGATGCTCTGCGCGAGGCGGCCCGCGCGCATGACCTGATCCTGACCAGCGGCGGGGTGTCTGTCGGCGAAGAAGACCATGTCAAGCCCGCCGTGCAGGCGCTGGGCCAGCTCGACCTCTGGCAGATCGCGGTCAAGCCCGGCAAGCCCTTCGCCTATGGCCGCGTGAACCGCGATGGCGAAGGCTTTGCCCACTTCATCGGCCTGCCCGGCAACCCTGTCTCCAGCTTCGTCACCTTCCTTTTGCTGGTACGCCCCTTCGTGCTGCGCCTGCAGGGCGTGCAGCAGGCGCTGCCGCGCTCGGTCGAGGTGCGCGCCGACTTCCATTGGCCGCGCGGGGACAAGCGCCGCGAATTCCTGCGCGTGCGCTACAACGACAGCGGCGGGCTGGAGCTGTTCCGCAACCAGAGTTCGGGCGTGCTGACCTCGGCGGCCTGGGGCGATGGCGTGGTGGACAATCCGCCGGGCCAGGCCATTGCGCCGGGCGACCGGGTGCGCTTCATCGCCTTTTCGGAGCTGCTGTCATGAGCCAGGCCGTCCCCATCGCCATCACCGTGCGCTATTTCGCCTCCATCCGCGAAGCCCTGGGCACGGGCAGCGAAACCCTGTCAACCGAGGCAGCCACCGTGGGCGCGCTGCGTGAAGAACTGATTGCGCGTGGCGGTGCAGCCGCCGAAGCGCTGGCCCCTGGCAAGGCCGTGCGCATGGCGCTGAACCAGGTCCTGTGCGATGCCGGTGCCGCCATTCGCCAGGGGGACGAGGTGGCTTTCTTCCCTCCCGTGACCGGAGGTTGACCCAAATGACCTTCGACAAGCCCGTGGACCAGGCCATCAGTGCACGCACGCGCAAGGCCCTGTCCGAAGCCAAGGCGCGCGGCGTGCAACTGGGCCGCGCAGGCGCAGACAACCTGCGCGCCACCGTGGAAAAGCGCAAATCCACGGCCGATGCCTTCGCCCAGCAGCATGAGGCGCTGTTCGCCGAACTGCAGGCGCGCGGCCTGACGCACCGCGCCATGGCTGCCGAACTCAATGCCCGCGGCATTGCCGCGGCCCGGGGCGGCGAGTGGACGCACGGTCAGGTGCAACGCATCCTGAACCGCTATGCCGACCTGCGCTCGGCAGCACCATCTGCAGACGGCAGCAGCGGCAGCTGAATCCCGGCCAGCCGCTGCGCCAGCGCGGCCGATGCCGGCTGCATGGGCGCCCGCAGCGTTGCCCGCATTCGGCCCTGCTGCGCCAGCAAGGCCTTGATGGGTGCGGGATTGGGCTCGGCAAAGCAGGCGGCGATGTGCGGCTGCAGCGGCTGCCACAGCGCACGGGCAGCGGGCAGGTCGCCGCGCTCCAGGCATTGCATCAACTCGACGAAGTGCCGTGTATGCGCGTGCGCGCTGGCAGCAATCGCTCCCGCACCGCCCAGGGCCAGCGTGGAAAAGATCTGCGCGTCTTCGCCGGCCAGCACCTGCAGTTGCCCATCGGCGATCAGTGCCTGGGTCTTGGCGGCATCGCCCCCGCAATCCTTGATGGCCACGATGCGCTCATGTGCGGCCAGCGCACGCAGCGTGGCCAGCTCCAGCACCACGCCGGTGCGGTAGGGAATGTCGTAGACGATGACCGGATGGGCGCTGCGCTCGGCAATCGCCGTGAACCACTGCAGCAGGCCTGCCTGCGACGGGCGTATGTAATGCGGCGCGGGCACCAGAATGCCGGCCAGCGGCAGGGCGTTCAGTGCCTGGACACGGGCCAGCGCATGCCCCAGGTGGCAGTCCGAAACGCCCATGACCACGGGCATGCCCTGGGCCGCTGAGAGGATGGTGGACAGGGCGGCATCGTGCTC
The DNA here is from genome assembly GCF_001886655.1 of Delftia sp. HK171. Lineage (NCBI taxonomy): Bacteria > Pseudomonadati > Pseudomonadota > Betaproteobacteria > Burkholderiales > Comamonadaceae > Delftia > Delftia sp. HK171. Next base: position 5,469,900 of record NZ_CP018101.1, on the reverse strand, counting down.
CGCTTCGCTCAGCGCGGCGGCCTCGGCGGTCGAGCCGCAGGCCACATAGCCGGCGATGCCGCTGGCGTTGTAGTGCTGCACAAGGGCGCGCAGCGCCCCGTGGTCCACCGCCGCCTCATCTCCAGGAAGAAAGGGCGTGACCAGCGGAAGCCACAGCCCCTGGAATCGGGCTTGCGGCGAGGTGGTGGAAGGCAAAGACATGGAAGATCCCTTCGGGTGATTCAAACAATGAACGACCGGACGCAGCCACCGGCCAGACCGAGGGCGGAAAGGCAGGCGCCTGAAGGGATGCGGGAAGGGGAGATGGAGGCTGCCGGGCCGGTTCCGTCGCTCATCTGGACGGAACCTCAGCTCCGGTCAGACGAGCTGGGGTTTGCAGGCTTTGCCCAGGCACAGGCGCACGGCATCACCGTGGCATGTGGGGAAGGCAAAGATTGCAGGCATGGCGCGCAGTGTAGCGTGCCTGAGCGCCTGAGCGCCTGAGCGCCTGAGCGCCTGAGCGCCTGGGTGAGGGGTGGCGGGTGGCCTTCAGGCTGCGCCGTCGGCGCCGGGAGGGGGTGATGCATCGGGCAGCAGCGGTGCCTGCCACTCCAGCAGCTCGGCCAGGCGCTGCACGATCCAGCGCGCCTCGCCAGGGCTGACGATGGAGCCCTCGGCCGCCAGGCCCGCGTGCATGCCCAGCAGCACGCCTTGCTCCGAGGAGTTGCCGGAGTGATAGAGCGTCTGCGCCTGCTCGACCAGGTGGCTGGCCAGGTCCTCGCACAATTCATAGCGCCCGACCACGTCTGCAATCGATGCCTTGAGCCGGCCGTGCCGGTCGGCATACAGGGCGGCAAAGCTCGGCGGCGGCTGTATCTGGCTGGTCTCGTCCATGGCGCGCCTCAATCGGGTTCAAACAGGCGCTCGAAGCGTGCAAGGTCTTCGGCCAGCTCGCAGCTCACGAGCTGGCCCATCTTGCCGTCGGCCAGGCGGTGGGCTGCGAACAGCGTGGCCTTGCCGCGAAAGTTGTAGTCGGGCAGATGGATGATGGTGTAGGGATGGGACACGAACAGCTGATGCTCGTAGACCACGCGCTGCTCGTTGCGCGGCGACGGGTAGAGCGTGTATTCGGGGGTGGTGATCGTGAGTGTGGCCATGCATGGCCCGCTGCAGCAAAAGGCCGGCGGCGGGGGAGGGCAATGCTACCGCGTTCATCACACCCTGGTGCGCCGCCGCCTGCGACAATGCGGGCATGCAAGCAGCCCGTGTATCCATCCAGACCGAGGATTTCGACGTATCGGCCGAACTCGCCGCCCTGCGCGGTGGCGACGCGCGCGTGGGCGCGGTCTGCAGCTTCATCGGCACGGTGCGTGACCGCAACGAGGGCGCCGCCGTGGCCAGCATGGAGCTGGAGCACTACCCGGGCATGACCGAGAAATCCATCGAGGCCATCATCGACGAGGCGGTCCAGCGCTTCGGCATCCATGGCGCGCGCGTCATCCACCGCATCGGTCCGCTGCAGCCCATGGAACAGATCGTGCTCGTGGCCGTCACCGCCTCGCACCGGGGCATGGCCTTCCAGGCCTGCGAATACATCATGGACTACCTCAAGTCGCTGGCGCCTTTCTGGAAGAAGGAACAGACGCCCGAGGGCGCGCGCTGGGTGGATGCGCGCGTCAGCGACGAAGAGGCGCTGGCGCGCTGGCGCCAGTGAAGCGGCGGGGCTTCAGGCCTTGAGCGCAGCACCCCGCAACCATTGCGGCGGGCGGAACACCAGCAGGTTTCCGAGCATCACCAGCAGCAGCCCGCCCACGGCCAGCGGCGTCCAGACATAGCCCTCGAACAGGGCCGAGATGCTGAGCGCAACAATGGGGAACAGCACCGTCGCATAGGCCGCCTTCTCTGGGCCCAGCCGGCCCACCAGGGTCAGGTAGGCCGTGAACGCAATCACCGAGCCTGGAATGGCCAGGTACAGCCAGGAGCCCACATAGGTGCAGCTGGCATCGAAGCGCCAGGGCAGGCCTGCCACCAGCGCATAGCCGGTCAGCAGCAGCGTGCCGGCCAGCATGCCCCAGGCATTGGTCTGTGCGGGCCGCCAGCCCATGGACTGCAGCGACGCAGACAGCATGTTCCCGCAGGAAAAGCACAGCGTGCCCAGCACCGCCCAGGCCAGGCCAGGCAGGCTGGCATGCCGGCCTGCGCGCAGCTCGGGCCAGAACAGCGCCACCAGGCCTGCAAGGCCAAAGAGGCTGCCGGCCAGCACATGGGGAGCCAGCCTGCGGCCGTGGATGATGCGCGCCAGCAGCGCGTTCCAGAGATTGGCGCTGGAGAACACCACGGCGGCCAGGCCGCTGGCCAGCGTCTCGCTGGCATGCATGAAGCACACGAAGTTGAAGCTGAACAGGCACAGGCCCTGCGCCAGCACGCGCGGCAGCGCCGGGCCGCGGGGCACGCGCAGCTGCCGCGACCAGGCCAGCCAGGCGAACATCAGCACGGCGGCCAGCGCAAAGCGGTAGGCAATGGACAGCTCCACGGGCACGGCGCCCAGCTGCAGCTTCAGGGCGATCCAGGTCGAACCCCAGATCAGCACGACCAGGGCATAGAGGGTGGCAGTCATGGCCGGTGATGATGGCGCCGCAGGCTGGGCGGGCATGGCAGATTCCTGCGGTTTGATGGCCTGGCGCCATGCGTCGGTATGGCTGCGGGACCACAATCGCTGCCATGACGCCCACGCCGCTGCCCGAGCTGCCCTCCAGCCACCTGTGCCAGGTGCTGTCACGCTCCAAGGCCCGGCTGCAGCGGCGCGTGCGCCTGAGCGAAGGGGTGGAGCTGGCCGTCTGGGCCAATGTGGACGACGAGGTGCGCTACTGCCAGCCCGGTCACCACACGCTGTCGGTCTACCTGGCCGGGGGCGAGGGCTCGCAGCTCAAGGCGCGGCCCGAGGCCATGGGGGCGCCGGGGCGCATCTGCATCTTCACGCCAGAGGACGAATCGCACTGGCTGGTGCGCTCGCCCGTGCAGTTCCTGCACCTGTATGTGTCCGACCTGGCCTGGGCGGGGCGCGTGGTCCGCATGCTGGATGCCGAGCCCCGCTCGCGCACCTTGCGTGCGCAGATCTACGGGGATGATCAGGCCTTCCACGCCGGTGCCCGTGCGCTGATGCAGCTGGACTGGCAGGACCCGCAGCAGCAACTGGCGGCCGATGCCATTGGTCAGCAACTGGTGGATCGGCTGGTGCTGCAGTCCGCCACGCCGCGCCAGCTGCAGGCGCTGCAGCGGCCGCTGGGCGGGCTTTCTGCGGCCATGCGGCGCAGGGTGTTGGCCCATGTCGAGGCGCATCTGCATGACTCCAAGGCCGTGTCGCTGCCGGCACTGGCGAGACAGGCCTGCCTCTCCGAATTCCATTTCGCACGCATGTTCCGCCAGAGCATGGGCTGCACGGTGCACGAATGGGTGCTGCAGCAGCGCCTGGCCCAGGCACGGCGCGCCCTTTCTGCGCGCAACGTGCCGCCGTTGGCCGAGCTGGCGCTGGATTGCGGCTTTTCCAGCGCCAGCCACCTGGTGCGCAGCTTCCGGGCGCATTTGGGCGTTACGCCTACGCAGTTCTCGATCTTTCAGCGCAATGCTTGAGAAGGATGGCCGGTCTCGCCGGCCTTGATCTGGCGCAAGCGTCTGCCCTTGCAGGCCGGGCATGGCTTGAAATTTGCCCTGCCGGTATCAGATAAATCGCAATGACCCTGTTTCAGGAGCGAAAAGAAACACCATGCGAATCGACAAACTGACAACCAAGTTCCAGGAAGCCCTGGCCGACGCGCAAACGCTGGCCCTGGGCGGTGACCAATCCAATATCGAACCCCTGCACCTGCTCGTGGCGCTGCTGCGCCAGGACGATGGTCCGCGCTCGCTCTTGCAGCGCGCCGGCGCCAACGTGGGCCAGCTGCAGGCCGCGGCCGAGAAGGCCCTGGCCGATCTGCCGCGCGTGCAGCACCAGGACCAGGTGCAGGTCGGCTCCGAGCTGGGCCGGCTGCTGCAGGCGACCGAGAAGGAAGCCCTCAAGCGCGGCGACCAGTTCATTGCCAGCGAGCTGTTCCTGCTGGCGCTGACCGACAGCAGCGGCTCCTCCACGCGCGCAGGCCAACTGCTCAAGGAAAGCGGCGTGACGCGCTCCAGCCTGGAGTCGGCCATCAACGCCGTGCGCGGCGGCCAGACCATGGACAGCGCCGAAGGCGAAGGCCAGCGCGAGGCCCTCAAGAAATACACCATGGACCTGACCGAGCGCGCGCGCATCGGCAAGCTCGATCCGGTGATCGGGCGTGACGACGAAATCCGCCGCTCCATCCAGGTGCTGCAGCGCCGCAGCAAGAACAACCCCGTGCTGATCGGCGAGCCCGGCGTGGGCAAGACCGCCATCGTCGAGGGCCTGGCCCAGCGCATCGTGGCCGGCGAGGTGCCCGAAAGCCTCAAGAACAAGCGCGTGTTGTCGCTGGACATGGCGGGCCTGCTGGCCGGCGCCAAATACCGTGGCGACTTCGAGGAACGCCTGAAGTCCGTGCTCAAGGAAGTGGCCCAGGAAGAGGGCCGCATCATCCTGTTCATCGACGAGATCCACACCATGGTCGGTGCCGGCAAGGCCGATGGCGCCATGGACGCGGGCAACATGCTCAAGCCGGCCCTGGCGCGCGGCGAGCTGCACTGCATCGGCGCGACCACGCTCGATGAATACCGCAAGTACATCGAAAAGGATGCGGCGCTGGAGCGGCGCTTCCAGAAGGTGCTGGTCGAAGAGCCTTCCGTGGAGGACACCATCGCCATCCTGCGCGGCCTGCAGGTACGCTACGAGGCCCACCACGGCGTGGACATCACCGACCCGGCCATCGTGGCTGCGGCCGAACTGAGCCACCGCTACATCACCGACCGCTTCCTGCCCGACAAGGCCATCGACCTGATCGACGAGGCGGCGGCCAAGATCAAGATCGAGATCGACTCCAAGCCCGAGGTCATGGACAAGCTCGAGCGCCGCATGATCCAGCTCAAGATCGAGCGCGAGGCCATGAAGAAGGAAAAGGACGAGGCCTCGCAAAAGCGCCTGCAACTGATCGAGGAGGAACTCGGCAGCCTGGAGCGCGAGTACGCCGACCTGGAAGAGGTCTGGAAGAGCGAGAAGGCCAGCGCCCAGGGCTCCGAGCAGATCCGCAAGGAGATCGACCAGATCCGCATCCAGATCGAGGAGCTCAAGCGCAAGGGCGACTTCAACAAGGTGGCCGAGCTGCAGTACGGCAAGCTGCCCTCGCTGGAAAAGCAGCTCAACGAAGCCCAGGCCAACGAGCAGGGGCAGGGCGGCGCGCCCGCCCACAGGCTGCTGCGCACCCATGTCGGCGCCGAGGAAATTGCCGAAGTGGTCAGCCGTGCCACCGGCATTCCCGTGGCCAAGATGATGCAGGGCGAGAAGGACAAGCTGCTGCGCATGGAAGACCGGCTGCATGACCGCGTCGTCGGCCAGGACGAGGCCATCTCGGCCGTGGCCAATGCCATTCGCCGCTCGCGCTCGGGCCTGTCCGATCCCAACCGGCCCACCGGCTCCTTCCTGTTCCTGGGCCCCACGGGCGTGGGCAAGACCGAGCTGTGCAAGGCGCTGGCCGGCTTCCTGTTCGACAGCGAAGACCATCTGGTGCGCATCGACATGAGCGAGTTCATGGAAAAGCATTCCGTGGCCCGCCTGATTGGCGCGCCGCCGGGCTACGTGGGCTACGAGGAAGGCGGTTACCTGACCGAGGCCGTGCGCCGCAAGCCCTACAGCGTGTTGCTGCTCGATGAGGTGGAAAAGGCCCACCCCGACGTGTTCAACGTGCTGCTGCAGGTGCTGGACGATGGTCGCCTGACCGATGGCCAGGGCCGCACCGTGGACTTCAAGAACACGGTCATCGTGATGACGAGCAACATAGGCTCTTTGCTGATCCAGGCCATGGTCGGCGAGGATTACGATGATGTGAAAGATGCGGTCTGGGGGGAACTCAAGAACCATTTCCGACCCGAATTCCTCAACCGCATCGACGAAACCGTGGTCTTCCACGCGCTCGACGCGAAGAATATCGAGTCGATCGCAAGGATTCAGCTCAAGCTGCTGGAGCGTCGTTTGGAGAAAATGGACCTTGCGCTGCAGGTGTCCGACCAGGCACTGGCCGAACTGGCCAAGGTGGGCTTCGATCCCGTTTTCGGGGCCCGGCCGCTCAAGCGCGCGATTCAGCAGCGGATCGAGAATCCGCTGTCGAAACTGCTGCTCGAAGGGCGCTTCCCGCCCAAGAGCACGATTGCGGTACATGTGGACCCGGTACAGGAGCCGGGCGTATTCCGGTTCGATGCGGCAGACCCCGCCTGACGCACCGGGCCAGCCAAGAAAGGCTTTGCTTTGAACGATTTTGTCGCCACCCTGACCCGCTGGGCCGTTCGCATCCTGCTGATGCTTGTGGGCCTGGTCTTCTTTGTCAGCCTGCTGACCGCCGCGGCGCTGCTGGCCCTGGTCTGGGCCGTGAGAGCGCTGTGGGCCAGGCTCACCGGCCAGCCGGTGATGCCCTGGGCCATGCGCATGAGCCCGCGGGCGGGCTGGCAGACTGTGTACCGCTCCGGCTCCGAGTGGATGGCACAGCGTCCGCAGCGCGCCTATGGCGCTGCCGAGGGCGGTGGTCGCCGCGCCGGTGCCGGCGTACTGCCGGGTGCGGGCGAGGTGACCGACGTTCAGCCCCGTGAAGTGCGCGAGCCCTGAAGCGTCTTGCTGCAGCCTTTACGCGGCCTGCGCATCTTCGTGCCCAGGCCGCGCGTGGCGGCCCGTATAGTCTGAAACCCTCGGGAGCCCGTGCAAGGCTCCCTTTTTTTTCCTGCCGCTGCATGCCAACATGTGCCGCGCCGCATCCTTGGAATGCGGCGCATGCAAGTGTCTTCTTACCATTGAGCCTATGACCCAGCTGGATCTCCACCGCGTCTTCGACCTTCAGTACCAGGCCAGCCGGGCGCAGGTGGACGTGCCCCTGCTGGTACGCCGCGAACGCCTGCTGCGCATGCAAAAGCTGCTGGACGAGCACGGCCCCGTGCTGGCTGCCGCCGTGCAGGCCGACTTCGGCATGCGCTCGCCACGGCTGACCGAGATGGTGGAGCTGTTCGTGCTGCGCAACCTGCTTAAGCACACGCTGCGCCATCTGGCGCGCTGGTCGGGGCGCCAGCGGGTGCGAACGCCGCTGATGCTCATGCCCGGCCGGGGCTGGATAGAGCGCCAGCCGCTGGGCGTGGTGGGGGTGATTTCCCCGTGGAACTATCCGGTGCAGCTGGCGCTGGGGCCGGCCATCACGGCCCTGGCGGCGGGCAACCGCGTCATGCTCAAGCCCAGCGAACTCACGCCGCACACATCGGCCCAGCTGGCGGCGCTGGTGGGGCAGTTTTTCGCGCCCGAGGAATTCGCCGTCATCGAAGGCGATGTGAGCATTGCCACGCAGTTCTCGGGCTTGCACTTCGACCATCTGCTGTTCACCGGCTCGACTGCCGTGGGCCGGCGCGTGGCCCAGGCGGCGGCGGCGCACCTGACGCCGACGACGCTGGAGCTCGGTGGTAAGTCGCCCTGCATCATCTCCACCGACTGCGACCTGAAGGAGGCCGCGCTCAAGATCGCGCATGGCAAGCTCGTCAACGCGGGCCAGACCTGCATCGCCCCCGACTACGTGCTGCTGCCGCGCGGGCAGGAGGCGGAGTTTGCCGAGGCCTTCCGCACCGCGGCACGGCAGCTGTTCCCGCGCTTTGCCGGCAATCCGGACTATGCGGCCATCCTCACCAAGCGCCACCTGGCGCGCCTGCGGCAGATGCTGCGCCAGGCCCAGGGCATGGGGGCGCATGTCGAATGGATGGAGGACGGCGGAGCCGGCCAGGAGAGCGCCGACATGGCCTGGGGCGATGCCGTGGAGCGCCAGATGGCGCCGGCCCTGGTCTTCAATGCCACCAGCCAGATGCAGCTCATGCAGGAGGAGATCTTCGGCCCCATCCTGCCCGTGATCAGCTACGACAGGCTGGATGACGTGGTCTCGGCCATCAATGCGGGGCCCAGGCCGCTGGCGCTGTACTGGTTCGGCCGCGATGAGAAAGTGCGTGATGCCGTGCTGTCACGCACCATCAGCGGCGGGGTGACGGTCAACGACACCCTGCTGCACTTCGCCCATGAGAACCTGCCCTTCGGCGGCGTGGGCGACAGCGGCTGGGGTGCCTACCATTCGGAGCAGGGCTTTGCACGGCTGAGCCATCAGAAGGCGGTGTTCGTGCAGTCGCGCTGGTCGGGGGCTTCGATGCTGTATCCGCCCTATGGCGCAAGGTTCGACCGCATCATGGAGTTGATGCGCCGCTGGCTGTGAGCGAGGGGGTGATTTCTCACCGTTGCCGGGCTTGCCTGCATCGTGAGAAATTGTCAACTGATTCCTTGCCAAGCCTTGTGTCGCATGAACCAGCTGCTCTTTTTTGGAGAGCACATAGCACATCCCAATGCCGAGGGCAAGAAAACGAGCACAGCCGTACTTGCGTGCATGGCTAAGAGCCGCAACGCACGCAAAAAGCGCGATTCCTGTGAAAATCACGCCCTTCTATTTTCACCTGTTTTCGTTTCGGTTTTTCCATGTCTAGTATCCAGGTTCGTCCAGCCACTCTCCGCGATGCAAAAGCGATTGCCCAGATCCATACTGCTTCCGCCATGGAGGCTTATCGCGGTCTGGTTCCCGATGACCAGCTCAAGAGCATGTCGTCGGTAGAAAAACGCCAGGCCTATTGGCGCGAAGCCATCGAATTTTGCGAACCCCAGGTTCAGGTTGCCATCGACGGCGACAAGATCGTCGGCTTCGTCGGTTTCGACCGCTCGCGCGATGAAAAGTCGCGCCAGACCACCGGTGAAATTTGGGCCATCTATGCCTCTCCCACGCACTGGAATCAGGGTGTGGGCGTGGCCCTGTGGGACGCCGCACGCGACGGCCTGCTTGAAGAAGGCTGCACCAATGTCACCTCGTGGGTGCCGCTGCGCAATGAACGCGCGCTGCGCTTCCATGAGCTCGCCGGCTTCAAGCGCGAAATGTCCACCGCCAAGACGGCCCAGGTTGGCGCTCTCAAGATCGAGGAAGTGCGGCTCAAGCGCGCACTGAACTGATCGATTCGCCAAACCATCCACCCATCACTCACGGAGCAGCAGGCCTTGTCCTCTTCCCAGAACTGGTCCCTGCTGCAGTGGCAGGAGCACGAGGCCACCCAGGTTGCCCTGTGGCGCGCGGACAGCACCATGACCGCACCGCGCCGCATCGTCATCGCTGACGACAGCCTGGCCGCCGACAGCGCCTACCGCCTGGCCTGCGAAGGCCAGGCCATGCTGTGGCGCGGCGATTTCCAGAATGCCCGGCAGTTGCTGTCGGCCCTGGGCCGCCGCCTCGACAAACCCGCACGTGAGACTTCCGCCAAGGCGCGCCATCGCCGCGCCGGCAAGGAAGACGCCAAGCCGGTCTTTCCCCACGCCTTCCACCTGCACCGCCAGGCACTGGCGCAGCGTGCGCGCATCCTGTCCAGCGTGATGATCGAGCTCGATACCCGCTGGCACTGCGCCCTGCGCCGCGCACCGGACTGGAGCGAAGCCTGTCGCGAAGCCTGGGGCGAGATTCCCGCCGACCAGGGTGCTCAAAGCGTGATCGTTCCCCTGCGTGAACTGCTGGGTGCCCTGGGCGCACATGAGTGGCGCAAGAAGGGCGTGGCCCTGGCCGTGCCGGGCATGCCGGAGTTCAGCATTCACCCGCACTACGGCGTGTTCTCCCCGGTGCGCGGCGAGTACCTGGATCTGGTGGCCCAGGCGCCCCTGCCTGCCGCAGCCCAGCAGGCCGATGCCGCGGTCTGGGATATCGGCACGGGCACGGGTGTGCTTTCCGCTCTCTTGCTGCACCGTGGCGTGCGGCAGGTGGTGGCCACTGATCTGAGCGACCGGGCACTGGCCTGCGCGCAGGACAACCTGCAGCGGCTGGGTCTGGCGCAGCGCGTGAGCCTGCGCAAGGCGGACCTGTTCCCTGAAGGCCGGGCCGCCTTGGTGGTCTGCAATCCGCCGTGGCTGCCGGGCAAGGCCAGTTCCTTGCTGGAGCAGGCCGTCTATGACGAAGGCAGCCGCATGCTGCGCGGTTTTGTCGAGGACCTTGCTGCACATCTGCTGCCGGGCGGCGAAGGCTGGCTGATCCTGTCGGATCTGGCCGAGCACCTGCAGTTGCGCTCGCGCGAGGAACTGCTGGGCTGGATCGATGCCGCAGGCCTCCAGGTCCTGGGCCGCGAGGACATCCGCCCGCGCCATGGAAAGGCTGCGGACTCCACCGATCCGCTGCACGCGGCACGCGCCGCCGAGCTCACCTCGCTGTGGCGCCTGGCGCCGCGCTGATCGCGCGCGCGTCCACCCTTCGATTCCGTCTAGGCGCCCTGTGCCGTCGCTGCCTCCTGGGGCAGCAGATGCCGCAGGCGCTCGCGCAGGGCATCGGCGCGCTCGTCGCCCGCATGTTCCTGCACGGTCTGCAGCAACTGCAGGGCGGCGGCCTGCAGTGCCTCAAGATCGCGCGCCTCGCGCAGCAGATGGCGCAGCACCTGGGCCTTGTCCTCATGGCGGTTGGCAAACATGCGCTCGCACATATCGAACAGGTACATGCGTGTGCCGGCAAGATTCAGCGTGGCAGCGGGGCCGGGCGGGGTGGATTCCTTCGCAGCGGCCGGTGCCATGGAAGGGGCCTGGGGCGATGACGCGGCGGCTTGGCCAGTCAGGCGCTGCAGGTGGCCGCTGGCGATCAGTTGCTCGATCAGTTCGCCGGCCTGTGCGCCCAGGACCTGCTGCAACTGCTCCTCGGTGCGGCCATCGGCCATCAGCAGCACCGAGCGCTCGCGCAGCGGCAGGCTGCGGCGGCCGGGCTGCAGCTCTTCAAGGGCCTTGGCAGTTTTTTGCAGCAGCATGGTGGGGGCAGGGAGTCTGACAAGCCCCGATTGCACGTTACATGAATGACCGTGGCGTGAAGAAGCCATGACAACTGGTCCACCCGGTGTTCTGCGGCAAGCGCACAATCGCCTGCCATCGCATGGGCGGGCGCTGATTTCCAGAGGCTGGCGGCCGATGCCGGTCTCAGAAATATTGTTTGATCTGTAACAGGAAGACGGGGCGCAGGCCCCGCGACATAGGTGATGAGACTGTTGCTGGCGCCCATGGAGGGCTTGCTTGATTTCGTGCTGCGCGATGTGCTCACGCGCGTGGGCGGCGCAGACCGCTGTGTCTCGGAGTTCATCCGCGTCACGGGGACCGTGCTGCCCGACAAGGTGTTCCTGCGCACCATGCCGGAGCTCAACAACGGCAGCCGGACGCTGACAGGTGTCCCTGTGCGTGCGCAGCTGCTGGGCTCGGACCCGGACAGCATGGCGGCCAATGCGGCCAATCTGGCGCGCCTGGGTCCGGAAGGCATCGACCTGAACTTCGGCTGCCCCGCCAAGGTGGTCAACCGCCATGGCGGCGGTGCTGCGCTGCTGCAGGACCCTGAGCAGATCGCGCGCGTGGTGGGGGCCGTGCGTGCTGCCGTGCCGGCGGCCATGCCTGTGTCGGCCAAGATGCGCCTGGGTTTCAACGACACGGCCCTGATGACCGAATGCGCCCAGGCCATGCAGGCCGGTGGCGCCTGCGAGATCGTCGTCCACGCCCGCACCAAGCTCGACGGCTACCGTCCGCCTGCCTACTGGGACATGATCCCGCGCATCTGCGAGTCCGTGACCGTGCCCGTGGTGGCCAATGGCGAGATCTGGACGGTGGAGGATGCGCTGCGCTGCCGCGAGCAATCGGGCTGCGGCGATCTGATGCTGGGCCGGGGAATCGTTGCCGACCCAGGCCTGGCGCTGGCCATTCGCGCTGCCGTGGAAGGCGGGCAGGCACCGGTGGAACAGCTTGCAGCACAGGTGGTCTGGAGCGATCTGGTCCCGCAGGTGCAGCGTTTCTGGGACATGGTCTGCGAGGATCTGGAGCCGCGCCAGCGCGCAGGCCGCCTCAAGCAATGGCTGAACCTGCTGCGCCGCCGCTTTCCCGAAGCCGAGCAGGCCTATCAGGAAGTGCGCACGCAGACTGACCAGCGCGAGATCACGCTGTGGGTACAAGCGCTGGCGCGGCGCCAGGAGTGGGCCGGGCTTTAGCGCGATCGGCCGGTCACAGCAGATGGTCGGGCGCCAGCGGGCCAATGAGCTTGAGCATCAGGCGCAGACCCCAGCTGGCATCGGGCTCGCTGTGCTCGTCACCGCGCTCACTGTCTTCCGAAGCCCGCCACACCAGCTCGCCATCCTTGTCGAGCTCGACGCGCCAGCTGCCATCCTGCAGGCCCTCGTCAATGCTTTGCGTGGCCAGGCGGCCGAACTCGCGGCTGGCGATGAGCAGGGCAATCTCGGTGTTCTGCAACTGGGAGCGCAGATCCAGGTTCATCGAGCCGACTGCCACCAGATGCCCGTCCACCACCAGCAGCTTGGAGTGAAGCATCGCACGTGAGGCGCCTGTCGAGCCGGAAGGACCGCCACCGCCCGTGCTACCCGAGCCGAATGCAGAGCGGACGCTGGCCGCCGTGCTGCGCATCTCGTAGAGTTCAACGCCCATCTCCAGCAGTGCCTTGCGGTGGCGCGCGTAGCCGGCATGGGCCAAAGGTGCATCGTTGGAGGCCAGCGAATTGGTCAGGATGCGCACGCGCACTCCGCGTTGCCGCGCGCCACGAAACGCCTCCATCATGTCCGGGCCTGGCACGAAGTAGGGAGAGACCACCAGCAGATCGCGCCGGGTCTTGCGCACCAAGGCCAGCAGACCATCGACCACCGAATCGGCCTCCAGCACCGGACGCGCCGCCTGGCGCAGGGCGCCAGCCGGCTGGCCCATGGGCAGCGTGCCGGCAGGCCTGGCCTGCGGGCTGTGCGGAGCGGGGCTGGCCTGTGCGGACGCATCCGTGCCAGCGCCTGTGCCGGAGCCTGGGCCGTCATCCCTGTCCAGCGGAATCTTGGCGGGCTCATCCACCAGCACGGCGGCCGATGCCCAGGTCCAGCGAGCTTTGCGCAAATCCATGGGATGCTGGTCCCAGATGATCCGGCGCTGCTCGGCCGTCTGGTCATCTGCCTTTGCCTCCTTCGGGGGAACGGCAGGCGTGGGGTCCTCCTCCTGCGCCTGGTCATCATCGCCCGCAAAGCGCTCGCGCAACTGCTTGAGTTCCTTGAGGCTGATCAGCGACTGGACGGGATAGGCGCGCTGGTTGTTCCAATAGCTGTCGAAGCTGCGTGACAGGTCGTTGACCACCGGCCCCGCCGCCAGCACGTCGAGGTCCACGAAATTGCTGGCGCTGTCCGCATCGAAATACGCATCGCCCAGATTGCGTCCCCCAATCACGCCCATGGCGTTGTCGGCGATGAACAGCTTGTTGTGCATGCGCTGCTGGGCCCGCTGGAAATCCGTCAGCAGCGTATAGGCCCGGCCCAGCGCCGAGCTGCGCGCGCCCGCCAGGGGGTTGAACATGCGCATCTCGATACCCGGCACAAAGGCCAGGCGCATGACCTGCGCATTCGCGCCCGTGCTGTGAAAATCGTCCAGCAGCACGCGCACGCGCACGCCACGCCGGGCTGCCTCAACCACGCCGCGCAGCAGGCGCTGCGTGCTCTCGTCGGCATGGATGGCGTAGTACTGCAGGTCCAGCGTCTGCTGCGCTCCCTCGACCAGTGCCAGCCGGGCGCCATAGGCGGCCTGGGCGCCGGACAGGAGGGTGAAGGCGGAGGTTTGAGGCTTGACGCTGGCAGGCCGCAATTGCTGAGCCAAAGACCCCAATGGCGTGCTTTGCGGGGCTTCCAAGGCTGCAGTGACGGGGCGATCGACCTGGGAGGGCAAGCTGCTTGCGCAGCCGCAGACCACGGCGGACACCAGCAGGACAAGCGTGGTCCGCAGGCCTCGAAACAGGCTGGTGGATGGAAGGGGCTGTAAGTTGCGAGCGCCGGACATGATTGGAAGATTTGGCCCAAGGATCGGTCAATCGGGTGTCGGACGGCTGCGCCAGCCGGTGGTCCAGGAAGCCGCTGTTCGCGTCAGAAGCTGGCGCGGTCCACAACGCGGGCCACAACGCGCAGATCTGGCCCGATGCGGTGCACATCATGCAGTGCCAATGCAAGGGCCTCGGACAGCGCGTCCAGCGGCCCGAAACTGGCGATGCCCATGCCACCCGTGCCCAGCAGCTTGGGGGCCAGGTACAGCAGCAGCTCATCGACCAGCCCCTCGCGTACCAGCGAGCCATTGAGCTTGAAGCCGGCTTCCACATGCAGCTCGTTCGTGCCGCGCGCCGCCAGGTCACGCAGCATGGCGCACAGGTCCACCTTGCCGTGCGCGTTGGGCATGGGAATGACGGTCGCGCCCAGGTCCTGCAGTGCACTGGTTTTCGATGCATCCCGGCTGCTGGTGTAGATCAGGCAGCCGGCCGGGGCCTGGAGTACCTGGGCGGTGAGCGGCATGTCCAGCCGGCTGTCCACAACAGCGATGCGCGGCTGGCGCGACGTAGCCACATCCCGCACGTTCAGGCGCGGGTCATCTTCCAGCACCGTGCCTATGCCCGTCAGTACGGTGCATGCCCTCGCACGCCAGGCGTGGCCATCGGCGCGTGCCTCGGGGGATGTGATCCATTGGCTGGTGCCGTTGTGCAACGCGGTCGCCCCGTCAAGGGAACTGGCCGCCTTCATGCGCACCCACGGTATGCCGCGCAGCATGCGGCTGAAGAAGCCGATGTTCAGCTCCCGGGACTCGTCTGCACCCGGCCCCACCACCACATCCACGCCTGCCGCGCGTAGGCGCGCGAAGCCCTGGCCGGCGACCTGGGGATTGGGGTCCGTCAGTGCGCCTACCACCTTGGCAACGCCAGCGGCGATCAGGGCATCGCAGCAGGGACCCGTACGGCCCTGGTGCGAGCAAGGTTCCAGCGTCACATAGGCGGTAGCTCCGCGCACATCCTCGCCTCGGGCCACGGCATCGCGCAGTGCCATCACTTCGGCATGTGGGCCGCCAGCCTGCTGAGTGAACCCTTGGCCGACGACTCTGCCATCAGGTGCCGCCAGCACGCAGCCCACGCGCGGATTGGGCGAGGAAAGAAAAAGCGCCTGGGCGGCGAGCCCAAGCGCTTGGTGCATGTGTCGAGGGGAATCTGCCATGGCCAGCATGGTAAGGCAGCTTGGCTGTGTGTCTTACTTGCCCCAGCAATCGGCTTTGAATGCCGAGTCCGACGAGACCTTTCCATCGGCGCCGCGCAGCCCGGTGTTGCTCAGCGTATAGGTTCCGCATTTGTCACCTGTCTGCGGGCCACGGGGCACTGCCGTCAAGGTGTAGCTTGCATTGCTATTGTTTGCTGCGAATCCGATGGTGTAGCGCTTGCTGTTGTCGCCTGCCCAGGTGAGGGTGGTCGGCAGTGCAGTGGGATAGACGCCTGTGGCGGTAGAAGCCCTTTCCAACCACTGCTGGGCCTGCAGCAGCCCCGCACGGGCATCGGCCCTGTGTCCGCGGCGTATGTACTCGGAGTAGCTGGGTATGGCAATGGCCGTGAGGATGCCGACGACCGCCACCACGATCATCATCTCGATTAAGGTGAAGCCTTGGTTCTTGCGTTTCATATATGGCTGCTCAACTGGGACGAAAGATAACATCCGCAAGCCTACTTGATGTGGCGCCAACTGGGGCGCAGGGATTCTTCAGGCATGGGTGCGAGCTTCTCCTTCTCGTTTTTCGAATCAATGTCGATATTTATCTTGCTGCTGGAGAGCACGGTATGCGATCCCTTGCTGACCTGTGCGCGCGAGACACCGCCATCATTGACATTGAAAAAGCCATCTTTGTTCTTGTCCACGATCTGCACGGTCGGCCGCTTGCCGTCCATGATGTTGATCAGCGTTCGGTACTGGCGCTCCTCATCCACGGAAGTGGACTCGCAGCTTTCCACGCTGAGATCCACGTTCGAACCTTTGGCCGGCACCTGCGTGTACATCGTCAGGATGTTGCTTCCGTCATAGAACTCCATTGGCTTGAGCAGGCGTTCCCCAATGGCGGGCATGTCCATGAACCAGCCGTTGTAGTTTGCCCAGGTTTCCTTCTTGAGTTCGTTTTCCGCATTCCTTGCATCCACCGTACCGTATTCGCCGTTGCCGAGTTCGCTGATTTTCTGTTCGGCCAGCTTGGCATTGGCTACGCCTTCGCCCAAGGCCAACGGTGAAGGCACGCAGGTGGTTGCTGACGGCGCGCAGACCCCGTCGCCAGGGTGCACCTCCAGGCGCTTGCCTTTGGCGGTGTCGATGATGCGGTAGCGTGTGTTGTCAAGAACTGAGTAAAGGCTTTGCACCTGTACGCTGTTGGGATCGTCCTGGGTGACGTTGCGGCCCGTGCCGAACGCGATCATCATGCCGGTTACGGGGACCGTCTTGGCATTTGTTCCCGTGCCTATCGTCATGGTGCGGTCATTGGTGCGCACCGTAGGTGCGACCGTGATGGGCTGTACATTGGTGCGTGCGGACGAGTTCAGTGCGGTCGGCCCCTTTGCCGTGAATAAGGGCTGACCTCTGAAGGCCACGTTCCAGTTGGAATCGTTGATGCTGGTCACATCGAACTTCCAGAGATTGCCCAGGTTGTCTCCGGCATAGATGACGTCGGGTCGGCCATCGCCGTCGATGTCCACCAGGCGCGGGGCCGACAGGCCGTTGTCTGCCGCCTTGCCTGTGCCAGCCGTTTCCGTGGTGACGGGGATACGCACCAATTCCTGTGCGCCATCCAGATACTGGACCAGCAGCACGGGGCGTTGATTGGCACTGTTGTAGCCATTGCCCATCACCACGGCCCAGCGGTTGTTGTTCATGCGTGTGATCTGTGTGGTGCGCATGGGGTCGTTTTCGTCGAGCACGGGGCGGGCGGTAATATGGCCGATATCCCTGTCCTCTTCCACAGCTTTCAGGCATGCGGCCTTCTCGGACACGCCTATACCCGTTCTTGCACAGTCAAGCACCGTCTCCCCAGCGCCGCGGGTACGGTCGAGTTTCACCAGTTGCGAGGCATTGGCTTCGGTGAAGCCCAGAGCGCCATCCGTAGTGCTGGCTGAGTTTGGATTGGTGACATCCAGCACGAAATAGCCCTTGCCTCCGGCGCCAAGGGCTCCCACCAGCAGCGTACGCCATTTGGCCGTGTAGTTGATCGCATAGTTGGGATCGTCGGTCGCCTGGATGCCAGTGCCCAGGTCCACATCGCCAGTCATTGGCGAGCCATCCACGAAGTATTTGTGCGTGCTGTTGTAATCGGGAGATGTCAGCAGCTTGAGGTTGGGAATCACGCCGCGGGGGACATAGGCAATTTTCTCGCTGCCGTCGGCGGCCGAAAAACCGTGCAGCATGCCATCGTTGCCGCCCACATAGATCATGGCGGGGCGATCGGCATTGTTGCGTGTGAATTCGGCATAGCCGGTCAGGGCGTAGCTGCTCGAAGGCTTGCCGAGATACCACACCACGGAATTGATTATGTCGCCCTGGCGGCTCTTGCGTTCGCGGAATGGTTGGGATGGGGTGTAGCCATTGTTGTCGGAGCCTTCCAGGCTGCGGTCGCCCCGGATGAAGTTGAGCCGGTTCTGTCCGTTCGTTGCCACGGTGACACTGGTGTCGCTGGGGTTGAGCCCCAGCATTGCCTTTTGCGCCGTGCTCAGATTGGCCTCATCGTTGGCCCATTTGAAGGACGCGCCTCCTTTGTATTTGGTGGTGTCCCATTTGTCGCTCCAGCTCAGGATCAGACGGCTGGCCACGCTGGTCAGCGCATCGAGCTTGTCTGCCGTATTTTTTCCGCCCCATCCGGGAGCAGAAACCGTCGTGCCATCCTTTTGCACGGTCTCTGCCGTCACGAAGCCCTTCCAGGCGTTTTGCGGCTCATAGGCACCGGTGAATTTGCCGACATCGTTGCGTGAGGTGTTGGAGCCACTGGTGGCAGTGGATGTCAGGTCGGGTTCGGTCTGCGTGTTGATCTGACCAAAGATCTCACGGAAGGCCTTTTCCAGATCCTCGCCTTTTTCCACGGCATAGAAGCGTCCGCGACCATTGAGTGCCGCATGCCACAGATCCAGGGCATTGCGCGACTCCGTGCTGGCGGTCAGGTCAGGCCAGCCGATGGCGCCGTTGGCCAAGCCTGGGAAACTTCCGTCGTAGCCAAACGGTACCATTTGTGTCGGACGCGTGATGGATGAATAGCTCCATTCGAACGCCATCTTGCTGAAGCCGATGGTGTAGGTCACCATATGGGGCCAGGTGGCCGGGTTGTAGCGTGGATTCCAATAGCGATCCAGTGTGGCAGAGGTGCCGCTGGCACTGGTGAAGGTTTCGGTGGAGGATGCCTTGCGGTAGTCGGCGGTAGGCTGCATGGTCCCTGTCAACCCCGAAGTCTGCAGCGGATTGGCCCAGCTGTAGAACGCCCAGTCGGCCAAGGTCGTACCTTTGGATTCGTCACGGTAGAGGGCGGACTTCTTTTGGTCCGCTGTGCTGCCGCCGTACACCATGTTGTCGTTGAACTTCAGGTTGGTCGCATTGTCTCTCCAATTCGTATTGGGGACACTGGTAGCTGTGCCATTCCAGCGGCCATCGGTCATCATGATGTGGTAGTTGCGTCGGCAGGCAAGGTAAGGCGCGCCGGTATTGCCTGGATCGCTGGCCCACGGCCCGTCCTTGCTGACTGCGCGGCGCATGTAACTGTCCGCCTGACTGAACATCAGGTGCGACGGTGTGCCGTTGTTGGGGCTCAGGTTGTTGATGAAGGAGATGAAGTTCGTGCGATGCGAGCCTTGCAGCGGGCGCATAGAGTTCGTATTCATCTGGACGGCGCTTCTGCCACTGCCGCTGTCCACATTGCCGGCATCGGAAGAGCGACCGTTGTTCCACATGGCCTGCCAGGCCAACCGAATTTTCTTGTCGGGCAGCAGCGTGGTGTCTCGGAAGATGCCGCCGGATCCATTGTTTCCGATGAGTGCGTACTTGAGTACGTTGACACGGCGGCTGCTCATGGGCCAAGTACCATCCGAGTTGGGTGTGGTCTGGTTGCTCGCGCCGCTGGTGCTTTCGCTGTCGAGCCGGAAATTCATACTTCCCGAATCGTCAATGGAGATGATGACGTTGGGTGAAACGTAAGGTTCCTTGGTGCCGGGTGGCGACTGCGAAAGATCCAGCGCCATGGCGCCTTGCGGCAGCAGCGCGGCTGCCGCGGCCAGCGAAAGCAAAGTCCGGGGGAAGGTGTGCAGCGAAACGGGGGGCTTGCATTTCATGGCGCTTGCTCCTCTTGGTGTCAATATGGTGGATGTGGAAGGGTTTGCAGGCCTTGGCGGATGGCAGGGCGTGGGGGCCTAGTTCTTGCGTTTTTGCTGTGCGTAGGTCTGCTGCAGGACCACCATGGTGTTCGGCTTGCGCCCATAGGCCAGCGCCGTGACGCGATACACCACGAAGGGCTTGAGGTTCAGCGGCAGCAGGTTGTGCGGGCCGCCCATGATGAGGCTAGAGTTCTTGTTGTCCTGGTAGGGAAGAACCTCCATCCAGTACCAACCTCCCCGATTGGTGCTGCCTGTGTCCGTCAGGATAGGGTTGGCGGGCTCGGAACTGGAGCCTTTCGCTGCGCCCGTGTACTGGCCATAGCGCGCACCGACCGTACTGGCCGTCATCTGTGCCAACGTGGGCCCCTGAGATTCGTCCGAGTTGTTCCAGAAATCCTGCTTGCCCGTGCGCTTGGCGCAAAGGCCATTGCGGCATCGGGTCGGCTGTGCTTCCAGTTGGCCCAGCAAAGGAGTGACGTCCTGTGCCTCCAGAGGAATCTTGTCTGCGGTCGTCTTGCGGCAGACATCGCCGCTGCCGCTGCATTCCGCGCCGTTGGACTGTTCGCCGCGTATATCCAACTCGGCATCCTGCAGCAGTGCCTGGGCGGCCTCATAGGCGCGCTGGTAATCGGCATCGTTGCCGACCACCATCTCATTGAACAGCGAGGTGCGGGTGGCCCACAATGCCAGGAGCATAGAGAGCATGACGAACACGAGGACGACGAACAGCGCCACGCCACGCTGCCGGCGGTACATTGGATAGAGTTGCATGCGCAGGTGCATGGAGGAGTTGGCAAAAAAGGTCACAGCACGGTCCCGACCAGCCCTTGGCTGCGGAGCTGGTAGACACTGCGGAACGTCAGGTGCATGCGTCGGGTCCGAGGGGCGGCCAGCGCCGTCATGTCGACGGCCGTACCGTTGCAGTTCACATAGGTGCTTCCGGCGGGCATTTCCACGGGCTCGTTGCCATAGATCTCCAGGCATATCTCTACCGCCTGTACCTTGCCCCAGTTGTCCACGTTCGTGGCGGCCACATACTGGATCTTGGGTTTGCCCAAGGTCGTGTTGTCCTGCAACGAGTAGCGCACCTGGAAGCTGGCGACGTTTTGCGCCAGGGTCTGAGGGGTTGACCCGTTACCCTGGCATTGGAGTTGGCTGCCACTGAGCTGGAACACACTTTCCACGCGCTGATCGGTGCTGGCATTGGCCGGGCCTCCCAGGCAATTGCGCGCCAGCGATTGCTCGTCGGCACTGCTGTAGACAGGCTCCTTGTAGCGGCGATAGCCCACCGAGAGTGTGGTCGGGCTGGCTGTGCCCAGAATGGCATTGGTGACCGGATCGAAGGTATTTCCCTTGTTCACTGACTCCGCCTTGGTCTCGAATGCCACCGGAGCGGCGGAACTGTTGGCCGCGATCGCGCTAGTCGGGTTGAGGTTGAGATACAGAGAGCCGGACTGGCGCAGCTGTAGGCCGATGACGCGTAAGGCGTAGGCGGCCTGCTGCTGCAGGCCGCTGGCATCGCTCACCGTGCCGGAGACGCCGCGCGACACCATCAGTGCCGCCATGGACACAGCCACGACCAGCAGGCCTATGGCAATGCCCACCATCAATTCAATCAGGGTAACGCCGCGTTGCGCCATGGCGCGCCGAGGGCCTGCAAGCATAGGCTTAGCACTTAGTGCGCCGGGCCGCGGGGTTTTAAAGAACTGGATTCGTGTGGCCATGGTTAGGCTCCCGGGCAGTAGAACTGGACTGGATTGCCTAGAGGTTGGTAAGGCGCGCAGCGGGCAGCTATGGGGATGTATTGCAGATGGCAGGTGAATCCATCCGGGCAGGTGGCGGCTGTGCCTGCCCCGGAACTGAGGGTGCCGTCGGCTGCCCGCACCTGGGTGGCGTCTATGTTGTCCTTGTAGGTTTTCTTGTCGGCTGCATTGGCAATGTCCCGCTCGTTTTCACGCCAGCCGACCATAACGCCCAGTTGCCGACGATTCGTGGCGGAAGTATCTGCTGGTGCAATGAACACATTGGCCCGGCCCAGCGGAAGTGTGTCTCTGACGGACTGCTTCCATGAGCCGATGTCATAGGTGGACAGCAGATCCTGAGTACACGCAGTGTTGCGGCAGTCGCCGGGCGAAGGGCTACTGGAGAAGTCGGAAACGTAAGCGTCAAGACTGGCCAATGCGTTGGGGTTGACCCTCATCCGCTCGCTCAGGTCTTCTATCAGTCGAATGGCCTGCGCGCGGCGCAGGGTGGTTTGCGTATCGGTCAGCGTACGCATCTGTGTGCCTAGAATGCCAAGAATGCCCAGGGCAGCCACCACGATGGCCACCAGGGACTCGACCAAAGTGATGCCGCCCTGTCGGCGGTGCGGGGTTGGCCGGGTGTGTTTCGGCTGGTTCATGGAATGGTCTCGGGTTGAGTTCAGGGGCATGCCTCGCTGCCCTTTGCTTGAACGATTCGTCCGCCCGTGCCTGCACACAGGCGGATCGCGCTCTTGTCGCTGACATCTTTGCCTTTGGGGACGATGACGAACTCCATCGCCATGGCTGTGGCGTCTGCGCCACCGCTAGTCAGCATGCCCCAGCGGTCCACGGCAATGCTGCCCGTGAGGTTGGTCAGGCTGACTTCTACGCGGTTGGGCGCAGGGCTTTGCTGTATCACGGTGCCGCCGCTGGTTACTACGCGCCAGCCGCAGTCCCAGGAGGTGTTGCCGACGGTGCTGGTGCAGCCATTGCCGCTGGCTAGTTTGTCGATGAGAACGTTGCCACCGCGCTTGATGGCCTCAGAGCGCGCAAGGTAGATCGTCGCTTGCAGGTCCTCAACCACCCCGCGCGCGCGCCAGCGTTCGACGATCAAGGTGAAGCTGGGCACGGCAAGCGCTGTGAGTATGGCCAGGATGGCTACCACCATCATCAGTTCCAGGGTGGTGAACCCTCTGGCGCCCTGGTTGGGAGACCTGACTCGTGGTGGCCGTCGCGGAGACAATGCATGCATACCCGGATGCTAGGCATTGTGTCCAGAGGCTGGCGAAGGAGCCGGATGAATGGATGCAACCTCGGGATGAGTGGCTGGTGGAACTGCCTGGTGGTTCCCGCATCACGAGGGTGCATGGGGCCCGTTGATCGCAATGGACCCTGGATGATTGCCTGGGAAACAGGGCAAGTATGCGCAGGGTTATCTGCCCCAGCATTCAGCGGCTGTGGTGCTGGATGCCACATTCGCTCCACTGCGCTCTCCGGTATGGGTCAGTGTGAAATCGCCGCATCGGTCGTTGAGCTGGGAGCCACGGCGCGTGGCGATCAGGGTGTAAGTGTCGTCGTCGTGGCCGCTGGTTGCCAAAAAGTCGATGGTGTAGCGCTTGCTGGAGTCGCGGGCCCAGGTCAGATCGACGGGGAGCTTGGTGGGGTAGACCCCGTTGGCCGTGGCTGCGCGCTCCAGCCATTGCTGGGCCTGAAGCAGGCCGGCGCGGGCATCGGCGCGGTGGACTCCGCGAATGTATTCGTTGTAGCTGGGCACGGCGACGGTGCCGAGGATGACTATGACGGCTACGACGATCATGAGTTCTATGAGTGTGAAGCCCGGGGGAGGAGGGTGGCGCATTGTGCGGCTCATTTCATTTGGCGCCAGCTGGGGCGCAGGGATTGCTCGGGCATGCGGGCGAGGACGTTGCGGCGGCCATCGGTGTCGTAGCCAATGGCGTGATGGCCTTTTTTGAGCAACGTCTGGGATCCCCCGGAGACGGTTGCGCGCGAGGCTTCCTGATCCGCCGTGTCGTAGACGCCGTCGCCGTTGCTGTCCATCAATGGAACACTGGGCCGCTTGCCATCCATGATGTTCATGAGCGTCAGAAATTGGCTTTCCTCGCTCACATTGCAGGCGTCAGCGGGGCGGCTTATGGCTTCACCAGGACGCCTGGAGGATCTGGCGGGTATCTGGCTATAGATCGCGAGGAGGTTGCTGCCGTCGTAGAAACTCATCGGCTTGAGCAGGCGCTCGCCTGACAGGGGAAGGTCCATGTACCAGCCTTTGTGCCGCGTCCAGTCGAGGTCGGTGGTGGAGTCCACTCGCCAGGTGCCACGGCCTACGATCCCTTGCGTCTGAGGGTTCACCGAGCGTTTGGCCAGCTCATCGATGCCGGATACAGGGGCTGGACGCTGCCCTGCAGGCAGCTTGCACTCAGAGTCCGAGTCACCCGTGCAAGGCTGTACCCGGCCGTCCGCGAGCAGCTTGTAGCGGGTGTTGTCGAGGATGGAATAGATGCTCTGCACCGCCGTGTTGCCAGTGTCCTGCTGGGTGATGTTGCGTCCTGTGCCGAATGCCACCAGCATGCCGCCCACAGTCACGCGTTCATCGCTTCCTTTGGGTTCTGTGGTGACGCTGTACCGGTCATTGGCGCGTACGGACGCAGGGGCGGTAATGGGCTGGCGCAGCGCGCGAGAGGCAGTTGGCGAACTGCCACCCATGGCGGTGTACAGCGGCCGGCCGTCGAAGGCCATGCCCCAAGCGGAAGAGGCATCGCTGGCGATGATGAATTTCCACAGATTGCCCTGGAGGTCGCCCGCATAGACCACATCGGGCCGGCCATCGCCATTGATGTCCACGAGGCGTGGGGCAGAGAGCCCATTGTTGGTGGTATCCGGTGTGGTGCCGGTGGGGATGTCGCCTGTGGCCACGATGCGCAGCAGCTCCTGGTTGCCATCGAGGTACTGGATCAGCAGCACGGGTCGCTGGTTGATGCTGTGGTAGCCGTTGCCTGTCACCAGAGCCCAGCGGTTGTTGTTCAACTGCGTGATCTGGGTGCTGCGTTGCGGGTTGGCATCGTCCCGTACGGGCGCTGCAAGGATATGGCCCAGGTCCCTGTCTTCCTGGCAAGTGGTGCGCTGCCAGAGGTCGGCGGAGATGGCGCAGTCACCGGGATCGCTGTTGCGGGTCTGGGTGCGGTCCAGCAGGACCAGCGTGCCGGCGCCGTGTTCGTTGAAAGCCTCTGGGTGCGTGATGTCCAGCACAAAGTAGCCTTTGGCACCGGCGCCCGGCATGCCTGCCAGCACGGTGCGCCACTGCGGGGATGCATGGCTGCCTGAGTTGATGTCGCCGCTCATGGCAGAGCCATCCACGAAGTAGCGATGCCGGGTGTCGTAATCGAGATCGGAAAGGCGTGGCAGCCCCGAAATCACGCCACGGGGGATGTAGGCGATCTTCTCGCTGCCGTCAGTGGCAGAAAAGCCGTGCAGCATGCCGTCGTTGCCGCCCACGTAAATCATGGGCTGGCGCTTCTGCTGGGCGAGTGCATAGGCCGCGTAGCCCGGCAAAGGCGAGTTGTCCACGGGGTGGCCGGTGTGCCAGATCTGGGAGTTGACGATATCGCCCTGGCGCGAGCCGCGTTGGCGAAAAGGGTGGGCCGGGTCAGGGCGCGGCGGTTGTCCCGCAGCTTCCATGCGGCGGTCGCCACGTATGAAGTTGAACCTGTGCTTGCCCAGTTTGTCTGCCCTGCCTTCGGCATCGACGCTGAAAGAAGCCTTTTGGGGGCGGTCCAGCTCATGCCATTGGAAAGACACGCCCCTTTGCAGTCTGTCACTCCAGGTCAGGATCAGGCGTTCATTGAGTACCTGTTGATCACTGAGTGCATCCAGGTGGTCAGCCGTGCTTTTGCCTTGCCAGCCGGCTGCTGCGGTGATGCTCCCGTCGGCTTGGACCGTTTCTGCGTTGATCCAGCCGCTCCAGGCAGCTTTGGCACTGTAGCGGGCCGTGAATATGTCCACGCCTGCCTGTGCAATCACGCTGCCGTTGGAGGTGGCGGAGCTGCTGCGGCCCTTGGCATTGGCTGGCTGGCCTGTCAGGCAGTCTTCAATGGGCGTGGCAAATTCTTTGTCTTCTTTCTGCGCCAGGGAAACTGGCGTGCCTGCCTCAGAGAAACTTTGGGCCTGGCTGTTTTGCGCGGCCAGGACTGCGGCGATCACGGCTGGCAGCAGGAGGGGGCGGAACCCAGGGTGGAAGAGATAAGGCATGTCAGACGTTCTGAATCAGTCGCGGCGCTTCTGGCGGACATAGGTCTGTTGCAGCACCACCTGGGTGCCGCTCTTGCGGCCGTGAGCGATGGCTGTGATGCGATAGATCACCTGGGGCTGCATGTAGAGGGCCAGACGGGGTGAGTCATTGGCGATGAGGCCTGAGTTCCCTGCGTTGGCGTCATAGGGCAGGATCTCTATCCAGTACCAACCCCCCTTTCCTGTCTCACGGCTTGCCAGGATGGGATTGCTCTTGCCTCCAGAAATGGCGCCCGTGAACTGGCCGTAGCGTGCGGCTACATCGGTGGCGGTCATCTGGCTCAGCGTGATCCCTTTGGTCTCGTCCACGTTGTTCCAGAAGTCCTGAGGCCCTGTGCGCTTGGTGCACAGGGCGTCTCTGCAGCTTGTGGGGGTGGCTTGGTTCAGGTTGGCCAGCAGCAGACCTACCTGCTGGCTTTCCTGGGGAAACTGGGTGATGGTTGCAGCGTTGCGGCAGACGGATGGCTGGCTGCTGTTGGCGATGCAGGCGGCGCCGTTGGCCTGTTCGCCTCGAATGTCCAGTTCGGCATCCTGCAGCAATGCCTGTGCAGCTTCGAGGGCGCGTTGGTAGTCGGCATCGTTGCCCACGAACATCTCGTTGAACAGGGCGCTGCGCGATGCCCAAAGTGCCAGCAGCATGGAAAGCATGACCAGGGTGATCACGATGAACAGTGCGACGCCTTTCTGGCGCTGCGTGGCAGAGGTGTGGGCATGCCGCATGCCTGCTGCTTTGGCGGTCATCCAGCAATCCCCTGGCTGCGCAACTGATACACGCTGCGAAAGACCATGTGCAGGCGCCGGGTCCTGGGCGCCGGCAGCGTGGTCATGTCGATGGATTCGGCTGCGCCGTCACTGCTTGCGCAATCGGTGTAGCGGCTGTCGGCGGGCATGTTGATGATTTCGATCCCGAAAAGCACCAGACAGACCTCGGCGGCAACGACGCGTGACCAGTCCTGGCCCACGGCGGCTGCGTTGACGTACTGCAGGCGTGCATCACCTTTCGGCGACTGGATCAGATAGCGCACCTGGAAGTTTGCGACGTTCTGGGCCAGTGGCTGGGCTCCCGCAGAGGGTGCTCCGGTGCAGCGCAGGGTGTTTTTGCGGGCGTCCAGCGCAAAGCGGCTCAGGATCAGGTTGTGGCTGTTGGCCTGGCCCAGGCAATTGCGCTGCAGTGAAGTTTCGATGGCCGAGCCGTGTAGCGGTTGCGTGTAGTTGCTGTAGCCCACGGTGAGCTTGTATTGAGCGCGGCCTGGCGCATCAAGGCCCAGGATGGTGTCGTGCACAGGGTCGAAATCTTGTGCGCTTGCCTCGAATGCAACGGGGTCCGCCACGTCAACGGTGTCTGTTCCCTTTTTTGCAGACGAGAGAAGCAGCCGAAGAGACCCCGCCTGCCGGATCTGCCGGCCCATGACGCGGAAGATGTGGGATGCCTGCTGCTGCAGCTGGCTGGCATCGCTGACGGTGCCGGAGACGGCGCGTGATGCCATGAGTGCGCCCAGGGCCACGCCGATGATCAACAGTCCCAGGAGAAGGCCCACCAGCAGTTCGACCAGGCTCAGGCCCCGTTGACCAGGCTGCACCAGCGTTGCGGCGGCGATGCGGGTGTGCTTCATGGGCTTGCGCAGAAGAACTGGACTGCGTTGTTGGCAAGATATGGCGCGCAACGAGCGCTGAGCGCTATGTATTGCAGGTGGCAGGTTCTGCCGGTGGGGCAGGCCATGGCTTCGTCGCCGTGTGTGCCATCGCTATGGAGTCCGATGGGTTTTTTGTAGTCGGCTTTGCTGGATTTCTCGTTTTCACGCCAGCTGATCACGATGCCCAGGTGCCGTCCGTTGCTGGTGTCGTCTGCTGCAGGGAAGACCTTGGCGGCTCCGCCTGGCAGCAGTTGGTGCACGGAAGCCTTCCACAGCGCGAGGTTGTAGCTGGCCAGCGTTTCCGGGTCGCATGGTGTGGAGCTGCAGTCGGCGGTGGATTCAGGGGTGTGATCCCAATCGGATTCGTAATTGCCCATCTGCCCGAGGGAGTTGGGATTGGCGTGGGTGCGCTCGCTGAAGTCTTCGATCAGCCGGATGGCCTGAGCGCGGCGCACGCCGCTTTGGGTGTCGGCCAGGGTGCGCATCTGCAGGCTCAGGATTCCCAGAACACCCAAGGCCGTGACGACGGTGGCAACCAGGGTTTCGATCAGGGTGAAGCCTTTGGCGTGCCGAGCGTGGGTACTTGTCAGGCGCATGGAATGCCCTCCCGGCCGACCACCCGGATGCGTCCGCCGGACGAAACGCAGATGCCTTTCGCTGCAGCAGAGACGAGGCCGGCGGAAGACGGGGCGACAGCGAAGCCCATGGCGGTGAATCCACCCATTTGTCCCCATCGGTCCACACTGATGATGGCGGCGGATCTGGAGCGGATGACAAGGATGCGAGCGGGAGTGTCGAAGCGCTGCAGTTCTTCCCGGGGATCCCAGCGCTTGTTGCCATTGCGGTCAACGAACACTACCCAGCCACAGCCCCAGTCCGCATGACGTGCAGCCAGAGTGCAGCCGTTGGTGCCTTGGGGTAGTTTCTGGATGAAGACGCCGCCCCCGCGCCGCACGGCTTCGGAGCGCGCGTATTGCAGCGTCGACTGCAGGCCCTCGACGGTCTGGCGAACACGCCATCGCTCAATGATGAGGTGGAAGCTGGGTGCTGCCAGCGTGGTGAGCACGGCGAGGATGGCGACGACCACCATCAACTCGATGGCCGTGAAGCCTTTTGCGCCCGGGTGGGCCTGAGGCCAGGTCGATGACATGTCTTGAATCCCTCCCCGTCGATCTGCTTGCGAAGCGCTGGTTGTCCTTGCGCGCCGCTCAATCTATTGGGGTTGTTCGTACATGTCTTTCAGACAAATCTGTTTCTGCCCTCAACAATTAGGAGTCGTGCCGTTGGTGCAGGGTCATCCGGCATGACTATGCGTCAAAAAATCCAATGGTGACAAGGTATTGCCGGCTTTGCCGCTATCGGACTCCGGGGTAGGACTGTTTTTTGTTGGGGGAACGTTCAGCGCCGCTGTCTGCCGGGTGGCGGCCGGGTATATCCGGCGCATGCCCCGGCGTTGTGCCTGCCCTGGCATTCGCGGTACAGCCGCTTGTCGCGTTGCTCGGACGATTCCTCGGAGCTGCTGCGCTGGGTTGGAACACGGACCCGCTGTCCGCCTTTTTTGCGCTTGGCGCCTTGCGCGGCCGATGTGTCGGAGCGGTGAGGGCTCGCCTGGGCCGGCAGGGCCAGGCATAGGGCCGCGACCAGGCTCAGCAGGGCGCATTGCTGCCGATGTGCGCGCCAGGTTGCAGCAGTGAATGAAAAACGCGTCGCCATGGTGTTGCTCTCCCGTGATCTATGAATGTCTGCAGGCTTCGCGGCATTCTGGGCGGGCTGTCGGCCGGCGCGGTGTGGGGCCACAAAGCATGTGTGGATGCTGGACAGGGCGCGCTTGTTATAATCCCAGGGTTTTGCATGGTGCAAGACGCACGTCGGGGCCTTTCCAGTCCCGGCGCAAGTAACCAAGGCTGCCTCCCTGCTTTTGTCTGTGAGGGGCCAATTTCAAAGGAAAAAAAATGATCGCATCTTCCGTGAAGGCTGAAGTCGTCAAGTCCAACGCACGCTCTGCCAACGATACTGGCAGCCCAGAAGTGCAAGTGGCCCTGCTGACCGCACGCATCAACGAGCTGACCCCTCACTTCAAGCAACACGCCAAGGACCACCACGGTCGTCGCGGCCTGCTGCGCATGGTGAGCCGTCGTCGCAAGCTGCTGGACTACCTCAAGTCCAAGGACGCTGATCGCTACACCGCACTGATCGCCAAGCTGGGCCTGCGCAAGTAAGCACGGTGGGAGATCAAAACGCCTGAGTTAGCCTGTCTAGCTCAGGCGTTTTTTACTTCGGAGAATGCAAGACAGAGCGAAGCTGTGTCATTCCAATGCTGCTGATTTGATAGCAGTGAATCCAGCACTGGAATGGCATCGTGTTCTGAATTGCTCTCCATCATGGCCCGATGAGTGCGTCGGTCCACCCATTCCAAAGGAGCAACAATGTCCATCTTCAACAAAGTCACCAAGACCTTCCAGTGGGGCCAGCACACGGTCACCATGGAAACCGGCGAGATCGCCCGCCAGGCTTCCGGCGCCGTGCTGGTCAACATCGATGACACCGTGGTGCTGGCCACCGTGGTGGCGTCCAAGCAGGCCAAGTCCGGCCAGGACTTCTTCCCGCTGACCGTCGATTACATCGAGAAGACCTACGCTGCAGGCAAGATCCCCGGCAGCTTCTTCAAGCGCGAAGCCAAGCCCAGCGAACTCGAAACCCTGACCAGCCGCCTGATCGACCGCCCGATCCGCCCGCTGTTCCCCGAAGGTTTCTACAACGACGTGCACGTGGTCATCCACACCGTGTCGCTGAACCCCGAAGTCGATGCCGACATCGCCGCCCTGATCGCCACCTCGGCTGCCCTGTCCGTGTCGGGCATTCCCTTCAATGGCCCCATCGGTGCTGCCCGCGTGGGTTACATCAATGGCGAGTACGTGCTCAACCCCGGCCAGACCCAGCGCAAGGATTCGCAGATGGATCTGGTCGTGGCCGGTACCGAAGCCGCCGTGCTGATGGTGGAGTCCGAAGCGCAGCAACTGCCTGAAGACGTGATGCTGGGCGCCGTGGTCTTTGGCCACGAGCAAGGCCGCATCGCCATCGAAGCCATCCACGAGCTGGTGCGCGAAGCCGGCAAGCCCGTCTGGGACTGGGTTGCTCCCGCCAAGGATGAAGAGCTGATCGCCAAGGTGGCTGCACTGGGTGACGAAGCCCTGCGCACGGCCTACCAGATCCGCAACAAGCAAAGCCGCACGCAAGCCTGCCGCGAAGCCTACGCCGCCGTGAAGGCTGGCCTGACGGCCCAGGGCGTGGAGTTCGACGGCGTCAAGGTCGAAGGCATGCTGTTCGACATCGAGGCACGCATCGTTCGCAGCCAGATCCTGGCCGGCGAGCCGCGCATCGACGGCCGTGACACGCGCACCGTGCGCCCCATCGAAATCCGCAACTCCGTGCTGCCCCGCACGCACGGCTCGGCCCTGTTCACGCGCGGCGAGACGCAGGCCCTGGTCGTGTCCACGCTGGGCACCGAGCGTGACGCGCAGCGCATCGACGCGCTGGCTGGCGAGTTCGAGGACCGCTTCCTGTTCCACTACAACATGCCTCCCTTTGCCACCGGCGAAGTGGGCCGCATGGGCTCGACCAAGCGCCGCGAAATCGGCCACGGCCGTCTGGCCAAGCGCGCCCTGGCGGCCTGCCTGCCCAGCAAGGAGGAGTTCCCCTACACCATTCGCGTGGTGTCGGAAATCACCGAGTCCAACGGTTCCTCGTCCATGGCTTCGGTCTGCGGCGGCTGCCTGTCGATGATGGATGCAGGCGTTCCGATGAAGGCCCACGTGGCCGGCATCGCCATGGGCCTGATCAAGGAAGACAACCGCTTCGCCGTGCTGACCGACATCCTGGGTGACGAAGATCATCTGGGTGACATGGACTTCAAGGTGGCTGGCACGACCAGCGGCATCACTGCGCTGCAGATGGACATCAAGATCCAGGGCATCACCAAGGAAATCATGCAGGTCGCCCTGGCCCAGGCCAAGGAAGCGCGCATGCACATCCTGGGCAAGATGCAGGAAGCCATGGGCGAAGCCAAGGCCGAGATCTCGTCCTTCGCTCCCAAGCTGTACACGATGAAGATCAACCCCGAGAAGATCCGTGACGTGATCGGCAAGGGTGGCTCCACCATCCGTGCGCTGACCGAAGAGACCGGCACGCAGATCGATATCGGCGAAGACGGCACCATCACCATTGCCTCCAGCGATGCCGCCAAGGCCGACGAAGCCAAGCGCCGCATCGAAGAGATCACGGCCGAAGTCGAAATCGGCAAGATCTACGAAGGCCCGGTCACCAAGATCCTGGACTTCGGTGCTCTCGTGAACCTGCTGCCCGGCAAGGACGGTCTGCTGCACATCAGCCAGATCGCCCACGAGCGCGTGGAGCGCGTCGCCGACTATCTGCAGGAAGGCCAGATCATCAAGGTCAAGGTCATGGAGACCGACGAAAAGGGGCGTGTCAAGCTGTCGCTGAAGGCGCTGACCGAGCGCCCTGCCGGCATGGAGCGCAGCGAGCGCCCCGCGCCTGCCGAGCGTGAGTTCCGCCAGCCGCGTGAGCCCCGCCAGCAGCGCGAGTTCCGCGAGCCGCGTGAACCCCGCGAGCCCCGTGACGGCGGCCGTCCGGCTGCCGAGGGCGAGCAGCAACAGCAACAGCAGCAGTAATGCCCGGCAAGGCCATTCCCCAAAAGGGGGTGGCCTTGCAGGTGCGTGTGGTGACTGGCAAAAAGCGCTGACCTGTTCAGCGCTTGTGGCATTTTTGACAGGGATTGCGAGGTCGAAAGATGGAAAAGCAAATCATGCGTGCCGTGGAACTCACGGACTTTGGTGCTCCCGAGGTATTGCGCCTGGGCGAGCGTCCGCTGCCCGTTGCGGGTGCGCAGGAGTTGCTGATCCAGGTGTCGGCCAGTGGTGTCAATCGCCCTGATGTGTTGCAGCGCAAGGGGCACTATGCTCCGCCGCCGGGCGCCTCCGATCTGCCCGGGCTGGAAGTGGCTGGGGTGATCGTGTCGGGCGACGACGAAGCCATGCGGCTGGCAGGCCTGCGCGTGGGAGACCGCGTGTGCGCGCTGCTGGCCGGCGGTGGCTATGCGGAGTACTGCGTTGCGCCCGTGGCCCAGTGCCTGCCCATCCCGGCGGGGCTCAGCGAGGTGGAGGCTTCGGCATTGCCCGAGACCTTCTTCACCGTCTGGAGCAATGTGTTCGACCGCGGTGCCTTGCAGGCGGGCGAAACCCTGCTGGTGCAGGGCGGCAGCAGCGGCATCGGCGTGACGGCCATCCAGCTGGCCAAGGCGCGCGGCGCCACGGTCATCGTGACCGCTGGCTCCGATGCCAAGTGCGCCGACTGCCTCAAGCTGGGTGCCGACCATGCCATCAACTACCGTACCCAGGACTTTGCCGCGGAGGTGCAGCGCATCACCGAAGGCAGGGGCGTGGACGTGATCCTTGACATGGTGGCGGGTGGCTATGTGGCGCGCGAAGTGCAAAGCCTGGCAGAGGATGGCCGCCTGGTCATCATTGCGGTGCAGGGTGGCATCAAGGCAGAGTTCGACGCGGGCCTGGTCCTGCGTCGCCGTCTGCTGGTGACGGGCTCCACACTGCGTCCGCGGCCTGTGGCTTTCAAGGCAGCCATCGCCCAGGCCCTGCGCCGCGAGGTCTGGCCGCTCATCGAGGCAGGCGACATTCGTCCTGTGATCCATAGCACCTTTGCTGCCGCTGATGCCGACAAGGCGCACGCGCTGATGGAGTCGAGTCAGCACACCGGCAAAATCGTTTTGACGTGGTAACCATGAAGAAGAAACTCATCGTCGGCAACTGGAAGATGAATGGCAGCCTGGCTGCCAATGCCGTTTTGCTCAAGGCCCTCAAGGAGGGTCTGCCCGAGGGGGGCAATGCGGGCGTGGCTGTGGCCGTGCCTGCCGTCTATCTGGCCCAGGCCCAGGCCGAGCTTGAAGGCTCGGCCATCGGCGTGGCCGCGCAGGACGTGTCGCAGCATGAATCGGGTGCCTATACGGGCGAGCTGTCGGCCGCAATGCTTCGGGATTTTGGCGTGCGCTATACGCTGGTGGGGCACTCGGAGCGTCGCCAGTACCATGGCGAAACCGATGCCGTGGTGGCGCTGAAGGCGCAGGCTGCGCTGGCCAAGGGCGTCACGCCCATCGTCTGTGTGGGCGAAACGCTGGCGGAGCGCGAGGCGGGGCAGACCGAAGAAGTGGTCAAGCGCCAGCTGGCGGCCGTGATCCACCAAGTGGGTCAGTGCATCAATGAGCTGGTCGTGGCCTATGAGCCCGTCTGGGCCATTGGCACCGGCAGGACCGCCACGCCGGAGCAGGCCCAGCAGGTGCATACCGTTCTGCGCGCCCAACTGGCGGCTGCCAGCCAGCAGGCCGATCGCATCGCCTTGCTGTACGGTGGCAGCATGAATGCCTCCAATGCGGCCCAGCTGCTGGCCCAGGCCGACATTGACGGTGGCCTGGTGGGTGGAGCGTCGCTCAAGGCGGCCGATTTCCTGACCATCATCGCTGCGGCCCAGTAAGCCGGGGCGGTTTTTCCATTCGCTTTTTTAGCTCTCGCGTTACTAGCAGGTACAACCAATGAATGCATTCGCAAGCGTGATCCTCGCCGTTCAGATGCTGTCGGCTCTCGGCATGATCGGCCTGATCCTGATTCAACACGGCAAGGGTGCCGACATGGGCGCCTCGTTCGGCAGCGGCAGCTCCGGCAGCCTGTTCGGTGCCTCCGGCAGCGCCAACTTCCTGTCGCGCTCCACGGCAGGCCTGGCCACGGTGTTCTTCGTGGCCACGCTGGCGCTGGCCTATCTGAGCAATGCGCGTCCCGTCAGCTCGGGCAGCGTGCTGGAAGGTGCCGCACCCATCACGGCGCCGGCTCCTGCGGCCTCTGGCGCTGCTGGCGAAGTGCCTGCTCCTGCTGCAGGCCAGGCGCCTGCTGCCGGTGCTGAAGGCGCCGCCCAGATCCCCACGAAATAATTTCGAACAAAGTCCTCGGTCCTCCGGGTCCGAGGGTTTTTCAGAGTAGAATCTAGAGATTGTTCGGTAGGCGGAATCTTTGCAACGGAGATAAAGAGCCAGCCGAAATCAAGACTTGCCGTCGTGGTGAAATTGGTAGACACGCTATCTTGAGGGGGTAGTGGCGAAAGCTGTGCGAGTTCGAGTCTCGCCGACGGCACCAAGATATAACTAAGAGCCTGCCCTGCTGATCAGGCTGATCGGTGCGGGCATGCCTTTCAAGGTAGCCGCACACGATGAACATCGACCAGTATCTTCCCGTTCTTTTGTTCATTCTCGTCGGCATGGGTGTCGGCGTGGTCCCCCTGGTACTGGGGTATGTGCTGGGTCCGAACCGACCCGATGCCGCCAAGAACTCCCCCTATGAATGTGGCTTCGAGGCCTTCGAAGACGCACGCATGAAGTTCGATGTGCGCTACTACCTCGTCGCCATCCTGTTCATCCTGTTTGATTTGGAAATCGCCTTTCTGCTGCCCTGGGCCGTTGCGCTTCGGGACGTGGGTGGGGCTGGTTTCGCCGCTGTCCTTATTTTCCTGACCGTTCTCGTCGTGGGCTTTGTCTACGAATGGAAGAAGGGTGCGTTGGACTGGGACTGAAGCGGGTTCACTAAGGAAACACGATGATCGAAGGCGTGATGAAAGAAGGCTTCATCACCACGAGTTACGACTCTGTGGTGAACTGGGCCAAGACGGGCTCGCTGTGGCCCATGACATTTGGTCTGGCCTGCTGCGCGGTGGAGATGATGCACGCTGCGGCGGCGCGTTACGACATCGGTCGCTTTGGCTCGGAAGTCTTCCGTGCCAGCCCGCGGCAGTCGGACCTGATGATTGTGGCCGGCACCCTGTGCAACAAGATGGCGCCCGCCATGCGCAAGGTCTATGACCAGATGTCCGAGCCCCGCTGGGTCATCTCCATGGGCTCGTGCGCCAACGGCGGCGGCTA
This sequence comes from Delftia sp. HK171, assembly GCF_001886655.1. Lineage (NCBI taxonomy): Bacteria > Pseudomonadati > Pseudomonadota > Betaproteobacteria > Burkholderiales > Comamonadaceae > Delftia > Delftia sp. HK171. Next base: position 5,434,871 of record NZ_CP018101.1, on the reverse strand, counting down.
CTACCACTACAGCTATTCCGTGGTGCGCGGCTGTGACCGCATCGTGCCGGTCGATGTCTATGTGCCTGGCTGCCCCCCCACGGCGGAAGCCCTGATCTACGGCATCATCCAGCTGCAGCAGAAGATCCGCCGCACCCATACCATCGCTCGCGTCTAAGGGCTAGATGATGACTGCTATTGCGATTCACCCCGAAGTGCTTCGGGATGTGGTGGCTGCTGCCTTGGGCGACAAGGCGCGCAGCGTGACCGTGGCCCTGGGCGAGGTGACGGTCGAAGTGTCCGCCGCCCAGTATCTGGAGGCCATGCAGGTTCTGCACACCGCCCCGGATTGCCGGTTCGAGGTCCTGGTGGACCTGTGCGGCGTGGACTACTCCACCTATGCAGAAGTCGGGCGTGAAGGCCCGCGCTTTGCCGTGGTATCCCACCTGCTGTCGATCAGCCTGAACCAGCGCCTGCGCGTTCGTGTCTTTTGCACCGACGACGATTTCCCGGTGGTGGCTTCCGTCACTTCCGTTTGGGCGGGTGCGAACTGGTTCGAGCGCGAAGCGTTCGACCTGTTCGGCATCGTCTTCGACGGCCATGACGACCTGCGTCGCATCCTGACCGACTACGGCTTCATCGGCCATCCCTTCCGCAAGGACTTCCCGCTGTCGGGCCATGTGGAAATGCGCTATGACCCCGAGCAACAGCGCGTGGTGTACCAGCCGGTCACCATCGAGCCCCGCGAGATCACGCCGCGGATCATCCGCGAAGACAACTACGGGGGCCTGCACTGAAGGCGCTCCAGGCGCCTTTTTGATGGACGACCATGGCTGAAATCAAGAACTATTCCCTGAACTTTGGTCCGCAGCACCCGGCAGCGCACGGCGTGCTGCGCCTGGTGCTGGAGCTCGACGGTGAAGTGGTGCAGCGCGCAGACCCGCACATCGGTCTGCTGCACCGTGCCACAGAAAAACTGGCAGAGAGCAAGACCTACATCCAGTCGCTGCCCTATATGGACCGGCTGGACTACGTGTCCATGATGTGCAACGAGCACGCCTACTGCCTGGCCATCGAGAAGCTGCTGGGCATCGAGGTGCCCATCCGCGCCCAGTACATCCGCGTGATGTATTCGGAGATCACCCGCATCATGAATCACCTGATGTGGCTGGGCTCCAGCGGCAACGATGCGGGCAGCTCCACGACGCTGATCTACACCTTCCGTGAGCGCGAAGACCTCATGGACATGTACGAGGCGGTTTCGGGCGCGCGCATGCACGCGGCCTATTTCCGTCCGGGCGGCGTCTACCGCGACCTGCCCGACACCATGCCGCAGTACAAGGCCAGCAAGGTGCGCAATGCGCGCTCGGTCGAGATCATGAACCGCAACCGCCACGGCTCGTTGCTGGACTTCATCGACGACTTCACGCAGCGCTTCCCCAAGTGCGCCGACGAGTACGAGACCCTGCTGACCGACAACCGCATCTGGAAGCAGCGCAACGTGGACATCGGCGTGGTGACGGCCGAGCGTGCCATGAACCTGGGCCTGACCGGCCCCATGCTGCGTGCCTCCGGCGTGGCCTGGGACATGCGCAAGTCGCAGCCCTATGAGGTCTATGACCGCATGGACTTCGACGTGCCCGTGGGCAAGACCGGCGACTGCTACGACCGCTACCTGGTGCGCGTGGCCGAAATGCGCCAGTCCAACCGCATCATCAAGCAGTGCGTGGACTGGCTGCGTGCCAACCCGGGCCCGGTGATCGTGGACAACCACAAGATTGCCCCGCCGCCGCGCGAAGGCATGAAGTCCAACATGGAAGAGCTGATCCACCACTTCAAGCTCTTCACCGAAGGTTTCCGCGTGCCCGAAGGCGAGGCTTACGCGGCCATCGAACACCCCAAGGGGGAGTTCGGCATCTACATCGTGAGCGATGGGGCCAACAAGCCCTACCGCCTGAAGATCCGTCCGCCGGGATTCGCCAATCTGTCCGCCATGGACGAAATGTGCCGAGGCCACATGCTGGCCGACGCCGTGATGGTGCTGAGTACCCTGGACATCGTGTTTGGAGACGTTGACCGATGATTACCGAAGCGACCAAGGAGCGCTTTGCGCGCGAGGTGGCCAAGTACCCGGCCGACCAGAAGCAGTCTGCCGTGATGGCCTGCCTGTCCATCGTGCAGCAGGAGCAGGGCTGGGTCAGCGCCGAGAGCGAGGCCGTGATTGCCGAGTTCCTGGGCATGGCCGAGATCGCGGTGCATGAAGTCACCACGTTCTACAACATGTACAACCAGCGCCCCACGGGCACGTACAAGCTGAACGTCTGCACCAACCTGCCTTGCCAGCTGCGCGACGGCTACAAGGCGCTGCATCATCTGGAATCCCGCCTGGGCATCAAGATGGGCGAGACCACGCCTGACGGCATGTTCACGCTGCAGCAGTCCGAGTGCCTGGGCGCCTGCGCGGATTCGCCGGTGATGCTGGTGAACGACCGCTGCATGTGCAGCTTCATGAGCAACGAAAAGCTCGACGAATTGATCGACGGCCTGCGCGCCGCGGAGGGCAAGGCATGAACGCCGCCGCACAATCGGTCCTGGCCAAGTTTGCCTCTTCGGGCAGCGAAACCTGCTTTCACGACCGCCACATCAATCCACAGATCTACGCCGACCTGACCGGCGCCAACTGGTCCATCAAGGACTACGAGGCACGCGGCGGCTATCAGGCGCTGCGCAAGATCCTGGGCAAGGATGGCAGCGAAGGCCTGACCCAGGATCAGGTGATCGCCACCGTCAAGGAATCGGGCCTGCGCGGCCGCGGCGGCGCAGGTTTCCCCACGGGCCTGAAGTGGAGCTTCATGCCCCGCCAGTTCCCGGGCCAGAAGCACCTGGTCTGCAACTCGGACGAAGGCGAGCCTGGCACCTGCAAGGACCGCGACATCCTGGTGCACAACCCGCACATCGTGATCGAGGGCATGATCATCGCCGCCTACGCGATGGGCATCTCCCTGGGCTACAACTACATCCACGGCGAAATCTTCGAAGCCTATGAGCGCTTCGAGGCCGCGCTGGAGGAAGCCCGCGCCGCCGGCTACCTGGGTGACAACATCATGGGCAGCAGCTTCAGCTTCCAGCTGCACGCGCACCATGGCTTCGGCGCCTACATCTGCGGCGAAGAGACGGCGCTGCTGGAGTCGCTGGAAGGCAAGAAGGGCCAGCCGCGCTTCAAGCCGCCGTTCCCGGCCAGCTTCGGCCTGTACGGCAAGCCCACCACCATCAACAACACCGAAACCTTTGCGGCCGTTCCCTGGATCATCCGCAACGGCGGCGCTGCGTACCTGGAGTGCGGCAAGCCCAACAACGGCGGCACCAAGATCTTCTCGGTCAGCGGCGACGTGAACCTGCCCGGCAACTACGAAGTGCCGCTGGGCACGCCCTTCAGCAAGCTGCTGGAGCTGGCAGGTGGCGTGCGCACGGGCCGCAAGCTCAAGGCGGTGATCCCCGGTGGATCGTCCTCGCCCGTGCTGCCGGCTGACATCATCATGGAATGCACGATGGACTACGATTCCATCGCCAAGGCCGGCTCCATGCTGGGCTCGGGCGCCGTGATCGTGATGGACGACTCGCGCGACATGGTCGAAAGCCTGCTGCGCCTGTCCTACTTCTACCAGCACGAGTCCTGCGGCCAGTGCACTCCCTGCCGCGAAGGCACGGGCTGGCTGTGGCGCGTGGTCAACCGAATCGAGCACGGCGAAGGCCGTCCTGAAGACATCGAGCTGTTGGACTCGGTGTCCGTGAACATCATGGGGCGCACGATCTGTGCGCTGGGCGATGCGGCAGCGATGCCTGTGCGCGCCATGATCAAGCACTTCCGCCACGAGTTTGAAGCGAAGATCCAGAACGCTTCCAAGCAGACGGTCCACGCCGCCTGATCGCGAGAAAAGCATATGGTTGAAATTGAACTGGACGGAAAAAAGGTGGAGGTCGCCGAAGGCTGCATGGTCATGCATGCAGCCGAGAAGGCAGGCACCTACATCCCGCATTTCTGCTATCACAAGAAACTTTCCATCGCCGCCAACTGCCGCATGTGCCTGGTGGATGTGGAAAAAGCCCCCAAGCCCATGCCCGCCTGCGCCACGCCCGTGACGCAGGGCATGATCGTGCGCACCAAGAGCGAGAAGGCGATCAAGGCACAGCAATCGGTGATGGAGTTCCTGCTCATCAATCACCCGCTGGACTGCCCGATCTGCGACCAGGGCGGCGAATGCCAGCTGCAGGATCTGGCCGTGGGCTACGGCAGCTCCGCCTCGCGCTACGAGGAAGAAAAGCGCGTGGTCTTCCACAAGGACGTGGGCCCGCTGATCTCCATGCAGGAGATGAGCCGCTGCATCCACTGCACCCGCTGCGTGCGCTTCGGACAGGAAGTGTCCGGCGTGATGGAGCTGGGCATGATCAACCGCGGCGAGCACTCCGAGATCACCACGGTGGTGGGCGATACGGTGGACTCCGAGCTGTCGGGCAACATGATCGACATCTGCCCCGTGGGCGCGTTGACCAGCAAGCCCTTCCGCTACAGCGCCCGCACCTGGGAGCTGTCGCGCCGCAAGTCGGTTTCGCCCCATGATTCCACGGGTGCCAACCTCATCGTCCAGGTCAAGAACCACAAGGTTCTGCGCGTCGTGCCCTTCGAGAACGAAGAGGTCAACGAGTGCTGGATCGCCGACCGCGACCGCTTCTCCTACGAAGCCCTGAACAGCGACGAACGCCTGACCCGCCCCATGCTCAAGCAAGGCGGCGAGTGGAAGGAAGTCGATTGGCAGACCGCCCTCGAATACGTGGCCAACGGCCTGCGCCAGATCAAGAACGACCATGGCGCCTCCGCCATCGGTTCGCTGGTCAGCCCGCACAGCACGCTGGAAGAGCTGTACCTGGCAGGCAAGCTGGTGCGTGGCCTGGGCAGCGAGAACATCGACTACCGCCTGCGCAATGCCGAGTTCACCGCCGCCCAGGGCGTGCAGTGGCTGGGCACGCCCATCGCGTCGCTGTCCAAGCTGCAAGGCGTCCTTGTGCTGGGCTCCAACCTGCGCAAGGACCATCCGCTGTTCGCGCAGCGCATCCGCCAGGCTGCCAAGCAGGGCTGCGCCGTGCTCGCCATCAATGAGCGTGTCTACGACTGGGCCATGCCGGTGACGGCGTCCATCGTGGCTGCCCCGGACTGGGCCCAGGCGCTGGCCGATGTGGCCGCCGCCGTGGCGCAGGAAAAGGGCGTTGCCGCTCCCGTGGCCGCCGCCGACGTGCATGCCGAGGCCCAGGCCATCGCTGCCGCGCTGCTGCGCGGCGAGCGCAAGGCCATCTTGCTGGGCAATGCCGCTGCGCACCACGCACAGGCATCGACCCTGCTGTCTCTGGCCAACTGGATTGCCGAGCAGACCGGCGCCTCGGTCGGCTACCTGACCGAAGCCGCCAACACGGTGGGCGCCCAGTGGGTGGGTGCACAGCCTGCCGCTTCGGGTCTGAACGCAGGCCAGATGCTGGCCGGCGGCCTCAAGGCCGTGCTGCTGCTGAACAACGAACCCGTGTTCGACTCCGCTGCCGGCGCCCGCGCCGCAGAGGCACTGGGCAAGGCCGAGATGGTCGTGACCCTGAGCCCCTTCAAGGCCAACATGGAATTCAGCGACGTGCTGCTGCCCATCGCCCCGTTCACGGAAACCTCGGGCAGCTTCGTCAATGCCGAAGGCCGCCTGCAGAGCTTCCACGCCGTGGTCAAGCCGCTGGCCGAAGCCCGTCCGGGATGGAAGGTGCTGCGCGTGCTGGCCAACCTGCTGGGCGTGCAGGGCGTGGACTACGAGACGTCGCAGGACGTGCTCGCAGCCGCCACGGCCGCTGCCACCAGCGTGCCGGCCAACCTGCTGGGCAACGGTGCGCCTGCCGTGAATTCCATCGCCAACGGTGCCGGCCATGCCGCGCCCGTGGTGGCCAGCATTTATCAGCTCGACAGCATCGTGCGCCGCGCGACATCGCTGCAACTGACGGCAGATGCACGTCAGGCTCGTGAGGGAGGCGCCGCATGATTGACGCACTCAAGACGGCCGGTGCCGGCCTGATCGCCGCACCCTGGTGGACCGACGTGGCCTGGCCCGTGCTCTGGATCCTGCTGGGCATCGTTGCCATCGTCGCCCCGCTGATGGGCGCCGTGGCCTACCTGACGCTGTGGGAACGCAAGCTGCTGGGCTTCATGCAGGTTCGCATGGGTCCCAACCGCGTGGGTCCCTTCGGTCTGCTGCAGCCTCTGGCCGACGGCCTGAAGCTGCTGACCAAGGAACTGATCCAGCCCACGGCTGCTGCCAAGGGCCTGTTCTACGTGGGCCCGGTGATGGCCATCATGCCCGCCCTGGCGGCATGGGTGGCGATCCCCTTCGGTCCCGACGTGGCCCTGGCCAACGTCAATGCCGGCCTGCTGCTGATCATGGCCATCACGTCCATCGAAGTCTATGGCGTGATCATTGCGGGCTGGGCCTCCAACTCCAAGTACGCCTTCCTGGGCGCGCTGCGTGCCTCGGCACAGATGGTCAGCTATGAAATCGCGCTGGGCTTCTGCTTCCTGGTGGTGATCATGGTCACGGGCAGCATGAATCTGACGCAGATCGTGCTGAGCCAGGGCCAGGGCCAATTCGCCAGCATGGGTGTCAGCGTCCTGTCGTGGAACTGGCTGCCGCTGCTGCCGATCTTCGTGGTCTACCTGATCTCGGCCGTGGCCGAGACCAACCGCCACCCCTTCGACGTGGTCGAAGGCGAAGCCGAAATCGTGGCCGGCCACATGGTCGAGTACTCGGGCATGGGCTTTGCCATCTTCTTCCTTGCCGAATACGCCAGCATGTGGCTGGTGTCCATTCTGGCCGTGGTGATGTTCCTGGGCGGCTGGCTGCCTCCGTTCGACTTCCTGTCGTTCATCCCCGGATGGATCTGGCTGGCGGCGAAGACTTTCCTGGTCGTGTCCATGTTCATCTGGATCCGTGCCACCTTCCCGCGCTTTCGCTATGACCAGATCATGCGTCTGGGCTGGAAGATCTTCATTCCCGTCACCCTGGTGTGGCTGGTCGTCGTGGGTGGCTGGATGCACTCGCCTTGGAACATCTGGAACTGAGCGGAGCAAGAATGTCTGCGGTTGCTGCTACCCCATTTTCGATCAAAGATTTCCTCAAGAGCTTCATGCTCTGGGAACTGGCCAAGGGCATGGCCCTGACTGGCCGCTACACCTTCCGCCGCAAGGTCACGGTGCAGTTCCCCGAGGAAAAGACACCCCTGTCGCCGCGTTTTCGCGGACTGCACGCCCTGCGCCGTTATGACAACGGCGAAGAGCGCTGCATTGCCTGCAAGCTGTGCGAGGCGGTGTGCCCGGCCATGGCCATCACCATCGAGTCCGATGTGCGTGACGACGGCTCGCGCCGCACCACGCGCTACGACATCGACCTGACCAAGTGCATCTTCTGCGGCTTCTGCGAGGAAAGCTGCCCGGTGGACTCGATCGTCGAGACGCATATCTTCGAATACCACGGAGAAAAGCGCGGCGACCTGTACTTCACCAAGGACATGCTGCTGGCCGTTGGCGATCGCTACGAACCCGAGATTGCCGCCGCCAAGGCTGCGGACGCCAAGTACCGCTGAAGCGGCTCCTTGATCACTTGAAAAGATTCGATCCATGGACGCCAAAACTGGTTTCTTCTATCTGTTCTCGGTCGTGCTGCTGTTTGCAGCCTTCCGGGTCGTCACGGCACGCAACCCCGTGCATGCCGTGCTCAACCTGATCCTGGCCTTCTCGCAGGCTGCCGGCATCTGGCTTCTGCTCAAGGCCGAGTTCCTGGGCGTGACCCTGGTGCTGGTCTACCTGGGCGCCGTGATGGTGCTGTTCCTGTTCGTGGTGATGATGCTGGACATCCGCATCGACGCCGTGCGCCAGGGGTTCTGGAAGCATTTCCCCTTCGCTGCCCTGATCGGCGCACTGATTGCCTTTGAAATGGGCATGGTGCTGATGGGCGGCTTCAGCGGCGTCGAGGAGCCCAAGGCCATTGCGGCCACGGTCAACGCTGCCGGCCAGACCGTGCAGTACTCCAACACCCAGGCCCTGGGCAAGCTGCTGTACACCGAATACCTGTACCCCGTCGAGATCGCTGCCGTGATCCTGCTGGTGGCCATGATTGCCGCCATCGCCCTGACCCTGCGCAAGCGCAAGGACAGCAAGGCAGTGAACCCGGCCCAGCAGATCCGCGTGCGCGCAAAGGATCGCCTCGAGCTGGTCAAGGTGCCGGTCACCCAGGCGCCGCAGGCACCGGCCGCCGAGGCAACCCCCGCCGTGGAGACAAAAGCATGACGTTGACTTTGGGCCATTATTTGACGCTGGGCGCCATGCTGTTCGCGCTCTCCGTCGTTGGCATTTTTCTGAACCGCAAGAACCTGATCGTGCTGCTGATGGCCATCGAGCTGATGCTCCTGGCCGTCAACACCAACTTCGTGGCGTTCTCCAGCTATCTGGGTGACATGCACGGCCAGGTGTTCGTGTTCTTCATCCTGACAGTGGCAGCCGCCGAGTCGGCCATCGGTCTGGCGATCCTGGTGCTTCTGTTCCGCAACAAGACCAGCATCAATGCGGAAGATCTCAACTCCCTCAAGGGTTGAGTCCGCCGTAACTTGCAAGGTTCTTAAGAATGAGTCAAACACTCTCTGCATCCATGCTCCTGGCGGTGCCGCTGGCACCGCTGGCGGGCTCCGTGCTCGCGGGCATCTGGGGCACGGCCTTCGGCGGCAACAAGATCGGTCGCGGCGGCAGCCATACCCTCACCATCGCGGGCGTGCTGATCGCCTTCATCCTGTCGGCCATCACGTTCAACAGCGTGATCTTCGACGGCGCGCGTTTCGACCAGTCCATCTATACCTGGATGGAAATCGGCGGCCTGAAGATGGAGGTCGGTTTCCTGATCGACAGCATCACGGCCATGATGATGTGCGTGGTGACCTTTGTGTCGCTGATGGTGCACATCTACACCATCGGCTACATGCAGGAAGATGACGGCTACAACCGTTTCTTCTCCTACATCTCGCTGTTCACCTTCTCCATGTTGATGCTCGTCATGAGCAACAACCTGCTGCAGCTGTTCTTCGGCTGGGAAGCCGTGGGCCTGGTGTCCTACCTGCTGATCGGCTTCTACTACAACAAGCCCACGGCCATCTTCGCCAACATGAAGGCCTTCCTGGTCAACCGTGTGGGTGACTTCGGCTTCATCCTGGGCATCGGCCTGATCGCTGCCTACACCGGCACCATGAACTACGGCGAAATCTTCGCCAAGCTGCCCGAGATCCAGAACACCCTGCTGCCGGGCACTGGCTGGCTGCTGGTGACGGTGACGGCCATCTGCCTGTTCATCGGCGCCATGGGCAAGTCGGCACAGTTCCCGCTGCACGCCTGGCTGCCCGATTCGATGGAAGGCCCGACCCCCATCTCGGCACTGATCCACGCCGCCACCATGGTGACGGCCGGCATCTTCATGGTCTCGCGCATGTCGCCGCTGTACGAGCTGTCGGACACGGCACTGAGCTTCATCCTGGTGATCGGCTCCATCACGGCGCTGTTCATGGGCGTGCTGGGCATCATCCAGAACGACATCAAGCGCGTGATCGCGTACTCCACGCTGTCGCAGCTGGGCTACATGACCGTGGCCCTGGGTGCCTCCGCCTACTCGGTGGCCGTGTTCCACCTGATGACCCACGCCTTCTTCAAGGCCCTGCTGTTCCTTGGCGCCGGCTCGGTGATCATGGGCATGCACCACAACCAGGACATCCGCTGGATGGGTGGCGTGCGCAAGTACATGCCCATCACCTGGATCACCTTCCTGCTGGGCAACCTGGCGCTGATCGGTACGCCGTTCTTCTCGGGCTTCTACTCGAAGGACGCCATCATCGAAGCCGTGCACGCCACGAACCTGCCGGGCGCTGGCTTCGCGAACTTCGCGGTGCTGGCCGGCGTGTTCATCACGGCCTTCTACTCCTTCCGCCTGTACTTCATCGTCTTCCACGGCAAGGAGCGCTACGACCAGAACCCGGACGCGCACCACGATGACCACCACGGTCACGATGACCACCACGGCCATGGCCACGATGCCAAGCCGCACGAGTCGCCCCTGGTCGTGACCGGCCCGCTGATGCTGCTGGCCATCCCCTCGGTGGTGATCGGTGCCATCGCGCTGATGCCCATGCTGTTCGGTGACTTCTTCAAGGGCGTGATCCACGTCGATGGCGCAAAGCACGGCGCCATGGCCGAACTGGCCGAGAAGATCCACGGCTGGGTGCCCATGGCACTGCACGGCTTCACGGCCGCGCCGTTCTGGCTGGCACTGGCAGGCGTCGTCGTCTCCTACCTGTTCTACATGGTCAAGCCCGAAGTCCCTGCGGCCATCAAGTCGGCCATGCAGAAGATCGGTGTCTACCAGGCACTGGAAGGCAAGTACGGCGTGGACTGGGTCTACGAAAACATCTTCGCCCGTGGTGCTCGCGCCTTCGGCAGCTTCTTCTGGAAGGTCGGCGACCAGGCCATCATCGATGGCGCCATCGTCAACGGTTCGTGGAAGCTCATCGGCCGCATCGGCCAGTGGGTGCGCAAGCTGCAGTCGGGCTATCTCTATCACTACGCGTTGGTCATGCTGCTGGGCGTGTTCGCTCTCATGACGTATTTCGTGTGGCTCAACAAGTAGTAGAGGAAGAACAAAAATGCATTGGTTGAGTCTTTCAATCTGGGTGCCGATCGCATTCGGCGCCCTCCTGCTGGCCCTGGGCCGCGAGGATCAGGTCAAGGCAGTGCGCTGGCTGGCCCTGGTCGGCGCCCTGGCCGGCCTGGCGGTCACGCTGCCGCTGATCCAGCAGTTCGACAACAGCACGGCTGCGATGCAGTTCGTGGAGAAGGCGCTGTGGATCGAGCGCTTCAACATCTACTACCACCTGGGCGTGGATGGCATCTCGTTCTGGTTCGTGCCGCTGACGGCCTTCATCACCGTGATCGTCGTGATCGCGTCGTGGGAAAACATCACCGAGCGCGTGAACCAGTACATGGGCGCGTTCCTGATCCTGTCCGGCCTGATGGTCGGCGTGTTCAGCGCACTGGACGGCCTGCTGTTCTACGTGTTCTTCGAAGCCACGCTGATCCCGATGTACCTGATCATCGGTATCTGGGGCGGACCCAACCGCATCTATGCGGCCTTCAAGTTCTTCCTGTACACGCTGATGGGTTCGCTGCTGACCCTGATCGCGATCATCTATCTGTACACCCAGTCCGGTGGCAGCTTCGAGATCCTCGACTGGCACAAGCTGCCGCTGTCCATGACGGCCCAGACGCTGATCTTCTTCGCCTTCTTCGCGGCCTTCGCCGTGAAGGTGCCGATGTGGCCGGTGCACACCTGGCTGCCCGACGTGCACGTGGAAGCGCCCACCGGCGGCTCCGCCGTGCTGGCAGCCATCATGCTGAAGCTCGGTGCCTACGGTTTCCTGCGCTTTTCCATGCCCATCGCCCCTGATGCATCGCACAAGTGGGCCTGGCTGGTCATCGCGCTGTCGCTGGTCGCCGTGATCTACGTGGGTGTGGTCGCCCTGGTGCAAAAGGACATGAAGAAGCTGGTGGCCTACTCGTCCGTGGCCCACATGGGCTTCGTGACCCTGGGCTTCTTCATCTTCAACCCGCTGGGCGTTGCCGGCGGCATCGTGCAGATGATTGCCCACGGCTTCGTGTCGGGCGCCATGTTCCTGTGCATCGGCGTGCTCTATGACCGCGTGCACTCGCGTGAAATCGCCTCCTACGGCGGCGTGGTCAACACCATGCCCAAGTTCGCGGCCTTCGCACTGCTGTTCGCCATGGCCAACTGCGGCCTGCCCGCAACGGCCGGCTTCGTGGGCGAGTGGATGGTGATCCTGGGTGCCGTCCAGTACAACTTCTGGATCGGCCTGGGCGCTGCCACGGCGCTGATCTTCGGCGCCGCCTACACCCTGTGGATGTACAAGCGCGTCTACCTGGGTCCGGTCACCAACGACAATGTGCGCGGCCTGACCGACATCGGCAACCGCGAGTTCCTGGTGCTGGGTCTGCTGGCCATCGCCGTGCTGTACATGGGTCTGTATCCCAAGCCCTTCACTGACGTGATGGATGTGTCCGTGGCCGAGCTGCTCAAGCATGTGGCCATGAGCAAGCTGCAGTGACCAGACTGAAACGAGAGAATCGAGATGATTGACAACATCAGCTGGCTGGCCATCTATCCGGAGATCCTTCTCCTGGTCATGGCCTGCGTGATCGCCCTGGTGGACCTGGGCGTCAAAAGCCCGCGCCGCACGGGCACCTATGTTCTGACGCTGCTGACCCTGGGCGTGGTGGCCGTGCTGCAAGGCATGTACGCCTCCAGTGGCAACACGTTCTATGGCTGGGGCAACATGGTGGTCTCCGACGCCATGGGCAACTGGCTCAAGTGCTTCGCCACCGTGGCCATGATGGTCACCCTGGTCTACGGCCGCCCCTACGCCGCCGACCGCGACATGCTGCGCGGCGGCGAGCTGTTCACGCTGGCCATGCTCGCGCTGCTGGGCATGTTCATCATGATCTCGGGCAACAACTTCCTGGTCATCTACCTGGGCCTGGAGCTGCTGACGCTGTCCAGCTACGCCCTGGTGGCCCTGCGCCGCGACCACACGGCGTCGGTCGAGGCCGCGATGAAGTACTTCGTGCTCGGCGCCATGGCCAGCGGCTTCCTGCTGTACGGCATGTCCATGCTCTACGGAGCGACTGGCTCGCTGGACATCGGCCAGGTCTTCAAGGCCATCAACTCGGGCGAGATCAAGCACCAGGTGCTGGTGTTCGGCCTGGTCTTCGTGGTCTCCGGCCTGGCCTTCAAGCTGGGCGTGGTTCCCTTCCACATGTGGGTTCCCGACGTCTACCAGGGCGCTCCCACGGCCATCACCACCATGATCGGTGGCGCGCCCAAGCTGGCCGCCTTCGCGATCGTCATCCGCCTGCTGGTGGATGGCCTGCTGCCGCTGGCCATCGACTGGCAGCAGATGCTGGCGGTGCTTGCCATCGCCTCGCTGCTGGTCGGCAACCTGGCCGGCCTGCAGCAGACCAACCTCAAGCGCATGCTGGCCTACTCGACCATCTCGCAGATGGGCTTCGTGCTGCTGGGCCTGATGTCGGGTGTGGTGGATGGCAAGGTCGATCCGGCCACCATCGAGAACGCCTACAGCTCGGCCATGTTCTACGTGGTGACCTACGTGCTGACCACGCTGGCCGCCTTCGGCGTGATCCAGCTGCTGGCCCGCGAAGGTTTCGAGAGCGAAGAGGTCGCCGACTTTGCCGGCCTCAACCAGCGCAGCCCGCTGTATGCCGGCGTGATGGCGATCTGCCTGTTCTCCATGGCCGGTATCCCCCCCCTGGTGGGCTTCTACGCCAAGCTGTCGGTGCTGCAGGCGCTCGTGGCATCGGGCCACAGCCTGTACATCGCGCTGGCCGTGTTTGCCGTGGTCATGTCGCTGATCGGCGCCTTCTACTACCTGCGCGTCGTCAAGGTCATGTACTTTGACGAACCCATCACCGCCACCAGCGTTTCCGCTTCGCTGGACGTGCGCGTGGTGCTGACCCTCAACGGCGCCCTGGTGCTGGGGCTGGGCCTTCTGCCGGGTGGCCTGATGGCCCTGTGCGCCGACGCCGTCGTGCGCGCCCTGGCTTCATGATCCACTTTCCCGATGCGGGGCCCTGCATGCAGGGCTCCGCGGTGAGGACATCGGCTTGTCGCAAACCGCTTCGATCTGGCTCGTGATATTGGCTGCCCTTGTGGCAGCCAATTTGCCTTTCTTCAACGCCCGCTGGCTTCAGCTGGGGCCGCTGCGCGCCCAGCGCAAGCCGCTGGCCATGTGCCTGCTGGAGATGGTGCTGCTGTACTTCATCGTCGGCGGCGTGGCGCTGCTGCTGGAGCGCCGTGTGGGGCAGATCGCGCCCCAGGGCTGGGAGTTCTATGCCGTCACGGGAGCGTTGTTCCTGACGCTGGCCTTCCCCGGTTTCGTCTATCGTTTCCTGATTCACCGCCGCGGCTGAGGCTGCGGTGCCGGTTGTCTCATGGGTGGGGGTGCGTGATGAAAGTGCTCGACCTGCATTGCCCGCACGGCCATCTGTTCGAGGGCTGGTTCGCCTCGGAAGATGATTTCCAGGGCCAGCTGCAGCGCCAGCTGGTGCTGTGCCCCGTCTGCGGCCACAGCGACATCACCAAGCGACTGAGCGCCCCCCGCATCAATCTTGGCGCCAAGCCCTCAGCCACGCCCCCGACTGCGGCGGCTGAGCCTGCTGCAGCCGCCTCGGCTGCCAGTGCGGCAGCCGTTCCCTCACCGTCCATGCCGCCCCAGGCGCGCGAGCAGCTGCAGGCCATGCAGGCCGCCTGGCTGAAATGGTCGCGCCAGGTGGCGCAGCAGACCGAGGACGTGGGCGAGCGCTTTGTCGATGAAGCCCGCCGCATGCACTACGGCGAGACGGACGAGCGCGCCATCCGCGGCAAGGCCAGCCCCGAGCAGGCCATGCAATTGCTGGATGAAGGCATTGCCGTCCTTCCATTGGCCTTGCCCGAAGGCAGCAAGGAAACGCTGCAGTAAGTGGCGACTGGCACGTGCTGTCTTGGCGACGACAATTGCGCCCATTGCAATGGATTGGCAATCTCCAGGCCAGGCCTTTGCTTGTTGCTATTGATTGAGTAGCGCTAAAGCTGACTTTGTCGTCCTTCAATTGAAGAGGCGACAAACTCAAGCATATCCGCGGCTTTTCGCATAGTGACTGAGCAGGCCACAGGGAGATTGCCGACCTGGGTGTTTCCCGTAAGGCAGCGGACATTGGCCGCTGCCCTGTAAGTCGCAAAAAGGGTAGTTTGCTATCGCTTTGGAAGCGCTCTGGCCTTCCGTGTGGGCCGCGCCGGGCCGAGATGCTGGAGAACCCTAGGCCCTGCCTGCCACCGCGGCACCTTACAGCCCCGTCTGTGCTTGATTATTTCAAGTGTGAGTGGTTGCTTCTTTCGTTTGCGAAGGCCAGGCTTGATGCGCCATGCTGCAGTGCGGGGCAGGGCCTGTGCTTAGGAGCACCTACGTAGGCGTTTTCCCGCTGCGGTGCACAACGTCGGCAAGCCTACGATGCGTCCGACCCTGCACAACGCCCGCCAGAGCCTCTGGCGACGCGTTGGGGGCTGGCAGCATCAACGGAGCAGGCGAAGCGCACATGAGCGACGTTATTCTCGAAACCCGGAACCTGACCAAAGAGTTCAAGGGATTTACGGCGGTGAGCAAGGTGGACCTTTCGGTGCGCCGTGGCTCCATCCATGCCTTGATCGGCCCCAATGGCGCAGGCAAGACCACCTGCTTCAATCTGCTGACCAAGTTCCTGGAGCCCACCTCCGGCACCATCCGTTTCAATGGCGAGGACATCACGCGGGAAGCACCGGCGCAGATTGCGCGCCGTGGCGTGATCCGGTCCTTCCAGATCTCGGCCGTGTTCCCGCATTGCACGCTGCTGGAGAACGTGCGCATCGGCCTGCAGCGCAAGCTGGGCACGGAGTTCCATTTCTGGCGCAGCGAGAAGAGCCTGTCGCAGCTCGATGACCGCGCCATGCAGTTGCTGGCCGAAGTGGGCCTGCAGGATCTGGCCGACGAGGTCACGGTCAACCTGCCCTATGGCCGCAAGCGCGCGCTGGAGATTGCCACCACGCTGGCCATGGAGCCTGAGCTGATGCTGCTGGACGAACCCACGCAGGGCATGGGCCACGAAGACGTGGACCGCGTGACCCAGCTGATCAAGAAGGTCTCGGCCGGCCGCACCATTCTCATGGTGGAGCACAACATGAAGGTGATCTCCACCATTGCCGACCGCATCACGGTGCTGCAGCGCGGCGCCGTGCTGGCCGAGGGGCCGTACGAGGAAGTTTCGCGCAACCCGCAAGTGATGGAAGCGTATATGGGCACCACCGACGGCCAGTTGCAGGGAGCGCATTGAGATGACTGCACCGGCATTGGAAATCAAGGGCCTGCAGGCCTGGTATGGCGAATCCCATGTGCTGCACGGCATGGACCTGGTGGTCCAGCCCGGCGAGGTGGTCACGCTGCTGGGGCGCAACGGCGCGGGCCGCACGTCCACGCTGCGCGCCATCATGGGTCTGACGGGCGCGCGCAAGGGCTCCATCCGGATCAACGGCGTGGAGGCCATCCACCTGCCCACGCACCGCATTGCCCACCTGGGCGTGGGCTACTGCCCTGAAGAGCGCGGCATCTTCTCCAGCCTCTCGTGCGAAGAGAACCTGATGCTGCCGCCGCCGCTCAAGACCGGCCAGCCGGGCATGAGCGTGGATGAGATCTACGCCATGTTCCCCAACCTGGCCGAGCGCCGCCACAGCCAGGGCACGCGCCTGTCGGGTGGCGAGCAGCAGATGCTGGCGGTGGCGCGCATCCTGCGCACGGGCGCGCGGCTGCTGCTGCTCGACGAAATCTCGGAAGGCCTGGCACCCGTCATTGTGCAGGCGCTGGCCCGCATGATCACCATGCTGCGCACCAAGGGCTACACCGTGGTCATGGTGGAGCAGAACTTCCACTTCGCGGCGCCGCTGGCCGACCGCTTCTACGTGGTCGAGCACGGCCATGTGGTCGAGCGTTTCGGCGCGTCCGAACTGCAGGCCAAGATGCCCGTGCTCAACGAGCTGCTCGGAGTCTGACCCGGATATCCATCGTGGCCGGCGCCTGGGGCTCGCCGGCTGCATTCCTGCCATGGCCCTGTGACAAAAACCCAAGACATCAACGCGAAGGAGACACCAATGAAAGCAAAACTGACCGCACTGTCGTGCATGCTGGCTGCGGCCGGCCTGGCCAGCCCGCTTGCCATGGCACAGGAGAAGGTGAAGATCGGCTTCGTGACCGACATGTCCAGCCTGTATGCGGACGTGGAAGGCAAGAACGCCGTCACCGCCATGCAGATGGCCATCGATGACTTCGGCGGCAAGGTGCTGGGCCAGCCCATCGAGCTGCTGAGCGCCGACCACCAGAACAAGGCCGACATCGCCGCCTCCAAGGTGCGCGAGTGGGTGGACACGCAAGGTATCTCGCTGGTGTTCAGCGGCACCAACTCCGGCACGGCCCTGGCGGTGTCGCAGGTGGCCAATGAGAAAAAGCGCGTGCACTTCAACAGCGGTGCGGGTTCCTCGGCACTGACCAACGAGCAGTGCAACGCCTACACCGTTCACTACGCCTATGACACCGTGGCCCTGGCCAAGGGCACGGGTACGGCCGTGGTCGAGCGCGGCGGCAAGGACTGGTTCTTCCTGACGGCCGACTACGCCTTCGGCCACGCGCTGGAGAACGACACCACGGCCGTGATCAAGGCCAAGGGCGGCAAGGTGGTGGGCGGCGTCAAGCACCCGCTCAATGCCTCGGACTTCTCGTCCTTCCTGCTGCAGGCGCAGGCCTCCAAGGCCCAGATCCTGGGCCTGGCCAACGCCGGTGGCGACACCATCAACGCCATCAAGGCCGCCAAGGAATTCGGCATCAACAAGAGCATGAAGACCGTGGGCCTGCTGGTGTTCCTGACCGACATCCACAGCCTGGGCCTGAAGAACACCGAAGGCATGCAGTTCACCACCAGCTGGTACTGGGACCAGAACGATGCCACGCGCAAGTTCGGCGAGCGCTTCTTCGCCAAGACCAAGCGCATGCCCACCTCCATCCAGGCTGCCGACTACTCGGCCGTGACCAGCTACCTCAAGGCCGTGCAGGCCGTGAAGTCCACGGATGCCGACAAGGTCATGGCCTACCTCAAGAGCACGCCCATCGACGACTTCTACGGCAAGGGCTCGATCCGTCCCGATGGCACCTTCGCCCACGACATGTACCTGGTCGAGGTCAAGAAGCCCGCCGAGTCCAAGAAGCCCTGGGACTACCTGAAGGTCGTGGCCACGCTGCCTGCCGACCAGGTCTGGACCACCAAGGCCGAGACCAAGTGCGCGCTGTGGAAGTAACGCTGCGCCGCCACTGACCCCCAACCGCCACCCGGCCAACCACGACAGCTGCATCCCATGGAAATCTTTGGTGTTTCCCTGCCAGGCCTGATGAGCCAGCTCCTTCTGGGGCTGGTCAACGGCTCGTTCTACGCCATCCTCAGCCTGGGGCTGGCGGTGATCTTCGGCCTGCTCAACGTGATCAACTTCGCCCACGGCGCGTTGTTCATGCTGGGCGCCATGGTCACCTGGATGGCCATGAGCTACTTCAACATCAACTACTGGGTGATGCTGGTGCTGTCGCCGTTGCTGGTGGGCCTGCTGGGCGTGCTGATCGAGCGCTTTTTATTGCGCTGGATCTACAAGCTCGACCACCTCTACGGGCTGTTGCTGACCCTGGGCCTGTCGCTGCTGATCGAGGGCCTGTTCCGCTCGGTCTACGGCGTCTCGGGCCTGGGCTACGACACGCCCGAGCTGCTGGAAGGCGCGACCAACCTGGGCTTCATGATCCTGCCCAACTACCGCGCCTGGGTGGTGCTGGCCTCCATCGTGGTCTGCGTGGCCACCTGGTTCATGATCGAGAAGACGCGCATCGGCGCCTACCTGCGGGCCGGCACCGAGAACCCGCGCCTGGTCGAGGCCTTCGGCGTCAACGTGCCCGTGATGATCACGCTGACCTATGCCTTCGGCGCGGCGCTGGCGGCGTTTGCTGGCGTGCTGGCGGCGCCCGTCTACCAGGTCACGCCGCTGATGGGGCAGAACCTCATCATCGTGGTCTTCGCCGTGGTGGTGATCGGGGGCATGGGCTCCATCATGGGCTCCATCCTCACCGGCCTGGGCCTGGGCGTGATCGAGGGCCTGACCAAGGTCTTCTGGCCCGAGGCTTCGTCCACCGTGGTGTTCTTCATCATGGTCATCGTTTTGCTCATCCGCCCCGCCGGCCTGTTCGGCAAAGAGAAATAACAAGAACGAGGACAAGGGGCCGACCACATGAAATCCAAGACTCTCGTTCAACGCATCGCCCCCTGGGGCTATGGCCTGCTGCTGCTGGGCCTGCTGGCGGCGCCCATGCTGGGTGCCTACCCGGTGTTCGTGATGAAGCTCATGTGCTTCGCACTGTTCGCCTCGGCCTTCAACCTGCTGCTGGGCTACACGGGCCTGCTGTCCTTCGGCCACGCGGCCTTCCTGGGTGGTGCGGCCTATGTGACGGGCTACGCCATCAAGGGCTGGGGCTTCACGCCCGAGCTGGCCATGCTGGCCGGCACGGCCGGGGGCGCGCTGCTGGGGCTGATCTTCGGCTGGCTGGCCATCCGCCGCCAGGGCATTTATTTCTCGATGATCACGCTGGCGCTGGCCCAGATGCTGTTCTTCGTGTGCCTGCAGGCGCCCTTCACGGGCGGCGAGGACGGACTGCAGGGCGTACCGCGCGGCAAGCTGTTCGGCCTCATCGACCTGACCAGCGACCTGACCATGTACTACGTCACGCTGGTCATCGTGGTCCTGGCCTTCCTGCTGATCGTGCGCACCATCCACTCGCCCTTCGGCCAGGTGCTCAAGGCCATCAAGGAGAACGAGCCGCGCGCAACCTCGCTGGGCTATGACGTGGCGCGCTTCAAGCTGCTGGCCTTCGTGATCTCGGCCGCGCTCACGGGCCTGGCCGGTTCGCTCAAGACCGTGGTGCTGGGCTTTGCCACGCTGTCGGATGTGCACTGGACCACCTCCGGCCACGTGATCCTGATGACGCTGATGGGCGGCCTGGGCACGCTGTCCGGCCCCATCCTGGGCTCGGCCGTGGTGGTCATGCTGGAGAACAAGATCGGCGAGTTCGGCAGCTTCCTGCAGCGCCTCACGGGCGTGGAGTGGTTCTCCACGCTGGGCGAGTCGGTGACCATCGTCACCGGCCTGATCTTCGTGGTCTGCGTGCTGCTGTTCCGCAAGGGCATCATGGGCGAGCTGATCGCCTGGCTGCAGAAAAAGCGTACTCCTTGAGAGCCTGAAGACCGCACCGAGCGGCGGGAAGGGCAGGCCACCAGGACCGCATCTGATCCTGGTGGCCTGCCCTTATCCGTTGTCGGGTTCCTGCATCCATGCCGGTATGTCCCGCTGGCCGTGCAGCACACGCCATACATCGACGTGATGGGCGTGCTCCACATAGAACACCATGTACGGGTAGCGCGTCAGCGGCCAGGCGCGCAGACCGGGCAGATGGAGTTCATGGGCATAGCGCAGCGAGCCTGTGGAGGGGTGGCGGCCTATGTGTGCGTAGGCCTTCTCCAGCGCGTCGATGAAGCCCAGGGCTGCATGTGCTGCCTCCTCGTCCAGGTACCAGGCAAGTATCTCTTCGACGTCCCGGGTGGCCTGCTCGCGGGGGACGATGGCCTTGGCCTTCACCTCCTGGCCTTTGCCCGCTCACGCAGTCCATCGAAATAGCCCGCATCCACCGCGGCAGCCGGCGCCGAACCCGCTCCAGCCAACAGCAGGTTGCGCAGTTGCTGGCGCTCCTGATCCCTGCGGATCAGCTCGCGGACATACTCGCTGCTTGTGCCGTAGCCACGCTGGCTGACCTGCTCATCCACGAAGGACTTGAGGGCGTCAGGCAGGGAAATGTTCATGGTGCTCATGGCGCCAGTGTGGGTCGCTTGGCAAAAATTGGCAAGATTCCCATTCAGCCACTGCAGTTTGAAGAGGTTTTCATAGCTGCAGCGGCCGGGCGTAGCCCGTCATCTCCAGGTATCCCTGACCGGCTCGCGCCTCCTGGCCCGGGCCGGTGGGCTTTTGGAGGCTGCACAGGCCCTCCCAGTAGATGGCGCCGGTGGAGGCGCTGCTGTCCAGCTCCTGGTCATCGACCAGGGCGTTCACGGTGAAGCGGCCAGCGGGCGTTTCCACCTGCCATTGCACGGGGTAGCGCGCGCCGCTGGCGGGGCTGCTCCAGTGGCGCAGCGGTGTGAACCGAACGGCATCGTGGGCGAAGACCTGTACCTTGCCATCGGCGCCGCGCAGCGAGCCTCCGGCCCACAGCGCGCTGCCATCGCTGCGGCGCACTCTGAAGGCAGTGAGCGCGCCGCCGTCGAACAGGTTCATGCCTATCCAGTCCCAGCCCACGGCCTCGGGGTGCATCAAGGCCTGGCTCCATTCATGGTCCAGCCAGGCGCGGTTGTCACCGGGTTCGCGTGCGGCTTCTATCGCCATGCGCTGGCCTGCCAGCTCCAGCGTGCCGCTCACCTGCAGCTGCGGGCGGCTGTAGTAGTAGCTGGCCTGTTCGGGCTCCGGCCCCTTGCGCGAGAGGCCGGCGCGGCCCTGCAGCAGCGGGTGCTCGCGGGTTTCGAAGCGCAGGTCCAGTGCGAATGCGGTGCTGCGTATGCTGGTGGTGTAGCGTTCGGCCTCGCCGTTACCGGTGCCTTCATCGGTGCGCTGCAGCGACCAGTCCTGCAGCCGCACGTCGGCATCGGTCTCGCTGGCCTGGGCAATGCCAAAACCTGCGCGCGCGATGCGCTGGTCGTGGTGCAGGCGGGCGCCCTGCACATCGCACAGCGCCGCATGGGCAAACAGCAGCTGGCGCGCCGCAAAGGCGGAGCGCAGCTCCTGCGTGGCCTGCACGCGCGACCGAAAGAAGGTGATCTGGAAACCCCAAGCCCGGCCCGCCGCGCGTGCCTGGCCGGTGATGTACCACCACTCGGTGCGCAGCCCGGGGTGGCTGCTATGGTCGCGCGGGAAGACCAGCGTGCGTGGCGGCAGTGCCTGGGCGGGCAGTCCTGCCGCCCCCAGGCCCAGGCCTGCAGCCAGGCCCAGCAGATGGCGGCGGGGCAGGGGCATCATGGATCAGCTTTGCAACTGCGCGATGCGCGCCTGGGCCGGCCCGCAGTCGCCGATGCGCTGCATCACCCAGTCCGCATCATGGTAGGTGGGCAGGTAGCGCTCGCCCGCATCGCACAGCAGCGAGAGGATGGAGCCCTGCTCGCCGCGCTGGCGCATCTCGCTGGCCAGCCTGAGCATGGCCACGTAGTTGGTGCCCGTGGACGGCCCCACGCGCCGGCCCAGCAGTGCGGACAGGCTGCGCATGGCGGCCAGGGAATCGCAGTCCGCCACCTCCTCCATGCGGTCCACCAGGGTGCGCACAAAGCTGGGCTCCACGCGCGGGCGGCCTATGCCCTCGATGCGCGAGCCCGGCGCGGTGAGGGTGGCATCGCCCGTGCGGTGGTAGGCGGCGAACACCGAGCCCTCGGGGTCGGCCACGCAGATGCCCGTGGCATGGCGCTGGAAACGCACGTAGCGGCCAATGGTGGCACTGGTGCCGCCCGTGCCCGCGCCCACCACGATCCAGCGCGGCACGGCATGGCGCTCGCGCAGCATCTGGGTGAACATGCTCTCCGCAATATTGTTGTTGCCACGCCAGTCGGTGGCGCGCTCGGCATAGGTGAACTGGTCCATGTAGTGGCCGCCGGTCTGCGCGGCCACGGCGCGTGCCTCGTCGTAGACCTGGCCTGCGCTGTCCACGAGATGGCAGCGACCGCCGTAGAACTCGATCAGCGCAATCTTCTCGGCCGAGGTGCTGCGCGGCATCACGGCCACGAAGGGCAGGCCCAGCAGGCGCGCGAAATACGCCTCGCTCACGGCCGTGGAGCCGCTCGATGCCTCGACGATGGTCGAGCCCTCATGCACCCAGCCATTGCACAGCGCATAGAGAAACAGCGAGCGCGCCAGCCGGTGCTTGAGGCTGCCCGTGGGGTGGGTGGATTCGTCCTTGAGGTAGAGGTCGATCCCCAGGTCGGCAAAGCCGGGCAGGGGCAGCGGGATCAGGTGCGTGTCGGCACTGCGCTGGTAATCGGCCTCGATGCGGTTGATGGCCTCATGCAGCCAGGAAGAGGTGGTGTGCGGCATGGCGGCCATTGTCGCAGGCTGCTTCCTACCAATCCTCCTTGACCGCCAGCACTGCCTCGCGCCCTGCAGCCGCACGCCCGGCCAGCCAGGCCGTCAGCGTGCCTGCTGCGATCACGCTGGCAGCCAGCGCCAAAAGGCGGGGCCACGGCAGGGACAGCTCCATGGTCCAGTGAAAGCTTTGCGGATTCACCACATGCACTAGGATCACGGCCACGCCCAGGCCCAGCAGGCTGCCGGCGATGGCGCCCGCCGTGGTCCAGGCCATGCCCTCGCCAGCCACCACGGCCAGGATGTCGCGCCGCGTCAGGCCCAGGTGGGCGAGCAGGCCGAATTCCTTGCGCCGTGCCAGCACCTGGGCGCTGAAGCTGGCCGCGATGCCGAACAGGCCGATGCCGATGGCCACGGCCTGCAGCCAGTAGGTCACGGCAAAGCTGCGGTCGAAGATGCGCATGGAGCGCTCGCGCAGCGCGCCGCTGCTGGCGAACTCCAGTGCCTGCGCGGCGCCCGGACCGGTCAGCAGGGACTGGATGCGCGCCTGAAGCTGTTGCGCCGTGGCCGTGTCGTCGCCGTCCGGCCAGATGGCGATTTCGGTGGGGCCTGCCGTGGTGGCGCTGCCCTTGGCGAGCTGTTGGTAGTCGTCCCAGTCCATGGCGATGGCGCCGAACTGGCGCACATAGTCGCGCCAGATGCCGGCCACAAACACGCGGGAATCTTCCGACGGCAGGGCCTGGGCCAGCAGCGGCCACTCCTGGCCCGGCCGCACGTCATAGAGTTGGGCCACGGCTTCACTGACATAGACGGGCGTGCTGCCAGCGGGCGCTTGCACGGGGCCTTGTATCCACGGCAACTGCTGGCCCTGGGGGCCATGCAGCGGACGCAGCAGCAGGCTGACGGCGGGGCGATCCGGGCTGAGCCACAGGCTGGTGCTGCGCATGGGCTGGGCGCGCTGCACGCCAGGCAGGGCGGCAATGCGCGCGGCCAGATCGGCGGGCAGGGGCGCGGCATCGGCACGGCCTGCGCTGCCGGCCGTGCGCAGGTACAGCGGGGCGGGCAGCACGGCATCCAGCCAGGCGATCATGCTGTCCCTGAAGCTGGCCACCATCACGGTCAGCGCCACGGCCAGGCTCAGGCTGGCCACCACGCCGCCCACGGCCACCGTGGTGCTGCGGCGCATGCGCCGTGCGCGCTCCACGGGCAGCAGGGCCAGCGGCTGGCGCAGCAGCGATTGCGGCACCAGGCGCAACAGCTGGCCCAACAGCCAGGGCAGGGCGGCCATGCCGCCCAGCAGCAGCAGGGCCACGGCGGCATAGGCGGCCAGGGGAATGCCGGCCACGGGCGGCACAAAGGCCAGGGCCACGCTGGCTGCCATCAGCAGCAGGGCCGGCAGGCCGCGCGCCGCGCGTTCGGAGCCCGCGCCCTGGCCCTTGAGCGTGGCGGCGGGCGGCAACTCCATCGCCTGGCGCGCCGGCCACCAGCCGCCAGCCACGGTGGCGGCCACGCCCAGCAGTCCAAAGGTCAGCGCGGCGCCGGCGCTCCACTGCAGTGCAGGCTGCACGCCGGCAAAGTAGCCGCCGCCCAGGTCACCGCCCAGCAGGTGCAGGGCCAGCCAGGCCAGGCCCGCGCCCAGCGCAATGCCGGCCGCGCTGCCCACCATGCCCAGCAGCAGCGATTCCAGCAGCACCAGGCCCAGGCGCTGGCGCGGCGTCAATCCCAGCACGGCCAGCAGGGCGAACTGCGGCGCGCGCTGGGCCACGCTGAGCGCCAGCACCGAGAACACCAGGAACGCCCCCGTGAACAGCGCCACCAGGGCCAGCACCGTCAGGTTGACGCGGTAGGCGCGCGACATCTCGGCAATGCGCTGCTGGTCGTCGCCGGGGCGGCTGGCCAGGGCCTGGGCGGGCCAGTCGGGCAGGCGGCGCAGCTCGGCCAGCAGGGACTCGCGCGTGGCGCCTTCGGCCAGCAGCACATCGATGCGGTCCACCTGGCCCCAGCGCTGCAGGCTGTCCTGCAGCGCACCTATGTCCATCACGGCCAGCGGCGGGCCGGATGCGGCCACCGTGCCCGCGATGCGCAGGGTCTGCGCGCGCCCGCCCAGTTGCCATGGCAGGGGCGTGTGCCGCGCCTGCTCCGGCGTCAGGCCCAGGGCTTCGAGTGCCGTTGCATTGAGGAAGACCGCATCGGGCGCGAACAGGTCCAGCCGCCCGCCGCCATCGAACAGCCGGGGCATGAGCGCAGGCGCTACGGGCGCCAGCCGCAGCGCATCGCCGCCCAGCACGCGCAACTGCACCGGCGTGGCGGTGCCGGCCAGGGCCGTGGCTTCGATCCAGGGGGCGGCCAGGCTGACCTGGGGCTGCTGCGCAACACGGCCATACAGCGATTCGGGCAGGCCGCCCTGCATGGCACGCAGCTCCAGGTCCGGCTGGCCGCTGACCGTGCGCACGGCGCGCGAGAACTCATCGAGCGCGGACTGGTTGATCACATGCACGGCAAAGCCCAGCGCCACGCCCAGCATGATGGCCACCAGGGCGGTGGCCGTGCGCCAGGGATGCTGGCGCAGCTCCTGCCAGGAAAAGGTGCGAAGCAGGGCGAGCATGGGCGAGCGATCTTTGGCGCTAGGCGGGCTGCATGCCCTGTGCGGTCAGGCGCAGCACGCGGTCGGCACGGCGCGCGGCCTCGATGGAGTGCGTGACCAGCACCAGGGCGGCCTGGTGTTCCCGGGTCTGCTGCAGCAGCAGTTCCATGACCTGTGCGGCCGTGCCGGGGTCCAGGTTGCCGGTGGGCTCGTCGGCCAGCAGCAGGGCCGGGCCGTGGACCAGGGCACGTGCAATGGCCACGCGCTGCAGCTGGCCGCCGCTGAGCTGCCAGGGCAGGCGCTGCTCCAGCCCCTGCAGCCCGACGGCCTGCAGCAGTTGCTGCACGCGCTGGCGGCCCGCCGCATCCAGCCGCTGCAGCAGCATCAGCGGCAGGGCCACGTTGTGCCAGACATCCAGATGGGGCAGCACATGGAAGGCCTGGAACACGAAGCCCACATGGCTGCGCCGCCACAGCGCGCGGCCGGTTTCATCCAGGGCCGACAGGTCCTGGCCTTCGTGCAGCACGCGGCCCTGCTGCCACTCATCGAGCCCGGCCAGGCAGTTGAGAAAGGTGGACTTGCCCACGCCCGAGTCACCCACGATGGCCACGAACTCGCCGCGCGCCACGCTGCAGTCCACGTTCTCGAAGACGGCGGTTTCCGTGCCGCCGTCGTTGCGGTAGCGCCGCGCCAGGCCCTGGACCTGAAGCAGCGGCGGCTGAGTCAGCGGCGTGTTGTCCTGGGGCGCGGCAGTCATGAAGGCGGTTTCCTGTTCAGCCGTTGCGGGCCTGGGTTGCTGCGGCCACCACGGCCATCGCTGCCTGCAGCAGTTGCTGCTGGGCATCGGGCGCATCGCAGGCGATGGCATGGCGGGCGGGCATGCTGCGCAGCCAGGTGATCTGGCGCTTGGCCAGCTGGCGCGTGGCGGCAATGCCGCGTTCGCGCAGCGAGTTCATGGAGTACAGGCCGTCCAGCGATTCCCAGGCCTGGCGGTAGCCCACGCAGCGGATGGAGGGCAGGTCCAGGTGCAGGTCGCCGCGCGCGCGCAGTTGCTGCACTTCGTCGATGAAGCCGGCGTCCAGCATGGCGTCGAACCGCTGGGCAATGCGTGCATGCAGCCAGGCGCGGTCCTGCGGCTCCAGCGAGAAGAAACCGCCGGGGCTGATCAGGCCCTGTTCGGCATTCTTGCCACTGCGCGTATGAAAGCTGGACAGCGGTTTGCCCGACACATGCCAGACCTCCAGCGCGCGCTGTATGCGCTGGCTGTCGGCCGGCGCCAGGCGCGCGGCCGTGGCGGGATCGACCTGGGCCAGCAGCGCATGCATGGCGGGCCAGCCGATCTGCGCGGCCTGGGCGTCCAGCCGCTCGCGCACGGCGGGGTCGGCGGCCGGCATGTCGTCAATGCCATCCTGCAGGGCCTTGAAATACAGCATGGTGCCGCCCACCAGCAGCGGCAGGGCGCCGCGCGCGCGGATCTCGGCCACCAGGCGCTGCGTGTCCTGCACGAATTCGGCCGCGCTGTAGGCCTGCAGCGGGTCGCGGATATCGATCAGGTGATGGGGGCAGGCAGCCAGTTCTTCGGGCGTGGGCTTGGCCGTGCCGATGTCCATGCCGCGATAGACCAGGGCCGAGTCCACGCTGATGATTTCTGCGGCCTGGCCCCGTTCGGCCAGCAGCCTGGCCAGGGCCAGGGCGGCAGCGGTCTTGCCTGAAGCGGTGGGGCCGGCGATGGCCAGGCAGGGGAGCGGGGAAGCGGTGGACATTCGAGAAACGGGAACGCAGGAAAGTGGAATCAGCGGTGGCCATCGACCCGGCCGTGGCGGCGCACCAGCCCCCAGGCGACCAGGGCCGTGCACACGCCCCAGAACCAGATGCCGAAGGCCATGGGCCGGGTGGACTGGCCGTCCAGGTGCAGGCCCAGCCAGTGTCCCATGGCAAAGGCGATGAGCATCATGGTGAAGCCGTTGAGCGCCGAGGCCGTGCCCGCCGACTGCGGGAAGGGCGCGATGGCATTGCTCTGGCCGCAGGGCATGTGCACGCCATGGGCGATCTGGAATATATAGAAGGGCAGGGCATAGGCCCAGAGGCTGCGCGCATCGGCCAGCGCCGCAATGCCGATGGCCGTGGCCGACAGCAGGCTGGCCAGCCCGGCAATCTGCACGGCGCGCCGCACATCCATGCGCTGCAGCAGCCAGCGGCACAGGAAGGTGCCCGCGATGTAGCACAGCGCATTGCTGCCCATCAGCAGGCCGTAGCCCGTGCGGCTCACGCCCAGCACATGGATATAGGTGAAGGAAGATGCGGCCAGGTTGGTGAACAGGGCTGCATAGGTGCAGCAGGTCAGCAACTGGTAGGACTGGAATCCCGGGTGGCGCAGGATAGTGATCCAGTTGCGCGCCAGGGCCAGCGGCTGCAGCGCCGTGGGATTGGTGCGGGCCAGTGTCTCCGTGAAGCGCAGGGCCACCAGCAGCAGGGCCAGCGCACCCATCACGGCCTGGGCCAGCATGGTCGAGCGCCAGCCCAGCGAATCCACCAGCAGGCTGCCGCTGACGGGGCTCAGGAAGGCGATCACGCCCAGCCCGGTCAGCGCCTTGGACATGACCTGGGCGCCCAGGTGCGGCGCGAACAGGTCGCGCACCATGGCGCGTGCACACATCACGCCGGCGCCCAGCGATGCCCCCTGCAGCGCGCGCCAGGCGATCAGCGACTCCATGGTCTCGGCACTGGCGCTGCCCAGCGCGGCCAGCACGTAGATGGACATGCCCGCCAGCAGGATGGGCCGGCGCCCGAAGCGGTCGGACAGCGGCCCCCAGGCCAGCTGCGAGCAGCCGAAGGCCAGCAGGAACGCCGTCAGCGTGAGCTGCACCTGGGACACCTGGGTGGAGAAGGCCGCCTGTATCGACGGCAGGGCCGGCAGGTACAGGTCGGTGGCCAGCGGCTGCAGTCCCAGCAGCAGGCCGAGCAGGACGACGACCAGGACGGGGGACATGGCCGGCTGCGCTTGCGCGGCGGCGGGAGACAGGGGCGCTGACATAGGCGACCGAGGGTAGCAGAGAACAAGGGGTGTCGCTGTCCATGTTCGGGCGGTGCATATCCATCTGCGGATTGCGCAGTTGGGAACCGGCCGGGCCCTGCCTACATTGCATTGCAGAGGAATCAACCCGATCAACGCAACTGTGAACAAAGGACCGCAATGGCAACGCTGACCGCTTTCTCCTCCCTTCCCGCCGCGCTGCGCCAGGGGGCGTGCACCCTGCTGTGGGGCGTGGCCCTGGTCGGTGGTGCGGCCCATGCCAATGCGCCTGTGCCCGAAGGCCCGCTGGTCAGCACCGAATGGCTGGCGGCCAACCTCAACCGCGCCGATGTGCGCATCGTCGAGGTCAGCGTCAACCCCGGCCTGTACGAACGCTCCCATGTGCCGGGGGCCGTCAACTTCTCTTGGCACAACGACCTCAATGACAAGGTGCGCCGCGACATCGTGGGCAAGGAGCAGTTCGAGAAGCTGCTGTCCCAGGCCGGCGTGAAGGAAGGCAACACGGTCGTGCTGTACGGCGATACCAACAACTGGTTCGCGGCCTGGGGGGCCTGGGTCTTCGACATCTATGGCGTGCAGAACGTCAAGCTGCTGGACGGCGGCCGCAAGAAGTGGGAGGCCGAGAACCGCCCCCTCAACAACCGCGCCCCGGAATATGCGGCCACCACCTATCGCGTGGGCAAGGTCAACACAGCGCTGCGCGCGCGCCTGACCGATGCGCTGGCCTCGGCCGAGGGACGCAGCGACGCCAGGCTCGTCGACATCCGCTCGGCCGACGAATACCAGGGCAAGGTCTTCGCCCCGGCCGGCGTGCCGGAGCTGGCCATCCGCGCAGGCCACATCCCCGGCGCCGTCAACGTGCCCTGGGGGCAGGCCGTGCGCGAGGACGGCAGCTTCAAGTCCGCCGAAGAACTCAAGAAGCTCTATGCGGGCGTGGGCATCGACGGCAGCAAGCCCGTCATCACCTACTGCCGCATCGGCGAGCGCTCCAGCCACACCTGGTTTGCGCTGTCCAAGATCCTGGGCTACCAGGTGCGCAACTACGACGGCTCGTGGACCGAATACGGCAACTCCGTGGGTGTGCCCATCAACAACCCGGCCGGCACGGTCTGGGCCGCGAAATGAACCTGCAGTCGATCAACCTGTCTTGAAGGCGGGGGCCGGGCGAGGGGTGTCGGTGCTCTTGGTTTGACGGATCAGGGGTGGTGACGAGTGGCTTTGGCAAAAGCTCGGCTCCTTTGGGGCCCGCAGACTGCGGGCCCCTTTTTTTATGCGTGGATGGCAACAAAGGGGGCAGGAATGACAAGCGTGACCGGTGAGCACACGCAGAACGTGAATGGCGGGCACAGGGCAAGGGACTGGACCAGATGGCTGCCCTTGGCCGCCGTGCTGGTCGCAGCCTGGCTTGTGGCGGCGCAGCTGCAGCTGCAAGGCGGCGGGCGCACCCTGGTCTTTGCGCTGGCGCTGGGCCTGCTGCTGGGGCTGGTGCTGCAGCGCTCGCGCTTTTGCTTTTACTGCCATGCGCGCGACTGGTTCGAGTTCGGCGACCCGCGCGGCGTGCTCTCCATCCTGCTGGCGCTGGCCGTGGGATCGGCGGGCATGACCGTGGTGCTGGGCAGCTGGGTGGCCGTGCCCCAGCCGGGCCAGTTGCCGCCCGACATGCACATAGGTCCCGTGAGCTGGGTGCTGGTCCTTGCGGGCCTGGCCTTTGGCGCGGGCATGTCGGTCTCGGGCTCGTGCATCAGCGCCCACTGGTACCGGCTGGGCGAGGGCTCGCCCGTGGCGCCGTTTGCCCTGGTCGGCACGGGCCTGGGCTTCGTGCTGGGGTTTCGCAGCTGGAACCCGCTGTACAGCCTGGCCATTGCCGATGCACCCGTCATCTGGCTGCCGGCGCATCTGGGCTATGGCGGCGCGCTGGCGCTGCAACTGGCCGTGCTGGGACTGCTGGCGGCCTGGGTCTGGGGCATTCATGGGCGCTCGGGTCGCGCACAGCCACGGCCTGCGGCAGAACCGGCGCAGCCACCGGGCCTGCGCCAGCTGTGGCTGTCACTGTGGCAAGGCCGCTGGAACGCCGCGCTGGGCGGCCTGGCCGTGGGCCTGATCGCGGCCGCCGCCATCGTGCGCATGCGGCCGCTGGGCGTGACCACCACGCTGGGCAGCACCGTGCGCGGCTGGGCCCAGGCGGGCGGCTGGGTGCCCGAGCGCCTGCACGGCCTGGACACCCTGGGCGGCTGCGCCACGGCCGTACTCAACAGCCTGCTCACGCCCCATGCCGTGCTGCTGCTGGGCCTGGTGGCCGGTGCCTGGGGCGCTGCCGTGGCCAGCCGCCAGTGGACGCCGCGCCGCCCCACCTGGCGCGATGCGGCACGCGGCCTGGCCGGTGGCGCCTTGCTGGGATGGGGCGCCATGACGGGGCTGGGCTGCACCATTGGCACGCTGCTGTCGGGCAGCATGGCGGGCGCGCTGTCGGGCTGGGTCTTTGGCGCGGCCGTGTTCACGGCGCTGTGGGCGGGTTTCGTGCTGCGGCGCTGGCAGGCCAGCCGGGACTGAGGGCCTTCAGCCGGCAGCCACCCCCAGCAGCAGATCCGCGATCTCCTCCGGATACCGCTGCCGGCTTCCGTCGATGAGCACGCAGCCGGGCGCCTCGGGGTCGGGCCTGGCCAGGGGCATGCCGTGGTCGATGAGGGCCTGGGCGCAGCCCAGCCAGTCGCCGCCGCCGGGTTCCGTGGATTCGGGCCGGTTCAGCGATGCCCAGCACAGGGTGCCTGCGCAGTTGTCGCCATAGGCGTGGCGTTCGGTCCACTGTGCGCCGTGCTCCAGCAGGAAGCGCGCCATGGCGGCATCGCCACGGAACACGGCCTGGTTCAGTGCGGATGCATCCCAGTCGCCGCCGCGCGCGGCGATGGGCCAGCCCAGTTCCACCATGCAGCGCACGGCGTCCATGCAGCCCAGGGCCGCCAGTTCGGGCAGCATGCGCAGTTGTTCGGGTGCCAGGCCCTGGAGCAGCCCGGGGTGGGCTGCGGCAAGACGGCGAGCCTGTGCTGCGTCGCCCACGGCGCAGGCGGCCAGGAGCTGCTCCTGCGGCGTGGTGGGCTCGCTGCCCGCCGCCTGTTCCAGCAGGGCGGCCACGTCGGCCAGGCCAAAGCGCCGCGCCAGTGCAGCGGCACGCAGGCCCTGCGGCGTGCGGACCGACGGATCGGCGCCGGCATCCAGCAGCGCCTGCACATGGGCGGGCGAGCGGCGCCGGCGGATGGCCCACAGCAGCGGGCGGCCCCATTCGCCCTGGCCGTTGTCCTCGTTCGGATCGGCGCCGTGGTCCAGCAGCAGGCGCAGGGCCTGCACATCGTCCAGGTCCAGCACGCGGAACAGGGCATTGCTGCCGTCCGCGCGTGCGCCGGCTTGCAGCAGCAGCCGCGTGCATTCGCGGCTGGCGGGCGTGCCTTCCAGCGAGTGGTAGAGCGATTCGCCGTCGTTGGGGTCGGCGCCGGCCTGTAGCAGCATCTGCGTCAGTTGCGCATCATGGTTCTGGCCTGCTGCGCCATAGAGGGCCGACAGCCGCTCGGTATCGGAGGGGGTCTGCAGCGAGGCGGGGGGCCAGCGGTTGCCTATGGTCTGCAGCGGGTCGGCGCCCGCGTCCAGCAGCCAGCGCGCGCATGCGTGCAGGTGCTCGGTGAATTCGGGCAGGCGCAGCAGGCAGGAATGGGTGACGGCCATCAGCGGCGGCAGCGCCAACGGCCCGCCTGCTCGGCGCAGCCAGCCGGGGTCGCTGCGCTCGGCCTCGCGCAGCACGGCCAGATTGCCGGTGGCGCAGGCTACCCAGGGATCACTGCCCGCAAGTTCCGGCCGCTCGTCCAGCAGGCGCCGGGCCAGCGCGGGCTGCGCGCGGTGCGTGCCGCCCGCCACATCGCCGGCATAGACCAGGGCCAGCCAGTGCAGCCGGGATTTCTCGGGGTCCGCCGCCAGGCGCTGGCATGCCTCGACGTAGCCTGACAGCTCGCTCCATGAAGCGAAACCGTGTTCGCGCGCCACGCAGGACTGGGCGTCGTGCAGCCGCAGGTCCTTGGCGGCGAGCGCCTCATCGGCAAGGCCTTTGGCTGCTGGCAGGTGGGAGCGCAAGGACTCCATGGCCTGGGCCGAGCCTGAGCGATAGGCGGCCAGCAGTTGCTTGGCCTGTTTCTTGAGGTGGCCCATGTCGGGCCGGGCGGGAATGCGTTTCACAGGGATACCTCCGTGCACGAAGGCCAATGACCTGCAGCTTGGCGCACAAAGGCATGTGGCAAGAGAAAAACGCCGGGAGGCGCATACAGGTGGGTTCAACCCTTCCCGCAGGTCCGGGTGCGGCCTGCACCGCAAGCGCGGATGTTAGCGCAAGGCGACAGTCATCTGGGTGACAGCCGGCAGCCCCTGCTTGCGGGTTCCTACCCGCATGGCGGGCCAGTTGTCTGGCATAGGCTGCGTCGGCAATCCCGCTTGAACCTGATTTTTTTGCGCGCGTTCCCCTCAACACCTTCATCCCAAGGAGACAGTCTTATGCGAGCCCTGCGTTGGAATCGTTGGAAGTATCTCGGTCTGCTGGCGGCCACGGGCCTTGCGGCCTGCGGCGGGGGGGACGGTGATGCGCCCGAGGAGACGCGGGCACAGGACAGCCGCAGCTTTGCGCCGGCCAATCCTTCGGCCACCAGCTTCGACGCGCTGGCCGCCGCTTCGGGCGATGTGGTCGACAACGCCAGCACCAGCCGCTGGGCCGGTGTGCTGGAAGGCGCGGCCTACCGCATCGAGGTGCCGGCCAACTGGAATGGCCGCCTGGTGATGTATGCCCACGGCTATGCGGGCGAGGGCAGTGCGCTCAACGTCACCAATCCGTCCATACGCCGGTACCTGATCCAGAACGGCTATGCCTGGGCGGCGTCCAGCTACAGCAAGAACTACTACGACGTGCGCGCCGGCGTGGAGGACACGAATGCGCTGGCGCTGGCCTTCAACCGCCTGGCCGCATCCCACGGCCGGCCGCTGGCGCAGCCGCAGCGCCTGTACATCACCGGCCATTCCATGGGCGGCCATGTCACGGCGGCGGCCATCGAGGCCGAGGCCCAGGCCACCGCGAGGAACAAGGTGCGCTACCAGGGCGCCGTGCCCATGTGCGGCGTGACAGGAGATACCGAACTGTTCGACTACTTCGCCGCGGCCCAGGTCACCGCGCAGGCCATGGCCGGCGTGGCCCAGCGCCCTGTCACCGAGTGGGCCGCCATCCAGGGCCAGGTGACCTCGGCCCTGTTCACCACCTTTCCGTCGGCTCCCACCGCGACGGGGCGCGCCTATCTGTCGGTCATCCAGAACCTCACGGGTGGCCCGCGCCCGCTGTTCGATCTGGGCGTGGCCGTGGGCGGCTCGTTCGCGCCGGTCTGGGGCGTGTTCGGCAGCGATGGCTCGGTCAACGGCATCCTGAACCGCAATGTGACTGATACCAACCGCTTCACCTACCGCATCGACGGGGATGCCGCGGCCTCGGCCGCGCTCAATGCCGCTGCGCAAAAGCGCACGGCCGCGCCCGATGCCAACCGGCCGCGCCGCGACGGCCTGCGCTGGATTCCCGTGACTTCCGGCGATATCAACATTCCCGTGGTGACCCTGCATACGCTGGGCGATCTGTATGTGCCCTTCAGCATGGAGCAGATCTACCAGCGCCGCGTGGCCGACAAGGGCCGGAGCCAGTGGCTGGTGCAGCGCGCCATCCGCGGCGCATCGCACTGCGACTTCACCGTGGCCGAACAGGTGGAAGCCTTCGATGCCATGGTGCAGTGGGAGCAGGGCGGCGCCAAGCCGGGCGGTGACGATGTGCAGACGGCCGCCACGGTGGCCGCGCCCACCTATGGCTGCCGCTACACGCGCAACACGCTGGGCCCGGATGACAGCACCACCACGCGGCAGTTGCGCGCCGTGATCTCGCAGAACGCAGCAAGCTGCCCGTAGCGCGGAAGGCGGCGCCGGCTGCGCCGCTCAGCGCGGGCTTGCTGGCGCTGTGGGCGCCTGTGCGAGCAGGCGCAGCCCGAACAGCTCGTCCAGCGCCTGCCGGTATTGCTCCATGGCGCGCGACTGGGTGTTGTGGTGGTTGCCGCCTTCGATGAGTACAAAGCGCTTGGGCTCGCTGGCCGCCTCGAACAGCTGGCGGCCCAGCGTGGCGGGGATCAGCGGATCGGCGCTGCCGTGCACGACCAGCAGCGGCGAGCCTATGCCGGCCACCTTGTCGATGGAGGCAAAGCGCTGCGTGATCAGCGGCCCCACGGGCAGCCAGCCCCAGCGGAAGCTGCGGACCACGTCGGGAATGCTGGTGAAGGTGGCCTCGACCATGACGCCGGCCTCATCCTGGACGCTGCGCGCCAGGTCGATGGCGATGGCACCGCCCAGCGAATGGCCGAAGATGAAGCGCGGCCGGCCCGGAGCGTGCCGGCCCAGCCAGTCCCAGCCTGCGCGTGCGTCCTCGGCGGCCGATTCCTCGGACGGCAGGCCGGCGCTGCTCTTGCCAAAGCCCCGGTAGTCGATGGCCAGCACCGAAAAGCCCAGTTCGTGCAGCCGCCGGATGCGCGGCGAGGAGCCGGCAACGTTCCAGCGCGCGCCATGCAGGTACAGCAGCACGGGGGCGTTGCCGGCCGTGGCCGGCTGGGGCAGCCACAGCGCATGCAGGCGGGCGCCGTCCTGCGCTGGCATGTCGATCCAGACATCTTCCATGCCGGCCGTGTTGGCGCCGGGCCAGCTGCGGTCGCTGGGCTGGAAGATCCATTCGCGCTGCTTGGTGTCCAGCACGGAGCAGCCGCTGGCCGCCAGCAGCGCGGCCACGCCCAGCGCCGCCGTGATCCGGTGCAGGCGCCTTCGGGGCCACAGAAAGGGAAGCATTGAGGGCATGACGCAACAATGGATGCACGGGCCGGCCAAAAGTTCAGCGCCGCTGCCCTGCGGGCCGGCGCTGTCATGGATTGGCGCTATTCTTGCCGCTGGTTCGCGGGCCGACAAGGCGATGCGGACCTCTCCCCACTGTTGATGAGTGAACCTGTATGCCGATACGCCTGGGCCTGGCCGCCAACCGAATCCACCACCAAACCGAGGATGCCGCACTGTTCGGCTGGCTGCGCGCCTGCGAGTCCGGCATCCGCGAGCTGCAGCTGGGCCTGCATGCCGTGGGCCGTACCTTCGACGCCATCCAGGCCGCCGGCATGCTGGCGTCCTACCGGGGCCTGCGCCGCTATCCCTATGGCCGCGAAGGCGGGCTGATGAAGCTGGTGGCCGAGGTGGTGGGCGTGGAAGGCGACGAGCGCACGATTGACGGCGCCATTTATCTGACCGACCCGGTCGATCCGTCCTCCATCTTCCCCGAGGCCGTGGCGCTCAAGCGCCAATGCGTGATCCACGGCAAGCCCTTCCTGTCCACCGTGGCCTCGGCGCGCGACTGGATCGAGATGGAGCGCATCCATGCCGGCCTTCCCAGGGATGCGGGCGCGCAGCGCTTCCATGACTATGCGCAGCAGACGCTGGCGCTGATCGCCCACGATGCGCTCAAGCCCACGATGCTGGATTTCGCGGCGCGCAACTTCGAGCTGCTGTCGCGCTTTGGCCGGCGCGTGGGCACGGGCACCACGGGCCAGCGGCTCAACGAAATGGCCTGGAGCCGTGGCTGGCCCGAGGACCGGCCCTGGGTGGACCGCTACAACAGCGGCCCGCTGGGCGGCGATGCGCAGATCGCCGACCTGGTGCTGGACCGCCGCTGCCAGCGCGTGATCTTCTTCGAGGACCCGCATGTGGCGCGCCAGCACGAGGCCGACATCCAGCTGCTGGAGCGCGCCGTGACCACGGTGACGCACGACACGGTCTGCACCACTTCTCCGGCCGTGGCGCAGCGCTGGTGCGATGCGGCCTTGATGCGCCGCTGAAACCTTCGTCGCGCAGACGACAGCCTTGCGGCCTGCGGGCGGGCGAACACCCGTGACCGGCCGGGGGCTTTCTGCAAGACTGGCCGTTTCCAAAACCAAGGAGACAACGATGGTCAGTCCGCTCTTTCGGCGTTCCCGGCATGCCATGGCCCTGCTGGCCCTGCTGGCGCTACAGCCCGGCTGGGTGGCGGCCCAGGCACAGGCCCCCGCAGCGCCCGCGCTGCCGCCGCCCGACAGCGTGCGCCTGGAGCAACTGGGGCTGATGCAGGGCTTTCCGCCGGTCGCAGACAAGCGTGTGGACGTGTCCAACGGCTACCGCTATCCGCAACTGCGCTGGGTGGTGCAGCACCTGCGCGAAATCCAGCCCACGCAGAACATCCGTCGCGGCGCGGCGGCGCCCTCGGCCCTGCCCGAAGCGCCCATGGCCCTGGGCGGCCTGCGCTTTGACGACGACAAGGGCCAGCCCGTCACCGTGGACCAATGGCTGGACCGCACCTATACCGACGCCATCGTGGTGCTGCACAAGGGGCGGGTGGTCTTCGAGCGCTACCAGAACCAGATGCAGGCCAGCTCGCCGCACCTGCTGTTCTCGGTCACCAAATCGTTCACCGGCCTGATGGCCGCGCAACTGGCCCACGAGGGGCGCATCGACCCCCAGGCGCTGGTGACGAAATACGTGCCCGAGCTGGAAGGCTCGGCCTGGGGCGACATGACGGTGCGCCAGGTCATGGACATGACGGGCGCCGTGCGCTTTCGCGAGGACTACACCGACCCCAAGACCGAGATCTTCGGCTACTCCTGGGCCTCGGGCATGCTGCCGCGTCCGCCCGGCTACGCGGGGCCGACCAATGTCTACGACTTCCTCAAGACGCTGCCCAAGGAAGGCACGCATGGCGAGGGCTTTGTCTACCGCACCGTGCACTCCGAGGTGCTGGGCTGGATCGTCTCGCGCGTCACGGGCCGGCGCTGGAGCGATCTCATGAGCGAGAACATCTGGCAGAAGCTGGGCATGCAGGAAGACGCCTATGTGATGGTGGACAGCACCGGCACGCCGCTGCAGGGCGCGGGCCTGAACGCCACGGCGCGTGACTTGGCGCGCGTGGGCGAGATGCTGCGCCTGGGCGGCAGCTTCAACGGCCAGAAGATCTTCGACAAGGCAGTGCTGGACGACATTGCGCGCGGCGGCGACCGCGAGCAGTTCAAGTTCCGCGGCATCCAGGCCGCGCGGCCCGGCTACAGCTACCGCAACCAGTGGTGGGTGCTGCACAACGCCGACGGCGCCTACGAGGCCGCCGGCATACACGGCCAGTTCATCCACGTGAACCCGGCCGCGCAGATGGTGGTGGTCAAGCTGTCATCGCACCCGGTGGCGGGCGCGGCCTTCACGCATGCGCTGACGCTCAAGGCCTGGGCGGCGCTGGCCGATGCGGTGCGCGACAGGTAGCAGGAACAGGCAGCAGGAACAGGTCGCAGGCAGCAAAAAAGGCAGCGTGCGCAAACACGTTGCCTTCGGCCCGTGGGCAGGCCGGGCCGGCTTCTGATCGCCTGGCACGGCCCGCAATGGAGCGCACGCGTCAGACCTGGCGGCGCCGCATCCGGGTCATGCCGAACAGGGCCAGCAGGGCCGACATGGCTATCAGGCACCACTGCGACAGGGTGGGCACCGCGGTGGTGGTGGCGGCTGCCGCAGGCATGGCCACGACCACGGGGTCGAGGATGGCGCCGTCCTGGGCTCCGTCATCGTCGCCATCGCCGCCGTCCGTGACGGTGTAGCTGGCAGTGCCACCATTGAAGCTGGAAATCTTCACCCACTGGGCAGGCGTTGCCAGCGGCTTCCATTTCAGCAGAACGGCACCTGCGGGCACGTCTGCATGCGTCACCTGCATGGTCAGCGTGTCGCCGACGGTGCAGTCCCGGGTCTCAAACTCCAGCACGGGCCTGGGCATGTCGGGCACGGCCGTGAAGCCGGCGGGCAAGGGGCCGGGCAGGGCGCTGGTGAATGCGACATGGCGGAAGGTGCAGGTGCCATTGGGCTGGCCTTGCGTGAACTGTGTCCTGCTCGTTCCATCGGCGTGCTGTGTGAGGCCGAGAACAGTCACGGAGACGGTGCCGGTTGCGGCTGCGTAGTTCAAGGGATCGCTGCTGGCCTTGGTCCCTCGCACGACGCAGGTGCCGGTGGCCGTGCCGGTCAGCTGGTTGCCGCTGACCGTACATGGCCCGCTCAGGAGCTGGAAGGCGGGGACGGCATTGCCTATGCCGCCGCTCAGGGCCAGGGTGGTGGTTTCGCCCACGGCGACGGCTGTCGGCGTCGCGGTCACGGTGGCTGCCTGGGGCTCGGGGATCTTGATGGGATTGAGCGTGTAGCTGCGGTCCAGCGTATTGGCTTTGCTGTCGGTGACCCGGACCGTGAACGAGGTGCTGCCTGCGGCCGTGGGCGTGCCGCTGATCGTGCCTGTGGCGGGGTCCAGTTCAAGGCCTGCAGGCAGCGCTCCGCTTTGCAGTGCAA
Organism: Delftia sp. HK171; assembly: GCF_001886655.1. NCBI lineage: Bacteria > Pseudomonadati > Pseudomonadota > Betaproteobacteria > Burkholderiales > Comamonadaceae > Delftia > Delftia sp. HK171. The sequence continues at coordinate 5,395,954 of NZ_CP018101.1, read as the reverse complement.
ACGTGTAGGGTGCGCCCAGGCCGCCGGTTGCCGTCAGCGTCCGGGAGTACAGGCTGCCGACCTGGGGGCTGGGCAAGGTCGAGGGGCTGATGCTCAGGGGAATAAAGGGCTCGACGGAAACGGACTGCAGAGCCGCACCCACAATGTCGGCGGCCGAGAAAGTGATTTTCACGGTGCTGCTGTTGGTGATGGGCTCGTCCAGCGCAATGGTGGAGATGCCCACCGGTGCCGTCTTGGTGTACGTCACGGCGCCCGATGTGATGGTCAGTGGCAACGGATTGGCCGTGCTGTTGCGCATCACGAATGACTGGAAATTGATCTTTCCGGAGAGAGCGGTCACGGACCAGGAGGCAAAGGGATAGGCCGCGTCGCTGATGCGAAAGCTCATCCAGCCGCTGCTGTCGGTTCCGCAGCGGATGACGCCACTGGTCATCTGTGCAGAGAAAAGATAGCTGGGCGATGAAGGCGTCGTGTCAGTCGTGGATATGCAGTAGCCGTTGGCATCCAGATTGGGTTTGAAGCCGAGGGATTCATAGGCGAAGGCATTGCCCAGTGACAGGGCAGCGGCGCCGACGAGCAGCGCTTTGGTGATGGGTCCAGGGAGCATAGGGAACGGGGGTGGAGACAGGGCGCGCTGAGTGTCCTCTCCCGTTAGCCGGCGAATCTGAGCAATTCTGAGAATTGGCTTTCAGTGGCCAAGGCCGTCGCACTTTCTGTGGTGCGGCCCAGCCATGAAAAAAGCCCATGCAGCAGGCTGCATGGGCTTTCGTCAGGGATGGGGAGCGCTGATGCTCAGATCACGCCCTGGGCCAGCATGGCGTCGGCCACCTTGACGAAACCGGCGATGTTGGCGCCGTCGATGTAGCTGACCGTGCCGTCCTCGCGCTTGCCGTACTTCAGGCAGGCGGCGTGGATGCCTTGCATGATCTGCAGCAGGCGGGCATCGACTTCCTCGGCCGGCCAGGACAGGCGGGCCGCGTTCTGGCTCATCTCCAGGCCCGAGGTGGCCACGCCACCGGCGTTGCTGGCCTTGCCCGGGGCGTACAGCACGCCGGCCTTCTCGAAGGCCTTGGCGGCTTCGATGGTCGAGGGCATGTTGGCGCCTTCGGCCACGCAGACCACGCCGTTGGCGATCAGCACCTTGGCGTCTTCCTCGGTCAGTTCGTTCTGCGTGGCGCAGGGCAGGGCCACGTCCACCTTCAGGTGCCACGGCGTCTTGCCGCGCAGGAATTCGGCGCCCACCAGCTTGGCGTACTCGTCCACGCGGCCGTAGCGGTGGTTCTTCACATCCATCAGGATGGCCAGCTTCTCGGTGGTGAAGCCGTCCTGGTCATACACGGTGCCCGAGGAGTCGGAGACCGACACCACCTTGGCGCCCAGTTGCAGGGCCTTCTCCACGGCGTACTGGGCCACATTGCCCGAACCCGAGACGGAGACGGTCTTGCCTGCGAAGGACTGGCCGCGCGTGGCCAGCATTTCCTGGGCGAAGTAGACGGTGCCGTAGCCGGTGGCTTCGGGGCGGATCAGCGAGCCGCCGAAGGACAGGCCCTTGCCCGTGAACACGCTGGCGGCGCTGTTGGACAGCTTCTTGTACATGCCGGCCATGAAGCCCACTTCGCGGCCGCCCACGCCGATGTCGCCTGCCGGCACGTCGGTGTCCGGGCCCACGTGGCGGAACAGCTCGGTGACGAAGGCCTGGCAAAAGCGCATGACTTCAGCGGGGCTCTTGCCCTTGGGATCGAAGTCCGAGCCGCCCTTGCCGCCGCCCATGGGCAGCGTGGTCAGCGCGTTCTTGAAGGTCTGCTCGAAGGCCAGGAACTTGAGCACGGACAGCGTGACCGAGGGGTGGAAACGCAGGCCGCCCTTGTAGGGGCCGATGGCCATGCTGTGCTGGATGCGGAAGCCGCGGTTGACCTGCACATGACCCTTGTCGTCGGTCCAGCTCACGCGGAACATGACCACGCGCTCGGGCTCGACCAGACGCTCCAGCAGGCCGAGTTCGGCGTACTTGGGGTTCTTCTCGATGAAGGGCCAGAGGCTTTCCATCACTTCGGTGACGGCTTGCAGGAATTCGGGCTGGCCGGGGTTGCGTTGCGCCACTTCTTCAAGGAATTGGCCGACGGACTCGTACTTCATGGAAAAACCTCTGACTAAAAAACGGCTGCGGGAAGGGGTGAGTGCAAACCAAAATTATGCCAAAAAGTTATGCCGTCATGCATCGTTTTGGTGAACGGTGCCCGTGCTTGGTGCCTGAATGCCGTTTTTCGGTGCATTTCCAGAGAGGTGCCGACGGTATTTGGTGCATGGGCAGGGCCTGCGTGCCGCAGTGAGCGGGCAGGCTGCGGCCTGGATCAGCCGTATCCGGTGGCGTGCATGGTCATGGCGAATGGGAATGGCTGGCGCCATGCCAGTCGACATGAAGAGTGGCTAGGAAGGCCTTGTAGCCGGACGGGGCTTGGGCCCGCCCGGCCATCCCATCGACGGCCTTTCAGCTGCGCTGCAGCTGGGGATGGCGCGCGAACAGGTCGGCCGCCCAGTCCACGAAGGCCCGCACCTTGGCACTGAGGTGGCGATTGGGCGGATAGACCACGTGAATGGGCAGCGGCGGCTGGGTCCATTCCGGCAGCACCTCGACCAGTTCGCCGCTGTCGATCAGCGGCTGGGCAAAGGCCGTGACCAGCTGCGCGATGCCGAAGCCCGCCAGCACGGCGGCCGTGTAGGCATTGCTGTCGTTGGCCGCGATGCGGTAGTTGCCCGCCACCTCAATGGATTCATCGCCCCGCTGGAATTCCAGCGGGTACATGCGCCGCGTATGGCCCGCGAAGAAGGCGACGATCTGGTGCTTCGTATCCAGCTCGGAAGGGTGCTGGGGCACGCCGTGGCGTGCCAGGTAGGCGGGCGAGGCCACGGTGACCCAGTTCATCGAGCCGATGCGCCGCGCCACCAGGGATTGGTCGCTGAGCTCGCCCCCGCGGATCACGCAGTCCACGTTGTCGCTGATCAGGTCCACCAGGCGGTCGCCCACGCCCAGGTCGATCTGTATGTCGGGGTAGCGTTCGCAGAATTCGGTCAGCGCCGGAATGATGATCAGCCGGGCCATGGAGCTGCCCACGTCCAGCCGCAGCCGCCCGCTGGGCGCGGTCTGGGTGTTGACCATGCTGGCTTCGAGATCGTCGAAGTCGTTGAGCAGGCGTGCCGCGCGTTCGTAGTAGGCCGCGCCATCGGGCGTGACAGTGACGCGCCTCGTCGTGCGGTTGAGCAGCTTGACGCGCACGCGCGCCTCCAGCGCCTGTATCTGTTTGGTGACCGTGCCCTTGGGCAGGTCGAGCGAATCGGCGGCGCGGGTGAAGTTGCCGGCTTCCACCACGCGAACGAAGACACGCATGGCCTGGATCTGGTCCATGGAAAGTTGCTCCTGCAGCGCCCGGCAAGGGAATGCCGGCTCGGCGGAATTCTCACATGCGCGGTATCGGGCGATTGTTCGTGAAACGGAAACAGAGCGATGGCTGCGTTGCTATTTCAGACATGGCCGGCGCCGCCTATATTCCAACCATCGACCATTGCCGCAGGTTCGCGCCATGTCCACTTCCCCGTCGCTTCCGAACGGCCCCGCCGCCGGGGCGCAGATTGCCGAAACAGAATTCTCCATCGAGCTGCCCGAGCACGGCACCGTGGCTGCGCGCGCCTATGGCCAGCGCAGGCCCGGCACGGTCTCGCCGCTGGTGCTGCATTTCCATGGCGGCACCTTTGTCTGCGGCACGCTGGACAACGGGCGCTACATCGGCCGGCTGCTGGCCGAGGCGGGCGCCGTCGTGGTGTCGCTGGCCTACCCGCTGGCGCCCGAGCATCCGTTTCCCCAGCCCATCGAGGTGGGCTACGCCGTGCTGCAGTGGCTGTACAAGCACCGCGTGAAGATGGCGGGCAAGGGCGCGCCGCTGTTCCTTGCGGGTGAAGAAGCCGGCGGCAACCTGGCCGCCGCCGTGGCCGTGATCTCGCGCGACCGGGGCCATCCGCCGCTGGCGGGCCAGATCCTGGTGTCGCCCATGCTCGATCCCTGCACCGGCACCGCCTCGCAGCGCGAGGCCACGCCCGAGGCCGGCGAATGCCGCTGGGCCACGGGCTGGCGCGAGTACCTGAGCTGCCCCAAGGACGCCATGCATCCCTATGCCGTGCCCGGCAGCTCGCTGCGCCTGGCCCAGCTGCCGCCGGCCCTGGTGCTGGTGGGTGGTGACGACCCGCTGCGCGACGAGGCCCAGGCCTATGCGGCCCGCCTGCGCGCGGCCGGGGTGACGGCCAGCAGCCATGTGCTGCCCAGCGCGTCGAACTGGCCGCAGGCCCTGTCCGAGGCCGAGGCCTGTACGGCCTGCAGCGCCGCCGTGTTCCAGCATGTGCATGACTTCTTCGAGGCCACCATGAACAAGCCCGCAGCACCGGGCTAGGCCCCGCGCCGCCGCAGCCGGCGACACCTGCTGCCCCGTTTTCCCCTTCCGCCTTCCCGGCGCGTTCAGGCGCCGGGCGGGCATCGTGTTCCCTGAATTTCGCAAAAAAACACCATGTCCACCGAATCCACCTCATCCTCTTCTTCCCCTTCTTTCGCTTCGGCCCAGCGCAAGGGCTGGAGGCTGCCTGCCGCCGCTGCGGCCATCCTCGCCGTCAGCGCCGGCCTGTTCGGCCTGCATGGCTTCGACGCCAAGGCCGATGACGCGCCCGCCAGCGCCCAGCCCGCCGCCACGCCCGTGTCGGTGGCCACGGTCGCCGAAAGCGAGGTCACCGCCTGGGACGAGTTCTCGGGCCGCCTTGAAGCCGTGGAGCGCGTGGACATCCGCTCGCGCGTGGCTGGCGCCGTGCAGGCCGTGCACTTTCGCGAGGGCGCGCTGGTCAAGCAGGGCGATCTGCTGATCACCATCGACCCCGCACCGTATGCGGCCGAGGTCGAACGTGCCGAAGCCCAGGTGGCCTCGGCCCAGGCGCGCCAGTCCTATGCGCGCAGCGAGCAGGAGCGCGCACGCCGCCTGTGGGACGAGCGGGCGATTGCCCAGCGCGAGCTGGACGAGCGCATCAACGCAGGCAGCGAGGCCGAGGCCAATCTGCGCGCGGCCCAGGCGTCCCTGCAATCGGCGCGGCTGAACCTGGGCTACACCCAGGTGCGCGCCCCCGTGTCGGGCCGCATCGGCAAGCGCGAGATCACCGTGGGCAACCTGGTGGCCGCAGGCCCGGGCGCGCCGGTGCTGACCACGCTGGTCTCGGTCAGCCCCATCTATGCAAGCTTTGATGCCGATGAGCAGGTCATCACGCGCGCGCTCAAGGAGCTGGGCGGCGGCGCGGGCAACCGCGCCAAGATCGACAGCATTCCCGTGCAGATGGGCACGGCCACGGCCGGCAGCACGCCCTTCGAGGGCCGGCTGCAGCTGATCGACAACCAGGTCGATGCCCGAAGCGGCACGGTGCGCGTGCGCGCGGCCTTCGACAACAAGGACGGCGCCCTCATGCCCGGCCAGTTCGCCCGCATCCGCATGGGCCAGGCGCGCGACAGCAGCATGCTGCTGGTCAGCGAGCGCGCCATCGGCACGGACCAGAGCAAGAAGTACGTGATGGTGGTGGGCGGCGACAACAAGGCCGTCTACCGCGAGGTGGCCCTGGGCGCCTCGGTCAACGGCCTGCGCAACGTGACCCAGGGCCTGCAGCCCGGCGAGCGCGTGGTCGTCAACGGCCTGCAGCACATCCGCCCCGGCGCCCTGGTCGCGCCCAAGGAGGTGTCCATGGATGCGCGGGCCGATGCCCGCCAGCCGGGCACCCGGCAGGCAGCCGAACAAGTGGCTGACGCAACCAAGTCCTGATCTAGCCGCACACCTTTCCTGCCTCTGAAATGCCGCCTGACCGCAGGCGGCATGGGCCGCGCTTTGCCGTGGCGGAGCCAAACACCATGAACCTATCCAAATTCTTCATTGACCGGCCGATCTTCGCAGGCGTGCTTTCGCTGCTGATGCTGATCGCCGGCCTGATCGCCATGGGCGGGCTGCCGATCTCGGAATACCCCGAGGTCGCGCCGCCGTCCGTGGTGGTGCGCGCCCAGTACCCGGGCGCCAATCCCAAGGTGATCGCCGAGACCGTGGCCACGCCGCTGGAAGAGCAGATCAACGGCGTCGAAGGCATGCTCTACATGGGCAGCCAGGCCACCAGCGACGGCGTGATGACGCTGACCGTCACTTTCCGCCTGGGCACCGATCCCGACAAGGCGCAGCAGATGGTGCAAAACCGCGTCTCGCAGGCCGAGCCGCGCCTGCCGGAAGAGGTGCGCCGCCTGGGCATCACCACGGTCAAGAGCGCACCCGACCTGACCATGGTGGTGCACCTGGTCTCGCCCAACCAGCGCTATGACATCAACTACCTGCGCAACTACGCGGTGCTGAACGTGAAGGACCCGCTGGCGCGCATCGAAGGCGTGGGCCAGATCCAGATCTTCGGCGGCGGCGACTACGCCATGCGCGTGTGGCTGGACCCGCAGAAGGTGGCGCAGCGCGGCCTGTCGGCCAGCGATGTGGTGGCTGCCATCCGCGGCCAGAACGTGCAGGCTGCGGCCGGCGTGGTCGGCGCCTCGCCGGGGCTGCCGGGCGTGGACATGCAACTGTCCATCAACGCCCAGGGCCGCCTGCAAAGCGAGGAGGACTTCGGCGACATCATCGTCAAGAGCGGCTCCGACGGCGCCGTGACCCGCCTGCGCGACATCGGCCGCCTGGAGATGGGCGCGGCCGACTATTCGCTGCGCTCGCTGCTGAACAACGACCCGGCCGTGGGCATGGGCGTGTTCCAGGCGCCGGGCTCCAATGCGCTGGAGATCTCGGCCAACGTGCGCAAGACCATGGAGGCCCTGAACAAGAACATGCCCGAGGGCCTGGAGTACCGCATCGCCTACGACCCCACGCAGTTCGTGCGCGCCTCCATCGAATCGGTGGTGCACACGCTGCTGGAGGCCATCGTGCTCGTGGTGCTGGTGGTGATCCTGTTCCTGCAGACCTGGCGCGCCTCCATCATCCCGCTGCTGGCCGTGCCGGTGTCGGTGATCGGCACCTTCGCCGTGCTGCATCTGCTGGGCTTTTCCATCAACGCGCTGAGCCTGTTCGGCCTGGTGCTGGCCATCGGCATCGTGGTGGATGACGCCATCGTCGTGGTCGAGAACGTGGAGCGCAACATCGAGGCGGGGCTGACGCCGCGCAACGCCACCTACCGCGCCATGCGCGAGGTGTCCGGGCCCATCATCGCCATCGCCCTGGTGCTGGTGGCGGTGTTCGTTCCGCTGGCCTTCATCAGCGGCCTCACGGGCCAGTTCTACAAGCAGTTCGCGGTGACGATCGCCATCTCCACGGTGATCTCGGCCATCAACTCGCTGACGCTGTCGCCCGCGCTGGCGGCCCTGCTGCTGCGCGGCCACGATGCGCCCAAGGACGCGCTGACGCGCGGCATGGACCGGGCCTTCGGCTGGCTGTTCCGCGGCTTCAACCGCATGTTCCACCGGGGCTCCGAGGCCTACAGCGGCGGCGTGGGCCGCGTGATCTCGCGCAAGGCGCTGATGCTGGCCATCTACCTGGCGCTGATCGCCGTGACCTTCGGCCTGTTCAAGGCCGTGCCTTCGGGCTTCGTGCCCGCGCAGGACAAGCAGTACCTGATCGGCTTTGCCCAACTGCCCGACGGTGCCACGCTGGACCGCACGGACGAGGTGATCCGCCGCATGGGCGAGATCATGAAGGACAACCCCAACGTGGAGGACACCATCGCCTTCCCGGGCCTGTCCATCAACGGCTTCACCAACAGCTCCAACTCGGGCATCGTCTTCGCCACGCTCAAGCCCTTCGACGAGCGCAAGCGCGCCGACCAGAGCGGCGGCGCCGTGGCCGGCCAGCTCAACCAGGCCTTCGCAGGCATCCAGGACGCCTTCATCGTCATGTTCCCGCCGCCACCCGTGGCGGGCCTGGGCACGACGGGCGGCTTCAAGCTGCAGCTGGAAGACCGCGCCTCCCTGGGCTATGACCAGATGGATGCGGCCGTGAAGGCCTTCATGGCCAAGGCCTACCAGACGCCCGAGCTGACCGGCATGTTCACCAGCTGGCAGGTCAACGTGCCCCAGCTGTATGCCGACATCGACCGCACCAAGGCGCGCCAGCTCGGCGTGCCGGTGACGGACATCTTCGACACCATGCAGATCTACCTGGGCAGCCTGTATGCGAACGACTTCAACAAGTTCGGCCGCACCTACAGCGTCCGCGTGCAGGCCGACGCGCCCTACCGCGCGCGTGCCGAGGACGTGGGCATGCTCAAGGTGCGCTCCAGCTCGGGCGAGATGATTCCGCTGTCGGCGCTGATGAAGGTGGACTCCAGCTTCGGCCCCGAGCGCGCCATGCGCTACAACGGCTACCTCACGGCCGACATCAACGGCGGTGCCGCACCGGGCTTCTCTTCGGGCCAGGCGCAGGATGCCATCAAGCGCATCGCGGCCGAGACCCTGCCCAAGGGCATCGATTTCGAATGGACCGACCTGACCTACCAGGAGATCCTGGCCGGCAATTCGGCGGTGATCGTGTTCCCGCTGGCGCTGCTGCTGGTCTTCCTGGTGCTGGCCGCGCAGTACGAGAGCCTGACCCTGCCGATTGCCATCATCCTGATCGTTCCCATGGGCCTGCTGGCGGCCATGACCGGCGTCTGGCTGTCGGGCGGGGACAGCAATGTCTTCACGCAGATCGGGCTCATCGTGCTGGTGGGGTTGAGTGCGAAGAACGCCATCCTGATCGTGGAGTTCGCGCGGGAGCTGGAGTTCGAGGGGCGCACGCCCATACAGGCCGCCATCGAGGCGAGCCGGCTGCGCCTGCGCCCCATCCTGATGACCTCGCTGGCCTTCGTCATGGGCGTGCTGCCCCTGGTGCTGTCCACGGGCGCGGGCTCGGAAATGCGCCGCGCCATGGGCGTGGCCGTGTTCTCGGGAATGATCGGGGTGACGGCCTTCGGCCTGTTCCTGACGCCCGTGTTCTACGTGCTGATGCGCCGCCTGGCAGGCAACCGGCCGCTCAAGCAGCATGGGCCCGAGATGGAGGAAGAGGCCCCTGCACATGCACCCGCCCACGGCCATGCCTCGGGTGGCGGCGCGCTGCCCATGCCCTCTGCTGCGCGTGGCGAGCATGAATGAGCCCACACCACAAGAACAGGAACCGATCATGAAGATCCCATCGCTTTCGAAACTGTCCAGGCGTCTGCTGCCCCTGGTGGCGGCGCTGGCCCTGGCCGGCTGCGCCAGCGTGTCCCAGAGCCTGCCAGAGCTGCCGGCCGCCCCTGCCTTCAAGGAGCAGGGCGCCGCACCGCAGGCGGGCTGGACCCAGGCCCTGCCCGCCGAAGCCCAGGCACGCGGCCAATGGTGGCTGGCCTTTGCGGATCCGGCGCTGAACGCGCTGGTGGACAAGGCCACGCTGGACAACCAGAGCATCCAGGCCGCGGCCGCACGCCTGGCCGAGGCCCGTGCCCTGGCGCGAAGCGCCAATGCCGAGCGCCTGCCCCAACTGGGCCTGGGCGCAGGGGCCACGCGCGGCGCGGGGCTGGACAAGGCCTCGGGCACGCGGCCTGCCACCCTGGTCAATGCGGGACTGAACCTGTCCTATGAGGTCGATCTGTTCGGCCGCATTTCCCAGGCGGCCGACGCATCGCGGCTGGACGCCGAGGGCCGCGAGGCCCTGCTGCAAAGCACGCGGCTGGCCGTGCAGGCCGAGGTGGCGCAGACCTATCTGCAGCTGCGCGCGCTGGACGCCGAGCGCGCCCTGATGCGCGAGACCGTGGAGGCCTACCGCGACACGCTGCGCCTGTCGGAGCGAAGGCTGCAGGCCGGCGACATTGCCGAGCTGGACGTGGCGCGTATCCAGGCCGAGCTGTCGGCCACCGAATCGGATGCGCTGGCGCTGGACCGTCAGCGCGCCCAGGTCGAGCATGCGCTGGCCGTGCTGGTGGGTGACTCGGCCTCGCGCTTCGGCCTGGGCGAAGGCGCCTGGACCACGACGCTGCCCTCCATCCCAGCCGGCGTGCCGGCCACGGTGCTGATGCGCCGGCCCGACATCTCGGCAGCGCAGCGCGCCGTGTTCGCCGCCCAGTCGCGCGTGGGCGTGGCCAAGACAGCCTGGTTCCCCAGCATCTCGCTGACCGGCGCGGCCGGCCATGCCTCGCCCGAGGTCGGTGACCTGTTCAAGTGGTCCATGCGCTCCTGGGGCGTGGGCGCCCTGCTGTCGCTGCCGCTGTTCGACGGCGGCCGGCGCGAGGCCGGCGTGCAGGCCGCAGGCGCGCAGCTCGATGCCGCGCTGGCCGCCTACCGCCAGCAGGCGCTGGTGGCCTTCCAGGAGGTGGAGGACCAGCTGTCATCCATCCGCATCCTGCAGGAGCAGTCCACCGTGCAGGGCCAGGCCGTGGTGGCCGCCAAGCGTGCCACCAGCCTTTCGGACACGCGCTACCGCAATGGCTACGTCAGCCAGCTGGACCTGCTGGATGCGCGCCGCAGCGAACTGCGCAACCGCCGCCAGGCGCTGCAGGTGAAGTCTGCGCAGTACCAGGCAGCCGTGGGCCTGATCCGCGCGCTGGGCGGGGGCTGGGATGTGCCGGCTGACGTGCCGGTGGCCCAGGCCGCGCTGCGCTGAGGCTCCCTCAGGCCAGTACGTCAATGGAGCGGAACACGCGCTGCAGCACCGGGTCCGGGCTGTGGCGGCAGGCGTGGACCTGCTCCATGAGGTGGTGCACGAAGCGCTCGGCCACCCAGGGCAGGGGGCCGTGGCCGCGCTGGACCACGCCCACCGTGTGGGGCTCGAACTGCTCGCGCAGGGACAGTGGCACCAGGGTGCCCTGGGGCACGCCCGATTCGATCAGCGGCCAGGGGCACAACGAGAGCATGTCGCTGTGCGCGATCAGGTGCAGCAGCAGCGATGCCGAATGCACCAGGTGGATGTGGCCCACGGGCACGGGCAGGCCGTGGCGCAGGAACAGGCGCCGCACCAGATCGTCCTCTTCGGGCGGGGTGTAGTTGAGCAGCCAGTCGCAGTCCATCAGCTCGGCCAGCGAACGGGCGCCTGCCAGCGGGTGGCCGGTGCGGGCCACGACGGTGGCGTCATAACGGAACAGCGGCGTGCCATGCAGGTCGCCGCCCGAGGGGCCCGAGGGCACGCGGCCGATCAGCAGGTCCAGCGTGCCTTCGCGCAGGCGCGGATGGGCCACGGCCGACAGGCCCTCGAACAGTTCCAGCCGCACCTGGGGCAGTTCGGCGCGGAAGGCGCGCAGCACATGGGGCAGCAGGCTCTGGCCCACCCAGGGCGTCACGCCCACGGACAGGCGCGCCACGGCGCAGGTGTCGCGCAGGCGGGCCATTTCATCCTCGGCCTGGGCCATCTGCCCGGTGATCAGCTGGGCGTGGCGCAGCAGCGTGCGCCCGGCCGGCGTGAGGACGATGCCGCTGCTCTGGCGCTCGAACAGCGCAAGGCGGTGGCCTTCCTCCAGTTCGCGCAGGGCCTGGGTGATGGCCGACTGCGTGATGCCCAGCGCCCGTGACGCGGCGCGCACGCTGCCACAGCCGGCCACGGCGACGAGGTAGCGCATCTGGTGCAGCTTCATGGCGGGACCGGCATCGGGGTGGGGCTGGGAATGCATGGGCCGATCTTGCAGGTTTCGTGCCATGTCTGCCATCCCTGCCATTGCTGTGATCGGCGCATGCCGGGGATGACAGGCAATGCCTGGCAGGGCAGGCGCTGGCGGTCTTCCGCCCGCTGCCCACGCTTCCTAGACTGCGGGCATGAACATTGAACCGCCCGCTTCCACCACGGCCGAAGCCGCCGATCCGGTGCTTGCCGGCATACGCGCTACGCAGGCCGAGATGGTGGCCCTGCGCCATCACCTGCATGCCCATCCCGAGCTGGCCTTCGAGGAGTTCGCCACCAGCGACTTGGTGGCCGAGCGCCTGGCCTCCTGGGGCTACGAAGTGCACCGGGGCCTGGGAGGCACGGGCGTGGTCGGCACGCTGCGGGTCGGGGCAGGCACGCGCCGGCTGGGCCTGCGTGCCGACATGGACGCGCTGCCCATCCACGAGCAGACCGGCCTGCCCTATGCCAGCCGCCACGCGGGCCGCATGCATGCCTGCGGGCATGACGGCCATACCGCCATCCTGCTGGCCGCCGCGCGCGAGCTGGCCCAGGCACGCGGCTTCGACGGCACGCTGCACCTGATCTTCCAGCCGGCCGAGGAGGGCCTGGGCGGGGGGCGCAAGATGGTGGAGGATGGCCTGTTCGATCTTTTCCCCTGCGATGCCATCTTTGCGCTGCACAACATGCCGGGCTTTGCCGAGGGACAGTTCGGCTTTCGCGAGGGCTCGTTCATGGCTTCGTCGGACACGGTGATCATCACCGTGCGCGGCAAGGGCGGCCATGGCTCGGCCCCCCATCTGTCGGCCGACCCGGTGGTGGCGGCGGCCCACCTGGTGCTGGCGCTGCAGACCGTGGTCTCGCGCAATGTCGATCCGCGTGACATGGCCGTGGTCAGCGTGGGCGCCATCCATGGCGGCGATGCGCCCAACGTGATCCCTGGCGAGGTGGAGCTGCGCCTGTCCGTGCGCGCCTACCGGCCCGAGGTGCGTGCCCTGCTGCGCGAACGCATCACCGCGCTGGCCCATGCCCAGGCCGCCACGCTGGGGGCCGAGGCCGTGGTGGACTACCGCTGGCGCTATCCGGCCCTGGTCAACGATGCGGCCAGCACGGCCTTCGCCCGCGAGGTGGCGCGCGACTGGCTGGGCGAGCAGGGGCTGATCGCCGACCTGCAGCCGCTGACGGGCAGCGAGGACTTCTCCTTCATGCTCGAACAATGCCCGGGCAGCTACCTGATCGTGGGCAACGGCGTGGGCGACACGCATGGCACGGGCGGCTGCATGGTCCACAACCCCGGCTACGACTTCAACGACCGCATCCTGCCGCTGGCAGCCACCTACTGGGTGAAGCTGGCCCGGCGTTTTCTGTCCGCCGCCTGAGGCGCCGCGCCCGCACCGGATTCCTTTCACGACTTCACCTGCGATTGCCACCATGCGCACTGTATTTCCTCTCTCCTCCGAGGCCCGCCAGGTCCTGAGCCGCCGCAGCCTTCTGGGCGCCGCTGCGCTGGGGCTGGCCCTGCCGGCTGCTGCACAGGTCGGCTTTCCTGCCAAGCCCTTGAAGCTGGTCGTCGGATACCCGGCCGGTGGTTCGGTGGACCTGGTCGCCCGCGTGGTGGGCGATGCGCTGGCCGCGCGGCTGCGCGGCACGGTGGTGGTGGACAACGTGGGTGGGGCGGCCGGCGCCATTGCGGCCCAGCGCGTGGCCTCGGCACCGGCCGATGGCTACACGCTGCTGGTGGGGGCCAGCAACGAGCTGGTGGCCACGCGCATCGTCAACCCCGCGCAGCGCTACGACGGCCGCCGCGATTTCACGCCGCTGGGCCTGGTGGCCACCGGCCCGCTGATCCTGGCCGCACGCCCGGGCCTGGGCGTGAAGAGCATGGCCGACTTGCTGGAGCTGGCGCGCCGCCAGCCCGGCAAGCTCAGCTACGGCAGCTCGGGCGTGGGGTCGACCCTGCATTTCGCGGGAGAGCTGTTCAAGCAGCGCGCCGGTGTTTCCATCACCCATGTGCCCTACCGCGGCGTGGCGCCGTTGACCAGCGACCTGGCGGGCGGCAGCCTGGACCTGGCCATGCTCTCGCCCACGGCGGCGCAACCGTTTCTGCAGAGCGGGCGCATCGTGCCCCTGGCGGTCACCAGCGCGCAGCGCCTGTCCGCCTTGCCCCAGGTTCCGGCCATGGCCGAGCTGGCGCCGCTGCGCGGTTATGAATTGGTGGGCTGGTTTGCGCTGATGGCGCCGCGCGGGCTGCCCGCCGCCACCGCGCAGCACATCACGGCGGCCCTGCAGGAGGCGCTGGCCGAGCCCGCCGTGCGCAAGCGCCTGGAAGATGCCGGCATGGTGCCCGCCTCGGGCCGCGAGGACCTGGCGCGCCTGATCGCCGAGGAAGACCGCAAGTACGAGCAGCTCGCGGCCTTCGCGAACATGCGCGACTGACGGCGTTGACGGTGTAGACGGTGCTGACGGCGCTGGCGGCAGCCGCGCAGGTTCAGCGACCGCGCAGGAACAGCGCGTCCAGCTCCTTCATGCTCATCTGCCGCCAGGTGGGGCGGCCGTGGTTGCATTGGTCGGAGCGCTCGGTGACTTCCATCTGGCGCAGCAGGGCGTTCATCTCGTCCAGCGTCAGGCGGCGGTTGGCGCGCACGGCGCCGTGGCAGGCCATGGTGGCCAGGATCTCATTGCGCGCGCGCTGAACCACGGTGCTGGCGTCGTGCTGGGCCAACTCGGCCAGCACGCTGCGCGCCAGCTCCACGGCATCGCCCTGGGCCAGGGTGGCGGGCACGGCACGCACGGCCAGCGTCTTGGGCGAGAAGGGGGAAACCTCCATGCCCAGGGCCTGCAGCGTGTCGCCATGGGCCTCGGCCGTGGCCACCTCCTCGGGCGTGGCGGCGAAGGTGGCGGGAATCAGCAGCGGCTGGCTGGGGATCTGCTCTGCCGCGTTGACGGCATTCTTGAGCTGCTCGTAGACGATGCGCTCGTGCGCCGCATGCATGTCCACCACGACCATGCCCTGGGCGTTCTCGGCCAGGATGTACACGCCGTGGATCTGGGCGACGGCGCGGCCCAGGGGCCAGATGGTTTCCTCGGCAGCGGCAGGGGTGTCCGCTGCCGGGGGCGTGAAGTTCGCAGGTGAAGGCTCGGTGACGGTGACTGGCCGGGGCTGTGCGGCGGGTGCGTAGCTGGCGGGCACATCGCCGGCAGGCCATTGCACGCCGGGCGTGTCCACCGCGACTTCGGCGGCACCGGCAGCCTGCATGGCCGTCTGGGCAGGAAGCGCCACGGGGGCCGGCGCGGCTTCGCGCATGGGTGCCCACAGGCCCGCCATGTTGCTGACCTTGTGGCCGCCCTGTTCATCGCCAAAGCTCATGCGCGCCTGGGGCCAGGCGGGAGCCGCCACCTTGGGTGCGGTGGCCGGTGCGGCAGGGGCCAGCTCCGGGGTGCGGGCGGCTTCCTCGGCGGCAGCGGCGGCGGCGGCCGCCGCCGCGCGGGGGGCGGCCAGCGCGTTCTCTATGGCGTGGCGCACGGCCTGGTGCACCTCGCGGCTGTCGCGAAAGCGCACCTCGATCTTGGTGGGGTGCACGTTCACGTCCACGCGCGCAGGGTCGATCTCCACATACAGCGCATAGACAGGCTGCTTGTGGCCGTGCAGCACATCCTCGTAGGCGCTGCGCGAGGCGTGGGTCAGCACCTTGTCGCGCACGAAGCGGCCATTGACGTAGCAGAACTGGTGGTCGGGCCGGGAGCGCGCCGCATCGGGAATGCCCGCGCGGCCCGTGACGTGGACGGCGCCCGACCAGTGCTCCACCGTCACGGAGTTCTGCACGAAGGCGTCGCCCAGCACATCGCCCAGGCGGCGCGCAAGGGCTTCATCCGACATGCCGCCGGCGGCACGCCACTGCTCGACCAGCTTGCCTTCGTGCCAGATGGCAAAGCCCACGTCGGGCCGGGCCAGCGCATGGCGGCGCACGGACTCGATGCAGTGGGCCAGCTCCGTGGCATCGCTCTTGAGGAATTTGCGGCGGGCCGGCGTGGAGAAGAACAGCTCCTTGACCTCGACCGTCGTGCCCTGGTTGCGGGCGGCGGGGCGCAGCTCGCCGCTGCGCGCATCGAGCAGATAGGCCGAGTCCTGGCCCGCAGGGCGCGAGAGGATGGACGCCTCCGACACCGAGCAGATGGCCGCCAGCGCCTCGCCGCGAAAGCCCATGGTGGCCACGGTCTCCAGGTCGTGCAGGTCGGTGATCTTGCTGGTGGCATGGCGGCGCAATGCCACGGGCAGCTCATCGCGCGGGATGCCGCCGCCGTCGTCCTCCACCGAGATCAGCCGCACGCCGCCGGCCAGCAGCCGCACGTTGATCTGGCGGGCGCCCGCATCCAGTGCGTTGTCCACGAGTTCGCGCACCACCGAGGCAGGGCGCTCGACGACTTCGCCGGCCGCGATCTGGCTGATCAGCTCGTCGGGCAGGTCGCGGATGGGGCGGCGGGGGAGGGTGTCGGAGGAGGAGATGGATGCGTTCACGCGGCAATTCTAGGGGCTCGCATCCACCGCTTGCGGGCTGTGGGAATGGGGTGTGCGGCGCCGGCGCCCGCAAAAAAAGGAGCCGCGAAAGCGGCTCCAAGAGGCGTCCCCGGCAACAAAGGCCGGAGCCGGGGGCACTCTTTGAATGAGGGTGGCTGCAGGGTCAGCGGCGGCGGCCTGCGCGGTCGCTGTTGCTGCCCATCTGGTTGCCGACCAGCGCACCGGCCGCGGCGCCGCCCACGGTGCCCAGCGTGGTGCCGAACAGCGCGCTGCCCAGCACGCCACCGGCCACGGCGCCCACGCCCGTGCCCAGTTGCGCATTGTTGGGACGGTGGGCACAGCCGCCCATCGCGAGCGCGCCGGTCAGCAGGGCGGCGATGGCCAGGGTGCGGCCCATCGTGGAGCCGGACTGGCGTTCGGACTTGTGCGCGAAAGTGCGAAGGGTCTTGTTCATGGCTTGCTTCCTTGTGTCTTGGCGATGGTGGTGAGGCCGGGCCGGCATTGCCGACGGCATGGAAGCACTTTGCCTGCAAAAAGCTGACGCACTCATGAGTTTTTCGTAGAGTTTTATCAAGTTGTGTAACAAAACAAGCTTGATTTCAAGCATTTGTAGATTCCTGCAAGCGCCGGTGTGTGCGATGGCGTGACCGGCTCCGGCTCGGCCGTGGGGGCATGCCGGCGAAGTACAGTACGGGCCGGTGCGGCGCCCGCCGCGGAGGACTCTCTTTTGGAAATCATTCAGTTCCTGATCGACTTCATCCTGCACATCGACAAGCATCTGGAGGCCTTTGTCGTGGCCTATGGACCCTGGGTGTATGCGCTGCTGTTTCTCATCGTCTTCGTGGAGACGGGCGTGGTGGTCATGCCCTTTCTGCCTGGCGACTCGCTGTTGTTCATCGTCGGCGCGCTGTGCGGCGCGGGCCTCATGGACTATTCGATCGCCTGCACCGTGCTGCTGGTGGCGGCCGTGCTGGGCGACCAGTGCAACTACACCATCGGCCGCTACATAGGGCCCAAGGTGTTCCAGTGGGAGGACTCGCGCTGGTTCAACCGCCGCGCCTTCGACCAGGCCCACGCGTTCTACGAGCGCTATGGCGGCATCACCATCGTGCTGGCCCGCTTCATGCCGTTCATCCGCACCTTTGCGCCCTTCGTGGCCGGGGTGGCCGCGATGAACCGGGGCAAGTTCACGGCCTTCAATGTGGGCGGGGCGATTGTCTGGGTGTTCGGCATCAGCGCAGCCGGCTATTTCTTCGGCAACCTGCCCTGGGTGCGCGAGAACCTGGAGAAGATCATCTGGGGCCTGATCCTGGTGCCGGGCCTGATCGCCATCTTTGGCGCCTGGCGTGCGGGGCGCGCGCCCAAGACGGCTGCCTGAGCTTTCAGCGCATAGAAAAAACCCCTTGCACCTTCATGGCGCAAGGGGTTTTTTCGTGGAGCGGGAGTGGGGATCAGCGGCGGTCGTTGCGCTTGCCCACCTCGTTACCGATCAGTGCACCGGCGGCTGCACCGCCCACGGTGCCCAGCGTGCTGCCGAACAGGGCATCCCCCACGACACCACCGGCCACGGCGCCTACGCCGGTACCGATCTGTGCACTGCTGGGATTGGTGGAACAGCCGGCAGAGAACAGGGCAATGGCTGCTGCGGCGGCAATGGAATAAAGGCGTGTCTTCATGTTCATCTCCTGTGATGGCCTGCCTTGTCGCCGTGAGTGGCGTGTGGCGCAAGCACTGTGTGGAACATGTTTGCATGCTCTCATTCAGGGCTTGCGTCAGCGGTAGGAGATCTGCCCGAGCTGCCGCCGGGCGGCTCGGAAGTGTCGCGTCTTTACCGTCCGACAGCGGCTGCGGGCGGCATCGCCCGCGGCCTTCGCCTGGCTCTGTCAGACGGAGCGGCTGCGTGCCAGCGGCGGGTTGTGCGCGAAGTAGTTGCGGATGCCGCGCATCAGCGCGTCGGCCAGTTGCACCTGGTAGGCGCTGCTGCGCAGCCGGGCCTCTTCCTCGGGGTTGCTGATGAAGGCGGTTTCCACCAGCACGCTGGGAATGTCGGGCGCCTTGAGCACGGCAAACCCGGCCTGCTCCACGCGCGGCTTGTGCAGCTTGGCCATGTTGCCGATCTCGCCGAGCAGGGCGCCGCCGAGCTTGAGGCTGTCCTTGATCTGCGCCGTGGTGCTCATGTCCAGCAGCATGCGCTGCACATGCTGGTCCTGCGAGCCCATGTTCAGGCCACCGACGATGTCGGACTGGTTTTCCTTGTTGGCCAGCCAGCGCGCGGCCGTGCTGGAGGCGCCCTTGTCGCTGAGCGCAAAGACGCTGGCACCACGCGCGGCCGGCGTGGTGAAGGCGTCGGCGTGGATGCTGATGAACAGGTCGGCCTGCACGCGCCGGGCCTTTTCCACGCGCGTGGCCAGGGGCACGAAGAAGTCGGCATCGCGCGTCATGAAGGCGCGCATGGGGCTGCCGCCGATGCGGGTGTCGTTGATGCGGTCGCGCAGCAGGTGGGCGATCTTGAGCACCACGTCCTTTTCGCGCGTGCCGCTGGGGCCGGTGGCGCCGGGGTCCTCGCCGCCGTGGCCGGGGTCCAGCGCCACGATGATGATGCGGTCGGTCTGGCGCGAGGTGGCGATGTTGGGCGCGGCAATGGGGGCAGGGGCCGGAACGGGCGCAGGCGCGGGAGGGCGGGGCGCCGGGGCCGGAGCGGCTGGGGAAGGTGCCTGTGCCACCACGGCGGGCGGTGCAGGCGTCTTGCCGCCGGAGCCGCTGCTGTGCTGGGCGATCAGGTCGCCCAACGGGTCGGGGGCTGGCGCCGTGGGGCCTGAGGGCCGGGGCAGCGGTGGTGGAGGCGGCGGCGGTGCCGATGCGACAGCGGTATCGTCGCCGGAGGCATCGCGCAGGCGCTCGCTGATCAGCGCCTCCAGCGGGTCCACGGCCTTGGCGGGGTACAGGTCGAACACCAGCCTGTGCTTGTAGGCCGCCACGGGCTGCAGCGTGAAGACCTGGGGCTTGGCGGGCTGCTTGAGATCGATCACCAGGCGCACCACGCTGGGCGAGTTCTGGCCCACGCGGATGGAGGCGATGTTGGGATCGTCGGAGCGGACCTTGGCCACCAGTTCACGCAGCGCGGGATTGAGGTCGATGCCCTCGATGTCCACGGCCAGCCGCGGGGGCTGGTCCACGAAGAACTGCTTGGCAGCCAGCGGCCGGTCGGACTCTATGGTCACGCGCGTGTATTCGGGCGCGGGCCAGACACGCACGGCCACGATGGTGGCGCCGTGCGCGATGTGCTGGCGGCCCAGCAGCAGCACGATGGAGCCCGCCTGCAAAAGATTGCGGCGCGACAGGCCGGACGGATAGGAGGAGGAGTTGGCGTCGCTCATGCCTTGAGTGCTTGGATCACGGCGCGTCCGACGGGCGTGCCGGCGAGCAAGGTCACCTGGCGCTGCGTCTCGTCGATTGCTTCGATATGAATAGCTATATCTGCCGCAGGCGTAAGCGCTGCGGCCTTTTCGGGCCATTCTGCCAGCTTGAGACCGGGGCTGGCGAAAATATCGCGAAATCCTGCATCCTCCCACTCGCGCGGATCATCGAAGCGGTAGAAGTCGAAGTGCCAGATGGCCAGGTCCGGCGCCTCATGCGGCTCCACCACGGCATAGGTGGGGCTTTTGATGCGGCCCTGCACGCCCAGTGCGCGCAGCCAGTGCCGCACCAGCGTGGTCTTGCCTGCGCCCAGGTCGCCGTGCAGCGTGACGTAGGCGTTGCGCAGCGCGGGATGGTCTGCAAGCTGCTGCGCAAACCGCTGCGTGTCTTCCTCGCTGCCCCATATCCAGCGATGGCCCGCAGTTTCCGCATCCTGCGGCTGGGCGCTTTCTACAATCGAGGGAGTATGTTGTGCAGCAGTCAATTGGTTCCTTTGATGCAAGGCTGGGCCCGCGAGCTGGGATTTTCCCAAATTGGCGTGGCCGGCGTGGATTTGTCTTCTGCGGAGCCGGGTTTGATGCAGTGGCTGGCCCAAGGGTTCCATGGCGAGATGGACTATATGCAGGCCCACGGCCTGCGCCGCGCCCGGCCTGCCGAGCTGGTGCCGGGCACGGTCAGCGTGATCACGGCGCGCATGGACTACCTGCCGCGCGACACGCCTGCCGATGCGCCGGGCGCCTGGCAAGCGGTGGAGTGGGCGCGGCTGCAGCGGCCCGACGAGGGCATTGTCTCCGTCTATGCCCGGGGGCGCGACTATCACAAGGTGCTGCGCAACCGGCTGCAGAAGCTGGCCGAGCGCATTGCACAGGAAGTCGGCCCCTTCGGGCACCGCGCCTTCACCGACTCCGCGCCCGTGCTGGAGGCCGAGCTGGCCCGGCGCAGCGGCCAGGGCTGGCGCGGCAAGCACACGCTGGTGCTCAATCGCGAAGCGGGCTCCATGTTCTTCCTGGGCGAGATCTATGTGGACCTTGCGCTGGAGCCCACGGAGCCGGTGACCGCGCACTGCGGCAGCTGCGCGTCCTGCATCACGGCCTGCCCCACAGGCGCCATCGTGGCGCCGCACCGGGTGGACGCGCGGCGCTGCATCTCCTATCTGACCATCGAGCACGCGGGCGCCATTCCCGAGGAGCTGCGGCCGCTGATGGCCAACCGCATCTATGGCTGCGACGACTGCCAGCTGGCCTGCCCCTGGAACAAGTTCGCCCAGCCCAGCCGCCTGCCCGACTTCGATGCGCGCGAGGCCCTGTCCGGCGGGCAGCTGGTGCACTTCTTTGCCTGGGACGAGCCGACCTTTCTGCGCCTGACCGAAGGCAGTCCCATCCGGCGCATAGGCCATGCGCGCTGGCTGCGCAATGTGGCCGTGGCGCTGGGCAATGCCTGGCGTGAAACCGGCAACGCGGCATTGCAGCAGGCGCTGGCCAGCCGCGCCCAACATCCGGACGCCCTGGTGCGCGAGCACGTGGCCTGGGCGCTGTCGCAAAGATCGGATTGAGCTGATAAGACCAGGGCGCTTGTGTGTGAAACAATTGTTGCGCTCTGTCGGAGTGCCCCCCGGCGGCCTGTTGCGGGCCACTGCCCTTGAAGGCGCGGGGCCTGTGTGACTCAACATGATGTTTGATATGCGCGCAAAGCCTCCCCGCAGCCTGTCCCGCCTGCTGAACGCAGAACCGCTGACCCAGACCACTGTGGCCGTCTGGGTGGGCCTGTGCTGCGTGCTGCTGGCCACGGTGGCGTACTGGACGGTGCTGGTGGACAGCCACCGCACGCAGCGCAGCTTTACCGAGTCCCAGTCCTGGCTGCGGGTGGGGCAAATGTCGCATGCGGTGTCGGTGCAGGTGCAGACCCTGCTGTCCGGCCTGGACTACACCATGCGCGGCCTGGAATCCGACTTTGCCGATGGCGATGTCGACGGGTTCCGGCGTGCCGTGCAGACCACGTTCGACGCCTACCCGGCCGGCACCTTCCTGCAGATCGCCGTGGCCGACGAGAAAGGGGACATCGTGTACTCCAACCTCCAGCAGGAAGCGGAGACGCGGGCTGCCAAGGTCTCCATCCGGGACCGCGAGCATTTCCAGGTGCATGCCAACCGCGAGAACATGGGCATGTTCATCGGCCGCCCCGTACAGGGGCGTGTCTCCCACAAATGGACCATACAGCTGAGCCGCGCGCTGTACCGCCAGGGGCAGTTCTCGGGCGTGCTGGTGCTGTCGCTGTCGCCCGAATACATTTCGCGCTATTTCCAGTCCATCTTCGATGGCGCCAACGACGTCATCCTGCTGCTGCGCACCGATGGAGCCTACCTGGCGCGCTCGCAGGGGCAGGAGCAGGTGATGGGCCGCTCGGTCTCCGATGTGCGCGTGGCGCTGTTCGCACCGGCCCTGGAGCGCGGCACCTACGAGGCCGAATCGTCCGTCGATGGCGTGCAGCGCATGTATGCCTGGAGCCGGGTGGAGGGTTATCCGCTGATCGTCAGTGCAGGGCTGGACAAGAAAGCCATCTTCGAGTCGCTGGAGGCATCGCTGGAGCGCGGCCTGCTGCGCAACGGCATAGGCACGGCCGTGCTGCTGCTGGGCATGCTGCTGACGCTGTGGCTGGCGCGCCAGCGCCAGCTCAGCGAGCGCATGCGGCTGCAGGGTGAGCGGCGCTTCGCGCGGCTGGCGCAGGAGGTGCCGGGCGGGTTGTTCCAGTTCCGCATAGGCGCGGATGGACAGTTCCGGTTCCCTTTCACCAGCCCCGGATTCTTCGAACTGCATGGCGCCAAGGCCGATGCCGCCAGGTTTGCCGACCATGAACTGCTCAAGCGGGTCCACCCCGAGGATTTGCCGGCCCTGGCGGCCTCGGTGCAGGCCAGCGTGGGCAGCAAGGGTGTCTGGGAGCACAAGTACCGCGTCTACGGCCCTGCAGGCGAGCTGCGCTGGCTGCATGGTCACGCCCGGCCGCAGCAGGAGGAAGACGGCTCCCTGCTGTGGCATGGCTATGTGCACGATGTGACGCAGGACCAGGCCATGCAGGAATCCATACGCCACAGCGAGGAACGCCTGCGCCTGACCGTGGGCGCCGTGCGCGACGGCCTGTGGCAGTGGGACTGCCGCAGCGGCCATGTGGAATGGGATGCCCGCTGCTACCAGATGCTGGGCTTCGAGGCCGCGCAGTTTCCCATGAACTATGACGCCTTCTGCGCCATGGTCCATCCCTCGGACAGGGCGCGGATGCTGGCGCGGCTGCAGCGCCATGCCGAGGCCGGGGCCGATTTCCGCGTGGAGATGCGGCTGCGCAGCTCGGCCGACAGCTGGCTGTGGGTGGAGTCGCGCGGCGAAATCACCCAGCGCGATGCCGACGGCAAGCCCGTGCGCATGCTGGGCACGCACACCGACATACAGCAGCGCGTGGAGCAGTCCCGGCTCATCAAGGCCTTGCTGGACCGGGGAAGCGCCCTGATCGTCATGGCCGGTCCCCAGCGCGAAATCCTCTATGCCAACGAGCGCGCGGTGCAGACCTTCGAGATCGAGACAGACCGGCTGCCCGGCGGCGTGAACTTTCGCGCCCTGCATGTCAGCGACGAGAGCTTCGAGCGCTTCGGCCAGCTCTACGCACAGCTCAACGCACGCGGCACGGTGCGCACGGAATGGATTTTGCGCATGCCTTCGGGCTCGGGCCACTGGTTCGACATGCAGGGCTCGCTGCTGGACCCCGACGAGGACGACGGCCGCGTCATCTGGACCATGATCGATACCGACGCGCGCCGGCGCGCCGAGACCGCGTTGGCCGAGACCCAGCACCGGCTGGAGGCCATCATCGACCGCTTTCCCGCAGGCATTCTGGTCACAGACGCCCAGGGCCGCCAGGTGCTGGCCGCCAACCGCATGCTGGCGGCCGCGCTGCGGCTGGACATGGCGCCTGCCGCCCTGGTGGGGCTGGGCATGCCGGCGCTGATCCAGCTGCTGCCGCCTTCGGTGGCTGGCGTGCTCAGTGCCGGGCCCGTGGCTGGCCGGTCCTTGCATGCGCTGCCCGACGACCACTATGTGGAGATCGAGGGCATGCAGCTGCGCGACGGTGACCGCTCCATCGGCCACTGCTGGGTCTTCCACGACGCGACGGAGCGGCAGCAGCGCGAATCCCAGCTGGAGACCCTGGCGCTGACCGACGCGCTGACCGGCATTCCCAACCGCCGCGCCTTCATGGAGCGGCTGGCGATGGAGCTGGACCATCTGCGCAGCGGACTGGTGGCGCACTCCACGCTGATCATGCTGGACATAGACCACTTCAAGCAGGTGAACGACGGCTACGGCCATGCGGTGGGCGATATCGTGCTCAAGGAGCTGCTGGCCTCGGTGGCGCAGGAAATGCGCAAGGAAGACATGGTGGGCCGGCTGGGCGGCGAGGAGTTTGCCGTGCTGCTGTCCGACACCGATGCCGAGGTGGGCCTGCGCCGCGCCGAAAGCCTGCGCGAAACCGTTGCCGCGCGCGCCATCGATGCGGGCCTGGCCGGCGATCTGCGCATCACCATCAGCCTGGGCGTGTACGAGCTGCAGCGCAGCGATGCCTCGGCCCAGGGCTGCCTGGAGCGTGCCGACGCCGCGCTGTACTACTCCAAGCGCAACGGCCGCAACCAGTCCACGCTGTGGAGCGAGCGGCTGCCTGCCATCGCGCGCTGATACGCGCTGATCCGGGCTGGTGCGGCGCACAGGCCTAGGAATTCACCCCGGTGAATTTTCAGAATCATCCAATGGCCTGATCGGGCCGCAATCCCGAAAATCCTGGGTTCATGCTGTCGCGTGGACCTGCCGCCTCTTGCCTGGCCCCAACACTCGGGTGCGGCCGACTCTCCGTGCAA
The DNA here is from genome assembly GCF_001886655.1 of Delftia sp. HK171. NCBI lineage: Bacteria > Pseudomonadati > Pseudomonadota > Betaproteobacteria > Burkholderiales > Comamonadaceae > Delftia > Delftia sp. HK171. The sequence goes on along the minus strand of NZ_CP018101.1, from coordinate 5,371,479 downwards.
CCCATCACAAAAGGAGGCTGCGCGCCGAGCGCAGGGCGAGGAATGTATGACGTACAACCGCTGGTCCACGGTGCATATCGCGCCGCTTTCGCGAGCGCAGTTCTGGAGCGATGCCAGCCGCGAGGCGCAGATGCCGCACACGCCCTTGGTTGCGCAGCCCGAGCGCTTCGAGGCCGTGCTGACATCGCGCGGCGTGGGCGCGGTGGTGCTCAACCGCATCCAGATGGCGGCCGAACATGGCATGGAGCGCCTGCATGACGATGGCCAGCGCGCAGGCCCGCCCTGCCTGCTGTGCGTGCTCTATGCCAAAGGTGGAGCCCAGGTATTCGCACCGGATGCACCTGACGTACCTGACCTGTCGGACGTGCCGGACGTACCGGATGCCTCGGCGTCATCCGGGGAGCCGGGCATGGCGGTTGCGGGCAGGAGGCTGCAGGCGCAACCCGGCCAGCTGTTCCTGCTGGATGAGCGGCGCGGCTACCGCATCTGGCAGAAAGAGGCCGTGGACCTGGTGGTGCTGGCCGTGCCGCTGGCACTGATCGATTCGCGTGGCGGCCTGGCTTCGCAACTGCTGGCACGCAGCCTGCCCGACTGTGCATCGCTTCAACTGCTGGTCCAGCAGATGCAGTTGCTGGCCGCGTGGCAGGACCCCTTGCCCGAGGCCGAATCCGCCAGGCTGTCCGACTTGGTCATCAACACCGTGAAGACCGTGCTGCAGGCCAGCGCCGACATGGCGACGGCCCGACCCGGCGCGCCCATGCACGTGCTGTTGCGCAGGGTGCGCCAGCTCATTGCCCGCCAGTACCCGGACCCGGCGCTGGGGCCCGAGCGCGTGGCGTCCAGGCTGGGGCTGTCCGTGCGCTCGCTGCAATCCCAGCTGTCGCGCGAAGGCACCAGCCTCAGCGCCGAACTCATGGCCTATCGCCTGGAACGCGCCCATGCGCTGCTGCGTGGCACGGAGCCGGGAACGCTGGGCATCGCGGAGATCTCGCAGCACTGCGGTTTCAGCTCACCCGCGCATTTTTCCCGGCGGTTCAGGGCACGCTACGGCAGCACGCCGCTGGGGCTGCTGCGGGATGCGGAGGGCGGGCAGGGGGCCTAGGCAGGCTGGGCGGAGCCACTCCCGGCTTGGCGTGCGCAGATCAGGCCGAGGATTTCGAACATCATCTGCGCGCCTGCGTGGGCGGTGTTGGTGGTGGCGTCGTAGGCTGGCGACACCTCCACCACATCGCCGCCCACGATGTGGATGCCGGCCAGGCCGCGCACCATGGCCTGTGCCTCGCGCACGGTGAGTCCACCGACCTCGGGCGTGCCCGTGCCGGGCGCAAAGGCCGGGTCCAGGCAGTCGATGTCGAAGGAGACGTAGACGGGCGCATCGCCCACCACCTCGCGTGCGCGGGCAATGACGCCGTCCACGCCCAGCGCGGGAATGTCTTCGGCATGGATCACGGTCATGCCCGACTCATAGGAAAACTCCCAGAGATATTCGGCCGCGCCGCGTATGCCGATCTGAATGGTCCGCGTGGGGTCGAGCACGCCGTCCAGCACGGCCTGACGAAACGGGCCGCCGTGGTGAAAGCGGCTGCCGTCGAAGGGGCCCCCGGTGTCGCAGTGGGCGTCGAAATGCACCAGGGCCAGTGGCCGCTCGCGGCCCAGTGCGCGCAATATGGGCAGGGTGATGGAATGGTCTCCACCAGCGGCCAGCGGAATCACGCCGGCCGCATGGATCTTCGCGAAGGCCGACTCTATGTCGCGGTGCGACTGCTCCAGGCTGTAGCGGCTGGACAGCGGCACGTCGCCGATGTCCGCCACGCGCAGCTCGCGTGTGGGAGCGGATCGAAGCACATGGTTGTAGGGGCCCACGCGTTCGATGGAACGCAGGGCCCGGGGGCCGAAGCGGCAGCCGCTGCGGTTGCTGATGCCCAGGTCCATGGGCACGCCGATCAGTGCGGCCTGGAGGTCGCCGAAATCCGGGCGGCTCCAGTCCAAGGGACGCATGGGTGCGTCCAGCAGCGTGGGCATGCCTGCGTAGGGTGCGTTGCGCGTGCCGCTGGCATCGATGATGTGGGCGGCCACGGCGCGGAAATGCGGGTCGTGGATCACAGACTCGTTGGCGCCGCCGAAGCGTGCGCGCAGCGCCTGCAGCCTGTCTGGTGTGAAAAGCGTCATGTCGTCTCCGATTCAGTGCCGGATTCAGGATTGAATGCCCGACAGCGAACGCTGCTGCGTGCGCTGCGCCAGGCTGATGAGGATGAAGCTGGCCGTGCTCACGGCCAGGCTGGCATAGATGGGCGTGTTGGACGCCAGGCCGTCCCTGACCATGAAGGCGACGGCCGTGGCGCAGCCCAGCAGCATGCTGGCGATGGCGCCCGCCGTGGTGGCCCGGCGCCAGTAGATGGCGCCGATCAGCGGCACCAGCATGCCGCCCACCAGCAGGTTGTAGGCGGTGGTCAGGGCATTGAGCACATCGTCCACCACCAGGGCGATGCCGAGCACGGCCAGCCCCACCAGCAGCGTCAGCAGCCGGTGCCAGCGCACATCGACCAGCGGCCGGCCGCCCCGCAGCAGGGGCACGAGGTCCTCGGCCAGCACGGTGGAGCCGGCCAGCATGGCGGCGCTGGCGGTGGACATCATGGCCGCCAGTGCGGCAGCGATCACAAGGCCGCGGATGCCGTCCGGCAGGCTGGCCTGCACGATGGCGGCAAAGGCATTGTTGGCGTTGTCCAGGTCCGGCAGCAGCACGCGCGCTGTCATGCCCACCAGGGCGCCGACCAGTCCGTAGACCACGCAGTACACGCCGGCGAGGCTGCCCGCCACGGCGGCCACCCGTTCGCTGCGGGCCGTGAACACGCGCTGCCACACGTCCTGGCCGATCATGATTCCGAAGAAATAGATGACGAAGTAGGTGGCGATGGTGTCCCAGCCGATGTGGGTGACATCGAAGCTGGACGCAGGCAGCCGTGCAACCAGCTGGTCCCAGCCGCCCACGCGGTACAGGCAGATGGGCAGCAGGATCAGCATCAGGCCCGCGGTCTTGATCACGAACTGCACGATGTCCGTCAGCGTCAGCGACCACATGCCGCCCACGGCCGAGTAGATGACCACGACGCCCCCGCCCACCAGGATGGAGATCCACAGCGGCAGGTCGAACAGCACCTGCATCACGGTGCCGATGGCGATCACCGACGTGGCCGCCAGCATCAGCGAGTAGGCCAGCATCACCAGGGCGCTGGCCTGCTTGGTACGGGCGCTGTAGCGCCGCTCCAGCACCTGGGTCACGGTGCAGATGCGCAGCCTGAGAAGGGGCTTGGCCAGGAACAGGTTGAGCACCAGCAGGCCCGCGCCCAGCGCCGCGCACAGCCAGAATCCGGAGATGCCGTACACATAGCCCAGGCGCACCGTGCCCACGGTGCTGGCGCCGCCTATCACCGTGGCGGCCATGGTGCCCATGTACAGGCCGGGCCCGAGGTTGCGGCCGGCCACGAGAAAGTCCTCCTGCGTCTTCGCGCGGCGCATGCCGTACCAGCCCAGCAGCAGCATGGCCGCCGCGTAGATCACCACGACCGAGATATCGAGCAACATGGTTTGTCTCCCTTTTGTTGCGGCCCTGTTGGCAGGGGCCTCTTGAAACAGCGGTATCCATGGAAGTGAATCCCCTGGACCGCCCCTCTTGTTCTGTATTGCAGTCCCTCTTTGTTCAATCCAGATGTGCTGCAACAGCCGTGGATGCTAGACAGCAGCCCGGATTGCATCCATTTCAAGTTCCATTTACAAACATCGATAAGAATCGATCTTTTCCGAGTGAAAACCCCATGCTCCATACCGTTTCAGACTTGGACCTGCGGCTGCTGCGCGTGTTTCTGGCCATCGTTGACGCGGGCGGCGTGTCGGCGGCGCAGGCCAGCCTTGGCGTAGGGCAGTCCACGCTCAGCAGTCAGCTGTCCACACTGGAGACGCGGCTGGGTTTCAGTTTGTGCGAACGGGGGCGCGGCGGCTTTCGCCTGACGGCCAAGGGCCGGCGCTTCGTCGATATGGCTCGCACGGCCCTGCAGGGACTGGAAGGCTTCAGTGCGCAGGCGCGCAACATGCACCGGCAGCTGGTCGGCAGCCTGGCCATCGGCCTGATCGGCAATGCACCCATGGAATACAACGCGCTGATGGGGCGGGCCATACAGCGCTTTCGCCAGCGCGACGAGGCTGTGCGCCTGTCGGTGCTGGTGCGCGGGCCGCGCGAGCTGGAGGAAATGCTGCTGCGCGACGAGCTCCAGGTCGCCGTGGGCTATTTCCTGCACCGTGCGCCGGCGCTGGAATACACGCTGCTGTTCAGCGAAAGGCAGGTGGCCTATTGCAGCGCCAGCCATCCCTTTGCCGCACGCGCGGGCTGCATCGGCGCGCAGGAGGCGGGCGAGGCCGACTGGACCTGGCGCACCTATCCGCTGCCGCAGGCCCCGCTGACGGGGCGCCCGCGCCATGTCACCTCAGAGGCGGACAACATGGAGGCGGCCGCCATCCTCATCCTGTCAGGCGCCCACCTGGGCTACCTGCCAGAGCACTACGCGGCGCCCTATGTGGCTGCCGGCCTGCTGCAAGCGCTGGACGAATCCCTCTTCAGCTATGACGTGGACATCACCATGGTGGCCAAGAAGCGCGCACGCCAGGACGACATCACGGCCGCCTTCACGGACGACATGCGTGCCGTGCTGTAGGGGCGCCGCGGCACAGCGGCATCAGAACTGCAGCAGGCTCAGCGCAAACGGCAGGCTGAGCACGCCCAGCAGCGTGGACAGCGTGACCAGCCCCGCCACATACGAGCCGTTGTAGCCCATGCGCGCGGCCAGCACATAGCACGACGATGCGGTGGGCAGGGCCGAGAAGGCCATGAGGATCAGCGCCTGCGCACCGCTCAGGCCAAACGCCCGCACCATGGCATAGGCGATCAGCGGCTGCACCAGATGCCGCACGGCCAGCAGGCACACGGCCAGCAGCTTGCCGGCGGCCAGCGCGCCGAACTGCATGCCGGCGCCGGCCGACATCAGGCCCAGCGCGATGGAGGCTGCGCCTATGCGGGAGATCGACGGCTCGATCAGCGCGGGCAGCTTCAGCCCCAGCGCGCTGAACACCAGGCCCGACAGCGTGCCCACGATCAGCGGATTGCGCACCAGCTGCCCCAGGAAATGCTGGTTGCTGCCGCGCGCCATGGGCCAGACGGCCGCGATATTGCACAGCGGCACGCTCACGCCGATCAGCACCGAGATGAACAGCAGGCCCTCAGGCCCCGCCAACCGGCTGGCCAGCGCCAGGCCGATGAAGGAGTTGAAGCGAAACGCCACCTGCACGGCGCCGGCATGCTCGCGTGTGTCGATCCGGCCGCGCAGGCCCGGCCACCAGGGCAGGCTGTAGGCTAGGCCGATGCCGACCACGGCCGCGCACACGCCAGCGGCCAGCAAGTGGGAGGTGGCCCCCCAGTCCACCGGGCTCTTGACGATGGAGTGGAACAGCAGCACCGGGAACAGCAGGTAGTACACCAGCGCCTCCACTGCCTGCCAGACCGTGCGGTTGAGCTGTGTGAAGCGGCACAGCACGTAGCCAAGCACGATGAGCGAAAAATCGGGGAAGAGCAGCACGGCGTAGTTCACGGGGGCAGAGCATAAGCGCAACCCCGCAGTCGCCGCGTCTCCCGAGAAACCATGGCGCGAGGCTAGGGGTAAACACCGGGAAATCAGTGCTGCGACAAACTGTGACAACCGGGCCCCGGGCCTTAGCATCGCTGGGGTCCACACAGCCGATCCGAAAGCGCAGGTCCTGACGACCGTCAAGCGCGCAGCGGGCTCCAGGCCCCACCATGGCTGTTCCGTGGCAGCGTTTGCGAGCCTTCGTTTCGCAGACCATCCATCCGCAGGCACGGCCTTGCGGATGTCCATGAAACCTTCTTCGTCAACACGACCCCCAAAAGGAGATCTTGTATGAATCGTCGCAGCTGGATGGGCCTGACCCTGGTCCTCGCAAGCACCGGAGCCCTGGCCCAGGCCTATCCCACCAAGCCGATCAAGCTGGTGGTGCCCTTCGCCCCCGGTGGCACGACCGACATCATCGCCCGCGTGATCGCCGAACCCCTGACCAAGGAACTGGGCCAGCCCGTGGTGGTGGACAACCGCGGCGGCGGCGGTGGCGTCATCGGCGCCATGGAAACCGCGCGCTCGCAGCCCGATGGCTACAGCCTGGGCATCGCCACGGTCTCGACCACGGCGACCAACCCCGCGATCAACCCCAAGATCTCGTACAACACGCTGACGGACTTCACGCCCATCATCAACGTGGCGGCCACGCCCAACGTGATCGCGGTGAACCCCAAGTTCCCCGCCAAGGACTACAAGAGCTTCGAGGCCGAACTCAAGAAGTCCCAGGGCAAGTACTCCTATGCCTCCTCGGGCACGGGCGGCATCCAGCACATGCTGATGGAGCTGTACAAGAGCCTGACCAACACCTTCGTCACCCACATCCCCTACCGCGGCGCGGGCCCGGCGCTCAACGACGTGGTGGCGGGCCAGGTGCCCATGGTGCTGGACAACCTGCCCTCGGCCCTGCCGTTCATCAAGGACAACCGCCTGGTGCCCATCGTGGTGGCCGCGCCCCAGCGCCTGGCCGTGCTGCCCAATGTGCCCACCTTCAAGGAAGTGGGCCTGGAGCCGGTGAACCGCATGGCCTACTACGGCATCCTGGGCCCCAAGAACATGCCCAAGGACGTGGTGGACAAGATCAACGCCGCCGTGCGCAAGGTGCTGCAGGACCCGGCCGTGCGCAAGCGCATCGAGGACACGGGCTCCCTAGTCATCGGCAACTCGCCTGAAGAGTTCGCCAAGCAGATCAAGGACGAGTACGAGACCTACAAGAAGGTGGTTGCTCAGCAAAAACTCACGCTGGAGTAAGCACCGCCTTGAGCGGTTGGCTCAGAACCCGAGGCTCCTTGCGGACCTCGGGTTTTTTCGTTGTAGGCTTGATGGGATGTCCCAAGTGCCTGTTGCTTCCATCGCTTCCCCATCGGCTGCCGAAGCCGAATCTGCTGCCGATCCTGCATCCTGGCCGGCGCCGCTGCCTGCCAGCCTGGATGCGCTGGACCTGTTCATGGATGCGCTGCTGCTGGAGGACGGGCTGTCGCGCAATACGCTGGCGGCCTATCGCCGGGATCTGACGGCCTGGGGGCGGTGGCTGGCGCACCAGCAGCCGCCGCTGGCGCTGGATGCGGCGGGCGAGCTGGAGCTGCAGGGCTATTTCGCGGTGCGGGTGGAGCAGACCAAGGCCAGTTCTTCCAACCGGCGGCTGACGGTGCTGCGCCGCTACTACCACTGGGCGCTGCGCGAGCAGCGCATTGCCGCCGATCCAACGGCACGCATGCTGGCGGCCCGGCAGCCGCCGCGCGTGCCGCATACGCTGACGCAGGCGCAGGTGGAGGCACTGCTCAGGGCGCCCGATGTCGATACGCCACTGGGCCTGCGTGACCGTGCCATGCTGGAGCTGATGTATGCCAGCGGCCTGCGCGTGAGCGAGCTGGTGGATCTGCTCTTGCATGGCATCGATCTGCGCTCGGGCGTATTGCGCGTGACGGGCAAGGGGCAAAAGGAAAGGCTGGTGCCCTTCGGCCAGGAGGCGCACTGGTGGCTGGAGCGCTACCTGGCCACGGCGCGCGGTGCCATCCTGGGCGGGCAGCGCAGCGATGCGGTCTTCGTGACCCAGCGCGGAGCAGCCATGAGCCGCGTGATGTTCTGGGTCATCGTCAAGCGCTGCGCGCAGGTTGCGGGCGTGACGGCACCGCTGTCGCCGCACACGCTGCGCCATGCCTTCGCCACCCACCTGCTCAACCATGGCGCAGACCTGCGCGTGGTGCAGATGCTGCTGGGCCATGCCGACATCTCCACCACCACCATCTACACCCATGTGGCGCGCGAGCGGCTCAAGGCATTGCACGCTTTGCACCATCCGCGTGGTTGATTGGGTGTGGAGGGTTCGCCGGTTTGGGCGTTTCTGCCGTTGAAATCGTCGAAGTGGCAAAGCCTGTCCCGGGGATATGCGCTTTGCAGAACAATCACCGCCGTGTTCGATGTGTTTCTGCGGAGTTTTCGATGACTGATTTCCTGCGCCGGCATGTGCTGGTGACTTCCATGCTGGCGGCGACGGTCGCTGCTGCGGCCTTGCCGATGTCCGCGTCGGCCGCCGATGCCGCCTGGCCCAGCCGGCCCATCCGCGTGGTGGTTTCCTATCCGGCCGGTGGCGTCAGCGACGTGGTGGCGCGCGCCCTGGGCGAGAAGCTGGCCGCCCGCCTGGGCCAGCCCGTGGTGGTGGACAACAAGGCCGGCGCCGGCGGCGCCATCGGCCTGGACCTGGTGGCCAAGGCCGCACCTGATGGCTATACGCTGGGCTTTTCCTCCATCAGCCCGCTGACGCTGAGCCCGCACCTGGGCAAGCCGCTGTTCGATCCGCAGCGCGATCTCGTGCCCGTGACCAGCGTGATGTATTCGCCCGTGCTGCTGCTGGGCACGGCCCGCTCCACGGCGCCCGATTTCAAGGCACTGGTGGCGCAGGCCAAGGCCCAGCCCGGCGAAGTCCGTTGGGCCACGGCAGGCCTGGCATCGCTGGGCCACATCATGCTCGAGCAGATCATGTATGCCTCGCAGGCCAAGATCACGCACATCCCCTACAAGGGCGGCGGCCAGCAGCTCAATGATGGCCTGAGCGCCCAGTTCGAGGTGCTCTCCACCAACGCCGGGCCGGCCGTGCTGCAGCACATCAAGGCGGGCAAGTTCAAGGCCCTGGCCGTTGGTGCTCCCCAGCGCCTGGAGTCGCTGCCCGGCGTGCCCACGCTGGCCGAGCTGGGCTACAAGAGCGCCAACATGACCTCGGTGTTCGGCATCTTCGCGCCCGCAGGAACGCCCGCGTCCGTGCTGCAAAGGCTCAATGCCGAGATCAACCAGGTGCTGACCCAGCCCGACATGCGTGCCAAGCTGGAGGCCACCGACAACGTGGCCACGGGCGGCAAGGCCGAGGATTTCGCGCGCCAGATCGAGGCCGAGTCCCAGTCCAACGCGCGCATCATCCAGGCTGCAGGCATCAAGCTGAACTGATACTGCTGCGGCGCGTGGCATGCAAAAAGGGCTTGCGGCTTCCCGGCCGCAAGCCCTTTGCCATGGTGGCTGGCCCGTTCAGACCGTGGCGTCGTCCGCCGTGAGGTTGTCGGCCCAGGCCAGTGCCTGCAGATGCGCCCAGTTGACCTGGTGGTTGGACAGCTGCAAGGCGTTGGCAGCGCGCGCAAAGCCTTCGTCGTCGCCGCTTTCGCAGGCGCGCGTCAGCTCCAGGAAGGGCGCGAACACGCCCTTGTTGTGCACCAGCGCATCGATCACGGGCTGGGGCAGGGCGATGGATTCCAGCGCCTTTTCCATGGGCTGGCCCAGCATCACGTCCAGCAGCGAGAACACGCCCACCACGAAGGCGTTGTCGCATTCCTCGGGCGAGAGCAGCTCGGCCGTCAGCAGCTCCATCAGGCGTCCGCGCACCACGGCGGTCTGGCCCACGGCCGGCGGCGTGCCGCCCGCGCGCGAGGTGGTCAGCAGCAGCGCGGCCCAGCGGAACAGCTTCTTGAGGCCCAGGATCATCACCGCGTGGCGGAACGAGGTGATCTCGCAGGACAGGCCGAATCCCGAGGAGTTGATGAAGCGCAGCAGGTTGAAGGACAGCGTGGGGTCCTTCTTGAGCAGGGCCTCGATCTCGTCCGTGCTGGCCTGCTGGCGCACCAGGTTGATCAGCTGGATGATGGTGGCCTGCGTGGGGCGGATGGTGCGCGCCTGCACCAGCTGCGGCTGGGCGAACCAGAAGCCCTGGAACAGCCGCACGCCCAGGTCGCGCATGCGCTCGAACTGCTCGGAGGTCTCGACCTTTTCGGCCACGATCTGGGCATTGGTATGGGCGCGCGCGAAATTCACCAGGGTCTCGGCATCGGCCAGTGCAAAGGTCTGCATGTCCAGCTTGATGAATGCGGCCGCAGGCAGCCAGCTGGCATAGGCGCGGCGCAGCAGGTGCTGGTTGAAGGCCAGGCGGAAACCGCGCTGGCGCAGGGCCTGGAAGGTGGGCAGGCGCTCTTCGATATCGGCTGTGGTGGCGTTCTCGCCCAGCGTGGTCACTTCCAGCACCACCTTGTCGGGGTGGATCAGTTCCAGGTGGCCGCCGGCCAGGCTGTCATGCGTGCAGTTGATGAAGACCGTCTTCTTGCCCACCAGCGCCTCGGCTCCCGCATACGACAGTGCGTTGAACAGCAGGGCGGCATCGGAGGCCGCCGTGTGCGCATGCTGGGCTGTGGAGCGATCGAAGAGTTCATAGCCGAAGACATCGCGCGCCTCGTTGACGATGGCCTGGCGCGCAATGACGGCCACCTGTCCGTCCTCCACTCCTTCTGGCAGGGGTGGTGGCGGAGCGGAGGAGTTGTCGTTGGTAGTCATTTGGAAGCTGAGAAAGATGAAGGAGCGGCGGCGTTGAGTTGCGTGCGATAGCTCATGACTATAGCGAGCTGTCTGCCAGTTGGTCGGTCCAGGCCAGGGCCTGCAGATGGGCCCAGTTGATCTGCTGGCTGCTCAGGCGCAGTGCGTCTGCGCTGCGGTTGAAGGCTGCGTCGTCGCTGGCTTCGCAGGCCTGGGCCAGGATCAGCAGCTCGCCCAGCACGCCTTCATGGCGCAGCACGGCGGCGGAGACGGCATCGGGCACGGGGATCAGGCTCATGGCCACGTCCTGGGGCAGGTCCAGCATGCTGCCCAGCAGCGAGAAGATGCCGACGACGAAGGCCTGGTCGGAGTCTTCCTCGCTCAGCGATTCCTGGGCCAGCAGCTCCATCAGCCGCCCGCGGATCACGGCGGTCTGGCCGATGGCCGGCGGCGGGCCGCCGTTGCGCGATGCGGTCAGCAGCATGGCCGCCCAGCGGAACAGCTTCTTGAGGCCCATGAGCATCACGGCCTGGCGGAAGGAGGTGATCTCGCGTTGCACGCCAAAACCCACGGAATTGATCAGGCGCATCAGGTTGAAGGCCAGGCCCGCATCCTTCTTGAGCACATCCTCGATGGCATCGGTGCTGGCCTGCTGGCGCACCAGATTCAGCAGCTGGACGATGCTTTGCTGCGAGGGCGACAGCAGCTTGGTGCGCACCACCGTGGGCCGCGCAAACCAGAAGCCCTGGAACAGCTGTATGCCCAGGCGGCCGACCTGCTCATGCTGCTGGGCGCTTTCCACCTTCTCGGCGATCAGCTCGGCGCGCGTGTGGCGGCCAGCGAAGTTGACCAGCACGGCCAGTTGATCGGGGGCCAGCACGGACAGGTCGAACTTGATGTAGTCGGCCAGGGGCAGCCAGGCCGCATAGGCGGACTCCAGCACCGTGTGATTGAAGGCCAGGTTGAAGCCGCGCGCGCGCAGATTGCTGAGGATGGGCAGGCGGGCCTGCACCTCTTGTTGTGCGGCCAGGCCCAGCGGCGGGATCTCCAGCACCACCTTGTCGGGGTTGAGCAGCTCCAGATGTCCGCCGGCCAGGCTTTCATGCGTGCAGTTGACGAACATCAACTTGGTGCCGACCAGGTCCTCTTCGCCGGCATGCGACAGGGCCGTGAACACCAGGGACACGTCCGAGGCCGCCGTATGGTCCGGGTAGGCGCGCGAACGGTTGAAAAGCTCGTAGCCGATGATCTGCTGCACCCCGTTGACGATGGCCTGGCGCGCGATCATTCCCCGGTCTGTGGACGCGGGGCTGGCCGCAGGGGCATCGTTGAAGAGATGGACAGGCAATTCGGTCATGGAGTGTTCGGTCGAAGAGGCACGGTAAGCAGCAGATCTGATTGTAGGAATGTTCTGAATAAATATGCCGACAGGCAGTGTCTGCTGGGACAAGTCCGATTGCGGAGTCGGACCCATCCTAGTTTGTAAACCATTGTGCGGCCATGCGGACGGGACGGGCCCGTCCGCGCGGCTGTGGCGGTCTTTCTTCAGACCTGCTGCAGCCAGGCCAGTTCGGTATCGGTGAAGCCAGCGGCACGGCGTGCGCGCTCGTTGAAGGGCGGGCGCAGGCGCGGTGCCTCGTAGCGCTGCGTCAGGTGCTGGTAGTGCGCCTCCGGCTCCAGGCCTTCACGCTCGCACAGCCAGCGGTACCAGTGGTTGCCTATGGCCACGTGGCCCACTTCCTCGCGCAGGATGATGTCGAGGATGTCCACGGCCGCCAGCGCATCGGGCGCGCGCGTGTTGCGCAGCTTGTTCTGTATCTGGGGCGTGGCGTCCAGGCCCCGTGCCTCCAGCGTGCGTGGCACCAGTGCCATGCGGGCCACCACGTCATGCGCGGTCTTCTCGCACATGGTCCACAGGCCCTGGTGGGCAGGGAAGTCGCCATAGTCGTGGCCCAGGTGCGCGCGCAGATGCTCGCGCAGCAGGCGAAAGTGCTTGGCCTCCTCGGCGGCCACCTGCAGCCAGTCCAGGTAGTACTGCTGCGGCATGCCGTCAAAGCGCCAGACGGCATCCAGCGCCAGATTGATGGCGTTGAACTCGATGTGGGCAATGGCGTGGATCAGCACGGCCCGGCCTTCGGGCGTGGCCGGCGAGCGCCTTGCAACGGCGGTGTGGTGGCGCAGCTCGGGCCGCAGCGGGCGGCCCGGCAGGTCCGGTGCGGGATCGGGCAGGGCCGGTGCCTGCGCTGCTATTGAATAAAGCGCCTGCCGTGCATACATGTCCAACGCGGCGGCGGCCTTTTCTTCGGGGTCCGGGAGGCACAAAACCTCAAGGGCGCGGTGACGTAACTCCATCCCTACAATTCTAGGTTTCCTGCCATCACCAATAATTGACGGAGACAAAGACCCATGGCGATTTATGAACTGGATGGAGTGGCCCCTGAAGTGGCAGCATCGGCCTGGGTGGCCGACAGCGCCGAGGTCATGGGCAATGTGCAGCTGGCCGAAGACGCCAGCATCTGGTTCGGCGCCGTGCTGCGCGGCGACTGCGAGAGCATTTCCATCGGCGAGGGAAGCAACATCCAGGACGCCAGCGTGCTGCATGCCGACCTGGGCAAGCCGCTGGTCGTGGGGCGCCATGTGACCGTGGGCCACCAGGTCATGCTGCATGGCTGCACCATCGGCGACGAGTCGCTGATCGGCATCGGTGCCGTGGTGCTCAACGGCGCGAAGATCGGCAGGAACTGCCTGGTCGGCGCAGGTGCCCTCATCACCGAGGGCAAGGAGTTTCCCGATGGCTCGATGATCATCGGCAGCCCGGCCAAGGCCGTGCGCCAATTGACGCCCGAGCAGATCGAAGGCTTGCGCCGCAGCGCCCAACACTATGTCGATAATGCGCGCCGGTTCAAGACCGGGTTGCGCAAGCTGGGCTGAGCGAGGCCCGGCACTTTTTTACGGAATCCATCAGCGTGTCTGAACTGCATAAATTCATCTTCGAAGGCCTGCCCGTGCGCGGCTCCATCGTCCGCCTCACCGACGCCTGGCAGGAAATCCTGCAACGCCGCGCGGGAAACGGCGAGACCGGCGCCTACCCCGCCGCCGTGCGCGAACTGCTGGGCGAAATGGCGGCTGCCGGCGTGCTCATGCAGTCCAACATCAAGTTCAACGGCGCCCTGGTCTTCCAGGTCATGGGCGACGGCCCGGTCAAGCTGGCCGTGGCCGAGGTGCAGTCCGACTTCGGCCTGCGCGCCACCGCCACCCTGATCGGGGAGGCGCCCGAAGGCGCCACGCTGGAGCAACTGCTCAATGTGAACGGTGGTGGCCGCTGCGCCATCACGCTGGACCCCAAGGGACGCCAGCCGGGCCAGCAGCCCTACCAGGGCGTGGTGCCGCTGCAGGATGCGCAAGGCCGCAGGTTCTCCAAGGTGTCCGATGCTCTGCAGCACTACATGCTGCAGTCCGAGCAGCTGGACACCGTGCTGGTGCTGGCCGCCAATGACCAGTTGGCTGCCGGCCTGCTGATCCAGCGCATGCCGGTCAAGGGCGAGGCCAACCTGGCCTCCGCCACCGAAAGCGAGCAATCGGGCCAGGACGCCATCGGCCTGAACGAGGACTACAACCGCATCGCCACGCTGGCCGCCAGCCTGACGCGCGACGAACTGCTCACGCTGGATGTGGAAACCATCCTGCGGCGCCTGTTCTGGGAAGAAAAGCTGATGCGCTTCGTCCCCCAGCAGGACGAAGAGCGCCCGCGCTTTGCCTGCACCTGCAGCCGTGAGCGCGTGGGCGCCATGCTGGTCTCGCTCGGCATTGAAGAGGTGGACAGCATCCTGGAGGAGCGCGGCAATATCGAGGTGGGCTGCGACTTCTGCGGCAAGCAGTACGAGTTCGATCCCATCGATGCCGCTCAGCTGTTCACCGAAGCCGGCAAGCAGCCGCCGACCTCGACGAACGTCCAGTAAATACGCTCGAAGTCAGTCTCGCCCGCTGCGCAGCGCGTCGAACAATCGCCGCTCGCAGTCCGGGTCGCTGCACTGCTCGCAGCCGTAGGGGCGAAGGCGCGCGCTGCCTTGCGCGGGGCTTGCGGGCAGCCAGGACCAGTCCATTTGCGGAGCCTTGAGCCTGAGCGACTCGGCCAGCTGTTGCCATTGCCGGGCGGTATTGCCGTAGAGCACCACGTAGTCGCGCGACTGGCTTTGCAATTGGTCGCGCCAATGCTGGAGCTGTGCGGCAGGGCCATTGCTCACTCCTTCGTGCTCGGTGACGGAGGCTCTCCAATCCAGTCCCAGCAGGTAGACGGCCCCATGTTCCGGCAGAGACTGCCCCGGCTCGGCCGCCAGGCATTGCCAGTCAGTGGGAGATGCTCCGTGGTGCCGCCAGGCCTGGCGCAATGCATGGGCCATTGAAAGCGCGAGCGCGGGCGGCGATCCCAGAAGAATCACCGGGGGCGGGGGCAAGCGGGCTGTGTCCAAGTACCTGTCTCGGCTTGCGCGCAGGCCCGGTTAAGGGGCGCAGGCGCCTTGTTGCAAAAGCACAAGGCCGGCATGAAGCCGGCCCTGATGCAAAAAATCCCAACCCTCAGCGCCGCACGATCTGCACGAAGATCTCGTTGGGCTTGACCATGCCCAGCTCACTGCGGGCCTTTTCCTCGACCATGGCCAGGCCGTCCTTGAGGTCGTTGACCTCGGAGGCCAGGCGGTCGTTCTCGGCCTTTTCCAGGGCATTGGCCACGTTCTGGTCGTGGATCTGCTGCTGCAGTTCCTTGACGTAGGCCACGCTGCCATGGCCCAGCCACAACTGCGCGTGCACGGCGGCGAGCAGGGCGAGCAGGACAAGGGGGACGACGCGGTTGACCATGGCAGCAGATGTTGCGGAAAGGAAAAAGGCTTGCAGGCCGGATGGCTTGCAAGCCTAACGCTTTTCAGCGCAGGTTGTAGAAAGCCTCGCGGCCGGGGTAGTGGGCGATGTCACCCAGGTCTTCCTCGATGCGCAGCAGCTGGTTGTACTTGGCGATGCGGTCCGAACGGCTCAGCGAGCCGGTCTTGATCTGGCCGGCATTGGTGCCCACCGAGATGTCGGCAATCGTCGAATCCTCGGTTTCACCCGAGCGGTGCGAGATCACGGCGGTGTAGCCTGCGCGCTTGGCCATTTCGATGGCGGCAAAGGTTTCGGTCAGCGTGCCGATCTGGTTGATCTTGATCAGGATGGAGTTGGCGATCTTCTTGTCGATGCCTTCCTTCAGGATCTTGGTGTTGGTGACGAACAGGTCGTCGCCCACCAGCTGGACCTTGGCGGCCAGGCGGTCGGTCAGGATCTTCCAGCCATCCCAGTCGCCTTCGGCCATGCCGTCCTCGATGGAGATGATGGGGTACTTGTCACACCAGCCGGCCAGCATTTCGGTCCACTGGGTGGCGGTCAGCGTCAGGTTGCCTTCACCGGCCAGCACGTACATGCCGTCCTTGTAGAACTCGCTGGCGGCGCAGTCCAGGCCCAGGGCGATCTGTTCGCCGGCCTTGTAGCCTGCATTTTCGATGGCCTGCAGGATCAGCTGGATGGCGGCTTCGTGGTTTTCCACGGAAGGCGCAAAACCGCCTTCGTCGCCCACGGCCGTGCTCATGCCCTTGTCGTGGATGATCTTCTTGAGCGCGTGGAAGACTTCGGCACCCCAGCGCACGGCTTCGCGGAACGAAGGCGCGCCCACGGGGATGATCATGAATTCCTGCAGGTCCAGGCTGTTGTTGGCGTGCGCGCCGCCGTTGATGACGTTCATCATCGGCACGGGCAGCTGCATGCCGCCCATGCCGCCCAGGTAGCGGTACAGCGGCAGGCCGGCTTCTTCGGCAGCGGCGCGGGCCACGGCCATCGAGACGGCCAGCATGGCGTTGGCGCCCAGGCGGCCCTTGTTGTCCGTGCCGTCCAGGTCGATCAGGGTCTTGTCCAGGAAGGCCTGCTCGGAGGCGTCCAGGCCCAGAACGGCTTCGGAGATCTCGGTGTTGATGTGCTCGACGGCCTTGAGCACGCCCTTGCCCAGGTAGCGGCTCTTGTCGCCGTCACGCAGTTCGATGGCTTCGCGCGAGCCGGTGGACGCGCCCGAAGGCACGGCGGCGCGGCCCATCACGCCCGATTCCAGCAGCACGTCGCATTCGACGGTGGGGTTGCCGCGGCTGTCCAGCACTTCGCGGCCTACGATGTCAACGATTGCACTCATGGCATTTCCTTTGCGGTTTTTGAAATCGGTGTGCAGGCGGGTTCCGGTGAGGTTGCGCCCTGGTGCTTGCCGGGCAAGCGGTATGGGTGGTCGATGGCGTGGCTGGCTGCCGTGCCACCAGGCACAGCCGTGCTCCGCGGCGCAGTATCTGCGATCGGGCGGCGGCTATTGTGCACAAATTGGTTGTATGGCTTTGTATGCGCTGCGCTCTTGACGAGCCGGGGTGGCTGGCCGTCAGACGCCTTCCACGCAGACCATGCGCATGATGGATGCGCCTTCACGCGCCTCGCGGGCACGCAGGTACTCGGGCGTGTCGTAGAAGGCCCGGGCTGCCTCGAAGCTGGGGAACTTGAGGATCACGGTGCGGCCGGGGTTCCAGTCGCCTTCGAGCACTTCGACCTTGCCGCCGCGCACGCAGACTTCGGCGCCATGCACGCGCATGGCCTCGGTGCTCCACTTGCGGTATTCCTCGTACTGCTCGGGCTTGGTGACGGTGACGGACGCAATGATGTAGCCGCTGGCCATGGGTCAGACTCCAAAGTCGTTTTCGAGGAAGCCGTTCTTCTTGGTCACGTCGTCGAGCGCGACCAGGGTTTCGAGCAGGGCCTTCATGTGCTTGAGCGGCACCGCGTTGGGGCCGTCGCTGAGGGCGCAGGGAGGGTTGGGATGGGTTTCCATGAACAGGCCCGCCACGCCCACGGCCACGGCCGCGCGCGAGAGCACGGGCACCATCTCGCGCATGCCGCCGCTGCTGGTGCCGTTGCCGCCGGGCAGCTGCACGCTGTGCGTGGCGTCGAAGACGACGGGCGCGCCGGTCTCGCGCATGATGGACAGGCTGCGCATGTCCGAGACCAGGTTGTTGTAGCCGAAGCTGGCGCCGCGCTCGCAGGCCATGAAACTGTCCTCGGGCAGGCCGGCTTCCCTTGCAGCCGCACGGGCCTTGTCGATGACATTCTTCATGTCATGCGGGGCCAGGAACTGGCCCTTCTTGATGTTCACCGGCCGGCCCGACTGGGCGACGGCGCGGATGAAGTCGGTCTGGCGGCACAGGAAGGCCGGCGTCTGCAGCACGTCCACAACCTGGGACACGGCCGGGATTTCGGACTCGGTGTGCACGTCGGTCAGGATGGGGACCTGCAAGTCCTTCTTCACCTTGGCCAGGATCTCCAGGCCCTTGTCCATGCCCGGGCCGCGAAAGCTGGCGCCCGAGCTGCGGTTGGCCTTGTCGTAGCTGCTCTTGAAGATGAAGTGGATGCCCAGGGCCGCCGTGATTTCCTTGAGATGCCCCGCCACGTCCATCTGCAGCTGTTCGGACTCGACGACGCAGGGGCCTGCAATGAGAAAGAAGCGCCGGTCGAGGCCGACATCGAAGCCGCAGAGTTTCATGGTGGGGATTCCTTGGGAAATGGTGGGCGGCGTTGCGGGGGTCAGGACTTGCGCGGCGCCTTCTGGCGTTCGATCGCAGCCTTCACGAAGGCATTGAACAGCGGGTGGCCGCTCCACGGCGTGGACTTGAACTCGGGGTGGAACTGCACGCCGATGTACCAGGGGTGAACTTCCTTGGGCAGCTCGACGATCTCGGTCAGCTGCTCGCGCTGCGTCAGCGCCGAGATCACCAGGCCCGCTTCGCGCAACTGGTCCAGATACTGGACGTTGGCTTCATAGCGGTGGCGGTGGCGCTCGGTGACCACATCACCGTAGATGCTGTGGGCCAGCGTGCCGGCCTGCACGTCGGAGGACTGCGCGCCCAGGCGCATGGTGCCGCCCAGGTCGGAGTTCTCGTCGCGGGTCTTGACCGTGCCGTCGGCATCCTTCCACTCGGTGATCAGGGCGATCACGGGGTTGGCGGACTTGGGGTCGAACTCGGTGGAGTTGGCGCCTTCGAGGCCGGCCACATGGCGGGCGTATTCGATGGTGGCCACCTGCATGCCCAGGCAGATGCCCAGGTAGGGCACCTTGTTCTCGCGGGCGTAGCGGGCCGTGGAGATCTTGCCTTCCACGCCGCGCGAGCCGAAGCCGCCGGGCACGAGGATGGCGTCGTACTGCGAGAGCTTGTCGCGCGCATTGGCGTCGCTGATGGTCTCGGAATCGACGTGGGTGATCTTCACTGCCACATGGCTTTGCATGCCGGCGTGCTTGAGCGCCTCGTTGACGGACTTGTAGGCGTCCGACAGCTCGACGTACTTGCCGACCATGGCGATCTTGACCTCGCCCTGCGGGTGCTCGGTCTCGTGGACCAAGTCGTCCCAGCGCTTGAGGTTGGTGGGCGGCGTGTTCAGGCGCAGCTTGTCGCAGATCAGGCCGTCCAGGCCCTGCTCGTGCAGCATGCGGGGCACCTTGTAGATGGTGTCCACGTCCCACATGGAGATCACGCCCCACTCGGGAACGTTGGTGAACAGCGAGATCTTTTCCTTCTCCTCTTCCGGCACCTGGTGCTGCGCGCGGCACAGCAGGGCGTCGGGCTGGATGCCGATCTCGCGCAGCTTCTGCACGGTGTGCTGCGTGGGCTTGGTCTTGAGCTCGCCGGCCGTGGCAATCCAGGGCAGGTAGGTCAGGTGCACGAAGGCCGTGTTGTTGGGCCCCTGCTTGAGGGCCAGCTGGCGAACGGCTTCGAGGAAGGGCAGGGACTCGATATCGCCCACCGTGCCGCCGACTTCGCAGATGGCGACATCGACAGCGTCAGGCGTGCCCAGGCCGGCGCCGCGCTTGATGTACTCCTGGATTTCGTTGGTCACGTGCGGGATCACCTGCACGGTCTTGCCCAGGTAGTCGCCGCGGCGCTCCTTTTCCAGAACGCTCTGGTAGATGCGGCCGGTGGTGAAGTTGTTGGACTGCTTCATGCGCGTTTCGATGAAACGCTCGTAGTGGCCAAGGTCCAGATCGGTCTCGGCGCCATCATCGGTCACGAACACTTCACCGTGCTGGAAGGGCGACATGGTGCCCGGGTCCACGTTGATGTAGGGATCCAGCTTGATGAGGGTGACTTTGAGGCCGCGCGATTCGAGGATCGCAGCAAGGGAGGCTGAGGCGATTCCCTTGCCCAGGGAAGACACCACACCGCCTGTGACGAAGACAAATTTGGTCATGTCTTTTATTGGTGGTGGTAAAGCAGGATTATAGATGCGCCGCCGAATTCGCCGCGCCGCGCGGGGCTGCTCGGATGCTCCGGCTCTGCTAAATTGCGCGCCATGACTGAAGTGTTCGCAGGTAAACATCTGGTGCTCGGCCTCTCCGGAGGCGTGGCTTGTTACAAATCTGCCCAGCTGGTGCGCCTGCTGGTGCAGGCCGGGGCCACCGTGCAGGTGGTGATGACCGAGGCGGCAGAGCAGTTCATCACGCCGGTGACCATGCAGGCGCTGTCGGGCCGCCCCGTCTATGGTTCGCAGTGGGACGCGCGCGAGCCCAACAACATGCCCCACATCAACCTCAGTCGCGAGGCCGATGCCATGCTGATCGCGCCCTGCAGCGCCGACTTCATCGCGCGCCTGGTGCAGGGCCGCTCCGACGAGCTGCTGAGCCTGATGTGCCTGGCGCGCCCCATGGACCGCGTGCCCCTGTTGCTGGCGCCTGCCATGAACCGCGAGATGTGGGCGCACCCGGCCACGCAGCGCAACCTGGCGCAGGTGGCGGCCGACGGTGCGCTGGTGCTGGGCGTGGGAACGGGCGACCAGGCCTGTGGCGAGGTGGGCGACGGCCGCATGCTGGAGCCCGAGGAAATCATGGAGGAGCTGGCTGCCTTCTTCACGCCCAAGCTGCTGCAGGGCCGCCAGGTGCTGGTCACGGCGGGCCCGACCTTCGAGGCCATCGACCCCGTGCGCGGCATCACCAACCATTCCAGCGGAAAGATGGGCTTTGCCATTGCGCGCGCCGCACGCGAGGCGGGCGCCCAGGTGACCCTGGTGGCCGGGCCCGTGCACCTGCGCACGCCGCGCGGCGTGCAGCGCATCGACGTGCAATCGGCGCAGCAGATGTTTGATGCCGTGCACCAGCAATTGCCGCAAGCCGGCGTGTTCATCGCCACGGCGGCCGTGGCCGACTGGCGCCCGGCCACGGCGTCAGACCAGAAGATCAAGAAGGACGGCTCGGGCCAGACCCCCACGCTGACCTTCGTCGAGAACCCCGACATCCTGGCGGCCGCCGCGCAGTCCGAGCCTGCGCGCAGCGGCCGACTGTACTGCGTGGGCTTCGCCGCCGAAAGCCATGACCTGCTGCAGCACGCCAGCGCCAAGCGCCTGCGCAAGCAGGTGCCGCTGCTGGTGGGCAATATCGGTCCCGCAACCTTTGGGCGGGATGACAATGCCCTGCTGCTGATCGACGAGGCCGGCACCATGGAGCTGCCGCACGCCTCCAAGTCCCTGCTGGCGCGCCAGCTGGTGGCCGAGATCGCCCGGCGCCTGCCGCCCGTCCGTTGACACCACCGAAGGCCCGCATGTCACAGAACACCTACGAAGGCCCCCGCCACGGCGACTATGTGCGCTATGTGGATGAGCTGCTGCGCGCCAGCCCCCTGTACCGCTCTGCGGCCCACGGCTGGATGGCGCAGGGACGCAGCGATTTCACCGATGCGGTGGCCACGCCGGGCGCGCAGTCCCAGTCCGTGGTCGAGCGCGTGCGCGAGCAGGTGCAGGCTGCGGCCGAGAAGGCGCGCATCGCCGCGCAGCAGGCTTCGGTGCCCGCCCTGCCGGGGCGCCAGCCATCTGCAGGCGACAGGAATGGTGGCAGGGCCGATCGCGGCCGGCAGGCGGCCCGGGCACAGCAAGCCCAGGCCTCCTCCGCCGCCAAGGCTGTCAAGAAGACGGTCTTCAAGATAGGTCCGGGCCAGTTGCTGGGTATCGTGATCGGCCTGATCCTGGCCGTGGTGATTCCGGGCATCGGCCCCTTCATCCTGCTGCTCACCATCATCAATGCCATCGTCAAAGGCTTTCGCAGCGGGCTCAAGTCGTCCGGGTGACGGCGCGGGGCACAATGCGCGCTTTGCTTTTCAAGAGAGCCTGCCGTGAGGCGCTCCCCAGATTGTTTCCATGAACGTTGATATCAAGATCCTTGACGCGCGCCTGCGCGAGAACATGCCCGCCTACGCCACGCCGGGAAGCGCGGGCCTGGACCTGCGCGCCTGCATCGATGCGCCTTTGATGCTGGAGCCCGGCCAATGGCAACTGGTGCCCACGGGCATGGCCATGTACCTCAAGGACCCCGGCTACGCGGCCATGATCCTGCCGCGCTCGGGCATGGGCCACAAGCACGGCATCGTGCTGGGCAACCTGGTCGGCCTGATCGACAGCGACTACCAGGGCCAGCTCATGGTCAGCGCCTGGAACCGCTCGACCACGGCCTTCACGCTGCAGCCCATGGACCGCCTGGCCCAGCTGATCATCGTGCCCGTGGTGCAGCCCAGCTTCAATGTGGTCGAGGAGTTCGAGTCGGCTTCCGAGCGCGGCGCGGGCGGCTACGGCTCTACAGGCAAGCAATAAGGCGCTCAGCCAGAAAACGCCCGCAGCCGCGCTGCCCGGGCATCGCTCCAGGGAGGAATCCGCATGGCCAGGCCATCCCGGCGCACGCGCCACCGCCCATCCGCATCATGGACGCGCGTGATGCTGACGCAGGAAGACCGCATGCGCCGCCGCCTGCAGCAGCGCCACTGGCTGCGCCTGCATGCGGCACTGACGGGCGGGTTGAGCCTGGCCGGCATGTCGCTGTTGAGCCTGGGCCTGCTGCATGCGGGCATGCACAGCATGGCGCTGCGCTATGGCGTGGCCCTGGCCTGCGGCTATCTGCTGTACCTGCTGCTGCTGCGCCTGTGGGCCGAATGCATGCTGCGCCGCGACTGGGAGGTGTCCGATGTTCCCGATGTGACGCCCGGCGGCAGCGGTTCTTCACCGGCCCGCACGCCGGAGGCTGGCGGATTCGACAGCGGGCAGGGCGGCTCGTATGGCGGCGGTGGCTCCAGCGGCAGCTGGGATGACGGCGGCGCCATGTCCGAGGCCGCTTCCTCGGCCTCGCAAGGCTTTGATGTGCCGGGCATCGATGGGCTGGACGAAGGCGCCGTCGTCCTGGTCCCGGTGCTGCTGGTGTTTGCGGCGCTGCTGGTCGCGGTCACGGGGGCAGGGTCGCTGCTGTGGCTGGTCTTTGGGGCCGACCTGTTCCTGGCCGTGGCGGTGGAGGTGGCCTTTGCGCTGCTGATGGCGCGCACGCTCTACGTGGTGGAGCGCGAGGGCTGGCTGCTGGCCGCGCTGCGCCTGAGCTGGAAGCCGGTGCTGGGCGCACTGGTGGCCGCCGTGGCGCTTGGCGCGCTGGCCGACTGGCTGTTTCCCCAGGCAGACACCCTGGTGCAGGTGCTGCGCGCGCTGAGAGGACACTGAAAGGACCCTGAGAGGGCACAGAGCCGCTGCTGCGCGGCTCCTGCCGTCACGCCTGTCTTTTTGCCCCCGGCAGGCGCAGCTGCATGCGCAGGCCGCCCAGCGGCGAGCGGCTGGCCGCGATGCTGCCGCCATAGGTCTGCACCAGGTCACGCACGATATCCAGGCCCAGGCCTGCGCCGGGCCTGCGTTCGTCCAGGCGCTCGCCGCGCTCGAAGATGCGGCCAAGGTCGGCGTCTTCGATGCCGGGCCCGTCATCGTCCACCGTCAGCAGCAAGGGGCCGCCGGCCTGATCGTGCTCCAGGCCCTGGACTTCCAGGCTCACGGCCTGGGCCGCCCATTTGCCGGCGTTGTCCAGCAGGTTGCCCAGGATTTCCATCAGGTCCTGGCCATCGCCCAGAAAGTCCCAAGGCTGCGCATCGCCCTTCAGCGCGAAGCGGATGCCGCGGCCGGCGTGCAGCCGCTCCATGGTGCGCACCAGCGAGGCCAGCGGCGGCTCCAGCGGCGTGCGCAGGCCTGTGGCCTGGCGGGCCGCAGCGCGGGCGCGTGCCAGATGGTGGTCCACCTGGCGGCTGGCGCTGGCGACCTGCTCGCGAACCAGTTCGGCCAGCGCCCCGCCTTCCTGCGCGGCGGCATTGCCGAGGATGGACAGCGGCGTGTTCACCGCATGGGCCAGGTTGCCGGCCTGCGTGCGCGCGCGCTGCACCATGTCGGCGTTCACATCCAGCACATGGTTGAATTCCTGCACCAGGGGGCGCAGTTCCTGCGGAAACCGGCCTTCGAGGCGCGGCGTTGCCCCCTTGCGCACGTCGGACAGGCCTTTGCGCAGCAGCTGCAGCGGCCGCAGCGCCAGGCGCAGCTGCAGCACCACGGCCAGCACCAGCCCGGCCGCCAGCGTGCCCAGTGCGGCGATCAGCATGGTGGTGAAGCGCTGCATGGGCTCGGCCAGCAGGGCGCTGTCGGCCGCAACGATCAGGCGCAACGGCGGCGCGTCGGCTTCGGGCAATTGCAGGGGGCGTGCCACGGCCACGAGCTGGTGGCCCTGGCCATCGGGCAGCATGCCGGTGTTCAGCGCCGTGTCCTCGTGGTGCTCATCCGGGCGGCCGGCATCGGCGCGGAACTGGTGCCAGTCCAGCGTCTGGTCCCACAGCGAACGAGAGCGCAGCAAGCCGGCCTTCTCGGGCGGACCCGCGCCATCGCTCACCTGGTCGATCTGCCAGTACAGGCCTGACAGCGGCTGCGCCAGGCGCGGATCGCCCACGGCCAGTCCGACTTCGATGCGCCCTCCGGGCAGGCTGTTGACGGCTGCGCTGAGCTGGTCGAGCTGCATCACCAGCTGCGCCTGCAACTGCTGCGCGATGTGGTCGCGGAACAGGCCGCGCAGCCCCCAGCCCGCCAGCAGCACGGCCGCCAGCACCCAGGCCAGCGTGCCGGCCAGCAGGCGCAGGCGCAGCGAATCGCCAAGCCGGGATACCTGTCTTTCCTGTGGCGCGTTCATGCAGCGGGCGCGCCTTCCACCAGCCGGTAGCCCAGTCCGCGCACGGTCTCTATGCTGCCGGCCGGCAGCTTCTTGCGCAGGCGGCCGACGAAGACCTCGATGGTGTTGGAGTCGCGGTCGCTGTCCTGCGGGTAGATGTGTTCTGACAGTTCGGTGCGCGATATCACCTGCCCCACGCGCTGCATCAGCAGGGCCAGCACCTTGAATTCATGGCTGGTGAGCGTCAGCGGCTGGCCGGCGACGCTCACGCGGGCATGGCGCGAGTCCAGCACGATGGGGCCGCATTGCCACTGGGCGCTGGCGTGCGGGCTGAGCCGGCGCAGCAGGGCTCGCAGGCGGGCCATCAGCTCTTCCATGTGGAAGGGCTTGGCCAGATAGTCGTCGGCGCCGGCATCCATGCCGGCCACCTTCTCATGCCAGGCGCCGCGCGCCGTGAGGATCATCACGGGCATGACCCGCCCTTGTTCGCGCCAGGCGCGCAACACCGTCAGGCCATCGCGCACGGGCAGGCCCAGGTCCAGCACGGCGGCGTCGAATTCCTCGACCTCGCCCAGGTACTGGGCCGTTGCGCCGTCCGCGGCCGTCTCCACCGTATGGCCTGCCTGCTGCAAGGCCTGTACCAGTTGCCCGCAGAGCGTGGGCTCGTCTTCCACCACGAGGATTCGCATCTGCGTCTAGTCCTTGCGCTTGAAGCTCAGCACCTTGCCATCGCGCGCATCGATCTTGAGCTTGGCCACGCGGCCGCCCGATTGCAGCAGCCGGATCTCGTAGATGAAGCGGCCGTCGTCATGCTCGAACTCGACCTTGATGACCTGGCCCTGGTAGTCGCGCTCGACCTGGTCGAGCACGGTGCGCAGCGGCAGCACGCGGCCTTGCTGCAGGGCCTGGCGAGCGAGTTCATGGTCGCTGTCGCCGGCATCCGAGGGCGTGGTCCAGGAGGCCAGGGCCGCCGCCATCAGCAGCAGTGCGGCCAGCAGCATCCAGGACCTGCGAGGAATGGAGAAGGATGGAGTGGGCATGGAAAACTTTATAGCCCAGCGTGGATGAACCTCGGATGAACGGCTGCTTCAGCTTGCGTTCATGGCCTGCATCGAACAATGGCTGCACGCCGTCGCAATCCACCGGAAACGAAGGCGCAGCAGCCGGCAGATGCGGCCTTTTCAGATGCAAATCGCCGACCCAATCGCCGGCCCAGTCGCCGACCTTCACATGCCAAGGAGAACCTCATGCCTTCCATCCGACAACTGATTTCCCGCGCTGCACGCCATGGCCTGACGGGCCTGGGCATTGTTCTGATCGCCACTGCCGGGCTGGTCGCCCAGGTGCAGGCCCAGGCCGCTGCCACGGGCGGGCCTTCCGTGACCGTACAGGCCGGCGAGGCCGTGGCCACCACGGTGGCCTCCGTGCGCGGCGCCTTCCAGGGGCCGGGGCTGAGCATCCGCGAAGTCTTCGAACGCATGGAAGTCCTGGGCTACCGCGACCTGCGCGAGATCGAGTGGGAGGACGGCCTCTACCAGGTCAAGGGCCAGACCGGCGATGGCCGCCCTGTGAAGCTCTACGTCGATGGCAACAACGGCAACGTGCTCAGCATCCGTGCACGCAATTGAGGCCGGGCGGGCAGGCTGATTTTTGTCAGCAAGTGTTCTGTCCGGTCGGCAGGCATGCGGCCTGGGACGTTGAAGCGGTATGCAGCCGCCGGCCTGTCCGGTGGCTGCCCTTGATCGATCCACGGACAGTACACAGGAGATTCTCATGCCTTCCATTCATCGCTTGAGCGCCATGGGCGCCGGCTGCATTGCCGCGCTGATGCTCAGCGCCTGCGCGGGCTACCCCCAGCAGGGCGGATATCCGGGTGGCGGCTATCCGACCAGCGGCTATCCAGCCGGGGGCTATCCGACCAGCGGCTACCCCAGCGGTGGCTATCCCAACGGCGGCCAGCCTGGCACGGCCTACCCGGGCGGCGGTGGCTATGTGCAGCAGGGGCGCGTGACCAATGTGCAACTGGTGCAGATCCAGCAGCCCAGCGGCATTGGCGGCTCGGGCATAGGCGCCGGGGCCGTGGTGGGCGGCGTGGTCGGCGGGGTGCTGGGCCGGCAGGTGGGCAAGGGCAGTGGGCGCGACATCGCCACCATTGCGGGCGTGGTGGGCGGTGCCATGGCGGGCAATGCCATCGAGAAGAACACCGGCCCTGGCGACCTGCGCGATGTCTACCGCGTCACCGTGCAGTTGAACGACGGCAGCACGCGCGTGTTCGACTACCAGAACAATCCGCAGCTGCGCATAGGCGAGAGCGTGCGCGTGGACAACAACCAGCTGATTCGCTGAGTACCAGGCTCGCTCCATGCAAAAGGGCTCCCCGCAGGGAGCCCTTTGCCATTTCAGCGCGGCAATTTCAGTGCAGCGTGTCGTTGCCCGGTGCCATGGGCTGGATGCGGAAGAATCCGGTGCCGGCCGAGCCGCGGCCGATTTCCTCCTCGGTGGCTTCGCGCACGCTTTCGACCTTCAGGTGCAGGCGCAGCGCAATGCCGGCCAGCGGGTGGTTGCCGTCCAGCACCACATGCTCGGGATAGATTTCCGTGACGGTGTAGAGCAGGTCGGGCTGCACGGCGCTGCAGCCCTTGGGCAGGGCGCTGGCCTCGAAGCTCATGCCTTCCTCCAGCTCGGCCGGGAACAGGGCGCGCGGCTCCAGGAAGATCAGGCTTTCGTTGTAGTCGCCAAAGGCTTCCTCGGGCTCCAGGTGCAGGTCCAGGGTCTTGCCCTGGCCGTGGCCTTGCAGGGCTTCCTCGATGCGCTTGAGCAGATCGTCGCCGCCGACCAGGAACTCCACGGGCTCATCGAGCACGTCCAGTTCCTCGCCCAGGGTGTCCTTGAGGGTCCAGGTCAGAGCGACCACGCATTGTTCTGTGATTTCCATGGTGTGCAGCTTGTGCGGCCCATGCCGCGGTGGGGAAAAAGAAAGACCGCCGCGCGCGCCCGTGTTTGACGAAGGCATGCCGGCGGCCGCGTTGGCGCGATTTTCCCACGGCTGCCCGGCTGCTGCGCAGGCCGGGCGGCGAGTCCTGCCGATCAGAACGGATAGTGGCGGGGGGTGGTCTGCATGGTGATCCAGCGCGTCTCGGTGAAGGCATCGATGCCTGCCTGGCCGCCGAAGTGGCCGTAGCCCGAGTTTTTCACGCCGCCAAAGGGCATCTGGGCTTCGTCATGCACGGTGGGTCCGTTGACGTGGCAGATGCCGGCCTCGATGCGCGCGGCCACGCGCCAGCCGCGTGCGGTGTCGCGGGTGTAGACGGACGAGGACAGGCCGAATTCGTTGTCATTGGCCATGGCGATGGCCTGCTCCTCTCCGCGCACGCGCACGATGGCCTTGACGGGGGCGAAGGTTTCCTCGCGGAAGATGTCCATCTCGGGCGTGACGCCGTCGATCAGCGTGGCGGCCATCAGGGTGTTGGTGGCCTTGCCGCCGCACAGCAGTTTTGCGCCCTTGGCCAGCGCGTCGTCGATCAGGCGGTTGGCGCGCTCCACGGTGGCCATATCCACCACCGAGCCCAGCACCACGGGGCCCTTGCGCGGATCGCCCAGCGGCAGCGAGGTGGCACGGGCCACCAGCTTGTCCAGGAAATCACCGGCCACGGACTCGTCCACGATGATGCGTTCGGTGGACATGCAGATCTGGCCCGAGTTGGCGAAGGCACCGAAGGTGCAGCCGGCCACGGCGGCGTCGATGTCGGCATCGTCCAGCACCACGAAGGGCGCCTTGCCGCCCAGCTCCAGGATGGCGGGCTTGAGGTACTTGGCGCAGGTCTGGCCGAGGATGCGGCCCACGCGCGTGGAGCCGGTGAAGTTCACGCGGCGCACGGCCGGGTGGGCCACCATGGCTTCGACCACGGCCCCCGCATCTTCGGGCGCATTGGTCACGAAGTTGACCACGCCGGGCGGCAGCCCGCCTTCCTGCAGGGCCTCGATGATCAGGCCGTGCGTGGCGGGGCACAGTTCCGAGCCCTTGAGCACCACGGTGTTGCCGCAGGCCAGCGGCGTCGCAATGGCGCGCACGGCCAGGATGACGGGCGCATTCCAGGGCGCAATGCCCAGCACCACGCCAGCGGGCTGGCGCACGGCCATGGCCAGGCTGCCGGGCACGTCAGAGGGAATGATCTGGCCATTGATCTGGGTGGTCAGCGATGCGGCCTCCAGGAACATGTTGGCGGCCAGGTGCACGTTGAAGCCGGCCCAGATGCCCGAGGCGCCGGTCTCGGCGGCCATGGCGGCGGCAAACGCCTCGGTCTTGGCCTCCAGCGCCTGCGATGCCTTCATCAGCATCTGGCGGCGTTCGGTCGGGCCCAGTGCGGCCCAGGCGGGGAAGGCCTTTTGCGCGGCCTCGACGGCGCGCACGGCATCTTCGGGCGTGGCGGCCGGGGCGCGCGTGGCCACCGATCCGTCCAGCGGGTTGCGGCGCTCGAAGGTGGCGCCATTGCCGGCCTGTGCGGCCTGGCCTGCGATGAGCATGGTTTGTTCGATCATGACTGTCTCCTTGGTATGCGGTTGTGGCCTGGGCGTTGGCGCAGCCGGGCGTGCCGGTCATCGTAGAAGCAGGCGATGGCGCAGGCAGCCCGCTGCGCGCACAAAGCGCATGACGGATCGTGCACAGGCTCCGGGGTTTACCCTTGTCCTGGCTGTCCGCGGGGAAAGCCATGGGGCGCGACGGGCCTGCACTTTCCCATAATCACGTCCATGGCCGCACACAGATCCTTCACCCGTGCGGCGAGCAGGAGAGACCGCACATGACCGATGCCATGGTGTTGAGCACCGACGGACTGCCGCCCGGCGAGACGGCGTCGGCCTGGCACGCCTGGATGTCGCGCCTGTTTGCGGGCCTGGACACCGATGTCTATGGCGATCGCCTGTTCGAAGGCCATGTGCGCGTGGCCAATGCCGGCGATGTGGTGCTGACCCGTCTGGAGGCGGGCCGCCACCGCGTCATGCGCAGCATGCAGGGCCTGCGCGCCCATGAGTCCCCCTATCTGAAGATCGTCGCGCCCTGGGAGGGCGTGGCCAGCGTGCGCCAGCACAACCGCGAGGCCAGCGTGCGCAAGGGCAGCTGGGTGATCTATGACACGGCGCAGGAGTACGAGGTCACCAACCCCGAATGGTCCGAACACCTCATCGTGATGCTGCCGCGCCAGGCCATCGTGGAACGGGGCATCCGACTGGAAGGGCTGATGGGGCGCAATGTGGGCGGCAGCTCGGGCATTGCCCGCATCGCGCTGGAAACCATGCGCAGCACCTACCAGGAGCTGCCCGGCATGGCGCCGCATCTGGCGCGCCGCGCGGGCGAGCTGCTGGTGGACATGGTCCATCTGTCGCTGCAGGAGCTGGCCGGGCAGGGCACGGCAGGCACGCAGCAACTGGCGCTGCAGGACCGCATCCGCGCCCATGTGGCGGCCCATCTGCGCGACCCGGGCCTGTCGGTGGAGTCCGTGGCCGCCGCCCTCAACTGCAGCAAGCGCCATCTGCACAACGCCTTTGCGGACAGCCAGACCAGCCTGGGCGCCTTCATACAGCACAGCCGCCTGGAGCTGTGCATGCGCGAGCTGCTGCAGCCCGCCCAGGCGCAGCGCACCATCACCGAGGTCGCCATGGATTGCGGCTTTGGCAGCACCGCGCATTTCAGCCGCGCTTTCAAAATCTATACGGGCCTGTCGCCCTCGGATTTCAGGGCCATGCGCAAGCCGGCCGGCTGACTGCCACGAAGCCATTGCGGGGCAGCTTGCGCTGGCGCCAGGACAGGGCAATGCCCGCATAGGACAATGCCGCCCTGTCTCTTCGCTCACTTCGGACCATTTCATGGACACCAACACACCGCTTGCCCTGCTGGGCGGGCTTACCGCTTCCCAATTCATGCGCCGCCACTGGCACAAGAAGCCCTTGCTGGTGCGCCAGGCAATCCCGGGCTTCAAGCCCCTGATTCCCCGCGCCAGGCTGCTGGCCATGGCAGGCGAGGACGGTGTGGAATCGCGCCTGATCCAGCAGCAGGACGGTGGCCACTGGAAGCTCAGCCACGGCCCGCTGTCGCGCCGCAGCCTGCCCTCGCTGCAAAAGCCCGGATGGACCGTGCTCGTGCAGGGCGTGGACCTGCACGACGACGGCGTGCACCAGCTGATGCAGCAGTTCCGCTTCGTGCCCGAGGCGCGGCTGGACGATCTGATGATCAGCTTTGCCACCGACCAGGGCGGCGTCGGCCCGCATTTCGACAGCTACGACGTCTTCCTGCTGCAGGCGCATGGCCGTCGGCGCTGGCGCATCGGCCGCCAGAAGGACCTGTCGCTGCAGCCCGATGTGCCGCTGAAGGTGCTCTCGAATTTCGAGCCCGAGGAGGAGTTCGTGCTCGAGCCCGGCGACATGCTCTACCTGCCGCCCAAGTGGGCCCATGACGGCATCGCCGAGGGCGAATGCATGACCTACTCCATCGGCTTTCGCTCGCCCGCGCGCGACGAACTGGCCCGCGAGCTGCTGCTGCGCATGTCCGACGAGCCCGATGAGCCCGAAGCGCCCATGGTCTACCGCGATCCCGACCAGCCCGCCGTCGAGGCCCCGGGCGAGATTCCGTCGAGCCTGCACGACTTCGCGCGCAAGGCGCTGGAGCGCGCGCTGGCCGAGCCGCTGGCGCTGGAGCGCGCGCTGGGCGAGTACATGACCGAGCCCAAGGCCAATGTCTGGTTCGAGCATGGCGAGGAACACGGCATGTTCGAGAGCGTGGTCCTCGATCGCCGCACGCGCATGATGTATGACGCAAAACACATCTTCATCAACGGCGAAAGCTATCTGGCCGGTGGCCGCGATGCCACCCTGATGCGCAAGCTGGCCGATACGCGCGCCCTGTCACGCGCCGATCTGGCCAAGGCCAGCGATGACGCGCTGGAGCTGCTGTCCTCCTGGTTTGACGCCGGCTGGGTGCGAGGCGGGCCGCTGTCCTGAACCGGGTAGACGCTGTGACGCAGTCATGCTAAGTTCGGGCATTCACCGTTGACAGCGTTCTGCTGATTCAAGGCGGACTCCGATAGATTTGTAAAGAATTGTCTTGGGTTCGTCAGTAAATTGACAGCAACCTGGTTTTGTTACACAGTGGACGCCAAGGCAGCTTCTTGCTGCCCCATTCGGACTTGGCAAGAGGATTTGTGCGGAATTGTTCAGAGGTTGTCAGTTTCAGTCAGCCTCGAAAAAATCTCCCTATAATTCGCTCCAAGTCGAATGAATGTGTTTGACGTGGCCTGGCCGCCGCGTACCGGTTGCCCGCATCCGGTGGCGCAAGTGGCGGGGCCCCTCCTGTGTACTGTCTTCTTACCTACTCTCTAGGAAACTGTGATGAAGAACTCTCTGATCCTGGCTACCGTGATCGCTGCTGCAGCTCTGGCCGCTTGCGGCAAGAAGGAAGAGGCTCCGGCCCCCGCTCCCGCACCCGCCGTTGAAGCTCCCGCACCGGCAGCTCCCGCTCCCGCAGAAGCTCCTGCTGCTCCCGCCGCCGACGCTGCTGCTCCCGCAGCGCCTGCCGCTGACGCTGCAGCACCTGCTCCCGCTGCTGACGCTGCCGCTGCAGACGCCGCCAAGGCTGCTGCCGACGCTGCCGCCAAGGAAGCCACCAAGCAGTAATTCGGCCCTCGCCGATGGCAGAGGTTTCGGCCTCTGCCGCGAAAAAACCGCATCCTTCGGGCTGCGGTTTTTTTTCGCCTTCGCTTTGCTTTGGTCCAGTAAAAAAGCCACCGGCAAATGACTGCGCGGTGGCTGCAAGCCAAGGGCAGACGCTGCCGCCCCAAGGCCCGAAAAGAGGCTTGCTTACTTCATGTCGTCGGTGATGACGCGCACGATGCGCTGGGCATTGGCCGATGTCTCGGGCTGGCCCTGGGTGTTGAGCACGGTGACGGTGGACTTGTCGCCTTCGCTGCGCACCTGGATCTGGTACTTGACCGGCGCGGCCGCATCGGGCGAGCGGCTGAACAGCTTGCTGAAGAAGCCCTTGGGCTCGACCTTGGCGTCAGGCGCGACATAGCGCACGAAGTAGATGCCGCGGCTGCGGTCACGGTCCTCCACGGTGAAGCCCGTGCGGTCCAGGGCCACGCCGACACGGCGCCATGCGCGGTCAAAGCCTTCGTCGATCTGCAGCACAGGCTGTCCGTTGGCGGATTCCATGCGCACGCTGCCGGTGGCGGCTGCCGTGGTGGTGTTGGCCTTGGCCACGGCATCGGCCTGCTCCTGGCTCACGCCGAGCTTGACCATCAGGCGGCGCAGGAATTCGGTTTCCAGTTCCGGATCGGAGGGGCGCGGCTGCCAGATGGTCTGGTCCTTCTGGGCGCTGGTGTAGACCTCCTGCATGCCGCGGTGCGTGATGTAGACCTCGGTGGAGCCATCGGCCGAGCGCTCCAGGCGTGTGCGGAAGCGGTCGCGCTCGCTGGTGGAGTACAGGCCGTCGAAGACCTTGCCCAGCGTCTTGCGGATCACGTCCTGCGGGATCTTGGCGCGGTTCTCGGCCCAGTCGGTCTCGATGATGCCCAGCTGGCGGTCTTCGGTGGTGAAGATGAAGCCATTTTCCAGCCAGAAGTCACGCACCGGCTCCCACAGCTGGTCGGCCGGGCGCTTGATCACCAGCCAGCGCTGTTCGCCATTGCGCTCGATGCGCACATCGCCCATTGCAACGGTGGCCGTGCGGCCTTCGCTGGGCTTTTGCGCCTTGGAGTTGGCTTCCATGGCTGCGGCGGAGACCACGCCGCCGGGCACGGCATAGCGCGAATCCGTGGACAGCTGGGTCAGGTCCGGGGGGACTTCCAGGGTGGGTGCCTGCTGCTTGCCGGCGCTCTTGTAGTCGATCTTGCTCTCTTGGAACGTGGTCGTGCAGGCTGTCAGGCCGATGGCCAGGCTCAGCAGGCTCAGACGTGCAATGGGCTGTTTCACGCGAATATCCTTGGTGCGTTCGGTCGGTGGGGCGGGGCGCCTCACAGCAGGCCAGCGGAGCCCAGGGCGGCTTCCACGGTGGCTTCCAGGTTCTTGCTCAGAGGTGTCATCGGCAGGCGCATGGCCGGGCCGCACAGGCCCAGGCGCGCTGCGGCCCACTTGACGGGAATGGGGTTGGCCTCGACGAAGAGGTTCTTGTGCACGGGCATCAGGCGCAGCTGGATGTCCATGGCGGTGCGCACATCACCGGCCAGGGCCGCCTTGCACAGATCGCTCATCAGGCGCGGTGCCACGTTGGCCGTGACGCTGATGTTGCCATGGCCGCCGCACAGCATCAGGGCCACAGCGGTCGGATCATCGCCGGAGTACACGCCGAAGTCCTTGGGCACTTCGCGGATCAGCCACTGGGCGCGCTCGATGTTGCCCGTGGCTTCCTTGATGCCGATGATGGCGGGGATCTGCGCCAGGCGCAGCACGGTGTCGTGCTGCATGTCGGCCACGGAGCGGCCGGGCACGTTGTAGAGCACCACCGGCAGGTCGCCCACCGCTTCGGCAATCGCCTTGAAGTGCTGGTACTGGCCTTCCTGCGTGGGCTTGTTGTAGTAGGGCACGACCTGCAGCTGGCTGTCGGCGCCGACCTTCTTGGCGTAGCGGGCCAGCTCGATGGCTTCGTGCGTGCTGTTGGCGCCGCAGCCGGCCATCACGGGCACGCGGCCTGCGGCCTGCTCGACGGACACGCGGATGATTTCGCAGTGCTCCTCCACGTTGACGGTGGGGGATTCACCTGTCGTTCCCACCACGCCGATGCAGTCCGTGCCTTCGGCCACATGCCAATCGATGAGTTTTCGCAGCGCCGGGTAGTCAACACTACCGTCCTCGTGCATGGGCGTGATGAGGGCAACGATGCTGCCAGTGAGAGCGACGGAGGAGGATGTCATGTCCGCAAGAAAAAACGGGAAAGGATCATTCTAACGAGTGTCGGAGGCAGGCCCAAGGCGGGCGCCTGTAGGGATTCAGGCGATTGCAGAGCCTGACGCCTTCTGATGCGCCAGCATGGCCACGGGTTCCCGGCCTGTTGCATCGGGGCGCAGCGCCGCAATGCGCTGGACCATGCGATCGGGCTCGCCCAGCTGGCCGTGCTCGTAGGCCACGATGTGCCAGCCCGCGCAGGCCTGCAGCAGCTCGCCGGGCGCCAGCAGGAAATCGGGGCGGGAAGGCTTGCCGAAAGCCTCATTGCCCTGGGCAAAGGTTTCGTACAGCAGCACGCCGCCGGGGGCCACGCTGTCCAGCAGTGCCGGCCACAGCGGGCGCCACAGATAGTGGGTCACGACCACGGCGCCGAACTGCCGGCCGGGCAGGGGCCAGGGGCCGTTTTCGATGTCGGCGCACAGCAGCTCGCCCACGCCCTGCAGGCCGGCCAGGGCCTGGGCGTCGCGGTCCACGCCGGTGACGGCGTGGCCACGCCCATGGAACCAGCGCATGTGCCGGCCGGGCCCGCAGGCCACGTCAAGCACCGAGGCCTGGGGTGCCAGAAGGTGCGACCAGCGTTGGATCCAGGACGAGGGCGGCGTGGCTGCGTGCATGTGCAATTTTGGAAATAAAGTGAAAGCGGCCGACATTGTGCCGCCAGGCCTTCGCCGCTGCCGCTTCCATTTCAGAAGCAGGCCCAGATCTGGTCTGCCATGCCCAGCATGAACTGCGGCTGCAGGTAGAGCATGAAGACCAGGCCCAGCACCAGCAGCACGGCGGCCCACAGCGCCAGCCTGCGCAGGATGCGTGGGCGGGGCCTGGTGGATGTGGTCATGGATGTCGTCATGTCAGGCAGCGGCCTGGGCTGCGCGCAACCGTGCCACGGGGGCTTCGCGTATGGGCAGGTTCAGCAGGCCGGCGGCCACGCCCAGGCCGATGGCCAGGTACCAGACCACCTGGTAGCTGCCCGTGTGGTCATAGAGATAGCCGCCCAGCCAGACGCCCAGGAAGCTGCCCACCTGGTGGCTGAAGAACACCATGCCGCTCAACATGGACAGATGCTGCACGCCGAAGATCTGGGCCACGGTGGCATTGGTCAGCGGCACGGTGGACAGCCACAGCAGGCCCATGGCGGCAGAGAAGATGTAGACCGACCAGGGCGTCAGCGGCGCCAGCAGGAAGAGCACGATCACCACCGAGCGCGTGAAGTAGATGGTGGACAGCAGGTAGCGCTTGGGCAGGCGCTGGCCCAGGTTGCCGGCCACGTAGGTGCCAACGATGTTGAACAGCCCCACCAGCGCCAGCGAGATGCTGGCCACCTGCGGCGCCAGGCCGTAGTCCTTGAGGTAGCTGGGCATGTGTACGCCGATGAACATCACCTGGAAGCCGCAGACGAAGTAGCCGGCCGTCAGCAGCACGAAGCTGGGCGTGCGCAGCGCTTCGGCGACGGCCTGGCCCGCGCTCTGGTCGCGCACGGGACGGGCGTTGCCGGGCTGGAAGCCCGGCTCGCGCAGGCCGAAGGCCAGCGGAATGATCATCAGCGCGCACAGCGACAGCAGCAGCAGGGCGTTGGACCAGCCGAAGTTCGAGATCAGGCTGCCTTCCACGGGCACCATGAAGAACTGGCCGAAGGAGCCCGCCGCCGCCGTCACGCCCATGGCCCAGCTGCGCCGCGCCACGGGAATCTGGCGGCCCAGCACACCGTAGATCACGGCATAGGTGGTGCCTGCCTGGGCTGCGCCGATCACCACGCCGGCCGTCAGGGCGAACCAGGTTGTCGTGGGCGCCATGGCCATGCCGGCCAGGCCCAGCGCATACAGCAGCGCGCCCACCAGGAGCACGCGGAAGGCGCCGAAGCGGTCGGCCAGCATGCCGCCGAAGATGCCGAGCACGCCCCAGGACAGGTTCTGGATGGCGATGGCCAGCGCGAAGGACTCGCGCGTCCAGCCCATCTCCTGGGTGATGGGCTGCAGCCACAGGCCGAAGCCGTGGCGGATTCCCATGGACAGCGTCACGACTGCGCCCCCGCACAGCAGTATCTGCACCATGGACATGGGTTGGTTGTTTTTTTGCATGCGGCAAACTTTAGCGAAACTCCGGGTTTTGCGCTGTGCCGCTTGGGTCGCCCATGCGCCAGCGCGGCCCTTGATGGCAGCGGCTTTTTCGGGATAGTCAATGTCAATGACTGTGAATGCATCCAGCACTGAGCCGGGCCGCGCACTACAATCCGCCCCCATGGCAGTCAAACCATCTCCCACTTCCGCCAGCGAATACTCCGAAGGCTCGATACGCGTGCTCAAGGGCCTTGAGCCCGTCAAGCAGCGTCCCGGCATGTACACGCGCACCGACAACCCCCTGCACGTGCTGCAGGAGGTGATCGACAACGCGGCCGACGAGGCACTGGCCGGCTTCGGCAAGAAAATCCGCTTCACCCTGCATTCCGACGGCTCCTACAGCGTCGAAGACGACGGCCGGGGCATCCCCTTCGGCATGCATCCCGAGGAAAAGGCGCCCGTGGTGGAGCTGGTCTTCACCCGGCTGCATGCGGGCGGCAAGTTCGACAAGGGCAAGGGCGGCGCCTACAGCTTCTCGGGCGGCCTGCACGGCGTGGGCGTCTCGGTCACGAATGCGCTGGCCACGCGCCTTGAGGCCTGCATCCACCGCGAGGGCAAGGTGGCCACCATCGCCTTCTCGGGCGGTGACGTGGTCGAGCCCCTGCAGTCGCGGCCGCTGGCCGCTGGCGAACGCAAGCAGGGCACGACCGTGCGCGTGTGGCCCGATGCCCGCTATTTCGAATCGCCCCAGTTGCCCATGGGCGAGCTGGTGCATCTGCTGCGCAGCAAGGCCGTGCTCATGCCAGGCGTGTCGGTGACCCTGGTCAACGAGAAGACGCGCGACACCCAGACCTGGCAGTTCAAGGGCGGCCTGCGCGACTACCTGCAGCAAAGCCTGCATGGCGAGGCGGTCATCCCTCTGTTCGAGGGCGAGGGCTTTGCCGACCGCCACCACGACAGCTTTGCCGAAGGCGAGGGCGCCGCCTGGTGCGTGGCCTTTACCGAGGACGGCGCACCGCTGCGCGAAAGCTATGTCAACCTGATCCCGACCACCGCCGGCGGCACGCATGACAGCGGCCTGCGCGACGGCCTGTTCCAGGCGGTCAAGGCCTTCATCGAGATGCACTCGCTGCTGCCCAAGGGCGTCAAGCTCATGCCGGACGACGTCTTTGCGCGTGCCAGCTATGTGCTCAACGCCAAGGTGCTGGACCCGCAGTTCCAGGGCCAGATCAAGGAGCGCCTGAACTCGCGCGATGCCGTGCGCCTGGTCAGCGGCTATGTGCGCCCCGCGCTGGAGCTGTGGCTCAACGAGCACGTGGAATGGGGCCGCAAGCTGGCCGAGATCGCCATCAAGGCCGCGCAGACCCGCCAGAAGGCGGGCCAGAAGGTCGAAAAGCGCAAGGGCTCGGGCGTGGCCGTGCTGCCGGGCAAGCTCACCGATTGCGAAAGCCGCGACCTGAGCCTGAACGAGGTCTTCCTGGTCGAGGGCGACTCGGCCGGCGGCAGCGCCAAGATGGGCCGCAACAAGGAAACCCAGGCCGTGCTGCCCCTGCGCGGCAAGGTGCTCAACACCTGGGAGGTGGACCGCGACCGGCTGTTCGCCAACAACGAAATCCATGACATCTCGGTGGCCATCGGCGTGGACCCGCATGGCCCCAACGACACGCCCGACCTGTCGGGCCTGCGCTACGGCAAGGTCTGCATTCTTTCGGATGCCGACGTGGACGGCTCGCACATCCAGGTGCTGCTGCTGACGCTGTTCTTCCGCCATTTCCCCAAGCTCATCGAGGCCGGCCACATCCATGTGGCGCTGCCGCCGCTGTTCCGTGTGGACGTGCCTGCGCGCGGCAAGAAGCCTGCGGCCAAGATGTACGCGCTGGACGAGGGCGAGCTGACCGCCATCCTGGACAAATCGGCCAAGGACGGCGTGCCGCGCGAGAAATGCCAGATCAGCCGCTTCAAGGGCCTGGGCGAGATGAATGCGGAGCAGCTGTGGGAGACCACGCTCAACCCCGACACGCGCCGCCTGCTGCCCGTGCAGTTCATGAACCTGGACTTCGCGGCGGCCGAGCAGGTCGTCACCAAGCTCATGGGCAAGGGCGAGGCCGCAGCGCGCCGCGAGCTCATGGAGCTCCATGGCGACGCCATTGAAGTCGATATCTGACCCATGACTGTGCTCCGTGCCGCCCTGAAGCACCGCCCGCACCTGGCGCGCGGCGCCGGGGTGCGCGCGCTGGCGGCGCTGGGCCTGGCCCTGGCGCTGTGGGGGCTGGCGCGGCCGGCGCATGCCGATCTCTGGGCCTTCGTGGACGAGCGCGGCATCACGCACTTCGCTGCCGAGGCGCTGGACGAGCGCTACAGGCTGTACTTTCGCGGCTCGGTCTATGACAGCGCCGAGCAGGGGCTCAAGCCCCCGATGGTGCAGGCCGAGGCCGCTGCCGACGCTGACGGCAGCGGCGATGCCGGCCGCAGGCTGCAGGCGCATACGCGGCTGCAAAGCTTCTTCGACATCTCGCCGCGCTACAAGAGCGTGCGCGGCCATCTGCGCAAGGCGGCGGACCACACGGGCGTGGACTACGACCTGCTCAAGGCCGTGATCGCCGTCGAGTCGGGCTTTGACGCGCAGGCCATCTCGCCCAAGGGGGCGGTCGGCCTGATGCAGCTGATGCCGGCCACGGCCCAGCGCTTCGGCGTGGAGGCCAGCCGCCAGCGCAGCGTGCAGCAGCAACTGGCCGATCCGGCCGTCAACGTGCCGGCCGGCGCGCGCTACCTCAACCATCTGATGGGGCTGTTCCCCGGCCGGCTGGACCTGGTGCTGGCCGCCTACAACGCAGGCGAGGGCGCCGTGCGGCGCGCGGGCCAGGCCATCCCTCCCTTCCAGGAAACCCGCAATTACGTGAAGGCCGTGCTCGGCATCTACGAGCAGCTGCAGGGCGGGCGCGAGCGCGCGGGCCCTGCAGCGCCTGCAGCAGCGGCGTTGCCGGGCACCACGCCCCGGGTGCGCATGACGCTGCCCACAGGACTGCCCACGCCGCAATGAGCGGCATTCATTGCATTTTTTGAGATCACGAATTTCTTCATGAGCGACCAAACCTCTCTGGATCTGGCACAACAGGCGGCCGGCGATGCACTGGACCTGGGCCAGTACGCGCAACGGGCCTATCTCGAATACGCACTGTCCGTGGTCAAGGGCCGGGCACTGCCCGATGTGACCGACGGCCTCAAGCCCGTGCAGCGGCGCATTCTGTACGCCATGGACCGCATGGGCCTGAGCTACAGCGGTCCCAACCACAACACGGCGGCCAAGCCCGTCAAGAGCGCACGCGTGGTCGGCGATGTGCTGGGCCGCTTTCACCCGCACGGCGACCAGTCGGCCTACGACGCGCTGGTGCGCATGGCGCAGGACTTCAACCAGCGCTATCCGCTGGTCGATGGCCAAGGCAACTTCGGCAGCCGCGACGGCGACGGCGCAGCCGCCATGCGCTACACCGAGGCG
Source organism: Delftia sp. HK171 (assembly GCF_001886655.1). Lineage (NCBI taxonomy): Bacteria > Pseudomonadati > Pseudomonadota > Betaproteobacteria > Burkholderiales > Comamonadaceae > Delftia > Delftia sp. HK171. Next base: position 5,331,498 of record NZ_CP018101.1, on the reverse strand, counting down.
CGCCTGTCCAAGATCACGGGCCTGCTGCTCGACGAGATCGACATGGGCACGGTGGACTTCGTGCCCAACTACGACGGCAGCACGCAGGAGCCGCAGCAACTGCCCGCGCGCCTGCCGTTCGCCCTGCTCAATGGCGCCAGCGGCATTGCCGTGGGCCTGGCCACGGAAATCCCCAGCCACAACCTGCGCGAGGTGGCCGACGCCTGCGTGGCCCTGATCAAGCGGCCCCAGCTCAGCGACGAGGAACTGTTCCAGATCATCCCCGGCCCCGACTATCCGGGTGGCGGGCAGATCATCAGCAGCGCCTCCGACATCCAGGACGCCTATCGCACGGGCCGTGGCAGCCTCAAGCTGCGCGCGCGCTGGAAGATCGAGGAGCTGGCGCGCGGCCAGTGGCAGATCGTGGTGACCGAGCTGCCGCCCGGCGTCTCGGCGCAGAAGGTGCTCGAAGAGATCGAGGACATCACCAATCCCAAGGTCAAGACCGGCAAGAAGGCCTTGAGCCAGGAACAGACCCAGCTCAAGGCCAGCATGCTGGCCGTGCTCGACGGCGTGCGCGACGAGTCCAGCAAGGATGCGCCGGTGCGCCTGGTCTTCGAGCCCAAGACCGGCAAGGTGCCGCAGCAGGAACTGATCACGGCGCTGCTGGCGCATACCAGCCTGGAGTCGTCCAGCTCCATCAACCTGACCATGATCGGCCTCGATGGCCGCCCGGTGCAGAAAAGCCTGCGCCTGATGCTCGAGGAATGGATCGCCTTCCGCCAGACCACGGTCACGCGGCGCAGCCAGCACCGGCTGGCCAAGGTGCTGGACCGCATCCACATCCTCGAAGGCCGCCAGGCCGTGCTGCTGAACATCGACAAGGTCATCGCCATCATCCGGGCCAGCGACGAGCCCCGGCAGGCGCTGATCGATGCCTTTGCGCTGTCCGAGCGCCAGGCCGACGACATTCTTGAAATCCGCCTGCGCCAGCTGGCGCGGCTGGAGGCCATCAAGATCGAGCAGGAACTCAAGGAACTGCGCACGGAGCAAGGCAAGCTCGAAGACATCCTGGGCAGCGAAAGCACCATGCGCCGCCTGATCTGCAAGGAGATCGAGGCCGATGCCAAGCAGTTCGCCGATGCGCGCCGCACGCTGATCCAGGAGGAAAAGAAGGTCGTCGCCGAAGTCAAGGTGGTCGATGAACCCACCACGGTCATCATCTCGGACAAGGGCTGGGTGCGCACGCGCCAGGGCCATGGCGTCGATGCGGGCACGCTGAGCTTCAAGGCCGGCGACAGCCTGCACGGCACCTTCGAATGCCGCACCGTGGACCAGTTGCTGGCCTTTGGCAGCAACGGCCGCATCTATTCGGTGCCGGTGGCCCAACTGCCCGGCGGGCGCGGCGATGGCCAGCCCGTGACCACGCTCATCGAGCTGGAGGCCGGCACCCAGATCCTGTACTACTTCGCCGGTGCCGAGGGCACGGCGCTGCTGCTGTCGGGGTCGGGTGGCTACGGCTTCGTGGCCATGGTGAGCGACATGGTCTCGCGCCAGAAGGCGGGCAAGGCCTTCGTCACGCTGGCCGACGGCGAGACGCTGTGCGCCCCGTCCACGGCCTACGGCGTGCCCATGGGCGCACGTGCGGAGCCGCAGGAAGGCGAGCAGGGCGCGGGCCTGTTGCTGCCGGCCACGCATGTGATCTGCGCTTCCACGGGTGGCCGCATCCTCACCTTCGAGATCGCCAGCCTCAAGCACATGGCCAAGGGCGGTCGCGGGCTGATGCTGCTCGATCTGGAGGACAAGGACACGCTGGCGGGCGCTGCCGCCTACACGCGCAGCATCCGCATCGATGGCGTGGGCCGCGGCGGCAAGGAGCGCAGCGAGACGCTGGAGATCCGCAGTCTCAACAATGCCCGTGGCACGCGCGGCCGCAAGGGCAAGTCGGCCGACCTGGGCTTCAAGCCGCAAAGCGTGACGCGCGTGGAGTAAGAGCGCGGCCGCCCCTGCAATGCCCTCCGCGAAAGGGGCGGATCAGGGGTTTCCTCTGGGTTTTTCCGCCCACCAGGCCTTCTTCCAGGCCTCAACATGGAGTCTTCCAAAATGAGGGAGACTGGATATGCTGCGACTTCGCATGGCACACAAGCTGTGGCTTGCAGTGGCCGCCATCGTGGTGGCGCTGGTGGGCGTGGTCGGCTTGTCGGGCTATCGCTCGGCCCAGGTCCAGGCCCGGTCCGAGGCGGTGACCCAGGAGATGCAGGCGCGGGTCCAGGCCGCCGTGCGCTGGATGGGGCTGACCGAAACCAACGCGGCCCGCACCCAGGCAGTGGTGGTCAGCAGTGATGCCGCTGTCGAGGCCGAGTTCAAGGACGTGATCAGCGCCACCTCGGCGCGGATCACCGAGGTGCAGAAATCACTGGAAGCCATGCCCCTGTCCGACGCAGACAAGGCGCAGATGGCCAGGATTGCGGCAGCCCGCAAGACCATGATCGAACTGCGTGCCCAGGCACGCCAGCTCAAGGCCGATGGCCGGCAGGAGCAGGCGTTGGCCCTGGTCAAGCAGTCCTACAACCCCGCCGTGGATGCCTATCTGCAGTCGCTGCGCGACTTCGTGCAGATGCAGGAGCAGGTGGCGCGTACCAGCCAGCAAGAGATGGCCGCCTCGCGCAGGCTCACCGTGGGCTTTGCCGCTGCGGCCGTGGGCCTGCTGCTGCTGGGCATCGTCATCGGCGCCCATTTCCTGATTGCCAGCATCCGCCGGCCCCTGGCCGAGGCCAGCGAACTGGCCGAACGCATTGCCGCAGGCGACCTGAGCGCAGGCGTGCAGGGACAGGCACAGCGTGCTGATGAATTCGGCGACCTGCTGCGCTCGCTGCAGGCCATGAGCGAATCGCTGTCGGGCATGGTGCAGCAGGTGCGCCAGAGCACGGACAGCATCGCCATCGCCAGCGCCGAGATCGCCACCGGCAACCAGGACCTGTCCGTGCGCACCGAGCAGACCTCCAGCAACCTGCAGGAGACGGCTGCCGCCATGGAACAGTTCACCAGCACGCTGCAGCAAAGCGCCAGCAGTGCCCAGCAGGCCAGCAGCCTGGCGGCGGGCGCGTCACAGGTGGCCCAGCGCGGCGGCGAGGTCGTGGCCCGGGTGGTCGAGACCATGAAGGGCATCAACGACAGCAGCCGGCAGATTGCCGACATCGTCGGCGTCATCGACTCCATTGCCTTCCAGACCAATATCCTGGCGCTGAACGCCGCCGTGGAGGCGGCCCGCGCCGGCGAGCAGGGCCGTGGCTTTGCCGTGGTGGCCAGCGAGGTGCGCACGCTGGCACAGCGCAGCGCGGCGGCTGCCAAGGAAATCCGCCAGCTCATCGGCGCCTCGGTGGAGCGGGTGGAGGACGGCGCCCGCCTGGTGGGCGACGCGGGCACCACCATGGAGGGCATCGTGCAGTCCGTGCAGCGCGTGGCCGACACCATCAGCGAGATCACGGCGGCCTCTTCGGAGCAAAGCGCGGGCGTGGCCCAGGTCAATCAGGCCGTGGGACAGCTGGACCAGATGACGCAGCAGAACGCGGCCCTGGTCGAGCAAAGCGCGGCCGCAGCGCAAAGCCTGCGAGAGCAGGCCGAGCAGCTGTCGCGCACGGTGGCGGTGTTCAAGGTGGCGCACCTGGCGCCTTCGCCGACGACGCTCGCAAGGCAGGCTGCGCCGGCGGCGCGCACTTTGCACAGCGCTGCCGCAGCGCCAAGGCGGCCGGCAGCAGCCGTGGCGCCTGCGGCTGCCGGGCCGGTTGCCGCGCGGCCTGCCGCAGCAAGGGCGGCGGCGCCCAAGCTGGCCTCGGCGCCCCGGCCTGCCGCACCGGCAGCCGAGGATGGCCAATGGGAGAGTTTCTAGCCGCCTGCGAGCACGGCGGCGCCGTGCGGCGGCATGCTGCCGATCAGGCCAGTTCGGCGATCAGCTCGATTTCCACGCAGGAGCCCAGCGGGATCTGGGCCACGCCGAAGGCGCTGCGCGCATGCGTGCCGGCATCGCCGAAGACCTGGCCCAGCAGCTCGCTGCAGCCGTTGGCCACCAGGTGCTGCTCGGTGTAGTCGCCCGTGGAGTTGACCAGGCACATCAGCTTGACGATGCGGCGCACGCGGCCCAGGTCGCCGCCGGCGGCATGCTGCAGCGTGCCCATCAGGTCGATGGCGATGGCGCGCGCGGCCTGCTGGCCGTCGGCAGTCTGCAGATCACGGCCCAGCTGGCCGGCCCAGACCTTGCCGTCCTTGCGCGCGATATGGCCGCTCAGGAACACCAGATTGCCCGTCTGCACATAGGGCACGTAGGCCGCCGCCGGGATGGCAGGCGACGGCAGTTCGATGTTCAGGGCCTTCAGTTGTTCGTAAACGCTCATCGTTGATTCCTTCGAGACAAGAAAAATCCGGCGCCAGTGCCGGGGTGGCGGACAGTGTGACACAGCCCCTTGCACCCTGGCATGTCAGGGCCTGGGCTTCCGCCAGTCTGATTGTTGTCTGAATCCGAGGCGCTGCATGGTGGCTGCGCGGCATCCGCTCCTAGCATGTGTGGATGCACCCTGCGGCAGCTGCCCAAACCCTCTCGCCGTCTTCCTGGACGCCCCTGCTGCTCGGCTGCGTGGCCGGTGCGGCCTGGCAGGTCACGCAGCCGCGCCTGTGGCCGCTGTGGATGTATCTGCTCTTGGCGGGCATGGGGCTGGCAGGCCTGGCCTGGAGGGCGTGGCGGGCATGGGCAGGCCGGCGCTGCCGTGGTGTGCACCGCCTGTGGGCCGCCGTCTGCGCCGCCTTGCTGGTGGGCGGGTTGACCGGCTGGCGGGCCCAGGACTTTGCGGGCCAGGCGCTGTCTGCGCCGTTGGAGGGGCGTGACCTGCGCATCGTCGGCGTCGTGGCATCGCTTCCCCAGAACATGGCCCAGGGCATGCGCTGGCGCATGGAGGTGGAGCAGGCTCGGATCGTCGGCAGCGAAGAGGTCTTGGCGCCGTTTCCTGCACTGATCGAACTGTCCTGGTACGCCCCCCGGGGCCGGCAGTCCAGGGGTGTTGCCATGCTGCCCGATCTGCGGCCAGGCCAGCGCTGGGCGCTGACCGTGCGGCTCAAGCGCCCGCATGGCGCGCGCAATCCCCATGGTTTCGACTATGAGCTGTGGCAGTGGGAGCAGGGCGTGCAGGCCACGGGCCATGTGCGCGAACAGCCCGCTGCACGCCAACTGGCCGACACCGGCAGCCATGCCCTGCAGCGCTGGCGCCAGCAGATGCGCGACGCCATCCTGGGCCGCACATCCGCGCTTGCGGCATCCCTACAGCGCATCGGCCTGGACCCTGCCCATGCGCCGCGCATGCTGGGTGTGGTGGCCGCCCTGGCCATGGGCGATCAACAGGCCATTGCGCGGGATGACTGGGCGCTGTTTAGGCATACCGGCGTGGCCCATCTGATGAGCATTTCCGGCCTGCACATCACCTTGTTCGCCTGGCTGGCAGCACTGGTGGTGGGGCGGCTTTGGCGCTGCAGCGCACGGGCCTGCCTGTGGTGCCCGGCGCCGCAGGCGGCCCTGCTGGCCGGCGTGCTGCTGGCGGGCGGCTATGCGCTGTTCAGCGGCTGGGGACTGCCGGCGCAGCGCACCGTCTGCATGCTGGCCAGCGTGGCTGCGTTGCGCGGCGCCGGACTGCGCTGGCCCTGGCCCGCCGTGTGGTGCCTGGCGCTGGCCGTGGTCGTGGTGCTGGACCCCTGGGCCCTGTGGCAGGCCGGCTTCTGGCTGAGCTTTGTGGCCGTGGGCGTGCTGCTGGCCACCGATGCGCGCATGCAGGGCGCGCAGCGGCCTTCGCTGCCTGCCCGTGCGCTGGCCCTGTGGGGCGAGCAATGGCGCATCTCGCTGGCGCTGGCGCCGCTGGGCCTGATGCTGTTCGGCCAGCTGTCGCTGTCGGGGCTGCTGGCCAATCTGGCGGCCATTCCCTGGGTGACCTTCGTGGTCACGCCGCTGGCCCTGCTGGGTGCCTTGTGGCCGCCCTTGTGGACAGGTGCGGCGCTGGCGCTGGCCCCGCTGCTGGAGCTGCTGCAATGGCTGGACCAGTGGGCATGGGCCGTGGTGCAACTGCCGCAGCCGCCGCTGTGGGCAGGGCTGGCTGCGCTGTGCGGTGGCCTGGCGCTGGTGGCTCCGGTGCCTGCCGGATGGCGCTGCTGGGGCCTGGCCATGTGCCTGCCGGTCCTGTGGTGGCCGTCGCCATCACCGGCGCATGGCGAGTTCGACCTGATGGCCGTGGACATAGGCCAGGGCAATGCCGTGCTGGTGCGCACGGCGCGGCATGCCTTGCTGTATGACGCGGGGCCGCAGTACGGCATGGACAGCAATGCCGGCGACCGGGTGCTGGTGCCGCTGTTGCAGGCTCTGGGTCTGAGGCTGGATGCCCTGTGGCTCAGCCACCGTGACAATGACCACACGGGCGGTGCATTGGCCGTGCATGCCGCGCAGCCGCAGGCGGAGGTCTGGGGATCGGATTCCGTGATCCTCGACCCTGCGCTGGCCGGCCTGGGCGCTGTGCGCCGCTGCCAGGCGGGCCAGCACTGGGAATGGGATGGCGTGCGGCTGGAGGTGCTGCATCCGTCTGCCGGCGAACGGTTGCCCTCCGCACGGGCGCTGGCCCATGCCAATGCGGGCAGCTGCGTGCTGTTGCTGCGCTCTGCATCTGGCGTGCAGGCCTTGCTGGCCGGTGACATCGAGGCTGCGCAGGAGCGGTCACTGGCAAGGGCCGGCGCCCTCGCGCCCGTGCAGTGGCTGCTGGTGCCCCACCACGGCAGCCGCACTTCATCGAGCACCGCCCTGGTGCAGACCCTGGCACCGCGCTGGGCCATGGTGCAGGCGGGATATCGCAGCCGCTATGGCCATCCTGTCCCCGAGGTGGTGCGCCGCTATGAGGCCCATGGCGCCGGCGTGGTGCAGTCGGCCCGCTGCGGCGCGGCGCACTGGCGCTCTTCGGACCCCGTGCACCTGGTCTGCGAGCGGGAAAGGGCGCGCCGCTATTGGGATGTGCACGTCACGCAGGGGCAGGGCGGATAGGGCGTGCGCCGATGGCGGAGCAGGATGCATATGCTGGATACCGCTTGTCCGGATTGAGGTTACCTATCGCTACACTGGTGCGATACGAGGGCTGGCCCGTAGCTTGCTAGACCCCGTACACATGCAGCGACAGGAGGTGACGAATGCATCCATTTGACGAGATGTACACGATGACGCCGTTCGACGGCAGCGATGTGCGCCTGCACTACAAGGACTACGCGCAATGGCTTGCGCGCCAGTCCGAACAGACGCTGCGAGCGCGCAGCGCCGAGGCCGAGATCATCTTCCGGCGCGTCGGCATCACGTTCGCCGTCTACGGCGACAAGGACGAAAGCGGCGCCGGCAACGAGCGCCTCATCCCCTTCGACCTGATACCGCGCGTCATTCCCGCACATGAGTGGTCGCGAATGCAGGCGGGCCTGGTGCAGCGCGTGACGGCGCTCAACCGCTTCCTGCACGATGTCTATCACGACCAGGAGATCCTGCGCGCGGGCCTGGTGCCGCGCGAACTGGTGCTGAACAACAGCCAGTACCGGCCCGAGATGCGGGGCCTGGCGGTGCAGGGCGGCATCTACGCCCACATTGCCGGCATCGACATCGTGCGCGCCGCCAATGCCCAGGGCGAGGGCGTGTACTACGTGCTGGAGGACAACCTGCGCGTGCCCTCGGGCGTGTCGTACATGCTGGAGAACCGGCGCATGATGATGCGGCTGTTCCCGGACCTGTTCTCGCGCCATCCCGTGGAGCCCGTGGCCCACTATCCCGACATGCTGCTGGAGACGCTGCGCGCCAGCGCGCCGGCCGGCACGCCCGAGCCCACGGTGGTGGTGCTGACGCCCGGCATGCACAACAGCGCCTACTTCGAGCATGCCTTCCTGGCCCAGCAAATGGGCGTGGAGCTGGTCGAGGGCCAGGACCTGGTGGTGGACAAGGACGTGGTCTACATGCGCACCACGCGCGGCCCGCAGCGCGTGGACGTGATCTACCGGCGCGTGGACGATGATTTTCTCGACCCCGAAGTCTTCCGCCCCACCTCCACGCTGGGCTGCCCCGGCCTCATGCGCGCCTACCGTGCCGGCAACGTGAGCATCTGCAATGCCGCGGGCACGGGTGTGGCCGATGACAAATCGGTCTACCCCTATGTGCCGGAGATGATCCGCTTCTACCTGGGCGAGGAGCCCATCCTGCAGAACGTGCCGACCTGGCTGTGCCGCAAGCCCGATGACCTGCGCTACGTGCTCGACCACCTGGACGAACTGGTGGTCAAGGAAGTCCACGGCGCCGGTGGCTACGGGATGCTGATCGGGCCTGCCGCCTCGCGCGGCGAGATCGAGGATTTCCGCCGCGCGCTCATCGCCAATCCCGGCGGCTATATCGCGCAGCCCACGCTGGCGCTGTCCACCTGCCCCACCCTGGTGGAGCAGGGCATCGCACCAAGGCACATCGATCTGCGGCCCTTCGTGCTCAGCGGCAACCAGGTGCGCATGGTGGCCGGCGGCCTCACGCGCGTGGCGCTCAAGGAGGGCTCGCTGGTGGTCAATTCATCACAGGGCGGCGGCACCAAGGACACTTGGGTGCTCGGGGCCGGTGAGTCAAATGAGGGAGGACATTGAATGCTCAGCCGTACTGCCGATCATCTGTACTGGATGTCCCGCTACACGGAGCGTGCGGAGAACACCGCCCGCATGCTCAACGTCTCCTATGACACCTCCATGCTGCCCCAGGCGCCGCAGGTGGCGCGCAAGGCCTGGCAGGGTGTGCTGTCCATCAGCGAGCTGATCCCCTCCTACGCCGCCCGCCACGGCGAGGTGCAGCGCGAGGCCGTGCTGCACTTCATGGTGCGCGACGAGAGCAACTCCTCGTCCATCGCCTCCTGCCTGCGCGCTGCGCGGGAGAACGCGCGCGCCGTGCGCGGCGCCCTGACCACCGAGGCCTGGGAGACCCAGAACCAGACCTGGCTGGAGCTCAAGCGCCTGCTGGCCGAGGGCGACTGGGAGCGCGATCCGGGCCAGTTCTTCGAATGGGTCAAGCACCGCTCGCACCTGTCGCGCGGCGTGACGCTGGGCACCATGCTGCAGGACGAGGCCTTCCACTTCCTGCGCCTGGGCACCTTCATCGAGCGCGCCGACAACACGGCACGCCTGCTGGACGTGAAGTTCCACGCCATCGAGCGCGACTACCACGGCAGCGCACGCAACGGCGCATCGGGCAAGGCGGCCACGCCGTTCGACTTCTACCACTGGAGCGCGCTGCTGCGCAGCGTCTCGGCCTTCGAGGTCTACCGCAAGGTCTACCGCGACGTGATCACGCCCGAGCGCGTGGCCGAGCTGCTGATGCTGCGCAGCGACATGCCGCGCTCGCTGCTGGCCAGCATGCTGGAGGTGGTGGCCAACCTGGAAAGCGTGGCCAACGCCCAGTCGCGCGAGACCCAGCGCAAGGCAGGCCGCCTGCTGGCCGACCTGCGCTATGCGCGCATCGACGAAATCCTGGCCACGGGCCTGCACGCCTATCTCACGCAGTTCCTGGACCGCGTGCACGACCTGGGCCAGGGCATCAGCCGGGACTTTCTGGTACCGGCCTGAGGCCGCCCGCCGCCATGCAGCACAAAGCCGCCCTCGGGCGGCTTTGTTCATTGGTTCATTGGGTGGGCCGAATTCAGGCCTGCACGCTGCCCAGGTCCAACACAACGCCCTCGGCGCCGCCGATGGGCAGCACGTCGCAGTTGTCGCCAGGGCCGCCACGGTCGATCACGATGAAGCGCGCCGGCGCATTCAACGCGATCAGCGAGTGGTGCCAGACGCCGCGCCGGTAGTTCACGCCCTGGCGGCCGTTGGTGATGAAGGCGCGCAGGTCGGCGGTTGCCACCTGTTCGCCCAGGGGGGCCACCACCACGATGAAGGGCTGTGCATCCAGCGGCATGAAGGCCTGGCTGCCCAGGGGGTGGCGCTCCATGCTGGTCAGCCGCAGGGGCAGCGCATAGGGCCGGGCATGGAACAGGTTGATCAGCCCATGGCCTTCGCTGCCGCCCGTGTCCACGCGGGCCAGGGCGTGGTAGCGCTCGGTCATGCCATCGTTGATGAGCAGCGGTGTGTGGCCTGTGCTGTCCAGGACCTCGCCAAACTCGGCAAAGGCCTCGGCGGTCAGCGGCTGGGCGCGCAGGCAAAGGCTGGCGGGGCGGGTCTCTGACAAGGTGTTCACGAAGTTTTGCCTCTTGTTTTCATACTGGTAATACCAGTCTGCAGCTGGACCGGATTTTTGTCAAACCTCGGGGAATTAGTTTTGCTTGCGTTGAATTGGGGTAAATGCGAGTGCACATGGCAAAGCGCTGGAGGTACCGTTCGCTTCGTAATTCATACCGGTAATACCAGTTGGTCGCAACTCCTCAACCAAGGACTCCCTGATGTCATCTCTTCCCGCATCTGCCGAGGTCGCCGGCGCGGCGCCGGCGCTGGCCAGCGAAACGCCGGCCGAGGCCGCCGTCTACCGCAAGGTGGCCTGGCGCCTGCTGCCCTTCATCATGGCCTGCTATGTGGCGGCCTACCTGGACCGGGTGAACGTGGGCTTCGCCAAGCTGCACATGCTGGCCGACCTGCAGTTCAGCGAGGCCATGTACGGCCTGGGGGCGGGGCTGTTCTTCATCGGCTACTTCTTCTTCGAGGTGCCCAGCAACATGCTGATGCACCGCATAGGCGCCAAGGCCACCATCTCGCGGATCATGATCATGTGGAGCCTGATCTCGGCGGCCATGATGTTCGTGAGCACGCCCACGCAGTTCTACGTGCTGCGCTTTCTGCTGGGCGCGGCCGAGGCGGGCTTCTACCCCGGCATGATCCTGTACATGACCTACTGGTTTCCGTCGTACCGGCGCGCCCGCATGGTGGCGCTGTTCATGTGCGCGATTCCGGTCTCGGGCATCCTGGGCGGACCGCTGTCGGGCGGCATCATGGACCTGATGCAGGGAGTGGCGGGGCTGCGCGGCTGGCAATGGCTGTTCCTGCTCGAGGCCATTCCCTCGATGATCCTGGGCCTGGCCGTGCTCTGGTACCTGGACAACGGCATCCGCGCCGCACGCTGGTTGACCGAGGCGGAAAAGACCCTGCTGGAGCGCAACATCGCCCGCGAGAACGCCAGCAAGAGCGATAGCCATGTGACGCTGCGCGCGCTGTTCTCCGACCCCCGCATCATCAAGATGGCCCTGATCTGCTTTTGCACCGTCATGGGCCAGTACGGTCTCACGTTCTGGCTGCCCAGCCTGATCCGCCAGTCGGGCGTGGAGGGGGCCTTTCACATCGGCCTGCTGACGGCCGTCCCGTTCTCGGTGGCCGTGGTGTCCATGAACCTGGTCAGCCGCAGTTCGGACCGCATGCGCGAGCGCCGCTGGCACCTGATCGTGCCGTTCTGCGTGGGCGCAGCGGGCCTGATGCTGTCGGCCATTTTCAGCGGCAACGTCTATCTGTCGCTGGCCGCCCTGGCGCTGGCCGCGGGCGGCAGCCTGGCGACCTCTCCGCTGTTCTGGAGCCTGCCCACGGCCATCCTGTCCAGCGCGGGTGCGGCAGCCGGCATTGCGCTGATCAACTCCTTTGCCAACCTGGCCGGCTTCATCAGTCCCTACATGATCGGCCTCATCAAGGATGCGACACAGAGCACCAATGCCGCCATGTTCGTGCTGGCCGGCGTGCTGCTGTTCGGCGCCTTCCTGACCTATACGGTGCCGGCCAAGCTGGTCAACAAGTAGAGGCACCAACGCTGCACGACCCACGACCACACGACCCACGACCATGCGGCAGCGGTGCGCAGTCGCTAAGATCAGCGCACCTGCCGCCCCCGACCCCGAGACCTGCCAACGCATGGAACCCAGCACCGCTTCCAGTCCTTCCGCCAGCACCGCCGTTGCCGGCAATGCCGCCCGCGTGATCCGCGAGTGGATCGAGGGCGGCGTGTATCCGGTGGGCGCGCTGCTGCCGTCGCAGCGCGACCTGTCGGAGCAACTGGGCATCAGCCGGACCTCGCTGCGCGAGGCGCTGTCCACGCTGCAGGGGCTGGGCCTGGTCGTGGCGCGGCCCGGCAAGGGCATGTACGTGACCGAGGCCACCGACGCCCCGGCCTCTGGCGCAGAGGCCTGGCGCTTTGCCGACTCGCATGCGCTCACCGATGTCTATCAGCTGCGCTATGCGCTGGAGGGCTTTGTCGCACGCCTGGCCGCCCTGGTGGTGCAGCCCGAAGACGTGGCGGCCCTGCAGGCCAACCTGCAGGCCATGCAGCAAAGCATCGAGCTGGCCGATTTCGTGCAGGCCACGCGCCTGGATTTCGAGTTTCACCTGCAGATTGCCACCATCTCGGGCAACCATGCGATTGCCGACGTGCTGCGCGGCAGCGGCGAGGTCATGCAGGAAAGCCAGCGCCTGCCGTACTACAAGCGCGGCGCGCGCCATGCGACCGCCGAGGAGCATGCCGCCATCATCGAGGCCCTGTCCCAGGGCCGGCCCGAGCTGGCGCAGCAGGCCATGGCCACGCACATCGTGCAGGCTGCCCAGCGCGCGGGCGTGCACTTTCCCACCGGCCTGTAGGCGCGCCGGCACGAGCCCGATCGGCCGGGTTTTTGGCCTTACCATCCTTGGCGCAACGCATTTTTCCCCTCTCCACAGACCGCCACGGATGCCGATCCATGACAAGCCAAGGAAATGAACTCTGCAGACTGGCAGACGCCCTTGCGGCGCAGCGCGAAGGACTCTTGCAGACATGGCGCAAGGCCGTCAGGCGGGACCCGGCACTGACCGCCGGCGAGGCGCTTCCCCGCACCCAGTTGAACGATCACATTCCGGCCGTGCTGGCCGCGTTCGAGCAGCAATTGCGGGCCCTCGGCGGTGCCCCGGCAGGCGCTGCCGAGCCGCCGGTCGATGGCGAGCAGGCCGCCGCCCACGGCCTGCACCGCTGGCAACAGGGCTATGACCTGCATGAAGTCGTGCGCGAGCTGGGCCTGCTCAACGAAGTCATGGTGGCGCAACTGGAGGCCTATGCCGAGGAGCATCCCGATGCGCATGGCGCCATGCCCGTTGCGCGCAAGGCCTGGGCCGCCACCTACACGCGCGACGTGCAGGACAGCAGCACCCAGTATTTCCGCCTGCAGCAGCAGGAGGCCGAGGGCCATGTCCGGGACCTGGAAGCGGCGCTGCATGACGTGAGCACGCTGGACCTGCAGCGCTCGCAACTGTGGGAGCAGGTCGCGCATGACCTGCGCAGCAACGTCGGCGTGGTGGCCAATGTGACGCATGGCCTGGGCATGCAGCATGCGCCGGCGCAGTCGCGCGAGAAACTCCTGCGCATGCTGGACCGCAACGTCCAGTCGCTGCGCCATCTGCTGGATGACGTGACGGAGCTGGCCAAGCTGCACGCCGGGCGCGAGCATCGCCAGCTGACCTCCTTTGACGCAGCCGAGGTGATCACCCATCTGTGCGAGGGACTGCAGGCCCTGGCCAACGATCGCGGCCTGTACCTGCACCTGCAGGGGCCGGGGACGATGCCGGTGGAAGGGGATGCCTTGAAACTGCGCCGCATCGCGCAGAACCTGATACTCAACGCGCTCAAGTACACCCAGGAGGGCGGTGTCACGGTGAAGTGGGCTCTGGGTGATGGGGAGGACCGGCGCCGCTGGATGCTCTCCATCGGGGACACGGGCCCTGGCATGGCGCCTGCGGCGCCTTTGGTTGCCGCCCTCAAGCAGGCCACGGACATGGACCCTTCGGGCCACCTGGGGACGGCGGCGTCCGGGGAGGTCCGCACCGGGGGCGCGCCGCAGCAAGGCGGTGCGGCGGCCAGCTACCGCAGCGGCGCAGGCGAGGGGATCGGCCTGTCCATCGTCAAGCGGCTGGCGGAATTGCTGGACGCCACCATCGAGGTGCAGTCGGCCGCGCAGACCGGCACGACCTTTCTTCTGTTGTTTCCGCTGCGATACGCCGACGAGTGACCGATAGCCGGGCCAGAAGATGAAAAAACGGGCACACAGGCCCGTCGTTTCGAGTGCGGGGTGCGGCCTGTGCCGCCACCCCTGAGTCCGATGCTCAGGACTCTTCGTCCATCTGCGACTGCAGGTAGTTCTGGATGCCGACCTTGTCGATCAGGTCCAGCTGGGTTTCGAGGTAGTCGATGTGCTCCTCGGTATCGTCCAGGATCTTTTGCAGCAGATCGCGCGAGACATAGTCGCGCACGCTTTCGCAGTGGGCGATGCCGTCCTTGATGGTCTGCTGCGCGGTTTTCTCGCTGCTCAGGTCGCAAGCCAGGGCTTCGGGCACATCCTCGCCGACTTGCAGCTTGCCCAGGTCCTGCAGGTTGGGCAGGCCGTCGAGCACGAAGATGCGGTCCATGAGCCAGTCGGCGTGCTTCATCTCGCCGATGGACTCCTTGTATTCCTTCTTGGCCAGCCTGTCGAAGCCCCAGTGCTTGTACATGCGGTAGTGCAGGAAGTACTGGTTGATGGCCGTCAGCTCGTTCTTGAGCTGGGCTTGCAGCCAGGTGATGACTTGTGCGTCGCCTTGCATGGGGAACTCCTTTGTTGTACGTGGGGGACCGCGCCGATCGCCGGCCGCTATAGGGGTGGATTGTCTAGGGTTTCTGCGTCAGATCAAGCAAACCCCTGTTATCGCGCATTGGCTGCTTATGAGGCGCGTTCTCGTTTGCGGGCCGGCTGCCGACGCGGCTGCGGGGTTGCTGCATTGCCTTGTCATATTTCGGCCCAAAATAGCCTCTTCAGGCCGGTGGCGGGCTGGTCAAGCCCGCAGGCCTGGAGACCAAGGATGTTCACATAGTTTTTGGCAATCGGATGAATTCAATCAATTCATTGGATCAATCGGTTGCCTGGGCCTAGACTTCGTCCTGTGTTCACTCACCAACCACAAAGGAAACAGCAATGTCCGTGATCAACACCCAAATCAAGCCCTTCAAGACGCAGGCCTTCAAGAATGGCAAGTTCATCGAAGTGACCGAAAAGGACGTCCTGGGCAAGTGGGCCGTGTTCTTCTTCTACCCCGCTGACTTCACCTTCGTGTGCCCCACCGAACTGGGCGACGTGGCCGACCATTACGACGAACTGCAAAAGCTGGGCGTGGAAGTCTTCTCCGTGTCCACCGACACGCACTTCGTGCACAAGGCATGGCACGACACGTCGGACACCATCCGCAAGATCAAGTACACGATGCTGGGCGACCCCACCTGGGAAATCAGCAACAACTTCGAAGTCCTGCGTCCCGGCCAGGGTCTGGCTGACCGCGGCACCTTCATCGTCGATCCCGATGGCGTGATCCAGGCCGTGGAAATCACCGCCGAAGGCATTGGCCGCAACGCCGTCGATCTGCTGCGCAAGGTCAAGGCTGCCCAGTACGTCCGCAACCACCCGGGTGAAGTCTGCCCCGCCAAGTGGGAAGAAGGCGACAAGACCCTGGCTCCCTCGCTCGACCTGGTCGGCAAGATCTAAGCGGTACACCGCTTCCTGTTCACAGTTGAACTGTTGAAGACGCCCGGGTGCCTGGCGCCCGGGCTTTTTTTTCCGAAAATTCGTATTTCCCTAGGAGTCCGACATGCTTGACAACAACCTGAAAGCCCAATTGCAGGCCTACCTGGAGCGCCTGCAGCGTCCGGTGGAGCTGGTGGCTTCGCTGGATGACAGCCAGGGTGCGCGCGAGCTGAAGGAACTGCTGCTGGAAATCCGCGAGCTGAGCGACAAGATCACCGTCGTCGAGCACAACGACGCCGAGGTGCGCAAGCCCTCGTTCCTGATCACCAATCCCGGCGTGGACAGCGGCGTGCGTTT
This sequence comes from Delftia sp. HK171, assembly GCF_001886655.1. Classification (NCBI taxonomy): domain Bacteria; kingdom Pseudomonadati; phylum Pseudomonadota; class Betaproteobacteria; order Burkholderiales; family Comamonadaceae; genus Delftia; species Delftia sp. HK171. Next base: position 5,315,653 of record NZ_CP018101.1, on the reverse strand, counting down.
CGCAGGCGTCCCCCTGGGCCATGAATTCACCTCGCTGGTGCTGGCCCTGCTGCAGGTCGGCGGCCATCCGTCCAAGGAATCGGCCGAGCTGCTGGAGCAGGTGCGCAATATCGACGTGCCGCTGCACTTCGAGACCTATTACTCGCTGTCCTGCCACAACTGTCCCGACGTGGTGCAGGCGCTGAACCTGATGTCCGTGCTCAATCCCAAGATCAGCCATACCGCCATCGACGGCGGGCTGTTCCAGAAGGAAGTCGAGCAGCGCGAAGTCATGGGCGTGCCCACCGTCTTTGTGAACGGCGAGCGCTTCGGCCAGGGCCGCATGGAGCTGGCCGAGATCGTCGCCAAGGTCGATACCGGCGCCGCTTCGCGTGAAGCGGCCAAGATTTCCGCCAAGGATGCCTTCGACGTGCTGATCGTCGGCGGCGGCCCGGCCGGCGCCGCGGCTGCCATCTATGCGGCACGCAAGGGCATCCGCACCGGCATCGCCGCCGAGCGCTTCGGTGGCCAGGTGCTGGACACCGTGGACATCGAGAACTTCATCTCGGTCTCCAAGACCGAAGGCCCGCAACTGGCCGCCGCCATGGAGCGCCATGTGCGCGACTACGAGGTGGACATCATGAACCTGCAGACGGCGTCCAAACTGATTCCGGCCGCCACGGAAGGCGGGCTGATCGAGGTGCAGACCGCCTCGGGCGCCAGCCTCAAGGCCAAGACGGTCATCCTCTCGACCGGCGCGCGCTGGCGCAACATGAATGTGCCGGGCGAGGACAAGTACCGCACCAAGGGCGTGACCTACTGCCCGCACTGCGACGGTCCCTTGTTCAAGGGCAAGAATGTGGCCGTGATCGGCGGCGGCAATTCGGGCGTGGAAGCGGCCATCGACCTGGCCGGCATCGTGCGCAGCGTGACGCTGCTGGAGTTCGCCAGCGAGCTCAAGGCCGACGCCGTGCTGCAAAAGAAGCTGCGCAGCCTGCCCAACGTCACGGTCATCCTCAACGCCCAGACCACCGAGGTCAACGGCGATGGCAAGAAGGTCACCGGCCTGACCTACAAGGACCGCACGACGGAAGAGGTCAAGACCGTGGCGCTGGAAGGCATCTTCGTGCAGATCGGCCTGCTGCCCAACACCGACTGGCTCAAGGGCACGGTGGAGCTGACACGCTTCGGCGAGATCGTGATCGACGCCAAGGGCCACACCAGCGTGCCCGGCGTGTTCGGCGCAGGCGACTGCACCAACGTGCCGTACAAGCAGATCATCATTGCTGCCGGTGCCGGCTCCACGGCTGCACTGTCGGCCTTCGATCACCTGATCCGCCACTGATCAGCCATTGACCAGTTGCTGCTCCGCCATGGTGCGGAGCAAGCCGGAGAAAGGGCCCGGATGCCATGGCATCCGGGCCCTTTTTTCATCGCCCTGCCAGGGGCAGAAGGCCTGGCGCAGCAAGGGGAGGGCAGGGGCTGTTTTTCATGCCCGCGTCTTCAGGCGCGGGCCTTGTCGCTGTGGGTGTCGCACAGATAGCTGCCTGGCGGCACACGGCGCCAGCAGGGTTTGTTCCGGGGCCCATGCGCCAGATCAAATCAATAAATGAGAACTATTCGCATATAATTTTTCTTCATCCAGCCAGCACATGACGCGCCAACGGCTGGCGGGCCACCCGCCAGCCGCTGCAAGCAGAAGCCAGCTCTCGCACATCCATGTTGATCAGAGAGAGAGGGCTTCGCAATGGCTTACGACTTCGCAATGCAATCAAGCGCCCGGCGGGCGCGCCATCCCCTGGCCGCCGCCTGCGCGCTGCTGTGCGCCTCCGCTGCCCTGGCCCAGGATCCGGGGCAGGCCGCCGCAAACGTTGCAAATGCCGGGGATGCCGACACGCAATTGCTGGCGCAGGCCGCGTCCGGGGTACGGACCCGTGCCCCTGCTCTCAAGGAGATGGTGATCAGCGCCTCGCGCGAGGTGCAGGACCCTGACACCCTGCCCATGAGCATCGACGTGATCGACGCCGGCCGCATGGAACGCGAGCAGGCCAGCGACATCCGCGAGATGGTCAACCTGCTGCCCAATGTCGAGGTGCCGCGCGCCCCGGCGCGCTTCTCGCTGGCGACCTCGTCGGCCGGGCGTGACCAGAACAGCGGCTTCAACATCCGTGGCCTGGATGGCAACCGCGTGCTCATGCTGGTCGATGGCGTGCGCCTGCCGCGCAGCTACAGCTTCAGCGCCAACAGCTTCGGCCGCGACTACCTGGACCTGGGCCTGGTGCAGCGCGTGGAAATCCTGCGCGGGTCCACGCCCGCGCTGTATGGATCGGACGGCATGGGCGGCCTGGTCAACTTCGTGACCGTGCAGCCGGACGATCTGCTGGGCAAGGACAAGCGCATCGCCGGCCGCGTGGCTGCCGGCTACGACGGCTCGGACAACGGCCGCAAGCTGGGCGCCACCGTGGCGGGCCGTGCCAGCCCCGAATGGGCATGGCTGCTGTCGGCGGGCCTGGGCCGCTCGCACGCGCTGGAGAACATGGGCACGAACAACGTGACGGGCGCGGCGCGCACCACGCCCAATCCCGAGAAAGACCGCAGCGAATCGCTGATGGGTCGCCTGGTCTTCACGCCCAGCGCCGTGCAAAAGCATGTCTTCACCTTCGAGAACGTGGACAAGCGCGCCGACTACGCCCTGCTGTCCGCGCGTTCGGCCACCGTAGCCAATTCCGACTCGCGCACTGACATGAAGCGCTGGCGGGCCAGCTGGCAGGGCCAGTGGCAGCAACTGGGCACGGCGCTGGCCGACGAACTGCAGCTGATGGCCAGCTACCAGAAGTCCGACGCGCGCGAATTCGTCACCGAGACGCGCATCGGCCTGCCCTACCGCGAGCGCGACGTGACCTATGACGAGGACGCGATCCAGCTGCACGCACAGGCCAGCCGCCTGCTGCGCTGGAGTTCCTCGGCCAGCGGCAAGTTCACCTATGGGCTGGACTACCTCCGCAACAAGGTGGTCAACGCGCAAAACGGCATCACGCCGCCCGTGGGCGAGAGCTTCCCGCTCAAGCGCTTCCCCGACACCACCGAAAGCGCCACCGCCCTGTTCGCCCAGGCCGAACTGCACAACGGCCCCTGGAGCGTGACCCCGGGCCTGCGCGCCGAGCACTACAGCATCAAGCCCCGGCAGAACGGCTTTGTGCCCACCGTGGTCAGCAACTCGGACTCCGCGCTCTCGCCCAAGCTGGGCGTGATGCTGCAGGCCAGCCCGGCCTGGTCCGTCTATGGCAACTATGCGGCGGGCTTCCGGGCGCCCAACGCCGGGCAGATCAATGCCTTCTTCGAGAACCCGGTGGCGTTCTACCGGAACATTCCCAACCCCAACCTGCGGCCCGAAAAGAGCCAGACCTTCGAGCTGGGCCTGCGCGGGCGCATGGAAAGGCTGCGCCTGGACGCCGCCGTGTTCACGGGGCGCTACAAGGACTTCATCGTCGACCAGCAACTGGTTGCGGGCCAGCCCGGCAACGCGGCCAACCCCGCCATCTACCAGTCCATCAACGTGGGCCGCGCCCGCATCAGCGGCTTCGAACTCAAGGCCGACTACGACTGGGGCCGCTGGGCCGGCGGCGACTGGCAGACGCGCCTGGCCTACGGCTACACCGACGGCAAGGACACGCAGTCCGACAAGCCGCTGGACACCATCTCGCCCCAGCAACTGGTGCTGGGCGTGCGCTACGAGCACTCTGCCGTGGGCGTGCAGTTCAACGTCTCGCACTGGAGTGGCAAGAAGGCCGGCGACGTGTCCAACGGCAGCGCCGCCTGGCTCAGTCCCTCGGCCACCGTCGCCGACCTGAGCGCCCAGTGGCGCATACGCCCCGACCTGCGCCTGAACGCCGGCATCTACAACCTGACCGACAAGAAGTACTGGCGCTGGGCCGATGTGCGCGGTCTGGCTGCCAGCACGGCGATTGCCGACGCCTACAGCCAGCCCGGCCGCCATGTGCGGGTGTCGATGGTCAAGGATTTCTGAAGCATGCGCCTGTGGCGCGGGCGCATGCATGTGCAACGCTGCCAACTGAAACGCAAGGAGAACCCCATGCATCCATCCAAGAGTGAGAGCCTTGCCCAGGACGAGGAATACCTGCTGCCCGAGAACGAGGCCGCGCTGGCTGCCACGCTGGCCCTGATGACCGGCTTCGGCCACGGCTGCTGCGACACCCATAGGCCGGCCATGGCCGCCCGGGTGGCCGAGCAGCTCGAAAACCTGGCCTGCGCGGGCGGCTTGTCCCATGACATGCGCGCCCTGCTGGGGCGGCTGCAGCAACGCTGGCAGGCAGTGGCCGATGCGGGCGCGCCGTCGCGCTCGCACCGCGCCGTGTCCGATGCCGGAGTGTCCCTGCCTGGAGCCCATGCAGCCCATGCAGCCCAGCCGGTGCCCCATGCGCTCTGGCACGCACCGCTGGACACCCTGCAATGAGCAGCGCCGTCCACGATGCCGAGGAGGGCGGTCTCCTGATTCCCGTCGATGCTCCCGCAGTCCGCCAGCGCTTTGCGCGGGCGCGCCAGGGTGGCCTGCGCGCCAAGGAGGCCGCCGATTCCCTGGGCCTGCCGGAAGGCGCCGCCATTGCCGCGCATGCGGGCCAGCATGAGGGCAGCCTCCAGGCCGTGCCGCTGCGCGCCGAATGGCTGGCCATCCTGAAGGGCTTGCAGGACTGCGGCCCCGTGATGGCGCTGACGCGCAACGAGTCCACGGTCCACGAAAAGACCGGGGTCTACCAGAAGCTTTCGGCCAACGGCGGCGTGGGCCTTGCCCTGGGCCGCGACATCGACCTGCGAATGTTCTTTGCCCAATGGCATGCCGGCTATGCCGTGACCGAGCAGCCTGCCCATGCCGGCAGGCCGGCCATGCGCAGCCTGCAGTTCTTCAATGCGCAGGGCCGTGCCGTGCACAAGGTCCATGCGCGCGAGTCCACCGACCTGCAGGCGTGGGAGGCGCTGGTGCAGCGTTTCGCCGAGCCCAGCGCTGGTTACCTGTTCCGCCATGCCCGCCCGCGTGCGCTGCCGCAGGCCGACGAGGCCATCGACGTGCCCGGCCTGAGCACTGCCTGGGCCGCCATGCAGGACACGCATGAATTCTTCGATCTGCTGCGCCGGTTTGGCGCCGAGCGCCAGCAGGCCTTCCGCCTGGTGCCCGGCCACTGCGCGCGGCTGGCGCCCGAGTCCGTGGCCCAGTTGCTGGGCGATGCGGCCGTGGACGGCCTGCCCATCATGGTCTTCGTGGACAGCGGCGGCTGCATACAGATCCACACCGGCCCCGTGCACAACATCCAGCCCATGGACACGCCCGGCGGCGCACAGTGGATCAATGTGATGGACCCGAATTTCAACCTGCATCTGCGCTGCGACCTGATCGCCAGCGTCTGGGCCGTGCAAAAGCCCACGGCCGATGGCGTGGTCACCTCGGTCGAGGCCTTCGATGCCCAGGGCGACCTGATGGCCATGTTCTTTGGCGAGCGCAAGCCGGGCCGGGCCGAGTTGCCCGGCTGGCGCGAACTGGTGGCGGGCCTGCCGCGCCTGGCAGTGCAGGCGCTGGCCTGAGCGCACCCAGGCCCTGAAAACAACGGTCCGGCCCTGCGACGGGCCGCGTCAGAGATGCACGGTGGCGGCCACCAGCTTGCCCACCAGCGGACGCACCACCATCACGCAGACAAAGGCCACGGGCATGGCCAGCACATAGGCCTGTATCACGCGCCGCAGGTAGTCGGCGCCCAGGCCACTGTTGGCGCCGACGATGGCGCAGCACATCAGAAACGCCATGATTGCCGACATGTAGAAGGCAAAGACGATGGGTGCGAAGCGGCGGTGCAGCTTGCGGCTGCGGGGGGCTGCAGGGGAAATGGAGGCAGAGGCAGAGGTAGATGCGGAGGTAGGAGGCATGGACACGGATCCGGTCAGGCCGCTTGTCGATTCGGCGCGGCAAGTGCAGGACTGTAGGCAAGGCCCGTGCTGCCGTGTAGAGGGCTGCAGCTTGGTGCACTCGTAAGCTATATTGATGAATCCATTTTTCATCCATAGTTTTTTGTGCCTAATCTGCGCTCCATCGAGACCTTCGTCAAAGCCCTGGAAGGCGGCTCCATTGCCTCGGCTGCGCGCCAGCTGGGCATTTCTCCGGCGGCGGCCAGCCAGAACATCGCCCGGCTGGAGCGCGAGCTGGGCACGCGGCTGATCACGCGCACCACGCGATCCATGGCGTTGACCGAGGCGGGCGAGCGCTATCTGGCGCGCGTGGGCCCCGTGCTGCAGGAGCTGGAAAAAGCGCAGTCCGACCTGTCCCAGCTGCACGGCGAGTTGCAGGGCCGGCTGCGCATCGCCTGCATGGCAGCCTTTGGCCGCCATGTGCTGGCGCCGCTGCTGCCGGCCTTTGCCGCGCAGCATCCCCGGCTGGAGCTGGAGTTGCTGGTGGTGGACCGGCAGGTGGATGTGCTCAAGGAAGATGTGGACATCAGCGTGCGTTACCGCGATGTGCTGGAGCCCGGCATGGCCGTGCGCCAGCTGGCGGCCGTGCCGCGCGTGCTGTGTGCATCACCGGCCTATCTGCAGGCCCATGGCAGGCCACGGACGGCCCAGGATCTGCTGGACCATGCCTGCCTGCTGTACCGGCGCGAGGCCGATGGCCGCTTCATGCGCTGGCCGTTTTCACGCGACGGCAAGCGTGTGGACCCGCAGCTGCGCGTGACCGCCATCGCCAGCGATGTCGATGCACTCACCGAGATGGCCGTGGCCGGGGGCGGCATTGTCTGGATCGGCAGCTTCATTGCCCACCGCTACATGCGCGAAGGACTGCTGCAGCCGCTGGCCCTGGGCCCGGCGCGCAAGGGGCAGCTGCATTTCGAGGACACCACGCTGGATTTCTTCGCCTGCTTTCGCGACCGCCAGTACGTGCCGACCAAGGTGCGGGCCCTGGTGGACTACCTGGTCGAGACGCTGCCGCAGCAGCCCATGCTGCGCTGGAACGTCCCGGCCTGAGCAGCGCAGGGGAGGCTAGTGCCCCAGGTGCTGGGGCAGCACCTCCTGCAGGATGGTGGTGGCGATTTCCTCGATGGACTTGGTCGTGCTCGACAGCCACGGTATGCCGCTGCGGCGCATCATGGATTCGGCCTCGGCCACCTCGTAGCGGCAATTGACGAGGCTGGCGTACTTGGAGTCGGGCCGGCGTTCGTTGCGGATGCTGGACAGGCGCTGCGGATCGATGGTCAGGCCGAACAGCTTCTTGCGCGAGGGCACCAGGGCGGGCGGCAGCTGCTTGCGCTCGAAATCCTCGGGGATCAGCGGGTAGTTGGCCACCTTGAGGCCGAACTGCATGGCCAGGTACAGGCTGGTGGGGGTCTTGCCGCTGCGCGAGACGCCGACCAGGATCACGTCGGCGCCCGTCAGGTCCTGGTGGGTCTGGCCGTCGTCATGGGCCAGCGTGTAGTTGATGGCCTCCATGCGCTCCAGGTACTCCTTGCTCTCGCTGATGTCGGCGAAGCGGCCCACGCGGTGCAGCGATTTCTGGCCCAGCTCCAGCTCCAGCGGCCGCACGAAGGTGCCGAACATGTCGAACACCTTGCCCTTGCACTGGCTCTCGATCAGGTCGAGCATGTCCTGGTTGACCAGGGTGGTGAAGACGATGGGCTTGTGGCTTTCCGACTCGGCCACATGGTTGATCTGGCGCACGGCCTGGTGCACCTTGTCCATGGTGTCCACGAAGGGGATGCGGACCAGGCGCGACTTGGTGTCGAACTGGGCCATGATGGCCGTGCCGAAGGTCTCGGCTGTAATGCCAGTGCCATCGGAGATGACGAAGATGGTGTGGGTGTGCATGGTGGTCGGACTCTGGACAGGGGGGCTGCCGTCGGTTCACGGCAAACGCCTACAATGGCGCCCATTATTCCCAATTTCCCATCCATGCTCGCTGCCGGCCTCCAACCAGAACAGCAAAGCCTCGCGCACGCCTGCGTGGATGGATCGACCGTGCCCGGCTTTGGCAGCCGGGGCGGCGCACGACGGTTTTCAACTTCTGGAGCTTTCCCATGTCTCAACTGTTCGAGGCCACCGCCCTCGTCGTTCCGTTTGAACAACTGAGGATGACCGATGTCGAGTCCGTAGGCGGCAAGAACGCCTCGCTCGGCGAAATGATCTCGCAGCTGCCGCAAGGCGTGCGCGTTCCCACGGGCTTTGCCACCACGGCCCACGCCTTCCGCCAGTTCCTGGCCCACGACGGCCTGGCCGACAAGATCAGCGCCAAGCTGGCCGCCCTGGACGTGGAAGATGTCCGCGCCCTGGCCCAGGTCGGTGCCGAAATCCGTGCCCTGGTCGAGAACCAGCCCTTCCCGGCCGATCTGGAGCAGGCCATCCGCGAGGAATTCGTGCGCCTGCAGGGCGGCAACGAGGCGGCCTCGTTCGCCGTGCGCTCCTCGGCCACGGCCGAAGACCTGCCCGACGCTTCGTTCGCCGGCCAGCAGGAAACCTTCCTGAACGTGGTGGGCATCGAGTCGGTGCTGCACAAGATGAAGGAAGTGTTCGCCTCGCTGTACAACGACCGCGCCATCTCCTACCGCGTGCACAAGGGCTTTGCCCACGACGTGGTGGCCCTGTCGGCCGGCGTGCAGCGCATGGTGCGTTCCGACCTGGGCGCGGCCGGCGTGATGTTCACCATCGACACCGAATCGGGCTTCGAGGAAGTCGTCTTCATCACCTCCAGCTACGGCCTGGGCGAGACCGTGGTGCAGGGCGCCGTCAATCCTGACGAGTTCTATGTGCACAAGCCCATGCTCAAGGCCGGCAAGAAGGCCCTGATCCGCCGCAACCTGGGCTCCAAGCTGATCCAGATGGTCTTTGCCTCGCCCGAGGAAAAGGCCGCCAGCGGCAAGCTGGTCAAGACCACCGACGTGGCCCATGAGCTGCGCAACCGCTACTCGCTGTCCGACGAGGACGTGCAGCAGCTGGCCCACTATGCCCTGGTCATCGAGCAGCACTATGGCCGCCCCATGGACATCGAGTGGGGCAAGGACGGTACGGACGGCCAGCTCTACATCCTGCAGGCCCGCCCCGAGACCGTGAAGAGCCAGGCCAAGGGCCAGGCCGAGCAGCGCTACGCCCTCAAGGGCACGGGCAATGTGCTGGCCGAAGGCCGCGCCATTGGCCAGAAGATCGGCACGGGCCCCGTGCGCCTGGTCAATGACATCGCCAACATGGACCAGGTCCAGCCCGGCGACGTGCTGGTGACCGACATGACCGATCCCAACTGGGAGCCGGTGATGAAGCGCGCCTCGGCCATCGTCACCAACCGTGGCGGCCGTACCTGCCACGCGGCCATCATTGCGCGCGAACTGGGCATTCCGGCCGTGGTCGGCTGCGGCAACGCCACCGACCTGCTCAAGGACGGCACCCTGGTCACCGTGAGCTGCGCCGAAGGCGATACCGGCAAGATCTACGACGGCCTGATCGAGACCGAGATCACCGAAGTGCAGCGTGGCGAGATGCCCGCCATCAAGACCAAGATCATGATGAACGTGGGCAACCCCCAGCTGGCCTTCGACTTCGCCCAGCTGCCCAACGAGGGCGTGGGCCTGGCCCGCCTGGAGTTCATCATCAACAACAACATCGGCGTGCACCCCAAGGCCATCCTGGACTACCCCGCCGTCGATGCCGACCTCAAGAAGGCCGTCGAGTCCGTGGCCCGCGGCCATGCCTCGCCCCGTGCCTTCTATGTGGACAAGGTTGCCGAAGGCGTGGCCACGATTGCCGCCGCCTTCTGGCCCAAGCCCGTCATCGTGCGCATGTCGGACTTCAAGTCCAACGAGTACCGCAAGCTCATCGGCGGCAGCCGCTACGAGCCCGAGGAAGAGAACCCCATGCTGGGCTTCCGTGGCGCCGCGCGCTACATCTCCGAGGACTTCGGCGAGGCCTTCCGCATGGAGTGCGAGGCACTGCGCCGCGTGCGCGAGGACATGGGCCTGACCAACGTGCAGATCATGATTCCCTTCGTGCGCACGCTCAAGCAGGCCGAGCGCGTCACCCAGCTGCTGGCGGCCAACGGCCTCAAGCGCGGCGACAACGAACTCAAGCTCATCATGATGTGCGAGGTGCCCTCCAACGCCATCCTGGCCGACGAGTTCCTCGAGTTCTTCGACGGCTTCTCCATCGGCTCCAACGACCTGACCCAGCTGACGCTGGGCCTGGACCGCGACTCTGGCCTGGAGCTGCTGGCTGCCGACTTCGACGAGCGCGACCCCGCCGTGCGCAAGATGCTGTCGCGCGCCATCAAGGCCTGCCTGGACCAGGGCAAGTACGTGGGCATCTGCGGCCAGGGCCCTTCGGACCACCCGGACTTCGCCCAATGGCTGGCTGACGAAGGCATTGCCTCCATCTCGCTGAATCCCGACAGCGTGGTCGCCACCTGGCAGCGCCTGGCGCAGTAAGGGCTGGCAGCGTCGCCATGCATACGCCGAAAGCGCACTTGCATGACGACGCGGTCGGGGGACCGTCCGAAGGCGAGACCTTCGCCCCCGACCTGCACGACATCCGCCATCTCTGGCTCAAGGCCGTGCTGTTCGCGGTCTGGGTGGCTGTCTCCTTTGGCGCCTGCTACTACGCGCGCGACCTGCAGGCGCTGATGCCGGACTGGCCGCTGGCCTACTGGTTCGCGGCCCAGGGGGCAGTCCTGATGTTCCTGGCCATCGTCATCGTCTATTGTCTGTCCATGGACCATTTCGAGCGCCGCGAGGCCCGGGCCGCTTTTGCAACGGCACCGGCTCCCGCATCCCCATCGGCCGATACGCAACCGTCCGCTCAGCCATCGCCTCCCGGCCATGGCTGAGCGCGCCCCGCTGACGGCGGCCTCCCACTGGCGGCTGCACCGCATCGTGGCCCTGTACACGCTCGGCGTGCTGGGTTTTCTGGCCCTCATGTTCTGGGCCGAGCAGCAAGGCCTGTCCCGCCACTGGATAGGCCCCATCTTCCTGTTCTTCACCGTCATGGTCTATGCGGCCATCGGCGTGTACCTGCGCACCAGCGACCCCGAGGAGTACTACGTCGCGGGCCGGCGCATTCCGCCCTTCTACAACGGCATGGCGGCTGCGGCGGACTGGGTCAGCGCGGCCTCGTTCATCAGCCTGTCGGGGGCGCTGTACCTGCAGGGCTTTGCCGGCGTGCCGGGCCAGGCCGGCGGACTGGCCTACCTGCTGGGCTGGACGGGCGGCTTTTGCCTGGTTGCCATGCTGATCGCGCCGCACCTGCGGGCGATGAAGCTCTACACCATTCCCGATTTCTTCCAGCAGCGCTACGGCGGGCGCTGGCCGCGCGTGATCGCGGCGCTGGCGGCCGTGATCTGCTCGTTCACCTATGTGGTGGCGCAGATCTACGGCGTGGGGCTGATCGCCTCGCGGCTGACGGGCGTGCAGTTCGAGATCGGCATCATGCTGGGCCTGGGCGGCGTGCTGCTGTGCTCCTTCCTGGGCGGCATGCGCGCCATCACCTGGACCCAGGTCGCGCAGTACGTGGTGATCCTGCTGGCCTTTCTGATCCCCGTGTCCTGGCTGGCCTACCGGCAGATGGGCAATCCCGTGGCGCCGCTGGCCTATACGGCCCAGCTCAGCCAGATTGCGGAGATGGAGCAGCGCCTGCTGGACTCGCCGGCCGAGCAGGAGGTGATCGCCGCCTACCGCCTGCGCGCCGAGGTGCTGGAGGACAAGCTCAAGGACGTGCCGCGCGTTCTGGCCGCCGAGCGCCAGGCGCTGGCCGAGCGCATACGCGATCTGCGCACGCGCAGCGGCGATATCGGCGCCATCATGGCCGCCAGCCGCGAACTGGCCGCCATGCCGCGCGACGAAGCCGCCGCGCGCGCGCTGTGGACACGCCAGCTGCAGGAAATGCGCGAGCGCGAGAAGCCGCTGGGCGGCATCCCGCTGCACAGCCTGCCATTCGCCGGCAACCCCGACGGATCGCCCCAGGAGCAGCAGGTCTACGAGGACAGCCGGCGCAACTTCCTGGCGCTGATGTTCTGCCTCATGGCCGGCACGGCCGGCCTGCCGCATTTGCTCACGCGCTACTACACGGCGCCCTCGGTGTCGGGGGCGCGGGCCTCGGTGGGCTGGACGCTGTTCTTCATCGGCGTGCTGTACATGAGCGCGCCGGCCCTGGCCGTGCTGGTCAAGTTCGAGGTCATGAACAACCTCGTGGGCATCCGCTTTGACGAGCTGCCCAACTGGATGGCGCAGTGGGCCAGGGTGGATGCCTCCTTGCTGGCCGTGGAGGATGTCAACGGCGACGGCGTGCTGCAGTTCGGCGAAATCCGCATGGGCGCCGACCTCATCATGCTGGCCACGCCCGAGCTGGGCGGCATGCCCTACGTGGTCTCCGGCCTGGTGGCGGCCGGCGGCCTGGCTGCGGCGCTGTCCACGGCCGATGGACTGCTGCTGACCATCAGCAACGCGCTGGTGCGCGACCTGTACTTTCGCGAGCGCCGCCGCCGCGCCTCGCCCGAGCAGCGCGTGATCCTGTCCAAGTTCGCACTGCTGGTGATGGCGCTGTCGGCCGCCTTCGTGGCCTCACGCCGTTCCTCGGACATCCTGCCCATGGTCACGGCATCGTTCTCGCTGGCGGCCTCGGCCTTCGTGCCGGCCATGGTGCTGGGCATCTTCTGGCGTGGCACCACGCGCCGGGGCGCCGTGGCCGGCATGCTGGCCGGGCTGGGCGTCACGCTGTACTACATGGTCTCGCATGTGCCGGCACTGCAGCCCGTGCTGCCCGAAGCGCTGCACGCGCGCCTGTGGTGGGGCATACAGCCGATTTCATCGGGCGTCTTCGGCGTGCCGGCCGGCCTGCTGGTGACCTGGCTGGTCAGCTGCCTGGACCCGCGCCGCCGGGCCCCGGCGCGTTCCGTGCCCGCAAAAGCGTCCTGACGGGCAGAGGCCGCCGGGCGGGAGGATGGCCATTTTCTGCCCCGTTTTTGCGCTTTTGGCAGATCTGGATCATTGCCGGCCCCACTGAAGCCCGTGCGTGCTGGAAAACCCGCTTTTGGGAGCCGGAGGCTCATGACACGCTGCGAGCCGTGTCCGATCCGATCCCTTGCAGAGAATCCCGTCCGCCATGCATTTTGTGAAAACGTCCGCCGGCCAACAGGCATTCAAGGAACGCCATGCCGATCTCTCGCCCCGGTTGCGCTCGGCCTTTTTGCTGTTTGACGGGCAACGCAGCCTGGCGCAGGTGCTGCAGGCCGTGGCCGGCATGGGCGTGACGCAGGACGAGATCCTGGCGCTGGTGGAGCGCGAATGGCTGGCACCGCGCGACGCGGCCGAGCCCCGGCTGGGCGTGGTGGCCGTTGCGGTGCCTTCGGTCCCTGCCGCGCCTGCTGCAGCGGCTTCGTCCACGGATTCGACTGGCGATGCCCCCGCGCAGTCCGAGCCATCGCTGGCCGTGCGCTATCGCAACGCCTATCCGCTGGCCGTGGCCATCACGGCCAACCTGGGCCTGAAGGGGTTCCGGCTCAACCTTGCCGTGGAAGCGGCCATGGGCTACGACCAGCTGGTGGCGCTGGCGCCGCGCCTGCGCGAGGCGGCCAGTCCTGCCAGCTACCTGCCGCTGCATGAGGCGCTGTTCGGCAAGGCGCCTTGAATGAGGAATTGCACTCACGCGCGCCAAGGGTGCGCTTTTCATCTTGGGGTGGCCCGGCAATGAAAAAGGGCAAGGCGCCTTCGCACCTTGCCCTTGCATGAACCTGTGGGTGCAGGCTCAGACGGCCAGCAGCTCCACGTCGAACTTCAGCGTGGCGTTGGGGGGATCACGCCGCCGGCGCCGCGGGCGCCATAGCCCAGCTCGGCCGGGATGATCAGGGTACGCTGGCCGCCCACCTTCATGCCTTGCACGCCTTCATCCCAGCCCTTGATCACCATACCGCCGCCCAGGGGGAAGACGAAGGGATCGTTGCGGTCCTTGCTGGAGTCGAACTTGGCGCCCTGCACGCCGTTGTTGTAGAGCCAGCCCGTGTAATGCACGGTCACGCTGCGGCCGCGCTGGGCTTCGGCGCCGTCGCCCACGACGGTGTCTTCATACTGCAGGCCGGATGCGGTGGTGGTGAAAGCCATGGTGGTATTCCTTGAGAGAGAAACGGTAGGGGGAAAGGAGACGACCCGGCGGGCCGGTGGCCCTGCGCGGGAAGAGGCCGTGGCGCCTGGTGCCGCGCCCGGCCTGACATCACTTCTTGGCGCGCGCGGCCACCCAGCGGTTGGCAAAGGCCTGCACATCGGACAGGCGCTTGAGCAGGTCCTGGCCGGCCAGCGTCACGGTGTAGCCGTCGGAGCCATGCTCCAGCAGCCCGCACTCGCGCAGCTCCTTGATGCGGGTGTTCAGCGTGTTGGGCGTGATGCCGCCCACGCTGTCTTGCAGCAGTCGAAAGGTCTGAGGATGACCGTCACGCAGCGCCCACAGCACGCGCAACGCGTAGCGGCATTCGAGTTTCTCGAACAGCTGGTTGATGGCGGCGTTTTCCTTGGAGCTCATGACGCTTCTCCTTGCGCAATGGTGTGGGTGAGCCGGCGGGTGCGTCCGGGTGGGACGCGCGCCGAGCCAAGTCCCGGGGAACTATAGCTCTGGATCCATTCTGCTACAAGTTTGGTAGCTCAAAACCCACAGCGGCAATGCCCCACGCTAGAGGAATACGCGTATGACCAAGCCAGTGTTGCAGGCCCGCCACGTGGTCTGCCCGCTGCGCGGCGGTTTCTCAGCTCTTGAGTTTGAGCAGATAGGTCATCACGCTGGCCGTGGTGTGCTCCAGCTCCAGAAAGCCGTTGAAATCGCGGCCCGCCTGCCAGGAAGGCTCCCAGCGGTTCTGGCGCAGGGCGCGTTGCCAGCTCTCGTGCTGCGTGGCCTGCTCCACGGCGCCCAGCAGGGCCTGGGCACGTGCGGCGCTGACCTGCTTGCCGGTGAAGACGGCGCGCCAGTTGGCCATGTCCGCATCCAGCCCCTGCTCGCGGAACGAGGGCAGGCCGAACAGGCTGCGGCGCGAGGACACGCCGATGGCGCGCAGCTTGCCGCTGGCCAGCGCCTCGCTGAACTCGCTGTAGCCGGACACGCCCATGCGCGCATCGCCCTTGAGCAAGGCCTCCACCACCTGGGCGCCGCCAGGAAAGGGCTTGTAGACCAGTTGCTCGGGCGCCGCCTTGGCCGCGCGCGTGAGCAGGCCGGCGAACATGTGGTCCACGCCACCGGCCGAGCCACCCGCAAACGACTGGTGGGCCAGGTCGCTGCGCAGCGCGGCCACCAGGTCCTTGGCATTGCGGATGGGGGAGTCGGCCGGTACGGCCACGACCAGGTAGTCGCTGGTCAGGCGGGCAATCGGCTGCACATGCGACATGTTGACGGCCGGCTTTTGCAGTGCCACCGCACCGACCATCACCATGCCGCCGATCAGCAAGGCGTCGGGGTCCTTGCCATGGCGCTCGGCAAACTGGGCCAGGCCGATGGTGCCTCCCTTGCCGCCCACGTTTTCATACTCCACGCGCTCGGCCGCGCCGCTGGCCACCAGGGCCACGCCCAGCGCGCGGCCGGTCTGGTCCCAGCCGCCGCCGGCATTGGCCGGAATGACGATGCGCAGGCTGGTCGCCACGCGCTGGGCGGTGCCGGCAGCCCGTGGCGCATGGGCTGCAGGTGCTGCCGCTGGCGGTGCGGCATGGGCCAGAGGAGAGCACAGCATGGCCAGGGCAGCGCCCTGGGCCAGCATCTGGCGGCGGTTCTGGCGCGTTCCATCGGCGGTATGGGCGGCGGTATGGGCGGCGTTGGCGGCGGTTTGCGAAAAGCTCGGAAGGCGCATGCAGTCTCCAATCGGGTTCGCGCGCCATTGTGGGCGCAAATGAATCAGAAAGGCAGATTATGTAAGCATGTGCGTCAGCTGCTTGACACAACACAGTACAGCGCAGTCCGGCCCGCGCGGCTCTGGGGTTCCTGGGCCGGTGCGGTCCTTCAACGCTCAGAAGTCGTAACGCATGCTCACGTTGACGCTGCGCGGCGCACCCCAGGTGTAGTACAGGCCCTGGGCATTGAAGTTGGTCACGCCAGAGAAATAGTGCTTGTCGAACAGGTTGTTGACGTTGGCCGCGATGCTGAGATGGCGGTTGATCTGGTAGCGCGCCATCAGGTCCATCACCCAGTAGGCGTCCTGGCGCAGCGTGGCGGCGCCGCGGCTGGTGGAGATGGCGCTCTGCCAGCGCGCGGCGCCACCCACGGTCAGGCCGGACAGCGCGCCCTGCGCGAAGCGGTAGGTGGTGCCCAGCTTGAACTGGTGGCGCGGGCTGGTGGCGGCGTTGTCCAGATTGCTGTTGATGGTCACGTAGCTGCCCTGGGCCTGCCAGCCCTTGGCCAGCTCGCCGGACAGTTCCAGTTCGAAGCCGCGCCTGCGCGCGCCCTGGACCGCGCGGTAGGCCGTTTCGCCATTGGGCATGAGCCCGTCTTCCACGGCCGTGTTGTCGGTGCGCATCCAGAAATGGGCGACGCTGGCGTTCAACCGCTTGTCGAAGAATTCGCCCTTGGCGCCGATCTCGTAGGTCAGGCCCTCCTCGGGCGGCAGGGTGCGTTCCTGCAGATCCTTGGCGCTTTGCGCCTTGAAGATGCTGGCGTAGCTGCCATACAGCGAGATGTTCGGGCTGACGTCATACACCAGGCCCGCATAGGGCGTGACCACGCCGTGCTCGCGCATGTTGTAGTTGTACCAGCTGATGTCGGTCACATCCTTCTGGTCGTAGTTGGTCACGCGCAGGCCGGCGATCAGCTTCAGCGGATCGGCCAGATTGAGGCGTGCCGCGCTGTAGAGATAGCTGCGCTTGTTGCTGAACAGGTCGTTGGAATAGGGGATGTTGTCCGCTGGCGCCGGGATGGCTGCGCCGCCCTGGCTGAAGTCCACCTGCGGCAGGTCCAGGCCGGGGCGCGCGCCGCGCAGCAGCGTGGTGCGGTTGCGTGCGGCGCCCGCGCCCACCAGCAACTCATGCTGGCGGCCGAACAGCGTGAACGGGCCCTGCACGTCGATGCTGATGTTCTGGTTGCGGGACTCGATGTCCTTGTAGGCCGCGAACTGGGCCGAGCTGGGCAGGGCGTAGCGCAGCAGGCCGATCTGCATGTCGGGCGTCTTCACCTCTTCATGCGACATCTGCAGCTTGGCCTTCCAGCCGCTGGCAAAGCGGTGCTCCAGGCGCGCGAAGCTGTTGAGCGACTCCTGCTCGTAGCCCGACCAGGGCGCGGCGATGTTCAGCGAGCGCGGCATCCAGCCGACGAACTGGCCGGTGCCCGTATAGCCCTGGATGGGCGTGGTGCCGCCCGAGCCGCGCAGCTCGCGCTGGCGGTAGGTGATGCCGGCGCTCAGCAGGGTGTCGGGGGTGAGGTCGTATTCCAGCGTGCCGTACAGCATGGAGCTGTTGCTGTGCTGGTGGTCGCGGAAGCTGTCGCCGCTCTTGCGCGAGGCCACCAGGCGGCCGCGCAGGCTGCCTTCCTGGTTCAGCGGACCGGCAATGTCGGCATCGGCGCGGTAGGTGCCCCAGCTGCCCGCGCTGGCCATTGCGCTGGCCTGGAAGTCGCGCGTGGGGCGCTTGCGGATCAGGTTGACCGTGGCTCCGTAGGCGCCGTCACCATTGATCAGGCCCGACGAGCCCTTGAGCACTTCAACGCGGTCGATCTCGGCCAGATCGTCCAGCGAGTACATGATGTGCGTGTTCCAGCCCCAGCCATTGGTGAGCTGGCGGCTGCCATCGGTCTGCAGGTTGACTCTGGAGCCGCGCACGTTGAAGGTGGTCATCTCGCTTTGGCGGACCACGGCCACGCCGGGCGTCTGCTCCAGCACGTCGGTCAGCGTCTCCAGCTTGAAGTCGTCCATGCGCTGGCGCGTCATCACGCTCACCGACTGCGGCGTCTCGCGCAGCGACAGGCCCAGGCCCGTGGCCGTGCTGCTGGCTCCGGTCGCGGTGTAGGCGCCCGTGCCTTCCGTGGCGCTGCCGACCTCGGCCTTGGCGGTGACGTGCACCGCGCCCAGCGTGGTGGCGCCCACGGCTGAGGCGGCAGGCGCTGTCGAGGACGCAGGCGATGCCTGCGAGCGGCGCAGCGTATAGCCGCCGTTGCCCGAGGTCGCGGCCGCCAGGCCCGAGCCCGCCAGCAGGCGGGTCAGCGCCTCGGCCGGCGCATGGCTGCCCTGCAGGCCCGGGCTTTGCAGATCGCGCACCAGCTCGGGCGTATAGGCCAGCAGCACGCCCGAGGCCTTGGCGAAGCGCGTGAGCGCGGCCTCCAGCGGTCCTGCCGGAATGTCGTAGGCCTGGGTGCGCTCGGTACCTGTCTGGCCCTGGCCCTGGGCATTCGCGGGCAAGGGCAGGGCGGACAGGCTCGCCAGTGCGGCGGCCAGGGCCAGGGTCAATGCGGACAGGTGGAACACGGGCGCAGGCTGCGCGGGGCGGAGGACGCGTGCCGCCGCGGTAGCGAGGCGGCGCTGGTGATGGAGGTCGGACATGTTGGTGCGGTCTTTGGATCAGGGAGGAAACATGGCGCCGCAAAGCGCCTCTCCCCTGCTTGTCACGCGAGATGGGAAAAGGTACAGACCGATGTCACCGGGCCGCGTTGTCCCGCCGCCTTCTCTTCATGCCGGACCTATGCGCACCCAGTAGCGCACCGGCACATGGATGCGCACGGGCAGCACCTGTACCAGGGACTGCAGGATGCGGTCCGTATCGGCGAGCGGGAAGACGCCCGACAGGCGCAACCCGGCCACCTCGGGTGCCAGCGTGATCAGCCCGGGTCGGTAGCGGCGCAGTTCGTCGATGAAGCGGTCCAGGCGCATGTCCGAGGCCACGAGCACGCCTTCGTCCCAGCCCGGCCCCTCGCCGGCCGCGCCGGCCGGCAGCGCCTGCGTGGCACTGAGCCTTGCGGCTTCGCCGCTGTCGACACGCAGCAACTCGCCCGTGCGGCTGCGGGCCTCGACCGCACCCTCGAAAACGGCCACGCGCGTATCCGCAGTCTCCATGTCATGGCGCACCGTGAAACGCGTGCCCAGGGCGCGCAGCCTGCCCGCGGGCGTGTCCACCACAAAGGGGCGCGCGGGCTGGGCCGTGTCATGGGCGGTGGTGACCATCAGCTCGCCGCGCAACAGCAGCACGCGGCGCAGCTGGTCGTCGAAGGCAAGGTCCACGGACGTCTCGGTGTTGAGCAGCAGCTGCGTGCCATCGGGCAACTGCAGGGAGCGCCGCTCGCCCTTGGCGGTGCTGACATCGGCATTCCAGGCCTGCCAGGGCAGGCGCTCATGCGCAGTCCATGCCGCAGCACCTGCGCCGGCCAGGCCAGCGACGCTGGCCAGCAGGCGGCGGCGTGCCTGGGAGGTCTTGAGGCTGCGCGCCAGCGTGGCCGTGGCAAGGGGTCCATTGAGGGGACCGCTGTCCGGGCGTGCGTCAGGCAGCCTGAGCCGCGCATTCGTGGCCTCGATGCGCTGCCAGGCCCGCTCATGCAGCGGATGGGCCGCGCGCCAGTCCAGCCATTGCGCGCGTTGTTCCTCTGTGCACTCGCCTGACCACAGCTGCACCAGCCAGTCCACGGCGCTGTGGACCACGTCAGGCGGCAGCGCGGGGTCGGCACTATGGGTGGAGCCATCGGCGCCATGGACGCGCCCGGCAGCGCAGCGCTGTGTCATGCCGCATGTTCCGGGAAGTAGCAATGCCGGATGGCGCGCGCCATGTACTGCTTGACCGAGCTGACCGAGACCTGCAGCAGCAACGCGATCTCGGCATAGGCCATGCCGTCCAGCTGGGCGTGCAGAAAGGCCGCGCGCACCTTGGGCGGCAGGCCGTCGAGCAGGCGGTCCAGCTCGCACAGCGTCTCCAGCACGATGGCGCGTTCCTCGGGCGAGGGCGCCAGCGGCTCGGGCTGCAGCGCCAGCGTGTCCAGATAGGCGCGTTCAATTTCTCGGCGGCGCAGGTGGTTGGCCATCACGCGCTTGGCCACCGTGGTGAGGAAGGCGCGGGGCTCCCGGATCTCGGACAGTTCGGTGCGGGACTCCATCACGCGCACGTAGGTGTCCTGTGCGAAATCTGCCGCATCGCCTGCATGGCCCAGCCGGCGCTGCAGCCAGGTGCGCAGCCAGCCATGGTGCTGCTGGTAGAGATGGGCAAGGGCCTGGTGGGGAGTCACGGCGGGACAGGACACGAAGGGGGTGAAGAGGGGGAGATGCAAGTGATAAGCATTCTTATTTTACTTTGAGTGATGCTGGCACCGCCTTGGCGTGGCGCACGATTAAGCCGGTAAAGCTTGTGTAAATGCGATCAATTCTTATTTGTGGGCGGTAGAATCCCCGGGCCTTTCCTTTCCTGGGCTCCCGTGCCCGCCATCCGTGATGGTTGACGCCGCGTGGCGCTGCCGCCTTTTTCTGTTGCGATGACATCCCCCAAACCGGACCCTCGGCGCCGTTCCTACTGGCTCAAGACACTGCACGAGTGGCACTGGGTCAGCTCCGCGCTGTGCCTGATCGGCATGCTGCTGTTTGCCGTCACGGGGTTCACGCTCAACCATGCGGGGCAGATCGAGTCCAAGCCGCGCATCGTGCGTGGCGAGGCGGCATTGCCCGATGCGCTGCGCGTGCAGTTGGTCCAGCAGCAGGCCAGCCAGCCGCGCGACCGGGCGCCCGTGCCTGCGCCGTTTGCGGACTGGGTGCGCGGCCAGTGGGGCCTTGAGGCCGAGGGCCGCGAGGCCGAATGGACGGCCGACGAACTCTATGTCTCCCTGCCACGCCCTGGCGGCGATGCCTGGGTGCGCGTTGCCCTGGCCGATGGCGAGGCCGAATACGAGCGCACCGACCGGGGCTGGATCGCCTATCTGAACGACCTGCACAAGGGCCGCAACACGGGCGCCGCCTGGAGCTGGTTCATCGACATCTTTGCCGCAGCCTGCCTGGTGTTCACCGTCACGGGCCTGTTCATCCTGAAGATGCATGCAGGCAACCGCCCCTTCACCTGGCCCATGGTCGGCATGGGGCTGGTGATTCCCATGCTGCTGGCCCTCCTGTTGATCCACTGAGAACCGAAAGAGCCTTGCCAATGAATCCGCACTTCTCTCTGCGCTACACCATGGCGCTTGGCGCCTGCCTGGGCGCGGTCCCGGTCTTTGCCGCCGGCCTGAACGTGGGCGTGGAAATTCCGCGCCTGGATGTCGCCGAATACCACCGCCCCTACGTGGCCGTGTGGATCGAGCGCGCCGACGCTTCGGTGGCCTCCACGCTGTCGGTCTGGTACGACGTGAAGATGCGCAATGCCGAAGGCACGAAGTGGCTCAAGGACATGCGCCAGTGGTGGCGCCGCACGGGCCGTGACCTGACCCTGCCGATCGATGGCGTGACCAGCCCCACGCGTCCCGTGGGCAAGCACCAGCTGAGCTTCACCGAAGGCGCCAACCCCTTCGCCAAGCTGCCGCCCGGTGAATACAAGCTCGTGGTCGAGGCCGCGCGCGAAGTCGGCGGCCGCGAAGTGGTTACCGTGCCCTTCAAGTGGCCCGCGGCCAAGGCCGAGCAACTGAGCGCCAAGGGCAGCAGCGAGCTGGGCGAGATCAGCGTCGAGCTCAAGCCTTGAAATTGAAAGCCGCTGAGGCGCTGTGCGCCTTCCCCCTCACGAGGGGGACGACGCCATCGCTGCACGTGCCAGACCCATCCACGAACCAAGGAGATTTTTCATGAAGTCCAAGACCCGCTTTGCCGTCCGTCTGGCTGCCAGCCTCGCCATTGCCTGCGGCGCCTTCCAGGCCGCGCAGGCCCACAACCTGTGGCTGCTGCCCTCGACCACGGTGCTGTCCAAGGCCGAATGGATCACGGTGGATGCCGCTGTCTCCAACGACCTGTTCTTCTTCAACCACGTGCCGCTGGGCCTGGACAACCTCGTTGTCTCGGCGCCGGACGGCTCGGCCGTCGCGCCGCAGAATGCCCATCGCGGCAAGCTGCGCAGCGTGTTCGATCTGGACCTGCAGCAAAGCGGCACCTACCGCCTGGCCATCGTCAACGACGGCCTGTTTGCCTCCTGGAAGGACAAGGCCACGGGCCAGAACCGCCGCTGGCGCGGCTCGCCCGAGAAGTTCGCCGCCGATGTGCCCGCCGACGCGCAGGACCTGAAGGTGACCCAGTCCGTGGGCCGCATCGAGACCTTCGTGACCGTGGGCAAGCCCAGCGCCGTCAAGCCTTCCGGCAAGGGGCTGGAGCTGGTGCCCGTGACGCATCCCAACGACCTGGTGAAGGGCGAGAAGGCCACCTTCGCCTTCCATGTGGACGGCAAGCCCGCCGCCAACATGGAAGTCGTGCTGGTGCCCGGCGCCACGCGCTACCGCGACAACAAGGGCGAGATCAAGGCCACGACCGACGCCAAGGGCGAGTTCAGCGTGACATGGCCCACCGCCGGCATGTACTGGGTGGATGCCGACGCGCAGGACAGCAAGACATCGCTGCCCCAGGCCAAGGAGCGCCGCCTGTCCTACGTGGGCACGTTCGAGGTGCTGCCCTGAGCCTTGCGTCCCCACCCGGGGCTCCGTCTGCGCCCGTGCCCGTGCCCGTGCGCGTGAGCTTCGCGCCCGCCCTGTTGCAGGGCAGCGCAGGCCGGGGCCTTGCCACGCCTGTGCCCACAGGCGCGGCGTCCTTTGCCGTCTCCGGCTACGCGCCGCAGGCGGTGCGGCGGGCAGACCCCGCCGCGCTGCAAACACTCACCGGCGAGGCCATGGGCACGACCTGGAGCGTGCGCCTGCACAACCCGGATTTCCGCCCGCTCGATGAGGCGCGCCAGGCCATAGAGGCTGCGCTGGCCCTGGTCGTGCGCCAGATGAGCAACTGGGAAGCCGGCTCCGACATCTCGCGCTTCAACCGCGCCGAGCCTGGCAGCTGGCATGCACTGCCGCCCGAATTCTTCACCGTGCTGGCCTGTGCACTCGATTGGGCAAAGGCCAGCGGCGGCGCCTGGGACCCTACCGTGGGGCCGCTGGTTGATCTGTGGGGCTTCGGCCCGCGTGCGGAAAAGGCGCAGGGCGCCGGCATCCCCGATGCCGATGTGCTGCGGCGGGTGCGCGAGCGCGTGGGCTACCAGCGCATCGTGCTGGACCTGGCGGGCCGGCGCGCGCTGCAGCCCGGCGCCGTCCATGTGGACTTCAGCGGCATCGCCAAAGGCTATTCGGTGGACCTGGTCGCCGAGCGCCTGCAGGCGCTGGGCCATACCGATTTCCTCGTCGAGGTGGGAGGCGAGCTGCGGGCCTGCGGTCAGCGCCCTGGCAACCAGCTCTGGCGCGTGGCCGTGGCCAGCATGGCGGACCCGTCCACGCCGCTGGCGCTGCCGCTGCGCGACATGGCCATCGCCACCTCGGGCGACCACTGGCATGCCTTCGAGCAGGGCGGGCGCCGCTACTCCCACACCATCGATCCGCGCAGCGGCGAGCCCGTGGCGCATGGCCTGACCAGCGTCACCGTGCTGCATGCCGAATGCATGCAGGCCGACGCCCTGGCCACCGTGCTCACCGTGCTGGGGCCGCGCGAGGGCCTGGACTTTGCCGAGCAGCGCGGCGTGGCGGCGCTGCTGTGCGAGCGCACTGCCCAAGGCCCTGCCATGGCGATGACAACGGCTTTTGCCGCGCTGCTGCCGTGAGCGTTTCCTTCCCTTTTTCCGCCGTGTAGATTTCCGGTTCCCGCCATGACCTTGTCCGAAACCGGGCTGCGCGTACTCGCAGCCGCCGTGCTGGTCCTGCTTTATGCGGCCATGTGCGCCGCCGTCTGGTGGCGCGAGCGCCGCCAGCGCATGCGGGCCCGGCAGGAAGCGGCTGCGCTGACCAGCGCACGCGAGGGCGCGCTGCCCCTGCTCGTGGCCTATGCCAGCCAGACCGGCCAGGCCGAGGAACTGGCGCGCGAAACCGCCCGGCTGCTGCACACGGCCGGAGAAAGCGTGCACCTGTGCGCCCTGGACGCTGTGGATGCCGACCTGCTGGCGCGCACGCAAAGGGCGCTGTTCATCGCCAGCACCTATGGCGAAGGCGACCCACCCGACAACGCGGCGCTGTTCCTGGCGCACGCCATGGCCGATGCACGGCCGCTGTCCCATCTGCAATACGGTCTGCTGGCGCTGGGCGACCGGCAGTACGCGCAGTTCTGCGGCTTTGGCCGCGCGCTGGACAGCTGGCTGCGTGCCGGTGGCGCCAGGCCCTGGTTCGAGCGCATTGAAATGGACAACGGCGCGCCGCAGGCGCTGACCGCCTGGCAGCACCAGCTGACCCAGATCAGCAGCCTGGGCGACATGCCGGCATGGGAGCAGCCGGTCTTCAGCGAATGGACGCTGGCCGCGCGCCGGCACATGAACCCGGGCAGCGCAGGCGAGCCGGTGTTCCACATCGAGCTGCAGCCCCCTGCAACGGAGCCCGCGCTGTGGGAGTCCGGCGACCTGGCGCAGGTCTGCATTCCTGCGGACCCGCAGCATCCGCGCGAGTACTCCATCGCCTCCATCGCCCAGGATGGCTGCGTGCACCTGCTGGTGCGCCAGGCGCGGCGCGAGGATGGCTCGCCGGGCCTGGCCTCGGGCTGGCTCACTCAGGGCGCCCCCCTGGGGGCAGCCATCACCCTGAGGCTGCGTGCGCACCGCAATTTCCGACTGGAAGACAACCTGCAGCGCCCGCTGGTGCTGATCGGCAACGGCACGGGCCTGGCGGGCCTGCGCAGCCACCTGCGCGCGCGTGCTGCGGCGGGCCTGGGTCCCAACTGGCTGCTGTTCGGGGAGCGCAATGCGGCGCACGACCGGCTGTACGGCGACGAGCTTCAGGCATGGTGCGATGGCAGCGTGCTGCAGCGCCTGGACCTGGCCTTCTCGCGCGACCGCAGCGAAGGCGCGCCGCGCGCCTATGTGCAGGACCTGCTGGCGCAGTCCGGCGATGTCTTGCGCCAATGGGTGGCGCAGGGCGCAGCCATCTACGTGTGCGGCAGCCTGCAGGGCATGGCCCAGGGCGTGGACCAGGCGCTGCACGCCGTGTTGGGCGAGGCGCAGATGGAGCTGCTGGTGCGCAGCGGCCGATACCGGCGCGATGTGTACTGAACCCCGCTTGCGCCAGCGCAAAGATGGGCCGGTTTGCTCCTAGGAACGTAGCATCGGCACGACAGATAAATCCTATTGTGATCATGAGAATGGAAATGATTCTCAATGTTCATATAATTTCGTTACATATCCCCATCCCATCGCATAACCAAACATTTCAAAGCGAGTTTCACGGGCCCCACAGCCCGTTTTCCGTTTCTGGAGTGTTTGCATGTCGTATCGCGATCTGCGCGGAGTTCTTCCGTCGCGTCCTTCCCATCTGGCCCTTGTGGTGGCTGCCGTCTGCGCTTCGGGTGCCGTCTCTGCACAGACGGCAACAGGCAATGCCGCGCCCGCCACGGAGCTGCGCGAAGTCGTGGTCTCCGCCTCGGGTTTCGAGCAGGACATCAAGGAGGCGCCGGCCTCCATCACCGTCATCCCGCGTGAGGAACTGGCCAAGGGGCGCTTCGGCAGCCTGACCGACGCGCTGGAAAGCGTGGAAGGCATCGACGTGGGCGCCCCCGCAGGCAAGACCGGCGGCATGAACATCAGCATCCGCGGCATGCCCAGCGACTACACGCTGGTGCTCATCGACGGCCGCCGCCAGAACTCGGCCGGCAACGTCACGCCCAACGGCTTTGGCGAGACGCAGACCAGCTTCATGCCGCCCATCGGCGCCATCGAGCGCATCGAGGTCATCCGCGGCCCCATGTCCACGCTCTACGGCTCCGACGCCATGGGCGGCGTGATCAACATCATCACCCGCAAGGTCGGCAAGACCTGGACGGGCAGCGTCAGCGCCGACTACACGCTGCAGGAAGAGTCGGAGTTCGGCGACATCAAATCCGGCAAGTTCTACCTGAGCGGCCCCATCAAGCAGGACCTGCTGGGCCTGTCGATCCGCGGCAGCACGCAGCGCCGGGCCGCTTCGGACATCACCTATGCGGGCGCCAACGGCCAGCCCGCCGTTCCCCTCATGGGCGGCAACCCTGTCAAGTCCGAGATCAACAACCTGGGCCTGCGCCTGGCGCTCACGCCCAACAGGTACCACGACATCACGCTGGACCTGGACTCGGGCCGCCAGACCTATGACAACTCGCGCGGCCAGCTCGGCACGCTGGGGCTGCAGGGCGGCTACGGCCCCGAGCAGAAATACAACCGCGACCAGCTCACGCTGGCGCACACGGGCCGCTTTGGCTTCGGAACCTGGGACACCAGCTTCATGGTCAACCGCACCGAAACCATGGGCCGCACCGTTCCCCCGGGAACGCCGGGCGCGACACCGGGCGCTGCGCGCACGCTGGAGGTGGAAAGCAAGGTGCTGGACAGCAAGCTGGTCCTGCCCTGGGGTGCCCACCTGACCACGCTGGGCGGCCAGTGGTGGGATGCCGAGATGAAGGACGGCGTGGCGCCGAACAAGTTCGCCTTCACGCAGAAGGCCCTGTTTGCCGAGGACGAATGGAGCCTGACCGACGCCTTCAAGCTCACCATGGGCGCGCGCTATGACCGCCACAGTCTCTTCGGCGGCAAGCTCAGCCCGCGCATCTACGGCGTGTGGAATGCCGCGCCGCAGTGGACCGTGAAGGGCGGCATCAGCAACGGCTACAAGACGCCGCGTGTGGAGCAGCTGGCGCCCGGCATCAACGGCTTCGGCCAGCAGGGCCGCCTGCCGCTGGTGGGCAGCCCCAACCTCAAGCCCGAAACCAGCCGCACCACCGAACTGGGCGTCTATTTCGACAGCCCCACGGGCTTTGCAGGCAGCGCCACGGTGTTCAACAACGAGTTCAAGGACAAGATCACCAGCGGCCCGGGCCTGATCAACTGCGACTTTGCGGCAGCGCCCAACCGCCCCGGCTGCGTGAGCTTCGGCAACTGGCCCCTGGTGGATGCCTTCGGCCAGTCCATCAACGTGGACGAGGCCGTCACGCGCGGCCTGGAGCTGAGTGCGCGCATGCCGCTGGCCCAGGGCTGGAACGCCAGCGCCAACTACACCTTCACCAAGAGCGAGCAAAAGAGCGGCCCCAACCGGGGCAACCCGCTGAGCGACACGCCCAAGCATGCGCTCAACGCCCGCCTGAACTGGGAGCCGGGTGCCCAGTGGAACCTGTGGCTGCGTGCCGAATACCGCAGCGAACGCTTCCGCGACCCCGGCACCAGCGCCAGCTCCCAGGCCGCCAAGGCCGCGCTGGGCAACTACAAGGCCTATACCCAGTTCCACCTGGGTGGCAGCTACCGCGTGAGCAAGCAGTTCACCATCAACGCGGCCATCTACAACCTGTTCAACAAGGATTTCGTGGACTACCAGCCCTACAACGTACCGGGCCAGGTCCAGGGTACCGTGATCTTTGGCAACCGCTACGCGAACAACCAGGAAGGCCGCCGCCTGTGGGTGTCCGCCAACTACGAGTTCTGAGGCGGGTTCCGGGGCGCCTGGCTGGCCTGCACGCGTGACGGGGCCAGCCTGACCAGCACCTGCAGCGTGCGGTTCAGCGGCACGGGCACGCCCAGGGCCTCGCCGCGCCGCACCACATAGCCGTTCAGGTGGTCGATTTCGCTGGGCTTGCCCAGCGCCAGATCCTGGGCGGTGGATGAGAACTGGCCCGGCATGGTGGCCGGCAGGCCCCGCACGGCAGCGGGCACGTCGCCGGGCAGGGCCACGCCGTCGGCCCTGGCCACGGCCAGGCATTCGGCCACCACGTCGTCCACCACGTGCGCCACGCCGGGCGCCTGCACCAGCGGGCCGTAGGGCAGCTGGCACAGCGCCGACAGCGCGTTGTAGGCGCAGTTGATCACCAACTTGGCCCACAGCGCGCCGCGCACATCGGGCGATAACTGCACGGCAATGCCCGCCGCGCCAAATTGCAGGGCCACCTGTTCGCTGAGTGCAGAGGGCGCGATGACCAGTTCGCCACGCCCGAAGTGGCGCACATGGCCGGGACCGGCCATGGCCGTGGCCACATAGACCACGGCGGCCGCCACGGCAACGGACGGGCCCAGCACGGCGCGCACGCGCTCGTCGTTGTCCACGCCGTTTTGCATGGTCAGCACCAGGGCGCCCGGCGCCAGGTGCGGCTGCATCTCGCGGGCCGCTTCCTCGGTGGCCGTGGACTTGACGCAGAACATCACCACATCGGCATCGCGCACGGCGCTGGCCTCGGTCGATGCCTGCATGGGCACCTGGATGTCCAGTGCCGCCGTCTCCAGCCGCAGGCCATGCTGCTGCACGGCCTGCACATGGGCGGGACGGCCAATCAGCGTGACCTGGTGGCCGGCGCGGGCCAGCAGTGCGCCGAAATAACAGCCCACGGCGCCTGCGCCCATGACGGCGATGCGCAGCGGCGCGGTGGGGGAGGAGGGGCTGGCGGAAGAAGCGTCCATGGTGCGAATCGGATAGGCCTTTGATGGCGCCCAGTCTAGCCAGGCTGCCGTCAAGGGCCCATGCTGTCTTCCCTGCCGGGAGGCACTGCGGACTTCAGGCCGTCCTCATGCCGTGCTCATACCGTGCTCATGCCGTCTGCAGGCACAGGTACTTGGTTTCCAGGTATTCCTCGATGCCGTGGCGCGAGCCCTCGCGGCCCAGGCCGGACTGCTTGACGCCGCCGAAGGGCGCGACCTCGTTGGAGATCAGGCCGGTATTGATGCCCACCATGCCGTACTCCAGCGCACGCGATACGCGCCAGATGCGGCGGTTGTCGTTGGTGAACAGATAGGCGGCCAGGCCGTAGATGGTGTCGTTGGCGCGGCGCACTACTTCGTCCTCGTCATGGAAGCGGAACAGCGGCGCCAGCGGGCCGAAGGTTTCCTCCTCGCAAACCCGCATGCTGTCGTTCACATCGGCCAGCAGCGTGGGCTCGAAGAACAGCTTGCCCGGCACCGGGCGCCTGCCACCGGCCAGCAGGCGTGCGCCCTTGGACAGCGCGTCGGCCACATGGCTTTCCACCTTCTGCACGGCGGCCTCGTTGATCAGCGGGCCATGCGTCACGCCGGGCTCCAGGCCGTTGCCGACCTTGAACTCCGCCATGGCCCGCGCCAGGCGGCGGGCCAGTTCGTCATGGATGCGGTCGTGCACATAGATGCGGTTGGCGCATACGCAGGTCTGGCCCGCGTTGCGGAACTTGGAGGCCAGGATGCCGGCCACGGCCTGGTCGATATCGGCATCGTCAAACACGATCAACGGCGCATTGCCGCCCAGCTCCAGCGACAGCTTCTTGACCGTGTCGCTGCACTGGCGCATCAGCAGCCGCCCGGTGGCCGTGGAGCCCGTGAAGCTGAGCTTGCGCACCACGGGGCTTTGGGTCAGCGCCTGGCCGATGTCCTGCGGGTGGCCGGTCAGCACCTGGAAGACGCCGGCGGGAATGCCGGCCTCCTCGGCCAGCACGGCCAGGGCCAGGGCCGTGAAGGGTGTGCTTTCGGCCGGCTTGACCAGCATGGTGCAGCCGGCGGCCAGCGCCGGGCCGGCCTTGCGCGTGATCATGGCGGCCGGGAAGTTCCAGGGCGTGATGGCGGCGCACACGCCAATGGGCTCGCGCAGCGTCAGCAGTTGCTGGCCGGCCGTGGGCGACTGCAGCAGTTCTCCGTCCACGCGCTTGCCTTCCTCGGCAAACCATTCGATGAAGGAGGCCGCGTAGGCGATCTCGCCGCGTGCCTCGGCCAGGGGCTTGCCCTGCTCCAGGGTCATCAGCCGCGCCAGATCGTCCTGGTGCGCCAGCATCAGGTCGAACCAGCGGCGCAGGATGCCTGCGCGCTGCTTGCCCGTCAGCGCGGCCCAGGCGGGCAGGGCGCGCTGTGCGGCGGCAATGGCGGCTTCGGTCTCGCCGGCCTGCAGGGCAGGCACCTGGCCCAGGCGCTCGCCCGTGGCGGGGTTGAAGACGTCGATGGCGGGGCCGGAGCCCACGGCTCGCCAGCCCTCGGCGAGCAGGCAGGCCTGGCGGAACAGATCGGGGCGTTGCAGTGAAAGACTCATGGTGCGGCAGGGTGTGGCTGGGATGGGGATTCAGGCGGCGACTGGCTGGGACGCGCTCTGGGTGATGGCGCTGTCGATGATGTCCAGGGCCCTGGCGAACAGCGGCTGTGGAATCGTCAGCGGATAGAGAAAGCGGATGGCGTTGCCGTACAGGCCGCAGGTCAGCAGCAGCAGGCCCTGCTCCTGCGCGTGCCGGACGACGGCGGCCACGCGCTGCGCGTCGGGCTCGCCGCTGCCGGGAAGGCGGAACTCCACGGCCAGCATCGAGCCCAGTCCGCGCACGTCGGCAATGCCGGCATCCTGCGCCTGCAGGGCTTGCAGGCGCGCGCGCAGCTGGTTGCCCAGTGCGTGGGCGCGCTCGCACAGCCGTTCTTCATCGATCACGTCGAGCACGGCATGGGCCGCGGCCACGGCCAGCGGGTTGGCGGCATAGGTGCCGCCCAGGCCGCCGGGGTGGGGTGCGTCCATGACGGCCGCGCGGCCCACCACGCCCGAGATCGGCAGGCCGCCGCCCAGGCTCTTGGCCATGGTGATCAGGTCGGGCTGCACGCCGTAGTGCTCCATGGCGAACAGCTTGCCCGTGCGAGCGAAGCCGGTCTGCACCTCGTCGGCGATCAGCAGCATGCCGTGCTGGTCGCACAGCTGGCGCAGGCCGGTGAACAGGGCGGCAGGCACGGGGTGGAAGCCCCCTTCGCCCTGGACGGGCTCCACGATGATGGCGGCCACGCGCTGCGGGTCCACCGAGGTCTTGAGCAGCATGGCAATGGCGTCCAGCGACTGCTGCACGCTCACGCCGGCCTGCTCGCTGGGGAAGGGCGCGTGGAAGACTTCGCCCGGCATGGGGCCGAAGCCCTGCTTGTAGGGTGCCACCTTGCCCGTCAGTGCCATGCCCAGCTGGGTGCGGCCATGGAAGGCGCCCTGGAAGGCGATCACGGCCGAGCGGCCCGTGGCATGGCGCGCGATCTTGACGGCGTTCTCCACGGCCTCGGCGCCCGTGGTGAAGAAGGCGGTCTTGGCCGGGCCGGCGATGGGCGCCAGCGCATTGATGCGCTCGGCCAGCGCAATCGCGCTTTCGTAGGGAACGATCTGGAAGGCCGTGTGCGTGAAGCGCTCCAGTTGCTGCTGCACGGCCTGGACCACGCGCGGATGGCGGTGGCCCGTGTTGAGCACGGCAATGCCGGCCGCGAAATCGATGTACTGCCGGCCCTCGGCATCGGTCAGCAGGGCGTTGTCGGCCTGCACGGCATGGAAGCCGCACATCACGCCCACGCCGCGCGGCATGGCGGCGTTGCGCCGGTTCTGGAGTTGCTGGTTCGGGGAAGAGGCGGTGGCGCTGGACATGAGAGGGTTCTCCGTTGATGGGGATGCAAGGCTTCCCGTTATAGTGGCCATTGGTTCCATGAGTGGAGCCATCTTTTGAAAAGATGGTGGTGCCAATTGAGAGCGCCTCCACCTCCACCTCTATCCTCACTCCACCAAGGCAGGCATGGCAAAACCCTCCGTGTGCGCGGATCTCATCCTCCAGATGGACTGGCGCGGGCTGGGCGGCGACCGCACCCATCTCAACCGGGGCCTGTACCTGGCCATCCGCCAGGCCATAGACAGCGGGGCCCTGTTGCCGCGCAGCCGTCTGCCTGCCTCGCGTGACCTGGCGCGCGAGCTGGGCGTGTCGCGCAATACCGTCAACCACGCCTACGAGCAGCTGCAGGTGGAGGGCTATGTGCGCAGCCAGGTGGGGCGGGGCACGCATGTGGTGGACACCCTGCCTGCGGCCGTGCTGCTGAGCGGCGGGCGTGCGCCCGCACGCCGCGCCACCGCCACGGCGCCCGCACCGGGCGGCGGCCTGTCTGCACAGGCGCAGGCCCTGCTGAAAACGGCCCAGGCCTCCGAGCAGCAATGGGGCGCCTTCATGCCCGGCGTGCCCGATGTGACCGAATTTCCGCGCGCCACCTATGCGCGCATCCACAACCGCCTGCTGCGCCACGCCGGGCCGCAACTGCTGACCTACGGCACGCGCGGCGGCGTGGAGGCGCTCAAGCAGGCCCTGGCCGAGCACCTGCGCGTGGCGCGCTCGGTGGACTGCGGGCCGGGCCAGGTGCTGATCACCGAAGGCGTGCACCAGGCCATCGATCTGGTGGTGCGCAGCCTTGCCGATCCCGGCGACTGCGTGTGGATGGAGGAGCCCGGCTACTGGGGCATTGCCAACGTGCTGCGCATGCAGCACGGGCTGCACCTGCACAGCGTGCCCGTGGACGAGGAGGGCATGCAACTGCCCGAAGGCCTGCCCGCGCCCCGGCTGATCTTCGTCACGCCATCGCACCAATATCCCTTGGGCGCCGTCATGAGCATGGCCCGGCGCCGTGCGCTGATTGCCTATGCACGCCGCGTGGGCGCCTGGATCGTGGAGGACGACTACGACAGCGAATTCCGCTTCTCCGGCAGTCCCGTGCCCAGCATGCAGGGCATGGAGGAAGGTGCGCCCGTGATCTACATAGGCACCTTCAGCAAAACCCTCTATCCGGGGCTGCGCATGGGCTACATGGTGCTGCCACCGGCCCTGGCCGAGCCCCTGCGGCGCATCCATTCCGAGCTGTACCGCGAAGGGCACCAGCTGCCTCAGCAGGTGATTGCCGAGTTGATCACCGAAGGCCACTACGCCGCCCACATCCGCAAGATGCGCCTGCTCTACGGCAAGCGCCGCCGCATGCTGCTGTCCCTGATCGAGCGCTACCTGGGCGCCGACCACCTGCCCTGGGTGGAAAGCAGCGCAGGCCTGCATTTCGTGATGCAGCTGCCGGGCCAGGACGACGATGTGGCGCTTGCCGAGGATCTCCGGCAGGCGGGCATCTTCGTCAAGCCGCTGTCGCGCTATTACGCAGGCCCGCACAAGCGGCGCGGCCTGCTGCTGGGATACGCCTGCGTCTGCGAGGAGGAGATCGGTGCCGCCTTCTTCCGTATGCTGGCGGTGCTCGCAGCCCGGCATGGCCGGGGCTGAGGTTCTCTTTCCCAACCCCTTCGTCTGACGCAGAAGGCTCCATGATCTCCATCCGCCCCCTTGACCCCCATGAATGGCCGCAGTACCGCGATATCCGCCTGCGTGCCCTGCGCGACGCCCCCGACGCCTTCGGCAGCACCTGGGCGGCAGAGGCTGCAAGGGCTGACGCGGACTGGGCTGCACGGCTGCAGGCCGCTGCTGCCGGGGGCAGGGACAGGCTGCTCTTCGCTGTCAACGGCGAACAGGCCTGCGGCCTGGTCTGGTGCAAGCTGTGTGCCGATGAGCCCGGCGTGGCCGACCTCTTTCAGATGTGGGTCGATCCTGCCGCGCGTGGCCGGGGCGCGGGCCAGGCGCTGCTGGCGCAGGCCGTCGCCTGGGCCTGGCAGATGAGCATGCGGCGTGTGCGGCTGGGCGTGACCGCAGCAGACTCTCCCGCCATGCGGCTGTATTTGGCGCACGGCTTCCGGGCGCAGGGCGGTCTGCAGCCGCTGCGCGAGGGCTCCGGATTGCAGGTGCAGGCCATGGCCCTGGACCGCGCCGGCGGCTGAACCGCTGCACGGCGCAGGCAGTTCCGGCAGTCAGTCCCGGCAGTCAGTCCCTATAGCCCCGGGGCGTCCACAGGGCCGTCCTGCGTCAACCCGGCAGCAGGGCCGGTGAGGGCAACTGCCGGGTCTTGGCCAGTTGCGAATTGCTGTAGCGCAGGTCGGAGGTGACCTCCGCGCCCAGCCAGGCGGGCGATGGCGGCTGGATATCCTCGCTCGCCAGTTCGATCTCGGCCGTGACCAGGCCGGCCAGGGGGCCTTCGAACACATCGACCTCGAAGTCGAAGCCGTCCACCGGCACGATGTAGCGCACCTTGTCGATGGCGCCATGCGCGCAGTGCTGGGCCAGCAGCGTCTCGGCATCGGCCAGCGGGATCCGGTATTCGAATTCGGCCCGGCTCATGCCGCGTGCCGGGCCCTTGAGCGTGAGAAATCCGGTGTCTCCGGCGATGCGCACCCGCACCCACATGCCGTTGTCGGCGATGTATCCCTGCGCCATGCGCACGCCGGTCAGGCCCGCCACGATGCCAGGGTCGGCCACCAGGTATTTGCGTTCGATTTCGAGAGCCATGCTGTTGCCCGTGCAGACAAAGGCGGCAGTCTATCGCGCCACCGTCGCCCTGCCCGGCAGATGGCCCGCCACAAACAAAAAGCCCCGCAGGGGAGTGCGGGGCTTTCCAGGGGGCGGTTGCCGGCCCGGGGGCCGGCATCCACAGCGCCTTACAGCGAGTCGATGAAGCTGCGCAGCTTGTCCGAGCGGCTCGGGTGCTTGAGCTTGCGCAGGGCCTTGGCCTCGATCTGGCGGATGCGTTCGCGCGTGACGTCGAACTGCTTGCCCACTTCTTCCAGCGTGTGGTCAGTGGACATTTCGATGCCGAAGCGCATGCGCAGCACCTTGGCTTCGCGCGGGGTGAGGCCGTCGAGGATGTCCTTGACCACGTCGCGCAGGCCGGCCTGCATGGCGGCGTCCACGGGAGCGGTGTTGTTGGTGTCCTCGATGAAGTCGCCCAGGTGCGAATCGTCGTCGTCGCCGATCGGCGTTTCCATGGAGATCGGCTCCTTGGCGATCTTCATGATCTTGCGGATCTTGTCCTCGGGGATCTCCATCTTGGCCGCCAGGATGGACGCATCGGGCTCGAAGCCGAACTCCTGCAGATGCTGGCGCGAGATGCGGTTCATCTTGTTGATGGTCTCGATCATGTGCACCGGGATGCGGATGGTGCGCGCCTGGTCGGCGATCGAGCGCGTGATGGCCTGGCGGATCCACCACGTGGCATAGGTCGAGAACTTGTAGCCGCGACGGTATTCGAACTTGTCCACCGCCTTCATCAGGCCGATGTTGCCTTCCTGGATCAGATCCAGGAACTGCAGGCCGCGGTTCGTGTACTTCTTGGCGATGGAGATCACCAGGCGCAGGTTGGCCTCGATCATCTCCTTCTTGGCGTCACGGCTGGCGCGCTCGCCATCGTTCATGCGCTTGTTGATGCGCTTGAGCTCGTCCAGCGGCACGACCACGCGCGATTGCAGGTCGATCAGGTTCTGCTGCAGCTCCTGCACGGGCGGGATGTTGCGCTCCAGCACATTGCTCCAGGGCTTGCCGGCCGCGACCTGCTGCACCACCCACTGCAGGTTCAGCAGGTTGGGCGGGAACTGGGCGATGAAGGTCTCCTGCGGCATGCCGCACTTGTCCACGATGATCTTGCGCAGCTCGCGTTCCTTCTTGCGCACGTCATCCACCTGGGCGCGCACGAGGTCGCACAGCTTCTCGATGGTCTTGGCCGTGAAGCGGATGGTCATCAGCTCTTCGGTCAGGGCCTTCTGCACCTTCATGTACACAGGCGTGCCGTAGCCGTCCTTGTCGTACACCTTGTGCATCTTGTCGAAGTTCTCGCGCATGGCGTCGAAGCGGCGCAGCGCCTCGTTCTTGAGTTCTTCGAGCTTCTTGGTCAGCGCCTTGGAGCCGCCCTTGCCGTCGTCGTCGTCCTCTTCGTCGTATTCGTCGAAGTCTTCTTCGGCCACGTAGTCGTCGTTCTCATTGGCGTTGACGAAGCCGTCGACGATGGTGGAGATGACAACCTTGCCTTCGCGGATTTCCTCGGACATGGCCAGGATCTCGGCGATGGTGGCAGGCGAGGCCGAGATGGCCTCCATCATGTCCATCAGGCCGCCTTCGATGCGCTTGGCGATTTCGATTTCGCCTTCGCGCGTCAGCAGCTCGACCGTGCCCATTTCGCGCATGTACATGCGCACGGGGTCGGTGGTGCGGCCGAACTCGGAGTCCACCGTGGACAGGGCGGCTTCGGCCTCTTCCTCGGCTTCCTCTTCGGTGGTGGCGGACTGGCCCGTGTTGTTCAGCAGCAGGGTTTCCGCATCGGGCGTCTGCTCGTAGACGGCCACGCCCATGTCGTTGAGCATGGAGATCACGACTTCCAGCGTCTCGGCATCGACCAGCTTGTCGGGCAGGTGGTCGTTGATTTCGCTGTGCGTCAGGTAGCCGCGCGTCTTGCCCAGCTTGATCAGCGCCTTCAGGCGCTGGCGGCGGGTGGACATTTCCTCTTCGGTCAGGACGGTTTCGTCCAGGCCGAATTCCTTCATCAAGGCGCGTTCCTTGGCCTTGCTGATCTTCATGCGCAGGGGCTTGACCTTTTCGGCCGGGGCCGAAGTGGTCTCGACCTCGACTTCCACTTCGGTCTCGACCTCGGACTCGCCTTCACCTTCGCCGTCGATGTCGCCATCGATGTCGGACAGGTCGGCATCATCGATGTCGTCGCCGCCTTCCTTGGCCTTGGGCTTGCGGCCGCGCTTGGCGGGGGTCTTGGCAGCGGCGGTGGAGCTTGCGGCTGCCTTGGCCGGCGCCTTCTTGGCGGCGGCAGGCTTCTTTTCGGTCTGGGCGGGGGCGTCGTCGCCTTCGGCTGCCTTCTTGCGGCCGCGCTTGGGGGTCGCGGCGGCGAGCAGCTCGTCGGCCATGGCTTTGAGTTCGGCTTGGGACTTGGTTACCACGTCGGTATCTTTCTTTGCTTTGGCCGCAGATGCGGCGCTCTTCGGTCCTGCAGCGGCTTTGCCGGCACCGGCCTTGGCCGGGGCTGAAGAGGTTGTCGAAGTCTTGGGCTTCGCTGGAGCTTCGGGGGCCTGCTTGGACTTCACGGACTTTGAAACGGGCATGAACACCTCACGGTCAGGAGCGAACACACACAAAGGGAAACTCAAACAAGCGCCGCCTAGGCGCACGCGCGGACGGACTAGGTCCGCCAGGGAAGCGAAAAACGTTCCAGGCAAGATGTCTGGGCGAACATTTGGTGTGCAGTCCTTGCGGGAAATTGGGCCGTGCAGTTGCTGCAATCACGTGAGTTCTTCACGGGGCCCGGTCCGGAGGTGCTGCTGTCGCTCTTGCCGATAGCCCCTAATTATATCTGCTTACCTCGATTTCAAGAGGAAGTACGCATCTGGTTTTCCAGGACCTGCTGTCGGGCAAAGAGATCGCGATAGCGCTGGGCGGCGCTGGGGTCCCGTGCCATGTCGCGCACGGCTTCGTCGATCTGGGCCTTGATGTGGTCGATGACGATGCGGTTGAGCACGCCCCGCAGCTCGCGGCGCAGCTCGGACAGCTCGCCTTCGGGATGGGCGTGGGGGCCGCTCATCAGCTTGTCGGCCAGCACTTCATGGGGCAGGCCGCGCAGCTGCTCGCGCAGCACGGCGAAGGGCCGGGGGCCGGATTCCTGGAACTGTGCTTCCATCCAGCGGAACAGCGCGCCGTGCCCGGCGGCGCAGCGCGCCAGCGCCTCGAAGTCCTCGTGGGTGAGTTCTTCCATGAACTCCATGTGCGCCATGAGCAGGCGCGCCGCCTGGTCCGTGCGTGTGGCGGGGGCTACGCGCGGCCCCATGGGCGGCGGGTTGAAGTCGCCGCGGCCATTTTTGTCCCAGGGCTTGCGCGGCCAGGGCTTTTTGCCGCCGCGCCCGGGCTCGCCGCCACGCCAGCCGCCTGTGCCGCCGCCCTGGCTGCCCCCCTCGGGCCAGCCCGATGGGGCGCTGTATTCGGCCGGCTGGCCCCAGTCGGCCGCGGCCGGTGCATGGCTGGCCTGGCCCGGATGGTGGGCGCCACCGGCCATGGAGCCCCGTGCGGGGCCGCTGCGGGCGGCTTCCTGCGACCACAGGTCCGAGAGATCGCGCGCATCCAACTGCACGAGTTCGGCGATCTCGCCCAGCAGCTGGCGCTTGAGGGCGCCGTC
Organism: Delftia sp. HK171; assembly: GCF_001886655.1. Lineage (NCBI taxonomy): Bacteria > Pseudomonadati > Pseudomonadota > Betaproteobacteria > Burkholderiales > Comamonadaceae > Delftia > Delftia sp. HK171. The sequence goes on along the minus strand of NZ_CP018101.1, from coordinate 5,277,878 downwards.
GGGCAGTGCCGTCCACAGCGGGCGGGCATTGCTGGCCATGTGGGCACGGCCTTCGGCCTGGCCCAGGTCGCAGCCTTCGCTGGCGGCTTCGATGAGAAAGCGGCTCAACGGCAGCGCGTCGCCCACGTAGCGGGCAAAGGCTTCGCTGCCGTATTCGCGGATGAAGCTGTCCGGGTCATGCTCGGCGGGCAGGAAGAGGAATTTGACGCTGCGCGTGTCGCTGGCATAGGGCAGGGCCGCATCGAGCGCCTTGCGCGCGGCGCGCCGGCCCGCCGCGTCGCCGTCGAAGCTGAAGACGACGGCTTCAGTAAATCGAAACAGTTTGTGAATATGGTCGGGCGTGCAGGCCGTGCCCAGCGTGGCGACGGCGTTGGCAAAGCCCAGCTGGGCGAGGGCCACCACGTCCATATAGCCTTCGGTGACCAGCGCATAGCCCATGTCGCGCAGGGCGGTGCGGGCCTCGAAGAGGCCGTAGAGCTCGCGCCCCTTGTGAAAGACCGGGGTTTCGGGCGAATTCAGGTATTTGGGCTTCTCGTCGCCGAAGACGCGGCCGCCGAAGCCGATGCACTCGCCCTTGACGTTGCGGATGGGAAACATCAGCCGGTCGCGGAAGCGGTCGTAGCGCTTGTCGTCGCCCTCGCCAACGATGACCAGGCCCGATTCTTCGAGCTGCGGATCGTCGTACTGCGGGAACACGCTGGCCAGCGACCGCCAGCCCGCAGGCGCGTAGCCCAGGCCGAAGCGCTTGGCGGTCTCGCCCGAGACGCCGCGGCGCTTGAGGTAGTCGATGGCCTGGGGCGATGCCTTGAGGTGCTTGCGGTAGGCGTCGCCTGCCTTCTCCAGCACGTCGGTGAGGGTGGCCTGTTTCTGCTTTTGCGCGGCCTGGCGCTCGCGCTCGGCGGGGCTGATGTCGTCCTGCGGCACCTGCAGGCCGACCTGGCCGGCAAGATCCTGCACGGCTTCGACGAAGCCCATGCCGGCATGGTCCATCAGAAAGCCGATGGCGTTGCCATTCTTGCCGCAGCCAAAGCAGTGATAGAACTGCTTGCTGGGACTGACGGTGAAGGAGGGCGACTTCTCGCTGTGGAACGGGCACAGGCCCATGAAGTTGGCGCCGCCCTTCCTGAGCTGCACGTAGCGTCCCACGATATCGACCACGTCGACGCGCGAGAGCAATTCCTGGATGAACGATTGGGGAATGGACACCCGCGTATTGTGCCTTCGCGGGGCCATCCGGCCGTGCCCCGGGGGCACTGGCCGGCGGTGCCCGGCCCTCAGCCCAGGCGCTGGAAGGTCAGCGTGAAGGCCACGCCATCGCGCGTGTTGTGCGCCTTGATCGTGCCGCCCATCTTCGCCATGTAGGTCCTGGCCACGAACAGGCCCTGGCCCCGGTGCTCGGCGCTGCCGGCGGCCGCCGGCTCCTGGGGGGCGGACACGCCCAGCTCGAAGATGCGCTCCAGCAGGTCCTCCGCAATGGTGGCGCCCTGGTTGTGCAGCGTGGCGCTGGCGGCGGACTCCGAGGCCGACAGCGACAGCGTGATGGCCGTGCCCGCGGGCCGGTAGCTGTCGGCATTGCGCAGGATGTGGGTGACCACGTCTTCCAGCGCAAACTCGTCGGCGCGCACGATCACGGCGCCCGTGACGTCCCTGTTCCCGCCCCCGCTCCCGCCTTCGTAGACCACGTTGGCAATGCCCGCGAAGTGCGCGTTGGCGGCCACGTGGGACAGGAAGGCGTTCAGGTCCAGCCGGCCTTCGGGCACGTTGGCGGCCTGCAGCGCCTCGGCCGGCGATGCCGTGCCGTAGAGCACATGCACGGCCTGCTGCATGCGCTGCACGTAGCGGTGGCCGGGGTCGTCGGGCCCGTACAGCACCATCAGCGATTGCAGGGGCGACATGATTTCGTGGCCCACGGCATGCCACATGTCGCGTTCCTGCTGGGCGCGCAGCTGTTCGCGCTGCAGGTCGTCCTTCACGCGCTGCAGCAGGTCGGCCAGTCCGCCGGCCAGAATGCCCAGCTCGTCGGAACCACGAAGGTCCGACACTTCGAGGTCGCCCAGGCGCGGGCCGACATGGCCGTCCTGCACGTTGTAGGACACGGCGGCGGCGCGCCGGGTGAGGGCGGTCACGCGGCGGATCAGCCCCAGCTCGACGATCAGCCAGGCCAGCGCAATGGCGGCCAGCATGGCGCCCAGGTACCAGGACAGGCGCGTGGCCACGGCGGCCAGGCCCTGCTCCACATCGCGCGGGTGGCCGGTGAAGCTGACGGTGTAGTTGCCCGTGGGCGTGTCCAGAATGTCCTGGCCCGTGGGCACGGCCGGGGTCATGGTGGCGGCGGAGACGCCGGCCGCATCCAGCGGCAGCCAGCTGATCAGGCGCAGCAGCCAGGGCGCCGACGGCGCGGCCTGCACATCCACGCCCTTGAGGGTGATGGCGCTGGCTTCGTCGGCGCCCACCTTGCGGATCTGCACGCGCTCGCCGGGCAGCAGGCTGCGCGAGATGTCGTTGAGCGAGGCGGCAAGCTGCGCCCCAGGCGAGTTGCTGTCGAACAGCGGCGGCTCCGTGTCCCCGGGGGCCAGCATTTCCACGCGCACACGCATGCTGCCCAGGTCTTCAGGCGGCCAGACGGGGCGCACGTCCCTGCGGAACAGGGCTTCGCGGAACAGCTCGACCGGCAGGCGGATGGAGTAGTGCGTGCGGCGCAGGCAGTCGGCTGCAGGGGGTGTCTTGTCATTGCCCGCATGGCCCTGCACGCCAGGCGGCAGGTCGCGGCAATGGCCGTTCTGCCAGAGCCAGCCACGGAAATCGCGCACGGGCCGCGCGCGGGCCTCAAGCTGGGGCGTGCCGTTGTCCACAAAGCCGGTGAGCCGGCCGTGCTCGCCGTTGCCGGACTTGTTGCCCTGCTGCGGCATGGCCTCATAGGGCGCGATCCAGCGGTAGGTGCTGCCGCGCATGTCCAGCGTGATGCGGGCGCGGTGTGCCTGGGCGGGCTCGCGCGAGCCGCGCTCGCGCGGTGTCAGCTCGCCTGCGAAGAAGCTGCCCACCAGATAGATGAATCCGCCTGCGTAGGGATTGTTGCCGATGGCTGCGCACAGCGAGGCGCCATCGGGATACTGCACCGAGCAGCCGGCCATCTCCACGGCCTGCTGGGACTTTTGCGGATCGTCGAAGTCGATGGCCGCGTAGGGCAGCAGCAGCGGCGCCAGCGGCGTCACGCCCTGGCCCAGGTGGCCGGCGTTGAGCAGGGCCAGCCGGCCCGAAGGATGGCGCAGCCGCGCCATGACCTCGGCCTGGCTGCGCACAAAGCCGTGCTGGTAGGCCTGCCAGGCGCGTTCCTTCTCGTCCTTGAGCACCACCACGCTCAGCGCCACCGTGGCCACGGCCAGCAGCACGAACACGCCGCGCAGCAGGATGCGCTGGCGGAAGGCGGCCAGGCCCAGGCGCGGCACTTCCAGCCGGGGCAGCTCCAGCCTGGGGTTGAGCAGGCGCTTCATGTGCGGACGGCGGCGCCGGCCTGGCCCACCCAGCGAAAGCCGCGCATGGGCACGTTCTCTATGCCTTCGAAGCCCGGGTCCACCTCGCGCAGGGCCTCGCGGATGGTGCTCACGTGCTTGCGCACGTTGTCGCGGTTGCGGCCGCTTTTGACCACCTCAAACAGCTCGTCGTAGGACACCACTTCGCCGCTGCGCTGATGCAGCGTGGCCAGGATGCGCTGGGCCGTCAGCGGCAGGTTGATGCGCTCGCCGCGCCAGGTGGGCGTGCGCTGCCACAGCGGGTCCAGCACCAGGGCGTCGCCTGCGGGCGCTGCGGCGGCCTGCGCGGCCACGGGCGCCGCGCGCTGCGTGGTGCGCAGGATGTCCAGGAAGGTCTCGATGAAGTCCGCCTCCTCGAACGTGGTCTTTTGCAGGTAGTCCCAGGCGTCCAGCGCCTTCATGATGCTGCGGTAGATGGCGGCCGGCATGGCCGAGACCACCAGCACCGGCGTGCCCTGGCCCAGCTTGTTGATGGCGTTGATCAGGGCCACGCCCGCATGGCGCTCGCGGCCCAGCTCGATGTCCAGCACCACGGCGTCGTAGTGCTCGCGGGCCAGGGCGGCCTCGGCCTCGTCGCGCGTGAACCACTGGTCGATCACGATGCCGCTGCGCGCACTGCGTATCCATCCCGCCAACTGGTTGCTGGTGGGCAGGTCGTCTTCGATTACGGCGATACGGGTCATGGGGCTGTGCAGGGGTGGGGTCGGGGAGGCCGCCGTGGCGGTGTTCGCGGGATTATCTCGGCCCTGCGCCGGCCCGGGTGTGAGTTTTTCTTCCGGGGCCGGAGCGTTTGCGCCGCCGGTGTGAGCGCTTTGGTCCGTGCGCCGCGTTGTTGCTTCCGGGGGAGATCCGAACAATCGGTCCTCAATGAGCCACCCCTGTTTCCGGTGCCTCAGAAACAGCCAACAACAGCCAACAACAGTCATCACAGCCGAGAGAGAGAACACCATGAAAGCCACCTGGAACCGCATCATGCAGGCCCTGACGGGCCGCAAGTCCGCCCGCCTGGATGGAGCCGGCCCTGCCGATTCCTCCGAGCCTGCAGCAGACGCCGGCACGCTGCCGGGCAACGCGCCCCGCCGCCAGCCCGTGGACTGGGCGGTCCTGCTGCCCACGGCACGTACCGTGCGCTGGCTGGCCATCGGTGCCGTGGTGGTGGCGGCAGGTCTGGTGGTGGTGCGCAACCCGCCCGTGCAGCACCTGGAGCAGGGCACGCTGGGCGTGCGCCTGAACCAGTTCACGGGCTCGGTCAGCCTGTGGCGCGATGGCAGCGTGTGGGTGGTGCCGGGCCTGCACACGGTGCGCGTGTTCTCCCTGCGCGACCAGAGCTACCGCCCGGAGGCCATGCGCCAGGCCAATGGCAGCGCACCCCTGCAGTCGGTCGAGGGCCTGTCCCTGGGCCTGGACCTGAACGTGCGCTATGCGCTTGATCCCGCATCGCCCGCCGTCAAGGCCGGCAACCTGCCTCTGGACATAGGCGGAGACATCGTGGAGCCCGCCGTGCAGGGCCTGGTCTACAAGGTGTTTGCGCGCTACACCGTGCGCGAAATCTTCTCGACCAAGCGCGCCGAGATCGCACAGATCATGGAAACAGAACTGCGCACGCGCCTGGCGGCCGACGGCGTCACGCTGCGCAGCATCCAGATCGGCAAGGTGGACCTGCCCGCCGAGTACCGCCGCGGCATGGACAGCCTGCTGGCCGAGGAGCTGGCCTCGGAGAAGATGCGCTACACGCTGGAGCTCAAGGACAAGCGCGTCAAGGAAACCGAGCTGGACGCCAATGCCGACAAGGTGCGCCGCGAAGTGGCCGCCGAAGCCGCCGCACGCGAGCAGGTGATTGCGGCGCGTGCCCAGGAAGAGGCCATGAAGCATGTGCTGCCCTTCAAGCAGCGCCAGATCGAGCAGCGCCAGCTGGAGGCCGAGGCCGAGCGCGTGGCCCGCGTGAAAGCCGCCGAGGGCAGCGCCCAGGCCCGCCGCATCGAGGCCAATGGCGAAGCCGATGCACGCCAGAAGCTGGCCGAGGCCGAGGCCTTCCGCATGGACCGCCTGGGCAAGGTCAACGCCGAGCAGATGGCGCGCGAAGGCACCCTGGTCACGCGCTACCCGCTGCTCATCCAGAAGACGCTGGCCGACAAGCTCTCGGACAAGATCCAGGTCATCATCGCGCCCCCGCCGACCAATGGCGACTTCATCGGCGCGGCCCTGCTGGGCAGCAGCCGCAATGCACAGGCCGGCGCAGCCTCCGTGGCGGCCGAAGATGCCAACGCAGCCGTTCAGGAGCAATAAGCCATGCTGACCGTATCGACCTTGGCCGCCGCAGCGCTGGCCACCGGCATGGGCAGCGCCATCGTGGTGCAGGACCAGGCCAGCCTGCGCGCCGCGCCGCGCGATGGCGCCCAGCAGCAGGCCAGCCTGTGGCAGGGAGAGGTGCTGGAGATCAGGGGCGAACGCCTGGACTACCTCCAGGTCTGGGACCACAAGCGCGAGCGCGGCGGCTTCATCCGCGCCGGCGATGTGCGCCGCGTGGCCATGACCGAGGCCGATGCCCCCGCCTTGCTGGCCGTGCTGCGCTTCGTGCAGGACACGCCCGGTGCCGAGGCGCTGGGCATCGGCCTTGCGGCCGCCTACCTGCAGGCCGCGCCCGCCAGGACCCTGGCCGGCGCCGAAGGCGCGCAGGCCTTCGACGCACTGGGCGGCTTTGCCGACCGGCTGGCGCGGCGCGCCTCCGCCGCTGCGCCCGGCAAGGCCTCGGGCGCCACGCTGTCGGCCCACCTGGATGTGGCCAACGGCTACGGCCTGCGCTTTGCGACCTATGAGGTCGAAGGCCGCATGCAGGTCTGCTATGAAGGCGAATTCTTCCGCCGCGTGCTGGCCATGCCCGCCGCCGACGCGCCGCAGCGCGCCCGCGCCGCCCTGGCGCTGACACGGCCCGAATGCGTGGACCCCGATCTGCCGGCCCATGAGCGCGCCCGCATGCATGCCTGGCAGGCCGATGTGCTGGAGCGCGTGGACGTGACCGGCCTGCCGCCCTACCTGCGCGGCCGCGTGCAGATGCGCCGCGCCAGCGTGTGGGCGGCGCTGGCCTTTCAGCAGGCGCGCAAGAGCATGGCCGACCCTGCCGTGGCGGCATCGGCCGCCCGGGCGCTGGCCGAGTTCACGGGCGTCAGCAAGTCCGAGCTGCCCGATGAAGACCAGAGCGCCTACAACGACGCGGCCATGCGGGTGAGCGCCGTGCGCTGGGCGCTGTCGCCTGTTGCTGCTGCGGCTCCTGCTGCCGGAGCCCGCCCGACGCTGCTGACCGAGCCCGGTGCTGCCGGCGAAACCTGCGTGCTGCTGGTGGACGCCCAGCACGGCGCCAAGGCCCCTTTGTTGCGCCGCTGCACCTATGGCGTGGTGTGGGCCGCATCGGCCAGCACCAACCGCGAGGGCACGGCCGTGGCCCTGGCCGTGCAGCCGCTGGAAGGCTGGCGCGAACTGTGGGTGCTGCGCAAGACCGAAGGCGGCTGGCTGGCCGACGTGCTGCCCCCGGCCGCCACCGCCCCGGAGACCGGCGTGGCCGAATGGGCGGGCTGGGTGCCTGGCGGCCAGCTGATGCTGGTGGCGCGCGAGGCCCGTGGCCAGGGCCGCTACCGCAAGAGCTTCGAAGTGGTGCGGCTGGACGGCCTGGCCACCGAGCGCGTGACCGGCGATGTGTCTGCCCTGCCGCTGTTCCAGCGCTGGCAGGACCCGGCCTGGAAGCGCCAGTCCCTGAGCCTGCGCTGAAGCAAAAAAAAGCCTGCACCGGTGGGGTGCAGGCTCGTCTCCAACGATGCCTGGAGCGTTGCCAGGCGACTCCTCTAGGAACTCCTTGTTCGCCTTCCAGCGGTGCTGGCCGGCGAATCCAAGCGGCGATTCTACGAGTGAAGCCGGGGCCGTGCGGCCGAGTCATCTGATAAATGATGTCTTATAGAGGACTGTGGTTGTGCAGTCGCCTGGGGGACAGGTTGGGGCGCGTCTGCAGGCAGCTCAAGTGATTGTTCTGCATAAGTATTTTCAATTTCCATGAAATTCTGAAAGTCGTGATGCCCTGCAAAGACCATGCATGCCGCTTTGGTTATCCGGGCCTGTGCGGTGGCGAGCCGGGTGGATGCGCATCAAGCTTGTGTAAGCCTGTCTTGCTATATCTTCAGGTTTCGCCAGCCTGCGGCGGCAGGCGGGCATCTCACCAGAAAACCCAGCGAACCGGAGACCACGATGACCCACATTTACGACCAGCATCTGGAGCGCAACAGCGCCAACCATGCGCCGCTCAGCCCCTTGGGCTTCATCGCCCGCACGGCCGAGGTCTATCCCGAGCGGCTGGCCGTGGTCCACGGCACGCTGCGCCGCAACTGGGGCGAGACCTATGCGCGCTGCCGCCAGCTGGCCAGCAGCCTGCACAAGGCGGGCGTGGGCAAGAACGACACCGTGGCCGTGATGCTGCCCAATACGCCGCCCATGGTGGAGGCGCATTTCGGCGTGCCCATGGCGGGGGCCGTGCTCAATGCGCTGAACACGCGGCTGGATGCGGAAACCATTGCCTTCATGCTGGACCACGGCGAGGCCAAGGTGCTGATCGTGGACCCGGAGTTCACGGGCGTGGTGGCCAAGGCGCTGAAGCTGCGCCAGCGCAGCGCGCCGCTGCTGGTGATCCAGGTCGAAGACGCGCTGTACGGCCCGGCCGCCGAGCAGGTGGGCAGCCTGGACTACGACGATTTCGTGGCCGGTGGCGATGCCGGTTTCGACTGGCAGCTGCCTGCCGACGAGTGGGACGCCATTGCGCTGAACTACACCAGCGGCACCACGGGCAACCCCAAGGGCGTGGTCTATCACCACCGGGGCGCGGCCATCAATGCCATCAGCAATGTGCTGGAGTGGGACATGCCCAAGCACGCCGTCTACCTGTGGACCCTGCCCATGTTCCATTGCAACGGCTGGTGCTTTCCGTGGACGGTGGCGGCGCGCGCGGGCGTCAACGTCTGCCTGCGTAGGGTGGAGGCGCAGGCCATCTTCGACGCCATCCGCAACCACGGCGTCACGCATTACTGCGGCGCGCCCATCGTGCACGGCCTGCTGGTCAATGCGCCGGCCGCCATGAAGGAGGGAGTGCCCGCCGGGGTCAAGGCCATGGTGGCAGGCGCCGCGCCACCGGCGTCGATGATCGAGGGCATGGAGCAGCTGGGCTTCGACATCACCCATGTCTACGGCCTGACCGAGGTCTACGGCCCGGCCACGGTCTGCGCCAAGCACGCAGCCTGGGATGCGCTGGACATCGGCGAACGCGCGCGCCTCAATTCCCGCCAGGGCGTGCGCTACCACCTGCAGCGCTCGGCCAGCGTGCTCGATCCGGAGACCATGGAACCCGTGCCCCATGACGGCCAGACCATGGGCGAGATCATGTTCCAGGGCAACATCGCCATGAAGGGCTACCTGAAGAACCCGCAGGCCACGGACGAGGCCTTCCGCGGCGGCTGGTTCCACACGGGCGACCTGGCCGTGCAGCATCCGGACGGCTATATACAGATCAAGGACCGCAGCAAGGACATCATCATCTCGGGCGGGGAGAACATCTCGTCCATCGAGGTCGAGGACGTGCTCTACCGCCACCCGGCCGTGCTGGCCGCCGCCGTGGTGGCCAAGCCCGATCCCAAGTGGGGCGAGACGCCCTGCGCCTTCATCGAGCTGAAGGCCGGCGCGCAGACCACGGCCGAAGACATCGTGGCCCACTGCAAGAAGCACCTGGCCGGCTACAAGGTGCCGCGCGCCGTGGTCTTTGGCGAGCTGCCCAAGACCAGCACGGGCAAGATCCAGAAGTTCGAGCTGCGCCGGCAGGCCGGATCGGTCCAGGCCATCACGGGCTGAGGGCCGGGCCGCAGCGCGGGCAGCGGCTCAGTGTCCGGCCGTCTTGGAAAACAGCTGGATGACCAGCACGCCCGCCACGATCAGGCCCATGCCCGCCAGCGCGGGCAGGTCCAGCGTCTGGCCCTGCCAGAGCCATCCGACCAGGGAGATCAGCACGATGCCCGCGCCGGACCAGATCGCATAGGCCACGCCCGTGGGCACGGTGCGCAGCGTCAGCGACAGGAAGTAGAAGGCCAGCGCGTAGCCCAGGACCGTGACCACGCTGGGCCACAGCCGCGTGAAGCCTTCGGACTGCTTGAGGCAGGAGGTGGCCGCCACCTCGGCGACGATGGCCAGGCCCAGGTACAGGTAGTTGGACGCCATGCTCAGATGGCCGCGTAGCTGCCCGTGCCCTCGGGCCAGCGCGTGAGCACGTCGAAGCCCGTGTCGGTCACCACCACCATGTGCTCCCACTGGGCGGACAGCGACTTGTCGTTGGTGATCACCGTCCAGCCGTCGGCCAGTTCGCGCGTGGCCGCCTTGCCGGCGTTGAGCATGGGCTCGATGGTGAAGATCATGCCGGCCTCCAGCACCATGCCCTGGCCGGGCTGGCCGTAGTGCAGCACCTGGGGGTCGTCGTGGTAGACCTTGCCGATGCCGTGGCCGCAGTACTCGCGCACCACGCTGAAGCGCTCGCGCTGGGCCACGGTCTGGATGGCATGGCCGATGTCGCCCAGCGTGGCGCCGGGGCGCACGGCGCGGATGCCGGCCAGCAGGGCCTCGTAGGTGGTCTCCACCAGGCGGCGCGCCTGGTTGGAGGGCTGGCCCACGTAGTACATGCGGCTGGTGTCGCCGATCCAGCCCTCGGGCGTGGTCACGGCCACATCGACATTGAGGATGTCGCCCTCGCGCAGGACCTGCCGGGCGTCGGGAATGCCGTGGCAGACCACGTGGTTGGGCGAGGTGCAGACCGTCTTCGGAAAGCCGTGGTAGCCCACGTTGGTGGGTACGCAGCGCAGTTCATCGACGATGAAGTCATGGCAGAGCTTGTCCAGGTGCTCGGTGCTGACGCCCGGCTGCACGTGGGGCACCAGCATCTGCAGGACACGGGCGGCCAGGCCACCGGCCTTGCGTGATTGCCCGATATCGAGGGCGTCGTGCAGCGGAACGCTGCGCAGCTTGGCACCCCTCATTGCAGGCCTCCCGACAGGCGCACGGGGCGCGGGCGGCGTGCTGCCGTATCGGCGGGAGCCGGTGCCGCTTCAGGCTCGCCCAGCTTCAGCGTGGCCGCGGCCTCTTGCAGCAGCAGGGCGCAGATGCCTGCGTAGTCGAGATGGGGATGGTGTTCGGCCAGCTGGCCGACACGCAGCCAATGCTCGGCCTGGGCGTTGATGGATCGACCCAGGGCCGCGCTGGACAGGCGGATCTGGTCGTGCAATTGGTCGGATATTTTGACGATTCCCATGGGGTGGCGATCATACGGGGAATATACGTTTCGTATATTGACAATCGCAAATCGCGGGCGCGGCGGCGGGGCATTCGTGCAGGCCTGCAGATGCAGGCCGCCATGTCGTCGTCGATGCTGCGTGACGGACGGGGCGGATGCTCTTGTGTTGATAGCGCAATGATCACGTCCGGCTGGCCATCCGGCAGGGATGATGTTTTTCCTGCAGCGCGGTCCTGTACAAGACTGGGCCTTGCGCGATCGGCGGTCTTCTATCAGATATCTGTTGCAGATCTGGGGCTTACCCCTAGCAAGTCGCCTGCTACCCAAACTGACAAGAATCAAGACTGTCTGGAAGCGAATGTCCTGCAAGCCGGCGCATGGTGCGGCCGGCCGGGCCTTCCGGCAGGGAGCAGCAATGGGCAAGGAACAAGAAGCGGGTTCGGCAACGGGATCGGGCGGGGCGCGCATCGTCGTCGTGGGCGGTGGCGTGGCGGGGCTGGAGATTGCCACGGCGCTGGGCAAGGGGCGCACGGACGCCATCGGCTCCGTGACCCTGGTGGACAGCGATTCGGCCCATGTCTGGAAGCCCATGCTGCACACCATTGCGGCCGGCACGCGCGACCTGGCCCAGCAGCAGACCACCTACCTGGCCCAGGCCAGCGACGCCAGCTTTGCCTACCAGCCCGGCGAAATGTGCGGCCTGGACCGCGAGGCCCGCGAGGTGCTGCTGGCCCCCATCGAGGCGCCCGATGGCCGCGAGATCGTGCCGGGCCGGCGCATTGCCTACGACAGGCTGGTGATCGCCGTGGGCAGCGGCGCCAATGATTTCGGCACGCCGGGCGTGGACGAGCACTGCTTCATGATCGACTCGCGCCGCAAGGCCGATGCCTTCAACAGCGAGATCCGCCTGCGCATGGTGCGCTGCATGACCAGCGGCGAGCAGCTGCGCGTGGCCATCGTGGGCGGCGGCGCCACGGGCGTGGAGCTGGCGGCCGAGCTGGTGCAGCTGGCCGAGAGCGCCCGCGCCTACGGCGCGCTGGGCGAGGCCGCGCGCTTCGGCATCGTGCTGATCGAGGCCGGGCCGCGCCTGCTGCCCGGTTTTCCTGAAGAGATTTCCGAAGCCACGCGCCTGCGTCTGCAGGCCCTGGGCGTTTCGGTGATCGTCAACGGCCGCGTGCAGTCGGCCAGCGAAGAGGGGTTCGTGCTGGCCAGCGGCGAGTTCGTCCCCGCAGGCCTGCGCGTCTGGGCAGCGGGCGTGAAGGCCCCGGCCTTCCTGGCGCAGCTGGGACTGGAGACCACGCAAGGCAACCAGCTCAAGGTCAACGGCCAGCTGCAGACCAGCGACCCCCATGTCTACGCCGTGGGGGACTGCGCCAGCTTCACCCTGCCCGGTGCCAGCGTGCCGCTGCCGCCCACCGCCCAGGTGGCGCACCAGCAGGCCCGCTATCTGGTGGAGACGCTGCCGCGCCTGCTGAAGGAGCCGGGTTTCCGCCCCGAAGGCTTTGCCTACCGCGACTTTGGCGCCCTGGTGTCATTGGCCCATTACGACGCCTATGGATCGCTGGGCAAATTCGGCCTGTTCAACGGCGGCGTGATCCGCGGGCGCATGGCCATGCTGAGCCACATCATGCTGTACCGCTCGCACCAGGCGCGCATCTACGGCTTTTGGCGCGGCGGGCTGCTGTGGCTGATCGATTTGATGAATTCGCGCCTGCGCCCGTCGATCCGGCTGGACTGAGCGGCCGGGCCCGGCATCAAAGCAGCCCCTCGATGGGCAGCCAGCCCAGCACGCGCAGCATCAGGCGCTTGAATGCACTGCTGCCGGGCTCGGTGGTGGTGGTGAGTGGCTCAGGCGGCGTGCCGCTTTCCGTGGTCCAGCTCAGGCGGCCCTGTGCATCGATCTGCACGTGGTAGGCGGCGGACGGCAGGCTCTGGTCGAGCATGCGGCTCATCTGCGAAGCCATCTCGGGGCTGTCGATCAGCAGGCCCATCTCGGTGTTGAGATGTGCCGAGCGCGGGTCGAAGTTGAACGAGCCCACGAAGATGCGCTCGCCATCGACCGCAAAAGTCTTCGCATGCAGGCTGGAGCCCGAGCTGCCGGGGCGGCTGCCCGAACCCACGCCCGCCTTCCCTCCCGACTTCCCGCCCGAGGACGCGGCGGGCGATGGCAGCCCCTGCCGGGGCACGCCTGCATCGGCGGCGGGCGTGTCCGGCTCGCCGATCTGGCGGCGCAGCTCGTACAGCTGCACGCCTTCCTCGATCAGCGGGCGCCGGTACCGGGCATAGCCGGCATGGACCACGGCCACGTCGGTCGCCTCCAGGCTGTTGGTGAGCACGCGCACGGCAATGCCCTGGCGGCGCAGGCCGGCCAGGGCGCGCACACCGGCCTCGGTGGGCACGAAGTAGGGCGAAACCAGGTCCAGCTGGCGCTGCGGCTGGCCGATGGCGGGTGCCAACTGCGTGATCAGCAGCCCCTGCCTGGGCACCTGGCCCAGCACCTTGGCCGGGTCGTCGCTGACCAGGGTGGTGCGGGCCCATTGCAGTGGCAGGCGGCCGGCCAGCAGCTCTTGCGTGAACGGGCTTTGCGCCACGGCGCGCACATAGGCCTGGGCCTCGGGCCGCTGCACCTCGGTGGCCAGGGCCTCGCTGGCGCGCGCCACCGCATAGTCGGGCAGCGGCGGCAGCAGGCTGGCCACGGGGTAGGCCGAGGCGCTGGCCCAGTACTGGTCGAACGAGTGCGCGATATCGGCCACCACCGGCCCCATGGCGACCACGTCCAGGTCGGCGAACAGCACGCCGTCGGTGGCCGCGAAGTACTCGTCGCCGATGTTGCGTCCACCCACGATGCTGGCCTGGCTGTCGGCCGTGAAGCTCTTGTTGTGCATGCGCCGCTGCGTGCGCGAGAAGTCCGTCACATAGCCCAGCGCCTTGGGCGTGCGCTGCGCAAAGGGGTTGAACAGCCGCACCTCGATCTGCGGATGCCGGTCCAGCGCGCTGAGCTGCGTGTCCAGCCCCGCCGTGCCGCCGTCGTCCAGCAGCAGGCGCACGCGCACGCCCCGGTCGGCGGCCTGGCGCAGTTCGTCAAGCAGCAGGTGGCCCGTGGTGTCGTCACGCCAGATGTAGTACTGCACATCCAGCGTGCGCTGGGCCACGCGGGCCAGAAGGGCACGCGCCGCGTAGGCGTTGCGTGCATCGGAAAGCGCGTGGATGCCGGTAAGCCCCGGATGCTGGTCCAGCAGCGGTGCCAGCGCTTGGCCCAGCAGCGTGGCCTGGGCGGCCTCGGGCGGCAGCGCCGTGGATTCGCTGCGGCCAGCCAGCGGCGGCAGGCTGCAGCCTGCCAGCAGCAGGGCCAGGACGAGCGCCTGGGTGGTGGCAAGGGCGCGGCGCAGCAGGGGCATGGTGCGTTCAGTGTTGGCGGTGGTTAGTGCAGCCAGCGGATGAACAGCTGGATCACCGTGGCATTGACGATGTCGACGAAGAAGGCGCCCACCATCGGCACGATGAGGAAGGCCTTGTGCGAGGGGCCGTACTGGTTGGTGATGGCCTGCATGTTGGCCACGGCCGTGGGCGTGGCACCCATGCCGAAACCGCAGTGGCCGGCGGCCAGCACGGCCGCATCGTAGTTGCTGCCCATGATGCGGAAGGTCACCAGCGCGGCATACAGGCCCATCACCAGGGTCTGGGCCGCCAGGATCACCATCAGCGGCGCCGCCAGCCCCGCCAGCTCCCACAGCTTGAGCGACAGCAGGGCCATGGCCAGGTAGATGGACAGCGAGGCATTGCCGAAGACGTCGATGGCCCGGTCGAATACCTGGAAGTGAAAGACATAGTCCAGCGTATTGCGGATCACGACGCCGCCTGCCAGCGCCCAGACGAAGGTGGGCAGGGAGAACAGGGTGCCGGCGGTGAACTGCGCCATGAACTCGGCAAAGCCCAGGCAGCCTGCGAACAGGGCCAGTGTTTCTATGGCCGCGCTGGTGGTGATCAGGCGCGTCTGCTCGGGGTTCTCGAAGCCGCCGTGGCTTGCACTTTCGCCCAGCGGGGGCTGTTTTTCGGGGGCGGCTGCGGGGTCATGCACGGCAAGCCTGCGGCGCGTGATCAGGGCCTTGGCCAGCGGGCCGCCGATCAGGCCGCCGATCACCAGTCCGAAGGTGGCACAGGCAATGCCCAGCGTGACCGCGCCCTGGATACCGTATTCGCGCTCGAAAACCTGGCCCCAGGCGCCTGCCGTGCCATGGCCGCCCGTCAGGGTGACGGAGCCTGCGATCAACCCGAACAGCGGGTCGAGCCCGAGCATCGTGGCCAGGCTCACGCCCACCAGGTCCTGCAGGCCGATGAAGACGGCGACCACGGCCAGGAACAGCAGCAGCGAACGGCCGCCTTCGCGCAGCTTGGCGAAATTGGCGCTCAGCCCGATGGAGGAGAAAAACACCAGCATGAAGGCCATCTGCAGCTCGCTGCTGAAGCTGAAGGTGTAGCCCAGGGCCTGGTTGAGCACGAACAGGGCGACGGCGACGACCAGACCGCCGGCCACGGGCTCGGGGATGTTGAATTCGCGCAGCAGGCGCAGGTGCTGCACCAGCCATTTGCCCAGCAAAAGGACGAGGGCGGCGAAGATCAGGGTGTAGTAGGCGCTGAAAGTCAGGTGCATGGCTTCCGTGTTCTGGTGGGCGGGGCAAGGCAGCTCACCATACGATAGGCGGCATGCCGGGTGGCGATGTCAGGATAGCCACTGATTCCGAGGCCTGCTGAAAGTGCCCTTCGGTCGTGCCCTGTGTCAGTGCCCTGTCAGCTGGCTACGGGGCCGGGCCGCCTGTCCTCGACGGTGAAGCGGGCCAGCGTGTAGATACGGCTGTCGGCGCGCATGGGGTTGGCCACGGCACGCAGCTCGCTGGTCCAGCGTTCGGGCGTGATGTCTGCCAGGCCATAGCCGCGTTCCTCGCAGCGTGCGTACAGCACCTGCGGGTTGTGGGCGACGATGGCATCGACCTTGGCCTGTGTGGTGCCGCTGCGCGAGGTGATCGAGGTGCTGCAGAACTCGCTGGCCACGATGGGGTTGCGCCGTTCGGGCGCGGCCTCGGGATCGGCATGCACGGCACAGACGTAGTTCTGGTGCAGGTCGCCGCCCAGCAGCACGCTGTTGCGCGGCGTGGGCTGGGCGCCCGGCGTGAGGTGGCGCACCAGGCGCTGGCGCGCGGCCGGGTAGCCGTCCCAGCTGTCCGTGGCCTGCGATCCCGAGGGCGGCCGGTGCGCCGACAGCAGGGTGGGCTGGGCCAGGATGCTCCAGCGCGGCCCCTCGCTGCCCTGGTGGCGTGCGTCCTCGGCCAGTTGGCGGTACAGCCACTGCTCCTGCGTCCAGCCCAGGAAGCTGCGCGCCGTGTCCGACAGGGCCGCACATTGCGCAGGGCGCACGCTGCCCTTGTCTGCCTCGCCCTCGATGCGGCAGGCCTGGGCGCTGCGGTACTGGCGGCCGTCCAGCAGATGCAGCCGGGCCAGCCGGCCCCATTGCAGGCTGCGGTACAGCTGCAGTCCGCCGCCGCCATGCGATGCCCCGGCGCCCGTCAGCGCGCTGGCACGCAGCGGCATGTTTTCGTAGAAGGCCTGCCAGGCGGCCATGCGCCGGGCCAGGAAACGCGCGGCATCGCCCTGGCCCTGGTCGCCCGCGTAGTTGTTCTCCACCTCATGGTCGTCCCAGCCCACGGACCAGTTGCACAGGGCATGCGCGGCCTGCAGCAGCGGGTCGCTCTTGTGCAGGGCGTAGCGGTCGCGGTAGTCCTGCAGGGTCTGTGCGGCGCGCAGGCTGTGCGTGCGGGCCAGGCCCAGCGTCATGGCGGGCGTGGCGTATTCGTAGATGTAGTCGCCCAGGAAGATCACCAGGTCCGGCGCATCCTGCACCACCTGGCGCCAGGCCGCGTAGTAGCCGTGCTCCCAGCGCTGGCAGGAGGCATAGGCCAGGCGCAGGCGCTGCGGCATGCTGCCGGGGGCGGGTGCCGTGCGGCAGCGGCCCGTGCCGCTGACCGCCTGTCCCAGCATGAAGCGGTAGTGGTACCAGCGGTCGGGCGCCAGTCCTCCCACCTGAACATGCACGCCGTGGCCCCATTCGGGCTGGGCCATGGCCTCGCCGCTGCGCACGATCTGGCGGAACAGCGGGTCGTGCGCCAGCTCCCAGCGGATCTTGAGCGCAGGCATGGCCGTGGTGTCGGTCTCGCCCAGCTGGGCCAGCGGTGGCGTCAGCCGCGTCCACAGCAGCACGTTGTCGGGTTCGGGGTCGCCGCTGGCCACGCCCAGCGTGAAGGGGTTGTGCGCAGGCCGCTCGCCCAGCCGGGCCCAGGCAGGCAACTGGCCCAGCGCCGTGGCCAGGCCCGAGCCGACCAGAAACTGGCGCCGCGGTGCAGGGACGGAGGCGCTGAAGGGCAGGTGCATGGCGGTTCGGGGCAGGTGGCGCAAAAAAGCGGGGAAAGACGGGGCGTGGCCTTGGGGTGGATCAAAGGCCGGTGCCTGCATTTCCAACTGGCTGCCATTGTGCGCCTGATGCCGTGGCAATGCAGTGCTTGCCGCGCTCCTTGGCCTGCAGCATGGCGGTGTCGGCGCGGCGCAGCACGTCCATGCCGTTTTCGTGGCCTTGCAACTGGGCCACGCCCGCGCTGAAGCTCAGGGGCCGGGGCGCGGGCTGGCCTGGGGGCTGAGCAGATGCGGGCAAAGGCGCCTGCTCCAGCAACTGCAGAAGACGCTGCAGTGCCTGGGCGCCCGCCGTCTCCGGGGTCTGCGGCAGCAGCAGAACGAAGGCCTGGCCTTCATAGCGGCCCACCACGTCTTCCGGGCGCAGCCCTTGGCGCGCCAGCTGGGCCACATGCACCAGCGCGGCATCGCCCATGGCATGCCCCAGCTCGGCATTGAGGGCCTGCATGCCGTCCATATCGACCAGGGCAACGCTCAGCGGCTGGCCATGGCGCTGTGCGCGTGCCACCTCGCGGTCCAGTGCCTCGCTCACGCCCAGGCGGTTGAGCTGGCCGGTCAGCGGGTCGTGGCGTGCGCGGCGCGCGGCCTCGTCCAGCTCCTGCTGCAGTGTTTCGATGCGGGCCTCGCAGGCATCGACATGGGCGCGCAGCGCCTGCAGCTCCTCCTGGGCCACGCGGCTGCCGGCGGCCATGGTGCGCGTGGCCTCCAGCACCTGCTGCAGCAGCGGGGCTGCGTCTTCCAGGCGCTGGATGCCGTCCAGCTGGCGTGCCGCCTCTTCCATGCGGGCGCCCAGCGTTTCGTTGCTGCTCGTGATCTGCGCCAGGTGCTGCACGAAGCCGCCCAGCATGTCCCTGAGCGCCTGCTGCGCGGCGGCCATGCCGTCCTGCAGCTGCAGGCGCCGGTGGATCACGGTCTGCAGCTCGCGCCGTGCATCGGCCAGAGGCGCGGGCGACAGCGGCGGGGTGATGGCCTGCTCGATGGCCGTGAGCTGCTGCACCAGCCAGCTGCCATGCGTGGGGTCCTGGGCCAGGTGCTGCACCAGGGTCTGCAGCAACTCCTGCATCAACTGCAGGACCTGAAGCTGGTCGGCGATGGCGAACGACAGCTGGTAGTGCTGGTCGTGCAGGCGCCGCGCCAGGGCCTTGGCATCCACGGGCGGCGATTGCAGTTGCTCCATCAACTGCTGGTGCAGTTGCCCGGTTTTGGTGTCCTGGGTGTCCAGCAGCGTGGACAAGGCCTCGAAGCGCCGCGCCAACTGCTGGGTCAGGTCGTCGGGCAGGGCCTGGACGGGCGGCGGCACGGGCAGCTCCACGGGCCGGGCCTCATGGGCAGGCGGCTGCAGGGCCGCGTTGGCATAGGCGGTGATGACCTGCTGCAGCCCTTGCCAGTCGCTGCGCTCTATGGCGGCGCCCAACTGGTCGCGCAACCGCTTCTGTCCGGGCGTCTGCGCTGGCAAAAGCGCATGGACATGGCGCAGCGGGCCCTGGGGAAAGCTGGCGGGGCCGGGCTCGCCGGCCGCCTGTTCATAAAGGCGGGTGTAGTTTTCCGGGGTGGGCGGCAGGCGGTTCAGCGCCAGCTGCCGCAGGGTTTCGCGTGCCAGTTCGGAAGCGGAGCGCTCGGCCATGGGTGGGCAGTTGTTTCAGAATGCAATGCCCTCCAGTGTGGCATGGCCAGCGCCCGGTTCACTGCTCGTTGACCATCACCAGCTTGCCCTGCACCTGGCGCGATCCCATGCGCGCATAGGCGGCGTGCAGCTCGGCCATGGGCATGGTGCGGTCGATCACGGGCTTGATCTTTCCCTGCCCGTACCACTGCGCCAGCTCCTGCATCATGGCCGCATTGGCCTTGGGTTCGCGCCGGGAGAACTCGCCCCAGAAGACGCCCACCAGCGATGCGCCCTTGAGCAGCGGCAGGTTCAGCGGCAGGGCAGGAATCGGGCCTGCGGCAAAGCCCACGATCAGATAGCGGCCGCGCCAGGCGATGGAGCGGAAGGCTGGCTCGGCGAAGTCGCCGCCCACGGGGTCGTAGACCACGTCCGGGCCCTTGCCGTCGGTGGCTTCCTTGATGGCGGCGCGCAGATCGCCCTGGCTGTAGTTGATGGTGGCATCGGCGCCCTGTGCCTTGCACAGCGCGCACTTTTCGTCGGTGGAGGCCGCTGCGATCACACGCGCACCCGCCGCCTTGGCGATCTGGATGGCGGCCGTGCCCACGCCGCCCGCCGCGCCCAGCACCAGCACGGTCTCGCCCGCGCGCAGCTGGCCGCGGTCGATCAGCGCATGGTGCGAGGTGGCATAGGTCATGATGAAGGCCGCAGCATCGACAAAGCTGAAACCGTCTGGCAGCGGCATGCACAGCGCGGCCGGCGCCAGCGTATGGGTGCCGAAGCCCCCCGTGCCCGACAGGCAGGCCACGCGCTGGCCCACGGCCAGGTGGCTCACGCCTTCACCCACGGCCTGGACCACGCCCGCGTATTCCGAGCCCGGCACGAACGGCAGCTCAGGCTTCATCTGGTACTTGTTCTGCACGATCAGCAGATCGGGAAAGTTCAGGCTGGCCGCCTTCACTTCGAGCAGTACCTGCCCCGGGCCCGGCGTGGGCGTGGGCAGCTGCGTCCACTGCAGTTGATCGACGCCTGTGGGCGTGGTGCAAAGCCAAGCGTGCATGGTGTTTGTCTCCTGTGATTGAATGCCTGGCCGATGATAGGAGTGTGGTGGGAATGCCTCCTGTCCCTCGGGCGACGAGACGCCCGCCTACAATCGCCCGCAATCCCTGCTGTATCCATGAAGATTCTCATTTGTAACGACGACGGCTACCAGGCGCCCGGCATCCAGGCCCTGTACGAGGCGCTGCGCACGGTGGCAGACGTCGAGGTGGTGGCACCGGAGCACAACAACAGTGCCAAGTCCAACGCCCTGACGCTGAACGCGCCGCTGTATGTGCACCAGGCCCACAACGGCTTTCGCTATGTCAATGGCACGCCTGCGGACTGCGTGCACATCGCCCTGACCGGCCTGCTGGGCTACCGGCCCGACCTGGTGGTCTCGGGCATCAACAACGGCGCCAACATGGGCGACGACACCATCTATTCCGGCACCGTGGGCGCCGCCATGGAAGGCTTTCTGTTCGGCATTCCCTCCATTGCCTTCTCGCAGGTGGACAAGGGCTGGTCCGAGATCGAGGCCGCTGCCGCCGCCGCGCGCCAGCTGGTCATGGACATGCAATCGCAGGAACTGATCGGCCTGTCGCCCTGGCTGCTCAACGTGAACATTCCCAACATGCCCTTGTCCGCGCTCAAGCCCCTCAAGCTGTGCCGGCTGGGCCGCCGCCATGCGGCCGAACGCGTCATCACCCAGGAGAGCCCGCGCGGCGAAATGATGTACTGGATAGGCAGCGCAGGCGCGGCCAAGGATGACTCGGAGGGCACGGACTTCCACGCTACGGCGCACGGCCATGTGTCCGTCACGCCGCTGAAGGTGGACCTGACCGACCACGACAACCTGGGCTACTGGGCACAGACGGCGGCCAGGCTGGCGTCGGCCGGCCAGGGCGGGGCGGTGCAACCGTGAGCGAGCGCCGTCCCGGAGTTCCCTCGTGGGTGGCGCGCTCGGTGCAGACCCCTGCGCCGGCCTCGCGCGCGGCGCCTGCGCGCTCTGCGCTGGCGCCGGCCGGTGCCCGTGTCCCGCAACAGCCCTCGGGCATCGGCCTGGACTCGGCCGCCGTCCGCGCCCGCATGGTGCAGCGGCTGGCTGCCACCGGCATACAGTCGCCGGCCGTGCTGGCCGCCATGGGATCGGTGGAGCGCCACCGCTTTGTGGACAGCGCCCTGGTCAACCAGGCCTATGAAGACACCAGCCTGCCCATTGGCCTGGGCCAGACGATCTCCAAGCCCAGCGTGGTCGCCCGCATGACCGAGCTGCTGCTGGGTTCGGAAGCCGCGAAGTCGGGCCTGGGCCGCGTGCTGGAAATCGGCACGGGCTGCGGCTACCAGGCGGCGGTGCTGGCGCGCGTGGCACGCGAGGTCTATTCGATCGAGCGCCTGCGCGGCCTGCACGAGAAAGCGCGCAGCAACCTGCGGCCCTGGCGGCTGACCAATGTCCATCTGATCTTTGGAGATGGCATGGAAGGCTATGGCAGCGGAGCGCCGTATGCGGGCATCATCTCGGCCGCTGGCGGCGAGAGCATGCCCTCGGCCTGGTGCGACCAGCTGGCCGTGGGCGGGCGGCTTGTCGCGCCCATGGTGGTTACGGGTGGTAAGCAGGCACTGCTGGTGATTGACAAGAGTTCACACGGGTTTACGCAGTCGATTTTGGAGGCCGTGAACTTTGTCCCCCTAAAATCGGGCATCGCCTAGAAGGGAATAACTTATGTTGGTATCGCGAAGTCTTGGGGCTTGGGGAACGGTGGTGCTTGCCGGCATGGTTCTGGCAGGCTGCACATCCCAAGTGAACAGGGCTCCCGTGGAGGACCGTGGAACGACCACCACCTCCTCCACCTCTTCCTCGCCATCGGCAGCCGTCAAGCCGCTGCCCGGCGTCGAAAACGCCGGCAAGCCCGGCTACTACACGATCAAGCCCGGTGACACGCTGATCCGCATCGGCCTGGAAACCGGCCAGAGCTGGAAGGACATCGCGCGCTGGAACAATCTGGAGAACCCCAACCTGATCGAAGTCGGTCAGGTGGTGCGCGTCGTGCCTCCGACCAGCTCGGACAGCGTCGGCACGCGCCCCTCGTCCACTGCCTCCTCCACGCCCAGCGGCTCGCCCGTGGTGGCAACGCCGCTGCCGCCCGTGGCATCGTCGGGCGGCTCCACGGCAACGCCTGCACCCGCACCGACCCCGGCACCCGCCCCTGCACCCGCAGCCGGCAAGGGCGCCGACGATGTGGACTTCATCTGGCCTGCATCGGGCAGCCTGATCGCCGGTTTTGACGAGGCGCGCAACAAGGGTTACGACATCGCAGGCAAGGCCGGCGATCCCGTGATGGCCGCTGCCGATGGCCGCGTGGTCTATGCCGGCGCCGGCCTGCGTGGCTATGGCAACCTGATCATCCTCAAGCACAACAACACCTACCTCACGGCCTACGCGCACAACCAGACGCTGCTGGTCAAGGAAGACCAGACCGTGCGCAAGGGCCAGAAGATCGCCGAGATGGGCAGCACCGACGCGGACCGCGTGAAGCTGCACTTCGAGGTGCGTCGCCAGGGCAAGCCTGTCGATCCTTCGCGCTACCTGCCTTCTCGCTGATGAGCCGCAGCACCAGGCAAACCGGACAAGCCCCTGCCCCGCAGGGGCTTGTTTCTTCTGCGCCCGGCGAATCGCCGTGGGAGCCGGGCGAGGACGAGGCCGAAGGCGGCGAGGTCGAGGCTGCCGCAGCCGAGCTGCGCGAGATCACCGTGCCGCCGGCCCAGCACGGCCTGCGCGCCGACAAGGTGCTGGCCGAATGCGTGGCCGAGTTCTCCCGCAGCTATCTGCAGCAACTGCTGGCGCAGGGCGCGGTCACGCTCAATGGGCGTGTGCTGGTCAAGCCGGCCACCAAGGTGGCCGCCGGCGACCGGATGGTGCTGGAGATGCGGCCCACGCAGCAGAGCATGGCCTTCCAGCCCGAAGACATGGCGCTGGACGTGGTGTATGAGGACGAGCACCTGCTGGTCGTCAACAAGCCGGCTGGCCTGGTCGTGCACCCGGCTCCGGGCAATTGGACGGGAACCCTGCTCAACGGCCTGCTGGGGCGCGACCCCAAGGCGCGGGAGGTGCCGCGCGCCGGCATCGTCCACCGCCTGGACAAGGACACCAGCGGACTCATGGTGGTGGCGCGCAGCCGCGCCGCCATGGACGCGCTGGTGGCCATGATCGCCGCGCGCGATGTCAGCCGCCAGTACCTGGCGCTGGCCCACAAGGCCTGGGGCCCGCGCAAGCGCCGCGAGGTCGATGCGCCCATCGGCCGCGACCCGCGCAACCGCCTGCGCATGGCCGTGGTCGACCTGGCGCAACATGCAGGCAAGACCGCGCGCACCGACATCGACCTGCTGGCCGGCAACGAGGAAGTCAGCTTGGTGCGCTGCACGCTGCACACGGGCCGCACCCACCAGATCCGCGTGCACATGGCATCGCTGGGCCACCCGCTGGTGGCCGATGCCGTCTACGGCGGCAAGGAGGCTGGCGGCATGGCGCGCCAGGCGCTGCACGCCTTCCGGCTGGCCTTCACCCATCCCATGACAGGCCAGGCCCTGGTGCTGCGCGCGCCGCTGCCGCCCGATATGGCACAGGCGCTGGAAAATTGGGGGCTGAGCTACAATCCCGCCGAAAGCCTCTGACCATCTCTCGCATGGCATCCGTGGAGCGCTTGCTTCCTCTTCTTTGATTCGGCGCACCCTGGCTGCCACCTCTGGTGGCACGCGCGCCTTTGTTCCCGAGACGCTGAGCCATGAATACGGTAGATGCCAAGCGGGTCCTGGAAACTGCATTGATCTGTGCGCCGCAGCCTGTCACGCTGCGTGAGCTGCGCTCGCTGTTCGATGACGTGCTGGGCTCCGACACGCTGAAGGACCTGCTGCTGGACCTGCAGAAAGACTGGGCGCAAAAGGGTGTGGAGTTGGTGCAGGTGGCGTCTGGATGGCGCTTCCAGAGCCGGCCCGAGATGCGGGTCTATCTGGACCGGCTGCATCCCGAAAAGCCGCCACGCTACACCCGCGCGACCCTGGAGACGCTGGCGATCATCGCCTACCGCCAGCCAGTGACGCGCGGCGACATCGAGGACATACGCGGCGTGACGGTCAACAGCCTGCTGATCAAGCAACTGGAAGACCGGGGATGGATCGAGGTCATTGGCCACCGGGAAACCGTGGGCCGGCCCTCTTTGTTCGCCACCACGCGCCAGTTTCTGGACGACCTGGGCCTGCAGTCGCTGGACCAGTTGCCCATGCTCGAGGAGCCCGAATCCCAGCAAAGCCTGTTCAAGGCGCTGGAAGAGTCGGGTGCGCAGGAATTGGCAGCGGACGAGGCCGCGCCAGCCGGTGACGCTCCCTTGCCGGAAGAGCCCCAGGGCGAGGCAGATGCCACGGAATCGGACGGGGCAGATGCCGCAATGGCAGCAGATACGGCTCAAGCAGATACAGCAGACCTGGCGGATGCGGCAGACGCAGCGGATGCGGCAGAGGCAACAGACGCAACGGATACAGCGGATACAACGGATACGGACGGCACTGCAAAGCAGGCCGAAGAAGGAAAGCCATGACGGGTAGTGATATCTCCAAAGACCAGGACGCCCAGCCGGCGTCCGATGAGGCCGGCGCGCAGCGCAAGGCCCGCCCCGCGCGCTCGCGCGCTCCCAAGGCCGGGGCGCGGCCCGGCGCCAAGCCTGTGCGCAAGCCGCGTCCGGCCGCCGAGGCGTTGCATGCCGAAGACACCGTGCAAGAGCTGGTGCCGGCTGATGCATCAGAGTCAAGCGACTCAGGGTCTGTCGAAGGCTACGGTTTTGCGGACGTCATCTCGGGCGAGCTCGACGCTGCCGAAGAGCGCGACGATGCCGCGCCTGCCAAGCGCGTGCTGCTGCCCCAGGTCGATTCGCCCAAGCTGCACAAGGTGCTGGCCCAGGCCGGGCTGGGATCGCGCCTGGAAATGGAGCAGCTCATTCTTGAAGGCCGCATCTCGGTCAACAACGAGCCTGCCCACGTGGGCCAGCGCATCCAGTTCGGCGACCAGATCAAGGTCAATGGCCAGCCCATCCGCTTTCGCATCGACCCGCCGCCGGCGCGTGTCATCGCCTATCACAAGCCCGTGGGCGAGGTCGTCACGCATGACGATCCGCAAAACCGTCCCACGGTGTTCCGCAAGCTGCCTCGCCTGCAGCATGGCAAATGGCAATCGGTGGGTCGCCTGGACCTGAACACCGAAGGCCTGCTGCTGTTCACCAGCTCGGGCGAGCTGGCCAACTCCCTGATGCACCCGCGCTTCGGCCTGGAGCGCGAATACGCGGCCCGCGTGCTGGGCGCGCTCAGCAAGGAAGAAAAGCAGCGCCTGACCGACGGCGTGCAGCTGGAAGACGGCGTGGCCGCTTTCGGCTCCATTGAAGACGGCGGTGGTGAAGGCGCCAACTGCTGGTACCGCGTGACCATTTCCGAAGGCCGCAACCGCGAAGTGCGCCGCATGTTCGAGGCGGTGGGCCATGCCGTGAGCCGGCTGATCCGCATCCGCTACGGCGCCATGGTGCTGCCGCGCGGCCTCAAGCGCGGCGCCTGGGTGGAGCTGGACCAGGCCGACATCCAGTCCCTGGCTTCGGCAGCCGGCATGCAGGCGCGTGCGCCCGCTGCACCCAAGCCCCCGGCCGGAGGCCGCCGTGGTGGCCCGGCAGACCGCAACACCGTTCGCCGCGAAGGCGGCGGCCGCTACTTCGACGGCAATCGCCCGGCGCCCAACGCCATGCTCGACGGCCCGCGTGCCAAGCCTGCCGCCAAGGGCGGCAAGGCTGACGGCGGCCAGGGACAGGGCAAGGGGCAGGGCGGTGCAGGCGGGCGGGGCAAGGGCGGCGGCAGCCAGCAGCCCGATCCGATGCGTACATCGGTGGGCTACATCGGCTCCGACAGCCTGTCGCGTGCACGCCAGAACGCCAAGCGCAAGCCGGGAGGACGCCGCTGAAAGGCGGCCGGGCCGTCCGCCTTCTGGTTCATCCAGAGGTGGTCGGCCCGCCCTGTAAGCCTGCCATTTGGCAGCACCATGTCATCAAGGACTTTGATGGCACAGCTAGAATCAACGGTTTTGTCCAATTGACAAAAATCCATAGTAACCCTGATTAGGAACCATTCAAATGGCCATCGAACGCACTCTTTCCATCATCAAGCCCGACGCCGTTGCCAAGAACGTGATCGGCCAGATCTACGCACGCTTCGAAGGCGCTGGCCTGAAGGTCATCGCTGCCAAGATGGTGCACCTGTCGCGCGGCGAAGCCGAGCAGTTCTACGGCGTCCACAAGGAGCGTCCTTTCTTCAAGGACCTGGTGGACTTCATGGTCTCCGGCCCCGTGATGATCCAGGCTCTGGAAGGCGAGAACGCCATCCTGAAGAACCGCGAACTGATGGGCGCCACCGACCCCAAGAAGGCTGAGAAGGGCACGATCCGCGCCGACTTCGCCGACAGCATCGACGCCAACGCCGTGCACGGCTCTGACGCCGCTGAAACTGCAGCCGTGGAAGTGGCTTTCTTCTTCCCCGGCATGAACGTCTACTCGCGCTAATCCCCGCGTCTTCCGCGGCCGTCATGGTCTGTCCGGTGCAGGCCGTGCCTGCCGCGGAAGAGCCGAGAGCGGCGTGGCACCGGCCTGCCGACATGAATACCAATTTGCTAGATTTTGATCTCGACGGACTTGCCGCTTACTGCGAGCAACTCGGCGAGAAGCGTTTCCGCGCGACGCAGCTGTTCCGCTGGATCCACCAGCGAGGCGCCAGCGACTTCGACCAGATGAGCGATCTGGCCAAGTCCCTGCGCGAAAAGCTCAAGGCGTGTGCCCACATCACGGCCCTGCCGGTTCTGACCGAGCATGTGTCTGCCGATGGAACAGTCAAGTGGCTGTTCGACGTGGGGGGCGGCGATGCCGTCGAAGCCGTTTTCATTCCCGAAGATGACCGGGGCACGCTGTGCGTGTCGTCCCAGGCGGGCTGCGCCGTGGGCTGTCGCTTCTGCTCCACGGGTCACCAGGGCTTCAGCCGCAACCTCAGCACGGGCGAGATCCTGGCCCAGCTGTGGTATGCCGAGCATGCGCTGCGCAAGCGCCTGGGCACGGGCGGCGAGCGCGTCATCTCCAACGTGGTGATGATGGGCATGGGCGAGCCGCTGCAGAACTACACGGCCCTGGTGCCGGCGCTGCGCGCCATGCTCGATGACCATGGCTACGGCCTCTCGCGCCGCCGTGTGACCGTGTCCACCTCGGGCGTGGTGCCGATGATCGACCGGCTGTCCCAGGACTGCGCCGTGGCCATGGCCGTGTCGCTGCACGCGCCCAATGACGAGCTGCGCGACCCGCTGGTGCCGTTGAACCGCAAGTACCCCATCCACGAGCTGCTCGATGCCTGCGAGCGCTACCTGGAATTCGCGCCCCGTGACTTCATCACGTTCGAATACTGCATGCTCGATGGCGTCAATGACCAGCCTGAGCATGCGCGCCAACTGATAGAGTTGGTCCGCGCGCGTGGCGATGGCCGCAGCTGGTGCAAGTTCAACCTGATTCCGTTCAATCCGTTCCCGGCCTCGGGGCTGCTGCGTTCACCCGCAGCGCGGGTGACGGAGTTCGCCAGCCTGCTGAGCAATGCCGGCATCGTGACCACGGTGCGCAAGACACGTGGCGACGACATCGATGCAGCCTGCGGACAGCTGGCTGGCGATGTCAAGGACCGCACGCGCGCTGCCGAGCGCATGGCCAGGCAGCGCACCATTGTTCTCAAGCAGGTGCCTTGAGAAGACCTGGGGCATGCCTGGCATGCCCCGACGGAACAAAGGACAGTTCATGAAGTCAGTGGCTCGGCGGCTGCGAACGGGGGATTTCGGTACAGGCATGCGCTGGGCAGTGCCCGCGCTGGTTCTTTTCTTGGCGGGCTGCGCAGGCAAGCAGCCTTTGGTGCCCCCGACGAATTCTGGCTCCGGCAACGCTTCCTCCGTCTCCAATGCCTCGATGGCTTCTGCCGCCGAGGCCGATCCCCGCCGCCGCGCAAGCATCCGCCTGGAGCTGGCGGCTTCCTATTTCCAGGCTGGCCGCATCGATGTGGCCCTGGAAGAGGTGAACCAGGCGCTGGCCGCTGACCCCAGTTCCGCCGACGGCTACGGCCTGCTGGCCCTGATCTACATGCGCAACCAGGACTGGGACCAGGCTGACGCCAGCCTGCGCAAGGCGATGTCGCTGCGTCCCCAGGACGGCGACCTGCAGCACAACTACGGCTGGCTGCTGTGCCAGCGCAAGCAATACGCGCAAGCCCAGGAATGGCTGGACAAGGCCCTGGCCCAGCCCGGCTACCTGGAGCGCCCCAAGACCTGGATGGCCAAGGGCCTGTGCCTGCAGCAGGCCGGCCTGCTGGTCGAGGCCCAGCAGGCGCTGCTCAAGGGCTATGAACTCGATCCCGCCAACCCGGTGATCGCCTACCACCTGAGCAACGTGATGCTGCAGGGCGGCGACGCCAAGAGGGCGCAGTTCTACATCCGGCGCCTGAACAGCAGTCCCCAGTCCAATGCGGAAAGCCTGTGGCTGGGGATCAAGATAGAGAGGGCGCTGCAGCAATCTGCAGCGATGCGGCAGCTGGCTGACCAGCTGCACCAGCGCTTCCCGAGTCCCGCCAATGGCTGGCCTACGAGCGTGGAGCATTCAATGAGTGAGGTGTTGGCGGTGCATGACGAAGCAGGTACGCAAGGCGAGAACGCACAAACTTCCATGACGGCGGGCACGCTGCTGCGCCAGGCGCGTGAGGCGGCGGGTCTGTCTCTGGCCGGGCTGGCGGCGGCACTCAAGGTGCCAGCCCCCAAGCTTGAGGCGCTGGAGGCGGATGACTACGCCGCATTCCAGGACCATGTCTTCATGCGGGCCCTGGCGCAAAGCGTCTGCCGCACGCTGCGCATGGACTCGGCATCGGTGCTGGCCCTGCTGCCGCGCACCCAGCTCAAGAGCCTGGCCGATGATCGCGGCAGCATCAACGCCACGTTCAAGGAGCGCTCCTTCAAGGCCACCGGAACATCGCTGGGACGTGAAAACGGCTCGCGCAAGGTGGCCATCATCGTGCTGCTGCTGCTGGCCGCTGCCGCTGCCGTCTACTTCCTGCCCAAGCATGAAGGCGACGCCGAAGAGCCGCAGGCCGGCGCTTCCGATGCCGCTGCCCTTGTGCAGCCAGCAGGGACTGTGTCCGAGCCCGTGGCCGCCCAGGAGCCCGTTGCGCCTGCGGCGACGACGCCGGCCGATGTGCCGGCTGCATCTGCATCCGCATCTGCATCTGCACCGGCAACTTCAGCGCCTGCAGCGGCAGCCGTTCCGGCTCCTGCGTCCACCGCAACGCCTGCTGCCCCTGCCGCCGATGCGCCTGCCGAGGGCGCAGCAGCGACATCGGCAGCCACCGCAGGGCAAACGCCTGGTGGCGTGCTGGTCATGAAGGCCAACGCACAATCGTGGGTACAGGTCAAGGATTCCAGCGGCCGCGTGGTGCTGCAAAAGACGCTGGCGGCCGGTGAATCCATTGGCGCCGAGGGCGCGCTGCCGCTGTCGGTCATCGTCGGCAATGCCAGCGGCACCGAGGTACGTGTGCGTGGCGAATTGCTGGAAGTCGCCAAGACCACCCGCGACAATGTGGCCCGCTTTGAGGTGAAGTGACCGTGCAAGATCTCCCCATCACGCAGCAGCCGATAGCGATTGCCTCGCCGCTGCCGCGCAAGTCCCGCCAGGCCCGTGTGGTCTGGCGCAACAACGTCGTCACCGTGGGTGGCGATGCGCCTGTGCGCGTGCAGTCCATGACCAACACCGATACGGTGGACGCGGTCGAGACGGCCATTCAGGTGCGCCAACTGGCCCAGGCCGGCTCGGAGATGGTGCGCATCACCGTCAACACGCCCGAGGCGGCCGCCGCCGTGCCCTATATCCGCGAGCAGCTGGACCGCATGGGCGAGTACGTGCCGCTGGTGGGTGACTTCCACTACAACGGCCACCGCCTGCTCACCGAATACCCGGCCTGCGCCGAGGCACTGTCCAAGTACCGCATCAACCCCGGCAACGTGGGCAAGGGCGACAAGAAGGACAAGCAGTTCGGCCAGATGATCGAGGCGGCGGCCCGCTACGACAAGGCCGTGCGCATCGGTGTCAACTGGGGCTCGCTGGACCAGGAACTGATGGCCCGGCTGATGGACGAGAACTCGCGCCGCGCCCAGCCCTGGGACACGCGCCAGGTCATGTTCGAGGCGCTGATCTCCTCGGCCGTCGATTCCGCGCGCCTGGCCGAGTCCATGGGGCTGAACGGCGACAACATCATCCTGTCGTGCAAGGTCAGCGGCGTGCAGGACCTGATCTCGGTCTACCGGGCCCTTGCGCAGCGCTGCGACTATGCGCTGCACCTGGGCCTGACCGAAGCCGGCATGGGCACCAAGGGCACGGTGGCCTCGGCCGCCGCGCTGTCCGTGCTGCTGCAGGAAGGCATTGGCGACACCATCCGCGTCTCGCTCACGCCCCAGCCCGGCGAAGCGCGCACGCAGGAAGTGGTGGTCGCCTCCGAAATCCTGCAGGCCCTGGGCCTGCGCATCTTCGTGCCCAGCGTCACGGCCTGCCCGGGCTGCGGCCGCACCACCAGCACCATCTTCCAGGAACTGGCCAAGCAGATCGATGACTATCTACGTGGCCAGATGCCGCTGTGGCGCATGAAGTATCCCGGTGTCGAGGCGATGAAGGTGGCCGTGATGGGCTGCATCGTCAACGGTCCCGGCGAGAGCAAGCACGCCAACATCGGCATCAGCCTTCCCGGCACGGGCGAGGCGCCCGCCGCCCCCGTCTACATCGACGGCGAAAAGGCGCTCACGCTGCGCGGCGAGCGGATTGCCGAGGAATTCCAGGCACTGGTCGAAAATTATGTGGCGCGCACCTATGGCGCCACCGCCGCTGCACCCGCCTGATCGGCTGTATCGAGCATTGCAGTTATTGCAAAATAGATAGCGCACCACGCTTTGCCTCATTGGCTCTCACGCGAAACAGGCGTTGAGAGCATGGGGCGAAAAAAGCGGGGCCAGCGCCTGTTTCCGAGCATTCATCGAACGAGAACAACGTGGCCAAACCCGAAAAACTTTCCGCCGTCAAAGGCATGAACGACATTCTTCCCGCCGAGTCCGCTCGCTGGGAATGGCTGGAAGCGCAGGTGCGTGAATTGATGGCGCGCTTTGCCTACCGCAACGTGCGCACGCCCATCGTCGAGCATACGCAGCTGTTCGTTCGTGGCATCGGCGAGGTGACGGACATTGTCGAGAAGGAGATGTACTCCTTCGAGGACAAGCTCAACGGCGAGCGCCTGACGCTGCGCCCCGAAGGCACGGCCAGCCTGGTGCGCGCCACCATCGAGAACAACCTGCTGTACGACGGCGGCAAGCGCATGTGGTACATGGGCCCCATGTTCCGCCATGAGCGCCCGCAGCGCGGCCGTTACCGCCAGTTCCACCAGATCGGCGCCGAGGCCCTGGGCTTTGCCGGCCCCGATGTCGATGCCGAACTCATCATGCTGGCCGTTTCCCTGTGGAAGCAGCTGGGCCTGACCCAGTGGCGCCTGGAAATCAACAGCCTGGGCCAGCCCGAGGAGCGCCAGGCACACCGCCAGGCCCTGATCGCCTACCTGGAGCAGCACCAGGACGTGATGGACGAAGAGGCCAAGCGCCGCATGTACAGCAACCCGCTGCGCGTGCTGGACACCAAGAACCCCGCCATGCAGGAAATGGTCAACGGCGCGCCGCGCCTGCTGGACTTCCTGGGCGAGGGCTCGCTGGCCCACTTCGACGGGCTCAAGGCCATCCTGGACGCCAACGGCGTGCCATGGACCGTGAACCCGCGCCTGGTGCGCGGCCTGGACTACTACAACCTGACGGTGTTCGAGTTCATCACCGACATGCTGGGCTCGCAGGGCACCATCTGCGCGGGCGGCCGCTACGACTACCTGATCGAACAGGTGGGAGGCAAGAGCGCGCCTGCCGTGGGCTGGGCATTGGGTGTGGAGCGTGTGCTGGAACTCGTCAAGGAGCTCGGCACCGACATCCCCGCGCCCACGCTGCATGCCTACGCCATCGTCCCCGACGTGGCCGCCATGCCCGTGGCGCTGCGCACCCTGCAGCAACTGCGTGAGGCCGGTGTGCGCGTGCAGATGCATGCGGCCAGCGCCGAAGGCATGGGCAGCATGAAGTCGCAGTTCAAGAAGGCCGATGCCAGCGGCGCACATTTCGCGCTGATCTTCGGCTCCGATGAGCTGCAGCAGGGCCTGGTCACCGTCAAGTCGCTGCGCGACGGCGCGGGCCAGCAGGTGCAGCAAGCCCTGGCTGATGCGGCCCAATGGGCTGCCACCCTACAATCGGCGGTTTGACCAGCATCCGCAGCTTTTCAAGCGACCGCTCCAGCGGCGACCTCCATACATAAAGCGACACAGGCGATCCATGGCAAACCATTTCGATCTCGAAGAACAAGAGCAGATAGAGCAGCTCAAGCATTTCTGGAATACCTGGGGCACGTTGATCACCGGCGTGCTCGTGGTCATCTTCGTCGGCTTTGCCGGCTGGAATGGCTACCAGTACTGGGAAAAGCGCCAGGCCACGCAGGCTGCCGCTCTGGCGCATGCCGTTGACGTGGCGCTGGCTGGCAAGGACGCGGCGCGCGCCGGCCAGGCCTTCGCCGATCTCAAGGACAAGTACGCCGGCACCACGCAGGCGGCCCAGGCCGGCCTGCTGCTGGCCAAGGCTGCAGTGGACGAAGGCAAGCTCGATGACGCCAAGGCAGCCCTGAGCTGGGTGGCCGACAAGGGCGACGAAGGCTACAAGGCCCTGGCCAAGCTGCGCCTGAGCGCCGTGCTGGAGCAGCAAAAGCAATACGACGAAGCCCTCAAGGCGCTGGAAGGCAGCATGCCCGAATCCTTCGCCGGCATCGTGGCCGATCGCCGTGGCGACATTCTTGCGGCCCAGGGCAAGCAGGCCGAGGCCATTGACGCCTACCAGCGCGCCCATGCCGCCCTGGACAAGGGTGTGGACTATGGCCGTCTGATCGAGTTCAAGCTCAATGCGCTGGGTGCTGAACCCACCGTGCTGGCACAGGCCAAGACGTCGACTTCGGAGAAGCAACCTTGAAAACCTCGGCTGATCAATTGATGGCGATTT
Organism: Delftia sp. HK171; assembly: GCF_001886655.1. Taxonomy (NCBI): domain Bacteria; kingdom Pseudomonadati; phylum Pseudomonadota; class Betaproteobacteria; order Burkholderiales; family Comamonadaceae; genus Delftia; species Delftia sp. HK171. The sequence goes on along the minus strand of NZ_CP018101.1, from coordinate 5,244,732 downwards.
CGCGCCCGCGCGGCGTTGCGCGCTGGATGGCTCTGGGCCTGCTGGCCGGTGCCCTGGGTGGCTGCTCCACCGTGTCCTCGTGGTTCAGCAGCGACACCAAGCCCAAGCCCCAGGAGCTGGGTGCCAACCCCGGCCTGCTGGCCGTGCACCAGGCCTGGACCGCCAAGCTCGGCGCCGAAGTGCCGCTGGCCACCGACATCCATGTGCAGGGCGACACGCTGCTGATCGCTGCCAAGGACGGCAGCGTCACTGCACTGGACGCACGCAACGGCAGCCAGCTGTCGCGCTTCACTGTTGGCGAGCCGCTGACCGCAGGCGTGGGCGGTGACGCCGAGCGCCAGGCCGTGCTCACGCGCAGCAACCAGGTCATCGTCTACTCGCAAGGCAAGCAGCTGTGGAAGCAACCGCTGCCCGCAGCCGCCTACACGCCGCCGCTGGTCGCGGGAGGCCGCGTCTTCGTGCTGGCAGCCGATCGCTCGCTGGCCGCTTTCGATGCCGCCAACGGCCGCAAGCTGTGGACCGCACAGCGCCCGGGCGAGCCCCTGGTGCTGCGCCAGCCCGGCGTGCTGATCGCCGTGGGCAACACGCTGGTGGCCGGCCTGTCGGGCCGCATGGTGGGTATCGATCCCGACACCGGCGCCGTGCGCTGGGAGGCCCCGCTGGCCAGCCCGCGCGGCACCAATGACGTGGAGCGCCTGGTGGACCTCGTGGGCCGCGTCAGCCGTGTCGGTGACAGCGTCTGCGCGCGTGCCTTCCAGGCTGCCGTGGGCTGTGTGGATACGCAAAACGCATCGGTGCGCTGGACCCAGCCGTCCAAGGGTGCCGATGGCATCGACGGCGATGGCGATGCCGTGTTCGGCGCCGAGAGCAATGGCACCGTCCAGGCCTGGCGCCGCGGCGACGGCTCGCGCGTGTGGTCCATCGACCAGCTGCAGCACCGCCGCCTGACGGCGCCGTTGATGCTGGGCCGCTCGGTGGTGTTTGGTGATGACTATGGTGTGGTGCACCTGCTGTCCAAGACGGACGGACAGGCGCTGGCACGATTGAAGACGGACGACTCCGGCGTGGCCTCGCCCCCGGTATCGGCTGCCAATACGCTGGTGGTGGTAAGCCGCAGCGGAACTGTGTACGGCTTCAGGCCGGATTGATAGGTATTTTCGGGAATGAAGCCAGTTATTGCCCTGGTAGGGCGACCCAATGTGGGCAAATCGACGCTGTTCAATCGGCTGACCAAGTCGAGGGATGCAATCGTCGCGGATTTCGCGGGCCTCACGCGTGACCGCCACTATGGACAGGGCCGCCAGGGTAAGCACGAGTACATCGTGATCGATACCGGCGGTTTTGAGCCAGATGCATCCAGCGGCATCTTCAAGGAGATGGCACGCCAGACGCAGCAGGCTGTTGCCGAGGCTGACGTCGTGGTCTTCGTTGTCGATGCGCGCCTGGGCATGTCCGCCCAGGACCACGACATCGCCAAGTACCTGCGCCGGCTGGGCAAGCCCTGCGTGCTCGTGGCCAACAAGGCCGAGGGCATGAAGGAAGGCGTGCAGCTGACCGAGTTCTACGAACTGGGCCTGGGCGATGTGCTGCCGGTTTCCGCGGCACACGGGCAGGGCGTGCGCGACCTGCTCGACCTGGCCCTGGGCCAGCTCAACCTGCCCGAGCCCGAGGAAGACGACCCGTTCGACGATGTGGCCCAAAAGCCCATCCGCCTCACCGTGGCAGGGCGCCCCAATGTCGGCAAATCCACGCTGATCAACACCTGGCTGGGTGAGGAGCGGCTGGTCGCCTTCGACATGCCGGGCACCACGCGCGACGCCATCTCGGTGCCCTTCGAGCGCGCCGGCCAGAAGTTCGAGCTGATCGACACGGCAGGCCTGCGCCGCAAGGGCCGGGTGTTCGAGGCCATCGAGAAGTTCTCCGTGGTCAAGACGCTGCAGGCCATCGAAAGCGCCAATGTCGTGCTGCTGCTCATCGATGCCACGCAGGGCGTGACCGACCAGGATGCGCACATTGCCGGCTACGTGCTGGAAAGCGGCCGTGCCGTGGTGCTGGCCGTGAACAAATGGGATGCGGTGGACGACTACCAGCGCCAGATGCTGGAGCGCTCGATCGAGACGCGCCTGTCCTTCCTCAAGTTCGCTCCCATGCATTTCATCTCGGCGGAAAAGCGCCAGGGCCTGGGTCCGCTGTGGAACTCCATCATCCAGGCGCACAAGGCTGCCACCTGCAAGATGCCCACGCCGGTGCTCACGCGCCTGCTGATGGAGGCCGTACAGTTCCAGACGCCCAAGAAGACGGGCATCTACCGCCCCAAGATGCGCTATGCGCACCAGGGTGGCATGAACCCTCCGGTCATCGTCATACACGGCAATTCGCTCGAGCATGTGACGGAAGCCTACAAGCGCTTCCTCGAAGGGCGATTCCGCAAGGAATTCAATTTGGTTGGCACGCCGTTGCGGATCGAGTTGAAAACCTCTCATAATCCTTTTGCCGACAAGGACAAGTAACAAGCTACGGGATTTCGGGAAAACCCTTGTGCGAACAAGGGCCCCAAAACACTGTGGTAAGGTGTCGGTTTACAACAACACTCTTCGAACACGGAGAATATCGTGAGCAACAAAGGCCAACTCCTCCAAGACCCGTTCCTGAACGCGCTTCGCCGCGAACATGTTCCGGTGTCCATCTACCTCGTCAACGGCATCAAGCTGCAAGGCCAGATCGAATCCTTCGACCAGTACGTGGTTCTGCTTCGCAACACCGTCACGCAGATGGTTTACAAGCACGCCATCTCCACCATTGTTCCCGGCCGCGCCGTGAACTTCTCCACGGCCGAAGCTGCCGGCAGCGACGCCAGCGCTTGAGCTCGCTGCGCCCTGATGCCTCCCCGCACCGCCGGGGAGCTTCCTCACCCTTCGGGAGAGGTTTTTCTTGAGTTCTGAATCTTTTGACCGGTCCACGCCAACGCCAGTGCTGCTGGTGGGCGTGGATTTCGGCTTTCCCCATTTCGATGGCGAGTTGGAAGAGCTGGGCCTGCTGGCCGGCACGGCCGGCCTGCGTCCCGTTGCACGCCTGACCTGCAAGCGCAAGGTGCCCGATGCGGCGCTGTTCGTGGGCAGTGGCAAGGCCGACGAAATCCGCATGCTCGCCCAGATGCACGGTGCCCAGGAAGTGCTGTTCGACCAGGCCCTGAGCCCGGCCCAGCAGCGCAATCTGGAACGCCATCTGCAGATGCCGGTCAACGACCGCACTTTGCTGATCCTGGAGATCTTCGCCCAGCGCGCGCGCAGCCATGAAGGCAAGCTGCAGGTGGAACTGGCGCGCCTGCAATACGTGGCCACGCGCCTCGTGCGGCGCTGGACCCACCTGGAGCGGCAGATGGGCGGCATCGGCGGCCGTGGCGGCCCTGGCGAGAAGCAGATCGAGCTGGACCGCCGCATGATCGACGAGTCGATCAAGCGCACCAAGGAGCGGCTGCAGAAGGTCAAGAAGCAGCGCGCCACGCAGCGTCGGCGGCGCGAGCGCCATGGCATCTTCAATATCTCTCTGGTTGGCTACACCAACGCCGGCAAGTCCACGCTGTTCAATGCGCTGGTCAAGGCGCGCGCCTATGCGGCCGACCAGCTGTTCGCCACGCTGGACACGACCACGCGCCAGCTGTACCTGAATGAAGCCCAGCAATCGGTGTCCCTGTCGGATACCGTGGGGTTCATCCGCGACCTGCCGCACGGCCTGGTCGATGCATTCCAGGCCACGTTGCAGGAGGCGATCGATGCCGATCTTCTGCTGCATGTGGTCGACGCCTCCAATCCGAATTTCCCAGAGCAAATCCAACAAGTCCAGAAAGTTCTGAAGGAAATCGGTGCCCAGGAGGTGCCTCTGGTACTGGTTTTCAACAAATTGGACGCCGTCGATTCGGAGCGGCTTCCAGCGCAGTTGCAGGACCAGTACGAGCTTGACGGGCTGCCTGTTTCACGGGTGTTCGTCAGCGCCCGCTCCGGCGAGGGGCTGCCGCAGCTGCGGCAGTTGCTGGCCGAGCATGCGCTGCGCGCGGAGGCGGAACACGCCGAAGCGCACGGTGGTGATGAGCGGGATCAGGAGGAGGTGGATGGCGCGATGCCCCCTGGGCAGGACGCCGAATACTAGGGGCTAGCGCCCTGATTGGGCAAAATGCCGATTGGGTCCCTGTCTTTACCGAAGAAACCGAGACTTCTCGCATGAATCTTTCACAACGCGCCCATCGCTGGGCGATGCTGCCGCAGCGCCTTCGCGGGATGTTCAACCTGAATGATCCGCGATGGGGACGTGGCGACGACAAGAACGACGATGCTTCGCGCCCCGATGCCGACCGTCCCGCGCCGCCGCCCCCGCCTGCGGAGCCTGCACGCGACAACCGCGACAGCCGTGACAACCGCCCCTCGTCGGGCGGCGGCCAGCCGCCTGATCTGGATGAGCTGTGGCGCGACCTCAACCGCAAGCTCTCGGGCCTGTTCGGCGGCAAGCCGGGCGGCGGCCGTGGCCAGCCGCCCATCCGCAATGGCGGCGGCAGCCAGCCGCCGGACATGCGCAGCGCCGGCATGGGCGTGGGCCTGATCGCCGGCATTGCCTTCATCATCTGGATGGGCACGGGCATCTTCATCGTCCAGGAAGGCCAGCAGGCCGTCATCACCCAGTTCGGCAAGTACAAGAGCACGGTGGGCGCCGGCATCAACTGGCGGCTGCCGTACCCGATCCAGCGCCATGAACTGGTCTTCGTGACGCAGATCCGCTCGGCCGACGTGGGGCGCGACACCATCATCAAGAGCACGGGCCTGCGCGAGTCGGCCATGCTCACCGAGGACGAGAACATCGTCGAGATCAAGTTCGCTGTCCAGTACCGCCTGAGCGACGCGCGCGCCTGGCTGTTCGAGAGCAAGAACCCGTCCGAGGCCGTGGTCCAGGCCGCAGAGACTGCCGTGCGCGAAGTCGTCGGCAAGATGAAGATGGACACGGCGCTGGCCGAGGAGCGCGACCAGATCGCCCCGCGCGTGCGCGACCTGATGCAGACCATCCTGGACCGCTACAAGGTGGGCGTGGAAGTCGTGGGCATCAACCTGCAGCAAGGCGGCGTGCGTCCGCCCGAGCAGGTCCAGGCGGCCTTCGACGACGTGCTGCGTGCAGGCCAGGAGCGCGAGCGTGCCAAGAACGAAGCGCAGGCCTACGCCAACGACGTGGTGCCGCGCGCAGCCGGCTCGGCGGCGCGCCTGCTGGAAGAGTCCAACGGCTACAAGGCCCGCATCGTGGCCCAGGCCCAGGGTGATGCGCAGCGCTTCAGCTCGGTGTTCACCGAGTACCAGAAGGCTCCCCAGGTCACGCGCGACCGCATGTACCTGGAAACCATGCAGCAGATCTACGGCAACGTGACCAAGGTGCTGGTGGAATCGCGCCAGGGCTCCAACCTGCTGTACCTGCCGCTGGACAAGATCATGCAAGGCGTGAGCGGCAATGTGCCGGCAGCCGACAGCTCGGCGGCCCCCAGCACCCAGGCGCCTGCGCCTGCCGCCATTCCCGGCCTTTCGAACGATGCGCGCAGCCGCGACAGCAGTCGCAGCCGTGACCGCGAAGCACGCTGAGGAGCAGCCCAAGTGAACCGAGTTGGATTTTTCATCACCAGCATTCTTCTGGCGCTCGCGCTGCTCAGCTCCATGCTGTTCGTCGTCGATCAGCGCCAGTTCGGCGTGGTCTATGCCCTGGGTCAGATCAAGGAAGTGATCACCGAGCCGGGCCTGAACATCAAGATGCCGCCGCCGTTCCAGAACGTGCGCTACATCGACAAGCGCCTGCTCACGCTGGACAGCACCGACACCGAGCCCATGCTCACTGCCGAAAAGCAGCGCGTGGTCATCGACTGGTACGTGCGCTGGCGCATCTCCGATCCGTCGGAGTACATCCGCAATGTGGGCCTGGACGAGTCGGCTGGCGCCATGCAGCTCAACCGCGTGGTGCGCAATGCCTTCCAGGAGGAAATCAACCGCCGCACCGTGCGCGAACTGCTGTCCAGCAAGCGCGATGCGCTGATGAACGACGTCAAGCGCGAAGTGCTGGAGACCGTGCGCGGCGCCAAGCCTTGGGGCGTGGACGTGGTCGATGTGCGCATCACGCGCGTGGACTATGCCGAGACGATCACGGAATCGGTCTACCGCCGCATGGAAGCCGAGCGCAAGCGCGTGGCCAACGAGCTGCGCTCCACCGGCGCCGCCGAAGGCGAGAAGATTCGCGCCGAGGCCGATCGCCAGCGCGAGATCACCATCGCCAATGCCTACCGTGATGCCCAGAAGATCAAGGGCGAGGGCGATGCCGAGGCCGCCCGGACCTACGCCGAGGCCTTTGGCAAGGACCCGCAGTTTGCGCAGTTCTACCGCAGCCTGGAGGCCTACAAGGCCAGCTTTGCCAAGAAGAGCGATGTGCTCGTACTCGATCCTTCGCAGACCGATTTCTTCAAGGCCTACCGCAGTGGTGGAAGCTCTGGAAAATAAGCGCGCCTGAGCGGCAACGCCGCCCGGCCCCTGCACGGCGCCCCTGTTGGGGCGCCGTTTTTTCTTGCGCCGCCGCTGTCGCCCGTGCACCGAATCGATTCGGAATACCGAACACCCGCCGTGGGCCTTGGGTCACCCCCAATTTGGGCTGGCCCGCAACAGCCGGTAGAATCACGTTTTTAACAGCCTCCCCCTTTTCCATGTCTGCTTGGGTCCTGCCGGATCACATCGCCGATGTCTTGCCTTCCGAGGCCCGGCACATCGAAGAATTGCGTCGAGGCCTGCTCGATACAGCGCGTGGCTATGGCTATGAACTGGTCATGCCGCCCATGCTGGAGTACCTCGAATCCCTGCTCACCGGCACAGGGGAGGCGCTGGACCTGCAGACCTGCAAGCTCATCGACCAGCTGACAGGCCGCACCATGGGTCTGCGTGCAGACACCACGCAGCAGGTGGCCCGCATCGACGCCCATCTTCTCAACCGCAAGGGCCTCACGCGCCTGTGCTACTGCGGCCCCGTCGTCCATGCCCGCCCTGACCGCCCCCGCGCCACGCGCGAGCCGCTTCAGTTCGGTGCCGAGATCTACGGCCACCAGGGCATGGAAGCCGACCTGGAGGCACTGCACCTGGCGCTGGACTGCCTGCGCAGCGCAGGCGTCACCAACATCAATGTCGATCTGGCCGATGTGCGCATTGTGCGCAGCCTGCTGGCTGGCGTGATGGTGGACATGCAGGTGCTGCGCGGCGTGCACGCTGCGCTGGCCGCCAAGGATGCGAGCGAGCTCGAGCGCCTCACGCGCGACTTCCCTGCCGCATCGCGCGAAGGCCTGATGGCCTTGCTGCAGCTGTACGGCGGCATCGAGGTGCTGGACCGTGCCGAGAAGCTGCTGGCCCGCACCGCAGGCGTGCAGCCGCTGCTGGACCAGCTGCGCTGGCTGGCGCAGCGCCTCGAAGGCGTGAGCGTGAGCTTCGATCTGGCCGATCTGCGCGGCTATGCCTACTACAGCGGCACGCGCTTCGCCATCTATGTGCCGGGTGCCAGCGATGCGCTGGTGCGCGGCGGCCGCTATGACGAGGTGGGTGCGGTCTTTGGCCGCAACCGGCCCGCCGCCGGCTTCAGCCTGGACATCAAGCAGCTCGTCGCCGTCGTGCCCGAGCGCCCGCTCAAGGCTGCCATCCGCGCGCCCTGGGGCGACGATCCCCAGGTTGCGGCTGCCATTGCTGCATTGCGCCGGCAGGGCGAGACCGTGGTCTGCGTGCTGCCAGGGCATGAAAGCGAAGTGGACGAATTCCACTGCGACCGCGAGCTCGTGCAGGTTGCCGGGCAGTGGGCCGTGCAAGCCATCTGACGCATTTGTCAATTTCTTCGGATTTCATCGGATTTGAATATGAAAGCTACCAAAGGTCGCAACGTGGTCGTGGTCGGCACCCAGTGGGGTGACGAAGGCAAGGGCAAGCTGGTGGACTGGCTGACCGAAAGCGCCCAGGGCGTGGTCCGCTTCCAGGGTGGCCACAACGCTGGCCACACGCTGGTCATCAACGGCGTGAAGACCGCACTGCACCTGATCCCCAGCGGCATCATGCGCCCCGGCGTGAAGTGCTATATCGGCAACGGCGTGGTGCTCTCTGCCGCCAAGCTGTTCGAGGAAATCGAAGGCCTGGAGAAGGCCGGCGTGCAGGTGCGTGACCGTCTGCGCGTGTCCGAAGCCTGCCCGCTGATCCTGCCTTTCCACTCGGCGCTGGACGTGGCGCGCGAAGCTGCGCGCGAGCAGGGCGGCACCGAGAAGATCGGCACCACCGGCCGTGGCATCGGCCCCGCCTACGAAGACAAGATTGCCCGCCGCGCACTGCGCGTGCAGGACCTCAAGTACCCCGAGCGCTTCGCCACCAAGCTGCGCGAACTGCTGGCCCTGCACAACCACATCCTGGTCAACGTGCTGGGTTCGAAGAACTTCACCTTCGGTGACGCGCTCAAGCCGTACATCAAGGATGGCGAAGTGCAATTCGACGCGGTGTACGAAGAGGCCATGCGCCATGCCGAGCTGCTCAAGCCCATGATGGCCGATGTCTCCCGCGAGCTGAACGCCGCGCACGCCGAAGGCGCCAACCTGCTGTTCGAAGGCGCGCAGGGCACGCTGCTGGACGTGGACCACGGCACCTATCCCTATGTCACCTCGTCCAACTGCGTCGCCGGCAATGCGGCTGCAGGCTCGGGCGTGGGCCCCGGCATGCTGCACTACATCCTGGGCATCACCAAGGCCTACTGCACCCGCGTGGGCGGCGGTCCTTTCCCCACGGAACTGGATTGGGAAAAGGAAGGTACGCCGGGCTGGCACATGAGCACCGTGGGCGCCGAAAAGGGCGTGACCACCGGCCGCTCGCGCCGCTGCGGCTGGTTTGACGCCGCGCTGCTCAAGCGCAGCGCCCAGGTCAACGGCCTGTCGGGCCTGTGCATCACCAAGCTCGACGTGCTCGACGGCCTGCAGGAACTGCTGCTGTGCGTGGGCTACGAGCTCGATGGCGAGAAGATCGACCTGCTGCCCATGGGCGCCGACGAGATCGCCCGCTGCAAGCCCATCTATGAGTCCATCCCCGGCTGGACCGATTCCACCGTGGGCGTGACCGACTACGACAAGCTGCCGGCCAATGCCCGCCGCTATCTGGAGCGCATCGAGGAAGTGACGGGCGTGCCCATCGCCATGGTTTCGACCAGCCCCGACCGGGATCACACCATCCTGATGCAAAACCCCTACGCCGCCCAGTGAACTGCTGGCGGCTGAACCCCAAGATTGAACCAGGAGCCATTCCATGCTGACGGAAGACGGTCAACACCTGTATGTGAGCTACGACGAATACCACGGACTGATCGAAAAGCTCGCGATCAAAGTGCACCAGTCCGGCTGGGAATTCGACACCATTCTCTGCCTGGCCCGTGGCGGCCTGCGTCCCGGTGACATGCTCAGCCGCATCTTCGACAAGCCGCTGGCCATCATGTCCACCAGCTCCTACCGCGCCGAAGCCGGCACGGTGCAGGGCCATCTGGACATCGCGCGCTTCATCACCACGCCCAAGGGCGAGATCGCCGGCCGCGTGCTGCTGGTCGATGACCTGGCCGATTCGGGTCACACGCTGAACGCCGTGATCGCCATGCTCAAGACCAACTACCCGCCGATCACCGAGCTGCGCAGCGCCGTGATCTGGACCAAGGGCCTGTCGGCCTTCACGCCCGACTACTCGGTGGACTACCTGCCGACCAACCCCTGGATCCACCAGCCCTTCGAGCACTACGACACCCTGCGTCCCGAAAAGCTCATGGAGAAGTGGAAGATCTGATCGCCACTGCGCCTTTGGGCGCATGCCAGCGAAGGGAGCCTGTCGGCTCCCTTTTTCGTTGTGGCGGGTATTTCCATGCGCCGTCGTCATGCCTTGATGCAAGTCATGGATTGGCGCGCTTGCCGCGATATCTCGGGCCAACGTCGCGCAAATGTCGGTTTTTTGCACAGCAGCAAAGGCCGATGCCCCAGAGCGTCCGAGGGGCTGATTGGCGCAGCTACACTGCGCAGATTCTCAGAAGGTGGTGCTTTGTGAAACGTCTTTCCGTCGGGCGCTTGAGCGCGGCTGTGGCTTTGGTTGTGGGCGGCGGTGCGCTGGCCTGGCTGGCCGTGGCATCCCTGCCCGGATCCAAATCGGCCCGCGCGGCCTCGGCCACGTCTGCTGCCGTGCAGGCGCAAGCCGCATCGGCCCAGGCGGCGGCCGTTCCTGCCGCGCCTTCCGTTCCATCGGCTACGGCCGCTCCCGCGGCCCCGGTCGCGCGTGTCACGCCGCCACCGCAGACCCAGGGCCCCACGCCCATCTTTGTGCTCAACTCGCTTGATGCCAACATCAGCATCGTGGACCCGGTCACCTGGCAGGAGACGGCACGCATTCCCACGGGCAAGGAGCCGCATCACCTGTACCTCACGCCGGACGAGAAATCGCTGGTCGTGGCCAATGCGCTGGGCGACACCCTGACCCTGGTCGATCCGCGCACGGGCGAGGTGCAGCGCGTTATCCGCGACATCATCGACCCCTATCACCTGCGCTTCAGCCCGGACATGAAGTGGTTCGTCACGGCGGCCAACCGCCTCAACCACATCGACATCTACCGCTGGGATGGCCAGAACCCGCAGTTGGTCAAGCGCGTGCCCACGGGCAAGACGCCCAGCCATCTCTGGATCGATGCCAAGAGCACGACCATCTATTCCACCATGCAGGACAGCGATGCCCTGGTGGCCATCGACATCGCCACCCAGACCATCAAGGCCCGCGTGCCCACCGGCCCCATGCCGGCCGATCTCTATGGCAGCCCGGACGGCACCAAGCTGTTCATCGGCCTGACCGGCAGCGATGGCGTGGAAGTGTTCGACATCACCGGCCCAGAGCCGCGCAGCGTGGCCCGCATCAAGACAGCCGCTGGCGCCCACGCCATGCGCGCGGCCGGCGACGGCCGCCACCTGTATGTGAGCAACCGCGTGGCCAACACCATCAGCAAGATCGACATGCAGACCAACCAGGTCGTGGCCAACTACCCGGCACCGGGCGGCCCCGACTGCATGGACGTCTCCGCCGACGGCCGCTACCTGTTGGTCAGCTCGCGCTGGGCGCGCAAGCTGTCGGTGATCGACACCGTGGAAAAGAAGGTGGTCCAGCAGGTCAAGGTCGGCAAGTCGCCGCACGGCGTGTGGACGCTGGCCCACGCGCAACGCTGATGGACCGCCGTCTCTTTGCGCAATCGCTGGCCGGTGCGGCGGCTTTCGGCCTGCTGCGCCCCGCCTTGGCGGCAGGGCAGGGCACAGGCTGTGCCAAGACCGTGTATCTGACCTTCGACACGGGCCACATGGGCATTGCCGACCTGGTGGCCGATGTGCTCAAGCGCCATGCGGTGCCAGTGACGTTTTTCGCGGCCAACGAGCCCACCCAGCAAGGCGATGGCAGCCTGGGCGAGACCTGGGCGCCCTGGTGGCGCGCACGCGCTGCCGAAGGCCATGAGTTCGCCTCGCACACCTACGACCACATGTACTGGCGCGGTGATCTGCGCGCCTCGAAGAGCGGGCCGGTCACGGGTTTTCGCGTGCGCCCCTCGGCAGGGCCTCGCGCCAACGAGAACTTCACGGTCGATGCGGCAGGCTATTGCGACGAGATCCGCCGATCCGCACAGCGGCTGCAGCAGATCACCGGGCGCAAGCCCCTGCCGCTGTTCCGTGCGCCCGGCGGCAAGACTTCGCCCGCGCTGCTGGATGCCGCGCGGCAGTGCGGCTACATGCATGTGGGCTGGGCCAGCGCGGGTTTTCTGGGCGATGAGCTGCCCAGCGACCGCTACCCGAATGCGCAGCTGCTGGCCCAGGCGCTCAAGAACATCCGCAGCGGAGACATCCTGCTGGCCCATCTGGGCATCTGGTCACGCAAGGACCCCTGGGCACCTGCCGTGCTGGAACCTTTGATCACGGGCCTGCTCAAGCAGGGGTTCTGCTTCCGCACACTGCGGGAGCATCCCGACTATCGGGATTGGGTAGCAAAATTCGCATAGTGTCCGCGCGCGCAGCGCGGCGGGCGATGGGAGCGTGGTGTGGACTGGTGGATTCAGTGGTTCGGTAATGCGCAGCAGCGCCTGTTCGAGGGCGTTGTCCAGCCTGTGCTCTTTTGGCTGGGACAGGCCAGCCTGCTGGAGGATGCCTACGACGCCACAGGCTGGCTGCTGGTGGGCCTGCTGCAGATCTTCATCATGGTGGCGGTGATCGCGCCGCTGCAGTACTGGCGGCCGGTCGAGCCCGTCACCGACCGGCGCGCCATCCACGTGGACATCATCTACACCGTGGTCCACCGGCTGGGCCTGTTCCGGCTGGCCCTGTTCTTCACGCTGGACCCGCTGTGGGACGAGCTCATGGGCCGCCTGCATGTCTGGGGGCTGCCGAGCTTTCACCTCGACGGCGTGTGGCCCGGCGTCACCGACCTGGCCTGGGTCAGCCTGATCATCTACCTGCTGGCCTTCGACTTCCTGGACTACTGGATACACCGCGGCCAGCACAGCATCGGCTGGTGGTGGAAGCTGCATGCGCTGCACCACTCGCAGCGCCAGATGACGGTGTGGAGCGACAACCGCAACCACCTGCTCGACGATGTGATCCGCGACACCATCATCGTGCTCGTGGCCCAGCTCATCGGCGTGGCTCCAGGCCAGTTCGTGGCCATCGTGGCCTTCACCCAGCTCAGCGAGAGCTTCCAGCACGCCAACCTGCGCGTCTGGTTCGGCACCATCGGCGAGCGGCTGTGGATCAGCCCGCGCTTTCACCGCCGCCACCACGCCATCGGCATTGGCCATGAGCCCATGGCGCCCGTGCGCAACAAGAAGGCGCATGGCAACAACTTCGGCGTGCTGCTGCCCTGGTGGGACATGCTGTTCGGCACCGCCAACTTCGAGCTGCGCTTCGATCCCACCGGCGTGCGCGACCAGGTCCAGCCCAATGCCCAGGGCCAGCTGCGCGACTACGGCCAGGGCTTTTGGGCCCAGCAATGGCGTGGGTTCCTAAGGTTGATGGGTCGCGCTTGAGGCTGGGCTCGGGGTATGCTTGCCGGCATGGGCTTGCTACTCGATTCCTTCTGGCGTGCGACGGCGTATTGCCTGCATAAGCGGGTGATTGCATGGTCGCTGTTTCCCTTGCTCTTCATGGCCATCACGGCCTGGCTGCTGGGCTATTTCTTCTGGGCCGATGCCGTCGTCTGGACGGAAGGGGTCCTGCAGGGCGTGGGCTGGCTGCACACCGTCTGGTCCTGGATGGGCGTGCAATCGCTGCCCGAGCTGGTGGCGCCGGTGCTGGTCGTGCTCTCGGTCACGCCGGTGCTGGTCGTGGTCTCGCTGCTGCTGGTGGCGCTGTTCATGACGCCGGCCCTGGTCGAGCTGGTGGCCCAGCGGCGTTTTCCCGCGCTGGAGCGCAGGCAGGGCGCCACCCTGGTCGGCAGCCTGGTGTGGTCCGCAGGCTCTTCGCTGATTGCCTTGATCGCGCTGCTGGTGTCGGTGCCGCTGTGGTTCGTGCCGCCCCTGGTGGTGGTGATCCCGCCGCTGATCTGGGGCTGGCTGACCTACCGCGTCATGGCCTTTGACGCGCTTTCTGCCCACGCCAGCAAGCCCGAGCGCCGCAGCCTTTTCCTGCGCCACCGCCTGGCGCTGATGCTCATGGGCGTGGTCTGCGGCTATCTGGGCGCGGCGCCGGCCATTGTCTGGGCCTCCGGCGTGGTCTTCATCGCGGCCTTCTGGATACTGATTCCGGTGGCCATCTGGATCTATGCGCTGATCTTCGCTTTCTCCTCGCTGTGGTTTGCCCACTTCTGCCTGGCCGCGCTGCAGCGCATGCGCGAGGAGGAACCGGCGCTGCCCGACACCCCCATCGTGCCCTACGCTCCCGACGCGCCGCTCGGAGCCGGCGCGGCCTCTCCCCCCTCCACCCCGCAAGAAAAGACCTCATGACCCTTCAAGTAGGCGCACTCATCATCGGAGACGAAATCCTGTCGGGCAAGCGTGCCGACAAGCACCTTCCCAAGCTGATCGAGCTGCTGGGCGCGCGCGGCCTGTCCCTGGCCCATGCCGAGTACGTGGGCGATGACAGGGCGCGCATCACCGACGCCCTGCGCCGCGCCTTCGCATCGCAGGCCGTGGTCTTCAGCTTTGGCGGCATAGGCGCCACCCCCGACGACCACACGCGCCAATGCGCGGCCGAGGCCCTGGGCGTGCCGCTGGCACTGCACCCGGAAGCCGTGGCCCTGATCCGCGAGCGCATGCGCGATGTGGCCACCGAAGAAGGCAAGCCCTACGAACCCCAGCGCGCCGACAACCTGCACCGGCTGCAGATGGGCAACTTCCCCGAAGGCGCGCGCATCATCCCCAACGTCTACAACAAGATCCCTGGCTTTTCCTGCTCGGGTGCAGCGGGCACCGTGCACTTCGTGCCCGGTTTCCCTGTCATGGCCTGGCCCATGGTCGAGTGGGTGCTGGAGCAGCGCTACGCCAAGCATTTCCACAGCACGGTGCAGCGGGAGCATTCGGTCATCGTCTACGGCGGCATGGAGGCCACGCTGACGCCGCTGATGGTGGCCATAGAGCGCGACCACCCGGGCGTCAAGGTGTTCAGCCTGCCCAGCGTGGATGATTCCAAGCACGGCCGGCACATAGAACTTGGTGTCAAGGGCGAAGCTGGTGCCGTCACCAAGGCCTGGCCCACGCTGCTGGAAGGTTTGCACTCATTTGGTGCAAGTCTTGGCCCTGAATTGGTGCGCAATATCTGATTTACGGGCCGGTCCCTGAATCTGCACCGATTTGGTGAAGATGCCGGGCGGTGGATCGAATGCCGGCAGAGGCCTCAATGTCATCCACAAGCCCTTCCCAAGGCGGCAGAATCACGGGGCTGGCGCGCCAAGCAGGTGCCAGTCTGCAGGCATGCACTCAATGGATGCAGCCTGGCACGCAAACTGCTTAAGAGTATTTATCTTTTTTGATCAGCCAGATTGGCAGGAGAGATCTGATGGCAAAGACCGTTGCAGACGTGTTGAACATGGTGAAGGAGAACGAGGTCAAATTCGTGGACCTTCGTTTTACGGACACCCGTGGCAAGGAGCAGCACGTCACGGTGCCGGTGTCGCACTTCGACGAAGACAAGTTCACCTCGGGCCACGCCTTCGACGGCTCGTCGGTGGCAGGCTGGAAGGGCATTGAAGCATCTGACATGCAGCTGATGCCCGATCCCGCTACCGCGAACATCGACCCCTTCTTTGAAGAGACCACGCTGTTCCTGCAGTGCGATGTGATCGAACCCGGTGATGGCAAGGCCTACGACCGCGATCCCCGCTCCGTGGCCAAGCGCGCCGAAGCCTATCTGAAGGCATCGGGCCTGGGCGACACTGCCTACTTCGGACCCGAACCCGAATTCTTCATCTTCGACGGCGTGCGCTGGAACACCGAACCCGGCAGCACCTTCTACGAAATCGAAGAGTACGAAGCACCCTGGAATTCGGGCGCCAAGTTCGAATCCGGCAACCGCGGCCACCGTCCGCGCAACAAGGGCGGCTACTTCCCCGTGCCCCCCGTGGACAGCACCCAGGATCTGCGCGCCGAAATGGTGCTGCTGCTCGAACAGCTGGGCATTCCCGTCGAAGTGTTCCACCACGAAGTGGCAGGCGCCGGCCAGAACGAGATCGGCACCCGCTTCAGCACCCTGGTGGAGCGCGCCGACTGGACACAGGTCATGAAGTACGTGATCTGGAACGTGGCCAACACCTACGGCAAGACCGCCACCTTCATGCCCAAGCCCTATCCGGGCGACAACGGCTCGGGCATGCACGTGCACCAGTCCGTCTGGAAGGATGGCAAGAACCTGTTCGCAGGTGACGGCTACGCCGGCCTGTCCGACTTCGCGCTGTACTACATCGGCGGCATCATCAAGCACGCCCGTGCCCTGAACGCCATCACCAACCCCGGTACCAACAGCTACAAGCGCCTGGTGCCCGGCTTCGAGGCTCCGGTCAAGCTGGCCTACTCGGCCAAGAACCGCTCGGCATCGATCCGCATCCCCTACGTGGCCAACCCCAAGGGCCGCCGCGTCGAGGCACGCTTCCCCGATCCGCTGATGAACCCCTACCTGGGCTTCTCGGCCCTGCTGATGGCAGGTCTGGACGGCGTGGAAAACAAGATCCATCCCGGCGAAGCCGCGACCAAGGATCTGTACCACCTGCCCCCGGAAGAGGACAAGCTGGTGCCCACGGTCTGCCACAGCCTGGACCAGGCCCTGGAAGCGCTGGACGCGGACCGCTCGTTCCTGACCAAGGGCGGCGTGTTCTCGGACAGCATGCTCGATGCCTACATCGAGCTGAAGATGGGCGAAGTGACCCGTTACCGTCAGGCCGTGCATCCGGTCGAGTACGACATGTACTTCTCGCTGTAAGGCGAGTCGGCAAAAAGGCGGCGCAAGCCGCCTTTTTTGCTTTCGGCCAGGACCTGGGTATGCTGGGCGCGGAACCAAAAGAGGTTGGCCCGCTCAAGAAATGACGTCCAGCCCGGAAGATGGAGCGATACTTGCCCGGATAAGCCGGGCCCTTCCGATCTGGCTACCCGAGGGAATGGAATGAAGAAACTGTTTGTGTCACTGCTGCTGCCCCTGCTGTCGGTGGGAGCCTGGTCCCAGGATGTGATCTACCGCTGCGGCAACGAGTACACCAACAACGTCAGCCAGGCCAAGGCCAAGGACTGCAAGCCGGTGGACGGCGGGCATGTGACGGTGATCCATGGCGGCAGCAAGCCGGCGGCCTCGGGCGGCAGCCAGGCACCGCGCACCTCCGCCGCTCCGGCCGCAGGATCGCCCGCTCCGGCCAAGGTCAACAGCAGCGCCCAGAAGGCCCGCGACTCCGACGCGCGGACCATTCTGGAAAGCGAGCTGGCCCGCGCCCAGGAGAAGCTGACACAGCTGCGTCAGGAGTACAACGATGGCAATCCCCAGCGCACCGCATTGGAGTTGCGCAATCCCCAGGGCTATCTGGAACGTGTCGAGCAGCTCAAGAGCAGCATCTCGCGGCAGGAAGGCGATGTCGCCGGCATCCGCCGTGAGCTGGATCGACTTCCCAAGAACTGACGGGCCCGCGCGGCCCACCGGAGCCCGGCCATGATCCAGGACGACCGGCCGGCGCCCCCGGCCTCCTATCAGGCGCTTGACCTGCTGTGCACGCTGATGACCGTGCTCGACGAGCAGGGTGCCGTGCTTTTCGCCAACGCCGCCCTTGAAAACGCACTGGGCCTGTCGCGCCGCATGCTCGAAGGCAGCGAGCTGGCGGCCTGCTTCACCGAGCCTGCCTTGCTGGACAAGGCCTTGCGTGGCGCCCAGGACAACGACTTCGCGGCCCTGCGCTTCGAGGCCAGCCTGCACCGCGTGGGCGGCGATGCGCTGCCCGTGCACGTCACGGTCTCGCTGGCCGAGCGGCCCGGCCATGTGCTGGTCGAGTTCTGGCCGCTGGAGCAGCAGGCCCGCCAGGACCGCGAGGAGCGGCTGCGCGAGCAGGCCCAGGCGCACAAGGAGCTGATCCGCAACCTGGCCCACGAGATCAAGAACCCGCTGGGCGGCATCCGTGGCGCAGCCCAGCTGCTGCAGATGGATCTGGACGCACCCGAGCTGCGCGAGTACACCGAAGTCATCATCCACGAGGCCGACCGGCTGCAGGCGCTGGTGGATCGGCTGCTGGCGCCGCACCGCCATCCGCATGAGGTGGGCGACGTCAACATCCACGAAGTCTGCGAGCGCGTGCGCTCGCTGGTGCTGGTCGAGCACCCTGCCGGGCTGACCATCACGCGCGACTACGACATCTCCATCCCGGAGTTCCGGGGCGACAGCGCCCAGCTGATCCAGGCCGTGCTCAACATCGTCCAGAACGCGGCGCAGGCGCTGCAGGAGCGCATCGCCGCCGGTGATGCCGAGATCATTTTGCGAACGCGCGTGGCCCGGCAGGTAACTTTTGGTCGCCAGCGCTATCGGTTGGCATTGGAATTGCATGTGATCGACAACGGGCCAGGCGTTCCCGATGCCATCAAGGAGCGGATCTTTTATCCGCTGGTATCGGGAAGGGATGGCGGTTCGGGACTGGGGCTGACGCTGGCGCAGACCTTCGTGCAGCGCCACCAGGGGCTGATCGAATGTGAAAGCCAGCCGGGCCGCACGGATTTCCGCATCCTCATTCCCCTGCCTTGAGGCCCACGGAAGTCAACACTGCAACAAGGGAAGGATGCACCACCAATGAAACCGATCTGGATCGTGGATGATGACCCTTCCATCCGCTTCGTGCTGGAAAAGGCACTGGGCCGGGAAGGCTGGGCAACGCGCAGCTTCATCCAGGCGCGCGATGTGCTCACGGCACTGTCCGATGTCGATGCCGGCGACCCGGCGCGCCAGCCACCCCAGGTGCTGGTGAGCGACATCCGCATGCCTGGCGGCTCGGGGCTGGAGCTGCTCGAGCAGATCCGCGCCCAGCAGCCGGGCCTGCCCGTCATCATCATGACCGCGTACTCCGACCTGGACAGTGCCGTCTCGGCCTTCCAGCGCGGAGCCTTCGAATACCTGCCCAAACCCTTCGACCTGCCCAAGGCCGTGGAACTCATCCGGCGCGCCGTCGAGGAAAGCCTGCGCGAGGATGTGGCCGAGGCCCAGGCCCCGCTGCAGGCCGAGATGCTGGGCCAGGCGCCTGCCATGCAGGACGTGTTCCGCGCCATCGGCCGGCTCAGCCAGAGCCAGGTCACGGTGCTGATCACGGGCGAGTCGGGCTCGGGCAAGGAGCTGGTGGCGCGCGCGCTGCACAAGCACTCGCCCGTGGCGGGCGGCCCCTTCGTGGCCATCAACACCGCCGCCATCCCCAAGGACCTGCTGGAGTCCGAACTGTTCGGCCACGAGCGCGGCGCCTTCACGGGTGCCCAGACGCAACGGCGCGGACGCTTCGAGCAGGCCGAGGGCGGCACGCTCTTTCTTGATGAAATCGGCGACATGCCCTTCGACCTGCAGACGCGCCTGCTGCGTGTGCTGTCGGACGGGCACTTCTACCGCGTGGGCGGCCACCAGGCCGTCAAGGCCCATGTGCGCGTCATTGCCGCCACCCACCAGGACCTGGAGCAGCGCGTGCGCAACGGCGGCTTCCGCGAGGATCTGTTCCACCGCCTCAACGTCATCCGCCTGCGCCTGCCCGCGCTGCGCGAGCGCAATGAAGACGTGCCCATGCTGGCTCGCCACTTCCTGCAGCAAAGCGCGCGGCAACTGGGCGTGGAGCCCAAGCGCATGGGGGTCGATGCCATGCAGCGGCTGCAGACCTTCGCCTTCCCCGGCAACGTGCGACAGCTGGAGAACATCTGCCACTGGCTGACCGTCATGGCCCCTGCCCAGGTCATCTCGGTCAAGGACCTGCCCCCCGAGGTGCTGGGCGAAGCCGCCCCGCCCGTGGGCGGGGGCAACGGCGGCGTGCCTGCACCGGCCGCGCTGCCGCATGCGTCGGCACCGCTGGCGGACGAGGGCCTTGGCCGACTGGCCGTGCCCGTGTCCGCGCTGGCCCCGCCGCATGACACCGCCCTGGCCGCTTCCGACCTGGACTGGGTCCATCTGCTGGGGCAGCAGGCGCGCCAGCTGCTGGAGCACACCCACGCCCAGGGGCATGGTGAAGTCTGGGACCAGCTGTCCCGCCGCTTCGAGGCGCAGCTGATCCGCTCGGCCCTGGCCGTCACCCACGGCCGCCGGGTCGAGGCCGCCCAGCGCCTGGGCATTGGCCGCAACACCATCACCCGCAAGCTGCAGGAGCTGGGCATGGACGAGGACGCCTTCGAGTAAGGCAAGCCGGCGAGGCGGCCGGGCCCTTGCCTCGGCAAGGGTCCGGCTCCTACAGGCCGGCGCCCGGGGTGCTGACGGGCCGGGCCGCCCGGGCTTGGGACAATGGAGTCCTCTTCGCTGGAACGGCCTACGTCCCGACCTATCGTGCCCACAGTCCTCTCCAACCTCTGGCAAAAAGCCAAGCCCGCTCGTCCGGGCCTGATGTACCCATCGACACCGCGCACGCTTGGCGAGCCGGTCGATGCGTACTGGCATGACCGCTACTTCCTGGAGCCTTACTTCGTTGCGGGGCGTGGTTACGACCAATACCGTCCCGCCTACGCACTGGGCTGGAAAGCGTCACTTGAACCCGAGCACGCGCAGCAGGATTTCGACGATGTCGAATTCGAGCTTGAAGAGCGCTGGGAGCAGGTTCGGGGCAGCAGCCTGCTGCGCTGGAGCCAGGTGCGCGAGGCCGTCGAGGCCTCATGGCTGCAGGCGCGCCAGCGCACGCCCACACAGCCAGTGGCCACCACGCTGGAATTGCAGAGCACGGCCCTGCTCAATGCCGTGCTGGCCCTGGGCCGCCAGGCCCATGCACGCCTGGGTGAATGCATGAATCCCATGCCCCAGGGGTTGATCGGACAGGTGCTGGCGCGGCACTTCAATGCCAGCCAGATCCTGGTCGAGGACCTGGAACGTGCCATCGGCTCCAGTGGCGGCGTGGTCCTGCCCGTGCGCGACAGCCGTGCCGCACTGCGTCGCAACGCCTTCTGGGACGGGCTGCTGGGCAGGGAAGAGGGCGCGGACTACGTGCTGGACCAGGCCGAGTCCTGCCAGCAGCAATGGCTGAGCGCCTATGAGGCTGCCGAGCAGGTACGTCTGCCCAGGGCGCTCAGCGAGATTCTTCACCGCCAGTCCCTGATGCTGCGCGGCCATATCGAGGCCATCCACTGGCTGCGCCGGTACATGCTGTAGCCGGCTGGCTGCAATTCAGCCCAAGGTCACGACCACGGGTGCGTGGTCACTGGGCTGCGGGTTCTTGCGCGGCGCGCGGTCCACGCTGCAGGCGCTGACGCTGGGGCGCAATGCCTCGCTGACCAGGATATGGTCGATGCGCAGGCCCCGGTTCTTCTGGAAACCCAACATCCGGTAGTCCCACCACGAATAGCTTTTCTCGGGCTGGTCGAACATGCGGAAGGCATCGGTCAGGCCCAGCTGCAGCAGCGCCTGGAAATGCGTGCGCTCTTCCATCGTGTGGTGGATCGTGTCCTTCAGGCCGATGGGATCGTAGGAGTCGCGGTCCTCGGGCGCCACGTTGAAGTCGCCCACGAGCACCAAGCGCGGGTGGGTCGCCATTTCGCTTTTCACCCAGTCCTGCAGCGCCTGCAGCCAGCGCATCTTGTAGGCGAACTTGTCGGTGCCCGGCGCCTGCCCATTGACGAAGTAGCCATTGATCAGGCGCACCGGGCCGCCTTCGGCATCGAGGGTGGCGGCAATGATGCGGGCCTGCTCGTCATCCAGGCCCGGAATATTGCGCACCACGTCGCGCACCGGCGTGCGCGTCAGCCAGGCCACGCCGTTGTAGGTCTTCTGTCCATGGCTGACCGCGTGGTAGCCGGCCTCCTGCAGCGCCTGCAGCGGAAACTTGTCGTCGGTGAGCTTGAGTTCCTGCAGAGCCAGCGCATCGACAGGGTTGGCCTGCAGCCAGGCCAGCACCTGTGGCAGGCGCACGGACAGGGAATTGACGTTCCAAGTGGCGATTTTCATTTGAAGAATGGTCCTTTGATTTGATTGTCGCATCACGGGTGGCAAGGCTACGATCCCGATGCTGATCTGCCTGGAGGAGCTTTTGGGAGGGCACATCAGAACCGTCACACTCCATCGACAAGACTATTCAAGATGATGAACTGGCTCTCACAAGCCGCGCCCTGGCTGGCGCTGCTGGGCGCGATTCCCTTGCTGTATGCGCTCTCGCTGCTGCTGGCCACTTTGAACTGCATGCGCCTGCGCCTGCGTGCTGCGCCCATGGCCGTGGTGGAGCGCCAAGCGCTGGAGCCCGAATCACGGGCGGTGCTGGATGCCATGCAGCCGGAGTTGCAAGCCTTGGGCTTCACCTGGTGTGCCAGCCTGCAGGGCACGCATCCGCAGGCCATGGATCCCGACCTGCCTCTGGAGGTGGACTTGTTCGTCCATGTCGACGGGCGGGCCTGGGCGATGGTCCAGGCCGAACAGGCGGGAAGCGCCAGGCATGGCCGCACTGTGGGCTCCGTGACCTGGCTCACATTCTTTGCCGACGGGCGCAATTGGATGGGCTTCAATGGCCTACCTCAGACAAGCCTGCCTGCGCCGCCCGGCTGGACCTACCTGGACGATGCCCAGCCCGATACCGCATCGGCCTGGGCCGTCTACGCCGAGCGCCTGTCCGGCGACCGGGCTCCCGTTGTCCAGGGCCTTGACCAGGCGGTACAGCGCCTGGATGAGTGGGGCCGGAGCCAGGTCCCTGCACTGGTGGCCCAGGGCCGTGCGCTGCCTGCCGGGCCAGGGTTCTGGCGGCTCAGCTGGCGCGAGTCGCTGCGGCTGGCCTGGCGCGCCTTGCGCCAGGTGCGCAAGGAAGACAGGCCGGTGCCCGCCAGCCCATCTGCCGGCGCATGCCTTCATGGGCCGCAGGTCCGGCAAGTGTCCGAGGCGCTGCGCTTTCGCTACCAGAAAGCCGTGCAGCGCGGGCTGGGCATGGCGCACAACCGCCACCGCAGTTTCTGGATCACGGCGGCGCTGTTCCTGGCAGCAGGCGCCGTGCTGTTTTCATGGGACATGGCGTGGATGCTTCTGGTGGTGATCGCCGTGCATGAAGGAGGGCATTGGCTGGCCATGCGCTGGGCGGGCTACCAGCGTCAATCCGTCTTCTTCATTCCTGGCCTGGGTGGCATGGCCACCGGAGAAAAGGCGGACGCCACGCCGCTGCAAAAAGTGGGCGTCTATCTGGCCGGTCCCATGCCTGGGCTGTTGCTGGCTGTGGGAGCGCTGGCTGCCGTAGGCTGGGGCCTGGTCCCGCAGCCACCCGCCTGGACCATGCAATTGCTGCTGCTGACCTTGGTCGTCAACGCCTTCAACCTGTTGCCCCTCACGCCTTTGGATGGCGGCCGCGTGGTGGAGAGCCTGCTGTTCGCTCGCCTGCCCGCAATGCGGCTGGTGTTTGCACTGGCGGGCATGGCCGCGCTGGGTGGGCTGGCCTGGTTCAGCCGGGACCCCCTGATCTCCATCCTCACCGGCGTGCTGCTGATGGGGCTGCCGTGGCAATGGCGGGTGATGCAACTGGAGCGGGCCGTGCATCGCACCCTGCACACGCTTGCTCAACAGCAGGCATGCCAGGCCCCGGTCAGTGAGGCCGATGCCGTACACCGCGCATTCGGCGTGCTGCAGCAACCTGCTTTTGCGCGCTGGCCCTTTGTCCGGCGCGCGGCCGTTGCAGGCGCGCTGCTGCCTGCCTTGCAATCGCGTGCGCCCGGTTGGGCCGAAGGCGCAGCGGGCCTGGCAATCTACCTGGCCTGCCTGCTGCTGCCGGTGGCCATGGTCATGGGCATTCATCAAGCTGCGCCGCAGGGGCGGCAGGTTCTTGCTGCGCTGTGGGATGTGGAGCTGTCTGCCCGCCGTGATTACGTACCGGAGCAGCACCTGGCCGAGATCGAGGCCCGCCTGGCCCAGGCCGACCAACTGCCCCCGTCTGCCCAAGAGCAACGGGTGGAGATCTACCTGGAGGCCGCCCGGGAACTGCAACTCATGGACGACCATCCTCCGGCCGAGGCGCGCGCCAAAGCACTTTACCAATCGGCCTGGGCGATGACGCAGTCCCGGGCACAGAGTGATCTGCAGCGTGCCCATGCATTGAAAGGCATGGCCGACACGGCGGATACCGCCGAGCAGGCAACGAATTTGCGCCAGCAACTGGTGGCCGACCTGCAGGACGTGCAAGGCCCTGCACGCCGGGTGCTGGCCAGCGTGCAGGAAGTTCTTGCGTTCTGGGGACCGCCTGATCAGACCGTGGCGCAAAGGCTTGATCGGATGGTGCAGGCCGTGGAGATCCGCCGCGCCGACGCCGATGCGCCGGACGATTTCCTGCTGCTGCACGCGCGCATCAAGCTCGCCCGGTTGCTGGATGCCAGCGGCCACCCCGAAGCGGCGCAAGCCCAGTTGCAGGCCAATGTTGTCGCGCTCCAGGCCGCGCTTCAGGCAGCGTCGCAAGCTGCGCATGCCGTGACTGCGGATTCGGCTCAGCGCCGTGAATGGAAAATCTTCTCATTGATGCAGGCCGAAACCCTGCATGCTCGGTTCATGGCCGAGCACGGCCAGACTGGCGCTGCCGTGGCACTGGCCCGCCAAAGCGTGGAGCGCACCCCGCCGAAGAAGGCCGGCCACTACGCCTCCCAGGACAGCTGGATCGCCTGGCTCTGGATTGCCATAGGCATGGGTGATGCCGCTGAAGTGCGCCAGGCCCTGGCGCAACAGCTGCCTGCATCCCGTGCATATGCCGAAATCGGAATCGCCCAGGCCCGGCTGGCCGCCGCGCAACTGCTGAACGACGATGCCCTGCGCCTGCAGGCACTGGCCGCGTTGCAACCGCTGTCCCTGGCGCGCCACGTTGCGCTTTGCAGGCGCCCGCGCGTGGCGCGCGACCTTCATAGCGACTGGCAAAACCTGGAGCGCAGGCTTCAGCACGAGTCTGCGCAGGCCGCAGGACTGTGCCCCCGATAGGTATCGTCGGGGAGGGCGCGCGCATGCCGGCAGCGCAGGGCCAGCTATCCGCAGGCCCTGATGAAACCCCACCGAAAGAGAGCGCCGGGCCCTGCCCGCAGCATACGCAAATGCTTGATCTACTCGTCATTCACGCCACGCTGCCCGATGGCCGCCAGGACATGTCCATCGCCTGCCTCGCCACGACCTTCATGGCACCGGGCAGACCTTGAATCAGATTGATCTGATTTCATCTCGGATGAAAGATGTCTACGATTGAAAATTTTCCAAGGAAATGCGGCCTTGGAATTTTTTCATTATCCGAAGGTATTCAAAATGCATATATTCATAGGCGTTTTTTGCAGAATAAACAAGGCTGTCATGATATTTATTTTGGCAATGATGGCCACCTCCGCATGGTCCGCATGCGCAATTGAAAATACAACTGATGGGTCAGGCTATTACAAGTATGTGTTCAGTAATTTCAATCCTCCAGAATTCAATTCCAATGTGGCCAAGAATACGGTGATTTACTCAAAAACCGCTGTAGCGGTAATAAGTAATGGGCTTGGCGCTAGATTGATGAATTGTGTTCCATCGGTCACGGGCTATATTTTAGGTAAATCTACACCAGTCAATAATATATATCCGACGACAGTCGAGGGTATTGGCATGAGGGTTTCGACTAGATATGGTGCTGCGCCTGTAAGTGGTTTGGGGTATTCCAATCACAACGGATCTTTTGCATATCCACTTATCGATGTCACAGTTGAGTTGATCAAGACCGCAGATGGCGATATCACTGCAGGTGGCGTGCTGGACAGCGATTTCCTGTACGAACGCGCGAATGATGCATTTGGCCAGCTTCTCGCTCAATACAACTTTTCCTCGCCCGTCGTCCTCCGGCCCAAGGTGCCCACCTGTACCCCACAGGCGCCGGAGCCCGTGCGCATGGCCCAGACTGTCACTCAAAAACTCACCTCAATCGGCTCAACCGGTGCTCCCCGCTCCTTCCTCATCTCGTTGTTGTGCAAGGGCGGCATCCCAGGTTCGTTGACCAACGCCTATGTCACGCTGACGGATGTGGCAAATCCTGGAAATATCGGGAATGTTTTGACCCTGTCCAAAACCTCGGTGGCAAAAGGTGTGGGAGTCCAGATTCGCAAGGGTGAGCAGATCCTGGGATTTGGCCCGGACTCCAATGCCGCCGGCAACAGGAATCAATGGTTTGCAGGGGCTGTTGCCTACGGGCAGGCGCGGTTGGATATCCCGCTGACGGCGCGCTATGTCAAGACCGAAGAGAACGTGACCATAGGCAGTGCCAATGCGGCGGCGACCTTCACCATCAGCTACCAGTAGTTCCCCCTGATCCCTTGCGCTTTCGGTCTGACCGCTGGCAGGCCATTCAGCGTGGTCAGGCAAGTCTGCGGGTGCGCGGCCATGCCCGCAGAATACGCAGATGCTTGATCTACTCGTCATTCACGCCACGCTGCCCGACGGCCGCCAGGACATGTCCATCGCCGTGCAGGGCGGGCGCATCGTCGAGGTCGCGGCTGGCCTTTCAGCGCCTGCCCACCAGGTGGTCGATGCACAGCACCAGCTGGTGTCGCCGCCCTTCGTCGATCCGCATTTCCACATGGATGCCACGCTGAGCCACGGCCTGCCGCGCGTCAACCGCAGCGGCACGCTGCTGGAGGGCATAGCGCTGTGGGGCGAGCTCAAGCCGCTGCTCACGGCCGAGGCGCTGATCTCGCGCGCGCTGGAGTATTGCGACTGGGCGGCGGCCAAGGGGCTGCAGGCCATCCGCAGCCATGTGGATACCAGCGATGCCCGCCTGCTGGCCGTCGATGCGTTGCTGGAGGTCAAGCGCCAGGTGGCTCCCTATATCGACCTGCAGCTGGTGGCGTTTCCGCAGGACGGCGTGCTGCGCTCGCCCGGCGGCGTCGCCAACCTGCGGCGGGCGCTGGACAAGGGCGTGGACGTGGTGGGTGGCATTCCCCACTTCGAGCGCACCATGGCCGAGGGTGCCGACAGCGTCAGGCTGCTGTGCGAGCTGGCGGCCGAGCGCGGCCTGCTGGTGGACATGCACTGCGACGAGTCCGACGACCCGCTGTCGCGCCACATCGAAACCCTGGCCTTCGAGGCGCAGCGCCTGGGACTGCAGGGCCGCGTCACGGGCTCGCACTGCACCTCCATGCACAGCATGGACAACTACTACGTGAGCAAGCTGCTGCCGCTGATCTCCGAAAGCGGCGTGGCCGTGATTGCCAATCCGCTGATCAACATCACGCTGCAGGGCCGCCAGGACTGCTATCCCAAGCGCCGCGGCATGACGCGCGTGCCCGAGCTGCTGGCCGCAGGCGTCAACGTGGCCTTCGGCCATGACTGCGTGATGGACCCGTGGTACGGCATGGGCTCGGGCGACATGCTGGAGGTCGCCCACATGGGCCTGCATGTGGCGCAGATGACCAGCCAGGACGGCATGCGCGACTGCTTCGACGCCGTGACCACGCGCGCGGCGCGTGTGATGCACCTGGACGGCTATGGCATCGAGGCCGGCTGCGATGCCAGCTTCGTGCTGCTGCAGGCGCGCGATGCGGCCGAGGCGATACGGCTGCGCGCCACGCGCCTGAAGGTGTTCCGCAAGGGCCGGTTGCTGGCCGAGGCGCCTTCTGCAACGGCTGCGCTGCATCTGCCGGGCCGCCCGGCAAGAATCGACTGGCGCCGCTGAACCGCAGCTGAACCGGCGCCGGCCTCAGGCGCCGGCCAGGCTGGCCTCGCGCACGATGGTCTGCAGAGCCACCAGGTCCCTGACCACCAGGCCCTGGGCTTCCACACGAATGCAGTTGTCGCGCTCCATGCGCTTGAGCTCCTGGTTCACGCGCTGGCGCGAGGCGCCAAGCAACTGGGCCAGCTCCTCCTGCACCAGTTGCAGGCCTATGCGCAGCTCGCGCGGGTCGTCCAGCACCTGTGTGCCGTAGCTGCGCGACAGGTGCAGCAACTGCTTGGCCAGGCGTGCGCGCAGGGGCAGGGTGTTGAGGTCTTCCACCAGCCCGTAGGTCTGGCGTATGCGGTGGGCCTGCAGGCGCAGCAGGGCGTCGTAGAACTCCACATGCGTGGCCAGGATGGCGTGAAAGCTCTCCTTGTCCACGCACAGCAGCGTGGTGTCGCCATGGGCATAGGCATCGCGCGTGCGGGGCTCGTCAAGAAAGGTGGACATGGCGCCGAACCAGGCACCCGGCTCCACATAGGCCAGCGTGGTCTGCCGACCCGACAGGCTGGTCGAGCTCATGCGCACGGCGCCCTGCGCACAGGCATACCACCTGTGCGGCACATCGCCGCGTGCATAGATCAGTGCCCCGTCCTTGAGCCGCCGGACCGTGGTCTGGCGCAGGATGTCATGGCGCAGCGAGGGCGAAAGGCTGCAGAACCACTGGCCGGAATTGATGGCCTCGCGCTCGGCGGGGGTGAGCATGGGCTCGTGGGTACTCGTTTGCAAACCGCTTGTCTCCAATCGGCCGCAATTTTAGGGCGTGCGGGCCTGCGGATAGGCGTGCAATTGCTCGCGCAGCAACTGCACGAAGCAGTCAGCCCTTTCGGTGGGCGCGTATTGGGGGGGCAGGGCCAGCACCACCTCCACCGCGCAGGCTGGAAGCAGTGGCAGCACACGCAGGTCGCGCGCGAACACCGAGGCCACGTAGGGGTTGACCACGCCCAGCCCCAGCCCCTGTGCAGCCAGGCTGCAGATGGTGGAGGAGTAGGTGGTCTCCATGGTGGAGCCGGCCTCTATGCCCTGCTCCTGCATGGTGCTGCGCAGTTGCAGGTAGATGTCGTCATCGGCGTTGAGGGTCAGCAGCAGCTGGCCCTGCAGATCGCGCACATGCAGCCGCGTGCGCGTGGCCAGCGCATGGTCCGGGTGCATGACGCAGACGGCGCGGCTGCGGTGCAGCACGGTGGCATCCAGCTCGGGCGTGCTCAGCGCCATGGTGCTGACCACCAGGTCGAAGTGGCCATGCAGCAGGCCCTCGCGCAAGGGCGTGGAGCCCAGGGTCTGCAGGCTGATGTGGGTGCCCGGGTAGCGCTGCGCGAAGCTGCGCACCACGGCCGGGATCACGCTCAGGCCCAGGGCCGGCGTGCAGCCTATGCGCAGCGTGCCGGCGCCGGACTGGCGCAGTGCGGCCAGGTCGCGCTCTATGCGCTCGCGCCCCAGGAAATGCTGCTGCACGGTGGCGAACAGTTCCACGGCCTCGGCCGTGGGGCGCAGTCGGCCTTTGTGCATGTCGAACAGCTTGAGCCCTGCGGCCGCCTGCATCTGGGCCAGCAGCCGGCTGACCGAAGGCTGCGTGGTATGCAGCAGCCGCGCGGCGGCCGTGGTGGTGCCGGTCTGCATGACGGCACGGAAGGCCTCGATCTCTCGGGAGCTCAGGGGTCTGGACATGGCGATTCGGTCCTGCTCGGGGTGGCTGGCAATGTATATCTTTTCTGTATAGAGGCCACGGAAAAATGCATTTTTCCAAAGATGACAGGCTTTCTACACTGCCTCCATTGCATCGATTGCCCAGGCGCGGCAGCGCCGTCGAAAGGATTCCATGAACAAGACAACAGCACGCCGCACGGCCGCTGCATTAATCGCCGCCGCCGTGGCGGGCATGGTGCCGGCAGCCGCGCAGGCACAGGACGGCTTTCCCCAGCCCGGCCGGCAGATGCGCATCATCGTGCCGTTCACTGCAGGCGGCAGCTCCGACGTGCAGGCACGCATGCTGGCCGACCGCCTGAGCAGGCTCTGGGGCCAGCCGGTGGTGGTGGAAAACAAGCCCGGCGCGGGCGGTCATCTGGGAGGCCGATATGTGGCCGATCAGCCGGCCGACGGCTACACGCTGATGGTGGGCTCCATCGGCCTGCATGCCGCCTATGGCGTATACAGCAAGCTGGCCTATGACCCCGCAAGGGATCTGCGCGTGGTGACCGTGCTGGCCGAGATGCCGCATGTGGTGGTGGCCACGCCCAGCCTTGCCGCCAGCAACCTGGCCGAGCTGACGGCGCTGGCCAAAAAGGCGCCTGGCACGGTCAACTTCGGCTCGGCCGGCGTGGGCTCGTCCGTGCACATGATGGGCGAGCTGTACAAGCTGCAGGCGGGCGCGCCCATCGTGCACGTGCCTTATCGCGGCAGCTCGGCCGCGCTCAACGACCTGCTGGGCGGCCAGATCCAGCTCATGTTCGAGAACCCGCCCACGGTGCTGGCCCACATACGCGGCGGCAAGCTCAAGGCGTTGGCCGTCACGGGCAGCCAGCGCCTGGCGGCCCTGCCGGACGTGCCCACGGCGGCCGAGTCCGGGCTCAAGGACTTTGTGGCCACCTCCTGGACCACGGTGGCCGTCTCCTCCAAGGTGCCCGAGGCCATCGTCAAAAAGCTCAATGACGACATCCGAAAGGTCGTGGCCACGCCCGAGTTCCGCAAGGGCCTGCAAGAGCAGGGCATGAGCGCCGTCGCCAACAGCCTGCCTGAGGCGCAATCCTTCGTTGCCCGCGAAAAGCAGCGTTGGGACCGCGTGATCGCCGAAGGCCACATCTCCGCCCAATGAAACGCTTCATGACTTCGAACACCCCCGCATCCTTCGTCCCCTGCCGCCGCCTGGGCGATGGCCGCCAGCACCACTTCTTCGGCTACTACAACAAGTCCAGCTGGGACCGCAGCAACCGCCTGGTGCTGGCGCAGCAAACGCCGTGGATGGACCAGTACCTCACGCCCCAGGCGCGGGCGTCCATCGGCTACTTCGATACCGAAAACAGCGACCGCTTCCACGCCGTGGGCGAGACCGGCGCCTGGAACTGGCAGATGGGCAGCCAGCTGCAGTGGCTGGACGGGCTGGCGGGCCGCCAACTGATCCACAACGACAGGACGGCAGATTCCGGGGGGCGCTATCCGGGGTTCGGCTCCGTGGTCATCGATGTGGACAGCGGCGAGCGGCGCACCCTGCCCATGCCCGTCTATGTGGTGGCGCCCAGCAGCGCCTGGGCGCTGTGCGTGGACTACCGTCGCCTTTACATCACGCACGAAACCATCGGCTACAGCGAAGAGGGTGGTCCCTTCGCCTTGCCCTTGGCGCCCGAGGACGACGGCATCTGGCGCATGGAGGTCGCGACGGGCGAGGCCAGGCTGCTGGCCAGCTATGCGCGGCTCAAGGCCTTTCATCACCGTACATCGATGGACAAGGCCATCCACTGGGTCAGCCATATCGAGGTCAACCCGTCGTCATCGCGCATCCTGTTCCTGCACCGCTGGACCGAACGCGTCAAGGACGAAACCTGCTTTCTGCACCGCCTGATCACCATGGCGCCCGACGGCTCCGACATGCGCCTGCTCGAATGCTCGGACCATCCGCTGCCCCAGCTGGCCGACGACTTCGACCCGATGGCCGTGGGTACGTTCGACTACGAAAAGTCCGAATACCAGATCTCGCATCCGCTATGGCAGGACGACAGCCACATCATTGTGTGGGGCCCGCATGCCGGGGAGATCCACTATCACCTCTATGACGATGTGGAGGGCGGTGACGTGCAGGTGGTGGGCGCCGGCGTGCTGGTGGAGAACGGCCACATGAGCTTCTCGCCCGTGGACACGCGCTGGCTGCTCAGCGATACCTACCCCGACGACCGCACGCACGAGCGCTTCCTGTTCCTGTACGACATGCACACGGGCGAGCGCCACGACCTGGGCAGCTTCTACGCCTCGCCCGATCTCAGCAAGGAAAACCGCTGCGACCTGCACCCGCGCTGGAGCCGTGACGGGCGCCAGGTCTGCATCGACTCCGTGCACGAGCACCAGCGGCAGATGTATGTGCTGGATGTGTCGGGGATCGTGGAGGCTTGACTCGGGTAGTCGGGGGCGCGTGAGCAGCCCCCGGCTACAGCGTACGACTCAGCGCGGCTTGCGCATTCGCGTGCGGCGTCCGGCCAGGACTGCGACGCCCAGCATCAGCGCTGCCAGCATCCACTGACCCCATTGCGAAAGCGTGGGAATGGCCGCGGGGCTGCCGCCGGCAGCGGCGGCCACCACGGCCACGCCGCCCGGGTCACTGATGAAGGCGTTCACATCCAGGTCGTCATCGCCGTTCCTGCCGTCTTCAATCGTCAGCGTCACGCTGTTGTCGCTGGCGTTGAACTGCGCGCCGGTGAAGTGATACCAGTGCGGCGTTGCGTTGTCGGACGTGGGGCCGTACTTCCAGTACTGTGCATTGCGGGGCAGATTGTTCGGGAACGTGAGCTTGATGCTCACCGTGGATCCCGGCGCACCGTTGTGGACAGCGAAATCGAACAGGCCCAGCGGGAACTGAAGATTGGCAGGCGGTGCGTCGGCAGGTGACCTGATGTGCCCCTGCAGCGGGATGAAGCCCGCAGTCTGCGCCGGGCCTGTTCCCATGGGTGTGAAGACCCATGGGCTTCCCGCAGCAATCTCTGCTGAGACCGTCGTTCCGCCCACGGCACCGGTGATGGTGCTCAGAGAGTGGGGGGGCAGGGTGATCGTGAAGGTCTGGTTCACGGGCGTTGCCGCGGCGTACTCGGCATCGCCGGCCTGGCTGGCCTGCAGCGTGCAATCTCCCGTGCGCATCAGCCGCAGCGAGGTGCCGGTGACCACACAGGTCTGAGGCGTGAGGCTGCTGAAGCTGATCGGCAGGTTGGAGTTGGTTCCGGCGGCGTTTGCCAGCGACAGGGCCTGGGGGCTCAGATAACGCAGGGACGAGAAATCGAAGGTGATGTTCTGGATCGCCTTGCCGACTGCAATCTGTACCGAGCCGGTGGCCTGTGCATGGTTGGCATCGGCCGCCTTGGTCGCCGTCACCGTGCAGCTGCCTACGGCCGTGCCGGTGACGGTGTTGCCGAACAGCGTGCAGTTGCCAGCGCCTGCCGTCAGCGCCAGCGTGAGCACACCGCTGCCGCTGCCGCCAGTGACGGTGACCGTGCTGGAGTCGCCTTTGGGAATGCTGGCGGGTGATGCCACCACGGACAGGGCCACCTGGCTTGCCTGTGACACCGTCACCGAAGTGCTGGCCGTGGCCTCTTCATGGTCGGCATCCGCTGCCTTGGTGGCCGTGACCGTACAGGTTCCGACACCCAGGCCGGTGAGCGTGGAGCCCGCGATGCTGCAGGGGCCCGCGACGCTCAAGCCGATGGCGCCGGTGCCCGAGCCGCCCGTGGTGCTCAGTTGCGAAATGCCGCCAAAGCTGATGGCTGCAGGACTGGCCTGCACCGACAGTGCTGTCTGTCCAGCCTTGGCCACGATGACGGTGGTGCTGGCGCTGATGGCCTGGTGGTTGATGTCGCCAGCCTTGGTGGCCGTGATGGTGCAACTGCCGGCGCCAATGGCACTCAACTGGTTGCCGGTCACCGCGCAGAACTGGGCACCACCCGTCACGGCGTAGGTGACGGCGCCGCTGCCCGAACCCCCAGTGGTCGCCAGGGTTGCCGTGGCGCCGAAGGTCAGGGTCGACGGCGTGGACTGCACGCTCAGGGTGACCTGGGCTGCAGGAGTCACGGTCACCACGGTGGTGGCCAGCGTGTCCTGGTAGTTGGCATCGCCCAGCTTGGTGGCGGTCACTGTGCAGGTGCCCGTGCCTTCCGCAGTGAGCGTGTTGCCGTTGACGGAGCAAAAGGCGGCTCCATCCGTGATGGAAAAGCCCACGGCGCCGGACCCTGCGCCGCCACTGGTTGACAGCGCGGCCGTGCTGAAGGCCGCCAGCGTGCTGGGCGTTGCCGTCGCCGTCAGAGCAGGCTGCTGGGCCTTGATCACCGAGATGTCCACGGTGGTCGTGGCGGCCAGGTAGCTGGCGTCTCCCGCCTTGGTCGCCGTCACGGTGCAATCGCCCACGGCCGTGGCTGTGACCGTGTTGCCTGTCAGGGCGCAATAGGCCGCGCCTGCGGTTACGGCGTAGCTGATGGCGCCTGCGCCAGAGCCGCCGTTGGTGCTCAGCGTGGTGGTGCTGGCATAGGGCAGGGTCTGGAGTGCTGCACTTGCCGTCAGTGCAGCCTGCGGGCTCTTGTCATTGGTCAGCGAGAACGATGTGCTGGCCGCCCCTGCCTGCGCCGTCACGGTATAGCTGCCGGCGAACAGGTTGGCCGTGGCACTCAGCGATGCGATGCCCTGGGCGTTGGTCGTGACCGAGGTTCTTGTGGCAAAGGTGGTGGATGGCCCCGATGCGGCAGGCGCATTGAAGTCCACCATGATGCCGGCAAGCGGCTGGTCGTCGATGTCGGTGACCTTGACCGACAACGGCGTGGCAAAAGGCTGCTGGATGCGGGTGGACTGTTGAGAGCCAGTGAGCACCGCCATGGCCGCAGGTGGGCCGAAAGGATCGATGCGAAATACCAGGCCATTCGAAAGGCTCTCGTTTGCGCTGAGGGCGCTGTTCGCAGGGTTGGTCAGGCCGTTGGTGCCCGATGTGGTGGTGGCGCCGCCCACGGAAAGAAGGGTCCTGCCCTGCACATTGGTTGCGGCCAGGCTGCGCATGGCCTCGTTTTCCGAGGTGCCCAGGAACCCGGCATAGTCCCAGCTGTTCGGATTGTTGGTTGCGACGCTGACCAGGAAGCCGTCCTGCTTGCCACCTGGCGTGGTGGACAGGCCGCTTTGAGCCTTGACGGGAAAGCCTGCGCCATTGTTGGTGCTGCCCGTGGCGAACCAGCTCCTGCCGTCGCTGGCCAGCCCTTCCACGCTGTCGTAGCCATTGCCACCCAGGTAGGTGGCGTCCAGCACCTGGTTTCCTGATGCATTCAGGCGCAGTACAAAGCCGTCCATGCCGGTGCTGCGCGCGATCTGCGGCCCGAGGCCCTGGCGCCGTCCGCTATTGTCGGCGGGAAAGTTGTCGGACCCGGTCTCCCCGCCCACGAGCAGTGAGCCGTCATACATCAGGTTCAGGGCCAGTGCACGGTCCGCACCGGCGCCCGAGCCTGTCAGCAGCGTGAAGTAGTCGAAGGCGCTGCCGTCGGCCCGGATCTTGGCGACGAAGCCGTCTGATCCATCGATGGCGCGCGAATTGATTTGTGTCCTGAGGCCCGTGGCGCCCGGCATCCCCGAGACAGAGTCGGTCGCGCCAGCCACATAGGCCGCGCCGGTGCCGTCCACGGCAATGGCATATCCGATGTCGGCGCCGCCGTCGCCGCCGATGTATCCGGCGTACTCCAGCCCGCTGCCTGAAGCGTCGATGCGGGCCACGAAGGCATCCCGCATTTCTGACTGCGCAGGGCCGGAGCCGTGGTTGAGCTGCGGTCCGCTCACGGCAGGAAAGCCTTTGCCTTCCGTGAATCCGGTCACATAGACCCGGCCAAGGGTGTCCAGAGCCAGGGCATTGGCCTGATCGTCACCCGTTCCACCAATCAGGCCCGAATACAGAATGCCGGCACCGTCTGGTGCCAGGCGCATGACGAAGGCATCCCTATCCGTCGTGCTCTTGCTGCGCCGAAAGCGTTGGTTGGCATCTGTGCCAAGCAGGGGGAAGCCGGTGGATTCCGTGCTGCCCGCCAGGTGGATGCGGTTTTGTATGTCCACGGCCAGGCCGTTGCAGGCGTCGTCTTCCGATCCGCCCACATAAGTGACGCTCATGGGACACCCTTGGGATCGAATCTGACGACGAAGGCATCCTCGCCACCTTTGCTGCTGCCCGCGTTGGGCAGGTCGGACGATTGCGTCACGCCACAGGCGTAGGTGTTGCCGTCGCTGTCTCGCGCCACGGCGTTGACCTGGTCGGCCGAGTTGCCTCCGACCAGGCCCGAGTAGCCGGTCCAGGCCGGATCGATGACCAGCGGCAGGCCTTTGTCATGGCTGCCCAGCTCAAAGCCCACGCGCCAGGTGGTGGCGTCCACCTGCTCCAGCCGATAGCGGGCGGGCACGTCCACGCGGCCATTGCCCCGGGGTTGGTAGACCAGCGGTGCATCGTCGGTGAAAAGGTCGTTGCCTATGCTCCACTGCAGCGCTCCCGTGGGCAGGATGCGTGCATCCGTCGCACCTTCCACGCGCAGCCAGACCTGTGCGGCATCGGCACCAGGAGCCAGTTCAAACTGGTACTTCAGACCGCCGGGCTCGCCCTGGAAAACGGCATCAATGCCTGGCCAGACGCTGCGGTAGCCCAAGGCACCGAAGCTGCGCAGGCCCGTGCGCCATTGCGCGGCTTCGCCGACCAGCCAGTGGTAGAGCGTGGGCGAAGGGTGCAGGCCCTGCGGGGCCGACATCGATGCGTTCTCGAAGCTGTAGCGCAGGCGCGAATCCGGGCGCAGGCTCAGGCTCCGGGCCACGCCGGATGCGGCCACCGACCGGCCTTGCACGCCGTTGATCTGGCCGGGCAGGTCGATGCTCATGCCTTGCGCATCGAAACTGATGCGCTTGCCTGCGGCCATGGCGCGAAAGCCGGCACCGGGTATCTCTATGAAGCGGTTGTCCCTGCCGGAGAATTCGCGTTGGACCAGGGGATCGGCCTGGACCCCCGTGGTCAGGGCCAACATGGTCAGGGCCGCAATGGAACTGCGCATAGGTGTACTCAGCTCCGTGCGGGGAAGATGCCCTGCAAGGCGATGATGAAGTTCATGACCAGGTAGGGCGGAAGATTGTTGTGTGGCTGGCTGCCGCCCGCAGGTTGAGGGGGAGCCATGGTGACCGCAGAGGTGTTGGAGGCTGGCGCGATGTAGGGGCGCGTCGGTGCGGTGCCCAGGACGGCGCCTGCCGGGCTTGCTACAGCGGGATCCGCAGGCGTGCCCGCTCGGGCCAGATGGCTGTGGACGGGAATTTCCGATGCCTGCAGCGTCACGGTTTCAACACCGCCGGATTCGCCCAGATCGCGCAGTGACAGTCCAGGTCCTTGGCCCGGGTGCATGGGCATGCGGCCCTGCAAGTCGGGAAGCGCGAAGTTGGACTTGCCATCTCCACCATATGCCGTTCCCAGCAGGGAAAACAGCGCCGTGTTCTGAGAAAGCGGCAGGAGCTGACCATCGCAAAAGGCCCAGCCCTTGGGTGCGAAGTTGAACCCGCCAAGGCGGATTTCGGCGACGAAGGGATCGGACATGGTCTTCAGGTCTGAGAAGGAAAGAGGCCTTGCATGGCCATGCAAAAGCTCAGTGCCAGATAGGGCGGCATATTGAGGTGTGGCTGGCTGCCGCCCACATTGGCCAACAGGGCGGGCATGGTCGTATTGCCGCTTTGCGCATAGTGGCCGCGCGCCGCTGCAGGCAGGTTGCCGTTGCCCGATGTCGCCTGGCCCGTGGTGCCGGAAGCGGCCATGGCGTGGCTGTGCTGCGGTATCTCTGGCAGGGTCAGGGTATGGGCTTGCTCGCCTGCTCTCTCTCCCAGCGTATGGCCGGCTCCCATGTGCATGGGCATGCGGCCGCGCAGGTCGGGCAGTGCAAAGGTGGTCTGCCCGTTGCCACCGTAGGTGGTGCCCAGCAGCGAGAACAGTGCCTGGTTCTGGTTGATGGGCAGCAATTGCCCATTGCAAAGGGCCCAGCCTTTGGGGGCGAAGTTGAAGGAGAAGACGCGAACCTCTCCGAGAAAAGGGGTAGACATCAGGTGGGTAAGGGATAGATGCCGAACAGCGAGATGATGAAGTTCACGCAAAGATAGGGCGGCATATTGGTATGCGGCTGTGACCCTCCTGCCGAACTCACCATCGATGTAGCCATGTACGTGGCGGGGGCGCCGTTCACAAAGGCCTTGTGATCCCTGTGCTTGGCAAACACTGCGTCGGCGGGCGAGGCCAGAAAGCCGGTGCCGGAGGAAGCGGGAACGCCGTGCGTGTGGGCTGGAATCTGATTGACGGTCAGCGTGACCTCTTCGACTCCAGCGGCCTGGGCCAGCGTGAATTCGTTGCCTGCGTGCAGGGGGATGCGGCCACGCATGTCTGGCAGGGCGAACGTGCTTTGGCCATCACCGCCGTATGTCGTGCCGATCAGATTGAAAAGGGTTTCGTATTCCGAGATGGGGATTTGCTGCCCTTCGCAGAACATCCAGCCTGATGGCGCGAAGTTGCCGGCAAACATCCGGATTTCCCCAACGTAGGGTTGAGCCATGGCAAAGTGGGGTGAAGTTAGCAAACGTTAATAATTGCAAAATAGTTTAGTATGCCAATCTGTTGCGCAGCAAAAATATTTTGCTGCCGTTGCTTTGGCAGGAAGGGCCACGATGAAGACAGGACGCCGTGCTTTCATGCAGGTTGCAGGGGCCTTGCCCGCTGCAGCGGCTGCTTCCAGCATTCCGATGGGCGTCAGCGCTGTGGCCATGGAGTTGCGCCGCAGCCACTTTCAGCCGCTGCTTGGCCACAATTTCTCGGTCGCCGGGGAAGCGGCTGAGTTACGTTTGGTTGCGCTGAGCGCGCTGCCGCACGCTCTGCAGAGTGACCGGTCTTTCAGCGCCCTGTTTGAGTTGTCCCGCCCAGGTGCCTTGCCACAGAACACCTGGGAAATCGCTCACCCGGCTCTGGGACGCCACGCTGTCTTCCTGAGTCCCAGCGACGCGCAAGGCGGTCTGCTGGAAGCCGTGTTCAACCGCGGCTGAGCGCCGCGGTCCTGCGCATGCGCAGGTAGATGCCTTCCTGGTCCTGCTCGACAAAGCCCAGGCGCGTATACAGGCGCCGGGCTGGATTGTTGGCTTCCACGAACAGCTGCATGTCGCGCCCTTCTTGATCTGCCCAGCCGGCCAGCCATTGCATGAGGGCCGTGCCCAGTCCCTGGCCTTGAACAGCGGCGTCGAGCGAGATGTCCATCACTCCCAATGGCCCGGGTGCGAGATTGAGGTAGAGCCGGCCTATAGGCAGACCTGCCCTCTCGATCACGAAAAACGCGCTGTGTGCGTAGTGCTTGCGGTAGTGCTGGTCCTGCAAAGCGAACTGCGAATCGCAGAAGGCATGCTTTTCAGCTTCGCTCCAGGGCACGGGCGCCAGTTCGGCAGCGCGTACCTGGCGGTACAGGGCGCGGAGAAAAGCGTAGTCGGCTTCTTCGGCCAGGCGCAGCCGCACATCCTCCAGATTCAGCGGTGGCAGCTCGGGCACGAACGGCTCAGACGGCATGGGAAAAGCAGGCCTCGTAATCGACATGGCCTGCCGACTGCGCAATGGGCGTGATGAAGATGGCGTAGTCACCGAGCTGCGCATGGCGCACGCGGTAAGTGCGCTGCGGCAGCTGCGGCTGGCGCGGACCGCGAAACACCAGGGAGAACTGCAGCATGCCGGGTGTATCGGTCGATGTCTGCGTTGCGCCGAGCACTTGCATATCGATGCCGATGGTGTGCTCGCCTTCGCGCATGAAGAAGCTCACGGTCTGCTGGGCCAGGGCCTGTGCGTCGCTCCAGGTCAGGGCTCTTGCATACAGCGCGTCGTCCAGCTCGAAGTCGGAAGGGGGCAAAGAGGTGGCGGACATGGGCGGCAGTCGATTCATTGGGGCTGGGCAGGCAGAGCGGCAGCATAGCCCATGCGCAGGCGGCTGCAGCCCTCTGGTGCCCCTCTAATGCGCCCCCAACAACCCAATCCCTCAGCGCCCCCAGCGCAGCACCAGCGGATCGAGCCGCCGCGCAATGTCCAGCAACTGGCGGCGCACCTCGGGGTGCATGGGCGGCCAGGGCGCGCGCGGCGCGTCGCAGGCGATCACGCCGCCGGCCTTCATCAGCGCCTTGGCGGCCAGGAAGCCGGCCTGGCGGTTTTCGTGGTTGATCAGGGGCAGCCAGCGCTGGTAGAGGGTGAATGCGGTGTCGGGGTCGCCGTTTCTGTGCGCTTCGATGATGGGGCGTATGCCGTCGGCAAAGCCGCCGCCCGTCATGGAGCCCGTGGCGCCGGCCTGCAGGTCGGCCAGCAGGGTGATGGCTTCCTCGCCATCCCAGGGGCCTTCGATGGCGTCGCCACCCAGCGCGATGAGCTCGCGCAGCTTGCCGGCGGCGCCTGCGGTTTCCATCTTGAAGTAGCAGACCTGCTCGATCTCGCGGGCCATGCGCGCGAGGAAGGCGGGGGACAGCGGCGTGCCTGCGGCCGGCGCGTCCTGGACCATGATGGGAATGGCGATGGCATCGGACACGGCCTGGAAGAAGCCCTGGATCTGGGGCTCGCCGAAGCGGAAGGTGGCGCCGTGGTAGGGCGGCATGACCATCACCATGGCCGCGCCCATGTCCTGCGCGCGGCGGCTTCGCTCGGCGCACACGCGCGATGAGGTGTGCGTGGTGGTGACGATCACGGGGACGCGGCCCGCCACATGCTCCAGCGCCGTGCGCGTGAGGATCTCGCGCTCGTCATCGGCCAGCAGGAACTGCTCGGAGAAGTTGGCCAGGATGCACAGGCCGTCCACGCCCGAGTCGATCATGAAGTCCAGGCAGCGCTTCTGGCTGGCCAGGTCCAGCGTGCCGTCCTCGTGAAAGGTGGTGGGTACCACGGGGAAGACGCCGCTGTAGCGCGGCCGAGAAATTCCGGGCATGGCGTGCTCCCTCATTCGACGATGCGGAACTGGTCCAGGTACTCGGTCTTGAGCGTGAGGCCCAGGCCCGGCACATCGTCCCTGAGCTGCAGGAAGCCGTTCTCGGCCACGGGCTCGCCGTCGAAGATGTACCAGAACAGCTCGTTGCCCACCTCCACGTCGAAGATGGGGAAGTACTCGGCCATGGGCGAGGCCAGCGTGCTCATGGTCAGGTGGTAGTTGTGCATCTGGCCCGCATGCGGGATGACGGGCACGCTGAACGCCTCGCACAGCGCATTGATCTTGTGCGCGGCCGTGATGCCGCCCACGCGGTTGGTGTCGTACTGCACGACGCTGACGGCCTTTTTGTCGAGCAGCTGCTTGAAGCCGTAGAGGCTGAACTCGTGCTCGCCGCCCGAGATCGGAATGCTGGTGAGCCGGTTGAGTTCGGCGTAGCCGTCGATGTCGTCGGCGATCACGGGCTCCTCCAGCCAGCGCGGCTCGAACTTCTCCAGTTTGGGCAGCATGCGCCTGGCGTATTCCAGGTTCCAGCCCATGTAGCACTCCAGCATCAGGTCGCAGTCGTAGCCTATGACTTCGCGCACGGCCTCGACCGAGCGCAGGTTCTCGCGCACGCCTTCCTGCAGATGGGCCGGGCCGTAGCCGAAGCGCATCTTGAAGGCCTTGAAGCCCTGGTCCAGGAATTTCTGCGCCTCTTCCTGCATGGCCTTGAGGTCGGTGCGGTAGAGCTTGCTGTAGTAGCAGGGAATCCTTTCCTTGGTGCGCCCGCCCAGCAGCTTGAACACAGGCTTGTTCACGCTCTTGCCCAGAATGTCCCAGATGGCCAGGTCCACGGCCGAGATGGCGGCCATGGTCACGCCCTTGCGGCCCCAGGCGTGCGTGGCGCGGTACATGCGCTGCCACAGGTACTCGTAGTCCCACGGGTCCTGGCCGATGACCAGGGGCGCCAGGTACTCGTCGATGATGGCCTTGGCGATGCGCGGCGCCAGCGCCACGTTGCCCAGGCCGACGATGCCGTCGTCGGTCTCGATCTCCACCACCGTCCAGGAATGGAAGCGGAAGGTGGACATGGTCTCCTGCGGCGCATAGAGCAGGTCCATGGCGTTGGAGCAGAAGTTGCCCTGGGGCGGCACGGTCTTGCCTTGCCATTCGTAGACGCGGGCGCGGACGGATTTGATTTTCATGATGGTGATGGCGAGGGAGTGAAGTCAGTCAGCACAGGCGCGCGGCGCCCATGCGGCAGGCGATCAGGAAGGCCTGCCACGTGGCCTCCACGCTGGCCCGGCCCTGGCCCGCGATGTCATAGGCCGTGCCGTGGGCCGGCGTGGTGATGGGGATCGGCAGGCCGCCCTGCACGGTCACGCCGCGCGAGAAGCCCAGCAGCTTGATGGCGATCTGGCCCTGGTCGTGGTACATGGTCACGATGGCCTGGTACTCGCCCGCCTGGGCCTTCAGGAAGATGGTGTCGGCCGGGAAGGGGCCGTGGAACGGATCGGGCGTGGGCCAGTCGCGGGCCTGCAGCGCACGCACGGCCGGCGCGATGATGTCGATCTCCTCGCGCCCGCAGGTGCCGCCGTCGCCGTTGTGCGGGTTGAAGCCCGCAATCGCCACCTTGGGGGCCGCCATGCCGCTGGCCAGCAGCGCGCGGTAGATCAGCTCGGCCGCCTGCGCGATGCGCTCCTGGCTCAGATAGCCGGCCACGTCCCTGAGCGGCACATGCGACGAAATGCGCGAGGTCCACAGATCGCCCAGCGTATTGAATTCGCAGAAATAGCCGGTCACGCCCAGGTGCTCGGCAAAGTGGTGCAGCTCGTCCTCATGGCGCAGGCCGCCCAGCTTCATGGCCTGCTTGTTGAGCGGCGCAAAGCAGATGGCGTCGATCTGGCCGGCCTGGGTCGCGTCCATGCACCGGTCCAGCACCTGCAGCACCGAGCGCCCGCCTGCGGCTTCGGCACGGCCCTGGTGCACGGCTTCGGCGGCCACCGTGTCCAGGGCCAGGAAGGCGGGCAGGGCGGTATCGGTGCGGCCCCGTGCATGGGCCATGCTGGCGATGGGTGTGGTGGCCACCTGCAGGCCCGCGATGCGCTGGCCCTGCTGCCACAGCCAGGGGTCGCCGGCCAGCACGATGTTGGCCTTTTGCATGGCCTCGGGCCGCGCCAGCAGGCGTGCGATCAGTTCGGCGCCTATGCCGGCGGGATCGCCCAGGGTCAGGGCGACGACGGGAAGTTCGGATGCGGGCATGTGCGGCTCAGTCGATCTTGATGTGGTTCTTGCGGATGATTTCGCCGAAGCGCTGGTACTCGGCGTTGTGCAAGGCGATGAACTCCGCCTGGCCCATGGGCTGCAGCTCGGCGCCCACGGCCTCCAGGCGCGTGCGCGTCTCGGGCATGGCCAGCACCTTGTTGACCTCGTCGTGCACCCGGGCCTGCACGGCGCGGGGTGTGGCCGCTGGCATGTAGATGCCGTACCAGGCGCCTATCTCCACGCCGGGCAGGCCGGCCTCGGCCAGCGTGGGCACCTGGGACAGCTGGGCGTTGCGCCGGGCCGATGTCACGCCCAGGGCGCGCAGCTTGCCGGCCTTGATCTGGCCGATCACCGAAGGCATGGTGTCGAAGCTCATCTGCACCTGGCCGCTGACCAGGTCCACCAGGGCGGCGGCGCTGCCCTTGTAGGGCACGTGGGTCAGTTCAATGCCGGCCGCGTCCTTGAACATCTCGGCCGCGATGTGCTGGGTGCTGCCCGTGCCGCTGCTGGCGAAGTTGATCCTGCCGGGCTCCTTGCGGGCCAGGGCGACCAGTTCCTGCACCGAGTTGGCGGGCAGGTTGTTGCCCACCACCAGCACATTGGGCACTGCGCCCACATAGGCCACGGGCACCAGGTCGCGGTTGCTGTCGTAGCCCAGCTTGAGCAGGTGCGGGGCAATGGCATGGGCCGTGACCACGCCCATCACCATGGTGTGCCCGTCCGTGGACTTGGCCGTCATGTCCACGGCCAGGGTGTTGGAGACGCCGGGGCGGTTTTCCACGATCACCGGCTGGCGCAGCAGCGGCGCCAGCCGGTCGGCCACGGCGCGTGCCATGGCGTCGGTGCCGCCGCCCGGGGCCGAGCCCACAAGCATGCGCACAGGCCGCGTGGGCCAGTCCGGCGGGGTTTGTGCCAGGGCGATGGCGGGCAGCAGGGCAGCTGCGGCCAGCAGCAGGGGGCGGCGTTGCATGTCTTGTCTCCGGTGCTTTTGTTGTGAACCCATGCTAGGCAGATGATTGATTGCCGTAAACTGAAAGTTGCTGATGAATCAATAACCTTGGGTAATCAATTCACGGGATATTGCTATGGGCTCCATCGACCGCAGGGACAGCACGCCGCAACTGCTCAACCGCCTGCGCATGCGGCAGGTGGCGCTGATGCTGGCCATCGACCAGAAGGGCACGCTGCGCGGCGCCGCAGCCGAGCTGGGACTGAGCCAGCCGGCCGCCACCAAGATGCTGCATGAGCTGGAAAGCGCGCTGGGCCTGACCCTGTTCGACCGCGTTGGGCGCGGCCTGCAGCTGAACGCGGCGGGCGAGCGCGTGACGGGCTACTTCCGCCACCTGCGCGGCGGCATGGAGGCGCTGAACCGCGAGCTGCAGGAACTGCGCGAGGGCAGCGCGGGGCGGCTGGCCGTGGGCAGCATCATGGCGGCCTCGCCGGGGCGGCTGACACAGGCGCTGCTGGCGCTCAAGCGCCAGTGGCCGCTGCTGTCCATCGAGGTGGCCGTGGACACCAGCGACCGGCTGCTGGCCCAGTTGCAGGACGGCGTGCTGGAGGTGGTGGTGGGCCGGCAGACCGGGCAGGCCGATCCCGCCCATCTGTTCCGCACCATAGATGACGAGGCCCTGTCCATCATCGTGGGCTGCAACCATCCGCTGGCGCGTGCCCGCAGCGTGGGCTTTGCGCAGCTGCAGGCCCATGGCTGGGTGCTGCAGCCGCCCGGAAGTCCCATGCGCGCACTGATCGACCAGGAATTCCAGGCCCACGGCCTGCCGCTGCCGCGCGGCCTGATCGAGACGGGCTCCATCCTCACCACCATGAACCTGGTGCGCAACTCCGATCTGGTGGCCGTGATACCGCAGGCCGTGGCCCGCGACCATGCCGCGCACGGCATGGTCCGCATCCTGCCCTATCGCATGCGCCGCAACCTGCAGGCCTACGGCAGCCTGGTGCGCCGCGACCGGCCGCTGAGCCAGGCGGCCGCCAGCTTTCTGGCGCTGCTGCACGGGCAGGAGCCGCCGCCGGCATCCGCGCCCTAGCCGATGTACCGCGCCAGATGCGGGCTGACCCGCTTGCAGTAGCTCTTGCAGACGCGGCGCAGCACCTGGGCAGTGTCGGTGACGCCGGGCGACGGGCTCTTGGGGTACCAGGTGGTGATGCGAAAGGAAGGCGGCGTGGGCAACTCCAGCTCCACCAGCTCCCCGCTTTCGAGCTGCGGCGCCACCAG
The DNA here is from genome assembly GCF_001886655.1 of Delftia sp. HK171. Taxonomy (NCBI): domain Bacteria; kingdom Pseudomonadati; phylum Pseudomonadota; class Betaproteobacteria; order Burkholderiales; family Comamonadaceae; genus Delftia; species Delftia sp. HK171. The sequence continues at coordinate 5,200,225 of NZ_CP018101.1, read as the reverse complement.
CATGCCGTGCATGATGGCGACGCCCAGCCCTTCTCGCACCAGCGAGACCAGGGCCGCCAGCGAGGGCGATCCCGAGATGCGCAGGTCGCTGGAGACCATGCCGCTTTGCACGGCCAGCTGCTGTGCCATGGCCACGGCCTGCTCGTAGGGGCCGGTGCCGCGCATCTGGGTCAGCAATTGCTTGCCCAGCGCCTTGTGCAGTCCATCCTTCCTGGGCACCAGGCCCCGCCTGGCAATCCAGTGCACGGGCACTTCCAGCAGGTTCTCGACCACGGCGAATTGGGGGTCCACGCCGCTGCCGGTGCGCACGATCAGGTCCAGGTCGCGCCGCATCATCTGCTCCGACAGGTGGGTGCTCAGATCGACGGTCAGGTCCAGCTCGATATGCGGCAGGCTGGCGCCCATCGCCTTGACGAATTCGGGCAGGAAGGTGTGTACCGCCGTCTCCAGCACGCCGACCCGCAGGCGGCAGCCGATGGCGTCGTCGGACCTGGCGGCACGCTCCAGGGTGCGTGTGGCTTCGATGACGGCTTCCGCATGCCGCAGCAAGCGGGCGCCGGCATCGGTGATCTGCAGCGTCTTGCGGTCCCAGTGGAACAGGGTCACGCCCAGGTCCGACTCCAGCCCGCGGATGCGCATGGAGACGGCGCCGGGGCTGGCATGCACCAGTTCGGCCACGCGGCGCACGCTGCCGATGCGTGCCAGCAGCACAAAGGTTTCCAGAAAGCGGATGTTCATGGGGAGGCTGCGCGGGCTGCAGTGGCTGTTCAGTTTTCCTGGGGGAGGCTGCGCACAATTCCTGAATGGACCGGTGGCCTGCTGCTTTTTACATTGGGGGGCATCTCCATTCAATAGAGGCTCCCCCATGACGCATTGGACCCATCCGACCGAATTCCGCCAGGAGGTGCGCGCCGGACGCTTTCGCGGGCAGACGGCCGGGCAGTGCCCCGGCTACACCCAGGGCAACCTGGCGATACTGCCGCGCGAGTGCAGCGAGGAGTTCCTGCGCTTTGCACGGCTGAATCCCAAGTCCTGCCCGCTGATCGGCGTGACCGAGCCCGGCAGCAGCCGCGTGCCCGAGCTCGGCGATATCGATCTGAAGACCGACCTGCCCTCGTACTGGGTGTTTCGCGATGGTCACAGGGCCGAGCAGGTGAATGACCTCACGGACCTGTGGCGCGATGACCTGGTGGGCTTCGTCATCGGCTGCTCCTATTCCTTCGAGGACGCGCTGCGCGATGCGGGCGTGCCCATGCGCCATATCGACGAGGGCCGGGGCGCGCCCATGTTCATCACCGACATTGCCAACGGCCAGGCGGGCCGGTTCGGAGGCCGGATGGTGGTCAGCATGCGGCCCATGACGGCCGCCCAGGCCATCCGCGCGATCCAGGTGACTTCGCGCTTTCCCAGCGTCCATGGGGCGCCCGTGCACCTGGGCGACCCCGCGCAGATCGGCATTGCCGATATCGAGCGGCCGGACTTCGGCGAGCCCATGGCGCTCAACCCCGGGGAGATCCCCGTGTTCTGGGCCTGCGGCGTGACGCCCCAGCAGGCCATCCGCTCGGCGGCCCTGCCATTCGCCATCACGCACGAGCCGGGCCACATGCTGGTGACGGAGTTGCGCAACAGCCATCTGGCCGCGTTCTGACGGCCTGCCTGCCTGGCATGGGGCCCGCTTCGGCGGGCCTTTTTTTTTGCGTTGACGGCCGGCAAGGGGCCGCTCCTGTTCAGTTTTCGTGAACAGAGGGGGCGAAAACTTCTCGATGGACGCGGTCCAGGTGCACTTTTAGATTGGACGCCAGTGGTGGGCACCGGCGGAGGGCCGTGCTCCAGGCCACGGTTTTCCTGACTTCAACTTCGAGACAAACGGGTTCCGACACCATGCAAGAACGCTCCACTCCCCATGACAGGCGCTGGCAATTCTGGATAGACCGCGGCGGCACTTTCACCGACATCGTGGGCAAGCGGCCCGATGGCAGCCTGGCCACGCACAAGCTGCTGTCGGAAAACCCCGAGCAGTACCGTGATGCGGCCGTGGCCGGCATCCGCCACCTGCTGGGCCTCAAGCCCGGCGAGCCGGTCACGCCGGACCTTGTGGAGTGCGTGAAGATGGGCACCACGGTGGCCACCAATGCGCTGCTGGAGCGCAAGGGCGAGCCCACGCTGCTGGTGACCACGCGGGGCTTTCGTGATGCGCTGCGCATTGCCTACCAGAACCGCCCGCGCCTGTTCGACCGGCATATCCAGCTGCCCGAGCTGCTGTACAGCGAGGTGGTGGAGGCGCTTGAGCGCGTGGATGCCCATGGGCAAGTGCAGCAGGAACTGGACGTGCTGCACCTGCACACCGCGCTGCTGCAGGCCCATGCCCGGGGCCTGCGCAGCGTGGCCATCGTCTTCATGCATGGCTACCGCTACATGCGGCACGAGCAGATTGCGGCGCGCATTGCGCGGCAGGCGGGATTCACGCAGGTCAGCACCTCGCACGAGACCAGCCCGCTGATGAAGTTCGTGAGCCGGGGCGACACCACGGTGGTCGATGCCTACCTCTCGCCCATCTTGCGCCGCTATGTACAGCAGGTCGCTGGCGAGATGCCGGGCGTGCGGCTGTTTTTCATGCAGTCCTCCGGCGGGCTGGCCGATGCGGGCAGCTTCCAGGGCAAGGATGCCATCCTGAGCGGGCCGGCCGGCGGCATCGTGGGCATGGCCCGCACGGCGGGGCTGGCCGGGCACGACAAGGTCATCGGCTTCGACATGGGAGGCACCTCCACCGATGTCAGCCACTACGCTGGCGCCTTCGAGCGCGAGTTCGAGACCCAGGTGGCCGGTGTGCGCATGCGCGCGCCGATGATGAGCATCCACACGGTGGCCGCCGGTGGCGGCTCGGTACTGGCCTATGACGGCTCGCGCTTTCGCGTGGGACCGGAGAGCGCGGGTGCCAACCCCGGCCCCGTGAGCTACCGCCGTGGCGGGCCCCTGGCCGTGACCGATGCGAACGTGATGGTGGGCAAGGTCCAGCCCCGCCACTTCCCCAGCGTGTTCGGCCCGGCCGCCAACGAGCGGCTCGATGGCGAGGCCGTGCGGGCGCGCTTCGATGAACTGGCGGTGCAGACGGGGCGCAGGCCCGAGCAAGTGGCCGAAGGCTTCATCCGCATCGCCGTGCAGCAGATGGCCAACGCCATCAAGAAGATCAGCGTGGCGCGCGGCTATGACGTGACGCGCTACACGCTGCAGTGCTTTGGCGGTGCGGGCGGCCAGCATGCCTGCCTGGTGGCCGATGCCCTGGGCATGACCCGTGTGTTCGTGCATCCGCTGGCCGGCGTGCTCAGCGCCTACGGCATGGGCCTGGCGGACCAGACCGTCATCCGTGAACAGGCGATGGAGGTGGCGCTGTCTGCGGCGGCCTTGCCGCTGATCGCGGAGTCGCTGGATTCGCTGGGCGACGCGGCAAAGGCCGAGCTTGAGCGCCAGCAGGTCGGCGCCAGCCCCGTGCAGGTACGCTACAACGTGCATGTGCGCTATGAGGGCACGGATTCCGCCCTGGCCGTGCCCTTCGGCGGGCTGGACGACATTCAGGCTGCCTTCGAGTCGGCCTATCGCCAGCGGTTCGCCTTCCTGATGGCGGGCAAGGGCCTGGTGGTGGAAGCCGTTTCCGTCGAAGCCGTGATTGCGGGCGATGCGCCCAGCGAGCCGGTGCTGCAGGAGCATCCGCCGCGCGCGCATCCGCGCCGCGAAACCGTGCGCATGTACTCCGACGGTGCCTGGCATGACGCGGCCCTGGTGGTGCGCGAGGACCTGCGGCCCGGCGACGCCATCCCCGGCCCGGCCATCATCGCCGAGCGCAATGCCACCACGGTGGTCGAGCCCGGCTGGCTGGCGCGGCTCACGGCGCTGGACCATCTGGTGCTGGACCGCGTGGTCGCGCGCAAGGCCGAGTACGCGGCCGGCACCTCGGTGGACCCGGTGCTGCTGGAGGTCTTCAACAACCTGTTCATGAACATCGCCGAGCAGATGGGCCTGCAGCTGCAGAACACGGCCTACTCGGTGAACATCAAGGAACGGCTGGACTTCAGCTGCGCGCTGTTCGACGCCGAGGGCCATCTCATCGCCAATGCGCCGCACATGCCCGTGCACCTGGGCTCCATGGGCGAGAGCATCCAGACGGTGATCCGCAAGAACGCCGGGCGCATGGCCCAGGGCGATGTCTATGTGCTCAACGACCCCTACCAGGGCGGAACCCACCTGCCCGACATCACGGTCATCACGCCCGTGTACGTGGCCGACGAGGCCTCCCCCACCTTCTACGTGGGCAGCCGGGGCCACCATGCCGACGTGGGCGGCATCACGCCCGGCTCCATGCCGCCGTTTTCCACGCGCATCGAGGAAGAGGGCGTGCAGATCGACAACTTCAAGCTGGTCGATCGCGGCGTGCTGCGCGGCCAGGAGATGGTCGAGCTGCTGCAAGGCGGCGAGTACCCGAGCCGCAACCCGCACCAGAATCTGGCCGACCTGAAGGCCCAGATCGCGGCCAATGAAAAAGGCGTGCAGGAGCTGCGCAAGATGGTGGCCCAGTTCGGCCTGCCCGTGGTGCAGGCCTACATGGGCCATGTGCAGGACAACGCCGAGGAGTCGGTGCGCCGCGTCATCACGCGGCTCAGGAACGGGCAGTTCACGCTGCCGCTGGACAACGGCGCGCAGATCCGCGTGGCCGTCACCGTGGATACGGTGGGCCGCAGCGCGGTCATCGACTTCTCGGGCACCAGTGTCCAGCAGACCAACAACTTCAATGCGCCGCGCGCCGTGTGCATGGCGGCCGTGCTGTACGTGTTCCGCACGCTGGTGGACGACGACATCCCGCTCAACGCGGGCTGCCTCAAGCCCTTGAAGGTCATCATTCCCCAAGGCTGCATGCTCAACCCCAATGCACCGGCCTCGGTGGTGGCGGGCAATGTGGAGACCTCCACCTGCATCACCAATGCGCTGTTCGGCGCGCTGGGCGTGATGGCGGGCAGCCAGCCCACCATGAACAACTTCACCTTCGGCAATGCGCGCCACCAGTACTACGAAACCATTGCCGGCGGCAGCGGCGCGGGCGCGGTGCTGGACGCCGAGGGCCGGGTGGAGCGCGGGTTCAACGGCACCAGCGTCGTCCAGACGCACATGACCAATTCGCGCCTGACAGATCCGGAGGTGCTGGAGTTCCGCTTCCCCGTCATGCTGGACAGCTATGCCATCCGCGAAGGCTCGGGCGGCAGCGGGCGCTGGCATGGGGGCAGCGGCGGTGTGCGGCGCGTGCGTTTCCTGGAAGCCATGACGGCCAGCATTCTGTCCAACGGACGCCTGAACCCGGCCTTCGGCATGGCGGGCGGCCAGCCGGGGCAGCCGGGCATCAACCGTGTGCTGCGCGCCGATGGCCAGGTCGAGGCGCTGGAGCACATCGGCGCCGTGCAGATGCAGCCCGGCGATGTGTTCGAGGTCTGCACGCCGGGGGGCGGCGGCTACGGAACGGCGGCCTGACACGCCGCCTGCAGGGGTCTGTCCGGGTGGTAGATGAGGGCCGCCCGGCCAGGCCTGGTTCATCACCGATGCAATGCCATTGAAGGCAAGACGCTTCTGCATACCGAAGCGCAAGGAGACTGAAAAATGACAAGCCTTGAAAATGCCAAGCCCCTGGCTGGCGAACAGTCGCAGGGCAGCTGGCTGGGCCAGCTCGAACCCCGGGAAAAACGCGCACTGACGGCCTCGTTCGGCGGCTACGCGGTCGATTCCTTCGACTACTACACGCTGCCCCTGGTCACGCCCATCCTGCTGTCGCTGTGGGGCATGAGCAAGACCGAGGTCGGCCTGATCGGCACCTCGACCCTGGTGGCCTCGGCCATCGGCGGCTGGATGGCCGGCATCCTGGCAGACCGCTACGGGCGTGTGCGCGTGCTGCAGTGGACCATCCTCGTGTTCGCGCTTTTCACCTTCGCCTGCGGCCTGGCGCAGACGCCGGACCAGTTGCTGCTGGCCCGCACGCTGCAGGGGCTGGGCTTTGGCGGCGAATGGGCCGTGGGCTCGGTGCTGATCGCCGAGACCATACGGCCGGCTTTCCGTGGCAAGGCGGTGGGGCTGGTGCAAAGCAGCTGGGCCATAGGCTGGGGGGCGGCCGTGCTGGTGTCCATGGCGCTGTTCTCGTTTCTGCCGCCCGAGATCTCATGGCGGGCCATGTTCCTGCTGGGCCTGCTGCCGGCCTTGCTGATCCTGTTCATCCGCCGTTCCGTCAAGGACCCCGAGGTCTACCTGAAGACCCGCGCCGCCGTGGGCCGGGGCGAGCGCAGCGGGCACTTCCTGGACATCTTCAAGGGCGGCATGCTCAAGACCACGGTGCTGGCCAGCCTGATGTTCACGGGCATGCAGGGCGGCTACTACGCCATTGCCGTGTGGCTGCCCACCTTCCTGAAGAACGAGCGCCACCTGACGGTGCTGGGCTCGGGCGGCTACCAGTTCATGTTCATCTTTGGAGCCTTTGCCGGCTACCTGTGCGGTGCCTACGCTTCCGACCGGCTGGGCCGGCGCCTGGCCTTCACGCTGTTCGCCATCGGCGCCGGCAGCTTGGCCTATGCCTATACGCTGCTGCCCATCACCGATGCCTGGATGCTGGTGCTGGGCTTTCCGCTGGGCTTTTTCATGTCGGGCATCTTCAGCGGCGCCGGAGCCTTCCTGGCCGAGCTGTTCCCCAACGAACTGCGCGGCTCCGGCCAGGGCTTTTGCTACAACTTCGGCCGCGGCATCGGGGCCACCTTCCCCGCGCTGGTGGGCGTGTTCAGCGACCGGCTGGGCCTGTCGCTGGGCACGGCCATCGGCATCTGCGCCACGGCCGGCTACGTGATGGTGGTGATGTTCGCCATGTGCCTGCCGGAGACGCGGGGCCGGGATCTGGCCGCGCAGTGAAGCGCAGGCCAGACCGGCCACGGCACGCTCAGTAGCTGCCCATGTAGTCGCGCTTGCCGACCTCGACGCCGTTGTGGCGCAGCAGGGCATAGGCGGTGGTCACATGGAAGAAGAACTGCGGCAGGCCGTAGTGCAGCAGGTAGGCGCTGGCGCTCAGCTTCTTTTCCTTGGGCGTGCCGGGGCGCAGCACGATCTCGCGGGACTCGCTTTGCGCGAACTGCTCGGGCGCGAACGAGCCCACATGGTCCAGCGCCTTGGTGATCAGCGCCTGCAGGTCGGCAAAGCTGGTCTGCGTGTCGGGCCACGAAGGCACCTCGGCGCCGGCCAGGCGCGAGGCGATGCCCTTGGCGAAGTCCGCAGCAATCTGCACCTGGCGCACCAGCGGGAACATGTCGGGGAACAGGCGGGCCTGCAGCAGGGCGTCGGGATCGATGTTCTTCTGCGCGGCGTGTTCCTCGGCCTTTTTGAGCACGTCGGACAGGGCCTTCAGCATCTGCTGCAGGACGGGAATGGAGGCGGTGTACAGGGGGCTGGTCATTGCGGGCTCGCTAAGAATTGTGAAGGGCTGGCAATCGCATGCATCTGCATCCATCGCCAGCCGGCACAGGCTAACAGCAACTGCTTTCACTTGCCGCCTGCGCTAGCATGCGCGCCATGCAAATCCCTGAAGCCGCTCCCTCGTTCGCAGGCCTTGGCCAGGCCGGATTCGGCGCCGCCATCTTCGACATGGACGGCCTGCTCATAGACTCCGAGCCCTTCTGGAAGCGTGCCGAACGCGAGTCCTTTGCCGAGGTCGGCATCGACATCACGGCCGAGATGTCCCGCGTGACGGCGCCCATGACCACGGCGCAGGTGGCCGCGCACTGGTATGCCCACCGGCCCTGGCAGGGGCCCAGCCAGCGCGAGCTGGAGAGCCGCGTGGTCGCGCGCGTGGCGGCCCTGGTCAGCGCGCATGGACAGGCCCTGCCCGGCGTGCGCGAAACACTGAGCGCCTGCCGCGCCCTGGGCTGGCGCGTGGCGCTGGCCTCGAACTCTCCTTTGTCTTTGTGCCACCACACCCTGGACGCGCTGGGCCTGCGGCCGGCGTTCGACGCCATCGTCTCGGCCGAGCAGGTGGTGCGCGGCAAGCCCGCACCCGACATCTACCACTTCGCGGCGCAACGCCTGGGCGTGCCGGCCGGGCGCTGCCTGGTGTTCGAGGACTCCGTCACGGGGACACATGCGGCGCGGCAGGCCGGCATGACCGTCATCGCCGTGCCGTCCGAGGACCAGTGCTTCGACGGGGCGCAGCCTGCGCCGCACTGGGTGGTGCCCACGCTGGTGGCGCTGCATGGGGCAGCGGGCTGGTAAGGCATCCGCAGCACTCGCATCGCATGGTGCGTGCCGGCCGCAAAGGTGTTGATGAGAACCATTCTCAGTACAATCGCCGCCCGTGCCGTTCTTCTTCGTCCTGTCCGTTTCCCATGCTGGAGTGCCTGCCCGCGTCCAGACCGCCGTGCCGGGAGCCTGCCCGTGAGCGCGCGCGTGCCTGGTGCGGACGATGATGCCGCTCCCTCGCTGCTGGCCCGCGTGTATGCGCGCTGGCACCAGCCTCTGCGCCGCCTGCTGGGCCGGCAGATGCGCAACCGCGAGGATGCCGAGGATGCGGTGCAGGAGGTCTTCGTGCGCTATGCGGCCTCGGGCAAGGCCCTGCCGCCCGAGGAGCAGGAACCCTATCTGCGCGTGATCGCCCGCCATGTCTCGCACGATGCCTGGCGCCGCTCGGCGGGCGCGCCGGGGCGAGAATCGGTCTCGCTGGATGAACACATGGAACTGGCGCAGCAACTGCCGGCCGGCGAGGGGTCGGACCCCCTTCAGGCGGCGCACCACCGCGAGCGCCTGGGCCGGCTGGAGCAGGCCATGGCCGAGCTGCCCGAGCGCCGCCGCGAGGCCTTCGTGCTGCACAGCATCGACGGGCTCACGCAGACCGAGGTGGCGCAGCGCATGGGCATTTCGCGCCGCATGGTGCACAACCATGTGACGCTGGCCATGGCCTATTGCGAACTGCGCGTGCAGTACGGCAGCGCCGAAGACATGCGCCTGATGCAGGGCCTGCTGGCGCAGGCCGCGACGGACGGGGAGGGCCGGGAATGACGCTGACCCCCGAACGCCTGCAGTTGCATACCCGCGCCGCCGACTACTTCGCCCGCCGCCGCGAAGCCGACTGGACCGGCGCCGACGAGCGCGAACTCGACGCCTGGCTGGCCGCCGACCCGCAGCACCGCAGCATCTTCGAGAGCCTGGGGCGCACGGTGCTGGACCTGCAGCAGTTGCGCAGGCCGGCGCTGGCCTGCGACGCGGCTGCTGCGCCGCAAGCCAGGGCGAGCGGGCCGCGTGCGCAGACACAGGCCCACTTGCCCGCGCCGGCACGTCAGCGCCCACGCCGCGGCCTGATGCCTGCGTTGCTGTCGGTGGCTCTGGTCACGACGCTGGCCGTGGGCGGGGGCTGGTATGCCTGGGACAACCACGCAAGCCATGTGATCGAGATGGCCACCGGCCCCGGCGAGGTGCGCGAGGCCGAACTGCCCGATGGCACGCGGGTCACGCTGAATTTTTCCTCCAGGCTGCAGGTGCGCTACTACCCGCGCCGCCGCGAGACGGTGCTGGACCAGGGTGAGGCCTTCTTCCAGGTCGCCGCCGACCGCTCGCGGCCCTTCACCGTGGACAGCGGCGCCAGCCAGGTCCGGGTGGTGGGCACGGCCTTCAATGTGCGCGCCGGGCCGCCCGCGCTGGTGGTGAAGGTGCTGGAGGGCAAGGTGGAACTGCGTCCCGACCGCCATGCTGCGGACGGCAGGCGCCTGCTGCTGGGCGCGGGTACCGGCATGTCCGTCGATGCCCGCGACGGCACGCAGCATCCGCTGGCGGCCGGCGCGGACACAGTGGGCGACTGGCGCAGCGGCCAGATGGTGTTCCAGCAGGCAACGCTGGCCGAGGTCGCCGCCGATCTGTCGCGCTACCTGGGCCAGCCCGTACGGGTGGATGGCGATGCGCGGCTGGCCGCGCTGTCCGTGTCCGGCGTGGCGCTGACCGGCAAGCCCGAGGTGTTTCTGCGCTCGCTGCCGCACTTGTTGCCGGTGCGTGTGCAGGCCGAAGCGCAGGGCGGCTGGCGAATCTCGGCGCATTGAGTGGCTTGTCTATTTGTAAATTAATGTAAACAACTCGCTTTCTCGGTTCGGCCACATTCCCACTTTGGCGCGGTAGCGGGTTTTACCTTCATGGAGGCCGGGTTTTCTCGCGCCTCCATGGTTGCCAGCCAGGCCGCTGCCCAGTGCACAGCTCAGCCAACAACCGCGACGGCCGCGCACGCGCGTGGCGGGTGGACGCTTAACTGTCTGCCCGCCACCCACCGCGCACACCGCGACAGCGGGCAATGGACACAGTGCAGCAGGAGCAGGGATGCAAGCAGGAAAAGAACACGGCAGCGCCGCCATGGGCGCGGGCATTTGGGGAGGAGAGTTTCAGCACAGGGGCAGGCCATGGCGGCGGGCAAGGATGCCGTCGCTGGTGGCCGCAGCCCTGGTTGCGCTGGCGCAGCCGGCGGTGCAGGCGCAGCAGCCATCGTCCGTGCAGGCGGGGCAGGCGGGCCAGGCAGGGGAGCTGGCCTTCAGCATCGCGTCCCAGCCGCTGGCTGGCGCGCTGCGCCAGTTCACGCAGCAGGCCCAGCACCAGGTGCTGTTCGATCCGCAGATCGTTGCAGGCCGCACTTCACCGGCCTTGCAGGGCCGCTTCACGCCGCGCCAGGCGCTGGACCGGCTGCTGGCCGGCACGGGCGTGACCGTGATCGACGCCGTACCGGGCGCCTACACGCTGAAGGCACCGCTCAGGGAGCCGTCGCCGGCAGCCGATGCTGCGCTGGGCACGGTGCTGGTCACGGCCCAGGCACACGCTGGCGATACCACGGAGGGTTCGGGCTCCTATGCGGCCTCGCGCGTGTCGCTGGGCAAGGGGCAGAGCGTGCGCGAGACGCCGCAGTCCATCTCCGTGGTCACGCGCCAGCGCATCGAGGACCAGGGCCTGGTCTCCGTGGGCGACGTGATGCAGCAGACCACGGGCGTGACGGTGGACTACGCGGGCTCGGGTGGCCTGGGCGGCACGGCCAACAGCTTCTACGCGCGGGGCTTCCAGATCAGCAATGTCCAGATCGACGGAGCGGCGGTGGATGCCTTCAGCCAGGGCACCTTCGACCCCAACATGGCCATGTACGACAGCGTGCAGGTGATCCGCGGCGCGGACGGCCTGTACAGCGGCAATGGCGAGCCCGGCGGCTCCATCAACCTGGTGAGAAAGCGCCCCACGGCACAGCCGCAGGTGCTGGCCTCGGCCTCGGTGGGCAGCTGGAACCAGCGCCGTGCAGAACTTGATGTGGCGGGCCCCCTGGCTACCGATGGCCGGGTGCGCGGCCGCGCCGTGCTGGCGCACAGCGACCGCGAGTTCTTCTATGACTACGCCGATGCGCGCAACACCTTGCTCTACGGCATCGTGGAAGCCGATCTTACGCCGGCGACCAAGCTGACCCTGGGCGGCAGCTACGACAAGTCGGCCAGCCTGCCTTGGCGCGGTGGACTGCCGCGCGCGGCCAATGGCGACGATCTGCACCTGCCGCGCCATACGGCACTCATGGCGGGCTGGGGCCATTACGACAGGACCAACAAGGAGCTGTTCGCCCAGCTGGAACAGAAGCTGGAGGGCGACTGGCGCGTCCGCGCCCATGCCAACTATGTCAAGGTGGACAGCGACAGCCGGTTGGCCGACGTCACCGGCGCGGTCGATCCGACGACGGGCCTGGGAGCCACGCTCAACGGCTTCTCCAACGACTTCTATTCCACCAAGAAGGCGCTGGATGCCAACGTCAGCGGAACGTTCTCCCTGCTGGGGCGCAGGCACCGGCTGCTTTTGGGCGCGGACTGGGCCAAGATCCGTGACACGCAGGACACCTTTCTGTCCGAGGTGGACATGCCGGGGGGCATCAACGTGTTCGGCTTCGACCCGGGCGCCATTCCCCTGCCCAGCTTCGTCTGGAAGACGCGCAGCTTCGCGGGCTATGGCGCCACGCAGAAAGGGCTGTACGGCCGGCTCAACCTGAGCCTGACGGACCGCCTGACCGCCATCGTCGGCGCGCGCCGCGCCAGCTACGACACGCAGACGCCCTGGCTGCGCTTCGACCGGACCGGCAATCTCACCAGCCGCATCGTGTCGTCCTATGGCGAGAGCGGCATCTTCACGCCCTACGGTGGCCTGGTCTACGACATCGACGACCGCTGGACTGCCTACGGCAGCGTCGCCGAGATCCACAAGTCCCAGGCCGACAAGCTGGGTGGGCCCTTGCCAGGCACGCCGCTGGACCCCATCAAGGGCCGCAATTTCGAGCTGGGAACCAAGGGCGAGTTCAACGAAGGCCGGCTGATGGCCTCCATGGCGCTGTATCGCATAGAGCGCAATGGCGAGGCCGTGGCCGATCCCTCCTACCCCAACACCGACATCGGCGACGCGGGACTGAACTGCTGCTGGCTGAGCAAGGGCAAGGTGGTCAGCCAGGGCGTGGAAGGCGAGATCTCGGGCGAGCTGGCGCGCGGCTGGCAGCTGTTTGCCGGCTACACCTTCAACCGCAACCACAACAAGACGCCGGGCATCGAAGGCATCTACCACTCCGTCACGCCCAAGCATCTGTTCAAGCTGTGGAGCACCTACCGCCTGCCGGGCGAGCTGTCGCAATGGACGATTGGCGGCGGCGCCAATATCCAGAGCGCGCATTTCGTGAGCGGCTCGGCCAATGCCTTCAATCCTGACACGGGCAAGTTCGATGGCGCGGCCGTGCCCTTCAAGTTCAGCCAGGGCGGCTATGCCGTGTGGAATGCCAGCGTGCAGTACCGCATCAACCGCAACTGGCAGGCCGTGCTCAACCTGAACAACCTGTTCGACAAGGTCTACTACCGCACGGTGGGCACCAGCGGCGGCAACAACTGGTATGGCGAGCCACGCAATGTGATGCTGACGCTGCGCGGTAGCTTTTGAAGACCCCCTGATGCGCTGCGCGCCTTCCCCCTGAAGGGGGACGACACCCTCGGTGCGAGGCGGCTCTTCCTCGGTGTCTCTGGTTCTGGAGCGCGCCGGTTTGCGAAGGGGAGGGCATCAAGGCCTAATCCTTATAGAATGAGAATCTTTCTCATTCATGTTGCGCACGCCTGCACGTGCTGCCGCACCAGGAGCCTGTCTTGCCCGCCGCCCCCGCTGCTTTGCACCAAGAGGTCGATACGCTGTACCGCGTCCACCATGGCTGGCTCCAGGGCTGGCTGCGGCGGCGATTGGGCAATTCCACGGAGGCGGCCGATCTGGCGCAGGACACTTTCATGCGCCTGCTCACGCGCAGCGAGCCCATTGCCGCACGCGAGCCGCGTGCCTTTCTGACCACGGTGGCGCAGGGCGTGGTGGCCAATTTCATGCGGCGCAGGCAAATCGAAGAGGCGTACCTGGCCACGCTGGCGCATTTGCCCGAGCCGCAGGTGCCGGGCCCCGAGACGCGCGCCATCCTGCTGGAGACGCTGGTCGAGCTGGACCGCCGCCTGGACACGCTGGCACCCCCCGTGCGCCGTGCCTTCCTGCTGTCGCAGCTCGACGGCATGAAGCAGGCCGACATCGCGGCCGAGCTGCAGCTGTCGCTGGCCACGGTGCAGCGCCATATCGCCAAGGCCGCGCACTGCTGCTTCTTCGGCGGCTGAGCGCCAGCCCATGACCGAATTCCGCCACGCATCCACCGGCCTGCCCGTTTTTGAAGGCCCACCCGTTTCAGAAGCCGTGAGCCTGCAGGCCGTGCAATGGCTGGTGGCCCTGCAGGCCTGCGATGCCGGCGAGGACACGCAGGCCTCGTGGCGGCGCTGGCGTGCCGATCATCCCGACCATGAGCGCGCCTGGCGGCACATCGAGGCCTGCGGCCTGCACCTGCGCGATCTGCCCGCACCGCTGGCGCATGGGGCGCTGCAGCCGCGCCGCAGCCATGCGCGCGGCCGGCGCCAGGCCATGAAGCTGCTGGCCCTGGCCGCGTTCACGGGCAGCAGCGCCTGGTGGATACAAGGCGGCGATTGGCGCGAATGGTCGGCCGACCACCGCACGGCCACCGGCGAGCGCCAGGCACTGACCCTGGCCGATGGCACGCGCATCCACCTGAACACGGCCAGCGCCATCGACGTGCGCTTTGACGCCAGCCAGCGCCTGCTGCGGCTGCTGGGCGGCGAGGTGCTGGTCACCACGGCCAGCGACCCGCATGCCCGCCCCTTTCTGGTTGAAACCGCGCAAGGGCGGCTGCGTGCGCTGGGCACGCGCTTTGCGGTGCGCCAGCGCGATGGCGCCAGCCATGTGGCCGTCTATGAGGGCGCGGTGGAGGTGCGGCCGGCCAACGCCCCGCAGGCCGTGCGCATTCTGGCCGCGGGCGAGCAGGCCGGCTTTGACCGCCTTGCCGTGGACGTGCCCCAGCCCGCCGACGAACTGGCCGCCGCCTGGAGCACAGGCCTGCTGGCCGCGCGGGACATGCCGCTGACCGACTTCATTGCCGAGCTGGCGCGCCACCGCAGGGGCCGCCTGGCCTGCGATCCCGCGCTCGCCTCGCTGCGCGTCTCGGGCATGTATCCGCTGGACGATACCGACCGTGTGCTCGACATGCTGGTGCGCACCCAGCCCATCGAGCTCACCGGCTTTGGCCGCTACTGGCTGACCGTGCGCGCCCGGCAGAACCGGACATGAGCCAAGACAGGCTGGATGGTTGTTGTTGCGAATTGTTGCAATTTGATCGATGCCTGGACCCGTTGGCATGAGGTGTTTTCTTTTCTCGCGTGGCAAGTCCTGAAGAAGCCACTTTTCAGGGAAGAGATATTTCATGGTCCAACGACTTGCTCACACTGCGGCACCGGCCTTCCGGCGCCATTCGCTGGCACTGGCTGCCAGCACCACGCTGGCGCTGTGCGCCGTCAGCGCAGCCCTTGCGCCGCAAACCGCGCAGGCCCAGGCCCAGTCAACCTCCGAAGTGCGCAGCTACGCCATACCGGCAGGCCCGCTGGAGGGCGCGCTGGCCCGCTTCGCCCAGGAAAGCCGCGTCATGCTGTCGTACACGGCGGCCGACATCGCGGGCAGGCGCAGCGCGGGCCTGAGTGGAAACCATGCAGCGCCTGCGGCCCTGGATGCGCTGCTGGCCGGCTCGGGGCTGGCCGCCCATGCGCAGCCCAATGGCGGCTATGCGCTGCGCCCCTTGCCCGAGGTGCGCACATCGCGCGGCCAGGCTGCCGCTGGGGCAGAGGCGGGCCTGCCGGCCGTCATGGTGACCGATACGCGCATCCGTGACGGCGTCACCGAAGGCTCGGACTCCTACACCAGCGGCACGGTCACGCTGGGCAAGACCGCGCAGGCGCTCAAGGACATTCCGCAATCGGTCAGCGTGCTCACGCGCCAGCGCATGGATGACCAGGGCATGACCAACCTGCCCGACGCCATCCACAACGCCACCGGCATGGTGGCCGTGCAGGGCGTGGGCGCGGGCCTGGCCATCAATTCGCGCGGCTTCGCCGTGGACTCGCTGCAGTACGACGGCCTGCCGTTCACGCGCAATACCTACAGCCTGGGCAACTGGGAGCAGGAGTCGCTGGTGTTCTATGACCGCGTGGAAATCCTGCGCGGCGCGGCCGGCCTGCTGCAGGGTGCGGGCAGCCCCGGCGGCGCGATCAACCTGGTGCGCAAGCGCCCGGGCCGCGAGCGCTCCGTGGTCTTCACGGGCAAGCTCGGCTCCCATGACCACTACGGCCTGCAGATGGATGCCAGCACGCCGCTCAATGCCGAAGGCACGCTGCGCGGCCGCGTGGTGCTGGACGGGGACTACAGCCACGGGTTCACCGAATACACGCGCGACCGCGTGCGCAACATCTACGCGGCGCTGGACTACGACATCAGCGCCAGCACCACGGTGGGCCTGGCCGTGGGGCAGCGCCACAGCCGCTCGCGCCCCATGATCGTGGGCCTGCCGCGCTTTGCCGACGGCAGCGACATCGGCCTGCCGCGCTCCACCTACACAGGCGCCATGTGGAACCGCGCAGGCAATGACCAGAACATGCTGTTCGCCGACCTGGAACACCGCTTCAATGCGGACTGGCGCTTCAAGATGGTGGGCATGGCCATGAACGAGAAGAACACCAACGTGCACCAGCGTGCCGTGGGCCCCATCAAGCCCGATGGCAGTGGCATGAGCTACGGCGATTTCGGCGTGGACTTCAACAACCAGCAGCGTGGCCTGGACATGTCGCTGTCGGGCCGCTTCAAGGCGCTGGGCATGGAGCAGGAAGTGCTGCTGGGCGCCAACTACGCTGGCTACACCACCAGCGACCGCTTCGTGCGCGCCTGGACCGCGGGCGGCAACATCTTCGATATAGACCACAACCGCCCCTGGCAGGACATGGAAAGCATCGCCGCGCGTGGCGCGGATGTGCGCAGCAATTACGACATCACGCAAAAGGGCCTGTACGGCACCTGGCGTGTCAGGCCCACGCAGGCGCTCACGCTGATCGCCGGGGGGCGCCTGGGCTGGTATGACTTCGCCTACCGCGCGCAATCGGGCGATTCTTCCACCAGCAAGACCACGGGGCGTTTCATCCCCTACGCGGGTGCCGTCTATGCGCTCAACGACAACTGGTCGCTGTACAGCAGCTACTCCACCGTCTTCGAGCCGCAGACCGCGCGCACGGTGCAGGGCGACCTCATCAAGCCGGTGCAGGGCCGCAACTACGAGGCCGGCATCAAGGGCGAGATGGCCGACGGCCGCCTGAACATGGCGCTGGCCGTGTTCCGCTACGAGCACAAAAACCGCGCCGTCAACGACTACGACAGCGGCTTTGCATGTGATGACTGGTACTGCTCGCGCTCCTCGGGCAAGGTGCGCAGCCAGGGCCTGGAGGCCGAGATCTCCGGCAAGGTCGCAACAGGCCTGGAACTGGCAGCCGGCTACACCTACAACACCACGCGCTACCTGTCCGACCCCGACTACCAGGGCCAGATCTTCAACACCTGGACGCCCCGGCACATGCTGCGCCTGTGGGGCAGCTACCGCCTGCCGGGCGAGCTGGGCCGCTGGACGGTGGGCACGGGCGTGAATGCGCAGACCGACACCCTCAGCTCCGACCGAGCCTTTCGCCTGGCAGGCTTTGCGCTGTGGAATGCACGCGTGGCCTACCAGGTCTCGCCCGAGCTGAGCGTGGCGCTCAACGTCAGCAACCTGCTGGACAAGCGCTACTACGTGCCTTCTTACAACACGGTGTCGGGCAACAACTACTACGGTGCGCCCAGGTCGCTGTTGCTGACGCTGCGCTACGCGCCGCGGATCTAGCGCGTGTTATGCGGCAGCGGCTGCCGCAACGCCGAACTCCTCGCTGTCCGCCTGGGCACCGTCGTCGAACACCAGGCGGCGCTCGGGCCAGCGCATGGCGGCGAGCTTGAAGCGCTGCTGCGGGTCCTCGCCGGCCAGGCGGGCGTTCCAGCGGCCGCCGACCGAGTAGTCCACGCAGAACACATTGCCGCGCCGGCCGTGCCAGGACAGCGGACCGGTCTGGCCGAACAGGTTCTCGGCCTGGGCGCCATGGAAGGACGGGCCGCCCCGGTTCAGGCGCCGCCAGTAGTGGCCCACGACCACGGCCTGGGCATCCTCATATTCGTTCCACCATGCCACGCGCTCGACGAAGCGCCACTTGCCGCCCGCGTAGAAGGGGTTGCGGCATTCGCGCTCCACGCCCGAGGTCAGCACCTTCAGCGGATTGACCATGGCCTTGGCCAGTTCGCTCTCGCTGTGCGCGGGCAGGAAGGGCGGCAGCCAGTTGCGGTCTTCCAGGTCATGCGGCCATTGCTGGCGTTCGGCACGCATGCGCTCGGCCACCTTGTTGACCTGGGCCTGCTGGGCGGCCAGGGCCTCGTAGTGGTCATAGGCGCTGCGTGCGCTGCCCAGCGGCAGCTCGCGCGCCATGGCGATCTGCTGCGGGCGCCAGGCCGCATGGACCACGCGCAGGTCCTCGCGCTCCATGGCAATGGGCAGGCGTTCCAGCAGGGCCAGGGTGTCAGGGATATCGCACAGCGGCATGCGCGCGAACGGCGCGTACTTGGGCGTATCGGAGGCCACGCGGCTGTCGAAGAACCAGCCGGAGCCGTCCTTGGCATCCTCGCGCAGCAGATTGATTTCATGGTTGCCGAGCACGGCCAGCGCATGGCCCGACTCCAGCATGGGCACGACGCGGGCGAGCACGCCCGGGCTGTCGGGCCCCCGGTCGCAGAAGTCGCCGACGAAGACCAGGCGCCGACCCTGGGGATGGCGGCCCAGCGCGTCGTAGCCCAGGTGCCCCAGCAGTTGGTCCAGCGCCTCGGACTCTCCATGGATGTCGCCGACGATGTCGAGCGGACCGGGGGGCAAGGGCTGGACGAGGCTCATGGCGAAGAGGCGCGAAAGACGGCGAAGGCGTGGAAAAACGACATTATTTGCACAGACCCGCCGCGCCCGCCAGCCCCGTGTGCGACAGGGGTATGTCAGCGTCGTTGCAGGCGCACAAAGCTGTAGGGCAGCCCGTTGGCGGCCACATGGCGGCTGCGTGACGCTTCCTGCCACTCGGGGCCGAGCGTGGGGGCGAAGGCATCGCCTTCGTAGTCGCGCTCTATCTCGGTCACCTCGATGCTGTCGGCCAGCGGCAGGGCCTGGGCGTAGATCTGGGCACCGCCCATGACCCAGACGTCGGCCGATGCCTGGCGGCCCAGAGCCAGGGCCTGCTCCAGGCTGGTGGCGTGCAGCACGCCGGGGGCGGCCGGCTCGGGCGCCCAATCCGTCTGTCGCGTGACCACGATGTTGGTGCGCCCGGGCAGCGGCCTGAAGCGGGCCGGCAGCGAGTCCCAGGTCTTGCGGCCCATGACCACGGCAGAGCCCTGGGTCAATTGCTTGAAGTGCGCCAGGTCCTCGGGCAGGTGCCAGGGCATGGCATTGTCCTTGCCGATGACGCCGTTGGCGGCGCGTGCGTAGATGAGATGGATGGCCATCGGGCGGGTCTTTCTGCAGCCTCAGACGGCCACGGGGGCCTTGATGGGCTCGTGGTGCTGGTAGCCGACGACCTCGAAGTCCTCGTACTCGTAGCCGAAGATGGAGTCGGGCCGGCGCTTGATCTGCAGCGTCGGGTAGGCGAAGGGCTGGCGCGCCAGCTGGGTCTCGACCTGGGCGAAATGGTTGTTGTAGATATGGCAGTCGCCGCCGGTCCAGACGAAGTCGCCCACCTGCAGGTCGCATTGCTGGGCCAGCATGTGGGTCAGCAATGCGTAGCTGGCGATGTTGAAGGGAACACCCAGGAAGATGTCCGCGCTGCGCTGGTACAGCTGGCAACTGAGCTTGCCGTCAGCCACATAGAACTGGAAGAAGGCGTGGCAGGGCATGAGCGCCATCTGCGGCAGGTCGGCCACGTTCCAGGCGCTGACGATGATGCGGCGGCTGTCCGGGTTGCTCTTGAGCTGCTTGACCACTTCGGCGATCTGGTCGATGTGGCCGCCGTCCGGCGTGGGCCAGTTGCGCCATTGCACGCCGTAGACCGGGCCCAGGTCGCCGTCCTCGCGTGCCCATTCGTTCCAGATGGTGCAGCCGCGCTCCTGCAGCCAGCGCACGTTGCTGTCGCCGCGCAGGAACCACAGCAGTTCCAGGATGATGGATTTGAGGTGCACCTTCTTGGTGGTGACCAGCGGAAAGCCTTCGGACAGATCGAAGCGCATCTGGTGTCCGAACACGCTGCGCGTACCCGTTCCGGTACGGTCGGTCTTGGACACGCCATGTTCGTAGACATGGCGCATGAAATCTTCGTACTGTGAGCGGGCAGGGCGGGGCGCGGCAGTCATGTTCATGGCGGGGATTATCCCTTGATGAATACGGCGCCTTGTCCGACGGTATCCATGCCCCTCGAAACAAGGTTTGCAACCCCCGGTGCGAAAATGGCTGCCGACGGGCGCCGGTGTCTTGCCTGGGCTTTCATACCGGCGCCATGGTTTTTTCGCATCCGCTTTGACAAGGAGCTTGCGCATGTCTTCCATGCTCTCCCCCTGGCAGGCCGGAATCGCACTGGGTGCCGCCATGCTGGCGCTGACAGCCTGTGATCCGCGCTCTCCCACCGTTCCCACTCCCAAGGCCGTGCAGTCCGTGGCACTCGATGTGGCCGCGCCCGCGCCCGCATTGACGCTGAACTTTCCCGAGCGCACGCGCCTGCCGTCCACCGCCAAGGCGGGGGAGCCCGGCCTGGACAGCCTGGCCGAGTACGTGGGCAAGTATCCCTACGACGGCACCAACTACCTGGAGCAGGGCGTGCTGGCCGACCGGCTCAAGGCGCTGCTGGGCACCAGCTACCCGACCCTGCTGAGCAATATGCGCACCGTGGGCCCTCTGACCAAGGAAGGCGATGTGTGGAGCATCGTCGGCCTGCGCCCCCACCAGGGCGGCGAGGAGATGGGCGCCATCGTGATCGATCCCGCGCGCAACGCACTGCGCGTGTGGCTGCTGACCGATGGCAAGCAGACCGACTTCTCCGACGCGGCCGGTGCCGACATCGCCTGGCCCAGCCAGGTGCAGAAGTCCTTCGCCGTGGTCGAGAGCAACAAGCCCGCTTCCTGATCTGCACCTGGCCGCACCGGGCCGCACTTGGCCGAGTTTGGCCGCACCTGACCGCGTTTGGATGCAAGAACGGGCAGCGCCGCGCTGCAGCACTGCCCGTTCCTGAAAAGCCGGCGCTGCCCGATCAGGCGCGCGCCAGGATGCAGCCGGGATTCATCAGGCCTTGAGGATCCAATGCCTGCTTGATGGCGCGCATCATGCCCAGGGCCACGGGCGACTGGTACTTTTCCAGCTTGTCCACCTTGAGCGCGCCCACGCCGTGCTCGGCAGAGAACGAGCCGCCGAATTCGGCCACGGCTTCATAGACGAGGTGGTTGACCAGGTGCTCTCGCTCGTTGAGGAAGGCCTTGGCGTCACCGCCCTCGGGCGCCTGCACGTTGTAGTGCAGGTTGCCGTCGCCCAGGTGGCCGAAGTTGACCAGGCGCACGCCAGGGATCTCGCGCTGCAGCACGGCATCGGTGTGCTCGACGAAGGCGGGGATGCGCGATGCGGCGATGGAGATGTCGTGCTTGATGTTCAGGCCTTCCTCGGCCTGGGCCAGCGGAATGCTTTCGCGGATGTGCCACAGCTCATGGGCCTGCGACAGGCTTTCGGCCACCACGGCGTCGAGCACGCAGCCATCCTCGAAGGCCAGCTCCAGCAGCGCCTCGAAACGCTCGCGCGCATGCTGCTCAGACTCGCTGTCCGAGTTCTCGACCAGCACGTAATAGGGCGGCGCGCCGTCCAGGCCCGCAAAGGGCACGCGCAGCTGGGGCATGTGCTTGATCACCAGGGACAGCGCGAACTGGCCCATGACCTCGAAGCCCGTCAGCCCCGCGCCCAGATGCCTGTGCGCCATGCCCAGCAGGCGCACGGCCGCTTCCATGGACGGCACGGCGGCAAAGGCCGTGAGCTGGGCCGCAGGCTGCGGGAACAGCTTCATGGTGGCGGCGGTGATGATGCCCAGCGTGCCTTCGCTGCCGATGAACAGGTCGCGCAGGTCGTAGCCGGTGTTGTCCTTGCGCAGGCCCTTGAGGCCGTCCCAGACCTCGCCCTGCGGCGTGACCACTTCCAGGCCCAGGCACAGCTCGCGCGTGTTGCCGTAGCGCACCACCTGGGTGCCGCCGGCGTTCGTGCCCAGGTTGCCGCCAATGGTGCAGCTGCCTTCGGCGGCCAGCGACAGCGGGAACAGCAGGCCCTCTTTCTCGGCAAGCTCCTGCAGGCTTTGCAGGATGCAGCCGGCCTCGACGGTGAAGCTCAGGTTGTCGCGATCGATGTGGCGCACGGCATTCAGGCGCGTGAGGCTGAGCACGACCTGCGTGCCGCTGTCGTCCGGCGTGGACCCCACCGACAGGCCGGTGTTGCCGCCCTGGGGAATGATGCTGGTGCCTGCGGTCGCGCATTCGCGCACCACGGCAGCCACCTCGGCCGTGCTGGCCGGGCGCACCACGGCCAGGGACTTGCCGCGCACGCGGCGGCGCCAGTCCTGTTCATAGGCGACGAGGTCGCCCTCGGTGAGGACATGGGCTTCGCCGACGATCTGGCGCAGGCGTTCAAGCAGTGCAGTCATGTTGCAACTTCTTTCAAAGACGTGAAGGCATGAAAACGGGGACTCAGCCGCCGGCCGCCTGGGCCGCGCGGCGCGCGCTGCGCTGGCGCCAGCGCACATGCAGGGCGCAGGCGGTGAACAGCATCAGGCACAGGAAAACTTCGAGCAGCGCCAGCCAGCGGCCGGGCGCCGGGTCGCTCCAGGCGCGCACGACGCCCTCGGTGAAATAGATCCACACCAGCAGGCTGACCCAGCGGTAGGTATACATGCGGTGCTTGAGCAGGCCGATCAGCGGAATCGCCAGCGGCAGGGCCTTGAGCACCAGCCAGGAGCCCCCGGGCCGCATGGGCGCCAGCCACAGTTCCCAGGCCAGGCTCAGCACGATCAGGCCCATGAGGCTGGAGACCGCCAGCCAGCGGGTGGCGGCGACATCGGCGCCGGGGCGAGAAATGGAATCAGTCATCGGGGTGGCATCATATCGGCCATGGTCTTGTCCTTTGAACATGTGATTGCTTGGATGGTCACGCGCGTTCCCGTTTCAGGCACGCGCGTTGCAGCGGAGATATGGCGATGAGCGGCGGCCCCGGGCAGGAGCCTGCCGGTGGCCTGGAGGACGGTGCCGTTGCACTGCCCGCACCCGAACAGGAGCGCAGCCTTTCGCTGATGGAGCGGCCCGAGCCTGTGGTGCCCCCATCCTGGCGCGAACGCCTGCGCTGCTTTCCCTGGCGCAATACCGCGCACACGCTGCGCGAACGCTTTCGCGAGGACCGGCTGGGCGTCACCGCCAGCAGCCTGACCTTCACCACGGTGCTGGCCCTGGTGCCGTTCTTCACGGTGGCGCTGGCGCTGTTCACGGCGTTTCCCATCTTCTCGCGCGTGCAGATCGTGCTGGAGCGCTGGCTGATCGACAGCCTGATCCCCGAGACCATTGCGCGCCAGGTGCTGGGCTATCTGACGCAGTTCGCCTCCAAGGCCAGCCAGCTGGGCATGGCCGGTTTTTCCATTCTGGTGATCACGGCGGTCGCGCTGATCCTCACCATAGACCGCACGCTCAACAACATCTGGCGCGTGCGCCAGCTGCGGCCGCTGGGCCAGCGCGTGCTGATCTACTGGGCCGCGATCACGCTGGGCCCGCTGGTGCTGGGCCTGAGCCTGGTGCTGTCGTCCTATGTGATGTCGGCCTCGCGCGGGCTGGTCAATGCGCTGCCCGAAGGCTTGCGCTTCATCTTCGATTCCATCGAGTACCTGGCGCTGGCCGCTGGCATGGCGGGCCTGTACCACTACGTGCCCAATACGGCGGTGCGCTGGCGCCATGCCTGGGTGGGCGGCCTGTTCGTGGCCACCTGCATGGAGCTGGCCAAGAAGGCGCTGGGCCTGTACCTGGCCTCGGTGCCTACCTATTCGGTCATCTACGGCACCTTTGCCACCTTGCCGATCCTGCTGATCTGGATCTACATGGCCTGGATCATCGTGCTGCTGGGCGCCGTGGTCACCGCGTATCTGCCCATCGTCATGGCCGGCGTGCAGCGCATGCCCGGACAGCAGGGCTGGCAGTTCGAGATGGCCGTGGAAATCCTGCAGTACCTGGAGCAGGAGCGCGAGTCGCCCGCCAAGGGCCTGTATGCCAGCGATCTGGCACGCCGCCTGCATGTGGACTGGCAGCAGATCGATCCGGTGCTGCAGGCGCTGTCCGTGCTCGACTGGGTGGGAACGGTGCAGGCGCCTGGCGTTGCGGCGGGCAGCGAGGGCACCGAGCCCCGCTACATGCTGCTGGTGGACCCGCAACACACGCCCTTGGCCCCCCTGGTCGAACGCCTGCTGCTGGCTCCTTCCGCGGCCGTGCAGCCGTTGTGGGAGCGCACGGGCCTGGCGGGCATGACGCTGGCCAGCCTGCTGGAGAGCCGGCCCCGGCCGTAGTGCCCGGCGCGGCGCTTTAGAGCGCAATGCGTCCGGTGAGGATGTCGCGCCACATCACCCAGTCGCCGCGAAAGCTGTACAGCGGGCGCTTGAAGCTGGCGGGCCGGTTTTTCTCGAAGCCGAAGTGCCCTATCCAGGCAAAGCCGTAGCCGAACAGCAGGCCGCCGAGCAGGAACCAGAAATTGCCGGTCAGGAACAGTGCGAACAGGCACAGCAGCGCCAGCGTGGAGCCGACGAAGTGCAGGCGCCGGCAGGTACGGTTGCTGTGTTCCTGAAGGTAGAACGGATAGAACTCGGCAAAGCTCTTGAACTGGCGCGGGTCCACGGCAGCCTGTGCGGCGCCGGGCAGGGGAGCGGAAGCGTGTGACATGGCAGGCCTTCGCGTGCATGGGGTGGCTTCAACTTATACGCCGCTGCCTGGCCTTTCACCATCGGAGGAACCCGCGCGCCCGGGTTCGCAAAAGCTGCCCCGAGAGAGACAAAAGCTGCCGCATTCCGCCCCGCGCGTCGCCACGGTGTCGCCCTCTGGCGGCATGCAGGCGCATGATGTCTGCCGGGCCGGCGCCGACCGGCATGGAGTTTTTTTCGATGCCTTCCTCGTGCATGACCGACATCCCCGCATCCTTGAACGAAATCCGCATTCCCACACCGCAGGGCAGCATCTACGTCAGGCGCTGGCAGGCGCCGGCGGCCGGCGAAGGCGAACAAGGCCCGGCGCGCGCGCCCATCGTGCTGCTGCACGACTCGCTGGGCTCGGTGGCGCTGTGGCGCGATTTCCCGCAGCAATTGGCCGAGGCCACGCGCCGCGATGTGCTGGCCTATGACCGGCTGGGCTTTGGCCAGTCCGATCCCTATCCGGGCACGCTGGGGCCGGGCTTTGTGGCCCGGGAGGCAGAGACCGTGTTTCCGGCCGTGCTCCAGGGGCTGGGCCTTGGGGATTTCATTGTGCTGGGCCACAGCGTGGGCGGCGGCATGGCCGCCATGGTGGCGGCCCGATATGGCGCGCAGTGCAAGGCGGTCGTCACGGAGTCCGCCCAGGCCTTTGTGGAAGATCGCACCTTGCAGGGCATTCGCGCGGCCCAACAGGATTTCGCCCGGCCCGGCCAGCTGGCGCGCCTGGAGAAATACCACGGCGACAAGGCGGCCTGGGTGCTGTCTGCCTGGGTCGATACCTGGCTGTCCCCGCCTTTTGCCGACTACCGGCTGGACGAGGCGCTGGAGCGCGTGCGCTGCCCGGTGCTGGCCATCCATGGAGAGCTCGACGAGTTCGGCTCCCTGGTCCACCCCGAGCGCATCCGCGACCGCGCCAGCGGCCCGGTGGAGGTGGAGATCGTGGCCGGCGGCGGCCACGTTCCCCACCGCGAGCAGCCCGAGCGCATCGCCCAGCGCATCGCGCGTTTTCTGGCACGGGTCTGATCCCGGGCGGGCTTCATTGGCCCGCCTGGGCGGACGCCGAGAGTTCCGGCGGAAACAGCGCCTTCTTGATCACGGCGTGCACGCCCCAGTTGCCGTCGACCACCTGCGTCACGGCGAAGTCCACGGCCACGGAGATCAGCGATACGGCTTCGTCCTCGTCCAGCCCATGGGCCAGCATCAGATAGCGCCTTGTCTTGTGGAAGGCGTCACGCATGGCGCCTTCCAGCGATGACTTGCGATAGACCTGGGACTGCGCCTGGCTGCCCAGTTCGGCCAGGTGGTCGGTGAAGCTGAAGCCCTGTATCACCCATTCGGAGCCGGTCTCCAGGAAAGGGTGGTCCAGCTCTGCAAGGAAGCGGTTGTCCAGCGCGGCGCGCTTGTGCACCCGCAGCTCGAAGCTGCCGGTCAGCGAACATTCGATGGCCGTGCCGCACAGTTCCGAGTCGCCTTGGGATGCATGCGGGTCTCCCACCGAAAACAGCGCGCCTGGCACCGATACGGGCAGGAAGAGCGTCGCGCCCTTGCCGGCGCGCCAGTTGTCCAGGTTGCCGCCGAAGTAGCTCGGCGGTATGGAGTCGATCAGACCGGCCTCTCGCGGTGCCACGGCCAGCATGCCGAAATGCGGACGCAGCGGCACGCGTGCCTTGTCCAGCACACCAAAGCGCCGGGTGATGCTGGCGGGGTCCACGGGCACGCCCGGGTAGTCGATGGTCGGATGGACCACGCCGAAGGGGTCGGTCTGCGGCGTCCAGCGGTAGTTGTAGACAGCGCGGGCCGTGGGCTCCTCGGGCAGTGCGTGGTCGATTTCGTAGATGGTGACCACTTCGCGCTGGCGGGGCTCCGTGATCTGGTCGCGGTAGTGAAAGCCCCACCAGGCGGCGGCGTTGCTGCCGAAGACACGGCCGTGGTGGGCAGGGCTGCAGCTGGGGCGTGGCTGCACGTCGAGGATGCGTATCTCCAGCAGGTCGCCGGGTTCGGCCTCATGCACATAGACGGGGCCGGTGCAGATGTGCACGCCGAAGCCCTCGCCCGCGCCGCGGCCGTAGATCGAGGCATCCATCGGGCCCGCGCCGCGCCGGTCCACGGCCTTTTGGGCTGCGGTCCAGTGGAACACGCTTTCGGCGCCCGGATCGCCTTCGATCATGCGCTCCCAGTCGTCCGAGGCATGCTGGGTCAGCGTCTCCATGGTCACCACGTCACCCGAGCGCACCGAAAGCACGGGCTTGAGTGAACGGCTCAGGTAGCCCCAGTGCACGGTCTTGTCGGAGACCGGAAGGTAGTAATGCTGGGGCGACGCACCGCCATTGTCTGCGTGCGCCGAGCGCTTGGGCACAAGGGCCAGCGCCTGGGCGTAGCGTGCATGGTCGCGCAGCAGGGCCTGGAACGGGCTGTGTGCCAGGCGCGCTGCGGCCGGTTCTGTACCCTGCGCAGCGCTCTCGGCGGGCGAGGGGCGTCCGCGCTGGCCGGGCGGCGCATCCTGCACGCGCGCCGGACTGGCGCGATAGGCCTTGGGGGACAGACCATAGCGGGCCGTGAAGGCACGGCTGAAGTTGGCGGCATCGCCAAAGCCCCAGCGAAAGCACAGCTCGGCAATGGAGAAATGCTGCAGCGAGCGGTTGCTCAGGTCCATGCGGCAGCGCTCCAGCCGGCGTTCGCGCAGGTAGGTGCTGAAGCTGGTGGCCGCTCCCTTGAACAGCTTTTGCAGATAGCGCGTGGACAGCCCCTCGGCTTCGGCGATGGCATCGATGGACAGCTCGGCATCGCCCAGCCGGGTTTCGATGGCGCGGCAGATGCGGCGCAGATGGCCAAGCTGTACGGCGCTTGGTGGCTCGGTCGCCTCGGCCTGCTCCTGGTCGGGATTGCCGGCGCGCGGTGTCAGGCAGGTGACCAGCATGTCGGTGAGCGTGGCCTCCACCGACAGTAGATCGTCCTGTGCCAGTGCGTCGATCTGCTCTGCCAGTGAGGCCGCCATTGCCATGCACATGGCCCCCACGCCGCCTGTCCCGCCGATGTGCCTGGCCTCGGGCGGGCACGAGCGCAGCAGGCGCAACAGAAAGCTCGAGGACTCCAGCCGCGCAAGCAGCAGGCGGCCGTCGCCGGGCAACTGCAGCTGCCAGTCCCGGTCTGACTCCAGCAGCAGGGCCGAGCCGGCCTTGAGCGGGAACGCGGCGTCCTCGATCACCGCATCGGCGCTGCCTTGCAGCAAGGCGCACAGCAGCAGGCCCGGGCCGCGCAGCCGCTTGGCCACGGCCCGCAGCGTCAGCGGCGAGGTGGCCAGCGTGATGAACACCGATCCCAGTGGCGAGCTGCGCAGCGCCAGGTGGGTGGCCGGTGGCGTGGGCGCTTCGCCATGGATGTCTGCCCTGGACAGCGCCTCATTGAGCGCAGCCTGCCGCAAGGCATCGGGAAATGCGTGGGTGGAAAAGCGTCTTGGATCGTCGTGCATCAGGGGCGAACTATGAACTGCCGCGTACTGCCTGTCCAAGCCCGGCGCACCGGATGGCAGCCGCGACAAGTTTTTGTGCGCGCAGGAACAACCGGCCTGGACATGCTCGCCTGGACACTGGCGCTGCCGGCACCGATCCACAACAGCAGGAGTATTTTCGATGACCATCCCCCACCAAGAACATATCTGCGGCCCAGGCTGCCAGCACGGTGCTTCGCCAGCCGACGAGAAGCTGATCCGCGAGGAATTCCAGGTTGCACGCCGTTCCTTCCTGCGCGACGCCATGGTGGTCGGTGGCGGCGCGGTCTCGGCCGGCGCCATCAGCGGCGCGATGGCACCGTCCCGGGCCTTTGCCCAGGGCGCGCCTGGCGCCCGGGCCGGCCAGGGCATGGCCAGCCACTACTACATTCCCGCCTCTGCCAACACCGTGCTCTGGGGCTACTTCAGCAGATCGGCCAAGCCGGTGGTCGAAGTCGAATCGGGTGACTACGTGACCATGGAGACGCTCACCCACCATGCCAATGACGATGCCGAACGCATGGTCCGGGGCGACCCGGGCGCCGAGAGCGTGTTCCACTGGGACAGCCAGCGCAAGAACGTCGATCGCCGGGGCGCCGGTCCCATGGATGCCAAGAACGGCGCAGGCGGAGGCCAGGGCGTGCACATCTGCACGGGGCCGGTCCGCATCAAGGGCGCACAGCCCGGCGATGTGCTGGAAGTGCGCATCATTGATGTGGTGCCACGCCCCTCGGGCAACCCGCAGTTCAAGGGCCGGACCTTCGGCAGCAATGCGGCGGCGAACTGGGGCTTTCACTATGGCGACACGCTCACCGAGCCCCGAAAGCGCGAGGTGGTCACCATCTACGAGGTGGATGCGACCGGCGAGCGCAACTGGGCCCGCGCCGTCTACAACTACCGCTGGACGCCGCAGACCGACCCCTTTGGCGTGGTTCACCCGACCATCGACTATCCGGGCGTGCCCGTGGACCACCGCACGATCAGCAAGAACGAAAACGTGCTGCGCAATATCCGGGTTCCCGTGCGCCCGCATTTCGGCACCATCGGCGTGGCGCCGGCCGAGGTGGAGATGGCCAGCTCCATTCCACCCAACCACACGGGCGGCAACATCGACAACTGGCGCATCGGCAAGGGGGCGACCATGTATTTCCCCGTGGCCGTGCCAGGGGCCAACTTCACCGTGGGCGATCCGCATGCCTCGCAGGGGGACTCCGAGCTGTGCGGCACGGCCATCGAGTGCTCGCTGACCGGCACCTTCCAGCTGGTCCTGCACAAGAAGGCGGACCTGCCTGGAACGCCGCTGGCCGAACTGGCCTATCCGCTGCTCGAAACCCAGGACGAATGGCTGCTGCACGGCTTCAGCTACGCCAACTACCTGGCGGAGCTGGGGCCGGATGCGCAAAACCAGATCTTCAAGAAGTCTTCCGTGGACCTGGCGCTGCGCGACGCCTATCACAAGATGCGCCACTTCCTCATGACCACCCAGGGGCTGGGAGAGGACGAGGCCATCTCGCTGATGTCGATTGCCGTGGACTTCGGCATCACCCAGGTGGTGGATGGCAACTGGGGCGTGCACGCGCTCGTGAAAAAGAGCATCTTCCCCGCGCGCGGCGCGTGAGTGCGTCCGGGCCCTGCGGGCAGGACCCGGCCGGGCTCAGCGCGCCAGGAAATCCCGGATGGCGAACAGCGTCTGGTCGGGCGCCTCGGTCATCTGGTTGTGGCCGCTGGGCAGGTGCACGATGCTGACCTGGCGCTGCGCGCCCCGGGCCGCCTCGATCAGGCCCTTGGCGGCCTTGGGCGGCGTCATCTGGTCCTGCTCGCCCAGGGCGAACAGGACCGGACATTGCAGCGCCGCCATGGCCGCCTCGCCGCCCGCGTAGCTGTCGCAGGCCTTGAAGCCGGCGTGCAGCAGGTTGGTGCGGTCATTGCTGGCCAGCACGCGCCGGCCCAGCGCCATGCCGGCGCCGAACACCCAGCTGCCTGCGCCGCTGGGTGGCGCCAGCGTGGCGCGCGAGAACACATTGACCATGCGGATGGCCTGCTCTGGCGTGCTCAGTGCGGAGTCCAGCAGGGCGGGCGAGACCTTCATCGGATAGGCCGTGCCCACCAGCACCAGGTGGCTGACGCGCGCGCCCAGCCGGGCGGCCGCTTCCATGCCGATCAGGCTGCCCCAGCTGTGGCCGACCAGCGCGGCCTTTTCGATGCCTGCCGCATCCATGAGCTGGCCGATGAAATCCGCTGCCGCCTCCACGCTGGCCGGCGCATCGCCTGCGCTGCGGCAGTGGCCCGGCAGGTCTATGGCCAGCACGTTCCAGCCGTGGTTGGCCAGGTAGCGGCTTTGCAGGGCCCAGACGCTGTGGTCGCACAGCACGCCGTGGATGAGGATGGCCGTGGGCTGGGCGGGGTTGAAGGCCTTGCCGCCGGTATAGGCGTAGATGGCGTGGCCCTGAACATCGATCTTCATTGTTGGTGTCTCCCTTGTCGGCTCACGCTGCCTTTTCAGCGGCCTTGAGGGCGCGCTTGAGGTCATCGATCAGGTCGTCGGCATCCTCCAGTCCGATGGACAGGCGTATCGTGCCCTGGCCGATGCCGGCCTGGGCCAGTGCTTCGTCGCTCATGCGGAAATGCGTGGTGCTGGCCGGATGGATCACCAGGCTGCGGCAGTCGCCCACGTTGGCCAGGTGGCTGAAGACCTTGAGCGTCTCGATGAACTTGCGCCCCTGGTTGCGGTTGCCCTTGATGTCGAAACTGAACACCGAGCCCGCGCCGCGCGGCAGCAGCTTCTTTGCCAGTTGGTGCGAGGGATGGGTCTCCAGCAGCGGGTGGCCCACGCGGCCCACCAGCGGATGGCTGGCCAGGAATTGCACCACCTTCTCGGTATTGCGGATGTGGCGCTCCATGCGCAGCGGCAGCGTCTCTATGCCCTGCAGGATCAGCCAGGCCGTGTGCGGGCTCATGCAGGCGCCGAAGTCGCGCAGGCCTTCGCGCCGCGCGCGCAGCAGGAAGGCGCCGGTGCTGCTTTCCTCGCTGAACACCATGTTGTGGAAGCCGTCGTAGGGCTCGGTCAGCTCCGGGAAGCGTCCCGACTTTTCCCAGTCGAAGCTGCCGCCATCCACCACGATGCCGCCGACCACGGTGCCGTGGCCGGACAGGAACTTGGTGGCCGAGTGGTAGACGATGTCCGCGCCATGCTCCAGCGGCTTCATCAGCCAGGGCGAGGTCAGCGTGGAGTCCACCAGCAGCGGCACGCCGGCTTCATGGGCTATGGCGCTGATGGTGGGGATGTCGAGCACATCCAGGCCCGGGTTGCCCACCGTCTCGCCGAAGAACAGCTTGGTGTTGGGGCGCACTGCGGCGCGCCAGCCGTCGATGTCGCCGGGCTTGACGAAGGTGGTTTCTATGCCGAAGCGCGCCAGCGTGTAGTGCAGCAGGTTCTGCGAGCCGCCGTACAGCGCCGTGCTGGCCACGATATGGCTGCCCGCGCCCATGAGCGTGGCCACCGACAGGTGCAGCGCCGCCTGCCCACTGGCCACGGCGATGGCGCCCACGCCGCCTTCCAGGGCCGAGACGCGCTGCTCCAGCACAGCATTCGTGGGATTGGAGATGCGGCTGTAGACGTGGCCGGGGCGCTCCAGGTTGAACAGCGAGGCCGCATGGTCGCTGGACTCGAACACGAACGAGGTCGTGAGGTGGATGGGCGTCGCGCGCGCTCCGGTGGCGGGGTCGGGCTGTGCGCCCGCGTGCAGCGCCAGGGTGTCAAAGCCGGGGTCCGAGTAGCCGGGCATTCCTGTCTCCATGGTTGTCAAGGCAAGCGGGCATTGTGGGCTATATTTCCTGTCAGACACGGGCTTGCCGCAACCACGGCGACACAGACAAATTTGGAGATACGGCATGAAAGTAAGTGACATCCTGCGCGTCAAGGGCAACACCCTCTACACGGTGTCGCCGGACGAAAGCCTGGCCAGCGCGGTGCAGGTGATGTCGGAGCGCGATATCGGCTCCCTCGTGGTCATGGAGCATGGCGACGTGGTCGGCATGCTGACCTTCCGCGAAGTGATCCAGGGCTTCGTCAAGCACGGCGGGGTGGGCGAGACGCTGGTGCGCTCGGCCATGGACGACGCTCCCATGACCTGCACCATGGAAACCGACATGGACGAGGTGCGCCGCATGATGCTGGACCGCCACGCACGCTACATGCCGGTGATGGACAAGCGCATGCTCATGGGCGTGATCAGCCTGTACGACGTGGCCAAGGCCGTGGTGGACAGCCAGAACTTCGAGAACCGCATGCTCAAGGCCTACATCCGCGACTGGCCCGAGGGCGAGCGCCAGGGCGCGGACTGATCATCGGGTCGATATCTACCGACCGTTCGACCGTTTCACTTTGAGCAGCAAGGCCTCCGAACGCAAAATGCGGCGGAGGCCTTTGTCGTTGCGCGCAGGGCGCAAAGCTGACAGTCGCGTGAACAGCGAATGGATGGGCAGCAGGACCTGTCAGTGCACGCGGCGGCGTTTGGGCTTGAGCAAGGCGCTGGGCGGCACGTCATAGGCCTGTCTGAAGACACGGCTGAAGTGCGAGAAGCTGGTGAAGCCGCAGGCCAGCGCCACATCGGTCACGCGCCGCGCATTGTCTGCCCGAAGCAGCAGGTGCGCCTGGGCCAGCCGTTCGTTCCAGAGCCAGCGGCTCGGGGTCAGGCCTTCGGTGGCAAACAGCCGCGCCAGGCTGCGCAGCGACATGCCCATGTCCCGAGCCACCTGCAAGGGCTTGAGCTCGGGGTCGTCGAGCCGGGCCCGCATGTACTGCTTGGCCTGGGCAAGCCTATTGCGGGTTCTGAAATCGCCAGGGCTGGACGATGTCAGCAGTACATTCAGCAGCGAGGGGCGAAGGTCCTGCTCCTCGTCCTTGGGCTGAAGGCCTGGCGATGCCGGCGGAGTGCTGCGCGCAGGGTCGCTGTGATCCTGGCTTTGCGTTGAGTCGTAAGAGGCCTGCATTTCACGAACCTCCCGCAGTTTGCGGCTGGTGCCTGTGTGGTGATCCGCAGGCGGTTGAAAAAGGGTGGATTGCAATTTTAACTATGAATATTTGCAATCCGATAGCTATATTTGTTATCGCCGGGCGATGGCTGCCTGCGCAATGCACCGCCGCCGCAGGCACGGCGCTTGCGGGCTACCCGGGCATAATCGTCGGCCTATGAGCGGCAACACCTTCGGCACCCTATTCACTGTCACCAACTTCGGCGAATCGCATGGCCCGGCCATAGGCTGCGTCATCGACGGCTGTCCGCCCGGCATGGCGCTGAACGAAGCGGATATCCAGCAAGAACTGGATCGCCGCCGTCCCGGCACCAGCAAGTTCGTGACCCAGCGCAACGAGCCCGATGCGGTGGAAATCCTCTCGGGCGTCTACGAAGGCCGCACCACGGGCACGCCGATCGCGCTGCTGATCCGCAATACCGACCAGCGCAGCAAGGACTACTCCAACATTGCGCAGAGCTTTCGTCCCGGCCATGCCGACTACGCCTACTTCCAGAAATACGGCATCCGTGATCCGCGCGGCGGCGGCCGTTCCTCGGCACGGCTGACGGCCCCCACGGTGGCCGCTGGTGCCGTGGCCAGGAAGTGGCTCAAGGAAAAGTTCGGCACCGAGTTCCGCGCCTGCATGACCCAGGTGGGCGAGTTGTCCCTGCCCTTCGAGAGCTGGGAGCATGTGCGCAACAACCCCTTCTTTGCGCCGGTGGCCGATGTGTCCCAATACGAGGAATACATGGATGCGCTGCGCAAGTCGGGCGACTCCTGCGGCGCCGCGCTGCGCGTGCAGGCCAGCGGCATGCCGGTGGGCTTGGGCCAGCCGCTGTATGACCGCCTGGATGCCGACGTCGCCTACGCCATGATGGGCCTGAACGCGGTCAAGGCCGTGGAGATCGGTGCCGGTTTCGACAGCGTGGTCCAGCGCGGCACCACGCACGGCGACTCGCTGAGTCCCGAAGGCTTTCGCAGCAACAACGCCGGTGGCATCGTCGGCGGCATCAGCACGGG
Organism: Delftia sp. HK171; assembly: GCF_001886655.1. Taxonomy (NCBI): domain Bacteria; kingdom Pseudomonadati; phylum Pseudomonadota; class Betaproteobacteria; order Burkholderiales; family Comamonadaceae; genus Delftia; species Delftia sp. HK171. The sequence continues at coordinate 5,166,247 of NZ_CP018101.1, read as the reverse complement.
TCAGGATCTGGAAGTGCGCATAGGCATCAAGCCCACCAGTTCCATCATCACGCCGCGCGAATCCATCGACGTGCAGGGCCAGAGCACCGAGGTCATCACCAAGGGCCGCCACGACCCCTGCGTCGGCATCCGCGCAGCGCCCATCGCCGAGGCGCTGCTGGCTCTGGTGGTGATGGACCATGCGCTGCGCCACCGCGCACAGTGCGGTGACGTGGATTCGGGCCTGGCTCCCATCCCTGCCGCCGCACCCTGAAAGCACTGCCAGGCCACCAAAGAAAAAGCCGCCCAAGGGCGGCTTTCTTGCGTCCTGCCGGCCTGATCAGCCGGGATTGCGCACCTCATCCATGACGTTCTTGAAATCGTCCACATCCTCGAAGCTGCGGTAGACGCTGGCGTAGCGGATGTAGCCGACCTTGTCGAGCAGCTTGAGCTCGCGCATCACCATCTCGCCCAGGCGGCTGGAGAGCACTTCGCGCTCGCCCAGGTTGCGCAGCCGCTCCTCGATGCGCTCGATGGCGGCATCGATCTGCTCTGTGCTCACGGGGCGCTTGCGCAGCGCGATCTTGAACGAGCCCAGCAGCTTGGCGCGCTCGTACTCGATGCGCCGCCCGTCCTTCTTGACGATGGCGGGAAAGCTGACCTCGGGCCGCTCGTAGGTGGTGAAGCGCTTGTCGCAGCCGCCGCACTGGCGGCGGCGGCGGATGAAGCCCCCATCCTCGGCCTCACGGGTCTCCACGACCTGGGTGTCCGGATGGCTGCAGAACGGGCACTTCATGGCAGGCCTCTATGCGTGCAACTCAGGCGCCGTAGACCGGGAAGCGGGCCGTCAGCTCGGCCACCTGGGCGCGTACGCGGGCCAGGTTGGCTTCGTCGGCGGGGTTCTCCAGCACGTCGGCAAGCAGGTTGGCTGTCAGGCGGGCTTCCTCTTCCTTGAAGCCGCGCGTGGTCATGGCGGGCGTGCCCACGCGAATGCCGCTGGTCACCATCGGCTTTTCGGGATCGTTGGGGATGGAGTTCTTGTTGATCGTCATGTGGGCGGCACCCAGCGCGGCTTCGGCCGCCTTACCGGTGATGCCCTTGGCGCGCAGGTCCACCAGCATGACGTGGCTTTCCGTGCGGCCGGAGACGATGCGCAGACCGCGTGCCGTCAGCGTTTCCGCGACAACCTTGGCGTTCTTCACGACCTGTTCCTGGTAGGTCTTGAACTCGGGCGACAGCGCTTCCTTGAAGGCCACGGCCTTGCCGGCAATGACATGCATCAGCGGGCCGCCTTGCAGGCCGGGGAAGATGGCGCTGTTGATGGCCTTCTCGTGCTCGGCCTTCATCAGGATCACGCCGCCGCGCGGGCCGCGCAGGCTCTTGTGCGTGGTGGTGGTGACCACGTCGGCGTGGGGCACGGGGTTGGGGTACACGCCCGCGGCGATCAGACCGGCGTAGTGGGCCATGTCCACCCAGAAAATGGCGCCGACTTCCCGGGCGATCTTGGCGAAGCGCTCGAAGTCGATGGCCAGGGCGTAGGCCGATGCGCCGGCCACGATGATGCGGGGCTTGTGCTCGCGCGCCAGCGCTTCCATCTTGTCGTAGTCGATGGCTTCTTCGGCATTCAGGCCGTAGGAGACCACGTTGAACCACTTGCCCGACATGTTCAGCGGCATGCCGTGCGTCAGGTGGCCGCCTTCGGCCAGGCTCATGCCCATGATGGTGTCGCCGGGCTTGGCAAAGGCCATCAGCACTGCCTGGTTGGCCTGGGAGCCGGAGTTGGGCTGCACGTTGGCGGCTTCGGCGCCGAACAGCTTCTTGACGCGGTCGATGGCGAGTTGCTCGACCACATCGACGTTCTCGCAGCCGCCGTAGTAGCGCTTGCCCGGATAGCCTTCGGCGTACTTGTTGGTGAGCTGGGAGCCCTGGGCTTCCATGACGGCAGGCGAGCAATAGTTCTCGCTGGCGATCAGCTCGATATGTTCTTGTTGACGCAGGTTCTCGGCCTGGATGGCGGCAAAGACTTCGGCGTCGACCTTCTCGACGGTATTGGTGCGTTGAAACATGGCAGTCCTGTGAACTTGAAATTCCCTTGAGGCCAAGGGCTGCCCAGGCGAACGGCGGAACACTCCAGATCCCGCGTGCGCATGGAGGCTGGGCGGTACGCTCCCCGGTGGTTCACAGAAGGTGGTCCTTCTCGGGCCTTCTGCTGGTTTCCACGTCAGCGGCAGCGGTGCGTGAAGCGGCTGCGCCTATCGCCAGTTGCGTACCCCGCTAGTGTAGCTGAGCCGGTGGCGCCGAAGACCTGGCAGGGGCGTTGCAGAAGGCGTTTGCGTGGGCCACCTGCAGTTGGATCGGGCATGAAAAAAGCTGGCCTTGGCCAGCTGTGCATTCACTGTGCCGGGAAGTCAGGCTACAGCGCCGGCTCCTGGGACTGAAGGGCCACCTGCTCGGAGCGGGCAGAGGTGTTGCTCGAGCTGACCGGCACGGCTGCAGGCGCAGCCGCTGCTGCCGGGCCCGTGGCCTCGGCCACGGGGGGGGCCGGCTTGGTGGAGGCAATCTGTACGGCCTGCCGGGGCTGATCGACCTTGGCGGTCATCAAAGGCACGGCACGCAGGCCGGCGGCCATGCGCAGGCGCTGGTGCTCGGCCAGCACCTTGGCGGCGTAGCCACCATCGGTGGGCAGGTTGGCCGCGCCCACGTAGTAGCGCAGGCCTCCTTCGATGGAGCCTGCGCGCTCGATGCATTCCTTGAGCACGCGCACGCCCACGCGCAGATTGCTGACCGGGTCGAAGGCAGCATTCTGGCCACCGAAGTTCTCATACTTGTCGGTATGCACCGTGGTCATCACCTGCATCAGGCCCTGCGCGCCGACAGCGCTTTGCGCAAACGGGTTGAAGCTGGACTCGATGGCCATGATGGCCAGGATCAGCGTCGGGTCCAGGCGGTTGACCTTGCCCAGGTCGTAGGCCTCGCTGACCAGTGCCGCGATGGGCTCGGGCGCCACGCGGTACTTCTTGCTGAGCCAGAAGGCCACGGCCGCCTGATCCTTGGGCAGGTTCTTCGGGTTGGTCGCCGTCGCGCGGTCGCTGGCCGCGAGTTCGACGGGCGCACCCAGCTCGGCCATCTGGCGAGCGGTCAGCCAGGAGCGCAACTGGCTCTCTCCGGCATCGCGCAGGTCGGGACGGGCGAACAAGGTAATGGCCAGGAAGGCCACAGCCAAGCCCAGAAGGGCGAAGCTGTTGTGGATGATGGCAAGAAAACCGTTGGCCACATCGATGGCGAACGTTCGCGCGGCGGCGAAAAATTTTCCTGACGCTGGCATAGCTTTTTCCTTTCTAGGGGCACCAACCCGAAACGGCCTTCGCCGAAGCGAAGGCCGGTGAGGCTGACACCCTGGATTGGGTGCTGCGGATCCGGGAGGCTGGCGCTTGGTGCGCCATTGCGTTGTAGGCCTGCGGGATCTGCTCAGTCGTGAGGCAGCAGAAACAAAAAACGCTCTATTCGAGCGCTGGCGGATTCTAGGAGTTCACCAAATACACGGTCAACACTATGAAATTAATCTTTTAGATCAATGAATAATAACAAACCATGGATGCAAACACAGTTTTGAGGTCTTGAAGAGCGGGTGGCGTGCTACCGATGTACGCCGTTTCCGCCGTTTTCAGAGTGCGTCATGAAATTGCAATGAAATGCAAAAGCACTGGCAGGCCGACCCTGCGTCCTTCTATATTGGAGGCGACTGCTCCTGCAGTCGTCTCGCCAAGGTGGAAGACAGGTAAAAGTGGTGTTCGATAGTGCGGACACCGTGGTTCAAGTCTTCTTCCGCGGCCTTCCTGGAAGCAATCTCTTGCTTCCAAGCAGCAAGGACCATCCTCTCCTTGACTGCGGAAAACGGTCGGGACTTGTGCCCGCCGTAAAGCCCGGAAGCCGGTTCACGGCTTCCGGGCTTTGTCGTTCAAGGATGGCCGCAACGTCAAGAAATGTGCCGTGGTGCGGACCCAGCCGTTGCTGCCGCCCCAATTTCTGGTGCAATGCAGCCGTTGCCCTGTCCTGTGTCCCAGGATGGGCTGTACTAGTTACCAGAGCCCCATGCAATCTCTCTTCAAGCACCGCTGGCTGCGCAGGCTGGCCATCGCCCTTGTGGCGTTCCTTTTGCTGTGGCTGCTGCTGTGGGCGCTGGTGCCCGTTGTGGCCAAGAGTCAACTGGAAAAGCAGGCATCGGCCAAGCTGGGCCGTCAGGTCCGTGTGGGTGCAGTGGAGTTCCGGCCCTGGTCGCTGGAGCTGACCCTGCGGGACCTGAGCATTGCCAGGAGCCAGGCGGAAGGCGCGGCTCCGGAGTCTTTGCCGTCATCATCTTCGTCCCCCCAGCTTCAGATCGACCGTATCTATGTCAATGCCAGTATCCAGTCGCTGTTTCGGCTGGCGCCGGTGCTGGATGCCATCGAGGTCGATGCGCCGGTGCTGCGCCTGACCCAGCAGAGCCTGGGGCATTTCGATGTGGACGATGTGCTGGCCAGGCTGGCCGAACCCGGCGACACGCCGCCCTCCAAACCCGTGGGCTTTGCGCTGTACAACATTGCGCTGCGCGACGGCCGCGTGCAATTGCAGGACGAGGTCCAGCAGCGCCAGCACATGCTCGAGCAGTTGCAGCTGCGCCTGCCCTTCATCAGCAACCTGGAGTCCAAGCGCGAGATCAAGGTGCTCCCGCACCTGTCCTTTGCGCTCAACGGCAGCCGGTTTGAATCCAGCGCCCAGAGCACGCCCTTCACCGAGCAGCGCCAGACCGCTGTCGATCTGAACTGGCAGGGCGTGGACCTGACACCTTATTTGGGCTATGTGCCCGTCACCGCGCCTGTCAAGCCGCGTTCCGGTGTGCTGGATGCCAACCTGCACATCTCCTTTGAGCAGGCCGAGCAGGCCGTGGTCCGCATCACCGGGGAGGTCAGCCTGTCCGGCGCCGAGCTGCACGACTGCGACGGTGCCCCCCTGCTGCGCTTCGAGCGCCTGGCCGCCGTGCTCAAGAACGTGCAGCCGCTGCAATCGGTTGCGGAGCTGGAGTCCGTGCAGTGGAGCGCTCCCGAGATTTTTGCGGCCCGCGATGCGCAAGGCCGCATCAATTGGACGGCGATGGGGGGTGCTTCCTCCCCGGATGCCAGGCCGGCAGCGGAAAAGCCTGCCTCCGACGCGCCCCAGCCGTGGAAGGTCAGCCTGGACAGGCTGTCCGTTGCCAATGCCACGGTGCACTGGCGCGATGCCGCTCCCGACGCTGGAAAGTCGGGCGCTGCGCTGCAGGCGCGCGAGCTGTCGTTGCAGGTGCGCGATATCCGCTGGCCCCTGGAGCAACCGCTGCAGCTTGCTGCCAGCATGCAGGTGCAGCCCGAATCGGCGGGGGAGGGGGCGAAACCTGCCGAGTTGCAGCTGAGCGGGGCCTTGACCGACAAGCAGGGCCAACTGGCCATCTCCGCGCGGCAATTGCCGCTGCAACTGGCAGCACCGTACCTGTCTGCCCATCTCAAACCCGAGCTGACGGGTCTGTTGAGCACCGACGCCGGCCTGGGCTGGAACGGTTCCGCCATGGTGGTTCAGGTGGCCGGGCTGGGCGTGGAGCAGTTGAGCCTTAAGGACAAAGCCGCGCCCGTCGATATCGCGCACCTGCAGCTGGAGCAGGTGCAGGTCAATCTGGCTAGCCAGCAGGTCTCCGTTGGCCGCCTGGCACTGCAAAAGCCGCAGCTGGCCGTGTTGCGCGATGCCCAGGGCCGGTGGATGTACGAGCAATGGCTGCCGCCCGCCTCCTCGGCACCCGCATCGCAGGACGCCGGCAAGGACAAGTCCCGGCCCTGGGGCCTGAAGCTGCAGGCGGTGGAGGTCGATGGCGGCGCCATTGCGCTGCGTGACGAAGCGCCCGTGCGCAACGCGGATTCCGCGCGCACCGTGTCGCTTGACCTGGGTTCACTGCGCCTTCGCATGGGCGCCATCGAGCCGCTGGCCGCCAAATCCGCGCCCACGCCGCTGGAGCTGTCCGCCCAGGTCGGCTCGGGCCGGCGTGTCCAGGCGGGCTCGCTGAGCCTGCGGGGGGATCTGGGGCTGGCGCCGCTGTCGCTTCAGGGCAAGTTGCAGGCGCGCAGCCTGCCGCTGCATGCGCTGGAGCCCTACTTTGCCGACATGCTCAATGTCGAGTTGGTGCGTGCCGACGGCAATTTCCTCGGACAACTGCGCTTTGTCAGCCAACCGGCCGGCCCCGAGCTGGCGGTGCAGGGGGATGTCGAGCTCGTGGATCTGCGCATGCGCTCCGCACTGGCCTCTCCCGTGCAAGCGGCGGGCGAGGCTGCAGGGCAGGGCGCGCCACGCACGGCGGCAGGCGCCGTGGCTGCCGTGCTCAGCGAGTCCACGGCCGACCGGGCCAAGGCCCAGTCGGTTGCCTTGGGACTCGGCCTGCGCGATGAACTGGTGGCCTGGAAGACGCTGGCCGTGCGCGGCCTGGACCTGCAGATGCAGCCTGCCCAGCCGCTGCGCCTGAGCGTGCGCGAGACGGCTCTCAGTGACTTCTTTGCGCGCGTCATCGTGCAGCGCAACGGGCGCATCAACCTGCAGGACATCGTCAAATCGGCGAAGTCCCAGCAGTCCCTGGAGCAGAACGCCGCGCCGGCTGCGGATGGCACGGCGGCTTCCGCCGAACCGGCGCCGCCGCAGGCTGCCTCCGGGCCTGCGCCCGTCATCAAGATCGGGCCGATTGCGCTGACGGGCGGCAGGGTCCAGTTCTCCGACTACTTCATCCAGCCCAACTACTCGGCCGACCTCAGCGAGCTGGCGGGCCGCCTGAGCGCCTTCTCGTCCGAGCCGCCTGCCAGCCAGCAGGCGCCGCAACTGGCGGATGTGGAACTGCGCGGCCGCGCCCAGGGCACGGCTTCGCTGGAGATCACCGGCCAGGTCAATCCCCTGGCCAAGCCGCTGGCCCTGGACATACGTGCCCAGATGCGCGATCTGGAACTGCCCCCGCTGTCGCCGTACTCCATCAAGTACGCGGGCCACGGGATCGAGCGCGGCAAGCTCAGCATGGACGTCAACTACAAGATTGAGCCCGATGGCCAGCTCACGGCGCGCAACAAGCTGGTGCTGCATCAGCTCACTTTCGGCGAAGCCGTCGAAGGTGCGCCCGCCTCGCTGCCCGTGCGCCTGGCGGTGGCGCTGTTGGCTGACCGCAACGGAGTCATCGACCTGGACCTGCCGGTCAGCGGCTCGCTCAACGATCCGCAATTCAGGCTGGCGCCGGTCATCTTCAAGATCATTGGCAACCTGATCATGAAGGCCATCACCTCGCCGTTCTCGCTGCTGTCGGGCGCTTTTGGGGGCGGCAGCGAATCGGGCGTGGTGGCCTTTGCGCCGGGGCGTGCCCAGATCGACGGCAAGGCCCGCGAGAGCCTGGACAAGGTGGTTGCCTCCCTCAAGGATCGCCCGGCCCTCAAGCTCACCGTGATCGGCGAGGCGCGCGAGGCGCAGGACAAAGAGGCCTGGAAGCAGGCGGAGCTCGATCGCCTGCTGCTCGCCCAGAAACGCCGCCAGGTGCTGCGCGACGGCAAATCGGCAGAGTCCGTGACCGAGTTGCCTGCCTCCGAAGTGCCGGCCTTGACCAAGGCGCTGTACAGTCGCGCCGACTTTGCCAAGCCGCGCAATGTCATCGGCATGGCCAAGGACCTGCCCACCGACCAGATGCGCAGCCTGCTGCTGGAGCAGATTGCCGTGCCCGACGACGCCATGCGCGAACTGGCGCTGGCCCGCGCCGTGGCCGTGCGCGACTACCTTGCCCAGCAGCAGTTGCCGCTTGAGCGCCTGTTTCTGGGGGCTCCAAAACTGGACTCCGACGACCAGGAATGGAGCCCGCGCGCCCAGCTCAGCCTGTCCACGCAGTAGCCCGGTTTTGGCTCCGCTTCAAATAACGGCGAGAATATGGTTTTCCCGGTCCGGCTAGCATGCCCGCATGCGGCCTGGCCGGCCGCGTCTGGCGGCCCGCGGCAGCCAGACATTCAACGATTGATTCATGTCTTCTCTTTCCCCCCGCAGCACCATGTCCGATGCACCTGAAGTGAGCCCTGCTTCTGCCAAGAATCCCGAACAACACCCCTTGGATGTGCTCACGGGCGGTGCCTTCTCCGCCGAAACCTCGGGTGATCGCGCCGCGCGTATCCGCGACTGGCTGGCAACCCAGCCTTCGGTCGAGCAATTGCAGGACGTCCTCAAGGAACTGAGCGCGCGCGACAAGGGCGCGGCCCGTGCCGTGCGTGAGCGCCTGGACGAGATCCGCCGCACCAAGGACCAGGAAAAGATCGCAGTGGAGTGGGCTGAAAAGGCCCAGGCGCTGCTGGTCGCATCGCCCTTCAATGCCGCCGACGCCATTGCCTGGCAGCGCGACGCCGCCAAGGCGGGCGCCCCGCTGTCGCGTGAACCTCTGTCGCAGCACAAGGCCCAGCTGGCCGAGCGTGTCAAGGCCATCGAGGAGCTGCAGCACCGCGTGCAGGTCCAGCGCGAAGTGGCCGTTTTGCTGGCCCAGCGCATCGAGGTCCTGTCCACCAAGCCCTGGCGCGATGCCCAGGCTGTGCTCGACAACCTGCGCGCCGACGTGGCCCGTTGGCAGGAGCAGGCCGGCGAACTGACTGGCGATGACAACTGGGCCAGCGTGGACGGACGTTTCCCGCCCCAGCTGGAAGCCGCCAGCGCACAGCTGATCCTGGTCTGGGATGCCTTCCAGTCTGCACTGGCGCTCACCGAAGCTGCCGCCGCCGACGAAGCCGCTCCGCTGCCCACCGTGCCCGTGTGGGCCGATGAGCTGCGTGTGGCGCGTGGCCTGCCTCCCGAGGCAGCGGCTGCCGAGCCGTCCAAGCCCGCTCCCGCAGCCCGCAGCGCAGCCCAGCCCAAGGCGAAGACATCGCCTGAGCAAGTGGCTGCCGCCAGCAGTGCTCTGACCCAGGCGCTGGAGCAGCTCCAGGCCGAGACGGCTGCCGGCGAAAGCAAGGCCGGTTCCGCCGCCGTGCAGGCCGTGCGCGCCGCCATCAAGGCCCATGGCCGCCTGGTGGACGATGCACTGGTCACCAAGGTGCATGAGGCCCTTCTGGCCGCTGGCGAGTCCGAAGGCTGGCCGCGCCAGAACGCCGACAAGCTGCGCGAGGAACTGGTTGCCAAGGCCGAAGCCCTGCTGAACCGCCCTGAAGGCCAGGCGCTGGGTGGCCGCAAGATCCAGGAATCGCTGCGCAGCCTGCGCGAGCAATGGAAGCTGGCCGACCAGGGCAGCGCAGCCAACCACGCACTGTGGAAGAAGTTTGACGAAGCCTGCAACACGGCCCACAAGGTGGTCGAGTCCTGGCACGACAAGCTGCGCACCGAAACCACCCAGTCCAAGGCGCAGCGCCTGGCGCTGATCGAAGAGATCAAGGCCTGGGCAGCACAGCAGTCCGCCAGCGAAGATCTCAAGGGCGCGGCGCGCGCACTGCGCCAGTTCGCTGAACGTTGGCGTGAAAGCGGCCACATCGGCGAGAAGCTGTTTGCCGAACTGCAACCCCAGTTCAAGCAGGCCATGGCCCTGGCCGAGGCCCCGTTGCATGCTGCGCAAAAGGCCAGCCTGCAGCGTCGCCACGCCATGATCGACGAAGCCACCGCGCTGGGCGCAGCGCCCAACTTGCGCATCGACGCCGTCAAGGCCCTGCAGCAGCGCTGGCAGGCCGAGGCGCAGGCTGTGCCTCTGGACCGCAAGCATGAGCAAAAGCTCTGGGATGCCTTCCGCAAGCCACTGGACGAAGCCTTCAATCGCAAGGGCACCGAGCGGGGCCCCCGTGCTGCAGCCGTGGCGCTCAGCGACCATGATCGCCGCGTGCTGGAAGCGTCGCAGGCCGTGGAAGCTGCCAACACCTCGGGTGATGTGCAGCAAATCCGCGCTGCGGTGGAGGCCCTGGAGCAAGCGCTGCGTGGCCGTGCCGATGCTTCCGTGAATGCGGCCCAGCCAGTACAGGAACCTGCCGCTGCTGTAGCGGGTTCGGAAGAGTCCGAAGCCAAGCCGGTGCCGGTGCGCCCCGTGGTTGCCGTGCGCGGTGACGATCGTCCTGGCATGAAGAAGGAAGAGAGCGGTGCACGCGCTGCCCGTCCTGGCGACCGCCGCGATGGTGGCCGTGGCCGCGACGACGGCCGGGATGGCCGAGACAGCCGCGACAGTGGCCGTTTCAGCCGCGAGCCGCGCGAAGAGCGCGGACCGCGCCTGGCGGACCCCGCCTTCCGTGCCCAGCGTGAAGCCATGGAACATGCCCAGGACGCCCTGCGCAAGCTCGCGGCCCAGGCCCATGGTGAGGCACTGACCCAGTTGATGGCGGCGTGGGAGTCGCGTGATGCTGCCCAGATGCCGGCTGCCCAGCAGCTTGGTGGCCGCGTGTCTGCACAAGTGCGCAGCGCCTGGTCGCAGGCCCTGGGTCAGGCACCCAAGGGAGACGCGGGCGAAGCCCTGCTGCGCCTTGAAATGGCCGCCGACGTTCCCACACCTGCGGAACATCTGAGCGCCCGCCGTGCCCTGCAGCTGCAGCTGCTGACGCGCCGCAACGATCCTGCTCCGCAGGAAACCTGGGGCAACGATGCCGCCCGGGTGCTGGCATCGCCGCGCGATGATGCCAGCGCGCGCCGCCTGCAGAACGTGCTCAAGCAACTGCTGCGCAAGTGATGCGTGGGAGGTGATCCTCTCATCCAGGAAGGGAGCCGCTGGCTCCCTTTTTTTTGCGCCATGGATGCGGTCTTCTGGGGTCGATGCGTCTGCAGCGCCCAAGAAAAAAGGCCGTTGCATGTGCAACGGCCTTTTCATGTTTGGTGCCCAGGAGAGGACTCGAACCTCCACGGAGTTACCCGCTAGTACCTGAAACTAGTGCGTCTACCAATTCCGCCACCTGGGCATTTCAGAGTGAGCAAATTATATAGCGCGAAATCTCCGTCTGAAGCCGATTTCCCAAGTTTTTGAGAAATTTCTGTGGGATGGTGGAGGGGCCTGCGACGGTGCCGGCGAGGCAAAGAAAAAAGGCCGTTGCACACGCAACGGCCTTTTCATGTTTGGTGCCCAGGAGAGGACTCGAACCTCCACGGAGTTACCCGCTAGTACCTGAAACTAGTGCGTCTACCAATTCCGCCACCTGGGCATTTCAGAGTACGCAAATTATATAGCGTGAAAGCGATGTGCCGGGCAGGTTTGCAAAGATTTTCCTGAACTTTTCTTGGCGAGATGCCCTTGCCATCGGCTTTCAGCGATCAGAAAAGAAAAAGGCCGTTGCGTGTGCAACGGCCTTTTCATGTTTGGTGCCCAGGAGAGGACTCGAACCTCCACGGAGTTACCCGCTAGTACCTGAAACTAGTGCGTCTACCAATTCCGCCACCTGGGCTTGCTGAAGCTGAAATTCTACTGCATTTTTTGCAGAAGCATCCCGATCTTCGATTTTTTTCTTGAGACTGTCATCTGCCAAGTCATGAAGCCAGGGAACTGCCTTCTGCTGAAGATAGTTCCTTAGTTCGCCGCAACCTCTGCAGGTTGTCGTTAAACTTGGTGCCCAGGAGAGGACTCGAACCTCCACGGAGTTACCCGCTAGTACCTGAAACTAGTGCGTCTACCAATTCCGCCACCTGGGCATCTCAGGAAAGATTTAGATTGTATACCAAGAAAATGAACCCTCACGCCAAAAGCGCCGATGTGAACGACGAAATCGAGGGCAGTGTGCAGGGGCACCGCGACGGACATGGCTTCGTCATCCGCGATGACGGCGAAGGCGACATCTTCCTCCCCCCCAATGAAATGCGTGCCGTGCTGCACAAGGACCGTGTGAAGGTCCGCATCGTGCGCCAGGACCGCCGCGGCCGGCCTGAAGGCCGTGTGGTCGAGATCATCGAGCGCCCTGCGCACAACATCATTGGCCGCTTCTTGCAGGAAAGCGGTGTGTGGCTGGTGGCGCCCGAGGACAAGCGCTACGGCCAGGACATTCTGATCCCCGCCAATGCCACAGGATCGGCCAAGATCGGCCAAGTGGTGGTGGTGGAGCTAACCGAGGCGCCTGCGCTGTTCGGCCAGCCCGTGGGACGCATCATCGAAGTGCTCGGTGAAGTCGATGATCCCGGCATGGAGATCGAGATCGCGGTGCGCAAGTACGGCGTCCCGCATGTGTTTTCCGATGCCTGCCTGGCGCAGGCCAAGGCGCTGCCGGACAGGGTGCGGCCTGCCGATTGCAAGAAGCGCATCGACCTGACCGATGTGCCCCTGGTGACCATCGATGGCGAGGACGCGCGCGATTTCGACGATGCCGTCTACTGCGAGCCCGCCAAGGTCGGGCGCAGCAAGGGCTGGCGCCTGCTGGTGGCGATTGCCGATGTGAGTCACTACGTGACCACGGGCAGCGCCATCGACATCGATGCCTATGACCGCGCCACCAGCGTCTATTTCCCGCGCCGCGTGATCCCCATGCTGCCCGAGAAGCTGAGCAATGGCCTGTGCTCGCTCAACCCCGATGTGGACCGCCTGTGCATGGTCTGCGACATGCTGATCACCGCCAAGGGCGAGATCCATGCCTATCAGTTCTATCCGGCGGTGATGCACAGCCATGCGCGCTTCACCTATACCGAGGTGGCGGCCATCCTGGCCAATACGCGCGGCCCGGAGGCTGCGCGGCGCTCGGAGCGCGTGGGTGACTTGCTCAATCTTCATGGCGTCTACCAGGCGCTGCTCAAGTCGCGCGAGGCGCGCGGCGCCGTGGACTTCGAGACCACGGAGACGCAGATCGTCTGTGACGAGAACGGCCGCATCGAGAAGATCGTGCCGCGCACGCGCAACGAGGCGCACAAGCTGATCGAGGAGGCCATGCTGGCTGCCAATGTCTGCAGTGCGGACTTCATCGAGCAAAGCGGTCGCGTCGGCCTGTTCCGCGTGCACGACAAGCCCTCGCTGGAAAAGCAGGACATTCTGCGCAACTATCTGAAGGCCATGGGGGTTGGTGTGGCGCTGAGCGAGAACCCGGCCACGTCCGAGTTCCAGGCCATTGCCAACGCCACCAAGGACCGTCCCGACTCCCAGCAGATCCACACCATGCTGCTGCGCTCAATGATGCAGGCCTTCTACACGCCCGAGAATTCGGGCCACTTCGGCCTGGCATTCGACGCCTATACGCACTTCACCAGCCCGATCCGCCGCTATCCCGATTTGCTGGTGCACCGCGTGATCAAGGCCGAGCTCGAAGGCACGCACTATCGCCTGCCCGAACTGCCCACCCCCGGAGAAGCCGAGGCCAAGCTGGCCAAGCGTCTGGCATCACGCGTCAGCCCACCCGGCCAGAAGCCGCGCAAGCGCGCGCCCGCCGCCGAGGTCCAGGCCTGGGAGGCCGCCGGCCTGCACTGCAGTGCCAACGAGCGCCGGGCCGACGAGGCCAGCCGCGATGTCGAAGCCTGGCTCAAGTGCAAGTACATGCGCGAGCATCTGGGCGAGGAGTTCGGCGGCATGGTCTCTGCGGTGACCACCTTCGGCATCTTCGTCACGCTCGACGCCATGTATGTGGAGGGGCTGGTCCACATCACCGAGCTGGGTGGCGACTATTTCCGATTTGACGAGGCGCGCCAGGAACTGCGCGGCGAGCGCTCGGGCATTCGCTATGGAATCGGCACGCGGCTGCGCGTGCAGGTCAGCCGCGTGGACCTGGATGGCCGGCGCATCGATTTCCGCCTGGTGCGCGATGGCGAAGAGCAGCCGGCCTCGGGCCGGCCCGGCAGGACGCCGGCGCGCACGGAAACCCATCAGGGCGAAAAATGGGGCCGCCGCGATGCCAAGGAAAAGCGGGCGCAGCGCAACTCGGGAGGCTCCGGCGGTGCAAGGCCTGAGTCTGATGCAGCGGCGTCGGCCGGCAAGCAGGGACGCAAGGCGTCTAAAAAGGCCATGGTCAAGGGTGTGAACCTGGCCGCGCTGGAAGCTGAATATGCGAATGCCCAGCCGCGCCCGGCTACCTCGGCGCGGCAGAGCGATATGGGCGAGGCGGTTGCGGAGCCATCATCCGCTGGCTCCGCTGCGCGACCCCGCAGAGGCCGGGCGTCCGAGGCACGCAAGCCTGCGGCCACGGATGCTGCCGCCCACGGCCTGCCGCAGCTGCCTCCACCGTCGCCGGTGCAGGCACTGCGCGCCTTGGGCAAGAAGGCCTTGGGCGCCGTCAAGTCCAAGGTGACGGGCAACACATCCAAGCCCCGGCGCAAGTCCTGAGGGTTTTTATGCTCCGAGCTGCTGGGCCAGTGCACTGGCGCTGAACGGGATGTGCGCAGGCCAATGGTCTGCTGCAAATCCATGGCGCCAGGCCGCCAGGGCTGCTGCCTGCGTGGGCTCCAGGCCTTGGGCCCACAGCGCAGCAATCAGCCCGGCCAGCACATCGCCGGTTCCTCCGGTCGACAGGCGGGCGTTTCCCGTGGGATTGATCCAGCAAGGCGGTGCATCACCCTCTCCCTGAGGCCCGGCGATCACGGTGCCGGAGCCTTTGAGCAGCGCGGTGCAGTCGAAGCGTTGCGCCAGCTGCCTGGCGGCGTGCAGCCGCTGTGCCTGGATCTGTGCGGTGTTCGTCTTCAGCAGGCGGGCGGCCTCCAGCGGGTGGGGCGTCAGCACCGTGTGCAGGTCGCGCTGGCGGCGCTCTTTCAGGAGCGAGGCCAGCGATGCATCTTCGGCAACGGCATTCAGTGCGTCTGCGTCCAGCACCAGCCTGGGGGCTTGTTCCAGTATCTGGGGCAGCCATGCGCGCACCGCCACGCCGCCCCCGCATCCGCACGCCACGGTGGTGCTGCGCCAGTCCTGCGCTTCAGGGCTGCGCAGCATGATTTCGGGCCAGGGCGCGGTGGCCTGGCCTGACCCGGCCGAGGCATCGAGCAGAGCGAGCATCACGCGCCCCGCGCCACCATGCAGTGCGGCCAGGGCAGCCAGCCAGGCGGCGCCGGTCATGGAAAGGCCGCGCTGTCCCAGCCCCTCTCCGCCAAGGATGGCCACGTCGCCAAAGCTTCCCTTGTGGCTGGCATGCGGGCGCGGGGCGCTGGCGCCTGGTGAAAACAGTTGTGCGCAGGGCGGGGGAGTGAGGATTGGCCCGCCTTTCGCCAGTCCCGTGTCCAGGTCATCCCACCATATCTGGCTGCAGGCATCGCGGCCACTTCCTGTGAACAGTCCGGGCTGCAGCGTCAGCAGCGCCAGCGTGTGCCGTGCGCTGGCTGGGGCATTCGGGGGTGCGAATCCAGGCAGGTACTGCCCGGTGTCGGCATCCAGTCCGGAGGCTATGTCCGCGCACAGGACTGGGCTGGTGCTGGACTGCAGGCTGCGCAGCAGAGTGAGCAGGCGCTCATTCGTGCTGGTGCGCGGGCTTGCGGCGTCTGGCTGGCGCAGGCCGATGCCCAGCAATGCGTCAATGCACAAGTCCTGTGGCCCCATGTCGGCGGGCATGTGCTCGGTCCATTGCACGCCGGCTTCGTGGGCGGCGTCCCAGGCGGCGCGTGCATCGTCTGGCATGTGGGTGCGTTCGCGCACGCAGCTGACCAGAATGCGGCAACTGCGGGCCTTTTCTGGCGCCGCATTCAGGCTTTGTTGCAGCCAGGCGGCTGCCTGCAAACCATCGCCGCCGTTGTTGCCGGGGCCACAGGCTATCCAGATGCAGCGTGCATGGGGAGCGATAGCGCGTGCCAGGCGTGCCAGGCCCGCGCCCGCGCGTTGCATGAGGCTGTGCGCGGGCAGTCTGGCTGCCGCCTGCTGTTCCAGGGTGCGAGTGGCCGCCGTATCAAACAGCGGCAAGGCGGTGGATGTGGGAATGCGCAGCATGGACCGAGCATAGCGGTCCGCCGCCGGGTGGCAGAGGAGGGGGTGCCGGTCAGCCGAAGCGGCGCGGGTCTAGCAGTGCGCTGTCCAGGAAGCTGGCGCGGTTGTCTATCAGGTCGCTCAGCATGCTTGCGCACCCCTGCGCGATGGCGGCGCCGCAGCTGCCGTGTCCCAGGTTGAGCCAGATGCCGGGCAGTCCGCTGGCGCCCACCAGCGGCAGTCCATCGGCCGTGCACATGCGCGTGCCATGCCAGATCTGTACGCCCGAGGCCAGCACCGCGCTGCCGGGAAAAACCATGTTGAGGCGGTGATACATGCGCTGCAGCGTGGCCTCATGCATGGGGCTGCGGCGGCCCAGCTCTGCGCCGGCCACGATGCGCATGCGCTGGCCCAGGCGGACCAGGGTCATCTGCTCACTCCAGTCCACGATGGCGTGGCGGGGGGCATAACCTTGTTCGCGCAAAGGGGCGCTGACGCCATAGCCGTGCAGGGCGATCATCGGTGGGCGCAGGCCCAGCGGCGTGAGCAGGTTCGCGGCCTCGGCGCCGGCGCAGACGACGATGGCGTCGTGCGAACGGGGGGTGTCTTCGCCCAGCAATTGCAGGCGTGCGGTGCGCCCGGCGCCGCCGGGCTGCAATTTCTGCACCAGGCGCTGCGTCTCGAATCGTGCTCCTGCCGACTGCGCTGCCTGGCGTTGCATCAGCGTGGCAAGGCGGCCATTGGCTGCGCCTGCCTGTGGAAAATACAGGGCGCCTGCGAGCGTGGTTTCCTCGCCCAGGGCGGGTTCGCGCAGCCGGGTCTGGGCGGCATCCAGTGCCTCGCAGCGTGTGCCGGCCTCGGCCAGTGCGTCCAGCGCAGGCTTGAGTTGTTCGTGCTCGGCCTCGCTGCCCAGCAGCACCAGGCTTCCGGCGACATATTCCGGGTCAAACTCCCATTGCCTCCACAGCGATTGCTGGAACTGCTGGCTGCGCTGCGTGAGCGCCTCCAGCGCCGCCATGGCGGCTGTGGGCACGTTGCCTTTGCGCAGTTGCCGCCCGGCCTGGCGCCATTGCCATAGCCAGCGCAGCTGGGCTGCGAGGTTTCCGGAGCCCAGTCGCGGCAGGGCCTGCCGGCCGGGAAGGGCGGGGGAGCGTTCGGCGGTTGAAAGGCCGGGTACGCTCCAGGGCTGGAGCAGGCTGGGGCCCAGCCAGCCGGCATGTCCGAAGCTGGCTTCTTCGGCTGCGGTGCCGTGACGCTCGTAGACGGTGACCTCGTGGCCGGCCTGTGCCAGTGCGTGGGCTGTCGCAACGCCAATGCTGCCGGCGCCCACAATCGCGATGTTCATTTTTGGGTGGAATCTGCTGAAGTGCCCGGATTATCAAGCGGATGCAGCTATCACTACAGGAGTGTGTGCATGTTGCGCAACTGCCGCGACCGTGAGGGGTGGTGAGCGCGCTTTGAGAGCGAAGCCTCGGTTGAAGGGTGGCGTGTGCTAGAATCTTGCGGCTTTGCTAGGGGTTCCCCCTGATTTTCCCCGGGATTGCCGGGGGTCAGGTGAAAGCTTTTGGGTGCGGGGTGTTCGTCAAGAACGCCTGCCCATGCTTGGGGATCCTGCGCAAAGTCAATCGCAAACCAGTCCCTTCAAGGTGTTGCGCCCTGTGTTTCAGGGGGCAATTGTCGGGCTGGATTTTAGACCTAACCTTTGAGGTATTCATATGTCCGTCACTATGCGCGAGATGCTGGAAGCAGGCGTCCACTTCGGTCACCAGACCCGTTTCTGGAACCCCAAGATGGCCCCCTTCATCTTCGGTCACCGCAACAAGATCCACATCATCAACCTGGAAAAGTCGCTGCCGATGTTCCAGGACGCCCAGAAGTTCGTCAAGCAACTGGCGTCCAACGGCGGCACGATCCTGATGGTCGGCACCAAGCGCCAAGCCCGCGAGATGGTGGCTGCTGAAGCCCAGCGCGCTGGCGTGCCCTTCGTTGACCAGCGTTGGCTGGGCGGCATGCTGACCAACTTCAAGACCGTCAAGACGTCCATCAAGCGTCTGAAGGAAATGAAGGCCCAGCAAGAAGCCGGTCTGGAAGCCATGAGCAAGAAGGAACAGCTGATGTTCGTTCGCGAACTGGAAAAGCTGGAAAAGGACATCGGCGGCATCCAGGACATGAACAGCCTGCCCGACGCCATCTTCGTGATCGACGTGGGCTTCCACAAGATCGCCGTGGCCGAAGCCAAGAAGCTGGGTATCCCCCTGGTTGGCGTGGTTGACTCCAACCACAACCCCGAAGGCATCGACTATGTCATCCCCGGTAACGACGACTCTGCCAAGGCTGTGCAACTGTACGCCCAAGGCATCGCCGACGCGATCCTGGAAGGCCGCGCTGCTGCACTGACCGACGTGGTCAAGGCTGCATCCGGCGAGAGCGGTGACGAGTTCGTGGAAGTGGAAGAATCCGCTGCCTGATTGAGCTTGTCCGGCTGAGCGACCTCGTCGCTGAATAAGAAGCGGGGCTCAGGGTAGCCCCGTTTTTTTAGCCGA
Organism: Delftia sp. HK171; assembly: GCF_001886655.1. NCBI lineage: Bacteria > Pseudomonadati > Pseudomonadota > Betaproteobacteria > Burkholderiales > Comamonadaceae > Delftia > Delftia sp. HK171. The sequence goes on along the minus strand of NZ_CP018101.1, from coordinate 5,147,917 downwards.
AATCCTGTAACGAATCGAACTGACATTGGAGAAATACGATGGCTGCAATTACCGCAAGCATGGTGGCTGAACTGCGCGCAAAGACTGACGCGCCCATGATGGAATGCAAGAAGGCTCTGACCGAAGCAGAGGGCGATCTGGTCAAGGCCGAAGAGCTGCTGCGCGTCAAGCTGGGCACCAAGGCTGGCAAGGCTGCCTCGCGCGTGACCGCCGAAGGCGTGATCACCGCCTTCATCGATGGCAACAAGGGTGCCATGATCGAAGTCAACAGCGAAACCGACTTCGTGTCCAAGAACGACAGCTTCATCGCGATGGCCAATGCCGCCGCCAAGCTGGTCGCCGAGCAAAACCCCGCTGACGTGGCCGCGCTGAGCGCCCTGGCCTATGAGCAGGACGGTTTCGGCCCCACCCTGGAAGACGTGCGCAAGGGCCTGATCGGCAAGATCGGCGAGAACATGTCCTTCCGCCGCTTCAAGCGTTTCGACGGCACCAGCCTGGCTTCGTACCTGCACGGTTCGCGCATCGGCGTGATCGTCGAGTTCGAAGGCGATGCAACCGCTGCCAAGGACGTCGCCATGCACGTGGCCGCCATGAAGCCCGTGTCCGTGACCAGCGCTGACGTGCCTGCCGAGCTGATCGAAAAGGAACGCACCGTTGCTGCCGCCAAGGCTGCCGAATCCGGCAAGCCTGCCGAGATCGTCGCCAAGATGGTCGAAGGCTCGGTTCAGAAGTACCTGAAGGAAGTCTCGCTGGCCGACCAGGTCTTCGTGAAGGCTGCCGACGGCAAGCAGACCGTGGCCCAGATGCTCAAGGCCGCCAACACCAACGTCAAGGGCTTCACCCTGTACGTGGTCGGCGAAGGCATCGAAAAGAAGGTTGACGACTTCGCTGCCGAAGTGGCTGCCCAAGTGGCCGCTGCCAAGGCTGGCGCCTGATTCGTCTGAGCGCCTGAACCGTTCCCTTCACCATCCACCACCATCCACCTTTCGGAGAAACACCATGTCCAACGCCGCACCGGCCCACAAGCGCATCCTGCTCAAGCTGTCCGGTGAGGCGCTCATGGGCGACGACTCGTTCGGCATCAACCGTGCCACCATCGAGCGCATGGTCTCCGAAATCGCCGAAGTCACCCGCGTGGGTGTCCAGGTGGCCGTGGTGATCGGTGGAGGGAATATTTTCCGTGGCGTGGCTGGTGGTTCGGTCGGAATGGACCGCGCCACCGCCGACTACATGGGCATGCTGGCCACCGTGATGAATGCCCTGGCTCTGGCCGATGCCATGGACAAGCAGGGCCTCATCGCCCGTGTCATGTCGGCCATTGCCATCGAGCAGGTCGTGGAGCCCTATGTGCGCCCCAAGGCCCTGCAGTATCTCGAAGAGGGCAAGGTGGTGGTGTTCGCCGCCGGCACCGGCAACCCGTTCTTCACGACCGATACGGCCGCGGCACTGCGCGGCGCGGAGATCGGTGCCGAAGTGGTGCTCAAGGCCACCAAGGTCGATGGTGTCTACACCGACGACCCGATGAAGAATCCCAACGCGACCCGCTATCACAAGCTGGCTTTCGACGAGGCCATTTCGCGCAACCTGGGCATCATGGACGCCACTGCCTTTGCGCTGTGCCGCGATCAGAAGCTGCCGATCCGGGTGTTCTCCATCATCAAGCCCGGCGCGCTCAAGCGCGTGGTCATGGGCGAGGATGAGGGCACGCTGGTGTACGCTTGAGCGTTTTGATCCCGCGTTTCACAGCTCTTCAAGGAACAAGAACATGACGATTGCAGACATCAAGAAGACCACCGAGTCCAAGATGGGCCAGTCCATCGAAGCGCTCAAGAACAATCTTGCGCGTGTGCGTACCGGCCGTGCCAACCCCTCGCTGCTGGACTCCATCCATGTGGATTACTACGGCTCAATGGTGCCGCTGTCCCAGGTGGCCAACGTGAACCTGCTCGATGCGCGCACCATCAGCGTGCAGCCCTGGGAAAAGAGCATGTCCGCCAAGGTGGAGAAGGCCATTCGCGAAAGCGATCTGGGTCTGAACCCTGCCTCGCTGGGCGATCTGATCCGTGTGCCCATGCCTCCGATGAGCGAGGAACGCCGCAAGGAAATGACCAAGCTGGCCCGCAACGAAGGCGAAGCTTCCAAGATCGCCGTGCGCAACCTGCGCCGCGACGCCAACGAAGCCGTCAAGAAGCTGGTCAAGGACAAGGAAGCCTCGGAAGACGACCAAAAGCGTTGCGAAGCCGATGTCCAGAAGATGACCGACAAGCACATCACCGAGATCGACGCGCTGGTGGCTGCCAAGGAACAAGACATCATGGCGGTCTGAGGCGTACTGCCTCGCTTGCCTCAGGGCCCGTACCTTTGACAAACCAAGACTCCGGCGCGGTGCCGCGCCATATTGCCGTCATCATGGATGGCAATGGACGCTGGGCCAATCGCCGCTTTCTGCCGCGACTGGCCGGCCACAAGCAGGGCGTGGAATCGCTGCGCCGCTGTGCCCGCGCCTGCGTCCAGCGCGGCGTGCAGGTCCTGACCGTCTTCGCCTTTTCTTCCGAGAACTGGAACCGCCCCGAAGAGGAGGTTTCCGGTCTCATGGGCCTGCTGGCCAATGCCCTTGCCAAGGAAGTGCAGCAGTTGAGCCGCGATGGCGTGCGCCTGCACTTCATCGGCGACCGCAGTGGCCTGAGCGAGAAAGTGTGCGCAGGCCTGGCCCAGGCCGAGCAGGTCACGGCACACAACAACCGCCTGGTGCTCAATGTCTGCTTCAACTACGGCGGGCGCTGGGACATTGCCCAGGCCGCAGCCCGGCTGGCAGAGCAGGGCGAGCCCATCACTCCGCAGAGCCTGGACCGCGCACTCGCGCTGTCCCATGTGCCCGACCCGGACCTGCTGATCCGCACTGGCGGGGAGATGCGCATCAGCAACTTCCTGTTGTGGCAGGCCGCGTATTCAGAGCTCTTCTTCAGTGCCAGCCTGTGGCCTGATTTCGACGAGGCCTGCCTGGACGAGGCCATTGCCGCCTTCACTTCGCGCGAGCGGCGCTTTGGCCAGACCTCCGCGCAAGTACACCAATCACAATCGAAGTCGTCCCATCAACAGACGACCTGAACAAGGGGGAGCCATGCTCAAGCAGCGAGTCATCACCGCCCTGATCCTGCTGGCCATCTTGCTGCCTGCGCTGTTCTATCCGACGGGCGTTCCGTTCGCCGTGGTGGTGCTCGTGCTCATGGCGGCGGGTGCCTGGGAATGGGGCCGTCTCAACGGCTTTGGCTCCGCTGGAGCCATCGGCATAGGTGCCATCTGCACGGCGATGTGCGTGGGGACCTGGGCCGCGGGCTGGCTGGAGCGTCCTCTGACCGCGGTCTGGGTGGTCGCTGGCTCCGCCTGGGTGCTGGGCGGCGCGGCACTGCTGCGCGCAGGCGTGGCCGGCTGGCCGCGCATTGCGGGGCCTGTGCGTCTGGTCGGCGGAGTGCTGGCCCTGTGGCTGGCCTGGGTGGCCGTGGTGCAGGCGCGCATGATGGGCATCAACTTCCTGCTGTCGGTGCTGGTGCTGGTCTGGGTGGCCGATGTCTTTGCATATTTCGCAGGCCGGACCCTGGGCCTGAAATTCACCAAGTCCAAGCTCGCGCCGTCCATCAGTCCCGGCAAGAGCTGGGAAGGCGTGTGGGGCGGCATGGCCGGCGTGCTGGTGCTGGCCTTGGCCTGGGTCTGGGCGGACCGCCACTACGCGGTGGCCGTGCCCAGTTTCTATTCGTTGCTGTTGGCGCGCGGGGCCTGGTTCCTGCTGCTGGCGGTTGTGTTCATGGCCGCGATGAGCGTGGTCGGCGACCTGGTCGAATCCCTGGTCAAGCGCAGCGTGGGCGTCAAGGACAGCAGTGGTCTGCTGCCCGGCCATGGCGGCGTGCTTGATCGCGTCGATGCCCTGCTGCCGACCCTGCCGCTGGCCATGATGCTTTCCTCTTTCGCGCATTCATGAAGCAGAAAATCACCGTCCTGGGCTCCACGGGCTCCATCGGTACCAATACGCTGGACGTGGTGGCGCGCCACCGCGAGCACTACGAGGTCTTTGCACTCAGCGCGGCCACGCAAGTGGACCTGATGCTGCGCCAGTGTGCCGAATTCAAGCCCCGCTACGCCGTCATGGCCAGCGCGCCACACGCGAAGCTGCTGGCTGAACAGCTGCGCAGCAATGGATTGGCGACCGAAGTGCTGCAGTCGCCAGACGCGCTGGAGCAGATCGCCTCGCATCCCGAGGTCGATGCCGTCATGGCGGCCATCGTCGGTGCGGCGGGCCTTGCGCCTTGTCTGGCGGCCGCGCGCGCGGGCAAGCGCCTGCTGCTGGCCAACAAGGAGGCTCTGGTCGTTGGCGGCGCACTGTTCATGGACACGGTCAAGCGCCATGGCGCGACCCTGCTGCCCATAGACAGCGAGCATTCGGCCATTTTCCAGTGCCTGCCGGAAGACCGAGCCAGCTGGCCCGATCGCGTGGACAGTCTGCTGCTCACGGCGTCGGGTGGACCCTTTCGCCTGCGCGATCCGGCCACCTTGTCCGAGATCACGCCGGAGCAGGCCTGCGCGCACCCGAACTTCTCCATGGGGCGCAAGATCTCCGTGGACTCGGCGACCATGATGAACAAGGCGCTGGAGGTGATCGAGGCACGCTGGCTGTTCGACATGGCTCCCGACAAGATCAAGGTCGTCATCCACCCGCAGCAGATCGTGCACTCCATGGTGCAGTTCAAGGATGCCTCGGTGCTGGCGCAACTGGGCACGCCCGACATGCGCGTGCCCATCGCCTGCGGCCTGGCTTGGCCACGGCGCATCGCCAGCGGCGCGGCGCCCCTGGATTTCGCGAAGCTGTCGGCCCTGACTTTCGAAGAGGCGGATGCCGTGCGCTTTCCGGGCCTGCATCTTTCCTGGCAGGCGCTGCTCGCCAGCGAGGGAACTACGGCGGTTCTCAATGCTTCCAATGAAGTCGCCGTTGCCGCCTTCCTGGAGCGACGCCTGGCGTTTGACCGTATCCACGCTGTGAATTTGCGCACTCTCGAAACCTTGCTGCCGCCTACACTGGGCAGCCTGGACGACCTGCTGGCCCTGGACGCCCAGGCTCGCGAAATCGCGCACACCGTGGCGCGGCAGTGGCAGCTGTAATGCCGGCTTCGCGGGCCAGACCGGGTTTCTCGGTGGGCCTGCGGCGGTATCCAGGTGCGCATTGGATTCAAAGGAGTATCAATTGTTGCTGACCGTAGTTGCATTCGTGGTCGCGCTGGGCGTGCTGATTGCCGTCCACGAGTGGGGCCACTACCGCGTCGCTGTGGCCTGCGGCGTGAAGGTGCTTCGGTTTTCCGTCGGCTTCGGTCGCCCCATCCTGCGCTGGAAGCGCAAAGGTTCGGACACGGAATTCGTCATCGGTGCACTGCCGCTTGGCGGCTATGTGCGCATGCTCGACGAGCGTGAGGGCGAAGTCCCTGCCGATCAGCGCCATCTGGCATTCAACACCCAGCCGCTGCGGTCACGTGCGGCCATCGTGGCGGCAGGCCCGGTGGCCAATCTCGTGCTGGCCATTGCGCTGCTGGCCATCGTCAATTGGATGGGCATGCAGGAGCCCGTGGCGCGATTGGCCACGCCGCCGGCGGGCACGGTGCTGCAGATGGCGGGCGTGCAGGGCGGTGATCGCGTGCTGCGCATCGCCTTGGGCGACCAGGAGTGGGAAGAGGTCCGCTCCATCAATGATCTGCGTTGGACACTGACGCGCGCCGCGCTCGATGACGAGTCGGTGCGCATGGAAGTGCTCCAGGGCCGGCGCACCGCTCCGTCCGAACTGCGGCTGGCGCTGGCCGGGCAGGTGCAGGGCGAGCCCGATGCCGCTTTCTTCGAGCGCCTGGGCCTGCTGGGGCCGTGGACACAGCCCGTGCTGGACAAGGTGATCGCCGGTGGTGCCGCCGAAAAGGCCGGCTTGCGCCAGGGCGACCTGGTGCTGCGCGTGGGCAGCACACCGGTGGATGATGGCACCCAGCTGCGCAATCTCATCCGCAAGATGGGTGCATCGGGCCAGGTCCAGCAGCAGGTCTGGCTGGTGGAGCGCGATGGCAGGCAACTGCAGATCCCCGTGCTGCCCGATCTGGGTCGCTCGGAAGATGGCAAGGAGAGCATTGCCCGCATCAGTGCCTACATCGGCAGCGCTCCCGAGATGGCTCTGGTGCAGCGCGGTCCGCTGGAAGGCCTGTGGGCTGGCGTGCAGCGCACCTGGGAGCTGTCGTCGCTGACGCTGCGCATGATGGGCCGCATGGTGATAGGCGAGGCATCGCTCAAGAACATCAGCGGCCCCTTGACCATTGCCGACTATGCGGGGCGCTCGGCCAGCATGGGCCTGGTTCAATACCTCTCGTTCCTGGCGCTGATAAGCATCAGCCTGGGGGTTCTCAACTTGCTCCCCCTGCCGGTGCTCGATGGCGGGCACCTGATGTATTATCTTTGGGAGGGCGTGACTGGCCGAAGCGTGTCGGAAGTCTGGGCCGGACGCTTGCAGCGTGCAGGCGTGGCGGTTTTGATGATGATGATGTCCGTCGCCTTTTTCAACGATATCAACCGGCTTTGGGGCTAACTTTTCAGCCGTTTTCGGCAAGCCGCAGCGGCGGCAAATCCATTCATGACTAAACGTATCAATCGCCTGGGCGTGCGCGCTGCATCGACCCTGGCTGCCATGGTTTTGGCTGCCAATGCAGCCTGGGCGCTGGAGCCCTTCCGGGTACAGGACATCCGCATCGAAGGCCTGCAGCGCGTGGAGCCGGGCACGGTCTTCGCATCCATCCCGCTGCGCGTGGGCGACCAGTATGACGATGACAAGGGCGCAGCTGCGATCCGCTCGCTGTTCGCGCTGGGGCTGTTCAAGGACATCCGCCTCGAGGCCAATGGCAACGTGCTCGTTGTCGTCGTCGAAGAACGCCCGACCATCGCCGAGGTGAACTTCGCCGGCACCAAGGAGTTCGACAAGGAAACCCTGCAAAAGGCCATGCGCGATGTGGGCCTGGCAGAAGGTCGTCCCTTCGACAAGGCCCTGGCCGACCGTGCCGAGCAGGAGCTCAAGCGCCAGTACATCAACCGCAGCCTTTATGGCGCGGAGGTCGTCACCACGGTCACGCCCATCGAGCGCAACCGCGTCAACCTGACCTTCACGGTGACCGAGGGCGATCCGGCCCGCATCAACGAGATCCACATCGTCGGCAACAAGGCCTTCAGCGAATCCACGCTCAAGGACCTGTTCGATCAGGACACCGGCAACTGGATGAGCTGGTACACCAAGTCGGACCGCTATGCGCGCAACAAGCTCAACGCCGACCTGGAAACGCTGCGCTCGTACTACCTGCAGCGTGGCTACCTGGAGTTCCGCGTGGACTCCACCCAGGTAGCCATCTCGCCCGACAAGCAGACCATCTCGCTCACGCTCAACGTCCATGAAGGCGAGCGCTTCGTGGTCTCCGGCGTCAAGCTGGAAGGCAACTACCTGGACCGCGACGACGAATTCAAGTCCCTGGTCAAGATCAAGCCCGGCGAGCCCTACAACGCCGACCAGGTCACGGCAACGACCAAGGCCTTCACCGAGCACTTCGGCAACTTCGGCTTTGCCTTTGCGCGCGTCGAGGCCGTGCCGGACATTGACCGTGCAACCAACCGGGTGGCCCTGGTGCTGCACGCCGAGCCTTCTCGCCGCGCTTATGTGCGACGCATCAATCTCAGTGGCAACAACCGCACGCGCGACGAAGTGATCCGCCGCGAATTCCGCCAGTACGAAGCTTCCTGGTATGACGGCGACAAGATCCGCCTGTCGCGCGACCGTGTGGACCGCCTGGGCTTCTTCACCGAGGTCAATGTCGAGACCCAGGAAGTGGCGGGTTCGCCCGACCAGGTGGATCTGGTCATCTCGGTGGCTGAAAAGCCCACCGGCTCGCTGCAGCTGGGCGCTGGTTTTTCCAGCGCTGAAAAGGTTTCGCTGTCGTTCGGCATCAAGCAGGAAAACGTGTTCGGCTCAGGCAACTACCTGGGCGTGGACGTGAACACCAGCAAGTACCGCCGCACCATGGTGCTGTCCACCACGGATCCGTACTTCACGGACACCGGCATCTCGCGCACCTACGACCTGTACTACCGCACTGACCGTCCCTACTACGACGATGCGGCCTACAAGATCGTCACCTCGGGCGGCAGCGTGCGCTTTGGCGTGCCCTTCAGCGAGATCGACACGGTGTATTTCGGCGGCGGCGTGGAGCGCTCCGAAATCAAGCCCGGCACCTACCTGCCTCAGGCGTACAAGGACTATGCCGACAAGTACGGCTATTCCAACACCGGCATTCCGCTGACCCTGGGCTGGTCGCGTGACAGCCGTGACAGCGCGCTGGCGCCCAACTCGGGTCTCTACCAGCGCCTGAACACCGAGTGGTCGGTGGGTGGCGAGGCCCGTTATGTGCGCGCCAACTACCAGATCCAGCAGTACATTCCGCTGAGCAAGAAGTACACGCTGGCACTGAACGGTGAACTGGGCTACGGCAAGGGCCTCAATGGCCGTCCGTTCCCGCTGTTCAAGAACTTCTTCTCGGGTGGCCTGGGTTCGGTGCGTGGCTTCGAGCAGGGCTCGCTGGGTCCGCGCGACACCAAGGAAAACCTGGCGCTTGGCGGCTCCAAGAAGGTGACCTTGAACGCAGAGTTCATGATTCCCTTCCCCGGTGCCGGCAATGACAGGACTTTGCGTCTTTTTACATTCCTCGATGTGGGCAATGTCTACGGGGCCAACGAGAACTTCGATCTCGGGGAGCTGCGGGCTTCCACGGGCCTGGGCATCAGCTGGATTTCCCCGCTGGGCCCCCTGCGTCTCGCCTTTGCTCAACCCATCCGCAAGCAGACCGGGGATAAAATCCAGCGACTGCAATTCCAAATCGGAACCTCTTTCTAATGAAATCTCTATCTAGCCATTTTTCCCTGGCTGTGCTGCTTGGCGCCATGGCTGTTTCTGCGCACGCTCAAGAGTTCAAGGCCGGCTTTGTGAACACAGACCGCATCTTCCGTGAAGCGTCGACGGCCAAGGCTGCGCAGTCCAAGCTGGAGCAGGAATTCTCCAAGCGTGAGAAGGAACTGGTCGACCAGGGCAATACGCTCAAGAGCGCTTCGGAGAAGTTCGAGCGTGAAGCGCCCACCATGGCCGAAAGCCAGCGCGTCTCCCGTCAGCGTCAGCTGGTGGACCAGGATCGCGAGTTCCAGCGCAAGCGCCGTGAGTTCCAGGAAGACCTGAACTCCCGCAAGAACGAGGAACTGGCCCAGGTGCTGGAGCGCGCCAACAAGGTGGTCAAGCAAGTGGCCGAATCCGAGAAGTACGACGTCATCCTCCAGGAAGCCGTCTACATCAACCCCAAGTACGACATCACTGACAAAGTGATCAAGGCGCTGAACGGCGGCGGCAAGTAAGCCAGCGTCCAGGGCTGCATGCCGTGAGCGTATTGTTGGGTCAGATCCTCGATGCACTCGGTGGCGAACTGGTCGGTGGCGACAGGGAGATGCCCATCTCCCGCATCGCCCCGCTGGATTCCGCCGGGGCCGGGGATCTAAGTTTTCTGAGCAACCCCCGCTACCGCCAGCAACTGGCCGCCTCCGAGGCGGCCTGCGTTATTGTGGCGCCCGCCATGCGTGAGCTGGCGCAGCAGCGGGGTGCCTGCATCGTGGTCCCTGACCCGTATGCCTACTTCGCCAGGGCCACGCAGTGGTGGAAGCGGAACTGCAGGTCTGTGGCGCCGGCCGGTATCCATCCAAGCGCGGTGGTGCACGAGAGTGCCATCGTTGATGCCTCTGCCACGATCGGCCCGCTCTGCGTGGTTGAAGAGGGTGCCACCATCGGTGCCCACACCGTGCTCAAGTCGCGCGTCACCATTGGCGAGAACTGCCATGTGGGCGCGCGCTGTCTGCTGCATTCCGGCGTGGTGCTGGGAGCGGACGGCTTCGGGTTTGCGCCCGAGAACGGAGCATGGGTGAAGATCGAGCAGCTCGGTGGCGTGCGGATCGGCGACGATGTGGAAATCGGCGCCAACACTTGCATAGACCGGGGAGCGCTGGACGACACGGTGATCGAGGACGGGGTCAAGCTCGACAATCTGATCCAGATCGGTCACAACGTGCACGTCGGCAAGCATACGGCCATGGCCGGTTGCGTGGGGGTGGCCGGCAGCGCACGCATTGGCGCGCATTGCACCGTGGGAGGCGGCGCCATCGTGCTGGGCCATCTGCAGCTGGCCGACAGGGTGCATATTTCGGCAGCGACGGTAGTGACCCGTTCGCTGACACAATCAGGTGTTTACACGGGCATGTTTCCCGTGGATGAAAACGCCAAATGGGAAAAAAATGCTGCGACGCTGAAGCAGCTGCACTCCATGCGCGATCGCATCAAGGCCCTGGAGCGGCAACTGCAGCAATCGGCGGATCAAGGCCATAACGGAACGCAATGATGGATATTCACGCAATTCTCAAGCAACTGCCCCACCGCTACCCCTTCCTGCTGGTGGACAAGGTCACGGAGCTTGAGCGCAATACACGCATCAAGGCGATCAAGAACGTCACGTTCAACGAGCCCTATTTCATGGGCCATTTCCCAGGCCGTCCGGTCATGCCGGGCGTGCTCATCCTGGAGGCGCTGGCGCAGGCTGCCGGCCTGCTGGCCTTCGATGCCATGGGCCAGGTTCCCGACGAAAACAACATCTACTATTTCGTGGGCATCGACGGTGCGCGCTTCAAGCGCCCCGTGGAGCCGGGCGACCAGCTGGTGCTGGAGATCACCATCGATCGCGTTCGCGGCGGCATCTGGAAGTTCAAGGGCGTGGCCCGCGTCGAGGACGAAGTGGCCTGCGAAGCCGAGCTGATGTGCACCATGCGCAACGTGGGCTGACGGGCGCATGGCTGGCATTGAACGCATCCATCCCACGGCACTGATAGATTCCGCTGCACAGCTGGATTCATCGGTGTCGGTCGGCCCCTATGCCGTCATCGGGCCGCATGTGGAAATCGGCGCCGGCACCACGATTGGCGCGCATTGCGTTGTCGAAGGCCATACCCGCATTGGTTGCGACAACCGGATTTTCCAGTTCGCGTCCCTGGGCGCGCAGCCCCAGGACAAGAAGTACGCAGGCGAGCCCACGCGGCTTGTCATCGGTGACCGCAACACGGTGCGCGAGTTCTGCACCTTCAATGCGGGCACCGTGCAGGACCAGGGTGTCACGGTCATAGGCCATGACAACTGGATCATGGCCTATGTGCATGTGGCCCACGACTGCGTCGTGGGCAGCCACACCATCCTGGCCAACAACGCCACCCTGGCTGGCCATGTGCATGTGGGCGACCATGTGATCCTGGGCGGCCTGACGGGCGTGCACCAGTTCACCAAGGTGGGCGCCCATGCCATGGCGGGCTTTGCCAGCCATATCTCGCAGGATGTGCCGCCCTTCATGATGGTGGATGGCAATCCCCTGGCCGTGCGTGGCTTCAATATCGAAGGCCTGCGCCGGCGCGGATTCGGGCCGCAGCGTATCCAGGCCATCAAGCAGATGCACCGTCTGCTGTATCGCCAGGGGCTGACCCTGGAGGCCGCGCGCGACGCCATTGGAGCGCTGGCTGGCGAGCAGCCCGAGGCCGCTGCCGATGTATCGCTGATGCTGGATTTTCTGGCCGCTTCGACCCGGGGCATTGCGCGCTGATTCGGCGCGCGAAAGGACGGCATGACAGAGAACGCGGCGCCATTGGCGCGCCTGAGTCCATCGATTGCCATGGTCGCCGGAGAAACCTCAGGGGACCTGCTGGCGTCCTTGCTCCTGGGTGGGCTGCAGGCCCGCTGGCCCGAGGCTTCGGCCTTTGGCATCGGTGGGCCCCAAATGCAGCAGCGCGGTTTTGAAGCATGGTGGTCCTGCGAGCGGCTGGCCGTGCATGGTTACAGCTTGGAAGTGTTTCGCCGACTGGCCGAGATTCTGAACATCCGCCGGCAGTTGCGCCAGCGCCTGCTCAAGCAGCCGCCAGCCGTTTTTGCCGGCATCGATGCGCCCGACTTCAACCTGGGCCTGGAGACCGATCTGCGGGCTGCGGGCATCAAGACCGTGCATTTCGTCTGCCCTTCGATCTGGGCCTGGCGTGCCGATCGCGTCGAGAAAATCCGGCGTGCGGCCGACCATGTGCTGTGCATCTTTCCCTTCGAGCCCGAGTTGCTGGCCCGTCACGGCATAGATGCCACCTACGTGGGCCATCCCCTGGCCAGCGTGATTCCGCTGCAGCCCGACCGTGCCGCCGCGCGCCGTCGGCTGGGTCTGCCGGAAGATGGTCTGGTGCTGGCCGTGCTGCCCGGCAGCCGACGCTCCGAAATCCGCTATCTTGCAGCCCGTTTCTTTCAGGCTGCAGCTTTGGTCCGGAAGGCGCTGCCAGCTATTAAAATAGTAGTGCCTGCCGTGCCTTCGCAACTGGACGAGTTGCGGCGCATTGCCCAGGAGTCCGGCATGGCCTCGTCGCTGCACATCGTGCGCGGCCAGTCCCATGATGCATTGGCAGCCTGCGACGTGACGTTGATCGCCAGCGGCACAGCCACGCTGGAAGCCGCGTTGTACAAGCGTCCCATGGTGATCGGCTACAACATGCACCCCTGGAGCTGGCGCCTGATGCGTGGCAAGCAGTTGCAGCCCTGGGTGGGCCTGCCCAACATCCTGTGCGGCGATTTCGTCGTGCCCGAGCTGATCCAGGATGCGGCAACGCCCCAGGCGCTGAGCGCGGCTGTGCTGCAATGGCTGCAGGCGTGCGAACATTCCCCTTCAACCGTCGAGGCGCTGGTACAGCGCTTCACAGCGCTGCACCATGAATTGCGGCGCGATACTGCCGAACTGGCCGCCCATGCGATCGAGAAAATCATTGCCCCCACTGCCGCCTGAACAGGCGTGCCTGCCCTGGCATCCGCCGGGGTTGGTTGCGGGCGTGGACGAAGCGGGCCGCGGCCCGTTGGCCGGCCCTGTCGTGGCCGCTGCTGTCATTCTTGACGATCTCAATCCCATCGAGGGCCTGAACGATTCCAAGAAGCTCACGGCTGCGCGCCGCGAGGCACTCTATGACGAGATCCGTGCCAAGGCGCTGTGCTGCAGCATTGCCGAGGCCTCGGTCGAAGAGATTGATCGCCTGAACATCCTGCAGGCCACGCTGCTGGCCATGCGCCGCGCGGTGCTGGGCCTGCGCCTGAAGCCGGTGCTCGTGCTGGTGGATGGCAACCAGCTGCCCGTGCTGGATGTGCAGGCCGAGGCCATCGTCAAGGGGGACTCCCTGGTGCAGGCCATCTCGGCCGCCTCCATTCTGGCCAAGGTCACGCGCGACCGCTGGTGCGAACGGCTGCATGAGCAATATCCGGAATACGGCTTCGACGGCCACAAGGGCTACGGAACGGCGGCCCACCTTGCGGCGCTGCGCCTGCACGGCGCCTGCGAGGAGCACCGGCGAACCTTCGCGCCGGTGGCCCATGTCGTGAGCATTGCTCGCATGGCCGAGCCTCTGGCCGCTGCCCGCGTGGCAGCTGCGGCGCAGGGCGCGCAAGCCTTGCTGCTGTCGGCCTGATTGCCTTTGCCGTTTCTTTCTGCGCCCGTGGCGCGCTGTTCCCTTTGCCCGAAAGCCTCACCATGAGCCGACAACCCGCCGCCACATTGATCCAGTCCCGTGACAACGTCCTGGTCAAGGATTTGCGCAGGCTTGTCCAGGACAGTGGGGCCTACCGCAAGCAAGGGCGCGTCTGGCTGGAGGGGGACCATCTGTGCCGTGCCGCGCTGGCGCGTGGCATGCAGCCCTCCGTAGCCGTGGTGGCCGAGTCCTTCTGGCCGCTGGTGCCGCTGGAATGGGTGCGGGGCGCAGGCAAATGCGTGGTGCTGGCAGATGCCCTGTTTGCCGAAGTCAGCGGCCTGGAGTCCCCGGCGCGCATCGGTTTTCTGATGGACTGGCAGGCATCGGCGGTCATCCGTGCCGGCGTGGCCACGGTGGTGTTGGATCGCGTGCAGGACGCAGGCAACGTGGGCTCCATCCTGCGCAGTGCCGCTGCCTTCGGCTTCAGCCAGGTCGTGGCCCTGAAGGGCACGGCTGCGCTGTGGAGCCAGAAGGTGCTGCGCGCCGGCATGGGGGCGCATTTCGGTCTGCAACTGGTCGAGTCGGCCTCGCCCGAAGACCTGGATGCGCTTGGCTTGCCCCTGATCGTGACCAGTTCCCATCAGGGCGAACTGATCCAAAATGCCGCGCTGCCCTGGCCTTGTGCCTGGGCCATGGGCCATGAAGGGCAGGGCGTTGGCGAGGCGCTGATGCAGCGGGCAGCGCAGCATGTGCGCATCGGCCAGCCAGGCGGTGAGGAGTCGCTGAACGTGGCTGCTGCAGCGGCGATATGCCTGCACGCAAGCAGCGTGAGTGCCGGCTCACGTCAAGGGTAATCCCGCCTCCTGTCAGGAGGCTGAAGCACGACCAGCCTATAATGGGCGGCTTTCAAGCATTCCACACTACGCCTAGCGACGCTTCCTCGCCACCCCCTGCAGACAAGCTATAACCCGCCCGGATCCGTCCGTGCGGCACGCTGGGCGTAACCGTAATTAGAACCGGAGAACCCAGTGCTTTTGTCTCTCAAGGGAGCATTCCCATCCGCCATCCTGGCGCTCGCAGACGGCACGGTCTTTGTTGGCAACTCGATCGGTGCGCAAGGCACCACGGTTGGTGAAGTCGTTTTCAACACGGCAATCACCGGCTACCAGGAAATCCTCACCGACCCCAGCTACTGCCAGCAGATCGTGACGCTCACGTATCCGCACATCGGCAACTACGGCGTCAACGCAGAGGATGTCGAGGCTGGCAAGGTCCATGCGGCGGGCCTGATCATCAAGAACCTTCCGCTGCTGGCCAGCAACTTCCGCAAGTCCGAGACCCTGCCCGACTACCTCACGCGCAGCGGCACGGTGGCGATTGCCAACATCGACACGCGCAAGCTCACACGGCTGCTGCGCGACAAGGGCGCACAAAACGGCGCCATCGTCGGTTTGGCCGCTGGCGAAGAAGTGACCCAGGCGCGCATCGACGAGGCACTGGCTGCGGCCAAGGCGGCCCCCAGCATGAAGGGCCTGGATCTGGCCCAGGTGGTGAGCGCCGCCCAGCAGTACGAATGGACGGAAACCGAGTGGAAGCTGGGCGAAGGCTACGGCCAGCAGCAGGCCCCGCGTTTCCATGTGGTGGCCTATGACTTCGGCGTGAAGTTCAACATCCTGCGCATGCTGGCCGAGCGCGGCTGCAAGCTGACCGTGGTGCCGGCCAAGACGCCCGCCAAGGATGTGCTGGCACTCAACCCCGACGGCGTTTTCCTGTCCAACGGCCCTGGCGACCCGGAGCCCTGCGACTACGCCATTGCCGCCACCAAGGAACTGGTGGAGTCCGGCAAGCCCGTCTTCGGCATCTGCCTGGGTCACCAGATCATGGCCCTGGCCGCTGGCGCCAAGACCTTCAAGATGGCCAACAGCCACCACGGCGCCAACCACCCCGTCAAGGACCTGGACAACGGCCGGGTCAGCATCACCAGCCAGAACCACGGTTTTGCCGTGGAGATGGAGTCCCTGCCCGACACGCTGCGCGCCACGCACATCAGCCTGTTCGACGGCACGCTGCAAGGCCTTGAGCACAAGGACAAGCCTGCGTTCTGCTTCCAGGGCCACCCCGAGGCTTCGCCCGGCCCGCACGATATCGCCTACCTGTTTGACCGCTTCACGGCGCTGATGGAGAAACACAAAAATGCCTAAGCGCACCGACCTCAAAAGCATTCTGATCATTGGCGCCGGTCCCATCGTCATCGGCCAGGCCTGCGAGTTTGACTACTCCGGCGTGCAGGCCTGCAAGGCGTTGCGCGAAGAGGGCTACAAGGTCATCCTGATCAACAGCAACCCTGCCACGATCATGACCGACCCGGCCACGGCCGACGTCACCTACATCGAGCCCATCACCTGGCAGACGGTCGAGAAGATCATCGCCAAGGAGCGTCCCGACGCCATCCTGCCGACCATGGGCGGCCAGACCGCGCTGAACTGCGCGCTGGACCTGTGGCGCAACGGCGTGCTGCACAAGTACAAGGTCGAGCTGATCGGCGCAACTCCCGAGGCCATCGACAAGGCCGAGGACCGCCTCAAGTTCAAGGATGCGATGACGCGCATCGGCCTGGGTTCGGCACGCTCGGGCATCGCCCATTCGATGGACGAAGCCTGGGCCGTGCAAAAGGAAATGGGCTTTCCCACCGTCATCCGCCCCAGCTTCACGCTGGGCGGCACGGGCGGCGGCATTGCCTACAACCCCGAAGAGTTCGAGACCATCTGCAAGCGCGGCCTGGAAGCGTCCCCGACCAATGAGCTGCTGATCGAGGAATCGCTGCTCGGCTGGAAGGAGTACGAGATGGAAGTCGTCCGCGACAAGGCGGACAACTGCATCATCATCTGCTCCATCGAGAACCTGGACCCCATGGGCGTGCACACCGGCGACTCGATCACCGTGGCACCCGCGCAGACGCTGACCGACAAGGAATACCAGATCATGCGCAACGCCTCGCTGGCGGTGCTGCGCGAGATCGGTGTGGACACGGGCGGCTCCAACGTGCAGTTCTCGGTGAATCCGAAGGACGGCCGCATGATCGTCATCGAGATGAACCCGCGCGTGTCGCGTTCCTCGGCGCTGGCCTCCAAGGCCACGGGCTTCCCCATCGCCAAGGTCGCTGCCAAGCTGGCCGTGGGCTACACGCTGGATGAACTCAAGAACGACATCACGGGCGGCAAGACGCCCGCTTCGTTCGAGCCCTCGATCGACTACGTGGTCACCAAGATCCCGCGTTTCGCGTTCGAGAAGTTCCCCGCTGCCGACAACCGCCTGACCACGCAGATGAAGTCCGTGGGCGAGGTCATGGCCATTGGCCGTACCTTCCAGGAGTCCTTCCAGAAGGCGCTGCGCGGCCTGGAAGTCGGCGTGGACGGCATGAACGAAAAGACCCAGGACCGCGAAATTCTCGAAAAGGAACTCGGCGAGCCAGGTCCGGACCGCATCTGGTATGTGGGCGATGCCTTCGCTGCCGGCTGGACGCTGGACGAGGTGCACAACATCACCAAGATCGACAAGTGGTTCCTCGTGCAGATCGAAGAGATCGTGAAGATCGAACTCGAGCTGGACCAGGTCTACGAGGAAAAGGGCGATGCCGCGCTGGCCGCACTGGACGCCACCACGCTGCGCACGCTCAAGCAAAAGGGCTTCTCCGACCGTCGCCTGGCCAAGCTGCTGCACAGCAATGAGAAGGCCGTGCGCGAGGCACGCAAGGCACTGGGCGTGCGCCCCGTGTTCAAGCGCGTGGACACCTGCGCTGCCGAGTTCGCCACCGACACGGCCTACATGTACTCCACCTATGACGAGGAGTGCGAAGCCGAGCCGACGGACAAGAAAAAGATCATGGTGCTGGGCGGTGGCCCGAACCGCATCGGCCAGGGCATCGAGTTCGACTACTGCTGCGTGCATGCTGCGCTCGCCATGCGCGAGGACGGCTATGAAACCATCATGGTCAACTGCAACCCCGAGACCGTGTCCACCGACTACGACACGTCGGACCGCCTGTACTTCGAGCCGCTGACGCTGGAAGACGTGCTCGAAGTCGTGGCTGTCGAGAAGCCTGTTGGCGTCATCGTGCAGTACGGCGGCCAGACGCCCCTGAAGCTGGCGCTGGGTCTTGAAAAGGAAGGCGTGCCCATCATCGGCACCACGCCCGACATGATCGACGCGGCCGAAGACCGCGAGCGCTTCCAGAAGCTGCTGCATGAGCTGGGCCTGCGCCAGCCGCCCAATGCCACGGCCCGTACCGAGCCCGAAGCGCTGGAAAAGGCGGCCGGCCTGGGCTACCCCCTGGTCGTGCGTCCCAGCTATGTGCTGGGTGGCCGTGCCATGGAAATCGTGCACGAGCAGCGCGACCTGGAGCGCTACATGCGCGAAGCCGTCAAGGTCAGCAACGACTCGCCCGTGCTGCTGGACCACTTCCTGTCCAACGCCATCGAGTGCGATGTGGACTGCGTGCGCGACCGCGAAGGCGCCGTCTTCATCGGCGGCGTGATGGAGCACATCGAGCAGGCTGGCGTGCATTCGGGCGATTCCGCCTGCTCGCTGCCGCCTTACTACCTCAAGCCCGAGACCGTGGCCGAGATCAAGCGCCAGACTGCCGCCATGGCCAACGCGCTGAGCGTGGTCGGCCTGATGAACGTGCAGTTCGCCATCAAGGAAACGGCCGACGGCGACGTGATCTACGTGCTGGAAGTCAACCCGCGCGCCTCGCGCACCGTGCCCTTCGTCTCCAAGGCCACCGGCATCCAGCTGGCCAAGGTGGCTGCACGCTGCATGGCCGGCGACACGCTGGCCCAGCAGGGCATCACCAAGGAAGTCACGCCGCCGTACTTCAGCGTCAAGGAAGCCGTCTTCCCGTTCGTGAAGTTCCCTGGCGTGGACACCATCCTCGGCCCCGAGATGAAGTCCACTGGCGAAGTCATGGGCGTGGGCAAGACCTTTGGCGAAGCCTTCGTCAAGAGCCAACTGGGCGCCGGCGTCACGCTGCCGACCCAGGGCAAGGTCTTCCTGACCGTGAAGAACGCCGACAAGCCGCGTGCCGTGGCCGTGGCCAAGGAACTGGCTGCGATGGGCTTCGTGCTGTGCGCCACGCGCGGTACGGCAGCGGCCATTTCCGAGGCCGGCATCGAGGTGCAGCTCGTCAACAAGGTGACCGAAGGCCGCCCCCACATCGTGGACATGATCAAGAACGGCGAGATCGCCATGGTCATCAACACGGTGGAGGAGCGCCGCAATGCCATCGCCGACTCGCGTGCCATCCGTACCAGCGCCCTGCTGGCGCGTGTGACCACCTTCACGACCATCTTCGGTGCAGAAGCTGCCGTCGAAGGCATGAAGTCCATGGGCAACATGGACGTGCACTCGGTCCAGGAATTGCACGCCCAACTGCAGGCTGCCTGAGATCCTTCCATTGCCGCTGCGCCTGTTTTTTGATGGCGCGCAGCGAGCGGCACTGTCCGACAGTGCCGCCGGGTTATCCCACCATTTCGGGTGGGTAAACACGGCATAATGGAACGAATCATTCGATGAAACCGCCGCGCGGCAACGTGCGGCGGTTTGCTTTTGGGGTGCAGGTCTAGCCGCAAAGTCGCCGGCCCGCCTGTACCAAAGAAACCGCGCAGCGCGCGGCGTTCGCTGAACATGGAGACTTTTCAATGGCCACCATTCCCATCACCAAGCGCGGAGCCGAGAAGCTCAAGGACGAACTGCACCGCCTGAAAACCGTGGAGCGTCCCTCCATCATCCAGGCCATCGCCGAGGCACGTGCCCAGGGCGACCTGAGCGAAAACGCCGAATACGAGGCCGCCAAGGACCGCCAGGGCTTCATCGAAGGCCGCATTGCCGAGGTCGAGAGCAAGCTGTCGGCTGCCCAGATCATCGATCCCTCTTCCGTGGATGCCGGTGGCCGCGTGGTCTTCGGTGCAACGGTGGAGCTCGAGGATGAAGACAGCGGCGACACGGTCAAGTACCAGATCGTCGGCGAGGACGAGGCCGACCTCAAGCTGGGCCTGATCAACGTCTCCAGCCCCATCGCGCGCGCGCTGATCGGCAAGGAAGAGGGCGATACCGCCGTCGTGCAGGCACCGGGCGGCGAGCGCCGCTATGAAGTGGTGTCGGTGCGCTACCTCTGATGCGTCAGCGCCTGTGCCTCGATCATTGAGGAAGGCCTAAGCCCATGAGCAACCTGTACGAACGCGTTCCCCTGCTGGCTGCTGCCCTGTGGTGGGGCAGCCTGTCGGCCATCGGCTTCATGGCCGTACCCCTGCTGTTCGCCCAATTGCCCACGCCGGCTGTCGCGGGCTTCATGGCAGCCAAGCTGTTTGCCGCGCAGACCTGGGTGTCCATCGCCTGCGCGGCCCTGCTGCTGGTCCTGTCCCGGCGCAACAAGGAGCAGGTCCTGCAGCCCTGGGCCAAGGCCTGTCTGGGCTTTGTGATCGCAGGCATGCTGCTGGCATTTCTGGTCCAGTACGGCGTGTCGCCGCGCATCGTTGCACGCGACAACCTCAAGCTGTGGCACAGCGTGGGCACGGTGATGTATGCGCTGCAGTGGCTGTGTGCGCTCGTCGTGCTGTGGCGCATAGGCAGTCCTCCGTCTCAAGCGAAAGCCGAGGCCACGGCCTGATCCCGGTCCTGCCGGTCCGGCACCATGCCAAACGAAAACGCCCGCAAGCGCGGGCGTTTTTTTGTGGGCCGAGCTGCTCACTCGTGCCAGTGCTCGGCCACCCAGGTGGCAGGCCGGATATAGCGAAAGCGCCGATTGCGCCGGCCGGCCAACGCGTCGGGCGGGTTGCATTCTCCGTGGAAGATCACCACGCGTGCACCATCCGGCACGAAGGGCGGCTTCCAGTAGTTCGTCGGCCATGCGGGAATGCAGTGGTACTTGAAGCTGGGGCACCAGGCCTGCGGCCAGTACTTGAGCTTGCCCTGCTTGTGCAGCATGTCGGACAGGTAGGCCTGTTCGTTGCGGAAGCTGCTGCGGATCTCTTCGAAATGCGTGCGGAAGTAGTCCAGTACCTCGGGGTGTGCACCCAGCTCGAAGCGGTACACCGAGGAATTGCCCGTGATGCGCCAGGGACGCTTGTAGTCGTGGATGATCAGGAATTCGCCGGGCTCGGTGAAAAAATCGTCCAGCGGCCCGGTGATGACCACGTCCACGTCAAGAAACAGCGCCGTGCCGCGCAGGCCATGCAGGTCGGCGCTGAAGGTGGCCAGCTTGTTCCAGCCGCGCTCGGGAATGCCGGCGGGCAGGTTCAGCGGCGGAATGGGCAGGCATTCGACTTCGTCACGAATCCCCACGCCGTCATCGGTCAGGCAGACAAGGCGAAAATCGCCCTTCAGATGCCGACGCACCATGGCGTAGAGCCTGTTGACATACTCCGGACCGTACTTCTTGCCCCACTTCATGCAGATCACGAAGCGCTGCTGCGCAGAGGGGGAGGC
The DNA here is from genome assembly GCF_001886655.1 of Delftia sp. HK171. Lineage (NCBI taxonomy): Bacteria > Pseudomonadati > Pseudomonadota > Betaproteobacteria > Burkholderiales > Comamonadaceae > Delftia > Delftia sp. HK171. The sequence goes on along the minus strand of NZ_CP018101.1, from coordinate 5,126,824 downwards.
GGAGGGCGGTTGCGCGGCCTGGGCCACGCTGGGGGCATGGGATGCTACGGTCATGGATGCGGCGGACTCAGTCTGCCTGGCGCTTCTTGACCGACTTTTGCTTGGGCTTGGCGCGCTTGACCTGGCCACCTGCCGTCAGGCGCTGGTTGCCCAGCACGCGGATCTGCTTGACCTCGGGCTTTTGGCCGGAGCGCTTGCTGAACTTGAGCAGCTTGACATCGCGAGGACCGGGCATGCGGTTCTCGTCGATGGCTTTTTCCTTTTCCGGCATGGGGCGCCAGAGCACCAGCAGCTTGCCGATGTGTTGAATGGGTGCAGCGCCAAGTTCGTCGCACAGCTGCAGATACATCTGCTCGCGTGCGGCGCGGTCGTCGTTGAAGACACGGACCTTGATCAGGCCATGTGCGTTAAGGCCGGCGTTGACCTCCTTTTGCACGGCAGCCGTCAGGCCGTCACCTCCGATGAGGACCACGGGGTCCAGGTGGTGTGCGTTGGCGCGGTGTTCCCGGCGCTCGGCGGGAGTCAATTGAATTTGGGGCATGGCCGTATTATCGAGGCTGAAAGAATCCAGCATGAAAGTCAACACAAAAAGCAAGAAGGTCAACAAGGCTTGGCTCAACAGCCACGTCAACGATCCTTACGTCAAAGCCGCCCAGAAGGACGGCTACCGCGCTCGCGCGGCCTACAAACTCAAGGAGATAGACGAGCAGCTCAAGCTCATCCGGCCGGGTGCCACGGTGGTGGATCTGGGCTCTACGCCAGGGGCGTGGAGCCAGTATGTGCGCCGCTGCCTGTCGCCAGAAGGTGCGGCGGTGGGCGCGCTCAATGGCCGGATCATCTCGCTGGATCTGCTGCCCATGGAGCCCATCGAGGGCGTGCAGTTCATTCTGGGCGATTTTCGCGAGGAGCCGGTGCTGGCGCAGCTGCAGGAAGCGCTGGGCGGTGGCAAGGCCGATGTGGTGGTCTCCGACATGGCTCCGAACCTGTCGGGCAACGGTACGACGGATGCGGCGCGCATTGCGCTGCTGGTGGAGCTGGCGGTTGATTTCTCCATCCACCATATGAAACCTGAAGGGGCCCTGGTCGTGAAACTCTTCCACGGCGGGGCCTACGACGACCTGGTAGCGCTGTTCCGGCAGACCTTCAAGGTGGTCAAGCCGATCAAGCCCAAGTCCTCGCGCGACAAGTCTTCGGAGACGTTTCTGGTGGGCATGGGGCTCAAGTAGCCCTGCACAGCCGCCCGGCGCGGCCCTGACGCGGGTCAAGACCGCATTCAAGCTATGGCTGCTATAGAGGGATATAGGCGACCAGCCAGCTTGAAACACCTAAAATGGACCGCAAATACGCTTCGAGCACGCTGGAAGTCGTTTTATCTGTATCCCCATTGGAGCCCCGCTTGAACAATCAGTGGTTTTCAAAAATTGCCGTCTGGCTGGTCATCGCCATGGTGCTGTTTACGGTGTTCAAACAATTTGACACCCGTGGCGGCGCCGGCGCGTCCCATGTCGGTTACTCCGAGTTCCTGGAAGAGGTGCGAAGCAACCGCATCAAGAGCGCCACCATCCAGGAAAGCCCCGGCGGCACCGAGATCGTGGCCACGACCAACGATGACCGCAAGGTGCGCACCACGGCCACCTACCTGGATCGCGGGCTCGTGGGCGATCTGATCAACAACAACGTCAAGTTCGACGTCAAGCCCCGCGAAGAAGGCTCGGTCCTGATGACCCTGCTCGTCAGCTGGGGCCCCATGCTGCTGTTGATCGGCGTGTGGGTGTACTTCATGCGCCAGATGCAAGGCGGCGGCAAGGGCGGTGCTTTCAGCTTCGGCAAGAGCAAGGCGCGCATGCTGGACGAGAACAACAACACCGTGACCTTTGCCGACGTTGCAGGCTGCGACGAAGCCAAGGAAGAGGTCAAGGAAGTCGTGGACTTCCTGAAGGACCCCAACAAGTTCCAGAAGCTCGGCGGCCGCATTCCGCGTGGCCTGCTGCTGGTCGGGCCTCCGGGTACCGGCAAGACGCTGCTGGCCAAGTCCATTGCGGGTGAGGCCAAGGTCCCGTTCTTCAGCATCTCGGGCTCCGACTTCGTGGAAATGTTCGTCGGCGTGGGCGCGGCCCGTGTGCGCGACATGTTCGAGAATGCCAAGAAGAACGCACCCTGCATCATCTTCATCGATGAAATCGACGCCGTGGGCCGCCAGCGCGGCGCAGGCCTGGGCGGTGGCAACGATGAGCGTGAACAGACCCTGAACCAGATGCTGGTCGAGATGGACGGCTTCGAGACCAACCTCGGCGTGATCGTCGTGGCTGCGACCAACCGTCCCGACATCCTGGATGCCGCCCTGCTGCGTCCCGGCCGTTTCGACCGCCAGGTGTATGTGACGCTGCCCGACATCCGCGGCCGCGAGCAGATCCTCAATGTGCACATGCGCAAGATTCCTGTCGGCCAGGACGTGAATCCGGGCGTGATCGCCCGCGGCACGCCCGGCATGTCGGGCGCCGATCTGGCCAACCTCTGCAACGAAGCAGCCCTGATGGCCGCGCGCCGCAATGCGCGTACCGTCGAGATGCAGGATTTCGAGAAGGCCAAGGACAAGATCATCATGGGCCCCGAGCGCAAGAGCATGGTCATGCCCGAGGAAGAGCGCCGCAACACGGCCTACCACGAGGCAGGCCACGCACTGATCGGCAAGCTGCTGCCCAAGTGCGATCCCGTTCACAAGGTCACCATCATCCCGCGCGGTCGTGCGCTGGGCGTGACGATGAGCCTGCCCGAGAAGGACCGCTACTCCTACGACAAGGAGTTCATGCTCAACCAGATCGCCATGCTGTTCGGTGGACGCATTGCCGAAGAAGTGTTCATGAACCAGATGACCACGGGCGCGAGCAACGACTTCGAGCGGGCCACGCAGATCGCACGCGACATGGTCACGCGCTACGGCATGACCGACGCGCTGGGTCCCATGGTCTATGCGGAGCAGGAAGGCGAGCCTTTCCTGGGCCGCTCGATGAGCAAGACCAACAGCATGAGCGAGCAGACGATGCAGAAGGTGGACCAGGAGGTTCGCCGCATCATCGACGAGCAGTACGGACTGGCGCGCAAGCTGATCGAGGACAACTCCGACAAGATGCATGCCATGGCCAAGGCCATGCTCGACTGGGAAACCATCGACGCCGAGCAACTCGATGACATCATGGCTGGCCGAGAGCCGCGTCCTCCCAAGGACTGGGTGCCGCGCAACCCGCCGTCTTCCGACGGTGGCAACTCGTCCGGCGGCACGCCGGCAGTGGATGCCGACCCTGCGCCCACCACGGCCTGATCTGCTTGCCGCAGAATCTGCCAATCCCATGCAAAGGGCCCCGAGGGGCCCTTTTGCTTTGCTTGCAGGATGTGCTCAATCGCCCGCAGCGGTGGCCGAGCGAGGGGCCCGGTCCGGCAAGCGCCTACCTTCAGGAAATCCCATGCCGCATCAATGGCAGACTTCGCGCTTTGTTCTAGACCTTCAGCGTCCACTGGTCATGGGCATCGTCAATGTGACGCCCGACTCGTTTTCCGATGGCGGGCGGCACAACACGGTGGAGCAGGCCTTGCGGCATGCAGAGCAGCTGGTCGGTGAAGGCGCGCACATCCTCGACATCGGTGGCGAGTCCACCAGGCCCGGATCGCCGGCCGTGCCGCTGGACGAGGAGTTGCGGCGCGTGCTGCCCGTGGTGCAGGGCGCGGTGCAACTGGGCGTGCCTGTCTCCGTCGATACCTACAAGCCCGAGGTCATGCAGGCCGTGCTGGATCTGGGGGCCGACATCGTCAACGACATCTGGGCGCTGCGCCAGCCGGGCGCGCAGCAGGTGGTGGCCGCGCACCCGAGCTGCGGCATCTGTCTCATGCACATGCATGGCACGCCGCAGGACATGCAGACCATGCCCATGCAAGGCGATGCCGTGCCCGCCGTGCGCGATTTCCTGCAGTTGCACAGCGATGCCCTGCTGGCCCGGGGCGTGGCGCGCGAGCGCATTGTCTGGGACTACGGCATCGGCTTCGGCAAAAGCGTGGCACAGAATTTTTCGCTGCTTGCGCGCCAGCATGAATTGCTGGGCCTAGACTTCCCGCTGCTGGCAGGCTGGTCGCGCAAGGGCTCGCTCGGGCAGGTCAGTGGCCTTGCGCAGGGCCAGCGCATGGTGCCCAGTGTGGCGGCGGCGCTGCTGGCAGTGGAACGGGGCGCGCGCGTGGTGCGCGTGCACGACGTGGCCGATACGGTGGCGGCATTGACGGTCTGGCAGACCATGCACGACAACAACTGAACAACAAAGGAGCACTATGGCACGCACATATTTTGGTACCGATGGAATTCGCGGCCTGGTGGGCCGCTCGCCCATCACCCCCGACTTCGCGCTGCGCCTGGCGCACGCCGTGGGCCGTGTGCTGCGGCGCAAGGAAGCCCGCCCCATGGTGCTGATCGGCAAGGACACCCGGATCTCGGGCTACATGCTGGAGAGTGCCCTGGAGTCCGGCTTCAACTCGGCCGGTGTGGACGTGATGCTGCTCGGTCCCCTGCCCACCCCGGGCGTGGCCTACCTGACGCGCGCCCAGCGAGCCAGCCTGGGCGTGGTCATCAGCGCCAGCCACAACCCTTATTACGACAACGGCATCAAGTTCTTCAGCGCCCAGGGCACCAAGCTGCCAGATGCCTGGGAGGAAGAGGTCGAGCAGGCCTTGACCGAAGATCCCGTGTGGGCCGACTCTGCCGCTCTGGGAAAGGCCCGGCGCCTTGAAGACGCGGCAGGGCGCTATATCGAGTTCTGCAAGAGCACCTTTGACCATGCACTCACGCTCAAGGGCGTGAAGATCGTTGTCGATGCGGCTCATGGCGCGGCCTATCAGATCGCACCCAAGGTCTTCCATGAACTGGGGGCCGATGTGGTGGCCATTGGCTGTGCGCCCGATGGACTGAACATCAACGAAGACGTGGGTGCCACGCACCCTGAGGCTCTGGTGCTGGCCGTGCGCGCCAACAAGGCCGATTTCGGTGTGGCGCTGGATGGCGATGCCGACCGGCTGCTGCTGGTCGATGCGGCAGGGCGGCTCTACAACGGCGACGAGCTGCTGTATCTGCTGGCAGCCGACCGGCTGGCGCGCGGCGAGGCCGTGCCGGGCGCCGTGGGCACGCTGATGACCAATATGGCCGTGGAGGTGGCGCTGAAGTCCCAGGGCGTGGGCTTTGTGCGTGCCAAGGTGGGCGACCGCTATGTGCTGGAAGAGCTGCACCGCCAGGGCTGGACCCTGGGCGGTGAGGGCTCGGGCCATTTGCTGGCGCTGGACAAGCACACCACGGGCGACGGCCTGGTCAGCGCGCTGCAGGTGCTGCAGGCCTGCGTGCGCTCGGGCAAGAGCCTGTCGCAGTGGCTGTCGTCCGTGCAGCTGTTTCCCCAGGTGCTGCTCAACGTGCGGCTGCAGCCGGGCCAGGACTGGAAGCGCAACACCCAATTGGAAGAGGCCACCGAGGCCGTCCAGGCCGAGCTGGGCGATACGGGGCGCGTGCTCATCCGCGCCAGCGGCACCGAGCCTTTGCTGCGCGTGATGGTGGAGGCGCGCGATGGCGACCAGGCCAGCCGCTGTGCCGAGCGCCTGGCCAGCGTGGCCAAGAATTCGCCGGTTGCCTGAGCGGTTGCGCGCTCCTGTGCATGGAAGGCCGAGGCTTCATGCCTCGGCTTTTTTCGTCTGGATTCCGGTGCGCGAGGTGATGCGATGCGCGCGGTGATGCGGCCCGGTCAGCCCTGGCTGCGCAAGAAGGACTCCAGCGCCTCTGGTGCCAGCGGGCGGCTGAAATGGTAGCCCTGGGCCTCATCGCAGCCTTGCTCGCGCAGGAACTCCAGCTGTGCCTCGGTCTCCACGCCCTCGGCCGTGGTCTGCATGCCCAGGGCCTGGGCCATGCGGATGATGGCGCTGACAATGGCGCGGTCGTTGCTGTCGTGATCCAGGTCCTGGATGAAGGACTGGTCGATCTTGAGCTTGTAGATCTGAAAGCGCTTGAGCTGGCTCAGGGATGAATAGCCGGTGCCGAAGTCATCCATGGCCAAGCGCACGCCGTGCTCGCGCAGCCGGTCCATGGTGGCCGTCGCCTGGCGCGGATCATGGATGGCCACGCCCTCGGTCAGCTCCAGCTCCAGAGAGTCGGCCGGCAGGTCGCTGTCGAGCAGGATGCGGTTGATGATCTCGGGCAGTTGCTGCTGATGGAACTGGATGGCCGAAAGATTCACGGCCACCTTCAGGTCGCAAAGGCCCGCATTGCGCCAGACCTGCAACTGCTGCATGGCGCTGCGCAGCACCCATTCGCCGATCTGCAGGATCTGGCCGCTGTCCTCGGCCACGGGAATGAACTCGGCCGGTGAGACCGAGCCCAGTTCCGGGTGCTCCCAGCGCAGCAGCGCCTCCACGCTGCGCACGCGGCCCGTGCTCAGCGTGATCTGCGGCTGATAGTGCAGATACAGCTGATTGCGCTCCAGCGCCCGGCGCAGCGCGTTCTCCAACTGCAGGGCGCGCAGGGACTGTGCCTGCATCTGCGGCGTGAAGAAGCGGTAGGTGTTGCGGCCGGCCTGCTTGGCGTGGTACATGGCCGCGTCGGCGGCCTGTGTCAGCGAGTCGATGTCGTGGCCGTCGCGCGGGTACAGCGCAATGCCCATGGACGGCGCAATGGTCAGCTCATGGCGGTCGATCTGGTAGGCCTGGCGCGACGCCTCCTGCAGCTTGCCGGCCACGCGGGCCGCGCCCTGGGCATTGGCGCCGGGCAGCAGCAGCACGAATTCGTCGCCGCCGATGCGGGCCACCGTATCGCGGTCGCGCACGACGGCACGCAGGCGGCGGGCAATCTCCACCAGCAGGGCATCGCCCACGCGGTGGCCCAGCGAATCATTGACATGCTTGAAGTGGTCCAGGTCCAGGAACATCACGGCCAGCGGCGTGTCGTTGGCCTTGGCCAGCTCGATGGCGCGGGCACTGCGCTCGGCCAGCAGCGTGCGGTTGGGCAGGCCGGTGAGCGCGTCGTAGTGCGCCATCCAGTAGATGCGTTCCTGGTCCAGCTTGCGGTCGGCAATCTCCCGGTGCAGGTTCTCCACCGTGGCGCTGAGTTCGCGTGTGCGGTCGCGCACCTGCTGCTCCAGCAGTTCGTGGGCCTGGCTCAGGGCCTGCTGGGCGCGCAGGCGGTCGTCGATATCGCTCACGATCCAGATCGATCCCTCGCGCGCATCGCCCGGATTGATGAGCCGCCCCGTGAGCTCGCCCCAGAACAGGCTGCCGTCCTTGCGGCGCAGGCGGCGCTGCGTGCGAAAGGACAGGCCGGCGCTCAGCGTGCGGTAGGCCTCGCGTCCCAGGCTGCGCAGCTCATCGCGGCTGGGATGCAGATGTTCGCTGTTGATGCCCACCAGCGCATGCTCGCCCGCGTAGCCGAAGATGTCGGCGTAGCACTGGTTGCAGCGGACGATGACGCGTTGGCGAATGAAGACGATGCCGACGCCGGCATTGTCGAGCAGGGCCTGCTGCTCGCGCAGGCTGCGTTGCAGGGACGCCGCCATCATCGAAGACGGACGTTCGAGTACAGGGTCGTACGCAATCGTCGGCGCGGACATGGCGAAGCGGTGGGGCGGTAATGAAGGGAGGGTGGGAAGCTTACAAAGTGTAGCACTTGTGCGGAAAACACTCTATCGGCCTTCCCTGACGCAAGCAGGGCCTGGGCCGTCATGGGCCGGGTGCAACTTGCCTGCGCCTGCGTTTTCCGGAGGCTTCGGCATCCAGCCGATCGGCCAGCTCATACAGCACGCCATGCCGCAGGGCGCCATGCGTCACGCGCATGCGCTCGATGCCCAGGCTGGAGAAGATCGCCCGCATCACGCTCATGCCGCCGCCGATCATGGGACGCAGTTCTTCCTTGAGCCCGTCCATGTTCACGCGGCTGACATGCCCTGCACGCAGCAACTGCGCCTGCAGCCAGTCCAGTCCCTGCCGCGTGATCCAGCCGGCCGTGCCATCGGGTGCATGGGCCAGCACCTTGACGATGGCGCCGGCCGTGCCGGAGGACCCATAGGCATGGCTCCACTGCCCGGCGGCAAACCGCGCGGCTTCGGGCGCAATGATGTCGGCCACCGCCGCTTCGGCCTGGGACAGTGCCTGGGCCGACAGCTCTCCATCGGGAAAGTGGCGCAATGCCCAGGTCACGCTGCCGAAGGCGAAGGAGCGTGCCTGCAGCACCTGCCGCTGCTGGCCAAGGCACAGCTCGGTCGATCGGCCACCGATGTCCACCACCAGCCGCCGCTGGGGACCGGGCGGCAGCAACTGGGCGACGCCGCGATAGATCAGGCGCGCTTCTTCCTCGCCGTCGATGACTTCGATGGCGCAGCCCAGGATGCGCTGGCCTTCGTCCAGGAAGACCTGGCGGTTCGATGCCTCTCTCAGCGTCTGCGTGGCCACGGCACGAACGCGGTGGCGGGGCAGGTCGCCCAGCACCTGCGCATAGCGCTCCAGGCAGGCCCAGCCACGCTGCATGGCCTCCAGGCTCAGGGCTCCCTGTGCGTCCAGGGCGCTGCCCAGGCGTATGGCTTCCTTGCGGTGGCTGAACAGCTGTACCTTTGCGCCGTCGCTGCGGGCCATGGCCAGCAGGCAGCTGTTGGAGCCAATGTCGATGGCGGCCAGGCGGCTTTCGGGGGGATTGGAAGAGGGCATGCGCGACAGGCGGACGACGACACGGCTGCGGCAGGTTTGCAGCAGCCAACGCCATCCAGGGGGATGGCAGTGAGCTTAGCACCCTGGCGATACAGCGTGGCCCTCGTGGCTGCGTGACCTGGTCATGACCTTTGCATGACAGCGCCAGCGCAGCCATTCCTTGCCGGAAGTCGCTTGTATGACAGGTGTCATGCGTGGGCGGGATTTATGTCATGAACATGTCACAAACCCGGGGCAGACTGCCAGAATCCCCGGTCCACGGGGTGACTACCGGGTCCTGCACAGGCCGGGCCCCTGCATCCATGCCCCAGACATTCACGCCGATTCCCGCCAGCGCCTCTGCCGCGCCTGCCGAACCAGAACATGAACAGGGGCTGCGCACCATGCCCGCAGGGCCGGCCTCGCTGGGCATGGCCCGCGAGACAGCGCCCATACCCGTCTCTGCACCCTTGAATGTCCCGATGATGCCCCTGGCCAAAAGCCTTTCCACCGCCCTGCTGGAATTGCAGGGCCAGGCGATGCCAGCGTCTGCCCCGGTCTCTGCTGCGGGGCTGGCCGCCGCGGCATACACTGGCCTGTACGCCACAGCCGAAAGCGGCGAAGTGCAAGAGCAACAGCAGCAGCAACAACAGTTTCTGGACCGCGACCATTGCATCCTGGCGTTCAACGAACGCGTGCTGGACTGGGCTGTGCGCGAGGATGTGCCGCTGCTGGAGCGGCTGCGCTACCTGTGCATCGTCTCTTCCAATCTCGACGAATGGTTCGAGGTGCGCTGCGCCCCCCATGTGACGGCGGCCAAGGCCGGCGACGCCAAGGGCCTGTATACGCTGCAGAGCTTTCGCTCGCTGATGGACAAGGCGCATGAGCTGGTATTGCGCCAGTACACGCTGTACAACCAATCGCTGATTCCTGCCTTTGCGGGGCAGGGCATACGCGTGGTCTCCCATGGCGAGCGCAGCAGCGCCCAGCGCAAATGGGTGCGCGAATACTTTCTGCGCGAAGTCCAGCCCCTGCTCATGCCGGTGGGCCTGGACCCATCCCATCCATTTCCCCAGGTGGCCAACAAGGCGTTGAACTTCATCGTGCGCCTCAAGGGTGTCGATGCCTTCGGCCGCGCCAACGAGGTGGCCATCGTCAAGGTCCCGCGTGCCTTGCCTCGCCTGGTGCGCCTGCCGGAGAAGATCGCGGGCAAGCAGCGCCTGTTCGTGAGCATCTCCAGCATCGTGCGCGCCCATCTGGTCGAGCTGTTCCCGGGGCGTGAGGTGGCGGAGTTCGCGCAATTCCGTGTCACCCGCCATTCGGATCTGGCGGTGGATGAGGACGATGTCAGCGACCTGCGCATGGCGCTGCGCCAGGGTCTGCACCACCGCCACTACGGCCAGGCCGTGCGGCTGGAGGTGTCCTTTGCCTGCTCGCCCATGTTGTCCGACCTGTTGCTGGGCCAGTTCGGCCTGCCGACCGAGGCACTGTTCCGCGTCAAGGGGCCCGTGAACCTGGTGCGCCAGTCGCAGCTGGTCGATCTGGTCGATGACCCCGCGCTGCTGTTCCCGCCGTGGCGGCCGGCATGGCCGCGCCAGCTGCAGCCGGGCCGCTCGGTGATGGCCCAGATCCGCAAGCGTGACGTGCTGATCCACCAGCCTTTCGAGAGCTTCGACGGCGTGCTGGAGCTGCTGCGCGAGGCCGTCAACGATCCCGAGGTGCTGGCCATCAAGCAGACCATCTACCGCACCGGGTCCGACTCCGAAATCATGCAGTTGCTGGCCGAGGCCGTGCGCCGCGGCAAGGAGGTGCTGGCCGTGCTGGAGCTCAAGGCCCGCTTTGACGAAGAGGCCAACATCAACTCCGCCGAGAAGCTGGAGGCCCTGGGCGCCCAGGTGGTCTACGGCGTGCTGGGCCTGAAGACGCACGCCAAGATGCTGCTGATCACACGCCGCGAAAAGCGCAGCGGGCAGCTCAAGCGCTATGGACACCTGTCCACCGGCAATTACAACGTGCGCACGGCGCGCCTGTACACGGACATCAGCCAGCTGACCTGCGATGCGCAGATCACGGCCGATATGGATGCCGTGTTCAGCCACCTGTCCAGCCACAACCGCCTGCCCAAGCTGCACCAGCTGGTGATTGCGCCGTTCCAGCTGCACGACCGCATGCTGGCGCTGATCAACCAGGTGGGCGAGGCGGCGCAGCGCGGCGAAGAGGCGCGCATCGTGCTCAAGATGAATGCGCTGACCGACGAGCTGCTCATGCAGGCCCTGGTGCGTGCCGGCCAGCAGGGCGCGCGCATCGATCTCATCGTGCGCAGTGCCTGCATGCTGCCGCCGCAGCGCAAGGGCTGGACCGACAACATCCGCGTGCGCTCCATCATCGGCCGTTTCCTGGAGCACTCGCGCGTCTTCTACTTTGCCTGGGGCAAGCAGCAGGAGCTGCTGCTGTCCAGCGCCGACTGGATGAACCGCAACATGATGCGCCGGGTGGAACTGGCCTGGCCCGTGCGCGACCCCGTGCTGCGCCAGCAGGTGATAGACGAATGCCTGGTCGCTGGCCTGTATGACAACCGCGATGCCTGGACCCTGGAGGCCAATGGTGCCTACCAGCGTGCACCCTATCCGACCACGGGCCTGGGTGCGCAGCGCGCCTTGATGGAGCGCTACGGGCCCCAGGTCTGAGCTGCGTCACGGCCGGCGGGCCGGCTGCCCCGCGCCATCCCGGCGCAAGCCGAAGCGGGTGGCCGTGCTCAGTGCAGATGCAGCTGCAAGGTCCAGGGCGTCTTCTGCCAGGCCACGGCCTCGGTGCGCAGCAGCTGGGCGGACTGGGGATAGCTTTTGGCCCAGCCTTCCGGCACGGTCAGGTGAAAGACGCTGTCCGAGCGATGCAGCCGTATGCCCTGCAGATCGGGGTCACGCCGGGCATGGCACAGCTGCACGGCCAGCCGCAGTGCGAGCAAGGGCCAGGCCACGGCCTGGTCCTCGATGGCGGCTTCCAGCTTGCGCAGCTTGCCCTGGTGGCCGAGCACGAGCTGGGTGATGCGCGCGCGCAGCTCCACGGGCCATGTCGCGGCACCGCAGTGCTCGGTGATGTAGGCGCCGTGCCGGTGGTAGGCGCTCAGGGAGATGCGCATGCCGATCTCGTGCAGGCTGGCGGCCGTGTCCAGTGCATGCATGGACAGGGCATCGGGCGGTTGTTGTGCGTGCAGCGATTGCCAGGCCCAGCGTGCGACCTTGCGCACGCGCAGCGCATGCGGGGTGTCAATGCCGAAGTCCTGCTGCAGCGCGGCAATTTCGGCTGCCTCGCGGTCGGCGGGGGCTCGTGCTCCAGCAGGTCGTGCAAAACGCCCTGGCGCAGCGCGCCCTGGGCGACTTCCAGTTCATTGATGCCCAGCAGGCCCAGGGCCGCAATCAGGATGCTCAGGCCTCCGGCGATGACGGCGCGGCGGTCTTCCTTGAGTCCGGCCAGCCGGATGCGGTCCACATGGCCGGCCTCCATCAGCTGCTCATGCAGCCAGCGCAGGCTGTCGGGCGTGATCAGCCCGCCGGAATATCCGTTGGCAGCCAGGATGTCGCCCACGGCGTTGGCCGTGCCCGACGAGGCATAGGCGCAGTCCCATGCAGTGGCCGGGTAGGCCGAGACGGTCTGGGTGAGAGCCGCCTGCGCGGCCTTGATGGCGGCCGAGAAATGTGCGCGCGACAGCGTGCCTTCGCCAAAGAATTGCGTGCTCCAGGCGACGCTGCCTATGGGGTAGGAGGCCACCTGACGCGCCTCGCCATGCTGGCCGATGATGACTTCGGTCGAGCGGCCGCCAATGTCCACCACCAGGCGCCGCTGCTGCGAGGGCGGCAACAGGCTGGAGACGCCGCGATAGATCAGCCGGGCCTCTTCCTCGCCCGAGATGACCTCGATGGGAAAGCCCAGCAGGGCGCTGCCGCGTGCGATGAAGACATCGCGGTTGCGGGCCTCCCGCAGGGTTTGCGTGGCCACGGCGCGGACCTGGTCGGCAGGAAAGCCGGCCAGGCGCTCGCCAAAGCGTGCCAGGCAGTCCCAGCCGCGTTGCATGGCCTCGTCGGTCAGCTCATGGTGCTCGTTGAGCCCATTGCCCTGGCGCACGGTCTCCTTGAGATATTCCACGCGCTCTATGCGCTGGTGGCTGCCGACGCGGCCTATTTCTAGGCGAAAGCTGTTGGATCCGAGGTCAACGGCGGCGAGCAGGGATTCTGGTGCCATGAAAGAAACGCCAATCAAGATTCGTCGAGCAGGAGTGCGCAGCGGTGCCGGGTGGCAGGGCTGCGCTTGTCTGGTGCCAGCTCGTGCGAGGCACAAGACTAAGACGGAATTGTGACACCGCGATGACCCGGGTCTTACAGACTATGGCCCAGCATTTGTGACGCCTTTTCTCCGTGTCATATCAATGTCACAAAGCCTTCTTACAGTCCAGCCATCGCATCTTTCAACCCCTAAGAGGTCTGTACATGAAGTTGTCTGTGATTCACATTCTGGTGGCTGGTGCTCTGTCTGCGGGCGGTATGGGCCAGGCCCTGGCCCAGCAGGAAGCCACCGGCGCCGGCGCCAGCTTCCCTGCGCCGCTGTACTCGAAGTGGGCCGCCGATTACCACAAGGCCACCGGCGTGAAGATCAACTACCAGTCCGTGGGCTCCAGCGCCGGCATCAAGCAGATCGAAGCCAAGACCGTGGACTTCGGTGCTTCGGACGAGCCGCTCAAGGACGACGAACTGGCCAAGAAGGGCCTGGTGCAATTCCCCACCGTGATCGGCGGCATCGTGCCCGTGGTCAACATCAAGGGCATCCAGCCCGGCCAGCTCAAGCTGACCGGCCAGGTGCTGGGCGACATCTACCTGGGCAAGATCACCAAGTGGAACGACGAGGCCATCAAGGCCCTGAACCCCGGCGTGACCCTGCCTGACGCCACCATCGCTCCCGTGCGCCGTGCTGACGGCTCGGGCACCACCTTCGGCTTCACGAACTACCTGTCCAAGGTCAATGCCGAGTGGAAGGAAAAGGTTGGCGAAGGCAAGGCCGTGAACTGGCCCACGGGTGCCGGCGGCAAGGGCAATGAAGGCGTGGCCGCCTTCGTGGGCCGCCTGCCCAACTCCATCGGCTACGTCGAGTACGCCTATGTCAAGCAAAACAAGCTGACCTACACGCAGCTGCAGACCGCTGGCGGCGCCTTCGTGTCGCCCGACGACGCCACCTTCAAGGCCGCTGCCGCCGGTGCCGACTGGGCCAAGAGCTTCTACCAGATCCTGACCAACCAGCCCGGCAAGGATGCATGGCCCATCACCTCGGCCACGTTCATCATCATGCACAAGGCCCAGGACAAGCCCGCACAGGCCGCTGCCTCGCTGAAGTTCTTCGAGTGGGCCTACAAGTCCGGCGACAAGACCGCCACCGACCTGGACTACGTGCCCATGCCTGATGCCGTCAAGAACGTGATCTTCCAATCCTGGGGTCAAGTCAAGGACGCCTCGGGTACCGCGATTTCCCTGAAGTAAACCCTGAAAAGGGGCCGTGGCGCACCGCCGGCAGGTGCATCATGGCCCCCCTGATCTCCCCACAAACCGCGAATAAAGGCGCCTCACGTGTCCACAACGTCGCCCTCGAACTCGCTGGCCGCCTCTGCACAGGCTTCCCAGCGACGCACACCTTCTCCGCTACGCCCCCCGATGCTGTCGGGGCGCGTGGCGGATCGCTTGTTTGGCGCTCTCGCGCGTCTGGCCGCGCTGCTGACGCTGGGCCTGCTGCTGGCCATCCTGGCTTCGCTGCTGGTCGGCGCCTGGCCCGCCATCTATGAATACGGCCTGAGCTTTCTGGGCCGCAGCGTCTGGGACCCCGTTCGCAACGAATATGGCGGCCTGGTCATGATTTACGGCACGCTGGCCACCTCGGCCATCGCGTTGCTGATTGCGGTGCCCGTGAGCTTTGGCATCGCCCTGTTCCTCACCGAGCTGTCGCCCGCCTGGCTCAAGCGCCCGCTGGGCACTGCCGTCGAGCTGCTGGCTGCCGTGCCCTCCATCGTCTACGGCATGTGGGGCCTGATGGTCTTCGGTCCCGTGCTCTCCACCTATGTGCAGCAGCCGCTGCAAAAGCTGTTTCAGGGCGTTCCTTATCTGGAGGCCTTCGTGTCCGGCCCGCCCGTGGGCATCGGCATCCTGTCGGCCGGCATCATCCTGGCCATCATGATCATCCCCTTCATCGCCTCGGTGATGCGCGATGTGTTCGAAGTCACGCCGGCCCTGCTCAAGGAGTCGGCCTACGGCCTGGGCTCCACGACCTGGGAAGTGGTCTGGAAGGTCGTGCTGCCCTACACCAAGACCGGCGTGCTCGGTGGCGTGATGCTGGGTCTGGGCCGTGCGCTGGGCGAGACCATGGCCGTCACCTTCGTGATCGGCAACATGAACCAGCTCAACTCTCTGTCGGTCTTCGAGGCTGCCAACAGCATCACCTCGGCGCTGGCCAACGAGTTTGCCGAAGCGGGCGAAGGCCTGCACCAGGCTTCGCTGATCTATCTGGGCCTGGTGCTGTTCTTCATCACCTTCGTGGTGCTGGCCTGCTCCAAGGTGCTGCTCAACCGTCTGCAGAAGAATGAAGGAGCCCGCTCGTGAGCAGCACCTCCACCAAGATGATCAATGCCGCCGAACTGACGCGCGTGCGCCAGGCCAAGTACGCCAAGCGCAAGCGCGTGAACCAGGTGGCGCTGACCCTGTCGCTGGCTGCCATGGCCTTCGGCGTGTTCTGGCTGGTCTGGATCCTGTGGGAAACCATCACGCTGGGTATCGGCGGCCTGAGCCTGGCGCTGTTCAGCGAAATGACGCCTCCGCCCAATGAGGCGGGCGGCATTGCCAATGCCATCTTCGGCTCGCTGATCATGGTGGCCCTGGCCACCTTCGTCGGCACGCCCATCGGCGTGATGGCCGGTGTCTACCTGGCCGAATACGATGCGCGCGGCTGGCTGGCCAATACCACGCGCTTCGTCAACGACATCCTGCTGTCGGCACCTTCCATCGTGATCGGCCTGTTCGTCTACACCGTGGTCGTGGCGCGCTTCAAGAGCTTTTCCGGCTACGCGGGCGTGGTGGCGCTGGCGCTGATCGTGATTCCCGTGGTCATCCGCACCACCGAGAACATGCTGGTGCTGGTGCCTGCCAGCCTGCGCGAAGCGGCCTATGCACTGGGCACGCCCAAGTGGAAGGTCATCATCATGGTGACGCTGCGTGCAGCGCGTGCCGGCGTGATCACCGGCGTGCTGCTGGCCGTGGCCCGCATTGCCGGGGAAACCGCTCCGCTGCTGTTCACGGCGCTGAACAACCAGTTCTGGAATGCCGACCTGTCCAAGCCCATGGCCAGCCTGCCGGTGACGATCTTCAAGTTCGCGATGAGCCCCTACGAGAATTGGCAGCAACTGGCCTGGGCCGGCGTGTTCCTGATCACCGTGGCGGTGCTCGGTCTCAATATCCTGGCGCGGTTCCTGACCCGCCAGAAGTAATGCAGCAATAAGCAATCAACAAGGACAAGGATCACGCAATGACTGCGACCTCTTCCACCGCGCTGAACTCCTCCAAGCTGACGGTTCGCGACCTGAACTTCTACTACGGCAAGTTCCACGCCCTCAAGGGCATCAACCTGGACATCCCCGAAAAGAAGGTCACGGCCTTCATCGGCCCGTCGGGCTGTGGCAAGTCCACGCTGCTGCGCACCTTCAACCGCATGTTCGAGCTGTACCCCGAGCAGCGCGCCGAAGGCCAGATCATGCTGGACGGCGAGAACCTGCTGACCAGCAAGCAGGACGTGGCGCTGATCCGCGCCAAGGTGGGCATGGTCTTCCAGAAGCCCACGCCGTTTCCCATGTCCATCTACGACAACATCGCCTTCGGCGTGAAGCTGTTTGAAAACCTCAGCTCCTCCGACATGGACGACCGTGTCGAATGGGCACTGCGCAAGGCCGCGCTGTGGGGCGAGGTCAAGGACAAGCTGCAGCAAAGCGGCTCGGGCCTGTCCGGCGGCCAGCAGCAGCGCCTGTGCATCGCGCGCGGCATTGCCATCAAGCCCGAAGTGCTGCTGCTCGATGAGCCCTGCTCGGCCCTGGACCCGATCTCCACGGCCAAGATCGAGGAGCTGATTGCCGAGCTGAAGAACGACTACACCGTCGTCATCGTGACGCACAACATGCAGCAGGCAGCGCGCTGCAGCGACTACACGGCCTACATGTACCTGGGCGATCTGGTGGAATTCGGAGACACCGAGCAGATGTTCTTCAAGCCCCAGCGCAAGGAAACGGAAGACTACATCACAGGCCGCTTCGGCTGAGCAGGAGCAATCGATGAACGAAAAACACCTTTCCAGCCAGTTCGACAGCGAACTCAACCGCGTCTCTGCGCGCGTCATGGAGCTCGGCGGCCTGGTCGAGTCCCAGATCCGCCAGGCGGTCTATGCGCTGTCGCGCTTCAGCATCGAGGCCGTGGAGCAGGTCGATGCCGCGGAAAAGCGCGTCAACGCCATGGAAGTGGAGATCGACCACGAGCTCTCGTCCATCATCGCCCGGCGCCAGCCCACGGCGCGCGACCTGCGCCTGCTGATCGCCTTCTCCAAGGCCACGGCCAATCTGGAACGCATGGGTGACGAAGCGCACAAGATGGCGCGCATGGTCAAGTCCATCATCGAAAGCGGTGCTGCGCGCTCCCTGCCCACGGGCGACCTGCGCACGGCGGCCGAGATGGCCTCGGGCCTGCTGCGCAAGACGCTGGACGCCTTTGCACGCCTGGACACCAAGGCGGCCGTGGCCATCCTCAAGGAAGATGATCTGATCGACCAGGAGTTCGACGGCTTCGTGCGCAAGCTCATCACCTACATGATGGAAGACCCGCGCACCATCTCGGCCAGCCTGGACCTGCTGTTCCTGGCCAAGGCCATCGAGCGCATCGGCGACCATTCCAAGAATGTGGCCGAGCTGATCATCTATCTGGTGGAGGGCAAGGATGTCCGTCACCAGACCATGGATGCCATTGAGTCGGCAGTGCTGTAAGTGCCGGAGGCGAACAACGGATGAAGAAGATGCCCATGGTCCTCATCGTCGAGGACGAGCCCGCCATCGCGGAGCTGATCGCTGTCAACCTGCGGCACAACGGCTTCCAGCCGGTCTGGGCCGAGGATGGCGTGACGGCTCAGCGCGAGCTGGATGCCGTGTTGCCCGACGTGATCCTGCTTGACTGGATGCTGCCCGGCGCCAGCGGCCTGTCCCTGGCGCGCAAATGGCGCGCGGACAGCCGCACCAAGGCCGTGCCCATTCTGATGCTCACGGCGCGCGGCGATGAACCTGACAAGGTGGCGGGGCTCGATGCAGGCGCCGATGACTACATCACCAAGCCCTTCTCGACCCAGGAGCTGCTCGCGCGCATCCGTGCCGTGCTGCGGCGCCGTGCGCCCGAGCAGATTCAGGACAAGGTCAATATCGGCGAGCTGGTGCTCGATGCCGCCGCGCACCGCGTGAGCTGGCAGGGCGACATGATCAAGGTGGGGCCCACCGAGTTCAAGCTGCTGCACTACCTGATGAAGCACCCCGAGCGCGTGCACAGCCGTGCCCAGTTGCTGGACAAGGTCTGGGGCGATCACGTCTTCATCGAGGAGCGCACGGTGGACGTGCACGTCAAGCGGCTGCGCGAGGCGCTGGGCATGGCCGGGGCATTGATCGAGACGGTACGCGGCGCCGGCTACCGGCTCAGCGCGCAGGCGCTGGCCTGAGGTCGTTTTTTCCGCATGAATCCACGCATGGCCTTCGCGGGTCATGCCAGGGCGCCGCTGCCCAGGGCAGCGAATACAACGCAAAGAAGGCGCAAGTATGGGTTGGCGAGGTTTTCGCTTGTTGGCGTCCCAGATCGCGGGCGCATTGCTGGGCTGGTGGCTCTGGGGCGTCATGTCCGCCTCCAGCCCCGGCATGGCTGCCCAGGCCGTGGCGGCCCTGACGGGGGCGCTGTGCGCGGGCTGGATCTGGTGGCTGGTGGACAGCTGGAACGCCATGCGCCTGCTGTCCTGGCTGCGCCAGTCGGAGTTGCGGGAGGCGCCCGAGCTCAGCGGCATCTGGGGTGAGGCCAGCGTGCGCATGCGCCGGTGGCTGCGCCAAAGCGTGCAGCAGGTGCAGCAGGGCGATCAGCGCCTCAACGACATTCTTTCCGCCCTGCAGGCCAGCCCCAATGGCGTGGTCCTGCTGGACGCCGATGGGCGCATCGAATGGTGCAACCAGATCGCGGCGCGGCAGTTCGGCTTCGATGCCGAACGCGACCTGCTGCAAAGCATTGGCAACCTGGTGCGCGACCCCGAGTTCAGCGCCTATTTCGCCACCCAGGATTTCTCACGCGACCTGGTCATGCAGGGCCGCGAGAGCACGGCCTCGCGGCCCGTCAAACTGTCGGTGCAGCTGTATGGCTATGGCGAAGGGCGCAAGCTGCTGCTGGCGCGCGATGTCACCGCGGTGGAGCAGGCAGAGGCCATGCGCCGCGACTTCGTGGCCAATGTCTCGCATGAAATCCGCACGCCGCTGACCGTGCTCGTGGGCTTTGTGGAGACGCTGCAGAACCTGCCGCTGGAGCCCGAGGAGCGCAACCGCTACCTGGGACTGATGGCCCAGCAGGCCGAGCGCATGCAGCATCTGGTGGAAGACCTGCTGGCGCTGTCGCGCCTGGAGGGCAGCCCCTTGCCCAGCAGCAACGAATGGGTGCCCGTGGCCCAGCTGATGCAGCGCTGCGAGAACGAGGCGCGCGGCCTGTCTTCCATGCTCACGCGCAAGCAATCCCTGCCGCATGCGCTGAGCTTTCCGTCGGCCGAGATGCTGGCGCAGGCCGGTGAGGTGGCCGGCGCCAGCGCCGAGCTGCAAAGCGCTTTCTCCAACCTGCTGGCCAACGCCATGCGCTACACGCCGGCAGGCGGGCGCATCGAGGTGACCTGGGAGAGCCTGCCTGATGGATCGGCACGCTTTGCCGTGCAGGACTCCGGGCCAGGCATCGAACCCAAGCACCTGGCACGTCTGACAGAACGCTTTTACCGTGTGGACCGCAGCCGTTCGCGCGACACCGGCGGCACGGGCCTGGGCCTGGCCATCGTCAAGCATGTGCTGCAGCGCCATGGCGCCAAGCTGGGCATCACCAGCGCGCCGGGCCAGGGGTCGGAGTTTTCCGTGACCTTTCCGGCCAGCCGCGTCCGCATCGCGGCCCCAGGCACACGCGAAGTCGGCGAGGCCCGCGAAAGCCGCGCCGCATAGGCGTGGCCCAGTGTGAACAGCCGTTGCCGTTCAGCGGCTTGTGGCTTTGCGCACGATGGCGCTGAACACCAGGGCCGTCACCAGCAGCGCACAGGCACTGCTGGCCCAGAACGGGGCGGGCGTGCCATGGTGCAGCCAGGCGGGCAGGGCGCTGTCCGTGCCGTAGGCCAGCCAGTATCCGCCGGCCAGTCCGCCGCCCCACAGCAGCAGGCAGTAGATGACCAGCGGCGCCACGGTGATGCGGTAGCAGCGCAGCACGAAGAGACAGAAGGTCTGCACGGCGTCGGCCACATGGTAGGCAGCCACCCAGGCCAGCAGGCTGGCGGTAGTGGCCACCACCTCGGGGTTGCTGCTGTAGATGCGGGCCAGCCCCTCGCGGGACAGGAACAGTGCCGAGGCCAGCACCAGTCCACCCGTTGCCGCAAGCCGCCAGCCCATGGTGACAAGGCGGCGCGCCATGGCCTCGTCCCCCGCGCCGCGCCAGTAGCTGATCCGCGCGCTGGTGGCAATCGCCAGCGACAGGGGCACCATGTAGCACAGCGCCGCAAGATTGGCAGCAATCTGGTGGCTGGCCGAGGACAGCGTGCCCTGGCGTGCCACGAACAAGGCCATCAGCGTGAACGAGGTCACCTCCACCAAAATTGCCAGCCCTGCAGGAACGCCCAGTCGAGCGAACTGCGCCAGTTGCGGCCAGTCCGGGGGCTCCATGCGCTGCCAC
The DNA here is from genome assembly GCF_001886655.1 of Delftia sp. HK171. NCBI lineage: Bacteria > Pseudomonadati > Pseudomonadota > Betaproteobacteria > Burkholderiales > Comamonadaceae > Delftia > Delftia sp. HK171. Next base: position 5,106,137 of record NZ_CP018101.1, on the reverse strand, counting down.
AGCGCCAGGGGCGCATACAGGCTCTGGCTGCGCATCAGCACGAATGCGAGGGCAACCATGGCGTAGTTCACCAGCAGCGTGGCCCAGGCACAGCCCTCGGCGCCCAGCGCAGGCAGGCCGGCGCCGCCGAAGGCCAGCCAGATCGACAGGGGGATTTTCAGCAGCAGCGACAGCAGCTGCAGCCAGGTCACCAGCAGGGGATGGCCCAGCGCCTGGTTCAGTGTGCTGTAGATGCGAAACAGCAGCGCGGCCGGAAGGCTCCAGGCCAGCACCGAAAGATAGGCCCGCACCTCCACCTGCAGCGGTGGCGGCACATCGGCCCAGCGCAGCAGCGCATCGGGAAACAGCAGCACGCCCATGCCCAGGGCGCAGGCGGCCAGCAGCATGTACATGGCCTGGCGCAGCGTGCGGCCTATGGCCTCGGGCTGTCCGGCGCCGCGATGCTCGGCCCACAGCGGCAGCAGGGCCTGGAAGATGCCCATCAGCGAGACATAGACACTCACGAAGATGGCCGAGCCCACGGACAGCGCTGCCAGCGCCTCTTCGGCGTAGCGGCCTGCCACGATGGTGTCGGTCACGCCGAAGGCCATCACCGCCAGCTGCCCGGCCAGCACGGTCAGCGCGTGCTGGGCGATGGTGCGCCGTTCGGTGCCCAGTGGCGCGCGCGCGGGCTGGCTCATGGCCTGGCCTGGGCGCGGCTCGCCTCGGGCCTGCGCTTCAAGACCAGCAGGAAGTCCTTGCGATCGGTAGGGCGCACCACGCGGGCCACGGTTTCCCAGGTGCCCTGCAGGCGTGCGCTGTGCGGGTCCAGCCAGGTTTCTTCCTCGGCCACCATCCAGTCGCAGCGGGCGGAGCCGGCCATGCTCAGGCGTTGGGTGTCGATGTCGCCGTAAAAGCGCAGCGCCGCAATGTGCGCGCGGGGCAGGCCATAGGTTTGCACGCAGCTGCCGTCCTTGGGCAGTTCGGCCAGCACCTGGCGCATCTGCGGCTCGAAGCTGCGCGCGTGGTCCAGCAGCGGCAGCCACAGCGTCATCAGCAGCAGCCAGCCCAGCGTGGCCCCGCTGGCCGGCAGCACCAGGCTCTTCCAGATGGCGGCGCGGTTGCGCGATGTGCGCCAGGCGACGAGCACGCACCAGGCCAAGGTGGCGGCAACCGCCACGGCGAAGGAGAGCACCGAGAATTCCGGCGTGAATTGCGGAGCCAGCCTGGCCACATTGGCGGCCGGCTTGGCGGGAATGCCTGTCTGCAGCGAGAGCCAGATCACCCAGATGGCAATGGCGGCGGCGCTGAAGAACAGCAGGGTGAACCAGTCGATCAAGGCGCTGATGCTGCGGCGCAGCGTCGGCAGGGCAAAGGCTGCCAGCGTGGCGATGGCGGGCAGGCCCAGCAGCAGGGCACGGTCCGCAGGCAGCGTGCTCAGCGAAGCGATCACCGGAATGACGGCAAACCACAGCGGCAGCGCCAGATGGGGATAGCGGCGAGGCGCGGCGATCTGGCGGCGCCAGACCCACAGGGTCCACATGGCCAGCGGCCAGGCCGGCCAGCTGAACCACAGCAGCAGCCTGACCAGGCTTTGCCATTCCTTGGCGGTGCCGCTGTCCACAAGGCGCCAGGCCCATTGGTCCAGCCACCAGGACAGTGCAGCCGCCAGCAGCGTGACGCCCAGCCACAGCGCGGTCCAGATGCGTGCCTCGCGCGGCGCAGGCGAGGGCTCGTCACCCCAGGTGCGCGAGAAAAACGCCATGGTCGCACCGCCCAGGCCGAACAGCGTGGCCACGGTCGGCGCGCCGCTCAACGCCAGGCCCGGCAGGCCCAGCAGCAGCGCCAGCATGGCGGTGCGGCCGTGGTAGGGCATGGCTGCGGCGGCAAAGAACAGCAGGGCCGCGCAGCCCAGCTGGGTCATGTAGCTGGTGGTTTCATGGGAAAGCTGGGCCAGGCCCAGGCAGGCCACCAGGGCCAGCAGGCCGCCATCGGCCATGGCGCGCGCATAGTCGGTGGGCTGTGCCTCGCCGCCAAAGGCAAAGGCCACGGGGCGCGCGCCCGGCGTGCGCGCCAGGTAGTACACGCCCCACCAGGTGGCCGTCAGCGTGAGCACCAGCATGGCGATGAAGGGCAGGCGTGCCGCCATCTCCAGATGCAGCCAGGAAGGCGCGCCCTGCATGGCCAGCGCGCCAAGCCAGTACGACAGCAGGCCCTCGGATTCGGGCAGCAGGCCCGCCATGCGCGGTGCCAGCCACGAGGTATGGCCCAGGGCCAGCTCCCGCATGTAGCCGAAGGCCTCCATGTCGGCCATGCGCCAGGGGCTGCGCCCCACATATCCGGGCACGACATAGGCCAGGCACAGCAGCAGCAGCGACCAGCGGGGCAGGCGGCGCACGGCGCTTTGGGCAACGATGGCAGGGGTGGGCTGGTTCACTCACAGGACTTTCTGCAACGGAGGGCGCAAGAATACGCGAAGCAAGGGCCTCGAAAAGCGTGGAACATGGCTGGCCGGCAGGGATTGGCCGGACTGCGAAAAACAAAAGGGCAGCGCGGTTGCCCGTGCTGCCCTTCTGGCCGGAGAAGCAGGATTTACTTCTTGCCGAAACGGTTGCGGAAGCGCTCCACACGGCCGCCCATGTTGTCCACCGACTTTTGCGTGCCGGTGTAGAACGGGTGCGACTCGGACGAGGTGTCCAGCTTGAACAGGGGGTAGTCCTTGCCTTCGAAGGTGTCGGTTTCCTTCGTGTTCACGCAGGAGCGGGTCACGAACTTGAAGCCGTTGGACAGGTCCACGAACAGAACTTCGCGGTAGTTGGGGTGGATGCCTTCTTTCATGATCTTTCCTTCTGATGCAAGTGCGGTAGCCGTGCCTGACCCGCTGCAACCTTTGTAGCGGTTCAAATCAAGCGTACTTTCCGCAAGAAAAAGCCCTGCATTATCGCATAGTGCTCAGTTGCGTGCCAAGCCGGCGGGCCTGGGGCCCGTGTACGCAGCGCGTGGCCGAATGATCTGCCGTGTGGCGCGCTGCTCCAGCGCCTGTGCCAGCCAGCCCGCGCAGCGGCCCAGCGCGAACAGCCCGAAGGCGCTGCCCGCCGGCAACTGCAGGTGCCGCCGCAGGGCCACCAATGCGAAATCGACCGAAGGGGCCAGGCCGGTGAGTGCCATCACTTCGGCCGCCAGGGCCGCCGCCGGTCCCTGCCTGGGCAGCATTTCCAGCAGCAGGGCGGCGCGCACATCGCCTTCGGGGTAGAGGTGGTGGCCGAAGCCGGGCAGGGTCTCGCCGCGCGCCAGGCGCTGGCGCAGGCGTGCCGGGGCCTGCGCCTCGCCCAGCTCGTCCCAGAGCGCCTCGACGCGCGCGGTCGTGCCGCCGTGGCGCCCGCCCGTCAGGGCGGCAAGGCCCCCCACCACGGCGGCCCGCAGGCTGGCTCCCGTGGATGCCACGCAGCGCGCCGTGAAGCCGGAGGCGTTGAGTTCATGGTCGGCGCACAGCACCAGGGCCATGCGCACCAGGTCGGCGCCTTGTGCGTCCAGCGCCCAGGCCTGGGCGCATTGCAGGTGGATGGGGGTCTTGTCCGGCGCCGTGCCCAGCAGGCAGGCTGCCAGCAGGCGCAGGAGCGCTCCGCAGCCTGCCGCCAGCCGTTCTGGCGATTGCTGCCATGCGGCAGTGGCCGCGTCATCGCTGGCGACGGTGAACAGGGCCAGCAATGTGTTTTCGCAAGGCTGGCCGGCCATGCGCTGCTGCAGGTCGGGCAACACAGGGGCGGCCTCCACGGCGTGTGCGGCGAAGGCGGCATCGGCCGGGTATTGCCAGAGCAGGGCGGCGGTCTCTTCCAGCGTGTGCGAGCGTGCCCAGTCCACGGCGTCCTCGCCACGGTAGTAGAGGCGGCCCTGTTCTATCAGCGTGATCGATGACTCCAGCACCGGCAGGCCCCAGTTGAGCGCGGCCTGGGCGACTTCTCGGGGTTTGCGGCCCTGGCCGCGCTGGCGCGCGAGCTGCTCGACCTCTTCGCGCAGGTAGCGGCTTTCGCGCGGCGTGTCTGCCGCATGGGCATGGAGCAGACCCCGGCTGACATAGGCATACAGCGTGGCGCGGCTCACGCCCAGCAGTGCGGTGGCTTCGGTCGAGTTTAGGTAGTCGGGCATGGATGTGATGATATGTTGATTTATTTAATCAATATTGACAATATTTTCTGGAAATCTATGGTGCGGGTTCCAACCCTTGTTTCCGTTGCCAGGAGTGCTCCATGTCCAGTCTTCCTTCTCCTTCCGCTTTTGATCACTGCGCCGCCCAGATCTGGGTGGCACTGGGAGGTGCCCAGGGCGCGCTGCACCGTCTGGAGATGCGCGGGCAAGGTGCCTTGGCCTCGGTGTTCCCGGTCTCCGATCTGGCGGCGGCCAGCCTGGGTGTGGCAGGCCTTGCCATCTCCGAGCTGGTGGCCCAATGCGGCGCTGCCGTGCCGCAGGTGGTGGTGGACCGCAGGCTCGCGTCCCTGTGGTTCGGCAGCAGCCTGCATCCGCTGGGCTGGGAGATGCCCGCGCTGTGGGACGCCGTGGCCGGCGACTACCGCACGGCCGATGGCTGGATCCGCCTGCATACCAATGCGCCCCACCACCGCGCAGCGGCGCTGGCCGTGCTCGACGCGCCGGCTGACCGGGAGGCTGTGGCGACGGCGGTCAGGCGCTGGACGGCGCATGAGTTGGAGTCGGCCGTTGTCGCGCAGGGTGGCTGTGCCGCCGCCATGCGCGGGCTGGCTGCCTGGGCTGCGCATCCGCAGGGGCAGGCCGTGCAGCAGGAGCCTTTGCTGGCGTGGCAGGTGCATCCGCAGCCGGGCCAGCCCTTCAGTTTCAGTGCTGGTGCGTGGCAGCCATCGGCGCAGCGGCCGCTGCAGGGGCTGCGCGTGCTGGATCTGACGCGCATCCTGGCCGGTCCCGCCGCCACGCGCTGGCTGGCGGGCCATGGTGCCGAGGTGCTGCGCATCGATCCGCCCGGTTGGGAGGAGCCGGGTACGGTGCCTGAAGTCACGCTGGGCAAGCGCTGCGCCCGGCTGGACCTGCGGGCGCCCCAGGATCGTGCCGTGTTCGAGCAACTTCTGGCCGGCGCCGACGTGCTGGTCCACGGTTACCGGGACGGTGCGCTGGAGGGGCTGGGATTCGGGGCCGCGTGGCGCCGTCGGCTGAATCCCTCACTCATCGATGTGTCGCTCAACGCCTATGGATGGAGCGGGCCCTGGCAGCAGCGGCGCGGCTTCGACAGCCTGGTGCAGATGAGCGCCGGCATTGCCGATGCAGGCATGCACCGGCTGGGCCGTGACCGACCCACGCCGCTGCCGCTGCAGGCGCTGGACCACGCCACCGGCTATCTGATGGCTGCCGCCGTGGTGATGGCGCTGGTGCGGCGCATGCAGGGGCAGGGCGGCAGCACGGTGCGCGCCTCGTTGGCGCGCACGGCCCATCTTCTGGCAGGGCATGGCGTGGGCGACCCGGATGCCTGCCCGCTGGCGCCGGTGAACGGTGCCGAGGATTTCAGCGCGGCGATCGAGGCGACCTCCTGGGGCGCGGCGCGGCGTCTGCGGGCGCCGGTGGAGGTGGCGGGTGCGCCCATGCATTGGGAGCGCGCGGCCTGTGCGCTGGGCACGTCTGTCGCAGCGTGGTGAGACGGGCGGCTGGAATGCAAAACGCCCCGCGTGAGCGAGGCGTCTGTGGGTGCCGTGGGCTGGATCTGTGCGATCAGCCGCCGCGGCGCATCATGTCGAAGAAGTCCACGTTGGTCTTCGTGGCCCGCATGTTCTTGATCATCAGCTCCATGGCCTCGATCTCGTCCATGTTGTACATGAACTGGCGCAGGATGCGGGTCTTTTGCAGGATCTCGGGAGCCAGCAGCAGTTCTTCGCGGCGTGTGCCGCTCTTGTTGAGTTCGATGGCGGGGAACACGCGCTTTTCGTAGAGGCGGCGGTTCAGGGCCAGTTCGCTGTTGCCCGTGCCCTTGAACTCTTCGAAGATCACTTCGTCCATGCGGCTGCCGGTATCGACCAGGGCCGTGGCGATGATGGTCAGCGAGCCGCCTTCTTCCACATTGCGTGCCGCGCCGAAGAAGCGCTTGGGGCGCTGCAGGGCGTTGGAGTCCACGCCGCCCGACAGCACCTTGCCCGACGAGGGCACGACGTTGTTGTAGGCGCGGGCCAGGCGGGTGATGGAGTCCAGCAGGATGACTACGTCCTTCTTGAGCTCGACCAGGCGCTTGGCGCGCTCGATCACCATCTCGGCCACGTGCACGTGGCGCGTGGCGGGCTCGTCGAAGGTGGAGGCGATGATTTCGCCCTTGACCGAGCGCTGCATCTCGGTCACTTCTTCGGGGCGCTCATCGACCAGCAGCACCATCAGGTGCACGTCGGGATGGTTGGCCGTGATGGAATGGGCGATGCTCTGCATCATCATGGTCTTGCCGCTCTTGGGCGGTGCGACGATCAGCGCGCGCTGGCCGCGGCCGATGGGGGCGATGATGTCGATGATGCGGCCGGTGATGTTCTCCTCACCCTTGATCTCGCGCTCCAGGCGCAGCTGCTGGGTGGGGAACAGGGGGGTCAGATTCTCGAACAGCACCTTGTGCTTGTTCTGCTCGGGCGAGCCGCCGTTGACGGAGTCGAGCTTGGTCAGCGCGAAGTAGCGCTCGCCATCCTTGGGCGTGCGCACTTCACCTTCGATCATGTCGCCGGTGTGCAGGTTGAAGCGGCGGACCTGGCTGGGCGAGATGTAGATGTCGTCGGTGCTGGCCGTATAGCTGGTGTCGGGGCTGCGCAGAAAGCCGAAACCGTCCGGCAGGATTTCCAGCACGCCGTCGGCGAACACTTGTTCGCCTGCCTTGGCTCGCTTTTTGATGATGGCGAACATCAACTCTTGCTTGCGCATGCGACCGACGTTTTCGATCTCAAGCGCTTCGGCCTGCTTCAGGACTTCAGACACGTGCAGTGCCTTGAGTTCATTAAGGTGCATGGAGTGACTCCAGAACGGAGTGGAAAGAAACCAGGGGAAGGCGTTGAGCCAAGCGAAACACTGTGGAAGTGGGCTGGCTTGCCTGAGGGTCTCAGCGCGGCCTTCAATGCATAAGGCCGGTGATGAAGGGCATTATGACAGGAAAAAATCCGAAGGTCACAGGGAAATTTGCGCTGGCGCCTCGTTTATGCGCCAGTGCGATGCGGTGCTGCGGCCAACGCCGGCCCGCATCTGTGACGGCCCCGTGTGCGGGGCCGTCGGGGGAATCAGGCCAGGTGCTGTTCCAGGAAAGCGGACAGCTGTGCCTTGTTGAGGGCGCCCACCTTGGTGGCGGCCAGCTGGCCATCCTTGAACAGCATCAGCGTGGGAATGCCGCGGATGCCGAACTTGGCGGGGATCTCGCGGTTCTCGTCCACATTCATCTTGGCGATGGACAGCTTTTCCTTGTAGGTCTGCGCTGCTTCGTCGAGGATGGGGGCGATCATCTTGCAGGGGCCGCACCATTCGGCCCAGTAATCGACCAGCACCGTGGTGCCAGGCTGCAAGACGTCGGCTTCAAAGCTTGCGTCGGAGATGTGTTTGATCAGTTCGCTGGCCATGGGTGGAGTCCTTGATTTTTCGCAATGAGGAAGGCGCAGGAAAATCCGCACCGCAAAAAGATTGTGACAGAAACCTATCACCTGCTGCACCGTATGGGCGGTAGCTCAATGCTATGACTGTCATAGCTGTTTATGGGGTGGCGACAGGGTTGCCGGGACTCCGGGAATTAGTGGCGCCTGCGCGCAGACCGGCCTGCGGCAGGGTATTCTGCGCGCCCGCGCTGCAGGCATATGTGCCGGCCGGCAGCGCCAAGTTGAATGCGAGCATGGAATGGAAACTGATGTGATGGATGCTTTTGAACCCGGTGCGGCAGCGCGCACGATGGACTGCGATGTGGCGGTGATCGGTGCGGGGCCTGCGGGCCTGATGGCGGCCGAAGGGCTGGCCGGCAAGGGGCTGGATGTCCATGTGTTCGAGGCCAAGTCCTCCGCTGGGCGCAAGTTCCTCATGGCAGGCAAGGGCGGGCTCAACCTGACCCATTCCGAAAACCTGCCCGCCTTTGTCTCCCGCTACGGCGAGCGCAGTGCCGAGGTGTCGCGCTGGCTGGAACTGATGTCCCCGGATCAACTGCGTGCCTGGGCCGGTGAACTGGGCGTGGAAACCTTTGTGGGCAGCTCGGGCCGCGTATTCCCCAAGGACATGAAGGCTGCGCCCTTGCTGCGTGCCTGGCTGGTGCGTCTGCAGACCCAGGGCGTGGTGCTGCACACGCGCCACCGCTGGGTGGGCTGGCAAGACGGCGATGCGCTGGGCTTTGATACACCCGAAGGGCGGCTGCAGGTGCGGGCAAGGGCCGTGGTGCTGGCATTGGGCGGTGGCAGCTGGGCGCGCCTGGGCTCGGATGGCGCCTGGCTGCCCTTGCTGGAGCAGCGCGGTGTTGAAGTCGCTTTGTTGAAGCCTTCCAACTGCGGGTTCGATGTGGGTCTGGATGGCGCGGCTTCGGGCGGACAGATCGATCGCCGGGAGTTCATGGCCGAGCTGCTGGGCGCCAGCCCCCAGCCTGCGCGCGGCTGGAGTCCTTATTTCACTGAGCGCTTTGCGGGCCAGCCGTTCAAGTCTGTTGCGCTGTCCTTTGATGATGGCAAGGGCCATGTTTTCTCGCGCAAGGGCGAATTCATTGCCACGACCACGGGCGTGGAAGGCAGCCTGATCTATGCCGTCTCTGCGGCGCTGCGCGAAGCCATTGCGCGCGACGGGCAGGCCACCGTACATCTCGACCTGCTGCCCCAGTTGACGCCCGAGCGCGTGCTGGTGGAAGTGCGCCATCCGCGCGGCTCGCGCAGCCTGGCCAGCCATCTGAAGGGGCGCCTGGGCCTGGACGGCATCAAGGCCGCCGTGCTGCATGAGGTGCTGGGCAAGGAAGGTGTGGCCGACCCTGTGCGGCTGGCCCATGCCATCAAGGCCCTGCCCATCACCGTGGTGGCGGCCCGACCCATTGACGAGGCCATCAGCACGGCAGGTGGCGTGCGGCTGGAAGCTCTGGACGCCAACGGCATGTGCGCAGCCGCTCCTGGCGTTTTCTGCGCCGGCGAGATGCTGGACTGGGAGGCTCCCACGGGCGGCTACCTGCTGACGGCGTGCATGGCCAGCGGCCTGCAGGCGGCGCAAGGCGTTGCGCGCCATCTCAAGGTGGATGGCGCAGAGCGTTAAGGAGGAGAGGGTGCCGCAGCGGGCCTGGACGGGGCAGGCGCCCGCAGGGCCTGCTGTTCAATGAAGGTGACGAGCCTTGCCCTCGGCACTGGTTTCACGGTTAGGGCTGCTTGGTTCCCCACCTGACCCGGTTGGCCGCTTCCCCATGCGAGGAGGCCCGTCACTCTCGATTATAGGGGCAAACACCGGGCCGCCCGGACGACATGGCCGGCCAAACCCGGGTCGCCTCGGGCAAGGGCGCCCAGCCCCGTAGAATCGCGGGATGTCTTATCTTGTGCTGGCCCGCAAATACCGCCCCCGCAATTTCTCTGAAATGGTGGGGCAGGAGCATGTCGTTCAGGCGCTCACCAATGCCCTGACGCAGCAGCGCCTGCACCATGCCTATCTGTTCACCGGCACGCGCGGCGTGGGCAAGACCACGGTCTCGCGCATTCTGGCCAAGTCGCTCAACTGCCAGGGCGCCGATGGCCAGGGCGGCATCACGGCAACGCCCTGCGGCGTCTGTGCGGCCTGTACCGAAATCGACAGCGGGCGCTTTCCCGACTACACGGAGTTGGACGCTGCCTCCAACCGTGGCGTGGACGAGGTGCAGAGCCTGCTGGAGCAGGCTGTCTACAAGCCGGTGCAGGGACGCTTCAAGGTCTTCATGATCGACGAAGTGCACATGCTCACGAACACGGCCTTCAACGCCATGCTCAAGACGCTGGAGGAGCCGCCCGAATACCTGAAGTTCGTGCTGGCCACCACCGATCCGCAGAAGGTGCCCGTGACCGTGCTCAGCCGCTGCCTGCAGTTCAACCTGCGGCCCATGGCGCCCGAGACCGTGCTGGAGCATCTGGGCCAGGTGTTGGGGCAGGAAGGCGTGGCCTCCGAGCCCCAGGCCCTGCGCCTGCTGTCGCGCGCCGCGCGTGGCTCCATGCGCGATGCGCTGTCGCTGACCGACCAGGCGATTGCCTTTGGCAGCGGACAGCTGCAGGAGGCCACGGTGCGCCAGATGCTGGGCAGCGTGGACCGCAGCCATGTGTTCCGCCTGATCGAGGCACTCGCCCAGGCCGATGGCCAGGTGGTGGTGGAAACCTCCGAGGCGCTGCGCCGCAATGGCCTGTCCGCTGCCTCCACGCTGGAGGAAATGTGCGCCGTGCTGCAGCGCATGGCCGTGGCACAGGCCGTGCCGCAGATGGCCGCCGACGCCAGCGATCCAGAAGCCGCAGAGATCGCCCGCCTTGCGGTGCTGATGCCGCGCGACGAAACCCAGCTGCTCTACAGCATCTGCCTGCATGGCCGGGCCGAACTGGGCCTGGCACCCGACGAGTACGCGGCGCTGACCATGGCGCTGCTGCGGCTGCTGGCGTTCAAGCCGCAATCTGCAGAGCCTGCCCAGGGCGCGGCTGAAAAAAAAACTCCAGCGCTGACCCCCTCCACGGCGAAGCCTGAATCTACCGCGCCCGTGGCGCAGGCGCGGCCCGCACAGCCCGCTGTGCCTGAGGCTCTCGCTGTGCCCGAGGCGCCCGCTGCCCCAGCCAAGGCGGCCATGCCCGTCCCGCTCGCGCCTCCTGCTCCTGTCGCGCCTGTCGCATCTCCAGTGACCGCTGCGCCCGCCGTGGTCACTCCCGTGGTGCAGGCCGTTGTGGCTGCAGCGCCTGTTCAGGCGCCCGTGGCCGTGGCCGCAGTTGCCAGGCCGGAACCTGTGCTTGCGCCTGTCCAGGAGGCCAGGCCTTCCGCTGCTCCAGAGGTGAAGCCGGCCGCCGGTGTCGCCCAGGAGCCCCTGGACGAGCCTGTGGATGAGCCCGTGGACGATGTGCAGGAAGACGAAGACTCTTCTGCCGATGAGGCGCCGCAGGCGCAGGATGCCGATGCACCGGACGAGGGTGCCTGGGCCGGGATGCCCGATGAAGGCTGGGCCGACGAAGGCCGCTGGAGCGATGACGGAGATCTGGCCCTGGAGCCGCCTGCCGCTGCCGTGGTACGGCAGTCCGAACCGCAGATCGACACTCAGATCGATGTGCAGGACTTCGCTCCCGAACGTGGCCGCCAGTCCCCCGGTACGCCTCCCGCGCCGACCGTGGAGCGCACGCCCGATGGCGATGTCTGGCACGCTGCCGTCCAGCAACTGGTGCAGGCCGAGGCCGTCACGGCGCTGGCACGGCAACTGGCGCTGCAGTCGCAACTGGTGGCGCGCGATGGCGATGCATGGACGCTGCGCGTGGAAAGCAGCTCGCTGGCCCAGCCCGCCACGCGCGAGCGCCTGCGTGCGGCGCTGGAGGCCGCTGGCCTGGCGCGGCAACTGCATGTCGAGCAAGGCGCCGTGGCAGACAGCCCCGCGCGGCGCAATGCGGTGGCCAGCCATGAGCGCCAGCGCATTGCAGAAGACATCGTGATGAACCATTCTCTGGTGCAGACCCTGATCCGCAGCCATGGCGCGAAAATCGTGCCCGGCAGTATCAAGCCCGTATCCATTCAGCCCTGACACGCTCTAGAGCGTTTCGTTTTTACCCTACAGAAGAAGGAACTCACATGTTCAACAAAGGACAACTGGCCGGCCTGATGAAGCAAGCCCAGGCCATGCAGGACAACCTCAAGAAGGCCCAGGATGAACTGGGCAACATCGAGGTGGAAGGCGAGTCTGGCGCGGGCCTCGTGAAGGTGGTCATGACCTGCAAGCACGACGTCAAGCGCATCACCATCGACCCCAGCCTGCTGGCCGAAGACAAGGACATGCTGGAAGACCTGGTGGCTGCCGCCTTCAACGCCGCCGTGCGCAAGGCCGAAGAGACTTCCAACGAGAAGATGGGCAAGCTCACGGCCGGCATGCCCGGCCTGCCGGGCGGCATGAAGTTCCCGTTCTGAGGCAGGCCCCAGCGGTTGTGCCGAACAGCCTGGAGAGGCCATGCCGGCTTCTCCAGCTGCCCACTCCTGTGGAGTGGCCATCGAGCGATCTGCCCCTGCAGATCGCTTTTTTTCTGAGACCCTTCTCCATTGAAAGGAAGCTGCCATGTCGGACGTGCAATCGCTCGATGGCCTGATCGAGGCCTTGCGCAGGCTCCCGGGTGTGGGCATCAAGTCGGCGCAGCGCATGGCCTTCCACCTGCTGCAGCGCGACCAGGACGGCGCGCGGCAACTGGCCCGTGCCCTGACGATGGCCGTGGAGTCGGTCACCCACTGCGAGCGCTGCCATACCTTCACCGAAGGCCGCATCTGCTCCATCTGCCAGGACGAAGGGCGTGACGCGGCCCGGCTGTGCGTGGTGGAGGCGCCCGCCGATATGGCGGCCATGGAGCGCACGGGTGCCTACCAGGGCTATTACTACGTGCTGATGGGGCGGCTGTCGCCACTCGACGGCATAGGTCCGCGCGATCTGAACCTGTCATCCCTGCTGGAGCGTGCCGGCGACGGCAAGGTGCAGGAGGTGATCCTGGCCACCAGCTTCACGGCGGAAGGCGAGGCCACGGCCCATGCGATCAGCGAGGCCCTGAAGGCGCGCGGCATCCATGTGACGCGGCTGGCGCGCGGCGTGCCCATAGGCAGCGAACTCGAGTACGTGGACCTCGGTACGATCGCCCATGCGCTGGTGGACCGCCGGTAGTGGCCGAGGCGGCTGGCGTTTCTTGTCTATTCATCAGGAGCCTGTATGCCGACCTCTGTCATCCTGCCGCCTGGCGGCTTCTCCATAGCGCATTGGTGCCTGCTGGTGGCGGCCCTGCTGCCGCTGGCCTGCGCCTACATCGCCAAGGCGCCCGGCATGAAGCACCGGCCGGGGCAGCGCGGTTTCGACAACCACGAACCCCGGGCCTGGCTGGCGCAGCAGACGGGCTACCAGGCACGGGCCAACGCGGCGCAGGCCAATAGCTTCGAGTGCCTGCCTTTCTTCATTGGCGCCTTGCTGGTTGCCTGGCAATTGGGTGCACCGTCCGCGCGTGTCGATGGCCTGGCCGTGGCCTTTGTTGTGTTGCGTATTGCCTACATCGCCTTCTATGTGACGGACCGCGCCACGCTGCGCAGTCTGGCCTGGGCGCTGGCGCTGGTGGTGAATCTGCTGCTGTTTTTCGCGGGCTACCGCTGAGGCCTGGGTGAGGGCCGGGCGCGTGTTCACCGCGCGCCGTGCTGGCCCTGAAGCCTACGGTGTTTCACATACGGGCAAGCACCGATGCTGTGCATGCGGGCTCTGGGCATGATCGTGTTGCACTGCAGCAAAATAACCACCATGTCTTCCCACGTGCTTGATCGCCGAACCTTGTTGAGCCTCATGGGGCTGGGTTCCCTTTGGTCGTTTCCTTCCCTCGGTTCGGCCGAGCTGGTGACGATTTCCGTGGGCGGTCAGGGCCTGCTGTATTACCTGCCGCTGGTGATTGCCCAGCAACTGGGGTACTTCGAGGCCGAGGGCCTGACCGTGCGCATCGATGACTATCCGGGCGGGTCGCAGTCGCTGCAGGCGCTGGAATCGGGCGCCGCCGATGTGTGCGCGGGTGCCTATGAACACACGCTTGTCGCGCAGCAGCGCGGCAGTGTGCTGCGTGCCTTCGTCGTGCAGGGGCGTGCGCCGCAGATTGCGCTGGGCGTGTCCTCGCGCTGGATGCCGCGCTACCAGACGCTGGCCGACCTGCGCGGGCGGCGCGTGGGCGTGTCCTCGCTGGGCGCATCCACGGCCCGGGCCGTGCAACTGATGCTGCTGGGCGATGGTCTGGAGGCCGATCTGGTGCAACTGGTGGGTGTGGGCTCGGGGCCTGACGCCATGGAGGCGCTGCGCACCGGGCGCGTGCATGCGCTGTGCCATGCGGACCCGCTGATGAGCGTGCTGGAGGACAAGGGAGCCGTGCGCATCGTCAGAGACCTGCGTGATCTGCGCAGCAGCGCACAGCTGTACGGCGGCTCCATGCCCTCGGGCACGCTGTACGCGACCCAGGCCTTTTTGCGCAAGAACCCTGCCAAGGCCCAGGCGCTGAGCAATGCCATGGTCCGATCGCTCAAGTGGCTGCAGACCGCCGCGCCCATGGATGTGCTCAGGGCCGTGCCTGCACCCTATCTGCTGGGCTCGCGGCGCGCCTATCTGTCGGCCTTCGAGCACATGCGCACCACGATCTCCCCGGATGGCCTGATGCCCGATGACGGGCCTGCCACGGCCCTGCGCGCCCTGGTCCGGCTCAACCCTGCGCTGGCGCGCAGCGGTATCGACCTGGAGCGCTCGTTCACCAACGAATTCGTGCGGCAGTCCCGCCAGCGTTTCCATACCTGAGCCCCGGGCCGCACGCAAAAGAGCCCGCGAAAGCGGGCTCTGTGGAGGGGGCAGTGAGGGTGCCTTCAGCGCCTTTCGCGCCTTCAGCGCTTTTTCACCTTGGATGGCTTGCCGCCACGCGGCGCCGTGGTGACCGACACCTTGGCATTGCGGTTTTGCGGCTGCACGGCTACCTTGCGCGCGGTTCCGGTGGACTTGGCCGCCCGGGCATTGCCGCCGCTGCTGGCGCGCACCGGCAGGTAGGCCACCAGCGATTGGCCGGCATGCAGGGTGGCGGAGGACTTCAGGTCATTCCAGTCCGCCAGATTGGACGCGCTGACGCCGTAGCGGTTGGCCACGCTGATCAGCGTGTCGCGCTTGCGGGCCTTGATGGTGGTGCGGCGCGTGACGATCTCGGGGGCAAAGCTGATCTGGCCGTTGTCGGCCACGTGGCCGGCCACGTCGGCACGCACATTGGCGCCGCGCGGCACCATGAGCGCGGAGCCGGCCTTGATCAGCATGCGGGGCGGGATGTTGTTGAGGGCGCGCAGGTCGGACTCGCCCAGGCCCACGCGCTGGGCCGCCTCGGCCACGCTGATGGTGGAGGGCACGGTCCACACGGTCCAGCTCGCGTACTGGCCTTCGTCGAAGGCCTGCATGTTGCGGCGGAACACCTTGGCGTTGTCCCAGGGCAGCAGGATCTCCGGCGTGCCGGCGGCAAAGATCACCGGCTTGCGGAAGCTAGGATTCAGCGCCTTGAAGTCATCGGTCGACACGTCGGCCAGCTTGGCCACCAGTTCCACGTCGATGTCACGGGTGATGGTGACGGTCTGGAAGTAGGGGTGGTTCTCGATCAGCGGCAGCTCGGTGTTGAATGCATCGGGGTTGGCCACGATGTTCTTGACGGCCTGCAGCTTGGGCACGTACATGCGGGTCTCGGCCGGCATCTGCAGGTCGGTGTAGCCCGTGGGCAGGCCCAGCTTCTCGTTGCGCTTGATGGCGCGGCCCACACTGCCTTCGCCCCAGTTGTAGGCGGCCAGGGCCAGGTGCCAGTCGCCGAACATGTCGTAGAGCTTTTGCAGGTAGTCCAGCGCGGCGCGCGTGGAGGCCAGTACGTCGCGGCGGTCGTCGCGGAAGGCGTTTTGCTTGAGGTCGAAATAGGTGCCGGTGGCCGGCATGAACTGCCACATGCCGGCCGCCTTGGCGGTGGAGACGGCCTGCGGGTTGAAGGCGCTCTCGATGTAGGGCAGCAGCGCCAGCTCGGTGGGCATGTTGCGCCGCTCCAGTTCCTCGACGATGTGGAACAGGTACTTGCTGGAGCGCTCGGTCATGCGCTGTATGTAGTCGGGCCGGCTGGCATACCACTGCTCGCGGTCCTTGACCAGATCCTGGTCCAGGTCGGGCATGGCGAAGCCCTGGCGAATGCGTACCCACAGATCGCCCGTGGTCTCCAGCGAGGCCACGCCGCCGTTGCCGGCGCTGCCTGTGCCCAGCGGGCTCAGCGGTCCGTTGGGGTACATCGGGGAGTGCGGTGCGGTGCTGGGGGCGGGGGCCGTGCTGGCCAGGTCCGGGCTGCTGGTGGTGGCGCAGCCCGCAAGAGCCAGCAGGCTGCCCAGCAGCAGGGTGTGTAGCAGTTTCATCAGAAGACGTTTTTCCATTGGCGCAGGCCGGCCAGCACGCTGGCGGGGTCCTGCTGTCTCACCTGTGCGTCGAAGCCTGCGGCGGCGGCGGCCACTGCGGATTCGCGCGTTCTAAGAAAGGGATTGATGGAGCGCTCGGTCTCCATCAGGGAAGGCAGCGTGGGCCGGCCGGCCTCGCGCAACGCCTGACAATGCCTCTGGTAGTGAGCCAGGGCCTGGTTGTTTGGTTCCACGGCCTGCGCAAAGCGCAGGTTGGACATTGTGTACTCATGTGCGCAGCAGACCAGGGTGTTGTCCGGCAGCGCGGCCAGATCGTCCAGCGATTGCTGCATCTGCTGCGGCGTGCCTTCGAACAGGCGCCCGCATCCCCCTGAAAACAGCGTATCGCCGCAGAACAGCACGGGCTGCGCCTGCGCCGCCGTGCTGTAGAAGGCGATGTGGCCGCTGGTGTGGCCGGGCACGTCAATGACCTGCCAGGGGCCGCCCAGGGCCTGCACGGTATCGCCACCCTGCACGCGCTGCACGGGCTCGGGCAACTGCTCGTAGGCGGGGCCCCAGACCTGGGCGCCCGTGGCCTGGCGCAGCTGCGCCACGCCGCCGACATGATCGGCATGGTGGTGGGTGACTAAAATGCCCTGCAACTGCAAGTCCAGCTGGCGCAGGCTGGCCAGCACGGGCGCTGCATCGCCGGGATCGACGACCAGGGCCTGCCCTGCGTCGTACAGCAGCCAGATGTAGTTGTCGGAAAAAGCGGGGATGGGCAACAGGTTCATGAGCAGCAAAATTATAGGGACGCATCACTGGACGCAATCTGCCCTCGGCCACTACCTGCTGGAATGGGAGCAGCAGCGCTGCGACGAGGCGGTGGCCGATATTTTCGGCTATCACAGCCTGCAGTTGGGCATGCCCATGCTCCAGGGGCTGCGCGCCAATCGCATGCCGCACCGCTGGCTGGCCCTGGATTCCATGCAGGATGCGGTGCCAGCCGAGGCAGTGCCGCCGCTGGAGGTGCCCGTGGCGCTGCTGGCCGATCCGGCCGCGCTGCCGTTTTCCGAGGCCAGCCTCGACCTCGTCGTCATGCCGCACACGCTGGAGACCTCGCCGGACCCGCATGCCGTATTGCGCGAGGCGGCCAGGGTGCTGATGCCCGAGGGCCGTATCGTCGTGTGCGGGCTCAACCCCGCCAGTCTGCTGGGCGTGCAGCGCCGTGCCGAGCGCGGCGTGTATCTGCCCGATGTGGGCTGGGGCGTGGGCTACTGGCGGCTGCGCGACTGGCTGCGATTGCTGGCCTTCGAGATCGAGGCCGTGCAGTTCGGCTGCTATCGTCCTGCCGTGCAGACGGATCGCTGGCTGCGGCGCTGGCAGTTCATGGACCGCGTGGGGCGGCTGGGCTGGCCCATGCTGGGCGGCGTGTACTGCGTGGTGGCCGTCAAGCGCGTGCCGGGCGCACGCATGCTGGAGCCTGCCTGGCGTGGCCGCGCAGCCGTGTCGGGCGCCTCCGTGCCTGTGGCCCACCGCATGCCGGCGCAGGCGGTGCAGGGCAGCGATTCGCATTCCAACCGGCCTGAAGGCCGGGCCATTCAACCCAAGGAAATTTTTTGAATCAAGTTGTTATCTACACGGACGGCGCCTGCAAGGGCAATCCGGGTCCCGGCGGCTGGGGCGTGGTGCTGGAGGCCGGCAGCGCCAGGAAAGAGCTGTTCGGCGGCGAGCTGAACACGACCAACAACCGCATGGAGATGATGGCCGTGATCGAGGCGCTGTCCGCGCTCAGGCGGCCCTGCGATGTGGTGCTCTACATCGACAGCCAGTACGTGCTCAAGGGCATCACCGAATGGATCCATGGCTGGAAGGCCAAGGGCTGGAAGACGGCCTCCAAGGAGCCCGTCAAGAACGTGGAGCTGTGGCAGCGGCTGGACGCCCTGGTCCAGGGCGGCGGCCACCGCATCGACTGGCGCTGGGTCAAGGGCCACGCAGGCGACCCTGGCAACGAGCGGGCAGACGCCCTGGCCAACAAGGGCGTGGACCAGGCACTGGGGCGCTGAGCGCCTGGTGCGGGGGCGGGTGCAATGCCCGTCCCTTGCTTCCACCTCCCGAGACCTACCTACAACGCGGTAGATGAAAACCCCAGAACCAGAATTCGGCCCGCGCAGCTAATATTTCCATAAGTGGAAATTAATTCGCGCCTTGCCAGGCATCTTCCGTGGCGTGGTGTTCAAAATTGCCACTTGTGGAATTTTTTTACCCATCTCACGATGAAAGAGCCTTGCGATGAAATACAAAGCAATTGCCGCATTGGCGATGCTGGGCGGCGCGGGAGCGGCGCTGGCCCAGAGTTCGGTGACGCTGTACGGCAGCATGGACCTGACCATGCCCTGGATCAGCGATGTGCGCGGGAGCCGGCTGACGCGCATGGATTCGGCCATTTCCCAGCCTGACCTCTGGGGCCTGCGCGGCTCGGAGGATCTGGGGGGCGGCATGAAGGCCTCGTTCCAGCTGGAGAACGGATTCCTCACGGACATCGGCTCGCCGATCTCGCCGACCAGCTACTTCAACCGGGCTTCCTGGGTGGGTCTGGACAGCGCGTCGATGGGCTCGGTACGGCTGGGTCGCCAGGTCGATTTCACGGCCGGCACGCTGAGCCAGTGGGGCAACGGCTACCAGCTCTACAACTTCTATCTCTACCACCCCGGCAATCTGGACGGCCTGTCCAGCCAGTTTCCGGTGGACAACTCCGTGGTCTACCTGACGCCCAGCATGGGCGGCATGCAGTTCGGCGCGCAGTACGGCTTTGGCGAGGTGCCGGGCCGCTCGCAGGCCAACCGTACCTACAGCGTCATGGGCAGCTATTCCAGTGCCAAGCTCAATCTGGCCGTGGCCTACACCGATGCGCGTGGCCGTGCCTTCGATATCGCCGGGCGCACGGGCCTGGCGAACGCGCTGGGCCAGGACCTGGTGGCGGGCCGGCCGCTGGTGCTCGACACCTTCCAGGTGCTGGGCATCGGCGGCGGTTACCAGCTCGATGCGCTTCCGGTCCGGCTCAACGCGCTGCTGACGCGCTCCACGCTCAAGTACGGCGGGGCCTCCAGCAACATGAGTGCCCTTGACCTGGGCCTGGCCTGGCAGACCAGCCAGTCCGTGACCATCAACACGGGCTACTCCTTCAGCCGTTTCGAGCAGACGAAGTGGAACCAGGTCCACCTGGGCGCGCGCTACGCCTTCTCCAAACGCACGCAGCTGCATGCCTCGGTCACGCACCAGCGCGCCTCGGATGGCGTGGCGGCGATGAACTCCGTGGGCGTTGCCAGCGGGCGCACGCAGACCGTGATTGCGGCAGGCATACACCACTCGTTCTGAGAGGCATGAGACATGCAGCCCCGGCGACGCGGGCGCATTGGAGACTCCACGATGAAATTCACCCTCAATTCCCGAAGCGTTGCCTTTGACGGCGACGGGCAGACCCCGTTGCTGTGGGTGCTGCGCGATCACTTCAAGCTGCCCGGCACCAAGTTCGGCTGCGGCATCAGCATGTGCGGGGCCTGCACGGTCCATGTCGATGGCGAGCCGGTGCGCTCCTGCGTGCTGCCCGTCTCGACGGTGGGCGGCAAGGCGGTCACGACCATCGAAGGGCTGTCCAGCAACCGTTCCCACCCCATCCAGAAGGCCTGGATGGACAAGGACGTGCCGCAGTGCGGCTACTGCCAGTCCGGCATGGTCATGGCCGCTGCCGCGCTGCTCAAGACCCATCCACAGCCCACCGATGCGCAGATCGACGAGGCCATGACCAATCTGTGCCGCTGCGCCACCTACCACCGCATCCGGGAGGCCATCCATGCCGCAGCGTCCAAGCAATGAACGGGGCCGCACGGCCGGCTCTGCCATCTCGCTGCGGCGCAGGCATCTGCTCCAGAGCGCTGCTGCGCTGCTGGTGGCGCCTGCTGCCGGCAGCCTGCTGATTCCGCTGGCGCAGGCCGCGCCAGCGGAGGCCGGTGCAGCGGCAGCAACGGCCTCCTCCATCGGCGACTGGGTCTGGATCGAGCCTTCGGGGCAGGTGGTGATCGGCGTGTCGCAGTGCGAGGTGGGCCAGGGCATCTACACGGGCCTGCCCCAGGTGCTGGCCGACGAGCTCGATGCCGACTGGGCCAGCGTGACCGTGCGCTTCGTCACCGGGCGCGACGCCTATCGCAACGATGCGGGCGAGATGCCGTTCCAGCAGTTCGTGGGCGCGTCGATGTCGATGAACTATTTCTACGAGCGCATGCGCCTGGCCGGTGCCCAGGCCCGTGATGTGCTGCTGCGTGCCGGCGCGGCCCGGCTGGGCGTGCGGGCATCCCAGTGCAGCACGCGCGCCGGCCGCGTGCTGCACTCCGCGACGGGCCGCAGCGTGGGCTACGGCGAGATCGTGGCCGATGCCTCCAGGCTGCCCCTGGCCGCGCGCCCGCGCATGAAGTCGGCTTCCGAGCAGGGCCTGATCGGCCGCAACCTGCGCCGGGTGGACACCCCGGCCAAGGTCGATGGCAGCGCGGTCTTCGGCATCGATGTCGAGGTGCCCGGCATGCTGATCGGCGCCGTGCGCATGGCGCCCAGCGTGACGGGGCGCATCGTGCGCATCCGCAACGAGGGCGAGGTGCGCGCGCGCCCCGGCGTGCATGCCGTCGTGCGCACCACGCAGTGGCCCGACCCTGAGCCCAGCACCGTGGTGGTGGTGGCCGATTCGTACTGGATCGCCAAGCAGGCCGCCGACGCGCTGGACATCGAATTCGACGCCGGCGCGGCGGCCGGCGTGGACAGCGAGCGCATCCATGCGCAATTCGTTGCAGGCCTGGCCAGCGACAAGGCTGTCGTGGCCCGCAGCCTGGGCAAGCCGCGCGAAATGCTGGCGGCGGGCAAGCCGATCACGGCCGACTACCACTCGCCCTACATCACGCACGCCACCATGGAGCCGCTGGCCGCCACTGTCCATGTGCGCGACGGCGAGGTCGAGACCTGGGGGCCCTACCAGGGCCAGGACTTCCTGCGCGGCGAACTGGGCAAGGCCTGCGGCGTGCCTGCGGACAAGGTCATCGTGCACACCACCTTCCTCGGAGGCAGCTTCGGGCGCAAGTACATGCCCGACTTCGCCTTGCATGCGGCAGCGGCATCCAAGGCCGTGGGCCGGCCCGTCAAGGTCATCCGCTCGCGCGAGGACGACATACGGCATTCCTACTACCGGCCCGGTGCCTCGGGGCGGCTGAGTGCCGTGCTGGGCGCCGACGGCATGCCGGCCGCGCTGCATGCACGCATCTCGGGCCAGTCGCTGTACGGTGCCATCAACCCCAAGAAGATGGCCGATGCCGGCGGCTGGGACGAGACCATGGTCGAGTCCATCTACGACCTGATCTACGGCGTGCCCAACCTGCTGGTGGATGCCGTGGACGTGCAGCAGCCCATACCGCTGAGCTATCTGCGCAGCGTGGGCACCACGTCCAGCGTGTTCTTCCTGGAAAGCTTCATCAGCGAGCTGGCCCACACCGCAGGCGTGGACGACTACCAGTACCGGCGCCGCCTGCTGGCCGGCCAGCCGCTGGCGCTGGGCGTGCTGGATGCGGCGGCCAAGGCAGCGCGCTGGGAGCAGCCCGCGCCGGCAGGCCTGCACCGCGCCATGACCTTCAACGTCTACACGGGGCGGGGCGAGAGCTTCCAGACCTTCGTCGCACTGGTCATGGAATTGCGTGTTGTGGAAGGCCGCGTGCGGCTGGAGCGCGCCATCTGCGCCATCGACGCGGGCCGCGTGGTCAACCCGGGACTGGTCAAGGCCAATGTCGAAGGCGGCATCGGCTTTGCGCTGACCAACACCTTCAAGAGCCGGCTGGGCTTTGACAAGGGCGTGGTGCAGCAAAGCAATTTCCACGACTACCCGCTGCTGCAACTTGCCGAAATGCCCCGCGTGGAGGTGGTCCTGGTCGAAAGCGACCGGCCGCCCCAGGGCTGCGGCGAAGTGGCCCTGGGCCCCACGGCGCCTGCCGTGGCCACGGCCCTGTTCCATGCCACCGGCCGCCGGTTCCGCTCCATGCCGCTGCCGCAGGACATCGCGTCCACCTGATCACCACCCCAACCCGTTTTTTTCGAGAAAAGGAATTTCATGCAAGTCGAACACATCACCCCGTGCATAGGATCGGAGATCTACGGCATCGATCTCTCGGACCCGGCGCAGGTGCATGACCATGCGGACGCGCTGCGCCGGCTGCTGGCCGAGCGCCAGGTCATCTTCTTCCGCGACCAGACGCTGGACCCTGCGCAGCAGGTGCGCGTGGCCCAGGTGTTCGGCAAGGTAGAGCCCGTGTCCTCCACCTTTCCCTCGCACCCGGACGATCCCCATGTCGAGCTGCTGATCAGCCAGGGCACGCGCACCGGCACCGACATCTGGCATGCCGACCTGACCTGGCAGACCAAGCCGCCCGCCGGTGCCTGCCTCTACGCCGTGGACGTGCCGCCCACGGGTGGCGACACTATGTGGGCCAGCATGACCACGGCCTTCGCCTCGCTGGCGCCCGAGCTGCAGGCCTATCTGCGCAAGCTGCGCGCCACCCACAACTGGGAGGCGCCAGCGCTCAGGCAAAGCCTGATGCGCCGAGATCCGTCTGGCGAGGCCTATCGCGCCACCCGCCTCAAGCATCCGCCGCTGGAGCAGCCCGTGGTCCTGGAGCACCCGGTCACCGGGCTGCCTGTGGCCTTTGTGAACTCGCTCTACACCACGCACATAGAAGGCGTGACCAGCGACGAGAGCGCGGCCCTGATCGCCATGCTCAGCGGCCTGGCCAAGGTGCCTGAATGGCAGGTGCGCTTTCGCTGGCGCAAGGGCTCGGTGGCCATCTGGGACAACCTGGCCACGCAGCACTACGCGGTCAATGACTACCACCCCGCAGCGCGGCGGATGCACCGTGTGGCGATACGCCAGGCGTGAGCCCGGCAACGACCTTTGCTGACAATGAAAAAACCACGATGAAAGCCCTCTCCATGAAAGCGAAACGCAGAACGCTCGCCCTGGGCGCGGCCATGGCCCTGGCGCTGCTCGCCGGTCCGGCGCAGGCCCAGACCTACCCCCACAAGCCGGTCACCATCGTCGTGGCCTACCCCGCAGGCGGCGATACCGACGCGCTGGCGCGGCTGCTGGGCGAGAAGCTGTCGGCCCGCATCGGCCAGTCCGTGCTCGTGGACAACCGCGCGGGCGCAAGCGGCACCATAGGCAGCAGTTTCGTGGCCAAGGCACCGGCCGATGGCTACACGCTGCTGCTGGCGCCCAATACCTTTGCCATGGCCCAACTGGTGCTCAAGCTGGGCGCGGGCCACGGCTACGACGTGCTCAATGGCTTCACGCCCGTGATCGAGGTCGGCTCCACTTCGCTGTTCCTCGTCGCCGGGCCCGGTGCGGGCGTGCGCAGCTTCAAGGAGGCCATCTCCTCCAGCCAAGGCCGCTCGCTGGGCTATGCCACGCCGGGCAACGGCTCGCCCATGCACTTCCTCGGCGAGATGGTCCGGCGCGCCACGGGCGCCCGCTTCGAGGCCATACCCTACAAGGGCGTGGCCCCGGCCGTCACCGATGTGGTGGGCGGCCATGTGCCCTTCACCTACAGCACGCTGGGCTCCATCGCTCCCTACCTGCCCGGCGGCAAGCTGGTGGCGCTGGCCGTGGCCGACGCCCAGCGCTCACCGCTGGCGCCCGACGTGCCCACGCTGGCCGAACTGGGCTACAAGGACGTGGAGCTGACTGCCTGGTATGGCCTGTTCGGCCCCAGGAACATGCCCGCCGAGGTGGTCAAGCTGCTGAATACGCACCTCAACGAGATCCTCAGGATGCCCGACGTGGTGGCGCGCATGGCCACGCTGGGAACCGTCCCTGTGGGCGGTCCGCCCCAGCGCCTGGGCAAGACCAATGCCGGCGATTTCGAGCGCTTCGGGCGGCTGGTCAAGGAACTGGGCATACAGCCGGACTAGATCGAACAGGCGCTGAACGAAAGGAGGGAGGAAGCAGCGGGCGCCGGCGCAAGTCATCCCGGGTGGTGGCCCGGGGAAGGAGGGTGGTCTTGCGCCGGCGCATCCTGCCTGATGCGCTCGGCCAGCAGGTGGGACATGAAGCGCAGGTAGCGCTCGATCTGCTGGTCTGCCTCGGGTCCCTCACCGAACAGCTCGGCCAGCAGCGGCCGTGCCGTGGGCAGGAAGGCCGAAATGCTGAGGATGGCCAGGTGGATGAAGCGCGGGTCCACCTGTGCCGGGTGGCTGGCCTGTGCTCCGTTCATCAGCATGGTCGAGGTCAGCTCCAGCCCGCGCCGCGTGATGCGCTGCAGCGGCGTGCCCGAGGGCGGCGGCTCTTCTTCGCTTTCGTAATGGTAGATCTCGGAGAGCGCCAGCCGCTCGAACTGCGGGTGCTCGCGCATGAAATCCAGCCGCAGCAGCAGGCGCTGGTAGACGCGCTCTTCCACCGTACCCTGCGTCCTGAGCGCCACTTCCATGCGGTTTTGCAACTCGCGCATCAGGGACTCCGTCACCTCTTGCAGCAAGCCCTTGAGGCTGCTGAAGTAGTAGCGCACCAGGGCACGCGTGACACCGGCTGCCGCCGCGATTTCCAGAATGCTCAGCTGCTCCGGTGTGCGGGTCTTGAGCAGGTTGACCGTGGTCTGCAGGATGATGTCCCGTCCCACGGCATCGTCGGCCAGCGGGCGGCCGCTGTTGCGGCGGGGCTTCTTGGGCGCGGATTCGGTTGGCTTCTTTTGAGGCGGCATGCGGGCCATTGTCGGCGATACACAGGCAGCGGCCGCGCCGCAAGCGTCAGGGCTGGGCGGTGATGCGGGCCAGCGCGTCCGCGATCTCGCGGGCCTGCTGGGGCCGCACCAGCCTTTGCACCTCCTGCCCGTCACGCAAAAAGATCAGGGTGGGCCAGAGCTTGACGCGGTAGCTGCGACCCAGGGCCCGGCCGGGGCCGTCTTCCACCTTGATGTGGGCCACCTGCGGGGCGGCCTCCAGCGCCTGGGCAATCAGCGGTTGCGCGCCCTGGCAGTGGCCGCACCAGGCGGTGCCGAACTCCAGCAAGGTAGCGCCGGGCAGCGTGTCGACGGTGCTGCGATCGGGGGCGTCGGTCAGGTGCTTGGACTGGAAGGGCATGGGAATCTCCTGTCAGGGAAAGGCCTGCAGCGGCAGGATGGACACGGTTTCGCCGGCTTGCACGGCACCGCGCTCATGTTCGAGCACGATGAGGCAGTCCGCCTCGGCCATGGAGCGCAGCACGCCCGAACCCTGCGGCCCGGTGGTGCGCACCAGGCAGCGGCCATCGGCGCCTGTGGACAGAAGGCCGCGCTGGTACTCGGTGCGGCCCGGCCGCTTGGACAGCGCATGGGCAGCCACGGCCTGGGGCAGGGCGGCCGGCTCGGCAGCCGCCTGCGCAGCGCCCATGAGCTGCAGCAGCGCCGGACGGACAAAGACCAGAAAGCTGACCATGGCGGCCACGGGATTGCCAGGAAGGCCGATCAGCACCGTGGTGCGTGCAGGCGTGCGGCTTGCGGCAAACGGCGTGCCCGCATCGGGCTGCAGCAGGCCCACGGCCAGCGGCCGGCCGGGCCGCATGGCCAGTCGCCAGAAGTGCACGCAGCCCATGCGCTGCAGCATGGCGCGCGTGTGGTCGGCCTCGCCTGCGCTGATGCCGCCGCTGGTCAGCACCACGTCGGCCAGGGAGGCGGCTTCGCGCAGGCGCTCCTGCAGGGCCTCGGGCTCGTCGGCCACCACGCCCAGGTCCAGCACCTGCACGCCCATGCGCTGCAGCAGGCCGATGAGGCTGAAGCGGTTGCTGTCGTAGACCGCACCCTCGCGCGGTGCCGTGCCGGGGTGGAGGATTTCATCGCCCGTGGAGAAATAGGCCACGCGCAGCCGCCTGCGCACGCGCACCTGGGGCTGGCCCAGGCTGGCGATCAGGCCCAGGGCCGCGGGATGCAGGCGCTGGCCCGCCGACAGGGCCACGCGGCCCAGGCTCAGGTCCTCGCCGCGCAGGCGCCGGTTGTCCCCGGCACGCACGCTGCCTGCCGGAATGCCGATGTGGTCAGCGCCTGCGGACACGGTGCGTTCATGCGCGACCACCGTGTCCAGCCCGCTCGGCAACACGGCGCCGGTCATGATCTTGATGCACTCGCCAGCCTGCACGGTGCCATGCCAGGGTTTGCCGGCCAGGGCCTGGCCGACCACGCGCAGCACCAGCGGTGCAGCGGGCGAACCGGCGTGAGCTGCCTGCAGCTGGCCGCCATCGAAGGCATAGCCATCCATGGCGGCGTTGTCATGCGCTGGCACATCGACGGGGGAGACGATGTCTTCGGCCAGCACGCGGTCCAGCGCATCGGCCAGCGCCAGCGTCTCCATCTCTGCCACCGGGCCCAGGGGCTGAAGCAGGCTGGCCAGCTGTGACAGGGCCTGATCGACCCTCAGGTCCTGGGTGGATGCGGTGGTGGGGGATGCGGGCTGGAAGGATGCTGTCATCAGAACGGAATCCGGTTGGGCAAGGCGGCGTGCGGGCCGGCGGCGCGGGGCACTACGACGGGGTGGCTGCGGCGCGCGCCAGCGCCTGCAGCTCCTGCTGCGTGTTGGCGTTGGCAAAGGCCAGCGGGCTGTCGCCTGCGCGGTCGAAGAGGGCCGTGGCGCAGCGGTGCTGGCCCGTCCATGCATCGATCTTGCGGCCGCCCGAGCGTATGAACGATTGCAGACTATCACGCAGCGATGACCGCATCAGGCAGAACACGGGCTGTGCCCGCAGCAGGGATTGATCTGCGTCAAGCGAGCGCTCCCAGCCATGGGCGACGACGATGTCGGCCGCAGGCTGCTGCGACAGCGCCGCCTGCACAAGCCGCTCCACAAGGTCCAGCGGGAACAGCGGCGTATCGCAGGGCACGCAGACCAGCCAGGGCGTCCGGCAGTGCATCAGGCCGCTCAGGAAGCCGGCCAGCGGGCCGGGATAGTCGGGTTCGGCATCGGGCCAGACCGGCGCACCGTGGGCCGCGCCCAATTGCGCATAGGCCTCGGCATGGCGGTTGGCGTTGATCAGCAGATGCCCGACCTGGGGCGCCAGGCGGTCCAGCGCATGGGCCGCCAGCGGCTGGCCCAGAAAGGGCTGCAGCCCCTTGTCGATGCCGCCCATGCGCATGCCGCGCCCGCCTGCCAGCACGCAGCCCGTGATGTCGTTCAGGGGCAGGGGGGCGTGCAGGGGAGCGGGATGGGAAGAAGGGGGCATGTGGGGCGGGAGGGAGCAGCGGGAAAAGGAGTAGGGGGCGGGGCGGCGATGGCAGGGCGCCGACGCCCCGCGCACGCCGCACGGATCAGCCGCCGATGTAGCTCATCTCGATGCGCCTGCGCTGCGTGCCCGTGCTGGCCGGCAGGCTGGCGCGCAGCTCGGAGTAGCGGTCGCTGCGCTGCTGCCAGATGGGGGCCAGCGCGGAGGCGACCTCGGCATCGCTGGCGCCGCTGCGCAGCAGGCTGCGCAGGTCCCAGCCTTCGGAGGCGAACAGGCACAGGTACAGCCGGCCTTCGGTGGACAGGCGCGCGCGGTTGCAGTCGCCGCAAAAGGCATGGGTGACGCTGCTGATCACGCCGACCTCGCCCAGCGACGGGTCATGCAGGCCGCGCGCGTCGGCATAGCCCCAGCGCACGGCCGTCTCGCCGGTGGCGCTGGGCTGCAGCGGCACCAGGGGCAGTTCGGCGCGCAGCCGGGCGATGACCTCGTCGGAGGGCAGGACCTCGTCCATGCGCCAGCCGTTGGTCGCGCCCACATCCATGTATTCGATGAAGCGCAATGTCACGCCCGTGCCCTGGAAGTGGCGCGCCATGGGCAGGATCTGGTCTTCGTTAGTGCCGCGCTTGACCACCATGTTGACCTTGATGTTGGTCAGGCCCGCAGCCTGAGCCGCCTCGATGCCGGCCA
The DNA here is from genome assembly GCF_001886655.1 of Delftia sp. HK171. Taxonomy (NCBI): domain Bacteria; kingdom Pseudomonadati; phylum Pseudomonadota; class Betaproteobacteria; order Burkholderiales; family Comamonadaceae; genus Delftia; species Delftia sp. HK171. The sequence goes on along the minus strand of NZ_CP018101.1, from coordinate 5,078,137 downwards.
GCACGTCGGAGACCGGGAAGTCCACGTCGTTCATGCTGCGGAACACCGCGTCGTCCAGCCCGTCCAGGCTCACGGTGACGCGGTTCAGGCCGGCGTCCTTGAGCGCGCGGGCCTTGCGGGCCAGCAGGGAGCCGTTGGTGGTCAGCGTCAGGTCCAGCGGCTGGCCGCCGGGCGTGCGCAGGGCGGAGAGCTGCTCCACCAGCGTTTCCACGTTCTTGCGCAGCAGCGGCTCGCCACCCGTCAGCCGGATCTTCTGCACACCGTGCTGCACGAACAGGCGCGCCGTGCGCGTGATTTCCTCGAAACTCAGCAGCGAGCCGTGCGGCAGGTAGCTGTAGTTCTTGTCGAAGACTTCCTTGGGCATGCAGTAGCTGCAGCGGAAGTTGCAGCGGTCGGTGATGCTGATGCGCAGGTCGCGCAGCGACCGGCCAAGCCTGTCCTGCAGATCGCCGGTGGGCGTCTGCAGCAGACTTGGCACGGCGGCCGGGCGCGTGGGGGAGCGCTCGTCGACCAGGGGGATCACTCGTTCTGCCATGCCTGCGATTTTGCCCGAATGCCTATGTCCAGGCACTGCGCAAGCCTGCAGTTCTTGATCTGTGTCTAGACGCAGCGCGCTCCGTCCACCTCGATGCAGGTGCCGCTGATGAAGGCGGCCTCGTCGCTGGCCAGATACAGCGCGGCATTGGCCACGTCCAGCGCTGTGGAAAAGCGGCCCAGCGGAATCGTTGCGCGAAAGCGCGCGCGGCGCTCTTCGTCCACCGGGCCGCCGGCAAACTCGGCGGCCAGGCCGGTGTCGGGGTTGAAGACGGGGTTGATGCAGTTGACGCGGATGTTCTCGGGCCCGAGCTCGGCCGCCATGGACTTGCTGGTGATGATGACGGCACCCTTGGAGCCGTTGTACCAGGTCAGCCCCGGCCGAGGGCGCAGGCCTGCCGTGGAGGCGATGTTGATGAAGCTGCCGCCGCCAGGGCGGCCATCGGCCAGCGCCGGGTTGGCGCGCATGGCGGGCACGCCGTGCACGGCAGAAAGGTAGATGCTCTTGACGTTGATGGCGTAGACGCGGTCGAACTCGGCCTCGCTGACTTCGAGCATGGGGCGGTTGCGGTGCGTCCAGCCCGCGTTGTTGATGAAGGCGTCGAGCCGGCCATGCGCCTGCAGCGTGGCCTGCACCAGGGCCTTGACCTGTTCGCTGCGTGTCATGTCCGCCTGCACGAAAAGTGCCCGGCCGCCTTCGGCGGTGATGGCCTGTGCCACGCGCGTGCCGGCCTCGCGGTCGATGTCGTTGACGATGACCCGGGCACCTTCGGCGGCCAGCCGCTGGGCGATGCCGGCCCCGATGCCGCTGCCGGCGCCTGTGACGATGATGGATTTGTCCTGGACACGCATCGGGCTTTGCTCCTCGGTCGGGGGTCAGGCCCCCTGGGTTTCGGTGGTTGCTGTGGTCGCCGGGATCTGGGGCGCGCCGCCTGTGCCGGGCTGCCAGCCCACGAATTGCGGGTAATAGCGGGCCACGCCGGGGCCGTTGAAGTCCCAGCCCAGGCACTGGCCCAGGTGGCGTGGCGGCTGGCTGGGTTCGGCATCGCCAAAGACGCCCGGTACGGACTGGAAGGCGGCCGTGGCCATGTTGAACAGCAGCTCGCGCAGATGCGTGCAGCTGGCCACGCCGCCCAGGTTCTCGTTGATAGCCTTGCGCCAGCCGCGCGCCATGCTGCAGCCCACCATTTTCTGCAGGGCCCGCGTGGCCTCGGGGCAGTGGCCCAGCGGGTGGGAATCCATGACGACTTCGATGGCCTGCACCGCCAGGCGGGCATCGACCGTGGTGCGTATCCACATGTGGTGTATGGCCGTGCCGGCGGGCATGTGGCGGCCGCCGCTCAGTTCGATGTCATGGGTCTTGCTATCGCGCAGCTCGCCTTCGATATCCCAGAGGCCGTCGGCGCGGGCGTAGCTGCGGTAGCGCACGTCGCGTTCATGCTGGGGCGTGCGGTCGGGAATGGGGGACAAGGGCATGGGGGAAGCTGTTCTTTCTGTCGCGGGCTGCCGGCTGGCGCCGGGCATCCCGCGATTTTCCGTCATGCGCGAAGATCAGCCATGCCGTATGGCGACGGTCTTCAGCGTGGTAAAGCCGTAGAGCGCCTCGAAGCCCTTTTCGCGGCCATGGCCGCTGGACTTGACGCCGCCGAAGGGCAGCTCCACGCCGCCACCCGCCCCGTAGTTGTTGACGAAGACTTGGCCGCAGCGCAGGCGCCGCGCCAGACGCAGCTGGCGCGCGCCGTCGCGCGTCCACAGGCCGGCCACCAGGCCGTAGGCCGTGCCGTTGGCCAGTTGCACGGCATGGTCCTCGTCATGGAAGGGCATGGCGCAGAGCACGGGGCCGAAAATCTCTTCCTGCGCCAGCCGGTGCTCGGGCGGCACGTCGCGCAGCAGGGTGGGCGCCTGGTAAAAGCCGCTGTCGGGCGCATCCTCGACGATCTGGCCCTGCGCCACCACGGCAATGCCGGCCACCTGGGCGTCGGACAGGAAATCCCAGACGCGCTGCTGCTGGCTGGCGCGGATCAGCGGCCCCAGGTCCAGGTCCATGGCGGCCGGGCCCACGCGCAGCGCCTCGAAGGCCTGGCCCAGGCGTTCGAGCAGCGGCTCGTAGATCAGCGAGTCGATCAGCACGCGCGAACCTGCCGAGCAGGTCTGGCCCGCGTTCTGCACGATGGCGTTGACGATGGCGGGCACGGCGGCATCAAGGTCCGCGTCTGCAAACACGATCTGCGGGCTCTTGCCGCCCAGCTCCAGCGTGACGGGGCAGTGGCGCTCGGCAGCCGCCTGCTGGATCAGCGTGCCCACGCCGGGGCTGCCTGTGAAGCTCAGGTGGTCTACGCCGGGATGGCGCGCCAGGGCCTCGCCCACCTCGTGACCCAGGCCGGTGACCACGTTGAAGGCGCCGGCTGGAAAGCCTGCCTCGGTGGCCAGCCGCGCCACGCGCAGCACGGACAGGCAGGCGTCTTCCGAGGGCTTGACCACACAGGTATTGCCCGCGGCCAGCGCCGCGCCCACGCTGCGGCCCAGAATCTGCATGGGATAGTTCCAGGGCACGATGTGGCCGGTCACGCCGTGGGGCTCGCGCCAGGTCAGGGCGCTGTAGCCCTGCTGGTAGGGCAGGGTCTCACCGTGCAGCTTGTCGCAGGCGCCGGCGTAGAACTCGAAGTAGCGCGCCAGCGCCAGCACATCGGCACGGGCCTGGCGCGTGGGCTTGCCGCAGTCGCGCTGCTCAATGGCCGTGAGCTCATCGGCATGCTGGAGCACGCTGCCCGACAGGCGCATCAGCAGGCGCCCGCGCTCTGCGGCAGAAAGCTTGCTCCAGACGCTGTCCTGGCACTCGCGCGCCGAACGCACGGCCAGGTCGATGTCCTGGGGCGAGCCGCGCTGCAGCTCGTCGAAAGCCTGCCCGTCCGACGGGTCCAGCACGGGGATCGTGCGTCCCGACTCCGTGGGCACGGACGCATTGCCGATGTAGTGGTATTGCATGGAGCCCGATTGTGGGGTGCCCGCGCCGCTTGTCCAGTCCCGGGCGTTGCTGCGTCCCCTCGATCGCCTTGGTGGCTCCAGCGGCTTCAGTGGCTTCAGTCCTCGGGCCAGCCCGCGTCGCGCAGGCCCTGCCGGTCCAGCACCTCCATCTTGCCGCGCCGCAGTTGCAGGCAACCGGCCTGCTGCAGCTCCTGCAGGATCTGGTTGGTGGTCTGGCGCGACAGGCCCAGCATGCGCGCCAGCTGTTCCTGGGAAACATCCAGCTCGCGGCGCCAGCGCTGGCGGCCCTGGCCGTCCGGCTGCCACTGGTCAAAGCCTTCGGCCATGCGCACCAGGCGCCGCGCCAGGCGCTGCGGCGCAGGCAGCAGCGTGTGCTCCTCCAGCGCCATCAGGCACACGCGCAGCTTGTCGGTCAGCAGCAAGGCCAGCACCTGCCAGTGTTCGGGATGGGCCGCCAGCCATGCCTGCAATGGGGCCTGGGGCACGTGCAGCACGGTGCAGGCCGTGGCTGCCTGGGCATCGTGGGTGCGCTCGGCTCCATCGAACAGCGCGATTTCCCCCAGCCACATGGGCGGCTCCACCAGGGTCAGCAGCGCCGTGCGGGCTTGCTCGCCGCAGGCGGCCGTTCCCGAGATGCTGAGCGCACCACGCGCCACCGCATAGAGGCCGCAGGGCGGGTCGCCGCGCCGGAACAGCCAGTCGCCTGCCGCCAGCGTGCGGGGCTGGGCCAGTGCCTTGAGCTGTGCGCCCAGCTCCGGCGGCAGGGCGTGGAACCAGCGGCCCGCCTCGATGGTGGCCCAGAGATCGGCCATGCCCGGCGGGCCGGCCGCAGCACGGCGCCGTACGCCGCGCGGGGCGGCGTGGGCTGCCGGAGCTGCCGGGGCGGGTGCGGGTAAGCCCGAGGTGTGCGATGAGGCTTGTGTCGGATCCATGACAGACGCCAATCCTTGATGACACCACCATGGTTGCGCAACATCCACCGCAGGTGCAGCCTATGAAAACCCTCATCGACCAACTGTCCCAGTACGCGGACTATCACCGTGATCCGCGCAACATCCTCACGCACTTCGTCGGCGTGCCGCTGATCATGTGGGCGGTGGTGATTTTGCTGGCCCGCCTGCAGTGGGCTGCCCCCTTGGGCGATGGCCTGCCCGAGCTGCCATTGAGCCTGGCCCTGCTGGCGGCACTGGCGGCAGGCATCTACTACTGTCTGCTGGACCTGCGCTACGGCATCGCCATGGCCCTGGTGCTTGCCCTGATGCTGGCGCTGGCCCAGCCCATCGCCATGCTGCCGATGGGGGCTTGGCTGGGCTGGGGCCTGGGCATCTTCGCCGTGGGTTGGGTGATCCAGTTCGTGGGCCATTACTACGAGGGCCGCAAGCCGGCTTTCCTGGATGACATCGTGGGCCTGGTCATCGGGCCGCTGTTCGTGCTGGCCGAGCTGGGCTTTGCCCTGGGCCTGCGCCGCGAAGTGCAGCATGCGGTGGAGCTGCGCAGCGGGCCCGTGCAACGGCGCGCGGGCGGCGCACACGCCTGAAAACGGCCCGGGCGCTGCAAGCTTGGCGCAGGCTTGCCGCCGTAGCATGGCAGGCGTTCCTGCGGAGCCATCCGTGGGGGCGTGTGCCTGCGCCTAAAATCACGCTGCTATCCCCCTGCGGGGGCTTTTTTGTTTCAACTCTCCTCATCCATCATGTCTTTCGACAAAGTCACACCGGGCAAGAACGCTCCTGAAACCTTCAACGTGGTCATCGAGATCTCGGCCAACTCCGATCCCATCAAGTACGAAGTGGACAAGGAAAGCGGCGCCGTCTTCGTGGACCGCTTCATGGGCACGGCCATGCACTACCCGGCCAACTACGGCTATGTGCCCCAGACGCTGTCCGGCGACGGCGATCCGGTGGACGTGCTGGTGATGACTCCCTTCCCGCTGCCCCCGGGCGTGGTCGTGGCCTGCCGCCCCATCGGCATCCTGCTGATGGAAGACGAGTCCGGCGTGGATGGCAAGGTCCTGGCCGTGCCCACGCAAAAGCTGCTGCCGGCCTACGACAAGATCAACACGCTGGAAGACATCCACGAGATCACCCTCAAGCAGATCCAGCATTTCTTCGAGCACTACAAGGACCTGGAAAAGGGCAAGTGGGTCAAGGTTCTGGGCTGGAAGGGCGTGGACGAGGCCAAGAAGGAAGTCGTGGACGGCATCGCCAACTACAAGGGCTGATCCCTTTCACTCCCGTTGAGGGAGTCTCAACTGCGCTGAGGTAAATGCCCGCTTCGCAGTTGATACAATTTGAAACGCACCCGTTGCCTACGCGCCGGGTGCGTTTTTTGTTTTGTCGTGGATCAAGGTTTTGGCAGATCAATCAGGCGCTGATGGGGACATCGGCCCGGGAGCGAGCAAATGAAGTTGGCAGATTGGCGCATGGGCACGAAGCTGGGCATGGGATTCCTCGTCATGGTCCTGTTCTCGGCCATCCTGGGGGCGGTGGCCTGGTTGCAACTGGCGCAGATGCACCGCAACGCATTGCATTTGTCGGATGTGGCCCTGCCCAGCATGTTCCATGCGGGCGCCATGCGCTCCGAGTACAACCGCCTGCGCCGCCACGAGGCCGGCATCGCCTCGGCGCGCAGCCTGGGCGAGGTCGATGGCTTTGCCAAGCAGGTGCAGGACCGGCTGCAGACCATCGGCGAGCACGAGACGGCGCTGCGTGCGCTGATCGACCAGCAGGCCCTGCGCGCGGCCTTTGACGACTACCTCGGCTTCAAGCAGCAGTTCCTGGCCATGCATGCGCGCCTGCTGGAGCGCGCGCGTGCCGGCAACTATTCGACCACCGAGGAGCAGGCCTTCATGGCCGACGAGATGGGGCTGATGTTCGCCGGCGAGTCCGAGGCGCAGTTCGGCAAGCTGGCCGAAAGCGCCGGCCGCCTGCTGACCCTGCAGCGCGAGGCGGGCGAGCAGGCACGCCAGCAGGCGCAGGCCGGCTTTGACCTCGCCCGCATCTGGGTGCTGGGCACGCTGGCCGTGGTGGTTGCCATTGCAGCCCTGGTGGGCTGGGCCATCACGCGTGCCGTGACCGGCCCCGTCGCCCAGGCCGTCCATGTGGCGCGCAACGTGGCGGCCGGCCATCTGGAGACGCCGGTCACCAGCCGCCGCCGCGACGAAATGGGCCAGCTCATCAACGCACAGGAAGACATGCGCCGCAAGCTCGCCGAGCTGGTGGGCGAGGTGCGTGGCAACGCGCAGGGCGTGGCACTGGCCGCCGGTGAGATCGCCCAGGGCAATGCCGATCTGTCGGCGCGCACCGAAAGCCAGGCCAGCGCGCTGGAGGAAACGGCGGCCTCCATGGAGCAACTGGGCGCCACCGTGCGGCAGAACGCCGACAGCGCGCGCCAGGCCAACCAGATGGCGGCCTCCGCATCGGGCATCGCCGCGCGTGGGGGCGAAGTCGTGGCCCAGGTGGTGGACACCATGAAGGGCATCAACGACAGCAGCCGCCAGATCGCGGACATCATCGGCGTGATCGACGGCATTGCCTTCCAGACCAACATTCTTGCGCTGAACGCGGCCGTGGAAGCGGCCCGCGCAGGCGAGCAGGGCCGGGGCTTTGCCGTGGTAGCGGGCGAGGTCCGTTCGCTGGCCCAGCGCAGCGCCGAGGCGGCCAAGGAGATCAAGGCGCTGATCCAGGCCAGCGAGCAGCGCGTGGAGCAGGGCACGCAGCTGGTGGACAAGGCCGGCGAGACCATGTTGGAAATCGTCACCGCCATCCGGCGCGTGACGGACATCATGGGCGAGATCAGCGCGGCCAGCAGCGAGCAGAGCGCGGGCGTTGCCCAGGTGGGTGATGCCATCACGCAGATGGACCAGGCCACGCAGCAGAACGCGGCCCTGGTGGAGCAAAGCGCCGCCGCCGCCCAGTCGCTGCAGCAGCAGGCACAGGCCATGGTGGCCTCGGTCTCGGTATTCCGCACGGCGGCTGCCGATGCGCCAGCTGTCACTGTGGCGACTGCCGCAGCATCGCGCGCAACGGTTGTTGCCTCCCTGGCATCGCGTCCGGCCCTGGCTCCCATGGCCGCCGGGCCGGCGCAACAGCTCGCTGCGGCCACCCCGGCCAAGGCCACCAAGGCCACCAAGACGACCACCGAGACGACCACCGCCGACGATGAGGAGTGGGCCGCGTTCTGAGGTCTCACGCGCAGTTCAGCTTCCTTTTCTGGCGGCTCCATGCTTTGCATGGGGCCGCTTTCCTTTTGTGTCTGCCGCTGAGCTGGCGCAAGACGGGAGCGAGAGGCTGTGGCACAAATCTGCCAGTGAAGGTTTCTGCCTACTACCAGTACCTGAACTTGTCCTGAACAATGCCTGGATACTGGCAGAATGTAAGTGGATGTAGTCCTATTCTTACAGCGTGAACAATGGCGGCTTCTGGCGCCGCTCCCTAGGAACGAAGGGGTATCCCGTGATCACCTTGTTCTCATGGCCGCCACGCCTGGCGGCAATCAGTCTTCCAGCGGACCGCGCCACCGCGGTGGCTCTCCCTCTCCAATCCTTGCCCACAAGCCGACTTGCGCGGTTGCGGCAGATCTGTTTTTGCGAAGTCCGCGCCGGGCCTGGCTGACGCCTGTCCATGGCGCAACACAAAGCTAGGCACAACAAGATGGCAGGACTTCGACAAGAAAGACGAACGTGAAAAACCTCAAGATCTCAACGCGCATGCTGGGCACCTTCGGCCTGCTGGTGGTGCTGCTGCTGGCCGTGGTGGCCGCAGCCCTGGTGCAGTTGCGCGCCATGCGCGCCAGCATGGAAGTCATCACGGGCAACGCCATGCCCAGCGTGGAAGTGATCAACCAGATCGGCACCGATGTCGTGCGCACGCGCCTTCTGGAAGTGCGCCATGTCAACAATGACGATGCCGCCTACAAGACCGATTCGGAAAAGCAGCTGGAACAACTGCAGCGCCGCCTGGCCGAGCGCAAGAAGGCCTATGAGCCGCTGCTGTCATCGGACGAAGAACGCAGACTCTACGCGCAACTGGTCCAGGAACGCGAGCGCTACCAGCAACTGAGCCAGCAGGTGCTGGCGCTGTCGCGCCAGGGCGAGAAGGAAAAGGCCCAGGCGGTGCTGGGCGGCGAGTCGCTGAAGCTCTACAACGATTCGTCGAACACGCTGGACCTGCTGGTCAAGCTCAACAGTGATGCCGCCTTGCAGGAAAGCCGCAATGCCGAGGCCGTGTACGGGCGCTCGGTCGTCGTCCTCAGCGTGGCGGCGCTGGCGGCCGTGCTGCTGGCCGTGCTGGCCGGCCTGTGGCTGACGCGCTCCATCCGCGCGCCGCTGGCGCATGCGGTCGATGCCGCAGACCGCGTGGCCAACGGCGACCTGGGCGGGACCATCCGCATCGACCGCAATGACGAAACCGGCCTGCTGCTGGGCGCGCTGCAGCGCATGCAGTCCAGCCTGGTGCAGACCGTGCGCAGCGTGCGCCAGAACGCCGAAGGCGTGGCCTCGGCCAGCGCGCAGATTGCCTCCGGCAATGCCGACCTGTCCAGCCGCACGGAAGAGCAGGCCAGTGCCCTGGAGCAGACGGCAGCCTCCATGGAGGAGCTGGGCTCCACCGTGCGCCAGAACGCCGACAACGCACGCCAGGCCAATCAACTGGCGCTCAATGCATCCAGCGTTGCGCGCCGTGGCGGCGACGTGGTGGCCGAGGCCGTGGAGACCATGAAGGGCATCAACGACAGCAGCCGGCGCATCGGCGACATCATCGGCGTGATCGACTCCATTGCTTTCCAGACCAACATCCTCGCGCTCAATGCCGCAGTGGAGGCGGCCCGCGCAGGTGAGCAGGGCCGGGGCTTTGCCGTGGTCGCGGGCGAGGTGCGCTCGCTGGCGCAGCGCAGCGCCGAGGCGGCCAAGGAAATCAAGGCGCTGATCACGGCCAGCGTGGAGCGTGTGGAGCAGGGCTCGCAACTGGTGGACCGCGCAGGCACGACCATGACCGAAGTGGTGGCCGCCATCGGCCGGGTCACCGACATCATGGGCGAGATCAGCTCGGCCAGCACTGAGCAGAGCTCCGGCGTGGCCCAGGTTGGCGAAGCCGTCACGCAGATGGACCAGACCACGCAGCAGAACGCGGCCCTGGTCGAGGAAAGCGCGGCCGCCGCTGCCTCGCTGCGCAAGCAGGCGCAGGACCTGGTCGAGGCCGTGGCCGTCTTCCAGTTGCCCCGTGGCGCCACGGACAGCCATGCGCATGTGCCGCACAGGGTGGCGGCACCGGCCAGCCCCGCAGCGCGCCCCGCAGCCCCGCCTGTCCGGCCTGCCCCACCCGCCAGCCCTGCGCGGCCTGCGGCCCTGGGCGGCGGCGGTGCGCCTGCAGGCGGCGAGACGCTGGCACGCCGGCTTGAGCGCGATGCCACGCCCCCCATCCGGCCGCGCGCCGGACCCACGCAGGCCGGCAAGCCGGCACCACGCCAGCCCGGTCAGGGCGATGACGACTGGGAAACCTTCTGAGCCTTGGCCCTCGCCTTACCCCTGGCGCAGCGGGCTGTGGGCCTGAAGCTCCTGCAGATAGCCGGCCATGCCCTCGCCCTCGCGGTCCAGAAAGCGCGAGATGGCATCGGCAAAGGACGGGTGGGCAATCCAGTGGGCGCTGGGGGTGACCACGGGCAGCAGTGCCCGTGCCATCTTGTGCTCGCCCTGGGCGCCTCCCTCGAAATGCGCAATGCCGCGTTCTATGCACCAGGCGATGGGCTGGTAGTAGCAGGCCTCGAAATGCAGGCAATCCACGCGCTCCAGTGCGCCCCAGTAGCGGCCGTAGGCCGTTCCCTGCGGGGCTTGCGGCGCGTGGGCGCGCCCGTCCGGATGGCCCGCTGACAGCCTTGCGGCCGCAGCGTCCAGCGCGATCAGGCTGCAGGCCATGGGCCGGCCGTCGCGCTCGGCGATGAACATCAGCCAGGCCTCGGGCATCTGGCGCGCCATGGCCTCGAAGAAGGCCGGTTCGAGGTACGGGGCGTTGCCATGCTCCAGGTAGGTTCGCTCATGGCAGCGGTAGAAAAAGGCCCAGTCCTCTGTGCCCATGTCCGGCCCGTGCAGGGCGCGAAAGCGCACGCCGGCCTCATGCACCTTGCGCCTTTCCTGGCGTATCTTCTTGCGCTTTTCCTGGTTCAGCGTCGCCAGAAAGTGGTCGAAATCGCTGTGCCCGGCGCCATCGGCGCCCTGGTTGCTCCAGTGGAACTGCACGGTGCTGCGCTGCATCCAGCCGTCGGCATCGCAGGCTGCCAGATCCTCGGCATCGCTGAACAGCAGGTGCAGCGAAGACAGCTGCTGCGCCTGGGCCCATTCGCGCACCGCGCGCACCAGGGCTGCACGCAGCAAGGGCGTGCGCGCCAGCAGGCGGCTGCCCGGCACGGGCGTGAAAGGCACGGCCAGCACGCCCTTGGGGTAGTAGTCCAGCCCATGCTGGGCGTAGGCACGTGCCCAGGCAAAGTCGAACACGTACTCGCCATAGGAGTGCGCCTTGGCGTAGACCGGGCAGGCGGCGACCAGCTCGCCGCCCTGCCAGAGCGTGACCACGCGGCCGGCCCAGCCGGTTTGCGGCACGGCGCTGCCGCTGGATTCCAGCGCGCTCAGGTACTCGTGGCGCATGAAGGGAGTGGGCGCGGCCTGCGATGCCAGCAGCGCATTCCAGGCCTGGGCATCGAGCTGCTGCACGCTGTCCAGCACGCGGGTGATAATTGCGGTTTCAGCCATGCCATTCCTTGCAGGCCGGTGTGACGCGCGCTGCCGCCTTTCGCTGTGGGGTGGCCTTGTCGGCCCTGTTGGCTCCATTGCATTCCATGACGCTCTCCATCTGCACTGCCCAGCTCAACTTTGTCGTGGGCGACCTGCCCGGCAATGTCCAGAAAATCATTGCCGCAGCCCGTGAAGCTTATGCCACGGGAGCACGCTTGCTGCTGACGCCCGAGCTTGCCCTGTGCGGCTATGCGGCCGAAGACCTGTATCTGCGCCCCGCCTTTCTGGATGCCTGCGACCAGGCCGTGCAGCAGCTTGCGCTGGAGACCGCGCAATGGCCGGGCCTGGCGCTGGTGCTGGGCCATCCCTGGCGCGACCAGGGCGCCGTTGGCGCGTTGCGCAATGCGGCCAGCGTGCTGCGCGACGGGCGCGTGGAATGCAGCTACGCCAAGCAATGCCTGCCCAACTACGGCGTGTTCGACGAGCAGCGCTACTTTGTGGCCGGCCAATCGCCCTGCGTGATCGAAGTGCAGGGCGTGCGCGTGGGCCTGCTGATCTGCGAGGACGCCTGGCATCCCGAACCCGCACGCGCCGCCGCCCAGGCCGGCGCGCAATTGCTGGCCGTGATCAATGCCTCGCCCTTCCATGAGGGCAAGCAGGTCGAACGCGAAGCCACGCTGGCCGCGCGTGCGCGCGAGACCGGCCTGCCCCTGGTCTACGCACATCTGGTTGGCGGCCAGGATGAAATCGTCTTTGATGGCTGCTCCTTTGCCGTGCAGGCGGACGGCTCCATTGCCGCGCGCGCGCCGGCCTTTGCCGAGGCCTTGCCGCGGGTGGAGGTCCGCACGGGCGGGCATGCGCTGGTGCTGGCCGGCGAGGTGATTGCGCAGCCAGGGCACCTGCCGGCGCTGTGGTCCGCCCTGGTGCTGGCCGTGCGCGACTACGTGGGCAAGAACCGTTTCCCTGGTGCCCTGCTGGGCCTGTCGGGCGGTATCGACTCGGCCCTGGTGCTGGCGATTGCAGTCGATGCCCTGGGAGCGGACAAGGTGCATACGGTGATGATGCCTTCGCCCTACACGGCCGACATCAGCTGGATCGATGCGCGTGACATGGCCGAGCGCGTGGGCGTGCGCTATGACGAAATCTCCATCGCACCGCAGTTCGAGGCCTTCAAGGCCGCGCTGGCCCCGGCCTTCGCGGGCCGCGCCGAGGACACGACCGAAGAAAATCTGCAGGCCCGCATACGCGGCACCCTGCTGATGGGCCTGTCCAACAAGTTCGGCTCCGTGGTGCTGACCACCGGCAACAAGAGCGAGATGTCCACCGGCTACTGCACGCTCTATGGCGACATGGCGGGCGGCTTCGCGGTGATCAAGGACGTGCTCAAGACCGAGGTTTTTGCGCTGGCGCGCTGGCGCAATGCCAACGATCCGTTCGGCACGGGGCTGGACCCCATTCCGGATCGCATCATCACGCGCCCGCCCAGCGCCGAACTGCGCCCTGACCAGAAAGACCAGGACAGCCTGCCCGCTTATGAGGTGCTCGATGCCATCGTGCGCCGTTACATGGAAAATAACGAAAGCATCGCCTCCATCGTGGCCGACGGATACGCCAGCGCCGATGTGGAGCGAGTGACGCGCCTGATCCAGATCAACGAGTACAAACGCCGCCAGGCGCCCGTGGGGCCGCGACTGACGCGCCGCAGCTTCGGCAAGGATTGGCGCTACCCCATCACCAACCGCTTTCGCGCTTGAAATGAATATCCCCCTGAGTCGCTTCGCGCCTTCCCCCTCTCGCTTCGCGGGGGAGACGACAGCCTCGCTGCGGGGCGGCCCTTGCTCGCTGTCCCTGACTTTGGGGCGCGCCAGTGACTTGGGTCTTGCCGATCTTGTGTGGCCCTCACATTTGTAATACCTAGGAGTTCACCCCATGAAAATGATCACCGCCATCATCAAGCCGTTCAAGCTGGAAGAGGTCCGCGAGGCACTGGCCGACTGCGGCGTCAACGGCCTGACCGTCACCGAGGTCAAGGGCTTTGGCCGCCAGAAGGGCCATACCGAGCTTTACCGCGGTGCTGAGTACGTGGTGGACTTCCTGCCCAAGGTGAAGATCGAGGTCGTGGTCCGCACCGAGGACGTGGACCGCTGCGTGGACGCCATCGTCAACGTGGCGCGCACGGGCAAGATCGGTGACGGCAAGATCTTCGTCACGGCCGTGGAGCGCGTGGTGCGCATCCGTACCGGCGAGCTCGACGACGGAGCCATTTGAGTCCGAGAGCAGGGCAGGGCGCATTCGGCGCCGTGCATTCCTGATATCTCGACGCTGGCGGCCATCCTCTCAAGGGTGGCCGTTTCCGTTTCCGCTGCTGTTCAGATCACGGCGCGCAAGGGCGCAGTCTCCAGGCCCGTGCCGGCGTTCTGCACCAGGGATTGCAGCAGCGTGGGGATGTCGCTGCCGCTTTCGATCAGTCCCATCTGCCACTCGCCCATGAAGCCATGGCCCACGCAGGTCTGCAGGAACTGCAGCATGCTGTCGTAGTAGCCATCCACATTGAGCAGGCCGATGGGCTTGTCGTGATAGCGCAGCTGGCGCCAGGTCCAGACCTCGAACAATTCCTCGAAGGTGCCTATGCCGCCGGGCAAGGCGACGAAGGCATCGCTGCGCTCGGCCATCATGGCCTTGCGCTCGTGCATGGTCTGAACGATGTGCAGTTCATCGCAGGCATGGTTGGCCAGTTCCTTGTCCACCAGCGCCTGCGGAATCACGCCCACGACGCGGCCGCCGGCCTGCCGCGTGGCCTCGGCCACCTCGCCCATCAGGCCGCTGCGGCCGCCTCCATAGACCAGCTGGCCGCCGTGCTCACCGATCCAGCGGCCTGTGGCGCGGGCCGCCTCGATGAATCCGGGCTGGTCGCCGGGGCGCGAGCCGCAATACACACAAATGGAAAACGTGGGATTTGTCATGCAATGAACCGTTGATAGAGGGCGGCCAGCCAGACGCCAGCGCACAGCAGCAGCGCCAGCATCACGGCCGCGCTGCCCATGTCCTTGGCCTGCTTGGACAGAACGTGCCATTCGGGGCCTATGCGATCGACCACGGCCTCGATGCCGCTGTTGAGCAGCTCCACGATCAGCACCAGCAAGACGGTGCCCGCCAGCAGTGCGACCTCGATCCAGCTGCTTCCCAGCCAGAAGGCGGCAGGGATCAGCACGATGGCGGCCAGCGCTTCCTGGCGGAAGGCTTTTTCATTCCATCCGGCGCGAAGGCCTGAGAGCGAATAGCCTGCTGCGTGCCAGACACGCGTCAGGCCTGTGCGGCTTTTCTGGGGATTGACAGGTGCACTGTCGGTCGGGTCGGGAGATGCGGCGGGCATGCTTGCGAGTGTAGGAGATGCGACGCTGCCTCTGGGGCTGTCAGCGCTTTTTCCTGGGTGCCGGGGCCTGGTGGATCAACTGGGTGCCGGCCCATGCGTCATGCCAGAACTGCCGGCGCGGATGAAAGCGGCTGAGCAGCGCCCAGAGCGCCACCCACAGCACCAGCAGCATCAGCGTGGTCAGTGCAGGCACGCCGGTCGAATAGGCCGCCAGTGGCGGCAGCAGCCAGATCCAGCTGAACACATAGCGCCGCAGCGCGCGCAACTGGCTGACGGGCTGGCCTGCCGCATCCACCAGGCGGATGTGCCAGGTCTTCATGGCCAGCGTCTGGCCCTTGGACCAGAACCAGACGAAATAGATGCCCAGCACCACGAACATGAAGGCCTGCAGCGCATGGCGGTTGTCCATGGCATTGCGTGTCTGCGACAGGGTGCCGAACAGATAGCCTGCAATGAAGACGACGCCGAACAGCAGCATGCCCTCGTAGAGCCAGCAGGCCATGCGCCGCGCGAGTCGCGGGGCCATCTGTGGAGAGGCTGCGATTGCGGCTGCCGTGGTGGAGGCGGGGGATGAGGCGTTCGTCATGCGGACGGGGAGATCGGTGCGTCAGTGCGTCAATGCGAGAGGGGCGCTTCGCCGTGCGATGGCTGGGATGCAGCATCGGGACTGTCATGCAGTTCCATGGGCGGCAAAGGCATGGGCGTGGCCGAGGGCACTTCCACCGGCGCCGTCTCCACCAGCGCCGGCGGGCGCACGGGGTGGGTTTCCACACCTGTAGGGGATGGGGCCGGAGGTACGGGGAGCGGCGGGTTGTAGATGGTGGCGGGCGGAATCTTCGGCGGATTCGGAATGGTGGCCGGAGCCACCGAGGCCGCCGGAATCCTCGCCAGCCGCTTGGGGGCTACGGGCTCTATGGCGGTGGCGGCGCCCTTGGCCTTGGGCGCGGCGCGCGCGGCCAGCAGGCGTTTTTCCTCGTCGCTGAGCGCCTGGTAGGCCTCCCACTGGGCGCGCTTGTCCGTGGCCAGGCGGTTGGTCAGGGCGAAATTCAGGCGGGCCTGGCTGCGCTGCTGGGCGCTGAGGCTGGACCAGGTCTGCATGCGATCACGCAGCTTTTCCTGCTCTTTCTCGCTGAGCTTGTCCCAGCCCTCGGCCAGCGCCATCCAGCGGCGCTTTTGCAGCGCATCCATCATGGACCAGCGCTCGGACAGGGGTTCAAGCACGCTGCTCTGCGCCGGTGTCAGCTCTGCCCAGCGCGGGCCGGAGGCCAGGTCCGTGGCGCGCTGGCGTGTGGCTGCATCACCGTGCAGGGTCTTGGAGGCTGCGATCGTGGCCGGCGAGACGGTGCTGGGTGCCAGTCGTACCTGCTGCACGACGCGCCAGCCGGTCCAGGCCAGCGCCATCAACAGCACCGCCGCCAGGATGGCGGCGGCTGAGCGGTGGAACGCGGCGCGTGAATCAGTGGGCATGCAGGCAGGCAAGGCGGGGATCAGCGTTCCGTGTTGGTGGCCGAAGTCTTCAGGTACTGGATGAAGCCGGGGTCGGCGTAGGCGGCGGGCGGCAGATCATCGGTCAGCAAGGCGGTATCCACCTCGGCAACCTCGGTTAGACCTGTCTGGTCCGTCTGCACGTTGACGACCACCAGGCCAACGATCAACGCCAGCACCGGCACGGCCGAGATCAGCGCGCGCCACCAAGTGCCGCCCTCGTCGCCGGAGCCCAGCGTCAGCGTGCCGCCCTGGGCCTGGGTTGCGCTGGCAGCCTGCACGGGCGCAGCGCGCAGCTCGCGCCGGCGAACGGACAGGGCGCGCTCGCGCCCAGCGCGCAGCCGTTCGGTGATGTCGTATGGCAGCAACGCCTCGCCGTCACCCAGGCGCGCGGTGATCCGGCGTGCGATGCGGTCGGCCGCCATTTCGCTGTGGAGAGTGAGAGTGGGCGCAGTCTTCATAGCTCGATTCCTTTGGCCTTCAGTGCCTTGCTCAATGTCTGGATGGCGCGGAAACAATGTGTTTTTACACTTCCTTCGGAACACCCCATCGCGGCAGCGGTCTCCGCGACGTCCATCTCTTCCCAATAACGCATCAGGAAAGCTTCGCGTTGACGTGCTGGAAGCTCCTGTATCTCTTTTTCAATGCTTTGCAAAATCTGGGCCCGCTCGGTCAGATCTTCGGCGCTGCGGGCGGTTTCGCCGTTCTGGCCGGAGTCGGCGTAGGTTTCGAGCCAGTCGAAGTCCGCATCGTCGCCGGCCGACGCCTCCAGATCGCTCATGCGGGTGAAGAGGGCGTTCTGCGTTTTTTGCCTGCGAAACCAGTCCAGCGTGCTGTTGGACAGGATGCGCTGGAACAGCATGGGCAGCTCGTTGATGGGCTTGTCGCCATAGTGCTGCGCCAGCTTGAGCATGCTGTCCTGCACGATGTCCAGCGCCGCCTCCTCATCCCGGACGTGAAAAAAGCTGCGCTTGAAGGCTCGCTTTTCTACGCTTTTGAGGAAGTCGGATAGTTCTTGCTCGGTTGCCAAAAGGAACGCAGGCCCGGATGAGGGGCTCGTTGATGAGGGGCTGAACGGGTGCGGGGCCTGATTATCGCACCGCACTGTCAATTTTTTTCGCAGGATGGCGCGCAGGCTTGTTGCAGTGCGATAATGTCTGCTGCAATTCAAAAAGGCAAACGGGTCACGGTCCGGCGTTTACTCACTCGCCCATGTCTGTTGGTCCTAAGTCCCGCACCGGCCTCACAAGGGCTTCAGGCAAGGGGCACCCAAGGTTTTTCGTTAGAGAAATTCACAAAGGTTGATCATGGAAATTTCCAAAGCCGAGTACTCCAGCGCGGCAGCAGCGGCGTCGCAGTCCCATGCATCCCAGGAGCTGATGGGCTCCGAGATCCTCGTCAAGTCCCTGCAGGCCGAAGGCGTCAAGCAGCTTTGGGGCTATCCGGGCGGTGCGGTTCTGTACATCTACGACGCCCTCTACAAACAAGATTCCATTCAGCATGTGCTGGTGCGCCATGAACAGGCGGCCGTGCATGCGGCAGACGGTTTTGCCCGGGCCACGGGTGAAGTCGGCGTGGCCCTGGTGACCTCGGGTCCCGGCCTGACCAACGCCGTGACCGGCATTGCCACCGCCTATACCGATTCCATTCCCCTGGTCGTGATCAGCGGCCAGACCTCGACGGCCTACATCGGCACCGATGCGTTCCAGGAATGCGACACCGTCGGCATCACCCGCCCCATCGTCAAGCACAACTTCCTGGTGAAGGATGTGCGCGAGCTGGCGGACACGATGAAGAAGGCCTTCCACATCGCGCGCACCGGCCGTCCCGGCCCCGTGGTGGTGGACATCCCCAAGGACGTGTCCTTCAAGAAGGCGCTCTACGCCGGCTACCCCGACAAGGTGGAGATGCGCTCCTACAACCCGGTGCGCAAGGGCCATGCCGGCCAGATCCGCAAGGCGCTGCAGTTGCTGCTGGCCGCCAAGCGACCCTATATCTACACGGGCGGAGGTGTTCTGCTGGGCAATGCCTGCAACGAGCTGCGCACGCTGGTGGACATGCTGGGCTACCCGGTCACGCATACGCTGCTGGGCCTGGGCGCCTATCCGGCCAGCGACCGCAAGTTCCTGGGCATGCTGGGCATGCACGGCACCATCGAAGCCAACAATGCCATGCAGAACTGCGACGTGCTGCTGGCGGTGGGTGCACGCTTCGATGACCGCGTGATCGGCAACCCCAAGCATTTCATGTCGGTGGAGCGCAAGATCATCCACATCGACATCGATCCCTCTTCCATCTCCAAGCGCGTGAAGGTGGACGTGCCCATCGTGGGCGACGTCAAGGAGGTGCTGACCGAGCTGATCTCCATGATCCGCGAGGCAAGTGCCCGTCCCGACGCAGCGGCCCTGGGCCAATGGTGGGAGACCATCGAAGGCTGGCGCAGCCGCGACTGCCTGCAGTACAGCCGTGGCGATGGCTCGGTCATCAAGCCGCAGTACGTGGTGGAGACGCTGTGGAACATGACCCGCGACGCCGATGCCTACATCACGTCCGATGTGGGCCAGCACCAGATGTGGGCTGCGCAGTACTACCGCTTCGACGAGCCGCGCCGCTGGATCAACTCCGGCGGCCTGGGCACCATGGGCGTGGGCCTGCCCTACGCCATGGGCATCAAGCTGGCCAAGCCGGAATCCGAGGTGTTCTGCATCACGGGTGAAGGCTCCATCCAGATGAATATCCAGGAGCTGGCCACCTGCCTGCAGTACAACACGCCGGTCAAGGTGGTGTCGCTGAACAACCGCTACCTGGGCATGGTGCGCCAGTGGCAGGAGATCGAGTATTCGGGCCGCTACAGCAGCAGCTACATGGACTCGCTGCCCAACTTCGTGAAGCTGGCCGAGGCCTATGGCCACGTGGGCATGCTGATCGAGCGCCCCGAGGACGTGGAGCCCGCCCTGCGCGAGGCACGCAAGCTCAAGGACCGCACGGTGTTCATGGACTTCCGTACCGATCCCACCGAGAATGTGTTCCCCATGGTGCAGGCCGGCCGTGGGATCACCGAGATGCTGCTGGGAGCTGACGACCTCTGAGCATGGTCCCTTGCGGGATCTGCCCGGGTTCATTCCTGCCGCATCCGTTCCAGTGAGCCGTCCTCGAGGCGGCCCCTTTGACGAATCTATTGCCTGCCAAGCCCGACGTTTACCGGCGCCGGGGGAGGGCAGCGAAAAGAGGAATCTTTCTTTCATGAAACACATCATTGCCGTGCTGCTCGAAAACGAGCCGGGAGCCTTGTCGCGCGTGGTGGGCCTGTTCTCGGCCCGCGGCTACAACATCGAATCGCTGACCGTGGCCCCCACGGAAGACGCATCGCTGTCGCGCATGACCATTCAGACGAATGGCTCCGAAGACGTGATCGAGCAGATCACCAAACACCTGAATCGCCTGATCGAAGTCGTCAAGGTCGTGGACCTGACCGAGGGCTCCTATACCGAGCGCGAACTCATGATGGTCAAGGTCCGCGCCGTGGGCAAGGAACGCGAGGAGATGAAGCGCATGGCGGACATCTTCCGCGGCCGCATCATCGACGTGACCGAAAAGAGCTACACGGTCGAGCTGACCGGCGACCAATCCAAGAACGACGCCTTCCTGCAGGCGCTGGACCGCACGGCCATTCTGGAAACCGTGCGCACCGGCTCCTGCGGCATCGGCCGCGGCGAACGCATCCTGCGCGTTTGATGCGCTGCAACGCACCTGAAACCTGTCCCCTTCCCCTTTTCAACCCCTACACACACGAAGCCTGGAGCCAACATGAAAGTTTTCTACGACAAGGACTGTGACCTGAGCCTGATCAAGGGCAAGACCGTTGCCATCATCGGCTACGGCAGCCAGGGCCACGCACACGCGCAAAACCTGAACGAAAGCGGCGTGAAGGTCGTGGTCGGCCTGCGCAAGGGCGGCGCTTCCTGGGACAAGGTCGCCAAGGCTGGCCTGACCGTCGCGGAAGTCGATGACGCCGTGAAGTCCGCCGACCTGGTCATGATCCTGCTGCCGGATGAGAACATCCCCGAGGTCTACAACAACAACGTGGCCCCCAACATCAAGCAAGGCGCCACGCTGGCCTTTGCTCACGGCTTCAACATCCACTACAACCAGGTCGTGCCCCGCGCCGATCTGGACGTGATCATGGTCGCCCCCAAGGGTCCTGGCCACACCGTGCGTTCCGAGTACCTGAAGGGCGGCGGCGTGCCCTCGCTGATCGCTGTGTACCAGGACAAGTCCGGCAAGGCCCGTGACCTGGCCCTGTCCTATGCCATGGCCAACGGCGGCGGCAAGGGCGGCATCATCGAGACCAACTTCAAGGAAGAAACCGAGACCGACCTGTTCGGCGAGCAAGCCGTTCTGTGCGGCGGCGCGGTGGAACTGGTGAAGATGGGCTTCGAGACCCTGACCGAAGCCGGCTACGCTCCCGAAATGGCCTACTTCGAGTGCCTGCATGAGCTCAAGCTCATCGTGGACCTGATGTACGAAGGCGGCATCGCCAACATGAACTACTCGATCTCGAACAACGCCGAATACGGCGAGTACGTGACGGGTACCGAAGTCATCAACGACAAGTCGCGCGAAGCCATGCGTGCTGCCCTCAAGCGCATCCAGACCGGCGAATACGCCAAGATGTTCATCCAGGAAGGTCGCACCAACTACCCGAGCATGACGGCCCGCCGCCGCATGAACGCCGACCACGCCATCGAGAAGGTCGGTGGCCAGCTGCGCGCCATGATGCCCTGGATCTCCAAGAACAAGCTGGTTGACCAGAGCCGCAACTGAGATTGCTGCATTCCATCTTGCCTGGGTCGCGCAAGCGGCCTACGCAAGGTACAGGACAAGGCCACCCCGACGGGTGGCCTTTTTCGTGCAGGGAAGGGGTGCGGCGCGCAGGTACACTGACCCTTTCGGGGCGGCGCGGTCCGCTCCCTTAGAATACTATCGTTTTAATAGCTGCCCGCGCCCGTAGGCGCTGTGCTGGAGGCTGGATTGATGCAAAACCACAATGAGTCCAACGAGATTGAGGGCGTGGTGGTGCGCAAGCGCCGCAAGGGTATCTACATCCTGCCCAACCTGTTCACGCTGGCTGCGCTGTTCGGTGGCTTCTATGCCATCGTGATGGCCATGAATGGCCGCTTCGAACTGGCTGCCGCAGGCGTGTTCTGCGCCATGGTGCTGGACAGTCTTGACGGCCGCGTGGCACGCATGACCAATACGCAAAGCGCCTTTGGCGAACAGATGGACTCGCTGTCGGACATGGTGTCCTTCGGCGCCGCTCCCGCCTTGATCGCCTATGAGTGGGCGCTCAAGGGCATTGGTCGCTGGGGCTGGATTGCCGCCTTTGTCTATTGCGCCTGCGCCGCCCTGCGGCTGGCGCGTTTCAACGTGAATACCGGCACGGTGGACAAGCGCTGGTTCCAGGGCCTGCCTTCGCCTGCCGCGGCGGCGCTGGTCACGGGCTTCATCTGGCTGCTGGACGAGGCGGGCCTGCTGCGCGGTCAGGATGCCTGGCTGAGCTGGACGCAGATCACCTGGATCATGTTCTTCCTGACGCTGTACGCGGGCCTGACCATGGTCACCAATGTGCCGTTCTACAGCTTCAAGGACGTGCACTTCAAGAAGAGCGTGCCGTTTGCCGCCATCGTGCTGATTGCGCTGGGCATTGCCATCATCAACATCCACCCGCCCATCGTGTTGTTCGGCGTGTTCCTGCTCTACGGTTTCTCGGGCTATGGCGTCTACGCCTGGCGCAAGGCCAAGGGCCAGCGCACCAGCGTCATCAGCACCTCGACCGACGAGCCCGAGGAGCGCGGCCTGCACAAGTGATGCGGCGCAGCATCTTCACAGCCTTTGTGAACCTGTGCTAAAGTCGTCCGAATGCAATACCTGTCGCTAGCTCTACTACTGATGTCCAACGGGCAGAGACAGTAGCGCGCGCGTACATACCTACTTTCACGGCCCGTTTGCACCAGCGACGGGCCGTTTTGCATTTGTGGGGTCGCTGGAGCAGGTGGGTCTTGTTTTTACCTAGACGATAGAAAGCACTTCAGCCATGTTGCAAAACCCTTCGACCAAGTACCGTCCGTTCGCTTTCGCTCCCGTGCGTCTGCAAAATCGCAGCTGGCCCGACGCGACGATTACCAAGGCTCCGATCTGGTGCAGCGTGGATCTGCGCGATGGCAACCAGGCGTTGATCGAGCCCATGGACATCGATCGCAAGATGCGCATGTTCGAGCAACTGGTGAAGATCGGCTTCAAGGAGATCGAGGTCGGTTTTCCCTCCGCTTCGCAGGTGGAGTTCGACTTCATGCGCAAGCTCATCGAGGAAAACCGCATTCCCGATGACGTGACCATCCAGGTGCTGACCCAGGCGCGCGAGCACCTCATCCGCCGTACCTTCGAAGCGCTCGAAGGCGTGCCCCGTGCCATCGTCCATCTCTACAACGCCACCGCGCCCGTGATGCGCCGCGTGGTGTTGAACATGAGTGAAGACGAGATCGTCGAGCTGGCCACCACCAATGCCCGCATGTTCAACGAGATCGCTGCCGGCTACCCCCAGACGCAGTGGACCTTCCAGTACTCGCCCGAGATGTATTCGGACACCGAGCTGGAGTTTTCCAAGCGCGTCATCGATGCCGTCACCGATGTATGGCAGCCCACGCCCGAGCACAAGTGCATCATCAACCTGCCCACCACGGTGGAGCATTCCACGCCCAATCTGTTTGCCGACATGGTGGAGTGGACGCACCGCCACATCCAGCGCCGTGATTCCATCGTGCTGTCCGTCCATCCCCACAACGATCGCGGCACCGGCACGGCGACGGCCGAGCTCGCGCTGATGGCCGGTGCCGACCGCCTCGAAGGCTGCCTGTTCGGCAACGGCGAGCGCACGGGCAACCTCGACGTGGTCAACGTGGCGCTGAACATGTACATCCAGGGCGTGTCGCCCGGGCTGGATTTCTCCGATATCGACGGCATCCGCAGCACGGTCGAGCATTGCAACCAGTTGCCCGTGCACCCGCGCCATCCCTACGTGGGCGACCTGGTCTACACCTCGTTCTCTGGCTCGCACCAGGATGCGATCAAGAAGGCCTTCGCCGACCGCAAGGAAGGCGACGTCTGGGACATGCCCTATCTGCCCATCGATCCCAAGGACCTGGGTCGCAGCTATGAGGCCGTCATTCGCGTCAACAGCCAGTCGGGCAAGGGCGGCATCGCCTATCTGCTTGAAAGCGAATATGGCCTCCAGTTGCCACGCCGCCTGCAGATCGAGTTCAGCCAGGTCGTGCAGCGCGAGATGGATGCCAGCGGCAAGGAATTGGCTGCCGCCGACCTGTGGAATCTGTTCCAGCGCGAGTATGGCCTGCAATCCGTGCAGGCGCCGCACTACCGGCTGAGCGAGAACGATGGTGTGGTCAGCCTGTCGGCCGACCTGGCCGTCGAGGGCGGCAAGCGCACGATTGAGGCCGAGGGCACGGGCCCGATCGATGCCTTCGTGCAGGCGCTGAGCGAGCACAGCGGCCGCGCGGTGCGCGTGCTGGACTATGCCGAGCACGCCATTGGCGAAGGCGCCAACGCCAAGGCCATCGCCTATGTGGAACTGCGCGTGGACGAGTCCCACGTGTGCTACGGCGTCGGGGTCGATGCGAATATCGTCTCTGCCTCGTTCCGGGCCATCATGTCGGGCTTGCAGCGTGTTCCCTCCGCCGAGAATGCGGTGGCGCAGGAGGCGGTCGCCGCCTGAATTTCGTTCCCGAGCCGGTGCAGCCACAAGCGCACCGGCTTTTTTCATCGCCTGCCCGTGGGCAGGGGCTTCGCATCCACAAGAAAGACGAGACTCCCCATGACCGACCAATTGATCATTTTCGACACCACCTTGCGTGACGGCGAGCAGTCGCCCGGTGCCTCCATGACCCGCGACGAGAAGCTGCGCATCGCGCGCCAGCTCGAACGGCTGAAGGTCGATGTGATCGAGGCCGGTTTTGCGGCGAGCTCCAACGGTGACTTCGAGTCGGTGCAGGCCATTGCGCGCGCCATCAAGGACTCCACCATCTGCTCGCTGGCGCGGGCCAATGACCGTGACATCGCCCGTGCGGCCGAAGCTCTGAAGGACGCCAACCGCGCGCGCATCCACACCTTCATTGCGACCAGCGCGCTGCACATGGAGAAAAAGCTGCGCATGACGCCCGAGCAGGTGCTGGAGCAGGCGCGCCAATCCGTGCGCTTTGCGCGCAACCTGATTGCCGACATCGAGTTCAGCCCGGAGGACGGCTACCGCAGCGACCCGGATTTCCTGTGCCGCGTCATCGAGACCGTGATCGCCGAGGGCGCAACCACGATCAACGTGCCCGACACTGTGGGCTATGCCATTCCCGAGCTCTACGGCGCCTTCATCAAGAACCTGCGCGAGCGCGTGCCCAACAGCGACAAGGCGGTCTGGAGCGTGCACTGCCACAATGATCTGGGCATGGCCGTGGCCAACTCGCTGGCCGGCGTCAAGCTCGGAGGCGCCCGCCAGATCGAATGCACCATCAATGGCCTGGGTGAGCGCGCCGGCAACTGCTCGCTGGAAGAGGTGGTGATGGCCATCAAGACGCGCAAGGACTACTTTGGCCTGGACGTCAACATCGACGCCCTGCACATCGTGGCCGCCAGCCGCATGGTCAGCCAGACCACCGGCTTCGTGGTGCAGCCCAACAAGGCCGTGGTGGGGGCCAACGCCTTTGCCCACGCCTCCGGCATTCACCAGGATGGCGTGCTCAAGGCGCGCGACACCTACGAGATCATGCGTGCCGAGGACGTGGGCTGGAGCGCCAACAAGATCGTGCTGGGCAAGCTCAGCGGCCGCAACGCCTTCAAGCAGCGCCTGCACGAGCTGGGCGTGGAGCTGGACAGCGAAGCTGCGATCAATACCGCCTTCGCCGCCTTCAAGGAGCTGGCCGACCGCAAGAGCGAGATCTTCGACGAGGACATCCTGGCCCTGGTGACCGAGCAGGACGCGCATCAGCAGGCCGACCCCTTCCAGTTCATCTCGCTGGCCCAGCAAAGCGAGACAGGTGAGCGCCCACACGCGTCGGTGGTGTTCAGCCGCGACGGCCGAGAGATCAAGGCCCAGTCCGACGGCAATGGCCCGGTCGATGCCTCGTTCAAGGCCATCGAGTCCGAGGTGAAGAGCGGTGCCGAGATGCTGCTGTACTCGGTCAACGCCATCAGCGGCTCCACCGAAAGCCAGGGCGAAGTGACCGTTCGCCTGCAGCGCAGCGGGCGCGTGGTCAACGGCGTGGGCGCCGACCCTGACATCGTCGTGGCTTCTGCCAAGGCCTATCTGAGCGCGTTGAACAAATTACACAGCAATGCAGAGGTCGTGGCTGCGCAGGGGTAAGCACTCGCCTTATAATTTCACTTAAATTATCGAAAAGTCGCACAAGTTATTGTCACAGTGCGACTTTTTCGATTAATGTAAGGTCTAGTCACAAATTCTTGCTGCTTGGAGCATTTCTCATGCCCACCCTACGCCGTGCCCGCCTCGGTCGATTTGCTCAGGTCATGTCCTTTCTGGCCCTGAGTTGTGCTCTTGCTGCTCCGGGCGCATATGCCGCGCCCGCCAAGAAAGTTGCCAAGAAACAGGTGGCCGTGGCCCCTGTCAAGAAGAAGGCGGTGAAGGAGCGCGCCACGGCCGCTCCCCAGGGCAAGCGCGTTGCCAAGAGCGCGCGCCAGCCCAGCCGCGTCGCTGCACGCAGCGTGGCCAGCCCCATTCGCGCCGTTGCCTACGAGCCACGCCTGTCCTTCGGCCAGATGGCCGGTCTGCATGCGGTGGCCGATCCTCTGGATCTCAAGAGCAGCGTGGCCCTGGTTCTGGACCAGGACACCCATGAGGTGCTGCTGAGCAAGAACGACCACGCCGTCTTGCCCATCGCCTCGTTGACCAAGCTGATGACCGGCCTGCTGATTTCCCAGGCCCATTTGCCGATGGATGAAACCATCACCATCACGCAGGACGACGTGGATACCGAAAAGGGCAGCAGCTCGCGCCTGGCCGTCGGCACCACGCTCACGCGCGGTGAAATGCTGCACCTGGCCCTGATGTCCAGTGAAAACCGCGCTGCCCACGCCCTGGGCCGCACTTTCCCTGGTGGCCTTGATGCCTTTGTCCAGCAGATGAACGCCAAGGCCCGTCTGCTGGGCATGACCGATACCCGCTACGTGGAGCCCACCGGGCTGTCCAGCCGCAACCAGTCCAGCGCCCGTGATCTGGCCGTGCTCGTCAATGTGGCGCACAGCGATCCGCTGGTGCGCGAGTACACCACCTCGCCCGGCTATGAGGTGGCTGTGGGCCGCCGCACGCTGCAGTACAACAACACCAACCGTCTGGTGATGAGCCCCACCTGGGACATCGGTCTGCAAAAGACCGGCTACATCTCCGAGGCAGGTCGCTGCCTGGTCATGCAGGCGCAGGTGGCTGGCCGCAAGATCATCATGGTCTTCCTGGATTCGGCCGGAAAGTTCAGCCGCCTCGGCGATGCCGAGCGCGTGCGCCACTGGGTGGAGTCCATGGGGCAGGTGGCTGGCGATCCCATGATCCACAAGGTCAAGGGCTGAGTTTTCTTTCCCCTCACGACAAAGGCGCCGATGGCGCCTTTGTCGTTTCTGGTGCGCAGAGGTGTGTGTTGCCAATGGCCCCTGGCCAATGCCAATGGGGCCGATGGCTGTTCAGTGGCTGCTGCGCGCGTAGGGGTTGGGTGGCGGTGCCGCCGGGCGGGTTGAGTTGAAGCCCAAGGCGCCCGAGATCTCCTGTGCGGTGGACTGGAGCTTGGACATCCAGCTTTCGTCCAGCCGGTCGGCGGGAGCGGAGATGGACAGGCCGGCCACCAGCTTGCCCTGGTCGTCGTAGATGCCGGCGGCCATGCAGCGCACGCCCAACTCCAGCTCTTCGTTGTCGCGGGCCACGCCATGGTGGCGTACCTTGTCCAGCTCGTTTTCCATGTCGGCCAGCCGCGTGATGCTGAAGTGCGTCTTGCCGGGCAGGCCGGTGCGCGTGGCGTAGGCGCGGACCTGTTGCGCATCGTCGGCCGCCAGGAACAGCTTGCCGTTGGACGTCAGGTGCAGCGGCGCATGGCCGCCGATGGCGCGAACCACCTGCATGCCGGAGCGCTCGCTGTAGGCGCGTTCCACATAGACGATTTCATCGCCCTGGCGCACGCTGAGGCTGACCGGCTGCTGGATCTGCTTGTGCAGCTGGCGCATGGGGATCAGGGCCGCTTCGCGCACGCTCAGGCGGGCCTTGACCAGATTGCCCAGTTCCAGGAAGCGCATGCCCAGGCGGTAGCTGCCCGATTCGGGGCGATCGACAAAGCGGCCAATGGCCAGATCGTTGAGGATGCGGTGCGTGGTGGAGGGGTGCAGGCCGGTGCGCTCGCTGATCTCCTTGAGCGATACCGCTTCCTCGCGCGAGGCCAACACGTCGATCAACGTGAACATGCGTTCCAGGACCTGGACGCTGGGCTTGGGGGAGGCCGCGTTATCGTTTTTTTTCATGAGGCGGAGTGGAGTTTCGGCATTCGGTCATTCTAGCGGCGGCCATGGCATGGCGGCATATGTGCCGCCAGCAAACAGCGGCTATGCGCATAAGAAATGTCGCTGAAAAGGCGTGGAGTGACGCTGTATCAGCGCGGCAACTGATCCACGCGCTGCCAGCGCTCGTCAACGCGCACTTCATGGGGCAGGAAGCGCGCCTTGTAATTCATCTTCTGGCTGTCGGCGATCCAGTAGCCCAGGTAGACATAGGGCAGGCTCATGGACCGGGCCTGGTCGATCTGCCACAGCACATTGAAGGTGCCGTAGCTGGCGGGGTCGTTGGGTTCGTAGAAGGTGTAGACGGCAGACAGTCCGTCTTCCAGCACATCGAGGATGGAGACCATCTTCAGCGTGCCGATGCCGCCATCGGCTGCGGGCGTGCGGAACTCCACAAGGCGCGAGTTGACGCGGCTTTGCAGCAGGAACTGGGTGTACTGGTCCACGCTGTCATGGTCCATGCCTCCGCCGCTGTGGCGGCTTTGCTGGTAGCGCAGGTACAGCTGGTAGTGCTCGTTCGAGTAGTGCAGGCGCTGGATCGATGCCGTGAGGTCGGCATGGCGCGCGGCGGCGCGGCGCTGGCTGCGGTCGGGGCGGAAGTCGTGGACCAGGATGCGCATCGGCACGCAGGCGCGGCATCCGTCGCAATACGGCCGGTAGGTGAACATTCCGCTGCGGCGAAAACCCAGTGAAACCAGCTCCGAATAGGCGCTGTTCTGGATCAGGTGGCTGGGCGTGGCCACTTGCGAACGCGCCAGCCTGCCATCGAGATAGCTGCAGGGGTAGGCGGCGGTGGCATAGAACTGCAGGGCCTGCAGCGGAAGATCGTTCGGGTGCGTCATGGTGTGCTGGCGGCAGCCGGTGATGTGTCGCCAGCCTCACCGGACGGTGGCAGCAACGCGTCCCAGTATACGTTTTCGAACCGCCAGCGCATGGGCGGCAGCTGGCTTTGCTCGGCCACGGTTTGCAGGAACCGGGCGCGCGGCATTTCGCGCGCCCCCAGCGAGGCCAGATGCTGCGTGGCCTGCTGGCAATCGATCTGCGCGGCGCCTTGGTGTCTGCACAGCGCAACCAGGGCCGCCAGCGCGATCTTGGATGCGTCGGTGGCATGCGCGAACATGGATTCGCCAAACACGGCGCGGCCCAGTGCCACGCAATACAGGCCGCCTACCAGGCGTCCGTCCACCCAGGTCTCCACGCTGTGGGCTGCACCCTGGTGGTGCAGGTCGGCATAGGCGTCAAGAATTTCCTGCACGATCCAGGTGCCATCCTGGTCGTGGCGCACCGTCTGGGCGCAGTGCTGCATCACGGTCTCGAACGCGCTGTCGATGCGGATCTCGCAGCCTGGCGTGGCACGAAAGCGCTGCAATGTCTTGCGCAGGCTGCGGTGCAGCCGGAACTGCGATGTCTGCAGCACCATGCGGGGATCGGGCGACCACCACAGCGTGGGCTGGCCTTCGCTGAACCAGGGAAAAATCCCCTGGCTGTAGGCGATGCGCAGGTGCGCCGCATCCAGCGTGCCGCCTGCGGCCAGCAGGCCCGGGATGGGGTCGTTGGGGCCCCATGCCGTTTCCACAGGAGGGAAGGCCTGGTGGGGGATGAGCCATGGGAGGGGATGGGACATGATCGGGTGCGGACGGAGGAAATGGATTCGTATTCTCTGCAGCCGCAGTCTTGCACAAACCATGCGCAAGAGGGCTGCGTGGATGCGAGGGCATCGCCTGGCCGGGGTAAGTGAACCTCCTACGCGGCCTTGTCGCGCCAGGGGACAATGCCGCCTGGCAGGCTTGGGCTATGCTGGTTCCGTCTTCTTGCGGATGCTTGGCTTTCGCTGTGAAGGCATCGAAGGAGGATGAGCGATGTTTTTCAGCAAAATCTTTGGCGCAAGCCTTGCCGAGCCGCGCTATATCCGTCGCACCCGGGCTTACCTGCAGGAAGCCCGCATGGCGATGCTGGAGCACACCATTGCCGCGGAGTACTACAAGTCCTCTGCTGACATGTATGCGGAACGTGCCGCACGGCTGGAAGAAGAGCTGCGCGCATGGGAAGAGGGTGTCGAGCAATCCCGTGCTGCCCATGGTTCGCGCCGCGCACATGCCAGGCACAGCAAGCCCGTCACCGTGGAGCCCACCGCAACTCCATCGCCACCGAACACGCCCACCGTGGGCATGGTGCGTGCAGCCTGACCCAACAAAAAAGCCCGCATGCGTTGGCATGCGGGCTTTTCATCTGGCTCCTCAACCTGGGCTCGAACCAGGGACCTACGGATTAACAGTCCGGCGCTCTACCAACTGAGCTATTGAGGAATATGTTGGCGTTGGGTCTTGTGCGATTGCAAGGCCACTGAAATTTGGCTCCTCAACCTGGGCTCGAACCAGGGACCTACGGATTAACAGTCCGGCGCTCTACCAACTGAGCTATTGAGGAATACACGTCTATCGACAGAGATCTTGTGCGGTTGCAAGATCTTGAAATTCTTTTGGCTCCTCAACCTGGGCTCGAACCAGGGACCTACGGATTAACA
Source organism: Delftia sp. HK171 (assembly GCF_001886655.1). Taxonomy (NCBI): domain Bacteria; kingdom Pseudomonadati; phylum Pseudomonadota; class Betaproteobacteria; order Burkholderiales; family Comamonadaceae; genus Delftia; species Delftia sp. HK171. Next base: position 5,047,903 of record NZ_CP018101.1, on the reverse strand, counting down.
GTCCGGCGCTCTACCAACTGAGCTATTGAGGAACAAGACCTAGATTATATGACGTAAAAAACACGTCACAGAAAACTCGGAGGAATTTTTTCAGGAAGGCCGGCTGCAGGCCTTCATTCTCACGGCTCGGGCCTGAACCACAGCCATACCAGCACGCAGCCCATGGAGGTCAGCGCCACGGCCTGCACCCAGGCGGGCGGGCGAGTCCACAGCAGTATGACGGCGCACAGGCTCATCATGGCGCTGGCGCTCCATTTGGCGCGCCGGCTCACGCAGCCGCCCCGTGCCCAGTTGCGCAGCATGGGGCCGAACAGGCGATGGCGCCACAGCCAGGTGTGCATGCGCTGCGAGCTGCGCGCCGCGGCCCAGCCGGCCATGAGCACGAACACCGTGGTGGGCAATCCTGGAATGAAGATGCCGGCAATGCCCGTGGCCAGGCTCAGGCAGGCAAACAGCTGCAGCGCCCAGCGCAACGGGGCGGCCGGCATGCGGTGCAGGGGAGGGGGATCGTCACCATGGAAGGCTGGCGCCGTGCCTGCCTGCGCAGTGGCCTCGGGCTCCAGGGTCTGTGCCGTGGGTATTTGCTGCGCGCCTGCCTCACGGTCCTCTGGGGACGCGGTGGATGACTCTCTGGCGGTGCTGGGCATGCTGCGATTGTGCCAGCGCGCTGTGGCCATGGCGGCCAAGAGGCGGCCAAGAGGTGGCCAGGAGGCAGCCGGGAGCCGGGCGGCAGCTATGCTTGGCAACCCACATTTACATGCATAGCCTTGCACTGCCATGACTGTCCGCACCATTTTGAAGATGGGCGATCCGCGCCTGCTGCGCGTCGCCCAGCCCGTGACCGAATTCGACACCGACGAACTGCACCTGCTGCTCAGCGATTTGCTGGACACCATGCATGCAGCCAACGGCGCGGGGCTGGCCGCGCCGCAGATTGGCGTGGACCTGCAGATGGTGGTGTTCGGCTCCGGCCTGCCCAATCCGCGCTACCCCGATGCGCCCGTGGTGCCGCGCACCGTGCTCATCAACCCGGTCATCACGCCCATGGGCGAGGACGAGCAACTGGACTGGGAAGGCTGCCTGTCCGTACCCGGAATGCGCGGCATGGTGCCGCGCTGGAACCATATCCGCTACACGGGCTTCGATGTGTTTGGCGATGCCATCGACCGCACGGTGGATGGTTTTCATGCGCGCGTGGTCCAGCATGAGTGCGATCACCTTTGGGGAAAGCTCTATCCCATGCGCATGCGTGACTTCAGCCAGTTCGGTTTCACCGATGTGCTGTTCCCCGGCATCAGCGCGGCCGAGGACGACTGAGCGGGCGGGCGCTGCCCGTATTCAAGGATCTTCGGTCAGGTCTTTGTATACAAATCGGTAGACAATTTTTCCATGCTGGCGCCGTACATTGGCACTTCCCGCCAAGGCGGGGATTGTGTGCGTTCGCCCGCCAAGAGCTGCTAAGCAGCCACCGGGCTTCGCGATGCAGGATGCAGGAGAGCGCGGCCTATCGGGTCGGCGGCAAAAGGTGCGCGGGGGCGCGCCTGCCGCCATCCGGCTGCCGCGTACTTGTCCGGCGTTCTGTGAACAAGAGGACAAGGAGACAGCGATGGAAAAAAGTTCTGGCAATGCGCCGGCCCTGGGTACAGACATCCGCCCGGAGGACGAGCAACTCGGCCTCACGGCCAACACCCTCTATGGTTTGCAGCATGTGCTGACCATGTACGGAGGCATCGTGGCCGTGCCCCTGGTCATGGCCAATGCGGCCGGCATGTCGGCGGCCGACACGGGCCTGCTGATCACGGCCTGCCTTTTCATGGGCGGGCTGGCCACGCTGCTGCAGACGCTGGGCATTCCGTTCTTCGGCTCGCGCCTGCCGCTGGTGCAGGGTGTGTCCTTCTCGGGCGTGGCCACCATGGTCAGCATCCTGCACACGGGCGGCGGCATGCAGGGCGTGCTGGGCGCCGTGCTCTTTGCCTCGGTGTTCGGCCTGATCATTGCGCCCATTTTTTCCAAGCTCACCCGGTTTTTCCCGCCGCTGGTCAATGGCTGCGTGATCACCATCATCGGCCTGTCGCTGATGCCGGTGGCGGCCCACTGGGCCATGGGCGGCAATCCCCAGGCGGCCGACTACGGCAGCATGGGCAACATCGGGTTGGCGGGCCTGTCGCTGGTCATCGTGCTGGCGCTGAGCAAGCTGGGCAACGCCATGATCTCGCGCCTGTCCATCCTGCTGGCCATCGTCATCGGCACGGCGGTGGCGGCCATGATCGGCAAGTCCGACTTTTCCGAGGTGGGCAGCGGCGCCTGGTTTGCCGTGCCCATGCCGCTGCACTTCGGCTGGCCAACCTTCAGCCTGGCGGCGACCCTTTCCATGTCCATCGTGATCCTGGTGACCCTGGTGGAAACCTCGGCCGACATCCTGGCCGTGGGCGACATCGTGGGCACCCGCGTGGATTCGCGCCGCCTGGCCGACGGCCTGCGCGCCGACATGCTGTCCAGCGTGGTGGCGCCGTTCTTCGGCTCGTTCACGCAGAGCGCCTTTGCCCAGAACGTGGGCCTGGTCGCGGTCACGGGCATCAAGAGCCGTTATGTCGTGGCCTTCAGCGGGCTGATCCTGATCGCCTTCGGCCTGCTGCCCATCATGGGGCGCATCGTGGCCTGCGTGCCTCCCTCGGTGCTGGGCGGCGCGGGCCTGGTGCTCTTTGGCACGGTGGCGGCCAGCGGCATCCGCACGCTGGCCAAGGTGGACTATCACAACAACATGAACCTGATCATCGTGGCGGCGTCCATCGGCATGGGCGTGCTGCCCATGGTCAAGCCGGACTTCTATCACCACTTCCCGGACTGGTTCGCCACCATGTTCCATTCGGGCATCAGCTCCACGGCGGTGACCGTGCTGCTGTTGAACCTGGTCTTCAACCACTTCAAGCAGGGCAATCCCGAGGAGCCTTCGGTATTCGGCGCAGGTTCTGAGCGCGTGCTCAGCGAGGCCGTGCTGTCTGCCCTGGCCGATGGCGACCGGGTGGTCGACGGCAAGCTCTATGACCGCGAGGGCAAGGAAGTGGCCACGGTGTCGGCGCCTGCGGCCGCCATGCACTGACGGCTGCACCCGAGCCCGCGCCTGGACGCAAAAGGCCCGCCCTGGTTGACAGGGCGGGCCTTTTTTTGCCGCAAGCTCAGACCGCCAAGGCCTGCAGCAGCTCGGTTTCTATGAGCAACTGGCGCTGGTTGTTCTGCAGTTCGGCGCCCTCGATCAGAAAGCTGTCTTCCACGCGCTCGCCCAGCGTGCTGACCTTGGCCAATTGCACGCTCAGGTGGTGCTGCGCCAGGATGCGCGCCACGGTGTAGAGCAGGCCGGCGCGGTCCGTGGCCGAGATGGACAGCAGCCAGTGCTGGGCTTTCTCGTCGGGCTGCAGCGTGACGCGCGGCGCAAAGGGGAAGCTTTTGACGCGACGCGACAGGCGCCGGGGGGATGGCTCGCGCAGCGGCCCGCCTTGCATCAGCGCGGCGACCAGGTCGTTCTCGACCATGTGCATCAGCTCGCGGTACTGCTCCTGCATGGCGGGCGCGACCACCTGGAAGGTGTCCAGCGCATAGCTGTTGTGGGCCGTGTGCACGCGCGCATCCAGAATGGAGAAGGCCGCCCGGTCGAAGTAGCCGCAGATGCGCGCGAACAGATCGGGCTGGTCAGGCGCGTAGACCAGCACCTGCAGCCCCTCGCCGGCCAGGGAGCGGCGCGCGCGCACCACGGGGCGGGTAGTGCCCACGTGGCGGGACAGGTGGCGCGTGTGCCAGGCGATGTCGGCCGCCTCGTGGCGCATGAAATAGTCCACGCCCAGCGTGTCCCAGAGCTTCTTGTGCGATTCGAAGGGCTGGGCTGTCAGTGCCAGCTGCACCAGGGCCTCGCGGCGGCGGGCCTCGATTTCGGCGGCAGCATCGGGCGCGCGTCCGCCCATGACGCGCAAGGTCAGGCGATAGGTGTCCTCCAGCAGCTTGCCCTTCCAGGCACTCCAGACCTTGGGGCTGGTGCCGCGGATGTCGGCCACGGTCAGCAGGTACAGGGCCGTGAGGTTGCGCTCGTTGCCCACGCGCTCGGCAAAGGCCTGGATCACCTCGGGGTCCGACAGGTCCTGCTTTTGCGCAACCTGGCTCATGGTCAGGTGCTCGCGCACGAGGAATTCGATCAGCTCGGCGTCGGCGCGCGCAATGCCGTGGGCGCGGCAAAAACGCTTGGCCTCCACGGCGCCGATGATGGAGTGGTCGCCGCCCCGGCCCTTGCCGATGTCGTGGAACAGCGCGGCCACGTACAGCAGCCAGGGCTTGTCCCAGCCGCTGGCCAGCTGGGAGCAGAACGGGTACTCATGCGCATGCTCGGCCATGAAAAAGCGCCGCACATTGCGCAGCACCATGAGGATGTGCTGGTCCACCGTGTAGACGTGGAACAGGTCATGCTGCATCTGGCCCACGATGCGCCGGAAGGGCCACAGGTAGCGCCCCAGCACCGAGGTCTGGTTCATCAGCCGCATGGCGTGCGTGATGCCGCTGGGCTGCTGCAGGATCTTCATGAAGGTGGCGCGGTTGACCGGGTCGCGCCGGAAGGCCGCGTCCATCAGGTCACGCGCGCCGTACAGCGCGCGCAGCGTGCGCGCCGACAGGTCGGTGAGGCCCACATGGGTCTCGTACATCAGAAAGGTTTCGAGGATGGCGTGCGGCTCGCGCTCGTAGAGATCGTCGCTGGCCACCTCGATGGTGCCGGCCTTCTCGTAGAAGCGCGAGTTCAGCCGGATGCGCGGCGTGGGGCGCGGGTTCAGCCGCTCCTCGATGTTCAGCCGCAGGATCTGGCACAGCTGGGTCACGGCCTTGGCCGCCCAGTAGTAGTGGCGCATCAGCGTCTCGCTGGCGCGCATGGCCAGCTTGCGCCCCTCGGCCGAGGTGGAGCGGTAGCCAAAGGCCTCGGCCACGGCGGTCTGCTGGTCGAAGACCAGGCGGTCCTCATGCCGGCCCGCCACCGCATGCAGGCGAGCCCGTATCAGGCTCAGCAGGGCTTCGTTGTCCTCGAGCTGCCGGCGCTCGAAATCGGTGATCAGCCTCTTGCCGGCCAGGGCCTGCCAGCTGCTGCCCAGGCCTGCGGCACGGGCCAGCCAGATCATGGTGTGCAGATCGCGCAGGCCGCCGGGCGATTCCTTGCAGTTGGGCTCCAGCGAGTAGGGCGTGCTCTCGTACTTGTTGTGGCGCTGGCGCATTTCCAGCAGCTTGCCGGACAGAAAGGCGTGCGCATTCATCTGGGCCTGGTAGCGCGTCTGGAACTCGGCGAACAGCGGCTCGCTGCCGCAGATGCGGCGTGATTCGAGCAGGGCGGTCTGCACCGTCAGGTCGCGCTCGGATTCCTCCAGGCATTCGGCCAGCGTGCGCACGCTGGAGCCGATCTCCAGGCCCGCGTCCCAGCAACTGCCGATGAATTTCTCGATGCGCGAGGCCAGCTCGGCATCTGCTGTGCCGGCGGCTGGCAGCAGCACCAGCACGTCGATGTCGGAATAGGGAAACAGCTGGGCGCGCCCGAAGCCGCCCACGGCGGCCAGGCAGGCCTCGGGCGGCATGCCGGCACGATGCCACAGCGCGCGCAGCAGCGTGTCGGCCAGATCGCTCAGGTGCTGCAGCACCAGGCGCACGCCGCGCCGGCCCATGGTGGGCGCCAGCAGCGAGCCTATCCAGCGCCCGCGATCCCGGGCGTACTGCACGCGCAACTGCTCCAGCGAGTCCGGGGCAGAGGGCGCAGCGTGGGAAGGAGTGTGGTCAGTGGTCTGTTTCATGCGCGGCGAGGGCAGGGAAGGCGCCGGGAGCGGGTGCCCCGGACGCCATGCCATTTTGCCTGCGCATCACGCAAGAAACATGCCGAGCCTCAGCAGCTCGTGGTGGTAACGAAGGGGGGCAGCGCGGGCGAGCCGGCCGACAGGGTCATGACTTCGTAGCCCGTCTTGGTCACCACCAGGGTGTGTTCCCACTGGGCCGAGAGGCTGTGGTCCTTGGTCACGATGGTCCAGCCGTCCTTGCCCAGTTCCTTGATCTCGCGCTTGCCCAGGTTGAGCATGGGCTCGACGGTGAAGACCATGCCTTCTTCCAGCACGGTGCCCGTTCCGGGGCGGCCGTAGTGCAGGATCTGGGGCTCTTCGTGGAACTTCTGGCCGATGCCGTGGCCGCAGAACTCGCGCACCACCGACAGGCCGTGGCCTTCGGCAAAGGTCTGGATGGCGTTGCCGATGTCGCCCAGCGTGGCGCCGGGCCTGACCTGCTGGATGCCCAGCCACATGGCGTCGAAGGTCAGTGCCGACAGGCGCTTGGCCGCGATGGAGCACTCTCCGATCATGAACATGCGGCTGTTGTCGCCGTACCAGCCGTCCTTGGTGATGACCGTGACGTCCACATTGACGATGTCGCCCTTCTTGAGCGGCTTGTCATTGGGAATGCCGTGGCAGACCACATGGTTGACCGAGGTGCACAGGTGTCCGGGGTAGGGAGGGTAGCCGGGCGGCTGGTAGCCGATGGTGGCGGAGACCGTGCCCTGCTGCGCCATGCATTCGGCGCCCAGGCGGTCGATCTCGGCCGTGGTGATGCCGGGCTTGATGTGGGGGGTGATGTAGTCCAGCACTTCCGAAGCCAGGCGGCAGGCCACGCGCATGGCTGCGATGTCTTCAGCGCTCTTGATGGTGATGCTCATGCCCGCAATTATCCCATTGCGCCTTCGGGCGTGCAGGGGTAAGGGGCGGCTGTCGCCATCGGGACGGCTCAGCCCGGTAAAATAGCGGCCTCACCGATTCAGCGCCTTGCAGCCAGCCCCCGGAGGGCGGGGCCGCAGGGCGCTTTTCACAAGCCTCCTCACCCAACAGGCCGCCACGTGACCTTGCATCTGACACAGTTGGAGGGTGGAAACGCTCTCAGCTCGTTCCGCGCCCAGCAGCTCCTGACCGAACTGGTCTCCATCCATCCCAAAATCACCGGCATTGCCGCGCGCTTCGTGCACCTGGTGGCCACGGACGCCGCACCCACGCCCGCATTGCAAGAGCGCCTCCAGGCGCTCTTGACCTATGGAGACCCCTATGAAGGCCCGGCCGACGGTGCCGCCCTGGTGGTCACGCCGCGCCTGGGAACGATCTCCCCCTGGGCCTCCAAGGCCACGGACATTGCCCGCAACTGCGGCCTGGGCGTGTTCCGCGTGGAGCGCATCACCGAATACCGCATCGCCTTCAAGACCGGCCTGCTGAGCAATGTGCTGGGCAGCGCGCCTGAACTTTCGGCCGAGCAGACTGCACGGATCGCCGCCTTGCTGCACGACCGCATGACCGAGTCGGTCTTCGCCACGCGCGCCGAGGCCGAGCAACTGTTCTCCGCCCTGGACGCCGCTCCCATGGAGTTCGTCGATGTGCTGGGCGGCGGCCGCGCCGCGCTGGAGACCGCCAACCGCCAATGGGGCCTGGCCCTGGCCGACGACGAGATCGACTACCTGGTCGATGCCTTCAAGGGCCTCAAGCGCAATCCCACGGACGTGGAGCTGATGATGTTCGCGCAGGCCAACAGCGAGCACTGCCGCCACAAGATCTTTAACGCCCAGTTCACCATCGACGGTGAGGCCCAGGACAAGAGCCTGTTCGGCATGATCCGCAACACGCACCAGGTCTCGCCCCAGCACACGGTGGTGGCCTACTCGGACAACGCCTCCATCATGGAAGGCCATGAGGTCGAGCGCTTCGTCGCCACCTTCGAGGCGGCCCTGGACAAGATCAAGGCGCCCAGCTACCAGAAGAAGCAGGCCGTCAACCATGTGCTGATGAAGGTGGAGACGCACAACCACCCCACGGCCATCTCCCCCTTCCCCGGCGCATCGACCGGCGCGGGCGGCGAGATCCGCGACGAGGGCGCCACGGGCCGCGGCTCCAAGCCCAAGGCCGGCCTGTCGGGCTTCACGGTCTCCAAGCTGTGGGGCAGCGAAGTGGGCAAGCCCGAGCACATCGCCAGCCCGCTGCAGATCATGATCGAGGGCCCGCTCGGTGGCGCGGCCTTCAACAACGAATTCGGCCGTCCCAACCTGACCGGCTATTTCCGCGAGTACGAGCAGCAGGTCGGCGTGGGTGCCGATGCCGTGATGCGCGGCTACCACAAGCCCATCATGATCGCGGGCGGCCTGGGCGTGATCGACTCCGAGCTGACTCAGAAGATCGAGTTCCCCGCCGGCACCCTGCTGATCCAGCTGGGCGGCCCCGGCATGCGCATCGGCATGGGCGGCGGCGCTGCCAGTTCCATGGCCAGCGGCACGAACGCGGCCGAGCTGGACTTCGACTCCGTGCAGCGCGGCAATCCCGAGATCGAGCGCCGCGCCCAGGAAGTCATCAACCACTGCTGGGCCCAGGGCGACAAGAACCCCATCCTGGCTATCCACGACGTGGGTGCCGGCGGCCTGTCCAATGCCTTCCCCGAGCTGACCAACGATGCGGGCCGTGGCGCGCGCTTTGACCTGCGCGCCGTCAACCTGGAGGAATCCGGCCTGGCGCCCAAGGAAATCTGGTCCAACGAAAGCCAGGAACGCTATGTGATGGCCATCGCTCCCGAATCGCTGGCCGAATTCACGGCCTTCTGCGAGCGCGAGCGCTGCCCGTTCGCCGTGATCGGCACGGCCACGGAAGAACGCCAGCTGGTGCTGGAGGACACGGCGGTGGCCTCGGGCGACCAGAAGTTCCCCGTGGACATGCCCATGAACGTGCTGCTGGGCAAGCCGCCCAAGATGCACCGCGACGTGGCCACCGTGCAGCGCGAGCTGCCGCCCATGGACCTGACCGGCGTGCCCCTGGAAAAGGCCGTGATCGACGTGCTGGCCCACCCCACCGTGGCCTCCAAGCGCTTCCTGATCACCATTGGCGACCGCGCGGTGGGCGGTCTCACGCACCGAGACCAGATGGTCGGCCCCTGGCAGGTGCCCGTGGCCGACGTGGCCGTGACCCTGGCGGACTACCGAGGCTTCAAGGGCGAGGCCATGGCCATGGGCGAGCGCACGCCGCTGGCCTCCATCAACGCCCCGGCGTCGGGACGCATGGCCGTGGCCGAGGCCATCACCAACATGCTGGCCGCGCCCATCGAGCTGTCCAAGGTCAAGATGTCGGCCAACTGGATGGCGGCCTGCGGCGAGCCCGGCGAAGACGCGGCGCTCTACGCCACCGTCAAGGCCGTGGGCATGGAGCTGTGCCCGCAGCTGGACATCTCTATCCCCGTGGGCAAGGACAGCCTGTCCATGCGCACCCAGTGGAACGAGGGCGGCCAGGTCAAGAAGGTGACCTCGCCCGTCAGCCTGATCATCACGGGCTTCGCCTCCATCGACGATGTGCGCGGCACGCTCACGCCCCAGCTGGACGCCTCGGAAGACGACAGCACCCTGGTCCTGGTGGACCTGGGCCGCGGCAAGATGCGCATGGGCGGCTCCATCCTGGGCCAGGTGCTGGGCCAGTCCGGCAATGAAACGCCTGACCTCGATGACGCCAAGGACCTGATCGCCCTGGTCGATGCCGTCAACGACCTGCGCGCCAAGGGCCAGATCCTGGCCTACCACGACAAGGGCGACGGCGGCCTGCTGGCCACCGTGGCCGAGATGGCCTTCGCCGGCCATGTGGGCGTGGCCATCAACGTGGACATGCTGGTCACCGAAGGCGACGGCATCAGCGACAGCCGCATGGACTCGGGCGAAGGCAAGAACTGGGCCTCCCAGATCAGCGGCCGCCGCGACGACATGACGCTGCGCGCACTGTTCAACGAAGAGCTGGGCGCCGTGCTGCAGATCCGCACGGCCGACCGCGCCGCCGTGCTGCAGACCCTGCGCGAGCATGGCCTGTCCACCTGCAGCCACATCATCGGCAAGACGCGCCCCGTCTCGTCCAAGGTCGATGCGGGCAAGGGCGAACTGCAGGTCTGGCGCGATGCCAAGTCCGTCTTCGGCGCCTCGCTCAGCGACCTGCACCAAGTCTGGGATGCCGTCAGCTGGAAGATTGCCCAGCAGCGCGACAACCCGGCCTGCGCCGACAGCGAGCACGCCGCAGCCGGCGAGCCTGCGGACCCGGGCATGCACCTGCACCTGACGTTCGACCCGGCCGAGAACCCCGCCGCACCCTTCCTGAACCTGGGCGCGCGCCCCCGCGTGGCCGTGCTGCGCGAGCAGGGCGTGAACTCCCATGTGGAAATGGCCTACGCCTTCACCGAAGCCGGCTTCGACGCGGTGGACGTGCACATGACCGACCTGCAAAGCGGCCGCGCGCAGCTGCAGGACTTCGCCGGAGTGGTGGCCTGCGGCGGCTTCAGCTACGGCGACACGCTGGGCGCCGGCATCGGCTGGGCGCGCTCCATCACCTTCAACGACAGCCTGTCCGCGCAGTTCCAGCAGTTCTTCGGCCGCAGCGACACTTTCGGCCTGGGCGTGTGCAACGGCTGCCAGATGTTTGCCGAGCTGGCCGACATCATTCCCGGTGCGCAGGACTGGCCGCGTTTCACGCAGAACCAGAGCAACCGCTTCGAGGCGCGCCTGTCCATGGTGGAAGTGCTGGAGTCGCCCAGCCTGTTCCTGCAGGGCATGGCCGGCAGCCGCCTGCCCATCGCCGTGGCCCACGGCGAAGGCTTTGCCAACTTCCGCTTCCGCGGCAATGCGGACAAGGCCATCGCCTCCATGCGCTATGTGGACAACCACGGCAAGGCCACCGAGCAGTACCCGTTCAATCCCAATGGATCGGCCGGCGGCCTGACGGCAGTGACCACGGCCGATGGCCGCTTCACGGCCATGATGCCCCACCCCGAGCGCGTGTTCCGCAACGTGCAGATGAGCTGGACCAACGGCGACAAGTCGGAATTCAGCCCCTGGATGCGCGTGTGGCGCAACGCCCGCAAGTGGCTGGGTTGATGCACTGAGCGACGCTGCAAAGCAGACAAAGGCCCTTCGGGGCCTTTGTCTTTTGCGTCTGTCCTTACTGCTCCAGCATCTGCCCTGTGCGCGCGCGGGCCTGCTGGACCAGGGTGGAGATCAGCACCGTCTCGGGCAGGTTGTGCCAGTAGCGGCGCGGCATCTCGCGCAGCATGGCCTGCTCCTTCAGGCGCGCCGGGTTGAAGGTGCTGGCGTAATAGGTCAGCCACAGGGCCTCGCCCGCGTCGGCTGGCGGGGCATCGCTGCGGCGCGCGCCGGGCGCCAGGCGCAGCGCATGGCCGTCCCAGTGCGCGCTGCATTGCGGCGTGAGGATGGCCCAGTGCATGTTGGCAAAGCGCTTGCAGAAGAAGGGCGCTGCCGCGCGCACGATGTGGTGCTCGGGCTCGAACCAGGCAATGTGCAGATCGGGCTGGTCCGGCCGCTGCGTCGTCCGAAAGCGCACAAAGGCGTGCATCTTGTGGATCTCGCGCGAGACGGGGCGGGCCAGGGCCTCGATGGCGCGCCAGTCCGCATCCAGCGCATCCAGCCGCAGTTCGGGCCGGGCCTGCATGCGCGCCAGCCAGCGGTGGCATAGCTCGAAGCGGCCTGCCGCGCGGTGCATGCAGGCATGGCGCAGCGCGGACATCTGGGTGTCCGACAGGGACAGCCCTGCCTCGCCTGGGCCGGCCAGCCCGGCGAGTGCCGAGGCGGGCATGGCCTGCTGCGGCGCGCTGGAAAACAGGTCCACGCCCGCGCCAAGTTGCTGCGCACCCCGCGTGTCGGGCCACCGCCAGCGCACCAGGGCGGGGTTGGCGCCATGGGCCAGCAGCGCCCGGCAGGCTGCGCGAAAGCCGGGCCAGTCGTCGGGGCTGTCGAGTTCGATGGTGAGAGCCTGTGCTTGCATGGCGTGCTCCAGGCGCTAGAACAGGCTGGCCTGCAGCGCGCTTTGCACGCGCATGCCGCTGTGCCGTGCCTGGGCCTGGCTGGCCTGCGACTGAGCGATCAGCCGGGTGCGCAGCGCGGCCGAGTCGGTCTCGCCCAGCAGGGGCCGGTGGCCGTCGATCAGCACGAAGGGCAGGGCCTTTTGCACGGGGGCGCGCAGCCGCAGCAGATCGTCCAGCCGCAGCCTGCGCACGCGGCGCGCCGCCAGCAGGCGGTCCACCGTCTGCGTGCCCAGGCCCGGCACGCGCAGCAGCAGGCTGCGCGGCGCACGGTTGAGGTCCACGGGGAACTGCTGTCGGTTGGCCAGTGCCCAGGCCAGCTTGGGGTCGATCTCCAGGTCCAGCATGCCGTGGCGGCTGGCCGCCGCGATCTCGCCCGCCCGGTAGCCGTAAAAGCGCATCAGCCAGTCGGCCTGGTAGAGCCGGTGCTCGCGCATGAGGGGTGGCGCCTGCGGCGGCAGATCGCGCGAGGCATCGGGAATGGGGCTGAAGGCCGAGTAGTACACGCGGCGCAGGCCGTACCCCGCATACAGCGTGTGGCTGGATTCGAGGATGTCGGCATCGGTTGCGCGGTCGGCGCCCACGATCATCTGCGTGCTCTGCCCACCCGGCGCAAAGCGCGGCACGGCGGCGCGCTGCGCGGGCGCGCCGGGCAGGGACTGCGCCTGGCGCTGCTCGCGCGTGGCCGCGCGCCAGGCCTGCACATGCCGGTCCACGCCCTGCATGGCCTGGCGTATGCGCTGCCCATCCTTTTCAGGCGCGAACTGCGCCAGGCCGCTGGCCGTGGGCAGTTCCACATTGATGCTCAGGCGGTCGGCATGGCGGCCTGCCTGGGCCAGCAATTCGGGGGCGGCATCCGGGATGGTCTTCAGATGGATGTAGCCGCGAAAGTCATGCTCCTCGCGCAGGCGGCGCGCCACTTCCACCAGTTGCTCCATGGTGTAGTCGCTGGAACGGATGATGCCGCTGGACAGGAACAGCCCCTCGATGCAGTTGCGCCGGTAGAAGTCCAGCGTCAGCTGCACCACCTCGGCCACCGTGAAGCGGGCGCGCTGCACGTTGGAGCTCTTGCGGTTGATGCAGTAGCGGCAGTCGAAGATGCAGACATTGGTCAGCAGGATCTTGAGAAGCGAGATGCAGCGCCCGTCGGGCGCATAGCTGTGGCAGATGCCCATGCCGGTGACCGAGCCCATGCCCTTGCCGTCCAGCGAGTCGCGCCCCTGCGATCCGCTGGAGGCACAGCTGGCGTCGTACTTGGCGGCGTCGGCGAGGATGAAAAGTTTGCGTTGCAGCTCCATGACTGTATAAATATACAGTATATTTGCCTGGCACGTCCGGTTTTCTGAGAGCCCATCCCCCAGCCAGGGTCTGGTCCGGCCTTGCCTGGCTGCGGGTCGAACGCACTGTCGCGCTATCGCAATGGCCAGCGGATTGCAATGGTTGCCAGTGCAATGGAATGAAACCGTTTTCAGTGCGGAATGAGTGCTTGCTTTCAATGGGTGGCGATGTGCATCGCAGGAAATGGTGAATGCGTGTTTTCTGCGTCTTTCGCAATGCCTGAAGGCTGGCATGGCTTGGTGCCATCAATGCACGCGCTGATATAGCGCAGCTGACTTCGCGCCATGGGGGTTTCCCGTTCATGGGAGAGAGGTTGGGTGTTGTTGTGAATTGTTTCAAATTGCCGATAACTATTGCTGATAGGCTTTCAGGTTTGCCGGGCAGTGCCGTTTCATTCAATGCGCCCGGCGATGACAAACACTTGGAGAGGGAGCTTCGGTGTCGCGTGTATTAGGAACAGAGAGCGAAGTGCTGGCGCTGTCGCCGGACGCCTCATCCAGCAAGGCCGCCAAGGGCCTTCAATCGCCCGCCAAATGGCCCGCCATGGGCGCCAATGATGTGGCGGTCTGGGGTGAATGCCAGGGCAGCGGCAGCAAGCCCTACCAGACCCAGGTGGACCTGTCGGGGCCTTCCTTCAAATGCTCTTGCCCCAGCCGCAAATTCCCCTGCAAGCACGGGCTGGCGCTGATGCTGATGCGTGCCGGCGGGCAAGTCCCCGAAGGCGTTGATCCGCCCGCCTGGGTACAGACCTGGCTGGACAGCCGCCAGGAAAAGGCCGAGAAGAAAGAGGCCAAGGCTGCCGCCGCAGCGGCCGAGCCGCCACCCGATCCCGAGGTCGCGGCCAAACAGCAGGCCAGGCGCGAGGACAAGCGCTGGGACAAGGTCGAAGCCGGCCTGCAGGAGCTGTCGCTGTGGATGCAGGACATGGTGCGTGCGGGCCTGGCCAACCAGGCCAGCGACACGCAGATGCGCCAGCGCTGGAACAACATGGCCGCGCGCATGGTCGATGCGCAGGCCACGGGCATGGCGGCGCGCATCAAGGATTGCAGGGATCTGGTGGACAGCCACCGCGACTGGCCGCGCGACATGCTGGTGCAGCTGGGCCACTGGCAGTTGATCATCGACGCCGTTCGCCGCCGCGAGTCGCTCAGCCCCGAGGTCAAGGCCGACGTGATGGCCGCGCTGGGCTGGCCCATGGACAAGGCCGAGGTGCAGGCCAGGGGCCAGCTGGTCGAGGACGAATGGCTGGTGGCCGGCCTGCGCATGATCGAGCGCGAAGGCCGGCTCATGGAGCGGCGCGTCTGGCTGCAGGGGCAGCGCACGGGGCGCATGGCCCTGGTGCTGGACTATGCGCAGGGCGGGCGCGGCTTTGAATCGGCCTGGGTGCCGGGCCATCGCTACGGCTGCGCGCTGAATTTCTATCCGGGCCATGCGCCGCTGCGCGCCATTGCGGCCAATGGCAACGGGCCTGCGCTGCCTGCCGATGGCGCCAGCCCGCTGGCCACATCGGCCGTGGGCGACGTCCTGCAACTGCTGGGCCAGCGCATTGCCGCCAACCCGCTGCAGGCCACGCAGCCGCTGTGCCAGGACCGGCTGCGGCTGGTGCCCGCCCAGGGCCAGTGGTTCGCGGCCTGGCCCCAAGCGCCGGATGCATCGCCGGTCGCCCCTGGCACGGCGGCGCCAGTGCAGCCCGTTCCCGTGGCGATTGACGATGCCGAGGCCTGGCGCCTGCTGGCGCTCAGCGGCGGTGCGCCCATGCAGCTGTTTGGCGAATGGGAACCCGGCCCGGCCGTGGGCCGCTGGCGGCTGCTGAGTGCCTGGCAGGCCCGCGAGGGCGAAACCGCCCAGCAATGTATCTGGCAGAACCAGGGTGATCCGGTATGAGCAACGCACAACTTTGGGCTGCGCTGCAGCAATCGGCCATGGTCGGCTCGGACCGGCTGGCCGTGCCGCCTGCGCTGGCTTCGGGCGTGGACCCGTCCGCAACCGGGTCGCAGCAGGCCGTACAGGCCGCGCTGCTGCCCCGCGCTGACGTGGCCGGTGACTCGCCCGCCCAGCAACTGCTGCGCGCCAGCGCCGTGGCGGCCGTGTTCGAGCGGGCCGGCTGGCAGCCTGGCGCGCTGGTGCGCCTGACGGCACCGCTGGCCGTGCCGGCCGCCGCGCCTGCGGAGTCGCGCACCGCGCCTGCCGATGCGCGCCTGCACACCCTGATGGGCGACGTGCTCAAGGACGGCCCATTCGAGCTGCAGGCCTCCATGCTGCGCACCCTGGACCAGGCCGGCCAACGCCTGCCCCATGACCTGCTGGTCCCTGCGCTGGAGCAGGGCCGCCAGTCCGTGGAGCTGCGCCAGTGGCTGGCCCCCGTGCTGGGCGAGCGCGGGCGCTGGCTGGGCGCGCTCAACCCGCAATGGGGCTATGCCAGCGGCGTGGAGGAAACCGCCGACCCCGAACTGGTCTGGCAGGAGGGCTCGGTGGAGCAGCGCGTGGCCCTGCTGCGCAGCGAGCGCGCAACCGATGCCGCCAAGGCCCGCACGCGGCTGGAAGGCAGCCTGAAGGAGCTGGGCGCCAAGGAGCGCCTGCCCCTGGTCCAGGCCCTGGCCGTGGGGCTGGGCATGGACGATGAGCCGCTGCTCGAAAAACTGCTGTCCGACCGCAGCAAGGAGATCCGCGAGAACGCCGCGCAAATGCTCTCGTGCCTGCCGGACAGCGCGCACAGCCAGCGCGTCATGGGCTGGATGCAGTCCATGCTGCAGCAGGACGACAAGGGCCAGTGGATCGTGGAGCCTCCCGAAGAAGGCCTCAAGGAATGGGAGCGCGACGGCATCACGCTCAAGCCCGACGCCTACCACCGTGGCGGCAAGAAGGCCTGGCTGCTGGAGCAGATGGTGCAGCTCACGCCCGTGTCCTTCTGGACCCGCGCCCTGGGCCTGACGCCCCTGGAAGTGATGGAGTGGAGCCGGCGCAGCGACTGGAAGTCCTCGCTGCGCCAGGGCTGGGTGCAGGCCCTGCAGTACCAGCTGGACGTGGAATGGATCGATGCCGCCCAGACCATGGGCCGCGACATGCGCCACGACGCCCTCCTGCCCGCCCTCATGGCCCGGTTGTCCCGCGAGGAACGCGAGTCCCGCTGGATTGCCCAGTTCGAGCGCGACAGGCACAAGCTCATCGATGCCATCGAAGGCATGTCCCAGTCGCTGGGCGGCGCCGAACTGCTTTCGCCAGCGCTGTCGGCGCGGCTGACCGAGGCACTGCACGTGGCCGTGGGCGGCAAGCAGATCACGGGCAACTGGCACAGCTACCGCGCAGACCAGGCCCTGCTGTCCTGTGCGCGCATGCTGGACGTGACCGCGCTGGAGCGCTTTGCCGAACTGTGGCGCAAGCCCTCGGTGCTGGATGCGCAGCCCGAGCCTGAGCCCGAGCCGCAAACCGAACCTGCTGCTGCTGCGGCAGCAGTCACGGCCACCGCTGCCGCCACAGCCGCTGCAGTTGCCGCACCGGCAAGCATTCCCCTCACGCCCCAGCAGCAGGCGCGCCTTGAACGCAGCCGCGTGCGGCCCTGGGACGAGGAGCGCATGCGCGGCCATCTGGAGCGCATCGTCGATCTGCGCCTGGGCCTGCACCAGGCCTTTGTTGCCCTGCGCGGCCCGGCCTGAGCCGCGCCCGTCCTGCCGCATACCCCGAACCGAACCGAATCCAACCCTTATCCCTTCCCGGAAGCACACCATGAGCCAAGTCCTGCGCCAGCATGCCGAACAGCAATTCGCCGAAGAACTCGAAGCCCTGCGCAAGGTGGACGACCGTCCGCGTCCGCCCAACTGGAAACTCTCGCCCTGGGCCGTGCTCCAGTACCTGATGGGCGGCAAGCTCGGCAACGGCTTCGAGGTCAGCCCCAAGTACATCGGCAATCCGCGCCTGATGGAAATCGCCGTCTCCACCCTGGCCACCGACCGCGCCCTGCTGCTGTACGGCGTGCCGGGCACGGCCAAGTCCTGGGTGTCCGAGCACCTGTCGGCCGCCGTCAGCGGCGACTCCACCATGCTGGTGCAGGGCACGGCCGGCACCAGCGAGGAGCAGCTGCGCTACGGCTGGAACTACGCCCAGCTGCTGGCCCACGGCCCGTCCGAGAAGGCGCTGATCCCCAGCCCCCTGGTCAATGCCATGAAGCTGGGCAAGATCGCCCGCATCGAAGAGCTGACCCGCATCCCGGCTGACGTGCAGGACACGCTGATCACCGTGCTGTCCGAAAAGACCCTGCCCGTGCCCGAACTGGGCAGCGAGGTGCAGGCCGTGCAGGGCTTCTCGGTCATCGCCACGGCCAACAACCGCGACAAGGGCGTGAACGAGCTGTCCAGCGCGCTCAAGCGCCGCTTCAACACCGTCATCCTGCCCGTGCCGGCCTCGCAGGACGAAGAGGTGCAGATCGTCACCAAGCGCGTGGCCGAGCAGGGCCGCGCCCTGGCCCTGCCCGCCGAGCCGCCGGCCCTGCAGGAAGTGCGCCGCGTGGTGCAGATCTTCCGCGAACTGCGCAACGGCCAGACCGAAGACGGCAAGACCGTGCGCGTCAAGTCGCCCAGCAGCACGCTGTCCACGGCCGAGGCCATCTCGGTCATCAACAGCGGCATGGCGCTGGCCGGGCATTTCGGCGACGGCGTGCTGCGCGCGGGCGATGTGGCCTCGGGCCTGCTGGGCGCCGTGATCAAGGACCCGGTGCAGGACAGCGTGGTCTGGAAGGAATACCTGGAGACCGTGGTCAAGGAACGCAGCGACTGGAAGGACCTGTACCGCGCCTGCCGCGAGCAGCTCTGAAGCCCGCACTCCCGCACCGCTGACCGACCGCATCTTCTGCGCATCTCCTGCGCACTTCCCGTATGGCCACCTCTGCCAATCCGCTTCATTTCTTCGGCATCCGCCACCATGGCCCGGGCTGCGCGCGCAGCCTGCTGCAGGCCCTGGAGCAGCTGCAGCCCGACTGCCTGCTGGTGGAGGGACCGCCCGAGGGCGAGTCCCTGCTGCCCATGCTGCAGCATGCCGACCTGCAGCCGCCCGTGGCCATGCTGGTCTATGTGCAGGACAGCCCGGCCCATGCCGCCTTCTATCCCTATGCCGAGTTCTCGCCCGAATGGCAGGCCCTGCAATGGGCGGCGCGCCAGGGCGTGGCCACGCGTTTCATCGACCTGCCCCAGACCCACCGCATGGCGCTGGACATGGCCGAGCAGGAGCGGCGCCGGGCCGAGGCGGCGGCAGCAGATGCAGCGGATGCGGCCGATGGAGGCCAGGATGCAGATGCCGACACCGGCTCCGGCTCCGGCTCCGACACCGACACCGACACCGGCTCCGGCTCCGGCTCCGGCTCCGGCTCCGGCTCCGATTCCGTCGCCGCTGTGGCAGACGGAAGCCAGCTCCAGAGCAATGCCGCCGAGGCCCTGGACCGCGACGACACCACGCAGTCCGTGCCGGCTGCCGACCTGGCCGTCGATCCCTCGGCACCGTCCCCGCAGGACTGGCACGATCCGCTGGACCTGCTGGCCGAGGCCGCTGGCTACCCCGACGGCGAAAGCTGGTGGAACCGCATGGTCGAGGAACGCGGCGACGGTGCCACCCTGTTCGAGGGCATTGCCGAAGCCATGACCGTGGTGCGCGCCGAGCTGCCCAACGAAGTGCGCGGAGAACGCCATGCCCAGCGCGAGGCGTTGCGCGAAGCCTGGATGCGCCAGTGCATGCGCGAGGCCGTCAAGGCCGGCCACCAGCGCATTGCCGTGGTCTGCGGCGCATGGCATGTGCCTGCCCTGCAGGCCCAGGTCACCGCCAAGGCCGATGCCGCCGCGCTCAAGGGCCTGCCCAAGGCCAAGGTCCAGGCCACCTGGGCTCCCTGGACCTACCGCAACCTGTGCGCGTCCAGCGGCTATGGCGCGGGCGTGGATTCGCCGGGCTGGTATGAACATCTGTGGCGCTGCTCCGAGCCTGTGCCCGAGTCCTTGTCTCAGTCCGCACCTGCTGCCGACCCGGCACGCGCCAGTACCCAGCGCACCGTCGGCTGGCTGGCGCGCGTGGCCCATCTGCTGCGTTCCAAGGACCTGGACTGCTCCAGCGCCCACATCATCGAGGCCACGCGCCTGGCCGAAAGTCTGGCGGCCCTGCGCGGCCACGCCAGCCCCGGCCTGCCCGAGCTGGACGAGGCCATCGTCACCGTCATCAGCATGGGCGAGCGCACGCCGCTGCGCCTGATCGAGCGCGAACTCAGCGTGGGCGACCGCATCGGCGGCGTGCCCGCCGACGTGCCCCAGGTGCCGCTGCAGCGCGACATCGAGCAGCAGCAAAAAAGCCTGCGCCTCAAGCCTGAGGCGGCCGCCAAGGTCCTGGCCCTGGACCTGCGCAAGGACACGGACCGCGAACGCAGCCACTTCCTGCACCGCCTGCGCCTGCTGGGCATAGAGTGGGGCAGCGTCACCACCGACCAGCAGCGCAACCGCGGCACCTTCCGCGAAAGCTGGCAGCTGCAGTGGGAGCCCGAGCTGGCCGTGCGCATCATCGAGGCCAGCCGCTACGGCGGCACCCTGGTGCAGGCCGCTGCCGCCAAGGTGCGCCAGGCGCTGACGCCCGAGACCCCGCTGCCCGAGCTGGCCAAGACCATCGACGACGCCCTGCTGGCCGACCTGCCGCACCTGGTCGATGCCCTCATGCACGACCTGGCCGACCGCTCGGCCAGCACCGGCGATGTTTCCCAGCTCATGCAGGCGCTGCCGCCGCTGGCCAATGTGCTGCGCTACGGCAGCGTGCGCCAGACCGACACCCAGGCCCTGGCCACGGTGATCGACAGCATGGCGTTGCGCGCCGCCATCGGCCTGCCCCTGGCCTGCATGGCGCTGGACGAAGACGCTGCAAGACACATGCAGGCCACGGTGCTGCAGGCCCACGAGGCCCTGCGCCTGCGCGATGCCGAAGAGCCGCGCGAAGCCTGGTTCGGTGCCCTGCGCAGCATTGCCATGGGCGACGCGGGCGCCGCCTTGCTGCGCGGCGCGGCCTGCCGCCTGCTGCTCGATGCCCACCGCCTGGACAGCGAGGCCGTGGCCACGCAACTGGGTCGCAATCTCTCGCTGGGCGTGCCGCCGCTGGACGCTGCCGCCTGGCTGGACGGCTTTCTCAACCGCCAGGCCCTGGTGCTGCTGCACGACGACGCCATCTGGGGCGCCGTCGATGCCTGGCTGGCGCAGCTGGGCGAGACCCAGTTCACCCAGATCCTGCCCCTGGTGCGCCGCAGCTTCTCGGCCTTCTCCAACCATGACCGCCAGAGCCTGGGCGAAAAGGCCCGGCGCGGCCAGGGCAGTGCGGCCGTGGCGGCCGCATCCGCAGGTGCCACGGGTGCCGCAGGCGCGGCAGGCGATGGGGACGACGGCGCCTGGAACGAGGCGCGTGCCGTGCTCGCCATTCCCGTACTCGATCAACTGCTGGGCCTGAACCTGCCCGTGCAACCGCTGACCCGCCTGCAGGAGGCCCAGCCATGAACACCGCTGCCACCGTGAACGATGCATCCCTTACCGGCGCCGACCCGCAGGAGACCGCCCCCAGCCCACCACCCGCCTGCAACGCTGGCGCCTGGTGCTGGGCCAGCCGTCCGAGGCCAGCTGCGGCGGGCTGGGCCCCAAGGGCAGCTCCATCGACGAGATGGACAAGGCCCTGGCCGCGCTCTACGAAGAGGACAACAAGGACGGCGGCCTTTCGCGCCGCGGCGGGCGGGGCAACTCCTCGCCCAGCGTGGCGCGCTGGCTGGGCGACATCCGCAAGTACTTTCCCAGCCAGGTCGTGCAGGTCATGCAGCGCGACGCCATGGAGCGCCTGAATCTGCGCGAACTCATGCTCCAGCCCGAAATGCTGGAGCATGTGCAGCCCGACGTGCACATGGTGGCGGACCTCATCTCCCTGGGCTCCGTCATCCCGCAGAACACCAAGGAGACCGCGCGCATCGTCGTGCGCAAGGTGGTGGACGACCTCATGCGCCGCCTGGAAGAGCCCATGCGCAGCGCCGTCTCGGGCGCGCTGGACCGCAGCCAGCGCAACCGCCGCCCGCGCCATTCCGAGATCGACTGGAACCGCACCATCCGCGCCAACCTGCGCCACTGGCAGCCCGACTACCGCACCATCGTGCCCGAGACCCTGGTCGGCTACGGCCGCAAGGTGCGCCGCCCGCAGCGCGAAGTCATCCTGTGCATAGACCAGAGCGGCTCCATGGCCAACTCCGTCGTCTACTCCAGCATCTTCGGTGCCGTCATGGCCAGCCTGCCGGCCGTCGCTACCCGTCTGGTGGTCTTCGACACGGCGGTGGTGGACCTGACCGACAAGCTCTCCGACCCCGTGGACGTGCTCTTTGGCGTGCAGTTGGGCGGCGGCACCGACATCAACCGTGCCGTGGGCTACTGCCAGGGCCTGATCAGCGAGCCGCGCAACGCCATCGTCGTGCTCATCTCCGACCTCTATGAAGGCGGTGTGGAAAGCGGCCTGCTGCGCCGCGCCTCCGAACTGGTGGAGTCGGGCGTGCAGTTCATCACGCTGCTGGCGCTCAGCGACGAAGGCGCCCCTGCCTACGATGCGCAACTGGCCGCCAAGCTGGCCGCGCTGGGCGTGCCCTCGTTCGCCTGCACGCCGGATGCCTTCCCGCAGCTCATGGCTGCCGCCATCCGCCGCGACGACGTGGCGGCCTGGGCGGCAGGGCAGGGCTTCAAGACCAGCAAGTGACGCACGGCCGGTCGGCCCCGTGACCGGGCTGGCCGCCGGGCATCTCCTACATGGGCAGGACATGCCCAGGCCCCATGATGGCGCCCAGGCAAAAAGAAGTTCCCCGAACAATTCACTGGAGTAATGCGATGGCTGGTGCTGGTTTGCTGATGCTGCTGGACGATATTGCAGCGATCCTGGACGACGTGGCCCTCATGACCAAGGTGGCGGCACGCAAGAGCGTGGCCATGGCCGACGATGTGTCTGTCATGACCAAGGTGGCCGCGCAGAAGACGGCCGGCGTGCTGGGCGATGACCTGGCCCTGAACGCCCAGCAGGTCACGGGCGTGCGGGCCGAGCGCGAGATTCCCGTGGTCTGGGCCGTGGCCAAGGGCTCGCTGATCAACAAGGCCATCCTGGTGCCTGCGGCGCTGCTCATCAGCGCCTTCATTCCCTGGGCTGTCACGCCGCTGCTCATGGTCGGCGGTGCCTTTCTGTGCTTTGAGGGTTGCGAGAAGCTGGCCCACAAATTCCTGCATTCGCCCGAGGAAGATGCCGTGGAGCGCGAACGCCTGACCCAGGCCAATGCCGATGCGGGCGTCGATCTCGTCGCCATGGAAAAGGACAAGATCAAGGGCGCCGTGCGCACCGACTTCATCCTCTCGGCCGAGATCATCGCCATCACGCTGGGCACCGTGGCCTCGGCGCCGTTCGGGCAGCAGGTCGCCGTGCTGGCGGGCATTGCCCTCATCATGACCGTGGGCGTCTATGGCCTGGTGGCCGGCATCGTCAAGCTCGATGACCTGGGACTGTGGCTGGGCCAGCGTGCCAGCGCCGCGGCCCGCGCGCTGGGCCGGGGCATCGTCGCCGCCGCGCCCTGGCTGATGAAGGGGCTGTCCGTTGCGGGCACGGCCGCCATGTTCCTGGTGGGCGGTGGCATCCTCGTGCACGGCGTGCCTGCGCTGCACCACGCCGTGGAAGGCCTGGGCGAGGCCGTGGCCCAGGGCGCGCTGGGCGGCCTGTGGCGGGTGCTGGCCGTCAATGTGCTCAATGCGGTGGCCGGCATCGTGGCCGGTGCCATCGTGCTGGCGGCTGTCGAAGGCATCAAGCGCCTGCGCCGCCGCTGAGTCGCGGCAAACATCGCCGGCCGGCCCTGCAGCCGGCAAGGCACGCCACGGGGGCCGGACGGCCCCCGTTTGCATGGAATTTTCGCTTTGGCGCATCGCATTTGACTGTGGGCGCAAGCACATGCATTCCCCCTGGAACTCCGCAAGGCCAGGCGTCCTCCTGTCCCTTGGCGGCGGCGCAACGCGTTTGCGCCTGCCGGCCGCCGAGGCTCCGGGAACGGCCTATTGCCGCAGCGGAGCCGTTGTCGGGACCGGGCGGCTGAATTCGCATCCGCACCGGTCCCTGGGTGTTCATCAGGGGGACTTCATGATTTCCAACCTCACCAAGGCCAGCGTGCTGCGGTCCGTCATCGCCGGCTGCACGCTCGCACAAGCGGGCAGGGCCGAGAAACTCAGCACCGAGCGCGCGCGCACGGCGCTCAACCGCATCTGCGAGCTGCTGCATCTGCCCAACGACCTGGCCGCCATCCACGCGGAGCCGCAGCTGTACCTCGAATCCCTGGCCCACTTCGAGAGCCTGCCCCAGTTCGAGCTGCGCACGCCGCTGGTGGCCAAGCTCAAGCAGGTGCTGGGCCTGCGCTCGTCCAGGCAACTGACGCCGGCCGTGCTCGCGCAGGTCAGCGCGTCACAGCTCATCAACCAGGGCGTCTCCATCATCGCCCTGGCCGATCTGCAGGAGTGGCTGCTCAAGCATGACCTGTCGCTGATGCATGGCCCGCCCATCACGGATATCGACTTCAGGGAGGCCAGAAAGGCCATTGCCTTGCTCGACGCCTTCGACTTCGACACCGAATCGCTGGAATGGCAAATGAATCACCTGGCCCGCAAGCGCGGCCGGGCCAGGAGCCGGCCTGCCCCGCCTGCCTGCGCAGTGGAATCCCTGCCTGCCGTCAGCACCACAGGGGCTGCGCCCTAATATCGGGGCTTCCCAACAAGGCCCGATACACCATGAAGTTCTCCTTGCTTGCTGCCGCGGCTGTGGCATTGCAACTGCTGGCGCCGGCTCCTGCCCTGGCGGCCGACGACATCGTGTTCAAGGACAGCGCCGGCCGCGTGCTCAGGCGCAGCGACCTGGACAAGGCCGATGGCCGCTTCAGCTGGGAACTGCCCTCCGCCACACCCGTCAACCAGGCCGCGCGCGATGCCCATGCCTTGGGCCGCGCTGCAGGGCAGAACGGCGATTACCGCGCCGCCCTGGCACATTTCGAGACCGCCTCGAAGCTGGCGCCCCGCTGGCCCTATCCCATCTACGACGCTGCATTCACCTACCTGCTGCAAAAGGACTTTGACGCGGCCTATCGGCATTACCGGCGCGTGGATGCACTGGCGCCCAGGGGCTTCTTCACCGCCAAGACGGCCGTGCACAGCCTGCGCATGGAGCGTGACGGCAAGCTCCCCCAAGGCACCTACCTGCGCTACCTTGCCCTGGAATGGGAAACCGACCGCGACAAGACGCGCCAGGCCGCCTTGGCCATGACCCGTGAGACGCCCGGCTTCGCTCCCGCCTGGAAGACCGCTGCCCATCTGGAGGACGACCCCGCAAAACGTCTCGCCCTGCTGGACAGCGGCCTGAAGGCCGACCCCGATGCCGAGACCCGCGGCTTTCTGCTCCTGAACAAGGCCATGGTGCTGCGCGAACGCAACCGGATCCCCGAGGCCATGGTGATGCTGGGAGAGCTTGCGGTAGACCCGCAGTCTCCGCTGGATGTCGAGGCCCTGGCGCGGCACACGCTGGCGCAGTGGGCGCGGCCTTGACGCTGGCACCTGCACATTCCGCCCTGCAGCCCGCTCAGCGCAGGGCGAGCTCCACGGCCTCCGCAGACAACCCGTAGGCCTCCACGAAGACCTCGATGCGGTCCTGCGTCTGCGCGTTCACAAACGTCTCCATGCCCACGCTGTCCATCTCCCCTGACAGCATCTGGCCCGTATTCACGGGGCGGGTATCGAGCTGCTGCGCCAGCACGCAGCTGTCCTCTCCCTCCGGCTGCAGGCCGATGAGCCCTGTCTGGTTGTTGATGGCAATCACCCTGGCTTGTCTTTGCATGCTCCACCCTGTCGTCTGAATCCGTCGTTTCTGGAATGGCGAGAAGGCGTCGCCTTGTGCAACGCCCCTGCCTGTCCTGGCGACTGTAGGCAAGGCTTGGGGACGGCGGTAGAGGCCCGGGGCTTGGTGGACTGCCAAGGGGAATTTACGAATGGCTGTCTGGTTTTTTGTTTTTGCTAGTGAATGTGTGTGGAAGATTGCAGCAACAGCTGATTTGAGATTGCCTAGAATAGGTCGGCAAGTGACCTCAAAGGAGCAAAAGATGACCATCATCCGTACTACCGTGGATGACAAGATCTACGACAGCGCTGCCGACATACTTTCTACGCTGGGCATGGATGTGAACGCCGCCGTGCGCATGTTTCTGCAGGGCGTTGTGCTGCACAACGGCATTCCCTTTGACCTGCGGCTGACTGCGGAGCAGGTGCAGGCGATGCGGCTGCGTCGCGAGACAAACCGGCAGGCCACTTTGGAGGCGAGAGAAATCGCCAGAGGCGGTGAACCTGGACATGCCTCTGTTGAAGCCATGCTGCAGGCCCTGGAAAAGGATGAAGCCTGATGGCCGGCAAGAAGGGCTACAGGCTGCGCACCATCGCGTACACCAAGACCTTCAAGAAGGACTACCAGCGCATGGCGGCATCAGGCCGCTACGACATGACACTGGTGAACCAGGTCGGCGGCCTGCTCATCGCCCACACGGCGCAGCAGGTGCTGTCGGCGCAGTGGAGCGATCACGCCTTGATCGCCGACGATGAATGGGACGCGGGCGATCGGGATATTCATCTGGGGGGCGACTTCCTGCTGATCTACCGCATTGATCCGCATCCCGAAGCCAAGGACATGGAGATCGTCATCTTCAAGCGCCTTGGAACCCACAGCGATCTGTTTGGCTGAGCGCGGCCATCGCAGGCCGCGGGCAGCCTCCCCTCTCAGCTTCCCAGCGCCCCGCGCACGGCAGCGCGCTCGCCCATGCGCTTGAAATGCGCCTGCACCTTGGGGAAGCCGGCGATGTCCACGCCGTCGCCTTCCAGCCAGCCGGCAATGGTGAACAGATAGGCGTCGGCCACGGAATAGTCCGAGCCCAGCACCCAGGGGGCATCGCCCAGGTAATGGCGTTCGATCACTCCAAAGCATTCGGCCATGTTGGCTGCCACCTTGCGCTGCATGGAGGCAATGGCCGCTTCGTCATCGGCCCAGCGGCCTGCGCGGCGCCCGTGGGCATGGGCCACGTGCACGGTGGAGGACAGGTAGCTGTGGAAATCCTGCATGTGGGCAAAGGCATACGCATCGTCGAGCGGGGCGAGCCGGGCCTCGGGGAAGCGGCGCGCGACGTAGGCGAGCAGGGCAGGCGTTTCGGTGAGCACGCCGCGCTCGGTCACCAGGGCGGGCACGCGGCCCTTGGGATTGATGGCCAGGTATTCGGGGCTGCGCTGCTCGCCCTTGGGGAAGTCGAGCTTGATGACTTCGTGCGGCGCATTGGCTTCGATCAGGGCGATGCGGGTGGCCAGGGCGCAGGTGCCGGGCGCGTAGTAGAGCTTGAGGGTGGTCATGAAAGAGACGGGCAGGAATGGGATACGTGCAGATTCTGCAGCCGGCGCCGATGGCCGGGCCGGCCCTCCAACTTAGTGCGTATCGCACGGCCGTGCAAGCGGCATCTGCGTCTTTGCTTATGCCGGTCCGGGGTGTTACAGCGCCCGGCTTCCTGTCCTGTCGAAAGGAGCCGTCAATCGCCGGCCGGGTCACTGCCCTGACCGATCACCTTCATGCGCTTCTCCACATCCTTGATCAATGCAGACGGCGTGATGTCCAGGGCATCGCAAAGCTGAAACAGCATGCGGATGCTTGGGCTGTTGCGGCCCAACTCTATCAACGACACATAAGAACGGTCCATGTCTGCGCGCAGAGCCAAGTCTGTCTGCGACCAATTGCGCTTTGTTCTCAGGCTGCGCAGCGCCTGTCCGAATGCCTGATCTGGTTCCACGTTGCTTGCTCAAAATATTCAGCAAGGTTCGCTCTAGGCAATTGGTGATTTGTTGAATATATTCAGCAAAATAATTGGCTTCGATAGATTGAGCCAAATATGTTGGCGCGCGCCAAAAAAGCCTTGGCAAGAGTTCACGCAAATCAGGGGGAGGACGTAGTCAATGCACCAATGCAACTGCGACGGCGCAATGCCATGCGATTGCGAAGAGCAGGTCAACGATGCGCTGTGCCAGATGGGCGCTGCACTGAGCGTGCTGGAGATGCATGCCGAGCGCGTGCAAAGCCCGGAAATCTCTGCTGTCCGTGATCTGCTGCACCGCTACCACGAAGAGGCCCACCATGCGGCGGGCCTGGTGCACATGGCCGCGCCGGTGGTCTGCCTGCTGAACGATCTGTCTCTGAACCTGCGGCGGATCATCGCCCTGGTCGGGCGGCTCCATGGCGACGACAACGACGATCCCATCCTCTACGCGGTGAGCTATCTGTTGCTGTCCGCCAGGCGTTTTGCCGAGGGCGGGGCCTGCACGGAGGCCCTCCTGGCCGGCAGCAATGGCCGCGCCGAGAACCAGTAAGCCGCAGCCACGGCCTCGCACCTAGAACCCGGCATCACACATCGGTGGCCGCTGGCCTGCCGCGCAATGCGTTGCATGCATCCAACGCCATCCGATCCAGGCGAGCAGGTCCGCGATGCGCTGTGCCGGATGGAAGCCGCACCGAGCGTGCTGCAGATGCATGCCGAGTGGGCTGTCTGTTGCTGTCCGCCAGGCGTTGTTCCAAGAGCGGGGCCTGCATTGGTCCCGCCCTGGCGGGCGGCAATGGAGGCACTCAGAACCGATAGGCCGCAGCCACACGCACCTCGCGCCCAAAGCCCAGCGCGCAAAATTGCGCGCCGCCACGGAAGGTGTTGCATTGCGTGCGGTACTGCCTGTCGGTGAGGTTGCTGAGGTTGACCGAGAAGCGCCACGGGCCGGTGGTGTAGGCGGCCATGGCGTCCCACAGCGTGTAGGCGTCGTTCATGGGGGTCTTCACGCCGTCCATGGGCAGCTCGCCAGGCGTGGCGCTGATGTGGCGCAGGCCCAGGCCCAGCTCCAGGGCGCCGCGCTGGTACTTGCCCCACAGCGATGCGGCATGGCGCGGCGTGGCGCCGGGGCGCGCGCCGATCTCGATGGCGTTGTTGCTGCGCGTGACCCTGGAGTCGAGGTAGGTATAGGCCGCAATGGCCGAGAAGCCGCCGCCGATCTCGCCCTGGGCCTGCAGCTCCAGCCCCCGGTTGCGCACTCCGCCGGTCTGCACGTCGAAGCGAGGGTTGAGTGTGGATGGCGTGCGCACATTGCGCTTGCGCAGGTCGAACACGGCGGCGCTGAGCGTGTAGCCGGCCGATGGCGGCGCGTAGCGCAGGCCGGCCTCGAACTGGCGCGCGGTCTCGGGCTCGTAGGGCCTGCCGTTGGCGTCGGTGGCCGTGACCGTGGTCAGCGGCGGCTGGAAGGAGTTGTTGAAGGACACATAGGGAGCCAGGCCGCTGGGCGCCAGGTAGATCAGGCCCAGTCGCCCGGTGACGGCGCTGTCGGTGCGGCGCACGGTGGTGATGGCGAAGGGCGCGTTGGCTGCGGCGCGCGCGTCGTAGTCGGTGTCTATGCGTGCGCTGTCGCGGCGCAGGCCGGCGCTGAGCACCCAGCGCTCGCCGAACTTGATCTGGTCCTGCACGTACAGACCTGCCTGGTGCGTGCGGGCCAGCGCGCGGTCGCTGAGGTAGTTGTCATTCCAGTTCGGCGCGATGTGGATGGGGTTGACCAGGTCCAGCGGCGCCACGGCGCCGTTGAGCGAGTAGATGCGCCAGTCGAGCCTGGAGCGGTAGTAGTCGAAGCCCACGGCCCACTGGTGCGAGACGGCACCCGTGTGGTGGCGCCCTTCGATCTGCGTGTCCATGACCCAGGTCTGTTCGGCGTCGGGCCGCACCATGGCCAGGCGTGCCATGCCGCGCTGGTCGGCCGTCAGGCCCCGGTTGCGCATCTCGCGCCGGTCGTTGCGGCCGTCCAGGTAGCGCAGGTTGTTGCGCAGCGTGAGCTGGTCGTTCAGGCGGTGCTCCAGCAGCCAGCCCACGCTGGCATTGCGCTTGTGGTGGCCAGATCCCGGTCCGCTGACGTTGATGTCCGTGGCCGACCAGCCCGCAGGCGTCTGGCGGTAGTAGGGGATGACGAAGCCGGTTTCGTCCTCCTGGTACTGCGCCAGCAGGGTGAGGCTGGTGCGCTCGCCCAGCAGTGTGAAGGAGGGGGCGATGTAGCTGCGATCGGCGCGCAGGCCATTCCACTGCGTGCCCGATTCGCGCTTGAGCACGGTCAGCCGGGCCAGTGCCGTGCCCTGTTCATTGATGGCGCCACCGATGTCGGCCGTGAGCTGGCGCCGGTCGTGGCTGCCGAATTCCACGCCCACTTCGCGCTGCATGCCGGCGCGCGGGCGCTTGGTGACGGCATTGATCAGGCCACCGGGCGCGGACTGGCCGTACAGCACCGAGGCCGGGCCATGCACGACTTCCAGCCGCTCCAGCCCATATGGCTCCAGGTTGGTCATGAAGCCGTTGTGGACCATGCGCATGCCGTCGCGGTACAGGCCCGTGCCGGTCAGATAGAAACCGCGCACGGCCACGTCGTCATCGGTGACGCCGTAGTCCATGGGACGCACGCCCGCGCTGTAGCGCACGGCCTCGGCCACGCTGGAGATGGCCTGGTCGCGGATCTGGGCCTCGCCGATGATGCTGACCTGCTGCGGCGTCTCCAGCAGCGGCACATCCATCTTCATGGCCGAGGCGCTGCGGCGCGGTGCGTATCCGGGCACGGCGCCCCAGGCGCTTTCATGCTCGGCATCGGCCAGCACGTTCACGGTAGGCAGTGCATGCTCGGCCGCGGCCCCGGGCCGCGCACGGTGCACGGCCCAGCCGCCTTCGGCCGTGCGCGTGGCCTGCAGCTGGTGCGGGGCGAGCAGGGCGGCAAGCCCTTCTTGCACGCCACGCGTGCCGCTCAGCGCCGCCGACTGTCGGCCCTGGACCAGGGCTGGATCGAACGAGAGGGTGATGCCTGCCTGGCGCGCAAGGCTGTGCAGGCTGGTCTCCAGATCACCGGCCGGCAGGTCGAACCGGATGGACCTGGCATCCGGGGCGGAGCTCGGGCTCTGGGCCAGAGCGGTCGCTGGCAGGCCCAGCGTGATCAACAGGCCCAGCGCCAAGGCCTGCGTGGCCAGGGCCGTGGGGCGTGTGCAGGAGGGCGGATGGGCAGCGTGGCGGGTACTGGGCAGGCTGGGCATGGAGGCAGTCCTTGAGAAGCGGCAAAGGAAAAAGCGATGTCTTTGCTCCTATGCCGAACGGGCGGTGTGAAACCCGTAATGACTGCCTGAAAAAAATTCCGGCTCAGGCTTTGACCAGGCGCATGGCGCTGTGGGCACCGCTGGCCGCACCTTGTCCGCGCTCCACACGCACAGGCAGCGTGCGGGCAATGGCGGCCAGCGCACGACCCGCCGGATCCGGCCCGTCCAGCTGGAATACGCCTGAAACATGCAGGGCAGCCACGTCGTCGGCGCATTCCATGGGAATGCCGGTCTGGCGTGACAGCTCGGTCATGAAGGTGTCCAGGCGCATGCGGCGGGCGACAAGCACGCCGTCGGTCCATGCGTCGGGCACCAGGCCTTCGTCGGGCAGGCGCACAGGGCGGTGCTGGCCGGCGTGCAGCACATGGGATTCGCCGGAGGTGGCGACGATGGCGTCCAGGGGGTCTGGCGCAGTGCCTTCCAGCGCTCTGACATGGATGGCCACGCGGCCCTCGGTGACGTACAGGCGCGTGGCCGTGTCCGGGTGTTTTTCGTGGCGCACGCCGAAGCTGGTGCCCAGGGCCTCGAAGCGGGCCAGCGGCGTTTCCACCCAGAAGGAGCGTCGGCCCGCGAGGGAGCGCGGGTCGCTGCCGGTGTCGATGAAGATCTCGCCGCGTGCCAGGCGGACCACGCGGCGCAGCAAGGTGAAATCCACCTGCACCAGCGTGTCCGGTGCAAGGTGCAGGCGGCTGCCGTCGGCCAGCAGGGTGCTGCGGCGCTCACCGATGGCCGTGCCCAGTGCGATCTGCTCGCGCGGTGCAGCCCAACGCCATGCCATGGATCCCAGCAGCAGGGCAGCAGGGCCCAGGAACAGCAGCCGCTGCAGGCTTGCGCGCCGGCCTCGCGCCGGACCTGGACCAGCGGACCGCAGCACGCCGTGGGCCAGTCCCGCCTGGCCGGCGGGCAGGGCGAACTGGGCCTCCACCGCCTGGACCTGTTGCCAGGCCTGTTCGTGCGCGGCGTGGCTGCTGCGCCATGCCTGGCAGGCGGCGCGGTCGGCATCGGTGGCCGTGCCGGAGGCCAGCCGCACGGCCCAGGCAATGGCCTGTTCCAGCGCCTGGGGGGCCTGGTCTGTGCTCACACCGTCAGTTCCCTGCGCAGGGCAAGGCAGTGGCGTATGGCGGCGGCCATGTATTTCTCGACCGAGCTCAGGCACACGCCCAGCTGCAGGGCGATTTCCGGGTAGCTCAGGCCTTCCAGGCGGGAGAGCAGAAAGGCGCTGCGGGCCTTGGGCGGCAGGCCGGCCAGCAGGTTGTCCATGCGCACCAGGGATTCGATCAGCAGATGGCGCTCCTCGGCCGAGGGCGCCAGCGGCTCGGGCAGGCTGGCGATGGCGTCCAGGCAGGCGCGCTCCAGCGCGGCGCGGCGGGTGTGGTCCACGACCAGGCCGTAGGCGATGGTGGTGAGCCAGGCGCGCGGCTCGCGCACGCCATGCAGGGACTGGGGCTTGCCCAGCACGCGAACGAAGGTGTCCTGGGCCAGGTCGGCCGCATCGCAGGGATTGCCCAGCCTGCGCCTGAGCCAGCCCACCAGCCAGCCGTGGTGGTCGCTGTAGAGCAGGGCGATGTCGGGGTGCGAAGGCGCGGCGGCCATGGGCGGGTTCCTGGGAATGCGGATTTGATAATGATTCGCATTCTATTTGAGCAATGGCTGCAGCCTGCCCGCAACTGGCCCGCCGCGCAATGCGTTGCATGCATCCAACGCGATCCGGCCATGCGGGGCTGCGCACCTTCGGGTTTGAGCTAGGACAAGATCGGCCACGTCCGCCCCTGATGCAATACAGCTACGGGATTTGCCCCGGGCTACTCCAAGACTCTCCATCATGAAAAGAACTCTGCTCGCCGTTGCTGCCGTTTGCGCCCTGTCGTCGGGTGCCGCGTTTGCGCAGCAGGCCGAAGGCCCCTGGATGGTGCGCGTGCGCGCCGTGAATCTGGACAGCGCCAACAAGGACAGCACGGGTCTGGGTCTGTCGATCAACAACAAGTGGATGCCCGAACTGGACGTGTCCTACTTCTTCACGCCCAACATCGCGGCCGAGCTGGTGCTGACCTACCCGCAAAAGCACGACCTGCGTGCCAACGGCCTGGGCCAGATCGGCAGCCTCAAGCACCTGCCGCCCACGCTGCTGGCGCAATACCACTTCACCAATTTCGGCGCCTTCAAGCCCTACGTCGGCGCCGGTGTGAACTACACCCGCTTTTCGAGCGTGAGCTTCAACCCTGCCGTGCAGGCCGCGCTGAACCCCTCGATCAAGAAGAACAGTTTCGGCGGCGCGCTGCAGATCGGTTTCGACTACGCGCTGGACAAGAACTGGTCGCTGAATTTCGACGTGAAGAAGGTCTTCATTGAAACGGACGTGAGCTCCGCCGGCACCAAGGTGGGCACCTTCAAGGTGAACCCGGTGCTGGTCGGTGTGGGACTGGGCTATCGCTTCTGATCTCCGGATCATGAGTGAGGCACGCGCTGCTTCATCCGGCAGCGCGTAGTGAGGCAAGGATGGGTACTTGGTCCGGTATGCCGTTCGCGGCATACCGGATTTTTTTCGTCCGAACCGGCGCTTTCGCCTGCTGCGGACATGCTGCGGCGCACCACCGGACAGGTCACGAAAAAATCACGCGCGGGGGAAACTGTCCTACCCGCATGCCATGGGCAGGCGCCTAGGCTGGTGCCTCGGCCTGCCGGTGCGAGTCTTGCGAGGCTCGCTTGCCGTTTGCAGGCGTCAGTCACCATTGGCTGTCCGCCCCTTGGCGACCGCGCCCTGCTGCAAGCCGGGATGCGGCATTCACCATGCTGCGGCGGGCGGCGCACAACGCGAGGCCCCCACCATGCTGTCTGCCCACGATTCGACCGTGTCTTCCTCTGCCCTGGCATCGCGCGCCCAGCGCGTGCCGCTGCCTTTGCCTTCGGCGCCGCGTGCGCCAGCCCAGGGCGGCAGGCGCGAGGCGGCCCCGGAATGGGCGGACCACGCACTGCGCGCGACCCGCGCCGAACTGCAGCACGGGCTGATGCAGCCCCAGGCCCAGGTCTCTCCCAAATACCTCTACGATGCGCGCGGCTGCGACCTGTTCGAGCAGATCACGCGGCTGCCCGAGTACTACCCCACGCGCACAGAGGCCGCCATCCTGGCCGACTCTGGCGCCGCCATGGCCGAGGCCCTGCGCGGCAGCGAGGTGCTGATCGAGCTGGGCGCCGGCAATTGCGAGAAGGTGCGCGGCCTGTGCCGCAGCCTGCGGCCACGGCATTTCGTGGGCGTGGACATTGCGGGCGCATTCCTGCGCCAGTCCGTGCGGCGGCTGGCCGAGGAGTTTCCGCAGCTGCAGGCCCATGCCGTCACGGCCGACATCACCGAGCCGCTGATGCTGCCGCCCCATATCCCGCAGGCCGGGCGGCTGCTGTTCTATCCGGGCTCGTCCATCGGCAATTTCGACCCGGTACAGGCCCAGCGCATGCTGGGCCAGATGCGTGCCATGGTCAACGACGACGGCGGCCTGCTGATCGGCATAGACCTGCCCAAGTCCACGCAATGGCTGGAGCCCGCCTATGACGATGCACAGGGCGTGACGGCGCGCTTCAACCTGAACCTGCTCAGCCACGTCAACAGCCTGCTGGGCAGCGACTTCAACCCGGACGACTGGGAGCATGTGGCCTTCTTCAACGCCGAGCATTCGCGCATCGAGATGCACCTGCGCGCGCGCCGCCCGCTGATCGTGGGCTGGCCTCAGGGGCTGCGGCATTTCTCCGCCGGCGAGACCATCCACACCGAAAACAGCTACAAGTACCCGCTGCCCGAATTCCTGGGCATGCTGGCCTGCGCGGGCTTCGGGCCCTGCCAGGTCTGGACGGATGAGCGCCAGTGGTTTGCCGTGATCCATGCCCATGCGTGAAATGCCCGCCGTCTTCCGCTGGGTGCAGCGCTACGAGGCCGTGCGCCAGAGCACCGTGCTGCTGGCCGCGCCCCTGTCGGCCGAGGATGCCTGCGTGCAGTCCATGCCAGACGCCAGCCCGGCCAAATGGCATCTGGCGCATACCACCTGGTTCTTCGAGACCTTTGTGCTGGCCGAGCACGCGCCCGGCGTGCCGCCGTTCGATGCCGACTTTCGCGTGCTGTTCAACTCCTACTACCAGCAGGTGGGCGAGCGGCATCCGCGTGCCCAGCGCGGGCTGCTGACGCGCCCCTCGCTGGCGCGGGTGCTGGCCTACCGCGAGGCCGTGGACCAGCGCATGCTGCAGATGTTCGAGGACTGGGGCACGCAGCCGCCTGCACGGCTGGCCGCGCTGCTGGAGCTGGGCCTGCAGCATGAGCAGCAGCACCAGGAACTGCTGCTGACCGACATCAAGCACCTGCTGTCCTGCCACCCGCTGTGGCCTGCCTACCGGGCGCAGGAAGAGGGCGTGCCTGCGCCGCAAGAGCCCGATGGACTGCCCCCGCCGCTGCAGTGGCTGACCGTGCCGCGCGGCATGCATGCCGTGGGCCATGCGGGCGAGGGCTTTGCCTTCGACAACGAGCGCCCGCGCCACGAGGTGTTCCTGCAGGGCTGCGAGATGGCGCAGCGGCCCGTGAGCAATGCCGAGTTCCTGCGCTTCGTCAAGGATGGCGGCTATGCCCAGCCGCAGTGGTGGCTGGCCGAAGGCTGGGACTGGCGCTGCGCGCAGCAGCTGGAGCACCCGTGGTACTGGCGGCGCCAGGCCGGTGGCGTGATGGACGGCATGTGGCAGGAATTCAGCCTGCATGGCGCGCTGGCGCTGG
This sequence comes from Delftia sp. HK171, assembly GCF_001886655.1. Lineage (NCBI taxonomy): Bacteria > Pseudomonadati > Pseudomonadota > Betaproteobacteria > Burkholderiales > Comamonadaceae > Delftia > Delftia sp. HK171. The sequence goes on along the minus strand of NZ_CP018101.1, from coordinate 5,012,730 downwards.
ACGGGCGCAGGCCCGTCTGCCACCTCTCGTACTTCGAGGCCGATGCCTATGCGCGCTGGGCCGGCGCGCGCCTGCCCACCGAGGCGGAATGGGAGGCGGCCCTTGCCGCGCAGATGGCGCAGCGCCCGCAGCACGGCGAGCCGCCCGGCCCCGTGCACCCGCGCGCCATGCAGCCCGGCAGCCATGCGCTGGGCGAGGTCTGGGAGTGGACCCAGTCGGCCTACACCGCCTACCCGGGCTTTGTGGTGGCCGAGGGCGCAGTGGGTGAATACAACGGCAAGTTCATGGTCAACCAGTACGTGCTGCGTGGCGGCTCCTGCCTCACGCCGCCCGGCCATGCGCGCGCCAGCTACCGCAATTTCTTCCCCACCCAGGCGCGCTGGCAGATGACCGGCCTGCGGCTGGCAAGGGATCTGGCCTGAGCCTGCCCGTGCCGCGTTGCCTGGCATTGCATCGCGCGCCGGCGCATGCAGTAGCATCGTCGGCCTCAATGATCCGAGGGAGTTCCATGTTGTTGCGTTCGCTTGTTCTTGCCATGCCGCTGTCCCTGGTCCTTGCCGGCTGCGCCACTGCGCCGCCCCAGGCACCGGCGCCCAGCCAGCCACAGGACCAGCCCCTGCCCGAGGTGCCTGCCAAGGCCCCGGCCGATGCGCCGCACGCCGAACCCGAGGTCGCCAACCTCACGCCCCTGCCCAGCCTGCTGCTGATCGGCGAAGACGCTGCCGGCCGCTACTACTCCATGGTGGCCAAGGCCACGTTCACCATCGAGGCCGATGGCCGCCTGAGCCTGGCCGACCAGGGCGGCGGCCACGGCGGCGAGCCCATGGCGCCCCAGGCCGACATGCAGGACCAGAGCATGTCCACCGAATGCAAGCCCTATGGCGCCGTGGCCAACCAGCGCACCACCTGGTTCCCGTACACGGGCGTGTTCGTGCGCGGCGGCACGCTGGTTGGCGCCAGGGCCGACGGTGCGGACGTGGCCGCCAAGGCGCTCACCGAGCATGAAGATGCCCAGATGCTCTACACGGGCAAGGATGCCGACGCCACCGAGTACTACTACGCGCCCTGCGTGGGTGCGCAGCGTGTATCCACGGGCTGGCGGCTGGACCGCTACCTGCCCGACGGGGGCCAACTGCGCGTGCGCGCCGATGCGCGCGGCGGCAAGGGCCAGACACTGGAGCTTAAGATTCCCAAGCCCTTTGCGCCCTTCGTGCTGGTGCGCTACCAGTCGGGCGCCATGATTCCCGTGCCCATGCGCGCCGTGCTGGCCACGGTGGACCTGGCCGAGCGCCGCGTGGTGATGCAGTACCAGGGCACCTATGCCGTGGAGCCTGCCATCCGCAAGATGGAGCTGCGCCTCATCGTGCCCGGCAGCCGCCCGTCCGAAGGCGAGACCGCCGCGCGCCACGCCGAACGCACGCAGGCCCAGTTGCGCGACCTGGCCCGCTGCGCCCCGCCCAAGGGCCATGCCATCGAGCCCTGCGCCAACCCGCAACGCACGCCCGATCCGCTGATCTTCTACTCCTCGCAGCAAGCGCGGGAGCGCGCCAAGCGGCGCTGACAGGCCAGGAGCCTGCCTGCAAGGGCCGGGCCGCCGCGCAGTCCGGCCCGCCCTTGCGCGGGAATCAGACCTTGGCCAGCGCCTGCTCCAGGTCGGCCAGCAGGTCGCTGATGTGCTCGATGCCCACGGACAGGCGCACCATGCCTTCGGTCACGCCGGCCTTGGCAAGCTCCTCGGCGTCCAGCTGGCGGTGCGTGGTCGATGCCGGGTGCGTGGCCAGGGACTTGGCGTCGCCGATGTTGACCAGGCGCGTGAACAGCTGCAGCGCATCCAGGAAGCGCGCACCGGCGGCGCGCGTGTCGCTGTCGCCGCTGCCGTTCTTGAGGCTGAAGGAGAGGATGCCCGAGGCGCGGCCGCCCAGCTGCTTCTTCACCAGGGCGTGGTCGGGATGGTCCTGCAGGCCGGCGTAGCGCACCCATTCGATCTTGGGATGCTTTTGCAGCGTCTCGGCGATCTTCTGGGTGTTCTCGCAGATGCGGTCCATGCGCAGGGCCAGCGTCTCGATGCCCTGCAGGATGAGGAAGGCGTTGTGCGGCGACAGGGCGGCGCCGGTATTGCGCAGCGGCACCACGCGCACGCGGCCGATGTAGGCGGCCTCGCCCAGGGCCTCGGTGTAGACCACGCCGTGGTAGCTGACATCGGGCTCGTTCAGGCGCTTGAAGCGTGTCTTGTGCTCGGCCCAGGGGAACTTGCCGCTGTCCACGACGGCGCCGCCCACGCTGTTGCCGTGGCCGCCCAGGTACTTGGTCAGCGAGTGCACGACGATGTCGGCGCCGTGCTCGATGGGGCGCAGCAGATAGGGGCTGGGCACCGTGTTGTCCACGATCAGCGGCACGCCATGGGCATGAGCCACGTCGGCCAGCGCGCGGATGTCGGTGACATTGCCCAGCGGGTTGCCGATGGACTCGATGAAGATGGCCTTGGTCTTCTCGTCGATGTACTGGGCGAAGCTGGCCGGGTCGCGCGGATCGGCAAAGCGCACGGTGATGCCCTGCTGCGGGAAGGTGTGGGCGAACAGGTTGTAGGTGCCGCCGTAGAGCGTGCTGGCCGAGACGATGTTGTCGCCGGCCTCGGCAATCGCCTGGATGGCATAGGTGATGGCGGCCATGCCCGAGGCCACGGCCACGGCGGCAATGCCGCCTTCCAGCGCCGCGACGCGCTTTTCCAGCACGTCGGTGGTGGGGTTCATGATGCGCGTGTAGATGTTGCCGGCCACCTTGAGGTCGAACAGGTCGGCGCCATGCTGGGCACTGTCGAAGGCGTAGGCCACGGTCTGGTAGATGGGCACGGCGGCCGACTTGGTGGTGGGGTCGGGCGAGTAGCCGGCGTGGACGGCCAGGGTTTCGATGCGCATGGAAGATTGCCTTTCTGGTGACGGCTTACGCAAGAGGGGCACGGGCGGGCCATTTGCCATGGGGGAGCGGCGCGTTCCCGCATCCTGTTTGCGTAAGTCCTGAGGTTTTACTAGCGGAGGACGGTTGGCATTGTGGCGTGCCGGCCTCCGGTGCCCAACGATGCGTTGGTTACGAACATATACGCCGCAGCCCGGTTGCTCCTCTGCCACGCGCAGATATGCCCGGCCTGCCATCGCCAGAATCGTGAGTGAATGTGTATTTTTGTTAACGACGTGTTGTAACGTGACCTGATCGCTAGACTCCATCAGGGAGTTGATGGTGACGTTGACAGCAAGACATCTTCTGGCGCTGGCGGTGCCCCTGTGCACCTTGCTGCTGGCCGGCTGTTTCTATGTCTGCTGGCGGCATCTGCGTGCCCGGCGCGAGTTGCGCAGCATGTCCTTCGCCTTCACCGGCTTCAGCCTGGCGCTGCTGCTGCAGATCCTGGAGCGGCCCGCGGCCGTTCCGGTCAATGCATTGACGACGGCCGCGCTGCAACTGTGCGCGGCCTGGTTCATCACCGAGGCCATGGCCATACGCCAGGGCGTGCGCCCCGATGCACCGCTGGCGGCCGGCTTTGGCGGCGCGGTGCTGGTGGTGCTGGGCTACTACGCCTGGGCCGTGCCCGATGCCCAGGCACGCCAGCATGTGCTCAATTTCGGCCTGGGCCTGCAGCTGGCCCTGCCGCTGTGGCGGCTGCCACGCAGGCATCCCTGCACAGGCTGGGACCGGCTGCTGCTGTGGGTGTTCGTGGTCTTTGCGCTGAGCTTTTTCGTCCGCACGCTGTGGGTGACGCCGCGTGCTGCTTCGGTATCGGCCAGCGCAGCCGGGGAATGGCTGGGCATTTCTTCCTCGTGGATGGCGCTGCAGCTGAGCCTGCTGGTGTTCGGCCTGCTGTTTGCCATGCTCTTCCTGGCCGCAGCGGTGCGCGACACCGTGCAGGAGCTGCACGAGGAGCGCGACCGCGATCCGCTGACCGGGCTGCTGAACCGGCGTGCCTTCAAGGAGGCCGTGCAGCGCCGGCTGGCCGAGCAGCCGCAGCTGTCGGCCGCCGTACTGGTGTGCGACCTGGACCATTTCAAGCGGGTCAACGACGGCTGGGGCCATGCGGCGGGCGACGAGGTGCTGCAGCGCTTTGCGCGCCTGCTGCTGCGCAGCACACGCCAGCAGGACCTGGTTGCACGCTTTGGCGGGGAGGAGTTCGTGGCCCTGCTGCCGCACGCCGACCCGCTGGCCGCGCAATGGATCACCCGGCGCATCCAGACCCAGCTGCGCCTGATGGGCTTCAGCGCGCTGCCCGACGACATACGCATCACGGCCAGCTTTGGCGTGGCCTGGATGGCCCAGGGCCAGACGCTGGAGCAGGCGCTGGCGCGTGCCGACGCCATGCTCTACGAGGCCAAGCGCGCAGGCCGCGACCGGGTGCGGCTGGTGCCGCACGAGGAGGAGGCCTAGCCCGGGCTTGGCTTGCCCGGTGTGACCGGCGCCTGCAGCAGGCGTGGAGTGCGGGAAGGGCGTGGCGATGAGCGCGGGGCGCTGGACTCGCGCGGTGCATGTGGATCGTTCGGCTTGTGCGGCTCGTGCGACACATGCGGCTCATGCGACACATGCTGCTCGTGCGACACATGCGGCTCGCGCGGTGCGTCCTGCTCGCGTGGCGCGTGGGCCCTGCGTGGTCCCCGCGGGCCGCTGGAGCTGCCGGGGCCGCGGGGTTCAAGCGCAGGCTTGGCGGGCCTTGCGGGGCGTTCGGCCACGGCCGGCTGGCGCTGTTCCCAGGCGGGCAGGGCGGCATGCACCACGGCGGCGCCGTGGGCGTCGTTGGCCGCGTAGTGGCGCTGGGCCAGGCTCAGCTGCGGTGCAGCCCAGTTGGAGGTGGAGATCTTCTTGGACTTGTGGAAGTTCTGCCCCAGCACCAGGGCCACGGCCGCGCGCACGCCCACCGAGCTGGCATAGCCGTGGCGCTTGAACACGCGGTCCAGGTCGATCACGTTGTGCAGCGCAACGCCCAGGCGCGCGGGCAGCGCGCTGCGGTCATGGTCCAGGCCGAAACCGGCCTTGCAGATGGACTCGCTGGCCAGCACGTCGGCCGCAAGCGCGCGTGCCTGCGCATGGTGCAGCTGCAGCAGCCAGGCCTGGTCGCAGGTGGCCAACTGCACCACATGGGGGCCGGTGTCGGTCTGGTGGGCGTGGAACAGCGGCTTGCTCTCGGTATCGAAACCGAGCACGGGAGCCGCCATCAGCGCGGCGCGTGCGGCCGCGAATTCGGCGTCGGTGGCGGGCACGTGGATGCAGCGCTCGGGCAGGGCGGCAAAAGGCGGCAGCAGGCGGCTGTCATCCTTGCTGGGAGCGTGCAGGCGGGGCATGGGAAAAGAGGGGGAAGCCGAGGCAAGCCGTCAAGTATGCCTGCACTTGCATGCCCCTCAGGCACCGGGTTTTTATCCCCGGTGCGTGTGGACGGAGTTGTGGAAAACTCCGGGTGTAACTTGCCGAATCCGCGCCCTGCAAGGCTTTCCACGGAATGCCTAAAAAATCAGCGCAGTGGCGAAAGGGCGTCGAATAAGGGTATTTGCGGATGGCTGCGCCGGACCCCGATGCAGGGTCCGGCGGCTGTTTCAAAAGGTGTCTAAAGGCCTTGATCGTTGAAGACCGGCACCCGCTTTTCCAGGCCGGCGCGCACGGCCTCGGCCTGGTTGGAGCTGCCCAGAAGAGCCTGCTGCTCCTGCGCCTCGGCCAGCAGGATGTCTGCGGGAGAAGCGGTTTCGCTGAGCTGCATCAGCCGCTTGGATGCGCGTATGGCGTGCGGGCTGCTGGCCGCGATCTGGCGGGCCAGGTGGCGCGCTTCCTCCAGCGGCGCAGCGCTCACGCGCGTGGCCAGGCCCAGGGCCACGGCCTCGGGGCCGGGCACGATGCGGCCTGTGTAGACCAGCTCGCGCAGCACATCGCCGCGCACCAGCGGCGCGGCCAGCGCGCAGCCGGCCATGTCGGGCACCAGTCCCCACTTGATTTCCATGATGGACAGCCGCGCATCATCGGCCACCAGGCGGATGTCCGCACCCAGGGCCAGCTGCAGGCCGCCGCCGTAGGCCACGCCATGCACGGCGGCGATCACGGGCACGGGCAGCTCGCGCCAGCCCCAGCAGATCTGCTGGAAGCGGTTGGCCATGCCGTGCGTGCGCGCGGCCAGGTCCGTCATGTCCGCCGTCTGCTGGCCGTCGGCAATGCCGGCCATGCTGCCCATGTCCAGGCCCGCGCAGAAGGCGCGCCCTTCGCCATGCAGCACCACGGCGCGCAACCCGGGCGTGTCCCGCAGCCGCGCCAATGCGTCGATCAGGGCGTCGAACATGGCGGGGTCCAGCGCATTCATCTTGTCGGGCCGGGCCAGGGTCACCTCGGCCACGCCGTGGTCCACCGATATGCGCACGCGTTCTTGGCTCATGGCTTGTCTCCTTGTGTCTATGCGGTTCTTTGCTGGCGGTCGGCCGCGTTGCGCGATTCGATGGCGCTGCGCGCATTCGCCCAGTCCTGGTCGCTCCAGCTGGCCAGCCCGGCGAAGTTGCCGCCCGTCGCCTGGTATTGTCCGCCGTCTATGGCAATGGTCTGTCCCGTCAGGTACTCGGCCTGGGTGCTCATGAGGAAGACGGCCAGGTTGGCCAGCTCGGGCATGCGGCCGTTGCGGCCCATGGGGTTGTCGGCGCGTACATGCTCGCCGCCCTGCGGGTTCAGCCGCGCGCTCATGCCTTCGGTGGGGAACAGGCCCGGCGCGATGGCGTTGAAGCGTATGCCCCGGTTGCCCCATTCCACGGCCAGCGACTGCGTCATGGCATGCACGCCCGACTTGGCCATGGCCGAGGGCACGGTGAAGGCCGAGCCGTTCCAGACCCAGGTGGTGAGGATGGACAGCACGCTGGCCTTGCGGCCCTCGGCCAGCCAGCGGCGGCCGCACTCCAGCGTGAGGTTGAAGCTGCCGCGCATGACGATGTTGGCCACGGCGTCGAAGGCGCGCATGGACAGGTCCTCGGTGCGGCTGACGAAGTTGCCGGCCGCGTTGTTGACCAGGCCCGTGAGCGCGCCGCCGTCGGCCCAGATGGCCTCGATCATCTGCTCCACGGCCTCGGGCTGGCGCACGTCGCAGGCATGGCCCGTGGCCCGGCCGCCGTGCTGTTGCACCAGCTCCTGCGCTGTCTGCTCGACCACGGCGCCGCGCCGGCCGCACAGGTGGATGTCGGCGCCCATCATGAGAAAGGCCTCGGCCATGACACGGCCCAGGCCGGTGCCGCCGCCAGTGACGAGGATGCGTTCGCCCTTGAGCAGGCCGGGCTTGTAGATGAGGTCGTCGAGGGTCATGGCTGCTGTCTCCTGTGCTGCCGGGGAAGGGATAGGGGTGACTGAGGCAGCGCTTGGCGCCGCCAGGGGATCAGAGCGTCAGAGCACGCGCGAGATCACTTCCTTCATGATTTCGCTGGTGCCGCCGTAGATGCGCTGCACGCGCGCATCGGCGTACATGCGGGTGACCATGTATTCGTTCATGTAGCCGTAGCCGCCGTGCAGCTGCACGAGTTCGTCGAGCACGCGGCCCTGCGCTTCCGAGCCCCAGAGCTTGGCCATGGAGGCCGTGGCCGTGTCCAGCGTGCCGGCCACCAGCTGCTCCACGCAGCGGTCGATGAAGGCGCGGCCCACGGTCAGCGTGGTGGCCACCTCGGCGAGCTTGAACCGGGTGTTCTGCATGTCGGCAATGGCCTGGCCGAAGGCGCGGCGCTCGCGCACATAGGCCAGCGTGGCCTCGTAGGCGCCTTCCATGCAGGCCAGGGCGGCCAGGCCGATGATCAGCCGCTCGTAGGGCAGGTCGCCCATGAGCTGGTAGAAGCCCTGGCCTTCGCGCCCGCCCAGCAGCGCGTCCTGCGGCACGGCCACGTCGTCGAAGAAAAGCTCCGAGGTGTCCTGGGCCTTCATGCCCATCTTGTCGAGCACGCGGCCCACGCGAAAGCCCGCGCAGTCCCGGGTCTCCACGATGAGGATGGAGGTGCCGCGCGCGCCCTGGGCCGGGTCGGTCTTGCAGACCACGAGGATCAGGCCGGCCAGCAGGCCGTTGGTGATGAAGGTCTTGCTGCCGTTGATGCGGTAGCGTCCGTCCCTGAGTTCTGCGCGCGTGCGCACGCCCTGCAGGTCCGAGCCGGCGCCGGGCTCGGTCATGGCGATGGCACCCACCAGTTCGCCGCGCGCCATGGCGGGCAGGTACTTGCGCTTTTGCGCCTCGGTGCCGTGGTTGAGCAGGTAGTGGGCCACGATGGAGTGCACGGAGTTGCTCATGCCCGAGAGGGCGCGGCGCGCCATCTCCTCGTGGATCACGGCCTCGTGGCGGAAGTCGCCGCCGCCGCCGCCGTATTCCTCGGGGATGTCGGTGCACAGCAGGCCCAGCTCGCCGGCGCGGCGCCAGATGGCATGGCCCACGTTGCCGCGCTGGCGCGCGGCCTCGTCCTGGGGCTGCATTTCGGTTTCCAGAAAGCGCACGGCGGTGGCGCGCAGGCTTTCCAGCTCGGGGGTGCTCCAGGAGCGTGTCAGTTGCAGTGGCATGGCGTGGCCTGGTGGTTCGTGGGGGTCAGTTGATGCGGCGTTCGCGGCCCTGCCAGTAGGGTTCGCGCAGCTGGAATTTCTGCAGCTTGCCGGCGGCCGACAGCGGCAGCTCGCTGCGGAACTCCACCGAGCGCGGGCACTTGTAGCCCGCGATGCGTTCGCGGCAGTGGGCGATGACCTCGGCCTCGGTCAGCGGCTGGCCCTCGCGCGCGACGATCACGGCGTGCACGCGCTCGCCCCAGCGTTCGTCGGGCACGCCGATGACGGCGCACATGGCGACCTGGGGCAGCTGGGCGATGGCGTTCTCGACCTCGGCCGAGTACACGTTCTCGCCGCCGCTGACGATCATGTCCTTGAGCCGGTCCACGACGAAGAGGTAGCCGTCGGCATCCAGCCGGCCCATGTCGCCCGTGTGCATCCAGCCGTCCTTGAGCGCGGCGGCCGTCTCGGCGGGCCTGTTCCAGTAGCCCTGCATGACCATGGGGCCGCGCGCCGTGATCTCGCCCACCTCGCCAGGCGGCAGTTCGCGGCCCTCGCCATCGACGATGCGCACCTCGGCAATGGTCACGGGCCGGCCGGCCGCGCGCAGCAGGCGCTCGCGCTGCGGGCCGGGGCGGTGCTCGGCCGGGCCCATGGACACGATGGTGGGCGACAGCTCGGTCATGCCGTAGGCCTGGGCGAAGTCGGCGCCGGGCAGCGCCTGCATGGCGCGCTCCAGCAGGCTGGCGTCTATGGGCGCTGCGCCATAGAGCATGAGGCGCAGGCTGGACAGATCGAATTCGGCCAGGCGCGGATGCTCGATCAGCCGGCGGATCATGGTGGGCACCAGGAACAGCTCGTTCACGCCGTGCTGCTGCACGCCGGCGAGGATGGCCAGCTCGTCGAAGGCCGGCACGATGACCTGGGGCACCAGGCGCTGGGCCATGAGCAGGGTCAGGCCGCAGCCGGCCACATGGAACATGGGCGTGACCACCATGCCCACCTTCACATGCTGGCGTGGCACGTTGCTGGCATTGGACAGGGCGTTGATGAACAGGTTGTCGTGGCTGAGCATCACCCCCTTGGGCCGGCCCGTGGTGCCGCCCGTATACATCACGGCAGCCAGGTCGTTGCCGCTGCGCAGCACGTCGGCGCAGGGCGTGGCAGCGGCCAGCAATTGCTCGTAGTGCAGAGCGCCTTCGGGCGCGGCGCCCGTGCCGCAGAACACCACGGTGCGCAGGCTGGAGGACAGCTCGCGCAGCCGGGGCACCAGGGGCGCGAAGGCATCGTCCACGAAGAGCACGCGCGTGTCGCAGTCGTCCAGCGAGTAGGCCACCTCGTGCGCGCTCCAGCGGATGTTGACGGGGTTGACCGCGGCGCCTGCCCACCAGCAGCCATAGAAGTATTCAAGGTAGCGGATGGAGTTCAGGCCCATCATGCCGACGCGGTCGCCGGGCGCCACGTCCAGCGCCCGCAGCAGGCCGGCACAGCGTTCGATGCGCTGCGCAAGCTGCGACCAGCTGGCCTGCTCTGCGCCGCAGATGGCCGCCGTGGCGCCGGCCTTTTCGCGGCGGCCCTTGTGGATGGCCTGGGTGAGATACATGGACATGGGGTTTCCTCAGGAGCGGGCATTCCAGGCGGCCAGCGTGTCCTGCAGGCTGGCGGCGCGCGGGGGGCGGGGCTGCTCGGGCACGCTGCGCGAAAAACGCGGCGCCGGCGCGGGCTGGAGCACGCCACCGGCCTCGGTGAACGTGCCGCGCGCGCGGTTGTGGGCGTGCTGGGGCGCCTCGTCCCAGTCGAGCACGGGGGCGAAGCAGGCATCGCTGCCTTCCAGCAGCTCGCACCACTGCTGGCGCGTGCGCGTGCGGAACACGTCGGCCAGGCGCAGCTTGAGCAGGGGCCAGCGTGCGGCGTCCAGCTGCGCGTCGAACAGCGGGTCCTGTATGCCGCAGCGCTGGCGCAGCTCGGCGTAGAACTGCGGCTCGATGGCGCCTATGGCGATGTATTTGCCGTCGGCGCAGGCATAGGTGTCATAGAAGTGCGCGCCGCCGTCCAGCAGGTTCTCTCCGCGCTGGTTGCTCCACTGGCCCTTGGCCTTGAAGCCGTACATGAAGGCCGACAGCAGGGCCGTGCCATCGGTCATGGCCGCGTCGATGACCTGGCCCCGGCCGCTGCGCCCGGCCTCGTGCAGTGCGGCCAGCAGGCCCACGGCCAGCAGCATGCCGCCGCCGCCGAAGTCGCCCACGTAGTTGAGCGGCGGCACGGGCGCCTCGCCCGCGCGGCCGATGGCGTGCAACGCGCCGGAGATGGCGATGTAGTTGATGTCGTGCCCCGCCGAATGCGCCAGCGGCCCGTGCTGGCCCCAGCCCGTCATGCGGCCGTAGACCAGGCGCGGGTTGCGCGCCAGGCAGGGCTCGGGCCCCAGGCCCAGGCGCTCCATCACGCCGGGCCGAAAGCCCTCGATCAGCAGATCGGCGCGTGCGATCAGCGCCAGGGCCGAGGCCAGGCCTTCCTCGCCGCGCAGGTCGATCTCGACCTGGCTGCGGCTGCGCGTGGTGATGTCCTGTGCATCGACCGGCGTGCCGGGCCGCGCGATGCGCAGCACCTCGGCACCCATGTCGGCCAGCAGCATGGCGCAGAACGGCCCCGGGCCCAGGCCCGCGAACTCGACAACGCGCACGCCTTCAAGCGGTCCTGGCATGGAGGTCTCCTTTCAGGCCGTGGGCAGTGGATGGTTCTTGTACTGCTCGCGCAGCTTGGTCTTTAGCAGTTTTCCCGTGGCCGTGTGCGGCAGCTCGGCCACCTGCAGCACATCGTCGGGCAGCCACCATTTGGCGATGCGCGTGGACAGGAAATCGAGCATGGACTCGCGGCTGACGCTGTGGCCTGCGCGCGGCACCACCAGCAGCAGCGGCCGCTCCTGCCACTTGGGATGGGCCACGCCGATGATGGCGGCCTCGGCCACGCCGGGATGGCCCATGGCGGCGTTCTCCACGTCGATGGAGGAAATCCACTCGCCGCCCGACTTGATCACGTCCTTGGCGCGGTCCACCAGCTGCAGGAAGCCGTCGGCATCGATGGTGGCCACGTCGCCCGTGGTGAAGAAGCCTTCCTCATCGACGGGCGAGCCGCCTTCGCCCTTGAAGTAGCCGCTGGCGATCCAGGGGCCGCGCACGCGCAGGTGTCCCCGGGCCTGGCCGTCCCAGGGCTGGGGCCGGCCGTCGTCGTCCACGATCTTGAGGTCCACGCCCCAGACGCCGCGCCCCTGCTTGAGCTTGACCTTGACCAGTTCCTCGCCCGACAGCGCGTCGTGCCGGGGCAGCAGCTTGCTGACCACGCCGATGGGGCTGGTCTCGGTCATGCCCCAGCCCTGCACGACCTGGGCGCCGAACTGGTTCTCGAAGCGCTCCAGCATGGCGCGCGGCACGGCCGCGCCGCCGATGCCTATGCTCTTGACGCCCAGCGCGCGCGGGTCGATGTCGGGATGCGCATCCAGGTACTGGAACAACATCAGCCACACGGTGGGCACGCCCTGCGAGAAGGTGACCTTCTCGTCGCGCATGAGCTCGTAGACGCTCTGGCCGTCCAGGTGGGGGCCGGGCAGCACCAGCCGTGCGCCGGCCATGGCCGCCGCATAGGGCGTGCCCCAGGCGTTGGCATGGAACATGGGCACGATGAGCATCACGGTCTCGCTCGCGTTCAGGCCGAAGGTGTCGGGCGCCAGCTCCATCAGCGTGTGCAGCACGGTGGAGCGGTGCGAGTACAGCACGCCCTTGGGGTGGCCCGTGGTGCCCGAGGTGTAGCACAGCGAGGAGGCCGTGCGCTCGTCGAACTCGGGCCAGTCGAAGTCCTCGCTCTGGTTGCCCACCAGCTCGTCCCAGCAGTGCAGGCCGGGCAGGTCCAGCGCGGGCATGTGCTCGCGCGAACTCATGCAGACATAGGTGGTGACGGTCTTCAGATGCGGTGCGAGCTTTTCCACCAGCGGCGCGAAGGTCACGTCGAAGAACAGCACCCGGTCCTCGGCATGGTTGGCGATGTATTCGATCTGCTCGGGAAACAGGCGCGGGTTGATGGTGTGCAGCACCGCGCCGCTGCCCGAGACGCCGAAGTACAGCGCCAGGTGGCGCCAGCTGTTCCAGGCCAGCGTGCCCACGCGTTCGCCAGGCTGCACGCCCAGCGACTGCAGGGCGTTGGCCACCTGGCAGGAGGCGCGGCGCATGCCGGCCCAGTCGGTGCGGTGCAGGCCACCGTCCCGGGTTTCCGGCAGGCGCGAGACGATCTCGGTGTGCGGGTGAAAGCGCGCTGCATGCTCGATCAGCGACGAGATCATGAGCGGGCGGTCCTGCATCAGTCCTTGCAAGGCGGGCATGGGGTGTCTCCTGTCGTTGTCCTGAAGGCCGGGGTCATTGCACGGGCGCGTAGCGGCTGCCGTCGAAGCGCACGAGCTGCATCTTCTTGATGGGGAAGAAATCGTCCCCACCGGTCTGCAGGCTGATGCCCGGGTAGAGCATGGGCAGGTCCATCTTCAGGCTGGCGGCCTGCTTCATGATGTTGGCGCGCGTGAGCTCGTCGCCGGCCTGCCTGAGCACCTGCACCAGGGTCTGGGCCTGGGAGTAGCCGATGACGTTGAGCGAATCGTTGGGATCGCCCGCCGGGTAGAACTGCTTCATGAAGGCCAGGTAGCCGGCCAGCTCGGGCGTGCCCTGGTTGGTGGGGTCCGAGGGCTCGCGCAGGTAGCTGGCCGTCATCACGCCGCGCGCGTTGTCCAGGCCCGCAGGCTTGAGCACCGAGCTGATGGACAGCGAGACGCTGACCAGGTAGTGCGCAGGCTTCCAGCCGATGTCGGCGGCCTTGCGTATGGACTGGGCCGCGAACTTGGGCGTGCTGATGTTGATGAAGGTGTCCGCTCCCGAGCCCTTGAGCGCCACCATCTGGCTGTCCACCGTGGGGTCGCCGACCTCGTAGGTCTGCTGCACGACGATGCGCTGCTTGGCCTGCTCGCCAAAGCCGTCGAGCACGCCCTTGAGGTAGTCCTTGCCGAAGTCGTCGTTCTGCATCAGGACGGCCACCTTGGCCTGGGGCCGCGTGGCCAGGATGTGCTGGGCGAAGGTGCGGCCTTCGAGCTGGTAGGTGGGCTGCCAGCCCATGGTCCAGGGGAAGTTCTTCGGATCGCCCCAGCGCGTGGCACCCGTGGAGACGAACAGCTGGGGCACCTTGCGCTGGTTCATGTAGCGATGCACGGCCTGGTTGTGCGAGGTGCCCAGCGCGCCGAACATCAGCAGCACGCCGTCGCGCTCGACCAGCTTGCGCGTCTGCTCCACGCTCTGCGCGGGGTTGTAGGCGTCGTCGGCCGAGAGGTAGGTGACCTTGCGGCCGTTGATGCCGCCTTCGGCATTGATCTTGGCGAAGTAGGCCGCATGGGCCTTGCCGATGGTGCCGTAGGCCGACACCGGGCCCGAGTAGGGCACGAAGTTGCCGATGCGGATCTCGGTGTCGCTGGCGCCGGTGTCGTACTTCTTCTGTGTCTGGGCCTGGGCTGGCGCCTGGGTGATGGCCGGCAGGGCCAGCGCCAGGCAGGCGATCAGGGCCCAGGGGCCCCGGGCGATGGTGTTGCGCATGGTTGTCTCCTGGCTTGCGGGCGCCGTGCCCGCTTTTCTTGTGGTGGCCGGTCCATGGTAGGAACCGGCCCGGCGCGCGCCCATCGTCGATTCCGACGAATGCATGTGCGGGCGCAGCAAGGTGCGTCGGGAAGGTGCGGCGGGAAGGCTTGGCGGTCAGCCCGGCTGGCGGGGCGCGAACACGGGCTCGCGCTTTTGCATGAAGGCCTGCACGCCTTCCATGAAGGCCGGCGCGCCCACCAGCTCGCGCTGGCGTTCGGCCTCGTAGTGAAGCTGCTGCTCCAGCGTGGAAGCGGCTGCGTGGTCCAGCGCGCGGCGGGCTTCCAGCACGGCACCGGCCGGCAGCCGCGCCAGGCGGGCGGCCGTGGCCAGGGCCTGCTCGCGCAGGGCCCCGTCGTCCACGCAGGCCCAGACCAGGCCCCAGTCGGCGGCCTGCTGCGCGCCCAGCCTGTCGCCCAGCAGGGACAGGCCCAGGGCGCGCGCACGGCCCAGCCGGCGCTCGATGAACCAGGTGGTGCCCAGGTCCGGCACGATGCCCAGGCGCGGCAGGAAAGGCAGGTAGAAGTAGGCCGAGCGCGCCGCCAGCGCCACGTCGCCGGCCAGGGCCAGGCCCACGCCGGCCCCGGCTGCCGCGCCGTTGATGGCGCAGACCACGGGCACGGGCAACTGCTGCAGGTCCAGGATGAGGCGGTTGGACAACTGCTGCATGTTGTCGGCGGTCTGCTCGCCCAGCGTGCGGCCATCGGCCTGGGCCCCGCCTTGTGCCCCACCTTGTGCCCCGCCTTGTGCCCCGCCCATGGACGACAGGTCCGCGCCCACGCAAAAGCCCCGGCCCTCGGCGGTGAGCACCAGGGCGCGGAGGGAGTTGTCCTCGCGCACCTCGGCCAGCAGTTCGCGCAGCCGCAGCTGCAAGGGCCTGCCCAGCGGATTCATGCGGGCGCTGTCCTGGAGGACGATGAGGGCGATCTCGCCGTTGTCGGCGTTGTCGCCGTTGTTGCCGTGGCGTTCCATGCGGACGGCCGGACTGGAATTCATGGGGGACTCCTGTGGGTGGGGATGGAAAGTCAGGCACGCGGCCGCTGCCGGGGCAGGCGCCGGCCCGGCCGGTCCAGCCGGTGCAGCAGGCCCATCACGCCGCCGGGCATGGCGAACATGAAGACGATGAGCACGGTGCCGTAGACGGCCCAGGGCGCGGCCTTGGACACCTGCTCGGCCAGCCCCGGGATGAACATGATGAACAGGGCGCCGAACAGCGCGCCCCACAGCGTTCCCACGCCGCCCACCACCACGCCCACCAGCAGCGAGATCGACAGGAACATGGTGAAGGAGTCGGGCGCCACGAACTGCACGGCAATGGCCGACAGCGCGCCGCCCACGCCCGTGTAGCCGGCTGAAATCGCAAAGGCCATGGACTTGCAGTGCGCGTTGTCCACGCCCATGGCCTCGGCCGCCATGGCGTGGTCGCGGATGGCGCGCAGCGCCAGGCCGCTGCCGCTGTCTATGAGGTTGCGCGCCATCCAGAACAGCAGCGCCGCCACGGCCAATGCATAGAGGTAGAACCACTGGTCGGCATCCAGCGGCAGGCCCCAGGGCGCCTCGGGCTTGGTCAGCACGATGCCGCCCACGCCGCCGGTCCAGGCTTCCAGGTGGCGGTACTTGAGCAGCTGGGGCATGGCTACGCCCAGCGCAAAGGTGGCCAGCGCCAGGTACAGCCCTTCCAGCCTGAGCGCGGGCCGCCCGAACAGGTAGCCCGCCGCCAGGCTCACCAGGCCCGCTGCAGGCACGGCCAGCCAGTAGGCCAGGCCCGCGCGGTCCATCAGGATGCCGGCCGCATAGGCGCCTATGGCGAAGAAGGCGCCATGGCCCAGCGAGATCTGGCCGCTGTAGCCCGTGAGGATGTTCAGCCCCACCAGGGCCACGGCATAGGCCAGCACCATGGTGGCCTGGAACAGCTGGTAGCCCTTGGCCACGAAGACCAGCGAGCAGGCCGCCAGCGCCAGCGCCGCGATCAGTACCGTTCCCAGGGGCAGGGGGCGGGGCGCGCTGGTGGCGGCGACCAGTGCGTCAGACGAGGAGGCGGATCGTGTGGACATCATTGTTCTCCAGGGCGTTGGGCACAAAACTGGCGTGGCCCAAAAGCGAGGGACACCGAGCAAGGGCCTACGCCGGCCGCGCCGCCCCGCCGCGAGGGTGTCTTCCCCCTCCCGCGTAGCGAGAGAGGGGGCGCCGTGCAACGGGAAGCGGCGTCCGCCGCTCAGGGTGGGCATTGTTCAAACCCTCCTGACGACTTTGCGGCCCATCAACCCGGCCGGCCGCACGATGAGAACGCCCACGATCAGCACCAGGGCCACAGAAAGCTTGAGTTCGGTGCCGACGACGTAGCTGCCCACGAGGTTTTCAAGCACGCCCACGATGAAGCCGCCCAGCACGGCGCCCGCGGGGCTGTCGATGCCGCCCAGCAGCGCGCCCGCAAAGGCATACAGCAGCACGCCGCTCATCATGTGCGGATCGAGGAAGACCACGGGCGCCACCATCATCCCGGCCACCGCGCCGATGGCGCCGGCCAGGCCCCAGCCCAGCATCAGCATGCGTCCCACGGAGATGCCCACCAGGCGCGAGGAGGCCGGGTTCTGCGCGGCCGCGCGCATGGCCAGCCCCAGCGGCGTGAGCCGGAAGAAGGCAAACAGCAGGGCCACGATGGCCAGGGCCACGAAGATGGTGCCCACCTCATGGGCCGACATCAGTGCGCTGCCATACCAGGCGTCGGCCGGGAACGGGCTGGGAAACTCCTTGATGGTGTAGCCGAAGATCCAGCCGGCCAGGCTGTGGAAGACGATCAGCAGGCCGATGAAGACCACCACCTGGGCCAGGTCCGCCGCCTTGTGCATGGGGCGGATGATGGCGAACTCCACGGCCGCGCCCAGCACGAAGGACAGCGCCACCGTGGCCAGGAAGGCCCACCAGTACGGCAGCCCCGCCTGCAGCAGCGCCCAGGCGATGAAGGTGGAGAACATGGCCATCTCGCCCTGCGCGAAATTGATGTGGTGCGTGGCCTGGTAGATCATGACCAGGGCCAGGGCCACGGTGGCATAGATGCCGCCCGTGGCCAGGCCGGCCAGCAATTGGTGGATGAAGGCATCCATGGCCGCTACTCCCCGAGATAGGCCTGGCGCACCGCGTCGTTGCGGCGCATGGCTTCGCTGGGGCCGTGCAGCACGATGCGGCCGGTCTCTAGCAGGTAGGCGCTGTGCGCCAGCTCCAGCGCCAGGCGCGCGTTCTGCTCCACCAGCAGGATGGTCGTGCCCTGTTCCTCATTGATGCGCCGCAGGATGCCGAAGATGTCGCGCACCACCAGCGGCGCCAACCCGAAGGAGGGCTCGTCCAGCAGCAGCAGGCGCGGGCGGCCCATGAGGGCGCGGGCAATGGCCAGCATCTGCTGCTCGCCGCCCGACAGCGTGCCGGCCTGCTGGGCGCGGCGCTCGCGCAGGCGGGGGAAGTAGCCGAACATGCGCTCCATATCGCTGCCCACGTCAGCACGGGCAGCGCGAGTGGGCCGGGCCTGCGCACCCAGGCGCAGGTTCTCCTCGGCGCTGAGCTGGGCGAAGGTGCCGCGCCCGTCGGGCACATGGCCCACGCCCTGGCGCGCGATGCGCTCGGTGCTGTGCCGGTCTATGCGTTCGCCGGCCAGGCGCACCTCGCCGCGCGTGTCCACGAGGTGGCGGCAGATGGCGCGCAGCGTGGTGGTCTTGCCCGCGCCATTGGCGCCCAGCAGGGCCGTGACGCGGCCTTCGGCCAGGTCCATGTCGATGCCGTCCAGCACGCGCACCGACCCGTAGGCCGCATGCAGTCCGCGGATTTCAAGCAGTGCCGGCATGCGCCACCTCCCTGTCCTGATCCTGCGGCTGCATGTCCGAACCCAGGTAGGCGCGGATGACTTCGGCATGGGCGCGAACCTCGCCCGGCGTGCCCTCGGCGATCTTGCGGCCGAAGTTCAGCGCCACGACCTTGTCGCTCACGCGCATGACCAGGCCCATGTGGTGCTCCACCAGCAGCACGGTCAGCCCCAGCCGGTCGCGCAGCGACAGGATCAGGTCGCCCAGGCCGGCCAGCTCCTCATGGTTGAGGCCGCAGGCCGGCTCGTCCAGCAGCAGCAATTGCGGGCGGCAGGCCAGGGCGCGCGCCAGCTCCACGCGCTTTTGCGTGCCGAAGGGCAGGTCGGCCACGCGGCGCTCTGCCACGCCCGTCAGGTCCAGCAGGGCCATCAGCGACTGCGCCTGGGCGCGGGCTTCTTCCTCGCGCCGGCGCACGCCGGGCAGGCGCAGGGCATCGCGCACAAAGCCGGCGTGCTGGTGGCTGTGCGTGCCCAGGCGCACGTTGTCGGCCACCGTCATGCTGGAAAACAGGGCCAGGTTCTGGAAGGTGCGGCCCATGCCCAGCGCGGCCATGCGGTGGCGCGCCAGCGTGGCCAGCGGCTGGCCGCGAAAGCGGATGTGGCCGGCCTGCCAGGCATACAGCCGAGACAGGCAGTTGAACAGGCTGCTCTTGCCTGCGCCGTTGGGGCCGATGAGGCCGCAGATCTGGCCTGCCGCAACATCGAAACTCACGCCGTCCAGCGCGATGATGCCGCCGAAGCGCAGCGAAACGCCTTCAATGCGCAGCAGGGGCTGCGAGTCCTGGCTCATGGCTTTCCCTCCCCCGATGGTGGGCGACCGGCGCGGGCGGCGCCGGCCGCACGGTGGCATGGCGGCGCCTAAAGACGCTCGATGATGGTGACGTTGGCCATGCCGCCGCCCTCGCACATGGTCTGCAGGCCGTAGCGCCCGCCGCGTGCGTGCAGGGCGTGGATCAGCGTGGCCATGAGCTTGGTGCCCGAGGCGCCCAGCGGATGGCCCAGCGCAATGGCGCCGCCGTTGACGTTGAGCCGCGCCGGATCGGCGCCCGTGGCCTGCAGCCAGGCCAGGGGCACGGGGGCAAAGGCCTCGTTGACTTCGTACAGGTCGATGTCGGAGATGCGCATGCCGGCCTTCTTCAGCGCGGCCTGGGTGGCGGGGATGGGGGCCTCCAGCATGATCACCGGGTCATGCCCCAGCAGGCTCATGTGGTGGATGCGCGCCAGCGGCTGCACGCCCAGGGCCTTGAGGCCGCGCTCGCTGACCACCATGACGCCGCTGGCGCCATCGCAGATCTGGCTGGCCGTGGCGGCGGTCACGCAGCCGCCTTCGCGGATGGTCTTGACGCCGGCAATGCCCTCCAGCGTGGCGTTGAAGCGTATGCCTTCATCCACCGTGTGCGGCTGGCCTTCCCCCTCGGCACCGCCTTCGGCGCTGCGCGCCTGCACGGCGAGGATCTCGCGGTCGAAGCGGCCCTCGCGCGCGGCCTGCACGGCGCGCTCATGGCTTTGCAGCGCATAGGCGTCCAGCTGGTCCTTGGCCAGGCCGTACTTGCCGGCCATCATCTCGGCGCCCATGAACTGGCTGAACTCCACGCCCGGATAGCGCTGCTGCATGGCCGGGCTCATGTAGACGCCCAGGCCGGCCTTGGCGGGCAGGGCGTTGGGCGTGCCCATGGGCACGCGCGACATGCTCTCCACGCCTGCGGCGATCACCATGTCCATGCTGCCCGACATCACGGCCTGGGCCGCGAAATGCAGTGCCTGCTGGGACGACCCGCACTGCCGGTCCACCGTGGTGCCCGGCACGGACTCGGGCAGGGCCGAGGCCAGCACCGCGTTGCGCGCCACGTTCGTCGCCTGCTGGCCGACCTGGCTGACGCAGCCCATGATCACGTCCTCGATCTGGGCCGGGTCGGCCTGGCTGCGGCGCACCAGCTCGTCCAGCACCTGGGCTGCGAGATCGGCCGGATGCCAGCCCGAGAGCTTTCCGCCGCGCTTGCCGCCCGCCGTGCGCGTGGCGGCGACGATGTATGCCTGTGCCATGGATATGTCTCCTGTTCCTGTATTCCTGGGGGATGGTGGCCCGGCCGGCGCGGGCCGGGCATCGTCGCAAGCGACGATTCCGGCCAGGGAAAACGCTGGGACGGCGCCTGCCGTGGTGACTGGGCGGTACGCCTAGCGCGGCGCCATGCGGATGGCGCCGTCCAGGCGCACGCACTCGCCGTTGAAGTAGCCGTTGGTGATCATGGTCTCGGCCAGGTGGGCGTATTCGTCGGGCTGGCCCAGCCGCTTGGGGAAGGGCACGGAGGCGGCCAGCGCGGCCTTCACGTTGTCGGGCGCCCCCTGCAGCAGCGGCGTGTCGAAGATGCCGGGCAGGATGGTGTTCACGCGGATGCCCTCGCCCATGAGGTCGCGCGCGATGGGCAGGGTCATGCCCGTGATGCCGGCCTTGCTGGCCGAGTAGCTGGCCTGGCCCATCTGCCCGTCCTGCGCCGCCACCGAGGCCGTGTTGACGATGGCGCCGCGCTCGCCGTCGGCCAGCGGCTCCAGCGTGAGCATGCCCGCCGCCGACTTGGCGATGCAGCGGAAGGTGCCCACCAGGTTGATCTGGATGATGCGGTCGAAATTGGCCACAGGCAGGTGCCGGATCTCGCCCGTGGCCTTGTCGCGGCTGGCCGTCTTGACGGCATTGCCCGTGCCCGCGCAGTTGACCAGGATGCGCTCCTGCCCATGGGCCGCACGGGCCTGGGCAAAGCCCGCGTCCACGCTGGCCTCGTCGGTCACGTCCACGCGGCAGAACAGGCCGCCTGTCTCGCGCGCCAGCGCCTGCCCGGCCGTCTCGTTGAGGTCGAACAGGGCGACGCGCACGCCCCTGGCGGCCAGGCGGCGCGCGGTGGCCGCGCCCAGGCCCGATGCCCCGCCCGTGACGACGGCGCTGATGCTTGCGTCAAGCTGCATGTGAAGGTCTCCTTGGTTGGTGCGTTGGCGGCGCGCCGTTGCCTGTCGCCTTGGATCGGGACAGGGGGCAGTTCGCCACCTATGATCTGCCTTCAAGTCTAGGAATCGCCCCGTCTTGCCGCCATCGTCGAAACCGACGAAAGTGCCCGGTGCCTCACCCCTTCACAGTGCCTCCTGCCTGCATGCAGCCCCCAGCGCCCACCCCTTCCTCCGGCCCCGGTCCGGGTTCCGGCTACGTGCCGCAGGCCAAGCTGAGCCCGCCGCGCGCCGCTGCCGCCCAGGTGGCCCGGCTGGCTGTTGCCGCGCGCTGGCCCGAGGCCTTGCGCGCCCGCGTGGTGCTGGTGCGCGCGCCTGCCGGCTTCGGCAAGACCACGGCCATGCGCCAGATGCGCGAGCGCCTGCAGGCCGAGGGCCAGGCCACGGCCTGGCTGACGCTGGATGCCGCCGACAACGATGTCTCGCGTTTTCTGCAGTGCCTGGGCGCGGCCGTGCGCACCCTGGGAGTGGGGCCGTCGCAAGGCGCCGGCGAGTTGTCCCAGGCCCTGCATGCGCTGGCCGGCGAGGGCCGCTCCTTTGCGCTGTTCATCGATGATTTCGAGGTGCTGCACAACGATGCCGTGCTCGGTCTGGTGCGCCAGCTCATGGAGCAGCTGCCCGAGCGCGGGCGCCTGGTCATAGGCTCTCGCGCGCTGCCGGCCCTGGGGCTGGGGCGGCTGCGCACCAGCGGCCAGCTGCTGGAGATCGATGCGGCGCTGCTGCGCTTTTCCGTGGGCGAGGCCGAGGAGTTCTTTCGCCTGCGCGGCTGCCCGCTGCCGCGCGAGGCCCTGGCGCGGCTGCTGGACAAGACCGAAGGCTGGATAGGCGCGCTGTGGCTGGCCTCGCTGGCGCTGGAGCGCCATGGCCCGCACAGCGATTTCATCGAGCGCTTCTCGGGCTCGGAGCGCGCCGTGGCCGACTACCTGGCCGAGGATGTGCTGGCCCAGCAGCCCGCGTCCGTGCGCGACTTCCTGCTGCGCACCAGCATCCTGCGCACGCTGGATGCCCAGGTCTGCCAGGCCCTGGTGCCGCGTGCCGACGGCGCCGCCATGCTGCAGGCGCTGGAGCAGGCCCACCTGTTCTTGGTGCCGCTGGCCGACGAGGCGCAGGGTGGCCAGGGCGGGCACAGCTGGCGCTACCACAGCATGTTTGCCGACTTCCTGCGCGCACAGCTGCTGCGCGAGCAGCCCGGTGAATTGACGCGCCTTCACCTGGCGGCCAGCGGCTGGTACGAATCCTGCGGCCGGCCCGTGCCCGCCATCGAGCATGCGCTGGAAGGCGGCGATCTGCCGCATGCCCTGTCCCTGCTGGCGCGCCATGCCGAGGCGCTGATGGAGCAGGGCCGCATGCGCCTGCTGTCGCGCTGGTTCTCGGCCATGCCGGCGTCGCTGATGGCGCGCGAGCCGCTGCTGCAGGCCGTGGCCGCCTATGCCGACTGCTTCACGCGCGGCCCCTGGCAGGCGCAGCAGCGGCTGGACGCCTTGCGGCCCCGCATGGCCGCAGACCCCGCCGCGCAGGCGCTGGTCATGGCCCTGCAGCCGCTGCTGCTGGCCATGATGGACCGCGTGGAAGAGGCGGCGCCCCTGGGCCGCCAGGCGCTGGCCTGCCTGCCCAGCTGCCGGCCGTTTGCAGACAGCTCGCTGACCAATGCCATGGCCTACGTGGTGTCGGTGCTGGGCGATGCCGAGGAGGCCCACCGCCTGCTGGACGCGGCGCGCAGCACCCAGGCCGGCAGCCTGTTCAGCCGCATGTACACCGAGGCCATGGAGGGCGTGCTGGACCTGTCGGGCGGGCGGCTGCGGCAGGCGGCATCGCGCTTTCGCGTGGCGCTGGCCGCCACGCCGCGCAGCGCCTCCTACAACCCCACCAACGGCAATGCCTGGGCAGGCGTGCTGCATGCCGGCGTGCTCTACGAGACCAACGACCTCGACGGCGCCGACCACCTGCTCAACGTCTACCTGCCGCTGGCCCGCGACGTGGGCCTGCCCGACCATGTGATCTCCAGCTACCGCATGCGTGCGCGCATTGCCTTCGTGCGCGGCGATGTGGATGCGGCCTTCGGCCTGCTGACCGAACTGGAGTACCTGGGACATGAACGCCAGCTGCCCCGCGTGACGGCCAGCGCCCGGCTGGAGCATGCGCGCATCTTCGTGCTGCAGGGCAACCGGGCCGCCGCGTCCGAGGCGCTGGAGCGTGCCGACGATCCCGGCGTATGGCCGCGCGTGGAACGCCTGCGCCTGCCCCCGCACGAGGTGGAGGACATCGCCATCGCCCGGCTGCGCTGGGGGCTGCACTTTGGCGACTGCCGTGCCGTGCGCGATGCCATCGCCCCCTTGCTGGCCGATGCGCAACTGCGCGGGCGCCGCCACCGCAGCCTCAAGCTGCAGGTGCTGTGCGCGCTGGCCGAGGCGGGCTGCGGCGACTTGGACGCCGCCGCCGCCATGCTGGCCCAGCCGCTGCGCCACGGTGCCAGCGAAGGCTTTGTGCGCCTGATGCTCGATGAGGGGCCGCTGCTCGCGCCCGTGCTGCAGCGTGTGCTGTCGCCCTCACTATCGCCTTCACTGACGCGCCGCACGGAACCGGCGGAGCCGGAGGCGGCCGCCCATGCGCATCGGCTGCTGTCTGCCCTGGGCGAGCCTGCCGAGCCCGCCGATACACCCGAGCTGCAGGCAGCGGATGCTCCCCAGGGCCCGGCGCCGGCCACGGCGCTTGCCGAGCCCCTGACCCGCAAGGAGCTGCGCGTGCTGGAGCTGCTGGCCTCGGGCTATTCCAATGCGGCCATGGCCGAAAAGCTCTTCGTCTCCGACAGCACGGTGCGCACCCACCTGCGCAGCATCAACCTCAAGCTGGGCGCGCGCAGCCGCACCCAGGCCGTGGCGCTGGCGCGGGAGCTGCGGGTTTTGCGCTAGGCCGCTGGCGGCTCAAGCCTGCAGATGGCGCGCATAGGTCAGGAACACTTCGTCACGCACCCAGCCCAGCGACTCGTACAGCGCCTGGGCGCGCAGGTTGTTGCGTGCCGTGGTCAGGTCCATGCGCGCATGGCCCGTGGCGCGGGCATGGGCTTCGGCCGCCAGCAGCAGGGCGCGGCCCACGCCCAGGCGGCGCGCATCGGGCGCCACGAAGAGGTCGTAGAGCACGTAGATTGGCGCGGCCAGCACCGAGCAGAACGAGGGATAGAGCTGGCAAAAGCCCATGGCGCTGCCGTCCGGTCGGCGGGCCAGCAGAATGACGGATTCGCCGCGCTCCAGCCGCGCCGTGATGAAGGCCAGCGCCGCGTCGGCATCCGCAGGTTGCTCGTAGAACTGGCGATAGGCGTCGAACAGCGGGGCGATCAGCGCGGCGTCTTCGGGGATGGCGGTGTGTATGGCTGTGGAGTTCATCGGTGGTCCGGGGCTGAGGTTGCCAGCATGGCGCAGGGCAAGGATGCCGTGCTCATATCTTTGCTGAATCTCTCCATTTGGAGATGTGATTTGACCTGGATCATGGACAGGCGGAACACTTCCGGCCCATGTCCGAACAAAAGATCGAGTTCTACAAGGGGGCCGCTGGCGGCTGGGGCGCATTGCGCAGCGTGAGCCAGGCCCTGATGCGCCAGGATATCGCCGTCAAGGGTGCCAAGACGCTGCTGTCGGCCAACCAGCCCGACGGCTTCGACTGCCCGGGCTGCGCCTGGCCTGACCGCAACCACCATTCCACCTTCGAGTTCTGCGAGAACGGCGCCAAGGCCGTGGCGGCCGAGGCTACGGCGCGCCGCGTGACGCCCGAATTCTTTGCCCGGCACACGGTGGCCGAGCTCATGGCGCAAAGCGATTTCTGGCTGGAAGACCAGGGCCGGCTCACCGAACCCATGGTGTACGACGCGGCCAGCGACCGCTACCGGCCGATCGCCTGGGACGACGCCTTTGCGCTGATTGCCCGCCACCTGAACGCGCTGCCCGACCCTGACCAGGCCATCTTCTACACCTCTGGCCGCGCCAGCAACGAGGCAGCCTTTCTCTACCAGCTGTTCGTGCGCGCCTACGGCACCAACAATTTCCCCGACTGCTCCAACATGTGCCACGAGCCCAGCGGCAGCGGCATGAAGCCGCAGATCGGCGTGGGCAAGGGCACGGTGCAGCTGGCCGATTTCGAGCAGGCCGATGCCATCTTCATCTTCGGCCAGAACCCTGGCACCAACCACCCGCGCATGCTGGGCGAGCTGCGCGCAGCCCACAAGCGCGGCGCGCGCATCCTGAGCTTCAACCCGCTGCGCGAGCGCGGGCTGGAGCGCTTCCAGGACCCGCAAAGCAAGCTGGAGATGGCCACCCTGGGCGCCACGCCCATCAGCACGCACTACTTCCAGCTGCGCGTGGGCGGCGACATCGCGGCCGTCAAGGGCATCATGAAGCATGTGATCGCGCAGGACGATGCACTGGGGCAAGGGTGCGGCGGCGTGCTGGACCATGCCTTCATCGCCGAACACACGACCGGCTTCGAGGCCCTGGCCGAGGACCTGCGGGCCGAGGACTGGGGCCTGCTCGAGGCCGAGTCCGGCCTGAGCCGTGCGCAGATGCAGACGGCGGCCGAGGTCTACATCGCCGCCCGCAGCACCATCGTCTGCTGGGGCATGGGCATCACGCAGCACATGCATTCGGTGGCCGCCGTGCAGATGCTGGTCAACCTGCTGCTGCTGCGCGGCAACATCGGCCGCCCGGGTGCGGGCGCCTGCCCGGTGCGCGGCCACAGCAATGTGCAGGGCGACCGCAGCATGGGCATCTGGGAAAAGCCGCCGGCCGCGCTGCTGGACCGGCTGCAGCAGGTCTTCGGCTTCGAGCCGCCGCGCGCCCACGGCGTGGACGTGGTCGAGTCCATACGCCTCATGCTCGAGGGCCGGGGCAAGGTCTTCTTTGCGCTGGGCGGCAACTTCGCGGCGGCCACGCCCGACACGCATGCCACCTGGCAGGCGCTGCGCCGCTGCGACCTGATCGTGCATGTGACCACCAAGCTCAACCGCAGCCATCTGGTGCACGGCCGCGAGGCGCTGATCCTGCCCTGCCTGGGCCGCACCGAGATCGACATGCAGGCCACCGGCCCGCAGGGCGTGACGGTGGAGGACTCCATGGGCATGGTCCATTTCTCCAGCGGCATCAACCCGCCTGCGTCGGAGCACCTGCTCAGCGAGATCGCCATCGTCGCGCGCCTGGCCGCCGCCACGCTGGGCGCGCAGCGGCCCGTGCCCTGGCTGGAGCTGGCTGGCGACTATGCACGCATACGCGAGCTGATCGAGCAGGTCTTCGACGACTTCCACGACTTCAACGCGCGCGTGGCCGTGCCGGGCGGCTTCAAGCTGCGCAATGCGGCGAGCGAGCGTATCTGGGAGACGCCCCGGGGCAAGGCCGGCTTCTTCGTGCACGCCGT
Organism: Delftia sp. HK171; assembly: GCF_001886655.1. Taxonomy (NCBI): domain Bacteria; kingdom Pseudomonadati; phylum Pseudomonadota; class Betaproteobacteria; order Burkholderiales; family Comamonadaceae; genus Delftia; species Delftia sp. HK171. Next base: position 4,986,324 of record NZ_CP018101.1, on the reverse strand, counting down.
GCCGCGCGACACGCCCGTGCACCGCGCACGCGCCGCGCGCAGCCCCGGCGCATCGCCGGTGTTCACGCTGTTCACCACGCGCTCGCACGACCAGTACAACACCACCATCTATGGCATGGACGACCGCTACCGCGGCGTCTTCGGCCAGCGCCGCGTGGTCTTCATCCATGCCGAGGACATCCGCGCCCTGGGCATGAAGGATGGCGACTGGGTGGACCTGCAGACGGTGTGGGATGACGGCCAGCAGCGCAGCGCCGAGCGCTTCAGGCTCGTGGCCTACGACATTCCGCGCGGCTGCATCGCTGCCTACTATCCGGAGACCAATCCGCTGGTGCCGCTGTCGGCTACGGCCATCGTGGCGGGCACGCCCAGCTCCAAGTCCATTCCCGTGCAGCTGGTGGCGCACAGGCTGCCTGCCGTGCCGTCTCCCGCGCTGGAAGAAATGGCGGCCTGAAGTGCAAGGCATGGAAGAACTGGCCGCCGCCATCCTGCGCGAATTGGCCACCGAGCCCGCACCCATGTCCCTGCCCAGGCTGGGCAAGCGCCTGGGGCAGGGCGCCAGCGTGCTCATGCGCTGCCTGGCGCTGATGGGCGATGCGCCCATTGCCGGCACACCGGGGCCGGGCTGGGTCAGGCTGGAGCAGGAAGAGGGGCGGTGGCTGGCGGCCCTGACGGAGCGCGGGCGCTTGTGGGTGGAGGCCGAGGCCTGTCAGGCGCTGGCCGAAGGCACGGGACGCGTGCGGTAGAACTGCATCGGAAACTCCTGCATTTCCTTGGCGTGCTGGTTGATCACCGCGCGCTTCATCTTGCCGACCACATGCATCTCGCAGGGCTTGCAGTCGAAGCGCAGCGTGAGTTTTTCCTTGCCGTTGATCAGCTGCAGCGGCTCGGCCTTGATGGTGCCCTTGACGCCGATGACGCCCTTGGCCTGCTTGGGGCACAGGCTCATGGAAAAGCGCACGCAGTGCTTGGTGATCATCAGGCTGACTTCGCCTTCTTCTTCCTTGCTCTCGTAGGCCGCGTCCATGACCTTGACGCCGTGCTTGATGTAGAAGTCGTGCGCCTTCTGGTTGTAGACGTTGGCCAGATAGGTCAGCGTGTCCTCGGGGAAGGGCACGGGCGGCTCCACGGGCAGGGCGCGCGGCAGGCGCACGAAGCCGGCCTGGCGCGCGGCCTCCAGCGCGGCGACGGCGTCGCGGCGCAGCTGGTTCAGGGCCGAGGCCGGCACGAACCAGGGCTGGCTCAGCTGCAGGCCGATGTCATGCACGGAGAAGATGGTGGCGCCGAAGCGGCCCAGCTGCTCGCGCAGCGTGGCCTCGGCACGGGCTGCGTCGGTGGCGGCCTGGTGTTCCTGCGCGATGGCGGCAGTGGCGGTGAAGCCGTCCTCGTCGGTCAGCGTGAGCGCAAAGCCGTCGGGCGTTTCCTTGAGTTCGGCCCACAGGCCGATGCGGCGGTCGCTGGACTTCTTGTCCAGCGTGCGCACCCAGGCCATGTCGCGGTTTCGGTTGACCTCCAGGCCCTTGCGCAGGTCCTTGAAGCCGGCGATGGGATCCTTGGGGAACAGGCGCCACAGCGACTTCTTCGCATCCACCGACTCGGCGCGGTTGATCTGCAGGCCCACCAGTTCCTTTTGCAGGTCGTAGTAGCACAGGCCGTCGCCGTTGTGCAGTTCGGTGTCGCGGCTCGAGGTCTCGATCTCCACGAAGTTCTCGCCCACCTTGGTGACCCAGCCGATGGCGCGGCCCGGTGTCTTGGGCGTGTCGAAGGCGCCGATGTCGTCCTTGCGGCCGTTGACGAAGTAGTCGGTGAACTCGCGGTTGAAATTCTGGTCGGGGTCGGGCGTGAAGCTGAACGTGGTGCTGCCCGAGGATGAGCGCGCCAGGGGCGTGTCGGAGAACTCGCGCTCCTCGATGATTTCGTCCAGCAGCTTGCGGTAGTGGGCCGTGATGTTCTTCACGTAGCCCATGTCCTTGTAGCGGCCCTCGATTTTGAAGCTGCGCACGCCGGCGTCGATCAGGGCGCGCAGGTTGTCGCTCTGGTTGTTGTCCTTCATGGACAGCACGTGCTTTTCGTGGGCGATGATGCGGCCGCTCGCGTCCAGGACCTCGTAGGGCAGGCGGCAGGCCTGGTTGCAGTCGCCGCGGTTGGCGCTGCGGCCCGTGTGGGCGTGGGTGATGTAGCACTGGCCCGAGTAGGCCACGCACAGCGCGCCGTGCACGAAGAATTCGATGGTGGTGCGCGCCGGGTCGGTGGCCGCGCGCACGGCGGCGATCTGCTGCAGGTCCAGCTCGCGCGCAACGACGATCTGCGACAGGCCGGCGTCCTGCAGGAAGCGCGCCTTCTCGGGAGTGCGGATGTCGGTCTGGGTGCTGGCGTGCAGCTGGATGGGCGGCAGGTCCAGCTCCAGCAGGCCCATGTCCTGGATGATCAGCGCGTCGGCACCGGCCTCGTAGATCTGCCAGGCCATCTTGCGCGCGGCCTCGAGTTCATCGTCGCGCAGGATGGTGTTGAGCGTGATGAAGATGCGGCTGCCGAAGCGGTGCGCGTGGTTGATCAGCCGCTGCAGGTCGCGGATGTCGTTGCCCGCCGTGGCGCGTGCGCCGAAGGCCGGGCCGCCGATGTAGACGGCGTCGGCGCCATGGTTCACGGCCTCGATGCCGATGTCGGCATCGCGCGCGGGTGACAGGAGTTCGAGCTGGTGGGGCAGGAGGGACATGGGGCTTTGTGGTGTTCTGTGTTCGTACCCGCACCGGCGTGGGGGCCGGGCGTCGGGCGCAATGCGGGGGAAACTGGCCCCCACGCTACCCTTGCTGCGCAAGGTCCGCTGCCCCCCAAGGGGGCCGCTTTTTGTCTTGGGGCGGCCCGGCGACAAAAAAAGGCCCCCACTCTTGGGGCGGTCCGGCGACGAAAACCTCGCAGCCCGCTTGCGGTGAGGCGCAGCATTATCGCCGCAGCACCGAAAAAACGCGCGCCAGGGGGTATGCGCCCGATGCCCTGGCGGGCGGCGCCGGTTTTTGCCTATCCTTTAGGATGCGCACTGCACGGGCCGGGCCGCCATGCCGGATACTCCGGCCCGTGCCTGCCCCGCCCCGGGCCTGATGCGCGCTTTCTGCGCCAGGCCTTGCCCGGCCGGGCAGCGCCCAAGTGGGCCACGCCGCAGCGGATTTCGTTTGCCAGGGCGCCTGTTTCACAGATTGACCGTTTTTTCCAGGAGTTGCCATGCACGCCTCGATTCGCCATTTCCCGTGGGCCGGCCCGGCCCTGCTGTGCACCCTGCTGGGCAGCGGCGGCCTGGCCTGGGCGCTGCCGGGAAGCGGCCCGGCCAACGGGCAGTCGGCAGGGGCTTCCGCTGCGGCGGCTGCACCCGGTACGGCCGCTGCGCCTGCTGCTCCCGGTACAGCCGATGCGCCCCTGGTGGTGCGCATTGCCCATGCGGGGCCGGTGTCCGGCCCCATCGCCAGCCTGGGCAAGGATGAGGAAAACGGCGTGCGCATGGCCCTGGACGATCTCAACGCCAAGGGGCTGGAGATCGGCGGGCGCAAGCTGCGCTGGAAGCTGGAGGCCGGCGACGATGGCGGCGACCCCGGCCAGGCCGTGGCCCTGGCCCGGCGCCTGTGCGACAAGAAGGTGGCGGCCGTGGTCGGCCACCTGCAGTCGGGCACCACGCTGCCGGCCACATCCATCTACCACGACTGCGGCATCGTCATGGTCACGCCCGCAGCCAGCAACCCGGCCATCACCCAGGCGGGCTACGACACCACCTACCGCGTGATCGCCGACGACCGCGCCATGGTCGATGCGCTGGTCGCGCACGCCGTGGGCAAGCTGGGCGTCAAGCGCGCGGCCATCATCGATGACCGCTCGGCCTACGGCCAGGGCATCGTGGCGCTGTTCGAGGCCGAGGCGCGCGAGCAGGGCATCGAGATCGTGGACAAGCAGTTCACCGGCGACAAGGCCACCGACTTCGTGCCCATCCTCACCGCCATCAAGGGCAAGAAGCCGGACGCCATCTTCTTCGGCGGCCTGGACGCCCAGGCCGGCCCCATGCTCAGGCAGATGGCCCAGCTGGCCATGGACAAGGTGCGCCTGCTGGGCGGCGACGGCCTGTGCACGCTGCGCCTGCCCGAGCTGGCGGGCAACACGTCCCCGCTGCGCAATGTGACCTGCGCCGTGGGCGGCAGCCCGCTGGAGCGCATGCCGGGCGGCGCTGCCTGGAAGCAGCGCTACGACCAGCGCTTTCCAGACCAGTACCAGGTCTTCAGCCCCTACGCCTACGACGCCACCATGGTGCTGGCCCAGGCCATGGTGCGGGCCGACTCCATCCGGCCCGATGCCTATATCCCCTATCTGCGCCAGACCCGGCATGACGGCGTGACGGCGCCGATTGCCTTCACGCCCCAGGGCGAGCTGCAGGCGCCGGTCGTCACGCTCTACCAATATGCGCAGGGCGTGCGCAAGCCGCTGCCCTGACCCCCTGTCGCCCGGACACTGTGACACCTTGACTGCCGAGCACCGTCCACTGCCGCAGGCCGACGACGAGGCCTGGATGCGCGCCGCCCTGGAACTGGCGCGTGCCGCCGCCCAGGCGGGCGAGGTGCCCGTGGGCGCCGTCATCGTCAAGGACGGCGCCATCGTCGGCCGGGGCCGCAATGCGCCCATCGCCCAGGGCGACCCCACGGCCCATGCCGAGGTGCTGGCGCTGCGCGACGCGGCCGCGCGCCTGGGCAACTACCGGCTGGACGATTGCACGCTCTATGTGACCCTGGAGCCCTGCACCATGTGCAGCGGCGCCATGCTGCATGCGCGCCTGGGCCGCGTGGTCTATGGCGCGGCCGAGCCGCGCACGGGCGCGGCCGGATCGGTGCTGGACGTGTTTGCGCTGCCGCAGATCAACCACCACACGCAGGTGACGCGCGGCTTGCTGGCCGGCGAATGCGCGGCCCTGATGTCGGACTTCTTTCGCACGCGCCGCGCCGAGCAGCGCGCGGCCCAGCCGCATCCGCTCAAGGACACGGCGCTGCGCCATGCGGATTCCACCTTTGGCGGCTTTGCCCAGCCGCAGTGGCGCAGCGACCTGCCGGCGCTGGCAGGCCTGCGCTTGGCCGTGGTCGATGAAGGACCGCGCGATGCACCGCTGACCTGGCTGTGCCTGCACGGCAGCCCCTCATGGGGCCATCTGTTCCAGCCCATGCTGCCCGGCTGGCTCCAGGCCGGCCATCGCGTGGTGGTCCCCGACCTGCCGGGCTTTGGCCGCAGCGACCAGCCCAAGAAGGAGAAGGCGCACAGCGCGGCCTGGCATGTGCAAGTGCTGCGCGAGCTGGTGCTGGCGCTGGACCTGCGGAACATCGTGCTGGTCGGCCATGACGATGGCGCGCACCTGGGCCTGGCCGTGGCGCAGGCCGAGCCCGCCCGTTTTTGCGGCGCCTGGATCATGAATGCCTGGCCCGCAGGCCCGGCGCCCGATGCCTGGGTGCAATGGTTTGCGCAGGCGGCGCGCAAGCCGTCATGGCCCGTGGGCCGCGCCATGCACGAGGCGGGTGAGGAGGCCGGCGCACAGCCGCAGGCCTGGAACCTGCCGTTTTCCCAACCCGGCCACCGCGCCGCGCTGCAGGCATGGCCCCGCGTGCAGGCCGAAATGCCGGCCCTGCCGATGGCGTTGCTGGCGCAGTGGAGCCAACAGCAACGCCTGTGGGTGCAGGGCGGAGAGCACGATGCGCTGCTGCCTGCGCCCGCATGGCGCCAGGCCTGGCTGCAGGCGCTGCCACAGCTGCCGCCAGCGCAGCTGCGCCTATCCCCGTGCGGCCATTGGGTTCCCCTGTGCGCTGCCGGCATGGTGGCCGACGCTGTGGAATACTTCCGCCCGTAGGCCTGCGCCGCCGGCCCCTTGCCGGGGCTGCGCAGCGGCAGTGCCCCGTCTTCACTCCCCTTGCAATATGGAGCATGCCGGCCAGGGCCGGCATGGAACCACCTTGGCCACTTCGCGCAGTTCCCGCTCTTCCAGCACGCCCGGCACACCCAGCACATCCGGCACGCCCCGCAAAAAGGCAGCCGCTGCCGCGCCTGCACCCGTTGATCATGCGCACGAACATGTGCATTCCGCCGACGGCACCTGCTGTGCCCACGGGCACGAACATCCACATGGCCATGACCGTGCACAGGAGCATTCGCATGCTGCGGCGCATGACCATGGCGCTGCCCACAGCCACGAGCACGATCACGATCACGGCCATGTGCATGCCGCGGACGGCAGCTGCTGCGGCCATGCGCATGACCAGGGTCCGCGCCACATCTATATCTACTCGCCCGCCGGTGCCGTGCGCGACAAGGCCGGCTTCAAGCGCGGCGTGCGCCGCCTGGAGGCCATGGGCCATCAGGTGGAGATCGATGCCGATGCACTGAGCAGCCACCAGCGTTTTGCAGGCGACGACGCCACGCGCCTGGCGGCCATCGAGCGTGCGGCGGCCAGCGGTGCCGACCTGGCGCTGCCCACGCGCGGCGGCTACGGCCTCACGCGCATCCTGCCGGGCATCAAGTACAAGGCCGTGGCCAAGGCCATCGCAGGCGGCACGCGCTTCGTGGGCCTGAGCGACTTCACGGCGCTGTCGCTGGCCCTGCTGGCCAGGACCGGCGCCACCACCTGGGCCGGCCCGCTGCTGGTGCACGACTTCGGCCGCCCCGACGACGAGGGCGGCGTGGACGACATCATGCTGGACTGCTTCAACGACCTGCTCAGCGGCCAGGGCGAGGGCGCGGGCTGGCAGATGCCGAAGATCGGCCTGCGCGAAGACGGCAAGCCTGGGGTCAAGGACTTCTACATCAGCGGCGGCGCCACGCTGTGGGGCGGCAACCTGGCCGTGCTGGTCTCCCTGCTGGGCACGCCTTACTTCCCGCAGATCAAGGGCGGCATCCTGTTCCTGGAAGACGTGGGCGAGCATCCCTACCGCGTGGAACGCATGCTGACCCAGCTGCTGCATGCCGGCGTGCTGGCCCAGCAAAAGGCCATCGTGTTCGGCCAGTTCAGCGAGTTCAAGCTCAGCTCGCATGACAAGGGCTTCAAGCTGCAGACCGTGATCGACTGGCTGCGCAGCCAGGTCAAGTGCCCCGTGCTGCAGGGCCTGCCCTACGGCCATGTGCCGACCAAGGTGATGCTGCCCGTGGGCGCGCCCGTGTCGCTGTCGGTCGAAGGGCGCGATGCGCTGATCTACTGGGGCCACGTGCACTGAGCGGCAAGGAGCGGACGGCATGCTGCAGATGTGGGAGTTCGCGGCCTACCCGCTGCTGGCGCTGATGTTCGTCGGCATCTTCACGCGCGAGGTGATCGCGCCGGCCTCGCGCAACCATTGCGACCGGCGCTGGCTGATCCTGTCCACGCTGCTGGGCCTGGGCACGCTGGCCACCACCTTGGCGGTAGGCCATCTGTTCTCGGACAGCATCCGCCGCCATGCGTTGCTGGACGTGGGCCGGCAATGGCCGGCCTGGGCCGTGGGCGCGCTGAGCTTTGTGCTGACCAGCTTTGTCTTTTACTGGTGGCACCGCGCCACGCACCGGTCGGACACGCTGTGGCGCCTGTTCCACCAGCTGCACCACAGCGCGCCGCGCGTGGAGGCGCTCACGGCTTTCTTCGCCCACCCCATGGACACGGCGGCCGCCGTGCTGCTGAGCGCGCTGTCCAGCTACTGGGTGCTGGGGGCCAGCCCGCTGGCTGCCGCCTTCGCCATCGGCCTCACGGGGGCGTTCGATCTGTTCCTGCATGCCGACATCCGCACGCCGCGCTGGCTGGGATACATCGTGCAGCGGCCCGAGATGCACACCGTGCACCACCAGTACGGCCACCATGCGCAGAACTACGGCCTGCCCGTCTGGGACCTGCTGTTCGGCACCTGGGCCAATCCGGCCGAGCGGGTGGAGCGCCTGGGCTTTGATGACGACAAGGCCGAGCGCGTGACCGACATGCTGCGCTGGCAAGACGTGCACAAGCAGAACTCCCCCTGAGGCGCTGCGCGCCTTCCCCTCTCGCTTCGCGGGGGGACGACAGCCTCGCTGCGGGGCGGCGCGGCCGGCGTAGGCCCTTGCTCGCTGTCCCTTGTTCTTGGCCGCGCCAGTTTTTGAGGCTCTGTACGGTGGCGGTGGGGGCTGACTGCTATTCGAGATACCGGCCGTTTTCCTTGCGGCGGGCGCGCATGCCGGTGCGCAGGAAGAGCACGGTGCCGCCTTGCTCGGCCAGCGGCACGCGCGTGTCGCCGGACAGGTGGGCGTCCAGGCGCTGGGGCAGGTTCTCCAGCAGGGAGTGGATGGCGGACAGGTCGGTGTCGGCGGCCTCGGGGTGGTCGCGCACGAAGCCTTCAAGGTAGGCGCGGGCATCAGCCTCCAGCTGCTCGCGCGTGGTGGCCAGCGAGACGTAGCTGACGCCGGCCTGGCCCGGCGCCTCGGTGCCCAGCAGGTAGCAGCCGATGTAGTCACCACGGGGCTGGCCCACGGGCGGGTCCTGGGTGAGCTTCTTCAAGAGGCTGAAAGGCCACATTCCACGTACTTCCTGTTTCTGTCGGTTGCCCTGCATCCATGCGCGCAGGGCCGGCAGTGATTGTCGCCTGAAGCCTGCGCCCCGCAGGCGCGGCTTTCTGTCGTGAGCAATGTGAGCATGTCGCGCGCGCATATGCTACAAACTGCAACACTACGATACGAAAAAAGCAGAGGGTGGGGAAAAGAATGGGAATCATGCGAATCCTGAACTCGCGGTGGTGGGGTGTGGGCGCCGTGGCGGTGGTCGGCTCGGCCCTGCTGGCCGGCAGCGCGCTGGCCATCTATGCCGTGCGCGTGCAGCCGGTGCTTGACGGACAGCTCACGCTGGCCGGGCTGGAGCAGCCCGTGCGCGTGCGGCGCGATGATGCCGACGTCACCCATATCAGCGCCTTCTCGCCGCAGGACCTGTGGCGTGCCCTGGGCCATGTGCATGCACAGGAGCGCGGCTGGCAGCTGGAGTTCAACCGCCGCCTGATGCATGGCACGCTGTCCGAGATCCTCGGCCCGGCCACGCTGGATACCGACAAGCTCATGCGCGCGCTGGACATACGCGGCGCGGCGCGGCGCCAGTACGCATCCCTGCCCGCCAACGCGCGCGAGGCGCTGCAGGCCTACAGCGAAGGCATCGCGGCCTTCTACGCGGCGCTGCCCATGCGCCAGCACCCGCAGGTGCCCGAGTTCATGCTGCTGGACACGTCACCGGGCGGCGGCGACAACTCGGCCTGGGCGCCCGAGGACAGCGTGGGCTGGGCGCTGATGATGGCGCTGGACCTGGGCGGCAACTGGGGCAATGAATTCGCGCGGCTGGCCGCGCTCTCGCAACTGGACACACAGCAGCTGTGGCAGCTGATGCCGCCTTATCCGGGCGAGGCGCCGGCCACCTCCACCGACCTTGCGGCCCTCTACCGGGGCCTGGGCGTGTACCGCCAGGAGGCACAGGCTGCGTCTGCGCCCAAGGTGGCTGCCGCCAGCGAGGCGAGCGATGCCTGGGCCCGCTGGTCCCGCGACATGGTGCGCGATGCGGGCACCAACGACGGCAAGGGCAGCAACAACTGGGTGCTGTCGGGCAGCCGCACGGCCAGCGGCAAGCCGCTGCTGGCCAACGATCCGCATCTGGGCCTGAGCGCGCCCGCCATCTGGTACTACGCGCGCCTGCAGTCGCCCGCCGGCCAGGCGCAGGACGGCACGCCGCTGTCGCCCATCGACGTGGTCGGGGCCACCCTGCCGGGCCTGCCCTTCGTGGTGCTGGGGCGCACGCGCGAGGTGGCCTGGGGCTTTACCAACACCAATCCCGACGTGCAGGATCTGTACCTGGAGCAGATCGATCCAGGCAACCCGGGCCGCTACCGCACGCCGGACGGCTGGGCGCCTTTCACCGAGCGCAGCGAGCGCATCAGGGTCAAGGGCCGGGCCGATGTGCAGCTCACGCTGCGCAGCACGCGCCACGGCCCCGTGATCAGCGATGTGCAGCCCCAGTACGAGGCCGTGCTCGACAAGCGCCGCTACGCCGTGGCCCTGCGCTGGGCCGCGCTGGACACCGACAACCTCACCGTACAGGCGGGCCTGCGGGCCAACGAGGCGCGCAGCGTGGTCCAGCTGTTCGAGGCCTTTGCCGACTACCACTCGCCCATGCAGAGCATCGTCGCGGCCGATGTGCATGGCGCCATCGGCTTCAAGGCCGCAGGCCGGGTGCCGCTGCGTGCGGCCGACAACGACCTGCGCGGCGTGGCGCCCGCGCCGGGCTGGGAGGCACGCTACGACTGGCAGGGCTGGCTGCCCTACGACCAGGCCCCGCAGGACGATGGAACGGCGCTGGGCTATCTGGCCACCGCCAACCAGCGCATCACGCGCGAGGGCTATGCCCACTTCCTCACCCAGGACTGGAGCCTGCCGTACCGCCACCGCCGCATCTCCGAGCTCATCGAGGCGAAGGACAGACACGACATGGTCAGCATGGCCTCCATCCAGAACGACCAGACCTCGCTGGCCGCCCGCGCCCTGTTGCCGCAAATGCTCAAGGCCCTGGACGAAGCGCCGGCCACACATCCGCTGGCCCCGCAGGCGCGCCGGGTGATGGCGCAGTTCGACGGCCGCATGGACGCTGCGCAGGCCGCGCCCCTGATCTTTGCCGCCTGGGTGGACGAACTGACGCGCGGCCTGGTGATCCCGCGCATTGGCGCCCAGACCTTTGCGGCCACCTATGGCAAGCGCGACTACCGCGCAGGCATCGAAGGCATGCTGGAACGCCGCGACGGCTGGTGGTGCGCGGCTGCAGGCTGCAGTGCCCAGGTCAGCCAGGCGCTGGACCGGGCGCTGGTGCGCCTGCAGTCCATGCAGGGCAGCGACCTGGGCCGCTGGCGCTGGGGCACGGCGCATGCGGCCCTGAGCAGCCACCGGCCGCTGGGCAGCGTGGGGCTGCTGGCGGGCATCTTCAATGTCAGCGTGCCTTCGGGCGGTGACAGCTACACCGTCAACGTGGGACAGTACCTGCCCGGTGATGCCAGGGCGCCGTTCGCCAACCGCCATGCGGCATCGCTGCGCGCCATCTACGACCTGGCCGAGCCCGAGCGCTCGCTGTTCATCTACCAGACCGGCCAAAGCGGCGTGGCCCTGTCCAGCCGCTATGCGGACATGTCTGCCGAATGGGCCGACGGCCGCTACCGGCCGCTGCAGATGGCGCCCGCGCGCTGGCGCCATTCCATGATGCTGCGGCCGCAGTAGGTTGCAGTAGGTTGCAGTAGGTTGCAGTAGCGGCGCGCGCAGGACTCAGGTGCTGAGGAATTGCTCGATCAGCCCGGCCACGTCCGCCGGCTGGTCGTGGTGCAGCATGTGGCCCGCGTCCTGAACCACGGCCGTGCGGCAGTCGGCAATCTGCCCGATGCGCTCGTGGTACTCGGCCAGCGTGTAGCGGTCCTTCCACCACATGCCCAGGCTGTCGTCGCTGGCCTCGACGGCCAGTACCGGCGCCGTGATGGCACGGTACAGGGCCAGGATTTCTTCCACGCGGAACAGCTGGGCGCTGATGAGCTTGTGCGCCGTGTCGCCCAGGATTTCCCAGCGGCCCTGCGCATTGGGCGCTGCCCAGTGGTGGGCCAACCACAGCGCCTTGTCCCCGGGCAGGCGGCGGTTGGTCTTCATCAGCCTGCGCGCCACGTCCTGCACGCTGTCGTAGCTCTTGAGCGCCATGCCGCCGTTGCGCAGCTGGCGCAGCTCGTCCATCCACTGCGCGTAGCGTGCGGGCGCCTGGTCGGGCCGGGTGGCCGGCATGCCGAAGCCCTCCAGATTGACCAGCCGGCGTATGCGCGCAGGCCGCGCGCCCGCGTACATCATGGACACGTTGCCGCCCATGCTGTGGCCCACCAGGTCCACGGGCGTATCGCCCACCAGGGTGTCCAGCAGGTGGTCCAGGTCACCCAGGTAGTCGGCAAAGTCATGCCGGTCGGCAGGCCAGGCCGGCCGGCTCAGGCCGAAGCCGCGCCAGTCCGGCGCGATGATGCGGCGCCCCGCCATGAAGGCCTCGCCAAAGGCATCGACCACGAACTGGTAGGAGGCCGCCACATCCATCCAGCCGTGCACCAGCACCAGCGGCGCCAGCGCGGGATCGCCATCTACGGGTCCCCACTCGCGCACGTGGTACTCCATGGTGCGCACCGGCACCATGCGCGAGCGCCAGGGGCGTGTGGGAGCGTAGATGGGCGCTTCTTCAGCGGCCGTGGCGGGGAGGGAAGAGGGGGCTTGCAGCATCCCGCCGATTATTCCGGTTTGCTGCTGTGCAGCAGTCAGGGGCGGGACAGCGGTTGCGCGGGATTTCCCTGTGGCGGCAGACCCGCAGGTAGTAACCCGAGCGCCGCCGCCGCTGATGCACGGCATCAGAAACAATGATTGGCCGGCAGGGCCGGCGCTGCCTACAGTGGGTTGCAGATTGACCGCACAACAACCCGAAGGAGACAGCAATGCAGCAACGCAGATGGCTGACGGCCGCCATGGCCGCAGGATTGTGGGGCGCCGCCATGGCGGCCCAGGCCGGCACGGTGACGGTGCTTACCTCGTTTCCCAAGGAGCTGACCACGGCCTACCAGAAGGCCTTCGAGGCGGCCAATCCGGGGATCAAGATCGAGATCCTGAACAAGAACACCACGGCCGCCGTGGCCTATGTGCGCGAGCTGCCCGAGGGCCAGCGGCCCGACATCATGTGGGCCAGCGCCCCTGATGCCTTCGAGGTGCTGGCGCGCAACAAGCTGCTGACCGCCGCGCCCGAGACGCGCAATCCGGCCGCGCCCGCCAAGATCGGCAACTACCCGCTCAACGACCCGCAGGGCCTGTACTACGGCCAGGCGCTGGCCGGCTACGGAATCATGTGGAACACGCGCTACCTGAAGGCGCACAAGCTGGCGGCGCCCAAGGAGTGGAGCGACCTGACGCGGCCCGAGTACTTCGGCCACATCGCCATCTCCTCGCCCTCGCGCTCGGGCACCACGCAGTTGACGGTGGAGACCATCCTGCAGGGCGAGGGCTGGGACAAGGGCTGGCGCCAGCTGCTGTCCATGATGGGCAATGCCGCCGCCGTGACCGACCGCAGCTTTGCCGTGCCCGATGGCGTGAACAACGGCCAGTACGGCATAGGCATCGTGATCGATTTCTTCGGGCTGGCGGGCAAGTACTCGGGCTTCCCGGTGGACTTCGCCTACCCGGCGATGACGGCCGTGGTGCCGGCCAACATCGCGCTGATCGCGGGTGCCAAGAATGCCGATGAGGCACGCAAGTTCATGGCCTTCACCATGTCGGTGCCGGGCCAGCAGCTGCTGTTCGATCCCAAGATCAGCCGCCTGCCCATCCTGCCCTACAGCCAGCTCAAGGCGCCGGCCGGCTACCCCGTGCCGCAGGAGGTGGCGCAGCGCGCCAAGGTGCAGTTCGACGCCAACCTGTCCGAGTCGCGCTATGCCGTGGTGATCAGCCTGTTCGACCAGATGGTGACCTTCCGCCTCAAGGAACTGCAGGCGGCCACGCGCGCCATCCAGGAGGCGCACAAGGCCCTGCAGGCCAAGCCCAATGCCAAGGGGCAGGAGCTGCTGGCGCAGGCGCGCGACATCGCCTACTCGCCGCTGGTGGGCGAAGCCAATGTGAAGGACGAGCAGTTCCTGGAGCTGTTCCGCAAGAGCCGGCGCGATGTGGCCGTGTCCAAGGAGCTGACGGGCCTGGAGCAGATGTGGGCCGACAAGGCGCGTGCCAACTACGAGCGCGCAGGCAAGCTGGCCGCCGAGGCGCGCGGCCTGGCCCGGTAAGTGGCGGGAGCAGGGGCCCGGCACCGGGCGCCTGCATGCACTCCCCTTGACAGTCTCTTTCGCTGCGGAGCATTCGCATGAGCATCGATTCCATGGCGGCGTCCGGCGCCGCCCCCCTTGCTGCGCGCGCACGGCGCATTCCGTCGGGCTGGGGGCCGTGGCTGGCCTTCGCGCTGATCCTGGCCTTTTTGCTGGCCTTTCTCATCGTGCCCGTGGGCATGGTGGTCTACACCGCCTTCGTCAATGAAGGCGGCGGGCTCACGCTGGGGCACTTCGGCAATTTCTTCGGCCAGACCGTCTTTCGCGAGTCGTTCTTCAACAGCCTGGGCGTGTCCCTGGCCAGCGTGTTCTTCGCCAGCCTGATCGCCGTGCCGCTGGCCTACCTGACCGTGCGCTTCGAGTTCCGGGGCGCGCTGCTGATACAGACGCTGGGCGTGCTGCCGCTGATCATGCCGCCCTTCGTGGGGGCGGTGGCGCTGCAGCTGATCTTCGGGCGCAGCGGCTCGGTCAACCTGCTGCTGGACGACTGGTTCGGCTTCACCGTGCCCATCATGGAGGGGCTGACGGGCGTGATCTTCGTGGAGAGCATCCACTACTTCCCGTTCATCTTGCTCAACCTCGTGGCGGCCATGCGCAATATCGACGGGGCCATGGAGGAGTCGGCGCTGAACCTGGGCTCGCGCGGTTTCCGGCTGTTCCGGCGCGTGATCTTTCCGTTGGCCATGCCCGGCTACCTGGCGGGCGCGGCCCTGGTGTTCGTGAAAGTGTTCGACGACCTGGGCACGCCGCTGGTGATGGGCGTGACCAATATGCTGGCGCCCCAGGCCTATCTGCGCATCACCTCGGTGGGGCTCGATGATCCGCTGGGCTATGTGATCAGCGTGATCATGATCGCGTTCTCCATCGTCGCCCTGTGGCTGGCCGCGCGGGTGATGAAGGGCAAGGACTACGCCACCTTGCAAAAGGGCGGCAGCGCGCTGCAAAAGCGCCGGCTGTCGGCCTGGGAGGCGCTGCTGGCCTATGGCTGGATCGCCCTGGTGCTGCTGGTGGTGCTGGCGCCGCACATCGGCATCTTGCTGATGTCGTTCTCCAAGGTCTGGAGCTTCTCGGTGCTGCCCGACAGCTACACGCTGGAGCACTACGCCACGGTGTTCACCGACTCGGGCTACATGATCGGCAACACGCTGCTGTACTGCCTGATGGCGGCGGGCATCGACGTGGTGATCGGCACCGCCATCGCCTACCTGATCCTGCGCACCCGGCTGCCTGCCCGGCAGTGGCTGGACTACCTGGCCTCGGTGGCGCTGGCGATTCCGGGGCTGGTGCTGGCCATCGGCTACCTGCGGCTGTTCAAGGGCGTGAACCTGCCCTTCACCGATACGCCCATCGTCACCACCTGGGTGCTGATCATGCTGGCCTATGCGGTGCGGCGGCTGCCGTATGCGCTGCGCTCGTGCATGGCGGCGCTGCAGCAGGTGCACATCTCGCTGGAGGAGGCCGCGCAAAGCCTGGGCGCGGGCCGCACCAGCGTGATACGGCGCGTGATGGTGCCGTTGATGGCCGGCGGCATCCTGGCCGGCTTCGTCACCAGCTTCATCACGGCGGCGGTGGAGCTGTCGGCCACCATCATGCTGGCCTCGGCCCAGAGCCAGGCGCCCATGAGCTACGGCATCTACCTGTACATGCAAAGCATCTCGGGGCGCGGGCCCGGTGCGGCATTGGGCGTGCTGGCCGTGGTCGTGGTCGGCCTGGGCACGTATTTCTCGCACCGCTTCGTGGAGCGCTCGCGCGCCACCGTGCAATCGACTTCGGAGTGAAACGCCATGCACCTGGACCCTGTCTCCCTCGAATGCAGGCACATCAGCCTGAGCTACGGCAGCAACGAAGTGCTGCGCGACGTCAACCTCAAGATCGAGCCCGGCGAGTTCTTCGCGCTGCTGGGGCCTTCGGGCTCGGGCAAGTCCACGCTGCTGCGGCTGATCGCGGGCTTCAACCGGCACCAGCGCGGCGAGCTGCTGGTGGGCGGGCAGGACATCACGGGCGTGCCGCCGCATGCGCGCAACATCGGCATGGTGTTCCAGAACTACGCGCTGTGGCCGCACATGACGGTGTACGACAACGTGGCCTTCGGCCTGGTCGAGCGCCGCGAAAGCCGCGACACCATCCGCCGCAAGGTGGGCGAGGTGCTGGAGCTGGTGGGCCTGTCGCAGTACGCGCAGCGCCGCCCGGGCCAGCTGTCGGGCGGGCAGCAGCAGCGCGTGGCGCTGGCGCGCACCGTGGTGATCGCGCCCAAGCTGCTGCTGCTGGACGAGCCGCTGTCCAACCTCGACAAGCAGCTGCGCGTGCAGATGCGCGAGGAACTGCGCAGCCTGCAGCGCAAGCTGGGCCTGACCACCATCTTCGTCACCCACGACCAGGAAGAGGCCATGACCACGGCCGACCGCATGGCCGTGCTGGACAAGGGAGTGCTGCAGCAGGTGGGCTCGGCGGCGGGGCTGTACGACTATCCGGCCAACCGCTTCGTGGCGGGCTTTGTCGGCACGGCCAATGTGCTGGAGGGCGAGGTGCTGCCGACGATAGGCGAGTCGCTGGTCTTCAAGGTGCCTGGCCTGGGCACGCTGACCCTGCCGCGCCCGGCCCAGCCGCCCGTGCCGGGGCGCGCGGCGCTGGCCTTCCGGCCGCACCAGGTGCAGATTGCGGTGCGCGACGATGCGGGCGATGCCTCGCGCGTCTGGGTGGAAGGGCAGATCGAGAGCGCCGAATTCCTGGGCGAGTTCTCGCGCTACCGCGTGCGCGTGGGCGAGGTGGCCGTGGTCGCCGACCAGGCGCACTACGCGGGCATTGCCATGTTCCCCATGGGCATGCCGGTGCGCCTGGGCATCGAGCCCACGCAGCTGCGCTACCTCGATGAGTGAACGATGAGACGGCTAGGGATGTTCCCTGACACCCGGGCCTGCCCGGGCCGCAGGCCCCGGCGCCTGCGCTAGGCTGGCCGCCCATGGAGATGTATCAGCTGCGCGCCTACGTCACGGCGGCCACGCTGGGCAGCGTCACGCGCACGGCCGAGGCCCTGCACCTGACCCAGCCCGCCATCACGGCCCAGATCAAGGCGCTGGAGGAAGAGCTG
This sequence comes from Delftia sp. HK171, assembly GCF_001886655.1. Lineage (NCBI taxonomy): Bacteria > Pseudomonadati > Pseudomonadota > Betaproteobacteria > Burkholderiales > Comamonadaceae > Delftia > Delftia sp. HK171. Next base: position 4,969,395 of record NZ_CP018101.1, on the reverse strand, counting down.
GGCGTGGCGCTGTTCGACCGGCGCCCGGGCCGCATCAGCCTCACGCGGGCCGGCGAGGCCCTGATGGAGCCCGCCCGGCAGGTGCTGGATGCGGCAGGACGCCTGCAGGGCCAGGCCCGCGAACTGCAGGGCGAGATCACCGGCCAGCTGCTGCTGGGCACGGTGGCCGACCCCGAGGCGCTGCGCCTGGGCTCGCTGCTGCATGGCCTGGTGGAGGCGCTGCCGCTGCTGGACATCAAGACACGCCAGGGCTGGGCCGAGGAGCTGCGCGCGCAGGTCGCGGCCGGCGGCCTGCAGGGCGCGTTCTACATCGGCGCGCACATGCCGCGCGACCTGGGCGCGCTGGTGCTGCAGACACTGCACTACCGCGTGGCGGCGCCGCCCGCGCTGCGCGAGCGCGTCCTGCAATCGGGCTGGAAGGACCTGGCGCAACTGCCCTGGATCGGCGCGCCCGCGCAGCACCATGAGCAGGCCCTGCTGCTGGCGCTTTTCGCCCGCCAGGGGCTGAGCCCCAATCAGATCGTGGAAAGCGATGCCGCCGCCGCGCCCGAGAGCCTGGTGCGCGCCGGCCTGGGGCTGGCGCTGCTGCGCGAGGACCGAGCCCTGGCCGCGGCCGAGCATGGCTGCGTGGCCATCTGGCCGCATGCGCGCGTGTCGGCGCAGCTGGGCTTCATCCATCCGCGCGAGGCCGAGCATGATCCGGCCCTGGTGGCCACGCTGTCGCAACTGCGCAGGGTCTGGGGGCTGACCGAGGTTCAGGCGGCGGCGCCGCCGCCGGCCTGAGGGGTGCCTGCCTGGACGATGGCCTCGACCAGCGCATCGAGGCTGCCCTGGCGTTCCTGCTCGCCCACCTCGAACAGCTCCAGCACGCCGGTGCCGCGCAGGATGGCGAAGGCCATGGCCGCAAAGCCCTGGGGGCGGGGATGGTGGGCCGCGATCTCGGGGAAGACGTCCAGGAAGCGGGTGTAGAACACGCTGTCCACATGTACCCGGCGCGCGTCCACGCGGTCGAACAGCGAGGGGGAGGCCTTGCAGCCGAAGAACATGCTCCAGGCCGCCTGGTAGTTGGCCGCGCCGAAGATGTTGTCCCAGGCCAGGGTGACGAAGGTCTGTGCGCGCTCGCGCAGAGGCAGGGCCTTGTCGGGCCAGACCGTGCCCTGGTCGCTCAGCGGCTCCATGACCTCGATAACCAGCCGCTCCATCAGCGCATCGCGGCTCTCGAAGTGGTGCTGCAGCGCGCCCAGCGACACGTCGGCGCCGCGCGCGATGGCCTGCAGCGTGGCGCTCTTGAAGCCGCCCTCGCGCAGCAGCGCCAGGGCGGAGTCGATGATCTTGCGTTGCGTTGTCTCCACACGCTCGGTCTGCGGCGTGCGTGCGCGCCGCTGCGTGGCGGACGTCGTCATGTTCTGGGCTCCAGAGGGCAAAAAAATAATAGTAGATTGTTTTTGTTTGTTGCGGGCGTTCAACCGTTGCCGCAGTGCGGCATGGCGGGTGGCAATGCGTCGATCGCCTTCGCTACTCCTTCTTCTTGGGCTTGTCCATAGGGATAAATTACAAGAAATAATAATTTATTGTTTTTTATAGTTGATACCCATCAACAAGGGGCGCACAACGCCCCGCATTCCAACAGGCACCCCACGAGGAGACATTGCCGTGAAGACCACCGAAGTGTTCCAACCCCTGCGCCGCCGCGCGCCTTGCTGAGAGCCGGAGCACCCCCTTGATGCACAGTTCTTCTTCGCAGGGCCATCTGGAGCGCAGGCTCAAGAACCGCCATATCCAGCTCATCGCGCTGGGCGGCACCATCGGCACGGGCCTGTTCCTGGGCTCGGCCGGCATCATCGAGCTGGCCGGCCCGTCCGTGCTGCTCGGCTACGCCATTGGCGGGCTGATCATCTTTTTCATCATGCGTTTCCTGGGCGAGATGCTGGTCGAGGAGCCCAACGCGGGCTCGTTCAGCTATTTCGCCAACCGCTACCTGGGCCGCTTCGCGGGCTTTCTGGCGGGCTGGAACTGTGTGGCGCTGTATGTGCTCGTGGGCATGCTGGAGCTGACGGCCGCAGGCAAGTTCATCCAGTTCTGGTGGCCCGGCATACCCACCTGGGTGACGGCGGCGGTGTTCTTCGTGCTGATCAACGGCGTGAACTTCATCAACGTCAAGGCCTATGGCGAGTTCGAGTTCTGGTTCGCGCTGATCAAGATCGCGGCCGTGCTGGCCATGATCGCTGCGGGCGTGTATCTGCTGGCCAACGCCGACCGGCCCGAGCAGACCGTGCGCAACCTGTGGACGCACGGCGGCTTCTTTCCCAACGGCCTGTCCGGCCTGGTGATGGCCTTCGCCTTCATCATGTTCGCCTTCGGCGGCGTGGAGATGCTGGGCTTCGCGGCGGCCGAGACCGACCAGCCGCGCACCGTCATCCCCAAGGCCGTGAACCAGCTCATCTACCGCGTGCTGGTGTTCTACATCGGCTCCATGGCCGTGCTGATGTCGCTGATGCCCTGGACCGACCTGCTGGGCCAGCTCAAGGCCGGCGGCGACACCTACAGCAGCAGCCCCTTCGTGCTGGTGTTCTCGGGCCTGGGCGAGAACACGGCCGCCCATCTGCTGAACTTCGTGATCCTCACGGCCACGCTGTCGGTCTACAACAGCATGGTCTACAGCAACAGCCGCCTGCTGTACGGCATGGCCAGCGAAGGCAATGCGCCGCGCTCGCTGATGCAGGTCAACCGCCGCGGCGTGCCGGTGCGGGCCATCGTCTATCCGGCCATCTTCACGGCGCTGGCCATCGTGCTGAACTATGTGGCGCCGGCCGGCGTGCTCGAGTTGCTGATGTCGCTGATCGTGGCGGCCCTGGTGATCACCTGGACCATCATCATCGTGGCGCACTGGCGCTTTCGCCGGGCGCATGTGGCGCGCAAGACCGTGCTGGGCTTTCCCGCACCTGCCGCGCCGCTGACCAATGCCATCTGCCTGGCTGCCATGGCCCTGGTGGTGGGCGTGATGCTGCTGACACCGTCGGTGCGGTCCTCCGCGCTGGCCATTCCGATCTGGGTCCTGGTGGTCTACGGGGCCTATCGCCTCGTGTTCCGCCAACGTCCCACGCCTGTGCTGGAATCCGTACTGGAACCCGCGCACATCCCCCGTTGAAACCTTCAAGGAGAACCAACCATGGCAGACCTGTTCGACAACCCGATGGGCCTGATGGGCTTCGAATTCGTGGAATTCGCGTCGCCCGCGCCCGGCGTGCTGGAGCCGCTGTTCGAGAAGCTGGGCTTCACCCTGGTGGCCAAGCACCGTTCCAAGAACGTGCTGCTGTACCGCCAGGGAGGCATCAACTTCATCATCAACAATGAGCCGGGGCAGGCCGCCTATTTCGCGGCCGAGCACGGCGCCTCGGCCTGCGGCCTGGCCTTCCGCGTCAAGGACGCGCACCAGGCCTACAAGCGCGCGCTGGAACTGGGCGCCCAGCCGGTGGAGATCCCCACGGGTCCCATGGAGCTGCGCCTGCCGGCCATCAAGGGCATCGGCGGCGCGCCGCTGTACCTGATCGACCGCTTCGACGAAGGCAAGTCCATCTACGACATCGACTTCGAGTTCCTGCCCGGCGTGGACCGCAACCCCAAGGGCCACGGCTTCCACGTGGTGGACCACCTGACGCACAACGTCTACCGCGGCCGCATGACCTACTGGGCGGACTTCTACAGCAAGCTGTTCAATTTCCGCGAGATCCGCTACTTCGACATCTCGGGCGAGTACACCGGCCTGGCCTCCAAGGCCATGACCGCGCCCGACGGCCTGATCCGCATTCCGCTGAACGAGGAATCGCGCCAGGGCGGCGGCCAGATCGAGGAGTTCCTCATGCAGTTCAACGGCGAGGGCATCCAGCACATCGCCCTGCTGACGGACAACCTGCTGGACTCCATCGACCAGCTGCAGATGGCCGGCATTCCGCTGCTGACCGCGCCCAACGACATCTACTACCAGAACCTGGAAGGCCGCCTGCCCGGCCACGGCCAGCCTGTGGGCGAGCTGCAGGCACGCGGCATCCTGCTGGACGGCACGACCGAGGGCGGCCAGCCGCGCCTGCTGCTGCAGATCTTCTCCCAGCCCATGCTGGGCCCCGTGTTCTTCGAGTTCATCGAGCGCAAGGGCAACTACCGCGAGGGCTTCGGCGAAGGCAATTTCAAGGCCCTGTTCGAGTCCATGGAGCGCGACCAGATCAACCGCGGCGTGCTGCAGGCCGAGGCACCGCAGGGCGCCTGATCCCGACGGACGCAGCGCGCCCGCCCGGCCCTGGCCGGGTGGGCGCGCTGTCGTCAGGGTAAACACGGGCGGCCCTACACTCGGTGCCCATGAATTCCCCCTCGATGCAACCGGTGGCGCTCGGTCAAAGCGCATTGCAAGTCAGCCCCATCTGCCTGGGCACCATGACGTTCGGCGAGCAGGTCGGCGAGGCCGAGGCCTTCGCCATCATGGACCGCGCGCTGGAGCGCGGCGTGGACTTCTTCGACACGGCCGAGATGTATGCCGTGCCCGCACGCGCCGAAACCTGCGGCGCCACCGAAACCATCATCGGCCGCTGGTTCGCCCAGCGCCCCGGCGCGCGCGCCAAGGTCGTGCTGGCCACCAAGGTGGCCGGTCCTTCGCGGGGCATGCCCTGGGTGCGCGAGGGCAAGGGCATGACGGCGGCCGACATCGCCGCCTCCTGCGAAGGCAGCCTGCGCCGCCTGGGCACGGACGTGATCGACCTCTACCAGATCCACTGGCCCGAGCGCAACGTGCCGGCCTTCGGCCAGCTGTACTACGACCCGTCCAAGGAAAGCTCGCAGACCGGCATCCACGAGCAGCTCGAGGCGCTGGGCCGCCTGGTCCGTGAAGGCAAGGTGCGCCACATCGGCCTGTCCAACGAAACGCCCTGGGGCGTGCACGAATTCGTGCGCCTGGCCGAGCAGCACGGCCTGCCGCGCGTGGCCTCGGTGCAGAACGCCTACTGCCTGCTCAACCGCAGCTGGGAAAACGGCATGGACGAAAGCTGCCACCGCCTGGGCGTGTCGCTGCTGGCCTATTCGCCGCTGGCCTTCGGCCTGCTCACGGGCAAGTTCGACGTGCATGCGCCCACCGATCCCGCTGCGCCGCAGGCCGCACGCATTGCGCGCTACGAGTCCGTGCGCAAGCAGCGCTGGGGCCGGCCCGAAGCCCTGGCCGCCGCGCGCCGCTACAACGCGCTGGCGCGCGAGCATGGCATGACGCCCACGCAGCTGGCGCTGGCGTTTTGCTACACCAAGTGGCAGGTGGCCAGCACCATCATCGGCGTGACCTCGGTGGCCCAGCTCGATGAGGACCTGAACGCCTGGGGCACGCAACTGTCGCCCGAACTGCTGTCGGCCATCGACGCCATCCGCTGGGAAGTGCGCGACCCTGCGCAATAGGCCTCAGCCCCGCGCCTTCAGCGGCTGCACTCGCCCTTGAGCGCAGCGGCCGCCAGCATGGGCAGGCTCAGCAGGCCCATGCCGCCGCCCTTGAACTCGCCCTTCATGCAGTCGCCCTGGGCGGCCTCGCGCATGCCGCTGGCCAGCGGGTCCTCGCGCTGCGCATGGATCTGGGGCCTGACCAGGCCCTGCCGGGCCGCCGACTGCACGGCCTCGCGGCCTGCGGCCGAGTCCAGCAGGCGGCCCATGGCCCTGGCGCTGCGCGCGGTGTCCGGGACGGCCGCGGTGTCGGCGGGCACAGGCGCTTGCGGCGCGGCGGCTGTCGCGGCTTCCTCCATGGCCTTTGCCGCCCCTGCGCTTTGCCTTGATGGCGGTGCGACGGCGGCGGTGTCCGGCCGTCGCGTAGGCGGGGACGCGGGCGCGGGCGCCGGTCCGGGCCGGGCAGCCGCTGGAGCAGGAGCAGGAGCAGGAGAGGGCGCCGGCGTCGGCATCGAAGTCGGTGTCTCGACCCAGACCACCTGAAGGCGGCGCGCCTCGGCCTGCCCGGTGCCGGGCCGCGCAATGTCCGGGGCCAGACCCTGCCACAGCAGCATCCCATGCAGCAGCAGCGACAGCAGCAGGCCTGCGATCAGCCGCAGCCGCCCGCTGCTCAAGCCTCGGGCCCAGCCACCCATTCCAGCAGGTCGCCGGGCTGGCACTGCAGTGCCTCGCAGATGCGCTCCAGTGTGTCGAAGCGCACGCCGCGCACCTTGCCGCTCTTGAGCAGGGAAATGTTCTGTTCGGTGATGCCGACCATCTCGGCCAGTTCGCGCGAACGCATCTTGCGGCGCGCCAGCATCACATCGAGGTGGACGATGATGGGCATGCTCAGACGAATCCCGCGTTCTCGTCGGCGATGCGCCGCGCCTGCAGCATCACATGGGCGATGGAGACCAGCACCACGCCGAGCAGGACCAGCAGGCCATCGTGCCAGTACAGGCCCAGCGTGACGAAGCGCTGCCCTGGCGGATTGCCCATGCTGGCCGCCACCGACATCAGCGCGCGCGTGAAGGGCAGGGCCAGCGCGCCCGCCAGCACCGTCCAGGCAAAGCGCATCAGGGCGTGCTGCGCCTGCTGGCCGAAGACACGGCCCTGCAGATACTCGCCGAACAGTGTCCACAACTGGCGCAGCGCATACAGGCCGCAGCCCACGGGCAGCAGGCTGACCAGTGCGGTGCGCCAGCGCGCAGCCATGTCCAGCGGCTGGCCGGGCGGCATGCCCAGCAGGCCTTCCGCCTGGCCCGAAAGATCTTGCGGCGACAGCAGGGCGGCTGCCGGCAGGGCCAGCAGCGCGACGGCACCGAGGGCAATCAGGATGCGCGCCGCCTGGGAGTGGCGCCTCAGGGCGTTGCCCGCGGCGTGGGGCGTATAGTTCATGGCACAGCCTTGTATTGATGAATCGATAAAAAATTATTGTAAAACGATAAAAAATTCATGTCCAAGAAAAACTCTCATGTCAGCGAGACACCGGCCACGCAGCTGCTGCGCGCCCACAAGGTGGAGTTCACCGAGCACCCCTATGAGTACCTGGAACACGGCGGCACCGAGCACAGCGCGGCCAGCCTGGGCCTGGACGAGCACATGGTGGTCAAGACCCTGGTGATGCAGGACCAGGACGCCAGGCCGCTGATCGTGCTCATGCACGGCGACTGCAAGGTCTCCACCAAGAACCTGGCGCGGCAGATCGGCGCCAAGAGCGTGGAGCCCTGCAAGCCCGAAGTCGCCAACCGCCACAGCGGCTACCTGGTCGGCGGCACCTCGCCCTTCGGCACGCGCCGGGACATGCCGGTCTATATCGAAGAGAGCATCCTGGCGCTGCCGCGCATCGCCATCAACGGCGGGCGCCGGGGCTTTCTGGTGCAGCTGGACCCGCAGGTCTGCGTGCAGCTGCTGGATGCACGGCCCGTGCACTGCGCGCTGGCAGAATAGATGCCCTGAAGAAATGAACATGACTTGCGCACACGGGAAGGCGGCCACCGCCTCCAACGGGTTCGCGCAGGTCCTGATGAAAAACATGTGTCGGCGATCAGGGAGGGCGGGCCATCATGGCTGGCCGGATCGCGCGCCGGCGCTCCACAGACCGGCCAAGGACTTCAATTGAACGCGCTCTACCCCCTTCTCGCCACCGTGGCGGCCTACCTGATCGGCTCGCTGTCGTTCGCCGTCATCGTCAGCCGGGCCATGGGCCTGAATGATCCGCGCACCTACGGCAGCGGCAACCCCGGCGCCACCAATGTGCTGCGCTCCGGCAGCAAGGCGGCCGCAGCCGTGACCCTGCTGCTGGACGCCGCCAAGGGCTGGCTGCCCGTGGCCCTGGTGCAATGGTTCGGCAGCCGCTTCGGCCTGGGCGACGGCACGGTGGCCATGGTGGCGCTGGCCGCCTTCCTGGGCCACCTGTACCCGGTGTTCTTCCGCTTCAAGGGCGGCAAGGGCGTGGCCACGGCCCTGGGCGTGCTGCTGGGCATCAGCGTCTGGCTGGGCCTGGCGGTGGCGCTGACCTGGCTGATCATTGCCGTGTTCTTCCGCTATTCCTCGCTGGCGGCCCTGGTGGCCTCCGTGTTCGCCCCCGTCTACTACCTGCTGTGCAGTGGCGTGGTCTGGTATGCCGAGACGCCGATTGCCGCCGCCATCGTCGCCATGGCGGCCCTGCTGATCTGGCGCCACCGCGAGAACATCCAGCGCCTGATGGCTGGCAAGGAATCCAGGCTGGGCAGCAAGAAGGCCGACCCGGCAGCCGCCGCGGCCAAGCCCGGCACGGCCAAAGGCAAGCCGCATTGACCGCCGCCACCGCGCTGCGCTCCACGGGCGCAGCTTGCGTGAATGGCGTGGCCCGCCAGCCGCGCTCCAGGCCCTCTCACCACTGACGACCTTCTTACATGGCATCGAGTCCATCGCAGCGCGTCTATCGCGCACCTTGCCCCGGCTGCGGCGCGCCCGTGGAATTTTCCAGCGCCCAGGCCAGCTACGCCGTCTGCGAGTTCTGCCGCAGCACCGTGGTGCGCCAGGGCGATGTGCTGCAGCGCCGCGGCTCCATGGCCGAGGTCTTCGAGGACTACAGCCCCCTGCGCATCGGCGCCACGGGCCAGATGCTGCGCAACGGCAAGCCCGAGCACTTCACCCTGGTCGGGCGGCTGCAGCTCAAGAGCGAGGCGGGCGCCTGGAGCGAATGGGTGGCCGCGTTCAGCGATGGTGCGCTGGGCTTCCTGAGCGAGGACAACGGCCAGTTCGTCTGGTCCTGGCCCTGGGAGGCCGAGGCCCTGCGCAACGGGCCGTTCAAGGCCTCCGACTGGCTGCTGGGCTCGCAGCGCGTGCTGGGCGGCAAGAGCTTCACGGTCAGCAGCGTGCAGAACGCGCGGCTGGTATCGGCCCAGGGCGAACTGGCGCAGCTGCCCGAGCCCGGCACGCCGTACCGGCTGGTGGAGCTGCGCAGCGAGCAGGGCCAGGTCCTGTCCGTGGACTTCTCGGCCCAGCCGCCTGCGCTGAGCCTGGGCGAACGCGTGGTGCTGGACGACCTCAGGCTGCAGGGCCTTCGCGACGGCGCCTCGCTCAAGGGCGAGCAGGGCAGGCACTTCAACTGCCCCAAGTGCGGCGCCGTGGTGCCCGTGCGCTTTTCCACCACCAAGAGCCTGAGCTGCTCCAGTTGCGGATCGCTGGTGGACCTGAGCCAGGGCATTGGCAAGGAACTGTCCTATGCCGAACAGAACGAGCCCGTGCGCCCCGCCATCCCCCTGGGCAGCAAGGGCGCATTGGAAGGCCTGCAATGGCAGGTGGTGGGCTTTCAGCACCGCATGGGCGAGGAGGCCGGCGACGACGAGAGCTTTGGCTGGGAGGAATACCTGCTGTTCAGCCAGAAGGCCGGCTTCGCCTTCCTGGTCGATTCCTCCGATGGCTGGAGCATGGCCCGCGTGACCACGGGCGTGCCCAAGCTCTCCAAGAACCGCAGCACGGCCAAGTACATGGGCCGGCAGTACCAGCTTGAATCGCGCTACACGGCCGAGACCACCTATGCGCTGGGCGAGTTCTACTGGCCCGTGCAGCGCGGCCAGACCACGCGCAATGTGGACTATGTGAGCGCAGGCGCGCAGAACAAGGCCTTTCTGGCCAGCGAGACCGAGAACGGCGAGACCACCTGGTCCCATGGCAGCGCCGTCTCGGCCACCACGCTGGCAACGGCCTTCGGCCTCAAGCAGCTGCGGGACCGCTCGCAGGTCGGCGTGATGTCGGGCAGCCGCTTCGGCCTGTGGACCATCGTCATCGGCGTGGTCATCCTGTGGCTGGTGTTCGTCATGCTGCGCGGCTGCATGTCGCGCCCGAACTGCAACCCGAACACCGATCCCAACTGCAACAGCTACACCCGCAGCAGCGGCGGCTCCTGGGGTGGCTACACCTCGGGCGGCAGCCACAAGTAAACAACGGAGAAACTGATCATGAACTTCGACTGGTTCAACCCCGCCGCCTTCTTCGGCTCGATCCTCTATGCGCTGGTGGGCGTGGTGGTGTTCTGGCTGTGCTTCATCATCATCGACAAGATCACGCCCGTGGACATGTGGGCCGAGATCGTCGAGAAGCACAACAAGGCGCTGGCCATGGTGGTGGCCGCCATGTGCCTGGGCATCAGCATCATCGTCGCTGCCGCCATCCACTGAACGGGGCCGCCTGGCCCCCCGCACTCCCCATCTCCCGCCGACACGCAGCCCGCCTGAAAAGGTGCGGCTGCGCTGCGCATGGTGGCGTTGCTGCGTCGCAACAAATTCCTTGTTGATAGTGAGTTTGCAAATGATATTCGTTTGCATTCTAAATAGAATCGCCCCCTTCATTCGAAGAGAGGGTTTCCATGACAGACCATCAAGCCGCCCGCAGGGCAAGGCTTTCAGCGGGTGTGACCGCTGGCATCATCACCACCGCGCTGGCGGGCGCGGTCCATGCCCAGGAGGCCGCTCCAGCCGTTCCTGCCGATCCGGCCCAGGCACAGACGCAGCCGCAGACGCAGACGCAGCCTCAACAGGCCCACACCCTGCCCACGCTGCAGGTCAACGCTTCCCAGTACGACCCTGACGACGTGCGCCCCGAAGGCGTGACCACGGCGACCAAGACCTACCTGGCGCCCAAGGACATCCCGCAGACCATCGATACGCTGGAGGTCAACAAGTACAAGAGCTACGGCATCAACGACCTGGCCACCATGCTGGACGGCGTGCCGGGCGTGAACACCACCTACGACATGCGTGGCGAGGGCGTGTACATCCGCGGCTTCAAGGCCGACGAGAGCGATATCTACCGCGACGGCGTGCGCGAAAGCGGCCAGGTGCGCCGCAGCACGGCCAATGTGGAGCGCATCGAGATCCTCAAGGGACCGGCCTCGGTGCTCTATGGCCGCAGCGCGGGCGGCGGCGTGGTCAACATGGTGAGCAAGCAGGCGCGCTTCGACGCCAAGAGCAGCATCACGCTGCGCGGCGGCTCCTGGAACAACGTGGGTGGCACCATCGACATCAACCGCGTGCTCAACGAGAACGTGGCCGTGCGCCTGACGGCCGACCGCGAGCAGGCCCACAGCTTCCGCGAAGGCATACGCAACCGCAACGAGATGGTCTCGCCCAGCATCCTGGTGGACACCCGCACGGGATGGCGCTGGACCGGCCAGTACACCTATGACAACGTCTGGCGCGTGCCCGATCGCGGCCCGGTCTATGACCAGTTGCCAGCCGGCGTTTCCATCCGCAAGGGCTTCGCGGCACCGGGCGACTACGTGGAAGATCGCCTGCGCGTGCTGCGCTCCGACCTGTCCTATGACTTCAACAACCGCTGGAGTCTGCGCTGGGTGGCCAGCAAGCGCGAGGCCAGCCAGGACTTCGACCACTATTTCGCCGGTACCTACCGCGCCGCGACCGGCAAGATCACGCCCAACTACGCTTGGCAGCAGACCCGCAACACCACGCTGTCCAACACGCTGGACCTGACGGGCAAGTTCAGCACGGGCAGCATCAAGCACGACCTGCTGGTGGGCCTGGAGGCCAGCGAGGAAGAGCGCGCGCCGCGCGTCGGCCAGCCCGGCAGCACCTTCTCCTACGATCCGTTCCAGCCCATCGTCTGGCCCAGCCGTCCGGCGCAGGGCAATCCGACCCAGGACAACTATCACAAGGGCAAGGGCCAGGCGCTGTACATGCAGGACCTGGTCAGCCTGACCGAGCAGTGGAAGCTGCTGCTGGGCCTGCGCTACGACAGCTATGACTTCCAGAGCACCAACAAGATCGCCAACCTCACGCGCAAGACCGACGGCAACGGCTTCAGCCCGCGCGTGGGCGTGGTGTGGCAGCCGGTGCGTGAGCACAGCTTCTATGCGTCCTGGAACAAGAGCTATTCGCCCTATGGCGGCCGCGGCATCCTGTCCGTGGAAACCGCCGTGGGCGCGGTGCCGGACGACGAGCCCCAGTACTCGCGCCAGTCCGAGGTCGGCGTCAAGAGCGACTGGCTGGGCGGCGCGCTGTCCACCCAGGTCTCCGTCTACCAGCTGGAGAAGTACAACATCCGCTACCGCCCCGATCCCGAGAACGATCCCTACACCTGGGCCATCCGGGGCAAGGACCGTTCGCGCGGCATCGAGTTCAGCGCGGCCGGCCGCGTGGCCAGTTCCTGGTATGTGCGCGGCGGCGTGGCCTTCATGGAGGCCAAGGTGGCTGAAGACGCGCAAAACCCCGCCAACGTGGGCCTGTACCTGCGTGACACGGCCAAGCGCAACGGCAACCTGTTCCTGCGCTATGCGCCCAAGGGACCCTGGTACGGCGAAGTCGGCGTGACCTACACGGGCAGCCGCTTCACCAACGCCGCCAACACGGCCCTCCTGCCCGGCTACACGCGCTGGGATGCGCTGGTGGGCTGGCGCCAGGACGCCTGGACGGTGACCGTGGCGCTGTCCAACCTGTTCGACAAGCAGTACTGGCGCTCCAGCTCCATGCCAGGCGCACCGCGCAGCGTTCTGGTCAGCGCCAACTACCAGTTCTGACGGCGGCGCCCGAGGCGCTGCGCTCCTTCCCGCTTTGCACGGTGTGCGTTGCACGCGGGAAGGGGCGCATCGCGCACAATACCGGCCGTGCAAACCTCAGCCCCTCTTGCCGGCGCGCAGCCGGCGCGTCCCATCGACATCGCCCTGCTGGTCAGCGTCTTCGTGATCGCGGCCTGCGGCCTGCTTTACGAACTGGCTGCAGGTGCGCTGGCTTCCTATCTGCTGGGCGACTCGGTCCTGCAGTTCTCCACCATCATCGGCAGCTATCTGTTCGCCATGGGCATAGGCTCCTGGCTTTCGCGCTATTTCGAGGACCATCTGCCCGCGCACTTTCTGCGCATCGAGCTGATGGTGGCCCTGGTCGGCGGCGCGCTGCCGGCCACGCTGTTCATTGCCAACGCCTACGCGCCCGGCGCGTTCCGGTTCCTGCTGTACGGCATGGTGCTGGTGGTGGGCACGCTGGTGGGGCTGGAGATTCCGCTGGTGATGCGCATCCTCAAGCGCAATGTGACGCTCAAGGACCTGGTGTCCCAGGTGCTGACCTTCGACTACCTGGGCGCGCTGGCCGTGTCGCTGGCATTTCCGCTGCTGCTGGTGCCCAAGCTGGGCCTGGTGCGCACAGGGCTGCTGTTCGGCTTCATGAATGCGGCGGTGGCGGTCTGGGCACTGCTGCTGTTTCGCCATGAACTGCGGCGCCCGCGCGCCCATGCCCTGGCCTGCGCGGCCGTGCTGGCCCTGCTGGGCACGGGCATCTGGGGCGCCGACCATCTGACGCGCCTGGCCGACGACCATTTCTACCAGGACCGCATCGTGCTCTCCAGCAGCTCGCCCTACCAGCGCATCGTGGTGACGCAGGGGCGCCAGGGCGCGCGGCTGTACCTCAACGGCAACCTGCAGTTCGCCCAAAGCGACGAGTACCGCTACCACGAGGCCCTGGTCCACCCCGTGATGGCCGCGCATGGTGCGCCCAAGCGCGTGGCCGTGCTGGGCGGCGGCGACGGCATGGCCGTGCGCGAGGTGCTCAAGTACCCCTCGGTGGAGTCGGTCACCCTGGTGGAGCTGGACCCGGCCATGACCGACCTGTTCAAGGACAACGCCATGCTGCGCCGGCTCAACGGCGAAGCGCTCAGCGATGCGCGCGTGCACATCCTCAATACCGATGCCTTCCACTGGCTGCAGCAGGGCGGCGATACCTTCGACGTGGTCATCGTCGATTTCCCCGATCCGACCAATTTCGCCATCGGCAAGCTGTTCACCAACAGCTTCTATGCCTTGCTGGACAAGCGCCTGGCGGCCAGCGGCTACGCCGTGGTGCAGACCACCTCGCCCCTGATCGCACGCAAGAGCTACTGGACCGTGGTGCAGACCATCGAATCCATCGGCCTGCAGGCCACGCCCTACCACGCGCATGTGCCCAGTTTTGGCGAATGGGGCTTCGTCATCGCCAGCCACCGGCCTTGGCGCGAGCCCGATGCCCTGCCTGCGGGCCTGCGCTTTCTGAGCGCGCAGACCATGGCGCTGATGTTCGACTTCCCGCTGGACATGGCGCGTGTGCCGGCCGAGGTCAACCGCCTGTCGAACCAGGTGCTGGTCAATACCTACGAGCGCGAATGGGGCAGGGTGGAGCGTTGAGCACCGGCCTCTTGCCCCTGTGGAGCCGGCGCCAATGGCTGCAGGGCTTGGCCGGCGGCGCGGCCCTGGGCCTGGGCCTGTCCGGCTGTACGCCAACGCCACCGCGGCTTGAGGACCTGCCCGGCGGATTCAGCGGCGTGGCGCTGGAGCGCGGCCATGCCTTGCGCGCGTTCTGGCAGCGCCTGGCCCAGGGCCTGGCGCTGCCGCCGCCGGCCGTGGTGCACCGTGCCAAGGTGGTGATTGCCGGCGGCGGCATGGCAGGCCTGGCCGCCGCGCGCGCACTGGAGCTGGCGGGAGTGCAGGGCGTGGCCCTGCTGGACACGCAGCAGGCCATGGGCGGCAACAGCCAGGGCGGCAGCATTGCGGGCCTGCCCTGTCCGCTGGGTGCCCACTATCTGCCCCTGCCCGGCGACGATGCGGCCGAGGTGCAGGACTGGCTGGAGGCCCTGGGTCTGCGCCAGCGCCGCGCGGGCCGCTGGCAGTACGACGAGCGCCATCTGTGCCACAGCCCGCAGGAGCGCCTGTTCTGGCAGGGCGCCTGGCATGAGGGCCTGCTGCCCGTCGATGGCGTGGCGCCGCGCACGCTGGAGCAGTACGAACTCTTTGCGCGCAGCGTGGCCCAGGAGATGGACAGGGCGGCCTTTGCCATGCCGTCCATCCGTGTCTGGCAGCGCGAGGGCCGTCTGCCCGCCGCCCATGCCGCGCTGGACGGCCAGACCATGCAGGCCTGGCTGACGAGCCAGGGCATCGATGATGCGCAGCTGATCTGGTATCTGGAGTACTGCTGCCGCGACGACTTTGGCGCGGGCCTGGCGCGCGTATCGGCCTGGGCAGGCATTCACTATTTCGCCAGCCGCCATGGTTTCTCGGCCCCGCGCCGCCAGGACGAGCGCACTGCCGAAGAGGCGGGTGATGCCGTGCTGACCTGGCCCCAGGGCAATGGCTGGCTTTCACAGCAGCTGGTGGCAGGGCTGGGCTCCACCGACCTGCAGACGGATTGCAGCGTGCTATCCATCGCCGAAGGTGCCGACGGTGTGGAGATCGACGTCTACCACCATGGCCGCCAGCAGCACGAGCGCTGGCTGGCCGCGCGCTGCGTCGTGGCCCTGCCCAGCTTCATCGCGGCACGCGTGGTGCGCGATGCGCCGGACTTCCTGCGCGCGGTGGCGGGCCGGCTGGACTGGGCGCCCTGGCTGGTGGCCAACATCCATCTGCAGCGGCCGCTGGCTGACCGGCCCGGCGCCGATCCTGCCTGGGACAACGTGCTCTTTGCCGATCCGAATGCGGGCGGTCTGGGCTACGTGGACGCGGGCCACCAGGGCCTGGACCGGCTCACGCCCCGGCCCACGGTGCTCAGTTACTACCAGGCGCTGGGCGACTGGCCTGACGGGCGTGCGCAACTGCTGGGCCAGCCCTTCGGCTTCTGGCGGGACCGCATCGTCGGCAGCCTGCTCGTCCCCCATCCCGACCTGCTGCACAAGGCCACGCGCATGGAGATCACGCGCTACGGCCACGCCATGGCCATTCCCCGGCCTGGCGACCAGCAACTGCTCAGCCAGGTGGCGCTGCAGTCGCTCCACCGGGGCCGCAGCGCGCAGTGCGCCGGCGAGCGCGTGGCCCTGCTGCCCACGCCGGGCACGAGACGCCTGTGGTTCGCGCATTCCGACTGGGCCGGCTACTCGGTGCTGGAAGAGGCCTTCACGCGCGGCCACCATGCGGGCCTGTGGGCCGGCGCCTGATCTCCATACCGACCTCTTTCGTGGATTCCTGATCGCCGGGCAAGCTGCTGCCGGTTCGTCGCTGGCCGCGTCCGCCAGCGGGTTTGCCCTTGTCCGTGTGCCGTAGATGCCTGACTATAGTTCTATTTGATAGATCTTAATTCTGTTAGATAGAACTTTGAAAAAGGGTACGAAACGCACATGGGCAACTATCTACCGGTGAGGCCGGATTGGCTGGGCCTGCACGAGGAGGAGATCCTTGAGCCATCGCTGGCCATCGTCGATGCCCACCACCATTTCTACGATCGACCGGGCTGGCGCTACCTGGCGGACGAGTACCTGGCCGACGCGGGCTCGGGCCACAGGGTCCGTGCCTCGGTCTACATGCAGGCACTGACGCGCTACCGCACTGCCGGCCCGCAGGCGATGCAGCCGGTGGGCGAGACCGAATTCGTGGTGCAGGCGGCGCAGGACGTGCAGGAGCACAGGCAAGGCCATGCGGCCTGTGCCCTGGCGCAGGGCATCGTCGGATATGCGGACCTGCGCGCCGGTGCGGCGGTGCGCGAGGTGCTGCTGGCCCATCTGGAGGCCGGCAAGGGGCGCTTTCGCGGCATCCGGCACCTGGCGACCTGGGACGCGGACAGTTCCCTGGTCAATCCCCTGACCGCCGCGCCGCAGGGCCTGCTGCTGGACCAGGCCTACCGGCAGGGCGTGGCGCAGTTGGCGCCGCTGGGGCTTTCCTTCGATGCCTGGCTGCTTTTTCCGCAGCTGCCGGAGCTGCTGGACATGGCACTGGCCTTTCCGCAGACGGCCGTGATCATCAACCACTGCGGGGGCGTGGCGCGCATCGGCGCCTATGAAGGCCGGCATGCCGATGTGTTCGAGCGCTGGAAGGCCTCCATGCAGGCCCTGGCCCGGCTGCCCAATGTGTACGTGAAGCTCGGCGGGCTGGGCATGCGCATCAACGGATTCGGCTTCGAGAAAGCGGACAGGCCTGCGGCCTCGGAGCAACTGGCTGCGGCCTGGAGACCGTGGATGGAGACCTGCATCGAGGCATTCGGCGCCGACCGCTGCATGTTCGAGAGCAATTTCCCGGTGGACAAGGGCTCCTTCAGCTACGCCACCTGCTGGAACGCCTTCAAGCGGCTGGCGGCGGGCGCAAGTGCCGCCGAGCGCCAGGCCCTTTTCGAAGGAACGGCAAGCCGCGTGTACCGGCTGGGCCAGGCGCAGCCCGAATGACGCTGCATCACCGGAGCCATCTGCCTCGCCTGCCCCATCGATCCCATCTCACCCGACTCACCCGATTCACCCGACTTATTCGTCCAAGCCATCATTCCAAGGAGACCGCCATGCCATCCCTCATCTCTCGTCGCGCCATGCTGGCGCTGGCCGGCACAGCCTGCCTCGGCCCCACCTGGGCGGCGGCCCAGGGCAAGCCCGTGACCATCATCGTGCCGTATGCGCCAGGCGGCAGCGCCGATCTGGTGACGCGCGTGATCGCGCAGTTCGCCGCGCCGGGACTGGGCTCTGCCTTGGTGGTGGACAACCGCACCGGCGGTGGCGGCGTGGTGGGCTGGAGCGCGGCCGCACGTGCCGCGCCCGACGGCCAGACGCTGCTGACCGTGGAGCTGTCCTATGCCATTGCAGCCGGCCTGATGCCGAACCTGCCCTTCGATCCGCGCAAGGCGTTCACCCAGGTCACCACGGCGGTGAAGGTGCCCCATGTGCTGGTGGTCAACCCCCAGGTGCAGGCGCGCAGCGTGGGCGAGTTCATTGCGCTGGCCAGGGCGCAGCCCGGCAAGCTCAACTACGGCTCTGGCGGCAACGGCACCAACACCCACCTGGCCGGCGAGCTGTTCAAAAGCGCAACGGGCGCGGACCTGGTCCATGTGCCTTACAAGGGCGCGGGCGCCGTGCTGGCCGACCTGATGGGCAACCAGGTGCAGGCCCTCATCACTTCGGTCCCCACGGCGCTGCCCTACATCCGAAGCGGCAAGCTCAGGGCACTGATGGTGACGGGCTCGGAGCGCAATGCAACGCTGCCTGATGTGCCTTGTGCCAAAGAGGCCGGCATCCCCGCCATGGACATCGACTACTGGATTGGCATAGGCGCCCCGGCCGGCACGCCTGCGGCCGCCGTCGCCCGGTTGAACAAGGAATTCAACGCGGCACTGGCCCAGCCGCAGGCCAGCCGGAAGATGGCGGAGATGGGGCTGTCCGTGGTGGCGAACACGCCCGAGCAGGCCACGCAATGGGTGCAGAACGAGATACAGCGCTGGAGCGCCGTGATCCGGCAGGCGGGCATCAAGGCCGATTGATGGCCGATGGACGGCAGATGGTCGACCGACTGACGGCCGGCAGTGCGCTACAGCGGACCCGGCACCTGCACCATGCGGTACAGCGACTGGCTGCCGCGTGCGGCCAGCACGCCCAGCTGCGCCAGCGTGCGCGGGTCCAGCTCCAGCGTGATGGCGGCGCGCGCCAGTGCCGAGCGGATGCGGGGGCCGTCCTCGCCTTCATGGATGACGGGCGGGTAGAGGCTGGCGCCGTCGGCGCCGATCACGCTGGCCACCAGCGGCGGCTGTGGCGGCTCGCCACGGCGCAGCACCACGGCGATATCGCCGTTGTCCAGCCGCACGTAGGTGCCCGGCGGGCACAGGCCCACGGCGCGCACCAGCGCGAAGCCCACCTCGTCGGAGTAGCGCTGCTGCTGGGTGAGCGCGCGCAGCGACTCGGCGGCGCTGCGGCCTTCGCGTGACTTGCGCGGGCTGATCAGGGCCGCGTAGCGGTCCACCGTGCCCAGGATGCGCACCAGGCGCTGCACCGGGGGCAGTGTGGCCAAGGGCTGCTGGGGCACGGCTTCATGGTGGCGGGCCACCAGTTCCAGCCACTGCGCGTCGTTGACGAACAGACGCGCCAGCAGGGCCTGGCTTTGCAGCGGATGGCGCTGCACGGCCTGCTGCTGGGCGGGGGTCAGCGGCTCGCGCTGCAGCGCCAGTTCGTCCTGCAGCGCGTTCATGCCGATGTTCATGGTCAGCGCGCCGCGTACCAGGGTGCGGTGCTCGGTCTCGTTCAGGCGCAGCTCGCGCGCCAGCACATGGCACAGGCAGGCGCAGACCAGGGCATGGGAGGCGCTGTAGCCCACGGTGGAGGAGCAGGCGCGCTGGAACATCAGGTACAGCGCGGCATCGCTGTCGTGGGCGATCAACTCCTGCAGCCACAGGTCGATCTGCTGCAGCTTGACCAGGAAGCCCTGCACCTGCAGCGGCGCGGACAGCAGCACGGACAGCGCGGCCTCCAGGTCGGACCACAGGCCCAGCAGGTCTTCGTAGGAATCGTCGGGGCGTCGGCTCATCGGTGGCGGGGTGCGGAAAACGGGGCGCGTGCAGGCCGCATCAGCGCCGCTCCAGCACCATCTCGCTGCCCTGGCGGGTCATCTGGACGTGGGCCAGAAAGCTGTTTCCCAGCAGCACATAGGGCATGGCAAGAGGGGCGACCACGGCGTCCACGCCAAAGACCTCGACATCGCCCACGCGCACCGAGTCCAGCCGCAGGCTCCAGCCCTGGGCGTCGCCGTTGGCGGTGCGCATCATCACGGGCTGGCCCTTGAGAAAGGGCAGGCCCATGCGTTCGGCGTCGGACCGGCCTATGGCGACCGAGCTGGCGCCCGTGTCCACCATGTAGACCATGGTCTTGCCATTGATCTGGCCGCGTTCGATGAAATGGCCCCGGTTGTCGGCCTTGAGCACCACGCGCCGGCCAAGCGCGGGATCGCCCGCTGCCGCGCCCCGGCCGCCCAGGCTGATGGGCGCTTCGCCCAGGCGCAATGTCTGGCGGCGGCCCTTGATTTCCACCTCGGCCGTGTCGCCCGATACCTGCAGCACGCGCACGTCCTGCAGGCTGTCGCCGGCCGCCAGAGCGCGTGGCGTGCCGCCATCGATGACCAGCAAGGCCTTGCTGCCCAGCACGCCGCTGAGTGCCACGGACTGCGCTGCCGCCAGCGGCGGAAGCGCAGCGGCCACGCCGGCCAGGCTCAGAAGTACGGCACGCAGGTGGCGCATGGGGCTTGTGGTGCAGGGGCGGAGGCCGGGCGATCAGTCGCGGAAGTTGTTGAATGACAGGGGATGGTCGGCCAGGTCCTTGCGGATCAGGGCCATGGCTGCCTGCAGGTCGTCGCGCTTGGCGCCCGTGACGCGCACGGCGTCGCCCTGGATGGCGGCCTGCACCTTGAGCTTGCTGTCCTTGATCAGCTTTTGCAGCTTCTTGCCCAGCTCGGCCTCGATGCCGTTCTTGACCTTGATGGTCTGCTTGAGCTTGTCGCCGCCGATCTTCTGGGCCTTCTGGATGTCCAGGAAGCGCACGTCCACGCTGCGCTTGGTCAGCTTGTTGCGCAGGATGTCCTCGACCTGCTGCAGCTGGAAGTCGGCATCGCCGAACAGCGTGATTTCCTTGTCCTTGAGTTCGATGGCGGCCGAGGTGCCCTTGAAGTCGAAGCGCGTGCCGATTTCCTTGGCGGTGTTCTCCACGGCGTTCTTCACTTCGACGAAGTCGGCTTCGCACACGGTGTCAAAAGAAGGCATGGCAAATATTTCCTGTAAATGTTCTGAAAAAGTATCGCAGCGCGGGACCGGGCGATGCGGGCGCGGTGCCGGAGGCGTGGGGACGCGGTGCGACAATCCGGCTGATGTTAGTCGAGAAAAATGTTCCGCTGCAGCATTGCAACAGCTTCGGCATCGCCGCCCGTGCCCACACCCTGGTGCGTGTGCGCAGCGATGAGGATATTCGCCATTTCCTGGCCGATCCGCTGTGGGGCCGCCAGCCCGTGTTCGTGCTGGGCGGCGGCAGCAACGTGGTGATCACGGGTGATGTCGATCCCGTGGTCCTCAAGATGGAGATAGCGGGCATGCGCCTGCTGCGCGAGACCGAGCGCCACTGGATCGTCGAGGCCGGTGCCGGCGAGCGCTGGCACGACCTGGTGGCCTGGACCCTGTCGCAGGGCTATGGCGGCCTGGAGAACATGGCGCTGATTCCGGGCACCGTGGGCGCATCGCCGGTGCAGAACATCGGCGCCTACGGGCTGGAGCTGCAGGACCGCTTCGAGTCGCTGGATGCCATCGACCTGGCCACGGGCGAGTCCTTCACGCTGGATGCCGCGCAATGCGCCTTCGGCTACCGCGACTCGGTGTTCAAGCACGCCCCGGCCGAGCCCACGCCCGTGGCGCGGGCGCGCATGAGCGGCGTGCCGCCGCGCGGCATGGGCCTCAAGGGCCGCGCCGTGATCACGCGCGTGCGCCTGGCCCTGCCCAAGGACTGGAAGCCCGGCCTGGGCTACCTGGACCTGCAGCGCCGCCAGGCCGAGGCTGGCGTGGCCGAGCCCACGGCCCGCCAGATCTTCGACTGGGTCTGCGAGATCCGCCGCGCCAAGCTGCCCGACCCGGATCAGATCGGCAACGCCGGCAGCTTCTTCAAGAACCCGACGGTGACGCCCGAGCAGTGCGCCGACATCATTGCGCGCGAGCCCAAGATCGTGCACTACCCCATGGATGACGGCTCCATCAAGCTGGCCGCCGGCTGGCTGATCGATGCCTGCGGCTGGAAGGGCAAATCCATGGGCCGCGCCGGGGTGTATGACAAGCAGGCCCTGGTGCTGGTCAACCGGGGCGACCGGCACAGCGTGGACCGCAGCGTCACCGGCGGCGAGGTCATGACGCTGGCCGGCGCGATACAGACCAGCGTCTACGAGCGATTCGGCATCCGCCTGGAGCCCGAGCCCGTCGT
Organism: Delftia sp. HK171; assembly: GCF_001886655.1. Taxonomy (NCBI): domain Bacteria; kingdom Pseudomonadati; phylum Pseudomonadota; class Betaproteobacteria; order Burkholderiales; family Comamonadaceae; genus Delftia; species Delftia sp. HK171. The sequence continues at coordinate 4,947,798 of NZ_CP018101.1, read as the reverse complement.
GGTCTGATCGATCGACGGCCTCAAAAAAACAGCGGCCCGCAGGCCATGAAGGCCTGCGGGCCGCTTTGCTTGCTTTGTATCAGCGCTTCAGTGCTTCAGCGCATCAGTGGGCGGAGTGGCTGCTGCGCCAGCTCATGTAGTCCTTGTCGGTCATCAGCACCCACAGCGCCAGCACCATGACCACCACGCCGGACACCACGGCATTGCGCATGGCATCCATCTGGCCGGCAAAGCCCAGCGCCCAGGGCGAGATCACCATCCACAGTCCCAGCAAGCCTTCGGTCCATTCCTCCCACGCGCGGGGCATGAAGATGGCCCCCAGCGCAGCGGCAATCAGCGCCAGGCCGATGACCACGCCATTGGCCGTGGGCGCCATCTGGTCCTGGAACCCGAGCACCCAGGGCGAGACCGCCAACCAGGCTCCCAGCAGGACATTGATCGGGTCCTGCCAATGCTTCATGTATTTCATGGCTGCACCTCCTGCCGCCACGACGAATGAGGGCGGCAATTCGTTGGATCAAGGCCGCGGCATGCAGGTTCCATGAGGATTTTTGTGAAAGTGCCTGCTTACCAGGGCATCTCGCCCTTGTTCACCTTGGCGCCAATGTCCAGCGACAGCGCCATGCCGGCCTGCGGGTAGGCCTGCTTCATGGCGCCGATCAGCTCGGCACTGTTTGTGGCCTTGGCGGCGGCGGCCTCGAAACGCTGGAGATAGTCGCGTGTATAGGCGATGGCGCTGGCGTCCATGGCGGTGCCGGCCTGCATGTGGCCGGGCACGACGACGGCGGGCTTGAGGGCCTGCATCTCGTCCAGCTGCGCCAGCCAGGCCTTGCGCTCGGCGCTCTTTTGCGTGTCCGCCGTCCAGACATGCAGGTTGCCGAACACGCCCACGTTGCCGACGATGGCCTGCAGCGCAGGCACCCAGACATAGGGGCGATGGGCCAGCGGGCCGGTGGTGCCGCGCAGCTCCAGCGTCTGGCCGTCCACGGTCACCGTATTGCCCTGCAGGGCTTCGGGCAGCACGGGATGGCTGGGGGCGTTGGCGCCCATCTTGGGGCCCCAGAAGGCCAGCTTGCCCTGCAGCTTGGACTCGATCTTCTCGCGCACGGCGGGCGTGGCCACGACCTTGGCCTGCGGGAACAGGTTCTTCAGCACCTCGGCGCCGAAGTAGTAGTCGGGGTCGGCATTGCTGATGAGGATGGTGGTCAGCTGCTTGCCGCTGTCCAGCACATTGGCGGCAATGCGCAGGCCGTCGGCGCGGGTGAAGCCGCTGTCCACGACCACGGCCTCCTTGGCGCCGGTGATCAGGGTGGAGGTCACGGCAAAGCTGTGTTCGTCGGCCTGGTAGACCTTCATCTGCAGCGGGGCGGGCGCCTGGGCATGGGACAGGCCGGCCGACAGGGCCAGGGTGAGCGAAAGCACGGTGGTGCGAAGCATGTCGATTTCCTTTGAAAAAAGCACAAGACAGAAAACGGGTGGCAGCGCCGTGCTGCCATGGGTGGTACTTTAGTTTTTGAAATCGAGCAGATAAACCGCAGAATATGCGCTTGTTTGTTGCAGAAATCGAGCAGATCCATGGACCGATTGCTGGCGATGCAGGTGTTTGCGACGGTGGCCGAATGCGGCAGCTTCACGGCGGCGGCCGAGCGGCTGGACCTGTCGCGTGCCATGGCCACGCGCCATGTGGAGTCGCTGGAGCAGTGGCTGGGCGCGCGCCTGCTGCACCGCACCACGCGCCGCGTCTCGCTCACCGATGCCGGTGCGCAGTGCCTGCGCTACAGCCAGCAGATGCTCGCCCTGGCCGATGAGGTGCAAGGCGAAATGCGCACGGGCGACAGCCAGCTGCGCGGCCTGCTGCGCGTGACCTGCAGCATGTCCTTCGGCCATGCGCAGATGGCGCCGGCCATTGCGCAGTTCATGCGGCTGCACCCGCACCTCAAGATCGACCTGCTGGTGGACGACGGCGCGCTGGACCTGGTGCAGCAGCGCATCGACCTGGCCATACGCATCAGCGCCGATCCGGGCGCCGCACTCATCGGCCGGCCGCTGGCCGTGTGCGAATCGGTGCTGGTGGCTTCGCCTGCCTACCTGGACGCGGCAGGGCGGCCGCAGACACCGGCCCAGTTGCAGGCCCACCGCTGCCTGGGCCATATGCGCGTGGGCCGCAATGTCTGGCAATTGGCGCGGCGTGACGACGAAAGCGATGAGCAGCAGATCGCCGTCACCACCTGGTTCAACGCCAACGAAGCCACCGTGCTGGCCGCCGCTGCCGTCGAGGGTGCGGGCATCGCCTTCCAGCCCACCTACCTGGTCCAGCCCATGCTGCAGGCCGGCCAGCTGGAGCTGGTGCTGCCGGACTGGCGCCCGCAGCCGCTGACCGTGCATGCGCTGTACAGCTCGCGCCGCCACCTGCCGGTGGCCGTGCGCGCGCTGCTGGATTTTCTCGTGCAGCGCTTCGAGGGCGCGCGCTGGTAGCGAGGGCGTAAAAAAAGCCGCCTTGCGGCGGCTTGTGGGATGCAAGTGTGCGATTTTCTGGCCCATGGCGTCGCGTGCTTGGCGGGCGCGTCCCATGCCAGGGACGCCGAGCAAGGGCCGCCCCGCAGCGAGGGCGTCGTCCCCCTCCCTCGCGAAGCGAGTAGAGAGGGGGAAGCGGCGTCAGCCGCTCAGGGGGTGTAGGTCATTCCTTGCCGCCCAATTGGGGCAGGGCGGTGCTGGTGCCCAGCGACAGCAGGCCGGCCTTGGAGTAGATGGCCAGCTTGTCGCGCGTGTCCATCAGGTCCAGGTTGCGCATGGTCAGCTGGCCAATGCGGTCGGCGGGGCTGAAGGGCGCGTCCTCGACCTTTTCCATCGACAGGCGCTCGGGAGCGTAGGTCAGGTTGGGCGATTCGGTGTTCAGGATGGAGTAGTCGTTGCCGCGGCGCAGTTCCAGCGTCACGGTGCCGGTCACGGCGCGGGCCACCCAGCGCTGGGCGGTTTCGCGCAGCATGATGGCCTGCGGGTCGAACCAGCGGCCCTGGTACAGCAGGCGGCCCAGGCGCAGGCCGTTGATGCGGTACTGCTCGATGGTGTCCTCGTTGTGGATGCCGGTCACCAGGCGCTCGTAGGCGATGTGCAGCAGGGCCATGCCGGGGGCTTCGTAGATGCCGCGGCTCTTGGCTTCGATGATGCGGTTCTCGATCTGGTCGCTCATGCCCAGGCCGTGGCGGCCGCCGATGCGGTTGGCTTCCAGGAACAGCTCCACGGGGTCGGCGATTTCCTTGCCGTTGATGGCCACGGGGCGGCCTTCGTCAAAGGTCACCGACACTTCCTCGGCCTTGACCTCGACTTCGGGCTTCCAGAACGCCACGCCCATGATGGGGTTGACGATGCGGATGCCGCTGTTCAGGAACTCCAGGTCCTTGGCCTCGTGCGTGGCGCCCAGCATGTTGCTGTCGGTCGAGTAGGCCTTCTCGGCGCTCATCTTGTAGCCGAAGCCTTCCTTGGTCATGAAGGCCGACATCTCGGCGCGACCGCCCAGCTCGTCGATGAAGGTCTGGTCCAGCCAGGGCTTGTAGATCTTCAGCGCGGGGTTGGTCAGCAGGCCGTAGCGGTAGAAGCGCTCGATGTCGTTGCCCTTGAAGGTCGAGCCGTCACCCCAGATGTTGACGTCGTCTTCCTTCATGGCGGCCACCAGCATGGTGCCGGTCACGGCACGGCCCAGGGGCGTGGTGTTGAAGTAGGTGATGCCGCCCGTGGAGATGTGGAAGGCGCCGGCCTGGATGGCGGCAATGCCTTCGCCGGCCAGCTGCGAGCGGCAGTCGATCAGGCGGGCCTGCTCGGCGCCGTACTCCATGGCCTTGCGGGGGATTTCGTCGTAGTCGGCCTCGTCGGGCTGGCCCAGGTTGGCCGTGTAGGCGTAGGGCAGGGCGCCCTTGTTCTTCATCCAGCGCAGGGCAGCGCTGGTGTCCAGGCCGCCCGAGAAGGCGATGCCGACCTTCTGGCCGACGGGAACGTTTTGCAGGATGGTTTCCATACGATGCTTCTCTCAATAACGATGGCGGCTGGCGTGCGGGACGCGGCTGCCGGAAAACACGGAAGGCGCCTTGGCGCCGTCAGGTCGAATGCGTCGGTCTGCTCAGGCGCTCAGGCGCTTAGGCGTAGTGGCAGATGTAGTGGTAGGCCTCGGTCACGCGGATGTCGAACTTGGAGTTCGCAGGCACCTGGAAGGACTCGCCGGCCTTGGAGGTCAGCCACTGGTCCGAACCGTCGAGCTTGTACTCGCAGGAGCCGGCCACGCATTCCATGATCTCGGCAGCGGCCGTGCCGAAAGTCAGCTGGCTGGGCAGCACCACGCCGGCAGACTTCTTCGTGCCATCGGCCAGCGTGAAGCCGTGGCTGATGCATTTGCCGTCGAAATAGACATTGGCCTTGGTGGTCAGGGTGATGCCAGAGATGGTTTCGGTGGTCATGGAAGCTGGGCAGAGGGTGGACTAAACCGCCCATTTTAGGCCAGCACCCGGCCGCTGCCCGTACGTGCTGGCCGCCGCCATGCAAAAAGCCCCTTGTCGGGGCTTGCGGGGTGAGCGCATGGCGGCCTCAGCGGCGCCAGCCATGGCGGTAGCCGCCGCGCCAGCCGTGATAGCTGGGGCGCGAGGCGTAGTACACGCCGGCAGCAAGGGCTGCGCCAATCACCACGGGCGCCACATAGTCACCGGCCGAATACACCGGTTGCACCGGCTGGGCCGGGTAGTAACCACCGTCGTAGTAATTGTTTTCATAGACCACGGGCGGCGGCACGGGCGTGGTGGAGTACGCGGCCTGGGGCGGCTGGTTGGTGCTGTAGTAACCATTGCTGCCGTAGGCGCCGCTGTTGGCTGCGGGCTGCACGCTCAGTGCAATCCAGTCGCCAGGCGGCGTGGCGGTCCGCGTCGTGTAGTTGCGGCCCGCGTACTCATAGACCACGTCGTAGGCCACGGCGCGGTTCTGGTAGTAGGTCTGGGTGGTGCAGTTGCGCACCGTCTGGTATTGGGGCTGCTGTCCCGAGGCTTCAGCCTGGTTGCCCAGCATGGCGCCGCCAATCACGCCGGCTGCCGTGGCCGCAGCGCGTCCGCCGCCGTGGCCGATGGCGTTGCCCACCACGCCGCCCGCCAGCGCACCCAGCACGGCGCCCGCGCCCGAAGTGCTGCGCTGGCCCGAGTAGACGTTCTCATCGCGGCAGACCTGCTGGGGCACGGCCACTTGTTGCGTCACCGGGGTCACGGAAAGCACCCGGCCTTGCTCCTGGGCCAGGGCTACGGTGGCGGTCGTGGCCGCCAGCGTCAAAAGAACCAGGGATTTCATGATTGCACTCCTGTTGCGCTGGCGGTACTTCCTGCCAGGCTCCATGCAAGTGTATTCCTCGGGCCCGAAAAGCAGTTTGCGGCCGCGTAAATCCACGTAATAAGCTGTTCCAGGCTTGACGGCAGTGTTAGCGCTTGCCCTCGTGGGCCAGCTCTGCCCAGGTATCGGGCGCAAAACCCACGGTGATGCGTCCCTGCGGCCATTGGACGACCGGGCGCTTGATGACGCTGGGCTGCTGCTGCATGAGGGCTGCGGCACCGGCAGCATCCTGGGCGCCGGCCTGGGTGTCGGCGTCGAGCTTGCGCCAGGTCGTGCCCTGGCGGTTGAGCAGCTTTTCCCAGCCCACGGCCTGCATCCAGGCAGGCAGTTGCGCGGCAGGGACGCCCTGTTTCTTGAAGTCGTGGAATTCGTAGGCGATGCCCTGGTCGGCAAGCCAGGCGCGGGCCTTCTTGACGGTGTCGCAGTTGGGAATGCCGTAGAGCGTCACAGTGTTTGAGGTGGTCATGATTGGTTGCAGTTGCCGCAGTCCGCGGATGGCGAGGACCCCATAAGGACACTGTCCCTGGGTAACAATAGCGCGCAGTATGCACACCTCATTTCCCACATTGGATGCATGGCTCGCATATTGCGAGCGCCTGCACCCCAAGAATATCGCGCTGGGCCTGGATCGCGTGCGCGAAGTCGCCCAGCGCCTGGACCTGCGTTTCGACTGCCCCGTGATCACGGTGGCGGGCACCAATGGCAAGGGCTCGACCTGCGCCATGCTGGAGGCCGTGGCGTTGCAGTCGGGCTTTCGTCCCGGCGTCTACACATCGCCGCATCTGGTGCATTTCGAGGAGCGCTGCCGCGTGGGCGGCGAGATCGTGAAGGCAGCCGAGCTGCTGCCGCAGTTCGAGGCCGTGGAGCAGGCGCGCGTGCAGGGCACGGAAGTGGCGCTCACCTATTTCGAATTCACCACGCTGGCCATCCTGCGGCTGATGAGCCAGTCCAGGCTGGATGTGGCGATTCTCGAGGTGGGCCTGGGCGGGAGGCTGGATGCCACGAACGTGATCGACGCCGATTGCGCCGTCATCACCAGCATCGACATCGACCATGTGGAATTCCTGGGCCCGGACCGCGAGAGCATCGGCCGCGAGAAGGCCGGCATCATGCGCGCCGGTCGGCCGGTGGTGGTCAGCGATCCCATGCCGCCGCAAAGCGTGCTGGACCATGCACAGGCCATTGGCGCCGATCTCTGGCGCCTGGGCCAGGACTTCAATTTCTCGGGCGACAAGCAGCAGTGGGGCTGGGCCGGACGCGGGCGGCGCTATGCGGGCCTGGCCTATCCGGCGCTGCGCGGCGCCAACCAGCTGGTCAATGCATCGGGTGCGCTGGCCGCGCTCGAAGCCATTCGCAGCCGCCTTCCGGTCACGGCCCAGGCCGTGCGCACGGGGCTGGCCATGGTCGAGCTGCCAGGGCGTTTCCAGATTATTCCGGGCCAGCCCACGCTGGTGCTGGACGTGGCGCACAACCCGCATTCGGTGGCGGCGCTGACGGCCAACCTCGACGCCATGGGTTACTTCCCCTGCACGCATGCGGTGTTCGGCGCCATGCACGACAAGGACCTGGCGCCCATGCTGGGCAGGATCGCACCGCTGATCGACCGCTGGTACCTGACCGACCTGCCCACGCCGCGTGCCGAAAGCGCCGAAGTGCTGCGCCAGAAGATCGAAGCCCTGCCGCCCGCGCCCGGCGTGCCCCGCGAGCTGTCGGTGGCCACCTTCGCAAACCCGCAGCTGGCGCTGGATGCAGCGGTTCTGGCCGCAGGTCCCACTGATAGAATCGTGGTCTTTGGCTCGTTCTTCACGGTGGGCGGCGTGCTGCAGGACGGCCCGCCCCGGCTGAACGCCAAGCATCTGGGCACCTGAATCCAGTGATCCGCACCGCAGGCGGCCATCGTGGCCGCTGTGGTGGCCGATATGAACGAGTCCGCACTCCATGGCATTTTTCAATTTTCGTTGGCCCGGCAAAAAAGACGACGGTGATTCGTCGTCCGCATCGAGGCGGCCCACACGGCTGGGACAGGCGGAAAGCGTCGATGTCATGCGCCGCCGGGCGCGCCACCGCCTCATCGGCGCTGCCGTGCTGGTCCTGGCGGGCGTGGTGGGTTTCCCCCTGCTGTTCGACACCCAGCCGCGTCCGATTCCCGTAGACATCCCCATCGAGATTCCTGACCGCGACAAGGTTGCGCCCCTGGTCGTGCCCGGCGCCAATGCCGTGGACGCCCATTCGCATGGCGCGGCTGCGCCGACGGGCCGCGTGTCGGCCCAGGCCTCGCTGGGTGCCGATGAGGAAGAGGTTCCGATGGGCAGGCCTTCGGCGCCGTCCGTGCCGTCCGTGCCTGTGGCCCCTCCCGTTTCCCAGGTGGCTCCGGTCAAGCCTGAAGCGAAGCCCGAGGCAAAGCCGGAGCCCAAGCCCGCCGCCAAGCCTGAGACCAAACCCGAGCCCAAGCCGGAACCTAAGCCCAAGCCTGAGCCGGCCAAACCCGAGCACAAGCCGGAGCCCAAGCCCGAGCCGAAACCCGAGCCCAAGCCAAAGCCCGAACCCAAGCCCGAGCCGTCCAGGAGCGACGATGCCGCGCGTGCCCGTGCCCTGCTGGAAGGACGCAGCGCGCCCGCCGCTTCAACGGCGGCCGCGGCGACGGACGAACGCTTCATCGTGCAGGTCGGTGCCTTCTCCGACGCCGGCAAGGCCCAGGAAATCCGCGCCAAGCTGGAGCTGGCGGGCCTGAAGACATTCACGCAGGTGGTGGACACCAAGGACGGCAAGCGCACGCGGGTGCGTGTGGGCCCGTTCAACGGCCGTGCTGAAGCAGACAAAGCGGCGGCGCGCGTCAAGGGCCAGGGCCTGCCGGCGTCGGTGATCAAGCTCTGACGCGGTGACGTACATCTTGCAAAGCAGCACGGACGCACAGAAATAGCGTATGTCCACGGTGGACTGGGTTTTGCTGGCCTGCGTGCTGGCCTCGATGCTGCTTGGCGCCTGGCGCGGGCTGGTGTACGAGGTGCTGTCTCTGCTGGGCTGGCTGGTGGCCTTTGTCGTGGCTCGCATCTGGGCGGCCGACGTGGCGCTTTGGCTGCCCATGCAGGACTGGGACATGCAGCTGCGCTACGCCGCAGGCTTTGTGCTGTTGTTCGTGCTGGCGCTGTTCGGCTGGGGCCTGGTGTCCTGGCTGTCGCGTCGGCTGATCGAGGCGGTGGGGCTGAGGCCCGTGGACCGCACGCTGGGCGCGTTGTTCGGCGTGCTGCGCGGGGCGCTGCTGGCCCTGGTGGCAACGATGGTGATCAGCTACACGCCGCTGCACCAGGGGCAGTGGTGGCAGGATTCAGCCCTGGCGCCATGGCTGATGCAGGCGCTGGCTGTGGTTTTGCCACAGCTGCCGCAGGAATGGGGACGCTATCTGCCGGCTGCATGACAAGGCGCTGCAGCGCAGGAGTCGGCTGGCAGAAACAGTTTGGATAGAGAAATCGGGCGCAGGCGTGGCCAATGGGTGGCTGCTACGGCCCAGACAGCGAAGGGCGACCTTCGCAAACGGATGGAACGCAACTATGTGTGGAATCGTTGGTGTAGTCAGCACCGCGCCCGTGAATCAACTGATCTATGACGCCCTGCTGCTGCTGCAGCACCGTGGCCAGGATGCCGCAGGCATCGTGACCCAGCAGGAGCGCAAGTTCTTCATGCACAAGGCCAAGGGCATGGTGCGCGACGTGTTCCGCACCCGCAACATGCGTGCCCTGCCGGGCACGGTGGGCCTGGGTCAGGTGCGCTACCCGACGGCCGGCAACGCGACCAGCGAGGAAGAGGCCCAGCCCTTCTACGTGAACGCGCCCTTCGGCATCGTCATGGTGCACAACGGCAACCTCACCAATGCCAAGCAGCTGCGCGAGGAGCTGTCCGACACCGACCACCGCCACACCAACACCGAGAGCGACTCCGAAGTCCTGCTCAACGTGCTGGCCCACGAGCTGGCCCGCGCCAGCAGTGGCGCGCCGCTCAAGAGCGAAGACGTGTTCCAGGCCGTCAGCGCCGTGCACAAGCGCATCAAGGGCTCGTATGCCGTGATCGCGCTGATCGCCGGCTACGGCCTGCTGGCCTTCCGCGACCCGTTCGGCATCCGCCCCCTGTGCATGGGCCGCGGTGCCGACGGCTCGGTGATGCTGGCCAGCGAGTCCGTGGCCCTGGAAGGCACGCTGCACCAGCTCGAGCGCGATGTCGCCCCGGGCGAGGCCGTGTTCGTGCACAGCGACGGCCAGGTCGAAACCCGCCAGTGCGCTGAAAAGAGCGAGCTGCACCCCTGCGTGTTCGAGTACGTGTACCTGGCCCGCCCGGACTCCGTGCTGGATGGCATCTCCGTCTACCAGGCCCGCCTGAACATGGGCGAGACGCTGGCCAAGCGCGTGGTCTCCACCGTGCCCCCCAACGAGATCGACGCCATCATCCCGATTCCCGAATCCAGCCGCCCCAGCGCCATGCAGCTGGCCCAGCTGCTGGGCATTCCGTACCGCGAAGGCTTCGTCAAGAACCGCTACGTGGGCCGGACCTTCATCATGCCGGGCCAGTCCTCGCGCAAGAAATCGGTGCGCCAGAAGCTCAACGCCATCGGCAGCGAGTTCAAGGGCCGCAAGGTGCTGCTGGTGGATGACTCCATCGTGCGCGGCACCACCTCCAAGGAAATCGTGCAGATGGCGCGTGATGCCGGTGCCGTCAAGGTCTACCTGGCCTCGGCAGCGCCTCCGGTGCGCCATCCCAACGTCTACGGCATCGACATGCCCACGCGCGCCGAACTGGTGGCGCATGGCCGCACGGTCGAGGAAATCCGCCAGGTCATCGGTGCCGACGCGCTGATCTACCAGGACGTGGCCGCCATGAAGCAGACCGTGGGCAAGATCAACCCGCAGGTGCAGGGCTTTGAGGCCTCGTGCTTCGATGGCGTCTACATCACGGGCGACATCTCCGAGGACGAAGTCACGGCACTCAATGAAGGCCGCAACCGCGGCGGCGAGGAAGAGTCCAGCGACGCCTCGCGCCTGTCCCTGCCCAACGCCCAGGAAGCCTGAGCCCGAGCCCGAGCCTGAGCGATCGGGCTTCAGTGACAATACGGGGGCGGGCCTGAGGCCCGCCCTTTTTTGACAAATGAGCTAAAAGCGCTGGTGCTGGAGGACTGCAGGCTGCAACGCCCAGCAAGTCCCCAGGTGACAAGTGTTTCTAGCTCCTTTTTTCCGGGCACCGCCGCCATCGGCGGGCCGCGCCCGACCCCAAGGACCATCAACGTGACGAACAAGACACTTCCCGAAGGCCTGCATCCCGATACGCTGGCCCTGCGCGTGGCCGTGGAACGAAGCCAGTGGGGCGAGCACAGCGAAGCCCTGTACATGACCAGCAGCTTCGTGCAGCCTGACTGCGCAACGGCAGCGCGCCGCTTCGCCAACGAAGAGCCCGGCTACACCTACAGCCGCACCTCCAATCCTACGGTGACCAGCTTCGAGCAGCGCCTGGCCGCCATGGAAGGCACGGAATGCGCCGTGGCCACGTCCACCGGCATGTCGGCCATCTTGCTGGTGGCGCTGACCACGCTCAAGGCGGGCGACCATGTGATCTGCTCGCAGTCCATGTTCGGCTCCACCATCAAGCTGCTGGGCGGCGAGATGGCGCGCTTCGGCATCGAGACCAGCTTTGTCTCGCAGACCGATGTGCAGGCCTGGAAGGCCGCCATCCGTCCCAACACGCGATTGCTGTTCGCCGAGACGCCGACCAACCCGCTGACCGACCTGTGCGACATCGCCGCGCTGGCCGAACTGGCGCACGCCCATGGCGCGCTGCTGGCGGTGGACAACAGCTTTGCCTCGCCCGCGCTGCAGCGGCCCGCCCAGTTCGGTGCCGACCTGGTCGTGCACTCCGGCACCAAGCTGCTGGACGGCCAGGGCCGCGTCATGTCGGGCGCGGTCTGCGGCACGACGGCGCTGGTGGACAAGGTCATGGGCACCTTCCTGCGCAGCGGCGGCCTGAACCTGGCGCCGTTCAACGCCTGGGTGGTGCTCAAGGGCCTGGAGACGCTGTCCCTGCGCGTCAAGGCGCAAAGCGCCGCCGCGCTGGAGCTGGCCACCTGGCTGGAGGCCCATCCCAAGGTCGCCCGTGTGTACTATCCGGGCCTGGCCAGTCACCCGCAGCACGAGCTGGCCATGCGCCAGCAAAACGGCATGGGCGGCGGCGTGCTTTCCTTCGACGTGGTGGGCGAGGGCGCCGAACAGCTGCGCGCCAACGCCTTCCATGTGGCCGACAGCACCCTGGTGTGCTCGATCACGGCCAACCTGGGCGACGTCAAGACCACCATCACCCACCCGGCCAGCACCTCGCATGGCCGCCTGAGCGAAGAGCAGCGCCGTGCCGCCGGCATCGGCCAGGGCCTGCTGCGCATCTCCGTCGGACTGGAATATCTGGGCGACATCAAGAACGATCTGTCCCGCGGACTGGATACCCTGCAATGACACAAAAAGTACGAACCCGTTTTGCCCCGTCTCCCACGGGCTTCATCCACCTGGGCAACATCCGCTCGGCCCTGTATCCCTGGGCCTTCGCGCGTGCCACGGGTGGTGATTTCATCCTGCGCATCGAGGACACCGACGTGGAGCGTTCCACCCAGGCCTCGGTGGACGTGATCATCGAAGGCATGGCCTGGCTGCAGCTGGACCATGACGAAGGTCCGTTCTATCAAATGCAGCGCATGGACCGCTACAAGGAGGTGCTGGCCGGCCTGCAGGCCTCGGGCCATGTCTACCCCTGCTACATGAGCGTGGAAGAACTCGACGCCCTGCGCGAGCGCCAGATGGCCAACAAGGAAAAGCCGCGCTACGACGGCACCTGGCGCCCTGAAGAAGGCAAGGTGCTGCCGCCCGTGCCTGAAGGCGTGCGTCCCGTGCTGCGTTTCAAGACGCCGCAGGGCGGCGTCGTGGCCTGGGAGGACAAGTGCAAGGGCCGCATCGAGTTCCAGAACAGCGAGCTGGACGACCTGGTGATCGCGCGCCCCGATGGCACGCCCACCTACAACTTCTGCGTCTGCGTGGACGATATGGACATGGCCATCACCCATGTCATCCGTGGCGATGACCACGTCAACAACACGCCGCGCCAGATCCACATCTTCGAGGCGCTGGGCGCCAGCGTGCCTGTGTTCGCCCACCTGCCCACCGTGCTCAACGAGCAGGGCGAGAAGATGAGCAAGCGCAACGGCGCCAAGGCCGTCACCCAGTACCGCGACGAAGGCTACCTGCCCGACGCCATGGTCAACTACCTGGCCCGCCTGGGCTGGAGCCATGGCGACGACGAAATCTTCAGCCGCGCCCAGTTCCTGGAGTGGTTCAACCTCGACCACCTGGGCCGCAGCGCAGGCCAGTTCGACGAGGCCAAGCTGCGCTGGGTCAACGCCCAGCACCTGAAGGCGCTGGACGATGCGGCCCTGGCAGAGCTGGTGCGCCCCTTCGTGCTCAAGACCGGTCTGGACCAGGCGCTGCTCGATGCCGATGACCGCCTGCCGCGCATCTGCGCCCTGTTCAAGGACCGCTGCGAAACCCTGGTCGATCTGGCCGGCTGGGTGCGCCTGTTCTATGTGGACGCCTTCGACCGCAACGCCGAAGACCTGGCCAAGCATGTGACCGACGCCGTGGCGCCCGCCCTGGACGCCTTCGCCGAAGGCATCGCCTCGGTGGAGTGGAGCAAGGAAGCCATTGCCGCTTTGATCAAGGAAGTGCTCAAGGCCCAGGGCCTGAAGATGCCGCAACTGGCCATGCCGGTGCGCGTGCTGACGCTGGGCACGGCGCACACGCCTTCGGTGGACGCGGTGCTGGAGCTGCTGGGCCGTGAAAAAATTCTGGCCCGTTTGAAAAACCGCTAAAAACCTGTCTATAATTCGAGTCTCTGATGCAAACGCAGCAACTAACAAGAAGCAGCGATTGCAGCATGAAGGGGGTATAGCTCAGCTGGGAGAGCGCTTGCATGGCATGCAAGAGGTCATCGGTTCGATCCCGTTTACCTCCACCAAAATTGAGACTTGAGTATTTACGCAAGTTCTAGGATTGACCCTATCGTCTAGAGGCCTAGGACATCACCCTTTCACGGTGAGTACCGGGGTTCGAATCCCCGTAGGGTCGCCAAGTTTGCAGCACTTGGCTCGAAAGAGCGCAAAAGCTGTCTGCCAGGAGTGGTAGTTCAGTTGGTTAGAATACCGGCCTGTCACGCCGGGGGTCGCGGGTTCGAGTCCCGTCCACTCCGCCAAAATTTGCCGCTTGGTATGTAAGCGCCTTTGAAAAACGAAGGCGCTTTTTTATCGGCGGATCATAGGCTGTGACCCTATCGTCTAGAGGCCTAGGACATCACCCTTTCACGGTGAGTACCGGGGTTCGAATCCCCGTAGGGTCGCCAAGTTTGCAGCACTTGGCTCGCAAGAGCACAAAAGCAGCCTGCCAGGAGTGGTAGTTCAGTTGGTTAGAATACCGGCCTGTCACGCCGGGGGTCGCGGGTTCGAGTCCCGTCCACTCCGCCAGTATCGGATTTTTGGGGGTATAGCTCAGCTGGGAGAGCGCTTGCATGGCATGCAAGAGGTCATCGGTTCGATCCCGTTTACCTCCACCAAAAATTGAGACTTGAGTATTTACGCAAGTTCTAGGATTGACCCTATCGTCTAGAGGCCTAGGACATCACCCTTTCACGGTGAGTACCGGGGTTCGAATCCCCGTAGGGTCGCCAAGTTTGCAGCACTTGGCTCGAAAGAGCGCAAAAGCTGTCTGCCAGGAGTGGTAGTTCAGTTGGTTAGAATACCGGCCTGTCACGCCGGGGGTCGCGGGTTCGAGTCCCGTCCACTCCGCCAGATTCCTTGTGCAAGCCTCTGGCCTGCGCAAACAAGAAGCCACCGCAAGGTGGCTTTTTTGTTTCTGCCGCGCGCAGCTCGCCTGCATGGCTGCCTCGCTTGGTGGCAGGCAAGCATGTGCGAAAAGCGGGCTTTGCCACAGATTTTTTAAGGGCAAACCCGGAACTTTGCCTCAACATTCGTAACAATAGATGGTGTCCCGATCACGGGACATTCACTTTCACTGCTCCCGCCTTCGTCTCGCCCCATGCGCCTTGCGCCATCGTTCCTGTTTTCCTTGCTGATGCTGTTGTCCATCTTCTGTGGACAGGTGGCGGCGTCGGCATCGTCCGATGGACTGGAAAGCGATGGCTTGCTGGCGCACCACCCCATCGTGACCATCGATGAGGAATTCCTCGAAGAGCTCGCGGAAGTCGAGGAAGACGACGAGACGGAGTTTGCCGAGCTGACGGCACACGGCGGCAATACCCGCCAGCTGCTGGCCCTGCTGGCCTGTGGCGAGGACCGCTCCGCCGAGATGTACTGGCCGCCCGAGCCCATCGCCGTGCAGGTGGTGTCGCTGTGGGCCCCGCCTTCGACCTATTCCCAGGCGCACCTGTCGCCCGCTCCGGGCCAACTGCTGCGCCCTCCAAGACCTTCCCTGCTCGGCTGACCGCATATTGCGGCGCAGGCATGCCCTGCGCCCCTTGTCGGCTGACGCATCCCACTGCCTGATCACTGCTCGTGCGCGCCTTGCTGGCGCGCATGCCATGCCGTCGTCCGCGCGCTGACTGCGCACGGCCCGGCCATGCCCGTTCCCGCGTTGTCCGCAGGGGAGGGCCCATCTCTTACTCAACCCCTCGACTGTCGTTTCGCGGCAGATGCATGCCATGGTGAATCCAACGGTATTGGCGGGAATGGCCCCCGCTCGTTTTCCATCCTTTTCGCGCAAGGCCTTGCAAGGCGCGATCTGCAGCCTGCTGGTGGGCTGGAGTGCCGGTGCCTCGGCACAGGCATCCCAGCCTCCCATGACCCAGGCGGCACCCGCCGCGGCTGCCGCCGCCGAGGCCGCAGCGGCCCGCGTCCCGGTCACGCCTAAGGCCGCATCGACAGCTTCAACGGCTTCTGTGGCTTCGGCCGCCGCACAGCGCCTGCCCCAGCTGAGCCTGAACGAGGTCGTTCGCGCCGTGCTGGACCACAACCCCGATCTGCGCGCTGTCGAGCAGTCGCGGACCACGGCGCGCGCAGGCGTGGTCAGCGCCTCGGCGCTGCCCAATCCCAAGCTCGAATGGAACCAGGGCCGCAACAGCGCCCGCGTGCCCGGCGCGGCGGCCGGCACGGTGCAGGGCTGGGCCGTGGCGTTGCCCATCGAGAACCCCGCCGTGCGCGGTGCACGCGTGGAGGCCGCCAAGGCAGGCGAGCAGGGGTCGGTGCACTTCGTGGCGACCACGCGCAATGCGCTGGTGGCCCAGGTGCGGCTGCGCGCCTACGAGATGGTGCTGCGCGAGGCGGAGGTCGAGGCTGCCAAGGAGGCGGTGCGCCTTCTGGAGCAGGCCCATGAGCGCGTCCGCGTCCGCGTGGACAGCGGCGAGGCGGCCCGCTACGAAATCATCAAGGCCGATGCCGAAATCATCCAGGCGCGCCAGCAGGAGCAGACCGCAAGGCTGCGTGCCGAGCAGGCGCAGCTGTCGCTGGGCCGCCTGGCCGCAGGCCAGCTGCCCGTGCGCTTCCGCCTGGATGTGTCGCTGGAGGATCCGTTGCGCATCGAGGACATGGGCGAGATCGATCCCATGGAGCATCCCGAACTGCGCCAGCTCAAGGCGGAGGTCGAGCGTGCCCAGGCGCGGCTCGACGGTGCCAAGGCTTCGCGCTGGCCGGGCGTGGAGCTGCGCTACGGCCAGACGCGCGAGCCCGACGTGCGCCTGAACACGGTGGGCGTGAGCATCCAGATCCCCTTGCTCGACCAGCACCGCGGCCCCATCGACGAGGCGGCCTCCGAGCTGGAGCGCGCGCGTCTGCAGCTGGAAGGCCGGCAGATCGAGCTGCGCCAGCAGACGCTGCAGGCCTGGAAGGAGCTGGAGATGGCACGACTGCGCACCCAGGCACTGAGCCAGGGTTCGGTGCGCGAGGCCGAGTCGGCCCTGCGCGTGGCCGAGGCCGCCTACCGCTTCGGCGAGCGCGGCATTCTTGATGTGCTCGATGCGCAGCGCGTGCTGCGCTCCATCCGTGCAGACCTGCTCGATGCGCGCTACCAGCTGCAGGCGGCGCGCATACAGCTCGAATACCTCGCGGGCCGCTACGACGATCCGTCCGCGCTGTGAAGCGCGCCGTCCCTGCCTCACACCCGAAATCAGAAACGAACATGTCCTTGAATATGCATCCGAAACCCATCGCCGCCCGCGCAGGCAGCAGCACCTTGGTGAACTCCCTGGCCCTGGCCGGCCTGCTGGCCGCAACGCTGGCGCTGAGCGCCTGCGGCAAGAACGAAGAGGTCGAGGCCAAGGCGGCGCCCGCGGCGGCCGCTGCCCAGGAGCAGGACCCGATGGAGGTCCGTGTGACCGCCGAGATGGCTCCCAACTTTGCCGTCAAGCCCGTGGCGCAGGCGCAGATCGCGCTGCTGCAGGAGGTATCCGGCCGCATCGAGGCCAATGAGCGCCAGGTCACCCGCATTGGCGCGGCCGCCACGGGGCGCGTGACCGAGGTGCTGGTCGAAGTGGGCGACCGCGTGCGCGCGGGCCAGGTGCTGGCCCGCGTGGCCAGCCCCGAGCTGACCACCGCCCAGCTGGCCTATCTGCGTGCACACTCCGCCGCCACGCTGGCCGAGCGCGGCGTGGAGCGCGCGCGCCAGCTGATCGCCGCCGACGTCATCGGCTCGGCCGAGCTGCAGCGCCGCGAGTCCGAGCTGTCGATTGCCCGCGCTGAGCAGCGCGCTGCCGGCGACCAGTTGCGCCTGATCGGCATTCCCGACAGCGCCATCGCCCAGCTGCGCGACAAGGGCACGCTGCAGTCGCATGCGGCCGTGCTGTCCACAGGGGCCGGCGTGGTGATCGAGCGCAAGGTCAGCTCCGGCCAGGTGACCCAGCCCGGCGATCCGCTGTTCACCGTGGCCGACCTGAGCAGTGTCTGGGTGGTGGGCGCGATTCCCGAGCAGATGGCCAGCGGCGTGCGTGCCGGCCAGGCCGTGGAGATCGCCGTGCCCGCCCTGGGCGAGCGCGTGCTGTCCGGCCAGATCGTGCATGTGGGCGATACCGTGACGCCCGAGACCCGCACCGTCACCATCCGCACCCAGGTGGACAACACCGAGCGCGACCTCAAGCCCCAGATGCTGGCCACCATGCGCATCCAGGGCGAGGTGCGCCAGCTGCTGGCCGTGCCGGCCGAGGCCGTGGTGCGCGAGAACGATCGCGACCATGTCTTCGTCAAGAAGGGCGAGAACCACTACCGCCTCACGCCCGTCGAGCTGGGCACCGCCAGCGGCGGCATGCGCCCCGTGAACAAGGGCGTGGCCGATGGCACGGTCATCGTCACCACGGGCGCCTTCCACCTGAACAACGAGCGCAAGCGCGCAGAGCTGGAGTAAGCCCATGATCGCTTCCATGATCCGGGCCGCACTGAGCCAGCGACTCATCGTGATCGTGCTCTCGCTGGTGCTGTGCGGCTTTGGCCTGCGCGCCGCCATGAATCTGTCGGTGGATGCCTTTCCTGACGTGACCAACGTCCAGGTCCAGGTCGCTACCGAGGCGCCAGGCCGCTCGCCCGAGGAAATCGAGCGCTTCGTGACCGTGCCGCTGGAAATCGCCATGACCGGCATGCCGGGCCTGGTGGAGATGCGCTCGCTCAACAAGAGCGGCCTGTCCATCATCACCCTGGTCTTCACCGATACCACCGACGTGTACTTTGCGCGCCAGCTCGTCACCGAGCGGCTGATGGAGGTCACGCCGCGCATGCCCGAAGGCATCATCCCCGTGCTGGGGCCGGTGTCCACGGGCCTGGGCGAGGTCTACCAGTACACGCTGGACCATCCCGACGACGGCAAGCGGGCCCTCACGCCCGAGGAGCTGACCGAGCGCCGCACCATCCAGGACTGGGTGGCGCGCCCGCTGCTGCGCTCCATTCCCGGCGTGGCCGAAATCAATTCGCAGGGCGGCTACGTCAAGCAGTATCAGGTGGAGGTCGACCCCGGCCGTCTGCGCCACTACGGCCTGTCCGTGCGCCATGTGGTCCAGGCCATCGCCGACAACAACGCCAACGCCAGCGGCGGCATCCTGCCCCAGGTGACCGAGCAGTACCTGATCCGCGCCGTGGGCCTGATCCAGTCGCTGGAGGACATCGGCAACATCGTCCTCAAGCAGGATGGCGGCGTGCCGGTCTTCGTGCGCGATGTGGCCGAGGTCCAACTGGGCCAGGAAGTGCGCCAGGGCGCCATCATCAAGGGCGGCTATACCGAAGGCGTCTCCGGCATCGTGCTGATGATGCGCGGCGGCAATGCCAAGGAAGTGGTCACCCGCGTGAAGGAGCGCGTGCAGGAGATCAACTCCAAGGGCATGCTCCCCGGCGGCCTGCAGATCGTTCCCTACTACGACCGTACCGACCTGGTCGACTCGGCGCTGTGGACCGTGGGCAAGGTGCTGATCGAGGGCATCCTGCTCGTGGTCGTGGTGCTCTTCATCTTCCTGGGTGACGTGCGCTCCAGCCTGATCGTGGTGGCCACGCTGATCATCACGCCGCTGACCACCTTCATCATGATGAACCGCTGGGGCATCTCGGCCAACCTCATGTCGCTGGGAGGGCTGGCGATCGCCATCGGCCTCATGGTCGATGCCACCGTGGTGGTGGTGGAGAACGTGTTCCACAAGCTCGGCCAGGCCGGCGACAGCATGGGCGCACGCGTGCGCACCGTGCTCTCGGCCACCACCGAGGTGGCCACGCCCACCATCTTCGGCATCGCCATCATCATCCTGGTGTTCCTGCCGCTGATGACGCTGCAGGGCATCGAAGGCAAGATGTTCGGCCCGCTGGCACTGACCATCGCGGTCTCGCTGGCGGTCTCGCTGGCCGTGTCGCTGTTCCTGTCGCCCGTGCTGTGCTCGTACTTCCTCAAGGGCGGCGCGGACCATGACACGCGCCTGATCGCCTTCCTCAAGCGTCACTACCTGCGCCTGCTGGACCTGGCCACCGCGCGCAACCGCGCCACGCTGGCCGTGGCCGTGGCGCTGCTGCTGGGCTCGCTGGGACTGTTCCCGCTGCTGGGCAAGTCCTTCATGCCCACCATGAAGGAGGGCGCGCTGACGCCGCAGATCAACCGCGTGCCCAGCATCTCGCTGGACGAGTCCATCCGCATGGAAATGGCGGCGATGAAGGCCGTGGCCGAGGTGCCCGGCGTGCTCAGCGTGGTCTCCAAGCTCGGACGCGGTGAATCGCCGGCCGATCCCGCAGGCCCCAACGAGTCCGACCCCATCGTGCTGCTGGACCCCGAGTCCGACCGCACCCAGGACGAGATCGACGAAGACATCCGCCAGCGCCTGTCCTCGATCCCGGGCGTGCAGATCGTGCTGTCCCAGCCGATCTCCGAGCGCGTGGATGAAATGGTCACGGGCGTGCGCTCGCAACTGGCCATCAAGGTCTTCGGCGACGAGCTGGACGATCTGCGCGATGTCTCCGAACAGGTGGCCCGCATCCTCAAGAGCGTGCCGGGCAGCACCGACATCCGTGTCGAGCGGCTGTCGGGCCAGCAGGCGCTCACGGTGGATATCGACCGCAAGGCCATTGCCCGCCACGGCCTGAACGTCACCGACGTGCAGGGCGTGATCGAGTCGGCCATCGGCGGCAAGGACGTGACCACGGTCTACGAGGGCGAGCGCCGCTACAACGTGGTCGTGCGCTTCCCCGAGCCCTTCCGTGGCTCGCCCCAGGCTGTCGGCGCCACCTTGCTGACCACCAGCACCGGCGCGCAGGTTCCGCTCAACAGCGTGGCCCGCATCGAACTGGTGGACGGACCCGCGCAGATCAGCCGCGAAGGCGGCAAGCGTCGCGTGGTCGTGGGCGCCAACGTGGAAGGGCGCGACCTGGGCGGCTTCGTGACCGAAGTGCAGCAGCGCATCGACAAGGAAGTGCAACTGCCCGACGGCTACTACTTCAAGTACGGCGGCCAGTTCGAGAACATGGAGCGCGCCATGGGCACGCTGCAGGTGATCGTGCCGCTGACCATCGTGGCCATCTTCTTCCTGCTGTTCGTTCTGTTCAATTCGGTCAAGCTGGCCGGGCTGATCATCCTGGTGCTGCCCTTCGCCTCCATCGGGGGACTGATAGGCCTGTTCGTCACGGGCGAATATGTGAGCGTGCCGGCATCGGTGGGCTTCATTGCGCTGTGGGGCATTGCGGTGCTCAACGGCGTGGTGCTGGTCAGCTGCATCCGCAAGCTGCGCGAGGATGGAATGGACGTGGCCGAGGCCGTGCGCGAAGGCTGCGTGCAGCGCTTCCGCCCCGTGATGATGACGGCCACCGTCGCGCTGCTGGGCCTGGTGCCCTTCCTGTTCGCCACCGGCCCCGGCTCGGAGGTGCAACGCCCGCTGGCCATCGTCGTGATCGGTGGCCTGATCTCGTCCACCCTGCTCACGCTGGTGGTGTTGCCGACCCTGTACCGCTGGTTTGACGAAAAACCGCTGGAAGCCTGATGAAGGAGACACTGCAATGACCATGAAGGAAATCCGGGCCATCGTGCGCCCCAGCCGCCTGGAGCGCCTGCGCGACGCGCTGCGTGCCATTCCCAACTTCCCCGGCGTGACGCTGTTCCGTGCCGAGGGCTTCACGGCCCCGGCCGCCATCGACAAGCGCAGCGTGAAGGAGGAGTTGACCGACTTCTCCGACAAGATCATGGTCTGCGTGCTGGCCGAGGCCTCCATGGTCGAGCCCATCCGTGCGGCCATCACCACGGCCTGCCATTCGGGCCAGGTCGGCGACGGCCTGGTCTGGGTGGTGGACATCGCCGAGATCCACCGCATACGCGATGGGCAAAGCCTGGCCTGACCCGGGCTTGAGCAGGGCGCCGGAATGCAGGGCGACATAAAAAAGTCATGCATTCCGGAATTGCCCCAAAAACGCTGTGCTACAATTTTTGAATCGCAGCAACGAAGCAGTGCAACGTTGCAGCAAGGGGGTATAGCTCAGCTGGGAGAGCGCTTGCATGGCATGCAAGAGGTCATCGGTTCGATCCCGTTTACCTCCACCAAAAATTGAGACTTGAGTATTTACGCAAGTTCTAGGATTGACCCTATCGTCTAGAGGCCTAGGACATCACCCTTTCACGGTGAGTACCGGGGTTCGAATCCCCGTAGGGTCGCCAAGTTTGCAGCACTTGGCTCGAAAGAGCGCAAAAGCTGTCTGCCAGGAGTGGTAGTTCAGTTGGTTAGAATACCGGCCTGTCACGCCGGGGGTCGCGGGTTCGAGTCCCGTCCACTCCGCCAGATTCCTTGTGCAAACCAAGCGTCTGCACAGACAAGAAGCCACCGCAAGGTGGCTTTTTTTCGTCTGCAGGTTGCAGCAGCAGGCTGCGCTCCTTTCGCTTTTCCTGCCTGCGCACCCAGCCCTTCGGTGCCCCCGCGCTGCGCTTGGGGCATCACCAGTCCGTCATGAACCAGGCCCATCATCCATGGCGAGGGAAAGCCATGGGGACGGGAATCCATAGGCATCGGCTGCCGATTTTCCAGTGCCGATAGCCGTGTCTTCGTTTGCCTTGGCGGGACGTCTTCCAGACAGGTACGAGATGCCGATCCAGACCCGGTTTTGTCGCCGGAGCTGTTAATGCTTCTCATTTCATGTTCTGGAAAACGTTAAAGGAGCACCACTGCATGCCTTGGTCCCGGTTCAAGTTTCAGCACGTCTGCAAGGCCGCACAGCCCTTGCCGATCCTGTTCCAGGACGCATGGGCCCGGCGAGGTCGGCCGCCGCCATGAAGCCGGTATGAGGCCGATCTAAGGCCCGTCTCCCCAAGTCACGCCGATGCGCATCGGCGTGCACTGATGCCCTGCGGTCAGCGGTTGTGCCGCCGCTTTCCGCCTGTGCCGAGTCCCGTTCCCGTCTTTTTGCACGGGCGGCGCGCCGGCAGTCCATCGACCTGCGGTCGACATTTCCCCTTGACGTTCTTGCCTAGCTTGCGAGAGGAACTGCATCGTGTCCTTGAATCACACACATTCTTCGCTGGAAGAGGTTTTCATTGCTTCGCGTGGACAGTTGGTGAGGGTCGCGCGAAGAATTCTCAGGAATCCCGAACTGGCCGACGACGCCGTGCAGGACACCTATCTGCGCGTTGCGGAGATGCGCAGCGATGCCGAGATCGCCAAGCCTGCCGCCTACTGGACGCGCGCCGTCTGCAACATGGCGCTGGACTACCTGCGCCGCCAGGAGCGCGAGAACAGCTACCGCATCCACGGCGTGGATGTGGAGACGCTGGAGATACCGGACAGCCGCTCGCCCGAGCGCCTTTTGTTCGAGTCCCAGGCCATACGCCTGATCGACCAGGCCCTGGACGAGGTGCCGCCCAAGACCCGCGAGACATTCGAGCTGTACCGCATCAAGGGCCTCACCCAGCGCCAGATCGCCGAGCACATGGAGTGCGCGCTGGGCCTGGTGAACGCCAGGATTGCCGACGCCTGCAAGGCCATCCATGTCCACCGCTCGCTGCTGGACCACCATTGAACGGTGCAGCCCCGCGCATGACCCGGAACCGGCGCGCACGCGGCGTGAACAGTTTCGGGTTCGGAACGTCATGTTCAACAGAGGCGCAGTACCGGGTCGCCGCGATCCGGTACTGGCCTCACCGATGTTCAACCGCATAAAGGACGCCTGCATGTCTACAAGCTGCTTCGACCGCGAAGACGAAACCTTCATCGTTCTGGTCAACCACGAGGAACAGTATTCCATCTGGCCGCACTGGAAGGCCGTGCCCGGCGGCTGGACCGCCGTGGAGGGCGTGAAGGGCGACAAGAAAACCGTGCTCGACTACGTGGACGCCACCTGGACCGACATGCGGCCCAAGTCGCTGCGCGTGTGGATGCAGCAGCAGGAGCAGGCGGGTGCCGGCGCCGCGCTGCAAAGCGATACCGATACCGTGATCGAAACCGCAGCGGGCTGACGCGCATGCACGCGCCGCTGACCCTGCTGTGCCTGCCGTGCGCGGGCGCCAGCGCCACCATGTACCTGCGCTGGCGCAGGCTGCTGCCCCACTGGATCCGCATTGCGCCGGTGGAGCTGCCGGGGCGGGGCAGCCGGCTGGGCGAGCCTGCGGTCGAGGACTTCGGGCAGCTGGTATCGCTGCTGTGCGCCGAGCAGCGCCAGGCCATGCGCGGCCGCTTTGCGCTGCTGGGCCACAGCATGGGCGCGCTGCTGGCCTTCGGCATGGCGCGGCAATTGCGCGAGGAGGGCAGGGAGCTGCCGCTGGCCCTGATTGCCTCGGGCAGCCCGGCACCGGCCTGCCGCGATCCCGAGCGCTTTGCGGGCAAGGGCGACGATGCGGCGCTGATTGCCGATCTGCGCAGGCAGGGCGGCACGCCCGAAGAGGTGTTTGCCAGCCCCGAGCTCATGCGCATCACGCTGGATGTGCTGGGCTCCGACTACCGCGTCTGCGAGAGCTTCGGCCATGTGCCCGCTGCGGGCCTGCCGCTGCCGGTGCACGTCTTTGCGGGGCGGCAGGACGACATCGAGGCGCCCCGCGTCCAGGCCTGGTCGCAGGAGGCCGCCGAGGCCTTCACGCTGGACTGGTTCGAGGGCGGGCATTTCTTCATCAAGCAGCGCGAAGGCGATGTGCTGGCCGTGCTGGCGCAGCGCCTGGCCGAGTCCCAGTCACTCCAGGGAGGCATGCATGCAGCTCGTGTCCGTGCGTGAGGCCATGAGCCAGGGCATCGAGGTCTTCAGGCTGGACCTGGACCTGAGGGCCGAACTGAGCGACAGCCTGCCGCACCTGACCCCTGAGGAGCGCGGTCGCGCCGCGCGCTTCGTGCGGGCCGCCGACCGGCTGCGCTTCGCGCAGACGCGCGCTGCCACGCGGCGGCTGCTGGGGCGCAGGCTGGGCTGCTGCCCGGCCGATGTGCCGCTGGCGGTCGGCGTCCACGGCAAGCCCTTTGTCGACGAGGACCCGCTGCGGGCACCGCTCTTCAATGTCTCGCATTCGGGCGGCCATGCGCTGATCGCGCTGGCCGACCCCGGTGGCGTGCTGCACCTGGGCGTGGACATCGAGCAGCACAAGCCCGACCTCGATGCCGAGGTCATGCTCGACGCCGTCTGCACCGACCAGGAGCGCGCCAGCGTGCGCCGTGCGCCTGATCGGCTGGCGGCCTTCTACCAGCGCTGGGTGGGCAAGGAAGCCGTGCTCAAGGCCATCGGCATCGGCGTGGCCGACCACCTGCGCTCCATAGGCATCAGCCCGGGAGGGGGCGGACGGCTGGCCATCGCCTGCGCGGTCCCCGACTGGAATGGTTTTCAAGCGATGGCGCTGCCAGCGCCGCCGGGCTACGCGGCAGCTCTTGCGTGGCGCACCAAGGAATCGACATGAACGAAACCCTCCAGCGCTTCGAGCGCAAGGCCCCCGCGGGCTCGCTGCTTCCCCAGCTCATCACGCCCGCCCAGCCGGGCCAGGACCTGCTGGCCGCGCTGCCGCCGCTGCGCCGCGACATCGACGAGGCCCTGCTGACCACGGGCGGCGTGCTGCTGCGCGGCTTTGGCGTGCCCGATGTGGAGACCTTCCAGCGCTTCGCCTCGGCCTTCGGCCATCCGCTGCTCAAGTACGAATTCGCCTCCACGCCGCGCAGCGCGGTCGAGGCCTCCAGCGGCGCGGGCGTCTACACCTCCACCGAATACCCGGCCCACCAGAGCATTCCGCTGCACAACGAGCAGGCCTACACGCGCGAGTGGCCCATGAAGATCTGGTTCCACTGCGTCACCGCATCGCCCGAGGGCGGCGAGACGCCGATTGCCGACAGCCGTGCGGTCTACCGCCGCATTCCGGCGCGCATCCGCGAGCTGTTCGAGCCCGGAATCCTGTACGTGCGCAACTTCGGCGAGATGGACGTGCCCTGGCAGAAGGTCTTCAACACCGAAAGCCGCGCCGAGGTCGAGGCCTTCTGCCGCCATGCGCGCATGGACTGGGAGTGGAAGGAGGACGACGGCCTGCGCACACGCCAGCTCTGCCAGGCCATGGAAAGCCACCCCGTCACGGGCGAAATGGTCTGGTTCAACCAGGCCCACCTGTTCCACATCTCGGCGCGCGAGCCCGAGGAGCGCGAGGTGCTGGAGGAGGTCTACGGCATCGAGAACCTGCCGCGCAACACCTTCTTCGCCGACGGCTCCACCATCGGCGACGACATCTTCGCCGAGGTGCGCGCCGCGCTGGACGCCGAGACCGTCAGCTTCCCCTGGGAGCAGGGCGACGTGCTGATGCTGGACAACATGCTCGTGGCCCATGCGCGCTCGCCCTTCAAGGGGCCGCGCAAGGTCATCGTCGCCATGGCCGAGCCGCGCAGCAATCTGGACCGTTTCTGAGAACCCGGGAGGCAGCTGACATGCTGAGTGGACAAAGTGCAATCGCGGCAGCAGGCCAGGCGCCGGCCAGCCTGGTCGAGCATCTGAGGGGCCTGGCGCAGCAGCGGCCTGACGACATCTGGCTCACCGTGGCCGCCGTGCAGGACGGCCGCGTGGTCGAGCGCAGCCACAGCTATGGCGAGTTCGACTGCCGCGTGCGCGCGCTGGCCGCCCGGCTGCAGCAGCTGTGCCCCGTGGGCGCGCGCGCCCTGGTGATGATGGACAACGACGAGCACTACGCCGCCAGCATGCTGGCCTGCTTCTACGCGGGCGTGATCGCCGTGCCGGTGCCGCCGCTGGAATCGCTGCGCGTGCAGCACCTGGAGCGGCTGCTGGGCATCGTGGGCGACGCGGATGCGGCCTGCGTGATCAGCACGGCCGCAGTGATGCAGGCCCTGCCCGGCGCCGATGTGCGCTTTGCCGGCATTGCCGCCGTGGCCGCCGACCAGGTGGACCTGGCCGATGCCGGCGCCTGGCGGCCCCATGCGCCGGCTGCCGACGACATCGCCTTCCTGCAATACACCTCGGGCTCCACCTCGGCACCCAAGGGCGTGATGGTCAGCCACGGCAACCTCATCGCCAACGAGGCCGCCATCCAGCAGCGCATGGACATCGGCGCGGGCGACCGCTTCATGTCCTGGGCGCCGCTGTACCACGACATGGGCCTGATCGGCGGACTGCTGCAGCCGCTGTACAGCGGCCTGCCGCTGGTGCTGACCTCGCCGCGCCTCTTCCTGGAAAGCCCCGTGCGCTGGCTGGAGCTGATCTCGCGCCACCGCGCCACCATCAGCGGCGGCCCCGACTTCGCCTACCGCATGTGCCTGGAGCGCATCAAGCCGTCGCAACTGGCGCAGCTGGACCTGTCGAGCTGGCGGCTGGCCTATACCGGAGCCGAGCCCGTGCGTGCCGACACCGTCACGGCCTTCGCGCAGCGCTTTGCCGCCTGCGGCCTGCGGCCCGACGCGGCCTATGCCTGCTACGGCCTGGCCGAGGCCACCCTGTTCATCACCGGCGGCAGTTGCGGCGCGGGCGCCACGATCACGTCCTTCGATACCGAGGCCCTGGCGCAGGGCCGGGCCGAGGAAAGCTCCGGCGCCTCGCAGACCACCCCGCTCGTGGGCTGCGGCCCCGCCGTTCCCGGCCATGCCGTGGCCATCGTCGATCCGCACGGCCTGCAGGTGCTGGAGCCCGGGCGCGTGGGCGAGATCTGGGCGCACGGCCCCAGCATCAGCCAGGGCTACTGGGGCAAGCCGCAGCAAACGCAGCAGGCCTTTGTCGAGCATGTAGGCCGGCGCTGGCTGCGCACGGGCGACCTGGGCTTCGTGCACGGCGGGCAGGTCCATGTGGCGGGCCGCATCAAGGACCTGATCATCGTGCGCGGGCACAACCTCTACCCGCAGGACATCGAGCGCGTGGTCGAGGCCGAGGTCGAAGCCGTGCGCAAGGGGCGCGTGGCCGCGTTTGCGGTGGAAGGGCCGTCGGGCGAGGGCATAGGCGTGGCCGCCGAGATTTCGCGCGGTTTGCAAAAGCTGGTGCCGAGGGATACGCTGGTCGACGCACTGGCTGCCGCCGTGGCCACGGTCTTTGGCGAGGCGCCTGCCGTCGTGGTCCTGCTGGAGCCCGGCGCGCTGCCGCGCACATCGAGCGGCAAGCTCCAGCGCCAGGCCTGCAAGAAGGGCTGGGCGCAGCGCAGCCTGGAGGCCTATGCGGTCTGGGAGAACGGCGCCTTTGTGGACGCAACGGCGGACTCTGTGGCAAATGACGGTGCAGACCCAGCCGTCCCACTGCGCGATGCGACCGAGACTGCGCTGGCCATGCTCTGGTGCGAAGTGCTGCGCCGTGCCGAGCTGCCTGCGGGCGATCCGCAGTTCTTCCTGCTGGGCGGCAACTCCCTCTCGGCCGTGCAACTGGCTGCACGCGTGTCGCAGCAGTGGGGCGTGGACTTTGCGCCAGGCCTGCTCTTTGACCGGCCCCGGCTTTCGGCGTGCGCGGCTGCATTGCGCGAACTGCAGACGGCAGGACCCGGAACTGGCATCCCTCGTCCTGGCCCTGTGGCGCGCGGCCCCGGTGCAAGCCAGCCCCTGTCCCACGCCCAGCAGCGGCAGTGGTTTCTCTGGCACCTGGATCCTGCGGGCACGGCCTACCACGTGGCGGTGGAGCTGCAGCTGGGCGGCACGCTGGATGCGCAACGGCTGCACACGGCCCTGGAGCGCCTGGTGGCACGCCACGATGCGCTGCGCACCGTGTTCCTGCCTGCCGCCGACGGGTCGGCCCGGCAGCATGTGCTGGATAGCGGCGGCCTGGAGTTCCAATGGCTGGACCTGGACCACGAGCCGCAGCGTGCCCCTGAAGAGGCACGCCGCCTGCACGCCAGGCCCTTCGACCTGGGCAAGGGCCCGCTGCTGCGTGCGCTGCTGATGCGGCTTGGGCCGGATGACCACCGTCTGGTGCTGGTCATGCACCACATCGTGTGCGACGGCGTATCCCTGCAGAACCTGCTGGACGAGCTTGCGCAGCAATACCTCCATCTGGGTGATGCGGCGGCGGCCGCCGAGCCCGCTGCCCCCGCATTGCAATACGCCGACTACGCAGCCTGGCATGCGGCCTGGCTGGATGGCGGCGTGCGCGAGCGGCAACTGGCCTACTGGCGCGGGCAACTGGGCAGCGAGCATCCCGTGCTGGCCTTGCCCAGCGACCGGCCGCGCGCAGCCGTGGCCCGCTACTCGGCTGCCCGGCATGGCTTCGCGCTGCCTGCGCCGCTGGTGGACGCGTTGCGCGCGCGTGCCGCCGAAGCCGGCGCCAGCCTGTTCATGGTGCTGCTGGCAGGCTGGCAGGCCGCGCTGCACCGCCATACGGGCCAGCAGGTGCTGCGCCTGGGCGTGCCCGTGGCGGGCCGCCAGCATGCGGGCACGCAGGGCCTGATCGGGTTCTTCGTCAACACCCTGGTGCTGCAGGCCGAGGTCGATGGCCGCACCCCGCTGGCCCAGGTGCTCAATGCGGCCAGGCGCGCCACGCTGCAGGCCCAGGAGCACCAGGACCTGCCTTTCGAGCAACTGGTGGAAGACCTGCAGCCCCAGCGCAGCCTGGCGCATCCACCGCTGTTCCAGCTGATGTTCAACCATGTGCATGAGGACTTGCGCGGCTTCGAGCGCATGACGGGCTGCATGGCCGAAGCGGCTTCCGTGCCCGGAGGCACGGCGCAGTTCGAGCTGTCGCTGGAAGTGCGTGAACGCGCAGGCGGCGCCGTGCGCGTGGGCATGGACTATGCGGCCGAGCTTTTCCTGCCCGCCACCATGGAGCGCCTGGGCCAGCACTATCTGCGCATGCTCGAGGCCCTGGCCCATCACCCCGAGGCCACCGTGGGCGAGGTGGATCTGCTGTCCGATGAAGAGCGCGCACAGCTGGCGTCCTGGCAGACCGGCCAGGGCGGGCAGGGCGGCTATGCCGTGCCCGAGCTGGTCCATGCCGCATTCGAGCAGCAGGCGCGTCGCAACCCGCAGGCCACGGCCCTGGTCTTCGGGGAAGGCGCCTGGAGCTATGGGGAACTCAATGCGCGTGCCAACCGCCTGGCCCACCATCTGATCGCGCACGGTGTGCGGCCCGAGGTCCAGGTCGGCATTGCCATGGAGCGTTCGCTGGACATGGTGGTCGGCCTGCTGGCCATCCTGAAGGCCGGCGGCGCCTATGTGCCCATGGACCCCGAGCACCCGGCCGAACGCCTGCGCTATATGGCCGACGACAGCGGTATCGGCCTGCTGCTGACCCAGTCGGGCCTGGTCGCACGGCTGCCGCCCGCGCTGCAGCCGCTGTGCCTGGCGGTGGACGCCATCGATCTGTCCTCCCGTCCGGCCCATGACCCGGGCGTCGCGCTGCACGGCGAGAACCTGGTCTACGTCATCTACACCTCGGGCTCCACCGGCCGGCCCAAGGGCGCGGGCAACCGCCACCGCGCGCTGTGCAACCGCCTGGCCTGGGGCCAGCAGCACCAGCCGCTGGCCGCGCAGGACACCGTGCTGCAGAAGACGCCGTTCAGCTTCGACATCTCGTTCTGGGAGTTCTTCTGGCCGCTGTCCACAGGCGCCCGGCTGGCGCTGGCTGGGCCCGGGGAGCATCGCGATCCTGCGCGTATCGCGGCCCTGGTCGAGCGCCATGCCGTCACCTGCATCCACTTCGTTCCGTCCATGCTGCAGGCCTTTCTGTCCAGCGGCCATGCCCCGTCCTGCACCGGGCTGAAGCACATCGTCTGCAGCGGCGAGGCCCTGCCGGCCGAGCTGCGCGACCGCGCACTGGCCCTGTTGCCGGGCGCGCGCCTGCTCAACCTCTACGGACCGACCGAAGCCGCCATCGAGGTCACCTACCACGACTGCCGCGAGCCCGGACCGCAGGCCGTGCCCATCGGGCGGCCGCTGGGCAACGTGCAGGTGCATATCGTCGACGCTGGCCTGCAGCCCGTGCCGCGCGGCGTGGCCGGCGAGCTGCTGCTGGGCGGCCTGGCGCTGGCGCGCGGCTACTGGGGCCGGCCCGCGCTCACGGCCGAGCGCTTTGTGGCCAGCCCTTCGGCGCTGGCCGGCGAGCGTGCCTACCGCACGGGCGACCTGGTGCGCTGGAACGAGCACGGCGAGATCGAGTACCTGGGCCGGCTGGACCACCAGGTCAAGATCCGTGGCTTCCGCGTGGAACTGGGCGAGATCGAAGCCGCCCTGCTGGCCGTGCCAGGCCTGCGCGAGGCGGTGGTGGTCGCAGACTCTGCCGAAGGCGGCAGCCGGCTGGTGGCCTACCTGGCCGGTGAAGGTGCCGCGCTGCAGGACCTGGCTGCACTCAAGGCGCAGCTGGGCCGCAGCCTGCCCGACTACATGGTGCCCTCCCTCTTTGTGCGCCTGGACACGCTGCCGCTCAACAGCAACGGCAAGGTGGACCGCAAGGCGCTGCCGGCGCCCGCGCCCCTGCCTGCATCGGGCGATGGTGCGCAGCCGTTCGAGGCGCCCGAAGGCGGTGTGGCCGAGACCATTGCCACCATCTGGCGCGAGCTGCTGCAGCTCGAACGCATAGGCGCCAACGAAAGCTTCTTCGACCTGGGCGGGCATTCGCTGCTGCTGATACGCGCGCACCGGCGGATCGAGGATGCGCTGGGCAGCGGGCTTTCTGTGATCGACATGTTCCAGCACCCGACCGTGGCCACGCTGGCCCGCCGCATCGAGGCGCAGCGCGGCGCCGGGGCGGCGCAGGAAGGGCTGCAGAACCAGCAGGCCGACGAACGCGCCCAGCGCCGCCGCGCCGCGCTGCTGGGCCGCCGTGGTCTGACCGAGGAGGTGAACTGATGCGTGCTCAGGATGCGGGCTACAGCGGCGTGGAGATCGCCATCATCGGCATGGGAGGGCGCTTCCCGGGCGCGGACAGCGTGGACGCGCTGTGGCGCAACATCCGCGAAGGCCGCGAATCCGTGACCGCCTTCAGCGACGAGGCCCTGCGCCGCCAGGGCACGGAACAGGCCCTGCTGGACGATGCCGCCTGCGTGAAGTCCGGCGTGGTGCTGGAAGGCCTGGACTGGTTCGATGCCGGCTTTTTCGGCTACACGCCGCGCGAGGCCGGCCAGATCGATCCCCAGCAGCGCGTCTTCCTCGAATGCGCCTGGCAGGCGCTGGAGCATGCGGGCTATGACGCCGAGCGGCTGGATGTGGCGGCCGGCGTGTTCGCGGGTGCGGGAGCCAATCTCTACCTCATGCGCCATCTGCTGGGACGGGCCCGGTGGAGCGGCGGCATCGCCGAGCTGATTGCCCTGCTCAACGGCAACGCGGCCGATGCCCTGTGCACGCGCGTGGCCTACAAGCTCAACCTGCGTGGCCCGGCCGTGACCGTGCAGACGGCCTGCTCCACCTCGCTGGTGGCCGTGCACATGGCCTGCCAGTCCTTGCTGGGCATGGAGTGCGACATGGCCCTGGCCGGCGGGGTGTGGCTCAACCTGCTGCAAGGCGCGGGCTACCTGCACCAGCCGGGCGCCATCCTGTCCTCGGACGGCCATTGCCGCGCCTTCGATGCGCGCGCCGACGGCACCATGCTGGGCAGCGGCGCAGGCGTGGTCGTGCTCAAGCGCCTGGACGAGGCGCTGCGCGATGGCGACACCGTCCATGCCGTGATCCGGGGCAGCGCCGTGAACAACGATGGCGCGCGCAAGATCGGCTACAACGCGCCCAGCGTGGACGGCCAGGCCGAGGCCATACGTGCCGCCCAGGCCATGGCTGGCGTCGATCCCGCCTCAGTGGGATATGTCGAGGCCCATGGCACGGGCACCACGCTGGGCGATCCCATCGAGATCGCGGCGCTGACCCAGGCCTTTGGCGGGGCTGGGGGACTGACTGGGCGTGCGCCCGGTCACTGCGCCCTGGGATCGGTCAAGACCAATGTGGGCCACCTGGACGCCGCTGCCGGAGTGACCGGCCTGATCAAGGCCGTGATGGCGCTGCGCCACCGCACCCTGCCGCCCAGCCTGAACTTCTCCACGCCCAACCCGCGCGTGGACTTCGCTGCCGGCCCCTTCCGCGTCCAGACCGCGGCGCAGGACTGGCCTGCCGGCCCGCTGCCCCGGCGTGCCGGCGTGAGCTCCTTCGGCATGGGCGGCACCAATGCGCACATGGTGCTGGAGGAGGCTCCGGCCTCGTTGCCGGCCGATGCATCGGAAAAGTCAGTGCAGGCCCCCCAATTGCTGCTGCTGTCGGCGCGCACGCCGCAGGCGCTGCAGGCCTCGGCCAGCCAGCTGGCCAGACATCTGGAGCAGCACCCGGACCTGGCCCTGGCCGATGTGGCCCACACCCTGCGTGTGGGCCGCAAGCGCCATGCGCACCGGCTGGCCGTGCTGGCCCATGGAGTGACCCAGGCCATCGAGGCGCTGGACCATCCGGCGCCCCTGGTGCATTTCACCGGCAGCGTGCTCACGCCCCAGCCCGGCCTGGCCTTTCTGTTCCCGGGGCAGGGCGCCCAGCACGCGGGCATGGCACGCAGCCTGCATGCGCAGGAGCCGGTGTTCCGCGACATCGTGGACCGCTGCTGCGAGAGGGTGAGGACGCAGACCGGCATGGACCTGCGGCCCTGGCTGCTGGCGCAGGCCGACGATGCCCAGGCCGCGCAGGCGCTGGCGCGCACCGAGGCCACGCAGCCTGCGCTGTTCATCGTCGAGTACGCCATGGCGCGGCTGTGGATGTCCTGGGGCCTGCAGCCCGAGGCCATGCTGGGCCACAGCATCGGCGAGTATGTGGCGGCCTGCATCGCCGGGGTCTTCTCGCTCGACGATGCGCTGGACCTGGTGGTCGCGCGCGGCCGCATCATGCAGGCCACCGAGCCCGGCGCCATGCTGGCCGTGGGCCTGCCTGAGGCCGCGCTGCAGGACTGGCTGTGCCGGGGCTGCGATCTGGCCGCCGTCAATGCGGCCGATCTGTGCGTGCTCTCGGGCCGGCCCGACGCCATTGCGGCCGCCGAGCAGGCCCTGGCCGGCACGGGCGTGCTGCTGCGCAGATTGCAGGTGTCGCACGCCTTTCATTCCTCGCTGCTCGATCCCGTGCTCGACGCCTTTGCGCACCAGCTGGCCAGCGTGCGGTTCAACCGACCTGCCATGGCCTTCATCTCCAACCTCAGCGGCCGCTGGATCCGCGACGAAGAGGCCCAGGACCCCCGCTACTGGCTGCAGCATCTGCGCGGCACGGTGCGCTTTGCGCAGGGCCTGGACACGCTGCTGGACCAAAGCGACCGCATCCTGCTGGAAGTGGGCCCGGGCCAAGGCCTCAGCGGCTTGGCCCGGCGCCATCCCAAGGCTGGCGCACGCACCGTGCTGGCATCGCAGGCAGCCGCCAACCGCGAAGAACTTCAGGCCGACCAGCCCGCGCGCTGCCTGGCCCAGCTTTGGGCGGCGGGCGTTGGCGCGGCCAAGGCACCGCTGCTGAACAGCGCACAGGGCGCGCGCCGCGTGCCCTTGCCCGGCTATCCGTTCGAGCGCGAATCGCACTGGGTTGCCGCCACGGTGCCGGCCTCTGAGGCCGCTCCTGCTGCTCCCGGTGGTCTGCACGGCACCGATCCCCGGGGTTGGCTGTATGCCCCTGTCTGGCAACGCTCAGCGCCCGTTGTACGGGCCGCCGCGGTACCCGCCGGCGGCTGCATGCTGCTGCTGGCCGAGGCCGGATCGACACTGGCCGAATCCCTGGCGCAGGCCTGGTCCGATACCCAGCCCGCGCCCGTGGTCCGCATCGAACCCGGTCCGCTCCATGAACGCTTGGGGCCTGCCCGCCATGCGCTGCGCATGACCGAGCGCAGCGACTGGACGCGGGCCCTGGGGCAGATAGCGGCCGAGATCGGCCCGGTGGCCTGCATCTGCGATCTGTGGAGCCTGGGCACGCTGGATGACGCACAGGCGGCTGAGCGCTGCCTGCTCGGCCCGCTGGCCCTGGCCCAGGCGCTGGAGGCCGTGCCTGCCGCATCCGCTGTGGGCGCTGCTGGCCGGCAGCAGATGCTGCTGGTCACGGATGGGCTGGAGGACGTGACAGGGACCGAATCCCTGCAGCCCGCCAAGGCCATGCTCCATGGCCCCTGCCTCGTGATTCCCCAGGAGCTGCCGGGCATGGCCTGCCGCATCGTCGATGTGCTGCCTGTGCAGAGCGGGCATGCCCAAGGGATGGCAGCGCTGGCGCAGCGCATCCTGGCCGAGTTCAGCGAGCCCGCACCGGCCTGCGTGGCCTTGCGCGGCCCGCACCGCTGGACCCGGCGTTACGAGCGCATTGCGGGGCAGACGGCACCCGCCGTCACGCCAGCTGCGCCAGCCACCGCGCCGCGCCTGCGCCGTGGCGGCTGCTATCTGATCACGGGCGGCCTGGGCGGCATGGGGCTGGCGCTGGCCCGGCACCTGGCCGAGCACTGGCAGGCCCGGCTGGTGCTGCTGGGCCGCTCGGCGCTGCCTGAACGGGGTCAGTGGCAGGCACTGGCGCAGGATGCGCAGACGGAACCTGCGCTGCGTGCCCGGCTGCAGCAGTTGCTGGAGCTGGAACGGCTGGGCGCCCAGCTGTGCCTGGTGCAGGCCGATGTGGGCAGCGAAGCCCAACTGCGCACCGCGTTGGAACAGGCGCAGCGCGCGTTCGGCGGAATGCATGGCGGCATCCACGGCGTCATCCACGCCGCCGGCCTGGCCGGCGACGGCATGCTCGCGGACAAGCGGGCACACGAGGTGATGCAGGTGCTCGCGCCCAAGCTCCAGGGCACGCGGGCCTTGCTGGCCGCACTGGCCGGGCAGCCGCTGGACTTCATGCTGCTGTGCTCTTCCCTGGCCGCCGTGGCGGGCGGCCTGGGCCGCATCGACTATGCGGCCGCCAATGCCTGCCTGGATGCGCTGGCCGTGG
This sequence comes from Delftia sp. HK171, assembly GCF_001886655.1. NCBI lineage: Bacteria > Pseudomonadati > Pseudomonadota > Betaproteobacteria > Burkholderiales > Comamonadaceae > Delftia > Delftia sp. HK171. The sequence continues at coordinate 4,912,656 of NZ_CP018101.1, read as the reverse complement.
CCCATGGCCGCACGGCCGGCTGGCCGCTGATTTCCGTGGGCTGGGACGGGTGGCGCGGCGTGGGCATGGCGGCAGGCACGTCCATGCCCGAAGGTGTGGGCATCGCACCGGAGCAGGGCGTGCATCTGTTCGAGCGCATTCTGGCCGGCCCTTTGCAGCCCCTTGTCTGCGTGTCCACCACCGATCTGGAAACGCGTCGCCATGCGGACCTCGCCGAGTTGCTGGACCAGGCCCTGCCTGCAGCAGCGACAACGGCAGCGACGGCCGGGCCTGCGCCCACCCAGGTGCGGCCCGGTGGTATGGCCGGCTTCGTGGCGCCCGAGGGCGACCTGGAGACCGGTCTGGCCGCGCTCTGGAGCGGCTTCCTGGGCGTGGCTCCCGTGGGCGCCGAGGACAACCTTTTCGAACTCGGCGGCGACTCGCTCATGGCCATACAGCTGCTGGCGCGCGTGCGCCAGGCCTATGGCGTCGAAATCCATCCTGCGGCCTTGCTGCGCACGCCCACGGTGCGGCGCCTGGCCGAACTCGTTGAAACCCGGTTGATCGAGGAAATCCAGGCGCTGGACGCCGAAGCCGAGCCCGCCCCGACCACCGCATCGCCGATTTATTCGTGAAGATCGCCATGACAGCACCGCAAGATATTCAGTCCCTGCGCGCCCGGCTCAGCCCCGAGCAGCGTGCCCAGCTCGATGCCCGCCTGCGCGGCGGCGGCAGCCCGGCCGTGCGCGCTGGCCAGGACATTCCACGCCGCGATCCGGCCAGCCCTGCCCTGCTGTCCCATGCCCAGCGCAGCCTCTGGCTGACCTGGCAGCTGGCGCCCGACAGCCCGGCCTACAACCTGGCCGGCAGCCTGGACATGGAAGGCCCGCTGGACGCGGGGGCGATGGCTGCGGCGCTGGACGATCTGGTGGCGCGGCACGACATCCTGCGCACGCGGATCACGGCCGGCGACGATGGCCAGGCGCTGCAGGCGGTGCAGCCGATGCAACCGGACGGGGCCACGTCGCTGCAAATGCCTGTGGTCGATATGCCAACGCAGGCTGCGCTGGAAGACGCATTGGCCGGCTTCGCGCAGACGCCTTTCGCCCTTGACCGCCAGGCGCCGCTGCGCGCCTGCCTGTACCGCCTGGACGCGCAGCGCCATGTGCTGGCGCTGTCGCTGCACCATATCGCGGCGGACGGCTGGTCGCTGCGCATCCTGGTCGACGAGCTGCTGCACTGCTACGAGGCCCGCTTGCGCGCGCAGCCCCCCGCACTGGCACCCATGCCCATCCAGTTCGCCGACTACGCGGCCTGGGAACGCCAGCGCCTGGACGGCGGCGAGCGCGAGCGCCAGCTGCGCTACTGGCGCGAACGCCTGGGTCAGGAACACGCGCCGCTGGAGCTGCCCCTGAGCCATGCGCGCGGCGCCGTGACCGGCGCGGCCGAGGGCCGGCACCGCTTTGTCTGGCCCGCCGAGCTGTCCGATGCGGTGCGCGCGCTGGCGCGGGCGCGCGGCGCCTCGCTGTTCATGGCCATGACGGCCTTGCTGGACCTGTTGCTGTACCGCCTGAGCGGCCAGCGCCGCATCCGCGTGGGCACGCCCATTGCCAACCGGGGCAAGGCCGAGACGCATGGGCTGATCGGTTATCTGCTCAACCTGCAGGTGCTGCAGGTCGATGCCGCACCGCAGATGGGCTTTGGCGAACTGCTCGAACAGGTGCGCCAGGCCGTGCTGGATGCGCAGCAGCATGCGGACCTGCCATTCGACATGCTGGTCGAGGCGCTGGCGCCCGAGCGCCTGCCGGGCGTGCATCCGCTGTTCCAGGTCAAGTGCACGCAGCAGGACGCCATGGAGCGCGAGCGCAGTGCCGCCGGCGTGCGCGTGCGCATGCAGACACTGACGGCAGGCCAGGCGCATTTCGACCTCAGCCTGGACTTCACCGACCGGGCCGAGGGCATCGAATGCGTGTTCATCCACGACACGGGCCTGTTCGATGCGCAGCGCATCGCCGTCTTCGCGGACAGCCTGACCCGCTGCGCCCGGCAGGTGGTGGCCGCGCCCGATGCCGCGCTGGCGGCCATCGCGCTGGCCGACCCGGTTGACGTGGCTGACGGCGGCGAGGCTCCCCAGGCCGCAACCGTGCTTGCGCTGTGGAATGCCGCTGTTGAACGCCAGGGCCTGGGCATGGCGCTGCGCGCCGAAGCGCGCACCGCATCCTTCGTGCAGCTGGACCGCGCGGCCAACCGCCTGGCCGCGCAGCTGCGCGCGCAGGGCCTGGGACAGGAAACCCGCATCGGCGTGCTGGCGCCACGTTCGCCCGAGCTGGTGCTGGGCATGCTGGCCGTGCTCAAGGCCGGCTGCGTCCATGTGCCGCTGGACCCCGAGCTGCCGGCCGAGCGCCTGGCCTACCAGCTGCACGACTGCGGCGCACGCCTGCTGCTGGCGGCGCAGCCCGTGGCGTGGCAGCCGGCGATTCCTGTCTGGCCGCTGGCACTTTCCGACGACATGGAGCCTGAAGCCACCACGCAGGAGCCCGTCACGCTCCACCGCGACCAGGCCGCCTACCTCATCTACACCTCGGGCTCCACGGGCCAGCCCAAGGGCGTGGTGATCAGCCACGGCGCGCTGGCCAACTATGTGCAGGGCGTGCTGGCCCGGCTGGACCTGCCGGCCGGCGCCTCCAGCATGGCCATGGTGTCCACCGTGGCCGCCGACCTGGGGCATACGGTGCTGTTCGGCGCGCTGTGCTCTGGGCGCCTGCTGCACCTGATGGCCCCCGAGCGCGCCTTCGATCCCGATGCCTTTGCGGACTACATGCACACGCACCAGGTCGATGTGCTCAAGATCGTGCCCAGCCATCTGCAGGCCCTGCTGAACGCTGCCCGGCCCGCGCAGGTTCTGCCACGCCATTGCCTGGTGCTGGGGGGCGAGGCGACGGGCTGGGCGCTGCTGGAGCGCATCACCGCGCTGCAGCCCGCTTGCCGCGTGCTCAACCACTACGGCCCCACCGAGACCACGGTGGGCACGCTGACCCAGTCCGCAGACCAGGCCGACCGTGCAGCCGCCAGCCTGCCCATGGGCGTGCCGCTGGGCGGCACCGTGGCCCATGTGCTGGATGCGGCGCTGCAGGCCGTGCCTGCGGGCCTGCCGGGCGAGTTGTTCATTGGCGGAGCGGGTCTGGCGCGCGGCTACCAGGGCCGGCCTGCGCTCAGCGCGGAACGCTTTGTGGCCAGCCCCTTCGAGCCCGGCCTGCGCCTGTACCGCACGGGCGACCAGGTGCGTCAGCGTGCCGACGGCAGCCTCGAATTCCTGGGCCGTCTCGACGGCCAGGTCAAGATCCGTGGCTTCCGTGTGGAGCCCGGCGAAGTTGCCCAGGCGCTGCGCGAGCAGCCTTCCGTGCGCGAGGCCGAGGTGCTGGCTCTGGCCAGCGAAGACGGCCAGCTGCGGCTGTGCGCCTATCTGGTGCGCGAACCGGACCAGCCGGGCGACCATGACGGCCTGCGTGCAGCGCTGGGCGCCCGGCTGGCCGACTACATGCTGCCAGCGCACTTTGTCGATCTGCCTGCCATGCCGTTGACGGCCAACGGCAAGCTTGACCGCCGCGCGCTGCCAGCTCCTGTGCCGCAGGCGGCAACGGCTGCCACCGACGGGGGCCAGGCGCCCCAGGGAGCCACCGAGCAGCTGCTGGCCGAGATCTGGGCGCAGGTGCTGCGCACCGAGGCGCCCGGCCGCCATGACAACTTCTTCAGCCTGGGGGGCGACTCCATCCTGGCGCTGCAGATCGTGGCGCGCGCACGCAAGCGCGGCCTCAAGCTCACGCCCAGGCAGCTCATGGAGCAGCAGACCATTGCCGCGCTGGCCGCAGCCACGGGCGGTGCCGTGGCGGCCGCACCAGCTGAGACCACCGCCCCGGCAGCCCCGGCCGCTGAAGCCGGTGCAGCATTTGGCCTGACGCCTGTGCAGCACTGGTTCTTCGAACAGGCCTTTGCGCAGCCCCACCACTGGAACCAGTCTGTGCTGCTGACTTTGGGCGAGGTGCCGGACCTGGCGCGCCTGCGCACGGCGGTCGATGCCGTGGTCACCCAGCATGAGGCGCTGCGCCTGTGCTTCGCCTGCAAGAACGGGCGCTGGACGCAGTGCGTGGGTGCCACCCCCGCGCAGGCGCCGTTCGAAACCCAGGACCTGTCGGCCGAGCGTGACGCGGGTGCGGCCATTGCGCGCACCGCCGCAGCGCTGCAGACGACGCTGAGCCTGGAGCGGCCATTCAAGGCCGTGTGGCTGGATCTGGGCGGCACGCGCTCGGGCCGGCTGCTGCTGATCGCCCACCATCTGGTGGTGGATGCCGTCTCCTGGCGCATCCTGATCGAGGACCTGCAGACCGCCTATGCGCAGCTGGGCAAGGCCCAGGCTGTCGATCTCGGCCCGCGCACCAGCGCCTTGCGGGAATGGGCGCAAGCGCTGCAGTCGCGCGCCGCACAGTCCGCAACGCAGGCCGAACTGGCCCATTGGACCGAGACGCTGGCGCAGGCCGGCGCGCCGCTGCCCGGCCACGCCGCAGGCAGCAACACCGTCGCGGACACGGTCACGGTGGAGTGCAGGCTGGGCGAGGACCTGACCGAACAATTGCTCAGCGAAGTGCCGCCGGCCTACCGCACCCAGATCAACGACGTGCTGCTGACGGCTCTGGCACGCACGCTGTGCGCCTGGGACGGGCGCGACAGCGTGCTGGTCGAACTCGAAGGCCATGGGCGCGAGCCCTGGAGCGAGGACATGGACCTGGCCCGCAGCGTGGGCTGGTTCACCACGCTGTACCCGGTCTGCCTGCGACCGGGTGCCGACGCCGAGCCGGGCGCGGGCCTCAAGGCCATCAAGGAGCAGCTGCGCGCCGTTCCCGGCAAGGGCCTGGGCTACGGGCTGCTGCGCCATCTGGCCCCCCAAGGAACGCAGCTGCCGAAGCTGCAGCCGCAGCTCACCTTCAACTACCTGGGCCAGCTGGACCAGGCGCTGGACGGTGGCCTGGGCTGGCGGCTGGCGCGTGAGCCGGTGACCGGCCAGCGCGCACCGCAATCGTCGCGGCGCGCCTGGCTGGAAGTGGTGGCCTGCATACAGCGCGGCGAGCTGGTGCTGCAGTGGCACTACAGCGCAGCCGTGCACGATGGGGCGACGGTGCAGGGTCTGGCCGATAGCTTCCTGGGCGAGCTGCAGGCGCTGATCGCGCACTGCGTGGACGGCGGGCGCGGCGTGACGCCCAGCGATTTCCCGCTGGCCGGGGTCTCGCAGCAGCGGCTGGACAGTCTGCCTTTGCCTGCTGCGCAACTTGCCGATCTGTATCCGATGGCGCCGCTGCAGGCGGGCATCTTCTTCCACAGCGTCACGCAGGAGCAGGGATCGGCCTATGTCAACCAGTTGAGGCTGGACATGCGCGGCCTTGATGCGCAGCGGTTCCGGGCAGCATGGGAGGGCGCCTGTGACAGGCACGATGTGCTGCGCACCGGATTCTTCCAGGACACGCAAGGCCTGCTGCAGTGGGTGGCGCGCAAGGCGCAACTGCCCCTGGTGCAGCTGGACTGGCGCGAAGGTCCCGGGGGCGCTGCCACGGATCTCGATGATCTGGCCAGGCAGGAGCGCGAACGCGGCTTCGACTTTGCCGCACCGCCTCTGATGCGGCTGTGCCTGGTGCAACTGGGGCCGGACAGCTTTCATTTCATCTGGACCCGCCACCACCTGCTGCTCGATGGCTGGAGCACGGCCCGCCTGCTGAGTGAAGTCATGGGCCACTATGGCGGCGCCGCCGTGCCTGCACCGGCGGCGCAGTACGGCAGCTATATCCGCTGGCTGGGCCGCAGGGACTGTACCGCCGCGCGAAGCTATTGGCAGCAGCGAATGGCCGCGATTGCCGTTCCGACACGACTGTCCGATGCGCTGGCAGGTGATGCCGTTTCCGGCTATGGCGAACGGACGACGTTGCTGGATGCCGCAGCGACGGCTAGGCTGGCCGCCTTTGCGCGCGCCGAGCGCGTGACCCTGAACACCCTGGTTCAGGCAGCCTGGGGCCTGACCCTGGCGCATTGCCTGAGGCAGACGACCGTAGTGTTCGGCGTGACGGTGTCGGGCCGGCCTGCGGATCTGGCCGGCGCCGAGGAAATCCTGGGACTGTTCATCAACACTCTGCCCATCGTCCTGGAGGTGAACGAGAGCTGCTGCATCGGCGATTGGCTGCGCGCCGTGCAGTCGTTCAATGTGCAGGCGCGGGAACACGAGGCCATTCCCCTGCACGAAATACAGCAACTGGCCGCCTGTCCGGGACAGGACCTGTTCGACAGCATCGTGGTGTTCGAGAACTATCCCGTGGATGAGGCCTTGAGGCAGAAGGGGCAGGACGGCCTGGTCCTGGGCGATCTGTCGAGCCGGGACGAGACGCACTATCCGCTGACCCTGGTGGTGAACCAGGGGAGTCGGCTGTCCATCGGCTACGGCTATGCGAAAGACAGGATTGGCGATGCTGCGGTGGCCCAGATCGCAGCCCGCCTCGAACAGATTCTGCAGGCCCTCACGTCGCCGGGTGCCGAAAGCCTGGGAGCGCTGGATCCCGTGCCGCAGGAGCAGCTGCGTGCACTGAGGGATTTGGGTGCGCCGGGGCAGGCCCCGCCGGGGTCCGGAGACATCTGCCGGCTGCTGGACGAGCAGGCACGAAGGCAGCCGGATGCCGAGGCCCTGGTATTCGGAGACCTCCGCCTCAGCTATGCGCAGCTGCACCAGCGCGCCAACCGCTTGGCGCATGGCCTGATCGGGCTGGGCGTGGGGCCAGATACAAGAGTCGGCGTGGCCACGGAGCGGTCGGCCGACACGGTCATCGGCATGTTGGCCGTGCTCAAGGCCGGCGGCGTCTATGTGCCGCTGGACCCGGACTATCCCCAGGAGCGCCTGGCCTACATGATCGAAGACAGCGGCATTGCGCTGCTGCTCACCCAGAGTGCGCTGCAAGACCGCATCCCTGCCGCGCCATCGCTGCGCCGCCTGTCCATCGATGTCCTGGCGTTCAGCTCCGAGCCCGATCAAGCGCCGCAGCGGACCATCCATGGGGACAGCCTGGCGTATCTGATCTATACCTCTGGCTCCACGGGCCGCCCAAAGGGCACGGCCGTGCCGCACAGGGTAGTTTCGCAACTGGCGGCCTGGCAGATGCAGCGCCTGCCGGGCGCATTTCGCACCCTGCTGTTCGCGTCGCCATGCTTCGATGTGAGCGTGCAGGAAATCATCTGCGGCCTGAGTTCGGGCGCTACCCTGGTCCAGACCTGCGGTGACGACCGCCATGACTTCTCGCTGCTGCTTGATCTCGTGGCGCGCCAGGCGGTCGAGAGGCTCTATTTGCCGTTCGCCGTTCTGCAACTGTTTGCCGAAGCCGCGCTGGCGCGCGGCGAGTCCCTGGGCCATATCCAGGAAATCATCACGGCCGGCGAACAGCTCAAGCTCACGCGGCCCTTGCTCGACTGGTTGGACAGGCATCCGCAATGCCGCCTGGTCAATCACTACGGCCCCACGGAATCCCATGTGGTGAGCGATTTCATCGTCGATCCCTGCAACGCCGCGGAGCTTCCGCCGATTGGCCGTGCGGCTTCCCAGGCCCAGCTGTATGTGCTGGACGGCCAGCTGCGTCCGGTACCCCAGGGCATGCCTGGAGAGCTGCACATCGCGTCCACCGTTCTTGCACGGGGCTACTTCCGCAGGCCCGCCATGACGGCCGACAAATTTGTGGCCGACCCCTTCGACGGTGCAGGCGGTCGCCTGTATCGCACTGGTGACCTGGTGCGATGGAATGCCGCAGGCCAGCTCGAATATCTGGGGCGCCTCGACCATCAGGTGAAGATCCGCGGCCACCGCGTGGAACTGGGGGAGGTGGAGGCCAGGCTCTCTGCCTGTGTCGATGTCAGGGAGGCGGTGGTTGTGGCGCGGCGGGCCGGGGCGGCCGTGCAGCTTGTGGCCTATGTCTCGCTGTCTGAAGACGCAGGGTGCGGCGCGGACGCGCTGAGGCAGAAGCTGGCGCAGTCATTGCCCGACTACATGGTGCCGGGCCGCATCGTGGTGCTCGATGCCCTGCCGCTGAATGCGAATGGAAAGGTCGACAGACACCGGCTGCCCGAGCCTGCAGACCTGCCGAGGGAGGGCTATGAGCCGCCCCAGGGGGCTCTCGAAAGCGCCATCGCACGCATCTGGGAGGACATTCTGGGTATGGAGCGGGTGGGGCGCAGCGACAACTTCTTCGAGCTGGGAGGACATTCGCTGTTGGCGCTGCGCTTGTTGGAAAACCTGCGAGCGCAGGGCATGGACGCGCAGGCGCGCATGCTGTTCCAGAACCCTGTGCTGGCCGGCTTTGCCCATGCCGTGCAGCAGCAGGGGGCGAGGCGCCGGTTCGTCATTCCCGAGAACCTGATTCCACAGGACTGCAGCGCGCTGCAGCCCGACATGCTCGGCCTGGTGGCGCTAAACGCGCAGGAGATCCGCACCATCGAATCCCAGGTCCCCGGGGGCGCGCCCAACATCCAGGACATTTACCCGCTGGCCCCGCTGCAGGAAGGCATCTTCTTTCACCATCTGCTGCAGCCGCGCGGCGATGTCTACATCGTTTCGCATGCGCTGGGCTTTCGCAGCCGGGAACTTCTCGAGGGATTCATCCACGATCTGGACCAGGTCATCGCCCGCCATGACGTGCTGAGAACGGCTATTGTGTGGGAGGGCTTGAGGGAGCCGGTCCAGCTCGTTTGCAGGCGGGCGCAACTGAAGCTGCACTGGATGCAGGACGATGAGTGCGCGCAGCTGGCTGAACCGTCCGGCGACCTGCTGCAAGGCCTGAAGAACCATATCCATGGCGGTGACTTCCGCATCGATGTGAGGCAGGCGCCCTTGATCGAGGCATTCGCGGCCCATGACGTGCCTGCCGGACGATGGCTGCTGGTCTTCGCCAGCCACCACATCGTGCTCGACCATGCGACGCTGGATCTGGCGATGGACGAGATCGCGCTGATCCAGCAGGGCCGCCATGGCGAATTGCCTGAGCCGGTGCCTTTCAGGAACTTTGTCGCCCATGCACGGCATGGCATCGCCGAGTCCGAGCATGAAGCCTTCTTCAGCGACATGCTGGGCGACGTTGACGAGCCGACCACGCTGTTGGGCATGTCCGATGTCCTGGGCGACGGCCGCGATGTCGAGGAAGTGCGCGCTTCGCTGGAGGACGGGCTCGCTGCGGCCGTGCGCCTGCAGTCGCAGCGGCACGGCGTGAGTTCGGCCACGCTGTTCCACTTGGCCTGGGCCCAGACGCTTGCGCAGTTGACGGGCAAGGACGACGTGGTCTTCGGAACCGTGCTGTTTGGCCGCATGGACAGCGGGCAGGGCGCGCACCGCTCCCTGGGCCTGTTCATCAATACCTTGCCCATGCGCGTGCGCCTGGGGTCGCGCAGCCTGCGATGCTGCCTGATGGATACCCACGGTACGCTGGCTTCCCTGCTGCACCATGAACATGCCAGCCTTGCCCTGGCCCAGCGCTGCAGCAGCCTGCCTGGCGACGTGGCCCTGTTCTCCTCGTTGCTGAACTACCGCTACAGCCGCACCGAGGGCGTGCGTGCCGAGCACCATTGGGAGGGCATGGAGTCGCTGGGGTCCAGGGACCGCACCAACTACCCGGCCACGGTAGGCGTCGACGATCTCGGCCAAGGCTTCTCCCTGGCCGTGCAGGTCATCAAGGCGATAGGCGCAGCGCGCGTGCATGCCGTGCTGCTCCAGGTCCTGCATGAAATCACCTCGGCGCTGGCCGAGCGTCCCGATATGGCCGCCTGCGAAATCAAGACCATGCCGGCCGACGAATGGGCCGGGCTGCTCGATGCCGGCTCCAACACCGAGCGCCATGCGCATCCGCTGCCCGTGCACGAACTCATGGAGCGCCAGGCCCGGCTGCGTCCCCGTGCCCCGGCCTTGGTCTGCGGTGATGTACGCCTTGACTACGGCACGCTCAACGCCCGCGCCAACCGCTTGGCCCGCCATCTGGTGCGGCAGGGTCTGCGGCCGGGTGTCCGGGTCGGCCTGTGCGTGGAGCGCAACGCCGACATGGTCCTGGGCGTGCTGGCCGTGCTCAAGGCGGGCGCCGCCTATGTGCCGATGGACCCCGAGCATCCCGCGCAACGTCTGCTGGCCATGGCGCAGGACAGCGGTCTGGGCCTGCTGCTGGTGCACGGGCATCTGCGGCCGCATTTTGCGGGGCTGGGTCCCGATGTTGCCGTGATGGCGCTCGACGGCCTGGATCTGAACACCGAATCCGATGCCGATCTCGGTCTGGCCCTGCATGCCGAACAACTGGCCTATGTGATCTACACCTCGGGATCAACAGGCAAGCCCAAGGGCGTGATGGTGCGGCACGCGGCACTGTCCCAGTTCATCCTGAGCATGCAGTCCCGCCCTGGCATGCAGGCCGACGATGTGCTTTTGGCCGTGACCTCGCTGTCCTTCGATATCGCAGCGCTCGAACTCTATCTGCCCCTGTCCTGCGGCGCACAGATAGTGCTGGCTCCACGTTCGGCGGTGCGCGACGGCCAGGCCCTGGCACGGCTTGTGGAGGCCAGCGGCACCACGGTGCTGCAGTCGACGCCGGCCGGCTGGCGCTTGCTGCTTGCGGCGGGCTGGCCTGCCAGACCTCCAATGCGCCTCAAAGGCCTGTGTGGCGGCGAAGCGCTGCATGAGGACCTGGCGCAGGAACTGCAGACGCTTGGTGTGGAGCTGTGGAACATGTATGGGCCCACGGAAACCACCATCTGGTCCAGCGCCCAGCCTGTCGTGCAACAGGCCGTCCCCGAGGTGGGCCATGCCATCGCCGACACGCGTCTGCTGGTGCTGGATGCAGGCTTGCGTCCTGTGCCAGAAGGCGTGACCGGCGAGCTCTACATCGGGGGCGCCGGCCTGGCGCGCGGCTATTCCGACCGTCCGGGTCTGAGTGCGGAGCGCTTTGTTGCGGACCCATTCAGGGATGCCGGCGAGCGGCTGTACCGCACCGGGGATCTGGTGCGCTGGACGGCTCCGGGCAGGCTGCAGTATCTGAGCCGCATGGACCATCAGGTCAAGGTGCGGGGCTTTCGCATCGAACTCGGCGAGATCGAGGCCCAACTGCTGGCCCAGCCCGAAGTGCGCGAGGCCGTCGTCGTGGCCCGGCCAGACCCTGAGGGGGCAAGACTGCTTGCCTACGTGGTGGCCGCTGCGGACACGTGCATCGACGCGGCGCAGCTGCGCCAGAGGCTGGGCGAGCTGCTGCCCGACTACATGCTGCCTTCGGGCATAGGCGTGCTAGAGGCCTTGCCTCTGAACGTGAATGGAAAGGTGGACCGCCGCCGGCTGCCCGCCGTGGAGTTCGAGGCGCAGCAGGTCTACGAGGCGCCGAGCACGGAGGCCGAGCAGATGCTGGCCGGCATCTGGACCCAGCTGCTGGGCGTCGAGAAGGTGGGCCGCAACGACAGCTTCTTTGCCATGGGCGGTCATTCGTTGCTGGCCGTGCAGCTGGTGGCCCGCGTCCAGGGCGCCATGCAAGGCGACATGGAGATACGCGACGTTTTCCAGAACCCGGTGCTCAGCGACATGGCCGCATGTCTGCGGCCTGTTGCTGCAGCCACGGATGCCAAGCAGGCCTTGGCAGACATTGATTCCTTTATAGACAGTATCGAGGGGAGCCTTTGATGAACGAAATCTCGACACGCCGCATTGCCGAGCGTTTCGCCCAATTGCCGCCAGAGCAGCGCCGCATGGTCTATCAGAAGATCAGTGCCGAAGGCATGCGGATTGGGCAATTCCCCATTCTGGCGTGCGAGGCTGCGGTCCAGGAATGCAGTGCCCTGTCCTACGCGCAGCGCCGGCAGTGGTTTCTGTGGCAGCTCGATGCCACGAGTTCGGCCTATCACATCGCGCAGGCCACGCGGCTGCTGGGTGAGCTGGATCTGCAGACGTTGCGCGCATGCTTTCAGCTGCTGGTGGATCGCCATGCCGCGCTGCGCACCGTCTTCACCGCCGGCGGTCCGGCAGGCGTGGAGCAGCGGGTTGCGCCCGGCCTGGCCCTGGACATTCCGCTGATCGATCTGAGCGGATGTGATGACGACCGGCGCGATGCCTTGGTGGACGAGGCGGTGGCCGCAGTCAACCGGCAGCCGTTCGACCTGGCCCGGCAACCGCTGTTGCGAGCTGCCGTGGTGCGCCGGCATGCGCGCGAGCATGTGCTGGTGGTGGTGATGCACCACATCGTGTCTGACGGCTGGTCCATGCGGGTGCTGCTCAAGGAGTTCCTGCAGGCCTATGACGCGATGTCGCGCGGCGAAGCGCCTGTGCTGGAGGCGGCTCCCATCACCTATGTCGACTACGCCAACTGGCAGCGGCAGTGGCTGGAGGCCGGGGAGAACGAGCGCCAGCTGGCCTATTGGCGGGGCCAGCTCGGCGACACGCATCCGGTGCTGCAACTGCAGACCGACCATGCGCGGCGCGCCGATGGCCGCTACACCGCAGCACGTTGCACGGTGCTTGCCGACGAGCCACTGACCCGGCGCCTGCAGGCGGCTGCGCAGTCCCGTGGCGCATCGCTGTTCATGGCCTTGCTGGCAGGCTTCCAGGCGCTGCTGCATCGCCATACCGGCGAGTCCGACATTCGTGTCGGTGTGCCCAATGCCAACCGCAACCGCGTGGAGACCGAGCAGGTGGTCGGCTACTTCGCGAACACCCAGGTCTTGCGCGGCCGCCTCGACGGCCGCACCACTCTGGGCGAATTGCTGGACCAGGCAGTGCGCACCACGCTGCAGGCCCAGGATCATCAGGACCTGCCGTTCGATGTGCTCGTGGAGTCTCTACAGCCGGAGCGCGGCAGCGGACACAGCCCGCTGTTCCAGGTGATGCTGAACTTCCAGCAGGCGCAGGCGGCCTCTCTTGCAAACCTGCCGGGGCTTGGGCTTGAGGCCTGCGAGATCGGCGACCAGGCTGCGCAGTTCGAACTGACGTTGGACATCGGGCTGGACGGCTCCGGGCAGATGCGGCTGACCCTGATCTATGCACGAGAGCTGTTCGAGCCAGAAACCATGCGCAGAATGGCCGGCCACTATGTGGCGCTGCTCGAAGCCCTGTCCGGCGATTTGGCCCTGGCCCTTGGCGAGGTCCCGCTGCTGGACCCTGCCGAGCGGCAATTGCTGCAGGCCCGGGGCATGGGACACGACCTGGACCGTGCGCCGGCTGCCGGCGGGCAGTCGCTGATTCACCATCTGATAGAGGACCAGGCGCGGCGGCACGGCGCGGCCGTTGCCGTGACCTGCGAAGGGCAGGCGTTGAGCTACGCCGAACTCAATGCGCGCGCCAACCGCCTGGCACACCACCTCATTGCGTGTGGCCTGGTGGTTGAGGCCAAGGTCGGATTGATGGTCGAGCGTTCGCTCGACATGGTGGTTGGCCTGCTGGCCATCCTCAAGGCCGGCGGTGCCTATGTTCCGCTGGATCCCCGGTATCCGGCCGACCGGCTGGCCCATATGTTGCAGGACAGCGATATCTCGCTGCTGCTGACACAGCAGGCGCTGGCCCCGGCTTGCCCGCAGCGCAGCGGCATGGTGATGCTGGCCATCGATGGGCTGGATCTGGAGGGGGAGTCCGATCTCGATCCGGCCCTAGCCCTGCATGCAGACGGCCTGGCCTATGTGATCTACACCTCCGGCTCCACGGGCCGCCCCAAGGGCGCGCAGCTGAGCCACCGCAACGTGGCGCGGCTGCTGGACGCCACCGAGGCCTGGTTCGGCTTCGGGCCTGACGATGTCTGGACGCTGTTCCACTCCTACGCCTTCGACTTCTCGGTCTGGGAGATCTTTGGCGCGCTGTGCACGGGCGGGCGCCTGGTGGTGGTGCCGTACTGGGTCAGCCGCTCGCCCCAGGAATTCCTGGCTTTGCTGCGTGCGGAGAACGTAACGGTTCTCAATCAAACACCTTCGGCCTTCGGGCAAATCATGCACAGCCCGGCGCTGCATCGTGGCGAAGGCCTGTCGCTGCGCTGTGTGATTTTTGGCGGCGAGGCGCTGGAGCCGGCAACGCTGAAGCCCTGGTTCGACCTTTTCGGCGACCAGAGCCCCAGGCTGATCAACATGTACGGCATCACCGAGACCACGGTGCATGTGACCTACCGGCCGATCACGCGGGCGGACCTGGACCGTGGGCGCAGCGCCGTGGGCCTGCCCATTCCCGATCTCGGCCTGCGCGTGCTCGATGCCGACCTGAATCCGGCGCCCATGGGCGTGGCCGGCGAACTCTACGTGGCCGGTGCGGGCCTGGCCCGGGGCTATGGCGGCCGTGCGGACCTGACGGCGCAGCGCTTCATCGCCGATCCGTTCGGTGCGCAGGGCCGTCGTCTTTACCGGACCGGCGATCTGGTGCGCTGGAGCGCCGAAGGAGAACTGGAATATCTGGCCCGCATGGACCAGCAGGTGAAGATCCGCGGATTCCGCATCGAGCTGGGCGAGATCGAAGGCCAGTTGCTCGCGCAGCCCGAGGTGAACGAAGCCGTGGTTCTGGTTCGGCCATCACCTGCGGGTGAGCGGTTGGTCGCCTACGTGTCCGCAGCCCGGGACTGCGAACCCGATCCGGCTGCGCTGCGTGCGAGGCTGGAGGCGGGCTTGCCCGACTACATGGTTCCTTCCGCCATCATCGTCATGCCCGAGGGCCTGCCCCTGAATGCGAACGGCAAGATCGACCGCAAGGCCCTGCCCGAGCCCGATGCCCCCAGGACCTTGGATACCAGGCGCCTGCGGAGGGCGCCGAGGCCGCCATCGCAAAGATATGGGCCGAGGTGCTGGGCGTGGAGCGCGTCGGGCGGCGCAGCAGCTTTTTCGAACTGGGCGGGCACTCGCTGCTGGCGATACAGCTGCTGGAACAGGTCCGCAACCAAGGTTGGGCTGTGGAAGTGCGCACGCTGTTCCACAAGCCTCGGCTGGCCGATTTCGTCCAGGCCCTGCAGCCAGTGGCCGAGGCAGCGGTCTGCGCCGTGCGGGAGGATGCCGGCGGCATGGGCATTCCTGCAGGCTGCCAGCGAATCGAACCCGACATGCTTGCCCTGGTCCGGACAACGCCCTCACAATTGCGCGCCATCGAGGCCGCCGTGCCCGGCGGGGCGACCAACATCCAGGACATCTACCCGCTGACGCCCTTGCAGCAGGGCATTCTGTTCCACCACCTGCTGCAGTCTCAGGGTGACACCTACATCACCTCCCACACCCTGGCCTTCGACAGCCGCCAACGCCTGGAGCGCTTCGTCGAGAGTTTCGACACCGTGGTTGCGCGCCACGACATCCTGCGCACGGCAGTCTTCTGGGAAGGCCTGGAGACCCCGGTGCAGGTCGTTTGCCGCGAGGCCAGGCTGCAGATATCCTGGCTCGCGGAGCCAGCCAGCGGCGCGCCCGCGCAGGATCCGGAAGCGAGGCTGGAAGATGCCGCCGAGGGATACCGCATCGATTTGCGCCAGGCGCCCCTGATCCACCTGGTGGCGGCTCATGATGCCGCCCGGCAGCGCTGGCTGCTGCAGATCCTCGCGCACCACATGGTGGACGACAACACCACGCTCAAGCTGGTTGTGGGCGAAATCGCCCTGATCCAGCAGGGGAGGGTGCAGGAACTGCCTGCGCCGCTGCCGTTCAGGCGCTTTGTCGCCCATGCGCAAGCCGGCGTCGGCACGGCTGAACACGAGGCCTTCTTCCGCGCCATGCTGGGCGATGTGCAGGAGCCGACGGCACCTTTCAACCTGCTTGATATCCAGGGCGACGGCTCCCTCGTGGACGAGGCCCGGCAAACGCTGGATGCGGAACTGGCAGTGCGGCTGCGCCGTCTGGCGCAGCGGCATGGCGTGAGTGCGGCCGCCGTGTTCCACCTCGCCTGGGCCCTGGTCGTTGCCAGGACAAGCGCTCGTGACGATGTCGTGTTCGGCACCGTGCTGTTTGGCCGCATGCAGGCAGGGCAGGGCGTTGCGCGTGCGCTGGGCATGTTCATCAATACCTTGCCATTGCGTGTGCGCCTGGGCCGGCGCAGCGTGGCCGAATGCCTGCGCGACACACAGGACGCACTGACCGACCTGTTGCACCACGAACATGCCAGTCTGCCGCTGGCCCAGGGCTGCAGCGGGCTGCGCGGCGGCGCGCCGCTGTTCACGGCCTTGCTGAACTACCGGCATGCGCAGGCCCATGACGAAGCGGCTGCGCAGACCTGGAACGGCATGGAGATACTGCACAGCCGGGAGCGTACGAACTTCCCCGTGGGCCTTTCGGTGAACGATACGGGTGACGACTTCACCCTGATCGCCCATGTGCTGCGCTCGGTGGGCGCCCAGCGAATTTGCGGCTACATGCACCAGGCCCTTGCCGGCCTGGCGCAGGCGCTTGCCGAGCATCCTGCCCAGCCGATCGCGCAGATACCGCTGCTGCCGCCTGGCGAGACGCAGCAGTTGCTGCAATGGAGCATCAACGGGCAGCGCCATGCCCAGGCCTTGCCCGTGCACCGCGAGTTCGAGCGGCGCGTCAGCGAGCAGCCGCAAGCCGTGGCCCTGGTCCATGACGGAGAAGTGCTCAGCCGCGCCGAGCTGGACCGGCGCGCCAATCGCCTGGCACACCGGCTGATCGGTCTGGGCGTCGGTCCCGAGGTGCGCGTGGGCATTGCCGTGGAGCGCTGCATCGACATGGTGGTGGGCATACTGGCCATCCTCAAGGCCGGCGGCGCCTATGTGCCGCTGGATACCGAGTACCCGCCCGAACGCCTGGCCTACATGGCGCAGGACAGCGGCATAGCGCTTGTGCTGACACAGAGCCATACACGAGGGACCTTGCCGTTTGCGGAGGCATTGCGTGTAGTCGAACTCGACGGCCTGGACCTCTCGGCCGAATCGGCACAGGCGCCGGACGTGAAGTTGCATGGGCACAACCTGGCCTATGTGATCTACACCTCGGGCTCCACGGGAAGACCCAAGGGCGCAGCCAACCGGCATGCGGCCCTGGCCAACTGCATGGCATGGATGCAGGACCACTACGGCCTGGGGCCGGACGACGCGGTACTGCACAAGGCGGCTTTTGGCTTCGACGTTTCCGCTTGGGAAATCTTCTGGCCACTGACAGCCGGCGTGCGCCTGGTCCTGGCAAGGCCCGGCGACCACCGCGATCCCGAGCGCATCGTCGACCTGATACGCAAGCACCAGATCACCACGCTCAATTTCGTGCCCCCCATGCTGCAGGCCTTTCTGGCCCACGAAGGCATTGAGGAGGAAACCCGGCTGCGCTACGTGATCTGTGGCGGCGAGGCCATGCCGGCGGAGACACAGCGCGAGGCCTTGACCCGCTTGCGCGGCGTCAGCCTGCAAAACCTCTACGGTCCCACCGAGGCGGCCATCCACGTGACGCATTGGACCTGCCGCGACGATGGCCGCAGCCAGGTTCCCATAGGCCGTCCCATCAGCGATACCCGGGCCCTGGTGCTGACCCAGGACCTTGCGCTGGCGCCGACGGGCGTGGCCGGCGAGCTGTATCTGGGCGGAGAGGCGCTGGCGGCCGGCTATCTGGACCGGCCAGGACTGAGCTCGGAGCGCTTTGTGGCCGATCCTTTCGACGGCGCGGGAGGCCGCCTGTACCGCACTGGCGATCTGGTGCGCTGGAACGATGAGGGGCAGCTCGAATATCTGGGCCGCATCGACCATCAGGTCAAGATCCGGGGCTTTCGCATCGAACTGGGCGAGATCGAGGCGCAGTTGCTGGCCCAGCCCGAAGTCAGGGAGTCGGTGGTGGTGGCACGGCGCGGGCCCGCCGGCATGCAACTGGCCGGCTATGTCTCCCTGCACGATGCAGTGGCCTGCAATGCGGCAGAACTGCGCATGCGCCTGGGCCGAATCCTGCCCGACTACATGGTGCCCGGCACTCTCACGGTGCTCGAAAGCCTGCCCTTGACGGCCAACGGCAAGGTGGACCGCAAGGCCTTGCCCGAGTCCGAACTGACCGGTGCGCAGGTCTACGAAGCGCCGCAAGGTGAGGTGGAGCAGATGCTGGCACGCATCTGGGCCGAGGTGCTGGGCGTGGAGCGCGTGGGCCGGCAAGATCATTTCTTTGAGCTGGGCGGGCACTCCTTGCTGGCGCTGAAACTGCTGGAGCGGCTGCGCGCCCAGGGCTGGGCGACACAGGTGCGCACGTTGTTCCAGCACCCAGGGCTTGCGGATCTTGCGCAGGCACTGCGCGAGGACCAGGAACAGCCGGAACCGGCGCTGAACATCCCACCCAACGGCATTCCCGAAGACTGCACGGCAATCACCCCCGCCATGCTGACCCTGGTGGCGCTGGACGCGCAGGAGATTGCACGGATCGTCGCAGCCGTGCCCGGTGGTGCAGCCAACATTCAGGACATCTACCCGCTGGCACCGCTGCAGGAAGGCATTCTTTTCCACCACATGCTGCACCAGCAAGGCGATGCCTACGCCACGCCCAACCTGCTGAGCTTCGATACGCGCGAGCGGCTGGAAGGCTTCGTGGACAGCCTCAACCAGGTGATCGCAAGGCACGACATCCTGCGCACGGCCGTGCTCTGGGAGGGATTGGCCGAGCCCGTGCAGGTGGTCTGGCGCAAGGCGCAGGTGGTTACTGAATGGGTGGAGGTGCAGGCTGGCGCCGATGCAGCGGCGCAGTTGCACGAGCGGCTGGACCCGCGCGTGCAGCGCATCGAAGTGCGCAAGGCACCGATGATCCGCGCCGTGGCGGCGCAGGATGCGCCGCAGGGCCGCTGGCTGCTGCAGCTGCTGACGCACCATCTGGTGCTGGACCACACGACGCTGGAGCGCATCGTCGAGGAGATTGGTTTGATCCGCCAGGGGCGCGAGCATGCGCTGCCCCAGCCGCTGCCGTTCAGGCGCTTCGTGGCCCAGGCACGGCTGGGGGTGAGCGCCAGGGAGCACGAAGAGTTCTTTCGCGCCATGCTGGGCGATGTGGATGAGCCCACGGCGCCGTTCGGCCTGTTGGACGTGCAGGGTGATGGCAGCGGGGTGCAGGAGGCGCGCCATGTGCTGGATGCGAGGCTGGCACGCGCCGTGCGCCTTGCAGCGCAGCGCCAGGGCGTGAGCGCGGCCAGCCTGTTCCATCTGGCCTGGTCGCTGGTGCTGGGCCGGACCACGGGCAGGGACGACGTGGTGTTCGGCACGGTGCTGTTCGGGCGCATGCAGGGTGGCGAGGGGGTGGAGCGTGCGCTGGGCATGTTCATCAACACCTTGCCGCTGCGCATACGGCTGGGAGAGCGCAGTGTGCAGGCGTGCCTGCGCCAGACACATGAGGGTTTGTCGGGGCTGATGCACCATGAGCACGCGACGCTGTCGCTGGCGCAGCGCTGCAGTGCGCTGGAGGGAGGCACGCCGCTGTTCTCCACCCTGCTCAACTATCGCTACAGCGTGGCGCAGGACGTGGACACTGCCGCCAGAACCTGGGAAGGCCTCACGGTCCTGGGTGGTGAGGAACGCACCAACTACCCGGTAACAGTATCGATCGATGATCTGGGCGAGGGCTTCGGCATCGTGATGCAGGCCAGCGAGTCCATTGGTGCCCAGCGGCTGTGCGGCTATATGGACGCGGCCATCGAAAGCATCGTTGGGGCGCTGGAGCAGAATGCGCAGGCCGTTCTGGGCCGGCTGGACGTACTGGGCGTCGCGCAAACGCAGCAGTTGCTGGGCAGCGGCCAGGCATCAGGGCATTTCCCCGCCAGCCATCCCCTGCACTGCCGCATCGAGCAGCATGCGCGCCGGCAGGCCCATGCGCCCGCTCTGGGTTGCGGAGCACACAGCCTCAGCTATGGCGAACTCAACGCCCAGGCCAACCGCCTGGCCCACCGTCTGATCACCCTGGGCGTACGGCCCGAGTCGCGTGTGGGCATTGCCATGCAGCGCTCGGTGGAGATGGTCGTGGGCCTGCTGGCCATCCTCAAGGCCGGTGGCGCCTATGTGCCGCTGGATCCGGACTATCCGGCCGACCGGCTGGCGCACATGGTGGAGGACAGCGGCATTGCCCTGGTGCTGACGCAGGCTGCGGTGCGCGAGCGCATTCCCGGCGCTGTCGCCTTGCAGGTGCTGGAGATCGACACGCTGGACCTGTCTGCCGAATCGGATGCCGATCCGCAGGTGCAGGTCTCGGCCGACAGCCTGGCCTACGTGATCTACACCTCGGGCTCCACGGGCCGCCCCAAGGGCGCGCAGCTGAGCCACCGCAACGTGGCGCGGCTGCTGGAGGCCACCGAGGCCTGGTTCGGCTTTGGGCCTGACGATGTCTGGACGCTGTTCCATTCCTACGCCTTCGACTTCTCGGTCTGGGAGATCTTTGGCGCGCTGTGCACGGGTGGCCGGCTCGTGGTGGTGCCGTACTGGGTCAGCCGCTCGCCCCAGGACTTCCTGGCGCTGTTGCGTGCCGAGCGCGTCACGGTGCTCAACCAGACGCCTTCGGCGTTTGGCCAACTGGTCCATGCGGTGGAGCAGGATGAGGAGGGCGGCTCCGGCCTGTCGCTGCGCCATGTGGTCTTTGGCGGCGAGGCGCTGGAGCCCGAGAGCCTGAGGCCGTGGTTCGATCGCTTCGGGGACGAAAGCCCCCGACTCATCAACATGTACGGCATCACCGAGACCACGGTGCATGTGACGTACCGGGAGATCACCAAGACAGATTTGGACGGTGGCCGCAGTCCCGTGGGAACTGCCATTCCGGACCTGGGCCTGTACGTGCTGGACGGCAGTCTGAACCTGTTGCCGCAAGGCGTGGCGGGCGAGCTGTTCGTTGCGGGCGCGGGCCTGGCGCGTGGCTACCTGAATCGGCAAGGCCTGAGCGCGGAGCGCTTCATCGCCAACCCCTTCACGGACGATGGCAGCAGGCTGTACCGCACAGGCGACCTGGTGCGCTGGAACGCGCAGGGCGAGCTCGAATACCTGGGCCGGGTCGATCAGCAGGTCAAGATCCGGGGCTTCCGCATCGAGCTGGGCGAAGTGCAGGCCCAGCTGCTGGCGCAGCCGGAGGTGCGTGAGGCCGTCGTGCTGGCCAGCCAGGGGCCGGGCGGGGCGCGCCTGGTGGCCTATGTCTCGCTGAACGAGGAAGTCGAAGATGGGCTGCTCAAGGAGCGGCTGGGTCAGGGGCTGCCTGACTACATGGTGCCTTCGGCCATCGTGGTGCTCGATGCCCTGCCGTTGACGGCCAATGGCAAGGTGGACCGCAAGGCCTTGCCTGAACCGGAAATGGCAAGTACCCAGCAATACGAGGCGCCGCAGGGCGAACTGGAAGAGGCGCTGGCGCGCATCTGGGCCGAGGTGCTGGGCGTGGAGCGCGTGGGACGCCATGACAGCTTCTTCGAGCTGGGTGGTCATTCGTTGCTGGCCCTGAAGCTGCTCGAACGCATGCGCGCCAGGGGGCTGGCGGCCCAGGTGCGCAGCCTGTTCCTTCAGCCCAGGCTGGCCGACTTTGCGCAGGCCCTTGGTGGCGAACAGGCCGATGCTCGACCCGAGGTGCAGGTGCCGCCCAACGGCATTCCCGAAGACTGCACGGCCATCACCCCGGCCATGCTGACCCTGGTGGCGCTGGACGCCCAGGAGATTGCACGGATCGCCGCAGCCGTGCCCGGTGGTGCAGCCAACATCCAGGACATCTACCCGCTGGCACCGCTGCAGGAAGGCATTCTTTTCCACCATATGCTGCACCAGCAGGGCGATGCTTACGCCACGCCCAACCTGCTGAGCTTCGATACGCGCGAGCGGCTGCAAGGCTTTGTGGACAGCCTCAACCAGGTGATCGCAAGGCACGACATCCTGCGCACGGCCGTGCTCTGGGAGGGATTGGCCGAGCCTGTGCAGGTGGTCTGGCGCCATGCGCAGGTCCAGACCGAATGGGTGGATGTGGTGGCGGGCGCCGATGCGGCGGCGCAGTTGCACGAGCGGCTGGACCCGCGCGTGCAGCGCATCGAAGTGCGCAAGGCACCGATGATCCGCGCCGCGGCGGCGCAGGATGCGCCGCAGGGCCGCTGGCTGCTGCAACTGCTGACGCACCATCTGGTGCTGGACCACACGACGCTGGAGCGCATCGTCGAGGAGATTGGTTTGATCCGCCAGGGGCGCGAGCATGCGCTGCCCCAGCCGCTGCCGTTCAGGCGCTTCGTGGCGCAGGCACGGCTGGGGGTGAGCGCCAGGGAGCACGAAGAGTTCTTTCGCGCCATGCTGGGCGATGTGGATGAGCCCACGGCGCCGTTCGGCCTGTTGGACGTGCAGGGTGACGGCAGCGGGGTGCAGGAGGCGCGCCATGTGCTGGATGCGGGGCTGGCACGCGCCGTGCGCCTTGCAGCGCAGCGCCAGGGCGTGAGCGCGGCCAGCCTGTTCCATCTGGCCTGGTCGCTGGTGCTGGGCCGGACCACGGGCAGGGACGACGTGGTGTTCGGCACGGTGCTGTTCGGGCGCATGCAGGGTGGCGAGGGGGTGGAGCGTGCGCTGGGCATGTTCATCAACACCTTGCCGCTACGCATACGGCTGGGAGAGCGCAGTGTGCAGGAGTGCCTGCGCCAGACGCATGAGGGGTTGTCGGGGCTGATGCACCATGAGCACGCGACGCTGTCGCTGGCGCAGCGCTGCAGTGCGCTGGAGGGAGGCACGCCGCTGTTCTCCACTCTGCTCAACTACCGTTATCTGGTTCAGGATGACGGGACTTCCAGCGCATGGGAAGGCCTCACGGCACTGGGTGGACAGGAGCGCACCAACTACCCGGTAACGGTATCGATCGATGATCTGGGCGAGGGCTTCGGCATCGTGATGCAGGCCAGCGAGTCCATTGGTGCCCAGCGGCTGTGCAGCTACATGGGGGCCGCCATCCAGGCGGTCGTCGGGGCGCTGGAGCTGGCTCCACACAGCAATGCGGGGGCGCTGCAGATTCTGGGTGAGACGGAGCGGACGGCGCTTGAGCGCTGCGGCAGCAGGCAGCCATGCCTTGCGCATGCCGTGCCGCTGCAGCACGCGATCGAAGAACAGGCGCGTGTGCGGCCCGGGGCGAAGGCCCTGGTATTCGAAGCACAAAGCCTCAGCTACGGCGAACTCAACGCCCAGGCCAACCGCCTGGCCCACCGCCTGATCGCCCTGGGCGTGCGCCCCGAGTCGCGCGTGGGCATTGCCATGTCGCGCTCGGTGGAGATGGTGGTCGGCCTGCTGGCCATCCTCAAGGCCGGTGGCGCCTATGTGCCGCTGGACCCGGACTACCCGGCCGACCGTCTGGCGCACATGGTGGAGGACAGCGGCATTGCCCTGGTGCTGACGCAGGCTGCAGTGCGTACGCGCATTCCGGGCGCAGACCGCTTGCAGATTCTGGAGGTCGACACGCTGGACCTGTCGGCCGAATCGGATGCCGATCCGCAGGTGCAGGTGTCGGTCGACAGCCTGGCCTATGTGATCTACACCTCAGGCTCCACGGGCCGTCCCAAGGGCGCGCAGTTGAGCCACCGCAACGTGGCGCGGCTGCTCGATGCCACCGATGCCTGGTTCGGCTTCGGCCCGGACGATGTCTGGACGCTGTTCCACTCCTACGCCTTCGACTTCTCGGTCTGGGAGATCTTTGGTGCGCTGTGCACGGGTGGCCGGCTCGTGGTGGTGCCGTACTGGGTCAGCCGCTCGCCCCAGGACTTCCTGGCGCTGTTGCGTGCCGAGCGCGTCACGGTGCTCAACCAGACGCCTTCGGCGTTTGGCCAACTGGTCCATGCGGTGGAGCAGGAGGAGGAGGGCGGCTCCGGCCTGTCGCTGCGCCATGTGGTCTTTGGCGGCGAGGCGCTGGAGCCCGAGAGCCTGAGGCCTTGGTTCGATCGCTTCGGGGACGAAAGCCCCCGACTCATCAACATGTACGGCATCACCGAGACCACGGTGCATGTGACGTACCGGGAGATCACCAAGACTGACCTTCAAGGAGGACGCAGCCCCGTTGGAGTGGCGATTCCCGACCTGGGCCTGTATGTGCTCGATGGCAGTCTGAACCTGCTGCCGCAAGGCGTGGCGGGCGAACTGTTCGTTGCGGGCGCGGGCCTGGCGCGTGGCTACCTGAACCGGCAAGGCCTGAGCGCGGAGCGCTTCATCGCCAACCCCTTCACGGACGATGGCAGCAGGCTGTACCGCACGGGCGACCTGGTGCGCTGGAACGCGCAGGGCGAGCTCGAATACCTGGGCCGGGTCGATCAGCAGGTCAAGATCCGGGGCTTCCGCATCGAGCTGGGCGAAGTGCAGGCCCAGCTGCTGGCGCAGCCGGAGGTGCGTGAGACCGTCGTGCTGGCCAGCCAGGGGCCGGGCGGGGCGCGCCTGGTGGCCTATGTCTCGCTGAACGAGGAAGTCGAAGATGGGCTGCTCAAGGAGCGGCTGGGTCAGGGGCTGCCTGACTACATGGTGCCTTCGGCCATCGTGGTACTCGATGCCCTGCCGTTGACGGCCAATGGCAAGGTGGACCGCAAGGCCTTGCCCGAGCCCGAACTGGCGGGTGCACAGGTCTATGAAGCGCCGCAGGGCGAGGTGGAGCAGATGCTGGCAGGCATCTGGGCCGAGGTGCTGGGCGTGGAGCGCGTGGGCCGCAGCGACAACTTCTTCATGCTGGGCGGCGATTCCATCCTGAGCCTGCAGATCGTGAGCCGGACGTACCGTGCTGGCTGGCGCATCACGCCCCGGCAATTGTTTGAGCGACAGACGGTGGCCGAACTTGCGGCCGTGGCAGAACGTGCGGACCAGGGTGCGGCGGTGGCCGTGGCCACATCGGCCGGGCAGCGTGGCCGTCTGGTGGACTTTTTCGATGCACAGGTCCTGGCGGGCCTGCCGTTCGCCCAGGACGATGTGGAGGATGTCTATCCGCTCACTCCGACGCAGGAAGGCATGTTCTTCCATGCCATGGAGGAGCCGGGAACCGGGCTGTATGTCAACCAGCTCGGGGTGGACCTGTCCGGGGTCGATGCCGAGCGCCTGGCCCGCGCCTGGTCGGCCATGGTGCAGCGCCACGCCATGCTGCGCACAGCCTTTGTCTGGCAGGCTGGCATCCAGCGACCGCTGCAGGTGGTGCTGCGCCAGGCAACGGCAAAGTTCGTGCAGCATGACTGGCGTGGGCTTGATGATGCGGTCGAGCGCGCGGACCGCCTGGGCAGGGAGGAGTTGCGCAGGGAGACCGACTGGCTGGCTCCGCCGCTGGTCCGCATCCACCTGATCCGCATCTCGGACACGGGTTACCGGCTGCTGTGGACCCAGCACCACATCCTCTCGGACGGCTGGAGCGATTCGCGGCTCTGGGGTGAATGGCTGCAGAGCTATGCGGGCGAGCAACTGCCCGCACAGCCTCCCGCCTACGGGGACTTCCTGCGCTGGCTGCAGCGGCAGGATGCCGAGGCTGCCAAGGCCTTCTGGCAAGGGGAACTGGCCGGGCTCGAGGGGCCGGTTCTGCTGGCCGACCCCCAGCAGCGCACCGGCACCGACGGCTATGCCAAGCTTTTCACGCGCCTGGATGCGCAGCGGACAGCCGCCCTCGTGGGCCTGGCCCAGCGCGAGCGCGTGACCATGAACACCCTGGTGCAGGCCGTCTGGTCGCTGGTGTTGCAGCGGCAGGCCGGCAGCCGGCAGGTCGTCTTCGGCGCCACAGTGGCCGGCAGGCCTGCAAGCCTGGAGGGCGCCGAGCAGATGCTGGGCCTGTTCATCAACACCATTCCGATCGCCGTATCGGTGCGCGCTGGGCTGTCCATCGGCGAATACCTGCGCGCGGTTCAGTCCGGCAATTTGCGAGCCCGGGAGTTCGAGCATTCGGCACTGGCCGACATACAGCGCTGGGCAGGATCCGCAGGTCGGCCCTTGTTCGACAGCATCATCGTTTTCGAGAACCATCCGATGGACCAGACCATGAAGCGCCTGGATCAGTTCGGTTTGGAATTCGGTGCCGTGGCCGGCAGCGGCCTGACCGGGTACGCCATGGATTTGCAGGTCACCGTGGGTGAGGTGCTGGAAATCGAGTACTGCTATGCGCGCCAGTCCTTCGACGAAGCCCGTGTGGCGGACATGCGGCAGCTGGTCGAGCATTTGCTGCACCAACTGCTGGCTCTGGATGTGGACCAGCCCCTGGGGCAGATGGGGTGGCTGGGCGCTTCGCAGCATGCCGGCATGCTGGCACTGGGCCGCTCCGAACCGCTGGCTCCCCAGGGACCGCGCAGCACGGTGCATGCGCTGATCGCGCAGCAGGCGAGCGCGCGGCCCGAGGCCATCGCCTTGAGGATGGGCGATGCGCACATGAGCTATGCACAGCTCGACGCCCAGGCCAATCGCCTGGCACGCCATCTGGTGGAGCTGGGGGTGGGGCCCGACAAGGTGGTCGGGGTGGCGCTGGAGCGCTCCATGGACATGGTGGTTGCCTTGCTGGCCGTGCTCAAGGCCGGTGGTGCCTACGTGCCGCTCGATATCGCCTATCCCTGCGACCGGCTGGCCTTCATGCTCCAGGACAGCGGGGCCATGCTTCTGATCAGCCAGAGCAGCGTGCAGCCCCGGTTGGCCGCGCTGCACGTGCCGACACTGCGCATGGAAGACGTGCCCTATGGCCAGCTGGAGGCGCACGGCTTGGCGCCGCGCTGCGACGCCGATCATCTGGCCTACGTGATCTATACGTCGGGCTCCACCGGGCTTCCCAAGGGCGTGGCAGTGTCCCACGGCCCGTTGGCCATGCACTGCCTGGCCACGGCGCAAATCTATGGGATGACGCCCGCATCCTGCGAGCTGCACTTCATGTCCTTCTCGTTCGACGGTGCCCATGAGCGCTGGCTGACGCCCCTGTGCGTGGGAGCCAGCCTGGTGCTGAGGGACGGCGAACTCTGGACGGCCGAGCAGTCCTATCAGGCGCTGCAACGCCATGGCGTGACCACGGCGGCCTTCCCGCCTGCCTACCTTGGCGAGATCGCCGATTGGGCCGCGCCGCGCGACGATGTTCCCGAGGTAGAACTCTATGTCTTTGGCGGAGAGGCCATGCCCAAGGCAGCCTACGACAAGGTGTCCACCCATCTGCGGCCGCGCTGGCTGATCAACGGCTATGGACCCACGGAAACGGTGGTGACGCCGTTGATCTGGCGCACCGGCGGCGATCAACGCTTCGAGTGCGCCTATGCACCCATAGGCAGGCCCGTGGGCGAACGTTCCGTCTACGTGCTGGACGAGGACATGCAGCTGTTGCCGGCCGGCAAGGTGGGCGAGCTGTATATCGGAGGCTACGGTCTGGCGCGCGGCTATCTCGGGCGCAGTGCACTGACCGCCGAGCGGTTCATCGCCAATCCGTTCGATGCGCAGGGCGGGCGCCTGTACCGGACCGGCGACCTGGTGCGCTGGATGGATGACGGCAATATCGAGTACATAGGCCGTGCCGACCATCAGGTCAAGATCCGGGGCTTCCGCATCGAACTCGGCGAGGTGGAGAAGGCCGTGCGCGCGCTGGCCGGCGTTGCCGATGCCGCCGTGGTTGTGCAGGAGGCTGCCTCGGGCCGTCAACTGGTGGCCTATCTGGTGCTGGACGGCCTGGCAGCGGACAACCGTGCAGGTCAGCGCATACGCCAGCAGCTTTCCGAGCGCCTGCCGGACTACATGGTGCCGGCGCATTGCGTGCCGCTGCCCGCCCTGCCTCGTCTTGTCAGCGGCAAGCTGGACCGCCATGCGCTGCCCTTGCCCGCGGCCGATGGTGCGAGAGCTTTCGTGCCGCCCTCGACGGACGAGGCCCGTGCGCTGGCCAAGGTATGGCAGGAGGTGCTGGGCGTGGACCGGGTGGGCGAGACCGACAACTTCTTCGAACTGGGCGGAGATTCGCTGCTCAGCCTGAAGATGCACGCCAAGGTGCGCAAGCTCGGCAACCGGCGGCTGGATTTCAAGCTGCGCGATCTGTTGCAACGGCCCACGATCGCCGGCCTGCTGGGTCTGGGCGCCGAACAGGAGACACGCGCTGCAGGCCTGATCGCTCTCAATGCCGTATGCGAGGGGATGCCACCGCTTTTCTGCATCCATGCGGGCTTTGGCACCATCTTCGACTACCAGCCGCTGGCCAGGGCGCTCAACGGCGTGCGGACCGTGTATGCGATCGCCTGCCGTAGCCTGTCTGCACCAGACCACTTGGACCATTCGCTGGAACAGATGGCCGATGACTACTGCCGCATGGTCCGCGCCGTTCAGCCCAGCGGACCCTACCACCTGCTGGGATGGTCATTGGGCGGCAGCCTTGTGGCCTTGATGGCATCCCGGCTGGAGGCCCAGGGCCAGACGCTGGGACTGCTGGGACTGGTCGATCCCTTCGTTCCCGAGGCCGGGCAGACCTTGTCCGATGACTGGTGGCCGGATTTCCTGGCCTTTGTGAGCCACCTGCTTCCCCACGCAGATATCGATGATGTGGCCGAGGTCCGCACCGTCCCCCAGCCCAGCGCCGACCTTCTGGCGGGGCCTCTGGGACGTGCTGCGGCCCGAGCAGGCGCACAGCTGGCCGAAGGCAGCGTACCCATGGAGGGGGCTGATCTGGCCCAGACCTTCATGACGGCGCTTCATCTGAAGCGCCTGTCATTGCAAACCGAGAGGCTCAGGCCGGTGGCTGGCGCGGCGCAGCTGTGGTGGAGCGAGGGCCGCAATGCCAGCGACCGCACCAGGTTGCAGCAGCAACTGCGGCAGGACGATGTCCCGGGCTCGGAGATCGAGGCCGACCATTTCTCCATGCTGCGGGATGCCGGCCTGCTTGCGCAATTGTTCGAGCTGCTGACCTGCGAGTTCGAGCCAGGATGATCCGCGCCGCCCCTTGGCCTTGCTGTTGCCGCGCCAAGGGGGCTGCGGGGCCGCAGTGCCTGCTTGATCCGGTCGTTGCCCCGTTACAGATTGTCTCCATTTTTGGCGCGCGTACGTCTTACAGGCCAGGATGTGTTGGTTCAGGCACCAGGCTGAATGCGCATCTGGTTGGTAATCAATCTTGTTCAATGAATCTGAAGCCCGTCAATCATGTGTCCTATGCCTCGTCAACATCTGCTGAGCATTGCTCTGGCCGCCGCCTTCGGCTCGGCCTCGCTTTGGTCTCCTCTTGCTGCTGCCCAATCGCCCGGGCAGAGTGCTGCCCAGGTCTTTGAAATCAACATCCCGGCGCAGTCGCTCGCCTCCGCGCTCAATGAGCTGTCGCGTCAGACCGGAGCCCAGATGTTCACTGCCGGCGATCTCGTGGCAGGGGTCCAGTCGCGGGCGGTGTCCGGCAAACTGAGTTCGGAGCAGGCCTTGCGTGAGATGCTTGCAGGGACTTCGCTGGAGGCCACGAAGACCGCAAACGGCGGTTTTGCGGTGCGTCGTTCCGCGGGCACGCCAAGTTCTGCATTCACCTTGCCCACGGTGACGGTCACGGACAGCGAAGCCGCAAGCGGCCCGCTCAAGGGCTATGCCGCCAAGCGCAGTGCAACCGGTACCAAGACCGATACGCCGACTCTGGAAACGCCGCAATCCATCACCATCATCGGCGCCTCGGAAATAGAAACACTCAAATACCAGAGCCTGCAGGATGCGCTGGGATATGCCGCTGGCGTCAACCGTGCCGAGGGTCTGGACAGAACCACGGACAGCCTGTTTCTTCGAGGATTCCGCACGGACGGAATTTATCGGGATGGCACGCTGTACACGGTAAATATCTATAACGGAAGACAGGAGCCGTATGGACTGGAGCGCATTGAACTGCTCAAGGGCGCGTCCTCGGTACTTTATGGATCGGTCGCTCCTGGCGGGGTGATCAATACGGTCAGCAAGCGGCCCACGGCTGAAACTATTCGTGAACTGAATGTGGAAATTGGCAGTTTCAACCACAAACAGGTTTCAGGTGACTTTTCAGGATCGCTGGACAAGACTGGAGAGCTGACCTATAGAATAACGGCCCTGCAGCGTGATAGCAATACGTTCATAGACCATACCCCGGATGATAGAACGTACATTGCCCCCTCCCTGAAGTGGCAGCCCAATGCGGCAACCTCGCTGACCTTGCTCATGGAGTATCAGAAAGACCGCACTGCCTACGTCAACGGCCTGCCGGGACCGGGAACGGTGCTGCCCAATCCCAATGGCAGGATTCCTCCGGAAAGATTCACGGGCGAGCCAGGCTTCGACAAGTACGGGCTGGAGCGATACTCCATTGGCTACCTGCTGGAGCATGCATTCTCGGAACGCCTGAAACTCAGGAGCAGCATGCGTTACTTCGATGCGAATGTGACCTACCGGAGTGCAGCGGGATGGGGACTGAGCAGCGACCAGAGATCGCTTGTGGGACGCGCAGCACAGACGCGCTGGGACAGGTCTTCTGCCTTCGTGATGGACAACTCCCTGGAGTACAAGTTGGACCAGGGCAACGTCCGGCACACGATATTGGCTGGCTTCGACTACACGTTGCCAAAGCATGAGTCTGAGCGCTACAGGCAGTCATTGCCGAATCTCGATGTTTTCAATCCGATATATGGAGGGCCTTTCGGGCCCATCAGCCGGGTTGATGGCTCATGGAAATCGGATATGAAACGTCTGGGTGTTTATGCTCAGGATCAGATAAAGATATCCAATAAATGGGTGTTTCTGGTCGGCGGGCGATATGACTCCGTTCGCTACAACGAAAGCAGTTTCTTCACGGGTGAGTCCATTGCAGACAATGAGAAAACCACAGCATTTACCGGGCGCCTTGGCCTGGTTTATCTGGCAGAAAACAATGTCGCTCCCTTTGTGAGCTTCAGCCAATCGTTCGAGCCCACAGCGGGTCGGGACCGCCTTGGCAGCCGCTACAAGCCCACCAAGGGCGAGCAGGTTGAAGCGGGTGTCAGATACCAGCCTCGTGAAATGAATGCCACGTTCTCTGCCGCGGTATATCAACTGACCAGAAACAATTTGCTGGTAGCCGATCCCCAGGATCCCACCGGAAGTTTCGGCATCCAGGCCGGAGAAGTTCGCTCGCGCGGCTTTGAGCTGGAGGCGCGGGGATCTGTGGGACGCAATGCCAACATCATTGCCGCCTATGCCTATACGGATGCGCGCACGACTGAGGCCAGCCCGCTGCAGCCAGGCGAGGTCGGCAAGAGGCTGGTCAATGTGCCCTACAACCAGTTGTCGCTTTGGGGTGACTACAGCTTTGGTGACTTCGGCGTGCCGCAGCTCAAGGTCGGACTTGGTGCACGCTACATAGGCCGCACCCGTGGCATGGCGCACAGCGTCCCCGTGTCGGTTCCCGCGTTCACCGTCTTTGATGCCATGGTCAGCTACACCACAGGCCCGTGGCGCCTGGCCTTGAATCTGACCAACTTGACGGACAAGACCTATGTCTCCGGTTGCACCTACGGCTGCTTCTACGGCGAGCCCCGCAAGGTGATCGGCACGGCCACCTATCGCTGGTAAGCGGGCATGGGCGATGGGCCACGGCTGGAGCGATCCGGCCGTGGCCTTTTCTTTGTCGGGGAACCGAAGGCGCCGTTCAGAGCGCCTGCAGCTGCACGCTGCCATCGGCCTGCGCGCGCACCCTCAGCGGCAGGATGGAGGGCAGCACGGCCAGCAGGCCGGCCGAGTCGTTGGCGCGAAAGCGCCCGGTCAGGCGCAGCGCGGCCACGCGCGCATCGGCGGCTTCTATGGGCTGGGTGCGGTAGGCGTTGACCGTGGCCAGGGCCTCGGCCAGCGGGGTGTTCTCGAAGACCAGCCAGCCCTCGCGCCAGGCGGACAGGGTGGCGGCATCGGCCTGGCGCACGGCCTCGGCCTGGCCGTTGCGGATGTCCACGATCTGGCCGGGCAGCAGGTCCAGCGTTGCCGCCGCCGGGCCCGTCGCATCCTGCGCATCCCTGCCCAGCACACGGACCCTGACATGGCCATGCTCCACGCCCACGGTGACGGGGCCGCCGCGGTCGCGCACGGTGAAGACCGTGCCCACGACCTCGATGCGCGCCTCGCGCGTGATGACCTCGAAGGGCCGGTCGGGATCGGGGGCCACGTCGAATCGCACTTCGCCCCGGGCCATGGACACGCTGCGGCGCTGGCGGTAGAGCGTCACGGCAATGGCGCTCTGGGGCGCCAGTTCCACCAGGCTGGCCTGCAGCGGCAGCTTGCCGTCGGCCAGAGTGATCTTGAGGATCTGCGAGTTGCGCGTGGCGTAGGCCGAGGTGTGTATGGGCTGCTGCCAGTACCAGTAGGCGCCCCGGCCCGCCAGCGTGCCTGTGCCCAGCAGCCCGGCGAAGGACAGCAGCAGCTTGCGGCGCCGGACGGCCTGGGTGGAGCGCGAGGCCCGGTCGGCCAGCAGGGCGGTTTCCTGGAACTGCTCGCGCAGGCCGCCGGACATGCCGCCCAGCAGGTTCCAGCGCAGGTGCGCCTCGCGTGCGGCGGCATCGTGCCGGGCTGATTTCCCGCGCCATTCGCCCAGGGTCAGGCGGGCCTGGTCGGCCACCGGGTCGGGAGCGATTTCGCTTTGAACGATCAGCGTCAGCGCATGCTCGACCATGCGCTCGCTAGGTGCACTTGCCATGGAAAGGGGGAGTCAGGATGCGTCGTCGGTCAGTGTACTGTTGTCGAAATCCATGGCGCTGCCCAGCGTATGGTCCTCGATCAGTTCGGAGCGCAGCTGGGCCAGCACGCGCGAGCAGTCCAGCGTGGCGCGCACCATGTGCTTGGCGACGGCCATTTCGGTGATGTTGAGCTGATCGGCGATTTCCGCGCGCGTGTAGCCATGGGCGCGAAAGAGGATGAAGACTTCTCGCCGGCGCGGCGGCAGGCTTTCCAGCGCCTGGACGACGCGGTTCAGGATCTGGCGCTGGGCGGCCAGGGTTTCGCTGGAGGGCGCACTGTGCTGCACCACCATTTGCTGGCGCGTCCATTCCTGGGCGGTCTTGCGCTTGCGCGCATCGTCGATGCACAGATTGCGCGCCACGCGAAACAGCAGCGCGCGTGGGGATTCGATGCCGGCATCGGGCAGGGTTTCGGCTTTCTTGCCGCTGCGCAGGCCCAGGGCGTGCACATAGACCCGCTCGAAGCTCGATTGCGCGATGTCGGCCGCATAGTGCGGATCTCGGAGATCGCGCGTGAGCTGGCGGCGCAGATCGCCATAGTGAGCCACGAGTTCCTGGATCAGGTCACGCATCCGGATACCTGCCTTTCCGCAAGGGCGATGGGTTGGAACCCCTGGGTCCGTACAGAGAAGGGCCTACCAGATGCTGCAACCCCGGCCAGGGCCGGGGCGGTGCAGCAGCGGGTATGGGATTCAGCGGCGCAGGTGATTCAAATTCAAATGCAAATGGTTTGCATTCAAATTATGGCATGGGAGATCCCTGCGCCATCATGCCCCGTGCGATCTTTCAATCCTGCAGCGCCAGCTGTTCTGTGCGCGCAACATCGGGTCTTTGGGCTTGCGCTGCCAGCAGGGCTTCACCGATTTCGCCGGTGCGCACCGAAGTGACGGACAGCAGGGTGTCGCTGAGGCCGTGGGAGCCCTCGCAGGCGCCCTGCAGGAAGATGGCGGGGCGAAAGTCCGGCGTGGTGTGCACCTGGTAGTCGCGGCTCACGGAGAAGTCGCCCAGGTAGGGGGCCAGCGGGTCCAGCAGGGTCTTGTGGTGCTCGCGCGCATAGCCGGTGGCCAGCACCACCACGTCGTAGCGCGATGCATGGTCGATGCCGCTGTTGAGATCGCGCAGCCCCAGGTGGATGCCGTCGCTGGCGGCGCGCACGTCCTGCACCTCGTGGCGGCGCAGGAAGCGGTGGCGCGTGTCGCCGACGACCTTCTGTTCATAGAACACCTTGAAGATGCTCTCGATCAGTTCCAGGTCGGGACAGGCGTAGTTGGTGTGCCAGAACTCGCGCAGCAGGGCGCCGCGCTCGTCGTGCGGGCGGCTGTAGACATGGTCCACGAAGTCGGCGTTGAAGATTTCGTTGACGAAGGGGCTGTCGTCCGAGGGGCGGATGGAGCGGGCGCGCATGACCAGGTCGATCTCGGCCGTGGCGTAGCGGCCATGCAGGTCCATGAAGATTTCCGCTGCGCTTTGGCCCGCACCGACCACGGCGATGCGCAGCGGCCTGGCATGCTCGGCAATGCTGCGCAGGTAGGCGCTGGAGTGGAAGACGCGCGCGTCGCCGCGCAGGGGCTTGAACTGCTCGGGAATGCTGGGCGTGCCGCCGATGCTCATGACCAGGTTCTGGCCCAGGCGCTCATGCACGTTGCCGGCCGCATCGCGCGAGCGCACGCGCAGCAGTTCCACCTTGCCGTCGCGTTTTTCAGGCAGCACCTCGATGACTTCCTGGCCGTAGACGCAGCGGTCCTCGAACTTGGAGGCGGCCCAGGCCAGGTAGTCGTTGAACTCGTGGCGGCTGGGAAAGAAGGTCTTGAGGTTGATGAAGTCCTGCAGCCGGCCCTTCTCGTGCAGGTAGTTGATGAAGGTGAAGCGGCTGGTGGGATTGCGCAGCGTGGCCAGGTCCTTGAGGAAGGACACCTGCATGTGGGCCTGCTCCAGCAGCATGTCCCGGTGCCAGGCGAAGCGCGGCTGCTTTTCGATGAAGACGGGGTGCATGGCCCGCGCGGCGGTTTCGCGCTCCTTGAGGGCGATGGCCAGGGCAATGTTGGAGGGGCCGAAGCCGATGCCGATCAGCGGGTGGGTTTGCATGGAAGGTCCTTTCATTGGGTCGATGCGTCCAGTGCGTCCGGCGCGGCTGCGTCGGTCTGCGGTATCCACAAGGCGTCTGCGAAAAAGCGTTCCCTGAGCAGGACTCCCAGCACGGCGCGCTTGTGCGGGAAGTCGAATTCCTTGACCAGCGCATAGCCGCAGCGCGGCAGGCTTTTGCGCATCTTGCGGTTGTCGGCGCGCGGCTCCACGACGATGCGCTGCGTGCGGCAGTCGTCCAGAAAGAGGTAGTGCGACAGCGAGGGCAGCCAGGCCGTCAGGTAGGGCTGGCCGCGAAACCGCGCCTCCCCTACCAGCGCATGCCAGCCCCGGTCATGGTCGCCCGCGTCATAGAAGGGGGCGATGCGGTCTTCCTTGGCCCAGTAGGCCTCGAAGTAGCCGAAGGGCTCGCCGTCGAAGCAGCCGATGAGGCCCAGCGCATGCGGGTCGCCGGCCATGCGCTGCAGGTAGGCGCGGTGGTGGGCGAGGTCGCCGCTTTCCTCCCAGAAATGAGCGACGACCGGGTCGTTCATCCAGCGGTGGATGAGGGGCAGGTCGGCCTCGGGATCCACGGTGCGAAAGCTCAGCGTGCGGCCCAGCCAGGGGATGAAGCGGCGGTAGACCTCGCCGCGCGGCTTGTGCAGGCGCACGGGGTGGCGGCGGCCTTCGCTGATCGTGTAGTGCAGGGCATAGGGCGGACGCGGCCCAGACAGCCACAGCGGCTGCTGCCAGAGCACGTCTCTTGCCACGCGCGGAGCCTGGCCCGGCTGCACTGTGGCGATGCTGTCGCGCAGGCCCGGGGGCAGGCGGGGCAGGGACAGCTCGATTTCCCGGGCATCCGGGTGAAGGCCGAAACCGGCCTGCAGTGCGGCCAGCAGTTCATCCGTTTCGGGCATGCCCGAGCAGGGGCCCAGCCATTGCAGCTGCATCAGGCCTGGCGCGGCCGTGGGCGACAGGTTCCAGAGACTGTGCTTGCCGGGCCTGCCGGCATCCACGGACCCCGAACGCTCCAGGCGCAGCCGCTGTCCATCGCCGAAGACGCTGATCGTCTCGGCGCCTGCATGCGCAAGGTAGCTGGCGCCGGAGGCGTCTGGTGACGGTGTAGCGGTGGCTTCGACTGGACGCACGTGGACTCTTTCAGATGGAGTGCCCCGCGTGCGGGACACGGGTCGGGGCTCGGGCAAGGGCGCAAGGGACACAAGGCAGCCTCATGACCGGGATGACGCGCAGGCGCGGCAAATGTTCATGCCAGGGCCGTTCATGCCAGGGCCGGGCTGCGGGCCGCCTGGAAGGCATGGGCCAGTGCCTTGCAGAGCCGGTCGCGCAGCACCTCGGTCTCTTCGGTGAGGGCGCCCAGCCGCGCAAAGTCATGGACCATGCCGGCGTAGATCTGCAGGTCCACGGCCACGCCGGCGGCCTGCAGCCGCTCGGCATAGCGCTTTCCTTCGTCGATCAGCGGGTCGTACTCGGCCAGCACCATCAGCGTGGGGGCCAGCCGGCCCAGGTCGGATGCCTGCAGGGGGGCAAAGCGCCAGTCCTGCCGGTCCGCATCGCTGCGCAGGTATTGGCCGAACATCCAGGCCAGGGTGTCACCTTCCAGCAGATGGCCGGTGGCCAGGCGCGCATGCGAGTCGCTGTCCTGCCGTGCTGCCGTGCAGGGGTAGAGCAGCAACTGCAGCAAGGGCTGGGGCATGCCCGCGTCGCGCGCGGCGATGCACAGGGCCGTGGCCAGCGTGCCCCCGACGCTGTCGCCGCCAATGGCCAGGCGCTGCGCGTCCAGGCCATGGCGGCCGCCGTGCTCCAGCAGCCAGGCCAGGGCGTCCTGTGCGTCGAGGAAGGCTGTGGGAAAGCGGTGCTCTGGCGCCAGCCGGTAGTCGATGGCCAGCACATTGCAGGGCGTGCCCAGCGCCAGGCTGCGGCACAGGCTGTCATGCGAGTCGAGCCCGCCCAGCACGTAGCCGCCGCCGTGAAAGAACAGCAGGCAGGGCGCGGCAGTGTGTTCAGGGGCTGCGCGGTAGAGCCGGGCACGGATACGCGCGCCGTCGCGCGTGGGCAGATCCAGGTCCTCGGTGGGCAGATCGTCGCCCGGCAGGTCCAGCGCCAGCGTGGCGTTGTCGTAGGCGGCGCGCGCCTGCGCTGCCGTCATCTGGCTCATGCGCGGGCGGCTGGATGCCTGGGCGTTGGCGAGTTCAAGAAATGCTTGCAGGTCGGGGTGGAGAGCCATGGCGTCCTTCGGGTGTGCGGCAGACAAGGCAAAGCGGGCCGGTGCAGGGCAGGGCGCCCGCGCTGCCCCTTCTTCGTGATGACGCAGGGCGGCGGAATTTGTTCATCGCCTGGGCGGTGAACATTTCTGGCGCACGCACGTCTTGCAGGGAGTAGGGAGCGCTCGCCGTGCGCCGCGCTCCAGGAAACGCCGGGCCGCGCCGGCATTGCAAGGTCATGCGCCCACGGGCGCCAGAGGAATCCCTTATGGAAAACGCCAGCCGACCGCCCTCCGAGGTACTGCGCCTGCTCAGGCCCTTCCTGCCGTGGATGGCGCTGTCCGTGGTCACGGGCATTTGCGCGGGTGGGGCCACGGTGGCGCTGCTGGCGACCATCAACCAGGTGCTCAACCGCCCCGGTGGGCTGGCGGGCGGGCTGCTGCTGACCTTCATCGCCCTGTGTGCCACCGTGCTGGTGTGCCGGGCCACGTCGGACATGTCGGGCAATTTCGTGGGGCAGCGCCTGGTGGCGCAGCTGCGCAAGGAGCTGGCCAGCAAGATCCTGGCCGCGCCCATCGATGCGCTGGAGCGCTACCGCACGCACCGCCTCATGCCCGTGCTCACGCAGGACGTGG
Source organism: Delftia sp. HK171 (assembly GCF_001886655.1). Lineage (NCBI taxonomy): Bacteria > Pseudomonadati > Pseudomonadota > Betaproteobacteria > Burkholderiales > Comamonadaceae > Delftia > Delftia sp. HK171. The sequence continues at coordinate 4,875,178 of NZ_CP018101.1, read as the reverse complement.
ACATGATCAGCGACGTGGCCTTCGTACTGGCCTCCAACGTGATCGCCCTGGCCATTGCGCTGGGCTGCCTGGCCTATCTGGCCCTGCTGTCGCCGCCGCTGTTTGCCATGCTGGTGGTGGCGCTGGTGCTGGGCGTCAGCCTGCAGGCGCTGGCGCAGTCACGCGGCGTGGCGGGGTTCTGGAAGGCGCGCGATCACGAGGAAGTGCTGCACAAGGCCTACCGCGCCATCAGCGAAGGCGCCAAGGAGCTGCGCATGCACCGCGCGCGCCGCGGCCGCATCTTCGACGGGCAGATTGGCTCCACCGTGGATGCCATCCGCCGCATCAACAGCCGCGCCATCAACACCTATGTGCTGGCCTCGGCCTTCGGTTCGGCGCTGTTCTTTCTGTTGATCGCCCTCATCCTGGGCTGGGCCGCGCTGCGCACCACCGAGCCCGTGGTGCTCAGCGGCTTCGTGCTGGTGCTGCTGTTCCTCAAGGGCCCCATGGACCAGATCGCGGGCGCGCTGCCCAACCTGGGCCGTGCCAAGGTGGCGCTGCAGCGCATTGCCGACCTGTCGGCGCGCTTTGCCAGCCCCGAGCCGCACCTGCACCTGGACAGCCCGCCCGGCGAGGTCCGCCTGGACCACGGCCTGGAGCTGCGGGGCGTGCGCTATGCCTTCGATGCGCCCGAAGGCGGCAAGGCCTTCGAGATCGGCCCCATCGACCTGAAGCTGGGCAAGGGCGAACTGGTCTTTGTGGTGGGCGACAACGGCTCGGGCAAGACCACGCTGATCAAGCTGCTGCTGGGCCTGTACGCGCCCCAGCAGGGCGAGATCCTGCACGACGGCCAGCCCGTCACGGCGCAGACGCGCGACGACTACCGCCAGCTGTTCACCACGGTGTTCTCGGACTTCTACCTGTTCGAGGACCTGGTGGCCGGCGGCGAAGAGGGCCAGGCCGCCGCGCTGCCCGAGGCCGCGCTGCCCTACCTGCAGAGGCTGGAGATCGCCCACAAGGTCAGCGTGCGCAACGGCAGCTTCAGCACCATCGACCTGTCCACCGGCCAGCGCAAGCGCCTGGCCCTGGTCCACGCCTATCTGGAGGGCCGGCCCGTGCTGGTCTTCGACGAATGGGCGGCCGATCAGGACCCGAGCTTCCGCCACCTGTTCTACACGGAGCTGCTGCCCGAACTGCGCGCCAGGGGCCACCTGCTGGTGGTCATCTCCCATGACGATCGCTACTTCCACCTGGCCGACCGCATCGTGCGCATGGAGGCCGGCCGCATGGTCCTGCCGCAAGACGGGGCGCAGCCGGTGGCGGCTGCATCGGCCAGTCCCGCCAGTCAAGGCGCGCTGGCCGACATCTGAATTCCTGCTGAATCCACGAACATGGCAAAGACAAAACTCGTCTACATCTGGTCCCTGAGAAACGCCGCCGCCGACCAGGCCGGCCAGCACATCGCCTACAAGGGCGCAACGCGCTACATGAAGTCGCCGCTCGAATACCTGGGCGAGTTGCTGGACACCAGCCCGCTGGGCGATATCTACAGCCTGGAGGCCGTGATCCACGACGACGACGAGGCCTCGCCCCGCGACCGGGAAAAAATCGGTGACTACGGCTTCAGCTACCAGCCGGGCGGTCGCTGGTTCTATCCGCCGGACCTGCGCATCCAGGGGCGCAGGGTCAATGACCTGCTCATGGCCGTGCCGTCCTCCTACCGGCGCCTGCCGCTGAACGATCCGCAGCGCGCCGCGGGCAAGCAGATGTTCGAGGCACAACTGCAGGACAGGCTGGTGCAGCTGGGTGCCGAGCGGGTGGTGCTGGACGGCCTGCTCGTCATCCTGGACCGGCTCGTGCGGCCCGGGGCCCTGTTCCACCGCAGGATCGCCAACATCCACCCTGGCATCACGCGGCTGGAGTCACCCTATGAACGCCGGGGCGCCTGCGCCACGCTGGACGCGCTGCATGGCGCACAAGGCTACAAGATCGTGGACTGGAAGACCATGGAACAGCGCCCGGTCCCGCCCCTGTTCAAGACCGGCGCATCCTTTCACTACGTGGACAACGGCATCGACTCCGGCGAAGTCATCGCCGACGTGCTGGGCACCGACATCGATCCCGAAGACACCATCCTCGAACTGCGCTGGAACAATTTCCAGCACAGCCTGTTCCCTGCATTGCGCAAGGGGCTGGAGATGATGGCCAGAGCGCCTGCAGACACGCCTGCAGACACCACGGTGTGACAACGCGCGTATCTCAAAAACCGGCACGGCCCAAAGCGAGGGACACCGAGCAAGGGCCTATGCCGGCCGCGCCGCCCCGCCGCGAGGGTGTCGTCCCCCTCCCGCGCGAAGCGAGAAAGAGAGGGGGAAGCGGCGCAGCCGCTCAGGGGGTGCTTACTTCGGCGCCAGACGAATGGCCCCATCCAGCCGGATCACCTCGCCATTGAGCATGTCGTTGTCCAGAATGTGGCGCACCAGCTTGGCATAGTCCTGGGGCGTGCCCAGGCGGCTGGGGAAGGGCACGCCGGCGGCCAGCGCGTCCTGCACTTCCTGCGGCATGCCGAACAGCATGGGCGTGCCGAAGATGCCGGGGGCAATCGTCATGTTGCGGATGCCGTTGCGCGCCAGGTCGCGCGCAATGGGCAGCGTCATGCCGACCACGCCGCCCTTGGACGCCGCATAGGCCGCCTGGCCGATCTGGCCGTCGTAGGCGGCCACGCTGGCCGTGGAGATCAGCACGCCGCGCTCGCCCGTGCTCTCGGGCTCGTTGGCCGACATGGCGGTGGCGGCCAGGCGGATCATGTTGAAGCTGCCGATCAGGTTGACCGTGATGGTCTTGGAGAACAGCGCCAGGTTGTGCGCGCCGTTCTTGCCCACGGTCTTCTCGGCGGGCGCAATGCCTGCGCAGTTGACCAGGCCTGCCAGCTTGCCCAGGCTCACGGCCTTGTCCACCACGGCCTGGCCATCGGCTTCCTGGCTCACGTCGCATTTGACGAAGACGCCACCGATCTCGCGCGCCACGGCCTCGCCCTTGTCCGCCTGCATGTCGGCAATCACCACCTTGCCGCCCTCGGCCGCCAGCATGCGCGCCGTGCCTTCGCCCAGCCCGGAGGCGCCGCCCGTGACGATGAATACCCGGTCCTTGATCTGCATGGAATGTCTCCTTGGTTATCTGACGTTGACGTAAACGTAACTCTCAAATTATGCATGCAGCCCCGGCCGCAGCCATGCCGCGCCCAAGAAAAAGCCCGGCAGTGCCGGGCTGGTGATGGGCGCGATGGGGGTTACTGGAACCCGGCGCGGTCCAGCATTTGCTGGACCTTGGTCATGTTCTTGCCCACGGCCGTGATCGGGATGGTCTCGCTCTTGAAGGGCTTGCCGCCGGTCATTTCCTTGAGTGCGGGATTGTCCAGTTCCACGCCCTTGGCTGCGGGCCACTCGTTGTTGCCGTTGGCAAAGTAGTTCTGGGCGGCGGGGCTGGCCAGGTACTCCAGGAACTTGACGGCGTTGTCCTTGTTCTTGGCATGGCGTGCCACCGCGCCGCCTGCGATGTTCAGGTGCGTGCCCCAGCTGGACTGGTTGGGGAAGACCACGCCGATCTTGCCGACCACGGCCTGGTCCTCAGGCTTGCCCGAGCGCATCATGCGCGCCAGGTAGTAGCTGTTGGTCACGCCGATGGTGCATTCGCCCGAGGCCACGGCCTTGATCTGGTCGGTGTCGCCACCCTTGGGCGGGCGGGCCAGGTTGGCCTTCATGCCCTGGATCCAGCCTTCGGCCTTCTGGTCGCCCATGTGCTCGACCACGGTGCCGAACAGGCTCAGATTGTAGGGATGCGAGCCCGAGCGGATGCACAGCTGGCCCTTGAACTTGGGGTCGGCCAGCGATTCGTAGTTCTGCACGTCGGCGGGCTGGACCTTGGCCTTGTTGTAGACGATGACGCGGGCACGTGTGGACAGGCCGAACCAGCTGATGCCATCGGCCGTGGGCTGGGCGCGCAGGTTGGAGGGGATGGCGTCTTCCAGCAGCTTGGAGTGGATGGGCTGGAACAGGCCATCGACCTCGCCGCGGTACAGGCGTGCGGCATCGACCAGCAGGATCACGTCGGCCGGCGAGGCCTGGCCCTCGGCCTTCAGGCGCGCAATGATGCCGGCGTCGTCGCCGTCCACGCGGTTGATCTTGATGCCGGTGGCCTTGGTGAAGCCGTTGTACAGCTCCTCGTCCGTGGAGTAGTGGCGCGCGGAGTAGAGGTTGACGACCTGGGAGTCGGCAATGGCTGTGCCGGCAGCCACCAGGGCGCAAGCGGCAAACAGGGCTTTCAGGGATTTCGACATGAAGACAGGCCTCTCTTTGTTGGCAAAGCGCGATGATAGGTCAAACGCGAATTGTTCTTAATAAAGGGTGGGGCCCGTCTAAGGGCTTGTGCGCGGTGGTCCCTGGTGGGCCGTGAGCCAAGGCGCGCGAAAAGCGCACGAAAAAAAACCCAGTCCAAAGACTGGGTTTGAAAGGATCCAGAAACGGGGGTTTCAAGAGGATCCAAGGAGACAACTGGTCAGGTCTTTCGACCCGGGATGCGTGCAATTATGCGGGTAATCACTGATTCTTGCACGAAGCCCCGTTGTAAGACAGCGTGATCAACGCTTGCGGGTCTGGGCCGACTGGACGGCTTCGTTGGCGGTGTTGGTCACGGCCGTGAAGTTGGCTTCCGCCAGGTCCGAAGCCTGCTTGACGGCCTTTTGCACCGACTCGAAGGCATTGTTGGCAGCCGACACGGCGCTCTTCATCACGGCAACGGCGGTCTCGGAACCGGCGGGTGCGTTCTTGGCCGTGGTGTCCACCAGGGCGCTGAAGTTCTTTTGCAGGTCGGAAGCCTGGCTTTCGAAGGTCTTGGCCAGTTCGGCGCCGGTGCCGCTGGCGATGTCGTACAGGTGACGGCTGTAGGCAGCGGTCTTTTCAGCCAGGGGCTGGAACAGGTTGGCCTGCAGCGACAGCAGTTCCTGTGCGTCCTTGACGCTCAGGACAGCCTGGGTGTGCTGGGCAGCTTCGGTCAGTGCGGCGCGCGAGGCGGTCACATTCAGTTCCACCAGCTTTTCAACGCCTTCGAAGGCCTTGCTCGTCAGGCCGAACAGGGTTTCCAGGTTGGCCTTTTGTGCGCTCAGGATTTGGTCAGGGGTCAAGCTCATGTCAGTCTCCAGAAAAACGGACCACAGGGGTCTCGGGTTACGGGGAATTGCCTGCGCTGACCTGACTGAGTGTCATGTTGCAGTGCAGCATGGGTCTTATTGTAGGGATTGCAAAAAAGGAATCAAGTACCTGATGCTGCGGTGCAGCAAAAAAAATCGGAAAGCTGTGGGTTTTTTGTAAGTCTTTGATTTTGAATTGGTTTTATGTCGGTTTGACGACATTTTCAGTTGGCATGCTTACTCGCCTGGCGAGTGATTGGCAGCAGTGCGCGTCGTGATGGCGACAGTGGCCGGGGACAGGGCGCATTCGGCCGGCGGCACAATGGCCGCCATGAATGAATCGCCCCCGAGCCGCCCCGCGCCGCAGCCCCGTTCGGCCTATGCGGCATTCCGACGCATCAGCACGCGCTGGTCGGACAACGATGTCTACGGGCACGTCAACAACGTCGTCTATTACAGCTGGTTCGATACGGCGGTGAATGCCCATCTGATAGAGCAGGGCGCGCTGGACATTCATGCGGGCGAGACGATAGGACTGGTCATAGAGACCCAATGCAATTACTTCGCCCCGCTGGCCTTTCCGCAGGAGGTGGAGGCCGGCATCCGCGTGGCCCGCATCGGCGGCTCCAGCGTGCGCTACGAGGTGGGGCTGTTTGCGCAGGGTGAGCCGCTGTCGGCCGCAGCCGGGCATTTCGTCCATGTCTATGTGGACCGGCAGACGCGCCGGCCTGCCCAGATTCCGCAGGCGCTGCGCCGGGTGCTGGAGCCGCTGCTGCGCGGTTGATGGCGTTCGGGGCGCATGCAAGGCGCCCGCTCGCAGCGCGGCGGCGTGTGGATGGCCTACACTCGAAAGCTGTCTGCCATCTGACCGCTTGGGCGCCTACCGCCCGGCTCTGTCCATGATCATCACCAGCCTGCTCGATACCGACCTGTACAAATTCACGATGATGCAGGTGGTGCTGCACCAGTTTCCCGGGGCACAGGTCGAGTACCGTTTCAAGTGCCGCAATCCCGGCGTGCAGCTTGCGCCCTATGTGAACGAGATCCGGGCCGAGATCCGCTCGCTGTGCAGCCTGCGGTTCCAGGATGCAGAGCTGGCCTACCTGAGCTCGCTGCGCTTCATCAAGAGCGATTTCGTCGATTTCCTGAGCCTGTTCCATCTCAACGAGAAGTGCGTCACGGTGCAGGCGCTGCCCAATGGCGAGATCGACATCACCATCCGCGGGCCCTGGCTGCACACCATCTTGTTCGAGATTCCCGTGCTGGCCATCGTCAACGAGGTGTACTTCCGCAACACCCAGCCGGTGCCCGATTTTCCCGAGGGCCGGCGCCGGCTGGATGCCAAGATCGCGCTGCTGCAGCAGCCGGGCCTGGAGCAGCTCAAGATTGCCGACTACGGCACGCGCCGCCGCTTTTCGCGGGCCTGGCATGAAGAGGTGCTGCGCGTGCTGTGCGCACGCCTGGGCCGGCCCGGCGCATCCGCGGAGTCCGAGGGGCAGTTCGCGGGCACCAGCAACGTGCTGTATGCCATGAAGCTGGGCGTGCGGCCCCTGGGCACGCTGGCCCATGAATACCTGCAGGCCTGCCAGTCCCTGGGCCCGCGCCTGCGCGACAGCCAGATCTTCGGCTTCGAGTCATGGGCGCGCGAGTACCGGGGCGACCTGGGCATTGCGCTGTCGGATGTCTACGGCATGTCGGCCTTCCTGCGCGATTTCGACCTGTACTTCTGCAAGCTCTTCGATGGCGCGCGCCATGACAGCGGGGACCCGTTCGAGTGGGGCGAGCGGCTGCTGGCCCACTACCGCGCCAACCGCATCGACCCGCTGACCAAGACGCTGATCTTCAGCGACGGCCTGACGGTGCCGCGCACCATCGAGCTGTTCCAGCGCTTCCACGGGCGCTGCCAGCTTGCCTTTGGCATCGGCACCAACCTGACCAATGACCTGGGCGACGCGCCCGACCATGTGCCGCTGCAGATCGTCATCAAGATGACGCGCTGCAACGGCCAGCCCGTGGCCAAGCTCTCGGACACGCCGGGCAAGAGCATGTGCGACGACGAGAAATACCTGGCCTATCTGCGCCAGGTGTTCGAGATCGCGGCGCCCGCGGCACAGACTTGATCGCTGCGCGGCCCGCTGCCAGGAGGGGACAGTGAATACAGAACAAAGAGGAGACGGGACCATGAAGGCCTTGCGTGGATTGTTGGTGCTGCTTGTCGCCAGCGTGCCCTCCTGGGCCCTGGCGGCCGAGATCGATGGCGGCCAGCTGTCGGTGCTCTGGGCCGTGCCCTTTGCGGGCATGCTGCTGTCGATTGCCCTGGTGCCGCTGGTGGCGCCCCATTTCTGGCACCGGCATTTCGGCAAGTTGACGGCGGCCTGGGCGCTGGCCTTCCTGCTGCCCTTTGCAGCGGTGTTCGGTGCGGGTGCGGCCCTGGCCAACCTGGTGCATGCGCTGCTGGCCGAGTACCTGCCCTTCGTGATCCTGCTGACGGCGCTGTACACGGTGTCTGGCGGCATCTATGTGCGCGGCAATCTCAAGGGCTCGCCGGGGCTGAACACCGCCATCCTGGCCATCGGCGCCGTGCTGGCCAGCTTCATGGGAACCACGGGCGCATCGATGCTGCTGATCCGGCCGCTGCTGCGCGCCAACGACAACCGCAGGCACCAGGTGCATGTGGTGGTGTTCTTCATCTTCATCGTCTCCAATGCCGGGGGCTCGCTGACGCCGCTGGGCGACCCGCCGCTGTTCCTGGGCTTTCTCAAGGGCGTGGACTTCTTCTGGACGGTGCGCCACATCTTCACCGAGACCCTGTTCCTGGTCGGCGTGCTGCTGGCGCTGTTCTACGCGATCGACACCTGGCTGCTGCGCAAGGCCGGCGAGGCGGACCTGCCCGATCCCACGCCCAGCATCGACGCCTCGGGCCGCGCCAGCCGCCTGGGCTTCGATGGCAGCGTGAACTTCGCGCTGCTGCTGGCCGTGGTGGCCCTGGTGCTGATGAGCGGCCTGTGGCGCACCGATGCAGGGCTGGTGCTGGCCGGCACGCATGTGGGCCTGCCGGGGCTGGTGCGCGATGCTGGGCTGATCGTGGTGGCGCTGCTGTCCCTGCGGCTCACGCCGCGCAGCGTGCACCAGGCCAACGAATTCGGCTGGGGGCCGATGCAGGAAGTGGCCAAGCTGTTCGCGGGCATCTTCCTGACCATCATCCCCGTGATCGCCATGCTCAAGGCGGGCACGGGCGGGCCGTTCGGCGCCATCGTGGGTGCCGTCACGCGCGCCGACGGCACGCCCGATCCGCTGATGTACTTCTGGGCCACGGGCCTGCTGTCCTCCTTCCTCGACAACGCGCCGACCTACCTGGTGTTCTTCAACACCGCAGGGGGCGATGCCGCGCAGCTGATGACCACGATGGCCTCCACGCTGGCGGCCATCTCCGCGGGCGCGGTGTTCATGGGTGCCAACACCTATATCGGCAACGCGCCCAATCTGATGGTCAAGGCCATTGCCGAGGAGCGCGGCGTGAAGATGCCCAGCTTCTTCGGCTACATGGCCTGGTCGCTGGGCATTCTGGTGCCGCTGTTCGTATTGATGAGCTTCATCTGGTTCCGCTGAAGAACCGCCTCCCGCCAAGACAAGGAAAGAGACAGACATGGCAAGCAAACCCCGCATCCTGATCGCCCGCGCCATCCCGCCCGAGGTGGTGCGCAAGCTGGAGCAGCACTTCGAGGTCGAGTCCAACCAGGACGACGTGGTCTGGAGCCCGCAGGAGCTGGCCGCGCATCTGCAGGACAAGGACGGCGTGCTGACCACAGGCTCGCAGACCATCGATGCGGCACTGCTGGCGGCCTGCCCGCGGCTGAAGGTCGTGGCCAACATGGCCGTGGGCTACAACAACTTCGACGTGCCTGCGATGACGGCTGCGGGCGTGCAGGGCACGAACGCGCCCGACGTGCTGACCGAGACCACGGCCGACTTCGGCTTTGCCCTGCTCATGGCCACGGCCCGCCGCGTGACCGAGAGCGAGCACTACCTGCGCGCCGGAAAGTGGAACTCCTGGCGCTACGACCTGTTCGCCGGCTCGGAAGTGCACGGCAGCACGCTGGGCATCATCGGCATGGGCCGCATCGGCCAGGGCATTGCCCGGCGCGGTGCGCATGGCTTCGGCATGAAGGTGGTCTATCACAACCGCTCGCGCCTGTCGCCCGAGCTGGAAGCCGAATGCAAGGCCGGCTACGTGGGCAAGGACGAGCTGCTGGCCATGGCCGACCATGTGGTGCTGGTGCTGCCCTACACCAAGGAAAACCACCACACCATAGGCGCGGCCGAGATCGCAAGGATGAAGCCCACGGCCACGCTGATCAACATCGCGCGTGGCGGCATCGTCGATGACGCGGCGCTGGCCAGGGCGCTGCGCGACAGGACCATTGCCGCCGCCGGCCTGGACGTGTTCGAGGGCGAGCCCTCGGTCCATCCCGACCTGCTGACCGTGCCCAATGTCGTGCTGACCCCGCACATCGCCAGCGCCACCATGGGCACGCGCAGCGCCATGGCCGAGCTGGCAGCCGACAACCTGATCGACTTTCTGAGCGGCAAGGGCCCGCGCACGCCCGTCAACCAGCCCGAGGCGGCGGCCGCAGGCGCGCGCGCCAAGGCCTGAGTGCCGTATTCCGACAATCGCGGGAAGGCTGGCCCTGGCCGCTTCCCGCTGCATGGAGCTGAAGCAAGATCTTGACCCAGATATCCGGAGTGTGGTGGGCGGCATGGGCCGTGCTGCTGTTGGGGCAGGCGGCCGTGATCTGGCTGCTGTGCAGGCGCTCGGCGCAGCGCGATGACGGGGTGGCGCCGCAGCAGTTGCTGCAGGCGCTGCAGATGCTGGATGTGCGGCTGCAGCAGCTCGAGCGCGGCGCCCAGGCCACGCAGATGGCCGTGGCCAAGAGCGACGGTGGTCTGGACCGCGTGTCGCAGCAGCTGCAGGCCCATCTGGCCCAGGCCCAGCTCGATGCACAGGCCGCGCGGCGCGAGCAGGGCGAGGCGCTGGCAGCCTTTCGCATGGAACTGGGCCGGCTCACCGTGCGCCTGGCCTCCGACAGCGCCCAGGCCCGCGAGGCCCAGGGCGAAAGCACGCAGCGCTTCAACGCCCATGTGCAGGAGCGTTTCGAGGCGCTGGCGCAGACCACGCGCAGCACGCTGGACTCCCTCAAGAACGACATCCAGCAGCAGCTGGGCGGGCTGGCGCAGTCCAGCCAGGTCCATGCCGAACAGCTGCGCGGCACGCTCAACGAGCGCCTGGCCACCATCCAGTCGGACAACGCGGCGCGGCTGGAGGAGATGCGGCGCACGGTGGACGAGAAGCTGCATGCCACGCTGGAGCAGCGCCTGGGCGAATCGTTCAAGCTGGTCAGCGACCGGCTGGAGCAGGTGCACAAGGGCCTGGGGGAGATGCAGACGCTGGCCGGCAGCGTGGGCGATCTCAAGCGCGTGATGACCAATGTGAAGACGCGCGGCACCTGGGGCGAGCTGCAGCTGGGCGCCATCATCGAGAACGTGCTCACGCCCGAGCAGTACGCGCGCAACGTCAAGACCGTGCCCGGCAGCGACGACATGGTGGAGTTCGCCATCCGCCTGCCCGGGCGCAGCGACGAGACGCCGGTCTGGCTGCCCATCGATGCCAAGTACCCGGTCGAGCAGTACCAGCGCCTGCTCGACGCCCAGGATGCGGCCGACAAGGCGGCAATTGCCTCGGCCGGCAATGCCTTCGAGGCATCGATCAAGTTCGAGGCCCGCAAGATCCATGGCAAGTATGTGAGCCCGCCCCACACCACGGACTTTGCCGTGCTCTACCTGCCCACGGAAGGCCTGTTTGCCGAGGTCATGCGCCGCCCCGGCCTGGTCGAGGCCGTGCAAAACGGCTGCCGCGTGATGGTCACCGGCCCGGCCAATCTGGCGGCCATGCTCAGCAGCCTGCAGATGGGCTTCAAGACGCTGGCCATCGAAAAGCGCTCCTCCGAGGTCTGGGCCGTGCTGGGCCAGGTCAAGACCGAGTTCGCCAAGTTCGGCGAGGTGGTGGATGCCACGCGCAAATCCATCGATGCCGCCGCCAAGCGCTTCGAGCAGGTGGGTGTGCGCACGCGCGCCATCCAGCGGCAATTGCGCGATGTGCAGGAGCTGCCCGCGCCGGCCTCGAGCGCAGGGCTGCCCGGTCTGCCGGACGACAAGGACACGGCGGCAGGCATGGAGCCAGGGTCGGAGCAGGACTGAGATGAATCTGGCGCTGTTCAAAGTCATCATGGCCCAGGTCAGCGTGCACGCCACCATGGCCGGCATGCGGCTGGCCGCGCCTTTGCTGGCGCTGCAGCAGGGCTACAGCGCGGCGGCCGTGGGGATCTTGCTGGCGCTGTTTGCGCTGACCCAGGTGTTCCTGGCGCTGCCGGCCGGGCGCTTTGCGGACAAGCATGGTTTTCGCAAGCCGTTTTTCCTGTCCATGCTGGCGGCCAGCGGCGGCTGTGCGCTGGCGCTGGCGTTTCCGGTCTATCCCGTGCTGTGTCTGGTGGCGCTGCTGACGGGCGGTGCCAGCGGCGCGGTGGTGATTGCCGTGCAGCGCCATGCGGGGCGGGTCACCCACGATGCGTTGGCGCTCAAGAAGGTGTTCAGCTGGCTGGCCATAGGTCCGGCCATCTCCAATTTCATCGGGCCCTTCAGCACGGGGCTGCTGATCGATCACGCGAATTTTGGCGGCGAGGGCAGCACCATGGGCTACCGCGTCGCCTTCGGCCTGCTGGCCCTGGTGCCCGTGCTGGCCTGGAGCTGGGTGCGCCACACGCAGGAGCTGCCGCCCGTGCGCGCGCCCATCGGCGGCCCCAAGCAGCATGCCTGGGACCTGCTGCGCGACCGCAACTTCCGCAACCTGCTGCTGGTCAACTGGTTGCAGTCGGCGTGCTGGGATGTGCACACCTTCGTGCTGCCGCTGCTGGGCCATGAGAAGGGGCTGAGCGCCTCGGTCATCGGCACGCTGCTGGGCATTTTTGCCGTGGCGGCCGCCGCCATCCGCCTGGCCATGCCGCTGGTGGCCGAGCGCCTGCGCGAAGGCGCCGTGATCTCCGGCGCCATGGCCATCACCGCCTTCGTCTTTGCGCTGTACCCCTTCATGGACTCGGCACTGACCATGGGCGTGTGCTCGGTGCTGCTGGGCTTTTCGCTGGGCTCGGTGCAGCCCATGGTCATGAGCATGCTGCACCAGATCACGCCCGAGCACCGCCATGGCGAGGCGCTGGGCCTGCGGCTCATGGCCATCAATGCCTCCAGCGTGGCCATGCCCGTGCTGTTCGGCTCGGCGGGGGCGCTGATCGGCGTGTCTGCGCTGTTCTGGGTGGTGGGCGCGGCCGTGGCCTCGGGCATCCGCACGGCCTGGTTCATGGGGCTGCCGCCGCGCAAGCCGGAATGAAAAAGGCGACCTGCGCCTTGGTGCGCAGATCGCCTTGCGATGCGTTGGCGGCCTGCCGGCCGCTGCGGCTTACCAGCCGCCAGCGTGGAACTGCTTGATCAGCGCCCAGGCCTCCACCGGATCATCGGTATACCGGAACAGCTGCAGGTCCTTGGGCGAGATCGTGCCTTCCTCGATCATCAGGTCGATGTTGAGCAGGCGCTTCCAGAACTCGGTGCCAAAAAGGATCACAGGCACGGAATGCGTCTTGCCGGTCTGCATCAGGGTCAGCACCTCGAACAGCTCGTCCAGCGTTCCGAAGCCGCCGGGGAAGGCCACCAGGGCCTTGGCGCGCATCATGAAATGCATCTTGCGCAAGGCGAAGTAGTGGAACTTGAAGCTCAGGTCCGGCGAGATGAAGCGATTGCCGTTTTGCTCGTGCGGCAGCTCGATGTTCAGGCCGATGCTGGGCGCGCCCACATCATGGGCGCCACGGTTGGCCGCCTCCATGATGCCGGGGCCGCCGCCGGTGCAGATATAGAGCCGCTCCTCGGGCGGCTGGTTCAGGCTGTCGGCGGCCACGATGCGCGTGAAGGCGCGGGCCTGCTCGTAGCGGTGGGCGTTGCGCACGGCGCGCTCGGCCACTGCAATGCGCTGGGCATCGCCGCTGGCCTGCGCGTCGGCCAGTTGCTGCTCGGCCTGCTCCAGGTCCACGAAGCGCGCGCTGCCATAGACCACGACGGTGTTTTCTATGCCGCGTTCGATCTGGGCCAGGTCGGGCTTGAGCAGCTCCAGCTGCATGCGGATGCCGCGGGTCTCGCGGCGGAACATGAATTCCGGGTCCGCGAAGGCGAGGCGATTGGAATTCTGCTGCAATGCCATGCCGTTGTGCGCCTGGTTGTGAAGGGCCGACCAGCCGTTGGCCAGATCGGTATCGGTCAGGGGGAAGAGATTTGCATGAACCCTCGTACACAGAAAAACCCAGGGCGGCCACGCCTGTGGCCGTTCCATCAAATGCGTTGCCAGCGCAGATGATGACTGCACTATACGCTCACAAACTCATAGCCGCGGGGCTCGCGTATCCGTTGCTTTGCGCATTGACGGGGCCGGTGGCAGATTCGTATGCTGAGCAGTTGGGCAGGGCTTGGGCCTGGGGCCCGCCACCAGCGATGGGCGGGCATTTTCAGGCGCCGCAAGCGATTTCAGACGTCCGGGTGCTCGGCCGGTTCGTTGCGCACGACGGTGCTCAGCGGCGGCGGCACGTCCTGGCCCGCACGGCGCGCGCGGAACAGGGCTGCGCGCATCAGGAAGATGGTGGTGATGGGCACGGTCACGGAAATGAAGACCGCAATCAGCAGCGCATGCACGGCCAGGCTCTGGCCGCTGACGGAAAAGTAGATCCAGGTGGCATGCATGATCAGCCAGCAGCCCATGGTGGCGATGATGGAGGGCGCATGCACGCGCTCGAAATAGCTGCCCAGCCGCCACAGTCCCATGGAGCCCAGGAAGGCGATGATGGCGCCGCCCAGCGCCAGCGCGGCAACCAGGATCTGGCACCACAGCGGCAGTGTGGTCTCCGGCGTCATTCGATCACCTCGCCGCGCAGCAGGAACTTGGCCATGGCGGTGGAGCCCACGCAGCCGAACAGTGCGACCAGCAAGGCCGCCTCGAAGTAGCTTGTGCTGTCGTAGATGATGCCCATGAGCAGCATGGCCAGCATGCCGTTGAGGTACATGCAGTCCAGCGCCAGCACGCGGTCCTGGGCGTGCGGGCCCTTGAGCAGGCGCAGCACGGCGCAGCCCATGGCCGCGACCAGCAGGCCCAGCGCGAACATCAAAGTCCAGTGGAACCAGGGCATCATTCGAAAATCTCCATCAGGGGGCGCTCGTAGCAACGCTTGACGTGCTGGACGATCTCCTCGGGATCATCGACCTCCAGCACATGCAGCATGAGCTGCGAGCGGTCGCGCGAGATCTCGGCCCAGGCCGTGCCGGGCGTGATGCACACGATCATGGCGAGCACGGCCAGGCCGTTGGGGTCGCGCAGTTCCAGCGGGATGCGCACGAAGTTGGCCGGGTGCTTGCGCATGCCCGGAAACAGCATGAAGCGCACGACGTTGAAGTTGGACACCGAGGTGTCCCAGACCACGCGCAGCGCCAGGCGCAGGATGGTCAGCGGATGGCGCACCCGCACGGGCAAGGGGCGCAGGCCGCGCAGCAGCAGCGGCAGCAGCAGGCCCAGCAATGCACCGAGCAGGATCTGTCCACTGCTGAACGAACGGTTGAGCAGCAGCCACAGCAGGAACAGCGCCACCGACAGCAGCGGCGCGGGCAGCAAGGTTTTCATCATCGGGAATCCTCCTTGCCCGCCGTCGTGCCTGCATCGCCTATGCCTGCGGGTATGGGCGCGCCACTGGCCTGGGCCGCGGCGCGTGCCGCGCCTTCGGGCCCGGCTTCCAGGCGGGCCTTCTTTTCTGCCGGGCTGGGCTCGGGCTGCGTGCCCATGACGGAGCGTACATAGACATCGGGCGCCAGCAGCGCATCGGCCGCGCGCTGGGTGTAGCCCATCAGTTCGCCGCCGCGCATCGTCAGTGCCACGCAGCAGGCCAGCAGCAAGGCGATGGGCAGGCCTTCGACCACGCGCAGCGAGGGGGAGTTCTGCTCCTCGGTCGCCCAGAAGTGGCGTATGCCGGCGCGCACCAGCGACAGCAGGGCCAGCAGCCCGGTGATGATCATCAGCGCCACCAGCACCCAGCCGGCCCAGCCGGCCTGGAAGCCGCTGGAGTTGCCCAGGCCCAGCGGGTTGAGCAGGGCAGACAGCATGGCGAACTTGCCCACGAAGCCCGACAGCGGGGGCAGGCCGGTAACCACCAGGGTGGCCAGCATGAAGCTCAGGCCGATGAAGGCGGCTGCGGCGGGAATGGCGCGGCCGATCAGCACCTCTTCGGATTCGTCAAGGTTGAATCCCTCGGTGGGAAGCAGCTCGGCGTTGAGGAAGGGCGCCTCATCGTCTTCATAGGGCTCGCCCGCGTCGTCGTCCACGCGCCAGCGGTCCACCACGTCGGCAATCAGGAAGAGCGCGCTCACGGCCAGGGTGGAGCTGGGCAGGTAGTACAGCAGCCCCGCCGTCAGCGCGTTCTGGCCAAAGCCCGTGGCAGCCAGCAGGGTGCCTGACGACAGGATGGCCGCAAAGCCCGCGATATGCGTCAGGCGCTGCGAGCCCAGCATGCCCAGGCCGCCGAAGGCCATGGTCAGCATGCCGCCGACGATCAGCCAGGTGCTGCCGAACAGGGCGGAGGACCCGGCCTCGGAGCTGAACAGCAGCGTCCACAGCCGCAGCACCACGTAGACGCCCACCTTGGTCATGAGCGCGAACACGGCACCGACGGGCGCGGTGGCCGCGCTGTAGGCCGGCACCAGCCAGAAGTTCAGCGGCCACATGGCCGCCTTGGTCAGGAAGGCGATGCCCAGGATGGCCGCTGCCGAATGCAGCAGCCCGCGGTCGGCACTGCTGATCTGGGGAATGGCGCGCGCCAGGTCGGCCATGTTCAGCGTGCCGGTCAGGCCGTAGAGCATGGACACGCCGATGAGGAACAGCGACGAGGCGGCCAGGTTGATGGCGATGTAGTGCAGGCCCGCCTGGATGCGCGCCCGGCCCGAGCCATGCAGCAACAGGCCGTAGGAGGCCGCGAGCATGATCTCGAAGAACACGAACAGGTTGAACAGGTCCGCCGTGAGGAAGGCGCCGCTCAGGCCCATCAGCTGGAACTGGAACAGCGAGTGAAAGTGCATCCCCGCGCGGTGCCAGCGGGCGCTGGAGAAGATCAGCGAGGCCAGGGCCACCGTGTAGGTCAGCACCAGCATCATGCCGGTCAGGCGGTCCAGCGCCAGCGAGATGCCGAAGGGCATGGGCCAGTTGCCCGGCATGTAGACGCCCAGGTTGACGGGTGCGCCGGCCTGGTCGGTCCACAGCATCAGCAGCACGGCCACGCCCAGGCCCAGCACGGTGGACACCAGGCCAAGGGCGAACTTCACGCGCTGGCGCTCCTCGCGCAGCAGCAGCATCAGCGCTGCCGAGAGCATGGGCAGCACGATGGGCGCCAGCATCAGGTGCGGCATGAGACGGGCGGTCAGCTCGTTCATGGCATCTCCTGCTCGGTGCGGGAATGGGCTCCGTCCACATGGTCGGTGGCGGTGGTGCCGCGCGAGGCCAGCAGCACCACCAGGAACAGCGCCGTCATGGCAAAGCCGATCACGATGGCCGTGAGCACCAGCGCCTGGGGCATGGGATCGGCATAGTGCGCGAGATCCTGCGGTACGCCGGCCCGCAGCACGGGCTCCTTGTCAATGGCCAGGCCCTGGCGGCCCATGCTGAAGATGAACAGGTTGACCGCATACGACAGCAGGGCCAGCCCCATGATGACCTGGTAGGTCCGTGGGCGCAGCAGCAGCCACACGCCCGAGCCGGTCAGTACGCCGATGGCAATGGCAAGCACGACTTCCATCAGAAACCTCCTCGCGCCAGGGCTGCGGCGGTGGCTTGCTGCACGGCGGCTTCGGCCTCCTCGGCCTGTTGTTGCTGCTCCTCCAGCAGGCGGGCGTGGTAGCGGTGGCTGCGCACCGATTGGTGGGCGATGGCCGTCAGAATGAGCATGGTTGCGCCCACCACCAGCGAGAACACACCGATGTCGAAGAACAGGGCGCTGGCGAGATGCACGTCGCCGACGACTGGCAGGGTCATATGGAAGGTGTGGCTGGTGAGGAAGGGATAGCCGGCCACGATGGAGCCCATGCCGGTACCCAGTGCGAACAGCAGGCCGACACCGATCCATCGGCGCGGGAAGATCGGCAAGTGGGCCTCGACCCACTGCGTGCCGGAGATGATGTACTGCATCAGCAAGGCGACCGAGAACACCAGGCCGGCGACGAAGCCGCCTCCGGGTTCGTTGTGGCCGCGCATGAAGATGTAGACCGAGACCAGGGCCGCGAAAGGCAGCAGCAGGCGGACCAGCACGGCGGGCACCATCAGGTAGCCCACGGCCGTATCGCCGGCATTGCGCGGATTGAACAGATCGGTCTGCAGGTCGCCTGGCACGTAGCGCTGCTGTTCGGGCAGGTCCAGCGTCTCGCGGGCCGGGCGGAAGCGCCGCAGCAGGGCATAGACCACCAGGGCCACGATGCCCAGCACCACGATTTCGCCGAAGGTGTCGAAGCCACGGAAGTCCACCAGCATGACGTTGACCACATTGGTGCCGCCGCCGTCGCTGAGCGCATGTTCGAGGAAGAAGGTGGAGGCGCCGTCATAGAAGGGGCGGCTCATCATGGCGAAGGCCAGCCAGGCCATGCCGCCCCCGGCCACCAGCGACAGCAGCAGGTCGCGCATACGGCGCGAGCGGGCACGCAGCTCGGCGGACAGCACGGGAATGTGCAGGCTCTTGTCGCGCTTGGGCATCCAGCGCAGGCCCAGCAGCATCAGCACCGTGGTGGCGACTTCGACCACCAGCTGGGTCAGCGCCAGATCGGGCGCCGAGAACCACAGGAAGGTCAGGCAGGTGCACAGGCCGGCACCGCCCAGCATGATCAGCGCGGTCAGCCGGTGGTACTTGGCCTTCCAGGCCGTGCCCAGGGCGCAGAGAATGCCCACCGACCACAGCAGCACGAAGGCGGGCGACAGCGGCAGCATGCCCCGATCGCCCAGCTTGATGCCCTGCAGCCACAGCGGCAGAACGCCCGCCAGCACGGCGGTGCACACCAGCCACAGCATCTGCCACTGCAGGCGCATGGTGGACAGGCGCCGGCGCGACCAGCGGCCCAGCAGGGACAGGCGGGCCAGCAGGTTCTCGAAGATGCGCTGGCCGCTGAGCGTGCCCACCAGCGGTGCGGTATCGATATGGCCGGCCTGGCGCTGCCAGCGCAGCAGCATGTACAGCAGGATGCCGCCAATCAGGGCGACCAGGCTCATGATCAAGGGCATGTTCCAGCCGTGCCAGATGGCCAGGCTGTACTCGGGCAGATCGCCGCCGACCACGGGCGTGGCGGCCGCTGCGAGGAAGCTGCCCACCGCCCACGCCGGCAGCATGCCCACCACCAGGCAGGCCAGCACCAGCAATTCGACGGGCACGCGCATCCAGTGCGGCGGCTCGTGCGGCTCGTGCGGCAGGTCGGTGGCCTTGGGACCGAAGAAGACGTCGATGGTGAAGCGCAGCGAATAGGCCACGCTGAACATGCCCGCCACCGTGGCGGCCACCGGCAGGGCCGTGCGCACCCAGGGGGCAGCGTCCAGGTAGACGGTCTCGGCGAAGAACATCTCCTTGGACAGGAAGCCGTTGAGCAGCGGCACGCCCGCCATGGCCGCACTGGCCACGCAGGCCAGCGTGGCCGTGATGGGCATCATGTGCCGCAGGCCCGAGAGGCGGCGGATGTCGCGCGTGCCGCTTTCATGGTCAACGATGCCTGCGGCCATGAACAGCGAGGCCTTGAAGGTCGCGTGGTTCATGATGTGGAACACCGCAGCCACGGCGGCCAGCTTGCTGTTGAGGCCCAGCAGCAGCGTGATCAGGCCCAGGTGGGAAATCGTCGAATAGGCCAGCAATCCCTTGAGATCGTGCTGGAACATGGCCAGATAGCCACCGATGAGCAGCGTTGCCGCGCCGGCTCCGCCCACCAGCCAGAACCAGGCATCGGTGTCGCCCAGCACGGGCCACATGCGCGCCAGCAGGAACACACCCGCCTTGACCATGGTGGCGGAGTGCAGGTAGGCCGACACCGGCGTGGGCGCGGCCATGGCGTGCGGCAGCCAGAAGTGGAAGGGGAACTGCGCGCTCTTAGTCAGTGCGCCCAGCAGGATCAGCACCAGGGCGACCAGGTACAACTGGTGGTCGCGCACCTGCTGGCCGGCGATGAGCACGTTGTCCAGGTCATAGCTGCCCACGATGTGGCCCAGCACCAGCATGCCGGCCAGCATGGCCAGGCCGCCCGTTCCCGTCACCGTCAGCGCCATGCGCGCGCCCCGGCGTGCATCCTTGCGGTGGTGCCAGTATCCGATCAGAAGAAAGGAGAAGAGGCTGGTCAGCTCCCAGAAGAAGGCAATCTGGATGATGTTGCCCGACAGCACCACGCCCGCCATCGCGCCCATGAAGGCCAGAAAGAACGAGAAAAAGCGCGGCACGGGATCCGCCGGCGACATGTAGTAGCGCGCATAAAGCACCACCAGCGAACCGATGCCCAGCACCAGCATGCAGAACATCCAGGCAAAACCGTCCATGCGGATCACCAGATTCAGCCCCAGTGCCGGCAGCCACTCGATCTCCTGGCGCAGCACCTCTCCATCGGCGATCTGGGGGAACAGCAATGCCGTCTGGATGGCGCAGCCGAGGGCAATGACGCCGGCCAGAGTCGATTCCGTATTGCGCGCATTGGCGGGCAGCATCGCGGCAATCAGGCTGCCGATGAAGGGTAGGAGGATGAGGGTGATCAGGGGCATGGGCGGTTCATTTTACGGGCAAGGTTTTTTGCTTCGCTATGAAAACCTGAGCATGTTTCAGGCTATGGCCGCGCATACCCCGAGGGTAGTACGCATGAAAAACCCGCCGAAGCGGGTTGGATAGAGACAGTTGGCGTACTCAGGAGGCCGCGCCGGCCTTGGCCGGCGTGGCCGGTTTGGCGGCCTGGTCCTTGGTCGGCTTGGCGCCTTTGGCTGCCGTGTCCTTGGTGTCCTTGGCCGCCGTGTCCTTTGCATCGGGCTTGGCTCCCTGGCCCTTGTAGCTGGCGCCATTGACCGTCAGGCCGTCACCCGAGAACTTGGCGGCGGTCGGTTCGCCCACGCCTTTGACGCGGGCAATGAAATCGGGCCAGTCCTTGAAGGCGGAGGATTTGCGCTCCTCGAGAATGCGTGCCGACATGGCCGGGCCAATGCCCTTGATGGATGTCAGTTCGGCTTCATTCGCCTTGTTGACTTCCACGGCAGCCAGGGCCATCACGGACCACAGCAGTGCAATGAAGCCAGCCATCAGTTTTCTGAACATACAAACCTCCTGATCCCAAAATGTTGAGGGCCGCAACATTGCGACCCAGAGGCATCTTATGCAGGGCCTTGGCGTGCGGCTAGGCGGTGAAGGGGGCCAGCAGGCCCGTGCAGGCATGGCCGAACGTGTGCAAAGTCAATGGCCATGCGCCTGCCAAGGCGGTTTCTAGGAATACTCTGAAAATACACCGTCCATGCCGTGTTTGCCAATGGGGGTGACGCGATGCAGGGGGTGGAGCTGCCTCTCGCGCCTGCCCCGCATCACAGCTCCTCGACGCGCCGGGCCGGATAGCTGTCCCAGCTCTGGCAGCCGGGGCAATGCCAGAAATGCTGGCGTGCCTCGAAGCCGCAGGCCGCGCAGCGGTAGCGGGTCAGCGGCTTGGCCGCGTGGTCCAGCGCGCGTTGCACGGCCGGGTGGTACTGCTCCTCGGCCAGCTTCTCGCCTGCCAGCCACTGCGCGGCAGCCACCAGGGAGGGCTCCCTGTCCAGATGCTGGACCAGGCGTGCGCGTCCCGGTGCCTTGGTTTCACCATCGTTGCTCTGTTCTTCAATTTGAGCGTCCAGCGCGACCAGGGCCTGCAGCAGATCCAGCGAGGGTGCCTGCTCGTACTGCTGGCTGAGCAGTTGGTGGATGTGCTGGCGCTGGCCCGTGGCGGCGGCAATGTCCACCAGCAGCTGAGCCGCCAGCGGCAGCGAGGCTGGGGACTGCTCGGCCAGGCTTTCCAACGTGTGCAGGGCCTGGGCCGATTGCCCCATGCGGTGCTGCAGCTGCGCGTGCTCCAGGCGCGGGCGTGCGGCCTGTGGGGCGGTGGTGATGGCCTGCTGCAGCCGCTGCAGTGCCTCGGCCTGCTGGGCCTGGGTCAGCAGGGCCTGGGCGTCTTCGCAGAGGTAGTGGGCCAGGCGGCCGCTGAAGTCGCCCTGGTTGGCTTCCTGCATGCGGCGCGCAATGGCGGCGGCCTGTGTCCAGTCGCGTGAGCGTTCGTAGATGGCCAGCAGGGCCAGGCGGGCTTCGGCCTCGAAGGCCGTGCCTTCCAGGCGGCGCAGCGCGTCCTCGGCACGATCGAGCAGGCCTGCCTTCAGAAAGTCCTGGGCCAGCGCGTGCTGGGCGCGGTCGCGGTCCACGCGGCTGAGGTCGCCGCGCGACAGCAGGTGTTCGTGCACGCGCACGGCGCGGTTGTATTCGCCACGGCGGCGAAAGAGGTTGCCCAGCGCGAAGTGCAGCTCCGAAGTGTCGGGGTCGTTCTGCACGGCTTCGATGAAGGCGTCGATGGCCTTGTCCTGCTGCTCGTTGAGCAGGAAGTTCAGGCCCTTGAAATAGGCCTTGGGCGCCTGGCGGTTTTCGGCGCGAATCTGCCTCAGGTCCCAGCGCGAGGCCAGCCAGCCCAGCACGAAGGCGACGGGCAGGCCCAGCAATATCCAGCTCAGATCAAATTCCATGCACGTCGCCCGGCAGGATGGGGGATGGGGCGGGCTTGGGCGCCGTGGCCGCTGCCGGTGCCTCGGCTGCGGCAGGCACTGTGGCCTGGGTCGAGCGCGCGGCGTTGCGGTGCTTGAGCCAGCGCGGCACCATGCCCAGAACGCCCACGATCAGGCCCAGTGCGAAGGCGGCCAGCACCACCAGTACCAGCGGCGCAGTCCAGGAGGTGCCGAAGAAGAAGTGCACCGTCGCGTCCTGCTGGTTGTTCAGGGCGAAAGCGAACAGCGTAAAAAAAATGGCCGCCTTGAGCAGCCACAGGAAGTACTTCATGTGTTCCCTTGTGTGACGGGAACGATTCTAGAGCCTGGCGGAGAGGGCGGCTGCGGCGCGCGCAGCCGGTCAGCCCGCTTTCAGGCGGCAGGGCCGGTGCCTGTGCCGGAGCCTGTGTTGTCTGTATCGATGGCCGCGCCGGGGCGCAGGTCCACGGCTTCGCGAAGGGCCTTGCCGGGCTTGAAGTGCGGCACGCGCTTGGACGGAATGTGGACAGCCTCGCCACTGCGGGGATTGCGGCCCATGCGGGGCGGGCGATGGTTGACCGAGAAACTGCCAAAGCCGCGGATTTCGATGCGATGGCCTCGCACCAGGGCATCGCTGACGGCGTCAAGAATCGTCTTGACGGCCTGCTCGGCATCGCGCTGGCTCAGTTGGCCAAAGCGGGCGGCGAGTTCTTCGACGAGATCGGATCGGGTCATCAAGGATAGGAATCAGGGGTTGAAATGGCGACGGGCGCCCGGAGGCGCCCGTCGCATCCGACCTTCAGCGGTCAGCAGACTGGCTGCTGATTACTTGTCGGAGTTGTCCAGCTTGGCGCGCAGCAGGGCGCCCAGGCTGGTCGTGCCGGCGTTTTCCTTGGCCGACTGAGCGGACAGGGAAGCCATGGCTTCTTGCTGGTCGACCTGGTCCTTGGCCTTGATCGACAGCTGGATGTTGCGGGTCTTGCGATCCACATTGACCACCACGGCGGTGATCTCGTCGCCTTCCTTCAGCACCGAGCGGGCATCTTCCACGCGGTCCACGGCGATTTCCGAAGCACGCAGGTAACCGATGATGTCTTCGCCCAGGTCGATTTCAGCACCACGTGCGTCCACCGTCTTGACCTTGCCCGACACGATCTGGCCCTTGTCGTTCACGGTCACGAAGGTCGTGAAGGGATCGCTGTCCAGCTGCTTGATGCCCAGGGAGATGCGCTCGCGCTCGACGTCCACGGCCAGCACGATGGCTTCGACTTCCTGGCCCTTCTTGTAGTTGCGCACGGCGGCTTCGCCGGGCTCGTTCCAGGACAGGTCGGACAGGTGCACCAGGCCGTCGATGCCGGCAGCCAGACCCACGAACACGCCGAAGTCGGTGATCGACTTGATCGGGCCCTTGACGCGGTCGCCGCGCTTGGTGTTCTGCGCGAACTCTTGCCAGGGGTTGGCCTTGCACTGCTTCATGCCCAGCGAGATGCGACGCTTGTCTTCGTCGATCTCCAGCACCATGACTTCGACTTCGTCACCCAGGGTAACGAGCTTGGTCGGAGCAATGTTCTTGTTGGTCCAGTCCATTTCGGAGACGTGCACCAGGCCTTCGATGCCGGGTTCCAGCTCGACGAACGCGCCGTAGTCGGCAATGTTCGTGACCTTGCCGAACAGGCGGGTGCTCGAGGGGTAGCGGCGCGAAACGCCCATCCACGGGTCGTCGCCCATTTGCTTCAGACCCAGCGAGACACGGTTCTTCTCGGTGTCGAACTTGAGGATCTTGGCGGTGATTTCCTGGCCAGCCTGCACGACTTCCGAGGGATGACGCACGCGGCGCCATGCCATGTCGGTGATGTGCAGCAGGCCGTCGATGCCGCCCAGGTCCACGAACGCACCGTATTCGGTGATGTTCTTGACCACGCCTTGAACGATGGCGCCTTCCTTCAGCGTTTCCATCAGCTTGGCGCGCTCTTCGCCCATCGAGGCTTCGACCACGGCGCGGCGGCTCAGCACCACGTTGTTGCGCTTGCGGTCCAGCTTGATGACCTTGAACTCCATCGTCTTGTTTTCGTACGGAGTCAGGTCCTTGATCGGACGGGTGTCGATCAGCGAACCGGGCAGGAAGGCGCGGATGCCGTTGACCAGCACCGTCAGGCCGCCCTTGACCTTGCCGGAGGTCGTGCCGGTCACGAATTCGCCCGATTCCAGGGCCTTTTCCAGAGCCAGCCACGAGGCCAGGCGCTTGGCGGTGTCGCGCGACAGGATGGTGTCGCCGTAGCCGTTTTCGATCGAGCCGATGGCGACCGACACAAAGTCGCCCACCTGGACTTCGATTTCTCCCTGGTCGTTCTTGAATTCGTCGATTGGCACGTAGGCTTCCGACTTCAGGCCAGCGTTCACGACGACGAAGTTGTGCTCGACGCGCACGACTTCAGCGGTGATGACCTCGCCAGGACGCATTTCCGTGCGTTGCAGCGATTCTTCAAACAGGGAGGCAAAAGATTCAGACATGTATTTCCTTGCCCGCAAACAGGTTTCCGCCGGCACTATTGCCAGGCGTTTCTAGGACTGTTTGCGGAGGTGTTGTGGGTTCAACCACGGTGTTGGAGTCTATGGACCTCGGGCCGTACATGGGGCGGTGCCGCCATGTCTGGGCCCGGAGGGCGGGTTTGCCGACCGTGCGGCGCAACTGGCAATCAGTCGCGGCCGAACGGCTGGCGTTCCTGCCACCATGAAAGCACCTGCTCTGCCACCTCTTCGATGGAGAGTTCGGAGCTGTCAAGCAGCATGGAATCCTGGGCGGGCTTGAGCGGTGCGACGCTGCGGTTCATGTCCCGCGCATCGCGTGCTTCAAGGTCAGCCCGAAGGGCGCTTATGTTAGCGGCAATTCCTTTGGAAATCAACTGCTTATGCCGGCGCTCGGCGCGACAGGCGGCGGAGGCCGACAAATAGACCTTGAGGGGAGCATGGGGAAAGATCACCGTGCCCATGTCGCGGCCGTCGGCAACCAGCCCCGGAAGCTGCTGGAAGGACAGCTGCAGGTCCACCAGCGCGTCGCGCACGGCAGGCAGGGCCGAGACGCGCGAGGCGTTCATGCCCGACTCCTCGCTGCGCAGGATGAGGGTGACATCCTCGTCACCCAGCCAGATGCGCTGCTCGGCGTCAAAGCGCACGGGCAGCTCGCGCGCCAGCACGGCGATCTGCTGGGCGTGCGGTTCGTCCAGCACCAGGCCGACGCGCGATGCGGCCAGCCCCGTGAGCCGGTACAGCGCGCCCGAGTCCAACAGGTGGTAGCCAAGAGCCTGGGCGACCTCGGCGGCAATCGTGCCCTTGCCCGAGGCCGTGGGGCCATCGATGCAGATCACGGGAATGCGCGCGCGGGCCGTCTCGCAGACCGAGAACAGGGCCTCGAAGTAGTCGGGGAAGGTCTTGGCGACGCACTTGGGGTCTTCGATGCGCACGGGCAGGGCGGCCGGGTTGAAGGCCGCCAGCGAGAAGCACATGGCCACGCGGTGGTCGTCATAGGTGTGGATGCTGGCCGCACGCCATGCGGCGGTGGATGCGGGCGGAGTGATGCGGATGAAGTCCGCACCCTCCTCGACGTCGGCGCCCAGCTTGCGCAGTTCCTTGGTCATGGCCGCGATGCGGTCGGTTTCCTTGACACGCCAGCTTGCGATATTGCGCAGCGTGGTCGTGCCATCGGCATACAGGGCCATGACGGCCAGCGTCATGGCGGCATCGGGGATGTGGTTGCAGTCCAGGTCGATGGCCTTGAGCGGCCATGCGCCACGGCGGATGCGCAGCCAGTTGGGGCCGCCTTCCACCTCGGCGCCCATGGCGCGCGCGGCCTCGACAAAGCGGATATCGCCCTGGATGGAGTCCAGTCCCACGCCGAGGATGCGGATGCCTTCGGCGCTGTCCGAGGCGATGGCGCCCAGTGCGATGAAGTAGCTGGCCGACGAGGCGTCTGCCTCGACATGGATCTCGCCAGGTGAGCTGTAGCGGCTGCCGGCCGGGATGGTGAAGCGCTGCCAGTTCTCGTTGTGCACGGCAATGCCGAAGCGGGCCAGCAATTCCAGCGTGATGTGGATGTAGGGCTTGGAGATCAGCTCGCCCACGACTTCGATGGTGATGTCGCGCGTGCTGGCCAGCAGCGGCAGCGCCATCAGCAGCGAGGTCAGGAACTGGCTGGAGACATCGCCACGCACCTGGATGGGGCTGTGCGGCAGCTGCGAGAAATCGGGCTGGCGGATGTGCAGCGGAGGAAAGCCCTCGTTGCCCAGATAGTCGATGCGGCAGCCGAGCTGGCGCAGCGCATCGACCAGATCGCCGATGGGGCGCTCATGCATGCGCGGCACGCCGCTGAGCTTGAAGTCGCCGCCCAGCACGGACAGGGCTGCCGTCAGCGGCCGCATGGCCGTGCCGGCGTTGCCCATGAACAGTTCGGCACTGGCGCCGGAGGGCAGGACGCCGCCCAGGCCGGTGATGCGCACGGGCTGGCCGAGGGTGATGGTCGCGGGCTCCACCGTGCAGCCCAGTTGCTGCAGGGCCCGGAGCATGACGCGCGTGTCGTCCGAGTCGAGCAGGTCGTGGACCACGGTCGTGCCCTGGCTCAGTGCCGCGAGCAGCAGCACGCGGTTCGAGATGCTCTTGGAGCCCGGCAGGCTCACCGTGCCCTGCGCGCGGGAAAGAGGGGGGATATCGAGGAAGGCGGTACTGAACATGGCAATTCGGAGGCAAACAGGCTGTCGGGAGGCATTGCGGCCGCGCCGGCCGCAATGCACAGGAGCGCTTTGGGTGCGCCGGGCTTGCGTCTGGCGCTTGCCCTGCGTTGCGCGTCAGCGGCGCGGAGCGCCCATGCGCCAATGGGCGCGCGCGGCGCTGGCCAGGGTCAGGCGGTCTTCAAGACCTTGTCCGTCACCGCCCTGGATCAGGGATTCGAGTTGCTGCAGCGCCTGCTGGAACTGGCGTGACTGTGCCAGAACCTGCTCGCTGTTGGCCAGCAGCACATCACGCCACATCTTGGGATCGCCTGCGGCAATGCGCGTGAAGTCTCGGAAGCCGGGGCCGGCCAGGGACAGCACGTCGTCGGAGTCGGGCTGGGTGATCACGCTTTGCATCATGGCGAAGGCCAGCAGATGCGGCAGGTGGCTGACCGTGGCAAAGGCACTGTCGTGGGCTTCGGGCGACATGGCGCGCACGCGGCAGCCCAGCAGCTCCCACAGGGAGCGGGCCTTTTGCAGGTGGTCGGTCAGCGTGCGTTCGGTGGGCGTCAGGATGACCTGTGCGCCCTTGTACAGCTGGGGGTCGGAGTGCTCGACGCCCGAGACTTCCTTGCCTGCAATGGGGTGGGCCGGGACGAAGGAGCCGAGCTGGTCGCGCAGGGCCGAGCGGGCGGCATGCACCACATCGACCTTGGTGGAGCCCACGTCCATGATCATCATCTCGGGCGTGACCAAGTGCTTGATGGACTTGAGCGTGGCCTCGGTCGCCGCCACGGGCACGGCCAGCAGCACCAGGTCGGCACCGGCGGCGGCCAGCAGGGCGGAGGGGGCCTCCACATCGATGACGCCCATCTGGCGAGCGCGTTCGGTCGTCGAAGGCGACTTGCTGTAGCCCACGACGCGCTTGACCAGCCCTGCCTGCTTGAGCGCCAGGGCGAACGAGCCGCCCATGAGGCCGCAGCCGATCAGGCCCAGTTGTTCAAAGGGCTGCATCACTTGGATACCGGGTAGGTGCCCAGCACCTTGTAGAAGGCGCACAGGCCGCGCAACTCTTCCAGCGCGCTGGCCACGTTGGGCTGTGCCGGGTGGCCTTCGAGGTCGATGTAGAAGTAGTACTCCCACTGGCCGGTGCGCGCGGGGCGCGACTCGAAGCGCGTCATCGACACGCCGTGCCTTTTGAGCGGCACCAGCAGGTCATGCACGGCGCCGGGGCGGTTGGGCACGGAGATGATGATGCTGGTGCAATCCTGGCCGCTGGGCGAGGGCGTGGCCAGCGTGTGCGGCAGGCAGATGACGGCGAAGCGCGTGCGGTTGTAGGCATCGTCCTGGATGGCATGCGCCACCACATGCAGGCCGAATTGCTGGGCTGCGCGTTCGCTGGCCAGGCCGGCGATGTTGGGATGCAGCGCTGCCAGGCGGGCGCCTTCGGCATTGCTGGACACCGGGCGGCGCTCGGCATGCGGCAGGTGCTTGGCCAGCCAGCCCTGGCACTGGGCCAGGGCCTGGGGATGGGCTGCCACGACCTCGATGCCCTCGGTCGTGTTGCTGCTGCGAAGCAGGTTGTGGCGCACCAGCAGGCTGACCTCGCCCACCACGTGGCAGGGCGTGTGCAGGAACATGTCCAGCGAGCGCGTGACCACGCCTTCGTTGGAGTTCTCCACGCCCACCACGCCGTACTGCGCGCTGCCTGCGGCCGTGGCGTGGAACACCTCGTCGAAGCTGTTGCAGTACATCAAATCGGCCGCGCCGCCGAAGTACTGGATGGCGGCTTCCTCGCAGAACGTGCCCGCCGGGCCCAGCACGGCCACGCGCTGGGGCGACTCCAGCGCCAGGCAGGCCGACATGATCTCGCGCCAGATGGCCGAGACATGGCCGTTCTTGAGCGGGCCGGGATTGGCGGACTCGATCTTCTGGATGACCTGGGCCACGCGGTCCGGGCGGAAGAAGGGCGTGCCTTCACGCTTCTTGACCTCGCCGACCTGCTCTGCCACGCGGGCACGTCGGTTCAGCAGGTCCAGCAGTTGCTGGTCGATATCGTCGATCTGCACGCGCAGATGCGCCAGATCGGGAGATGCTTGGGGTGTGGTGCTCATGGGCGGGAGTGTGGTCGGTCAGGCGTTGCGCTGTTCGAATTCGCGCATGTACTCCACCAGCGCCTGCACGCCAGCGATGGGCATGGCGTTGTAGATGCTGGCACGCATGCCGCCGACGGACTTGTGGCCCTTGAGCTGCAGCAGGCCGCGTTCCCGGGCTCCGGCCAGGAAGGCGTCATTGCGCGATTCGTCGCGCAGGAAGAAGGGGATGTTCATGCGCGAGCGGCAATTGGCAGCGACCTTGTTCACGTAGAACGAGGACTGGTCCACGTACTGGTAGAACAGGTCGGCCTTGGCGATGTTGCGCGCCTCCAGGGCGGCCACGCCGGTCAGGCCGCCTTCGGTCTGGCGCTTGATCCATTGGAACGTGAGGCCCGCGATGTAGATGCCCCAGGTCGGAGGCGTGTTGTACATCGACTGGTTGTCGGCCACGGTCTTGTAGTCGAAGGCCGAAGGGCAGGCCGGCAGGGCGTGGCCCAGCAGATCCTCGCGCACGATGACCAGGGTCAGGCCGGCAGGGCCCAGGTTCTTTTGCGCGCCGCCGAATGCCAGACCAACGCGGCTCCAATCGACGGGGCGCGAGGCCACGTGCGAGGAGAAGTCAACCACCAGCGGAGCATCGCAGCCCAGCGCCTTCAGGTCGGGCAGCTCCTGGAACTCCACGCCATGGATGGTTTCGTTGCTGCAGATGTGCACGTAGCTGGCGCCCCGGCTCAGTTGCCAGCTCTCGGGGGCGGGCAGGGCGGTGAACTTGCCGTCTTCGCCGCTGGCTGCGATGTGCGCGTCGGCCACGTACTTGCGTGCTTCCTTGGCCGACTTCTGGCTCCAGCTGCCGCTGAGCACGAAGTCCACCGTGCCTGCGCGCGAGAGGTTCAGGGGAACGATGGCGTTCTCGGCCAGGCCGCCACCTTGCATGAACAGGATCTTGAACTCGGGCGGGACGGCCAGCAGCTCGCGCAGGTCGGCCTCGGCCTGTTCATAGATGGAGATGAACTCCTTGCCGCGGTGGCTCATCTCCATCACGCTCATGCCGGACCCGTGCCAGTCGAGCATTTCGGCGGCTGCCTGCTGCAGCACTTCGGCGGGAATGGCGGCGGGGCCGGCGGAGAAGTTGTAAGGGCGGTTCATGGAGTTCACTGTCAAGTCACGCACAGGCGCCAGTTCGGGCGGTGCCTGCAACTGTCAAAAATCTGAGCCGCCGCTGGGACTGAGCTCCCGGTGCGGGAGGCAGCCCCAGCGGCGGCTGGGTCATCAGGCGGGCTCGCCCGTGCCTTCGGCAGCGGCTTCATCGCCGCCTGTGGCCTCCTCGCCCGTAGCCTCGTCCTCGACTTCGTTGGCATCGTTTTCAACGATGCGCTGCAGGCCGCCGAGCTTGGCGCCTTCGTCCAGGGAGATCAGCGTCACGCCCTGGGTGGCGCGGCCCAGTTCGCGGATTTCTGAGACCCGGGTGCGCACCAGCACGCCAGTGTCGGTGATCAGCATGATTTCGTCATCGGCATGCACCAGGGTGGCGGCGACGACCTTGCCGTTGCGCTCGGACTGCTGGATGGCAATCATGCCCTTGGTGCCGCGGCCATGGCGCGTGTACTCCACGATGGAGGTGCGCTTGCCGTAGCCGTTCTCGGTGGCCGTGAGCACGCTTTGCGACTCGTCCTCGGCCACCAGCATGGCGATTACGCTCTGGCCTTCTTCCAGGTTCATGCCCTTGACGCCACGCGCGTTGCGGCCCATGGGGCGCACGTCGTTTTCGTCGAAGCGCACGGCCTTGCCGCCGTCGCTGAACAGCATCACGTCATGCTTGCCGTCGGTCAGGGCAGCGCCGATCAGGAAGTCGCCCTCGTCCAGGCCCACGGCGATGATGCCGGCCTTGCGCGGGTTGGAGAACTCGTCCAGCGCCGTCTTCTTCACGGTGCCCATGCTGGTGGACATGAACACATAGTGGTCGGCCGGGAAGCTGCGGTACTCGCCCGTCAGCGGCAGCACCACGTTGATCTTCTCGCCATCCTGCAGCGGGAACATGTTGACGATGGGGCGTCCGCGCGAGCCGCGCGAACCTGCAGGCACTTCCCAGACCTTGAGCCAGTACAGGCGGCCGCGGTTGGAGAAGCACAGCAGGTAGTCGTGCGTGTTGGCGATGAACAGCTGGTCGATCCAGTCGTCTTCCTTGGTGGCCGTGGCCTGCTTGCCGCGTCCGCCGCGCTTTTGCGAGCGGTACTCGGACAGCGGCTGGCTCTTGATGTAGCCCGTGTGGCTGAGCGTGACCACCATGTCGGTGGGCGTGATCAGGTCCTCGGTGGACAGGTCCTGCGCGCTGTACTCGACCGTG
Source organism: Delftia sp. HK171 (assembly GCF_001886655.1). Classification (NCBI taxonomy): domain Bacteria; kingdom Pseudomonadati; phylum Pseudomonadota; class Betaproteobacteria; order Burkholderiales; family Comamonadaceae; genus Delftia; species Delftia sp. HK171. Next base: position 4,843,998 of record NZ_CP018101.1, on the reverse strand, counting down.
CTGCGGCGGGCGCCGACCTTGCTCTGGCCGAACTCGGCCTTGATCTGCTTGAGCTCGTCGCCAATGATGGCCGACACGCGCTCGGGCTTGGACAGGATGTCCAGCAGGTCCTCGATGACGGACATCACGTCCTTGTACTCGGCGACGATCTTGTCCTGCTCCAGGCCGGTCAGTCGCTGCAGGCGCATCTGCAGAATTTCCTGGGCCTGGGTTTCGGACAGGCGGTACAGGCCATCGGCCTGCATGCCGAATTCGCGCTCCAGCCCGTCGGGGCGGTAGTCGTCGGCGTTGACCACGCCGCCATCGGTGCGGGTGCGCGTGAGCATCTCGCGCACCAGCTTGCTGTCCCAGTTGCGCGTCATCAGCTCGGCCTTGGCCACAGGCGGCGTCGGCGCGTTGCGGATGATGGCGATGAAGTCGTCGATATTGGCCAGCGCGACCGCCAGGCCTTCCAGCACATGGCCGCGCTCGCGCGCCTTGCGCAGCTCATACACCGTGCGGCGCGTGACCACTTCGCGGCGGTGCTGCAGGAAGACCTCGACCAGATCCTTCAGGTTGCACAGCTTGGGCTGGCCATCGACCAGCGCCACCATGTTCATGCCGAAGGTGTCTTGCAGCTGGGTCAGCTTGTACAGGTTGTTGAGCACGACCTCGGGCACTTCGCCGCGCTTGAGCTCGATCACCAGGCGCATGCCCGACTTGTCGGACTCGTCCTGGATGTGGCTGATGCCTTCGATCTTCTTCTCGTGCACCAGCTCGGCCATGCGCTCCTGCAGCGTCTTCTTGTTGACCTGGTAGGGCAGCTCGTCAACGATGATGGCCTGGCGCTGGCCGCGATCGATGTCCTCGAAGTGGCACTTGGCGCGCATCACCACGCGTCCGCGACCCGTGCGGTAGCCTTCCTTGACACCGTTGATGCCATAGATGATGCCGGCCGTGGGGAAGTCAGGCGCGGGAATGATCTCCATCAGCTCGTCGATGGTGGCCTGAGGCGTCTGCAGCAGGTGCAGGCAGGCATCCACCACCTCGTTGAGGTTGTGCGGAGGAATGTTGGTGGCCATGCCCACGGCAATGCCCGAGGAACCATTGACCAGCAGGTTGGGCAGCCGCGCGGGCAGCACCAGCGGCTCGCGCTCGCTGCCGTCGTAGTTCGGGCCGTAGTCCACCGTCTCCTTGTCGATGTCGCCCAGCATCTCGTGGGAGATCTTGGACAGGCGGATTTCGGTGTAACGCATCGCCGCCGCGCTGTCCCCGTCCACCGAACCGAAGTTGCCCTGCCCGTCGACCAGCATGTGGCGCAGCGAGAAATCCTGTGCCATGCGCACGATGGTGTCGTACACCGCGCTGTCTCCGTGCGGGTGGTACTTGCCGATAACGTCGCCGACGATACGCGCCGACTTCTTGTACGGCCGGTTCCAGTCGTTGTTGAGCTCGTGCATGGCGAACAGCACGCGCCGATGCACAGGCTTGAGACCATCTCGCGCATCGGGCAGCGCCCGGCCCACGATCACGCTCATTGCGTAATCGAGATAGCTGCGACGCATCTCCTCTTCGAGGCTGATGGGCAGGGTTTCTTTAGCAAACTGGGTCATGTGTGGCGATACTCTGACGGCGGGAAAAGGCCCATTTTAGGTCGAATGACGTGTAGCAGCCGAGCAACATAACCCTGGAATTCCGCCGCTGTCCTACTTGTTGGCGCCCGCTTGGCGGTCCGTCTGCTTGTGACGTATGGCACAATCAATTCAACGTTTTTGGTGATGGTCACTGATAACGTCCACAGATTCGCAGCCCTGCTGCGGCTTTTTCCCCAAGAGGAGAACCATGAAGAAACTGAACAAAGTGGCGATGTTGTTTGCCTCTGCCGCCCTCGCAACGGCTGCTGGCGCACAAGTGAAGGCTGCTGACGGTGGCAAGACCATCGACAACTGGCAAAACGGCACCAGCGAACTGGTGTGGAAGAACGGCACGAACGAACTGTGCTGGCGCGATGCCAACTGGACGCCCGCCACTGCAGCAGCTGACTGCGACGGTGCCCTGAAGCCTGTGGCAGCCGCTGTGGCTCCTGCCGCAACGCCCGCTCCGGCAGCTCCCGCTCCGGCACCGGCACCCGCTCCGGCCGTGGCTTCCAAGGTGACCTTCTCTGCTGACGCTTTCTTCGACTTCGACAAGTCGGTTCTGAAGCCCGAAGGCAAGGCCAAGCTGGATGACCTGGCCTCCAAGGTCAAGGGTATCAACCTGGAAGTGGTCATCGCCGTCGGTCACACCGACTCCGTTGGCTCTGACGCCTACAACCAGAAGCTGTCGGTTCGCCGCGCTGAAGCTGTGAAGGCTTACCTGGTGTCCAAGGGCATCGAAAAGAACCGCGTCTACACTGAAGGCAAGGGCGAAAAGCAGCCCATCGCCGACAACAAGACCAAGGAAGGCCGCGCAAAGAACCGTCGCGTGGAAATCGAAGTGGTCGGCACCCGCGCCGCTCAGTAATCTTTCGATTGCTTCCCGCAAAAGCCCCGGCAACGGGGCTTTTTTTATGGCCGAACGGTCGTCGCAATCACCGACAATCGAGCCATGAGCAACGCAATCAACGTCAATGCCGACCCGGCGGAGCTGGAGAAATTCTCCAGCCTGGCCCATCGCTGGTGGGACCCGGAAAGTGAGTTCAAACCTTTGCATCAGATCAATCCGTTGCGCCTGGACTGGATTGATGCGCAAGCTCCCTTGAAGGGACGCAGGGTTCTTGATGTCGGCTGCGGTGGCGGCATCCTCGCCGATTCCATGGCCCGCAAGGGGGCGAGAGAGGTGGTGGGCATCGACCTGGCCACCAAGGCATTGCGTGTGGCCCAGTTGCATGCGCTGGAAACGGGTACTCCGAACATCCATTACCACGAAGTCAGCGTGGAACGTCTGGCCGAGGAGCAGCCGGGCTCCTTTGACGTGGTGACCTGCATGGAGATGCTCGAGCATGTGCCCGATCCCGCTTCCGTGGTCGCGGCCTGCGCCGAGCTGGTCAAGCCCGGAGGCTGGGTGTTCTTCTCCACGATCAACCGCAGTGCCAAGGCCTTTGGTCTGGCCATTGTGGCGGCGGAGTACCTGCTCAAGATGATTCCCAAGGGGACGCATGAGTACGCCAAGCTGATCCAGCCCAGCGAACTCGCCATGTTTGCCCGTCAGGCTGGCCTTGACCTGCAGGCCAGCAAGGGTCTGCAGCACAACCCCATCACCGGGCGCTACTGGCTCAGCGCGGACACGTCGGTGAACTACATGCTGGCAACGCGCCGGGCAGAAGGGTGAGCCGCATGTGGCAAGAAGTCCGAGCTGTTCTGTTCGACCTGGACGGCACCTTGATCGACAGTGCACCCGACCTGGGTGCGGCCGCAGACAGGATGCGCATTGACCGTGGCCTGCAGTCGCTTCCCTATGAGCGGTATCGGCCCATGGCGGGCGCCGGGGCACGGGGGATGCTGGGCGTGGGCTTCGGGCTCACGCCTGACTCGCCGGAGTTTCCGGAGATGCGCGAGGAGTTTTTCCGCAACTACGAGCAGTGCATGACCGAGCGCACCTATGCGTTCGATGGTGTCCCGGAGCTCATTGAACAGCTTCAGGCGGCATCCATGCCCTGGGGTGTGGTCACCAACAAGTCCATGCGTTTCACCGACCCGCTGACGCAGCAGATGCCGCTTTTCGCGAGCGCTGGTGCCATCGTCAGCGGTGATACCACGCCCCACGCAAAGCCCCATCCAGCACCGTTGCTGGAAGCTGCCGCGCGTATCGGCCTGCCTCCGCAGTGTTTTGTCTATGTGGGTGATGATGAGCGCGACATCGTTGCAGGCAAGGCCGCAGGCATGAAGACCGTGGCGGCCTGCTACGGCTACCTCGGCGCAGCGGGCGATACGCTGCAGTGGCAGGCGGATGCGCAAATCTATTCTCCACTGGAGCTCTTGAAACTGCTGGAAAGAGGCTAAGATAGGAGCCTTGGGGCTGTCCTGGTTTCGACGTGGGTTCGGGACCGGTGTGGTGCATGTCGAGCTTGAGTGACGCTCGTAAATCTCCATTCAAAAAACTAACTGCAAACGACGAACGTTTCGCACTCGCCGCTTAAATCCGGTGAGCCTTGCAACAGCACGCTGATGGGCTGGGCAAGGGGGTAGCAATACCTCCCGGCTGCAAGGGAATTTACATCAGCTGGCTGCGTGCTGGGCTTCTTAGTACGTGGCAAGATCCAAGGAAGCTGGCATCCCGGGTAGCGTGCGCCTGCGCGACTTGGGAGGCGAGACTCAAAACAGAACGCTAAACATGTAGATCTGCCCGGCGAAGGCTTGCGGACGCGGGTTCAATTCCCGCCAGCTCCACCATCCAAGACACCGCCACACACTGATGACCTCAGCGTGTGGCGGTTTTTTTTGCCTGCAAGTGTCCTGCGGTGTCGTCGGAATCGCACGGATTTCGCACGGGCTGCGGGAGCGGGCTCGGCAAGGAGGCTGGCCCAGGGTTGATTCAGCTGCTGCCCATGTCGGGCATGGGCTGTTGCGACAGTTCCTGGATCAGCGTGAGGCGGAAATGCGCCAGGGCCTTGGCGCCGTGCTGTATGTGGTGCAGGTCTGCCACCCCGCCGATGCCCGAGACCAACAGCTCTGGTTTGTTGGACAGGATGACTTCTATGAAGTGGTCAGCCAGTTCTGCTGCCAACAGGGTTTCTGTGCTCTGTTTGCTCATGTGCGTTTCCTCCTTGTGTTGGAAATCGCATGGTATGGCAACGCGGCGAAATAGGGGGCGCCGACTGGGAGGCATGGCCGGCGCCCGGTGTCGATTCTCAGATGGCGAGGCTTGCGCGGTCCTTGCCTTCTATCCACTTGGGCGGCTTGCCGCGGCCTGTCCAGGTGGCGCCGGTTTCTGGGTTGCGGAATTTGGGCTCTCCCACGCTGTGCTTGCCGGGCTTGCCGGATTTGCTCTTGGCGGAGGGGAAGACGTCTTCCTTCGTCAGGCCATATTGCTGCACCATCGCCTTTGCTTCAGCGATCGCATCGGTTTTCGCGTGCTGGATGAGTGCGTCGATTTTTTTCTCAAGCTCCGCTTTTTGTTGCAGCAGGGCCTTGTAGTCGGATGTCATGGCAATGATGATTTTCAGTGGGAGATGCGCGTGTATATCACGGGCATGAATATTTTGTAAGTTATGAGTAAGAAAAAGAGTGTGCGAATGCAGGAACGGTCACCAGCGACGTAGCGCGTTCAGAACAGGTGATGGGGATGGTTGGGGCGACGAGGTGCGCCCAAGAAAAAGGCCAGCGGCTTGCGCTGGCCTGGGAAGAAAGAGCCGGTGCTTTTTGAAAGCTTCCTGGGGGAATGAGAGGGAGGGAGGAGGAAATGCCCCAGACCCGGCAATGAAACGGTGCAGAAACTGATGGCGATGATGCCTGCCGTGCGCAGGCCGGCCGATGGGTGAGAGGCGAGTCTGCACGTAGGACGGGGGAGCATCTGCCGAGTCACAGGCTGGTCATCTCCATGCGCGATAAACCGGGAGTTGCGCAACCATGGGGGGAGCGCATTGTTTTTTTATTGCGCATCCATGTCCATTGCTGCCACGCTGATTCCATTTGTTTTCAACCCGGCCAATCCGATGAGTGCGCCATTGCAGCGCCATCGTTGGCGTCTGTATGGTGCGGGCCTGCTTCTTTCAGCGTCTGCCGGGGTATGGGCGCAGGTTCCCTTCAACGGCACCTACACGCAGGATTTCGACACCCTGGCCGCGTCCGGGGCGGGGCTGGCCTGGGCCAATAACAGCACCTTGCCGGGCTGGTTTCTCTTCAACAAGAGCCTGGCATCCATCACCTCTTATGTGGCTGGCAATGGTGCCTCCAACACCGGCAGCTTCTACAGCCTGGGGCTGAGCACGGACCGCGCCTTGGGGGGCGTGGCATCAGGCGGGGCCTACTTTGGCAGTCCGGCCCAGGGCGCTGTAGCGGGTTGGATTGCGCTGGCGGTGCGCAATGACACGGGTGGCTCGGTCGATGGCATCACCTTGCGATTCAACGGCGAGCAATGGCGCAACGGTGGCAATACGGAACCGCAGCCCATGGTGCTGGAGTACGGCATGGGAGCCGCCTTTGCCGACGTGCCTGAATGGCTGCCTGCCGGCGCGAACTTCAATTGGCAATCGCCTGTTGCCACTGGCACTGCTGCCGCCGTGGACGGCAATGTGGCCGGGCGGGTGAACAATGTGGGCGGGGATCTGCGCGGCCTGGGCTGGGCGCCAAGTGCCACGCTGTGGCTGCGTTGGGTGGAACTCAATGATGTGGGCAACGACCACGGCCTGGCCATTGATGACGTCTCCATCACCCTGGCGCTGCCCGACACCACGGCGCCCACGTTGCAGGCAAGCATTCCCGCGGCGGCGGCAACCGGGGTGGCGCTGAATCCCGAAATCAAGCTGAGTTTCGATGAGGCGGTGAAGCCCGGTAGCGGCAGCTTCGAACTGCGCCAGGGCGGCACGGTGGTGGCAACGCTGCAGGCTGGCGATGCGGCACAGGTGAAATTCAGTGGCTCGACCATCACGCTCAACGCGGGTGTGCGGCTGGCGGTCAATACGCCCTACAGCCTGGTTTCCGTGGGCGAGCCGGTGTTGGATACCTCGGGCAATGTGTGGATCGGCACGACGCTGGGCTTCACGACAGGAGACGAGCCGCCGGTCACCAGGATTTCTGCGGTCCAGGGCTCTGGCGATCAGTCTCCGCTGGTGGGGCAGAAGGTGACGGTGAGTGCCGTGGTGACGGCCTATATGCCTGGACTGAGCGGCTTCTTCGTGCAGGAAGAGGCGGCAGACTCCGATGGAGACGCTGCTACCTCGGAGGGCGTCTTTGTCTACTACGGCAACGCCAATCCTGGCGTGGATGAGAGCACGGTGGGCAAGCTGGTGCAGATTTCCGCCTCGGTGAGCGAGTTCCGCAATCAGACCCAGCTCAGCGCCATCACGGACTTCGTGGTTCGCGGCGCGGCGGCCTTGCCGGAGCCGGTGCGCATCGCACTGCCTGTCAGCGACATGGGGCAATGGGAGCGTCTGGAAGGCATGCGTGTGGAGGTGGCATCCGCCACCGCAGGCGGCAAGCTGGTGGTGAGCGACAACCGCACGCTGGGCCGCTACGGCAATGTCACGCTGTCTGCCGATACGCCGTTGGCGCAGTACACCGAAGTCAACGCTCCCAGCGTGGCGGGCTATGCAGCCTACGTGCAGACGCTGCAGCGCAGCCAGATCATTCTCGATGATCGCTCGGGGACCCAGAATCCCGAGTTCGTGCCGGGTCGTGGCGGCTTGCCGCTGTCGGCGTCCAACACGCTGCGCGCTGGCGATGGCGTGGATCGCGTCATCGGCGTGCTCGACCAGTTCTTTGATGCTGCCGCCAGCGAGCCCTATCTGACCAGCTACCGCGTGCAGCCCACGCAGACGCCGCAGTTCACGGGGGCCGCGCGACCTTCAGCTGCTGAATTGCAGCAGGCCGTGGGAGCGGCCACGCTCAAGATCGCATCGGCCAACGTTCTCAATTTCTTCAACCTGACCGGTGCCACAAGCGGCTCTTCCCAGGTGATGTTCAACACGCCGCTGGGCAACCAGCAGGGCATTCGCGGTGCCAACAGCATTGCCGAACTGGACAGGCAGCGCGCCAAGATCGTGGCCAATCTGCTGGGGCTGGGCGCCGATGTATACGGCCTGATGGAGGTGCAGAACAATGGCTTTGGCCCGGGCAGCGCCATCCAGGACCTGGCCGACGCCTTGAACGCGAGTGCGGACAAGCCTGCCGGCGCCGTGTATGCGGTGGTCAAGGCACCCTTCAGTGAGGCTGCAGGCACGGTGCCAGGCGCGGGCACGGATGCCATTACCGTGGCCATCCTCTATCGCAGCGACCGCGTCACGCCGGTGGGCAGCGCAGCGGCACCCAATGTCTCTACCTACGATGCCTTCAACGGAAGCATCGGCGGAGCCCGGGTGCCGATTGCGCAGACCTTTGCCGTGGGCGGCAGCACGGAGCAGTTCACGCTGGTGGTGAACCATTTCAAATCCAAGGGCAGCGTGCTCGGTGGCGTGGGCAATGCGGACGTGCTCGACGGCCAGGGCGCCAACAACGCGGCGCGCGTGAAGACGGCCCAGCAACTGAGCAGTTGGCTGGCAACCCGGCCCACAGGCGCGACCAGCCCCCACGTGGTGCTGGTGGGCGATTTCAACGCCTATGCAAAGGAAGACCCCATCACCACGCTGGAGTCCGGCGGCTATGTCAAGGTCTCCCAGGGGCTGTCCTATGCATTCGACGGAATGTGGGGTTCGCTGGACCATGTGCTGGTGAGCGCCAGCCTGCAGCCCAGCGTGGGGCGTGCGGTCAAGTGGGCCATCAATGCCGAGGAGCCCGAGGTGCTCGACTACAACGTCGAGTTCAAGTCGCTCGATCAGCAGGCCAGCTTCTATGCGCCCACTGCCTATCGTTCCAGTGATCACAACCCCATCCTCCTGGGGCTGAATTTCGGTGGCCAGGCGCCCTCGTTCAGTGGCGTGCCTGCCAATGCGCAGGCGGTGGTGGTGGGACAGGCGGCCGATCTGGCGGACGTGGTGGTGGCCGATGCCGACAGCCCCGTCGTGACACTGTCCATCGTCGCCAGCGGCGGACAGGTGCTGGGCCTGGAGGATGCTGATGCTGCACAGCCCGGCATACAACTGCGCGGCAGCCCCGAACAGGTGTCGCAGCAATTGCGCGCCGCCATGTACATGGCTTCGGTGGCCGGCCCGGCCAGCCTGCAACTGAGCGTGAGCGATGGCGTCCATGCGGCTGTGACTGCCAGCTATCCGCTGCTGGCGACCGCCGCGGGCGCAGTCGACCCGGCCAATCGATTCAACATCACCGGAGCAAGCCAGATTGCGGTTGCGGGCGAGGTCGTGGGCGGTGGCGCCAACTGCCGCCTGGCCGAGCCGCCGCAGGTCATGGCGGCACCGGGTACTCCACGTCCTGGGGCGGTGGTGCCACACGGGCTGCTGAAGCTCAATACCGATGGCTGTGATGCGGGCGCGCTCGTGACGGTCAGGCTGACCTATCCGAACGATTTGCCCAGTGGTGCTGAATACTGGAAGTGGGGCCGCACGGCAGATAACACCACGCAGCACTGGTACCGCATACCTGCAACGCTGCAGGGGCGCGTCGTCTCCTTCGTGTTGCGCGATGGCGGCCTGGGCGATGACGATCTGCTGGCCAATGGCCGTGTGGAAGACCCTTCGGCCCTGGTGCTGCCTGCCGCGGTCGGTGGCGGTACGCCGGCGGCGATTCCGTCACTGAGCGAGTGGGCGGTCGCGCTGCTGAGCCTGATGATGGGTGGGCTGGCCATCCGTCTGCGCCGACGCAACCCTTGATGCTGCCGTGAAAAAAGCCCGGCCTGCACGTGGTGCAGACCGGGCTTTTTGCTTTGGGGCAGGGGAAACTGCAGACAGGCATTTGCCCGACTGCGTGCAAGAGGGATAGGTGGGAGAAGATCTTGGTGTGCAACCGCAGGCCGATGCTTGATGATGGCCGGGCTGGGTGCGAAAGTGGCGCGTCTGCTGCTGCGGGCGCCGTCTCGGTGCAAGGAATGAGAGAGATATCCAGAAACGATCGTGCTTGAAAAAGAGCCTGGCTAACCGGCATACCGCTGGCTGGCAAAAACGACTGCAGGCTGAACTGGCCTGACGAGTCGCCCCACGATGAAACTGAACTGCTGCAACACCATGAATGCTGCAGCATGGGTTGTATGATATACGCAAACAAGAATCATTCTCAAATAAACCCAGAACTTTCTCTGGAATTAGAAAAAGCTTGTGTTTTGCGGTTTTCGCCTGCTGGGCTGGTATCTGGCGTGGTGCCGCTCAAGAAAAAACGCCCCGGCTGCGGAGGCGGCCGGGGCGCTGAATGGAGCGTTCCATGCGATCAATCCAGGAAGGACACATGCTAGGGGTTTTGAATGAGAGCGCTTGCGTCTGCGTCTCCGGTCCTTCCTGGTTGTCAAGTGTAAATTGAAACAAGGTGCTTGATGGGGTCAAAGCAGCCGAAGTTGCATGCATCTGAGCCGTAAAGCTGTTTTTTTGTATTCCGATGCGACCGCCTCAAGCCAAATGCGCCGTGCAATGCAAAAAGCCCGCTGTGGAGCGGGCTTTTTTCTGGGAATGTGGACGATGGTTCTTACGCGACCATCGTTTTACGGCAGAACGTCTCTGCGGCTGTCACCGTTGTTTTTTTCGTCGTAGTGCACGACGCGCCGGCGTGAGATACAGCATTGCCTGCGCAGACAACCACGGGATTATAGCAGAGGCAGAATTTGCCGCTGGAGCCATGGGCCTGTGTTGCCGCAGAAGGGGTTTGAAGATGAATGAAATGACGCAAAGGCTTGAGGGCCTGCTCGCATCCGGCAAGGACTCGGCCCTGCTGCGCTGTACCTTGGGCAAGACCTATCTTGAAAACGAGGCGCCTGAGGTGGCCCATTCACACCTGGAGCGGGCCACTGAAATCGATCCAGGCTATTCAGTGGCGTGGAAGCTGCTGGGCCGGGCATTGCTGGCGCTGGGCGACGCTGCTGGAGCGCGGCGGGCGTGGAATACGGGATTGGCCTGCGCGCAGCAGAAGGGGGACGCCCAGGTCGTAAAGGAGATTGGCGTGTTCCTCAAGCGCCTGGACAGGCAGCAGGCGGCCTGAGTCGAGACCCTGCGTAAGGGTGTGTGTGTGGGTGCGGGTGCGGAGCGGGATTCACGCCTGCAAAAGAGCTTCCCTGGCCAGGGCGTCGGCCTCGGTGTTGCGGTGGCGGGGTATCCAGCGCAGGTGCACGTGCTCGAACCCGGTCAGCATGGTGCGGGCCTCATCAAAGAGGTCTGCCAGGCGCGCGATGGGCTTGATGGGGCGTGGCGATGGAGTCAACTGCTCCACCAGGATGCTGCTGTCCGTGAAGATGGTCAGGCGGCGCGCCTGCAGGACTTGCAGGGCCTGCAGCGCGGCCATCAGGGCGCGCAGTTCGGCTTCGTTGTTGCAGCCTCGCTCGGGGCAGGGCTCGGACAGAAGGTGGCGGCGTCCGTCGGGTGCGGTGATGACGGCGCCCATGGCCATGCGTCCGGGGTTGGGTACGGCGCTTGCATCGATGTAGGCAGTCCAGAGGTCGGCATCTGAAGGCGCGGGGCCGCAGGCGCTTGGGCGTGATGAGGGCTTTTCCAGGGGCATGCCCGCATCATGCGGCAGCGGTGGAGGTTCGGTCGCATTTCTTGTCGGATGGCGCGGGACAATGCAGGTCTGCAAATCACCGAAACCGAAGAAGGCAGCGAATGATCAGGATTCTGGGCAAGTCATCGTCCATCAATGTGCGCAAGGTGCTGTGGCTTTGCGTGGAGTTGGGAATTTCTGTCGACCAGGAGGAATGGGGTTCAGGCCATCGATCGACGCATGAGCCGGGATTTCTGGCGCTCAATCCGAATGCGATGGTTCCGGTGCTGCTTGATGGGCCGCTGGTGCTGTGGGAGTCCAATACCATCTGCCGCTACCTGGCGTCCCGCCATGACCGGCAGGACCTGCTGCCGGCAGCGCCCGCCGAGCGCGCGCTTGTCGAGCAGTGGATGGATTGGCAGGCCACCGAGCTGAACAATGCCTGGCGCTATGCCTTCATGGGATTGGTGAGGCACAGCCCCGAGCACCAGGACCCCGTGCAACTGGCTGGCAGCATCGCGAACTGGCATCGCCACATGCGCATTCTGGAAGACCAGTTGTCGCGCACCGGCGCCTTTGCTGCTGGCGCGCAATTGAGCCTCGCCGATATCGTGCTGGGTCTGTCCACGCACCGCTGGATGTCGGCGCCCATGGAGCGCCCTGAATTGCCTGCAGTCCGTGCCTACTACGAACGGCTTTGCGAGCGGCCGGGCTTTCGCCTGCATGGCGCCAACGGCATGCCTTGACGGCGGTCTGGCGCCCTGCGTGACAAAGCCCGCCAGGTTTCCTGCGGGCTTTGGTTGTTCAAGGAGTGGGGTCAGGGGGCGACACGCACCAGCATCATGTCGGCCTTCGAGCCTGCACCACGGGTCAGCACCGGGTGGACGGTGTCATTGATGAAGATGAGTTGGTTGCCCTGGGTAATGCGTGAGGTGACCGTGTACTGCGAGGCAGGATTCAGGCGGCTGGGCTCGACGGGCAGCTTGAAGCTGTAGGGCGGCTTGAGGCCTTCGAGCCGCATGGACTGCTGGGATATCACCGGGGCGGGAGCATCGGCGCGCGAGGTGTCCTGCAATTCGACGACCAGCACGGCATCGGGCGCAAGCGGAGCGGGCTCCCTCAGGTCAACCGTTCCCATGACCGCAGTGACGGGCGCATTGGGCGCCGGCTGGGTCTGGGCGCATGCACCCAGCAGTGCTGCGGACATCACGAGGGCCAAGGCTGTGCGGCGCTGAAGGCTGTTGGAATTCATTGGAGCTCCTTCTTGATTTGGGAGTCCCAGTCTGGCCTGACGCGGCTTGAGGGGCTGTAGGAGCAGGCTCAACGCAAGCTGCTGCCATTTCCCAAAGTCGCATGGGCCGATCTGCTGGCTGGTTGCCAGTCTTGAGGCAAGGGCGTGAAAGGTTTGTGCTAGTGCTGCGGGCGCTGCGCTGGCGACGCCCGGTTGAACACTTGCGATCTGGACAGACAAAAGCCCCTGGCTCTTTTGAACCAGGGGCTTGAATCATTTGGTCGGAGCGGCGGGATTCGAACTCGCGACCCTCTGCTCCCAAAGCAGCCGCTGCAATTAATGAAATCAATGACTTGCGCTGCTTTCTTCTAACACGCGCTTCTGCAAATAGGGTGTTGGGCTATAGGCATAGCAGACGCGCGTTAGAAGAATTTCAGCGTGTCGCGTCCACCTTCAGCGCGCGTTTGTGACGCACATAGTCGGCGGTCTGGGCCTGGGTGGAGTGGGCTCCCATGCGCTGCGCCTCCATGATCCCGCGCCCTCGGTCCACATCGGTCAAGGCCTTGCCGCGCAGGTCATGGAAATGGCAGTCCTTCACGCCAGCCCGCTTCACTGCCCGCTTCCAGGCGGTTGATGCGCCCGAGTAGGTGTAAGGCTGGCCCTGCAACGTGCAGAACACGAAATCGGGGCTCTGGTTGGGCAGTGCCCGCAGGCGGTCCACAACATCGTGCAGGCGCCGTGTCCATGCGATCAGGACCTGGGCGCCGGTCGAGCCCTCGGTTTTGGCTGGCTGGAACGTGATGCCCTGCTTACCCACATCGCTCCACCGCAGGGTCAGCAGGTCGCCAATGCGCTGCCCGGTCAGGTACGCCATGTCGATCAGTGCACAGATCGTGTGGCCGGAGCGCGTGCGCTTGCCATCGTCCCCGTACATCACGGCCACCTTGATGCGGCGCACCTCGGAATCCGTGATGTACCGCGTGCGTGCCTTCACGGACATGGTCTTGAGGCTGTCCACTGGGTTAGTGCCGGGCGGCCGGTAGCCTTTCTCTTCGGCGAACCGCATCAGCTCTCGCAGCATGGAGCGGTAGGCGTTGTAGGTGCGCGGCTTGTCGCTGAAGTGTTTCAGGAACTCCACGATGGCCGGCGCGTTGACCTCCTGCGCGCGAAACTCCTGGAACGATTCGGAGATCGTGCGCGTTTGGTAGGCGTCGTTGGCCTGCGTTTTCACGCTGTGTCGGCTGCCAACCTCCGCGAGCCAGTCCGCGATCAGCGCGCCCATACTGTCCCGGGCCTGGTCTGCCTGCTCCATATCGGCCAGGGCACGGTACAGCGCAGGCAGGCCGTCACGGATGGTGGACAGGCGCGTCCAGATCCGCTTTTTTCCTTCGGCGCGGACATGCCAATAGGCGCCGCCCTTTTCATAGACACGCTTGGGCAGGTCGCTGCGGCGCTTGCTCATGCTGGCCTCCGCATCTGCGGCGGTCGCACGCGCGGCACGGTGGACGGAGCTGGCCCAGCGCACACGGCCAGATAGTGGTCGCGCTCCAGCAGCACCTTGCCCGTGCGCTCGCTGATGCGGGCTCGGAAGAACCCGCGCTTGTGCAGCGCCTTGAGCTGCATGGAGGGCCATTGGTAGTGGGTGAGCTCCCTGATTTCGTCTTCAGAGAGGGTCAGGCTGATGCTCATGGTGGGCACCTTTCAAAAACAAAGGCCAGCGCGTGCTGGCACTGGGGTTGGGGCGGACTCTTGGGGTGGATATGAAAAAGCCCGCGAATGCGGGCAATGTCAGGACAAATGGCGTACCCTCTCAGCCGAAAAGGAGAGGGCAATGGCGTATTGGTGGGTCAATCACAAACAGACTTTCAAGTCCGAAATCGAAGGCGGGTACATCTGGAGCCCACAGCGCAAGGCCAACGGCGGCTACAACCAGACCTATGAGAACCTGCGCCTGGTGAAGAAGGGCGACACGGTGATCTCGTATGCAGACGGCCAGGTCAAAGCGATTGGTGTAGCTACGTCCGGATACCGAGACGAGGGTAAGCCCGACGATTTCGGTAAGGCTGGCGACGCTTGGCACGCAGATGGATGGCTGGTGCCTATCGCATGGGAACGGCTCGAAATCCCGGTTCGGCCCAAGCAACACATGGACGTATTGGCTAGCGATCTGCCAGAGAAGTACTCGCCCATCCGTGCCAGCGGAGATGGCAACCAGGGGGTGTACCTTGCATCAGTGTCTCAGGCGCTGGGCGAGAAGATCTTGGGCCTGGCAGGCAAGGCCAACGATGCCGCGCTGGAGCTGCACGATGAGCAGCTCTTGGAACTGGAAGCAGACCAGGTCCAGCTGGAGCTCAGCGAATCCCCTACGCTTTCATCCACAGAGATCGAGCAGTTGGTGAAAGCGCGCCGTGGGCAAGGCATCTATCGCATCAACCTCATGCGGGTTGAAAAGCACTGTCGTCTCACTGGAGTTGCAGACCCACGGCTGCTTGTGGCAAGCCATATCAAACCCTGGAAGGACTCCACGAATAAGGAGCGACTGGATGGCCATAATGGGCTGCTGCTTTCGCCTCACGTGGACCGTCTATTTGATCGTCATCTGATCAGCTTTACGGACGAGGGGCAGCTTATTGCGGCAGGGTCCTGGGTGGTGATAGCCATGCTCAACTGGGGTCTTGATCCGAATATGAACGTGGGGCTGTTCACCCCGAAGCAACGGCAGTACCTTGAGGTGCATCGGGCCAAGCTCGCCCAACAACCATACTGAATCTTGAGTCTTTTGAGTGCTAGATCGGATTGCGCGAGGCAGGCTCCGGGTCGTTGCGCTATGTTCTATTCAGAATGAGAGGGATATATGGAGAAAGTTAGTTCAAAAATAATCATCCCAATTTCAGATACTCAGGCTGCTATTGGCGCTGGCGCAATCATGTCTTTGTTTGTTGTTTGGGCATTAGTTGCTGGATTGGGCGATGATTTTATTTGCTGGATAGGCGGCAAGGGGAATTTATCTGGTTGGGTGCAAGCAATTGGATCAATTGGGACGATTGCTGTGGGTGTCTGGGCTGTTCAGCATCAGCTCCGAGAGCAGAGAAAAGATTTTCGAAAAATTGCATTGGAAAATGAGCGCACCAGGATAGTTAAATCGTCGCAGTTTTTGCTTAGCTACACAGCTGATGCGATGTTGATTTGCGAAAAAATGCTTCACCTTATAAATCAAGGTGATGTGAATTGGACTAGGTTGGCAGAGCTTTCTGGTCTGCTTGTGAAATCGTTGGACAACGTGTCTTCTGGTGATTTGCCATCGCCGGCTGCAGGATTATTGTTGACGGGAATTAGATCGCCAATTGCTACGGTGTCTATTCAATGTCGATGGAATCTTGAGAACAGTGAAAAAAGAAAGGAAAAAATCAAAGAGGTAAGAGATGTTGTTCGAGAAGTCTTGCGTGCTGCATCGAATGGCGATGCTTGGCTGAAGCAGCATATATTATCAAATGCTACTGAGGAAGAATTGACTTATCTTAGAGATGCTTTAAATACATTTAAAGGAGAGTTGACCAAGGATGGTAAATCTGAAGTCGCCTAGTTTATAGAACATTTTCTGAAATAAATTTTGGAAAAATTGCGCAGATTGAGGAAGATGGTAGAGTTTGCTTTTTGATGCTGATGATTGTATTTTGTCCCTCTCATTTTTTCGGTAGTGTGTGAGCTGTTTAATGGGTATCAATTATGGAAAATAACCAATATTATGGATTTGATTGGAGGCGGCTTAAGGTGGGGGATGTGCTTTTAAGCCGTGGAGCTAGCAAACAAGCAAGCTTGATTTCTAATCTTACAGGTGGGGATTTTTCTCACGTTATGCTCTTCGTGGGAGGAACACTTATCCATGCAGACGGAGATGGGGTTTATTCGAAAAATCCAAGGAGGATCATCAGAAATGATAAAAATAATCTGGCTGTTTACAGATTAATTAATGACGTTTCTTCGGAAAATCTTAAGAGAATGTGTAAATTTGCTAGGGGGGAGATTGGGAAATTGTATGACGTTAAGGGGGCCATAGCTTCGATTCGAAGTGGAGCTGATAAATCAAGTAAAGATAAGCAGTTCTGTTCAAGATTGGTGGCAGAGGCGTTTAAGAGTATTGATATAGATTTTGGTAAGTCTACGGATAAAATTACACCAAACGATTTCTGTAGATTCAATACGATTTTTGCAAAGCTTGAACAGCTGGTAGTCCCTCTGAAAAATGCTGATGTCTCTTATGCAAATAGCCCAGACTACAATCTTGTGCTCCAAGAGGAAACTTTTCAATGGCTTGGGAGGGTTAGGGATTTTGCTGCTTCAAAGGGATTTTCTATTGGTTCGATGAATGATGTGATTGATTATTTATTTGAGCACCCTGAGGATGATGAAAAGATCTGTGAGATAGTAGATCAGACCAGATATTATGGTTTTGTAGATATTGATGAAGATAAAAATCCATATAAATACGATCTTCTCCAATTGGAGTTGGAAATGTCCAATAAAGATCTTGATTCAAGAGAAGAGATCTTCAGTTCGTTGATTCACGGTATCGAGGAGGAATGTGAGAATAGGAAAGAAAACTATTACTCTTCGATAAGAAATGTCACTCTGAAAGATTTGAAATTCTTTAGAAAAAGTCATGATTTAAATAAAAGACTATACTGGAATGTTGTTAGGAGAGCTCATGTTATAAAATGCTGGATGGAGTATCAAAAATTCTGTTTGAAAATTATTGAAAGAGATAAATTATCGGAGGAATAAATTTCTTGCCTCCTTTGCGTCTAGCGAATTCTTGATCCCCAGGTTAGAGGCCTGCTGCTCCACATGCCGTTCGGTGCCAGCATTTTCGCGGCGACATCAGCCTTGGGCTGGGTCAAATGGTGCGCTCACAGGTAGGCGTCATCCTCGGCCCGCCATGGCGTGTTCTTGCTCATTGCGGTAGTCCGACCTGCTGCCCCTTGATCTGCAGCACGCGGCGTGCGGCGTTGCCGACTTCGGCGGTGACCGAGTAGCCGTACCCATCAGGGTTGATCAGCTCGCGGATCAGGTCGAAGGCCTCGGCCACATCCGGCGCCAGGTGGTTGGCGTCGTAGGTGGTAGTTTCGAGGTTGGGCAGGTGCTGGGCCATGCGCAGCAGCTCCAGTGCGGCCGCGTCCTCGGTGTGCAGGCCGCGCCCAGGCACGGGCCGGGGCAGGTTGGTGGTCAGGGCAACGCGGCCCTCGTCGTCGGCGGAAATGGCAATGATGATCTGGCGGGCCATGGTGGTCTCCTGTGAAGTGGCGGGGTTAGGACGGGGTGCCGTCAAGGTGCAGAAGGCGGTGGATCTGGTCGCGCGAGCGGTCGAACTGGACAGCCCACGCGGCACGCTGGGTGATGGGTGGCCTGCTGGCGTGCTCTGCCGCCAGGGCGTGGGCGTCGGCCAGCGCTAAGGCGTGGCGCAGCGCGTAGTGCCAATCGCTGGCCCAGTGGTGGTCGCGGTCAGCGGTGGCAGATGACGACATAGGGCCGGTCTCCGAATTGCTCCAGCGCCCAGGCGCATGCGTCTTGCGTGCAGGCGCCGACGAATTGCTGCTGCGTGCAGCCGCATTTGATGGTGAAGGTGCGCATGTGACTCCAGTAATCAGAGGGAGGGCAGTTCCAGCGGGATCTGCTGGAGCTTGGTTGCGGCGGGCGCATCTACGGCGCTGGCCTTGCGGCTGCGGCGCTTGGGTGGAGCGGCAGCAGCTGCGGAGCTGGCCAGCTGCTCGCGCGCCCTGGCGAAGGTCTGGGCCACGTTGGTGTGCTCGCTGCGGCGGTAGACAAAGGCCTGATCGGTGATCGGCGTGGAGGGCGGGTGATGCGGGCAAGCTGCATGCGGCTCTCCTGAATGAGTACGGCCCGCTCAGTGGCGGGCCGTTGGTTGGTCAAAGAAGGTGGTGCCGCACCAGGCGTAGAGCAGCATTCCGCTGTGCCTGGCCTCGTCCAGCGCCGCATATCCCGCGTTGCTCAGCAGCGCGCATGCGCTCCAGATCAGCGGGTGGCCGGCGCCCTCGCGCTCCATCACGGCGCCTTCGGCCAGGTCGCGGAAGTAGGTGGCCAGCCAGAACGGCCCGGCAGGGGTTGGCGGCGGTGTCTCGGGATAGGGAGGGCTCATGGCTGGTCTGGGCATGCCTCGAAATACCTCGTCCCAGACCAGGCGAAGAGCAGGAACCCCTCTTTCAGAGCGTGCGACAGGGCTTCGCTGGCGCGCTCATGAATCAGGACAGCCGCGAAATGCAGTGCGTCAGTCGTGATGCCGTCGCGGCGCCTGTTCTGCTTGATCAGGCTCTCTATGGCCGATTCCCGTGCTACATGGCGGAAGTAAGCGGCGATCCAGAATCGGCCCTTTGACGTGTCGTAGTCAGGCGGTGTTTTTGGGCGTGCGATGCCCTGATGCTCGACCGTGGCCTTGCGTGGAGGGCGACTCGGTGGGATGGCATTTGCCATGGCAGATCTCCAGTGGTGGGCGAAGAAAAGGGCCGGTGCCGCGTGGCGGCTGCGTGGGCGAGATGGCTGGTGGTTGCGAAGAAAGAAGCCCAGGCCCGGCGAAAGGAAAGCCACATGTGCCATTCAGAGCTGAAGTGCTCCAGCGAGGGCATGGCTGTGTGGCGTGACAACCTGTAAACTCAGGTGTCAAAAGTTTGGAGCAGATATGAATTTGAGGACGGTTGGCAGCACCATTGCCCTGAGCATTCTTCTCACCGCTTGCGCTACTACTTATGAAGATAGGGCGATTAGGGATAAGAATTATTCTGGTGCTCTGTACTCGGTCAGTTACTACGAGGCCAAGGCCGGCAGAGACGACGTTGATAAGCTGGTGGCAAGAATCAAGGATGCCGCCGGTTCTCAGTATCAACTGCAGTTCTACGAAGACACCAAAAAATTCATTCAATATAAAGAAAAGAATCGCGCCTTCTTCAAGGACATGGTCCTGTATATGGCCAATGCTCAAAGAGGTGGTTTGCTGGACGCGGGGCAAGCGGCCGATATAAACCAAATTCTTTATAAGGAATTGGCGCAGCAAGCGATCTTGAAGCCCACGATTTTGAATGCTGAGCTGAAGGAGAGTTATCCAGATTTGCCGAAGTACATGGGCGCAGCGTACGAGTCTGAGTATCGCCGAGCTCTCAATGGAGAACTGCCGGATATGGAGGCGTATGCGTCCGTTTACTCGGCCATGAAGAATAGTGACAATGCAAAGGCTGCTGCGCTTTTGCCGGTTGTGCGCACAAAAATGGCTGACCTGATCAAGTCAATGGGGCCGGGTGCGTGGCGCGATCTTGCTGGAGTTCTTGCCGTCTACACAGCGACGCGTGACCCAGTGATTGAACAACATGTTCTGCAGTTCGTCACGCGCGCAGACCTCTCGAAAAAGCAGCTCAAGGAAGAGGTGGCGACTGTCCTTCCCGACTTGGCCGCCAAGGCAAGGGCAGAGAGAGAGCTTCAAGTGAAGATCGTTTCCGACAGCAACGATCCGTTCATAGATGAGCTTCCCAAGGCGCTTGAAGATTTTGATGAGTGGATAACTGTTGAAGACGAGGCAAAGCGAAAGCTGACCATTGCCCGGTTGCGCATTACTGAGCGGCCTGGAAATCCTCTTGTCAGAACGCAGACGGTTAGCGATCTGGATTTTGCTACGAGACTGCTGATTCCGAAGAATGCCAGCGTTCTTTACGATACCACCACAACCAACTATGAGATCAGTTGGAGCATGAATGTCAGCGATTCTGCTGGCAAGGGATCAAAAGTCATATCTGGCAAGAAATCTGAGCAGAAAATTGAATGCTCCAACATCCGATATAAAAATGTGTTTGGCGGTGAAGGCGAAGTTGGGTTGATCCCAACCAGCATCCAAGGCGTATGTAACAGGAAGAGCGGCATAAACTTTGATGCCATCCGCTCCGAGGCTGTCAAGGAAATTGCGGGAGAAATCGTGCAGCTGCTGCGTAAGGACCAAAAGGTATCCGGTACTACGCGCAGTTAATAGTCCTCAGTCCTTTGTGATCTTTTCGTATTTCACAGCGTCATTGACAGGCCCAGCACCTTAAGTGCCGGGCCTTTTTGTTGCCCGTTCTTTCCGGGCCGTCAGCCATCGCTGGCTGGGGTTTTCTGTTCTTGGCAACCCTGTTTGCCTCACCTGGTCGCCCGTCTACCGCGCTTTGGCAGGACTGGGCCGGGCAGGACTACCCGCGCAGAGCAGCGGCCCATGCCCGCTGGTGCTTGTGCCGGTCTGCCCCGCAGGTCGGGCAGACATCATCGGCGTGCAACTTTTGAAAGACCGGGGCTTGCCCGGTCGATGCCGTGGTGCCCAACTTCCCCTCCGTGCCGCGGAAGCGGGGGAGGACGTCGGGATCGATTGAATCATGATTCACTTCTTTGGTCAATCATGATTCAGTATTTTTTGAACTAGTGTTCACTTTTGCCACTTTGTGGCAAGGTTCCGAGGGTGGTGCCTGCCTTAGGTTGAGCGCAAAGAAGCCCGCGTTTGGCGGGCTCGGGCTCGGGCTGAGGATCGAGGGACGGCGGAGGCCTGTGCCGGCGCGTAGTGGTGGCTTGTCTCGGTCTCGTTGGACTGAGGCTAGCTATCCGCTATCACCTACTAGATGCTCTACATGCTCCATCGGAGCACGATATTTTCAAAATTGTGCCATCTTGGCATTCAAGTACATACAAGGCGAAATTCTTCTTGATCTGTTCTGGAGATATTCCTGATTTTGGATGGCACTGCTCGCTTCTTGCAACATTGGTGACCGCAGTCCTCAGTGCTGGTCCGGAAAACTCCATGTATGTCGAACTGGCACTTTGTGGAGTTAGGTCGTTCTTAGTTTTAGTGACGGAAGACCGATTATCTAAGTAATCAAATGCTGAGTCTTCGTAGTCTTTTGCAAGTGCTAGGATTTTTTCGCGTGCTGCGTCAGCGTCTATTCCGGTTTCTATGCCCCAGACATCTGCTTTTACCGTTGCTAGATTATATCTGTCAACAATCCATTGTGAATCTGTTAATCTAATCGGAAGCGCGCCTCTATAAGTTGTTGAATTCCCATTCTTTGTGAAAAATTCAATCGATCTTACCCACAATATCCCAGCATCCTTATAGGCTCTTAGAGAATTATCTAGGGCAAGAAAAGATTCTGGATTCTTTATGAGAACGTTTTGTTTGAAGTTTTCAATTGATTTTGACAGCTCAATAATGGAAGATTGGTAACCATTGTAGGAAATGCCCGCGCTTAGTCCCGCTCTTATATCAATGAATGATTTTTTTAATGATGATGCCGGATTCTCCGAGCTGGATTGTCCCTTCGCCATCGCAGATTTTAGACATTCTAGTCTCTTGGCTGCATCAGGAAACGCGTTGCATGCCTCAATTAAAATATCAGAAGGCTGAGATAGTGCAATCAATGGATATGATATCAGTGCAGCAATAAAATAGCAGGTTCGCATTAGAGTGCCTTGTTGGAAAATCGCGCTAGATGCGTTCACTCTGTTTGTGAACGATTTCACCAATTAACTTGACATCCTCATGGCATACCTTTCGGGGATATCTCCTTTGGTCTGGATTGTCCGATGAAAGCCACCATTGGCCATCATCACGAATAAGGCGCTTGACGACCATTTCTCCTTCATAATTCACTGCAAAAACTACGCCATCTTTTGGCTGAGTCTGAGCGGTGTTTACGATTACGGTATCCCCGTGATACAGACCCGGCTCCATACTTCCATTAACAATCGTGGTTGCTAATAAATCACTGGGCCTGTATCCACGCTGTTCGTACCAGTCCTTCCGGAAAGCCAATGGATTTCCTGATTCATCTGAGAGATCGACGCCGAAGCCGGTTACGCCAGCTGAAAGTTTGAACCGTACGCGCCGAATTGCTGGGTAATCGGGGTTGTTCTCTAAATCGATCTCGGCCGGTTCTGACCTGGAAAGCTCCATAGAACCTAACCCTGTAGCGAGCCAGTCTGGGCTGACGCGCAGGAAGGCCGCAGCCTTGGCATTGTTCTCCGCGCTGAAGGACTTCGAGAGACCATCAAGTACGCGTTTTACGGCTTGGTAGGTAACACCCATGCCGCGAGCCAGTTCAGTCACGGTCACGCCGCGCGCATCTATCGCCTGCCTAAGGCGTGCAGAAAATTCAACCATGGTTCAAATGTGCGTCGGCGCGAGTGAATTGTGATTGCTTTGTGTACTGAATCATGATTCAATGATTGCTATGAACAAGACCGAAGCAATCCAACAGCTGGGCGGCTCCGTCGCAGCAGCCGCCAAGGCTGTCGGGGTAACGTACCAAGCGGTGAACCAGTGGCCGGAGCGTTTGTCCCGCCGCGTGGTTGATCGTGTCGAGGCCGCACTTTGGCGAGCTCAACGCGCCGCCGATCCGCTTGGTGGGTGTCAAGCCATGGAGCCAACTGCAGGGCAGGCGCAGCCCGCAACCCAGGTTGAGGAGGTGCCCCATGGTTGATGCATTCGCCCTTGAGGTCCTGCGTGCCTTTGATGGTGGCAACGTGCGAGGAGTTGCCCGGCGCTTCGGCGTCAGTTTGAGGGTCGTGTACTGCTCTTTGCTGGAAGCTCGTGTGGAGCGAGATCGTTTGCTTACGCTGCAGGCGGGTTGCGATATTGGCGTAGAGCAAAGCGAGCTGCTTGCTTTGCTGCTTCGTCTGCTTCCGGTTGACTGCCCTCGACAAGCTGAAGCCTCTCGCACAGCTGGGCAAACACTACCTGCGACCGCGCGTGCGCAATGCCGTGATGCCGTTCCCGCTCGCGGCAGAGTGCGATCCAGTCCACCAGGGCCTCTGCTGTGAAGTTGGGCTCGGCTTCCATGAGAAATATCAAGTGGCCCAGCATTGTCTCGATGGCGTCCAGGCGCTCGTCTGGCGTGGCTGAGTGCTTTTCGTTTTCCTGCATGTCCGCCCTCCTTGGCGATATTGGTGGTGGTGTGAGAGCTTCCATCGTACCCAGGGCATGGGCGGGCGCCTGCTGGGGGCGTCACGCAGCGACCCGAGAGGCAATTGCGCGCAGCTGTGCGATCACCCCTGGCGTGGCGCTCCCGGTCTCCTGCAGGCGCTGGCAGCACAGTTCGCTCCAGCGGGCCAGCGCGGCCGCGCTGAATCCGGCACTGCCTTCGCCCTCCAAGACTTCGAGAATCTGGCCCAGGAACAGCTCCAGGGCCTGCGCCCATTGGGGGCTGCCGATGGTGTCTGCTGTGGGCGTTGCGGGTGCTGTGCTGTGGGTCATGTCGTTGGCTCGTAAGGGGTTGTGCTGATGAGTGCAACTTTCTCAGTTGGCATCGCCCCTGGCTATGTCGAAAGTGAGCCTCAAGCCGACATTGCCGCCGGCATGGACGTGCTCGACGCGGCTTATCTGATCGCGCAGACCAGCCAGGGCGGCATCAAGGCCCTGGCGGTGCGCATGGGCATCAACGCCGGCACGCTGCAGCACAAGCTCAACACCAACAACGACACCCACCACCTGACGCTGCGCGAATCCGTGCGGCTGCAGGTGGTGACGGGCAATGCAGCGGTGCTGCATGCAATGGCCAGCGAACTCGGTTTCGAGTGCCGGCGCAGCCTGCCAGACCAGGCCGAGGGCGATCCGGTGGAGGCCTTCATGCATTTCCAGTCCGCCGTGGCCGAGGTCACGCGCGCCGCAGCTGATGCGCACCGGCAGCCGTCGCGCAATGCCGTGCGGCGCCTGGATCGCCAGGTGCAGGAACTCACGGTCATGGCGCAGTACCTGGCCCGCTCGGCACAGCAGCGCCTGGCTGCCACCCCTGGAGGTGGCAATGCGTATTGATATCAAGCCTGAGGGCGGTGATCGGTACAAGCGTGCCCTGGCCGGCCTGGATGGCGGGCAGATTGCTCAGGCCACGGCCGAGGCCATCAACATGGGTGCGGGCCGCGTCAAGAATTCCATGCGCTCTGAAATGCAGAGCGTTTTTGACAGACCCACAGGCTACGTGCTGCAGTCCGTGCAGGTGGTCAAGAAGGCCACGGCCGGCGATCTCAATGCCCTGGTGGCGCCTACCTACATGGGCGGCAAGGGTGTGGACCCGCAGCAGATCCTCGCCGCTCAGGAGGATGGCGGCCGGCGCCGTGACAAGCGCAGCGAGAAAGCTCTGCGCACAGCCGGCATCCTGCCCATTGGCTACCAGACCGCGATCCCCGCCACTCCCTACCCGGGAAGCGATGACGGGCGCGGGAATCTCAAGGGCTCGACCCTGGTACAGCTGATTGCCTACTTCCAGGCCTTCGGCGAGCAGGGCTACCGGGCCAACATGACCAAGGGGCGCATGCAGGCCCTGCACCAGCGCGGCGGCAAGGGCGCGCGCTTCATGGGGCCGGTGAAGGGCATCCGCTACATCGTGGCCTATGGCCGCCTGCGTGGCGGTGCACGGGCTACGGCACGCGGTGAGTACGACAGGCGTGCATCCAATCTGCCGCCTGGCATCTGGGCGGTGACCGGCACCGGCGGCGCAGACGTTCGGCCAGTGCTGATGTTCGTGCGCGGCGGCAACTACAAGCCCCGCATCAGCCTGGACGGGGTGCGCAAGCGCTCGGGCATCGATGAGCTGATTCCCCGCTGGGTCCGTGGCCGCGTCTACGACGCATTCAAGAAAGCCAGTCAGGGCTGACGGCCCGGCAGATATCAGGAGAGATAGACATGCAACACACCACCCATCAGGTGACCTCGCATGACACCAAGGCGGATTCGTTTTCCGCCATTGGCAATGCCACGCGGGTACGCCTCAACGAACGGCTGTACAGCAGCCTGGCCGAGGCCCACCGCCGGGGGCAGCTCGCCCTGAGCCGGCGAGAGCTGCGGGACTTCCACAACGAGTGCACGGGCGAATGGCTGGAGATCTCCAGCGTGGCCAGCACGGTGAATGCGCTGGTCGCGGCCAAGCGCGTGGAAGAGGTGGCGGCGCGGGCCTGCTCCCTGCCGCCGCATCGCCTGGTCAAGCCTGTGCGCTGCCGCCTGCAGCAGGCGACGTTGACAGACTGAATTGATATCGAAGGTTGAGCAGGCATGAATCACTACCCCCACCACATCGGCGACTTCAACACCGCGACACGGCACTTGTCAAAGTTGGAGCGGGCCATCTACCGTGACATGCGTGACATGTACTGTGACACCGAGGCAGCGCTGGACGGCTCCAGTTTCGATCTGCTGGCGCGGCGCCTGCTGTGCCGGTCACCGGAAGAGATCGATGCCCTGCAGTTCGTGCTTGCCGAGTTCTTTACGCAGCTGCCCGATGGCCGATATCAGAACGACGAATGTGAGCAGATCGTGGCCCAGTTCCGCCAGCAGCAGGAGGGGCGCAACGAGGTCAAGAGCAATGAGCACCTGCGGCAGAAGCGCAGCAGGGCTAGGCGTAGTGCTATCTTTTCTGCGTTGCGTGCCCTGGGTGTCGTGCCTGCTGCCAAGGCGAAGGCTGCAGATCTGATGGCTCTGTGCCGTCAGCATGGAATCGTCGTGACAGATACCAGTGTCACGTTGAATGGCACGGACTGGCTTGGTGGTGATACGGGCAATGTCACGCCACGTCACGGTGATGTCACGGGTGGTGTCACGCCTCGTCACGGCGATGACACGGGTAACCAGAACCAGAACCAAAACCAATACTTACCCCCCAACCCCCCTGCAGGGGGGGCGAACGGTGGATTGGCTATCGCCACGGCACTTGCAGGCAGCTTCCCGGAGCAGCGGCGCACTCGCTTGGTGGACGTGGCCGACGCCGTGGCTGATGCCATCGCTCGTGGCGACGTGACGGCCGAGGAGCTGCTGGCTGCCGCTGAGCAGCAGCGTGGACTGCTGGCGGCGAAGGATGGCAAGGCCTGCCCCAGCCTGCTGCGCTGGGTGCGTGAGCAGCGTTGGAAGGACGTGGTGATGCTGGCCTCTGCGGCAGGCGACGGGCAGCAGCCCGACAACTGGGCAGACACGCGCAGTGGCGTCGAGGGTATGGCGGCCAGCCTGGGCATGTCGGGCTACGACGACTGGTGCGATGCGCGAGCGGGGCAGGGCCTGCGACGGGCGTTCGCGGACTACGAGGCGGCAGTCCATGCGCTGCTGGCCGAGCGTCAGGGGGTGTCGGCATGACGGTGCGCACCCTCATCGGCGCGGCGGCGCCCCTCTCGACGTGCTCAAAAAATAGGCAGAATCGCGGGTCCTTTTTGGCCCACTTGGAAGCGGGTAATTCGAGCCGCGCTCTCGGACTGTTGCGCAACCTTCCTAAGGGGGTTAAGTGAAGGTCCTGCCTTACTTTGATGCTCCTATTTCGCAAGCAGAATTTGCGGCTTTGATCGGTGTCAGCGAGGCCCGCGTGAGCCAGCTGGTGAGCGAAGGCGCGATTGTTCGGGGCGATACGGGCCACGAATGGCTGCTGGGCTACTGTGAGCGCCTGCGCGACCAAGCGGCGGGCCGGGCCTCGGCTGGATTGGGTGGTCTGGACCTGGTCCAGGAACGTGCGGCGCTGGCGCGCTCGCAGCGCGAGGCCCAGGACCTGAAAAACGCCGTCGCCCGTGGCGAATTCGCGCCCATCGGCGCGCTGGCGGACGTGCTTGGCCTGGCCAGCTCGGCGGTGGTGGACCGCATGGACCAGATCGAGGGCCAGTTGCGCAAGGCCTGCCCGGATCTGCCCGAGGATGCCCGTGTCACGGTGCTGCGCGTGCTGGCCGATGCCCGCAATGAGTGGATTCGGGTCACGTCCAAACTGATCGGCGAGCGCGTGGCGGCCATGGCCGAGGCACCAGACGAGGATGAGCTGGACGAGGAGGCTGCATTTTGAGCGCACCCCTGTCGAGAGAGGCGATTTCCGCCATCCAGACCGCTGCGCAGCTGGGCCTGTCCAGCCTGCGGGCCGATCCGCCCCAGACCCTGTCCGAATGGGCAGCCGACCACTTCCTGCTGGCCGGCGAATCCAGCCACCAGAAGGGCGGTTGGGTGGCATGGCCGTTTCAGATCGGGATCTTGGACTTCATGTCCGATGACCGCATCGAGGAACTGGCCGTCAAGAAGTCCAAGCGCGTCGGCTACTCCAAGATGATTACCGCCTTCGTCTGCTACAACATCGCGCACCGCCGACGCAAGCAGGCGCTGTGGCAGCCCACGGACGACGACCGTGACAGCTTCGTCAAGACCGAGATCGAGCCCCTGCTGGACAGCAAGGACGGCGTGCCTTCGGTGATCGCGGCCCGCAAGCAAGGCAGCCGGGTCGAGGAGACCATCAAGTACAAGCCTTTCCGCGACAGCGTGCTGCACCTGCTGGGCGGCAAGGCGGCTCGGGCCTATCGCCGGATCACGGTGGCCGTGGCCATCCTGGACGAATGGACGGCGTTCGACCAGACCATCGGCGGCAGCAAGGACAAGTCGGCAGGCTCGCCCGGCACCTTGGCCAAGGGCCGGCTGGAGGGCGCTCCTTACCCCAAGTTCATCGGCGGGAGCACGCCCGGCATCAAGGGCCTGTGCCACGTCAGCCGCGCCTGCGAGGATTCCGAGGACGAGGTCGATTACCTGATCGAGTGCCCGCGCTGCGAGGCAGAGCACCCCCTGACCTGGGGCGGCAAGGAGGCCATGCACGGCTTCAAATGGGAGGCCGGCAAGCCCGAGACGGTGCGCCACATGTGCCCCCACTGCCGCGAGTCCATCAGCCAGGCCGAATACCTGCCCGGTGGCTGGCCGCTGACGGGTGCCTGGGTGTGCCGGCGTTCTGGCCGCCGCTTCGGCGCCGACCGCATCTGGCGCACTGCCGATGGCGCGCCATGCAGGCCCCCGCGCACGCTGGGCGTGCACATCTGGGCCGCGTACAGCCCGCAGCGCACCTGGGCGTCCACCGTGGACGAGTTCGAGAAGGCCCACCGCGCCCTGCAGGAGGGTGATGCAGGCCCCATGACCTCGTTCACCAACGAGACGCTGGGCCAGGCCTGGGAACTCAAGGGTGAGGGCACCGACGACCATGTGCTGCAGGCCCGCGCCGAACCCTATGCCATCGGCACGGTGCCCGTGGGCGGCCTGGTCCTGACGGCCGGCGTGGACGTGCAGCGCACTTGGTGGCAGATCAACGTTTGGGCCTGGGCGCGCGGCATGGAAAGCTGGATCGTGGACCGCCACATCATCGAGGGCAATCCTTCCAGCGAGGGCGACTGGGCGCCTGTGACGGCCTACCTGCAGCGCCGTTACCGCCAGGCCTGGCACGGTGGCAGCCTGGGCCTGAGCGCCATCAGCATCGACTCGTCCGACCAGACACAGGCGGTCTACAACTATGTCCGCACGCACCAGCACATGCTGCCCAACCTGCGCGCCATCAAGGGCGACAACAACGACAACCGGCCCATCGTCGGGCCGGCCAGCATGCAGGACATGGACTGGCGCGGCCAGAAGATCAAGCAGGGCATCAAGCTCTGGCTGGTGGGCGTGGACAACGCCAAGGATCTGCTGCTGGGCCAGCTGGCGATCACGGACGCCGGCCCGGGGTGCGTGCACTTTAGCGAGGATCTGCCGCGCGAGTTCTTCGAGCAGTTGACCGCCGAACAGCGCATCCTGGCCAAGGTCCAGGGCCGCGAGGCCTACCGCTGGGTCAAGCGCCGCCAGCGCAATGAGGACCTGGACTGCCGCAACTACGCCATCCACGCGGCCATGGCCCAGGGCCTGCACAAGTACACCGATGCGCGCTGGTCGCAGGTCGAGCAGATGGTGCAGCCTGCCCGCGACCTTTTTAGCCCACCCGAGGCGCCCGCCAGCGTGGCGCCGCCGGCTCCCACGGCTGCGACCACGTCGGACGCGCCACCCGTTTCCACCACCACCGCGCCCCGTGCGCCGGCCCCCGCGCCGCGCCGTGCGGCACCCGTTCGCCGCAACGGCGGTTTCTCCCGTTCCTGGTAGCCCCATGACCCCAAAGACCAACGCCCCAGCACCCCACATGGCCCCCGATGCGGCCAAGAGTTCCGCAATGCCAGAGGCCGATTTCGCGCCCGATCTGGTGGATCGCATGTTTGACTATCTGGTGGAGCTGTTACCCGAGCTGCGCGGCAGCCCTGCCGCGATGGAGCGTATCCAGCTTCAGCTGCGCCGGGAGTTCGCCGGCCAGGATGCCTACATCCCTGCCAGGTCCTCGGTGGACAAGGCCGAGGAGCGTCGGCAGGTGCTGCGGCTTTGGAATGGGCGCAATGCCACGGCCGTGGCGCGCACGCTGGGCATCAGCCGTGCCACGGTGTACCGGCACCTGAAGCAGCCCGGCTGAAACCGTCTCAGGTTTCCGGGAAATGAGACAGTTGCCCCGGTAGCGTGCGGCATATGAGCACGCTCCAAGACCTTCAGATGCGCCTCGCGCGCCTCAATGCCGCCATCCACAGTGGTGAGCGCACCATCACGACCGAGGATGGCGCCTCGGTCACCTATCGCAGCCTGGACGAGATGATGGGCGCGCGCCGCGATCTGCACACGCAGATTTCGGCCTTGGCCGGCACCGGCCAGCCGCGCGCCCTGGTGGCGCGCTTTCGCTTCGCCGGCCTGCGGGACCGTTGATCATGCAGCGCCGTACCGTGCCCCGCAGGGCAACCCCTACGCTGGTTGACCGTGTTGTCGGCTATTTCTCGCCCGCGCAGGGCGTGCGCCGCCAGGTCGCCCGCGAAATGCTGGTGCGCGCCTACGAGGGTGCCAGCCGCGCCGATGGCTGGCGCGTCAAGCGCTCGGGGGCCAGCCCCACTGCCGACCACGCCGCCGATGCGCGCGAGTTGCGCATGCGTGCGCGCTCACTCGCGCAGAACGTGCCGAACATCGTGCGCGCCGTCAATGCCGTGCTCGCCATGCGCGTGGGCCAGGGCATCGTGCCGGTGTGGGCCGACGATGGCTTGGCCAAACGCTGGCGCGAATGGGTGCCCCATGCCGACTATGACGGTCTGCTGGACTTCTACGGCCTTCAGTACAAGGCCGAGCGCACGCGCGACGTGGACGGCGCCGTGCTCATCCGCAAGCACATCCAGCGCATGGGCTCCACGGTGCCGCTCAAGCTGCAGCTGTTGGAGATCGATTTTCTGGACGTGGAGCGCAACGGCGTGCTGGCCGGCGGGCGCGAGATCATCCGGGGCATCGAGTACGACAAGCGCGGCCAGCGCCTGGCCTACTACTTGTTCGACCGCCACCCCGGTGATGCCGGCATGTGGACCCTGGGCCGCAGCGGCACCAGCCAGCGCGTGCCGGCCGAGGAAATCATCCACTTCTTTGATCCCGAGCGCGCCGGCCAGCAGGACGGCATCACGCGCCTGGCGCCAATCATCGCCAAGGTGCGCGACTTGCATACCTACGGAGATTCCGAGCTGCAGCGCAAGCAGCTGGAATCTCGCATGGGGGTGCTGGCCGAGATGGAAGGGGCTGGCGGCATGCCGCCGCTGCTGCCCGAGGAGGCTGGGGGGCAGAAGCCCGGCCTCATGGACCTGGGAGATCTTGCTGGCGGCGGCATCGTGGGCCTGCCGCCGGGCATGACCAATCCCACCTTCATCGAGCCGAAGGCCGTGCCGGGCTTTGGCGACTACATGAAAGGGGGTTGGAAGGAGGTGGCCGCAGGCTATCGCTGCCCCTACGAGCTGATGACGGGCGACCTGACGGAGGTGAACTTCAGTACCTCGCGCATGAGCATGAACCAGTTCCGGGCCGAGGTCGAATCCGAGCAGTGGCGCGTCACCGTACCGCGCCTGTGCGCGCCCATTGCGCGTTGGTTCCTGGCGGCCGTGGATCTGGTTGCCACGGTGCCGGCCAACGTGGCTGCGCCGGACTGGAGCACGCCGCGCTGGGCCAGCCCGAACCCTGTGCAGGACGTGGCCAGCGACCTGAGCGCCGTCAAGGGCGGCATGCAGAGCATCAGCGAAGTCATCCGGCGCAGGGGCTATGACCCTGAGGCCGTTTTCAGCGAGCTGGAGGGCGACCTGGTGCAGCTGCGTGATCGCGGCATCCTGCCCCTGCTGGCTGCGCTGTGGGGCGCGCAGAACCCCATTGACTTAGTGGCCCAGATGGAGGGGCAGGGGCAGAAGTGAAATCGTCTCAGTTTTCCGGGATTTGAGACAGTCAAACCGGAAAACTGAGCGCCATGCCACAAGCCAACGCCCAATCTTCCGCGCCCCAGATCCACGATTTGCCGGTGCAGACGCGCGCCGCAAGCCTGGTTCCCGACACCTACAACGAGGCCGACGGTACGGTCGAGGTGGTCTGGACCACGGGCGCCATGGTGCGCCGCTATGACTGGTGGAACGACCGTCCCTACGACGAGGACCTGCAGATCACCCCCGAAGCCGTGGACATGGCCCGTTTTGACGCCGGCACTGTCCAGGTGCTGGACGGTCACCGCGCCTATGGCGGCGTGGCTGCCATCCTCGGCATTGCCGAGCGCGGCTGGATCGAAGGTGGTGAAGGCCGGGCCGTGATCCGGCTGAGCCAGCGTCCCGAGCTGGCCGGCATCGTGGCCGACATCCGCGCCGGGATCATCCGCGCCATCAGCTTCGGCTACAGCGTCCAGCGCTACGAAATCACCCGCGCCCAGGACCGCACGGACGGCATCAACGTCGATCTCTACCGCGCAGTCGCCTGGACTCCGCAGGAAATCTCTTTCGTCACTGTGCCTGCCGACCCCAACGCCGGCACGCGCAGCGCACCCACTTCCCAGGCCCCGTCCGGTGCAGCGCCCCAGGGCGGCATGCCGTGCGAGTTCTTTCAACGGGCAGCCGCCCAACCCACCACCCAGGAGCACCAACGTATGCCCCAAGCAAACCAAGCCGGTGAAGGCGGCCAGACCGCCAACACCACTCCGGCCGCCAACGTCGCGCAGAACCCGCAGAACCGTCAAGCCGAGGGTGGCCAGCAGCACGCGCCCGCCGCAGTTTTCGACGGCCAGCGCGCCGCCGACATCGTTGCGCTGTGCCAGCGCCACAACCTGGCCGATCTGCAGACCGAACTGCTGCGCAACCAGTCCACCATGGACCAGGCTCGCGCCGCCGTGCTGACGGCGCTGGACCAGCGCAGCCAGGCCAACGCCAGCGGACCCACAACCACCATCCGCACCGTGGGCGACGAGCACGAAACCCGCATGCGCGGCATCGAAAACGCGCTCATGCACCGCCTGGACCCTGGCGCGCAGCTGGACGACAACGGCCGCCAGTACCGCTCGCTGTCGCTGGTGGAGATGGCGCGCGAGGTGGCCGAAGGCCTGGGCCAGAAGACACGCGGCATGAGTCGCGCCGAGATCGTCAACGTGGCGCTGCGCGTGCGCTCCGGCATGTTGGGCACGGGCGACTTTCCTGCGCTGCTCGGTGGCGTGGGCCAGCGCGTGCTGCGTGCGGCCTATGACGAGGCGCCCAGCACCTACCAACTGTGGGCGCGCCGTGCCTCCAACCTGCCGGACTTCCGCATCCGCCAGGCTATCGGCGTGGGCGGTGATGTCGAACTCAAGAAGCTCAACGAGCACGGCGAGTACACCTACGGCAGCCTTTCCGAGGATGTCACGGGCTACCGCGCCTTCACGTTCGGCCGCTCGCTGGCCATCACCCGCCAGATGATCGTCAATGACGATCTGGACTCCCTGACACGCACAGGGACCAAATTTGCCGCCGCAGCGCGGAGCCTTGAAAACCGCCTGGTCTATGGACAGATCCTGGGGAACCCGGTCATGTCGGATGGAGAACCTCTGTTCGGTGCCGAGCACAAGAACCTGCTGACCGGCGCAGGCGCCAAGTTCTCGCTGGAAGCACTGTCCAGCCTGCGCACGCTGATGCGCAAGCAAAAGGGCCGGGACGAGGAGGCGCTGAACATCGCTCCGGCCTACCTGCTGGTCCCCTCCGACCTGGAGACCCTGGCCTACCAGTTCACCAGCCCGAACTACCAGCCCACCAAGTCCGGCGACATCAACGAGTTCCGCACGGGCGGCCGCACGGCGCTGGAGCCCATCGTGGAGCCGCTGCTGGATGACGTGTCCAGCACCGCGTTCTACCTGGCGGCCCGCGCCGGCCAGATCGACACCGTCGAGTACGCCTACGTGGACGGCTACGAGGGTCTGCGCACCGAGACCTTCTCCAGCGAAGACGTGGACGGCGTGAAGCTGCGCGCCAGCCTGGACTTTGCGGCCAAGAGCCTGGACTGGCACGGCCTGGCCAAGAGCAACGGCGCCTGAGCGCGCCGCCATCCACTCACACGCTTTCAGGAGTCCAACCCATGAAAAACTACCAACAGCGCGGCCACGTCATCGAGGTCCTGGCAGCTGCCGCCTCAGTGGCTGCTGGCCAGCCCGTGGCCATCGGTGCCATCCTCGCCGTGGCCAATGGCCCGGCCCAGGTCGGCGAGCCCTACAACGCCGAGCGCGTGGGCGTCTTTGTCCTGCCCAAGGCTGCAGGCACCGCGTGGACGCAGGGCCAGCCCCTGCGCTGGGATGTCGAAACCGGCGTATTCGCCGTTGGCGGCGCGGCCACGGCTGGCGACGTGACTGGGGCGGCGTTCGCCTTCGAGGCGGCCGACAGCGCGGCCACGCAGGGCGCCGTCTGCCTGCCCGGCGTCATCGGCACCGTCGCGGCCTGAGCGGAGCGGGTACTGGCATGACGTTCCTCCTCATCCCAGGCGCCGAGCGGGCAGGGCGCGTGCGCTCAGCCCAGCAGCGGCACCACGCCAATGCGGTGGCCGTCTGGCAGGGCGGCGAGCCCTTCGGCGTCATCCTGCGGCGCGGCCCGCGCGAGGCCTTGGGCATGGTGGGCGCCTATGTCCTGGCCTGCCGGCTGCCCGCAGACATGGTGCCTGGCATCGCCCAGGACGAGCCCATCGAGATCGACCAGGTCACCTACAGGATCGCCGAGCCGCCCCAGCCCGACGAGTCCGGCTGGGTGCTGCTGCAGCTGGAGGAGGCCTGACATGGCGCAGCACATGCAACAGCAGATCCTGGCCGCCTGGCGCGTGGATCTTGTCCTCGCGGCCACCCTGGCTGGCGACAAGGTCCGCATCGAAGGTCGCAACGCATATCCGGTAAGTGCCCTGCCAGCCATTGATATCAGCGCGGCAGATGAGGGCATCGAACCCCTCTCGGGTGGGCGCGGTGGCCTGGCCACGCTGCACCGGGAATTCCTGGTCGATGTCACCAGCATCGCCACGGGCGACCAGGCGCGCGAGCAGGCCATGGAGCTGCATGCGCAGATCGAGGAGCGCATGGGGCCTGCTGCTGATGGCGTGCTGCACGGCCTGCTGATCGCCCCACCGCGCCTGCGCGGCATCCGGGGGCAGTGGGACGACGCCGCTACCCAGCCCATCTACATCGTGCGCGGCATGTGGCTGTGCCGATACCTCACCGCCGAGGGCGCCCCGCGCGGCCCGGCATCCCATCCCTGAAAGGAAACGACCATGGCAGTCCAAAACGTTCGTACCTCGGCCGGCAGCAAGCTGCTGATCTGCGCCGCCCGGCCAGCATCCTACGATGCTGCCGGCTTCCAGGCCCTGGCCTTCAAAGAGATCGCAGAGATCACCGACCTGGCCGAACTGGGCCGGGAATACAACCAGGCCACGCATTCGCCCCTGGCAACCCGCCGCATCGTCAAGCGCAAAGGCAGCTTCAATGATGGCAGCCTGTCCGTGCCCATGGCCCGCGACATGAACGACGAGGGCCAGGTTCTGCTGAAGGCCGCCTCCGTGTCCGACGACAGCTACAGCTACTGCATCCGGCTGCAGGACGGTTCGAGCCACTACTTCACGGCGCAGTGCATGAGCTTCAAGCTCAACGTGGGCAGCGTCGATTCCATCACGGCGCACACGGCACAGCTGGAAATCGACAACGACATCATCGAAGTGCCGGCCATCTCGTTCACCCTTGCCTACACGGCAGGCGCCAATGGTTCCATCGTGGGCGTCGCAGGCCAGACCGTGCTGCAGGGCGCCACGGGCAAGCCCGTGTTCGCGCAGGCCGCGGCCGGCTTCAAGTTCGAGGAGTGGAGCGATAACAGCACGGACAACCCGCGCTCCGATGCCAACGTGCTCGCCAACGTGGCCGTGCAGGCCAGCTTCATCCCCGAGTAATTCGCCGCTGCCTTGCCCGGCTGCGGCCGGGTGGCATGCCCCTCTGTCTTTCTTTCATCGCCACCACCATGCTCAAACTTTCCCAACTCCGCGTTGCCGACACCGCTGCCCTGCATCTGAAGGATGCTGCCGGCGAACTCCTGTACTTCAAGGACCCCGCCAAAGGCGCTGGGGCTGTGGAGCAGCCCGTGCTGATCCATGTGTACGGCCCCGGTTCGGAGCCCTACCGCAAGGCCCAGCTGGGCGCCCAGCGCCGCGTCATGGCGCTGGTCAAGAAGAACCGCCGCGCGCTGGAAGAGCGCACGCCCGAGGAGCGCACTGCCGACACCGCAGCGCTGCTGGCGGACATCACGCATTCCGTCGAAGGCCTGGACCTGGAAGGACGCCCTGTGCGCGAAGGGATGCAGGCTCTGTATGCGGACCCCGCTGCCGGCTGGGTAGCTGACCAGGTCAACGCCTTTGCGGCGGACTGGGCAAATTTTTCCAAGAGTGCGCCGAAGGACTGAGCCTCTACGTGCGCACATGGGCGTGGCTCAACGCCCCGCTCAAGCCCAAGAACGGAAAAAAGACCCAGCAGCAAGATGATGAACCCAGGATCACACGCATCGAGGAAATCATGGCAGAAGGCCGTGAGCCTGACTTGCCCGACCCTGGCCCGGCCGGCTATCTCCTCGAAGTGTTCTTCGACCTGGGGCCCTTCATCAAATCGGCCATGGGCAGCATGCCCATTGGCTATGAACAGTTGGTTGCTTGGCAGTCCATCCACGGCGTGCGGCTCAGCCCGTGGGAGGGCAAAGCGCTGTGTGCACTTTCCCGCATTTGCCTGGACGCCGTTGACGCAGCAAAGGACCCTGGCGCCCCACGGCCAGGTAGTGTCGATGAGTCGCCCGAGCAAGCGGAGGAGCGGCGCGAGCGCGTGTCCAGCGGCCTGGGCGACATGCTGCGCTCGTTCCGGCGCGCGCCGAAGTGACCTGCAGGGGGCTGCATGATCGGCTCCAGCAACATCAACTACCTGCGGTTCCTGATCACGGGCGACAGCTCTCAGCTGCAGGCCGAGGTCGAGAAGTCCAAGCGCACCGTCACGGGCATGGTCGATGGCATGGCCGGCTCGCTGGGGCGTCTGGGCACGCTGCTCGGTGGAGTGTTTGCCGGCGTGTCCGTCACGGCGTTCGTCGGCAAGCTGGTATCGGTGCAGCGCGAATTCGACGTGCTCAACAGCTCGCTGGTCACGGTCACGGGCAGTGCCCAGGCCGCTGGCCGGGAGATGGCCTGGATCAAGACCTTTGCCAAGGACACGCCCTATGGGCTGGCCCAGGCTACCGAGGCTTTCGTGAAGATGAAGGCCATGGGCCTTGATCCCACCCAGGCCAAGCTCACCAGCTTCGGCAACACGGCGGCCGGCATGGGCAAGAGCCTCATGCAGATGATCGAGGCCGTGGCGGATGCGGCCACGGGCGAATTCGAGCGCCTCAAGGAATTCGGCATCAAGGCGTCCAAGCAGGGCGACATGGTGGCGTTCACCTTCCAGGGCGTCACGACCCGGGTGAAGAACTCGGCCAAGGACATCACCGACTACCTGGAGAACATCGGAAACACCGCCTTCGGCGGCGCCATGGAGCAGCGTGCCAAGACCCTGGACGGCGCCATTGCTGCCCTGGGTGACTCCTGGGACGAACTGTTCCGCACCATCAACGAGAGCACGGGTTTTTCGGAGAAGGCTGCCGGCGGCGTGCGCCTGGTCACGGACGCCATCGATGGGCTGGGCAAGATGGTCGAGAACCACCAGGGTGTGGTGATGACCTTCCTGGGTGCTGCTGGCGGCGCGGCTGCAGCGGCGGGCCTGGTGGCCGTGGGCGGGGCCATCGGTGTGGTCAAGGGCGCCATCGTCACGCTGGCGGCTGTGCTGGCCGCGAATCCGGTGACGCTTGCGCTGCTGGGTGTTGGAGTGGTGGCTGGTGCTGGCGTGGCGGCAGTCAATATGTACGCCAAGACAGCTGCGGGCATCGAGGACGCGATTGCCACCTTGCGCGTCGAGAACGAGCGGTCCGAGGCGGCCATGGCGCGCGCCGTGGCGGGTGGCCGCACGGCTGGCGCGGACAACATCGCCAAGACCATCGAGGCGCGCAAGGACCAGATCGCCAAGCTGCGGGCCGAGCTGGACATGCTCAACGCCAGCAGCAAGGGCGCTGGCGGCGGGCGTGGCTCCATCAATCCGCCCACCGCTGCAGAGGCTGCCGCGAAGAAGGCCCAGGAGGATGCGGACGCGGAGCAGGCTCTGCTGGAGATCCGCCAGAAGCTCTACGGCGTCAACAAGGACTACCTGCCGCAGCTGCAAAAACTCAACGAGCTGCGCCAGGCCGGCCGCATCACAGAGGCGACGTATGTGGACCTGGTCAGCAAGCTGGCCAAGGAAAACTACAAGGAGGACGAATCGTCCAAGGCCCGTGCCAGCTCGGCCAAGCAGCTGCACACGGCCTATGGCAACCTGGTCGATTCCATCGAGGAAAAGATTGCCTCCCAGCGCCTGGAGATCTCCGGCGGGGAGAAGCTGGGCGAAGCCGACAAGCTGCGCATCAAGTATTCGCAGGATCTGCTGGGCTCGCTCAAGGGGCTCAATGCGGGAGAGCGCGCCAACATCGAAGCCAAGCTCAAGACCCTCAAGACGCTGGAGAAGGAAAACGAGGCCCGGCAGAAGGCCCTGAAGCTGGCCGAGGAGGAACGCAAGTACCGCCAGGAGTGGATGACCACACAGGGCAAGACAGTCGAGGAGCTGACGGCCAGCAACCAAGCGCTGCGCGACGAGATCGAGCTGATCGGGCTGAGCGCCGAGCAGCAGCGCGTGGTCATCGAGCAGCGGCAGATGGCCATCATCCTGAGCAAGGAGCAGCAGCTGGCCGAGATGGAGCGCTCGGCCGCGCTCACCGGCACCATGACCATGGAGCACGCGCTGCTCCAGCAGGAAATCGAGCTGCTGCGCGAGCGCCTGGGTCTGACCTCGGTGAAGGCTTCGCGCGAAGCCTCAGCCGACGCGGCAAAGGCCAGCACCTCGGAGTGGCAGAAGGGTGTGGACCAGATCGGGCAGAGCCTGGCTGACCAGTTGATGCAGGGCGGTCAATCATTCGGTCAATACCTGAAGAATCTGGCGCGCACGCTGGTGTTCAAGCCGTTGATCCAGGCCACGGTCCAGATCGCTGGCGGTGCCCTGGGCAGTTTGTTTGGCGCCCCCGCTGCTGCTGGCCAGAGTGGTGGTGCAGGCATGGGCATGCTCAACAACCTCGGCGCGCTGGGTGCAGGTGCCCAGGCAATGTGGGGCTTCCTGCCGGGCGCCTCGGCTGCCAGCCTTGCTGGTGCCAATGCCGTTGGCATGGTTGGCGGTGATGCCCTCGGTGCCTTGATCGCAGGCAATGGCAGCTGGGCCGGTGTCGGCAGCAGCTTCGGCTCGCTGATGTCTGGCATTGGCGCTGCGATGCCCTGGATTGCGGGTGCCATCGCCATTTTCTCGCTGCTCAAGGGCGGATTGTTTGGTTCGCGCGGTGCCAACCACGTTGGCGCGGCCTACAGCACAACGGGTGCGGGCAATGACAAGGCTGCCGAGATGCTGTTCGATCGTGCGGGCGGTGACTGGTATGACGACCTGACCAAGCGCCATAACGCTGATCTTGAGAAGCAACTTGGCAAGACCGTGGATTCGCTGTCCGATGTCTATAAGCGTCTCGCGCGATATGCCGGTGACAGCGCCAAGCAGATCGATATCGTCGCGGGCTTTGCGTCGAATCCCAAGTACGACGACGAGGATTCCTACGGCTACTTCAAGCTGATCGACAAGGTGACCGGCGAGGTCCTGAACAGCTATACCAAGCGCGATGGTGCGCTTGGCACGGACCCCACCAAGGCCTATGCCCAGTTCATTGCGGACATGGGCGGTGCCCTGATCGAGCAGTTGAAAAAGGCTGATATCCCCAGCTGGATGCGCAATGTCTTCGATGACATGGGCGAGGAGATCACGCTGGAGAGCTTCAACGCTGCAATGCAGACCGTGGAGCTGACGGGCGCGGCCATCGAGGGCTGGACCCGCAACATCACCAATTTCGGCAAGTTGGGTGACGAAGCCATTGCCAAGCTCATCAAGAGTGCGGGCGGCATCCAGGACCTGATCACTGGCATGGATGCTTTCTACACGAGCTTCTATTCAGAGCGGGAGCGCATCGAGAACGCGGCCAAGGCCGTGGACAAGGCGCTGAAGGATCTCAAGATCGACATCGATCCACGCATGGGCCAGGACGCCAAGGCCAAGTTTCGCAAGCTCATCGAGGACGCCATGGCGGCCGGCGACGTGGAGCTGCTGGCCAAGCTCATCCCGCTGGCCAAGGAATTCGGCGCCGTGGCCGATGCCGCTGGCCAGGTGCTGGACACGCTCAAGAATGAGCGCCGGCAGTTGGAAGCCGAGTATCTGCGCGCCACGGGTCAAACCGACAAGTACCGCGAGGCCCTGCGCAAGCTGGCCACCGAAGGCATGAGCGAAGCGGAGAAGGCTGCATGGGACTACAACCAGGCCCTGCGCGAGGAGATCGCGCGCCTGGACCAGCGCACGGATCTGGAGCGCAGACTGCTGGAACTGCAGGGCAACACTGCCGAGTTGCGCAAGCGTGAGCTGGCTGCGCTGGACCCCAGCAATCGGGCGCTGCAGGAGCGCATCTGGGCCATCGAGGACGAGAAGGCCGCGCAGGCTGCTGCCTATGACATGTTCCGGCGTGCGGTGGACCGCGACCGGGAGGAACTGCAGCAGCGCGTATCCGTGGTCCAGGAGACCATCAACGCCATCGCCTCGTCGGTGGACGTTCTCAAGGGCGCTGCTCAGGAGCTGTATGGCACCGTCGATTCAACGGCCCAGCTCGCGGCAGTCCGCGGGATGGTCTACATCGAGCAGGCTCTGGATGGGGTGAGGGCGGGGCGCAAGCTCTCCGAATACACCGATATCGGCGGGGCCGTGCAAGCCACCCGTGCTGGCTTGGCGTCGGGTGTGTATGCCACGGACTTCGAGCGCCGCCGCGATGCGCTGGTGTGGGCTGGCAAGTTCTCCGAGCTGGGTGACCTGGGCGAGATCCAGTTGAGCGTGGAGGAGCGCTCGCTCAAGGCGCTGCAGTCCCAGCTCCAATCCCTGGATACGCTGGCCAAGCGAGCTGATGACCTGGTCAACGGCACTGCGGCGCTCACTGGCACGGTGGACGAGCATTTCAACAAGCTCATGGCTTTCTTGAATCCGGCCAAGCCCGATCAGCCGGCTGCTGGCGGTGGTGGCAGCGGTGGCGCTCAATTGGGCGGTGGTGGTCCCAGTACCGTAGGCACGCCAGTCTTCGATCCTGATGCGGGCACGCTGACCTATCCGGACGGCAGCGTGGCGCACTTGACGCCGGACGAGGTGTATTGGCACAAGCTGATTCGCGGGGATGACTGGAAGGGGCCAGTGTTTGCCACAGGGGCAGCTTTTTCCAGCGGCGTGGTATCGCGGCCCACCGTCTTTGACATGGGCCTGATGGGTGAGGCTGGGCCGGAAGGCATCCTGCCTTTGGCCAATGTCGGCGGCAGGCTTGGCGTGTATGCCGCGACCAGCTCTGGCAGCGATGAGCTGACGCAAGCGCTGTTGGCGGAGATCAGGGCCATGCGCGCTGAGCTGTCGGAGCTGCGGCAGTCATCCGCCCAGACGGCGCGTAACACGGCCGGTGCACCGCAACTGGTCGAGCAGTTCGACCAGGTCAGTGGTGGCGGCCAGCGCCTGCGCGTGAGCGCACCTGCAGCAGGGAAGGTGACGGCATGAACATTCTTCTGCCAAAAACCATTGTGGCCGAGATGTTCGGCCCCGGCACCACCGTGCCCGAAGTCGATACCGTCATGGGCGAGCAGGCCTGGGTCAGTGGCGTCGATGCCGTTGTGGGGGCTCGGCGTGTCTGGAAAGGGTCAACCTACGAGTGTGTGGGGGCTGTGTCTGGTGCGCCGGCAAACACCTATGAGCCAGGCACAACCAATGCCGCGTCGTTCTGGGAGCGCGATGAGGGTGCGCCGAGCAATCGCATGGCGCCTTTCGACAAGTACCTCTTCACGAAAACCCGCCGGCCTGGTTCTTTCACGTTCGTTCTCAAGCCCGGTTTCATCAACGGCCTTGCGATCTATGGGCTTGAGGCTGACATGCTCGACATCACCGTGCGGGCTGCGGGTGTAGACCTGATCGAGCCTGTCCATGTGGAGCTGTGGCAGCAGGCCTTCGGTGAGTGGGAATACCTCTTCGGCGATCTGCAGCGGGGGACGTATTTCACGCTCAAGGATCTGCCCATCCATCCAGATCTGGAGATAAGCATCACTGTCGCGCGCAGCAGTGCGCAGGCTATTGCCGCCGTGGGCTACATCAGCGTCGGCAATTGGAAGCGCCTGCTGTTCCCGGGCCGTACAGACATGGGGGGCACGCAGTTTGGCGTCGAAGCCAGCACTCGCGATTACTCCTACCTTGATGAGCGCAAGGACGGCACCTATACCGAGGTCGAAGGGCGCAAGGCCACCAACATCAATTTGAGTTGCGTCATCGACGCTGACCAGGCGCCGGCGGCCAAAGCGCTGCTGGACCAGATCCTGGGCAAAGCAGTCGCTATCGAGGTTGATCAGCTGCCTCGCTATGGGCACCTGGCCACCGTTGGCAAGGTAACGGGCGCTGTGCGCTCGACAGATTGGACTTCGGCGCAGGTCGATCTGCAAATCAAAGGAAACGTATGACGTCTATTGTTCCAACCCCAGCGGCTCCGACAGTGCCGATATATCCAGCGCTGGGTAGCGCTGCTTTCAACCAGGAAGCTTACGCATATGGCACTGCAATGCCCTCCGTGTCGCTGCGCATTTGGGAGATCGGCAGGTCCAGCGAGATTAACGCGACTGCTTCGTACGAGTGGGCAATGGCATCGACAGATCTTCGCGACCAAGCCCAAGCCGCTGCGGGCACCTCCGTGGCAAAGGCCGGCGAAGCAGCCGCTAGCGCTGCGGCTTCGGCCGGCTCTGCAACTGCTGCATCCACGTCGGAAGGCAATG
This sequence comes from Delftia sp. HK171, assembly GCF_001886655.1. NCBI lineage: Bacteria > Pseudomonadati > Pseudomonadota > Betaproteobacteria > Burkholderiales > Comamonadaceae > Delftia > Delftia sp. HK171. Next base: position 4,801,442 of record NZ_CP018101.1, on the reverse strand, counting down.
CTGCAGGCTCGGCCACGTCGGCCTCAGGATCTGCGACGGCAGCCGCTGGCAGTGCCACAGAGGCGGCGGGGTCTGCCACGGCGGCGAATACCGCGAAGACTGGGGCGGAGTCAGCGCGCGACGCTTCTCAGGCCTACCGTGACCAAGCGGCCGTGTTCGCCACTCAGCAGATCAAGGGAAGCAGCACGACGAGCGTGACGCCGGGCGCTGGGGCCAAGACCTTCACCATCGAGGCCAGCCGCTCGTTTGTGACCGGCATGTATGTTGTGGCCACGTCCACCAGTGACCCAGCAACCCAGATGAGCGGCTACGTGCAGAGCTACAACCTGACCACGGGCGCGCTGGTCATTGGCGTTGACATGTACAGCGGGACGGTGGCGAAGGCCGATTGGGTCATTGGTGTTGCTGCCCCTGGCGCGGCCGATTCAATGACCACGCAGGTTCTGACTGCATCCGCTACGGCTGTGCCTGGGGTGCATTACGTGCTGGCCACTGCGGGCATCACGCTCACCATTCCCACGAATTTCAGCGCTGGCCAGGCAATCGGCTTCGGCATGTCGCGTGGCATTGCGACCGCGTATGTGGACTGGCTGACGAACAAGGTCAAGGGACGCACGCCCGGGGTGATGCAGCTGCTCAGCCCGAACGACTCTGCTGTGTGCCGCAAGGTTAATGAGACAGATGGATTTATGGAGGCCGCATGAGCTTTTTCTCTGAATTTTTCGGTGGTGGCGGCGGCGGCAGGCTGCGCTACCAGGACTTCCAAACCTCCGGCACCTTCACGCCATCGGCGATCCTGCAGGCCAATGGCGGGCCGTGTGTTGTGGTGTTGGTCGGCGGGGGTGGCGGGGGTGGTGGCTCGACGGCAAGCTCCGGTGCGGGCGGCGGTGGAGGAGGTGGTGGTGCGGTTCGCATCCAGCCGCTGACGATTACCACTGCGCAGACCGTGACCATTGGCGGCGGCGGCGCGTCTGGCACCGCTGGCAGCCCGTCCAGCATCGGGTCGCTGCTGACCGCTGCTGGGGGCGGTGCGGGCGCCGTTGGCAACGGCTCCACAAATATCGGTGGGGCTGGAGCCAGCGGAGGAGGTGGTTCGCGGGTCTGTGCGGGTGGCGGCGGCGGCGCTGGTGCGCCCGGTCAGGACTTCACAAACTATTCAACAAGCTCTCCGGCCAATCTGGCGGCTGGAGGCTCCGCCTCGTATGGCTCCTCCGGTGGCTATGGTTCCGACGCCAACGGCGCAAACGTCAGGAGTGGCGATGGTGGTGCCGGTCTGGAGGGATTCGGCGGCGGTGGTGGGGGAGGCGGCACGGGATCAGCGCGCCCAGGTCGTGGGTGCCACGGAGGAGGCGATGGCGGGCCAGTCGGCGGCGGTGCTGGAGGGGCAGGGCGCGCCAACTCTGGTGGCGGGGGTGGCGGCGCCGGCACGCAGGCTGGAGCGGCAAACAGCGGCGGCGCGGGTGGCTCCGGCTTCTGCCGCATTTACTGGTGGGAGTAAGGACGATGGAGTACGCACTTATCAAGGACGGAGTTGTCGTGCGCTGCATCGTTGCTGATGCGGAGTTTGTCGATGGCATCCGCGACATGTGGGACCGCATCGAACCCGTTGCAGCCGGTGTGGGCATTGGCTGGGCCTGGACTGCAGAGGGCTACTCACCGCCGCCGCCTGCGCCTGCCGAGCCGGAGCTGCCAGCCGAGGCGCCGCACTCCTGCTCGCGTCGCCAGGGCCGGCTCGCACTGCTCATGCTGGGCCTGCTCGATACAGCCGAGGCGGCCATTGCCGCGATGCCCGAGGGGAGCGACAAGCGCGGGGCCCAGATCGAGTACGAGGCCGACACCTGGGAGCGGCACAACCCGTTTCTGTCGGCCCTGTGGGCGCAGCTGGGCGGCACGCCGGATTCGCTCGACGAGGCCTTTGCGCTCGCCGTATCGCTGTAGGAGGATCAATGCAAGACGATTTCGGAAATGCAATAAACCCTCACACGGCGCGCAACATCAATGCCCGGCTCGATGAGGGCGATGTGCGAATGACGCGCATTGAAGCAGAGCTGCGTGTCAACACCGAGGCCACGGAGATGGTCCGCGCCAACACGGCGGAGATGTTGGAGGTGTTCAAGGCCGCGCAGGGCGCTTTCCGCGTACTCCAGTGGATCGGCAGGGCGGCCAAACCCATCACCTACATCGTGATGCTTGGCACGGCCGGTATCGCGTTCTGGAAGGCTTTGATGGTGGGCGGAGGTGGCCGATGAACGAGACACTTCGCAATCGACTCCTGGCCTCGGCAGCGGGCTTGGCAGCCGCCGCTGCCGGCGGCTATGTCGCCACGCAGGAGGTCGGGCCCAGCCCCGCTGTGACGCTGGCCCGCGAGATCGGGCTGCACTACGAAAGCAGCGGCCGGCACATCGGCACGCCCTACATCGACCGCCTGGGCAAGGGGCAGCCGCTGACCGTCTGCGCGGGCGTCACAGGCCCCGAAGTTGTGGCGGGGCGCTACTACAGTCCCGAGGACTGCGAGCGCCTGGAGCGTCCCAAATACCGCGAGGCCGAGCGCCAGGCGCGTCGCGCGCTGCGGCACTGGGACACATACAACGTGTGGGTGCAGGCCAGCTTTATCGACATGGCCTACAACGTGCCCTCGGCGCTTGCTCCTGACACAACGGTCGTGCGGCTGGCGAACGCCGGGCAACTCGATGCTGCATGCCTGCAGATGCCTCGATGGGTCTATGGCACCGTGAACGGCGTGCCCACGCGGCTGCCTGGTCTTGTTGATCGCCGCGATGCCACCCGCGAGTTGTGCGCGCAGTGGGGCAGGGACGGGCATTTCAGCGCAGCCCTGGTCGCGGCAAAGGCGGCGCCATGATCGCCGGTCTCAAGGCCTATGCGTGGCAGGCGCTGGCCCTGCTGCTCGCGGCTCTGCTGGCCTGGCAGGCCATGGCACGGTTGGGCGCTGAGCGCGATGCGGCCCTGGCCCGCGCCGAACTGGCCGGCGAGCGCGAGGCGTCGGCCACAGCCGCGCGCCAAGCATCTGAGAAATACCGCAAGCTGGAGGACAAGAACCGTGACGACATGCACAACATCGACACCCAGGCCCGGCAGGACTTGGCGCGCTTCGCAGCTGACGCTGACGCTGCTCGCGCTGCTGCTGGCCGGCTGCGCGGCGACCTCGCCACCTACATCACCGCCCACCGTGCCGCCGCCCAGGCTCGCAACACTGCCGGACAGTGCGCGCCAGACACCGCAGCCCTCGATCTGCTCGCCGAGTTGCAGCGCCGCGCTGACGAGCGAGCGGGAGCGCTGGCGCGCATTGCTGACGATGCCCGTGGCCGAGGCGGCGCCTGCGAGCACGCCTACGACACCGGCAGCGCAATGATGGAGGCGGCGCGGTAGGGTCCGAGTGCTCGCCGCGCTGATGGCGTGCACGGCGCCGCTGACGCCGCGCTGATGTGGGATGCATGGCCGACCGTCTCGCGCTGAACGGTTTTTGTTTCTGTTGCGCGTGCGGTAGTGGACCGCTCTCGGACAATTGCCGCCAGTGGCGAGAAAGACAAGCGGCCGTTCAACTTGAACGTGAGGGCCCCAGAAGCGCGCGGAAGCGTGCCTCGAGAACATATGTGTCTATTGGTCTTTTATTCCTTCGTGGGCACTGCGGTCAAAAAGCCATTGGGCACATCGATTGGAAGCTCTGGTAAATCGTTCGAAAAAATTTCGTTTAGGGGTCTATCGGCCATCCCGAACGCGGACAGGAAAAGCTCCGCGCCGTGCGCCGAAGGTTGACAAACGATCCCTCCATCGGGTGCCGCAGTAAAAAGCTGGGCCATGTGTTCCTTCGGGCCGTACTGAAACTGTTCTCCGATGAGGTTGTCCCTGTGCAAGCCAAAGAAGATATGGCTCAATAACTGGGAGAACTGTTGCCGCTCACTTTCGTCGAATGCCATGGAAGTCGCAAAATCTTCATGGCTTACGAAGAATTGCATCTTCGGACGAGTTTCCACATTGAAGGGCAGTTCCTTGCTCATGAAAAGGCGTCGCACAGTCGCGTAAATAAGAAAGTGGGCACGTAGCTGATATGTAGACATTGAATCAACGATCTTCGCCAGCCTTGCGCCTCTGTCATCCCGACCGCCCTCAGTACGGGCGGAAGCTAGAATGCCACCAAAATATTCAACGGCAAGTGGATCATTCGCGTACGAACCTTCATTTATTACGTTTTTGAGTACCTTTGGAGGCACCTCGCCTGGAGTGTCAGCCTTGGCACCCAACTTCCCCTGCGCCGACGCAAAGATTCGACCAACGGCTTCAGCTCGCTTTTGAGTGAAGTCCTTTAGCCCGTTGCCTAGGTAATCCGCTGTGGGACCTAGGAGTTTCTCTAAACCGTCCTTGCCTAGGTATGCAACCACTGCACCAAGACCAACCGCTGTTATTGGATCTGCCATAAATCTTCCTTAATTTATTACTTAATGCTGACCGCAACGAGCCACAGGTCATATCTGGCACTTTCGGTCTGAGCAGGTTCGTGAGCGAATTCGTTTCAAACGCAAGAACTATAGCCTGTGCACGGAGTTGGTTCATGCAACACATGCTTCGTATGCCATCAAATGGCCGCTTTGCAGGTCTTTCCTGAAGAACTGCTCAGGGTCGCATGCGGCAGTCGAGAGCCGATACCCTGCCGCCCCGAGGGCTGCGAGGTGCGGCTGCTGTCCGCGCTGATGGCGTGCACGCGGCCGATCAAGCGGTAGGCTGAGTTATTAGTCAACGAACCATTGCATCGGGACGTTAATGAGAGTCTTGCCTATCAGAGAACCGTCGCTCAGTCGGATCTGCGCCTGAGAGAACTGCCCCCGGGTGTTGATCATGGTGCTCACGCTTTGTGGAGGGCTGGACACGTTGGAAAATTGCGCCCCAATGGAGTTATCGGCGGCTAGAACGGGATTGTTCGCACATACCACCGCTTGTGAAGCATCGTATTTCACTGCTGCTACGGCACATTGCACCGACCAAGCATGTTTCCCGGCGTCATCCGACACGACTTTGACAGATGCGCCATTGGTCACTGCTGTTCTCAACGACTGCAGCGAGCCAGCAGTCGCATTGCCGGCAGCGTCATTTGCGTACACGAGGGTCCATGCGTGCGATGCGCCTGCGCTGAGCGCTATAGCTGCAACCGCGAGAGTTCGGGTGAAGAGCATGATTGTTTCCATATGTATATGAACCAGCATTGTATGCAGGCTTACTCTGCCAATCAGCCCTCCGGGCAGATCTCCATGGCCCAATCCAGCGCATCAGCCGCAGTAGGGTGCGGCCCGTCGAACGCGCGGATGCCGCGCTCATCGTCCCAGAGTGCTCCGCTCCATCGCCGCGCAGTAGGGAAGGGCAGGTGGCCGTAGTCCACGACACAGGCGTACCAGCCTGGCGCCGTGGGCTGGCCACCCCACATGAGCGAGTCCATGTAGCTCAGCCAGCGGGTTGCTCCAGTTGCACGGCTCCACGACCACACCAGTGCCAGAAATGATTGCGGCCGTGCGAATAGCGCTGCAGTTCAAAAGTGATGCGCACTCGGCCTGCAAGCAGGGTGTCAATGTCACTGGTTATGTACTGCGGCTGCCCACGCTCGGGAGGGGGCAGCAGGCGCTGAGCTGCCGACATCTCTTCGCCGCGCACTTTGGCGATTACGCCGCGTTCGATCTGGCTTTGGTTTTGCATGGTGAGCTTTCAGAAAGGGGCCGGCGACCGGTCAACGGAGACCGGGCCACAGCCGCTGTACACACGGTCGTCTCCCGGCCCCCAAACGACGAACCAATCGCTGTGGATTTGCTCGATGCGATAGTCCTCAGGCAGCCCTGGCAGCACCTGCTGTGTTGGCCAATCCAGCCATTTCGGGTAGGTGAGCAGCGTCGGAAATTCTTCGTACTTGAGCATGCCGAACTCCATCAGTAGTCGAACTCGCAGGACCACTCCTGCGCGTGCCATGCGCGGTCACAGTGCTCCAAACCGCTGAACTTCATCTTGCCCGCGCACGCGTAGATCAGCCGCGGCTCGAACAGTTGGTTCTTGCCGTCGTCTCCGAGGATGCGCAGCACGGGAACGGTCCGCTTCTCGCCAGGCACGGGTGCGTGCAGCAGGTCCAGCTCGCCCTTGATGTACTGCAGCGGGCCGCGGTGATAGCTGCGCGCGCCTGCCTCGCGGAGGATGGTGACTTTGACTTTCATGACTGTATAAATATACAGTTATCTGGCAGAGCGAGAAAAGTTAGCATCCACTTATGTGCAATCGATATAACACCCCGCGTGAGATCGAAGTTGAGCGCATGTGGCGGGTCGGCCGGCAGGCGCCACTGCCATGGTGGAAGCCGCACGTCACGCCGCTGGCCCTGGGGCCGTACATTGCTGCAGGCGGCGTGCTGGAGGTGGGGCAGTGGGGGATGATTCCGCGCTCATCCAAGACTCGCCGGCCCATGACCGCCGACGGTAAGCCCATGTCAACGAACAACGCCCGGCGCGAGACCGTAGCAAAGTCATGGACCTATGCCCCTGCCTGGCGCGCCGGACAGCGCTGCTTGATTCCAGTGGAGAGCTGGGTGGAACCGTACTGGGGCCTGGGCAGCCGCAATGTCTGGTGGTCGTTCCGCCGGGCCGATGGGGAGCCTGCGGCCTTGGCCGGCCTGTATTCGGAGTGGGTGGATCCGGCGACTGGCGAGGTCGTGCCGAACTACACGATGATCACCCAGCCGGCGGACGGGCACCCGGTGCTGTCGATGATGCACAGGCCCGGCAAGGAAAAGCGCGGCGTGGTGATGCTTGAGGAGCCGGACTGGGATGCTTGGCTGCACGGCACGCCGGACCAGGCCGACGCACTGATCAAGCTGCCGCCGCTGGGCGTGCTGAGGAGCGGAGCTGAGAAACCAGAGGAGGAGGCGCTGCTACCAGCCGAGCAGCTGGCGGAACTGAAGGCCGAAGGGTAGAGCGCCGGCCCACACTTGGCGATGTTGATTTTTCCCGGGACGGATGTAGGCGCTTCAAAACGCAAAAAAGCCCCCTCGGCTGCCATTACGGCGCCGAGGGGGCTTTGTCTTTTTTGCGCCTTCTGGTTAGAAGACCCTGAATTTGGTTAGAAGAAAGGGGTTAGCCCTTTCGAGCTAACCCCTTGATTCATTGGTCGGAGCGGCGGGATTCGAACTCGCGACCCTCTGCTCCCAAAGCAGATGCGCTACCAGGCTGCGCTACGCTCCGACTAAAACGCTATTGTAGCGTCAAAAAAATGGGTATTTTCGCAATGGGCGAATTTTTTGCTCAACGCGAGCCAGGTCCCGGGCCGCGGTTGGCCAGGTGACGGAAGGTGATGCGGCCCTTGGTCAGGTCGTAGGGCGACATCTCCAGCGACACCTTGTCGCCAGCCAGGATGCGGATGTGGTGCTTGCGCATCTTGCCGCCGGTGTAGGCGATCAGCTGGTGTCCGTTTTCCAGCGTCACACGAAAGCGAGAGTCAGGCAGGACTTCCGTGACGGAACCCTGCATTTCAATCAGTTCTTCTTTGGCCATGTGTTCAATCTCTCAGGTCTGGGTCGGTTGCGGCACTCACTTGTCGGAACCACGAAGGCCTTGCCTGGCCCACAGAACATGGGGTACGTGGGCCGAGGCTGAAAAAGCAGTGGATGTTCTGCGCAAGAGGCGCAGACCGAACGGAAGGCCAGGTCACAATGGTGTCGCAAAGGCAAAGCCCGGCAACAGCTAAACCTCCCAATTCTACAGCGTTGCATTCCTGCGCGTGCGCGGCCCAATGCGGCCGTCGCACGCAAAACACAGGTTGGATTTTTGCTGGAACGGTGCTGCCTTTTGTCATCTGCGTTTCATCCGCGGCCTCCGGAAATCGTGCGCGTGGCTTCAAGGCGGGTATGACAAGTGCTGAAAGCGGCGGGAGGAGTGGAGGGCGAGGGGTGTGGGTTGGCTAGAATCCGCCCACAACTTCTATTACTTTCATAGCAAAACCTCGATGTCTGATCGACTTGCCGTTCTCTCCCAGTATCTTTTGCCCAAGCAGGCGCTGACTGCCGTCATGGGGCGCCTGGCCCAGGCGCGTGCTGGCGACCTGACCACGGCAGTCATCCGCCGCTTCATTGCACGCTATGGCGTGGACATGTCGGAGGCGGCCGATTCCGATCCTGCGGCCTATGCCAGCTTCAACGAGTTCTTCACGCGGGCGCTCAAGCCCGGTGTGCGGCCGCTGGCTTCGGCCGACTGGGTCTGTCCGGTGGATGGGGCCATCAGCCAGATCGGCGCCATCGAGGGCGAGCAGATCTTCCAGGCCAAGGGACACAGCTACAGCGCCACGGCGCTGGTTGGCGGCGATGCGCAGTTGGCGCGGCAGTTCGACAACGGGCATTTCGCCACCATTTACCTGAGCCCGCGCGACTACCACCGCATCCACATGCCCTGTGCCGGCCGGCTGCGGCGCATGATCTATGTGCCGGGCGAACTGTTCTCGGTCAACCCGGTCACGGCGCGCGGCGTGCCGGGCCTGTTTGCGCGCAACGAGCGCGTGGTCTGCGTTTTCGATACCGACCATGGCCCCATGGTGCTGGTGCTGGTGGGCGCCACCATCGTGGGCAGCATGGGAACGGTGTGGCACGGCATCGTCAATCCGCCCCGTCCCGGACGCATCCAGGACTGGCGCTATGACGACCAGTCCATCGTCCTGGGCCAGGGCGAGGAAATGGGGCGCTTCCAGCTGGGCTCCACCGTCGTCATGCTGTTTCCCGCATCGGCAGGGCTTCGCTTCAACGGGCAGTGGACGCATGCTGCGCCCGTGCGCCTGGGCCAGAAGATGGCCGGGCGCAACGAGGCCTGAGCCTGGATGGATGATCGATGAGACCGGGCCCAGGCCCGGTTTCTTTCAAAGGATCCAGCTCAGGGCTTCAGGGCGCCTCTGTGTGGTGAACATCGAAGGCGTGATGCTCAGCCGTTCAGGCCTGACGGGGTCTTCATGGCCGACCAGGTAGACCATCAGTTCGCGACGGCGCAGTATCACGTGGCTGACCTTCTCGGCCTTGCCGTTTTGCGTGACATGCGTGCCGGGGCGAAACAGCGGCATCTGGAAGGTGAAGCTGCGCGGATCGGCCGGTGGCGCGATCGCGGTGCTGGGAGGGGCTTCGAGTGTGGCAACCATAGGCTTGATGTGCATGAGTGGACGCTGCCAACTCTATCGACACTGCCGCGCCAAACTGTAGGGCCGCCGGGGGGCGGCCACGAGGAATCATGCCTGCGGGTGGGAAACGCCAAGGATGGCGTGCAGCCGTGCGCTGGTCGTCGTGTACTGCAGCAGCGGTTTTTCGCCCTGCAGATACTCGGCGGCGGCAAAGGCCGCCATGGTGGCTTCATGGAAGCCGCACAGGATCAGCTTGTGCTTGCCCGGGTAGCTGACGATGTCGCCAATCGCATAGATGCCTGGCGCATCGGTGGCCTGGGTTGCGGGGTTCACCAGCAGCTGCTTGCGTTCCATGGCCAGGCCCCATTCGGCGACCGGGCCCAGGCGGGGGGAGATGCCCAGGCAGACGACCAGTTGCTGCGCCGCCAGTTCGTGCTCCTGGCCTTCGCCATCCATCCACTGCACGGCGCGCAGTTGGCCTGCATCGGCATACAGTTGCGTGATCTGGCCGATCACCACGCGGATGGCGCCGCTGTCGCGCAGCTCCTGCAGGCGCTCCAGCAGTGCGGCCGAAGCCTGGAAGGCGTCGCGGCGGTAGAGCAGGTAGGTGGCCTGGGCCCTATCGGCGCAGGCAATGGCTGCGGCCACGGCCTCTTCGTCGCCACCGTGGACGATGGCGGTCTGACCGCGCACCATTTCCAGATCGGCAGGATGGTAGTGAAGCTGGCCTGCAGCCAGCAGCTCCACGCCGGGCACCTTCAGCGCCTTGGGCACAAAGGCGCCCACGCCAGCCGCAATGAAGACGCTGCGCGCGTGCAGTTCAAGGCCTTGCGAGGTCTGCGCCAGCCAGCGGCCATCGTCCATGCGCTGCAGCCGGGCGACCTGCTGGGAAAGGTGCAGTTGCGCATCCATGGGCGCGATCTGCCGCTGCAGCAGCTGGACCAGTTCATGGCCCGTGCATACCGGAATGCCGGGAATGTCGTAGATGGGCTTGTCGCCGTACAGCTGCGCGCACTGCCCGCCCACATGGGGCAGGGCATCGACGACATGGCAGCGAATGCCTTGCAGGCCCAGCTGAAACACCTGGAACAGGCCCGCCGGGCCCGCGCCTATGACGAGGGCATCGGTCTGGATCGGTTGCGTGCCGGAGGTGTCTTGCATGGGCTGCGCGGCTTCAGCGTTCGAGCTGGTCCAGCTTGCCGGGCTTGCCGTTCCAGTCGTCGGCGTCGGGCAGCGAGGCCTTGCGCTTGGTGATGCTCTTCCAGCCCTTTTCCAGCGACAGCTCGGCATTGAGCTTGATGAAGGCCAGTTGGTCGGCGGGGACGTCTTCCTCGGCAAAGATGGCATTGGCCGGGCATTCGGGGATGCACACGGCGCAATCGATGCACTCGTCAGGATCGATCACGAGGAAGTTGGGGCCTTCGCGGAAGCAGTCCACGGGGCAGACATCCACACAATCTGTGTATTTGCACTTGATGCAGTTTTCGGTGACGACGTGAGTCATGGGAGTCTTTTATGGCAGTGTGAATGTCGGTATCAACCCGGGATTCTAAAATTTTTCAGGAGCCAGTCCCGCACATGGCAAGGATTCTGGCGCGGACTGCTGCGGTTTTCCGAAAGCCCACGAGCCGGCATGTGCCGGCTCGCGAAGCGGGACTGTCCAGTTGCTCAATCCAGCAGTGCAGCGCCTGCGGTAGCGTGGCTGGCCGTGTCCACAAGGATCAGCGCACCCAACTGGCGGGCCTGGGCGAAGGGCGCTGCGGGAATGCTTTCCTGCAGCAGCAGCTCCACGCGGCCGATGGCGTTGGGCTCCAGCTGGGTGGCCTCTTCCTGGGCCAGCGTGTGGATGTTCAGGCGGTGCACCACGCGGCGGGCCTTGACCTTGATCCAGCGGTGGCCGTGCAGCGCCAGGTAGGTGCGGCCGGGGACCAGCGGCTGCTCGTCCATCCAGGCCACGGTGGCGGTCAGCTCGCGCTTGCTGGGCCATGCGGGCTGCGCTTCCTGGGCGTCGAAGTCGTCATCGGCAGCGACCGCTGCAGCCGCAGGGGCTGCGACGAGCCAGTCGCCGCGCGAGACATCGACCTCGCGGTCCAGCGTGATGCCGGCCGACAGGCCTGCGTCGATGGAGCCGGGGACGCGGGCATGGTCCAGCACCTGGGCAATCACGGCCTGCTGGCCGCTGGGCAGGATCTGCACGGCGTCGCCCACGCGTGCGCGGCCTGCGGCCACGCGGCCCCAGAACACGCGGCGGCCCTGGCTGGTATCGGCCGAGGACGAGAATTTCTCCACCCATTGCACGGGGAAGGCCAGCGCCAGGCCGGTGTCGGTCGGCGTGTTGGGCAACTGCTCCAGCAGTTGCAGCAGGCTGGGGCCGTCGTAGCCGGCCCAGCCGGGCTCGGCGTTGACCACATTGAAGCCCTTGAGGGCAGACACAGGTACGGTGGCCGCGGAGGCAATGCCGGCCTCGGCCGTGAAGCGCTCCAGCGCGCCGCGGATGTGGACGAAGGCCTGTTGCGGGTCTTCGACGGCGTCGAGCTTGTTGACGGCAAACACCAGCGAGTGCACGCGCAGCAGGTGGGCCAGCAGGCTGTGGCGGCGCGTCTGCGGCAGCAGGGTGAGCTGCGGGTTCTTCCAGTCGAGCTTGGTGGCATCGACCAGCACCACGGCGGCGTCGGCGCTGCTGGCGGCGGTGACCATGTTGCGCGTGTACTGCTCATGGCCCGGCGCGTCGCCGATGATGAACTTGCGGCTTTCGGTGGCGAAGTAGCGGTAGGCCACGTCGATGGTGATGCCCTGCTCGCGCTCGGCCGACAGGCCGTCGGTCAGCAGCGCCAGGTCGGTCTCGCCGCTCTTGGTGACGCCGGCCAGCTGGTCCTGCAGCACGGCGCGCGTGTCCACCAGCAGGCGGCCGATCAGCGTGCTCTTGCCGTCATCGACGGAGCCGCAGGTGATGAAGCGCAAGGCCGAGGCGTTGGCGGCGGTCTGCTGTGTGGCCTGGCTGGCCTGGGTGGCCGTGGAATCCGCGACGGCTGCGTCGGCGGCAATGCTTGCGGTGGTCATCAGAAATATCCGTCCTTCTTGCGCTTTTCCATGGAGGCGTCGCTGGTCTTGTCGTCCATGCGCGTGGCGCCGCGTTCGCTGACTTCGGCGGCCAGGGTTTCGAGCACGATGTCGGCTGCCGTGGCGGCTTCGCTTTCCACGGGGCAGGTGCAGGTGATGTCGCCCACGGTACGAAAGCGCACGTCGCGCACCACGACTTCCTCGCCGTCGCGTGGGGGCGTGAGTTCGGTCACGGGCACCAGCAGGCCGCGGCGCTCCACCACTTCGCGCTTGTGCGTGTAGTAGATGCTGGGCAGGGCGATCTGCTCGCGCTCGATGTATTGCCAGACATCGAGTTCAGTCCAGTTGCTGATGGGGAACACGCGGAAGTGCTCGCCGGGGGCCAGACGCGTGTTGAACAGCGTCCACAGCTCGGGGCGCTGGGCCTTGGGCTGCCATTGGCCGAAGCTGTCGCGGTGGCTGAAGATGCGTTCCTTGGCGCGGGCCTTTTCCTCGTCGCGGCGCGCGCCGCCGATCAGGGCGTCGAAGCGGAATTCATCGATGGCCTCCAGCAGCGTTACCGACTGGTGGACGTTGCGGCTTTCGCCCGGATGGGCCAGGCGCACGGTGCCGCGTGCCATGGAGTCCTCGACGCTGCGCACGATGAGTTCGGCGCCGAGCTCTTTGGCACGCAGGTCGCGGAAGTCGGTCACTTCCGGGAAGTTGTGGCCGGTGTCGATCATCAGCAGCGGATAGGGGATGCGGCCCTTGCCGAAGGCCTTTTCGGCGCAGCGCAGCATGACCAGCGAGTCCTTGCCGCCCGAAAACAGCAGGGTGGGGCGCTCGAAGGCGGCGGCCACTTCGCGCAGCACGAAGATGGTTTCCTCTTCGAGGGCGTCGAGGTGGCGGTTGCTGAGATGGCTCAGCACGGAGGTGTCCACACGGGCATTCATTTCTTGGTTTCCAATCAAATCGGTGTCAAACCCTGCAGGCTTCACTTCTTGGCATGCAGGCCGCATTCCTTGGCCGCTTCATCCTCCCACCACCAGCGGCCGGCGCGGAAGTCCTCGCCAAGACTGACCGCGCGCGTGCAGGGTGCGCAGCCGATGCTGGGATAGAACTGGTCGTGCAGCGGGTTGTAGTCCACACCATGGCTGGCGATGTAGTGCCAGACATCGCCCTGGGTCCAGTCGGTCAGCGGGTTGAACTTGGTCAGGCCCTTGGTCTCGACCTCGCTGCGGTCCACGGCGGGCACGTCGGCGCGGGCGTTGGACTGCTCGCGGCGCAGGCCCGTGATCCAGGCGCTCTTGCCAGCCAGCGCGCGCGCCAGCGGCTCCATCTTGCGCACGCCGCAGCAGGCCTTGCGCAGCTCGATGCTGCGGTACATGGCGTCCTGGCCGTTGTCGCGGATGAAGTGGATCACCGATTCGAGCTGCGGCCGGTAGACCTTGACGCTCAGGCCGGGCAGCGACTGGGTGCGCTCCAGCAGGGCCAGGGTCTCGGTGTGCAGGGCGCCGGTGTCCAGCACGAAGACGGGGATGTCCAGGCCCAGGCGGTGGATGATGTCGGTGATCACCACATCCTCTGCGCCCAGGCTGGAGGCCTGCGTCACGGCCTCGGCGCCCAGCGCCGCAGCCTCGCGCAGCAGGGCCTCGGTGGCGGCCAGCTTGTCGGCAAAGCCGCTGCTGGCACGGCCGTTGACCTCGGTGGCCTTGGCCGATGCCTGTCGCGACAGAAAGCTTTGCGCACCCATGTCAGGCCGCCTTGACGAAGTGGGGCTCGGGATGGACGGCATCGCCCTGGTAGAAGCCGTGGAAGCGGTCGAGCTGGCGCTGGGCGTCGGCGATGTCCACGCCTTCGCGCAGCACGGCCACGTCGAAGCCGCAGCGCTGCATCTGCACCAGCTGGTCGATCAGCACGTCGCCGGTGGCGCGGATTTCGCCCTGGAAGCCCAGGCGCTTGCGCAGCAGGCGGGCCTGGCTGAAGGCGCGGCCATCGGTGAACTTGGGAAAGTTGAGGTCGATGCGCTGCACGCCGGTCAGATCCAGCGTGAAGGGATCGGCGTCATTGGCCGGGGCGATGATGGTCTGCTGGCCTTCGGCCGGGCTTTGGTGCTCTTGGGTGGCGATGATTTTCATGGGGATCTCCTGCGGCTCTCACCTGGGGTCAGGCGGCCGCCTCCTCGGTGTGCTTGGCGGGGTGGCGGGCGGCATTGCCGGCGGCCTTGAACGGGTCGATGCCCACGCGGCGCACGGTGGCGATGAAGGTCTCGAAACGGCCGCCTTCGCTTTGGCGCTGCTCACGGTAGGTGGCCAGCAGGGCTTCGATCACGCCGGGCACTTCGGCGGCGCTGAACGAGGGGCCGATGATCTTGCCGGGCGTGGCCGGACCGGACAGGTGGGAGCCGTCGGCGCCGCCCAGCGTGATCTGGTACCACTCCTTGCCGTCCTTGTCCACGCCCAGGATGCCGATGTGGCCGCTGTGGTGGTGGCCGCAGCTGTTGATGCAGCCGCTGATGTGCAGGTCGATCTCGCCCAGGTCCCACAGCTCGTCCAGATCCTGGTAGCGCTCGGTGATGGCCTCGGCAATGGGCAGGGAGCGTGCATTGGCCAGCGAGCAGAAGTCGCCGCCAGGGCAGGCGATCATGTCGGTCAGCAGGCCGATGTTGGGCTTGGCCAGGCCCAGGGCCTTGGCCGCCTTGTACAGCTGGGGCAACTGGTCGCGGCGCACCCAGGGCAGCAGCAGGTTCTGCTCGTGGGTGACGCGCATCTCGCCGGCCGAGAACTGGTCGGCCAGCGCGGCGGCGGCATCCATCTGGTCGGCCGTGGCGTCGCCGGGCGCGTAGCCCAGGCGCTTGAACGACAGCAGCACGGCGCGCAGTTGCGGGTGGCGGTGCGGGCGCACGTTGCTGATCAGCCAGCGGCCGAAGTCCTTGTCTTCCTCGGCGGCCGTGCGCAGCAGGGCCAGGGTCTCGGCCTCGGCATTGGCGGGCGACAGGTCCAGCTCGGGCTCGCGGAAATTGGCGGCCACGCGGTCGTACTCGGCTTGCGTGATGGTGTGGGGACCACCCTCGACCTCGACGATCTGGCGGAATTCCTCATCGACTTGGTCGATGAAGTTCTGGCCCTCGGACTTCACGAGGATCTTGATGCGCGCCTTCCAGGCGTTGTCGCGGCGGCCGTAGCGGTTGTAGACGCGGATCACGGCTTCCAGGTAGTTCATCAGCTGGTTCCAGGGCAGGAACTCGCGCAGCACTGGGCTGATGGTGGGCGTGCGGCCCATGCCGCCGCCCACGCGCACCTTGAAGCCCAGCTCGCCAGCCTCGTTCTTGAGCAACTGCAGGCCCACGTCGTACCAGCCCAGCGCGGCGCGGTCTTCCTCGGCGCCGCTGATGGAGACCTTGAACTTGCGCGGCAGGAAGCTGAACTCGGGGTGCAGCGTGCTCCACTGGCGCAGGATTTCGGTGAAGGGGCGGGGGTCGGCGATCTCGTCGATGGCAATGCCCGCCAGCGCGTCGCTGTTGATGTTGCGGATGCAGTTGCCGCTGGTCTGGATGCCGTGCAGGTTGACGCTGGCCAGCAGGTCCATCACGTCGGCGGCCTTGGACAGCGGAATCCAGTTGTATTGGACGTTGGTGCGCGTGGTGAAGTGGCCGTAGCCGAACTTCAGGTCGGAGCCGATGCGGCGGCCGTCGTGCAGCGGGATGTCGCCCAGCCGGTCCTGGGTGGCGCGGGCCTCGGCCAGCAGGGCGGCGTCGGGCTGGTCGTACTCGCGGGCCACGCGGGCCAGAACGCGCAACTGGGCGCTGGACAGTTCGCCGTAGGGCACGGCCACGCGCAGCATGGGCGCGTAGCGCTGCACATACCAGCCGTTTTGCAGGCGCAGGGGCTTGAACTCATCCTCCGAGAGCTTGCCGGCCTGCCAGCGTTCGAGCTGGTCACGGAACTGCTCGGCGCGCAGGCGGATGAACTGTTTGTCGAATTCGGTGTATTGGTACATGGCGCTTCGGATGTGGGGTCTTCGACTGCCGCCAGTGGCGGCGGTGCAGGGGTTCATTGCGTGGCACCGAGGCACTTGCGGGAAACGCGCGCAGAACCCTGCATGGACGGAAATGTAAGCAATGGCCTTATAGAAGCAAACGATTGTTTTGTCCTGCAAGTATGTGGATATGGATATAAGTGAATGGCAGCAGGCTTTGTGGGGCTGGGCATGTCAAACGCATGGGCGGCCGATATGCTTTCCGGCCAGAGGGAGGATTTCAGAATGCGAAACCGTTGTGCCGCCATCGGGCTGGCCTTGGCATTGGCAACTGCTGCTCAGGCGCAGGCCCAGAAGCCGGCACCGCCGCCGTCCCCGTTGTCAGCAGCGCACACAGCTGACACGCCTGAACCCGACGAATCCGCACAGGAATCAGCCTGGGATGCGTATCTGCATCGCGTGGCGGCGCAGTTGGCCGGTTCCGGCAGCGGGCGCGATCTGGCCTTTGCGGCCATCCTGATCAATCTGTCGCCCCGCGACAAAAGCGCTGTCAGCCAGGCCGAGGGCTGGCGCCAGGACGCGCTGGAGCGGGCAGGGCAGGATGCGCTGGCCTATCAACTGCTGGCCTCCAAGGCCCCTGAGGACGAAGGCGAAGTGCGCTCCGAGGCTGCTCGCCGCTGGCTGGCGCTGGAGCCCAGCAATTTCTCTGCGCTGATGCAGCAGGCGCTGGGACCGCAGGAACTGCTGGTTGCAGCGCGCGAAAGCCGCTATGCGGACCTGCACATGTATGACGGCGTGCGCTGGATGCAGTCCGCTTTGCTGCGCCATCCGCCCACGGCACAGGAGCTGCAGGCGCTGGGTGGCAGTCCGAACTACCGGCTCGAGGAAGGCGCGGTGATCACTGCAATAGGTATCTGGACAGCCTTTCCCTTGACGGGCTACAAGGCGCTGCTGGATGCCTGCAAACCCGAAGCGATGGGCAAAACCCCGGCGCGCGAGGCCGACTGCCTGCATGTAGCCCACCTGCTGACGCAGCGCTCATCGACCGTGCTGGACGAGGGCTTTGGGCTGGCGATTCAACGCCGGCTGGCCAAAACCCCGACCGAGCGCGCCGCGGCCCAGGCCCGGCGCCGCCAGTTGGAGTGGCTGATGCAAGCGTCCGCCCCGCTCGGCATGCAGGACGGAGGAGCCCAGTTTGCCCGGCTGCTGGCCGATCCTTCCATCCACAGCGAGCAGCAATTGCTGCAGCGCTTGCTCAAGGATGCAGGCCGGCCCTTGACGCCGCCGCCGTGCTGGAAGTGGCGCCCGCCCAGACCTTAGGGATTGCCGGCAGCCGCGCCGCCACCGCCGCCTCGCTCACCCCATAGAGCGCAGCCAGCGCGGCCGGTGTCGCCACTTGCGCCGCCGCACCGCAGGCCTGCAGGCCGCCGCGGCCCAGCAGGGCGATGCGGTCGGCCACCTGCAGCGCATGCTCGGGCTGGTGGGTGGACAGCAGCACGGCCATGCCGCGTGCACGCAGCGCGGCAATCTGGTCCAGCACGCGGATCTGGTTGCCGAAGTCCAGGCTGGCCGTGGGCTCGTCCATGACCAGCAGCGCGGGCTCCTGGGCCAGGGCGCGTGCGATCAGCACCAGCTGGCGCTCGCCGCCGCTCAGCTCGGTGTAGGGGCGCAGCGCCAGATGGGCGATGCCCAACTGCTCCAGGCAGCCCAGCGCCAGGGCACGGTCGGCACTTGAAGGCCGGGCCAGCGCAGGCAGGCGCGCGGCACGGCCCATGAGCACCATGTCCAGCGCTTCGAAGCCGAAGACGCCGGCCTGCGCCTGGGGCACATAGCCCACGCGCCGCGCAAACTCGGCTCGCGGCCAGCTGTGCACGGGCTGGCCCTGCACGCGCACCTCGCCGGCCAGCGGCGCCAGCAGGCCCAGCACGGTGCGGAACAGCGTGGTCTTGCCGCAGCCGTTGGGGCCCAGCAGGCACAGCACCTCGCCTGCGGTGATGGCCAGGTCCAGCCCCTGGCTGACGCGCCGGCGCCCATGGCCCGTGGCCAGGGCCAGCGTCTGCAGCACGGGTGGGGCCTGCACTTCAGTCATTGCGCCCCGTGCGCGACAGCAGGTAAAGAAAGAAGGGCGCGCCGACCAGGGCCGTGAGAATGCCCAGCGGCAGCTCGATGCGTGCCGCGCTGCGCGCCAGCGTGTCGGCCGCAACCACGAAGCCCGCGCCCAGCAGCGCCGAGGCCGGCAGCAGGCGCACGAAATTGGGGCCGACCAGCAGGCGCGCCACATGCGGCACCACCAGCCCCACCCAGCCGACGATGCCGGCCAGCGACACGGCCGCCGCCGTGCCCAGCGTGGCACAGGCCACCAGCAGCAGGCGCAGGCGTGCCACGGGCACGCCCAGGGCCAGCGCCTCCTCGTCGGGCAGGCCCAGCAGGTTGATGCGCCAGCGCAGCAGCATCAGGGGCAGCAGGGCGCACAGCATCACGGGTGCCGTGGCACCCAGCTCGGGCAGGGTCACGGCGCTCAGGCCGCCCATGAGCCAGAAGGTGATGGATGGCAGCTGCGTATTGGGGTCGGCCAGCGTCTTGACCAGTGCGATGCCCGCGCCCAGCAGCGCGCCCAGCGCAATGCCGGCCAGCACCAGAACCAGCACCGGGTCATGCCGGCGCACGCTGGCGCTGATGGTCACCACCACGGCCACTGCGGCCAGCCCGCCACCACAGGCCAGGGCCTGAACGGCCGCCATGGACCAGCCCAGGAAGATGCCCAGCACCGCGCCCAGGCCGGCACCGGCCGAGACGCCCAGGATGTCGGGCGAGACCAGCGGGTTGCGGAACATGCCCTGGTAGGCTGCGCCTGCCGCCGCCAGCGTGGCGCCCACGGCCAGGCCTGCGGCGATGCGTGGCAGGCGGATGTTCCAGAGCACGGTCTCGGCGCTGGCGGACAAGGGGGACGCCGTGCCCGTGGCGCGCGCCAGCAGCGACTGCCACAGCTGCTGCGGCGCGATGGAGAACTGACCCACCGCCAGCGCCCACAGCAGCACGGCGGCCAGCAAGGCCAGCGCGAGCACCCAACCCATGCGGCGGCCTGTGGCAAGCATCAACGCGCAGTCTCCATCAGCCTGCCCAGCGCTGCGGGCGACAGGTCGGCGCCATAGAACAGGCGGTAGAAGTCGCGCACCTCGCGTTCCAACGGCGGCAGTCCCTGCAGGGCCGGCGCCTGTGGGTGGAGTTTTTCCAGCAGCCAGCGCACACCGATCAGCCGGTTGACGCCGGGCGGACCATCCAGCCAGCCGAAGGGCCAGACCGGCGCGCAGTGCACGCGGCCCGAGCGCACGGCGGCCAAGCCGCGCCACAGCGGGTCCTGGCGCATGCGCTCGGCAAGGCCGGGTTCCTGCGTGACGATGACCTGCGGGTCCCAGGCCAGGATCTGCTCCATGGACACGCGCGTGAGCCCGCCACGCCCTGCATCGGCGGCCACATTGCGCCCGCCCGCATATTCGACGGCTTCCACATTGATGGAGCCCGCCAGCCCCGTTTCCAGGCCGTTGGCGCTGCGCGCGAAGTACACGCGCGGGCGCTCGGCCGGTGCCAGGCCCTGGGTGGCACGCTGAGCCAGCGCCGCCACGGCATCGGCATGGCGGGCCAGGGTTTCGCCACGTGCGGCCTCGCCCAGCAAGGCGCCAACCTCGCGCAACTGGCGTGCGTGGTCGGCCAGCGAGCCCTGGATCAGCACGCAGGGCAGGCCGGTCTGGCGCGCCAGCCGCTCGGTGGCCGAGATGTAGGTGGCATCGGCCGTGCCGGCGTCCAGCACCAGGTCGGGCTGCAGCTTCAGCAGCGACTCCAGCGGCATGGTGCTGCCGCGCCCGGACAGGCGGCCCAGATGCGGCAGCGCCTGCAGTGTGGGCCCCAGATAGGCGCGCGAGACATCGTCCAGCTGCTGGGGCCAGCCCAGCAGCTTGTGCGGTGCCAGCGTGGCCACCAGCACGCCTGCGGGCGGGCCGGCAGCAAACACCCGGCGCAGTTTGGTCGCGTCCGGTATCTGGCCTATGCGCGCGGCAATGGTCGTGGTCTGGGCATGGCCGGGAACAAGAGCCGATGAGGCCAGTGCCGCCATGGCCTGGCCCAGCCAGCGGCGGCGGGTGAACAGAAGATCGGTCATGAAAGTCAGGGGATGGGGCTGGCGCGGCCACGGCGCTCAAGCTGTGCCTGGCACCATTGCTCTATCTGCACCTCATCGGCTGCCAGCTCGGCATGCAGGCTGCCGGTGTACCTGCGCCAGTCTTCAAGATGGCGGGCCGCGACGGCCGTGAGCACGGGCGTGCCGGCCTCGACAAAGGCCGCGAATTCGGCGGCAAAGCCCTGGCCCGAGGCCTCGACGATGCCGAAGCGGTTGATCACCACCAGATCCACGCCATCGTCCAGCGCCTGGCGCAGCACGGCGCTGGCCTGGGCCAGGGCCTGGGGGTTGAGACTGCAGGCGCGCGAGGCGCAGCCCAGGTCCTGGGATAGCTCGAATTGGCGGTCACTGCGCAGGTCGAACAGCTGCATGCGCTTGTTGCCGTTGGCATAGCGGTCCTGGCGATGCACCAGCCCGCCCACGCGCCAGCCCGCGCCTTGCAGGCGGCGTGCCACGCGTTCGAGCAGCAGCTCCATTGCATGCTCGTCGTCGGGATGGACCAGGGCGGCCAGGGGCAGGGTGGCAGGTGAGTTCATGGCATGCGGTGCTTGTGGAATCCAGGCAGGTTTTTACTCCTGGCCGCCGCCGGTGTCGTTGACCAGGGGCATGCTGTCGCGCCCGAAGATCCAGGGACCTCCGGCTGCCACATTGGCCAGCGCCAGTTCCTGCTGGCCCGGTGCGGACAGCAGATGCTCGGCCAGCCGTTGCGCGCTGCGGCGCTGGCCAGCGTCGGCCGGATGGCGCGGCCCGGGCGTGAGCAGCACATAGGGCCGGCGCATCAGCGGGTCGCCGTGCAGCAGCAGCTCGATGCCGGGCGCGCCCATCTTGCCGAAATGCAGCGGGATATGGCCAACCACGGCATAGGCCTGGAGCTCGGCCGCCAACTGCAGCACGGCCTGGGGGCGCGGCCCGGTATCGGCGCGCAGCCAGCGGGCGTCCGGCCGTATGCCGGCGCGGCGCCACAGCCGCTGGACCACGGTATAGCTGCCGGGGTCGCGCAGCGCGATGAAGGGCGAGCCGCTGGCAACGATGCGGCGCATGGCCTGCACCCCATCGGCCGCACTACGCACCCCGGCCGGATCATGCGCTGGGCCGGCGAACACATGCTCGTTCCAGCCCCAGACCCGCGCGGCCGATGCCAGGCCGGCAGCCTCCAGCGACATGGCTTCGTCGCTGGCGTGGATGAGCAGCAGCTGGGCGCGGCCCTGGGCCATGGCGGGGATCACGCCCTCCTTGGGCGCGGCAACGGCGGTGCGCACGGACAGGCCCAGGCTGCGGCCCGCCGCGTCGGCCAGGCGCGGCCACACACCGCACAACGACAGGCCGCCGACCACGGCCACGTCGACGCTGACAGCTTCTGCCGGCAGGCTGGCGCAGCCGCTCAGGGCTGCCAGCGCGGGCAGGGCGCCCAGCAGGCGGCGGCGAGCGTGGCAGATCGGTTCCATGAAATCGGGCACGGGCACAGTCTCCGACCCGGTTTCAGAAGCGATAGCCCAGGTTGACATACCAGCTGCGGCCCGGCATGGGCAGGCCGTCATCGAACTGGTACCACTTGTCGCCGATATTGGCCACGCCGAAGTCCACGGTGATGTCGCTGCGCGGCTTGTAGCGTGCGCGCAGGTTGGCAATGCCGTAGCCGGGCAGCTTGAGCGTCTGCAGCTGGCCGCTGCCCGACAGCGGCACGTAGCGGCCCTTCTCGGTCTCGACCTCGGCATTGAATTCCCACTGCGCCAGCGGACGCCACTGGACACCGGCCAGCAGGCGGTGGCGCGGCGTGTTGGTCAGCGTGATGCTGGAGTCGCTGGTGTTGCGGCGGTTCAGATAGGTGTAGCCGGCGTTCACGCCCCATTGCGCGGACAGTTGCTGGGCCAGGGACAGCTCCATGCCGATGTTGCGCGTGCGCCCCACGTTCTGCGCCTGGTTGCAGGTGGTGCCGCCGCATTCGGCCGAGGCCACGACCACGGTCTGGATCTGGTTGCGCACGCGGCTGTAGAACAGCGCGGCCAGGCCCTGGCCGCCCTGCCAGGGCGAGCCGCTGACGCCCAGCTCCAAGTGGTTGGCCGTCTCGGGCTGCAGGTCGGGGTTGGCCAGGGCCGTGCCCATGCGTGCCGAGTAGCGGTCCTTGATGGTGGGAAAGCGCGTCTTGTGCGAGGCGATGAAATACGCCTCGCTGCCGCCGCCCAGCGCATAGCCGAGCTTGGCCACGCCATTGGTGGCGCTGGCGGAGCCCGTGGGCCACTGGTAGACCTCGCGCGCATCGCGCTGGTCGTGGCTGAGCGCCAGGTTCAGGCTCCAGCGCTCGGCCAGGGAGATCGTGTCCTCGATCACCAGGGAGCGCGTCACGTCGCGGTAGTGCTTGCTGGGGTCCTTGGCCGAGGCAGCGTCGGTGTGCTCGTCGATCTTGTAGTGCGCGCCCAGGCGCAGCGCATGGCCCTTGAAACTGTAGTTGGCCCACTCGACGCTGGCGCCCTGGCTCACGTCCTTGTAGCTGCTGGTGGGGTCATGGCGCGAGTAGCTCGCGTCCGTGTACATGTCCAGGCCGTTTTGGTAGGTGTCGTGGTAGATGCGTGTCTTGAGCAGGTTGTCGGCATTGATGCGCGTGGTGCTCAGAAAGTACACGCTGTCCTTGTCCCAGTAGGGCCAGCGCCAGTAGCGGATGACGTTCTTGCCCGTGGCGCTGCCGGTATACACGGGGTTGCCCTTCTCGCCTTCCTGGCGCACATAGCCCAGCGCGTATTCGTCCGTGGCATTGGGCGTCAGGCCCAGCTTGAACGACAGCCGCTTGTCCGTGCGGTAGGCGTTGTCGCGGTAGTTGCCCGTGTCGGTGGGCTGCTTCTTGAAGTCCTTGAAGCCCTTGGGCAGCGGAAAACTGTCCGCGTCCAGGTAGGAGGCGCCCAGCTGGTAGTACCAGGTG
The DNA here is from genome assembly GCF_001886655.1 of Delftia sp. HK171. Lineage (NCBI taxonomy): Bacteria > Pseudomonadati > Pseudomonadota > Betaproteobacteria > Burkholderiales > Comamonadaceae > Delftia > Delftia sp. HK171. The sequence goes on along the minus strand of NZ_CP018101.1, from coordinate 4,778,199 downwards.
CCCAGGTTGCCGCCCAGGTTCACGGCGGCCTTGCGTTCGCCGCCTGCGCCTGCGCCGATGCGCGCATCGCCCTCGAACGATTTGACGGGCTTGCGCGTGACCAGGTTGATGGCGCCGCCCAGCGTATTGGGGCCATACATCAGCGAGGCGCCGGCCTTGGCCACGCGGATCTCGGACAGGTCGAAGGTGGTGAAGCGGCCGAAGTCCACATAGCCGTCATAGGGCACGTACAGCGGCACGCCGTCCACGAAGACCGGCACCTGGCGCGGATCGAAGCCGCGCAGGTAAATCATTTCCTCGTTGCGATTGTTGCGCGACAGCGTGGCGCCCGGCAGCAGGCGCACGGCGTCGGCCACGGTGTCGGCATTGCGCTGGCGCATCTCGGCGGCGCCCAGTCGCTGTTCATCGCCGGATATGGCCTCTGCCTCATCACGCGCACCGTGCACATCGACCGTGCCCAGCTGGAAGGTCTGCGAAGCCGGTGCTGCAGGTGCACCCGATTGGGCCTCGACCTGGGCTTGCGCCTGCGTGCTGGCGGCCAGGCCTGCGAGCAGCAGGGCTTGTGTCAGTGCGGAGCGAAGGCGGAACGAGGGTGAGCAGAGGGCGGGTGAAGATGCGGGAGCGCAGGAGCGGGGCTGGCGGGTCACGGTTTCAGGTTCTTGTGTGGTTGAACGCGGGGAGCGGCTGGTTGTTTCCTTTTGAAAACAGGTTCCGGATTCTAGCGATATGCACTAGCAAACATAACGAGTGACAAAAAACCGTCTGCGGGAAGACTCGGGTTTTCTTTCAGGCCGTTGTGTGAATGCCCGGCCGTCCAGCGGCCGGGCGGTTCAACGGCTCAGCGCCTGCGGCCCAGGCGTTCGCTGGCCAGGGCAGCCGCCAGCCTGGCATCCAGGGGCAGCGGTTCGTCGTGCAGGCGTGCTGCCAGCAGTTCGCCGCACAGCAGCGACAGGGTGAGCCCGCGCGAGCCCATGGCCGTCAGCGCCCACAGGCCGGGAGCCTGATCGGACACCGGTCCGACCACGGGCAGCCGGTCTGGCGAGGCCACGCGCACGGCGCCCCAGGTGGCGCGCGGTGGCGCGTCGAAGAAGCCTTGCAGGCCCTGGTAGGCACGTGGCAGCAGCTGCGCCAGCTTGGCGCCATTGGCTGCATGGGCGGCGGCCTGGTCTTCGGGACTTGGCGGCAGCACGGTCTCGTCGCGCTCGAAGGTCGATCCCATGACCCAGCCTGGCCCGGCTGCATCGCCGGGCAGCGGCATGGCAGGCACCAGGTTGCCATGGCCGTTGACGGGAAAGGGCGGCATGGCCTGTGCGCTGGCTGGGGTGTGCACATCCCAGCTGACCTGGCCGCGTATGGGCTGCAGCGGCCAGGTGGCCTGCGCACCCAGGCTGCGCTCCAGCAGCGTATTGGTTGCGGGGCCCAGTGCGAGAACGACCAGTTCAGCCTCGGCCAGCAGATTGCCCTGTGCATCCAGGGCCTGCCAGACGGGCGCGCCACCGGCTGTGTCGGTGCATGCAAGACGCGCCACGCAGGCGCGGCCCTGCCAGCGCACGCCGGGCAGCGCCAGCTGCGCCTGCACCAGCCGCGCCGGGCGCACCCAGCCGGCCTGCGCATGCCAGCAGGCCGGGGCGTCGGCGGGCAGGCCGGCCGCCGAGAGTTGATCGGCGCTTGCGGGCCGGCTCCAGTGGTCGCCAGGGCCGGGGGATTGCCAGTCGCGCGGCAGCCGCGGGGCGGCTTCCACGCCGTGCTCCAGCACGCCGGTATCGCACCAGTCCGTGCCCGGTTGCAGCAGGCCCTGGCCGGAGAGCATTTGCAGCTGCGCCAGGGTCAGGCGTGCGCCGTCGCGGCTCAGGCGGGACAGCAGGCTGTCATCGGGCGAGACATGGGGGCAGAACAGGCCCGCGGGCAGGGCCGAGGCGCCTGCTGCAGGCGCCTCGGCAGCATCCAGCACGGTGACCTGCCAGCCACGGCGCGACAGGCTGGCGGCGGCGGCCGCACCGGCGATGCCTGCACCTAGCACCATGCAGCGCCGTGGGGTGATGGCTTCCTGCGGCTGTGCACGCGGCCCGCGCGGCCCGCGCGGCCCACGCGGTTGCCAGGCCGGGTCAAACACGGCATGCAGGTTGTGGCGCTTGGGGCGCACGCCATCCACCTTGCGGACCTGAAAGCCGTGCTGGGCCAGGCCATCGCGCACCGTGCGCGCCACGCACCAGGTGGACAGCTGCGTACCGCGCCGGCAATGGCGCGCCAGCGCGCGCAGGGTATCGGCACTCCAGAGGTCGGGGTTGAGTTCCGGCGTGAAGCCGTCCAGGTAGATGCTGTCGGCCGTCAGCTGCTGGCGCCTCAGCATGGCCTGGGCATCACCGATGTACAGCGTCAGCAGCACGCGGCCCTGCTCGAAGGCGAGGCGGTGCACGCCGGGCAGCAGGCCCTGGAACCGGGTGGCCAGCTCCTCGGCCAGCAGGCGCAATCCTGGCTCGCGCGGCATGGCCTGGCGCATGGCGTCGGCACTGACGGGAAAGGCCTCGGCCGAGACGAAATGCAGCAGCCTCGGGCGCCGGGGATCGGCCTTCCAGGCTTCCCAGGCCACGAGGAAATTCAGCCCGAACCCGAAACCGGTCTCCAGGATGCGCCATTGCGGCGCATCGGCCCAGGCCGCCGGCAGGCCGCAGCCGCCCAGAAAGACATGGCGGGCCTGGTCCAGGCCGCCGAGTTCGCTGTGGTAGCGGTCGCCGAAGCGCGGGCTGTAGGGCGTGCCATCGGGCAGCCAGTCAATGGGTTCGGACATGGGCAAGGGGCAGAACTACTCCTCCCAGCGCTGCTGGTAGGAGAACACGGGCAGCCGCCACTTGAAGCGGATGGCAGCCAGGCGCAGCGTGAGTCCGCCGGCAAAGCAGACGACGGTGCTGAGGTTGGAGCCCACTTCCAGCGTGCGCAGTCCCAGGAACAGCAGGCACACGGCCAGCGACACGCTGGCGTACAGCTCGCGCCGGAAGACGACCGGCACCTGGTTGCACAGCACGTCGCGCAGAATGCCGCCGCTGATGCCGGTCAGCATGCCCGACATCACCACCACCACGGGCGGGTAGCCAAGCTCCAGCGCCACGTTGCAGCCGATCAGCGAGAAGGCGATCAGCCCCATGGCGTCCAGCAGCAGAAAGACCTGCTTGAGATGGTGCATGTGGCGTGCCACGACGATGGTCAGCAGCCCGGCCGAGATGACCAGGTAGACATATTCAGGGTGCTGCGTCCAGCCGATGGGGTAGTGGCCCAGCACCATGTCGCGGATGGTGCCGCCGCCCAGCGCGGTGACGAAGGCGATCACGGCCACGCCGAAGATGTCCATGTTGCGCCGGCCCGCCGCCAGCGCGCCCGACATGGCTTCGGCCGTGATGGCCACGAGGTAGATCACCAGCATGACGGTGAACTGCGATGCCTGGAACGATTCCAGCAGGGAGACGGATGGAAGCACGGAAAACCTCGGGTGAAGACCGGCCCGCGCCGCAGGGTGTGCGGCCACTGCGCCGTCCAGCGCAAGAAGGCGGGCATTGTAGGCGGTCTCTGGGCGGCGGCCGTTTGCGGCACCGCAAATGAAACCGCCCCCGGCGCGGTGCGACGGGGGCGGTGAAAGGGCGCGAAGCGGCTCAGGCCGTAGGAGGCACGTAGCCGGCCGCCGCATCGGCGCCGCCGCCGAAGAAGTGGTTTTCCATCTGGCGGGCCAGGTACTGGCGGGCGCGGGCGTCGGCCAGGTTCAGGCGGTTTTCGTTGACCAGCATCGTCTGGTGCTTGAGCCAGTCGGCCCAGGCCTGCTTGCTCACGCCTTCAAAAATGCGCTTGCCCAGCTCGCCGGGGTAGGGCGGGAAATCCAGGCCTTCAGCGTCAACGCCAAGCTTGATGCAGTGAACGGTACGTGCCATGGGGAATTGAGTCCTTGTCTTGTGGAGATTCAGATGTTTTGGGAATAACAAACTGAAATCTTATTGGTTTGAGTTTTAAGAGTTGACTTTGAGAATGCTTTCCACGGCACCAGACCGTCGTCTCCACTCTCTACCGACACTCCAATGAAAATTCGCCGCCACTTTATCAAGTTTCCTGTCGCCGCCGGCCTGATCGCGGGCTTGACCCTGTCGGCTCTGCCGGCGTTGGCCCAGTCGGTGCAACTGCTCAATGTCTCCTACGATCCGACGCGCGAGCTGTACGTGGAATACAACCAGGCCTTCGCCAAGCACTGGAAGGCCAAGAGCGGCCAGGACGTGAGCGTCAAGCAGTCGCATGGCGGCTCGGGCAAGCAGGCGCGTTCCATCATCGACGGCATCGACGCCGACGTGGCCACGCTGGCGCTGGCCGGCGACATCGACGCCCTGGTCAAGAACGGCAACCTGCTCAAGGCCGACTGGCAAAAGCGCCTGCCGCACAACTCGGCGCCCTACAGCTCCACCATCGTCTTCCTGGTGAAGAAGGGCAATCCCAAGAACCTCAAGGACTGGGACGACCTGGTCAAGCCCGGCGTGCAGGTGATCACGCCCAACCCCAAGACCAGCGGCGGTGCGCGCTGGAACTACCTGGCCGCCTGGGAATTCGCCAAGCGCAAGTACGGCGGCGACGCACAGGCCAAGGACTTCATCGGCAAGCTGTTCAAGAACGTGCCCGTGCTGGACACCGGCGCGCGCGGCGCCACCATCACCTTCGTGCAGCGCGGCGTGGGCGATGTGCTGCTGGCCTGGGAGAACGAGGCCTTCCTGGCACTCAAGGAGTTCGGTCCCGAGAAGTTCCAGATCGTCGTGCCTTCGCTGTCCATCCTGGCCGAGCCTTCGGTGGCCGTGGTCGACAAGGTCGTGGACAAGAAGGGCACACGCGCCGTGGCCGAGGAGTACCTGAAGTACCTGTACTCCGAGGAAGGCCAGCGCATCGCCGGCCGCAACTACTACCGTCCCACGGATGCCAAGGTCAAGGCCGAGTTTGCGGACAAGTTCCCCAAGCTGGAGCTGGTCACCATCGACCAGGCCTTCGGCGGCTGGGCCAAGGCCGACAAGGACCACTTTGCCGACGGCGGCAGCTTCGACCAGATCTACACCAAGAAGTGAGTGCGGCGCGCCGGCCCGGCCGGCGCCTACCCACTGATTCACCCGCTTTCCCAGACCCCTGCCAACCCCCACGATCCGCCATGTCCATCTTCCTGACCTCCCGCCACTCTTTGCAGGCCGCGCGCCGCACGACGCAGGCAGGCGTGCGGATGCACAAGGCAGGAGTGGCAGGCAAGGCAGGCGTGGTGGCATCCAGCTCTTTTCCTCGCTTCGAGACCATGGCCTTCGCCAGCCGGCGATGTAGCACCTGACGACTCCGTGCGGCGCGTCTGCAGGCCTGGTCCTGCAGGCGGCTGCCCCTTGCTCCGCCTTCCCTTTTTTTGTTTTCTGGCTGCATGCCGCGCGCATGCATGGGCAGCGCTTTGCCTGCGCCACGCACCACGCACCACTCTTCCAAGGATGTCCGTCATGGTCTCGTTCGATTCTTTCCCCCGACACACAGCCAACTGGCGCCGACGCCAACTGCTGGGCGCGGGTCTTGCCGCAGCAGTCGCCACGGTGGGCGGCCCGGCCCTGGCCCAGGACAAGGCGGGTGACCGCGTGCTGCGCGTGGGCCACCAAAAGGGCTGGCTGTCCATCCTGAAGAGCCGGGGCACGCTGGAAAAGCGGCTGGCGCCGCTGGGCGTATCCGTGCGCTGGATCGAGTTCAACGCCGGCCCCGTGCAGTTGGAGGCGCTGAACGTGGGCTCCATCGACTTCGGCGATGTGGGCGAGGCCCCTCCCATCTTTGCGCAGGCCGCAGGCGCACCCCTGGTCTATGCGGGCGCCACCGTGCCGCGCCCCGGGCTGGAGGCGGTGATCGTGCCCAAGGATTCGCCCATCCGCAGCGTGCAGGACCTCAAGGGCAAGCGCGTGGCCTACAACAAGGGCTCGAACGTGCAGTACTTCCTGGTCAAGCTGCTGGAAAAGCACGGCCTGAAGTACGGCGATGTGCAGTCCGTCTTCCTGGCGCCGGCCGATGCGCGCGCCGCCTTCGAGCGCGGCTCCGTCGATGCCTGGCTGATCTGGGACCCCTTCCTGGCTGCCGCGCAAAAGACGCTGGACGCCCGCCTGCTGGCCGATGCCACGGGCGTGGTCAACAACCGCGCCTACTACTTCACCTCGCGCGATTTCGCCACGCGCAATGCCGATGTGCTGCGCATTGCCATCGAAGAGGTCGATGGGATTGACCGCTGGGCCTCGAAGAACCAGACGGCGGCGGCCGCCGAGCTGTCCAGCATCCTGGGCCTGGACAAGTCCATCACCGAGCTGTACCTGAGCCGTGCCCGCTTCGGCACCTCGTCCGTGACGCGCGAGATCCTGGCCGAGCAGCAGCAGATCGCCGACACCTTCTTCGAGCTCAAGCTCATCCCCCGCAAGCTCAACCTGCTGCATGCCGCGCCCGTGGACCTGATCGCGTCGCGCCCCTGAGCCCACTGCAAGGAGTCCGCACCATGAATGCCAATTCCAAGAAGCCCCGCCTGGACCGCGTGCGCCGCCAGGCCCTGCAACTGCTGGGCACCACCGCCTTCAGCTGGAGCCTGGCCGGCCAGTACGCACGCGCCGAGACGCCGGCCGCCGTGGCCGGGCCCGAGCAGTTGCGCATCGGCTACCAGAAGTCGGCCGTCAACCTGGTCATCCTCAAGCAACAGGGCGTGCTGGAAAAGCGCTTTGCGGGCACCAAGGTCAGCTGGCTGGAGTTTCCGGCCGGTCCCCAGCTGCTGGAGGCCCTGGCCGCAGGCAGCCTGGATTTCGGCCTGACCGGCGATTCACCCCCGGTCTTTGCCCAAGCCGCGGGCCGCGACCTGCTGTACGTGGGCGCCGAGCCGCCCAAGCCCGAAAGCTCGGCGATTCTCGTGCCGTCGGACTCGCCGCTGCGCGCCCTGGCCGACCTCAAGGGCCAGCGCGTGGCGCTGCAAAAAGGCTCCAGCGCCCATTACCTGCTGGTGCGTGCGCTGGACAAGGCGGGCCTGGCCTGGAACGAGATCCAGCCCGTGTACCTGGCCCCGGCCGATGCGCGCGCCGCCTTCGAGCGCAAGAGCGTGGACGCCTGGGCCATCTGGGACCCGTTCTACGCGGCCACCGAGCTGGCGATTCGCCCGCGCGTGCTGGCCAATGGCGAAGGCCTGTCGGGCAACGCCTCGTTCTACCTGGCCGCGCGCGGACTGGTGGAGCGCCATCCGCAGGTGCTGCGCGCGCTGTTCGACGAGCTCACGCGCGCCGATCGCCTGGCCCAGAGCGCACGCCAGGAGGCCGTGGCCCTGGTGGCCGGCTTCAGCGGCCTGGATGCGGCGGTGGTCAGCCGCTTCATTGCGCGCCGGCCCAGCTCCCCCGTGGGCCTGCTGGCTGCGCAGACCGTGGTGGACCAGCAGCGCGTGGCCGATGCGTTTTTTCGGCTGGGCCTGATTCCACGCCAGGTACAGGTGGCCGACATCGTCTGGCGGCCCTCGGCGGCCGAGTACGCGCGGCTGGCCGAGCCTGCGGCGGCACGCCCTTCTTCCGCCCTTTGATTTCCTTCCTCGATTCCGTCCCCTGACTGGAGCAGCGCATGCAGGTTTTCTGGTTCATTCCCACCCACGGCGACAGCCGCTACCTTGGCACGGCCGAGGGCGCCCGCCCGCTCAGCCACGACTATGTCAAGCAGGTCGCCATCGCGGCCGACAGCCTGGGCTACGAGGGCGTGCTGATTCCCACGGGCCGCTCCTGCGAGGACCCCTGGGTCGTCGCCTCCAGCTTGATTCCCGTCACCAAGCGCCTGAAGTTCCTGGTCGCCGTGCGGCCCGGCCTGCACCAGCCCAGCCTGGCGGCGCGCATGGCGGCCTCGTTCGACCGCCTGTCGGGCGGGCGGCTGCTGATCAACCTGGTCACGGGCGGCGACCGCGCCGAGCTGGAGGGCGACGGCGTCTTCCTCGACCATGCCCAGCGCTACGAGCAATCGGCCGAGTTCATCCGCATCTGGCGTGAGATCCTTGAGCGCAGCCATGAGGGCGGCACGCTCGACTACGAAGGTGAACACCTCTCGGTCAAGGGCGCCAAGCTGCTGTTCCCGCCGCTGCAAAAGCCGTATCCGCCCGTGTACTTCGGCGGTTCGTCCGATGCCGCGCACGACCTGGCCGCCGAGCAGGTCGATGCCTACCTGACCTGGGGCGAGCCCCCGGCCGAGGTGGCCAAAAAGATTGCCGATGTGCGCGAGAAGGCGGCGCGCCATGGCCGCAGCGTGAAGTTCGGCATCCGCCTGCACGTCATCGTGCGCGAGACCGAGGACGAGGCCTGGGCCGATGCCGATCGCCTGATCAGCCGCCTCAAGGACGAGACCGTGGTCCAGGCCCAGGCCGCCTTCGCGCGCATGGACTCGGAAGGCCAGCGCCGCATGGCCGCCCTGCATGCCGGCGGCAGCCGCCGCACGCGGGCCGAGCTGGAGATCAGCCCCAACCTCTGGGCCGGCGTGGGCCTGGTGCGCGGGGGCGCGGGCACGGCCCTGGTGGGCGATGCGCAGACCGTGGCCGACCGCATCAAGGAGTACGCGGACCTGGGCATAGACACCTTCGTGCTGTCCGGCTATCCGCACCTGGAGGAGGCCTACCGCTTTGCCGAGCTGGTCTTCCCGCTGCTGCCGCTGTCCGTGCGCGACAGGCTGGCTGGCGGCGTGGGCGGGCCCCTGGGCGAGACCGTTGCCAACCTGTACTCGCCGCGCGCGTCGCAAAGCTGAGGGAGTCACGCATGTCCGATGCACGTACCGTTACTGCGCTGCCGGCCTCCTCGGCCCCCCCGGCCGGCGATTCCTGGTCGCCGCTGCTGCGCTTTGCGGCCGGCGTGGGCCGCCGCCTGGTGCCCTGGCTGGTGCCGCTGGCGCTGATCGCCGTCTGGCAGGCCGCCTCGGCGTGGGGCTGGCTGTCCACGCGGGTGCTGCCCGCGCCGTTGGATGTGCTGCGCGCCGCGCAGGCGCTGGCCGAGTCGGGAGAGCTGCTCAAGCATGTGCAGGTGAGCGCGGGCCGCGCGCTGGGCGGCCTGGCCATCGGCGGCGGGCTGGGGCTGGCGCTGGGCCTGCTCACGGGTTCGCTGCGCTGGGCGGAGACGCTGCTGGACTCCACCATCCAGATGGTGCGCAACATCCCCGCGCTGGCGCTGATTCCGCTGGTCATCCTGTGGTTCGGCATCGACGAGAGCGCCAAGCTGTTCCTGATCAGCGTCTCGGTGTTCTTTCCCATCTACCTGAACACCTTCCACGGCATACGCAATGTGGACCCCGCGCTGATCGAGATGGGGCGCAGCTACGGCCTCACGCGCTGGCAGCTGTACCGCGAGGTCATCCTGCCGGGCGCGCTGTCCTCCATCCTCGTCGGCCTGCGTTTTTCGCTGGGCCTGATGTGGGTGATCCTCATCGTGGCCGAGACCATTTCGGCGCAGTCGGGCATCGGCTACCTGACCATGAATGCCCGCGAGTTCCTGCAGACCGACGTGGTGCTGGTCGGCATCCTGCTGTACGCCCTTCTGGGCAAGCTGGCCGACTGGTTTGCGCGTGCGCTGGAGCACTGGTGGCTGCGCTGGCATCCGGGCTACCAGCCCAAGTGACACAAGGAGCACGACATGAGCCGATGGAACCGCATGAAGACCACGCTGGCACAGGCCGTGGAGCTGAACACCACCGCGCCAGCGATGGCCTGGGAGGCCTCGTTCGATGCCGATGGCCTGGACGTCAGCGACCGCCTGGCCCAGAACGACGATGCGCCGCAGTCCGCATCCCCCCAATCCGCACCACGCCGTGGCGTGCGCCTGCAGGCCGGCGGGCTGACCAAGCGCTACGGCCAGCGCGAGGTGCTGCACGAAGTGCAGCTGCAGGTGGAGCCTGGCGAATTCGTCGCCATCGTGGGCCGCAGCGGCTGCGGCAAGAGCACCTTGCTGCGCCTGGTGGCTGGGTTGGAGCAGGCCACGGCCGGCACCTTGCTGCTGGACGGCGAGCCTGCCCGCGCCGTGCAGGGCGCGCAGGGCGGCACGCGCATCATGTTCCAGGACGCGCGCCTGCTGCCCTGGCGGCGCGTGCTGGCCAATGTGACGCTGGGCCTGCCCGCCTCAGCCCAGGAGCGTGGCCGCGAAGTGCTGGCCCAGGTCGGCCTGGCCGACCGCGAGGGCGAATGGCCGGCGCGCCTGTCCGGCGGCCAGCGCCAGCGCGTGGCCCTGGCGCGCGCCCTGGTGCACCGCCCGCAGCTGCTGCTGCTGGACGAGCCGCTGGGCGCGCTCGATGCGCTCACCCGCATAGAGATGCACCGCCTGATCGAAGGCCTGTGGCAGCGCCACGGCTTCACGGCCCTGCTGGTCACGCATGACGTGCAGGAGGCCGTGGCCCTGGCCGACCGCGTGGTGCTGATCGAGGACGGCCGCATTGCGCTGGATGAACGCATCGCCCTGCCACGGCCGCGCGTGCACGGCAGCGTGGCGCTGGCGGCCATCGAGCAGCGCATCCTCGGCCGCGTGCTGCAAAAGCCCGCCGCCGAGCCCGAATCCAACCCGCTGACCGACACCACGGCCTGGCCCGGCGTACCGGCCCATGGCCTGCGCTGGGCCGTCTGACTTTCCGTTTTCCCCAACCTTCCTTTGATTCCTTTTGATCCCCAGGAGAAAAACATGTCCATTCAAGCCATCAACGTACGCAACCAGTTCAAGGGCCAGGTGCGCGAAATCATCCGTGGCGACGTTGTCTCCGAAGTCGATGTGCAAACGCCCTGGGGCGTGGTCACCTCGGTGATCACCACGCGCTCGGTGGACGAGCTGGGCCTGGTCGTGGGCTCCGACGTGGTGGCCCTGGTCAAGTCCACCGAAGTGTCCATTGCCAAGCTCTGAGGCCAAGCTCTAAGGCCAGGCACTGAAGGCACTGCCGATGCTCAACCGCCCCAGAGCATCGGCTTGTTGACCATGAGGTAGTAGGTCACGGCCATGGCGATGAAGGCCGGGTAGCCCAGCGCCTCCCAGCGCCGGGCGTAGACGGCATACAGCGCGGGCAGGGCGGCCTGCGCTGCGTGCGCGCCGCGCGCCATGGCGGCCATGCGCACCTGCAGCCAGACCACGGGCAGCCAGCAGGCGCCGGCCAGCAGGTACAGGCCCAGCGACAGTGCCAGCCACGGCGTGGTCAACGGCCAGCCTGCCATGTGGGCCAGGGCAATGCCGCTCACAGGCTGTATGACCACGCAGGGCGTGGTGAACCACCAGTCCGCACGCACCACCAGGCGGCTGACCACGGCCTGGGCAGCGACGCTGCCGCTGCGATTGGCGAAGAACATGTAGAAGGCCGAGCCCAGGCCGGTGCCAACCAGCAGTACGCTGGACGCGATATGCAGCGTCTTGAGCAACAGGTAGAGATTCATGCGGACTCCTTGGACGTGATGGGCACCGACATCAGGTGCAGCAGCATGGCTGCGATCGGCAGGTTCTTGAGCAGCGGCCCCAGCGGATGCAGCCACAGCGTGGGCTGCAGCACCGTGGCCAGCACGGTCATGGCAGCCATCAGCAGCAAGGCCGCCAGATAGCTCTTGCGGCCGGGCTGCAGCCACAGCGCCAGGCCCACGGCCAGGTCGGCGAGCAGGCCGCTCCAGATCAGGAATGTCTGCCAGCGCGCATCGTGGATGCCGGCATCGGCCAGCACCTGCACGCTCAGGCCGCGGTGCTCTATGGCGCTGACCAGGGCCGTGCCCAGCCAGACGGCGATCAGGCTCAAGTGCATGGCGCGCTGTGAAGGGGGCACTTGGCGCAGGCGGTGTTCACCCATGGCGCAGCGTGGCCAGCAGCTGGGCGGGCGCAATGCCGGGCCGGCCCAGCAGGCCTTGCAATCCCGCCGGATCGGTGACGTTGTCGCTGGCCAGCATGGCCAGTGTCTCGCTGCACCAGGGTGAGGCGCTGACCCAGTCGCCAGCGCGTGCGCTGGCGCGGGTGAGCCAGCCGGGCAGGGTGCCCACGCGGGCCGGAGCGCGGCCCATTTGCGCGCGCAGGCTGGCAATCAGCGCGGCCAGCGGCAAGGGCAGGGGGCCGCCGATCTCGATCATGCCCACGGGCTCGGGGCGCGTCACCAGGCCGGCCACGACCTCGGCCAGGTCGCGCACGGCCACCGGCTGCACGCGGGCCTGCAGCACGGGGCGCGGCAGCAGCAGCGCCGGCAGACGCGCCATGGACAGGAACATCTCGCTGCTGGCGCCGCCGGCGCCGAACACTACGCTGGGGCGCACCACGCAGCCTTGCAGATGTCCGGCTGCCGTGAGTGCCAGCAGATGCTCGTCAGCGGCGCGCTTGGTGGTGGCGTAGCGCGTGGCACTGCCTTCTATGCCCAGGGCAGAGATCTGCACCACGCGCCGCACGCCGGCCGCCGCGCAGGCATCGAACAGGGCGATGGGGGCCTGGGCGTGCATGGCATCAATGGGCCGGGAGGCGCTGTCGCGCAGCACGCCCACGGCATTGACCACGGCATCCACGCCCGCCAGGTGCGGCAGCCAGGCCTCGGGCGTGGTGGCCTTGGCGTAGTCGAGCGCAGGCAGGGAATGGCGGCTGCGCGCCACGGGATCATGGCCGGCCAGGGCCAGCAGGTTGACGATATGGCGGCCGATGAAGCCGTTGCCGCCGCAGACCAGAATGCGCATGGTGACCTCCAGTTTCTCTTGTGACGGAAATTTCAGGCTCGGCGTCCGCGCTTGACGCGGGTGTCAGCAGCCTCGGAGCGCACGAAGCGCTGCACGCTGGCGCCCAGGCGCAGCAGCTTGTCCAGAGTGGAGGGCGACAGCCGCAGCATTTCATCGGTCCAGATGCCCAGCGATTCCATGAGGCGCAGCGTCTCGTGCACGCGGTCCTGGGTGTCGGGGGATTCGTCGTCGAAGCCAGGCTCGGCGATCAGTTCGCGCAGCATCTCCGAGGTCGGGTCGAACTCGCGCTGCTTGCGCTCTCGCACGATGGTGCGCAGCAGCTCCCAGACATCGGACGAGGTCTCGAAGTAGTCGCGGCGGTCGCCGGGCCTGCGGCTGGTGCGGATCAACTCCCAGCCTTGCAGTTCCTTGAGGCTGTTGCTCACGTTGGAGCGAGCGGCGCCCAGCGTGTCGGCAATCTCTTCCGCGTTGAGCGGGCGGCCATGGAAAAACAGCAGGGCGTGGATCTGGGCGACCGTGCGGTTCACCCCCCAGGAGCTGCCCATGTCGCCCCAATGGTGGATGAAACGGTGTGCGATGGGACTCAGTTGCATGGCCTCAGTGTCTGCAGGTCTGAAATTTCTGTCAAGAGAGAAATTTGAGAAAGCTGAAAAATCAAAACCGTCTGCAGCGCGGAGGCGGCACCTGGCGGGGCGCGGCATGTGCTGCTCCATAATGCTGGGCAGCCTGGCCTGCCACCCAGTACATACACAGGCGGGCCGCCGTTTTGAGGGGAACACCATGACTGCTGTGCAAAACCTGCGTGCCATCACCGTGCTGGCCGCCTGCGCGCTGGCGCAGGCCGCGTCTGCCGCCTGCTATTCCGTCTACACGCCCGAGCAGGAACTGATCTACCGCTCCAACCGCCCGCCGGTGGACCTGACCTTGCCGCTGCACCAGACCGTGGACAAGATCGAGCGCGGTGCCACCATGGTGTTCACGCTGGACGAATTCAACTGCATCACCGAAATCAATCTGCTGGCCGAACGCGAGCAACTGGCCCGGGCGCGCCAGGAGCGGCAGCGGGACCTGGGCCGCAGCAGCACTCCGCGGTCCTGAGAGGCAAAAGCGAGTTGGGGGCTTTTTTGGGGAGCCGCCAACAGGGCAAGGGGAGAGCCTGAGACAATCGTGCCCCATGAGTGAACCCCGCGACAACAAGATCCCCGACAACCTGCCCGAAGCCGACATCGACGCCCCTGCACTGCCCGAAGGCTGGCTGCAGGTGCTGTCCATGGATATGGACGCCCAGGGCGTGGCCCGCAAGAGCGATGGCAAGGTGGTATTCATCGACGGCGCCCTGCCTACCGAACTGGTCAGCGCCAACACCCATCGCAAGAAAAACAACTGGGAAGCCGCCAGCCTGACGGCCATCCACCGCGAATCTTCCCAGCGCGTGCGCCCCGGCTGCCCGAATTTCGGTCTGCACGCCGGTGCCTGCGGCGGCTGCAAGATGCAGCATCTGCACGTGGGCGCCCAGGTGGCCATCAAGCAGCGCGTGCTGGAAGACAATCTCTGGCATCTGGCCAAGGTCAAGCCCGAGACGCTGCTGCGCCCCATCGAAGGTCCGTCCTGGGCCTACCGTTTCCGCTCGCGCCTGTCGGTGCGCTATGTGGCCAAGAAGGGCAAGGTGCTGGTGGGCTTTCACGAGCGCAAGAGCCGCTACATCGCCGACATGGAGACCTGCAAGATCCTGCCGCCCCATGTGGACGCCATGCTGCTGCCCATGCGCGCGCTGATCGCCTCCATGGATGCACGCGAAACCTGCCCGCAGATCGAGGTTGCCTGCGGCGACTCCGTCACGGCCCTGGTGCTGCGCCATCTGGAGCCGCTGTCCGAGGACGACCAGGCCCGGCTGCGCGCTTTCGCAGTCGAGCACAACGTGCAGTGGTGGCTGCAGCCCAAGGGCCCGGACACCGTGCACCTCATGGAGCAGGGAGGCGCCCAGCTCGACTATGGCCTGCCCGATTTCGGCATCACCATGCCGTTCAAGCCCACGGACTTCACCCAGGTCAATCCGCACATCAACCGCGTGCTGGTCACGCGCGCGCTGCGCCTGCTGGATGTCAAGAAGGACGAGCGCGTGATCGACTGGTTCTGCGGTCTGGGCAACTTCACCCTTCCCCTGGCCACGCAGGCGCGCGAGGTGCTGGGCATCGAGGGCAGCGATACCCTGGTCAAGCGCTCCCATGAAAACTACGCGGCCAACAACGCACAGCGCGCAGAGGGCGACAAGCTCGCGCCCACGCGCTTTGTGGCGCGCAACCTGTTCGAGATGACGCCCGAGATGCTGTTCGCCGACGGCGTGGCCGGCAAGTGGCTGGTCGATCCGCCGCGCGAAGGCGCGTTTGCGCTGTCCAAGGCCCTGGCCGACATCCACCAGGCGCGCATCGGTGCCGAAGGCGCCGAGCCCCTGCCGGCAGGGCATGAGGCCTGGCGCTTTCCCGAGCGCATCGTCTATGTCAGCTGCAATCCCGCAACGCTGGCGCGCGATGCCGGCCTTCTGGTGCATTTGGCCGGCTATCGCTGTGTGTCGGCAGGCGTGGTCAACATGTTCCCCCACACGGCCCACGTGGAGAGCATGGCGGTGTTCGAGCGCTGCGCAGACTGACGGCCTGGCTGCCCGTGCCATGAAAAAAGCCGTGGAGCCCTCGGGCGGCCACGGCTTTTTGACGGGCGGATCCAGATCTCAAATCCGGATCTCAAAAGGGGTCAGCTGCGATTGCGGCCTGAGGTCGGCTCGGCAGGCGCCTCGTCCTTGTCGCTGCGGCGGCGGTCGCTTTGGCCCAGGACCGAAGGCGTGCCCTCCATCTTGTTGGCGCGCATGTATTCGTCCATATCCTTCCAGCCTGCAAACACCAGGGCCTTGGAAGATTTGGGGTTGAGCGTGTAGCAGTCCTCCAGCCCGCGCAGGGCATGGCGGCACGCCCCGCCGATGGCCTTGGCCTCGGCCTCCTTGGCGACGGTGCGGGGGTCCGGTCCCAGGCCCGGAATATCATCCAGCTTGCAGCCGGCGAGCAGCGTGGGCAGCAGCAGGATGGCGAAGGTGCGGGGAAGATTAGGCATGGTCATCTTGAGGAGATTATCGGCAGGCCCTGGAAGAAGTTGAGTCCGCTTTGCACAAATGATGATCCCGGACATGCAAAAGGCCTCCCGAAGGAGGCCTTTGGTGTGCGGCAGGGAAGGCGAAGCCTTCCGCGTGCGGCATCAGTCGCGTTCGCCGCCCATGATGCCCAGCAGGGCCAGCAGGCTCTGGAACACGTTGAACAGGTCCAGGTACAGAGCCAGCGTGGCGCTGATGTAGTTGGTCTCGCCGCCGTCCATGATCTGCTTGAGGTCATAGAGCATGTAGGCGCTGAAGATGCCGATGGCCGCCACCGAGATCGCCATCATGCCGGCCGTGGAGCCGATGAAGACGTTGATGATGGAGCCCACGAACAGCACCAGCACGCCGACGAACAGGAACTTGCCCATGCCCGACAGGTCGCGCTTGATCACCGTGGCCAGCGAGGCCATGACCAGGAACACGCCGGCCGTGCCTGCAAAGGCGGTCATGATCAGCTCGGAGCCGTTCTTGAAGCCCAGGATCATGCCGATCATGCGCGACAGCATCAGGCCCATGAAGAACGTGAAGCCCAGGAGCACGGGAATGCCGGCTGCCGAGTGCTTTGTCTTCTCGATGGCGAACATGAAGCCGAAGGCGCCGCCCAGGAAGACGATGAGCCCCAACCCGCCGCTCAGCGAGCGCGTGATGCCCGTGGCCACGCCCAGCCAAGCGCCCAGCACGGTGGGGAGAAGACTCAGGGCCAGCAGCCAGTAGGTGTTGCGCAATACGCGATTGCGCTCTTGCTGCGAGACACCGTAGCCCGCAGAGCCCAGTGTGGTGACTTGATCATTCATGTGGCCAGTCCTCCGAAGGAGTGTTGTTGCGACTTGCCCATTCTAGGTGGCGGCTTGCGCGCGACTTGCAATACCCCGAGCCGCCGCCATGGTTTGGTTTCGAATGTTTTGTTCTGCGCATGCATTGTCAGTCCTCATACGATTGCTATGCTTATAGGACATTTGTGATGGAATGGATAATTGGAATCTTATGAAGACCAAGCATGAACTCGAACTGGCCGACGTGAAGGCCATTGCCGCCGCCGCAGAAGCCGAGGCGCTGAAGAACAAGTGGGCCGTGACCATTGCCATCGTCGATGACGGCGGCCACCTGCTGTGGCTGCAGCGCCTGGATGGCGCCGCCGCCGTGTCGGCCCACATCGCTCCGTCCAAGGCCCGCTCGGCGGCCCTGGGCCGCCGCGATACCAAGGGCTATGAAGACATGATCAACAACGGCCGCACGGCCTTCCTGAGCGCGCCCACGCTGGACGGCCTGCTCGAAGGTGGCGTGGCCATCATGAAGGACGGCCAATGCCTGGGCGCCGTGGGCGTCAGCGGCGTCAAGGCCAGCGAGGATGCGCAGGTTGCCAGCGCCGGCATTGCTGCTCTGGGCCTGTAATAGCTCCTTGTGCACCCATGCTGCATGAATCGGTCCCTGGGGACTGATCCATGCAACCAAGAAAAAGCCCCTGTGCCGATGGACAGGGGCTTTTTCTTTGGTCAATCTGCGCTGCAGCGCGGGGAAAAAATGCTTGGCTACGCAAAATCCGAAGATTTTGTTGGCTGGCTAATCGACCTCTGAGACTGGAAGTCCCAAGGTCGCCCCACGATGAAACGAAGAAGCCGCCGGTCGGGCATCCGACGACGGCCGGAATCTTGCTTATTTGGTCAGGATGAGCTTGCCCAGCTTGGTGGCCTGCAGGCGGTAGGGCGTGCCGTTGTGCACGATGGTCACAGCCTTTTGTCCATTGAGCAGCAAGGTGCTGTCGAGTCCGCTGGCGGCCCCGGTCAGGGCTGCAGATGCTGCGGCCTGCAGCGCTGCAAAGGCCTGGGCGTTGGAGTTGCCGGACAGATGCGAGGTGGCGGCGGAAGTGGCAGACATGCAGGGAATTCCTCAAAAATTGGAAAGTTTTGTGAATGATAACAATTCTCAATTGAAAATCAAGTGAGACTTACTCGCATTGTGGTTTCTGGGACCAGTCCTATCCCTGCGACCCGATGCACTGCCAACGCAAAGAGAATGAAAAACGGCCCCGAAGGGCCGTTGTCGTTGATCGCCAGGCAAGGAATGCCTGCCACGGCCTACTTGGCCGGGTCCGTCACGAAGCCGATCTTGCGCACGCCTGCACGCTGCGCGGCGGCCATGGCCTGGGCCACGCGCTCGTAGCGCACTTCCTTGTCGCCCTGGATATGCAGGTCAGGTTGCGGCTCCTTGGCCGCCTCGGCCTTGAGGTTCTCCTCGAACTGCGTATCGCTGACGGCAACGCCATTCCAGTGGTACTGGCCATCGGCGGAGACAGCCAGGCGCACGGTGGCGGGCTTGACGTCCTCGGGCTGGTTGGTGGCGCGGGGCAGGTCCACGTTCACCGAATGCTTCATCACCGGCACGGTGATGATGAAGATGATCAGGAGCACCAGCATGACGTCGACCAGCGGCGTCATGTTGATCTCGTTCATCACCTCTTCGCCGTCATCGTCCATTGTTCCGAATGCCATGGCTTACGCGCCTTTCTTCAGCGGCAGCACGTTGCCGGCTTCCTTGCCGTCGATGGACACGCGGGCGCCGGTCACGAAGTAGGCGTGCATGTCGTGGGCAAAGCTGTTGAGGGCGTTGAGGATGGACTTGTTGCCACGCACCACGGCGTTGTAGCCGAGCACGGCGGGAATCGCCACGGCCAGGCCCAGGGCGGTCATGATCAGCGCTTCACCGATGGGACCCGCGACCTTGTCGATCGAGGACTGGCCGGACAGGCCGATGGCGACCAGCGCGTGGTAGATGCCCCAGACGGTGCCGAACAGGCCGATGAAGGGAGCGGTCGAGCCCACGGAAGCCAGAATGGCCAGGCCCGATTGCAGGCGAGCGGTGAACTCGCTGATGCCGTTGCGCATGCAGCGGGTCACCCAGTCGCTGATGTCCAGCGTGTCATGCAGGTGGGCGCTGGTCTTGCGGTGGTGGGCGGTGGCTTCGCGGCCTTCGAGCACCAGGTAGCGGAAGGGGTTGGAGCGGTCATCGCCCAGCTTTTCCAGGCCGCTGGCCAGGTCGGGGCTGTGCCAGAAGTCCTGGGCGTTGCGCGCCAGCTTCTTGAACTTCACGATGTCCAGGGCCTTGATGATCATCACGAGCCAAGAGGCCACCGACATGGCCAGCAGGATGATGGCGACGGCACGGGTGACGAAGTCTCCCTGCGTCCAGACGTGGGCAATGCCGAATTGGGAATCCATGGATACTCCTGAGAATCAATTGAGGGTGAATTTGACCGGGACGGTGACCCACATGGGGGTTGGCGTGCCGTTGCTCTTGCCGGGGACGAATTTCCAGTTCTTGACGCCGTCCACGGCCTGCTGGTCCAGACGGTCGTAGCCGCTGGATTTGCTGACCTCGATCTTTTGAGGCAGGCCTTGCGCGTCCACGAAAATGCGCAGCGTGACCGTTCCCTGTTCCCCCATGCGCCTGCTGATGGCGGGGTAGTTGGGGGCCGGGTTGTTGAGGTAGGCCGCGTTGTTGGACGGCAATTCGATCTTGGGCGGAGCCGGTGGCGCCGGGGGAGCGGGAGGCGCTGGCGGCGCAGGAGGGGCGGGCGGTGCCGGCGGTGCTTCCACCACGGGCTTGGGCTCGTCGTCCAGCGTGCCGCGCGGCGCCGCAGGTGCAGGCTTGGGGTCGGCAATGGCCTTGGGCAGCGGCGGTGCCTTCTTCACGACCGGCTGCGGTTTGGGAGGTGGTGGTGGAGGAGGGGGCTTGGGTGCCTCGGGCTCGGGAGCGGGTGGCGAAATGAATTCCGCAATCACCTGGGCTGGCACGATGACCTCTTCGGGTGCGCGCTGGAGCAGGCCATGCTGCATCGCCCAAAGGGTTGCTGCATGCAAGACCACGACCGAACCCGCGATGGCCACGTTACGGCCAAGGCCCCCGGGGGGCCAAAACGATCAGACTGGGACATAGAGACAGAAGGAGCGGTCAGCGTATGGGAGCCGGGTGCTGTCGCTCGGAAGACGGAGTATCAGCTGCGCAGAATCCACCAGGTGCATGTAACGACGAGGATCAGGCTGCCGACAAGTGCTGAGAGGAGGACCATGCTTTGCTCTCCAGAATGTTGTTGGCAAGCTGGACGGTCTGGGCCGCGACCTCGTTGTGGATGGCCGCCACGGGCTGGCTGGCGCAGCATTGCGCCACCACATCCCGGGCGCAGCTTTCGCAGCGGCCGCACTGCATGGCGATACCCAATTCGAACTGGATCTCGTCAAAGCTCATGCCCGCATGAGCGTGGCGTGCGATCTCACGGTCGGAAACCCGGCGGCATACACAGACGATCATGGCTACAGGCAGTAGTGGCTGGCTATTGATAGGATGAAAAATTATAAATGAGAATTCATCGCATTTGCAATTCTTGGTTGTCTGTAGGGCTGTATGGCGCTCGGCTTTACTCGGTATCCAGTAGTTCCACAGTGGCCTGGGCAAGGGTGGCACACCCTGTCAGCGCCATGGCGATCTCCAGTTCATCGCGCAGCAACCTGAGCACATGGGCCACGCCGGCGGCGCCCGCATTGACCAGCCCCCAGAGTACGGGGCGGCCTATCAGAACCGCCGTCGCCCCGAGGGCGATCGCCTTGAGCACGTCTGTGCCGCGCCGTATGCCCCCGTCGGCCAGCAAGGGAAGCTCGTGGCCCGCGCCGCGCACGGCCCTGGCCACGCGGGCTAGGGCTGTTGCGGTTGCCGGTGCGGTGTCCAGCGTGCGCCCTCCATGGTTGGAGACGATGATGCCCGCTACTCCCAATCTCGCGGCCTGCAGCGCATCGGCCGGGTGGAGCACGCCCTTGAGCAGCAGCGGCAGCCGTGTCTGCTGCTGCAGCCAGGCGACGTCATCCCAGGTAGGTGCATGGTGCAGCAGGCCGTCGAACAGGGGGCTTTGGCCTGGTGCGAGTTGCATGGCTGCAAGTGGCGCCATCCCCTGCAGATTGACGGCAGACACTCCCGGCGGAAGACAAAAGCGCGCGCGGCGTTCACGGTCCCGCACACCGCTGGTGGGCGCGTCCACCGTCAGCACCAGCGCTTCGTAGCCTGCGGCCTCTGCGCGCTTGATCAGTTGCGTGGTGAAGCCACGGTCATGCTGCAGATAGAGTTGGAACCACAAAGGGCCATGGCCAGGCGTGAGCCGTGCTGCCTGTGCCACTGTCTCCAGCGGCAGGCTGGCCTGTGTGCTGAGCACCATGCCCGCCCCCAGCGCCGCTGCGGCATAGGCCGTTGCAAGCTCTGCGTCCGCATGGGCCATGCGCTGAAAGGCCATGGGGGCCACCAGCAGCGGGCAGGCCAGCTCCCTGCCCAGCAACTGAAGCCGGGTATGGCCGCCTGCAAGGGGGCGGAGCACGCGCGGCCACAGTGTGAGCGCGTCCCAGGCGCTGCGGTTTGCCGCAAGACTGCGCTCATCGGCCGCGCCGCCCGAGAAATAGGCCCAGGCGTTGTCGTCCATCCGCTGCCGCGCATGCGCCTCGTGGTCGGCCAGATTGATGATGCCGTCGGGAACGGCTTGCAGCACGGGCACTTGACTCATGGCATTGGAATGTTGTCGGTGTGCAGCATCTTCGGCAAGAAGAGGAGATGGCATCCCGGAAAAAAGAAAAGCCGGCCCAGGGGCCGGCTTTCATCCGTCGTGGCGCAGGCCCGAGGATTACTTGACGTGCTTGCCGATCAGGCCAGCCATCTCGAACATCGAGACTTGGGGCTTGCCGAACACTTCCTTGAGCTTCGCGTCGGCGTTGATCATGCGCTTGTTGGCAGCGTCTTGCAGCTTGTTGGCCTTGATGTAGACCCACAGCTTGCTGATGATCTCGGTGCGGGGCAGGGGAGTGGAACCCACCACGGCAGCCAGAGCGGGGCTGGGGGTGAGGGGTTTCATGAAGGCGGCGTTGGGAGTGCGCTTCTTTGCGGGAGCTGCCGGAGCAGCCGTTGCCTTCTTTGCAGTTGCCATGTTGCTTGTTCCTAGTATGGAGTGGATTCTTTACCAGCGAAAAACCGTCGCTATCCACTGGCAGGCTGATGCTAATGGGAAAAAAACGCTCTTCCAAGCTTACCCGTCAAATTTTTGCCTCGATTTGTTGCTGTGGCGCTGTTTTTTGAGGAGTTTTTGCATTCTGGCTCGCTTTCGAGGGCCGCACTGGCAGGTTGGCCGTCGGCGGCGGCGTTTTCAGAAGGGGCTGGCACCGCTCGCGGAAGGGTGTTGTGCAAGGCGTTTTCTGCCCGGCCAGGTGGCCACAAGAATGCCCAGCAGGGCGATCGCAAAGGCCAGCGCCTGCATGGATGTGACCCGTTCGCCCAGCACGCACATGCCGACCACGGCAGCGCTGATCGGCAGCAGTACCGTAAAGGTGCCGGCCTGGGAGGCTGGCACGTTGCGCAAGCCTGTCATCCACAACCACACGGTCCACACGCAGGCGGCAAGGGCGTAGAACAGCAACAGACCCCAGATGCTCCATGCCACGCTGCCGAAGTCGAAGCGCCACGCCAGATACAGCCCGAAGGGCGTAGACAGCGCAAATCCCCAGAGATTGACGATGGATGTGATGCGCTTGGGTCCCAGGGATGTGGTCAGGCGCTTGCCTATGACGGCGTAGAACGCCTCGCAAAGCACGGCGCCGACCAGCAGCATCTGCCCCAGCCACGCCTGCGGTGAGGCTGATGCTGCCGAGGCGGCGCCAGCGTCCGGGCGGGACAGTGCATACAGGCCGATGCCCGCCACGGCCAGCGCAATGGCCAGCCAGGTGCGCGCAGCCACGCGTTCGCGCAGAAACAGCCAGCTCATCAAGGCCACGGCAGCAGGGATGGCAGCCATGGTCACGCCGGCCGTGACGGCGCTTGTCAGGCTCACGCCAGTCACCATGCAGATGGTGAAGAGAAAGTTGCCGAACAGCGACTCAAGAAACAGCAGGCCCTGCGTGCGCCGAGACAGGGGTGCCTCGTCAGCCGGCTTGCGCAGCCAGCGCAGCATGGCGATGGCCCCGATGCCAAAGCGCAGCCAGGCCAGCAGCAGCACCGGAAAAATGGCCGCCAGAGGCTTGGAGAGGGCGACATAGCTGCCGACCAGGGACATGCTCAGCGCCAGGCAGGCATAGGCAGATCTGCGATGGGAGGTGTTCACGGCAAGTGCAGGTTTGAGAGGCGGGAGCGCCACCTGAACGCGCGATGGTACCTGTGAGCGCGTCCGGTGTGCGTGACATGTGCCTGTCGCGGACGCTTGCCATGCTGTGGTGACTTTTCATGGCATGGAATTCATGTTTTGCATTGTGAAATATTGAAATGCTGCAATGCGCCAATTTTTCTCAATACGAGAAATGTGATTTCATATTGAAAAATATGAAAATAACTCGTTGATTTATATGATGAAAAATTTAGTCTTGTATAAGACACAAGATGTTGATGAGGTCTTCTATAAGACTTAAATTTGATCCCAAGGCCGACGCAAGAAAGCCGCTTGTTTCAACCACCTCCCAGGAGAGCAACATGCCCCAATCCCTGACCCAGCAACTGAGCCGTGAACAGCAGATTTCCGCCCTTGAGAAAGACTGGGCGCAGAACCCCCGTTGGAAGGGCGTCAAGCGCGGCTACAGCGCCGCCGACGTGGTGCGCCTGCGCGGCAGCCTGCAGCCCGAATACACGCTGGCCCAGCGTGGCGCGGAACTGCTCTGGGACAGGATCAACGGCGGTGCCAAGAAGGGCTATGTGAATGCCTTTGGCGCCATCTCCGCAGGCCAGGCCATGCAACAGGCCAAGGCTGGCCTGGAAGCGGTGTACCTGTCGGGCTGGCAGGTGGCTGCCGATGGCAACACCAGCGAAACCATGTACCCCGACCAGTCGCTGTACGCCTATGACTCGGTGCCCACCATGGTGCGCCGCATCAACAACACCTTCAAGCGTGCCGACGAAATCCAATGGGGCCGTGGCATCAATCCCGGCGACAAGGAATTCATCGACTACTTCCTGCCTATCGTCGCCGATGCGGAAGCCGGTTTTGGCGGCGTGCTCAACGCTTTCGAACTGATGAAGAACATGATTGCCGCTGGCGCAGCCGGCGTGCACTTCGAGGACCAACTGGCTGCTGTGAAGAAGTGCGGCCACATGGGCGGCAAGGTTCTGGTGCCCACCCAGGAAGCCGTCGAGAAGCTGATCTCCGCCCGCTTTGCCGCTGACGTGATGGGCGTGCCTACCATCGTGCTGGCCCGCACCGATGCTGAAGCCGCCAACCTGATCACCTCCGATCACGACGCCAACGACAAGCCGTTCCTGACCGGCGAGCGCACACAGGAAGGCTTCTACCGTGTCCGCAATGGCATGGAGCAGTCCATCAGCCGCGGTGTGGCCTATGCGCCCTATGCCGACCTGGTGTGGTGCGAAACCGGCGTGCCCGACATCGGCTTTGCCCGCGAGTTCGCCCAGGCCGTGCATGCCGCCTGCCCAGGCAAGCTGCTGAGCTACAACTGCTCGCCTTCGTTCAACTGGAAGAAGAACCTCAACGACAGCCAGATCGCCTCCTTCCAGGAAGACCTGTCTGCGCTGGGCTACAAGTTCCAGTTCATCACGCTGGCCGGCATCCACATCAACTGGTTCAACACGTTCAAGTTTGCCCACGCCTACGCCAACGGCGAAGGCATGAAGCACTACGTGAACATGGTGCAGGAGCCCGAATTCGCAGCCCGCGAACAAGGCTACACGTTCGTGTCGCACCAGCAGGAAGTGGGTGCAGGCTACTTCGACGACGTGACCACGGTGATCCAGGGCGGCTCGTCCAGCGTCAAGGCACTGACCGGCTCCACGGAAGAGGAGCAATTCCACTGAAGCGCGGCTTCGGTGAGTGCAACTTCAGGTAGATAGGGGTGAGAAAGCGTCCGGGGCTTGTGCTTCGGGCGCTTTTTCTTTGCTGGGGTTAAAATGGCGGAAGTTTTCAATTGACAACAACTGACAAGGGCGAGAAAGGCATCATGGTTATGACACCGCGAACTACATCGGAGATGTACACCGGCCGCTAGCGGCTGGCGGTTCGCGCCTGCACGAGATTCACTCGACCCCAAGAAAGCGCGGACCTGGCTCCGCGCTTTTTGCTTTTGGGGGATGCGCGCCCCCTGAGAAATATTTTAGGAATCCCATGATCCACATTACGCTTCCCGATGGTTCGCAACGTGAGTACCCCGGCCCGGTCACCGTGGCCGAAGTGGCCGCATCCATAGGCACGGGCCTTGCCAAAGCGGCACTGGCCGGCAAGGTGGGGGCTGGCGAGGACGCCAAGGTGGTGGACACCAGCTTCGTCATCGACAAGGACATGCCCTTGTCCATCGTGACGGCCAAGGACCCCGATGGCCTGGAGGTGATCCGCCATTCCACGGCCCACTTGCTGGCCTATGCGGTCAAGGAACTGTTCCCGGATGCCCAGGTCACCATCGGTCCCGTGATCGAGAACGGTTTCTACTACGACTTCTCGTACAAGCGCCCCTTCACGCCAGAGGACCTGGTCGCCATCGAAAAGCGCATGGCCGAACTGGCCGCCAAGGACGAGCCCGTGGTGCGCCGCGTGCTGCCGCGTGACGAGGCCGTTGCGTACTTCAAGGGCATCGGCGAGAACTACAAGGCCGAGATC
This sequence comes from Delftia sp. HK171, assembly GCF_001886655.1. NCBI lineage: Bacteria > Pseudomonadati > Pseudomonadota > Betaproteobacteria > Burkholderiales > Comamonadaceae > Delftia > Delftia sp. HK171. The sequence goes on along the minus strand of NZ_CP018101.1, from coordinate 4,752,759 downwards.
ATCGCCAGCATCCCCTCCAATGAGGATGTGAGCCTGTACCGCGAAGGCAGCTTCGAGGATCTGTGCCGCGGCCCGCACGTGCCCAGCACCGGCAAGCTCAAGTTCTTCAAGCTGATGAAGGTGGCTGGGGCCTACTGGCGTGGCGACCATCGTAACGAGATGCTGCAGCGCGTGTACGGCACGGCCTGGGCATCGAAGGACGACCTGCAGCAGTACCTGCACATGCTGGAGGAGGCTGAAAAGCGCGACCACCGCAAGCTGGGCCGCGAACTGGATCTGTTCCACATCGACGAGCATTCGCCGGGCACCGTGTTCTGGCACCCGAAGGGCTGGTCCCTGTGGCAAGAGGTCGAGCAGTACATGCGCCGCGTGTACCGCGACAACGGCTACCAGGAAGTCAAGGGTCCGCAGATCCTGGACAAGACCCTGTGGGAGAAGACCGGTCACTGGGACAAGTACCGCGAGAACATGTTCACGACCGAGTCGGAAAAGCGCGACTATGCGCTCAAGCCGATGAACTGCCCTGGCCACATCCTGATCTTCAAGCAGGGCATCAAGAGCTACCGCGACCTGCCGCTGCGCTACGGCGAATTCGGCCAGTGCCACCGCAACGAGCCCACGGGCGGCCTGCACGGCATCATGCGCGTGCGCGGCTTCACGCAGGATGACGGCCACGTCTTCTGTACCGAAGACCAGATCCAGCCCGAAGTGCTGGCCTTCACCACGCTGCTGCAAAAGGTCTACGCGGACTTCGGCTTCAGCGACATCATCTACAAGGTCGCCACGCGCCCCGAGGCTCGCATCGGCTCCGATGAAAGCTGGGACAAGGCAGAAGCGGCGCTGATCAACAGCCTGGAGGCTTCGGGCTGCGAGTACGTGATCTCGCCCGGCGATGGCGCGTTCTACGGCCCCAAGATCGAGTACACGCTCAAGGACGCCATCGGCCGCCAGTGGCAGTGCGGAACCATCCAGGTGGATTTCTCCATGCCCGAGCGCCTGGATGCAGAGTACGTGGGCGAGGATGGCGACCGCCATCGCCCCGTGATGCTGCACCGTGCCATCGTCGGCAGCCTGGAGCGTTTCATCGGCATTCTCATCGAGCAGCACGCTGGCGCCATGCCGACCTGGCTGGCTCCCGTGCAGGCCGCCGTGCTCAATATCACCGACGCGCAGGCGGACTATGTGCGGGAAGTCGCACAAAAGCTGCAAAAAGCATTTCCGAATCAAGGCCTTAGGGTGGCGACAGATCTGCGCAACGAAAAGATTACGTATAAAATACGGGAGCATTCGTTGCAAAAGCTGCCTTACATCCTTGTTGCTGGCGACAAGGAGAAGGCCGCTGGTGCAGTGGCAGTGCGCGCACGGGGCAACAAGGACCTCGGTGTGATGTCGGTTGATGCGTTCATTGAACTCGTGGCCAAGGACATCGCGGCGAAGGCCTGATGGAGCATCTCCAAAGGCGGTAGCCGCTTGCGTGTACTGCACACAAGCGGCTACGCTGTTGTAGCAACTTAAATCCAAGGGTGAGAACCATAGCTACTGAATTTCGTGATCGGCGCCACCGTGAAGAGCGCAAGCATCGTCTCAACCGTGAAATCATGGCGCCTGAAGTGCGTCTGTCCGGCCCGGAGAACGAGCCGCTGGGCATCGTGCCTCTGCAGGAAGCGCTGCGCATGGCGGGCGAGCTGGACGTGGATCTGGTGGAAATTGCCGCCACTGCCACTCCACCTGTCTGCCGGTTGATGGACTATGGCAAGTTCAAGTACCTTGAACAGAAGAAGGCTGCCGAAGCCAAGGCCAAGCAGACCGTCATCGAAATCAAGGAAGTGAAATTCCGCCCTGGTACCGACGACGGCGACTACAACATCAAGCTGCGCAACATCCGCCGTTTCCTGGCCGATGGTGACAAGTGCAAGATCACGCTGCGGTTCCGCGGTCGTGAAATCACGCACCAGCAGATTGGTCTGGACCTGCTGAACCGTCTGCGTGACGATCTGGCGGATTCCATCCAGGTGGAGCAGTTCCCCAAGCTGGAAGGCCGCCAGATGGTGATGATGATCGCCCCTGCGCGCAAGAAGCCCACAGCTGGCGGCAAGCCGGCAGAAGTTTCTGCTGCACCTGCGGTGGCTGATAAGGCATAATCGCGGTTTCGCCCTTCGTTGAGGGGCGACAGAATTTGCAGGCCGTGCGCGAGTCGATTGCGCGGGGCGTGCGATGCAAGGGACATGGTTTCCATGTCCCTTGTTCTTGCCGGCCTTCGGGCTGGCACAGAAGTGTCTCGGGGCCAGCAAGTGCGCGCAGTGTTGCGAGCCGCCTCACGAGCACAAACAACAGGAGCATTCAAATGCCCAAAATGAAGACCAAGAGCAGCGCGAAGAAGCGTTTTCGCGTTCGTCCCGGTGGCACCGTCAAGCGCGGTCAAGCCTTCAAGCGTCACATCTTGACCAAGAAGACCACCAAGAACAAGCGTCACCTGCGTGGTGCAGTGTCTGTGCATGAGACCAACATGGGCTCTATCGCACAAATGCTGCCGATGGCTGGCCTGTAATTCACTGACGAACAAGGAGAAAACACATGCCTCGCGTCAAACGTGGTGTAACGGCCCGCGCCCGTCACAAAAAAGTTCTGGCCCTTTCCAAGGGTTTCCGCGGCCGCCGCGGCAATGTCTTCCGCATCGCCAAGCAGGCGGTGATGAAGGCTGGGCAATATGCCTACCGTGACCGCCGTGCCAAGAAGCGCGTGTTCCGCCGTCTGTGGATCGCCCGTATCAACGCCGCTGCACGTGAACTGGGCCTGACATACAGCCAGTTCGCCAACGGCCTGAAGAAGGCAGCCATCGAGATCGACCGCAAGATGCTGGCCGATATCGCGGTGCACGACAAGGCTGCGTTTAGCAGCATCGTTGATCAAGTCAAGGCCAAGCTGGCTGCTTGAGATAACGGTCTGCGGCCATCCTCGTGATGGTCTGCAGCGCAAACAGCAAGGGCTAGGGCTTGAAAAGGCTGCTAGCCCTTGTTTCTTTTCACAGTCGATAAAGAGTCGATATGAACGAGTTGGATTCTCTGGTCGAGAGCGCGCAGCAGCTGTTCGCGCAGGCACAAACCCCCGCTGATCTGGAAAACGCCAAGGCGCAGTTTCTGGGCAAGTCGGGCAAGGTGACCGAGCTCATGAAGGGCATGGCGCAGCTTTCCGTCGAAGAGAAGAAGTCGCGCGGAGCCGCCATCAACGTGGCCAAGCAAGGCATCGAGGCCGCGCTGACCGCGCGCCGCAAGGCCCTGGCCGATGCCGAACTGCAGGCCCACCTGAAGGCCGAGGTGCTGGATGTGACCTTGCCGGGCCGCCGCCGTGGCCAGGGCGGCCTGCACCCCGTGTCGCTGACGCTGGAGCGCATCGAGGGCATCTTCGGCTCCATGGGTTTCGATGTGGCCGAGGGCCCCGAGATCGAGTCCGACTGGTTCAACTTCACGGCGCTGAACACGCCGGAAGACCATCCCGCCCGTTCCATGCACGACACCTTCTACGTGGAAGGCGGCACGGAACAGGCTCCCAATCTGCTGCGCACGCACACCAGCCCCATGCAGGTGCGCCACGCTGTGCAGCACGTCAAGAAATACCGTGAGCGGCTCGACGCCGGCCAGGGCATGCCCGAGATCCGCGTGATCGCGCCGGGCCGCACCTACCGCGTGGACAGCGATGCCACGCACTCGCCCATGTTCCACCAGTGCGAAGGCCTGTGGATCGGTGAGAACGTCAGCTTCAAGGACCTGAAGGTGGTCTTCACCGACTTCTGCAAGACCTTCTTCGAGAGCGACGACCTGGTGCTGCGCTTTCGCCCCAGCTTCTTCCCCTTCACCGAGCCCAGCGCCGAGATCGACATCCAGTTCCAGAGCGGCCCGCTGGCCGGCCGCTGGCTGGAAGTGGCCGGCTCCGGCCAGGTGCACCCCAACGTGGTGCGCAACATGGGACTGGACCCCGAAAAGTACATCGGCTTTGCCTTTGGCATGGGGCCTGACCGCCTGACCATGCTGCGCTATGGCGTCAACGATCTGCGACTGTTTTTTGACGGCGATATCCGCTTCCTGTCGCAATTCCGTTGATCCGGCTGCAAGCCTTCGCCAAAGAGTCCGCCAGCGCCACGGCGCGCGGACTGAACCAACGCCAAAGAGTCTGATATGCAATTTCCCGAATCCTGGCTGCGCGAGTTCTGCAATCCGCCGCTGACCACCCAAGAACTGGCCGACACCCTGACCATGGCCGGCCTGGAGGTGGAGGAGCTGGAGCCCGTGGCGCCGCCGTTCACCAAGATCGTCGTCGGTGAGATCAAGGCTGCCGAGCAGCATCCCAATGCCGATCGCCTGCGCGTGTGCCAGGTCGATGTGGGCGGACCCGAGCTGCTGACCATCGTCTGCGGCGCGCCCAACGCGCGCGTGGGCATCCGCGTGCCCTGCGCCACGGTGGGCGCCGAGCTGCCGCCCGGTGAAGATGGCAAGCCTTTCCTGATCAAGATCGGCAAGCTGCGCGGTGTGGAGAGCTTCGGCATGCTGTGCTCGGCACGCGAGCTCAAGCTGTCCGAGGACCATGGCGGCCTGATGGAGCTGCCGCTGGACGCGCCCCTGGGCCAGAACATCCGCGAGTACCTGAACCTGGATGACACGCTGCTCACGCTCAAGCTCACGCCCAATCTGGCGCATTGCCTGAGCGTCTACGGCGTGGCGCGCGAAGTGGCGGCGCTGACCGGCGCGCCGCTCAAGCCCCAGTCGTTCACGCCTGCCGCCGTGGGCGGGCAGGACAGGCTGGCCGTGAAGATCGAGGCGCCCGACCTGTGCGGCCGCTTCTCGGGCCGCGTGGTGCGCCATGTCAACACCCAGGCGAAGACGCCGCAGTGGATGGTCGATCGCCTGGCGCGCTGCGGCCAGCGCAGCGTGGCGCCGCTGGTGGACATCTCCAACTATGTGATGTTCGAGCTGGGCCGTCCTTCGCACATCTTCGACCTGGACAAGATCTACGGCGGCCTGCAGGTGCGCTGGGGCAAGGAAGGCGAGCAGCTCAAGCTGCTCAACGGCAACACCGTCACCGTGGATGGACAGGTGGGCGTGATCGCCGATGACCGCGAAGTCGAGTCGCTCGCCGGCATCATGGGCGGCGACGCCACGGCCGTGTCCGACGACACGCGTCACATCTACATCGAGGCCGCATTCTGGTGGCCCAAGTCGATTGCCGGCCGTTCGCGCCGCTACAACTTCTCCACCGATGCGGGCCACCGCTTCGAGCGGGGTGTCGATCCCGAACTGACGGTCGAGCACATCGAGCGCATCACCGAGCTGGTGCTGCAGATCTGCGGCACGCCCGAGACCGTCTGCGGCCCCATCGACGACCAGCAGGCCAACATGCCCCAGCCCAAGCCCGTCACGCTGCGCGTGGCGCGTGCGGCCAAGGTCATCGGCATGCCGCTCACGCAGCAGCAGTGCCACGATGCGCTGGCCGGCCTGGGCCTGCCGGTGGAGCAGGGCGATGGCGTGCTCACCGTCACGCCGCCCAGCTTCCGCTTCGACATCAACATCGAGGAAGACCTGATCGAGGAAGTGGCGCGCATGGTGGGTTACGAGAACCTGCCCACGACCAAGCCGCTGGCGCCCATTGCGCCCAAGCTGCGCGCCGAAAACCGCCGCAGCCAGTTCGCCGTGCGCCGCGCGCTGGCCGATCTGGGTTACCAGGAAACCATCAACTTCAGCTTTGTGGAAGCCGCGTGGGAGAAGGATCTGGCCGGCAACGCCAATCCCATCCAGCTGCTCAACCCCATCGCAAGCCAGCTCAGCGTGATGCGCTCCAGCCTCATCGGCTCGCTCATGCAGGTGCTCAAGTTCAATGCCGACCGCAAGGCCGAGCGCGTGCGCGTGTTCGAGCTGGGCCGTGTCTTCCTCAAGGATGACAGCGTTGTTGACAGCGACACCACGGTCAAGGGCTTCTACCAGCCCATGCGCGTGGCGGGCCTGGCCTGGGGTGCTGGAGAGCAGCTGCAATGGGGCCGCGCCGAAGCCAAGGTGGACTTCTACGACGTCAAGGGCGATGTCGAGACGCTGCTGGCGCCGCGCAAGCCCGTGTTCGAGCCGGCCGAGCATCCGGCCATGCACCCGGGCCGCTGCGCGCGCGTGCTGCTCGATGGCCAGTCCATCGGCTTCATCGGCGAGCTGCATCCCCAGTGGCGCCAGCAATGGGATCTGGCACAGGCGCCCGTGCTGTTCGAGCTGGAGCTCGATGCCGTGCTGGCGCGCGAGGTGCCGGTGTTCAAGCCCGTGGCCAAGCACCAGGCCGTGGAGCGCGACATTGCCGTGGTCGTGAACGAAAAGGCCACGCATGCCCAGCTGATGCAGGCGGTGGAAGCTGCCCAGACCGGCGGCCTGCTGCGCTCCGCCGTGCTGTTCGATGTGTTCCGCCCCAAGGCGCTCAAGGCCGGCGAGACAGCGGCACCGGGCGCGCTGGCGCAGGACGAAAAGAGCCTGGCCGTGCGCCTGACGCTGGGCCATGACGACAGCTCGCTGACCGATGTGCAGATCGAACAGGCCGTGCAGGCCGTGCTCGAACAGCTGCAGCAACGCCTGGGCGCGCGCCTGCGCGCCTGATGGAAGGCCCATGCCGTGAAAGGAGATCCCGTGATGGAACTGACGGTGGAAAGTCTTGATTCGCCCGCGCTGACCAAGGCGCAGCTGGCGGACCTGCTGTTCGACGAGATCGGCCTGAACAAGCGCGAATCCAAGGAAATGGTGGATGCGTTCTTCGAGCTGATCTCGCAAAGCCTGGTGACGGGCGAGGATGTGAAGCTGTCGGGCTTCGGCAACTTCCAGATCCGCACCAAGGCGCCGCGTCCGGGGCGCAACCCGCGCACGGGCGAGGCCATTCCGATCGAGGCACGCCGCGTCGTGACCTTCCATGCGAGCAGCAAGCTCAAGGAGCAGATCCAGGAAGGCACGACGGGCTCCGCGTCCTGAAGGGTCGTCCCCGGGGCCCGGCTTGCCGTGGTCCAGCTGTCGTCAGCCTGTCTGCCTTGCGGTGGATGGGCTGTTTTTACGACAGGGTGCTGGCCTGCAAGCGAGCTGTGCAGTAGGCTCGGCCTTCTTCCCGGATCGGCATCCGCGCACCAGCGGCATTGCACATCCTGACCTCATCCACATTTGCCATGGCTTCACTTCTGCCCCAGATTCCCGCCAAGCGCTACTTCACCATCGGTGAGGTCGCGGATCTGTGCGACGTCAAGCCGCATGTGCTGCGCTATTGGGAGCAGGAGTTCACGCAGCTGCGTCCCATGAAGCGGCGCGGCAATCGCCGCTACTACCAGCACCACGAAGTGCTGATGATCCGGCGCATCCGTGAGCTGCTGTACGAACAGGGCTTCACCATCAACGGCGCGCGCAACCGCCTGCGTGAGGCCTCGGGGTCTGCCGTGGTTCCCGCGCTGCAGGCCGGTGTCGTGGTGTCGGCGCCGGCTGCCGCGCCGCTGCTCGGCGGCGATGCCGCGGCCAGCGTTCCGCTGGAGCCGGAGGCCGTGCGTGAAGAGCTTTTGCAGATTCGTGCGCTGCTTTCTATTTGAGAGCAAAAAGCTGTATATAATTGAATTCTTCGGCGTGTAGCGCAGCCTGGTAGCGCACTTGCATGGGGTGCAAGGGGTCGCGAGTTCGAATCCCGCCACGCCGACCATAAATGAATACGGACCACAGCTTCTGGCTGTGGTCCGTTTTTCTTTGTGCCATCGCCAACCGCTACCAACCGCTACCAACCGCTACCAACCGCTGAAGGGGAGCGGCCGTTGCGCAGGAATCAACCCTGGGCGCAGGTTGCAAGCAGCCATTGCCGGAAGGCTGCCAGCGCCGGCAGTGTCGCGTTCCTCTCGGGATAGACCAGGTAGTAGCTGCGCTGGCTGGGGATGGCGTCTCCCACCACGTGCAGCTCACCGCGCGCCATCTCCTCTTCCACCAGCACCCGTGGCACCAGGCCCACGCCCATGCCTGCCAGCACGGCCTGTATCAGGTGCGAGGTCAGCTCGAAGCTCGGCCCTATCCGCATCTGCCGGTGATCGAGCCGATAGTGCGTGAACCACTCGCTCCAGGCCTGCCGGTTGCTGGCCACCGTGAGCAGCACCTGCTGGCCCGCCCAATCCGGCGAGGCTGCTGCCTGCCCGGCCTGCTGCAGCGCCTGCGGGCTGGCCACCGCCACCAGAAACTCGTGGTACAGGCGATGCGCGGTCAGCCCGGGCCAGTCTCCCGTGCCCACGGTGATGGCTGCGTCTATCTCTGCGCTGTCGAAATCGATATCGCCGATGCGCGAGTGGATGTGCATCGTCACCCCGGGCTGCGCCTGGTAGAAGCCATGCAGGTGCGGCAGCAGCCATTTGGAGCCGAAGGTGGGCAGGGTGGCCAGGTTGAGCGTGCCACCGCCGGACTGGCGTGACATGGCCTGCAGGGTGGCGCTGCGTATGCGGCCCAGCGCGGCGCCCAGGTCGATGAAGTAGCGGCGCCCCACGTCGGTCAGGCGCACCGTGCGCCCCTCGCGGCGGAACAGGCTGATGCCCAGCTGCGCCTCCAGCGTCTGCACCTGCCGGCTGATGGCGCTCTGGCTGAGCGACAGCTCCTCGGCCGCACGCGCATAGCTTTCGTGGCGCGCGGCCGCCTCGAAGACCAGCAGCAGGGACATGGAGGGCGTCAGGCGTCGGTAATTCATGAGTTTTATGCAGTGTTTGCGGCAGCAATTTTCGTTTGTTCCAGAGGAAGAGTGTAGAGATACTTGCGGCCATGGTCGGCCTGAAATCGTGTATTGCATGCATAGGTTTCCTGGGCTGATCGCCTGCAACAAATCTCCCCACCTTGCCTTCCATGTCGATTGCCCCACTGCCACACGCCAGCGCCCCCGTGCCTGCCCAATACCTTGAGTTTCTGGAAGCGTTGAAGGCCGCCGGCTTCGAGGGCGACGTGGACACGGACCATGCCAGCCGCACCGTGCTGGCCACGGACAACTCCATCTACCAGCGCATGCCGCAGGCGGCCATCTACCCGCGTCACGCCGAGGATGTGGCCAGGTCGGCGCAGGTGCTGGCGCGGCCTGAGTTCCGCGATGTGGTGCTGACACCGCGCGGCGGCGGCACCGGAACGAATGGCCAGTCGCTCACGCATGGCGTGACCATGGACTTGTCGCGGCACATGAACGGCATCCTCGAAATCAATGCCGAGCAGCGCTGGGTGCGCGTGCAGGCCGGCGTGGTCAAGGATCAGCTCAACGCTGCGCTCAAGCCATACGGACTGTTCTTTGCCCCCGAGCTGTCCACCTCCAACCGCGCCACCATCGGCGGCATGATCAACACCGATGCCAGCGGGCAGGGCAGCTGCACCTATGGAAAGACGCGCGACCACGTGCTGGCGCTGGACTTCGTGCTGCTCGGCGGCGAGCGCCTGCACAGCGTGCCGCTGGATGCCGAGGCGCTGGAGCGCATGTGCGCCGATTCGGGGCGCATCGGCAAGGTGCACCGCACGGCGCGGCGCATCAGCGAGGACCAGGCGGAGTTGATCGAGGCCAGATTCCCCAAACTCAACCGCTGCCTCACCGGCTATGACCTGGCCCATCTGCGCGAAGGTGACGGGCGCTTCAACCTCAACAGCGTGCTGTGCGGCGCCGAAGGCTCGCTGGGCTTCGTTGTGGAGGCGCGGCTCAACGTGCTGCCCATTCCCCGCTATTCGGTGCTGGTCAACGTGCGCTATGCGGGCTTCATGGATGCGCTGCGCGATGCGCGCGCGCTGATGGCGCACCGGCCGCTGTCCATTGAGACGGTGGATTCCAAGGTGCTGTTGCTGGCCATGAAGGACTTCGTCTGGAGCAGCGTGGCCGAGTACTTTCCGCAGGACGGCCAGCGCCCTACGCTGGGCATCAACCTGGTGGAATTCAGCGGCGACGATCCGCAGGAGGTCGATGGCCGCGTGCAGGCCTTCCTCGCGCACCTGGGCGCCGACGCCTCGGTGGAGCGGCTGGGCCACACGCTGGCGGCAGGCAATGCAGCGGTGCACCGCGTCTATGCCATGCGCAAGCGCGCCGTGGGCCTGCTGGGCAACGTGGCTGGCGAGGCGCGGCCCCAGCCCTTTGTCGAAGACACGGCCGTGCCGCCCGAGAACCTGCCCGAGTTCATTGCCGAGTTCCGCGCGCTGCTGGACAGCCACGGCCTGCAGTACGGCATGTTCGGCCACGTCGATGCCGGCGTGCTGCATGTGCGCCCCATCCTGGACATGAAGAACCCCGTGGACGCCGCCCTGGTGCGCCCCATCTCCGACGCGGTGGCCGAACTCACGCAGCGCCATGGCGGCCTGCTGTGGGGCGAGCACGGCAAGGGCCTGCGCTCCGAATATGTGCCGGCCTTCTTCGGCGAGCTGTATCCCTCGCTGCAGCAGCTCAAGGCCGCCTTCGACCCGCACAACCAGCTCAACCCTGGCAAGATCGCCACGCCTCCGGCCAGCAAGACCTTGCTGCTCAAGGTGGACGGCGTCACCACGCGCGGCGAGCTGGACCGGCAGATCGACGAGCGCGTATGGCAAAGCTATGGCGCGGCCATGCACTGCAACGGCAACGGCGCCTGCTACAACTTCGACCCGGACGATGCCATGTGCCCGTCCTGGAAGGCCACGCGCCAGCGCGTGCATTCGCCCAAGGGCCGGGCCTCGCTGATGCGCGAATGGCTGCGCCTGCAGGGGCAGGCCGGCGTGAACGTGCTGGAGGTCGCGCAGCGGCCCCAGCCCTTCCTGTCCAGCCTGGCCGCGCGCTGGCGCAACAGCCGCGCGGCGCGCCGCGGCGAGGCCGATTTCTCGCACGAGGTCTATGACGCCATGGCCGGCTGCCTGGCCTGCAAGTCCTGCGCCGGGCAGTGTCCCGTCAAGGTCAACGTGCCCGAATTCCGCTCGCGCTTTCTGGAGCTCTACCACCGCCGCTACCTGCGGCCCGTGCGTGACTACCTGATCGGCTCGCTGGAGTTCACCATGCCGTGGCTGGCGCGCATGCCCGCGCTCTACAACGGGGTGATGGGCTCGCCATGGATGCGCGATGTGCTCAGCCGTCGCATCGGCATGGTCGATGGCCCGCTGCTGAGCCGGCTGGACCTGGCAGCCACCTTGCGGCAATGGAAGGTGCGCGCGGCCGATGCGCAGGCGCTGGCCGCGCTCACGCCCGAGCAGCGCGCGCGCAGCGTGGTCATCGTGCAGGACAGCTTTACCCGCTACTTCGAGACCGGCCAGCTGCAGGTGCTGATCGAGCTGGCGGCGCGCCTGGGATTCCAGGTCTGGCTGGCGCCGCTGCTGCCCAATGGCAAGCCGCTGCATGTGCAGGGATTCATGGGCGCCTTTGCCAAGGCGGCCATCCGCAATGCCGCGCAGCTGGCGCAACTGGCGCAGTCCGGCGTTGCGCTGGTGGGGCTGGATCCGGCCATGACGCTGGCCTATCGGCAGGAATACCTCAAGGTGCCGGGCATGGGCGAGGTGCCGAAGGTCGCGCTGCCCCAGGAGTGGCTGCTGCAGGTGCTGCCCGAGGCGGTGACCAGCGTGGCCAGCGTGGCCTACCGGCTGCTGCCGCACTGCACTGAAAAGACCAACGCGCCCGACAGCGGCAAGCAGTGGACGCAGCTTTTCGAGCGGCGGGGGCTGCGCCTGAGCGTGGAGGCGACGGGCTGCTGCGGCATGTCGGGCACCTACGGGCATGAGGCGCGCAACCTCGAAACCTCCAAGACCATCTATGCCCAGTCATGGGAGAAACAGATCGAGAGCAAGCAGAACCTGGGCGAGCCGCTGGCCACCGGCTATTCCTGCCGCAGCCAGGTCAAGCGACTGTCTGCCCGCCAGCTGCGCCATCCGTTGGAGGCCTTGCTGGACCACGTGCGCGCCACGCATCAGGGGTGAGAAGATGCGGGGGCTGATCGTCGCCATTTCAGGAATTTGCAGACATTTTTGAAAAATCTCTGCGTTTTCCCTGAAGGCCTGTTTTTAGTCCCTATAATTCAATGCTTCGGCGTGTAGCGCAGCCTGGTAGCGCACTTGCATGGGGTGCAAGGGGTCGCGAGTTCGAATCCCGCCACGCCGACCAAAACGCAAAGCTCCTGACGGAAACGTCAGGAGCTTTTTGCTTTGTGCGTTCGTTTTTTGCGCGTTCGATTTTGCTTGCGATGGCGCCTTGCCGCGAAGAGCAAGGGCAAGTGCAAGTACAGCTTCGCCAGGCAGGTCCATCACGGATGGCGAGGGCAGCCAGCGCATGAAAAGTCCATGCACCGCGAAGATGCGCGTCCCGGTCTGGGCACGTAAAACCTGCACCTACAATGGCGTCTTTTGTAACTGACGATTTCTTCTTGGTCTCGCACATGATGGATGGACTGATTACCGGCAGACTCACCGGTACGCCCGAACACCGCAGCGACCGCAATCGGCGCCCCTTCATGGTGGCCCGCGTGCGCTCCGAGGCATCTGATGGCACCTCCATCCCGGTCAACGTGGTTGCATTCGATGCCCAGGCCTGCGAGGTGCTGCGCAATCTGATCGAAGGCGATGCCGTGGCGCTGCGTGGCAGCTTCACGCCCAAGGTCTGGATAGACCGCCAGGAGCAACCCCACCCTGTGCTGGACGTCGTGGCCCACCAGGTGATGGCAACGCCCGAGTTCCAGGACCGCTGACGCCCGCGCTGCGGCGCCGGTTGTGAGCTACTGAAAAAACTGTCTAGCCGCAGTGTGCCGGTACGGCCGCCGGGCGCTGTGTTGGCGCTACAGTGTGCGCCTGTGTTTTTGACAGGTTACAAGGAACCGCATCCATGCCCACCAAGCGCCATTTCCTCCGCCGCACGCTCACGGCCGCCGCGATTGCCAGCACCGCCGCCATGACCCTGCTGGCCATGCCCGCGCAGGCGCAGGACAAGCCCATCAAGGTCGGCGTCACGGCCGGCCCGCACGCCCAGATCATGGAACAGGTCAAGAAGGTCGCCGAGAAGAACGGCCTGAAGATCCAGATCGTGGAATTCGGCGACTACGTGCAGCCCAATGCCGCGCTGTCTGCCGGTGACCTGGACGCCAACAGCTACCAGCACCGCCCCTACCTCGACGCCCAGGTGCGCGACCGCGGCTACAAGATCGGCTGGGTGGCCGACACGGTGAATTTCCCCATCGGCATCTATTCCAAGAAGATCAAGCAGCTGGCCGACCTGCCCCAGGGCGCCAAGTTCGGCATCCCCAACGACCCCACCAACGGTGGCCGCGTGCTGCTGCTGCTGCAGGCCCAGGGCCTGATCAAGCTCAAGGAAAGCGCGGGCCTGAAGGCCACGCCGCTGGACGTGGTCTCCAACCCCAAGAAGCTGCGCTTCGTGGAGCTGGACGCAGCCCAGCTGCCACGCTCGCTGGATGACCTGGACGCCTCGGCCATCAACACCAACTTCGCGATCTCGGCAGGCCTGAACCCCAAGACCGATGCCATTGCGCAGGAAAACGCCAAGAACCCCTATGTGAACATCCTGGTCGCGCGCGATGCCGACAAGGGCAAGCCCTGGGTGGCGCAGCTGATCAAGGCCTACCACTCCGATGAAGTGCGCCAGTTCATCGATGTGCAGTTCAAGGGGTCGGTGATCCCTGCATTTTGATAGGAAGCACCCCCTGAGCGGCTGACGCCGCTTCCCCCTCTCTCGCTTCGCGGGAGGGGGACGACACCCTCGCTTCGGGGCGGCCCTTGCTCGGTGTCCCTCGCTTTGGGTTGCGCCGGTTTCGGTCGCCGTGTTCAGTGCGAGGGAGGGCTGAATTGCAAAAGCTGCCATTGGCAGCTTTTTTTCATTCCCCCAGCACTTTGAAATATTCGCCCAGCGGTGCGCGGGTGGTCTGGGTGCGGTTGACGGGGGCGGCCTCGTCGGGCCAGCCCAGGGCCAGGCCGCAGACGATGTGCTCGCCGGGCGGCAGGTCGAGCACGCGGCGCACGGTGTCGGGGTAGGAGGCCAGGGCGCCGATGGCGCAGCTGCCCAGGCCCTGGGCGGCTGCGGCCATTTGCAGGCCGTACAGGGTCATGCCCAGGTCCATGTAGCCGCCTGCGCCGAAGCGGGCGTCAATGCTCACGACCAGGGCCACGGGCGCATCGAAGAAGTGGTAGTTGCGGCCGAACTGCGCGTCGCGCCCGGCGCGGTCCTCGCGGGCCACGCCCAGGGCGCTGTACAGGGCCTGGGCCGACGCCACCTGGCGCTTGCGCAGCGCCATGGGCATGGGGCGGGGGAAGTAGCCGTAGTCCTCGCGCTCAGGTGCTCCGCCTTGCCAGTCGGCCAGCAGTGCCTGTGTGAGTGCACCGCGCAGGCTGCCGCGTACCTGGATGAACTGGCCGGGCTGCAGGTTGCCGCCGCTGGGCGCCCGGCGGGCCGATTGCAGCAACTGGTGCAGCAGCGCGTCCGGCACAGGATCGGGCCGGTAGGCGCGCACGGAGCGGCGCGCGTGCACCAGGGCTTCATGCGCATCGCCAAAGGGAAGGGTGTCGAACGGTGGTTTGGCGGACATGGGAAATGCGGAGTCCATGGATTCAAAGCGCCTGCACCAGGCAGGCCGCGCCTATGCCGCCCGCACCGGCAATGGCGGCCAGGCCCAGGGCCGGTCTGTGGGCTGCTGGCGTGCGGTGCAGGTCGCAGAGCATGCGCACCAGCGCAACCGCGCCCGATGCGCCTATGGGATGGCCGCGCGCCAGGCCACCGCCGCCAGCGTTGAGCTGCTGCAGCGGCAGGCCCAGGGTTTCGGCAAAGGCCAGGGCCTGCACGGCGAAGGCATCGTGCAGCTCCACAGCCTGGAGCTCTGCCGCAGTCAGGCAAGGCAGCTGCAGCGCTGCGGCTCCACGCTCCAGCACCTGCTGGGCCGCCAGTGCGGCGGCGACCAGCGGTGTTTCGGGCGCATGGCCCAGCGAGGCACTGGCCACCCAGCGGGCGCGTGGCTGCAGGCCCAGGCGTGCACAGGCCTGCGGCGTGGCCAGCAGCACCAGGGCTGCGCCATCGGCCTTGGGCGAGATGGTGGGCGTGCTCAGCGCATGGCGCTGGCGTGCATGGGCGTCAACGGCTCCGCTCGCTTCGGCCACCACGGGCATGCGGGCAACGCGGGCCGGGTTCAAGGCGCGCGGATAGGCGTCGTGGTCCAGCCCTGCCATGGGCACGATCTCTTGGGCCAGCCGGTCGCGGTGCGCGAGCGCCAGCGCGTGGCTGTGGATGGCATGGGCCTCCTGGACGGCGCGGGTGATGCCATGGGCCAGCGCATGGTCGGCGGCCGATTGCAGCAGGTCCGGGTCACGTGCGGGGTCGGGGGCGAACGCGGGGCGGTCATAGGTGACGGGCAACTCGTCTGCATGGCGCGGGCGTGTCTGGCGGATGGGGGCGCGGCTCCAGGCCTCGGCACCACCGGCCACCACGATATCGGCCTGGCCCGACAGCAGCAGGCCCGCAGCCAGGGCCACGCTGTCCAGGCCAGAGCAGCATTGAGTGTCCACGCTGTGGGCCGCGCAGCGCTCCGGCAGGCCCGCAGCCAGGGCCAGCATGCGGGCCGGGTTGCCGCCTGCGCCCAGGGCGTTGCCTAAGACCACGGCATCCACGGCCCGGGCAGGCAGGCCGGCCCGGGCCAGCAGGGCCTGGAGCACGGGCGCGCCCAGTTCGTGCGCGGCAAGTTCACGCAGCGCACCGCCCACGGGGGCGACGGGGCTGCGCGCCCAGGCCAGGATGACGGGGGCGTCTTGCGGGTTCATGGCAGGGGCAGCAGTGCGGGTTCGCCGGGCAGTGCCCGGCCAGTGTCCGTGTCCGTGGCGGTGGCGGTGGCAGTGGCAGTGGCAGTGGCCGCCAGCGCGCGCGCCAGCCGGCCATGGTCGGTCTTGCCGCTGGCGGTCTGCGGCCAGTCGGTGCAGCTCCACCATTGGCGCGGCAGCTTGTAGCTTTCCAGGCGCTCGCGCAGCCAGGCCGCCAGCGCCTGTGCGGAGCCTGCGGGCGCGGCGCCGTGCCATTGCACGACGGCGTGCACCTGCATGCCGCGCAGGGCGTCGGGCAGGCCTTGGATGGAGACCTGGGCCACGCCCGGGTGCGCGGCCAGCAGGGTTTCGACTTCCTCGGGGAACAGGTTCTTGCCCTGGGTGACGAGCATGCGGCTCTGGCGCCCGGCCAGGCACAGCTGGCCGCCGGCATCGATATGGCCCATGTCGCGCACGGACAGCCATTCGCCGTCGCGCAGTGCGGCCGTGCCGTCGCGCGCCTCGCCCACATAGTCCATGAACAGCATGGGGCTGCGCATGTAGATCAGGCCGTCCTCGCCTGGCTGCAGGGGCTGGTCGCCGGGCTGCTGCGTGGCGGGGCGGATCTGCAACTGCACATTGCTGAAGGGCCGGCCCACGGCCTGGGGCGGGGCCTGTTCGTCGGCCTCCATCCAGGCGATGAAGCTGGCCTCCGAGGCACCGTAGAACTCGATGATGCGTGCGCGCGGAAACAGCGCGCGCAGGGCCGGGGTCTGGGCGCGCATCCAGCGCGCGCCGCTGATCATGATCAGCTCCACCTCGGGGATGGGCGCCAGCGCGCGGTGTGCGGCCCATTGCAGCATCAGCAGCAACTGGCTGGGCACAGCGACCAGGCAGGGCGCCTCGCCGCGCGCCAGCGAGGCCAGGCAGCGCGCTGCCGAGAACCGCTCCTGCACCACGGCGCCTTCGCCGCACCACAGGCCCTGCATCACGCCGAACAGGAACAGCGAATGCGAGATGCGCCCGGGCGCCATGGTGCGCTGCGCGGCCACGGGGCCGAAGTCCTGCAGGCAGACGCGAAAGCTCTCTGTCCACGAACGGTGGTGGCGCATGAAGCCCTTGGGCAGCCCGGTGCTGCCCGAGGTGAAGCCGGTGTAGAAGGCGCCGGTGGCCGTGGCCTCGGCCAGCGGGCTGGGCGCGGTGGGAAGCCAGCCTTCGATGCGCTGGCGCACGGCCTCGGGCCAATCGGGGTCGGCAACGGCGGCGCAGCGGCCGCTGTGCAAGATGGCGAGGAATTCGACGATGGCATCCACGGTGCTGGCGCTGCCGCCCGTGTCCAGCAGCAGCATCTCTGGCGCCTGGCCGGCCACCAGCGCGGCCGAGCGCTGCAGCACGGCGGCATGCAGCGCGGCAAAGCTCCATTGGCCCGCCTCGCTTTGCAGCGCCATCGCATCGGGGCGCTGCCGGGCCCAATGCTCCAGCGGGCCATGGACCAGGGTCCACGGGTGCTGCAGCGGCGCGGCCAGCGGGTGGGGCGCGAGCGGCTCAACCATGCTGGCGGCCTCCGAACGGCCAGTCCGGCATGCCGCGCGCCACCGTGTGCACCACCAGGGCGCACAGCACGCACTTGATCAGATCTCCGGGCACGAACAGCAAGGTGGCCATGAAGGCCTGCGACAGGCTGAGCTTGGCCATCAGCATGAGGCCCAGCACGCCAAAGGCATGCAGGGCCACCAGCCCGCCCAGCGCCGAGGCTGCAAAGGCGCTGAACGCCGCGCGCCGGGGCGCGCCCTGGGGCAGCGCACGCATGACCAGGCCGGCAATGCAGGCCGCCAGCGGGTAGCCCAGCAGGTAGCCGGCCGAGGGCGCCATGAAGACGGCAATGCCGCCGCGCCCGCCCGACAGCAGGGGCAGGCCCACGGCCACGGCCGCAAGGAACAGCAGCATGGACTGCATGCCGCGCCAGGGGCCGAGCATCACGCCGGCCAGCATCACGCCCAGCGACTGGATGGTGATGGGCACGCCCAGCGGCAGGTCGATCTTGGGAATCAGGCCCATGACCGCCATCAGCGCCGCAAACAGCGAGACCTGGGCCATGGAGCGCGCGGAGGCGCGTGAGACGGTGGAGGGGGCGGTCATGGACGTTTCTCGGAAGGTTCTCGCAAGGCTCTTGCGTATGGATCGGTCGGGAAATGGGGCAGGGCAGGCCTCAGCGGCCCAGGCGCGCCCACAGCGCGTCGGACACGCGGCGCGTGGCCTGCAGCATGTGGATGGTCAGCGGCGCAATCAGGCGCAGGCCGCCGGCGCGGCCCGTGCGCAGCCTGTGGGCATCGTCCATGCGCTTCCACTGCACGAAGAAATGCTCGGTGAAACGCAGCATCAATGCCAGCTGCAGGGCCACCTGTTCGGAGGAGATGCCGATGCGCTCCAGCGGCGCCAGCAGCCGCTCCAGCACATCGACCAGATCGCTGGGGCGTGTGCTCACGGTCAGCGCCATGCCCAGCGTGGAGGCGCAGACCAGGCGCAGCGCGCTGGCGGCGGCCAGGGCGTAGTGCTGCATCCACACATGGAAGGCAGCGACCAGCAGGGCGGCCACGGTGACCGACAGCATGAGCCGCCGTGCGCCCTCGGTGGCGCGGCCCAGCGACAGCCACAGCAGGCCGCAGGCGGCGCCGGCCAGGGCCAGCAGCCACGGTGAATCGATGAGGAACAGGCCCGTTCCCAGCAGCGCCATGAGCAGCAGCTTGCGGCCCGCGCTCCAGGCATGGAGCCAACTGGTGTATTCGCTGTAGAGGCTTCCCATGGTGGCCCGCTCCTGCGTCAGTCCTGCGCTTGCAGCCGGCGTGCCACGTCGGCTTCATAGGCCGCGCAGACCTCATGGCCGGGGCCGTCTTCGCGCACTTTGCCGCGCTCCAGCCAGAGCACGCGGCCAAAGCTGCGCACGTGGTCCAGCACGTGGGTGGAGACCAGCACCTGCTGCTCGGCGGCCGCGATGTCCCGGGCCAGCCGCGCCTGGCCCGGCAGGTCCAGGCTGGCGAAGGGCTCGTCCAGCAGCAGCACGCGCGGCGCGGCAATGAGCAGGGCCAGCCAGCACACCTGCTGGCGCTGGCCCTGGCTGAGCCCGGCCACGGCGCGCGGTGCCCAGTCGGCCAGGCCGCGGCTGGCCAGCAGGGCGCGGGCGCGCTCCGTGGCCTCGCGCCGCGAGATGCCTGAAGGGCGCAGACCCAGGGCCAGCTCTTCCTCCACGGTGGGGAAGATGATCTGGTCGTCGGGGTTCTGGAACATCAGCCCGACCTGGCCCGGGCGCCGCGCACGGGCCTCGTGCAGTTCGGTGCCGTCCAGCAGTACGCGCCCGGCCTCGGGCGCATCCAGGCCGCACAGCAGGCGGAACAGGCTGGTCTTGCCGGCGCCGTTGTCGCCGATGAGGCCCACGCGCGGCTCGTCCAGCCTCAGGTCGAGGCCGTCAAAGACTGTTGTGATGCCGCGCCGCAGGCGCACGGCTTCCACGCGCAGGCTGGCGGCGCTGGCAGGACGGTCGGCAGTTCGGGAGGATTCGGGCATGGCAAAGGAAAGCGGGCACTTACCTGTAATGCACGCAACCGCAAGGGATCTTGCCGTTGTACAGGCCTGTCGGGGGCGGATTCTAGCAATGCCGTCCAGGCCGTACATCAAGGCTTGAAAGACGGCAATCGATATAAGCACCGTATTTTTTATTCTTTTGTTTGAACAACGTTTTGCAACACACTCGTTAGAACACTAATGACGGCAGATCCTGGGGATTCGCCTGTGCTTGGCGACGACGCAAGACAACGCATGGCCATCGGCTTGCAACTGCGTCCAACTCCTCAGCACAGGGCCCGGAAATTGCGCGCCATTGCCTGGAGATGGCGGTGCAAAGGCTGCCGTTGCCGATCCCAGGACCGTTTTCACTGCCGAACCGAGACTCCATGACCGTCCAGACCGCCCATTTGGCCCCGGAAAACGCGCTGATCCGCCTGCGCGACCTGCAAAAGAAATTTGTAACAGCCGATGGCAAGCACTTCGATGCCGTGCGCTCGGTATCGCTGGACATTGGCCAGGGCACGGTCTTCGGCCTGATCGGCAAGAGCGGTGCGGGCAAGTCCACGCTGCTGCGCCTGATCAACCTGCTCGAGCGTCCCGACAGCGGCGAGGTGGTGGTGGCAGGCCAGCGCCTGACCGACCTGGGCCGCCGCGCGCTGCGCGAGGCGCGCCAGAACATCGGCATGATCTTTCAGCAGTTCAACCTGCTGCAGAACGCCACCGTGTTCGAGAACGTGGCCTTTCCGCTGCGCATCCACGGTGGCCATTCGCGTGCCCAGATCGAGCAGCGCGTGCGCGAGTGCCTGGACATCGTCGGCCTGACTGACAAGGCGGCCAGCCATCCTGCCCAGCTGTCGGGCGGGCAGAAGCAGCGCGTGGCGATTGCGCGCGCCCTGGCGCCGCGCCCGCAGGTGCTGCTGTGCGACGAGCCCACCTCGGCGCTGGACAGCGAGACCACGCGCTCCATCCTGGCCACGCTGGCCGACATCAACAGCCGCCTGGGCGTGACCATCGTCATCGTCACGCACGAGCTGGCCGTGGTCGATGCGCTGTGCAGCGAGGTGGCCATCATCGAACAGGGCCAGGTGGCCGAACGCTTCACGCTGCCCGCCCTGCCGCAGGGCCGTGCCTACGAGGCGCCGCAGCGCGCCACGCTGCTGGGCAGCGAACTCGAGGCCCTGCGCGTGGAGCGCGCCGACAAGGCCCTGCGCGAGCGCGGCGCCACCCGCCCCGTGGTGCTGCGCGCCGTGGGCGGCTCCGAGCACTGATGGGGCTTTCGCCCGTTCCCGCTTTTCGCCTCTTCCTGTTTTTCCCTTCTTTTCGCTTCCGCATTCCCATGTCTGAAAACATCGTCGAAATCCTGCCCGAGCTGTGGCTGGCCATGGGCCAGACCCTTTTGATGCTGGGCATCGGCCTGTCGGCCGCCGTGCTCATTGGCGGCCCGCTGGGCGTGCTGCTGTTCCTGCTGGGCCCCGGCCAGTCGCTGGACAACCGCCCGGCCTTCGCCGTGCTGAACTGGACGGTCAACACCGTGCGGTCCTTCCCCTTCATCATCTTGCTGGTCGCCCTGGTGCCCTTCACGCGCTGGCTGGCCGGCACCTCCATCGGCCCGCTGGCTGCGGCCGTGCCGCTGTCCGTGGCGGCCATTCCCTACCTGGCACGCCTGGTGGACCAGTGCCTGCGCGATGTGCCGCGCGGCGTGATCGAGGCCGCGCACGCCATGGGCGCCTCGGAGCTGCAGATCGTCTGGCGCGTGCTCATCGTCGAGGCGCGTTCGGGCCTGGTGCTGGCGCTGACCGTGCTGGCCGTGAGCTTTCTGTCGTACTCGGCCATTGCCGGTGTGGTGGGCGGCGGCGGCATTGGCGATCTGGCCATCCGCTACGGCTACTACCGCTTCCAGACCGATGTGATGGTGCTCACCGTGACCATCCTCGTGGCCATGGTCCAGGTCATCCAGTTCGTGGGCAACACGGCGGCCCGCCGCCTGGACAAGCGCGGCTGAGCGCGCTGTCCAGACCCGCTTTCTTCTTTCTTCCCGCTCTCTCCCCAAAAAAGGATTCCGACATGACCGCATCCCTTTCCTTCGTGCGCCGCCATCTGCTGGCCTCGGCCGCCGCCCTTGCCGCTGCCAGCGTGCTGGCGCTGCCCGCCCACGCCCAGGCCGACAAGAAGCAGCTGGTGATCGGCGGCACGGCAGGCTCCAACATCGACCAGCTCAAGCAGGGCATCGTGCCGCTGCTGCAAAAGAAGGGCTATCAGGTCAAGCTGGTGGAGTTCAACGACTACGTGCAGCCCAACCTGGCGCTGGCCCAGGGCTCGCTGGATGCCAACTTCTTCCAGCACCGCGTCTACCTGCAGAAGTTCGCGGCCGACCAGAAGCTGGATCTGGTGGAGCTGGTGCAAGGCCCCATTGCCCCCCTGGGCGTGTATTCCAAGACCCGCAAGACCCTGGCCGAGGCCAAGGAAGGCGACCGCGTGACCCTGCCCAACGACCCCAGCAACCTGGCGCGCGCGCTGGTGCTGCTGGAGCAGGCCGGGCTGATCAAGGCCAAGCCCGGCATCGATCCGCTGCGCGTGTCTGAAAAGGACCTGGCCGAGAATCCGCGCAAGCTCAAGTTCATCCCGCTGGAAGCCGCACAGCTGCCGCGTTCGCTGGGTGACACCGAGTACGCCATCATCAACGGCAACTTCGCCATCTCCTCGGGCCTGAAGCTGACCGAGGCCGTCTCGCTGGAAAAGACCCCCGACCACTACCTGAACGTGGTGGCCATCAAGAAGAAGGACCAGGGCACGGCATGGGCCAAGGACCTGGCCGAGGTCTACCGCTCCGCCGAATTCAAGGCCGTGGTGGACAGCAAGTTCCAGGGCTACGCCAAGCCCTCCTTCCTACAGTGAGCCCGCTGAAGGCGGCCACATAATGGCTGCTTGCGGGAGGGGCGCCTCCCGCCCGTTTCCCGCCATTTCCTCCAGGAGCAATGCATGAGCCAGATCAAGGTCGCTGTCATCGTGGGCAGCCTGCGCAAGGATTCCTTCAACCGCAAATTCGCCGACGCCATTGCGCGCTTGGCGCCCGAAGGCCTGGTCTTCGAGCAGGTCGCCATCGACAGCCTGCCCCTGTACAACCAGGACCATGACGGCAATGAGGTGGATGTGGTCAAGCAGTTCCGCGCCCAGATCCAGTCGGCCCAGGCCGTGCTGTTCCTGACGCCCGAGTACAACCGCTCGATTCCCGGCGTGCTCAAGAATGCGCTGGACCAGGGCTCGCGCCCCTACGGCAAGAGCGTCTGGGCCGGCAAGCCCGCTGCCGTGGCCGGCGTCTCCGTGGGTGCCATCGGCACGGCGCTGGCGCAGCAGCACCTGCGCAATGTGCTGGCCTACCTGGACATGCCCACGCTGGCCCAGCCCGAAATCTTCATCCAGGCCAAGGATGGCCTGTTTGCCGAAGACGGCTCCATGGGCGCCGGCAGCCGCGACTTCGTGAACGGCTTCGTGCAGAAGTTCGCTGCCTGGGCGCGCAAGCACCAGTGAGCGGTGCGGCAAGGCCGCTCAAGACACAAAAAAGCCCGGCAATGCCGGGCTTTTGCGTTGGGGGGCCTGCGAGCGCAGAGCTCAGGAAGCGGGAGACGGGTTGGCAATCGCCGCAGCAGGGCGCGCGGCGGACGATGCCTTCTCGCGCGCCTGGGCCTGGTCGATGGCGTCGATGATCACCACGCCCGTCGACTTGACGCCGGGCGCCGAAAAGCCGGCACCGGGCGTCACGCCGGGATGGGCCAGCAGCTTGCGCGTCATTTCCTGGTTCAGCTGCTGCTGGCTGGGCTTGGCAGGGGTGGGCGTGGCGGCGGGCTGCTCGGGCTCCTCGGGCGCAGGTGCCTCGTCGGTGTTGCGCACATAGCTGCGGTACACGCGCGAATTGAGCTGCTCCTGATCCTGCTCGCGCTGGTACTGCAGGAACTGGTAGACGCCGATGCCCAGCACGGTAATGGCCAGCAGGGACACGGCAATCACCGTGATCACCAGGTTTTCATCGGACGGCGGGCGGACATGGACATGGACAGGGCCGCGGGGCCGGGCATGGGGACGGTGGCTTGTGGCTGGCATGGATGGAAGGCAGTGAATGCAATAAGGCTGCCTGGATATCGGCAGGTCCGCCGTCCTTCTGAAATACAGACGGTTCGTGTCGGACACAGCCGCGAATAGGGCGGTGATGGTTCAGCCTACCAGCTTCGTGTGTCTGCGAAAGCCCATCGCGCATTGCTTTTTTCAAAGGAGGTGCAGAGGCGGATACCTCTTTTATTCGCCACAGTCCATTGGGAGCATTCCGGACGGGTCGGCACGGCCGCTGTCGTGCCTATCCAAAAGCAAAAGCGCCTGGGCCGAAACCCAGGCGCTTGTCCATTCATTGAGCAGGCAGCCCCTGCGGGCTGCAATGGCCATCAGGCGGCGATGGCCGCTTCCTGATTGGCGGCAGCCGCTGCGCGCACGATGTCGCTGCGGGCCGATTCCAGGGCCTTGGCCTTGGACTCATCGCCCATGGCCACGCCTTCTGCGCGCACGATGCTCACATCGGTGATGCCCAGGAAGCCGAACACCGTCTTCAGGTAGCTTTCCTGGTGCTCCAGGGCCTGGCCCATTTCGCTGGTGGAGTACACACCGCCGCGCGTGGAGGCCACGATGACCTTCTTGCCCTTGGCCAGGCCTTCGGGGCCGGCTGCGGTGTAGCGGAAGGTGCGGCCGCCCTGGGCGATGCGGTCGATCCAGGCCTTGAGCTGGCTGGAGATGGTGAAGTTGTAGAACGGAGCGCCGACCACGACCACATCGGCCGCCAGGAACTGGCTCACCAGGGCTTCGGAGATGGCGTTCTGTGCGCGCTCGGCTTCCGTCGTGGCGGCCTGGCCGGTGCGAAAGCCCATGGACACTGCGTTCAGGTGGTCGGGGGCGTTCACGGCCAGATCCAGGTATTCGACCTTGGCGCCGGGGTTGGCGGCGACCAGGGCAGCCACCGTCTGGGCGGTCAGCTGGCGGGACACCGAAGCGGCGCCGGTGATGGAAGAGTCGATGTGCAGCACTTGCATGGAAAAGCTCCTGAGATGTCGGTTGGGATCGCGGTTGGGATCGGCCACTCGGGAAAGCTTGTAGGGCCGACGATGGGATCAATTGTGAATTTGGACAGAGTCTTTGATAAGCCGCCGAAATTGCGATAGATTGTCCTGAATTTGCAGTCAATGAGCACAGGGGAGGGACGCGCGACGTGATGGATCTCAACGACATGCTGTACTTCGCCGAGGTGGTGGAGCGCGGCGGCTTTGCCTCTGCCGGGCGGGCGCTGGGCATACCCAAGTCGCGGCTGTCGCGGCGCGTGGCCGAGCTGGAGGCCCGGCTGGGCGTGCGCCTGCTGCAGCGCACCACGCGCAAGCTCTCGCTGACCCAGGTGGGCGAGGCCTATCTGCGCCACTGCCAGGCCATGCGCGATGCGGCCCTGGCCGCCGCCGACACCGTGGCCGAGGTGCAGACCGAGCCGCGCGGCACCATCCGCGTGAGCTGCCCCGTGACCCTGGCCCAGACCGTGCTGGGCGAGCTCATGCCCCAGTTCCTGCAGCGCTGCCCGCTGGTGCATGTGGAGATGCAGGTGACCAACCGGCCCGTGAACCTGGTGGAGGAGGGCATCGACGTGGCGCTGCGCGTGCGCCCCAGCCTGGAGGACAGCGGCTCCATGGTCGTCAAGCGGCTGGATGTGGCGCGCCAGATCCTCGTGGCCAGCCCGGAGCTGCTGGAGCGCCAGGGCACGCCGCGTGCACTGGCCGACCTGCAGCACCTGGACAGCATGTCCATGTCGGCGGTGGATGGCCAGTCCAGCCTGCTGCTGGTCGGCCCCGAAGGCCGCGAGCAACGCCTGCAGCTGCAGCCGCGCTACGTGGTGGATGACCTGCTCACGCTGAAATTCGCGGCGCTGGCCGGCAGCGGCATGTGCTGGCTGCCCGACTACATGTGCCACGAGGAACTGGCCGAGGGCCGGCTCGTGCACCTGCTGCCGGGCTGGGAGCCGCCCCAGGGCATCGTGCACGCGGTCTTCCCCTCGCGGCGCGGCCTGGCGCCGGCCGTGCGGCATTTCCTGGACTTCCTCGGCGAGACCGTGCCGGGGCGCAACAGCCATGCCACGCGCGAGCCGGCGGCACGCTAGGGTTGGGTTGCACCTCGCCACGCCATAAGAAAACAACAAAACGTTCGTTGGGATAGTTGGCGGTGTTCTCCACAATCGGGGCCCATGTCCAGCAATGGACAGTCCAGGAGAACCCATGAATCCCCACCGCATCATCATCGTGCCCGGCTGGCGCAACTCCGGTCCTGACCACTGGCAAAGCCTGTGGGCGCAGCAGCTGCCGCATGCCGAGCGCGTGGAGCAGGACGACTGGCTGGTGCCCCATCGCGATCCCTGGGTGGCCGCGCTGGAGCAACTGGTGCTGTCCCGGCCCGAGCCCGTGGTGCTGGCCGCCCACAGCCTGGGCTGCATCACGGCCGCGCACCTGGGCCCCGAGGCCAGTGCGCGCGTGCGCGGTGCGCTGCTGGTGGCGCCGGCCGATCCCGAGCGCCGTGCCCAGCTGGCCGACTTTGCGCCCGTGCCCTATGCGCCACTGCCGTACCGCAGCGTGCTGGTGGCCAGCAGCAACGACCCCTACTGTCCGATCCGCCGGGCTGGCGCCTATGCGCGGGCCTGGGGAAGCGAGTTCGTGCGGCTGCAGAACGCGGGGCACATCAATGTCGAATCAGGCTTTGGCGACTGGCCCCTGGGCCTGGCGCTGCTGCAGTCGCTGATGCAGGGCGACAGCTGGCAGCCGGCCCAGCCCCGGCCTGCCGTGCGTTCGCCGCGCTCGCCGCGTCCGCCGCGTGTGGCGGCTGCGCATGCCTCCGTCTCTGCGGGCACTGGCGCTGGCGCGCCATGGGCTGCCGGTCTGTGACGGGCCGGCGGGTGACCGCGGGCAGGGCGGTTCTTTATATGGTGACAGGCCATTAACAAACAAAAATATATTCTTTTGAGTTTTAAGTCAGCGTTCGCACAATGTGACTGTCTGTGAATACACCGCAGAGATGTCCACTAATAAAAGGCAGCGAACCATGCATTCTTTGAAGCTCAAGACTTTGTTGGCCACCCTGGCGCTGGCCGCCGCGGGAACGGTATCGGCGCAGAACCAGCTGCTCAACGTTTCCTACGACGTGGCGCGCGAGTTCTACAAGGACTACAACGCCGCCTTCGTCGCCCACTACAAGAAGACCAAGGGCGTGGACATCAAGGTGGACCAGTCGCACGGTGGCTCCAGCGCCCAGGCGCGCGCCGTCAACGACGGCCTGGCCGCCGATGTGGTGACCTTCAACACCACCACCGACGTGCAGTTCCTGGCCGACAGCGGCGTGGTCGCCAAGGACTGGACCAAGAAATTCCCCAATGACGCCTCGCCCACCACATCGACCATGCTGTTCCTGGTGCGCAACGGCAATCCCAAGAACATCAAGGACTGGAGCGACCTGATCCGCCCCGACGTGAAGGTCGTGGTGGTCAATCCCAAGACCGGCGGCAATGGCCGCTACGCCTACCTGGCGGCCTGGGGCTCGGTGCGCGAGAAGGGCGGCACCGACGCGCAGGCGGCCGAGTTCGTGCAGCAGCTCTACAAGAACGTGCCCGTGCTGGGCAAGGGCGGCCGCGACGCGACCAGCATCTTCCTGCAGCGCAACATCGGCGACGTGCTGATCACGTTCGAGTCCGAAGTGGTTTCCGTGGACCGCGAATTCGGCAAGGGCAAGGTCGATGCCGTCCATCCCTCGGTGTCCATCGTGGCCGAGAACCCCGTGGCCGTGGTCGAGCGCACCGTGGCCAAGAAGGGCACGGGCCAGCTGGCCCATGACTACCTGGCCTGGCTGTACTCCGACGAAGCCCAGGAAATCGCCGCACAGCACGCGCTGCGCCCCCGCTCCGAGGCCGTGCTCAAGAAGCATGCCGATGTGTTCAAGCCCATCAAGCAGTTCACCGTGGCCAAGTATTTCGGCTCGCTGTCCGAAGCCCAGAAGGTGCACTTCAACGACGGCGGACAGTTCGACAAGATCTACGTCCCCGGCAAGTAAGCACGCAAGCAGGCATGAAGGCGGCGCAGTCCGCCTGAGGCCCCCTCCCCACACTGGCTGATTTGGAATCCAACATGGTGTCTGCCGTTCCGACCAGCCCAAGGCCTGGCGCCGACGCTCCTGTGCCCGCACCGTCCGGTGCGGCGCGCAAAGGGCGCGGCGCCAAGCGCGTTTTGCCCGGCTTCGGGCTGACCTTGGGCTATACGCTGTTTTATCTGAGCCTGATCGTGCTGATCCCGTTGTCGGCACTGCTGTTCAAGACCTTCTCGCTCACCTGGCCCCAGTTCTGGGAGGCCGTGGCCTCGCCGCGCGTGCTGGCCTCGTACCGGCTGACGTTTGGCGCCTCGTTTGCGGCGGCCTGCGTGAACCTGGTGTTCGGCCTGCTGATCGCCTGGGTGCTGGTGCGCTACAAGTTTCCGGGCAAGAAGATCGTCGATGCCCTGGTGGACCTGCCCTTTGCCCTGCCCACGGCCGTGGCCGGCATTTCGCTGACCGCCTTGCTGGCCGGCAACGGCTGGGTGGGCCAGTACCTGGAGCCCTACGGCATCCAGCTGGCCTTCAACCCGAACGGCGTGGTCATTGCGCTGATCTTCATCGGCCTGCCCTTTGTCGTGCGCACGGTGCAGCCGGTGCTGGAAGACTCCGAGAAGGAGCTGGAAGAGGCGGCCACCAGCCTGGGCGCCTCGCGCTGGCAGATCTTCTACAAGGTGATCCTGCCGGCCATCACGCCCGCGCTGCTCACGGGCTTTGCCATGGCCTTTGCGCGCGCCATCGGCGAGTACGGATCGGTCATCTTCATCGCGGGCAACATGCCCATGATTTCTGAAATCACACCGCTGATCATCATTGGCAAGCTGGAGCAATACGACTACGCAGGTGCCACGGCCGTGGCCGTGGTGATGCTGCTGTTCTCCTTCGTGATGCTGCTGGTCATCAACGCGCTGCAGGCATGGCAGCGCAAGCATTCGGGAGGGGCATGATGGCGTTGTCTCCACAGGAAGCCCTGCTTCTCAAGATCATTGGCGCGGTGCTGGTCGCCGTGCTGGTGCTGTACAGGCTCACCGCGCCCCCGAAGGGCCGGCGCGAAAAGCTCACCACCACCGAGCCGCGCGCCGTGCGCTGGATTCTCACGGGCATTGCGCTGATCTTCATCGGCCTGTTCCTCGTGCTGCCACTGGCGGCCGTGTTCACCGAGGCGCTGCGCAAGGGCTGGGATGCCTATGTCGCCGGCCTGCAGGAGCCCGATGCCTGGTCGGCCATCAAGCTGACCCTGATCACGGCGCTGATCGCCGTGCCGGTGAACCTGGTGTTCGGCGTGGCGGCGGCCTGGTGCATCGCCAAGTTCGAGTTCCGGGGCAAGGCCTTTCTGATCACCCTGATCGACCTGCCGTTCTCGATCTCGCCCGTGGTGGCGGGCCTGATGTACGTGCTGGTGTTCGGCGCCCATGGCTGGTTCGGCCCCTGGCTGGCCGAGCATGACATCAAGATCATCTTCGCAGTGCCCGGCATCGTGCTGGCCACCATCTTCGTGACCTTCCCCTTCATCGCCCGCGAGCTGATCCCGCTGATGCAGGCGCAGGGAAGTGACGAGGAGCAGGCCGCCATCGTGCTGGGTGCCACGGGCTGGCAGACCTTCTGGAAGGTCACCGTGCCCAACATCAAGTGGGGCCTGCTGTACGGCGTGATCCTGTGCAATGCGCGTGCCATGGGCGAGTTCGGCGCGGTGTCGGTGGTCTCGGGCCACATCCGCGGCCAGACCAACACCATTCCGCTGCATGTGGAGATCCTCTACAACGAGTACCAGTCCGTTGCCGCCTTCGCTGCCGCCTCGCTGCTGGCCCTGCTGGCGCTGGTGACCCTGGTCATCAAGTCGGTGGCCGAGTGGCGTGCCGAGCAGCAGGCCAAGGCCGCTGCCGACCTGCCTCCCGAGCGCCCCACGGCGTCTTCCCAGGCATCCCAGGTGCCGCAGGTGTCCTGAACCTCGGCCCCGACCAGACAAAAGCAAGAGCAAGACCATGAGCATTGAAATACGCAACGTCAGCAAGCAGTTCGGCGATTTCCAGGCCCTGCGCGATGTGAGCCTGGACATCCAGTCCGGCGAACTCATCGCACTGCTCGGCCCCTCGGGCTGCGGCAAGACCACGCTGCTGCGCATCATCGCGGGCCTGGAGACGCCCGACGTGGGCAGCATCCACTTCAGCGGCGAAGACACCACCGATGTCCATGTGCGCGAGCGCAACGTGGGCTTCGTGTTCCAGCACTACGCGCTGTTCCGCCACATGACCGTGTTCGAGAACGTGGCCTTCGGCCTGCGCGTGAAGCCGCGCAGCCAGCGCCCCAGCGAGGCCCAGATCCGCGAGAAGGTGATGAGCCTGCTCAAGCTGGTGCAGCTGGACTGGATTGCCGAACGCTTCCCGTCCCAGCTGTCGGGCGGCCAGCGCCAGCGCATTGCCCTGGCCCGCGCCCTGGCGGTGGAGCCCAAGGTGCTGCTGCTTGACGAGCCCTTCGGCGCGCTGGATGCCAAGGTGCGCAAGGAGCTGCGCCGCTGGCTGCGCCGCCTGCATGACGAGCTGCACGTGACCTCCATCTTCGTGACCCACGACCAGGAGGAGGCACTGGAGGTAGCCGACCGCGTGGTCGTCATCAACCAGGGCCGCATCGAGCAGGAGGGCACGCCCCAGCAGGTCTGGGACAACCCGGCCACGCCCTTCGTCTACGGCTTCCTGGGCGATGTCAACCTGTTCAAGGGCCGCGCCAGCGATGGCCGCGTTTACCTGGACGACGGCACCCAGCTGGACAGCCACGACGCCAAGGGCGCCAGCGACAGCAAGGCCTTCGCCTATGTGCGCCCGCACGATCTGGAGGTGGAGCGCTACTCGCCCGGCCAGAACCTGGACGTCCAGGGACGGCCCACGGGCATCGTCGTGCAGCTGGCCCGCGCCATCGTCGTGGGGCCCATTGCGCGCCTGGAACTTATTCCATCGGAGAGCACCGAAAGCACGGACAATGCCGAAGAGGGTGGCCTGATCGAGGCGCAGATTCCTGCGCAGCAGTTCAGGGACATGGCCCTGCGCGAGGGGGAAACCCTGGTGGTGACACCGCGCCGTGCCAAGGTGTTTCTGGACGAGGCGGCTGGCATCTGACGGCGCGGCAACGGCTTCCTGCACCCGCTGAACAGGGCTGCAGCGCCGGGCCGGCGCCGCAGCCCTGATTTCATTCAACCGGGTGACGAAAGACAAGAATGCTTCAATGGTTTGACAACGCTCCGCGCCGCATCCTGGCGCTCATCAGCCTGGCCTGCGTGGCCATGCTGGCCTTCGGCATGTATCTGCAGCATGTGGTCGGGCTGGAGCCCTGCCCGATGTGCATCGTGCAGCGCTATGCATTGATCGGCGTGGCCCTCTTCACGGGCCTGGGCAGTGTGCGCGGCGGTCGCGGCTGGCTGATCAGCTGGGGCGTGCTGGCGCTGGTGGCTGCAGGCTTTGGCGCCTTCGTCGCCGCGCGCCAGAGCTGGCTGCAGTGGTATCCGCCCGAGTTCGCCACCTGCGGGCGCGACTTCTACGGAATGATCGAGAACTACTCCATCAGCCGTGCCGTGCCCATGATCTTCCGTGGCTCGGGCGACTGCGCCGCCGTGGACTGGAGCTTTCTGGGCGGCTCCATCGCCAACTGGTCCTTCATCTGCTTCGCCATCATGAGCGTGGCCGTGCTGGTGCTGCTGGTGCGCGGCGCTGCCCGCAGGCGCTGAGCCCTAGGCTGAGGCTTGCGCCAGTCGCCGCTGCAGCGACTGCGCCAGGGTGCTCAGAATCAGCCAGCAGGACGTGGCGCCCGCGTCCAGCACGCCGATGGAGCGCGGCCCCAGCCGGGCCGAGCGCCCGATGCGGGCCTGCAGGTGGCGCGTGGATTCCTTGCCCGCTTCGGCCGCGGCCTCCATGGCCTGCAGCGCCTCGCGGAAGCCGGCGCCCGCCTGCAGCGATTGCCGGTAGGCCTGCAGGGCCGGGGCCAGCGTGTCGATGAGGGTCTTGTCGCCCACCTGGGCCTTGCCCATCTCCTGCACATCGGCGATGGCCCGCGCCAGCGCCTGGCCGAACAGGGTGGCATCCATCTCCTGCTCCGGCCCAAGAACATCGGCGAAGCCTTGGAAGAAGCTGCCGTACAGCGGGCCCATGGAGCCGCCGATATCGTCCATCAAGGCCTGGGACAGCTGCTGAAGCGCCGCAGGCAGCTGCGCCGCCTGGCTGGCGTCCATGGCATCGAGCCGTGCGCCGCAGCCGGAAAAGCCCTTGGCCATGTTGATGCCGTGATCGCCATCGCCGATCAGGCCGTCGATCTCGCTCAGGAACTCCCGGTGGCTGACGATGGCCGTGATCAGTTCACGCACGATGCTGCCCGCGCCATCGAGCGCGATGGCCGGCCCTTGGCTGGTGCGCCTTGCGGCTTGGGGGCGGGCGGTTTGTGCCTGTTCCTGCGCCTGTGCCGGCGTCCTTGCCGGAACAGAGGGCGGCGTTGGAATGGCCTCCTGCGGCTGGGGCGGCAGCCCGCCGGCCAGGGTCAGGGCGACTGACTGGCAGGGCGCCTTGAGGCAGGCCAGCAACTCGTCGTCCAGCTGCATCAGCGTGAGCGTGATGCCCATCATCTCCAGCGAGGTGAAGAGATTGCCCACCAGCCGGAAGACCACCTGAATGCCGCGTTCTTGCAGGCGCCGGGCCACCTCGCCATAGAGGATGTACTGCTCCATCAGCGGCGTGGCGCCCAGGCCGGACAGCAGAACGGCCACGCGGTCGCCCGGGGCGAAGGGCAGGTCGGGCAGCAGGGTGTCCAGCATGCGCTCGGCCATATCGGCCGCCGTGGCCGTGCGGTGCACGGACATGCCGGGCTCGCCATGGTGGCCTATGCCCACCTCCATGCTGCCGCGCTCGATATGGAAGTTGGCTTTGCCCACGGCGGGAATGGTGCATGCCGACAGGCCGATGCCGATGCTGCGCGTGCGGGCCATGGCGTGCCGGGCGATGGCGATGACTTCGTCGAGGCTGGCGCCCATGGCCGCCCGGGCGCCCGCCACCTTCCACATCAGGATCTCGCCGGCCACGCCGCGGCGGCTGGCCTCGTCGCCCCGCGCGGCTGAAGGCACGTCGTCGTTGGCCACCACGGTCCTGACCGCCATGCCTTCGGCTGCCGCCATCTGCACGGCCATGGCCACGTTCATGTTGTCGCCTGCGTAGTTGCCATACAGGCAGGCCACGCCGGCGCCGCCATCGGCTGCGCGCATGGCGTCATAGAAGCTTCTGGCCGTGGGGGACGAGAAGACCTCGCCCACGGCGGCGGCGTCGCACAGGCCTGCGCCCACATAGCCCAGAAAGGCTGGTTCGTGGCCCGACCCGCCGCCCGTCACGATGCCCACCTTGCCCCTGCGTGGCGCGCCATGCAGGCGCACGACGCGGGCATTGCCGGCGTCGATGCGCAGGGTGTCGCCATGGGCGGCGATCCATCCCTGGAGCATGTCCTCCACCACCCGGTCGGGGTCGTTGATCACGCGGTTGGTCGTCATGCGTTTGTCTCCTCCAGGTGCAGTCGCGGCGGGTGTGCCGAAGACTGTTCATATGATCATTGAATGGTCATTTTTGATTTGTTGAAATTGGCATGTCAATGCCTTTTGGCTATTCAATAGCCAAGGGAAAACCATAGGATTTGATGGATTTTGTAGAAAATTCAACAGGTTACGTATTCATCTTGCCGATTCACATAGCTATCGTTGTTTGACAACTGCTCTCCGATTGAGAAGACTCTCAAAAAACATTGATCAAATGATCATGTGATGGTCTTTTGTAATGAAGGGGATGCCATGAAGCTGGCCATCGGCTGCGACGAAGCCGCCTGCGACCTCAAGAACGCCGTGAAGCAGCATCTGCTGGCCCAGGGCCACGAAGTGGCCGACTTCGGCACGCACGACGACGAGCCGGTGCTCTACCCCGACATCGGCATCGCGGTGGCGCAGGCCATCGTCCAGGGCCGCCATGAGCGCGGCGTTCTCCTGTGCGGCACGGGCATAGGCATGGCCATTGCCGCCAACAAGGTGGCGGGCATCCGCGCCGCGCAGGCCCATGACACCTATTCGGCCGAGCGCGCCAGCCGCAGCAACGACGCGCAGATCATCACGCTGGGCTCGCGCGTGATCGGGGTGGAACTGGCCAAGGCCATCGTGGACCGCTTCCTTGCATCGCGCTTCGATGGCGGCAGCTCGGCCCTGAAGGTGGATGCCATCACCGGCTTCGAACGCTCGCAGGCCGCCGCGGCCGGGCGCGGGCAGGGCGCGTGACCATGGGCACCGGCACCCGCACCGGCACCGCACTGCTGCAGGCTCGCGGGGTGGCCAAGAGCTTCGGCGGCGTGCCTGCGCTGCGCAACGGCTGCCTTGAGCTGCAGGCGGGCAGCGTGCACGCGCTGTGCGGCGGCAATGGCGCAGGCAAATCCACCTTCCTGAACATCGTGATGGGCCTGTTGCGGCGCGATGCCGGCGAGATACTGCTCAAGGGCCGGCCGGTGGATTTCGCCACGCCGCACGAGGCGCTGGCGCACCGCCTGTCCATCATCACGCAGGAGCTGTCGCCCATCCCGGGCATGAGCGTGGCCGAGAACATCTTCCTGGGCCGCGAGCCCCGGCGCGCCGGCGTGGTGGTCCGCCATGCCGCGCTGCTGGAGCAGGCGGACGCGCTGCTCAGGCAGCTGGGCTTCGATATCGATCCGCGTGCGCAGATGGGCCGCCTGAGCCTGGCGCAGACCCAGCTGGTGGAGATTGCCAAGGCCCTGAGCCGGCAAAGCGAGCTGATCATCATGGACGAGCCCACCTCGGCCATCGGCGAAAGCGAGACCGCCATCCTCTTCGACGCGATACGCCGCGTGACCGCGCAGGGCGCCGGCATCCTCTACGTGTCGCACCGCCTGACGGAGATCTTCACCATTGCCGACAGCTACACGGTGTTCCGCGATGGCGGCTTCGTGCAGACCGGCGCGCTGGCCGATATCGACCGGCGGCAGCTGGTGAAGCTCATCGTGGGCCGGGAGGTCCGCGCTGCCGCCAGCGAGCGCAGGGCTGCGGCGCCGGGCGAGCCGCTGCTGTCGGTGCAGGGGCTCACGCGCCGGGGCGAGTTCGAGGACATCAGTCTGGACGTCGCCCCCGGCGAGGTGCTGGGCATCTACGGACTGATGGGATCGGGCCGCAGCGAATTCCTCAACTGCCTGTACGGCCTCACGCGCGCCGACCAGGGGCAGGCGAGCCTGGGCGGACGGCCCCTGCCGCGCGGCAATCCGGCGGCGTCGATCAAGGCGGGCCTGGCCCTGGTGACCGAGGACCGCAAGGCCACGGGGCTGGTGATGAGCTCCTCGGTGCGCTTCAACGCCAGCTTGCCCGCACTGCCGGGCCTGCAGCGCGCCGGGGTGGTGGATGGCGCGGCAGAGCGCGTGCTGGTGGGCGGCCTGCTGCAGCGCCTGCGCGTGAAGCTGGCCAGCCCGGCCATGCCGGTCTCGGGCCTGAGCGGCGGCAACCAGCAGAAGGTGGTGCTGGCCCGTTGCATGGCCACCAACCCCGTCTGCCTGCTGTGCGACGAGCCCACGCGCGGCATCGACGAAGGCGCCAAGCGCGAGGTGTACGCCTTCCTGGCCTCGCTGGCCGCGCAGGGCCATGCCGTGGTGGTGGTGTCCTCCGAGGCGCCGGAGCTGCTGGAGCTGAGCGACCGTATTGCCATCTTCCGCAAAGGCCGGCTTGACCGCGTGGTGGCCGGCCACGGCATCACGCAGGAGGCGCTGATGCACCTCGCGTCCTGAGCCCGGGCGATGCCCGTGCAGCGTTTTTCCCCTTGCCTTTCACAACACACAGGAGACATGACCATGCCGTTTTTCCGCTTCACCACCGTGCTTGCCGCCGCGCTTGCCGGTGGGCTGTTCCTGGCCGCGGCGCAGGTCCGGGCCCAGGCTCCGGCCCCGCTGTCGGCACCAGTACCAGCACCGGCCAAGCCCTACCGCATAGGCGCGGCCGTCTATGGGCTCAAGGGCGAGTTCATGCAGATGTGGACCAAGGAGCTGAAGGCGCATCCGGCCGTGAAGGACGGTACGGTGCAGATCACCGTGTTCGACGGCAACTACGACGCGCTGACGCAGAGCAACCAGTTCGACACCATGATCACGCAGAAGTACGACGGAATCCTCTTCGTGCCCATCGACCTGAAGGCGGGTGCGGCGCCCGTGCAGAAGGCGGTGAAGGCCGGCATTCCCGTGGTGGGCTCCAACACGCGCGTGCAGGGCGATGTGCTGACCTCCTACGTGGGCAATGACGATGTGGTGGCCGGCCGCATGCAGGCCGAGGCATTGATGAAGGCCATCGGCGGCAAGGGCAATATCGTCGTCATCGAGGGGCCCATAGGCCAGTCGGCACAGATCGAGCGGGCGCGCGGCAATGACGAGGTGCTGGCCCGCCACAAGGATGTGAAGGTGCTGGCGCGCAAGACCGCCAACTGGTCGCGCGCCGAATCCATGGGCCTGATGGAGAACTGGCTGACCGCATTCCCGGGCCAGATACAGGGCGTGATCGCGCAGAACGACGACGAGGCCCTGGGCGCGGTGCAGGCCATCAAGACCAAGGGCATCGATATCAAGACCATCCCGGTGGTGGGCGTGGACGGCGTGGCCGCCGCCATCACGGCCGTCAAGCGCGGGGAGATGACCACCAATTTCCAGGATGCCCAGGCCCAGGCGCAGGGCGCGCTGGATGTGCTGCTGCGCCAGCTTGTCGGCCCGTCCTACCGGCCGCGCTCGGTGGTATGGAGCGAGTATGCCCAGGCCATGCCCTGGGGCGACGGCACGGCCAAATCCTACGAGGTGCCCTGGACCGCCATCGTGCCCGCCAATGCCGACGCCTTCTTGCAGAAGGTGCGCAAATGAGCGCCGACAGCCTGGAGCGGGACTTCGGCGGCCGCACGGCCCTGGTCACCGGCGGCGCGGGCGGCATCGGCCTGGCGATTGCCCGGCAGCTCGCCGAAGGCGGTGCGCGTGTCGTCCTGGTGGACCTGGAGCGGCAGGCACTGGACGTGGCCGCTGCCAGCCTGGCGGAGCCCCGGCACCACCTGGCGCTGGCGGTGGATGTGACCAGGCCCGAGGGCGTGGAGCAGGCGGTGGCCACCGTGCTGGAGGCCACGGGCCGCATCGACATTCTGGTCAACAGCGCCGGCGTGGCGCTGCTGGAGCCGGCCGGCGAAATCAGCGAGGCGGCTTGGGAGCGCACGCTGGCCGTCAACCTCACGGCGCCGCTGCTGCTGGCCCAGGCGGTGGCACCGGCCATGCGCCGCCAGCGCCACGGACGCATCATCAACCTGGCCTCGCAGGCCAGCGTGGTCGCGCTCAGGCGCCATGCCGCCTATTGCGCCAGCAAGGCGGGCCTGGTGGGACTGACGCGCGTGCTGGCGCTGGAGTGGGCGTCCGACGGCATCACCGTCAACGCCATCTCGCCGACGGTGGTGGACACGCCGCTGGGCCGCAAGGCCTGGGCCGGGCAGGTGGGGGAGGCCATGCGGGCACTCATCCCCACGGGCCGCTTTGCGCAGCCCGAGGAGGTGGCGCGGCTGGCCGTGTTCCTGGCCGGTACGCACGCCGGCATGCTGACGGGCGAGAACATCGTCATCGACGGGGGCTACTCCATCCAGTGAGCAGCCGGCCGGCCCCACGCCTTTCTTCCATCAACGCGGGAGTCCTCCATGACGAATCTTCAAGCCGCATCTTCGCCGCCGCTCTTGGGGCGGCGCGCGCTGGACCTGCGCAGCCTGCGCGAGCGCTACGGCGTGGTCATCGCGCTGGTTGCGCTGTGCGCGGCGCTGGCGCTGGCCAACCCCCATTTCATGACCTGGGGCAACTGGGCCGACATCCTGCGCCAGACCTCCATCAACGGCATCCTGGCCATCGGCATGACGTGCGTGGTGCTGACGGCGGGCATCGACCTGTCGGTGGGCGCCATCCTGGCGCTGGCCGGCATGGTCGGCGCCTGGCTGGCGGCCGATGGCCAGGGGCTGGCGGTGAGCGTGGGCGCCGGGCTGGGCGTGGGCATGCTGCTGGGCGGCATCAACGGCCTGCTGGTGGCCTGGTTCGCGGTGCCGCCCTTCGTGGCCACGCTGGGCATGCTCAGTGCGGCGCGCGGCCTGACCTACATCTACAACGACGGCATGCCGGTGTCCGAGCTGCCCGACGGCTTTCTTGCCATCGGCGCCGGCCAGCTGGGACCCGTGCCCATGCCCATCGTGATCTTTGCCGTTGCCGTCGCGGTGTTCGCCTTCGTGCTGCGCTACACCGTGTATGGCCGCTACATCTACGCCGTGGGCGGCAACCTGCGCAGCGCCAAGACCAGCGGCATCAACACCCGCGCCATCGTGCTGTTGGTCTATGTGGTCAGCGGCCTGCTCGCGGGGCTGGCCGGCATTTTGCTGGCGTCGCGCACCACGGCGGCGCTGCCGCAGGCCGGCGTGTCCTACGAGCTGGACGCCATCGCGGCCGTGGTGATCGGCGGCACCAGCCTGTCGGGCGGCACGGGCAGCCTGGGCGGCACGGTCGTCGGCGCCCTGCTCATCGGCGTGATCAACAACGGGCTGAACCTGCTGGGCGTGTCCTCGTACTACCAGCAGCTGATCAAGGGCGTGATCATCGTCGGCGCCGTGCTGCTCGACAGTTCGCGCCGCAGGGCATGAAGCGCTGCGCCCACGTTCTGTCCAACATCTGCAACCCGGGAGAGTTCCATGCAAAACACCCTGCCTGACGCCGCCGATACGAACATGCTGGCCGTGGTCTGCCACGGCCCCAGGGATTACCGTCTCGAACGCGTCGCGCGTCCGCAGGCCGGGCCGCGCGAGCTGGTCATCCGCGTGGCTTCCTGCGGCATTTGCGCGGGCGACTGCAAATGCTGGGCTGGCGCGCCGCGCTTCTGGGGAGATCCGGAAAAAGGCCGCCCCGCCTATGTGCGCCCGCCGGTGATCGCGGGCCACGAGTTCTGGGGCCATGTGGTGCAGGTGGGTGAGGGTGCCCAGGAGCACCACGGCGTGCAGCTGGGTGACCGGGTGATCGCCGAGCAGATCGTGCCCTGCCATGCCTGCCGCTATTGCAAGACCGGCTTTCGCTGGATGTGCGAGGTGCACGATGTCTACGGCTTCCAGGGCCAAGTGGCCGATGGCGGCATGGCCGAGTACATGCGCCTGTCCGCCCGCGCCGTGGTGCACCGGATTCCCGAGAGCGTGGACTTCGAGGATGCGGCCATCACCGAGCCGCTGTCCTGCGCCATCCATGCCGTCAACCGCGGCGACATCCAGCTCGATGATGTGGTCGTGATCGCCGGCGCGGGCACGCTGGGCCTGCTCATGGCCCAGGTGGCGCGCCTGAAGACGCCGCGCCGGCTGGTGGTCATGGACCTGTCGGACCAGCGCCTGGCGCTGGCACGCCGCTGCGGCGCCGACGTGACCATCAACCCCGCGCGCGAGGATGCCCGCGCCATCGTGCGTGCGCTGACCGACGGCTATGGCTGCGATGTGTACATAGAGACCACGGGCGCGCCCTCGGGCGTGACGCAGGGGCTGGACCTGGTGCGCAAGCTCGGCCGCTTCGTGGAGTTCAGCGTCTTCGGGCGCGAGACCACGGTGGACTGGTCCATCATCGGCGAGGAAAAGGAGCTGGACCTGCGCGGCGCCCACCTGAGCGCCCATTGCTACCCCATCGCCATCGACCTGCTGGCGCGCGGGCTGGTCACCTCCGAGGGCATCGTCACCCACCGCTATGCGCTGTCGGAGTGGGAGAGCGCCATCCGGGTGCCCGATTCCATGGACTCGGTCAAGGTCCTGCTGCTGCCCCACGCTGGCGAGGCCCGGTGAGCGGCGCTACACTGCGCGCCTTTCCCGGCACCCTTGGAGGCACCCTTGACTGAAAGCGACCTGACGCGACTGGCGACCCTTTACTACGTCGATGGATGCACGCAGGACCAACTGTCCAAGGAGTTCGGCATCTCGCGCGCCACCGTCGGGCGGCTGCTGCGCCGCGCGCAGGAAGAGGGCATTGTCGAGATCCGCGTGCGGCCGCATTCGCTGGTGTCCGCCGACCTGGAGCGGCAGCTGACCGAGCGCTTTCACATCAAGCGCGCGCTGATCGCGGTGGACCACAAGGATGCCGACCGGCAGCGCGAACTGCTGGCAGGCCTGGTGGCCAGCGAGCTGGAGCGCATCCTGGTCGATGGCTCCATCGTGGCCGTGGGCATGGGGCGCAACGTGTCCTCGGTCTCCGAGCACGCCCTGTCCGCCACACGGCGGGAGTGCCACTTCGTCAGCGCCATCGGCGGCTCCTACCGTGGCGGGGAGGCGATGAACGCCGACCACATCGCGCGCCGCCTGGCAGCGCGCTTTGGCGGCAAGTCCGAATCGCTCTATGCGCCGGCCCTGGTGGGCGATCCGCAACTGCGCAAGGCGCTGCTGGACAACGACACCGTCAGGCACACCCTGGACAAGGCGCGCCGCGCCGACATCGCCCTCATCGGCGTGGGCGATGTCAGCGTGGACAGCAACATGGCCCGCATGGGCTGGTTTTCCGCGCAGGAGATCTCGGACGCCCGCCGCGCGGGCACGGTGGGCGACATGATGGGCTACGACTTCATCGACATCCACGGCCAGCCGGCCGCAACCCCCATGCAGGACCGCGTCATCGGCCTGAGCCGCGAGGACCTGCTGCGCATACCCAACGTCATTGCCGTGGCGGCCGAATCCAGCAAGGTCACGGCCATCCTGGGCGCCCTGCGCACCGGCGCCATCGACACGCTGGCCACCACCACGGCCAACGCCGCTGC
Source organism: Delftia sp. HK171 (assembly GCF_001886655.1). Lineage (NCBI taxonomy): Bacteria > Pseudomonadati > Pseudomonadota > Betaproteobacteria > Burkholderiales > Comamonadaceae > Delftia > Delftia sp. HK171. Next base: position 4,712,505 of record NZ_CP018101.1, on the reverse strand, counting down.
CGTGCTGCAGCTGGACGATGTCATGGGAGCGACGCGCTGACGCAGTGGGGGAGGCGCGGCTCTTGGGCGGCGCGCCTAGTTCGACGCGCGGCGGTAGAAGGCCAGCGAGCCTGCCAGCGCCAGCAGCATGCCGCCGCACAGGCGGTCCAGCCACATCACGGCCCGCCCGCGCAGCAGCCGCGCGGCGCGTGATCCGGCGAAGGCATAGGCCAGCATCACCAGGAAATCGATGAGCGCGAACACCAGCGCAATGGCGATGTACTGCGGCGCCTGGGCGGCCGCCGGGTCGATGAACTGCGGCAGCAGGGCCGAGCAGAACAGGTAGCCCTTGGGATTGGTCACGGCGACCAGGAACGATTTGAACAGCACGGTGCGGGCGCTGTAGCCGTCGGCGCCGGCCTCTGCCTTGCCGTCACCCTGGGGTGCCGACAGCGATCCGCCCTGGCTGCGCAGCATGCGCAGGCCCAGCCAGGCCAGGTAGGCCGCTCCCGCCCACTTGACCACCGAGAACCAGAACTCCGAGGCTGCCAGCAGGGCGCCCAGGCCCAGCGCGACCGCGCCGACCAGCACGAAGTCCGACAGCACGGCGCCCAGCATGCCCGGCAGGGCGCGGCGCACGCCGTGGCGCGAGCCATTGGCCAGCGCCAGCAGCACGGTGGGACCGGGGGTGATGATCGCGATCAGCGCGACCAGGGAGAAGACGAGCAGGGTGGCGAGGGTCATGTCGGCGAAGGCTCATGCGGTTGGCAACAGCCTGCCACTGTGCCAGCTTTGCCTGCCTTGCGCAGCCCCTGCCGACCCGGGGCAGGGCACACGGGGCGGGCAGGCGTCAGTCGCTGCCCACGCCGCCGGCGGCAAAGACCGGGCCGCGCGTGCCGGGCACCCAGCCCGGGTAGGTTTCCATCACTTCGGCGAACAGGGCCGAATCGATCCAGCGCTGCAGCCAGGCCTGCAGGTGCGGCCAGGGCTGCTCGTTCCATTGCGACTCGTCGATGCGCGCGTACTGGCGCACGAAGGGGCGCAGGGCCATGTCGGCCAGGCTGGGGTTCTGGCCGAACAGGTAGCCGGTGGCCTCCAGCTGGTCGTCCAGCTCGGCCAGCCAGGTCAGGGCATCGGCCTGGGCGTGGTTGACCTCTTCGGCCGTGTAGCGCTCGGGGTACTTGCAGCGGTCCAGGGCGTGCTTGAAAAAGCCGTCGTTGCGTTCGATCAGCGCCAGCATGTCCGGCAGCGAACCGCTGGTCGGTGCCAGCCAGCCATCCGGGTCATTGGCGCGCAGCGCGTGCAGCATGACATCCAGGCTCTGCTCGATCACGCGGCCGTCCTCCAGCACCAGCACGGGTACCGTGCCCTTGGGCGATGCATCGAGCAGCGCCTGCGGCTTGTTGCGCAGGTTGATTTCGCGCAGCTCGCAGGCCAGGCCGGCATGGGCCAGCGCCAGGCGGGCGCGAATGGCGTAGGGGCAGCGGCGAAACGAGTAGAGAACCGGCAGGGTCTGGGTCATGGAGCGGGGACGGGGCTAGGGGGCCAAAAGCGGCAGATGATAGCGCCGGGGCCAAAGTCAGGCGGCCTGCGGGTCTTGCCGCGGCGGTCCGTGGTTATTGCAACTGCGCCAGCAGCCATTGCCTGAAGGTCTTGAGCGCCGCGCTGGGTGCGCGCGAGCGCAGATGGGTCAGCCAGTAGGCGCCCGTGTCCACCTCCTGCTCGAAGGGGCGCACCAGCCGGCCCTGCTGCAGCAGGTGCTGGAACATGCGCGCCGGCAGCAGGGCCACGCCCGCGCCCTGGGCGGCCGCCTCGGCCAGCGTCAGCGAGGAGTCGAACATGGCCCCGCGCGCCAGCGGCGCGCTCTGGTCCAGCGTGGCAAACCAGCTCTCCCACTCCTGCAGGCGGTACGAGCGCAGCAGCGTCTGCCCGGCCAGGTCGGCCGGCTGGCGCAGGCGCTGGGCCAGGGCCGGGGTGCACATGGGCGTCAGCGGCGCGCGCAGCAGCAGCTCGGCGCGCGTGCCCTGCCAGGCGCCGTCGCCGAAGCGCACGGCCGCATCCAGCCCTTCGCCGGCCAGGTCCACGCGGTTGTTGTGCGTGAGCAGTCGCAGGTCGATGTAGGGGTGCTGCTGCTGGAACTGGCCCAGCCTGGGAATCAGCCAGCCGATGGCGAAGGTGCCGACCACGCCCACGGTGAGGACCTCGCGCGGGCGCGGTTCGGCCACCTGCTGCAGCGAATGCTCTATGCGCGCAAAGCTCTCGGCCACGGCAGGCCACAGCGCATGGCCCTCGTCGGTCAGCGCCAGGCCGCGCGGCAGGCGCCGGAACAGCGGCTTGCCCAGGCGCTCCTCCAGGTTGCGGATGTGCTGGCTGACGGCGGCCTGGGTCACGCACAGCTCGTCGGCCGCCCGCGTCAGGTTGAGATGGCGCGCGGCCGCATCGAACATGCGCAGGGCATTGAGGGGCAGTTGCATGGTGAGCCAATAGTTTTTCTAAGGGATGCTGCCAATTATTCACGCTGGTCGCAGATTGGGTGCGGCGCTATCGTTGCGGTTGTCGATCTGCAACTGAAAAGGAAAAACAATGCAAAGACGCGATTTTCTGATGACGGGCGGCGCGGCCGCCTGGATGGCGGCCGGGCTGGCCGGCTGCGCCCTGCCATCAAAAAAACAGGGGGCTGCCGACCAGGCCTTCAGGACCGAGCTGGCGCGCATCGAGAAAAGTGTGGGCGGCCGGCTCGGCGTGGCCGTGCTGGAGGTGGAGTCGGGCGCCAGCGTGGACCACCGCGGCGACGAGCGCTTTGTCATGTGCAGCACCTTCAAGCTGCTGCTGGCCGCCCAGGTGCTGGACCGCGTGCAGCAGGGCGATGAGCGCCTGTCGCGCCGCGTGCACTACGCCAGCTCCCGGCTGGTTCCCTACTCGCCGGCCAGCGGCCCGCGTGCCGGTGATGGCGGCGGCATGACCATCTCCGAACTGTGCGAGGCCGCCGTGGTGCTCAGCGACAACACCGCCGCCAACCTGCTGCTGGACGCCAGCGGCGGACCGCAGGCGCTGACGCAGTGGCTGCGCGCCAGCGGCGACGAGACCACACGCCTGGACCGCATGGAGCCCGAGCTCAATGAAGGCCTGCCCGGTGACGAGCGCGACACCACCACGCCGCTGGCCATGGTGCAAAGCATGCAGCGCCTGCTTCTGGGATCGGTGCTGGACGGCCATGGCCGCGCCCTGCTGCAGCAGTGGCTGGTGGCCAGCCGCACGGGCGACAAGCGCCTGCGCGCGGGCATGCCGGCCGGCTGGCGCGTGGGTGGAAAGACGGGCACCGGCGATCGCGGCACGGCCAACGATGCCGTCATCGCCTGGCCCACGCCGCAAAGCGCACCGCTGCTGGTGACCGGCTACCTCACCGAATGCCCGGCCGACGCGCCGCAGCGCGATGCGGCGCTGGCAGCGGCCGGCAAGGCGGCCGCACGCTGGCAGGCAGCAGTGCAAGGCTGAGTTGCGCCACCATGTCGCTTGATTTGGGCGATTTCAGAAAATTGGCGCGGCCTGAAGACGAGAGACACCGAGGAAGGGCCTGGGCCGGCCGCGCCGCCCCCGCACCGAGGGTGTCGCCGGCCGCCCGTATGCCCCCCTCGTGAGGGGGAAGGCGCACAGCGCCTCAGGGGGTTACAACTTCTTGACCAGGACCTGACTTTTGCGGTCCCAGTTGTACTTGGCCTTGCGCGCCTCGGGCAGCCAGTCGGGGTCCACGGGCTGGAAGCCGCGCTTGATGAACCAGTGCATGGTGCGCGTGGTCAGCACGAACAGGCTGTCCAGGCCCTGGGCCTTGGCGCGCTGCTCTATGCGCTTGAGCAGCTTCTCGCCATCGCCCGTGCCCTGGCTCTTGGGCGAGACGGTGACGGCCGCCATCTCGGCGGTCCGGGCGCTGGGGTAGGGGTAGAGCGCGGCGCAGCCGAAGATCACGCCATCGTGTTCGATGATGGTGTAGTGGGCGATGTCGCGCTCGATCTCGGTGCGGCTGCGCTTGACCAGGGTGCCGTCCTTCTCGAAGGGCTCGATCAGCTGGATGATGCCGGCCACGTCGTCGGGCGTGGCCTCGCGCAGCTCTTCCAGCTTCTCGTCGATGATCATGGTGCCGATGCCGTCGTGCACATAGATCTCCAGCAGCAGCGCGCCGTCGATGGCGAAGGGCAGGATGTGGCTGCGCTCCACGCCGTGCTCGCAGGCATGCACGCAGTGCTGCAGGTAAAAGCCCGTATCCGTGGGCTGCTCGGGCGTGGGCAGCTCGGCCAGCATGCGGCGGGCCGTGGCCAGCGGCAGCTCGGTGTCGATGGGGTTGGTCTCGTCGGCCGGGCCCGTGGGGTCCATGCGGATGCCCGGCACCTCGGTCATGAAGATCAGCTTGTCGGCCTTCAGCTCGATGGCCACGCGCGTGGCCACCTCTTCCATGCTCAGGTTGAAGGCCTCGCCGGTGGGCGAGAAGCCGAAGGGCGACATCAGCACCATGGCATCCATGTCCAGTGCGCTGCGGATGCCGCTCACATCGACCTTGCGCACCAGGCCCGAATGCTTGAAATCCACGCCGTCCACGATGCCCACGGGCCGCGCCGTGAGGAAGTTGCCCGAGATCACCCGCACCCGCGCGCCGGCCATGGGCGTATTGGGCAGGCCCTGGCTGAAGGCGGCCTCGATCTCGTAGCGCAGTTGGCCGGCGGCTTCCTGGGCGCAGTCCAGCGCCACGGAGTCGGTGATGCGCACGCCGCGCGAGTACTGGGCCTCATGGCCCTTGGCGGCAAGCTGCTCGTTGACCTGGGGACGGAAGCCATGGACCAGCACGATCTTCACGCCCATGGCCTGGATCATGGCCAGGTCCTGGACGATGGAGCTGAGCTTGCCCGATGCGATGGCCTCGCCCGTCAGTCCCACCACAAAGGTCTGGTGTCGGAACTTGTGGATATAGGGAGCCACGGACCGGAACCAGGGGACGAAGGTGAAGTTGAAGACGGTGGACATGGTGGTCAGTCGGGGCATCGGGCCGATGCCGGGCAGAAAAAAAAGGCCTGCGGACAGGTCCGCCAGGACATGCTCGCGCAGGCAGGCGCCAGTGTAGCGGCATGGCGCGGCACCTGCGCACAGAAATGGGATGGAACGCCACGCAAATCGGCCCTGCTGCACAGTGCCGGGGGCACAAGGCACAGGACCTTGTCCGACGGGGGCCCGCCTGCAAGCCCGTGTAAGCTTCGCCACCATCGGTGAACCACGCAAGGCGCCCCCATTCATGCCATTGAGCGCTTCCATGTTTTTTCCGTTGCTTGCGCGGCCCGCGCGCCTTGTGCCGTGGCTGGCGGCGCTGGGCATGGTCGCAGGGGCGGCCCAGGCTGCAGGGGAGGCTCCGGCCTCCCAGGCCGCCGCCGCGATGAGCTTCGTGCAGGCCCGCCAGGCGCTGCTGCAGGGCTCCGACCAACTGGCCGCCTCGGCCAAGGCCGTGGAAAGCGCGCGGCTCAGACGCCAGGGTACGCAGGGGCTGGGCGGGCCTTCCGTGGCCATCACGGGCCTGGGCTACCGCTACTCGGCCAATGCCGACATCGATCTCGATCCTGCGCGGCGCACCCTGGACGGCGTCCTCGGCCAGCTGCCGCCCTCGGTGGGGCCGGCCATTCCCTCGCTGCCGCAACTGCCCACTTCCTATGCCTTGCAGCGCAAGAGCACGAATGCCTCGGCCAGCCTGTCCCTGGTCTGGCCGCTGTACCTGGGCGGCCTGTCCGATGCGGTGCGCAGTGGCCTGGACGCTGCCACCGACGAAGCCCTGGCCGATGCCGCCAGCAGCAGCCACGCCCTGCATTCGCTGCTGGTGCAGCGCTACTTCGGCGCCCAGCTGGCCGAGCGGGCCGCACGGCTGCGCGAGCGTGCGCTTGAAGGCGTGCGCGTGCATGACACGGCGGCGCAAAGCATGCTCAAGGCGGGCGTGATCTCCCGGCTGGAGCGCCTGCAGGCCCGTGCCGCGCTGGCCGACGCCGAGCAGCAGGCGCGCAAATCGCGCGACGACGCAGACCTGGCCGCAGCGGCGCTGGCGCGCACGGTCAAGGCGCAGCGGCAGGTGCTGCCCAGCACGCCGCTGTTCGTCAGCAGCCGGCCTCTGCCGCCGCTGGACGGCTTCGTCGCCACGGCCCAGTCGCACCATCCGGGTCTGGACAAGGTGCAGGCCAAGAAGCGCCAGGCCGAGTCGCTGCACGACGCGCAGGAGGCGCTGCGCCGGCCGCAGCTGCTGGCCTTCGGTTCGCGCGAGGTCAACACCAGCGGCAAGCCCAACTGGGTGGCAGGCGTGGCCGTGCGCTGGACGCTGTGGGACAGCATCGACCGCGATGCGCTGGCCGCCTCCTCGCAGCGCAAGATCGAGCAGGCCGAGCTGACCGAAGCCCAGGCGCTCAGCGACATCGCGCTGCTGGTCGAAAAGAACTGGCTGGGCGTGGAGCAGGCACGCCGCCAGTACCAGGCCCAGCAGGCCCAGGAGGATCTTGCGCGCGAGCTGCTGCGGCTGCGCGAGGCCGGCCTGCGGGAAGGCACCAGCACCACGCTTGACCTGATCGATGCCAGCCTCAATCTCGCCAAGGTCCAGACCCAGCGTGCCGAACTGGCCAACCAGTATGTGCAGGCCCTGGCCGCACTGCTGGAGAGCACGGGCCAGAGCGAGGAATTCGACCGATTCATGGCCCAGGCCGACATACAGATCCCACCCGACGCACCATGAGCACAGCCACGCCCGACCATCCCCGCAGCGCCCCCGAAGCACCCGGCCCCGCGCCCGTGCCGCCGGGGCGCAGGCGCCCCTGGCTAGCCCTGGCCATCGTGCTGGCCGTGCTGCTGCTCGTGGCCTGGGGCTTTTGGCGTGCGGCGCAGCCCGCCCCCCAGTATTTCCAGGGCCAGATGGAGGCACGCGAGACCGACATCGCGCCCAAGGTCACGGCGCGCATCGCCAAGGTGCGGGTCACCGAAGGCCAGAAGATCCAGCCCGGCGATCTGCTGGTGGAGATGGACAGCCCCGAGGTGCGCGCCAAGCTGGCCCAGGCCGAGGCCGCGCGCGATGCCGCCCAGGCCCAGGCCGACAAGGCGCAGGCCGGCGCACGCCCGCAGGAAGTGCAGATGGCGCGCCTGAACTGGCAGCGCGCCCAGACGGCCGCCGACCTGGCCCAGACCTCGCTGCGCCGTGTGCAAAGCCTGTTCGACCAGGGACTGGTTGCGGCCCAGAAGCGCGATGAAGCCGATGCCAACTGGCGCGCCTCGCGCGACCAGGCGCTGGCCGCGCGTGCGCAGTATGAAATGGCGGCTTCGGGCGCGCGCCAGGAGGATCGCAGCGCTGCCCAGGCCCAGGCACGCCAGGTGCAGGGCGTGGTCGCCGAGGTGGAGGCCGCGCGTGCCGAGACCGAGCTGCGCAGCCCCGTGGGCGGCGAGGTGGTCCAGGTGCTGGCCCGCCAGGGCGAGCTGTCTCCGCAGGGCGTGGCCGTGGTCACCGTGGTGGATCTGGCCGACCAGTGGGTGGTGCTCAATGTGCGCGAGGACCAGCTTGCACGCTTTGCCCAGGGCAGCCGCTTCACCGGCCGCCTGCCGGGCCTGGACAACCGCGAGGCCGGCTTCGAGGTCTACTACCTGGGTGTGCTGCCCGACTTCGCCACCTGGCGCGCCACGCGTGCGGGCCAGGGCTTCGATGCGCGCACCTTCGAGGTCCGCGCGCGGCCGCAGCAGCCCATTGCAGGCGCGCGGCCCGGCATGAGCGTGGTTGTGGAAGGCGGCCGTTGAGCGGCCGGCGGCAGTGAGCGCGAACCCGCCCACGGCCTTTGCCGCCAGCCTGCGGCGCGAATGGCGTCTGCTGCGCGGGCGGCCCTGGGACCTGGCCATGGTCAGCTGGGTGCCGCTGCTGGCGCTGCTGCTCATGGTCTGGATCTTCTCGGCAGGACTGGTCCAGCGCCTGCCCGTCGCCGTCTGGGACCAGGACCACAGCGCCCTGTCGCGCCAGCTGGTGCGCATGCTGGATGCCACGCCGGGCCTGGCCGTGCAGTCGCAGGCGCTCAATGCCTCGGAGGCGCAATGGGCGCTGCAGTCCATGAATGCCTACGCCGTGGTGCAGATCCCGCCCGGCTTTGCGCGCGACATCAAGCGGGGCCAGGGGGCCGACGTGGTGCTCATGCACAACGCCCAGCTGGCCACGCATTCCAGCCTGATCCAGCGCGACCTGCGCCAGGTGGTGGGAACGCTGTCGGCCGGCGTGGAAATACAGGCCCGTGCCAAGCGCGGCGACCCGGCCCAGGCGCTGCGCGTGCGCATGGAGCCCATACGCACCAACCTGGTGTCGCTGTTCAACATCTCCACCAATTACGAGCAGTTCCTGGCGGCGGCGCTGATTCCCGCGCTGCTGCACATCCTGGGCATGACGGCCGGCGCCTGGTCCGTGGGGCGCGAGCTGCGCGACCGCACGCTGGGCCAGTGGATGGCCGAGGCTGCGGGCCCGGGAAAGCCCGGCTGGAGCGCCATTGCGGGCGCCTTGGCGGGCAAGCTGGCGCTGTCGTGGGCCAGCCTGGGCCTGGGCGGTACGCTGGCCATGCTGTGGCTCACGGCCGGACGGGGCTGGCATCCGGGGCAGGGCGCTGCCAGCCTGGCCTGGGTGGCGCTGGCCCTGCTGCTGCTGATCGCCGTGAGCCTGGCGGCCGGGGCGCTGCTGGCGGCGCTCACGCTGTCCCTGCGCACGGCGCTGTCGGGCGCGGGCCTGCTGTCGGCGCCGGCCTTTGCGTTCAGCGGCGTGGGTTTTCCGCTGCTGGCCATGCCGGATTCGGCACGTGCCTGGGCCCTGTCCATGCCCTATACCCACTATGCGCGGCTGCAGATAGAGCAGCTGCAGATGGGCGCGCCCATCGTGCAGAGCTTGCCCGTGGTGGCCGGGCTATTGCTGGCCGCGCTGGTGTTGCTGCTGCTGGCCACGGCAGGCCTGGCGCGCGGCCTTTCCCGCCCCGACAAATGGGGAGGGCGCTGAGATGGCCAGGGGCTTTGCGCATGACTTCATCAGCGCCCTGCGTGCCGTGTTCGGCGACGTGGGCGTGCTCATGCTGCTGGTGGGCGCACCCGTGCTCTACGGCTTCTTCTATCCCTGGTTCTATGGGCAGGAGGTCGTGCAGCGCGTGCCCGTGGCCGTGGTGCAGCACGACGGCAGCGGCCTGGCACGCCAGATGCTGCGCTTTGCCCAGGCCAGCCCGCGCATCGAGGTGACCCTGGTCACGGGCGACGAGGCCCAGGCGCAGCAGGCCCTGCTGGATGGCCGCGTCATGGGCTACGCGCTGCTGCCGCGCGACCTCAAGCGCCGCGTGGTGCGCAGCGAAGAGGCCGTGGTCCCCGTCTATGCCAACGGGGCCTACCCGCTGGCCGCCAAGCAGGTGCAGTACGGCTTTGCCGAAGCCTTCGGCACGGTCTCGGCAGGCGTGGAGCTGCGGCGCCTGACGGCCGGCGGACAGAGCGCACTGCAGGCCCAGGCCAGCCGCTCGCCCGTCAACCTGCAGATGCAGGCCCTGTTCAATCCGACGGAAGGCTACGGCAGCTTCGTCGTCGCCGCCGTGGCCATCATCATCCTGCAGCAGACGCTGCTCATGGGCGGCGCGCTGCTGGTGGGAACCTGGCGCGAGCAGGGATTGGACAGGGCGCCGGCACGCACCTGGCTGGCGCGGCTGCTGGCGCTGTGCACGCTGGGCTGGCTCTCGGGCCTGTACTACTTCGGCTGGATCTTTGTCTGGCACGACTATCCGCGCGGCGGCAATCCCTGGGGCGCGCTGGCGCTGCTGGCCGTCTTCGTCCCGGCCGTGGCGGGAGCGGCGGCGCTGCTGGGCTGGTGGCTGGCCAACCGCGAGCGTGCCATGCAGGTGGTGCTGTTCACCTCCATCCCGCTGGCCTTCGTCGGCGGCTTCAGCTGGCCGGCCGAGGCCCTGCCGCAACTGCTGCAGGCGCTGCGCTGGCTGTCACCCAGCACGGCCGCCATCCAGGCCTCGCTGCGACTGAACCAGGCCGGCGCCCCGCTGGAGGCGGCGCTATGGCATCTGTCCGTGCTGCTGGCCCTGGCGCTGCTGGGCTGGGTGGCCGTGCTCTGGCTGGGCAGCCGCCGCGTGGACCTGCCCGAGGGTGGCCGCAAGTAGCCTGGTGCTGCGTCCAGCACAGGTCCGCCTTGGCGGGCCCATCATGGGTTGGATGGCGCTGCTCAGTCGCAGCGAATCGTGTCGCCTTCCAGCAGGCAGATCAGCCCGTTGTAGGCGGTCAAGGTGTCGCGATACCGGCGATAGAGGTTGCCTTTGATGTCGAAGCAGCTGTCTGCCTTGCACCGGTCGAGCTTTACGGTGCGGGTGCCGGCGGGAGGGGTCAGGACAATCTTGGGTGGCTCCTGGAGCAAGGGCATATTCGTGCCGCAGGATGCGTTCACGTTGGAGATCTGCGCATTCATGCGCATGCGCTTTTCGCCTTCGGAGAGACTGCGGATGCTGGAGACGAATTCCAGCTCCTTGCGAGCCTGGCCGCAGCCCGGGGAAGCTGATGCAGGCGTGGGCTGCTGCGCCTGCTGGTCGATCATGCGCTGCTGGCTATCGATCTGGCGCCGCTGTGCGTCTACGGCCTGCTGGCGGTATTTGCGCTCATTGGCCTGCGCGGCCTCGGCGCGCTCCTGGAGAATCTCCGCATCCGTCTTTCGGCGCTCGATCATGCCGCCGACTTGCGCGCTGCTGCATGGACGGTCGGAGAAATTCATTTCTCCGGATGGATCCCTGCATTGATAGATCTGCGCCATGGCTGGAACTGCGAATGCCAGCCCACACAACAGCGCAATGGCTTCACGCATGGATTCTCTCCACAAGAGGTCTGGACCACGATTTCCGATGGCCTGGCATGGCGTCCGTTCCGACATGCGCTTCACACTTCAGGCCGGCGCGCCCGCGCCGCGACCCCGTCCCTGCACGGCCAGCATCAGAAGCACCACGCCCACGATGGGCAGCAGCCAGGTGTTGATGCCGTCCCAGCCGGCCGTGTGCAGCAGCTGGCCCGAGCCGAACGAGGCCACGGCCACGGTGCCGAAGACCAGGAAGTCATTGAGGGCCTGCACCTTGGCGCGCTCGGCAGGGCGGTAGCACTCGGTGACCATGGCCGTGGCGCCGATGAAGCCGAAGTTCCAGCCCACGCCCAGCAGCACCAGGGAGCCCCAGAAGTGCAGCAGCTCCAGCCCCATCAACGCCATCAGGGCCGAGGCGGCGATCATCACCAGCCCCAGCGCCGTGATGCGGCGCTTTCCAAAGCGCGCGATCAGCCGGCCCGTGAAGAAGCTGGGCGCGAACATGGCCAGCACATGCCACTGGATGCCCAGCGCCGCCTCGCCCACCGTGTGGCCGCAGCCCACCATGGCCATGGGCGCGGCCGTCATCAGAAAGGCCATGAGGCCGTAGCTGACCACGCCGGCCGAAGCCGCCACGATGAACTGCGGCGTGCGCGCAATCTCGGCCAGCGGCCGGGCCTCGCCCGCCACGGCACGGGCCTGGGGCGGCGGCAGCTTCAGGCCCAGCAGCAGCGGCAAGGCCAGCAGGGCGAGCACGGCCTGGCTGTAGAAGCTGCCTGCGAACGGCGTCATGGGCAGGGCGTCGCGCGTCCAGATCACCACCTGCGGGCCGATGATGGCCGCGATCAGCCCGCCGATCATCACGCGCGAGATGGCGCGCGCCTGCTCGGCGGGGTCGGTCATGGCGTCGGTGGCCGCAAAGCGGTAGCTCTGCACGCAGGCCGCGTAAAAGCCCGCCAGCGCCGTGCCGATGCAGAAGGTCACGAAATCGGAGTGCGCAATGCCCTGGGCCGCGATCACGCCCGAGACCACGCCCAGGATGGCACCCAGCACATAGGCCGTGCGCCGCCCCATGCGCTGCATCAGCCAGGCCGCGGGCAGCGTGGACAGCGCCAGGCCCAACTGGTAGATGCTGACCGGCAGCGTGGTGGCCGTGGGATTGGTGGACAGCTGCTGCCCCACCAGGCCGCCCAGCGAAATGATGATGGGCGGCGACGCGCCCCCCAGCGATTGCGCGGCCACGAGCAGGCCAAGGTTGCGGCGCTGCAGCGCTGGAGTGTGTTGTTCTGGTGTCATGGCTTGTGCGGCGGAAAGACCGCATCTTCACCGAAAAGCATGAGGGCTGGGTTAAGCGTTGTTCCGTGTGCCAGCCCTGTCCAGGCGCTGCTGGAGCAGGGATTTGCTGTACGCCTCCTGGAAGATTTGGTGGATCAGCTCCCTGAACCATTTGTGCCCCGCGTCATGGTCGTTGCGCGGATGCCAGACGGCGTCGATGGACAGGGCCAGCTCGGGCAGGGGCATGGGGCGCGCCACGCAGTTGGAGCCGGACAGCACGCTGTGCATCCAGTGCGCGGGCATGGCGGCCACCAGGTCGGTGGATTCGATGACGGGCACCATGCCCAGCCAGGTGGGCACCTGGAACATCACGCGCCGCGCCAGCCCGCGCTCGGCCAGGAGTTCGTCCACGATGCTGCTGCCCACGCCCGTGACCTTCAGGTGGCCCTGCTCCAGGTATTTCTCCAGCGTGAGCGGGGAGGCGGCGGCCGGATGGTCCTTGCGCATCAGCACCATCCACTGGTCATCCAGCAGGCGGCGTGACGCCGACAGCACCGAGCGTCCGCGCGAGACGGAAAGGCGGATTTCCACGCCTTCGTACTCGACGCGGTCCGAGGGCTGGCGGCCGTCGAAGGACTGCACCGACAGGCTGATGCCCGGCGCCACCGCACGCAGATGGATGCACAGCTGCGGGAGCAGCAGCACGCCCACGTAGTCGGACAGGCGCAGGTGGAAATTGCGCCGCGCCGTGGCCGGATCGAAGCCCTTGCTGACCTCGATGGCGCTTTCGATCTCGCTGAAGGCCTTGCGGAAGCTGCGCGCCAGGCGCACGGCCTCGGGCGTGGGCGACATGCCTTCTGCCGTGCGCAGAAGCAGCGGGTCGTTGAACTGGGTGCGCAGCCGGCGCAGCGCGTGGCTGACGGCCGAGGAGGTGATGCCCAGCCGCGCGGCGGCCTTGCCCACGCTGCGTTCTTCCACCAGGGCCTCGAAGATCACCAGCAGGTTGAGGTCGATGCTGCGCAGGTTCACCGGAGCCCGGGGCGCGCTGTCTGCATGTTGAATGCTGTTCATTTTGATGATGACAAAGATGAGCTTGACTGAATTTTACGTGCGTCACGACAATGCACCAGCTTTGAAATGAATGCCCATGAATTCACCCAGTTTCAACCGCTGTGCCGGTGATTGCGACACAGCAGAAAATCCAGCGGAACAATATCTGTTTCCAGAAAATTCCTGCGATACCCATTTCCATGTATTTGGTCGTTCCGATGATTTTCCGTTGATTGCGGAGCGCGCCTATACACCGGCTGTCGCGTCCATGGACGGTTATTGGAAAGCCTTTCGCCCATTGGGCGTGGACCGTTGCGTTCTGGTCCAGCCCAGCGTGTATGGCCGCGATCACGGCCTTCTCAAGCAGACGCTGCGCCATGCCGAGGCGGGCCGCATGCGTGGCGTGGCCGTGATCTACGAGGACACGCCGGATACAGAGATCGAAGCGCTGCACGCCCTGGGCGTGCGTGGCGCACGGTGCAATGCGCTGTTTTCGGGCGGGGTCTCCGTCTCCAGCCTGCAGGCCGTGGCCGACCGCATCCGGGGCCTGGGCTGGCATGTGCAATTGCTGGTGAACGTGGATGAAGACGCTGGCTTGGCGCAGCGCGTGGCCGACATGGGCGTGGCCGTGGTGGTGGATCACTTCGGCCACCCGTCGCGCCAGCTGGGCGCCGGCGGGCCGGGCAGCCGCAATCTGCAGGCGCTGATGAAGGAAGGCCGGGCCTGGGTGAAGTTCTCGGGCGCCTACCGGATATCGGCAACGGCATCGGCCGTGGACCCGGCCGTGGTTCCCATTGCACATGCCCTGGTGCAGGCCAATCCGCACCGGATCGTATGGGGGTCGGATTGGCCGCATCCCGGAATAAAGGCCCGTTCGAATTCCGCTGGCGAATTGGCGCGGGCACTGGTGGATTGGGTTCCAGAAGAATACAGGCACACGGTATTGGTCGATAACCCCGCGCGCCTGTATTGGGGTCATTGATTTTCAAATAGCAGGAGACAGAGAAAATGAATCGAATCACATCGGGCCGCAGAGGCTTTATCCGCACGGCGGTATCTTTCGCGGCGCTGGCTGCGGCATCGGCTGCATCGGCAGTGCAGGCGCGCCCATTTCCGGCCAAGCCGCTCACGCTGGTCGTGCCCTTTGCGCCGGGCGGCAACGTGGACATCGTGGCCCGCACGCTGGGCATTCCGCTGGCCCGGCATGCGGGGCAGTCCGTGATCGTGGACAACCGTGCGGGCGGCGGTGGTGCCGTGGGTTCGGGCTGGGTGGCGCGCGCCGAGCCGGACGGGCATACGCTGCTGGTGGCCACGCCGGGCCAGTTGGGCACCTTGCCCGAGATGATCAAGCTGCCCTACCGCGCCGACAGCTTTGCGCCCATTGCGGTGGTCAGCCGCACGCCCGTGGTCGTGGTGGTGCGCGCCAACGACGCGCGCTTCAAGACCGCTGCCGATTTCATCAAGGCGATGAAGGCCAGGGATGGCAGCGTGACCGTGGGCCATGCCGGCCCGGGCTCGCCCAATCACCTGGCCGTGCTGCAGCTGGAAGATGCCGTGAAGGTGCGCGTCAATCCCGTGCCCTACAAGGGATCGGGGCCGGCCCTGGTCGATCTGATCGGCGGGCAGATCGACGCCGTGGTGGACCAGATCACCAGCTCCACGCCGCATATCAAGAGCGGCGCCCTGCGCGCGCTGTTCGTGCTGGGGCCGCGCGCCGGGGGCGGGCTGGCCGATGTGCCCGACCTGGCCCAGCTGGGCCTGCCGGTGTTCGATGCCACCACCTTCGTGGGCGTGTTCGCGCCCAAGGGTGCGCCCACGGCCAGCGTGGACAGCCTGTATGGCTGGATCTCCCAGTCTGTGGCCGACCCGGAGTTCAGCCGCCTGATCCGCGAACTGGGCAGCGAGCCCTTCCCGGCCAGCGCGGCCGTGCTGCAGCGCCTGGTCAGCGAAGAAGCCGCGCTGGCGGCGCGGCTGACCCGGCAGGGGCGTCTGCGCGCGGAGTAGCCGCCGCGCGCACTTTCCCGATCCTCTAGTACCCGGCCGCCAGCCCGTCGCGGCGCGGGTCGCTGGCGATCTGATAGCCCTCCACGGCGGGATCGCCCATGCGCCAGATGAACTGGCCGGCGCCGAAGTCCTGGTAGGGGTCGTGGATGACCTCCACCTGGTGGCCCAGCGCCTGCAGGCCGGCGATGGTGGCCGGCTCCATGCCGCCTTCCACGTTGATGGCCAGGCCTTCGTTGACGCGCCAGCGCGGCGCATCGCAGGCCGCCTGGGGCGACTGGCGGTAGTCCAGCATGCGCACCACAGTCTGCATGTGGCCCTGGGGCTGCATGTTGCCGCCCATGACGCCGAAGCTCATCACGGGCTGGCCGTCGCGGGTCAGGAAGGCCGGAATGATGGTGTGGAAGGGGCGCTTGCCCGGGCCCACCAGGTTGGCGCGGTTGGGATGCTGGGGGTCGGTGCCGAAGCCGTGGCCGCGGTTTTGCAGGCTGATGCCGAAGGTCGGCTCCACCACGCCCGAGCCAAAGCCCGAGAAGTTGCTCTGGATGAAGCTGACCATCATGCCGTTCTCGTCGGCCGCCGTCAGGTAGATGGTGCCGCCGCGCACGGGGTTGCCGGCCTTGAAGTCCTGCGCACGGCGCGGATCGATGAGCCTGGCGCGCGAGGCCAGGTAGGCGTCGTCGAGCATCTGTGCGGGCGTCACCTCCATGTCCGCGTCGGCCACGTAGCGGTAGATGTCGGCAAAGGCCAGCTTCATGGCCTCGATCTGCAGATGCTGGGAGGCCACGCCATCCACGGGCAGGCTGGCCAGGTCGAAGTTGGACAGAATGCCCAGCGCGATCTGCGCGGCAATGCCTTGCCCGCCCGGCGGGATCTCGTGCAGCGTGTGGCCGCGGTAGTCCTTGGCCAGCGGCTGCACCCATTGCACCTCGTGCGCGGCCATGTCGGCCATGCCCAGGCAGCCGCCGTGCTGCTGCACGAACGAGGTCACGGCCCGGGCAATCTCGCCTTCATAAAAGGCCTTGCCGCGCGTGGCGCCAATGGCGCGCAGGGCGCGCGCTGCGGCGGGAAAGCGGAACAGCTCGCCCACTTCCGGCGCGCGGCCCCGGGGCAGGAAGCTTTCCCTGAACCCCGGCTGCGATTGCAGCTCGGGCGCGCCTGCGGCCCATTTCTGCTGGACCACGGGCGGCACCAGGTAGCCGCGCTCGGCGATCTCGGCGGCCGGCTCCATCAGCGCGTCAAAGGGCAGCTTGCCGAAGCGCTCGTGCAGGGCCACCCAGGCGCTGACGGCGCCCGGCACGGTGATGGAGTCCACGCCCCGGCGCGGCGGCTTGTCCTGGCGGCCATAGCGCTGGTGGAAGTACTCGGGCGCCCAGCCCTGCGGTGCGCGGCCGCTGGCGTTGAGCCCGTGCAGCTCCTTGCCATCCCAGAGGATGCAGAAGGCGTCCGAGCCCAGGCCGTTGCTCACCGGCTCGACGATGGTCATGGCCGCCGCCGCCGCAATGGCCGCGTCCACCGCGTTGCCGCCTGCCCACAGCATGCGCAGGCCGGCCTGCGCCGCCAGCGGGTGTGATGTGGACACGGCATTGCGCGCGAACACGGGCACCCGCCTGGAGTCGTAGGGGTTGCCGGGAGTGAAGGGAGAGGAAGAGGCGTGCATGAAAGAACCTGCCTCAGTCGGCGGTGATGCCCATGGTCTTCACGTCGCGGCTCCAGCGCGTCAGCTCGCGGTCGATCTGCTGCTTGAAGGACTTGGGGTCGCTGGTCTCGGGGTCCAGGCCCTGGGCCTCGAACTGGGCCTGCACTTCGGGGCGCTCCATGATCTTGCGCACTTCCTGGGCCAGCCGCTCGACGATGGCCGGGTCCGTGCCGCCCGTGGTGAACAGGCCGTACCAGGACGTGAAGGCATAGCCGGGCAGGCCGGCCTCGGCGACGGTGGGCACGTTGGGCAGGTTCTTGACGCGCTGCTTCGTGGTCACGGCCAGGATGCGGGTCTGGCCGGTCTTGGCCGAGGTGATGGCGGGCGGAATGCCCGAGAAAATGGCCTGCACCTGGCCACCCGACACATCGGTGATGGCCGGGCCGTTGCCGCGGTAGGGCACGTGCACCAGGTTCACGCCGGCCTGCTGCGCGAACAGCGCGCCGGCCAGGTGCAGGGTGGAGCCGTTGCCCGACGATGCGTAGTTGATGCTGCCCGGCGCCTTGCGCGCGGCCTCGATCATTTCCTGCACCGTCTTGTAGGGCAGGGCGGCGTTCACCAGCAGCGCGTTGCCGGACTCGGCCACCAGGGTGATGGGCTCCAGGTCCTTGCGCGGGTCGAACGACAGCTTCTTGGCCAGCACGGGCGCCACGGTGTTGCTGCCGATGGAGCCCAGCAGCAGCGTGTAGCCGTTCTTGGGCGCCTTGGCCACCACTTCGCTGGCGATCAGGCCGCCCGCGCCGCCGCGGTTCTCCACCACCACGCTCTGGCCCAGGCGCTGCTGCAGCTCCTTGGCCAGGATGCGGGCCACGATGTCGTTGGCGCCGCCGGCGGCAAAGCCCACCATGATCTTCAGCGGCTGCGAGGGCCAGGCATCGGCGGCGGGCGCGGCCCAGCCGGGCGTGGCGCAGGTCAACAGGGCGGCGCAGCAGACAAGCAGGCGGCGGGACACGGGTGCAGGCATGGAGATCTCCAGAAATCCGGGAAGTGGGAGGGGGCGATCAGGACGATCGGCTATCGGTTGCCAGCGATTTTGATGATAGAAACTGTTTGGTGAAAGCTGGAATTTCTTACGAATCTTGAAAGTAAAACTTTTATGCCAAGCCTGCGCATTCTTCGCACTTTTCTGGCCGTGGCGGCCGAGGGCTCCTTCACCGCGGCAGGCCAGCGCGTGGCGCTGACCCAGGTGGCCGTGGGGCTGCAGATGCGCACGCTGGAAAACGACCTCAAGCGCAAGCTCTTCGCGCGCCAGGGCAAGCTGGTCACGCTCAATGAGCAGGGCCGGGCGCTGGTGCCCATAGCAACCCAGCTGGTGGCGCTGTACGAGCAGGCCAAGCACGGCACGCGGGCCGACGCACCGCTGGCCGGCACCGTGCAGTTCGGCTCCATCGTCTCGGCGCTGAGCCAGCTGGTGCGCGCCACGCTGGAGCTCAAGCGCCACCATCCGGCGGTGGACCTGCATGTGGTCTCGGGCAAGTCCAACCGGCTGATCGCCCAGGTGGAGAACCATGAGCTGGACGCGGCCGTAGTGGTCTACAACCCGGCCATCAAGCGCCCCTCGCTGGTCTGGACACCGCTGTATGCCGAGCCCATGGTGCTGCTGGCGCCGCGCGCCGCCCGGTCCGCGGCGCCAGCCGACATGGTGGAGCGCTATCCCTTCATCCGCTTCGACCGCACCGAGCACACGGGCGAGCTGGTGGAGCGCACGCTGCGCCGCCTGCGGGCCAAGCCCCAGGAGTTCCTGGAGCTCAACTCCATCGAGACCATCGTGGAGCTGGTGCGCGACGGCATGGGCGTGGCCATGCTGCCCAATCTGGCGCGGCATGGCTGGGAGGGCGACCCGCGCCTGCGCGTGCTGCCCATTGCCCAGACGGCCGAGAGCCGGCAGATCGCCCTGGTGCAGCTGCGCACGGCGGCGCGCGCCGAGATCATCACCGCCGTGGGCCAGCAATTCGTGGCGGCGCTGGCGGTGCCGGCCTGACCGCGGCGCTGTGGGTGTTGCGCCGATCCGCGTGTCTTAAGTTGCGTATTGTGCGAGCCCGTGGCCCATGGACCAGTTCTCCTTGTCCACCTCGACCAGGTTGACGAACACGTCCTCGGGCCGCAGGCCGGGGCTTTCGACCAGCAGCTCGGCGATGCGGCTGAACAGCGCCTTTTTCTGCTCCAGGCTGCGGGTGTTGCTGACCGTGAGCTGCACCAGCACCAGATCGTCGCTGCGCGCCACTCCCAGGTAGGAGGCGCCGTAGCGGAAGTTGTCGCCGTCATGCTCGGTGATGGTCATGAACTGGTCGTCCTCCGGCACGTTGAAGGTCTCGCGCATGGCGCGGTAGAGGCTGTCGCAGATGGCCTGGCGGTAGGCGGGGGACTTGCCGGCGCGCATGTTGATCCGGGTCATGGGCATGGTGTGGCTCCTTTGCGTTGCGTTGAATTGCGTTGAATTGCGTTGCTTTGCGTTGTGGGAGCCTCGAAGGTAGGCCGTGCCAGCTATTTTGAAAAGCCATGATTGCTGATATCAGTAATAATGAATTGCAATGATTCAACGACCCCTTGACCTGGATGCCGTGCAGAGCTTCGTGCACATCGCGGAGCTGGGCAGCTTCACGCGCGCGGCCGAAGCCATGCAGACCACGCAGGCCGCCGTCAGCCTCAAGCTCAAGCGGCTGGAGCAGCGGCTGGGCTGCCGGCTGGTCGAGCGCACGCCGCGCCACGTGCAGCTGTCGGCGCTGGGTGCCGACTTCCTGCCCCATGCGCGCGAACTGCTGCAGGCCCATGAGCGCGCACTGGCGCTGGCCGTCAGCACGCGCCAGCGGCTGACCATCGGCATCAGCGACCACGTGGCCGGGCCTGAGCTGCCGGCACTGATCGCCCGCATGAATGCGCAGGACCCGCAGCTGCTGATCGACATCCGCATCGCATCGTCCGGCCCGCTGCTGCAGGGGTTCGACCGGCGCGAGTACGACACGGTGATCGTTCGCACGCATGCCGGGCGTGACGACGGCGAGCTGCTGGCCGAGGAGCCCTTCGGATGGTTTGCCGCGCCCGGCTGGCAGCACCGCGCGGGCGAGCCCCTGCCGCTGGCCACGCTGGCCGAGCCCTGCGGCGTGCGCGCCATGGCCGGGCAACTGCTGGATTCGGCGCGCATGCCGTGGACCGAGGTGTTCGTGGGCGGCGGCGTGGCCGCTGTCTCGGCCGCCGTCATGGCGGGGCTGGGCGTGGCCGCGCTGGCGCCGCGCATGCTGGCCCTGGGCGCCGTGGACGTGGGCCCGCGCCTGGGCCTGCCCACGCTGCCGCGCCTGCCCGTGCTGCTGCACACCCGCGTGCGCGAAGGCCGGCCGCGCGCGGCGCTGGATGCGCTGGGCGCCGCCTTCAAGTCTGCCGTGCGTGGCTAGCAGCCAACAATCGGCCCGGCATGGTGCGCAGCCGCTTGTGCCTGCGGGGCAACGGGCGATAGACTCGCACCCCTCCCATCCACCCTCACCCTTTCGAGGTGCACCATGCCCCGCCGCACAGCTTCCTGCTGAACGACTTCGTCACACGCTGATCCTGGCCTTGCCCCGGATGTCTTTTGCGTGTGCGCTGCGGTGCGTGGCCTTTTGAGGGCTTGCGGCTGACCGTCCGGTTTGCGGACGGCGCCGACAGTCCTGCCATCTTCCCCTTCGACAGCCTGCCGGCCCGGCCACCACGGGCCAGGCCGCGCTGTCGCTGCATCCCCTGCATTGCGGCGCCTGGCGTCGTCGTCGGCTTTTCCCGCCCCATGGCATGTCGCCGTGGGGTGCTGCATCGTTTTCGGAAAGCACGACATGACCCCATCCATTGCCCAAGGCGCTCACTTTCTTTCGAGCGTCGAGATCCTCAAATACCCCCGTACGCCGCACCTGCGCGGCTCGCGCCTGCAGTCCGGTGACCAGGACGACGCCGTGCCCTATGAGCGGCTGGCCGGCCGTCACATCGTCGTCGAGGAAAAACTCGACGGCGCCAACGCCGCGCTGAGCTTTGCCGGCGACGGCCAGCTGCTGCTGCAGTCGCGCGGCCACTACCTGGACAGCGAGCGGCCCGGCGGGCGCGAGCGCCAGTTCAACCTCTTCAAGCAATGGGCCCAGGCCCATGAGGGCGCGCTGCTGTCCCTGCTGGACGACCGCTACCAGGTGTTCGGCGAGTGGATGTATGCCAAGCACTCGCTGTTCTACGACGCGCTGCCGCACTGGTTCTGCGAGTTCGACATCTGGGACCGCTCGGCGCAGTGCTTCCTGGACACGCCGTGCCGCCATGCCCTGCTGGCCGGCGTGCCCGTGGTCTCGGTGCCCGTGCTCTACAGCGGGGTGGCGCCCCGGCGCATGCAGGACCTGCTGGCGCTGCTGGCCCCCTCGCTGGGCCGCAGCGCGCGCTGGCGCCAGGCCTTCGAGCAGGTGGTGGCCCGCCAGAAGCTGGACCTGCCGCTGTGCTGGCGGCAGACCGACGGCTCCGAGCTGGCCGAAGGCCTCTACCTCAAGGTGGAGGAGGGCGGCCAGACCGTGGCGCGCTACAAGTTCGTGCGGCCGGACTTCGTGCAGGTCATCCTCGACTCGGGCTCGCACCACAGCGAGCGGCCCATCGTCCCCAACGGGCTGCGCGAAGGCGCAGACATCTTTGCGGCCGATATTTCAAAAAGCTGGTGAGGCCTGCAGCGCAGGCCCATCGCAAGGAGATTTCATGACGAACTGGAAACAGATCCAGTCCCTGGTGCCGCAGCCCGGCGCCGACCCCGACTTCGCGGCCTGCCTGGCCGCCTTCCCCCAGCTGGAGCAGGCCAAAACCACGCCGCAGGACCCCGTCTATCACGCCGAAGGCGATGTCTGGACGCACACGCAGATGGTGGTGCGCGAGCTGCTGGCCGATCCCGGCCATGCGGCGCTCACCGCCACCGAGCGCGAGACGGTCTTCCTGGCCGCGCTGCTGCACGACGTGGCCAAGTGCTCGACCACCGTGGTGGGCGAGGACGGCCGCATCGGCCAGCCCGGCCATTCGCGCCGGGGTGCGCTGGATGCCCGGCTCATGCTCTGGGAAGCCGGCGCGCCCGTGGACCAGCGCGAAGCCATCTGCCGGCTGATCGCCGTGCACCAGGTGCCGTTCTTCGCCTTTGCCGATTCGCGCCGCGGCCTCTCGCCCGAGTTCATCGTGCGCGAGCTGTCCTGGCAGACGGACCTGCACCTGCTTACCCTGCTGGCGCGGGCCGACATGCGCGGGCGCATCTGCCCGGACATTGCGTCCGTGCTGGTCAACATCGAACTGGTGCGCGAGTTCGCGCTGGAGGAGGGCTGCCTGCGCACGCCACGCCGCTTTGCCTCGGCCGAGACGGCGGTGCGCTACTTCCGCGGCGCGCAGCTGCATCCCGACTATGCGCTGCACGAGCAGGCCGGCTCGCGCGCCATCGTCATGTGCGGCCTGCCGGCCAGCGGCAAGAACACCTGGGTGGCCGCCCACCATGGCGACCTGCCCGTGGTCTCTTTCGACGATGCGCGTACGGAGCTGGGCCTGCGCCACGGCCAGAACGAGGGCGCGGCCGCCCACCATGCCGTGGACAAGGCCAAGGCCCTGCTGCGCGCGGGCCAGCCCTTCGTCTGGAATGCCACCCACCTGTCGCGCCAGATGCGCGGCAAGACCGTGGACCTGTGCCTGGCCTACGGCGCCCGCGTGGAACTCGTGCACCTGGAAGCCAGCCGCCCAACCCTGCTGGCCCGCAACCGCGCGCGCGACACCACGCTGACCAACGCGGCCCTGCTCAGCCTGCTGCAGCGCTGGGACGTGCCTTTGCCTACCGAGGCGCATGCGCTGTCGTTGGTGGTCAATGAGGGGTAGGTCGGGGGTGGGGGTAGGCCCCGCCTTTCGCTCAATCCCTTCGGATTCCGCGCTCCTTCACCAGCCGGCCCCACTTGGCGGCTTCGCTGTCGATGAAGGCGGCGAACTCCTGGCTGCTGCCGCCGCCGAACTCGTTGCCCTGGGAGACGATGCGTTCCCGGACTTCCGGATGGTCCATGGCCTTGGCGAACGCCTTGTGGAGCCGGGCCACGATCTCGGGCGGCGTGCCTTTGGGCGCCACATAGCCCATCCAGTTGGAGACGGTGACCTGGGGGAAGCCGGACTCGGCGAAGGTGGGCACGTCAGGGAGCATGGCCAGGCGCTGTGCCGAGGTCACACCCAGCGCGCGGATCTTGCGCGCCTGTATGGAGGGCGCGGCCGCACCGGTCTGCTCGAACATCAGGTCCACCTGTCCCGACAGCAGGGCGGTGGCGGCGGGACCACCGCCCTTGAAGGGCACGCCGACCATGTCCAGGCCTGCCGCCGCCTCGAAAAGCTCGGCCGAGAGATGGTGCGCGCCGCCCGGCCCTGCGTTGGCGATGTTCAGCTGCCCCGGCCTGTCCTTGGCGGCCGTCACCACATCGGCCACGCTGCGATAGGGCTTGTCGGCGGGCGTGACCAGCACCAGCGGGCTTTTCTCCAGCAGGATGATGGGGACAAAGGTCTTGGGATCGAAGTTGAGCTTGGGATAGATCCAGGGATTGACGGCCAGAGGCCCGAAGCTGCCCATGGCGATGGTGTAGCCGTCGGCTGCGGCGCGGCCCACGAACTCCATTCCGATGTTGCCGCTGGCGCCGGGCTTGTTGTCCACGATCACGGGCTGGCCCAGTATCTGCGCCAGCTGCCTGGCCACGAGCCGGGTCTTGACGTCGGTGTTTCCGCCGGCCGCGAAGGGCACGACGATGGTGACGGCGCGGACCGGGTAGCCGTCGGGGGCGGTCTGGGATCGGGCCGTGGTCGAAGCCAGGACCAGTATGGCGGCGGCCGTGGCGGCCAGCGCGGGATGAAGCTGCATGTCGTCTCCTGTGGTTTTCTGAAGGGAAAGGCAAATGCCGGGAAAGGGCGCGCGCCCTCACTCGGCCACGATGCGGGCCGAGGTCACGATGGCGGCGTACCTGGCGGTCTCGGCGGCGATGAAGTCCCTGAACTGCTGCTGCGACATGGGAGCGGGCTCGCCGCCCAGTTCGCGCAGGCGCTGCGCCAGCGCGGGATCCTTGAGCGCATTGACCACCGCCGCATGCAGCCGCGCCTGGACGGCCGGCGGCGTGGAGGCGGGCGCGAAGAGGCCGAACCAGTTGTCCAGGTCGTAGGAGGCCAGGCCCGTCGACTCGGCAATGGCGGCAATGCCGGGGGCGAAGCTGGCGCGCTGCGCTGAAGTCACCGCCAGCGCCTTGACACGGCCGCTCTTGATGAAGGGCGCGGCCCCCGCGTAGCTGACGAAGGCCAGTTCGACCACGCCCGAGGACACGTCCACCAGCTGGTTGGCCGCGCCCCGGTAGGGCACGTGGTTCAGCCGGATGCCGGCCAGCGACTGCAGCAGCTCGCCATTGAGGTGCTGGGGATTGCCCACGCCGCTGGTGGCGTAGCCGAGCTTGCCGGGGCTGGCCTTGGCCAGGCGCACCAGTTCATCGATGTTGCCGGCCGGCAGGCCGGGCGAGGCCACCAGTACGTTGGGCACGCGCGTGACCAGGGTCAGGGGCGCCAGGTCGCGGGACGGCTGGTAGGGCATGCGGCCTTGGTGCACCAGCGGGGCGATGGCGGTTTCGCCGGCCGAGCCCAGCAGCAGCGTGTGGCCGTCGCCCGCCGCGCGTGCCACGGCGCCTGCGCCCAGCATGCCGCTGCCGCCGGGCCTGTTGTCCACCACCACCGGCTGCTTGAGCGTCACGCGCAGCCGCTCGGCCAGCAGCCGGGCCATGGCGTCGACGCCGCCGCCTGCCGTGAAGGGAACCACGAGAGTGATGCTGCGCTGCGGCGCGTCCTGGGCCGCAGCGGGCAGGCTGCCGATGAGGCTGATGAGGCCGGCGAGCAGCGCGGTGCCCAGGCTGCGCAGCAAGCTGCGGCGGGAGGGAGCGGACATGTCAAAACTCCTTGGCGGCCTTTTGGCCGGGGTTTCAGGGAAAGCGAGATGAGGCGTTTGATTGCATTTTAGAAATTCAAAATGCAAAATATCAGCTATGGAAAACACCGAGACCCCCTTTTCCCGCGTCCTTGAACTGGACGGAGTCCGCTACCACGCTGCCGATGTGCCGGGCGTGCTGGGCGAGTGCCTGCCGCGCCTGCCCGTGGTGCTCAGGTTGTTGCTGGAGAACGTGCTGCGCCACATGGAGGGGCAGGAAAGGGACGCTGCCGTGGCTGCCCTGCGGGCCTGGCTGGATCACGGCAGCAGCGAGGCCGAGATCGCCTTCCAGCCGGGCCGCGTGCTCATGCACGACACCACCAGCACGCCGGCGCTGGTCGACATCGCGGCCATGCGCGATGCTCTGCACGAAGAGGGCGTGGATCCGGCCGTGCTCAATCCGGTGCTGCCCGTCGACGTGTCGGTGGACCACTCGCTGGCCGTGGAGGCCTATGCAGTGCCGGGCGCCGCCCAGGCCAACCTGGAGCACGAGATACGGCGCAATGCCGAGCGCTACCGCTTCCTGCGCTGGGCTTCCAGGGCCCTGGCCCATGTGACCATCCACCCGCCCGGCACGGGGATCATGCACACCATCAACCTGGAGCAACTGGCCACCGTGGTGACCAGCGAGGAGCGCGGCGGCAGGCTCTGGGCCGTTCCCGACATGATGCTGGGCACGGACAGCCACACACCCATGGTCAACGGCATCGGCGTGCTGGGCTGGGGCGTTGGCGGGCTGGAGGCGCAGACCGTGATGTTCGGCATGCCCACCATGCTGCGCATCCCCGATGTCATCGGCGTGCGGCTGACCGGCGCGCTGCGCCCCGGCGTGCAGGCCAGCGACCTGGCCCTGGTCGCCACCCAGCGGCTGCGCGCCCTGGGCGTGGCCGGCGAGTTCGTCGAGTACTTCGGCCCCGGCGTGTCCACGCTGACGGCGGGCCAGCGCAGCGTGGTGGCCAACATGGCGCCCGAGTACGGCGCCACCACGGGCTACTTCGCGGTCGATGGCCAGACGCTTGACTACCTGCGCGCCACGGGCCGCAGCCCGCAGCGCGTCGCCCTGGTCGAGGCCTATATGCGTGCCCAGGGCCTGTGGTTCGATCCGCAGGCCCAGCCGCGCTACACACGCCAGATCGAGATCGACCTGGACGCCGTGGGCTGGCACATTGCCGGTCCGCGCCGCCCGCAGGACCTGCTCGACTATGGCGACAGCGCCCGCGCGCTGCAGGCCGTGGGCTTTGTTGCGTCCGGCGCGCAGACCGGGCTGCCGCGCCATGCCGTGGCGCTGGCCGCCATCACCAGCTGCACCAATACCTCGGACCCCGCGCTGCTGGTCGCCGCCGGGCTGGTGGCGCGCAAGGCGCGGGCGCTGGGGCTGAAGGTCCCCGCATGGGTCAAGACCTCGCTGGCACCGGGCTCGCCGGCGGCTGCCTCCTATCTGGCGCGCGCCGGGCTGCTGCAGGACCTGGAGGCCGTGGGCTTCGGCATCGTGGGCTACGGCTGCACCACCTGCATCGGCAACCCTGGCCCGCTGACGGAGCCGGTGCGCCAGGCCCAGCGCGCCGGCCAGGCCAAGGCCGTGGCCATTTTGTCGGGCAACCGGAATTTTCCGGGCCGCGTGCATCCGGACATCGAGCTGAGCTTCATCATGTCGCCGTCCCTGGTCATCGCCTTCGGCCTGGCCGGCGACGCGGCCCGCAACCTGCGCAGCGAGCCCGTGCAGCACCTGGCCGATGGCCGGCCCGTGTTCCTGGCCGACCTCATGCCCACCCGCGAGGAAGTCCAGGCGGCGCTGGCGCTGGGCCTGCACCCGCAGGACTTCGGCCGCGACTTCGCGCGGGCCACACTCAACCCGGCCTGGCATGCGCTGAAGGCGCCCGAGGGGCCGTTGTTTCCCTGGGACGCGCGGTCCACCGCGCTGCGCCGCCCGCCCTTTGCCGCGCTGTCCGAGGGCAGCCAGCTGGGCCGCTACCAGGCCCACCCGCTGCTGGTGGTGGGCGACGACATCACCACGGACCATATCTCGCCGGCCAGCGCCATCCCGCCCGACAGCCTGGTGGCCGATTTCCTGGTGGAGCGCGGCGACGACCGGGGTGATCTCAACGTCTTCGCGTCGCGGCGCGGCAACTGGGAGGTGATGGTGCGGGCGGCCTTTCACAGCAAGACGCTGAAGAACCTGCTGGCGCCCGGTGCCCCCGTGGCCCATGGCCTGCATGCGCCATCGGGCGAGATCGCGCCGCTGTGGGACATCGCGCAGCGCTACCGCAAGGCGGGCCAGTCCGTGGTGCTGGTGGCCGGCGAGCGCTACGGCACGGGCTCCTCGCGCGACTGGGCCGCCAAGGGCCAGCGCCTGCTGGGCATACGTGCCGTGCTGGCCCTGAGCTTCGAGCGCATCCACCGCTCCAACCTCATCGGCATGGGCATCGTGCCGCTGCGCTTGCCTGCGGGCATGGGGCCGCAGGAACTGGCGCTGCAGCCGGGCGACCGTATCGAGATCGATGCACCGTCCAACGCCCTGGCGCCGCGCTGCGTCGTGCCCGTGCGCATACTGCGCGGCGATGGCAGCGTGCAGGCGCTGCAGGCCACGGCCGCCGTGGAGACGCAGCTGGAGGCAGGGCTGCTGCGCAGCGGCGGCGTGATTCCTTCCATCCTGCGGCAGGCGGCCGGGCGCTGATGTGGCATGGCATGACAATGGGGGCATGAAGACCTCCACCCAGCTGTGCTCGCAAATCCTGGCACTGGCCCGTTCCGAACAATGGGACAGCGGAACCCACCTGGCCGCCCAGGGCCTGGCCGACCGGCTGCGCGTCTCCCGCCAGCCCGTCAACGAGGCCTTGCAGCAGCTGCAGGAGCAGGGTGTGGTGCGGCGCGAGCGCAACCGGGGGTTTTTCCTGGCCCTGCCGCATGATCGGATTCCGGCCGAACTGCTGGCCGAGGCGGCGGCCGGCGACCAGGACCTGACCGAAGCCATCTACTTTCGCATCGCCGAGGACCGGCTGCGCGCCAGCCTGCCCGAATCCGTCACCGAGGCCGCGCTGCGCACGCGCTACGGCCTGAGCAAGGCCCAACTGGCGGCCGTGCTCAACCGCATCTCGCAGGAGGGCTGGATCGAGCGCAAGCCCGGCTACGGCTGGACCTTTGCGGCCATGCTGACCACGCCCGACAGCCTGCTGCAGTCCTACCGCCTGCGTATGGCGCTGGAGCCGGCCGCGCTGCTGGAGCCCGGCTACCGGCTGGACCGCGCCGTGCTGCAACGCTGCCGCGCGGCCGAAATCCACTTGCTCGAAGGCGGCATCGCCACCGACCCGGCCGACCGCATCCACGACCGGGGGGTGAACTTCCACGAGTCCCTGGTCGAGGCCTCGGGCAACGTGTTCTTCATCGACACCATCCGCCGCGTCAACCGCGTGCGGCGCCTGCTGTCCTACCGCTCCATGCAGGACCGGGCGCGCTACCGCGAGCACTGCGAGCAGCATCTGAACATCCTGGAACTGCTGGGGCGCGAGCGCAACGAAGAAGCCTCCCTCGCCATGCGCGAGCACCTGGCGAGCACCTTGCGCAACCTGGCCAGCATCAGCGATCTCCTCGGTCCCGGCGCAGCGTCCCCGGAACCTTCGCGTACCCCTTCGCGTACCTCTTCCACGCCCCGGCGGGCATCCCGTTGACCCTTGAAGCGAGCCATCCATGAACCTTTCCTCCCAGCTGCTGTCCACCCTCGCGCCGCTTGGCCGCATCCGCGCATCCATCAACACCGGCAATCCCATCCTTGCGCGGCTGCAGGCCGATGGCCAGCCCGCAGGCGTGTCCATCGACCTGGCCCGGCGCCTTGCGCAGCAGCTGGGGCTGGAGCTGGAACTGGTGGTCTTCGATACGGCCGCCAAGTCGGTGGATGCCGTCACGCGCGAGGAGGCCGACTTCGGCTTCTTTGCCGTGGACCCCGTGCGCGGCGCGGGCATCGGCTTTACCGCGCCCTATGTGCTGATCGAGGGCAGCTACCTGGTGCGCCAGGATTCGCCGCTGACCGACAACGCCCAGGTGGACCGGGCCGGGCACACCGTGGTGGTCGGCAAGGGCAGCGCCTATGACCTGTACCTGAGCCGCGAGCTCAAGCATGCGCAGATAGAGCGCGCCGTGTCCTCGCCCGCCGTGGTGCAGACCTTTGTGGAATCGACGGCCGATGTGGCCGCCGGCGTCAAGCAGCAATTGGAGGCCGATGCCGCCCGCCTGCCCGGCCTGCGCCTGCTGCCAGGCCGCTTCATGGTGATCCAGCAGGCCATGGGCCTGCCCAAGGGGCGGGGCGATGAGGCCCTGCGCGTGCTGGCGGCCTTTGTGGAGGAGGCCAAGGCTTGCGGCTTTGTGGCCGAGGCGCTGCAGCGCCATGGCATTCAGGGCGCGGCCGTCGCACCGCTGGCGGGCGCATCGGCATGAGCACCTGTGCGTCGCGCCCCCTGTACGCCTACGTGGGTTCGCGCACCACGCGCGAGCGCGACGCACGTGGCGAGGGCATCACCGTCTATCGCGTGGACGAAGCCACGGGCGGCCTGCAGCATCTGCAGACCGTGGATGGGCTTGCCAACCCCTCGTTCCTGGCGCTCGATGCAGCCGGCACCCGGCTCTACACCGTGCATGGCGATGGCCATGAGGTCAGCGTCTTCGCACGCGATGCCGCAACGGGCCGCCTGGCGTTGCTGCAGACCCGGGACTGCGGCGGGCGCAACCCGGTGCACCTGGCCATCGCCCCGGGCGGACGGCAGCTGGTGGTCTCCGACCATCTGGGCGAGCCGGCTGCCAGCGATGGCCACCGGGGGTATGGCGGGCCAGGCGGTACGCTGGCCGTGATGCCGATCGCACCGGACGGGCGCCTGGGCTCCGTGCAGCAGCGGCTTGCGCTACCGGGCCAACCCGGGCCGCATCGCAAGGAGCAGCCGTTTGCCAAGCCCCACTTCAACCCCTTCTCGCCGGACGGGCGCTTCGTGCTGGTGCCTGACAAGGGGCAGGACCGGATCTTCATCTTCGCCTTCGAGCACGGGCGGCTGGCGCCTGCGCCCCAGCCCTGGCTGGACTGCCGCGAAGGCTCGGGCCCGCGGCATATCGCCTTCCATCCTGCGCTGGCCTGCGCCTATGTGGTCAACGAACTGGACAACACCGTGCTCACCTGCCGCTTCGATGCGGCCACCGGGGCGCTGCAGGGCCTGCAGATCCTGTCCACCCTGCCGGAGGGCTTTGTGGGCAACAGCCGGGCGGCGGGCATCGAGGTCTTGCGCGACGGCCGGCAGGTGCTGGTGTCCAATCGCGGCGCTGACGGCATTGCGGTCTTCGATGTCGATCCTTTGACGGGG
Organism: Delftia sp. HK171; assembly: GCF_001886655.1. NCBI lineage: Bacteria > Pseudomonadati > Pseudomonadota > Betaproteobacteria > Burkholderiales > Comamonadaceae > Delftia > Delftia sp. HK171. The sequence goes on along the minus strand of NZ_CP018101.1, from coordinate 4,682,362 downwards.
CTGCTGCACGCCAGTGGCGGCTTCGCCTCGGGCGGGCGCACGCCGCGCTTTTTCACGGCCTCGCCCGACGGGCGCCTGCTCTATGTGCTCAACGAGGACAGCGACAGCATCGTCTGCCATGCCCGGGATGACGCCTGGCGCCCGCTGGCCAGCACCCACTGCGCCAGCCCGGTGTGCATGGTGTTCGCGCGGTAGCCGTCCACGCTGCCCTCCGGGGCAGGATCAGGCGCCGCGCAGCACCAGCAGGTCGATGCTGGCCGGCACGCCCAGGCGCACGGCAAAGCCGGCCCACAGGCCTGCGCCGGCGCTGACGAAGAGCTTCATGGCGCCGACCTCGTACTCGCCGCGCACAAAGCCGTCATTGGCGGGCGCCACCAGCCATTGGTCCATGCCCAGGATCAGGCCGCCGTGCGTATGGCCCGACAGCTGCAGGCCCACGCCGTGGGCAGCGTTGTCGCGGGCGGTCTTGGGCTGGTGGGCCAGCAGCAGGTGGTATTGCGCACCGGCCTCTTTGGCCTGGCGGGCCACGGTGTCGATGTCGGGCGGCACGCCTTCGGCCACGGACGGGTCGGTGTTCTGGCGCGACAGGCGGCCATAGGCCGGATCGCCGATGCCCGACAGCGCCAGGCGCGCGCCCTGCACATCGATCAGCTGCATGCGGTTCTCCAGCAGGTTCAGGCCCAGGCGGCGGAATTCGGCCATCCAGGCGTCGTAGCCGCTGTAGTACTCATGGTTGCCGGGCGCGGCCCAGACGCCGTAGCGTGCCTTGAGCTGCGCCAGCGGCGCGACGTTGGCGCGGCCGCTGTCCACGTCGCCGTCCACCATGTCGCCGGGCAGCACGATGAGGTCGGGCCGCGCCTCCAGCGTGCGGTCCACGATGGTCTGCACATAGCGCGCGTTGTTGATGGGGCTGGCGTGGATGTCGGCCAGCACGGCCACGCGCAGGCCTTCCAGGCCGGTGGGCAGGCCGGGCAGGCGCAGCGTGCGTTCGTGCACCTCGGGCGGGCGCAGCGCATTGGCCACGCCCCAGGCCGACAGCAGGCCCGCCAGGGCCAGGGCGCCGGCCGTGAGCAGCGGCGCGTGCAGGCGCTGCTTCCAGTCCTCGCGCCGGGCCACGGCGGCCAGCGCCCAGAGGCCGTCGCGCAGCACGATGAAGACGGCCAGCATCAGCAGCATGGCCAGCACCCAGCCGCCCGGCACCTGCAGATAGGCCAGCGTGCGGTACTCGACCGTGCCCTCGCGCAGCAGCACCAGCAGCAGGGCGGGCGTGCAGCCCAGGGCCGCCGTGGCGACGGCCGCCATCAGGCGTGCGCGGCGCGGCATCGGGCGGACGGGCCACCACAGCCACAGGGCCAATAGCGGAATGACGAGGGCGGCAAGAGAAACCATGGGGAGCAGATCGAGGAAGGCGGAGGCGGGTGAGGCGGCCAGCGCCGGGCGCGGGCGGCAAGGCGAGCGCCGATTGTGCGCAATGCCTTGCATGCCGCTGGCCTGACTTGGCGAAGGCCCTGGCATGCGGGGGTTTTCATGCGGGCGGCACAGGGCAGGCGTATGGAAATCTGCAGCCGCGTGGCGCCGCCGGCATGGCGCGGGGATAATCCAGCCCCTTATGCCTTTGAAGATCAGCTTCCCTGAATCCCTGCCCGTATCCGCCCGCCGTGAGGAAATCATGGAGGCCATGGACCGGCACCAGGTCATCATCGTGTGCGGCGAAACGGGCTCGGGCAAGACCACGCAGCTGCCCAAGATCGCGCTGGCGCTGGGCCGGGGCAAGGTCAACGCCACGCCCGACGACAAGGGCCAGGTGCGCGGCCACCTGATCGGCCACACGCAGCCGCGCCGCATTGCCGCCAGCTCGGTGGCCAAGCGCATTGCCGAGGAGCTGAACACGCCGCTGGGCGATGTGGTGGGCTACAAGGTGCGCTTCCAGGACCGGCTGTCCAAGGACGCCTCGGTCAAGCTGATGACGGACGGCATCCTGCTGGCCGAGACGCAGACCGATCCGCTGCTCAAGGCCTACGACACCCTCATCATCGACGAGGCCCACGAGCGCAGCCTCAACATCGACTTCCTGCTGGGCTACATCAAGCAGATCCTGCCCCGGCGCCCCGACCTCAAGGTGGTGGTGACATCGGCCACCATCGATGCCGACCGGTTCTCCAGGCACTTCGAAGGCCCCAAGGGGCCTGCGCCGGTGATCATGGTCTCGGGCCGCACCTACCCCGTGGAGATGCGCTGGCGCCCCTTCGAGGAAAAGCGCGACCACGACCTCAACGATGCCATCGCCGAAGGCGTGGACGAGCTGTGGTCCGGCGGCGTCAGCGGCGACATCCTGGTGTTCCTGCCCGGCGAGCGCGAGATCCGCGAGGCGGCCGACCACCTGCGCAAGCACCTGGCACAGCAGCCCGTGCTGCGCCATGCCGAGGTGCTGCCGCTGTTCTCGCGCCTGTCGCAGGCCGAGCAGGACCGCATCTTCGACAGCCACACGGGCCGGCGCATCGTGCTGGCCACCAACGTGGCCGAGACCTCGCTGACCGTGCCCGGCATCCGCTATGTGATCGATGCGGGCACGGCGCGCGTCAAGCGCTATTCCTTCCGCAGCAAGGTCGAGCAGCTGCTGGTCGAGCCCATCAGCCAGGCGGCGGCCAACCAGCGCGCGGGCCGTTGCGGCCGCGTGGCCAACGGCATCTGCATCCGCCTGTACGACGAGGCCGACTTCGGCACGCGCGCGCGCTTCACCGACCCTGAAATCCTGCGCTCCTCGCTGGCCGGCGTCATCCTGCGCATGAAGTCGCTGGGCCTGGGCGACGTGGTGAATTTCCCCTTCCTTGAATCGCCCTCGGGCCGCGCCATTGCCGACGGCTACCAATTGCTGGGCGAGCTGGGCGCCGTGGACGAGCGCGGCGAGCTGCTGCCCATGGGCCGCGAGCTGTCGCGCCTGCCGCTGGACCCGCGCGTGGGCCGCATGATCCTGGAGGCGCGCACGCGCGGCGCCGTGGCCGAGGTGCTGGTCATTGCCTCCGCTCTGTCCGTGCAGGACGTGCGCGACCGGCCGCTGGAGGCCCAGCAGCAGGCCGACCAGCAGCACGCCAAGTTCGACGACGAGAAAAGCGAATTCAGCGGCTATCTGCGCCTGTGGAAATGGCTGCAGGATGCGCGCGGCGGCAAGGTGGTGGCCAAGAGCCGCAAGGAAATGGCCACGGCCCAGGCGCCGGCCGCCAAGCCATCGGCGCGCAATGCCGCCTTCCTGCCCGTGGCCCAGCGCAGCGGCGGGCAGAGCGTGGCCGCCCCGGCGGCCGAGGCGCTGGCGGCCTTCCATCCGCAGGACACCGGTCCCGGCACGGATGACGAGCCCTCGCACAAGCTCAGCAACCGCCAGTGGGAGCAGCTGCTGCGCCAGAACTTCATCAACATCCGCCGCGTGCGCGAATGGCGCGACATCCACTCGCAGCTGCTGACCGTGGTCAACGAGCACAAGTGGAAGATCAACACCGAGGCCGCAGGCTACGACGCCGTGCACCTGTCCATGCTGTCCGGCCTGCTGGGCAACCTGGGCTACAAGGGCGATGAAAGCGACGCCTACCTGGGCGCGCGCGGCATCCGCTTCTACCCGCACCCGGGTGCCCACCTGTCCAAGAAGCCGGGGCGCTGGATCGTTGCGGCCGAGCTGGTGGAAACCTCACGCCTGTACGGCCGGGGCATCGCCGCCATCGATCCGCAGTGGCTGGAGGAAGTCGGCGCCCACCTGCTCAAGAAGCAGCTGCTCGATCCGCACTGGTCCAAGAACCAGGCCGACGTGGTGGCGCTGGAGCGCGCCACGCTCTACGGCCTGGTGGTCTACAACGGCCGCCGCATGAGCTATGGCCGCATCGATCCGCAGTCCGCGCGCGAGATCTTCATCCGCCAGGCCCTGGTGGAGGGGCAGTGGGATACGCGCTGGCACTTCCTGCCCGCCAACCTCAAGCTGGTGCGCAAGGTCGAGGAGCTGGAGCACAAGAGCCGCCGCCAGGACGTGCTGGTCGATGACGAGCTGATCTACGCCTTCTACGACCAGCAGATCCCCAAGGACGTGTTCAGCGGCGCCACCTTCGACCATTGGTTCCGCGAGGCGGCCAAGGAAAACGCCGACTTGCTGCGCCTGTCGCGCGACGAGCTGATGCGCCACGAGGCGGCCGGCATCACCACCCAGGCCTTTCCCAAGGTGGTCAAGCTCGGCGGCGTGGACTGCACGGCCAGCTACCTGCACAGCCCCGGCGACGCGCGCGACGGCATCACCGTCACCGTGCCGCTGTTCGTGCTCAACCAGGTCAGCGACGAGCGCGTGGAATGGCTGGTGCCCGGCATGCTCAAGGACAAGCTCCAGGCCCTGCTCAAGAGCCTGCCGCAGCGCCCGCGCAGCCGCTTCGTGCCCCTGCCCGAAAGCGCCCAGCGCCTGGCCGAACTCTTCACCACGCCCGAACGCTGGGGCCAGGGATCGCTCATTGATGCCCTGCTCAAGCAGGTGCGCGACGAGACCTCGCTGGACGTCAAGCGCGCCGACTTTAAGCTGGACATGCTCAGCCCGCACCTGTTCATGAACTTCCGCATCACGGACGAGCATGGACGCCAGCTGGGCCAGGGCCGCAACCTGGGCGCGCTCAAGGCCGAACTCGGCGCCAAGGCGCGCGGCGCCTTCCAGGCGCTGGCCGCGCTGAAGGTGGCGTCGGTCACGGAGGCCTCTGCACCCGCTGCCACCGCTGCCACCGCGCCCGAAACCGGCAGGAAGCCTGCGCCCGCTGCCAAGGCGGAAAAGCCCGACCAGGCCACGCCTGCCAGGAATGCCAAGCCCAGCCAGCCCGCCGACAGCCGCTACAAGGAATGGAGCTTTGGCGAGCTGCCCGAGCTGATGGAGATCGGCCGGGGCGGGCAGACGCTGATCGGCTTCCCTGCGCTGATCGACCACGGCGATGCCGTCGGCATCGAGGTCTTTGACGAGCCCGAGGTTGCGGCCGCACGCCACCGCGTGGGCCTGCGCCGCCTGTTCGCGCTGCAGATCCGCGACGCGCTCAAGTACCTGGAAAAGAACATTCCGGACCTGCAGAAGATGGCCGTTGCCTACATGCCGCTGGGCACGCAGGAGGAACTGCGCGAGCAGATCATCGACGTGGCCATAGACCGCGCCTTCCTGCAGGAGCCGCTGCCCACCAACGACGCCCAGTTCAAGCAGCGCGTGCAGGACGGACGCGGCCGGCTGACGCTGATCGCCAACGAGGTGGCGCGCATGGCCTCCACCATCCTGATCGAGTACGCGGCGGCGCAACGCAAGATCAAGGACACCAAGAACGCGCCTGACGCCACGGCCGACGCCGCCCAGCAACTGCAGCGCCTGGTGCCCAAGAACTTCATCGCGGCCGCGCCCTGGACACAGCTGCAGCACTACGCGCGCTACCTCAAGGCCATCACCAGCCGCCTGGACAAGTACCGCGCCGACCCTGCGCGCGACGCCAGCCGCCTGACCGAGCTGCGCCCGCTGGAGCAGCGCTACTGGCGACTGGTGGCCGAGCGCAAGGGCCACATCGATGCGCGCATGCAGGAATACCGCTGGATGCTGGAGGAGCTGCGCGTGAGCTTCTTCGCCCAGGAGCTGCGCACGCCGTACCCGGTCAGCATCAAGCGGCTGGACAAGGTCTGGCAGCAGCTGCAGAACTAGCGCCGTGCCGGCCTGCGGCCCTTTCTTGAGCGGGAGGGCCGCAGGCCATGTTTCAATGCGGCATCGCCACCTTCCCGGCACGCGGCGGGTTGGAGCGATGCAAGGCCCAAGGCCGTATGCGCCATCACAGAGATGGGGCATTTTTCAAAGCATGGGCGATCTGTGCAGAACCTGCACAGATGCTGGCCGCTCCATGGCGTTGCTGCGGACCCTGTGCGTTTCTAGACTGCAGGCATCAACCACTTCCCGTTTTCAGGAGCACTGCATGTCCCTCGCAGAAAAGGCCAGCCAGGCCACCCAATCCACCAGCCATCCCACCCTCCGCGCCCTGTCAGGCGCGCCGGGACGCAGCCAGTTGCCACGGGGTGCCACGGCGCTGCTGGTCATCGACTTCCAGAACGAGTACTTCAGCGGCCGCCTGCCCATCCCGCGCGGCCCGCAGGTCCTGGAGCAGGCCCGGCGCCTGCTGCAATGGGCCGATGCCGGGCAGGTTGCCGTGTTCCACATCCAGCACATTGCCCCGGAAGGTGCGCCCGTGTTCGCCGTCAATGGCAGCGCCGTCCAGTTCCACCCCGGCCTGCAGCCGCGCGCGGGTGACACCGTGGTGCAAAAGCGCAGCGTCAGCGCCTTCGTCGGCACCGACCTGGCCGACCAGCTGCGCGCGCGTGGCATCACCACCTTGGTCATCTGCGGCCTCATGACCCACGCCTGCGTGGCCGGCGCCGCACGCGATGCCGCGCCGCTGGGCTTCGAGGTCGTTGTGGCCAGTGATGCCGTGGCCACACGTGCCATCACGCGCAGCAACGGCGAATCCGTGGACGCCGACAGCCTGCACCGTGCCGCGCTGGCCGAGATCGAGGATGTGTTTGGCGATGTCATGCCCACCGCGCATGTGATGCAACTGGCCCTGCGCTGAGCCTGCAGGCGGGGCCCACGCATCGTCTCCTAGCGAGAATCCACGGCGTTGCCGTACTCCGTCGTGGTACTGGCCGCATCCTTGCGCACCGGCAATGTGATCTCTTCAAACACATTGCCTTCGATCACTACGTCCTTGGACTCCAGCAGGTTGATGCCGGCCTGGGGTTCCTCTTCCTTCTTCCTGAACAGCCCGCTGCGCTTCACGATGAAGCGGTTGTTGCGGATGATGGAACCATCGGCATCGCGCAGCTTGAGGATGGCGGGCAATGGGGCCTTGTCGCGCAGGTCCATGTGCACGATGAAGGTGTTGCCCTCCACCAGCGAGCGCGGGCCGTACAGGTAGACGGCGGTGCGGCCATCGACCTCGATGGTGTTGTTGCGCACCACGTTGTCGGAGCCGGCCATGATGATGGCGCGGCCGCCGGATTTTATTTGGAGGTTTTCTGCGGTGTAGAAGGTGGGTGGGGTGTAATCCCAAATACCCGCGAATGTACGGCTGTAGCCGACTTCTTTGATTGCTGGACGATCTTCTGTCAACTCCTGTAGCCTCTGACGACCTTCTATATAAGGTGCCATATCTATTCCAATACCTAGTGGACCGGGCGTTTCGATTTTTCCGTTGTGAACTGCCAAGTGAGTCAGTGATTTGCTATTCATGCCTATGCCGCGGGTATTTTCAAACGGCTTGCCAGATATAAGATGCTTCCTTAGATTAATGTTGGAATGGCTGTCTTGAGAGAAACTAATCACGCTACCCCTTCCGGCTTCATCTGTTGGTGATCCACGTTCCCTGCCATTAATGAAGTCTCTTAATTTCCTCTGTACAAAATCGTGAACTACACAGTGGTCTCCTCTTCCTCTGACATACTCAATAATGGGATGAAAGGTCCCTCGATATTTGACGGAACTGCAGCCATCTGGCAATGGTCCTGTGTCGCTGGGTGGATGGCGAGTTTCCGCCCATTCTTCCCAAGCCATGCCTTGAGAAAGTCCGGAAGATAAAATTGCCAAGATGAATATCAGTGATTTGATTTTCATACTGGTTTGCATATGATACTCCTGGGTAAGCAGACGCCTGGATATTTTTCTTCTTGCCCAACGAGCCCTCCAAGAAATTTTTCCCGATTAGAGTTGGCTTGTCTTTCACTGTAGTAGTGCATGTCCTCCTGGTACAGCCCGTGGTATCGATCCGGTTGAGTGGGTTGCCGCATATGGCCGTCAAATACCTCCATTCCATCAGGGGCTGCCTTTTGAAATGTTTCCACTCTCCGTTGTGGTACTGGCCGCATCCTTGCGCACCGGCAATGCGACCTGCTCGAACACATTGCCCTCGATCACTACGCCTTTGGACTCCAGCAGGTTGATGCCTGCCTGGGGTTCCTCTTCCTTCTTCCTGAACAGCCCGCTGCGCTTCACGATGAAGCGGTTGTTGCGGATGATGGAACCATCGGCATCGCGCAGCTTGAGGATTGCGGGCAACGGCGCCTTGTCTCGCGGGTCCATGTGCACGATGAAGGTATTGCCCTCCACCAGCGAGCGCGGGCCGTACAGGTAGACGGCGGTGCGGCCATCGACCTCGATGGTGTTGTTGCGCACCACGTTGTCGGAGCCCGCCATGATGATGGCGCGGCCGCCAGATTTGATTTGGAGGTTTTCTGCGGTGTAGAAGGTGGGAGGGAAATAATCCCAAGGGATTTTATTGAATTTTTGGGTTTCGATGTTCCATCTGGAATTTTCTATTACAGGAAAGTCTTCCTCCAGTTTCTCAATTCTATTGCGTGCACCTAATTTAGGAGAAAGTTCTACGCCAATACCCGATAGACCTGGAGTTTCTATTATTCCATTATGAACTCTTAGATTGAAAACCACCTCTCCACCAGATAATATTCCAATGCCGCTATTATTATTAAATGGTCTTCCTGTAACAAGATGTCCTCGCAAATCAAGGTCAGCATTATTACTGTGGTAGAAATCTAAAATTGCACCTCGTGGGTTACCACGTTCTATTCCCCCTTCGATCCAGTCACGCGCTTTACGCTGCACAAAGTCATGAATGACGCAGTGACGGCCAGAACCTTCAAAAGCTTCCGTGATAGGGTAGTAGCCACCTCTATACTTGACGGGCTTGCACCCCTCAGGCAGCGGGCCCTTGTCGCTAGGTGGATGGCGGCGCGCTGCCCATTCTTCCGTGGTGAGTGGTTTCTTGGGGAAAGCTTGGCAGCTTGCAAAGACAATGCAAGCAAAAGCAGAAAAATAGAGAAAAACTATACTTCTTTGCATATTTTACTGCCTGGCAAGCAAACGCCTGGATATTTATGTTCTTGACCTGCAAGATTTTCTAAGTATTTACCTCTATTTTTCTCTGCCTCTTTTATTTTATATTCATCGCTACCTCCCTTTTCTATATTTATTTCCACAATTCTGGTTTTTTCGCTATTTTCTGTGTTTTTGGTTAGTTTGAGTTTTCCATCCTTAATCAGTTTATTAATGGCCTCTTTCAAAAATCTAGCCTTTCCAGGAAAATCCGCACCCTCTTCCCTGATTGCATTGAATCTCTCGAGCACTTTCCTGATCTCCTCAAACCCTAGCGCAGGGCTAGTTCCATATGCCGTTAAAAACTCATAAACCGCCTTCTCCCCTTGCAGCGATCGATACTCCCGCTTGTCCCAATAAGGCACCTCTGGATCAGGCATATTCCCCAGTATTGGCATGTCCTCGTCATAGGTGTAGTCCGGCTCGGACCCCGCAAGCCCATGCCCTATGCCCAGCTTCACGCTGATGGCATCGAACGGCCGGTTGTCCTTGTCCCGGTGGCTGAAGGTGTCCAGGTAGGAGTGCAGGAATTCGCCCAGGAACTGGTATTCGGCGCAAGGCTGGGCCGGGTTGCCCAGGCGGCTGGCGTTGAGCAGGTTGTTCAGTTGCGGGCTCAGGTTGCCCACCACGCTGTTGACGTTGTCGTTGGCGTACTGGGGCAGCGTGGTGCCCTTGTCGTCGGACAGCGTGAAGTGGTACCACAGCAGTTGCCGGTGGTTCTTGAAGATCGAGCCCACCGTGGTGAGGGTGTTGGCATCGTCCAGCGGCTTGGTGATGGGGTTGTCATCCACGTACTGCGAAGCCAGCGCCGTGATGCGCGCCGGTTCGTAGTCCAGGCCGGCCGCCAGGGCCAGGAAGAAGACCATGTAGTAGTGCATGTCCTCCTGGTACAGCCCGGTGGGGTCGATGCGGTTGAGCGGGTCGCCGCCGGCATACAGGTAGGCATCGGGCCCGTCCGGGTAGCCCAGCGGGTCCGGCTGCAGGTAGCGGCCGCTGGCCGGGTCGTAGCTGCGGTGCCAGTTGTCGTGCAGTCCGCTTTCCTCGTCGAAGTACTGGCCCGGCAGGCGCAGGTTGAGCACGGCCTGCTGCCGGGGCAGGCTTGTGTGGCCGGCCTGATGCATGGCCGGCGCTCCCCAGGGCGTCTGGCGGGCACGCCAGACCACGCGCTGGCCTGCGTCCGTCATGGCCTGCGGACTGCCCCGGTGGTCGTTGTGGATGTGCAGCATGCGCGCCGTGCCGCTGGCGTTGTCCCGGTTGTGCGCGGATTCCAGCTTGGCGATGGGCAGGGTGCGAGTCCCCTCGCTCAGGTACAGGTACTGGCTGGTGATGCGGCCTTCGCCATCCATTTCCGCGACGAGCCGGTTGTCCTGCCACAGGTAGTGGCTGTGCGTTTGCCCGTCGCCCTGGTGCACGGTCTTGCCCACGCGCTGGCCCAGGCTGTTGTAGCGGTAGCTGGCGATGGGCCGGTCCTGGTGGTCGCTGATGCCCTGGAGCTGTCCTGCCTCGGTGTAGGTGTAGCGGTGCAATGCGTCCTGGACAGTGCGGCCCTGGCTGTCGCGCTGCACGGGTGCTGGTGCTGACGGTGCGTTGTCCTGCACCAGCCTGCCGAAGCCCTGGTAGCGGTAGTCGGTCTTTTGCAGGCCGGCTGGTGGCCCCTCCTGCTCGATGGCGCGGATGCGCGGGCCCGCGCCGTAGCGGTAACGCTGGCTGAGGATGGGTGCGCTGCCTTGCGATGTGCCTTGCCCGGTGGTCTGCTGCGTGAGGCGCCCGGCAATGTCGTATTGGCGCATGGTGGCCAGGCCATTGCCTGCCGTGTAGTGCTGCAGGCCGTTGAAGGCGTCTGTTTGGATGTCGCCGACCACCGTCTGCGCGGGCAGCAGGCGTTCGAGCAAGCCTGTGGCGCCGGCGCCCAGCCAGTGGTCGCTGGCCTGCAGCAGCCCGGCCACCCAGGCGCTTTGCAGTTGCAGCCCTTGCACGCTGGCGCCTTCGCTGGCGGGGCCGCGCCGGGTGACGAGCACGCGGCCATCGGCCAGGGTGCGGCTGTGGACCCAGCCGTCCGGGCCATAGCGCGTGGCGGTGCGGTAGGTATGCTCGGCCTTGCCGTCGGGCGTGGCCAGCGCAATGGTGCGTGTCACGGGGCGGCCCAGGGCGTCGTATTCGATGGACTCGCGCTGCCAGTTGCTGTCGATGGTCTGCAGCAGCCGGCCCTGGTAGTGCAGCCGGGTTTGCGAGGAAGAGCGACGATCTGCGCCGGGCGCCGCTTCGTAGCGCTTGGCCAGCAGACGCCCGCTGGGGGCGTACTGGTAGTGGGTGCTGCTGCCGTCGGCGCGGGTGTGCACCAGCAATTGATCGGCTTCGTTGTAGCGTGCGCTTTGGCGGCCATGATCGGCAAACTGAAGCCAGACGGTGCGGCCGAAGTCGTCGCGCAGTGTCTGGCGGCGTTCGGCGGGTTGGGTGCTCCGGGATTGGCTGGTGATCTGCTCCATCGCCGCGCTGGCCGGGCCTTGCAATGCCAGCCGTACCGCCCCATCGGGCGTTTGCGACAGGCTGGCATGGAGACTGCCGTTGTTCAGCCAGCGCGTGCGGGTGTCGTCGCCATCGGTGTGCTGGAGCAACTCGCCCGCGTCGCCGTAGGTGTAGCTGTCCAGGCGCCCATCGGGCAGCAGGCGGTGGCTCAGGCGCCCCTGCGCATTCCAGCCGTAGTAGGCCGCACGTTCGGGGAGGTCCTGGCCTTCGCGGTACAGGCCCAGCCGCGTGATGCGGCCTTCGCTGTCGCGCTCGATCTGGCCCCGGTTGCCCATGCCATCGAGCCGAGCCTGGGTGCTGCCCTGGTAGGTCCAGGCGATGCTGCGGCCTGCCGTGTCGATGGCCTGGCTGGGGCGGCCCAGGGCGTCGTGGCGGATGCGGTATGGATTCACGCTCAGCCGGCTGCTGGCGCGGGGCTGGCCATCGGCATCGAGCAGCCAGCCGCTGGTGTTGATTTCTTCGGCCTGCCGGGCGTTGGCGGACAGGGGGCTGTAGCGCATCTGGCGCTGAAGGCGCCGCACGCCGTCGTCTTCGGTGCGGGTCGTGATGCGCCCGGCCTTGTCATGCTCCAGCGCCACGGTCGTGCCATCGGGCTGCAGCACGCGCGTGACGTGGCTGCCGCTGCGGTCCCAGCGCAGCCGCGTGAGATCGTTCTGCGCCGGGCTTCCGTCGTCATAGCCTGCCAGCGAGGTGGGCAGCGGCCCATCGATGTCCACCAGCACGCTGCGGCCGTTGATCTCGGTGTAGCGGTAGCGCGTGCTGCGTTCGATGGGCGTGGCGCCGTCCGCATTGCCTGCGGGCTGGCCCTGGGCGTTCAGCGGACTGAAGCCCGTCTCCGTGATCTGCAGCGGCTGGCGGCTGCTGTTGTAGCGGATGCGGATCTGGTGTTCGCGCCCGGGCACGACGCTGGGCCGGGCGATGAGTTCGGGGCCGTATTGCTTCCAGGGGTCCTTGCCGTAGCCGTAGCGCACCTGCAACTGCGGGGCCTGGGCCCGGGCTTGGCCTTGTGTGTAGGCGATGCGGTACACGGCCAGCGGGCGGCCGAAGGGGTCCAGCTCGGTTCGCGTGCCTTCCAGCGGGCGGCCTGCGGGATCGAGCCGCGTGGCTTCGGTCAGGCGCCCTTGCGCGTCGTACCGGTAGCGCATGTCGCCGGGGCCGCAGCTGGCGCAGCCCGGGCCGCGCACTTCAAGCAATCGCCATTGCCCGCCTATGGTGTCGTAGTGGTAGGTGGTCGTTTGCCCAAGGCTGTTGGTGAGGGTGTTCTTCCAGGGCTGGCTGAGGTCCAGGGTGACTTTTTCCTGCTGGCTGTCCGGCGGGCCGCGCACGCTCAAGGTGGCGCGGCCGTTGTCGCCGTAGCCGTAGCTGGCGATGCGCTCGTTCATGGGCTTGCCGTCGCTGCCCTGGCCCTGGACGCTGATGCCGGTGAGCAAGGTGGGGTGGCGCGGGTCTTCATAGTGGTAGTGGCGCTGGACCGGGGCTTGGCCATCGGCCGATGGGAGGCTGACCTGCACGAGGCTGGCGTTCAGCTTGGCCTGGGGCTGGGTGCTGCCGGGCAACGGTGCGCTGCCGTGGCGGTAGTCGATGCGGCCCAGCGGAGTGTCGATGGCCTGCACGCCGGTGAAGCTGCCCTCGCTCGAAGATTGGGCGTAGTGCAGGCGCATGCTGCGCCCCTGCGGGTCGGTGACCTTGAGCAGGCGGTTGCCCTTGGCGTTGTAGTCCAGGCGGACCTGTTCGCCCGAGGGCAGGCTGATGCGGGTCAGGCGCCCCCGGTGGTTGAAGCGCAGCTCGCGCCCGTCCATCCACTGCCAGGTGTAGTGCCGTTCCTGGCCGGGCTTGGTTTCCTTGGTGCCCTTTGTATCCGGGCCTTCGATGCGCACGATGCCGTTGCCCGGCTGCTCGCTGGCGCACAGGCTGGGGTGCTCGCGCAGCTTGCTGAAGATGATGCGGGTGCCGTCGGCCTGCACGATCTGCAGGTTGGTGGGGTGGTCGTACAGGCGGGCCTCGTAGCTGAGCAGCCAGCCGCGGCCGAGCAGGCCTGGCGGCACGTAGGCCCGGCTGTAGCTGCTGTTGTAGTGGCGCACGACTTCCAGGCCGAGCAGGCCGGGCAAGGCGGGCATGTCCACTTCGCGCTGGTATTTGTTGCCGTTGATGAGGTGGATGGGGTTGCCTGCGCCCTGGTGGGTGCTGCTGGAGTTGCCCTGGGTGGCGGGGCCGGCGCCACCGCAGGGGCTGCCGCCGGGCGTGGGGGTGCAGGTGCCGCCGCCCGAGCCGCCGCCGCCGCCGAGGTCGATGCCGCCGCCCGTGCCGGGGGCGCAGCTTTGTACGGTGGGGTCGCATTTGCTGGAGCCGCCGCCCAGGTTGGGGGCGGCAGTCGCCAGGGTCGGCATGGCCTGGGCCAGCAGTGCGGCGAGGCACAGCAGCACGCTGTGCAGCAGGACGTGCCTTCGGTTCATGGATGTCTTCCTCCCTCGGTCTTGGCGAATCTCGGGTATGGAACGGCCATCCGTCTGGCGTCGGGCTGGTGGCGGCGTGTCCCGGTTGGGGTAGCCGGCCAATCTAGGCAGTTAGTGCCCGCGTGTCTCTAGGAATAGTCTGTTTCTGAGGCAGAGGATGAGGAAGGGGGCGGAAATGAGGGCTGGCTTGGGGCTGCTGCGCAACGGGATGCGGCCGCGTCCATGCTCCACAATCCCCGCCAAAGGAGTGCATGAGCAATGGACAGATGGCAAGCCATGCGGGTGTTCTGCGGCGTGGTGGACGCGCAGGGTTTCACGGCGGCCCAGGATCGGCTGGGCATGACGCATTCCACGGCGTCGCGCCATGTCAAATGGCTGGAGTCGGAGCTGGGCACGCAACTGCTGCAGCGCAATTCGCGCGGGCTGAGCCTGACCGATGCGGGGCGCAGCTACTACCTCAGTTGTGTGCAGTTGCTGGAGCAGCTCGATGCGGCCGAGGCCGCACTGGCGCAGCGCCGTGCGCGCGTGGCGGGCGTGTTGCGCATCACGCTGCCGCTGGCCGTGGGTGCCATCGAGCTGGGCGACTGGCTGCCCGAGTTCGAGCAGCAATTCCCGGATCTGGAGCTGCAGCTGCTGTGCACCGACCGGCTGGTGGACCTGGTGGCCGAGGGCGTGGATGCGGCCGTGCGCATCAGCCGCCAATTGCCGGACAGCGGGCTGCAGGCGCGGCTGCTCACGCATTCGCCGCTGGTGCTGGTGGCGTCGCCCGCCTACCTGATGCGCCAGGGCGTGGTGCAGGCGCCCGGGCAATTGGCCGAGCACCGCGCCCTGGCCTTTGCGGCGGGCCCGGCCCCATTGCGCTGGAGCGTGGTGTCCGGGCAGGGCGCCGTGACCGAGGTGCAGCCGCACACGGCGCTGCGCACCGATTCGGTGGCCACCATCTTCGAGGCCGCACGCGCAGGCCGGGGCATTGCGGCGCTGACCTGGCATACCGTGCGCTCGGCCGTGGAGCGCGGCCAGCTGGTGCGGGTGCTGCCCTGTTTTCATCTGGGGCAGTACAGCTACCACGCGCTGTATCCGCGCACGCGGCATCTGCGCCCGGCCGTGCGCGCGTTTGTGGATTTCATGGCGCGGCGCTATCGGCAGGGGCCGGGCGGCTGAGCATGGTCTTCTGGAGCCGGCCACTGGATGCGCAGGAGCAGGCCTTTGTGCGCACGCATTTCGGCGCCTCGCTCGATGCGCTGCTGCCGCGCCTGCGCCTGTACCAGCGGCGGCTGGGCGATACGCGCAGGGCGCTGTCCATGAATGGCGGGCGCATCTTCATGCCGCGCGCCTTCTTCACGCAGTCCGATCCGCGCCAGCCGCTGCGCCTGTCGCATCCGCAGATCGCAGGCATCTTTGCCCATGAGCTGCTGCACCAGTGGCAGCGCCTGCAGGGCATGCCTGTCACGCGGCAGGCCGCCTGGCTGCAGTTCAAGGCGCTGTGCACGCGCAGCGATCCGTATGCCTATGAGCGCTGCGATGATCCCCGGCGCATGCTGCAGCGCTTTGTCCATGCCCAGGTGGAGCAGCAGGGCCAGATGTGGGAGGACCATGTGCGCGCCTGCGTGGCGGGGCAGGGCGATGCGGCGGGCGCCCTGATCGCGGCCCACGTGCGGGGCGCGTGAGTCAGCTGGCCTGGGTGTTCAGTGCTTCGATCAGGTCATGGGCCGACACATCGCGCGCCGCGCCAAAGCCCGCCACGTGCCGGGCGATGGATGGCGTGATGCAGACAAAGCGGAAGTCGCCCAGATCGGTCATGAACGCGGCTTCGGGGAAGCGCAGCACATAGCTGTCGCGCGCGCCATCGGCCAGCACGCTGCCGGGAGGCGGTGTGCTGGCCACGCCTTCAATGGCCACGCGCTCCAGTGCATGCACGCCCTCGCCGTCCACTTCGGCCGCGCATACCAGCAGGCTGATGGCCGGGTGCAGCTCCATGGCCCGCGTGTGCGCTGCCAGTGCGCTGACGTGAAGCACAAAGCAGCCAAACTGCGCATTCCAGGCCCAGGGCACCATGGACAGCCGGGGAGCGGGCAGTGCATCGCCAGCCCCGGGGGCAGGGGAGTCGGCGGGCTGGGTGGCCAGGGCCGCGCTGCGGTGGCGGGCCAGCAGATCGCGCAGCGACAGCTGCAGGCGGGACAGGTGGGGCATGTCGGGCGTGGCGGGCGTGTCGGGCATGGCGCCATCGTACCTGTGGCGTACCTGGGGCATACCTGTGGCGTGCCCGTGGCCGGCTTGCGAAAGCACAAGGCGAGTTGCGGTGACATCGGTATGCCATGGGCGCTCAAGCGTCACTTTGGCGACGATCTCCTGGGGCCTTCCCCAATGCCGGGAAGCGGGTGTGGGCCTAGCCTCGCTGGCAAGGCGGATTGCCGCCGTCCCTTCCACTCACCGACACTTCAAAGCCCATCCACCCATGCCCTCCCAGCCCGCGCACCACGCTTTCTGGCCCAGCCGCCTGCCCCATTCCATCACCGTGCCCGCCACCAGCGTCTGGGACAACCTGGCTGTCAATGCGCGACGCTACCCGGACAAGGCAGCCATCCGCTACTTCGGCAGCTCCATCAGCTACCGCGAGCTGTGCGAGGGCACGGAGCGCATGGCGGCCTACCTGCACAGCCTGGGCGTGCAGCGCGGCGACCGCGTGATCCTGCTGATGCAGAACACGCCGCAACTCATCCTGGCGCACTACGCCATCTTTCGCGCCAATGCGGTGGTGGTGCCGGTCAACCCCATGAACATGGCCGAGGAGCTCAGGCACTACATCACCGACGCCGACGCCAAGGTCGCCATCACCACGGCCGACCTGGCACCCGAACTGGCCAAGGCCAGCAATGCGCTGGCGCCCGGCCAGCGGCTGGAGCACCTGGTCGTCACCCAGTTCACGGACGCCTTCGATGCCGGGGTGCAGGGCGACGACGCCCCGCCCGTGCAGTGGCACGACTGGCTGCTCACCCGGCGTGAGCCGGCCGTGCTCGATGGCGGCAGCGTCCACACCTGGCAGCAGGCCCTGGCCTGCACCGAAGCCGCGCCGCCCCATGTGGTGGGCCGCGACGACATGGCCGTGCTGCCCTACACCAGCGGCACCACGGGCCACCCCAAGGGCTGCATGCACCCGCACCGCTCCATCAACCACAACGCCGTGGCGGGCAGCTACTGGGGCAGCGGCACCAGCGAGACCGTGGTCCTGGCCGTCGTGCCCATGTTCCACATCACGGGCATGGTCTCGGTGCTGCACACGGCCATCTTCGTGGGCGCCACCCTGGTCGTCATGCCGCGCTGGGACCGCGAGCTGGCGGGGCGGCTGATCTCTCGCTACCAGGTCACCAGCTGGACCAATATTCCCACCATGGTCATCGACCTGCTGGGCAGCCCCAACTTTGCGCAGTTCGACCTCACCAGCCTCAAGTACATAGGCGGCGGCGGTGCGGCCATGCCACAGGCCGTGGCCCAGCGCCTGCTGGAGCAATACGGCCTGCGCTTCAGCGAGGGCTACGGCCTGACCGAGACGGCCGCGCCCACGCACAGCAACCCGTTCGAGCATCCCAAGCAGCAATGCCTGGGCATTCCCTTCATGAGCACCGAGGCGCGTGTCATCGACCCCGAAACCGGCGCCGATGTCCCACAGGGCGAGCAGGGCGAAATCGTCGTCCACGGCCCCGAGGTCTTCGACGGTTACTGGAAGCGGCCCGACGCCACGGCCCAGGTCTTCATGGAGATCGACGGCAAGCGGTTCTTTCGCACCGGCGACCTGGGCCACGTGGACGAGGACGGCTACTACTTCATCACCGACCGCCTCAAGCGCATGATCAACGCCAGCGGCTTCAAGGTCTGGCCGGCCGAGGTCGAATCGCTGATGTTCCGCCACCCCGCCATCCAGGAAGCCTGCGTGATCTCCACGCGCGACGCCTACCGCGGCGAGTCGGTGAAGGCGGTCGTCGTGCTGCGCGCCGGCAAGGAAGACACCACGGCCGAGGACATCATCCAGTGGTGCCGCGAGAACATGGCCGTCTACAAGGCGCCCAAGATCGTGCAGTTCGTCAAGGCCCTGCCCAAGAGCGGCAGCGGCAAGGTGATGTGGCGGCAGCTACAGGAGGCGGAGGCCCAGGCCTAGGAGCAGTCACAGTCCACAGGCACAATGTCCGGGACCATGGTCTGCGACTTGCCCCTGATCCGCCGCTACGCCCCAGCCGACCTGCGGGGTGCCTATGAACTGCTCATTTCCAATGGCTGGGGCCATCGCATCGCCAGCCAGGACTATCTGGAGCGCCTCATCGGTGCGTCCCAGGCCGTGGAGGTGGCTGTGGCGGGCAACCAGGTGGTGGGTTTTGCGCGCGCCATCACGGACGGGCTGTCCAATGGATACCTGTCCATGGTGGTGGTTGCCCCCGGTTACCGGGGGCAGGGCATAGGGCGAAGGCTGGTCGAGGCCGTGACGGGTGCCGATCCCGGGATCACCTGGGTGCTGCGGGCCGGCCGTGAACAGGCCCCGCAGTTCTTTGCCAGGCTGGGCTTTGTCGCATCCGAAGAGGCGATGGAGCGCCGACGGGCTCGCGGCACATGACGGATTTCCAGGGCCACAGCCCGTCTATCATCGCGCGCCAGTCCTCATGAAACATTGATCAATGCGCCGATTCCTTCCCGTGGCTGCCGCAATGGTGGCCGTGGCCTTTTTCTGCATTCCGGCCACCGCGCACGAACTGTGCACCATCGTCGCCGACGCCGACACGGGCCAGTCCCTGGTGCACAGCGGCCCGGCCTGCGCCGAGCGGGTCACGCCGGCCTCCACCTTCAAGATCGCCATCAGCCTGATGGGTTATGACGCCGGCATCCTGCAGGACGAATCCCGGCCCGCGTGGCCGTACCAACCGGAGTATCCGGACTGGGGAGGCGATGCCTGGCGGCGCGAGATCACGCCCCAGGCGTGGATGAAGGACTCGGTGTTCTGGTACTCGCAGCAGGTGGCGCGGGAGCTGGGCCAGCAGCGGTTTGGCGCCTACGTGAGGGCCTTCCAGTACGGCAACGAGGATGTCTCCGCCGTTGCCGTGGCCCATCCCGGCCACAACGGCGCTTGGGTGGTGTCCTCGCTGCGCATCTCGGCGGCCGAGCAGGTGGCCTTCCTGCGCAAGATCGTGCGCCGGGAACTGTCTGTGAGCAGTCAGGCCATCGACATGACTGCGCGCATCACCCGGCACCCCGTGCCTGTGGACGGCTGGACCGTGCATGGCAAGACCGGCACCGGGTCGCCCGGCAGCGACAACCGCTACGATGCCAGCCGGGCCTACGGCTGGTATGTGGGCTGGGCCACCAAGGACCAGCGCAGGCTGGTGTTCGCCACGCTGATCCAGGATGAGCAGGCGCAAAAGCCCAATGCCGGCCTGCGCGCACGCGATGCCCTGCTGCAGCGATTGCCTGCCGCGGACCGCTGACAATGCACGGGCGTTTTCCTTTCCGCACCTCGCCCACATACCTCCCACACATCTCCCGCACCTCTCCCGCATATCTCCCGCACAAGAGCGACAGACCGACACCCGATGAAGACCATTGACGAAATGCTGAACCTGGACCTGCTCACCCCCGAGCAGCACGTTGAGATCAGCGACTGGATCGCCCGCGCGAACTCCCCCGAGGAAATACTGCAGATGCCCGCCCCTCTTTGGCAGGCCGTGGAGCGGGCCAGCGAGGCCATGGGCGTCAATGCCGATCTTCTGCGGCCGCCCTCGCTGGATGCGGGCGGCGCCATTTTCGGATAGACCCAGCAGCGGGGATGGGCCGGCCCACCAGGCAACCGGCCCACCTGCGCACTCCCATGGCGTGCCGGCCAGGTCAGCTGGCCGGTGCCGGTGAGTCCTTGGTGTCCTGATGCGCCGGCCTGTCGCGCGGCGCGGACCACACACTGTCCTGCGGGCCGCTGCGCGTGCGCCGTGCCGTGGCACGCGCCATCCAGGCCAGGGCCAGCACGCCGGCCACGGCCGTCAGGTCCAGGCCGATCAACGAGGTGTCCACCCACGCGCCGGTGCCTGGCGCCAGCCAGCCCACCAGCGATGACAGCGCGATCGCGGCCGTGCAGGCAGCGGCCAGCCACAGCAAGGCTGGGGCCGCGCGTGCCGCGCCGCGCACGAAGGCCCAGGCCATGCTGGTGAAGAACACCGCGTAGTAGATGCCCATGTGCCATGCGGCCAGGTCATCGACGCGGCCCGGCAGCCACTTGGCGGCGGCAATGGTGGCGGAAATGCCGGCCACGCAGCCCAGGCAGACGCCGACGGTGGCCGAGGCCATGAGGGCCGTGTCGCGCCGCTGCACGGGCAAGTCTGTGCCCTTGCGCTGGGCCTTGCGCCGCGTCTCCACCCACAGCAGATTGCCGCCGTAGAACAGCCATGCGCCCGCCAGGCCCAGCAGGAAGTACAGCCACCAGACCGCGAGTCCGCCGAAGGAGGCCATGTGCAGCGCGAAGAAGCTGCTGATGAACAGGTTGGGCGTGCTCTGCCCGCCCGGGAGGTAGTCGGCCGAGATCAGCTTGCCGCTGTACGGATCGAGCATGGCAAAGCCGCCCAAGGCGCGCGGCGATACGGCCTGGGGATTCCTGCCCCAGACGCGCACGGTGGGCTTGGGGCCGGTGACCTGGGCGTACTGCAGTCTTTCGGGCTCGAAGCCGGGCGCGGCGGCCTTGACGATCTCCACCAGTCGGGAGGGCGTGAGCATGTCGGCCGGATTGCGTGCCGGCGCGTCCGGGGCCTTGCCCGAGGGGCGCGCAAAGGTCTGGGCCCATTGGCCTTCGTGGATCAGCCTGTCCTGCACGTCGAAGATCTGGTCGTGGTAGGCGAAGACCACGGCGCTCAGGGCCATGACGATGTGAAAGGGCAGGCTGACGATGCCCACCACGTTGTGCGCGTCCAGCCACATGCGCTTGAGGTTCCTGCCCACGCGCAGGGCGAAGAAGTCCTTGACCAGCGAGGGCAGCAGGATCACCACGCCCGACACCAGGGCCAGGAAGTACAGGGCCGAGATCGCGCCCATGATCCAACGGTTGGGGTCCGAGTCCACGGGCAGGCCGACCACGCGGTGCAGCACGTCGATGAACTCCACCAGGCGGGACGGGCGCTGCTCGCTGATCTGCACGCTGCCGTCGGCCGACAGCTGGGCCGTGTAGTGGCGTACGGCGCTTTCGTCATGGTCGTCGGCCTTGGGATCGCGCACCTGCCATTGCAGGCGCGGTATGGCGTTGTCGCCCTGCAGCTGCACGATGGCGCCGCGCGCGGCCGCCGGCGTGCTGGCCAGGGTCCGGGCGATCAGCGGCTGCACCTCGTCCATGGGCACGGCCTGCACCACGGCGGCCGGCGGCGTGGACCATCGCCGGATGGGTTCCTTGAACACCGTCAGCGCACCCGCGTAGAAGGCGATGAACAAGGCCATGCCGCTGAGGATGCCCGTCCAGGTGTGTACGGATTTGTAGATGCGGATGTAGTCGGCTCTCATGACAGGCCTCCTGCGCTGCTGTGCATTGCCGCGCGCACCAGCCACCAGGCGGCCAGGGCCAGCGCGTTGGCGCCGCCCAGCCAGGCCCAGGCGCGCAGGCCGCTGGAAAAGAAATACACCAGGGACTGCACCAGCAGCCAGACCGGCGGCACCAGCCACATGACCAGCTGCCCGCTCACCGCCAGCGGCATGCCGTGCAGCAGGGCGGCCAGCAGGCCACTGGCACTGATCGCCAGGCCCGGGCCCAGCAGCAGGCCGGCCAGGGTCTTGGAGATCCAGTCCGGCCGGATGGGGGCCGGCTTGCGCGGGCGGGCCTCAGGGTGTGCGTCGGCCATGGAACAGCGCTCCGATATAGGGCAACAGGGCGAAGGCCAGCATCAGCAGGGTGAGCCAGGTGAACGTGGCGGCCAGCGTCCGCATGTCCTGGGCGAATGCCAGCCAGCCCGCTGCGAGCAGGCCGCCCCCAGCCAGGAGGGCAGGCCGGCGCGGCCAGGCGGCCGCCCATAGCCGCTGGTTGGGCGAGGCGGCGTAGATGCACAGGCAGGCCAGCGAGGTGGCAAGCAGGCCGGCGACGGTGAAGAACGGCATGGAAATTCGATCGTGGGAAGCAAAAGACCCGGCGGGACACAACATGCGCCCCGCCGGGTGGCCTGCGCAGTGCGTCAGGCGGTCAGAACGACACGGTGGCCGACAGCCGGAAGGTGCGCGGTGCGCCGGGCATGACGAAGCCGTCGGTGAACATGCCGATCCAGTAGTTCTTGTCCGTCACGTTCTCCACGCTGGCATTGAAGCGCACGGGCGTGGCGCCGAACCTGGTCTCGTACTTGGCCATCAGGTCGAAGCGGTTCCAGGCCGGGGCGCGCAGCTTGTTGCCGGAGTCCACCCACTGCGAGCCGGTGTACAGCACGCGGCCGCCGACCGACAGGCCCTGCACGGGCGTTTCCCAGTCGATGCCGATGCGCGCGCGCAGCTTGGGCACGCCGTAGTTCTCACGGCCGGAGTTGATCTGGCGCGACTTGATGTACTCCACCCCACCCAGCAGCGACAGCGTCTGCGTGAGCTTGCCGAAGGCGCTCCACTCCAGGCCCTTGAGGCGCTGCTCGCCATCGAGCACCTGGGCATTGCCGCTGTTGGTGATGATGGACGGCTTTTCGATGCGGAAGGCGCTCAGCGTGTGCGTGGTCTGGCCCGCCTGCAGCTTCACGCCCACCTCGCCCTGCTTGGTCTGCATGGGCGCCAGGGTCTCGCCGGTGTTGGCAAAGCCCGCGCCCACGGTGCGGCCGGGCTCCAGGCCTTCGGTGTAGTTGGCGTACAGCGAGACGTTGTCGCCCCAGGGCCGCACGACCAGGCCGGCCATGGGCGAGACGCGGCTCTTGCTGTAGTTGGACGACACGCCGTTGACCAGCGGCGTCTTCACCGTCTGGTGGCGTGCACCCAGCGTCAGCAGCACCTTGTCGTTGGCGAAGCTCATCACGTCGGCCAGGGCCAGCGAGCGGAATTCGTTCTCGGTGGTGTAGCCCTTCCACTGCGGCGCGCCCGGGAAGGTGGGCGTCGTCGGCTCGTACATGTTGGTGGTGTAGCAGTAGTTGCAGGCCGTGTTGTAGGTGCCTTCCTTGTGCTTGAGGATGTTGAACGACAGTTGCAGACGGTGCTGCACGCTGCCCGTGCTCAGCTTGCCGATGACGCCGGCCTCGGCCGTGCGGCGCTCGGATTCGGTATGCACGTTGTAGATGGCGCCGCGCGTGGTGCCGTCCAGGCCCGTGACGATGGCGCGGGTGCCGAACAGCAGGCCCTTGCCCTGCGCCTCGGAGGCGCCGAAGGCGAAATAGCCCTGCCAGTTCTGCGTGAAGTCCACCTCGGCACGCGCCAGCAGGCCGCTGTTGTCGTACTGGCCGTGGGTGCCGCGGAACATGTTCACGTCGCCGCTGGGCGGTGCCAGCAGCCGGCCCACGCCGGGGATGGCCGCGCTGCCCAGGAAGCTGAACATGCCCGGGCTGCCGCCGTCGATCTTGGTGATGCTGTTGTACAGGTCCAGCGAGAAGCGGGCCCTGTCGCCCAGGTAGTCCAGGCCCAGGGCGCCCACGCGGCGCTTCTGGCTCTCATCCTTGGCGCCCATGTCGCCCGAGCCGTAGACGCCGTTGAAGCGCAGGCCCAGCCGCTGCTCGGGGCCGAAGCGCCTGCCCACGTCGGCATGCATCTGCAGGTAGGAGTCCGAGACGTAGGTGGCCGTCAGGTCGGCCATGGGCTGGGCCAGCGCGCGCTTGGTGACCATGTTGACGGAGCCGGCCACGCTGGCCAGCGGCGGCATGCCGGACAGCAGCACGTTGGGGCCGCGCATCACCTCCACGCGCTCGAACATCTCGATGGGCACCGAATTGGCCGGCGCCACGCCGTACAGGCCGTTGGTGGCGATGTCCATGGCCGTCACATCCAGGCCGCGCAGGTTGAAGTTCTGCAGCAGGTGTCCCTTGTTGGTGGTGAAGACCACGGCCGCATCGTTTTCCAGCACATCCTGCAGCGACAGGGCGGACCAGTCCTCGGCCAGCTCGCGGGTGTAGGCGTTGACATGCACCGGCGCGTCCACGATGGAGGTGGCGCCCAGAATGCCCAGGCGTGCACCCTTGGCGGCCTTGCGCCCCGGTGCCAGCGTGGGTAGGTCCTCGCGCTCGTACTTGTCGCGCACGTCGATCTGCGACAGCGTCGGCGTCGTTGCGCTCGGCGCCTGCGCTGCATCCTGTGCGATCGCCGTGGACCCGGCGCCGGCGGCCAGCATGGCCAGAACAATGGAGTTGAACCGCAGCGCGCGGCCGTTGGTGGTGTGCATGGACTGGACTCTTGATTTGTAGATGTCAATGAGAATCAGTCTTAATTATATTTACGGATTTAGTTAGCATGGGAAGTTGTTGTATCCACGCATCGTCCGGCGGGCAGTTGATCTGCGTCCATGCACGGGCCCAAGGCCCGCCCCCCATCACCACCCCATCACCACCCCATCACCAACCATCACCACCCCATCATCGACCGGTGCGCGCCAATGCCTGCCATGGCGCCATCGCTCACCGCCATGGCCACGTTGCCGGCCGCGCGGGCCGCGTCGCCACAGGCGAACACGTTGGGGACGCTGGTGGCCTGGCCTTCCGCGACCTTGATGAAGGTGCCCATGGGGCCTTCTTCCAGGGCGCAGCCCAACTGCTCGGCCACGGGGCTGGCGATGCGGGTGCGCGGCTGGGTGAACAGGCCGTCCATCACCAGGCGGCGGCCATCCTGCAGCACCACGTCGGCCCGGCCTTCCAGGCGGGCGATGGGCGTGGACTCCACCTGGGTGCCCCGGCGCGCAAGGGTGGAAAGTTCTTCGGCGGCGGGCTTGTAGGCGCCGTTGAGCAGCAGCGTGGTCTGGCCCCAGTCGGGCAGCATGACGGCGTGGTGGTGGGCCAGGGCCGAGCTGGCGATGATGCCGATGCGCCCCGCATTCATCTCGTAGCCGTGGCAGTACGGGCAGTGAAAGACGCTGCGGCCCCAGCGCTCGGCCAGTCCCGGCACGGGCGGCAGGCTGTCATGCACGCCCAGCGCCAGGACGATGCGGGCGGCGCTGATGGCCGTGCCCGCTGCATGGAACTCCAGCCGGCCATCGGGCGCCACGCGGGCGTCCTCGGCCGTGCCGTCCAGCCACTGCACGGTGGGATAGGCCATCAGCTGCTGCCGGGCCTGGGCGGCGATCTGGGCGGGGGCCACGCCATCCTGGGTGAGAAAGCCGTGCGATGTCTCGCCGGCCTGGTCCACGAAGCGGTTGCGCCGCAGCCCGGCATCGACCACCAGCACCTGGCGGCGCGCACGCGCCAGTTGCAGCGCGGCGGACAGGCCGGCATAGCTGCCGCCGATGACGGCGAAATCAACGTGTTTCATGCGAGTGCTCCTGCAGTTGGTGCCAACCCTGGCCGCCTGCTGCGCGATGGCGGGCCAGGCGGGCGTGGAAGTCTTGGGACAGGGCAGCCAGCGTCACCGTGCCCAGGCGTGCAAGCAGGGCGGCCTCGGCCTGCTGCACCGCGTTGCTCAGGGCTTCGTTCACGGCCTGGGCGACCAGGCATTCGGGCCGGTCTTCCCTGAAGCCCAGCGCCACCAGGCCGGGCGCGCCCAGGGCCTCATGCACGTCGCGCAGCGTGGTGCGGTCCAGTTCGCAAGAAAGCACCCAGCCCCCGCCATGGCCCTTGGCGGAGGTGACAAGGCCTGCATCGCGCAGGCCCGACATCAACCGGCGCAGCACGACCGGGTTGGTCTGCAGCGCGGCGGCGAGCATGTCGGAGGTGGCAGGTCCATCGCCCTCGGCCATGTGCAGCAGCACATGGAGGACGTCCGAGAATTGGCTGTTCTGTTTCATGCAACATTATTTGTTGCATGAGTGTGGCCTTATCCCGTGAAGGGGAATGGGCCTGCCGCCGACTGATCAGGACTCTCCCGTGAACCCGATCTGCTTGACCAGCGAACTCCAGCGCTCGAACTCGGCCTGCTGGTCGGCCGCCATTTCCTGCTGCGTGCTGCCGCGCGCCAGCAGGCCCAGGGCGGCCAGCCCGTCGATCACGGCCTTGTCCTTGAGCGCGGCCGTGATGGCCGCGTTGGCGTTGGCAATGGTGGTGGCCGGGGTCTTGGCGGGCGCGTAGAAGCCGAACCATTCCTCCACCGTGACATCGGGGAAGCCCAGTTCGGTGAAGGTGGGCACGTCGGGCAGGAAGGGCGAGCGCTGCCTGCCCGAGGTGGCCAGCACGCGCAGGCGGCCCGCCTTCAGGTACTGCAGGTAGTCGCCGCTGGGGTTCATGGTGGCCGCGACCTGGCCGCCCACCAGGTCGGTGATGCTGGGCACGGTGCCGCGATAGGGCGCGTGCTTGAGTTCCACCCCCGAGCGCAGGCTCAGCAGCGCGCCCAGCAGGTGCGGCATGGAGCCCGCGCCCGGCGAGCCGAAGTTGGCCCGGTCGGGGTGCGCCTTGGCCCAGGCCAGGAAGTCCTTGAGGGTCTTGACCTCGGCCGGCACGGCAGGCCCCACGGCTAGGCCGTGGTAGATGACGGCGCCGATGGAGACGGGGATGGCATCCTCGGGCTTGTAGGTCAGCTTGGGGTAGATGTGCGGGTAGACCGAGAAGGCCGACACGGGCGCCAGCGCCAGCACCGAGCCGTTGGGCGGGGCGTTCTTCAGGGCCTCCACCGCGATGCGGCCACCGGCGCCGGGCTTGTTTTCCACAAAGCCCGGCCCTTTGCTGTAGGGCGTGCCGCCCAGCCGCTCGGCCACGCGGCGGGCCACGCTGTCGCCCGAGCTGCCTGCCGGAAAGCCGTACATGATCTTGACCTGGTCCAGCGCCTGGGCCAGGGCATGCAGTGGCGACAGCGACCCCAGGGCGGCGGCGCTGCCCAGGGCCTGGACGAAATGACGGCGATGCATCTGCATGGATGTCTCCTGGTGAAATCGAAAAAAGGAAAAGCTGGAAAGAACAGGCTCAGAACATGTGGCGGATGCCGACGTTGATGCCGGTCTGCGAGCGGCCCGGCGCGGTGTTGCTGCCCGGGGCGCCGCCGCTGACCGAGACGGTGGCCAGGCGGTCGTTGCGGATGTGGCCGAGCTGGGTGTAGACCGCCGTGCGCTTGGACAGGTTGTAGATGGCGCGTGCCACCAGCAGGTCGGAGTCGTAGCCCGAGACGCCGCGGTAGCTCAGCGTCAGCCACTGGGTTTCGAGCACCAGCGCCTCGGTGACCGGGTACGAGGCGCCCACGTACCAGAGGTTGCTGCGCGGCTTGACGGCATCGCCATCGTTGTCGCGGCGCAGCAGGCCGCCGCCGACCTTCACGCCGGCCAGCTTGAAGTAGCCGCCCAGGTGCAGGCGCTCGTCATGCTTGGCGCTGGAGGTCATGCCGCCGAACACCGGGTCGGTGGACGAGGCCGGCGTGCGGCCGTTTTGCTGCTCGTAGCCCAGCGCCAGGCCCCAGACGGGCGTGTCGTACTTGGCGTACAGCGACCACTGGCGGCAGGCCTGCGTGTCCGATCCGCTCTCGCCCGGGCAGTTGGTGCCTGCCGGGCTGGGGCCTGCGTTGACGGCATCGCGCCCGAAGCTGTAGCCCGCGCCCAGCGCCAGGCCGCCGAAGTTGCCGCGCCAGGCCAGCATGTTGTCGGCGCGCGAGTTGGGAATGTAGGCGTCCAGCGAGCCCATGGCGAAGACGGCCGGGCCGATGATGTCCGAGTCCAGCAGCGACCAGAACAGCATGGAGTTCTGGCGGCCCATGGTCAGGCTGCCCCAGTTGCCGCCCAGTCCCACCCAGCTTTGGCGCCCAAAGCCGCGCCCGCCCTGGTTGAAGGTGCCCTGGTCGGGCGCAAAGCCCGACTCCAGCGTGTAGATGGCCTTGAGGCCGCCGCCCAGGTCCTCGCTGCCGCGCAGGCCCCAGCGCGAGGGCACCAGGCTGGTGGTCGATGGCATGCGGCTGAGACCGCCGCCCGCCGCCACATTGTTCACGTGCTCCACGCCCACATCGACGATGCCGTAGAGCGTGACGCTGGAAGTGCCTTGCGCGAAGGCGCCGAAGCTGGTGCTGGAGCCGGCCAGGGCCAGCACGGCGGCGGCCGCCAGGGTCAGCGGGGAAGGGGTTTTTTGCATGGTGATGTCTCCTCTGGTTTGAAAAATCGTTGCCGTCTTGGCGTGGGTGTCCGCGCGCCTTTTTTTCAGGCGCAGCGGTGCCCGGCCCCGCCGGGGGCGGGACTGCGGACAAGGGGTGGATGAGGGCGGAGGGGGCGGGCCGTTCAGGAGACCGTTCAGGCGCCGCCCGCCTTCAGTGCACGGTCAGCGGCAGCTGAAGCTGGCAGCGCTTTCCATGTCGCCGCTGCCGTTGTAGTGGGCGGCCAGCGGATGGGGGCACAGCGGCCGGGTGCGCGTTGGCGACCAGGTGGCGGGCAGGTCGGCGTTGGCGCCGCCCGCATTGCCTGCGCCGCGCGCACTGGCGATCACGCGGTCTGGGGCCTGGCCTTTCTCCACCCAGGCCACGAGGGAGCTGAGCATGTCGAACTGCTCGGTGGCCGGGCCGCCGCTGCAGTGGTTCATGCCGGGCACCAGGTACAGGCGGGCGAAGTCGGCTGCATCGCCATGGTTGCGGCGCAGCGTGTCGTACCACTGCACGGTGTCGTCGCTGGAGAAGATGGGATCGGCCGTGCCGTGGTAGACCATGAGCTTGGCGCCCCGGTTGCGCAGCACGGGCAGCTTGCCGTAGTCGGGCGGGAGCATGAAGGACAGCGCGCTTTCGGTGTACAGCGCCGTCGTGGCCTGGACCTTGGCCAGCATGCTGTCCACGCTGCCTGTCAGCGCGAACTGCGGGCCGTTGAAGCTGGCCGGGCTCTCCGGTGGCGCCTGCCAGACCAGGCCCACGGCGCCGGTGTCCAGGTTCAGCGAGTTGGAGAATTTCCAGCCGGCCCAGCCGGCCGTATCCAGCCCTGCGTCATACGGGAAGCTGCTGTAGATGCGGCTGCCGCCGCTGGTGGTGGCGCCCTTGAACAGGCCGGCAATGGTGCTCTTTTGCTCGGCGCTGAGGCAGCTGCCGTCGCGCGCGCCGCCGCAGGTGGGCACGTCGCGCGCCAGGTCGAAGCTCGCCTGGCAGGCTGCGCCGGCCTGCACCATGCCGTCGGTGGCGCCGTCCAGCGCATCGCATCGGGCCAGCACGGCCTGGCTGACCAGGCGGCGCTCGGCCTGGGTGAAGCCCGTGCCCAGGTCGGCGGGCGTGGTGGCCAGCTTCGCATAGCCCTGGGCGCCGGCAATGTTGGCAATGGCCGCCAGCGGCAGGCGCGTGCCGGGGTTGCCGGCAATGATGCCGTCGTACTGGTCGGCATAGCGCGAGGCCGCCACCATGGCGTGGCGCCCGCCGTTGGAGCAGCCGCCCAGGTAGGAGCGGTCCGGGCCCTTGCCATAGGCCGTCTGCAGCGCGCTGCGCGCCATGGGCGTGAGCTTGCCCACGGCCTGGTAGCCGTAGTCCAGCCGCGCCTGCGGGTCCAGGCCGAAGAAGGGGCCCAGGCTGCCTGCATGCCCGGCGTCGGAACTGAGCACGGCAAAGCCCATCTGCAGCGCATTGCCCAGCGGCCCGCCGCCCAGTGCGCCCACGGCCGTGCTCACGCTGCCGTCCAGGCCGCCGTTGGCCTGGTAGAAAAAGCGCCCGTTCCAGTCGCGCGGCAGGCGCATCTCGAAGCCCACGGCGTAGTTCTGGCCATCGACGGTGCTGACGCGCTCGTGCATGCGGCCGGTCACGCGGCAGTGCTCGGCAATGGGCTTGCCTGCCACCGTCAGCGTGCCGGCAGCCACGGTCTCGGCAGCGGTGATGCGGGTGTTGGGGAAGGATATTTTCGCGGCCAGGTCCGTGCACGACAGCAGCGTGGCGGGGCGGGCCTCGGCCAGCTGCGCGATGCCGTCGCTCGAGCCGCCGCAGGCGGCCAGCAGCAGGGTGGGAAGGGCGGCGGCCAGCGCGGCCGGCAAGGCGCGGGAACGGGTCTTGTGGATCTTTCTGTCCATGTCTGTCTCCTCGGAAGGTGGTGTGAAGCCTCAGCGCGAAACCGTTGCGTGGCAGCCGTTGCCCGCATCCGCATCGCTTTCTGATGGCCGCGATTTTGGTTATATTTAATAACCAATTCAAGCGGCCTTTGCGAATTTCTTATTGGGACTTCCCCTTGATGCCGGGGCAGGCAGCAGGCCGCACAGGAGACAGACATGGACCACGAAAAGCTCATTGCCATCGACATCCACACGCACGCCGAGGTGAGCTGCTGGAACCCGTTCGACAACTACGGCGAGGAGTACGACCGCGCCGCCGACAAGTACTTCGGCAACGGCCGGCGCCCGACCATTGCCGAGACCGTGGCCTATTACCGCGAGCGCAACCTGGGCCTGGTGATGTTCACGGTGGACAGCGAGTCGCAGCTGGGCCGGCGCCGCATTCCCAACGAGGAGATCGCCGAGGCTGCGCGGGCCAACAGCGACATGATGGTGGCCTTCGCCAGCATCGATCCGCACAAGGGCCGCATGGGTGCGCGCGAGGCGCGGCGGCTGATCGAGGAAGAGGGCGTCAGGGGCTTCAAGTTCCACCCCACGGTGCAGGGCTTCCATCCCTACGACCGCATGGCCTGGCCGATCTACGAGGTGGTGGCCGAGTACCAACTGCCGGCCATCTTCCACACGGGCCACAGCGGCATTGGCAGCGGCATGCGCTGCGGCGGCGGCCTGCGCCTGGCCTACAGCAATCCCATGCACCTGGACGACGTGGCCATCGACTTCCCCGACATGCAGATCGTGATGGCCCACCCCAGCTTTCCCTGGCAGGACGAGGCCCTGTCCGTGGCCCTGCACAAGCCCAATGTCTGGATTGATCTGTCGGGCTGGAGCCCCAAGTACTTTCCCCGGCAGCTGGTGCAGTACGCCAACACCCTGCTCAAGGACCGCGTGCTCTTCGGCAGCGACTATCCGCTGATCACGCCCGAGCGCTGGATGAAGGATTTCCAGGAAGCCGGCTTCAAGCCCGAGGTGATGCCCGGCATCCTCAAGGGCAACGCGGTGCGGCTGCTGGGGCTGGAGCAGCCGGCAGCGGAGAAGGCGGACTGAGCGCGCTCAGTTGTAGATCTTCTGCAGCAGCTGGATCAGCGTCCTGCGCTCGGCGTCGGTCAGGCGGTAGGTGGCATCCATTTCCAATTCCGCCGCCGTTCTTTCCGCCCGGGCCGTGAGCTCGGCGCCGGCCGGCGTCAGGTGCACGCCCACGGCGCGGCGGTCGGTGGGGTGGGTGCGCCGCTCGATCAGCTTGCGGCGCTCCAGCGCTGCGATCAGGCCCACCAGGTTGGGCGGCATCACATCCAGCGCCGCGCACAGCTGGCGCGAGGTGATGCCGGGGTTGTGGGACACCAGGGACAGCACGGAGAACTCCACCATCTTGAGATCGTGGGTGGCCATGCGCTCCACGAACACTTCGATGATGGACAGCGAGGCACGCCGGGCGTTGTAGCCCACGAGGGTGTGCAGGAAGGAGGCGTCGATGGACGGCCCCGGCGCTGCAGTGCTGGACGGGGCCGTGTTCTCTGCGGCAGGAGCGGGCTTGGGTGTGCGGGCGCGGGGCATGGGGACAAGGAACTGAAAGCCGAATCATAGTGGGGCGCGGCTGCCATGTCCCGATGCCGGCGCAGTGGACTTGCCCTGGTGCTAGAAGTCGAAAAGATCGGAGAGAAAGCCCTCGCGCTTCTTGCGGCGGTAACCATCGTGGCTGGAGTGCTCGCGCCGGTCATGGGATCCGTCAGGGCCCGCGCGCCGTTCCTGCGGGCGTTCATAGGCTGCTGGCGAGGCGGGCACGGAGGGTGCCTGGGCGGCGGAGCGCTCGATGAGCTTGTCCAGCTCTCCGCGGTCCAGCCAGACTCCGCGGCATTGGGGGCAGTAGTCGATCTCTATGTTCTGGCGCTCGGAGATGATGAGCGTGGCATCTCGGCAGGCGGGACATTGCATGACAGTTTCACCTTTGCCTGTTCAGGCAGTGGCTCCATCGGCAACGATGGAGTGTGGGCCGGGCTGTTATGCGTTGAGGTCTCCAGCGAAGGCCGTTCGACTGCGGGGGCGATGGATAGTTCCGTCGCTCCAAGCGCCATCACCATATCGTGCCAGTTCATGCCGCCCCCGAGGCCGAAGGCCGTGGCGACTGGCCGCGTTCGCCTTCAGCCTGTCTTCAGGCGCGCTTCAGCGCCCCTTCATCCCCCCTTCATCCCCCCTTCAGCCTGTGCGTGCGCCATGCGCCCGGACGGTCCTACATTGCGGCCTGCCCCCTTGCGGGCATGACTGCATCAGCAACCAGGAGGACCATCTATGATGACTTTTCGCCATTCCCGCGCGTGGCTCGGCGCGGCCGGCATCGCCACCCTTGCCCTGGGCCTTGCGGCCTGCGGCGGGGGCTCTTCGGGCAGCACCAACCCCGGGCCGCGCATCTGGGGCTACATCCAGCTGCCTGACGGCAACAAGATGCGCTATTCGGTGGTCTTCCCCAAGGGGCCGGGGCCTTTTCCCGTGCTGATGGAGTACGACGGCTACGGATCGGGCTCGGTCACGGACCAGACCACCCAGGAATGGACCAAGGAAGGCTATGCCGTGATGGGCCTGAACGTGCCCGGCACGGGTTGCTCCACCGGCGAGAACCAGTGGGCCGACGCCTCCGTGGGCGCGGCCGGGGCGCATGCGGTGGAGTGGGCGGCACGCCAGGCGTGGTCCACGGGCAAGGTGGGCATGGTGGGCTATTCGTACTCGGGCTACGACCAACTGTGGGTGGCGGCCCAGCGTCCGCCCAGCCTCAAGGCGATCGCGCCGGGCAAGAACGTGGCCGATCCCTACCGCGACGTGGCCTATCCGGGCGGCATCCAGAACATCGGCTTTCCCGCCAACTGGTGGCGGCAGTTCCCCGCGATATGGCGCAAGGCCGCCGAAGATGCCAGGGCGCTGGATGGCGATACCGGATGCGCACAGGTGGTGGAGGACAACATCCGCAAGATCCAGCGCCCCGACCTGGACATGGCGCGCTGGCTGGACGAGGACCGCTTCTTCGGCGCCCGCTACGCGCTCAAGAGCGCCATGAACTCCACGCACCGCATCGACATCCCCACGCTGGGCACCCAGTCCTGGCAGGACGAGCAGGTGGGCACGCGCATGGGCTACTACGAGGACAGCATCGCCCCGGACAAGATGTGGCTGATCAGCTCCAACGGCGACCACCACACCGACAACGCCCCCTTTCTGCGCGAGACCATGAAGCGCTTTTACGCGCGCTTTCTCAAGGGCGAGAGCAACGGCTTCGAGCACACTCCCCGCGTGCTGCTGGCGCAGGAAATGCAGTGGATGAACGGTGGGGGCGACTATGGGCAACTGCGCCCCTCGGCCGTGGCCAGCTTTGACCGGCTGCCCGTGCGCGTCACGCCCATGACGCTGTGGCTGCAGCCGGGCGGCGGGCTGGGCGATGCGCCGCCGCAGGCCGAGCGCCAGTCGGCCAGCTACCGCTACCCGCTGCCGGGCGCCGAGGCCAACCATCCCGACGCGGACACCGAGTCCGGCGCGGGCCAATGGACGGCCAGCCCCGCCGGGCAGGGCCTGCTGCGCTTCACCACGGCCCCGCTGCCGCGCGCGCTGAGCTTTTATGGCGAGGCCTCGCTGGACCTGTGGCTCAGCGCCACGGCCGGCGATACCGATGTGCAGGTCACCGTCTCGGAGGTGCGTCCCGACGGCCAGGAGATGTTCGTGCAGCGCGGCTGGCTGCGTGCCTCCATGCGCGCGCTGGACGGCCAGCGCTCCACCGCCTTGCGGCCCTGGGGTGATTTCACCGAGGCCGCCGTGCGCCCGCTGCGCCCCGACGAGCCCACGCTGATGCGCGTGGAAATCCAGAAATTCGCCCATGTGTTCCGCGCGGGCTCCAGCCTGCGCGTGACCCTGGACACGCCTTCGCAGACCGGGTACTGGGCCTTCGACCATCTGTCCACGCCTTCGACCAACACCGTCTGGCTGGACCGCAGCCGGCCGTCGAAGATCGTGCTGGGCCACATCGCCTATGCCCATGAGCGGCAGCTGCCGGACTGCCGGCGCATGCTGCGCCAGCCCTGCAGGCCCAACGAGGAGGCCGTTCCTTCGGGCGTGGGCCCCCTGCCGCCGCTGTGATTTCATGCCCCGGTGTTGACTATGAATGAACGTTCGTTCATCATTTGGGGCATGAAAAAGAAAGAAGACATCAGCGAGCGCCGGGCCGTCATCGTGGAGGCCGCCCTGCAGTGCTTCGTGGAGCGCGGCTTTCACTGCACCAGCATGCGCGACATCGCGCAGGCCGCCTCGGTGAGCCTGGGCAATCTGTACAACCACTTCGACAGCAAGCAGGCCTTGATTGCCGAGGTCGCCACGCAGGAGCAGACCGAGCTGCTGCCCTTGCTGCAGGCGCTGGAGCGGGCCGCAGCCCCTTCGCTGCCTGTGGTGGCGCAATTCCTGGCCGCCTACCAGGCGCTGTGCCGCCAGCGGGAATGGGCCGTGCTCAGCGCCGAATGCCTGTCCGAGATCGCGCGTTCGCCCGGGCTGGCGCCGGCCTTCGAGGCCAACCGCAGGCGCATGCTCGACGGCCTGGCAGGCTTCATGGAGCGCGGGGCGCAGCAGGGCCTCTTGCGGCCCGCCGTGCCCGTGCGCCTGGCCGCGCAACTGCTGCTGGATGCCGTGGAAAGCGATGCGCTGCGCTTTGCGCTGGCGGTGACGCCGCAAGAAGACGCGGGGGCGGATGAAGGGGTCGATGTGCTGCATCCCGCCTTGCTGGCCTGCCTTCTTGGAGGCACTGCATGAGGCACGCCACCGGCAGGGGCGCCCGCCTGGCGGGGCTGGACCTGGCGCGCTACCTGGCGCTGGCAGGCATGGTGTTCGTCAACTTCAAGCAGGCCATGCATCCCGCGCTGCAGGAGCCTGGCTGGCTGCTGTCGTTCTTCCATTTTCTGGAGGGCAAGGCCTCGGCCACCTTCGTGGTGCTGGCAGGCCTGGGCCTGGTGCTGGCCACGCGCTCGCTGGAGCCGGCCACGGCGCGCATCTGGACACTGCGCCGCGCGCTGTTCCTGCTGGTGGCCGGTGGCATGAACCTGCTGATCTTTCCGGCCGACATCATTCACTACTACGCGGTGTATTTCGTGTTGGCCATCGCCTGGCTGCAGGCCGGCGCACGGGCGCTGCTGGCCGGCATGGCGGCCGTGGCCGTGCTCTCCGCCTGGGCCTTGCTGCAGCTGGACTACAGCCAGGGCTGGGACTGGGCGAGCCTGTCCTACCAGGGCCTGTGGGAGCCGGCCGGCTTTGCGCGCAACCTGCTGTTCAACGGCTTCCATCCGGTGCTGCCCTGGTTTGCGTTCTTCCTCTGCGGCATGCTGCTGGCGCGCCTGCCGCTGGCCGAGCCGCGCGTGCAATGGGGCCTGGTGGCTTGCGGTGTTGCGATGGTGGGCTTGGCCTGCGCCGTCTCGGCACTTGCGGCACAGAGTGAATGGGCTGCCTGGCTGGCCACCGGCCCCATGCCGCCCGGCCCAGCCTACCTGCTGATGGGCCTGGGCTGCGCCAGCATTGCCATCGGCGCCTGCCTGCGGCTGGCCGACCGCTGGCCCGCTGGACCGTGGCGCGGCCTGCTGCCGGCCGGGCGCATGACGCTGACCCTGTACCTGGCACACATCCTCATCGGCATGGGCCTGCTGGAGGCCCTTGGCGCGCTGGACGGATCACGCAGCCTGCGCGAAGTGGCCGTGGCCGCCGCGCTGTACGTGATCATCGCCAGCCTGGCCGCCTGGGCCTGGAGCAGGAAGGTGGCGCAGGGGCCCGTGGAGTGGGTGATGCGGCGGCTGACGGCCGTGGGCTGATGCGGCCCGCAGCAGGATTGTCCCGGTCCTGCACCCTTGGCGACCCTGCTGTAAGATAGCCCTCCGCTCCGGGGTGCACGCCAGTGCTGAGATCCACACCCGAGAACTTGAACCGGGTCATTCCGGCGGAAGAAGAGCTTGCACCCCTGCGTGGCCGCCCATGCGCCACGGGCGGGGGAGCCTTCGGAGCATCACGTCCCAGCTCTCGAAGGAATTCCATGGACAAGGCCCGGCCCCAGGCGGCTTCTCTGGTCGCAGACCTGCTTGCATTCATTGCCATGGACGGCTGCACCGACGAGCAGTTCGACGCACTGGCCCTGCAACTGTTCGCCTACCAATACGAATCGAATGCGCCGTTTCGCAGCTTCTGCCAGCGGCGCGGCGCCACGCTGCGCAATGTGAAGACCTGGAGCGACATTCCCGCCGTGCCCATTGACGCGTTCAAGGCCATGGAGCTGCGCAGCGAGCCGGCCTCGCCCGCGGAGCGCGTGTTCATGACCAGCGGCACCACGGGCCAGGCCAAGGGACTGTCCGCGCGCGGACGCCACTTCCATCCCGCGCTCGATGTCTACGATGCGTCGATGACGCGCAACTTCGCGCAGCGCTTCATGGCCGGGCACGAGCGCCTGCCCATGGGCATCCTCTTTCCCGACGAGCAGGCCATGCCCAACTCTTCGCTGGCCCACTACCTGGCGCTGGCCAAGACGGAATTCGGCACTCCTGACAGCCGCTACTTCCTCACCCCCGACGGCCTGGACATGCCCGGCCTGTGCGCCGTGCTGGAGGAGTCCGAGCGCAGCGGTCGCCCCTATGCGCTGCTGGGCGCCAGCTTCAGCCTGGTGCATGTGATGGATGCGCTGCGCGAGCAGGGCCGCAGCTTTTGCCTGCCGCCGGGCAGCCGCATCCTGGACACGGGTGGCTACAAGGGCCAGTCGCGCGAGCTGCCGCTGGAGGATTTCTACGCCGACCTGTCCCGGTTGCTGGGCGTGCCGCGCAGCCACTGCATCAACATGTACGGCATGACCGAGTTGAGCACGCAGTTCTATGACGACGGCAATGCCACGCTGCCCTCGGTCAAGTCGGGGCCGTACTGGATACGCTCGCGCCTGGTCGAGCCCGTCACCGGCCGCAGCGTGGCTCCCGGCGAGCGCGGCATTCTCGTGCACTGCGACCTGGCCAACTACAACGCGGTCACCACCATCCTCACCGAGGACGTGGGCCTGTGGGCCGGCCATGGCGAGAACAGCGGTTTCCTGTTGCTGGGGCGTGCCGAGGGCGCAGCGGCCAAGGGCTGCTCGCTGGCGGTCGATGAATTCGTGAAGGCCGCTGCTGCATGAACATCGAGCGGATCACGGCCGGCTACCTGCCCGAACTGCCTGGTTTGCGCGAGGCCGAGCTGCAGTGGCATGTGCTGCCCTTCGAACGCGGCGGCGTGCGG
The DNA here is from genome assembly GCF_001886655.1 of Delftia sp. HK171. Classification (NCBI taxonomy): domain Bacteria; kingdom Pseudomonadati; phylum Pseudomonadota; class Betaproteobacteria; order Burkholderiales; family Comamonadaceae; genus Delftia; species Delftia sp. HK171. Next base: position 4,645,124 of record NZ_CP018101.1, on the reverse strand, counting down.
CTGGAAGTCTCCGTGCCCCTGCTGACCGGCCCGCAGATGCATGCGCTGGCAGCCCATGTGCGCCGTGCCGCCGACCGCCACCTCAGGGCCATGCCCGTGGCCGAGATCATCGACGCCATCGACCGCGCCATCGCACGCCTGCTGGACCGCAGCGATCCCTATCGGCGCCAGGCCGAGACCTGGCTGCCCGTGGTCAGCGGCTATGACGCCGACATGGTGCGCCTGGGGCTGACGGGCTTCTTCAAGACCTTTCGCGCCGCGCAGCTGCGGCGCTTTGTGGCGGAGGACTTTGCCAACCCGGCCGTGCTCGACGGCTTCCAGCCCACGCCCAAGGGCGGCGCGGTGCGTGCCTTCGGGCCTGATCTGCTGATGCACAGCTGGGCCGGCAATGTGCCTGCGCTGTCGCTGTGGAGCCTGGTCTGCGGCCTGCTGGTCAAGGCGCCCGCCATTGGCAAGCTGGCCAGCGCCGAGCCGCTGTTCGCGGGCTGGTTCGCACGGCTGCTGGCCGAGGTCCACCCGCCGCTGGCCGATTGCCTGGCCGTGGTGTGGTGGAGCGGTGCGGGGGGTGTGGATGGGGCGGATGGCGCGGAGGGCGCGGATGGCGGTGGAGCCGCCGCGCTCCATGCCGAGGCCGACACCGTGCTCGCCTACGGCGGCAACCAGACGCTGCAGGCACTGCGCCAGCGCCTGCCCGTGACCACGCGCTTTCTGCCGCATGGCCACAAGCTGGGCTTTGGCATGGTGGGCGCTGCCGCGCTGGACACGCTCAAGGCGCCCGCCGTGGCGCGGCTGGCGGCCTGGGACGTGATGCGCTACGACCAGCAGGGCTGCTACTCGCCCCATGTCTTCTACGTGGAGCGCGGCGCCCCTGTCTCTGCACGTGCCTTTGCCGACTATCTGGCGGCCGAACTGGCCAACCTGCAGCGGCGCTTTGCACGCCGGCCGTTGGAGCTGGAGGAGGGCGCCGCCGTGGCCCGCTGGCAGCAGTCCGTGGAATGGTCGGGTGACGAACAGCAACTGCTGGGCCCGGTGGACGCGCCCTGGAGCGTGGCGTACAGCGACAGCCTGCAGCCGATGGCGCCCACGGCCCTGTACCGCACGATTGCCGTGGTGGGTGTGGACCGCCTGGATGACGCCGTGCCCGTGGTGGCCGCGCAGCGCGAATACCTGCAGACGGCCGGCATTGCCGCCTCGCCCGAGCAGCTGTACCGGCTGGCGGGCCTGCTGGGCGCGGCCGGCGTCACGCGCATCAGCGCCATCGGCTCCATGAGCATGCCCGAGGCCGGCTGGCACCATGACGGCCGCTTCAACCTGCTGGACCTGGTGCGCATGACCGAGATCGAGCAATCTGCCGAGGCGGCGGCGCAGCCGTTTGCCCCGTATGCGGATTGACATCCATGCACACCGGCACGACGGGCACAACGGGCATGACGGGCATCACAGACGGGGCTGACGGCATGGCGTTTCTCGATATCGAACAGGTGGTGTTCACCTACCCGGGCCGCCCGCCCGTGGTGGACGGCGTGGACTGGCGCGTGCAGGCCGGTGAGGTCCACTGCCTGCTGGGCCGCAGCGGCTGCGGCAAGACCACCTTGCTCAAGCTGGCGGCGGGGCTGCTCAGGCCGCAGTCGGGCCGCATTCTGCTGCGTGGCGCCGAGCTGGCCGAGCCCGGTCCGCAGCTGGGCTTCATGTTCCAGGCGCCCACGCTGCTGGAGTGGCATACGGCGCTGGGCAATGTGCTGCTGCCCGTGTCGCTGCAAAGGCGCCCCGCGCCGCAGGACGAGCAACGCGCCCTGGCGCTGCTGGAGCAGCTGGGCCTGGCCAGCCACGCGCAGCGCCATCCGCGCCATCTCTCGGGCGGGCAGCAAAGCCGCGTGGCGCTGGCACGGGCGCTGGTGCTGGACCCGCCGCTGCTGCTGCTGGACGAGCCCTTTGCCGCGCTGGACGCCATCACGCGCGCCGAGCTGCAGGACGACCTGCTGCGCACGTGCCGCGAGCGCGGCACCACGGTGCTCTTCGTCACCCACGACATCAACGAGGCCGTCTACCTGGGCGACCGCATCGCCCTCATGCACGGCGGGCGCATCGTGGCTGATATGGCGGTCGATCTGCCCGCGCCGCGCACCCAGGCCATGCGCCACGGGCCGGCGTTCAACGAGCACTGCGCCCGCGTGCGCGCAGCCATGGACAGGACGGCGGCATGACGGTGTCCTTGTTCCATGCCCGCCTGCTGGCCGCCGCGCTGGCGCTGGTCCTGCTGGGCCTGTGGGAGCTGCTGGTGCGGCAATGGGGCCTGTCCGCCCTGGTGCTGCCGGCGCCCTCGGCCATTGCGGCATCGCTGTGGACGGGGCTGGCCACGGGCTATTTCTGGCCGCACATCTGGGCGACGCTCCAGGCCCTGCTGCTGGGGCTGGCGGCCGGCAGCGCGATCGGCCTGCTGGCGGGCATGGCCCTGGCTGAATCCGAGCTGCTCGAGCGTGTGCTCAAGCCCTATGTGGTGGTCAGCCAGGTCGTGCCCAAGCTGGCGCTGGCGCCGCTGTTCGTGCTGTGGTTCGGCTTCGGCATGCTGCCCACGGTGCTGATCACGGCGCTGATCTGTTTTTTCCCGCTGATGGAAAACACCCTGACCGGCCTGCGCCAGGTCGATGCCCAGCGGCTGCAGCTGTTTCGCATGCTGGGCGCCACGCGGCTGCAGACGCTGCTGCGCCTGAAGCTGCCCACGGGTCTGCCCGCCATTCTTGCGGGCCTGCGCGTGGCCGTGGTGCTGGCCCTGGTCGGCGCCGTGGTGGCCGAATTCATGGGCGCCAGCCGCGGCCTGGGTGCCGTGGTCATTGCTGCCCAGGGAATGATGGACACCACCCTCATGTTTGCGGCCCTGGTGCTGATCGCCGCCATGGGCCTGCTGCTGTACCAGGCCTGCCTGGTGCTGGAGCGCCGGCTGCTGCGCTCGCGCGCCGCCTGACCCCCCTGAACACTTCCGAAACCTTTTCCCCAAGCGCCATGCACACACCGCAATCCCCCTTCCTCACCCGTCGCAGCCTGCTGGGCGCCTCTGCCGGTTTTGCCGGCCTGGCGCTGGCCGGCAATTGCCTGGCCGCTCCTGTGCAAGGCAAGATCCGCCTGGCGGGCTGGAGCAAGCCCATCAGCGAGATCACCAACATCCTGGCCGAGCCCGACAAGGGCTTTTTCAAGGCCCAGGGCGTGGAGCTGGCCTACCTGCCCGGCGCGGGCGGCGGCGACGCCATCCGCAACATGCTCAGCGGCCAGGCCGATGTGGCCTTCACCGACCCCGGCTCCTTCTTCATGGCGCTTGACAAGGGCGAGAAGCTGGTCGCCATCTACGACATCTACCCGCAGAACGTGTTCAACGTGGTCTCGCTCAAGTCGGCCGGCATCCGCAAGCCGGCGGACCTCAAGGGCAAGAAGATCGGCGTCTACAGCCTGTCCAGCGGCACGCGCCAGAACCTGCTGGTGATGCTGCACCAGGCCGGTCTCAAGGAGTCGGACGTGACCATCGTCGTCACCGGCCTGCTCAACTTCGCGCCGCTGATGCAGGGCCAGGTCGATGCCACGGCCGCCACCGACACCGGCCTGGCCGTGGGCCTGCGCAAAGGCATTGGCGAGGTCGATGTGATGCAGGTGCGCGATCACCTCAACATCTCCAGCGACATGTTCGTGGTGCGCGAGGACACGCTGCGCGACAAGAAGGACCTGCTGCGCGCCTTCCTCAAGGGCTACCGCGACAGCGCCGCCTGGATGATGGCCAACCCCGAGGAAGCCGCCACGCTGGCCGGCAAGCACGCCATCGACGGCACGCAGCGCGACATCAACCTGGACGTGATCCGCCTGCGCAATGCGTCTTCGCAGCCGCTGCAGGCCGGCAAGCCGCTGGGCAGCTTCGACCTGGCCGCCCTGCAAAAGGGCGCCGACGCCTACCGCGCGCTGGGCATGGTGCAAAGGCAGATCAAGGTGTCCGACGTGGTGGACACCAGCCTGCTGCCCGGGGCCTGAGATGGCACAGCCGTCTTCCCTGGGCCTGCAAGGCAAGGTGGTGCTGGTCACCGGCGCCGGCCGCGGCATAGGCGCGGCCATTGCCATCGCCTTTGCGCGCGAGGGCGCCCTCGTGGCGGTCAACCACCTGTCCAACGATGCTGCCGCCGCGCAGACCGTGGCGGCCTGCCAGGCTGCGGGCAAGCAGGCCGGAGGCGATGCCTGGGCCATCAAGGCCGATGTGGGCTCGCCGCCCGCCGTCCAGGCCATGACCGATGCCGTGGCGCGCGAGGCGGGCGCCATCGATATCGTGGTCAACAACGCCTTCAAACCCTACGCCTTCGACCCCGAGCGCCGCCGTCTCTTCGACGACCTGCAATGGAGCGACTACCAGGCCCAGTACGACGGTGCCGTGGGCGCGGCCTTCAACGTCTGCCGCGCCGTGCTGCCGCAGATGCGCCAGCGCGCGCGGGGCAGCATCGTCAACATTGCCAGCAACCTGGTGGAGCACCCCGTCGTGCCCTACCACGACTACACCACGGCCAAGGCCTCGCTGGTGGCCTTCAGCCGCAACCTGGCCAGCGAGCTGGGGCCCGTGGGCATACGTGTCAACTGCGTGGCGCCGGGCCTGGTCTATCCCACGCAGGGCACGCAGGACACGCGCGAGTCCTTCCGCGAATCGCTGATGGCCGCCACGCCGCTGCGCCGCCTGGCAAGCCCCGAAGACGTGGCAGGGCCGGTGCTGTTCCTGGCCTCGGAACTGAGCGGCTTCATGACGGGGCAGCTGCTGTTCGTCGATGGCGGCCTGGTGATGCGCTGAGCCTGTTCTAGAACTGCTCCCACTCCTCCGCCATCTCGGCCGCCGTGGCGCGGCGGGGTGCCGTGGTCCTGGCGGGCAGCGCCACAGGCGCGCTGGAGGCCGCAGCCGCTGCCGCGCGCAAGGGCTTGGCGGGGCGGGGCACGGCAGGGGCCAGCGCAGGAGACGGCCTGGCGGTCTGTGCGCGCGCCAGCCCGACCGCTGCCACCGGCGCGGACACGGCCTGTGCCCGGGCCTCCCTTTCATCCAGGCGGAACACGCTGACCAGTTGCACCAGCTGCGCCGCCTGCTTGTTCAGGCTGTCGGCAGCGGCGGCGGACTCCTCCACCAGGGAGGCGTTTTGCTGCGTCACCTGGTCGAGCTGCTGTACGGCGTCGCTGACCTGGGTCACGCCCTGGGACTGCTCCTGCGTGGCGGCACCAATGTCGGAGATCAGTTCGGCCACGCGGTGCGTCTGGGTGACGATGTCGTTCATGGTGTTGCCGGCCTCGGCCACCTGGCGGGAGCCGGCAGCGACCTTGCCCACGCTCTCGCTGATCAGGCCCTTGATCTCCTTGGCCGCGTTGGCGCAGCGCTGGGCCAGGGAGCGCACCTCCGAGGCGACCACCGCAAAGCCCTTGCCCTGTTCCCCGGCACGCGCGGCCTCCACGGCGGCGTTGAGCGCGAGGATGTTGGTCTGGAACGCAATGGCGTCGATCACGCCGATGATTTCCTCGATCTTGCGCGAGCTGTGCGTGATGTCCTCCATGGTGCTGACCACGCCATGCACCACCTCGCCGCCGTGCACGGCCGTGGCGCTGGCCGACTGGGCCAGGCCCGAGGCACTGCGCACCGTGTCCACGTTCTGCTGAATGGTGGCGGTCATCTGCTCCATGGAGGCGGCCGTTTCCTCCAGGTTGGCGGCCTGCTCTTCCGTGCGAGCGCTCAGGTCGGCGTTGCCCGAGGCGATCTGGCTGGCGCCCGTGGCAATCGATTCGCTGCTGTGGCGTACCTGGCTGACGATGTCTGCCAGGCTGGCGCGCATGGAGTTCAGCGCAGCCAGCAGGCTGGTGGTATCACCGGGCCGCAGCGCCACGGTCACCGCCAGGTTGCCCCTGGCGACTTCCTGCGTGATCTGCGCCGCGTAGGCGGGCTCACCGCCCAGCAGGCCCGTGATGCGCCGCGTGATGGCCCAGCCCACCAGCGCGCCTATGGCCAGTGCGGCCAGCGCCAGGGACAGCATCAGCCGCCCGGCAGCCAGGGATTTGTCCTCGGAGGCCTGCGCCGTTTCTGTGGCGCGCACCTGCTGGTGGGCCAGGATGTCATTGATGGAGTTGAAGAACGCGTCCTGGCGTTTGCGGAACTCCCCGCTTTCGCCAAGCATGGCCGAGACGGCCTGCAGGTCGTGGCGCGTGGCCGCCTCCATGAATTGGTCGAGCAGCGGCAGATAGGCAATGCGCGCGTTCTTCATGTTGTCGTACAGGGCAACGCCCTGCGGTGTGCTCAGGCCTTCGCGGAATTTCTCCATCAGCTGGCCGATCTTCTGGCGCTGTGCATCCAGTGCGGCCTTGGCCAGCTTCTTTTCCCCGGCGTCCTCCATCAGCGCCATGCTGCGCACGCCGCGAAAGATGAACTCCACCGAGCCCTTGATCTCCACCAGCCGGAGCAGGCTGGTGATCCGCTTGTCGGCCAGGTAGGCCACATCATCGGAGGCCTGTACCAGCTGGGCGCGGCCATACAGCGCAATCGACAGCGCGATGGCAATCAGAATCGAAAAACCCAGACCCAACATGGAGCCCGTCTTCATGTTTTTCAGGTATTTCATGCGTATTCCTTTCAGTATTCAATAGGGCTGCGTGCCACGCAATCGGGCCGCATCGCATAAAAATCCGGATCACGCCAATCGATGATGGCGCACCCAGACAGACGGCGGTATTCCATAATGTCCGGAGAAATCTCGGGAAAATGATGAGAGCGAGGAATAACCAAGCTGCGAGGAAATCTGTCCTATGCTCTGGTCGGTGGTCAGCAGCGATTCGGCCGCAAGATGAATGCGGCTTTGCCTTATATATTCACCGATGCTGCACGACCGGCTGTTGCGAAAGGAAACCTCCAATGTGCGCCGGCTGACGCGGCAATGGTCGGCAATGGTCTGGATCGGTAGTTTCTTGTCCAGGTTTTCTTGTATGTATTGGAGGGCGCGCTTGACATAGGCGGGTTCCAGATCGTGCAGCCGTGCCTCGTCCATGGCCGTGAATCTGGATTTCTCCAGATAGGGGCTGATGGCCATGCTCTTGAGCCGCATGATGTTCAGCGCCTTCAGCGTGGACAGGGCGCCTGCAAAATCGCCCTGCGTTTCCTGTATGTGGTACTCGTAGACCAGGGCATTGCGGCACAGGCCTTCGAGCTGGTAGGTCTGGGCCGTGGACTTTGCCAGCATCACCGCCTGCAGGGCCTGGGCATATTGGCGCTTGCTGCAGTGCACCAGTGCGCTGCTCAGCCAGGCCCAGCCGGCAATCGGCGGGTTCTTGATCTGGTGGCGGACGCCGATGCGTTCAATGGCACGGATCACGCCAGCGGCTTCGCGGCGGCCCGCATCCAGCCCTTTGACCGAGAGCTGCAGCAAATCGCTGTAGGGCCAGGCCAGGCCCGTTGGCAGCTGGCGGCCGACCCGCTCCAGCAGCGCCTGCAGGTCGGCGCTGTCGGGTGCCGCGGCACCGAGCTGGACCAGGCCTGAATCCGGGGGCGGCCCGCACCACAGATTCTGGTGATTTTTGTAGAGATAGATCTTCCACAGAATCTGCGCTCTGGCCCAATTGATCAGGGCGGACAGCCAGGGCGTGATGCCCGGCGCCATCAATGCGAAATCATGGTCCTTGCCTTCGATCAATTGCAAGGCGGTATCGAGCTCGCCCAGCCGGCTGTGCGCCAGCGCCCTCACATAGGTGGCGCAGGCCATGGATTCCGGCTGCAGCAGCGCGGGATTGGCCATTGCCGCAGTGGCCAGTGCAATCGCATTGCGCTCTTCACCCAGCTGGCAATGGATGAAGGCGGCTGCAATACGGCATGAGACCACGCGGTCGGGCATGCGGTGCAGCTCGAAAATGGCCTGTGCTTCCTGCACATATCTGAGCACCAGCAGGGGATATATGGAAGGCTCTGGCCATTTGCAGGCCTGTAGCAATTCTTCGGCCCGGCTGATTTTGTTATATCCAGTATCGGCTTGCTGGTGATGGGCGGATATTATTCTCCATAATCTGGATGCGCTCTCATCTTGGTGGCCGTGGATGTGGTGCGTCAAGAGATTGAATGAGTAAGAATTCTTATATGAAAAAATCAATGGCCAGGCGGGTGCGATGCATTTTCCCGATGAATGCATCGGCGAAGTGCTTCACAACACCCTCCTGGGGAAACACTGATTGACTGGAAGAATCTTACAGGCCAGATAAACAATTGTTTACATTTGGATTTTATTTTTCTTGCCGGATCGCGCAGGCACTTGTCTTTTTGCGAAACTTTCTCTCTTGCAAATCGCCTAATTCGCTGATTGGACAGACTTTTTCTGATTGGAAAAATCCATTCAAATAGGCGAATATTCCCTGGATTCCATGGGGTTGTTACAACGGCCCGACTCCAGCCGGGCCGTCCTGTCGGCATGGCAGGCGCTGGCCGCGCCTGCCCCGGCAATCAGAAGGCGTGCGATATGCCAAGCACCACCGAGCTGGGCCGGCTGCCTGCCTGGACCACCGGCCCCGCATTGCTGGCGGTGTTGATGGTGAAGGCGGCGCCCGCTTCGTTGTGGATGCGGCCCACGCCCGCATAGAGCTTGGTGCGCTTGGACAGCGAGTGGTCGTAGCGCACGCTCAGCGCACGTGCATCGCTCTGGGCGCGAGCCTGTCCGTGGTAGGCGCCATAGGACAGCAGCCACTGCCCCGCCATGCCCATGGGCACGGTCACGCTGGCCTCATAGAAACGGCCCTGGCCGCTGGTGGCGGCAGGCAGGTCGTCGCGCCGCGTGGACAGCAGCAGCGCGGCGCGAGCCACGCCGAAGTCATAGGCCGCGCCCAGAAGCGCATAGCGGTCGGTATTCACGGCCGTGGTGCGCCGCTGCATCCACGATGCACCCAGTGCCCAGGGCCCGGCCGCATAGTCCACGGAGCCTCCGTACAGGCTGGCCACGCTGGAGCCCGCCGCCTCGCCGAACGAATACATGCCGCGCACCGTGAAGCCGCCCATGTTCGGCGACTGGTAGCGCAGCGAATTGCTGGCGCGCAGCACCGTGCCGTCGCGGAAATAGTTGGCCGCGTTGCCCCAGATCAGGCCGGTGAGCGCATAGCTGGCCAGCGAAGTGTGCAGCGTGGTGTAGTGGCGCCCTGCCGTGAGCTGGCCCCAGCCGCCGCCCAGGCCCACGAAGACCTGGCGACCAAAGGCGAGGCCGCCCTGGCCGCTGGCACCCGTGTCGCCGTTGAAGCCTGCCTCCACCACGTAGAGCGCGCGCTGGCCGCCGCCCAGGTCCTCCGTGCCGCGCAGGCCCCAGCGCGACCCGGCGATCACGCCGCTTTCCAGCCGCTGCAGGCCGCCATTGCCCGTGCGCCCCGACTCCACCGCCATGTCCACCACGCCGTACAGCGTCACGCTGCTGCTGGGGATCGCGGGCGGGGCCGATGTTTGCGCTTGTGTCTGCGCCTGAGTCTGTGTCTGCGCATGCACCTGGCTTGCCAGGGCCAGGGCTGCGGCGCCCACGGCCCAGCCTCCTCGTTGCAAGGTATTCATGATGTCTCCTCTATGGGGTATGGAAAAAATGGGGCGCTGGCCGTTGCTTGCTGCCAGGTGCTGCCTGGTGCCGCCAGGTGCTGCCCCGTGCCGCCTCGGTTGGCGTTGTCCGCTCAGTCGAGCCGGATGTTCTTCTTGGCGATCAGCGCGCCGTAGGTGCGGTTGTCCTGCGCCATGCGTGCGGACAGGGCGGCGGGGCCGACATCGTCCACGCGCCAGCCCTGGGCGAGCAGCTTGTCGCGCACTTCGGGCGAATGCAGGATGCGCTCCAGCGCCTGTGACAGCCGGGCACGGTGGGCTGCGGGCATGGAGGCCGGCGCCATCACGGCATTCCACACCTCGATGTCCACCGCGCCCGCACCGATCTCGCGCATGGACGGCACGCCGGGCGCCAGCGGGCTGCGTTCGCTGGAGGTCACGGCCAGCGCCGCCAGCTTGCCCGACTGCACCAGCGGCATCACGGTGGAGGCCGGCAGCAGCGCCATCTGTACCTGGTCGCCCATCAGGGCGTTCACCACGGCCGGGCCGCCGTTGTAGGGCACATGGGCCAGGCGCAGGCCCATGGATTCCTTGATCAGCTCGGCCCCCAGGTGCGTGCCCGAGCCCTTGCCGACCGAGCCGAAATTGAACTGCCCGTTCTCGGAACGCAGGGACTGCAGGTAGGCCGCCGTATCGGTGGCGGCGGCGCGCGGCGCCACCCAGACCAGCGGCGCCGATCCGATCATGGCGATGGGCGCAAAATCCCGCCCCGGGTCGTAGGGCAGCCTGGCGTAGAGGTATTTGGAACTGGTCAGCGGGCCATTGCCGATCACGCCCAGCGTATGGCCGTCGCCGGCCTTGGCCACGGCATCGGCGCCGATGTTGCCGCTGGCGCCGCCCTTGTTCTCCACCACCACGGGCTGGCCCAGGGCGCGGCCCAGCGGCTCGGCCAGCAGGCGCGCCTGCACGTCGGGGGAGGAGCCGCTGGCATAGCCCACGATCAAGCGCAGCGGGCGCGTGGGCCACGCATCCTTGTCGCCTGCGGCATGGGCGGGGAAGACCGGCGAGAGCGCGGCAGCGCACCACCGCAGGGCTGCGCGGCGCGTTGACGACTGCAGCAGCGGCTGCCTGGCTGTCTGGGGCTTGTTCATGTTCTTGTCTCCTGGAATGTTCATCTGCAATCTGGCTTCAGCGCGAAAAATACCGGTTCATGGGCCCCAGGCGCGGCGGCAATCGGGAGTGCGGGTGCTGTGACACATCCGCAGGCAGGTCGCCGCGCACCACCTGGCTTTGCAGCACAAAGGATTCGGCCTGCGCGCCCGGCAGGCTCCAGGGCGCAAGCCGCTCCAGCAGCCACTGCGCACCCTGGCGCGCGCCCTCGGCCGTGCAATGCTCGGCCAGCAGCACCACCGTGGTCTGGCCGGCCACGGCCTGGGCAATGCGTTCGCCGCCCACGGGGTAGGCCAGGTCCAGCGCGGGCGGCACGGCGCCCGCGCTGGCGCGCACCAGCAGGGCGCTGTCCTCGGCCTCGGCCAGCGCCTGCATGGCTGCGGCGGACCAGCCGGGCAGGTCGGCGGTGGTGGCGCGCACTGCCACCAGGTGCGCGGCGGAGGAGGCGCCTGCCGTGGCCACCAGCGCGCAGGGCCGGCGCACAAAGGCGCTCAGCCGGGGCCGCATGCGGGCGGACCAGGGCGTGGGATGGGCGATCACATCGGCATACTGCGCCGTCTGCAGCGCATCCAGCCCCTGCAATCCATAGACCGTGAAGTAGCTGCTGCCTGCGGCAGATGGCGCACCGCCTGCATCCGAGCCGCCTGCATCCGAACCGCGTACATAGCGGCGCCCCCACAGAAATCCCGGCAGGCCCACGCGCTCGGGCACATGTTCCATGGCGTGCCAGGCCTCGTATTCCTCGCGCGCATCGCTGCGGTCAAGTCCGTTCCACAGCGCAAGAAAGGCGTTGCTGCCACTCATGCCTGGTGCTCCGGCTGCACCAGCACCTTGCTGGCATGGCGCGCGCGCGCCAGTGCAAAGCCTTCCTCGGCACGCGACAGCGGCACGCGGTGCGTGATCATCTGGCGCAGCAGGGGCTGGTGCTCCTGCATGAAGCGCACCACCTCGGGCCAGGCGCTTTCGGGCGCGCGGTAGGAGCCGCGCAGCTCCTGGTGATTGCGCACCAGCGCCGTCAGGTCGATGGGCACGGGCGCTGCATGGATGCCCGTGATCACCAGCACGCCATGCACCTTGAGCGCGCGCAGCGCCGGCGCAATCACGGCGGCCGCGCCCGTGGCCTCGATCACGGCATCGAACCGGCCCCGGGCCAGATAGGGGGCAAGGGCCGCATCCATATCGCTGCCCTCGAAGTCCAGCACATCGTCAAAGCCCATGGCGCGCAACACCGCCAGGCGCGGCGCATCGCCATGCCCGGCCACCACCACCTGGGCGGCGCCTGCGGCCCGCGCAAATAGCGCAATGCCCTGGCCGATGTTGCCCGGCCCCAGCACCAGCACGCGGTGGCCGGGGCGCACGCCGGCCGTGCGCACGGCCTCATGGCTCACGGTCAGCGGCTCGGCCAGCGCGGCCACATCGCCCTGCACACCGGCCGGGACCGGCACGCAGTTGCGCAGCGGCACGGCGGCCCAGGGTGCAAAGCCGCCATTGCGCAGCACGCCAATGCCGCGCCGCGTGGTACAGCCATCGAAGTTGCCGCTGGTGCAGGCCGCGCAGCGGCCGCAGGTGACCGAGGGCCGCACGGCCACCATCTGGCCCACGGTCAGGCCCGGGGCCAGGTTCCCGGCACCTTCGCCCAGCGCGGCAATCTCTCCGCTGAACTCGTGACCTATCGTCACGGGCAGGGCTGGGGTCAGGAAGTGGTAGCTGCGGGTCCATTCGGCAATGTGCAGATCGGTGCCGCACACACCGGCCGAATGCACGCGCAGCAGCACTTCGCCAGGGCCGGGCGCGGGCATGTCCGCTTGGGTCAGTGTCAGGCCGTGGCTCGGCTCGGTTTTGCGCAGTGCTTGCATGGCGTGGGGGCCGCTGGCCCGTTGGAAATTGGCGATGGCGGCAGTGTCTCCATACGCCAGAGGTATGTCCAAGACTGAATTAGTATCTGAAGCATACGAAGCAAGTATGTTTTCAAAGGGTGAACACCTATGGAATTGCGCCACCTGCGCTATTTCGTCGCCGTGGCCGAGCAGGGCAACGTCAGCCGCGCCGCTCGCAAGCTTTTCATTGCCCAGCCGCCGCTGTCGGCCCAGCTCAAGCAATTGGAGGAAGAGGTGGGCGCAGCCCTGTTCACACGGCTGCCGCGCGGCGTGCGGCTCACGCCTGCGGGCGAGTCCCTGCTGGAAGACGCGCGCGCCATTCTTGCGCGCGCCCAGCAGGCCCCGCTGCGCGCCCGCGAACGCCAGCAAAGCCGCCAGGGCGTGGTTCGCCTGGGCCTGGTTCCGTCGGCCATGCACTCGGTGCTGCCCGGCCTGCTGCGCCGCATTGCCGACGCAGGCTGGAACCTGCGCGTGGAAGCCCGCGAGATGATCACCTCGCAGCAACTGCGCGCCCTGCGCGCCGGAGAGCTGGACCTGGGCTTCGGGCGTCCCGGCAAGGGCGAGCCACTGGCCGAGGAAGTGGCCGGCATGGACGATCCCTACTGCCTGGCCATGGCGCCGTCCCATCCGCTGGCGGCTGGCGAAGGCGCGCTACCGCTGCAATCGGCTGCGCATGAGCCCTTCGTGGGCTTTGCGCGCTACGAGGACGCCGACTACTTCGACCGCACCGTGGCCCTGTGCCTGGACGCGGGCTTCACCCCCTCCATACGCCACGAGGCCGGCCAGTTCGTCAACGTGCTCGCCCTGGTGGCCTGCGGCCTGGGCGTGGCCATCGTCCCCTCGTCCTTTGCCTCGCTGTACCGGGGCAAGCTGGTGTTCAGGCCGCTGCAGGAATCGCGCTACCAGAGCCGGCTGGCGGTGCTGGCTGTGGCCGGGGCGGCTGAACAGGACAGTGAAAGCGATGCAGGGCACGTGGCGCAGGCTGCGGCGCTGGAGTTGAAGCATTTCGGGCGAAGGTTGGCGCGGTTGCGGTGAGCGCAACGGCAGGCTTGCGATCCAAACGCCGGCAATGCCTCCGTTTCCACATGCTCAAGTCGATTCTGTCAATCGCGGCGATGCAGTGAAATGAATAATATGGAGCGATGTATTGCGTTGATTGCCTTTTGACAGTCGGCGCTGCCTTGATCCATGGGCTGTTGCTGCATTGCTCAATTCAGTGATATGCTTCGCACAAAGCGTTACGTATAAAGCTTTTTGTTGTCACCATGACCGTATTTCGCAGTCCATGGCTCCATGCCATGGACTGCTTTCAGGCGTGCGGGTCATTTAAGTCGATAAGTCAAAAAAGGCATGTTGCCGGGCGAATCCTTCGATCGTGACCCTGAAAAAATAGTAGGCAGTTGCCAGCTTTTTGCTTAGGGAACAAGCAAAAAGGTGCATGGCATCGCGGAGGAGAAGATGGAAAGTATCGAGAGGGGCATTCCAGCCTTTGTGTCGCTGGCAATGCTTTGGAGAGGCGTTCTGAAAAAATTCAGGCGGGTTGCGATGTTTGCCACCAGGCGCTCGGTGGTGTTCGCTGTTTGGCCAGTCAACTTATCGGGCGCTTCAGCATCTGCTGCACTGACATTGTTGATGTTTGCGGCGTGTTTGCTACCGTCAATGGCATCGGCCCAGCTTGCACAGCCAGGCGAATCCGGGGTTGCAATCAATCGCTGGCACTGGGCAGTCGCAGATCAGACCGAATTGCGCGTGGTCGCCCTGGATGCGAGGCGTCAGCAGGTGGTGGTCAAGTGGGGCGCGAACGATCTGACCGTACTCCGAAGAGGAATGCAGGTCCCCGGGTTGGCTGTGGCTTTGGAAGAGGTTTCCGGCAATGTGGCAGTGTTCCTGCCTGTGAATCTGCCTGGGCAGGAGGCTGTCGAACGGATCGAGATCGCCTTGGTGGATGGCCTTCAGACGACACGGCTGATTCGGTTCCAAGCCCCCGCTCGTTCAATGAAGGACGGATGGATGGTCGTGTCGCCATGATGCGGGCGGCGGTGCGCGGTTTTCAGATTGCACTTTGCAAGACCGGGATTCACAGGGCAGGGATGGGTGTGGCCCGCACTTCGATGGCGCATGGCAGGCATTCGTTGACAGCGCTGAAAAGTGATTCTCCGTACTGGCCCGCTTGCGTGTGGCTGATGGGGTTGGTGTGCAATGTCGTTGCGCTCCTTGCTCTTATGTCGCTTCCGGATTTTTTGCAAAGCGCTGCCGCATCTTCGCAATTACATCCAGCATCGTCTGGCGTGCGAAGAGCGTCTGGCGATGCCCCCGGTCTGGCCCGCTTTATCCGCGACGAGAAAGGCGTCAGCATCATCGAGTTTTCCGGTGAATACGGCATCGATCTGGTGGCGCCCTCGGAAACGGTAGGCAAGGAGTTTTTTCGCACGCATGCCGATGTCTATGACTTCCTTGTGGTGTTTTCGAGCTTCGAATACCCCACTGCCTCAGCCGACGGAGAGAACGCGTTGGCTTTTCACCGGGGCGTGCGCAACGACACCGCTGGCATAGGCATCAAGCAATTTGACAACTCACAGGCGTATGGCAGCAAGGGCGTGTTGCAAAGCTATATCGACATGGCAGCGGCTTCCCGCTGGGCAAGCGCGACGTCCAGTGCCGACTATGAATCCATGCTGTCCACCTTTGCGCATGAGTTGCAGCATCGCTGGGGTAGCCACGTCAAATTCCGCGATTGGAATGGACAGATCAGCTCTGCCTTGGTAGGGAAGGATGGCTCCCACTGGAGCTATCTGCTGGACAGCCAGGGCTCGGTGCTTTATGGCGCGAGCTGGCGTGACAACGGCGAGGGCTCCTTCACAGCGATTGACACCCAGAGCAGGTACAGCCCGCTGGACTTGTACCTGGCTGGATTGATCGGCAAGGACAAGGTTCCTCCCTTCTTCCTCATCGAAGCGCCCGACGTCGATGGCAACGCCCTGCCTGCCCCGTTGGGAACCACCATTCGGGGCACCAAGCGAATCGTCACGATAGACGACGTCATTGCCGCTGAAGGCCCGCGCATCCCTTCTGTCGACGTATCTCAGAAGACGTTCCGATTCGGCTTCATCTATCTGGTACGGCCTGGGGAAACCATCGATCCCGCAGACCTGGATGTGGTGGCTCAGGCTCGCCGGCAGGTCGGCCTGCGTTACAACGCTCTGACCCATGGCCTGGGCGTGGCCAATGTCTTTGCCGAGCCGCCGCAGACCACCTCTCCGGGTGTCCCCGGCACCACCTTGCCTCCCGATGTGCCGGGCCCCGCCAACCCCGGCAACAATGCAGCCGGACTTTCCTGGCTGAAAGCGCAGCAACGGTCCGACGGCTCCTTCATGGATGCAGCCGGACTTGCGCCGCGTGACACGCTGCTGGCCCGTTCGTTTTTGCGTGCCTCAGACCCCGTCTACAGGGGGCTGGGGCCGGCCGGCGCCTGGATAGCGGCCCGGCCACCGGGCAACACCGATTTTCTGGCCCGCAGGCTGATCGAGAGCACGGCCGGCGAGCGCCGGGCCGAAGATATCTCGGCCCTGCTGGCCACCCGCAACCAAGACGGCGGGTGGGGCCTGGGCGAACGCCTGCGCAGCAATCCGCTGGACACCGCACTGGCGGTCCAGGCCCTGCGCTTGGTCAACGCCGATGAGAGCGTGCTCAGGCCTGCCGTGCAATTGCTGGTGTCTTGGCAGAACCCGGACGGCGGATGGGGCAACGCGGCCGCCAGTCCCAGCCGTGTCCATGTTTCGGCCCAGGTGCTCAAGGCCCTGGCGGGCTTGGCCAGTGCCCAGGCGCCGATCGCCAGCGTGCGGCCTTTTCTCAAGAGCCGGCAAAACACCGACGGCGGCTTTGGCGACGGTGCCAGCTCCATTCACGACACGGCCCATGCGTCCATGGCCATGGTCGCTGCAGGCTTCGGCTCCGAGATCAATCTGTCTGCAGCGCAGCGCTTCGTTGCCGAGAGCCAGCGGATGGACGGGAGCTGGCAGGGCAGCGTCTACAACACCGTGCTGGCGCTGCAAATGCTGCGCAGCGCCGCCAGTGCCAACCTCGCGATCGGCAATCTGCAGGCCTCTTCGCTCCCGATTTTCGATGGGCAGCGGGTGACCTTGTCTGCCAGGGTCGTCAACGCAGGTTCCCTCCAGTCAGAGGCCAGCACGGTCCGCTTCTTTGATGGGGACCCCGCCGCAGGAGGTATCGCCATCGGCGCTCCCATTCCCATCGCGGCCCTGGTAGGTGGAGACGGCACCACTGTTCAAGCCACTTGGAACACGACGTCGCGCGCCGGCCCGCGCACGGTCTTCGCAGTCGTGGATTTCGAACAGGCGACCGCCGACTTGAGCCGGCAGGACAACGTCACCTCGCTGTCGCTGGTGGTGGAGAGTGCCAATCCGCTGGCGGACCTGCTGCTGGGCGATGGCGATGTGCTGGCAACGCCCTCGACGGTGAAGAACCTGCCGGCGACCCTCCAGATCGACGCACTCGTCAGCAATGCCGGCATGGCCGCCGTGAAACAGGCCAAGGCCGTGCTGTGGAGCGGCACCGGAGCCGACCGCGTGCGCCTTGCAGAGACCGCCTTCGACCTGGCCGCGCGCGCCACGACGGCGTTGCAGTTCAAACCCACGCTGTCCGAGCCGGGGGTAACGCTCTACACCGTGGAGCTGGACCCTGATGGCCTTGTCAAGGAAGCCACGCGCGCCAACAACAGCAGTTCCGTGACGGTAAGGACGGCCGGCGGAGTTTCCCTGGCGGTGAGCAAGGCCGATATCTCCTTGAACCCCAACGCGCCACGGCCCGGTGCGGACGTGGTGTTCACCGCGCGCCTGCGCAACTCCGGCACGCAGGACTCGTCGTCCTTCAATGTGCGCTACGGCATCCAATCGGGCGCGGGCACCACGGTGTTGCTGACCAATGTGGTGCAGATCGCAGCGGGCAGCACCGTGGAGCAGCAGATTCCCTGGCGCGCGGGACCGGGCGGCGACTACAGCTTCATCGTCGAGATGGATCCGGAGAAGGCGAGCGGTGACGGCGACACTTCGGACAACGCTGCGGCGCTGGCCTTCAAGGTGGCTGCGAAGGCAGGCCTGAACCTGGCGGTCAGCTACAGGGATCTGGCGTTCTCACCCAGCCCTGCGCTCGAAGGCTCGGTCATGACGCTGAGTGCGCTCGTGCGCAATGTGGGCGATGTGGACGCCACCGGCTTTGATGTGGAGTTCTTCGACGGCGACCCGGCTGCCGGAGGTATCTCCCTCGGCGCCACGCGCGTGGCTTCCCTGGTTGCAGGCTCCAGCACCACGGCGACCGTGAACTGGGAAGTTCCCAATGCCAGCGAACGCCTGATTTTTGCCGTGGTCGATCCGAAGCGCTCCCAGCCGGAGGAGATCACGCTCGACGACAACGTGGCCTTTGCGTCGCTGAGGGTGTTGACGCTGCCGGACTTTGCGGTTTCTCAGGGCGCATTGAGCCTGGCGCCGCCATTGCCCAAGCCGGGCGAGGCCGCCACCCTTGCCGTCACGGTTGCAAATCTGGGCGACCAGGGCGCCCGCAATCTGGTGGTGAGCGCCTTCAACGGAAGCCCGGCCGCAGGCATCCGGCTGGCGCCCGATGTGACGGTGCCCGTATTGGCCGGAAAGGCCGGCACGACGGTGCATTTCTCGTTCGATGCTCCGGCTGGTGCAGGCCTGTCCTCCATCACGGTGGTCGTGAACCCCGACGCTGCCATCAAGGAGCGTGTGAAGGACAACAATACGGCGACCATTTCTCTGGCCACCCAGGCTGGCGACTATGCGGTGTCGGAGGCATTCATCTCGCCCAATGGGGATGGCGTCAAGGACAGCACGGTGTTCAGCTACCGTCTGCCAGCGGCCATGGCCGTGACCATCCAGGTATCGGACGACCAGTTCCGGCTGGTGCGCACGGGCCGACCGGCCGGCTCCGGTGCCTCCGGCTCGTGGTCCTGGGATGGGCTCGATGATGAGGGCCGGCTGGTGCCGGATGGCCGGTACGAGCTGGCGGTGCGCAATGCGGACGGTCTGGTTCTGGGTGGCGCCACGGTCGAGATCGACACCAACCGCAGCTCTCTGCTGTCGGTCATGGGAACACCGCTGGGCATCAACGCCGGCCTGACCTGTTCCCTGCCCAGAAATGTTCCCGTGGAGTCGATACGCGAAGGCTCGGGTTTCTATCTGAATGTGCCCACCGCGCAGGATGTCGCCATCGACCTGCCCGCCGGCATCTACCGCCAGGACGACTGGGGTCGGGGAATGCATCTGGTGCTAGGTGGCCTGTCCCTGCCGAACGATGTTTCCGGCGTTCCCACCGGGTGGCACTCCTTTGTCGCCGACGAGCAGGGTACGCGCCTGGTGGCATACAACTCCGATCTGGGCCAATTGGTCGTGGCCGGCGGGGAGGGCGAGGGGCGCAAGCTCATTTCCACCCCGGCTCTGCGCTCCCTGATCGGTCTGTCCCATGACAACAGCGAGGTGTTCGTCCAGCGGGCCGACGACAGCCTGGGCGCAATTCACACCGGCACGGGCGCCGTGCGTGCACTGGGGGCGGAATCTGTCTACGACGTACGACTTTCACCCGACAGGACACGATTGCTTGCCGATGCCAGCGCTATCGGCACGCTGTTGGTCAACCTGGTGAACGGCCATGTGAGGGCATTGCCGAATGACCACCGATACTATTGGTCGCCCGATGGGCGCCTGGTAGTGGGCCAGACGCCGACCGAACTGCTGGTGCTGAATGCCGACGGCAACGAGTTGCGTCAGGTCAGCCTGGAGAACGTGGTCGGGCAGGAGGCCTGGTCCGAGGATTCTGCAGAGCTCTACCTTCCCGTTGCGCCGGACTGCGCCGTCTCGGAAGATGGCGCTTCCAGGCGCTGTGCCATCACGATCCGCCGCATTGAAATCGTGTCCGGCCGCGTGACCGATATCCCGCCGTTCGTCGAAACCTTTGACACGGCCAATGGCCGCAAGGGCCTGCTGATCGTGCATTTGGTGGCTGTACCGGGCCGCCATGAAGTGCTTGCCAGCGTGAGCATGGGGGGGGACATCGGCGTGTCTCGAAGTGCTGTACCAGTCACCGCCAGTGGAGCCGTCGTGCGTGCGCAAAGCGGCCAAGACGCTCCCCGTTACCGCCTGATCGATCTGCGAAGCCCCCATGCGGTTTCCTCCCTGGCTTTCGGCGAAGCGCCGCCCTTCGTCCAGCCGGGATATGAGGTACGCGACCGCAGTGGCGTGAGCCGATTCATCGAATATGGCCGAGGGATGCAGTACGAAGCCTGGGACAACCCGGGGCAATTGTCCTCATGTGTTCCCTTTGGTGATCGCCAGCCGCAGGACACCTACGTTTTCCGTACCCTTGCCAACCTGCAGACCGACCTCGTTTTGTCGCGGCGCGCCGATGGTGTGTCTGTCAAGGTGCACGGGGGCGTGGCGGACAGGAACTTCGCTCGCTATTGGCTTGACTATGCCAGCGATGATGCGCCTGAGACTTGGCATCCCATCGCCCCGCCCAGCTCCACGCCCCTGTGGGACAAGGATCTTGCCATGTGGGTTTCGCCGGGCGTGGGCCGCTATACCGTGCGGCTGATGGCGGAGGACCGTGCCGGCAACCGCCGGCAGAAGCTGCGCCGTGTTGCCATTGCCCAGGCAGGTCCGCCGATTACCAATGTGGTGCGCGAGCCGTCCCATTTCTCGCCCAATGGCGATGGCACCAAGGACGTGATGAGTCTCAGCTACCGGGTCCTGGAGCCCGTGAATCTGGAGTTCAGTGTCTTCAATCGCCAGGGTGGCCTGGTTCGGACCTTTTCACGCAACCATCCGGCCGGCAATGTGGATGGCTCCATTGTCTGGGATGGCAGGGACGACAACGGCCAGATCGTGGCGGATGGCGAATACAGAATCAACGTGGTGGGCTTTGATTTCTTTGTCCATCTGGACAACTCGGCACCTGTCATCCATGAGTTGAAGAACGAGGCACCGTTCTCCGACTGTGGAGTCATCCGCTGCCGGAGGACACAATTGAGCTGGGACGTATCGGACACCCATTTCGATTCAGTGCAGCTGGAGGTGAGTGACAGCACCATTCCGGGACGCTGGAGCCCCTATGGACTGGGCGGCGACAAGCACAAAAATCAACGCCATTTGCACCTTCTGTCCCTGGCGGAATATGTAGGAAAGCTCTACCGGCTGACTGTCGTCGATCTGGCCGGCAATCGCACGGTTGCGCAGTTCGCGCCTGCCCGGCAGGACCTCCGGCTGATTCTGGCCGGACAGATTCTTGCCAGGGATTTGCAGGAGGGGGAGGTGCCTGTGCCACCGAGCCTCCACGGACAAATGGATGACGAGCGGGATGTGGCGCTGCGTCCTGCTGCGGGCATCGCACTGATTTTTGCGGAAACGCTTGATGATCCGGTGGTGTCCGTGTCCTTGCAGTTCAATGAAGAACAGCTCGCGAAAAAGGGCGAGTGGCTTGAGCAGCCCCATCTGCAGGTGTATCCCATAAAGGATGGTCAGGGCGTGCCGGTGGAGACACGCAACGAAAAAAATCAGGTCAAGCCGGTATGGATGCCAGAGCGTTCGTTTCTCGAGGGTGACGGGCCCATTCCCCAGAACTATGGTCTGGTCGGGTTCTACAACTCCGGCATTGCCGTGGACAGGGGTGTGAGCATGCGTCTGAAGCTCACCGGAAAAAGCGGGACCCAGTACTTCACGAATGAGATCGTGACGAAATCCGACAACAAGCTGTCAATCAAGGCCACCGGTCTGGATGAGAACATGCTGGGCGGGATTGTCTATCTGACAACAGGCCGGGTGGCCAAAAAACTGGAGGTCTTTGTCTCCAGCCGGACCGATGCCTATCACGCCATCGAACGACGCATCCTGCTGCAGGAGCTCAACTCCCTTGTTCCGCCTGGTACCAGCTTCGGATTCCAGCAAAGCGGCCGCTACGTGTCCTGTGCCGCGTATAGGGTGCGTGCGCTGGTCACATTCGACAATGGCAGCACGATGCAGGCGGAAGACAGCATCCAGGATTGTGGTGGTGTCGATTTCCAGATCAGACCGAATTTCGCCGCCTCCTGCGAGGCAGATGCCCCGCACCAGTTGCATGGCGTGGTGAGACCCATTCCTGCGGAGTTGGTTACAACCCCCTTGCTGTCATTGGAGGTCTTTGCCGACGTTCCCACCGGCGGGCGGCAACTGGTTTTCAACGTGGTCAATCCGCGGTACCAGGACTATGAATTCACCTTTGACCACCGTGGCCTGCCGGAGGGAGAGGGGGTCTTCACGGGAATCACGACGGACCGCGATGGCGTGAAGCGCCATGGCTCGTTCAAGGCACCCGTGGACCACTCGCCTCCCGCATGGCGCATTACCTATCCGCAGGAAAACCAGCGTGTGTGTGCGGTTCCTGAATTGCACAAGGCCGGCAGGGACAGGGAGGACAAGATAGTCAACGCCCTGCGGCCCGAAGTGGAAATCGATGATGCCGCCGGTTTTGACTACCAGCAGGAGTTCCGTCTCGGTGATGATGAAAACGCACCCTGGCAGCCGGTCGATGGAGCCCTGCCCAGCATTCATGGGCCGGACCCCCGTGATGGAGAAGGGTCGCGGGCAAATATGCCGTATGTCTCGCAGGAGTTTGCCGCTTCGTCCAAGAAATCGCGTTCATACATGAGCGGCAGGCGCCTTGCCGGCGCACTGGGCCCGATCGTGAATATCTCCGGTCAGGTGACAAGCCGCGTGACGGTCTTTGACTGGTCGGGCGCGCAGTCTTGCCGACAGGTCAGGTTCTATCTGGATGGAACGCTGGAGGCCGGACCGGCCTCCGTGGACAGGCGGCTGTTTTCGCCAGGCACTGCCAGCACCCTGCATTCGATGATCCTGACCCTCCAGCCTCTGGAGCCGATGGTGGTGACTGTCGCGGTGCGTCGTGTGGAGCAGGGCTCGCTGGTGCCTATCGAGAGCGGCGGGCTGGTGCGGCAACTGACCAACAGGCTGTCGGTGTCCGCAGGTGCCCGTGACATTGTCTGGGATGGGCGCAACGATGCGGGCCAGTACGTGGAAGATGGCTACTACACCTTCGACGTCACTTACGAGGATGGCTGTGGCAACCTGAAAGCCCCGAATCCCGACAACTTATTGAATCTGCTGCGCAGCAGCCTGCAGGTCGAGGTGGACAGGACGGTGCCCGCGCTGCTGCTGGACAAGCCATTGGCTGGAGAGGTCACGCAGTCGTTCCTGGACATTGTCGGCAGTGCCACAGACAAGAACCTGCTGCAGTGGATTCTGGACTACAGCCAGGGCGACGCTTGGACCGCACTGGCTTCGCAGACCTCGGGAGTCGATCTGCGCAAGCTTGCAGCGCTGGATGCAAGTTCGCTGGAGGGCGTGGTCACGCTGCGCCTGCGGGCTTTCGACCGAGCGGAACTGAGCTCTGAGCTCACCCGCGACCTGAGGCTCAAGGCCCCCGTGGCACTGATCCGCAAGTTCTCAGTGACACCCAGCACTTTCTCCCCCAATGGAGATGGCCGGCTGGACAGCGTGCGCGTGACTTATGACGTGCTGCAGCCGGCGTCTGTCGATCTGACAATCCGGCGAGGTGCTTTGGTCGTGCGCCGTCTGGTGTCCCAGTCCCTGGCATCTCCCGGCGAAACCGTGGTGATCTGGGATGGTCTCAATGACGCGCTCGCACCCGCTCCCGACGCGGAGTACACGGTGGAGATCCGGGCCACTTCCCGCGCCGACCAGACCAACGTCCAGAAGGAGGAAAGTGCGGTGCTGCTGGACGCCACGCCACCGCTGTTCACGCTGGATTCGGTACTGGGCGAATTCATGCCTGGAAATGCTGGACTTGTGGGCTCCGTGTCCGACAGGATGCTGCGTGACTATCAGATCTTCGTCGAGGGCCCGCTGCCATCGACCAAGCGGGCATTGATGGCCGAGGGGTCCGAGGTCCTGGTCAAGTCTGCGCTGGGCAGCCTTCAGCAACTGGGCCTGGATGACGCCCGCTATCGCCTCAAGGTCATCGCCAGCGACGAGGCAGAGAATGCCTCCAGCTACCAGTCTGCGGAATTCGAGCTGGACTCGAAGCTCCCCGAGGTCTCGTTTTCCAGTCCGGCACCGGGCACCTTTGTCAGCCGGGTGCGGCCGGCAGATGTGGCCGGCCTGGTGGCCGACCACAATCTGGCGAGTGCGCAACTGATGATCAATGGACACGCCGTTCAAGCGGTGCCCGTCGTGTCCTCGCCGGCAGCCCTGTCCCTGGCCTTCGATGGTGCGGCCCTGCAGGACGGCCGCTACAGCATGCAGCTGGTAGGCACCGACAAGGCCGGCAATGTGGGCCAGGCCACCGTCAGTATCAATGTCGACCAAACGCCGCCTGTGGCGCAGATCACCGCGCCCGTGGCCCATGCCGCCATCGGCACGATGGTGCCGGTGGTGGGTACGGCCAGCGATGAGCATATGGACTCGTGGACGCTGGAGCTGGGCAGCGGTGTTGGCGAGACGCTGGACGCTCTTACAGTCATAGGCCGCGGGACGGCCAATGTGGTCGATGGGGAACTTGCCAGATTGGTGGGCCTGCCGCCCGACGGACCGGCCACTTTGCGTCTGACGGTGCTGGACAAGGCCGGCAATGCCTCCAGGTTCGATGTGCCGCTGCAGATCGATGCCACACCGCCCCGGCCGCCGGTATTGTCGGCACGGCGCGAACAGCGTAGCGACGTCCGCCTGGCCTGGCTGCCGAACAACGATGTGGAGCGAATCGTGGGCTACCGCATCTATCGCAATGGCCAGAAGCTCAATGGGCAACCTTGGCCGGGCACCGAGTATCTGGATGCCGGCCTGATCGACGGAGACCATGCCTACACCGTGACCGCGCTTTCCCGCAGCGGCGTGGAAAGCGCGCACTCCAATGTGGTCCAGGTCCGCATCAAGGCTTCGGGCCCCTTGGCGCATATCAGCAAGCCTGCGACCGAATCGGCAGTGGGTGGTCTGCTGTCCATCGAGGGCAGCGCCTATGCGCTGACCAACTTCCTGGCATACCAAGTCTCAGTCGGAGAGGGGGCATCGCCCAAGGAATGGAAAGTACTGCGCGCCTCCGCACTGCCGGTGCAAGGCGATGTGCTGGCCAGCTGGCCCACTGCCGGCTTGCCGGAGGGCGCCGTCTACACCATCCGGCTCGAGGCCCAGGACACCGAAGGCGGCCTGTCAAGCGCCCAGGTGCGGGTGCTCGTGGACAACCTGCCGCCGGCCAAGCCCTTGGGGCTGCGCGCGCAGCTGTCCGGCACGCAGGATGTAAGCCTGACCTGGACGGCCAGCACGGAGCCCGATCTTGCCGGCTACCTGCTGTACCGCAACGGGCAGCTGGTGAATCAGTCCGACCCTGGCGACAACGCCATCCGTCCCTATCTGATCAATGCAACGAGCTATCTGGACAAAGCCTTGCCCGATGGCACCTTCGTCTACACCGTGGTGGCCGCCGACAAGGCGGACAACCTGAGCGGCCGCTCCGATCCGGCCAGCGTGACGGTGGACAACCGGCCGCCCAAGGCGGTCATCGTTCAGCCTTCCAATGGCGAAAACGTCGATGGCGTGACCTATGTGCGCGCAGAAAGCCCGGATTTGGACATCGCCTCCGTGCGGTTCGAGTACAAGGCCGTTGCCGATGCCGACTGGACCTTGATCGGCACCACCAGCACCAAGGCCCCCTACAACGTGAACTGGGACACCAAGGCGCTGACGCCTGGCAGCTACCAGTTGCGTGCCGTGGCCACGGACCTTGGCGGCCGCACCGATCCCGCGCCCGCAGCCATCAGCGTGGTCCGCAAGAATCTGCAGCGACCCAAGCCTGCCACCGACCTCATTGCGCAAGTGGACGGTGGCGATGTATCCCTGCGCTGGACGGCCAGCCCGAGCAGCAGCGTGCAGGGATACCATGTCCAGCGCATCGATGCGGCGGGCGACATCACCCGTGTGACGACCGCTCCCGTGGTGGCCACGCAACTGGTGGACGCAGGCCGCCCCGATGGCCGACATGGCTACCAGGTGCTGGCCGTGGACCAGGACGACAACGAGTCCGATCCCTCGCCCGAGGCGAAGGCCTGGGTCTACACCACCGCGCTCAAGCAGCCATACACTCCGCTGGCATTGGCGGCGACCCCCCTGCGAGGCCAGGGTCCTGATGCCGTGCACGCCGTCGCGGTGACAAGCGCGCCGGAGACCGGCGCACCCGCGACACTGTCTCTTTCACCAGATGCCGAGGGAGGATTCCAGGCCGACGCCGTGCCCCTGGCCATGGGCGCCAACATCATCGCGGCGCGCCAGACCGACGAAGCCGGCAATCGCAGCCGGGCCGGCCAGGTGCGTGTGGCGCGAGGAGATCCGCCGACAGCGCCCGGACAGTTGCAGGCTGTGGCGTCTGGCGGCGTGCTGCGCGCCACCTGGTCCGCCAGCAGCAGCATCGATGTGGCGGGCTATGTGGTTCGTGTGGACGGCAAGCCCGATCCCCGGCCGTTCGAGTTCGTTGCCGCCGTGGCCAGTACCGAGGAGGGCAGCTATGCCCGGGCCGGTCGGGTCATCGATGGCAATGACGACACGGCCTGGCGGCCCGACGAACAGGACCCTGCCCCCTGGATTGAGCTTTCGGCGGCACGCAAGGAGCTTGTGCAAGAGCTGTCCATTGTGTGGAGTACCTACATGGAGCCTCCGACCAGCTATGCCGTCGAGGCCTGGGATGGTTTTGTCTGGGTGCCGCTCAAGCAGGACAACGCCAATGCAGAGCAGAGTCTGCAGCTTGCGCTGGATCCGCCCTATTTCACGGATCGCATTCGCATATCCCTGGGTGCGGCTGCCGATGGGGTTGCTGCGGGGCGGGTCGGCGAGGTGCGAGGCAAGTCGCTGGCCGTGCTGGGCGGCACAGAGGCCGATGTCGCGGTGCCCGGCGGTCGGCACACGGTTTCCGTGCAGGCATTGAGCCAGCTGGGCCTGCTGGGGACTGCGGCCAGTGCCAGCCCTGCAGGTATCGGCGACATCACGCCACCGCCTCCGGTGCAGACCCGTGTCGAAGTGGACGGGGCCATGGCCACGGTGAGCTGGACCGAAAGCGCCGCTGATGACCTGGCCTCGTATGAGGTGCTGCGCGACGGCGTGGTGATTGCCACGGTGGCGGCCACAAAGCCAAGGCTGCATGTGGATGGCCCCCTGGCCAATGGCTCTTATGCCTATACCGTGCGTCCGGTGGATGTCGCCGGCAATGCGGGCGAACTGTCCAATGAGGCCGTGGCGCAGATTGCCTCCGTGCGTCCAGGTGCTCCCTTGCAACTTGCACTGGTGGCGCCTGCTGCTGGCGGTGAACTGCGGCTGTCCTGGCAGGCGCCAGCGTCGGCGGACGGCACGGCATCCTACGTGCTGTACCGCGCCACAGCGGTGGGAGGGCCCTACAGCGCCATCGCCAGGACGGATGCCCGGACCCTGGCGTATTCCGACCATGAGGTGGTCAACGGAGTGCGGTACTACTACGTGGTGCGGTCGCGGGATGCAGCAGGCAACGAGGGGGATGCCTCCAACGAAGTGGATGGCGTGGCGCTCGATCGCATGGGGCCTTCTGCCCCCCTGATCTTTCATCCCACCGACAGCGCACATCCTCTTGTGGTGTCGCAGTCCAGCACGGCCGTTCGTGTCTTCAGCGAGCCTTCTGCGCGCGTGCAGTTGAGCCGCGATGGTGTCGCGGTGGCATCGGCCAATGCCCTGGCAGGCCTGCGCAAGACACGCGTGTTCGATCGCCAGCAGGCCATGACGCTGGCTTCCAGGGCCGACCTTGTGGCAACGATATCCTTCGACGGACTGAGCATCCTCCATGTGCCGCCGCTGCTTGATGGCAGCGCAGCACCTGCCACTTTGCACAAGGTGTCGGGCGCCGGCATTGGCGGCATTCCAGTGTGGTCGCCCGATGCCTCTCAACTGCTGTTGCAAAGCGGTGGAGGCTCGGTCAGGCTTGTGCGTATGGCGGACGGCAGTGTGTCCGAGCCGGAGCTGGATGGCTTTGTCCAGATGCTGGATTGGCATCCTGACGGCAAGCGCTGGCTGGGTGTTACGAACGGTGGCGAAGCGCTGGTAGAGGTGCTGGTGGACGGCGCAGCCAGCCGTACCGTGGCGCGTGCATCCCGATGGTTCAGCAACTTCGCGATTGCTCCCGACGGGCAGCATGTGGCGGCCGTCGATGGCGGGCAACTCGTCCTGCTGTCACTGCCGGACGGGCATGTCCTTGCGCAGTCCCAGCCGGGAGCAGACGACTACGAGCCGCTGCAATGGTCGTCGGATGGGCAGTCTGTCTATTTCCTTGCCAGGCAAGGCGATGCGCAGGCCTACCAGGTGCATCTCCAGCAGGTGGGCCAGGCGGCGCCTGTCGTGGTGACGGCCCATGAAGAGGGTGTGGACCACTTCTCCCTGTCTCCCACCGATGTGCTTGCCTTTGCGCGTGGCACTCAGCTTCATATCGTGGGCGCCGCCGGTGCGGCACCGCGGTCCATCGACATGGGCATCCATCCCGAAAGCATGGCGTGGGCGCGCTCGGGGCTGCTGTTCGTCACGGACTCGGATGGCGTCACATCCCTGGCATTGCCTGGAACGGCCCTGTTCCCGCCCATCGCACTGCGAGCCGGCAGGAATCTGCTGGTCGCGCAGGCCACGGACCTTGAGGGAAATGCCGGAGCGCAGTCCGCTGCCATCAGCGTGACCTATGACGCCCAGGCAGCCGCCTTGCCCGATTTTTCCGTGCAGGTCGCCGATGTCACGGTGCTGCCCCAGATCCCCAGGGCGGGCGAGGCAAGCCGTGTCACTGTGGTGGTGAACAACGTGGGCATCGCCGACGCGCCTGGTGCCCGTGTGCGCATGCTGGCCACCTCGCCTGGTGGAACGCGCGTCGAGCTACTGAGCACCCGCACCACGGCCATGGCGGCGGGCGGCAGCCAGATACTGCGAACCGATGCCGTTTTCGACACGGCAGGCGATTGGCAGCTGAGCATCGCGGTCGATGCCGACGATGAGGTACAGGAAGTCTCCGAGGACAACAACGTGCTGGTGTTGCCCGTGCGCGTTGTGGGGGCGACTGCCGTGCGGACTCTGGCGGCCGGCGTCGCCAGTCCTGCCTATCCCGTGGGGGCCATGCTGAGCGGCAGTGTCACGCTCTTCAATGGCGGCGCTGACATATCGGGGCAGCTTCGGTTGCGCATCGAAGATGCCCAGGGGGATGCCGTTGCCACGCTGCCGTCGCAAAGCCAACCCCTGCTGCCGTACGGACAAAGCCGGAGCGTGGACTTCAACTGGAGCGTTCCGGCCATCTTCGACGGCCCGTACAAGGTGCGAGCATCCTGGGTGGATGGCTCGGTCGTGCTGGCGCAGGCAACGGCGTCCTTCCTGGTCAAACCCCATGTCCAGATCGATGCCAGGGTCCGCAGCGACAGCGCCTCGTATGCGCCAGGCACCGTGGCGCGCATCGTGGCGCAGGTCGATCCTGCGGGCTCCTCCCCGACCCTTGGCAAGGCGCAGTCCTTCGTCCGCGTACTCGACCCTGCCGGCAAGGCCGTGCTGGAGGCTACGGACGAGGTCGGGCTTGTCGCCGTCACCCAGATGGCCAGGACGATGGACACGGCCGGCCTGGCCCAGGGCGCCTACACGGTCGATCTGTGGGTTGTGTTCGAGGGCAGGGAAGTCGCCCGAAGCAGCACCACATTCGACATCGTGGCTGACACCAATCCAGTGGCATCGCTGACGGGCGACATCGTGCTGGACCGTAGCAGCCTGCCCTACACGGGCAGCATTGCCGGCACGGCCATCCTGACAAACAGCGGGCAGACCGATCTGAGCGACCTGCAGTATGAGGTGGTGGTGCTGGAGCCCCGCTCGAACACGGTGCTGGCGCGCTCGTCGCACGGCATTGCCTCCTTGGCGCGTGGTGCAGAAACGCGCTCGGCTTTCAGTTTTTCCGCGCAGGGCATGCCCATCGGCGCGCTGTGGATCCAGTTGCGCACCTCGCTGGCATCTCCGCCTGGAGCGGGGCGGATGTCCATCGCCAGCGCACCGCAGCCGAATTTACTCAGGCAACGTGAAGTGGCGGTGTTCGAGCTGGATCCACCGACGGTTGTAATCATGCAGCCCGTGCAGGGGGTCCATCTGCGTGCGGCGCAGTCGGTGCAGGTTGCGGCAACGGATCTGCTGTCCGGTGTGCACACGGTCGAGTTCCAGGTCGATGGTGGCGGCTGGCAGGCAACGACACTGTCGGACCCGGTCAGCTCTAGCTATGTGGGGGTATTGCCATCCCTGGCAGACGGAGCACACCAGCTCGCAGCGCGTGCCACCGATCATTCCGGCAACGTATCGCAGCCCGTGCAGCGCAGCTTTGTTCTGGACAGCCAGCCTCCGGTCATCGCCATTTCCGGCGTTGCGGAAAACGCGTATGCGAACCCCGTGACGCCCTCCATCGTGGTGACCGATCCGAACCTGTCCGTGTCGCAGATCCGTCTCGATGGTTCCCCCTTTGCATCGGGCACGCGCATCAGCGACACGGGCTCCCATGTGCTCCAGGTGGATGCCATCGACCTGGCTGGCAACACCGCCAGCCGCACGGTGCGCTTCAGCATCCAGTCCACGGCAGGCGATATCACGGCGCCCGTGATCGACATCAGAACGCCAGCGGCCGGCGCCTACCTGCGGCGAGCCACCAGCGGCCTGACCGCCACCATCGTGGACGCGGAATCTGCCGTGGCCGAGGCGCAGTTCAGCATCGACAGCGGCGCCTTTGCGCCCCTGGCCATGGACGCCATCCAAAGCGACGCCAGCCTGTATGCCGCCTCACTGGACACGCTGGCCGATGGCGCGCACAGCGTCGTGGTCCGCGCCCGGGATACGCAGGGCAACGAGGCCATCACCGATGCACGCAGCTTCACTGTGGACAACACGCCTCCCGTGATCACCATCTCCGGTGTCGCCGCGGGGCAGTACGTTGCGGCGGTGACCCCTGTGATCAGCGTGACCGACCTGGCGTTGCTCGGCAGCTCCATCACGCTCAACGGTGCTGCCTATGTCAGTGCAACGCCTGTGACCGCCAGTGGTGACTATGTCCTGAGCGTCGATGCCGTGGACAAGGCCGGCAACAGCGCGGCATCCACGCTGCAGTTCTCCATCCGCCTGCCCGTGGCCGACACCACACCGCCTGCCGTTTTCATCGAGCAACCGGTCGAAGGTGCACATGTGCGCCGTGCGGCCGTGCTGAGCGTTGCGGCCACGGACACCGGCTCCGGCGTGTCTTCGGTGGAGCACCGCCTGGATGGGCAGCCGCAATGGAGTAGCCTGGCCCTGTCGGCCACCACCGGCAGGTACATGCTGGACGTGGGCGGACTGCCGGATGGCGCGCACGCCGCATCGGTGCGCGCCACTGACAACGCCGGCAATGTCTCGGATGTGCAGTTGCGCCGCTTCATCGTGGACAACACGGCACCCCAGGTGGTGATCACGGGCGTGGCCGAAGACGGGGTGTATGCCGGCTCCGCCAACGCCTCCATTGCGCTCAGCGACACCCACCTGGCCAGCAGCTCCATCATGCTCAATGGTCAGCCCTATGTCTCTGGTCAGTCCATCGCCACGCCAGGCACCTACGCCCTGACAGCTGCGGCGCGCGATATCGCGGGCAATGAAACCGTCGTGGCGGTCAGGTTCCGGGTGACTGCGGGCAGCAGCGGCACGCCCGTCGTCACCATCACGGCGCCTGAGGCCAACGCCGTTGTCCGATCCGGAGTGCCTGTGCTGGCCAGGGTCGTGCCTGCCGAGAATATCAGCCGCCTGGAGATGGCCGTTGCTGCTGGTGCCTCCTACACCGCCATGGCCTCGCGTGGCAGTGGAGCCCATGAGGCAATTCTTGCCCAACTGGCCGATGGCCCTGTCCTGCTGCGCGTGCGTGCTGTCGACAGCCAGGGCGTCAGCCATCCCGACGTGGTCCGCACGGTGACGGTGGACAACACGCCGCCTGCCATCGAGCAACTCAGCATTGCAGATGGCGGCAGCTATCCCGCCGGCCAGGCCATCTCGTTCAAGGTCATCGACGCGCACCTGGAAAGCGTCGCCAGCACCCTGGATGGACAGCCATTCAGCCAGGGCCAGCGCGTGGGCAGCCCTGGCTCCCATGTGCTGCAGATCACCGCCCGCGACCGTGCAGGCAACCAGGCGCAGCGGACTGTCATCTTCACGGTGCTCGGCACCGCAGTGCAGGAACCTGTTGCGGTGCCTGCCTGGCCCTCGGACCGGGCCATGCTGGTCCTGATGTGCCTGGCCATGGCATTTGTTGCCCATCGCGCTCTCGGAAAAACACGAAAAAAATGATGTCTTCAGTCTCCTTCTCCGCCCGTGTCAACACCTCGGCCTGGCTGCGCCACCTGTGGGCCGCCATGGTGCTGGTCACTTTGCTGGTGGAGAGCGCGTCGGCCAGGGCTGCACAGCCGTCGGCCCCTGCACCCGTGACGCAGGAGGACGTGATCAACGCCATCTCGGCAGGCCGAGATGCCTCGGCGCTGCTGGGCAGCGTGGACAACCGCACAGGCGGCGGCATTGCCATGCGCAACACCACGGGCAAGCAACTGGCCCAGGCCCTGGCAGCCATGGCCGATGCCTTGGCCGCCGGTGATACCTCCCGCATCCGGCAGGCCCATGAGCACGTGCGCGCCAGCGCCATGCTGTTGAAAGAGGACAGCATGGATCTCAAGGGCCGGCTTGCCGATCCTTCGCTGCCCTCATCCTTTGAAGCGCGCCGTGCCGCGGTCCAGGTGCAGATCGACCAGCTGCTGCAGAAGCTGGCCGCCGCCATGCCGGGGCTGGATGGAGACAGCCAGCAAAAGGCCCAGGCCGTGGGGGCGTTGCGTGAAGCGCTTCAGGCCACTGGCCAGGCGCAGGGCAATGCACCGGTGCTGCGTGCCGCGATGCTGCCCGTACGGCCTCTGGGCCTGGCCGTGCGCGCGCCAGTGAGCGCTCCGGTCATCCTGCCCAGCTACGAAGCAGGGCAGGAGATTGCAGCCATGCCGGAAGACGTGGCCGACGCACCGGAGGCACCGCTGAACGAGGAAATTGTCGCCAAGGCCAAGGAACTCGACTACGACTATGTGCGCATCTACGAGTACGTGCGCAACGGCATTCGCAGCGAGTGGTACAGCGGCAGCACCAAGGGTGCCCTGGGCACCTTGCGCACGGGCGCAGGCAATGCGGTGGACCAGGCCTCGCTGCTGGTCGCCATGCTGCGCGCCGCGGGTGCGCCTGCCCGCTATGTTCACGGCGTGGCCGAAATCGGCGTGGACGGCATTGCCAGCGCTGCCGGCCTGGGCGATCCCGGCTTGGTGCCGGAAATGCTGGCCAAGGCCGGCATTGCCTACTCGCCCGTTGTCCAGGGCGGACGCGTCGCCCTGGTCCGCATGGAACACACCTGGGTGGCCGTGCAGGTTCCCTACACCAACTATCGCGGCATCGTGCTCGATGCCTCTGGCAAGACCTGGCTGCCTCTGGACGTGTTCCACAAGACCCTGCAGCCCAGGCCCGCCGGTGCCGGCTTGGCGGACCTTGGACTGGATCTGCAGCAGCTTGCCACACAGTACCGCTCCAAGGTGCAGTCGGTGGACTTCGGCAGCTTCGTGCGCGAGCAGGTCGATGCGGCCCTGCAGCCGAAATCCTCCAGTTACGAAGGGGCCGTGGCACCCATGCCCATCCGGGCCCAGGCGTTGGGGTTGCTGCCCAACACCCTGGCCTTCACCGTCGTGGCCGCCACGGCGGAATCAGCGGCACTGCCTGATGCAGTGCGATCCACGGCCCGCCTGCGCCTGTTCAACGACGCGACCGGCGCCGGGGAGGCCGGCCTGGACATCAGCCTGCCCGTGCACGAGCTGTTCAACCAGCGCGCCACCATCAACTACATTCCGGCCGAACTGGCCGACCACCGCGCCATTTTGCTGGCGGGCGGTCTTGACCTGGCACCGCTGTATCTCTACCAGCTGCGTCCGGAACTGCGGCTGGATGGATACCAGCGCAAGGTGGGCCTGGCTCCGCTGGCAGGTGGCAGCCAGGTCAAGTTCCGCCTGGACATCCAGAACCCGGCGAACACACAGACCGTGGAGCAGAGCTTCCTCGTCGGTGCCTACCACGCCATTGGCGTGGGGCAGTCCGGTGTGGCCCGCAGCGCCACGCCTTCGGCACGAGACGGCGAATACGATGCTGCCCGATTGCTGGACGGCATCATCCAGCGCTACGAATCGCAGTGGAATGCCTTCGAAGCAGGGGCTGCTGCGTTGAGCGGAGCGGCCGTCGTGCATCCCGCGCCGTCCGTGACCATTGTCAGCAATGCCCTGAACGCCTACGGCGTCAATGGCGTGCCCTACACGCTGGAGTGGAAGGGCGTCACCATCGACGCCGCAGCACACCCTACGGAGGTCATTGCCTCCGATGCGGCCGGCGCACGCCGGCTACAGGCTGCTATCGGACTGGCGGGCTCCTCGCTGGAACACAGCGTCTTCCAGTC
Source organism: Delftia sp. HK171 (assembly GCF_001886655.1). Lineage (NCBI taxonomy): Bacteria > Pseudomonadati > Pseudomonadota > Betaproteobacteria > Burkholderiales > Comamonadaceae > Delftia > Delftia sp. HK171. The sequence continues at coordinate 4,610,951 of NZ_CP018101.1, read as the reverse complement.
GCAGTTCGGCGCCGAGTCCGTGTCCGCAGACAAGCTCATCGCGTTGGCACGGTCCCGGAACGCCACCGTGCTCACGCTCACCTCCCCCAACGCGCCTGAACTGGCCACGCTGCCGGTGGCACAGGGCACAAGAGCCGAGCTGCGATCCTGGCTGCAGTCGGGCCACAGTGTCGAGATCACCGCGCAAAGCGTTGCCCATGGCGCATGGAGCGGCATGGGCTGGATCGTCAGCGATCCCGCCACGGGCGCCAGCGGCTACTTCCTTACCGGCGGCATTGCCGGCGGTGCCACGGCGCAGAGCCCCTGGACGCTCCAGTTCCTGGCCGATGCCCTGGCCGGGGCGCATACCGATGCGCCCAACAACGACCCATCCTCGGGCACCAGCGTTGAATGGCTGAATGCCGATGCCGATCTGCAAGGTGTGGTGGGGCAGGCCCTGCCAGGGCCGATGAGCGTGCGTGTGCGTGATCGCGATGGGCGGCCCGTCAAGGGTGCAAGTGTGAGCTTTATGGCCGTGAAGGGCGGAGGCCGGGTTCACCCGGCTACCAGCACCACCAATGCCCTGGGCGTGGCCACAGCCACCATGACTCTGGGCCAATCCACTGCAGCATCTCCCATCTATATCTTGCGAAGGAAAACGGATAAGTACGTCACACAAGCCGGTTTGAACGTCTTTGACGCCTCAGCTGCATCCGCTTCTGGAACGCTCAAGCCCGCAACGCCCCTGTGGACCACGGCGTTGCCGGATGTGCCTGCCACGCTCAATGCAAAAAAGCTGCTAGAGGGCGATGCCACCCCGGGCATGGCCTCTTTGCAAAGCGCGTACTCCATAGAAATACTGGACAAATTCTCCAACCCGGTGGCCAACATCAAGGTCACGGGGACTGGTCTGGCGGCCAGCGCGAGCTGCGACCCTGCTGTCCGGCCCACACCGGCCACCGTCAATGGACCCTATGACAGCGATACCCATGGCGTAGCCTTTCTGTCGGTCACGCCCGGGCCGACCAATGGCACCGTCTCGCCGGTTGAAGTCACTGCGGGTGGTCTGTCCACCACTTTGCAGGTCCGCGTGGATGCACCCTGCACACGGCCTCCGACGGCGATCACTCTGGCGTGGGCGTATGTCGACAAGGATGGTCTTGCCGATGCCGCAACGGGTCTAGGCAAGCGCTATGGCCGGCCATTCAGCCTGGAGCTTCTGCAGGAGCGAGCCAGCGTGGGCTGGAATTCGGCCCGTGTCTGTGTCTACCAGGGCACGCGTACTTTCGAGCCAATCACGACAGCCTCTGTCCAGCCCCGGGTGTTCGGCGGCGGCAGTGCGCTGGACTTTGCCGGAGCAGGTGCGGGCGCATGGCAAACCCATGTTCTTACAGGCCCCAGTCCCGCCCTCAATCAACTGAGCTGGAGCGTCGGCGGTACCTACATCACTGACCGCATGGACACGCGCGACAAAAAGTGCACTTCCGAGCCTGTGGAAGAGCCGCTGGCCATGAACGTCACCTCTGGTGTCAGCTCCGTATACGGCGTGCGCATCCGCATCAATGCGGTCACCTCGGGCGACACCGATGCCAATACGGACCCCAATCGCCTGTATCTGTCAGATGCCGGTTTGAATGTCTACCCGATCAAAGTCGATTTCAAGCTCGAACCCGAGGCCTACAAAGCCTCCGCCGTACAGGTGCGCGTGTTCGAGGATGGCCAACTTGTCGCTGTGCGCCCTTCGGGCAGCAAGCAAAAACAAGGCGATGTACAGATCGAGCGCGGCAACCGCTTCGACATCGTCAAAACCTACCAGGCCGACGCCTACGTCAACGACGACATCATCTCCGAGAAGATGGAGCTGCCCTTCAGGCAGCGCATCGTCACCAGCTACGATCGCGTGCTGCGCCTGATGCGCGACGTGGATATTGCCAATGACCGCTTCTGCGCCCAGGGCAGTGCGCTCAACTTCATCCTGAGCCAGAACGCCAGGATCACGCTGGAGGCCACCCGCCTCAGCGATGACGACAATCCGGTGCCCACGGGCAGCCCCGTGCGCCTGGTCGATGGCCAGGCATTTGCCATGGGTGCCAACAGCATCACGCTGGCGCCCGATGCCCTGCTGCCGGCCAGGAACGGCTACGCCTTCACCCTCACGGCCGTCAGCGACAAGGATGGATCGGTCGAGCCCAACCAGGGCCTGGTCATCTCCAAACTGATGCTCAACGATGCCTTGCCGGTGGGCAACATCCTCATTCAGGGCGTCAATGTCAAATCCGGCCGCATCAACCTGTCCGGCATGGGAATGGGCGTGGCCGCACGCGGGCCGCAGCTGGCGCTGCGCCCGTCCTACTCTTCCGGGGGATCGGGCAGCGTCGGCGTGCTGGGCGTGAACTGGGGGCACAACTTCGATGCCTCACTGTCCACCACGGCCTGCGGCGACATCCTGGTCAATGCCGGAGACGGCGGCTTCATCCGCTTCCTGCCCCAGGGCAACGGCACGCTCACACCGGCCAAGGGCTACCACGGCACTCTGATCGCCAACAACGGCGACCGCAGCTACGACTTCTATTCCAAGGATGGCACGCGCTATCACTTCGGCTTCATCGGCGGCAAGCGCCAGTGGGCCCTGCAGTCCATCACCGACACCAACGGCAACGCGCTGACCCTCACCTATGACATCGGCGTGGATGCGCCCCTGTTGCAGGTACAGAACGCCTATGGGCAGTCCCTGCAATTCTTCTACCAGACCCGGGCCTTCGTGGGCTCGGGCGCTGCGGTCAACGTCCTGCAAAAAGTGCAGGGCCCGGAGGACATGGGGCTGGCGTTCGAGTACGACGCCGCAGGCAACCTTGTCAAGATCACCCGCACCGACGCGCCGGAGGCCACTGAGAGCTATAGCTACAGCGACCACACCGGCCCGCTGGGCATGTCCAACCTGCTGCTCAGCCACACCAACGCGCTGGGCCAGGCCACGCAGTTCAAATACCACTCCGGTCCGGTCCTGCGCCAATTCGGCAATGGCCAGATCCCTTCGTTCGAATCCACCGTCATCGGCGTCACCGTCGCCGATGGCGCCCACACCGCCTTTGCCTACAACGCCAAGCCGGAAGAACCGGCCACCGATGTCACGGACGCCCGTGGCAAGCTGACCCGCTACGCCTTCAACAAATACGGCAACCCGCTCAGCATTGCCGGCCCAGCGGGCACCACGTCCATGACCTGGGCCGTGAACGACGTGCTCATGCTGAGCAAGACCGATGCCAACGGCGTCGTCACCCGCTACACCTATGACGCCAACGGCAACCAGACCAGCGAGCAGGTGAGCGGTGGCGGCGGCACCCAGGCCGTCTCCACATCGCAGACCTGGCTGGCTCAGACCGCGCCGCCCTTCATCAAGAACAAGCGCCTGAGCTTCACAGACCGCCGTGGACTGACCTCCACAGCCAGCTTCGATGCGCGCGGCAACCTGACCGGCGAGCAAATGCCCGATGGCAGCCGCATCAGCCACAGCGTAGCCGCCAACGGGGACCGCCAAAGCACCACCGATGTGCGCGGCAATGTCACCCACATGCGCTACGACGCACGCGGCATGCGCAGCGCCGTCGTCGATGCCCTGGGCGGCACCACCGCCGTGCGCCACGACAACCGGGGCCGGCAGATCGCCGTGGTCGATGCCGAAGGCCGCGCCAGCGAAATGCAATACAACACCCTGGACCAGCTGACCCGGATCACGCTGGCCGCAGGCATGGCCGAAGCAGGCCAGCGCACCCAGACCTGGGATGCGCTGGGCAACAAGCTCAGCGAAACCGATGAAGAAGGCCGCACCACCAGCTACCAGTACGACGCCATGGGCCGCGTGCTGCGCAAGAGCCTGCCCACGGGCGCCATCGTCATCACCTATGACCTGCTGGGCAACAAGACCAGCGAGACCAATCTGCGTGGCGACAAGACCACCTACGCCTACGACGACGCCAACCGCCTGGTCCTGCGCACCGAACCCGCCACCCCGCCCAAGACCACCGGCTACGCCTATGACGGCGTGGGCAACATCACCACGGAAACCGACGCGCTCGGCCGGCAGACCACGCATACCTACAACCATCTCAACCAGCGCACGGCAACCAAATTTGCCGACGGCACCACCAGCACTGCCGTCCATGACGGCAACGGTAACAAGACCAGCGAGACCGATGCGCTGGGCCGCGTCACCACCTATGTCCATGACGCGCTGAACCGGCTGCTCAGCCAGACCATCGCGGGCCGCAGCAAGCGCAGCATGGTCTATGACGCAAGCGGCAACCTCCTCAGCCGCACTGATGCCAACGGCAACACCAGTGCCTTCGCCTACGACGCCCTCAACCGTGTGGTGGCGGAGACCGATGCCCTGGGCCGTGTCACCCACACCGACTACGACAAGCTCGGCAACAAGCTGCAGGTCACCAACCCGCTGCGCCAGACACAGAAATGGCAGTACAACGCGCGCAACTGGATCGTGGCGCAGCAGGACGGCGAAGGCCACCAGACCCGGTACGGCCACGACAAGGTCGGCAACCGCGTGACGGAAACCTGGCCCAACGGCAACATCGTCAACTTCGAGTACGACGCGCTCAACCGGCTCATCCGCAGCGAGGACTCCATCGGCCTGCTCGGTACCACGGCCTATGACGCCGACGGCCACATCACCAGCCAGAGCGATGCGCGCGGCAACGCCACCAGCTTCACCTGGGACGCCATCGGCCGGCAGCTCAGCCGCAGCCAGCCTACAGCTGCGGGCAATGCCGTCACCTCAACCGTTTATGACGCAGCCGGCAACATCGTCAGCGTGACCACGCCCGGCGGCAACGTCATCACTACGAAATACGACAGCCGAAACCGCCCCATCGAAGTCCGCGACAACCTGGGCATCGCCAGCGCCACCACCTATGACGCGGTCGGCAACCCCCTGACCCAGACCGATGGGCGGGGCAGGGTGCTGACCCACCAGTACAACGACTTCAACCTGCGCACGGCCACCAGCGACGGGCTGGGCCAGGTCGGCACGGTCGAATATGACCTGCACGGCAACAAGACCAGCGAAACCGACGCCAACGGCCACGCCACCAGCTACCAGTACGACGCGCTCCACCGCGTCATCGCCACCACCCGCGCCGGCATCCAGCTGCAAAAGACCGAATACGACGAAGCCGGTCGCATCCAGTTTGAAACCGATGCGCGTGGCAACAAGGTCGGCTACGAATACGACAAGCGCGGCCTGCTCGTCAAAACCAACCGCAGCCTGGGCGCCATCGACCTGTTGCAGCGCGACAGCATGGGCGACGTCACCCTGGCCACCGACTCCGAAGGCCGTACCACAACCACCGGCTACGACAAGCGCCGCCGCGCCATCAGCGTGGCAGACGGCCTGGGCAACACCACCCACAGCACGTTCGACCTGGCAGGCAACCTCACCGAGGCCAAGGCACCCAACGGTGCCACCGTCAGCTACGCCTACGACCCGGCCAACCGCCTGGCCACCATCACCCAGGCCCAGGACAACGGCCAGGCACAGGCCACCATCACCTACGACACCAGCGGCAACCTGCTTGAACAACGCGACCTCAACGGCCAAAGCACCCGCCATGCCTACGACGCGCGCAACCGCCGCATCCGCACCACCCTGCCCGCCACCCAGGCCGGCGAAGCCGTGCAGACCAATGGCTACGACAACGCAGACGGCCTGACCGAACACACCGACGCCAACGGCAACCGTTTCGTCCACACCCTGGACATCCGCGGGCGGCGCACGCAGACCGTCACCACCGTCAGCCAGGGCAACGGCCCGGGCAGCGTGCTGCAGACCACCTTCGGCTATGACGCCAACGGCAACCTGACCAGCACCGCCCAGACCGACAGCCAGGGCACGCGTACCGAAACCACCACCTACGACGCCTTCAACCGGCCCGTCAAGGCCACTGACGCCTGGGGCAACAGCCTCACGCACAGCTACGACCCCCAGGGCAACCGCATCGGCACCACGGCCGCCACGGCAGCCGCCCCGGGCGGCAGCGTCACCACCATCGAGTACGACGCCCTCAACCGCCGCACCAGCCAGAGCGGGGCAGGCGGCACCACCCGCATCAGCTACGACAGAACCAGCCGCGTCACCCAACTGCTGCACCCCGATGGCAGCAGCACCGGCACCCGCTACGACAAGGCCGGCCGCGTGGCTGGCGAAACCAGCAGCACCCAGGCCACGGCAGGCGCAGGCAACACCCTGCTGGACGTTGCCTACACCTACGACGTCAACGGCAACCGCATCGGCAGCAGCAGAACGGAATCCCTGTCTGCCGCCAACCGCAGCGCGGCCCTCAGCGCCCATCTGCCCGGTGGCAGCAACAGCGCCAGCCACAACCGCACCCGCGTGGAAAGCTGGACCTACGACGCCCAGGACCGCCTGACCAGCCACACCACGCCCGAGCGCCGCACCACCTGGCAGCTGGATGCGGGAGGCCGGCGCATCCAGCAGAACGTGGTCGCCACCGTCGGTGCCACGGGTCCGCCTGTCGGCAGCCCCAACGGCCTGGAAACTGGTGCCTCGGCACCCGAAGGCACGCTGGACTACCACTACAACGGCCGTGACCAGCTCGTGCAGATCAGCGGCGCGGCCAGCGCCAGCTACACCTACGATGCCAACGGCAACCGCCTCACGCAGGCGAAGACAAAGGGTGCCGTCACCTCCAGCATCAGCTACCACTGGAACGCCCAGGACCAGCTCGTCCGCGTGGACCAGGACCACGGCAGCGGTGCGCAGACCCTGGCCCAGTACCGCTACAACGCAGGCAACCTGCGCGCAGAAAAATTCCTCAGCAACGCAGGCCTGAACAAGGCCACGCAAGGCAGTGCGGCCACCTACAGCCCGCTGGCCTATGAACGTATCCAGTGGGATGGCCTGCACGCCCGCCGCAGCTTCGAGATCAGCGGCGCCGACAACCGGCAGACCCTGCATAGCGACACCGACGCAGCCGTGCTGGCCGGCAACACCGCCCCCTGGCTGTTCAACCGCACGCAATACGCCAACGGCCTGGGCAGCACCAGCAGCACCACGCAACTGCATGCCGACAGCAACGGCAACCTGGTGGCCACCGTTGCCAGCGAAGGCGGCACGGCCAAGGCGGACAGCCTGCTGCTGTACGGCGCCTACGGCAGCGTGGACAGCGAAGCCAGCGGCAACGCGGGCGTAGGCCTCAAGAGCAACGGCCACAGCTTCGGAAGCTACTACGCAGACCCGGAAACTGGCCTGCTGTACGCCAGGGCACGCTACTACGACCCGGCCAGCGGCCAGTTCATCAGCAGGGACCCGGTAGAGGGTGAGGCGAGGCTGCCGCTCACCTGGGGTGCGTACCAGTACGGCAGGTACAACCCGTATCGGTATACCGACCCCAATGGAGAGTGCGACAGCTGGCGTGACTGCGGGACCAAGATTGCCGGTGGCCTGGTTGGCGGTATCGGGCTCACCGCCGTCAAGGCGGTGGAAGGCACGCTGGACACCGCCAGGTTCATCGGTGACGGCTACCTGGGGCTGTTTGGCAGTGAAGCAGCGCAGAGAAGAAACAGTGAGCGCCTGGACCTGATCAATGGTGTCATAGACAACGCAGGCCAACTGCCGTCTGCAGTCAGGCAAGCCATCGCCAACATTGATGAAAAGGCGCAAGCGGAAGACGCCAACGGCAACACCTTCACGGCAGCGATGCTGCGCGGCAACTATGCCGGTGAAATCGGTCTGGCCATTGCAGGCCTGCCCCAAGCGGCCCGGAGTGCGGCGAGCCTGGCGGACAAGGGTCTGGCGGGTGCGGGCAATGCTGCGGCGAAGGAGCGAGTGGTTGCCAGGGCGCTGGCGAGGGAGTTGCAGGCGGCGGAACCTGTGTTGGCGGCGAAGGCGCCAGAAGCGCCGCAAGTTCGCACCGTCGATGTGCAAAAAGACACAACGCACAGAATTCTGAAAGAACCGGATACGCTGACGTCTGCTGCAAAGATGGAAATGCAGCCGGCGAGCAAGACGGCGGGGTTCGACGGAAATGATGCAGCGCCCGATGCGAGGGATCCTATAGGCGCATCTGGTCCCAAAAATACAATAGCTACGGCGAGTTCTGGCCAGTTGGCCGAGTTGCGACCGGGAACCATGCTTTCTCGGCGTCAAGCTGAAATTCATGAGAAGTTAGCGACGCAAGGAAGTATTGGGGAATTCTCAAAGAAAAACGTCTCAATGAACGACTTGCGGGCAATTGGTCAAGTTACTGGTGATGAATATAGTATGTTCACGTTGGGCAGCAGGAGACTAGTTATAAGAGGATATGGAAATGAAATATCAGTTTCTCAAGAAATGCTAGATGGTCTTTTGGCGGGTAATTATGGTAAATGGTCGGGTCACACTCACCCGCCTGGCTATTCTATTAACCCCGGTCCAGCGGATAGACCATTTCTTCAACAGATGGGGCAGCAGCGTAGCGCTATATGGGGTGACGGCGGGCATCATACGTTCGGTCAGCTTCCATCAGACGACGCAATCATTCAGTCTGAAATTATGCGTAAGCAATGGTCAAGAATCTATGGGGGAAATTAGAGTGAAGAAAGATAATTTGACTAGTGAATTTGATAAGGCTTTTCAACTGTTCTTTGAAGGTTTTCTGAGAATTTATCCAAAAGAGACTTGGCCTTCTTGGTTTAGAACTTCTACTAACTATGGAGGTTGCAAAAAAAGTGAAGGAGTTTGGGAATTTTGTTTTACAGGAATTCCTTCGTCAGTACTAGGCGCGGGAGACTCTTGGGAAGAGAGGAATGGTGGATATATTCTCGTCAAAACCGATCCTGATACTGGTGCGAAGCGTTATGTTATATCTAATGCGTCAAATGAGGTTTTTGTTATTTTTAAGGCTGTTGTTGACATAAATTCTGAAAATTTCTCAGTTGTTTTCAGTACCGATATTTATGAAATTGATGGTCGAGATTTGCTACCTTTGAGGAAGTAGAGGGGTAAATCGAGTGCTGGCAAAAGCCACAGAATCTGGACACTGGTGCTGCAACTACGCTGAACTATCGCGACAGCGGCCCTGACCAGCTAGTCAGCGTAGATAAGGATCACGGCAATACCGCTACAACGCAGGCAACCTTCGCGCAGAAAAATTCCTCAGCCACGCGGGCCTGAACAAGGCCACGCAAGGCAGTGCGGCCACCTACAGCCCGCTGGCCTATGAACGTATCCAGTGGGATGGCCTGCACGCCCGGCGCAGCTTCGAGATCAGCGGCGCCGACAACCGGCAGGCCCTGCATAGCGACACCGACGCGGCCGTGCTGGCTGGCAACACGGCTCCCTGGCTGTTCAACCGCACGCAATATGCCAACGGCCTTCAAGTGGCGTGTGCCAGGAGGGCTTCTCAGCTGCCAATTACCTGCTTTCAGGGATATGCGCTGCGCAGGCCGTCGTCTAGAGTAAGAAATTGTCAGCAGCGCAGTCATTTGTGGCCTGCCTGAAGGCAGTGGCGGGGACCGCTCCCCGCCTGTTCGGATCTTCGGATCTTTTCTTCCAGGCCAGACCCATGCTGCAACTTATCCAATTCCTTGCCCGTGGCACGGGGCTCGCACAGGCTTTGGGCGCCTTGGCCGTGGCCTGTGCCGTGCCGGCAGCCCAGGCGCAGAGCATTACGGTGGCACCGCTGGCAGCCGTGGCGCCGGCGGCGATTCCTGTGGACCACCCTGGCGCTCTTGCGCTGCTGGCGTTGGCCTTGGGGGCCTGCCTTGTGCGGGGTGTGCAAAAAGGGCGGATCTCCCTGGTCGGCCTGCGTGCCTGGGCCATGGGCGGTGCTGTTGTCGTGACCGCAGCCACGGCGGTCTGGGGCGAGCGGGTGCAGGCCCAGATTCAGGAATTGCAGGAAGCCTTCAACCAGGCCGCAGGCGAGACGCTCACCGTTCCCGTGCAGACGACAGCGCTGGGTGCCGATGGCGCACCGCAGGGATTCCTGCCCGTGGTCTATCGCAACCAGACGTCGGTGCGGCTGAAAATCACCGGCATCACGGACCCTGTGTGGAACACCTGCTTTCCGCTGGGCGTGCCCGGCGCGATTCCCTCGACGGCCCCACGTCCCGGCAGCGCCTGCGCAGTCGGCGCCGCGCTGGAGGCGGGCGATTCCTGCTGGGTGGACGTGGCGCAACTGTGCGCCGAGGCGGCGGACACCGTGCGCGGCAGCCATCCCAGCGTGCTTGCGCCCGACAGCGTGCAGGTGGACACGGCCGGGCAGCGCACGGGCAATGTGCTGTCCAACGATTCCGATGCCGATGGGGCGCTCGTGGTCGCCAGCTTCACCTATGAAGGCCAGACCCTGGCGGCCGGCAGCTCCCGGAACGTGGCGGGGCGCGGGACCTTCGCGCTGCAGGCAGACGGCAGCTTCACTTTCCAGGCGGATGCGAACTACAGCGGCGGCCATCCGCTGGCCATCGGCTACACCGTGCAGACCGGCGCGTCCAGCACGCTGAGTGTTTTCGTGAACCGGGTGCCCGTGGCCGGCAACGATACGGCCACCACCGATGCCGATACATCCGTCACCATCGCCGTGCGCGGGAACGACAGCGATGCGGATGGGGACAGCCTGACCGTTTCCGGCATCACCCAGGGCACCCACGGTTCCGTGGTCGTGGATGCCGTCACGGGCAATCCGGTCTACACGCCGAACGCCAACTTCACCGGCAGCGACAGCTTCACCTACACCATTGGCGACGGCAGGGGCGGTTCTGCCACGGCCAGCGTGTCGGTGACGGTTGCTGCTGCGCCCTCCGGCAATCAACCGCCAGTGTCTGTCTCCGATGCGATAGTGGTGGCCGAGGGCGCTGTAGCCACGGTCCTTGCCAGTGGTGCAACCAGCGTGCTGGCCAACGACACGGACCCTGACGGCAATCCGCTCGTCGCGGTGCTGGTGACAGCTCCTGCGCATGGAACCTTGACCCTGAATGCGAATGGCACCTTCAGCTACACCCACAACGGCAGCGAGACGACTTCCGATAGCTTCACCTACCGTGCCAGCGACGGGCAGGCCATGGGAAACATCGTCACCGTTTCCATCACGGTCACTCCCGTGAACGATGCACCGGTTGCCGTGGCAGATCAATTGATGGTTGCCACGGACATCCCGCTGAGCATCAGCTTTGCCACGCTGCTGGCCAATGACACGGATGCCGACGGCGACAGCCTGACCATCACCTTGGCTCATTCGCCGATCAATGGCAGCCTTGCATTGCAGGCGGGCGGGGTGCTGTTCACGCCCGCTGCAGGCTACGAAGGACCGGCCAGCTTTCTCTACGACGTCAGCGATGGACGCGGTGGCACCAGTATCGGCACGGTCAATCTGTCGGTTGGAACGGCCAGCGCTCCTTCGGTCGTTGTCCTGAAGTCCCTGCTGGCCATCGCACACGGCACAGGCGGGACCAGCGTCAGGTTTCCGATAACCACGAAGCTGGTGGATACGGATGGCTCGGAAACCCTGTCGATCAGGATCAGTGGACTGCCCACCAATCTGTCCTTCAATGCGGGTACGAACCTGGGTGGTGGTGTCTGGCAATTCACCGAGGCCGACCTGCCCAATCTCATCCTGAATCTGCCTGGCAGCTACACCACGAACGCCACGTATCTCACGGTCCAGGTCACGGCGACGGAGGTCAGCGGCGGCTTCACGGCATCGACATCCACCGTGGTCACGCTCAAGGCCTCATATACGACCGTGGATATCACCACGACCGAGAGCGGCAACCATACGGGCAGCTCGGCCAACGAATACATCACCGGTGGCAACGGCGCCAACACCATCAACGCCGGCAGCGGAAACAACATCGTTTTCGGGGGCGGTGGCGACGACAACCTGTCGGCGGGCTCGGGCTCCGATGTGCTGATCGGCGGCAGCGGCAACGACACCCTCAACGCGGGATCGGGCACGGACCGGCTGATCGGAGGCTCCGGCGACGACCTGTTGATAGGCGGCGATGCGGGCGAGAACTTTGTGGATGTCTTTGTCTGGTTGCTGGGAGATCAGGGGGCGGCTGGAACGCCGGCCTTGGACCGAATCCAGAACTTCTCCACCGCGGCAGCGGGAACCAACGGCGCAGGCGGTGATGTACTGGACCTGCGCGACCTGCTGCAGGGTGAATCCGCAGGCCCCAGCAATGCCGCAGGCAACCTGGCCAACTACCTGCACTTCGAGATCACGGGAGGCGATACCTGGGTCCATGTCAGCCACACGGGCGGCTTCGGTGCAGACTCCCATGCGGTGGGTGCAGGCTACTCGGCATCGGCCGAGACACAGCAGATCATCCTGGAAGGCGTGAATCTGCAGACGCTGTATTCCGGTGCCGCCACGGATCAGCAGATCATCACGCAGCTGCTGAACAGCAATAAATTGATCGTGGATTGAGGTTGGGGTTCGGGCTTCGCCGTGCGAGAAATGCTCCCGCAGCTCAACGCCGCTCTTGCGCAGGCGCAGACTGCTCCTGGCCCGCCTTGGTCGCGCGGGGCGGCGCCACCGGCATGGGAAACCCGACAAGCGCAAGCGCCACTGCGAAAGGCAGCAGGCAGTAGAAGAGCACGCGCTTGAGCTTCATTCGCCGGAATTGAGGGTGCTTGCGCAGCCTTCAAGTGGGCTGTTCCCCGTCTACATGAAATTCCTCGTATGCAGCGAAGCCAGCCGCTCGGCATGCCCACGCTCGAACCCCAGCCGCAGCAGCTTGGAAAACCGGCCGTCGGCCATGTCGCGCATGAGCTGCTGCACGCGGGCGGCGCCGCGGGCCAGGGCTTCGGGGGTGAGGGCGCCAGCGGCGATGAGGATCAGGGCGTCGAAGACTTCCTCGTTCAGGCCCGAGGTGCCGGCCAGGTTGTCGAAGCGCTGCTCCACGGCCTGGGCCAACTGGTGCTGGAAGCCGGGCTCGTGCTGCAGGCGGTACAGCAGGTGGGACATGCCCAGGGCCACATGGCGCGCCTCGTCGCGTGCGGCCAGGCGGCAGATCTGGCGTGTGAGGGGGTCGGGCGCCTCGGTCTGCAGGAACTGCAGCAGGTGTACGAAGGTGCCTTCGCCCAGCACCGACAGCAAAAAGCCCGCCACGGAAAAATCCGTCTCGTCCAGCAGGCTCTTGAGCGAGGCCTGGCCGCCCGCCGTGGACAGGGCGGGCTCGCGGCCGTGGCGGCGGATGCGGCGCGTGAAGACATCGATGTGCCGCGCCTCGTCGGCCACCTGGATGGCCAGCGCCGCCTGCAGCTCGCGGTAGTGCGGGTGCAACTGGCCCAGGAAGCGCGCAGGCACCAGCAGGGCCGCGTTCTCGTTCTCCACCATGTAGGTCATGAGCTGCACGATGGCGTCCTCCACGGGCGCGGGCAGCTCGGGCGCATCGCACCAGTCGATGTCGGTGTCGGCATTCCACTGCGCGGCCACGGCCTGGGCGTAGAGGTCGGCGGCGCTGTCGGTCCAGACCTGCAGCTTGTCGCTGAGCCGGAAATGGAAGGCCGGCGCCCCGGCTTCCACCTGCGCGCCACGCGCGGCCAGGCCCCAGAAAGGCTGGGCCTGCGCGGCCACGGCATCGCCGCCCGAGCGCGCATCGCTGCGGCCCGTCTGCGCCGCGCCACGCCAGCGCCCGGCCTGGGCGCCGCCGCGCGCCACGATGGCCATGGCCTGTGCAGCACCCGCGCCATCCTCCCAGCGCAGGCCGTGGCCCTGGTCGCTGCACCAGCCCGACAGCTGGGCCTGCCAGCCCGGCGCGCTGCCGGTCACGCGCAGCTGCCCGCCCACGGGCAGGGCGGCCAGCGCGTGCTTGACCAGAAGATGGGCACCGGCATCGAAGCCCAGACCCTGCAGGTCGATGACAGGCAGGGTGGAGGCGTGCAGGGTGCGGGCGTGCAGGGCGCCGCTGTCGGAATCAGGCATGGCCATGGCGCGTATCAGTAACGGTAGTCCTGCACGGTGATGCGGCCTTCGGCGTCGTAGAAGGCCTCGTCCGTCACCGCGCGCTCCAGCAGGCCGTAGCCCGTGCCACGGCCTGGGTGCCAGACCTTCAGGCCTTCCAGCTCCAGCAGCGGGCGCACGGCCGCGTCGTCCCAGGACATGGCCAGCAGGATGTCGCGGAAGGCGGCGGCGCGTTCGGCATCGATGTGCGGGCCGGCCGTCATGTTGCAGTGGTCGAACGCGCCCGAGGTGGCCAGCACGCGCGTGCCGCCGGCCGGCAGCGTGCCTTCGCGCGCAAAGGCCAGGTAGTTCTTGCCCACCATCCATGAAGCCTGTATCTCGCCGGCCACCATGGCGGCGGCGGCCAGGCGCTCGCCGCCGATGTGGTCGCCGTGCTTGCCGCCCAGCACGTCAAAGCGGCGCGCCGTGTAGTCGCGCCCGGCCAGCAGCCCTTCCTGGCGCAGATGGTCCAGCGGGATCAGCGTGGCCTGGGGCGAGTCCACCGCACCGAAGCCCACGGTCTTGCCGCGCAGGTCCTGCACGCTCTGGATGGGGCTGTCGGCGGGCACGACCAGCAGCGAATGCAGGTCCAGGTCGGTATCGCGCATGGCGATGGACTCCACGCGCAGGCCGCGCGCGCGGGCCATGCGGTCGGCGCGCACAAAGGCCAGCGGCGAATTCCAGGCCAGGTGCACATCGCCTGCGATCAGCGCCTCGGTCAGCGACTCGTAGTTGGAATAGAGCACGTAGTCGAAGTAGTAGCCGCGCTCGATGAAATACGCCTTGAAGCCTTCCCAGATGGTGATCACCTTGGGGGCGTAGGCCACGGCGCCGAGCTTGATCACAGGGGCGGTTGTCGTCATTCGGAAGTCCTTTGCTGGATGGGGAAGGGGGTTGAGGCTATCGACAGGATCTGCGGCGCAGGTTCAGGCAGCGGCGTCGCACATGGCTTTGCCGAGCATGTCGTAGATCACGTCGGTGGTGGGCGCCATGACCGAGGCGGCACGCGCATCGCGGAACAGGCGCTCTATGCCCAGCTCCTTGCGGAAGGCGGCGCCGCCGCACACGCGCATGGCAATGTCGGTCACCTCCAGCGCGGCTTCGGCGGCGGCGGCCTTGGTCTGCAGCAGGCGCGTGCGCGTGTCGGGGCGGGCGGCCTGCACGGCGGCCACGGTGTCGTCGCGCAGCAGGCGCGCCTGCTCCAGGCGCAGCTGGGCGCGGGCCAGGTAGGCGCGGATGGTGGGCAGGTCGGCCAGCGAGCTGCCGCTTTCCGCAAAGCGCGTGCCCGCCACATGGGCCACGGCACGGCGCAGTGCGCCCTGCATCAGGCCGATGGAGGTGGTGGCGATCAGCGTGGGGAAAAACGGCATCAGGTGGCGGCCCTTCATGGCCTCGCCCTCGCCATCGGCGCCCAGCATGCGGGCGCGCGGCACGCCCACATCGCGCGCCTCGATGGGCGACGACGCATTGCCGCGCAGCCCCATGCCGTTGAAGCGCCCGGGAATGGACAGCCCCGGCAGGCGGCTGTCCACCAGCCACAGCGTATTGCCCTCGCCCTGCGTGGCGCGCGAGATCCAGACATAGGAATCGGCCTCGCCGGCCGAGGTGATCATGCTCTTGAGCGCATTCAGGTGGATGACATCTTCGGCGGCGGTGGCCGTGCCCGTGGGCGCCCAGATATGGCTGCGCGAGCCGGCCTCGGACACGGCCAGCGTGGTGATGTGGCGGCCGGCGGCAATGTCGCGGCGCACCTCGTCATCGGCAAAGGGCTCGATCAGTGCCACGCCGCAGTAGTGCATGGTCAGCACCATGGCCGTGCAGGGGCAGTCCTGGGCAATGCGTTCGATGACCTGCACCGCCTCGGCCAGGCCCTTGCCCAGGCCGCCCACCTCGCTGGCGCTGATCAGGCCCAGCAGGCCGGCTGCGGCCAGCGCATCCAGCGCAGCGCGCGGGTAGCGCGCCTGCTCGTCAATCTGCGCGGCCTGGGGCGCGATGATCTCGCGCATGAGGGGTTCGAGTTGCTGCAAAACTTCCATCTGGGTTCACCGTAGGCATGCCCATGGCCGCCTGCCAAGAGGCACTTGCTGGAAGTCTGGGGAAATGCTGGAGCGCCGCGATGGCCGCTGGACGCGCCTGCCGCATGCAGACCTGCAATGGCGGATGGGCTGGGGGAAAGAATGCGAAAGATTATGCGCCGGGTGCGCGACGGCCGGGCGCAATTGCCGGTGGCGCTTGATCTCGGTCAATTGGTGGCTGGGTACTGCCTTCGGCGATTTCGGCCAACAGGCGGCGGGCAGCCAGCCAGACGAGGATGCCTGCAGGAAGATCGTGGTCTATATTGCAGCGCCCATTGCCAGCGCCTCTTGCGGCCCTATCGGCTTGGCAAAAAAGTAGCCCTGGGCCAAATCCACGCCCAGGCTCGCCAGAGTGTTGAATTCCTCGGCTGTCTCCACACCCTCGGCAACCACCACGCTTCCTATCTCGTGCGCGAAGCTCGTGAGGCCCTTGGCCAGCGCACGGCGGCTGCGGTCGGTATCGACATCGTGCGTGATGCTCATGTCCAGCTTGATCATGTCTGGTTGCAGATGCAGGATGTGCCGCATGCTGGAGTAGCCGGCCCCCGCATCGTCGACTGCCAAGGTCGCGCCCCGGCGCCGCAGCGGCGCCAGTGCATCGGCCAAAGCCCTGTAGTCATCCACGGCGGCATGCTCCGTGATTTCCAGCGTCACGCGCGAGAGATCCCGGTCCGAACCCAGAAGCCTGGGCAACTGCCCCGACTGGATCAGCTGCGGCGAGCAGTTGACGGCGAGCAGCCAGTCGGTGGGCAGGCTGCCAAGTGCGCCAAGCGCTGTGTCGATCGCATGGCGCTCCAGCTCCAGCCCCAGCCCCACCTCGTGCGCTGCCTTGAACCACTGGTCGGGCGGGCGACGTGGCTCCAGGTCAAAGCGTGACAGACATTCGAAACCGTGCAGCTTGCCGGTCGCGATGGTGTATACGGGCTGAAATACGGGGCGCAGCGCATTGCCTTGCATTGCAAGTCGAATTTCGTGCGTCACTTTGTCTCTTGCATGCCGGACGGCAGAAGTCGCACTGAAATGAAGTCCCAATAAATCGGAGAATGCCCGCAGCAGTGACATATCGTGCGCATTCAGCGCAGGATTGGGCTGGTGGCTGAAGCAGCACAAGGTGCCGAACAATTGGTTGTCATTCAGGCGGATGGGAACGCTCAGGTGCGAGCCGATAGGAATGGTGTGCGTTTCCGGTATCTCCTGAGCCGCGGCCAACAGGGAGGTGTCGGGAATCAACTCCGGCAATTCGCCATTGACGACTTTCTGGCAATAGCCCTCGCTCAATGGAATCTTCTGATGCTGAAAAATCACTCCGGCAGTGCTCTCGTCCACATGCTCCAGCACCCGATCCTCTTCCCGGAATCGGGCCACAAAGGCGACATCCATGCCGAGATGCCGACGAACGACAGACAGAACACGGTCGACTCCATCCAGTTCAATGGCAAAAGCGAAAATTCTGCTCAAAGGTGCGAATGTGGATTTACGAAGTGTCATTTCGTTGATCTGCTCTATCAGATGTGTACGCACATTGAATTCACGCGCTGCCTGCGGGCTGGCTATCCTCGGCTCCGAGTGCGATGGCCAAGCGGTGCGATATGAGTTGATAAAAGGAATGAATTATCATTAACCCGCTCCATTGACCGATGCGCGGCAAATCGTGGTTGCCGCGCGATAGAAAATCCCAATCGAGCCACCAGTTGCAAGCTCAGTGGCAACCACGTTTGCAACCCAAAGCAGTAGTGAGAAAAACAGACTTAAGTATGCGCGGTTGAAGTGCGCAGGTCGAGTCCGTCTGTTCGGATTGACAATAGTTATGAAAATCCAACACGGGCAGCTGAAAGGGCCCGGCACTCCCTGGAAAGCCCGTCAAGCCCTATGTCCTGGCTGTGGCTGTCTCAGGTGCTCCATCCGTCATTGCTTGCCCGTGTGACGAATGCGGGCCAGGTACTGGCGGGGCGCCAACCCCAGAGTCTTGCGGAAAGCGGCGCCCATGTGCGACTGATGGCTGAAGCCGCAATCGTGGGCGATACCCGCCAGGGAATGGGTGTCTGCCTGCATCATGGAGCGGGCCGCCTGCACGCGGGTTTCCACAAGAAAGGCATGCGGCGTCATGCCCAGCAGCTGGGAAAACTCGCGCAGAAACTGCAGCGGCGTGCGCTGGACCATCCGGGCCAGCTGGGCAATGCTCAACGGCTGCGCAAACTCGGCCGCCATGCGCTCCAGGACAGGGCGGTACACCGGGCGCAAGGCCTCGACGCGGGCGGTGGGCGCATGGCATTGCCCGGCCATGAAGCACAGCGCGGCCTGCTCAATGGCCAGCGTGTCCGGTTCGGTGCTCAGCAGCAGCTGGCGCAGTTGGTGGGCCATCTGCAAGGCGCTGCGCTGCCCGGGCGTCACAACGCGCCGGGCCTGGGTTGCAGACGCGCCGTCGCTGAGCCATTGTTCCCAATGCGCCTGGGTGCAGCGAACCACCAGGTACTCGCCGCCCGTGGCCGATTCGGAAAACACGTCGACGCCCGGCGGCGTGCATGCCACCGTCCCGGGCCAGGTATCGAAGTCGACCCGGCGATCGCTGGCAATCGCATGCACGCCCTGCTGGCGCTCCAGCGCGATGCCCAGCGAATGCAGGCGGGTCGGGTCATGGCTGCTGTAGGGCGTGCGGCCCAGCAACTGCACCTCGAATCCCGGTGGCTCGTGATCTGTCATCGCTGTATTGCCCTGTATTGCCGTGTATGGCCCTTGTCTCGCCTTGCGTTCCTGAACTGAAATTTCCTGATAGACGCGAAATCGGCCGCTGCCCACACTGCGGGCATGAACTCAAACCACACGGAAATTCACCGCGTCATCGGTCTCATCGGTGGCATGAGCTGGGAGTCCAGCGCCGAGTACTACCGGCTCATCAATCAGGGTGTGCGTGACAGGCTGGGTCCGCTGCGCTCTGCAAAACTGCTCATGTACAGCGTGGATTTTGGCCCCATCGAGCAGGCCCAGCATGAAGGCCGATGGGACGACGCCGCCGCCTTACTGGAGGATGCCGCGCGGCGGCTGCAGCAGGGCGGGGCGGACGGCGTGCTGCTGTGCACCAACACCATGCACAAGCTGGCAGACCGCATTGCGGCAGCGGTGCGCATCCCTTTTCTTCACATTGCCGACCCGGTAGCCGACGCAGCCCGCACACGCGGCTACCGGAAGCTGGGGCTGCTGGGCACACGCTTCACCATGGAGCAGCCCTTCATGCGCGAGCGGCTGCAGCAGCAGGGTCTGGAGGTGCTGGTGCCGCAGGAGGCAGACCGCGCCGAGGTGCACCGCATCATCTACGAGGAACTGTGCACGGGCCGGATTCTTGAAGAGTCGCAGCGCACCTATCAGCGCATCATGGCGCAGCTGGCCGGGCAGGGTGCGCAGGCCATGGTGCTGGGCTGCACGGAAATCAGCCTGCTGGTGCAGCAGGAGCATTGCCCTGTGCCCGTGCTGGATACCACCGCCCTGCATGCGCAGGCGGCGGTGGACTTCGCTCTGGAGCCTTGAGCGGCCAGCGAGCCATGCCCAGGCCTGCTTTCAAAGGCGTGCACCCCCCGGGTTGCCGGGCGCCTTGAGCCGTTGTGGCAACCCATCGGCGCAACGCCTCACGCCTCACGCCTCGATACGCGCTGAACCGCTAAACCACGGCGGCGCTGAACGACTCGGGCAGGCGCGCAAGCAGATGCGACAGCCGCTGAAGGCCCGCCTGCAGGCGCCCACGGTCCTTGATGCTGCCCAGGGAGATGCGGATGGCATTCACGGATTCGCTGCCGGTGGCGAAGGCCTGCGCCGGCGTGACGGCGATGCCCTCGCTGTCGGCGGCACGCGCAAGCTGCGACGGGCTCCAGTAACTCGGCAGCTCCAGCCATACATGCAGGCCGTCTCCCGCGCCGCTGTACCGACCGGCCAGCACATCCCTGGCCATCCGGTGGCGCAGGCGCGCCTCCTTGCGCACACCTTCCATCAATTTTCCGGCCGAGCCGTCGAGGATCCACTGCGTGGCCAGGGCGGCCGTCAGCGGCGTGGCCATCAGCGCAAACGATCTCAGCGCGACCAGGAAACGCTGGCGCTCGTGCGGGTCAGGCAGGAGCACGAAGGCCACCCGCAAACCGGGCGTCAGGCATTTGGAGAGGGTGGAGATGTAGTACACCTGCTCCGGGGCAAACCTGGCGATCGGCGGCGGCGGGGCATCGGCCAGCAGCCAGTAGGGATCGTCCTCGACGATGCGCACATGGCAGCGCTTTGCGATGCTGGCGATCTCTTGGCGCCGGTCCTCGGCAAGCGTGATGGCGGTCGGGTTCTGCAGCGTGGGGTTCAGGTAGACCAGCCCGGGCCTGTGCTGTCGGCATGCCTGCTCAAGCCGCTCGGGCATGATCCCCTGGCTGTCCGCTTGCACCGCAATGATGCGCCGGCCGAACTGGGCCGCTGCGGCACGCAGGCCGGGATAGCTGGTGGGCTCGGTCAGGATCACATCGCCAGGCTCCGTCAGCGCAAGCACCAGGGCGGCAATCGCCGCCTGCGCGCCCGGGCAGACCACCAACTGCCGGGCATCCACATCTCCGAACATGGGCTGCAGCCACCTGGCGCCCGCCTTGCGGTCGGAGTCGCTTCCCCCGCCCAGGTGGTAGGTCATCAGCAACTGGGCATCCGCACCCATCAGCACTTGCGACAGGCCCTGCTTCAACATGTCGTCCAGATCCACGCCAGCCGGCGGCGGCGGGGTGTTCATGCTCAGGTCCAGCACGGCGTTCAGCTCTACCTTGGGCGCCGCGACATAGGTGCCTCTGGCGCCGCGTCCCTCCAGCAGCTGGCGGCGCCTGGCTTCGTCGTAGGCGCGCGTGACCGTCGTCAGGTCCACATCCAGCTGGGCCGCCAGCCGGCGTTGTGGGGGCAGGCGGTCACCGGGCTTCAGTAGTCCGTCTGCCAAGGCTGCCTGCAAGGCATCGGCGATCTGCAGGAATCGGGGGCCGCCCTGCACGATCAGTTGCGGCAACCAGAGGGGCAAAGGCTCATCTTGCATGGATTTAAGCGGCGACGTATGGGCTCATGTATGGAAATTGCTTTTGGGTAGTATGCGCCACAAGGTGTGGCAGCACCGTGCTTGCATGGCCGTCGCTGACGCTCTCGCCTCCCATGTCCGGGAGGGAGGCTCCTCACCATGGACAGTGCCAAGTCATTGGCTGGAAGCTCTCAAAATGATCGATTGGGTCCCCATAGTCTTCGTCACCTTCAAGGTGCTCGTGTTCGGCACGGCCATGTTCTTCGCCATCAAGTGGCATTACGACCAGGGCAAGAAGAAGGGGGCGAGCCGGCGTGAGCTGCTCATTGCCAGCGGCAAGATCGTTGCCATCTTCACGCTGCTGCTGCTGTGCGTGCTGCTCTTCACCTTCGGCCTGGCCACCATGCTGGGCATGGACCTGAGCCTTTGATGGCAGGTGGCGCTGCCAGCGCCGGGCCTCTGCCCGCAGGCCGTGCCCAGCGCGGCAACCATCCCCCAGCTGCCTACTTCGGTGTGAGCCGATACAGACCGCCCTTGCGGTCGTCCTCGATCAGCCACAGCGCACCATCCGGCGCCTGCGCCACGTCGCGGACGCGAAAGCCTACCGTCCAATGCTCGGCAGGCGTGGCGCTCGCGCCGTTCACCTCGATCCGGTGCAGGGCACGGGTCAGCAGGCCGGACGCAAACGCCGAGCCCTTCCACTGCGGAAACATCTCGCCGCTGTAGAACATCAGGCTGCCCGGCGCGAAGACAGGCGTCCAGTAGATCACGGGCTTGGTGAGGTCCGTTCGCGTATCCGGGCTGGCAATGGGCACGCCGTTGTAGTTCACCGCATAGGAAACCAGCGGCCAGCCATAGTTCTTGCCCGGCTCGATCAGGTTGAGCTCATCGCCGCCGCGCGGCCCATGCTCAAGCTCCCAAAGACGCCCATCCGGCGCGAATGCCAGGCCGTAGGGCGTGCGATGCCCCGTGGACCAGGTCTCGGACGGCGTCAGATTCGGACCGTCAAAGACAAACGTGCGCAACACCGGCGCGGTCTTGGCGGCTTCGGTGTCCTTGGGCGGATCTATCACAGGAACCGACGTTGCGCCGGTCTGCCCCTGCATCGGATTGCCGGGCGCGGGCTTGCCGTCCAAGGTCAGCCGCAGGATCTTGCCAGCCGGCTGATTCGGGTCCTGGGCAGGCGTGAAGCGCTGGCGGTCCCCGGCCGTGAGGAACAGAAACTTCTGGTCCGGCGAAAAAGCCACGGCGGCACCCACCTGCCCGCCCTTGCCCTTGACCGGGTCGCGCCAGATGACCTTGAGGTCTTCCAGCGCAGCGGTGCCGGCACCGATCCTGAGCGTGGCGCGCGCGAGCGCCAGGCTCGACGTGCCGCGGATCTCTCCGGGCTCCGAATAGGTCAGGTAGATGGCCCCGTCGCTCGCATACGAAGGGGCCAGGTAGACACCGAGCAGGCCGTTCTGGTTTTCATGCAGCACGGGCGGCACGCCGGTGACTTCGAGCTTTTGCCCGTCCTGGGCCGCGAGAAACAGCTTGCCAACCTTCTCGGTGACCAGCATGCGCCCGTCCGGCAGGAAGGCGATGCGCCAGGGCAGATCGAATTGCGCGACCTTGGTGACCTTGAACGGGGGCGATGCAGTGGCAGGCAGGGTTCCCGCATTGATCTGCGCCAACACAGGGGTTGCAGCCATGAGCAACCAGGGGATGAGTCCAGACTTCGGCAATCGCATGCTTTGCTCCGCAGTGGGGGACGGGACAGTATCCGCGCATCACCGCCGCACCGCAGAATGCACCGCCGAATTCCGGGCTATCTGCGCGGCAAGCCTGAAGTTGCGTCCAGCCACGTTCAGCCTCGCTCACCCAGCGGATGCAGGCATGGCCGCCGGGTCCATCCACAGCGCCGCCCACATGTGTCCATCAGGATCGGCCAGATCGCGCGTGTACATGAAGCCGTGGTCCTCCATCGGATTCACGTCGGCCTGCCCGCCATGGGCCGCGGCGGCCTCGTTCATGGCATCGACGGCGGCGCGGCTCTCAAGGGCCAATGACAGCATCAATCCGCAGGAGCCGGTCGGCGGCAACGGGCGCTGGGTGAAGGTGCGCCACTTGGCATGCGTGACCAGCATGACCTGGATCGCCTCGCTCCAGACCATGGCGGAACCATCCTCACTGCTGAACTGCGGGTTCTGGCTGAAGCCCAGCGCCTTGTAGAAGGCGGTGGAGGCGCCGAGGTCGGTCACGGGGAGACTGATGAAGAGGGACTTGGTCATGCTTGGCTCCGTGGGGTGGGGCTGCAGTTCTGGCGGGTGCAGGACTGCTCGGTCAGAACATCCATCATGCAGCACTTGCACTCCGGATGCTGCCCCATTAATTGGAAGAGCCATTGAGTCGCTGAAGCTCAAGTTGCCTGGCCGCACTGGCTTCAAGGTTTGCGCGCTCCGCATCCAAATACCGATAAATGCTCTTGAGGTCAGTGATTTTCTTTTTGATTTCCGCCATCTTCTTTTCAATCAGTCTTGCACCCCCGGCGCAATCTATTGACTTGTTTCTCTGAGCATTCAGAATTTCGCCTATTTCCCCAAGAGAAAAACCCATGCTTTGTGCCCGCTGGATAAAGTCCAGGTCTTGCAGGGTTTGCGGTGTGTAAACGCGATAGTTGTTGGTTCGCCGCAAGGGTGAAATAAGACCGATTTTCTCGTAATAGCGCAAGGTATGGCGCGTGGCGCCGCTGCGGACCTCAAGTTCGCCGATATTCATGGAAAAAATCGCTTGACTGTAGAGTTGAGTCGACAGTCTACACTTGGTTTTTTCATCGTGCCAAGGAGCAGAAAAATGAGCGTGGAGTGCTTTGTTACGGGAGGGACGGGCTTCATCGGCCAGCATTTGCTGTCGTACCTGAGCGCGAAAGGTCACACCATTCGGGTGCTGATGCGTCGCCCGGAGCGCCTCGCTGAACTGCGCCAGCAGGTCGATGGTTTGGGTGGCGTTGCAGCCCGCGTCTTTGCCGTAGCCGGCGATCTGGAGCAAGAAAACCTTGGTCTGAGCCATGCGGATAGAGAGGTCCTGCGGCAGGCCAAGGTCGTATTCCATCTGGGAGCCCACTTCGCCTGGGGCCTTTCGATGGAGCATGCACGTGCAGTGAATGTGGAAGGGGCAAGGCGCGTGGCGCAGTTGGCGGCCGAGCAAGAGAGCCGGTTGGTGATGATTGGCGGCTACATGCTGAAAAACAATGAACATCTGCAACGCATCGGGATTGATCCCGGCCATCCGGAGCTGACGGATTGGCCTGCCATCTATCGCCAAGTCGGTGCTTACGAGGCGAGCAAACTGGAGGCGCATTTCGCGACCCTCGGCTTCATGAATGCCAAGGGTGGAGAGATGACCGTTGTACACCCCGCCACGGTTTGCGGTCATGGCCGCACGGGGCATATAGCGGATGGCCAGCCGCTGGTGGATCTGATACGCAATCTGGTGCAGGGAAAGCTGGCTGCAGTACCCGGTACTGCCGCGCACTGGTTGCCACTGGTCACTGTGGATTATCTGGTCGAGTTGGTGGCGGCTTGCGCCTTTGATCCTTCCATGGTGGGCCAGGAACTGCTGGCCCTCGATGCCAAGAGCCCCGGCTTGAAGGAACTCCTCACGCAGGTGGCACAACCTCTTGGGCTGAAGGCGCCCGGGCATCATATTCCGCTGCGATTGCTGAAATGGCTTTTGGGTATTCGTCCCATTGCGAGATTTTTGAATACCAGCGCCGAGGCCCTGGATTTTATCCAGATAACCCGTTTTGACACGACGGAAGTGGAGCAATTTGCCCAAAGGCACGGAATTACAAAGCCGGATATGCGCCAGTCGCTGAGGAATACTGCAATATATGTCAACTCATATTGCATTCCAAAAGGCAAGGCCCGTCGACTTGCCCCTCCACTGCACAGAACATCATAATCACCGCTTTCAATGGTGCCCGGGTTGCCGCTGCGCACCAAAATCAAGGAGCTCGTTTCAGTGAATCAACCAACCCATCCACGCATCGCGGTGCTGGGGCCCGGGGCAATCGGGACAACGGTTGCTGCTGCGCTGCATGAAGTCGGTCGCACGCCGTTGCTGTGCGGTCGTACGCCGCGCGACAGCCTGACGCTGCACGGCAGCGGTCTTCGCATCGTGGTTCCCGGCCCGGTCAGAACGGATCCGGCCCAGGTCGAAGGTCCGGCGGACCTTGTTTTTCTCGCGGTCAAGGCGACTCAAACTGCTGCGGTTGCGCATTGGCTGGCGGCGTTGAGCGGTCCGCAAACCGTCGTATGTGTCCTGCAAAACGGGGTTGAGCAGGTGGAGAGTGTCACCCCGCTGTGCCCGCAGGGGCGAATCGTTCCCGCAGTCGTGTGGTTCCCTGCACAGGCGCAACCCGACGGATCGGTGCTCCTGCGCAGCGACGCCCGGATCAGCCTGCCTGACGAGGCCGCTGCCCTCGTGGTCGCGCAGGCACTGCAAGGCACCCGATGCTCGGTAGACCTGGTTTCGAATTTCAAATCCCTGGCGTGGCAAAAGCTGCTGCAGAACGCAGCGGCCGGGCTCATGGCACTCACGCATCGCCGCTCAGGCATGTTCGGCCGGCACGACATTTCGACACTCACTCTGGACTATTTGAGGGAGTGCCTGGCCGTCGCACGCGCCGAAGGTGCTGAACTGGGCGATGAGGTCCCGCAGGCGATCCTCGACAAGTTCCAGGCATTTCCGGCCGACCTGGGCACGTCCATACTGGCGGATCGCGAAGCAGGCCGGCCGCTCGAATGGGATATCCGCAACGGTGTCATCGCGCGCCGCGGCCGGGCGCGCGGAGTTCCGACACCGATTGGTGATGTCCTGGTGCCGCTTCTCGCCGCAGCGAGCGACGGCCCCGGCTGATCATTCGTGCCTTGACCACAAAGCCCGCGATCGCCAAAGCAAGGCTTCAGCCCATGAACCCCAGATCGATGGGATACGCCGAGCCGCCGAAGTTGCCGATGTGCGGCAGCACTCCCGCCAGCTCGGTATTGGCCACGCCGAACCAGCGCGCCAGGGTGGCGGCGTACTGGTCCACGGCGGTGCTGGGCAACAGGCGGCCCTGGCCGACATGCCACTGGTCTTCGCTGCCGCTGCCGTTGCCCACGCTGATGGGCGGTGGCGCGCCATAGAAGGACGCGCCACGCACCGCGCCGCCCACCACGAAGTGGTGGCTGCCCCAGCCATGGTCCGAGCCGTCGCCGTTGGAAGTCAGCGTGCGGCCGAAGTCCGACGCGGTGAAGGCCGTGACCTTGTCGGCCACGCCGAGTTCGGCCGTGGCGTTGTAGAAGGCCGTCATGGCGCTGCTCACCTTGTCGAGCAGCTGCGGCTGGTTGGCGATCAGGTTGTCGTGCAGGTCGAACCCGCCCAGCGAGACGAAGAACACCTGCCGGCGCGTGCCCAGCGCGTTGCGTCCGGCGATGAGCCGGGCCACCACCTTGAGCTGGTCGGCCAGCGGGTTGCTGGCAGGGAAGGCGGTGGACAGGCTGCCGCTGGAGAGGGCCGAAGAGATCTGCCCCTCGGCACTGATGGAGCGCTGCGTGACGCGGGCGTACTCGGCCTCCATCGCGTGGCTGCCGGCCGTCTGCACCAGCTCGTTCAGCAGGCCGCGCACGGCGGTCGAACCATAGACATTGGCGCCCTTGACGGCGTTGATGGGCACGGCGCCGCCCGGGCTGATCTGGTACTGCAACGCCTGGTCGCCCGAGAGAAACACGGCGTTGCCCGTGGCCGAGATGCAGGTGAAGAGCGACGTGGCGTTGGACGACAGCGCCAGGTCGCCCAGGTTGCCGCCCCAGCCCACGGTGGAGCCTTCGGCGCCCTGCGACTGCCAGACCGACTGCTGGTCGTTGTGCGAGAAAAGCTTGGGCGGCAGCGGGTAGCTGCGCCGGTCGCCGGTGGCATATTGGGCACGCGTGAGCGGCACCAGCAGCGGGCCGACGTTCAGCTGCACCGCCGCGCGGCCCGCGTTGAAGAGGCCGGCCAGGCCCGTCATGGACGGGTGCAGCGCGTACTGCATGCCACCGGCCAGCGCCGTGCGGGGTTGCAGCAGCGTATTGCCCAGCGCTGCGCGGGCCAGGGCAATGCCACCGGCCGTGCCATCGCTGTTGCCGCCGCGGATGGTGGAGTACTGCCCGTAGCGGGTGCTGTCGTAGGGCACGACGGTGTTGGCGTAGTCGCAGCCGCCGTAGAGGAAGACGCAGACCAGCGCCTTGTAGTCGTTCGCCTCGAAGGCGGCGGCCTCGCCCAGCGCGGCAAGATTCAGGGCGAAGGGCAGGGCGGTGCCGGCGGCGGCCAGTTGCGTGCTGCGGCGCAGGAATGCGCGGCGCGTGTGGCGGGCGGGGTCGATGAAATTCATGGCGATATCGCTTTGCTTTGCAGACGTTCGGTCACCTGTTCGGTCGCTTGTTCGGTCACTTCTGCACCAGATATTCGGGACTGGCCATCACCAGCAGCACGGCGGCTGCCACGCGGTTGAGCTGGGTGGCGGTGTTGCTGGTGGCCGTCACCGGCGTGGCATTGAGCGCTGCCACGATGCGCGCCTGCGTGGCGGCCGATACCTGCCCTGCCGACAGCAGCAGCGCCACCTTGCGCACCAGCGCGGCGGCGTCGGCTACCAGGGGCAGCAGGTTGGCGTAGCTGCAGGTGATGTCGAAGCCGTTGGCTGCGCTGCTGCCGCCCTGGGGCAGGTCTGGCGCGTTCACGTAGTAGCCGAAGCGGATCACGTTCTGCATGAAGTTCAGGTAGCCGCTCACGCTGGTCTCGGTGACGATCTGGAACTCCGGCGCCCCCTGGCCCGTCGTGGCCAGGGGGGTGGAGGGCGGCACGTAGCCCGGGCGGAAGAAGTTGAACACCGAGCCCGAGCGCAGCGGGCTCTGGCCCAGGCGGGTGGCCGGGTCGCTCAGGTTGTCGATCTTCCAGGTGCCGCGTGCCGACCGCAGCCCGAAGGTGCGGCCCCATTGCACGAAGCGCACCATGGGCTCGCGCAGGCGGCCGTACTGGGGGCTGGCAAGCCCTGCCGCGCCGCGCGCTTCCGGGTCCAGCAGCACGGTGGCGATCACGGCGCGCAGGTCGCCCCGCGTGCCGCTGCCGTTGTCGGCGAAGGCGGCGGCCACGCGCCCCACATAGGCGGGGCTGGGGTTGCTGGTGACCAGGCGCTGGATCAGCTGTCGCCCGATGAAGGGCCCGACGTTGGGGTGGTTGAACAGCGTGTCCAGCGCCGCCTTCAGCGCCGCTGGCCCCGACGTGCCCGCAGCCACGGTCGTGCCCAGGAAAGTGGCGGCCAGCGTGGAATGGTGCGCGGCGTTGAAGGCCATGGGCAGCAGCGCCTGCTGCAGCCCCGTCACCGTGCTGCCGCTCAGGTTGGTGGGCTGGTTCTTGCTGGTGTCGTAGTCGTAGCCGGTGAAGACGCGCGCCAGATTGCTCACATCGGCGGCCGAATAGGTGTCGATGCGGTTGCCGCTGCCGTCGCGCTGCTCGGTGCCGTCGGGGTTGAGGCGGTAAAGGCCGATGGTGAACAGCTGCATCACCTCGCGGGCGTAGTTCTCGTCGGGCTGGCGGCCGCTGCGGGCGTCTTCCTTCTGGTTGCCGCGCGTGCTCAGGTAGATGCCCATGGCCGGGCTGAGCGTGACGGCCTCCAGCAGCGTGCGGAAGTTGCCGAAGGCATGCTGGTTCAGCAGATCCCAGTAGCCGGAGGCCAGGAAGATGCTCCAGGGCTGCTCCAGCCCGGTGGTGGAGACCACCATGATCTCCGACAGCGCCAATGCCACACGCTTGCGCACCGCGTCGCGCTCCGTGAAGAGCTGGCTCCAGAGCATGAAGTCGGAGGGATACGAAACGTTGTCGTAGCGCGTGCCGGCCTCTGCCACGCCATAGCCGCGCTGCATCAGCCAGGCCGTGCCTGTGGTGTCCACGGGCAGCGCGAACTGCTCGGCCAGCCAGGGGCCGTAGCCCTTGGCGCGCAGCGCTGCGATCTCCTCGTCGGTGGCCGAGAACTGCGCCTGCAGCAGGAAACGCGCGGCTTCCTCGTCGCTGGCGGGGGTGGCCGTGGTGCCTGTACCGGTACCGGTTCCGCCACCAGGGCCGGTGCCCGTGCCGCCGTTGCCTCCATTGCCGGTACCGGGTGCCGTATCGCCCCCACCGCCTCCGCAGGCCACCAGCAGCGCGGCCGCCAGGGAGGCGGCCATGGCGGGGGGCATCAAGGAACTCCTGGCTTCATGGCCGATGTGGCCGGGCTCTGCGCAGGCAGGCAAGGAGTTTGCGGGCGCGCGGTCGGGCGGCTGCAGCGTGGAGGCTGCAGCCTGTGGTGTGGGGTGCATTGCGGGCTTTCAGGCGGCGGCCGGGGCGGGGTGACGGACTGCCCCGCTCCTCGGCGCGTGGCGCAGAGTGTTCCAAGGTTTTCGGATGTGAGTGGACACTTTGCAGCCCTAAAGCGTGTCAAGATGTTATGCGTTGCAGGGGCGGCATGCAGAAACACGGCGTTGGGCCAAGACGCATGGGTCTCGCCCGGGCCGTCGCCGGTTGACGCGTCTTTTGCCATCCATGGCTTCAACACCCCCGCTGGCCGTCCTCTCGCACATGCTGGCAATTGCCCAGCATGCCTCCTGTTCTTTTTCAGTGACCAACGTGTGCGCTGCGGTCTTGAAATCGCCAACTTTAAAATGCCCCCATGACTCCTCCCTCGGCTTCTTCCAATTCCTTCGACAAACTTGCGCTTTCGCCGGCAACGCTCGCCAATCTTGAGCGGCTCGGCTACCTTGAAATGACGGCGATCCAGCTCGCCAGCCTGCCCCCTGCGCTTGAAGGCAAGGATGTGATCGCTCAGGCCAAGACCGGCAGCGGCAAGACCGCAGCCTTTGCCCTGGCGCTGCTGGCCAAGCTGGATACGCGCAATTTCTCGGTACAAGGCCTGGTGCTCTGCCCCACCCGCGAGCTGGCCGACCAGGTGACGACCGAGATTCGCCGCCTGGCGCGTGCGGAAGACAACGTCAAGGTGGTGACCCTGTCCGGTGGCGTTCCGCTGCGCGGCCAGAACGCGAGCCTTGAGAACGGCGCGCACGTGATCGTCGGCACGCCCGGCCGTGTGATCGATCACCTGGATCGGGGCAATCTGAACCTTGATTCGCTGAACACCTTGGTGCTCGACGAAGCGGATCGCATGCTCGACATGGGTTTCGTCGATGACATCGCCAAAGTCGCCAAGCAGTGCCCCCCGCAGCGCCAGACCTTGCTGTTCTCCGCAACCTACCCTGAAGGCATCGCCAAGCTGGCCGCGCGATTCATGCGTGACCCGGTCACGGTCAAAGTTGCCGCGCAGCACAGTGGCGAGCAGATCGAGCAGCGCTGGTACGAGGTGGACAAGGAAGAGCGCTTGCCCTCGGTGGCTCGCCTGCTGGAGCACTTCCGGCCCGAGAGCACGCTGGCCTTCTGCAATACCAAGGCGCGCTGCCGGGCCCTTGCCGAGCTGCTGCAGGCCCAGGGCTACAGCGCGCTGGAGTTGCACGGCGATCTGGAGCAGCGTGATCGTGACCAGGTGCTGGTGCGCTTCGTGAACGGCAGTTGCTCCGTGCTGGTCGCCACCGATGTGGCGGCTCGCGGGCTCGATGTGACCAATCTGGGCGCCGTCATCAACGTGGACATCACGCCCGACCCTGAAGTGCACGTGCACCGTATCGGCCGCACAGGCCGCGCCGGCCAGAAAGGTTTGGCCCTGAGTCTTGCGACGATGGACGAAATGGGCGCGGTCGGAAACATCGAACAGATGCAGGGCAGCCCATCCGTCTGGTACCCGCTGGACGAGCTGACACCGGCTCCCGGCGGCCGGCTCCTGCCATCCAAGGCCACCATCCACATCAATGCCAGCCGCAAGGACAAGATCCGCCCGGGCGACGTGCTGGGTGCGCTCACCGCAGACCTGGGCTACACCCGCGAGCAAGTGGGCAAGATCGACATCAACGAGTTCGCAACCTATGTGGCCGTGGACCGCAAGATTGCGCATGACGTGGTTGCCCGGCTCAATAGCGGGAAGATCAAGGGGCGAACGGTGAAGGCGCGCTTGCTCAAGGACTGAGGGGTTTCAGGCGCATCAGTCGGCGTGCGAATGTCTGCAGCCTAACCCCCAGGCCCCCTCATAACCGCCCTGGCCTGCACCGTCTCAACAGCCCCCTTCAGCGCCTCCCGCTGCGCCTGTGTATGGGCCGCCAAACCCGTGTCCCCGGGGGAACGGCGAAGTACTATCCGAGACCTGGGCGCCTACCCAGCCACCACTCCCCAATCCCAACCCGTCCGGCCGATTTTTCCGAAGCCGGGGACAATACCGGGTTCGCGGGTTTTTCCGGCTTGACTTGGGTCAAGGCTGGAAACGCCCGCGCAAAGACGCTGCCCAGGTGCTGAGCCGGATGCAGAAAACCCAAGATCGGACGGCAGCAGGACTGCCGAGATGGCGCAGGTGCATGTGATGGAGAGGGATTGGTGGACAAAGGCCTGGTGCGGGGGCAGAGGCCGGCCTGTGAAGCGTGATGCCCGCCTGGTGGCCTGGTTGCTGGCGGTGGTGTTCGTGTCGGTTTCTGCGGCCACGGTCTGGCAATTGGTGGCGGCGCGCCAGCGCACGCTGGCCGAGGTCGATACCAGCAACCGCAACCTGGCCCAGACACTGAACACCTATGCCGAGGGCGTGATCACCCAAAGCTCCATGCTGCTGCTGGGCATTGCCGAGCGGCTGGAGGTGGATGGCACCAGCCCCGCGCTCCTGGAGCGGGTGCTGTATCTGGTCAACCGGCAAGAGCATCTGCTGAACCAGCTCAACGAGCTGCTGATCGTGGATGCGCAGGGCCATTGGCTGATGTCGTCCAAGGGGGCGTTCCCCGAAGGATCGGAAAGCTCCGGCCGGGACTACTTCACGCACCACCGTGACGACGCATCGTCAGGCATCTACATCGGGCCGCCAATCCGCAGCCGCTCCACGGGCGAATGGGTGATCACCATCAGCCGGCGCTATACGGACGCCGAGGGCCAGTTTGCAGGCGCGGTGGTGGTGGCGCTGGGTGTGGAGAATTTCCTGCGGCTGTTCGGCAAGATCGATATCGGCGAGAAGGGGGCCATTGCGCTGAGCACGCCGGGCGGGCAGTTGCTGGTGCGCCACCCGTTCCGCGAGCAGGACCTGGGGCGGGACTTCTCGCAGTCGCCCAATTTCCTGCGCCACTACGTGGGGGCGATGTCGGGCACGGCGTCGTTCCGCTCCTTGCTGGACGGCACGGAAAGAATCTACGCCTTTCTGCGCAGCGAGCGCTATCCGCTGGTGACCACGGTGGCCCTGGGCCGCGATGAGGCGTTGAGCTCCTGGCGGCGTCAGGCGCTGCTGACGCTGGCTGTGGTGCTGGGGCTGTTTCTGGCGATTGCGTTGATCGGCTGGCGCCTGACGGCCGCGATGCGGCTGCGTTCGCGCGCCGAATGCTCCCTGGTCAGCGCGCGCGAGGAATTGCTGGACGCCAATCGCCGGCTGGAGGTACTGGCCGCCCAGGACCAGTTGACGGGCCTGGCCAACCGCCGCCGCTTTGACGAGGTGCTGGAGCGCGAGGCCCGTCGCGCTGCGCGCGAGGGCACGCCGCTGTCGCTGCTGCTGATCGACCTGGACTACTTCAAGGGCTACAACGATGCCTACGGCCATGTGGCGGGCGATGCCTGCCTGCAGGCCGTGTGCAGCGCGCTGGCCCAGGCGGTGCAGCGGCCCGGCGACATGGCGGCGCGCTATGGCGGGGAAGAGCTGGCCGTGGTGCTGCCCAATACCGACAAGGCCGGCGCGCAGCAGGTGGCCGAGCGGCTGCGCGCGCGCATCGAGGGCCTGGCTCTGGAGCACCGCATCAGCCGCTTTGGCCATGTGACGGCCAGCATTGGCGTGGCCACGACGCAGGGTGATGAGGCTGGCGCGACCCAAGGCGCTACACAAAGCGCGACCCAAGGCACTACCCACGGCTCCACCCAAGGTGCCGCCGTGGCGCTGGTGGAAGCGGCCGACCGTGCGCTGTACCGCGCCAAGGGCGCAGGGCGCAACTGCGTGCAGGGCTGAATGGGGGTGGGTCTGCGCGCGCTCAGTCCGTGGGCGAGCGGTGGGCCACCACCTGCTGCTTGAGGTCGCCCAGCGCCTGGTACAGGTCGTTGCGGCTGGCCTGCGGCATGTCGCCGAACATGCCCATGACCCAGGACTCATGCGCCTTGGCCATGCGCGCAAAGGTCTTGCGGCCCAGCGGGGTGAGGTGCAGCACGGAGCTGCGCCGGTCGGACTCCACCTTGGTGCGCACCACCAGGCCTTCTTTCTCCAGCTGGTCGGTGATGCCGGTGATGTTGCCGTTGGTCACCATCATGTGGCGCGACAGCTCGCCCATCTTCATGCCCTCGGGCGCGCGCTGCAGCTGGGCCATGAGGTCGAAGCGGGGTAGGGTGGTGTCGAATTCGCTGCGCAGGCGGTTGCGGATCTCGCCTTCGATGAGGTTGCAGCAGGTGAGCATGCGCAGCCACAGGCGCAGCGCATGGTGGTCGTCGGGCGCGGCGCGCGACTCCAGGTCGGGGGCGTGGGTCATGGCTGGTTCTGCGGTGTGGGGGCGCTCAAGCCCATCTGCGCGAGGATGGCGCGCGTCAGCGGGCTGGCCGGGTCGTTCAGGGTGAGCACGATGTCGAAATGGTTGGTGCCGGGCATGGCCACGTACTGGCCTGACGATGGACCGGGGCCACGGCGCTGCTTCCAGGCGGCCAGGTAGTCGTCGCTCTGGCGCTTGAATTCATCGGTCTCGCTCTCGCCGTAGCTGACGATGAGCGGGCAGGCCGCGCCGTGCGGCAGGAGGGCGGGGCTGTTGCGAATGGCGTCCTGCTCGCTCAGGCGCATCCATTCGTTGATGTGGGTGTGCACCAGCGGGCGCAGGTCGAACAGGCCCGAAAGCGGTGCGGCGCCGCGCACCACGTCTTCGGGCACGCCGTAGTCCGCATGCCAGCCACCGGCCAGCAGCATGCCCGCCAGGTGGCCGCCGGCCGAGCTGCCGCAGACATGGATGCGGCCCGGGTCGCCGCCGTAGCGGGCGATGTGGGCATGCACCCAGGCCAGTGCGCGGCGTGTCTGGTCCACGATGCGGTCCAGCGTGACGGCGGGCGCCAGCGAGTAGTTCAGGGCCACCACCACGGCGCCGGCGCGCGTGAAGGTGGGCGCCATGCTGCTGGAGTCGTCCTTGGACAGCAGCCGCCAATAGCCGCCGTGGATGAAGAAGAGAACAGGGGCGCCTGCCGCCCCGGTTGCTGCCGGGAAAATGTCCAGCAGCTCGTCGGCATGATCGCCATAGGCCACGTTCAGCGCGCAGGGCAGGCTCTGGCGCGCGGCCCGGCTGTCGTCGGCATAGGCCTTGATGATGGGGGTGATGTCGGGTACCGTCGCGCGGGCGTTGTACTGGACATCGAGTCCGGCGCGGTCGTAGTGACGGTAGAGTGCGGGCATTGGAACGGAGATGGCGCGAAATGGTTTGTATGGCAGGTATTGGTACAAGTCCCAGACTTGTTCTGCAAAATACTTTAAACCTAAACTAAGACCCGCGCCAACCGTTCCAGCCCTTACAGAGTTTGCCGTCCAGCGTGACGGAAGACTGCCTCACCACCGATTGCCATCCGCGCGGCCCGCGCAAGGAGCACAGCAGCATGCGTTTCCTCACCCCCTTCCTGGCCGCAGCGGCCCTGGCCCCTGCCTTTGTTCCCGCGCTCGCGCAGGCGGACACCATCAAGGTCGGTATCGCCAACGATATTTCCGGGCCGTTTGCCGCGCTGGGCGCCGAGGCGCGTGATGGCTTCAACCTCGCCATCAAGCAGCTGGGCAGCAAGCTGGGCGGCCAGCCGGCCGAGTTCCTGCAGACTGACATGGGCGGCAACCCCGACCAGGCGCGCCAGCTGGTCACGCGCTACATACAGCGCGACAAGGTGGATTTCTTCACCGGCCCCATCGGCTCCAACGTGGCCCTGGCCGTGGGCCCGGCGCTGTTCGGCGCCAAGGTGCCCTACCTGTCCAACAACCCCGGCCCCAGTCAGTTCGCGGGCGCGCAGTGCAATGCGTTCTGGTTCGGCACGTCCTACCAGAACGATGCCTTCCACGAGGCAGCCGGCAAGCTGGCCGCCGACCGTGGCTTCAAGAAGATGTTCATCATGGCGCCCGACTATCCGGCGGGCAAGGATGCGCTGGTCGGCTTCAAGCGCGGCTACAAGACCGCGCCCGGCGAGGAGGTCTACACCAAGCTGGGCCAGATCGACTACGCGGCCGAGCTGGCCCAGATCCGCGCGGCCAAGCCCGATGCGGTCTACATCTTCCTGCCGGGCGGCATGGGCATCAACTTCGTCAAGCAGTTCGTGTCCACGGGGCTGTCGCAAAGCGTCAAGCTGATCGGCCCGGGCTTCTCGGCCGACGAGGACGTGATCCAGGCCGTGGGCGAGCCGATGCTGGGCATGGTCAATACCGCGCAGTGGGCGCATGACCTGGACGTGCCGCAGAACAAGGCCTTCGTCGAGGCCTTCCGCAAGGAGTACAAGGGCCGCAACCCCTCGGTCTACGCGGCCCAGGCGTATGACGTGATCATGGCCATGGATGCGGCGGTCAAGCAGGCCGGCGGCAAGGCCTCGGACCGCCAGGCCATTGTCAAGGCGCTGGAGAAGGCCGACTACGCCTCGGTGCGCGGCCCCTTCACGTACGGCAAGAACCACTATCCCATCCAGGCCTACTACCAGCGCGTGATCGAGAAGGACGGCAGCGGCCGCATCACCAACAAGCTGGTGGGCAAGGTGTTCGATAAATATCAAGACGTCTACGTCAACGACTGCAGGATGTGACCCCGCCGCCGCGCCCCCGTCGGGCGCGGCGTGCCTTGATCTTGATTTTCAAAGCCGGATGATTTGTTGACCGCGCGCGGGCCACTGCGCCTGCGGCAGGGGGCGTGTGGATGACGTGGACGCTGCTCTTGGAGCAATTGCTGAATGGCCTGCAGTTCGGGCTGATGCTGTTTCTGATCGCGGCCGGGCTGACCCTGGTGTTCGGCATCATGGACATCATGAACCTGGCCCATGGCTCGCTGTACATGGCGGGCGCCTATGTGGCGGCCGAGACCATGCAGCGCACGGGCTCGTTCACCGCGGCCGTGCTGGTGGCAGCCGTGGCCACGGGCGTGGCGGGTGTGGTGCTGGAGCTGGTGCTGATACGCCGCCTTGCCGTGCGCGACCATCTGGCCCAGGTGCTGGGCAGCTATGCCGTCATCCTCATTGCCAATGACCTGGTCAAGATGGTCTGGGGCCCGGCGCCGGTGATGCTCAACATGCCGGCCGCGCTGTCCGGCCCGGTGCAGTTGCTGCCCGATCTGATGTACCCGGCCTACCGGCTGATGATCATCGTCTTCGGCCTGGCCGCCGCGTTGGGCCTGTACTGGTTCGTGACGCGCACGCGCGCCGGCGTGCTGGTGCGGGCAGGGGCCTCCAACCGCCAGATGGCCACGCTGATGGGCGTGCGCGTGCCGCTGCTGTTCCTGGGCGTGTTCACGCTGGGCGCCATGCTGGCGGCGGTGGCGGGCGCGCTGCTGGGGCCCATCACTTCGGTGCAGGTCGGCATGGGGGAAGAGATCCTCATCCTGGTGCTGGTGTGCATCGTCATCGGCGGCATAGGCTCCATACGCGGCGCCCTGGTGGGCGCCCTGCTGGTGGGCATGGTGGATACGGCGGGGCGGGCCTTCCTGCCCATGCTGCTGCGCCAGGTGTTCTCCCCGGCCGTGGCGTCCAGCGTGGGGCCCACGCTGGCGGCGATTTCCATCTACGTGCTGATGGCGGTGGTGCTGGTGTACCGTCCTTCCGGCCTTTTCCCAGCGCGAGGCTGAGCATGGAACACAGCACATTGCAAGGCAGGTTCCAGGCCCGGTTCTTCTGGACCGTGCTCGCGCTGCTGGCGCTGGCGGTGTTCCCGCTGGTGGCTCCGGCGCTGGGGCTGGACTTCTACATCTCCTTCGTGCGCCGGGTGCTGATTTACGCGCTGGCCGCCACCAGCCTGAACCTCATCCTGGGCTATGGCGGCATGGTGGCGCTGGGGCATGCGGCCTTCTTCGGTGCGGGGGCCTATGCGGTGGGCATTCTGGCGATGAATGGCGTCACCTCGGCCCTGGTCGCCTGGCCTGCCGCCGCGCTGCTGGCCGGGCTGCTTGCCGCCGCCACGGGCGCCGTGTCGCTGCGCACGCGCGGCGTGTACTTCATCATGATCACGCTGGCCTTTGCGCAGATGCTGTTCTACATCTTCATCTCGCTGCGCCAGTACGGCGGCGAGGACGGGCTGAACCTGCCCGGCCATTCCGTTCTGCCCGGGCTGGACCTGGGCCACGATGTGTCCTTCTATTACGTGGTGCTGGCACTGTTCGCGGTGCTGATGGCCGTGTTCGGGCGGCTGGTGGATTCGCGCTTCGGCAAGGCGCTGCAGGGCGTGCGCGAGAACGAGTCGCGCATGGAGTCGCTGGGCTACCCGGTCTATCGCATCAAGCTGGCAGCCTTTGTGCTCAGCGGCGCCGTGGCCGGGCTGGCGGGCGCGCTGCTGGCCAACCACAACCTGTTCATCTCCCCCAGCCTCATGCACTGGACCCAGTCGGCCAACCTGCTGATCATGGTGCTGGTGGGGGGCGTGGGCCTGCGCTGGGGCGGCGTGGCCGGCGCCATCGTCATGCTGACGCTGGAGGAAGTGCTTCGCATGTGGACCGAGTACTGGCACCTGCCGCTGGGCCTGCTGCTGCTGTGCGTGGTGTTCGGTGCGCCGCGCGGCCTGATGGGCCTGTGGCCCGCACGCGGGAGGCAGGCATGAGCGGCGCGGCCACACCTATCTCCATTCCCACTCCGGCCCTGGAAGCCAAGGGCCTGGTGCGCCGCTTTGGCGCGCTGCTGGCCACCGACCATGTCTCGTTGTCGCTGGCGCCTGGCGAGATCCATGCGCTGATCGGCCCCAATGGCGCGGGCAAGTCCACGCTCATCCATCTGCTGTCCGGCACGCTGGCGGCCGATGCGGGCACGCTGGTGCTGGCGGGGCGCGACGTGAGCGCGCTCAACGCCCACCAGCGTGTGGCGGCAGGGCTGTCGCGGTCTTTCCAGATCACCAACATCTTCAAGCAGTCCAGCGTGCTGGACAACCTGGTGCTGGCCGTGCAGGCGCATGCGGGCAGCAGCTTCAGCTTCTGGCGCCCGCGCGCGGCCGAGACCGCGCTCTACGAGCAGGCCCGCGAGCTGGCGCGCGAATGCGCCATTGACGCCAGCCTGCTGCAACGCCCCGCAGGCACGCTGCCGCATGGCGAGCAGCGCAAGCTGGAGTTTGCGCTGGCCCTGGCCGCGCGCCCCGGCGTGCTGCTGCTGGACGAACCCATGGCCGGCATGGGGCCTGATGAAACACTGCGCCTGACCGAATTGATCGAATCGCTGCGCGGCCGTGCCGCCATGCTGCTGGTGGAGCACGACATGCAGGCCGTGTTCCGCCTGGCCGACCGCATCTCCGTGCTGGTCTACGGCCGCATCATCGCCACCGGCACGCCCGACGAGATACGTGGCAACGCCGACGTGCGCCAGGCCTACCTGGGAGACGAAGAAGTGAAGGAGGGCGCGTGATGCTCGAAATGCAGGCCGTGCAAAGCGGCTACGGACCCAGCCAGGTGCTGTTCGGCGTGGACCTCCGCATCGAGGCCGGCCAGGTCGTCACCCTGCTGGGCCGCAACGGCATGGGCAAGACCACGCTGCTTCGCACGCTGCTGGGCCAACTTCCGCTGCGCGCCGGCCGCATGGTGTTTGCCGGGCAGGACATCGCCGGCTGGGCCACCGACCGCATCGCCCGCGCCGGCGTGGCCATCGTGCCCGAAGGCCGCCAGTGCTTTCCCAACCTCACGGTGCGCGAGCACCTGACGGCCTTTGTGGCCCATCGCAATTCGGGCAGCCCCGGCGCGGCCGAGCCCTGGACGCCCGAGCGCGTGTTCGCGCTATTTCCCCGCCTGGGCGAGCGCGCCTCCAACATGGGCAACCAGCTGTCAGGCGGCGAGCAGCAAATGCTGGCCATAGGCCGCGCCCTGGTCACCAACCCGCGCCTGTTGATCCTGGACGAAGCCACCGAGGGCCTGGCCCCCCGCATCCGCGAAGAGATCTGGTCCTGCCTGGCCCAGCTGCGTGCCGCCGGCCAGACCATCCTGGTCATCGACAAATACGTGGAGCGCCTGCTGGGCCTGGCTGACCGCCACCTCATCCTGGAGCGCGGCAAAGTCGTGTGGAGCGGAGACTCGGCCGCGCTGGATGGGGACAGAGCGCTGTGGGAACGGTATTTGGGAGTGTGAGCACGCGCAATGCATTCGCAGTTCAAGGCGAAATTCAAGGCGCGATGGAGGGTTGAATGGCATTGAAGATCAATGGGTGGCATGCCATTCAAATACATGCCTGTATCCAAGATAGGCAATTGCTTACATTTACAGGATGTATCCGGCCCTGCATTTGATTGCCCTATGGCCATCGGCTTGTCTATGATCCCCGCTCACCAAGAGCAGGGAGGCCGCCCCCAGGGCGGCGCGCACTATGACACGCCGAGTCACCATACACACGCCATTGGGCGAGCAGCTGCATTTCCGTGAATTGCGCGGCCAGGAAAACATCAGCCAGCTCTTCAGCCTCGATGTGGAAATGCTCAGCGAAAGCGAAAGCATCGATCCCAAGGCCCTATTGGGCAAAAACGCCACCATAGAAATAGAAACCCAGGGCGGCGGCAGGCGCTTCATCGACGGCATCGTCACCCGCTTTGGCATGCAGGGCCAGGACCACCGCCACTACGCCTACAAGGCGCGCCTGAGCCCCTGGCTGTGGCTGGCCACGCGCAAGAGCGACTTTCGCATCTTCCAGAACCAGACCGTGCCCGACATCATCGAGCAGGTATTGGGCGTCTATGGCCATCCCCTGCAAAAGAAACTCACGCGTGCCTATCGCAGTTGGGACTACTGCGTTCAATACAACGAAAGCGATTGCGACTTTGTCTCGCGATTGATGGAGCACGAAGGCATTTACTACTTCTTCGAGCATGCCTCGGGCCAGCACACCCTGGTGCTGTGCGACGACATCATTGCCTCGCACAGCATATTGCCCGGGGGCGCCTCCATTCCCTTTTATCCCCCGGAAAAGGCCGCCGCAGGCGATCAGGAAAACATCCACGCCTGGCATCTGGAGCAGGAAATCAAACCGGGCCGCCATTACAGCGACGACTACGACTTCAAGAAACCCCGGGCCGACCTCACCCACCTGCGGCGCGACCCACCGGGCCACGCCCATGACGGCCACGAAATCTACGAATGGCCGGGCGGCTACACCCAGTTGAGCGACGGCGAGGACTACATCCGCGTGCGCCTGAAGGAAAGCCTCACGGGCCAAAGCCGGGTGCGGGGCCAGTCCTGCCACCGGGCGCTGGCCACGGGCTACACCTTCAGCCTCTACAACTACCCGCGCGGCGACCAGAACCAGCAGTACCTGATCACGGGCCTGAGCTACCACTTGAAGGAGAATCCCCGCGTCAGTGCCGTGGCCCCGGGCGCCAAGGGCAGCGCCGCGGAAGACGGCTCCTTCCAGCGCTACGAGTTGCAGGCCCAGCCCACGAGTCTTGCCTACACGCCCGCGCGTACCACGCCCAAGCCCCGCACCACGGGCCCGCAGACCGCCGTCGTCGTGGGCCCGGCCGGAGAAGAAATCTGGACCGACGAATACGGCCGCATCAAGGTGCAGTTCCACTGGGACCGGCTGGGCGGCATGAACGAGAACTCCAGCTGCTGGATCCGCGTGGCCACGAACTGGGCAGGCCCGGGGTTCGGGGCCATCTCCATTCCGCGCATCGGGCATGAAGTCGTCGTCGACTTCCTCAATGGCGACCCGGACTACCCGCTGGTCACGGGCTGCGTCTACAACGCGGCCAACATGCCGCCCTGGGCGCTGCCGGCCAACGCCACGCAATCGGGCATCAAGACCAGATCGAGCAAGGGCGGTGCCGCAGGCGCGGGCATGAAGAACGGCCCGGGCGACGCCAACGCCATCCGCTTCGAGGACAAGGCCGGGCAAGAGCAGCTGTGGCTGCACGCGCAAAAGGACCAGCTCACCGAGGTCGAGAACGACGAGGACAAATGGGTCGGCAACGACCGGCGCAAGACGGTGGACCGTGACGAGACCAACGTCATTCACCGCGACCGCACCGAAACCGTGGACCGCGACGAGACCATCACCGTGCACAACAACCGCACGGAACGCGTGGACCACAACGAGAAGATCAGCATCGGCGACAACCGCAATGAGGATGTCGGCATCGACGAGACCATCTCCATCGGCAAGAACCGCAGCAAGACCATCGGCAAGACCGAGACCGACAAGATAGGCCAGAACTGGCACGTCACGGTGGGCCTGCTCAAGACCCAGACCATAGGCATGGCCTACATGCAGAACGTGGGTGTGATGAAGATGATGAACATCGGCGTCAACTACATGGAGAACATCGGTGTGGCCATGCAGACCACGGTCGGCATGAGCCAGAACCTCACCGTGGGGCAGGAGCGCCAGGTCAAGGTCGGCAGCAAGCAAAGCACGGAAGTGGGCTCGCAGTACTCGCTGACCGTGGGCGGTGGTGGCGGCAGCGGTGGTGGCGCGGGAGGCGGCATGGCCATGAACATCACGGCGCCCGGTGGCGGTGGTGGCAGCGGCAGCGGTGGGGGCGGCAAGGCCTCCCGGCTCACCATGGATGGGCAAAGCATTGAGCTCAACGCCGCCAAGATCCGGCTCGAAGCCCAGCAGGAAATCCTGCTGACCTGCGGCAAAAGCACCATCCGCATCACGCCCGGCGACATCCAGATCCTCTCGCCTACGGACCGGCTCAACTGCTGAGGCCCGCATGTCCTGCAGCCCCTGCATTCCCCGCATCCGCCGTCCCGTTCTCTCTCATCTCTCCAGGAGCAGCCTCGCATGAGTGGCCAACCCGCAGCCCGCATCACCGACAGCGTCGTCAAGGGCAAGATCGTCACCGGCTCGCTCACCGTGCTCATCGGCAGCCAGGGGGGCCTGGCCTGCTCCGTCTGCCCGGGTGGCATCACCGTCAGTTCCCCCGTCAACCCCCAGCTGGGCGCCAAGGTCCTGCTGGGCGCACAAGACCTGGACTTTGCCCTGCCCTCGGCCGCGCTGCCTGTGGCCTGGCAGCGCCAGTACAGCAGCTACGTCAACCCCGAGCACGGCGCGGCCTGCGGCCTGCTGGGCCATGGCTGGCACCTGCTGCAGGAGCTCAGCATCCGGCTGCAGGAAGAGGCCACCTTGCTGCTGGATGCCAGCGGCCGCGTCATCACCTTCGACCAGCCTCTGGTGCCGGGCGGCCAGCTGCACAGTGCCAGCGAAGACATCTGGCTGCTGCGCGGCGGCAGCCCGGAGCCGGACGGCGGTACCGCGCCCTGGGCCGCCAATGCTCGGTGGTCGCATGTGGAACAGGCACTGGTGCGCAACCCGCAAGCCATCCTCGCGGTCAGCGGCGATGGCGACACGCTCTGGGGCTTTGGCCCTGCGCCCGGTGAACCTGTCGACGGTCCCTGGCGGCTCATGGCCCAGATCGACCGCTTCGGGCGCCGCCAGCTCTACCACTACAGCGACGGCACCACACCCGAGGCCGGCCACAGTGCGAGCAAGGACCCCATCCCCGCAGGCCGCCTGGTCTCGCTGAGCGACGGCACAGGCCGGCGCTACCGGCTGCTGCACCAGCGCATCCATGGCGGCAGGGATGCGCTGGGTTTGTGGGGCGCCGACGACGGCTGGCGGGTCACAGGCGTGGACCTCACACAGGACCCGTTGCACCCTGTGTCCACCCCCATCGCCCTCGTGCGCTACGGCTACAGCAGCGCAGGCGACCTCATCACCGTCCACGACCGCGCAGGCCAGCTCGTGCGCGAATTCGAATGGGACCACCACCGCATCAGCGCCCACCGCCATGCCAGCGGACCCTGGCACCGCTACCGCTACGAGAGCGCCCAGCCCGGTGCCCGCGTCATCGAGCACAGCAACCAGGAAGGGCTCAGCTACCGCTTCGACTACCTGTCCCAGCCCCCGGGCCCCGACGGCCAGCCGCGTGCCGCCACCCGCGTCAGCGACAGCCTGGATCGCATCGAGACCTACTACTTCGAAGGCGCAGCGGGCCTGTCGCGCCTCATCGCCCACCACAAGGCCGACGGCAGCCGCTGGCTGCAGGCCTACGACAGCTTCGGCCGGCTGGCCTCGCGCACCGACCCGCTGGGGCGCAGCGTGCACCTGCGGCGTGATGGCCAGGGCCGGCTCATCGGCGTGCAACTGCCCGACGGGCGCAGCACCCAGCAGGAACACGACGAAGCCACGGGCCGCCTGCTGCAAAGCACTGACACCGCAGGGGCCACCACCGGCTACCAATACGACGCCTGGGGCCGCCTCACCCA
Organism: Delftia sp. HK171; assembly: GCF_001886655.1. Classification (NCBI taxonomy): domain Bacteria; kingdom Pseudomonadati; phylum Pseudomonadota; class Betaproteobacteria; order Burkholderiales; family Comamonadaceae; genus Delftia; species Delftia sp. HK171. The sequence continues at coordinate 4,567,414 of NZ_CP018101.1, read as the reverse complement.
GATCACCCAGGCCGATGGCAGCACCGAGCGCTACCACTACCCCGACCCCCAGGAAGCGCCGCTCACCTGCGACAGCCCCCGGCGCATCGAAGACGCCCAGGGCGGCAGCAAACAGCTGGCCTGGAGCGACGCGGGCCAACTGCTCAGCTACACCGACTGCTCGGGCCACAGCACGCACTACCACTACGACCGCTGGGGAGCGCTCATCGAAGTGGACAACGCCCTGGGCCAGCGCCAACGCCACCAGCGCGACGGCCAGGGGCGCATCGTGGCCAGCGAACTGCCCAACGGCCAGATCGAGCGCTACCACTACGACAGCGCAGGCCACCTCACGCGCATCGATCCGGCCCAGCCTGCGGGCACCTCCAGCGAAACCCAGGCCGCCGACCCCAGCATCCACCTGCGCTACGACCTCTGGGGCAGGCTGGTCCAGCGAACACATGGCGGCCTCACCCTGGCCTTCGAATACGACAGCGCCGGCCGCCTCCTGCGCCTCGTCAACGAGAACGGAGCGCAAAGCCGCTTTGCCTGGGACGCGCTGGACCGGCTCGTGCAGGAAGAAGGGTTTGACCAACGGCTGCAGCGCTACCGCTGGGACGCGGCAGGCCAGCTCATGGAAGCCTCGGATGGCAACGCCGCGCAGCAAAGCAGCAGCCACTATCGCTGGGACGAAGGCGGGCGCCTCGCCGAACGCCAGCTGCCCGCCACGCCCCATGCGCCCGCACAAACCCACCGCTATGAATGGGATGCGGCCGGGCGCCTCACGGCGGCCAGCGTATGGCAGCACACCGGCGAGAACACCGCAGAGAACACCATCCAACTGCAAAGCCGCATAGCACTGGAGCGAGACGCCCTGGGCCGCATCACCGCAGAAGTGCAGCAACTGTACCGCCCAGGCAAGGACGGGGGCGGCAACGGGGGCGCAGAGCAGATCGAATACGAACACCGCATCGCCCACAGCCTGGATGCGCTGGGCGCACGCCAGCACAGCCAGCTGCAAGGCCTGGGAGAGATCGCCTGGCTCACCTACGGCTCAGGCCATGTGCACGGACTGCAGCTCAACGGAGCCAGCCTCATCGACTTCGAACGCGACAACCTGCACCGCGAAGTCCGCCGCAGCCTGCACCCACCCACCTCTGCAGCAGACGCAGACAACCCCCTGCAGGTGCAACGCCAATGGGACAGCCTGGGCCGACTCACGGCCCTGGGCACCACAGGCCTGCAAAGCACGGAAGGCCGTGATCACCTGGTCCAGCCCCTCATAGGCCAGATCCTCGGCCGTCGCTACCACTACGACAGCCTGGGTCAGCTCGTCGCCATCGAACAGGCCGGCGCCCCGGGCCAGGCCGCGCAGCTGCTGCGCTACGGCTACGACAGCGCAGGGCGCCTGAGAGCGGCCACCGACAGCCAGGCCCCCCAGACCACCACCCGCTGGCAGATCGACCCCGCAGGCAACCGCCTGCCAGCACCCGGTGCAGCCGGTGCATCGGGCCAGACAAACACCCAGGACAACTGGGCCGCCCAGGTCCACGCCCACTGGCGGCACACCGACTTCAACCTCATGGGCCTGGGCCACCTTGCCGGCCAGCGGCAAGGCCCCGTGCAGCGCTGGGAAGACAACCGCATCGGCTTCACCGAAGACCGCGTCTGGCGCTACGACCCCTGCGGCAACCGCATCGCGCAAATGCAGGCAGACCACAGCCAGCAGCAACTGCACTACGACGGAGCCCACCAGCTCATAGCGGTGCGCAGCAGCCAGATCCAGGGCAACGCAGAGCAACTGCGCCACCACAGCCGTTACACCTATGACGCCCTGGGCCGCAGGCTCAAGCAGCAAGTGGAAAGCGCGGACTCCACAGAATCCACCCGCACCCACTACTACGGCTGGGACGGCGACCGCCTCATCCACACCGAACGCCTGCAGCATGGCGATGACACCCGCCACATAGAACACACCATCTACGAACCCGGCAGCTTCACTCCCCTGGTGCGCCTGAGCACCACGGCCAGCGGCGATCCCCAAGACCAGCCCCACCTGCTGGTGCAGGCCATCACCGCAGGCCTGCCCGACCAGGACGACCCCAACCACACGTCGGCCCTGGCCCTGATGCAAACCATGCTCAGCGCCATGCCGCGCGACATGCAGCAAGACGCCGCCCGCCACCTGCGCCACACCCTGGAGCACGGCCTGCCGCCCGGCGCCCAGGCCATGCTGGGCGAACAGGCCGAGGGCACGGCCCGCCTGCTCAGCGGCATGCAGGCCCAACTGCAGGACCAGGAAAAAGAACAGCACGCCCGCATCGCCATCCACCACTACCACTGCGACCACCTGGGCACGCCCATGGCCCTGACGGACCAGACCGGCCAGGTGGCCTGGGCCGCAAAGCTGGACCCCTGGGGCAATGTGCTGCAGGAGTACAACCCGCAGGGCCTGCACCAGGCGATCCGGCTGCCGGGGCAGCACCATGACAGGGAAACGGGGCTGTATTACAACCGGCATCGGTACTACGATCCGGTGGTGGGGAGTTATATCAATCAGGATCCTATTGGTTTGGCAGGTGGTGTAAATAAAATTTTGTTCTCAGAGTCTTCTCCAACATCAAAAATTGATCCCACAGGATTGAATACAGTCGCTATAGGGGCAGGAGTCGGGGCTTCTGTTGGTGGACCAATAGGTGCAGTAGTGGGGGCTGCGATTGGTGTCGCGGTTCTGGGGGTTCTTTGGATGGCATCCAGGCCAAGTTCAAATACGACTTCTGTATCAAAAACGGCAAGTGAATTATCTATTGCACACAATAATGCAGCCCAGATAGGTGATCGCTCATCGTATCAAGGGTACGGAGGGAATTGCACGCCAGATGATCATGACAAACTTGACGATGAAAAGAAAGATGCATGCGATAAATCAAAAGGTCTTACGTGCGGAAAAAATGAAATTGATTATGGGAAGGCGGATAAGATCAAGAAATGTATTGATGCTCGAATAAACATTGCAAGAAAATGCTTTAATGGTGGTGATAAAGGGCATAATACACAAATAAATCAATTGTATTCCATAATAGGCAAATGCACAGGACAGGCGGAATAAATATGAATTTGAATAATATAATTTCAGAAAGATTGCGTGATAGTAAACTTGAGCCTTCTTTACGGGAAAGGTACAACATTGCATTAAAGAAAGAATTTTCTGATGATCTGCCGAATTGCGGATTGTTTATTGATAATACATTCTCCGGGGATGATTCTATTGACTATGAGAAGGGTATTAGACTATTTCTAGGAAAAAAATGGACCGAAGTTGATCTTGATTATTTGTATGAAGAATATGTGCAGTTTTTAATGTTGAATGACGACGGTTTTATTTATTACCTTCCGTCATTTTTGTTATATTTCTATGATCTAAAACATTTTGCATTGGAATATTATATTTATTTTATGGATAAGTTGGAGTTGGGGCTGAATGAATCCAAGGCTACTTACAACGTAGGCAGACGGCGGCAGGATTATTCTGGATTCAACAAATTGAGTCACGAGCAATCCAAGCTTGTTGCATTGTTTTTGGTAAATACAGCTAATTTGCTTCCAGATGGATACATGGAGAAGGCGCAAGCACAGAGAGCGCTAACCAACTATTGGGGTAATTTTTTACTATTCTGATTAATAAATCAAGGGGTTCATATAATCTTATTGATTAATGCATTCATTCTTTGAGTAATGATAATTAGATTGATATAAAAGATTAATGGCCAAGAGTTGGCTATGCTACTCTAATTATTATCTCCAGAACATAGCCTGAAATACTGCTACGACATGCAGACAAAGGTTCAGGAACAGGAAAAAGAACAACACGCCCGCATCGCCATCCACCACTACCACTGCGACCACCTGGGCACGCCCATGGCCCTGACGGACCAGACCGGCTAGGTGGCCTGGGCCGCAAAGCTGGACCACTGGGGCAATGTGCTGCAGGAGCACAACCCGCAGGGCATCCACCAGGCGATCCAGCTGCCGGGGCAGCACCATGACAGGGAAACGGGGCTGTATTACAACCGGCATCGGTATTACGATCCGGTAGTGGGGAGTTATATCAATCGGGACCCGATTGGTTTGATGGGTGGGACTAACCCCTGCGGATATGTTAGAAATTCGCCTGTTAATTTGGCCGACCCGATTGGTCTTGAGCCAGGAACAATGGCGCAACGGGGCTATTTAAGCAAGAATAGAAAGAGCTACCCCGGATTGCTAGACGAAGACAGTGACGGAGTAATGCCTTTTGATGAAGGCAACAACGACTTTCATAGTTACAACACGAGGAATTCTTGCAAGAAGAGTACAAGTGGCTGCACTCTTAAAAACGTATCCGAAGGACTAATGCGTTATCCAGCTCCAGGTGCAAAAGGGGAGCCTATACAAAACGGCCAGCGCGGTTTCGCAATTCCTGTGGGCCCCGTGAGCCATGTAGTTAATTCAGATCGTACAATGGTCGTTAACGTTACGGAAAATTCGCACCTACTCTACCCAGGAATAGTACGCCGTTGGGTCTCAGAAAGCGCAACTGAGGTGACAGTGCATACGTTCGGGGAAGGTATTGGTCCTATGGGTGGAATAAACAGTGCACTTGCAGACACACTTTGGGGCCAAGTTGATAAAAAATGTCTTCGTATATGCGTAAAGCTGCAAATGATTAAGTTAATGCAGCCAAGCATCGTTTCATCTGTAATTATTGGATTTCTCTTTACGGTATTAATGACGGATAAAGATTATAAATCGCTTTATGTTTATTTTTTCTTATTCGTTTTTCTAATTTCGCTGCCTCTTAATTTTTTGTTTCAATTATTTCTTGTGCATTTAAAAAACAAATACGGCATATTTTTCTATTTCTGTATCTCTGCAACTATTGGGGCACTTGCAGTCATTACAATTAAGAAATTATTTTTCAATTTATCCCTGGCAATTGATCTTCTCGATTTTTATTATCTGATATTTGGTTTTTTTGCTGGCATCATTTCGTCTATGATTTTTGTCATATTTGAAATAAAAAATAAACCAATTTGAATGTGCCAGATGGGGCGATTTTATGCTCAGCGCCATGCGCACAGCCTGCAGCCCAGCGCCCAGGCGATCCTAGGCGAACAGGCCGAGGGGGCCACACGCCTACTGAGCGGCATGCAGGCAAAACTGCAGGAACAGGAGCGGCAACCGCGCATCGCCATCCCCACTGCTACTGTGACCCATTGGGCACGCCAATGGCCCTGACGGACCAGACCGGCCAGGTGGCCTGGTCCGCAAAGCTGGACCCCTGGGGCAATGTGCTGCAGGAATACAACCCGCAAGGCATCCACCAGGCGATGCGGCTGCCGGGGCAGGCTCAAGACGCCGCCGCTGCTCGTTTAAATAGAACAAGGTATTGATTATGGTAGATTATTCCCTTATCAAAAATATTGCTTTTGGCATAAAAAAATATGTAGAAAAACAGGAGATTCTACATCTTTCTTTCATCAGAGCCCATAGTGATCTTGTGAAGCTATCAAATATAGAATTTCTTCCTCGCAGCGGATTTATTTTTGATGAAGAAATGAATAAATGGGAATTTAAAAAGCATGGGTGTGGTTATGAATTCTCTCATGAAGGTACGGCTATTGATATAAATGATTATTTCCTGTCAAATGGAGATTTTTTTAGCGCAAATAGATTATTCTTCTATTTCGAATCGATTAAATTTAATTTCAAAAACCAAGATGCAGACGATGCGATTAAATCTGCCTTGATTTATTTGGAATCTACAGGGGAGATCGTGAAGGTACTACCAACGGGGTATTATAAGTTCCTTTCATCTTAATGCTGTCATTAATTTAATTATTAATCTGGTTAATAAAGGAGATAAAATCTTATTGATTTTATAAAGTGCATAACACGCTCCAGGGCTACTCACAATCGGCGGGTAACAGGATAGGAAGATATGGAGATGCCTCGCTTGAAATATCCTGAAATGAGAATGGAATTGCTCGGATATTTGAGGAAACTCAAGGATTTGAAGTATCAAATGAAAGCCTGGGTGAATCATGATTTCCCTGCAGACATTCAATACGACCATCTTGATTTGGCCATACATTTCATTTTTGACGATACGTATCTGGGCAGTGATGCTCGTATGGCGATCGGTGAAATTCTTCTCGATGAGCAGGAGGCAGCGCTGATGGGGCAGTTGGTGGATGCCATCAATGCCATCTTTGAGGCGTACGGCACGGACATGCCGGACAGCTTCTACATACAAGTTGGCGAATGGACGAGGGTGGTGGCCTGTGCCGAAAGGGCGTTCGATTGTCTGGAGGGGAGCAACGCCGCTGGGTGCCGCGAGCCGCTGGATTGACACGGGCATGCCTGCAAGCCGACTAGCCGGGGCAAGACCATGGCTGATCGTGATGTCCAGTCGGTGGTGAAGAGTACCGTTTCCAGGTTCGTGGAACAGCAAGATGTTTTCCAAGCAGGTAGCCCGCCCCCAAACCTGCCGGACAATCCATGGGAACCGAGGCCCTGTTCCATGACAACTTTGACCCTCCTTCCCGAACCCGAATTGAGGGCCTTCGCTGTGGCGGCGGCCGAGCAGCAGCGATGCACGGACTGCGCGGTGCTGTGGAGGCCGGGTTGGGAGTCCTTGTCGGGAGCGGACAGGACTTCGCATCTGCAGCAGGTTGGTGCGCTGGGCACGCCGGAGACACGGGAATTGCTCGATGAATATCACCCACAGGGCACGAACCAGTGGTCGCCGGATGCTCCCATCGCCCTGGGCTGGCACCCGTACAACCGCTGCACGCTTTGGCGCTGCCACCATTGCAATGCCGCCTTTCTGCGCTACACGGAATACGGCGGCTACTACCAGGACGATCGCATTCGCCCGCTGCTGGCGCATCTGATCGTCACGCCCGAGCAGGGCCGCGTCTGAGCGGCGCTGCTCGGCCGGCTCAGGTCCAGTCGAACGTGAACAGCACCGTGCGGCTTTCCGGCTCGTAGAACAGCAGGATGCTGTCCGCGCCCGTGGCGCACCAGTTGTAGCCGGCCACGTTGGCCACGTGGAAGAAGGGCTTGCCGTCGCGGGTGATGCGGATGCCGTCGTCTTCCAGTTCATCGCCCATACCGGCGTTTTCCGCTTCGTCCAGCTGGAAGGCCGGGGGAATGGGCGGGTGGCTGGTCCAGTTGCCGTACCAGATGCCGCCGCCCAGGCTGTCCAGGTAGTCCTGCTCCATGGGCTCGCCCTTGCCATAGCGCGAGTAGCTGGCCAGGCGGCCATGCTGGGCGTAGTAGGCACTGGCCTTGGCGTGGCTGGCCAGCATTTCGTCGGTGTGCTCGCAGGCGAAGGCATCCTTGGTGAACTGGCCGCCATGCTGCGGCGCGCGCTGGAAGAAGCCTTCGTTGCCCAGAAAGCGGTAGCGGTTGTCGGGCGTCAGCTCCAGCGCAAACCAGTTGGGGGCGGTGAAGGCGTTGTGGTGGGCTTCGGTCTCATCGCCTATGCAGCCCTCGAAGGGCTCGACGGGGCACAGCATGTGGACCACGGTGCCGGCCAGTTCGGGCCGCACCAGGCCCAGGTCGATGGAGATCAGCGGCAGCAGGTGCTCGGCCAGCCAGGGCTGGTCGGCCACGAAGATGTCGGCGGCGGCGGGAAAGGGGCTGAGGCCCGGCTTCAGTTCGCGGACTTCGGTTTGCTGGGTCAAGAGGAACTCCTGGGTGAGGGGATGGTGGTGCCGGGGGTGATCTCGAAGATGTCCTGGTCCGATGCGGCCGCGCTCTCGTGGTAGATGTCGTAGAGGTACTGCGCCAGTTCGGCGTGGGTGACATCGCAGGGAATGGCCAGCAGGGCGGGCGCGCGCTTGCCGTCGGCGCCGACGTTGAAGCAGCGCCACTGGGCCTGCGCGCGTTCGATGGCGATGATGCGGCCGAAGACATTGAACCGGTATTTTTCCAAGGGAGATCCTCCTGGCGATCCGGCATCGTAGCGGCTGTCGGGGGGCTCATGCGTGTTCTCCCTAGGTTCGTGCCGGCGTTTCGTCTATATATTTCAAACCTAAACTATTCAGGCTTAAAGTTCTTGGGCCTGGATTCTGAACCTGGGGCGTCCTGTGCCGTCGCCCTGCGAGAAAAGGGTTTGCGGTATGAAGATCGTTTGCATCGGCGGTGGTCCCGCCGGCCTGTACTTCGGCCTGCTGATGAAGCTGCAGGACCCCGCCAACGAGGTCACGGTGGTGGAGCGCAACCGGCCCTACGACACCTTTGGCTGGGGCGTGGTGTTCTCGGACGCCACCATGGACAACCTGCGCGAGGCCGATCCGGTGTCGGCCCGCACGATTGGTGACGCCTTCAACCACTGGGACGATATCGACATCCACTTCAAGGGCCGCAGCCTGCGCAGCAGCGGCCATGGCTTCATCGGCATAGGCCGCAAGAAGCTGCTCAACATCCTGCAGGCGCGCTGCGAGGACGTGGGCGTGAAGCTGGTGTTCGAGAACTTCGTGCAGGACGACCAGGCGATTGCGCGCGAGTACGACGCCGACCTGGTCATCGCCTCGGACGGCATCAACAGCCAGGTGCGCACGCGCTATGCCGATACCTTTCGGCCCGATATCGACCAGCGCCGCTGCCGCTTCGTGTGGCTGGGCACGACCAAGGTGTTCGATGCCTTCACCTTCGCCTTCGTGCAGACCGAGCATGGCTGGTTCCAGGCCCATGCCTACCGCTACGAAGACGGCATGTCCACCTTCATCGTGGAGACGCCCGAGGAGACCTGGCAGGCCGCCGGCATCGAGCAGATGAGCCAGGAAGAGGGCATTGCCTATTGCGAGAAGCTGTTCGCCCCCTGGCTGGACGGCCATGCCCTGGTCAGCAATGCCACGCACCTGCGCGGCTCGGCCATCTGGATCCGCTTTCCGCGCGTGATCTGCAATACCTGGGTGCACTGGAACGCGCTGGACACGCCGCGCGGCCCGCGCAGCGTGCCCGTGGTGCTGATGGGCGATGCGGCGCACACGGCGCATTTCTCGATTGGCTCGGGCACCAAGCTGGCGCTGGAGGATGCGATCGAGCTGGCGCGCAGCCTGCGGTCTGCGGGGGACATCGAGGCCGGGCTGCGCCACTACGAGGAGGTGCGCAGCGTGGAGGTGCTCAAGATCCAGAACGCGGCGCGCAATTCCACGGAGTGGTTCGAGAACGTGGAGCGCTATGCGGGACTGGAGCCGGAGCAGTTCGCCTATTCGCTGCTGACGCGCTCGCAGCGCATCTCGCACGAGAACCTGCGCCTGCGCGATGCCGCCTGGCTGCAGGGCTTCGAGCGCTGGATTGCCGAGCATGCGGGCGAGACCGTGCCCGAAGGCCGCTGCCCGCCCATGCCCATGCTCACGCCCTACCAGGCGCGCGGCCTGCGGCTGAAGAACCGCATCGTGGTCTCGCCCATGGCCATGTATTCCTGCACCGACGGCGTGCCTGGCGACTTCCACCTGGTGCACCTGGGCGCGCGCGCCATGGGCGGCGCGGGCCTGGTGATGGTGGAGATGACCTGCACCTCGCCCGACGCGCGCATCACGCCCGGCTGCCCCGGGCTGTGGAACGACGAGCAGGCGCAGGCCTTTGGGCGCATCGTTGATTTCGTGCACGCGCAGGGCGGGGCGCACATTGGCGTGCAGCTGGGGCATGCGGGGCGCAAGGGATCGACCCAGCTGGGCTGGCAGCAGATCGACCATCCGCTGGAGCAGGGCAACTGGCCGCTGCTGTCGGCATCGGCCCTGCCCTATATCGAGGGACTCTCGCAAGTGCCCGCCGCCATGACCCGCGCCGACATGGATCGCGTGCGCGAGGACTTCGTGGCCGCCACGCGGCGCGCTGCGGCAGCGGGCTTTGACTGGCTGGAGCTGCACTGCGCCCACGGCTACCTGCTGTCCAGCTTCATCTCGCCGCTGACCAACCAGCGCGATGACGAATATGGCGGCAGCCTGGACAACCGCCTGCGCTTTCCGCTGGAGGTGTTCGAGGCGGTGCGTGCAGCCTGGCCGCAGGACCGGCCCATGTCGGTGCGCATCTCGGCCCATGACTGGGTGGAAGGCGGCATCACGCCCGACGATGCGGTAGAGATCGCACGCCGCTTCAAGGCGGCGGGCGCCGACATGATCGACTGCTCCTCGGGCCAGGTCAGCCCCGACCAGAAGCCGGTGTACGGCCGCATGTACCAGACGCCGTTTGCCGACCGTGTCCGCAACGAGGCCGGCATACCCACCATTGCCGTGGGCGCCATCTTCGAGGCCGACCATGCCAACGCCATCATCGCCTCGGGCCGCGCCGACCTGTGCGCGCTGGCGCGTCCGCACCTGGCCGATGCGGCCTGGACGCTGCGCGAGGCTGCGCGCCTCGGTGCGCAGGATGTGGATTGGCCGAACCAGTACCAGCCCGGCAAGCGCCAGTTGGAAACCAACTTCGAACGCGCCGCCGCCATGGCGCAGTTGGACGCGAAATGAAACTACACCCCCTGAGTCGCTTCGCGCCTTCCCCCTCTCTCGCTTCGCGGGAGGGGGACCACACCGTCGGTGCGGGGCGGCCCTTCCTCGGCGTCCCTCGCTGTGTGGCGCGCCGGTTTCATAGGTTGCGGGTGGCTCGCATCGCCACGGGTGATTGAAATGACCATATCTTTGAATCTTCTTGAAGGGCGCCATGCCCTGGTGACGGGCGGGGCGCGCGGCATAGGCCTGGCCTGCGCGCGGGCGCTGCTGGCGCGCGGCGCGCGGGTCACGCTGCTGGGACGCGACGGTGCGGCGCTGGAGGCTGCCGTGCGCGAGCTGGGCGGCACGGCCCAGACAGCACAGATGGTGCAGTCCGTGCAGGCGGATATTGCCGACGAGGCCTCGGTGCGCCAGGCCTTCACGCAGGCCGAGGCGGCCTTCGGTCCCGTGCAGGTGCTGGTCAACAACGCGGGCCAGGCCAGCAGCCAGAAGTTCGAGCGCACCGACGCCGCACTGTGGCAGGCGATGCTGGCCGTCAACCTCACGGGCACCTTCCACTGCATGCAGGCCGCGCTGCCGGGCATGCTGGCTGCGCGCTGGGGCCGCATCATCAATGTGGCCAGCACGGCAGGGCTGATCGGCTATGCCTATGTCAGCGCCTATTGCGCGGCCAAGCATGGCGTGATCGGCCTCACGCGCTCGCTGGCGCTGGAGACGGCGGGCAAGGGCGTGACGGTGAATGCCGTCTGCCCCGGCTACACCGAGACCGACATCGTGCGCGGCGCCGTGGCCAACATCGTGGACAAGACCGGCATGACGGCGGATGAGGCCCGCGCCAGGCTGGCCGAACGCAACCCGCAGGGCCGCCTGGTCCAGCCCGAGGAAGTGGCCGAGACCGTGGCCTGGCTGGCCCTGCCGGCGTCCGCCTCGGTCAACGGCCAGTCCATTGCCGTCGACGGCGGCGAGGTGATGACCGGCTGAACCCGGTCCACTCCCCCCGTTTTCTGAATTCTTGATGGAGACACCATGAGCACCCAGCCCGAAGAACACAGCATGAAGCACCACAAGCGCCCCCTGGCCGGCTACGAGGCCAGGACCTTTGTGTGGCAGGTATCGGCCGACGGCAAGATCGGCACCATCATCCTGAACCGGCCCGAGCGCAAGAACCCGCTGACCTTCGGCTCCTACGCCGAGCTGCGCGACCTGTTCCGCGCCCTGGTCTATGCCACCGACATCAAGGCCGTGGTGGTCACGGGCGCGGGCGGCAATTTCTGCTCGGGCGGCGATGTGCACGAGATCATCGGCCCGCTCACCAAGATGAGCATGCCCGAGCTGCTGGACTTCACGCGCATGACGGGCGACCTGATCAAGGCCATGCGCGCCTGCCCGCAGCCCATCGTGGCGGCCGTGGACGGCATCTGCGCGGGCGCGGGCGCCATGGTCGCGCTGGCGGCCGACATGCGCCTGGGCACGCCGGCGGCGCGCACGGCGTTTCTCTTCACCCGCGTGGGCCTGGCCGGTGCCGACATGGGCGCCTGCACGCTGCTGCCGCGCATGATCGGCCAGGGCCGCGCCTCCGAGCTGCTGTACACGGGCCGCGCCATGACGGCCGAGGAGGGCGCTGCCTGGGGCTTCTTCAATGCCTTGCATGGCGCCGAACAGATCGGCGAAGCCGCCCATGCGCTGGCTGCCCAGCTGGCCGCAGGCCCCACCTTTGCCCATGGCGTGACCAAGAAGCTGCTGCACCAGGAATGGAACATGGGCGTGGACGAGGCCATCGAGGCCGAAGCCGAGGCCCAGGCCATCTGCATGCAGACGCGCGACTTCCACCGCGCCTACGAGGCCTTCGTGGCCAAGCAAAAGCCTGTCTTTGAAGGAAACTGAAAATGCGTGATTCCTCCTGGCTGGACTGGCCCTTCTTCGACGACGCCCACCGCACGCTGGCGCATGAGGCCGACGCCTGGTGCGCCCAATCCCTGGGCGATGTGGACCACCACGATGCCGATGCGGCTTGCCGCCAACTGGTGAAGGCCCTGGGCCAGGCCGGCTGGCTGCGCTATGCCGTGCCGTCCGGCCCCGGCGGCGCCTGGGGTGGGGCCTTGCCTGAGGTGGACTCGCGCGCGGTCTGCATCCTGCGCGAGACCCTGGCCCGCCATGAAGGCCTGGCCGACTTCGCCTTTGCCATGCAGGGCCTGGGCAGCGGTGCGATATCGCTCATGGGGTCGGATGCGCTGCGCCAGCGCTACCTGCCGCGCGTGGCGCGCGGCGAGGCCATTGCGGCCTTTGCGCTGTCCGAGCCCGATGCCGGCTCCGACGTGGCCGCCATGGCCTGCGAGGCACGGCTCGAAGGCGACCACTATGTGCTCAACGGTGCCAAGACCTGGATCTCCAACGGCGGCATTGCCGACTTCTACTGCGTGTTCGCCCGCACGGGCGAGGCGCCGGGCGCGCGCGGCATCAGCGCCTTCGTGGTCGATGCGGACACGCCGGGCTTTTCGATCGGCGAGCGCATCGAACTGATCGCGCCGCACCCGCTGGCCACCATCCGCTTCGACAACTGCCGCATACCCGTGTCGCAGCGCCTGGGCGAGCCGGGGCAGGGCTTCAAGCTGGCCATGATGACGCTGGACATCTTCCGCGCCTCGGTGGCCGCTGCCGCACTGGGCTTTGCGCGCCGCGCACTGGACGAAGGCCTGGCACGCGCCAAGTCGCGCCGCATGTTCGGCCAGACCCTGGGCGACCTGCAACTGACCCAGGCGGCGCTGGGCGACATGGACACGGCCATCGACGCATCGGCCCTGCTGACCTACCGCGCCGCCTGGATGCGCGATGTGAAGAAGACGCGCACCACGCGCGAGGCGGCCATGGCCAAGATGACGGCCACCGAATCGGCCCAGGCCGTGATCGACCGCGCGCTGCAGATGTTCGGCGGGGCGGGCGTGGTCTCGGGCATGCCGGTGGAGACGCTGTACCGCGAGATCCGCGCGCTGCGCATCTACGAGGGCGCGACCGAGGTGCAGAAACTCATCATCGCGCGCGAGCTGCTCAAGGCCTGAGCGGCAGGCTGCCCATTCAACGCAAAGCCAGGGAACATCGCATGCAAGCCTCCGCCCACATCGATACTTTCGCCCGGGACAATCTGCCGCCGCCCGACCAATGGCCCGAGTTCCTGCTCGACGGGCCGGACGTGGCCTATCCCGAACGCCTGAACTGCGCGGCCGAACTGGTCGATGCCATGGTGGCGCGCGGCCAGGGCGGCCGCGTGGCCCTGCGCTGGAGGCAGGGCGCGGACCAGGCCGCCATGACCTATGCCGAACTGCAGGCGCTGACCAACCGCATCGCCCATGTGCTGGTGGAAGACCTGCAGCTGGTGCCCGGCAACCGGCTGCTGCTGCGCGGCCCCAACAACGCCATGATGGCCGCGTCCTGGCTGGCCGCCATCAAGGCCGGGCTGGTGACGGTGCCCACCATGCCGCTGCTGCGCGCCAAGGAGCTGCAGCAGATCATCGCCAAGGCCCAGGTGCAGGCCGTGCTGTGCGATGTGCGCCTCAAGGACGAGGTGCAGCTGTGCCTGCAGCCCGGCCATGAACAACATTGCCCGGACCTTTCGCGCGTGCTGTATTTCAACGACGGCGCAGCCGATGCGCTGGACGCCCTGGCCGCAGCCAAGCCGGACACCTTCGCCTGCTGCGATACAGCGGCGGACGATGTCTGCCTGATCGCCTTCACCAGCGGGACCACGGGCGCGCCCAAGGGCTGCATGCATTTCCACCGCGACGTGCTGGCCATGTGCGACCTGTTCCCGCGCCATGTGATCCGGCCGGGCCCGGACGACATCTTCTGCGGCACGCCGCCGCTGGCCTTCACCTTTGGCCTGGGCGGGTTGCTGTGCTTTCCGCTGCGCGTGGGCGCCAGCACCGTGCTGGCTGAGAAGCTCACGCCCGAAGGGCTGCTGCAGCTGGTGCAGGATTTCCGCGCCACCATCGTCTTCACCGCGCCCACCTTCTACCGGCAGATGGCGGCGCAGGCAGCGCGCTTCGATCTGTCGTCGCTCAGGAAAAGCGTGTCGGCGGGCGAGGCCCTGCCGGACGCCACGCGCCAGCTGTGGAAGCAGGCCACGGGCATCGAGATGATCGACGGCATCGGCGGCACCGAGCTCATCCACGTCTTCGTGTCCAGCCCGCCCGAGGAGGTGCGTGCGGGCGCCATCGGCAAGGTCGTGCCCGGCTACGTGGCCCAGGTGGTGGACGACGACATGCAGCCCGTGCCCGACGGCACGCCCGGCCGCCTGGCCATCAAGGGGCCGACCGGCTGCCGGTATCTTGCCGACGAGCGTCAGAAGCGTTTTGTGCAAAACGGCTGGAATCTGCCCGGCGACACCTTTGTGCGCGACGCCGACGGCTATCTGTTCTACCAGGCGCGCAATGACGACATGATCATCTCGGCCGGCTACAACATCGCCGGCCCCGAGGTGGAGGATGCGCTGCTGCGCCACGAGGCCGTGGCCGAATGCGGCGTGATCGGCGCGGCAGACGACGAGCGCGGCCAGGTGGTCAAGGCCTTTGTGGTGCTCAAGCCCGGCTTTGCGGCCGGCGACGACATGGCCGCCACGCTGCAGGCCTTCGTCAAGGCCAGCATTGCGCCCTACAAGTACCCGCGCGCCATTGTCTTCGTGCCGGCCCTGCCGCGCACCGAGACCGGCAAGCTGCAGCGATTCGTGCTGCGCAAGATGCCGTGAGCGCGCGCCATGGCCTCCGCCTTCGTCAGCCAGGTGCAGGTGCTGTTTCGCCATTGCGATCCGGCCGGCATCGTCTTTTACCCGCGCTATTTCGAGATGGTCAACGACCTGGTCGAGGAATGGTTCGACAGGGGAATGGGCCTGCCCTTTCACACCCTGCATGTACAGCGCCAGGTGGGCACGCCCACGGTGTCGGTGCAATGCGATTTCACGGCGCCCAGCCGCTGGCACGACACGCTGCGCCAGGTATTGGAGGTGCGCCGCATCGGCGGGGCGTCGTTCCAGTTCGATGTGCGTTTCGAAGGGCCAGATGGCCAACGCCGGCTGTCTGCGCGCATGACCATCGTCACCATGGATTTGCGCAGCATGAAGGCCACGCCACTGCCGGCCGATCTGCGCGAGCGCCTGCAGGCCTATCTGGTGCCGCAGGACGGTTTTATGGATTCAACGAGAACAGGATGAAGCAATGAAGACTCTGCAACCCCCGGACTGGCTGGCGCCCCGAGGCTATGCCAATGGCATCCTGACCGAGATGACGGTCGGCTCCCGGCTGGTGTTCGTCGGCGGCCAGATTGGCTGGAACGGCCAGCAGCAATTCGAGTCGGACGACTTTGCGGAACAGGTGCGGCAGGCGCTGGCCAATATCGTCGCCATCCTCGCCGAAGGCGGCGCCAGGCCCGAGCACATCGTGCGCATGACCTGGTATGTGACCGACAAGCAGGAATACGTGGCTGCCTATCCGGCCATTGGAAAGCACTACCGCGAACTGATCGGGCGGCATTTCCCGGCCATGACGGCCGTGGAGGTGGCGGATCTGGTGGAAGACCGGGCCAAGGTGGAGATCGAGGTCACGGCGGTGGTGCCGGCCTGATGTCCATCCGCGCGCCATTCGCGCGCCAACCGGGCAATGCCCGCGCATGTGTGCCGCCCAGCGGGCGGGTCCATGCGCGGCAGGGACTCACTTGATTTCGAACAGGGTGCGGTCCTTGCCCAGGATCCAGTTCGGCGGCTTGCCGCGGCCGGTCCAGGTCTTGCCGGACTCGGGGTCCTGGTATTTGGCGGGAGCGCTCTTTTTGCCATCGGGCTTCCAGGGGAAGACCTGTTGTGCCGTGAAGCCGAACTCACGGACCAGCTCCTGCACCGATGCCAGGGCCGCTTTGGACTCCAGCTTGCGGGCGTCGTCGATTTGCTGGTCGAGCAATTTTTTCTGGGCAATCAGCTCTTGGTATGTAGTCATCTTGATGGAAGAATTTCTAAGTGCGGCTATTTGTGTGAAAACTGCGCAGCAAGAGCCTGGACCCAGGACTCTTTGCAGAATGGTCAATTCTGGTGCATGTGCAGTGGGGATGAAGAACTCACCGTAAGTACAAATACTGATGATGTTGGCGCTCTATGGAGGGTAGGGCGCTTCTTCTCATGCCTGGGCATATTCCAAGGCGATCCGCATTATATCCAGGGCAATCTGGATAACCGGCACTTTACAAAAGCTGTTGTGCCGTTGTTACATTTGCAGAGCACTGTGGTTGGCGCTTCCTCCTCTGGAGACGACGTGCTGTCATGGCTTTTTCAGGGGAGTGCGCAGCGTTGGCCGCGAAAGTTCCGCCTTGGTTATGGAAAACAATCAACATTTGCATTTTAACAATCAAATCATAAAAGCGATTTATAAAATATATTACATGTGATTTGATCGAGTTATTCAATGCATTGATTGATACCTGTGGTTTCATTTGAATAATCGATTTGCAGGATAGGTTTTTTTTTTTATTGTTAAAGACCGCTTGTTCGAATGGTGAATGGCGGCGCCTTCTGTCTATACAGGACAAGCGCATCGGCTTCCCGATTGCCGGAGCCATTGCAGCCTGCAGTTGTTTCAAGGGTGATTCTTGAATCGGATTTCGCGGCCCGGCCATGCGGCAGTCGGCGGGCGGCAGGCACCGAACGCTTGATTGGCGCGCTACCAACAGCCTGTTAGGATCGCCGCACTACAACGATCCACCACCTGGCAGACATGGCAAGAAGGCAGACCAGCGCCCACGACGGCAACGAGACCCGCGAGACCCTTCTCAAGCTGGCCGCCCGCACCTTCGGTGAGCAGGGCTACTCTGCCACCACCATGCGCAACATTGCCGAGCAGTCCGGGATCGAGGCCGCCAGCATCTACTACCACTTCGCCTCCAAGGAAGAACTGGTGGACGAGGTCATGGAGCAGGGCGGCAACCGCATCATCAGCCAGCAGCAGGAGCGCCTTGCCGCGCTGGGCGCCGACGCCACGGCCGAGCAGCGCTTTCGCGCAGCCGTGCTGGGCCAGATGGCGGGGCTGGTAAAGCATGGCGACTTCGCCCTGGCCCACGGCCGGCTGCTGGGCCAGTTGCCTGACAAGGTGCGCGAGCGCCAGATCAAGCGCCGCGAGCGCCACCAGAAATTCTGGAGCGGCCTGCTGGAAGACCTGCGTGCCGAAGGCCGCCTGCGGGCCGACGCCGACATCCACCTGGCGCGCATCATGATCCTGGGCAGCATCAACTCCATACAGTCCTCGTTCAACCCCCGCAAGGGCTCGCTGGAGAAGGTGGCGGACCAGATCTGCGACATGTTCTTCCGGGGCGTGGGACCGGCAGATAAATAGGCGCAAGGCTGAAAATCGCCAATCGGCTTGTCACATGCCGGTGGCATATTCCCGCGCTGCTGTCTTGGCCCTGTGCAGAAAATGGCGGCGGGTTGTTAATGATATTTAACTGTCAATAGTAAGATCGCCGTCTTATGCGTCTGCTTGTTTTGCGCCTGCTATTGCTGGCCGTGTTCTTCAACACGGCCATTGGCATGCCCCTGCACGGCGCAACGCATATCCGGCAGGCGGTGGCCGGGCCTGCACAGGCTTTTGTAGGCCTCAACGGCTGCGAAGATGATGCGCTGACCGGCCAGGCCGGCCAACGCGGCCAGGCTGGCGAAAAGGCTGAAGTCGTCGAAGCCGCCGAAGCCGTCTGCGTATGGTGCATGGGCCATGCACCGCATGCGGCGGCCTGGCTGCCGCACTTCGGCCTGCCGCTGGCCGTGGCCGCGCCGCCCGAGAGGGTACCGCCGCGCACCGTGGGCGGCACCATCCCCTCGCAGAACCGCTGGGCCTTTGCATCGCGCGACCCGCCGCGCTGAACCCGCAAGCACTTTTCTCCTTCTCTGCCGCCAGCGCCCATTGGTGCTGGCGGCATGTCCGTGTTTGCGCGCGCCGGCTGTGGATGCCGGCGGCATGCGCCTGTGCCCGTTTTCAACATGACTGCCTTCTTCTTCCCCGCGAAGCCGCTTCCCCGCCTTCGCCCGCTGCCGCTTGCCCTGAGCGCTGCCGCCTTCCTGTCCATGTCTGCGCTGGCCCAAGGCCAGGATCCGTCCTCCGGCCCCGGCCCCGCCGCCGCTTCCGATTCCGCTTCTACGCAGGAGCAGACCCTGCTGCCTGCCGTGGAAGTCGTGGGCCGAACGGCCTCGGGCGCCTATCACACCGACGAGGCGGCCGGCGCCAAGACCGACCTGCCGCTGCGCGAGCTGCCGCAGTCGGTGCGCGTGATCACGCGCCAGGCCATGGACGACCTGGGCGCCACCAAGCTTGACGACGTGCTGGACTACGTGGGCGGCGTCTCGCGCCAGAACAACTTTGGCGGGCTGTGGGACAACATCGTCATCCGCGGCCTGCCCGGCGACCAGAACGTGGGCATGGCCACCTTGTTCAACGGTTTTTCCTCGGGGCGCGGCTTCAATGCGCCGCGTGACCTGGCCGGCGTGGAGCGCATCGAGTTCCTCAAGGGCACGGCCGCTGCGCTCTACGGCAGCAGCGAGCCGGGCGGCACGCTGAACGTGGTCTCCAAGCGCCCGCTGTGGACGCCTTCGCATTCCGTGGAAGCCTATGCAGGCAGCTACGGCCTGCGGCGTGGCGCGCTGGACACCACGGGACCGGTGGGCGAGAACTTTGCCTACCGGCTCAACATCGCCGTGGAGGACCGCGACAGCTTCCGCGATTTCGTGGGCGCCAGCCGCCAGGTGATCGCACCGGCCTTCACCTGGAAGCTGGGGCGCGATACGGTGCTGGAGTACTCGGGCGAGCTGCTGCGCCACAAGACGCCGCTGGACCGCGGCGTGGTGGCCGTGGGCGACCGGCTGGGCGCCATCTCGCGCAGCCGCTTCCTGGGCGAGCCGGGCGACGGCGATGTGACGGTGGAAAACCGCACCCACCAGTTCATCCTCTCGCATGAGTGGAACGCGCAGTGGCGCAGCCGCCTGGGCCTGTCCTACCGCGAGACCTCGATCAACGGCTTTTCCACCGAGCCGCACGCGCTGCTGGCCAATGGCGACCTCACGCGCCAGCGGCGCTTTCGCGACTACCAGTCCGACGACATCGCCGTGCAGGCCGAGCTGCAGGGCACGGTGAAAACGGGCACCGTCGAGCACGAACTGCTGCTGGGCCTGGAGAGCTTTCGCTTCGAGATGGACACGCTGATGCTGCGCGCCAACCCGACGGCAGCCAATCCCTACGCCATCAACATCTACAACCCCATCTACGGCGGCGCGCGCCCCGTGCCCACGGCCAATACCGACACCTTCGAGCGCCAGCGCAACACGGCGTTCTACCTGCAGGACGCCATCAAGCTCTCGCCCCAATGGCGCGTGGTGGCCGGCCTGCGCATGGACCGCTATGACCAGTCGCTGCACAACCGCCGCACGGGCGCGACCACCCAGCAGGACCCGGCCTCGACCTCGCCGCGCCTGGGCCTGAGCTGGCTGCCGCTGCCGCAATGGACCTTCTATGCCAACGCGGGCCGCTCGTTCCGGCCCAACGTGGGCATCGATGTGGCTGGTGCGGGCTTCAGCCCCGAATCCGGCCGTTCGATGGAGCTGGGCGCCAAGTGGGAAAGCGCCGACCAGCGCATGGGTGCCACAGCTGCGCTGTTCGACATACGCAAGCGCAATGTGCTGACGGCCGACCCGGGCAACGCCGGCTACTCGGTCTCGGCCGGCGAGATCCGCAGCCGGGGCCTGGAGTTCGACTTCGCCGGCCAGGTCACGCAGCGCTGGCGCCTGAACGCCAGCCTGGTGCTCAACGATGTGGAGATCTCGCGCGACAACACGCTGGAGGTGGGCGGGCGCCTGCTCAACGTGCCCAAGGTCAACGGCAGCGTGCTGGCCGTCTATGAAAACGCCTTCTCCAACGGCCAGCGCTACGGCATCGGCGGCGGCGTCACCCACATGGGCAAGCGCCTGGGCCAGGCCCGCACGCAGGCCGAGGCCGATGCCGGCAAGGCCGCCTTCGAGCTGCCCAGCTACACCACGGCCAAGCTGGTTGCCTACTGGCGCATCAGCCCCACGCTGCGCCTGACGCTGGACGTGGACAACCTCTTCGACAAGACCTACTACACCAGCTCGTACAGCCGGCTGTGGGTGACGCCGGGCACGGCCCGCACCGTCACCGTAGGCCTTCAAGCAAAGTTCTGAGCCCCGCCATGCATCCATCCCTTCCTGTTTCTTCCAACCCCACTTCTGCCTCCACGCCCGTGCTCCAAGCGCTGGGCGCCGTGGTGGACTACGGCGAGCGCACCATCCTCCAGGGCCTGGACCTGGCGGTGCATGCGGGCGAGATCTATGCGCTGCTGGGCGCCAACGGCGCGGGCAAGACCACCACGCTGAGCCTGCTGCTGGGCTTTGTGCGGCCGCGCAGCGGACAGGTACGCGTTCAGGGCGTGGACCCGGTGACGGCGCCTGCGCAGGCGCGTGCCCTGATCGCCTATATCCCCGAGAACGTGGCGCTGTACGAGCACCTGAGTGCGCGCGAGAACGTGGCCTACCTGCTGGAGCTGGCGGGCCAGCCGGCCGCGGCCGGTGCCATCGGCGAGGCGCTGTCTGCCGCAGGGCTGGACGCCGCTGCGCACGACCGGCGTGTCTCCGGCTTTTCCAAGGGCATGCGCCAGAAAGTGGCGATTGCGCTGGCGCTGGCGCGCAGGGTGCCGGCGCTGCTGCTGGACGAACCCACCTCGGGCCTGGACCCGCAGGCCACGGCCGAGTTCAGCCGGCTGCTCATGCAGTTGCGCGGGCAGGGCGTGGCCATTCTCATGGTCACGCACGACCTGCTGGGGGCCGCCGACGTGGCCGACCGCATGGGCTTCATCGCAGGCGGGCGCCTGGTCGAGGAAGTGGCGGCCAGCGGCGAGGAGCGCTTCGATGTGCGCGCACTGCACCGCCACTATGCAGGGGTGGGCACGGACACGGACGCGCACACGAACACGCACATTGAAGCCGACACGCAGGGAGCGGCGGCATGAGCGCGGCCTGGACCATTGCGCGCGAGGAATGGCGCCTGCTGCTGCGCGACCGCGTGGCCGTGCTGGGGATGGCGCTGTGGCTGCTGCTCAGCGCCGCTGCCGCCTTCACCGCCTGGGACCAGCGCAGCGCGGCCCAGGCCCAGCGCGAGCGCCACCAGTCCCAGGTGGACAGCGAGTTCGAAGCCCAGCCCGACCGCCATCCGCACCGCATGGTGCATTACGGCCACTTCGTGTTCCGCCCGCTCAATCCGCTGGCGGCCTTCGATGCGGGCATCGACGCCTACACCGGCCACACGCTGTTTCTGGAGGGCCACCGCCAGAACAGCGCCAACTTCGGCGATGTGCGCCAGTCCTCGCTGCTGCTGCGGTTCGGCCAGCTCACGCCGGCCTTTGTGCTGCAGGTGCTGGCGCCGCTGCTGCTGATCTTCATGGGCCATGCCTGCATTGCACGCGAGCGCGAGGCCGGCACCCTGCGCGTGCTGCTGGCCCAGGGCGTGGGCACGCGGCAGTTCGTGGCCGGCAAGCTGCTGGCGCTGGCGGGCGTGGCGGCCCTGGTGCTGCTGCCGGCCCTGCTGGCCCTGGCCTGGATGGCCGTGGCCACGCCGGTGCCCATCAGCCTGGTGGCCACGCTGGCGGCAGGCCATGTGCTGTGGCTGATGCTCTGGGCGGTGGGTATCGTCGCTGTCTCGGCCTTCATGCGGCGCGGGCGCGATGCCTTGCTGGCCCTGCTGGCGGCCTGGGCCGTCGCCGTGGTGCTGCTGCCCCGTCTGGTGCCTGAGCTGGTGGGATCTGCCCTGGCGCTGCCCACGCGCTTCGAGACCGACATCGCCACCGCGCGCGAGCTGGCGGCGCTGGGCGACAGCCACAATCCCGACGATCCCTATTTCGCCGCTTTCCGCGCCAGGGTGCTGGCGCAGTACGGTGTCTCGCGCGTCGAGGACCTGCCCGTCAACTACAAGGGCCTGGTCGGCATGGAAGGCGAGCGGTTGACGAGTGAACTCTTCAGGCGCCATGCCGAGGCCAGCTTCGATCTGCAGGCCGAGCAACTGCGCCGGGCTGACGCATTTGCCCTGATCAGCCCCGTGATCGCGCTGCGCCGCCTGTCCATGGCCGTGGCCGGGACCGACCTGCAAGGCTACCGGCGCTTTCTGGAGCAGGCCGAGCAGCATCGCTACCGCATGGTGCAGGCCCTCAACCGCCTGCAGGTGGACAAGCTCAGCTATGCGGGCGACCGATCGAGCCGCGACAACCGCATCGGCCACGAGCACTGGCGCGGCGTCTCCGATTTCCACCACGAGCCCGATCCACCGCTGGCGGCCCTGCGTCGCGCGGCGCCTGCCGCCTATGTGCTGCTGGCATGGCTGGCTGTATTGACGGTGGCCTTGCTGCTGGCCACGCAACGGCTGGGGAGGGTGGCGCGATGAGCTGGCTCCTGCATGAATGGCGTCTTCTGACGCGCTCGCGCCTGGCGCTGTGCGCCCTGGCCTTGCTGTTGCTGCTGTCCACGCTGGCCGTGCTGTCGGGCCTGCGCGAGATCGCTTCGCAACGCCTGACCCTGGACCGCCTTGCACAACTGCAGCAGCAGGACATGGCGGCCCAGGCAAGCCGGCATGCCCAGTCCGGCGACGCAGGCTCGGTGGCCTATTACGGCTTTCACGCCACCTGGGATGCGCCATCGTCCACGGCCTTTCTTGCCCTGGGCCTGCGCGATGCCGCGCCCTATGTGCTGCGCGTGCGCGCCCTGGCGCTGCAGGCACAGCTGCATGAAGGCGAAAGCTTCAACCCGGAGCTGGCGCTGGCGGGCCGCTTCGACTTCGCCTTTGTGCTGGTCTACCTGGTGCCGCTGTTCCTGATCGCGCTGCTCTACGACCTGGTCTCGGGCGAGCGCGAATCGGGCCGCCTGGGCATGCTGCAGGCCATGCCTGGCACCGGGCGGCGGCTGTGGCTGCGCCGCGCGGGACTGCGTTCCGTGCTGGTGCTGGCCTGCGTGGCGCTGCCTGCCCTGGCAGGCGCACTGGCCGGCGGGGCAGCGGCGGGTGCCCTTGCCACGGTGCTGCTGTCCGCCACGGCCTATGTGGTTTTCTGGAGCGGCCTGTGCCTGGTGGTTGCCGCGTTGGGCGGCAGTTCGGTCGCCAATGCCATGGCCCTCATGGGCTGCTGGGCCGTGCTGACCCTGGTGCTGCCCACGCTGGCCAATGCCGCACTCTCACGCGCCATCCCCGTGAGCCAGGGCGTGGAGCTGATGCTGGCCCAGCGCCAGACCGTGCATGGCGCCTGGGACCTGCCGCGCGAGCAGACCATGGAGCGCTTTTTCCGCAGCCACCCCGAATGGCGCGACACCGCGGCGCTGCCTGCAGGCTTTCACTGGAAGTGGTACTACGCCTTCCAGCAGCTCGGCGACGAAAGTGTCGCATCCCAGTTCGCCGCCTACCGCGCCGGCCTGCAGGCACGCCAGGCCTGGACCGGGCGCCTGGGCTGGCTGCTGCCCGGCGTGGGTGTGCAGGCCGCGCTGCACCGCCAGGCCGGCACCGACCTGCTGGCGCAACTGGCCTATCAGGACGACATCGCCGTCTTTCACGCACGCCTGCGCGCCTTCCTCTATCCCTACCTGTTTGAGGACCGCACATTCGGTGCGCAGGATTTTGCAGCCCAGCCCGTCTTCACGGCCAGCCCACGGCCTGCGCGGCAGGCCTGGGGGCAGACGGCAATGCTGTGGGTGGTGGCTGCGCTGGCCTTGCTGGCCGGCGGTGTTGCCGCAGGCCGCGTGCGGCCGGGCAGGCGCTGAGGCAAAGGGCGGGTGAAAAAGGAAACAGCCATGGTTCAGGCGGGGCCTGCACCATGGCTGTCATCTTCCTGATCCGTGGGCCCGAGGCTGAGCCTGAGGCGGGCGGCTCCCTGTTATTGCACGTTCTGGTGGCAGTCGCTGCAGACGCCGTACAGCGTCATCTCATGGCGCTCCACCACAAAGCCTTCGGGGGCGATGCGCTGCATGTCGCCCGGACAGCCGGGCACGTTGAACACGCGGTTGCAGCTCATGCAGCGGAAATGGTGGTGGTGGGCGCGGCCGCTGAGTTCGTAGCGCGTGGCCTCGCCGGGCAGGTCCACGGCCTGCACTTCGCCCGCTTCCATCAGCTGCTTGATGTTGCGGTACACCGTGGCCAGCCCGATGGCTGGCACCTCGCGCTGCGCTGCGCCGAGGATCTCGGCCGGAAGCAAGGGGCGTCCAGCCTCTTCCATGACCGTGCGTATCGAGCTGCGTTGACGGGTCGAGCGTTCCATAGGCCTGAACAAGCGCTCCACGATGGGCTGAGTGTGTCTAGTCATGGTGGTTCCGTTATTTACTATAACAATCTCGACGCGATTAATCAGTGCTCACGAGCGCTCACAGCTGAAATTTACACTGTGTTTACCTGCGGGTCCGACAAGCATGGAGATGCAGTGTGTGCAATGGATCTCTGCCCCAAGGAGAAGAAATTCCATTTGACATACACCAGATGCTCCATTCCTGCCAGTTTTCGCGAGTATATGTGGTGAGCATTCGATGGACCTTATGCGCTGGTTAAATGCCATAGTCGTCAACAATGCTGTAATGGGATGTAATTGATCTATTGATTGAAGAGTGCTTGAAATGAGGGTGTGTGTGGTGCTTACCGTCGGGCTGCAGGAGGTGGCGCTGGCCCAAGGTGAGATGCAATTACTTACATGGACAGTGTATTGCCAATACGGGTAGATTGCCTCAATGCGCTTCGTTTGTCCATGATCCGTTTCCTTGAAAGGGGAAAGGAGGCTGCCCTGGAACTGCCACCCAGGGTGGTTTGCGCAATGACATGCCGAGTCGCGATCCACAGCCGATTGGGCGATGAAGTGCATTTTCTCGAATTGCGCGGGCGGAAAAAGATCAGCCGGCCTTTCCGCCACGATTGGGAAATGCTCAGCGAAAGCATCTTCGCCAAGGCCCTGTTGGGTAAAGCACCACCATAGGAATACAAATCCAGGGCGGCGCAATGCGCTACATGGACGGCATCGTCGCCCGCCTGGGCATGCAGGGCCAGGTCCACCGCGGCCACGCCTGCAAGGCCCGCCTGAGCCCCTGGCTGTGGCTGGCCAAACGCAGGAGCGACTTTCGCATCTTCCAGAACCAGACCGTGCCCGTCATCATCGAGCAGGTATTGGGCGTCTATGGCCATCCGCTGCGAAAGAAACTCACGCGCGGCTATCGCAGCGGGTACTGCTGCGTTCAATACAACGAAAGCGATTGCGACCTTGTCCCGCGATGGATGCAGCACGAAGGCATCTACTTCTTCTTCGAGCATGCCTCGCACGGCGCATTGCCCGGGGATGAATCCATTCCTTTCTATCCTCCTGAAAAGGCCGGCGCAGGCGATCCGCAAAACATCCACGCCCGGCAGTTGGAGGAGTAAATCAAGCCGGGCCGCCATTGCAGCGACGGCCCTGAAGTTGCACGGGCAGGCATGGCCAGGACGGGGACAGATGCGGTTCAGGCGCTGCGGCCCCTGGCCCGGGGCATGCCGGCCAGGGATCTCGTTCAAGTCCGGTTGATGGACACGCCACCATCGACCACCATGGCCGTCCCCGTGATGAAGCTGGATGCGTCAGACGCCAGAAACAGCGCCGCCGCCGCGATTTCTGCGGGCGTGGCGAGGCGCTTGAGCGCGTGCAGGTTTTCGACGAAGGCGCGCGCCTCGGGCGTGGAGGTGCTGGCGCGGCCCATGGGAGTGTCGGTGCCCCCGGGCAGCAGGGCGTTGGCGCGCAGGCCGCGGGGGCCGTATTCGGCGGCGATGACCTGGGTGAGGCCGACGAGGCCGGCCTTGCTGGCGGCATAGGCGCCCATGCCGGGCAGGCCCGCCGTATGGCCCACGAAGGTGGACGTGAAGATCAGCGAGCCGCCGCCGCGTGCCAGCAGGACCGGTATCTGGTGCTTGGCGCCCAGAAAGGCGCTGGTGAGATTGGTGGCGATGGCGTCCTGCCAGGCCTGCAGCGAGAGATCGGGGAGTGCGCAGGGATCGCCGGTCATGCCGGCATTGTTGAAGGCGATGTCCAGGCCGCCAAAGCGCTCCGTGGCGGTCTCGACCAGGGCCTGTGCCAGCGGCTCGTCCCGCACGTCGCCGGCCAGCGCGATGGCCTGGCCGCCGTCCTGCTCGATCTCCGCCACCAGCGTCTGCAGTTGCGCCTGGCGGCGGGCCGTGAGGACCAGCCTGGCGCCGTGGCGGGCAAACAGCCTGGCGCCTTCGCGTCCTATGCCTGAGCTGGCGCCCGTGATGAGGGCGACTTTTCCGTGGAGTTGCTGTGGCGATGGCTGCATCTCGCACCTTTTCTTTCCGTGAATGAGGGAAAGCGGTTTGTAGTGCGGCGCAGGCGGACGCGCATCCCGCTTCTTGCACGGGCGCCGGGCCGCGCTCGGTGGAGCCTGGCCGTGCCGGGCTGCACATGGTCGCAGCGGGCTAGGGAGAGCTCAGTCTTCGCCCAGCTCCAGGTGCGCGAACAGGTCGGCCAGCGTGGGCGTGGAGCGTGCGGGCCAGATGGCGCTGAGGTCCAGGCTGGGCAGGGCCTGGCCGTCACGCACTTCGCAAAAGCGCACGCCGCGAAAGTCCATGGAGCGTATCCAGCTGGGCAGCAGGGCCACGCCGCAGCCACCGGCCACGCAGGCCAGCACGGTGAGGGTGCGGTTGGCTTCCTGCGCCACATGGGCCTCGTGCCCGGCCTTGCGCAGCGCGTCGAGGATGCCGGCATGCAGCACGGGCAATTGCGCCTGCGGGTACATCACCAGCCCGGCCTCGGCGATCTGGGCCAGGCTGACCTGGCCGTCCTCGCCGATCTGGAATTCATCGGGCACGGCGGCCACCAGGCGCTCGCGCAGCAGCTGGCGCTCGCGCATGCGCCCGCCCACGGCCACGGGCGTGTGCATGAGGCCGATGTCGATGGCGCCGGTCTGCAGGGCCTCGGCCTGCTCGGCATTGCTCATCTCGCGCAGGATGACGCGCACGCCGGGCGCCT
Organism: Delftia sp. HK171; assembly: GCF_001886655.1. Classification (NCBI taxonomy): domain Bacteria; kingdom Pseudomonadati; phylum Pseudomonadota; class Betaproteobacteria; order Burkholderiales; family Comamonadaceae; genus Delftia; species Delftia sp. HK171. The sequence continues at coordinate 4,539,887 of NZ_CP018101.1, read as the reverse complement.
GCTGCCGCAACGCGCGCAGGGCGCGGGGCAGGGTGCCGAAAAGCGCCGAGGACACCAGGCCCACGGTCAACTGGCCCGCACTGCCCCTGGCGATCTCGCGCGCGCGGCTGGCGGCTGCATCTATGCGGGCCACGCTGGTGCGCACGTCGTCCAGCATGGCCAGGGCGGCCGGGGTGGGCAGGGCGCCCTGGCGTGAGCGCTGGAACAGCTGCACGCCCAGGTCTTTTTCCATGCGGGCCAGGGTCTGGCTCAGGGCCGGCTGTGCAATGCCCAGCCAGTCGGCTGCGCGGCTGACGCTGCCCTGGTCCACCACCGCGAGAAAGTAGCGCAGATGCCGGGTTTCCATATTGATCCGGTATGAATAAATCCATTTTGAAGAATGGAAATATATACCCCCCGTTCCTAGAATCCGGCCCCATGCCCCCAGCGCCGCGCCTTGCGTGGCGCAACCCACAAGGAGTTCTTCCCGTGTCTGCCGTGCCCCGGTTTGTCATTGCGTCCAGCGTTGATGCCCACGCCCATGTCTTCGAGCGTGGCCTGCCCATGCCGGATGCGCGCCGCTATGCGCCCGACGAGGATGCGCTCCTGGGCACCTATCTGAACCACCTGGACACGCACGGCCTGGCCCATGGCGTGCTGGTGCAGCCCAGCTTTCTGGGCACGGACAACAGCTACCTGCTCCAGGCGCTGCACGCCCAGCCGCAGCGCCTGCGCGGCGTGGCCGTGGTGGATGAGAGCACGGGCGATGAACAACTGCAGGCTATGGCCGATGCCGGCGTGGTGGGCATGCGCCTGAACCTGATCGGCCTGCCTTTGCCCGATCTGAATGCGCCCGGCTGGCGCCGCGTGCTGGAGCAGGCCAACGCCCTGGGCTGGCATGTGGAGCTGCACCTGCAGGCCGGGCGCCTGCCGGACCTGCTGCCCGCCTTGCTGGCGGCCGGTTGCCGCGTGGTGGTTGACCACTTCGGGCGCCCTGACCCGGCCCTGGGCGTGCGCGACCCGGGCTTTGGCTATCTGCTGCAGCAGGCCGACAGCGGCCGTGTGTGGGTCAAGCTGTCCGCGCCCTACCGCATCTGGCGGGCCGCCGACTGCGCCGCCTCCGGCCGGCAGGCCACCGCGCAATTGCTGCAGGCCTTCACGGCCGGGCGGTTGCTCTGGGGCAGCGACTGGCCGCACACGCAGCACGCCGGCCAGGCCAGCTATCCGACGGCCGTGCGCTGGCTGCAGGACTGGCTGGACGATGCCGGCCCCCTGCGGGCCGTGCTGGGCCGCACCGCCTTCGAGCTGTTCCGATTCCAAAACGACATGCCAAACCAAGGAGACACACCATGAATTCCCTGTCCAGACGCACCGCCAGCCTGTGGGCTGCCGCAGGCCTGCTTTCGGCTGTTGCCGGCATGGCCGCGCCGGCTGCAGCGACTGCAGCGGCCGCAGCGGCCGCAGCGGCCAACTACCCCGAGCGCCCCGTCACCCTGGTCGTGACCTATCCGCCGGGCGGCACCGTCGATGTGGTGGCGCGCCTGATCGGCCCCAGGCTGTCTGCCGAGCTGGGCCAGCCCGTGGTGATCGAGAACCGGGGCGGGGCAGGCGGCATGATCGGCGGCGCCCAGGTGGCCAAGGCCCAGCCCGACGGCTACACGCTGATGCTCGATGCCTCCAACCACGCGCAAAACCCCGCCATCCACGCGCGCATGCAGTTCGACACGCTCAAGGCCTTCGCGCCGGTCTCGCTGCTGCTGCGCGTGCCCAATGTGCTGGTGGTTGCGCCTTCGTCGCCCATCAAGAGCGTGCAGGACCTGATCCAGGCCGGCCGCTCCGAAGGGGGCGGGCATCTGTACTTTGCGTCCGCAGGCCCGGGCTCGGCCCAGCACCTGGCGGGCGAGCTGTTCAACCTGCTGGCCAGGACGCAACTGCACCATGTGGCCTACAAGGGCGGCGGCCCGGCCATGATGGATGTGATGTCGGGCCAGGTGCCGCTGATGTTTGCCAGCATGGGCTCGGCCTGGCAGCACGTGAAGACCGGCAAGCTGCGCGCGGTGGCCGTGGGCGGGCTGGAGCGCTCCAAGGCCGCGCCCGAGCTGCCGACCATTGCCGAGTCGGGCGTGCCCGGCTACGAGACCTATGAATGGAACGCCATCTTTGCGCCGGCCGGCACGCCGCAGGCCATCGTGAACCGGCTGTCCACGGTGCTGGCCAAGGTGCTGCGCGAACCCTCCATCGTGGAGCGGCTCGCTGGCATAGGCGCCGAGCCCATAGGCTCCACGCCGGCCGAGCTGGAGACCTTCCGCCGCGCCGAGATCGCCAAATGGCAGAAGGTGGTGAAGGATTCCCGGCTCAAGCTGGACTGAGCGCGTGCAGGCCAGAAAGCGGACCATTGCGGTCTGCTTGTACACCGCAGGCAGCCCTGGCGCGTTGAACAGGAACGGGCGCTGGCTTGAACGGGTTCTTACACCTTTTCAGGCGCAGCGGCCCACGCGGCCCCGCGCGCTTGGTAGAAACGGGGCCTTTCCTGTTTCACCCACTTCAAAAGAACATGGCCCTGCTCACCTTGCGAACCACCTTGCGCGCCGCGGCCGCCTTTGCGCTGGCCTGCTCGGCCCTTGCGGCCCAGGCGCAGACCTACATCAGCGGCTCGGTCTCGGGCCAGCTGGCACCGGGCGTCTACGGCACCGTGGACATCGGCAACGCGCCGCCGCCAGCGCTGCTGTACCAGCGCCCCGTGATCATTGCGCCGGCCCCCATGGCCCCGCCGCCTGTCTACATGTGGGTGCCCCCGGGCCACGCCAAGCACTGGGGCAAGCACTGCGCCCGCTACGGCGCCTGCGGCCGCCCGGTGTACTTCCTGCGCAATCCGCCGCCGCACTGGCATGCCGGGCCGCCGCGTCCCGATCCGCGCTGGCGCGAGGAGCGCCGCCACCGCGAATGGGAACACCGCCGCGATGACCGCCGCTGGGACCGTGACGACCGCCACGATCGCCATGGCGGGCGTGGTGATGACCACCGTGGCCCTGGGCATGGCCATGATCGCGGCCGGGGCCATGGCCGCGATTGAGCGGCACCGCACAAAAATAAGTTGTATCAAGCAGTTGCGGCGCACGGGCGCCGCAACCCGCAGCGCAAGCCTGGCACTGAGCTATGCCGGTTTGCTATAGCTGCTAGCGGGCTTGCTCAGTGGTGCCTGGCCCGCGCCATGCTCACAATAGCTGTCATACCCATACTGATAGAGACAGCCATGCAAACGGCCATTCCCTGCCTGCTGATGCGGGGCGGTACTTCCAAGGGCCCCTTCTTCCGGGCCACCGATCTTCCCTCCGACCTGCCCACGCGCGACCGCGTGCTGCTCGCGGCCATGGGCTCGCCCGACAAGCGGCAGATCGACGGCGTGGGTGGCGCGCATCCGCTGACCAGCAAGGTCGGCATCGTCAGCCTCTCCGACAAGGAAGGCATCGACCTCGAATTCCTCTTCGCCCAGCTGCAGCCCGACAAGGACACGGTGGACACCACGCCCAACTGCGGCAACATGCTGGCCGGCGTGGTTCCCTTTGCGCTGGAGACCGGCATGGTCTCCTCGCGCGGCGAGACCAGCACCTTCCGCGTGCTGACGCTGAACACCGGCATGGCGGCCGACATCACCGTGCAGACGCCCGGCGGCCAGGTGGAGTACGAAGGCTCGGCCCGCATCGACGGCGCGCCCGGCAGCTCGGCACCCATCGAAATCAGTTTCCTGGACACGGCCGGCTCGGTCTGCTCGGGCCTGCTGCCCACGGGCAAGCCCCGGGACACGGTCACGGTGACGGGCGAGGGTTTCGAAGACTTCACGCTTGACGTCACCTGCATAGACAACGGCATGCCGCTGGTGATCTTCAAGGCTGCCGACGTGGGCGCCTCCGGCCTGGAGACCGTGGCCGAGCTCAACGCCGACACCGATCTCAAGCGCCGCATCGAGGCGCTGCGCCTGCAGATCTCCCGGACCATGGGCCTGGGCGATGTCTCGGCCAAGAACTACCCCAAGATGACGCTGATCGCGCCGCCCCAGCATGGCGGCGCGCTGACCACGCGCAGCTTCATCCCCCACGTCTGCCATGACGCCATCGGCGTGCTGGCAGCCGTCACCGTGGGCACGGCCGTGAAGATGCCGGGCACCGTGTGCGATGGCGTGGCGCAGCTCACGCAGGGCGCGGGCCCGCTCACGGTGTCGGTGGAGCATCCCACGGGCGAATTCAGCGTGACGCTGGACAGCGATCCGGCCCATCCCGAAGTGGTGACCAAGGCCGCCTTGCTGCGCACGGCGCGCCTGCTGATGCGTGGCGAAGTCATGGTGCCGCGCTCGGCCTGGGACGGCCGCAGGCAGGACTGAAGAAACAGCGCAGGGGCTTGCCGGCCCCTGCAGTGCAAGGGGCGGGTCGCGCGCGCAGATGCGGTATCCGCCAGGCCGAGAGACAGTGGAAGAGACAAGTCATGACATCCGTCCAGAAGGACGCCGCAGCAACCGGCGTCAATGTGCAGACCCTGCTCAACGAGCACCCGTTTTCGGGATTCCAGTGGGTGATCTTTGCGCTGTGTTTCCTGATCGTTCTGCTCGATGGCTTTGACACGGCGGCCATCGGCTACATCGCGCCCTCGCTGATCGGCGAGTGGGGCGTGAGCAAGCCTGCACTGGCGCCCGTGCTCAGCGCGGCGCTGTTCGGCCTGGCCGCAGGCGCCCTGTTCTCTGGTCCGCTGGCTGACCGGCTGGGTCGCAAGTCCGTGCTGGTGGGTTCGGTGGCGGTGTTTGCCGTGTCCTGCCTGGCTTCGGGCTTTTCGCCCGACATCTGGACGCTGGCCGTGCTGCGCTTCGTCACCGGCCTGGGCCTGGGCGCCGCCATGCCCAATGCCGTCACGCTGATGAGCGAGTACTGCCCTGATTCGCGCCGCGCCACGCTGACCAACGCCATGTTCTGCGGCTTTCCGCTGGGCGCGGCCTTCGGCGGCTTTCTGGCGGCCTGGATGATTCCGCATTTCGGCTGGCGCAGCGTGCTCATCCTGGGCGGTGCCGCGCCGCTGCTGCTGCTGCTGGCCCTGGTCGTGCTGCTGCCGGAGTCGGTGCGCCACATGGTGGCCAACAACTACCCGGCCGAGCGCATCCGCAAGGTGCTGGCGCGCATTGCCGGCGATGCCGTGCAGGGCGTGCAGCGCTTCGTGATGACCGAGTCCAAGCCCCAGCCCGAATCCCAGGCCAGCAGCGGCATGGGCGTGGTGCTGTCGCGCGAGTACCGCGTGGGCTCGATCATGCTGTGGATCGCCTACTTCATGGGACTGGTCATCTTCTACGCGCTGATGAACTGGATGCCCGTGCTGTTCAGGGAAGCGGGCCTGGACCCCAAGACCGGCACCCTGGTGGCCGCGCTGTTCCCGCTGGGCGGCGTGGGCGCCGTGCTGTTCGGCTGGCTCATGGACCGCTTCAATGCCAACCGCATCATCGCCATCGGCTATGCGCTGACGGCGGCCTCCATCTGGTGGATCGGCCAGACGGCCGGCCACCTGGGCTGGCTGGTAGTGGCCGTCTTCCTGGCCGGCACCATCATGAACACCGCGCAATCGTCCATGCCGGCGCTGGCCGCCGCCTATTACCCCACGCGGGGCCGTGCCACGGGCGTGGCCTGGATGCTGGGCATTGGCCGCTTCGGCGGCATTGCGGGCTCCTTCCTGGTGGCCGAGCTGTCGGCGCGCCAGCTGGGTTTCAGCGAGATCTTTGCCGTGGTGGCCATTCCGGGCGTGATCGCCATGGCCGCCCTCATCATCAAGCAGTACAGCAGTCCCGAGCCGCAGGGCGGCGCGGCGCCTGCCGCACCCCTCCACTGACCCCTCCACTGACACATTCCCACCCCATAAAGACGCAGGAGACCATCCGATGATCATCGACGTACACGGCCACTACACCACCGCGCCCGCGGCCCTGGGCGCCTGGCGCGACCTGCAGATCGCAGGCCTCAAGGACCCGTCCAAGGCCCCCAGGGCCAGCGACCTGAAGATCAGCGACGACGAGATCCGCGAGACCATCGAGACCAACCAGCTCAAGCTGATGAAGCAGCGCGGCTCCGATCTCACCATCTTCAGCCCGCGCGCCAGCTTCATGGCCCACCACATCGGCGACTTCCAGACATCGAGCACCTGGGCCGCCATCTGCAACGAGCTGTGCTTCCGCGTCAGCGAACTGTTCCCCGAGCATTTCATCCCGGCCGCCATGCTGCCGCAGTCGCCGGGCGTGGACCCCGCCACCTGCATTCCCGAACTGGTCAAGTGCGTGGAGCAGTACGGCAACGTGGGCATCAACCTGAACCCCGATCCTTCAGGCGGCCACTGGACCTCGCCCCCGCTGTCGGACCGCTCCTGGTATCCCATCTACGAAAAGATGGTGGAGTACGACATCCCAGCGATGGTCCACGTCTCCACCAGCTGCAACGCGTGCTTCCACACCACGGGCGCCCACTACCTGAATGCCGACACCACGGCCTTCATGCAGTGCCTGACCAGCGACCTGTTCAAGGACTTCCCCACGCTCAAGTTCCTGATCCCCCATGGCGGCGGCGCCGTGCCCTACCACTGGGGCCGTTTCCGCGGCCTGGCGCAGGAGCTCAAGAAGCCGCTGCTGGACGAGCACCTGCTCAACAACATCTTCTTCGACACCTGCGTCTACCACCAGCCCGGCATCGACCTGCTGACCAAGGTGATCCCCGTCAAGAACATCCTGTTCGCCAGCGAGATGATCGGCGCCGTGCGCGGCATCGACCCGACCACGGGCCACTACTACGACGACACCAAGCGCTACATCGAGGCCACGGCCAACCTCACCGAAGAGGAGCGCTACCAGGTCTACGAAGGCAACGCGCGCCGCGTGTTCCCGCGCATGGACGCCGCCCTCAAGCAAAAGGGCCTGTAAGCAGGCCGCCACCACAGATCCAAGGAGAACACCATGTACGAACTCGGTGTGGTTTACCGCAACATCCAGCGCGCCGACCGCGCGGCCGCCGACGGCCTGGCCGCCCTGGGCTCGGCCACCGTCCACGAGGCCATGGGCCGCGTGGGCCTGCTCAAGCCCTATATGCGTCCCATCTATGCGGGCCAGCAGGTCTCGGGCACGGCCGTCACCGTGCTGCTGCAGCCCGGTGACAACTGGATGATGCATGTGGCCGCAGAGCAGATCCAGCCCGGCGACATCGTGGTCGCGGCCGTGACCTCGGAATGCACGGACGGCTACTTCGGCGACCTGCTGGCCACGAGCTTCCAGGCGCGTGGCGCGCGGGCGCTGATCATCGATGCCGGCGTGCGCGACGTGAAGACGCTGCAGGAAATGAATTTCCCCGTGTGGAGCCGCGCCATCTCTTCCAAGGGCACGATCAAAGCCACGCTGGGCTCGGTCAACATCCCGGTGGTCTGCGCAGGCATGTGGGTCACGCCCGGCGACGTGATCGTGGCCGATGATGACGGCGTGGTCTGCGTGCCCGCCGCCAAGGCCGCCGCCACGCTGCAAGCCGCGCAAAAGCGCGAAAGCTTCGAGGGCGAGAAGCGCGCCAAGCTGGCTTCCGGCGTGCTGGGCCTGGACATGTACAAGATGCGCGAGCCCCTGGAAAAGGCCGGCTTGCGCTATATCGATTGAGGAGGAGAAGCGCATGAGCAATTTCGAGAAGACCCCCGGCTGGCTGGACTGGTACGCCGGCCCCTCCAAGCCGAAGTTCCAGGTACCCGCAGGCGCCGTGGATGCCCACTGCCACGTCTTCGGCCCCGGCGATGAATTCCCCTTCGCGCCCGAGCGCAAGTACACGCCCTGCGACGCCAGCAAGCAGCAGCTGTTCGCGCTGCGCGACCACCTGGGCTTTGCGCGCAACGTCATCGTGCAGGCCACCTGCCACGGCGCCGACAACCGCGCCATGGTCGATGCCTGCAAGGCCGCCAACGGCAAGGCGCGCGGCGTGGCCACGGTGCGCCGCAGCGTGACCGATGAGGAGCTGCAGGAGCTGCACGCCGCCGGCGTGCGCGGCGTGCGCTTCAACTTCGTCAAGCGCCTGGTGGACTTCACGCCCAAGGACGAGCTGATGGAGATCGCGGGCCGCATCGCCAAGCTGGGCTGGCATGTGGTCATCTATTTCGAGGCCGTGGACCTGCCCGAGCTGTGGGATTTCTTCACCAGCCTGCCCACCACCGTGGTCGTGGACCACATGGGCCGCCCCGATGTGAACAAACCCGTGGACGGCCCCGAGTTCGAGCTGTTCCTCAAGTTCATGCGCGAGCACCAGAACGTCTGGAGCAAGGTCAGCTGCCCAGAGCGCCTGTCCGTCACCGGCCCCAAGGCGCTGGACGGCGAGCAAAATGCCTACCGCGACGTGGTGCCCTTCGCCCGCCGCGTGGTCGAGGAATTCCCAGACCGCGTGCTGTGGGGAACCGACTGGCCCCACCCCAACCTCAAGGACCACATGCCCGATGACGGCCTGCTGGTCGATTTCATCCCGCACATCGCCCCCACGGCCGAACTGCAGCGCAAGCTGCTGGTGGACAACCCCATGCGCCTTTACTGGCCCGAAGAGGCCTGAAGGCGACCATGTCCGGCCTGGGTGCCGGACATATTCAAGGAGATATCCATGGCATTGGACAAACCCTATCTGGACGTGCCCGGCACCATCATTTTTGATGCCGAGCAGTCCCGCAAAGGCTACTGGCTCAACCAGTTCTGCATGTCGCTGATGAAGGCCGAGAACCGCGAGCGCTTCAAGGCCGACGAGCGTGCCTACCTGGACGAATGGGCCATGAGCGAGGAACAGAAGCAGGCCGTGCTGGCCCGCGACCTCAACTGGTGCATGCGCACGGGCGGCAACATCTACTTCCTGGCCAAGATCGGCGCCACGGACGGCAAGAGCTTCCAGCAGATGGCAGGCTCCATGACCGGCATGTCCGAAGAGGAATACCGCAACATGATGGTGGGCGGAGGCCGTTCGGCCGAAGGCAACCGCCGCGTGGGCGAGGAGGGCGATGCCCAGGCCCACCGCCAGCCGCAAGGCCTGGCCGGCGCAGCGAACAAGAACAAGGAAGGCAACTGACATGGCGCGCATCACCGCATCCGTCTACACCTCGCATGTGCCCGCCATCGGCGCGGCCATGGACCTGGGCAAGGCCGACGAGCCCTATTGGCAGCCGCTGTTCAAGGGCTTCGAGCACTCGCGCCAATGGCTCAAGGACAACAAGCCCGACGTGATCTTCCTGGTCTACAACGACCACGCGACCGCGTTCAGCCTGGACTTCATCCCGACGTTTGCCATCGGCACGGCCGCTGAATACCAGCCGGCCGACGAAGGCTGGGGCCCGCGCCCCGTGCCCAAGGTCATCGGCCATCCGGAGCTTGCCAGCCACATCGCGCAGTCGGTGATCCAGCAGGACTTCGACCTGACCATCGTCAACAAGATGGACGTAGACCACGGCCTGACCGTGCCGCTGTCGCTGATGTGCGGCCAGCAGGACGCGCGCACGGGCGCCTGGCCCTGCCCGGTGATTCCGTTTGCCGTCAACGTGGTGCAGTACCCCGTGCCGTCGGGTCAGCGCTGCTTCAACCTGGGCCGTGCCATCCGCCGCGCCGTGGAAAGCTTCGACGAAGACCTGAACGTGCAGATCTGGGGCACGGGTGGCATGAGCCACCAGTTGCAGGGCGCGCGTGCGGGCCTGATCAACAAGGAGTGGGACAACCGCTTCCTGGACCTGCTGATCGAGAATCCGGCAGGCTTGGCGAAGATGCCGCATATCGACTACGTGCGCGAGGCTGGCTCCGAAGGCATCGAGCTGGTGATGTGGCTGATCGCGCGCGGCGCCATGGCCGATGTGGATGGCCCCGCGCCGCTGCCCAAGGTCAACCACCGCTTCTACCATGTGCCTGCGTCCAATACGGCCGTCGGCCACCTCATCCTGGAGAACCCCCAATGAGCAACAAGACCATCAAAGTCGCCCTGGCGGGCGCCGGTGCCTTCGGCATCAAGCACCTGGACGGCATCAAGAACATCGACGGCGTGGAAGTCGTCTCCCTGGTGGGCCGCGAGCTGGCCAAGACCCAGGAAGTGGCCGACAAGTACGGCATCCAACATGTGACCACCGAGCTGGCCGACAGCCTGGCCCTGCCCGAGGTGGACGCCGTCATCCTGTGCACGCCCACGCAGATGCATGCCGCCCAGGCCATCGAATGCCTGAAGGCCGGCAAGCATGTGCAGGTGGAGATCCCGCTGGCCGACAGCCTCAAGGACGCCCAGGCCGTGGCCGATCTGCAAAAGCAGACCGGCCTGGTGGCCATGTGCGGCCACACGCGCCGCTTCAACCCCAGCCACCAGTGGGTGCACAAGAAGATCGCGGCCGGCGAGTTCAACATCCAGCAGATGGATGTGCAGACCTACTTCTTCCGCCGCACCAACATGAACGCGCTGGGCCAAGCCCGCAGCTGGACCGATCACCTGCTGTGGCACCACGCTGCCCACACCGTGGACCTGTTCGCCTACCAGGCCGGCAGCCCCATCGTGAAGGCCAACGCCGTGCAAGGCCCCATCCATCCGGAGCTGGGCATTGCCATGGACATGAGCATCCAGCTCAAGGCCGCCAATGGCGCCATCTGCACGCTGAGCCTGTCGTTCAACAACGACGGCCCGCTGGGCACCTTCTTCCGCTACATCGGCGACACCGGTACCTACATCGCGCGCTATGACGATCTGGTCAACGGCAAGGAAGAGAAGATCGACGTTTCCAAGGTCGATGTGTCCATGAACGGCATCGAGCTGCAGGACCGCGAGTTCTTCGCCGCCATCCGCGAAGGCCGCGAGCCCAATTCCAGCGTGGCCCAGGTGCTGCCCTGCTACCAGGTCCTCCATGATCTAGAGCTGCAACTGCAGGCCTGACCCGCCCGGCGAGCCGTCGCAGCGCACCATGTTTCCATCCGGAGTACCGCAATGACCGATTCCTCCTCCAGCAGCCGGGAAGACGTGCCCGAGGCGTCCAATCGCCTCGGGATCGACGGCATAGAGTTCATCGAGTACACGACCAGCCAGCCCCAGGCCCTGGGCCAGGTGCTGGAGGGGCTGGGTTTTCGCCCCGTGGCGCGGCACCGCTCGCGCGAGGTGACGCTGTACCGGCAGGGGGACATGAACCTGGTGGTCAATGCGGGCGCTGCCGATGCGCTGGCCAATGCCGCCTCGGACGGGCAGCCCGTCATCTCGGCCGTGGCGCTGCGCGTGCAGGATGCCCTGCAGGCGCATACGCGCTGCATCGAGCTGGGAGCCTGGGCGGCGCCCAGCCAGGCGCAGGCGATGGAGCTGCACATCCCGGCCATCCACGGCCCGGGTGGCAGCCGCTTCTACTTTGTCGATCGATGGCAGGAGTTCTCCATCTATGACATCGATTTCAAGCCCATCGCCGGGGCCGATCCCCATCCACCGGCGCTGGCCGGCCTGGGCTATTTCGGCGTGGTCCAGTACATAGGGCGTGGCCGCAGCGCCGACTGGATCACCTACTTCGAACGCATGTTCGACTTCCACCTGCTGCCCGACGCGCAGCGCTTCGGCATCCTGCCCAAGGGCAAGCTCATGCGCAGCCCCTGCAAGCGCTTCCTGTGGCAGCTCATCGAGCCCGATCCGGGCCTGGAGTGGGACGACATGCCCGAGCGCCTGCAGCGCATCGGCCTGGGCACCACCGACGTGCCTGGCGCCGTGCAGGCGCTGCGCCAGCGCGGCGTGGAGTTCGTGGAATCGAGCCGTCTGCACCCCGATGACCGCGGCGCGCTCACGCGCAACGCCATGGGCACCGTGGTGTTCGAGCTGGTGCACCGCGACGCCTAGCGCAAAGCCTGGCGCGCCGCCGTCCGATTCAACCGCCGATACACACAACGATCCTGGAGGGCAACATGGGCTTGCTGGACAGCTATGGCATGGACACCATCACTCTGAATGGCTCGCTGGAGGCCAAGCTCGACGCCATCCGGCGCGCGGGCTTCACCCAGGTCATGCTCAGTGCGCGTGACCTGGCCGGCCACCCGGGCGGCGTCAAGGCGGCAGCGGCGGCCGTGCGCGCCAGCGGCCTGCGGCCCACGGGCTTTCAGGTGCTGCGCGACTTCGAGGGCCTGTCCGACCACCTGCACCACTACAAGGTGGACATCGCCAAATCCATGCTGGAGATGTGCGCCGAGATTGGCAGCCCCGTGCTGCTGGCTTGCTCGTCCACCTCGCGCCATGCCACGGGCGATCTCGACGTGATTGCGCGCGACCTGCGCAAGCTGGCCATGCTCGGCATTCCGCTGGGCGTGAAGATCGCCTACGAGGGCCTGTCCTGGGGCCGCTCCGTCAATGAGTTCACCACCAGCTGGGACGTGGTCTGCCGTGCCGACACGTCCAATCTGGGCATCGGGCTGGACTCCTTCCACATCCTGGCTGCCAAGACGCCGCTGGACGCGCTGGAGCTGATCGACCGCGACAAGATCTTCCTGGTGCAGCTGTCCGACTTCATGTGGCACGACGCCCCCACCTTCGAAGAGCGCATGGCCACGGCGCGCACCTTCCGCGTGTTCCCGGGCGAGGGCGTGCACAGCGAGCGCCTGGCCGACCTGGTGCTGCGCCTGGACCGCCTGGGCTACCGGGGCGACTACAGCTTCGAGGTCTTCAACGACGACTACCAGCAGCTGCCGCTGGACACCGTGGCCGAGCGCGCGCGCCGCAGCGCCCTGTGGCTCAACGACGACGTGCTGCACCGGCCCGTGCCGCTGCCGGCCTGGGCGCGCACGGGCGTGAGGGGCACGTCGGTTTGACGGCAAAATGGGCCTTCGACATTGCAAGGGAGCGCTGGCCGCTCCCTTGCTTCTTTTCCCTGTGAGAAAACCATGACCAACCTGTCCACACGCCACCTGGGTCCCTTCTCCGTCAGCGCCGTCGGCCTGGGCTGCATGAACCTCAGCCACGCCTATGGCCATCCGCCGTCGCCCGAGCAGGGCAAGGCCGTGCTGCATGCGGCGCTGGATGCCGGTGTCACCTTGTTCGACACGGCGGCGCTGTATGGCTTCGGCGCCAACGAATCCCTGGTCGGCCCCGTGCTCAAGTCCCACCGCAACCACATCACCCTGGCCAGCAAATGCGGCATGGCCGGCGTGCGCGGTGACGACGGCGTGGTGCGCCGCGTGATCGACGGCCACCCCAGGACCCTGCGCCGCAATTGCGAAGACAGCCTGCAGCGCCTGGGCACCGATGTCATCGACCTCTACTACCTGCACCGTTGGGACCGCCGCGTGCCCATCGAGGAATCGGTGGGCGAGATGTCGCGCCTGGTGGAAGAGGGCAAGGTGCGCGCCCTGGGCCTGTCCGAGATCGGCGCCGACGCGCTGCGCCGCGCCCACGCCACCTTCCCCATCGCCGCGCTGCAAAGCGAGTATTCGCTGTGGTCGCGCAATGCCGAACTGGGCACGCTGCAGGCCTGCAAGGAACTGGGCATTGCCTACGTGGCCTTCAGCCCGCTGGGCCGCGCCTTCCTCACCGGCAAGCTCCAGGAGGTCGAGGGCCTGGTCAAGGGCGATATCCGCGCCGCCATGCCGCGCTTCGCGCCCGAGGCCTATGCGAAGAACCTGCAGCTGCTCGCGCCCATGCAGTCCATTGCCGAGCGCGCCGACTGCACGCTGGCCGAGCTGGCCATCGCCTGGGTGCTGCACCAGGGCGAGCATGTGATTGCCCTGCCGGGCACCACCAGCGTGGACCATCTGCACGAAGACCTGCGCGGCGGCGCCGTGCGCCTGGACGCTGCCCTGCTGGCCGAACTGGACGACCTCTTCAAGCCCGAGCGCATCCAGGGCGACCGCTATGCCGTGGCTTCGCAGCGCGAGGTGGACACGGAAAAATACGCGTTCGAAACCGTCTGAACACGCCGCAGGCCGCTCATGGCATGGATGCGGCCAGGTCGAATGGCGCCGTGGGCGTGCCCTGGTGGAAGCGCATCTGCCAGCCCCGGGCCGTGCGCAGCCAGACCGAGGAGCGCAGCGTATGCCTACCGGCCGTTCCATCCTCGGCCTCGCTGGCCGAGCGGTAGGTCAGCAGCGCGCTGTCCGGTCCCAGGCGCGTCAGGGCAAAGCCGCCTGACACCAGCCGGGCAGGGGCCTGTGCTGGCAAGGCGGCCGCCAGGCTGTCCACGGTGGCGGCCCGGTCGTGCACGCCGCCCGATCGGCCGAACTCCAGAAAGTCTTCATGCAGCAGCGCCTGCAGCTGGCCTGCGTCCGCGCGCACCTGCGGATCGTGCAGCCGAACTTCCAGGGCCTGCAGATGCTGCAGCAGATGGTCGTCGCCGCCATGCGTGTCCAGGTCAGGAAGTTGCGCCATGGCCATGTTGTTCACCATCAGATCAGATCCCGCATGGCCTGCGCCGTCTCGCGCAGCATGGGCAGCACGCGCGCCACGGCGTCCTTGCCGGTTTCGCGGCCCATGGGCATGGTGATGTTGAGGGCGCCGGCCAGCGCGCCGTGGCGGTCGCGCAGCGGCACGGCAATGCCGCGCGAGTCCAGGTTGAGCTGCTGCTCGCACAGCGCCCAGTCCTGGGTGCGGATCAGGGCCAGCTCGCGGCGCATTTCGGCGGGGCAGGTGATGGTGTGCGAGGTGAAGACCGTCAGCGCGCGGTTGTCCAGCCAGTGCTCCAGCTCGGCGTCGCTGCGCATGGACAGCATCAGCATGCCGGCCGCCGTGACCTGGGCCGGCACGCGTGCGCCCAGCACGTAGCCGGTGTTCATGTTGCGGTTGGGGCCGTTGCGTGCGATATAGACCACCTCGTCGTCGTCCAGCACCGCCAGGTAGGCGGTTTCATGGGTGCCGGCCGCCACACGCTGCAGAAACGGCTGGACGATGCGCGGCAGCCGCGCCGACTCCAGGTACGACTGCCCCAGCCGCAGCACGCGCGGCGTGAGCCAGAACAGCTTGCCGTCCCCCGCCACGTAGCCCATGTGCTGCAGCGTCAGCAGATAGCGCCGCGCGGCGGTGCGCGTCATGCCCGTGCGCTGGCCGGCCTCGGCGGCCGTCATGCGCGGGTGGGCGTCGTCAAAGGCTTCGATGATCGATACGCCGCGTTCCAGTCCGGCAATCCAGTCGCGCTGGGCGAGGGTGGAAGGTGTTGTCATGGCGAGCTTGAGTTTTCCGTATTAACCCTGGGTGCGTGCGATTATCGAACCGCGCGGTGCGATCAGCGCACATGCCCCTGGAAATTGGCTTGGGCAGATTCATAGGCGGGAACTACATTTTTTACATCCCGCTGGCCTGGCCGCAAGCATCCATCACGTGCCGCAGCGGGGATCTTTTGCCTGGAGGAGACAACACATGAGCGCAACACCGGTACATACGCAGTCAACGCAGCACCAACCCAGGAAGGCCGCCACCAGCGGCTGGATAGGCTCGGCCCTGGAGTACTACGATTTCTTCATCTACGCCACGGCTGCGGCGCTGATCTTTCCGCAGATCTTCTTTCCGCAGGGTGATCCGGCGATTGCCATCATCGCCTCGCTGGCCACCTATGGCGTGGGCTATGTGGCGCGGCCCATCGGCGCCTTCGTGCTGGGCCACCTGGGCGATACGCACGGGCGCAAGCAGGTGCTGGTGTGGTGCATGTTCCTGATGGGCTTTTCCACCATCGCCGTGGGGCTGCTGCCCACCTACGACCAGGTCGGCCTGTGGGCACCGGCGCTGCTGGTGCTGATGCGGCTGATCCAGGGCTTTGCGGTGGCCGGCGAGATCTCGGGCGCCAGCTCCATGATCCTGGAGCATGCCCCGTTCGGGCGGCGCGGCTTCTTCGCCAGCTTCACGCTGCAGGGCGTGCAGGCCGGCCAGATCCTGGCAGCGGCCGTGTTCCTGCCGCTGGCGCACTACATGCCCACCGAGCAGTTCAACAGCTGGGGCTGGCGCATTCCCTTCATCCTGAGCTTCGTCGTCATCATCGCGGGCTGGATCATCCGCCGCGAGGTCAACGAAACCCCGGCCTTCACGGCAGCAGGCCGCAGCGAGGCGCGTCCGCGTTCGCCCGTGGTCGAGGCCTTCCGCCACCATTCGCCCGACATGCTGCGCGTGGTCTGCATGGCGCTGATGAACGTGATCCCCGTGGTGGCCACCATCTTCGGCGCGGCCTACGCGGTGCAGCCCGCCTACGGCATCGGCTTCGCCAAGGACATGTACCTGTGGATTCCCGTGGTGGGCAACATCGTCGCGGTGCTGGTGATCCCCATGGTGGGCAACCTGTCCGACCGCATCGGCCGGCGCCCGCCCATTATCTTCGGCGCGCTGCTGTCCGGGCTGCTGGCCATCGGCTACCTCTACGCCATCAGCACGCGCAACATGCCGCTGGCCTTCGCCATGTCCATCCTGATGTGGGGCGTGGTCTACCAGGGCTACAACGCGGTGTTCCCCAGCTTCTACCCCGAGCTGTTCCCGACCCGCACACGCGTCTCGGCCATGGCCATCTCGCAGAACGTGGGCACGGCCATCACCGCCATGCTGCCCGCGCTGTTCACGGCCGTGGCGCCTCCGGGATCCCAGAACATCTGGCTGACGGTGGGGCTGATCGCCTTCGGCATCACCGTGGTCGCAGCGCTGGCCGCCTGGAGCGCCCGCGAGACCTACCGCGTGCGCATGGAGGATCTGGGCGAGGCCGGTGCGCAGCCTGTGGACCCCGCCGAGTACGAGCGCCTGCGCACCCAGGCCCTGGCCCAGTCCGGCCGTTGAATTGCACACGCCACATTCCGCCAACCCAAGCATCCGAAAGCCCAGGGAATGATTTCCGGAAAAACCACCCTCATCGCGCACATCGGCGACCCGACCGAGACCTTCAAGTCGCCCATGATCTACAACCCATGGTTCGACGGCCGGGGCATAGACGCCTGCGTCGTGCCCATGGGCGTGAAGGCGGCGCATTTCGCGCCGGACTTCGCGGCCATCATGCGTTTCACCAACCTGCGCGGCGCGCTGATCACCATGCCGCACAAGGTGTCCGTGGTGAACCTGGTGCACGAGGTCACGCCTGCCGTGCACATTGCAGGCGCCTGCAATGCCGTGCTGCGGCGCGAGGACGGCTCGCTGCTGGGCGACCAGTTCGACGGCGCAGGCTTTGTGCGCGGCGTGCTGCGCAAGGGGCGGCAGCTGCAGGGCGCGCGGGTGCTGATTTCCGGGGCGGGTGGCGTGGGCTCGGCGATTGCCGCCTCGCTGGCGGCGGCCGGCGTGGGCGAGCTGATGCTGTTCGACACGCGGGACGAGAGCGCGCAGGCCCTGGCCGGGCGGCTCGCTGCCTACTACCCGAGGATGAAGGTGGGCACGGGCTCCAGGGACCCGCAGGGCTTTGACGTGGTCGTCAACGCCACGCCGCTGGGCATGAAGGACGATGACCCGCTGCCGTTCGATGTGCAGCGCATTGCGCCCACCACCTTTGTGGGCGAGGTGGTGATGAAGTCCGAGTTCACGCCCCTGCTGCGCGCCGTGCGCGACAAGGGCTGCGACTTCCAGGTGGGCACGGACATGCTGTTCGAGATGATTCCCGCCTACCTCGAATTCTTCGGCTTCGGCAGCGCCACGCCCGACGAGCTGCGCGCCACCGCCCACATCTCCTACTGATCCAGCCGACAGACAACCGGCCCTGAATGCGTCCAGGGCAGGGCGCAGCCACGCCCGAAAAAGCATTTTTCACAGAGAAGGAGACAAGACCATGCAACAGCAAATGCACCAGACACCGCGAGTGCCGCAGCGCGGGGCCCTTCGCATCCTGGCCCTGACCACCGTGCTGGGCGCCTGGGGCGCGGGTGCCCACGCCCAGTCCTCGGTCACCATCTACGGCAGCGTGGACCAGTACATCAACCACATGCGCAGCAGCTCGGGCGCATCCATGACCACGCTGGAGGACGGCGCCCTGCTGCGCAGCCGCCTGGGCTTTCGCGGGCAGGAAGACCTGGGCGGCGGCCTGTACGCGAAGTTCCAGCTGGAGATGGGCATCAACGCCGACAACGGCACGCAGGCCGACAGCACGCGCGGCTTCGACCGCCAAAGCTGGGTGGGCCTGGGCGGCGGCTGGGGCGAGGTGCGGCTGGGCCGGCAGAACACCGTGATCTTCGGGCGCGGCGACTACATCGACTTCACCTCGCGCACGTTGGGATCGATGGTCAACAACTTCGGCGTACCCTCGCGCTTCGACAACGACATCTCCTACACCTCGCCGCGCGTGGCCGGCTTCCTGTTCGAGGCCCACTACGCCATGGCCGAGACCGGTGCTCCAGCGCGCCAGGCCATCTACCAGCTGGGCCTGGACTACCTGAACGGCCCCTACCGCGTCGGCTATGCAGGCCTGTATGCGCGTGCGCCGCAGAGCGCGGCCTATACCGACGCGGTCCGCTACGACAACCTCTACGCCAACTACGACTACGGCAAGGGCAAGGTCCAGCTGGCCTTTGTGCGGTCCAACAACAGCACGGCGGGCTCGGCGGGCAACAACACGGGCACGGTGCTGGGCAATGTGGGCGGGCTGGTGGCGGGCACGAATGCCGATGTGCGCCGCTTCTACCGCGTCTGGCAACTGTCGGCCGACTACCGCGTGACGCCGCAACTGCGCGTGGGCGCACTGTGGGGCCGCATACAGGATGGCTCGGACAGCGGGCGCGGCGCATCGGGCGGCGCGGTCGCGGCCTACTACGACCTGTCCAAGCGCACCATGCTCTACGCGGTGGCCGAGCAGTTGAAGAACGACCGCAATGCGGGCTTCCGGCTGGCGGCCTCGGGCGGCATGAAGCCCAACTTCACATCGGCTGACGACGTCAACGGCCGCACCATCAAGGGCGTGCAGCTGGGCGTGCTGCACCGCTTCTGAGGGGCATGCCATGGCACAGCTGCACCCGCTTCGCATTGCCGTGGCCGGCGCCGGCGCGATCGGCCAGGCGCATATCGCCGCCATCGGGGCCCAGGCGGACTGCCGTCTGTCCGCCATCGTGGACCCGGCGCCCGCAGCCCGGGAGCTTGCCCAAAGGGCCGGAGTGCCGCTGTGGCGCGACCTGGGCGAGCTGATCGCCCATGACCGGCCCGACGCCGTGGTGCTGGCCACGCCCAACCGCCTGCATGCCCCGCAGGCGGCGCAGTGCATGCATGCGCGCCTGCCCATCCTGCTGGAAAAGCCCGTCACCTCCACCGTGGCCGAGGCACAGCGCCTGGCCGCGCTGGCCGAGCGCAGCGGCGCCCGCGTGCTGGTGGGCCACCACCGCGCCCACAGCCCGATCATGGCGCGGGCCGCGGCCCTCATTGCCCAGGGGCGGCTGGGCCGCCTGGTGGCCGTGACCGGCGCGGCCCTGTTCTACAAGCCGGACGCCTATTTCGAGGAAGGCCCCTGGCGCCGCGAGGCCGGGGGTGGACCCATCCTGCTCAACATGATCCACGAGGTCCACAACCTGCGCATGCTGTGCGGCGACATCGTGGCCGTGCAGGCCTTCGCCTCGCATGCCACGCGCGGTTTTGCCGTGGAAGACACGGTGGCCATCAACCTGCGCTTTGCCAGCGGTGCGCTGGGCAGCTTTGTGCTTTCGGACACGGCCGCCAGCGCGCGCAGCTGGGAGCAGACCTCGCAGGAGAACAAGGCCTATGCCAGCTATGAGGACGAAGACTGCTACCTGGTGGCGGGCACCTTCGGCTCGCTGGCCATACCGAGCATGCGGCTGAAGACCTATGCATCGGCCGAGCAGCGCTCCTGGAATGAGCCCTTCGACCTGGATGTGGCCGCCGTGGAGCGCGAAGACCCGCTGGTGCGCCAGATGGCGCATTTCGCGCAGGTGGCGCGCGGCCTGGCGCAGCCCCTGGTCAGCGTGCACGACGGCCTGCGCAACCTGCAGATCACCGAGGCCATTGCAGAAGCTGCCCGCATGGGCGCCGCCATCGACACCACGGCGTGACCCGGACACCACCGGCGCGCATCCTCCATCCATGACATCAAGCCACGGAGCCTCCATGAAAAAGATCCTGATGCTGCACGGCATCAACCACAACATGTTCGGCCAGCGCGACCCCGCCCAATACGGCACGGTCACGCTCGCCGAGATCGACGCCTCGCTGCGCAGCCTGGGCAGCCAGCTGGGCTGCGAGGTGGACAGCTTCCAGACCAATTGCGAAGGCGCCATGTGCGATCGCATCCACCAGGGCTTTCGGGACGGCGTCGATGGCGTGCTCATCAACGCCGGCGCCTGGACGCACTACAGCTACGGCATCCGCGACGCGCTGGCCATGCTCACCGTGCCCGTGGTGGAGATCCACATGAGCAACATCCATGCGCGCGAGCCCTTTCGCCACCACTCGGTGTTTGCCGACATCGCCCGGGGCCAGATCTGCGGCTTCGGCGCGGACAGCTATCTGCTGGGCCTGCGGGCCGTGCTGTCCGCCGCCGCATAGGATGCATGGCGCGCAACTGGCCATGTATCGTCCTTCGAACTCCCTCGCTCGACGCGCTGCATGCCGTGACCAGGCTTCATTGAGATGAACTTCGCCAATCCCGGCCCGCGCCGCTCCGTTTCCTTTCTTCTGCTGCTGCCGCTGCTGCTGGCCGCGCAGCCGGTCGCCACCGATGGCTATCTGCCGGCGTTGCCCGAGATCGCGCGCGACCTGGGCTCGGCCAGCAGCAGCCTGACCGTGTTCATGCTGGCCTTCGGTGTCGCCCAGCTGGTGTGCGGGCCGCTGGCAGACCGCTTCGGGCGCCGGCCCGTTCTGCTGACGGGTTTGGCCTGCTACACGGCAGCGGCGGCCGGCTGTGCGCTGGCGGGCAGCGCGGACGCACTGGTGGCCTGGCGCGCCGTGCAGGGCGCGGCCATGGCGGCCATCCTGGTGTGCGCACGGGCTGCGGTGCGCGACCTGTATCCGGCCCATGAAGGGCCGCGCATCATGGCCCGTGGCCTGACGGGCCTGGGGCTGGTGGCCCTGGTGGCGCCGATTGCCGGTGCATGGGGAGTCCACGCCACCGGCTGGCGCTGGGTGCTGGGGGCGATGGGCGTCTACTCGCTGGCTTTGCTGGCACTGTGCTGGCGCACTTTCAGCGAGACGCGGCAAATGCCGGCGGAGTCTGCCCCGGTCCTCGCATTCGTACCCGCATCCGTATCCGCTGGCGGTGTGCGCCAGGTGATCGCCGACCCCGGCTTTTGCGCCTGGACGGCACTGGCCGCAGCCACCTACGGCGGCATCTTCTGCTTTTTGCTGCTGTCGCCGATGGTGTACGTCGACCTGTTCGGCCTGTCGCCGGTGCTCTACGGCTGGATTCCAGCGGGCGGCTCGCTGGTCTACATCCTCGGCATCACATGGTGCCGGCGCCTGCTGTCGCGCCACGGGCCGGTGCGCACGGTGCAACTGGGTGCTTCGCTCAGTCTGCTGGGGCCGTGCATCCAGATCGCCGGCTGCGTGCTGGCGCCGGCCTCGCCCGTTCCACTGCTGCTGGGGCACGCGGTGTATGCACTGGGCCATGGCCTGCACCAGCCTTGCGGCCAGGCGGGCGCGGTGGGGGGCCTGCCGCCGCAACTGGCCGGGCGGGCCGTATCTTGTTCGGGCTTCGCGATCATGTGCGTGGCCTTCTGCGCCGGCCAGCTGGCGGCGCAATTTGTCGATCCGACGATGCGCCACGGTGCCTGGCCGATGGTGCTGCCCATGGCGCTGGCGGGCGTTGTGCTGGTCCTCATCGCCTTTGTCTGGCTGCCGTGGCTGTACCGGGTGCGGTCAGCGCAAAGGGTTCAGCCCCGGTCATGACACTGTTCATGCATCCGCGCGGTATTCCCCCCGATGCTTCATGAACCGGTGGTAGGACATGCGCAGGTGCAGCTGCATCACCTGGCGTGCCAGCTCTCCATCCCTGGCACGTATGGCGATCACCAGGTCGCAGTGGTGGTGCAGGCTTTGCACCAGCTCTTCGGGCGTGTAGATGTAGAACGACCGCTTGATGATCGGCATGTCGATCATCGTCGCCAGCATGGTCTTGAGGCGCGGCGAGCCCGATGCCTCGATCAGCGCGTGGTGAAAATCCCGGTTGGCTGACTGCACCTCGCCAATGCCGTCGTGGCCAGCGGCAATGCCGGCCTCCATGCGCTGGTTGCTGGCCTCCAGCTCATCGGCCAGCCCCTCGCCGCCGCGCGTGGCCGCGAGGAACGAGGCGTACGGCTCCAGCAGCATGCGCAGCTGGAAGGTCTCCTCCACATCCCAGTCGCTCCACTCCGACACGCGGATACCCTGGCCCGCGCCATCGGTGGCCAGGCCATCTTCCACCAGACGGTGCAGCGCATTGCGCACCGGCGTGCGGCTCAGTCCCAGGTCGCGGGCAATGGGCTCTTCCTTGAGCTGTTCGCCGGGTCGGTAGTGGCCGCCGATGAGCCGCTGCCGCAGAACCTCGTACGCCTTGTCTTTCACGTTTTGCACTGTGTTTGCACCAGGTGGGTGGGGATGGTGCGCCGATTCTAGGTGACGACGGAGGGGCTAGTTGCGCTGCGCTTCATTCGGAAAAATACAAAACAAGTACAAATATCCGCAGTTCTACGGGAAATCTCTATGAATGGATCGGAAGTGCACTCCATAGACTGCGCTCAATGTTTTAAATTTGTACTTTTATGAAGTTCGCAATACTGGGTGGTGGAATGGTCGGCGCCTGCTACATGCAGGCCTTTGTGGAGCAGGGGCACAGCCTGGTGGGCCTGTGCGACCTGCAGCCCAACGCTGCGGTGGCCGACGCCGTGCAGGCCGCTGGCGCGCAGGTGCATACCGCGCCCGGTGCCTGGCTGGCCGAGGCCGACGTGGTGGTGAGCGCCGTGTTCGGCACCGTGGCGCGCAGCCTGTTCGAGGCCTGCCTGCCCCATCTGCGCGATAGCGTGGTCTATGTGGACATGACCACGGCCGACCCGCAGGAGATGCGCGAATGCGGCGAGCTGGCCCGGCGCGTCGCCCAGGGCAGGGCGGTGCACTTCGTGGACGTGGCCATCACCGGCGCGGTCAACCTGGGCGGCAGAAAGACGCCGCTGCTCGTGGCCGGTGGCAAGGCCGGTTTTGTACAGGAATTGTTCTTGCTCCTTGGCGGCTCCGTTCGCGTGGTGGGCGGACAGCCAGGCGATGCCGCCGCGCTCAAGCTCCTGCGCAGCATCTACACCAAGGGGACCGAGGCGCTGGCCGTGGAGTGCCTGGTGACGGCCCAGAAGATGGGCCTGCGCGAGCAGCTGCATGCCGTGCTGCAGGACATCGACGAGACACCGCTGCGCACGCTGATGGAGTCCATGGTGCGCACGCACATCCCGCATTCCGCACGCCGCCGCAACGAGGTGGCCGAGGCCCGGCAGCAGATGGCCCGCAACGGCCTGGCGCCCATCGCCTTGCCCGCCGTCGAGGCGCTGTTCGCCGCCACGGCCCGGGCGCATGCGGTGCAGCCCTTCACCGGCACCTCCACCGACGAGGCCATCGATTGGCTGGGCAGCCACGTGCTCGCCAGCCAAGCCTGATCAACGTACCCCTGCGCCAACCGACACCACCAAAGGAGACATCCGCAATGACGACCCCGACCCGACGCCGCCTGGCCCTCGCCGGCCTGCTGGCACTGACCGCTGCCGCCATGGCCCAGGCCCATGCCCAGGGCACCTATCCGCAGCGGCCCATCAGGTTCATCGTGCCCTTTCCGGCCGGTGGCGGCACCGACAACCTCACGCGGCTGGTCGGCACCAAGCTCACCGAGGCCCATGGGTGGGCCATCGTGGTGGAGAACAAGCCCGGTGCCGGTGGCAACCTGGCTCTGGACCAGGTGGCCAAGGCCCCCGCCGACGGCCTGACCCTGGTGATGGCGCAGACCGACAACGTGGTGCTCAACCCGCTGCTGTACTCCAAGCTCACCTACAACCCCGACAAGGACCTGCGCGCCGTGGCCCTGGTCGCAGCCGGCCCGGCCGTGCTCGTGGTGAATGCCGATTCGCCGTACAAGTCCCTGGACGACATCGTCCAGGCGGCGAAGAAGGACCCCGGGCGCCTGAGCTTTGCCACGCCGGGCACCGGCACCATTTCGCACCTCATCAGCGAGGCCTGGCAGAAAAGCTCGAATGTGAAGTTCACCCACGTGCCGTTTCGCGGCATGGCGCAGGCCATGCCCGACCTGCTGGGCGGGCGCATCGACATGTACATGGGCTCCGTCCCCACGCTGCTGTCGCACATCCAGTCGGGCAAGGTGCGCGCCATCGGCGTGACCACCGCGAGCCGCTCCAAGCTGCTGCCCGACGTGCCGACCTACACCGAATCCGGCATCAAGGGCGTGGAGCTGGCCAGCGTGTGGGGCGTGATGGCCCCGGCCGGCACCTCCGACGCCATCGTCAAGCAGCTCAACGAAGCCATCAACAAGGTGGTGAACGCACCCGACACGGCCAGGAAGATCGCCGACTCCGGTGCCGAACTCATCACCGGCACACCGCAGGACATGGCCAGGCTCTACGCCAGCGACCGCGCACGCCTGGCACCCATCGTCAAGAGCTCTGGCACCACGCTCGATTGAGCGGCACGGCTTTCATTCCATCCACTCTGAGAACCACACCATGATCGGTCTTCAAATTCTGAAGCGGCAGCGCGCTGTCAGCCTTGATATTGCCAGGCGCTATCTCGACGTGCCTGTTGCCAACGTCAGCGACTGCATGGCCCGCATGACGGCTGGCGGCGCGCGGTTGCGCCCCATGCACGGCGGCGGGCGCATGGCCGGCCCCGCGTTGACCATCAAGACACGCCCGGGCGACAACCTCATGCTCCACAAGGCACTTCAACTGGCCAGCCCAGGTGACGTGATCGTGGTGGATGCCGGTGGCGACCTCACCAACGCACTCATCGGAGAAATCATGGTCGGAGACGCCATGCGTCGCCAGCTGGGCGGCATCGTGATCAATGGCGCGATCCGGGACGCGGCATGGATTCGTGCAGGCAGCTTCCCGGTATTCGCCGCGGGCGTCACGCACCGCGGACCCTACAAGGACGGCCCGGGCGAAATCAATGTGCCGATCGCCATCGATGGCATGGTGATCGAGCCCGGTGACCTCATGATTGGCGACGACGATGGCTTGCTGTGCGTACCGCATGCGCAGGCGCAGGCCCTGCTGGACGCAGCACACGGAAAGCAGGACGTTGAGGCCAGGATGGTGGCCGACATCGCTGCCGGTACTTACAGCGCGCCATGGATCGACGAGACGCTCAAGCGTCTGGGGTGCCCGATTCAGCCGTAGCGCCGGTGCGGCATCACCCATCCGGCACCCATCCAGCACCCATGGCCCGTCCGCCTCAGGCCTCGGACAGCGCCTTCAGATGGCTTTCCAGGCCACCCGTGCCGCTGGCCGCGTTCACATGGTCGAAGTAGCCGTACCAGCCGCTGGCCTTGATGCCCGCCAGCAGGGCATCGCGGGCGGCGGTATCGGGAAAGCGCCAGATGCCCAGGAAGCGGTGCGGGCTGGCCTGGTCCAGGCCGCGCTCGGTCTCGGCCAGGGCCAGCACCTGCACGCCCATGGCAGCCAGGCTGCCCATGGTGCTGGCAACCGCGTCCAGAAACTGCTGGCGCTGCGCGGCGGGCAGGGCCAGCCAGGCGGGGTTGGGGGAATAGAGCTCGACCAGATAGTGGGACATGGTGTTTCCTGGGGTTGAGGCGCTGTGCGCCAGGTGTGGTGTCGGCATATTGTATGGTGGCTAATCATATATTTTCCTGATGAAACACCTTGGAGGGAAATGCTGCCACCGCCGTCCTGGCGACCGGTCGGCCCTACACTGGCGCATGCACGAATTCAGGGTGATGGTTGTCGGGGGATATGGCTTTTTCGGCAGCCGGCTGGTGCGCCGGCTGGCACGGCAGAAGGCGCTGCACATCGTGGTGGTGGGCCGCTCGGGCGCCAAGGCACAGGCCTTGGTCGATGCGCTTTTGCCTGATGCCCATGCCGGGCTGTCCGCCGTGGCGGTGGACGCCATGGACCCGGGGCTGCAGGCCCGGCTCCAGGAGCATGGCATCCATCTCCTCATCCATACCTCAGGCCCTTTCCAGGGGCAGGACCATCGCGTGGCACAGGCCTGCGCCCATGCGGGCGTGCACTACGTGGACCTGGCCGATGGCCGCGACTTCGTCGGCGGCATCACCGCCCTGCAAGCCGCTGCGCTGGCCCGGGGCGTGCTGCTGACCAGCGGGGCCAGTTCCGTCCCCGCACTGTCCACGGCGGTGGCCGATCGGCTGGCAGGCGGCATGGCCTGCGTGGATTCCATCGACATAGGCATCAGCCCCGGCAACCACACGGAGCGCGGCCTGTCCACGGTGGCCGGCATCCTGAGCTACTGCGGCAAGCGCCTCGCGTCCGCTGGCCCGCAGCCGGTGTTCGGCTGGTCGGGCAGCTGGCGCCACCGCTATCCCGAGCCTGTGGGGGCGCGGCTGCTGTCGCCCTGCGATGTGCCTGATCTGGTACTGCTGGCACCCCGGTATGCGGGCAAGCCTGGCGTGCGTTTTGGCGCGGGGCTGGAGTTGGCATTTCTGCACAGGGGCATGAATGCCATGGCCTGGCTGGCGCGCCTGGGCCTGGTGCGCGACTGGTCGGTGCACGCCGCGTGGCTCAAGCGCGCGGCGGACTGCTTCAAGGACTGGGGCAGCGATGCGGGTGCCATGCATGTGTGCGTGCGTGGGCGGGACGCACAGGGCTTCGTGCAGGAGCGCCTCTGGGTGCTGGTCGCCGGGTCGGGCGACGGCCCCTATGTGCCCACGCTGGCCGCCTCGGCCCTGGCGCGGAAGCTGGCGGCAGGCCAACTGCCCGCCGTGGGCGCCATGCCCTGCATGGGCCTGCTGACCCTGGAGGATTTCGAGCAGGAGGCCCGTGGCCTGGACATCCGCATGAGGGAGATCCATCCATGAGCCGGAGGCTGTCCATGTACGAGCAGGCCATGGGCGAGCGCTTTGCCCGGCTGGACCCCGCCGTGCAGGCCTTCCACCGCCTGACGGGCCGCCATGAGCTCCATGGCTGGGTCCGCACCCAGGCGCCGCAGTCCCTGGCGGCCCGGCTGCTGGCGCTGTGTCTGGGCACGCCGCTGCGCGCCAGCGAGGGGCCCATCCGCTTCGCGCTGCATGCCCAGCCCCAGGGTGAGGTCTGGACCCGCCACTTTCCCGCGCAGACCATGCGTTCCAGCCTGCGCCTGCAGGACGGGCAGATCATCGAATCCCTGGGCGCAGCGCGGCTGAGCTTCGGGTTGGAGGCCGATGGCAATCGGCTGGTGATGCGCCTGCGCAAGTTGCGCTTTCTGGGCATGGCCTGCCCGGCCTGGCTGGAGCCGCGCATCGTGGCCGAGGAGCGCGGCGAGGGGGATCGCCTGCATTTCCACATCGAGGCAGCCGTGCCCTGGGTGGGCGTGGTCGCCAGCTACAGCGGGTATCTGCAATTGCCCACGGTGCGGCAAGACACTTCAGTGCCCAAGGAGGGCGAATCATGATTGTGGTGTTCGACGGCCAATGCCTGCTGTGCAATGGCTGGGTGCAGTTTCTGCTGAGGCACGACAGGCGCGGCAGGTTCCGCTTTGCCT
The DNA here is from genome assembly GCF_001886655.1 of Delftia sp. HK171. Lineage (NCBI taxonomy): Bacteria > Pseudomonadati > Pseudomonadota > Betaproteobacteria > Burkholderiales > Comamonadaceae > Delftia > Delftia sp. HK171. The sequence continues at coordinate 4,512,336 of NZ_CP018101.1, read as the reverse complement.
CCATCCAGGGCGAGGCCGGCGGCAGGATGCTGGCCGATGCAGGCCTGCGGGTCGAAGGTCTGCAGACGCTGCTGCTGGTGGATGGGGACCGTTCCTGGCAGCACACGGACGCCATCCTGCGCGTGCTCCATGGCCTGGGCTGGCCCTGGCGGCTGGCATGGGCGGCGTGGCTGATTCCCCGCCCCCTGCGCGATGGGCTGTACCGCTGGCTGGCCCGCAACCGCTACCGCTGGTTTGGCCGCAGCGCGCAGTGCATGGTGCCCGATCCGCAGGTGGCCGCGCGTTTTCTGGACTGAGCGGCTGCGGCCCGCCTGCACGCAGACGTCCACCAATCATTTCTGCTTTGCATATGCGGCAGGCGTGTTTGCGCCAAGCGGAGTCGGCCCTTAGGCTGGCGCGCTTTGCCAGCACCATGTCCAGCCCTGCCACAAGCTCCCCTTCCCAATCCGGCGCATTCGCCACTTCCCCCCAACCCGCCACGGCGTTGCACCGTGCCACGCCCGCCACGCTGGCGGCCGTGCTGGAGCAACTGCCCCCGGCCCAGGCCCGATGGGCGCGCGCCGCAGGCTTTGATGCGCAGCCGGGCCGCATCCTGCTGTTGCCCGGCATGCAGGCTGAAGTGCAGAGGGAAGGGCAGAGCGAGGGCGCTGCCCTCGCTGGCGTGCTGGTCGGCGTGGACCCGGACCAGCCGCTGTGGCAGCTGGCCGGCCTGCCGGCTGCGCTGCCGCCCGGCACCTATGCGCTCGCCGATGCGGATGAGGCTCAGAGGCCGCATCTGCTCCTGGGCTGGGCACTGGGCGCGTTGCCATCGACCCGCCAGGCGCGGCAGTCGGATGCGGCAACCGCTCCATCACTCGCTCTATCACTCGCTCGGTTGGTGGCAAGCCCCGATGAGCAGGCCGCCGTCGCGCCAATGGCCGCAGCCATTGGCGAGGTGCGGCGGCTGGTCAACCTGCCTGCCAACCAGCTGGGTCCCGAACAGCTGGCCCAGGCCGTGGCCGACCTGGCCGCGCGCCATGGCGCGCGCTACCGGCAATGGGTGGGCGACGAGCTGCCTGCCGCAGGCTTTGCGCTGGTGCACGCCGTGGGCCGGGCGGCCCAGACGGCGGCCCAGGCGCCGCGCGTGGCCGAGCTGACCTGGGGCGATGCCGCGCTGCCCCATGTGGTGCTCATCGGCAAGGGCGTGTGCTTTGACTCCGGCGGGCTGGACCTCAAGCCCGCCGCAGGCATGCGCTGGATGAAGAAGGACATGGGCGGCGCCGCGCACGCCCTGGCCCTGGCCGATCTGCTGATGCAGGCGGGCCTGCCCATCCACCTGAAGCTGCTGGTGCCTGCGGTGGAGAACGCCGTGGGTGCCGGTGCGCTGCGGCCCGGCGACATCATCGAGGCCGGTGACGGCCGGCGCGTGGAGATCGAGAACACCGATGCCGAAGGCCGGCTCCTGCTGGCCGATGCGCTGCACCACGCCATTCGCAGCGCGCCCACGCCGCCCGCGCTGCTGATCGACCTGGCCACGCTCACGGGCGCTGCGCGCACGGCGCTGGGGCCGGACCTGCCTGCGCTGTTCAGCAACCATGACGGCTGGGCCGATGCGCTGCTGGCCCAGGGCCGCGCGCAGGCCGACCCGCTGTGGCGCCTGCCCCTGTGGGCTCCGTACCGCCGCATGCTCCGTTCCGACCAGGCCGATCTGCTCAACGCCGCCAGCACGCCACAGGGCGGCGCCATCACGGCTGCACTGTTCCTGGAGAGCTTTGTGCCGCCCGAGCTGCCCTGGCTGCACCTGGACCTGTTCGCCTGGAATCTGGAGGAGCGCCCCGGCCGGCCCAGGGGCGGCGAGGCCCAGGGCCTGCGCGCGCTGTACGCCCTGCTGTCGCAGCGCTTTGCATCTGCGCGCAGCGCATTTGCATAGGCGCAATCGGGCTTTGCGGCGGGCTGGTGGCTCCACACAATCGGCCGTCTGGTGCAGCCGGCGCGGCATCCGCCGCCGCCTTCCTGCGATCTTGTTCCGGCTGCCAGGACACTTCATGACCCAAAGACGCTTCCTGCCTCGCCTTTCCCTGCTGCGCACCCACTTGCGCACCCTGCGAACTTCCGCACTGCTTCCCGCTCTGGCCGCAGCCCTGCTGTGCGCATCGCCCGCCCAGGCCGAAACCCTGCGCTGGGCGCGCTCCACCGACGCATCCACGCTGGACCCGCATGCGCTGAACAACGGCCCCAACCACAACCTGCTGCACCAGATCTACGAGCCGCTGATCATCCGCACGGCCGATGGCAAGCTGCTGCCCACCCTGGCCACGTCCTGGGCGCTGACTGCCGACCCCTCGGTCTGGGAGTTCAAGCTGCGCAAGGGCGTGAAGTTCCATGACGGCAGCCTGTTCACGGCCGACGACGTGCTGTTCTCGCTGCGCCGCGCGCGCTCGGCCACCTCGGACATGCGCTCGCTGCTGACCTCGATCACCGACGTGACCAAGGTCGATGCCTTCACCGTGCACATCAGGACCAACGGGCCAAACCCGCTGCTGCCGGCCAGCCTCATCAACATCCAGATTCTGAGCGCCGCCTGGGCCAAGGCCCATGGTGCCGAGCAGCCGCAGAACGCGCTGGCCAAGGAAGAGAACTACGCCACGCGCAACGCCAACGGCACGGGGCCCTACGTCATCGCCTCGCGCGAGCAGGACACGCGCACCGTGCTGCGGCAGTTTCCCGGCTACTGGGGCAAGGGGCTGTTCCCGCTGGAGATCGATGAACTGGTCTACCTGCCCATCAAGTCCCAGGCTACGCGCGTGGCGGCGCTGCTGTCGGGTGAGGTGGACTTCGTGCAGGACCTGCCCATCCAGGACATTGCGCGCCTGAGCGCCGACCCGCGCTTTCGCATCAACCAGGCCGCCGAGAACCGCACCATCTTCCTGGGCCTGAACGTGGGCGCCGCCCCGCTGTCGCATTCCGATGTGAAGGACAAGAACCCGCTGGCCGACCTGCGCGTGCGCCAGGCCTTCCAGCTGGCCATAGACCGCCAGGCCATACAGCGCGCCGTGATGCGCGGCCTGTCCGTGCCCACCAACATCATTGCGCCGCCCTTTGTGCACGGCTACGAGAAATCCTTTGGTGCCGTGGGCAAGGCCGACTTGACCCAGGCCAGGAAGCTGCTGGCCGAGGCCGGCTATCCCAACGGCTTCGGCATCACCCTGCATTGCACGAACGACCGCTACCTGAACGACGAGGCCATCTGCCAGGCCATCGCCGGCTTTCTGGGCCGCATCGGCGTGAAGACCGCCGTGTCGTCCCGGCCGCTGGCCATCCAGACGGCGGCCATCAACAACCAGGAGACGGATTTCTACCTCTACGGCTGGGGCGTGCCCACCTATGACTCGGCCTATGTCTTCGACTACCTGGTGCACACGCGCGGCAAGAACGGCCGGGGCAACACCAATGCCACGCGCTACAGCAATGCCGAGCTGGACAGCCAGATCGTCTCCCTGGCCTCCGAGGGCGATGCGCGCAAGCGCGATGCCACCATCCACTCCATCTGGAGCACGGTGCAAAAGGAGCTGATCTACCTGCCGCTGCACGACCAGATCCAGACCTATGCCATGGTGCGCAAGTTCGACATCCCGGTGAATCCGTCGAACACGCCGTACTTCAAGCTGTTCAAGCAGCCCGGTGCGCGCCAGGCTGCGGTGGCCGGCGCGCAGTGATGCCCGCGCATTCATGAGCGCGATTGCGCAATCGCCGCACAGGTCTCAGCAATGCCTGCTGCCATCGCTCCTACGCTTGCACCCTTGTCAATGCAGGAGTGCAGGCGGATATGGACTGGATGGTGTTGGGGCTGCTGGCCGGCCTGGTGTTGGGGGCATATGACTTTCTGACCAAGCTGGCGCTGGGGGAAAAGTCCGTGCTGGAGGTGGTGTTCTGGTGCTCGGCGCTGGGCGCGCTGCTGTGGCTGCCTTTCGTGGCGATGGGCGATTCCTCGTACGCCGCGCTGGACCTGCGCCAGCAGATGCTGCTGCTGCCCAAGTCGCTGATGATGGTGGCCACCTGGGTGCTGTCGTACTACTCGGTGAAGGCCTTGCCGCTGTCCATCTCTGCGGGCGTGCGTGCCAGCGGGCCGCTGTGGACGGCGCTGGGCGCGGTGTTCCTGCTGTCCGAGCACCTGGGCTGGTGGCAATGGCTGGGTCTGGCGGTGTCCATGGCCTCGTACTACCTGTTCTCCCTGGTCGGCCAGAAGGAGGGCATAGGCTTTGGCCGCAATCTCTGGGTGCTGTGCATGCTGGCGGCCACGCTGCTGTCCTCGGCCAATGCCCTGTACGACAAGCACATTCTGGCCACGCTGCGCATGGACCTGGTTGCCGTCCAGGCCTGGTCTGCGCTGCAGCGCGGCGCCCTGGCCTTGCTGCTGTTGCCCTGGATCTGGCGCGGGCTGGAGCTGCGCAGCATGCTGGGGCGCAACTGGGCCGTGCCCGCCATTGCGCTGGCCTATGTGCTGGCCGAGTCCATCTACCTGGCCGCCGTGCAGATGGAGGGCGCGCAGATTGCCGTGATCTCGGTGCTGCGCCGCGCCAATCTGGTCATGGTGTTTGCGCTGTCGGCACGGTTCTTTGCCGAACGCCATCTGCGGCCCAAGGCGGCGGCCATGGCGGGCGTGCTGCTGGGCATTGCGCTGACCATGGCGCGCTGAGGATGTGAGGGCGTGAACGTGCGAATCGTGAACGCGGGTGGCGGGCGGCGGCGCCCGGCTATCCGGCCTCGGCCGCCACCGCACGAATCCAGTCCATGACGGCTGCGCCATGGCGCGAGACCATGGCGCGCTCGGAAGCCAGCAGGAAATAGCTCTGGCTGCAGGGGATGGCCGTGTCCGAGACGCGCACCAGGCTGCGCTCGGCCAGCAGGCGCTGGACCAGGGAGCGGCGGCCCAGCGCAATGCCTTGCAGGTTCAGCGCCGCGTCCAGCATGAAGCCCGTGTCCGAATAGCTGAGCTGGCGCTGGGCTGACGAGATGCGCAGGCCCGCGGCCTGCAGCCAGGGCTCCCAGGGTTGGCGGCTGTGCGAGAGCAGGTTGGCCCGCCGGAACAGCCCCGCCAGATCCAGGCCCTCGAACTGCTCCAGGTAGCGTGGCGCGGCCACGGCAAACCATTCGTCGTCCAGCAGGCGTTCGCAGTGGAATGCCAGAGGTGCCTGAGGCGCCTGGTGTGCAAAGCGGATGGCGATGTCCGCCTCGCCCTGCTGGAGATTGACGGTGCGCGTGGTCGGATCGATGGCGATGGAAACGTCCGGGTGGCTGCGCTGAAAGGCCGTGAGCGACGGCACCAGCCGCAGCCGTGCGAACGAGGGCAGGGCGCTGATGCGCACCACGTCGCGCCCCTGCACCAGGCTGCCGAAGGTGGTCTCCAGCGCCTGCAGCGGGGCGCGGGTCTGCTGGTGCAGCCAGGCTCCCTCGGCGCTGAGCGTGACCACGCGCGTGGTGCGGTGGAACAGCGGGGTGCCCAGCAGCCTTTCCAGTTCGCGGATGCGGTGGCTGACGGCGCTGTCCGAAAGGTTCAGTTCTTCGGCCGCCTGCTTGAAGCTCTGGCTTCGCGCCACGGCATCGAAGGCGGCGATGAGGTGAAGGGGCGGGATGTTGCGCATGGCTGGCCGGCATCGTACTGGAGCCGGGCGAGCCGATGGCCGGCACCTTCATCCATGCTCTCATTTTTTGCAAACAGTGACCCCTGAAAACCGCCCATCTCGGACACGGCGCCCCATTCGCAGCGGACAATCGTCGGGCCAGGAATATGACGGGATTTCGACAGTTCCCGCCGCCTGCTGGCCAGCCAAGGACTACCGCGCATGACAGAAGACCCCCGCCGAGATTCCCCGCAGATGCCGCCCCCGCCGCCGCCCAGGCGCCGCAGACGGCCACGCAGCTGCGCATCGGCACCGTCGCCAAGCTCAATCTCGCCGACTTCCAGAACGCCGTGCCCGCGCTGCTGGAGCTGGCCATCGTCAACGAGGGCGAGCTGCCGCTGCAGGCGCTGAGCCTGCACCTGGCCTCGGAGCCTGCCTTCATCAAGCCGCGCACCTGGCGCCTGGAGTCGGTGGCCGCGCACAGCACCTATGCGCTGACCGACCTGGATGTGGCGCTGGACGGCGCCTTGCTCTCGCGCCTGACCGAGGCCGAGCCTGCCGTGCTGCGGCTGGAGCTGCGCAGCGGCCAGCCGGCAGAGACGGTGTTGGCCCGGCACGAACACCCGCTGGAACTGCTGGCACGCAACCAGTGGGGCGGCCTGGGGCATTTGCCCGAGATGGTGGCGGCCTTCGTGCAACCCAACGATCCGGCCGTGGACCGCATCCTCAAGGGCGCGGCGCAGGCGCTGGAGGCGGCGGGCAAGTCCGGCGCCATCAACGGCTATGAACAGGGGCCGCAGCGGGCCTGGGAACTGGCCTCGGCCATCTGGACCTCCGTGCTCCAGAAGAAACTCAACTACGCGCTGCCGCCGGCCAGCTTCGAGCATGCGGGCCAGAAGATACGCGGCGCGACCCAGGTGCTGGATGCGGGCCTGGCCACCTGCCTGGACCTGACGCTGCTGTTCGCCTCCTGCCTGGAGCAGGCGCACCTGAACCCGCTGCTGGTCTTCACGCGCGGCCATGCCTTCGTGGGCCTGTGGCTGGGCAGGCAGGAATTCTCGACCGCCGTGGTCGATGACATCACGGCCGTGCGCAAGCGGCTCAAGCTGCAGGAGCTGGTGGTCTTCGAGACCACGCTGGCCGCGCAAGGCCAGGCCGTGGCCTTCAGCCAGGCCATTGCCCAGGGCGCGCGCCAGCTGGCCGAAGAGCATGAAGACCAGTTCGAGCTGCTGGTGGACGTACGGCGCGCGCGCATGCAGCGCATCCGCCCGCTGGCGCTGGCCCAGCCGCAGGACGTCGCGCCCGAGGCCGGCGAAGGCCAGGCCGAGCCCCGACTCACCGTGGAGCCGCCGCCCGAACTCCTGCCGCAGGCGCAGGCACGCGAAGTGCCCACCTCCCAGCTCGATCCCAAGGACAGGCTGGCGCGCTGGCAGCGCCGGCTGCTGGACCTGTCGCTGCGCAATGCGCTGCTCAACTTCAAGCCCGGCAAGAAATCGCTGCTGCTGCAGGTGGCCGCGCCCGCGCTGGAGGACACGCTGGCCCGGGGCCAGGTGCTCAAGCTGCTGCCCAGCCCTGAGCTCATGCAGGGCAAGGACCCGCGCAGCCAGCCATTGCACGAGGCGCGCAGCCTGGAAGACCTGCGCGGCGCGCACGCCGAAGAGGCGCTGCAGCGGCGCGAGGTCTTCATCGACCTGGAGCCGCTGGAGCTGGACAGCCGCTTTGTGGAGCTGTTTCGCGGCGCGCGCAACGCGCTGCAGGAAGGCGGCGCCAACACCTTGTTCGTGGCCCTGGGCTTTCTGGTCTGGAGCCGGCCCGACAAGCCCGATGTGCGCGTGCGCGCGCCGCTGATCCTGCTGCCCGTCACGCTGGAGCGCAAGAGCGCGCGCTCGGGCTTCACGCTGCAGGCGCATGAGGACGAGCCGCGTTTCAACCCCACGCTGGTCGAGATGCTGCGCCAGGACTTCCAGCTGGAGCTGGGCGTGCCCGCAGGCGACCTGCCGCGCGACGAAGCCGGGCTGGACATCACCGGCATCTGGGCCCGCGTGCGCGAGGCGATCAAGGACGTGCGCGGCTGGGAGGTCAGCGAGGACGTGGTGCTGTCCATGTTCTCCTTCGCCAAGTACTTGATGTGGAAGGACCTGGCCGAGCGCGCCGACCAGCTGCGCAGCTCGCCCGTGGTCGCCCACCTGATCGACACGCCGCGCGAGCCCTATCGCTCGGAGATCGCCTTTCCCGACACGCGGCGGCTGGACCAGGAGTTCGCGCCGCAGCAGGTCTTCAGCCCGCTGCCGGCCGATTCATCGCAGCTGTCGGCCGTGATGGCCGCTGCGCGCGGCAAGGACTTCGTGCTCATCGGCCCGCCGGGCACGGGCAAGAGCCAGACCATTGCCAACCTGATCGCGCAATGCCTGGCCGAGGACAAGCGCGTGCTCTTCGTGGCCGAGAAAATCGCCGCGCTGGACGTGGTCTACCGCCGCCTGCGCGAAGTGGGCCTGGGCGAGTTCTGCCTGGAGCTGCACTCCAACAAGAGCCGCAAGCTCGATGTGCTGGGCCAGCTGCAGAAATCCTGGGACTCGCATGGCCAGGTGGATGCCGAGGCCTGGGCCGCCAAGGCCAGCCAGCTCGGCCGCCTGCGCGAGCAGCTGTCGGCCTATGTGGAGCGCCTGCACCGGCGCCACGCCAACGGCTGGACCATCTACCGCGCCATTGGCGCCGTGGCCGGTGGCGAGGCGCTGCCGCGCCTGGGATTTCACTGGCCCACGCCCCAGGCCCATGACGAAGCGGGCCTGGCCCTTTTGCGCGAGACTGCGGGCCGCCTGCAGGCCAATGCCCAGGCCGTGGGCGCGCAGCATCTGAAGGACGGGCCGCTGGCCACGGTGCAGGCCAGCGACTGGTCCGTGCGCTGGCAGCAGCAGATGGTGGATGCCGCCCAGGCGCTGCACGATGCAGGCCAGGGCTTTGCCGAGGCGGCGCAGCAGCTGGGCCGGCTGCTGCGCATGGAGTGGCCTGCGCTGGGGCGCGAGGCGCGCTCGGCGCTGGGCGTGATCGCGCGGGCGCTGCCTGCGGCCGCAGGCCGCAACCTGGCTTTCTGCGTGCTGCCTGACGGCGCGCGCATTGGAGAATCCCTGCAATCGGGCCTGCAGCTGCTGGCGCAGCACGGTGATCTGTCCGCACAGATTCCGGCGCCCTGGCCGGCCGAGCTGCAGGCGCGCCTGGCCCAGGCACTGGACCTGCTGGCGCAGCGCCGGCGCCTGCAGGCCGGGCTGGGCACGCCCTGGCCCGTGGCCCTGGGCGATGAGCTGGAGCGCGGCCTGCTGTGCATCGACGAGATTGCGGGGCTGCGCCAGGGCCTGTCCGTCAAGTACGGCGCGGGCGTGGGCCAGCTCAACGTGGCGCAGCTGCAGCGCGAATGGGCCAGGGCCGGCAAGTCCTTGTGGCCGCTGTCCTGGCTGGGCCGGCGCAAGGTGCGCGCGGCGCTGGAGGCCACCATCGAGGGCGCGGGCGAGCCGCGCGTGGCCGATGACCTGGCCGCCCTGGTGCGCATCCGGGGCCTGCGCGAGGAACTGGACCAGATCCAGCCGGGCGCCGCAGCCGATGGCCTGTGGGCCGGACACCGCACGCGCACCGACCATGCGCGCAGCGCCTTGAAGGCCAATGCGGCCCTGCTGGCCGCGCGTGCGCAGAAATCCTTCTCGCTCGACGGCCTGGAGGCCGTGGCCGAAGGCCATGGCGGCGAGCGCTGGGCGGCCGAAGTGCAGCGCCTGCAGGCCCTGTACCAGATCGACCGCCAGCTCGATGGCTACCTGCCGCTGGCCGATGCCTGCCACGGCCTGTGGCGCGGGCTGGAAACCGATGCCCAGGCCTTGCAGGACGCGCTGGCCTTCGAGCGCGAGCGCCTGCAACTGACGCGGCGCGGCGGCCTGATGGCATCGCACGCCGCCGTGGCCCAGGGCCGCTGTGGCGCGACACTGCAGCAGGCCCATGCGCAGCTGGCGGCCCGCAGCGCCATCGAGGAACAGCTGCTGGCGCTGGACGATCTGCGCTTGCGCTGCCCCGGCGTCTGGGACGGCCTGGACACGCGCCCGCAAGCCGTGGAGCATGCGCTGCGCCTGCAGGGATCGCTGCAGGCAGGGCTGACCGGGCTGGGCTGGCAGGAGGCCGAACTGGCCCAGGCACGCCAGGCCCTGCACCAGGTGCTGGCCTTGCGCAGCGCCGAGCTGGGCGAGGGCGCCGCAGTCGGCATGGCCTGCCAGCAGTTGCTGGACAGCCTGGCCGGCCTGCACGCGGCCATAGACCCCTTCAGCGCGGCGGCAGCCCATGGCGAGCCGCAGCAGCGTGCCCTGGCCCAGCGCACGGCCGAGCAGCTGGCGGCCACAGCGGGCGGCGTGCTGGCCGGGCAGGGCGGCCTGCATGCCTGGTGCGCCTGGCGCAATGCCCAGGCCGCGGCCCGCGCGGGCGGGCTGGGTGCGCTGGCCGACGCCATCGAGTCCGGCCGCCTGGAGCCCGCCCAGGCACCCCAGGCCTTCGAGGTCAACTACGCGCGCTGGTGGCTGGCGCTGGCCGTGGACGAGGACGAGGTGCTCAAGCGCTTCGTCTCTGCCGAGCATGAGCGGCGCATTGCCGACTTCCGCGCGCTGGACGATGAATTCACCTCCGTCACGCGCCAGTGGATACGTGCGCGGCTGTGCGCGGGCCTGCCGTCGGCCGACAGCATCCAGCGCAACAGCGAGTGGGGCATCCTGCGGCGCGAGATCACCAAGAAGCGCCAGCACCTGCCGCTGCGCCAGCTGCTGGAGCAGATCCCCTCGGCCGTGCTGCGCCTGACGCCCTGCCTGCTGATGAGTCCGCTGTCCATTGCCCAGTACCTGAGCGCCGAGACCAGCAACTTCGACATCGTCATCTTCGATGAGGCCTCGCAGATCCCCGTCTGGGACGCCATCGGCGCCATGGCGCGGGCCAGGCAGGTGGTCATGGTGGGCGACCCCAAGCAGCTGCCGCCCACCAGCTTCTTCGGCCGCGCCGACACCTCCGACACCTTCGACGACGACACGCAGGGCGTGGAAGGCGACATGGAAAGCATCCTGGATGAATGCCTGGGCGCCAGCCTGCCCACGCGCAACCTGTCGTGGCACTACCGCTCGCGCCATGAAAGCCTGATCGCCTTCAGCAACCACCGCTACTACGGCGGCGGGCTGGTGACCTTTCCCTCGCCCGTCACCGATGACCGCGCCGTCAGCTTCCACGCCGTGCAGGGCCGCTATGAGAAGGGTGGCGCCCGCATCAACCAGCCCGAGGCCAAGGCCCTGGTGGCCGACCTGGTGGCGCGGCTGCAGTCGCCGGGGTTTGCGCAGTCGGGTGCCACCATCGGCGTGGTCACCTTCAACTCCGAGCAGCAAAGCCTGATCGAGGATTTGCTGGACGAGGAGCGCCGCAAGGACCCGGGGCTGGAGCCGTTTTTCTCCGATGCGCTGCTGGAGCCCGTCTTCGTCAAGAACCTGGAAAGCGTGCAGGGCGACGAGCGGGACATCATGTACTTTTCCATCACCTACGGGCCCGATATCTCGGGCGCCGTGTCCATGAACTTCGGCCCGCTCAACCGCGATGGCGGCGAGCGGCGGCTGAACGTGGCGGTGACGCGGGCGCGGCAGGAGCTTCGCATCTTCTCCAGCCTGCGCGGCGAGCAGATGGACCTGTCGCGCACCCAGGCGGCGGGCGTGCGCGACCTCAAGCACTTCCTGGAATTTGCCGAGCGCGGCCCGCGCGCGCTGGCCGAGTCGCACCATGGCAGCCAGGGCGATTTCGACAGCCCCTTCGAGGCCAGCGTGGCTCAGGCGCTGGAGCGCAAGGGCTGGCGCGTGCACACGCAGATCGGCGCATCCTCGTTCCGCGTGGACCTGGGCGTGGTGCACCCGGACCATGCGGGCAGCTACCTGGCGGGCGTGGAGTGCGACGGCGCCACCTACCACCGCTCGGCCACGGCGCGCGACCGCGACAAGCTGCGCGAGCAGGTGCTGCGCGGCCTGGGCTGGCAGATATTGCGCATCTGGTCCACGGACTGGTGGGTCAACCCGGGCGGCACGCTGGAACGCATCCACGCGGCGCTGACCGCGCTGCTGGAGCAGGACCGGCGCAAGCGTGCGGCCGAGGTTGTCGAGGCGCCGCAGGCGGCTGCAGTCGCCGAGGCAGAGCCAGCGCCAGAGACGCCAGAGACGCCTGAGGCGTCCGAGGCAGGACGGCGAGGCGCATAAGGTCTGAAAGTCGGCCGTGCGCATGAAATGGGCACTTGCTGAAGCCAGAGACACCAAGGAAGGGCCGCCCCCGCACCGAGGGTGTCGTCCCCCTCCCCCGCAAAGCGGGTAGAGAGGGGGAAGGCGCGAAGCGCCTCAGGGGTTGTCAGTACTTGTCCGGAACGTACATGTGCTGGGGAACGGGGTTGCGTGTGTATTCGGGATTGCGCGTGCGCTCTGGCAGCACGATGGCCGGGTGCTCTATCTCTTCGTAGGGCAGCTGGGTCAGCAGGTGGGAGATGCAGTTGAGCCGGGCCTTTTTCTTGTCCACGGCCTGCACCAGCCACCAGGGCGCCTCGGCGATGTGGGTGCGCTCCAGCATGGCTTCCTTGGCCTTGGTGTAGTCCTCCCAGCGGCGGCGGCTCTCGAAGTCCATGGGACTGAGCTTCCACTGCTTGAGCGGGTCGTGCACGCGGCCCAGAAAGCGCAGGTGCTGCTCGTCGTCGGTGATGGAGAACCAGTACTTCACCAGCGTGATGCCCGAGCGCACCAGCATCTTCTCGAACTCGGGCACGGAGCGGAAGAACTCCTCGTACTCCTCGTCGGAGCAAAAGCCCATCACGCGCTCCACGCCCGCGCGGTTGTACCAGCTGCGGTCAAAGAGAACGATCTCGCCGCCCGCAGGCAGGTGGGAGACATAGCGCTGGAAATACCACTGCGTGCGCTCGCGGTCGTTGGGCGCGGGCAGGGCGGCCACGCGGCATACGCGCGGGTTCAGGCGCTGGGTGATGCGCTTGATCACGCCGCCCTTGCCGGCCGCATCGCGGCCCTCGAAGAGGATGACCACCTTCTTCTTGTGGTGCTGCACCCAGTCCTGCAGCTTGACCAGCTCGCCCTGCAGGCGCAGCAGTTCGCGGAAGTAGGTCTGGCGGCTCACGGAGTCGGCACCGTCCAGATCGTCGCCACCGCTGCTCAGGCGGGCGTCGTCTATCTCCATCTCCAGTTCTTCGTCGTAGCTGTCGAGCAGATCGCGTTCGATGCGCTGCATCAGCGAATCATGGTGGTCGGGCAGAAGTTCGTCGTACATGGTGGGGAATCCGGGCGTCCAGGAGTTGGCGCCTGGGATGGTGGCGTGGATGTGTGACGCGGCTGTGACGGTGCGGCTGGGTGAATACCCTGGCACCGCTCGCCTTCCCGCCGCCTACAGCCACCCCGCCTTGCGGAACTTGTAGTAAAGCAGGCCGCAAACACCCAGCACGAACAGCAGTGCGGCCGGATAGCCGTATTGCCACTTCAGTTCGGGCATGTTCTCGAAGTTCATTCCCCAGACGCCGAAGAAGGCCGTGCAGATGGCGAAGATACTGGCCCAGGCTGCCAGCCGCTTGGTGACTTCGTTTTCCTCGATGGACACCATGGACAGGTTCACCTGGATGGCCGTGCCCACGGTGTCGCGCATGGTGTCGATCTGGGCGTTGATGCGGCCCAGGTGATCCATCACATCGCGGAAGTAGTCCCTGGAGCCCACGCAGATCTGGGGGACGCGCCCGCCGTTGAGCTTGCCCACGGCTTCCAGCAGGGGGGCCACGGCGTGCTTGAGGTCCATGGCGCGGCCCTTGAGTTCATACAGCTGCTTGATGTTGTCGCGCGCCGCGCCCTTGGTGAAGATCTGCTGCTCGATCTGCTCCAGCTCCACTTCCAGCGCGTCGATGATGGGGAAGTAGCGGTCCACCACCGCATCCATCAGCGCATACAGCACAAAGCCCGAGCCGTGGCGCAGCAGCTCGGGCTCGCTCTCGCAGCGCTCGCGCACGCCCAGGAAACCGCGCTTGCTGCGGTTGCGCACCGACAGCACATAGTTGGAGCCCACGAAGACATCGACCTCGCCGTGGTTGAAGTGGCCAGGCCGCTCGGGCTCGGGCTCCAGCAGGTGCATCACGGCAAACAGCGAACTGCCGTACTCCTCCAGCTTGGGCCGCTGGTGGCCGTGCAGCGCATCCTCCACGGCCAGGGCATGCAGGCCGAACTCCTGGCGCATCTCCTCCAGCTCGGCCGGCGTGGCGTCCGCCAGCGCCACCCAGACGAAGCAGCCAGGCCGCTCTATGTAGTTGCTGATGTCGGCGACGGGAATGTCCGCCAGCTTGGCCCCGTTTTCGTAGGCGACGCAGTTGATCAGCATGGGAGTTCCCTCGGTAATTCTGGTGCTGGTGATCCTGCCATAACGGGGGAGGGGGAAAAGCCAGCGGCCAAGGTGCCGGCAAAACCGCCAGCAGCCCAGGTTTGCGCATTTGGTAACAATACGTGTATAACCTGTCGCAACACTGCTGGGCGCCGCCCAGCGCCTGCGATCCAAGGACTTCGATGATCTTTCGCCAGTGGGGAATTGCGTTGGGTGCGTTGGGCCTGTTGGCCTTGAGCGGCGTATCGACTGCCGGTGTGCTGGACAAGATCAATGCCGGTGGCGCGCTGGTGATTGCGCACCGGGAATCGTCGGTCCCCTTTTCCTACATCGACACGCGCAGCGGCAAGCCCGTCGGTTACGCGCTGGATCTGTGCCTTCGCCTGGCCGAGGCGGTGCGCAAGCAGACAGGCAGGAAGGACATGAAGGTGGAGTTCCTGATGGTCACGCCGGCCAATCGCATGGCCGTGATCGAGCAGGGCAAGGCCGACATGGAGTGCGGTTCGACCACGAACAACGCGCAGCGGCGCCAGACCGTGGCGTTCACGGTTCCCCATTTCATCACCGGCGCCCGGATGCTCGTGAAGGCCGAAAGCACCATCAACGCGATGGAGGATCTCAAGGGCAAAAAGCTGGTTTCCACCAAGGGCACCAGCCCGATGGCTCTGGTGACGCAGGCCAACAGGCAGCGCCTCATGGGCATCACCATTGTGGAGGCCCCCGATCACGCAAGGGCCCTGGAGATGGTGGAGAAGGGCGAAGCCGACGCGTTCGTGATGGATGACGTGCTTCTCAACGGGCTGGCCGCTGCACGGCCCGATCCACGCGCCCTGAAGGTGGTGGGCAAGTTCCTGTCCACTGAACCCCTGGCCATCATGCTGCCGAAGGCCGATACCGCGTTCAAGAAACTGGTCGATGAAGAGATGAAGCGGATCATCACCAGCCGCGAAATCCACCCCATCTACGAGAAGTGGTTCCTGCAGCCGATTCCACCCAGCTCCACGAATCTGAACCTGCCGATCAGCTACCTGCTGCGCGACTTCTGGAAGTACCCCACGGCGGACATTCTGCTGTAGGCCTGTCTGTGCAGCCGCAGCGCCGCATCGGTCAAGCCGCCAGCGCTTGCTCCCTTGGGCGCGCGGCTGGGGCATCACCTGCCCCCGTCGCCGCCAGCTCCCCCAGCCCGAAATGCCCGCGCAGCGTGCGGCTTTCGTATTCCTCGCGGAACAGGCCGCGCTTGCGCAGGATCGGCACGACTTCGCTGGTGAACAGCTCGAACTGCTGGTTGAGTATGGGCGGCATGACGTTGAAGCCGTCGGCTGCGCCGTGCCTGAACCAGTCTTCGATGATGTCGGCCACCTGTTCGGGCGTGCCGGCCACGGCCAGGTGGCCGCGGGCGCCGGCCAGGCGCTTGAGCAGGCCGCGCAGGGTGAGGCCGTCGCGCAGGCTGGTTTCCACGTAACCCACGGCGCGGCTGCGCGAGGCTTCGACCTTGTCGGGATCGGGGAAGTCGTCGCGCGTGAGCAGGCGGTCCAGCGGCACGGCCGAGAAGTCGTGGCCGCCAAAGCGTGCGGACAGGCGGGCCAGGCCGACCTCGATGCTGGTCAGGCTGTCGAGCTCTTCCCAGACCTGGCGCGCCTCGTATTCGGTGGAGCCTATGGCGGCGCTGATGCCGGGCAGGATCACGATGTCCTGCGGGCGGCGGCCCAGCTGCTGCGCCTGTCCCTTGATGTCGGCATAGAAGGCCTGGGCCGATTCCCGCGAGCCGTGGGCCGTGAAGATGGCCTCGGCCCATTGCGCGGCAAAGGCGCGGCCGGACTCGGACTGGCCGGCCTGCACGAAGACGGGCCGGCCCTGCGGGCTGCCGGGCACGTTGAGCGGGCCGCGCGTGCGTATGTATTTGCCCTCGAAGTGGACGGGCCGGATCTGCGATGCGTCGAGGAACTGGCCGGCCGCCGTGTCGTCCAGCAGGGCGCTGGCCGGAAAGCTGCGCCACAGCGCATCGACGGCGGACACGAATTCCTCGGCGATGCGGTAGCGGTCGCCGTGGTCCACGTTGTCGGCCAGGCCGAAGTTCAGGCCCGCGTTGGGCGCCCAGGAAGTGACGATGTTCCAGCCCGCCCGCCCCTTGGACAGATGGTCCAGCGAGGCGAACTGGCGCGCCAGCGTGTAGGCATGGCTGTAGGTGGTGGAGGCGGTGCCGATCAGGCCGATGCGCTCGGTGCGCAGCGCCAGTGCCGTCAGCAGCACCAGCGGGTCCAGCAGGCCCGAGGTGATCTGCTGGCCGTTCTCGGGCCCGACCAGGCTGTCGGCCAGGAAGACGGCGTCGAATTTGGCGGCCTCGGCGATGCGTGCGGCATCGACGTACAGCTCCAGGTCGGTGAGCGCCTTGCGGTTGGCGCCGGGATGGCGCCAGGCGCCTTCATGGTGGCCGCGCGTCATGAGGAACAGGTTCAGGTGCAGTTGCCGAGACATGGGAGCAGTCCTTTGTTGTGTGGGTTGTTTCGCGGGCGGGGCCGGCGTCAGGCGATCTCTGTCTCGACGCCCAGGCTGCGCAGCAAGGTGGCGCGCAGCTGCATGAAGGCAGGATGGTCGGGGCGGCGGGGATGGGGCAGGTCCACGGCGTGGTCCTCGGCGATGCGGCCGTCCCTGAGCACCAGGATGCGGTCGGCCAGCAGCAGGGATTCGTCCACGTCGTGCGTGACGAGGATGACCGTGGGCCGTATGCGCTCGACCAGGCGCAGCAGCAGTCCGTGCATGCGCATGCGCGTGAGCGCGTCCAGCGCGCCGAAGGGTTCGTCGGCCAGCAGCACGTGCGGGTCGCGCAGCAGGCTGCGGGCCAGCGATGCGCGTTGCTTCTGGCCGCCTGACAGCGTGGCGGGCCAGGCGCCAGCCTTGTCCTGCAGGCCCACGTCGTGCAGGATTTGCCGTGCTGCGGGCAGCACGGCGCGCGCGTCCAGACCCAGCGTGAGGTTGTCCAGCACCGACAGCCAGGGCAGCAGGCGAGCATCCTGGAACAGCACGGACACATTGCCCTGCGCACTGGCCGCGCCGCTGGACTGCGCATGGCCGTCCAGCCCGGCGAGCGCGCGCAGCAAGGTGGTCTTGCCCGATCCGGACTCGCCCAGCAGGGCCACGAACTGGCCCGGGGCAATGTCCAGGTCGATGGCGTCCAGCACGTTCTTGCCGCCAAAGCTGCGCGTGAAGCGCTGCAGCCGCACGGCGCCCGGGGTGGGGTGATGGCTCATGATCCCAGCGACCTCCGGTAGGACAGCACATGCGCCTCGATGCGGCGCACCACGGCGTCGGACAGCAGGCCCAGCAGGGCGTAGATGAGGATGCCCACCACGATCACATCGGTCTGCCCCCAGTCGCGGGCGCGGTTCATGAGGTAGCCGATGCCGGTCTGCGTGTTGATCAGCTCCAGCACCACCAGCGCCGTCCAGCACAGCGACACGGCAATGCGCAGGCCCACGAAGAAGCCCGGCAGCGCCCCCGGCAGCGCCACCTTGCGGATGAATTCGGCGCGCGACAGGCCCAGGGTCTGGGCCAGCTCCACATGGCCGATGTCGATACCGCGCAGGGCCGCGTGGGTGTTGATGTAGACGGGCACCAGCACTGCCGTGAAGATCAGGAAGATCTTCATGGACTCGCCAATGCCCAGCCAGATGATGGCCAGGGGAATCAGCGCCAGCGTGGGCACGGCGCGCTTGATCTGCACCAGGCCGTCGAGCAGGGCCTCGCCCGTGCGCGTCAGGCCCGAGGCCAGGGCCAGCAGCACGCCAGCCACCACGCCCAGCAGCAACCCGCTGTAGGCACGGCCTGCCGATGCCAGCAGGTGGGGCAGCAGGCTGCCGTCGGCCACCATGCCGTAGCCGGCGACCAGGGCCTGCGAGGGCGCGGTCAGCGTCTCCGGCGACAGCCAGCCCAGGCGCGAGGCCGCCTCCCACAGCACCAGCAGCAGGCCGGGGCCTACCAGCAGCGCGCCCTGAGACAGGCGCGCGGGCACCAGTTGCACAGCGGCCCGGGTGGCGGGCTCGGATTGAGCGGCGGCTGCGGTGGCCGGTGACAGACCGGCCGCGTTGATGTCCAGTTGCGCTTGCGTCATCGTGTGTTTTCTGGCCGGTTCATCGGTTGGCCACGATCACGCGGTCGTAGGTGGACACGAAGGAGCCGGCCGCATCCAGCCGCTGCGGCAGGCTGCCGGCGGCGTGCAGGATGTCGATCAGCTTCTGGTGGTGGGGTTGCGCCTCGGCGGCCGTCTGGAACAGCAGGTCGGACTGCGATGCCAGGATGGCCGCCGTGCTCTCCGCATCGATGCGCTGGAACTGCGTGTAGTAGTGGCGGCCCCATTCCTGCTCGTGGCCATTGCTCCACTTGCCTGCGCGCACGAAGGCGCCCAGGAAATCGACGATGGCCTGGGACTTGGCCGGGTCGGCCAGCACGTCGGGCCGTGCGTAGATGTACGAGGTGGCGGGCAGCAGCGCGCGCTCCTGCGGATCGGGCACGGGCCGCGCGCCGATCTGCTTGCCCAGGCGCGTGACATGGGGCTCCATGAGCACGGCCACGTCCACCGCCTTGGCGCGCAGCGCGTCGTTGAGTTCGGCCACGCGCAGGTTGACCAGCTTCACGTCGGCCAGCGTCAGGCCCGCGCGTGTCAATGCCTCGATCAGGAAGACCTGGCGGCCCGAGCCTTCCACATAGCTCAGGCGCTTGCCGCGCAGGTCGGCCAGGCGCTCTATGCCTGCATCGGCACGCTGCACCAGCCGGTACTGGGCGCGCTCGCGCGTGAAGGTGGCGATGATGGGCAGCTGCACACCGGCGGCGCGCGCCTGGATGGGCGGCGTGTCGCCCACATAGGCAATGTCCAGCGCGCCTGCGCGTATGGCCTCGAAGATGGCCGGGCCGCCCGCGAAGTTGGGCAGCTCCAGCTGAAAGCCCAGGCGCTTGCGCTCGCCGCTGGCATCCAGCAGGTGGCGCAGCAGCTCGCTCTGGTCGGCGACGACCAATCGGGTCCTGGGGTCGGCCGCAGCCCGTGCGGCGGTGGTGGAAGCCAGGGCGGCAGCGGCCAGCAGAGACGGGCCGGCCAGCAGGAAACGACGCTTGTTCACGCGCTCCATCCTCAAAAGATTGCAATGGGATGGATGCTAGTTAGCGTGCTTCAGTTGTGAAAATACCGATTCCGTATTTGCAAACGCGCGCCACGCACATGGGCGTGGCGCGGGGGGAGGTTCAGCCGAACACCGGGCGCATGAAGCTGCGCTCGTAGCTCAGGATGCAGCGCGTGTCCTCCGCGTAGCGGAAGGCGGCCTGGCACTCGGGGTCCTGCATGGACTTGATGCGGTACTCCTCGTATAGCGCCATGCTGGGGAAGCTGAACATGGCCAGCGCCACATTGTTGGCGCCTTCGGACGGCAGGAAGTAGCCGTGGTGCTTGCCGCCGAATTTCTCGACCAGCGGAATCCAGGTCTTGCCGTACTCCTCGAATTCCTTGGCCTTGAACGGGTCGATGATGTAGCGCAGGTAGCAGGTGATCATGTCTGAAATGAGAAGGGAAGCGAAGCCTAGAGTTTGAACGATGCCGTCAGGCGGGAGAGCTTCTCCGACTCCTGCTGCAGCACTTGCGTGGCGGCCGAGGACTGTTCCACCAGTGCGGCGTTCTGCTGGGTCACGCGGTCCATGTCGGTCACGGCATGGCCCACCTGCTCGATGCCGGTGCTTTGCTCGCGGCTGGCCGAGGCGATCTCGGTCACGATGCCTGTGATGTTGCGCACCGTGGTGACCACTTCGCGCATGGTCTGCCCGGCCTGGTCCACCAGGGTGGCGCCGGCATCCACACGCTCCACCGAGGCCTGGATCAGCGTCTTGATCTCGCGCGCGGCCGAGGCGCTGCGCTGCGCCAGGGTGCGCACCTCGCCCGCCACGACCGCGAAGCCGCGCCCCTGGTCGCCAGCGCGCGCAGCCTCCACGGCCGCGTTCAGCGCGAGGATGTTGGTCTGGAAGGCGATGCCGTCGATCACGCCGATGATGTCCACCACGCGGCGCGACGAGGTATTGATCTCGCCCATCGTGCTCACCACCTGGTCCACCACGGTGCCGCCGCGCTCGGCCACCGCGCAGGCGCCCGAGGCGATCTGGCTTGCCTGCTGCGCGTTTTCCGCGTTCTGGTGCACGGTCGCGGTCAACTGCTCCATGGACGCCGCCGTTTCCTCCAGCGAACTGGCCTGCTGCTCCGTGCGCTGCGACAGGTCCAGGCTGCCCGTGGCAATCTCGCCGGCCGAGCGGTGGATGATGCCCGCCGTGTCATGGATGCGCGTCACCAGTTGGCGCAGCTGCTCGCTCATGCGCTGCACCGCCGCGATCACGCTGCCTTCCGGTGCGTGCGAAGCCCCCTCCAGCCCGGTTTGCGACAGATCCCCGGCGGCGATGCGGTTGGCGATCGCTGCCGCCACGGCCGGCTCGCCGCCGATGGCCTGGAGCACGCTGCGCGTGGCCATCCAGGCGATCAACGACAGCAGTGCGCCCAGCACCGCCAGCGCCGCCACCGACTTGATGATGGTGGCGATGAAGGCCTGCTGGATGTCGTCCACATAGTCACCCGCGATCAGGTCCCAGTTCCAGGAGGTGGATCGCTTGGCATAGGCCAGCTTCTCGCTGGGCTCCTTCGCGCCGGGACGGGGCCACCAGTAGGTGAGGTAGCCGTTGCCCTGGGCAGAAGCGCCCACGGCGGCAATGCTGCGGTAGAGGTAGCTGCCCTTGGCGTCCTGGAAGCCGGCCATGTTCTTGCCGTTGATGCCCGGGCTTGCGGGGTTGTTCAGCACCACGGAATCCGTCGTGATGCTGGTGATGTAGCCCGCACCACCGGCATAGCGCAGCTGCCCCACGCGGGCAATGGCCGTGGCCTTGGCGTCTTCTTCAGGCAGCTTGCCGGCCTTGGCCTCTGCCGCAATGGCGGCAATCAGGCTGTCTGCCGAATCGACAAAGTCCCGCAGCGCCTGCTGCCGGGCCTCATAGGCCTTGCTGCGTGCCTGGTAGGCGTTGAACAGGGTCAGCGCAAGCAGCGCCAGCAGGCAGAAAACCAGCGGAGCCAGCAATTTCTGGCGAAGGGACAGGGCAGGCATGGAAGCGGGTTCGAAGAAGAGGCAGGGACGCCGTGAATGCTACAGAAACTTCCTCTTTGGTTTCATGTGTTTACAAATTTTTCCGCGCTCGCACAGTGCCGGCGCGGCCCCGTTTCTGCGGGACCTGTCCTGCCGCTGCCAACCACGGCACCAGCGCGTGCACCGCACTGCCAGGCTTGCGGTCCATCACAAGGGAGAATCACCCCATGCAAGAAACTCCGCCCCCCGCCGCCCAGCCCCGCAATCCGCTGCACGGCGTCACGCTCGAAGCCATCGTCCGTGCCCTGGAGGCCCGCTATGGCTGGCCTGCCCTGGCACGGCAGGTTCCGGTGCGCTGCTTCACGCTGGACCCCAGCGTCAGCTCCAGCCTCAAATTCCTGCGCAAGACGCCCTGGGCGCGCGAGAAGGTGGAAGCGCTCTATCTGGACATGCTGCGCAAGGACAGGCGCAGCCCCGCTTCCACAGACTGAAGGCGCAAGCCGGACGCCACCGGACAAGATGTCCAGTGCGCAGGCACAGGCTGTGCCTATCATCGGCACCGTCTCCGATCCCGCAACCCTTTCAGACATCGCCATGACCCAGAGCCAGAACCCTGTCGCCGTGATTGCCTCCGCCATGAAGACGCACGGCATCGTGCCTGCGGATTTCGACATCGCCTCCATCGAGGATGAGTACGCCTTGATGGCGGCACTGCGCCAGCACACCAAGGCTGCACAGGTCAAATTGTTCGATGGCGGCATTGGCGAAGACAACGAGGCCGACGAAGACTACGTGGCCCTGCTCAAGCGCTTCGCCAAGGCTTGCGGTGGCGCCATCGGCTATGAGGGCATCGAATCCGGCATGGAGGGCGACACCGTCACGCTGCGCTTCCAATCGGGCGGCCAGGAGCACAGCTGGTCCTTCGAGCAGGACGGTGACCGCGTCAGCGAGGAGTTCCTGGACTTCATCATTGACCACTCCAAGTCCTGCACGGCGGGGGAGTTCATCAATCTGCTCGACGAGAACTCGCTGCTGACAGGCTTTGTGCCCAAGGACATCTCCAGGCTGCTGTACGAGCACGACATCGTTTACTGAGTGCGGATGGCGGTGGCGGCGCGCCCGCCTCGACTTCACATCACGCGCACGCCCAGCCCGCCCACCAGCTCGGCAGCCTGCTCATGCGAGATCAGGCTGCCCTTGAAATGCTGGCTGAGCGAGGCAATCGTCAAGCCGCGCAAGTCCGCCGAGCGCAGGTCCGCGCCATCGAACCGGGCATTCTTGAGATGGGCATCGCGCAGGCTTGCCTTGTGGAAAACGGCATCGCGGAAGTCGCAGCCGGCCAGATCGGCATCGCTGAAGTTCAGGCCTTCCAGCGTTTTCTTGCGGAAGGACATGCCGCGCAGATCGGCACCAATCAGCAGGGACTCATGAAAATCAATGCCCAGGGTTTGCGCACCGCCAAACCTGGCGCCGGTCAGCTTGACTTCAAGAAAGCGCGCTGAGGCCAGCTTGGCCAATTCCCAGTTGGTGTTGTTCAGGTCGCTCTGGCAAAACAGGGCATCCGTCAGGTTGGCCAGCCGAAAATCGGCGCGGCCCGCCTTGCAATGCAGCCAGCGGGTGCCGGCCAGTTGGCAGCTTTCAAAGCAGGTGTCGGCAAAACTGCACTCCACAAATTGCGCGCCCTGCAAATCGAGTTGATAGAGATTCAATCCATCGAATTCGCATTGCTCGAAACCCAGGCCATGAGAGGCTTCTTGTTTCAATAGCTCCGACAAACGGTCCTCATCAAAAATCTGATTGACGATGGTTTTTGTGGAAGGCTTTTTTTGCATGGTCAATATCAGGCATGGCGTATTTCAGAAAGGCTGGGCAGTGTATGGCCTTGCCGCGCCCAGGTGTGAAATGTCCTTGGGATTTTCCAAGGGCATGCATTGCGCAGTTTGACGGATGAGAAAACCTGTGAGCACACGGGTTGCGGGCTGCTTCCGGTGCCGGCTCCGCCCTCCAGGAAGGGCGGAACCGGCGTGCCCGCGTCCCCCCGTGGCTGCGTACCGGGGGCTTGCTGACCAGGTCGCGGCTTGGCGGGCATGCATCTGTCGAAAAACCCTTACAGGAGGATGCTATTTGATATTACAAAATGTGTCTCTCGTGGCGAGGGTGCCAGTAAATAATCTGCAGAAAACATGGTTGGCACGCCAGCTGTATTTTTACCAATGCAGTTCTCTGGCAGCCTCAACGAATAATTTATTTGAAATCCAGCAAATATCTATGACCGGAATTATCCAGCAAACACTCCAAAATGATATTGATGCCTTGATCCATGATTGGATGGCCCAGGCCAGCGTGGGTGATTCCACGCTCGGGAAGAATGCTGAAAAAGATGCGCGCGGGATTATCAACGCCATTGTGGGCGCCTTCGCTTCCGGCGCCGATCCGCAAAGGTTTTCGGACGAGGGCTGGAATCCCGCGCGGCGCCTGCTGGCCGAGCTGTCCCGCACCCGCGCCGCCCAGGGCCAGCGTGCCGGTGAAACCAGCCAGTTCATCCTGTCGCTGAAAAAGCCGCTGTTCGCGCACATCCAGCGCGGGCTGTCGGGCGATCCTGCTGCGGCCATCCAGGAAATCTGGAGGGCCACCGTGCTGGTGGACAACATGGCCCAGCACACGGTCAGCAGCTTCCAGCAGGCACGCGAGGAGATCATCATCCGCCAGCAGGAAGAGCTGCTGGAGCTGTCCACCCCCGTCGTCAAGCTGTGGGAGGGGGTGCTGGCCATTCCTCTGATCGGCACGCTGGACAGCAACCGCACCCAGGTGGTGATGGAGTCCTTGCTGCAAAGCCTGGTGTCGACCGAGTCGGAGCTGGCCATCATCGACATCACCGGCGTGCCCACGGTGGACACGCTGGTGGCCCAGCACCTGCTGCGCACCGTGACGGCCATTCGCCTGATGGGCGCGGACTGCATCATCAGCGGCATCCGGCCCCAGATTGCCCAGACCATCGTGCACCTGGGCATCGACATGCGCGACATCACCACCAAGGCCACACTGGCCGAGGCGCTCAAGCTGGCCATGGGCAAGACCGGCTGGCGCATCACCCGCCAGACACAGGAGTGAGCCATCCATGGACCGCATTCCAATCCTGCGCATGGGCGATGTGCTGCTGGTTTCCATCCAGATCGACATGCAGGACCAGACGGCGCTGGCGCTCCAGGACGACCTGGCCGAGCGCATCGCGAGCACGGGCGCCAGCGGCGTCATGATCGATATCTCGGCGCTGGAGGTGGTGGACTCCTTCGTCGGGCGCATGCTGGTGACCATCTCGGGCATTGCCCGCATCCTGTCTGCCGCCACCGTCGTGGTGGGCATGCAGCCTGCCGTTGCAATCACCCTGGTGGAGTTGGGCCTGTCCCTTGGCGGGGTCAGGACGGCGATGACCGTCGAGAGGGGAATGGCCCTTTTGCGGGCCCAGCAGTCGGGAGCCACCCTTGGAACATGATCGCAGCGGCCAAATGCCGTTACAAAACGAGCAGCAGATTGTTGCCACGCGCCAAACGGTGCGCTCGCTTTGCCAGATGCTGAAGTTCTCGCTGGTCGATCAGACAAAGATGATTACCGCTGCAAGCGAGCTGTCCCGCAATACGCTGATTCATGGAAAAGGTGGCCACATGAACTGGGCCATCATCGAAGTCAATGGAAAACAGGCCTTGCAATTGATTTTTGAAGACACAGGGCCTGGAATCAAGGATCTGAAAATGGCCATGACCGATGGTTTCACCACCGGCATGGGAATGGGCCTGGGCCTGCCGGGAAGCAAGCGGCTGGTGAATGATTTCAAGATAGAAACCGAGCTGGGCCAGGGCACACGAGTGAGTATCACCAAGTGGAAGTAATCCGGGGCTGGACCCATCGTTCATTTCCAATAGGCGATGCGAGCCGTGTGGGCGAGGTCAGGCGCCATGTGGTTGCACTGGCCTCCGACATGGGCTGGGGCGACGAGGACATGGGCCGTTCGGGGCTGGTGGCGACCGAGCTGGCCACCAACCTGGTGCGGCATGCCCGGGACGCTGAAATCTGGATAGCCGCGCGGCCGCCCCTGCATGACATCGAAATCATCTGTGTCGATCGCGGCCCGGGCATCGAGGACATCGCCACCGCCATGCAGGACGGGGTGAGCACCGGCTCGGGCTCGCCGGGCACGGGCCTGGGGGCCATCTCCAGGGTGGCCGACGACTTCTTTGTCGTCTCCGAAGCCTCCGGCACGGTAAGCCTGGCACGGCTGCGCGAAGGCCGCAGGGCGCCGTCGGCACTGTCGCTGCGCATGGGCGCCGTTTGCCTGGCCGTTGCGCCCGAGACCATCAGCGGCGACGCCTGGGCGGTCAGGTCGGGCGCGGGGCTGGCCGAGGTGCTGGTGGCCGATGGCCTGGGCCATGGACCGCTGGCGGGCGAGGCGGCCCGTGCGGCGGTCGATGTCTTTGCGTCGCAGAACGGGAAGGGGAACGGGAACGAGAACCGGAACGGCGGTGCCGATGCCGCCATGCCGCTGGACGAGTTCGTGGCCCAGGCCCATGCAGCGCTGCGCGGCACGCGAGGGGCGGCCCTGTTGGCGGTGCGCTTCGGCGCACAGGCCGTGCACAGCTGCGGTGCGGGAAACATCAGTGGCAGGCTTTTCAATGGCGTGGCCAGCCTTTCCCTGAGCAGCCAGCACGGCACGGCAGGTGTACAGATCTCGCGGCCCAGGGTGGCCGACTGCTCCAGCCTTGACCATGGCGTTCTGGTGCTGCACTCCGACGGCGTGTCTGCCCGCTGGAAGCATGAGGACTATGCGGGCCTGCTGGGCAGGGACCCCGGCCTGCTGGCCGCCTGCCTTCTCTGGCACAACACCCGCAGCAGGGATGACGCCACCGTGGTCGTCCTCAAGGCCGAGGAAGAGCAATGAACGAAGACGATCTCAAAGCCGAACTGGAACTGTGCCGCGCCGAGATCAGGTCCTTGCGCGAGGAGCTGGACGAGACCAATCGCGGCGTGGTCGCGCTCTACGGCGAGCTGGATGTGCAGGCCGAGAAGCTGCGCAAGGCCACCGAGCTCAAGAGCCATTTCCTCTCCTACATGAGCCATGAGTTCCGCACGCCCATAGGCGCCATCCGCAGCAATGCGCGCCTGCTGCTGGACCATGTGGATGGACCGCTTACCACCGAGCAGACCCGGCAGGTCGGCTTCATCCAGGAAACCGCCGCCGAGTTTTCCGAGATGGTCAACGACCTGCTCGACCTGGCCAAGATCGAGGCGGGCCGCCTGGAAATCTCGCCGGGCTGGTTCGAGATGATGGATTTGTTTGCCGCCTTGCGCGGCATGTTCAAGGCCATGGCGGACAACGTGGAGTTGAGCCTGGTGTTCGAAGAGCCCGGTGATCTGCCGCGCTTCTACACCGACAACCGCAAGCTCTCGCAGATCCTCAGAAACTTCATCTCCAATGCACTGAAATTCACGCCGCAGGGTGAGATCAAGGTGTCGGCAGAACTGGTGGGGGACATGCTGGTGAAATTCTCGGTGGCGGATACCGGCATAGGCATCGCCTCGGAATTCC
Source organism: Delftia sp. HK171 (assembly GCF_001886655.1). Taxonomy (NCBI): domain Bacteria; kingdom Pseudomonadati; phylum Pseudomonadota; class Betaproteobacteria; order Burkholderiales; family Comamonadaceae; genus Delftia; species Delftia sp. HK171. Next base: position 4,485,652 of record NZ_CP018101.1, on the reverse strand, counting down.
ACGATGCGATTTTCAATGACTTCACCCAGGTCGATTCACCCATCCAGAAGCGCCTGCGGGGCACGGGCCTGGGCCTGGCGCTGTCCAAGCAGCTGGCGCAGCTTCTGGGGGCTGGGTGGAAGTGCAAAGCGCCCTGGGCGAAGGCTCGACCTTCTCCGTGATCGTTCCCGCGCATCTTCCGGTCGATACCAAGGATCTGAAGGCCTGATACGGCCAAGCCGGTCTTCATCCCATCAAAAACAACAGGAACATCATGCCCAAGAACACGACTGGAATGATTCTTCCCTCATTCGACCGAAGCCTGCACACCATTCTTGTCGTTGACGACAACCCTGCCACGCGCTACTCCACGGCACGGGTCATCAGGGCGGCGGGATTCCAGACGGTCGAGGCGGAAACCGGGGAAAAGGCCATTGCCCTGTCGGAGACCGGCGTGGCAGCCGTGGTGCTGGATGTGCACTTGCCCGATATCTCGGGCTTTGACGTATGCCGCACCATCCGCGGTGCGCGGCACACCAGCCTGATTCCCGTGGTGCACCTGTCGGCCGAGTATGTGAAAAGCAATCACCAGGTGGCGGGCCTCAACGCCGGGGCCGATGCCTACATGGTGCACCCCGTGGAGCCGCAGCTGTTGATTGCCACGCTGCATGCCCTGATCCGCGCACGCCTGGCGGAAGACGGGCTGCGCCGCAGCGAGTCACGCTTTCGCGCCATCTATGACCAGGCGCCGGCGGCCATGATGCTGGTCAGCGCCGGCGGCCTGATCAGCGATGCCAATTCCCAGGCGCAGGCACTGCTGCAGCGCGGCATTGACGACCTGGCGGGCAAGCCGCTGACGGGCTTTGTTCCGCAGGCCGTTCGGGAAAAAGCTGCGCAGCAATTGGCCGAAGACCCCGAAAAGTCCTGGCGCGGCGAGTTCCCCATCCTCCCGGCAGACGGGCAGGAGCGCCTGATCTCCTGGAAGTTCTCCGATCCCATCGAGCCCGGCATCCGCCTGGCCGTGGCCCAGGACCTGACGGAGTCCCTGGAGTTCGAGAGGCAGCGCCAGCAGATGCTGGAGCAGGAGCAGGCGGCGCGCGTGGCCGCAGAGCGCATCAGCCGCACCAAGGATGATTTTGTCGCCGTGCTCTCGCATGAACTGCGCACGCCGCTGTCCCTGCTCAACGGGGGCACGCATTTGCTCAAGCGCGCCAACCTCAGCGAGGCCATGCTCAAGAAGGGCATAGATGCCATCGAGAAAGGCGTGAAGGCACAAAGCCGCATCATTGCGGACATTCTGGATATCTCGCGCCTGACGACGGGAAAACTCAATCTGCACCGCGAGGAGGTCAATGTCTGCTCATTGGCCGTGCAAAGCCTGGAGCCGTTGCGCGACAACGCCGCCGACAAGAACATCACCCTGCAGTTCGAGGCGCCTTCCGATGAAATCATGGCGTGGATCGATGTCACGCGATTCCAGCAAATCCTGTGGAACCTGGTCTCCAACGCCATCAAGTTCTCCAATGCGCGCAGCGCGGTGAAGGTGGGCCTTGAAATCAGTGACGAAAGCCTGGTGATGAGCGTGGCGGACGAGGGCGTGGGCATCGCGCCTGAATTCCTTCCCCATGTCTTCGAGCGCTTCTCGCAGGCCTCCGCCCCCGCCACCCGTGGCCATTCCGGCCTGGGATTGGGGCTGTCCATCGTCAAGCACCTGGTGGAGCTGCATGGGGGCACCGTGCGCGCCCACAGCGAAGGCGTGGGCCGTGGCGTCACCATGCGGGTGGAGATTCCGCTGCACGAGGCAAGCGCCTCCCCGGCCGACCCGATGAATGTGCATCTTGAAAATGGCGAATCCCTGAAAGGCAAGGACATCGTCATCGTTGAAGACAACGCGGACACCAGCGAAATGCTGAAAGTGGTGCTGACCGACCAGGGCGCCACCGTCAGGAGTGCCGAGAACTTCGACCAGGCCATGGCCCTGGTCCAGGCGCAGTGGCCCAGTCTCATCGTCAGCGACATAGGGCTGCCGGGAAAGGACGGGTTCCAGCTGGTCAAGGCCCTGCGCGAAGCGGAGGCCGCGCACTTTGGCGGAACAAGACAGGTGAAGATCGTGGCGCTCAGCGCCTTCGCCCGGGAGCAGGACCGCACCCAGGCGCTGCAGGCGGGCTTTGACCACTATCTGGAAAAGCCGCTGCAGCCCCACCTCCTCATCCGGGTGCTGCTGGAGCAGGGCTGATCGTCTGGCCCAGCGCCTGGGCCAGGAACTCGGCCGTGACGCGCACCCTGGCAGTGCGCTGCAGGTCGGGGTGCATGACCTGCCAGACCTCATAGTCGTCCGAGCGCTGGCGCTGGGGCCAGATGCGCAGCAGGCCTTCGCGCTCGCCCATGCTCACGGGCATCTCGCCCAGGCCGATGCCGGCCGCCACGGCCTTGCGCACCAGCAGGCTGGAGTTGGCGGCCATGGCGATCCGGGCCTGGCGCGCGGGCACATCGACCATGGTGGGAACGGGCCGCTGTTCCAGAAAGGGGCCATAGACCACGAGGTGGTGGCCGCGCAACTCGTCCTCTGCCGATGGCTGGCCAAAGCGCGCCACGTAGGCGGCGCTCGCAAACAGTCCCACGGGCCAGGCGACCACGCGGCGCACCACCAGCTCGGGTGCCTCGGGGCGAACGTTGCGAAACGCGATATCGGCCTGGCGGCGGCCCAGGTTCAGCATGTGCGTGGACACCTCCAGATCGACGCGGATGCCGGGCCAGCGCTGCTGCAGGCGTTCTATGGCGGGCAGCAGGAATTCGGTGGCGATCGAGTCGGTGCTGGTCACGCGCACCAGGCCGGCCGGGCTGTCGTCCAGCCCCTCGATGCGCGTGCGCAGGTCCAGCGCCGCGCCTTCCATGCGCCGCGCGGCGCCCAGCGCGGCCTCGCCAGCGGCGGTGAGCAGGTAGCCATCCCTGGCGCGCAAAAACAGCTTGCTGCCCAGCTCGGCCTCCAGCGCGTTCAGGCGCCGGCCCACGGTGGCCTGGTCCACGCCCAGGCTGCGCGCGGCGGCGCGCAGGGAGGGCGTGCGCGTCAGCGCGAGGAAGATGCGGGTGTCATCCCAGTTCATGGCGGTTTTGGTGATGCAGATTTGCAGCACTGTAGAGCGAAATCGCTGCGTTTGAGCGGCCTGGAGCAGTCGTAAGCTTTGGGTATCGGACCTTCAACCCTTTTTTGAATACTCATTGCGCAATGAAAGACAGCACAAGCATGCAAGCCATTGTTTTCGACGACTTCGGCGGCCCCGAAGTGCTCGTGGCCCGCGACGTGGCCCGGCCCGAAGTCCGGCCCCATGACCTTCTGGTGCGCAACGCCGCGATTGGCGTGAACCGTGCCGATGTATCCCACCGCAAGGGCGCCTATGGCCGCGCCCACTTTGGTGAATCCGACCTCATGGGCCTGGAGATCGCCGGCACCGTGGTGGAGGTGGGCGCGCAGGTGCAGGGCTTTGCCGTGGGCGACCGCGTCATGGGCATCGTGGGCGGCGGCGCCTATGCCGAGCTGTCGCGCATCGACTACCGCATGGCCATGCATGTGCCCGAGAGCCTGTCGCTGACCGACGCCGGCGCGGTGGCCGAAGTCTTCGTCACCGCGCATGAGGCGCTGTTCCACCTGGCCAGCCTGCAGCCCGGCGAATCGGTGCTGATCCACGCGGCGGGCAGCGGCGTGGGCTCGGCGGCCGTGCAACTGGCGCATGCGGCCGGCGCGCGCGTGTTTGCCACGGCCAGCGGCGACAAGCGGGACGCCGTCACGGGCCTTGGCGCCGATGTGTTCATCGACTACCGCAGCGAAGACTTCCAGGCCGTGGTGGCCGACAGGACGGGCGGCAAGGGCGTGGATGTGGTGGTCGACTTCATTGGCGCCCCCTACCTGGAGCGCAATATGCGCTCGCTGGGCATGGGCGGGCGCATGGTCTGCGTGGGCCTGCTGGGCGGCGCGCTGGCGGCGGCCGTGCCCATGGATGTGCTGCTGTACAAGCACCTGCGGATCTTCGGGACGGTGATGAAGTCGCGCCCGCCCGAAGTCAAACAGGCCATGGTCCAGCGCTTCGCCCAGCGCTGGCTGCCCGCGCTGGCGGCCGGCACCATCCGCCCGGTGATCGACAGCACCTACCCGCTGGCCGAGGCCGCGCAGGCGCACCGGCGCATGGAATCGGGCCAGAGCGTGGGCAAGCTGCTGCTGATCCCTGAGCAGGCAGGGCAGTAAGGCGCCTGCCCGGGGCGCGCATCCCCTGGGCAGGAATCCTCAAGTTCTGCAATATTCCAAGTCTCCGGATGCGCGCAGCCCTGCGCGCATCCAGTCTCTCAACCAGGAGCGATGACCCCGGCCGCCCTCCCGCGCCGACATCGAGCCGCCTCTCCAGGAGATATCCATGATTGTTGAAATTGCCGAACTGAGGGTCGATCCCGCCAGGCACGAAGAATTCGGCCAGGCCCTGACCCAGGCCGTGGCCGACGTGCTGTCCAAGGCCGGTGGATACCGTGGGCACAGCATTCTTGCCTGCATGGAAACGCCCGGCCGCTACGTGCTGCAGGTGAACTGGGAGACCCTGGAAGACCACACCGTGGGCTTTCGCGAGTCACCCGCCTTCGCGCAGTGGCGCGCCATCATCGGCCCGTACTTTGCGCAGGCACCGCATGTGGAGCATTTCGTGGTGAGGGATGCGCAGGCGAACTGAGCCTGGCATCTGCGGCCGCGCCGCCCGCCCGTTGTGGGCGTGGCGGGCGTGGCAGGCGCTGGGGGCGGGCTTGCATTCGCCTCATCCTCTTGCATACGCAGCGTTTCAGGGCTGGTATGGCACATCGGCAGCAATGCATTGATTTGATAACTGTTGATAAATGCGCTAGGCTGTGTTGCAGTTTCAAACCCCACGAGGAGGGCGCAGCATGATTTCTGCAGATTTGGGCAAGCAACTCGAAGGCTATGTCCAGCAGCTTGTCGACACCGGGCGGTACGGATCCAAGAGCGAAGTGTTGCGTGAGGGGGTTCGGCTGGTGCAGGACAGGGAAACCAGGCTGACTGCGCTCGACGCGTCCATCAGGCGCGGATTGGCTGACGCGGACGCGGGGCGCACAAAGCCAGCTGGCGCTGTGTTCGACAGACTGGAAGCCAAATACCGCGCAATGGCCGAACAGGCCGAAAAGAACAACCCGTCCGCATGATTGTTGAATTCACGGGCAATGCGGAATGCGACCTGGAGCACATCGCTGACTACATAGCTCAGGACAATCCGCGCCGCGCACTGTCATTCGTGCAGGAGTTGCGTGACAAGTGCGAAGCCCTGGCACGCAGGCCATTCGCTTTTCCGCTGGTACCCCGCTATGAAGGCCACGGCATTCGTCGGCGCGTGCATGGCAACTATCTGATCTTCTACCGCGTGGCCGAGGAAGAAGAGCGGACCATCATTCTTCACATCCTGCACGGCGCAATGGACTACGCCGCTGTCTTGTTCGAAGAGGGTGAGTAGCAGCGGGCCAGCCCTTGCGAGCAAGGGCTGCGCACGCACTCAGCCCAGCTTGTGCCGTGTCCTGAGCAGTCCCACGCCCAGCGCGATGAAGGTGCCGCCCACGATGCGGTTGAACAGCTTGGCGTGTGCCACCAGGTGGCCCTTGATCAGGGAGATGAGCAGCACGTAGCAGGCGTGCGAGATCAGGGCGCAGACCGCGAAGGTGGTGGTCAGCACCAGGTACTGCGTGAGCAGCGGCTCGCCCGGGACGACAAACTGGGGAAACAGCGCCGAGAAGAACAGGATGGCCTTGGGATTGGTCAGCGACACGCCCATGCCCTGGGCCACCAGTTGCCAGTTTTTGCGCTCGCGCCGCTGGGTGGGGGCCAGGCCCGCATCGCTGCCCAGCAAGCCGTCCTTGCTGCGCCAGCGCTTGACGCCCAGCCAGATCAGGTACATGGCGCCCGCCACCTTCATGGCCAAAAATGCATGGGCCGACATGGCGAGGATGGTCCCCATGCCGATCATCGCCAGCCCGGACACCACAAAGATGCCGACCGAGCTGCCCAGCGAGCTCAGTGCCGTTCGCCTTGCGCCCACGTCCACCGAGTTGGAGATGGCCAGCAACACGGCGGGGCCGGGGGTGAAGCACATCAACAGCGAGACGCCGCAGAAAACAAGCCAGTGGGCGATGGTCATGATCGGGGGGAGGTCGGTGGGGGAAGACAGCCGACATTCTCGTGCAAGTGGGGGGTCTTCGCGGCCTTGGCGTTGCGAATGGCACCGGCCCGTGCAAACAGCTGCATGGCCCAGCCCGCGCAGGCCGCCGCACAGGCCCAGACCAGCCCCCAGCCCTGGGCCGACAGCAGGTGCGGTATGGCCAGGGGCACCAGAAAGCAGACCGCGAACACGGAGGTATTGGCCATGCCCAGCGCCGTGCCCGCGCGGGCTGCACCGGCCAGCCCGGCCAGCTGCGTGTAGGCCACGCCATGCCAGGCGGACACGCAGATGCCGCAGATGCCCAGCATCACCATGAGAGCCGCACCCATTGCAGCAGACCCGGCCGGGTGGCCGGCCCAGCTCAGGACCGCAAGGCCCGCGAACAGCGCCAGGGTGAGCTGGCAGCAGGCGCGCAGAAAGGCAGGCCTGTTCCGGTGCCTGTCGGTCCAGCGGCCGCTCCAGATCCGCAAGGCCATGGAAGCCAGTTGCACGACCGACATGACGGCGGCCGCCGCGCCCAGCCCCAACTGGGCATAGTCATGCAGGAACACCGTACCGAAGGACAGCACGGCGAACTGCGGGGCGCAAAGGATGCCGATGCCGGCGGCCATGCGCCAGGCCTGCAGATCGCGCAATGGGCCGGGCGTGGTGGTTGCTGCGTGGTGCGGCGCGGCGGCCTTGCTTCGAAGCGGTGACTGCGGCGGCTCCTGAATCCACAGCGCGGCGAATGCGGCAGCCCCAAGGCACAGCGCAGCCAGCACGCCATAGACGGCGGCAAAGCCTGCATGCGTGGCCAGGCTGGTCAGCAAGGGCGCGCCGATGGCGCCACCCAGCGGCACGGCGGTCTGGCGGATGCTCATGGCCAGGCCGCGCTCGCCTTCGGCAAACCAGCCCATGACTGCCCGGCCGCTGGCGCCGTTCACGCTGCCGCCCAGCAGCCCCACCAGCACCAGGCCGCCAGCCAGCAAGCCAAATGGCGGGATATAGGCCGGCGATGGCGAAGCCCATAGCGCCATGGCCGCCAGGGCCACGGCCGTGCCGCACAGGCCGAGCAGCAGCACCGGCCGGTCACCCCAGCGGTCCGTCAGCAATCCCCAGGGCAATTCACTGAGCGCAATGCCCAGGCCCATCAGCCCCAGCGCCAGGCCCAGCGTCTGGGTGTCCAGCTGGTAGCCCGAACGCATGAGGATGGCCGTCATGGGAATCCCGCTGAAAGCCACGGAAAACGCGGCATTGGCGATGACGCCTGCCGCCAGCACCTTCCATCGGTGGCGGGGCGGGGAGGGCAAGGGCAGGAGGGGGCCCGGATCGGCGCCGGGTGCAGGAGAAGAGGAGGTCATGGGCGGCAGTATGTTGGGCTTCAACCATCCTGAAAATCACATAATTTCGCATCTACAATCCATTTTTTCAGCACGATTGGGGCTTGGCAATGACACGCGTTCTCTATGACCTGGATGTGCTGCGCACCTTTTGCACCGGCGTCGAACTGGGCAGCTTTGCCCGGGCGGCGGACCGGCTGGGCCGCTCCACATCCGCCGTCAGTGCCCAGCTCAAGAAGCTGGAGTCCCAATGCGGCACGCCCTTGCTGCGCAAGTCCGGCCGGGGGCTGGTGCTGACGGAGGCGGGGGAAACCTTGCGCGGCTACGCGCTGCGCCTGCTGGAGCTCAACGACCGCGCCGTGGCGGCCGTGCGCGGCAGCGAGCTGCGCGGCCTGGTGCGCCTGGGCCTGCAGGAAGACCTGGGCGAAAGCGTGCTGCCCCATGTGCTGGGGCAGTTCGCACGTGCCCACCCGCACGTGCGCATCGAGGCCAGCGTGGCCCGCAGCGATGAACTGCGCGAACGCATGGCCCTGGGCCAGTTCGACCTGGCGCTGCTCTGGGATGTGGGCATGAACCATGCCTGCGTGCATGGCGAGCACATCATGCGGCTTCCGCTTCAGTGGATTGGCCCGGCATCGCTGGATGCGGCCGAGGCCGGCTGGGCGCGCGGCCTCAACGGCGGGGCGCAGGGCGATGAGGCGCTGCCCCTGGCCATGCTTGAGGCGCCTTGCCCCCTGCGTGACATCGTGACGGCCGCCCTGGACAAAAAGGGCCTGGCCTGGCGGCACGCCTTCAACAGCGCCAGCCTGACCGCCGTCTGGGCCGCCACGGCGGCCGGCCTGGGCCTGTCCGTGCGCACGCCGTTCGGCCTGCCCGCCCACGTCAGGCCGCTGGATGCACACGCCCTTGGCCTGCCGACCCTGCCGTCCATGGACCTGATCCTGGGCCGCGCCGCGCTGGATGCCCCGGAGCCCGTGGACCGCCTTGCGCGCATCCTGGTCGATGCAGTGCGCGAGCATGTGCGCAGGCAGGAAATCGCAATTTGAATTTATTTCTTCGTGATCAGGCCACTGAAATACTCATTCAGGTCACGAAAATCCTTCACCGTCCAGGCATGGGGCGGTACTTTCACGCCGTTTTCCCGCAAGGTCCGGGGAATCAAATCTCCATTCGGGCGAAGAATGACGGACGAGACAATCACGCCCGGATAATCATGCAGCCTTTTTCTGAAGGCGGCGGTCGTCAGGTCGGGCGTGGGAGGGTTGCTCTTGTTGGCCAGCGGGCCCGTGCCCCTGGCGTCTGCCCCGTGGCACATGGCGCATCTCGATGAATAGAGCTGCTTCCCATTGCTGTTGTCCGCAAAGGAGGGCGATGCCTGAATGACCAACGATATTCCCAATGACGCGGCGAAGAGTATTTTCATTTGCTCGTGGATTTTTTGTATGAATCTGATCCGCCGCGATCATATTGCCTTCCACGGCCACCCTGGATGCTTGCCTGGCTGCCAGCCACGCGCCCACGAAAAAGCCCTGCAGTGCAGGGCTCGTGAATGAGGGCCTGGATTACTTCTTCGCGTATTCGAACTTGGGCAGCGCCTTCAGCGCGTCCTTGGTGGCGCCGGGCAGGGTGATCTTGTTGTTTTCCACGCGGAACTGGTTCACGGGAATGGCCACGTCATGCTTGCCCATGCCCAGGAACCCGCCTGCGCCGATGATGGCGTACGACACGGCCTTGTCGGGTGCGACGATCACATCGTCGATCTTGCCCACGGCCTTGCCTTCCTCGTTGTAGACGCTCTTGCCCAGCACGGACTTCTTCAGGCTCCAGCCCGTGGCCACGGCCTGGACTTCAGTGGCCGCCACGCCCAGCGTGGTGGTGCCCGCCACGGGCTGGGCCCAGCTGGTGGAGGCTGCACCTGCGATCAGTGCGGCAGCGATCAAACCCATCTTCAGCGTCTTGTGACCTGTCATAGAGAACTCCTGGAAAACAAAATTTGAAGCCCTCATTAGGAGTGCTGCCCAAGCGCACGGAGATCGGAAAAGCAAGCAAAGGCCTGTCAGCCAATCGAGCGGCGCGGCGAGGAGCTTGCCTACAAGCTCCCGCAATCGTGCGCTGGCGGGGTGCAGGCCCCCAATCAGATGGCGCTCAGATGCTCATACAGAATCACCGAGCCGATGCCGATCAGCAGCACACCGCCAACGGCCTCCGCCCAGCGGCCCGCAATGCTGCCCAGCAGGCGGCCGACCATGACGCCCAGGGTCACCATGGCGAAGGTGGCAAAGCCGATGGCCAGGGCCACGGTGGTGATGCTCACATCCAGGAAGGCCAGGCCCACGCCCACGGCCATGGCGTCGATGCTGGTGGCGAATCCGGTGGCCACCAGCAGCCAGAAGCCGTGCCGGGCGGGCTTGGCCTCTTCTTCGCCGTCAGCGGCCTTGAGGGCGCCCAGCAGCATGCGGCCGCCCAGCACCAGCAGCAGCACGAAGGCAATCCAGTGGTCCCATGCCTTGACGTAGTCGGAAGCCGCATAGCCCAGCGCCCAGCCGGCCAGCGGCGTCAGGGCTTCGATGACACCGAAGATGGCGCCTGTGCGCAGGGCTTCGGACCAGCGGGGTTTGAGCAGGGCGGAGCCCTTGCCCACGGCGGCGGCAAAGGCGTCGGTGGACATGGCAAAGGCCAGGAGCAGGATGGATGCGGCGTTCATCTGGGAGGGGTTCTTCACGGCCGGGCAAGCGCACAACGGCAGTTCACCGCTGCCCGACCTTGTGACCTGTGTCGCGGTGAAATGCCGATGGTCTCGCCAACCGAAGAACGGATGCCTGCGCCACAGCATGCAGGATGCCGAGTGTGTTGACGCATGCGCTTGCAGGTTGCAAGCAGGCTACTCCCCAAGGGATGCGTGATTCTAGGAGCGCAGGGCGTGATCGGGGCCTATGCCCCCATCGGCATGCGGCTCTCTGGAAATGATTCGTATCTTCGTGGCTGCCGCTATTTTCCGTTGGCGTACCGATTGCGCTCTTCAACGAATTTCCTGATTTCCGACGCTTCAATGGGCCTGCTGAAATAGTAGCCCTGTATTTCATCGAAACCCAGGGAAACCAGTAAATCAAAGACTTCGGCGCTGTCAACGCCCTCTGCCACCAGGCGGTAGCCAAGATCCGAGGCCATGGTCATGATGGATTTCAATACGGACAGGGCCCGGTCATTGGTATCGATGTCGCAGACCATGGACCGGTCTATCTTCAATATCTCGGCAGGCAGATTCTTGAGCGATGCAAGATTGGAATATGCGGCGCCAAAATCATCCAGTGCAACCTTTATGCCGAGTTTCCTGATGTGTTGAAGCGCCTGAACCGTGCCCTGGCCTGTCAGCACATCGCTTTCTGTGCACTCGATCACGATGTTTTTCAGCGGAACGCCGTGCTGGTTGCACATGGCGTTCAGGTAGTCCGGAAAATCGACCTCATCCAGATTGCGCGGGGAGATGTTGATGGAGACCTGAAGATCGAGTTTCTCGGCTTTCCAGGCCGCCACCTGCGCCAGCGCCGTTTTGATCACGAACCGTGTCAGGCTGTGGATCAACGGCGTGGCTTCAACCAGGGGGATGAATTCGCTGGGCGGGATTTCTCCCATTTGTGGATGCTTCCAGCGTATGAGCGCCTCCAGCCCCTTGCAGCTGAAACTGTGGTTGTCAAATTTGGGCTGGTACACCAGCCGCAGCTGCCCATTGCCCAGCGCATGTCCGAAGTCCCGCAGGAGCCGATAGGATCTTTGCTGGAGACTGTCCTCATTCTCCTCATAGCGGTGAAATGATCGTGCGTTGTATCCGGCCTGCTGCACGCACACCATCGCCTTGCGAATGACATCGTCCACCTCGTCCTGGTTCAGGTAGAACCGCACCACGCCTGCCCTGGGTTGAAGTTCGAACCGCAGATCGGCGCTGGTGATGGGTGTTTGCAGGTACTCCAGCAATTGGTTGACCAATGCCTCCTCATCTTCTTGCCTGCCTGCGCTGATCACCCAGGCAAATCTTGCCAGGCCCACGTGGTAGACGGTTGCGTGCGGCCCCGTCATGTCCGTGACTGCCTTGGCAATGTCGCGCATGAGCTGCTCGACATAGTTCAAGCCCAGCGCATTGCTCATTTCCAGCAGGCTGGCGTGGTTGAGCACCTCCATCAATACCAGACCGCGTGCCGATCCCGGGGCCAGAATGCAAAGGCTCTTCAGGTCCAGCTTGAGTTGCGTGCGATTTGGCAGGCCCGTGACTTCGTTTATTTTTCCAATTCTGTGATGGTATTGGAGTTGAGCCTGAACGATGGCGGCCATGGCTTGCAGTTGCTGGCCTTGCTCTTCGGAGAATGTCCTGGGCTGGGTATCGATGATGCACAGGCTGCCGATGGCGTGGCCGGATTCCATTATCAAAGGCACACCTGCATAGAACCTGATATTGGGCTTGTGGGTGACCAGGGGATTTTCTGAAAATCTGCTGTCCAGGTGCGTATCGGGAATCACCATGATTCCTTCGTTTCTGATGGTGTGGTCACAGAAGGCATCCGTGCGCAGGCTGCCATCCATATCCACACCCACCGGTGCCTTGAACCATTGCCTGTGCTCGTCCAGAACCGTAATGATGGCAATCGGAGCCATGAACATGCGGCTGGTGAGCTCGGTGATGCGCTGAAATTCCTTTCTGGCATTCAGGTCCAGGATTTCAGCGGTCTGCAGTCCGAGCAGTTGCTCTTTCTCGGATTCGGTAGTCCAACGGGTAAGCATCGATTTCCTGCCTCAGTGAACCCAAACTATAAAACTGCCGCGCCTTTGGGGTCAAAGGGATTACTGGGCGTCCAGCAGCGGTAAAAGCTCCTGCAGTTTTTCCAGTGCGCCTGGGCCTTGAAGCTCGGAGATGGTGCCCAGCGGCTCCGTGTCTTCCACAATCACATAGGCCATGGACCACTTGGCAAAACGCCTTTGATCAAGGCGTGCCTGCGGAAACAGGGGTGTGAAGTTGATGTGTCTTTCATCGCGCGAGATGGACTCCACCAGCAGCGCCAGTTGCTCTGGCGGCCCTTCGACATACTGGAAGAAGCGTTCACCGTCGAAAACCAGCATGCCCGTGATCCCGGCCGACCAGTTGAAAGTGCGCGCCGCCTTGATGATCGCCGCGATGCATGTGGTGTCAGCCCCTGGGGCCAGCTGGCTGTGATAAAGGAAACATTCGAGAGAATTTTCTTGCATACCCTCCCCCTTTCTGAGTTGTTGGGCGGCGATGGTATTCGTTGCGCGAGGGGGGGTCACGTAGGTGCGCAACCCGTTGTTGCATATGTAACCATACTCCTTGCACCCTGGGCCTGGGCGGCTGCGGGGCCCAACGAGAACAAGCCCCCACAAGCGCTGGCGGGCAGGGCTTGCGGGGGCTTGTGCAAGAGGAGGACGGTGTTCCAGTCCTGGATTGACGTGGCCGGCCTCACAGGCGCGGCATCGCCTTCATTGCTGCTGCTTTTGCGGCAAGGGCTGGCCTATCTGTCGCTGGTTTGCCTTGGTCTGCTGCTGGGTGTAGTTGCCGTCGCTGATGGGCTGGCCCATCTGCATGGGGACATAGGAACGGTGATGGGGCCCTGCCATGGGAATGAGCTGCTTCATGGGGAGAACTCCTGATCCGGCGGGTGGCGGCTGGGGCCGATGTCGCCGGTCTTTAGGGGTTGCGGGAGGAATGCAGCAAGTGTGTGGCGCGCCGTGAAATCCAGGTGTAGGAAAGATCGGAAGCCGTGTAGTCAAGCCTGCGCAAATGCAAGAAAGCGCTGACCTGCACGAAGGGGAAGGGCTCCCCTTGGCACAGATCAGCGCTGTACAGGCCGCGCCTTGTTTGTCAGAACTTCAGGCTGTCACTGCCTTCGGCGCGCAGCGTCCTGGCGTCGAAGTCCACCGAGAAATGGTCGCTGGGCTTGCCCGAGCCCAGGCCCTTGAGGATGGAGAACACCTGCTTGAAGCTGTACTGGAAGGGCTGGCCCACGGGCGTGCTGTCGGCCAGCTTGTCGCCCGTTTTCTGGGGCGCCGAGGTCAGGGCAGGGAAGGCGCTCATCAGCAGGCGGTACTGCTCCACGCGCTGCTTGCCCATGTCGTTCAGCGACAGGCCGCCCGCGTAGACGGTGCGGTGGAAGTCGCCGTAGAAGGTATAGGCCGACACATTGGCCAGCGCGTTGAAGTCCACTCCCGCGGCCTGGGCCTTGGCGCGGGCGGCGTTCTCGGCCACGCTCCAGTCGGATGCCCACTGCGCGGCATTGCCTGCCACGGGGCTGCCTTGCAGGCAGCCGGCGCTGGGCTTGAACGGCACGGCAACGCCTTGCGCGGCCAGGCCGGCGAGCTGGGCGTAGGTGACCTTGGTGTCCAGCTGGGCCATGGTCAGCATCTGCTGCAGGTTGAGCTGGCTGACCAGGTCCTTCATGTCGCAGGCCCAGTACTCGTCCAGGAAGCGCAGGCGCGACAGCTCGCCGAAGTAGCGGCTGGTGAAGTCGCCATAGCTGGTGCTGGACAGAATGGCCTTGTCCCAGCGGCGCTTGGCGTCCTCGGGCTTGCTGCTGCCTTCCACGTACTTCCATTCCATCTCGTACAGCGGAAAGAGTTCGTTGAAGCGCGGAACGTTGTTCAGCGCCACGGTCTGCACGTCCACCTTGCGCGGCGTGTTGAAGCGCACGATCTTGTAGGCCGCGCCATAGACGGCCAGCGACGGCGACTGCACGTTCACCAGGTACTTGCCGCTCTTGCTCAGGTAGTCGTTGGTGCCGTTGAAGTGCATGTGGCCGCCGATGTGCAGCGGCAGGCCCGTTGCGGCCACCGCCTCGGCCGTGGCCTGCTCGGGCACGCGCGCCGTCTGGAAGGCGCCGGGCTTGAAGGCGGCCTTGATGGCATCGGTCTGGTTGGCGTAGAAGTCCATGGTCGGGTAGTGTGAGAAGGCCACCAGCTGCTTGCCCTGGGCCTTGGCGCGCGCGCTCACCGATTCGATCCACGCCATCACGCTCTTCTTGTGCGTGGTCATCTTGTTCCAGCCTGCATTGCCGGCGCCGGTGAAGCCCTTGGGCGAGTTGGGCTTGGCGGGGTCCAGCTTGTCCGGCACGAAGACGTTGGCGTCCACCGACAGCAGCCACAGGCCCTTGACGGGCTCGACCAGGTAGCTCACATCGGCAATGCTGGTGCAGTTGGTGTAGCCGGCCTGCTTGAACCTGCCGCCTTCGCCTTCCTTGCAGATCTCGTAGCTGCGCTGGCCCAGCTGGGCCTGTCTGGCGGCCTCGGCATAGCTGTACTTGTCCTGCGCGTAGGTGCTGTAGGGGGTCTCCCAGTACACGTCCTTCTCATTGGGCATCAGGCCGTAGGGGGCCAGGTCGCGCAGCAGCGAGGCATAGCCTTGCTCCATCAACTGGTCGGTACAGACCACGTTGGCTTCGGCGTTCAGGCAGCCCTGGTAGTTCTTGGCGTAGACCTTGACCGTGCTGCCGTTGGCGGCCATGAAGTCGTCCTTGCCCTTTTCGTCATCGTCGTAGGGGGCGACAGGGTCATGGTTGCCGGGCGCGATGAAAAAGCGCATGCCCTTTTTCTCGTACTCGGCCAGCACGGCGCGAAAGCCGTTCACGTTCAGCGGCTGGCCGTCGTCGGAGAAGTCGCCGGGAAAGGCCACCAGCTTCACGCCCTTGGCCAGCGAATCGTCCAGCGCGGCGCGGAAGGCGAAGTAGTTCTCGTTGAACAGCCGCGTGGAAGTCAGCTGCGCATACATGGTGCGGATGGTGGCGAACATGCCATTGGCCGTGGGCACGCCCTTGAAGCTGCTGTTCTTGAGGTCGCCGTACACATCCTGGAAGTGCACATCGGCCATGAAGGCCACGGCCTGGCTGTTCGTTCCCCCATCTGCCCTATCGCCATCGCTGCCACCACAACCCGCCAGGGCCAGCGCTGCGGCACCGGCCACCATTCCCAATTTCCAGACTTGCATTCTTCGTGTTGCGCGGGGCGCTCTGATTGACAAAGTCCGGCATTGTCTGCAGCCCATGTTTCATGGGTGTGACAGGGCAACCCAGCCAGGCGTGGTAGACGGCGTCCGGCTTTTGCAGGGGGAGGGCGCGCAGCGGGCACGCCGATTGCTACGTATCACTGGCCTGCAACCACAGGCGGAGAGTGCCCATGAATTCCATGAATCACCCCTTGCTGAGGCTGGCCGATTCAACCCTCGCCCTCAGGCCCGGCAAGTACACGGACCACCGCAGGTCGGCCGTCTTGCCGCAGCTGCGCAGAATCGGCGTGTTCCGCGCGCGCCGCTTTGGGGATCTGCTGTGCGCTACGCCCGTTCTGCGTGCATTGGCTGCGGCCTGGCCCAAGGCACGCATCACCCTGGTGGGGCTGCCCGAGGCCGAAGGCCTGGCGCAAAGGCTGTCTTCGGTCGATGACTTCGAGCTGTTTCCCGGCTGGCCCGGTCTGCCCGGCGTGCCCTCGGCCAAGGCCGATGAATACAGCTTCTTCCAGCGCCGCATGCGTTCGCGCCGCTTTGACCTGGTGGTGCAACTGCACGACTCGGGCCGCAACACCAATGCCCTGGTCGCCAACTTTGGCGCGCGGCGCAACGCGGGCTTTGCGGACCCCGATGACTGGGTGCCCGAGGCGGATGCGCTGCGCTTTGTGCCCTGGCCCGGGCAGGGCAGCGAAGTGCTGGGCCTGCTGGCCCTGACCGACTATATGGGCCTGCCGCGCCGCGGTCTCAAGCTGGATCTGCCGTTGAATGCCGATGACCGCGCCCGCGTCCGCCCGCTGCTGCCCGCAAGCCGCCGCTACGCCATCGTGCACCCGGGCGCGCGGCTGGCTGTGCGCCGCTGGTCCGCCAGCGGCTTCGCGGCCGTGGCCGACCGGCTGGCGCAGGCGGGGCTGGAAGTGCTGCTCACCGGCAGCGAGGACGAGCGCGCCCTGGTGGCATCGGTGGCCGCGCAAATGCGCCACTCCGCGCTGGACCTGAGCGGCCGCACCGACATCTGGATGCTCGGCGCGGCGCTGGCATCGGCCAGCGTGGCCGTGTGCAACAACACCACCGTCTCCATGATGGCTGCTGCCCTGGGCACGCGCAGCGTGGTCGCCTCGCAAACGTGCGAAGTGGACCGGGGCCCGCCGCTGGACCCGCAGCGCCACCGGGTCTTCACCCCCGGCAGCGATGCGCATGCCGCCGAACTGCTGGCGCAGGCAGCGCTGGCGCTGGCGGATGAAGAGCTGGCGTGAGGCATGTCCAGGGCCAGGGCACCCTCGGCGCCCTCAGTGCGGCCGCCCGGGCGCAAGCGGGACCAGTTCCATGCGGTCCCGTCCCTTGCGCTTGGAGGTGTAGAGGGCTTCGTCGGCCTGCTTGAGCCAGTGGGACAGCTCCACCCCGGGCTGGTCGAACAGGGTGGCACCGATGCTCAGCGACACCGGTTCCGGCGTCTCGAACATGGTGCGCGCCTGCTGCGCGAAGGCCTCGCGCAAGTCCTGGCCCAGCGCCTGCGCTGCCGCGTGGTCGACGCTGCGCAGCACGATCACGAACTCGTCCCCGCCCAGCCGTGCGGCCAGTGCGCCGCGCGGCAGCGCGCTGCGGATGAGGTCGCTCAGGGTCAGCAGCAGGCGGTCGCCGGCATCGTGGCCGTGCAGGTCGTTGACCTGCTTGAAGTGGTCGATATCGATCAGCAGCAGGGCGCAGGGGCTGGCTGCTGAGGCCTGCTCCAGCAGCTGGGGTGCGCGCAGATAGAGCGCGCGGCGGTTGTCCAGGGCGGTGAGCGGGTCGCGGGCGGCGATCTGCGCGATGCGTTCCTCGCGGCGATGGCGCTCCGTGCCGGTCATGGACATGGCGAGCAGCATGATCGCCATCACGCCTTCCACCAGCGAGACCAGGATCACCGTGCCGTGGAAATTGGCCAGGTTGATGAAGGTGTCCAGCGCCACGGCCGAGGCGGCCTTGGTGAAATAGAACAGGCCGTGGGCCAGCAGAACGAAGCGCAGCTGCGCCGCGCCCACGCCCAGCGTGCCGCCGTGCGGGCGCAGCAGCAGGCCGGCGCGCAGGCTGATGACGGCGATCAGCAGCGACTGGATGCCCAGCATTGCCCTGGACCACCACGGTCCGCTGGGCATGAACAGCATTGCCAGCCAGACGACGGCCACCAGCCACCACAGGCGCGGCAGCCGGGTGTGCGTGAACGCTGCAACGCCGGCCAGGAACAGCCAGTGCGCGCAGATCAGCAAGCCGTTGGGAAACCAGATGCCCAGCAGCACATGGCCGCTGGAGCGCAGCAGGGCCAGCACACAGCCCACGGCGATGATGGCAAACCCCCCGCTCCACAGCAGCAGCGAGCGTTCGCGCACGCTGCCCCATTCCGCAGCCAGATACAGCGCCGAGGCGGCGGCCATGGCCGTGGTGAGAACGAGCAGGGTGAAGGGATCGAGAACCATGGACGATGAAGATATCGGCGCAGGCAGGCCCCGTGCAATAGCTGCCAGGCAAGGCGCAATGCGGCGCAGGTCGGGGCCGTCGCATTGAAATGGAGCGGAGCGCGCGGGCCGAATTGTCGCAGGATGCGGGCCTTCAGGCCCTTGCTGCGCGGCAGTCCGTTGGGTGGAAGTCACGGATCGGGCGGCCCGTGAACGGGAGCCCGTTGCCTGATTTCCGGCCTGATTTCCGTGATGCAGCCGCCGTGGTGCTGGTCAGCGCGGATGCGGCTGGAGTCGTGAACAGCCCGCCACAGCGGAGCACCGAGGGTGCGGTGACCGGGAAGCCGGCTGTCAGATGGCCGCTGCGTGCAGGCGGGTGTTGAAAAGCGGCCCTTGCGTGAAGGCGGCCAGACGCTTGGCCAGCCACAGCACGGCCAGGTCCACCAGGGGCTCCACCAGCACCACGCACATGTAGGCAGCACCAAAGCTTGCGACCTCGGTCATGGTGGCCAGGCTGGCGCCATGGCCGTAGATGGCCCAGAAGGCGACCCACAGCACGATGCCGCCCTGGTAGGTGGTGGACAGGGCCAGGGCCTGCCGGTAGCTGATGTCCACATAGGCCGTGCCGGCCGGAATCAGCCGGCGCGCCAGCTGGCTCACCGCATACAGCGGCACCAGCAAGGTGGTGACGTTCATGCCGTACTGCGGCAGGTCGAAGGGTGCAAAGAACAGGCCCTGGACCAGCAGGCCGCACGCCAGGCCAATGGCCGCAGCACCCGCGCCGAACATCAGCAGCAAGGTCGAGCCCAGAATCAGATGGACCTCGGATACGCCGACCGGCTCATGCGGAAACACCTCGAAGAAGCTGAACACCAGCGCGGTGGTGATCACGCTGCGCACCAGCAGCGCGAGCGCGCCGCCGTTGTCGCGCAGGCTTTGCCGTGCCAGGGCGGCGGTCAGGCCGAAGGCCGCTGCGGCAGTGACGTAACTGAGGGCGATTTTCTCGGGGCTGACGACGCCGGGTTCGATGTGCATGGGAGGTCCTGAACAGGCAAGGTCCGTTGGAGAGCCAGCGGGCACCGACTGCGCAACGGCAAAGGCACCGAGCATAGCCGGGGACGGTGTGCTGCGCCATGTTCATTTCACGCTGTAGTCACGCTGCCGCACTTCGGATAGCCATCGGTTTCACGCCGGGCTCTCGGCCGCTTTTTCGCATGGCCAGGAATCGCTGTGCTGTTCCGCGCAGATCTCCCGTACGCACCCGCGCAGCCACCGGTGCGCCGGATCGGCATGCAGCCTCGGGTGCCACAGCAGTGAAACCGTGATCTCCGGCACAGGGACGGGGAGGGGGAAGCTGCGCATTCCGGCACGCAGGTTCCCCGTGTGCCGTTCGGGAACACTGGCGATCAGGTCGGAGGCCCGGGCCAAGGCCAGCGCCGCTGAAAAGCCGCCAACGATCGCAACGATCTGCCGTTGCAGGTCGAGAGAACTCAAGGCTTCGTCGATGGGCCCCTTGTCCTGCCCTCGCCGGGACACCAGGATATGCCTGCCGGCCGCATAGCGCGGGGGCGTGATCTCGCCCTGGCTCAGCGGGTGCCCCATTCGCACGACGCCAATGAAACGGTCTCGGAACAACGCCTGCGCACGCACCTCCGGACCTATCGTGCTCCCGACAACGCCGGTCTCCAGATCGACCGTGCCGTCGCGAAGCGGGCCGCTCCCTTTGTTTGACTTCTGCACAAAACAAAGGCGAACGCCAGGCGCTTGCTCGCCGACGCGGGCAATCAGGTCCGGTCCGAAATTCTCCACAAAGCCTTCGCTGGTCCGCAGTGTGAACGTTCGGACCAGCTGCTGGAGGTTGGTCTGCTCGGCAGGGCGCAAAACCGCTTCCGTGTCCTGCACCAGCTGGCTGACCCGCTCGCGGAGTTCGAGCGCCCGAGGTGTGGGAACGAGGCCGCGACCGGCCCGGACCAGCAGCGGATCGCCCGTGGTCTCCCGCAAACGCGCCAACGCCCGGCTCATCGCTGACGGGCTCAGCCGCAACCGTTGGGCGGCGCGCGCCACGTTGCCTTCCGCAAGCAGCACATCCAGGGTGACAAGCAGGTTGAGATCGGGTCTTGACATGGATTGACCGTAGCACGGCGTGTGGTGACATGGCGCCAGACGCACGAATAAAGTGAAAGTGGTGCGCCTTCCGCCATGCCGGGCAGGGAACTACGCTTCCCATAGCTCAATTTCGGGAGTCGCCAACAATGAAAATCACACCAGAATCAGCCACGACAGCAAGAGATGGGATGGCCGCTGACCGTGCAGAGCAGACGCCGTCGATTCGGTGGGTGCTTGCCAGCCTTTCGCTATCGATGTTGCTGTCATCGCTGGGCACCAGCATCGCCAATGTGGGGTTGCCGACCTTGGCTCAGGCGTTCGGCGCCTCTTTCCAGCAGGTCCAGTGGGTCGTCCTTGCCTATCTGCTGGCCATCACCGCCCTGATCGTCAGCGTCGGGCGGCTCGGCGACGTCATGGGCCGCCGACGGCTGCTGCTGGTCGGCATCTTCCTGTTCACGCTGGCCTCGGTCCTTTGCGGCCTGGCGCCCACGCTCCGGCTGCTGATTGCCGTCCGGGCGGTGCAGGGTCTTGGCGCGGCCATCATGATGGCCCTCACCATGGCGTTTGTCGCCGGGACGGTGCCGAAGGAAAGGACCGGCAGCGCCATGGGACTGCTCGGAACGATGTCCGCAATGGGCACCGCTCTCGGTCCATCGCTGGGCGGCGTTCTGATCGCCGGACTCGGTTGGCAGGCGATCTTTCTCGTCAACGTACCGCTGGGTATCGTGGCATGGGTTCTCGCGCACCGTTACCTGCCCGCCGATTGCCGGGGGGAGAAGACGGGGCGGGCCCGCTTCGACAATCTGGGCACCTTGCTGCTGGCTGTGACGCTTGTGGCGTACGCACTGGCCATGACGCTGGGGCGCGGAAGTTTCGGTCCGCTCAACGGGGCTCTTGTGTTGGCCACTGCCTTGGGTGCCGTGCTCTTCGTGCTTGCCGAGGCGAAAGCCGCATCGCCCTTGATTCGATTGGCGATGTTCCGTGATCCAGGCTTCAGCGCAAGCCTTGCCATGAATGCGCTCGTCTCGACGGTGATGATGTCGACGCTGGTGGTGGGGCCGTTCTACCTCGCCCGTGCGCTCGGGCTCAACGAAGCCCTTGTTGGCATCGTGATGGCGGTGGGCCCGTTGATCGCCATATTGAGCGGAGTCCCCTCTGGCCGTGCCGTCGATTGTTGGGGAGCGCCATCCATGGCCATCGTCGGGCTCATCGCCATGGCTGCGGGGGCATTTGCACTGTCCGTGCTTGCGTCGATGTTCGGCGTGGCGGGATACGTTGCTGCCATCGTCGTCCTGACCCCTGGGTATCAGCTCTTCCAGGCGGCCAACAACACGGCCGTCATGGCGAATGTCCATCCAGACCAGCGCGGCGTCATCTCGGGCATGCTCAGCCTGTCGCGCAACCTCGGGCTCATCACCGGGGCATCCATGATGGGGACGGTTTTCGCGCTCGCTTCAAAGTCGCCCGACATCGCAACGGCGCATCCCGAGGCCGTTGCCAACGCGATGCGGATCACGTTCGCAGTCTCGGCCGTTCTGATCGTCGTTGCCCTGGCCATGGCAATGGCAGTTGCAAGCCGTGCTCGCGCGACAAGCCGTTCGTGACAAGGCTCAGTGCACCGGCCGGCTCAGCCGCCTGCTCGCCCTCGATATCGCGTAGTTCACCAGGCAGTACAGCACCGCCACCACCAGGTACACGGGCACCAGCGCGTGGTAGTTTGCGATGAGCACCTTGGCGTTCTGCATGAGCTCGCCATAGGTGACGATGTAGCCGAAGGTGGTGTCCTTGACCACGATGACCAGCTGCGCGACCAGGGCCGGGACGATGTAGCGCAGGGCCTGCGGGAAGACGACGAACCGGAAGACCTGGACCTCGGTCAGCCCCAGGCTTCGCGCGGCATCGGTCTGGCCGCGAGGGACGGCCAGCACGCCTGCGCGGTAGACCTCGGCCACCACGGCGGCGGTGCTCAGGCCTATGGGCAGGGTCAGCATCCAGTACGTGCCGAGCTTGATGCCGGCTGCGGGAAGCACCAGAAAGCACACGTAGATGAGCAGCAGCGTGGGCGTGCCGCGCAGGAATTCGATGACGGCGATGCTGGGCCAGCGCACGATGCGGGGCCGCGCCAGGCGCCCCGCCAGCAGCACCAGCCCAAGGCTCAGCGCAATGACGGCGGCCATGGCCGAGGATGCCAGCGTGCCGAGCAGGCCCTTGGCCAGAAAGGCCCAGGTGGTGGGCCAGGCGAAGAATTCCCAGAACCGGGCCTCGAGCTGGCCTGCGGAATGAAAACGCCACACGACGCCCGCAGCCAGCGCAATCAGCCCGGCCGCGGCGATCAGGCTGACCACCTGCGTGATCTTCCTGGCCTGCGGGCTGGGCGCGCCAAACAGAATGTCTTCCAGAGAACGGCTCATCGCAGTATCCGCAGCTTCTTTTCCAGGATGGCGCCCACCCAGGCAATGAGCAATCCGGTGGCCACGTACAGGGCGGCGGCCACCGCGAACGCGGCCATGCCGGCGGCGGAGTCGTTGGCGATCTTGGACACGAGCGCCGTGAGCTCCCGGCCCGCAAGCGGCACCTGGGACGCCAGCGAGGTGGACAGCATCAGCGCAATGAGCAGAGACGTCATCGGCTGCACCACCGAGCGCAGCGCCTGCGGCAGCACCACGGCCGAGATGATCTGCATGGGCCGCATGCCCAGGCTGAGCGCGGCCTCGATCTGGCTGCCGGCAATGGTGTTGATGCCCGCGCGCAGATAGTCCGCCGTGAACGCGGAGCAGACCAGGGTCAGGGCCAGGATCACGCTGGGTTCATAGTCGATCACGACATTGAGATCGGGCAGCGCGAACACGATGAAGATCAGCAGCGCCACGCTGGGAATGTTACGGAAGATCTCGACGTAGCCCGTCAGCACGAAGCGCAGCGGCGGCAGGGGAAGCAGCCTGAGCACCGTCACGACCACGCCCAGCAGGAAGCCGGGCAGGAACGAAAAGGCGGTGAGCTTCCAGGTCAGCAAGAGGGCCTGCCAGAAGGCAGACCCGTGGTCGGCGAGGAGCCGGGAGATGTCACCCATCGTTCAGGGCAGGGCGGGCGGCGTGGGAACGGCCGTGCTGCCGGTGCGCTGTCCGATGGAGACGGTCCACAGCTTGGCCCAGGTGCCATCGGCTTCGATTTTCTTCAGGAAGGCGTTGATGAAGGCCACGCCGTCCGAGCCCTTGGGCAGGCCGATGCCGTAGGAATCCTGGGCGCCAAAGGGCGCGCCTGCCAGCCGCGCGTCGCCAGTGCCCAGGCTCAGGGTGTTGAGCAGCAGGGTGTAGTCGGTCACATAGGCGTCCACACGGCCCTGGCGCAGGGAGTCCAGCGCTTCCTGGTGGGTCTGGAACTCCTGCACGACCGCCTTGGGCGCGTGCTGCGCCAGGATGGCGGGGCCCGTGGAGCCGGCCTGCGTGGCCACCTTCTTGCCTGCCAGGTCGCTGTACGACTGCACGGTCTTGTTGCTTGCCTTGACCAGCACCCCGGCCTGCGAGGTGTAGTAGGGGCCGGCAAACGAGATCTTCTCGGCGCGTGCGGGGGTGATGGAGTAGGTGGCGATCACCATGTCCGCCTGGTTGTTGATGAGCACCTGCTCGCGCGTGGACGAGGTCACCTGTGCGAACTGGTACTTGGACGCATCGCCCAGGATGTAGCGCGTGAGCAGCTGGGCCAGGCCTGCGTCGAAGCCGCGGATCTTGCCGTCCTTCTCGTTGAGCAGGGAGAACAGATTCGAGGTCTGGGTGCTGCCCAGGCGCAGCGTGCCGGTCTGCTTGATCTTGCTGGCCCAGGTGCTCGATGCAATGGTCGCGGCGTCGGCGACGGGGCCTTGCGCCACCAGGGCGTCAAACGCCGCTGTGTTCAGGGGCGCGCCCTGCGCAAAAAGCGATCCACTGCCCACGATCGCCAGCGTCACCACGGTGGATTTCAGAATGGATTTGATGGGCATGTGGTCTTCCTGCTTGGTCTGTGATGTAAATCTGGGGATGGCTGCCAGGGGCAAGGGCCGATTATGGCGACTCGCGGCCCTTGCTGCCGCACAAGGGCTCACTCCCTGGTCATGCGCCGGTCATGCGCCGGTCACGTCCCGGCCATGCGCCGACCGGGTGCGATGGTGGGGGCTGCGGCATTGAGCGTCTCGATCGCATAGCCGGCCGCTGCCTTGTAGCGGGCCATGAAGCCCTCGCGCTCCTCGCGCGGCAGCACCTCGTCGATATGGTCGAAGACGCCGCCGCAGCGCTCGTCCACCAGCCCCAGCAGGCCGAAGGGGCCGGACCCGCGGTTGCGCAGCACCAGGGCCGAGATGTCCTTGCACAGCCTGTCGTCATAGGCGCGCAGCGCCTGCGGACCCACGCCGTGGTCCAGCAGCTGCGCGCCCAGCACGCGCGCGTCCACGATGGCCTGGCTGGCGCCGTTGGAGCCCACGGGGTACATCACATGCGCCGCATCGCCCAGCAAGGCCACGCGGCCGTCCACCCAGGTGGGCACGGGGTCGCGGTCGATCATGGGGTACTCGAAGACATCCGTGGCGCCGCGCAGCATGGCCGGCACGTCCAGCCAGCCGTAGTCCCAGCCGTCGAAGTGGTGGATGAATTCCTCCAGCGCCACGCGCCGGTTCCAGTCGCCTTGCTGCCAGCCGCCGTCGTTGTCCACCGTGATCTCGGCGATCCAGTTGATGGTGGCCAGGCCCGTGACGGGGTCCGGCGGCGTGATGGGGTACAGCACCACGCGATGGCGCAGCGAGCCCACGCCCACGAAGGACGCACCGGTGCGCACCGGCACCCCGGGCGTGGTGCCGCGCCACATGATGGCGCCACCCCACTGGATGGGCGGCTGCGCGGGGTGCATCTGCGCGCGCACGGCCGAGTGCAGGCCATCGGCCGCCACCAGCAGCGAGCCCTGCATCTCCAGCCGCTGGCCATCGCGGGTGTCGATGAGCGCGGTCACGCCCTCGGCGTCCTGCCGGTAGCCCACCACGCGCCGGCCCAGCTGCACGGCGTCGTCGCCCAGGCGCTCCCGCACGGCGTTGAACAGCATCATCTGCAGCTGCCCGCGGTGCACCCCGTACTGCGGCCAGTGGTAGCCCGCCTGCAGCCCGCGCGGCTCGGCATATACCTCGTTGCCGTTGCGGCCTACCAGCGCCCATTCCCGCGCCTGCAGGCCGATGGTGTCCAGCACATCGTTGCCGAAACCCAGGTCATGCAGTTCCCGCACCGCGTTCGGCTGCAGGTTGATGCCCACGCCCAGCGGCTGCAACTGCGCCACCGACTCGAACACGATGCAGGGCACGCCGATCTGGTGCAGCGTGAGGGCAGTGGCCATGCCACCGATGCCGCCGCCGGCAATGAGCACGGGGCGGGATGGTTTGTTGTGTGAAGCAGCAGCAGACATGCCGGGATTGTCCATGCAATGGCTGCGGGCGGATGTCCCATCTGCGGCGCGTGCATGGCGCAAACAATGTATGATGACCATCATGCGAAACACAAATTCCAGCGCCCGGGCTTCCGCCAAGGAGGCCACGCATGAGCGCATCGTCTCCGTGGCGGCGCGTGCCATCCGCCGCAGCGGCTATGGCGGCACCGGGGTGGCGGACATCATGAAGGAGGCGGGCCTGACGCACGGCGCCTTCTACGCCCATTTCGCCTCGCGCGATGCCATGCTGGCCGAAGCGGCGGGCAAGGCCTGCGCCGAGTCCTGCGCCGCCGTCGCCGACGTGGTGGCCAAGGCGCCGCCCGGCATGGTGCTGCAGGCCATGCTGGCCGCCTATCTTTCCAAGGAACATGTCCAGCGCGCCGAGGTGGGCTGCCCCCTGGCGGCCCTGGGCTCCGAGACCTCGCGCCAGGCGCCGGAGGTGCGCCGCGTGGCCACGGGCCACATCAAGGAAATGGTCGATCTCATCGCCCGCCAATCGCCGGACTGGGGACAGCCCGGCGCCCATGAGCGCGCGCTCGTCACCTTGTCCACCATGGTCGGCAGCCTGCTGCTGGCACGGGCAGTGGACGATCCGGCCCTGTCCGACAGCCTTCGCGAGGCAGCACTCAAGCACCTGGCGCCGGCCAGCCAGTGATGGCGCATGCCCTGTGCATGTGCCTGGATTTTTTTCGCCATTACATATGATGACCATCATATAAAGGAAAGCCATGAAGGCATTCATTCTGGAAAGCCATGGAGCGAACCTCGCCTTGCAGCTGGCAGACGTACCCGAGCCGCAGCTGCGTGACGACGAAGTCCTGGTCCAGGTCCATGCCGCAGGCGTGAACCAGCTGGACTCCAAGATCAAGGACGGGCAATTCAAGCTCATCCTGCCCTATCGCCTGCCCCTGATCCTGGGCCACGACGTGGCCGGCGTGGTGGTCAAGGCCGGCCCGCGCGTGCGGCAGTTCAAGCCCGGCGACGAGGTCTATGCACGCACGGACGATTTCCGGATCGGTACGTTCGCGGAGTTCGTGCCGGTCAAGGAGTCGTCGCTGGCGCCAAAACCCAAGGGGCTCACGATGGAAGAGGCGGCCTCCATCCCCCTGGTGGGCCTGACGGCCTGGCAGGCACTGGTGGAGACAGCGAAGCTGACGAAGGGGCAAAGGGTCTTCATCCAGGCCGGCTCCGGCGGCGTGGGCACGTTCGCCATCCAGCTGGCCAGGCACCTGGGTGCCACTGTGGCCACCACCACGAGCGCGGCCAACTTCGAACTGGTCAGGAGCCTGGGCGCGGATGTCGTCATCGACTACCGCACGCAGGACTTCGAGGACGTCCTGCACGACTACGACGTGGTGCTCAACAGCCAGGACGGCAAGACGCTTGGCAAATCCCTGCGCGTGCTCAAGGGCGGCGCGAAGCTGGTCTCCATCTCCGGCCCGCCCGATCCCGCATTTGGCAGAAACATCGCGGCGCCCGCATTCGTGCGGCTGGTGATGCGGCTGCTCAGCTCCGGTGTCAGGCGCCGGGCGCGAGGCCGTGGCATTGACTACTCCTTCCTCTTCATGCGGGCCAACGGCGGCCAGCTGCGCGAGATCACCCGCCTCATCGAAGCGGGCGCCATCCGCCCGGTCGTGGACAAGGTCTTCGCATTCGAGTCCACCAACGAGGCCCTTGCCTATGCCGAAGCCGGCCATGCCAAGGGCAAGGTCGTCATCAAGATCCGTTGAATCTGTTTTTCCCCACCCCTGGAGTGCTCCATGAAAATTGAAAACGCTGTTGTTCTCGTCACCGGCGCCAATCGCGGCATCGGCCTGGCTTTCGCGCGCGAGCTGCTCGCCCGTGGCGCCCGCAAGGTCTACGCCGGCGCGCGCGACCCCGCCACCGTCACCCAGCCCGGCGTGCATGCCCTGCAGCTGGACGTGAACCGCCCGCAGGACGTGGCCGCCGCCGCGGCGCAGGCGTCGGACGTCACGCTGGTGATCAACAACGCCGGCATCGCCCAGCCCGGCGGCTTCATGGCGCCCGACAGCGAAGAGGTCGCCAGGCGCATCTTCGAGACCAACTTCTTCGCCGTACTGCGCATGAGCCAGGCCTTCGCGCCGGTTCTCAAGGCCAACGGCGGCGGGGCCTTGCTCAATGTGCTGTCGGTGGCCTCCTGGGTGAACGGCGGCGAGCTGGCCGCCTATTCGGCCAGCAAGTCGGCCGCCTGGTCGCTCACCAACGCCCTGCGCAGCGAGCTTGCAGGGCAGAAGACACAGGTGCTGGGCCTGCACATGGCCTATGTCGACACCGACCTCACGCGCGGGCTTGAAGCGCCGAAGTCCAGCCCCGAGGACATCGTCAGCCGCGCGCTGGACGGACTGGAGGCCGGGCTCGATGAAGTGCTGGCCGACGAGCTCACCCAGCAGGTCAAGCGCGGCATGACGGCGGCCCGGCCAAGCTATCTGCCGCAGGGCGCCTGAGATCGGACCGTGCCCGGTTGCCTGCGCTTTTCGGCAACCGGGCGCGGTGGTCAGCCATGGGTGCCCATCCGCATGGGGTGGCGTGGGTTGGCATGGGCAGGCACGATCGGTCAGCGCCGGCCTGGTCAATATTTCCACATTTGTTGAAATATCGTATGATTCGCCCATGGATGAATCTGAAGTCGTCGAATCCCTGGCCGCGCTTGCCCACCCCTTGCGCCTGCGCATCTTCCGCGCGCTCGTCGTGGCCGGGCCCGAGGGGCTGACGCCGGGCGTCATGGCAGAAAGCCTGGGCGCCGCCAACACCACGCTGTCTTTCCATCTCAAGGAGCTGACCCGCTCGGGCCTGGTGACGCAGGAGCGGGCCAGCCGCAACCTGGTGTACCGCGCCGCCTATGAGCGCATGAACGGCCTGCTCGGCTTCCTGACGCAGAACTGCTGTGCAGGTGCGGCATGCGAGGTGGCCGACATGTCCTGCAAGTCCTGCTGACGTTGCTCCCCCGGTTTCCCCGCCCCGAACACTTCCTGCCATGACTTCCGACAAACCCCTGAACGTCCTGTTTCTGTGCACGCACAACTCTGCCCGGAGCATCCTGGCGGAAGGCCTGCTGAATCACCTCGGCGGCGGGCGCTTCAAGGCCTACTCGGCAGGCAGCAGCCCCCGCGACAACCAGCAGCCCCATCCGCTGGCGATTGCGGCGCTGGAGCAGGCGGGCGTGTGCACCGAAGGCCTGCGCAGCAAAAGCTGGGACGAGTTCGGCGCGCCTGATGCGCCCCCTATGGACCTGGTCATCACCGTCTGCGACAGCGCCGCCGGCGAGGCATGCCCCTATTGGCCGGGCCAGCCCGTCACCGCGCACTGGGGCTACGCGGACCCGTCGCGGGCCGAAGGAAGCGACGAAGGCAGCGACGAAGGCCGGCAGGCCGCATTCCGCCAGACCCTGCTGGCCATGCGGCGCCGCCTGGAGCGGCTCGTCAACCTGCCGCCATCGTCCCTGGCCAGGCACGCGCTGCAGCAGTCTGCCCGCGACCTGGCCCGTGACTGAAGCCTGCCACTAACACCTGCTACCGACACCTGCCACCGTCACCCGGCACCGACACCGACACCGCTGCGGCTCCCTCTGCCGCCTGCACATCCCCGAAGAAAACAGCACATGCTTGCGGCCCTCCTGATCTTTGCAGCCACCCTTGTCCTGGTCATCTGGCAGCCCGCAGGCCTGGGCATCGGCTGGAGCGCGTCGCTCGGCGCCATCGTGGCACTGGCCCTGGGGGTGGTGCACTGGGCCGATGTCGCCGTCGTCTGGGGCATCGTCTGGAATGCAACCGCCACCTTCGTGGCGGTCATCATCATCAGCCTGCTGCTGGACGAAGCCGGGTTCTTCGCTTGGGCTGCACTGCACGTGGCCCGCTGGGGGCGCGCAAGCGGCAGGCGCCTGTTTGCCTTCATCGTGCTGCTGGGCGCCGTGGTGTCTGCGGTCTTTGCCAACGATGGCGCCGCGCTCATCCTGACGCCCATCGTGATGGCCATGCTGGTGGCCCTGGGCTTTTCTGCCGCAAGCACCTTGGCATTCGTGATGTCGGCAGGGTTCATCGCGGACACGGCCAGCCTGCCGCTGGTGGTGTCCAACCTGGTCAACATCGTCTCGGCGGACTTCTTCGGCATCGGCTTCAACGACTACGCGTCGGTCATGGTGCCGGTGAACCTGGTTGCCGTGGCCGCCAGCCTGGGCGTGCTGTTCCTGTTCTTCCGCAAGGATCTGCCCCGCACCTACGCCTTGGAGCGCCTGCAGCCGCCATCGGCCGCCATCCGGGACCTGGCCACCTTCCGCGTAGGCTGGGCCGTGCTGGCGCTGTTGATGCTGGGCTTCTTCGGGCTGGAGCCGCTGGGCGTTCCCGTCAGCGCCGTGGCCGCGGCCTGTGCGCTGCTCTTGCTGGCCGTCGCCGCCCATGGCCGGGTCATCAGCGCAGGCCGGGTCCTGAAGGGCGCGCCATGGCAGATCGTCGTGTTCTCGCTGGGCATGTACCTGGTGGTCTACGGACTGCGCAACGCAGGGCTGACCGGCGCCCTGGCCAGGGTGCTGGAAGTGTTTGCGGGCGGCGGCGTGTGGGGCGCCGCAATAGGCACCGGCTTTCTGTCGGCGGGCCTGTCTTCCGTGATGAACAACATGCCCACGGTGCTGGTGGGCGCCCTGTCCATCGAGCACTCCGGGGCCACGGGGCTGGTGAAGGAAGCCATGGTCTATGCCAATGTGATCGGCTGTGACTTGGGCCCCAAGATCACGCCCATCGGCAGCCTGGCCACCTTGCTCTGGCTCCATGTGCTGGCCCGCAAGGGCATGACGATTGCCTGGGGCTACTACCTGCGCGTCGGCATCGTCCTGACCCTTCCGGTCCTTGCCATCACGCTGGTCGCGCTTGCCTTGCGGCTAAGCGTGGGCTGAGTGTGGTCTGAACGTGGGCTGAACGCCGGCCGGCCGGCGCGCTGGCGCATCAGCTGCTGCCGTCCGGCCCGGGCATCGGCATATTGGCGCGGCGTTCAAACAGGTGGGCCATGGCCTTTGCCGCCGCCTCGGCCGCTTCAGCGCGGCGCATCTCGGCCGGGTCCTCGAACCCGCAGCCCATGGCCTGGGCCTCGGTGCCCGCGTAGTCGGCCAGCGTCTCGGCGCTGTCGCGGATGCTTTGCAGGGCGCGTGCCACCACGTCCATGTGGCGATGGCCCTTGGGCGTCTCCAGCCATGCCAGGGCCAGCTGGGCGATGGCGGAGATTTCTGCACAGCCTTGCTGCACGAGATGGTCCACCTGGGTGAGGGCGTTGGACAGCTGCCGGGCGCTGTGGCTGTCCGTGGCGGTGGAGGGCTGGGTGGGGTTCATGCCATGTCCCTCCGCAGTTGGCCGGGCACAAAGGGCTGGCATGAGGGAGGGGCTGCGCCAAAAGACGGCGCGCAGGCGAGAGAAACGGTGTTCATTGTTCCGTGCTCCATTGCGGATCGAATCCACAGGCCATTGCATCTGCATTGACTGATGGATTCGGTGTACCAAGCCTCGCTTTCGGAGAGGCTGTGCCGCTATACGACGGATGTTTTGAAGCATCAGCCCCGGGACAGGGGGCCGGGGCTGATGATAGCGCGGGAGGGGAGGGGGCGAGCCGTTTTTGGGGATGCAGCTCGTAGTGGTGGAGTTGTCTGCTGCCGGACCTGAGTCTGCATTCGCGCAGTTGGTGTCGATGACAGCGATGCAGCGGTAGCGGCCGTCTCCGTTCTGCTGCGGTTAAGGATGCGCCCATGGCATATACGCTCCAAGCGTTCATTTCGACCATGGGGCCCTCCATGGTCCTTCCCCCAGAGTTAAGGACAGTTGCGCTGCCTGGTCGCCTCGAAATGATTCCCCTGGAACAGATTGTCCTAGCGCTGGAGACCATCAGCGAGAATCCGTTCTCTCAGCGGGCACGGAGTTGAAGATTTTCTCTTGCGGGTCGGTGGCGGTGTCGAACCACGGAGGCTGCGGTGAACGAGGGCGGTGGACGTCCGTAAATCAGCCTGAAGCTCTCGACTGCATCGCGTAGCACGATATTCGTCATATGGACTATTGCTTCGTCGAATTCGAGCCCAAGGATGGCCAAGCGCTGCGGCGTCTCGGGGACTTCCTCAAGCGCGTCATGATTGCGAAAGAGGACGACGAGTTCGACGGGGCTGGACTTGCTGGATTCTTCTCGAATGTCGAGGTCGCCTACTTTTGGAAACCCACCGACGACGAGATGAAGGAATGGAACGACGAGTGGTTCTCGACGCCGGTGGCGGTGCGCCTTTCAGCGGCGATGCCCAATCCTGGTTGGACGCTGGAGTCAATGCTCAGTGCGCTATGGGAGGGCGATTACGACCTGTTAGGGGTCGTTGAAGGCGATGCTCGATGCAGGCTCGCCTTCAATCCGCACGGCTACCCTTACGGAGGAACAGGTAGCCTTGTTGCTCTGGTCGACTGCTTTGGTCATACCGTCGTTGGCATCGAAGATGGATCGGGGTATGCCCCGCATAAACCTCGCACGAATCCTTGGCTCCCCAACAAGGCCCGACGACCGAGGGGGCATTGGCTCGCCCGACTTCTTCGCTGGAAAGGCTGACGCCCGGGACCGCTTACAGTTGTGAGTTCAACCGGTCGGTCGCCGCGACCTCAGAATCTGCGGAAAAGCGGACGCTTGTGTCGGTTTTGCGGCTCCAGTTGAATCTCAAAAGGCCTCGACTTCGATGGATGGTGTTGCGGTTTACCTTAGTAGCGTGGCACCTGCGGCGGCAGAGCACGAACTCCACGCCCTGCAAATTGGTAGCGCGCCCGAATCGTTCGTTTACTTCATCTATTCGCAAGACGATTGGACGCGCGAACTAGAGCCGGGGGAGCGATGAGGCCATCGTGCGCCGGCTTGGCCAACAGCCATCTGTTGCGGCAGCTATTGCCTGCCGTCCTGGCCCGGGCTCCCGAGCAGTCCTGGATGCGGTGGCCCGACTTTCGAGCACCTTCCTATTGGTCCTGATGGACGATGACTTCGGCAACCTGTGGAGCTATGTAGAACTGAAAGAGTTCGGCGCAACCGCTCCCGCAGATGGCCTGCTGAGGTTGCGAACTTGGCCTCGCTCCTCCGGTTGAACCGCCCTGCGCGTGGAGCTTCCGCTCGGTTGGTGCACCCCGGCCACAGGCACAATGCGACCCATTGCAGAAGTTCGGCAAGCACCCTGCGAAGTCATATTGAGATCGTTGCCGGTGAAGGGCTCATGCTAGACACCCATGGCCGATGCGGGTCCGTCATTCTTCAGAGTATGTGACACGGCTGTGTGCCAGGTTGGGCGGACTGCTACTCTCAAGCGAGAATGGTCACTCGCAAAACATTCCCCCCCAGATATGCTTGATCTCCACGCTCCCATCGATCCCGGCCAGTCCGCCGCAGGATTCAAAATAGGCCAGTCCCTATCGAGCGTTGAACCCTTCTTGAAAGACACCCGCCCGGTGAACGACGTTCCCGGATTTCACCTCAACATCGCTCTGGCTCAGAACAAGGGGGCGCTTATTCTTCGGAGCCTTGATCAGCGTGGTGGTGTCACCATATTCTTCGGCTCAGATGCCGTTCGTCTGGTGTTCTCTGCGTACGGGCAACTCGCATGCATATACGTCTTCGATGGCTATATGGGTTCTTATCGAGGTTTGCGGGTTGGTGACATGTTGTCCATGATTTCAAAAAACGAGCCAATCGAATTTGATGATGGCGACGAAATGTACTATCGCCTCGATAGCGAGAGGCAGTATGTCCCGGGCCTTGCAGTGGTCGCTGTGGATGCCCCAGCGTCAGAGCATGCTTCAACTCCTGTCGCGGGCTTCTGCGTCCACGATTGGACCTTGTTCCGAGTCAGGTCTGAATGAGAATGCTTCGCCACGCCTCCCGTCGTCTCCCGTGTTCAGAACGCGTACCGGGTTGCATGCCTTCCGCGTCGGCAAGCACGGTCAAACGTCTAAACGCACCTCGAGCGCCTGATCGGCTGCTGGCGGCATACTGCGTGTGAGAACAAGACAGACCAGCCAGGGAGGGCGGATGCGGGTGGTGCAGGATGCGGCGAATGGGTTGAGAGAGGCTGTCCTGAAGGTGATCGAGGCAGCGGCATCGGGCGTGCCCGGTGAAGCGGCTAGGGCGGCTTTGGCGGAGCGGACGGAGGCTCTGCCTCTGGACCGCATGGCACAGTGGGAGCAGGTGATACGGGGCGCTGTGGATGCGTACCGGGGGGCGGGACCGGTCGGCAAGCATTTGCTTCGCCATCCGGGCACGGCATGGATTGCTTTGTGCAGCGGCAGTGGTTTCGACCGGGAGCATGCGCTGCGTGCCGTGCTGGCCGGGCCTGCGGCGACTACCTTATGGACCTTGATGTTGAAGGGTTGGTTGCCGCGCGTGGGCCGCGCGACCAGTGAGGTAGTTCCTCCCGTGAGTGTCTTCGTACTGGCGCTAGCAGTGCGTCGGCTGAACGACTGGGTTCCGCAGGTGCGCAGCGCGGCTAGGCAGTGCCTGCCGGCGCTGGCCACCGCTGCTGGATCGGAAAAGACAGGGGAAGCCTTCAGGGCGGTGCTGCCTTTCTGGACGGAGTGGGGCCGCCTGGAGGCGGTGGACCGGCAGGTGCTGGATCAGTTGCTGGAGCAACCCGGTGTAGCAGATGGAATACGGCACATGGTGATCTCCGGAACATCGGGCCCGATGGCCGAACTGCTGGCGCAAGTGTCACGAACGGCGGTGCTGGATGCGCACTGGAACACGATTGCGCGGGATGCGATCCAGCCCGCTGTGCGTGCGCGGGCCTATCGCGCACTGCTGATGGGCAAAGTGCTCTGGTTGCAGGAGCGCCGCTGGCGGTGGATTCACAAGGGGCTTTACTTAGGCCGAATGGAAGCGGTCTTCGGGCAGCGACATCTGGATGTCGCCGTCCCCTTTCTGGAGACCTTGGCCAGCGCTGCCAGCGACCGTTCCGCCTATGTTCGGCGGGAGGCTGCGGAGGCGCTGTCCCGTGAGATGAAGGCGCTGGGCGGCACGGCGCTTCCCATTGCCTTGCAGCTGGCGGCGGACCCTGTGCCATCCATCGCTCAACGGGGCCGCTATGTTCTGGAGCGGCTGGAGCCGGCGGGTTGAAGGCGCGTGTGCGGGCAAGTCAATCGCGGGGTGGTGTGGCCAATCGTCCCGCACCGCGCGTCACCGGGCGTCGGCCCAGAATCGAGTGTCAAGGACAGCAAAAATGCAGGCAACGGTTTGGGAGACATTTCTCTTTGTCGCCCCGCTCCCCATCATTGGAGTAACGATTTTCCTACTATCTGTTCGGAGGAAAAGGCAAAAGCGCGCGGCCGCGAAGTCGGCTCACAATGCAGAGGCGTTGGCCACTATTCCCATCGGAAAGGAACTCAGCGAGCGGACTGCTGAACTTCTCCAGCAGGGACTACAACTCTGTTATCGCCATCGCGACTACTGCGGCATGGGCCTTCGGGAGTTCGATGGCACCTTTGTATACGGCACAGTGGTGGACGGGAATTTGCTCACGCCTAGAGAGTCGCAGAAGGAACTCGCTGCCTACCCAAACCACAGGGACGAGCGAGCAGAATTTCAGAGTGCGGAGCTTTTCATCACGTGGCTCTCGCAGCAGTGCGACGCCTCGCTTGCCGGCGATGGCAATCAGCGGCTAACGCGAACTCGGCTCTTGAAGGCACATGACTTCTGCCGCAACAACCCACAGGAACGCTGGCCGTACTACGCCGGGTAAATGGGCGACTGCTTTCGAGCAAAACCTACGCCCGCGTCGGGTCGGGAGACGTCGTCTGGCTGTCTTCGCTGAACGTTGGCAACCAGCCTGCAGCTGCCGTCGGCAAGGACGGCAGTGCAGCGGTTGCCGTCATTGATACAGCCAGGTCCACCGACCACCTCATGACACTCCTTGGCCGTCGATCCTGCGAGCGGAACCCCGGGGGGCACGCACTCATACCTTGGCGAGGAAAGCCGCCGCATCACCCGCTTCACACTTCCAGTCTGCGAAGACCCCAACCAGATTGCATTCCACGCAGTGGCAAGCGATGTAGTACCAGCGCACGTCGTGTGTGCCTTCGTACACGGAGACGCCGGACATCAGTTCGAACGTCTCGTTCTCGCACACGCACTCGTGTGCCTCGGGGGTGGCCTCTTCAACATATTCCGCGCTGTCGCCCATCAGGTGTTCCTGCCCGCAGTCGGTGCAGGTGCGGATGGCCACGCCGGCTTCCTCATCCGTCTGCAGCGCAAAAGTCCGGCACCCGCAATCGCATTTGGACGAGGCAAACCGGACGGCCTCATGAAGATTCGCAATGCTGTAGCTGCGCAGCTCGGCTTGGGTGTCGCCGGAAGTCGTCCCGTACCAGAACTCGCCCTTCTTCGTCAGTGCCATTGATACTGTTCCATTCTTCAAGTTGGGCCTCTCGGCAGACCTGACGCCAAGCTTTCCCGATGTTCCGGATTTTGCCTGATGGCACGGTGAATCGTCGCCAAGGGGCCGGGCCGAGGTGGACGCCGACAAGGGCTGCGGAAACCCCTGGATGCCGATTCTTGGAGATTGCAGCCAGAGACCATCAAGTTCAGCTGTTGATCGCCCCCGATGTTCGATGTTGAAGCTCCTGCGTCAGCTCTCAGCCTGAGACCATTGTTCGGAAACCTGCAGCTGCCGGCTGCTCCGCAGCGGTTGCTGCCGACCAGGGCCTCCTCGCGAGCTCGCTGCCGGTGCCGCGCGTCAGCAGCCGTGAGCACGCTTGTGCGAAAGGAAGAAGCGCAGCATCTCGGCGCTGGCGTCGATTCCTCCTGGCGTGGTGTAGCTGCCCTCTGAGCTGCCGCCGGACCATGCGTGGCCTGCGCCATGCAGTTGCCAGTGTTCAATGGCGGTACTTCCGTCGGCTGCGACATAGGCAGAGCGGGTGAATCGCTGGCCGTTCGGCGCATGGCCCTGGATGACGCGAGGTACGCCTTGGGGACTTTGCGCGCTGCGTGCAGCATTCACCACGGCCGCGCCGTTGTCGTGGTGCACCGTCGTGTCGGCATCGCCGTGAAACACGATCACCGGACACACGCTGGGACCGCTGGCTGAGCCTGATGCTGCGCCTCTTCGCATCGCCTCGAGGGCTGATGGCAGATTGGACGCAGCACCGGCGGGCAAGCCCGAATGCACACCCACGGCGGCGAACAGCTCAGGATAGGTGCGCCCCAATATGTCCGCCATTGCACCTCCCGCTGATAGTCCGGCGACATAGACACGCGATGCGTCCGCGCCATGGTCAGCCACCACCTGGCGTGTCAGGCCCGCCAGCAGTGCTGGCTCGCCCCGGCCCCGCTGCTGATGCTGGGCCTTGAACCAGTTCCAGCATTTTTGCGAGTTCGCATGCTGTGTTTGTTCAGGATAGAGCACCAATACACCAGCCCTGCGTGCCTGGTCATTCATGCGCGTGCCGGCGGCGAAGTCTTCCGGCCCTTGGGTGCAACCGTGCAGCATGAGGACGAGCGGCCGAGGCCCCGCTTCAAGTGCACTGCCTGGCGGCACATACAGCCGATAGGCCAGCTGCCGGCCTCCGTGCGAGTAGCTGCCGCGCAGCCATTGCTCGTCGCTGCAGGTGTCTGCCTGCGATGAGCCCGCAGGCACGGCGAGTTCGGGAGCATCGTCGATGAAACGGGCTTCGGCATCGACGATCCAGCCTTCTTCCCTATGACTGGTTGCGGCTGTCTTGCCGTGGGGCGCGGGCGCGCTTTCGCCTCGCAACGTGCGCTGAATCAGCTCGGTTGCTTCCAGCAAATTGCCAGTGCGCGTCAGGCGTGTAGCCTCGCCCAGCATGTCGTGAAAAAGCTGTTTCATGGAATGGTTCTCAGGTAATGCGGCCGGCCAGAGCGGCACGAACGGCGGGGCTGGCCTGGAGCGCTCCCAGCACCGTGATGGATTCGATGGTTTCTGCGGCCAGCTGCGCAGGCACGTCCTGCGCGATGCTGGCCAAGCCCAGCACCCGGATCTGCAGCTTTTCCCCGGCAGCCTGCACCCGCATGAGATCGGCCTGGGAGAAATGCTGCATACCCAGGACCAGCATCTTGCGGGCGACGACCTGTTGCAACGCGTCCGCGTGGCTGCGCAGGTGATTGCGTATCGCTGTACGGATGAAATCACTGCGGTTTGCGTAGAAGCCTTCGGCGACCAGCAGGTCGATTTGGCCCAGGTCGACGTAGCCCAGATTGATGGTGAGCTTCTCGGATTCGCTCACGCGAGGGGTGGAGGTGGTTGTGGCCATGGAACATCCTTATGCCATCCATATGGATGGTTTGAGGATGGTTTCAAGGCCTGATGTTTCAATTTGGCGCGGCACGTCGTGTGGTGTCCGGTGGACGGGCTCTCCAGCGTGTCCGTTGCCATCATTGCCCTGTCACGTCTGGGCCTTAGGGTGGCCGGGCCGGGCCACCGCGCCCGGCGTTGCTCAGCCATGCGCCAGGAGGCTCCATGCAAGATTTGCAGGCAGGCTCGCCGCACGGCCCTTGCGTTTGGGGCCAGCCCGGCGAACGGTTCAATACCTGGAGTCATCTGGCAGCCCTGCCCGTGGGCCTGGCGGCCAGTGTGGTTCTCATCTGCGAAACGGTGGCCGGCGGCGATGCGCGCAAGATTGTGGGCGCTGTGGTGTTTGGCCTGTCCCTGGCGGCGCTGTTTGGCGCATCGGCCCTCTTTCATGGCTGTACCGGGGTGCGCAAGCGTTTCTGGCAGCGCGTCGACCACGCCTGCATTTACCTGCTGATTGCCGGCAGCCACACGCCCTTTGCCTTGATGGCGCCCCCTGGCTTGTGGGCTTGGCTGCTGCTTGGCGGCGTATGGGGACTCGCATTCCAGGGTGCGATACGTGCACTGGGTTTCGATTCGCCGCCGCGCCTGTCTCTGTACATCAGCCTTGGCTGGCTCAGCTTGGGGGGCGCGGTGCCGGTGGCCTTTCGCCATGGTGCGCAGACCCTGGCCTGGCTGCTCGCCGGCGGACTGCTCTATTCGGCAGGAACGGTGTTCTACCGGCGTCTGGCGAGCACGCGCCACGCGCACGGCATCTGGCATCTGTTCGTGGTTGCCGGCAGCGCATGCCATACCGTCGCGGTAGCCGGTTTGCTTGCCTGACCTCCTGCGATTCATGGCTTCGATACCCTGCCGTCCTGATGAGGCTGTTTGCTTACGCAATTTCGGCGGAGCGGACCTCATGGAAAATTCTGGTGTGGGCTTAAAACATGGTCGAGGCGGGGTGCATCTATCTCTTCCTCATCTTCGAGGAGAAGGCCATGACTGCATCGATTTCACTGAGGTCACTGCTTGGCAGGCCTCAGGACCCTGATCTTGCCGACCAGGCGGTTCCAGGGCACGGCGTTCCTTCGCAGGACCCCGACCAGGCAGCACAGATTCGAATGGGCAAGGCAGAGGCCTTGCGGGAGTCCAAATCAACCATGGTGGCCGGCTTCATGATTTTTGGCGCAGCACTGGGGTCTGTGCTTGGCGCGGCCGTGGGAGGACCGGTTGGAATATTCGTTGGGGGCGCCGTCGGTGGCCTGGTGGGCGCCGGATGCGGGGAGGCGGCTGGAGCCACGTGGATTAAACACAAGGATTGATGGACCGGCCGAATGCAGAAACCCGTCCTTTGCGTCCATTGAAATCAAAAAGGGCCCGAGGGCCCTTTTTCGTTACGGAGCGGCTGGATTACTGCTTCGGTTGCCCTTGATGGGCTTGCTTCTTTTGCTCTTCAGCGGAGCCCGGCTGATGCTGCTTGGGAGCAGTTTGCTGTGGCTGGGGCTTGCTGGGCTGGCCAACGGGCTGCTGGCTTTTGCCTGGCGTGTTCTGGGAAACGGACATGTGAAACTCCTATGGTCTTCAAAAGCCAAGATGGCTCCTGAAAGTCCACTGTGTTCCTGGTCCAGGTGATGGGATGTAGTCAAACCGGCCGCAGACAAATTATGTTGTAAGCGTGGCGGCACAAGGGTTTTCGGGGGGCTTTCTGGATGCGGGGGGGCCGCAGTGATGTCGCCCCCGTATTCCCGACCCCACCCTATTCGCAATAAAGCAGCTGGTCAGCCCCTGCAGCCTGTTGCCGCCTGAACTCCCGAGGCGACCGCATTTTCAGCGAAGAATGCGGATGCACCTCGTTGAAGTGCTCGAAGGCCGCAGGCAGTTGCGCCAGTACCGTCTGCGCGTCATTCAGGTCCATGCGCGCCACATAGTCGCGCTTGAAGGTGTTGACGAAGCTCTCGGCCATGCCGTTGCTCTGCGGGCTGCAGACGGGAGTGTTGATGGGCTTCAGGCCCAGCGCGCGTGCCAGCGCCCTCGTTTCGGCGGCGATGTAGGCACCGCCGTTGTCACTGAGGAACTCCAACTCCTGGCCCTGCGGGACCGCTTCGACCGAGCCGAAGCGGCGCTCCACGGCCTCGATGAGCATCTCGCGTACCGGCTCACCTGGCAGCCCTTTGCCCTCCCACGCGCGCCAAGCCATCACCTCACGGTCGCAGCAATCCTTGGTGAAGGTGGCCGTCACAGTCTGACCTGAATCGCACTTGATTTCCAGACCATCGGAGCACCATCGAAGGTCGCTGCGCGAGACCGCAACACGGCCCTCATGCGAGCGTGCGGACTGGCGCCGGCGAGGCGCCTTGGGCAGCAGCAGAGCGGCTTGTGCCATGACGCGATAGACGCGTTTGGCATTGACCCTCGGGGCGCCCCGTGCCGCACGCTGGCGGTTCACCAAGGCACAGGCACGTCGGTAGCCATAGCTGGGCAAGTCGGCAATTTGCTGGCGCAGTTCGGCGAGCAGCCCGGCATCGTCGCTGGGTGTGCGATGGCTGCGGCCATCGGTCCAGTCTTCACCGCGCCCAAGCAGGTCGCGCACATGCGAGCGCGCCAGCCCCATCGTCCGGCAAACCGTCTTCACTGGTCGTCCCCGGGCAACAAGGGCGAGCGCGCAATCCACTTTTTTTCTGCGGCGTACTCCACGGCTTCCTTGAGGATTTCGTTCTCCAAGGTTTTCTTGCCGAGCACGCGCTGCAGCTTGGCGATTTCCGCGCGAGCAGCCGCCAGTTCGGATGCGGGCACGACTGCCTCGCCAGCGGAGACGGCGGTCAAAGCACCTTGCCGTTCGAGCTTGCGCCACTGGAACAGCAGTCCAGCCGAAACGCCTTCCTGCCGAGCGACCAATGACACGCTCATGCCTGGTTCGTAGGTTCGGCGCACCAGCGCCGCCTTCTCTGCGAGAGACCAGCGCCTGCGGCGCTGGTCCTTCACGACTACCTCTACTGACTCCGTATGCCTAGTCATATGCACAGTCCTGTTCCTATCTTCAAAGATAAGCGATAGGACGGGGCCGGGGAATCAGGGGGCTATCTCAGCAGGGCCAGGCACAGATGCCACTGCCGGTATGTGCGGTACCGCACAGAGCCGGTGGGCCTGGCCCGTAAGATGCAGGAGCGTCATTTCTGCTGTCTCCAGACTCTCTTGAAGTGCCGGGATGACTGCACTGGAATTGCCTTTATGCCCTCTTGCGCCGCGTCCACCGGCAATCATTTGCTCGCCTCCTTGCCGCCCGAGCCATGGCAGCGGTGGGAGCCTGCGCTGGAGCCCGTGGAGCTTGCCCTGGGTCAGGTGCTGTATGAAGCGGGCCGGGTCATGAGTCATGTGTACTTTCCCACGACGGCGATCGTCTCCCTGCTGTACGTGATGGAGAACGGTGCGTCGGCGGAGATCGCGGTGGTGGGCAACGAAGGGATTGTGGGCATTTCCCTCTTCATGGGAGGAGGGTCCACGACCAGCAGGGCGGTCGTCCAAAGCGCCGGCAGGGGCTATCGGCTGAAGGTCGGCGCCATGCAGGCGGAGTTCGAGCGCGGTGGCCCGGTTCTTCACCTGTTGCTGCGCTACACGCAGGCGTTGATCACCCAGATGGCCCAGACCGCCGTCTGCAACCGTCACCATTCACTTGACCAGCAGCTTTGCCGCTGGTTGCTGCTGAGCCTGGACCGGCTCCAGGGCACGGACCTTGTGATGACGCAGGAGCTGATCTCCAACATGCTCGGAGTCCGCCGCGAGGGAGTGACCGAGGCCGCGCTGAAGCTGCAGCGCGCCGAGATCATCCGCTATTCGCGTGGCCGCATCAGTGTGCTGGACCGTACGGGCCTTGAGCAGCGCTCCTGCGAGTGCTATGCGGTGGTGAGAAAAGAGTACGACCGGTTGCTGCCGGACATCACGGCTTGCTAGGTCCCGATCGCGGCCTCTTGCAAAGGGATGACAAAGCAGCTGTGCGCTGCCAGCTCTGTCCAGCGCAGCCTCTGCGATACCTGCAGCATCACTGCGCCCTCCACGGCACACCTGGCCGCCAGCGCGTCGGTGCTGCCGCGAATCAGGAGAAAGCGCATGCTGCGGCCCTCCCGTTTCAATACCAGTT
Organism: Delftia sp. HK171; assembly: GCF_001886655.1. Lineage (NCBI taxonomy): Bacteria > Pseudomonadati > Pseudomonadota > Betaproteobacteria > Burkholderiales > Comamonadaceae > Delftia > Delftia sp. HK171. The sequence goes on along the minus strand of NZ_CP018101.1, from coordinate 4,443,760 downwards.
CGGCCTGGGGCCAATGGGAAGGAAGGCAGGGGGTGAAGAACAGTTCCCCGGCGTGTATGTGCAGCCCCAGGATGGATTCCACCGCGGCGCGATGCATCCATGCAGCCGAGCCCGTGTACCAGCTCCATCCGCCCCGTCCGACAAAAGGGGGCTGGGTGTATACGTCTGCAGCCATGGCGTAAGGCTCGATGGCGTATTGGCTGCCCCATACGGGATGGCTGGCGCGATGGGCCGGACTCAGGTAGGTGAAGTACCGGTAGGGTGTGTCCTGAAGGCGCTCGCTGCCGGTGGCGGTGGCGTGCGCCGCCTGGCGCAGGGCCAGCGAAGCGGCGGCCATCACGGCCCACGCTCCGGCATGGGTGTACTGCCCGCCGTTTTCGCGCACCCCTGCCGGGTAGGCCTGGATGTAGCCCGCATGCGGAAGGCCATGGACCAGGGGCGGTGACAGCAGCGGGATCAGGCCTGTATCGGGCTGGACCAGCTCCGTGTCCACCGCTTCCATGGCAATGCGCGGGCGCGAGGTGCCTGCCGTGGTGACCAGGACCGACCAGGCCTGCGCAATCAGATCGATGCGCGCCTCGGGCTGCCGGGCCGAGCCCAGCACCGTGCCGTCATCGAAGAACGCCCGCCGGTACCAGCGCCCATCCCAGCCCGCAACATCCAGGGCCTGGCGCCAGCCGGCCAGGGCTGTCTGCCAGGCGTCGGCGCGTGCTTCGTCGCCGCAGCCGCGTGCCAGCGGTATCCAGTCCGTGACGATGGCGCACAGGAACCAGGCGAGCCATACCGATTCGCCCCGGCCTTGGTGACCAACAGCGCTCATGCCATCGTTCCAGTCTCCTGCGCCCATCAGGGGCAGGCCGTGCACGCCCACGGCAAGGCTGCGGTCGATGGCGCGCGCCGCATGCTCGTAGACCGAAGCCGAAACTTCGCTGATGCCCGGTGTTTCGTAGACGTCGTCCACGCCGTCGGCAATGGCGGGCGCCTCCAGGAACGGAACCTGCTGCTGCAGCAGCGCCGTGTCGCCAGTGGCCTGGAGATAGTGCGAGCAGGCGAAGGGCAGCCACAGCAGGTCGTCGCTGCAGCGGGTGCGCACGCCGGCACCCGAAGGCGCATGCCACCAGTGCTGCACGTCCCCTTCGAGGAATTGCCGTGAGGCGCACAGCGTGATCTGTTGCCGCAGCACGCCGGGATCGGCCCAGACAAGCGCCATGGCGTCCTGCAATTGGTCGCGGTAGCCGGTGGCGCCTCCCGCCTGGTAGAAACCGGCCTTGGACCACAGCCGCGAGGAGACCGTCTGGTAGGGCAGCCAGCGGTTCACAAGCACGTCCATCAGCGGATCGGGCGTGTGGATCTGCGTGGCCTGGAGCAGGCCATCCCAGTAGTCGCTGTTGGCCTGTTCTCGTGCCCGGGGGCCAGGACGGTGGCTTGCTCCAGCAACTGGCGCGCCGCATCGGGACTCGTGGCATGGCCGATCAGATAGGTCTGCTCCCAGGCCACGCCGGGCCGAAGCGTGGCCAGGCGCGACAGGGCTGCGCAGGGTTCGAGCCCGTATCCGCTGCGCTGCCCCAGTTGTGCCGGGAGCTGCAAATGTCCGTCGGATGCAAAGAACTCGCTGCGGTCGCAGGTCCAGTCAAGGCTGTCGTGCTTTCCCGCGAGGGTGCCTTCGCCGGCATGCGATTCGCAGAAGAAAGCCGTGCCGCCGCCAAAGCCGCCCGCAGCCTCGGTCTGGGTGCATAGCAGGCCCAGAAAGCGCTTGTCGGGCGCCGGTGCCCACAGGGCCATGGTCTCCAGCGTGGCGCGGTCGGCCCGGCGCTCGCCCAGCATCCACTCCACCATGCCCGCCATCCTCAGGTGCATCTTGGAGTTGCCATGGTTGACCACGGTGATGCGCACTTGCTTGACGGCCGTCCTGATGTCCACGCACCAGCGCGCACGGATGCCCAGGTCGCCGTGGCGGTGGGCGATTTCAGTGAAGCCCTGGCCATGCACCACGCTGTAGCGGGCCTGGGCATGCCCCCAGGCGCTGGGGGCCACGCTCCATGTCTCGTGTGTGCGCCGGTTCTGGAGAAAAAACCACTCGGACGGCATGTCGCAGACGGGATCATTGGACCAGGCCGTGACCTGATTGAGCCGGCTGTTGATCGCCCAGGTATTGCCTGCGCCGCTTTCGGATATCTGCCCTCCGAAGCCGGGGTTGGCCAGGACGTTGATCCAGGGCCTGCCCGGACGCCGGGATGCGCTGACATCGAATTGGAAGTGGCCATGGTCGCCGAGGAACTGTCCGGTCGATGCGGGGACAGCCGAGCCCCAGCTTGGCTGGACCGGTATTTTCTGGGGCAGATGCGCTGTGCGCCGCCGGCTGGCCTGGGCCTCGAACTGCTCGCTCCAGGCATGGATCTGTTGCAGCAATGCACGGCCATCGGCATGCAGGCGCACACATGCCAGGCGCTCCAGGCAGGCTGCCTGCGCGGGGGTGAGCGTGTCCTGGCCCAGGACATGAAAGCCTGTCGTGCTGAGCCCTGGGCGGGCGTTGCCGGCCGCCTCATGCTGTTCGCCGATGGCGTTCAGCTCGGCCTGCACCGGCATGTAGTAGGAGTGGAACTCGCTGCTGAGCACGACCAGGTCGCAGGCCACGCCGGCGCGCGACCATTCGCCCAGGGCCTGTCCCAGTATGCGCAGCAGGCCCAGGCCCTGGGGCGCCGCGGCACTCACCACGATGATCGGCCTGTCGCCCGAAAGGCCCAACTGCCACAGCACGCGCCGGTCCTGGATCTGCGGCAGGCGGACGGCGCCTGCGCGATGCGGGTGCAGGCCGGGCTGCAGCTTGGGCAGGGTGAACATCAGCGCCGTGCCCAGCAGTTGCAGTGCCGGCAGGTACTCGGGCCGGGGCCGGTGCTGCAGGGCATCCTGGCCCTGCGCCAAGGTGGCGGAGATCACGGAGGTGCGCTCCACATAGCTGGGCTGGCGGTACTTGTCCAGGATGGCCATGAGGGTGCTGGCACTGTCGCAGGCGGCCGTCGCAAACACCACGCTCACTTGTCCGCCAGGGCCCACGCGCATGCGCACGCCCAGCACGGCGACGGGATCCAGGCCGGTGTCCAGCGCGACAGCTTCACCCGGTGCGGGCTCCAGGCACGCCTGCGGCTGGCTGGCCGCGTGATTGCGGCCGGCCCATTTCGCCCGATCGCTCTGGTAGCGCAGGCCCAGGACCTCCCCCTGCGTGCCGGCCACGAAATGGGCCATCTGCACCACCTTCTCCTCCTTGTGGCGGGCAACCCGCTCAAAACGCATGCCCTGCTGCTGCGCCAGCCACTGCGCCTTCACGAACATGTTGGAGAACGCCGGGTGGGCCTCGTCCGCGCCCGCGCCGGCCAGGACCACCTCCATGGCCGATATCAGCTCCACGTCCATGGGCAGGTTACCCAGGTTGTTCAGTACGACCTTGCGCAGCTCGATATCGTCTTCAGGGCTGATCCAGACCGTGGTGCGCACACGCCATTGCGGCCAGCGGGCATCGAAGCACATGCGGTCCGGGTGGAACGTGCTGGTGTAGGCCGCCTGCGGATCGGGTGCCGGGCTGCGGGTCACGGACACCGGGGCGCTGTCCCTGTCCGTTCGCAGGTAGACAAAGCTCCCGTGCGCATCGCGCAGCAGGTCGTCGCGCCAGCGCGTGATGTGGGTGTTGCCCAGGCGGCTCCACCCGGCTCCGTTGGCGCGCAATGCAACGCTGTAGCGCCCATTGCTCAGCAGGAGGGTCGGCTCCAGGGCCCGGGCCCCCGGGACGACGGTGCGGATCGCGTTGGCAGGCCTTCGGGACTGGGCATGCAAAAAGGGTGCGGCCAGCGCGCCGGGCCTCAGGCCTGCAAGCTCGCGGGGGGTGCGCTCCTGCAGCAGCGTGGACATGGCCTGGATGCGGGGGTGGTCAGAGCCCCAGCGCTGTGCAACCCCTTGCAGCAGCACATTGGCCAGGGCCACGATGGTCATGCCCTGGTGATGGGCCATGTAGGTGCTGACGAGCGTGAACCTTCCGCCATGGATTTGCCGTGCGGCAGAAAAGTCCAGGGCCTCGTAGAAGCCATAGCGCCCGCGCGCAGCCAGGGCGGCCAGCGCGCGGAAGTTCGCGCACGCAGGTACCGCAGCCACCTGGCAGGCCAGCGCCGTGGCGTAGGGGGCGATGACTTTCTCTGCCATCGGCGTGCGGCGCAGTGCCAGGCAGGGCACTCCCTGGGAGGCGTACTGGTAGGCCAGCGACTGGTCGCGCGCCGCATAGGCGCTTTCCGACGTGCCCCAGGGAATGCCCAGGCCCTTGGCAAAAGCCATCTGTTCGCGCAGTGCGCTGCGGTTGGCCTCGTCCAGCGCGCTGCCCGCTGGCTCCACTGCCACCAGCGAAGGCATCAGGTACTCGAACATGGACCCCGACCAGGACCGCAAAATCGCGTTGCGGCCATGGGCGAAGAACGGCCGGCCCAACGCCTTCCAGTGCCTGGCGGGAAGGTCGCCCTTGGCAATGGCCAGCAAGCTGGTGGTGCGGGACTCGGAGGCCAGCAGGTCGTAGAACGATGCGTCGAGTTGCTGCTCCTCGAGCCGGTAGCCTATGTGCAGCAATTGCCGCCGCGGGTCGAGCAGGAAACGGAAATCCGCATCCCACGCCAGCTGTTCCAGGGTGTGGGCCATCGTCCGCAGGCGCAGGGAGATCCCATCTTGCTGCCCCGCGCCGACGGCGCTGACGTCCAGGGCCGCCGACTGCAGGGTGGCCAGCAGGTCGGCCAGCAGCCATGGCAAGGGGTCCTGCGGCCCGGGCGGGGTGTCGGCCACGGCCCCAGGTTCCGGCAGATCGAGCGCGTGAAGCTCCGCAAAGGCGTCGCGCAGCAATCCCTGCAGCATCATCTGGGCCGATATGTCTGCGGGATCGGCCAGGGGGCTGTCCAGCAATTGGCCGATAGCCGTCTGCTGCAGCGGGCGCTGCAACAGGCGCGCTGCGCCCGCCAGGCAGGGTTTCAACCGGCGCCTGGCCGCATGGATCGCCTGCTGGCTGGCCGCAGGATCCAGCGGGGCGCGGGCCAGCTCAAGGCAGGCGCGGGATACGGCAAGCAGATGGGCTCCCAGGTTGCCGCTGTCCACGGTGGAGACATAGCGAGGCAGCAGCGGCTGCAGGCTCTGGGTGTCATACCAGTTGAGGAAGTGGCCGTTGTGGCGCTCCATCCTGGCCAGCGTGGCCGAGGTCGCTTCCAGGCGCATCAGCAGATCCTGGGTGCCGATCCAGCCGAACTGCCGCGCACAGGCGGCGCTGAGCAGATAAAGGCCGATGTTGGTGGGAGAGGTGCGGTGGGCGAGCACCTCGAACGGCGCCGTCTGAAGGTTGTCCGGGGGCAGGTGGTTGTCGCCTTCGCCCACGCAGCGCTCGAAAAGCCGCCAGGTGTCACGCGCAATGTCCTGCAGCAGTTCGCGGTCTGTGGTCTGCAGCCCTGCATGGCTGAAAGGGGCCCGCCACGGGGCATTGCACAGCCAGACCAGGGCCGGGGTGAAAACCCAGGCGGACAGCAGCAGCCATGCCGCGGCTGGCAGCGGGGCGGGCAGCAGCCACAGGGCCGCCAGCAGCGCAAGCGCGAGCACGGTGCTGTGCCAGTGCCTTGACAAGGCCGGCGCCCAGCCGGGCCGGATGGCGGCATGGGATGCTTCGGCGGTGGTCCATTCCAGCAGATGCCTTTTGCTTACGGCCATGCGGTACAGCGTGCGGGCCACGGCATCCGCGTGGAGCATGGCCTGCGGCAGCAGTTGCGCCAGGTACCACGCGCCGGACAGTGCCACCTGCAGCAACTGCCGTGCGCACTGCAGGGCGAAGCGGCTGCCCACGAATCGCGCATGGTGCGGAAGGGCACCGGCGATGGCGCCTATCAACGGCCCGGTGATGCAGGCCGCCGCCGCCAGTGCCAGGGACAAAGGCAGGGCCAGGCCATGTCCTGCCATGGACAGCACGATCAGCAGCAGCGACACGGGCGCAACCAGGGAGCGGCGCAGGTTGTCGAACAGCTTCCATCGGTGGATGGCCGCCAGTTGCCAGTACCTGCCGTGCCACAGCACGGGCAGCAATTGCCAGTCCCCGCGCACCCAGCGATGCAGCCGGGCTGCTGCCGTGTCGCTGTGCAGCGGGTCCGACTCCATCACGGTCACATCGGAGATCGCCGCGCAGCGGGCCAGCGAGCCTTCCAGCAGGTCATGGCTGAGGATGCGGTCCTCGGGCAGGCGCTGCGACAGCACGGCGTGCAGGGCCTGCACATGGAGAAGGCCCTTGCCGATGAAACTGCCTTCTCCAAAGAGGTCCTGGTACACATCCGAAGTGGCTGCGCTGTAGGGGTCCATGCCCCGCTGTCCGGAAAAAAGCCACTGCCAGGCAGAGGTTTGCCGCGTCTGCGGCAAGGGCGACACCACGTGCGGCTGCAGGATGCCGTAGCCGCGTATGACCTTGTGCCCGGTGGCATCCAGTTCAGGCTGGTTGTGCGGGTGCTCGGCGATGCCTACCAAGGCCCTGACCTGGCCCGGCGGCAGTTCGGTGTCGCTGTCCAGCGTCAGCACATAGCGCACGCCGGCAGGCAGGTCGGACAGCACGCCCATCTCCAGGAAGGGGGCCGGCATTTCCGTCGCCAGCGCCGTCACCAGTTGCTCGAGCTTGCCGCGCTTGCGCTCCCAGCCCATCCACAGGCCCTGCGTCGCGCTGAAGGACCGGGGGCGGTGCAGCAGCAAAAAGCGCTGGGCCTGGCCCTCCCCGGCGGGGTAGCGCAGGTTGAGCGCCTGTATCTGTTCGCGTGCCTGCGCGAGCAGCGGCTCATCGTCGGCCGTGCCCTGCCGGTCCGCATCCGCCCAATCGCTCAGCAGCGCGAAATGGACACAGTGCTCCGGATTGGCGAGATAGTGCAGCTGCAGGCGGTGTGCCAGTTCGGAGATGGCAGCAGGCTTGCTCAGCAGCGCAGGAATGACGACCAGGGTGCGCGCCGAGGGGCCGATCCCCTCCTTCAAGAGAAAGCGCGGCAGATGCGCTGGAGTGGCGGACTCGCATATGAGCCGGTTCACCAGGGCCAAAACCGCCTCGGAGGCCGGGAAAAACATGATCAGTCCCAGCAGGGCCAGGCCTGCATGGCCCAACCATGCGTCCAGGGGACCCAGGGGACCCAGGGGACCCAGGGGACCCAGGGGACCCAGGGGACCCAGGGGACCCAGGGGATCCAGTGGACCCTGCATCGCGGCGGCATTGCCTGCGCCGTTGAGGTGCAGCATCCATGCCACCAGGGCCAGCGAAGCCGCCACAACGGCGCCGATGTAGGTGACCGTGCGCGACAGCAGGAGGATGGCATACCAGCGGTCCGCCAGGGGCCGTCGCGCGCCGAACATGTCCTCCAGTTGGGCGCGTCCCTCGCCCTGCAGCCAGTACCCGGCCAGTTGGGCTGCGCCCTGCGACTGGCCCATCAACCGGATGAGGGCCCTGGCCACAGCGGCCTCGGAGCGATCAGGGCTGCGCGCGGCCAGGCGCTCTATGCCATGCAGCGTAGTGTTGCGGCTGGCATCGTCCTCGGCCAGGAAAACGGGCGAGGCCTGCAGTGCGCGCACGACCAGGCTGGTCCTGCCCACGATACCGGGCCAGTCCCCGGCGCCCACCAGTCGCAGCGAGGCCACCGCATTGCCCACGCTCAGGTGGTCGGCCGCGCTGTCGGCATGCTGCTGCACCTGCAGTGCAGCCAGATCGGGCACTGCACTGCGCAGCCACTCTTCGATCTGCATGTACGCGCCGTCGCTGAAGACTGAGCGATGCCCGAAGAGTGTTTGCGCCAGATGGGACAGGAAGACCTGGCCTACGCCGCGCAATTGCATCAAACGGTGGATTTCGTGGAAGCCGGCGGCATCGAGCCTGTCGATATGGCCCGCAGCCAGGGTGGCCACCTCCTTGGCCGCCGCCTGGCACGCAATCCGCTCCGCCAGGCGCCTTAAATTCTCGACCAGAATCACCCGCAGCGTGGTGGGCAGCGCCCAGAGCTCACCCTGGCTGAGTTCGCTCTTGCTCTGGTATGCGTCAAGAAAACAGGTCAATAGCGATTCATTGAAGGCACCATCGGTGTGGGCGACAAAGGACCATGCCACCTGGTAGATGCGTGGAAGGCCTGTGAGCGGGGCCTCCTGCAAGACGGGCAGCGAGCGGTAGTAGCGGATGGAAAGGCCTTCGCTGATCTCCCGCAACTGATCCTCGATCAGGTGGAAATTGTCGAAAAGCCACTCTGCGCCGGATCCCAGCTCATGGCCCTCCTGGTGCAGGCCGGCGATGTACCTGAATGAGGTGCGCAGGGATCTGAGATTGTTTTCAAGACGTGGATAGAACGTCGCCTGGCCAAAACGGGGGCGGCCCACGGCATGCGCGCCCCCCAGGGTCATCCCATACTGTTCAAAGTGTGCGCAGCCAAAAAGCTCCGACCTGATGGGTGCCAGGACTTCTCCATGGCGGGCATCCAGCAGGTGGCTGATATGTGGCGGTATCCATTTCCAGCGCTTGCGCATTTGCATTCATGGCTTCCGGGCAGCGCACTACAGAGCAAGCCACACGACGGCGGCCAGGGTTGCGATCAGCAGCATTCCCGTCAGCGTGCGCTCGCCCAGCATGCGGTGGATAGCCGTGAATCCCGTCCAAAGCGCGAGCAATGGCCTTCTCAGCGCATCGCAGTGCGCCAGGTGCTCGGTGAGCATGAGGCGATCCATCTGGGACAGGCTGGCAGGCCCGCCGACGCAGGAGGTGTCCCAGGTCGGGACGAGGTTGGAAAAGCGGGGCATGGGCGGAACTCCTGGTGCGGATTGCGCGGATGCAATCCCTTGGACACATGACCTCTTGTAGGGAGAGCAGGCCGCGGCGTCTGTGCGCAGACGAACATTCACGGGCAACACGCGGCGATGTGCCCTACCGCACCGACGGCGATGTGCGAACACGCCACTGTGGGACGGCATGGCAGGCACAGCGCAGCGCGTGGGTGCGGTGGACGGCGTTCCTGACCAGGGCGGGCAGCCTCCACGCCATGCGCCAGTCCACTACGTTTCAAAGAGGTTCTCCCATGAAAAAAATCAAGGTCAATGCGCTCGCCCTGGCGGCGACAGTCCTGCTGATGGGCCTGGCCGGCTGCGGCAATATGTCCAAAAGGGATCAAAGCACGGCGATCGGTGCGGGTGCCGGAGCGATCGGCGGGGCCGTGCTCACAGGAGGCAGCGCTGTGGGGACGGTCGGTGGTGCTGCGGTCGGTGGAATCATCGGCAACCAGGTCGGCAAGGACAAGAAGTAAACCTGGCCATGCAGGCTTGGCATCCTGCATGGCCATGTAGAAATCGCTGGCGGATCAAGGGCTTGTCTGTGAAATGGTGAAGGCGATATTCATCTTCCGGATCTGCGAATCATCCGTTTCCCTCAAGCATGGCGAATTCTGAGGAACACCATGGCTCAAAGGTATCCAAGGCACATCGGATCAAGAAGAACAGGTGCTTTTTTTGCAGACGAAGCAGGCCTTCGCCCCCACGCCATCCAGTCGGATTTCGAGCGAAATCACTGGCTGGGCATCTCCGTGGAAAACCGAATGCGCAAGGGGCTTGAAGCCTGTTTGCAAGGCCTGCAACGGCAATGCGACTCACTGCGCGAGGAGTTGCACAACACGCGTATCGCCCTGGGAAAAGCGCATTTCGAGCTTGACAGGACCAAGGCGGATGAACGCGCAGCGCATCACCTGGCGACACATGACCATCTGACCTCCCTGCCGAACAGGTTCTCATTCCTGGATCGGCTTTCCAGAGCGATCGGCTTTGCCATGCCCCAGGCCATTCCCATCGCGGTGTTGTATATGGATCTGGATGGCTTCAAGACAATCAACGATCTCCATGGCCACAGTGCGGGAGATGAAGTCCTCAAGGTCGTATCGGGCCGCCTGAGATCCTTCATCCGCCGCGAGGATCTGGTGTGCAGGCTGGGAGGCGACGAGTTCGCATGCCTGCTGGAGCCCTCTCCGGAAATGGAGCAGCTGCGCGCCTTGGCCAGAATGATCTGCAGGGAAATAGCCAACCCCATTCACTGCAACGGGCTGGAGCTGAAAGTGGAGGCCAGCATGGGCATTGTGATTGCACACGAATGGCCTGTGTCTGCGGAGCAATTAATTGCTGATGCGGATCGCGCCATGTATCGGGCCAAGCGCATGCGCAGCGGCTATCAGTTCAGTGTTTTTGAGGGCACTTAGGCCCGCCCCGTAAGCAGCAATACCACGACCACCACCACCAGCAGGCTTATCGCAATGCTGGGAGCGTATCCCCAGCTACGGCTGTGGGGCCATGAAGGCAGAGCGCCTACAAGCACCAGGATCAGGACGATTAGAAGAATGGTGGTCAGACTCATGATGCTCTCCAAGGCGCTTTGCAATGCACGGCGTAGAGTTGCATTGCATCGTGTTCCCAAGCGATGGTCTGTGCGCTGGCGCACGTCCTTGAATTTTTGAATTTTTGACTTTGGTCTTTCAGGCCGGGGTGCCCATGATTCTTGAATAGATTTGTCTGTCTGCCGCGTAGCAGCTGCACGCCCTGTTTTCCAGCGCTGCGCGGTTCAATACCATCATCTCACCACGTTTGTAGGCAATCATGCCGTCGTTCTGAAATCTGCTGGCGATGTTGGTGATGCTGACACGCCGTACGCCCAGTATCAATGCCATGAATTGCTGTGTGACATGGAAGCTGCCGGCACATCGGTCGCTGCTCATCAACAGCCATCGGGCCAGACGGGAGGCTGCCGTATGGTAGTTCAGGCAGACTGTGAAACGTGCCTGCTGATGCAAGCGCACAAGTATGAATTTTTTAATCAATTCACCGAGCATGGGGATCTCTGTGCACTGCTTTTCTAGATCCGTGCGGCTTATTCGCCAGCAGGTACCAGATTGTTGTACCAAGATCTTCCAAGGAGGAGGTGTTGCATGGCCTAGAATGCTTTCTGACCCGACCATCGCCTCATTCCCTACCATGCCTATTCCCAGGGAATGTCCCAGGGAATGGTTGCTGTTGATTTCCATGACCAAGGAGATGCATCCGCTTTCAGGAAAGTAAGCATGCTCCAAAGGGTTGCCTGCTTTGCTCAATTCTGATAATGCGATCAATTCGAAGATTTCACAGTGCTCAACAAAGTGATCTGCCGATGAAGGATAAAGCAGGCGTATTATCCTGTTTTCAATATTGGCATGATGGGCACCCGAATTTTTCATACAATTCCAATGAAATGAGTTTTGTTCATTTCTCTTGATGGATACCTTGATGACTGACGCTGAAGCCAGGTCATCAGATGATTTTTCTCTTCAAGCAGGCCGCACTATTGATCATGGTGCTTTTTTGATTCCATGTATGTGCGGCTGCGTACGCAAAGCTCGCTGCCGGGAAAGCGGTTTTTTCATATGAAACTCAGTTCTGCTGCCGAATCCGAGATGAGGTCATTTAATTGCGCATCCAAAATATTTTTTCCATGATGTGCGCTGGCGAACGGAAAAATAGCAAAAATAGATCCAAAAATAACGCTGACCGGCCTACGCAACTTAAGAAAACAAAGAAATGCCACGTACGGAAGGCGCCATGACCGCCAATCCAAAAATCTCGCGACACGGCAAGGGCGTGCCGGATCACTCAATCCTCGGCTCAAAAAACCTTGGTAGAGAGAAATTTATGAGCTGGCACTCGGATGCTGCAACAGTGGTTCGGCGGCAATCCAGATTCGACTGTCCAGGCGTTGCGCCCTGGCTTTGGCTGGAGTGGGCGCGGGTGCCCTCAGCGATTGCCAGCGGCCCTCAGCGGCCCAGTTCTTCCACAGGCATATCCGTGATCGCTTCGGCAAACAGTCGCCTGCAGTAGGCCAAGGGTCTCATTGATGCGATGCCATGCCGCGTGTTCGGCGGTCATGCACGAGGGCAGGAGCTTGGGCGCCGGCAGCGCCTTGCAGAACAACCAGCGAGTGACCGGTCTTGACCGTTGCAGCCACTCACGCACTGCGCCGTGAATGTCGCAGTTCAGCCTGAAGCCGTCATCTACCGGGATGTCTGTGAGGACCGCTCCTGGCCGATAGCCGAACTTACGAGACGCGTAAGACTAGGCTGGAGAGCATGTCGTTGAGCTCCGTGTCGTTGTGTCCACGGCCGTTCTCGACTAGGTCCCAATGCCAAATTGCTTGAACCTCTGGCGTCATGGCATTCTCGTAAACGTTCACGGCGAGCCACGCCAAGTCTGTCCTTGAAAGTTGGAAGCGACGCGCGACTTTCCGCAAGGCTGTTGCGGGAGGCTGACTTGCCAGCTCACTACGCGCCGCCTCAAGCATCTCTTGGGTCGCCTCAAACATCCTGATTCCTATGCCTCCGGGAAAGCATCGACCGTCGGCCCTTGGCCGCCCCAAGTCCGCCGCTGGGCCGCTTGGCGCTGCGAGATGACGCGGAGCAAATCGTCAACGGCAACATCGCCCGTCACCTCAACTTTGTCCGAGACCGCGGCCAAGTAGGCTTCCCAATGCTCGGACGGCTCTTCCCACGGCATCTCATGAAGAGTCCACCAGCGGTCAAACACCTGAATGGTGATGGCGTCGGAGCCGAGAACACGATGGGCGTCGAGAGAGGAGGACAGGAATTCGTACTCACGGACGCGTGCAAGGTAGAGCAGTTTCACCGCCATAGCAACCGCCTCTTGGCGCCACGCCGACCTGTCTGACCAGCACCTGCTTGTCAGCACCGGCTGCAGAAGCATGTCCGCCTCTTCCGCCGTGAGGACTGATGGGAATGTGACCAGCGCAACTGCCGATGGCTCAATCTGGAAATAGGTGGTGTGTTTCACGAGGTCCAATGCTCGCTTCGAATGCCAGTTTGCAGGGATGGATTCTGCCTATACCGCGAATGGCCGGTTGAAGTTACAACCGAAACCAGCCGTTTAATCAACCCCTCCCCAGTCCACCCACCCCATCCCCACCCCCCGATTCACATGCCGCTGCCCACCCACCACAAACTCAGAATCCAGCGAGGCCAAAGCAACAGAGATCCAGGCGCCCTCTGCGTAATGCGCGCTGTGCCACGTCAGCGATGAGCCGCATTGCTGGCAAAAGCAGCGCGTGATGCCGGGCGATGAGGCAAAGGAGCGCAATTGCTCCTGGCCCTGGGTGAAGACAAGGTCCTTTGTCGGCACGCTGCCGTAGGTGGCGAATGCGGCGCCGTGGGCCTTCTGGCAGATGCGGCAGTGGCAGTGCGACACGGCCTTGGGGCTGGACCGCAGTTCATAGGCGATGGCGCCGCACAGGCAGCTGCCGGTCAGGGCAAGAGGGGGACTATCCGGGGCGTTGCTCATGGTCAGGCGGGCGCAAAAAAGGCGCATGCCATTGTGCATGCGCCCCAATGCCGCGAGAGGGACGCGCGGCAACCCCAGGAGTCATCCGTTTCGTCAGTCGCCGATGACCTGCAGCCCGCTCCCGTCCCCATGCGCCTGCAGGCACATTCTTCCGAGGTCGTTGAGAAAGCGCAGCACGGGCATCTCGCCCACGCAGGCGGGGATGGCGGCCATGATGTCGTTGTGCAGTTCCAGCAGCTGGTCGGCGGCGACGAACATGGCGGCGGATTCGCCGTAGTAGTGCCGCCAGAAGTCCTGCAGCAGGCCGTGGCGGGCCTTGCCTACGACCAGCGGATAGCCGTTTTCCCAGACCTGTGCGTCCATGGAAAGGCTGGCCAGGCCAGGGTCAACAGGCCGCGCGCTGGCGGGGATCAACAGTACACGTCGCATGTCCATGCTCATTTGCGTCTTCCAGGTGCGCCAGTGGACTCGGGCAACCCGGTCCGGGAGGAGGGTGAGAGGGTTCGCACCGCAGGCGGCAAGAACCGGTTCCCACTTTATTCACGTGTGCACAACAAGAAAATTACAGCTGATTACATGCGGCGAGCGATGCGCCGTGTGCCTGCCGTTCTCCGTTGCAGTTCGCCGTTCAGGCGCCGCGCGCCCCGCCTTCGATCTCGAACGGAAAGTCCCCGAAGCGCAGGCTGCCGCGCCGCCGCTCCACCAGGGCGGGCGAGGCAGCGCATTCGGGCAGGGCGCTGAGGATCTGGTGCTTGGCGCGGAAGATCTGGATGTTCACGTACGAGGGCTCCACGCCCAGCATGCGTGAGAGCGCATCCAGCTCTATCCAGCCCTGGCTTGCGGGGGCCAGGCCTTTTTCTGCGTCCTGCTGGCGCACGCGGGCCAGGGTGACCAGGGTGTAGTGGTGTATGCGTTCGCCCAGCGCAATGGGTTTGCCGTCGCTCATGACGGTCAGGCTGGCGTGCTCTTCGTTCTGGCTGACGGTGAAGCGAAAGGACACTTCCGGCGGCTTGGGCGCACGCGGGTCGAAGCTGCTTTCCCGCGTGGATTCCAGGTCGTCGCATTGCACGAATTCCCAGCTGCCTGCGGAGGTGTGGACCATGGCGCCGTCCACCAGGGGCTCGGTGCCGTCGCCGGACTCTTGCAGCCAGCGGCCATCCTCGAAGAAGACGTTGGCTTCGGGCTCCTGCGCGTCGGGCAGCAGGGTGCCGCGCGGGTTCAGGGCCAGGGGGCCGTCCTGGGGCAGGCCCGGGCCGGGGCTCAGGCAGGTGATGGGCGGTCCCAGGTCTTCCACGGTCCAGGCCGCTTCTGCGCCTTCGCCCATGCTGAGCTTGGCGCCCACCGCCAAAACGGTCCAGCGGCCGGCGACCAGGCGCACGCCGTTGAGCATGGTGCCGTTGCGGCTCTGGTCCACGATTTCCCAGGTCTGCCGGTTCCAGCGGAACAGTGCGTGGACCTGGGAGACGTCGGGCGCCTTCATGACGGTCTGGCAGACCGAGGGGTGGCGGCCGAAGGTATGCAGGGGCCGCAGCACGACGATGCGACCGTCGAGTTGGTTACGAAAGAGGGCCATCGCCTCGAATTCTCCTTGGGGCTTGTGTGAACAGGGGGTGGGCTGAGGGCGCATTGGCCCGGAGCCGGCAGCCTGTTGCCAAGCTGAGAGAGTACATGCCCGCTGCGCGTTTCAGTTTGTCAAACGTACAGAGCCTGCGGATTCAGTTCGGATTCCTGCAGCGGCCGGCTGCGCCAGCCCAGGGCCACGGCTACGTTGCGCAGCCGTGGATTGCCCAGTTCCGGCCAGATATGGCACAGGCCGGGAATCACGACTTTGACGGTGTGCACAGGGATGTCGGGGCGCGAGTGGTCGTAGACGATGGTTTCCAGGCCCAGGCCGCGTGCGATGTCCACGCAGCGCGCAATGGCCTGGGCAATGTCTGGCGGCGCGGTGTCCGGCGTGTGCCCAGACAGTGGCGCAGGCTGTTGCGGCGGCGCATCGGCGCTGTCCGCAGGGTGCAGGAAGGCCTGCAGTGGCTCGGGCACGGCAAAGCTTTTGCCGGCCGCGATCAGCTGGCTGATTTCGGTGAGGGCGCGTTCGCAGGCCAGGGCGCGGTCCAGGCTGCAGCCAAAGCCCACGGCCCATTGGCCGGTCTGTGCATGACGGCCCACGGAGACGACCACGGGTATGCCGAAGTCATGCGTGATGTCCAGCAGCCAGTACGACCATTGCGGGCCGCAACTGCGGTCCAGGCGCTGGCGTGTGGCCTGGGCAATGCCTTGCAGCGCAATGGCGGGCCTGCGGATCTGGCCGTACCACCAGATGGCGGCGGCGTCGCGCTCCACCAGTTCCATGAAGCCTTGGAGGATGGCTTCTTCCCGCGTGTTGCCTGCGGCGCAGCCGTTGGAGGTCCAGCCCACGTGGTGCTGGCTTTGCGCGGGCGCATGGGCCAGGCAGAAGGCCAGCGGCAGGTAGCGGCGCGCATCGGTGGTCAGGGACCAGGCGGGAGCCCACCACAGGGGCTCGCCCTGGCCGGCGCTGGCGGGCACGGCATGCGGCGGCCTGTCGGTGGCAAAGCGGGCAGTCTGCCGGTCGCTGAAGCGGGCCAGTTCCGTGGGCGCGATGCAGGGCGCGTCCAGCTCGGCGGCGGGGGCGATGACTACGGCTTCGTCGCCCTGGTGGAAGGCGGCGTAGCGTTCCACCGCTTCGCACATGGCGCTGGCGCGGGCCTGCACGGCCGACAGGCCCTTGCCCAGACACAGCTGTGTTCCGGAGCCGGCCAGGCTGGTGCTGCCGGGGGCAGGTGTTCTGAAGATTTCGCTGCGGTAGACGGTGAGCGCTTCGTCTGTCTCGGCCGTCAGCGGCGTGACCCGGGCAATTACGCCAGTCAGCGGGCTGACGTGCTGCGACAGGCGCTGCACCGTGGTCTCGGCCGGCACGCTGCGCCAGCCGCCGTCGGCGCGCGCGGCATGCGTGCCGGGAACTGGCGCAATGCGTTCACGCTGGCGCAGGGCCATCAGCCCTGGCGTGCCGCAGTGCGGGCATTGCGGGCGGGCGGCCACCGGGTGGGGCTGGTCAGGCTCCAGCATCCACACGGTTTGCGCCGCATCGGTGTGCGCCAGCAGGCGCTGCACCGTGGGCAGCAGGGCCTGCAGCCGCGTGGCGATGAGGTCGGCGCCGGCGCGCACGGGCGGGCAGCGGTCGCTGTCCTGAGGCTGGCCGTGCTTGCCGCCGCGTGCGGGATGGTTGCGTTGCCAGCGGTGTGCGAGGCAATGCCAGCAGGCCGCTGCCTGAGTTGCCTGGGCTGCGTGGCTTGCATGGGGTTTGAAAAGCGGCCCGGCCATGGCCTGCTCGCCCGTTGGCCGCACCAGCAGCCAGGGCCGGCCTGCGGCACGCTGGTTGGCGTCAATGGAGCCCAGGCGCGGGTCCAGATAGTCGTCGCAGAAAACGATGGTGAGCGGGGTGGGGGCGGGGGCGGGGGCCTGCGTGGCAACGGCTCCGGCAACGGCTGCAGCCCAGTGGCAGGCGGCTGTGCTGTCCAGCGCTGCAGTCAGCATGACGATGTCGATCTGCTCCGATGCCTGCAGGCGCACGGGCGGGGCCGAGAAATCCGGTTGCAGATAACCGTGGCCGTTCAAGTCGCTGTGCAGCACCGGCTGTACCAGGCCCTGGCGCAGCAGGGCGCCCAGGGCGTGCAGCATCTGTGCAAGCGGCGCATCGGGCGCTGCGGCGCAGTGCTGCATGAGGCTGGTGCCTGCCTGCAGCGGGGCGTTCAGCGCCAGCACGGCGGCAGAGCCCAGGGCCAGGGTGTCGCGTTCGCTGGCCAGCAAAAGGCGGTCGCCCTGCTGCACGGGCGGCAGGAATTTCTCGTGCCAGCGAAAGGCGTGGGCGAACAGGTCCGGGGCCGTGGGCTCAGGCAAGAGACGGTGCTCCGAGTTCAAGGCGGACGACGGCATAGGGGTGCTGGCCGGTAGTGGCGTGGAAGGCGGTCTCGAACAGCTGGTGCTGCTGCGAGAAGCGGGCATACAGGTGCTCTTGCAGGCTGATGCGGATGGCGGGGTGGATGCGCTCTATCTGCGCGCCGTCCGCAAAGCCCGAGACGACGGGCAGGCGCATTCCGCCCACCTGCATGGGCAGCCTCGCAAGGGCCGGGTGCACATGGTCGAGCACGACGGTGCACGGCGGGCTGCCGGGCGCGGCAAAGCGCTGGGCCAGCTGCTGCAGCATGGCCTCCAGCGCAGCCTGGGGAAGATAGGGGCAGACGCCTTCCAGCAGCACCAGAACGGGCTGGTTGCCGGGCAGGGCGGCGGTGTCCAGCCAGGAGGTGTCGAGGATGGAGCAGGCGAGGTTGGCTTCAGGGCCTGCAATGTATTGCGCGCGCAGGGCGATGGCGTCGGGCAGGTCCACGTTCAGCCAGCGTGCGGTGCCGGCCTCGGGTGCCAGGCGGTTGCGCCGCGTGCACAGGCCTGCACCCAGCGCAATGCACAGGCCGGATGGATGGGCGGTCAGAAATTCGGTGGTGAGCCGGTCGAACAGCTGCGAGCGCAGCACCACGCTGCGTACAAAGGCGGGGTCGGCCGCATGGGCCTCGCTGGCCTGGGGCAGGGCAGCGGCAATGCGGCGCGCCTCGGGGTCGGAAAAAGGCGGCAGGTCCGGCAGTTCCGAGGAAGCTGCCGGACCTGCCGCCCGGGCACGTGCCGCCAGCGTCAGCAGCAAGGTGGCCGTGGCCCCTTGCAGCTGCGCCGGTGCCGTATCAGCAGGTGAAGGGGTAGGCGTCACCGGTGTTGTTGTAGGAGGTGAGAGCGATGGCCCACAGGTCCTGCTCGGCGGGTGCCACCGGGTAGTTCAGCACGATGCCGTTCTTGATGGCCGTGCCGTCTGCGCGCTGCAGGTTCCATTCGCTGCGTGCCGCATCCCAGGTGAAGGCCTGCTCGGTCTCGAAACGCACCTGGAAGTTGAACGGGTTGTTGTAGCCCAGCCATTGGCTCAGCACGGGGGCCTTGTCCTTGCCATCGTCACGCGTCAGCTCTGCGTGGAACTCGGGCGACTGCCAGGCCAGGGCGATGGCGCGCAGCACCACGCCGCCGAAGGCCAGCAGCGAGTCCGGGCCGCCGCCGGGGATGCCCAGGCCCGTGGGCAGGGCGGCCTTGAGCGTGCCGTTGCTCGGTTCCTCGAACGAGGTGCTGACGCCCATGAAGTTGGGGAACAGCTGGTAGTAGGCGGCCAGCGCTTCGGAGGCGTGGGTCTGGGGCGCCTGGGGCAGGACGATGACGAATTCATCGTCAGGGCCGATCCAGCCGGCCGTCAGCACGGGCTTCCATTCGGCGCGCTGGGTGGGGTCGTCGCTCAGGCGCAGCGACACATCGACCTGGGGCCACTGGGTCGGCAGGCTGAAGTCGCGGTGCAGCATGGGCTGGATGTCGCGCTGCCCCAGCAGATCACGGCGGTAGGCGTCATCCTGCCAGGAGCGGGCGATGGCCCGCAGGTAGGCAAGGCGGAATGCGAGCAACGGTTCAGTATTCTGCAGCTGGGTGGTCATGTGACTTCATCCTCGGTTCAAGAAAAATGCGCCTGGCCGGGCAGGGGCCCTGACAGGAGCACGGACAGTTCAGGCCGCAATGCGGCCAGCTCACTCAGGCGCGCGGCCACGTCCGGCCTGGCGGGTGCCAGGGCCTGCGACAGGGCCAGCGCCTCGGTTTCGGTGCGGTACTTGCCGGCGGTGCGCGCAGTCCCTGCCGCCTGGGCCAGGCTGTCCTGCACGGCTGCGTGGTCGGCGCCCATGGCCAGCAGGAAGCGGGCCTTCTTCAGGTGCAGCTCGCTGCTGTGCAGCCGTTCGTCCAGCACGTCGGCCAGGCGCAGGCACTCGTCGATCTTGTCCAGGGCCTCGGCCCAGCGCCCGCTGGCCGCCAGCATTTCGGCGACGAAGGAGCGGTAGTAGGTCTGGCAGTAGCGGCAGCCCATGTCCCAGAGCAGCTGCGCCGTGCCGCTGGCGCGTTCAATGCCCTCGGCGCTGGCGCTGCCTGCGCCGTCACCCAGCGCCCAGCAGCGGATGATGTCCGCATAGCCCGAGAACGCGGGCAGGCCGTAGCGGGCCGTGATGTCCAGCAGCTCGCCCGTGGTGGCCAATGCGCTTTCCTTGTCGCCACGCGCCTGGTGGACCAGGGCCTGGTAGAGCAGGGCCATGCTCAGGGATGGGATGTGCGAGACCTCGTGCGCCAGGCGCACGGCGTCGTTCGCATCGGCCAGCGCGGCCTGGTCGAAGCCGGCGAACCAGCGCACCAGGGCGCGCCCGCAGGTGGCCCAGACGCGCGTGTCGAAGCCGAACTCGGCCGCATGGTGGGCATGGGCCACGGGGTCGTAGCGGGTGATGGCGTCGGTCAGCGCTTCTTCGGCCTGCTCGAATCGGCCGTCGGAGTAGTGGGCCAGGCCCAGGTAGGTCTGGGCGGCCACCAGCACGCCCGTGTCCTGCTGGCGCACGGCCTGCTCCAGCAGGCGGTGGCTGAGCTGGCGCACTTCCTCGCGGTTGCTGGCCACGTGGTGGTAGGTGATCAGCATCCACAGGTGCTGCACCTGCTTGTAGTCGGCCACCGCATTGGCGCCGGGGCCGGCCAGCAGCTCCTGCGACAGCGCGATGCTTTCCACCACCTGGGCATGGGCCCAGCCGTGCTTGTTCATCAGCGCCTGGGTCACGTAGCTGTTGACGTCCAGCCGCGCCTCGCGCTGGGCCACGCCCTGGAGCTGGTGCAGCCAGTCGTCGATGTGGCGCGCGTAGGCAATGGTTTCATCGTTGAGCGAGCGCAGCTGCGTGATGCGCAACTGCCGCACCGCAAGCGCCACGGCCTGGGCATGGTCGCCCGCGTCTGCCCAGTGCTGGGCCACGCCTGCGGGTTCTGCGGCAACGCGCTGGGGCTGGTGCTGCATCAGGGCCAGGGCCACGTCGCGGTGCAGCAGCCGGCGCTGCGATGCCAGCATGCATTCGTAGGCCGTGTCGCGGATCAGCGCGTGGCGGAACATGAAGGCGCCGGCGCCCGCACGTTCATCGGCAATGACCAGGCCGGCCTGGCCCAGCTGCGCCAGTTCCTGCTCGACCTCGCCTTGCGGGCGTTCCACGCAGGCGCACAGCAGGCTGAAGTCGAAGTGCCGGCCCATGGTGGCGGCCAGTTGCAGCAGCGGCTTGAGCGGGCCGATGCGGTCAAAGCGGCTGACCAGCGAGTCGCGCAGGGTCAACGGAATGGCGGCCGGCAGCCCGGCATGGCGAAAGTCCCAGACGCCGTCCTGCTCCACCAGGTGGGCATCCAGCAGCATGCGCGCCATTTCCTGGATGAACAGCGGCACGCCGTCGGTGCGCTCCACCACGTGGCGGATCACGGCGGGGCTGAGCCTGCGCGGCGCCAGCGTCTGGCGGGCCAGCTCGGTGGCCTGCGCGTCTTCCAGGCGCCGCACGTCCACGCACTCGGCCTGCAGGCCTTCGGGCGGCTGCCACTGCGGCCGCGCCGTGAGCACCAGCAGCACGCGCCGCCCGGGCAGGCGCGCTACCAGTTGCTCCAGCAGTTCGATGCTGGTGGGGTCGGCCCAGTGCACGTCCTCGACGACCAGCAGCAAGGGCTCGGCTTCGGACATGTGCAGCAGCCATTGCGCGGTGGACTGCAGCAGCAGCGCCCTTTGCATGACGGCGGAGATGCGGCTGGGCTCGCAGTCGCCCAGGGGCAGCGAGAGCCAGGCGCACAGAATGGGCAGGGCGGCCTCGGCATCGCAGCCTGCGGCGCGCAGGGCTTCGCGCATCTGCTCGCGGTGGTCCTGCGGGGGATCGGCTGCCTCCAGCCGCTGCCGTATCAGGCCCAGGAAAGGGGTCAGCGCGGTGTTGCGGTGCTCGGGCTGGCATTGCAGCACCACGGTGTTCGCGCCCTGTGTCCTGGCGTGGACGAGCAGCATGTCGGCCAGGCAGGATTTGCCGATGCCCGGCTCGCCGCGAATCCACAGCGCATTGCCCCCGGCTTCGCGGGCCCGCGCCCATGCGTCGTTCAGGCGCTGCAGTTCGGGTTCGCGGCCTATGCACTGCAAGGCCGCATCGGACACAGGCCCTGGCAGTGGCTCGGCCGGCTGCTCCAGCTCCAGGCGATAGGTCTGCATGCCCGTGGGCTGGCCGGGCAGGCGCAGGCTGCCGGCTTTCTCGAAGCGCGCATGGCGGGCCAGCAGGCGATGGCTGCTTTCGCTGGCCAGCAGGGTGCCCGCATCGGCGATGGCCTCCAGCCGCATGGCCACGTTGACGGCATGGCCCGAGGGTGCTTCGCCGCCGACCACCACGGCCATGCCGGTGTGCAGGCCCATGCGGATTCCGAGGTGCAGTCCGTGGACCTGCTCGATGGCGGCCGCGCGGCTGCGGCTGAGCGTCAGCAGCTCCTGCGCCGTCATGCCGGCCTGGCGGGCATCGGTGTCGCTGGTGTGCGGGTAGCCGAAGAGCACCAGCATGCGGTCGCCCAGCGTGCCCGCCAGCATGCCTCCGCGCCGGGTGGCAACGTCGGAGAACAGCGTGAGTTCCTCGCGCTGCAGCAGTTCGATGTCTTCGATGTTCAGGCCCTGCGAGGGCTGGCCTGCGGTGCGTGCCGCGCTGTCCATGCCGTGGATGTCGCTGCCCGGCCACAGGGAGACGCTGCAGCACAGCACGGTGAGCTGGCGCACTTCGGAGAACACGCGTGTGGTGGCCACGGTGCGTGTCAGGTCTGCCTGCTGCACCTGGGCGGCGGCGGGCAACTGGCCCACCAGATCGTCCAGCCGCACGCGCATGAGGTCCCTGAGCAGGGCCGCCGCCGAGTCGCTGCGCTCCGCGGGCCGCTTCTTGAGCGCCTTGCGCAGCAAGGTGGCGATGGGGTGGGTGGAGATGGCCGGCGGCAGCTGCACTTCCTGCGGGCTGAGCTGGCGGTGCACGATCTCGGCCACCGAAGCGCCCTGCACGGCGGGCGTGCCCGTCAGGCATTCGAGGAACATCAGTCCCCAGGCATACAGGTCGGTGCGGGCGCTGGGCGGCTCGCCGCGCAGCTGCTCGGGGGCGCTGTAGGCCGGCGTGCCCAGGCATTCGTCGCCCATGGTGAGCTGCGAGACCTGCGGGCCGGCAAACTGCGGAATGACGGTGCCGATGCCGAAGTCCAGCACCATGGCGTGCCGCACGGCGCCCGTGGAGGTGACCATCACGTTGTCAGGCTTGAGGTCGCGGTGCACGATGCCGGCGGCATGCGCGCAGTCCAGCGCATCGAGCACCTCGGCCATGAGGCGGCCGGCCTCGGCGGCAGTCAGCACGCCCTGGCGGCGGATCAGGCTTTTGAGGGTCTCGCCGGGCACATATTCGAAGACGCCGTAGACGCAGTCGCCTTGCTCGCCCTTGTCCAGCAACTGGACGATGTGCGGATGGTGCAGGGACGCGCACAGCATGGTCTCGCGGTGGAAGCGCTCCACCTGGCGGCCGCCTTCCTGCAGCCTGACGACCTTGATGGCCACCGATGCACCCGTGCGCCGGTGGCGCGCGCGGTAGACGGTGCCGTAGCCACCCGATCCCAAGGTTTCCAGCAGTTCGTAATCGGGTATTTCCAGGGGGCTGGCGCCACCGGGGTCACCGCAGCTTGCGTGGGGTTGGTGATGGCATCGTGCATTTCAGCCTCGGTTGGGGGTCCTCCTGGAGGGTATCCAGTCGTCCATTTGTCATACGGCAGACCGTGCTTTTGATACCGTTCGTTACTATAGCGTACGTCCGAATGCAATTGACTGTTTTTGCCTACGTGCTTGCCTATGGTTGCCGTCGCCGTGGCGTCCGGCGCTCAGTCCAGTTGCAGCAGTGCGCTGACGGCGGTCTGCAGCATGTCCACCAGCTCGGGGTCCATGTAGCGGTACTCATCAGGGATATCGAGCACATGCACGCGCTTTTGCGCCAGCAGCCGGCCGAAATCGGCCTTGAGGCGGGACTGGTGCCTTTCCTCCATCACGAGAATCACGTCGGCCCAGGCCACATCGTCGGCCGACACGCGGTGGCGGGCGCCCGCACTGGTGCCGCCCGAGCGCACCTGCAAGGCAGGGTGCCTGCGCCAGACCTGCTCTGCCGTGGGGCTGCGCCACTGGTTGCGGCTGCAGACGAAGAGGACCTTGAGGCGGTTGTCATTGCGGGGCATGTTGGAAAGAGGCGTTGGTCTTTGAATGCAAGTGCGCTCAGGCCCAGCTGGCCGCATTGCGCAGCCGTATGCCGCTGGCATGCAGCGAGCTGTCCCAGACGCCGCGCAGCGGCTGCAGCGAATCGACGATGCGCAGCTCGGTGCCGCATTCCGCTAGCGCTTGCGGCAGATCGACCAGCAGGTCCCGGCGCAGGGGCTGCACGGCCTGCCGGCTCACGTACATGCCGGCGTCCTCCAGGCTTTCAAACGTATCGGCTGGCAGCTCGTACCGGTGGATCCGGGCCGCTTGCAGGCGCGCGGCCCAGGCGGTCTCCACATAGGCCACGGCCAGCGCTCCATCGGGCAGGGCGTTCAGCCATTGGGCCCTGTCTTCGCGGGTGCTGTGCTCGTGCGGCCATATGACGATGCGCGGGCATTCGCGCGGAAACAGGTACAGCCGCTGATGCGTCTGGGCGATGGCCCACACCAGGGGGCCGTTGAGCCATTCCTGCCCCTGGCGGCGGGGTGCCGCCTTCAGGACCGGGCGGGGCTGGAATTGCCGGATATCTCCGTCTTCGCTGAAGTGAAAAAGCTGCATGGCGCGCAGTGTAGGGCGCCGCGGTTTGCAGGTGCTGCGCCATCGCCTATGATGCGCGGCACCTGTGAATAATCACAGCTACTTGCAACCCACGGAAAGGTCCACGCACCATGAACGGTCATTGTCTTTGCGGCGCAGTCAGCTTTGTCTCTCCCCAGGCCCGGGAAATCGGCGCCTGTCACTGTGGATACTGCCGGCGCTGGGGCGGTGGCCCCATGCTGGCGGTGCATTGCGGGCCCGATGTGAAGTTCGAGGGCGGCGAGCACATAGGCACCTATGCATCCTCCGAATGGGCCGAGCGCGCCTTCTGCAGGCAATGCGGCACGCACCTGTACTACCGGCTGCACGCCACGGGCGAGTACTTCGTGCCGGCCGGCGCCTTCGAGTCGCAGGACTTCGAGCTGGCCACGCAGATCTACATCGACAAGAAGCCCGGCTACTACGACTTCGCCAACCAGACGCCGACCATGACCGAGGCCGAGGTCATCGCCCAGTACGCGCCCCCGCAGGAATGAGGCACAGCCCCATGCCCCTGCACGATGACTCCAGCGGCCTGGCAATGGAGCCTGCCGCACGGCCCGGCGATCCACTCGACCGGGTCGATACACCCAGCCTGGCGCTGGACCTGACCGTCTTCGACGCCAACCTGCGCACCATGCAGGACTGGGCCGACCGCCACGGCGTGGCGCTGCGCCCGCATGCCAAGGCGCACAAGTGCCCCCAGATCGCGCTGCGCCAGCTGGCGCTGGGTGCGCGCGGCATCTGCTGCCAGAAGGTGAGCGAGGCCGTGCCCTTTGTGGCGGCCGGCGTGCGCGACATCCTGATCAGCAACGAGGTCGTGGGACCCGCCAAGCACGCGCTGCTGGCCCGGCTGGCGCGCACGGCGCGCATGGCCGTGTGCGTGGACAACGCGGCCAACCTGGTGCAGTTGTCCGAGGCCATGTCGCAGGCGGGCGTGGAGATCGACGTGCTGGTCGAGGTGGACGTGGGCCAGGGCCGCTGCGGCGTCACGGGCCCCGAGGCCGTGCTGGCCCTGGCGCGGCAGGCGCATGACCTGCCGGGCGTGAATTTCGCGGGCCTGCAGGCCTACCACGGCGCGGTGCAGCACCGGCGCAGCCGCGAAGAGCGTGCGCAGGTCTGCCGGGAGGCGGCGCGCCAGGCGGCGGCATGCGCGCAACTGCTGCGCGACAACGGCATGGCCTGCCACACCATCACGGGCGGCGGCACGGGCAGCGTGGAGTTCGACGCGGCCAGCGGCGTCTACACCGAGCTGCAGCCGGGCTCCTATGCCTTCATGGATGGCGACTACGGCGCCAACGAGTGGGACGGGACGCTGGCCTTTCGCAGCAGCCTGTACCTGCTGTCCACGGTGATGAGCACGCCCGCGCCGGACCGCGTCATCCTGGACGTGGGCCTGAAGTCCACCTCGGCCGAATGCGGGCCGCCTGCCGTGTACAGCACGCCGGGCCTGCGCTGCGTCGCCATCAACGACGAGCACAGCGTGGTGCGCGTGGAGCCGGGCGCCCAGGCGCCCGCCCTGGGCAGCGTTCTGCAGCTGCTGCCCTCCCACGTGGACCCGACATTCAACCTGCACGACGAGCTTGTGGTGCTGCAGGACGGCGTGGTGCACGCGCTGTGGCCGATTGCGGCGCGCGGGCTGTCGCGCTGAAGACGGCATGAAAGAAGCCGCCGGCCTTGCGGCACGGCGGCTTTTTTGCGTCTGCGGCCTGCTGTGGCCTGTGGCTTACAGCTCGATCTTGGCGCGGCGGATCACGTCGCCAAAGCGCTTGTTCTCTTCGACGATGAAGGCCTTGAACTCCTCGGGCGTGGGGAAGTAGTTCTCGTAGCCGAAGGTCTGGAACTTGGGCTGGATGTCAGGCTCGCGCAGGACTTTCATGGTGTCCTGGCGGATCTTCTCGACCACGGCGGGCGGCGTGGACTTGGAGACGGCAAAGGCATTCCAGCCGGTGACCACGGCATCGGCCGGGCCGCCCGATTCGGCCACGGTGGGCACGTCTTCATAGCCCTTGAGGCGGTGGGGTGCCAGCACGGCCAGGAAGCGCAGCTTGCCCGAACGCATCAGCGGGCCGGCCGTGCCCGAGGAGCCCAGCGCAAAGGCCAGCTCGCCCGTGGCCACGCTGGTGTACAGCTGGCTGGTTTCCTTGTAGATGACGTGTTCCATCTTGGTGCCTGTCAGCGACTCCAGCAGGGCCGAGCCCAGGTGCACCGGATTGCCCACGGACCACGAGCCGTAGTTCAGCTTGCCGGGGCGCGCCTTGGCGTCGGCAATCAGGTCGGCCACGGTCTTGTAGGGGCTGTTGACCGGCACGCAGACGAAGAAGAAGGTGCGAAACAGCGGCAGGACGACCTCGAAGTCCTTGTCGATGTTGTAGGGCAGCTTCTTGAACAGGTGGGGATAGGCGGCCAGGTGGACGTTGTCCAGCTGGATGATGTCCGTGCCGTCGGTGGCGCCGCGCTTGAAGGCCTCGATGGCGATGAAGCCGTTGCCGCCGGGGCGGTTTTCCACGATGACGGGCTGGTTCCACAGGCGCGCCAGCTTGTCGGCCACGAGGCGCGAAGTGCCGTCCGGCCCGCCGCCCACGGGGAACGGATTGATGATGCGCACCTGCTTGGTGGGCCAGTTGGCGGCGGCACCCGATTGGGCACGCGCAGGCGCCAGCGCGCCCAGGGCCAGGGCGCCAAGGGCGAGGCCCGCCTGGCGGCGATTGATGCTGAAGGCGCTGTCTTTCATGGTTTGTCTCCGAGTCGCTGTTGGGCTTGCTGGGTGGCTTGGCCCTATGCCGGGAATGCACGGGCCGCTCTTGTTTTCTACGCTCTCTTGCGGGAGCGGCTGGATCATCCAGTCGCCGCATTGTGTCAGTTCGCCGCAAAGCACCTAGCCATGGCTGCCGCTAGCAGCTATAGCAAAATGGCATAAGTGAGGAGACGATAGAACATGAATTTGCAGCAGATAGAGACCTTTGTGCATGTGGCCGAGACCGGCAGCTTCAGCAAGGCGGCCGTGCTGCTGGAGACGGCCCAGCCCGCACTGAGCCGCCAGGTGCGGGCGCTGGAGACCGAGCTGCGCGAAACCCTGCTGATCCGCACCGGCCGCGGCGTGACGCTGACCGACGCGGGCCGCCGCCTGCTGGAGCACGGCCACGCCATCATGCAGCGTGTGGCGCTGGCCAAGGAGGATCTGGGCAGCCAGCGCGACGAGCCCGTGGGCCGCATCGTGGTGGGCCTGCCACCCAGCCTGGCGCGGCGCCTGACGCTGCCGCTGATCGACCTGTTCAGCAAGGACATGCCCAAGGCCCGCCTGGCCGTGGTCGAGGGCTTTTCCATGAACATCGCCGAATGGCTGACTTCGGGCCGCATGGACCTGGGCCTGGTCTACACGCCCGAGCCGCATCCGCACATCGAGGTCACGCCCGTGCTGGAAGAGCGCCTGTGCCTGATCGGCCCGGCGCGCACCCTGGGCGGGCGCAGCGGCGTGCGCTTTGACGAGCTGTCGCAGTTCCCATTGATCATGCCGCAGCACGGTCAGATCTTCCGCAAGCTGATGGAAGCGCAGGCCACGCTGTCCCAGGTCAAGCTCAACGTGGTCTGGGAAGTGTCCAGCGTGCCGGCCATCCTGGACCTGGTGCGCGGCGGTTACGGCTACGCCGCGCTGACCGACAGCGCCATGCGCAGCCACCTGACCGATGCCGAGCTGGTGGGCATTCCCATCGAGTCGCCCCATGTGGTGAGCACGCTGTGCCTGGCGCAGTCGGCCAAGAAAAAGGCCACGCCGCTGATCCGCAAGACCTCGCTGGCCCTGCGCGAACTGAGCCAGCAGGTGTGCGCGCCGCTCTGAGCGGCTGCAGCGACGGCGGCAGGCCGCAGGTCAGCAGGTCTCAGAGCAGCGGCCGCAGCTCCCGCGCCGCCTCCTGCAGCAGCGGCAGCAGCTCGGCCGCCATGTCGGCGGGCGCCATGCGCTGGGGCGAGGTCACGATGTTGAGCGCGGCCACCGTGCGGCCCTCCATGTTGCGCAGCGGCACGGCCAGGGCCTGCACGGCCAGCTCATGCTCTTCCAGGGCCAGGCAGAAATCCTGGCGGCGCACTTCGTCCAGCACGCCTTCCAGCGCGGCGCTGTCCGTCACCGTGTGGGCGGTCAGGCGCCGCAGATCGTGCGATGCCAGCCATTGCCTGAGCTCGGCCGCAGGTAGCGCGGCCAGCAGCACGCGGCCCGTGGAGGTGGCATGGGCGGGCAGGCGGCTGCCCAGGTGCAGGCCGTGGGCCATGAGGCGCTGGCCGCGCTCGTGCAGGGCGCTGCGCGCCACGATGACCACCTCGTGGCCATCGCGCACCACGCAGGAAAACGACAGCTGGGTCTGCGCCGCCAGCCGGTAGAGCACGGGCTGGACGATGCGCGGCAGCCGCGCCGAGGCCAGGTAGCTGCCCGACAGCCGCAGCACCTTGGGCGCCAGCCAGAAATGGCTGCCGTCCGTCTCCAGGTAACCCAGGTGCGTCAAGGTCAGCAGATGGCGGCGCGCGGCCGTGCGCGTGATGCCAGAGCGCTCGGCCGCCATGGTGGCGTTCAGGCGCTGGCGCTCGGTGTCGAAGCTCTCCAGCACGGCCAGGCCCTTGGCCAGTCCGGCGATGAAGTCATCCGGGTCGATGGGAAAGGGCTGGTTCATGGGCGGAGAGGGCGGGCATGCAGGTAGTGCGCGATTGTCGCGCAGATTGCGCGATCACCGCGCAACGCGTGCTGCAGCCTCTCGTCTTTGCGCTGCCTCAAAACTAATCTTGTGCGCAGGCCATGGCATGAACCGGCCATGACATCGAACAACGCAACGGAGACAAATCAATGCGCACCCAAGTCGCCATCATCGGTGCAGGCCCTGCCGGCCTGCTTCTCGGCCAGCTGCTGTACCGCGCGGGCATAGACAACGTCATCATCGAGCAGCGCAGCGCCGACTACGTGCTGGGCCGCATCCGCGCCGGCGTGCTCGAACAGGTCACCGTGGACCTGCTGGAGCAGGCCGGTGCCGACGCCCGCATGCGCGCAGAAGGCCTGCCGCACGACGGCATCGAGCTGCTGTTCGGCGGCCAGCGCCACCGCATCGACCTGCATGGCCTGACCGGCGGCAAGCGCGTCATGGTCTACGGCCAGACCGAGGTCACGCGCGACCTGATGGAAGTGCGTGCCGCCGAGGGCCTGACCACGGTCTACGAGGCCAGCAACGTGCAGCCCGTGGGCTTCGATGGCGACAGCCCCGTCGTGCGCTATGAGAAGGACGGCCAGGTCCATGAGCTGCAATGCGACTTCATCGCCGGCTGCGACGGCTTTCACGGCATCTGCCGCGCCAGCGTGCCCCAGGACAAGGTGCGCACCTTCGAGAAGGTCTACCCCTTCGGCTGGCTGGGCCTGCTGTCGGACACGCCGCCCGTCTCGCACGAACTGATCTACGCCCAGACCGAGCGCGGCTTCGCACTGTGCAGCCAGCGCAGCGCCACGCGCAGCCGCTACTACCTGCAGGTGCCGCTGACCGAAAAGGTCGAGGACTGGAGCGACGAGGCCTTCTGGAACGAACTGCGCCTGCGCCTGGACCCCGAGGCCCGCGAGCGCCTGGTGACCGGCCCCTCGCTGGAAAAGAGCATTGCCCCGCTGCGCAGCTTCGTGACCGAGCCCATGCGCTTCGGCCGCCTGTTCCTTGCCGGCGACGCGGCCCACATCGTGCCGCCCACGGGCGCCAAGGGCCTGAACCTGGCCGCCTCGGACGTGGGCTACCTGTCCAGCGCCTTCGCGCAGTACTACCGCGACAAGGCGCCCGAAGGCATCGACGGCTACTCCGAGCAATGCCTGCGCCGCGTCTGGAAGGCCGAGCGTTTTTCGTGGTGGATGACCTCGCTCATGCACCGCTTCCCCGATGCGGGCGGCTTCGACACCAAGGTGCAGGAGGCGGAACTGGACTACATCGTCAACTCCCGTGCAGGCTCGACCTCGCTGGCGGAGAACTATGTGGGGTTGCCGCTGGTGTGAGCCCAGGGCAATAGCGAGGGGCTGCGCCTGCATTGATGCGCGTCTGTCGCCACAGCATTGCGCAAATTTGCAGCCCGCCTCGCCCGGACGGGTGCGGGCGAGGAGTAAGCTTGTCGGGTTATGGCGCACATCACGTTTCCCCCTCCCTATATCGCCCCCCAGAATGCAGCGCAGTCGCTGCGCGACGCAGGCTATGCGGTGCTGCGCCCCGATGAATTCGCGGCCTGGGCAGGCGTGTCATTGACCGAGCTGCATGCGCTCGATGCCGACTGGGCCCAGCTGCCGCCCGATGCCTTTCTGAAGGACGGCGGGCGCTACCGGCGCCGCCGCCATTCCTGCTTCATCGCGGGGCAGGACGGGCTGCAGCAGGTGGAGCACCGCGCGCACTGGCAGCCGGTGGAATACAACGCCCTGCATGGCGGCATGCTGCGCATGTTCGATCCCATGCGCGACGCCACGGCGCAAAGCGCCACTTGGAGCCGGCTGCTGCTGGCGCTGGCGGGCCTGTCCGACCAGGTGTTCTGCGCCCAGGGCGATGATGTGCAGCACGAGCGCTGGTTCATCGAGTCCCACCAGTTCCGCATCGACACCACGGACGGCATTGGCCGGCCCACCCCCGAAGGCGCGCACCGCGACGGCGTGGACCTGGTGGCCGTGATCCTGGTCGGGCGCGAGGGCGTGAAGGGCGGCGAGACACGCATCTTCGAGGCCACGGGCCCCAGCGGCCAGCGCTTCACGCTGACCGAGCCCTGGTCGGTGATGCTGCTGGACGATGCCCGCATGATCCACGAGACCACGCCCATCCAGCCAGAGCAGCCGGGCGGCGTGCGCGATACCCTGGTGCTGACCTATCGCCGCCAGGGTTTCCAGGGCTCGGAGCTGACGCGTCGCCGCAAGGATTGATGCAGCTCAAGACGCTGGCGCATGATGGGCGCACACTTTGGTTCATCGACCCGGCCGCCTCCGATTGTTGACGGCGGCCAAGCACAAAGGAGAAAACGCATGTTCAAGCACATCCTGGTTCCCGTGGACGGCTCCAACAGCTCGATGCTGGCGGTTCACAAGGGCGTGGAGCTGGCCAAGGCCTTTGGCAGCACGCTGACGGCGGTCTACGTGGTGGACCCCTATCCGTTCACGGGCGTGGGCGCCGACTTCGCCTACGGCCAGTCGCAGTACCTGAGCGCGGCCACGGCCGAGGCCAACACCACGCTGGACGCCGTCAAGAAGATCACCGACGAGGCCGGCATCACCGCCACCACCGTGGTGGGCGAAGGCCATGCGGTGCACGAAGGCATCGTGCGCGTGCTCGAGAGCACGGGCGCCGACCTGATCATCATGGGCTCGCAAGGCCGCCGTGGCCTGGAAAAGCTGATGCTGGGCAGCGTGACCCAGCGCGTGCTGGGCGCCGTGCGCGTGCCGGTGCTGGTGGTGCGCGAGTAATCACCGGGCCGCTCGGCCCTTTGCCGGGTGAAACGTCAACGGCTCCCTCGGGAGCCGTTTTTGTTGGTGCGCTGCAGGGGGAGAGGGCGCTCAGCGATTGAGCAGCCGTGCCAGCCAGCCCTTTTTCTTGCGCTGCAGCTCCAGCTCCTGCAGCACTTCGTTCTTGAGCCTTTCCTTCTCGGCGGCAGGACTGGACTCGCGCGCCATGCGCAGATAGGCCTTGGCCGAGTCCACGTAGCCGGTGTCTTCGTTGCGGATGTGGTTGAACAGCCAGCGCGAGAGCATGCCGTGCAGCTCGGCGGCCACGTCCTCGCCCGCATCGAAGCGGGTCTGCATCTCGATCACGCGGCGCGTGAACAGCTCGTGCACCTTCTTGTGCGGGCCGGCGAACATGTAGCCGGCGCTCTCGATCAGGCTTTCCTCGAACACGAAGTGCGAGACGGTGTAGTCGATCATCTCGCCGATGACATCGCCCAGGGCCTCGCGGTCGGGCGACGAGCGCAGCTCGTAGAGCTTGTTGATGTAATCGACGATGCGGCGGTGCTGCCGGTCGATTTCTGCAATCCCGGTGTCCAGCTCGGGGACCCAGACCAGCAATGCCATGACGTTCTCCAGGAATTCGGTGATTTCCAGAGAAGTATTCACGGGACTGTCACATAGCTCCTTGATGCAGATCAGGCTGATCTGCATCAATGAAATGCGGCGTTGGCCATTGCAGGCGGTGCCGGGCATGCAGCCCTGGCACCGCAGGCATGTCACTCGATCTTGGCGCCCGAGGACTCGACGATCTGCTTGGACTGCTTGAAGTCGGCCTGGAACATCTTGTCGAAGTCGGCCACGCTCATGGACTGGGGCTCGGCGCCCTGGGTCTGGATGGCGTCGCGCACTTCGGGCATGGCCAGCAGCTTGTTCACTTCGGCGTTGACCTTGGTCACGACGGCCGTGGGCGTGCCCTTGGGCATGAACAGGCCGTACCAGGTGCTCACGTCAAAGCCCTTGAGGCCCGATTCGGCCAGCGTGGGCGTGTCGGGCAGCGAGGACGAGCGCTTGGCCGAGGTCACGGCGATGGCGCGCAGCTTGCCGGCCTTGATCTGGCCGATGGCCGAGGGCACGGAGGACACCAGCAGGTCCACGTTGCCGGCCAGCGCGTCCATCAATGCCGGATTGGAGCCCTTGTAGGGCACGTGCACCAGCTGGATGCCTGCGGCCTTCTCCAGCAGCACGCCCGAGATGTGGATGCTGGTGCCATTGCCCGGCGAGCCGTAGGTCACCTTGCCCGGGTGCTGCTTGGCAGCGGCCACGATGTCGGCCAGGGTCTTGTAGGGCGAGTTCACGCTGGTGGCGATCACGATGGGCGTGTAGGCCACGTGGGCCACGGGCACCAGGTCCTTGACCGGGTTCCAGGGCAGGTTCTTGTAGAGATAGGGGCCCAGGACCACGTTGTCCTTCTGGCCCATGACCATGTCGTAGCCCGTGGGCGCTGCCTTGGCGGCCTCGGTGATGCCGATGGTGCCGCCTGCGCCCGCGCGGTTGTCGGGCACCACGGTCCACTTGCTGACTTCGGTGAGCTTGTTGGACACCACGCGCGCGAGGATGTCGGTGCCGCCGCCGGGCGGGAAGGGCACGATCATGCGCACGGGCTTGTTCGGGTAGTCGGCAGCCGCACCTTGGGCGGCTGCGGAAAAGCTCATGCCCATGGCGGCGGCCACGGCGGTGCAGGTGATCAGTTGGCGGAACATGAAAGAAGAAACTCCAGGGTCTGATGGGGCGGTGCAACCCTCACGCAGCGGACCGGCAGTGCCGGGCCGCCCATGCGGTGGGTTGTCGATGATCGGGGAGGGTGGTTCCGCCATCTTGCATTGGGAAACCCGCTATTTGGGCGGATTTCCGCAATCTGTGCCACAGGGGCTTCCACCAAGGAGCAGCTTGTGCCTGCTCCAGAGGGAAGCGGGCTATTTTATGCCGCCTTGGTGCCTGGCCGCAGGCCAGGCGCTCAGGCCTGCGCCAACTGCCTGTCCAGCACGCGCACCGTCTCGTACAGCACGCGCGTGCCGTCCAGCAACTGGGCGGGTTCTATCCACTCCTCGGGCGCGTGGCTGCGGCCGTGGAGGCAGGGGATGAAGATCATGCCCATGGGTCCGGTGGGCGCCATGTAGACGGCGTCATGGCCGGCGCCGCTGGGCATGCGCATGTGGGCGTAGCCCAGGTTTGCGCAGGCCTGCTCCACGCCCTGCATGACCAGGGCAGCGCAGTCCGTGGGCTGGGAGCGGCTCACGTCGGCCATCTCGGCACGCACGCGCAAGGCGGCCAGGCCGGGCAGGACTTCGGCCAGCAGTTCCTCGGGGAAGCGCTCCAGCACGCCGGCGTGGTCGCTGCGCACTTCCATCATCATCTCGACCAGGCCAGGCACGGCGTTGGAGGCATTGGGCGTGAGCGAGAGCCGGCCCACGGTGGCCACCACATAGTGGGGTTGGCCATTGAGCGCGGCGGCCTTGCGGTTGGCCGCATCGATGATGCGCGCCGCGCCCACCAGCGCGTCCTGGCGTATGTCCATGGGCGTGGTGCCTGCGTGGTCGGCCTGGCCGCGCACGGTGAAGCTCACGCGGCGGATGCCCACGATGTTCGTCACCACGCCGATGGGCAGGCCGCGCTGCTCCAGCACCGGGCCCTGCTCTATGTGCAGTTCCACAAAAGCGGCCGTGCCGCCGGCGCTGCGCAGCGGGCGGTCCAGCGCCTCGGGCCGCGCGCCGATGCGGCGCATGCCTTCGGCCAGGGTTTCGCCTTGCGGGTTGCGGGCGGCCAGCATGGCGGCGTCCAGCTTGCCCGACAGCGCGCGGCTGCCTATGCAGGAGATGCCGTAGTCGCTGGGTTCTTCGGACAGGAAGTCGATCACCTCGAACGGGTGCTGCAGGGCGATGCCGTTTTCGTGCAGGCAGTGCGCGACCTCGATGCCGGCCAGCACGCCGATGATGCCGTCGAAGCGCCCGCCCATCATCACGGTGTCGCAGTGCGATCCGGTGGAGATGGGGGCGCGTTGCACCGGGCCTGGGGCAGCCGGCAGGCGGCCCACCAGGTTGCCGCCTTCATCCAGATGGACCTGCATGCCCGCAGCCTCGAACTGTCCGCGCAGCCAGGCGCGGGCCTGGTCGAATTCAGGGGAGAAGGCGCGGCGGGTCCACGGCACGTCGGGCAGGGTGAAGGTGGACAGGGTCTCCACGCGGCGCCACAGGCGCTCGGCATTGATGGGAGGAAGGTTGGGGGCGGAGGAAGCGGGCAGGGCGGTCATCGGTCTCGGTGGCGTCTGGGGCAGCTGGATCGGGCAGCCCGAATTCTCGCGCGAAAAAAGCAGTCCTCAGGGCAGGGGGCGCAGGCCCGCCAGCAGACGCTCGAGCGTGTCGAAGCTCACGGGTTTGACCAGGTGGTGGTCCATGCCGGCTTCCCGCGATCGTCTCAGGTCCTCCTCCTGCCCCCAGCCCGTGAGCGCGATCAGCACGACCTGGTCGCGGCCGTGCTCTGCACGGATGCGGCGGGCGACCTCCAGGCCGTCCATGCCGGGCAGGCCGATGTCCAGCAGCACCACTTCTGGCCTGAACGCCGCGTGCATGGCCAGGGCGCCGGGGCCGTCGCGGGCAATCTCGACTTCGGCGCCCAGCAGCCTGAGCAGCATGGCCAGGGTGTCGGCGGCGTCGATGTTGTCATCGACCACCAGGATGCGGCCGAAGGCCGTTGCATCCTCGGGCTGGGCATTCGGTGCCTGTCCCGCCAGGGGCTGCGCCTGGGTGGGCAGGGGCAGGTGCAGCCTGAATTCGCTGCCCTGGCCCTTGCCTTCGCTGAGCGCCTGCACGCTGCCGCCGTGCATCTCGACCAGGCTGCGCACCAGGGTCAGCCCGATGCCCAGGCCGCCCTGCCCACGGCGGCCGTTGCGGTCCACCTGCATGAACAGATCGAACACCTTGCCCAGCAGGGCGGGCGGGATGCCGATGCCGTTGTCGCGTACCGAGACCACGGCCTGCGCGCCATCGGTCCAGGCGGACAGAACGATGTGGCCGCCGGAGTGCGAGTACTTGGCGGCATTGTTGAGCAGGTTGGAGACCATCTGCGCCAGCCGCATCGGGTCGGCCAGCAGCGATACGGGCGCGGCGGGCAGCTCCAGGCGCAACTGGTGGCTGCCTGCCTCCATGACCGCGCCGCTGGCCGCCACCACGCCTTGCAGCACATCGTTCAGGTCCACCAGTTCC
Source organism: Delftia sp. HK171 (assembly GCF_001886655.1). Taxonomy (NCBI): domain Bacteria; kingdom Pseudomonadati; phylum Pseudomonadota; class Betaproteobacteria; order Burkholderiales; family Comamonadaceae; genus Delftia; species Delftia sp. HK171. The sequence goes on along the minus strand of NZ_CP018101.1, from coordinate 4,407,963 downwards.
TTGCGCAACTGGACCTTGCCGGTGGTGATGCGCGAGACCTCCAGCAAGTCGTCCACCATGCGGATCATGTGGTTGACCTGGCGCTCCAGCATCTCGTGGCTGTGGCGCACGCTGTCGTCGCCGCTGGCGGTGCGCTTGAGGATTTGCAGGCCGTGGCTGATGGGCGCCAGTGGATTGCGCAGCTCATGCGCCAGCGTGGCCAGGAATTCGTCCTTGCGTCGGTCGGCTTCCTTGAGGTGGTGCTCGGCCTGTTTGAGTTCGGTGATGTCCTGGATGACGGAGCAGGTGCCTATGAGCTGGCCGTCGTCATCGCGCAGCGGCGCGCAGCTAACGCGCATCCACCATTCGCGGCCATCGTCGTCGGTGTGCAGCATCTCCAGACCCGGCATGACCACTTCGCCGCGCAGCGCGCGCTTGCCGGGCCAGTTCTCGGGGGCAATGGGCTGGCCCTTGTCATCCCATCCCTTCCAGCGCGGCATGCGGTCCGCCAGGGTGGAAGGAATGGCGCGCGGCACGAAGCGGTCCATGAGCGCATTGCTCAATACCATGGTGCCGCTCATGTCGGAGACGCCCACGCCCGCAGGCATCTGGTCGATGATGGCGCGCAGCTTTTTCTCGTTGGCCTGCACGGCGGCGTGGACCTGTTCGCGCACACGCACCAGCTGCAGCAGCGATGCGATGCGCGCCAGCAGCTCGCGCGCCGAAAAGGGCTTGACCAGGTAGTCGTCCGCGCCCGCGCGCAGGCCTTCGACCTGGGCCTCCTGGCCGGCCCGCGCGGACAGCATGATGACGGGAATGGCGCGCGTGGTCTCGTCACTGCGCAGCGCATGCAGCAGCTCGAAGCCGTCGAGCACGGGCATCATCACGTCGGCCAGCACCAGGTCGGGCCGCTGGCGGTGGATGCTGGCCAGCGCGGCGCGGCCATCGCCCACGATCTCCACTTCATACAGCGGCTCCAGCAACTGGCCGATGTAGCTGCGCATATCGGCGTTGTCATCGGCGCAGACGATGCGGGCACGCGGGGGCAGGGCACCACCGTGCATGTCCCGCTGCATGGGCCTGGCTTCGTCGCTGGCAGCCGGGGCGGGCTCGCCGGGCAGCCAGCGCAGGGCCTCATCCACCTGCGGGTGCGATGCAGGCGGGCGCGCGGGCCGGTGCTCGGCCGGAAGATGCGCATGCCCCCTGGGCAGGCGCACGGTGAAGCGGCTGCCTTCGCCCTCCGTGCTGCTGACCGTGACGGTGCCGCCATGCAGCCGAGCCAGCTCCTGCACCATGGCCAGGCCGATGCCCGTGCCCTCGTGCGTGCGGGCCGGCTTGCCGGGAATGCGGTGAAAACGCTGGAAGAGATGGGGCAGGTGCTGGGGCGCAATGCCCGATCCGGTGTCGGTGACGGACAGCTCCACGGCACCATCGGCCCCGCCCGCGCCGTGCGCATCGTGCGCATCATGCACATCGCGCAACGCCACTGCGATTTCGCCTTGCAGCGTGAACTTGAAGGCGTTGGACAGCAGGTTGAGCACGATTTTTTCGTACATGTCGCGGTCCACATGGACCGGTCCGTCCAGCGGCGGGCAATCCACGCGCAGCCGCAGGCCGGCTTGCTCCACGGCCGAGCGGAACATGCTGGCCAGCTCGGCCGTGGTGCGGGCCAGATCCGTGGGCTCATAGCTGGCCTGCATGCGCCCGGCCTCGATGCGCGAGAAGTCCAGCAGGGCATTGACCAGTTTTTGCAGGCGCAGCGCGTTGCGGTGGATCATCTGCGTCTGCCCGGCCGGCACCTGGCCGCCGTGCTCGCGCAGGGCATCTTCCAGCGGGCCCAGGATCAGGGTCAGCGGGGTGCGCAGCTCGTGGCTGACGTTGGAGAAGAACACGGTCTTGGCGTGGTCCACCTCGGCCAGGGCCTTGGCGCGCCGTGCTTCCTGCTCGTAGGCCTGGGCATGCGCGACCACGCTGCCCGTGTGGCTTGCCACCATGTCGAGGAAGGCGCAGTAGTCCACATCCAGCGGACGGCGCGGGCTGACGCCCAGCACCATCACGCCCGAGACCTGGCCGTCGCCCGACCAGCGCACAGGCACGATGCGCGCCAGACGCGAGGCCTCGGGCCAGGGGCCGCCGGGCAGGGACAGGCCCAAGGACGCCAGTTCCACATTGGCGGGCTGGCCCGGCTGGGCCGCCTGATGCGACTGATGCGCCTGGTCCGTTCGGTCCGTTCGGTCCACTCGGTCCGATGGATCGGATTGCACGGCCCGGTCCAGCGGCCAGCGCGATGGGTCGGCCGCCAGCTCCATGTCCAGATCCATGCCCGTGGCGCAGAGCATCCTGAAAGCCGGGCCGCTGGCGCCTGCGCTGCCCGCGGCAGGGGTGTCCACGCATTCGTAGATGATGGCGAAGGGCACGTCGTAGGGGTTCTCATCCAGCACGGCGCAGACTTTCTGGGCGGCGTCCCTGGCGTTGTGCATGTCCAGCGTGCGTATGCCCAGGCGGTGCAGCGTCTCCAGGCGCCTGCGGCTGACGATTTTTTCCGTGGTCTCGGTGCAGGGGCAGAACACGCCCTGCACGGTGACGCCGTCATCGGCCAGGATGGGGCCGTAAGTGAAGGTCACGAAGACCTCTTCCTGGGGCAGGTCGCGGTCGAAGAAGTAGCGGGCGTCGGTGGACCAGGTGGCCTCGCCGGTACGCATCACGCCTTCCAGCATGGGGCCGATATCGCTCCAGATCTCGCTCCAGCAGTGCGCGCCGGCCTGGCCCAGCGCCTGGGGGTGCTTGCTGGTTCCCAGGAAGGGGATATAGCCATCGTTGTAGATCAGGCGGAAGTCTTCGCCCCACCAGATGGTGATGGGAAAGCGCGAGCCCAGCGCCAGGCTCACGGCGTTGCGCAGGGTCTGCGGCCAGCCGCCCGGCGCTCCCAGGGGCGTGGCCGCCCAGTCGTGGGAACGCACGCGTGCCGGCATTTCGCCGCGCTGCGGCAGGAATCGAAAACTGTCTTCTGAGTTCACACTTTCTCCCACGGCAATTGCGGGTCTCGGGTCTCGGGCCTGGCCGCAGTCGCGGCTATTTTGACTTGGACTGGCCCGCTTGCCTGCCCCGGCCCGAGCCCGACAGCTTGCCGCCGCCGCTTTGCCTGTTCACGGTGGCCCAGGCGCGCTTTTCAGCTTCTTCGTGGCCCACGCCGCGCGACTCGTAGCTGTCTTCGATATGTCGAGCCTGGCGCTTTTGCTTATCGGTATAGGCCGATTTGTCACCTTGTGGCATGTCACTCTCCCTTGCGCGTCTGTTCCTGCTCCGGGGACGGTGGCAGCTCGATGGGCGGCGCCGTGGTGGGCGGGTCGATGGGCTCGGGCCCGCGCGGGCGGCCGGGCTGGCGGTTGGGATCATCGGGGGCCACGGGGTCGTTGGGCGTGGTCGGCACCTGGGGAATATTGGGTGCGTGAGGCAGAGGGTGGTTCATGGTGCGTGTCCTTTTGGGGGTGTGTGGTGATGAGGGGTGCATGCCCGCTCAACGCGCAGGCGTGGAGGTGGGGGCAGGCGTCGTGGCCGGATCAGCCTGCTGCGGCGCGGCGGAAGGCGCGGGCGGCGACACGGGCTGTGTCGCGGGAGACGGTGAGGGCGAAGGTGAGGGCAACGATGAGGGCGAAGGCGTTCCAGTCGCTCCAGTGGCGCTGGGTGCATCCAGCCGGCCCTTGGGGGCCATGAAGTTGAACATCAGCACCAGGATCAGTGCGACGGCGGCGGTGAGTGCGCCTATGCGCAGGGGCCAGCGTCCGTCGCGGATGTGGTTGTTCTCGCTTCGCTGGCGTTCGAGGGGGGCATGCATTCGGCGGGGTGAGTTGTCCATGGCGGGCTCCTTCAGTCCATGAGCTTTCACCTTAGGCCGGGCGGCGGCCTGCAACTGTCGGACAAGGCATGCCCTGCGGGAGCGACAAGCCGCTGCACGGCGGTGGGGCTTGGCAGGACGGGCCGGACAGGCTTTTGGACAGGCACGCCGCTTGCCACCAAGCCAGGTTTCAGGCGTGGCGCCTGCGCCGGTCGGCCGGTTCTATGCGCAGCAGCTGGCGGTATTTGGTGACGGTGCGGCGCGCCACGACCAGGCCCTGGGCACCGAGCTGGCGTGCGATTTCAACATCCGACAGCGGCCGGGCATCGGACTCGGCCGCGATGATGTCGCCGATCAGCTCGCGGATGGCCGTGGCCGAGCAGGCATTGCCGCTGGCGCTGAGCATGGGGCGCGAGAAGAAATGCTTGAGTTCGAACACGCCCGTGGGCGTGGCCATGTATTTGTTGTTGGTCACGCGGGAGACGGTGGACTCGTGCACGCCCACTTCCTCGGCAATCTCGCGCAGCACCAGCGGCTTCATGGCCATGGCGCCGAACTCCAGGAACAGCTGCTGCTTGCGCACGATGGCCTGCGCCACGTCGAGGATGGTGGAAAAGCGCTGCTCCACGTTGCGCACCGTCCAGCGCGCATCCTGCAGGTGGTCGGCCAGTTGGTTCTGGCCGCTGCGGCGGTGGCGCTGAAACAGCTGCTCGTAGACGCGGTTCAGGCGCACGCGCGGCACGACCGCGGGGTTGAGGTGCACGTTCCAGCCGTTCTGGCCCCGGCGCACGATCACGTCGGGAACGATGTAGTCCACGTGGGAGGAGCCGAAGTTCCAGCCCGGCCTGGGGTTCAGCCGACGTATGCAGTCCAGCGCCTGCGTGATCTGCGCGGGCGGCACCTGCAGCGCCCGGGCCAGCCTGGGCACGTCGCGGGCGGCCAGTGCATCCATGTGGTCCTGCACCATGGCCTGGGCCAGCTGGCGCAGGTGGGCATCGCCGATCTGCGGGCATTGCAGCAACAGGCATTCGCCCACGCTGCGGGCGGCCACGCCGGCCGGGTCCAGCGATTGCACCAGGCGCAGGGCAATGAGCATTTCCTGCGCGTCAGGTGCGGGGCTGAGGGCCAGCAGGCCGGCCAGTTCCTGCAGCTCGGTGCGCAGATAGCCGTCGTCGTCCAGCGACTCCACGATGGCGCGGGCCATGCACAGGTCGCGCGGCGTCATCGCCATCACATTGAGCTGGCCGTGCAGGTGCATGGCCAGCGTGGTCACGCAGGCCGCCAGATCCATGGCCGTGCCTTCTCCATCCACCCCCTGGCGCGCGTCCGTATGCATGTCGGCCAGCCACAGGTCGCGGTCGTCGGCGGGTTCGGTGGCGGGGCCGGGCAGGTGGTCGGCCGGGTCGGGCGGGTGCTGCGTGCCGGGGAGATCGCGGTCCATGTCCAGACCGATGCCCATGCCGATGCCTTCATCCATGCCCGTATCGGAGGTCAGGCCTGCCTCCGGGGCCAGCCTGCCCATGCCGCCTTCCCGGTCCTCTTCACCCAGCTCCTTGCCGTCGAGCAGCCCCTGTTCGTACTCGCCGTCCTGCGCATCCTGCGGGTCTTCCAGGAACGGGTTGTCCTCCAGCTTGCTGCGCACCACGGCGGCAAAGTCCAGCGAGGACATCTGCAGCATCCGCACTGCAAGCTGCAGGCGGGGAGAAAGCGTCTGGGACTGGCGTATGTCCGCCCTGAGGTGCATGGAACCCATTTCATCTCCTTGGTGCGATGACCCGAAGACGCAAGCTCCATGCCGCCATGCGGGCAGCGAATCGTCTGGATACACTTTGGGCACGAAACCTGCTGTGGTCTCCCTGCGCAGGCGGCACGGGGCTCAGGGTTTTGCCGCCGCTGCGGGGGATCGGTTCTGGAACAGCGGGGCCGGTCATGGCGTCCACGGCAGAAATTGCCGTTTGGGCGCAAGGTTTTCTGCAAACTTTGCCATGTACCAGTCCACCAGCTTCCACACGGTCCCGCCCCCGGGGGCCCAGAATTCCGTTCCACGGGAGGCGCCGCGTGATGCCCTGCCCGAAGATCCCATGTCCATACGCCTGAGGTTGGTCCTGCTGCTGCTGGCCTTGCTGGTCTTTGTGCTGGCGGCCTCGTCCTGGCTGCTGTTGCGCGCCTACCAATCCGAGCATGCGGCGCAGGAGCAGGCCGCGCGCGTCAGCAGCATGGCCGTGGCCCGTCTGCTGGACAAGGAGCCGCGCACGGCCGGCGCCGACCAGGTGCTGGCGGCCTTGCGGCCCTTGCTGGACTCCGGCTGGCCCGGCTTTCTGGTGGACAGCACAGGCCGCGCCCTGCCGGCCGGGCCCGGCGCGGCAGCCGACCTGCCTGCCTTGCCCGCCGATTTCAGCGAGCGGCTGGCGGCCAGCCTGGCGCAGGCTGCGCCCGGCGTGAAAAGTGCGGGGCAAAGCGCAGGGCAGGGCGCAGGGCAGGACGCTTCGCAGGGCTGGCTGGATCTGCCAGATGCGCAGGGCGGGCCGCTGCGGGCCTTCTTCAGCAAGTCCGCCCAGGGCTGGACCTGGGTGAGCTGGGTCCCCTGTTCTGCGCTGGACCCCGCATGCTCCCGGCCCCTGAAGGGGGTGATCTGGGTGGCCATCGTTTTGTTTGCGGTGGCGGGCCTGGGACTGGCGCGGCTGGCGCTGCGGGGCAGCGCGGCCCTGGTGTTGCCGGCAATGGGCGGCAAGGCGCAAGACCATGGCCAGGGCCAGGGCGGCGGTGATGCCGGCCTGTCCGAAGGCGCTGCGGTGGACGCTGCCGGCCTCGAAGCAGCCGCTGCCCGTCTCCAGAGCGAACGCCTGCAGGTGGTGGGGCGGCTGGCAGGCCGGTTCTCCCATGAGTTCAACAACCAGCTGGGTATTCTGAGCAACAGCGCCTATCTGATAGAGCGGCGCTCCGAGGACCCGGGCCTGCGCCTGCCCGCCCAGGCCATGCTGCGCTCGGTGGACACGGCCAGCCGCCTCACGCAGCAACTGTTGCGTTTTGGGGCGCACCATTGCACGCATGCGCTGGTGGTGGACCTGTACCGCTGGCTGCCCGGCCTGCAGGGCACGCTGGCCGTGGTGCTGGGCAAGCGCATGGCGCTGGAGGTGGCGGAGCCTGCCGAGGCCAGTCAGCCCGGCCAGCCGGCGCCGCGATTGGGCGTGCATGTCGACCCGGATGAGCTGGAGCTGGCGCTGATCAGCATTTTTCTCGCCATCCGCGAAGCAATGACCGATGGCGCGCAGGTGCACATGGCCGCCCGGCCCCTGTCCGAGGACCAGGACCAGGAGCAGGCCGCAGCTTCTCGCGGGGATGCGTTGGTGGAGATCCGCATCGAGGCCCTGGCCCACGGGTCGGGTGCGGCCAGCACCGGCTCCGGTACTGGCGAGGCGGGCGCGCCACGGCTGGAACGTGTGGAAAGGCAGGACCCGCCGCCTGTCTTCACTCCATTGAACGATGCCGATGCGGACGCCACCTGCGGCCTGAGCCTGGCGCGCCGCCTGTGCCTGGAGCGCGGCGGCGTGGTGCGGGCCGAGGGTGAGCATGGCCGCTGCCTGGCGGTCTCACTGGTGCTGCCGCGCGTGGCCATGGCGGCGCAGGACTGCCTGGCGCAAAGGCTGGACTGACAGGCGGCCTGGCCGCTTTCAGCGCGGCACGCTCCGCTTGCACAGGTTGAAGATGGCCAGCAGCGCAACGGCGCAGGCCAGAGAGACGAAGATGGACATGGAGGTAGCCGGCGCCTCCGTCTGCGCATTCATGGCCGAAGGCCCCAGCATCGGCGCCAGCAGCCAGCCGCCCAGCAGTGCGCCTATGGCGCCTATGACCACGTTGAGCAAAATGCCTTGCTCGGCCTGGGTGTTCGTGACCATGCTGGTAATCCAGCCGATCAGGCCACCCACCATCAGCCAGATGAGGAAGTCCATGGCATCGCCCTTGAAAAAAGTTACGGTTGGTGGTCAAGGGCAATCGGCGTGCCCGGCTCCTGCAGGCCGTTCAGAGCCTCGGCTTGTCAGGGGCGGTGTCCTGCTCCGAGGCAGGGCGAATCTCTGCACGCTCCGCCTCATGGCCCGAAGGCGTCTGGGCATCCAGGCCCCGGTCGGGTGACTCGCTGACCTGGGGCAGGTCGGCGGCGTGCTCTATCAATTCCTCGATGATGAAGCGGCCATAGAGTTGGGCGCGCTCGGCACCGGCGGCCTTCAGGGCATCGGCGGCCGTGCGTGCGGCCTCGTCGTTGTCCACGCGCACCACCAGCCAGTGGTATCCGCGTTCGGCCAGGGCCTGGTGGGCCTTGATCAGGTTGAGCTCCTGGCCCACGGCAGCAACGGGGCTGGCCTGGCGCAGGTCTTCATCGATCTGGGCCAGCATTTCCCGGTCGGAATAGCGCTGGATGTCCTGGGCGGGCAGGTCCAGCGCCTGCAGCGCGGCCACGCCGTCATCGGCCTGCGCAGCTGTGGGAAACGAGACCACCATGTGGCCCACGGGCTTGAAGACACCGTAGGCGCGGGGAGGAGAGGAGTCCATGGGCTTGTCCTTGGTTGCACGAAGGTGCAAGCAAGGTGGCAAGCAGCGTGCCTGCAAGTTTGGGTGTCAGCCGTGCTCGGCGTCCGTCTCGCCCTTTTTGCCGCCCGCATAGTCCCTGAGCCGGTTGTACAGGGTCTTGAGGCTGATGCCGAGCACGGCCGCCGTGCGTTCCTTCTGGTACTTGCACTGCTTGAGCGTGGCCTGGATGAGCAGCCGCTCGGCCTGCGCCATGGTCATGCCGATGGGCAGCTGTATGGTGGCCGGCTCCGTGTCGGGCAGGTCGTAGGTGGCGGCTGCATGCGCGTGGTCGGCGGGCGCATGCGCTGTGATGGTGGGGGGGATGGGCGCAGTCAGTGGCGCGCTCACTGGCGCGCTCATTGGCATGGACCCCGCCTGCGGCATATGTGGCATTTGCGGCAGGTGCAGGGAGTGGGCGGCCGGATGCTGGGCAATGGCCACGGGCGGCCGGGGAAGCCATTCCTGGCTCACCAGCGGGCCGGGCTCCATCACATAGGCGCGCTGCACGGCATTGCGCAATTCGCGCACGTTGCCGGGCCAGCTGTATTGCGCAAGCTGCTTGAGGGCCGATGCCGTGAATTGCTTGGCCTGGCCCTCGCGCTGGGAGATGGCGTCCATGAAATGCTGCGCAAGCAGCGGAACGTCGGTCAGGCGCTCGCGCAGCGGCGGCAGCTCGATGGGGAAGACGTTCAGGCGGTACAGCAGGTCTTCGCGCAGCTTGCCGCTGGCCACGGCCTCGTAGGGGCAGCGGTTGGTGGCGGCGATCACGCGCACATCGGTCTGCAGCGTCTGGGTGGAGCCCACGCGCATGAAGCGGCCGGTCTCCAGCACGCGCAGCAGCTTGACCTGCAGCTCCATCGACATTTCCGTGATTTCGTCCAGAAACAGCGTGCCCGTGGCCGCGCGCTCGAAAAATCCCTGGTGCTGGCGGTCGGCGCCGGTGAAGCTGCCCTTTTCGTGGCCAAAGATCTCGCTTTCGATCAGGTGCGGAGAAATGGCACCGCAGTTGACCGCCAGGAAGGGCCGGCTGCGCCGCTGGCTCAGCTCATGCAGGGTCTGTGCCACGACTTCCTTGCCGGTGCCGCTTTCGCCCGTCAGAAAGACCGTGACCGAGGTGCCGGCCACGCGCTCCATCTGCTGGTACAGCCGCTGCATGGGGGCCGAGCCGCCCCACAGCCGGCCAAAGCGCCCTTCCTGCGCGCAGTAGCCGGCGCCGGGCCTGTCTTGCGGGGTGATCTGGTCGAAGGCCGCGCCCGTGACGGTGCTGGTGCCCGTCTCCGGTAGGCCGGCCGTGGGGATCAGAAAGCGCGAAAGAATGTCCTCCAGCCGCCCGATGCCCACGGGCTTGACCAGATAGTCCATGGCGCCGCGGCGCAGGGCCTCGATGGAGGAGTCCAGGCTGGCGTGGCCGGTCACCAGCACGATCTGCGAGTCCTGCGGCACCTGCTGGTCACCGAAAAGGTCCATGCCGTTGCCATCGGGCAGTTGCAGGTCCAGCAGCACCAGGCTGGGCGGCTGCATGGCCATCTGCCGGCGCGCGTCGCGCAGGGTGTGGGCCACGGCGACCGAGAAGCGGTCCACGCCCACGAGTTCGCGCATGGTCGCTGCGGAATCCGCATCGTCATCGACGATCAGCACGTGGTTCATTGCATGGCCTCCAGGGGTCCTCGCCGCAACGCGTTTTGACAAAATTTCATGATCTGCCAGTTTAAGGGCGAGCATGCGGGCGTCTTTGTCAGTCCACAGGCACAGTGTTTGCCGGGCGTGCGGGAGGCGGCGTCAGGGAGGCGGCTGGCGGCTGGCGCGCCGGCCGCTGCGGGGCTGCAGCAGCCCCAGGAACAGGCATTCCTTGGCGCTCAGTCCGCGCGGGCGCCTGTCCGGTGCGGTGGGAATGTCCTGTCCAGGTTGCTCGCACAGGGCCAGCACCTGGGGATGGATGTAGAACTTGCGGCAAACCGCACAGGTATTGCCCAGGCGCCGGGCGACCTGCGTGACCAGCGCGTTCAGCGCCGCCGCACTGGTGCCTGCACCTTCTTGCGGCGCTGCCTTGCCTGCGGTCAGCGCCAGTTCCAGCGCCAGTTCCAGCGCGTACACGCTGGCATGCCAGGTGCGGAAATCCTTGGCGCTGAAATCCGGGCCGTCTGAGGTATCTCCGGCATCAGCCCCATGGGCCGCAGCCTTGCCGCAAATCCTGCGGATGTAGTCGTTCACATGCTCGGATCGCACATGGTGGACTTCGCCTGCATCGTCGATGAACTGGAACAGCCGCTGGCCCGGCAGCTCCTGGCAGCGCTTGACGATGCGGGCCACGGCCCGGTCGGACACGCGGGCCTGCTGCAGCACGCCGCTCTTGCCCTTGAAGCTCAGCGTCAGCTCACCCGCGTGCACCTGGGCATGGCGGTTTCTGAGCGTGGTGAGGCCGTAGGATCCATTGCTCTCGGAATACTCGTCGTTGCCTATGCGCAGGGCCGTGCAGTCCAGCAGCCAGACGATGGCGGCCACCACGGTGTCCAGCTGCGGCCGGCCAGGCTTGAGGTCGCGCGCCACCGCCCGACGGATGGCGGGCAGGTGGCGGCCAAAGGCGCGCATGCGGTCGAACTTGACCAGCTTGCGCTGTTCCTGCCACTGCGGGTGGTAGCGGTACTGCTTGCGGCCCCGGGCATCGCGGCCCGTGGCCTGCAGGTGGCCCTGGGGATCGGGGCAGATCCAGACATCCACATAGGCCGGTGGAATGGCGAGTTTGCGGATGCGCGCCAGCGCCTGGGCATCGCGCACGGGCTTGCCGTCCTGTGCCACGTAGGAAAAGCCCTTGCCGCGCCGCACGCGGCGCCAGCCGGGCATGCGGTCGTTCACATAGGTCAGGGCAGGGCCGGGGCCGTCTGCGTTCGCTGCCCTGCCCCTGGCTGGCGCGGAGCTCAGTGCACCCCCTGCGGCGGGGGTGGCGGCGGGGCAATGGGCGGGTCGGAGTAGGGCGAAGGTGCAGGGGCCGGTGGCGGGTCGCCCACGGGGGGAACCAGCGGCTCGGTGGGCGGCGGGTTGACCGGGGGCGCAACAGGCGGGGTGACCGGCGGGGTGACAGGGGGTGCAGGTACCGAAGTGATCATGGGAAGTTGCTCCTGTAGGTGGCAGGCCGGGCCGGCCTTGGTGTTGCCATGGCAAGCGCCATGCCTGGACCCGAGGTAAATGGCCCGGGTACAAGGTTGGTTGAAGTCCGGCGCGGTGCCATCTGGTGGCAATGATGTGGCGCACGCCGGGGCGGGGGTCAGGCCAGCGTTCTCAGCTTCGCTTCGCGGGCCCAGAAGCGCTTCTTGGCGCCTTCGATGAAGGGTTCGGGCTTGTCGATGGGGAACACGCCCTCGTCCGGCGTGATGCCGGCCGTCTTCATGATGTGCTGTGTCGCCTTGCAGGCCGCAATGGCCTTGAGGTGGCCGAAGGCGTCGCGGAACCAGTCCTGCGCGGCTGCCTCATGGGCCAGCGCCTGGCCGCGCTCCAGCGTGATGATGGACACCACGGCATCGAACTGCGCGGATGGCGATCCGGCCAGCTGGCCGTCGGCCGGCAGGTGGCTGCCGTCGTCCAGCGTGGCGCCGCCGATCTTGGGCGCAATGATCTTCACGCTGGCCTTTTGCGCCACCAGCGCCTTGTGGAAGGCGGCAACGTGCCGGGCGCTGGAGCCTTCGTCCACCAGGATGGCAACGCAGCGGCCCTGCAAGGTGGGCTTCATGCGGTCGATGATGCGCGTGGCCGGGCTGGGCGGCAGCTTTTGCGGGGGCACGGCAGGCTTGGCGGCAGGCGGCAACTGGGGCAGGCCCAGGCCGTCGGCCACGCGCTTTGCCAGGTCGGCGTCAATCACCTGCAGATGGCCGACGACGGCCAGGCGCACATGCGGCGTCTGTACCTTGGACAGCTCGAACACCAGGGCGCTGGCGATGTGGGCCTGCTCCTGCGCGCTCTGGCTTTGGTAGAACATGCGCGCCTGGCTGTAGTGGTCGGCAAAGCTCTCGGGGCGGATGCGGCCCTTGGCACCCTCCTGCGCGGGCTGGGCAAAGTGCCGCAAGCCGCGGGCTGCCGAGGCGCGCGGGCTGTCGGCCTGCAGGCTGGAGGGCTCATAGGCCACGCGGCCCTTGGGCACCTCGGTCTGCATGTGGCCGTCGCGCTGGTGGTGGGCGAACGGGCATTTGGGCGCGTTGATGGGCAACTGCGTGAAGTTGGGCCCGCCCAGGCGCGACAGCTGGGTGTCCAGGTACGAGAACAGGCGGCCCTGCAGCAGCGGGTCGTTGCTGAAATCGATGCCGGGCGGGATATTGGCCGGGCAGAAGGCCACCTGCTCGGTCTCGGCGAAGAAGTTGTCGGGCCAGCGGTCCAGCACGAAGCGGCCGATCTTGCGCAGCGGAATTTCCTCTTCGGGGATGAGCTTGGTGGGGTCCAGGTGGTCGTAGGGCAGGGCGTCTGCCTGCTCCTGCGAGAACAGCTGCACGCACAGCTCCCAGGCCGGGTAGTCGCCCGCCTCGATGGCCTCGAACAGGTCGCGGCGGTGGTAGTCGTTGTCTGCGGCCTGCAGCTTGAGCGCCTCGTCCCAGACCGTGGACTGGATGCCCAGCTCGGGCCGCCAGTGGAACTTCACGAAGGTGCTTTCACCCTGGGCATTGACCAGCCGGAAGCTGTGCACGCCAAAGCCCTCGATCATGCGCAGGCTGCGCGCGATGGTGCGGTCGCTCATGATCCACATGACCATGTGCATGGACTCGGGCATGAGGGAGATGAAGTCCCAGAACGTGTCGTGCGCCGTGGCGGCCTGCGGAAAGCCCCGGTCGGGTTCCATCTTCACGGCATGGACCAGGTCGGGAAACTTCATGGCGTCCTGGATGAAGAAGACCGGGATGTTGTTGCCCACCAGATCCCAGTTGCCCTCTTCGGTATAGAACTTGATGGCAAAGCCGCGCACATCGCGCGGGGTGTCCACCGAGCCTGCTCCACCGGCCACGGTGGAGAAGCGCACAAAGATCGGCACTTGCTTGCCGGTTTCGGTCAGGACCTTGGCGGTGGTGTATTGCTCCAGCGAATCTGTCAGCTGGAAATAACCGTGGGCGCCTGTGCCGCGTGCATGGACAATTCGCTCTGGAATGCGCTCATGGTCGAAATGCGTGATTTTCTCGCGCAGGATGAAATCTTCCAGCAGCGTAGGGCCTTTTTCCCAGGCGGTGAGAGAGTTCTGATTATCAGGAACCGGAATGCCTTGCTGCGTGGTCAATCCGGGGTGCTGTCCGTCGGCCTGTTGCTGTAATTCTCCGCCATGGCCTGTGGGGGATTGCTTGGACGATTTCTTTTCACCAGGGGATTTCTTAGCCACGATTTACTCCTTGAAAGAAAGAGGATGGCCTGTTGTATGAGGCAATAATTATTGGAAGAGGCGATTGGCTGAACCAAAGGGCATCGTCAGCAAAGCTCTGGAGATAAAAAAAGGGCCCAGGGGGCCCTTTGCCAGTTCACGCTATCGGCAGCTTAACGCTGCTGATGGCTGCCCTGCTTTTGCTGTTCCCCTGGTTGGTTGCGCTGGGGGTTGCTCTGTTGCTGCTGTTGGTTGGGATTGTTCGGGTTGTTGGGATTGCTTTGCTGCTGCTGCCCCGGATTGTTCTGTTGCTGCTGCTGCTGCTTGTTCTTGTCGTTTTGCTGGTTGCTGGCCGTGTTGCCTTGAGGGTTGTTGGTCTGTTGCGTCATTTCCGTACTCCTTAAGTAAACAGCGATGCCGTCATCACTGCAATTTCATTGTGCGACCGTGAAAATGGCGGGCTTGTAGGATATTTGGAAGATTACTTTTGGTAAAGCATTGGAATTTGCTATGGAGTAGCTTTGTTCCATTTTGTCGGTACAAATGGATGTATTTCTTATAATGAAATTGCTTTTGTAAAAAATGCAGCCAGGCCAAATATGGGGTTATTTGGCGGCGGGGCGTTTTGCAGGGGCCCTGGCCGGGGTTTTTGTGGATTTTGTCGATTTTCTGGACGCTGGCGTCTTTGCATTTTTTACCGTTGACGCGGTATTTTTTTCCTTGGCTGCGGTGGCGGATGGTCCGCCTGCGCCCTTGCCCAGGCTGTTCTTGAGCAGGGCCGTCAGGTCCAGCACGGCCGCGTTGGCCGGCGCGGCGGGTGCGGTCTCCTGTTTTTCCACGTTTTGGACATCGCCCGCATGCGCCTTGGCCTGCACGAGCTGGTGGATTTCCTCGCTGAAGGAGTTGCGGAACTGGTCGGCGTCCCAGGCCTGGCTCATGTCCTTGATGAGGGCCATGGCCATGGTCATCTCGGCGCTCTTGATGCCGGCGGTCTTGGCGTCCAGCGGCGGCAGGTCCAGCTGCTCGAAGGAGCGGATCTCGCCGCCCCAGCGCAGCAGGTTGAGCACCAGCGCCCGGCCGCAGGGGATCAGGATGGCCAGGTGCTGTTTGGTCTGGATGACCACCTTGGCCACACCCACCTTGTTGCTCTTGCGCAGGGCCTCGCGCAGCAGGGCGTAGACCTTCTCGCCACGGTGCAGGGGGGCGGTGTAGTAGGGGCGTTCCAGGTAGATGAAGGGGATGTCCTGGGCATCGACAAAGGCCTCGATCTCGATGGTCTGCGTGGTCTTGGGAAAGGCGGCGGCAATCTCTTCAGCGCTCAGCACCACGTAGCGGCCTTCTTCGAATTCCACGCCCTTGACGATGTCGGCCGTGGCCACCTCCTTGCCCGTGACCTTGTTGATGCGCTTGTAGCCCACGGGCTGCATGTTGCGCTTGTCCAGCCAATCGAAGTCGATGTCCGAGCTGGCCGTGGCCGCGTACAGGCCGATGGGAATGTGCACCAGGCCAAAGCTGATGGCGCCCTTCCACATGCTGCGCGCGGAGGTGGACGGGCTGGATTTGGGGGAGGCGGCTTTCTTCATGGCGGTGCTTTCTTCGATTCCTGCAGGACGGTGCTCAGCGCTGCGACTCGAAGCCCAGCGCCTTCATGGCGCGGCCCAGGCCCACGGCGGCCGTGCCGTAATGCTCCCAGGGGGAGTTGCCCAGGCGCAGGCGCTGGTCTACCGAGCGAATGGTCCAGTGCGCGCCGCCCGTGAGCCTGTCCAGCTCGTTCCAGGCCACGGGCACGGAGATGCCCATGCCCGGCCGCGCACGGGCCGTCCACGCGCAGGCCGTGGTGGCGCCGAAGCCGTTGCGCAGGTAGTCCACAAAAATCTTTCCCACGCGGTTGCGCGGCCCGCTTTTGGCTACGAAGCGCTGGGGCACGGCATGGGCCAGGTGCTGGACCACGGCCTGCGAGAAGGCCTTGACGGTGTCCCAGTCCAGCAGCCGCTTGATGGGCACGACCACATGCAGGCCCTTGCCGCCGCTGGTCTTGAGGAAGGCCGGCAGCTCCAGCTCCTGCAGCAGCACATGCAGCAGGCTGGCGGCCTCCTGCACCTGCTGCCAGGGCACGCCTTCGCCGGGGTCCAGGTCGAAGGTCATGCGGTCGGGCCGGTCGATGCGGTCCTTGCGCGCGTTCCAGGTGTGCCATTCGATGGTGTTCATCTGCGCCGCCGCCACCAGGCCTTCGCGCCGGGACACCTCCATCAGCGGGGCATGGCCGGGGTCCAGTTGCGGCGACAGGGCGGCGATGCCCTGCAGCGGCGCCTGGTCGAGGTGCTTCTGGAAGAACAGCTCGCCCTCGATGCCGTCCGGCGCCCGCACCATGGCCACGGGCCGGGACTTGAGGTGGGTGATCATGAAGGGCGCCACCGTGGCGTAGTAGCGCGCCAGATCCATCTTGGTGATGCCGGTGGAGGGATCGATGACCCGCTCGGGATGGGTGATGGTCATCGAGGCGGGCAGTCGCGCCGCCCTGGCATGGCGGGTTTGCGTTCTTGCAGCGCCAGGCGTGGCTGCAGCGCTGGCGGAAGATGCGGTCGATGGCACGTGCTGTGGCTCCTCTTTGACAATGCTGCGTGCAGGCTTGTCCGCACGCAGGCCCTGGAATACGGCATGGCGGACCTGGCCGTCCTCGGTCCACTGCGCGAACGAGACCTCGGCCAGCAGCGTGGGGCGCACCCAGTGCACCCCATTGCCAAGGCCCCGGCTGTCCGCCAGCGGCGAGGTGCCGGTGGCAAGGCGCTCCAGGCGCTGGCGCAGATCGGCCAGGGTGCGCCTGTTGAACCCCGTGCCCACCTTGCCTGCCGCGCGCAGCTGCCCGTCCTTGCCATGCACGGCCAGGACCAGGGCGCCCAGGCCCGTGCGCGTGCCCTGGGGATCGGTGTAGCCCGCGATCACGAATTCCTGGCGCAGGCCGCACTTGAGCTTGATCCAGTCCGCACTGCGCCGCGAGGCATAGGCGCTGCCGCGCCGCTTGCCGATCACGCCCTCCAGGCCCAGCTGGCAGGCGGCGGCCACCAGGTCGGCGGGCGGGGCGTCAAAGGCCTCGCTGAAACGAAGGCGGTCCGAAGGCGCCTTGTGCAGCAGGGCCTGCAACTGCTGGCGGCGCTGCTCCACGGGCTGGGGCCGCAGATCCTGGCCGTCCTGCCACAGCAGGTCGAACGCGAAGAACACCAGGTGGTCGGTGCGCTCGCCGTCAAAGGCGTTTTGCAGGGCCTGGAAGTCAGGGCGGCTGTCGCTGTCCAGCATCAGCACCTCGCCATCCACCCAGCCCGATTGCAGGGGCAGTGCGGCAAAGGCGCGGGCCAGGGCGGGCATTTTGGTGGTCCAGTCCTTGCCGTTGCGCGTGAAAAGGCGAACGGCGCCGTCCTCGATGCGCGCCAGCAGCCGGTAGCCGTCGAACTTGCTCTCGAAGATCCATTGCCCGGCATCTGCAGGTGCATGGTCCACCAAGGTTGCCAGCTGCGGGGCGATGCTCTGCGGCATGGACGCGGTGACGTGCGTAGCGACGGGCGTGGTGACGGGCGCTGTGGCGGTGGGCAGGGGAAGGCCGGCCACGCTGTCGGGCATGTCGTCGACCAAGTTGAATTCGCTGGCAGCACGTTCCAGGCCGTCGTGCTCCTTGATCAGCAGCCAGGCGGGCTTTTTGGCGTCGTCCTTGCCGCGCATGCGCACCAGGGTCCAACGGCCCTGCAGCTTGTGGCCGCGCAGTTCGAACTTGAGCTTGCCCTTGCGATAGCCTTCGGCCGCATCGCCCTCGGGCAGCCAGGTGCCACGGTCCCAGATGATGACCTTGCCCGCGCCGTACTGTCCCGGTGGAATCTGGCCCTCGAAGCGGTTGTAGGCCATCGGGTGGTCTTCCACCTGGACGGCCATGCGCTTGTCGGCCGGGTCGTAGCTGGGGCCCTTGGGCACGGCCCAGCTTTTCATGCTGCCGTCCAGCTCCAGCCGAAAGTCGTAGTGCAGGTGGCTGGCCCAGTGCTTTTGAATGACGAATTGCAGGGCGCCCGCGCCGGGCTGCCCTGCAATCGCCTCACTGGAAGATTCTGCCGAAGGTTCCGGTGTGCGCGTGAAGTCGCGCTTTTGCCGGTACAGCGCGAGCGAGGCCTGGGGTGTCGCCGCCTTGGCCGCCCCTTTGGTGGGGCGGGCTGGGCGGGATGCCTGGGACTTGCTGCGCGTGGCCGGCATGGCGGCATCCGTCAGTGGATGAGCGCAATCAGGATGATGATGGGAATGGGAACGCCCAGGAGAAAAAGCAGTATGGATCGCATGGCAAGCCTCCGTTGAATGGATTGAATTGGATTGATTCGGTTTCAGTGCTGGGGATTATCAAAAGGCATCGCGTTGACGACCACCCCAGGTGGCGCACAGGCTGCCCACAAAAGCGCCCAGCATCAGCGAAACAAACAGCCAGAGCATGGAATGGGCCGTGGCCTTGCGCGCCTCTTCGGCTGCCTGCTTGGCCTTTTGCTTGGCTTCTTCAGCCTTTTGCTCGGCCTGCTTTATCTGCATTTGCACGGAATCAAAAGTGCTTCGCACTTTCTTTTGCGCATCTTCCACGGACATATCGGAATTGCGCGCGATCAGCTGGGCCAGGTATTGCTCGTCGGCGGGAGACAGCTGGCCGGTGCGCAGCGACTGGGCAAAGATCACGCCGGCCTCGCGGGTGGCGCTGGCCAGGTCGGCGGGGGTGGCATTGCTGGTCGTGGTTGCGGCGCCGGAATTGCGGAACAGGCTGCCGGTCCAGTAGGCCAGACCCTGGGGCGAGGCATCGGCGCCCGAGGCACCGGCCATGGCTGCGGCACCGCCTGCAGCCGCACCACCGGCGGCGCCGATCGCGCCGCCCACCACGTTGGAGGCGCTGGTGGCCACGGTCTGCGCGGCCTTGAAGGCGCCGGAGACGGCACCGCCTGCAGCGGCGCCCATCAGGGCCACCATGGCCAGCGTGGCCAGTGCCCAGGACAGAAAGCCGTGGGCCGTGTCGCGGAAGTAGACCTCGTCCGTGTGCACGCCTTGCCAGCGTGTGCGCAGCCGCCCGGCCAGATAGCCGCCCACGCCGGCCGAGGCCAGCTGCGTGAAGGCGATCCAGGCCACGGCCGTCAGGCCCAGGGCGCCGGCATCCAGGCCTTCACCGGACCATACCGACACCGACGACAGGCCCAGGCCCGTGCCCAGAATGAACAGCAGCAGCGACAGCGATGCCGCCGCCATGGCGCCCGCAAATATCGCGGCCCATGAAACGCCGCTGCGTGAGGTATCTACGGTGGCGACCGTGTTGACCACTGGCGCTTCAGCCAGGGGCGCGGATTCGGAATAGGCAATGGACATGGCCGACTTTCTTGGAGTTGAGTGCCCCATTCTTGCCAGTCGCAATAGACGCCGCTGTAGGAGGATTGGAAATGCAGGACTGGCAAACGCAGATGAAAAACGTCATCCTTTGCCAGATGACGATTTTCAAGCGAATGCTCAGGCTGGATATGGAAAATGCTGCCTGCAATCGGTAATTCTTGCAGAACATTTTCCAGGGCGGGTATTTTGATTATTCAGGTCAGTGCGGCGATGCCTTTTCCATTGCCGGATATTCATCGCCGCATTGAAGCTGCCCTCCGGAAAATGCTCAGGGCTGGCGCACGTCGGCCACCACCTGCTCGCCAAAATCGGCACGCTGCAGCCAGCCCAGCACCAGCGCTGCCGCCTGCTCGGGCGTGGACAGCTTGCCGCCCTCCTTGAGCTGGGCAAAGTTGCCTGCGTCGGGGAAGGCGGCGGTATCCGCGCTGCGCAGCTGCACCTGCATGTCGGTGTCGATGACGCCGGGCGCCAGCGAGCAGATGCGCGCGCCGTGGGGCTTGAGCGCCTCGTCCAGCGCCACGCTGCGGCTGAAATGGTCCATGCCGGCCTTGGCCGCGCAGTAGGAGGCCTGCGAGGCAATGGCGCGCCGGCCCAGGCCCGAAGAAATGTTGAGCACCTTGCGCGGCACGGCCGTCCAGCCCTCGGTGGCGGCCAGAAAGGCGGCCGTCAGCAGCATGGGCGCCTCCAGCCCCACGCGCATGGCCTGGGCAATGTCGGCGGGCTGCAGCTGCGACAGCGGCGCAATCTGCGGAATCACGCCCGCGTTGTTGATCAGGGTGACGCTGGCGTAGCGCGCGGCGTCCAGGCCGGCCAGCCAGTCGCCCAGCCTGCGGGCCGCGGCCTCGGGCTCGCCCAGGTCCACGCTCCACTGCTGCAGCGGCGCGCCCGCCGTGGCGGCCGCCTGGGCCAGGTCTTCGCTGGTGGAGCGCGACAGCGTGACCAGTTCATGGCCGGCATCCAGCAGTTGCCGGGCCATGGCCAGGCCCATGCCGCGCGAGGCGCCGGTAAGAATCGTCAGGGAAAGAAGAGGCGATGCATTGTTCATGCGGGCGATGGTATCGCTTGTGCCCGTGCTGCCGGCCCGGCCGCTGCCTGGGCGGCGACAGGGTCCGATGGCAGCAGCAGCTCGGCGCTGTGCGCCTGCCGGGTGCGCTCCAGCGCCTGCACGATGCGTTCGCAGGCACGCTCGGCCGCCTCGTGCAGGCTGGCGCCCTGCAGCCAGTGGCCGGTGAGCGCGGCACTGAACAGATCGCCCGTCCCTTTGGGCACCGCATCCACCCGCGCGTGGGTGATCACGTGCACGTCATCGCGCGTGACCAGGGCCACGCGCATGCGCTGGGCAGGCTCGCCGTCCAGCTCGGGCGATGCGCTGGTCACGGCCACCCACTGCGTGCGTCCCTTGAGCAGGCTGCGCGCGGCCTGGACCACATCGTCCATGCCGCGCACAGGGCGCGCAGTCAGCCGCTCCAGCTCGAAATGGTTGGGTGTCAGCCCGTCGGCCAGCGGCAGCAGGTGGCGCTGGTAGGCCTCGACCATGGCGGGGTCCACATAGATGCCGCTGTCGTGGTCGCCGATCACCGGGTCCACCACCACGCGCAGGCCGGGCCGCTGCGCCAGCAGGCCGGCAACCCAGTCCGCCAGCAGCGTGGCCTGGGCCGGCCCGCCCAGGTAGCCGGCCAGCACGGCCTGCAACTGCCGCAGCCCGCCGCGCGCGCCCAGGTCCTGCAGATAGCCCGCAAACCACTCGGCGGCAATTGCTCCGCCGTGGATGCTGGGATAGTGCGGCGTGTTGCTGAACACCACCGTGGGCACGGCCGCTGCCGCCAGCCCCAACGCTTGCAGCGTGGGCATGGCCACGTTGTTGCCAACGCGGCCGTAGACGACCTGGGACTGCACGGACACCACGTCGATGGCCAGGGGTTGCAGCATGTCTTGGGGAGCGCAGGCGTTCATGGGCGTGGGGGAGCAATGAGAGGCAGGGACGTGTTTTATAACGCCTGCGCCCAGGCCGCAGACCCCACAATCGGCCGCGCATGACCAGACCACTGTGCGATCTGCGCGTGAAAAGAAAAAGGCCCGCCAAAGGGCGGGCCCGTGGAGCGCCAGGCGCCTGTGCGTTGTCAGGCGCCCAGGTAGGCGCGGCGCACGGCGTCGTTGGTCAGCAGGTTGGCGCCGGTGTCTTCCAGCACCACCTTGCCGGTTTCCAGCACATAGCCGCGGTCGGCGATCTGCAGGGCGCGGTTGGCGTTCTGCTCGACCAGGAAGACCGTGACGCCGGCCGTGCGGATGGTCTGTATGATCTCGAAGATCTGCGCAATGATCAGCGGCGCCAGGCCCAGCGTGGGCTCGTCCAGCAGCAGCAGGCGGGGCTTGCTCATCAGCGCGCGGCCGATGGCCAGCATCTGCTGCTCGCCGCCCGACATGGTGCCGGCGCGCTGGTGGGCGCGCTCACGCAGGCGCGGGAAGAGGCCGAACACATGTTCGATGCCGGCCTCGATCTGCGGCTTGTCCAGGAAGAATCCGCCCATCTTCAGGTTGTCCGTGACCGTGAGGTCCGAGAAGATGCGCCGTCCCTCGGGCGAGACCGCGATGCCCTTGCGCATGATGTGGTGCGAGGGCAGCTGGGTGATGTCCTCGCCCTCGAACGAGATGCGGCCCGAGCTGGCGCGCGGGTTGCCGCACACCGTCATCAGCAGCGAGGTCTTGCCGGCGCCGTTGGAGCCGATCAGCGAGACGATCTCGCCCTGGTTGACGTGCAGGCTCACGCTGTCGACCGCGCAGATGGCACCGTAGTGGGTGGAGATGTTCTCCAGTTGCAGCATGGCAGGCATCAGGCTTCTCCCAGGTAGGCCTTGATGACCCGTTCATCGTTGCGGATGGCGTCCGGCAGGCCCATGGCGATGGGTTTGCCGTACTCCATGACCAGGATGCGCTCGGACACGCCCATGACCAGGCCCATGTCGTGCTCGATCAGCAGCACGGCAATGCCGTACTGGCGCCGCAGCTGGTCGATCAGGCCCTGCAGGTCCTTCTTTTCCTGCGGGTTCAGGCCGGCAGCCGGTTCGTCGAGCATGAGCACGCGCGGCTTGGTGATCATGCAGCGCGCGATCTCCAGGCGGCGCTGGTGGCCGTAGGCCAGGTTGCCGGCCTCGCGGTTGACGAACTCGCGCAGGCCCATGACGTCCAGCCAGTGCAGGGCGCTCTCGATCTTTTCCTCTTCGCTGCGGCGGTAGCTTGCCGTGTTGAACAGGCCCGACAGCAGGTTGACGCCCGAGCGGCGGTGCTGTGCCACCAGCAGGTTTTCCAGCACCGTCATGGACTTGAACAGCCGCACGTTCTGGAAGGTGCGCACCACGCCGTGGTTGGCCACGTGGTGGCTGCTGCGGCCCTCGATGGCGCTGCCGTCCAGCGTGACGGAGCCGCTGCTGGGCTGGTAGAAACCGCTGATGCAGTTGAACACCGTGGTCTTGCCGGCGCCGTTGGGGCCGATGATGGCAAACACTTCCTGCGGGCGCACGTTGAAGCCCACATGGTCCACGGCCAGCAGGCCGCCGAAGCGCATGCACAGGTCTTTGACTTCTAGCAAATACTCGCTCATTGCCGGCCCTTGCTGCTATCTGTTGTCCCAAAAATCATGGTGTCGGCATGCCTCATGAGCGCACCTCCACATGGTGGCGGCGCATGGGCAGCAGGCCCTGCGGGCGCCAGATCATCATCAGCACCATCACCAGGCCGAAGATCAGCATGCGGTACTCGGAGAACTCGCGCGCCAGCTCGGGCAGCACCGTCAGCAAGATGGCCGCGATGATCACGCCCAGCTGCGAGCCCATGCCGCCCAGCACCACGATGGACAGGATCAGCGCCGATTCGATGAAGGTGAACGATTCGGGGTTGACGATGCCCTGGCGCGCCGCGAAGAAGGCGCCGCCCAGGCCGGCGAACATGGCGCCCAGCGTGAAGGCGGACAGCTTGATCTTCATGGGGTTCAGGCCCAGGGAGCGGCAGGCGATCTCGTCCTCGCGCAGCGCCTCCCAGGCGCGACCTATGGGCATGCGCACCAGGCGGTTGGAGATGCACAGCGTGATCACGGCCAGCAGCAGCGCCATCAGGTACAGGAAGATCACCATGTGCAGCGAGCTGAACTCCAGCCCCAGGAACTGGTGGAAGGTCGTGCCTCCCTCGGTGGAGGGGTTGCGCGTCATCTCCAGGCCCAGCACCGTGGGCTTGGGGATGCTGGAGATGCCGTCCGGCCCGCCCGTGATGCTGGTCAGGTTGACCAGCATCAGGCGGATGATTTCGCCGAAGCCCAGTGTCACGATGGCCAGGTAGTCACCGCGCAGCCGCAGCACCGGAAAGCCGAGCACGAAGCCGAACATCGCGGCAGCGGCGCCAGCCAGCGGCAGCGCTTCCCAGAAGGACCAGCCGGCCCAGTGGAACAGCAGCGCATAGGTGTAGGCGCCCACGGCGTAGAAGCCCACGAAGCCCAGGTCCAGCAGGCCGGCAAAGCCCACGACGATGTTCAGGCCCAGGCCCAGCATCACGTAGATCATGGCCAGCGTGGCGATGTCCACCGCGTTGCGGCCCGCGAAGAAGGGCCAGGACACGGCGATCAGCAGGGCGGCCAGGATCAGGCCGTTGCGGTGGCTGGGGCGTGCGTGTGGCAGCGAGGGCAGCGAGACCTTGGGCATCTTCGCCGCGATCAGCGGGCGCAGCAGCTGCACCAGGAAGACCAGGGCGCAGGCCCAGGCCACCACCGTCCAGTCGGGGTTGATGATGGTGCGGGTGCCGGCGCGCTCCAGGTGCAGGCCGAAGATGGGCGTGACGACCACGGCGGTCATCACCGTGGCGATCAGGGCGTCGCGCAGGTTCAAGGTGGGTTTGGCTTTCATCAGACCTTCTCCACTTCAGGCTTGCCCAGCAGGCCCGTGGGGCGGAACAGCAGGATCAGCACCAGCAGGCCGAAGGCCACGATGTCCTTGTACTCGGACGAGATGTAGGCTGCCGCAAAGGTCTCGGCCACGCCCAGCAGCACGCCGCCCAGCATGGCGCCGGGGATGGAGCCGATGCCGCCCAGCACCGCCGCCGTGAAGGCCTTGATGCCGGCCAGAAAGCCGATGAACGGGTTGAGCTTGCCCACGGCCAGCGCGATCAGCACGCCGCCCACGGCCGCCAGCATGGCGCCGAGCACGAAGGTGAACGAGATCACGCGGTTGGTGTCGATGCCCAGCAGGCTGGCCATGTGCATGTCCTGGGCGCAGGCGCGCGAGGCACGGCCCATGCGGGAATGGCGGATGTACAGCGTCAGCAGCACCATGAGCACGATGGCGACCACGATGATCAGGATGCGCGAGTAGGGCACATAGATCTCGAAGCCACCTTCGGCGCCGAAGCGCAGCGCGCCCGGCAGCAGCGAGGGCACGGCCATGTCGCGCGCGCCCTGGCCCAGGGCCACCCAGTTCTGCAGGAAGATGGACATGCCGATGGCCGAGATCAGGGCCACCAGGCGCGGGCTGCGGCGCAGCGGCTTGTAGGCCACCTGTTCCACCACCAGGCCGTAGACGCCGGTGACGAAGACCGACACCACCAGCATCAGGCCGATGATGGCCCACACGGGCAGGCCGCTTGTCGTGCCGATGGCCGACAGCGTGACCAGGCCGATGTAGGCGCCGATCATGTAGATGTCGCCGTGGGCGAAGTTGATCATCCCGATGATGCCGTAGACCATTGTGTAGCCGATGGCGATCAGGGCATAGATGGCGCCCAGGGACAGTCCGTTGAACAGCTGCTGTATCAGCTGAGGTAAGAGTTCTGACATGGTGTAATGCCGCCCCAAAACAGGAAAAGGCCTAAAAGGCCAGGATGCAGACAACCGGGACACGCGCAAGCGTGCCCCGGCCAGTCAACGAGGGGGATTACTTGGCAGCGACCGACTTGCTGCCGTCCTTGTGCCATTCGAACACCTGGAAGTCGAAGGACTTCAGGTCGCCCTGCTTGTTCCAGCCCACCGAGCCCAGAACGGTCTCGAAGTTGGACTTGTGCAGGTGGTCAGCCACCTTGGCGGGGCTGTCGCCCACGGCCTTGATGCTGTCCAGCAGCACTTGCGTGGCGGCAAAGGCGGTCAGCTGGAAGGCGCCCGAAGGATTGCGCTTCTTGTCCTTGAAGGCCTTGACCACGGCGGCGTTCTTGGGGTTGGCCGAGAAGTCTGCAGGCAGGGTCACCAGCATGCCTTCGACGGCGTTGCCGGCGATGGCATTGACTTCGGGGTTGCCCACGCCTTCGGGGCCCATCATGCGGACCTTCAGGCCCTGCTCGGAAGCCTGGCGCAGCAGCAGGCCCATTTCAGGGTGGTAGCCACCGTAGTAGATGAAGTCCACACCGGCGCTCTTGAGCTTGGTGATGACGGCGGAGTAGTCGCTGTCGCCGGCGTTGATGCCTTCGAACAGGGCCACTTCCACGCCGGCCTTCTTCAGGTCGTCGCGCACGGAGGAGGCAATGCCCTGGCCATACGACTGCTTGTCGTGCAGCACGGCAACCTTCTTGGGCTTGGCCTTGTCCAGGATGAACTTGGCGGCGGCCGGGCCCTGCTGGTCATCGCGGCCGATGGTGCGGAAGATGAAGTGGTAGTTCTTGCCGTCGGTCAGGGCCGGGGAGGTGGCCGAGGGGGTCACGACCACCACGCCTTCGTTGTTGTAGATCGGGGCGGCGGCAATCGATGCGCCCGAGCAGACGGGGCCGATCACGTAGCCGATCTTGGCATTGACCACACGGTTGGCGGCCACGGGGCCTTGCTTGGGTTCGCAGGCGTCATCGACGGACACCAGCTCGATCTTCTTGCCATTGACGCCGCCAGCCGCATTGGCCATTTCCACGGCGGTGTTCACGCCTTCCTTGACCATGTCGCCGTACTGCGTCAGCGGGCCGGTGGTGGGAACCACCATGGCGATCTTGATTTGCGCATGCGCTGTGGAGAACAAGGCGGCACCAGCCAAACCCAGGGCGGCGACGACGGTGTGCATGCGGAACGGAATGCTCATGAGTACTTCCTTCAACTTTGGGTAAAGCGTTCTGAAAAACGCGGTGGCTCCTGTAGGGGCGATCCGCGCAAAGAAGCACAGATTAATCTCCTGGTTACCAATGGCAACAGGGTATCCCGGGGCTGGCGCGCATGCAGGCTTTTCGCTAAGGGCTGGATGCCATCGCAGGCCGCTTGTCAACGCCGGTTTTGGGCGACGAAAACGCCTGATGCCGACGGTGCACCCAGACGGTGCTGCATGAAACCAATATGACCGACTGCAAGAAGGGGAAACACGTACACGGAATGTTGCATTGCAGCAACGCGCCAGACGGCGCCGGTTTGCGTGTTTCTGCGGTGGATCAAAACGGCACAGCGGATTCGAAACGCAACGTTTGGCCCGACAGGGGATGGGCCAGCTCCAGCTGGTGCGCATGCAGCAGCAGGCGCGGCGACAGGGCCTGCACGGCGGCATCGGCATAGAGCGCATCGCCCAGGATGGGATGGCCCAGCGCCGCCATGTGCACGCGCAACTGGTGGGTGCGGCCCGTCACGGGCTGCAGCTGCACCCGCGTGGTGGGTGTGCCCTGGCCTTCGGTGGCTGCGGGCATGGCGCGCCACAGGGTCTGGCTGGGCTTGCCCTGCAGGGCGTCGATGATGCGCAAGGGTCGCCGCTCCCAGTCGGCGGCTATCGGCAGGTCGATGCTTTGCCAGGCGTCGGCCTGCTGGGCGTCCGGGCGGCCGGCGACCACGGCCACATAGCGCTTGTGCACGCGGCGCTGCGCAAAGGCTTCGCTCAGGAGGCGCTGGCTGGCCAGGCTGCGCGCCATGACCACCAGGCCCGAGGTGGCCTGGTCCAGCCGGTGCACGACCAGCGCATCGGGCCAGCGCTGCAAGGCGCGGCCGCTCAGGCAGTCCTGCTTGTCGGGGCCGCGCCCGGGCACGCACAGCAGGCCGGAGGGCTTGTCCAACACCAGCAGCTCGGCGTCCTCGTACAGGCAGGAGACACCTGCATCGATATCTGCATCGGCATCGGCAGCAGTACCAGCACCGCTGCACTCCTGCGGCGTTTCAGTGTTCAAGCCGCTCACCGTTCATTCAGGAGCCTGTGCACGGTGGCGCACAGCTCCTCCACGTCATTGGGCTTGTGCACCAGGGCCCGGGCGCCAGCGGCCATGGCGGCCTGCTCGATCTCGGCGGTGATGTAGCCCGAGGCCAGGGCAATGGGCAGCAGGGGCTGGATGGACAGCGCCTCGTACACTAGGTCGATGCCGCTGTAGCCGGGCATGTTGTAGTCGGTGACCAGCAGGTCGTAGTCCTGCGGGGCGGCGCGCAGCGCCTCGGTGGCCTCGTGCGGATCGGTGAAGCCGCTGACCTGGTAGCCGCGACGGCGCAGCAGGCGCTGCACGAGGAAGACCAGGGCCTGGTCGTCGTCCACGTACATCACATGCTGCTGTGCGGCCTGCGGGTCGGGCAGCAGGGCGAACTGCGGGCCGGTCGGGGTTTCTGCGGCTGCCAGCGGCTCGGGCAGGCTGGGCGGCGTTTCGGCCACGGGCGCCTGGGCAGGTGCGTACTCGGCGGGCGCCAGGGCGTCGGCCGGGGGAAAGTACAGCGTGAAGCGGCTGCCTTGTCCTGGAATGCTGTACACGTCCACAGCGCCGCCGTGGTTGCGCATGACGCCGTGCACGACGGGCAGGCCCAGGCCCGTTCCCTGGCCCACGGGCTTGGTGGTGAAGAAGGGCTCGAAGATGCGCTGCAGCGTGCGCGCATCCATGCCGGGGCCGTTGTCCTGCACCGACAGCGCCACGTAGCTGACGGGCGGCAGGCCCAGGCGCTCGCACAGGCGCTGGTCGGGGCGCACCAGGTCGGCGTCCATCTGGATCAGGCCGCGCCGCTCACCCAGGGCGTGCATGGCGTTGGTGCACAGGTTGAACAGGGCCTGCTCCACCTGCATGGCGTCGGCCAGCATGGGGGGCAGCTGCGGCGGCACATGCACCTGCAGCTCCACGGCGGGCGGCAGGGTCACGCGCAGCAGCCGCGCCGTGTCGCCCATGACTTCGCGCGCCTGCACGGGCTTGCGCTGGGGCGGCTCGTTGCGGCTGAAGGTCAGGATCTGGCGCACCAGGTCGCGCGCGCGGCGGCCGGCCTTTTCGATCTCCTGCAGGCTTTCGATGGCTGCGGCATTGCCGCCGCAGTCGGCCTTGGCCAGCTCCACGTTGCCCAGGATGGCGCCCACGATGTTGTTGAAGTCGTGCGCAATGCCGCCGGCCATGGTGCCCAGGGCCTGCATCTTGTGCGATTCGCGCAGCTGGTCTTCCAGCTCGTTGCGCTGGGCCTCGGCCTTCTTGCGGCTGGTGAGGTCGCGCGCGAACACGGTGGTGGTCTCGCCGCCGCTGTGGTGCTCGAAGGAGACACTGACCTCGACCGGAATCTCGCGGCCGCTGGCCGTGCGCGCCGTCATCTCGCCCAGCACGGCCTGCGTGGTCAGCGGTGCAAAGGACAGGGCCTGTGCCGCATCGGGCAGGAAACGCTCCAGCGGACTGCCCAGCGCGTCGTGCGGCGGGCACAGGAACAGGGCGGCGGCCGTGGGATTGAACACGGTGATGCGCTGGTCCGAGTCCAGGCAGATGATGGCGTCCAGCGCCGAGTTGATGACAGATTCCAGCCGCCGCTCGCTCAGGAACAGCTGGTGGTTGCGCTGCTGCAGCGCCAGGCGCTCGGCCAGCAGAGGGCCCTGGTCCACCACGGCGCACAGGTACTGGGCAATGGGCGGGCCGCTTTGCTGGGGGATGGCGATGCAGGCCACGTGCAGGTCGGCGCGCAGCTGGTGCTGCTCGGTGATCTCGAAGCAGACCTCGTGGGCCTCGGTGCGGCCCAGCTCGCGTGCGGCGGAGAAGGTCTCGCGCACGCGCTCGGCGTCGTCCGGGTGCACGAAGGGCGCGAAGTTCACCAGCAGCCGGTCATGCTCTGAGGGCTGGAAGGCGCTGTGCGCCATGGCGTTGGCCTGCACCACCATGTCGTGCTCGTCCACCACCAGCAGGGGCAGGGGAATGCTGGCGAACAGGGCCTCGAAGCGCTCGGAGGCGCTTTCGGCCACGGCCTGGCTGTAGTCCAGCACGCGGTTCTGGATTTCCAGTTCGCGCTGGTAGTTGCGCAGCTCGGCCACCAGGGCCTGCAGCGGGTCGTCTTCGGGCTGGAAGAGGGGGAAGCGTTCGACGGGGGGCAGGTCGGCGCCGGGCGCCAGCAGCGCATGCAGGGGCAGGTGCTCGTCGTCGCGAGGCGGATCGGAATGGTCTGGGCTGCTCATCGCGGGCTGGCGCTGGGGAAAGCGGCACATGCCGCACAAATCCTGGTGGCCCGCGCCCGGCGTCCGGCAGATTACCGGAGCCCGGCGCGGGCAGGGCCGCAGTGTACGCGCGCCAGGCGGGGCGCCACAAGCGCCCCTTTCGGTGGCAGGTGCTTCAGCTCAGGTAAGCGTCCACGGGGATGCAGCTGCAGTACAGGTTGCGGTCGCCGTAGACGTTGTCCACGCGGCCCACGGGGCACCAGTACTTGGACTGGCGCAGGGCAGCCACCGGGTAGGCAGCGGCCTCGCGGCTGTAGGAGTGGGCCCATTCCGAGGCCAGCAGCGTCTCGGCCGTGTGCGGCGCGTTCTTGAGCGGGTTGTCGTCCTGGGGCAGGCTGCCCTGCTCGATGGCGCGGATTTCCTCGCGGATGGCGATCATCGCGTCAACGAAGCGGTCCAGCTCGTACAGGCTTTCGCTTTCGGTGGGCTCCACCATCAGCGTGTTGGGCACGGGGAAGGACAGCGTGGGCGCATGGAAGCCGTAGTCGATCAGGCGCTTGGCCACGTCCTCGGCCATCACGCCCGTGCTTTCCTTGAACTGGCGCAGGTCCAGGATGCACTCGTGCGCCACATGGCCGTGCTCGCCCGCGTACAGCGTGGGGTAGTGGTCGCGCAGCCGGGCGCTGATGTAGTTGGCGCTGAGGATGGCGGTCTCGGTGGCCAGGGTCAGGCCCTGGGCGCCCATCATGCGGATGTACATCCAGCTGATGGGCAGCACGGCTGCATTGCCCAGCGGCGCGGCGCTGATGGCACCCGTGCCGCCCGCGAGGCCTGCCGTGGCATGGCCGGGCAGGAAGGGGACGAGGTCCTCGACCACGCAGACCGGGCCCACGCCCGGGCCGCCGCCGCCGTGCGGAATGCAGAAGGTCTTGTGCAGGTTCAGGTGGCTGACATCGCCGCCGAAGCTGCCCGGCGCGGCCAGGCCCACCAGGGCGTTCATGTTGGCGCCGTCCACGTAGACGCGGCCGCCATGGTCATGCACCAGCTTGCACAGCTCCTTGACCTGGGTCTCGAACACGCCGTGCGTGCTGGGGTAGGTGATCATGATGCAGGCCAGGTTGGCACTGTGCTGCTCGCACTTGGCCGCCAGGTCCGCCATGTCGACGTTGCCGTTGGCATCGCATGCGGTGACCACCACCTGCATGCCCACCATCTGCGCGCTGGCGGGGTTGGTGCCGTGGGCGCTGCTGGGAATCAGGCAGACGTTGCGGTGCGACTGGCCCCGGCTCGCATGCCAGCCCTTGATGGCCAGCAGGCCCGCGTACTCGCCCTGGCTGCCGGCATTGGGCTGCAGGCTGATGCCGGCGTAGCCCGTGGCCTGGCACAGCCAGTCGCGCAGCTGCTTGTCCAGTTCCGCATAGCCCTGCTGCTGGTCGGCCGGGGCAAAGGGGTGCACCTGGGCGAACTCGGGCCAGGTGATGGGAATCATCTCGCTGGTGGCGTTGAGCTTCATGGTGCAGGAGCCCAGCGGGATCATGCTGCGGTCCAGCGCCAGGTCCTTGTCCGACAGCTGGCGGATGTAGCGCAGCATGGCGGTCTCGGAGCGGTGGGTGTTGAACACCGGGTGCGTGAGGAAGTCGCTGCTGCGGCGCAGGCTGTCAGGGATCAGCGGCTCCACGCCCTTTTCGAAGGCGGCGAAGCTGGGCAGGGCCTGGCCGTCCCTGGCGAAGATCTTCCACAGCAGCTCGACATCGGCGCGCGTGGTGGTCTCGTCCAGCGAGATGCACAGGTATTCCTTGAAATACACGCGCAGGTTGGCGCCCAGGGACACGGCACGCTCCACGATGGCCTGCGTGGCCGCACCCGTGTGCAGGCTCAGCGTGTCGAAGCTGGGCACCTCGCGCAGCGGCGCGCCCAGCTCGGCCAGGCCGCGCGCCAGGATGGCCGTGTACGAGGCCACGCGGCGGGCGATGCGCTCCAGGCCCTCGGGGCCGTGGTAGACGGCGTACATGCTGGCCACGACGGCGGGCAGCACCTGGGCCGTGCAGATGTTGGAGGTGGCCTTTTCGCGGCGGATGTGCTGCTCGCGCGTCTGCAGTGCCAGGCGGTAGGCGGGCTTGCCATGCACGTCCACGCTCACGCCGACCAGGCGGCCGGGCAGGGAGCGCTTGAACTCGTCGCGGCAGGCCATGAAGGCGGCGTGCGGGCCGCCGGCGCCCATGGGCATGCCAAAGCGCTGGGTGGTGCCCACCACGATGTCGGCACCCCATTCGCCGGGCGGCGTGATCAGGGTCAGCGCCAGCAGGTCGGTGGCCACGATGAAGGCGGCCTGCTTGCCATGGGCCTTGTCCACGTCGGCGCGCAGATCGTCGATGCGGCCGCTGGTGGCGGGGTACTGGGCCAGCACGGCGAAGTAGTCGCCCTCCATCAGCTGGTTCCATTCCTCCAGCGAGTTGGCCAGCTGCACCTCGATGCCCAGCGGCGCGGCGCGCGTCTGGATGACCTCGATGGTCTGGGGGTGGGCATCGCCCGCCACCACGAAACGGTTGCTCTTGTTCTTGACGGAGCGCTTGGCCAGCGTCATGGCCTCGGCGGCCGCCGTGGCCTCGTCCAGCATGGAGGCGTTGGCAATCGGCATGGCCGTCAGGTCGCAGACCATGGTCTGGAAGTTGACCAGGGCCTCCATGCGGCCTTGCGAGATCTCGGCCTGGTAGGGCGTGTAGGCCGTGTACCAGGCGGGGTTCTCCAGAATGTTGCGCAGGATGACGCCGGGCGTGTGCGTGCCGTAGTAGCCCTGGCCGATGAAGCTTTTGAGCAGCTGGTTGCGGCCTGCCAGCGCCTTGAGTTCGGCCAGCGCCTGTGCCTCGGTGGCGGCCGGCGGCAGCGCCATGGGCTGGTGGCGCCGGATGGAGGGCGGGACGATGGCGTCGATCAGCGCATCGCGCGATGCCGCGCCAATGGCGCTGAGCATGTGGGCCTCGTCTTCGGGCGCGATGCCGATATGGCGGGCCACGAATTCGGTGGCGTTCTCGAGGGCGGCAAGGGGCTGGGTGGAGGACATCAGCATGGAGGGACCTGTCTCAAAAGCTGAAAAGCGCCAGGGCGGGCCCTGGCGCCCGTCCTGGCCGGAAAGTGGCGTCAGTTGCTCTGTGCGAAGGCCGTGTAGGCGGCTTCGTCGAGCAGCGCGGCCAGCTGGCCTGCGTCGCTGAGCTTGACCTTGAAGAACCAGCCTTCGCCCAGCGGGTCGCTGTTGGCCAGGGAGGGGTCGTCGCGCAGGGCTTCGTTGACTTCGACGATCTCGCCGCTGACGGGCATGTAGACATCGGCGGCGGCCTTGACGGACTCGACCACGCCGGCCACGTCGCCCTGGTTGAAGCTGGTGCCCACGGCGGGCAGATCGACGAACACCACGTCGCCCAGCGCATCCTGCGCGTGGAGGGTGATGCCGACAATGGCCGCGTCAGGGTTGGCGGCGTTGATCCATTCGTGGTCCTTGGAATACTGGATGCTCATGGCTTGCTCCGATAGAAACTGAAAAGAAACCTGTGAAAGGCGGTTTGAGAAAGGTCAGTGCGCACTGTAGCGGCATGCGATGGCAGGAAAAACGAATCCGCCGAACTCGGTCCACGCCAAGCGCGCAGGCTGTCCTCAACCGCGGTGATAGCGTGGGGGCACGAAGGGCGTGGCCTGCACCTGCATGGGCACGGCCTTGCCGCGCACCATGGCCTGCAGCGTGGTGCCGATGGCGGCGCTGCCCGGCTCCACATAGGCCAGTGCCACGGGCTGGTTCAGCGTGGGCGACAGCAGGCCGCTGGTGACCTGGCCGACCTTGCGGCCGCTGGCATCCAGCAGTTCCGTGCCTTCGCGCACGGGCACGCGCTCCAGGGCCACCAGGCCCACGCGCTTGCGCGTGAGCAGCTCGGGCGCCTGCAGCTGGGCCAGCACGGTGGCCGCGCCGGGAAAGCCGCCTTCGCGCTCGCCACCAATGCGGCGGACCTTCTGCACGGCCCAGTTCAGGGCGGCCTCGGCCGGGGTGGTGGTCGTGTCCAGATCGTTGCCGTACAGGCACAGGCCGGCTTCCAGGCGCAGCGAATTGCGCGCGCCCAGGCCCACGGGCCTGACTTCGGGCTGGGCCAGCAGGGCTCGGGCAAAGGCCTCGGCGTGGCTGGCGGGCAAGGAGATC
The DNA here is from genome assembly GCF_001886655.1 of Delftia sp. HK171. Taxonomy (NCBI): domain Bacteria; kingdom Pseudomonadati; phylum Pseudomonadota; class Betaproteobacteria; order Burkholderiales; family Comamonadaceae; genus Delftia; species Delftia sp. HK171. Next base: position 4,374,379 of record NZ_CP018101.1, on the reverse strand, counting down.
TCGAAGCCGTCCTCGCCGGTATAGCCGCTGCGCGTGATGTACAGCTCGGCGCCTTCCCAGTCGAAGTGGCCGCCCGTCATGAACACCAGCCCGGCCGTGTCGGGCAGCAGGCGCTCCATGGCGGCTGCTGCCTGCGGGCCCTGCAGCGCCAGCAGGCCCCGGTCGAACTGGGGCTCGATTTCACAGCGCCCGCCAATGCGGGCCTGGATGTGCGCCAGGTCTTCGAGCTTGCAGGCGCCGTTGACGATCAGGAACAGGTCGTCCTCGCGGCGCACGAACATCAGGTCGTCCAGGATGCCGCCCGCGTCGTTGAGCAGCAGGCCGTAGCGCTGGCGGTGTTCGCCCAGGCCCAGCACGTCCATGGGCAGCAGCGATTCCAGCGCCGCGCCGGCATCCGGGCCGCGCAGGCTGATCTGGCCCATGTGCGAGACATCGAACAGGCCTGCCGCCTCGCGCGTGTGCAGGTGCTCGGCCATCAGCCCCTGCGGGTATTGCACGGGCATGGAGTAGCCGGCAAACGGCACCATGCGCGCGCCCAGTTCCTGGTGCAGGTCGAACAGCGGGGTCTTGAGCAGATCGGTGGTGGAGGCAGCGGTCAAGGAGGGACTCTCTTTTCGGCAAGGGGCAAGGCACAACGCCATCCCGGAATCCCGGGATGTCCTGCCCTGCTGTCCGCTTTACCTGAGAGATTCACCCGCACCTTCCATGCGTGGGGCTTGCTCCTTCGGTGGATGGGGCACACCGCCGTGCCCTGCATCTCTCTCCAGCTAGGAACGCCTGCGGCCGTGGCGGCAGGCGGTGCCAGTCCTTTTGCCTGAGCGTTCGGGGCGAACCCTGCGCCTTCGGCGGTGCCGCTGCCTGTGACCATTGCGGCCGGGCGGGCACTCTCTCCTGACCGGCGCATTCTAGCTGCGGCCAGCGTCCGCGCGGCTTCGGGATTTCCGCGGGCCGGCCCCAACTCCATGCGCTTGCCTGCATGGATGCATTTGCAAATTGCATAACTGTCTAAAAAATCTCCTACATTGAGATGCATCGATATATGAAATCTCGTGAGCGAGAAGGAAGAAGCGCACATGCAGCAGACGCTGGGAGACACATTGGCCTGGCCGGCACGTTACCTGCCGAACAAGGAAGCCCTGGTCGCTTGGGAGGGCGGCGAGCGCCGCGCCTGGACCTACGCCCAGCTCGATGCCGAAGTCAACCGCCACGCCCACGGCCTGGCCGAGCTGGGCATAGGCCATGGCGACGTGGTCGCGGCCTTTCTCTACAACACGCCGGCCTTTGTCTTCACCATGCTGGCGGCCGCGCGCCTGGGCGCCATCTTCAACCCCATCAACTACCGGCTGGCGGCCCAGGAGCTGGCCTTCATCCTCAAGGACGGCGCTGCGCGCGCCCTGGTGTTCGAGCACGAGGGCGGCGAGGTGGCCGCGCGCGCCCAGGCCCTGCTCAAGGCCGAAGGCGGCGGCACTGGCGCAGGCACCGAGCACTGGATCTTTGCCGACGATGCCCCGGCCGACCCGCTGCCGGTCTGGGCCACGCAGCGCCTGTCCGCCCTGGCCTGGGGCCGCAGCAGCGCGCCGCCCCAGGCCCATGTGCGCGAGAGCGACCCCTGCATCCTCATGTACACCAGCGGAACCACGGGCCGGCCCAAGGGTGTGCTGCATACGCACCGCAGCAAGCTGGCGCACAACGCCCTCATGCACCAGACCATGCAGTTCACGCGCGACGACGTGGGCCTGGCCATGGCGCCGCTCAACCACACGGCCGAGCTGCACACCAGCTTTCTGCCGCGCCTGCAGGCCGGGGCCACCCAGGTGCTGCTGCGCCGCTTTGACGTGACCGAGGCCTGGCGCCTGATCCGCGAAGAGCGCGTGAGCTTCTTCTTCGCGGCGCCCACCATGGTCACCATGCTGCTGGCCGACCCCATCGCCTCGCCTGAGCAGGCGCCCGCGCTGCGGCTGGTGGAGTACGGCGGCGCCTCCATGGCGCCGCACCTGATCCGCGAATGGACGCGCAAGGTCGGCAGCGACCTGGTCCAGGTCTACGGCACCACCGAGATGGGGCCCTGCATGTCCATCCTCCTGCCGCGCGAGCAACTCTCGCACGCGGGCTCGGCCGGGCTGCCCTCCATGGGCCATGACCTCATCGTGGCGCGCCTGCGCGAAGACAACGCCCCCACCGATCCGGCCGAGGCCTGCCTGCCCGGCGAGGTGGGCGAGATCCTGGTGCGCGGCCCCTGCATGATGGCCGGCTACCTCAACCGCCCCGACGCCAACACCCGCGCGCTGGCGCACGGCTGGTACCACACGGGCGACCTGGGCCACATCGACGACGATGGCTATCTCTGGATTCGAGACCGCATCGACTACATGATCAATTCGGGCGCCGAGAACGTCTATCCCCGCGAAGTGGAAGACGCCCTGGTCGAGCATGCCGATGTGCTCGAGGTCGCCGTCATCGGCGAGGCCGACGAGCGCTGGGGCCAGATCGTCGCCGCCCACGTGGTCGCCAAGCCTGGCGCCACGCCCACGGCCGAGGCGCTGGACGCCTTCCTGGTCCACGGCGACCGCCTGGCCGCCTACAAGCGCCCGCGCCGCTACCACTTCCGCCAGGCCCTGCCCAAGACGGCCAGCGGGAAGATACAGAAGCAGTTGCTGAGGGTGGTGGTGGCAGCCTGAGGCTGCGGCCTGCGCTTACTCCTGCTCTTACGCCTGTGTTTGCCCCTGCGCAGTACAGCACTGCGCCATCGAGTTGCGCAGCCACCGATGCATGGCATCCCCCTGCTTGCGCACATGCCAGGCCTGCTGGTAGGCAAACCGGGGCAGCTCCAGCGGCGGAGCGAAACGGCGCAGCGTTTTGTGGCGGCGCAGGTCGCCAATGGCGCGGCTGCCCACGGTCAGCACGAGGTCGGTGCCTGCCAGCACCTCCAGCGCCGCGCTCCAGTGGGGCAGGGCCAGCACCACGCGGCGGCTCAGGCCTTGGGCGGCCAGCGCCCGTTCGATTTCCTCGCTGGCGTCGGGCCGCATGGCCAGCATGACGTGCGGACGCTGCAGCCAGTCCTGCAGTGACAGCCCGCCGCGTGGCGGCAGCACGGCCTGGTCGGCCACGCTCACGAACTGTTCCTGGAACAGATCCTGCACCTCGATGCCTTCGGGCAGGTCGGGTGCGTCGGGGAAGGGCCCCAGAGCCAGGTCCAGTTCGCCATCGGCCAGCTGGGTCAGCATCACCTCGCGCGTGGACTGGCTGATGGCCAGGTCCAGCCCGGGTGCGTGCTGGCGCAGATGCCGCATCAGCGGCGGCAGCACGATGCGCGATGCGTAGTCCGACAGCGCCAGCCGCAGCCGTCCGCGTGCGTGGGCCGGGTCGAACTCCGCCTGTGCCAGCAAGCCGTTGAGGCTGCCCAACGCATCCGCCAGCGGTTGCACCAGGCCTTGCGCGCGTGCCGTCAGCGCCATGCGGCCACCGCGCCGCACCAGCAACGGGTCGCCCAGATGCTCGCGCAACTGCGCCAGCGAATGGCTCATGGCCGGCTGGCTCTTGTGCAGCCGCAGGGCCGCGCGCGTCACATGTTTTTCGGCCAGCAGGGCGTGCAGGGCCAGCAGCAGGTTGAGATCGATCCGGCGCAGTTCATCCATGCCATGAATATAGACCGTGCACACAAACGATTTCCATTCATCCAGCAGATGCGAGAGCATTCAGGCATGGATTCACGAACAGGAAAAGGATGCTTTGCATGACAGGACGGAACACGATTTTGGCCATGGCCCCCGTGGGCATGGCACTGCTGGCTGGCGCCATCCTGCCGTTCCAGGCGGCGAGCAACGCCATGGTCGGGCGGGTGCTGGGCCATCCGCTGTGGGGCGCGCTGACTTCGCTGGCCGTGAGCGTGATGGTCATCGTGCCCGCACTCTGGGCCATGCGCGCGCCCACTCCCGCGGTGGCGCAGGCAGTCGCGGGGCCGTGGTGGCTATGGATAGGCGGCGTGCTGGGTGCCATCTATGTGGCCAGTGCGGCGGCCGTGACACCCAAGCTGGGCGCGGGCGGTTTTCTGGTCTGCGTGGTGGCGGGGCAGATCGTGGTTTCGGTGCTGGTGGACCATTTCGGCCTGATGGGCCTGGGCGCCAGGCCGGTCAATTGGTCGCGGCTGGCAGGGGTGGCGCTGATCCTGGGCGGCGTGTTCCTGGTGGTGCAGGGCGGGACGGCCCGTGCAGCGGCGGCCCCATGAGCGCCGCGAGGACGCTCTGCTTCAGCGGCGAAGGCCCCGGCCTTGCCCGCGTCAGGCGGGCATGCCCGGCGGCACGGCGGCCGGCCTTGCCGCTGGTGGACGTTCCTGGCGGGCATCTGCCGTGCCGGGCAGGAACCGGCCCAGCCGGATGACAAAGCAGGCCCCGCCTCCGGCAGCCGGCTGAAAGAACGCGTCGCCTGCGTGCAGCCTGGCGATGCGCCTCACCACGGACAGGCCCAGACCATGCCCGTTGACGCGCCGGGTGGCGCTTGCGCGTTCATAGGGCTCGAAAACCTGTCCTGCCGCTTCGGGCGCAAGGCCCGGTCCCTGGTCGCTGACGGAAATCAGCAGGTCACCGGACGCATCGCAGCGGGCGGCCAGTGTGATGTCGCCCGCCTTGGCATATTTGATGGCGTTGCCGACAAGGTTGGAGATGGCGATGCGCACCAGGACAGGGTCGCATTGCCATTGCTGCGGGCCGTGTTCCAGATCCAGTTTCAGGCGATGCCGCCGGGACCAGCCGACGAGCTCTGCAGACTCCTCCAGGAGTTCATCCAATGGCGTCTGCTCCAGTTGCAGCCGGAACGCGCCCGCGTCCAGCCGGTCGTTGATCAGGCAGGTGTCCACCAGGGTCATCAGCCGGCGCGAGGCCCTGCGTATCTGCGACGCCTGCTCGATGAGGGAGTCCGCGTCCGTCGTCGGGAACGTCTGCAGCTCGGTCGCGGCGCCGTCCACGATGGTGAGCGGGGTGCGGAACTCGTGGTTGATCATGTTGAAGAACTGGCGCTGCTCCAGCCGCATCTCGCGCTCGCTGTGCAAGGCGGTCTGCAAGGCCTGCTGGGCTGCTTGCAGCTGTGCGGTGCGCTGCAGGACCTTGGACTCCAGCTCGCGCTCGGCAGCCTGGGCGCGTGACAGGGCCTGCATCCGCTCACTGCGCAGGGCACGCTCCGCCACCCGCGTGCGGTTGGTCACCGCCATTCCCAGCAGGATGGCCTCGGACACACGCCCGGCAAACCACAGCATCTGGGCCGATGGCAGCGCCACATCCGGCAGCAGGCCCTGGGTTCTCAGCAGGTTCAGGATGCCCAGGGCGGAAGGCACCGCAAACGCCAGCGCGCCCGGCAGGTATTGCCACTGCCTTCGAACCACCAGCAGGTACAGCACGAAGACCGCACCGAACGATGTGGACACCAGGGCCGTGAACACCACGGCACGCGAGATCTGCGGATAGCCCCCCAACAGTGCCAGGCCCAGTGCGATGGCATTCAGCCAGGCCACCACGCTGAAGAGGTGCGCAGCCCAGATCCAATGGCGACGGAACTCGAACAATTGGCTGAAAAACACCGTCGCCACCACACAGAAGCTGCAGTAGGCGATGGACAGCGCATGCTGGGGCTGGTCGGCGCCGGGCAGCCACAGGCCTTCGGGCCGGTAACGGAAAGCAGCGTAGGCAAAGCCGGCTGCCAGGAGCGCGGCGCAAAGAATGTAGAGCCTTTCCCTGAGCCAGCACCACAGGATCAGGCTCATCAGCGTGATGGCCAGGGCCGAGCCCATGTACGCGTAAAGCAGCATGGCGGCCGGCGCCATGCTTCTGCCGGGAAACACCGCAATGCCCTGGGCGGCCTGTGGGTTGGGCAGCAAGCGGGTGAGCAGTGCCAGAAGCGCTGCAGCTGCCAGGGCCTGCACCAGCCATTGCGTTGCAGCACCCGTTTGCCAGTGCTTCCGGCCGCCTTCGGTGGGGTTGTCTTGCGTGTGGATCAAGGGTCCGATTGGTTGATGTGGCGTGCGCCCGTATATGTCCGCCGTGCAGGCTTGCGGGGGGCCATTGTGCACCGGCGGCCATTGCGGGAAAGCGCTGTCTGCCGTCTGCCAGGTGCCCCAATGCAACAGGCCGCCCCGCTGCGGATAAGCGGGGCGGCCTGTAACGGGCTCCTGGTCTGGATCACGCATCCGGGCGCTGGCGGTAGTCGGCGGGGCTGGGTGAATGGTTTTGCTGCGCCGATAAGCGTGCTCCCATGCAGACAAGTGTGCGCGTTTGGTCTCAGAAAATGCTGCTTTATTTCTTCAAAACAGGCGTTGCTACAGAAAATTATTCTGCGCCTGCCTGTTTTGCAGTAGATTGCTGGCCATGGACATCCTCGACAGAAAGATTCTTTCCGCCCTGCAGGCCAACGCGCGCGCCAGCCTGCAGGAAATCGGCGCGGCCGTGGGCCTGAGCGCCTCGCCCTGCTGGGCGCGCATCAAGAAGCTGGAAGAGGCGGGGGTGATCGAGGGCTATACCGTGCGCCTGAACCCGCTGGCGCTGGGCCTGGGCGATACGGTGCTGGTGCAGGTCACGCTGGACAGCCATTCGGACAACACGCTGGAGAAATTCGGCGAGATGCTGGCGACCATTCCCGAGGTGGTGGAGGCGCACCTGGTCTCGGGCGAGTACGACTACCTGCTGCGCGTCGTCGTCAAGGACACGCGTGACTACGAGCGCCTCCTGCGCGAGAAGCTCTACAAGATCAAGGGCATACGCCACAGCCAGTCCAGCTTTGTGCTGCGCACGTTGAAGAAGGCCGACCTGCCGCTGGGGGTCTGAAATCCATGCCCTCTGGCCAGGCGCCGCCGCCCGCCCCCTACCGCGAACACTCCCCGCCGCCCGCCTTGCGGCCGCACTTCCAGTGCCTGTGGAGCAGCACCGTGGCCCCGGACTATGCCGGCGGTTTTCTCGTGGTGCCCGATGGCTGCGTGGACGTCGTCTGCAAGGGCGGGCGGCTGCTCGCCGTGGGGCCTGACAGGGTGGCTGCGCGGCCCGCGCTGGTGCCGGGGTCCGAGGTATGGGGGGCGCGCTTCGGCCCCGGTGCGGCCAGCGCCTGGCTGGGCCTGCCCATGGACGAGATCGTGGGGCAGGCGGTGGAACTGGGCGATCTGCTGGGGCCGCGCGCGCGGGAGTGGGTGCATCGCATCAACGATGCGCAGCCGGGCGCAGGGCAGGCCGTGTTCATCCATGGACTGGTGCAAATGGGCCGCGACGCCCCGGCGCCGGACTGGCAGGCCATGCAACTGTTCAATGTGGCGGCTGCAGCCGGGCGGGATGAATCCGGTGTGCTGGCCGCCATGCGCGCGCAGCTGGACATGCCGGAGCGCAGCCTGCGCCGCTTGTGCCACATGCAGTTTGGCTACGGCCCCAAGACCCTGGAGCGCGTGCTGCGCTTTCAGCGCCTGCTGGCCCTGGCACGGTCTGATCGGCAGGCAGGTCTTGCGGCGCTGGCGGCGGACGCCGGGTATGCGGACCAGGCGCATCTGTCGCGCGAAGTGAGGGCGCTGTGCGGCATCACGCCCAGCGCCGCCATGGCGCAGCTGCTGGATTGAGCAGTCCGGCTGGCCGTTTTGTTCAAGACCGCTGCCACGGCGTGGCCGAAGATGGCGGCCTACCGACATTCAATGGAGCATCACATGGGCATCAGGGGCAAGAACCACCAGATCGACAACATCGAGTTCAACGTGGCCGATATAGCGCGCAGCAAGGCGTTCTACGGCGAGGCCTTCGGCTGGACCTTCACCGACTACGGCCCGAGCTACACCGAGTTCAGCGATGGCCGGCTGACGGGCGGCTTCACCACGGGCGAGGAGGTGCGGCCCGGCGGCCCGCTGGTCATCCTCTACGCCGACGATCTGGCCGAGGCACAGCGCCGCGTGGAGGCGGCCGGGGCCGTGATCAGCCGTGCGGTGTTCGCGTTCCCGGGGGGCCGCAGGTTCCACTTCACCGACCCGGACGGCTACGAGCTGGCCGTGTGGTCGGCAGAGGCCTGAAAGCCAACAGCCCGCATCTGCGGGCTGTTTTTCATGGGGACCGGGCCGGGCGTCAGTCGACGTTGGAGCCCAGCTGCATGTCCTTGTACTTCACGATGTGCGTGCCCTTGACCAGGCGGTAGCCGCCCCAGATCAGCAGGAACAGCGGCAGGCCGATGTAGGTGGCGACCACGCCGGTCCAGTCGATGCGGTCGGCCATGAAGGCCTCGTAGTTCTGGCCCAGGGTGATCACCATGCACAGCACGAAGGCGAAGATGGGGCCGAACGGGAACCAGGATGCGCGGTAGGGCAGCTGGTTCAGGTCCAGGCCCTGGGCCTCGAAGCCCTTGCGAAAGCGGTAGTGGCTGATGGCAATGCCCAGCCAGGCGATGAAGCCCGTCATGCCCGACAGATTCAGCAGCCAGATATAGACCAGCTGCGGGCTGAAGATGTTGGTCAGGAAGCACAGCGCCGCCACCACGGTGGTGGCCAGCAGGGCCAGCGTGGGCACGCCGCGCTTGTTGACATACGAGAACATGCGCGGCGCCATGCGCTGGCAGGCCAGCGTGTAGAGCATGCGCGTGGAGGCGTACATGCCCGAGTTGCCGGCCGACAGCACCGAGGTCAGCACCACGGCGTTCATCACGGCGGCGGCCGACAGCAGGCCAGCGCGCTCGAAGACCAGGGTGAAGGGGCTCACGCTGATGTCGCCCAGATCATTCTTGAGCAGGTGCGGATCGGTGTAGGGGATCAGCAGGCTGATGACCAGAATGGCGAAGACGTAGAACAGCAAAATGCGCCAGAACACCTGGCGCACGGCGCGGGGCACGTTCTTGGCGGGGTTCTCGGATTCGCCAGCGGCAATGCCGATCAGTTCCGTGCCCTGGAAGGAAAAGCCCACGATCATGGCCACGCCGATCAGCGCCGAGAAACCGCCCGCAAAGGGCGCGTCGCCCTGGCTCCAAAGGGCAAAGTTGCCCCAGACGCCTTCAGGTGCGCCGCCCCGCACGATGCCCAGGATCATGAGCACGCCCACGCCGATGAAGAGGATGACGGTGGTCACCTTGATGGCGGCGAACCAGTACTCGGCCTCGCCGAAGCCTTTGACCGAGATGGCGTTGAGGCCGAACATGATGGCCAGGAACAGGGCGCTCCACAGCATGCCGTTGCCGTCGGGGAACCAGTAGGCCATGACCAGCTGGGCGGCCACCAGGTCCACGGCAATGGTGACGGCCCAGTTGTACCAGTAGTTCCAGCCCAGCGCGAAGCCGAAGCCTTCGTCCACATAGCGCGCGCCGTAGGTGGCGAACGAGCCCGAGACGGGCAGGTTCGCGGCCATTTCGCCGAGGCTGGTCATGAGGAAGTAGACCATCAGGCCCACGATCATGTAGGCCAGCAGGGCGCCGCCGGGGCCGGCCTGCGAGATGGTGGCGCCCGAGGCAACGAAGAGGCCGGTGCCGATGGAGCCGCCGATGGCGATCATGGACAGATGCCGCGCCTTGAGTTCGCGCCTGAGCGCGGTGGGAGCGGCATTCTTGGAGTTGTCTGCTGCCATGGATGTGTCGATTGGTGGATCAGATCCCGCGCGGCCGCTGGCCGGCGCGGGGGCAGGAATGCAAAACAGGAAAAACAAAAGAGCCGCTGTGTCGCGGCCCCATCAAGGTGCATGCACCACGAAAAGGCGTGATTGTCCGAGAACGCTGCCATCGTGGAAAGGCAGGAGTTTAATCCCCCTTCACCCACATAAGCGGAACTGAATCCGAACCCACTGTGTGCATGGCGCCACGCCGTCTGCGGCCCGCCTGCCTACCACTGTGTCTGCGCCAGCAGCAGCTGGGCCAGTGCCTTGATGCGCGGCGAGGCCTGGCGCGTGCGCGGGTAGACCAGGGACAGTTCGCGGGCGCGGCCCTCGTGCTGGGGCAGCAGCCGCACCAGCCGGCCCGTCTGCAGGTGCTCGCGCACCGCGAACTCCATGACCTGGGCCACGCCCAGGCCGCCCAGCGAGCCTTCCACCAGCGGGTCGCCGCTGTCGAAGGTCACGGTCTGCGGCGCAGGCCAGTCCAGCATCTCGCCATTGCCGGCCAGGAACTGCCAGGGCACGCGCCGGCCCAGGTAGTGGTTGTAGACGGCCATGCAGCTGTGCTGCGCCAGCTCCTGCAGCGTCTGCGGCGTGCCGCGCGCCGCCAGGTAGGCGGGCGAGGCCACGGTCACCCAGCGCAGCGGCGGCAGGGCGCGGGCAATCATGCGGCTGTCGGCCAGCGGGCCGATGCGCACGGCGGCGTCAAAACCTTCTTCCACCATGTCCACCATGCGGTCGGTGAAGCTGGTGTCGATCTGCAGCTGCGGATGCTCGCGCAGCAACTGCCCCAGCAGCGGCACCAGCACGATGCGGCCCAGCATGGACGGCGCCGTCATGCGCAGCACGCCGCTGGGGGCGCAGCGCCGGTCGCTGACCAGCTGGCGCGCCTCTTCCAGCCCGGCGATCAGCGGTGCGCAGCGGTCCACCAGCGCGCAGCCATCAGGCGTGAGCGAGACGCTGCGCGTATTGCGGTGCAGCAGCCGCGTGCCCAGGTCTTTCTCCAGCTGCGCCACGGCGCGCGAGATGCGGGGCTGGCTGGTGCCCAGCAGCGTGGCGGCCTGGGTGAAGCTGCGGCTTTCGGCCACCTTGATGAGCAGGTGCACGGCGTTGAGATCCATGGCATGTCTCTAGATTCGATTAATGCAGTTTTGCATAAGAAAAATGAAAATCTGCTGTTTATCTTCACAAGTGCATTAATTAGGATCGGCGCCATGCCAATGACCGATTCCCCCGGCGCCCTGCGCCACCCGCGCGCCGCGCTGGCGCTGCTGTCCCTGTCCCAGCTGCTGATTGCGCTGGATGCCACCATCGTCTTCGTCGCGCTCGACGCCATGGGCCAGCAGTTGCAGATGGACGCGCACCATCTGCAATGGGTGGTCAGTGCCTACAGCGTGGCCTTTGGCGGCTGCCTGCTGCTGGGCGGGCGCTGCGCGGACCTGCTGGGCAAGCGGCGCATGTATGTGGCGGGCATGGCGCTGTTCGGCCTGGCCTCCCTGGTCGGCGGCTTTGCCTCGCAGCCCTGGCAGCTGGTGCTGGGCCGCGCAGGGCAGGGCGTGGCCGGGGCGCTGCTGTTTCCGGCCACGCTGTCGCTGATCAACACCTTGTATGCGGCAGGGCCCGAGCGCAACCGCGCCCTGGCCGTGTGGAGCATGGCGTCGGCCGGCGGGCTGGCGGCCGGCGCGCTGCTGGGCGGCGTGCTCACGCAGACGCTGGGCTGGAACTGGGTGCTGTGGGTGTTGGTGCCCGTCGCCTGGCCGTGTGCCATGGCGGCGCTGCGCTTTCTGCCGCCCTCGGCCCAGACCGGGCGTGCCGCGCCGGGCCAGGGCTTTGATCTGGCCGGCTGCCTGAGCGTGACCGTGGGCAGCAGCCTGCTGGTGACGGCTCTGGTGCAAGGCCCTGAATGGGGCTTTGCCAGCGCCGCCACGCTGGGGACGCTGGCCGTGGCCATGGCGGCGCTGGCCCTGTTCTGGCGCATCGAGGCCCGTATCGCCTCGCCGCTGATGCCGCTGTCCCTGCTGCGCGTGCCCAGCCTGCGCGCGGCCATGCTGCTGACCATGATCTTCATGAGCAGCTTTGGCGTGCAGTACTACTTCCTGGCGCTGTATTTCCAGCAGATCTTCGGCTGGAGCCCGCTGCAGGCCGGCCTGGCCTTTTTGCTGCCCACGGCGGTCTGCACGCTGGGCATCCGCTGGGCCGAACACTGGCTGCACCGCTCCACACCGCGCGCCGTGCTGATGGGGGGCTGGGCCGCAGGCACCATCGGCCTGGCCTACATGGCCTGGGCGCTGCCGCTGGGCGGCAGCTATGTCTGGCTGGTGCCCGGCTTCGTGGTGCTCAGCCTGGGCCAGGGCGCGTGCTGGACCGCCATGTGGGTGGTGGCCGGCCAGGGCGTGGCGGCTGCGCAGCAGGGCGTGGCCTCGGGCATTGCGGCCACGGCCCAGCAAGTGGGCGCGGCGCTGGGGCTGGCCCTGCTGGTCATGGTGGCCACGGCGCCGCTGGCCGGCATCACGGCGCCCGATGCGCTGCGCGAGGCCACCGCCCGGGGGCTGCAGCAGGCCGAATGGGGTGCTGCGCTGATCGCGCTGCTGGGGTGGGTGGTGTCGGCGGGCATGCGCCGCGCACCGGCAATCCAGGCCGTGCCGGGCGCGGAGCAGCCGGCCTGCTCGCCTTGAGGTCACTGGCCCGCAGTTACCATCTGCGGCTGCTTTGCACACCCCTCACCACCAACCCACATGGCAGAAACGAGCATCTCCAGCGACTGGGTCCGGCATTCGCAGCTGGGCGCAGGCCTGGAGCGCATCGAGGCCTACTTCGGCGGGCACGGCTATGCGCCCCACAGGCACGACACCTATGCACTGGGCCTGACGCTGTCCGGCGTGCAAAGCTTTGCCTACCGCCGCAGCCAGCGGCACAGCCTGCCGGGCGGCGCCATGGTGCTGCACCCCGACGAATTGCATGACGGCCACGCGGGCACCGACGCAGGCTTTCGCTACCGCATGGTCTATGTGGAGCCGGCCCTGATCCAGCAGGTGCTGGGCGGCAGGCCCTTGCCCTTTGTCGAGGGCGGGCTGTCTGCCGATCCGCGGCTCAAGGCCGCGCTGCTGCCGCTGCTGCAGGGCCTGGATGAAGACCTGGAGCCGCTGGCGCGCGACGACGCCATCTACGACCTGGCATGGGCGCTGGACGCCGTGGCGGGCCGCCGCAACGTCCGGCGCCTGCCCGACCTGGGGGCCGTGGAGCGCGCCCGCGCCTGCATCCACGACGCGCTGGTGCAGGGCGTGACCCTGGATGCCCTGGCCCAGGCCAGCGGCCTGGACCGCTGGCGGCTGTGCCGTGACTTCCGCGCGCTCTACGGCACCAGCCCCTACCGCTACCTGACCATGCGCCGGCTGGACACCGTGCGGCGCCTGCTGCTGGTCGGGCAGGGCGTGGCCGATGCCGCACTGCAGGCCGGCTTCTTCGACCAGAGCCACATGGCGCGCCAGTTCGCCATGGCCTATGGCGTGCCGCCCGCACGCTGGCTCAGGCGCCTGGGCGCGGCCTGAGCTGCACGATCGTGCAAGACCGAAGGGATGGCGCTTCCTAGCATGGAGGCTTCACACGCTTTCATAAGGTCTGCCCATGACGTTCCCCGTTGGAAACCGCCCCTACGAGGCCATCAACTTCCCCGAGAAATTCAGCCGCTTCACCGGCCAGTGGAGCCCCCGCGTCGTCGCCGAGATGAACGACTACCAGTTCAAGATCGTGCGCGTGCAGGGCGAGTTCATCTGGCACTCGCATGCCGAAACGGATGAAGCCTTCCTGGTGCTGGACGGCGAACTGCGCATCGACTTCCGTGATGGCCATGTGCTGCTGCGCCAGGGCGAGCTGTACGTGGTCCCCAAAGGCACGGAGCACAAGCCCAGCGCCAAGCGGGAAGCCCGCCTCATGCTGATCGAGCCGCGCGGGGTGCTGAACACCGGGGAGGAAGGCGGCGAGAGGACGGCGATGAACGATGTGTGGGTATAGCCAGCCCGTAGCCATCCCATGAACAAGGGGCGCCGCAGCGCCCCTTGTTCCCGGAAGTGCGGGGCGCTCAGCCCAGCAGCAGTGCGTCGTCTGCCAGCTTTTCGCCGCGCACCTTCTCGAACATGTGCAGCAGGTCGGGCACGTCCATGCGGGAGCGTTCCTCGCCGCTGACGTCGAGCACGACCTGGCCCTGGTGCAGCATCACCGTGCGCTCGCCCACGTCCAGCGCCTGGCGCATGCTGTGGGTGACCATCATGGTGGTGAGCTTGGCCTCGGAGACGATGCGCGCCGTCAGCTGCAGCACGAAGTCGGCCGTGCGCGGGTCGAGCGCGGCGGTGTGCTCGTCCAGCAGCAGGATGCGCGAAGGCTGCAGCGCCGCCATCAGCAGGCTCACGGCCTGGCGCTGGCCCCCAGAGAGCAGGCCGATGCGGTCGGTCAGGCGGTTTTCCAGGCCCAGGCCCAGGATGGACAGGCGCTCACGGAAGTTGTCGCGCATCTCGGCCTTGACGGCGCGGCTCAGGCGGCGGAAGGTGCCGCGGCGCTGGGCCAGGGCCATGTTTTCCTCGATGGTCAGGTCCTCGCAGGTGCCCGCCATGGGGTCCTGGAAGACGCGGGCCACGCGTTCGGAACGTGCCCACACGGGCAGCCGCGTCATGTCCTGGCCGGCGATCTCGATGCGGCCCTTGTCCACGGACAGGTCGCCCGAGACGGCGTTCAGGAAGGTGGACTTGCCGGCGCCGTTGGAGCCGATGACGGTGACGAACTGGCCGTCGGGAATGTCCAGCGACATGCCGCGCAGCGCCCGCGTTTCGATGGGCGTGCCGGGGTTGAAGGTGATTTCGAGTTGTTGTGCGCTCAGCATGAGTGCAATCTCCGGTATTTCTTCGTTCAGTCGCTCAAGGCGTTGTGTTTGAACTGACGCGGTCCAAACTCAGGGACGCCTAGCAAGGGCCGCCCCGCAGCGATGGCGTCGTTCCCCTCCCTCGCGGAGCGAGTAGAGAGGGGGAAGCGGCATAGCCGCTCAGGGGGTGTCATTTCCTTTGCGCAAACTTGCGCTTCAGTTGGGGGATCACCAGGGCGACGGTCACCAGCAGGGCGGTGACGAGGTTCAGATCCTGGGCCTTGAGGCCGATGAAATCGCTGTTGAGGGCCGCTGCAATGAAGAAGCGGTACACGATGGCGCCCACCACCACGGCCAGCGTGGCCCAGACGATGCGGCGCGAAGGCAGGATGGATTCGCCCACGATCACGGCAGCCAGGCCGATGACGATGGTGCCGATGCCCATGGAAATGTCCGAGCCGCCCTGGGTCTGCACGAACAGCGCGCCGGCCAGGCCGACCAGGCCGTTGGAGATCGCCATGCCCAGCAGGATCATGGCGCCGGTGTTCACGCCCTGCGAGCGTGCCATGCGGGCGTTGGAGCCCGTGGCGCGGATGGCCAGGCCCCGCTCGGTGGCGAAGAACCAGTCCAGCCCCAGCTTGGCGAGCACGACGATCACGAACAGGATGACCGGGCGCATCACATAGTCAGCCACGCTGTCGGGCTGCAGCAGGGTGAACAGCGTGGTCTCGTTGATCAGCGGCACGTTGGGGCCGCCCATGATGCGCAGGTTGACCGAATACAGGCCGATCATCATCAGGATGGAGGCCAGCAGATCCATGATCTTCAGGCGCACATTGAGCCAGCCCGTGATCAGGCCCGCGACGGCGCCAGCGGCCGTCCCGGCCAGCGTGGCCAGCCAGGGATTGGTGCCCGTGGAAATCAGGATGGCGCAGACGGCGCCGCCCAGCGGGAAGCTGCCGTCCACCGTGAGGTCGGGAAAGCGCAGCAATCTGAACGAGATGAAGACGCCCAGCGCCACCAGGCTGAAGATCAGGCCGATCTCGACGGCACCGAGCAATGAGAAAAGAGACATAGGAGGAGCGACAGGCGCGTGGGACAGAAAACGACTTAAAAAAAGGGCAGGGCCATGTTGCCATGGCGCCTGCCACCGTGGGCGCACTGCCCGGGTTGGTCCCGGGCAGGCAAACCCCGGGTATTACTTGATCACCTGGGCGGCCGACTTGACCAGCGCGTCGGACAGCTTGACGCCTTGCTTCTCGGCGGCGCCGGGATTCACGAACAGCTCCATCTTGGTGCTGACTTCGGTCTTCATGTCGCCGGGCTTTTCGCCCTTGAGGATGCGCACCACCATGCGGCCGGTCTGCTCGCCCAGATCGCGGTAGTTGATGCCCAGGGCAGCCACGGCGCCGCGCTTGACGGAGTCGGTGTCCGAGGCCACCAGCGGGATCTTGGCGTCCTGGCCGACCTTGACCAGCGACTCGTAGGCCGAGACCACGTTGTTGTCGGTGTTGGTATAGATCACGTCGACCTTGCCGACCAGGCTGCGCGCGGCGCTGCTGACGTCCACGGAACGAGGTGCGGCGGCTTCCACCAGGGTCATGCCCAGCTTGGGCAGCAGGGCCTTGAGTTCCTTGACCACCACGGCGGAGTTGGCCTCGCCGGGGTTGTAGACCATGCCCACGCGCTTGGCATTGGGCACGACCTGCTTGACCAGATCCATCTGCTTGTCCAGGGCCAGCAGGTCGGACACGCCGGTCACGTTGTTCTTGGACGGCTCCCAGCTGGGCACCAGCTTGGCGGCCACGGGGTCGGTCACGGCGGAGAACACCACGGGCACGGTCTTGGTCGATGCGACCACGGCCTGGGCCGAGGGCGTGGCGATGGCCACGATGGCGTCAGGCTTGTCGCCCACGAACTTGCGTGCGATCTGCGCGGCCGTGCCGGTGTTGCCCTGGGCACTCTGGTACTGCCACTTGAGGTTCTTGCCGGCTTCGTAGCCTGCTTCCTTGAGCGCGGCCTGCACGCCGTCGCGCACGGCGTCGAGTGCAGGGTGCTCGACGATGGCGGTCACTGCGACCGACTTCTCGTCAGCGGCGTGGGCGCCGCCCGCGATGGCGGAAATTGCCAGGGCCAGCGCGCCCAGGGGCGCCCAAGACAAGTGCTTCATACGTGTATCTCCAACGTGCTTGTGTTTGTTCCTGTTTGCTCAGCAGAAGGCCGCACAGGACGGTCGCGGCGCTTCGCGGCAAAGTCTACTGCAGCCGCCCTGTACGCCTTGGCGTTTGGACGACCCGGTTTTCACCTATAGGTTTGTATCTAAAAATTGGCATGAAATCTGCGGGGAATGCCCTAGGTGCAACTTTTTCATGCGTGTTGGACAGGTTTGGCGGTGCAGGTTTGCGTCTTCAGGGGCCTGTTTTTGGCTTTGCCGTGCATTTTTATTGCGTGCAAGCGCCTTTCGGATGGCCTTCTATGCTTTCTGGGCCTGCATGGCTTTGACGGCGCTCAAAGAAAAAGCCTGCACAAGCAGGCTTGGGCAGGCTTCAGAGGAGGGCCGGTGTGGCGTGCGGATCACATGCCCGCGTAGTTTGGCCCGCCGCCGCCTTCGGGCGTGACCCAGACGATGTTCTGCGTGGGGTCCTTGATGTCGCAGGTCTTGCAGTGCACGCAGTTCTGGGCGTTGATCTGCAAGCGCTTGCCGCCCTGGGCCGTGTCGTCCACGAACTCATAGACGCCGGCCGGGCAGTAGCGCTGCTCGGGGCCTGCGTACTTGGCCAGGTTGATGGCCACGGGCACCGAGGCGTCCTTGAGTGTCAGGTGGGCGGGCTGGTCTTCGGCGTGGTTGGTGTTGCTGATGAAGACGCTGGACAGTCGGTCGAAGGTCAGCTTGCCATCGGGCTTGGGATAGTCGATGGGCTTGCACTCGGCCGCAGGCTTCAGGTAGGCGTGGTCGGGCTTGTCGCGGTGCAGCGTCCAGGGGATGTTGCCCTTGAGCACGAACTGCTCGATGCCGTTCATCAGCGTGGCCGTGGTCAGGCCCTTCTTGAACCAGGCCTTGAAGTTGCGCGACTTGTTCAGCTCTTCGTACAGCCAGCTGTTCTCGAAGGCCTCTACATAGGCGCCCAGCTCGTCGCCCTGGCGGCCCGCGACGATGGCGTCATAGGCGGCCTCGGCGGCCAGCATGCCGGTCTTGATGGCGGCATGGCTGCCCTTGATGCGGCTGACGTTCAGGAAACCTGCGTCGCAGCCCACGAGCGCGCCGCCCGGGAACACGAACTTGGGCAGGGACAGCAGGCCGCCGGCCGTGATGGCGCGCGCGCCGTAG
Organism: Delftia sp. HK171; assembly: GCF_001886655.1. Taxonomy (NCBI): domain Bacteria; kingdom Pseudomonadati; phylum Pseudomonadota; class Betaproteobacteria; order Burkholderiales; family Comamonadaceae; genus Delftia; species Delftia sp. HK171. Next base: position 4,356,621 of record NZ_CP018101.1, on the reverse strand, counting down.
CCCAGGCGCTTGGCCGGCTTGATGCCCTTGGACTCGTCGCCTTCCAGGTAATAGCGGATGTTGGGATGGGTCTTCCAGCGCTGGAATTCCTCGAAGGGGCTCAGGTAGGGGTTGGCATAGTCCAGGCCCGTGATGAAGCCCAGCGTGACCTTGTTGTCGTCCAGGTGGTAGAGGAAGGCGCCGCCGTAGGTCTTGCTGTCCATGGGCCAGCCGGCCGTGTGCATCACGAAGCCGGGCTTGTGGCGTGCAGGGTCGATTTCCCACAGCTCCTTGATGCCCAGGCCGTAGCTTTGCGGGTCCTTGCCGGCGTCCAGCTGGTACTTGGCAATGATCTGCTTGCCCAGGTGGCCGCGGGAGCCTTCGGCAAAGATCGTGTACTTTGCGTGCAGCTCCATGCCCAGCTGGAACTCGCCCGTGGGCTCGCCGTCCTTGCCGATGCCCATGTTGCCGGTGGCCACGCCCTTGACCGAGCCGTCCTCGTTGTAGAGCACCTCGGCGGCAGCAAAGCCCGGGAAGATTTCAACGCCCAGTGCCTCGGCCTGCTCGCCCAGCCACTTGACCACGTAGCCCAGGCGAACGATGTAGTTGCCATGGTTCTGGAAGCAGGCCGGCAGCAGGAAGTTGGGCGTGCGCAGGGCGGATTTCTCGCCCAGGAAGACCATGGCGTCATCGGTGACGGGCTGGGTCAGGGGTGCGCCCTTTTCCTTCCAGTCAGGGATCAGCTCGGTCAGCGCACGCGGGTCCATGATCGCGCCCGAGAGGATGTGGGCACCGGGCTCCGAGCCCTTTTCCAGCACGACGACGGAGACATCCTGGCCTTTTTCGGCCGCCAGCTGCTTGAGGCGGATGGCCGTGGCCAGGCCGCCGGGGCCGCCGCCAACCACCACCACGTCGTATTCCATGGCTTCGCGCGGCCCGTACTGGGCCAGGATTTCTTCGTTCGTCATCGGGGTGTCTCGCTTGGATATTGAAAAAACAGGATGTTCGGCAGACCGAACGTTCGTTCGGCTGCAGCGCAAATGCCGCAATGCGGTGGATTCTATGACGTGCGTGGACCCCGTCGTTGCTGATAGGTGACAGCGCGGGAATCCGCCCTGCTGCACAGTGACCGGGGGCTGCGGGGCATGGTGCCTTGCGGTGGCGCTACAACAAGGAGACTGCAGGCATGCGCATAGAGATTCCAGAATATAAAAAATGCGTTCACGAGATGCGATTCAAAGTGCGCTGGGGCGACATGGACGCCATGGGCCATGTCAACAACGCCATGTACTTTCGCTATCTGGAGACTGCCCGCATCGACTGGATGGTTGAAGCGGGCATGGCGCCTGCGCCGGGCGGGCAGGGGCCGGTCATCGTCAATGCGTTCTGCAACTTCCACCAGCAGCTGGCCTATCCCGACGAAGTGCTGCTCAAGATGTACGTCAGCGACCCCGGCCGCACCACCTTCGAGACCTGGGGAACCATGGAACGCATCTCCGAGCCCGGCGTCATCTGCGCCGCCGGCGGCGGCACCGTGATCTGGGTGGACTTTCCCAGGCAGAAGGCCATCGAGTTGCCGGACTGGGTGCGGGAGATGGTGGGATAGCGGCCATGGCGCCCTTCAGATGATGTGCCTGGGCACTGCACGCCAGGCCGTGGCGCCCGGAGTGCCTGCGGGCGAGGGAGCCTCGCGGATCATCGGATGAACGACACATGCCGTGTCGTCCATGCCCGCATTCCCCAGGAGGTTCGATATGGATTGGTTGCAAAAGCTGCTGTGCCGGCTGTTTGGCTATCGCTGCCCGTTGAGCATCGAGCTCAACGGCGACAGCATTCTCAACGGCTACGGCGTGGACATCACGCCGGTGCAGCGCATCCAGGCGGCACGCCCCTGGTGGACGCTGGATGACAGGTGCATCAACGGCCTGCGGCTGCAAAAACTCATGCTGACGTTTGCCGATGTGCCGCACAACAGCCGCGTCACGGTCATCGCCTTGGGCGCCAATGACGGCTTCGGCCTGGTCCCGCCAGACGAGTACCGGGCCGACCTGCTGGAGGCCGTGCGCATCAGCCGGGAATGCGGCTCCACTCCCGTGTTCACGGGCCTGCCCGGCATGCCGCTGGGGCGCTTTCCCGTTGAATGGACGGACAACCTGGACGCCCTGAACGCGGTGATGCACGACATCGCCACGCAACAGGGCATACCGCACGCCGGCTGGGATGCGGACTTTCGGGGTGACGAAGACCTGAACCCGGATGGCGTGCACCGCACCCAGGCCGCCAGCGACAGGTTGGCGCAACTGCTGATCCAGACGATTGACGGGCTACCGCGCTGAGCCTGCAGAGCCGGGCCAGTTCCGACCGAGCCGCGGTCTTCAGGCTGACTGGCGCAGCACCAGCTTGGGCCTGGCCAACAACTGCTGGCGGGGCTGGCCCGGATGGGCCATGCGTGCCAGCAGCAAGGTGGCAGCCTGTTCGCCAAGCTCGGCGGGGCGCACGTCCACCGTGCTCAGGGGGGGATGGGAATGCGCGGCATCGAACACGTTGTCGAAGCCCATGAGCGCGAAGTCTTTGCCTGCGCGCAGTCCGTTTTCGTCCAGGGCAGACAGTGCGCCAAAGGCCACCAGATCGTTGTAGCAGATGGCCGCCTTGATGGCTGGTTGCGCGGCCAGCAGGCTGCGCATGGCGTCATGCCCTCCCGTGCGCGTGGGGCTGGCGGAGAAAACCAGGTCTTCATCGAAAGCCAGGCCCGCATCGGCAAAGGCGGCCCTGCAGCCGCTCAGGCGCTGCTCCAGCATCAGGCCGTCCAGCCCTCCCAGAAAACCGATGCGGCGATGCCCGGCCGCCAGCAGGTGGCGCGTGGCCGCCATCACGCCATGGGCGTTGTCGGCGCCTGCGAAGTCGTAGCTTCCCTCACCCAGCGTGCGGATCATGACCACCAGGGGAATGCCCCATGACTGCAGGTCCTGCGCCAGCGAGGCCGGCGTGTCCAGCGCCGGGCACAGCGCAATGCCGGCCGCGTTGTGCTCGCGCATGGCGGTCAGCACTTTTTGCTGGCGCTCCAGGCTTTCGCTGGTATGGGCCATGAGCGTGATGAAGCCGGTATCGGCCAGCCTGCGCTCCAGCCCCGCCAGCACCTCGGCAAAGAAGGGATTCATCAGGTCGTTGATCACGACACCGACCATGTTGGACGACTGGCGCCGCAGCTCTCCGGCGCGGCGGTTGTAGACGTAGCCGAGCTGCGCTGCCGCTGCACGCACGCGCTCCGATGTCTCGGCCGGAATCAGGGGGCTGCCCTTGAGCACCAGCGACACCGTTGATTTGGAGACCTGGGCCGCAGCCGCCACGTCAAGGATGGTCACGGCGCGCACGGAAGGGGGCTTGTTCATCATGGTTCGGTGTTTTCCCTGGGTCGGCGCGATTGTGCTTGATCTTCTTTTGGAACGTTCCAATAATCAATTAGAACGTTCCAATAGAAATTATCAATACAAGGAAGGAGACCATGAGCGAGGTCGGTTGGGGATTGATAGGGGCCAGCACCATTGCTGCCGATCACATGATCGGTGCCATCCGCGCGCAGCGCGGGCACACGGTGGCGGCGGTCGCCAGCCGCAGTGCAAAGCGCGCGGCGCAGTTTGCTGCCGAGCAGGGCATTGCCCGCGCCTACGACTCGGTGCCCGCCCTGCTGGCCGACCCGTCAGTCCAGGTGGTCTACGTCAGCTCCGACAACGAACTGCGCCACGCCCAGGTCCTTGCTGCGGCAGCGGCCGGCAAGCATGTCCTGTGCGAAAAGCCATTGGCGCTGACCGTGGAGCATGCGCTGGACATGGTGAGGGCATGCCGGGCCGCAGGCGTGGTGCTGGGCACCAACCACCACCTGCGCAACGCGGCAACGCACCGCAGGATGCGCGAGCTGGTGCGCGATGGCGCCGTGGGCCAGCCGCTGTTTGCGCGCGTCTTCCACGCCATCGAGCTGCCGCCCTCTGTGCAGGGCTGGCGGCTGGAGCGGCCCGAGGCCGGTGGCGTGATCCTCGACATCGGCGTGCATGACGTGGATGCGCTGCGCTTCATCCTGGGGGCTGAGCCGGTGGAGGCGGTGGCGCTGGAGCAGCAAGGCCCGCTGTCCCGCAACGGCGTGGCGGACGGCGTGATGGCCGTGCTGCGGCTGGACAACGGCGTGCTGGCGCAACTGCATGCGGCATTCACCGTGGCGCATGCGGGAACCGGCATCGAGATCCATGGCACCTCGGGCTCGCTCATCGGGCGCGATGTGATGACGCAGCGGCCGGGCGGTGAGGTGCTGCTGCGCAATGGGGCCGGCGAGCAGTCCATTGCCGTGGAGCACCACGGTCTCTACGCGCATGGGGTGGCCGCGTTCTGCGCCGCGCTGCGTGGCGAAGGCCTGCCTGCCGCCACTGGCGAGGACGGCGTGCGCTCGCTGGCGGCGGCGGTGGCCATGGCCCAGGCCTGCCGCACGGGCCGGGCCGTGCCCATAGCCAATCCCCTTGCACGGGAACGGGGGGCAGCCGCATGAGCAAGCACATCACCGCCGCACAGGCTGCAGCCTTGCTGCGCGACGGCGACATCGTCAGCGTGAGCTCGTCCAGCGGGCTGGGCTGCCCCGACAAGGTGCTGGCCGCCATTGGCGAGCGCTTCGAACGCGAGGGTGCTCCGCGCAACCTGACCACGCTGCACCCGATTGCGGCCGGCGATATGTACGGCATCAAGGGAATGGACCATCTGGCCCGGCCCGGGCTGCTGTCGCGTGTCCTGGCCGGCTCGTATCCCAGCGGCCCGTCCTCGCTGCCCATGCCTGCGATCTGGCGCATGGTGGTGGACAACCAGATCCAGGCCTACAACATCCCCAGCGGCATCCTGTTCGACATGCACCGCGAGGCGGCTGCGCGGCGCCCGGGCGTGCTGACCCAGGCGGGCATGGGCACCTTTGTCGATCCCGCACAGCAGGGCTGCGCGATGAACGAGCCGGCCAGCCGCCATCCGGTAGTGCGCCTGCAGCATTTCGACGGGCGCGACTGGCTGTTCTTTCCCGCTGTGGCGCCCGACGTGACCGTCCTGCGCGCCACCACGGCCGATGAGCGCGGCAACCTGGGCTATGAGCACGAAGGCGCGCTGCTGGGTGCGCTGGAGCAGGCGATGGCCGCACGCAACAACGGCGGCATCGTCATCGCCCAGGTCAAGCGCATCGTCAGGGCCGGCCACCTGAGGCCGCACGATGTCCGCGTCCCCTGCCATCTGGTGGACCATGTGGTGGTCGATGCCGATCAGTGGCAGACCACGCAGACGGTGTACGACCCGGCCATCAGCGGGGAGGTTGCGCAACCGCTGTCCGGCTTCGAGCCCCAGGCCTGGGGGCCCGAGAAGGTGATTGCGCGCCGCGCCGCCATGGAGCTGGCGCACGGGCATGCCGCCAACCTGGGCTTTGGCATTGCGGCCAATGTGCCGCGCGTCCTGCTCGAGGAGGGCCTGCATGGCGAGGTGACCTGGGTCATAGAGCAGGGCGCCGTCGGCGGCATGCCGCTGCTGGGCTTTGCCTTTGGCTGCGCGGCCAATGCCGATGCCATCGTGGCCTCGCCCCAGCAGTTCACCTATTTCCAGGGCGGGGGCTTCGATGTGACGCTGCTGTCCTTCCTGCAGGTGGATGGCGATGGCAGCGTCAATGTCTCGCGGCTGGGGGCCAGGCCCTATCTGACGGCCGGCTGCGGCGGCTTTGTGGATATCACGGCCCATGCGCGGCGCATCGTCTTCTGCGGACTTTTCACGGCCGGCGCCAGGCTGCGCGTGGGAGACGGGCGGCTGGACATCCTCGAGGAGGGCGGCACGCGCAAGTTCGTCGGCACGGCCGAGCACATCAGCTTCAGCGGCCTGGTCGGGCGCCAGCGCGGGCAGCGGGTGCGCTATGTGACCGAGCGCTGCGTCATCGACCTCGAAGACCAGGGCCTGGTCGTGCGCGAGATCGCGCCCGGCGTGGACCTGCAGCGCGATGTGCTGGAGCAGGCCGGCATGGCGCTGCAGGTGGCGCCCGACCTGCTGCGAATGGATGAGCGCCTGTTCCACGATGCGCCCTTTGGCCTGGCCCTGCAGGCCCGGGAGGTCCGCCGTGGCTGAGACCCTGGTTCAACTGGTGCGCCAGGGCCCCGTGGCCCAGGTCACGATAGACCGGCCCGCACGGCTCAACGCGCTGACCCCCTGCATGCTCGACGCACTGGAGCACATTGCGCGCGAGATCGAGGCCGATGGCGCCATCCGTGCCGTGGTGCTGACCGGCCGTGGCGACAGGGCCTTTTGCGCGGGTGCCGACATCCATGCCTGGGCCGCGCTGCAGCCGCTGGACATGTGGCGGCAGTGGGTGCGCCGTGGCCACCAGGTGTTCGACCGGTGGGCGCGGCTGCGCCAGCCCGTGATTGCGGCGCTCAACGGCCATGCGTTCGGCGGCGGGCTGGAGCTGGCCATCACCAGCGATGTGCGCATCGCCGTCGATACGGCGCAGTTCGCGCTGCCAGAGGCATCGATCGCCACCTGTCCCGGCTGGTCCGGCTCGCAGCGGCTGGTGCGGCTGATCGGCCCCGGCCACGCGAAGTACCTGGCCCTGGGCGGCGTGCGGCTGTCCGCCGATCAGGCGCTGGCCTGCGGGCTGGTGCATGAACGGGTGCCGGCCAGCGAACTGGGCCTGCGCGCTGCTGCGTTGGCCCACGACATGGCAGGCCAGGCGCCAGTGGCACTGCAGCTGACCAAGCAACTGATCAATGCCGCCGCCGGCGAAGACGCACCCGCCGCACTGGAAGCCATGGCCGCAGCCCTGGCCGCGAGCACGGCCGATGCAGCCGAAGGCCTGCTCAGCTTCAAGGAAAAGCGCGTGCCGCGCTACCTGGGCCGCTGAATCTGCGCCGACCTGCCGACCAGCCGACCAGCCGATTCGCCGTCCCGCCCTTGCCCCCTGAACCACCCAAGGAGACCGCCAACATGACTGCCGCGAACCCGCCTCCAGCCCATGCAACTGCAGTGAATGCAGGGGCCATGGCCGGCCTCATCCACAGGCCCCCGTTCCATGGCCGGCTGCTCATCGATGGCGCCTGGGCCGATGCGGCCGACGGCGCGACGCTGGAGCGCCGCTCCCCGGCCCACAGCACCGTGGCCAGCATCCATGCGCGGGCCGGGCGGGCCGATGCCGCGCGTGCCATTGCCGCAGCACGCCGCGCTGCGGACCACGGGCCCTGGCCCCGCATGAAGGGTGCGCAGCGCGCCAGCGTGCTGCGTGCCGTGGCCGAACGCCTGCTGGACCGCAGGCAGGAATTGGCGCGTATGGAGACGCTGGAGACCGGCAAGCCGCTGGCCCAGTCGCTGGACGAGGTGGGCGCGGCGGCCGACCTGTGGCACTACGCCGCCGCGCTGGCGCGCAACCTGCATGGCGACAGCTATGACACGCTGGGCGAGCAGACGCTGGGTGTGGTGCTGCGCGAGCCGCTGGGCGTGGTCGGCATCGTCACGCCCTGGAACTTTCCCCTGCTCATCGTCAGCCAGAAGCTGCCCTTTGCGCTGGCCGCCGGCTGCACGGCCGTGGTCAAGCCGGCCGAGGAAACATCGGCCACCACGCTGATGCTGGGCGAGATCCTCATGAACGCCGGCCTGCCGCCCGGTGCCGTCAACATCCTGCCAGGCGGCGGTGGCGCTGTCGGCGAGGTCCTGGCCGCGCACCCGGACATCGACATGCTGTCCTTCACCGGCTCCACGGAAACTGGCCGGAAGGTGGCCGCAGCATCGGCGCAGACCCTCAAGAAGCTGTCCCTGGAGCTGGGCGGCAAGAACCCCCAGATCGTCTTTGCCGACTGCGACTTCGAGGCGGCCGTCGATGCCACGGTGCTGGGCATGCACTTCAATGCCGGCCAGTGCTGCAACAGCGGCAGCCGCGTGCTGGTGCAGGCGGCCATCGCCGAGCGCTTCGTGGCCGCCGTGGCCGAGCGCGCTCTGCAGGTGCGCGTGGGCGATCCGCTGGACCAGGGCGTGCAGGTGGGCGCCATCACCACGCAGCGCCAGCTGGACGCCATCCTCACCCACATCGAGGCCGCGCGCCAGGCCGGCGCCCGCGTGGTGCTGGGCGGCGGCCGCATGGCGCGCCCGGGCCTGTATGTGGAGCCCACGGTGCTGGCCGGCGTGACGCCGGACATGGCCATTGCCAGGCAGGAGGTCTTCGGGCCCGTGCTCGCGGTGCTGGTCTTCGAGGACCTGGACGATGCGATCGACCTGGCCAACGCCACGCTCTACGGCCTGTCGGCCGCCGTCTGGAGCCGTGACTTCAGCACCTGCCTGGCGGCGGCGCGGCGCATCAAGGCCGGCACGGTCTGGGTCAACACCTTCCTCGAAGGCCATGCCGAGCTGCCTTTCGGCGGCTACCGCCAAAGCGGCCTGGGCCGAGAGCTGGGCCGCCGTGCCGCCGAGGACTACACCCAGGCCAAGACCCTGCACATGCACCTGGGTGCGCGCAGCCACTGGTATCTGCCCATCCACGAAGGAGACACGGCATGAAGCGGCCACTGACTGCCATGGCGCTGGCCATGGCCCTTGCCACACCGCCGGCCGCCATGGCCGGGCAGAGCGTCGAGGTTCTGCACTGGTGGACCGCTGGCGGCGAGGCCGCCGCGCTGAACCTGCTCAAGAGCGGGCTGGAAAAGCAGGGCGTGCGCTGGAACGACATGCCCGTGGCCGGTGGCGGCGGCGAGGCGGCCATGACGGCGGTGCGCGCCCGCGTGACCTCGGGCAACCCGCCCACGGCGGTGCAGATGCTGGGCTTCGACATCCTGGACTGGGGCGGTCAGGGCGTGGTCGCCGACCTGGATGCCCTGGCCGCGCGCGAGGGCTGGGACAAGAGCGTGCCGCAGGAGGTGCAGAAATTCTCGCGCTACCAGGGCCGCTGGATCGCGGCGCCGGTCAACATCCATTCGACCAACTGGCTGTGGGCCAACCGGCAGGTGCTGGCCCAGGCGGGCGTGACGGCCGAGCCGGCGAGCTTTGACGAATTCATCGCGGCGGCGCGCAAGGTGCGCCAGGCCGGCTTCATCGCCATCGCCCATGGCGGCCAGCCCTGGCAGGAGGCCATCGTGTTCGACAGCGTGGCCCTGTCCACGGGCGGCGCCGACTACTACCGCAAGGCCTTCATCGAGCGCGATCCGGCCACCATCCGGTCGGCGACCACGCGCAAGGTATTTCAGCGCATGGCGCAGATCCGCAGCCTGGTGGACAAGGATTTTTCGGGGCGCGACTGGAACGTGGCCTCGGGCATGGTCATCGCCGGCAAGGCGGGCTTCCAGATCATGGGCGACTGGGCCAAGGGCGAGTTCCTCAACGCCGGCAAGCAGCCCGGCAAGGACTTTGCCTGCTATCGCTTCCCGGGCACCCAGGGCATGGTGGCCTTCAGTACCGACCAGTTCGTGATGTTCAGGCTGTCCGACGCGGGCAAGGCGGCCGCTCAGCGCAAGCTGGCGGCCGCCATCATGGAGCCGGCCTTTCAGTCGGCGTTCAATGTCGTCAAGGGTGCGGCGCCTGCGCGCCTGGACGTGGCGGATACGGCCTTCGACGAATGCGGCAAAAAGGCCATCCGCGACGTGGCCGAGGCCGATGGCCGGCGCAGCATGCTGGGCTCCATTGCGCTGGGCCATGCGACGGCCGCATCGGCCAAGAACGCCATCTATGACGTGGTCACGCGCCACTTCAACGGCCAGATCGACGATGCCAGGGCCGTGGCCGAGCTGGCCTCGGCCCTGGCCGACTGATGGAGGGCCCTGCCATGAAGGCCGGCTGGCTCCCCAGGCTGCTGCTCAGCCCCAGCGTGCTGCTCACGCTGGTGTGCGTGTACGGATGCATTCTGTTCACGGTCTATCTGTCGTTCACGGCATCGACCCTGCTGCCGCGCCATGAATGGGCCGGCACCGCTGCCTACACGCGGCTGCTGGGGCTGGAGAACTGGAAGATCTCGGCGAACAACCTCGCGGTGTTCGCCAGCCTCTACATCGCCATTGCCATGGCGCTGGGCCTGGTACTGGCCATCCTGATCGACCAGAAGATCCGCGCCGAGGCCGTGCTGCGCTCCATCTTCCTGTACCCCATGGCCCTGTCCTTCATCGTCACGGGGACGGCGTGGAAATGGCTGCTCGACCCCGGCGTGGGCCTGGAAAAATCCATGCACCTGCTGGGCTGGCAGGGTTTTGCGTTCGGCTGGATCAAGGACGGCGACATGGCCATCTACTGCGTGGTCATCGCCGCCGTGTGGCAGACCAGCGGCTTTGCCATGGCCCTGTTCCTGGCGGGCCTGCGCGGGGTGGACTCCGAGCAGATCCATGCGGCGCGGCTCGATGGCGCGCGCACCTGGCAGGTCTACTGGCGCATCATCCTGCCGCAATTGGGGCCGGTTTTCGTATCGGCCTTCGTGATCCTGGCGCACATGGCCATCAAGTCCTATGACCTGGTGATTGCGCTGACCAATGGCGGGCCCGGCCGCTCGACCTGGCTGCCCTCGGTGTTCATGTACCAGTACTCGTTCACCCGCAACGAGATGGCCGTGGGCGCGGCCAGCTCGGTGCTGATGCTGCTGGCCGTGGGCGCCATCGTCCTGCCCTATCTCTGGGGCGCCATGCGCAGCGCAGGAGGTCGCCATGACTGAGCTGCACACACCCTGGTCCTTGACACGGCGGCTTCAGCCCTGGCGTGTGCTGCTGTATGCGGCGCTGGTCCTGCTGGCGGCGGTCTTCCTGCTGCCGGTCTATGTGATGCTGGCCAATTCGTTCAAGCCGCTCGACGAGATCCGAAGCGGCCACCTGCTGGCGCTGCCCGGCCAGTGGACGCTGGCGCCCTGGCGCAGCGCCTGGAGCACGGCGCAGATCGGCGTGCAGGCCACGGGGCTGCGGCCGTTCTTCCTCAATTCCTTCCTGGTGGCCGTGCCATCCGTGCTGCTGTCCACGGCCCTGGGCGCGCTCAACGGCTGCATCCTGACCCAGTTCCGTTTCCGGGGGGCGGACCTGCTGTTCGGCGCCATCTTGCTGTCGGTCTTCATTCCATTCCAGATCGTGCTGATCCCCATGGCCAAGATGCTGGGGGTGCTGGGCCTGGCGGGCAGCCTCAAGGGCCTGGTCTTCGTCAACACGGTGTACGGCATAGGCTTCACCACGCTGTTCTTTCGCAACTACTACGCGGCCTTCCCGGCCGAGCTGGTGCGCTCGGCGCGCATGGATGGCGCGGGGTTCTTCGGGCTGCTGTGGCGCGTGCTGCTGCCCAACAGCCTGCCCATCGTCGTGGTGGCCGCGATATGGCAGTTCACCAGCATCTGGAACGAGTTCCTGTTCGGCGCCTCGTTCAGCGATTTCAGCTCCTACCCGCTGACCGTGGCGCTGAACAACCTGGTCAACAGCAGCACCGGCGTCAAGGAATACAACGTCCACTTCGCGGGGGCGTTCATCGCGGCCTTGCCGACGCTGGCCGTTTACCTGGTGTCGGGCCGGTTCTTCGTGCGCGGGCTGATGGCCGGCGCCGTCAAAGGCTGATGCCCAGCATCTTCCAGTGAGGCATTCCATGGCATTCCTTGATCTCGACCGCATCCACAAGCGCTTCGGCGCGGCCAGCATCCTGCAGGACATCAGCATTGCCGTGCAGGAGGGCGAATTCCTGGTCCTCGTCGGCCCGTCGGGCTGCGGCAAGAGCACGCTGATGAACATCATCGCGGGCCTGGAGCCGCCCAGCGGCGGCCGTCTGGCGCTGGGCGGCCGCGACATCACCCACGCGGCGCCGGCCGAGCGCGACATCTCCATGGTGTTCCAGTCCTATGCGCTGTACCCCAACATGACCGTGGCGGGCAACATCGGCTTTCCGCTGGAGATGCGCAAGGTGGACAAGTCGCGGCGCCTTGCGCGGGTGCAGGAGGTGTCCAGGCTGCTGCAGATAGAGCACCTGCTGGGGCGCAAGCCGCGCCAGCTGTCGGGCGGCCAGCGCCAGCGCGTTGCCATAGGGCGGGCGCTGGCGCGCGAGCCGCAGCTCTACCTGTTCGACGAGCCGCTGTCCAACCTCGATGCCCAGCTGCGCGTGGACATGCGCGCCGAGATCAAGAAGCTGCATCAGCGCCTGGGCGCCACCATCATCTATGTCACGCACGACCAGATCGAGGCCATGACCCTGGCCACACGCATCGCCGTCATGAAAGGCGGGGTGCTGCAGCAGCTGGGCACGCCGCAGCAGGTCTACAACCGGCCGGCCAACACCTTTGTGGCGGGCTTCATGGGGTCGCCGCGCATGAACCTGCTGCCTGCGCGCGTGGGTGAGGGGGTGGGTGAGGGGCAGGGCGGTCCCTTCCTCGATATCGGCGGCCAGTCCCTGCCCCTGCCGCAGCCGCTGGCCACCGCGCTGCAGGGCCATGCGGGCCGCGAAGTCATTGCCGGCATACGTGCCGAGGCCGTGGGCCTGGCGCCCGAAGGCGTGCCGGCCGCCCCCGGCCAGGGCCTGGCCGAGGCCCGCGTCGAACTGCTGGAGCCCACCGGATCGGACACGCTGGCCCTGCTGAAGCTCGGTGGCCATGCGTTCACCGCGCGGCTGCCGCCCGATGCGCCGTTGCGCGCCGGGGACAGGGCACGCCTGCTGATCGACCTGTCTCGGCTGGTCTGCTTCGATGCCGCCACCCAGGCGCTGATCGCATGACCGCCATGGCGCACAACGGGCTGGACTGCGATGTGCTCATCATCGGCTCGGGCGTGGGCGGCTCGGCCGTGGCCCTGCAACTGGCGGACAGCGGTGCGAGCGTATGGGTGCTGGAGCGCGGCCCGGTGCTGCCGCGCGAGGCGCAGAACTGGGACATCGAGGCCGTCTTCGCCGAAAGACGCTACCAGACCGACGAGGTCTGGTACGCCAGCGGGCGGGCGTTTCGGCCCGGCATGTTCTATTTCGTGGGCGGGCACACCAAGTTCTACGGCACGGCCATGCTGCGCTTTCGGCAGCGCGATTTCGAGGCGGTGGAGCATGAGGAGGGCATCTCGCCCGCCTGGCCGCTGCGCTATGCCGATCTCGAACCCTGGTATGCCCTGGCCGAGCAACTGTTCGGCGTGCGCGGCCAGGGCGGCGCCGACCCCACGGAGCCGCCGCGCAGCACGGCCTATGCCCATCCCCCGGTGCCGCACGAGCCGCTGCTTTCGCGCATCGAGCAGCGCTTGCGTGCCCAGGGCCTGCGGCCGTTTCCCATGCCCTGCGCCATCGACCTGGGACCGGGCGGGCACTGCCGGCGCTGCGCCAATTGCGACGCCGTGCCCTGCATGGTGGGGGCCAAGGGCGATGCCGAAACCTGCCTGCTGCGGCCTGCGCTGGCGCGCCGCAATGTGCGGCTGCACACCGGCGTGCACGTTCAGCGCCTGCTCACCGATGCGGGCGGGCGGCGCGTCGTCGCGGCCGAGGTGGTGGACCGCGGCGTGGCGCGCCGCATCACGGCGGGGCTGTTCGTGCTCAGTGCCGGTGCCATCAACTCGGCGGCCCTGCTGCTGCGCTCGGCCATTGCGCGGCATCCGCGCGGCCTGGCCAATGGCAGCGACGTGGTGGGCCGCCACTACATGACGCACAACACCACGGCCCTGATGGCATGGCACCCGTTCAGGCGCAACCGCACGCGCTTTCCCAAGACGCTGGCGCTGCACGACTTCTATTTTGGCGACGGCGCGGGCGGCCCGCCGCTGGGCAGCCTGCAACTGCTGGGAAAGATCCGCGAGCCCATGCTGCGTGCCGCCCTGCCGGGCACCCCGAGGTGGCTGCGCAGCGCGCTGGCCGAGCGCAGTGTGGACTGGTACGCGCAAAGCGAGGACCTGCCCCACCCCAGCAGCCGCGTCACGCTGCGCGCGGACGGAGCCATCGACCTGCACTGGCACCGCACCAACCTGCGCGCCCACCAGCGTTGGGTGGCGCGCTGCGCCCAGATACTGCGCGGCACCGGCTACCCGCTGGTGCTGTCGCGCGGCTTCGGCACCGAGGTGGTGTCGCACCAGTGCGGAACGGTGCGCCTTGGGAGTGATCCGGCCACCTCGGCGCTGGACCCGCAGTGCAAGGCCTGGGAGCTGGACAACCTGTATGTGGTCGATGCGGGATTCTTCCCGTCCTCGGCCGCAGTCAACCCCGCGCTGACCGTGGCTGCCCAGGCCCTGCGCGTGGGCAGTCACCTGCGTCACCACCTTCAGGAGCTGCTGCCATGAATCCGCAATCGACGGCACGGCGCCCCGTGGCCCTGGTCACGGGCGGCAGCCAGGGCATAGGCGCTGCCATTGCGCTGCAACTGGCGCACGACGGCTTTGACGTGGCCATCACCACGCTGCAGGACGATGGTGCCAGTGACGGCGCCAGCGTCGCGCAGATCCAGGCCTGCGGCGCGCGTGCGCTGCATGTGCGCGGCGACCTGGCCGACGTGCACGACCACGCTCGTGTGCTCGATGCGGTCTGCGCCTGGGGCGGTGTGCCGTCCTGCCTGGTCAACAACGCAGGCATGGGATCGCCGCGCCGCGGCGATCTGCTGGACATCCGCGCCGAGGACTTCGACCGGGTGATGGCCACCAACCTGCGCGGCAGCTTCTTTTTCACGCAGGCCGTGGCGCAGCGCATGCTGGCTGCGCCTTCGGGCGCTGCGCGGTCCATCGTCACCGTGTCCTCGGTCAGCGGCGAGATGGCGTCGGTGGAGCGCGGCGAGTATTGCCTGTCCAAGGCCGGCCTGGGCATGCTGACGCGCCTGTTCGCGCTGCGCCTGGCGGCGCACGGCATTGGCGTGTTCGAGCTGCGCCCCGGCATCGTCCGCACTGCCATGACGGCGGGCGCTGCCGATCGGTACGACGGCCTGATCGCTGCGGGCCTTGTGCCCATGGGCCGCTGGGGCCGGCCCGAGGACGTGGCGCAGGCCGCCAGCGCGCTGGCAAGCGGCAGGCTGGCGTTTGCGACGGGGTCGGTGCTGCATGTGGATGGCGCGCTCTCCATCGCGCGGCTGTGAGGAGGATGACCATGGACAGCTATGACTACATCATCACGGGCGCGGGCTCGGCCGGCTGCGTGCTGGCCAACCGGCTGAGCGCCGACCCCTCGGTGCGCGTGCTGCTGCTGGAGGCCGGGGGCTGGGACTCGCATCTTCTGTACCACTGGCCTGCGGGCTTTGCGCGCATGACCCGGGGCCGGGGCTCCTGGGGATGGCAGACCGTGCCGCAGCGGCATCTGAACCAGCGCGTGCTGCGCTACACGCAGGCCAAGGTCATCGGTGGCGGCTCGACCATCAACGCCCAGCTGTACACGCGCGGCGTGCCGGCAGACTATGACGACTGGGAGCGCCTGGGCGGCGCCACGGGCTGGTCGTGGCGCGACGTGCTGCCGTACTTCAAGCGTTCGGAGAACAACCAGCGCTTTGCCAACGAGTACCACGGCTACGGCGGCCCGCTGGGCGTGTCCTGCCCCGTCAGCCCGCTGCCCATCTGCGAGGCCTTCTTCCAGGCCGGCCAGGAAATGGGCATGCCCTTCAACCCCGACTTCAACGGCGCCGCGCAGCAGGGCCTGGGCTACTACCAGCTCACGCAGTGGAATGCGCGCCGTGCGTCGGCGGCTACCGGCTTCATCGATCCGGTGCGCATGCGCCGCCCCAATCTGACCATCCAGCTGCAGACCCAGGCGCTGCGCGTGCTGGTGCAGGGCCGGCGCGCGGTTGGCGTGGAGGCGGTCTCGGGCACCAGCCGCACGCCTTTCAGCGTGCACGCCAGCCGCGAAGTCATCGTCTGCTCGGGCGCCATAGGCTCGCCCAGGCTGCTGATGCACTCCGGCATAGGCCCTGCCGACCATCTGCGCAGCGTGGGGCTGGCGCCTGTGCATGACCTCCCTGGTGTCGGCTCCAACCTGCAGGACCACCTGGACCTGTTCGTGATCGCCGAATGCACGGGCGACCACACCTACGACAAATACCAGCGCCCCTGGCACGCGGCCTGGGCGGGCCTGCAGTACCTGCTGCTCAAGAAAGGGCCGGCCGCCTCCAGCCTCTTCGAGACCGGGGGCTTCTGGTATGCCGACCCCGATGCGCTCGCGCGCTCGCCCGACATCCAGTTCCATCTGGGGCTGGGCTCGGGCATAGAAGCCGGAATGACCGGGCTGGAGAACGCGGGCGTGACGCTGAACACGGCCTACCTGCGCCCCCGCTCGCGTGGCACGGTCCGGCTCGCGGATGCAGACCCGGCGTCGGCGCCATTGATCGATCCCAACTACTGGGCCGACCCACATGACCGGGCCATGTCCATCAAGGGCCTGCGCCTTGCGCGCAAGCTGCTGTGCCAGCCCGCGCTGCGGCGCTACGTGCACGGCGAGGTATTGCCGGGCGGACATCGGGACAGCGATGCCGAACTGTCTGACTACGCCTGCGCCCATGCCAAGACCGACCACCATCCCGTGGGCACCTGCCGCATGGGCCCCGAGCACGACCCGGACAGCGTGGTGACGCCGCAACTGCAGCTCATCGGCATGGAGGGGCTGCGCGTGGCCGATGCGTCCGTGATGCCCTTCATCCCCTCGTGCAACACCAACGCTCCCACCATCATGGTGGCCGAGAAGGCTGCCGACCACATCCTCGGCCAACTGGCTTGAGGCAGGAGACCCCCATGCAGATCCTCCTTCCCCGAAGCGACGGCCGTCTCGTGCCACTGGCCATGAGGGCCAGTCCCATCGCTCCCGCGGGCCCGGCCCCTGCCTTCAACCGCAGCGTCTATGCAGCGGCCCATGTGGTGATCGACCCGTTGGCCGCCACGCATCCCTGGGATGGCCCGCCTGCCATCGACTGGGAGGCGACGCTGGCCTTCCGCGAGCATCTGTACCGCCTGGGCTTCAAGGTCGCCGAAGCCATGGACACGGCCCAGCGCGGCATGGGCCTGGACTGGCCATCGGCACGCGAACTCATCCAGCGCAGCGCGCGCCATGCGCGGGCAGTGGGCGGCCAGCTGGCCTGCGGCGCGGGCACCGACCAGCTGGCGGCGCAACCCGGGGTCACGCTGGCACAGGTCGAGGGGGCCTACCGCGAGCAGATGGACGTGGTGCAGGCCGAAGGCTGCCCCGTGGTCCTCATGGCCAGCCGCGCCCTGGTCCAGGCCGCGCGCGGCCCGCAGGACTATCTGCAACTCTATGACCGGCTGCTGGACGCGGCCGACCAGCCCGTGGTGCTGCACTGGCTGGGCGAGATGTTCGACCCTGCGCTGCGCGGCTACTGGGGCAGTACGGACTTGGCGCAGGCCCTTGATACCGTCGCCGCGCTGATCGCAGCGAAAGCGCCCAAGGTCGAAGGCATCAAGGTATCGCTGCTCGATGCGCAATGGGAGAGGGCGCTGCGCCGCAGGCTGCCTGCGGGCGTGAAGATGTACACGGGTGACGATTTCCACTACGCCGAACTCATGGCCGGCGATGGGACGGCAGCCGGTGAGGGCGGCCACTCCCACGGCCTGCTGGGCATCTTCGACCCCATCGCCCCGGTGGCGGCCGTGGCGCTGGCCGAACTGGCCCAGGGCCGCAGGGGACGCTTCCGGGAACTGCTGGATCCCACGGTGGCGCTGTCGCGCGAGATTTTTTGCGCGCCCACGCGGCATTACAAGGCAGGCATCGTGTTCCTGGCCTGGCTCAATGGCCACCAGAAGCACTTCTCCATGGCCGGTGGAATGCAGTCTGCACGCGGGGCCGTGCACTTTGCCAAGGTGTTCGAGCTGGCCGATGCCTGCGGTGCGCTGGCCGACCCGGAACGGGCCAGCGCGCGCATGAAAAGCTATCTGTCGGTGGCCTGTGGCGTCGAGGCTTGAAGCAGGATTGCCCGGATCTTGCCCGTCTTCCCCAGGCCGGCAGCTCACACCGCACTCACTCCACGCTCACGCCAGGCTCACACCACGCTCAGGGATTCATCGCATCCTGGCTGCAGCATCGGCTGCAGCCCGAGCATCAGATCAAGGTTCTGCACCGCCGCGCCGGCGGCGCCCTTGCCCAGGTTGTCGAACACGGCGGTCAGCAGCACCTGCTGCTCCTGCGGCTGTCTGAACACCGCGAGCCGCATCCGGTTGCTGCCATTGAGCGCGCGCGGGTCGAGCCGCTGCGCATCGGCGTCCTCCTCCAGGGGTTGCAGCTCGATGCAGGGCTGGCCCTGGTACCGCGCATGCAGCGCAGCGTGCAGGCTGCGGGCGGTCACACCGGCGGGCAGCAGCCGCAGATGCAGGGCGATGGTCAGCACGATGCCTTGCCGGTAGTGGCCATAGGCCGGCACGAACACCGGCGCATGGGCCAGGCCGGCATGCTGCTGGATCTCGGGCACGTGCTTGTGGTGCAGACCCAGGCCATAGACCTGCAGGGGCACGGCAGTCGCGGCGGCAGCGCCCTCATGGTCCAGCAGCCCTGCGCGGCCCCGTCCCGAATAGCCCGATACCGCGTGAATGGCCAGCGGGTAGTCGGGCGGCAGCAGGCCCGCGTCGATCAAGGGCCTGAGCAGTGCCAGCGCACCTGTCGGATAGCAGCCGGGATTGCTGACGCGCCGGGCATGGGCGATGCGTTCAGCCTGGCCTGCCTCCAGCTCCGGCAGGCCATAGACCCAGCCCGGCGCGGTGCGATGCGCAGAACTCGCATCGATCACGCGCACGCCGGGCCGGCGCACCAGCGCCACGGCCTCGCGCGCAGCCTCGTCCGGCAGGCACAGCAAGGCGATGTCGCAGTCGTTGAGCGCCTCGGCGCGGTGCGCCGTGCTTTTGCGCTGGTCGGCCGGCAGCTGCAGCAGGCGCAGGTCGGTCCGATCCGCCAGCCATTCGCGCACCTGCAGGCCGGTGGTGCCTTGGTCGCCATCGATGAAAACAAGAGAGGTCATGGGTTGCTCCGATTGGGTGTGGAGCGCATGTTGCAGCGCCTGCCGCATGCAGGCCAGTTGAATCTGACAAACTACGGATTCATGATTCCTGAATTGCTGGCAACCTGGGACACCGCACCATGCGCGAAATCAATCTGGACCGTCTGCGCACCCTGCTGACGGTGGCCGACCTGGGCTCATTCGTTGCCGCCGCCAAGGTGCTGCACCTGGCGCCGCCCACGGTGACGCTGCATGTGGCGCAGCTCGAAGAGCGTCTGGGAACACGTCTATTGCACCGCGCACCGGCCGGCGTCACCGCCACATCGGCGGGTAGCCTGCTGATAGACAAGGCGCGCCAGCTCCTGGCCGAGGCCGACGATCTCCTGCAGACCGTGCAGCGCCAGATCGCCACGCGCGGGGCCGCGTGCGCCTGGGCGCCTCCACCGGCGCACTCGCGCACCTGTTGCCCCAGGCGCTGGAAACCCTGGCCGCCCGGCATCCCGAGATCGATGTGCAAGTGGCGGTGATGACCAGCGAGGAAGCCCTGGCGCGCCTGGCTGCCGGCAGCCTGGACATCGGCATCGTTGCCCTGCCGCAGCCCGTGCTGCGCGGGCTGCAGGTGCAGGCCTGGCGCCAGGACCCGGTGCTGGCCTTCATCCCGGCCGCCTGGAAGCCGCCGCGGCACATCACGCCCGCGTGGCTTGCGGCCCGCCCCCTGATCGCCAACGACCGTGGCACCCGGCTGTCGCGCCAGACCGCCGAATGGTTTGCCGCAGGCGGCGCCCGGCCGCAGGCACGGATCGAGCTGAACTACAACGACGCAATGAAGAGCCTGGTGGCAGCGGGCTACGGCGCCGCGCTGCTGCCCCATGAGGCCGGCGCACCGCAGCCTGACCCACGCATCACCACGCGACCCCTGCGGCCAGCACTGTCAAGGGCGTTGGGCATCGCGCATCGCAAAAGGCCGGATGACGACGCGACGACGGTGACGATTGAGGTTTTGATGGGGATGCGGGGGCGTTGAAGGGGGAGGGGCGCCGTGAGTTCGGGGCCATGGCTGATGTTGCTTGCGCCGCATCAAGCGCGGCCTGGTCGCCCGACTTTGCCCCGGAGCTCGCTCGGGTTGAGTACGTACTCCGGGCTGTCCACCAGACGTTGAACGGCCAAATCGATGAATGCACGGGCTCGTACTGGCTGGGACGACCTGCTTCCGAAGTAGACGAAGTAGCTGGCGTAGTCCGGCATGTGGTCCACGAGGATCGGGATCAGCTTGCCGGAGCGGATAAACGGTGCCGCGGTGACGCCCGCGAGCTGGGCCAGCACCTTGCCGGCCAGGACGGCTTGCAGCTCAAACAGCTCGTCGTTGCTGCAGATCGTCGGGGCGACTGGCTGGTCGGCGGCCTGGCCGTCGATCTTCACCCGCCACGGCAGCACTTTCCCCGTGCTCGGATGCCGATAAGCGCTGCAGCGGTGTGTGGCCAGGTCAGCCAACGACTCGGGCACACCGTGCTTCGCGAAGTAAGAAGGTGCGCCGCAGATGGGCAACTGAACCGGGAACAGCCGTCGTGCAATCACGCCCTCATGGGGCGACGGGCCGAGGCGAAAGCCTACGTCCACGCGATCCTCCACCCAGTTGCCGATACGGTCGTCCAGCAAGACGTCGGGCTGGATCCCTGGATGCATATCGCAAAACTCGTCGACCAGGCGCCAAAGAATCGGCTGGAACGTGGTGCGAGGTCCCGTGATGCGCAGCGGGCCCGCAAATTCATCCCGTGCCGACTTGGCGGACTGCAGCGCTCTGTGCATTCCCGTCACGGCCGGCCGCACGTCTTCGAACAGCCGCTGTCCTGCATCGGTCAGCGACATCACACGCGTTGTCCGATGGAACAGGCGCACGTCCAGATGGGCTTCCAGCTGGGCCAACGCCTTGCTCGCCGCCTGGGGGCTGATGCCAAGGTCTGCTGCAGCTTTGCGCAAGCTGCCAAGTTCCGCTGCCTTGATGAAGGTCGTGATGGATCGAAGCTCGTTGATCGCCATGAGTGGCCTCCTCGCGGCTTTCATTGTCATTGAATTGATGCTAATTCAACAACTCAAATGCATCTATTCAGATGCCAGTCCCTTGCCTAAAGTTCGTGCCATCGAACCTCTACAAGGCAAAGCTCATGCAACACGTCGTTCTGAACAACGGTCTTCACATGCCCATGGTCGGGTATGGCGTCTTCCAGATCGCCGATGCCAATGAGTGCCAGCGCAGCGTCGTCGACGCCATCGAAGCCGGCTACCGGCTGATCGATACCGCAGCCTCCTACATGAACGAAGAAGCGGTCGGCAAGGGATTGCGCTCCAGTGGCGTGCCGCGTGACCAGCTCTTCGTCACCAGCAAGCTCTGGGTGCAGGAGACCGGCTACGAGCGCACGCAGCAAGCCATCGACAAGTCCCTGCGTCGGCTGCAGCTCAGCTATCTCGACCTGTACCTGATTCACCAGCCCTTCGGCGACGTCCACGGGTCGTGGCGCGCGATGGAGGACGCCTACCGCGCGGGCAAGCTGCGCGCCATCGGCGTCAGCAACTTCCAACCGGACCGCCTGATGGACATCAAGGCGTTCAACGAGATCGCACCGGCGGTCAACCAAGTCGAAGTGAATCCCTTCCAGCAGCAGTTGGAAGCCGTGCCGTTCATGAGACAGATGGGTGTGCAGGCCGAGGCCTGGGCTCCGTTTGCCGAAGGCCGCAATGGCCTCTTCCAGAACGAAGTGCTGATCGGCATCGCCCGGCACTACGGCAAGTCGGTCGGCCAGGTGGTGCTGCGCTGGCTGGTACAGCGCGGGATCGTCGCGCTCGCCAAGTCCGTCCGCAAGGAGCGCATGGCAGAGAACATCGCCATCTTCGACTTCGCACTCAGCGACGCCCACATGGCAATCATCGCCACGCTCGACACCAACACGAGCAGCTTTTTCTCTCACCGCGACCCGGCCATCGTCAAGTGGATGTCCGAGCGCAGGCTGGACATCTGAGTGACCGCGATGAACGCCGCGCAATCCTGCCCCATCCGCAACGAGAACAAGGTCCTGGCCATCATCGTTGCCAGCTACCTGATGATCGTCGTGGACATCTCCATCGTCATCACGGGTCTGCCCCGCATCCAGGCAAGCCTGGGCTTCACTTCGGCGCAACTGTCCTGGGTGACCAATGCCTACACGCTGGCTTTCGGTGGCTTGCTGCTCCTGGGTGCTCGCGCTGGCGACATCCTGGGCCGCCGGCGGATGTTCATCCTGGGGCTGGCGCTGTTCACACTCGCCTCCGTCTCCATCGGCCTGGCGCCTGGCGCAAGCTGGTTGCTGGTCTCCCGCGCAATTCAAGGTGTAGGCGCCGCCGTCCTTGCGCCGTCCACGCTCGCACTGCTGTCCACGCATTTCGCGGAGGGGCCAGGCCGCACCCGGGCGCTCTCGCTGTACGCGGCGGCTGCCGGTGTCGGCGCAACCCTGGGCCTGGTCCTGGGCGGCCTGTTCGCTGATTTGGTGTCCTGGCGCGCAGGCTTTTTCATCAACCTGCCGATAGGGTTGCTGTTGATCGTCGCTGCGCGTGGCCACATTGCCGAGACCCAGAAGCAGGAAGGCCAGTTCGACGTGGGCGGCGCCCTCAGCTCGACCATAGGGATGACGGCGCTGGTCTACGGCCTGGTTAGAGCAGCCGAAGCTGGCTGGCACGATGGCCTCGCACAGGGGGCCCTGGTCGGCGGCATGCTGATGATCCTGCTCTTCATCGGCATTGAGCGCCGGGTCCGGCAACCCATCCTGCCGCTGCGCCTGTTCACCAGCCCGCAGCGAGCTGGTGCGTACATCACGCGCATGCTCTTCCTGGGCGGCGCCGTCGGCTTCTGGTTCTTCTGTACGCAGTTCCTGCAGGGCGTGCTGCATCTGCGGCCCATGCAAGCCGGCATTGCCTTCCTGCCCGTGACGCTGCCCAACTTTGCCTCGGCCATGGCCGTGCCCGGGCTGGCCCGCCGCTTCGGCAACGAGACGCTGCTTCTCGCCGGCCTGCTGCTCGGAGTGGTGGGCCTCGCCTGGTTGGGTCAAGCGCATGCGCTATCGAGCTATTGGACCGGCATCGCCCCGCCCATGGTCCTGATCGGACTGGGCCAGGGCTTGTTGCTGGCGCCGTTGACCGCGGCCGGTGTGGCGGGAGTGGCGCGTGAGGACGCGGGTGCTGCCTCCGGCCTGGTCAACGTGGCTCACCAGTTGGGGGGAGCACTGGGGCTTGGGCTGCTGGTTCTTGTCTTCGCCAGCGCTGGTTCGTCCATCGAGCAACAAGACAGTGCTGCCCTCGCGCATCGCATTGCTGCCGTCATGGACGTGGCTGCTTTGTTGCTCGGCCTGGCGCTGATCGTCTCGTGGTTCTTTATCGTCAAGCCGCACCGCCGCCATCAGGCGAAACAACAGGAGGCGCTCTCGTGAAATCACTGCTTTCAATGGCCCTGAGCGGTGCGGTGACCGCCGCTGCGGCGCAGTCTGCCGGTCCTGGCGCAATGCCGCCCGTCGTCGAAGTTCGCTCCGCGTCTGCGCAGCAGGTCAGCGTTGGATCGGCCCAGACGTTCACCGGCGACGTCCGCATCAGCTCACCCTTTCAGGCGCTGCTCCCCGGAACGGCCGGTGGAGCGACCGTCACGTTCACGGCCCGTGCGCGGACGGCCTGGCATACCCATCCGCTCGGTCAGACGCTGATCGTCACCGAGGGACAGGGCCTTGTGCAACAACAAGGCCAGCCGGCGCTCATCATTCGCCCTGGCGATGTCGTGACCATCCCGCCCAACGTGCGCCACTGGCATGGCGCCGGGCCTTCAGGCTCCATGACCCACATCGCCATCGCCGAGAAAGAAAACGGCAGCTCCGTGGCCTGGCAGGACAAACTCTGCGAGCAGGACTACCAGGCCGCCGTGGTGAGCGCAGGCCTTTCCGCGATGACCGGCCAGAGGGCACAGCAGCCACGGAAGCCACAGGAGCCACAGAGGGTCGTGCAGCCTGCGTCCGATTCGCTGAGCCCCAGGCAACGCGCCATTCCGCTCATGGCCGCCTTCACGGCAATCAGTGACATGCCCCGGCTGGGCATGGCACTGAACCAGGGGCTGGACGCGGGCATGACAGTCAGCGAGGCCAAGGAAGTCCTGGTGCAGCTCTATGCCTACGCGGGCTTCCCCAGAAGTCTCAATGCGCTCGGCGAACTGCTCAAGGTCGTCGAGCTGCGCAAGCAGCGCGGCGTGCAGGACGCTCCGGGTCACGACCCCAGCCGAGCCGTGTCCACCGGCCGTGAGTTGGTGCTGGCCGGCCAGGCCAATCAGACCGAGATTTCAGGTGGACCGGTCCAGGGCCCGGTGTTCGAGTTCGCGCCGATCATCAATCAGTTTCTGCAGGCGCACCTGTTTGGCGACATTTTCGAGCGCGACAACCTCGATTGGCGCAGCCGCGAGCTGGCCACGGTCGGAGCGCTGGCTGCGACACCGGGTGCAGAGAACCAGCTGCGGTCCCACATGCGAGCCAGCCTGCGCATGGGTCTGACCGCATCGCAACTGCGGCAGCTGAGCCAAGCGCTGGCGCAAGAGGTCGGCCCCGAGGTGGCAGCCCGCGCCAATGACGCACTCGTGCAGGCCCTCGACGCTGCATCAAAAGGCTGATGATGAGCATCACCCGCATCTTCCGCGCAGGAGCACTTGTCTTGGCTTTATCGCTGGCAGGTTGCGCCTCTCATTCGGACAGTTCGCCGAGGCCCCTGGTCATTCAGCGCCAGGGCAGCTTCGCGGTCGGTGGCGTTGTGAAGACGGTGCCCGGCGTCTACGACAACGACAAGCCGACAAGCGCAGGGCAAAGCTTCCACGGCGATCACCTCTACGCCTTCTATCAGGTCCCGCAGAATCCGAGGCCTTTGCCCATCGTGATGCTGCACGGTGCCTTCCAGTCGGCTCGGAGCTGGGAAACGACGTCGGATGGCCGCGAGGGCTTCCAGAACCTGTTCCTGCGCCGCGGCTTCCCGGTCTACCTTGTCGATCAGCCGCGCCGAGGCAGGGCCGGCAACAGCACCGTCGCCACGACGACCGAGCCGACGCCCTACGACCAGCTGTTCTTCGACCAGTTCCGTTTTGGCAAGTGGCCGTGCTATTTCGACAACGTGCAGTTCGACCGCCAGCCGGAGACACTGAACCAGTTCCTGCGCTCGGTGACGCCGAACACCGGCGCCTATGACGCCAACGTGATCGCCGAGGCGATGGCTGCGCTCTTCACCAAGACAGGCCCGGCCATCCTCTTCACGCACTCACAGGGCGGCGGACCTGGCTGGCTGACAGCCATCAAGAGCGCCAACGTCAAGGGCGTCGTGGCGTTCGAGCCGGGCAGCGGCTTCATCTTCCCGCCGGGGGAGCTGCCGGCCGCCATGCCCAGCGCTGCGGGAACCCTGGCGCCGGAGGCTGTATCGGCACAAGACTTCCAAAAGCTCACCCGCATCCCCATCGTCATTTACTACGGCGACAACTTCCCCACTGAGCCCACCACCGAGCGCGGCCAGGACAACTGGCGCGTCCGGCTCGCCATGGCTCGCCTTTGGGTGGACGCCGTCAACAGGCACGGCGGAGATGCGCAGCTCGTGCATTTGCCGGAGATGGGCATACGCGGGAACACCCACTTCATCATGTCCGACCTGAACAACGTCCAGATCGCGGACCTGGTGTCTTCCTTCCTCACCAGGAAGAGGCTCGATTGACCCTTTCGCCTGGTTCGCAAGAACCGCACAGATGTCTCAGTAGATCGGACGACCCATGACCCACCTATCCATTGACACGAAGCGCCGCGAGTTCCTGGGCACTTCGGCCATCGCAATTTCTGCAGCAGCCCTCGGAGTTACAGCCATGGCCCTTCCCTCACCGTCAACAGCGGCCGATTACAAGAAGAACCCCTTCACGCTCGTCTATGGCGACGCCATCACGCAGAACCTGCCTGGCAAGGTGAACATCCACCCGGTGAAGTACAAACTTGGTGGCTTGGACATCGTGGCCAATGTCTATACGCCGGCGAACTTCGACCCGGCAAGGAAGTACCCCGCTGTCGTCGTTGCACACCCCAACGGTGGTGTGAAAGAACAGACCGCCGGTCTGTATGCCCAACGCTTGGCCGAGCACGGCTACGTGGCGATCACGGCCGATGCAGCCTATCAAGGCGGCAGCGGCGGCCTGCCGCGTTCAGTGGACACGCCGATGAACCGCATCGAGGACATTCATGGCATGGCGGACTTCATCACCACCTACGCGGGCGTCGACGCGGATCGTCTCGGCCTCCTCGGCATCTGCGGTGGCGGCGGCTATTCGCTGGCAGCGGCGAAGACGGACAAGCGCCTCAAGTCCGTCGCAACGCTGAGCATGTTCAATTCCGGCAGGGTCCGCCGCAACGGTTTCGCAGACTCGCAGCTATCCACGATCCAGCAGCGCCTGAAGCAGGCCTCGGATGCCCGTGCTCAGCAGGTGGCCGGTGGCAAGATCCTCTACTCGGGCGACGCGGACATGACGGACGAGCAGATCGCAGCGCTGCCCTTCGAGATGTACCGACAGGGCTATGAGTACTACTGGCGCACGCATGCCCATCCCGGCTCGACCTTCAAGTACACGACGAGCAGCCTGCTGGACCTGATGCGCTGGGACGCCACTGACCAGATCGAACTGATCGAGCAACCCTTGTTGATGATTGCCGGCAGCAAGGCGGACAGCCTCTACATGACCGAGGAGGCGTTCGCCAAGGCCAGCGGTGCCAAGGACAAGGAGCTGTTCAAGATCCAGGGCGCAACCCACATTGAAACCTATTGGGTCCCTGAATACGTTGAGGCCGTGGTGGCCAAGCTGGTCCCGTTCTACGGGAAGAGCATTTGACAGGGCGGGGTGAAACACTCCGATGCAACACGGGCGTGTGAAGGCGGCTGAGTTCAATGACAGTGAACGCCGACGCAGCCTGGCGGCTGCTGGAGGGCCGTTCTCGCGGCTCATGCACAGGCGCTGCCGGCCCGAACCGGGCCTTCACCAGGTGCACCAAAGCAGGTCGCAGTGTCCAGGCCCCAGGCCCCAGGCTCCCCGGCATGATGGAGACGCCGGGGTTTTGCAGACAGCCAGCGAGCCGTCGGGTTTGTCTTCGACCTGGTATCAGGGATCTGTAGTTTGCCGCTTGACCTTCAACTCAAGTTGAAGCTTAAGCTCCTTGTCCTCACATCACACAAGATGCTGCAAGGATCGATATGCAAACCATTTTGGGCGCCAATGGCCAGATCGCTGTGGAGCTGGCGCGCGAGCTCCACCGCAACTACACGCAGAACCTGCGCCTGGTCAGCCGCAAGCCGCGCAAGGTGAACGATACGGACGAGCTGGTGTCCGCCGACCTGATGAATTCCGCGCAAACCCTGGAGGCCGTGAGTGGCAGCGAGGTCGTGTACTTCACCGCTGGCCTGCCACCAGACACCGAGTTATGGGAGGGGCAGTTTCCTGCCATGCTGCGCAACGCACTTGATGCCACGCGGGCAGCGGGGGCCAAATTTGTCTACTTCGACAACACCTACATGTACCCGCAAACCGCGCAGCGGCAGACCGAGGAAACCGCCTTTGCACCGGTGGGCCGCAAGGGGCGCGTGCGCGCCTTGATGGCCGAGATGGTGCTGGCCGAGATGCAGCGCGGCGATATCCCCGTCGCCATTGCCCGCGCGCCAGAGTTCTACGGCCCCGGCAAAACCCAAAGCATCACCAACACCCTGGTGATTGGCCCGCTCAAGGCGGGCCAGAAGGCCAAAGTGCCGGTCCGTGACGACAAGCTGCGCACCCTGATCTGGACGCCCGATGCAAGCCGCGCCATGGCAGCCATTGGCAATGCGCAAGATGCGTATGGCCAGACCTGGCATCTGCCTTGCTGGGATGAGCGGCTGACCTATCAGGCCTTTGTGAACCTGGCGGCTGCAACCTTTGGGGTTGAGCCGCGCTACAAGGTACTGAGCCACCTGGCCATGGTGGTTGCTGGCTGGGTCTCCAAGCCTGTGCGCGAACTGCGTGAACTGCTGCCACGCTACGCGCACGACAATGTGTTTGATTCGTCCAAGTTCAAGCGCCGCTTTCCCGACTTTGCTGTCACCAGCTACGCACAGGGCCTCAAGCAAATCGCGCAGGAGTCTTCATGAGTACGCCACGTGTCTTGCATGTCGTCACCAATGTCGCCCATTACGACGACCCTGCGCACGCCACAGGGCTGTGGCTGTCAGAGCTGACCCATGCCTGGGATGTGTTTGCTTCGCAAGGGTACCCGCAGCAACTGGTGAGCCCGCTGGGTGGCGCCGTACCACTGGAGCCGCGCGCACTCCAATGGCCGCACTTCGATGCTTCGGCCAAAGCCTGGCTCGATGATCCCGCGCGCATGGCCCTGCTGGCGAACACTGCGGCACCTGCCGATATCGTCGCGAACGATTTCGATGCCATCTACTTCACGGGAGGGCATGCGGTGATGTGGGATTTTCCCGATAGTGCGGGGCTGCAGCGCATCACACGCAGCATCTGGGAGCGAAGTGGCATCGTTGCATCGGTTTGCCACGGCTACTGCGGCCTGCTCAATACGCAGCTCAGCGACGGCTCTTTGCTGGTCGCGGGCAAACGGGTCACGGGTTTTTCATGGACGGAAGAAATCCTGGCCGGAGTGGCCCGGTCCATGCCCTACAACGCCGAGCAGGAAATGAAGATGCGCGGTGCGCGCTATCAAAAAGCCTTGCTGCCTTTTATCTCGTATGTGGTGGCCGATGGCCGCCTCATCACCGGGCAAAACCCGGGGTCGGCCAAAGCGACTGCAAAGCAGGTGGTGCAGGCTCTGGCAGGGCGCTAGGGCCGCGTTCCAAACTGCCGAAGGCCTATGCCACGCTTGCCCGCTTCTTGTGTCCGGTGCGCATGAGCTTGCCCATTTTTTCTTCGGCCGCTGCTTCAGAGGCCAAGGATTCGGATTGCTGGGCCAGTACATGTGAGAGCACGCGGCGTGCGTTGTCGTGGCAATCCATGTTGTCTGGCCGCGCTTCAATATCGGCCAACAAAGCCTGCAACTGCTTTTTGCTGGTCTGCAGCTTTTTCTCCATGGCCTTGATATCGGCAATTTTTTGGCGCAGCGCGCCCACGACGGCCTCATGGTCCCAGCCTTGCAGGCCGGGCGGCAAGAGTGCACGAATTTCATCCAGGCTGAAACCCACGCCCTGCGCCATCGCAATCAGCTCCAGCATCTGCACCATCTCAGGCGGATAGCTGCGGTAGCCATTCAAGCCACGCTCAGCCGCTTGCAGCAGGCCGCTTTGCTCATAAAAACGAATGCGTGATGTGGACAGGCCTGTGCGTTTGCTCAGTTCACCAATGTTCATGCGCAACCTTCGGCAAGGGGTTCTTGACCTTCAACAGAACTTGAAGCTTATCGCACTCGCAAGCCCTTCGTTGCGGCGGCAATTTGTAGCGGGCGCAACGTGCAAGCGATGCGACCCGACGCAGCTCGGTCAGCCGCTGCCTACGCAATAGACCCCTGTGCGCGAACTGTATGGATGGACAGTAGAATTTCGGGCTCGATAGTTTCCACAAGGGAAGAGTCTGGACATGTCCGCAGAACTCGAACAAGAAGTCGTATCAATCTTCGAAGACCGCCTTTGGCATCACAACGGCTGGGAGGCCCGCGTCATCAAGAATGAAGACGACGATGGCTGGGCCGTTGCCATGACCCAGGACGGCCAGGTGGAGCCAAGCCTGGTCGGCCCGTGGACCATGGGCCGCGACAAGAAAAATCCCAAGCCGCTGGACGTTTCCGCCTTCAACACGCTCGTGAAGACGGCGCACGAGGTGATGCGCCGGCATGAGCAGCATCTGGCAGCGCAGTTGCACAAGGATGTGCAGATCATGGTGGGCGGGTCACGCGTGACCGTCTCTCTGGATATCGAGCCCGATGAAGACAATCCCAGCGCCACGCTCACCGCCACTGCCGCCGACGGCAGCGAGCTGGCCAAGGTGGGAGTCAGGCCGGACCATCAGCTCACCCGGACGTCTGCGCAAGCCTGGGCAGAGGCTGGCTACCCCCGTCCCAGCGAGGACTGAGCCGCGGGCAAGGCCGGGGAATCAGGGGGCTGTTTCACAGCTGCCTTCCAAGGCGGATATGCGGCTTTGCGGCTTTGCCACACGCTCTAGATGTGCAGCATGGCCAGCCCGCCCACGCCAAGGCCTAGCGCTGCCACGCCGAGCATGGCGTATTCCAGCCATTTCTTCTTGGTCAGCAGCGCGATGGCTGCAAGGGCAATGGCGACCTGCAGCGCGGTGGTGGCCTGCGCCCAGCGGTGATGCAGATGCATCTGCATCTCGGACTTCTCGTCCCATTGCCGGGCCTCGGCTTCCAGGCGGTCGGCATCGCGCTTGATGTCGTCCTTTTCCTTTTCGTAGCGCTCCACCTTG
The DNA here is from genome assembly GCF_001886655.1 of Delftia sp. HK171. NCBI lineage: Bacteria > Pseudomonadati > Pseudomonadota > Betaproteobacteria > Burkholderiales > Comamonadaceae > Delftia > Delftia sp. HK171. The sequence goes on along the minus strand of NZ_CP018101.1, from coordinate 4,326,319 downwards.
GCCTGGTAGGCGGCCCGCCTGTCCTCCGTGGTCGCCAGATCACGCGCGAACTCGGACAGCGATTGCTTGGTGCTCTTGGCCTGGAAGAAGGCCCACTGGTTGGCCGCTTCGGTCTTCTTGATGGCTGCGTCGTTCTTGTACAGCCCGGCATTGGCCTGGGTGGCGCCGCCCATGTACGCGAAGATGGCGCCCACCGTGGCGATGACTGCCGTGCACATGGCGATCTGGTTGGTCAGGCTGCCGCCGCCGATGCCGTGGTGGGCGGTTTGGCCATGCTCGCCCTGGGCAGCATGTTCGAGTTCGTGATCGTGTGGGCCGTGGACGTGAAAGCCGCCGGAAGACATAGGTGCCAATTCCTTGATGCAATGGGGTGGCGCATTATGGGGCCGGCCTGGCGGCAATCCAGGGCTCCCAGGATGTGCGGGGCGCATGGCCCGCTTGGAGGTCAGCGCCTTGGCTGGCGGCCTGCAGATGGGGGAGTGTGATCAGGCGGCAGTCGCGCGGTGCGGCAGCGCTGCGAGCAGTATTTGACCTCGTCCCAATCACGTGCCCATTTTTTGCGCCATGTGAACGCAAGACCACAGCACGCACACAGCTTGGAGGGCAGGTGGGGCTTCTTGTGCATGGCGCGGGCGTTCCTGTGGTTCAGCGCGTCAGCGTGGCCAGGGCGCGCCGGGCCAGCGCCCGTCCGCTGAGCCAGGCGCCTTCAACGCCTGCGCCGCACATCCAGTCGCCACACAGGCCCAGGCCCGCAGGCGCGTCCCACCAGCAGCGGTTGACCAGGTGCGGCGCCGGCAGCGCATAGCGCCAGCGGTGGGCTGTGACGCGCAGGCCGCCTGGCAAAGGGTGGGGCAGTGGCCCGGTCAGAGCCTCGAATGCCTGCAGCAGTTGCCGGGCCACGGATTCGGCGTCCGACTCGATGTGATCCTGGCTCCACCGTGCACTGGCATGCAGCACCCAGGTCTGAGGTCCTTGCGGCACTTGCGGCTCCTGCCGCCCTGGCTTGGCGCTGTCGCGTGCCACCCAGCACAGCGGGCCATCCGTGATTTCTGCCGCATCCCAGTCCAGCGGCAGGGGGGCGTCGGTACGCAGCATGGCCACCCAGCACGGCTGCATGCGCGCGCTGGCAGCCAGTGCCGCCGCATAGGGCGAGACCGGCTCCAGCAAGGCTGCCGCCTGCGGTGCAGGCACTGCCAGCACCAGGGCGCAGTATTCCGATCCGATCTGCCCGTGTTCAGCGCAGTGCACAGTCCAGCAGGCAGATTCGTACTGCAACTGCTGAACCGCGGCTTGCAGGTGCAGCCGTGCGCCATGCCCCTGTTGTGCAAGCCGCTGGACAAGAAACGCTGCGGGAGAGGTCATGCGCGGCACGCCTACCCAGCGGTCGGGGGCTGCCTCTGCTGGCACCACGTGTGTGCCCTGCAGGCGCACTGCGCGCGGACGCCAGGCGGCGACAACGCCGTGCTGCTCCCACTGGCGCACCTCCTGCACAAACTCCGGGTCCTGGGCCGCAAACGATGGCGCGCCGTGATCGCACTGCCACGCACCCTGCGGATCCTGCGCGCGCCGCGTGCTCATGCGCCCGGATGGGCCTCGGCTTTTCTCGAAGATATCCACGCGGCAGCCGGCCTCGGCCAGCAGCTGTGCACATGCCAAACCTGCCATTCCCGCGCCGATCACCGCGACGGGGGGCGCGCCGTTCACAAGGCCTCCTGGCTGTGCGCTTCCTGGTGGCGCTCATGGCTGACCCAGATCAGCGCGCCGGTATCGACGCCCAGTTCCCCTGCCTTGGCGACGATGGATTGCAGCGTCTGCGGGGGCAGTTTCGGCTCCCTGGCCAGTATCCAGCAGTACTGCGTGTCCGGCCCGAGGACCAGCGCCCAGCGGTAGTCAGGGTCCAGGGCGGCCACATGGTAGCCGCCGTAGAACGGGCCGAAGAAGGAGACCTTGAGCGAAGCCGTGTCCGGCTTGCCCGTGAACAAGGCCTTGCCGACGGCGCGCTGCCACTGGCCCCGCGGCACGGAAAACCCCCGGTTCACCACCTTCACGCTGCCGTCTGCCTGCGGCGTGTACTCGGCGGTCACATCGGTCATGCCCCGCTCGAAACCATGGTCCAGCCGTGCCAGTTCGTACCACAGGCCCTGGTAGCGCTGCAGATCGAACGGTGAGACGGGCGTGACCGAGCCGGGCGGGCGCATGCTGGCGCAACCGCTGGCCAGCAGGCCGGCGCCAAGGGCCGTTGCCAGCAGGGTGCGCCGCCTGGCGGTGAAGACGGGGCGGGGGGCGGGAAAGTTCATGCGTATGTCCTTGATGTTCTTGTCGTCTGCCGCCATCGGGCGACCAGCGGTTGCAGATCCGTGAGATGGCGCACCGGCGTGATGCCCCCGACCGGGCTGGAATAAAGCGCCGGGCATGCTCCACCGGCCCACAACTCGATGGACGGCGGCAGGTGGCTGCGCAGCTCGCCCAGGCAAGCCTGCGCCATCGCTCCGTTGTGGGCGCTGCTGAAGCTCAGCCCCACGATGTCGGCGCGATGCGCCCGCGCGGCCTGTGCCACGTCGCCGATGGGCGTCTGGGTGCCCAGCGATACGCAGTTGCAGCCTTCCAGGGCAAGCAGGGCTTCGACCATGAGCAGCCCAAGTCCATGCATCTCCTGCGGGAGCGTGGTCAGCAACACCTTGGGCGCGGACGGCGGGGAAGGGGGGGCGAGCGAGGCGATTGCCTGCCTCAGGACGCCGGTGAGCACCTCGGTGTACAGGTGCTCTTCGAACACTTCAAAACGCCCCTGTGCCCAGAATTCGCCGACCGCCGTGGTCAGCGGGGCCACGAGCGTGGTCACGAAACCGGCCAGGCCCATGCGCGACTGGGCCAGGCTCAGGCAATGCCTGAGCTGGGCGGGATCATGGGCGGCAATGGCGTTGAGCATGGGGGCGAAGCGGTCAGAGTCCGCTGCATTCTCTGAATTTGTCCTGGACAAATCCTTGCCCGGCGAGGTGTCGGCGCGTGCCAGCAGCGACTGCAGGCCATCCAGATCCACCCCCATCAGCTTGCTGGGGCGCAGCCCCGTATCCATGAGCCGCCGGATCAGGGTCAGTTGTCGAACCTGGTCTGCCGGGTAGCGGCGATCGCCTGCCGAATCCCGTTCGGGCCTTGGAAAGCCGTAGCGTCTTTCCCAGACACGCAGGGTGTCCTTGGCAAGTCCGGTCTCGCGTTCGACGGCCGAGATGGGCAGCCCGGGGCCAGGCGCCAAAGGCAGGGGGTCAGAAAGTGGCGTCATTGATCTGAAGGGGACAAAACGTCCGGTCATGGCCGGGATGTTTTGAGGGATTTTGCGAATTGTCTAGGACAAAAATATGTTTTGTCCAATATATTACATAGAGAAACAAAGCGCAGGCCCGCTGGTCGCCACCCGGCAGCCGCTGGCGCGAGTGCTTTGTAGATCCCGGCCAGGAGATGACGGCCCCAGGCGCAGGCGAGGCTTCACACCATGATCGCCGCGCCCTTGTGCAGTCTTTCCGGCCACGCAGTTCGTACCGATGATCATCATGAATTTGTCCAACTGGCCACTGGCCCGCCGTCTCGCAGCTGCCTTCGCATGCGTCATCGCCATTTTTCTTCTTGTCATCGCGCTGGCCGTGAGCAGCCAGTCCCGGCTCAAGGAGGCCCAGCAATGGAACGAGCACACCTTCAAGGTGATGTCCCAGGGACAGCGCATGCTCACGGGCATGGTCAACATGGAGACGGCCTCGCGGGGCTATCTCCTGTCGGGTGACTCCCGTTTTCTTGCCCCGTGGGATGAAGGACTCAAGGAGTTCGAGGCTTCCTGGCAGGAGGCCGTACGCCTGACCGAGGACAACCCCGCCCAGCAGCGCCGGCTCGACGGAATCCGGCTGCGCCACCGTGAATTCGTGCAGGCGGTGCAGCCGCTGCAGGCGCTGCGGCGGCAAGTCCCGGACGGCACGGCGACCGTCGAGGATCTGGTTCGCGAGTTCTCCCTGGGGCGCGAGAAGGCGGCCATGGATGGGCTGCGCGCACTGCAGGCGGATCTGGTGCGAGAGGAGGAGCAGCTCATGGCCGAGCGCCTGACGCGCACCGAGTCGCTGGCGGCAATGACGCTGGCGTTCGAGCTGGGGGGCGCGCTGGTGGCCGTCGTGCTGGCCGCCTTGCTGGGGACCTGGGTCACGCGCTCCATCACGGGCCCCATCGGCCGGGCTATCGAGGTGGCACGCGCGGTGGCATGCGGGGATCTGACGCAGCGGGTGGAGGCCACCACCCACGATGAAGTGGGGACCCTGCTGCGCAGCCTCGGCGAGATGAGTGATGCGCTATCGCAGGTCGTGGCCGTCGTGCGCAGCGGCAGCGAATCCGTGGCAAGTGCAAGCACGCAGATTGCCCAGGGCAACACCGACCTGTCCTCGCGGACCGAAAGCCAGGCCAGCGCGCTTGAACAGACGGCGGCCTCCATGGAGCAGCTCGGAGCCACCGTGACCCAGAACGCGGATGGCGCGGGCAAGGCCAACGCGCTCGCGCAGCAGGCCAGCGGCGTGGCCGGGCAGGCGGGCGAGGTGGTCACCCAGGTCGTGGACACGATGAAGGGCATCAGTGAAAGTTCGCGCCGCATCGCCGACATCATCAACGTCATCGACGGCATCGCGTTCCAGACCAACATCCTGGCGCTGAACGCTGCGGTGGAGGCGGCGCGTGCCGGTGAACAGGGCCGCGGCTTCGCTGTGGTGGCCTCCGAGGTCCGCAGCCTGGCCGGCCGCAGCGCAGCGGCGGCCAAGGAGATCAAGGCCCTGATCTCCGACAGCGTCGAGCGGGTCGAACAGGGCTCTGTGCTGGCCGACCGTGCGGGGGGCACCATGGCTGAAGTGGTGACGAGCATACGCAGCGTCACCGACCTCATGGGCGAGATCAGCGCGGCTTCCGCCGAACAACGCAGCGGCGTTGCGCAGGTGGGCGAGGCGGTCATGCAGATGGACCAGGCGACGCAGCAAAACGCGGCCCTGGTGGAGGAAATGGCGGCGGCAGCCACGAGCCTGCGGCAGCAGGCGCATGACCTTGTGCAGTCCGTGAGCGTTTTTCGCCTGGGGCCTCAGGCGCAGGGTTGAGGCAGGGTTGGCGCAGGGTTGACGCACCGGTGAAGACACGGTGCGGGACCCTGGGAGAGCGGGCCCCTCTACAGACGCCGGAGCATCAGCTGCTGCTGCCGTCCTGCCCGGACATCGGCCGGCGTTCAAACAGTTGTGCCATGGCTTTGGCGGCTGCCTCGGCCGCTTCGGCGCGGCGCATCTCGGCCGCGTCTTCAAACCCGCAGCCCATGGCCTGAGCCTCGGTGCCGGCGTAGTCGGCCAGCGTCTCGGCGCTGTCGCGGATGCTTTGCAGGGCGCGGGCCACCACATCCATGTGGCGATGGCCCTTGGGCGTCTCCAGCCATGCCAGGGCGAGCTGGGCGATGGAGGAGATCTCTGCACAGCCTTGCTGCACGAGATGGTCCACCTGGGTGAGGGCATTGGACAGTTGATGGGTGCTGTGGCTGTCCGTGGCGGGAGTGGGCTGGGTGGTGGGGTTCATGCCTTGGCCCTCCGTGTGGAAGGGGCGGCGCCAACAGAGGGCGCGCAGGCGAGTGCGAGGAAAACGGCGTTCATGCTTGATGCTCCATTGCAAAGCGAATTCACTGGCCTTTGCGATTGCATTGATCCGTGAATTGCATTGACAGACCTCGCTTTCGAAGAGGTTGTGCCGCTGTGTGATGGAGGTGTTTTGAAGCACCGGCCCCGTGACAGGAGGCCGGTGCGGATGATAGCGCCGGCCGGGAGGGCCGGAGGCGGCAGGCCCGGCCATCCGGTTTTCCGAACGACGCAGGCGTTTCATCGTTCGGATTTCCGTGCCACCTTATGCATAAAAGTAAGGTCGATATAGGCGAATCAAGCAGTTAGCGCGGGGTGCAGGTGCCGGATGCGGCTGGCACGGTCTGTGCACTGTCAGGCGCAGGCCACGTGCATCGTGGTTGTGTATGCAGGGAGACAAGCCCGTCTTCGCTGTGGCATCCGGCCCGTGGCCGGCAGCCGTGGTGGCCGGGCTCGCTTGCAAGACCGAAATACGTCCAACGAAAAAATCCGCATGAAATTCAACCGCTTGACCACCATGGTGCTCGTGGCCATGGTCCTCGGCGTGCTGGTGGGCTATGCCTGCAACAGCTACGCACCCACGCCCGAGGCCGCCAAGGAAATCGCCAGCTACTTCGGCATCCTCACCGATGTCTTCCTGCGCATGATCAAGATGATCATCGCGCCCCTGGTGTTCGCCACCCTGGTGTCGGGCCTGGCCAACATGGGCGACGCCAAGGCCGTGGGCCGCATCGGCGGCCGCGCGCTGGGCTGGTTCATCGTGGCCTCGTTCTGCTCGCTGGCCATCGGCCTGATCTATGCGAACGTGCTGCAGCCCGGCCATGGCCTGAGCGTGGCCCTGCCGTCGTCGGCCGAGGGCCTGAACCTCAAGACCTCGGCGCTGAACCTCAAGGACTTCATCGCCCACGTGTTCCCCAAGAACATCTTCGAGGCCATGGCCACCAACGAGGTGCTGCAGATCCTGGTGTTCGCGCTGTTCTTCGGCATTGCGCTGGGCAACCTGCACAACCAGGCCGCGCGCTCCATGGTGGGCCTGATGGACGAAGTGGTCCACATCATGCTCAAGGTCACCGACTACGTGATGCGCTTCGCCCCCGTGGGCGTGTTCGGTGCCGTGGCCGGCACCATCACCATCCATGGCCTGGGCATGCTGTCGGTGTTCGGCAAGTTCATGCTGTGCTTCTACCTGGCCCTGGCCACGCTGTGGGTGCTGCTGATCGTGGCCGGCTACTGCGTGCTGGGCCGTGACATCTTCCGCCTGCTGAACCTGATCCGCGGCCCGCTGCTCGTGGGCTTTTCCACGGCCAGCAGCGAATCGACCTATCCCAAGCTGATGGAGCAGCTGGAGAAGTTCGGCATCAAGCCGCGCATCATCGGCTTCGTGCTGCCGCTGGGCTACTCGTTCAACCTGGACGGCTCGATGGTCTACACCACCTTCCTGGCCATCTTCATCGCCCAGGCCTACGGCATCGACATGACGCTGACGGCCCAGATCACCATGCTGCTGGTGCTGATGGTGTCCAGCAAAGGCATTGCCGGCGTGCCGCGCGCATCGCTGGTGGTGGTGGCCGCCGTGCTGCCCATGTTCGGCCTGCCCGAGGCGGGCATCCTGCTGATCCTGGGCATCGACCACTTCCTGGACATGGGCCGCACCCTGACCAATGTGCTGGGCAATGCCATTGCCACGGCCGTGGTGGCCAAGTGGGAAGGCGCCGTCGATCCGACCGCGGCCACGGATGACGACGAGTCCCTGCTGCCCACGGACCATTCCGAGCAAGGGCGGCCCGCTGTCTCGGCCTGAGGCCCAGGCGGCGCTGGAGGGCACTGATAACATCGGTGCCTTCACCATGCCCGCCCGCCGCCCCCTGCGCCAGCTCATCCTGCTTTTGCTGTGGCTTGCCCTGAGCGGGCTGAGCGGCTGGGGTGCGTACCTGCTGGCGCAGCGGCTGGGCATCGCCGATCTGCGTGCCACGGGCATGCACCGGCTGGAGCTGTACGGCGCCAGCCTGCAGCGCGAGATCGGCAAATACGCCTTCCTGCCCGACGTGCTGGCACTGGAAGGCAATGTGCAAAGGCTGCTGGCCGAGCCCGGCGACGAGCAGCTCACCAACCGCGTCAACGCCTACCTGGAGCAACTCAACGACCGCGCGGGCACGCTGACCGCCTACCTGGTCGATGCGCGCGGCCATGTCGTGGCCTCCAGCAACTGGCGGCGCACCGACAGCTACATGGGCGAGGACCTGAGCTTTCGCCCCTACTACCGCACCGCCATGGCCACGGGCAGCGCGCGCTTCTTCGGCATAGGCACCACGCGCGGCGAGCCCGGCTACTACCTGGCCTCCACCCTGGGCGACGACACCCACACGCTGGGCGTGGCCGTGGTCAAGGTCAGCCTGGACCAACTGGAGCAGTCGTGGTCCACGGTGGAGGCGCCTGTGCTGGTGGGCGACGAGAACGGCGTCGTCATCCTGGGCACGGTCTCCGACTGGAAGTTCACCACCCTGCGCACGCTGGACGAGGGCACGCGCGCCGCCTTCGACCACACGCGCCAGTACAACCGTCGCGCGCTGGAGCCCCTGGGCCTGCAGGTGCTGCGCGACCTGGGCCAGGGCGCGCGCCTGGTGCGCATTGCCCGCCATGGCGAGGAATCGCCAGGCTCGGTCTACCCGGTCAGCGGCCGCTTCCTGGCCCAGTCGCGCCAGCTGCCTGGCACGCCCTGGACGATCACCGTGCTCTCGCACCTGGAGCAGGTCGACCAGCTGGCCCAGAGCCGCGCGCTGGCCGCGGCCGTGGGCGCGGCCTTTGTGCTGCTGCTGGCCATGATGGTCAACGAGCGCCGCCGCCACCTGCGCGACCGGCTGGCCGCGCGCGAGGCGCTGCAGGCCGCGCACGACGAGCTCGAGCGCAAGGTGGAGCAGCGCACGGCCGACCTGTCGGCCGCCAACGAGGCGCTGCAGGCCGAGGTGGCCGAGCGCACCCACGCCGAGGCCACGCTGCGCGCCGCCCAGGACGAACTGGTGCAGGCCGGCAAGCTGGCCGTGATAGGCCAGCTGTCCACGGGCGTCGCCCATGAACTCAATCAGCCGCTGACGGCGCTGCGCACCCTGGCCGGCAACAGCCAGCGCTTTCTGGAGCGCGGCGATACCGAAACCACGCGCGTGAACCTGGAGCGCATGGCGCAGCTGGCCGACCGCATGGGCCGCATCACCGGCCAGCTGCGCAACTTCGCGCGCAAGTCCAGCGGCGCCAGCCAGGCCGTGCCGCTGGCGCATGCGCTGGACAATGCGCTGGCCGTGCTGGAGTCGCGCGTGGCCGAGACCGGCGCCCGCATCCTGCGCGATGACGGCGTGCCCGAGGCCGTGGCCTGGTGCGACCGCAACCGCATCGAGCAGGTGCTGATCAACCTGATCAACAACTCCCTGGACGCCATGCGCGGCCAGCCCGCGCCCTGCCTGGAGCTGGCCTGCGCCGTGGCCGATGGCCGCGCCCAGGTCACCGTGCGCGACCACGGCCCGGGCCTGAGCGAAGCGGCGCAGGCCCATCTGTTCCAGCCGTTTTTCACCACCAAGGAAGAGGGCGTGGGCCTGGGCCTGGGGCTGGCGCTGTCGGCCGGCATCGTGCGTGAATGCGGCGGCACGCTGACGGGCAGCAACCATCCGGGCGGCGGCGCCGTCTTCACGCTGAGCCTGGCCCTGGCACCCTCCACACCCTCTGCCGACACACCATGACCGACGCCCTCAAAGTCCTGATCATCGAGGATGACCCCGACATCGTGCTCGGCTGCGAGCAGGCGCTGCAGCTCGAAGGCATCGCCTGCGAAAGCGTGGGCAGCGCCGAGCAGGCGCGCCGGCGCCTGTCGCGCGACTTCGCGGGCATCGTGGTCAGCGACATCCGCCTGCCGCGCATGGACGGCATGGCCTTCCTGCGCGAGCTGGTGGCCATGGATGCCGAGCTGCCCGTGGTGCTGATCACCGGCCACGGCGACATATCCATGGCCGTACAGGCCATGAAGGACGGCGCCCAGGACTTCATCCAGAAACCCTTCGCCCCCGAAACCCTGGTCGGCGCCGTGCGCCGCGCCCTGGAGCGCCGCCGCCTGGTGCTGGAAGTGCGTGCGCTGCGTCAGCAGCTGGACCAGCGCGACAGCCTGGAGCACCGGCTGATAGGCCGCGCGCCCAACATGCGCCAGCTGCGCCAGATGCTCACGGGGCTGGCGCAGAGCGCGGCCGATGTGCTGATCCAGGGCGAGACCGGCACGGGCAAGGAACTGGTGGCGCGCTGTCTGCACGAAGCCAGCGCGCGGCGCGAGGGCAACTTCGTGGCCGTCAACTGCGGCGGCCTGCCCGACACGCTGTTCGACAGCGAAATGTTCGGCAGCGAGGCCGGCGCCTATACCGGCGCGGGCAAGAAGCGCATCGGCAAGCTGGAGCACGCCAGCGGCGGCACGCTGTTCCTCGACGAGATCGAGAGCATGCCCCTGCCCATGCAGATCAAGCTGCTGCGCGTGCTGCAGGAGCGCGTTCTGGAGCGCCTGGGCTCCAACACCCTGATCCCCATCGACTGCCGCGTGATCGCGGCCACCAAGGTCGATCTGCTGGAGTTGAGCCGGCAAGGCCTGTTCCGCGCCGACCTCTACTACCGCCTGAACGTGGCCACCGTCTCGCTGCCGCCGCTGCGCGAGCGGCGCGAGGACGTGCCGCTGCTGTTCGAGCACTTCGCGCTGCAGGGCGCCGCGCGCCACCAGCGGCCCGTGCCCGAGCTGACCACCGCGCGCGTGCAGCAGTTGCTGGGCTATGACTGGCCCGGCAACGTGCGCGAGCTGCGCAACGTGGCCGAGCGCACGGTGCTGGGCATCGAGACCGGCTCGCCCCCCTTCGGCCAGCCGGCCGGCACCACGGCGCAGGACGCCGCGCCCCGGCCGCTGTCCGCTGCTGTCGAGGCCTTCGAGCGCGCCCTCATCGCCGACGCCCTGCGCCGCCACGCCGGCAGCCTGGCGCGCACGGCCGAAGCCCTGTCCATGCCCAAGACCACGCTGCACGACAAGATCCGCAAGTACGGGCTGGATGGGTAGGCACCCTCAGCCCCTCTTCCCGAACTCCACGCTTTCGCGCGTCCAGCGCCGCGCCTGCTCGCTCAGGCTCAGTCCCAGGCCGGGGCGCGTGGGCACGAGCATGCGGCCATCGGCGATGTCCAGGCGTTCGTTGAACAGCGGCTCCAGCCAGTCGAAGTGTTCCACCCAGGGCTCGTTGGCGCAGGTGGCGGCCAGGTGCACGTGCAGCTCCATGGCGAAGTGGGGCGCCAGGCTCAGGTGGGCCAGTTCGGCCTGGGCCGCGATCTGCAGGAAGGGCGTGATGCCGCCCACGCGCGGCGCGTCGGGCATGAGGAAGTCGGCGCTGCGGTGGCGTATGAGATCGCCATGCTCGGCGGCGCTGGTCAGCATCTCGCCGGTGGCGATCGGCGTGTCGAAGCGCGCGGCCAGCGCGGCATGGCCTTCGTGGTCGTAGGCGTCCAGCGGCTCCTCGATCCAGACCAGGTTGAACTCCTCGAAGACACGGCACATGCGCTGGGCCGTGGGGCGGTCCCATTGCTGGTTGGCGTCGACCATGATGGGCGCGGCATCGCCCAGGTGGGCGCGCATGGCCTCCACACGCCGTATGTCCAGCGCGCAGTCGGGCTGGCCCACCTTGAGCTTGATGCCGCCTATGCCGCGCTCCAGCGAGGCGCTGGCGTTGCGCTTGAGCTCATCGAGCGGCGTGTGCAGAAAGCCGCCCGAGGTGTTGTAGCAGCGCACGGATTCGCGCTGCGAGCCCAGGAGCTTGGACAGCGACAGGCCTGCGCGGCGCGCCTTGATGTCGTACAGCGCCACGTCGAAGGCCGCGATGGCCTGCACGGCCAGCCCGCTGCGGCCCACGGAGGCGCCGGCCCAGCACATGCGCGTCCACAGCCGTGCGATGTCGCTGGGGTCTTCGCCCAGCAGTTGGGGTGCGATCTCGCTGGCATGGGCGAACTGGCCGGGGCCGCCTGCGCGCTTGGCGTAGCTCAGGCCCAGGCCCCGGTGGCCGTCGCGGGTCTGGATCTCGGCGAACAGCATGGCGACCTCGGTCATGGGCTTTTGGCGGCCCGTGAGCACCTTGGCATCGCTGATGGGCCGGGCCAGGGGGAGGTAGCAGGACGACAGGCGTATCCACTGGATGCGGTCCTGGCTGGTGGTTTCGGAGAGCGCGGAAGAAGTCATGGCTGCGGGAGTGCGGTGGTTGGGAAAAGGACAGGGGCAGGCATCAGTCGATGCTGATCTTTCCGGCCTCGATGACCGTCTTCCAGCGCGCGTATTCCTGGCGCTGGAATTCGGCGAACTGCTGGGGCGTGCCGGCCACCATCTCGTAGCCGATGGAGACGAACTGCTCGCGCACCCGGGGATCGTTGAGCGCCTCGACAAAGGCCGCATGCGCCTTGTCGCGCAGCGCAGGCGGCAGGCCCTTGGGCGCGACGATGGCCTGCCAGGAGGCGACCTCCACGTTCTTCACGCCGGCCTCGGCCAGCGTGGGCAGGTCCGGCAGCACGGGCGAGCGGCGCGGGCTGGTCACGGCCAGGGCGCGCATCTTGCCGGCCCGGATGTGCTGTATCACGGCATTGATGTTCTGGAACGAGGCATCGACCTGGCCGCCGATCAGGTCGGCATGGGCGGGCGCGCCGCCCTTGTAGGGGATGTGCACGCCCTGGGTGCCCGTCTGCTGCCAGAACAGTTCGGCCGTCAGGTGGTCGCTGGAGCCGTGACCGGCCGAGGCAAAGCTCATCTTGCCCGGATGGGCCTTGAGGTGGGCGACCACGTCGGCCACGCTTTTGTGCGGCGAGGCGGCAGGCACGACCAGTACGTTGGGCGACTGCACGGCCACGGTGATCAGGTCGAAGTCCTTGAGCGCGTCGTAGGGCAGGTTCTTGATCAGGTGGGGCACGATGACCAGCGGGCCCAGCGAGGTGACGAGAAAGGTCTGCCCGTCCGCCGCCGCGCGCTGCACGAAGGCCGCGCCGATGGTGCCCGTGGCGCCGGCCTTGTTCTCCACCACGAAGGACTGCCTGAGCTTTTCGCCCAGCCTGGGCGCCACGGCGCGCGCGACCTGGTCGGTGGAGCCGCCGGCAGGGAAGGGCACGACCAGGGTGACGGGCCTGTCGGGCCAGGCCTGGGCCGATGCAGAAAAGGCAGCGAGCGCGGCCAGGGCCAGCGCCATGGCACGAAGAATGTGATTCATCTTGTCTCCTGGTTTATGAATGACATCGTTGTCATTTCCGGGGAAATGAAAAAGCGCCGATGCCATTTTTTAGATTCAAGGATTTGCGCTCTCAGCAAAATGATATCGTTGTCATTTTGGCTGTCAATCACGATTTCTGCGATGCAGGGCAGGCTTGGCGCCCGTGCGTGGAGGGCGGTCTGCTATCTTCAGGCCCGTCCCCGATACCAGCCCGCGATCGCGCTTGCCCATGAACACACCCACACCACCCAGGCCCGCCACGCTGCACGACGTGGCCGAGGCGGCCGGCGTCTCGCTGATCACGGCCTCGCGCGCCCTGGGCAATCCTTCCATCGTTTCGGAGAAGACGCGCGAGCGCGTGCGCCAGGCCGTGGAGGCCACGGGCTATATCCCCAACCTGCTGGCGGGGGGCTCAAGTCCCGCCGCAGCCGCATGGTGGCCGGCGTGGTGCCTGCGCTGTCGGTGTCGCAATTCCTGCCCACGGTGCAGTCATTGACGGCCACGCTGGCGCAGGAGGGCTATCAGCTGCTGCTGGGCCAGACCTTCTACGACGAGCAGCGCGAGGAAGAGGTGCTCAACGCCATGATCGGGCGCCAGCCCGACGGCATTGTGATGATGGGCCTGGTGCAGTCCGACAAGGCGCGCGAGCGGCTGCGCAGGACCGGCATTCCCGTGGTGGAAACCTGGGACTTCAGCGACCGGCCGCTGGACATGGTGGTGGGCTTTTCCCACCTCAAGGTGGGCAGCGCGCTGGCCGGCTATTTCCTCTCGCGCGGCCTGCAGCGCGTGGGCATGGCCACGGGCAGCGACCACCGGGCCCAGCAGCGGCGCGAGGGCTTTCTTGCAGCCTGGGGCCGCGAGGTGCCCACGGTCACCGTGTCCGCGCCCGGCAGCCTGGAGCTGGGCCGGCAGGCGCTGGGCCAGTTGCTGGCGCAGCAGCCCGATCTGCAGGCCGTGGTCTGCAGCTCGGACATGCTGGCCCACGGCATTTTGGTGGAAGCCCAGGCGCGCGGCCTGCGCGTGCCCGTGGACCTGGCCGTCTCGGGCTTCGGCAATGCCGATTTCGCGGCCCACCTTCTGCCGTCGCTGACCACCGTGCATGTGGACGGGCCGGGCATAGGCCGCCTGGCCGCCGAACTCGTGCTGGCACGCTGCAAGGGCCACAGTGCCGGGCGTTCGGCGTTCGACCTGGGGTTCGAGCTGATCGAGCGGGATTCGACCCGCCGAGCTTAGAGAGTCAGCACACGGCAGCCGCCTGGCGCTCGGTCGCCAGCCCGAACAGGCTGCCCAGCGCGTGCTGGATCTCATCAGGGGCCAGCTGCCTGGTCTCGGTGCCGCTGGCCGTGATGGTCTTGAGCGCGTCGCCCACCAGGATCATGCGGCCGGCCGGCTGGTGCAGCACCACCACCCGCTTTTGCACGAAGATGGCGTCCGGGTGCGTGGAGTTCAGGTAGTTGGCAGGGGCGAAATCCACCCATTCCTGGGGCGACAGGTTGAAGGCGTACTGGTTGGCCCATACACCGTCCACGCGGGCCTGCAGCAGGTATTCGCCCTGGTCGTCCAGGCTCAGGCGGAAGGTGTCTCCGTCCTGGCGGACCTCGGTATCCAGCACGTCCAGGGCCATGGGGGCGCGTATGCCGTAGCTGCCAAAGCCCAGGTCGCACAGCCAGCGCCGTCCCTCGACCTCGGCCACCAGGGCCATGTGGGTGCGGGGGCGGCGGGCCGGATAGAACATGGGCCGCGCCGCCACAAAGCGGTAGGCAATGCCCAGGGCCTGCAGTGCCATGGCGAACAGGCCGTTCACCTCGTAGCAGTAGCCGCCCCGGGCGCCGCCGAGGATCTTGCCCGCAATGTCTTCGGGCACCAGAGAGACGATCTTGCCGGCCTGCACGTCGAGGTTCTCGAAAGGCACGGAAAACAGCTGCTGGCGCATCAGCGCATGCAGGGTGGCGGCATTCGCCTGGGCGGAATCCCCGGTACTGAAGCCGATGCGGCGGAAGTAGGCCTGGAGATCGAAATTGCTGGCTTGCATGGGTTTCCTCGGGTTGCTTGATGGCTGCAACGATAAATCCGGGCAGCCAATGCCTGTATAAGCAGAATCCAAGAAAACCGACCTGTACAGATTGGCATGCCCACCACCAACGAACCCTTGCCCCAGTACCGCCGCATTGCCCAGGCCCTGCGCCAGACGCTGGCCTGCGGCGCACTGCGCCCCGGCGACAGGCTGATCTCCGCCCGCACCCTGGCCGAGCGCGAACAGGTCAGCCTGCCCACCGCACTGGAGGCGCTGCGCTGCCTGGAGGCGGAGGGCCTGATCGTCGCGCGCCCGCGCTCGGGCTACTTTGTGCGCCAGGCAACCGGCGGCGCGGCGCTGCAGGCGTCCCGCCCGTCGTCGCGCCCCGTGCCCGTGACCCTGTCGGCCCTGGCGCGCTCGCTGTTCAGCAGTCCCGACACGCGCCTGATCCCGCTGGGTGCCGCATTGCCCGATCCGGCCTGGCTGCCCACGGCCCGGCTGCAGCGTGCGCTGCAGACCGCCGGGCGCCGCCTGGACGCGCACGGGCAGACCTACAGCATGCCGCCGGGCCGCGCCGACCTGCGCGGCCAGATAGCAGCCCGGGCCGCGCAATGGGGTGCGCGCTTCGGCCCCGACGACCTGGTCCTGACCGCAGGCGCCACCCAGGCCGTGCGGCTGGCGCTGCGCGCCGTGTGCAAGCCCGGCGATGTCGTGGCCGTAGAGCGGCCCGCCTATTTCGGCAGCCTGCTGCTGCTGGAGGACCTGGGCCTGAAGGCGCTGGAGATTGCCACCGATCCCCGCGAAGGCCTGCTGCTGGAGCCGTTGGCCGAGGCCATTGCCCGCCACCGGCCGGCTGCCGTGCTGGCATCGCCCACCGTGCAGAACCCGCTGGGCGCCAGCATGCCGGTGGAGCGCAAGCAGGCCCTGGTGGCGCTGCTGGAGCGGGCGGGCATTCCCTTGATCGAAGACGATGTCTATGGCGACCTTGCCGGCGACGGCCAGCGCCCGCCGGCCTGCAAGGCCTTCGACAGCAGCGGCAACGTGCTGTATTGCGGCTCCGTGTCCAAGACCCTGGCGCCGGGCTGGCGCGTGGGCTGGATTGCGGCGGGCCGCTTCCATGCCCAGGTGCTGCAGGTGCGCCTGGCGGGCGACTGGGCCGGTGCGCCGCTGCTGGAAGCCGCCGTGAGCGAGGTGCTGGCCAGCGGCGACTACGACCGGCACCTGCGCCGCCTCAAGTCCCGCGTGCAGGCCGGGGTGCAGGCCGTCACGGCCAGGGTCGAGGCCAGCTTTCCGCCCGGCACCCGTGTCTCGGCCCCGCGCGCGGGCTTTCTGCTGTGGGTGGAATTGCCGCGCCAGGTGAATGCACTGGAGGTGCACCGCCGCGCGCTGGAGTTGGGCATTGGCGTCAGCCCCGGCCCGCTGTTCTCATCGCGCTCGGACCTGCCCAACCACCTGCGCCTGAACTGCGCCAACGAGCCCACGCCGCGCCTGCTGGGGGCCGTGGGGCAGGTGGGGGAGATATGCCGGGGTTTGGCCGAGGGTGCTGCGGCGCGCCAGGGGGCGCAGGTCGGCCAGCCTACTTCTTCTCGCGCGGCACGCGCCCCATGAGGAAGAACTCGGGATTGGGCTGCATGCCGGCAAAGCTGGCCATGCGGTTGGACAGGCCGAAGAAGGCGGTGATGGCGGCGATGTCCCAGATGTCCTCGTCGTCGAAGCCATGCGGGTACAGCGCCTCGAAGTCGGCCTCGCAGATTTCATGGCTGCGTTCGCAGACCTTCATGGCGAAGTCCAGCATGGCGCGCTGGCGGGCGCTGATGTCGGCCTTGCGGTAGTTGACGGCCACCTGGTCGGCCACGTAGGGCTGCTTTTCGTAGATGCGCAGGATGGCGCCGTGGGCCACCACGCAGTACAGGCACTGGTTGGCCGCGCTGGTGGTGGTGACGATCATCTCGCGCTCGCCCTTGGTCAGGCTGCCTTCTTCCTTGAGCATGAGGGCATCGTGGTAGGCGAAGAAGGCGCGCCACTCGGCAGGGCGGCGCGCAAAGGCCAGGAAGACGTTGGGGATGAAGCCTGCCTTTTCCTGCACTTCAAGGATGCGGGTGCGGATGTCCTCGGGCAGGCTGGACAGTTCGGGCTGGGGGTAGCGGGCGGTGGCCATGTGTCTTGTCTCCTGGGTGTGGTGGTTGTCGTTGCGGGCCATGTTCGCATGGCCTGCGCTGCGCGGGGTGAACGCGCATGACAGCCTGCCTGCCGCCGAGGTTGCAGATTGCGCCCGGGCTCAGGCGGGCGCCATGTCCGGCTCAGGCCGTTGTGCAAACCAGTCGCCCAGAAAGCCGGTGAGCGCGCGGATTCTGGCCGACATCTCGCTGCGCGTGGCGTGCACGAGGTAGATGTCGGCCGCAGGCAGCTGCCATTGGGGCAGGACCTCGCGCAGCGCGCCTGCGGCCAGCGGCGCGGCCACGTCCCACAGCGAGCGCTGCAGGATGCCGTGGCCGTCCAGCGCCCAGGCCAGGGCTGCTGCGCCGTCGTTGGTGCTCATCACGCCGTTGACCTTGATGTTGTGCTCGCTCAGGCCCTGGCGCGTGCGCCGGCTCAGGCGCCAGCTGCCATAGGTTTCGTCGCTCTCGCGGATCACGATGCAGCGGTGGGCCTGCAGGTCGGCGGGCTGGCGCGGCTCGCCGTGGGCATCCAGGTAGGAGGGTGCGGCGCACAGCACGCGGCGGTTGGGCAGCAGCAGGCGGGCGGTGAGGGCGGAGTCGGGCAGGGCGCCAAAGCGCACCACGGCGTCAAAGCCCTGCTCGACCAGGTTGACGGGCCTGTCCGTCAGCTGCAGTTGCACCTGCACCTCGGGATAGGCGCGCGCAAAGGCCGACAGCGCGGGCGCCAGCCGCTGGCGGCCAAAGCCCAGCGTGCAGGCAATGGACAGCGGGCCGCGCGCCGTGGCGCGCGTGCCCGAGATGCTGCGCTCCAGCGTCTCCAGGTCGGCCAGGATGCGCGCGCCGTCCAGCAGGTAGGCTTCGCCCTCGGGCGTCAGGTGGATGCGCCGTGTCGTGCGCTGCAGCAGGCGCACGCCCAGGCGCCGCTCCAGCAGGGACAGGCGGCGGCTGACGGCGGGCGGCGTCACGCCCATCTGCTGGGCCGCAGCGGCCAGGCTGCCTTCGCGGATCAGCAGCGAGAAGAAACGCAGGTCGGAAAAGCCGTCCATGGTGGATGGTTGATTCGTAAATTGAACTGATGGATCAATGCAGTATTTTGCTATTTATGCAGCCTGGTTTACTGATTAGCATGGCAGGCTGACAGTCATGAACAACGTAGAAGGAATCTCCGGGATGCACACAGATCCATGGATGCCGGGCCTGCGCCAGCAGCGCATCACGGTCGATGACGGGGTGGAGATCAACGCCTGGGTGGGCGGCCAGGGGCCGGCCCTGCTGCTGGTGCACGGCCACCCGCAGACCAGCGCCATCTGGCACCGCGTCGCGCCCCGGCTGGCGCAGCAGTTCACCGTGGTGCTGGCCGACCTGCGCGGCTATGGCGACTCCTCGCGCCCGGCCGGCGACCCCGAGCATGTCAACTACAGCAAGCGCACCATGGCCCGCGACCTGCTGCGGCTGATGGCCCGGCTGGGCCATGAGCATTTCAGCGTGCTGGCGCATGACCGGGGCGCGCGCGTGGCGCACCGGCTGGCCATGGACTATCCCGCCAGCGTGCAGCGTCTGGTGCTGCTGGACATTGCGCCCACGCTGGCCATGTACGAGCAGACCGGCGAGGCCTTTGCGCGCGCCTACTGGCACTGGTTCTTCCTCATCCAGCCCGCGCCGCTGCCCGAGCGCCTGATCGAGGCCGATCCCGCCGCCTATGTGCGCGAGATCATGGGCCGGCGCAGCGCCGGCCTGGCGCCCTTCGATCCCCGGGCGCTGGCCGAGTACCAGCGTTGCCTGGCGCTGCCGGGCAGCGCGCACGGCATGTGCGAGGACTACCGCGCCTCGGCCGGCATCGACCTCGACCATGACCGCGAAGACCGCCAACTCGGGCGCAGGTTGTCCATGCCGCTGCTGGTGCTCTGGGGCGAGGAGGGCGTGGTGCACCGCTGCTTCGATCCGCTGCGCGAGTGGCAGCTCGTGGCCGACGATGTGCGCGGCCGGCCGCTGGCCTGCGGGCACTACATCGCCGAAGAGGCGCCCGATGCGCTGCTGGACGCGGCCCTGCCATTTCTGCTGCAGGCCGGGTGAGTGCCGTCATTGGAGGCACTCGGTACGGCATTCGGGCAAGCCGGCAAAGAGGGGAAAGGTGCATTCACGCCATATCCGTGACGCCATATGCATGACGCCATAGCGTTTTCCTCCGAATTCAATTGGCATGCCAATCATGTGCGGCAATGGTAAGCAATTGAAAAATCCGGGTGCCTGTCTTGCGCGGGCAATGCCGGGGGCGCAGATCTTGAAAACCGCTGCAGGCAAGGCCTGGCAAGCCCTGGGCAAGGGCCTGCGTCCATGCGTGCCTGCGACAGGAGGCATGGCTGCGTCAATGCGCAGCCCATTGCCGATCTGTGGTGAAACGCCGAACTGATACAGTCGCGCGGCCCGCCCGAGGGGGAGGGTCTTATTCATCACGGGATATTCACAATGAGCAACAAGAAAACCGTAGTGGCCGCTGCCGTGGCATTGGCCGTCGTGGGCTATGGAGGAACCACCTGGTATACCGGCCAGAGGGCCGAGGCTGGCTACAAGGAGGCCGTGGCCGAATTGCGCAAGGTGCTGGGCGAGAAAGTCGTCGTGACCGACGAGTACCACAAGGGATTCCTCTCCTCCCAGGCCAAGCTGGTGCTGCAGTGGCCTGCGGCGCAAGCTCAGGCAGCCGATGCGGCTGACGCGGCTGACGCGGCAAAAGCAGCCGACACAGCTGAAGCGCCCGCCGCCGCAGAACCGGTCGCTGCGTCCAAGCCCGTGCGCCTGGTGGTGGACACCACGGTGCGCCACGGCCCGCTGGCCGGTGGCCGACTGGCGGCAGCGGTTTCCGAGACGCGCTTTGCGCTCGACGGCCTGGACGAAAAGAGCACGCAGATGCTGGCCAAGGCCGCAGCCCCCACGCTGACCAGCGTGCACCACTTCACGGGCGGCCAGGATGTGCGCCTGCTGCTGCCCGCCGGCGAGCTGGGCGACCAGGAAGTCACCATGCGCTGGCAGGAAATGGTGCTGGACACGGCCCTTGGCGGTGGCAGCGTCAAGGGCACCTGGCGCTGGCCCGAGGTGGCCCTGCTGGGCCTGCCCAGCCGCGACAAGTCCATGGGCGTGGAAGAGGAAGAGGGCGAGGAGGAGGAATCCGACAACGACGAGGCCCTCCCCACCCCGCCGGCCGCAGTGCCCGTGGAGCGCACCAGCATCATGCTCACGGGCCTGGAGAGCAGCTTCGAGAACAAGGTCATCGACGGCCTGTGGGGCCTGGGCCCCGGCAAGGCCAGCGTGCGCATCGCCCGCTTCGGCATGAGCAGCACGCCCGCCGAAGGCGGCGAGGCCAAGACGCTGCTGGACCTCAAGAACGTGGACGGCAGCTCGGTCATCGAGTCCGACAAGACCACGCTGGGCATGACCACCCAGGTCAAGGGCACGGGCCGCATCGGCCCCATCGATTTCGAGTCCGTGGGCTACGAGGAAAAGATCCAGCGCCTGGACATCGAGGCGCTGCGCGGCTTCCAGCGCGTCATGGTCGAGGGCTACCGCAAGGAGGGCCTGGCCAAGGCGCTGGAATCGCTGGAAGAACAGGGCATGGGCGTGCTGATGCAGAACGCCCCGCGCCTGGTGGCGGCCCTGCCGGCCTACTCCATGAAGCTGCAGGCCACCTACCAGGGCCAGACCGGCCACCTGGAGTACGGCGCCGAAGTGCAAAGCGCGCCTACGCAGGAGCAGGTCGCCCAGGCCGGCTGGATGCCGGCGCTGCTCAAAACCTCGGCACTGCAGGCCAATGCCAGCCTGCCCAAGGCCTGGCTGGAGCCGCTGCTCAAGGCATCGGGCAAGCCCGATGTCTCGGCAGACGACGTGGAGGGCATGCTGGGCATGGCCCAGGCCACGGGCTATGCCCGCCTGGAAGGCGACAAGCTGGTCAGCGCGCTCAAGATGCAGGCCGGCCAAGTCACGCTCAACGGCAAGCCCATCGCCCTGCCCATGGGCGCGCTGCAGTAAGCGGCCATCCACCTTCCGGGCGTCGCCCCGGAAGGGGTTCTCAGGGGTGCCACTGGCTGGCGCGCACCACAGGGGCCTGTGTGCTGGCGCTGCCCGCCAGCGCATAGGACAGCTGGTTGGCCGCCGCCACCACGGTCTGCGCCATGGCTTCCAGCCGGGACTCGGGCAGGCGCGATGCCGGCCCCGAGATGCACACCGATCCCATCAGCCGCCAGTGCATGCCGAACACCGGCGCCGACACCGTGGCCACGCCCTGTTCGCGCTCGCCGATGGACCAGTGGTAGCCGCGCTGGCGGATCTGCTCGTACACCGGCCCCGGCTCGCCTGAAAACGCCAGGATCACGCGCCCCGGCGAGCCCTGGTCCAGCGGCAGCCCCTCGCCCATGCGCGCATGGTGGCGCAGGGCCTGCGGCCCTTCCACGCGCACGAGGCAGGTGCGCACATTGCCTTCGCGCACATAGAAGGCCGCGCTCTCGCCGCTGGCCTGCGTGAGCGCGCGCAGCGCGGGCTCCAGCACGTTCTGCACATCGAAGCCCGCCTGGTAGCGCGCACCCAGCCAGCCTGCCGCCGGGCCCAGGCGCCAGTCCCCATCGTCTCTTTGCACCATGAAGCCCGACTGCGCCAGCGTGCGCGCCAGCCGCAGCACCGTGGTCTTGTGCAGCGCGCAGCGCCGGCTCAGTTCCGCCAGGGAAAGATGGGATTCGCCCAGCGCAAAGGCCTCCAGCAACAGCAGCGCGCGGGTGACGGCGATCACACCGCCGTCCTTGGCAGGAGCGTCCTGGGATGGAGAGAGGGAAGGCGTTCGGTGGGCGTTGCTCATGGTGCAATTGGTTGCGCTGTATGAAACGGCATTGTATGGGTTGAAACGTTTTCATAAAGTTCGTCCCACGCACCGCAGCCATGCGGGCGTTGGACACAACAAACGGAGACAAACCGCCATGCCGATTCCCTCGCTTTCGCGTTGCCTCAATGCACGCCTTCTTGCCGCCCTGGTCGGCGTTGCCGCCATCGTGCCCATGGGTGCTGCACAGGCCCAGGACACCTATCCCCGCAAGCCCATCCGCCTGGTGGTGCCGTTCCCGCCCGGTGGCGGCACGGACATGATTGCGCGCACCGTGGCCCAGCGGCTGGCGGACCACAACAAGTGGACCGTGGTGGTGGACAACCGGCCCGGCGCCGGCGGCAACCTGGGCGTGGATGCCGTGGCCAAGGCCGCGCCGGACGGCCATACCCTGGTCATGGGCCAGACCAGCAACCTGGCCATCAACCCCTCGCTGTACGCCAGGCTGCCCTATGACCCGCTGAAGGACCTGGTGCCCGTGGCGCTGGTGTCCTCGGCGCCCATCGTGATGGCCGCGCCGGCCAACTCGCCCTACAAGACCTTTGACGACCTGGTCAAGGCCGCCAAGGCCAAGCCCGACGGCCTCACGCTGGGCTACTCGGGCAACGGCACGGTGGCGCACCTGGCCGGCGAACTGGCCGAGAATGCGGCCGGCATCAAGCTGCGCCATGTGCCCTACAAGGGCGCGGCCCAGGCCATGACCGACCTGGTGGGCGGGCAGATCGATTTCTACATGTCCGCCGTGCCCACGCTGCTGGGTCAGGTGCGCAACGGCAAGCTGCGCGCGGTGATGGTCACCTCGCTCAAGCGCTCCGACCAGCTGCCGCAGACGCCCACGCTGGCCGAGTCGGGCTACAAGGACTTCGAGGCCGTCACCTGGTTCGGCGTGCTGGCCCCGGCCGGGACGCCCCAGGCCATCGTGCAGCAGCTGAACAAGGCCATCAACGACGCGCTGCTGGTGCCCGAGGTGGCCGAGAAGCTGCGCTCCGAAGGCGGCGAGGTGCTGGGCGGCTCGTCCGAGAAGTTCGCCGCGCTGCTGCGCGCCGAGGTGCCGCGCTGGGCACGCATCGTCAAGGACTCGGGCGCCAGCCTGGACTGAGACCGGGGGGCAGGGGCGCCAGCCCTTTCGCTTCCTCCGCGCTTCCTCCTCCCTTCCTTTTCCTTCCTCCATCGAGATCTCGCCATGGACTGCGACAGCCTTGCCGTGCCCGTCCGTTTGGCCCCTGCCTCGGGCGGCAGCGGAACCGTCTTGCAGATGCAGGGCGAACTGCTGCAAAGGCAGGGCGGCGTGCGCTTCATCCACGTGCCCTACAAGGGCGACACGCCCGCGCTGGCCGTGACCTCGGCGGCGCGTCTGAAGGCCCTGCCTGACGTGCCCACCATGGCCGAGGCCGGCATGGTCGGCGGCACGCCCCCGGCAATTGGGCGAGCTGCAGAAATCCGACTCCGCCAAGTGGGCCCAACTCATCCGCGAGGCCGGCATCAAGGCCGACTGACGCGCGCACATCTTCCTGATCTTCCTGTTTTTCTTCCCCCCATCTCACCGAACCATCATGAGCCAACTCCCAGAAATCATCCGTGACATAGAGCGCGTGGACGCCCAGGTCGTGCAACGCGCAGCAGGCTTTCAGGCCGCCATCCTGGCCGACGTGGCGGGCCGCCGCGGCACCATGCATGCGCGCGTGGCGCCCGTGCACCAGGGCATGAAGGTGGCTGGCCCGGCCTTCACCGTCGAGGTGCGTCCCGGCGACAACCTCATGATCCACGCCGCCATTGCGCTGGCCCGGCCCGGCGATGTGCTGGTCATCGACGGCAAGGGCGACCAGACGGCCGCGCTCATGGGCACGCTGATGCTCAGCGCCTGCAAGAAGCTGGGCCTGGCCGGCGTCATCGTGGACGGCGCCATCCGCGACCGGCTGGAGCTGCTGGAGCTGGACTTCCCGGTGTTCAGCGCAGGCTTCAACCCCGCAGGCCCGACCAAGTTCGTGCCGGGCCGCATCAACCACGCCATCTCCGCTGGTGGCACGACGGTTCACCCGGGCGACCTGGTGGTGGGCGATGCCGATGGCGTGGTCGTCATCGAGCGCGGCAAGGCCCCCGCCATGCTGGAGCTGGCCGTGAAGAAGGTGGCGGACGAGGCCGCCCGCATCGAGGCCATTGCGCGCGGCGACACGGCATCGAAGTGGCTGCCCGCGGCCTTGCGCGCGGCCGGCGTGCTCAAGGAAGGGGAATCGCTGTGAGCACCATCATCGTCACCGGCGCCGATCTGGCGCAACAGGCGCTGGACCTGCTGGCGCAGCACGACATCGTCTATGCGGGCAAGACGCCCACCGAAGAGGACCTGGTCGCGCTGTGCCGCGCCCATGATCCCGTGGCCATCATCGTGCGCTACGGCAAGGTGGGCGCGGCCGTGATGGACGCGGCGCCCTCGCTGCGCGTGATCTCCAAGCACGGCAGCGGCACGGACACCATCGACAAGGCGGCCGCCGCCGAACGCGGCATTGCCGTGGTGGCCGCCGCTGGCGCCAATGCGGCGGCCGTGGCCGAGCAGGCACTGGCCCTGCTGCTGGCCTGCGCCAAGTCGGTGGTGGCGCTGGATGCACGCATGCACGCAGGCCACTGGGACAAGGCCACGCACAAGAGCCTGGAGCTGGGCGGGCGCACTGTGGGCCTGGTGGGGCTGGGCGCCATCGGGCTGCGCTTTGCGCGCATGGCCGATGCGCTGGGCATGCGCGTGATCGGCTTCGATCCCTTCGCAAAGAACCTGCCCGCCTACGTGCAGCCCGTGGACCTGGAAACCATCTGGCGCGAGTCCGACGCGATTTCGCTGCACTGCCCGCTGACCGAGGAAAACCGGGGCATGCTCGGCGCCGCCACGCTGGCGGCCTGCAGGCGCGGCGTGATCGTGGTCAACACCGCACGCGGCGGCCTGATCGACGAGGCCGCGCTGCTGGCCGCCGTGCGCTCGGGCCAGGTGGCGGCCGCAGGGCTGGACAGCTTTGCGGTGGAGCCCATGGTGGCCGGCCACCCGTTTCAGGGCGAAAGGAACTTCGTGCTCAGCCCCCATATCGGCGGCGTGACCGGCGATGCCTACGTGAACATGGGCGTGGGCGCGGCCCGCAATGTGCTGGAGGTGCTTGCCCGCGTGCCTGCGGCGGCCGGCGCCTGAGCCAGGGCAGGGGCGCCGTGCGCGCCCTTGGCCCACGCATGTGCATGCATGTGATTTGAGGAGACAAGTGATGTCGAGGAATTTCCAAGAGGTCCGCCGCCTGGCCTTGCGCGGCGGCCTGCTGGCCGCCACGGGCCCGAGGTGCGCCAGCGACTGAGCGACCTGGGCGCCCAGCCCATGGGAACGACGCCGGCCGAGTTCGCGGCCTTCCTCCAGAAGGAAGACGCCAAGTGGGGCGAGGTGGTGCGCAAGGGCGCCATCGTGCTGGACTGAGCGCATGGCCATGAACGCATCGACCATCGCCGTTGCGCATTCGGCCGGCACGAACCGGCCTGCGCGCACGCTGCCGCCCCTGGCTTGCGACAGCCACATGCACATCTTCGATGCGCGCTTTGCACCGTCGCCGCACTGGCCGCGCACGCCGCCGCATGCCGACGTGGCCATGTACCGTCAACTGCAGCGGCGCCTGGGCACTTCGCGCGCCGTGGTGGTCACGCCCTCGACCTATGGCACGGACAATGCCTGCACGCTCGATGCGCTGGAGCGCCTGGGCGATGTGGCGCGCGGCGTGGCCGTGGTCGCCCACGACGTGGCCGATGCCGAGCTGGACCGGCTGGCCGCGCACCGTGTCTGCGGGGTGCGCGTGAACTTTGTCTCGCCGCAGTCCTGGGGCGAGACCACGGCCCACATGCTGGTCACGCTGGCGCACCGGGTTGCACGGCTGGGCTGGCATGTGCAGGTCTTTGTGCAGCCCGAACAGCTGGTGGCGCTGGAGCCCGTGCTGGGCGCGCTGCCCGTGCCCCTGGTCGTGGACCACCTGGGCCGCATCGACCCGGCTGAAGGCATGGAGGGCGCGGCCCATGCCGCGCTGCGCCGGCTGCTCGATGGCGGCAACACCTGGGTCAAGCTCTCCGGCGCCTATATGCGTTCATCGGTGGGCGGCCCCTCCTATGCCGACACGCTGCCGCTGGGCCGCGACTTGGTGCGCGCCGCACCCGAGCGCTTGGTGTGGGGCAGCGACTGGCCGCACACCACCGAGGCGCCGGGCTCCGTCAACGATGCCGACCTTGTCGATCTGCTGCAGGCCTGGGCGGGCACGGACGAGGCCATGGACCGCATCCTGGTGGACAACTCCGCAAGGCTGTATGGCTTCGACGGCGCGGCCTGACACTCCAAGAAAGACAGACACCATGTTCCTGCTGCAAGCCCCCCAGGTCTGCGACCTCGAATCGTTCACCACCATGCCCGACGCGCTGCGCCGCCCCGAGCGCAGCGACTGGGCCGATGCCAACCGCAGCGGCGCCGTGACCGACTCCTTCCTCGAAGGGCCAGTGTTCGACGCGGCCGGCCATCTGTACGTGGCCGACATTCCCTGGGGCCGCGTCTTCCGCATCGATCCCCAAGGCGCCTGGACCCTGGTGGCCGAGTACGACGGCGAGCCCAACGGCATGAAGTTCCTTGACGAGCGCACGCTGCTGATCACCGACTACAAGAACGGCCTGATGCGCCTGGAGGTGGCCACGGGGCGCATCAGCCCCTATCTGCAGCGGCGCAACAGCGAGCGCTTCAAGGGCGTGAACGACCTGGTCTTCGATGCCGAGGGCAACCTCTACTTCACCGACCAGGGCCAGAGCGGCCTGCACGATCCCAGCGGCCGCCTGTACCGCCTGCGGCCAGACGGCCGGCTGGACCTGCTGCTGGCCAACGTGCCCAGCCCCAACGGCGTGGCGCTGTCGCCCGACGGCCGCGCTCTCTACCTGGCCGTGACGCGCGGCAACTGCGTCTGGCGCGTGCCCCTGCTGCCCGATGGCAGCGTGGCCAAGGTGGGGCAGTTCTTCACCTCCTACGGCCCCAGCGGCCCCGACGGCTTGGCCGTGGATGACCAGGGCCGGCTGCTGGTGGCCAACCCGGGCCTGGGCCTGGTGTGGGTGCTCAACCACCGCGCCGAGCCCGTGCAGGTGCTGCGTGGCGTGCCGGGAAGCTCGCTCACCAACCTGGCCTTTGGCGGCGCGGACCGCCGCACGCTGTATGTGACGGACTCCACGCACGGGCGCATTCTGCGTGCCCGGCTGGAGGCGCCGGGGCTGGTGCTGCACGGCTTGAACAAGGGCTGAGGCGGCCGTCGCGAGCTTCTCAGCCGTCTCAGTCGTCTCAGTCGTCGCAACCGTTCCTCAGGGCCTGGCCGGCATGTCCAGGATCTCCCGGGCTTCCTGCAGCAGGCCTATCCACAGCTGCTCCTGCTGTATGCCGGCCTTGAGCACCAGGTGCTGCAGCCGCCGCTCGCGCGTGGGCGGCTTGTCCAGGAAATCGCGCTGCTCCAGGCGCTGGTAGACGTCCAGCTGCGCCTGGTGCAGTGCCAGCAGCCGCTGCACTTCGTCCTGCAGTCCGCAGGGGCCCACCACCGCCTCGGCACGCAGGCGGACCATCCATTCCTCGCGCAGCGGCTTGGGGTCTTCCTGCTCGGCCACCCAGCGCTTGAGCTCCTTGCGGCCCGTGGGCAGGATGCGGTACTGGCGCTTGCGGCCCCGGCCGGATTCGGCGGGCAGGGCCTCGATCCATTGCGCCTCTTCCAGCCGGGCGAGTTCACGGTAGATCTGCTGGTGCGTGGCATTCCAGAAGTAGCCGATGGAGCGGTCGAAGCGCTCGGCAAGTTCCGAGCCCGAGCAGGGGTGCTCGACCAAGGCGGTGAGAAGGGCGTGTGGCAGGGACATCGGCAACAAAGGGACTGGCGCTGGGCGCCATCTTACGGGCCTGCATGTAGGTGCGGCCAAGCGCTGCAGTCATTTCTGCAATTTTTTGCGCAACCAGTTGCATAAATAAAGGAGGCTGACTACATTCATGCAATCAGTTGCATAAAAAAGCGAGACAGGCATGACCCACTACCCCCACCTGAATGCCGAACTGGACCTGGGCTTCACCACGCTCAGAAACCGCGTGCTCATGGGCTCCATGCACGTGGGCCTGGAGGAGGCGCCCAACGGCTTCGAGCGCATGGCCGCCTTCTACGCCGAGCGCGCGCGCGGCGAGGTGGGCTTGATCGTCACGGGCGGCATCGCCCCCAATGAGCGCGGCAGGCCCATGAAGGGCGGCGCCATGATGATCAATGAGCACGAGGCGGACCAGCACCGCATCGTCACGCAGGCCGTCCATGCCGAGGGCGGCAAGATCGCCATGCAGATCCTGCACTTCGGCCGCTACGCCTACCAGCCCGGGCTGGTGGCGCCCAGCGCGCTACAGGCGCCCATCAACCCCTTCGTGCCCCATGCGCTGACGGGCGACGAGGTGGAGCAGACCATCGAGGACTTCGTGCGCTGCGCAGCCCTGGCCCGCCATGCGGGCTACGACGGCGTGGAGATCATGGGCTCCGAGGGCTATCTGATCAACGAGTTCATCGCCGCACGCACCAACCACCGCGATGACGAATGGGGCGGCAGCTACGCGGGCCGCATGCGCTTTGCGGTGGAGATCGTGCGGCGCACGCGCCAGCGTGTGGCGCGGGACTTCATCATCATCTACCGCCTGTCCATGCTGGACCTGGTGGAAGGCGGCTCCACGCTGGAGGAAGTGATCACGCTGGCCCAGGCCATCGAGGCTGCGGGCGCCACGCTGCTGAACACGGGCATAGGCTGGCACGAGGCGCGCATCCCCACCATCGCCACCAAGGTGCCGCGCGCCGCCTATGCCTGGGTCACGCAGCGCGTGATGGGGCAGGTGGGCATCCCGCTGATCACCTCCAACCGCATCAACACGCCCGAAGTGGCCGAGCGCCTGCTGGCCGAGGGCTATGCCGACATGGTCTCCATGGCCCGGCCGCTGCTGGCCGATGGCGACTTCGTGCGCAAGGCGCGCCAGGGCCGGGCCGACGAGATCAACACCTGCATTGCCTGCAACCAGGCCTGCCTGGACCATACCTTTGGCGGCAAGATCACCTCCTGCCTGGTCAACCCGCGCGCTTGCCACGAGACCGAGCTGGTGATTGCGCCCGCGCCCGCCGCCAAGCGCATCGCCGTGGTGGGCGCCGGCCCCGCGGGCCTGAGCTTTGCCGTCACCGCGGCGCAGCGCGGCCATGCGGTGACGCTGTTTGATGCGGCCAGCGAGATCGGCGGGCAGTTCAACATTGCCAAGAAGGTGCCCGGCAAGGAGGAGTTCCACGAGACGCTGCGCTACTTCCGGCGCCAGCTGGAGCTGGGCGGCGTGGCGCTGCAACTGGGCCACCGCGTGGAGGCCGCCCAGCTCATCGAGGGCGGCTATGACGAGATCGTGCTGGCCACGGGCATACGGCCGCGCGTTCCCGCCATCGAGGGCGTCAACCATCCCAAGGTGCTCGGCTACCTGGACGTGCTGCAGGGCAACAGGCCCGTGGGCGAGCGCGTGGCCATCATCGGCGCGGGCGGCATAGGTTTCGATGTGGCCGAGTACCTGACCCATGCCGGCGACAGCGGCGCCGTGGCGCCCCGCAAGTTCTATGCGGAGTGGGGCATAGACACGGACTACGCCCAGGCCGGCGGCCTGGCGCAGCCGCAGGCCGAGCCCTCGCCGCGCCGCGTGCACCTGCTGCAGCGCAAGTCCACCAAGGTGGGCGACCAGCTGGGCAAGACCACGGGCTGGATACACCGCACCTCGCTGAAGGCGCGCAGCGTGGCCATGGGCTCGGGCGTGGCCTATGAGCGCATCGACGACGCCGGCCTGCACATCACCGTGGACGGCCAGCCGCAACTGCTGGAGGTGGACAACGTCGTGCTCTGCGCGGGCCAGGAGCCGCAGCGCGAGCTGCATGCGGCCTTGAGCGCGGCGGGCTGCAGCGTGCACCTGATCGGCGGCGCCGACGTGGCGGCCGAACTCGACGCCAAGCGCGCCATCCTGCAAGGCACCACGCTGGCGGCCAGCCTTTGAGGGCGCCGCCCGATTCCGTTTTCCACCTCAACCACCAGGAGACAAGCATGTCCCAGCCCCCGAAGAACGCCCATCCCGCAGTCGCCCGCTCCCTGGAGCTGTGGCATCGCATGGTTGCCGCCAGCGACCTGGGCGAGCTGCACACCATCGTCCATCCCGATGCAGTGTTCCGCTCGCCCATGGCCAACACGCCCTATGCCTCGGCACCCGCGCTGATGCTGGCGCTGTCCACCGTGGTCCAGGTGTTCGAGAACTTCACCTACCACCGCCAGATGGCCAGCGATGACGGCCTGGACGTGGTGCTGGAGTTCAGCGCCAGCGTGGGCGGCAAGAACCTCAAGGGCATCGACTTCATCCGTTTCGACGAGCAGGGGCTGATCCGGGAATTCGAGGTCATGGTGCGCCCCATGAGCGGCCTGCAGGCCCTGGGCACGGAGATGGGCAAGCGGCTGGGCGACAAGCTTCCCGCCTTCAAGGCCGTGGCCTGAGGGCAGGGCGCGCCATGAAAAACGCCCCCGGCGATGCGGAGGCGTTTTGCCGTGGGCGTCAGCCGGTCAGAGCGTGCCGGCCTTCTGGCGGGCGATGGCATCGGCCACGCCCTTGCCGTAGGCGGGGTCGGCCTGGGTGCAGTGCGCTATGTGCTTTTGCACGATGTGCTCGGACACACCGGCGATGTTGCGCGCCGTGTTCTCGAACAGGCGCTGCTGCGCATCGGGCGTGAGCAGGCGGAACAGGTCGCCGGGCTGGGTGAAGTAGTCGGCATCGTCCTCGCGGTAGTTCCAGCGGTCGGCCGCGCCGTGCAGGGCCAGCGGCGGCTCGGCGAAGGCGGGCTGCTCCTGCCACTCGCCCTTGGTGTTGGGCTCGTAGGCGATGGTGCCGCCGTAGTTGCCGTCCACGCGCATGGCGCCGTCACGGTGGTAAGCGTGGTAGGGGCAGCGCGGCGCGTTCACGGGGATCTGGTGGTGGTTCACACCCAGGCGGTAGCGCGCGGCATCGCCATACGAGAACAGGCGCGACTGCAGCATGCGGTCGGGCGAGGGGCCGATGCCCGGCACCAGGTTGGCTGGCGTGAACGAGGCCTGCTCCACATCGGCGTGGTAGTTGCGCGGGTTGCGGTTGAGCTCCATCACGCCCACTTCGATCAGCGGGTAGTCCTTCTTGCTCCAGACCTTGGTCAGGTCGAAGGGGTGGAAGCGGTAGGTCTCGGCTTCATGCTCGGGCATGATCTGCACGCACAGCTTCCAGCGCGGGAACTCGCCGCGCTCGATGGCTTCCAGCAGGTCGCGCTGGCTGCTTTCACGGTCGGAGGCGACCACGGCGGCGGCCTCGGCATCGCCGAAGTTCTCGATGCCCTGCTGGCAGACCCAGTGGAACTTGACCCAGTGGCGCTCGTTGCTGGCGTTGATGAAGCTGTAGGTGTGCGAGCCGAAGCCGTGCATGTGGCGGTAGCCGCGCGGAATGCCCCGGTCGCTCATGACGATGGTGATCTGGTGCAGGGCCTCGGGCAGGCCGGTCCAGAAGTCCCAGTTGTTCTCGGGCGAGCGCAGGTTGGTGTAGGGATCGCGCTTGACGGCCTTGTTCAGGTCGGGGAACTTGAGCGGGTCGCGGAAGAAGAACACCGGCGTGTTGTTGCCCACCAGGTCCCAGTTGCCTTCCTCGGTATAGAGCTTGACGGCGAAGCCGCGGATGTCGCGCTCGGCATCGGCCGCGCCGCGTTCGCCGGCCACGGTGGAAAAGCGCGCGAACACTTCGGTCTGCTTGCCGATGTCGGAGAACACCTTGGCGCGGGTGTAGCGCGTGATGTCACCCGTCACGGTGAAGGTGCCGAAGGCGCCCGAGCCCTTGGCATGCATGCGGCGCTCGGGAATCACTTCGCGGTTGAAGTGGGCCATTTTTTCCAGATGCCACAGGTCCTGCAGCAGCATCGGGCCACGCGGGCCGGCCGTGAGCGAGTCCTGGTTGTTGGCAACCGGGGCGCCTGCGGCGGTGGTGAGCTTGTGGGTCATGGTCTCTCCTTGATCGAGGGGTGGTAGCGGCGCCGGCTTGCACGCAGGCAGCGCGGCGCTTGGAAAATCAATAGCTGCGTGCTATCGAATTGCTTTTATTGTTGTTTCGTTCTATGGATGCGGCAAGGCTTTGGCGATTGGCAAATCTCAACTGCGCCATAGCCAAAAAATTTCACCGCCTCCCGCATGCGCCGTGCCGGGCATGCTTTTTGCCAAGGCATTGTGTTGCGCGGGCGGATACGGCCCGTGTAGGCCGTCGCCCTGTCAGCCAGAGACCAGCTTGTGGACCAGATCGGCGGCCGTGGAGGCGCCGTACTTGCGCATCAGCCGTGCGCGGTAGATCTCCACCGTGCGGTGGCTGATGGCCAGGGCGCGGCCGATTTCCTTGGAGGTCAGGCCTTCCAGCAGGCGGGCGGCCACCTCGCGCTCGCGCCCCGTGAGCTCGGCCTTGACGGGACGGTGGGCGCTGAGGTCCTCGAAGCTCCAGATGCCCGATGCGTGCGGGTCGCTGCGGTCCAGCGTGCGGCCCGTGACATGGCACCAGAACGTTTCGCCGTTGGCGCGCTTCATGATGCGGTTGTCCGAGTAGAAACCCCGGGCGTTGAGAATGGGCGCGATGCGCGCGCCCAGCCGCTCGTACTCGTCGGCACTGGGGTAGAGGATCTGGAAGGTCTGGCCGATCAGCACCTCGCGCGAGGCCTCGAACATCTCGCAGACCTGGCGGTTGCAGTCGATCATGGTGCGATTGCGCGAGATCACGAGGCCGACGGGGGCGGCTTCGAACGCCAGCCGGTAATCTATATCCATGGGCAAATCTTTACGAAAAACTACCTATGTAAGTACGTAGTATCGTAGCGCATCCAATCTGAAGGAGACATGTGTGAAAAAGCTCTACCCCTCCGCGGAGCAGGCGCTCCAGGGCGTCGTGGCCGACGGGCAATTGCTGGCTGTAGGCGGCTTCGGCCTGTGCGGCATTCCCGAGGCCCTGATCGACGCGCTGCGTGACAGCGGCGTCAAGGGCCTGACGGTGATTTCCAACAACGCGGGCGTGGACGGCTTTGGCCTCGGCAAGCTGCTGGAGACGCGCCAGATCAAGAAGATGATCTCGTCGTATGTGGGCGAGAACAAGGAGTTCGAGCGCCAGTACCTGGCCGGCGAGCTGGAGCTGGAATTCACGCCCCAGGGCACGCTGGCCGAGAAGCTGCGCGCAGGCGGCGCCGGCATTCCCGCCTTCTTCACCAAGACCGGCGTGGGCACCATGGTGGCCGAGGGCAAGGAGCTGCGCGAATTCGACGGCGAGACCTATGTGATGGAGCGCTCGCTCGTGCCCGATGTCTCCCTGGTCAAGGCCCACCGTGCCGACAAGAGCGGCAACCTGCAGTTCCGCCTGACGGCGCGCAACTTCAACCCTGCCGCAGCCACGGCCGGCAAGGTCTGCATCGTGGAAGTGGAAGAGGTGGTCGAGGTCGGCGAGATCGCACCGGACGACATCCACCTGCCCGGCATCTACGTGC
The DNA here is from genome assembly GCF_001886655.1 of Delftia sp. HK171. Taxonomy (NCBI): domain Bacteria; kingdom Pseudomonadati; phylum Pseudomonadota; class Betaproteobacteria; order Burkholderiales; family Comamonadaceae; genus Delftia; species Delftia sp. HK171. Next base: position 4,292,826 of record NZ_CP018101.1, on the reverse strand, counting down.
ACCGCATCGTGCACAACCCGAATCCCGAAAAGCGCATCGAAAAGCGCACCATCACAGAAAAACAAGGAGCCTGACCATGCCGTGGACCCAAGACCAGATGGCCGCCCGCGCGGCCCAAGAACTCGAAGACGGCTTCTACGTCAACCTGGGCATCGGCATTCCCACCCTGGTGGCCAACCACACGGGTGACAAGGAAGTGTGGCTGCAGTCCGAGAACGGCATGCTGGGCATCGGCCCCTTTCCGACCGAGGATGCCGTGGACGCCGACCTGATCAACGCCGGCAAGCAGACCGTGACGACGATTGCCGGCTCGTCCATCTTCGGCAGCGACCAGTCGTTCGCCATGATCCGCGGCGGCAAGATCAACCTGTCCATCCTGGGCGCCATGCAGGTGTCCGAGAAAGGCGACCTGGCCAACTGGATGATTCCCGGCAAGATGGTCAAGGGCATGGGCGGCGCCATGGACCTGGTGGCGGGCGTCAAGCGCGTCATCGTGCTCATGGAACATGTGGCAAAGAAGAAGGACGGCACGACCGACCTCAAAATTCTTCCCGCCTGCACCCTGCCTTTGACCGGCGTGGGCGTGGTGGACCGTATCATCACCGACCTGGGAGTGATGGACGTGACGCCGCAGGGCCTGAAGCTCGTGGAACTGGCCCCCGAAGTGAGCTTCGAGGACATCCAGTCCAAGACCGGCGTGACGCTGATTCGCTGATGTTGCCGTGCACGGCCTGCCTTGGCAGGCCTGCGCAACAAGAGCCCGCCTTGCGCGGGCTCTTTTGCTTATATTTCAGATTTCGAGCCAATGGGAGCCTCTATGACGGATGTCGCGGCCGTGCGCAATCCACCGACAGCGCAGGGATGGAAGGACGAGGGCGTGCATTTCCTGCGCGCCGTCACCGACATGGCCGAGCATTGCAACGTGGTCACCGGCGAGCCCATCTTCAACGACAAGGGCGTCAAGCTCGTGGACAAGGGTGCGCGCATCGACGGCAACATGTACGAGCGCCTGGTCAAGCACAAGCTGCGCGACCCCATCGACAAGCACCTGGGCGTGGACAACCGTGTGGACGTGCTGGCCATCGAGGCCCAGGCCATGGTGCAGTGCGAAACCGTGGACCTGATGCGCCGCCTGGTGCAGTCGCTGGGCGGCACGGACCGGCTGCTGGCGCCGCTGCGCCTGATGGTGCTGCCGCCGCAGATCGCCTTCAAGCTCACGGTCATGCGCGAGCAGCGGCCCGAGCTGTTCGCCCACAGCCTGCAGATGATGCTGGTGGCCGTCTACCTGGCGCTGCAAAGCGAATGGAGCGAGCGTGAATGCGGCCCGCTGGCCACGGCGGCCCTGCTGCACGATGTGGGCATGCTCTACATGGACCCGGCCTGGACCGACCCCAACTACCGGCTCACGGGCGCCGAGCGCAAGCACCTGGTGGCGCACTCGGTCACGGGCATGCTCATCATGCGGGGCGCAGGCGCGTACTCGCAGGACGTGGAAATGGCCGTGCTCGAGCACCACGAGCGCATGGACGGCACGGGCTATCCGCGCGGCGTGCATGGCGAAGCCATCTCCAAAATGGGCCGTATCCTGTTGCTGGCCGAGGTGGTCTCGGCCTTCTTCGACAAATTCCAGGACCTGCCCGGCCAGCGCCTGTCGCTGATGCTGCGCATGAACCACCGCCGCTATCCGGCCGATCTGGTCGGCATCCTGCTGCCGCTGCTGTACGACGAGATCTCGCCGGGCACGCCCCTGCCGCCGCTGCAGGCCGAGGTCACGCACAGCGTGGCAGCGCTGTCTGCCGCCTTCCAGATGTGGGACACGTTCAGCCAGGCCTTTCCCGAGCGCTGGCAGGCCATGCCCGACCACCAGGCGGCCGTCTACATCGACTCCAGCATCGGCGGCCTGAAAAAGCAGCTGGCCGAGGCCGGCCTGCATCCCAGCCAGCAAACCGACCTGCTGGCCTACCTCAAGGACGATGTGCAGGGCATGAGCGAGCTGGCCCTGCTCAGCCGCGAGGCGCTGTGGCAACTGCAGGCCATCGTCAACGCCTGCCTGCGCCGCTGGCCCGCCATCAATGCCCGCACCCACGCCGTGGACACAGCGGTCGCGCAATGGTGCGAAGCCTGCATGCAGATCGACGCCACACCCCCAGCGGGCGGCGCAGCGAGAGCGCCAGCGCACTGAGACAGCCGGGCTTGCCCGGCTTTTTTACATCCGTGGATTTCTTGGAAATCAAGAGTGCTGTATATTCATACAGTATTTGAGATTTCCCCCATGACCACGCCCCACGCCTCCCAACCTGCGCAGCCCGCCCCCATGGCGGGCGCGGCGCGTGTGCTGCCTCAGTTGCAGGGCGTGTGGCGTGGCGATGGCTGGCAGCAGGCGCTGCAGCAGCGGGTCCAGCCTTCGGGCCATGCGCTGCTGGATGCGCAATTGCCAGGCGGGGGCTGGCCGCTGGGTGCCATGGTCGAGCTGCTGCAACCCGCGCATGGCCATGCCGAGTGGCCGCTGCTGCTGCCGGGCCTGGCGGCCCTGATGCAGCGCAGCGCGGGCCAGGTGGTGCTGGTGGCGCCGCCTTGCAGGCCTTTTGCTCCGGGACTGGAAGCGGCAGGCGTGGCGGCGCACCGGCTGTGCTGCGTGGAGGCCGACACCCACCCCGGCGCCCACCCCGGCGTCCACCCCGGCGTCCACCCGGCAGGCGATGGGGCAGGGCTGGCCTGGGTCTGTGAGCAGGCACTGCGCTGCCGCGACGTACTGGCCGTGCTGGCCTGGCTGCCAGCCGGTCTGCCCATGGCCACGCTGCGCCGGCTGCAATGGGCGGCCGCTGCGCAGGGGCGCATTCTGTGGCTGTGGCGCGAGGCCTCGGCTGCCCTGCAGACGGTGGCCTCGCCCGCGCCGCTGCGGCTGCGCGTGGAGACAGAGTTGGGGGAGCCGGGCGAAGGCGGCACGCCAGCCTGCCTGCGCGTGCAGTTGCTCAAGCGCCGGGGGCCTGCGCTGCAGCATCCCTTGAAGCTGCCGCTGCACCACTGGGCCTGGCAGGACGTGCTGCAGGCCCAGGCCCTGCGGCGCACCCGGCAGGCGGGCGAGGCGCAGCGCTGGCTTCATGGACACGGGCAACTGCTGCCCGCCGAGGCGCCCGCCCTGCAGGCGGCAGCGCACACCCTGGGGTGAGATGCCATGGCACAGCCGAATCAAGCACTGCACTGGATTGCCTGGCCGCTGCATGTCGCGCAGGGCGATGGCCAGGGCAACGGCGACAGTGATGGCGAAGGCAGTGCCTGCGCGCAGCAGGCCTGGTGGGCCCTGCGCTGGACGCCGCGCGTGGCTCTCTGGTACGGGGCAGGGCAGGCCGTGGCGTTGATGGAGGTGGGCAGCGTGGAGCGCCTGTGGGGCGGTCGCCAAGCCATGCTGCTGGGCCTGCTGCGCGCGCTGCGCGAACAGCAGCCCGAGGGCGGCCAGGCGGGCGGCCCCCGGATGCCGTCCTGGGCCCGGGGCGCCACGGCATGGCAGGCGCTGGCGCGTCTGCGCTGGCGCATGCAGGGCGCGGATTCGCGCCAGCCCTGGCCGCCTGCCGACGCACTGCCCATCTGGACACTGCCCGCACTGGAGCCGCATGCGCCGGCCCTGGAGCGCATGGGCTGCCGCCGCTGGGGCGAGCTGCGCGCCCTGCCGCGCGCGGGCCTGGCGCGGCGCATCGGGCTGCCGGCCCTGCTGGCGCTGGACCAGGCCTATGGCAGCAGCCCCCATGCGCTGGACTGGCTGGAGCTGCCCGAGCACTTTGCATTGCGCGCCGACCTGGGCTATCCGGCCAGCGACGCCCAGGCCCTGCTGCAGGCCGCCCGGCCCCTGCTGCGTGCGCTGCAGGCCTGGCTGCAGGCCCGCCATCAGGGCGTGCTGGGCCTGCAACTGCGCTGGCACCACGATCTGCGTCGCGTGGACGGCACGGAGCTGCCGGCCTGGGAAGCGCTGGACATCCGCACGGCCCGCCCCGCCCAGGCGCTGGAGCACATGGAGCGCCTGCTGCGCGAACGCCTGGCCCGCACGCCCTGGCGCGCGCCTGCGGACATGCTGGAGCTGGTGGCGCTGGACACCGCGCCTTTCGCTGCCGATGCCGGCAGTTGCCTGCCACCGGCCGCGCCCGGCCCGGCGCCGCTGGGCGAGGCGGCAGGCGCGACAGACGCGGCCAGCGGCATGGCCTGGCATGAATGGGTGGAGCGCGTCTCGGCCCGCCGTGGTGCGCAGGGCGTGCGGGTGGCGCAGCTGCAATCGGACCACCGGCCCGAGGCCATGCAGCGCTGGACCCCGGCCTGCGAGGCCCTGCAGACCCCGCAGGCGCCGCGGCGGCCCGCGCACGCGCGCAAGGCGGCCAACCCCTGGCAGGGCCTGCTGCCGCCCTGGCTGCTTGATCCGCCCCAGCCGCTGCTCCTGCAGGGCAGCCGCCCCTGCTGGCAGGGGCCGCTGCAATTGCTGGCCGGCCCCTATCGGCTGGAGGCCGGCTGGTGGGGAGAGCCGCAGGCCGATGCGGCGCTGGCTGTGCGTGACTATTTCGTGGCCAGCAACGCGGCTGTCGGCCATGTCTGGATCTACCGCGAGCGCACGCCTGCATCGGAGCGGCTGCCAGGCATGCCGGCCCTGCTGTCGCCCGCCGCCTGGTTTGCGCAAGGCATCTATGGCTGAACAGGACATCCTGCTGGAGCCGCCGCCCCCGCAGCTGCAGCGGCTGCAGCCTCCGCCCCAGGTCGCCGGGCCGGTGTCCGGCATGGCATCGGGCCCGGGCCTGCCCGGCTATGCGGAGCTGCACTGCCTGTCGAACTTCAGCTTTCTGCGCGGCGCCTCTTCGCCCGCCCAACTGGTGCAGCGCGCCAAGGCCCTGGGCTACCAGGCGCTGGCCCTGACCGACGAATGCTCGGTGGCCGGCGCCGTGCGGGCCTTCGAGGCCGCGCGCGACTGCGAGATGGCCCTGATCCATGGCAGCGAATTCGCCTGGGGGCCGCTGCGCGTGGTGGCGCTGGCGCGCGATCTGAACGGCTGGGGCAACCTCTGCGAGTTCATCAGCGCGGCGCGCGCCCGTGCCGAAAAGGGCCGGTACCTGGTCGATGCCGACAGCCCCTGGCATCTGCTGCGTGAAGGCTGCGAATGCATCGTTGTGCCGCAGCGTGCGCAGCTGTTGCCCGGCGATGTGCCCGCCATGGCCGAGGCCGTGCAGGCCGCCGTGGCGCAGCTGGGGCCGGGCTGCTGGCTGGGCGTGGAGCTGCTGCTGGCGCCCGACGACAGCCTGTGGCTGCAAAGCCTGCAGGACGTGGCAGGGTTGCTGGGCCTGTCCTGCGTGGCCTGCGGCGACGTGCACATGCATGCGCGCTCGCGCAAGCCGCTGCAGGACCTGGTGACGGCGCTGCGCCTGGGCTGCACGGTGGCCGAGTGCGGCTTCGAGCTGCACCCCAATGCCGAGCGGCATCTGCGCTCGCGCTTGCGGCTGGGCGGCATCTATCCGCGCGCCATGCTGGATGCAACCTTGCAGATTGCCGCGCGCTGCGATTTCAAGCTCAGTGAGATCCGCTACCACTATCCGCAGGAAACCGTGCTGCCCGGCATGGATGCACGCCAGACCCTGGCCTGGCATACCTGGCAGGGAGCGGCGGGGCGCTATCCCGAAGGCATTCCCAAGAAGGTGCGCAAGCAATTGCACAACGAGTTGAAGCTGATCTCCATGTGCGGCTACGAGATGTACTTCCTCACCGTGCACGACATCGTGCGATTCGCTCGCAGTCAGGACATCCTGTGCCAGGGCCGGGGTTCGGCCGCGAACTCGGTGGTCTGCTTCTGCCTGGGCATCACGGCCGTCGATCCCACCCTGCAGACGCTGTTGATCGCGCGCTTCATCAGCCGCGAGCGCAGCGAGCCCCCAGATATCGACGTGGACTTCGAGCACGCGCGGCGCGAGACCGTCATCCAGTACATCTACGAAAAATACGGCCGCGGCCGTGCGGCGCTGACGGCCGTGGTCAGCTGCTGGCGCACGCGTGGCGCACTGCGCGACGCGGGCAAGGCCCTGGGCGTGGATGCGATGCTGATCGATGCCATGGCCCGGCAGCACCACTGGTTCAGCGATGCCGAGGACCAGGCGGCCGAGCCGGAGCCCGAACCCGATGACCCCGCCCTGGGCTGGGTGCGCTCCAAGCTGCTGCGCCTGGCCCGGCTACGCGAGCGGCTGGGCGACGACTGCCCGCAACTGTCGCCCCAGCGTGCGCGGCTGTGGCTGGAGCTGGCCCTGCAACTGCGCGACAGCCCGCGCCACCTGAGCCAGCACGTGGGCGGCTTTGTGCTGACCGACGGGCCGCTGACGCGGCTGGTGCCCGTGGAGCCGGCCGCCATGGAGGGCCGCTCGGTCATCCAGTGGGACAAGGACGATCTGGACACCATGAATCTGCTCAAGGTCGATGTGCTGGCCCTGGGCATGCTCACCGTGCTGCGCGGCAGCCTGCACGCGCGCGCCGCGCTGCGCGGCCCGCGCTGGGAGCTGGCCGACATTCCCAAGGAGGACGCCGCCACCTACGACATGATCTGCCGCGCCGACACCGTGGGCACCTTCCAGATCGAGAGCCGCGCCCAGATGAGCATGCTGCCCAGGCTGCGGCCGCGCGTTTTCTACGACCTGGTGGTCGAGGTCGCCATCGTGCGGCCCGGCCCCATACAGGGCGGCATGGTCCATCCCTATCTGCAGGCGCGCGAGCGTCGGCGGCAGGGCGGCGAGCTGGTCCTGGAAAAGCCCGCGCTCGAGAAGGCGCTCAAGCGCACGCTGGGCGTGCCCATCTTCCAGGAGCAGGTGATGCAGATCGCCATGATCGCGGCGAACTTCTCGGCGGGCGATGCCGACGAGCTGCGCCGCTCCATGGCCGCCTGGCGGCGCAAGGGGGGCGTGCACCGCTTCGAGCGCCCATTGATCGACGGCATGCTGGCCAACGGCTACAGCGCCGAATTTGCCCAGGCCATCTTCCGCCAGATGCTGGGCTTTGGCGAATACGGCTTCCCAGAAAGCCATGCCTACAGCTTCGCCATGCTGGCCTATGCCAGCGCCTGGCTCAAGCGCCATGAGCCGGCCTGTTTCCTGATGGCCTTGCTCAATGCCCAGCCCATGGGTTTCTACACCCCCTCGCAGCTGATCCAGGATGCGCGCCGCCACGGCGTGCGCGTGCTGCCCGTCGATGTGCGCCACAGCGACTGGGATTGCACGCTGGAGGCGCCGCACGAGCGCATTGCCGGCGTCGAGCTGCCGCAGCCAGCCGTGCGCCTGGGTCTGTGCATGGTGGCGCAGTTGCCAAAGACTTCGGGCGAGCGCGTGGCCCAGGTCCGCGCGCAGGCGCCGTTCAGGAGCACCGAGGACCTGGCCCTGCGTGCCCGGCTGCAGCGCGCCGAACTGCAGGCCCTGGCGGCGGCCGATGCGCTGCAGGGCCTGTCAGGCCACCGCCGCCAGCAGATGTGGGATGCGGCGGCCCTGCAGGTGCAGCCCCCGCTGTTCGCGGGCGTGCCCGTGCACGAGGCGCCCGTGCAACTGGCCGCCGCGCCCGAGGGCGAGGAAATCCTGTTCGACTACGCGGCCACGGGCCTGAGCCTGCGCCGCCATCCGCTGGCCCTGCTGCGTGACCGCCTGCGCCGCCACGGGCTGCGCACGGCGCTGGAGCTGCGCGACACGCTGGCGGGCATGCGCGTGCGGGCCTGCGGCATCGTCACCGTGCGCCAGCGCCCGCCCACGGCCAAGGGCACCCTCTTCATCACGCTGGAGGACGAGACGGGTACCGTCAACCTGGTGGTCTGGCCCGATACCGTCACGCGCTGGGGCGAGCCTTTGCTGGGCGCGCGGCTGCTGGCGGTGGAGGGCATCTGGCAAAGCAGCTCGGATTGGGGCGGCGGCAAGGACCCCGGCGAGCCAGCGCCTGCAGAGCAGGCCAGCCAGGAGGTGCCCGCCGTGCGCCATCTCATCGTGCACCGCGCCCGCGACATGAGCCGCTGGCTGGGCCGCCTGGGCGGCGCCGGCGTGGCAAGCCGCAATTTCCACTGAGGGCTGTTGCCGTTGCTGCTGAAGCAGGCTCAGGCCATGCGGTCGTCCGCGCGGATGTCGGGCATCTGGTCGATACGCTTGCCGAACCAGCCTATGCGCTCGGTCTGGCGCACATCCAGCCTGGGCACGTAGGGCTTGATGTCGAGCACGGGCGTGCCGTCCAGCATGTCGTTGCCCAGGAAATGCAGCAGCAGTCCTTCGCGCCGCACCAGGCGCACGATGGACAGGCCCAGCCGGTTGGGCCGCGCCGGGGCGCGCGTGGCGAACACGCCGTGGCTGCTGTCGTCCATGAAGGGCACGACTTCCAGCTTTTCCACGGCCTGGTGCAGGTGGGTGATGAGGATCAGGTAGTCAAAGCCTTCGATGTCGCGCAGCCCGGCCTCGAACTCGGGCAGCAGCTCCACGCGGCCGGCCTCGTCGGCCGCCCCCGCCGTCTGTATGGGCATGCCCACCGGGTCGGTGAAGCGGCTGCGCACATGGCCGATGGGGCGGCAGGCGACGGCCTGCGCCGTGGAGCCGGTCGCGCTCATGCGCTCGTTCCCTGGGGATTGAGCAGGCGTGTCAGCGCGGCGATATCGGCCGCCGCCGCCATGCGCGCCGTGGTCTCTATGGAGCGGTAATGCCTGACGATGGCTTCGCCCGTGGAGGTGAGCGAGGCGCCGCCGCCATGGGCGCCGCCGGCGCTGGTGTTGACGGCCGGTGTCTGCAGCGCGCGGTTCATCTCGTCGACCAGCACCCAGGCGCGCCGGTAGGACATGCCCAGCGATCGCGCTGCAGCCGAGATGGAGCCCGCCTCGGCAATGGCTTCGAGCAACTGCACCTTGCCGGGACCGATGGCAATGGTGCTGTCGTTGTATACGCGCAGGCGGAACTGGACTTTGGAGGACATGGGGAAAGGACTTGGCACAGGAGAAAAGCGAACGTCAAGGTTAAGCGAAATCAACGGCTTGCGCCGTCACAGGGGCTAAGGGGAAATACGCAATGCATGGATCGCTACAGCGAAGAGGTGCTCTGGCAGGGCGTTCCTGCACACGGGCCGTCGGGGCCGGCGCGCTGGCGCTGCCGCCAGGGCGCCCGCTGCCTGCGCATCGTCTGCGAGTGCATTGGCGAGGCTCTTGACCTGCCGGCGCCGCGTCTCGATGCCTGTGTGCTGCGGCGCTATTTCGTCACATTGCCACCGGGTTTGCTAGCCTTTTTGCGCCAATGCAGCGCGGCGCTTGCCGCGCATCCGGGCCACGCGTCTACTTCTTGCTGCTTTCTGCCAGCAGGCGCTGGCATTGCGCATCTTCCTCGGCGGCCGGCACCGTCAGCGGCACCAGCGCCAGGGCCGCTGGCGCCACCACGGCGGCGGCCACGGCCGCGCCCGCGCGCAGCAGCAGCGGGCCGGGCTCCACGCCCACCTTGGGGTTGGCGAAGCTGCCGCGCACATACAGGGGCGTGCGCAGAGAGAAGAACTTCCACTTCAGCGACTCGGGCACGATGCGCAGGTCCATGGTCTCCTGCGCCAGGCTGATCTGTCCGGTGGCCTCGATGATGGCCTCGGGCGTGGCCAGCTTGACGTTGCGGGTGCGCGCGATGCCCTGCTTCACGGTCAGGTCGGCAACGGCGCAGTTGAGCTGCACTTCCTTGTCGGCGCCGAACAGCTTGGTGACGATGACGCTGCCCAGGTTCAGCGCGGCCAGGTCCAGGAGCTGCTTGCTGAAGCGGCCATCGCGCACATACAGGCGGATGTCGCCCGAGCTGGTGCCCAGCCATTCGGCAATGGACTGGCCCCGGCCCTCCAGCCCCAGCGCGCCATCCATGCTGCCCAGGCTTTTCTTCATCAGTTCGATCTCGGGGAACAGGGCCGACAGCTGCAGCCCCTGTACCTTGCCCTGGAGGCTGGCCTTGGGCGGCTTGGCGCCGCTGTCCACCACGGCCTCGATGTCCAGCCGGCCCTTGGCCATGCCGAAGCGCAGCGGGGACAGGCGCAGCACGCCATTGTCCATGACGGCATGCACGCTGAAGTCCTCGATGGGCAGGGCCTGGGGGCGCTCGATGCGGTCGCTCTTGAAGCGCACATCCATGTCCATGGCATTCCACTTGCTGGTGTCAAAGCGCTGCGTGGGCAGGGCCTTGCCGCTGGCCGCCTGCCGGGTCTTCTGGCCCTGCTTGGTGGACGGTGCTCCCACCACCGGCCCCAGGTCGGCCAGGCGCAGCTTGCGCGAGGCAAGATCGCCGCTGAGCTTGGGGCGCGGCTTGCCCGATGCGTAGTGCAGCGTGCCGCGCAGATCGCTCTGGCCCACGCGGCCATCGAATTCCTCGTAGTCCCAGACGGCGCGCCCCGGCTCCAGGCTGCCGACCAGATGGCCATTGGTGTCGAAGGGCGGTGTGCGCGGCAGCAACAGACCCGTCAGCGGGAACAGGTCGGCCATGCTGGAGCCGCGCAGGCGCACCTGCAGGTCCATGCCCTTGAGCGCCCTGGGATTGTCGAGAATGCCCTCGGCCCGGGCGCGCAGGCTGCCCGCATGGGCCCACAGCTTCACGGGAAAGCGTGCCTGTTCGCTTTGCAGGTCCAGCACGGGGCCGATGAGGCCCTGGGCCTCGACCGTGGCCTTGGCGATGCGGCCGGTCAGGCCGACGCGCATGCCATACGGAAAGTCTGGACTGGGCGGCTGCACAAGGCTGTCCAGACGTGCGCGCACCGCCATCTGGCGCACGCCATCGCTCCAGCCCACCAGGCCGCCGCGCAGGCTCAATTGCGCTACCTGAAAACGCCAGCGCGGCCCTGTGTGCTCGGGGCGCTTGAAGGTCCAGTTGTTGCTGCCATCCTTGCGCCGGGCAAAGACCAGGTCAGGGCCTTCCAGTTGCAGATGGTCCAGCAGCACATGCCGGCCCAGCAGCGGCCACAGCCGCAGGCTGGCCGTGGCGCGCGCGGCCGTGGCCATGGTGTCGGCGTCGCGCGGGGGTGGGGCCATTTTCTCGTCGGCCAGGACGATGCTGTCGCTGTCGATCTTGGGCGCGGAAGGGCTGGCCTGCGAGTCCTTGTCCTTGCCTTCATCCTTGTCCTTCGCCTTTCCCTTGGGCTGTTCCTTGGCTTTCTCCTCGGGCAGGCGGCCCTTGTTCAACTGGTCGGGCGGCGCAGGCAGGGCGGGCAGCTCGGCACTGCCCTTGGCCGGCTCCTGCTCAACCTCCCAGCCCTCGGGCTGGCCCAGGGTCAACTGCTCGGCCTGGACGGTAACGCCAGGAATCCAGTGACGCCAGCCCTGGTCCAGGGGCTGTGGCCAGGTCCAGCGCAGGCGCAGGTCGCCTTCAATGGCGAAGTGGCGGCCGGTGCTTTCGCTGACGCGTTCGTTGACCCAGGGCTTGGCCCGGTTCCAGTCGAAGGTGGCAATCAGGACCACAACCACGGCGAGCAGCAGCACCAGGGCCGACACCGTCCACAAAAGGGCGCGCAGCCAGCGGCGGCGGGCTGGGCGGTGGGGTGCTGGTGTGGCAGGGCTGTGGTTCGCTGTGTCGGTCGCTGTGTCTGTCATGGCGCAGGGGGCCGCTAAATGGGGTTCGGTCCATCCTATCGCCATGAAAACGCTTGCCAAGGCCCGGGACGCGCTGGCGGGCAGCCGGCAGGCCCGCATACAGGAGATTGACCTACAGCGCGGCCTGCGGCGGGGAAGGGGCCGTCATCACGGCGTCTCCTGGCCCTGGCGCAGCCGGGTGGATGCCAGGGCGGCCACCACCAGCAGGCCCGCCATGATGAACAGGCCGTTGCGCGTGCTGCCCGTGGCCTGTTCGATCATCCCCATCACCGTGGGGCCGATGAAGCCGCCCACCAGGCCGCAGGTATTGACCAGGGCTATGCCGCCCGCCAGCCCCGCGCCCGCCAGCCGCGAGGCGGGAAACAGGAAGACCACGGACTGCACCACGAAGAACATCAGCGCCGTCAGGCTGAAACCCAGCAGGCCCAGGGCGGGCGAGGCCTTGCCCGCCAGCGCGGCCACCAGCAGGCCGGCGGCCATGGTGGCCAGGCCAGCCAGCAGCATGCGCCGGCAGCGCTGCGGGTGGGTGGCAAAGCGCGGCAGCCAGGCCGCACCGATGGCGGCTGCGATCCAGGGCACGGAGTTGAGCGTGCCGATCTGCAGCGGCGAGAGCTGGCCGTAGGTGCCGATGATGCCCGGCAGGAAGAAGATCACCGTGTAGATGCTGATCTGGTGGCAGAAGTAGACAAGGATGGCCAGCCAGATCTGGCGGTCGCGCAGGCAGTCCCTGAGCGAGTGGCCCACCTGGCCGGCGCTGGCCTGCTGGTCCTGCTCGGCCTGCAGGCGTTGCAGTACCTCGCGCGATTCGGCGGCCGTTAGCCAGGGCGCGCTGGCCGGGCCGTCTGGCAGCTTCTTCCAGACCACCCAGGCCAGGGCCACGGCGGGCAGGCCCTCGATCACGAACATCCACTGCCAGCCGTGCCAGCCCAGGAAGCCGTCCATCTGCAGCAGCGCGCCGCCCACGGGGCCGCTGAGGATGTTGGCAATGCACACGCCCAGCAGGAAGTAGCCGATGGCGCGGGCCCGTTCCTCGCGGCCGAACCAGTAGGTCAGGTAGAGCATCACGCCGGGGAACAGCCCCGCCTCGGCGGCGCCCAGCAGCACGCGCATTACGTAGAACGAGGTCTCTCCGGTGATGAAGGCCATGCCGGCCGACAGCAGGCCCCAGGTCACCATGATGCGGGTGATCCAGAAGCGCGCGCCCACCCTGTGCATGATGAGGTTGCTGGGCACTTCCAGTAGCGCATAGCTCAGGAAGAACAGCCCCGCACCCAGGCCGTAGGCGGCCGCCGAGATGCCCAGGTCCACCTCGATGTGCGACTTGGCCAGCGCGATGTTGGTGCGGTCTATGAAGCTGATCACATAGGACAGCACCAGCAGCGGCATCAGCCTGCGGAAGATGCGGGCGTTGAGCAGCGACTGCCTGTCGCCGGCGGCAGGCTGCGGCCGTGCGGGCGGCGTGTGAACAGGGGAGGGCGATGGGTGATGGACCATGGCAAATCCTTGGAAAGATGGGTGGAGGAAAGCGGAGTCAGGCGGTGGCGGTGGAGGCGGCGTTGCCGCGCGTGCCCAGCTGCAGGGCCACGCCGCCCAGCGCGCAGCCGGCCATGACCAGGAAGCACAGGGCATAGCCGCCGGGACTGGTCCAGCCGCCGCCCAGGGCGATCAGGCTGCCCATCAGCACGGGCGCGATGCCGCCGCCCACGAACATGGCGGTGGTGATGATTCCGTTGGCCGTGGAGGTGGCCGCAGGCTGGGCGCAGTCCGAGGCCACCGCGTAATAGATGGGCCAGACCGCATTGGCGACCAGGCCGAACAGCAGCTGCATCACCACGACCAGGGCCATGGTGTCGGCGAAGTAGAAGGCGCCCACGCTGGCGGCCATCCACAGGCCGCAGATCACCAGGGTGACGCGGCGCCCGATCACGTCCGACAGGGCCGGCCAGACCAGCTGGCCCACGATGCCGGTGAGCGTGAACACCACGCTCATGCCTGCCGATTCGGCCAGCGACAGGCCCATGATGTTGTAGAGGTAGGCGGGCAGCACCACGTTGATGCCCATGTAGACCACCTGCGTGAGCAGGGTGTTTCCAGCCGTCAGGGCGATGCTGCGGTTGGCCAGCGTGCTGCGCAGGGTGCGCCAGGCCTGGCCTTTTTCCACCTGCGCCGCCACGCTGGCCTGCGGCGGGGTCATGCCCCGGGCGGCGATGTCGGCATACAGCAGTTCCATCTTCTGCGGCGTGGAGTAGCGCGCCCAGAACCACATCAGCGGGATGGCGACAACCAGCGCGACAAAGAACACATAGCGCCAGTTCTCCTCGCCGAAGGCGTACAGCACAAAGCCGGCGACCAGGCCGCTGAGCATGGCGCCCACCGGATAGCCCGTGTGGTGGGCGCCCAGCGCGAAGCCGCGCCGCTCCACCGGCCACCACTCGGCGGTGTTGCTCACGCCCACGGGCTCGCCCCAGCCGGCGCCCAGGTTGACGCCGACGCGCAGCGCCACGAAGCCCGCCAGGCTGCCGCTCAGCGCCTTGAAGCCCGAGGCGAACGACAGCGCCGTATAGCCCAGCACCAGCGGCACCTGAAAGCGTGCGCGCTTCCAGCCCGCGCCGTAGCGGTCGCTCCAGATCGCGCCGGGAATGTCCAGCACGGCCAGGGCCAGCATCACGATGGTGGCCACCGTGCCCCATTCGTCGGCCGACAGGCCGAAGTGCCGGGAGATGGTCGGCCCCAGCCGCAGCACGATCTCGCGGTCGTAGGCATTCAGTACCCAGATCAGCCAGCAGACCAGCAGGGATACCCATGAATAGCGGTGGATCTGGCGCAGCGAAGCGCGCGGGGCCTGGGCCATGACAGTCTCCCGGGCACCAGCGGTGGGTGCCGTTTCATTGTTGTGTGGATGAAGGCGCCGCTTCGCGGGGCGGGCGGCGTTGCGGAGCGAAGGCTCCGGGCCTGCATGCCCGGCTCCGTGCTCAGGCGCCGAAGCGCTGCTCGGGCAGGCCACGCACGCCCAGCCCCTTGACGGCAAACAGCGCGCCACGGGACTGGCCGTCGCCCGGGAAACGCGGCAACGGCGGCTTGCCCATGGAGGTGACGTACAGCGTGTCGAGCCCGGGCCCGCCGAACATCACGCTGGTCACCTTGCGCACCGGCATCTCTATCACCCGGTCCACCCGGCCGTCCGGCGTGTAGCGCACCAGCTGGCCCGAGTACACCAGGGCCTGCCACAGGCAGCCTTCGGCATCGACCGTGGCCCCGTCGGCCGCGCCGCCACCGCTGGTGTCGACCGGGGCAAAGGTCCGGCGGCCGCTGGCATGGCCCGTGGCCGTGTCGTAGTCGTAGGCCCGGATCTCGCCGCTCCACGTGTCCGAGAAATAGAGCGTCGTGCCGTCCGGGCTCCAGCACGGGCCGTTCGAGCAGATGATGCCCTCGTCCAGCACATGCAGGCTCAGGTCCGTGTCCAGCCGGTACAGCCGCGCCGAAGGCTGCTCCTCCAGGGTGTCCATGGAGCCGAAGACGAAGCGGCCCTGCCGGTCCACCTTGCCGTCGTTGAGCCGGTTGCCGGGAAGGTGGGACTCGGGGGCGACGACCAGCTCCAGCTCGCCGCTTTCCAGGTCCAGCGTGTGCACGCCGCCGTGCAGTGCCACCAGGGCCGAGCGGCCGTCGCGGCGCAGTGCCATGGAGCCAATCTTCTGGCCGACTTCCCAGGCGCGCAGTTCCCGCCCGTCGGCCGTGCAGCGGAAGATGCGGCCGTCGAAGCTGTCTATCCAGTACAGGCGCTGCTGCCCGACGTCCCACAGCGGGCCTTCGCCCAGCGTGGTCTTGAGGTCGGCGACGATATCGATCTGCATGGGAGTCTCCTGTTCGGTGGCATGGGGGCTGGCCCGGGAAGGCGGTTCAGAAGGCCACGTTGGCCGCACCCTTGAGGCCCAGCATGCTGCGCGCCTCGTCAGGCGTGGCGACGTCGACATTCAGGGCCTCGAGCACGGTGCGGATGCGGCGCACCTGCTCGGCGCTGGAGGTGGCCAGCTGCCCCGGGCCTATCCACAGAGAGTCTTCCAGCCCCACGCGCACATGCGAGCCCATGGCCGCGCCCATGGTGGCCAGCGGCAGCTGGTTGCGCCCGGCGCCCAGGATGGACCACTGGTAGTTGCTGCCCAGCAGGCGGTCGGCCGTGCGGCGCATGTGCATCAGGTCCTCCGGGTGGCCGCCGATGCCGCCCAGGATGCCGAACACCGACTGCACGAACACGGGCCCCTGTACCAGCCCCCGGTCCACGAAATGCGCCAGGTTGTGCAGGTGGCTGATGTCGTAGCACTCGAACTCGAAGCGCGTGCCCTGGGCCTGGCCCAGCCGCAGGATGCCTTCGATATCGGCAAAGGTGTTCTTGAAGACCAGGTTGCGGCTGTTTTCCAGGTGCTCGCGCTCCCAGGCGTGCTCCAGGTCCTTGAAGCGCTCCAGCATGGGGAACAGGCCGAAGTTCATCGAGCCCATGTTCAGCGAGGCCAGCTCGGGCTGGAACTCGGTGACGGGCCGCATGCGCTCTTGCACCGTCATGTGCGGGCTGCCGCCCGTGGTGATGTTGACGATGGCATCGCTCTCGGCACGGATCGCCTTGAGAAAGGGGCGGAACAGCTCCGGGTCCTGCGAAGGGCGCCCGTCGCGGGGATCGCGGGCATGCAGGTGCACGATGGCGGCGCCGGCCTCGGCGGCATCGATGGCGGCGCGCGCAATCTGCTCGGCCGTCACCGGCAGGTGGGGCGACATGCTGGGCGTGTGGATGGCGCCCGTGGGCGCGCAGGTGATGATGGCTTTTGTGCGGGTGGCCATGGAAGGTCCTTGCGAACGGTGAAAAAGGCGAGAAGAGGAGAGGAGGAGAGGGCGCTCAGCTCAGCGCCTGGGTCAGGCCATCGACGGCCAGCTCCTGGCCCGTGACATGGCCGGCCAGCGGGCTGGCGGCAAACACGGCCATGTTGGCAATGTCGCGCGCCGTGGCCATGCGGCCCAGCGCGGCCTGGTGCGTGTAGCTGCGCGTGACGTCTTCCAGCGGCAGGCCGCGCGCCTGCGCCTTGGCGGCAATCACATCGCGGATGCGCGGGCCGTCCACGGCGCCCGGCAGGATGGCGTTCACCCGGATGCCGTCGGCGCCCAGCTCCAGCGCCAGCGACTTGGTGAAGCCGATCACCGCCCACTTGGACGCCGAATAGGCCGTGCGGCCCGGCATGCCCAGGTGGCCTGCCGCCGAAGACAGATTGACGATGGCCGCCTGCCGGCCCTCGCGTGCCGATTGCCGGAGCCGGGGCACGGCCAGCCGCGTGCACAGGAAGGCGCCGGTGATGTTCACATCCAGCGTGCGCTGCCAGTCGGCCAGCTCCAGCGTCTCCACCGCGCCCGTGGGGCCTGCCACCCCGGCGTTGTTGACGAGGATGTCCAGGCCGCCCAACTCGTTGTCCACGGCCTTGAACAGGGCCTGCACCTGCAAGGCATCCGACACATCGGCAAGACGGCCGCTGGCGCCGGGCAGGGCGGCAGCCAGCGCATCCAGGCTGGCCTGGGCCACGTCACAGACCATGACGCGCGCGCCGGCCTCGGCAAAGGCGCGGCTGATTTCCAGGCCGATTCCGGCGGCGCCCGCCGTCACCAGGACGCGCTGGCCGGCCAGAAGATCGTTTTTCCACATGCGGGGACTCCTTGGGAACTCAAACAAAGGTGAAGGGATTCGGGTTGGGTTTGGATTTTGTATCTGTGATCACAGATCAAATATGGTGAATACCCTATGCGCCATGACAGCGGCGGCGCCGCGCTACCATCGGCGCCATGGCCATCAACGAACTAGTCACCCCACTCAAACGCCAGACCCTCAGCAGCGATGTCTATGCACAGCTCAGGGAATTGCTGATCACGGGCCAGATGATTCCGGGCGAGCAGATCTCGCTGCGCACCACGGCCAGCGCGCTGGGCGTCAGCGTCATGCCCGTGCGCGAGGCCGTGCACCGGCTGGTGGCCGAGCAGGCGCTGGAACTCACGCCCAACCGCGCGCTGCGCGTGCCCTTGATGACGGAAAGCGCCTTCCGCGAGATCACGCGCATCCGCGTCAACCTTGAAGGCCTGGCCACGGAGCAGGCAGCCCGGCAACTGCCGGCCGCCGAGCTGGAACGCATCGCCGCCCTGCAGGACCGCTTTGCGGCCGAGATGGCCAGCGCCTCGCCGGACGGCGCGCGGCTCATCGCCTTCAACAAGGATTTCCACTTCGCCGTCTACAGCGCGGCCGGCATGCCCATGCTGCTGCAGATGATCGAGGCGCTGTGGCTGCGCATAGGCCCCATCCTCAACCACGACATGCGCTCGGGCTCGCGCCGCGTGAGCGAACAGGTGGCGGTCGGCCACCATGCGCGCCTGGTCGAGGCGCTGCGGCGCGGCGATGCGCCAGCCGCCAAGGAGGCGCTGCGCGGCGACATCGAAAGCGCGGCCGACTACATCGTTTCGGCGGGCGTGCTGGTGACGGCGGACGGTGCCGCGGGCGGTGGGGATGACGGCGCGCCGGAAGTCCTGCGCCGCTAGAATCGCCGCCCCATGCACAACGCCCACGACCCCAAGGTTCTTCCCATACGCGACGGCGTCAGCCCCAGCTGCGTGGTGCTGCCCAGCCAGGGCGGCGGGTTGCTGATCGATTTTCTGGCCGAGCGCCTGCCGGCCGTGGCGCGCGAAGACTGGCTGCGGCGCCTGGCGCTGCGCGAGGTGGTGGACGAGCATGGCCGCGCCGCCGATGCAGGCACGGCCTTTGCGCCGGGCCTGCGTTACTACTACTACCGCGAGCTGCAGGCCGAGCCGCCCATCCCCTTCGAGGCCGAGGTCCTCCACCGCGACGCGCATCTGCTGGTGGCCGACAAGCCGCATTTCCTGCCCGTGGTGCCGGCCGGCAAGTACCTGCAGCAGACGCTGCTGGTGCGGCTCAAGCGCGAGTTCGACCTGCCCGAGCTGTCGCCCATCCACCGCATCGACCGCGACACGGCGGGGCTGGTGGTGTTTTCGGTGCAGCGCGCCACACGCGGCATCTACCAGGCGCTGTTCCGCGACCGCGCCATCCACAAGACCTACGAGGCCGTGGCACCCTGGCGCGAGGACGTGGTTTTCCCGCGCACGCATGAAAGCCGCATGGAGGAAAGCGGCCATTTCTTCCGCATGCACGAGGTGGCCGGCACGCCCAACACCCGCACCCGCATGCAGGTGCTGGAGCAGCACGGCCCCTGGGCACGCTACCGGCTGGAGCCCGAAAGCGGCAAGCGCCACCAGCTGCGCGTGCACATGGCCGCCCTGGGCCTGCCGCTGTGGGGCGACGGCTTCTATCCCGAAGTGCATGACATGCCCGAGGGCGACTACTCGCGTCCGCTGCAGCTGCTGGCGCGCAGCCTGGCCTTCACCGATCCTCTGGACGGTCAGTCGCGGCGCTTTGACAGCCGCCGCCAGCTGCTGCCGCTGACCGACCTGTAGAGGCTTTTCCACTGCCGGAAACCGTTGGTTTTTTGCCCATGGCCCCGCCATGGGATAGGCCGGTTGCGGATATTTAACGGACAACTTTGTCCGATAATTGTCTGCATGACTTCCAAAAGACCCAGTGCCGATATCCGCCGCGCCCAGTTGCTGGACGCGGCCGATGCCGTGTTTTCCGAGCATGGCGTGACCGCGCCGCTGGACCTGGTGGTCGAGCGCGCCGAAGTCGGCCGCGCCACGCTGTACCGGCAGTTTCCTGACCGGCGTGCGCTGATGCTGGCGCTGCTGGAGCGTTCGCTGGACAACATGCGCCTCGCGGCCGAGGCCATGGCCGAGGACGACGATGCCTTCTACAAGCTGCTGTCGCGCCTGGCCGAGCGCATTGCGGTCTCGGCCCCCATCACCGATTACTGGCGCACGGTGGAGCGCGGCGACGAGGTCATCGCCCAGGCCCGCGTTGCCATGTGGCAGATCTTTCGGCCGGCCATGGACCGGGCCGTGGCCTGTGGCCATTGCCGCCAGCCGCTGACGCAGGCCGAGCTGTCCCTGGTCTTCGGCATGCTGGGCGCCTCGCTGCGCGGCGAGACGCCGCAGCAGCGGCGCACCCTGGCGCGCAAGGCGCTGCAGATCGTCTGGCAAGGCCTGAAGGCCTGACATGGCCACCACACCCACTCCACCGGGGCCCGTGCTGCCCCCGTCGCCCCCCGTCGTCTACCTCAAGCCCCCGCCGGACTGGGAAGAGCATGAAAAGCCCAGCCTGCCGGGCTCGCCGTCCATGCCGCTGCACCAGCCGGCCGTGCGCGCCGCCTATGGCCTGATCGCCGTGCTGGTGGCGCTGACGGGCGGCCTGGGCAATGCACTGTTCACGGCCAACCTGCCCACCATCCAGGGGCAGATGGGGCTGACATCTTCCGAGGCCGCCTGGCTGACCGGCGCCTACGTGATGCTCAACATGACGGCCAATTTGCTGGTCTACAAGTTCCGCCAGCAGTTCGGCATGCGGCTGTTCGCCGAGATCGGCCTGGGCCTGTATGCGCTGCTGACGCTGCTGCACCTGGTGCTGGGCAGCTACACCAGCCTGCTCATGCTGCGCGCGGCCAGCGGCCTGGCGGGCGCCACCTGCAGCACGCTGGGCACGCTCTACATGCTGCAGGCTGCGCCGCGCAAGCATGTGCTCAAGATGCTGGTCATCGGCGTGGGGCTGGGGCAGATCGCCACGCCGCTGGCCTGGATCCTGTCGCCGGGTCTGCTGTTCAACAGCGAGTGGCACAACCTCTACCTGTTCGAGGCCGGCCTGGCCCTGATCTCGTTCGCGGGCGTGGTGGTGCTCAAGCTGCCGCCGGGCGTGCACATCCGCAGCTTCGAGCGGCTGGACTTCCTGACCTTCTTCCTCATGGTGCCCGGCGTGGGCCTGCTGATCGCCGTGCTGGTGCAGGGCTACAACCACTGGTGGCTGGACACGCCCTGGCTGGCCTGGATGCTGATCGGCTCCATCGTCCTGCTGAGCGTGGCGCTGTACATCGAGCACCACCGCCGCAACCCCATGCTGCAGACGCGCTGGTTCGTGCTGGCGCCCACGGTGCGCTTCGTGATCGGTGCGCTGCTGCTGCGCTTTCTGACCACCGAGCAGACCTATGGCGTGATCGGCATGCAGCGCATGCTGGGCATGACGGTGGACCAGATGCAGCCGCTGTTCATCGTCATCCTGCTGGGCACCGTCGCGGGCATTGCCGTGTCGGCGCTGACCTTCGGGCTGGAGAACATGGGCAAGCAGATCGTGGGCTCCATCGTGCTGTTCGCGCTGGCGGCCTGGCTGGACCACAGCCGCACCAGCCTGGCCCGGCCCGAGGACTTCTTCGGCAGCCAGTTCCTCATGGCCGTGGGCGCGGGCCTGTTCATGGGGCCGCTGATGCTGATCGGCGTGGTGCAGGGCCTGAAGTTCGGCGCGCACTACATGCTGACGGCCATCGTCACCATCTCCATGACGCAGGCCATGGGCGCGCTCATGGGCTCGGCCCTGCTGAGCACCTACCAGATGCACCGCGAGCAGGTGTATTCGGCCGCCATCGTGGCCGATGTCGATCCCACCGACCCCATCGTGGCCGACCGCCTGCGTCTGCAGCAGCAAAGCCTGGCCCGCGTCATCGCCGACCCGGCCCTGCGTGCGGCCCAGGGCACGGCCCAACTGGCGCAGGCCGCACGCCGCGAGGCCAATGTGCGCGCCTACAACGACGTGTTCGCCCTCACGGCCGGCGTGGCCGTGCTCTACCTGCTGTGGATGCTGGCCCTGGCCGGCCGCGCACGCCAGCGCGCCTTCGTGGAGCGCATGCGCGCCGCCGCTGCCGATGCTTCGGCCATGCGCGGCACCGATGCCGCCGCGCCGCAGGACGCGCCGGGCCAGCCGCCCACCCAACCCGTCGCCCGCGCCTGAAACCGTTCGCCCAGAGAAAAGACAACAACATGAGTGACTCCGAAAATTCCAATGGCGGCACGGCCGCCTCTGCCTCGCCTGCGCCGGCTCCCGCTGCGGCGCCTTCGCCTTCACCTTCACCTTCACCTTCGCCATCGCCATCGCCCAAGCTCATCAAACCCTCGCTGCGCAGCGTGCTGGTGATGCTGGTGGTCGCACTGGCCGGCGTGCTGCTGGTGCTGCGTGCCTGGAACCTGTTCCCCTTCGCGGGCACCGTGGTCAGCACAGACAACGCCTATGTGCGCGGCGCCGTCACCGTGCTTGCGCCCCAGGTCAGCGGCTACGTGACCGAGGTGCTGGTGCAAGACTACGAGAACGTCAAGGCCGGCCAGCCCCTGGTGCGCATCGACGCCCGCACCTACGAAGCCGCCCAGGCCCAGGCGCAGGCCCAGCTGGCCAATGCCCGCGCACAGCTGGCCAATGCCGACCAGACCCAGGCCCAGAACCGCGCCACGCTGGGCGCCAGCCGCGCCGGCCTGGCGGCGGCGCAGGCCGAATCCGACCGCGCCGCAGCCGAGCTGCAGCGCGTGCAGGCGCTGTCCGAGCGCGGCTCCGTCTCGCTCAACGAGCGTGACAAGGTGCGTGCCACCGCGCGCCTGGCGGCCACCAACGTGGCCAAGGCCCAGGCCGACATCGAGATCAACACCCAGAAGATCAAGGCGACGACGGTGAACCGCGCCTCGCTCGAAGCCCAGGTCCAGATGGCCGAGGCCCAGCTGCGCCAGGCCCAGATCAACCTGGACAACACCGTGGTGCACGCGCCCGGCGATGGCCAGGTCAGCGAGGTGGGTGTGCGCCGGGGCCAGTACGTCACGGCCGGCTCCCAGCTCATGTACGTGGTGCCGCACACGCTGTGGGTGGTGGCCAACTTCAAGGAGACCCAGACCGCCCAGGTGCGCATAGGCCAGGCAGTGCGCTTCAGCGTCGATGCGCTGGGCGGCGCCCACCTCACGGGCCGCGTGCTGGAGATCGCGCCGGCCACGGGCTCGGAATTCAGCGTGCTCAAGGCCGACAACGCCACGGGCAACTTCACCAAGGTCGTGCAGCGCCTGCCGGTCAAGATTGCAATCGATCCCGACCAGGAGCTGGCCGCCAGGCTGCGCGCGGGCATGTCGGTGGTGGTGCGGCTGGATACGGCGCAGCCTGAGCCCCAACCCGCACGGCAGCCCGCACCCCAACCGGAGGCCCGCCCATGACCGCCCGCGCACTGGCCATGGCCATTGCCTGCGCCGCCGCGCTGGCCGGCTGCAGCGTGCCGCCGCTGAGCACCGCGCCTGAAGCGGCCCGGCCCGTCATGCCCGCCCAGTGGAGCGGGGCAGGGCAGGAGCCGGCCGCCGCCGTCCAGGCATCGTGGTGGCAGGCCTTTGGCGATCCGCTGCTCACGCGCTGGGTGGAACTGGCCCAGTCCCGCAACAACGATGTGCTGCTGGCCCTGTCGCGCGTGGATGAGGCGCGGGCCAACCTGGATGTGGCAGGCGCTGCGGGCCTGCCACAGCTCTCGGCCACGGCCGGCGCCTCCACGGGCCGCAGCCTGGGCGCGCGGGGCCTGGCGCACACGCGCTCGGTTCAGCCCGGCCTGCAGGCCAGCTGGGAGCCTGATCTGTGGGGCCGCATCGCCCACCTGGAAAAGGCCGCCGCCCTGCGCCTGCAGGCCAGCGAGGCCGACCGCGACGCCGTGGCCCTGGCCATGGCCGCCACCACGGCCCAGGCCTATGTGGGCCTGCGCTCGCTGCAATCGCAGCTGCAAGTGGCCCAGGCCACGGCCCGCTCGCGCGAACAGGCCCTGCGCCTGGCTGACGATCAGGCGCGCGTCGGCTACACCTCGCAGCTGCAGCTCACCCAGGCCCAGGCCGAGCTGCAATCCGTGCAGCAGGCCGTGGAGCAGCTGGAGCTGTCGCTGGCGCGCCAGCGCACGGCGCTCCTGCTGCTGGCCGGCGGCGAGGGTGACGAGCAGGCAGCCGCGCTCATGGCAACAACCGACGGCCAGTCCGCTGCGCTGGGCGCACCGCCGCCTGCGCCGGCCGCCGGCCTGCCTTCGGCCTTGCTGCAGCGCCGCCCCGACATTGCACGGGCGCAGCTGCAACTGGCGGCCGCCGACGAAAGCCTGGCCGTGCAGCGCACCGCCTTCCTGCCCCAGGTCTCGCTGACGGCCAGCGCCGGCAGCCTGCTGGTCAACGCCCTGCAATACCACCCGGCCACGGTCTGGGCCCTGGGCGGCAGCGTGCTGGCGCCGCTGTTCACGGGCGGCCGGCTGCAAGGGCAGTTCGACGCCGTGACCGCCCAGCGCGACCAGGCCGCCTATGCCTACCGTGGCGTGGTGATCAAGGCCCTGGCCGATGTGGAAAACGCCCTGGTCGGCACCCAGCGCCTGCAGTCGCAGTGGCAGCACGCCAGCGAGCGCGAGGCCGTGCTGCAGCGCTCCCTGGGCTTTGCCAAGGACCGCTACGAGGCCGGCTACGCCAGCTACCTGGAAGAGCTGGACGCCCAGCGCAATCTCTTCCAGGCGCAGCAGGAGGTGATACGCCTGCGCCAGAGCCAGCTGGAAAACGCCATTGCGCTGTACCAGGCGCTGGGGGGCGGCTGGCAGGCCGACGCTGCACCTGTCGCCAGCCCCACCCGCTGATCAGACCTTCTCGATGCGCGCAGGCAGGCCCTGGCGCACCGTGGCGCCGGACACCCAGTCCACCCACACGTTTTTGCAGCCGGGCCGCGTGGGATCGGCAAAGCCCAGGTCATTGAGGTTCACGCCATTGGCATGCTCGGCGTTCACCGGCATGGGCTGGCCGTCAATGCTGTGGCGGCCTGCGCCCAGTTCGCGGTGGCCGTAGCCGTGCTCGATGGCCACGGTGCCCGGCATCACGCCGTCGCGCACCATGGCCACGGCCGTCACCGCGCCGCCCGGCGTGCGGATGCGTACCGTGTCGCCGTTGGCGATGCCCAGCCGCTCGGCGTCATCGCGGTGCAGGGACACCGGGTTGTGCGGATGCACCTGGCGCAGCCGCGAGACGGCAATCGACATGGAACTCATCAGGTTGGACTTGTAGGAAGTCAGCAGCAGCGGCCATTGCTGCTCGCCGAAATGCGTGCGCATGGCGCTGCCGTCGGCCAGCCGTGCCGGATACCAGGTGGGGCAGCCGCTGTAGCGCTCGCCCGTCATGGCGTGGCGCATGCGGGCCAGCTCCTCGCTCCAGACCTGCAGGGCAGGCGCGTGGGCCTTGCGGGTGTGGCCGTCCTTCCAGGCGTCCTCGATGCGGTCGAAGCGCCCGCCGCGCGTCAGCAGCATGGCCACCTGGCGCCATTCATCGTCCTTCAGGCGCTGGCGCAGCGCGGGCACCAGCCTGTCCACGCCGGTGATGGCGATGTCGTCATCGCTGGCCGCCGGCACGGGCTTGCCGCCTGCCCAGGCCACGTTGGCCAGTGCATGGATGAAGAAGTCCTCGGCCGAGCGCAGCGCATGGGGCTGGCCCTGAGCGTCCTTGATGGCGGCCTCGCCAAAGCCGGGCAGGCCCAGCCGTTCTGCCACGGCAAAGAGGAAGCTCTCCACGTTCACGGGCTGGCCGCCGGCCGTGCGCGCCACGGCGGGCTGCACCACGGGCCAGCGCACGGTGGAGCTTTTGGCCACCACGTCGGCCCAAGGCGCCGAGATGCCCCAGCTCTCGTAGGTCACGGTATCGGGCACGATGAAATCGGCCAGCGCGCTGGTCTCGTTGATGAAGGGGTCGATGGAGACGATCAGCGGCAGCTTCTTCGGGTCCTTGAGATCGTCCACCAGCGCATTGCGAAAGCCCGCAATGCCGTAGACGGGGTTGCTCATGTGGTTGATCCAGGCCTTGGCGCGATAGGGGTAGCCGGCCAGCGCGCTGGCCAGCATCTCGCTGGACAGGCCGCCCACGGCCGGGTACCACGGGGCCTGGGCGGCGGGGTAGTCCTTCGCGCCCTCGGGCTGGCCCTCGCGCTTGCGCTGGAATTCCGCGCTTTTCTCGTAGGGCTGGCGGTGGCGTGACAGCGCCAGGCCGCGCGGCTTGACCTTGCCGTCGAAGTTGGCGAAGTCGTAGCGCGGGCCCGGGCCGAAGGGGCCGAACGGGCCGGCATCCAGCACCAGGCCGCCCTGCACGTTGAGGTTGCCCACCAGGGTGTTGAGCATGCTGATGGCGTAGGCGGTGTAGAAGCCCGCGCCGCTCATGGTGCCGCCATGCGCATCGGCCACGGCGCGCTTGCCATGGCTGGTGAACTCGCGCGCCAGCGCCTCGATCTCGCCGCGCGCCACGCCGCACAGCGCCGCGTACTCGTCCAGTGTCTTGAGGCTGGCCTGCTCATGCAGCTTGGCCAGCGAGGAGCAGACCGACAGCTCGGGGGCCTGGTCCGCGCCTTCTGCCTTCAGGCCGGGCACGGCCACGCGGGCGCGCACCATCAGCTGTGCAGGCTCGGCCTGGGTGTGCGGCGCCAGGCTGCCATCGGCACGCTGCACAACGAACACATCCTGGGCCGGCTTGCCGTCTTCGGCTGGCGCGGGCAGGGCCCAGCCCAGGTCGGCGCCGCGCAGAAAGCTGCCATGGCGCGGGTGGCCGGGCTCGTTGACCAGCAGGTGCGTGGCATTGCTCCAGGACGCCTCGCCCGCGGCCTGCATGGCGGCCGGGCCGGGCTGGGCGAGAAAGCCCGTGTCATGGCGCGCCTCGTCCAGGATGACGCGGATCAGCGCCATGGCCAGGGCCAGGTCGCCGGCCGGCTTGACGGCCAGCCAGCGGTTGCCGCTGCCCGCAGCCAGGCTGGACGAGGTCGGCAGCACGGGCGAGACCACCACGTAGCGGAAACGGTTGTCCTCGCGCGAGCGGGCCTCGGCCAGTTCGCGGCCCTGGCGCTGGAAGGGGTTGCCGGACTGCGCGGGCGCCGCGCCGATGAACAGGCCGAAGCTGGCATGGCTCCAGTCCGGCTTGCCATGCGGCATGCCGGGCAGGTCGCCCAGGGCCGCTGCCGCACCCACGCGAAAACTCTGGCCGCAGTAGGCGCCGTGGTTGCTGACGTTCACGGTGCCGAAGGACGGCCCTGCAAAGCGGCGCAGCAGCTGGGCGCGGCCTTCGTTGGAGGCGTCGGTCACCAGCAACTGGTTGGAGCGCGGACCGAACTCGGGGTTGTCGGCGTCCAGCGGCGTCCTGGTGTCCCAGATGGCGCGCAGGCCCTCGACCTGGCCTTCGCCGAACAGATCGCCGCCCTCGCAGACTTCCTGCACCAGCTGCTCGAAGGAAATGCTCTGCCAGCGGCCGCTGCCGCGCGGGCCCACGCGCTTGAGCGGGGTGAGCACGCGGTGCGGTGCGTTCTGGTGCTCCAGCATGGACGAGCCGCGCGCGCAGGCCGTGGCCCGGCCTTCCAGGCCCAGCTCCTTGCCCAGTTTGGCGTAGACCTCGCGCACGGGTTCTTCCATGGCGGCCGGGCGCGTGGTGGCCAGCGGGTGGTAGGGGTTGCCTGCCACGCGCAGGATGCGGTTGCTGGCGGTATCGACACGCACGCGCACGCCGCACTGCGTCCAGCAGCCCAGGCAGCTGGACGGGCTGACCACCTGGCCGGGCTGGGTGGCGAGCGCGCCCGTGGCCGGGTCGATGCGGAACTCCGGCGTCAGCGAATTGCCGCGCGTGGCGCTGGCCGTGGGCGTGCCCGAGGTGCCTGCGACCAGGCCCTTGGCACCGCGCGCCAGTGTTTCACCGTAGCCGGCCGCGAAGGCGGCCAGCCCACCGGCGGTGAGTCCGCCGCGCAGCAGCAGGCGGCGGCGTGTGGCCTCGGCATCCAGGGAATCTTCGGGAGCTTGGGGGAGTTTCTTCTTGTCGGTCATGAAAGGCTTTCTGTGGCGCAGCCGGCCGGTGGCGGGCCGCGCTCCGTGAATGGGTGAGGGGTCGTCAGGGCGGCGTTGTCAGAGGGCGCGGGCCGTGGCCGAACGCGCGGGAAACAGCTCCAGCGCCCAGGTGGCCAGCGTCACCAGTGCAATGCACAGGCCGGCCACGCCCAGCATGCCCAGCAGGCCGCCGCCGCCCAGCGGCATGTGGTAGATGTACAGGCCCGCGCC
Source organism: Delftia sp. HK171 (assembly GCF_001886655.1). Taxonomy (NCBI): domain Bacteria; kingdom Pseudomonadati; phylum Pseudomonadota; class Betaproteobacteria; order Burkholderiales; family Comamonadaceae; genus Delftia; species Delftia sp. HK171. The sequence continues at coordinate 4,265,241 of NZ_CP018101.1, read as the reverse complement.
GTACTTGGGCACGCCTTGCACGCCCATGAACAGCGCCCAGCGGAAGGCCCAGGCCGCGGCGGCCAGGCCCAGCCCCAGGGCCAGCGTGTAGCGCGGGCAGGCCATGCGATGCCCACCCCGCACCAGGGCCCACAGCAGGGCGGCACCGGCCACGGCCGAGCCCAGCATGCTCAGGCGCCAGACCGGAAACTGCTGCCACAGCTGCAGCGCTGCCTGGAAGGAGCGGCCCTGGCCCAGCCAGCCGGCAACGGCCCAGACCGCCACCATGGCCAGCAGGCACAGCGCCAGCGCCAGGCCCAGCACGCGCAGGGCCTGCAGGGCGCCGGCATCGGGGCGGTGGCGGGCGGGCAGAAAGCGCGCCGTCACCAGCATGCAGCCCACCGTGGCCAGCCAGCCCGTGAGTGCCAGGTTCAGCGGCACCCACAGCGTGTTCCACAGCGGGCGCGAGCGCACGGCCATCAGCTCGGCGCCGGTATAGGCGGTGATGGTCAGCGCCGACACGGCCAGCAGCGGCGCCAGCCAGCGCAGCCACTGCGGCCGGCCCAGCCACCAGGCCAGCACGAAAGCCAGCGCCAGCCCCACGAAGACGGGCAGCAGCAGGGCGCCCACCGACATCCACGACCACGGCGTGAAGTGCGCATAGAAATGCCAGAAGCGCGCAGGCTGGTGCAGGTCGGCCAGCAGCGACACGGGCGCGGCGATGGCGCTCACGGCCAGCACCAGCACGGCGGCCGGCAGCAGGCGCGCCATGGCGCTGGCGCGCGGCGCCCAGGCGCAGGCGGCGGCCAGCAGGGCGGCGCCCGTGGCAATGCCGGCCAGGAAGAAGTACTGCACGGCCCAGGGCAGCCAGGCCGATTCGTAGGCGGGGGTCAGGAGTTCGACGATGTGCATGGGGTGCTCCTTGCGTTCAGTGGGAAGTGACCAGCCGCACGCTGGCCTGCCCGTCCACGCCGTCGACGAAGGCGTCGGGCAATCCCAGGTAGTACACATGCGGGTCCGTGCCCATGGCGGGCTTGAGCACCTTGAGGTCCTTGGCGTGCTCGCGCATGCGCTGGCGGATCTCGCTGCCCTCGTCGTTGAGGTCGCCGATCACGCGGGCGCCGCCCACGCAGCTTTCCACGCAGGCCGGCAGCAGTCCGGCCTCCAGGCGGTGCTCGCAGAAGGTGCACTTGTCGGCGGTCTGCGTCTCGTGGTTGATGAAGCGTGCGTCATAGGGGCAGGCCTGCACGCAGTAGCCGCAGCCCACGCAGCGCTCGTTGTCCACCAGCACGATGCCGTCGCTGCGCTGGAAGGTGGCCTGCACCGGGCAGACCGGCACGCAGGGCGGGTTGTCGCAGTGGTTGCACAGACGCGGCAGGTTGAGCATGGCCGGCGGCAGGTCCTCGTTGCCCGCGTGCTGCACCTCGTACTGCAGCACCGTGGTGCGGAACTGGCCCAGCGGCGGCAGGTTCTCCATGGAGCAGCTCACCGTGCAGGCCTGGCAGCCTATGCAGCGGCGCAGGTCCACCAGCATGCCGTAGCGCCTGCCGGCCTCGCCGGGGCGGCGCGGCGGCTGAAAACCGGGGGTGCCGGGCGCGGCCGCCGCCACGGGCAGGGCCACGGCCGCCATGGCAGCGGCCAGCAGGTCCTGCAGGAAGCCGCGCTTGCCTGCGGCGGGCTGTGCATGGGAGAGGGTAGGGGCGGGGATGTCGTGGGAGGAGGGCTTGCAGCTGCAGTCGTTGCAGCCGCTGCCGGCGCGGGATGTTTTTGGCATGGCCTGTCTTTCATCGTCCTGCGGCCACGGATCGTGGTCGCTCAAACTCAATAAAGCATTAAAAATATGCTTTTTATATTGAATTTAATATATGAAATTCAGGGCCTTGGCGGCTTGATGTGAGTCAAGCAATGGGCTTTCCAAGTGCCTGCCGAGTGCCTGCCGAGTGCTTGCAAAGCGCCACCGACTGCCTGCCATGGACAGGCGCCCAAGGCAGTCCATAGCGTGTGGCGCAGGGATTAAGACGGGGTTAACAGGGTGACTGCATTCCTCGGGAATGCAGGGCGCGTATCGGAAATCACCCTCTTGTTTCCGCGCGCGGCCCCGGTCTACGCTGCTTGTGTCGCCACTGCCAAGGAGTTCTCCATGAACCATGCCCTGAACAGCCTTGCTTCGGAACTGGACCTTGCCGCCGAAGCCGGCGAGCACCTGAGGCTGCAATTCACACAGGCCTGCGTGGACCGCATCGCGCACCTGCTGGAAGACCCGGACGTCATCCGCTGCGCACAAGGCCTTCGCCGCTACCTGGACGGCCAGATCGACAGGCAGGAGCTGGACCGCCTGGCCCGCGAGGCCGCCAGCCTGGCCAACCACCACCAGGGATCGCGCTCCCTCGACGGCTGCGGCCATGCCGCCGTGTCCGCCACCTATGCCACGGCCCATGGGCTGGCGGGCCGGGCGCTGCAGGCGGCCGACTATGCGGCCTACGCCATGGTCTATGGCGAGGGCGGCCACGGCGCCGTCACGGACCGCGAATCGTTCGAGCCTGAATACCAATGGCAGGCGCGCTGCCTGGCCTCGCTGGCGCAGGCCGCTCAGCAGCGCACGTAGCACCAGGCCGACTGCTGCAGCAGGGCCAGTGACTCGATGCCGCCTTGCGGCAGCACGCGCATGCCGGCAGGCGCCTCGCGGCCCAGCTTCCTGAGCGTGTTCGGGCAGACCAGCGCATGGGCCAGGGCGGCAGCGTCCAGATGCTGCGGCGTGCCCGGCGCGGCGTCCAGCAGTGCCTCGACGGCCGGGCCGTTGATGACGATGCGGACCTCGGCACCGGGCCGGTCCTGGCGCAGGTTGGCCAGATTGCTGCGTGCACGGGCCAGGGCGCCGGGCGTGGGCGCATGCAGCACGATGCGCAGCGGCGGCCCATCCGGCCGGGCGGGAAACAGGTCGCTCCAGTCGCTGGAGGATGTGGAAGCGGCGGGACAACGGCTTGTGCTCATGGTCGTGCTCGTCATTTCCTGCCACGCGGCCCCATGACCTCTTCCAGCAGGCCCGGCGGCAGGCCGGTGCGCACCTGCACCACTCCCTTGTCATCCTTCCAGACCAGGGCCGGCGTGGCACGCAGGCCCCAGGTGGACATCAGCGAGGCATGGCTGGCCAGCACCTGCCGCGTGGTCTGCGGCACCGGGGCCAGCGGCGTGGCGCCCGCGCCCTCTGCGCTGGCGCGGCCGGCCTTGGCATAGGCGCGTGCGTGCTCGGCCAGGGCCTGCTCGGGCTGGCGCGCGGTCAGCAAGGCGGCGGCCTTGCCCTCGCTGCTGGGCTTGAGGATGCCGACCAGAATGTGGCGCAACTGCACTTGGCCACTTTCCACCCAGGGCCGGGCATCGTTCCACAGCTGGTTGCAATAGGGGCAGTTGGGGTCGGTGAACACATAGACCGTGCGCGGCGCGTCGGCGCGGCCATCCGGTATGGACTGGGCGCGCTGCACATCGCTCCACAGCTGCTCGCCCATGGGCTTTTGCACGGCGGCCTGCAGGGCCTGGGCGTTCACGTCGCGGCCCTGGGCGTCGATCACCGTGCCCAGCACCCAGTGCTTGCCGTCAGGCATGCGGTAGATGGGCACGGGCTGGCGGTCGCGGTAGGCGGCCCAGGCCTTGAGTCCGCCCACGGCCGGCAGCGGTCCCACCAGGGTCAGTCCCTGCTGGGCCAGGAAATCCTCCGATGGCAGCTCGGACGCCGCGGCCGGCAGGGCCAAGGCTGTCGACAGGGCCAGGGCTCCTGCCAGTGCAGGCAGGGGGAACAGGGGGGAAGCGCTCATGAACATTCCTTCAGATGCTGGGCCAGGCTGGCGCGCGACGGCTCGCCCATGCGCATGCCGCACAGCCGGCCGTCGGCGCCATAGAAATAGGTGGAAGGCAGGCCCCGCTGGCGCCAGTGCCGGCCGGCCTGCTGCTGCGGGTCGAACAGCACCTGGGCCAGCGGCAGCGGGGCTGCTGCCTGCTCGCGCCGCAGGTAGCCCATCACGGTCTCTGCCGTCTCGCCCTGGTTGATCCAGATGAAGCGCACATCGGGCCGTTGCTGCTGGGCCTGGGCCAGCACCGGCATCTCGCGCCGGCAGGGCGGGCACCAGGTGGCCCAGAGGTTGATCACCATGGGCTTGCCATCGGCCTGCTGCAACTGCTGCGGCGAGACCGGCTGCGCCTGCCCGTTGACCAGGGTGAAGGCCGGCAGGGCAGGTGCATCTGCGGAGGGCAGCGCCTGCAGCAGGCTGCCCAGCACCAGCAGGGCCGCCCCCGCGCCCAGCGCCAGCCCTGTGGCGCGGCGCAGCACCGGGGAGCGGCGGCTGCGCCACAGCATGTACAGCAGCGCGGCCAGCAGGCCGGCCCACAGGTTCCATCCCCCGTCGCGGATATCGACGACACGGCCTGCGAAGGCCGGCATCCCGCTCCAATCCCAGGGGGCCGGCGCGACCTCGGTCCACCACTGCGCGACATAGGCCAGGCGCGCCGCCAGCAGGCCGGCCAGGGTGCTTTGCCACAGCAGCGCATCCACGGCCTGGCCGGTGCGCCTTTCATTCCTGCGCGCCAGCCACTGCGCCAGCAGCCAGGCCAGCATGGCCACCACCACGCCCATCGGCAGGACCAGCGGCCCCAGCGCCAGGCTGGCAGGCAGGTGCAGCCAGGCGCCCAGCGCCGATAGCGCTGACGGCCCGCCAGGCTCTGCCGCTCCGGCAAGAACAGGCGAAGGCGCCAGCAGCAGGCCAGCAAGCAAGGGCAGGAAGGACGAAAGAAGAGGGGATGACCGGAGATGCATGGAAGGGAGTTTCAGCCATGCGGGCTGACAGGCCGTGGATGCTGGCAGCGGGGAATTAACGGGGAATTAACGGGGGGTTAACGGCCTCATGGCCTCACGGCCTCACCTGGCTTGCCGGGCGGCAGCGCCACCTCTTGCGCTCGCAGGAAAAGGATTTTCTGCAATCGCAAGAAAATCCATCTCATCGATCGAGGGTCAGAACTTATTCCAGAGTGCTGCAAATGCCCCGAAAGAAATGGCAATGAAGAGGGATGCCTTGAAAATCAGCTTGTTTTTTGATGAAGTCGATGGCTTCACTATCTCGTATTTGGAAACGAGCATGACGACGACAAGGGTCAGCACGCACACGACGATAAGCCGTGTCTGAAGTTCGTTCATTGCATATCCTTCCATCAAGCGGAATACGGGGTCGCGAGCGATGCGAATCCGTGAGGGCAAGGCCTGGATTGTGCATTGGTAATTGCGTGAATTTCCGCTGTGGAAGACAAGGAGAATTCCGAAATATCTCAGGATATTTCCGAGGTGGCATAGGACTTGTCCTGAAGTTTCTGCGGAATTCAGACTTGTTGATTCTTTGCCTGTTGATGGCCGCAATCCGCTTTGCTTCCAGTCCCAACCAATCCCATGGCCGTAGACAGCAGCAAGGCCGCAGCGGCCAAGCCGCCAGACAGCCAGAGCGTGGCGTGCAGCCCCCAGCCATCGACCAGTTGGCCGCCCGCCCATGAGCCCAGCGCAATACCGATGTTGAAGACGCCAACGTACAGCGCCGTGGCAATTTCCACGGCGCGTGGCGCAGCCTGCATCATCCAGGTCATCAGTCCCACCGATACGCCGCCGTAGGCCAGGCCCCAGACCAGCAGCACGGCGCCACCACCGGTTGGCGAGTCGCCCACGGACAGGAACAGCACAGGCGCCAGCAGAAGGCCCAGGGCGATCGCTGCCAGACTCGGCGCCGTGCGGCGCGCCGCGATGATGCCCGCCAGGAAGTTGCCCGCAATGCCCGCGATGCCGTAAGCCAGCAGCAGCGCGCTCATCCATTGCGCATCGAACCCCGACACCGTCAGCAGCAGCGGGCGCACGAAGGTGAAGGACATGAAATGCCCGGCCACCAGCAGCAGCGTCAGTGCCAGCCCGGCCTGCAGCCTGCGGTTGGCCAGCTGACGGCTGAACTGGCGCAGGTTGGCCGAGTCTGTGGCAGGCAGGGCGGGGAGAACGGCCACGTGCAGCGCCAGCACCAGTGCGCTGAAGCCTGCCATGCCACCAAAGGCCCAGCGCCATCCCGCGAAATCGCCGATCAGCGCGCCCAGCGGCACGCCTAGCACCGAGGCCGCCGCCACGCCGCCAAAGATGATGGAAGTTGCCAGGCCCATCGACGCCTGGGGTACCAGCCGTGCCGCCAGCCCGCCCGCGATTGCCCAGATGCCGCCCATGCAAAAGCCCACCAGGACGCGCGCGGCCAGCAGCCAGATCAGCGACGGCGCCAGCGCCGAGGCCAGGTTGGCCAGCACGAGCAGGGCCAGCAGTCCGCACAGGATGCGGCGCCGGTCCATGCCGCCCGCCGCCATCACCACCAGCGGCGCGAACAGCGCGGCCAGCAGCGCCGGCAGCGAGATCATCAGGCCGGCCCTGCCCATGGAGGTGCCCAGGCTGCCAGCAATGGATGTGAGCAGGCCGACCGGCAGCATTTCCGTGGTCACCACGGAAAAGGTGGCCAGGCCCACGGCGGACACGGCCAGCCACGGGCGGCGCGCGGCGGGTTCGGGCCGCGTGGAGGAAGACGAATTCATGGTTCAGATCCCTTCAAACAGGTGGGGGGTGTTGCACCGCCGTCGCGGGACAGAGAAAATACATACGCTGCGTATGAATAGAATCCTATATACATACGCGGCGTATGTAAATAATCATGCACGCCGTATGCAAGGAGATTGGCCATGGTTCGCCGCACCCGCGCCGAGATGGAAGAAACCCGCGCCACGCTGCTGGCCACGGCCCGCAAGGCCTTTGGAGAGCAGGGCTACGCCGATGCCTCCATGGACGATCTCACCGCGCAGGTGGGCCTGACGCGGGGCGCGCTGTACCACCATTTCGGCGACAAGCAGGGCCTGCTGGCGGCCGTGGTCGAGCAGATCGATGCCGAGGTGGATGAACGCCTGAAGGCCATCACCGCCCATGCCCAGGATTCCTGGCAGGGCTTTCGCAGCCGCTGCCGGGCCTACCTGGAAATGGCGCTGGAGCCTGAAATCCAGCGCATCGTGCTGCGCGATGCGCGCGCGGCTTTGGGCGGTGCGCTGCCGCAATCGCAGCGCCACTGCATTGCGTCCATGCAGGCACTGATCGCGGACCTCATGGCCCAGGGCATCGTGGCCCGGGCCGATCCGCAGGCGCTGGCATCGCTGATCTACGGCAGCCTGGCCGAAGCGGCTTTCTGGATTGCCGAGGGCGAGGACGCTGACCTGCGGCTGGAGCGCGGCGCGGCGGCTCTGGACCTGCTGCTGGGCGGGCTGCTGGCCCGGCCCTGAGCGGGCCGCCTGGCCGCATTCTTGTGCACCCGCCTGCGAAATTCGGCACGCCGCCGCGCCAGCGCGGCAAATCTGCGATGCTCAGTCGCTTTTCGTTCCCGACTTGAATACAGACGGCGGGGCCTGGCGCCAGGCCCTGCGGACAACAACATGCATGTTCTCTTGGTGGAAGACAACGCGCTGGTGGCCAGCGGCGTGCGAGCCGGCCTGCAGCTGCAGGGCTTCGGCGTGGATACCGTGGCCTCGGCCGGGCAGGCGGATGCGGCCATCCGTTCCTCGCATTTCGATGCCTGCGTGCTGGACCTGGGCCTGCCCGACGAGGATGGCCTCTCGCTGCTGGCGCGCTGGCGCGGCCAGGGCCTGCAGGTGCCCGTGCTGGTATTGACGGCGCGCGATGCCGTGTCACAGCGCATCGAAGGCCTGCAGACCGGCGCCGACGACTACTTGGTCAAGCCCTTTGACCTGCACGAACTGGCGGCGCGCCTGCATGCGCTGCTGCGCCGCGCGGCCGGCCGCAGCGTGGACTGGATCGAGCTGGGCGAGGTGCGCATCAACCCCGCTGCAGGCCACATCCAGCGCCAGGGCCGCACGGTGGAGCTGTCGCGCCGCGAGTGGTCGCTGCTGCGCGCGCTGCTGCAGTCGCCGGGCCGCATTCTGAGCACCGAGCAACTGCGCGACAGCCTCTACGGCTACAGCCAGGACGTGGAGAGCAATGCCGTCAACGTGCATGTGCACCATCTGCGCCGCAAGCTGGGCCATGAACTGGTGGAGACGGTACGCGGCGAGGGCTATCGCCTGGGCCTGCACCCATGATGCGCAGCCTGCGCGTGCGCCTGCTGGCATGTCTGTGCCTGGCGCTGTGCACGCTGTGGGGCGGGGTGGCGGCCTGGATGTTCTCGGACATGCGCAACGAACTGCGCACCGTGCTGGATGACCGGCTGATCGCCTCGGCGCGCATGGTGGCAGGCATCGTCCACCAGTTCCGGCCTGCCCGGGAGCTGCCGCAGGACTGGAGCCCCATGCTCAACGTGATCGCGCGCGACGGCGTGGCCTGCGAGGTCAGCCTGGTGCGCGGCGAGGTCCAGCCCGTGCGGCCCGAATCGGCCCTGCCGCAGGTGCTGGCCAAGACCGAGGGCAGTCCCGTGTTCCCGCAGAGCATGCCGCTGGGCTTTTCGACCATCATCAAGGGCGGCAAACCCTGGCGCACCTATGTGCTGGAGGACCACGGCGTGCGCATCGCCACGGCCGACCGCATCGATGTGCGCGAGGGCCTGATCCACGGCTTTGCCTACACCATCGTCCTGCCCTTCGTGCTGGCGCTGCTGGCCAGCATGGGGCTGATGTGGTGGGCCGTGACCCAGGGCCTCAGGCCGCTGGAGGCCCTACGGCGCGAACTGGCGCGCCGCCCGCCCGGCGACGATTCGCCCGTGGCCCAGGGCCTGCAGACGCGCGAGCTGGCGCCGCTGGTGGGCACGCTCAACCAGCTGCTGCATCGCGTGCGCGCCGCCATCGACCGCGAGCGCCGCTGGAGCGACGACGCTGCCCATGAGCTGCGCACGCCGCTCACCGCCATCAAGACCCATGTGCAGGTGGCGCAGATGGCGCTGGCGGCGCCCGGCATGCCTGCCGGCCTTCTGGCCGCGCCGCCCGGCTCCATGGCCCGCGATTCGCTGGCCCAGGCGGGCGAGGGCGTGGAGCACCTGCAGCACACGCTGGAGCAATTGCTGCTGCTGGCGCGGCTGGAGCAGCATGAACCTGGCGCTGCCTCCGTGCTGGCCTGCGGCGATGCGCCTGCCGATGCGCTGCAGGCGCTGGACAAGGCCTGGCAACTGGCTGTGAATGCCGTGAGCGCCCAGACCCCAGCGCCCGCGCTGCGCACATGGTTGGACAACGGCCAGCCCGTGCAGGACTGGCCTCTGGCCATCTCCGAGCCCCTGCTGGTCTCGGCCCTGCGCAATCTGCTGGAAAACGCCCTGCGCCATGCGCCGCAGCATCCCGTGGAACTGGCCGTGCGCCCCGTTGGCGCCATGCCGGGCAAGACACAGCAGCCGGGCACAGGCTATGTGGAGTTCACCGTGGCCGACCACGGCCCGGGGCTCAGCGCCGAGGAATGCGAAGAGGCCACGCGCCGCTTCTGGCGCAAGCGTCCCCAGGAGCATGGCAGCGGCCTGGGACTGCCCATCGTGCAGCGCATCGCCGAATGCGCAGGCGGCTGCCTGCTGCTGCAGCCGCGCAGCCTGTGGCGGCCCGAGGAAGGCCAGGCCAGCGGCCTGGTCGCGCGCCTGTACCTGCCGCTGGCGGACGGCCCGTGCCCGCAGATCCCGGCCGCCGGCCCATTAGCGCCGGCCCATTAGCGCCGGCCCATTAACGCCGGCCCATTAACGCCGGCTTAATCTCGGCTCCGTATCGTGCGGGCCTGGCTGGCCAGCCCTGCGGGCATTGCGCCTTGCGGGGCGGCGGCCGGTATCCCTATTCGATCCTGTCCGCCGCAGCCGTGCGCTCCTGGGTGCGTGGCGCGGACGCATGGCAGGGCAAATGCCTCTTCCCACGATGATCCGCATGAACAAACAGACCCTGTCCCGGTCGTGCATCGCCATCGGCATCTGCATGCTGATAGGCAGCGCCTGGGCGCAAGACGCCGCGCCCAAGGCAGCAGCGCCCGCAGCAGCGCCCACAGCTGCGGTGCAAGGCAGTGCAGCAGCCGGCCAGAAAATCGCCCAGTCGGGCACGCCCCAGGGTGCGGCGGCATGTGCCACCTGCCACGGCGCCAAGGGCGAGGGCATGGCGGGCTTTCCCGCCCTGGCCGGCCAGCACGCCGGCTATCTGGCGCGCCAGCTCCAGCACCTGGCCGACGGCAGCCGCCAGGCCCCCGTGATGGCGCCCATGGCCAAGGCCCTGTCGGCCCAGGACCGTGCCGACGTCTCGGCCTATTACGCCAGCCTGCCGCTGCCCATCCAGCCCGTGCGCGGCCCCCTGCCCAAGGGCAAGGACGATGACGGCGCCTGGCTGGTCGAGCGCGGACGCTGGGCGGACGGCATTCCCGCCTGTGCCCAATGCCACGGCCCGGGCGGCGTGGGCGTGGGCGCAGATTTCCCGGCCATCGGCCACCTGACGGCCGACTACATGCAAAGCCAGGTCGCCGCCTGGAACAAGGGCCAGCGCGAGGCCGGCCCGCTGGGCCTCATGGGCAAGGTTGCGCAAAAGCTCACGCCCGCGGACATCCAGGCCGTGGCGGCCTACTACGCCCGCCTGCATGGCGCCAGCACCAGCTCCAGCACCAGCACCAGCACCGCAGCCACGGCCACGGCCTCCGCGCCAGCCAAACCCTGATGGACCGGGAGCCGAACATGTCCGACACACAACCCACCCGCGCCTCCAAAAACTCCAATACCGCCGAGTACGTCGTCGTCGCCTGCCTGTTCGCCGGCCTGGCGGGCGCGCTCGCCTATGGCATGTACATCAGCCAGCCAGACATGCCACCTGCGCCGGCCCGCGTGGGCGCGGTCCCCGCTGCGGCTGCCACCGCAGCCAGGGCCGATGCAAATGCGAATGCCCAGGTCACCTCCCAGGCCGTGAAAGTGGCTGCCGACGGCGGCGCCTTCACACCCCCCGGTGCCCGCGACATCCCCGACACCCCCATGGGCGAGTGGATCCGCCGTGGCGAGGCCATCTTCCTGCGCACGCCGGCCAACGCCGTGGGCTTTTCGGGCAACACCCTCAACTGCGTGAACTGCCACCTGGACGCAGGCCGGCTCAAGGGCGCCGCACCCATGTGGGGTGCCTACCCGCTGTACCCGGCCTACCGCAAGAAGACCAACCACGTGGACACCTTCGCCGAGCGCGTGCGCGGCTGCTTCATGTACAGCATGAACGGCAAGGCCCCCGGCGACGGCCACGACATCCTCGTGGCGCTGGAGGCCTACGCCTACTGGATGGCCCAGAAGGCGCCCACGGGCGAGAAGCTGCCGGGTGCGGGCTTCACCAAGGTGGGCAAGGCCGCGCAGGAGCCCAGCTTCGAGCGCGGCGCCAAGGTTTACGAGGCCAAGTGCGCGCTGTGCCACGGCGCGCAGGGCCAGGGCCAGGAAACCGGCGGCGTGACCGTGTTCCCGCCGCTGTGGGGCAAGCAGTCCTACAACTGGGGCGCGGGCACGCATGAGGTGGACAAGGCTGCCAGCTTCATCAAGGGCAACATGCCCTACGGCAACCCCACGCTGGACGACCAGGAGGCCTGGGACGTGGCCACCTACATCAACAGCATGGAGCGCCCCCAGGACCCGCGCTTCACCGGCAACGTGGCCGACACGCGCAAGCAGTTCCACGACACCCCGTTCTCCCTGTACGGCACCGAGGTCAACGGCCGGATGCTCAAGGGTCTTTGAGCAGGTCGGTCAGGCAACGGCAGGCCGGGCGCAGGCCTGCGTTGCCGTGCATGGCAGGGCGCTGACGGCCGCCCTGCAAGCACATCTGCGCCGGTGCGGCCTTTGCACCAGACTGCGTACGGTCATCGGTTTGACGGCCGGCATTTCATGATTTAATAAGAATCATTCTCAATGATTTGCCAGCGCATCCGGCTTGCACCGCAGCACACCGCCTTGCCGGCAAGCCAGGCCCGTGCCGCACAGGGCCATGCGCAAAGGCCTTCGCGCGACCACCGCGCAATGCTCAGGTTTGCCGAGGAAACCATGACCCAGACCTTGGACGACATTCAGCAGCTGGCGCATGAGCACCAGGTGCTGCTGCGTGGCTACGGCCACGCCCAGTTGCGCAGCAGCGAGCTGCTGTGCCTTCAAGCCCAGGAAATAGAGAGGCTGCAAAGGCTGGTGATCCGCCAGCGCGCGGCCTTGATGGCCAAGGAAACCCAGCTGCTGTGGGCGCGCGAGGAGCGCGAGGCGCTGGAGAAGGCCATTCCCGGCCTCTCGCGCCGCGTCACATTGGCACGGCGCGTGGAGTCGCTGCTGGTGCGCGTGCAGGACCTGTTGCGCGAGCGCGCACGCTGGCAGCGCCAGACGGCCGCGCCCGTGGCCCAGCCCGCCATGCCTGCGCGGGAGCCCGAACAGGACGCCGAGGCCTTCGAGGCCAGCCTGCGCGAGGCCGATCTGGTGATCTGCCAGACCGGCTGCCTGAGCCACGGCGAGTACTGGCGCGTACAGGACCATTGCCAGCGCACGGGCAAGACCTGCGTGCTGGTGGAGCAGCCCGATGCGCTGCGCATCGTCCGCATACACCGGGGTGCCGAAGGCGGCGACAACCCCGCCATGACACTGACACACGGAGACACCACCGCATGACACGCAGCAAGATGCCCCTGAGCCCGGGTGGCGAACCCGAACTGCGCAGCGTCGGCCTGAAGGCCACGCTGCCGCGCATGCAGGTGCTGGAAATCTTCAGGCAGAGCGCATCGCGCCACCTGCATGCCGAGGACGTGTTCCGCCTGCTGGCCGAGCGGCGTGCCGAGGTGGGCCTGGCCACCGTCTACCGCGTGCTGTCGCAGCTGGAGGCTGCAGGCCTGCTGCTGCGCCAGACCTTTGAAAGCGGCAAGGCGGTGTTCGAGCTCAATGAGGGGCCGCACCATGACCACCTGATCTGCCTGCAGTGCGGACGCGTGGATGAATTCAGCAACGACCACATCGAGGCGCTGCAGCACCAGGTGGCCCAGGCCCACGGCTACCGCCTGGCCGACCACCGCCTGGCCCTGTACGGCCATTGCGGCGCGTGCTCGCAGCTGCCACCCGAATCACCGGCACAGCCCGAGCAGGCAAGACAGCCTGCGCTGCAGGACAACGAATGAGCACCAACGACAGATCCCTGACCCCCGAGCAGCGCGCCGCGCTGGACCTGCTGATGTCGCGCCAGTCACGCTGGCCGCTGCAGGAGCCGGCGCCCGGCCCTGGCGTGATCGACACCGTCATCGACGCGGCCTTGCGCGCCCCCGACCACGGCCAGCTGCGCCCCTGGCGCTTCGTGCTGGTGCAGGGCGATGCGCGCCATGCGCTGGGCGAGGTGTTCGTGCAGGCCGCCAAGGCGCGCGACCCGCAGGCCGACGCCGAGCGATTCCGCGCCAAGGCCCTGTCGGCCCCGCTGATCATCGCGCTGGGCGTGCACCTGCAACCCGAGCACAAGGTGCCTGAAAGCGAGCAGCTGCTGGCCGGTGGCGCTGCCGCCATGAACATGCTCAACGCCCTGCACATCCTGGGCTTTGGCGGCTTCTGGGCCAGCGGCGCCAACAGCCACGATGCGCGCGTGCGCGAGGCCCTGGGATTCGAGCCCCATGACCGGCTCGTCGGCCTGCTGTATGTGGGCACGCCCGTCTCGGCCGGCCGCGAAGCCCTGCGGCCGCCGCGCAACCGCTTTGTGCGCGAATGGCAGCCCGGGCAAGACCTGGTGCAAGGCCTGGCCCTGGCCCTGTCCTCCAGCGCGGCCGACGAAGGCTGATCCTGGTTCCCTGAAACAAGGATGCCCGGCTTGACCGGGCATCCTTCGCTGCGGCTGCGCAATCGGCCTAAGCCGCCGTCTCGACCGACTTCAACTGGTAGATGGCATAGAAGTGCACGCCAAAGGTCCAGCGGAATGCCGGCCCCACCAGCGAGTAGGGCGGGCCGTAGCCTTCCATCACCTGGTGCGCGGCCACCAGCTGCAGGCGCGGATGGGCTTGCGCCAGATCGGCCTCGCGGCGCAGGCCCCAATGGAACTGGGCCTGGGTGAGCCGGACCGAGGGGTGCTGGCTTGCGCGCCCGGCGGCCAGCCAGCACATGGCGTCGAACACCAGTTCCGAACCCGGCGGGCTGCATTGCGCAAACGTGGTCCACAGCGCCTGTATCTGCTCTTTTTGCAGGTACATGGAAACGCCTTCGGCCATCATGAAGACGGCAGGCCCTGACCTGTCGGCCGGCAGTCCCAGCCGCCGCCACCAGTCGGCGTCGGCCAGGTCGAATTCGCGGATCTCCTGGCGCTCCGATTGCCAGGGTAGCAACTGCCTGCGCAGTGCGACCACCGGCCCCAGGTCCGCATCCGTCATATGCATCTGCCCGTTGTCCAGCCATTGGAAATAGTCGCTGAGGCCGCAGCCCAGGTTCACCACATGGCCCTGCGGCTGGCGCCGGAGAAAGTCCTGCGCCAGCGCGCGAAAGCAGTGCGTGCGCGCCAGCACGCCGTAGATGCTCTGCCTGTCCTGCAGCCAGCGGCTGCCGTCGTCGCCCAGCTGGGTCAGGGTGTCCAAGGCATGGGCGTCACTCACGGCCATGCCCGGAAACAGCCGGTCGCCCAGGGCGCGGGCGGTCAGCGGAATGCGCAGCGTCTCGCTGACGTCGGACAGTTTTTCCTGCCGGGGCGTGGAGGGCGGCGCATCGGTGAAAGCCGGGCCGGCCGACGGTGCAAGAGGTTCGGGCATTGCTCGCTCCTGTGGTGCGCTGCAGGCCAGCATGCCAGGCCTGCGCACGTCATGAACCAGTTAACGGAAATCATTCATATTGGTTTGATGCAAGGCTGCCACGGCACGACCCGCGACGCTTCCAGGGCCATCATGCGCGAAGTCCGTTCAGAACCGGCAGTCCGCAGTCTGCACCAGTTGCGCAAAGGCGCCGCCCAGCGTGCGGTTGTGGTGGCCGATGATGAGCCCGGCCTGCAGCAGCGGCGAATCGGTGGTGGTATGGGCATCCGCCACCAGCACCGGGCGAAAGCCCAGGCCGGCTGCGGCACGGCAGGTGGTGTCCACGCAGAACTCGGTCTTCATGCCGGCGATGACCAGTTCGGCAATCCCGGCTTCGGCAAGCCAGGTGGCCAGGCCGGTGCCCTCGAAGCAGCTGGGCCGTGTCTTGTCGAAGACGCGGTCCCGCTGCGCCTCGATGCCCAGCTGCGGCAGCAGCTGCGTGAGCGGGCTGCCCGGGGCGATCGGCGAGCCTGCAGGGCCGGTGTGGCGCGCAGCGAAGATGGGCGCGCCGGCTTCACGGGCGCGGGCGATCAGTTGTCGGGTGTTCGCCAGCACTCGGTCCTTGTCGAACGGCGCATCGCTGCCGTTGAAAAGACCTTGCTGCATGTCGATGACGAGCAGGGCACGCCGTGGGCCGCCCGGTGCGGCCTTCGAGGATGGGGAGGAAGCGGCGGAAGGGGGAATCTGCATGAAGTCTCTCCGGTGATGCCCTGGATGCACGGAGAAACGCAAAGGCCCCGTCCATCGTGGGCGGGGCCTTGGGGGATGGTGGCTGCCTTGCGGCGCTCAGGTATCCGTCCACGGTCCGCCGTTGGCGGTCGTGGTGGTGGTGAGGCGGTGCGTGGCAAAAACCATCCGCGCATCCTGAGGCCGGCGATGCGGCCTGTCAACCCTTGCGTGCGCGGGCCTGGCCCTCACGATTTGTTGACCTTGTGGTCCTCGTCCTTGGCTTCTTCCATGGCCTCGGGCTCCAGTTCCTCGGCGGAGCGGTTGAGGTGGATGAAGGCGCCCCAGCCCAGCAGCAGGACACCCACGGCGCTGACCAGGGCGGCGGGGTAGAGCAGGTGGGCGGGTTCTTCCTGCGTCTTGAAGGCGGCGACCAGGGCCTCCACGGCCAGCGCGACGACCAGCACCACCAGAAAGCGCGAGAGAAAGCGGCGCACGCGCGTGGGGCCGCTGATGTGGGCCTCGCGTATGACTTCCTCTTCGGTGATGGTCTGGGCGATCTGCAGCGCAACCACGCCGGAGGCCAGGATGCCCAGCGCCTCGACGATGCGCAGGCCTGATTCGCCATCCACGCCATGCGCCATGGCGTTCCAGCCCTTCAGGCCCGCGATCCAGAGCAGGGCCACGGCGGCCAGCGAAAACAGCAGCGCGATGAGGGCGTGCAACACGGTGAAAAGGGTATGGATGGCTTTCATGGCAGAGAGCGGAGAGTGGGCCGTGGCGCATGTTTCCACGGCGCCGGCGCGCCGCTTGTAGGAAGCGGCGAACAGCGGTGGACAGGCGGCCTGCCTGTCTGCGGTTCACGGGCATGGATAGAATCCGAGGACCATGTCCAAATGGTTCATCGCGGTTTTCTCCCTGCACTTCGTCGTCAGCGTGGCCTTGTCCACGCTGGGGCTTGCGCCATGGCGCGCCCTGCCGGACGAGCCATGCGAGCCGCCCGGTGTCCACCCGCGCGCGGCCTGCGCCGGCCCGGAGCGCGAGGCGGCGCCGCGGGTGGACACGGTCTCCCTGCTCGATGACTTCGACCACGCGCTGATGGACGATCAACAGGACCTCCCTGATGTCGTGCACGCCGTGGACGGCATGCCGGCACCCCGTCTGCAGGCCGGGCGCCACATCACCGCCAGCCTGCGCGAAGGCCCTTGGCGCAGCCTGGCACCGCCCGACCGGCCTCCGCGGGCAGCCTGATCCCCCATTGCCGTTTTTCTGACCTGCAGTGCCCTGCGCCTGCGGTGCCTCTGCCGCTTCGGGACCCTGTCCTGAATGCCCGGCTGCCGGGCTGGCCCCTGGCTTTCCTTCTTCCCGGACCCATCGCCGCATGGGCCCTTTCTGCCGCAGCTGCGGCTCCCGGTTCCCACAACACGCATCATGGAAATTGCCATACTTTTTGCGCTGATCCTGCTCAATGGCGTCTTCGCCATGTCCGAGATCGCGCTGGTGACGGCCCGCAAGGCGCGCCTGCAAAAACTCATAGACGAGGGCGATGCCGGCGCCGCCGCCGCCGCGCAGCTGGGGGCCGACCCCACGCGCTTTCTGTCCACCATCCAGATCGGCATCACCTCCATCGGCGTGCTCAACGGCATCGTCGGCGAGGCCGCGCTGGCCGCCCCGCTGGCCGAGTGGCTGCAGCGCATGGGCGTGCCCGCGCCCTATGGCGGCTACACGGCCACGGCGCTGGTGGTGGTGCTGATCACCTACTTCTCCATCGTCGTCGGCGAGCTGGTGCCAAAGCGCATAGGCCAGACCTATCCCGAGACCTTTGCGCGCCTGATCGCACGCCCAGTCAACTGGCTGGCCCATCTGACCAAGCCCTTCGTGGTGCTGCTGTCCGTGTCCACCCATGCGCTGCTGCGCCTGCTGGGCGTCAAGGAAAACAGCGGCAGCGTCGTCACGGAGGAAGAGATCCACGCCATGCTGGCCGAAGGCACGACGGCCGGCGTCATCGAATCGCACGAGCACACCATGGTGCGCAACGTGTTCCGCCTTGATGACCGCCAGATCGGCTCGCTGATGGTGCCGCGCAGCGACGTGGTCTGCCTGGATGCCGATGCGCCGTTCGAGGACAACCTGCGCGTGATCGAACAGTCCGACCACGCGCGCTTTCCCGTGGTGCGCGGCGGCATGGACTCCATCATCGGCGTGCTCAACGCGCGCCAGTGGCTGTCGCGCGCGCTGCAGGGCAAGGAGCAGGGCCTGACCGACCAGCCCATGCAGACCGCGCTCTATGTGCCCGAGACCATCACCGGCATGGAACTGCTGGAGAGCTTTCGCCTGTCCGACGTGCACATGGCCTTCGTGATCGACGAGTACGGCGAGGTCCAGGGCATCGTCACCCTGCAGGACCTGGTGGAAGCCATCACGGGCGAATTCCAGCCCCGCGATCCGCGCAACTCCTGGGCGCTGCAGCGCGAGGACGGCAGCTGGCTGCTGGACGGCCACATCCCCGTGCCCGAACTCAAGGACCGGCTGGAGCTGGCCACCGTGCCCGAGGAAGAGCGCGGCCGCTACCACACGCTGGCCGGCATGGTCATGCTGCTCACGGGCCGGCTGCCGTGTGTCACCGACACCGTGCAATGGGAAGGCTGGCGCTTCGAGGTGGTGGACATGGACGGCAAGGCCATCGACAAGGTGCTGGCCATGCGCGTGGACGTGTCGCTGCAGGTACCGGGTGATGAAGACGGCGGTGCGGCCCATGCCTCGCGCTGAACGCCGGGGCCCGCGCGGCGCATGGAAACTGCTGGCATGCGCAGGCGCTGTGGTCTTCATGGCCGCCTGCCTGGACGGCGTGCAGGGCTACCCGCAGCAGCAGGCGCCCATCATCAGCCCCTACGACATGACCCAGGAGCAGCGGCTTGCCGAAATGAACGCCATGGGCGCGGCCGGCCATGCCGACCACCGCTGGACCTACGAACTGCGCCCCGGCTGCGTGCTGCGCGTGGACCTGGACGGCCCGCAGGGCCCCAGGCCTTCGCATGACATCGCCCTGCTGGGCAGCGTGGTGGCCGTCACGGCCCAGCGCGAACGCGGCAGTTTCCGCGTGGAGCTGCAGCCCGGCGACGGCCTGCAGGCCGCGCGCTCCCTGGTGCTGGAAAGTGCCAAATGGGCCGACGCCAGCTGGACCCAGCTGCTGCTGCGCCTGATGCAAAAGGGTTGCGTGGAAATGCAGGGCCGCCCGCACGGCAGGACCACCAGCAGGCACTGAGAGGCCACGCAGAGCGGAGGGGATCGGCAGGCCAGGCAAGTGCGGCTTGCCTGGCCCCGCAAATGAAAAGCGGCACCGAAGTGCCGCCGGGTAGAACGCGGGGCACAAGGCCCCGCGCCAAGGCAGATCGCCGGCTTACTTGGCCAGCGTCAGCGTGCCCTTCATCAGCGCGGAGTGGCCGGGGAAGGAGCAAAAGTAGCTGTAGGCCTCGCCGGCCTTCAGGGCAGCGGTGGAGAAGGTGACGGAATCGCTCTCGCCGCCGCCGATCACCTTGGTGTGGGCGATCACGCGGGCATCCTTTTCCTTCACGAAGTCCTTGGCCGCACCAGCGGCGATGCCGTCATTGGCCACGGGCTGCAGGTCGGCCGTCTTGCTCAGCACCCAGTTGTGGCCCATGGCCGTCTTGGGCAGCTTGCCCACATGCTTGAGCTTGACCGTGAACTGCTTGCAGCTGGCGGGCACGCTGATGGTGGGCTTGTTGAATTGCATGGCGTCGTTGCCTTCGATCTCGACGGCGCAGTCGGCGGCCAGCACAGGCGCGGCGACGGCAGTCATTGCGAGGGCCAAGAGGACGGGCTTCCATTGCTTTGCCATTGTTTTCTCCTTGAAAAGCGGGTGAGGTGGCTGGCATCCGAGGGCCATGGACCGGCAGGCGGTCTGTCGCCATGGATGCCTTGTATGGCTGCCCCAAGCATAGACAGGATCGGGGGCGGCAGGTTGATTTGAATCAAGTCAAAAGAGTTCGAAGACTTGCGCTTGGAGCATGCGGTATGGCGTTGCGCATGCAGGGCATGCATTCGGGCTGCCGCAGGAAAACGGTTTTGCTGCCCGTGGTCTTTTGGCGACGGGCAACCCCACAGCTCGCATGCCTCTACTCACGTCAGTCACATTTGGGTACGATTGCGGAAAATAGAGGGAATGTATGAGATTGCTTGTTTTCATAGGCTCGATCATCGGCGCCATCTTTCTGCTGACGGCGTTCTTCGTCGACGGCTCCCATCAACAGGCGGCGCTGGCGGCCATGGCCTGCGCCAGCGTCCTCATTCCCTATGTGCTGTTCAGATTGCACTCGATCGCCGTCGAGCATGACCAGCTCGACCAGATCCTGCAACTGGTGCGAAAGTCCGGTAGCCAGGGCGAGGGGCTGGCCCAGGGAGGCGATGGGCCCCCTGAGGCGAGCGGGCCCGTGGCGCCCAGGTCCTGGATGTCCTGAGGCCTGGCATCGACAGGTCTGGCATCAACAGGTCTGGCATCAACAGGTCTGGGGGGTGTCAGGCGAACTGCACCACCACGCGCCGGTTGGTGCGGCTTTTCTTCTCGATCTTGGTAACGGCCACCGTGCCTATCTCGGCCGTGCTGCGCACATGCGTGCCGCCGCAGGGCTGGCGGTCCAGGCCGGGGATGTCGATGATGCGGATCGTGGAGGTGCCGCCTGGGGGCGCGGCGCCTGCGGTGCGCACCAGGTCGGGCTGTGCAGCCAGTTGCTCGGGCGTGATGCGGTCCACGTTCACGGCATGGCTGGCGGTGATCAGGGCGTTGAGGCGCTCTGTCAGCTCGGTCTTGTCCAGCGTGGACTCGGGCAGGTCGAAATCCAGGCGCGCCGAGTCGGGCGAGATGCTGCAGCCCGTCACGGGCACAGGCACCAGCACGCCCAGCAGGTGCAGGCAGGTGTGCAGGCGCATCAGCCGGTGGCGCCTGTCCCAGTCGATCACCACCTGGACACGTTCACCCACCTGGGGCGGGGCATCGGTCTGCAGCACATGCAGGATGCGCTGCCGGTCATCGGCATAGACGGTGTCGATCAGGGCCAGGCTGCGGCCATCGGCCAGGGTCAGCGTGCCGGTGTCGCCGGCCTGGCCGCCGCTGCGGGCATAGCAGACCGTGGCATCGAGCTCGATGCCTTCGGGGCTGACGGCCGTCACGGTGGCTTCGCAGCGGTCCAGGTAGGCGTTGTCGTCAAAGAGCTTGTGCGTCTGGGACAGGGGCATGGGGTGTCTCTGGGGTCATGTCGCGGTCCATGGTATCGGCGGCATGGCAGGGCCGGGCAGTACGCCTGGGCGAAAAGTCCCCAGTACAGTCCATGGCCCGCAGCGGTGGCAGTCGCCAGCTTGACAGCCTGTCAAGTGGCGGTGCCCGCGACCTGACAAGATCGGCGCCCGCACCGCGTGCGTGTCGGGGAACAATGGCGTGGCCGTTGCGGATGGCGCTACAGATTTTTCCAAAGCTGACGACATACGCAGGGCATGAATCTGTGAGTTTTCCGAGGGACTGTCCGGATGGATCAAGAACTTTTGCTTCCGTCCGGTGCAGGCTCCACCCCGTCTCCATCCCGGCAGGCCCTGGTTTGCGGCTTCCCACATTGTTCATCTCCTCATCCCCATGAGCACTACCGATCTTCACGCGGCTTCCCTGAGCGATCTCTATGACCGGCTGCATGAAAGCCTCAGCGACGAGGCCTTTGCCGCCGAACTCGACGCCCGCCTGCATGACGGGCGGGCCGACGAGGCACGCACCTTCCTGCGCGGCTGCGAGGAGCGTTGTCTCAACATCCTGGGGCATCTGAGCGGCAGCGACGCACCCTGGTCGCGTGACGGCGATCGCTGGCTGGCCTTTGCGCGGCTCACCGTGCCGCGCGGCCATGTGCTGTCGGGCCGCAGCGAGGAGCTGACCAATGCCCATGTGGCTGCCGAAGTGCGCGTGCTGGCCGAGCAATGGCTGGCCCACGCCCGCAGCGCCGACCTGCCTGTGTACAAGGGCATAGGCTTGGTGCTCGGCAGCCTGCTGCCCTGGCTCAGCTATCCCGGCATGCCCTATGACGAGGTGACGTCCACGCTGGACTGGGCGCTGGCGCTGCGCGAGGAGGCCGGGTTCCGCCGCAGCCATGAGTACCACGCGGCCTGGAAGCCCCTGGTCGCCCAGCTGAACGATGCCGACCTGCTGCGCTATGCCGCCGTGGGCGGCAAGCTGTTCGACGATGTGCTGGACCACTACCGCAACGAGCGCCAGCCCAGGCAGCCCAAGGGCCAGGGCTGGAAGGACTGGCTGCCTTTCTTTGCCGAGCATCCCCAGCTCTTCGACAAATCCTACATAGATGATCCCGACCTGATCGGGCAGCGCTGGGCCAGTGCCGGCGCGCCCCGGCGAGAGGAACTGGCCGCGCTGCTGCTCAGCCAATTGACCTACTCCCAGCGCGCCGAGCGGACGAGCGCATTGCAATTGCTGGACCGCCTCGTGGCCGAGGATCCCGCGCCCTTTGCCAAGCAGCTGCGTGAGAACGGCCGCTACCAGATCAGCCTGGCGCTGGCCATGCATGTCATGAAGCAGGACGATGCCGCCTTGCTGTCCCTGCTGCTGCCCGCCATGGCCCAGCGCTGCGACCGCGAGGACGAGCTGCGCCGCTACCGCAGCGTGATCCGCGAGCTGGTGACCCGCCGCCCGGCCGATCTGGCCGAGGTGCCTGTCAAGGACCTGGTCAATGTGCTGCCCGTGCTCGACACCGCCAGCCTGAAGGCCGCGCTGCCTGCGCTGACCGCCATCATCACCGGCAGCAGCGCCAAGGGCCTGCGCGCCGCCATGACCGGTCTGGCCGCCCATATTCCGCTGGCCAGCTTGGTGGATGCCGGCTGGCTGAACAAGCCGCCCAAGAACCTGCTGCTGACCTGCCGCGACGTGCTGCTGGCCCACCCCGACCCCGCTGTCGGTCCCTTGCTGGCGCAGTTGCTGGCCGGCGGCAAGCTGGATGCGGCCTCGGCCAGCAGCGTGCAGCAGCGGCTGCAGCAGTTGGGCCTGACAGGGCAGGGCGCCTCGACATCGGATGAAAGCCAGGCAGATGCCGCATCGCCAGCGTCTGCCGCTGGCGGCGTGGATCTGGAAGCCCAGCTCGCCTCCATCAAGCGCCTGAGCGCGGCCATCAAGCCCTTCGATACGCCCGAGCTGCTGGCGCTGTGCGCGCCGCTGTCCGAACACGCGGCCCGCGTGCTGCTGCACGTATCCGCCATTGCCGAAGGCGGCCTGCCGCCGCTGGCCGGCGAGCTGCTGGCGCGCATTCCGGCCGACAACCGTGCCCGCCTGGCGCTGGCCCTGGTGCAGCAATGGATTGCTTCCGAGGGCGAACCCAAGCAGCGCTGGGCGCTCAGGCTGCTGCCCGGCCATGCCGATGACCGCGTGGTCGATGCGCTGGTGTCCGCCGTCCAGGCCTGGAACCGCCCGCGCCTGCAGCGCGCGGCCGCCGCCGTGGAGCATCTGGGCGAGGTGGACAGCCTCTACGCTCTGCTGCGCGTGCAGGAGATCTCCGAGTCGCGCTCGCTCAAGGACCAGGTGCAGCGCACGGCGCGCATCGCCCTGCGCGCTGCCGCTGCGCGCCGCAAGATGAGCGTGCCCGAACTCTTCGACGAGCTGACGCCGGACTTCGGCCTGGGCCAGGGCCTGACGGTCACGGTCGGGCCGCAGAGCTACCGCGTGGAGCTGCAGGGCGATCTGAGCCTGCGCGTCATCAACGACAAAAACAAGGCCAGCAAGACCATTCCTGCGGTCAAGGACGAGGCGCTCAAGCCCGAATGGGAGGCCGCCACTGCGCAGCTCAAGACCCTGGCCACCAGCCTCAAGACCGTGGTCAAGCAGCAGGCGCCGCGCATGCTGGCGGCCCTGGTCAGCGGCAAGCGCTGGCCGCTGGATCGCTGGCAGCGGCTGTTCGTGGCCCACCCGCTGCTGCGCATCGTGGGGCGCAGCCTGATCTGGCGCGCAGAGGATGCGCCGGGCCTGGCGCGCACCAGCTTCCGCCTGGCCGAGGACTTCTCGCTGGTCGATGTGGAGGATGAAACCGTGACCCTGCCTGCTGGCTGCAGCATCAGCCTCTGGCACCCGGCCACGGCCCAGCCCGGCGAGCGCGAAGCCTGGCAGGCCTACATGGCCGACTATGAGCTGGAGCCCCTGGTCGATCAGCTGGGCGCCTGCGCCGAGCAGCCCGCGCCCGGCCAGTTCAAGAACGGCATGCTGCTGCCGCCTGCACCGATCACGCTGGCGCAGGAGCAGCTCGGCGGCCTGCTCAAGAAGTTCGGCTACCGGCCCGGCCCCGTGGGCGATGGCCCCAGCATCAATGAGCATGTGTGGCGCCTGCCCGCGCTGGAGCTGAGCCTGGAGCTGTCGCACGGCTATTTCCCGCCCTACCTGGACCTGGGCCTGCCCGTGGCCGTGGAAGGCCTGCGCGTGCACGACCTGAGCAAGGAATACGGGGCCAGCGCCGACCCGGCGCGGCTGCCCAAGCCGCTGCTGGCCACGCTGCAAGGCCAGTGGCTGGCCCTGGCGGCCAAGGCGGCAGCCTGAGCCTTTGTGAACCTTTGCTCCCTTGAAACGTTGGCCGCCCGACCGCCCATCACCCAAGACTCCACAGACCATGAGCAACAACGAGACAGCAGCGCTTCCCCTGCAGGCTTTGTACGAACTGCACACGGCCGCGCCGGCCGGGCGCGAGGGCATGCCGGCCTTTGCCGCCGAACTGGCAAAGCGCCTGGCCCAGGGGCGCGATGCCGAGGTGGCGGACTTCCTGCGCGACAGCAGCAGCCTGTGCCAGGAGCGGCTGCACCAGTTGCCCGGCGAGCATGCGCCCTGGCAGCGCGACCACGCGCTGTGGCTGGCGCTGGCGCGCATCAGCCTTCCGCTGGGACAGTTCTATGGGGGCAACTCGGGCGTGCCCCGGCGCAGTGCCGAGCTGACCGCGGAGCTGACGGCACTGGCCCGCGCCTGGCTGGATGACTGGGGCAGCCGCACCCACCAGCCCTGGAGGCTGCGCGATGGCTACGACCTCGTGCTCAGGCAGGTGTTTGGCGTGCTGGGCCATGAAGGCATGTCCAGTGCCGAGATCACTGGCCTGCTGCGCTGGGCGCGGGAACTGAGCGCAAAGGCCGGCATTGCGCCCGGCGCGCAGTACTACTGCCACTGGCAGCACCTGCTGCACCAGCTGCCCGAGCCCGAACTGCTGGCCATGGCCATCGAGGACGGCGGCGGCCAGCTCAGCCGCGACATCGTCCAACGCCAGCTGCCGCTGCAGCGCACGCGGCCTGCAGCGCAGCGCTGGGCGCTGTGGCGGGATTTTTTTGCGCAATTCCCCGCCGTGCTTGACCAGCTGCGCCTGCCCGAGCCCGTGCTGATTGCATCGCGCTGGGAGACGGCCGATGCCGCGCGCCGCGACCTGCTGGCCCAGGACCTGTTCAAGGCCCTGTGCTTTGCTTCGGACGATGACTGGCCGCATGACCGTGTCCTGGTGGAGCGCATGCTGCAGACCGATGCCGCACCGCTGGTCGCCTGGTTCAAGCAACTGGGCCACCTGGCGATCAATCCCGCCGTGGCGCAGCGGCTGTGGGACGCCCGGTGGCCGGCCCTGCTGCCGCTGCTATTGCCGGCCTGCGCAGACGGGTGCAAGCACGAATCCGATCGCGCCGGCTACGCCCCGGTGGCCGAGACCTTGCTGGCCGATCGCCCTGGCGACCTAGCCCGGCTGGCCGCCGGCCCGCTCACGCACCTGCTGCCCGCGCTGCGCGTGGACACGCTGCAGCGGCTGCTGCCGCAACTGGGCAAGGCCGCCTCCGGCAGTGCCTCCAAGGGCTTGCGTGCGGCGCTGGCCCAGGCCCTGTCTGCCCTGCCCGTGGATGCGCCCCAGGCCGCCGGCTGGCTGGCCAAGCCCAACAAGAATCTGGTGCTGGCCTACCGCGATGTGCTGGTGGCCCATCCTGATCCGGCGTCTGGCAGCCTGCTGTCGGCACTGCTGTCCGGTGGATTGCTGGACGTGGCCGAGCAAGGCCCGGTGCAGGCGCGCCTGAAGGATCTGGGTGCCGCAGCCCCGGTTGCGGACGCAGCCAGGCCACCTGCCGGCGAGGCCGCGCCGGCAGGCAGCGATGGTGCCGGCTCCCTGGCAGAGCTTGAAGCCCAGGCCGCCAGCCTGCAGCGCCTGTCGTCCGCCATTGCCGCGCTGGACCAGCCGGCGCTGCTGGACCTGCTCGCGCCCCTGTCGGCCCAGGCCGCGCGTGCGCTGCTGCACCTGGCGGCCACCAGTCCGCAGGAGCTGCCTGCGCTGGCCCGCCAACTGCTGGCCCAGGCCAGCGCCGAGAATCGCGCGCGGCTGGCCCTGGCCCTGGTCCAGCACTGGGTGGCTGCCGATGGCGCGCCCGAATCGCGCTGGGTGCTCAAGCTGCTGCCCGGCGCGGCGGACGACCGCATCGTCGATGTGCTGTCCTCGGCCGCCCTGGCCTGGCACAAGACGCGCAAGGAGCGCGCCGTGGTCGCGCTGCAGCAGCTGGGCCGGCTCGACACGGTCTATGCCCTGTCCTGCGTGCAGGCCCTGGCCACCGGCAAGACGCTCAAGCCCAGCGTGCTGGCTGCCGCGCAGGCCGTGCTGGCCGAGGCCGCCGCGCGGCGCGGCATGGCGCTGGCCGACCTCAGTGATGAGCTGACCCCGGACTTCGACCTGGGCCGGGGCGTGCAATTGCAGGTGGGCGCGCAGACCTATGACGTGCTGCTGCAGGGCGACCTGTCGCTGCGCCTGCGCACGCCGGCCGGCAAGCTGGCGCGCAGCCTGCCGGCCCTGGCCGACGAGGGGCTGCGCACGGAGTGGGATGCGGCCGCCGCGCGGCTCAAGACGCTGTCCAAGGGCATCAAGGCCGTGCTGCAGCAGCAGGCACCGCGCCTGCAGTCCTGCCTGATGCTGGGCCGGCACTGGCCGCTGGACACCTGGCGCCGCCTCTTCCTGGAGCACCCGCTGCTGCGCGTGGTGGCACAGGGCCTGGTCTGGCGGGTGGAGCCCGCGGCCGGCCAGCCGTTCAGCCTGCGCATTGCCGAAGACCTGTCCCTGGTCGATGCCGAAAGCGACGCGGTGCAACTGCCGGCCGAGGGCCGCATCGCCCTGTGGCACCCCGCGCAGGCCACCGAGCAGGAGCGTGCGCAGTGGCGCGAATGCCTGGCCGACTACGGCCTCAAGGCCCTGATCGAGCAGGTCGATGCGCCCGCCGACCTGCCGCTGGCCAGCCAGTGGCAGCAGGAACTGCTGCAGCCCCTGGCACCGATACGGCTCACGCAGCAGGCGCTGGACGGCCTGGCAGGGCCATGGCGCTTTCATGCCGGCCCTGTGTGCGATGGCCCCGGCATCTACCTGCACCTGCGGGACTTTGCCGTGCAGCGCTGGCGCGTGGAACTGCTGCACAGCGCGGCCATGCCGTATTACGAGCCCGACCATGAGATCGACATCGAAGGCTTTGCCCTGCGCGACATGACCGCCGACCGCCTGCTGCCCCCGGCCGAATGGCCGCTGCCGCTGCAGGCATCGCTGTGCGCCATGCTCCAGGCCCTGGCCTCGCGCGCTGCGGGCGCGGCAGCCGCAGCGGCTGCAGCCCAGGTTTGACTCCCTCCAGAACCCCTGAATCCATGACCTCTTCGACCCTAGAACACACCGACCAGGCCACGCTGGAGGAACTGAGCGCCTCGCTGCCGCCCGCCGAGCTGGTCCAGGTGCTGGCCAGCCGCATGCGCGCGGGCCGGCATGACGAAGTGGGCGCCTTCACGCGCAAGGCCTTCGACGACTATTCCAACCCCATCCGCGCCCTGGGCAACTTCGATCTGCCCTGGACCCATGACCATGACCTGTGGCTGGCCTTCGCGCGGCAGACCATCCCCTTCGGGCGCAGGATTGACGGCAGCCTGGACGGCGACATTCCACGCCACAGCCCCGAGCTTGCGGCCGAGTTCGAGCAGATGGCGCGCGCCAGCCTGGCCCGTCCACCTGCGCCGGACGGCGACAACGACTACCGTGAAATCCGCATCCTGGACATGTTCGGCTGGCTCTGGTACCCGGGCATCAGTCGTGAACGGGTGATGCAGCTGCTGGACTGGGCCGCAGAGCTGAACGTCCAGTCCGGTGGCGGGTATGACAGAGCCGACTGGAAGCTGCTGCTGGGCAGCCTGGACGACCAGGACCTGATGGAGCTGGCCGAGCGCGGCGGCGCGCTCTATGCCGACATCCGCGATGTCTACATGAAGCGGCACCGCGACGTTCCGCACCCGCAGCGCTGCGCGCCCTGGTACGACTTCTACCGCCGCCATCCCGACTGGTTCGACGACAAGCCCATCAACGAAGACCCGGGCCTGATCGCGCTGCGCTGGGACCTGGGCGCCGATGCCCAGCGGCGCCTGGAACTGGTCAACCTGCTGCTGGGCAGGGCGGACCGCGAGCCAGTTGATTACTTCATTCCCATTTTCGACCGCCTGGTGCGGGAGGATGCCGCGCCCTTCGTCGCCTGGATCGAAGGATGGCAGCCCAAATACCACTTCGATGCGGTGGTCGCCCAGCAGATCTGGAAGGCACGCTACCCGGAGCTTTTGCCCCATCTGCTGCGCTGCATATTGCAGGTGTCGCGCATTGAGCCCTTCATCGGGCTGCTCGACCAGATGCTGGCCGAGCAGCCCGACTACCTGCGCGAGATTCCCACCGTGCGCCTGGCCCCGCTGCTGGCTCAGCTGGACCCGGCCATGCTGCATGCCCGGCTGCCCCTGCTGGGCGAACTGCTGGCGGCCAGCAGCTCGCGGGCGCTGCGCGAAGCGGTGGCGCGCTTCATGCAAGGGCTGGATGCGCAGGCCGTAGGCGCTGTCTTCGAGTCCAACGCCTGGCTGCAGCGGCGCGAGAAGGCGATGCAGCTGGCCTGCCGCGACATCCTGCTGGCCCATCCCGATCCCGGGGTCGCGCCGCTGCTGCAGGCGCTGCTGCGCACGGGCCTGGACCTGGGCTCCGAAAGCATGGTCGAGGGCCGGCTGCTGGCCCTGGGCGTCCCAGTGCCGGGCGCTCTGACCGTGGAGCAGGGTGAGGAGGGCCGTGTCCTACTCGATGCGCTGGAGGCCCGCGTGGCGCGCTTCAAGCGCTTTTCCAGCAGCATCAAGGCCTATGACCAGCCAGAGACCCTGGCCCTGTTCGCGCCGCTGTCCGAGCATGCGGCACGCACCGTGCTGCACCTGGTGGCCACGGCCGAGGAAGAACTGCCGCCGCTGGTGGAGCAGTTGCTGGCCCATGTGCCGGCCGAAAGCCGCGCCCAGCTGTCCCTGCACCTGGTCAATGCCTGGGTGGCCCTGGAGGGCGAGCCCAAGGCGCGCTGGGCGCTGCGGCTGGCCACCGGCCATGTCGATGACCGCCTGGTGCAGACCCTGGTGGCCGCCGTGAAGGCCTGGGGCTGGAGCAAGAAGCTGCGCGCCATCATCGCCGTGGAGCAGCTCGGTGCGCTGGACACGCTGTACGCGCTGTCCCAGGTCCAGACCCTGTCCAGCTCGCGCAAGCTCAAGGACCTGGTGATTGAAGCCACGCATGACGCGCTCAAGGCGGCCGCCCAGCGGCGCGGCCTGAGCCTGATCGAGCTGTATGACGAGCTGACGCCTGATTTCGGCCTGGGCGGCGAAGGCCTGGTGCTGGAGGTGGGCCCGCAGCGCTACCGCCTGCAGCTGCAGGGCGACCTGAGCCTGCGCGTGGTGGGCGACAAGGGCAAGGCCTCCAAGACCCTGCCCGCGCTCAAGGACGAATCGCTGCGTCTGCAGTGGAATGCGGCCCAGGCCGAATTCAAGACCGTTGCCGCTGGCGTCAAGGCCATCGCCAAGCAGCAGGTGCCGCGCCTGGGTACCGCCTTCATGACGGGACAGCGCTGGTCCGTCCCGCGCTGGCGCAGATTGTTCCTGCTGCATCCCCTGCTGCGCATCGTGGGCCGCAGCCTGATCTGGCGGCTGGAGCAGGGCGCCAGCTTTCGCATTGCCGAGGACTTTTCCCTGCTCGACGCCACCGACGATGCCGTGGAGCTGCCCGACGACGCACAGGTGCTGCTCTGGCATCCGGTCGATGCCGCAGCGGGCGAGGTTGAGGCCTGGCGCACCTGCCTGGCCGACTACGAGCTGCAGCCGCTGATCGACCAGCTGAACGCAGGCGCACAACTGCCCGAAGCCGGGCAGTGGAAGAACCATGCCCTGCACCCTGCCGGCCCGCTGCAGATACGCCAGGGCGCGCTGTCCGGCCTGCTGGCCAAGTGGAACTACCGCCCCGGCCCCGTGGGGGACGGCCCCGGCATCTACGAGCACAAGCTGGACCTGGCAGGCCCGCAGCTGTACATCGAACTCCACCACGGGCGCTACCTGCCGTTCATGGACCTGGACAACCGCGTGGACATCACCCATGCCGTGGTCTATGACAGCAGCCATCGCGGCGAGGATGGCCGCTGGCCCCGGCTGCAGCCGCAGCAGTGGCCGCGCGCACTGCAGGCCACGCTGATGGCGCAGTTCGCGGCCATCGCCGCCAAATCGGCCAGCACCAAAGAGAGCGACTGATGGCCACCAAACGCATTGCAGCGGCCACCCCGGAGCCTGCCGCCCAGCGGCTGCCGGCCGAGATGGCCCACGCCCAGGAACTTGCGGCCCTGCAGGCCGCCGACCAGGGCCCGCGCCCCGACGGCTGGCGCCTGAGCCCGCGCTCCGTGCGGCGCTTCATCCTGGGCGGTGCGGAACATGACGGCGGCGGGCCGGCCATCGCGCGCAAGATCCACGGCAACGATGCCCTGGTCGAGCGCGCCATCGTCACCCTGGCCGGCCAGCGCGGACTGATGCTGG
The DNA here is from genome assembly GCF_001886655.1 of Delftia sp. HK171. Classification (NCBI taxonomy): domain Bacteria; kingdom Pseudomonadati; phylum Pseudomonadota; class Betaproteobacteria; order Burkholderiales; family Comamonadaceae; genus Delftia; species Delftia sp. HK171. Next base: position 4,234,963 of record NZ_CP018101.1, on the reverse strand, counting down.
TGGGCGAGCCGGGCACGGCCAAGTCCCTGCTGTCCGAGCTGCTGGCCGCCGCCATCAGCGGCGACAGCAAGCTCACCGTGCAGGGCGGTGCCGGCGTGGTGGAGGAGCAGATCCGCTACGGCTGGAACTACGCCCTGCTGCTGCGTGACGGCCCTGGCCCCGAAGCCCTGGTGCCCGGCCCGCTGCACCGCGCCATGGGGGAAGGGCGGCTGCTGCGTTTCGAGGAAATCACGCGCTGCTCCACCGAGGTGCAGGACTGCATGGTGCCCGTGCTCTCCGAGCGGCTGCTGCAGATTCCCGAACTCAAGCACGAGCAGCCCTGGCTGCTGGCAAGGCCGGGCTTCAATGTGATTGCCACGGCCAACCTGCGCGATCGCGGCGTCAACGAGATGTCGGCCGCGCTCAAGCGCCGCTTCAACTTCGAGACCATGCGCCCGCTCGAAGGCGTGGCCGCGCAGGCCGCGCTGATAGGGCAGGAGGTGGACCGCGCACTGGCGCAGCAGCGCATCGGCACCACCGTCGCGCCCGATGTGCTGGCCCTGCTGGCCACGGCCTTCCAGGAGCTGCGCAGCGGCAGCGTGGAGGGCACGGCCGTGGAGCGGCCGGGCACCGTGCTGTCCACGGCCGAGGCCATCGACGTGGCCTTCAACGCCGCCTGCCAGTGCTGGTACTTCGGGCAGGAGCAGGTGGGACCCGCCCACCTGGCGCGCCACCTGCTGGGCACGGTGATCAAGGACGACGACGAGGACCGGCGCCGTTTCGCCGAATACCTGCGCGTGGTGGCACGCCAGCGCGCAGGGCAGCCGCAGTGGCAGGACTTTGTCGCAGGCGGCCGTGAGCACTGACGCTGCCGCGTGGCTGGCGCCGCTGCCGCAGCTGCGCCTGGTGCCCGTGCGCCACCACAGCCCGCGCTGCGCCCACCACCTGCGCGCGCTGATGCGCGAGTTCAAGCCCACCCACGTGCTGATCGAAGGCCCGGGCGAGCTCGATGCCCTGCTGCCCGCGCTGCAGCACGCCCAGGCGCGTCCCCCGCTGGCCGCCTACCTGCATGCGGCCATGGTCGGGCCCGGCGCGGCCGAGCAAGACTGGCGCTGCCGTTGCTACGTGCCCTTTGCCGCCTTCTCGCCCGAATGGGTGGCCCTGCGCGAGGCGGCGCGGCTGCGCAGCGCCGTGCGCTTCATCGACCTGCCCTATGCCGACAGGCTGGCGCAGGCCGCGCAGCTGGACTACTTCGCCTGCGCGCCCGAACCCCTGCTGGCCGACGAGCCCGCGCGGCGCGCGCCCGACGTGCTGGCCGGCCTCATCCAGGCCAGCGGCTGCCGCGATTTCGACGAATGGTGGGACCGGCATTACGAATCTGGCAACGAGGACGCCTCGCCCCAGGCGTACTTTGCCGGCGTGCTGGCCTTCAGCCAGCTGCTGCGCGAGCGCGAGCAGGGCACGGGCGGCAGCGGCATGGATGCCGAGGATCTGGCCCGCGAGGCCCACATGGCCGCCCAGGTCAGCGCGGCCCTGGCCGAAGGCGGGCGCTGCCTGGTGGTCTGCGGCGGCTTCCATGTGCCCGGCATCGTTGCCGGCCTCTCGGCCCCCGCCCGGCCTGCGGACGCCAGGCCCGCCATCGATGTGGGCGTGCACCTCATTGCCTACACGCTGCAGCGGCTGGAGCGCGCCAGCGGCTACGCGGCCGGCATGCCCATGCCCGGCTACTACCAGGGCGTATGGCAGGCGCTGGAGCAGGGCGCTTCGCAACCTGATGCCCAGGCCTGGCCCGAGATGGCGGCGCGCACCGTGAACAGCCTGCGTGCCCGGGGCATGCCCGCCAGCCTGCCCGATGCGGCCGAGGCCGTGCGCCTGGCCCATGGCCTGGCCGCCTTGCGCGCCTGCCGCGGCGGTCGGGCCGAGCTGCTGGAGGCGCTGGACAGCGCCGTGTTCAAGGAGCATGCCCAGGCCCTGCGACCGCAGCCCATGGTGCAGCAGACCGGGCAGCAGATTGGTCAATGGCTGCTGGACGCCGACGACTACGGCCAGCTGCCACCCAACGCGCCGGCCGCCCCGCTGCTGGTCGATGTACAGGCCTTCTGCCTGCGCCACCGCCTGCCCGTGCGGCCTGCCGCCCCCGTGCGCAAGGAGCTGGACATCTACCGCAGCGCGCGTCACCGCCGGCTGTCGCAGGGGCTGCACCGCCTGTGCTACCTGGGCGTGCCCTATGCGCAGCGCCTGGCCGGGCCGGACTTCGTGGCGGGCACGGGCTTGGCGCGTGTGCGCGAGGTCTGGACGCTGGGCTGGCAGGTCGAGACCACGGTGGCCCTGACCGAGGCCATGTGCCACGGCTCCAGCCTGGAGGAAGCCGCGGTGCACCTGGTACGCGAGCGCCTGGCGCAGACGGCCCACACGGAGCCCGCGCAGCGCGTGCTGGAGGTGCTGGTCATGGGGCTGGACGGCATCGCCCAGCAGGTGCTGGATACCGTGCAGGGCTGGATGGAGCGCAGCCACGACGCGCTGGCCCTGGCCCGCGCCACGGGCTGCCTGGCCCTGGCCTACGAGGCCCGCCATGCGCTGGGCGGCGTGGGCCTGGCGCGCCTGCTGCCGCTGCTGCGGCGCTGCTTTGCGCAGGCCTGCCTGCGCCTGCCCTGGCTGGGCGAGGGCGATGCATCCCAGCAGGCACAGGCCCTGGATGCCCTGGCCGATCTGCACGGCATGGTCTGCCGCCACGCGCCCTGGGCCGACGCCGGCCTGTTCCACGATGCCTGTGCCGCCTTGCATGAGGCAGGCGCCGACAGCACGCCCGCGCGCGTGCGCGGCGCCACCGCCGGCATTCTGAGCATGGCCGGCCGCTGGCAGATCGCGCAGACCGATGCCGCCCTGCGCGCCATGCTGGGCCTGGCGCAGGTCGATGGCGCCGCCATGGGCGAATACCTGCAGGGCTTTTTGCGCGTGGCCAAGGGCTGGCTGCTCAGCCATCCGCCGCTGCTGCGCCTGCTCAGTGACGGCATTGCGCACTGGCCGGAAGACGCCTTCCTGGCCGGCCTGCCGGCCTTGCGGCTGGCCTTTGCCCAGCTGACCCGCGCCGAACTGCGGCAGCTGGCCGGGCGGCTGGCGGGTCTGTCGGGCGCGGCCACGCCATCCGGCGCAACCACACTGGCCTCCGTGCATCTGCCAACGGACGAGGCCCTTGCGCACAGCCGCGCCTTGGCGGCCCAGGTGGGCCGACTGCTGCAACCCTGGGGACTGTCATGAGCCGGGAAGATCCGCCAATGCACGAACCGCCAATGCACGAGCCGCCAATGCAGGAACAGGCAATCGATGCCGCCACCCTGCGACGCTGGCGCCTCATCCTCGGGCCCGAGGCCGCCCAGCCCCTGGCCGCCGCGCAGCCGCTCGATGCCGCCGATGCGCGCCGCGACGCGGCACTGGACTATCTCTACCAGCGCGAGCACCGCCTGCGCGAGCAGGCGAACACCTCGGGCACCGATGCGTGGCAGGGCGGGGGCGGGCTGTACGCGCGCCAGGGCGGCAGCGGCGTGCCCGAGCCCCAGGCCGTGCACTGGCTGGGCGAGGTGCGCGACCTGTTCCCGCGCAGCGCCGTGGAAACGCTGCAGCGCGATGCGCTGTCGCGCTATGGGCTCCATGGCCTGCTCAGTGACCCGCAGGTCCTGGCCGAGGCCACGCCCAGCATCGAACTGGTGGCCGCCTTGATGGCGGTGCGCACCAGCCTGCCCCCCGAGGTGCTGGCCGAGGCCCGCCGGCTGGTGGCGCGCGTGGTGGCCGATCTGCAGGCGCGGCTGTCCTCGCGCGTGCACTCGGCCCTGGGGCGGCGGCGCAGGCGCCGCAGCAGCCGGGGCCAGGGGCAGATGAGCGATCTGGACTGGCCGCGCACCCTGCGCCACAACCTGCGCCACTACCAGAGCGAGGAGCAGTTGCTGGTGCTGGAGCGCCTGTTCTTCAGGGAGAACGAAGCACAGCGCCTGACCTGGGACCTGTGGCTGGTGGTGGACCAGAGCGGGTCCATGCATGAATCCGTCATCCACAGCGCCGTCATGGGCAGCATCTTTGCGCGCGTGCGCGCCCTGCGCACCCATGTGCTGCTGTTCTCCGATGCCGTGGCCGATGTCACCGGCCAGCTGCATGCGCCCGAAGAGCTGCTGCTGGGCGCGCAACTGGGCGGGGGCACCAACATCGGCGCGGCACTGGCGCATGTGGCCGGGCAGCTTGCCGCGCCGCGCCGCAGCGTGATCGTGCTGATCACCGACCTGTACGAAGGCCATGACGAGGCCCGCGTCATCGCCGAGACCGAGCGGCTGGTTGCCAGTGGCGCCCGCGTGCTGGTGCTGGCTGCGCTGGACCGCCGCGCCCACCCCGACTATGACCGCGACCTGGCCGCGCAGCTGGTGGCGCGCGGCGCCCAGGTTGCCGCCATGACGCCCGACCATCTGGTGGATTGGCTGGCCCGTGCCATGCAGGGAGGGCGATCCTCATGATGCAGGAATGGCTGCGCACCCTGGACGATGACGCCATTGCCGACTGGGCCAACAAGGGCCTGCTCAAGCGCGGGGCCAAGGCCCTGGCGGCGGTGGATGCAGGGCAGTGGGAACTGGCGGCCAACCAGGCCCGCGCCGGCATCGAAGGCCATGTCCAGACTCTGGCCGGCGCGGGCTTTGCCACGCTGCAATGCAGCTGCCCCGCCTTTGGCCCCTGCCACCATCTGTGCGCCTTGCTGCTGGGCCTGCGGGCGCGGCTGGCCCACGAGGCCCCGGCCGATGGCATGGCCCAGGCGCCTGCAGCCCCGTGGCTCGAAGGCGATGCCGGCGCCGTGGCCCAGGCCTTTGGAATGGCCGCCCAGCGCAAGGCCTTGCGCTGGATGGCCCAGGGCTTCGAGGCGGTGCTGGAAGAGGCCCCGACCACCCTGATCGGCGAACTGTCCAACCCTGACGAAGTCACCGTACGCCTGCCGCGTGCCGGTGGCCTGGCGGCGGCCAGTTGCAGCTGCAAGGCAGCGGCCTGCGCCCACCGCGCCCTGGTGGCATTGCAGGCCCGGCGCCTGGCGGGCGCACCCATGCCGGAGCTGCCGGCGCATGCGCTGGAAGCCGGCGCACTGCAGCGGCTGGCCCAGGCGCGCCAATGGCTGACCGGCTGGGTGCTGCAGGGCCGTGCAGGCATGAGCCCGGCCTTCCTCGACCAGGGCGAGGCACTGGCCACCGAACTGCGCCAGGCCGACCTGCCGCGCCCTGCCAGCGTGCTCAACCTGCTGGTACGCGCCTTGCGTGACGAGCGCGCAGGGCGTGCCGGTGCGGCCGAACGCGTGGCGCCCTTGCTGGCCGCGCTGTGGATGCTGCTGCGCGGCCTGGCGCAACAGCCCATGCCACGGCCCTTGAGCGAACTGGCGGGCGTGCACAGGCGCAGCTACCGGCGCGTGCAAGGCCTTTGCCTGCACGCCGTGGCAGCCGAGCTATGGCATGCGCGCGGCGGGCAGCGCGGGTTTTCCGTGCATTTGCAGGACGCGGCCAGCGGTCGGTATCTGACCTGGTCCGCATCGCGCGCCGAAGGCTTCGACCCGGAGTGGGAACCGGCCGGGGCGCTGGACTCGGAAACCCTGGGTGGCCTCACCGCAAGGCAGCTGCTGCAAGGCCCCCATGTGCTGCTGGACGGCTGGGCCAGCGACGATGGCCGCCTGTCGGCGCGCGACGCCACGCGGCTGGCGCCGGCCCAGGCGACCGGCCCGCTGCCGGCCCGGGCGACCGGCGCACAGCCGGTGGCCGACGATCCCCAGGCCCTGCTGCAGCGCCATCTGCAGGAGCTGCATGCCGACCCCTGGCGTCAGCAGCCGCCCCTTTGGGCACGGCTGCAGGTGACCGGCAGCGGCCTGGCGCAGCGGGACGAGCTGCTGCAGCGCTGGACGATTGCATTGCAGTCGCCGGTGCCCGGGCCTTCCCTGTCCCTGGTGGGCGATCTGCACGGCATGCAGGGCAGGGCGGGTGAGGCATTGCGCAGGGAACTGGCGCGCGGCCGCGTGCTGCGGGAAGTCTTTGGCCGCGTGGAATTCGTGGCAGGGCAGCTGCAGATTGCCGTGGCTTCCGTGCGCTGGCAGGACAGCGCGCACTGGCACCATCCCAGCACGGCCTGGCCGGCGCCGCTTGCCGAAGTCGGTGTGGAGAAGGCTCCATGAGCAGTTCAATCAAAGCAAGCAACGAGAGCACCACCGCGCCGCTGCGCCATTGGCTGGCACAAGGCCAGGCCTGGCTGGCCGACATGCAGGCCGCAGGCCTGGCAGGCGCGGGCATGCCGCTGCTGGCCGCCGGCCGGGCCTGGGCCGACGAGGGCGCGTTGCTGGGCTGGGGCGCCCTGGCAAGGCAGATGGACGGCGTGCTGGACCCACAGCTGCCGCCGATGGAGCGCGCGGCCGCCCTGCTCGATATCGCGGTCTGGGTCATGACCGCGCAGCGGCTGCAGGCCGGTGCGGATCAGTCCTTGCCCTGAAAAAAGCCATTGAGTTCGGCGCCCGGCGTGGCCTGGGCGAACGCGTCGAAGCGCCCCGTCTCGGCAATGGAGCGCGCCGCATGCAGAAAGCCGCCCCAGGCTGCGCGCGCCAGTGCGCCGCCCACGCTGATGCGGCGCACGCCCATGGCCTCGGCATCCTGCAGGCTCCATTCGCTGGCCCCTCCGATCAGCAGATTCACCGGCTTGGGCGCCACGGCCGCCACCACGGCACGGATCTGCTCGGCGCTGCGGATGCCGGGTGCGTACAGGCAGTCCGCGCCGGCCTCGGCATAGGCCTTGAGCCGGGCAATGGTGTCGTCCAGATCGGGCCGGCCCACGAAGAAATTCTCCGCACGCCCGACCAGCAAGGTGCCGCCACCTGCCTCGTCGATGGCGGCACGGGCGGCGCGCAGCCGGGCCACGGCTTCCTCGATGCTGCGCAAGGGGTTGGCTGCATCGCCTGTCGAGTCTTCGATGGACAGGCCTGCCACGCCGGTGTCCACGGCCATGCGCACGCTTTCGGCAACCTCCTGCGGACCCAGGCCGAAGCCGCTTTCAAAGTCCGCATTCACGGGCAGATCGGTGGCCGCGACCAGGCTGCGCAGATGCTCCAGCGTCATCTCGCGGGAGATGGCGCCATCGGGCTGGCCCAGCGACCAGGCATGGCCCGAGCTGGTGCTGGCCAGCGCCTTGAAGCCCAGGCCCTGCAGCATGCGGGCGCTGCCCGCATCCCAGGGATTGGGCAGCACAAAGCAGCCCTGGCGGTGCAGGGCGTGGAAGGTGGCGCGCTTTTGTTCGGTGGTGGGGGTCATGGGGGCACTCCGTTGCGGGGTCAGGGCGCTGGTGGAAACAGCAGGGGCCGCGCCGCCAGGGACGGCAGCACGCAAGCCACATCATGGGCGCAGTCCGGCACCACGACGAAGCGGCGTGGCCGCTGCGGCGCAAGCAGCTCGCGCTCGTAGGCCGCGAAGGCGTGGCCTCGCTGCAGCCGGAACGGGCCTTGCAGCATGGCGGCGCAGGACTTGTCGAGGATGGGATAGAACGCGCCCTTGTCCGCGCTGCTGTCCAGGGCGCCTTCCAGGTAGTCGATCTGCGCGGCCGCATAGCGGGCCCGCGCGGCAGCCGCATCGCGCCCCAGGTGGCCGGGCAGGTCCTGCAGGCCGTACTTCCAGCGGTCATGGCCCGGGCAGGCGCTGGCGGCGGGCGGCGCATGGAAGACATAGCTGCACGCCCCCGGAAATGCCGCGCCTGTGCCGCAGGCTGCCCAGTCGGTGCTCTGCCCGGCCATCTGCGGCTGTGGCCGCACGGGATCGAAATACAGCCAGGTGCCCGGGTCGGCGATCACGTAGCGCAAGGTCACGGAGCCCGGCGCATCGGCAGCAAAGGCCACGCTGTGCTGCAGCATCTGCGCCCCTGCCGAAAACCCCGCCAGGGTCACGCTGCGCAGGCCGGGCCAGCGCTGCACGAGCTCGGCCACCAGCGCATCCAGCGCGGCGAAAGAACCTATCGGATGCGGCCCCAGCGAGGGCTCGCCGGCCAGCCAGCCCGCGCAGGTCCATACTGCGTCTGCGCTCCCGGCTGCGGGCACGCCACGGCTGTGGCAATGCGCAGCCTGGTCCTCGGGCACCTGGTACAGCGGGGCGATGACCAGGGTGTCCTGCAGCCGCTGCGCGCCTTCGGCGGCCCGCAGGCCGGCCTCGAAGCTGCGGTTGGCATCGCGCGGATGCCCGTGCATCACCACCAGCGCGGACCGGGGCATGGCGCCGTTGCTGGCCCCCGGCGCCTGCGATGCGTAGTAGCGCATGCGCCCCGCGTCGCCCGGCAGGTTGAAGGATTGCAGGCAGGCGGTGTCGGCCCGGTGCCTGCAAACGGAAGCATCGGCGGAAGCATCGGCGGATGCAGTGGCAGACGCAGCCGCGGTGACAGGTTCGGGAGCTGGCGCTTGCGCCAGCGCCTCGACCGAGATCGCCAGAAACAGCAAAAGCAGGGAGCGCAGAGGACGGATGGACGGCATGTGCGGGACGTCATTCGCAGGGGTGGGTCGGCCTGCTAGTATGCGGGCGGCCGCAAGCCATGGCCTGGCTTGTTTCTCAAGACCCACTCCCTTGTCGCATATGCCACTTCTGCCGCGTTTCAGCCTTGTCCTCGCCTGTCTCGCACTGCCGGCCTTCGTTCACGCCGCAGACTTCGACAAGAAAAACTGCACCTACAAAGGCATCCGCCTCTACGGCAAGGTCCAGATCGTGCACTCCTTTCCCGATATCAAGGTCCAGGCCACCAGCTCTTTCCCGGACCTCAAGGTCAAGGTGGTGGACTCCTTTGCAGACAGTTGCGGTGAGTGGAAGATCGTCACCTCCTTCCCCGACTTCAAGGTCCAGATGGTCAGTTCCTTCCCGGACCTGAAAGTCGACATGGGCAGCTCGTCGCCCGGCGTGCGATAGCCGCCTGGCGCTGTCCAGCATTGCCCCATCGCAGCACCGTGACCTCCTCCACACCCGACGAATTCGAAGCCCTGCACGACCAGGCCTATGCCGACATGGAACGCGGCGCGCTGGCCGAGGCCGCCCAGGCCTTCGAGGCGCTGGCAGCCCACATGCCGGACAACCGCCACTACCACTACATGCTGGGCCTGGCGCGCAAGTACCAGCGCGATTGGCAGCCATCGCTGGAGCACAACCTGCGCGCCATTGCACTGGCCGGGGAAGACGATGAAGCCAGCCTCTGGAATGGCGCCATCGCGGCCACGGCGCTGTCCGACTGGACCACGGCGCGCAGGCTGTGGAAGGCCTGCGGCATCCAGGTGCCCGGCGAGCAGGGGCCCATCGAGGGTGACTACGGCGTGGCCGTGGTGCGCCTGCACCCCTGGCAGGGCGGCGAGACCGTGTTCATGCGCCGCATCGACCCCGTGCGCGCCCAGTTGCTCAACGTGCCGCTGCCCGAAAGCGGCCATCGTTTCGGCGACATCGTGCTGCACGACGGCGCCTCCACCGGCCAGCGGTTCAACGGCCAGCGCGAAGTGCCGGTCTTCAACGAGCTGCAGCGGCTGGAGCCCTCGGCATTCCAGACCTTCGTGGTCTTCATCACCTGCGCCAATGCGCAGGACTTGCAGGAATTGCTGGGTACCGAAGCCCCGGGCATCGGCTATGCCGAGGACTGGACGGCCAGCATCCGCCACTACTGCATGCGCTGCAGCTACGGCACGCCCCACCAGCATGCCGAGGCAGCTTCGCCACGCGAGGGCGAACCGTCCTGGCAGACCGATCGCAACCTGGGCATCGCCGCAGTGGACCGCGCCGCCGTCGATGCCTTGCTCAACGCATGGCAAGCCGGTGGCGCCGGGCGCCGTATCGACGCAGTGCAGACCCGCGAACTGCCCGTGCCCGACGAGGAAGAAAGCTGGGCCTGGTGGGTAGGGCCCGAGGGCGCGGAGGATGAGGCGCCGTAGCTGAGCAATGCGAGCGAGCATGGCCCGCATCGATCACCGAGCCTGTGCGCGGGCCCCCTCAAGTCCGGGCGCGTGAAGCCGGACCCTGAAGCCTTCCGACACGCTGTAGCGAGGGATGCCATGTCCCTCATACCGCCGCATCAGGCCAAGAAAGCGGTGCTTGAGCTGCATGGCCGCGCTGAACTCTTCCCAGGCGATCAGCGCACAGGGTGAATCGCCGTAGGTACTGCAGATGCGCACCTGGCGCTGGTCCGGCTCCATCTGCGCCCAGCCGTCCTCACGCAGGCTGACGGCGCGCACCTGAGGATTGCGCAGATCCAGAAGCGCGGCGAGATAGGGCAGGTCCAGGTCGCTGAGCCAGAAGTAATTGAAGAAGTGGTGCATCACGTCCAGGGCATCAGGCGAGCCTCTGGCTTCGAGATCCATGTGCATGCGTGCGATGCCATCGCAGACGCTCATGCCCCGCACGCGCACGGCGCTCAGCTGGATGTCTTCGGTGGTGTTCTCGGAAGAGTGGGTGTCCTGCATGCTGCCTGGTGAGGTTGGACGGATACGGTGCTTGCCAATGTAGCGTGCGCGGCCCCGGATGGACGATGGACTTGCTTGATCCGCGACGGATTGGCCTTGGCCGTGCGTTGAAGTGATGCGGCAAGCCGGCATCGGCTTTCTGCAAGCAACGTCCGTCCACATCCTTTCAAGGAGAAACACCATGTCCCTGCGCAAAGCCTTCATGCTCGTCATTGCCACTGCTTCGTTGGCCGGCCTCGGCAGCGCCGCATCCGCCGCCACCTGGGACCAGGCCCATCCGCGCCGTGCCGAGGTCAACGGCCGCCTGGCCAACCAGGACCGCCGCATCCACAACGAAGTGCGCAAGGGCGAGATCAGCCATGGCCAGGCGGCTGCGCTGCACCAGCAGGACCACAAGATCCGGCAGGAAGAACGCCTCATGGCCAGCCAGAACGGCGGTCATATCACGCGCAGCGAGCAGCATGTGCTGAACCAGCAGGAGAACCAGGTCAGCCGTGAGATTGGCCACTGAGCGGCCACTGAGCAGCCACTGAGCGGCCACTGAGCGGCCACCGGTCAGATCTCGCCAGTTCTTGCGCACATGGCACAAGGGCCGGCCGCCTTGAGGCGTCGGCCCTTTTTCATGTTGGCGTGCGGCCCGCGTTCAGGCTCTCAGCAATGGCGGCAGCGACCGCGCCGGGACACCGCCTGGCAGGGCATGGCCTTGGGGGAACAGGTTGCGCGCCAGCCGCTGCGGGTCGATGCCGAAGCACTCGCCGGCTGCCGAGGCAATCAGCGCATCGACGCTGGTGGTCGGTTTCAGATCCCGGTTCTCCAATAGCTGGCCGGGCTGCAGGCCAGGCCAGTCGGCCAGCACGCGGCCGCCCTGAACCGCGCCGCCCATCAGCATGGCGACGGCGCCTGTTCCGTGGTCGGTGCCACCGGTGCCGTTGGCCGCAGCCGTGCGGCCGAACTCGGTGGCCACCAGCACCACGGTCTGCGACCAGGCATTGCCCAGGCCGTCATGCAGCGCCGCAATCAGTGCATCGAGGTTCTTGAGCTGGGCTGCCAGCCGGTTGTTTTGTGCACTGTGCGTGTCCCAGCCGCCGGTTTCGATCATGGCGATGCGCGGCCCGTCCTGGCGGGCAAGAAAGCCGGCTGCCAGCTTGCCCAGGCTGGCGCCATCCAGGCGCGGCCGGTTGTTGCCACCGTCCATGGCCACGCCGCGCGTGTCCATGGCGGAAGTCCAGAGAGCATGCAGCTGCGCATCGCCCTCGTAGAGCCTGGCCACGCGCAGCAGCAGGTCGTCACTGGCCTGGGGCAGGGAGGAAGGCGCGTAGGAGGCCACTTCCGCCGGCCCGCGCAGCGCCATGGGCACGGTGGGCGCGAAGGCAATGGCCTCTTCCCGGTGCGGCAACTGGGCGACCAGGCGGTTGAGCCAGCCGTCCTTGATCTGGTAGGGCGCGCTGCCTCCGGTTTCCAGCACGTTCTGGCCGTCGAAATGCGAGCGGTCACTGTAGGGCGATGCGACCGCGTGCACGAACAGCGCCTGGCCCTGGGCGTAGAGCCTACCGGTCTCGGCCAATGAGGCATGCAGCGCGAACATGCCGTCCAGCCGCGTGGCCGCAGCCGTGTCCACGGCGATGGCGCCGCGCAGCCGGGCGTAGCCGGGGTCGGCATAGGGAATCAGGGTCTCCAGCCCGTCGGCCGCGCCGCGCTGGATGATGAACACGAAGCGGCGCTCGGTGGCTGCACGCGCCAGCGCCAGGTGTGGCGCGGCCAGTGCCAGCCCGGTGCCTGCGGCCAGCAGGCCCAGGAAATGTCGGCGATTGCGCCTGGCCATCGTGCTGGTCGCGATGTTCGTGGCGGTCGTATGGATCGTGGTCATGGTGTTCACCTGCGCAGAAAGTCGGGCGAGACCAGCAGCAGCGCGAGTGCGCCGCTGCCGCTTTCGGAGCGGGCAATGGCCTCGGCCGTGCCCGTGCCCAGTGCATCGCCGGGCAGCAATCGGGGTGCCAGCGCGCGCGCATCGACGCTGTTGCCGGCCTGGGCTGCTAGCCGCTGCGCCAGCTCGACACGGCGCACCAGCGCATCGGGCGCAGCCCAGCTGGCGGCGATGTCGTCGTAGCCGGCCGGCGAGCCAGGCCGCCACACCGGCTGGCCGAGCTGGTTGAGCAGGCCGGCAGCCTGTGCACCCTTCAACTCGTGCCGACCCAGTGCGCGCATTGAGGAGACGGCCCATTCCCAGGGTGTCTTGAACTTCGTGGCTGGCGCGGCCCAGGGTTCTGGCGAATCGATCAGCGCGCGGTAGACGGCTGGCAGGTCCCCGCCGCTGCGCTGGTAGGCGGCCGCAAGGCGCTGCACCAGCGCGGGCGGCGGATCGTCGGCGACGAAGTGCCGTGCCAGCTTGGTCGCGACATGGAGCGCGGTAGCGGGGGAGGCCGCCAGGTCGCGCAGGATGGCCAGCGCCTGTTCTTGCCCGCCTGCGGCATAGCTGCGGCTCAGCAGGCGGCGCGGTCCGGGCTCGTGCAATGCCGGGCGGTACTGGAAGCCGGCGCCGGCGGCCGGGCTGCCTGCGTCATTGCCCAGGCTCCAGCCGGTGAGCGCGCGGGCGAACTCGGTCACGTCCTGCTGGGTGTAGCCGCTGCGCACGCCCAGGGTGTGCAGCTCCATGATTTCCCGCGCCAGGTTTTCGTTCAGGCCGCGTGTCTTGTCCGGGTTGCGCCGGGCGGCGCGCTGTGCAGCGGGGCTGGCGGGTCCCACCGACTGGGCCTGGTCCAGATAGACCAGCATGGCCGGGTGGCGCACGGCGGCAAGCAGCAGGTCCTCGAAGCGGCCCAGCACGTGCGGGCGTATGGCCTCGGCCTCGTAGGCGCCGGCCAGGTCGAGCACCACGGGCTTTTCCACCGAGACCGCGAAGTGGTTCGACCAGAAATGCACCAGGCGTTCCACAAACGGCGCGGGTGTGTCGATGGCGCTGGCCAGGCGCGCGTTCACTGCGTCCAGGTAGCCGTTGCGTGCGCCACGGCGCAGCTGCTGGCGGGCGGCGGCGCGCTGGTCTTCAGGCAGGCTGCGCAGCTCGCGCTGCCGGGACTGGTAGTCGGACAGCAACGCGTCCGTGTCCGCGTGACCGGCCCAGGCAGGGGGCTGTGCCTGGTAGCGCGCGAACTGGTCCAGCAGCCAGCGCTGCGGGTCGGCGGGCAGTGCTTCGTCAGGGCGGGCGCCCAGGCCGAAGCGGTTCAGGGCGATGGCGGCAGAATTCATGGCTTCACCTCGAAAAATCGCGGGCGTGGCGAGCGTGGCAGGCGCGTCCTGTGCTCCTCAGCGCCTGGCCGGAGATGCGGGCACATGGAAGGGGCCTTGCTGCGCTGCCAGCCCCTGCACCAGTGTCTGTCGCTCGGCCGGCGTGAGCTGTGCCGCGAAGTCGACCACGTGCGCTTCCACGCGCTCGCGCACCGCCGTGTCGGCGGCCCGGGTGCGTGCCAATGCAGCCTCGACGGCAGCGCGATCGAACTGCGGCGCAGCCAGCAGTCGAACCACCTCGGTGCGGCCTTCGCGGCTGCCCTGGGTCAGCGCAGCAGCCTCGCGCCGCACTTCACGCAGTCCTGTACGGAAAGCCTGGCGCCGCTCGGGCGGCAGGCCGTCTGCGGCAAAGCGCAGTCCGCGCGCAGTGGCCGGGGAGCTGCCTGCCGGTGCTCCGGTGGGCGTTCCTGTCTGCGTGGATGTGGCTACCGACCTGGCCTCGGCCTGGTGTGCCCACCAGCGCCAGGTGCCACCGGCAATGCCGCCCACCAGAAACAGATTCAGCAGGGCAGAGGCCCACAGCCAGCGGCGCAGGTGCGTCGTGCGGGGGGCATCGCCGATGGGGGATTCGTTCATCGTCATTCCTCGCTTCCTTCCACCAAGGCGCCGCCCGTGTCGAAGGCGGTGCCGGGCCACCAGCCGCCTTCGGACTGTGCCGGCCGGGCCGTGGGCAAGGCCGTGCCTATCAGCAAGGCCACGGCCAGAGCGCCTGCGGCCACACCGGCCAGGCCCGCACCGGCGATGCTGGCGCCGGACCACCAGCCATGCCAGGGCTTGCGGCCGCTGGCACGCACCGGCCGTGCGGGCGCAGTACCACGGGGCTGCGGCCATGCATGCGGCGATGGTTGGCCGGGCGCAGTCGCCATGCCTGGGCGAGCTTTCAAGCCGGCCAGCACCGCGCTTGCCAGCGCTGCGCTGGGGGGCGCGACGGCATGGCTGCCCAGCAGCGTGTCGAGTTCGTTTGCACGGGCGAGCAAGGCCCGGGCCGCAGGCGCAAAGGTCGGCTGTTCCATCAGCGCGCGTGCCGCAGCCTGCTCCTGTGCCGGCCAGCGCCGCAGGTCGGCGCCCCAGGCGTCGGCCAATTGTTCAAAGCGTTCTGGCGTCATGGTGGTGATCCTCCAGGGTCTGCGGGTGCGGGTGCGGGTGCGGGTGCAGCGATTGCGCTCGTGCTTGCGTCCTGCAGGCGGGCGCGCAAGCTGCGCCGCGCACGGGCCAGCAGGCTTTCCAGGGCATCCACGGAGACGCCCATGAGTGCTGCCGCCTCGGCCTGGGGCAGCGCCTGGTAGTAGTGCAGCACCAGCGCCTCGCGCTGGCGCGGCGGCAGTGCATCCAGGGCAGCGGCGACCCGGGCGCTGTGCTGCGCGTGGTCCAGCTGCTGCTCCGGTGTGGGGCCGGGGTCGGAGAAGGCGGCGGCTTCGGCGTGCTCGTCCAGCGCTTCTTCGCGCCGCACCGCGCGCCGGCGGAGCCGGTCGCGGCACAGGTTGAGCACCACCTCATGCAGCCAGGTGTCAAAGCGGGCCTGGCCCGGCCGCCAGTGGCCCACCTGCTGCCAGGCGCGCACCAGGCCTTCCTGCGCCACCTCTTCAGCCTCGGCCCGGTTGCCCAGCAGGCGCTGGGCCAGACCAAGCATGCGTGGCAGCTTGCGCTCCACCAGTTCGCGGGCGGCCTGCGGCTCACCGCGGGCCAGTCTCGCCAGCAGGTCGGCATCCGGGTCATCGATTTCAGCCAAAGGGCATCGGTGTAGTGGCGGGGTCAGCCAGTGTCGCGCGGCTCAACGCCAGCCGCGATGCCAGCCGTAGACCGGATGGTGCCAGCCCCAGCCGTAGCGCGGGTGGTATTGCCATACGAAGCCGACGCTGGGCATCGGATAGGCAGGCGCCACATAGGCGACGCCCGGCGGCACCACATAGGGGCCGGGCGCCACCGGCGCAACAGGCGCTACCACGCAGCCGGCCAGCGCGGCCAGGCTGCCGGCGGCAAGCGCCAGCGCAAGCGGACGGACGGCGCGGCGAACAGTCAAACGCAATGAGGACATGAAAGACTCCTGCATCGGCCACATCAGGCGGCCTTATTGCGTTCAACGCGCGGGCAGCACGGATCCGTCGCGGGGGAGCGAAAAAATGTCGCGGAGAAAAGCGGGGGAAAGGTCGGCGGGGGAGAGATCGGGCCCGCGCGGAAGGCGGTCCGTGGGATATCAGTGGCGGATGTGTATCCGGGACTGATGGACTTTGCTCCAGGAAATCTGGAGCGGGCGAAGGGAATCGAACCCTCATCATGAGCTTGGGAAGCTCAGGTCCTGCCATTGAACGACGCCCGCTTCTACTGGTGGATCAGCATCTTACGCGATGCCGGCATTTGACCCAATGCGGAGCGGTCCGCATCTTCAACATCCTGTCCTTCATGCCGCACCGGCACAAGCCTCTGCTGAACCTTGGTGCCGCTGGCACTTCGCTGTGCGCACTCGATGCATGCCCGCCTTGCATCTCTGCAAAGCGTGCCGAAGCCGCAAGAAACGGCCCCCACAAAAAAGAAGCCCGTCAGCGGTGCTGCGGGCTTGTGAATGCCTGCGAAGTGCAGGCATGAGGAAGAAAAAGTCCGGTGCCCTTTTCAGGGCATGCCTATGAATTCCAGGAGGAGAACCATGAGTCAACCATAGGCCGGGCTGTTAACCGCATTTCAGCTCGTGACGGGGAACATCGGCCCTGCCAGCGTGGAGATGTACAGCGAGATGAGGGTCACCACGGACCAGAAAAATGTGAGGAAAATATGTCGCATCACAATCTCCTTCAAGTCATTGAACAAGTGAGCGAACCGCCCGAATGCAAGCCTTCGCAAAACGTCGCAAGGGGCTGCGAGATCTGGTGCTGCGCAACTGAATGAGCTGGTAGCTGCCCCTTACCGGAAAGGCATCCAGGAGACTCCGGTGGTAGCGGGCATCAGGGTCCGGATTGAAAGACTCACTCGGTACGACTTGACTCATGCTTATCTCCATCAGCAGGGCATTGCGGGTCTCGGGACTGACGCTATTTCAACTGCTTGTGAGGCTTCGCTGTGCGAGCCAAGTCAGGGTGCTCATGTAGGTCGAGCATGCCCCGTATGTATGAGTTCTTTCGACACGGTGTCCGCTTGGAGCTGCGGCCGTTGAAGGGGCAACGAAAAGGGCCCGCAAGCGGCGAAGCTGCGGGCCCTGGAAGAAAAATGCCGATGCCGTGATGGCGTGCCTGGGGAAGGGATTTGAGAGGGAGGGAGGAGAAAATTCCCAGGCTCGGCGGAATCCGTTGCTGGCCAGTATGCAGACCTTTTCTGAAGGAAAGCTTTACGTCGGGTAAAGAAGTTGCAGGTCTGCTGCGTGATGCAGGTGGAACGTGGCTTGACTGCGGCCGGGTTCGCACCCGCTCCGAGCGTATGGCTGTGCATTTGCGCTGTGCATCCGCGCAGTGACGGCGGGGCGTTAACGGCTTGCGTCTGTTTCGTGCAGAGCGCTATCCCACTACTTGGCCGGATGGTCCTTGCGGTACAGCGTCCACTCTTCCATTTCCGTGCCGTTCGGCAGCACGCAGATGCCTTCCTGGCCCTGGGGCGTCTTCTCCATCCGAACTTGTCCGCCGATTTCACCGCAATAGACCGATGCGGGATTGGCCATGCGCACGGAGGGTGCCAGCTTCTGTTGGGTGCATGCGCTGAGTGCCAGTGCCACCAGGGCCACCAGCGCGATGCCTGAGAGTTCCAGTGCTTTGTTCATTGCGCCACTCTATACCTCTGGAGGTTGAGAGTGTTGTTGCGTCCGCAACCTTCGGTTTGCGATGCAAAGGTATGTCAGTGCGGCATTTTGTGCATAGAATGCTGACTCGCTAGCATACAACCCAAGAAAAGTCCATGACACCTGATTACAAGACGCTCCTGCAGCAAAAGGCAGAGATCGAAGCACGCATTGCCGAAGTCCTGAAAGCCGAAAAAGGCGGGGCCATCGCCAAGGTTCGCGAGCTCGTCCAGCAATTCCAATTGACCCAGGAAGATGTGTTCAGCACGGGCAAGCGCAAGTCGCCCGTCGGTGCAGGCGTGCCCAAGTACCGTGATCCGTCCACTGGCGCAACGTGGACCGGCCGGGGCAAGCCTCCTGCGTGGATCAAGGATGCAGTGGACCGCACTGCCTTCGAAATCTGACCAACAGCCCGCACCCGCGGGCTTTGTCTTTTCTGGCCACTTGCGCTCAGTGAGCCCACGGCAGTTAAGAAGCGTCACCTTGCGCCAAGGCCGACGCCCTTGTCATGCTCTGCGCTGATTGCCTTAGCTGTGCTTGTCCGACAGGGCTGGTCCCGGGCGGCGACCATGCTTGAGGCCATGAACAAACCTACTCCCAACACCCCGGGCCAAGTGCCCACCTCGTCGTCCCGCAACCGGTTCGCCACCAAGCGAACCATGTACATCGTTGCCGCTATCGTGGCTGTGGCACTGGTGATCATATTTGTGCCTTGGTAGGCGCGCATCGACGTCCCGCTCCCGCCCCCCCCGCTCATGTCCGCGAGGGCATGAGAAAGCCCGCCATCTGGCGGGCTTTCGTTTTGGGGAATCGCTTGCCTCAGTGCGCGTGGTGCGCCGTGGGTGCTTGCGCCGGGGGGAGTTGGGCCAACTTCTGCGAGCAGTCGCTGCACACATGCCACGCGTGGAATTGGCGGGCTCCTGTGGCGGGTTTTTCCTGTTCGCACTGGATGCAGAAGACGGCGGGGGCCAGGTCCATGAGCCGGATCGGCTCTCGGCCTTTCTTGGGACTACGCATAGCTCTCCTTCAAAGTGTTGCTCCTCGGTATCCATTGGGCGCCGGGTTGGGAAAGGCCGGTCGTCAGCGGGCGCGCCATGGCGCAGCAGAAGCCAGCGCCATCGAGAGTGCGTGTTCAACTTACAGCCAAGCCGTCTCACGGTTGTGACTTCCGCATGACCGTGTGGGGAACGCGCCGCAGTGGTTTGACAGTGCAATTTGCGCAGTCTTAGAATTTGCCTCTTCCATTCCTGCGACCGCTGCGAGCCTGACATGAACCTGTGACGCCTTCGGACCCTAGTCCGACCGATCCCCCCGAAGCCCATTCCCGGCCCACGGCGGACGCCCGCGTCACCACCTGCATGCCCGTTGACTGCTCCGCGTTTTCTGAACGCAATCTCGCGTCGCCGTGCGGCCTCTTTATGAAAGAGTGCCCATGACAGAACCCATCGATATCCTTGCCCACAACACCGCCGCCTGGAACCTGCAGGCAGCGAAAGACTGCGACTGGTCGCGCCCGGTCGACAGCGCTGAAATAGCCCGGGCCCGTGCCGGAAGCTGGCAGGCGCGGCTCACGCCCGGCCCCTTGCCAGCGGGCTGGCTGGATGATGTGCGCGGCCTGCGCATCCTCTGCCTTGCCGGCGGCGGCGGCCAGCAGGGGCCCATTCTTGCGGCGGCGGGTGCGCAGGTCACCGTGTTCGATGCCTCCGCCGGGCAGCTTGCACAGGACCGTCATGTGGCGCAGCGCGAAGGCCTTGCGCTGACCTGCGTGCAGGGCGACATGCGCGATCTGGGCGTTTTTGCAGATGCCGGCTTCGATGTGATCTTTCACCCCATCTCCAACCTCTACGTGCCTGATGTGCGGCCCGTATGGCGTGAATGCGCGCGGGTGCTCGCGAAGGGTGGGCGCCTTCTGTCCAGCTTCTGGAATCCGGTGGTCTTCGTGGAGGACCGCGATCCCGCGCTGCGCGAGCAAGGGCTCATGCGGCCTGCGCGGCGCCTGCCGTATTCCGATGTGGTGGATTTGCCGCCCGCAGCGATCGATGCCAAGCGGGAGCGCAATGAGGCGCTGGTGTTCGGCCATACGCTGGCCGATCAGATCGGCGGCCAGCTGGATGCGGGGCTGGTGCTGACGGGCTTTCATGAAGACTGGCAGCCCCATGCCCGCTTTGTGATCGAGAAGTTCGTGCCGACCTTCATTGCGACACGTTCGGTGAAACTCTGAAGGTGCTGCTGCCTGGCCTTGACGCCCTCAGGTCGGCCTTAGGTCTCCCTCAGGTCGCCCTCAGGTGCGCAAGGCCGGCGTCCAGGTCTGTTGCTGGGCGGGTTCGGTCACGGGCTGCGCCGGCTTCGGTCGGGGTGCTGGGCCCTTGGCCTGGGACGATGGCTGGGCCTGCCGTGCTTGCTCGGCGCCGGATTTGGCCAGCAGCATCATCACGGCCATGCAGATCAGCGTCAGCATGAGCACCACGCAGATGGGACCCAGATCCACGGAGGCGATGTCCAGCCCCTTCAGCGACTGCCAGCGTTCTGAGCGTACTTCCAGTGGTTCTTCGGGATCGGCCATGGCACCTCCACTGCGTTGAGTGTGGACACATGCTAGGCGTAAGTGAGCATGCAAACAATATGGGGACTTCGCCAGGATGTGAGGGTATACAGCAGCCCCGGCTCGGTTGGCTTCACGCTTGAAGGCTCTTTCCGCTGCTGCCGTGTGACAGCTACTTGACCCACATCAACTGCACCGCCACGGCCAGGGCGATGGCCAGCAGCCCCAGCAGCACGGCCATTGCCACGATGGTGACCGCCCTGCGGCGCTTTGCCTTGCGGGGGTTGCGCAAACGGGGCGGGGCGGGAGAGGGCTGCGTGGCATCCAGGGCCGCAATTCTTGCCAGCCAGTCTTCGGCGGTGGGCAAGGTGGAGGTGGGCGATGCGCAGGGTGAGGCGGGGGGCGATGCGGGTGGTGAGACGGGCTTGCCACGGTTCATGGCCCCAGCTCCTGACGCATCTCTTCAAGCACCTGCACGGCGCCCTGGATCATGGCCAGCCTGTGCTCCAGCGCAGCCTTTTGGGCCTGCAGCCGGTCCAACTGCTCGGCAACCAGCACCTCGTCGGCCCGCAGCTTCTTCAGCCGCTCCTGTATGGCCTCCATTTCCGGGGCGCTCATCTGCCAATCCTCCAGCATCGAAGGGCGCCGAGCGTGGCCCGGACCCTTCTCACGATTCACACGAATGCCGGCAATTATCTGTGCGCCTTAGTGATTGGCTATGAATGAATTGACATAGATTGTCATCGACCGGCGCAGAAGGCCGAAGGCTGTGCAGTTGTTCAAAGCAGCCAGGTCCTGTTGGGCCGGTTGCCGTCGATTTCCACAAGTCCTGCGTCCTGCAGTATGGGCAGGATGTAGGTGATCACCACGGCTGCGTTGTCGTTGGCCTGTTTGGCCGCAAAGCCCAGAAAGCCGGGCCGGTGCTGGCTGGAGGCCACGATGCAGGGCCGCTCGGCGCCGTGATGCTCCTGGGCCAGATGGCGCAGCACGGCGCCGAAGGCTTCCCGCCTTATGCGCACCGTGTTGCCCTTGTGCGTTCTGACTTCCAGGCCGCTGTCGCTGCGGCGGATGACAGTGAAGGACGCGGTGCGTCCCTTGTCGGGCGTCTTCAGGGGCTTGTCCTGGGCGATGCCGTCCCAGAAGGCATTGAAATCGTTGTTGGAGAGCACGCGCACGAAAAAGAGGTCCATTGCCTGGAGGTTTTCTTGGACGTGGAGTCTCCCTGGCTTCGACTGGCCGAAGATGAGCAAATCTGAGCAGTGCCGCTCAATGTGCGAGAAATTTGAGGAAGATCCGGCCTTGCCGCGTTCTGACCTCGGTCCCTTCGATAAAGCCCATCAGTCTGGCCGAACCGTCCATGGAGTACAGCGCCGGTCCATCGATGCGGTAGATGGGCCTGGTCCCGCAACGGACGAATTCATCGCCTTCGACACGCCCGATTTCGTTTCCGTGCCCATCAAGCACAGTCCACGAGCCTCCTGCAATCATGGCCTCACCCGGCAGTTGCCGGTTCCCAAGTGAAACCACCAATCTAAGGAACGCGAGGTGTCTGAATCTGAGCGAATCTGAGCAGTCGTGTAAAGCTGGGCCGCCGACGCCTTGGGCAGGGTCCTGTGGAAATTCGTGTGCGCCAGGCTCAAGCCGCATCGCACCGGCCAAAAGAAGCTGGCTGCGATCTAGGGGCACTGCATGCGTGGGCGATTGAGCGGTTCGCAGCCAAGTAGAATTGTTTCATATCAAAGACATGCTGCTCTGAAAGTTGCAGCGACCGGGCCCGCTTGGCGGGCCTTGTGCATGGGGCGCGGTCCCGCAGCCGGTATCTGGGTGCATGTCCTGATTCTCTGTAGGCCCGGCCTGCGATCCAATCTCGCGCATGGGGCTGAGCCTTCTCGTCAAATTGCTCTCATTTATGAAGATCTGCTGTCGCCACCCGGATGCGCCTGCGGCATTGCCTTTCGGCTTGCCCGTGGGCCATGCCGTGTGGTGCATGCCGCGCTGCGGAGGGCGGGCGTGAGCGAACAGGCGCTGTACGATCTGGCCCCCGTTCTGGAGCTGATGCTGCTGGGCCTGTTGCTGGCGCTGGGCCCCCTGGCCTGGGTGTGGCTGCGCAACCGCAGCAGCGGCTCGCTCAAGCGACTGCAGGCGCTGTCGGTGCTCACGCTGTTCCTGACCTTCGATCTGGTGCTGTTCGGCGCCTTCACCCGCCTGACCGATTCCGGCCTGGGCTGCCCCGATTGGCCGGGCTGCTATGGCAGTGCCAGCCCCATGGGCGCCCGCGCGCAGATTGCCGAGGCGCAGGCCGCCATGCCCACCGGGCCGGTGACGCATGGCAAGGCATGGATAGAGATGGTCCACCGCTATCTGGCAACCACCGTGGGCGTGCTCATCATCGCCATGACCATCATGGCCTGGCGGCGCGCGCGGCGCCTGGGCAGGGCGGGTGGCGCAGGGGCCGAGCGTACAGGGGCGGAGGGCACAGGCGGTGCCCTGAGTCCGTGGTGGCCCACGCTGGCGCTGTTCTGGGTCTGCCTGCAGGGCGCCTTTGGCGCCTGGACCGTGACCATGAAGCTTTTTCCGGCCATCGTGACCCTGCACCTGCTGGGCGGCACGGGGCTGCTGGCCTTGCTGTGCGTGCCCGCCGTGGGGCTGAGCCGTGCTGCGCGTCAGCAAGGGGCGACCGTGATTTCACCCGCGCTGCGCGCGGGGCTGTGGCTGGGTCTTGCGCTGCTAGTGCTGCAGGTGGCGCTGGGCGGCTGGGTCAGCACCAACTATGCGGTGCTGGCCTGCAGCAGTTTCCCGACCTGCCAGGGCAGCTGGTGGCCGGCCATGGATTTTTCGCAGGCGCTGCAGATCTGGCGTCCGTTGGGCATGCTGCAGGACGGCAGCAACATCAGCTTTGCGGGCCTCACGGCCATCCACTATCTGCACCGCCTGGCGGCCTATGTGGTGGTGGCTGCGCTGGCCGGGCTGTGGTGGCGTTTGGGTGAAGTGCCCGCACTGGCGTCGCAGCGCCGCGTGCTGGGTGCGTTTTTGGTGCTGCAGGTGCTGACAGGCCTGTCGAACGTGGTGCTCGATTGGCCGCTGGTGGCCGCGGTGCTGCATACGGGCGGCGCAGCTGCGCTGGTGACCGTGATTGTTTGGTGCCTGGCGGCCAGCCGCCCGGGCGCACTGCGGGACGGTCTGCCGGTTGCCCGTGGAGAGATTGCATGAGTAAACAAGCTTCCCTGAGTGTCGAGCCCTCGCGCTGGACACAGTTCTATGCCCTGACCAAGCCGCGTGTGGTGCAGCTGATCGTGTTCTGCGCACTGATCGGCATGGTGCTGGCCGTGCCCGGCTGGCCCAACGCCGACCAGTGGCTGCACATGGCGCTGGCCTGCCTGGGCATCTGGCTGGTGGCGGGCGCGGCGGCCGCCTTCAACTGCCTGGTGGAGCGCCATATCGATGCGCGCATGAAGCGCACCTCCTGGCGGCCCACGGCGCGCGGCGAGCTGAGCAGCCAGCAGGCGCTGGCCTTCTCGGCCATCCTGTGCACGCTGGGCGCGCTGGTGCTGCTGCTGTGCACCAACCCGCTGACCATGTGGCTGACGCTGGCCACCTTCGTGGGCTATGCCGTGATCTACACGGTGATCCTTAAGCCTGCCACGCCGCAGAACATCGTGATCGGCGGTGCCTCCGGTGCCATGCCGCCCGTGCTGGGCTGGGCCGCGATGACGGGCCAGGTCGGTCCCGAGGCGCTGATCCTGTTCCTCATCATCTTCCTGTGGACACCACCCCATTTCTGGGCGCTAGCGCTGTACCGCGTGGAAGACTACCGCCAGTCCGGCCTGCCCATGCTGCCCGTGACGCATGGCAGCGAGTACACGCGGCTGCAGATCCTGCTGTACACGGTGATCCTGTTTGCGGCCTGCATGCTGCCCTTCATGTACGGCATGAGTTCCTGGCTGTACCTGGTGGTGGCCGTGGTGCTGAGCGTGGGCTTCTGTGCCTATGCCTTTGCACTGTGGCGCAATTACTCGGACCAGCTGTCGCGCAAGACCTTCCGCTTCTCGCTGATCCACCTGAGCGTGCTGTTCCTGGCGCTGCTGATCGATCACTACCTCTGGCTGGGCTGATGGGGCTGATGGCCTGAGGGCCATGGCCGCGCAACGAAAAACCGGGCCCTTGAGGCCCGGTTTGTCTTGGTGCTTGCCGCCTTACTTGATCTGCCGCTTTTCCAGCTTGCGCGCCAGCGTGCGCCGGTGCATGCCCAGGCGACGGGCAGCTTCGGAGATGTTGAAATCGCTCTCGGCCAGGGTTTCGTGGATGTGTTCCCACTCCAGCGTCTTGATGGAGGTGGGGTTGCGTGACAGTTCCACGTCGGTGCGGCCTTCGAGGCGGCCGAAGGCGGCCTCGATATCGTCGGTGTTGGAGGGCTTGGCCAGATAGTGGCATGCGCCTAGCTTGACCGCCTCCACGGCCGTGGCAATGCTGGCATAGCCTGTGAGCACGACGATCAGCGCCTCGGGGCTGTGCTGGTGCAGCATCTGCACGCAGCTCAGGCCCGACGCGTTGCCCGCCAGCTTGAGGTCCATGACGGCGTATTGCGGCGAGTGCGTCTGCAGCAGCTCGCGCACTTCCTCGGCGCTGGCGGCCTGCAGCACGCGGTAGCCGCGCCGCTCGAACGAGCGCGTCAGCGTGCGCGCAAAGGTCGCATCGTCTTCAACCAGCAGCAGGAGGCGGGAGCTGTCCATGGGCGATTCGGGTTCCTGTGGGCGCCGCTTCAGGCGCCGGGTTCAATGGCAATCGATGACAGGGGCAGGCGGATCTCCACCTCACTGCCCCGCGGCGGGGTGTTCCTCACCTGAACGCGTCCGCCCAGCGAGCGCGCCACGTTGAGCACCAGGAAGAGGCCCAGCCCCCGGCCCGGGCGCTCCGTCTTGGTGGAGATATGGCGCTGGCCCAGCTGTTCCAGCACGGCGGGTGCAAAGCCCGGTCCCTTGTCGCGCACGGTGATGCACAGCATGCCGGTGCGCACGGCCAGGTGCAGCGCCACATGGCGGGGGGAGGCTTCGGCCGCATTGTCGAGCACATTGCAAACCATTTGCTGCAACGCGGTATCGGAAAGAATGGGGAAGTCCTCGTCGGCCTGGACATAGTCGAAATGCTCCACGGCGTGGCGTGACTGCCAGTGCGCGACCACGCCGTCCATGAAGGCGCGCAGCGTGGTGGCCTGTGGCGCATCGGCGCGGGTCTCGCCGGCCGACATGAGCACACTGGAGACGATGGACTTGCAGCGCAGCAGCTGCTGCTGCATTTCCTGCAGGTCGGCCAGCAGGTCGGGGTCTTGCGTGATGGCGGGCATGCGCTGCCAGTCGCCCAGGATGACGGACATGGTGGACAGCGGCGTGCCCAGCTCGTGCGCCGCGCCCGTGGCCAGCAGGCCCATGCGCACGATGTGCTCCTCTTCGCTGGCACGCTGGCGCATGTTGGCCAGCCGTGCGTCACGCCGGCGCAGGTTGGAGACGATGCGGCGCAGGAAGACCACCAGCAGCACCGTGGTCAGCCCGAAGCTGATCAGAATGCCGCTCACGTACAGGCCGGGCAGCCCGTCGGGACCTGCAGCGCCAATGGGCAGGGGCCAGTGCACGATGGCCAGCACCAGGGTGCACAGCGAGGTGCTGGCAACAATGATCCAGGCGTGCACGGGCCTGAGCAGCACGGCGCCCAGAATGCCCTGCAGCAGGAACAGATAGATGAAGGGATTGCTGGCGCCGCCGCTCAAATACAGCTGTATGGCCAGTGCCAGCACGTCGGCCAGCAGGGCCAGGAACAGGTTGCGCGCCGAGATCTGGCGGCGGTGGCTGCGGTACCAGTAGATGTAGCCAAGATTGGTGAAGACGCTGGCCATCAGCACCAGGGCCATGGCCGGCAGCGGCAGGGTGATGCCGAAGCCGTAGTGCACCAGGGAGATGGTGATCACCTGCCCGACCACGGCGAACCAGCGCAGCTGTATCAGCAGCTGCATGTTCTGGCGTTCGGTGGTGCGCTCGACGCGGAACAGGGACTCTGAAGGCGAATTCACGCGGGCGATTGTGCGCTACCGCAGGCAGCCGTGGCGCGGCAGGGTCTTGTAGAGTACTGGCGTAAAAAAGGCCACCGATGTCATCGGTGGCCTTGTTGCCTGCAGCGACGGCTTTACGGCTTTACGGCTCTACGGCTTTACGGCTTGCTGCTTGCCTGCCGGTCATTGCGCCTGACCAGCCAGGCCGCGCCGACCACCATCAGCGCCAGCCCGTACCAGGTCAGCGCATAGACCAGATGGCTGTTGGGGAAGCGGATCACGGTCATGCCTGGGCGCGGCCAGGTGCCGTCTGCCACGGGCTGGCCCGGCAGGCCTGCGTCGATGAAGTAGGGGGCTGCATGGTCCAGGCCCTGGGCCTGAGCAATGGCCGCCACATCGCGCGAGAACCAGCGCTGCTGCGCGGGATCGTTCTCGCGCAGGAAGCCGCCGCGCGGCTCGCTGATGCGCAGCAGGCCGGCCACCGTCACCGGGTCCTGGGGCGCCTGTGCGGGCTGATCCTGCCAGCGCGCGCGCTGCGCTGTGGGAATGAAGCCCCGGTTCACCAGCACCTGGTTGCCGTCCTCCATCTGCAGCGGCGTCAGCACCCAGAAGCCGGCGCCCAATTCGGTCACGGCCTGGGTCAGCACGGTCTTGCCGGCCAGCCAGTGGCCGCTGGCCTGCACGGCGCGGTACTCGTGGTCGGCGGCCGTGATCTGCGGCCATTCGGCGGGCGGGGGCAGGGCAGCGGGCGCGGCGTGCACGCGCTGGTCCACGCGCTCTATCAAGTCCAGCTTCCAGGCACGGCGCTGGACCTGCCAGCTGCCCAGGAAGATGAAACCCAAAAACAAGGCGATGCCCACCGAGATGAGCATCGCCTGAGCGAGTGGGCCACGCCGGCGCGATGCGCCGGCGTGGCTGGAGGGCCCGGAGTTTCCGGATGCGGTCAAGGCGTGACCGAGGCCGGAGCCGTCTGCGCGGCAGGGTCGGCCGGCATGGTGTGCTGGGGCATCATGTTGGTGTTCATGTGGAACATGACCCACAGGGTGCCCGCAATGCCGATGGCCACGAAGACCACGGTGAAGATGGTGGACAGCAGGGTCCAGCCGCCTTCGATCTTGCCGTTCATGTGCAGGAAGAAGACCATGTGGACCAGGATCTGCACCACGGCGAAGCCGCCGAGCACCATCACGGCCGTTGCACGGTCCGAGATGACATTGCTCATCACCAGCCAGAACGGGATGGCCGTCAGGATGATCGAGAGCACGAAGCCCCACATATAGCCCGAGAACGTGCTGTGCGGGCCTGCGTCGTGGTGGTGATCGTCATGGCCGTGATGGTCGTGGTGACCGTGGCCATGGCCGGCGTGGATGTCGTGTGCAGCCATTTACAGCACCCCCATCAGGTAAACAAAAGTGAAGACGCCGATCCAGACCACGTCCAAGAAGTGCCAGAACATCGACAGGCACATCAGGCGGCGGTTGTTCTCGTGCGTCAGGCCGTGCTTGTTGATCTGGATCATCAGCGTGACCAGCCAGATCAGGCCGAAGCTCACGTGCAGGCCGTGGGTGCCCACCAGCGTGAAGAACGAGGACAGGAAGGCGCTGCGCTGCGGGCCTGCGCCCTCGTGCAGCAGGTGGGAGAACTCATAGAGTTCCAGGCCCAGGAAGCACAGGCCGAACAGGCCGGTGATGGCCAGCCACAGCTGGGTGCCGCCCAGCTTGCCCTGCTGCTTTTGCAGCATGGCGAAGCCGAAGGTGATGGACGACAGCAGCAGGAAGGCCGTGTTCATCGCCACCAGGGGCAGGTCGAACAGCTGGGCGCCCGTGGGGCCTGCAGCGTAGTTGCGGCCCAGCACGCCATAGGTGGCGAACAGCGCTGCAAAGATCAGGCAGTCGCTCATCAGGTAGAGCCAGAAGCCCAGAGCGGTGCCGTTTTCGGGATGGGGCTCCTCGGCGAGGTGGTACTCGCGCGGGGCCAGGGCGGCAGCGCCGCCTGCGGTGTAACGGGTATCAGACATGACGTGCCAGCTGTTGTGTGCGCAGTTCTTCCGTGGCCGCGACTTCTGCGGCGGGGATGTAGTAGTCGCGCTTGTAGTTGAACGTGTGGATGATCGACGCCAGCACGGTGGCGGCGAACGACGCAATGGCCAGGGGCCACATGTGCCAGATCATCGCGAAGCCGAAGACCGTGGACAGCGCTGCGATCACGACGCCGGCGCCGGTGTTGGACGGCATGTGGAGGGGCTTGAAGCCGGTCAGCGGACGCTGGTAGCCGTGCTTCTTCATGTCCCACCAGGCATCGATCTCATGCACCACGGGCGTGAAGGCGAAGTTGTACTGGGGAGGGGGCGAGGAGGTGGCCCACTCCAGCGTGCGGCCTTCCCATGGGTCGCCGGTCACGTCACGCAGCTGGTCGCGCTTGAAGTAGCTGACCACCAGCTGGATCAGGAAGCTGCCGATGCCCAGTGCCACCAGACCGGCGCCCAGGGCGGCGATCACGAACCAGATCTGCAGCGAGGGGTCCTCGAAGTGGTTGGCACGGCGTGTCACGCCCATCAGGCCCAGCACGTACAGCGGTGTGAAGGCGACCCAGAAGCCGACCAGCCAGAACCAGAACGAGCACTTGCCCCAGAACTCGTCGAGCTTGTAGCCGAAGGCCTTGGGGAACCAGAAGTTGATGCCGGCGAACACACCGAACACCACGCCGCCGATGATCACGTTGTGGAAGTGGGCGATCAGGAACAGGCTGTTGTGCAGCACGAAGTCGGCCGGGGGAACGGCCAGCAGCACGCCGGTCATGCCGCCGATGGCGAACGTGCACATGAAGCCCACGGTCCACAGCATCGGCACCGTGAAGCGGATGCGGCCGCGATACATGGTGAACAGCCAGTTGAAGATCTTGGCGCCCGTCGGGATCGAGATGATCATCGTCGTGATGCCGAAGAAGGTGTTCACGCTGGCGCCGGAGCCCATGGTGAAGAAGTGGTGCAGCCAGACCAGGTAGGACAGGATGGTGATACACACCGTCGCGTACACCATGGAGGTGTAGCCGAACAGGCGCTTGCGGCTGAAGGTGGAGACGATCTCCGAGAAGATGCCGAAGCAGGGCAGGATCAGGATGTAGACCTCGGGGTGGCCCCAGATCCAGATCAGGTTCACGTACAGCATGGGGTTGCCGCCCAGCTCGTTCGTGAAGAAGTTCGTGCCGACGTAGCGGTCCAGCGACATCAGCACCAGGGCTGCGGTCAGGATGGGGAACGAGGCCACGATCAGCGCGTTGGTGCACAGGGCGGTCCAGGTGAAGACGGGCATCTTCATCAGGTTCATGCCGGGTGCGCGCATCTTGATGATGGTCACGATCAGGTTGATGCCTGACAGCGTGGTGCCGACGCCGGCCACCTGCAATCCCCAGATGTAGTAGTCAAGCCCGACCCCGGGGTTCTGCGCCCCCAGGTTGGACAGTGCCAGCCAGCCGGAGGTGGAGAACTCGCCCAGGAACAGCGAGATCATCACCAGCACGGCGCCGCCTGTGGTCATCCAGAAGCTGAAGTTGTTCAGGAACGGGAAGGACACGTCGCGGGCGCCGATCTGCAGCGGCACCAGATAGTTCATCAGGCCGGTCACGAAGGGCATGGCCACGAAGAAGATCATGATCACGCCGTGGGCCGTGAAGATCTGGTCGTAGTGGTGCGGAGGCAGGTAGCCCAGGTTGTCGCCGAAGGCCATGGCCTGCTGCAGGCGCATCATCAGCGCGTCGGCAAAGCCGCGCAGCAGCATGACCAGACCGAGGATCATGTACATGATGCCGATCTTCTTGTGGTCGATGCTGCACAGCCAGTCGCGCCACAGCGGGCCCCACAGGCGGAACTTGGTGAGCAGGCCCAGCACGGCAAGGCCGCCGAGCACCACGGCGATGAAGGTCGCCAGCACGATGGGCTCATGCGCCATCGGGATGGAGTCCCAAGTGATGCGTCCCAGCAGCCAGTGGGCCTGTGCCGGGGAGGTATGTTCAGACATATCGAGTCTCTTAGGTCGTGATGGGAGCGGGCGGCGGTCTGGCCGTCGTCCGCGTCCGCTAACTGCTTATTGCTGCGCAGCGGCTGCGGAGCCGTCGCGCTGGTCCAGGAAGGCCACGACGCGGTCGGCGTTTTGCACCGTGCACACATCCTGGGGCAGGTTCATGCCCACGGCCTTGAGATAGGCTTCGCCGCCGGCAGCGTCGATGGCCATCATGTGATGCATGCACATCTTGCCTTCTTCGACACAGCGGTTGAGCACCTTGTCGTACAGGCCTTCGTCCACCGTGGCGAAGCGCTCGACCGGGTTGCGCTCGCTGGGCTTGACCAGGTTCAGGTAGGTATCGCGCGTCAGGGCCTTGCCTTCGGACTTGGCCTTGGCAACCCACTGATCGAACTCTTCGTTGCTCAGGCCATGGAACTTGAACGTCATGCCCGAGAAGCCGGCGCCGCTGTAGTGCGATGCCAGGCCGTGGAACACGCCGGGCTTGTTGATCACGGCGTTCAGCTCGGTCTGCATGCCGGGCATGGCATAGATCATGCCGGCCAGGTCAGGCACGTAGAAGGAGTTCATCGTCGAGGTGGCGGTCAGCTTGAAGTGGATGGGACGATCCACGGGAGCGGCCAGCTCGTTGACGGTGGCGATGCCTTTTTCAGGGATGAAGAACAGCCACTTCCAGTCCATGGCCACGACCTGCACCTCCAGCGGCTTGACATCGGTGCTCAGCGGCTTGGTGGCCGAGACGCGGTCCAGCGGACGGTAGGGGTCCAGCTTGTGGGTGCTGATCCAGGTGATGGCGCCCAGCGCGATGATGATCATCAGCGGCACGGACCAGATCACCAGCTCCAGCGTGGTGGAGTGGTGCCATTCGGGGTCGTAGTGGGCCTCGGTGTTCGACTGGCGGTATTTCCAGGCGAAAAGCAGCGTGAGGATGATCACCGGGATGATGATGATCAGCATCAGCAAGGTGGCCGTGACCACCAAGTTGCCTTGCTGCGCGGCGATGTCGCCGGCGGGGTTGAGCACGACGGCTTTGCTGCAGCCAGTGAGACTGGCTGTCAAAGCGGCCGCGGTGAGCCACGCAGGCCCACGGAGTTCCTTGATTTTTAGCATGCTAGGGGCGCAACAAGAGCGCGTTTACATAGAAACGCGGATTACAAGATCCGGGCAAATGTATTACGAAGTATAAATTTGTCCATTGGACATTTTGTCCAACGTCAAGGAGAAGCCGGGAACTTTCTGCTACCTGGGCGGGTGCACGGCAGGCGCCTGGCGGTCCGGAGGCCGCATTTTCGCGTCGCGCGCAGCAGGACAAACACCGAGGCCGGTCGAGGTGGAAACCGCCTTGCGCCAGATCAAGCGAGGGCGTAGAACAGAGCTGTCAGTGAGACGAGACAAGGAGCATCCATCTATGAGCGGCCTCGACACAACTGCAAGCTTCCCCGGCGGAAGCTATGAGAGCAAAGAATCTCTGTCCCGCGCCGACACCCACGAAGATGTCACGCCCAACGAAATCGCCGTCGGCGTGATCATCGGGCGATCCTCGGAGTACTTCGACTTCTTCGTGTTCGGCATCGCCTGCGTGCTGGTCTTCCCGGCACTGCTGTTTCCCTACCTTTCCAAGCTCGACGGCACGCTGATGTCGTTCGCCATCTTCTCGCTGGCTTTCGTAGCCCGGCCGCTGGGCACGGCGCTGTCCATGGCGGTGCAGCGGCGCTGGGGGCGGGCGACCAAGCTGACGCTGGCGCTGTTTCTGCTGGGCGTGTGCACCGTGGGCATGGCCTTCCTGCCCAGCTACCAGCAGGCGGGGGTGAATGCCATCATCGTGCTGGCGCTGCTGCGCATAGGCCAGGGCATTGCGCTGGGCGGCTCGTGGGACGGCCTGCCGTCGCTGCTGGCCATGTCGGCGCCCAAGAACCGGCGGGGCTGGTATTCGATGATGGGCCAGTTGGGCGCGCCGCTGGGCTTCGTGCTCGCGGCAGGGCTGTTTGCCTTCATCTACGCCCATGTGGGAGCCGACGAGTTCCTCAGCTGGGGCTGGCGCTATCCCTTCTGCGTGGCCTTTGCCATCAACGTCGTGGCACTGTTTGCCCGGCTGCGCCTGGTCGTGGGGCAGTCCTACACCGAACTGCTGCAGCAGCGTGAGCTGGAGCCCATGGGCGTGCTGCCGCTGATGCGCGACGAGGGACGCAACGTGGTGATCGGCGCGTTTGCCGCCCTGGCCAGCTTTGCGCTGTTCCACCTGGTGACCATCTTCCCGCTTTCCTGGATCTCGCTGTATTCGGACCAGTCGGTGACCCATGTGCTCGGGGTGCAGATCGTGGGCGCCTTCTGTGCGGCTGCCGCCATCATGGTCTCGGGTTGGCTGGCCGACCGTGTGGGCCGGCGCAACACGCTGGGCACAATGGCCTGCCTGATCGGCATCTTCAGCTTCCTTGCGCCCTGGCTGTTGGGCAGCGGAACGATGGGGAACAACGTGTTCATCATCGTCGGCTTCATCCTGCTGGGCCTGTCCTATGGCCAGGCGGCCGGCACGGTGACGTCCAACTTCCCCTCACGCTATCGCTACACGGGTGCCGCGTTGTCCTCGGACATGGCCTGGCTGGTGGGCGCGGCATTCGCTCCGCTGGTGGCCCTGGGCGTGTCCTCGCGCTTCGGACTGGTGGCGCTGGGGATCTATCTGCTGTCGGGTGCGCTGTGCACGCTGGCGGCGCTGGGCATCAACCGCGCCATCGAGACGCGCGACTGAACGGGTTCTTGCAAGCCAAAGGCCGGCTCTGCCGGCCTTTTTCGTTGTGACTTCGCCTCAGGGGTTTTCACCGTAGCGCTGCTTGAAGTCGAATTCGAGCCTGTCGCAGTCCTGCACCGATTCAAACTGCTGCGTCTTGCGCTCGGCCTCTGGCCGCGCGGTTTCCTTGCGGCAGATCTTGATGGTTTCGCGCTCCACCCAGCGCGCCTCGCCTTCGGGCGTGGATAGCAACTGGCCAGCCAGCATGAGCACAGCGAAGAAGGCCACGGGCAGGCCGATGAGCCAGGGCACGATGCGGCTTTTTGGCGGCTTGGGCGATTTCGGCGGTGTTGGCGGTTTGGCCGGATCGGATCCGTTGGCGCTGGCAGCGGGGGGCGGTTCGCTGGAATGGGGCTCGGGTGTCTGTGGTTGCGCCATGGTGTGCTTGCTGTGGTTCCGGCTGGCGATTATCCAGGGCGCCCATCGCGCGCTGTCTGAGCGGGATCAGGGAACGGCGAGATCGCCTGTGCTAGCCATCTCCCCCATCTCCTGCACCAGCCATTTCTCCAGCGCAAGAATGTCGGCCCTGCGGCCCGGATGGGGCGCCACCCACAGCTGCAGGCGCCGCGGACCGGCCAGTCGCGCGCCGCTGTTGCGCGCGCATGTCAGCGATCCGGTCAGTGACGGGTTGGAGATCGTGCTCAAGGGCGGGCAGATGGGAGGAGACGCCTTCTTTGGCCAGGTGCGTGATGGAGGCCAGGCAGGGCTCGCTGCCGCAACCATGGGGCAAACCTATAATGCGCGTTGGTCCCGACGGGACACCCTCCCACCAGGGACAGCGCCCCGCGTGCGCGCTCCGAACTCCTAGACACCATGAGCACACCCACTTTCACCGTTGCCGACATTCGCAAGAGCTTTCTGGACTTTTTCGCATCCAAGGGCCACACCATCGTGGAGTCGAGCCCCCTGGTGCCCGGCAACGATCCGACGCTGATGTTCACCAACTCGGGCATGGTCCAGTTCAAGGACGTGTTCCTGGGCACCGACAAGCGCCCCTACAAGCGCGCCACCTCGGTGCAGACCTGCCTGCGCGCAGGCGGCAAGCACAACGATCTGGAAAACGTGGGCTACACGGCCCGCCACCACACCTTCTTCGAGATGCTGGGCAACTGGTCCTTCGGCGACTACTTCAAGCGCGAGTCGCTCAAGTGGGCCTGGGAGCTGCTGACCGAGGTCTACAAGCTGCCCAAGGAACGCCTGCTGGCCACGGTCTACGCCGAGGACGACGAGGCCTACGACATCTGGACCAAGGAAATCGGCCTGCCGCCCGAGCGCGTGATCCGCATCGGCGACAACAAGGGCGGCCGCTACAAGAGCGACAACTTCTGGATGATGGCCGACACCGGCCCCTGCGGCCCCTGCTCGGAAATCTTCTACGACCACGGCGCGCACGTGGCCGGCGGCCCTCCGGGCAGCCCTGACGAAGACGGCGACCGCTTCATCGAAATCTGGAACAACGTGTTCATGCAGTTCGACATGGACGAGCAGGGCAACGTCAAGCCGCTGCCCGCGCCCTGCGTGGACACCGGCATGGGCCTGGAGCGCCTGGCCGCCATCCTGCAGCATGTGCACAGCAACTACGAGATCGACCTGTTCCAGGCGCTGATCAAGGCTGCTGCGCGCGAGACGCACATCGCCGACATCGAGACCCCCTCGCTCAAGGTGATCGCCGACCACATCCGCGCCACCGCCTTCCTGGTGGCTGACGGCGTGATCCCCTCCAACGAAGGCCGCGGCTACGTGCAGCGCCGCATCGTGCGCCGCGCCATCCGCCACGGCTACAAGCTGGGCCAGAAGACCCCGTTCTTCCACAAGCTGGTCAAGGACCTGGTTGCCGTGATGGGCGATGCCTATCCCAAGATCCGCGAGCAGGAAGCGCGCATCACCGAAGTGCTGCGGGTCGAGGAAGAGCGCTTCTTCGAGACCCTGGCCAACGGCATGGAAATCCTGGACGCGGCGCTGGCCGGTGGCGCCAAGGTGCTGCCCGGCGACGTGGCCTTCAAGCTGCACGACACCTACGGCTTCCCCCTGGACCTGACCAACGACGTCTGCCGCGAGCGCGGCCTGAGCGTGGACGAGGCGGGCTTCCAGACCGCCATGGAAGAGCAGAAGAACAAGGCCCGCGCAGCAGGCAAGTTCAAGATGGACCGCGCCCTGGAATACACGGGCGATGCCAACGCCTTCACGGGCTACCAGAAGCTGGCCGAGGCCGCCAAGGTGGTGGCACTGTATGCCGAAGGCAGCGCCGTGCAGGAACTCAAGGCCGGCCAGAGCGGCGTGGTCGTGCTCGACACCACGCCTTTCTACGCCGAGTCCGGCGGCCAGGTGGGCGACCAGGGTGTGATCAGCACCACGGGCGCACGCTTTGCGGTCGAGGACACGCTCAAGATCAAGGCCGATGTGTTCGGCCACCATGGCGTGCTGGAGTCCGGCAGCCTCAAGGTGGGCGATGCCGTGCAGGCCGAGGTGGACACGCAGCTGCGTGCCGCCACCATGCGCAACCACTCGGTCACGCACATCATGCACAAGGCCCTGCGCGAAGTGCTGGGTGACCACGTGCAGCAAAAGGGCTCGCTGGTCAACGCCGAGCGCACGCGCTTCGACTTTGCCCATAACCAGCCCGTGACCGCTGAAGAGATCCGCGAGATCGAACGCCGCGTGAACGCCGAAATCCTGGCCAACACGCCCACCGATGCGCGCGTGATGGACATCGAATCGGCCAAGGCCACGGGCGCCATGATGCTGTTCGGCGAGAAGTACGGCGACTCCGTGCGCGTGCTGGACATCGGCAGCAGCCGCGAGCTGTGCGGCGGCACCCACGTGCAGCGCACGGGCGACATCGGCCTGTTCAAGGTGGTGGGCGAAGGCGGCGTGGCCGCTGGCGTGCGCCGCATCGAGGCGGTGACCGGCGAGAACGCGCTGGCCTACCTGCAATCGCTGGAATCCACGGTGGACCAGGCCGCCGCCGCGCTGAAGGCGCCGACGGCCGAACTGAACACCCGCATCGGCGGTGCGCTGGAGCAGATCCGCGCGCTGGAGAAGGAAGTGGCTGCGCTCAAGGGCAAGCTCGCTTCCAGCCAGGGCGACGAGCTGGCCGGCCAGGCCGTCGACGTCAAGGGCATCAAGGTGCTGGCCGCCAGGCTGGAAGGCGCCGACGCCAAGACCCTGCGCGACACCATGGACAAGCTCAAGGACAAGCTGGGCGCCGCAGCCATCGTGCTGGCCGCCGTCGATGGCGACAAGGTGCAACTGGCCGCAGGCGTGACCAAGGCCGAGACCTCGCGCATCAAGGCTGGCGATCTGGTGAACTTCGTGGCCAGCCAGGTCGGCGGCAAGGGCGGCGGCAAGCCCGACATGGCCATGGCCGGCGGCACGGACGCTTCGGGCCTGCCCGCGGCGCTGGCCGGTGTGCAGGCCTGGGTGGCAGAGCGCGTCTGACCCAGCTGCGCGGCAGATGATTCCTGCTGCCCCTTCTTCGGGACGCCCCGGTGGACTCCACCGGGGCGTCTTGCCGTGGGCGCTGCGTATGACCTACATGGCCTGGGTGATGGGCGTGCTGGCGCAATCGGCCGCTGCCGCCGCGCAAAGCGTGGTCTTCATCAACCCCGGCCGTTCCGACGAGCGCTACTGGACCACGGTCAGCGAGGCCATGCAGGACGCGGCCAATAGCCTGGGTATGCAGCTGCAGGTCCGCTATGCCCAGCGCGACCACCTGCGCCCCATCGAGATTGCGCGCCAGATTGCCGCCTTGCCCAAGGCGCAGCGGCCCCGCTACGTGATGTTTACCAACGACTACAGCGTGGCGCCGGAAATCCTGCGCACGCTGGAGGCCGCAGGCATCGACAGCTTCATGGCCTTCAGCGGCGTGCCAGAGACATTGCGCGGCCAGACCGGCGTGGCGCGGGAGCGCTATCGCCACTGGCTGGGCAGCCTGGAGCCGGGCGCCGAGGAGGCCGGCTACCTGACCGCCAAGTCACTGTTCGCCGCTGCGCGGGCATCGGGCCAGGCGCGTGCGGCCGATGGCCGGCTGCACATGGTGGCCATTGCCGGGGACCGCTCCACGCCCTCCTCGGTGGAGCGCAATGCCGGCATGCGCCGCGCGGCGGCCGAGGCCAGCGACGTGGTGCTGCAGCAGGAAGTCTTTGGCGAATGGCGCCGCGAACGCGCCGAGCAGCAGGCGGCCGTGCTGTTCCAGCGCTATCCCGAGGTGCGCCTGGTCTGGGCGGGCAACGACGAGATGGCCTTTGGCGCCATGCAGGCCTGGCGCGCGCGGGGCGGCTCGCCGGGGCGTGACGCCTTCTTCAGCGCCATCAATTCATCGGCCGCCGCCATGACGGCGCTGCGCACGGGCGAGCTGTCGGCACTGGCGGGCGGCCATTTCCTGACCGGCGCCTGGGCCCTGGTCATGCTCTACGACCATGCGCACGGCACCGATTTCGCCTCCGAAGGGCTGGAGCAGGTGCGGCCCATGTTCACGCTGCTTGACAAGTCCCAGATCGACCGCTACGAGCACAGGATCAGCGCGCCGCTGGCCCCTCTGGACTTTCGCAGCTACAGCAAGCACCTCAATCCCCGGCTGCGGCGCTACGGATTCGAGCTCAAGCACCTGCTGCGCTGAGCGCCTCCCATGCCCCGCTTCCGCTCGATTGCCTCTTTGCTGATCCTGCGCATCATGCTGCTGGCCGTGGCCTGCATGCTGGTGTTTGGCGGCGCCCACGCCTGGTGGGAGTACCGCAAGGGGCAGCAGGAGTTTCGCCGCTCCATGGAGACGCTGGTGGCCAACAGCATGATCTCGCTGTCCGCCGCGCTGTGGGACATCGAGCCGGCCCTGGTGCGCGAGCAGGTGCAGTGGCTGGGCAAGCTGCCCCTGGTGGGACATGTGCAGCTGCGCGTCACCTCCACGGGCGAGATGTACGAGGCGGGCGAGCCCAGGGATGGCCGCGCGCCCGCCGTGTCCATGCTCATTCCGGCACCGCGTCACAGCCAGTCCAGCCTGCCGCTGGGCGAACTGCAGGTCTGGGAGAACCAGGGCCACTACCTGGAGGTGCTGC
The DNA here is from genome assembly GCF_001886655.1 of Delftia sp. HK171. Classification (NCBI taxonomy): domain Bacteria; kingdom Pseudomonadati; phylum Pseudomonadota; class Betaproteobacteria; order Burkholderiales; family Comamonadaceae; genus Delftia; species Delftia sp. HK171. The sequence goes on along the minus strand of NZ_CP018101.1, from coordinate 4,197,037 downwards.
GCGACTCCACGCTGCGCGTGCTGCTGGGCTATGCGCTGTTCACGGCCCTGGTCTGCCTGATGGTGGCCTGGGTAATGCGCAGGGAGCTGCGCCAGCCGCTGCAGCAGATTGCGGGCTTTGCGGCCAGCCTCAAGCCCAATGAGTTGTCGAGGCCCTTGGTGCTGGAGCGGGCGCGGCGCGGGCAGCGCGACGAGATCGACATGGTGGTGCAGGGCTTTGGCCAGTTGCAGCATGACCTGCGCGGCCACATCGAGCATCTGGACCTGCTGGTGGCCCAGCGCACGGCCCAGCTGGAGGAGCTGGTGGAAGAGGTCAAGCGCATGTCGCTGACCGATGCGCTGACCGGATGCCTCAACCGCCGCGCCATGGACGAGCGCCTGGCCTCCGAGGTCGCCCAGGGCCAGCGCCTGGGTGCGGCCCTGAGCGTGATGTTCGTGGACGTGGACCGCTTCAAGCAGGTCAATGACAGGCACGGCCATGCCGCAGGCGATGCCGTGCTGCGCGAGGTGGCGCTGCGTTGCCGGCACGCACTGGAACGGGAGCCTTCGGCGCAATGGATGGCGCGCTATGGCGGGGAGGAGTTCCTGATCGTGATGCCCGGTGTGGCTGCGGCCCAGGCCTGGGCGCTGGCCGGGCAGCTGCGCGAGGCCATACGCTCCACGCCCATACAGGTCCATGGCCTGGAGCTGGCGGCGACGGCCAGCTTTGGCGTGGCGCAACTGCAGGGCGCCGAGAGCGCTCAGGAACTGCTGCAGCGCGCCGATGCCATGCTCTACGAGGCCAAGCACGCCGGGCGCGACTGCGTGCGCGTGGCCGGCCTCGCCTGAACGGCACGGCGTCAGGGCCGCCTCAGAACAGTTCGATGTCGTTGCTGTTCACCTGGGGTGCCAGCAGCCCCTGGGTGATCAGATCACCGTAGTACCAGGTCTGGTTGCGGCCGTGCTCCTTGGCGTGGTAGAGGGCCTGGTCGGCATGGCCCAGCACCTCCACGGGTGCGCCCGTGCCCATGGCGGCAAAGCCCGTGCTCACGGTGATGCGGCCGACCTGGGGGAACTCGTAGCTCTCCACGTCGTGGCGCAGGCGCTCCAGCGCCTTGCGGGCATTGACCAGGCTGACCGAGCGCAGAAGCACCACGAATTCCTCGCCGCCGAAGCGGAACACACGGTCCTTGGCGTCGAAGCAGCTGCGCAGGATGTTGGCCACCAGGATCAGCACCTCGTCGCCATACAGGTGGCCAAAGCGGTCGTTGATGCGCTTGAAATGGTCGATGTCGATGGCGGCCAGCCACTGGCCGGGAACGTCTTCCGTGGCCACGCCCGGCATGGCCATCGGCGTCTCCTGCAGCGACAGGCGCAGGAATTGCTCGTCGAAGGTCTTGCGGTTGAGCAGGCCGGTCAGCGCATCGCGTTCGCTGTAGTCCAGCAGGCTCTGGTAGTTGTGATAGACGCCGAAGATGCCCTGGATCACATCGAGCCGGCTGGGCGAGAAGGCCGTGGACTGCGTGATCTCCAGGCAGTGGTAGGCCGTCTCCTGGCGCCACAGCGGCAGCCACAGCACGTGCTGGCCATCGGGCTGCACGGCCGAGGCGATGAGGGCGCGCTGCTGCAGCGCCTGCTGCAGTGCGGGCATGGAGGCCAGCTCCACGCTTTGCGGGTCATACAGGGCCTCGGCATCGGTGGACATGACCTGATCGCCCTGGCTCCAGGTGCGCGCACGAACACAGTGCCTGCCGTCGGGCATGGCGAACAGCTCCAGCGCCCGCACCTGCACCACGCCATTGAGCTTGAACAGGGTGGACAGCACCGAGATTTCCAATCGCAGATGGTCCCTGTGGGCCGTCATCTCGACCAGATTCTGTAGCAATGGCTGCATGCGAGGCCTTGTATTGGAAGAGGGCGCGACCGGCTCAGCGGCGCTCAAACACCAGATCCCACACACCGTGGCCCAGGCGGATGCCACGGTTTTCGAACTTGGTCAGCGGCCGGTAGTCGGGCTTGGCGGCATAGCCTTCGGCCGTGTTGGCCAGCAGGGGCTCCGCGCCCAGCACCTCCAGCATCTGCACCGCATAGGGCTCCCAGTCGGTGGCGCAGTGGATGTAGCCACCGGGACGCAGCCGGCGCGCCAGCTTGGCCACCAGAGGCTCCTGGATCAGGCGGCGCTTGTTGTGCTTTTTCTTGTGCCAGGGATCGGGGAAGAAGATGTGTATGCCGTCCAGGCTGGCCTCGGGCAGCATGTTGTCGATGACTTCGACGGCGTCGTGCTGCAGGATGCGGATGTTGGTGATGTCCTGCTCGCCAATGCGCTTGAGCAGGGCGCCCACGCCGGGCTCGTGCACCTCGCAGCACAGGAAGTTGTCATCGGGGCGCACGCGCGCGATGTGCGCCGTGGCCTCGCCCATGCCGAAGCCGATCTCCAGGATCAGGGGGGCCTGGCGGCCATAGGTGGCCGAGGCGTCCAGCGGCGCGGCCTGGTAGTTCAGCACGAAGCGCGGACCCAGCTCCTCGAAGGCCTTGGCCTGGCCTGTCGTGGTGCGGCCGGCGCGGCGCACATAGCTCTTGATGGTCTTGGGATGGGCCACGCCCTCGGGCGGCTGGCCGGTACGGGCCGCCGCAGGTGTGGAGGGCGAAGAGGAATCGTGCGGCGCACCGGGGGCAGCGGACATGGTGTTCGGGGTATCGCCGTCCATGGACTGCTCGGCTTGGGGGAAGAAATTGGGTTCACGGGCTCAATTGTATGTATGGCGCCAGCCCCTGACCCAGAACTGCAGCGCTTCGCCCAATGCGGCCTGGGGTGATGGCTGGGGCAGTCCCAGGTGGGCGGCTGCGGTGCGCAGCGCGGTCACGGGGGCGCTCAGGTCCAGTGCGGGGGCGCCGTGCTGCTTGGAAAGCTTTTCGCCGTCGGGCATGAGTACCAGCGGCGTGTGCAGGTACTGCGGGTGACCTATGCCCAGGGCGCGCTGCAGCAGCATCTGGCGGGGCGTATTGTCGGCGAGGTCGGCGCCGCGCACCACATGGGTGATGCCCTGCAGGCCGTCATCGACGACCACGGCCAACTGGTAGGCCCACAGGCCGTCGGCCCGGCGCAGGACAAAGTCGCCCACGCCGTGGATCACATCCTGCTGCTGGGCGCCCAAGCGGCGGTCCTGCCAGTGCAGCACGGGGTCGTGGCGGGTGAAGCGGTCCAGCGCAAAGCGCCAGGCCCGGGCGCTCTTGCCGTGCAGGCCGTCGCGGCAGGTGCCGGGGTAGGGCCGCTCCACATGGCGCTCATGGGCCCAGCCCAGGTTTTCCCAGGCTGCCTCGATGTCCTTGCGCGTGCAGCCGCAGGGATAGGCCAGGCCGCCGGCCTTGAGCCGCTCCAGTGCGCTTTCGTAGAAGGTGTGGCGGCGGGACTGCCAGTCAGGCTCTTCATCCGGCAGCAGGCCGCAGGTGGCAAGCTGGTTCAGGATGGCGGTGTCGGCACCGGGCTGGCAGCGCGGAGGGTCTATGTCCTCGATGCGCACCAGCCAGCGGCCGCCATGGGCGCGTGCATCCAGCCAGCTGGCCAGCGCCGCCACCAGGGAGCCTGCATGCAGCAGGCCCGTGGGTGAGGGCGCAAAGCGGCCGACATACGGGGATGGGGCGGGTGCGGAGCCGGTTTCGGCGGATTCAGGGGCGGCGGGAATCATCGGGGCCGGATGTTAAGGCCTTGCGCCGCCCCCTGCCAGGACCTGGTGGCCTGGTTCAGTCCGCAACCAACGCCAGGGCCATTTCCAGTCCCGAGACAAAGGCATCCTCCACGCGGCGGCCAATGCACCAGTCGCCGCACAGGCCCAGGCCCGCATCCTTGTTGCGCAAATGGCTGCGGCCCAGCGGCGACAGGGTCTGCGCATGGGGCCAGAGGTAGACGCTGGCATGGCGGGGAGGGATGCGGATGCGCGTGATCTCGCCAAAGGCCTTCTGCATCTTGGCCAGCACGCGCGGGGCGTCGTCGGCGCGGTGCTCCTGCGACCATTGGGGGCTGGCCAGCACGGTCCAGCGTTCGCTTTGGGAGCGGCCCGGCTTGGAGGATTCTCGTGCCACCCAGACCGCGCGCTCATGCGTGGTGCGGGCCGCGTTCCACTGCGGCCCCAGGGTGGACAGGCCGGCCTCGGTGGCCATGGGGTAGGACAGCGTCAGCGCCCAGCAGGGCGCCATTTCCACGGCCGCCATGCCCTGCACCAGCGACAGGGCCAGGGGCGTGGTCTGCAGCAGCTGGCGCGCCTGTGGAGCGGGCAGGGCGAGTATCACTTCATCGAAGCCTGCGCGGATCTGCGTGGTCGGCTCGGTCGTCTCCACATGCAGGCTCCAGCCCTGCGATCCGGGCTGGCGTTCGAGCTTGGTCACGCGCTGGCCCAGGTGCAGGCGGTCGGCATCCCACAGCGGCGCGGCCCAGGCCAGCGGCAGGGCCTGCATGTCGGGCGTAGCCACCCAATGGGCTTCGGTGGGTGCGGGGGCGGCGCTGGACTGGCGGCCCTGCGCATCCAGCACGCGCAGCGTGCTCACGCTCCAGGGGCGGCACAGGCCGGGCACGGTCTGCAGGGCCAGCTCGAAGCGCTTGTCGCGCACGGTGAAATACTGCGCGCCGATGTCGAAGGCGCCATGCGCGGCGTTGACAGAGCGCATGCGCCCGCCCACCTGGGGCAGCCGCTCGTAGACATGGACATCGTGGCCGGCCTGCATCAGCGTGCGTGCGCAGGCCAGGCCCGCCATGCCGGCGCCAATCACGGCAATGCGGCGTGCGCCGGCCTTGGGGCGCGCCTTGGAGGCTTCGGGGGGCTTGGTGGCCTTTTTCTTGACCGTGGACTTGGAGGCAGCGCGGGAAGCGTTCATGGAGCAGACCTTTGCGGGCAGTGGCAGATTCCGGGAAGCATGTCCTTTCCGGCCTGTTGCACCGCAGCGGCGTGGCAGGCCGGGACCTGTAACCACTCTACACCCGCGAAGACCGCCCGGCGGCGTGCGCCAGCTCAATGTCGGTGATGATTTTCCATGAGAGCGCGGCGCGTGGCGGGGCTCTCCAACTGTTGCAGCCACCACTGCAGCGCGCGCGGCGGGACCTGCTGCGGCGGGCAGGACCATGCGTAGTGCATGCGCACATTGCGCGAGGGGCGGGCGACCTGGCGCGTCACCAGCAGGCCGGCCTGCACATACACATCGGCCATGAAATGGGGCAGGAAGCCGCAGCCTATGCCGCGCACCTGGGCCTCGATCTTGGCCTGCATGGAGTCCACGGTGAAGATGTCCTGGCCGCTGAGCAGGCCCATGCTGGCGCTGTCGCGCAGGCCTGAATCGGCCACGGCGATGATGCGGTGCTGCAGTAAGGTGGCGTCGGTGATGGGCTCGGGCGCCGTGGCCAGCGGATGGTGGGGCGCCACAGCAAAGACAAAGTCCAGCTCGCCCAGCTCGCAGGCCTGCAGGCCCGCCACGTTGCTGGAGTTGACCGCCACGCCGATGGCCAGGTCGGCCCGGCCCGAGGTCAGCGTCTCCAGCGTGCCGGTGAGGATGCCGTCGCGCAGCTTCAGCCGTGTGGGTGGCTGCATGGCGTAGAAGGCCTCGACCAGCTCCAGCATCGGCGTGCGTGCCACGGCACCATCGACCACGATGGTCAGGTGCGGCTCCCAGCCCGTGGCCACGCGGCGCACGCGGTGGGCCACGGTGTCGATCTCATGCAGCAGGCGCACCCCCTCGCGCAGCAGCTCCCGGCCGGCCTCGGTGGGCTGGGCGTGGCGCGAGCGGCGGTCGAACAGCAGCACGTCCAGCGCATCTTCGATCTGGCGCACACGGTAGGTCAGGGCACTGGGCACCAGGCCCAGCTGGCGTGCAGCGGCGGCAAAGCTGCCGGCCTCGGCAATGGCCTGGAGCATGGCCAGGCTGTCGGGGGTGAGCACGTCACGGGGGCTGGGCATGGGGCGTTATGGCTTCAAAAGCTTTGAATGATGCCATCAATCCTGCTGCGCCTTGCCTGCGGCAGCGGCTTCTACAGTGGAGCCATCGACGCAAGAGTTTCGAAGATCTGACACGTTGGAAAGGGACAAAAACATGATCGCCCTGCGCAAATCCCGGGAACGCGGCCATGCCGACCATGGCTGGCTGCGCTCGCACCACAGCTTCTCGTTTGCGGGCTACCACGACCCGCGCCACATGGGCTTTGGCAACCTGCGCGTGATCAACGAGGACCACATCGCCCCGGGCACGGGCTTCGGCTCCCATGGCCACAAGGACATGGAGATCATCAGCTACGTGCTCGAAGGCCGGCTCTCGCACAAGGACAGCATGGGCAACGAGCAGACCATCTCGCCCGGCGAGGTGCAGCGCATGAGCGCCGGCTCGGGCGTGGTCCACAGCGAGCACAACCATGCGCCGGGCCAGACCACGCATTTCCTGCAGATCTGGCTGCTGCCCAGCGAGACGGGCATAGCGCCCGGCTATGCGCAAAAAGCCTTTGCCGACGATGAAAAGCGCGGCCGGCTGCGCCTGGTGGCCTCGCCCGATGGCGCCGAGGGCTCGGTCACCGTCCATGCCGATGCCCGGCTGTATGCCGGGCTGTTCGACGGCGATGAGCAGGCCGAGCTGGAACTGCCCGCCGGCCGCAAGACCTATGTGCACCTGGTGCGCGGCGCGCTGAGCGTCAATGGGCAACGGCTGACAACGGGCGATGCGGCCCTTGTGGAGAATGAACCGCGACTGCGCCTGCACGACGGGGAACAGTCCGAGGTCCTGGTCTTCGATCTGCAAGCCTGAGAGCGTGCACAGCACGCTCTGAAGATTCACGAGGAGTACCCATCATGTTGAACCGTCTGAGCAACCCGCTGGCGCTGGCCGGCCGCATCCTGATCGCGCTGATGTTCGTGCCTGCGGGCTTTCAGAAAATCGGAGGCTTCGCCGGGACTGTGGGCTATGCCGCATCGGTAGGCATGCCCATGCCGCAGATCGGCGTGGCCATTGCCCTGGTGGTGGAGATCGTCGGCGGCCTGGCCTTGCTGCTGGGCTGGTGCACGCGCTGGGCGGCCCTGGTGCTGGCGTTCTTCACGCTGGTGGCCAGCTTCTTCTTTCACACCTACTGGAGCGTGCCGGCCGACGCGGCCATGATGCAGCAGCTGCTGTTCTGGAAGAACATCGCCGTGACTGGCGGCCTGCTGGGCTTTGCCGCCCACGGTGCCGGTGGCTGGAGCGTGGATGCGCGCCGCCATTGAGTGGTTCGGGCAGCGTTGGCCATGCCCTGATTTTTGTTAGGCTACTGCCTTGAGTGGGCCCCGCAGCAGCGCTGCGGGGCCCTTTGGCGTGGATGGATTGATGAATGCGGCGCTGGCTGGCCTGTGGCTGCGCAGGGCGTCCTAGGATTGGATTTCTTGTATGGCAGATATCGTGGTGGTCTACCACTCGGGTTACGGACACACCCAGCGCATGGCCCAGGCCGTGGCCGACGGCGCAGGCGCGCGCATGCTGTCGATCGACAGCGACGGCCAGCTGCCTGCGGGTGGCTGGGAGTTGCTGGCGGCGGCAGACGCCATCGTCTTTGGATCGCCCACCTACATGGGCGGGCCGAGCTGGCAGTTCAAGCGCTTTGCCGATGCCTCTTCCAAGCCGTGGTTCGTGCAGGCCTGGAAGGACAAGCTGTTCGCCGGCTTCACCAACAGTGCCAGCGTCAACGGCAACAAGCAGACCACGCTGGACTATCTGTTCCAGCTGGCCATGCAGCATGGCGGCCTGTGGGTGGGCAGTGGCATGCTGCCGTCCAACGCGCGCGCCGCGCAGCGCAATGACCTCAACTGGATAGGCGCCTTCAGCGGTGCCATGGCGCAATCGGCCTCGGATGCCTCGGCCGCCGAGATGCTGCCGGGCGACCTGGAGACGGCGCGTGTGTTCGGCGAGCGCGTGGCGCAGCAGGCGCTGCGGCTGATGCGCCAGGCCGGCGCGGCTTGATCGGCCGTCCCCACTGAACCTCACGCCCCCAGCCGGTCCAGCAGGCTGTACCAGGCCACTCCCGCCGCTATGTACAACCGTTGCAGCCCATGCAGCGGTATCGGCTGAACCGGCGTTACCGGAAAAGGGCAGGCCAGCGCATTTCCGCCGGCCATCAGCGCTGCCGCCTCCCGCCCCAGCACGGTGGCCATGGCAATGCCGCGGCCGTTGTAGCCCAGGGCCATGGTGATGCCGGGGGAAGGCTGGTGCAGATGGGGCATGAAGTCGCGTGTGACGGCGATGCGCCCGGCCCAGCGGTACTCGTATTGGAGGGGGCCCAGGCCGGGAAACATCAGCTCCACGGCGCGTTCCAGGTGGGCATAGTCGCCTGCGCCCTGCGGGTCCGCAAAATGTCCGCGCCCGCCCATGAGCAGACGGCCTTGTGCGTCCTTGCGAAAGTACAGCAGCAGGCGCTGCGAGGTCGAGCCTGTCTCGCCCCCGGGCAGGATGTGCGCGCCCGCCTTGCCCAGGGGCTGCGTGGCCACGATGAAGCTGTTGGCTGCCAGCACCGTGCGCGCCAGACCAGGCCACAGGCCATCGGTGTAGCCGTTGGTGCCCAGCAGCACCTGCCTGGCCTGTATGCGGTGACCCTGGGCCGTGGTGGCGACCCAGTGGTCCGTGCCCTGGCGCTCCAGTGCCAGCACGGGCGATTCGCTGTGAACCTGCACGCCCAGGGCCTGTGCGGCGCGCACCAGTCCACGCACGTAGGCCAGGGGCTGTATGGCGCCGGCGCGTCCATCCAGCCAGCCGCCGGCAAAGGCGGGCGTGCCTGTGCGTGCTGCCGTGGCAGCGCGGTCCAGCAGTTCCACGCGCACGCCACGCCGTTCCCACTGCCGGGCGCGTGCGTGCATGCCGTCCACCGCCTGCTGGGTGTATCCGACCTGCAGCCAGCCGGCACGCACGGGCGCGCAGTCGATGCCGTGCCGTTCGATCAACCCGTACACAAGGTCGGCCGAGCGGGAGACGGCGTCGATCAGCCGCTCGCCACGAGCGGCGCCGTGGATGCGCTGCAGTTCGTCGGGGTCGTACTTGAGGGTGGGGTTCACCTGGCCGCCGTTGCGGCCCGACGCACCCCAGCCGGGAGCATGGGCGTCAAGCACGTACACGCTGGCGCCGCTTTCGGCTAAATGCAGTGCTGCCGACAGGCCGGTATATCCCGCGCCGATCACCAGCACGTCGGTGGTGGTCAGCGGTGCCGCCAGCGGTGGCGTGGGCGGTGCGGCGGGCGCAGTGGCTGCCCACAGCGATGGCGCTGACGGGTGCGACAGCACGGGGCGTACCGACGAAGACGATGCGAAGGAGGCGGAGGCTGCCGTCGTCATGCCGCACCTTCTGACGGCGCACAGTGCTGCTGCAGCACGCGCCGCAGGAAGTCCTGCGTGCGTGCATGGCGCGGTGCGCCCAGCACCTGGGCCGAAGGGCCTTCCTCCACGATGGTGCCGCCATGCAGAAAGCACACGCGGTCGGCCACCTCGCGAGCAAAGGCCATCTCGTGCGTGACCACGATCATCGTCATGCCTTCTTCGGCCAGCTGGCGCATCACGCCCAGCACGTCGCCCACCAGTTCGGGGTCCAGGGCCGAAGTGGGTTCGTCGAACAGCATGGCCTCGGGCTTCATGGCCAGGGCGCGGGCAATGGCCACCCGCTGCTGCTGCCCGCCCGACAGCTGTGCGGGCCAGGCCTGTGCCTTGTCTGCCAGGCCTACCTTGCGCAGCAGCTCCAATGCCTCGGCATGGGCCTGGCCGGGAGCCTGGCCCTTCACATGGATGGGGCCTTCCATCACGTTCTGCACCACGGTGCGGTGCGGGAAGAGGTTGAAGCGCTGGAACACCATGCCCATGCGGCTGCGCAGCGCGTGGATGGACGGCGCGCGTGTGTCCACGCGCTCACCGAAGGCGCGCACCTCGCCACCCTGGTACGACTCCAGGCCGTTGATGCAGCGCAGCACCGTGGACTTGCCTGATCCCGAAGGGCCGATCAGACACACCACTTCTCCACGTGCCACGCGCAGGTTGACGCCCCGCAGCACGCGATGCTCGCCGTAGGCCTTTTCCAGGTGATCGATCTCGATCATGGCGACTTCCTTCCCGCTCCAAAGCGCTTCTCCAGACGCCTGAGCCCCCATACCAGCGGCAGGCTCATGGCCAGGTAGAGCAGGGCGACCAGGGTGTAGACCGTCATGTTCTGGAAGGTGGACGCTGCGATCAGCTGGCCCTGGCGCGTCATCTCGGCCACGGTGATGGTGGAGACCAGGGACGAGTCCTTGAGCATCATCACCAGGGTGTTGCCGTAGGGCGGCAGCGCAATGCGGAATGCCTGCGGCAGCACCACGCGGCGCATGAGCAGGGCGGGTCGCATGCCCATGGCCAATGCGGCTTCCCGCTGGCCTGGGTCCACCGCCTCGATGCCGGCGCGGAAGTTCTCTGCCTGATAGGCCGAATAGGCAATGCCCAGGCCGATCACGCCGGCCTGGAATGCGGTGAGCTGGATGCCGACCTCGGGCAGCACGAAGTAGATGTAGAACAGCTGCACGATGATGGGCAGGCCCCGTATGACATTGACTACGGTCGATGCGGCCCACGAGACGGCGCGCACGGGTGAGAGCTTGCCCAGCGCCAGCACCAGTCCGATCGCGCTGGACAACAGGAACGACAGCGCGGTGACCTGCACCGTGACCACCGCTCCTTGCAGCAGGATGGGCAGAAACTCTCGCGCGTGCTGCACAAATGCTTGCATGGCGTACTTTTCTCGAAGGTGTCATTGCCGTGCATTGCGCGGCAAAGGGGGACGAGGCGCGAGGCGACCCGGCGGGCGTCCGATGTCCTCAGATGCCCCACTTCTTGACGATCTGGGCCAGGGTGCCGTCTGCCTTGATGGTGGCGATGGCCTTGTTCAGGCGGGCCAGGGTTTCGGTGTCACCCTTGCGCACCACCAGGCACACATCCCCCACGTTGGAGGGCTTGTAGCTTTCGGCCAGCTTCACGCCCTGGAAGCTGTGCTGGCGGATCTGGTAGGCAATGATGGGCTGGTCACCCAGCCCTGCCTTGATGCGGCCAAGCGCCAGATCGCGCGTCATATCGGCTACCGAGTCATAGCTGCGCACTTCCCTGAAGATGCCCTTTTTCTGCAGCAGGTCGTAGAACACCGTGCCCACCTGGGCACCGACGACCTCGCCCTTGAGATCGTCCAGTGATACATAGGCCTTGGCATCGTCAGCCTTGACGATCAGGCCCTCGCCGTAGGAGTAGACCGCATCGCTGAAATCCACCACCTGCTGGCGTGCGGCGGTCTTGAGCATGGCGGCCGAGATGATGTCGATCTTGCTGGATGTGAGCGAGGGGATCAGCGCCGCAAAGCTGGTCTGCTGCACATGGGCCTGGAAGCCTCCCGCCTTGGCCACGGCCTGCATGGTGTCGACCATCATGCCCTGGATGCTGTTGCTTTTGACGTCCAGAAAGGTGAACGGAATGCCTGTGGGCGTGGCGCCCACGTTGTAGCTGGCCGGGGCGCTGCCGCCTTGCGCTGCAGCCAGCGCGACGGCGCCGGCGGCACACATGCCCAGGGCGAGTTGGAGGACGCGGTGGACAAAACCTGGCATTACCTGACTCCTTGGCGTGAACGACGGAAGGAAACAGCAGGGACAGGTCACCTTGGGACAGCCCCTCGCCTGCAGCGGAGAATTCTCGGAACCGCGCCAATGATCAATGTGGATGAATCTTTAAGAAATAAGAGAAAACCACTAAGCAATTCAAAGAAATCGATATGCGATTCTTTGGAGGTGGATGCCTATACTTGCCGCCATGCAAGCAACGCCTCAACCCGCTTCGTCACCGATGGATGACGACACCAACCCACTGTTCAACCAGTCGCTGGAGAAGGGCCTGGCCGTGCTCTGCGCCTTCAGCGCGCAGCACCGGAGCATGACGCTGGCCGATGTGGCTGCCGCTGCGGGCATCAACAAAAGCTCGGCGCAACGCATGGTGTTCACGCTGGAGCAACTGGGCTATGTCCGCAAGCATCCGCAAACCCGGCGCTACCAGCTCGCGCCGCGCGTCATGCGCGTGGGCTACAACTACCTGGCGGCCAATCCGGTGATCGACCTGGCCAATCCGTATCTTTCGGAGCTGACCAAGATCACGACCGAGACCACCTGCCTGACCGAGCCCGACGGGCTGGAGATGGTCTACGTGGCACGCTTCATCAGCGCCCAGTTTGTGCCGGTGCACATGCCCATTGGCAGTCGCATCCCCATGTACTGCACTGCCTCGGGGCGTGCCTGGCTGAGCGCACTGCCCGATGAAGAAGCCCTGGCCCTGCTGCGCCAGAGCGAGCGGACCGCGCACACACGTTTCACCATCACGGACGAGGCCGCCATCTTCGATGAACTGGCCCAGGCGCGTCGGCGCGGCTATGCCGTCAACCGGGAGGAACTCTTTCTGGGCGACATGACGCTGGGCGCGCCCGTCATCGGTAGCCATGGCCGCCCCGTGGCTGCCGTGCACATCGTCGCGCCGACCAGCCGATGGACGGTGGAGGAAGCGCAAGCCCGCCTGGGCCCAGGGCTGCTGGCCTGCGCCCGCTCGCTCAGCAACTCGGTGCGTGCCCTGGGTTGAACAGCGGCCGATGCTGCGGCCGGTACGGCCGCATTGGTGTCGCACGCCGCAAGCGTGGCGTGCATGCCCAGGGGCTTCAAGTCAGGGCTGGGGGACCGGTCTATGGAGACGGAGTCTCCTGGGCCTGCGGATGCTCCAGCTGGGGTGCGGCCGACAGGTCCGCACCCACGGCCCGGCGCTCGTCAAAGACGAAGCAGCCGCCGTCATAGAAGGCGCCGTCGGTTTCCTCGAAGTACTTGAGGATGCCGCCTTCCAGCTGGTAGACATGCTCCAGGCCCTCGTCCCGCATCAGGATGGCGGCCTTCTCGCAGCGTATGCCGCCCGTGCAGTAGCTGACCACGGTCTTGTCGGCCAGATCGGCCTTGTGGGCGCGCAGCGCGGGCGGGAACTCGGTGAACTTGGTGATGCGCCAGTCGATGGTGTCCTTGAAGGCGCCGGCATCGACCTCGAAGTCGTTGCGCGTGTCCAGCGTCACCACCTCGCGGCCCTCGTCATCGTGGCCCTGTTCCAGCCAGCGGCGCAGCGTGGCGGGGCTGACCGATGGCGCGCGGCCCTCTGCCGGGCGGATGGTGGGGTGGTCCATGCGGATGATCTCGCGCTTGACCTTGACCAGCATCTTGCGAAACGGCACGGTGTCTGACCAGCTTTCCTTGGGCGCCAGGTCGGCAAAGCGCTCATCGGCGCGCAACTGGTCAACGAAGCTGTGCACCGCCTGGGCGGGGCCGGCCAGGAAGAAGTTGATGCCTTCCTCGGCCAGGAGGATGGTGCCCTTGAGCGCCAGGGCCTGGGCGCGTTCGGCCAGGGTGTCGCGCAGCGCCGCTGCATCGGGCAGCGGCGTGAACTTGTAGCAGGAAATATTGAGGATGTCGGACACGGGCAGGCAGGCGGGTGCGGCACAGGCCGCGGGTTGGATCGGGGCGCCGGCGAGAGGCGGCCCGATCAGCCGCCCGACACCAGCAGGGCCTTGATTTTATTGGCCAGCTGGGCCACTGCCAGCGAAGCCGGTGCGCCGGGCATGGACTGCAGCAGCAACTGGCGGCGCATCACCGCCTCGCGCACGGCCGGGTCGGATGGAATATCGCCCAGGTGCGTGAGCCGCAATGGCTCGCCGGAGGCCGTGTTGACAAAGCGGTTGAGCACCTGCTGCAGCTGGCCCGTGATGGCGCGGCCATCTCCGGGGCGTGCTGCCTGGTTGATGGCCAGGCGGATCTGCTGGCGCTTTTGCTGGATGGCCAGCACCTTGATGGCCGCATAGGCATCGGTCAGCGAGGTGGGCTCGGGCGTGGCGATGACCAGCACCTCGGTGGCCATGGACACGGAGAACAGCACCACGTCCGAGATGCCTGCGCCGGTGTCCAGCAGCACGATGTCGTAGCGCGGGGCCAGTGTCTCGATGGTGTGCGTGAACTGCTGGCGGATCTCGGGCGTGAGCCGCGAGTACTCGATCATCCCGGAGCCGGCCAGCAGCACCGAGTAGCCACCGGGCGCGGGCAGGATGGCTTCCTCCAGCGAGGAACGGCCGGTGAATACATCGTGCAGCGTGACCTTGGGGTAGAGGTTGAGCACCACATCCAGGTTGGCCAGACCCAGGTCGGCGTCAAGCACCAGGACCTTGAGGCCATGGCGTGTCAGCGCTGCGGCCAGATTGGCCGAAACGAAGGTCTTGCCCACGCCGCCCTTGCCGCTGGTCACGGCGATGATGTGTCCGCGCGGCTTGGCGCGCACGGCATCGCTCATCGGAACGGCAGCGGGCAGGGAGGGGTGGGGAATGGCGTTGTCGCTTACCACCTGGCTATCAGCGGAGTCCATCTTCGGGGTCCACATCGGTTGCAATATCTGGATTCAGCCCATTGTCAAACGGGGACGGGGCATACAAAGGTCCGAAAAGCAGGCTTTTTTCCTCCGCGCTTACCGTACTGTCAGGTTGTTCTTCAATGTGCACGCGGTTGCGGCCGGCGGATTTGGCCAGGTACAACTGTTTGTCGGCACGCTCGGTCCACAGGGTTGTGGTGCTGCGTATCCACTGCAGCGCATAGGCGCCGCCGATGCTGATGGTGATCTGCAGTGTCAGCGTGGGTGAGATGACGACCGGCATGCGCTCGATGGCGCTGCGTATGCGTTCGGCCACGGAGACACCGAAGGTCGCAGGGCAGGCGGGCAGCACGATGGCGAATTCCTCTCCTCCGTAGCGGGCCAGCGTGTCCATGGGGCGCACGCAATTGGTCAGGGTACGGGCCACCGACTGCAGAACCCGGTCGCCCACGATATGGCCGTGCTGGTCGTTGATCTGCTTGAAATGGTCGATGTCTAGCATCAGCATCAGGGCCGCTTCGCCAGACCGCGCCACGCGGTCGATCTCGCGCTCGGCAATGGTGCGGAAATGGCGGCGGTTGGCCAGCCCCGTGAGCGGGTCGCGCAGCGACAGCGAGCACAGTTCATCGATCAGCGCCTGCAGATATCGCGTCGGCGAATCCGTGGGCAGATGGACCGCCCCACCAGCGTGGGTAACCAGCGCGTGGGCTGTGGCCAGGCGCAGGTCGCGCAGGTATACGGATTGGTGGGATGCGGGGGCAGTCACGGAGGGCTGAATGAAAAGCCAGTGAAGTGTATCAGTGTGTAGGCTCGATTGTCGCCGCGCCGGCATCGACTTTTGCACCATCGGAGGTAACAGATGTTGATCCTGGTGCAGGCACGAACGGCGGCAGGGCAAGAGCGGCGAGGAATTCCGCATCGGTGCGGTACAGCCGCAGGTGCGGTCCGCGGTGCAGGGCGCCCGCCCGCAGCAGCACCTGTTCGGCCGGCAGCTTCAGGCCCACCACATGCAGCACGCCGCTGCGCTTGGCCGCCAGCAGTTGCAGGCGCACGAAGGTCTCCACGCCCGTCACGTCGATGCGGTTGATGGGTTGGGCCAGCAGGCACAGATGGTGTGTCTCCGGGCGCAGCGCCCATTCGTCACCGATACGACGCTCCAGGGCCGAGGCCGAGCCGAAGTCCAGCTCGGCATCCATGCGCAGGGCCAGCAGGCCCGGCGCCAGCGGCGGCAGTTGCCAGAGGTTGCGGTCGCGCAGGCTGCCGTCGGGATGCTGGCCCACTTCGATGATGCGCGGATGCAGGCGCTGGTAGAGGAAGTAGCCCAGGCTCAGCACAATGCCCGCGAACACGCCCCAGTACATGCGCGGCGCCGTGACGATGGTCAGCAGCAGCGTGGCCAGCGCAATGCTGCCCTCCACGCGCGACACCTTGAACAACTGCAGCAGCACGCGCGGCTTGACCAGGTTGACCACGGCCGTGATCACGATGGCCGCCAGCGCTGCCTTTGGCACGTGGTACAGCGCCGGGATGAACCACAGCACCACGATGACCACCAGCAGGATGGAGAACACGTTGGACCAGCCCGTCTTGGCGCCGGCCAGCAGGTTCACTGCCGAGCGCGAGAACGAGGCGCTGGTGGCAAAGCTGCCGAACAGGCCCGCACTGATCTTGGACAGCCCCTGGGCGACCAGGTCCTGGTTCTCGTTCCAGCGCGTGCCGGCCTGCTGGTGCTCCACCTGGGCGCTGGAGGCCGTCTCCAGAAAGCTCACCAGCGAGATCACCAGCACCGGCATCACCAGGGCGCCGAACTCGTCCCAGCTCAGCAATCCCGGCAACTGGAAGCTGGGCAGGCCTGCCGGCAGGTGGCCGACCACGGCGCCACCGTCATCGGCAAAGTCCGTGGCCCAGCTGATCACGCCGGTCAGCGCAATGATGAAGATGGCGGAGGGAAAGGCCGCGCGCCAGCGCTTGGCCAGCACCAGCAGCGCGATGCTGGCAATGCCGTAGAGGATGGACTGCCAGTCGAAAAGCTGCAGCGAAGGCGTGTTCCAGACCGCGCTCCAGGTCGAACGCAATCCCAGCAGGGTGGGCAACTGCGAGGCCAGGATCAGCAGCGCTGCCGCCTGCGTGAAACCCGTGAGCACGGGCGAGGTCACCAGATTGAGCAGCCAGCCGGCGCGCATCAGGCCCAGCGACCACTGCACCAGGCCCGACAAAATCGCCATCCAGGCGGCCAGGGCCACCCAGTGCGCGGAGCCGGGTTCGGCCAGGCCCGTGAGGGAGGCGCCGATCAGCAGTGCACTTAAGGCCGTGGGCCCCACACCCAGGCGCGGCGAGCCGCTGAACATCACGGCCACCAGGGCAGGGACGATGGAGGCGTAAATGCCGGTGATCAGCGGCATGCCGGCAAGCGCCGCATAGGCCACGCCCTGGGGCAGAAGCATCAGACCAACGGTGAGACCTGCCCAGAACTCCCCGCGCAGCACGGCTGCCGAGGGTTTGGGCCATGCCAGGAAGGGAAACCAGCGCGCCAGGGAATGCATGGCCGCTATTGTCATGCTAACTGGATGGTGCCGGGATGTTCGGGCTTGTCCTACAGACGCTTGCGTCGGCGTCGTATGGGTTTGTCCCAGGGCCATAAATAAAGTCGAGGCCTGTGTTGACCGCCTCACAACTATTCAAGGAGTAACCGCATGACTTTCATCACCCAACGCTGCTGCCACATCCTCGCCGTGTCCGCCCTGGCCTTCGGCCTCGCCGCATGCGGCAAGACCGAAGACACTGCCGGCCAGAAGCTCGACTCCGCCGTCCAGCAGTCCCAGCAGGCCGCGCAAAGCGCAGGCCAGAAGATCGACAACGCCATGAGCAGCGCCGGCACCAAGATCGAGGAAGGCGCGATGAAGGCCGAAACGGCCACCAACAACGCCATGAGCCAGGCGGGCGCCGCGCTCGACGATGCAGGCATCACCGCCCAGATCAAGGCCGACCTGATCAAGGAACCCGATATCTCCGCCCTCAAGATCGACGTGGACACCAAGGCCGGCGCCGTCACGCTGACCGGCTCGGTGCCCAGCGATGCGCTCAAGATGCGCGCCGGCGACATTGCCAAGGCCGTCAAGGGCGTGAACAACGTCAGCAACATGCTGGAGATCAAGGCCAGCTGATCGCAGCCACCGGCTTTGCTCCCCCACTGAAAACCAGGCGCTTTGTCCGCCTGGTTTTTTTATGCCTGAACGCCGTGGCCCAGCGCATAAGATGCGCTGCATGAGCACACCCGACCTGCAGATCAGCACCCATCTCATCCACCATCCCTACCAGCCGCCCGAAGGCTTTGTCGCACCGCAGCCGCCAGTGCACAAGGCCTCGACGGTGATCTTCGAGAACGTGGCGGCCATGCGCCGCCGCCAGTGGCTGGACAAGAGCAGCTACACCTACGGCCTGCACGGCACGCCCACCACGTTCTTGCTGGAAGAGCGCCTGAGCGCGCTGGAAGGCGGCCTGCAATGCCTGCTGGTGCCCAGCGGCCTGGCAGCCATCGCCACCACCTCCCTGGCCCTGCTGCGCACCGGCGACGAGATGCTGCTGCCCGACAACGCCTACGGTCCCAACAAGACCCTGAGCGAGGGCGAGCTGGCCCATTTCGGCGTGCGCCACCAGTGCTATGACGCCATGGATGTTGCCGACCTGGAAGCCAAAATCACGCCCAAGACGCGTTTGGTCTGGCTGGAGGCGCCGGGCTCGGTGACCATGGAGTTTCCTGACCTCATCGCCATGGTGCGCCTGTGCCGCGCGCGCGGCATCACCACCGTGCTGGACAACACCTGGGGCGCGGGCCTGGCCTTCAATCCCTTCGACCTGCTGGGCGACGGCTCGCACAGCCTGGGCGTGGACGCCACCGTCCATGCGCTGACCAAGTACCCCAGCGGCGGTGGCGATGTGCTCATGGGCAGCATCATCACGCGCGACCAGGCGCTGCACATGCGCATCAAGCTGGCCCATATGCGCCTGGGCCTGGGCGTGGGCGGCAACGACACCGAGGCCGTGCTGCGCTCCCTGCCCAGCATCGCGCTGCGCTACCACGCCCAGGACCGCGCCGCGCGCGAGCTGGCGCGCTGGCTGCAGCAGCAGCCGACCGTGGTCCAGGTGCTGCATCCCGCGCTGGAAGGCGCTCCAGGCCACGAGAACTGGAAGGCCCTGTGCGGCGCAGCCGCAGGCGGCGAGGGCGTGGCGGCCGGCCTGTTCAGCGTGGTCATCGACCCGCGCCACGGCCAGCAGGCCGTGGACCGCTTCTGCGACAGCCTGCGCCTGTTCAAGATCGGCTACAGCTGGGGCGGCCCCATCAGCCTGGTCGTGCCCTATGAGCTGCCGTCCATGCGCAGCTGCCCCACGCCCCAGCTGCGCAGCGGCACCGTGGTGCGCTTTGCCATCGGCCTGGAGGCCGTGCAGGACCTGCGTGCCGACCTGGAGCAGGCCCTGGCCGCTGCGTTCGCATAGTTGAGCGCCAGGCGCCGGTGACATGCGCCTGTCACCGGCAGCACCGATGCTCGTTGGCTTCATACCATCCCACGGGGGCCTCCAGGCCCTGGTCCAGCATGAAGCACAAAGAGAGCATCACCAATATCCTGCAGCACGCGAAAACCGCGTCCAATGGGCCCGGCATCGTGGCCAGCCGCCGCCATTTCGTGCGCGGCATGGGCGCATCGGCCCTGGCGCTGCCACTGGCCGGCTGCGGCGGCTCCGATGGCGACAGCAGCATTCCCGTCGAGTTCCGCCACGGCGTGGCCAGCGGCGACCCGTTGAGCGACCGCGTCATCCTCTGGACCCGCGTGACGCCACCGCAGGGCCATTCCAGCGATATCGAGGTGGAGTGGGAGCTGGCCTCGGACGCCGACTTCAAGACCATCGTGGTGTCGGGCAAGGCCATGGCGCGCGCCACCCAGGACTTCACCTTCAAGGCCGACGCCACGGGCCTCAAGCCGGCCACGCGCTACCACTACCGCTTTCGCTGCCAGGGCATGACCAGCGCCACGGGCCGTACGCGCACCCTGCCCGTGGGCGCGGTGCAGCAGGTCAAGCTGGCCGTGTTCTCCTGCGCCAACTACCCGGCGGGCTACTTCAACGTCTACGCGCATGCCGCGCGCCAGGGCGACCTGGATGCTACCGTGCACCTGGGCGACTACATCTATGAATACGCACGCGGAGGCTATGCCAATGGCAAGGCCGAAGCCATGCAGCGCCAGAGCCTGCCGGCCAACGAAATCGTCAGCCTGGCCGACTACCGCCAGCGCCATGCCCAGTACAAGAGCGATGCCGACCTGCAGGCCCTGCATGCGGCGGCGCCCATGATCGCTGTCTGGGATGACCACGAAATCTCCAACGACACCTGGATGCACGGCGCCGAAAACCACCAGCCGGCCACCGAGGGCGATTTCGAACTGCGCAAGGTGGCAGCGCTCAAGGCCTATCACGAGTGGATGCCCACGCGCAACGCGCAGCCGGAGATCATCTACCGCAGCTTCGCCTTCGGCGACCTGCTGGCGCTGCACATGCTGGACACGCGCGTCATCGGCCGCGACAAACAACTGGACTACGCCGACTACTTCACCGCCCAGGGCCTGGACGCGGCACGCTTCACCTCCGACATGGCCAATCCTGCGCGCCAGCTCATGGGCGCCACCCAGACCCAGTGGCTGGGCCAGCAGCTGGCGGCCTCGCAGGCTACCTGGCAGGTGCTGGGCCAGCAGGTCCTGATGGGGCGCATGGAGCTGCCGGCGCCCTTGCTGATGGACATCCTCAGCCCCGGCAGCGGTGTCTCGCTGCCGGCCTACGCGGCGCTGCTGGGCAAGGCGCAGGCGAACCCGGCCAGCCTGACGGCGGCGGAAAAGGCCATCCTGGCCCAGCCCAGCATTCCCTACAACCTCGATGCCTGGGACGGCTATGCCGTGGCACGCGAGACCGTGCTGGCCACGGCGCGCAGCCTGGGCAAGAACCTGGTCGTGCTGGCCGGTGACACCCACAATGCCTGGGCCAGCGAATTGCGTGACCGCAGCGGGCAGGCCGTGGGCGTGGAGTTCGCGACCTCGTCCGTCAGCTCGCCGGGTTTCGAGGAATACCTGTCGGGCCAGGACCCTGCCCAGTTGCGTGGTGCGCTGCTGCAATTCATCTCCACGCTCAAGTACTGCGATACCTCGCGCCGTGGCTACATGATCGTCACGGCCACGCCGCAGGCCTGTCAGGCCGAGTGGATCTACGTGGACACCGTGTTCAGCCGCCAATACCAGGCTGTGCGCGATGCGGCCTGGAAGGTGCTGCCCGGCCAGCCGGGCAAGCTGGTTCAGGCCTGAGTGCAGACTCGGGTGCAGACCTGGGGGTCTGGGCGGGCCTCGGTAGTTTCCGCCATGGCAGCAGTGCCATGGCTGCGATAACTTTGGACTCGCTGATCCAGGAGGTCCAGGCATGCAGGCATCCCCCGCTCCCGAGAAAGCTTCCGACAACCCGGCCGGCATGCTGCAGGTGCAACTGCTGCGCATGGCCGATCCCTGGCGCTGGCTGGCCCTGGGCTGGCGCGATCTGCGGCGTGCGCCCCGCGTGGCGCTGTTCTACGGCCTGTGCTTCTGGGCCATGGCCCTGCTGATCGGCTGGGTGTTCCGCGCCAGCCCGGAATACAGCATGGCCATGGCCAGCGGCTGCCTGCTTATCGGCCCCTTCCTGGCCATGGGCCTGTACGACACCAGCCGCAGGCTGGAGCGGGGCTTGCCGCCCCAACTGAGCAGCTCGCTGACCTGCTGGGACACGCAGATGGGCAGCATGGGCATGCTGGTCATGGTGCTGCTGGTGCTGGAGATGCTCTGGGCGCGCGCCTCCATGGTGGTCTTTGCCGTGTTCTTCGATACCGGCATGCCGACCACGGCCGGCATGCTGCAGGCCGTGGCGCGGCCCGAGAACTGGGAATTCCTGGCCATTTACCTGCTGGTCGGCGGCGCCTTCGCGGCCCTGGTGTTCGCCAGCATGGTGGTGGCGCTGCCGGCCATGCTGGACCGGGGCAGCGATGCACTCACGGCCTGCATCACCAGCATGCGCGTGGTCGGCCTGAACCTGGCCGTCATGCTGCAGTGGGCCGCGATCATCACCGTACTGGTGGCGGTTTCCCTGTGGTGGCATGGCGCGGGCCTGCTGCTGGTGGGGCCTTTGCTGGGCTGTGCCAGTTGGCATGCATACCGTTGCAGCGTGGGCGATTCCGCCGTGCCTGCGTCCACCATATCCTGAGGTTTTCCTGGCAGGCCCCGTCTTGCGGCTACAGTGGGGCTTGCAACAACAGAGGAGTCCACCTGTGGCGACACCCAATTACGCCTATGAAAAACGCCAGCGCGAACTGGCCAAGAAGCAGAAGAAGCTAGAGAAGGAGAAGGCCAAGGCCGAAAAAAGACCCGACGACCATGAGGGCGACGGCTCAGAAGGTAATGCGCAGGCATCTCCTGCAGCAGCCCGTCCCGGCGAGGAAGGCCGCGGCAACTGACACTCTGCCTGCCCTGAGCTCAGGGCAGCAGCTTGCTGAGCTGGGGCCAGACGTTGTCCAGCATGCGCGGCTGGGCCTTGGCCGTGGGGTGGATGCGGTCGGCCTGGAACCACTGGGCCGAATCGGCCGCATCACCGATGCCGGCCAGCAGGAAGGGCACCAGCGGCACCTTCTGCTCCTGCGCCACCTTGGCAAACAACTGCTCGAACTGGCGCGTATAGCCGCTGCCATAGTTGGGCGGCACCTGCATGCCCACCAGCAGCACCTTGGCTCCGGCATCCCGGGCCGCGCGGACCATGGCGTCCAGATTGCCCTGCGTGCTTTGCAGCGGCAGACCCCGCAGCGCATCGTTGCCACCCAATTCGATCACCACCACCGATGGCTTGTGCTGCTTGAGCAAGGCAGGCAGGCGAGAGCGGCCGCCCGAGGTGGTCTCGCCACTCACGCTGGCGTTGACCAGCGGCACATTCTTTGGGCTCTCCTGCAGGCGCTTTTGCAGCAGTGCCACCCAGCCCGTGCCACGGGCCAGTCCGTATTCGGCACTCAGCGAGTCGCCCAGCACCAGCAGCGGACCAGTCTCGGCTGCCCACGCGGACGTGGCCGTCCAAGTACCCAGCAGGCCGAAGGCCAAGCCGGCCGATATAAAGTGGCGGCGTCGGCGCATTGCGCGCAGCTTGTCTTGCATCGTCTTCCCATCCTCCATGTCACAAAGCACTGCCCAGCCCCTGATCGAAGTCGAGCATGTCTTCAAGTCGGTCAGCGATTCGACCGGAACACTGGATATTCTGCGGGATATCGATCTGCGTTTTGCCGCAAGGGAAACCGTGGCCATCGTCGGTGCCTCGGGTTCGGGCAAAAGCACGCTGCTGTCCATTCTTGCCGGCCTGGATACGCCTACGCGCGGCACGGTGCGGCTGCAGGGCCAGGACATGTTCGCGCTGGATGAGGATGCACGCGCCGCCGTGCGCGCGCAAAAGCTCGGCTTTGTCTTCCAGAGCTTCCAGCTGCTGGGCAATCTGACGGCGCTGGAGAACGTGATGCTGCCGCTGGAGCTGGCGGGCAGCCGCGACGCCCGCCGCCGCGCCACCGAAATGCTGGAGCGCGTGGGGCTGGGCCAGCGCCTGGGCCACTATCCCAAGCTGCTGTCGGGCGGTGAGCAGCAGCGTGTGGCGCTGGCCCGCGCCTTCGTGGTCGAGCCCGCCGTGCTGCTGTCCGACGAGCCCACGGGCAGCCTGGACTTTGCGACCGGTGAAACCATCATGGAGTTGATGTTCGCGCTCAACCGCGAGCGCGGCACGACGCTGGTCATGGTCACCCATGACCGAGCCATCGCCGCGCGCTGCGAACGCCGCGTGACCATCGAGGCCGGCCGCGTCGCCAGCATCGAAGAGGGGCAGGCGCTGGCGGCCTGATCGGACGCCAGCAAGGGGTGGCGCTCAGGCCGCCACGGCCTCACGGCGCCCGGCTGCCTCGCAGGCAGCTGCCGTGAAGATCACGTCGGTCGAGGAGTTCAGCGCGGTTTCGGCCGAGTCCTGGATCACGCCGATCACAAAGCCCACGCCCACCACCTGCATGGCCAGATCGTTGGAGATGCCGAACAGGCTGCAGGCCAGCGGAATCAGCAGCAACGAGCCGCCGGCCACGCCCGAGGCGCCGCAGGCGCAGACTGCGGACACCACGCACAGCAAGATGGCGGTCAGCAGATCGACCTCGATGCCCAGCGTGTGGGCCGCAGCCAGCGAGAGCACGCTGATGGTGACGGCGGCGCCGGCCATGTTGATGGTGGCGCCCAGCGGGATGGAGACGCTGTAGGTGTCCTCATCCAGGCCCAGGCGCTTGGCCAGCGCCAGGTTCACGGGGATGTTGGCGGCCGAGCTGCGCGTGAAGAAGGCCGTCACCGCGCTCTCGCGCAGGCAGGTCAGCACCAGCGGATAGGGGTTGCGGCGCGTCTGTGTCCAGACGATGAGCGGGTTCACCACCAGGGCCACGAAGAGCATGCAGCCCAGCAGCACGGCCAGCAGGTGCGCGTAGTCCAGCAGCTTTTCCAGGCCCGACTGGGCAAAGGTGCCCGCCACCAGGCCGAAGATGCCCAGCGGCGCCAGCCGGATCACGCCCTGGATCACGCGGGTGATGGCCTGTCCCAGGTCCTGCATCACGGTGCGCGTGGACTCCGAGGCATGGCGCAGGGCCATGCCCATGGCCAGTGCCCAGGCGAGGATGCCGATGTAGTTGGCATTCATCAGCGCACGCACGGGGTTGTCGAAGGCGCTTTGCACCAGGGCCATCAGCACTTCGCCAATGCGCCCGGGCGCGCCCTGGGCCGGGGCGGCATCCTTGAACTGGATGGTGGAAGGGAAGGCCATGCTGGCCGCCACGGCGACCACGGCCGCCGCAAAGGTGCCCAGCACATACAGCCACAGGATGGGGCGGATCTGCGTGGCCTGGCCAGGCCGGTGGTTGCTGGTGGCCGAGACCACCAGCAGCAGCACCAGCACGGGCGCCACGGCCTTGAGGGCGGAGATGAACAGCGTGCCCAGCAGGGACACGGACTGGGCGGCCTCGGGCCAGAGCCAGGCCAGCAGGCCGCCAGCGACCAGGCTGATGGCGATCTGGCCGACCAGGCTGGTGCGGGCAAGCCGGGCGAAGAGGGCTTTGAGCATGATGGTTGGCAAAGAAAAGGAAAAAACTCAAGCGATGGAAAAATGCAAAGCGGCATGCCCGTGGCTACGGTGCATGCCGCAATGTGCAGGGCTGCTGGAAGGCGGCCAAGCCGCGCAGTGTAGCGGCTACGTAAAAACCACAGGAGCCGTTGCGCGCAGACGGGCTTCGCAAGGCGGGGCCCGGGGCACCGCTCAATTGGCGGGATAATTGCGCCCCATGTCGTCCCCCAAAGTTCTCTTCGGCTTCCACGCCGTCGGCGTGCGCATGAAGACCGCGCCCCAATCCATCATCGAGGTCTACTACGAGGCCACGCGCCGCGATGCGCGCATGCGCCAGTTCCTCGACCGTGCCAAGTCGGCCGGCGTCCGGCTGATCGAGGCCGACGGCGAACGCCTTGCCAAGCTGGCCGGCAGCCATGGCCACCAGGGCGTGGCCGCGCGCGTGGAGGCGGTGGCCCAGGTGCATTCGCTGGACGAATTGCTGGAGCAGCTGGAGGCAGACGGCATCAGCAAGCCGCTGCTGCTGGTGCTGGACGGCGTGACCGATCCGCACAACCTGGGGGCCTGCCTGCGCGTGGCCGATGGCGCCGGCGCCCATGCGGTGATTGCGCCCAAGGACCATGCGGTGGGCGTGAACGCCACCGTGGCCAAGGTGGCCAGCGGCGCGGCCGAGACCGTGCCCTATTTCATGGTCACCAACCTGGCGCGCACGCTCAATGAGCTCAAGGAGCGCGACATCTGGATCATCGGCACCAGCGACGATGCGCCCAAGACCCTGTACGAGGTGGACCTCACGGGCCCCACGGCCCTGGTGCTGGGCGCCGAAGGCGACGGCATGCGCCAGCTCACGCGCAAGACCTGCGACGAGCTGATCGGCATCCCCATGATGGGTGCCGTCTCCAGCCTCAACGTGTCCGTGGCCAGCGGCGTGTGCCTGTACGAAGCGCTGCGCCAGCGCGGCCAGGGCACCACGCCTGCCGTGTCTGCCGCCCCGGCTGACCAGATCTAGGCCGGCGCGCCGCTGGCGCCCGCACTTGCACCTTCGCCCGTGCCCAGTTCCACCACGCTCTCGAAGCCGCCCCAGAACATGCGCTTGGCGTCGAAGGGCATGGTGGCCGGGTCCATGGAGGCAATGCGCGGGTCCTTCATGACGGCGGCATTGATGCGATCGCGCTCCGCGCGCGACGCATAGATGATCCATGAGAAGAACACGATCTCGCCTTCCTTGAGCTGCACGGCCTGTGGAAACGAGGTCAGCTTGCCCATGGGCACGTCATCGCCCGCGCATTCCCAGTACTGCAGCGCGCCGTATTCCATCCATACCTTGCCTGCGGCCTGCGCCACCTCGCGGTAGGCCTGCAGGTTGGCCCGGGGAACGGGCAGCACGAATCCGTCGATGTAGTGCATGGCTCTCTCCTGGTGAAATCCGGCTTCAGAGCCGGGCTGCGAGCTCGGCCAGCTGGTCAGTGCACTGGCCCCAGCCGGTGTGAAAACCCATGGCTTCGTGCTGGGCGCGGTCGGCAGCACTCCAATGGCGCACCCGGGCGGTATAGCGGGTCTGGCTGCCTTCGGGGTCAAAGCTGACGATGCCCGTCATGAAGGGCTTGTCGGCAGGCACCCAGCCTTGGGTGAATGCGTCGGTGAAGACCAGGCGGCGGTTGGGAATGACTTCCAGATAGACGCCGCGCCCGGGCATCTCCTGCCCCTCGGGGCTGCGCATGATGATGAGGCTGTGGCCGCCGGGCCGCACATCGTTGTCCACCCGGGCCACGCTCCAGGGGCTGGGCGCAAACCATTGCTGGATCAGCGCCGGCTCGGTCCAGCAGCGGTAGAGCCTGTCGGCGGAAATGTTCAGCAGGCGCGTGAGCACCAGGTCGTTGGCGTGTTCGGGAATGTCTTGTGCTGTCATGGCGCTTCTCATTGCATGGAATGCAGGCCGATTCGGTTGCCCTCGGTGTCCACCACGACGGCGCAGTGCCCGTGGGGGCCTATGGAGAATTTGGCCTGCTCGATGCGCCCGCCTGCGGCCTCGACGCGGCCCTGTTCGATGGCGCAGTCCTCGCAGCCGAAATAGACCAGGGTGCCGCCGCCGCCGGAAGGTGCGCCGTCCATCCGCACCAGCATTCCGCCCGCGCCGGGGCCTGTCATGTCCATCGGAAAGGACAGCATCTCCTGGCTGTCGGAGCCATCGGGCGCGGGCAGATGCTCCAGCTTGCCCTGGAAGACGGTTTCATAGAACCGGCGCGCACGCGCCATGTCCTGCACATGGATCTCGAACCAGACGACTGGGTTGGCGTTCATGAAGACTCCTTCTTGGGTGACAGAGGCAATGTGGCGGCCGGCCTTGTTCAGGCCTCGCCCCTGACGTTGACCATCCAGGGCGTATTGAAGCGGTCCGTCACCATGCCAAAGCCCGGCGACCAGAACGTGGCCTGGAAGGGCATGGTCACCTTGCCGCCTTCAGCCAGTGCGTTGAAGATGCGGCCGCCTTCGGTGGCGTCGTCCACGCCGATCGAGATCCACATGCCCTGGGCCTGCTGGTAGCCACCGCCACCGCAGTTGTCGGTGGCGTCCGAGGCCATCAGCGCCTGGTCCTTGATCTGCAGGTGGGCATGCATGATGAGCCCCTTGGCGGAATCGGGCATCTGCTCCATGCCCGGTGTCTCGCCAAAGGTGCTCTGGTGCACGATGGTGCCGCCGAACAGCTTGGCGTAGAAGGCAAAGGCCTCGGCGCAGTTGCCGTTGAAGTTCAGATAGGGGATGAATTGCATGGAATGCTCCTGAAGTGGTTGGTGGCGAGGGGAGGGGGAGAGGAGTGGGAGGATGGGCGCAGGAGGCCTCAGCGGCCGTCATGCGCGCGCTCAAGAGCGGCGATGTCCAGCTTTTGCATGCCCAGCAGGGCCTGCATCACGCGCTGGGCGGCGGCCATGTCGGGGCCCCCCATCCAGCCCGCCATCTGGGCCGGAACGATTTGCCAAGACAGGCCATGGCGGTCCTTGAGCCAGCCGCATTGACGCGCCGCCGGGTCGCCGCCCTCGGACAGGGCGCCCCAGTAGTGATCTATCTCGTCCTGCGTATCGCAACTGACCATCAGCGAGACGGCCTCGTTGAAGCGGAACATCGGGCCGCCGTTGAGCGCCAGAAAGGGCTGGCCGTCCAGCTCGAATTGCACTGTCATCACGCTGCCGGCCGGCCTGCCGTGGATGTCGTGGCCGGCTTCGCCATAGCGGGCAATGGCCGTGATGCGGGAATCGGGAAAGACTTCCGTATAAAAGCGCGCCGCCTGCTCGCCCTGGTTGTCAAACCAGAGGCAGGGCTGGATGCGGCCGGTGTGCAAAGCCATGCTTGTCTCCTTGGTGACGGTGAAAACCGTTTTTGCCGTTCGATGCCGGCTTTTTATCGATTTCTGCCCGGCGTGTGTACGCCGTTCACATATGCTAGGGACTAAAATGGACGCTGTCCACATCAGGCGCTGTCAGCTTCGGTGTCAAGCTGTAAATCGGCGGGGCAGGGCTGTCGTCCCTTGCGTGTGACGTGGTCATGCAGAAAGAAAAAGGAACTAAAACAGTGACGCAGCGACGTGTCAGGCGTGAGTCATATCACCACGGCGACCTGCGCCAGGCCCTGGTCGAGGCTGGCCTGGCACTGGCGCGCGAAGGCGGTCCCCAGGCCATCGTGCTGCGCGAGGCCACGCGGCGGGCCGGCGTGGCGCCGAATGCGGCCTATCGTCACTTTGCCAACCGCCAGGCACTGTTTGATGCCGTGCGCGCTGCGGCCCTGGGCGCACTGGCCGCGGCCATCGAGGCCGAAATGGTCCAGGCCCGTGCCCTGCCCGATGCGCTGCAGCGCTCACGCGCCTTGCTGGCTGCCGTGGGCCGGGGCTACCTGGGCTTTGCCCAGACGGAGACCGGCTGGTTCCGCACGGCCTTTGCCTCCGTCGAGTACGACGTGGACCTGGCGCCCGACACCACGCGTGCGGCGGCCATGGGCCTGAACCCGTTCGAGCTGCTGGGCTACGCGTTGGACAGCATGGCCGAGGCCGGCGTGCTGCCACCCGAGCGCCGTCCCCAGGCCGAGTTCCTGGCCTGGTCGGCGGTGCACGGCATGGCCTTGCTGGTGATCGACGGCCCGCTGCGCCGTGCCACACCCGAGCAGCGGCGTGCGCTGGCGCTGCGCCTGCTGGAGATGGTGGAAAAAGGCATTTGATGCGCCCTGGGGCGGCGCTGCCGCACAATGGCCTGCTTTTTTTCCTTCGCCCTCCGATGCCCGACGAACCTTCCCCCACTTCGCTGCCTGCGGCTGCCGCCGAACTGCCCGGCCAGGGTGAGCTGCACGAGCTGCGCGAGCGCATCGCGCATGCAGCGCACATCGCCGTGCTCACGGGCGCAGGCGTCAGTGCCGAGTCCGGCGTGCCCACGTTCCGCGATGACAAGAACAGCTACTGGGCACAGTTCAACCCACAGGACATGGCCAGCGAGGCGGGCTTTCGCGCCCATCCGCAGCGCGTGTGGCAGTGGTATGCGCACCGGCGCGAGGCCGTGGCGGCAGTGCAGCCCAATGCAGGCCACCATGCGCTGGCGCAGTGGGCCTTGCAGCACCCGGGCCGCATGACCCTGGTCACGCAGAACGTGGATGGCCTGCACCAGCGCGCGGGCAGCCCCGGCGTGCTGTGCCTGCATGGCGAGTTGATGCGCGACCGCTGGCTCGAGCGGCCCCGCGCCTGCTGCGACCTGGC
Organism: Delftia sp. HK171; assembly: GCF_001886655.1. Classification (NCBI taxonomy): domain Bacteria; kingdom Pseudomonadati; phylum Pseudomonadota; class Betaproteobacteria; order Burkholderiales; family Comamonadaceae; genus Delftia; species Delftia sp. HK171. Next base: position 4,167,725 of record NZ_CP018101.1, on the reverse strand, counting down.
CGGGCAGAACCCTGGCGAGCCTCCGCAGTGCCCTGTTTGCGGCAACCTGGTGCGCCCGGGCGTGGTCTGGTTCGGCGAGTCCCTGCCCATGGGCGTATGGCAGGCCGCAGAGGCTGCCGTGCAGCGCTGCGAGGTGCTGCTGGTGGTAGGCACCTCGGGCGCCGTTTATCCGGCAGCGGGGCTGGCCCGAATCGCGCGCCGGGCAGGCGCGCACGTGGCCGTCATCAATCCGGCGCCTTCCGAGCTGGATGACGCAGCGCACCAGTGCCTGCGCGGCCCATCGGCCCAGATCCTGCCCGCGCTGCTGGCGGGCTGAGAGGCCCCGGGCCAGGGCGGGCAGGCTGCCCCGGCCTGCGCAGGTCAGTCCCTTGCGCCTTCTTCCTGACTGGCCTGGTTGAGGTCGGCCACGTCCTGAGCCGACAGCTGCAGGCGCGTGGCCTGCACCAGTTGCTGCAACTGGGCCAGCGAGGTCGCGCTTGCGATGGGCGAGGTCACAAACGGGCGCTGCATCTGCCAGGCCAGGGCCACGCACGCGGGCTGGCTGTTCAGGCGCGCAGCCACGGCGTCCAGGGCCTGCACAATGCGCAGGCCGCGCGGGTTCAGGTAGGTGGCCACGGTCTTGCCACCGCGCGCACTCTTGGCTGCGTCTTCGCTGCTGCGGTACTTGCCCGTCAGAAAACCCGCTGCCAGCGCATAGAAGTTGATGATGCCCACCTGTTCGGCCGCGCACAGCGGCGCCAGATCGCGCTCCAGCACGGCGCGGTCGTACAGGTTGTACAGCGGCTGCAGGCTCTCGTAGCGCGGCAGGCCCAGCTCGGCGCTGGTGCGCAGGGCCTCGGCCAGGCGCGGCGCGCTGTGGTTGGAGGCGCTGATCGCCCGCACCTTGCCTGCGGCGATCAGGTCGGCAAAGGCGCCCAGGGTATCGGCCAGCGGCACGCTGGCGTCGTCGTCATGCGACTGGTACAGGTCGATGTAGTCCGTCTGCAGGCGCTGCAGCGAGGCATCCACGGCCTGGCGGATGTACTCGGGGCGCAGGCCCACCCGGCCCTCGCCCATGTCCTTGCCGACCTTGGTGGCCAGCACGATGTCGGCGCGCCGTCCGCTGCGCCTGAGCCATTTGCCGATCACGGTCTCCGACTCGCCGCCCGCATGGCCCGGCGCCCAGCGCGAGTACACGTCGGCCGTGTCGATGAAGTTCATGCCGGCATCCAGCCAGGCGTCAAGCAGCGAGAACGACGTGGCCTCGTCCACGGTCCAGCCGAAGACATTGCCGCCAAAGCACAGCGGCGAGACCTGCAGGCCGCTGCGGCCCAGGGAACGAAGGGAAGGGGCTTGCGCCATGTACGGCTCCTTTTGACGAAAAAACCAGGGTAGTCCTCAGGACCTCTCAGATCCAGCCCAGCGCACCCAGCAGCGCGCCCGCGCCCAGCAGCCACAGCAGGTGGATGCGCGTGCGCCACACCAGCAGGGCGCAGGCCAGGGTCAGCAGCCACAGGCGCCAGTCCTGGGCCGGGCGGCCGCTGGCGCTGCCCAGCAGCCAGCCCGTGGCCAGCAGCAGCCCGATGACCAGCGGCCCCATGCCCTGCTTGAAGGCACGTACGCCGCGCCGGTTCTTGTTGCGCTGGCCCCAGCGCGAGGCCTGCCAGGCCAGCACGGAGCTTGGCAGCAGGATGCCGACCATGCAGATGGTCACGCCCAGCGCACCAAAGGTCCATGCCAGCGGCCCGGTGCCCCCGCCCGCGTTCAGGCCCAGGTTCCAGCCCAGCAGGGCGATGAAGAGCACATTGGGCCCGGGCGCCGCCTGGGCGATGGCGATGGAGCTGCCGAACTGCGCCTCGCTGAGCCAGCCGTGGCCATCGACCAGGAAGCGGTGCATGTCGGGCGCCGTGGCAATGGCACCGCCCACGGCCATCAGCGACAGCGTCAGGAAATACAGCAGCAACTGAAGCCAGTCGGCGGGCTGCAGGTTCAGGGCGATCTGGTGGGCGGCGTTCATGGGGCGAGCTTTCTCCAGGTCAGCACGCAGCCGGCACCGCCGACGACCAGCAGCACCCAGGCCAGCGGCACGCGCAGCACGGCCATGGCAATGAACGAGGCCAGCGCCAGGGCCGCGCTGCACCAGCGCCCCAGCGGGTGGCGGCTCAGCGTGCTGGTCAGCTTCAGCCCCATGCCCGCCACCAGGCCGGCCGCGACGGCGCCCATGCCGCGCAGCGCCCCGGCCATGGCGGGGTGGTCGGCCAGCTGCGAATAGATCACGGTCAGCGTCAGCACCAGCAGCATGGGAAAGCACAGCATCCCGCACACGGCGACCACGGCTCCACGCCAGCCGAAGTAGCGCTCGCCAATGGTGATGGACAGGTTGACCACATTGGGCCCGGGCATGATCTGGGCCACGGCCCAGTCCTCCACGAACTCGTCGTTGGTCAGCCAGCGCTTTTTCTCGACCAGCTCGCGCTGCACCACGGCCAGCACGCCGCCAAAGCCCTGCAGGGCCAGCCAGGTGAAGGACCAGAACAGGTCGCGCAGGTTGGCGGGGGCGGGGCGCTGTGCAGGCGCATCGGCGGTGTCGTGTGGCGGGGAAGCCTGGGGCGGCGATGCGGGCATGTTCTGGCTTGTGTCTGGGCCGCCCGGGCAGGGCCCGGGGACGGCATCGCTGTTGTCATGGGGTGGAACCGTGCGGGCCGATCCTGTCTCCGTGTCTGCCTCGGGGTGGCACGCACGGAATATTAATCCTGCGCAGCGGCCTCGTCGGCAGTGGCCCCATCGGCAACGGCGATGGGGGCATTGCAAGCGCAGATGGCTTGCTGCCGGCATGCACCCAGGCCTGCCCGCCGGCCTGCCTGAACAGGAGTAGATTCTCTCCACCCACACAACCCGAGGATCTCCGGCATGGACATGGATTGGAGCAAGGCGCTGCAGGAAAGCCTGGTCTGGCTGGCGGCGGCCTCAGTGATCACCGTCGTGGCTTTCGCGGCCGTGGCGCTGCTGGTGGTTCGATTCACCCGCTGGGGTCGGCAGTTCTGGCAGCTGGCCGGCCCGTTCCTGCACCCCAGAAACAGCTGGTGGCCGCTGCTGGTGTTCACGCTGCTGCTGGTGCTGGCCCTGGTCTCGGTGCGCATGAACGTGCTGTTTTCCTACTGGTACAACGGGTTCTACAGCGCGCTGCAGGAGCTGGACCAGAAGGGCTTTTGGCGATTTCTGGGCATCTTCGCGGTGCTGGCCACCATCCACATCCTGCGCGAGCTGTTCAATTTCTATGTGAACCAGGCGTTTCGCATTCGCTGGCGGGTCTGGCTCAACGAGCGCGTGACCACCGACTGGATGCGCGGCGACGCCTACTACCGCAGCCACTTCCTGGACGAGCCGGTGGACAACCCCGACCAGCGCATCGAGCTGGATGTGAACACCTTTGTCTCGAACTCGCTGACCCTGGCGCTGGGCGCCGTCAGCGCCGTGGTCTCGCTGGTGGCGTTCACGGGCATTCTCTGGGGGCTGTCCGCGCCCATTGCCGTGGCGGGCGTGGAGGTTCCGCGGGCCATGGTGTTTGCGGTCTACGTCTACGTGATCATCGCCACGCTGATCGCCTTTCGCCTGGGCCAGCCGCTGATCCGGCTGAACTTCCTGAACGAGAGGCTGACCGCCAACTTCCGCTATGCCCTGGTGCGCGTGCGTGAATATGCGGAGAACATCGCCTTCTACCAGGGCGCGGCCATCGAGCGCAACACGCTTTTGACGCGATTCTCGGCGTTGATCGCCAATGTCTGGGCGCTGGTCTACCGCAGCCTGAAGTTCGACGGCTTCAACCTCACCGTCAACCAGGTGGCCGTGGTCTTTCCCTTTCTGCTGCAGGCGCCGCGCTTTTTCAGCGGTGCCATCAAGCTCGGTGATGTGATGCAGACCTCGCAGGCCTTTGGGCAGGTGCAGGATGCGCTGTCCTTCTTCCGAACCTCCTACGACACCTTCGCCCAGTACCGCGCTGCGCTGGACCGCCTGTGCGGCTTTCTGGATGCCAATGCCCAGACCCGCGAACTGCCCCAGGTCGTCCACAGAGAGCAGCCCGGCGCCCTGGACATCGAGGACCTGCAGGTCAGCCGCCCTGATGGCCACCACCTGCTCAGCGGCCTGCAACTGAAGCTCATTCCCGGCCAGGCGTTGCTGATCAAGGGGCCCTCGGGCAGCGGCAAGACCACCTTGCTGCGGTCCATTGCCGGCCTGTGGCCGCATGCCGAAGGCACGGTGGGCCGCCCGGGCGGCCACCAGGCGCTGTTCCTGTCTCAGCGCCCGTATCTGCCGCTGGGTGACCTGCGCACGGCCATTGCCTATCCCGCCGATGCCTCGCCGCAGGACGACGAGCGGCTGCAGCAGGCGCTGCGCCAGGTCAGCCTGGCCCACCTGGCCGACAAGCTGGATGTCAACCAGGATTGGTCCCGCATCCTGTCGATTGGCGAGCAGCAGCGCCTGGCCTTTGCCCGCGTGCTGTTCAACCGGCCCGCCATCGTCTTTCTCGATGAATCCACCTCGGCCATGGACGAGGGCCTGGAGCATGCGCTGTACACCCTGCTGCGCGAGCAGATGCGCTCGACCATGCTGGTGAGCGTGGGCCACCGCAGCACGCTGGCGGGTTTCCATACCCACGCGCTGGCGGTCGATGGCAATGGCGGGTGGACGCTGTCGGAAGGAAGCGCACCGCAGAGCGCGCCCCGGGCTTGATCCGCGTGCGGCCCTGGGCCGCGCGAGATCAATCGTCCATGGGCAAGGGATCGCAGTTGCCCAGGTCGGACGGCGGCTGCTCGCGCAACTGGCTTACCGCGTCGCGCAGGGCGGTGCGCAGGCCCTCTTCCAGCACGGGGTGGTAGAAGGGCGTGCGCAGCAGCTCGTGCACGGTCAGTTGCTGCTGCACGGCCAGGGCCAGCAGATGGGCCAGATGCTCGCCGCCCGGTGCGCACATTTCCGCGCCCAGCAGCAGGCCGCTGGCCGGGTCCGCATAGACGTGAAGCAGGCCCGCGTTGCGCTGCGCAGCGCGCGCACGCCCCTGGTGCGCGAAATCCACGCGGCCCACCACGAAGTCCTGCCCCAGCAGCGCCTTCATGGGCTGGCCCACGACGGCCGCGTTGGGCGAGCTGAAGACAATGGACAGCGGCGTGCGCCGCTCAAAGCAGGCCACGTTCTCTGCCATGGCGTTGGTGCCGGCGATATGGCCTTCGTCCACGGCCTCATGCAACAAGGGGCGGTCGCCATTGGCATCGCCCGCGAGGAACAGCGGCAGCTCGCCGACCTGCAGTGTCTCGCGGCTCACGGGCGGCTGCCCATGCTCGTCCAGCTCAAGCCCCAGCGTCTCCAGCCCCAGGCCTTCGAGCTGCGGGCGCCGACCCATGGCGGCCACCACGTGGTCCACGACAATGCGGGTGTCGCCGGCACGCACGACGATGCTGCTGTCCGGGCCCTTGCCCAACTGCACTTCATGGTCGGTGATCACCACCATCTCTTTCTCAAGCAGATGCCGCAATGCGTCGGTGACATTCGGGTCGGACAGGCCGGCAAGCTTCGGGCCGCGTCCCAGTGCGGTGACCTCCAGTCCCAGCCGTGCCAGCGCCTGTGCAATCTCCACGCCCAGCGGACCCAGGCCGACGACGGCCACGCGCGGGCCCAGCGTCTTGCGTTCGAACAAGGTGTCGGTGGTCAGGATGCGCTTGCCAAAGCGCTTCCATTCCTCCAGCACCACGGGGCTGGAGCCCGGAGCGAGGATGAGCTTGCGCGCAGCCAGCACCTTGCCGTTGACCTCGATCCGATTGGCTGCCAGCAGCCTGGCACGCCCGTCGATGGCCCGCCAGCCCAGGCCCTCCGTGGCCTTGATCGTGCTTGCCACGAACTCGTCGCGCAGCTTGCGCACGCGGCGCAAAACGGCGGGCAGGTCCAGCTGCAGCCCGCTCGCACCGCGTATGCCGAAGGTATCGAAGTGATGGCGTGCATGGAAGGCGTTGGCCGCCTCGATCAGCAACTTGGACGGCATGCATCCCACCCGCGCACAGGTCGTTCCCCAGGGCCCGTCGTTGACGATGGCGAAATGCTCCGTGTGCTTGCGCACCTCGCGCAATGCCGACAGTCCGGCCGAGCCGGCACCGACGATGATCACGTCGAGGGCGGTGGTGGGTGGGTTTTTCATGCTGTCTGATTCCTTTGACTGTGGCACCAGGTCCCGTGGAGGTCTCCGCTGCCGGTGGATGTGCCGAAAGGTGTGCCGACGGGAGTGCCGACGGGATTGCCGACAGATGGTCGAGATGACTGCCTCGCCTGCCATGGGACATGCGTGCCAGTCTGCATGCTGGCGCTCGCGGCAGTCGTAGGCGAAGGGCCGAAACCGCTGCTGGACATTCAGGGCCCGGCCCGTGCCGCGCAGGGGCTAGCCGGATGCCCAGTGTTGCCATGCCGCGTCCGTGCGGCTGCCTGATGCGCCGAAATCCGCTTCCCGCGCAAAGCGCCTGAGAGATGTCTCGGTAACCCTCAAATGGCTGACACGGCACAAGCGGCTTTGCGCCGTCTGCAGCCAGCGGCGCAGGGACCAATCAAGCTGCGCCACCACCCCGCCGTGCACCTGTGCGCTATGCAGGCGCAGGCGGCCATCGAGGATGAAGGCCTTCACCGTCCGGGCGGACAACTGCAGGTCCTCGCAGACCTGCCGCAGCCCGACGCCCTCGCGGACCCGGGTGCTCAGGCCGCGCCTGTGCATCTGGCAGCGAACGGAGCGCTCGCTGCGGTCCAGCCGGCGGCAGATCACCTGCACGGGCAGGACGCCGGCCCAGCGTTCGAGTGCAAGCAGTTCTGCGGGACTCCAGCGGCGGCGAATTGCGCCATTCGGCCATGCGCTGTCGGATGTCAGGCAGTGTGTGATTGCCATGGAAAGCTCCCATTCATATGGCGCTGCGCTGTGGCATGGCCTGAATCCCGGATGCCGATGAGACAATTATTGATGGGGGCTTCTCGTGCAAGCTTTTGATTTTGTTGATTGTTTTTGTTGTTTTGATTGCTGCTCGGATGGACGGCTCCATACCGCGATGCCTATCGTGGGGCCGGGATGCGGATCACGGAAATAGCGTCTGCACCGGCGGGCATATGCAAGCCCCATGCGGATTTCCTGTTCGGCGCCCGATTTCCATGAACGACTTCTTTGCTTTTTCAGGAGAACCCTTCATGCGCCTTCAGCCAAAGCATTTGAATTTTTCCGTTGCGTGCCTTGCGTTGCTGGCACTGCCGGCCGCGCAGGCCCTGCCCATGCAGGACGTGGGCACGTAGGCAGGCCCGCAGTGCGTGGGCCTGGACATCAACAACAGCGGCCATGTCGTGGGCGCCTGTGCAGAGAGCGACGGCTCTTCCGCAGGCTTCGTGTCACTGGCGCCGGGCAGTGCGGCAGACCTTGTGCGCCTGTCGCCGGGGCGCAACTGCAACGCGGCGGCCATCACCAACAGCGGCCAGGTGGTGGGCAGCTGCCTGGACGGCAATTCGGTGTCCGTGGGCGTGTTCTGGAATGCGGCCACGCCGGCCACGGTGCAGACACTGCAGCAGCTGACGCTCGATGTGCGCAGCATGCCCACGGCATTCAACCAGGGCGGCTATGTGGCAGGCGTCAGCCTGAGCGGCAGCAACACGGCCCGCCCTGTCATGTGGCGCAACAATGAAACCACGGCACGCGCGCTGCCGGCGGGCCTGCTGGGCCTGAACAGCACCAACTGCGTGCCGTCCGATGTGGACAATTTCGTGGTGGGCGGCAACATGCCGGGCATCGTGGGCAACTGTCCCGACAACAGCGGGCATCCGCGTCCTGTCTATTGGTCTGCCGCAGTCCTGGGCGGCTATATGGCCACGGCCCTGAACCTGCCTCTCAATGCCGTCTTCTGCCGCGCAAAGACCGTCGTCAATACCCGCATCATGGGCTACTGCGATTTCGGTGCCCAAGGTGGACGCACCGTCGTCTGGCTCAACTCGTCCTCCAGTCCGCAGGTGCTGTCCATATCGTCCCCGCCCGCGCGAAACAGCGGCGTCGATCTCAACATCCTCGGCGAGGTGATTGGGCACTACCAGTTGGCAGACGGGCGCAGCATGCCCTATTACTGGAACAGCCAGACCGGTGTCATCCGCGATATTCCTCCGCTGCCTGGCGGCATGAATGCACGTGTGGTGGATATCGGTGACAACGGAACAGTGGCAGGCCACAGCGAACTGGCCGATGGAAGTTCGCACGCCATCACCTGGACCCCCTTGGGCGGCACCGTGGACCAGGGAACCCTCGCAGGCGGCGAGAACAGTGCGGCCTCGGCACTGAGCCAGGATGGCTGCTACATGACAGGAAGGAGCGAAGTCGCGCAATTGGCCACGCATGCCTTCGTGCAGAACCTGTGCACGCCATGAAGGCGGAGCCTCATCTCACACCGTGCATAAAGGAAATACCATGAAGATGCGATATCCAAGACCCGCAACCACACTGGCAATTGTTGTGTGCGGGCTCTGGGCCCCTGCAGTGCAAGCGAATGGCATTTCATTCGAGGATTTTTCCTCCTCCAATGCGGCACAGGCTTTTTTTGGCTCATATAGTATGTTGCCCCTGATGATGGCGCGAACGAGCGAGTTGTCGAAATTGATGGAAATGATGACTGCGAATACAGGTAAAACCGAACTAATGCCACTTCAGATGATTGCGAAATGAATATGAGCATGTTTGCGGTATGAATGCGCCTGTGGTGAATATAGGCGATACCGCAATGGTGGCTTGCTACAGCGAACTGGGCGATGAGAGCTTTCGCGCCATCATCTGGGCGTCCACAGACAACGCGTGCTGTGTGCAGAATCTGTGGACTCCTGCTCGTCAGTATCAATTCGAAAACGATGAGAAAAGGGGCTGAAATGAGAGTTCGATATGAAAAATCATTGTCCACTATGGTGGTATTTATTGTTTTAATGTCCTCCTCAGCGCTGCATGCGAAGAATATTTATTTTTCGGAAGATGGTCTAATGAATTTGGAAAATAGCAGCCTGCATGCGAATGATGGTTCAGTTAAATCTATCATTTGTGGAACTATTTTGCTATTGGAAATTGACGAGCTGCTAGTTGGTTATTGCCTGAGGTAGTCCTTTGGGAAATTTCATTAATCGGACCTTGAGAACAGGCTGTGCTAACTATTTAATTTCACGTGACTCGTTGTCCCGGCTTGCGATTTTGCATTGAGGGTATTCGATGGGTGATCACCAGCATCAAATCAGTCTGGCAATGTCATGCGGCCCAGCCTTCCGCCATGGCTGGGCGCCCGTTCCGGCGCAGGGGCATGGTCGCGCATCAGCTTCCCCATCAGCCCTCGCAGGATTGCCAACGTCGGCGCCTCGCTGCGCTGACGCAGCGTGACCAACCCGAAGCGGGCAGTGCTGCGCATGGGCGGGTCCATGGGCAGTTCGGCCAGGTCCGGGGCGACGGCGCGCACGGCCAGCAGCACGGTGTCGCTGTTGCGCGCAACGTCCACGAGGCTGGGCAACTCCTCGCACTGCAGTGTGACGAACCGCGCCGGGTGGGCCGTGGCGCCATAGGTCTCCACCAGCAGCCAGGCCACCTGGTCGCTCAGCGGGGTGGAGGCGACGGGGTAGCGCTGCACATCCTCGAAGCGCAACTCCCGCTGCAGGCGGGCGAGTGGATGGTCGGTGCGGCACATGAAGGCGGCGCGCATTTCGTGCACGACGTCCAACGCAAGGTCGGGTGCGGGCCGCAGCGCGCGCAGGTCCACGACCAGGGCGTCGAGCAGCCGCTCGCGTAGCGAGTGCACCAGCAGATCGGTGCTGCCGCGCGCCACCTCGGTTCGCACGCCGGGGTGGTGCACGGTCATGTGCTGCAGGAACGGCGTCATCAATATTGCGCCGGGGCCTGATCCCAGGCCCACACGCACGGTGCCGGCCGCACCCTCGCGCAATTGGCGCCCCCTGTCACGCAGCGCGTCGGCTTCAGCCACCAGGGCGCGCGCCCGTCCCAGCATTTCGCGGCCGAAGGGTGTGAGTTCACTGTGGCGGCCGATGCGGTCGAACAAGGGTATGCCCAGCTCCTGCTCCAGCGCGCGCACGCTGCGGCTGAGGGCCGGCTGTGTCAGATGCATGGCCTCGGCCGAGCGGCTGAAGGAGCCGGTCTGCGCCACCGATATGAGATGCCTGAGCTGCACCAGCGTCATGATTTTTCGCGCCCTGAAGTCTGCATGAAACTCATGCTAATGCAGCCAACAATGCATTGGACGTTCGATGACCCGGCTCCTAGGATGCCGCGTATCCGGCCGACCGAGCCGGAGCCATCCACCAAGGAGACATGATGAGATTTTTGTTCCAGCGCGTTTGGCTGACGGGCGCCGGCCTGCTGCTGAGCGCGGGCCTGGCCTGTGCGCAGAGCCCGTCCTCCAGGCCCGTAAGCCTGATGGTTCCCTATCCGGCCGGCGGCCCTTCGGATGCCATTGCCCGCATCTTCAGCGTGCCGCTGTCCAAGGCACTGGGCCAGCAGGTCATCGTGGAGAACCTGGGCGGCGTGAGCGGCGCCATGGCCGCGCAAAAGGTGCTGGCAGCGCCGCCCGACGGCCACTACGTCTTCCAGGGCTCGCCCAACGAGGTGATCCTGTCGCCGCTGGCGAACGCGGCCGTGCGGCTCAAGGCCGAGGATTTCCGCCTGGTCCATCCCGTGGCCGAGGCCGTGATGGTGTTTGTCGCCCGCAAGGACCTGGAGGCCGGCAACGTGGATGAGCTGATCGCGCTGGCCCGCAAGAGCGCCAGCCGGCCGCTGTCGTACGGCAGCGTCGGGATTGGCTCGCTCTACCACCTGATTCTGGAGAAGGTGCAGCAGGACGCTGGCATACAACTCATGCATGCGCCCTACAAGGGCAACGCGCCGCTGCTGCAGGACATAGGCAGCGGACAGGTCGATTTCGCTGTGCTCGTCTACAGCGCAGCCATGGGCGCGCTGGCCGAGCAGGGCCGGCTCAAGATCCTGGGCCAGCTGGGGGAGCAGCGATCGGAGCTGCTCAAGAATGTGCCCACGGTGCGTGAGGGCCGGGAGCTGAAAAACTTCGCCTACAAGACCTGGACCAGCTTTCTGGTGCGCAAGGACACGCCGCAGGAGGTGGTGCAAAGGCTGCACCAGGCGATAGGCGCCATGCTCAAGGACCCGGGCGTGCGCGAGCAACTGGCCCTGCAGACGCAGCTGGCCGCGGCGCCCATGTCGCTGGCTGAGGCCGCGCAGTTCTATGAGGCCGAGACCGCCCGCTACCGCAGCATTGCCCGCTCCATTCGCCTGCAACCCCAGTGAGATGCCGCACATGAACACCCTTCTGGACACTTTGCGCGGCTCGGCCGCAGCCTTCGTCGAGCTGCGCCGCGACATTCACAGGCACCCCGAGCTCGGCTTCGAGGAGCACCGCACCAGCGCCCTGGTCGCGCAGCAACTGGAGCAATGGGGATACCAGGTGGAACGCGGCCTGGGCGGCACGGGCGTGGTGGGGCGGCTGGTGCGCGGCAGCGGCAGCCGGCGCCTGGGCGTGCGCGCCGACATGGACGCGCTGCCCATCGCCGAGGCCAATGAATTCGCCCATGCCAGCACGCATGCCGGTGTCATGCATGCCTGCGGCCATGACGGCCATACCGCCATGCTGCTGGCAGCGGCCCGGCATCTGGCCGAGCACGGCGGCTTCGACGGAACGCTCACGCTGATCTTCCAGCCTGCGGAGGAGGGCGGCGGCGGTGCCCTGCGCATGATGGAAGATGGGCTGTTCGAGCGCCACCCCTGCGACGCCATCTTTGCCATGCACAACATGCCGGGCATGCCCCAAGGGAGGCTGGCGCTGCGCGAGGGCGCAGCCATGGCGTCCTCCGACTACGCCACGCTCACCCTCACCGGCGTGGGAGGGCACGGTGCCATGCCGCACCGCACGGCCGATCCCATCGTGGCGGCCGCCAGCATCGTCATGGCCTTGCAGACCATCGTCTCGCGCAACATCGATCCGCTGCAGATGGCGGTGGTGACCGTGGGAGCCATCCACGCAGGGAAGGCCAACAACGTGATCGCCCACAGCGCTGCGCTGGAGTTGAGCGTGCGTGCGCTGGATGCCGATGTGCGCAGGCTGCTGGAGCAGCGCATTCGCGACCTTGTGAGTGCGCAGGCCGAGAGCTTCGGCGTGCAGGCGCAACTCGACTGGCGACCCGGCTATGCCGTGCTGGTCAACACGCCCAAGGAGACGGACTTCGCGCGCCAGATCGCGCTGGAGCTGCTGGGCCCGGAACATGTCACGCTGCAGGCGCCACCCTTGCCGGGCAGCGAAGACTTTGCCTTCATGCTGCAGCGCGTGCCAGGCAGCTATCTGCTGATTGGCAATGGCGAGGGAAGCGAGCAGGGCGCCTGCATGGTGCACAACCCGGGCTATGACTTCAACGACGACAACATCGCCGTGGGCGCCGCCTACTGGGTGCTGCTGGCGCAGCGGTTTCTGGTGGCCGGTTGAACTGCTTGAGCCCGGCGCATCTCATTCGCCGGGGTGGACTTCCATCCAGCCCACGCGTCCTTGACCGCTCTCGTTGAGGCGGCTCACAAAGCCTTCAGCCTGCGACTGCGGCAGGCGCAGATCGAACTGCACCAGCGATCCATGCTCGACCTGGAGCAGCTCGGCGCCTGCTGCATCGATCTCGCGGCGCACCAGGCCTTCCAGCGCATAGGGCACGGCGCAGCGCAGCGATTGCATGCGCTGCAGTGTCACTTTCTCGGCGGTCAGCAGGGCCTGGGCCACGGCATCGGTGTAGGCGCGCACCAGGCCGCCTGCGCCCAGCTTGACGCCGCCGAAGTAGCGCACCACGGTGGCCAGCACGCCTTCCAGGTCCTGGTGGCGCAGCACGTCTAGCATGGGGCGGCCTGCCGTGCCGCTGGGCTCGCCGTCATCGACGGCTGCCGACTGGCCGCCTGCCAGCAGCGCCCAGCAGACATGGGCGGCGCCGGGGTGCTCGCGCCATAGCGCATCGACCACCGCCTGGGCGCTGGCGCGGTCGGCCATGGGCTGCACGCAACCGATGAAGCGGCTTTTCTTGATGATGAGTTCGCTGTGCGCGGGCGCGCGGAGTGTCTGTGGCATGGAGGGCGGCAAGCTTACCCGATCGTCCCTGGCCCGGGGTTTGGCGCATGGATTCATTACGCCTTTATTACGAAGCGCTACATATTTGTGAGCATGCGTACCTTGTGTCATTTCAGCTTCAGAGGGTTGCATCCAGGTTTGTCCTACAGAAATCGTGAAAGATTCTCAGTAAGCTTTCTGTCAAGGAGGCGCAACCATGAACACCCCACCTTCCCGCGATCCCGTTCTCACTGAACACACCTTTGGCCGCGATCATTTCAGTCCCCCGCCCATGGCGCTGGAGCAAGCTGGTCAGGACCATGAAGCCGCTGGCGGCGGCATTCCTCTGGATCTGGACCAGCGCATCCGCAACGTCGGCGAATGGTGATGGCAGGTGCCGCCTGGCCAAGGGCCTGCAGCGGCGTCAGTGCTGTCAGGTCCGGCTGGACCGTGCAGCGGCCCGCCGACAGGCGGTGACCCTCAAGCGAACAGACCGCGAATCAGGCGCAGCAGGCTCTTGCCTCGCTGCGCTGGATTTATCATTTCCAGTTTCCAATTTCCACGTACCTACCCACCCAGGCCGGCTGCGCGAAGCGCCGGCCTTTTTGCATTCCTGCAGGAACCATGAGCACTGACACAGGGCGCAGCCATTGGCTGCTGGCGCCTGCCTCCGCCAGCGACGCCAGCCTGCCCGTGCCCCTGGGCGATGTGACGGCGCTGCTGGAGCAGGTGGGCCGCTCCAGCGCCAGCAGCGACGAGGTGGCCGGGCAGTTGCTGCATTTGCTGGGCCGGCACGTGCCGCTGGCGCAGTGCACCATCTTCTCGTTCCAGGGCCGATCGCGGCCGCGCATCGTGGGTTTTGGCGACCGGGCACGCACGGGGGCGCTGCCCATGATTTCGCAGGACTACAGCGAGCGCTTCTATCCCCTCGACGGCGCACAGCGCGTGATGCAGGCCGAACTGGCGCGGCAGCAGCGCGACCCCCAGGCTCCCGCGCGCGTCTGGCTGCACCGCCAGCGCCCCTGCGATGTCAGCCATCCCGAGTACCGCCATGTCTGCTATGGGTTGCCGCGCCTGGTGGAGCGGCTCTCGCTGCTGACCCTGCAGCCTGGCGCACGGTGGCTGGCGGTGAACCTGTACCGGGGCGAGGAGCACGGCTGCCTTGATGCGCAGTCCATCGCACGCATCGAAGCCTTTGCCCCCCTGGTCATGCAGGCCATGCGCCTGCACTATGCGGGCCAGGCGCTGCAGGACGATCTGGCGGGGCTGGTGCTGGCGCGCCTGGCCGGGCGCTTTGCCCATCTCACGCAGCGGGATCTGGACGTGGTGCGCTGCGTGATCGAGGGGCTTGATGCCGAGCGGCTGGCGCAGCGCCTGGGCATCACCGTGTCCAGCGCGCGAACCTATCTCAAGCGGGTCTGCGCCAAACTGGGCGTGCAGGGGCAGCGTGAGCTGTTTGCCTTGTTGATGGCGCCCGAGGCGCTGTCCTGAGCCGCGGAGGCGGGCGCCGCAGTCTGTCCCCATCTGGGGACATCGCCACGGCCGGTGCTGCCTACACTGCGCCCTGAACAAGACGCACGACGGAGACCCCCATGCACCAGCCCCATGCCCAGCCCAGGCAGTCCATCTACTACCGCTACCAAGTGCATCGGCCCTGGCTGCCATCGGAGCATCCGGGGATGCAGCGGCACCCCGTCGTCATCGTCGGAACGGGGCCGGTAGGCCTGACCACGGCACTGGAGCTGGCGCGCCACGGGCAGCGATGCGTGCTGCTGGAGTCCGAGCTGCAGGTATCCGAAGGCAGCCGCGCCATCGTCTTCACGCGCCGCTCCATGGAGATCCTCCAGCAGGTGGGCGTGGCCGGGCGGGTCAGCGAGAGCGGGCTGCCATGGCGCTTTGGCAACTCCTTCTACCGGGGCCAGCGCGTGTTTCGCATGGAAGCACCGCACAGCGAGGACGACCGCTTCTTCCCCATGACCAACCTGCAGCAGCAGTACCTGGAGGAGTACCTGGTTGATGCCGTGCTGGCCCATCCGCTGATCGAGTTGCGCTGGGGCAACCGCGTGGAGCGGGTGGAGCAGGCTGGCGAAGGCGCCGCTGCAAAAGCGCGGCTTCAGGTGGACACGCCCGAGGGACCGTATGCGCTGGAAGCCGACTGGCTGGTCGCAGCCGATGGCGCACGCTCGGGCATACGCACGGCCATGGGCCTGGTCATGGAAGGGGCGTCATACGAAGGCCGCTTCGTGATTGCCGACATCCGCATCGACCTGCCGCTGCCCACCGAGCGACTGGCCTTCTTCGATCCGGTGTGGAACCCCGGCAACACCATCCTCATGCACCGCGAGCCGCACGGCATCTGGCGCGTGGACTACCAGTTGCCTGCGGGCGAAGATCCGCAGCAGGCACTGCAGCCCGAATCGCTCAAGGCGCGCATCGACGCGCAACTGGAGATGATCGGCTTTGGCGGCACGCCCTGGGAGATGGACTGGAGCTCGGTCTACTCGGCGCGCGCGCTGACCTTGCCGGACTACGTGCACGGCCGCGTGGTCTTCACGGGCGATGCGGCCCACCTGCTGCCCATCTTCGGGGTGCGCGGCGCCAACACCGGTTTCCAGGACGCCCAGGCCCTGGCCTGGCGACTGGCACTGGTGGCGCGCGGCGTGGCGCCGGCCCGGTTGCTGGACAGCTACAGCAGCGAGCGCGTGGGCGCGGCGCGCGAGATTGTCGAAGAGGCCGGCAAGAGCACGCGCTTCATGGCGCCGCCTTCGCGCGGCTTCCGGCTGCTGCGCGATGCCGTGCTGTCGCTGTCGCTCACCCAGGCCTTCGTGCGCCCGCTGTACCACTGGCGCACATCACGCCCCCATGAGTACGCCCGCTCGCCCCTCAACAGCAGGGACGACGACAACCATTTGTTCAAGGGCGGCCCCGCCCATGGCGCGCCGCCGCAGAACGTGTGCCTGGCGCCGGACGACTATCTGCTGGACCACCTGGGCGGCGGCTTCGACCTGCTGTATTTCACCGATGGCTCGGCCGTGCCGCCCGCGTTGAGCGAGGTTGCCCGCGTGGTGCGCGGCCGCGGCGTGGGCCTGCGCATCGTGGCCATCTCCAGCCAGGCGCAGCCGCAGCCAGTTCAGGGCGCTGACCTGACCCTTTCCGATAGTCAGGGCCGCTGCCGCGAACGCCATGGCGTGCCTGCCGACCCACCTTCTGGCGCCGCCTACCTGCTGCGGCCTGACCAGCATGTCTGCGCACGCTGGCTGGCGCTGGATGCGCGGCGCCTGCAATCCGCACTCGACAACGCCACCTGCACGCAAGGAGCCCAGGCATGAGCCCAGCACACACATCGCCCGACACGCTTGAATCGCCCGGCACCCTGGATATCGCCGGTCTGGAGGCCGTCTACGACCAACTGGCCACCGCCATTGACGCGGCAGGCCCGCAGCAGTCCGAGCTGTTTCTGGTCAAGCTGGCGCTGCTGGCTGCCGAGCGGCTGGGCAGCGCCCAGCAGTTCTCCGAGCTGGTGCAGGCGGCGCAGCAGGATCTTCAGCCTAGGGTAAACAGCTAGCCCTGCTGGGTGGTTGCGTGGCCGGCGCTGGCTAACATCGGCCCGGAATCAAGGATGCCACGACCCCATGGATGTGCTGAGCGAAGTTCTCGATATTTGCCGGTCAGAGCGCGCCGTGACGGCGCGTTTTGCGCTGACCGCGCCGTGGAGCCTGAAGTCCACGGGCGTCACGGGCGCCATGATCCGCATGGCGCGCGGCGCGCCTTACTGGATACAGGTGGAGGGCATGCAGCCGCTGCGGGTCGAGCCGGGCGATCTGGTCATGCTGCCCATGGGTGCGGCACATGTGGTGGCCTCGGATCTGGGCATGGCCTGCGAGCTGTTCTCGCGGCTGATCTCCCGCCATGCCGAAGGCCCGCAGGACGAGAATCCGCTGGTCTTCAGCCATGGCGGCGGGGGCGAGGCGACCGACATGTTTTCGGCCCTGCTGTGGTTTTCAGCCTATTGCCGGCATTCGGTGTTCCGCATCCTGCCGCCGCTCATCCACATCCGCGCAAGCGATCTGCCGCTGGCCGATTGCCTGGCCGCCACCATGCAGTCGCTCACGCTGGAGACGCTGGCGCGGCGCCCGGGCTGGCGCCTGTCGGCCGCGCGCATGGGCGAGCTTTTGCTGGTCAACATCCTGCGCGAGCACCTGGCGCGCGAGGCCGCCGTGGGTGAAGGCTGGCTGCGGGGCCTGGGCGATGCCTGCATTGCCCGCGCCATCGTCTGCATGCACCGGGAGCCGCAGCGCAGCTGGAGCGTGGAGACGCTGGCGGCCGAGGCCGGCATGTCGCGCACCCGCTTCAGCATGCGTTTCAAGCAGCTGGTGGGCGCCACCCCCATCGGCTACCTGACGGCGCACCGCATGGCGCTGGCCGCCCAGCAGATGGAGGCCGGCGGGCTGTCATCGGCCCGCATCGCAGAGAACGCGGGCTACGACTCTCCCAAGGTGTTTGCGCGGGCCTTCCGCCGCTGGTCCGGGCACACGCCCAAGGCCTATCTGGCGCAGGAGGCCGCAAAGAGGTCGGGCTGGCAGCAGCAGGAAGGCCGTATCAGAGGGCTGGAGCAAGACCCTTAGCCAGCAGGGTTGAGTGCCGAAACGTACACTGGCCGGTTCCTTCCGCACAGGCTCCCAGAAGCCGAACCGCCCATCATGAACGCCCCCGTTGACGTTTCCTTTTTCCATCGCGCTGCCAAGCCGCTGACCAGCTACCGACCGTACTGGGCCAAACGCTTCGGCACGGCCCCGTTCCTGCCGATGAGCCGTGCCGAGATGGACCAGCTTGGCTGGGACAGCTGCGACGTGATCCTGGTGACGGGCGATGCCTATGTGGATCACCCCAGCTTCGGCATGTCGGTGATCGGCCGGGTGCTGGAGGCGCAGGGCTTTCGCGTGGGCATCATCGCCCAGCCCGACTGGCAGAGCGCCGAGGCCTTCAAGGCCCTGGGCCGTCCCAACCTGTTCTGGGGCGTGACGGCGGGCAACATGGATTCGATGATCAACCGCTACACGGCCGATCGCAAGATCCGCTCCGACGATGCCTACACGCCGGGCGACGTGGGCGGCAAGCGCCCCGACCGCGCGGCCATTGTCTACAGCCAGCGCTGCCGTGAGGCATACAAGGACGTGCCCATCGTGCTCGGCGGCATCGAGGGCAGCCTGCGCCGCATCGCCCACTACGACTACTGGAGCGACAAGGTGCGCCGCTCCATCGTGGTGGACAGCAAGTGCGACATCCTGCTGTACGGCAACGCCGAACGCGCCCTGGTCGAGGTGGCCCACCGCCTGGCCGCGCGCGAGCCCGTGGAAAGCATTACCGATGTGCGCGGCACGGCCTTCTTCCGCCGCGAGTCGGAAGCGGGCTGGTTCGAGCTGGACTCCTCCGTGGTGGACGAGCCCGGTGTGGTCGAGCCCCACATCAACCCCTACATGACCACCAGCGAGCAGGCCGAGGCCCAGGGCCAGACCTGCTCCAAGGAAGAGGGTGATGCCGCCGCGAAGCCGGACGGTGCCTCGGTCGCCGCCGTTCAGACCATCCAGTTCGTGCCCAACCCGTCGCTGCGCGGCAAGGGCAAGCAGCCGCCGCGCGACAAGACCGTGCTGCGCCTGCCCAGCTACGAGCAGGTCAAGGCCGATCCCATCCTCTACGCACACGCCAACCGCGTGCTGCACCTGGAGACCAACCCCGGCAACGCCCGCGCCCTGGTCCAGGCCCACGGCGAGGGCGTGACCGCGCGCGATGTGTGGCTGAACCCGCCCCCCATTCCGCTGACCACGGCCGAGATGGACTGGGTCTTCGGCCTGCACTATGCACGCAGCCCCCATCCCAGCTATGCCGACGCCAGCGGCAGCCATGAGGGCGAGACCAAGATCCCGGCCTGGGAGATGATCCGCACCTCGGTCAACATCATGCGCGGCTGCTTCGGCGGCTGCACCTTCTGCTCCATCACCGAGCATGAGGGCCGCATCATCCAGAGCCGTTCCGAGGAGTCCATCATCCAGGAGGTCGAGGACATCCGCGACAAGGTCAAGGGCTTCACCGGCACCATCTCCGACCTGGGCGGCCCCACGGCCAACATGTACCGCCTGGGCTGCAAGAGCCCCGAGATCGAGGCCGCCTGCCGCAAGCCCAGCTGCGTGTTCCCCGGCATCTGCCAGAACCTGCACACCGACCACGCCCCGCTGGTCAAGATCTACCGCCGCGCGCGCAATCTGCCGGGCATCAAGAAGATCCTGATCGGTTCGGGCCTGCGCTACGACCTGGCCGTGAAGTCGCCCGAGTACGTCAAGGAGCTGGTGCAGCACCATGTGGGCGGCTACCTGAAGATCGCGCCCGAGCACACCGAGTCCGGGCCGCTGACCAAGATGATGAAGCCGGGCATCGGCAGCTATGACCGCTTCAAGCAGATGTTCGAGCAGTTCAGCGAGGAAGCGGGCAAGAAGCAATACCTGATTCCGTACTTCATCGCGGCCCACCCGGGCACCAGCGACGAGGACATGATGAACCTCGCCATCTGGCTGAAGAAGAACGGATTCCGCGCCGACCAGGTGCAGACCTTCTATCCCAGCCCCATGGCCACGGCCACGGCCATGTACCACTCGGGCCGCAACACGCTGACCAAGGTGCGCCGCGAGATGCGCGACGTGAACGAGGAGTCGGTGGACATCGTGCGGGGTGAAAAGCGCCGACGCCTGCACAAGGCCTTTCTGCGCTACCACGACCCGAACAACTGGCCGCTGCTGCGCGAGGCCTTGAAGGCCATGGGCCGTGCCGACCTCATCGGCAACGGCAAGCAGCACCTGATCCCCACCTTCCAGCCCCTGGTCGATGGCGGCTACCAGAGCGCGCGCCGCAAGAACAGCACGCAGGGCACGGGCGTGGCCGCACGTGCCGTGGTATCCCAGCAAGGCAAGGCCTACGCCCTCAACAAGGCCGGCGGCAAGAATGCCGGGCCGGGCAAGGTGCTGGCAGAGTCGCGCGAGCCTTCGGGCGATGTGCGTTTCCGTTCCAGCCAGCCCCAGCCGGGCCGCATGCTGACCCAGCACACGGGCCTGCCGCCGCGCCCCGGTGTGGGTGGTCCTTCCCGTTCTGCGGGCGCTGCCGGTTCGGGCCGCAAGGCGGCGCCGGGCGGTCGCAAGCCGCGCTGAGGCGCCTTTGCCTCTAGCTGGCGGCCGGCGCCAGCGTGCCCTGCCATTCGCGGCGGGCGGCCTGGGCGCCGCTTTCAAAGTAATGCGTGTCCAGCGGCACGGGCCGTGCCAGGGCAAAGCCCTGTGCATAGTCCACGCCCACGGCCTGAAGGGCCTGGGCGATCTCGCGGGTTTCCACATACTCGGCCACGGTGCGCTTGCCCAGGATGTGGCCTATGCGGTTGATCATCTCCACCATGGCGTGGTTGCTGGGGTCCTGGAGCATGTCGCGCACAAAGCCGCCGTCGATCTTCAGATAGTCCACGGGCAGCTGCTTCAGATAGGTCAGCGAGGACATGCCCACGCCAAAGTCGTCCAGCGCAAAGCGGCAGCCCAGGGTGCGCAGGGCCTGGATCAGCCTGGTGGCACTGGACAGGCTGGCGATGGCGCTGGTCTCCGTGATCTCGAAGCACAGCAGCTGCGGCGCAATGCCATGCGTGCTCAGCTGTTTCTGCACGAAGTCCAGCAGCCCGTCGTCATCCAGGCTGGGGCCTGACAGGTTGATGGCGCAGGTGTCGATGTGGCGCAGTGCGGCCGGATGCTGGGCCAGTGTGGCCAGCGTTCTGGCGATCACCCAGCGGTCCACCGTGGGCATGATGCCGTAGCGCTCGGCCGCGGGAATGAAGGTGGCCGGCGAGATGATCTGGCCCTGCTCGTCGCGCAGGCGCAGCAGCACCTCGAAATGCAGGCCCCGCTGGCCGTCGGGCTGCAGCGGTGCAATGCTTTGGGCGTACAGGCAAAAGCGCTCCTGCTCCAGCGCCATGCGTATGCGTGTCACCCATTCCATCTCGCTGACGTGGCGGGTGTACTCGCCATCGTCGCTGCGGTAGACGTAGATGCGGTTGCGGCCACGCTCCTTGGCGCGGTAGCAGGCCATGTCGGCCATGCGCAGCAGGTCCTGGGCCGACTGGACCTCGCCGCCGATGTGCACCAGGCCGATGCTCAGCCCCGTGCGCAGCACCTGCTTGCCCCAGTGCACGTGCAGGGCCTCGGTCGCCTGGCGCAGCTTCTCGGCAATGCGCAGGGCGGGCTCGGGCGGGCAGTTCTCCAGAAGAACGCCGAATTCATCTCCGCCCAGCCGCGCGAGGGTGTCGGTCTCGCGCAGGTTGTGCAGCAGCAGGCGGCTGACCTCGCACAGCATCTCGTCGCCCGCCGGGTGGCCGCAGGTCTCGTTGATGAGCTTGAACTGGTCCAGGTCCATGTACAGCACGGCCGAGGGCCGCAGCCTGTGCTGGCCCTGGTTGAGCAGGCGCTGCAGGCGGCGCTCGAACTCGACGCGGTTCTCCAGCCCGGTCAGCCCGTCGTGGCTGGCATGCCAAGACAGTTGGTCCAGGTATTGCTGCTCGCGCGAGACATCCCTGAGCACGATCACCGCACCGGCCGGGCGCTCCCCGCCGCCGCTGATGGCCGACCCCATGAGCTTGACCGGCACGATGCTGCGGTCATGGCGCCGCAGCCAGCGCGTGTGCTCCTCGCGCAATTGCTGGCCCGACAGCAAATGGGCCAGCAGGCTTTCCGCGGTCTGGGTGGTGTCAATGCTGTTGAAATGCAGGCCCTTGGCCAGGTGCTGGCCCTTGAGCTGCTGCTCGCTGCTGCCCAGCAGGCCCAGCGCGGCGGGGTTGGCATAGTCCACCACGCCCTGGGCGTCCGTGGTGATCACGGCGTCCCCCAGCGAGGCCAGCGTGGTCTGGGCCCTTTCCTTTTCCGTCAGCAGGTCGTTTTGCACCTGCTGGCGCTGCTGCAGCATGCGCCGCGTATGCCAGAGCGCCACCAGGATCAGCGCCACACCCAGCACCAGATGGATGCCCTGCAGCCACATCACCATCTGCCGTGAACTGCGGCCCAGCGAGGCGCTGAACTGCTGGGTGGCCGGTGTGACGCCGGCGTTGATCTGCTCGATCTCGCGCTTCCAGGTGATGGCGTCCTCGGCACTGACGCTGCCCACGGCGTGGCGCTGCTCTATCTCCTGGGCCAGCCTGTCGAGCTGCTGCAGATACTGATCGCCTTGTTTCCAGTAACGATAAGGCTCTTCCAGAAGCTCGACATGGCGGAAGGTCTGCATGAGCCAGATCAGCGCCTCGGCATCGTCAGGGTGGTTGCCTCCCAGAAGAATGCCGGCACGCGCATCCTTGACCCTGGCTGGCACATCGTCCAGCGCCATGCGCGCCTGCCAGTCGCCCGCGGGAATGGCCATGGCCTGCTCGAAGCGCGCCATATCGCGCGCCGAGCCGCTGTCCACATAGCGGCTCAGGGCGTAGATGGCGTCCTTCTGTGCCTTGGACCACAGGCTTTCCCCGGCCACGAAGGCGCGCACCGCAGACACAAGGTAGAGGCTGCCGCTGGCCATGACCACCAGCACCACGACCACCAGCACCAGGGGCCAGATGCGCTGCACCAGCTGCAGTACCGGCACATGGGCTGGGGGCTGGCTTTGCATGGGTGGAGCAGGGGAGGGTTGGCCGTGTGGGCGGCTCAGGCGCTGGCGCCAATGCGCCGCAGAACTGGCGCCGAATGGCTGGGTGGCTGACGCGTCCCGGATATCCGGGCGGTTGATGGATGTTCTCGAACCATGGGGCTGCCTCCAGATAAGCCGATTATGGGTGTTTCCAGATGTGTTCGGGTTGTCCGGTTGTATGCGCAACTCCGATTTAAGAGGAGCGGGCTATTACGGTAAAGAGGGTCATTGGCCGCAGCGTGCCCGCATGCTGCGGCCAGCCATGACCTGCGCGGCTTGTAGGTTGCGGACAGGTGGTGCTTTTGGGTGTCCGCCTACAAGCGAGGCCGTGCCTGGGGTTGGCCGGGAAGAGGGTGCAGGGGCAGATCGTGCTGCTCGGCCAGGTCTGCCAGCTCGGCGCAGGACAAGGGGGCCAGGAAGGCTTGCAGGGCTGCATGCATGGCGGGGCTGCGCATGCTGGCGATGCTGCCATCGCCATTCACCGACGCCACGGCGCACAGGCGGGCCGCGAAATGCGGCTCCAGGGCCGCCACGGCTACCGATCCATCGGCGCAGGCGTAGACGCGATAGCCTGCGTGCGCGCCGCCCACATCGCCATCGGGCCGGGTCAGGCCCCAATGCCAGGGCAAAGCCAGCCACTGCGCGGCCTGGGCCAGGCCTGTTTCCTGGAAACTGCCGTGGCCGCTGCGCTGGCGCAGCAGCCAGGCCTTGAGCACGGCTTCGCTGGCCATCAGCGCACCGGCCATGTCGGCAAACAGGCTGGGTGGCATGGCGCCGCCCTGTACCAGCCCTGCCTCGGCCTGGTAGGTCAGGTCATGGCCCGGCACATCGGCCAGGGCTCCCGCGCTGCCGACGATGCGCACCAGCGACAGCCGCGGATGGCGCTGCTGCAGCGACGCCCAGTCCAGCCCCAGCTTGGCGAGTGCGGCGGGGCGGAACGAGGTGAGCATGATGTCGGCCGCGTCCAGCGCATGGTGCAGCGCCGCCTGTCCTTCCTCGCTTTTGAGCTGTGCCTGCCAGACCGCAATGCCCTGGTGCATATCGGCATAGGCTTGCGGGCTGTAGTGCGCCATCGGGTCTGCACCGGCCACACCGGCTGTACCGGCCGCACCGGCCGATGCAGGCTGTGCAGACGGAGGCTCCAGCTTGCTGCACTGCGCGCCCATGGCGGCACAGCGCATCAGGGCGGCGGGGCCGGGCAGATTCAGGGCCAGACTCAGGATGCGCACGCCCGACAACGGCAGCCCGTTGGTGGGGGAAGAGGAGAGGGGCGCGTGTAGCGCAATGGGTTCAGGAGGCGCGTGATCGGGCATGGGAATGGAGCGTCTCAGTGTGTATTCGGTGTTTCAACTGCACGCATGATCGCACCCATGCCTCCCAGGGCCTGGCGCATACCGGACGGTGAGGATGCAAAAGCCGCCCGGAAAAAGAAAATGCCGCCAGGGCAATGCACCGTTGGCGGCATGTCTGCAAACCCGGCGCATGGCCGGGCAGCCGGGGTGGGGGTCAGACCACCTTGGCGATCGACTGGCAGACGTAGTCGATGTTCTTGCTGTTGAGCGCGGCCACGCACATGCGGCCCGTATCCGTGCCGTAGACGCCGAACTCGGTGCGCAGGCGCACCATCTGGTCCTTGCTCAGGCCGGAGTAGCTGAACATGCCGATCTGGGTGGTGATGAAGCCCATGTCCTGCTGGACACCGGCAGCCTTCAGGCCGTCAACCAGCTTCTGGCGCATGGCCTTGATGCGCACGCGCATCTCGCCCAGTTCCTTTTCCCACAGTGCGCGCAGCTCGGGGTTGTTCAGCACGGCGGCCACCACGGCTCCACCATGGGTGGGCGGGTTGGAGTAGTTGGTGCGGATGACGATCTTGAGCTGGCTCAGCACGCGGGCCGCTTCTTCCTTGTCGTTGGCCACCACCGACAGCGCGCCCACCCGCTCGCCGTACAGGCTGAAGCTCTTGGAGAACGAGGTCGAGACGAAGATGTTCAGGCCGGCGGCCACGAACTTGCCGATCACGGCGCCGTCTTCGGCAATGCCGTGGCCAAAGCCCTGGTAGGCCATGTCGAGGAAGGCCACCAGACCCTTGGCCTTGACGGCGGCGATCACCTGGTCCCACTGCTCGGCCGTGATGTCATAGCCGGTCGGGTTGTGGCAGCAGGCGTGCAGCACCACGATGGTGCCGGCGGCGGCCGCGTTCAGGTCGGCCAGCATGCCTTCGAAGTTCACCTTGCGGTTGACCGCGTCGTAGTAGGCATAGGTGCCCACTTCGAAGCCTGCATTGGTGAAGATGGCCTTGTGGTTTTCCCAGCTCGGGTCGGAGATCAGCACCTTGGCGGCGGGGCTGATCTTCTTGAGGAAGTCAGCGCCGATCTTCAGGCCGCCGGTGCCGCCGATAGCCTGCACCGTGGACACGCGGCCGGACTTGACGACGTCGGACTCGGCGCCGAACACCAGGCCCTTGACTGCGGCATCATAGGCAGCGATGCCGTCGATGGGCAGGTAGCCGCGGGCCGTGGGCTTGTCCATCATCGCCTTCTCGGCGGCCTGCACGCATTCGAGCAGGGGCAACTTGCCGTTGTCGTCGAAGTACACGCCCACGCCCAGATTCACCTTGCTGGGGTTGGTGTCGGCAGCGAACTGCTCGTTCAGACCCAGGATGGGGTCGCGGGGGGCCATTTCGACGGCGGTAAACAGAGACATGAAGCGTCCTTGGGATGTCTTGGGAGGTGGAAAAAACGCGGCTAGCCCCAAGCTACGGTAGGCTTTCGGGTTAACCCATGAATTCTAGCGATCTCGCCGGCCGATACTCACTTTTGCGAACCCACGTCATGCACGAAGTCTCTGATTCCTCTCCAGCACCTGAGGCCTCCGGCCAGTTCGTGCATTTCGCGGACTCCCCCTTCGAGCTGTTCCAGCCCTATCCGCCGGCCGGCGATCAGCCCGCCGCCATTGAAAAGCTGGTCGAAGGCATCCAGGACGGCGAATCCTTCCAGACCCTGCTGGGCGTGACGGGCTCGGGCAAGACCTTCACCATGGCCAACGTGATTGCCCGCCTGGGCCGCCCGGCCATTGTCTTCGCGCCCAACAAGACGCTGGCAGCGCAGCTGTACAGCGAATTCCGCGAGTTCTTTCCCAAGAACTCCGTCGAATACTTCGTCAGCTACTACGACTACTACCAGCCCGAGGCCTATGTGCCACAGCGCGACCTGTTCATCGAAAAGGACAGCGCCATCAACGAGCACATCGAGCAGATGCGGCTGTCGTGCACCAAAAGCCTGATGGAGCGGCGCGACGTGGTCATCGTCGCCACGGTCTCGGCCATCTACGGCATCGGCGAGCCCGAAAGCTACCACCGCATGATCATGACGCTGCGCACCGGCGACCGCATCAACCAGCGCGACGTCATCGCGCAACTGATCCGCATGCAGTACCAGCGCAACGACCAGGACTTCAGCCGGGGCAAGTTCCGCGTGCGCGGCGACACCATCGACGTCTTCCCCGCCGAGCATTCCGAGCTGGCCATTCGCATCGAACTGTTCGACGACGAGGTTGAAAGCCTGCAGCTGTTCGATCCGCTGACGGGCCGCGTGCGCCAGAGCATTCCGCGCTTCACCGTCTACCCCAGCAGCCACTACGTCACGCCGCGCGACAAGGTTCTGGCCGCCGTGGAAACCATCAAGCTGGAGCTGGCCGAGCGGCTCAAGCAACTGGTGGGAGACGGCAAGCTGGTCGAGGCCCAGCGCCTGGAGCAGCGCACACGCTTCGATCTGGAGATGCTCACCGAGGTCGGCCACTGCAAGGGCATCGAGAACTACACCCGCCACCTTTCAGGCGCCGCACCCGGCGAGCCGCCCAGCACCCTGACCGACTACCTGCCCGGCGACGCCCTCATGTTCCTGGACGAGAGTCACCAGATGATCGGCCAGCTCAACGCCATGTACAGCGGCGACCGCTCGCGCAAGACCACGCTGGTGGAATACGGCTTTCGGTTGCCTTCGGCGCTGGACAACCGGCCGCTCAAATTCGAGGAATTCGAGCAGCGCATGCGCCAGGTCATCTTTGTCTCCGCCACGCCGGCAGACTACGAGAAGACCCACTCGGGCCAGGTCGTGGACCAGGTCGTTCGCCCCACAGGCCTCATCGATCCTGAAATCGAAGTACGCCCGGCCACCAATCAGGTGGACGACGTGCTGCAGGAAATCCGCCTGCGCGTCGAACGCACGGAGCGCGTTCTCATCACCACGCTGACCAAGCGCATGGCCGAGCAACTCACCGACTACCTGAGTGAAAACGGCGTCAAGGTGCGCTATCTGCACTCCGACGTGGAAACGGTGGAGCGTGTGGAGATCATTCGTGACCTGCGCCTGGGTGTCTTTGACGTGCTCGTGGGCATCAACCTGCTGCGCGAGGGGCTGGACATCCCCGAAGTCTCGCTGGTCGCCATCCTCGACGCCGACAAGGAAGGCTTTCTTCGCGCCGAACGCAGTCTCATCCAGACCATCGGCCGCGCCGCGCGCAACCTGCATGGCAAGGCCATCCTCTATGCGGACCGTGTCACGGAGTCCATGAAGAAGGCCATCGGCGAGACCGAGCGCCGCCGTGCCAAGCAAATAAGCTTCAACGAGGAAAACGGAATCGAACCCAAGCAGATTGTCAAGCGGGTGAAAGACCTGATTGATGGTGTCTACAGCGAAAAAAGTGGCAAGGAAGCGGAACGCCTGCAGGCCAATCAGCTCGAAAGAGCGCGTGTCGAGGACATGTCCGAAAAAGATGTGGCCAAGGAAATCAAGCGTCTGGAGAAGCAGATGCTCGAACATGCGCGCAGCCTGGAGTTCGAACAGGCCGCGCGGGTGCGCGATCAGCTGGCGCTGCTCAAGGAGCAACTGTTCGGGGGCTCATCCGTGCAGGTTTCCTGAGGCGGCGCCTGGTCTGAAGCCCGTTAGCTCCTGTTACCCGACAAAATTGATGGGGAATGTGGTACACTAAGGGTCAACACTCAACAACAACAAAAACTTCGATGAAAAGAAGGGCTCTGAACCTTTTGAACAGGACGGAGTAAGGGCGGAGACTGTGCCCAACTCCAGTCAAATCGCTGGAGCGGGTGTTTCTGTAACGTACAAGCCTGACTGAAGGAGCTCGTAATGCGTCTCACCACCAAAGGCCGTTTTGCGGTCACTGCCATGATCGATCTGGCCCTGCGCCAGAACAATGGCCCTGTCACGCTGGCAGCCATCAGCCAGCGGCAACAGATTTCCCTGTCGTATCTGGAACAGCTGTTCGGCAAGCTGCGCCGCCATGAACTCGTCGAGTCCACCCGTGGACCCGGCGGCGGCTACACGCTCGCCCGCAAGGCTGGCGACATCACCGTGGCCGACATCATCGTCTCCGTGGACGAACCCATTGATGCCACCCAGTGTGGCGGCAAGGAAAATTGCCTGGGTGAAGCCGGCCGCTGCATGACGCATGAGCTGTGGGCCGCACTGAACCAGCGTATGGTCGAGTTCCTCGATTCCGTGACGCTGCAAAAGCTTGTGGACGAACAACTGGCCAAGGGCATCCAGATCGAGGACAAGCCCGTGGTGCGCCGCGCGATTTCCACGGCTCCCGTGGTCAAGCCCATCCGTGTGAATGCCCCGAACTCGGTATTCGCGCTGGGCAACGCCTTCGCCAAGTCCTGATCGACTTTTGACACCCTGAGGGCAGGGCACCGCCGCGCATGGCTGTGTGGCGCGGTGTTGTCCGCCTGGATGGATTCACCGGAGTTCATCGCCTTCCCGTTTTTTTGCCAGCCTGAACCTTGATAAGAGCCAGTCATGGACATGACCCCGCATTTCCCCATCTATCTCGACTATGGCGCGACCACCCCTGTGGACCCTCGCGTGGTGGACGCCATGATTCCTTGGCTGCGTGAGCATTTCGGCAACGCCGCATCGCGCAGTCATGCCTGGGGTTGGGAAGCCGAGGAGGCCATCGAGAAGGCCCGCGGCCAGGTCGCAGACCTGATCGGCGCGGATCCCCGTGAGATTGTCTGGACCAGCGGTGCCACCGAGTCCATCAACCTGGCCATCAAGGGCGCGGCGCATTTCTACCAGGGCAAGGGCAAGCACCTGATCACGCTCAAGACCGAGCACAAGGCCGTGCTCGACACCATGCGTGAACTCGAGCGCCAGGGCTTTGAAGTGACCTACATGGACGTGCAGCCTGACGGCCTGCTCGACATCGAGGCATTCAAGGCCGCGCTGCGCCCCGACACCATTTTGGTCAGCGTGCTGTTCGTGAACAACGAAATCGGCGTCATCCAGGACATTCCCACCATCGGCGCGCTGTGCCGTGAGAAGGGTATCCTGCTCCATGTGGATGCCGCGCAGGCAACGGGCCGCGTGGAGATCGACATGTCCAAGCTGCCGGTGGACCTGATGAGCATGACCGCGCACAAGACCTATGGCCCCAAGGGCGTGGGTGCCCTGTATGTGCGCCGCAAGCCACGTGTGCGCCTGGAAGCGCAGATCCACGGTGGTGGCCATGAGCGCGGCATGCGCTCGGGCACGCTGCCCACGCACCAGATCGTCGGCATGGGCGAAGCCTTCCGCATCGCCAAGGAAGAAATGGCTGAAAGCAACGCCAAGGCCTACGCGCTGCAGCAGCGTCTGCTCAACGGCTTGAAGGACCTGGAGCAGGTCTTCATCAACGGCAGCATGGAGCACCGTGTGCCGCAGAACCTGAACATGAGCTTCAACTTCGTCGAAGGCGAGTCGCTCATCATGGGCATCAAGGGTCTGGCGGTGTCCTCGGGATCTGCCTGTACGTCGGCCAGCCTGGAGCCCAGCTATGTGCTGCGTGCACTTGGCCGCAGCGACGAACTGGCGCACAGCAGCCTGCGCATGACGATCGGCCGCTTCACGACCGAAGAGGAAATCGACTACGCGATCAGCACCATCCGCACCAATGTGGTCAAGCTGCGCGAACTCAGCCCGCTGTGGGAGATGTTCAAGGACGGCATCGATCTCAGCACCATCCAATGGGCGGCTCACTGAGCATTGGCCGGCACGCGAATCAAGTATTGAAGAGGTAGACATCATGGCTTATTCCGACAAAGTGGTAGACCACTACGAAAATCCCCGCAACGTGGGCTCGTTCGACAAGAACGACGAATCGGTGGGCACCGGCATGGTCGGCGCTCCTGCCTGCGGCGACGTGATGAAGCTGCAGATCAAGGTCAACCCCGAAACCGGCGTCATCGAGGATGCGCGTTTCAAGACCTATGGCTGCGGTTCCGCGATTGCCTCGTCTTCGCTGGTGACCGAGTGGGTCAAGGGCAAGACGCTGGATGAGGCGGCTGCGCTGAAGAACAGCCAGATCGCCGAAGAACTGGCTCTGCCTCCCGTCAAGGTGCACTGCTCCATCCTGGCCGAAGACGCCATCAAGGCAGCGGTCGATGACTACCGTGCCAAGCGCACTGCGGTGGTGGCCGCCTGATATGGCGATCTCGCTGACCGATTCTGCGGCACGCCATGTGAGCCGCTACCTGTCGCGCCGCGGCAAGGGTATCGGCGTGCGCCTCGGGGTCAAGACCACGGGCTGCTCTGGCCTAGCCTACAAGCTGGAGTATGTGGACGAGCAATTGCCCGAGGACGTGATCTTCGAGGACCACGGCATCAAGGTGCTGGTCGATCCCAAGAGCTTGGCCTATATCGACGGCACGGAGCTGGATTTCGTGCGTGAGGGCTTGAACGAAGGCTTCAAGTTCCACAACCCCAACGAGCGTGATCGCTGCGGTTGCGGCGAGAGCTTTCGCATCTGACCGGTATCTGCCGGGTGGCCGGGCCTTTGTGGCCTGGCGGCATGCCCGGCAGGCCCTGATTTCTTCTACTCCCTCAAGAGGCCGCCTTCGCTTCGGTGCTGGCGGCTTTTTATCGACATGAACCTGCAATCGGACGATTTCGAGCTGTTTGCGCTGCCGCGCCAATTTGCGCAGGAGCGCAGCACCATTGACGCGCGCTGGAAGGAGTTGCAGCGCGAGGCCCATCCTGACCGCTTTGCTTCGCAGGGAGCCGCCGCGCAGCGCGTGGCCATGCAATGGTCGGTGCGCATCAACGAGGCCTACCAGCGGTTGAAAGAACCACTCAGGCGCGCAGCGTATCTCTGCGAATTGCTGGGTGCACCCGTGCGTGCCGAGGACAACACGTCCATGCCCACCGCCTTTCTGATGCAGCAAATGGAGTGGCGCGAGGCGTTGGAAGAGGCGCAGGACGAGGCCGCCCTGGATGCGCTGGACGACGAGGTGCTGCAGGCGAGAAAGAACATGCTGGCTGAATGCGGTCGTCAGCTGGATGAACTGCACGATGCGCAGGCGGCTGTGCAGCAGGTCAGAGCCCTCATGTTTGTTGCGCGATTTGCGCAGGACATAGAGCGTCGCCGCGATCAACTGGGACAATAACCCGCGATCCGCACCTCCCACGAGAGACCCTCATTCACAAGGCAGGCCGGCCGGCCCGGACCTGCAATTTCCCCGAGTATTTTCATGGCGCTTTTGCAGATTTCCGAACCCGGTCAGTCCCCCGATCCCCACCAGCGGCGCATTGCCGTGGGCATCGACCTGGGCACCACGCATTCGCTGGTCGCCGCTGTCCGCAATGGCGTGGCCGAATGCCTGCCGGATGACCAGGGCCGAGTGCTGCTGCCTTCTGTCGTGCGCTATCTGCCCCAGGGCCGCCGAGAGATCGGCCACGCCGCCCAGGCTGCACTGTCTACCGATGCGGGCAACACCATTGCCTCGGCCAAGCGCTTCATGGGCCGCACGCTGGCTGACATCGATTCGCCGGAAAAGCTGCCTTACCGCTTTGCGGAGCAGGAGGCCGGCCGTGGCGTGATCGGGATCGAGACCGTCGATGGCACCAAGACAGCCGTGGAGGTCAGTGCCGAGATCCTGGCCACGCTGCGTTTCCGTGCCGAAGACACCTTCAATGACGACATCCATGGCGCCGTCATCACCGTGCCCGCCTACTTTGACGATGCACAACGCCAGGCCACCAAGGATGCGGCAAAGCTCGCCGGCATCAACCTGCTGCGCCTGATCAACGAGCCCACGGCTGCCGCCATTGCCTACGGCCTGGACAACGGCTCCGAAGGCGTCTACGCCGTCTACGACCTGGGTGGCGGGACCTTCGACATTTCTATCCTGCGTCTGTCCCAGGGTGTGTTCGAGGTCGTCTCCACTGGCGGCGATTCGGCTCTGGGGGGTGACGACTACGATGCGGCTTTGGCCGAGTGGGTGGCCCAGCAGACCGGCGTGATTCCCCAGACGGCCGAGGACAAGGCGCGCTGGCGCATGGCGGCACGCCTTTGCAAGCAGGCATTGACGGATGCACAGGTCGCAACGCTCACGGCCGAGCTGTCTACCGGCGCTGTGCATTTCGATGTAAAGCGCAGCGATTTCGATGCGAGCACGGCCCATCTGACGGCACGTTCGCTGGCGGCCGTGCGCCGCGCGCTCAAGGACGCAGGGCTGGCGCGCGACGAAGTGCAGGGCGTGGTGCTGGTCGGCGGTTCCACCCGCATGCCCCAGGTGCGCGAGGCCGTGGCCGAGTTCTTTGGCCGCGATCCTCTCATCAATCTCAACCCCGACGAAGTCGTCGCGCTGGGGGCCGCCATCCAGGCCAACCAGCTCGCTGGCAACAGCTCCAGCGGCGACATGCTGCTGCTCGACGTGATTCCTCTGTCCCTGGGCGTGGAGACCATGGGCGGCCTTGTCGAGCGAATCATCAGCCGCAACGAGACCATTCCCACAGCCCGTGCCCAGGACTTCACCACCTACAAGGATGGTCAGACGGCCCTGGCCGTCCATGTGGTGCAGGGCGAGCGCGACCTGGTGGCGGACTGCCGCAGTCTGGCGCGTTTCGAGCTGCGCGGCATCCCGCCCATGGCGGCTGGCGCGGCCCGCATCCGTGTGACCTTCACCGTGGATGCCGACGGCCTGCTGTCGGTAGGCGCCAAGGAGCAGACCAGCGGCGTCGAGGCCCATATCCATGTCAAGCCGTCGTACGGCCTGTCGGATGACGAGGTTGCCCGCATGCTGCAGGACGGCTTTGCCACGGCCCAGCAGGACATGCAGGCCCGCGCACTGGTGGAGGCACGTGTCGACGCCGATCGCATGCTGATGGCCACCGAAAGCGCTCTGCAGGCCGATGGCGATGTGCTCGCCGCAGACCAACGTGCAGCCATCGATGCGCTGATCGACGCCCTGCGCGCCAGCGTGGGCTCCGAGGATGCCGCCGTCATCGAGGCCGCGACACAAGCGCTGGCCAAGGGCACGGAGTCCTTTGCCGCCGAGCGCATGAACCGCAGCATCCAGCAGGCCCTGGCCGGCAAGAGCGTGCAATCCCTTTCCTGATTTCTGATCCGACAGCAGATCCGTCATGCCCGTTATCAAAATACTTCCCCACGCCGAATACTGTCCCCAGGGTGCCGAAATCGAGGCGCCCGCCGGAACCTCGATCTGCGAGGCCCTGCTGGACAACAACATCAAGATCGAACATGCCTGCGACATGAGCTGCGCATGCACCACCTGCCATGTGGTGGTCAAGGCGGGCTACAACTCGCTGAACGAGGCCGAGGAAGAGGAGGAAGACCTGCTGGACCGTGCCTGGGGCCTGCAGCCGCAGTCCCGCCTGTCCTGCCAGGCCATCCTGGCACGCGAGGACGTGACCATCGAGATTCCCAAGTACTCGCTCAATCACGCCAAGGAAAACCACTGAGGGCCAGCACATGTCGCGTCAAATCATTCTCGACACTGAAACCACTGGCCTGTCAGCCGACAACGGCGACCGGCTCATCGAGCTGGGCTGCGTGGAGATGGTCAACCGCAAGCTGACCGGCAACAACCTGCATCTGTATTTCAATGCGGGGCGCGACAGCCATCCGGACGCGCTGCGCGTGCACGGCATCACCACCGAATTCCTCAAGGACAAGCCGCGCTTCGAGCACAAGGTCGAGGAGATCTGGGAGTACCTGCAGGGCGCCGAGCTGATCATCCACAACGCGCCCTTTGACCTGGGATTCCTGAACAAGGAGTTGGAGCTCGCCAACCGCCCGCCGATCCGCCAGTGCGTGAGCGGGGTCATCGACACCCTGGTCATGGCCAAGGAGATGTTCCCTGGCAAGCGCAACTCGCTCGATTCGCTGTGCGATCGCCTGGAGGTGGACAACTCCGGGCGCACGCTGCACGGCGCCTTGCTGGATGCGGAGCTGCTGGCCGATGTCTACATCAACCTCACGCGGGGCCAGGAGGCCCTGTTGATGGCGGAAGAGCCTGTCCAGTCCGAGGGTGGGCTGGTCGTGGCGCAGGTGGATCTGGCCAGCTTCAAGCTGCGCGTGGTGCACGCCAATGATCAGGAGCTGGCCGCACACGAGGATGTGATGGTGCAGATGGACAAATCGAGCGGCGGCAAGACAATTTGGCGCGGCTTCGAAAATCAGTCCTAGAAGTTATGACATAATCTAAGTCTTGTCGCAGTAACGACATATGGGTGATTAGCTCAGCGGTAGAGCACTGCCTTCACACGGCAGGGGTCACATGTTCGATCCATGTATCACCCACCATTTTTTCCAAAGAGGTTGGCCTAGCAGCCAGCTTCGCGGGTGATTAGCTCAGCGGTAGAGCACTGCCTTCACACGGCAGGGGTCACATGTTCGATCCATGTATCACCCACCAGTTTTTTCCAAAGAAGTTGGCCTAGCAGCCAGCTTCGCGGGTGATTAGCTCAGCGGTAGAGCACTGCCTTCACACGGCAGGGGTCACATGTTCGATCCATGTATCACCCACCATTTTTTCCGAAGAGGTTGGCCTTGCAGCCGGCTTCGCGGGTGATTAGCTCAGCGGTAGAGCACTGCCTTCACACGGCAGGGGTCACATGTTCGATCCATGTATCACCCACCAATCAAGCCCTCCTGAAATCTGTTCAGGAGGGCTTTTTCATTTCCGCTCGGTGCATGGTTTTCAGGCCCTGGAAATTCCAATGCGTCCAGATGATCTGTGGCGCATTCGTGTCTGACGCCGTCTGATAATCGGCTGCTGGACGGTGAAAGGGCAGACAAGATGAGCGAACAGGTCGATTGCGTGGTGGTGGGTGCGGGCGTGGTGGGGCTGGCGGTGGCCAGGGCGCTGGCGTTGCAGGGCAGGGAGGTCATGGTGCTGGAGGCGGCTGAAGCCATTGGCACGGGCACCAGCTCGCGCAACAGCGAGGTCATCCATGCCGGCATCTACTATCCCGAAGGTTCGTTGAAAGCCCGTTTGTGCGTCGAAGGCCGGCAGCGTCTCTACGCCTACTGCGGTGAACGCGGCATTGCCCATCAGCGCTGCGGCAAGCTCATCGTAGCAACGGATGAGGCGCAGCGCGGCCAGCTCCAGGCCATTGCACGCAAGGCCGAAGCCAATGGCGTCCACGACCTGCGCTGGCTTGAAGGCGCCGAGGCACGTGCCATGGAGCCCGCGCTGCACTGTGCGGCGGCACTGCACTCCCCCAGCACCGGCATCATCGACAGCCACGCACTGATGCTGGCTCTGCAGGGCGATCTCGAAAACGCAGGCGGCATGGTGGTCTGCCATGCCGAGGTGCAGGAGGCAGCCATCACTCCAGGCGGCGTGTGGCTGCGCACGGCCGATGGGACGGAACTGACGGCCCGCACCCTGGTCAATGCGGCAGGTCTTCATGCGCCATTGCTGGCGGCCCGTTTGCAGGGGTTTCCGCAGCAGTTTGTTCCGCAGGCCTTCTATGCCAAGGGCAACTATTTCACGCTGTCCGGGCGGGCGCCGTTCTCGCGCCTGATCTATCCCGTGCCCGAGGCGGCTGGCCTGGGCGTGCATCTCACGCTGGACATGGGTGGCCAGGCCAAGTTTGGCCCCGATGTGCAGTGGGTCGAGAGCCCAGGTGACCTGCAGGTCGATCCCGTGCGCGCCAACGCCTTCTACGCAGAGATCCGCCGGTATTGGCCGGGTCTGGCCGATGGCGCGCTGGTGCCCGGCTACGCCGGCATCCGCCCCAAGATCAGCGGCCCCAGCGAGGCCGCCGCAGACTTCGTGATTCAGGGGTCTCAGACCCACGGCGTTGCGGGCGTGGTGCAACTGCTGGGCATCGAGTCACCGGGATTGACCAGCTGCCTGGCCATTGGCGCGCACGTGGCGCAATTGCTGGCCTGAAGATCTGCCGGTTCACGACACACGGCCACGGCAGGCCTTGTCTGACAAGGCTCAGGCCCCCTCGCTTCCCGGAAGCCCCGGAACAATTGGATAAGATGCTTGCATGTAACAAGGGCCTTGCCCATGTTGCGTGACAGGTATCGGGCGACATGATTGCCTGCTCCCCGCTGTATTTGTTTTCACCTCAATAGAAAGGCTCATCATGACGAAATCGATCACTGACACCGTCTCCACCGCACAAGCCGATCTTGAAAAACTGGTCGGCGACCTGCGTGGTCTGCTGTCCGCCAAGGAGCTGGATGCCGTGCCGGAAATCCATATGCTGCGCCAGCGTATCGATGATGGCATGTCCAATGTGCGTGAGTCCGCGGTGCGTGCGGCGCAGGAAGCGGCCCGCCAAGCCAAGGATGCTGCCTACGCTGCCGATCGCTACGCCCACGATGAGCCGTGGCGCGTCGCAGGCGCAGCCCTTGCCATGGGCGCCTTGCTGGGCTTCCTGCTGGGTCGTCGCTGATCAGCGGCATGCCTGACCAGAAAAGGATGCCTGTGAATTGGATTTCCCTTCTGGGTTTGGATGCCTGGGTGGCGCGCTGGCGCGCTTCCGTGATCGAGCTGGCCATTGCCGCAGAAGACCGCACGGACCTCGCGCGGCTTGAATGGGCCGAGCACAAGCGCAGCATGCAGACGGTGGTCGTGCTGCTGATTGCGCTTGCTGGACTCAGCGTCGTGGTCATGCTCACGCTGTCGGTGGCCTTGCTCGTGCAGTTCTGGGACACCGAGCACCGCGTGCTGGTGGGCTGGCTGGTGGGCGGTGGCTGGCTGGCGGTCTGGGCCATTGCCCTGTGGCAATTGCTTGCTGCTGTGCGCCGCCTGGCCCGCCCCTTCATCCTTACCCGCAACGAGCTGAGCCAGGACTGGCAGGCGCTGAAGAAGAGGCTGTAGCCATGGTCGATGCTTCCAACGCTTCCCCGTCCCGCAACGCTGTCACTCCGCCCGCGCCCACGGGGCTCAATGCGGAGCTCTGGGTCACATCCACCGTTGAGCAGCAGCAGGTGATGCAACGCATTGCCCAGCAGCGCGAGCGCCTCAAGGCGCGCTCTGCGGCCGTGGCCCAGGCCCGGGCATTGAGCCGCTCTGCCACCCAGGTGCAGCCCGATGCACCGCTGGTGGAGCGTGCCATCACCTTTGCGCGCCTGCATCCCGTGGCCGTGGCCGTGGCGGCCGGAGCCGCACTGATGGTGGGCCCGCGCAAGCTGCTGCGATTCGGCACCACCGTCATGCCCCTGATCCTGCGCTGGCAGCAGCGCAGGGGTTGAGGGCCGAGAAGCCTGCTTCTCTCCCAAAGAAAGAAAACGCCCGGCATGCCGGGCGTTTTCGCGTTCTGCGTTCAGTGCGCCAGCACTGGCTGTGTGGTGTCTTGACTCAGCTGCCTTGGCTCGAAACGGCCAGCCAGCCACCTGTCTGGCACGGGCCTCAACGCAGCTGGGCTATGGCGCGTGCGGTCTCGGGCACCAAGGCAGGGCCTCGGTAGATCAGGCCGCTGTAGATCTGGACCACGTCGGCGCCTGCGCGGATTTTGCTGACGGCATCTTCGCCGCTGAGAATGCCGCCCACGCCGATGATGGGGTAGCGGCTGCCCAGGGCGGAACGCAGCTGACGGATGACCTGGTTGCTGGCCTCCAGCACCGGCGCACCGGACAGGCCGCCCGTTTCCTGCGCGTGGGGCAGGCCCTTGACGGCTTCCCGGCTGATCGTGGTGTTGGTGGCGATCACACCATCCATGCCATGGCGCTGCAGCGTGGCGGCGATGACGCCGACCTGCTCTTCATCCAGGTCGGGTGCGATCTTCACGAACACCGGCACCCGCTTGCCATGCTGCGTGGCCAGCTGCTCGCGGCGCTCGGCAATCGCACCCAGCAGGGCGTCCAGCGCTTCGTCGCTTTGCAGGGCACGCAGGTTCTTGGTGTTGGGCGAGCTGATGTTCACCGTCACGTAGTCGGCATGCGGGTACACGCCGTCCAGCGCCTTGAGATAGTCGCTGGTGGCGTCTTCGATGGGAGTGGTGGCGTTCTTGCCGATGTTCAGCCCCAGCAGCATGGGTTTGCCCTGGGCGCGGGCCTGCGAGCGCTTGACGTTGCTCAGGAAGGCATCCAGGCCTTCGTTGTTGAAGCCCAGGCGGTTGATCAGCGCATTGCGTTCGGGAATGCGGAACATGCGCGGCTTGGGGTTGCCCGGTTGCGGGCGGGGCGTCACGGTGCCCACCTCGACGAAGCCGAAGCCCATGGCGGCCAGCGCGTCGATGCAGCGCGCGTTCTTGTCCAGACCCGCTGCCATGCCCACTCGGTTGGGGAACTTGAGGCCAGCCAGTTCGACAGGGTCACTCACCATGGGCTGTGCCCACGCCTGCTGCAGGAGCGTGTTCTGCCCCTTTGCCATCAGGTTCATCGTGAGATCGTGGGCGGATTCGGGGTCCATGCCGAAGAGAAAGGGACGGGTCAGGGCGTAGGGGATCAGAGACATGGGGATAATCAAAGGATTACCTGGATTTTCCCTCATGACGACATCTGCTGCCTCTTTTTCCCAAGATGAACTCAAAGCCCTGGTCGGGCAAGCCGCTCTGGCCTATGTGGTGCCCGGCGAAATCGTCGGCGTTGGCACCGGCTCCACGGTCAACAAGTTCATCGATGCACTGGCCACCATCAAGGACCAGATCCCGGGCGCCGTGTCCAGTTCCGTGGCCAGCACCGAGCGCCTGAAGGCGCTGGGCATCAAGGTGCTGGATGCCAACGAAGTCGCCAGCCTGTCGGTCTACATCGACGGAGCCGACGAGATCGACGGCCGCGGCTACATGGTCAAGGGCGGCGGCGCCGCGCTGACGCGCGAGAAGATCGTCGCTGCGCTGGCCGAGCGCTTTGTCTGCATTGCCGATGCCTCCAAGCGCGTCGAGGTACTCGGAGACTTTCCGCTGCCTGTGGAGGTGATTCCCATGGCAGCTGCCCAGATTGCGAACCGTTTCAAGGCCATGGGTGGCCGCGCCGAGATCCGCATGAAGGACGGCGTACCCCTGGTGACGGACAACGGCCAGCACATTCTTGATGTGCGCGGCCTGAAGATCGCAGAGCCTCTGGCCTTCGAGTCCGACGTCAACCAATGGCCTGGCGTGGTGACCGTGGGAGTGTTTGCGCACCAGAAGGCATCGGTCTGCCTGCTAGGCACGCCCGAGGGCGTGCAGACGCTCAACTATTGAGCGAAGACCTTCCGGCCTCGGCTAGCCGAGG
The DNA here is from genome assembly GCF_001886655.1 of Delftia sp. HK171. Classification (NCBI taxonomy): domain Bacteria; kingdom Pseudomonadati; phylum Pseudomonadota; class Betaproteobacteria; order Burkholderiales; family Comamonadaceae; genus Delftia; species Delftia sp. HK171. The sequence continues at coordinate 4,128,453 of NZ_CP018101.1, read as the reverse complement.
CTCTCGAACGCCACGGCGCCTGTGATCCAGGCGAGCAGGGCCAACGCACCCAGGCACAGCGCGCGCAACGAAGCTTGCGCGCGCTGTTTTTTGTGGCGCTGCATGAGCAAGGCGATGGCCGCCAGCCCCGTGTAGACGGCAAGGAACGCAGCCGTCGCCATGTAGTAGGCCAGACGGTTGAGGCCATTGCCCAGGCCTCCGTCATGCATGAACCACAGTGTGATCAGGCAAGGCACCAGCGCCAGGCTGGCCAGCCTGAAAGGCTCGCGCCATGAAGGCCTTGCAACCAGGGTCCACGCGATGAGCGCGGGCAGGCCGACAAGCGTGGCAAGCCTTGCCATGGTCCAGACTACATCGGACAGCATGGAATCCACTGTCGGGCTCCTGATTGCGGCAGGCGCTTGCCTAGAAGCTCAGGCCTGCGGGGTTGTCGTTGGTGCGTGCACCAGGCGTTGGAGCGGGCGTGGGGGGGCGCCGGCTGCCCGGGTCCTCGGCAGCGGCGGGTGCTGCTGCGGGCGCCGATGCCGCCGCCGATGCAGCGGGCGTAGGCGTGGTCAATGGCTGTGCCGATGGCCGCTTGTACTGGGCCGGCAGTTGCGAGGTCGCAGGATAGCCTGCGGCATCCAGGTATTGGGTCCATTCGCTGGACGAGAAGCCGCTGAGGAACTGCTTGCCAACGGTGGCAAACGGCAGGCTGTTCTGGCCGCTGAGCTTTTGCAGGGCAGCGGCGTCCGCCTCGGTCTGCACCAGGCGTTCGGCATAGGGAATGCCTCTGGATTGGAGCAACTGGCGCGCGCTGTCGCAGGGCGCGCAGTCGGACGAGGTGTACAGCGTCACCGGAAAGCGGGCTGCGATCTGGCGCAGCGCATAGGGCAGGGAGGCATTGCTGTCAGCTGTGCCCGCGACTGACGGGGCGGCAGCGGCGGCAGGCGCTGCCTGCTGCTGGGCGCTTTGGGCCGGGCGGTCCGAGAAGGTGACTTTTCCATCGGGCCCGACGATACGGTAGACCTGTTGTGCGCTGGCCGGCAGCGCGGCAGCGAGGCAGACGAGGGCGAGGCATGGCATCAGGTGGCGCAGGGCGCCGCGGCCAAGGCTGGGAGAAGACTGCATGGACGATCTCGGTTTCGGAAGAAGGGTTTCGTGCCGGGGGCCACCACTCGTCGGATGGATGCCCGCATAGGAGTGCCTGCAAGCATAGCGTGCCATTCATCCTGGGCCATCTTCTGGAGCCACAGGATGTGGCTGCGCGCATCCGATGGGGTGGCCGGGCCAGCAAAAAGCGCCCCGTCGGGGCGCTGCAGACCTGGGGTCGGGCTCTCAGGCCTGGGCCATGCCCTGGTGGCGCAACAGCGCATCCAGCTGGGGTTCGCGGCCACGGAAGGCCTTGAACGACTCCATGGCCGGGCGTGCCCCTCCGGCCTCCAGAATCGCCTCACGGTAGCGGCGGCCTGTTTCGGGGTTGGGGGTTCCATCGGCCAGCATGGTTTCCTCGAAGGCCGCATAGGCATCTGCCGAGAGGACTTCAGCCCACTTGTAGCTGTAGTAGCCGGCTGCATAGCCGCCTGCAAAGATGTGGCTGAAGGTGTGGGCCGAGCGGCTGTAAGGGGTCGACGGCAGCACGGCCACCTCGGCGCGCACGCGGGCCAGCAGCGGCATGATGTCTGCCTTCGGATCGTGCTCGGTATGCAGCAGCATGTCGAACAGCGAGAACTCGATTTGGCGCAGCGTCTGCATGCCCGACTGGAAGTTCTTGGCCGCGATCATCTTGTCGTACAGGGCGCGCGGCAGCGGCTCGCCGCTGTCCACGTGGGCGGTCATGTGCTTGAGCACTTCCCATTCCCAGCAGAAGTTCTCCATGAACTGGCTTGGCAGCTCCACGGCATCCCATTCCACGCCCGCGATGCCCGAGACGTCGCGCTCGTTGACCTGGGTCAGCATGTGGTGCAGGCCGTGGCCCGTTTCATGGAAAAGCGTGATCACGTCATCGTGCGTGAGCAGGGCCGGCTTGCCGTCAACGCCGGTGGCAAAGTTGCAGACCAGGTGCGCGACCGGCGTCTGCAGCCTGTGGTTGTCGGGGCGCAGCCAGCGGGTACGCACATCGTCCATCCAGGCGCCGCCACGCTTGCCCGATCGCGCCGGCTGGTCCAGGTAGAACTGGCCGACCAGCTCAGGGCCTTGCGGCGTGCTGCGCTCGATGCGGTAGAACTCGACGGCGGGATTCCAGACCGGCGCCGCGTCGCGGCGGATGGCCACGTCGAACAGCGTCTCGACGATCTTGAACAGGCCGGCCAGCACCTTGGGCGCAGGGAAGTACTGCTTGACCTCCTGCTCGCTGAAGGCATAGCGTGCCTCCTTGAGCTTTTCGGAGACATAGGCCCAGTCCCAGGGCTGGGGATCGGCCAGGCCCAGTTCATCGCGTGCGAAGGCGCGCAGGTCGGCGACATCCTTCTCGGCATAGGGGCGGGCCCGGTGCGCGAGATCGCGCAGAAAGTCGATCACCTGCTGTGGCGAATGCGCCATCTTGGGAACCAGCGAAATCTCGCCGAAATTGCGGTAACCCAGCAACTGCGCCTCTTCCTTGCGCAGGGCCAGGATCTCCGAGATGTTGGCCGTGTTGTCGAAGCGGATGGCATCGCCCTCGGCCTGGTCGGAGGCGCGTGTCACATAGGCGCGGTAGAGCTTCTCGCGCAGCGCACTGCTGGCCGCAAACTGCATCACGGGCAGATAGCAGGGCATCTTCAACGTGAGCTTGAAGCCTTGCTTGCCTTCGGCCTCGGCGGCGGAGCGGGCTGCCTGGCGCACATCCTGCGGCACGCCGTCCAGCTCCTCGGCCGTGGCGTAGTAGGCGAATGCATCGGTGGCGTCGAGCGCGTTCTCGCTGAACTTCTGCGTCAGTTCGGCCGAGCGTTCCTGGATCTTGGCAAAGCGCAGCTTGTCCTCGCCCCGCAGCTCGGCGCCGGAGAGCACGAAGTTGCGCATGGCATGGTCCCAGGCCGCACGCTGCTCGACATTGAGCGTGGCGGGGTCAATGGCCTTGTACTTGGCGTACAGGCGCTCGTCGGCACCCAGGCGCGTCCAGAATTCGGTGACCTTGGGCAGTGACTCGTTGTAGGCGGCGCGCAGCTCGGGCGTATCGGCCACGCTGTTGAGGTGGCTGACGGCGCCCCAGGCCGTTCCCAGCTTCTCGGTGGCGACATCGAGCACGGCCGAGATCGAATCCCAGCGCGCCGGAAAGTCGGGTGCCGTGACGGTCTCCAGGGCCTCTGCGGCCCCGGTCAGCAGGATATCGATGGCCGGGCCGACATCGGCAGGGCGTATGCGATCGAACAGGGGCAGGTCGGAGGATTCGAGGAGGGGATTGCTCATGCGTGTCAGATGCCGTCGGGTGCATTGAAATCAAGCGGCTCCCCAGGGAGCCGCCCGATGCTTGTCAGCTCCTGGTCAGCCGGCGGCGCGCTCGGCCGCCTCCATGGTGTTGACCAGCAGCATGGTAATCGTCATGGGGCCGACACCGCCGGGTACGGGCGTGATGAAGCCGGCCACTTCCTTGACGCCGTCAAAGTCCACGTCGCCGCAGAGCTTGCCTTCGTCGTTGCGATTCATGCCCACGTCGATGACCACGGCGCCAGGCTTGCACATGTCGGCCGTCAGCACGTTGCGCTTGCCCACGGCGGCGACCACGATGTCGGCCTGGCGCGTCATGGCGGCAAGATCGGCCGTGCCGCTGTGGCAGATGGTGACGGTGGCATTGGCGGCCAGCAGCATCATGGCCATGGGCTTGCCGACGATGTTGGAGCGGCCGATGACCACGGCGTGCTTGCCGCGCAGGTCCTTCATGCCGATGGATTCCAGCATCTTCATGCAGCCGTAGGGGGTGCAGGCCTTGAAGCCGACTTCGCCCACCATCAGCGCGCCTGCACTGGCCACGTGAAAGCCATCCACGTCCTTGAGCGGCGAAATGGTCTCGATAACCTTGTGGTCGTCGATGTGTGCGGGCAGCGGCAGCTGGACCAGGATGCCGTGGATGCTGGGGTCGTTGTTCAGCGCCTCGACACGGGCCAGCAGTTCGGCCTCGGTCATCGAGGCATCGTACTTCTCCAGCACCGAATGAAAGCCCGCGTCCTCGCAGGCCTTGACCTTGTTGCGCACATAGACCTGGGAGGCAGGGTTGTCGCCGACCAGGACCACGGCCAGGCCGGGCGTGGTGCCGCGGGCCTTCAGGGCGGTGGCGCGCTGGGCGACTTCGGCACGCAGTTGGCGGGAGAGGGCGTTGCCGTCGATGAGTTGGGCTGTCATTGCAGTGAATACCAATAAAAATGCTGCTAGGGCTTGTTGATCAAGCGCTAGCAGCTCTTTGAAAAAAAGCGGTGGTGTCTTGGCTTATCCGGCGACGGCTGCCTTGGCCGCTGCAGCGGTCTGGCCCTGGCCCAGGGCGATCTTGAGCAGATCGGCCACGGTGTTGGCGTTGAGCTTTTCCATGATGTTGGCGCGGTGCGCCTCCACCGTCTTGATGCTGATGCCAAGATCGTCGGCGATCTGCTTGTTCAGCCGGCCGGCGACGATGCGCTCCAGCACCTGGGCTTCACGGCTGGTCAGCTTGGCCAGCAGCGCGTCGCGGCTGGCGGCCTGCTGGTGGCCGGCAAAGGCTTCGCGGGCATGGTCCAGCATGCGCTCGACCAGGTTCAGCAGTTCCTCTTCGTTGAACGGCTTCTGGATGAAGTCCAGTGCGCCCTTCTTCATGGTGTTCACCGCCATGGGCACGTCGCCGTGGCCGGTGATGAAGACGATGGGAAGGGGGGACTTGCGTTCGATCAGGCGGTCCTGCAGTTCCAGGCCCGTCATGCCGCCCATGCGGATGTCGACGATGAGGCAGGCGATCTCGCGTGGGTCGTAGCGCGAGAGGAAGGTCTCGGCCGAGTCGAAGCAGCGCACACGATAGTCCTTGCCCTCCAACAACCATTGCAACGAATCACGAACCGCTTCGTCGTCATCAACTACGTACACAGTGCCTTTTTTCGGGATCAAGCTCATGCAATCGTCCTTGTTGTTGGTTCAATGGTCGCTGCCGGCGTTGTCGCGTCGCCCGGCGGGGCCAGCGGCAGCCAGAATGAAAACCGGCAGCCGACAACCTCGGAACCATTGTAGAGGTTCTCGGCACGCATCCGGCCCTGGTGGGACTCGACAATGCTGCGGCACAGATTCAGCCCCATGCCCATGCCTTCGCTCTTGGTGGTGAAGAAGGCCTCGAAGAGGCGTTCCAGCACCTCGGGCGGCAGGCCCTTGCCGGTGTCCTGCACGTTGAATTCAATGACGCGCTGGTCCTCGATGGTGCGTGGCACCACGCGCAGCTCCACATTGCGCTGGTGGCTGGGGCGGCCCGACTGCTCGATGGATTCGGCGCCGTTCTTCATGAGGTTGACCAGCACCTGCTCGATGAGGATGGTGTCGGCCATGATGGCCGGCATGCGCTCGGCCACGTGGTAGGTCAGCTGCACATTGCGGCGGCGCAGCTCGATCCCGGCCAGCTCCACGGCCTCGCTGACCATGTCGGTGACCTGGGCCAGTGTGCGGTTGGGCTCGCTGCGCTTGACGAAGGAGCGTATGCGCAAAATGATCTGCCCCGCGCGCTGCGCCTGGTGGGCGGTTTTCTCCAGCGCGAACTTCATCTGCTCTTCGGTCAGCGTGCCCTTTTCAAGCCGGGTGAGCATGCCGCTGCAGTAGTTGCTGATGGCGGTCAGCGGCTGGTTGAGCTCATGGGCGACGCTGGACGCCATCTCGCCCATGGTGATCAGGCGGCTGACGGACTGGGCGTGCTCGGCCTGGCGATCGGCCTGCTCCTCGGCCAGGCGGCGCGGCGTGATGTCGGTGGCGATCACCATCTGGGCCAGGCGGCCGTCCACCCAACTCAGGTAACGCGATCGCACTTCCAGCCACTTGCCCAGTTCGGGCAGGTAGATCTCGGCGTTTTCGCTGCGTGCGCTGGTCAGCGAGTCGGTGGGCAGGCCCATGAGGCCGTCCTCGTCGTCCATGCCTTGCGGCTGCGAGCGCACGGGCAGCACGCCGGCCTGGGCGACGAGCTGCAGGTGGCCATCGGTCTGCGAGCCGAACCACTGCCGGTACAGCTTGTTGGCGAACAGCAGCTCGGCGCTGCCCAGCGGGGCGACGGACACCGAGGCGTCCAGCGCCTCCAGCACGATGGTGAAGCGCTCGTAGGAGGCAGACAGTTGCTCGCGGATGCGGTTGGGCTCGGTGATGTCGGTCATGGACGACATCCAGCCCGTGTGCTGGCCATGGGCGTCGATCAGCGGCGAGACATACAGGCGCGCATCGAACTGCGTGCCGTTCTTGCGCTGCACGCGCACCTGGAAGCCTCCGACGATGGTCTTGCCCGAAAGCTCTTCGCGCAGCTTGGAGTGCAGGTTGTCGTAGTCGTTGTCGGGCCAGTAGGAGTAGGGCGGCATCTGGCCGACCAGCTCTGATTCGCTCCAGCCCGTCATCTGGCAGAAGGCGGCATTCACATAGGTGATGCGGCCTTGCAGGTCCAGCGCGCGCATGCCGGTGAGCACGGAGTTTTCCATGGCGCGGCGGAAGTTGGTCTCCGCGACCAGGGCCTCCTGGGCGCGCTGGCGGCGGCGCGTGTGGCGCCAGGTGGCCAGCAGCAGCCATGCCGTCATCGCACTGAGCGTGCCCACCAGCCAGAACAGGCCGCTGCCGACCACGCCCAGCGAGGTGCGATAGGCCTGGGCACGCAGCACCAGGCTGTTGCCCACGGGGGCGACGGGTGCCTCGTCCTCGTTGGCAACGGTGCGCCAGCGCAGCAGTTCGGTGGCGGTCTGCTTGCGCGGTGTCAGCGGCGTGCCGGCCAGCACCTGGCCCCGGCTGTCGAGCATGGTCATGGCGTAGCGGGCCATGATTTCGGTGGGCGTTCCATAGCGCAGCAGGCTGTCGATGGAGTACTCGCCCAGCAGCTCGCCGATGTAGCGGCCGTCCTGTGCCAGCGGCACATGCAGTTGCAGCAGCGGCGCGGCTTCCCCCTTGTGGGCCAGTCCCTGCACGTAGATGGGTTGCTGCATCTCGCGCGCGAGCTGGTAGGCCTCCAGCGCGTCTCCGGCGCGCAGCACTTCACGCGGGATGCGCAGCTGCTCGCTGCTCACTGTGGGGGCGGACTGGCTGGCCAGGATGCGCCGCTGTGCATCGATCCAGGTGATGGACTGCAGTTCGGGGTATTGGCTGATGAGTGCTTCGGCGCGGCTGGCAAAGTCGGACTCGCCCAGGTCGTGGTTGCCGATGTCGCGCGCCATGCGCATCAGTTGCTCCTGGCGCTCGAGCAGGCGCAGGCGCACGCGTTGCTGGGCATATTCCACGTCGCGGTGCAGCGCTTCCTTCTCGCGGTCGATCTCCTCCATGCGCAGGTACCAGAAGGAGGCCACGATGGCCGCCATGAACATCAGTACGGCCGCGAGGGGGGCGAGCGCCGCGAAGCGGTCCTGGCGCGTGGGGGAAAGACTGCGCCACCAGCTGCGCCACCAGCGCACTGGCGCGGCCACGCCTGCCATGGGGGCAGGGCTGTGCGTGCCGTGCTCGGAAGGGGAGGATTGCATGCGCCCAGTGTAGGGGAGAGTCTGACTGTTTTTAAGGAGTATTGGAGTCGCCGCCGAGGCGCTTCGGCGACGTTCTTTGGGGTCTTCACTGTATGTGCGTTTGCAGCAAAATTTCAAATTATGAAATCAAAAAGCACCATTTGAAATTCGAAAAAAGTATGCGACACTCGCCGAGCATTGAGGCAGTGAATCGGTATTTTCAAGTTCGCCAGACAGGGTCTGTGCCGCGCAAGGCGTGGTGAACTACCCGCCTGCGTTGGCGCGCTGCGCCGCTCACTGGTTCGACCCCAAGACGCTACCTTCTGCAAGGAGACATTCCCATGACAGCTCAGACTGACCCGCAAGGCAATGCAGGCGTTCCCGCCGGCCTGGACCAACAAGAATCGCGCGAATGGATGGACGCCCTGTCGGCCGTCATCGACCGTGAAGGCGCCGAATACGCGCACAAGCTGATCGAGGACCTGCTCGAACACGCACGCCAGAACAGCGTGGACATGCCTTTCTCGGCCAACACCGGCTATGTGAACACCATCGAGACCTCGCAGGAAGCCCGCTGTCCCGGCAACCTGGAAATCGAAGGCCGTCTGCGCGCCTACATGCGCTGGAACGCCATGGCCATGGTGGTCAAGGCCAACCGCCTGCACCCGCCCGAAGGCGGTGACCTGGGCGGCCACATCGGCTCCTTCGCTTCGCTGGCCAACATGTTCGCGGCCGGCTTCAACCATTTCTGGCACGCCGAAAACGAGAACCACGGCGGCGACTGCCTGTACATCCAGGGCCACGTCTCGCCCGGCATCTATGCCCGCGCCTACCTGGAAGGCCGCATTTCCGAAGAGCAACTGCTGAACTTCCGCCAGGAAGTGGACGGCAAGGGCCTGTCCAGCTACCCGCACCCCAAGCTGATGCCCGAGTTCTGGCAGTTCCCCACGGTGTCCATGGGCCTGGGCCCGCTGATGGCCATCTACCAGGCGCGCTTCCTCAAGTACCTGCATGCTCGTGGCATTGCCGACACCGAAAGCCGCAAGGTCTGGGTGTTCTGCGGCGACGGCGAAATGGACGAGGTCGAGTCGCTGGGCGCGATCTCGCTGGCCGCGCGCGAAAAGCTGGACAACCTGATCTTCGTGATCAACTGCAACCTGCAGCGCCTGGACGGCCCGGTGCGCGGCAACGGCAAGATCATCCAGGAACTCGAAGGCGAGTTCCGCGGCTCCGGCTGGAACGTGATCAAGCTGCTGTGGGGCAAGGGCTGGGACGAGCTGCTGGCCAAGGACAAGGACGGCGTGCTCAAGAAGATCATGGCCGAGTGCAACGACGGCGACTACCAGTCGTTCAAGGCCAATGACGGCGCCTACGTGCGCAAGAACTTCTTCGGCCGCGATCCGCGCGCGCTGAAGATGGTCGAGCACATGAGCGACGACGAGATCTGGAACCTGCGCCGCGGCGGCCACGATTCGCAGAAGGTCTATGCGGCCTTCCACGCCGCCAATTCGCACAAGGGCCAGCCCACCGTGCTGCTGGTCAAGACCGTCAAGGGCTTCGGCATGGGCAAGATCGGTGAAGGCAAGAACACCGTTCACCAGACCAAGAAGCTGGGCGACGAGGACATCAAGGCCTTCCGCGACCGTTTCAACATTCCCATTCCCGACAGCCAGATCGCCGACCTGCCTTTCTACAAGCCGGCCGACGACACCCCGGAAATGCGCTACCTGCACGAGCGCCGCAAGGCCCTGGGCGGCTACCTGCCGCACCGCCGCGTGAAGGCCAGCGAGCAATTCACGGCGCCTGCGCTGGATACCTTCAAGGCCATCCTTGAAGCCACGCCCGAAGGCCGTGAGATCTCGACCACCCAGGCGTATGTGCGCTTCCTCACGCAGCTGCTGCGCGACAAGGAAATCGGCCCGCGCGTCGTGCCCATCCTGGTGGACGAGGCACGTACCTTCGGCATGGAAGGCCTGTTCCGCCAGATCGGCATCTACAACCCCGCTGGACAGCAGTACACCCCGGTCGACAAGGACCAGGTGATGTACTACCGCGAGGACAAGGCCGGCCAGATCCTGCAGGAAGGCATCAACGAAGCCGGCGGCATGAGCAGCTGGATCGCGGCAGCCACGAGCTACAGCACGAGCAACCGGATCATGATCCCGTTCTACGTGTACTACTCGATGTTCGGCTTCCAGCGCATCGGTGACCTGGCCTGGGCGGCCGGCGACATGCAGGCGCGCGGTTTCCTGCTGGGCGGCACTTCGGGCCGCACCACGCTGAACGGCGAAGGCCTGCAGCACGAAGACGGCCACAGCCACATCCTGGCCAACACCATTCCCAACTGCGTGAGCTACGACCCGACCTTCGCCCACGAAGTCGCCGTGATCATGCAGGACGGCCTGCGCCGCATGGTGCAGAACCAGGAAAACGTCTTCTACTACATCACGCTGCTCAACGAGAACTACGCCATGCCCGGCCTCACGCCCGGCACCGAGCAGCAGATCATCAAGGGCATGTACCTGTGCAAGCCCGGCCAGAAGGTGCCGGAAAGCGGCCTGCGCGTGCAACTGCTGGGTTCGGGCACCATCCTGCGTGAATCCTTCTTCGCCCAGGAACTGCTGCTGGCCGACTGGGGCATTGCCGCCGACGTGTGGAGCTGCCCGAGCTTCAACGAGCTCACCCGCGACGGCCAGGACGCCGACCGCTGGAACCTGCTGCATCCGCTGGACACCCAGAAGGTGCCCTTCGTCACGCAGCAGCTGCAGTCGCACAATGGCCCGGTGATCGCATCCACCGACTACATGAAGGCCTACGCCGAGCAGATCCGCCCCTACATGCCCAAGGGCCGCACCTACAAGGTGCTGGGCACCGACGGCTTCGGCCGCTCGGACTTCCGCCGCAAGCTGCGCGAGCACTTCGAAGTGGATCGCCACTACATCGTGGTTGCCGCACTGCGCGCGCTGGCCGAAGAAGGCAAGATCAACGCCACCACCGTGGCCGAAGCGATCGCCAAGTACGGCATCAAGGCCGACAAGATCAACCCGCTGCACGCTTGAGTAAGAACGGGAGACACATATGGCATTGGTAGAAATTCAAGTCCCCGATATCGGTGATTTCGACGAAGTTGCTGTGATCGAAGTGCTGGTCAAGGCCGGCGATCAGATCAAGGCCGAGCAATCGCTGATCACCGTGGAGTCCGACAAGGCCTCCATGGAGATCCCCTCCAGCCACGCTGGCGTGCTCAAGGAGCTGCGCGTCAACATGGGCGACAAGGTCAAGCAGGGCAGCATCATTGCCGTGGTCGAGTCGGCGGAAGCCGCTGCCCCGGCACCTGCAGCCGCCGCACCGGCCCCCGCCGCTGCAGCCCCGGCCCCGGTGGCTGCGCCTGCACCGGCCGCTGCTCCCGCTGCCGCGCCTGCGGCCTCGGGCGCTGCCACGCAGATCGACATCAAGATTCCCGACATTGGCGACTTCAAGGACGTGGCCGTGATCGAGATGCTGGTCAAGGTCGGCGACACCGTGACAGCCGAGCAATCGCTGTTCACCGTCGAATCCGACAAGGCCTCGATGGAAATCCCGTCGCCAGCGGCCGGCACCATCACGGCGCTGACGCTCAAGATCGGTGACACGGTCAACGTGGGCGACGTGGTCGGCCAGATGAGCGTGCAGGGCGCTGCCGCGCCTGCAGCCCAGGCTGCGGCACCGGCACCTGCAGCAGCAGCCCCTGCATCGGCCGCTGCTGCCCCGGCCGCTGCAGCTCCGGTGGCTGCTGCTGCAGCATCGGCTCCCGCCGCTGCGCCTGCGCACAACCCCACCGTGGCGCCCACGGGCAAGCTGCCCCACGCGTCGCCCTCGGTACGCAAGTTCGCCCGCGAGCTGGGTGTGCCGCTGGACGAGGTCAAGGGTTCGGGCAACAAGGGCCGCATCACGGCCGACGACATCCAGGCTTTCACCAAGTCCGTCATGGCGGGCGCCGTGCAGACCAAGGCCCAGGCCGCGACCGCTCCCAAGGGTGGCTCCGGCGGCGGCGCAGGTCTGGACCTGCTGCCCTGGCCCAAGGTCGACTTCGCCAAGTTCGGCCCGGTCGAGCGCAAGGACCTGTCGCGCATCAAGAAGATCAGCGGCGCCAACCTGTCGCGCAACTGGGTCATGATCCCGCACGTCACCAACAATGACGAGGCCGACATCACCGACCTGGAAGCCTTCCGTGTCTCCACCAACAAGGAGAACGAGAAGAGCGGCGTCAAGGTGACCATGCTGGCCTTCGTGATCAAGGCGGTGGTCGCGGCCCTCAAGAAGTTCCCCGAGTTCAATGCCTCGCTGGACGGCGACACCCTGGTCTACAAGCAGTACTTCCACGTCGGCTTTGCGGCCGACACGCCCAACGGCCTGGTGGTCCCCGTGCTGCGCGATGCCGACAAGAAGGGCATCCTGCAGATCAGCCAGGAAATGGGCGAGCTGGCCAAGAAGGCCCGCGACGGCAAGCTCGGCGCTGCCGACATGCAGGGCGGCTGCTTCTCGATTTCGTCGCTGGGCGGCATCGGTGGCACGAACTTCACCCCCATCATCAACGCCCCCGAAGTGGCCATCCTCGGCCTGTCCAAGGGCCAGATGAAGCCGGTGTGGGATGGCAAGCAATTCGTGCCGCGCCTGACGCTGCCGCTGTCGCTGTCCTATGACCACCGTGTCATCGACGGTGCCTCGGCCGCGCGCTTCAATGCCTTCCTGGGCCAAGTGCTGGCGGACTACCGCCGCATCCTGCTGTAAACGGAGGCCCGACACATGGCAATCATCGACATCAAGGTGCCCGACATCGGCGACTTCGCCGAAGTGGGCGTGATCGAACTGCTGGTCCAGCCCGGTGACACCGTGGCCAAGGACCAGTCCCTGATCACCGTGGAGTCCGACAAGGCCTCCATGGAGATCCCCTCCAGCCATGCCGGCGTGGTCAAGGAACTCAAGGTCAAGATCGGCGACAAGATCGCCGAAGGCGGCCTGATCCTGACGCTGGAGGCCGCTGGCGAAGCGGCCGCCGCACCCCAGGCGGCAGCACCGGCCCCTGCAGCGGCGGCTCCGGCGCCCGCCGCTGCAGCGCCCGCAGCATCGGCTCCCGCTCCGGCCGCAGCCAGCTACGCTGGTGGCGCGGCCGATTACGACTGCGACGTGGTCGTGCTCGGCGGCGGTCCTGGCGGCTACTCGGCAGCCTTCCGTGCGGCCGATCTGGGCCTGAATGTGGTCATCGTCGAGCGCTACAAGAGCCTGGGCGGCGTCTGCCTGAACGTGGGCTGCATCCCGTCCAAGGCGCTGCTGCACGTGGCCGCCGTGGTGGACGAGGTCAAGCACCTGGAGGTGGCCGGCGTCAAGTTCGGCGCGCCCGAGGTCAACATCGACCAGCTGCGCGGACACAAGGACAAGGTCATCGGCAAGCTGACCGGCGGCCTGGGCCAGATGGCCAAGATGCGCAAGGTCACCGTGGTGCGCGGCTACGGCAACTTCGTCGGCGCCAACCACCTTGAGGTGGAAGAGACCACGGGCGACGGCCAGGAAAAGACCGGCAGCAAGAAGATCGTGCAGTTCAAGCGCGCCATCATTGCCGCCGGCAGCCAGGCCGTGCACCTGCCCTTCATGCCCAAGGACCCGCGCGTGGTGGACTCCACCGGTGCACTGGACCTGGCCAGCGTGCCCAAACGCATGCTGATCCTGGGCGGCGGCATCATCGGCCTGGAAATGGGCACCGTCTACTCCACGCTGGGCGCACGCCTGGACGTGGTGGAGATGATGGACGGCCTCATGCAGGGCGCCGACCGCGACCTGGTCAAGGTCTGGCAGAAGATGAACGCGCCGCGCTTCGACAACATCATGGTCAACACCAAGACCGTGGGTGCCGAAGCCACGCCCGAAGGCATCAAGGTCAGCTTTGCGCCTGCCAAGGACGGCATCACCGTGCCCGAGCCCCAGGTCTACGACCTGGTGCTGCAGGCCGTGGGCCGCACGCCCAACGGCAAGAAGATCGCTGCCGAGAAGGCCGGCGTGGCCGTCACGGACCGCGGCTTCATCGAAGTCGATATCCAGATGCGCACCAATGTGCCCCACATCTTCGCCATTGGCGACGTGGTGGGCCAGCCCATGCTGGCGCACAAGGCCGTGCACGAGGCCCATGTGGCCGCCGAAGTCATCGCCGGTGAACTGCAGGGCAACAAGGAGCTGGCTGCCAGCGCCTTCAACGCCCGCGTGATCCCCAGCGTGGCCTACACCGACCCGGAAGTGGCGTGGGTGGGTCTGACCGAGGACCAGGCCAAGGCCCAGGGCATCAAGGTCAAGAAGGGTGTGTTCCCCTGGACGGCTTCGGGCCGCGCCATTGCCAATGGCCGCGACGAAGGCGTCACCAAGCTGCTGTTCGACGACAGCCCCGAGGCGCACGGCCATGGCCGCATCCTGGGTGGCGGCATCGTCGGCACACACGCGGGCGACATGATCGGCGAGATTGCGCTGGCCATCGAAATGGGTGCCGATGCCGTGGACATCGGCAAGACCATCCACCCCCACCCCACGCTGGGCGAAAGCCTGGGCATGGCGGCCGAGGTGGCCCACGGCTCCTGCACGGACCTGCCGCCGCAGCGCAAGTAAGCGCAAGGCCGGGCGTTCAGGCCTGGCAAGAACAGAAAGGCAGCTTCGGCTGCCTTTCTGCTTTGGGAGACGCAGATAAGGACACAGACATCAGCCCAGACACCGGCACGGCAAAGGGGGCAGACCTGTTCAGGCCTGGGCGCGCAGCCACTGCAGCAATTGGTCGTGCACGCCATCTGGCGTGGGCGGAGCGGGGGACAGCAGGCAGTAGCGCGAACCGTCCTCGACAAAGCCCATGGGCGCTGCCAGCACGCCGTTGGCGACGTCGTCGCGCACCAGTTGCCAGGGTCCGATGGCCAGTCCCATGCCTGCCACGGCGGCCTGCAGGCTGAAATAGAAATGGTCGAACTGCAGCTGGGATCCCGACGGCGGCGGCTGGCCGCTGTGTTCTGCCCAGGTAGACCAGGCCCCCGGGCGGGTGCGGCTTTGCAGCAAGGGTGCCTCCGGGCGCAGCCCGGTGGCATGCCCCTCGTCGGAGCGCGTGCACCACTGCGCCAGCCGCTCGGGCCGGCAGACCGGGCCTATGCGCTCGGCAAACAGGGTCTCCGCATGACAGCCCGCTGGCGGAGAGAAGTCATCGCGCCGTATGGCCAGATCGATGCCGTCCGCGAAAGAGAAAGGCCCGCCGCCCGCCATCAGGTGCAGCTGCAACTCCGGGTGCTGTTCCTGGAACTGGGGCCAGCGCGGGATCAGCCAGCGCATGAGCAAGGTGGGCTCGCAGGACAGCACCCAGCGGCGCGCCTGCTGCGCGCGCGAGCGCAACTCCTGCGTGGCCTGGCGCATGCGCTCCAGGCCTTCGTGCACGGCCTGGGCCAGGTGGCGGCCTGCCTCGGTCAGGAAGACGCGGCGGCTGCGGCGGTCAAACAGGGTCACGCCCAGATCGTCCTCCAGCAGGCGCACGGCCCGGCTGATGGCGCCATGGGTCAGGTGCAACTCTTCTGCCGCCTTGCTGAAATTCTCCCGCCGGGCGGCCGCTTCGAAGCAACGCAAGGCCTGCAGCGACGGCAGCCGCTTGCTCGGGGTGTGTGAGTTGAGTTCACCAACTGTGTCAGAAAACATCGTTATGCATTTTCATGGAAGGCCAATACTATCCGGCGCGTTGCATTGAATCGAATGGATAACCGATGACCGAATGGATAGCTGTAGTCACCATTACCTTGCTGGCCGTCATCAGCCCAGGGGCGGATTTCGCCATGGTCACGCGCAACAGCCTGCTGCGCTCGCGCCGCGCGGGCCTGCTCACGGCGCTGGGCATTGGCCTGGGAGTGCTGGTCCATGTCGGCTATACCTTGCTCGGGGTCGGACTGCTCATGCAGCAGTCCACCTGGTTGTTCGACGTGGTCAAGCTGCTGGGTGCAGCCTATCTGATCTATCTGGGCGTGACCATGCTGCGCAGCCGCCCGGAGGGCGATTTGCCCAGCCAGCCCGTGGCCGCGCTCTCCGACATGGCGGCACTGCGCACGGGCTTTCTGACGAATGCGCTCAATCCCAAGACCACGGTGTTCGTGGTCAGCCTGTTCCTGCAGATCGTGGGACAGGACACGCCGCTGGCCACGCAGCTGGCATATGGCGGATTCATCTCGCTGGCCCATGTGGCGTGGTTCTGCATCGTGGCGCTGTGCTTTTCCGCCCAGCGGGTGCGTGCGCGGCTGCTGGCCGTGCGGCATTGGATAGACAGGGCCTTTGGCGGCATGTTGGTGGGGTTTGGTTTGCTGCTGGCAACGGCCAAGCTGCGGCTGTGACGTGGTGATGGTCTGACAGGAATTGGTGGGGGAGGACGGGCAAGCAGGCGGCTGCTGCCCGGCATGCGAGGCCTGCGAGGTGCCATCTGGTACCTCGCAGGCTTGGCTGTTTCTGGCGAGTGTCAGGTTTGCCCGGCAAGCGGGCCGGCGTCCCAGTGGCTTGCTGTTCGACCCGGCGCGGCAGGTGTTCATGGTGGGGGCGTGCCATCGTCTCCATGGTGAACGCCGACGCCAAGGCCTGCTCCCATGCCCAGGCCGCCCATGCCTGCGGCGCCCATTCCTGCGCCACCACCGCCGCCGCCCTTGCTCGAAGCGCCGGATTCCGCGCCACCTTTGCGCGCCCCGCCCGCCGTGCCGCCCGGACGCGTGGGGCCCTGGTTGGGAACGCGCAGGCTGTCAGGGATCGGCTCCAGATCCAGCGCTTCGCGGATGAAGGCGCGCAGCGAAGTGACGAGTGCCGCAGTCTCGACAGGCTGGCCTGCCACCATGTCCTGGGCCGCCTGGGCGGCCATGCGCACCTGGTCTTGCGTCCCGAGCAAGATGACATCGGACAGCGCGGCTTCCACCGCATCGCGAATGCGCCGTTGGCGCTCGCTGCCAAAAGCCGGTGGTGCATCGGTGTCGTCGGCGGCGGGCCTGCGCAGATCGCGCAGGTGCAGGGGATTCACATGCAGCGTGCCCGTGAAGGAGCCGCCCAGCGTCTTGTAGGCGGCGATAAGCGACTTCAGGCGTTCATTGATCTGGCGGTTCTCACGCTCGCGCCGCTTTTGCACGGTCTGCATGAACAGCAGGCGAATGCCCATCATCAGGCAGGTGACCAGCAGCAGGCCCAACACCGTGGACAGCAGCGAAGACCAGGAGCTGAAATCTAGTGATGAGTGCATGCGCAAGGCCTCGGGGGTTGATCCAGGCCTTCAGTGTGCCTCCATACAGACGGGTCGGCGGGTAAGAAGAGTGCTGTTTGCAGGCGCCGCTTGGCCTATGCTTTCGATACTTCACACATCAGCTACAGGGCGCATGGCATGCGCCCCCGGGAGACAGCATCCAGTGAAAACAACGAAGCAGGGGGTGCATCCCTCATGGATCGTCGTGGCGGCCGGCGTCAGCGCGGCTCTGCATGTAGGCAAGCTGCCGCCGGCTGTGCCGGTGCTGCAGCAGCAATTGGGCCTGTCCCTGCTGCAGGCCGGCTTTCTGCTTTCCACCGTGCAGGTGGCCGGCATGGTGCTGGGCCTGGTGGTGGGTCTGGGTGCAGACCGCTGGGGGCTGCGGCGCAGCATGCTGGCAGGCCTGCTGCTGATGGCGGGTGCCAGCGCCCTGGGCGCCACCGCTACGGGGTTTGCAGCGCTGCTGGCCTTGCGTGCCGTGGAGGGACTGGGCTTTTTGCTGGTGGCCATGCCGGGGCCGGGTCTGATCCGGCGCTGCGTGGCGCCAAGCGATCTGAGCGCGCGCATGGGCTGGTGGGGCACCTATATGCCGTTGGGCAGTGCCATCGGCTTGCTGCTGGGGCCGTGGGTGATGGCCTGGGCATCCTGGCCCGCATGGTGGTTGCTGTTGGGGCTGATTTCGGCACTCGCATGGGTCGCCGTCTGGTGTGGCGTGCCGGCAGATAGGCCGGTGCCCCTTGGCACATCGGTGGCGGGCGGTGGCTGGCGTCCTCGCCTGACGTTGACCCTGCGCAGCCCCGGACCCTGGTGCGTGGCTGTGGCCTTTGCCGTGTATTCAGGGCAGTGGATGGCCGTCATCGGCTTTCTCCCCACGGTCTATGCCGAGGCGGGCCTGGGCGCCGCATTGTCGGGCACGCTGACGGCCGTGGTGGCGCTGGCCAACATGGTGGGCAACGTGGCCTCGGGCCGTTTGCTCCAAGGCGGCTGGAGCGCCACGCGCGCCTTGCGCCTGGGCTTTGGCTGCATGGCGGCGTGTGCGCTGCTGGCCTATCTGCAATGGCAGGGGCAACCGCTGGCGCCGTTATGGCTGCGCTTTGTGGCGGTGGTGTTGTTTTCGGCGGCGGGCGGGCTGATTCCGGGCACGCTGTTTTCCATGGCGGTGCGGCTGGCCCCCGATGAGTCCACGGTATCGACCACGGTGGGTTTCATGCAGCAATGGTCCAGCGTGGGGCAGTTTGCAGGCCCGCCCCTGGTGGCTGCCGTGGCCGTGCAGGCGGGCGGATGGCAGTGGACCTGGGTGGTGACGGCGGCCATGTGCGCCATCGGCTGGTGGCTGGCCGGCGCGATCGGGCGCATCAGCGGTGCGGGTGCAGCGCCGCGCGGGCGCGCTGCAGTCTGATCACGCGTCGCGCGAGCCTATCAACGCCTTCAGGGCCTCTTCCATCTGCTGCGCATGGTCCAGCGCGGGCAGCCAGGCCTGGGGCACCGGCTGGGCGGGTGCCTGGGGTGCGGAGGCGGCCAGTTCGGCCAGGGCGTCATCGGGCTGCAGGGCCACCACGTTGCCGTTGGCGGACAGCTGGCGGCAGGCATCGACCAGCCATTCGCAGTGCAGGACGATGGCGCGCGGCATGAGGCCACTGTCATGCGACATGCCGCGCACCAGGCTTTCGCCCAGCAGCAGTGCGCTGGCATACAGGCGCACGGCGTGGCGGTCATAGCGCCCGGTGATGGTCTGCAGCCCCGCGCCACCCAGGCGGCCGCGCAGGGACCAGCGGCTGGAGCTTTGCGCCTCCACCATGGCTGCACGCAGTGCGCTCAGCGCATCGCTGCTGCGCGTGAGCTGGCCCAGCGCGACGGTGGCATCGGGCGTGTCGTGGGTGGCGGTGGCGCGCAGGGTGGCTTCCAGCCCCTCGGCCAGCTGGCCCAGCAAGGCGCTTGCCGAGCGCGACACGGCGCGCAGCGGATTGGCCGTGAAGATCACCTGGCTGAACATCAGGCCGACACCGGCGCCCACCAGTACGTCAACCAGCCGGGTCTCGCCCGCGGCGCTCGGCCCCATGCTCAGCACCAGCACGACGGAGACGCCCGCCTGTATCGGGACGACCGGCGGCTGCCCGAGCATGGCGGCCAGAGACAGGGCGACCAGCGAGGCCAGACTCAGCCGCAGCAGCGGAATGGTGTCGGGCAGCAGCCAGGCCAGTTCGCCGACGATGATGCCGATGGCGCAGCCCAGCACCAGACCCCAGGTCTGCTTGAGGTGGCTGGGCAGTCCGGGCGCCAGGCAGACCAGGGCGGTGACGGCGGCAAAGACGGGTTTGGGGTGGCCGAGCAGGTAGTGGGACAGCTCCCAGGCCAGCATCGCACCCAGGGAGGCGGCGATGGCGTCGCGCAGCGCCAGACGCAGGCGGCCAGGCGCTGCGGCCATGCCGCTCTTGGGTGTTCCAGGGGGTGTTTTTGCTTTTGCTTTTCGCCAACGCACGAAGATTCTCCCTCCAGCATGCGAAATCCAGGTTCGCAAATGCCCAAAAGCATAGCGGCCGGTCCAGGTCCGGCGTGCAGGAGAGAAGCTTCTTGCTTGTAAGAAAGCAGCCCGCAGCGGGCGGGTCGGCAGGTCAGGCGGGTTGGAGCAGGCCTTCGATGAAGGCCCATTCATCGGGCGTGACCGGCGTGATCGACAGGCGGTTGCCCTTTTGCAGTACACGCATGCCGGCAAGCTCGGGATGCTCGCGCAGCTCGGCGATCTGCAGCGTGCGTGTCTTGCGCAGCGCCTGCACGTCCAGCGTGAGCCAGCGTGGCTTGTCGGGCGAGGACTTGGGGTCGTAGTAGGGACTGCGCGGGTCGAACTGCGAGGCATCGACGCGCAGGTTGCCTGCAATGCGGGCGATGCCGTAGATGCCGGGCTCGGCGCAACTGGAGTGCCAATACAGCACCCCATCGCCCACCTGCATGGCATCGCGCATGAAGTTGCGCGCCTGGTAGTTGCGCACACCGTCCCAGGCGATGGTGGCCTGCGGCGCGGCCAGCGCGTGGTCTATGGAGAATTCGTCGGGCTCGTTCTTCATGAGCCAGAACTGGCGGGCGGAGGTGGGGGCGGCAGTCATGCCGCGATTGTGGCAAATCCCCGGGCGCCGTGGCGGCGTTCCGCGCACGCCGGCAAGAGCGCGCCGGTGACGGGACAATCACTTTCAGCCGGGCACCTCTCCCCAGCCCGCGAACCACAGGAATCCTGCATGACCGACAGCTCAACCTATGTCCCGCCCGCCGTATGGCAGCCAGCGCCTTCGGGCGGCACCTTTGCCAACATCAACCGCCCGGTCGCCGGTCCCACCCATGACAAGGCATTGCCGGTGGGGCAGCAGCCGCTGCAGCTGTATTCGCTGGCCACGCCCAACGGCGTGAAGGTCACCATCATGCTGGAGGAGCTGCTGGCGCTTGGCCATGCCGGCGCGGAGTACGACGCGTGGCTGATCCGCATCGGCGAAGGCGACCAGTTCTCCAGCGGCTTTGTCGAGGTCAATCCCAACTCCAAGATCCCGGCGCTGGTGGACCGCAGCGTCGAGCCGCCGGTGCGCGTGTTCGAGTCAGGCTCCATCCTGCTGTACCTGGCCGAGAAGTTTGGTGCGCTGCTGCCTGCCGAGCCCGCTGCGCGCACCGAGACGCTGAACTGGCTGTTCTGGCAGATGGGGTCGGCACCTTACCTTGGCGGCGGTTTCGGGCATTTCTATGCCTATGCGCCCGAGAAGTTCGAGTACCCCATCAACCGCTTCACCATGGAGACCAAGCGCCAGCTCGATGTGCTTGATCGCCAGCTGGCCCTGCATCCGTTCATTGCAGGGGCCAACTACAGCATTGCCGATATCGCCATCTGGCCCTGGTATGGGGCCCTGGTGCTCAACGAGGTGTATGGCGCGGCCGAGTTCCTGTCAGCCCATGAATACACGCATGTCATGCGCTGGGCCAGGGAGATTGCCCAACGGCCGGCCGTGTTGCGGGGCCGCCGCGTGAATCGTACCTGGGGAGATGAAGCCACCCAGGTGCCCGAGCGCCACCAGGCGTCGGACCTGGGCTGATAGCCGTCTACTGGGAGCGGCCCCAGGGGCCGCGATCGGGCTGGCGCCAGAAGCGCGGGCGCTTGCCGGAAGGCTCGGGGGCGGGCTCGGCCTCACGCCCGTCCTGGTCGGTCCTGTCGGCCTTGCCAGCCTTGTCGGTCTTTTTGGCCTTTTCCAATTGCTGACCTGTCTGCTCGACCTTGCGCGCCGTGCGATCCAGCCGTGAGGGAATGTCGAGTTCTGCATGCTCGACCACACGAATGCAGTCCTGGATATGCCGCTCGCCCAGATAGCGCAGCGTGGCATAGCCCAGCGCTGCCGCTGCGGCCTGGCCTGCCAGCGGCACGTACTTGGCGGCCTGCGTGGCCGTCATGCGCATGCCGGCCGCGCGCGCCAGGCGCACCACCATGTCGCGCGTGATCAGCTTGCCGATCAGCACCGAGCCCACCATGGCCACGGCCTTTTGCACCTGCTCGCGCTTGCCGGGTTCCAGCTTGTCCAACTGTTCGGGTGTGAGGCCGAATTCGCGGTTGATGCGTGGCAGCAGCCGCGCCAGCAGTGCCGCATCCACCAGCCAGTCCAGGCCCGGAATGGGCAGGCTGCTGGCTGCTGCGCCGACCAGTGCACGCCGGTGCAGCAACTTGCGCGCGCTCTCGGCCGCCTGCGCCACATCTTGGCGCGGTGGTGGAGGGGGAGGGGTTTTGTCCGATGTGCGAAAGATCATGCGTGCCAGTGAAGACGGGGCAGATGTCGATCAAGAGAATGCGCCAGCCGGCGGATGCGGCTGGCGCGCAGGGTGGTCAGCGTGCGCTCTTGCTGCGCACCAGACTGTAGATGAAGAGGATGACGATGGCGCCCACGATGGAGGCGATCCAGCCGGCGGGTTGCCCGGCCTCGTACCAGCCCATGGCGACACCGACGTAGCTGGCAAGAAACGATCCTGCCACGCCGAGCAGGATGGTCATGATCCAGCCAAGGCTGTCATCGCCGGGTTTGAGTGCCCGCGCCAGCAAGCCAACGACCAGGCCAACGATGAGGGTACCAATCAAGGACATCATGCTTTTCTCCGAACTGAAGCTTCCATGCCGCGACTCTAGGGCCCGGCACCGGGTGGCCCTGTCGGACAGCATCTCAACCTGGGACGAAGCCAGGGCAGGGCCCTGAAAAACAAAACGCCTGCATGTGCAGGCGTTTGTGGATTGGCGCAAAAGACGCTGCGATCACTGCAGCTGGCTTGCCTGCATCTGCAGTGCCAGAGCGGCCTTGCTGGCGTCAAGGCCCAGGCCGTCGGCGTCCTGCACGCGGCGGGCGCCATCGAAGCGGCGAGCCCAGTACGCGCTTTGCATGCTTTCCACGCGAACCTGCGCACCGGTACGCGGTGCATGGATGAAGTTGCCGTCGCCGACATAGATGCCGACATGGCTGAAGGTGCGGCGCATGGTGTTGAAGAACACCAGATCACCGGGCTTGAGTTCGTTCTTGTCGATTTTTTCCGTGGCCTGTGCCTGCTGGTCAGCGCGGCGCGGCAGGACCTTGCCCAGGGTTTCGGAGTAGATGGCGCGGACGAAGCCGCTGCAGTCGAAGCCG
This sequence comes from Delftia sp. HK171, assembly GCF_001886655.1. Classification (NCBI taxonomy): domain Bacteria; kingdom Pseudomonadati; phylum Pseudomonadota; class Betaproteobacteria; order Burkholderiales; family Comamonadaceae; genus Delftia; species Delftia sp. HK171. Next base: position 4,105,981 of record NZ_CP018101.1, on the reverse strand, counting down.
GTCTCGGCACTGTTGCCGCCGCGGCGGTAGGGAACGCCGATGAAGCCCATGGCGGTCACGACCAGATCGGAGGTCTTTTCGGCGACGCTTTGTCGTGCTTCCTTGACGAAGTCGGAAGTGCGTTCCGCCATGTGGTGGCGGGCTTCGCGCAGCTGCGAGATGAGGCTGCGGTTGACCAGCAGCTGGTTCATATCGTCGTCACGCATTTCGGGCGGAGCCGCGTGTGCCGTGACGCTGACAAACAGGAGTGCAATAAGCCATCGGGACATGGGGCGCGAGATTACCACGCAAAAACGTAGGACAAATTCGATAAGACCCCCGAAAGCCTGGGTTTTTGAGTTACCTCAGGAATCCGGGCTGCGAGGCAGGGAGCGCATGCAAGCTGCGACAATGGAAAGCTTTCCCTTTTGTCCTCTATAAGAAGGGCGGCCCGCGCCGCCCCATATTCCCAAGAAAGATCCGCCATGCTGCTTGAAGCCACCGACTCCCAGCTCGTACTCGTCGATTACCAGGAGCGCCTGATGCCGGCCATCTTCGAGGGACCGGCAGTTCTGGCCAATGCCGTGAAGCTGGCGCGCCTGGCGCAGCTGGTGGACGTACCGGTCTTCGGCACCGAGCAGAACCCCTCGCGCCTGGGCGCCAACGACGCCGAACTGCGCGCGCTGTGCGACCGGACCCTGTCCAAGATGCATTTCAGCGCCGTGGCCGAGGGTCTGGGCGAGTGGCTGCGTCCTCCTGCACGGCCCCAGGGCGGCAATGCACGCAGCCTGCCCAAGCATCTGCAAAAGCCCCAGCAGCAGGCGCCCGAGCGCAGCATGGTGGTGATTGCCGGCTGTGAAGCCCATGTCTGCCTGCTGCAGACGGCGCTGGAGCTGCTGGAAGATGAGTTCGATGTCTGGGTCGTCACCGACGCCTGCAGCTCGCGCACCGAGCGCAACCGCGATGCCGCCTTCGACCGCCTGGCCGGCGCGGGTGCCGAGCTGGTGACCACGGAGATGGTGGCCTTCGAGTGGCTGCGCAGCTGCGAGCATCCGGCCTTCAAGGACCTGCTCGCCCTGGTCAAGTAAGGCACGGGTTCCTGGTTCCTCCGTCTTGGGGCGCTCTTTGGAGCGCCTTTTTTCATGGTGACCTGTCTGTTCTTGGGAGGCGGGCTGCCGCTGCACCGCGTAGTTCTACGGAGCTGCGTGCGTAGCCGGCCGAATAGGCGCGGGCAGGGCGTTTTTCTACAGTGGCGGCATTCCCCCAAGAGAGACTGTATGAAGCACGTTCTGACCTTCACCGCCCTGATCCTGACCGCCTCGGGCAGCGCTTTGGCTGCCGACCATTTCTATGGCGCCGTCCGCATCAACTCCGCCAACTACAAGGCCCACGACATGGACTCCAGCGCCCGCCCCGGCCTGGGGCAGTTCGTGCCTGGTGACGACAGCCGCCGCGCCACAGGCGGCTCTCTGGCCCTGGGTTATCAGCTCCCGTCGGACTGGCGTCTGGAAGCTGAGTACACCCTGCCCAGGAGCAACGAATTCACCAGCGGCTCCACGCGCTTTCCCTCGAGCTTCAATCACCACAGCATCCGTTCTCAGCGCCTGATGATCAATGCGTACAAGGATTTCCCCCTGAACGCGCAGTTCTCCGTGTACGGCACGGCGGGCTTGGGCCTGGCCCACCTGCAGTCCAGCGGCTGGCAAGGCAATCCGAATCGCCAGTACTTCAGCGATTCCCAGAACAATCTGGCCTATGCGCTGGGCTTTGGCGTCAGCTACTCGCCGATTCAAAAGGTCAGCATCGACCTGGGCTACCGCTATGTGGGCATGGGCAAGACCCACAGTGGCGCCAACAACTTCACCAATGTCCGTGGCCTGCAGGATGAGCAGATGCGCGCCAAGCTGAGCTCCAGCGAGATCTCGGTCGGCCTGCGCTACAGCTTCTGAGTTTGAAGGAGGCCTGTCTGCCCGCGCAGCGCGGAGTTGTCAGCTTTTGGCAAGCGCATTATGAATAATTATGAATTCAGAAGCCGCCAATCCATGACAACGACAGGAGACAGACAATGGCCCCGCGTTTCGACGATTTCCACCGCCGCTCCATCGAGGAGCGCGATGCCTTCTGGGCCGAGCAGGCCCGCCGCATCGACTGGCATGTGCCGCCCCAACGCATCTGCGACTACGACAATCCGCCGTTTGCAAGGTGGTTTGTCGGGGGGCAGACCAATCTCTGCCACAACGCCGTGGACCGGCACCTGGCCGAGCGCGCCGACCAGAACGCGTTGATCGCCATCTCCACCGAGACCGGCACGGAAAAGGTCTACACCTACCGCGAACTGCATGCCGAGGTGCAGCGCATGGCCGCCGTGCTGCAGTCGCTGGGTGTGCAAAAGGGCGACCGCGTCCAGATCTACATGCCCATGATTGCCGAGGCGGCCTTTGCCATGCTGGCCTGCGCGCGGCTGGGTGCCATCCATTCGGTGGTGTTCGGCGGCTTTGCCTCGGCGGCGCTGGCCTCGCGCATCGATGATGCCGAGCCCAAGGTCATCATCAGTGCCGACGCGGGCTCGCGCGGCGGGCGTGTGGTGGCCTACAAGCCCTTGCTGGACGAGGCCCTGCAACTGGCCAGCCACAAGCCAGCGGCCGTGCTCATCGTGGACCGTGGCCTGGCGCCTGCGCCCATGCGCGCCGGCCGTGACCACGACTGGGCCAGCCTGCGTGCGCTGCACGCCGACGCCCAGGTCGCCTGCACCTGGGTGGAATCCACCGACCCCAGCTACACGCTCTACACCAGCGGCACCACGGGGCGCCCCAAGGGCGTGCAGCGCGATACGGGCGGCTACACGGTGGCGCTGGCCGCCAGCATGCCGCTGATCTTCGGGGCCGAGGCAGGGCAGACTTTTTTCTGCACCAGCGACATCGGCTGGGTTGTGGGCCACAGCTACATCATCTATGCGCCGCTGATCGCAGGCATGGCCACCGTGCTCTACGAGGGCCTGCCCATACGCCCCGACGCGGGCATCTGGTGGAGCATCGTGGAGAAGTACCGGGTCACCCACATGTTCTCGGCGCCCACGGCCATCCGCGTGCTCAAGAAGCACGATGCCGAGTACCTGCACCGCCACGATATCTCCAGCCTCAAGGCGCTGTGGCTGGCCGGCGAGCCGCTGGACGAGCCCACGGCGCAGTGGATCAGCCATGCCCTGGGCAAGCCCATCATCGACAACTACTGGCAGACCGAGACCGGCTGGCCCATCCTCACGCTGTGCAACGGCGTGGAGCAGCAGACCACGCGCTTCGGCAGTCCCGGCAAGGCCGTCTATGGCTATGACGTGAAACTGATCGACGAGGCCACGGGCGAGGAACTGCTCGGCGCCGGGCAAAAGGGCGTGCTGGCCATCGAGGGACCGCTGCCGCCGGGCTGCATGCAGACCGTCTGGCGTGACGATCAGCGCTTCGTCAACACTTACTGGAAGAGCATTCCGGGCCGCATGGTCTACAGCACCTTCGACTGGGGCATTCGCGACGAGGATGGCTACTTCTTCATCCTGGGCCGCACGGACGACGTGATCAACGTGGCCGGCCACCGTCTGGGCACGCGCGAGATCGAGGAATGCATCTCCGCCCACCCCCAGGTGGCCGAAGTCGCCGTGGTCGGCGTGGCCGATACGCTCAAGGGCCAGGTGGCGCTGGCCTTTGCCGTGCCCCGGACGGCGCTGGAGGGCGAGGCCGAGCGCTCGGCGCTGCAGGCCGATGTGATGAAGCTGGTCGATGCGCGGCTGGGCGCCGTGGCCCGGCCCTCGCGCGTGGTCTTCGTCAGTGCGCTGCCCAAGACGCGCAGCGGCAAGCTGCTGCGCCGCGCCATGCAGGCCGTGGCCGAGGGGCGCGACCCGGGCGACCTCAGCACCATGGAAGACCCGGCTGCGCTGGCCCAGGTGCAGCAGCAGCTGTGAGGCAGGGCGCGCGCCGCAACCGCTTTCAGCCGGGGTGACGTGCGCCGGCTCCCCTGCCTGCCGCGCCTACAAGCCTGCCGCGCCTACAATTGCGGCTTGGGCCGCAGCCGGGCCAGGTTCCGGGCTGCGGCGCCCTGTTTTCAACCGACGAGAAAGCGTTTTCGACGTGCAGGTCGCATCTTCCATCTTCAAAGCCTATGACATCCGCGGCATCGTGCCGTCCACGCTCAACGAGGAGGTCGCACTTGGCGTGGGCCGCGCCTTCGGCATGGCGGCCCTGGCGGCCGGCGAGACCGTGGTGGCCGTGGGACGCGATGGCCGCCTGTCGGGACCCTCGCTGTCCGCGGCGCTGATCGCCGGCCTGACCGAGGTCGGCATCGAGGTGATCGACATCGGCCTGGCCACCACGCCCATGCTGTACTACGCGGCCAGCACACTGGCGCGCTCGGGCATCCAGGTCACGGGCAGCCACAACCCCAAGGACTACAACGGCTTCAAGATGGTGCTGGCCGGCCGCGCCATCTACGGCGAGGAAATCCAGGCCCTGCGCCGCCGTGTCGAAAGCGATGACTGGACGATCACGGGCACCGGCAGCGTGCGCCGCGCCGATGTGCAGGCCGACTACCAGGCGCGCATCGTGGGTGATGTGAAGCTGGCGCGCCCCATCAAGATCGTGGTGGACTGCGGCAACGGCGTGGCCGGTGCCTCGGCGCCCGGCATCTTCCGCGCCCTGGGCTGCGAGGTGATCGAGCTGTTCTCCGAAGTGGACGGTGAATTCCCCAACCACCATCCCGACCCCAGCAAGCCCGAGAACCTGCGCGACGTGATCGAGGCGCTGCGCACCTCGGACGCCGAACTGGGCCTGGCCTTCGACGGTGACGGCGACCGCCTGGGCATCGTCACCAAGGACGGCCAGAACATCTTCCCCGACCGCCAGATGATGCTGTTTGCCAAGGACGTGCTCTCGCGCGTGCCGGGCGGCAGCATCGTCTACGACGTGAAATGCACGCAGCGCCTGGCGCCCGCCATCCGCGAGGCCGGGGGCGAGCCCGTGATGTTCAAGACCGGGCACTCCCTGGTCAAGGCCCGCATGAAGGAACTGGACGCGCCGCTGGGCGGCGAGATGAGCGGCCACATCTTCTTCAAGGAGCGCTGGTATGGCTTCGATGACGGCACCTATGCGGGCTGCCGCCTGCTGGAGATCGTCAGCCGCGAGGCCGACCCCAGCGCCTTGCTCAACGCGCTGCCCACCAGTTTTTCCACCCCTGAACTGAATGTGGCCTGCGCCGAGGGCGAGCCCCATCGCCTGGCCGCCGAACTGCAGGCCCTGGCCGCCGAGAACTTTGCCGCACCGGCCCAGGTCAGCACCATCGACGGCCTGCGCGTGGACTGGGCCGACGGCTTCGGCCTGATCCGCGCCAGCAACACCACGCCCGTGCTGGTGCTGCGCTTCGAGGGCCAGACCCAGGAGGCGCTGTCGCGTATCGAGGCGCAGATGCTGGCGCTGCTGGAGCGTGTCAAGCCCGGCGCGCAGGTTGGCGGCGCCGCGCACTGATTTGCGCGCCAGGCGATGACTTCACGCTCTCCCACGTCCTGGGCGCGCGCGCTGTACAGCGCCGTGACCTGGGCGGCGCAGCCGCTTCTGCGCCGCAAGCTGCTGCGCCGCGCCGAGGCCGAGCCCGTCTATGCCGAGCACATTCCCGAACGCTTTGGCCGCTACCAGCCAGCCACGCTGGGGCAGGACGGGCGCGGCCGGTGGATCTGGATCCATGCCGTATCGCTGGGCGAGACGCGCGCTGCCTCTATCTTGCTGACCGCGCTGCGCGAGCGCCTGCCCGGCATGCGCCTGCTGCTGACCCATGGCACGGCCACAGGCCGCACCGAAGGCCGCCGGCTGCTGCAGCCCGGCGACCTGCAGGTCTGGCAGCCCTGGGATACCCCAGAGGCCGTGCGCCGCTTCGTGCAGCAATTCAGGCCCGCGGTCGGCGTGCTCATGGAGACCGAAGTGTGGCCCAACCTGGTCGCCATCTGCCGCGAAGAGGGCGTGCCGCTGGCGTTGGCCAACGCACGGCTCAGCGACAAATCACTGGGCCAGGCGCTGCGCGTGGCGCCGCTGGCGCGGCCCACCTATGCCGCCCTGGCCGCCGCCTGGGCGCAGACCGAGGCCGATGCGCAGCGCCTGCGCCTGCTGGGTGCGCCCGTGCGCGGCGTGCTCGGCAACCTGAAATTCGATGCGCGTCCGGACGCTGCGCTGCTGGAGCGCGCCCGGCAATGGAAGTCCGGCCTGTCCCGCCCTGTGGTGCTGTTGGCCAGCAGCCGCGAGGGCGAGGAGGCCATGCTGCTGTCCGCCCTGCGCACGCTGGGGCCGGCAGGCCGGGCCGTGCAATGGCTGGTCGTGCCGCGCCATCCGCAGCGCTTTGACGAAGTAGCGGCGCTGCTGGCTGGCGGCGGCCTGCATGTCTCGCGCCGCAGCCAGTGGGTGGGTGGCCCGCCCTGCGGGGCTGCGGCGGATGACATCGACATCTGGCTGGGTGATTCGCTGGGCGAGATGGCCCTGTACTACGGCCTGGCCGACGCCACGCTCATGGGCGGCAGCTTTGCGCCGCTGGGCGGCCAGAACCTCATCGAGGCCCTGGCCTGCGACTGCCCCGTGGTGCTGGGGCCGCATACCTTCAACTTCAGCGAAGCCTCGGACCTGGCCTGCGAAGCCGGTGCCGCGCTGCGGGCACCCGACATGGAGCACGGGCTGCGCCTGGCCGTGGACCTGGCCGGGGACCGCCAGTCCCACGCCCATGCCGTGGCCCAGGCGCGCAGCTTCCTGGACCAGCACCGCGGTGCAGCTCAGGCGACGGCACAGGCGGTGGCCGGGCTGTTGCAGTCCCAACCGTTGCGCTGAGCACTGGGTTTTCGGCTGGCGGTATCCGCAGGCCGGATCAGCCGGCGTCCTGCAGCATGGGCAGGCTCACACTCGCCAGCAGCCCGCCATTCTCCGCATTGAGCAGCTCGATGCTGCCGCCGTGCCGCTCGGTCACGGTCCTGGCGATGGCCAGGCCCAGGCCGCTGCCGCTCTGGCTCTGGTCGGGTACGCGGAAGAAGCGGTCGAAGACACGCTGGCGCCAGGCCTCGGCGATGCCCGGGCCACGGTCGCGCACCTGGAGCACGGCCCGGTCGCCCTGGCGCTGCAGGCGCACGCTGATGGTGGCGTGCGCGGGGCTGTATTTGATGGCGTTGTCCACGAGGTTGTCGATCAGCGAGACCAGGCCTTCGCGTTCGCCCATCACGCTCAGTGGCTCGCTGGCTTCCAGGGCCAGTTCCACCGGGCGGCGGCAGGCCAGGGCGTCGAGTGCGGCGAGCCGGTCTTCCAGCAGCAGGTCCAGGCGCAGCGGCTGCATGGCCATGCCGGGCGCTTCGGTCTCGCTGCGCATGAGTTGCAGCAGCTGGGCCACCATGCGGCTGGCGCGCTGGTTGCTGCGCAGCAGGCTGTCCATGAGTTCCTGCTGGCGCGGTTCGCTGCCAAGGCGCAGCAGGGCCTCGACGTTGACGTGCATGGCTGCCAGCGGCGTGCGCAGTTCGTGGGCTGCATCGGCGATGAGGTTGCGCTCGCGCTCGCTGCTGGAGCGCACGCGGGCCAGCAGGGCGTTGATGTCCTGCACCAGCGGCCGCAGCTCGGCGTGTGGCGGCGCATAGATGAGCGCGCTGAGGTCGTCGGGGCCGCGTGTGGCCAGCTCGTCGCCCACGCGGCGCAGCGGGCGCAGCGCCGCGCGCACCGACCACCAGGCCGGAAAGGCCAGGAAGGGGAGGCTGATCAGCAGCGGCAGCAGGTAATAGCTGCGGGTGTTGAGGGTGATCAGCAGTTCCTTGAAGGACGGCAGCATCAGCGTGACTTCGGTCTGGCCCGAGGCCGAGCGCAGCGTGCTCATGCGCCAGGTCTGCCCTTCGAAATCTATGTCCTCGACCGTGTCCAGCACGCGGTTGCGCAGCGTGGGTGCCGGCGTGGGCGAGCGGTACAGGAGCTGGCCGCGCTGCCAGACCAGCAGCGTGGGCGTGAAGCGGATGTCGTCGTCTCCGTCGCCGTACTCATGGCGCAGGGCCGTGTCCAGCGCGGCCAGGCTGTGCTGCTGGCGGTCCGGAAGGTCGGCCAGGTCCTCGGCCACAGCCATGACAAGTTCGTAGACAGGCTTGCTGACCAGCAGTTCATTGTGGAAGTGGGCCATGTAGATGGCTGCCACCAGCAACGCGGTCCAGATCGCGGTGAGCACGCCCATCTGGGCCAGCAGCATCCGCCGGCCCAGTGTGGGCCGCAGCCAGCGGCGCCATCTCGGGCTGGCCTGTTGCCCCTGCAGGGTGTGCGATGTCATGGTCAGGACAGGGGGGCCATCGGCTGCGAGTCGATGACATAGCCAATGCCGCGCACCGTGCGTATGAAGCCCGGCCCGATCTTGCGGCGCAGGTTGGAGACATGGACCTCCAGCGCATTGCTGCCGTTGGCGCTGCCGCCCGGGATGACTTCCTCCTCGATGCCGCTGCGCGTGACCACGCGGTCCATGCGCCGCAGCAGCAGGGCCAGCAGGTCGAATTCGCAGCGGGACAGCTCGACGTTCTGGCCGGCAACGCTGACACGGCGCGTGGGCTCGTGCAGCGACAGGCCGCGCAGATGCAGCGTTCCGTCGCCCTGCCCATAGCTGCGGCGTGCCAGGGCGCGCACGCGTGACACCAGTTCGGCCAGGGCAAAGGGCTTGACCAGATAGTCATCGGCGCCGCTGTCCAGGCCGTGCAGCCGGTCGTGCAGGCTGTCGCGTGCGCTCAGGATCAGCACGGGCAGGCGGCGCCATTCGCGGCGCAGGCGCGTGAGCAGGCTGATGCCGTCGCCATCGGGCAGGCCCAGGTCCAGCAACACCATCTCGAAGCTTTGCTGCTCCAGCGTGCGCAGCGCATCGGACAGGCGGCGCACCCAGACCACGTCCATGGCGTGATCGCCCAATGCGATGCGCACGCCATTGCCCAGATCCAGATCGTCCTCCACCAGCAGCAGTCTCATCGTGTGTTTCCTGTGCCGCTCCCATGCCGTGGACCGGCGCCTGCGGGAGGGCTGCCGCGAGTATCGGTCAAGGCGGGGCTCAGGCGCTTCAGCATCCCTTCAGGAAAGCCGGGGCAGGTCTTCAGGCTGGTTTGCCACAGTGGCCCGCTCGACAACTCCCACGAAGGCAAGGCGCGCATGCCAAGACTCTCCCGCTGTTCCTTGCTGAGCCGTCTGGCGGTGCTGTGCGCGCTGGCTGCCTGGATTCTGGTCGTGGCGGGTTTGCGTGCCTCGGCTTTGCCAGAGCACAGGGCTGCGGCGCCAGGTGCGCGGCCCGCGGCGGCCGGGCATCAGCCCGGGGCACTGCCGGCCGTGCGGGCGCTTCAGGGATTCAAGGGGCTGGCGCGCGGAGCGACAGCGCATCGATGGCGCGCAGGTCGTCGTCGCTGAGCGTGCCGGCGGCCTGGCGCAGCTTGAGCTGGCCCAGCAGCACCTGGTAGCGCGCCAGGGCCAGGTCGCGCTGGGTCTGGTAGAGCTGGCTTTGCGCGTTGAGCACGTCGATGTTGATGCGCACGCCGACCTCGTAGCCGAGCTTGTTGGCGTCCAGCGCGCTCTGGCTGGACGCCAGCGCGGCCTCCAGCGCCTTGACCTGGGCCTGGCCCGACTGCACGCCGAAGAAGGCCGTGCGCGTGCTCTGCTCCACGTTGCGCTGGGCGTCGTCCAGCTGTGCGCGCGCCTTGTCTTCCAGCGCCAGGGTTTCCTTGATGCGGTTTTGCACGGCAAAGCCGGCGAACAGGGGCAGGTTCATGACCACGCCCACGCTGGCGGCATTGGTGCGGTAGCTGGTGCCGATCTGCGGCGTGACCGAGCCATTGGGATAGCGGTTGACCACGTAGCCGGCCTGCAGGTCCACGGTGGGCTTGTGGCCGGCCTCGGCTTTCTTCGTTTCCAGCTGGGCGATGTCCAGCGCCAGGCGGGCCTGGCGCAGCTGGGGCTGGCCTTGCAGTGCGGTGTCCACCCAGGCCTGGGCGTCGGAGGGCATCAGGGCCGGCAACTGCAGCGGCTGGGCCAGGGGGCGGGGCACGGTGCCCACGGCGCCAACGATCTGGTCCAGCACCAGACGCTTGACGCGCAGATCGTTCTCGGCGGCGATTTCCTGCGCGCCGGCCAGGTCGAACCGGGCCTGGGCTTCGCGCGAGTCGGTGATGGTGGCCGTGCCGACCTCGAAGTTGCGCTTGGCAAATTCCAGCTGCTGTGCAATGGCCGCCTTCTGTGCCTTGACCACGGCCAGGCTGTCCTGGGCGCCGAGGACATCGAAGTAGGCCTGGGCCACGCGAACCAGCAGGTTCTGCTCGCCGCTGTCCAACTGGGCGCGCGCCACGTCCACGCCGCGCTGGCCCTGGTCGTAGGCGATCTTGTTGGCCGGACGGTACAGCGGCTGCTGGGCGCTGAGCTGCAGGTTCTGCTGGGGCGAGCGAAAGCTCCCTGGCAGCACGCTGACTTCCACATGCGAGGTGTTGGCACCGGCCTGCAGGCCCACGCTGGGCAACAGGCCCGAGCGTGCCTGCTCGGCGCGGCTGGCGGCGGCCTGGGCGTCGGCCTGCTGGGCCTGCCACTGGGCGTCGTAGCCGCGGGCCTTGGCCACCAGTTCGGACAGGTTCTGGCCCGTGGCCGCAGACGCTGTCAGAGAGGGCAGGGCAGACTGCGGGGCCGCAGGGGCGGGCGCAAGGACGGCTGGGGCAGGAGCCTGTGCCAGGGCCGAGCCCATGCCGGCCGCGCACAGCAGCAAGGCCATGTGGCGCAGGGGCCAGGCGTATGGGCGGGTCAGGGCGGAAGCGACAGGGGCAAGGGGCCGAAGCAGGGGCATAGAGGTCCTCGAATCAAAACACAGTCGTCACGAAGCACCGGGGACGGCTGGTGTACCGCCGTGTCCCGGGTTTCTTTTGCGTGTTGCCGCTCAGTAGCGCGGCACGCCTGGGTCGCGCTCGCGCGACCAGGCATCGATGCCTCCGCTGATATTGGCCACGGTCTCGAAGCCGTTGTTCATCAGGAAGGCAGCGACATGCATGCTGCGTGCGCCGTGATGGCACAGGCAGGCTGTGGGGTGATCCGGATCGAGTTCCTGCAGGCGCGAGGGAATCTCGCCCATGGGGATGCAGCGCAGCTCGAAGCCTTCGGGGCGTACGCTGGCCTGGGCCACTTCCCAGGGCTCGCGCACGTCCAGCACCAGGGGCAGGGCATCGGAGCCGCTGGAGTGCTGGTTCAGCCAATCGTTGAGTTGCGCGGGAGGCACTTGGGGAAGCATCGTAAAGATCCTTGCGGAATGGAGTGGAGTTGCCGCAGCGGCCGAAATCCTCTGGACCCCGGCCGCCGTGGCGGATTTCAGAACGTGAAGCGCGAAGGCTCTTCGAAGTTGGCCAGGCGTGCGGTCACCACGTCCCAGGGCTGGCTGGTTTCGAACTGGTGGCCGTTCTTTTGCACCAGCGTGAAACGCATCATGGGCAGTTGGCCGACGATGGCTGCCAGGCGGCCGCCGTCGTTGAGCTGGGCCAGCAGGGACTGGGGCACCTGGGCGACCGAGCCGCTGAGCACGATGGCGTCGAACTGGCCCAGAGCGGCCGCTGCCGTGGCGCCATCGGCCAGCTTGACCTCGGCATTGGTGATCCCGGCGCCCAGCAGGTTCTCGCGGGCCATCTCGGCCAGCTCGGGGACGATTTCCAGTGTCACGACTTCCTTGGCCTGGGCGGCCAGCAGGGCGGCCATGTAGCCCGAGCCGGCGCCGATTTCCAGCACGCGGTCGGTGGGCTTGATCTTCAGGTCCTGCAGCATGCGGGACTCGATGCGCGGGGCCAGCATGCACCAGCCCTTGGCGGCGGCTTCCTCGGTCGGGGCGACCAGGGGGATTTCCAGGTCCATGAAGGCCAGGCCGGCATGCTCGGGCGGCACGAAATTCTCGCGGTGCACCTTGCCCAGCAGCGCCAGCACTTCTTCATCAAGCACGTTCCAGGGGCGGATCTGTTGCTCGATCATGTTGTAGCGCGCGTGCGCTTGGGCGCTGTGGTGTTCGGGCAGGCTGTTCAGGGGCAGGCTCATGGGGTATCTCCGGAGAAAGACTTGTCAGGACAAACCTTTGATTCTACGAGTCTCGCGGCGGGGTGGGGGCGCTGGCGGCGCCTTGGCCGGGTGCCGCGTCGTGCCGGTTGCCGTTCCACAGGCGCCGCAGCCACTGGGAGAAGTCGTCAAGGTAGCAATAGACCACGGGCACGACCACCAGGGTCAGCAGCGACGAGGTGACCACGCCGCCGATCACCGACTGGCCCATGGGCGCGCGCTGCTCGGAGCCTTCGCTGAGTGCGAAGGCCAGCGGCACCATGCCGAAGATCATGGCCAGCGTGGTCATCAGAATGGGGCGCAGCCGCACGCGTGCTGCCAGCAGCAGGGCCTGCTCGCGCGGCAGGCCGTCGCGGATCTGGCCGGTGTCCGGGTCGCTGTGCGGGCCGCGCGCGCGGATGGCGAAGTCCACCAGCAAGATGGCGTTCTTGGTGACCAGTCCCATGAGCATGACCACGCCGATGATGGAGAACATGGACAGGGCCGAGCCGAACATCATCAGCGCCAGCACCACGCCGATCAGCGTCAGCGGCAGCGAGGTCATCAACGCCAGCGGCTGCAGGAAGCTCTTGAACTGGCTGGCCAGGATCATGTAGATGAAGATGATGGCCAGCGCCAGGGCGGACACCGCATAGCCGAACGATTCGTTCATGCTCTTGGTGGCGCCGCTGAATTGCGTGCGGTAGCCGGGCGGCAGGGCGATGTCGGCCAGGGCATTGCGGATGTCGGCCGAGACCTCGCCGCTGGAGCGCAGGTAGACGTTGCCGCTGAAGGCGACCTCGCGCGTCATGTCGCGGCGGTTGATCTGGCTGGGGCCGGTGGCGGGCGTGACGGTGGCCACCTGGTTCAGCCGCACGATGCGCATGCCGCTGTCGCCCGAGGTGGAGGGCAGGGCGAAGGGCAGGCGCTCCAGGTCCTGGGGCGTGCTGCGCGACTCGGGCGCCAGGCGCACCTTGACGTCATAGGTCTGGTCGTCGCTGGCGCGCCAGTTGCCCACGGTCTGGCCCGCCACCCAGGTGCGCAGAGCGGCGGCCATGGAGCCTACCGACAGGCCCAGGTCGGCGGCCGCATCGCGCCGCACGGTGATGTCGATCACGGGCTTGTCGGGCTTGAGGCTGCTGTCCAGGTCCACCAGTCCGGGAATGCCGCGCAGGCGTTCCATCACCACGCGGTTCAGGCGCTCCAGCTCGCCCAGGTCCGGGCCCTGCAGCGAGAATTCGACCTGTTTTTGCCCGCCCACGGGCTCGCGCTGGCCCACATGGGTGACGGTGATGCCGGGCACGCTTTGCAACTGCTCGCGCAGCACGCCCGACAGTTCATCGCCGCTGCGCTGGCGCAGGTGGCGGTCCAGCAAGCGGATGTAGATGCTGGCGTATATCTTGCCCTGGGCCGTGCCGGTGTTGATGGTGGCCAGCGTGTAGCGGACCTCGGGCAGGGCGCGGATGATGGCATCGACCTGGCGGGCCTTGGCCTCCGTGGCCTCGATGGACGAGCCCACGGGCGTGTTGAAGCTCACCGTGGTTTCCGAGAAATCGGCCTTGGGCACGAATTCCGTGCCCAGCAGCGGCACCAGGAAGATGCTGGCCACGAAGATGGCCAGCGCCGCCGCCAGCGTGGCGATCTTGTGGCGCAGCGCCCAGCCCAGCACGTCCTGGTAGAAGTGGGACAGCGAGTCGGTAGCGCGCTCGAACCAGGCCGTGACCCGACCCAGCGTGCGGTCGTAGAGGCTGTTGCCGCGCTTGTCGCCGTGGGCGTGGATGGTCGGGTCATGCCAGACGCTGGAGAGCATGGGGTCCAGCGTGAAGCTCACGAACATGGAGATCATCACGGCCGCCACGATGGTGATGCCGAATTCGTGGAAGAACTTGCCGATGATGCCGCCCATGAAGCCGATGGGCAGGAACACCGCCACGATGGACAGCGTGGTGGCCAGCACGGCCAGGCCGATCTCCTGCGTGCCGTCGAGCGCGGCCGCATGCGCGTCCTTGCCCATCTGCACGTGGCGCACGATGTTCTCGCGCACCACGATGGCGTCGTCGATCAGCAGGCCCACGCACAGCGACAGCGCCATCAGCGTGATCATGTTGATCGAGAAGCCGAACCAGTACATGAACAAAAAGGTGCCGATCAGCGCAATGGGCAGCGTCAGCCCCGTGATCACCGTGGAGCGCCAGGAGTTCAGGAACAGGAAGACGATGAGCACCGTCAGTGCCGCGCCCTCGATCAGCGTCTGGCGCACGTTGTTGACGGCCACGCGGATGGGGCGGGCGCTGTCGGCAATCGGCTCCAGCCGCACGCCGGCCGGCACTTCGGCGGCGATCTCGCGCAGCGTGGCGTTCAGGCCGTCCACGACTTCGATGGTGTTCTCGTCCTGGGCCTTTTGCACGGACAGCAGCAGGGTGCGGCTGCTGTTGTACAGGGCCACGGTTTCCAGTTCGCCCGCGCCGTCCTGCACGCGCGCCAGTTGGCCCAGCCGCACGGGAGCGCCGCCGCGCTGGGCGACGATGATGCGCTCGAAGTCCTGCGGGCGCTTCATGCGTGCGTCGATCTGCACCACGCGCTCCTGCTCGCGCGAGCGGATGGCGCCCAGCGGCAGGTCCTGGTTCTCGCTGCGCACGGCGTTCACGATCTGGTCGGGCGTGATGGCATAGGCTTCCAGCGCCTCGGGCTGCAGGTAGATGTTGATTTCGCGCGGGGTGGCGCCCACCAGGTTGACGGCGCCCACGCCGCGCACGTTCTCCAGCCGCTTCTTGAGGACCTGGTCGGCCCAGCTGGTCAGCGCGACGGCATCGGGCGCCTTGGCGCCGCCATCGGCCTGGGGCAGCACGGCCACGGACCAGATGGGCGAGCTGGCCGGATCGAAGCGCAGCACGCGCGGCTCCTTGACCTCGTCGCGCAGGGTGGGGCGCACCGAGGCCACCTTCTCGCGCACGTCTTCGGCAGCGCGGCGGCCATCGACATGCAATTGGAATTCGATGATGACGACGCTGGTGCTCTCATAGCTGCGCGAGGTCAGCGCGTTGATGCCGGCAATGGAGTTGACGCCTTCCTCGATCTTCTTGGTGACCTCGGACTCCACGATCTCGGGCGAGGCGCCCGGATAGTCCACCGTGACCACGACCACGGGGAAGTCCACATTCGGGAACTGGTCCACCTTGAGGCGCTGGTAGGAAAACACACCCAGCACCATGAGGGCCAGCATGAGCATGGTGGCGAACACAGGGTTGGCCAGGCTGACGCGCGTGAACCACATGGTCAGCGGGCTCCGGGGGCTGGCGCAGCCTGGGGTTGCGGGGCCTGCTGCATTTGCTGCATCTGCACCGCCGTGCCCGCGCGCAGGCCGCCCACACTGCCGGCCAGCACCCTGTCACCGGCCTGCAGGCCGCTGGACACGGCGATCCAGGTGGCGCCATCCTGCGCGCTCTGGCTGCCCAGCGTGACCGGGCGGTGCTGCACGCGCAGCAGGCTCTTGTCCGCTTCGGACTCGCCCGCAGGCTGCAGCAGCTGTACATAGGGTTGGGGCTGGTCGGTGCGCACGGCGGTCAAGGGCACGGCCAGCTGCTCGGTCTGCCCCGTGACAATGCTGCCCTGCAGGTACAGGCCCGGGCGCACGATGGGGATGGATCTGCCGGCGGCGCTGGCGTTGACCGGTGCAGCCTGCACACGCAGATAGACGGCCACGCTGCGCGAACCTGCCTGGGCGCTGGGGTTGATGCGCACCACGCGCGCGGGCACGGCGGCCACGTCGTCGCCCGCGCCCTGGACCTGCAACTGGGCCTGCTGGCCGACCTGCACGCGCACCGAGTCGGCAGGCGCCAGCTGGGCCACGACTTCGAGGTCGGACGGATCGACGATCTCCAGCACCCGCGTTTCCACGCCCACGCGTTCGCCGTCCTGCACCAGGCGCTGCGCGACCTGGCCGTCCATGGGGCTGCGCAGCACGCTGTCGGTCACGCTCTTGCGGGCCACATCGGCGGCGGCCTGGGCGGCGGCCAGGTTGGCGCGTGCGGCGTCGAGGTTGGATTGGGAGGTGGCCAGCGCCGTGGTCGAGATGAAGCCTTGCGTGACCAGGGCCTGGTTGTTGTCGTGCTGGCGCTGGGATAGCTGCAGCTGCGCCTGCGCCGCATCGGCCTGCTGGCGGGTCTGGCGCCAGCGGGCCTCGACCTCGGTGGCGTCCACGCGCGCCAGTTCCTGGCCCTTGCGCACGCTGTCGCCCTCGCGCACCTGCAGGCCGCGCAGCTCGCCGGCCACATAGGCCTTGACCACGGCGCTGCGCACGGCCTGCACCACGCCGCTGACGGGCACGGTCAATTGCAGCTGGCGCGGCTGCAGCTGCACCACTTCCTGCGGACCCACGCGCACCGGCATCTCGCGCGGCTGGGTGGCTGCGGCGATGGCGCTTTGCTTGCTGTGCCGGGTGGATGCGGCGCGCCATACGCTGGCGCCGATGGCGATCAATAAGGCCAGGCCGATCAGCCAGCCGGTGCGACGCTTCATGGTGTGGGCGGGGAGGAGGGTGGTGTGGTGGCTGCAAGGGGCTGGCACATGCCATGCAGCAGGTAGTCGATCTGGGATTCCAGAAACTGCTCGGGATCGAAGTCGCCATGGGGCAGGCAGCCGCCCAGCGAATGCTTCCAGATCATCAGAAACATCATCGGGGCGACCACGCAGTGCACGGACAGGTCCAGATCCATGGGCCGGAACTCGCCGCGCTCGACGCCGCGCTGCAGGATGCGCCGGATCAGCTCATGGCCTGGAAGAACCACTTCCTGGTGGTAGAACTGAGACAGCTCGGGAAAATTGCCCGCCTCGCTGAGCATGAGCTTGGTGATGCCCGACGCCTTGGTGCTGCCGATGCGTTCCCACCAGGACTTGAAGCAGTAGCGCAGCAGATCGGTTGAAGGCGCGCAGTAGTTGTCGAGCTCTTCGCTCCACTCGCCGAAGCGGCCCGCGATGCTGTGGCGCACCACGGCCTTGAAAAGCTCCTGCTTGCTCGCGAAATAGAGGAACAGCGTGCCCTTGGAGACCCCGGCGCGGGCGGCGACTTCTTCGACGCGGGTGGCGGCGTAGCCCTTTTCCACGAAGAGGTCGAGTGCCGCTTCCAGCAACTCGCCGGGACGCTCCTGCTTGCGGCGGCTGCGCTTTCCGGAAGGCTCGGCGGGGGCGGGTGAAGAGGCGGGGGAGTCGGTCACGGAAAATTAATGACTGATGGGTTAGTTATCGTAACCGCAGAACCGTTCGTCGTCACCTGGCTTGTGCATGGGCTAACCTGTAGGAGCGACGGCCCGCATGCATTGCGTGTGGTCATTTTTTCGATTTCTTCACAGAAAAGGCGCATATGGCGACTGAAACCATTTATCTGGGCGGCGGCTGTTTCTGGTGCACCGAAGCCGTTTTCGACCGCGTGCGCGGCGTGAGCGACGTGCAAAGCGGCTACGCCAACGGCGATCTGGACGATCCCAGCTACGAAGACATCTGCACCGGCGAGACCGGCCACTCCGAGGTCATCCGCGTGCAGTTCGACCCTGCCGTGATCCCGCTGCGCGACCTGCTCACGGTGTTCTTCGGCACGCACGACCCGACCACGCTCAACCGCCAGGGCAACGACGTGGGCACGCAGTACCGCAGCGGCATCTACACCACGAATGAGCAACAGGCCGAAGTGGCGCGCACGCTGATCTCCGAACTCACCCAGGCCGGCGCCTACGACGCGCCCATCGTCACCGAGGTGCAGCCCCTGGCCAGCTACTGGCCGGCAGAGGACTATCACCAGGACTACTTCCTCAACCATCCCAACCAGGGCTACTGCGCCTTTGTCGTGGGGCCCAAGGTGCAGAAGTTCCGGGGCGCCTTTGCGCGCTGGGTCAAGCCCTGAGCGGGTGGCGGCGCGTGATGTAAGCGGTTGTGATTCGCGGGCATAATGCAACCCGGTTGCGATAATGCCGCCTGGCTGCCCTGCCGTGTTCAGCGGCCTGACCTTTGATCACCCATGTCCTTGCCGACCCCCACTTCTTTGCCCATACCTGCCGGCATGCGTTCGACGCGTGCCACGCGGGCCGTGCTGGCGATTTGGGAGTCGCGGGCCGACGCACTCCTGAGCGAAGCCGATGTGGAAGCGGCCCTGCACGCCCAGGGCGTGGAGGTCAACCGCGTCACCGTCTACCGGCTGCTGGACCGCCTGGCGGCAGCCGGTGTGTTGCGCCGCAGCGTGGATGCTGCCCGCGTGGCCCGCTACAGCCGGTCCGTGCCGGGCGCGGCCAGGCAGGCCGATGCCGCTGCGCATTTCGAATGCGCGGATTGCCACAGCGCTTTTCGGCTGGGCGGCGAGGGCGGTGGGGGCGGCGAGCCGCTGCAGGCCGCTTTGCTGCAGCTGCACCAGGCGCTGGCCGCCAGCGGCCTGCAGGGCCGGGCCATCGACGTGGCGGTGACAGGGCTGTGCCAGGACTGCAGCAGTGCAGGGCCATCCCGAAATGCCCCGTCCGCCTGAGGCGATCGCCCTAGCCCCTTTCTTCTCTTGCATAGCTCTTCAGGATTTCGCATGACCCTTGCACCATTGCGCTCCGTTTCCTTGATCCTGGCCGCTGTCTTCCTGGCCGCAGCAGCCCAGGCACATGACCACGATCACGACCACGCGAAAGCCCAGCCGGACGCCAAGGCACAGGGCGCCTCGGCGCCGCTCGATGCCCATGCCCGGGCCGACATGGAACGCCATCGCGCCATGGCCAAGGCCCACGAAGCCGCCGCGCAGTGCCTGGCCGCCGGGCGCGACCACGAGCAATGCCAAAAGCAACTGCAGGCCGATTGCAAGGGCCTGGCGCTGGGCAAGTTCTGCGGCATGCGCCATGCGCATTGAGTGCGGTCCTGCGCGCCGTGTGGCGCCGTGAGCAATCGCCAGTCTTTGTGACGGGATGGTGAAACCTGCCCCGCAAATTGGCGCATACACTCTGCGCTGCCCATCCAGCCCCTGATCCCTCCATGCCCTTGCAACCCCCGGAACGTCACTTGCCAACGCAGGCCTCAAGGCTTGCGTTGCGCGGCGCCGTGCCGGGTCGGGCCTGGCTGGTGGCCTGGCTGCTGGTCTGGTCCATTGCCCTGGCGCCGCTGCTGGGCCAGATGCACCGCGTGGTGCACGCGGGCGGCCTGGCTGCAGCCACGCTCCATGGCCCGGTGGAGGTGGTTGCCACTTCCTGCAATGCACCCGTCGATTGGGTCCATGCGCTGTTCTCGGGCCACGGCCCGGCGGATTGCCAACTGCTGGACCAGTTGCACGAAGGCATGGCGGGGCCGCCATCCGCCGTGGTTTTGCCGCCTTTCTGGGGCGAGCAGGCCGAACCCGTCCAGCCGGTCGTCGTGCGCGATGGCCGCATGCTGGCGGCCTTCTTCGATGCGCGGGGTCCCCCGCATCCCATCACTGTCTACCTGGCGGCTTGAATCTCCGGGACTGGCGCTGCATGCGCCTGCCCAGCACAGCCGTTTGGCCGCGCCTTGCTGCATTGATCGCAACAAGGCGCCGCGCCCAGGTGCGGCAGTTCCTTGAATGCATATCCGATCGGATGGCCGCATGCGCCTGCAGGGCACGCCGTGGCCGTCCGCTTCCGACGCCATTTTTTGCAGCGCCCGGATTTCCACGCCCGCAGGGCCGTGGCCGGCCGCTGCCGGGAAGACCAGTGATGAGAGTGACAACAAAGCAATACCACCAGGACGCCAATGCGCAGGGGGAGAGGACGAAACTGCGCCCGCTGCTGCAGCAACTGCTGCTGGCAGGCGTGCTGGGCCCGGCGACGGGCGGCCTGGCCATGGCGGCAGAGCCTGCCGACCCCATGCCCTCTGCAGGACCCGCGGCCGCAGCTACCACCGAGGCGGGCGCGCCGCGCAGTGATGCCCCCGTGCTCAATGAGGTGACGGTCAAGGCCAGCGGCCTGGGCCTGACCTCGGCCGACATGTCCACGCCGGCCACGGTGCTGGAAGGCGACGTGCTCACGCTGCGCCAGGCCGCCACGCTGGGCGAGACGCTGGACGGCGAGCCCGGCATCCACGCCAGCCATTTCGGCGCAGGCGCAAGCCGGCCCATCATCCGCGGCATGGACGGCCCGCGCGTGCAAATCCTCAGCGATGGCTCCGAGCTGCACGATGCCTCCACCATCAGCCCTGACCATGCCGTGGCCAGCGAGCCCATGCTGGCCACGCAGATCGAGGTGCTGCGCGGCCCCTCGGCGCTGATCTACGGCGGCGGTGGCGCCATGGGCGGCGTGGTCAACATCCTGGACGACAAGATTCCCACGTCCATTCCCAAGAACGGCATCACGGGCTCGGCCCAACTGCGCGGCAGCACCGGCGCGGGCGAGACGGCGGGCGCGTTCTCGCTGACGGGCGGCGCCGGCCAGCTGGCCATCCACGCCGAGGGCATGGCGCGCGATGCCGGCGACTACCGCGTGGGCAGCGGCTGGGCGCCCAACGGCCAGTCCCAGGGGCGCGTGGGCGGCAGCTTCAACCGCACGGACACGGGCAGCCTGGGCCTGTCCTGGATCGGCACGCAAGGCTACCTGGGCCTGGCCTACACGCGCCAGACCGCGCGCTATGGCCTGCCAGGCCACAACCACAGCTTCGAGGGCTGCCACACCCATGGCGACCATCTGCACTGCGGCGGCCATGACCACGGCGACGAGGACGGGCATGACCATGGCGGCGACGAACACGATCACGACCATGGCAGCGTGCCGGTGGTCGATCTCAACAGCGAGCGCTGGGATCTGCGCGGCGAATGGCGCAATCCGACGGCTGGCATCGCGGCGCTGCGCGTGCGCGGTGGCTGGACCGACTATCGCCATGACGAGATCGAAGGCGGCCAGGTCTCGACCACGTTCAAGAACCGCGCCCATGACCTGCGCGTGGAGGCAGAGCTGGAGCCCATCGCCGGCTGGCGCGGTGTCATCGGCCTGCAGACCGTGCAGCGCAAATTCAGTGCCGAGGGTGAGGAGGCCTATGTGCAACCCACCGAAACCCGCCGCAACAGCATCTACCTGCTGGAGGAATACCGCTGGCAGGACTGGCGCTGGCAGGCTGCGCTGCGCCACGAGCGCCAGACCGTGGACGCCCAGCAAAGCGGCATCTCGCGCAGCCACAGCGGCACATCGTTCTCGCTGGGCTCGGTGTGGAAGTTCACCCCGGGCTACAGCCTCTCGGCTTCGCTGACGCAGGGCAACCGCCTGCCCACGGCCGAGGAGCTGTACGCCAACGGCCTGCACATGGCGACTTCGACCTATGAGCGCGGCAATGCCGACCTCAAGCGCGAACGCTCGCAGGCGCTGGACATCGGCCTGCGCAAGACGGCAGGCGACACCACGTTCAGCGTCAATGCCTTCCACCATCGCGTCAAGGGCTATATCTACGGCGCCACGCTGGATGAGCATGACGGCCTGCAACTGCTGCAGTACACCCAGGCCGATGCGCGCTTCACCGGCGTGGAGGGCCAGGTGCGCCAGAAGCTGTCGCGCCAGTGGGGCGTGACCCTGTTCGGTGACGCCGTGCGTGCGCGGCTGGAAGACGGCTCCGCCTTGCCGCGCATCCCTGCTGCGCGCGTGGGCCTGCGCGTGGACACCTTCTACAAGGGCTGGGATGCCCAGGCCGAATGGGTGCAGGTGCTGCGCCAGAACCGCGTCACCGCCTATGAGACCGAGACGGACGGCTACGGCATGCTCAACGTCTCTGCCAGCTACACGCTGCGCACCTCGGGTGGCATGCCCTGGCAGTTCTTCATCAAGGGCAACAACCTGACCAACCGCCTGGCCTTCGCCCACACCTCGTTCATCAAGAACGCTGCGCCGCTGATGGGGCGCAACATCACGGTGGGCGTGAAGGTGTCGTTCTAAGAACGCACTCCAGGGCGAACTGCCCGCTGCGCTCCAGCGCCGTCTGCTACAGGTAATGCTGCAGATGGCGCAGGGCGCGCGCGCTGTCAACGCCTATCCACTGCACGACTTCGGTCTCGGCACGGCCCGCGCGCAGCCACTGCACGATGGCCGTGTTGCGCAGCACCTGCGGGCCGACGCGGTGCAGCGGCGCCTGCTGCGCCGAGGCAGGCTGCGCGGCATGGGCGCGCTGTATCAGCTGTGAAGCCACATGGAACAGCACGCGCACCGACAGCGGCTGCCCCTCACGCGAATAAAAGACCGTGGCATCGGGTTGAACGGCCTCCGGCCCGCGCTGGCCGGCGCTGAAGCCTTTCCAGTCCTGCAGCGCCTTCACCACCGTTTCCGACAGATCCAGCGTGCGCTGCTGCGCGGCGCGTGCGCCATCGATATGCAATTGACAGGGGAGGCCATCGCCTGGTCCGGCGCATTGCACATCGCGCCAGCACAGGCCGCGCACCTCCTCGGGCGCCAGCGCCAGTTCGTACAGCAGCAGCAAGATGGCGCGGTCGCGCGCCGACTGAAAGCCGTCGGCCATCGGTATGTGGCGGGGCAGGGCATTCCACAGCGGCGCGGGAAGGCAATGGCCCTGGCCGTCTTCGGCAGGTGGACGTTCCTGCGGCGCCAGCCCTGCGGCGGGATTGGCGCTGACCCAGCCGTGGTCCAGCGCATGGTCGTAAATGCGTTCCAGCAATCGCCAGTAGCGCCTGCGCGTGACCTCGCTGATGCGGCGGCCGGGCTGGTGGCCCGACAACTGGCCTTCGCGCGGGCGCAGGAAATTCTGGACATCAACGGCGGTGGCCTGTTGCCAGGCGCGGGCCTTCGCCTTGACTTTGCCTTTCGGCGTGGCGGGGGAGAGGGGACCTTCTTTGGCTGGCATGCCGGCATCGCCCAGGCTGCGCAGCCAGGCACGCCATACCTTTTCGTAGCCGCTGTCGGGTGCCGTGTCCAGGGCATCCCAGCCCTTGGCGCCCTCGGTTTCCAGCCAATGCCGGAACAGGGCCAGCCCGTCGGGAACAGTGGACGGCGGCTTGCCGGCAGCGGCTGCCTGAGATGGTGATGAAGTCATGGGCGTTGAGAACAAAACGAGTCAACCAATGGAGTTGTTCAATGTAACTTACATGAAGTCAAGCGGCAACCTTGTTATCGACTGATGAACACCAGTGGCGACAAGTCGCCAGAAAAAGGGCCGTTCGGCTTGGATTCGAGTCCTTGGCACGTCTCTAGACGTGTGTTGGGCACTTTCAAGCACCCGCGCCGGCTCTGCGCGCTGGTGATCGCAAGCGCTGGTCCAGAGGAAGCAAGGGGAGGGCAGAAGGCGGCCCCTGCCTTCAGGACAGGGGCCGCCACGGTCAAGCCGCCATGCGCCCGAATCGGCCAGCGTTGAAGTCGGCAATGGCCTCGCGGATCTCGGCCTCGCTGTTCATCACGAACGGGCCGTGGCCCACCACGGGCTCCTCGATGGGCTCGCCCTCCAGCCACAGCACGGTGGCGTCGTTGTTGGCCTCCAGGCGCACCAGATCAGCCTCGCGATCGAAGTGCACCAACTGGCCTTCGCGAACAACCTCGTCGTCGTTGACCAGCACCGTGCCATGCAGCACGACCAGGGCCAGCGTATGTCCGGGCTTGGCGCGCAACTCGGTGGTGCTGCCGGCTTTCAGGCGCAGGTCCCAGACATTGATGGGCGTGAAGGTGCGCGCCGGCCCCTGGCTATTGCCAAAGGCTCCGGCAATCACCCGCACCCGGCCTGAGCCGCCTGGCAGTTCCACGGACGGGATCTGTCCATCCACCAGGGTCTGGTAGCCAGGCGCAACCGACTTATCCCTGGCGGGCAGGTTTACCCACAGCTGCACCATCTCCAGTCGCCCGCCGCGTTCGGTGAACGCATGGGAATGGAATTCCTCATGCAGGATGCCCGAGCCGGCCGTCATCCACTGCACGTCGCCAGGGCCGATCAGGCCGCCAGCACCGGTCGAGTCCCGGTGCTCGACTTCGCCCTCATAGACGATGGTCACGGTCTCGAAGCCGCGGTGCGGATGCACGCCCACGCCGCGAGGCTGGGCAGCCGGCTCGAAGCTGGCGGGGCCTGCGTGGTCCAGCAGCAGAAAGGGGCTCAGAGCCGCACCATGGTTGCCATAGCTGAACAGCGAGCGCACGGGAAAGCCGTCGCCCACCCAATGGGCACGGGGAGCGCTGTAGACGCCGAGCATCTTCTTGAGCATTTGCTTCTCCTTGGGAATCGTGGCTGCCGCAGCGTTAGCGCCAGCCACTTTTTGCACATGGGAGAATCTTAGGATTTGAACGATGAATGCGGTAGATAGCAAAATTTGCCTTCATCGTTCTGAATAAAGAACAATGACCATGCTGCGTGTGCTGGCCGAAAGGGCGCAGTGCCTGGTCGTCCTGCCCGGCTGGGAGCCGCGCCGCGAGCTGATCCATGCGGTGTACGCATCCTGGCGCGGGCAATTGCCCGCCGTGCGGTTGCTCATCGACCATCTGGCCCAGGTCTTCGAGGCCCTGGAAGAAGCCTGAATGAGGCAGGGCCTAGCCTGCGGCGCATAATCTGCGCGCGCCGCCAACCTGCGCAGGCGCAGCTTCCCGATCCCGCTTCAGTGAACTCTCCCGTCTTTGCCTCCCTCATCCCCGTCATTCTTTGCATTGGCGCAGGCTTTCTCGCCGCCCGCCTGGGCTGGGTGCGGGCCGCCGCCATCAAGGATTTGTCCAACATCGTTTTCCTGGTGCTCACGCCGGCGCTGCTGTTCCGCACCATGGGCGCGGTGCGGGTGCAGGAGCTGGACTTTCAGCCCGTGGCGCTGTATTTCCTGGCGACTGCGCTGATCTTCGGGGTGTCCATGGTCCTGGGCGGTTTTTCCACGCGTTCGGCCGCGCGGGGGCTGGCCAATATGTTCAGCAACACCGTCATGATCGGCGTGCCGTTGGTGGGGCTGGTCTACGGGGAGGACGGATTGGTCACGCTGTTCACCCTCGTTTCGCTGCACGCGCTGATTCTGCTCACGGCGGCCACCATCGTGTTCGAGCTGGCCGAGGCCCGCGAGCACCAGCGGTCGGGCCAGAGCGCGCCGCGCCCCATGTGGCGCACGGTGCTGCAGGCGGTGCGCAACGGCATCGTCCATCCTGTGCCGCTGCCCATACTCGCCGGCCTGCTGTTCGCACAGACCGGTCTGGCTCTTCCTGGCGTGGTGGATCGCTCCCTGCAGGTCTTGGGCCAGGCACTGGGCCCCATGGCGCTGCTGCTGGTGGGCGTGACCCTGGCCTATACCAAGGTGGGGCAGAACCTGCGAGAGGCCGTGGGCATCGCGCTGGTCAAGAACCTGGTGCATCCGCTGCTGCTGCTTGCGCTGGCCTGGGCCTTCGGTCTGGGCGGCCTGCCGGTGGCCGTGATGTTCACGGCGGCTGCACTGCCCGTGGGCGCCAACGTGTTCCTGTTCACGCAGCGCTATGGCGTGATGCAGGAGGAGGTGTCCGCCAGCATTGCGGTGTCCACGGCGCTGGCCCTGCTTACCGTGCCGCTGATGCTGTGGCTGGCCCAGCGTCTGCCGGGCTGACGGGTTTCAGCAGGAGCAGCGCCAGCAATCCAGGGGATCAGGGCGCCAGGCGCTGGCGCAGCCAGGTTCCAGATTCAAGCTGGTAGCACAGGCGGTCATGCAGGCGGCTCTTGCGGCCTTGCCAGAATTCCCAGCGCTCGGGCACCAGCCTGAATCCGCCCCAATGCGGCGGGCGCGGCGGGTTCAGCAGGAATTGCGCGCCGTACTTGGCCGCATTGGCCACCAGCACGCTGCGGCCGCTGATGACCTGGCTTTGCGGACTGGCCCAGGCACCGATGCGCGAGTCCAGCGGGCGGCTGTTGAAGTAGGCGTCGCTTTCGGCATCGCTGACCTTTTCCACGCGGCCCTCGATGCGCACCACGCGCTCAAGCTCCACCCAGTGGAACTGCAGCGCGGCAAACGGATTGCCCGCCAGTTGCTGGCCCTTGCGGCTGTCGTAGTTCGTGTACCAGACCAGGCCGCGCTCGTCGTAGCCCTTGATGAGCACGATGCGCGTGCTGGGCCGCAGGTCGCCGCCCACGGTGGCCAGCGTCATGGCATTGGGCTCGGGCACCTGGGCGCTCAGGGCTTCCTGCAGCCATTGGTCAAACTGCTGCAGCGGATCGGCCAGGGAGGCCGATTCGCTCAGTTCCGCGCGCTCGTAGCTTTTGCGCAGATCGGCGATCGAGGTGGAAATGCTGCTCATGGCCAGCATTGTGCCTGCGCCCGACCTGCCATTTGCTGCGCTAGAGTTGCGCATGCTCAGAGACTTCAAAGGCCGCCCCTGCGTGATCATCCTCGCCTCGGGCCGTGGCGAGCGTTTCCGCGCGTCGGGCGGCACCATGCACAAGCTCGCTGCGCCGCTGGGCGGCAGCACCGTGCTGGAACACACACTGGCCGCCGTCCGCGCCAGCGGCCTGCCCTGGCATCTGGAAGATGCGGGCCACCCCGGAATGGGCGATTCGCTGTCTGCGGCCGTGCGTGCCACAGCCGATGCGCCAGGCTGGCTGGTCTTGCCGGCCGACCTGCCGCTGGTGAGTCCACAGACCTTGCTGAAAGTGGCCGATGCATTGCATGCGGGGGCCCGAGCCGCCCAGCCTGTCCATCAAGGCGAGCGTGGACATCCCGTGGGTTTCGGCGCCGCATGCGGCGCGGCGCTCATGGCGTTGAGCGGAGAGAAGGGCGGGGCGCCTGTGCTGAAGGCGCTGCGCGAAGCCGGACATGTGGTTCAGGTCGATGTGGACGATGCTGGTGTGCTCACCGACATCGATACGCTGGACGATCTTGCGCGCGCTGAGGTGTTGCTGCAGAACCGGCCTGAAGTGGGCTGAATTCAGGCTTCGCCGTCTGCCGTAGCGGGGCCGCCTTCGGTCGCTGGGTCGGCTTGGCTGCCTTGGCAATAACCGCGCAGTTTGAGCAAGGCCCGATACATCACCTCCCGTTCCTCCTGCGTCAGCGCCAGCAGAGCAGCGGCCTGGTGTTGTCGGGCCACGGGCATTACCTCGTCATGCAACTGCCGGCCCGCAGGCGTGATGGAGCACAGGATCTTCTTGCGTGGAGTGGAGCCTTGCGCCAGCAGGGCCACCAGGCCGCGTTCCTCGAGCAGCCGCAGCGCCCGGCTCACCAGGGCCTTGTCCGAAGTGGATTGAACCACCAGCGCGCTGAACGGCAACTCGCCTGCATGCGCGACAAGGGCCAACAGCCGCCACTCCGAAACCGTCAAGCCCGCCGTATCGGCATAGGGCACGGTGATGGTGCGCCGCAGCGCATTGCCCACCTGGCTCATCAGCGTGGTCAGAAAGGCATCGACGGTCAGGCTGCTGCCTGCCTCGTCAAGGTGGGTCCAGGGATTGCCTGCGGGCGTGCTGGGCACAGGGAGAGGAGAAGGTGGGATGGACATGTTCCCATCAATTGTTTCACAGGCTGCCTGACGTTTGTCTTGTGGAATTTCTTTGGAGAAATCAATATAGGTCAATCGGTGTTTTCGGTAAGTTGATTCATCAACTTACTGGAGAAAATCGTCATTGATTCTTTTGAGGATCAATGTTTCATGTATGAATCGCATGAATTCATCCCATAGCCAGCCCCAGCTGCCATGCCCGTATCTGACCGATGCATGTCCGCGCTTTCAAAGGAGCCAGTGATGACCCCCCATCGTCGGCAAGGCCTGACCCTTGCAGCATTGGCTTTTGCCACCGCTGTCTGTGGTCCGACATTTGCACAGGACTACCCCGCCAGGCCGATCACCGTGGTGGTCGCCTATCCCGCAGGTGGTGACACGGACGCCATGGCGCGCCTGTTCGCCGAAAAGCTCACGGTGCGTCTGCGCCAGCCCGTGGTGGTGGACAACCGGCCCGGGGCGGGCGGCACTGTGGGCAACAACCTGGTTGCGCGGGCCGTGCCCGATGGCTACACGCTGCTGTTCACGCCCAACCCCTTCACCATCGCCCCCATGGTGATGAGGCTCCCTACTGCCGCGACCTATGACCCCTTGAAAGGTTTCACCCCCGTGGTGCAGACCGCCAGCCAGGCCGTGCTGCTCGTGGCCCATCCCTCCACGGGATTCAAAAGCGTGGCCGACATGGTGGCTGCGGCCAAGGCCGGCAAGACGCTCAGCTACGCCAGTCCCGGCGCAGGCTCGCCCATGCACATAGGTGCCGAGTGGCTGAACCGCGCTGCCGGAGTGAGCATTCAGCATGTGCCCTATCGCGGCGTGGCACCGGCCGTCAACGATGTGGCAGCGGGCCATGTAGGACTGGCCTACGTCACGCTGGGGCCGGTGGCCCAGTACATCCAGGCGGGCAAGCTTCGCGCGCTGGCCGTGACCGACCCGAAGCGTTCGCCCCTGCTGCCCGATGTGCCTTCGCTGGCGGAACTGGGCTACAGGGACATCGCCGCGGGTGCCTGGAATGGCTTCTTCGCGCCCAAGGGCACGCCGGCCGCCGTGGTGCAGACCTTGAACACCCATCTCAACGAGATCCTCAGGATGCCGGAGGTGGTGGCAAAGATGGCCACCTTCGGTGCCGTGCCCGTGGGCGGGTCGCCGCAGGTGCTGGCCGATGTCAACGCTGCCGACTACGAGCGCCTGGGCAAGGTGATCCGCGAACTCGGCATCACCGCTGAATGACATGAATACCTCGAATTCCACGCTGGGCCGCGAGACGGCCCAGGTCACGGCGCTGTCCAAGGTACTAGGTCGTGCCCAGTACGCGGGCGACCTCAAGCTGCCGGGCATGCTGCATGCCAAGCTGTTGCGCAGCCCCTATCCGCATGCGCGCATCGTGCGCATCGACATTGCTGCAGCGCGTGCGCTGCCCGGTGTGAAAGCCGTGCTGACCGGGGCAGATGCACCGCGCACGCCCTGGGGCGTGAGCCACAAGGAGCGGCGCATCCTGGCAGACGGCCTGGTGCGCTTTGCGGGGGAAGAGGTGGCAGCCGTGGCTGCCGCCACAGAAGAGATCGCCCGCGATGCGCTGGACCTGATCGAGGTCGAGTACGAAGAACTGCCCGCCATCCTGTCGCCCGAGGAAGCCCTGGATGAAGAAGCGCCCGGCGTTCATCCGGGCCGGGGCAACATCGCCCACGAGATCCGCTTCGAGCGCGGCGATGCAGATGCCGGATTCGCCGCAGCTGATCTGGTTCACGAAGCCACGTACACCACGCATGCGCAGTACCCGGGCTACCTGGAACCCATGGCAACCCTGGCCTCCATCGACGCCGATGGCCGCCTGTTGGTACAGACCTCCACGCAGTCGGTTTTCCTGGCGCGTGCCCGGCTGGCGGCGGCGCTGGAGCTGCCGGTGTCCGCCATCCGCGTGGTGCAGGCCACCACGGGCGGCGGCTTTGGCGGCAAGATCGTCGAGGACGACAACCAGCTCGTGGCGGGCCTGCTGGCCCTGCGCACCGGGCGGCCCGTGCGCCTGGTCAACAACCGGCTGGAGGACTTCCTGGCCTGCTGCTCCAGCGTCCCCGAGCGCATCACGCTCAAGCTGGGCATGGCGCGTGATGGCCGCATCCTCGCCAAGCAGGTGCACATCGTTGCCGAGTGCGGTGCCTATGCGGGTCTGTCGGCCGAGGTCATGCACGTCAGTGCCATGCGCAGCGACAACATGCACAGGCAGGGCAACGTCCGATCGCACGCCACCCTGGTCTATACCAACAACCCGCCGCACGGCGCGTTCCGCGGCTTTGGCGGTACGCAGATGCTGTTCGCGCTCAACAGCCACATCCACATCATGGCCGAGCAGCTGGGGCTGGATCCGGCCGAAGTCCACAAGCTCAATGCAGTGGAAGCCGGCGACGTGACAGTGCATGGCTGGAAGATCGGCAGCGCCGGCCTCAAGGAGTGCATAGACCAGGCCACCGATGCCATCGACTGGCGCGCCAAGCGCGCCCGCCCCCGCCAGGCCCTTGGCGCCCGCCGCAGGGGCGTGGGCATGGCCGCGGCCATGCATGTCAGCGGCAACCGCACCATGGGCAACTGGGACGGCTCCACCGTGGTGGTGCGCATCCATGAGGATGGCCAGGTGCTTGTGCTCAGTGGCGAGTGCGACATGGGCCAGGGCGCGGCCACCATGCTCAGCCAGATCGTCGCCCATGAACTCACGCTGCCGTTGTCGCAGGTCCGCGTGGCCGCACCCGACACGGACAGCACGCCCTTCGCCATAGGCTCGCTGGCCTCGCGCGTGACCATGGCTGCAGGCAATGCCGCCATAGGTGCCGCGCAGGCGGCCCGCAGCAAGCTGCTGGCCCTGGCCGCCGTCGTGCTGGAGGCGCAGGTCGACGACCTGGAGCTGGCCGATGGTCAGGTGCGCGTGCGCGGCACCGACCGTGCGGCAGGCATGGCCGAGCTCGCACGCCAGCACATCTGGCGCCATGGCGGCGAGGGCATACAGGTCAGCCACACCTGGGATGCCCAGACGCAGATGCACGACGCCCAGCTGCACGGCAACATCGCGCCGGCCTATTCCTTCGCGGCCCAGGCAGTGGAGGTCGAGGTCGATACAGAAACCGGCCAGGTCCGGGTGCTTGACAGCTATGTGGCCGACGACTGCGGCAAGGCGCTGAACCCCGTCGCCATCCATGGGCAGACCAACGGGGCCACCGTCCAGGCCATGGGCTGGGCCCTTTACGAGCAACTGCACCTGGAAGGCGGGCGCCTGGCCAACGGCAACTTCGCCGACTACACCATGCCAACGGCCGACGCCGTGCCCTTGCTGCGCGGCGGCTTTGTCGAGTCCAACGACCCCAACGGCCCCTATGGCGCCAAAGGGGCCAGCGAAACCGCCATCCTGCCGGGAGCGCCTGCCATCG
This sequence comes from Delftia sp. HK171, assembly GCF_001886655.1. Classification (NCBI taxonomy): domain Bacteria; kingdom Pseudomonadati; phylum Pseudomonadota; class Betaproteobacteria; order Burkholderiales; family Comamonadaceae; genus Delftia; species Delftia sp. HK171. Next base: position 4,075,156 of record NZ_CP018101.1, on the reverse strand, counting down.
CCAACGCCGTGTACGACGCCATCGGCGTGCGCATATGCGATCTGCCGATCACGCCCGAAAAAATCCTGGCGGCGCTGCGCACACGCGCCGAGGAGGGCCGTCATGCATGACTTCGACTTCCTGGAGCCCACCTCGGTGGCGGGGGCCAGCCGGTTGCTGGCCGAACTGGGCGAGGACTGCCGCGTGATCGCCGGCGGCACGGCCTTGATGCTGGGCATGCGCCAGCGCATGCTCGCGCCCACGCACCTGGTCTCGCTGGCTGGCATCGATGCGTTGCGAGGCCTGGACTTCGACCCGGTGCGTGGCCTGCGTATCGGCGCCCTGGTGCGCCATGCCGAACTGGCGGCCTCGCCGCTGGTGTCGCATCACTATCCTGTCCTGGCCGGCATGGCGCAGCGCATGGCCAACCCGCAGGTGCGCAATCAGGGCACGGTGGGCGGCAATCTCTGCTATGCCGACCCCTCCACCGACCCGCCCGGCTGCCTGATGGCATTGGGCGCCCAGATCGTGCTGGCCAGCGCAAGAGGCGAGCGCCTGTTGGACATCGAGGACTTCCTGGTCGACTACTACGCCACGGCGCTGGAAGGCGACGAGATCGTCAGCGAGATCCGCGTGCCGCCCATGGGGCAAGGAGACGACCGGCGCAGCGGTGTGTACACGCGCTTTCTGCGCACAGCGGCCGAACACCGGCCGCTGGCCAGCGTGGCCCTGGTGGCGCACACCGCCGGGGGCATCTGCCGCGACGCGCGTCTCGTCGTGGGCGCCTCTACGCCCATACCCGTGCGCCAGCGGCGCGCCGAGGGCTTTCTTGAAGGCCGTGCCCTCACCTGGGCCTTGGCGGCCGAGGCGGGTGACATCGTCGCGGCCGACATCACACCGGTTTCCGATCTGCGCGGCTCGGCGGATTTCCGCCGAGAAATGGTGCGCGTCAACGTGCGGCGCACCGTGGCCGAACTGTTTGGCCTGGACCAGGCACTGGAACAAGGAGAGCTGGCATGAGCCGACATCGCATCGAATGCACCGTCAACGGCGAGCCCTGCAGCGTGGACGTGTCTGCGCGCCGGCTGCTGTCGGATTTTCTGCGTGATGACCTGCACCTGACGGGCACCAAGCGCGGCTGCGAGACGGGCGTGTGCGGCGCCTGCTCGGTGCTGCTGGATGGCGAAGTGGTGAAGTCCTGCCTGCTGCTGGCCGTGCAGGTCCAGGGCCGCGCGCTCACCACCATCGAAGGCCTGGCCGACCGTATTGCTGGGGGTGCGGGCGCAGACCCGTCACAACGGCTGCACCCGCTGCAGCAAAGCTTCATGCAATGCGGCGGCCTGCAGTGCGGCTACTGCACACCGGGCTTCATCATGGCCGCCTGCGATCTGCTGGGGCGCAACCCCCTTCCCGGCGCGGACGAAGTTCGCCATGGCCTCAACGGCAACCTGTGCCGTTGCACGGGCTACACCCAGATCGTGGAATCGGTCCTTGTGGCCGCGGAGAAAATGCATGGAAATTGAGAAAACCCTGACTGTTTCGGCCTCGCGAGAGCGGGTATGGGCCTTGTTGCTCGATCCCCAGGTCATGGGAGGTGCCGTGCCGGGCATGCAGTCCATCGAAGTGGTCAGCCCCACCGAATACGTGGCGGTGATGCACCAGAAGATCTCCTTCATCAGCGCCAGATTCAAGCTGCGCACACGCATCGTCGAGCAACGCGCTCCCGAGTATCTGCGCGTGGAAGGAACGGGAGAAGACACCTCGGTGGCCAGCTCGCTCAAGCAGCGCAGTGAAATCTTCCTGAGCGCCACGCCGGATGGAGGCACCGAACTGCGCATCAAGATCGACGTGGACCTGCTGGGCCGTCTGGGCGCCTTCGGCCTGAGCGTGATGAAGACCAAGGCCGACCGAATATGGGAGGAGTTCGGTAACAATCTGGCCGCGCGGCTCGAAGGCGGGGGAGGGGAGCGCGCTGCGGGCGAGGCGACCATGCAGGCGCCTGCACCTGTCGCGCCCGCGCCGGCCTCCGAGCCAGCCAGGGAAACGGTGGTGCAAGCCCGGAATTCGCCAGCACCAGCGCCAGCTTCGGAGCTCTCCTCCACGGCCCAAGACCTGCGGGGCCGTGGCTGGTGGGGGCGGCTAATCGGCAGCTTGAGCGGTGAGGGCAGCGCGGGCGCTGCCGACACCATTCATGTCGAGCTGCGCCGTGGCGATACCACGGTCAGCGTCCAATGGCCGGGCGCGCGCGCCGAGCAGTGCGCGGCGTGGCTGCGCGACTGCCTGCGCTGAACGCAGACCCGGCCGAGCACATCATCCGCGCGTGATCACCGCACAGGCCAGGCGCGCCCCCGAATTGCCGGTGGGCTGCGTGGTGTAGTCGTCCGGGTCCTTGTGCACGATCAGGCCACGACCCACCACGCTGTTGGGGCCCTGGTCCAATGCGAGGCCGCGCGACACGAAGTCGATGCTTGCCATGCCTTGCGCATCGGATCGCAGGCTGGGCAGGTCGCCCGTGTGATGGGTGGAAGAATCGAAGCGGCCATGGGCCTGGCCGGTCGGGTTGAAATGGCCGCCAGCGCTCAGGCCGTCAGGGCTGGAGCAATCGCCTTTTTCATGGACGTGAAAGCCGTGCTCGCTGTTCGGCGCCAGCCCCTGGACGGAGCCTTGCACGCGCACGCTGCCATCGGCCTGTGCCGTGAACTGCAGGCTGCCGCTGACCTTGCTGCCTTGCGTGGGCTGCAGCTGGGCCATGGCCACATTGCGGGAGGCGGGCGCTGTCGTGACGGCTGCCGGGGTCGATGCGGAGGCTGCGGCAGGAGGCTTGGGCTGGCTGCCACAGGCGCCCAGGGCCAGCACCATGCCGGCAGCCATCAACAGCTTCACGGCGGTGGACGGGGTGGAGGGCTGCGAAGTGGCGGCGTGGCTGGATTGGGAAGCGTTCAAAGGCATGGCGGCAATCTCCTGTTTGGAATGGGAACTGAAAAAGTCACGGGGGCGCATGGCGCGCAGCCGCCATCATGCAGCGTGCGATACGGCGGCCATGTCGGAGAGCACAGCGTTCTGCGGCCGTGCGCGGCGATGGCGTCAAACGGAGCCTTGCCGCGCGCCTGCGTCGGGCTGGCCGGCGTAGCTGAGCAGGCGCTGGAGCGCGCGGTCACGGATGCCCAGGCGCTTGAGCTCATCGAAGGTTGCGCGCGCATAGTCATGCGTGCTGCCGTAGATGCCCTTGGCCTCGCTGAAGATGCGGCGATAGTCTTCGGGCGCCAGCTCGCCCGTGTGATTGGGGCTTTGCCGGGACAGCGTGAACGCCAGCGCCTGCACCGTGCCCTGGCCGGTGCGGCAGGGCAGCCAGCGTGGGTCATAGACGGCATTGGCCATCTCGCGCTGCCACAGCTTTCTCATAACGTCATGGCCGTGGTGCCGGGGAATGCGGAACACCATGCCCTGGCAGCTGCCGCCGGACAGCATGCCAAAGACCAGACCAGGGTTCTGGGGCGTGCCGCGGTTGATGGTGCTCCACATCTTCAGCGCCCGATGCCAGCCAAAGACACGCGCCGTGCGGCGTTCGCAGAAATCGAAATCCGGCCGCCAGATCAGCGAGCCGTAGCCAAAGATCCAGAGGTCATCGCTCCCGCCCCATCGGTGCAGCGCCTCGTCCAGCATGGGCTGTGACTCTCGGCGGGCGAATGAAAATTCTGGCAGTGCGGACATGGGCGCGACAGCATGAAAGAACAATGACGTTTTAACGCCTGGACGCGCAAACGGTGCACAAGCGCGTGCTTTGCCCTTGCAGGGCTGGTTTTCTGTCTCCGCCGCACCACAGTTTTTGCCGGCCGTCACTGCGGGGTTTGGGCGTGGCGCGGGGCCCTCGACGGTGGCCCTCTACAATCCACCGGTTTTTCGCAGTCTTTCTGGTTTTCATCCAACAGCTCATTCACGGAGAGTGCTTCATGTCCTTCAGTCATTCCGACGACGACAGCCAACAACGTTTTGCCCTGGGTTTCCTGTTCGCGCTGATTGCGCTCGTCGTCTCCACGGTCGTTGGCGTCGTCGTCTACCAGCGCGGCATTGCGCATGGCCCGGCGAAGATGGCAGGCGGCGCTTCCCCTGTGGCAGCAATGGTGCCCGTGGTCGTGGAGGAAGATGTGGCCCGCGTCGTTGTCGAAAACGGCGTGGTCAAGTTCTACTTCGCATCGGCCAAGGCCGAGCTGGCCGCGGGCGCCAATGAAGCGCTGGCCGACGTGGTCGCCGGTGTGAAGGGCGGCAAGCGCGCCGTGATCTCGGGCTACCACGACGCCACGGGCAGCGCCGAACTCAACGCCGAACTGGCCAAGAAGCGCGCCCTGGCAGTCCAGGCCGCCCTGTCCGCTCTGGGCGTGGCTGAGGAAAAGGTCGAACTCAAGAAGCCCGAGCAGCTGCAGGCTGACGGCAGCAACGCCGAAGCCCGCCGCGTGGAAGTGATCCTGGTGGACTGAGCCTCAGTCTTGCCGCTGTAAACGGCCAAAAAGAAAAGGCCCGGAGCGTCAATCGCTCCGGGCCTTTTCTTTTGACGGCTGCGTGGATCAGGAATTGCGCAGTGGGTCGAACTTCGCGTCGCCGTCAGGCTGGGTCCCGGCATGGGCTCGCGAATTCTCTTGTATGAGTTCGATCTTGTAGCCGTCCGGATCCGTCACAAAGGCAATCACCGTGGTGCCGCCCTTGACGGGGCCTGCCTCGCGCGTCACGTTGCCGCCGGACGCCTTGATCTTCTCGCAGGCGGCATACGCGTCCGGCACGCCAATGGCGATGTGGCCATAGGCCGAGCCCATGTCATAGGCCTCGGTGCCCCAGTTGTAGGTCAGCTCGATCTCGGCTTGGGCCGGGTTGCCGCCCTCGAAGCCCAGGAAGGCCAGGGAGTATTTGTACTCCGGGTTCTCGGAGGTCCGCAGCAGCTGCATGCCAAGAACCTGTGTGTAGAAATCGATGGAGCGCTGGAAGTTGCCAACGCGCAGCATGGTGTGGAGGATTCGCATCCCTCGATTGTGCCGGGATTCCGCCATCTCTTCAGCCGCCCGCCAAGCGCCGCAGTGATCTCCTCCCGCACAGGTCTGGCGCCTTCCCGCAGATCGGGCACGTCAGGGCCTGACGGCATCTGGCCCGAATCCATTCAACCATTGGTTCAACTGTCTGTTGAATTCTAGGAGTGGGACCTAGGACTGGTACCCGATTTTTCGGCAATAAATCTTGCAAATCAGACAAATCTTAGATTTTTGGATTGAAAAATCAGACAAATCCAATTAAATCCTAGTAGCCGGCTGCCTAGAATAGGAATGTTCTTCGTGCGAATTATTTTAATTTTTTGAGTCATGAAAAATTTCGTCTTGCGGATATTAATTGCCGATGACCATCCGGCAGTTCTGGCAGGCATAGAAAGTGTTTTGGAGGATAAGCATGAAATAGAGATTGTAGGTCGAGCGAAAAACTCCACGGAAATCATAAGCTTTCTGAAGAAAAACGAATGTGATGTTCTGGTAACTGATTACTCCATGCCCGGTGGAACCTACGGTGATGGTCTGGTGATGCTGAATGTCATTCGTAAAAGATTTCCAAGTGTCAAGATCGTCATGCTGACAATGATCGAGAACATTGGAATCATCAAATCTCTTACCAACCAAGGAATCTACAGAATTGTCCATAAAACGGATTCCTTGGGAAGTCTGCTGCCCGCCATCTACGCTGCATACACGGATGGTCAATTCATATCTCCCAGTGCAAGCAAGCTGCTGGGAGGAGAATGGCTGGGTGCGGTGCGGACATCGATAGAACTCTCAAAACGGGAAGAAGAGGTTCTGCTTCTTTTCATCTCTGGCATGACGGTGTCCGAGATAGCAAAAAAGCTCTATCGCAGTATCAAGACGGTCAGCACGCACAAGGTGGCTGTCATGAACAAGCTGGGTATACGCAAGGACATTGATCTCATTCGCTATGGAATTGAGATGGGCTGGATTGACGTAAGAAAATAGGTGCAGAAATGCAGCGTCATTGCCGCAGACGATCCGACCAAGCTCCATGCCATCCGCAGCTTTCTTGCAAAGATTTCTTTTATTACATGAGGAGATCCACAGCCTGATCGATGGTTGTATCTTGATGCCCAGATGGAAATATATAAAAAAGAGGCTGGAGAAAAGGAAGAGCTCCACCTTCTGACCAAATACAACAAGACACTGCTTTTTGGCGGTGGCCTGGTTTTCTCTCTTCTTATCATTGTTTTGGCAATGCTTGCGGCCCTGTTCGAGCTCAATGACTTCATGGAGGAAAGAAGAGCCGTATTCCAGAGCAAGAGAACCCGGGTTCTGGTGGAAATAGAAACAAAGCAAGTGATTATGATGCGAGGAATCATTGCATCAGAGTTGCTTTGGGGGCAGACGCACACATCTCATCCCGGTGTCTTTGCCGGGGCAGATGCTGTGATGGCAGGGGTGAGTCCTGTAGTATTGCTTGAGAATAAGATCAACAAGGATGTACACAAGCACTACAGAGATATGTTGGGAGAGCTGGCATATTTGGCAAATTCCAGCTTTCTTCAAAATGGAAGAGCAATATCTGCCTATGTCTTCAGTCCGGACAGATCGTTCATAGGCGTCCTTGTGCCGCAGGTGCCAAACGAGCATGAGCGAAAAGACATGCTCTTGAAACTCAGGGAACAGATTTCGACTTTGCCTGAAGATAACGGCACCATCATTCCGTCCGTCCAGCTGCGACATCCCATATGGCTGCCTCCGAGTAAAAGCATTCTGACCGGGGAGATGTCATTTCAGATTGTTGTCTCGGCTTTCCAAGATGGAAAGCCATTTCTCACGGTGGTGAGCGACATGCCGACTCAATATATTGAGAGCCTTATGCAGCAGGGTGATGGTAGGAACTCCTTGTTTATTATTGATTCTCAAGGCAACGTTGCGTTGGGTGGGGGAGGCGGCGATGCAATAGGGGATTTTTTTGATATCGAGGCGTCGAAATTTAACGGAGGTCTGATATGTAGATATATTTTGAGCAAGTATGGTGCAGTCTATAGAAATGGACATTTTTATTACTATTCGAGGATATCAAATACGAACATGATACTTCTCCAGGTGTTTTCCTGGAAAGATGCTGTGTATTTAAATGGGAAGTCTCTTGTATATTTGCTGTTTTCATTGATATTCATCATTTTTTTCTGGTGTTTTCTGATATATTTTTATGATAGGGTTTTTATTCCAATATATGGGAAAGCCAAGAATGTGTTCGACACGGAACATCTGAGCCGCACCATCATTGCCATGGCGCCTTATGGACTTGGTCTTCTTGATTTCAAGGAAAAGAAGATGCTGTTGGAAAACAGCATGATGTACAAGTACAAAGAAAGCATGGTGTTGGATGATAAGTCTTCTGGTGAGCGGTTGATTGAATATTTTCTCAGATTCTACGGTGAGAAATATCTGAGTGGAAAAAAGACTGAATATTTGCCGGTAGTCAGCGAAGTCGTTATCTCTTACAACGGAACGGTTGCAGAGCTTTCAGTGATCATGGTGAAGGCCAAATATCAGGGGCGGCATGTCCTGCTGTGTGGATTTGCCGATATCACTGCGCACAAGCAGGTACAAAGAAATCTGGAAGATGCCAAAAAGGCGGCAGAAGAGGCAAACCAGGAAAAATCTTCTTTTCTTGCTGCCATGAGCCACGAGATACGCACGCCACTGAATGCAATATTGGGCAATCTGGAAATACTGGGAAGAAGCTCCATGTCAGAAGAGCAGCAAACCAGGCTCACCACCATATCATCTTCATCCCATTCTCTTTTGACGCTGCTGAATGATGTTCTCGACTTCTCGAAGATCGAGTCTGGTCAGATGAGTGTGGAATTGGCCAGCTTTGATCTCAAGTCTGTGATCCGGCAGGTGGCTGCCATTTACAAACCGCTGGCTGCGGAACTAGGTATAGGATTTTCCTTGATCATTGACCATTCGCTGAGGGAAGGATATATAGGAGATGGCGAGAGAATAAAGCAAATCCTCAACAATCTTCTCAGTAACTCCTTGAAATTCACCAAGGCTGGCAAGATTGACGTATTTGCATCAGACAGGGTCGGTGAGCTCAAGATAAAAGTGTCAGATACCGGGATAGGCATTCATCCCTCACAGCACCCCTTCATCTTTGATGCATTCAAGCAGGCAGGCTCGGATATAGCGGCGGAATTTGGTGGTACGGGGCTGGGCCTGACACTGTGTCAGCGTATGGCACATCTCATGGGCGGGGAAATCCGGTTCTTCAGCGTGCCGGGAAAGGGCAGCATTTTCGAATTGACCTTGCCCGCATGCCACGCCCAGCCTGTTCCTGCTTCCTTGGGGTGGGACGATGGCGATGTCATGCTTGCAGACGATGAAATCGCAGGTTATTGCGCAAGGATTCTCATCGTCGATGATCACCCGGTCAACAGGCTGCTGCTTCTGGATCAGCTGAAAATACTCGGCTTCGAGGCGGAATCTGCAGAAGGCGGGGAATCCGCATTGCGAATGATGTCGCGAAATATCTATGACCTGGTTCTTACGGACCTGCAAATGCCTGGAATGAGCGGTTATGCGCTTGCTCAGCGCATCAAGCAGAATTATCCGGGAGTTCCTGTGGGAGCAATAACGGCACATGCAGGCAAGCAGGAAAAATTCAAATGTGCAAAATTTGGCATCGTAGATATTCTTGTCAAGCCGGCCTCCTTGAAAAACATCAAGGAATTCATTGGAAAAAATATAGGAAAGTCTGGCAAGGGTGTCGCTGAAGCTGCGGAAGTTCCGGGCAGCAGATTGCCTTATCGTGATGTATTGATTTCAGCAACCGAAAGCTCATTGACTGCGTTGAAAAAGCATTTGCTGCAAGGTGATCTGATGGCTGTGCACCGTGAAATTCATGCCATGAAAGGGTCATTTGCGGTGGCTGGGCTGAAGGATAGAGTGGAAGATATGGACCGATTGTCATCTCTTGTCAATACGCGGCACCTCCGTGCAGTGGACGATGCACTGACTGACCTGCTGGAGAACCTGAGAGATATCTGATGAGTCATGGTGCAATGATGCTGCACTGAACGATTGTGTTTATTCCGTTGATGGTGCCAAATCATGTTTTCCAATATGAATCATAGAAAAGATTTGAATATATCCGTACTGCTGGCCGATGATCATCCTGGAATCATCTCAGGCATCCGGCATGAGCTGTCTTCCGAGCTGGAAATCCTGTTGAAAGCCAGTGTGTCAAACTCAACCGATCTGGTGAAAAAGTTGGATGAGGGTGGCTTTGACGTGCTTGTGTCGGATTACTCCATGCCTACGGGTCAATACGGAGATGGCTTGAATTTGTTTGGCTATATATCCAGAAGATTTCCGAACCTGGGTTTGGTGGTTCTGACCATGCTGGACAATTCGGCCATTCTCCAGGCGCTGGGCAAGGTGTCGAACATCAGCATCGTGAGCAAGGCGGACCCTGTGCTGCATCTGGTTCCAGCCATTCATGCCGCCTATACAGGAGGGACATACTTCTCTCCCGCCATTTCCGAGCGTCTGGAAAAAATGAATGCGGGTGTCATGGGAGGCGAAGGAAAATCACCGGGGGTGCTCAGTCCCAAGGAATCGGAGGTGGTAAGGCTTTATGCGGCCGGCTTGCGTATCGACGAGATCGCGGCCAAGCTGAACAGAAGCAAGAAAACCATCAGTACCCAGAAAGTCAAGGCCATGCACAAGCTTGGAATTGAACGAGACATTGATCTGATGAAGTATGCCCTTGAGTGCGGATGGGTGACCTCATCGAGATCTCAATGACGGCCGGTTCTTTATCTGCCGTTCAAGGTCTGGATTTCTTCCAGGAGCTGGTCAAGCTGCAGTTCCAGCGCCAGCAGCGAATGCGCATGGTGCATCAGCCCATCATGGTTGATGCCGTTTTCCAGGCCGGCGCAGCGTATTGACAGCTCAGTCAGGTCAAAAAATCGCAGTGAACCGGAAAGATTGTGCAGCTCTCTTTGCACATCCTTGCGATTCTTGCTGGATTTGATGATCGCCAGCGACGAACGTGCAGACTCCAGAAAGGCCGTTCTGATGGGGGCCGGGATCTGTTGAAAATGGGCGACGTCATCGGTCGACGAAATGCGGCCGCTGTTGGCAGGCCGGGGCTGAACGGCCAGTTGCAGTGCATCAAAGAGGCCTTGCAGCGAACGCCAGGAGACTTCGATGATGCGGGCGTTGATCACCTTGGGTTGCAGGGGGTGATCAGCCTCGCATTCGATGATGCTTGCAGCTCCTGCCACCAGGCGGTTTTCATCCTTGGGATTCCAGGACGTTTTCGGTCCGCAAAGCACAACAACCTGGAACTTCTGAAGGCGATCCTGGCGAATGGCCGTGGGATGGTGGCAGGCCGTGGTCGCCAGGCCCCAACTTTTGAGGTGCGGGAGCAGATGGGCGTGTAGTTCATCGGATGACGAGATGAACAAAACCTGCTCGCCTGAAAATGACAAAGTGGAGGAGGGGGGCTCTTCTGTGGTGGTTATCGATTCGGCGGCAGTCGAGAACTTTTCAGAACGGTATGGTGTGGGTGCACTGTCCAAGGTGGATGTCTGTTTTTTCATGGGTGGCCGAGCATCTGGAGCCGGCATCTGCAGTCAGTCACTCGCTGGAGGCTTCAGATCCGGCTGGAAGATTGGACCACGGCATCCATGCATGGTGCATGTTTAAGGACATGTCCATAGAGCATTCTTGTTTCACCTGCGCGGCGTCTGGCCTTGGAAGCCCAAGCCCGGGAATTCAGGTGTGGCAGCAAGTGCCGCCAGAATGAAAAAAGCCTGCAGAGAACTGCAGGCTGTTTTCATGGAGGCGTTTATTCAGGCTTCAGATGGCGAACTGGGCGCGATCCTTGTCCTTGATCCAGGCGGGGGGCTTGCCACGGCCGGTCCAGGTGTCACCGGTTTCGGGATTGCGGAACTTGGGGGCCACGGTGGAGGGGGCGCGGCGTGCCGTGAAGATGTCGTCGGCAGTCAGGCCGTAATCCTGAACCAGACCGCGAATCTTGGCGATCACATCACTGACTTCTTGCTTGCGTGCTGTCTGGATCTGGGCCTCGAGTGCCTCGCGCTGTGCCAGAAGTTCTTTGTATGTGGTGTTCACGGTAGTTTGCCTTTCATGGATTGAAGCGCGAATATTAACGGTTTTTTAAGAACAAGTTTGCATGCTTTCGATCATTTTCTCCTATGACTGCCATTGGCCGTCCTGACCGTGTTCAAAATGACCGGTCAACGCCAGGTAAAGGCCATGTAAAGAGCCGGTAGTTATGGGGTGCTGTATGTTCCGGAGCCCTTCAAAATCCTGTATGCCCTCGCTTTCAGGTTTGAAGCGCGGTGGTTCACAGGAGTGAGTGACCGGCTGCGAAGGAGTTTGGGCTTATTGAAGGGGATGTGAAAGGCGATGCCGTGATCAAACTGCACCGCACATTGGAAATTCTTGAAACCCAGTCTGTACGCTGTTTGCCAACGGTTTTTTGCGTGGGGTTGTGGGGAGGGTGGCGAGCGGACTGCAAGCGAAAGATGAGGGTGCTGGTGGTCCCGTGACATCCTTCGCGAAAGACGCGCGTTTTTGCCTACAAAACTGTTTATTCATACAGTATGATGCGGCCATGAGCATCGATCAGATCGCCTTCGCACTCCCCGCAGTCCTTGCCGTCTGGCTGTCGCAGTCCCGTTCCGTTGCCCTGCGGCGGTGGGCCTGCCTTCTCGGCCTGGGATGCATGCCTTACTGGATATATGTGGCCCTGTTGGCCGGGCAGTGGGGCATGTTGGCCTTGGCAGGCGCCTTTGCGCTGGGCTGGCTCAAGGGGCTTTGGGTGCACTGGCTGGCACCTCGTCGGCGTGAGGCCGTGGGCTCGGGCCTGGGCACCATCCAGATCACGCCGGGCACCCGTTGACGGCTGGGCCGCTGGTCCGCGCCTTGTGTTCATCGATGCTGCAGGCGGGCGCGTGTTTTACGGGTGCTGTGCATGGCGTGCTCGGGAATTTCAAGCGTTCTCACTGGAATTTGATGCAGATAAAAGCCGAGTGTTTTGCTTGGTTGGTGTGATGGCCGGGCCGATGCGCCGGCTGCCAGGGTGGCCTGCTGTCTTTATGCCCAGCCGTGCATGGCTGCAAGACTGGGCCGGGGCCGTGATGCAAGGATTTCTGCCCTTTGTGCATTGTGGTGGTGCACATCTTTCGGGGCTTGGTGCAGGTTTCCGGATCGGCTGGTAGCGCTGTGTTTTTGTGGATATTTCCGATCTATATGGTGAGTTATGTGAGCAAAAAGCCACGGAGTTTGCGGGTCTGTGCAGGTCCTTGGATGGACGCTGGCTGGCAGTGATGGGCAAGTCCGAGGCATAGAATCGTTTGCATACAACAGGCAGTCATCTATCAGAGTTGCCTCTAAAAACCACGTGAAAACAGCCCACCCCGTTGGCGGTGGGCTTTCTTTTTCGGGCTTGGCCACGGCGAGCCCGTCGCCTGATTTTTCAGTGCGCACCTATGGTTTGCACCTGTTGTCAACCACAAGGTTTGCACACGATGAAATTCACTCTCAACCAACAAGAGGTCGAGATCCAGGGCGTGAGCCCTGAGACGCCGCTGCTTTATGTGCTGCGCAACGACATGCAGCTCAACGGTCCCAAGTTCGGCTGCGGCCTGGGCGAATGCGGCGCATGCGCCGTGCTGATCGACGGCAAGGTGGCCCGCTCCTGCTCCGTTCCCGTGAGCGTGGTCCAGGGCATGAAGGTCACGACGCTGGAAGGCCTGTCCCAGGACGCGACCCAGGCCGAGCACGCCCGCGTGGCGCGTGACTGGGAAGCAGCCCATCCGGCCGCCGTGCCGGGCATGCCTGCCGGCAAGCCGGCAGCCGATGCACAGGGCAAGGCCGTCTACCGACTGCACCCTGTGCAGCAGGCTTTCATCGACGAGCAGGCTGCCCAGTGCGGCTACTGCACCAACGGCATGGTCATGGCCCTGGTGGCCTTGTTCGACCACAAGCCCACGGCCACCGACGAGGAAGTCACCCAGGCCCTGTCCGGCCACCTGTGCCGCTGCGGCACGCATGTGGAAATCATGCGTGCGGCTGCTCGCGCCCGCGTGCTGATCGCCCAGGGAGGTGCAGCATGAGTGCATCCAACCCCCTTCAACTGACGCGCCGCAACCTGCTCAAGCTGGGCGGCATGGTCATGGTCAGCTCGGTGGCGGCCGCTGGCCTGGTGGCTGAAAGCACGGGTACGGCGCCCGCCGTGGCCGGCGCCTTCCCCATTCCCCCCATCGACCGGGTGAGCAGCTTCATCGCCATTGGCGCGGACGGCAGCGTCACGGCCTACCACGGCCACGTAGACCTGGGCACGGGCATCCGTACCTCGCTGGCGCAGCTGGTGGCCGATGAGCTCGATGTGGAGTTCGAACGCATCACCATGGTTCTGGGCCACACAGGCCGCACGCCCAACCAGGGGCCGACCATTGCCAGCAACACCATCCAGGTGGATGCCATCCCCATGCGCAAGGCCGCCGCGCAGGTGCGCCAGCTGCTGCTGGGCCTGGCTGCCGAGAAGCTGCAGCAGCCCGTGTCCGCACTCACCACGTCCAAGGGCGCGGTGGTGGCCAAGGGCGGGCGACGCATCGGCTACGGCGAACTGGCCCAGGGCCAGGACCTGAACATTGCGCTGGATAAGGAAGTGCCGCTGCGCACCGGCGGTTTCAACTACATCGGCAAGTCCGTGCAGCGCGTGGACATTCCGGCCAAGGTGCTGGGCGCGCTGGCCTATGTGCACGATGTGCGCGTGCCCGGCATGCTGCACGGCCGCGTGGTGCGCCCGCCCTATGGCGGTGCCGATGCGTCGGCTCCGCTGGGCAGCAGCCTGATCTCTGTGAACGAGCAGTCGGTCGCTCATCTGCCGGGCATCGTCAAGGTGGTGGTGCAGGGCGATTTCGTGGGCATCGTGGCCGAGCGCGAAGAGCAGGCCATTGCCGCCATGCGGCAGCTGGAGGTGAAGTGGAAGGACTGGGCCGGCGTGCCCGACCTGTCGCTGAACGCCATGCACGACACCCTGGTCAAGCACGAGAAGACCGACCGCATGCTGCGCGAGGACGCGGGCATTGACGAGGCCTTCTCGGGCGCCAAGAAGGTGATCGAGGCCGACTACGTCTGGCCCTACCACCTGCATGCCTCCATCGGCCCGTCCTGCGCCGTGGCCGAGGTGTCCGCCAGCCAGATCCAGGTCTGGACCGGATCGCAGAACCCGCACGACGTGCGCAAGGACATCGCCACGCTGACCGGCATGGCGGCCGACCAGATCAATGTGACGCGCCTGGAAGCCTCGGGCTGCTATGGCCGCAATTGCGCGGACGATGTGGCATCCGACGCCGTGCTGCTGTCGCAGGCCGTGGGCCGCCCGGTGCGCGTGCAACTGATGCGCGAGCAGGAAGCCGCCTGGGAGCCCAAGGGCACGGGCCAATTGATCCGCGTGCGCGGCGGCCTGGACGAGAACCATGCCGTGCTGGGCTACGAGCTCAAGACCTGCTACCCGTCCAACGACGCGGCAGCCCTGGCCCTGATCCTGACGGGCAAGGTGCCCAACAAGCCCAAGGTGCTGCAGATGGGCGACCGTACGGCCATCCCGCAGTACGAGTACCCCAAGATGCGCGTGGTCTCGCAGGATGCGGCGCCCATCGTGCGCGCGTCGTGGATGCGCGGCGTCTCGGCCCTGCCCAACGTCTTTGCCCATGAGTGCTGGATCGACGAATGCGCCTACCTGGCCGGTGAAGACCCGCTGGCCTACCGCCTGCGCTACCTGAAGGACCCGCGCGCCGTGGCGCTGACGCACGCTGCGCACAAGCAGGCCGGCTGGCAGGATGGCCCGGCCCACCGCAACCCCGCGCCGGCCGACCAGCGCCTGGTCAAGGGCCGCGGCTTTGCCTATGCCCGCTACTACCACAGCAAGTTCCCTGGCTACGGCGCGGCCTGGGCCACCTGGATCTGCGACGTGACCGTGGACCGCGAGACGGGCGTGATCAAGGTGGACAAGGTCTTCGTGGCCCATGACTGCGGCGAGATGGTCAACCCGGCCGGCGTGCGCCACCAGGTGCACGGCAACATCATCCAGTCCACCAGCCGCGTGCTCAAGGAGTACGTGACCTTCGACAGCAAGGGCGTGACCTCGCTGGACTGGGGCGGCTACCCCATCCTGCGCTTTGACGAGCTGCCCGAGATCGACGTGCAACTGGTCGAGCGCCCGGGCGAAGACCCCATGGGCGCGGGCGAATCCGCCTCCGTGCCCAGCGCCGCCGCTGTCTCCAACGCCGTGTTCGACGCCACCGGCGTGCGCCTGCGCGAAGTGCCGTTCACCCCGGCACGCGTGCTGTCCGCACTCAAGGCACAGGCTGCCGATGCAGCCCCGGCCGACAAGGCACAGAACTGAGAGCGGAGGACCGGAACATGCACACACTCAAGAAAATCACCCTCGGCGTGGTCGGCCTGGCCGTCGTGGCCGGCGCCGCCTTCTGGCTGGCCACGGGCCGCAGCGAAATCGCGCCCCTGCAGCAGATCCCGGTGCAGGAATTCAGCCAGCAGCAGATCGACCAGGGGCGCCGCCTGGCCCACATGGGCGACTGCGCTGTTTGCCACACGGCACCGGGCGGCCAGCGCAACGCAGGCGGCCTGGCCATGCCCAGCCCCTTCGGCACCATCTACTCGACCAACATCACGCCTGATGCCGAAACCGGCATCGGCCGCTGGTCGTACGAGGCCTTCGAGCGCGCCATGCGCCATGGTGTGGACCGCGAGGGCAACTACCTGTACCCCGCCTTCCCGTACACCGCGTTCACCCGCGTGACCGATGAGGACATGAAGGCGCTGTACGCCTTCCTGATGACCGAGCCGGCTGTCTCCAACGAGGCGCCCAAGACCGCGCTGAACTTCCCGTTCAACGTGCGCCGCGGCCTGGCCCTGTGGAATGCGCTGTACCTGGAGCCGGGCGAGCAGCCCGCGCCCGCCAACCAGTCGGGCGAGTGGATTCGCGGCGCCTACCTGGTCGAAGGCCTGGGCCACTGCGCTGCCTGCCACTCGCCGCGCAACCAGTTCGGCGCCGAGAAAAAGGGTGCCGACCACCTGGCCGGCGCCTTCATCGACGGCTGGGATGCGCCCGCGCTCAACGACAAGGCCGTTGCTCCGCTGCCCTGGACGCGCGAGGACCTGGTCCGCTACATGCAGACCGGCTTCTCGGAGCGCCACGGCGTGGCCGCCGGCCCCATGGCGCCCGTGATCGAAGGCCTGTCCCACCAGTCGGCCGAGGACATCAACGCCATGGCCACCTACCTGATGTCGTACCGCAAGCCCGTGGCAGACGCCGCTGGCGCAGGGGACGCCCAGGCCCTGGTGAAGGAAAAGACCGAGGTTGCCAAGCTGCCGGTCGACGCCCAGGGCTACCGTCTGTACCAGGGCGCCTGCATGGCCTGCCACCGTGCCGATCCCAGCGGCGTGCTGGCCGGCAGCAGCTTCGGCGTGCGCCCCCAGCTGTCGCTGAACACCAACCTGTACAGCGACTCGCCGACCAACGCCATCCACGTGGTGCTCAACGGCATCACGCAACCGGCGCGCCCGCAGCTGGGCACCATGCCCGCCTTCCGCCACAACCTCAGCGACGATCAGATCGCCACGCTGCTCAACACCATGCGCAGCCAGTACGGCCTGCAGCCCTGGGCCGGCCTGAGCGACAAGGTCAAGGCCCTGCGCGAGGAAACACGCCCCGGCAAGGTGGCGGCGCACTGAGCCTGCGCTGCGTCATCTGCGCAGCCTGTGCGCTGCGCTAGGATGGCAAGGGACCGCTGTGCCCACAGCGGTCCCTTTTTTTATGGTGACCCGCAAGATGACAAGCCACATACCCGATTTCCCCCTGCTGACCGGCGCCGACCGCCAATGGCTGGATGCACGTGCCCAGGCGCTGGATGCCGGCAACGGCGAGGCCACGGCCGCCGTCGTGCCCTATCTGGCCGAAGCCGGGCTGCTGGGCCACGGCTTGGCGGATGCCTTGGGCGGGCAGGGCGGCAGCGCCGGCGATGCCATCGAGGCGATTGCCCAGGTGGCCACGCACTCCATGTCCGCCGCCTTTGCCTTCTGGGGCCAGCGCGTGCTGATCGAGATGCTGGCGAACACCGGCAATGCGGCCCTGCGCGAGCGCTGGCTGCCCGCGCTGCTGGCGGGCGAGGCGGCCGGTGCCTCGGGGCTGTCCAACATCATGAAATTCCTCAGCGGGCTGGAGGCACTCAACATCCGCGCCACGGCCCGGGAAGGCGGCGGCTGGCTGCTCAACGGCAGCGTGCCCTGGTGCACCAACCTGCGCGGGCCGCGCTTTCTGGCCGCCATTGCCGTGGCGCGTGACGACGGCGCGCCGCCCATGATCGTGGCCCTGCCGTCCGATCGTCCCGGCCTGGAGCGCTCGCCGGATCTGGAGTTGATTGCCCTGCGCGGCACCAACACCGCCGCGCTGCAGCTCAAGAACGTGGCCATCATCGAAGACGATTTGCTGGCCGAGCGCGCCGGCGGATTCCTGCCGCGTGTGCGGCCGGCCTTCCTGGGCATGCAATGCGGCCTTTCCATCGGCCTGGCACGCGCGGCCTGTGCGCAGGCCGCCTCGCGCATGGGGCAGGGCGGGCATGTGCTGCAGCAGCCGCTGGACGATACCCGCAGCCATCTGGAACAGGCGGTGGCGGCACTCAAGGCCGGTGTCGAGGCCGGCGATTTCGTGGAGGCGCCCGAGCGGCTTTTCGCGCTGCGCCTGGCCCTGCACGACTGCGTGCAGCAGGCCATGCAGCTGGAGCTGCAGACGGCCGGTGGCCGGGCCTACAGCCTGGATGCGGACGATGGCTTTGCCCGCCGCTGGCGTGAATCGGCCTTCATCCCCATCGTCACGCCCAGCGTGATCCAGTTGCGCGCCGAGCTGCAAAAACTGCAAAAGCTCGGCGCCTGACGGCTCAGCCCGCCTTGGCTGCGGGCTGCAGCGCCGGCTCCAGCGCCGTGTCCAGCAGCAGCAAGGCGGTTTGCACTGCAGCCAGCAGCCGCTGGCGCGGCACGCCATCGCGGGCCTGCACGGAGATGCCATGCAGTTGCGTGGCATAGAAATCCCCCAGCGCCTGCACATCGGTGCCGGCGCGCAACTCGCCTTCATCCAGCGCGCGCTGAAGGCGGTCAATCAGGGACTGCGTGCGCTGGCGGCGGTGTTCGGCCAGCCAGGCGGCGACTGCCTCGTTTTCCTCGGCGCAATTGGTGGCGGCGGTGACCACCATGCAGCCCAGCGGATGGGCATCGTCCGTGTAGGTGGCCACGGCATCGCGCAGCACGCGGGCCAGGGCGTCGCGCATACGCGGCTCCTGGGCCATGGCGCGGTCGGCAAAGCCGCCATCACCGGCCTCGTAGCGCTGCACGGCCTCGCGGAACAGGTCCTGCTTGCTGCCGAAGGCCGCATAGATGCGCGCTGACGCAATGCCCAGCGCCTGCACCAGGTCGGCCATGGACGTGCCCTCGTAGCCGCGCCGCCAGAACGCCAGCATGGCGCGCTCCAGCGCCTGGTCTCGGTCAAATTCCCTGGGTCTTCCGGCCATCTTCCTCATCCTTCTCAACAGTCAGGGCGGCATCTTAGCGGCGCCGTGATGCTGTCTTGCATCGGCTTCGCAAAAGCAGCCGCATTGGCGTGATACTATTCTTTGTCGATCAACAAACAATAGCTCAACGCAAGGAAATCACATGCAGACCATCAAGGGCCCCAGCCTTCATCTGGCGCAGTTCGCCGACAACAAGGCACCGTTCAATTCCCTGGAAGACATCGCACGCTGGGCGGCCGGCGTAGGCTTCAAAGGCCTGCAGATTCCCGCCTGGGACCAGCGCCTGTTCGACGTGGCCACGGCCGCCAGCAGCCAGACCTATTGCGACGATGTCAACGGCATGCTGGCCTCGCACGGCCTGGTGGCCAGCGAGCTGACCACGCACATCTTTGGCCAGCTCGTGGCCGTGCACCCGGCCTACGATGCCATGTGCGACAGCTTTGCGCCCGAGGCGCTGCGCGGCAATCCGGCCGCACGCACGGCCTGGGCGCTGGAGCAGCTCAAGCTGTCGGCCAGTGCATCGCGCCGCATGGGGCTGAGCGACATGGGCACGTTCTCGGGCTCGTTCGTCTGGCCCTATCTGTTCCCGTTCCCGCAGCGCCCGGCCGGCCTGATCGAAACCGCCTTCGAGGAGCTGGCGCGCCGCTGGCGCCCCATCCTCGACGCGTGCGACGAGCAGGGCGTGAACCTGTGCTACGAAATCCACCCCAGCGAAGACCTGCACGACGGCACCAGCTTCGAGCGCTTCCATGAACTGGTGGGCCAGCACGCGCGCTGCAAGATCCTGTTCGATCCCAGCCACTTCGTGCTGCAGCAGCTCAACTACCTCGACTACATCGACATCTACCGCGAGCACATCCGCATGTTCCATGTGAAGGATGCGGAGTTCCTGCCCAGCGGGCGCCAGGGCATCTACGGCGGCTATTCCTCGTGGCTGGAGCGGGCAGGGCGTTTCCGTTCGCTGGGCGACGGGCAGGTGGACTTCAAGGCCATCTTCTCCAAGTTCGCCCAGTACGACTACCAGGGCTGGGCCTCGCTGGAATGGGAGTGCTGCCTCAAGGACCAGGAAGACGGTGCGCGCGAGGGCGTGGACTTCATCAACCGCCACATCATCCGCGTGACCGACAAGATCTTTGACGACTTCGCCGGCGCCCCCGTGGACCAGCGCCAGATCAACGCCATGCTCGGTATCGCCTGAGCACGCCCGCAGCCAAAGAACCTCAAAAAGAAGCAAACAATGAACGCTTTCACATCGAACGCCCTGCGCAAGCAGGAAGACCAGGCCTGCGAGTTCTCGCACGACTACGTGCGCATCGACGGCCGCCGCATCCACTGCATCACGGCCGGGCAGGGCGCGCCCGTGCTGCTGATCCCGGGCTGGCCCCAGACCTGGTATGCCTGGCGCCACGTCATGCAGGCGCTGGTTGCGCAGGGCTTCCAGGCCATTGCCGTCGATCCGCCGGGCACGGGCTTTTCGGACCGGCCCGACACCGGCTACGACACGGGCTCCATTGCGCTGACCCTGCACCGCACCATGCTGGCGCTGGGCCATGAGCGCTACCAGGTCGCCGGCCACGATGTGGGCATGTGGGTGGCCTATGCGCTGGCCAGCGACCAGCCGCAGGCCGTGCAGTCCCTGGCGCTGACCGAGGCCGTGATCCCCGGCCTGGCGCCCGAGCCCAGCATCTTTGCGCCGCCCGAGCAGAACATTTTCCTGTGGCACTTCATGTTCAACCAGCTGGCCGACCTGCCCGAGACCCTGATCGCGGGGCGCGAGCGTGCCTACCTGGAATTCATGTTCAACCGCTGGTCGCTGCGGCGCGACCGCGTGGCCGTGGACGTCTATGTGGATGCCTATGCGGCGCCCGGTGGCCTGCGCGGCGGCTTTGCCTACTACCGTGCCATTCCCGAAACCATTCGCCAGAACCGCGAGCGTGCGCTGCGCCCGCTGGCCATGCCCGTGCTGGCCATTGGCGCCGAGCATGCCACGGCCGATGCGCCGCTGGCCACGCTGCGCGGCCATGCCGATGACCTGTCGGGCGTGATCGTGCCGGGCTGCGGCCACTTCATCATGGAGGAAGCCGCCGAGCCCTTCATCGCCGAACTGCTGCCCTTCCTGCAAAGGACGCTGTGACCATGGGCCTGGACGCTGACATTGCGCGCTATCTCGCCGAGCTGGCGCAGGCAACCCAGGCCGTGGCCCCGCCCACGCCGCCCACGCTGGCGGAGCTGCGCGAGGCCACCGACGCCGGGCTGCGCGCCCTGCATGGCCCGGCCGAGGCCATGGCCCGCACCGAAGACTTCACGCTGCCCGCGCGCGACGGTGCGCCGCTGCGCGTGCGCATCTACCGGCCGCTGGCCTCGGTCACACCCACGTCCCAGCCCGCCCTGGTCTTCGCCCACGGCGGCGGCTGGTGCCTGGGTTCGCTGGAGGTCTACGACAACCCCTGCCGCGCACTGGCCATGGCAACGGGCGCCGTCGTGGTCTCGGTGGACTACCGGCTGGCGCCCGAGCACCGCTTTCCCGTGCCGCTGCATGACTTCTGCGATGCCATTGCCTGGACCTTTGAGCAGGCCGATGCGCTGGGCCTGGACAACAGGCGCATCGGCGTGGCCGGAGACAGCGCGGGCGGCAACCTCGCGGCCGCCGCCTGCCTGCTGGCGCGGCAGCAAGAAGGCTGGGGAGCGGCGGGCGCACCGGCCATCGCCCACCAGCTGCTGCTGTACCCGGCACTGGACGCGGCCATGGATTCGGCGTCGTTCCAGCAGTTCGGCGAGGGCCACTACCTCACACGTGCGGCCATGGAGTACTGCTATGGCGCGTACCTGGGCGATGCGGCATCGGGGCGGCACGAACTTGTCTCTCCGCTGCGCGCGGACCACGTGGCAGGCCTGCCGCCTGCCACGGTGATCAGCTGCGAATACGACCCACTGCGCGACGAGGCCGAAGCCTATGCGCAGCGGCTGGCGCAGGCCGGTGTGGCGGTGCAGGCCGTGCGCCTGCCCGGCATGGTGCACGCCTGCATGCATATGCTGGGGCTGGCGCCGGCATCACGCCGCCTGTTTGACGAAGCGGGTGCCGCCGTGCGCCAGGCTTTCGGCACGGCCATCGGCTGAGGGTTGCCGGGTGCAGGTCAGGCCTGTGCCAGGAACACGGCCACCAGCGCATTCGCATGGCCGTGCCCCATCTGGTGCTGGGCCTTGAGCCAGCCCACCAGTTCCATGTGCTTGCGGGTGTCCTGCCGTTGCAGCAGGTCCATCCAGTGCGCAATCGGCTGGCCGTAGGTCTTCTCGATGGAAGGGAAATACGAGGCCGGTCCCTTGACCTTGCTTGTCTCCGTCATGGCGCTTGTCCTTTTCTGTGATGCGGGTGGCAGATTGTGCCGCTGCGCTGTCCGGGCCGGCAGGCAGGGTCAGGTCAGGAACAGCACATCCTTGTGCTGCGGCGCAGGCGGCAGCACCTCGCCGGTCAGCTCGCGCAGCGTGGCCTCGATCATCTGCGACATGGCGTCCAGCGCCAGGTCGTTGGGTGCCGTGCCGAAGGGCTCCTCCAGCTCGGCGCCCAGGGCCTCCAGCGCAAAGAAGGTGTAGGCGATGAAGGCCACGATCACCGGCGTCATGAAGCCGATGGAATCCACCAGGCCGAAGGGCAGCAGCAGGCAGTACAGGTAGATGGTGCGGTGGATGATCACCGCGTAGGTGAAGGGGATGGGCGTGCCCGCAATGCGTTCGCAGCCGCCCAGCGCCTCGCCCAGCTTGCACAGGGGCGCCTCCATGGCGGGCACCAGCACGGGCTGCAGGCTGCCATCGTGGCGGCGCGCCTGCAGCCATTCGCCGGCCATGAGCAGCAGCACGGCAGGCTTGAAGCGCGCCGTGGCCAGGCGCTCGCAGTCGGCGGCGGGCAGCAGGCGGCGCATGTCGGCCGCGGCATCGGTGCCGCGCAACTGGTGGCGCAGCGCATGCACGAAGGCCGCCAGCACCATGGCCAGGGCCGGGGCGTGCTGCGGCGCGTCCGTCAAGGTCCGGGCCTGGCGCACCAGGGTGCGTGTCTCGTTGAGCAGGGTGCCCCACAGCGTGCGCGCCTCCCAATAGCGCGCATAGCTGGTGCTGTTGCGAAAGCCCAGGAAGATGGCCAGCGTCAGCCCGATCAGCGAAAACGGCACGAAGTTCAGTGGCACCTTCCACGCAAACAGCTGGCCGTGCAGGGCCGTGACCAGCATGGCGAACAGGGTGGCGGCCATCAGCTGGGGCAGGATGTCGGGCAGCACCGAGCCGCGCAGCACGAAGAGCATGCGCAGCCAGTGGGGGCGGGGCCGGATGATCATGAAAGCTTGTTCCGTGATGGAAAAGAGGGCGCAAGAGGATGCAAGAGGGCGCAGCAGCCCCGCAACTCTAACCGCCCCGCGCAGTCAGTGCGCCACCTTTGCGCCACCCTGCACGCGCCGGCTGCGGCTTCAAAGATCGCTGCCATGGCTGTCGTGGTTGCCGTCTGGCTGGAGAAGGGCCTGTGCCGTGACCGCTGCTGCCTGCTCTGCCTGCCATGCCGTGCGCATGGAAGAGGGCGCCACCGTTGCGCGCGGGGATGGCTGGCTGGTGATGGTGCCCAGGCTGATGAAGCCGGCCAGGTGCTCGCCCTCGCGCAAACCCAGCGCTGAATGCAGAGCCGGGTCAAAACAGCGCTCGCCACTGAGCACGATGGCACCAAAGCCCAAATGGTGGGCGGCGTTGAGGAAGTTGCCCAAGGCCGCGCCCGCCGCCAGCCATTGCTCACGCACCGGCACGCGCGAGCGCGGCCGGGGCGAGATGATGAAGGCGATCAGCGCCGGAGCGCGCGTTGCATGCTCGCGCGCACGGCGGATATCGTCGGCCGGGGCCAGCGGGTCGCGGCGCAGTTTTTCCTGCTCGAACAGGCAGGCCAAGGCCTCGCGCTGGTGGGCGGGAAACTCCAGAACCCGCCAGGGGTGCAAGGCACCGTGGTCCGGAGCGCATAGCGC
This sequence comes from Delftia sp. HK171, assembly GCF_001886655.1. Taxonomy (NCBI): domain Bacteria; kingdom Pseudomonadati; phylum Pseudomonadota; class Betaproteobacteria; order Burkholderiales; family Comamonadaceae; genus Delftia; species Delftia sp. HK171. The sequence goes on along the minus strand of NZ_CP018101.1, from coordinate 4,051,543 downwards.
CGCCTCGATCATCAGGTCCATGTCGCCGCTGTCCGGGCCCGGCATGGCCAGCCGCCTGGGCGAGACGGAGCGCCGCGCCAGCAGGGGCGCCAGGCCTGCCCGCTTGCGCGTGTCGGCAAAGCAGTGCTTGAGTGCATCCACCGCCTGGGCGAACTGCCGTGCCCAGGCCAGCACCTGTTCGCCTTCCTGCGTAAACCCCTGGAAGGGCCGGCCCGCACGCACCAGCGCGTGGCCGAACTCCGCCTCGGCCGAGCGTATGGCCTGGGCCAGCGCGTTGTCGGAGATGCCGCAGGCCTGCGCTGCGCGCGCCCAGTCACGCTCGCGGTCCAGGGCCAGCAGATGGGGGATGTATTTTTGCGTCAAGTCGGTTCTCCAGCGCGGGCCTGCAGGTGCGCCCAATCAGGTTGCGGTAAATGGCCGGTGGATGATTTCATTATGTTTTCAAGAATACAGCGAAATGCGTGCGCAGAATGCTTGCCGAACCTCGCCAGGCGTCAGGCCTTGGTCAGTTCCTGAGGTGCCTGGCCCAGCGTCGCAATCAACTGCCCATACATGGCATCCACGGCCGCCGAGCCCTGCGAGGCCTTGCTGCGCAGGGCCGACACTTGCATGGACACCAGCGGCGGCAGCTCGAAGCCGGCCGGCAGGTTCTGCAGCACCTGCAGGTGCGGCGGCACGCTGCAGCGCGTGAACACGGCCACGGCCAGGCCGCTTTCCACGGCGGCCAGCTGGCCGGCAAGGCTGGAGCTGTGATAGACCACGCGGTGCGCGCGCCGCTGGGCCGCCAAGCTGGACAGCGCCGCCGTGCGCGCCAGGCTGGCGGCCTCGTAGACGGCAATCGGCAGGGGGTTCTTCCTCCACACCTCGTGCTGCGGCGCGCCCACCCAGACCAGGGGCTCGTGGAACAGCAGGCGCCCGCGCTGGGGCCTGTCGCGTGAGACCAGGGCCAGGTCCAGCGTGCCGCGCACCACCTGCGGGATGAGTGCGGTGGACTGCTCGCAGGTCAGCTCGATCTCCACGCCCTGGTAGCGGCCTGCAAAGCTGCGCAGCACGGGCGTCAGATAGGTGGATGCGTAGTCGTCCGGCACGCCCAGCCGCACGCGCCCGGATAGGTCGGGGCCGAACAGGGCCGCCTGCGCCTGGGTCTGCAGCTCCAGCATGCGCCGCGCATAGCCCAGCAGCTCCGCGCCGGCGGGCGTCAGTTGCAGATGGCGCGGGCCGCGCAGCAGCACGGGCTGGCCCAGGGCGGTCTCCAGCTTCTTGATCTGCATGCTCACGGCGGCCTGTGATCGGTGCAGCAGCGGCGCGGCAGCCGAGAGCGAGCCCGCATCCACCACGACCACCAGGGCACGCAGCCAGTCGATCTGCAGGTCGGGGTGGTTCACGGCACGCTCCATTGATTCGAATATCGAATACTAAACCTGCAAACTATTTGCTTTACGAGAATTTACTGCCACGAGACGATCGCGGCCATGCAAGACAGACCCCATTCCTTACAGGCTGCATCCGTAGCCTCCGCCGCGCCCGCACAAGCCGCTTCCACAGCGCAGGAGACACGCGGCCAGTGGCTGATGATCGCGGGCGGCGTGCTGCTGGGCACGGTTGGCATATTTGTGGAAGAGGCCCGCCAGCACCCGTTGGTCACCGTGCTGTTTCGCTGCGCCTTCGGCGCGCTGGCGCTGCTGGCCTGGGGCCTGGCCACGGGCCGCGTGCGGGAGCTGCGCGTGCGCGGCAGGAGCTGGCCGGTGGTGGCGGCCACCGGCGTCCTCATGGTGCTGAACTGGGCGCTGTTCTTTGCGGCCATACCGCGCACCTCCATTGGCGTGGCCACCATCGTGTTCCACATCCAGCCGGTGTGGATCATGCTGTTCGGCACCCTGGTGCTGCGCGAGGCCGTGGCACCACGGCAGGTGGTGGCCGTGCTGGTGGCGTTGCTGGGACTGGTGTTGACCACGGGGCTGCTGGGTGGCGATGCGGCGGCCTGGGGACCGGACCATGTGTCCGGGCTGCTGATGTGCCTGGCCGGCTCGCTGTGCTATGCGGCCGTGACCATCCTGGCCAAGGCCGAGAAGGTGGTCACGCCGTTTGCGCTGGCCTGGTGGCAATGCGCGGTCGGCACCGTGCTGCTGCTGTGGGTGCCGCTGGTTCATGGCTGGCCGCAGGCGCCGTCATCCTGGGCTTGGCTGGCAGGGCTGGGCGTGCTGCACACGGGCCTGGCCTACGCCATTCTCTTTGCGGGCATGGCCCGCCTCACGCTGGGCCGCATCGCCGTGCTGCAGTACGTCTATCCGTTGACGGCCATCGTGCTGGACTGGGTGGTCTACGGGCGCGCGCTGGATGCCGTGCAACTGGCCGGTGTGGGCCTGATGGCCGGGGCGCTGCTGGTGGTCAAGGCCCGACAGCTGCGATGAGCCGTGCGGGCCCTGGCATAGGGCTTACTCCTTGCCCAGCGCCTTGTACTGCTCGTACAGCTCGTCGGCCAGTCGGCGCAGGGCGCGGCCTATGGCGGCGTACTCGTACTCGTTGAGGTTGGCCAGCGAGGCACGACCGGAAGGGCGGTCGGACCCGAAGCCCCGGCCCGGCAGCAGCACGATGCCGGTCTCATCCGCCACGCGGAACAGCATGTCGCCCGTGGACGACTGCTGCACCGCCCATTGCGAGAAGGCCTCGCCATAGAGCCGGCAGGTGACGTTCTGCAGGTCGATCAGCGTGTAGTAGTTGACCGAGTTGGGATTTTCCAGCGGGGGCATGCCCAGCTCGCGGTACAGCGTGGCCTCGCGGCGGCGGATCAGTTGCTTGAGCGCCTGCTTGTAGGCGTCCGCTTCATCCATGAGCGCAAACAGCGAGAACAGCACCATCTGCACCTGCTGCGGCGTGGACAGGCCGGCCGTGTGGTTCAGCGCCACCACGCGGCTGTCGGCCACCAGGCGGTCGATGAACTTGAGCGAGCGCACATCGGGCAGCAGCGAGCGGTAGCGGTGGTCCAGCGCCTTCTTGGCGGACTCGGGCAACTGCGCCAGCGCATGGTCGAACACGTTGTCCTTGTGCGCCGCGATCACCCCCAGGCGCCAGCCCGTGGCCCCGAAATACTTGGAGAACGAATACACCAGCAGCGTGTTCTGGGGGCAGACCGAGAACAGGGACTGGAATTCATCGGCAAAGGTGCCGTAGACATCGTCGGTGAGGATCAGTAGGTCGGGCCGCTGCTCGGCCACGATGGCGCGCACGCGGTCCAGGCTGCGCTGGTCCATCTTCACGGACGGCGGGTTGCTGGGGTTCACGCAGAAGAAGATCTTGACGTCCGGGTCCTTGAGCTTGTCCAGCTCGGCGTCGGAGTACTGCCAGCCGTTGTCGGGGTCGGCGTGGATGGGCACTTCCTTGAGGTCGTACTGGGCCAGTTCGGGGATCTCGATATACGGCGTGAACACCGGCATGCCGATGGCCACCTTGTCGCCGGCCTTGAGCAGGCCGCTGATGCGCAGGCTCTCGAAGATATAGGCCATGGCCGCCGTGCCCCCCTCGACGGCGAACAGGTCCACCGACTCGGGTGGCACGGCGCCGCCTGCCATCTCGCGCACGATGTACTGGCGCACGACCTGCTCGCTCACGGTGAGCATGCGCGGCGGAACGGGGTAGTTGCAGCCCAGGATGCCGTCCACCATCTCGTGCAGGAAGGCGGCGGGGTCCAGCCCCAGCTGGTCGCGCACATAGCTCAGCGACTTGCCCAGGAACTTCACGCCCTCCTGGTCGCGGTGCTCGGCGATGAAGCGCTCGAAGCGGCCCTCGATGCCGTCGAGCTTGGCCAGCCCGCCCACGCCCACCGTCATGTAGGAGTACGACAGCTCCGACTCCGCCGCCGCGAACAGCCCCAGCCGGAAGAACGCCCGGCGCGGCGTGGTCGCCAGGAAGTTGGGATTGCCGCGCCCCGCATTGAGCATGAGGCGGTTGGCCTTGCCCGAGGCCACCTTGATCAGCTCGTCCTTGAGTTCGAACGGGCTCAAATTCGCCAGACTCCGATAATCCTTGCTCATTGCGCAGCTCCTTGTGATGGTCCTTGGTGGTCCTTGGGAATAGATCAGGGGTGTTCAGGCAAAGGCGATGACCAGCGGCCCCAGCAATGTGAGGAACACATTGGCCAGCGCATAGGTGATCGCAAACGGTGCCGTGGGAATCGAGTTGCCGGCCTTGTCCAGAATCTCGCCAAACGCCGGGTTGGCGCTGCGCGCCCCGGACAGCGAACCCGCGAACACGGCCACGTTGTCATAGCGCAGCACGTACTTGCCGAACAGCATGGCGATCAGCAGCGGCACGATGGTCACCACCACGCCCAGCAGGAACAGCGTCAGGCCCTGCTGCATCACCGTGGTCACGGCCTGCTGGCCCGACTGCAGGCCCACCATGGCCACGAAGCCGGCCAGGCCCAGGTCGCGCAGCAGCGTGGAAGCGGCCGTGGGCATGTTGCCGAAGGTGTGCTTGCGGCTGCGCCACCAGCCGAACAGCAGGCCCGCCAGCAGGGCGCCGCCGCCGCTGCCCAGCGTGATGGGAATGGAGCCCAGGCGCAGTACCAGCAGCCCGATCAGCAGGCCCACCGTGATGCCCAGGCCGTGGAAGACAAAGTCCGTCTTGTCGCTGGGCACGATGATGGGGCCCACCGACTGCGCAGCCTTCTGCACATCCTGCGGCGTGCCGAACAGCGTCACCACATCGCCCGGCATGACCATGGTGGCCGGCGCAATCGGCACCGGCGTGCCCGCGCGCATCAGCGCCACTGCGTACACACCGTGCTTGAACTCCTGCGACAGGCTGTCCAGGATGTCCTTCACGCTGCGGTTCAGATACTGGTTGTTGGAGATGGCCACGTCGCGCCGCACCATCACCACGTCCATGCCCTCGGCGCCCTGCAGCTCCTCGCCCACCGAGGCGCCCAGCGCCACCACGGCCGCGCGCCGGCCCACCAGCAGGATGATGTCGCCGGCCTCCAGCGCCAGGCTGCCGTCCACGCCCACCATCGCGTTCCTGCGCTGTATGCGCTCCACCGTCACCGTGCCGCCGTTGGCGGTGGCGCTGGCCTCTAGCTCCGCCACGGTGCGGCCCGCCTGGCCCACGCGGAAAATGCGCCCCACCAGATCCGGCACGGCCGGTGACTCGCCGGTTCCGTACACGCGCACGCCCTTGAGCAGCTCCTGCTCGGCCTGGATCGCGTCCTCGCGGATCTTGCGGCCCGTCAGCCACTGCAGAACGTTCACGCACATGATGATGGCGCCGAAGGAGCCGAAGATATAGGTCACCGCATAGCCGATGGCCACATTGGCCTGCATGCGCTGCACCTCGTCGGGCGCCAGCCCCAGCTTTTCAATGGCCGAGCCCGCCGTGCCGATGATGGCCGACTGCGTCAGCCCGCCAGCGGCCAGCCCCGCCGCCAGCCCCTTGTCCAGATGGAACACCCGGGCGATCACCACCACCGTGACCAGCCCCGACACGGCCACCACCAGGGCCATCAGGATCTCCTTGACCGACTGCCGCCCCAGCGAGCGGAAGAACTGCGGCCCGCTCTCGAAACCCACGGCATAGATGAACAGCGCGAACAGCACCGCCTTGATGCCCGAATCGATGGTCACCCCCACCTGGCTGATCAGCACCGCCGCCAGCAGCGACCCCGCCACGCCCCCCAGCTGGAACGACCCGAACCTGAACTTGCCCACCCAGTAACCGAGCGCCAAGGCCGCGAACAGCGCGATTTCCGGAGCCTGATGAAAGATGCTTCTGAGAAAGTCCACAGCCACCTCTGCTTCTGGGTTGAGGTCCACGGCGGTGCAAGGCAGCGGGGAAACGGGAACGGCTGCCCGCGAAGGGCAGGGGGCTTGCGTGCGCGTGGACCTGGGGAAAACGGTGTGTCGCTATTAGAAAATGCCTATCGATATTTGATGAATGCGGTGGTTTCCGTATTCATCAATATTCAATTGGATATGGCGTTTTCATTGGCGTGCTTGAATCAGTATCTTGTCGAAAACAGAGCCACTATTCATGACAAAAAGCAGTGGCGATGTAGGACTTGGCCGTCAGCCTGGAGGCGGCTTATGTCGTAGGACCTGGATAGGCAGGGCTGCACGGGCCGCCCTGCGCCTGGGCAGACCCTGTGCCATTCACGCTCTCAAAAAATATCCGGCTCCGGCACAGCGCTCCCAAAACCCGTCTCCAGAAAATCAAAATCGCATCCCTCATTGGCCTGCAGGATATGGCGGCCGAACAGCCAGCCATAGCCGCGCTCATAGCGCGCGGGCGGGGGCGTCCAGGCGGCGCGGCGGGTGGCGAGTTCTGAGTCGCTGACTTCCAGGTGGATGCGGCGGGCGGGCACGTCCACCGTGATGCGGTCGCCCGTGCGCACCAGGGCCAGCGGCCCGCCCACGGCGGACTCGGGAGAGCAGTGCAGCAGGCAGCCGCCGTAGCTGGTGCCGCTCATTCGGGCGTCGGACAGGCGCAGCATGTCTTTCACGCCTTGCTTGAGCAGCTTGGTGGGAATGGGCAGCATGCCCCATTCGGGCATGCCTGCGCCCTTGGGGCCGGCGTTGCGCAGCACCAGGATGTCTTCGCCGTTCACATCGAGATGGGGGTCGTCCACGGCCTGCTTGAGGCTGGGGTAGTCGTCGAATACCAGGGCGCGGCCCGTGTGGCGCAGCAGGTGCGGGGCGCAGGCGCTGGGCTTGATGACCACGCCGTCCGGCGCCAGGTTGCCGCGCAGCACGGCCAGCGCCCCTTCTGCGTAGATGGGGCTGGACAGGGGGCGGATCACGTCGTCCTGGTGGACCTGGCTGCCCGCAATGTTCTCGCCCAGGGTCTTGCCGTTGACCGTCATGGCCCCGGTGTCCAGATGCGGGCGGATACGTTCCAGCAGGGCGCGCAGGCCGCCTGCATAGAAGAAATCCTCCATCAGATAGCGGTCGCCGCTGGGCCGGATGTTGGCGATCACGGGCACGCGGCGGCTGAAGGCGTCGAAGTCATCGAGGCTGACCGGATGGCCCGCGCGCCGCGACATGGCGATCAGGTGAATGATGGCGTTGGTGGAGCAGCCCATGGCCATGGCGCAGGCAATGCCGTTCTCGAAATGCGCGCGCGTGAGCATGCGGGCGGGCGTGAGGTCTTCCCACACCATCTGCACGATGCGGCGGCCGCACTCGGCGCTCATGCGGATGTGGTTGGCGTCGGCGGCCGGGATGGACGAAGCGCCCGGCAGCGCCAGGCCCACGGCCTCGGCAATGCCCATCATGGTGGCCGCCGTGCCCATGGTCATGCAGGTGCCGTGGCTGCGGGCAATGCCGGCTTCCATCTCGCGCCATGCCTGCTCGTCCAGGCGGCCGGCGCGGCGTTCGTCCCAGAACTTGAAGGCGTCCGAGCCCGAGCCCAGCACCTGCCCCTTCCAGTTGCCGCGCAGCATGGGGCCGGCCGGCAGGTAGATGAAGGGAAGGCCCATGGAAATCGCCCCCATGGTCAGCCCCGGCGTGGTCTTGTCGCAGCCGCCCATGAGCACGGCGCCGTCCACCGGGTGGCTGCGCAGCAGCTCCTCGGTCTCCATGGCCAGGAAGTTGCGATAGACCATGGTCGTGGGCTTGACCATGCTTTCCGACAGCGAGATGGCCGGCAGCTCCAGCGGAAAGCCGCCCGCCTGCAGCACGCCGCGCTTGACGTCTTCCACGCGCTGCCGAAAGTGGGCATGGCACTGGTTGGCATCGCTCCAGGTGTTGACGATGGCGATCACGGGCTTGCCCATCCAGTCCTCGTAGCCATAGCCCATCTGCAGCACGCGCGAGCGGTGGCCGAAGGAGCGGAAATCATCGGGAGCAAACCAGCGTGCGCTGCGCAGGGATTCGGGGGAACGTGTCATGGTTGTGGGGCTCCTCAGTAGCTGCCGGCGGTGGATGCGGGCCCTGGCGGGTTCGCGGCCAGCGGCCTTTTCCTGAAGCGCGCCGCCGCCGCATCCAGCCCGTCGCGCAGCAAGAGCGTGTCCAGCGCCACGGCCACGAACTGCGCGCCCAGCTCCAGACATTCGCGCGCCCGTGCCTCGTCCACCATCAGGATCCCCGGCGCCTTGCCGCAGGCGCGGATGCGGGCGATGGCCTGGTCGATGGCCCGGTTCACCACAGGGTGGCGCGCCTGGCCCGGATAGCCCAGGCTGGCCGACAGGTCGGCGGGGCCGATGAAGATGCCGTCCACGCCATCGACGGCCGCAATCGCCTCTATCTGCTCCAGCGCTTCGGCCGTCTCCACCTGCACCAGCAGGCACAGCTCATCGGCCGCACGTGCCACATAGTCGGCCGTGCGCCCGAAGTTGGCCGCGCGAGTGGAACCGCCCATTCCGCGCATGCCCTGGGGGCATAGCGCATGGCGCGCACGGCATCCCGCGCTTGCTGCGCGTTCTGCACAAAGGGCAGCAGCAGGGACTGGGCGCCCAGGTCCAGGTAGCGCTTGATCAGCACCGCATCGTTGCAGGCGGGCCGCACCACGGCATGCACGGGCAGGGCGCCCGGTGCGGGCAGGGCGGCGGCCACGGCCTGCAGCTGGCCCAGCATCAGCGGCACGTCGGTGGGCGTGTGCTCGGTATCGAGCAGCACCCAGTCGTAGCCCGCGCCGCCGATCATCTCGCAGACAAAGGGGGAGGGAATGGTGGACCACAGGCCGATCTGCGGGCGGCCTTCGCGCAGCGCGCGCTTGAACGTATTGGCGGGCAGCATGCTCATGGGGGCTCTCCTGAAGCTGTTCACTGGACCTGGATGTTTCCCTTGCGCACCACCTCGCTCCAGCGCGCCACCTCGGCGGCGATGAAGCTGGCGGCCTGGGCGGGCGTGCCCGGCGTGGGCTCGTTGCTCATGGCGGCCAGCCGGGCCACCACCTCGGGCTCGGCCAGGAGGGACTGGCAGGCCTGGTTGAGCCGCTCCACCACATCGGCTGGCATGCCCGACGGCCCCGCCAGGCTGGTCCATGAATAGTTGACGACCTGCGGCTGGCCGGCCTCGGCCATGGTGGGCACATCGGGCAGGGCCGCCAGGCGCCGGTCGCCTGCCACGGCCAGCGCACGCAGCTTGCCCGCCTGCGCAAAGCCCACGGCCGAGGTGGCGGGCACGAACAGCAGGTCTGCCTGGCCGCCCATCACATCGGTCATGGCGGGCACATCGCCCTTGTAGGGAACGTTGTTGAAGCTCACTCCGGCCGCCTGGCGCAGCAGCTCCGTCGTCACATGGCTGGACGAGCCAATGCCCGTCAGCGCCACATTCACCGTGCCGGGGCTGGCCTGGGCCAGGGCCACCACGTCGGCCACCGAAGCGACCTTCAGCCTGGGCGAGGCCAGCAGCAGCATGGGCACGCGCCCCAGCATGGCAATGTGCGTGAAATCCCGCCGCGCGTCGTACTTCACGTTGGGATTGACCAGCTGGTTGATGGCATGCGTGCCCGGCCCGCCAATCACCAGCGTGTAGCCATCGGCCCGCGCCCGCGCCACGGCCTCGGAGGCCAGCGAGCCATTCACGCCGGGCCGGTTCTCCACCACCACGGGCTGGCCCAGGCGCTGCGACAGGCGCTCTCCCACCAGCCGGCCCACCACATCGGTCTGGCCACCAGGAGGGAAGGGAATCACCAGCGTGATCGGCCGGATGGGCCAGGCAGCCTGGGCCTGGGCCTGGGCCAGCATCGAGGCCGGAGCCAGGGCCGCGGCCAGCAGGCGCGCCATGGCGCTGCGGCGGTTGGAGAGCGAAGGGCGCATGGTGGTCTCCTCTTGAATGATTGCGCAATCATTTCAAGCAAAGGCAGCGCTCTCCATTCGGACGTACGAGGGGAAACAATCAGACCGTGCTGATGGACATCATCGTTAACATGACCACGCAATCATCCTCAAGCCGCCTCTCCATCGCCATTCCAGGCAAAGGCCTCGCATGACCCTCCGCACCCTGCGCAACGCCAATGCGCCCACGCTCAAGGACCTGGCCCGCATTGCCGGCGTGTCGCCCATCACTGCCTCGCGCGCGCTGCACCGGCCTGAACTGGTGGCCGAGGCCACGCGGCTGCGCGTGGCGCAGGCCGTGGAGCAATCGGGCTACGTGCCCAACTCCCTGGCGGGCGGGCTGACCTCGCGCCAGACGCGGCTGGTGGCGGCCATCGTGCCTTCGGTGGGGCACTCGCTGTTTTCCGACATGCTCGATGCGCTCATCCACACCCTGGCCGCGCAGCGCTATGAAACCACGCTGGGCATCTCCAGCTATGACCCGGAGCATGAGGAAACCTGGCTGGCCGCCATGCTCAGCCGCCGCCCGGACGGCATCGTGCTCACCGGCACCGAGCACACGGCCCGCACGCGGCGCCTGCTGGTCAATGCCGACGTGCCCGTGGTCGAACTCTGGGACTACCAGCCCCATCCGCTGGACATGGTGGTCGGCTTCTCGCAGGAAGACGCGGGCCGCGCTGCCTTCCGCCACCTGGCCGCCTGCGGCTACCGGCGCCCGGCCATCCTGCGCGCCGACGACAGCCGCGCCGCCCGCCGCGCCCTGGGCTTCACCCGCGCCGCCGCAGAAGCCGGTGCCCAGGTTCCTGCGCAAATCGTCTTCTCGGAAGCCATCCCCCAATCCGGCCGTGGCCGCGATGCCCTGAGCGCCCTGCGCGCCCAGGCACCAGAGGCCGATGCCGTCTTCTGCAGCTCCGATGCGCTGGCGCAAGGCGTGCTCTCCCACGCCCACGCGCTGGGCCTGCGCATGCCAGAGGAATTCGGCGTGCTGGGCTTTGGCGACCAGGCCCTGGCGCTGGACGCCTGGCCCGCCCTGTCCACCGTGCGCGTGGACGGCGCCGCCATCGGCCGCCTGGGCGCAGAGGCGCTGATTGCGCGCATGGCCGGTGGCGTGGCGGCGGCCGCGCAGGATGTGGGGTTCGAGGTGGTGGGGAGGGGGAGTACACGTGGGCACCAAGATGCGCGCTGAACGCCAGCGTGAGGCGATGGCCGGGCAGCGACAGGAAGCACGGTGAAAACGACGATGACTGTTGCGGTGACGATGTACCAATATTTTGGATATATTGGTACATCGTCTGGAGAACGCCATGAGCCGAAACACATCCGTGGCCCTGGGGCCGCACTTCACGGAATTCATTGATGCCCAAGTCCAAGGCGGGCGCTATGGCACCGCCAGTGATGTGGTCAGAGCCGGGTTGCGGCTGCTGGAAGAGCACGAAATCAGGGTGAAGGCATTGCAAGAGGCTCTGAACGCTGGCCGTCAGTCCGGCGAGCCGCGCCCGTTTGACAGCGAAGCGTTTTTGAGCCGCATGCACGCAAAGCATGGCTAAGCCCTACCGACTGTCGCCGCTGGCCGAAGCCGATCTGGAGGAAATCTGGCTCTACACGCTCAGGCACTGGTCGGTTGAGCAGGCAGACTCCTACCTTCGCAACCTTGTGGAGACATTCGAGGGATTGGCCAAGAGCACGAAGCAGGGCCAGCAGGCCGGCGCCCAGTACCAGCCAATGCTCGCCGGCAAGGCCGGGCCGGATCCTGTTCCCCTGCCATGAGCGCGGGCGCCAGGGCGACGGCGGTCCGGCCCGGGCGCCTGCGCCAAGGGTAGGCGTATTACGACGCACAGGAAGGCGTTGGCCCGATGGCTGTACCTAGGGCCACACCGCATCCTGAAGGCGTTACGGACCAAAGCCCCACCATGAACACAGAACTGCTGGACCCCCCACGTATCGAACCGGCCGCTGGCGCAGGCACGCTTGAGCCTTCTTTCCTGCATGTGCCGCTCTACGAGCGCCTGGCCAACCATCTGCCCACCGAACAGGAGCGCCAGGCTGCTGCGGACTTCCTGCACGGCGTGATTGCCGAGACCTCTGCCGATGCCGATGGCCTGCCGGACAACCCGGAGCACCTGACCGACTGGATGCGTGCCAATGTCGAAAAAGTGCACGCCCAGTACCAGGCCTACCTTGCAGAGCGCAAGGCGGGTGCGGCACGCCGCTACTTCGGCAACCGCGCCCATGCCCTGTACTTCCTGCGCAATGTGGCGCCTACCAAGCTGGTGGACGGTTCCTGGCTCTACGGCCTGTGCGCGCATGCGGGCAACTCACGCATGTCGGACCTGGTCACCACCTATGTGGAAGAACTGGGCGACGGCATGGCCGACAAGAACCACGTCAAGCTCTATCGGGAGCTGCTGGCCAGGTATGGCCTTGATCCCGTGGAGGACCTGCCCGACGACCTGTACCGGCAGGGGCTGGTACAGCTGGCGCTGGGCTGGAATGCGCAGCAGTTCCTGCCCGAGATCGTGGGATTCAACCTGGGCTATGAGCAATTACCGCTGCACCTGCTCATCACCGCCTACGAACTCAATGAACTGGGAATAGACCCCTACTACTTCACCCTGCATGTGACCGTGGACAACGCCGACACCGGCCATGCCCGGCGCGCCTGCATTGCCGCGTGGGAGAACGCGCCGCGCATTGACGATGGCGGCGAATACTGGCGCCGCGTACGCGCAGGCGCCCGGCTGGCAGACACGGGCACCAGCACGCTGGACGTGATCAGGCAGTTCGATATCGAAGCTGAGGTGGTGCGCATCCTGGCGCGCAAATCGCCTTCCGGGCATGGCGCGCACTCGGACTTCTGCAAGGTGGCCGGCCGCAGCGTCAATGACTGGCTGTCCCGTCCGCGGGACATGCCTGCCTTCTTGGACGCGCTGGAGCAGGCACGCTGGATACAACGCAACCGGCCTGCTGAGGAAAGCCGCTTCTGGCAGCTGCTGCAGGGCGAGCGGGCAGAGATGTTCGGTGTTTTCTCTCCCTATGAGCTGCAAGTCATTCATGACTGGCTGCGTGGGCCGGCCAGTGCGGATGGCGCATCCTTCGAATCCGTGGCCGAGCCCGGCAAACCGGCGCGGCGCATGAGCTTTCGCGTGGCCGAGCGCCTGCGCACATCCCGTGGCGCGCGACCGGACCCGGGTCGCAGCGCGCAGGAACTGGACACCGACCTGATGCTCTTCGAGCAGCGCTACCCCACGCTAGATCCAGCGGCCCAGCATGAGTTGCTGGTACAGGCCATGTCACCGGGCCTGCACTGGACGCCCCTGGGCCTGCGCGCCACCCGCCTGTTCCTGGGCCGGTAGGCCATTCGACCCCTCTTTACCTACCCGGGAAAAATCATCTGGTCATTGGGCAAGACTGGCTTGCTCTTTGACCCATTCCCGGCTTTTGCCGCGCACGCACCAGGCGGGATTCTTTACCCAGTCTGTGAAATAAATGGTGGGGTGGTCTTCCAGAATATTGCAGCGTGTATAGCCCAGTTTTGGCATGGCATAGTATTGCAAAGGAGTTATTACAAGAAGACAAGTAATCATGATCACTACTCCCGTGATTGTGGTAATCGTGAAAATGCGCTCTGAGATTTTCAGGATACTTGATCTGCAAGGAATTGATTTTTGTACAAGAAAAATAATTCCTGTGATTGACATTATAGGGAAATACGCCACTAGCAAACTGGATGGTGTAATTCTTACGGATGGAGCGGAATTTTTTAGATCAATTATTGTGTTTAGAAATGAGTATTTTGTGCTCCATATTGATAGTGCTGAAACCAATAGAAGGGAAGGAATGCCATGGATTAAAGATTTTCTGAACTCGGTCAGATTATTTTCTTCCACTTAAATATCCATATTTTTCGATTAATAGGTGCCAGCAGATTGCTGGGCTGTACCGAGCGTTTGTCTTTGTTTTTCTTCTTTTGCTTCTGTTGCTTAACTCTCTCAGGTTGATGGCGCCATCTCTGATTTCCCTTTGTCATACCACCACTCAGGTGGATACGCCTTGACGACATTTCACCGAGATCCATGGTCTGAATCATTGGGCAGGTGAGCTTGCTCATTGACCCATTCCCGGCTTTTGCCTCGCACACACCAATCGGGATTTTTGACCCAGTCAGTGAAATATATGGTGGGATGATCTTTCAGAATGTTGCACCGCGTATAACCAAGCTTTGGCATGGCATAGTATTGCAGAGGGGTGATGAAAAAGAAACAAAGAAGCACAACGCCAGTCCCTGTGAATACTGAGAAGGCAAAGATACGCTCCGCTATTTTTAAAGTGGGCTCTTTGCAGGGAATTGATTTTTGTATCATGGCAATAATTCCTGTGACTGCAATTACTGGGAAATATAAAATTGCCAGATGAAGTGGTGTAATTCTCACTGACGCAGAAGAACTCTTTAGGTCAATGATGGTGTTGAGAAAGGAGTATTTGATGCTCCAGATTGATAGAGCCAAAATCAGTAAAAATGATGGAATACTCCATATTAGAGATTTTCTGATTTGGGCTATGTCTGTTGCTTGCATTTAAGTTCCTGTTAATTTTCTAATAGGCGCTAGCCTATTGATAGATTAGGGTGAACAGGTACACGTCATTGGTCAGTATGGGATGATCTGATCTTCATTCGCTACCTATGCTGTGACGAATGATCAGATTCAAGTGCTTGGCTTAATGTCTAAGGAAACTCGAAGGACCTGCGGGGAGCCTGCGAGGAGTCTTTCTAGTACATAGGGAGTCAAACTATGCGGGATAGGCAAAGAATACTGCATGCCTTGTGGTCTGTGCCTTTTATTTATGGATTTGACTCAGTGCTACCGGCTAGTCGGGCTTGCTGTTTTACCCACTCTCGGCTTTTGCCACGCACGCACCAGTCAGGATTTTTCACCCAATCTGAATAATAAATATTTGGGTGGCCTTTTAATATATTGCAACGGGTATAGCCTAGTTTTGGCATGGCATAGTGCTGCAAAGGAGTAATAATAAAAAGACAAAAGAGTATAAGAAAAATACCGGCAAATATAGAAGTTGTTAAAATCCGCTCCGGGATTTTTGTTATGCCTACCTTGCATGGAATTGCCTTTTGTATCATGATGGTAATTCCTGAAACTGAAATGATTGGTGCGCATAGTGCAACCAAATCGGATGGCGTTATTCTTATTGTTGGGGATAGGTTTCTCAAGTCATATATTGTTTCAAGAAGAGAATATTTTATACTCCAAATTGATATGATCAGCATTAATAAAAAAGACGGGATACTCCATATCAAAGATTTGCGGACTAAATTTAAGCTTCTATATTCCATGTGAATATTCGTTAATTTTTTCGGTGAATAGGGTGTAGCAGATTTACCGACTCTCCTGAGAGCACAGTTTCTTTTGTTTCTGCTTCAATGTTGTGGCGTAACTCTTGCGCGGCAACGGTATTGAAATTTACGCGATATATACCATTGTTTGTGCTGTTTGTTGTGATTTTTAGTGCAGCAATTACTTTCTTTTTTATTTCCAAAGCTTCATCAATTTTATTTAAATTAGCTCCGGTAAGAAGTACCATCACCGCCATGACGCTTAAAGGCCAAATGGCAATGGTTGTCACGCCCGTAGCTATCAGTCCCATACCGACACCCAAGCCAACCATCGTCGCCAACCCCGCCTTGACTGCCTCCACTCCAATCCCTCCCACCAGGTCATGCATGGTCTTCTCGTCGTTGAAGATGAAGTCCAATGTCTCCACGCCGATGCCCACGACCAAACTCAAGATGAAGCCCCCTCTGGCAACGCCCTGAAGGCCGCGCATGCCCAGGCCCATCTGGACCATGCGGGGATTGGTGGTGAGAAAGCGCGTGCCCTGCAGCAGATTGCCGCGAAACCCGGCTCGGCCCGTGATGATGATATAGGTGCCTTTGGGCGTCGCCTTGACATAGGTGCGCGCACCGGCAAGGCGCAATGCAATCAGCGTTCTGGTGAACAGGTACGCGTCATTGGCCAACATGGAGGCGGGGATGGTCCAGGATTTGCCGGCATTGGGGCTGGCCGTCTGCGTCCAATACTTGCCCAAGGCGCTTTGGGCCAGGATGGCGCGCAGGCTGGCCTCCAGGCGTGGGTCATTGCGCGACCTGTCTTTCAGGACGCCTATGAACTCTTGCGGCGTGAGTACCACCACGTCCACCTGCTGGCTGTCCATGGCACGGGTGATCTGCCTGTTGAAGGCCTTTTCATAGCTGATATACGGGCGGGTGAGATCTGTGGATGTTGCCATGGCCTGCAAGCGAATGGTTAATGGAATGAATAAGGAAATGGTGGTTTGCCAAATGCCAGAAAAATCACAAACGCAGGCCTCCCATCAGGCCTGTGGGAAATCAGGTCAGATCAAGGTGTAAGAGTGGGAATTGCGCGTTCGCAATCATTCCCAAGGCCAATGTCAATCAATGGCCTGGGAATTCCGTTGTGAGAGTCCGGCTATTTGATTTCTTGGGTATCTGGAAGTCAAGCAGAAAGGCTTATGGCTGATTATTTTCAGATTATTCCTAGATGCATATACGACATGCATGCCTTGAGTGCAGTCGATATGGGTCTTGGAATGGGGAAGAGGGCGGTGATAAAGCCTTGCCAGTCAGGGCAGCCATTTGCCCCAGTGGACGCAGGCCACCCGACACCGCCGTGCTGCGGGCCTTTGCGGCCACAGGCACGGCGCCGTGGCGATACGGACATGAAGACCCGGTACAAGGAAACCGCGCGCAGCGCGGCTGGCGTTCCATATCATCGAGTGCTGCGCGGGCCTGGCGGCGCAGCACCAACGGCAACGGCAACGGCAAGCCGCCATCATCCAGCCCGTTCACAACCTCGCACATCCATGACAGCCGGTGAAAAATTGAAGGCCTGGGCACGACGCATCAAGCGCGATGGCGTCACCCTGTGGTTTGCCTGCAAGAGCCCGCATACGCCCTGGTATGCCAAGGCCCTGGGCGCCTTCGTGGTCGCCTACGCCCTGAGCCCCATCGACCTGATCCCTGACTTCATCCCCGTGCTGGGCTATGTGGATGACGTCCTGCTGCTGCCCGCGCTGATCTGGCTCACCGTGCGGCTGCTTCCCCCTGCCGTGCTGGCCGACAGCCGCCAGCAGGCCGAGGCCTGGATGCAGGTCCAGGGCCGCAAGCCCCGAAGCCGTGCCGGAGTCGCCCTGGTGGTGGGCGTCTGGCTATGCGTTTGCGCGGGGGCCTTCCTTGTGGTCCGAGGGCGCTGGGGTCTTTGAGCGCGGCGCCTTGCCGGGCTGAGCGGCGGCGGGCGGTCAACAGTCAGGATGCGGGCGCTGCGCCAGGGCGCTGTATCATCACGTCCAGGTGCTGAACACACCTTCACAGGCGGTCCCGCCACACTCCCGAAAGCAGTTGGACGTACTCACAGGAGGCCTTATGGCTGCTTTCCTTGCGGGCGTATCAATGCCCGAACCGTCTCCCAATCCTTTGCGTGGTCCCGTGCTTCGAGCACTTGGGCATTCCTTTGCGTCAGCCGCCAAGCGTGCTCATTGAGGAGTTGCCATGCTGTACTTTCAACTTTCCGAGCCGGAGTACAACAGCCTGCGGCGCGTGCAGGATCAGTTGGGGCTGATTTCCAGTTTGATCATTGGCGCCTACCCGGGGCATGCCTTGGAGCCGGTGACTCCGGGGCAATTGCTTGCATTTATTCAGGCGCAGGAAGAGGCGCTTGAGGGGGTGATGGGGGGAGTTAGTGAGCGCGGGGTGGTGAGGGAGACAGATTGACTGTGTGCGGCCCTGGGTGGCCACGCATGTAATGCGTGGCCTTTCTAGGTGCTTTTGCTGTTGCTAGCAGGGTCTGGAGCACGTGGAGAGCGGGGCTATTGAGGACTGCTCTCGACCATAATCAGTCGGCCAGATTCCGGTTGCTTCGGTCTAAGTAACTATCATTTGAAGACTGATAAAAATAATTCAATAAACATATGTAGATATAATTTAATATTTTCTTAATTGATCACGAAAAATTTGCAAATTGATTTTATTTGTATTATTTCCGCGTATTGTAAAAAAATGTCTTTGAAATTTAGGGCCGCTTGATGTTTTATTAAGTGGTATTCTTATGTGGCATAAAAATAATAGTACCTTATTTAAATCCATCATATATTCTTCTGTTAAAATTTTATAATACGAGTTTTCAGCAATTTCTAATATTTTTCTAGCTTCAACCTCACCATTGGGAATTTTATTTCCATTGTCGAGATATTCTTTCCAAAAGACTTTTGTAAAATCCAAGGCGACTATGGATTTATTTTTTTCAATTCTTTTCAGATTTAATTGACTAATTGCTTTTTTTATATTTCTTGTTAATGATTCAATAGTTTGAATTCTTTTGCACTCTATAAAGAAGTCATTCTCGCCAGAAGAAGCGCTAACATCAATGCTCCCATCCTCCTTCGTATTTCCAAGTACTACGCCAAAACCGGACTTTTTCAATTTGGCCGCGACATTAAGTTCGAAAATTTTATTTCTAGCAATATTGTTTCCGTTGGTTTTTTCTTCATTTATGAACGGTACTCCATTAACCGCATCTATGAGATTTGATTTATAATCTTTGTTATCAAAATCTGATAGCGCATTAATAATAGTGCTTATCTCCGATAACTCGGACATCATCCAAATTTGATAGGAGTTCAGTTTTTCATATTTTTTAATTATTGCGTTAATAGAGTTAAATTCTTTAAGGCTTTTGTAGAATCTGCTAGATTTATTAATATTTATTTTTCTTAGAGAAGAAAGAATTGTTTCTATATTTATAGAATCTCTTACCTCATCTTGCCTAAAGTATTTTTTATCCTGCTTTTGTGATTTATTGAAAATAGAAAACAATTCAGATGAGGTTTTCCACTCCAAGTAATAAAAATGAATGCCTGAGTAGTTTTTCATCAAAATGCCATGTGTGAGAAAATATTTAATAATACAACTTATTTTGAGTAAGTAAGCCTTGAAGTTCCGCTTCGGGTCGAAAGCAGACCTTTTCCAAACTAAACTCCATTCCCAAGCATCTCCCGTGTCCCCCGACACCACGCTCCAAACGCCGAACACCCCCAAAACGCCTTCCCAGCCGCAGGCCCTCGCTTGGCAACCCGCTTAACCATGGCTTTCCCGCATTGAGGACAGCCGGGTATTGGGGCGGCAGCCGGTTGCACTGTGTCAAAAGCAGGCTCCGTCTTGACGGGCTCGGCCACAGGCGCAGGGTTCGCCAAAGGTACAGAAGCCCGGGCCTTGGTTGTTGAAGCCGCTCCTGTCTGGACCTTTGCCTCCTTCAGCAATTTCATGAGCGCGGTGCCGTCCATGAGGTGGATATTCCTCCCTGCAGCAAACGCCACAGCTTCCTGAGTAAACCGGCCAGAGGTCACCACAAAGCCGGCAGCGGCCCCATCAGCCGCCATGACGCCATAAAGCTCGCGCACCGTGGAAACGCCCACCTTGAAGGCTTTCCACTGCTTGCATTGCACCAGTGTCTTTTCGCCATCCTTCGAGAGGACCAGGTCCACGCCACCATCGGGCCCGCCGCCACCGGTTTCCTTGACGCTGTAGCCGCGCCGCTGAAATCCCTCTCCTACCAGCGTTTCGAATTGCTGCCATGACATGTTCTGCAGCGCATCCGCGCTGGCGCACTGCGAAAATGGCCGCACCGGCCAGGTAGATGAGCGGCAGGATGTATTAGCCCCCGATAGCCAGGCCTTGCCGGATGGCGGTGGTGGCCAATTGGCCGATTTGCTGCGGGCTTTGTGCGCAGGCAGGGGGCGGATTGCATGGAGTGCAGCGTCATGTAGTTGGCAAGTGCCAATGCAGTCCCAGCCCACCAAGGCAGCATGGCGACCAGATCGATGAGGTCTTTTGCCGTGCTGCTCTAATAAAAATTCGGCTGTCATTTTCCCCAATATGCGCGCTGTTTATTTAGCAAGCACCGGCTTCGCGTGCACCCGCAGTTGCCTGGCTTTTGGTGTATTTATCCCCTGCGCTTGATGAGAGCTGTGCGATCAGACCTTTGCAAGAAAATCCCATCAAACTGAGATACTGCTTTGCGGACCTCGCAGCCTGTTTTTCCCAATCCACATTGAGGCTGTCCACGGCCGCCGTTGCATCTGCGCGTTTATAACCATCTCCGGCCTCCGAAGACAGTTGCTCAATCAGTCCATTGCGAGAGAAACCTGCACGCTCAGGTATTGATTGGCAGAGCGAACAGCATTTTTCTGCGGGGCAGTGAGGCTTTGCGCCCATGCAGGCGTTGCGCCAATCAGGGTAAGCGCGATGAGCGACGTGTTGATGCGATAGGAGATATTTTTCATGATTGATATTTTTCAGAGCAGATAAATGAAACTTCTTGAGATGGCAAACGCGGATACCTTCATTGAGCGGCTGTTCGATTTCTCTCTATGACATGTCCTGCAGCGCATCCGCGCTGGAACTGGTCGAGGTGGTTTCGAGCAACCGGCTACGGCGGCGCTTGCGCACGGCGGAAATGGCCGCGCCAGCCAGGCAGATGAGGGGCAGGATGTATTGGCCCCCGGTAGCCAGGCCTTGCCAGATGGCTGTTGTGGCCAATTGGCCGATTTGCTGTGGGCTTTGTGCTGCAGGCAGGGGACGGATGGCAATGGAGTGCAGCACCATGTAGCTGGTGAGTGCCAATGCAATGCCAGCCCACCAGGGCAGCATGGCGACCAGATCCATGAGGTCTTCTGCCGTGCTGGTCTTTCGTTTTCTTGCCACTCCCGCTCCTCCATCGTTCAAATTGCCGAACATTTTGCAACATTTATGGGTGAGGCGAATTCCTGTGCCAATGGGTGCGGTGAAATCAAGAGAAATTGACACTGATGGTGTCTTCTGGTTGGCGATGAATGTTCGCAATGCGCTATTGATTGCATAGCAGGTGGTGCATGCCTGGTCTGCGAAATTCCTTGTCTTGTCATTTTGGGCAATGGACTGATCGTGCTCATTGCCATGGGTCGCGCAGGGGACAGGCGCCATTGGGTGTGAGAGAGCAGTCCGGCGGCTGTCCTTATCCCCAGTGCTGTATGAATTTGTGTCACTTGTTTGGGGGACATACAGGGCCATGGCGGCTGCCT
The DNA here is from genome assembly GCF_001886655.1 of Delftia sp. HK171. Taxonomy (NCBI): domain Bacteria; kingdom Pseudomonadati; phylum Pseudomonadota; class Betaproteobacteria; order Burkholderiales; family Comamonadaceae; genus Delftia; species Delftia sp. HK171. The sequence goes on along the minus strand of NZ_CP018101.1, from coordinate 4,030,626 downwards.
AGCATCCGGTCGATTGGAGCGCAAGAGGAGGGTGGGTGATGACTGCGGGGCGGTCATTTCTTCAACGCCGCCGCTTGTTTGCACACCGATTCGAGGCCGAATCCGGCCCTTCACCATCAGGAGCCTTCGCCATGTCCGACTCTGCAAATTCAACGAATGCATTCACACCGTCTGCCGATATCTACAAGGGAATTTCCGTTCTCAGTTCAGAGGACTGGATCGGGCTGACGACGTTCTTCGAGTCTGCAGTCACCGACAACCCGACCACCACGGAGCTGATGCGCGCCATGCTGGGCATGCAGAAGCAGGATGCGTTTCGGCCGGAGTTTTCCGAAGCGGTGGAGCTGTTCGTCACGCTCAAGGGTGTCGGCCAGAAGTTCAAGGCCGATGTACAGGACAAGATGCTGACCCTTGCCGACGATATCGTTCAGTACAACGATGTGGCGGCAACCACCTATGAGCGGTTGATCGAGCTGGTGGACCGATTCGATCTGGAGGGGGCTCCCACCCCATCGGCGGAGCCGGCGGTGGAAGCGAAATGGAAGGCCCTGGTCAAGGTTTGGGAAAGCGATACGCCCAGCGGGCGTTCGGAGCAGATCAAGCGCAATTTCAGCAGCGCGCTGGAGCAGTTGATTGAAGACGCCAATGCGCGTTCGGTGCGTGCCTTCGCGCTGCAGAACTCCATTCTGGACAACAGCAACGGAATACTGGTGCGCCTGAATGCCTGCAAGACCGCATTCAATGGACAAAAGCAGAAGTTCACGACCACTCTGGGCGCCGAGGGTGCTGCCAACCAGAAGCTGAAGGCCGCCGTGGAGAAGCTGGAGAACGACTTGAAGGCCCTGCGCCGCAAGGAAAAGGATGAAGTCATCGTGCTGTCCACGTCTCCGGCCTATCTGGCCATTCCGCTTTTCGGGCCGCTGATTCTGGCGGGGGTGGATATCGGTGTGGGTGCGGACCTTGCGGTCACGCGCAGGAAGATTGCCGAGAAAGTGGATGAGGTGAGAACCATCCAGGCCACGATGGCCACGAACGAGCGATTCATCGGCTACTACAACCGAAGCAATGATCGCTTTGACAGCATCAGCAAGAGCATTGAAGACCTGGGCCCCAAGCTCAAGACGCTGGGCGAGGCATGGCGCGCGATTTCTGCCGATCTGGGCAACATACACAAGGTCTTGAGCACCACCGGCCGCAAGTCCCTGCAGGGGGAAAACTGGTTCAGCCTGACGGTGGTGCTGGGCACGGCCAAGAAGGGCTGGGCGCGTGTCGCCGGACAGGCAGACCATTTCCGCCGTTTCGGCGGCACGCCGAAGAAGGCGCAGAGCGTGGACCAACTGGTGGAGCTTGCCAGCAAGAAGGCAGCCTGAGCGATCTGCTCCGGCCTTTGTCCAACCGCTGCACAGGTGCAGTGCCTTACCTGGAACCACCCGCCATGACTTCAGCAATGACTCCCCTTGAATTGCGAACCCTGATCGATCGCTACCGAGCCGAGGGCCTGGTGCCGCCAGGGCCGCTGGTCTGCAGCGGTGGCCGGGCGCCGGACGGCAGCTTCAATCCCTTCGGCACCGTGGCCGATCTGGTGGTGGACCTGAAGGTGTCGCTGGACGAGGCCGACGCGGCCGGCCTGCAGGCGCTGGACATCCATGCCGATACCGTGGTGGTGCCCGAGGGGTTCGACAGGCGGCTTGACGGTGCGGTGCGGCGGCTGACGGTGGTTGCCCGCCGCATTGTTTCCGAAGGCACGACGGTTCTGCGCATGCTGCATGACGCGGACAACGAGCTCAGCAGGGTGCGCATTTTCGTGGAAGCCGTGGAGGGCCGGTTCACGCTGTACGGCGGCCCCACGCGCGACACCGCTTATGCGCTGGAGGAGGCCTGGGACACGGTGGCGCGGCCGCAGTTCAGCAATTTCCTGTGGCAGGACAACCGGGCTGTGGTGAAGCACACCCCCGTGCCGCCCGGCCTGCTGGAGCATGGCGAGCCGATGCACAGGGTGCTGGCCGCGCTGTTTGGCCTGAGCGCCGGCATGGCGGGCAGGCCCGGCCACAGCGAGGCCGAGCTGGCCTTGTGCCATGAGGCGCTGGCCTGGATCACGCGCTGGTCAGGGGTCGAGTCCGGGTTTGGCGAGTTGATCCAGGCGGCGGGTTCGCTGCAGCGTCTGCTGCCGGTCATGGGCGTTGACGGGCTGGCCAGGCCGATTCCTGATCTGAGCGCCGGCAGCTATCTGTCGCTGGCCAAGGCCCGGCAGGAGGTGATGGCGGCCATGGAGGCCCACCTGCGCAGCCTGCGCGCCAGCGGCGAGCTGGCAGGTGCCGTGGGCAGCGTCGCGCAGGCGTTTGCCGACCGGGATACCTTGGACCTCAAGACGCTGGAGGCACGTTGCACCGAGCTGGAGCAGCGGTTGATTCAGCAGATCGAGGCCCTTGACCGCGCCGCACGCACGGTGCGCCAGGAGGAGCTTGAAGCGGAACTTGCCGCCATGCGGCTGAAGCTGGCGAGCGACGTTGCCCAGATCGTGCGCACCGTGAAGATGAGCCTGGAAATCGCCTTTGGCGTCATTGCGGTCGCGGGCAGTGTGGCGGCCCTGTGCGTGGGCGTGCCGCCCGACCCGAAGGCGCTGACCGAGACCGGTCAGAAAGGCGTGCTCGGCCTGAAGGATTTGTACGGGCAGGCCAAGACGCTCGGCGGCAGCATAGACGGCCCGCTCAAGGCGCTGAAGGCCCTGGGCCAGTCGTTTGCCATTCCACTGAAATGGGCCAGGCACAACTCCAGCACGCTCAAGAATCTGGTGGATCCCGCCAAGGGCGCATTGAATGCGGTGCTGCCGGTGATCCGTGGGCCGCTGGGCGGGCTGGATGTCGAGGGGATTTCCCGGGAGCTGGGCGACACCATGCGTGCACTTGCGCTCATGCCGGATGCCAATGAAGCCAAGGCCGCCTGGACGGTGCTGGAGAACGATGCAGTCAACCGGCTGGATCTGGTGCTTGCCACGGAAGGCACCGAGGCGGCCGTGCGCAACGCCGCCAACACCCTCAAGACACAGGTGCAGAAGGTGGCCATCTATGGCCGCCTGCTGGCAGAGCAAAGCGCATCCAAGAATGCCATTGCCCGTGAGCTTGCCACGCTCAAGCTGGAATACGTTGCGGTGATCGGCAAGCGCAAGCGCCTGCAGGCGCTGGAGCAGCAGGCGCTGACAGAGCTGGAGCGCAGCGCGCGGCTGCAGGGGGAAATCACCCTCAGGGCAGAAAGTGCGCGCCGCGGCTTCTTCGTGGACTGCTTCGGGGTCCGCGCCGCACAGGCCTACGAGACAGGCAAGCAGCCCGGCCACCGTCTTTCGATGCCGGGCACGGCCGCTGCCATGGCAGATGCACACGCCACCCTGCTGGCAGACCACGCCAGCGCGCAGGCGGCCAATGCGAGGACCCAAGGGGATCTGCGGCGGGAATTGCGGGTCACTGACGCCGCGCTGCTGCAGCAGCTGGCGCATGGGCAGCCCATCAGCCTGTCCATTGCCACCAGCCATCCGGCACTGGCCAGCTACCGCCGCATCCGCCTTTCGTCGGTGCAGGCCTGGCTGGAGTTTGCCGATGCCTCGGCCCAGCGCATCAATATCGACATGGTGACCGGCAGCGACTTTCACGACAGCACGGGCAACGGGGACGAGAGGCTTTTCTGCTCGCCCCTGAAGATCAACTTCACGTACGCCGGCGACCAGATCGAGTTCTCGCAGCATCTGGGAGACGTCTGCCCGACGCCGTTCACGACGTGGCTGATCGAAGTGCTGGAGCCCCGACAGATGCCGGCAGCGCCTCGGGCCCTGCGCCTGTTGATGGCCGGCACTGCCGCCAAATGACCCGGCTTCTGTGGCTGCCCGCCGCTGCCACGGCGCTGTGCTGCGGTGGCGCTCTGGCATCAAGCTGCCGCGTCGAAGCCGAGCCCGCGCGTGAGCCAGTCGCAAGGCAGGTATGGACCGATATCGCCGAGTTCTCGTTCGTGACCGGGCTTGATCTGGACGATGCCAGCGGCCGCATGACGCTGGTAAGGAGCCTGGAGAGCATGCAGTCGTTCCCTGCACTGAAGGCGGCATCGGCCGCTTGGGGCACGCTGCGTGCCCGTATCGACGGGCTGGCCGATACGGTGCAAAAGCTGGGGCAGGCCGTCGGGCGTTTGCAGCAGCTGTGCGACCAGCTGGATGCCGTTTCGCTGGCCCCCGACGCACCGCTGGACGAGGCCCGATGGAATGCGGGTGTCGCAGCCGTCGAGACGGAGATGGATGGGGCCATTGCGGCGGCTGCACCCGTCGTGGCGCAGCTGGAAAGTCATGCCTCGCTGCTTCGCGTGGCCGCCGCGCACCATGCCAGGCAGCCGCCACCGGCAAACGCGGTGGTCCGCCTCGGGCCCGCGCCGCAGGCGATGGCAACGGAATACAGCACCCTGGCATTACGCTGGCGGGCCGTGGCCTCCGACCTTGCAAATGCTCGCCGCATCTTGCCGGTGAGGCCGGTGCGCGGCTCGTCCGCGCCCTTGATCGCCATGACGGCCGCCATGCGGGAACTGGCACGGATCTCCGCCGAGGCGCACGCACTCTCGGCCCAGCGGCTCAGCGATGCGGATTTTCGGCGCTACGAGACGGGCGACTACCTGTACGACCAATGCCCCATGCTCAAGGACCGCCAATGGGTCGGGCTGCAAAACCTGTACTGGAGTGAAAGGCGCAACGCGGTAGCGCTGCTGCAGGGCACGGGCCTGGTGTCGCCTCCCGGGCTGTACAACGTCAAGCCATGGCAGATTTCCGTTCCGGCCATGATTCTGGGCGCCGACAGATGGAGGTTCATGCGCACCGGCAAGGGCTACTGGCTTGTCCAGAATGCGGCGTTCGGACCGGGCACCATGGCGCTCGATGTCACCAGCGTGGCCGGGAAACCGCATCTTGAGCTGAAGATGACGGCGTCAGCGGGAGACTCCCCCCGCTTCAGCGGCCAGCAATGGCGCTGTGCGCCCAGTGACCTGCCGGGTCAGTTCCATCTCTACAACCGCTTCCTGTCGGATGCCATCGTGCTGGATACGGCCAATGACAATGGCATTGCCGTCATGCTGCCGGCCACCAGCCGCTCCTCTGGCCAGTATTGGCGCGTGATTGATCGGTAAGAGGTACTTGGGGGCAGGACCCCCTTGATCTCAACCGCACTTGAGGTTGCATGCTCCAGGCTTCTCGTCGCCATGGCACTGCGCCATGGTCGGCGCAGACCTTGCAACCAAGAAGCATCCATGCCCCATCAAGATTCCCTCACGCTGGACGATCAGGTCCGGCCGACGACCGCCGAGAGCTGGTCCATCCTGTCCTCCCCCTACCGCCTGACGACGATCGGCATCGTCTCGCTGGTGGCCTTGATTGCCTTTGAGGCCCTGGCCGTGGCCACCGCCATGCCAGCGGTGGCCCGCGCGCTCGATGGGGTGCCGCTGTATGCGGTTGCCTTTGGCGTGACCCTGGCCACCAGCGTGGTGGGCATGACGGTTGCGGGCGGCTGGTGCGACGCGCGCGGGCCGGCGGCGCCGCTGTGGTCTGGCATGGCGTGTTTTGTGGCGGGGTTGCTGCTGGCGGGCTTTGCGCCTTCCATGCCGGTGTTTCTGGCGGGGAGGCTGGTTCAGGGGCTGGGGGCTGGTGGCATGTCGGTGGCGCTGTACGTGCTGGTGGGCCGGCGGTATCCCGAGGCACTGCGGCGGCGCATTTTTGCGGCGTTTGCCACTGCCTGGGTGGTGCCCGCGCTGGTGGGGCCGGCGTTGAGCGGCCTGGTGGTGGAGCACCTGGGCTGGCGCTGGGTGTTCCTGAGCGTGCCCCTGCTGGCCTTGCCGGCCGGGGCGATGCTGCGCCCGGCGCTCCAGGGCCTGGGCGGCCATGGCCGGGGCATGCAGGGCGGTGTGCAGCGCGGGCTGTGGGCCCTGGGCGCGGCCACGGGCATCTGCCTTCTGTATGTGGGCGGGCAGAGGCAATCGGCGGGCGCCTTGGGGGCGGTGGCGGTAGCCGCGGCCTTGTCGCTGGTCTGCACCTGGAAGCTCTTGCCGGCCGGCACGCTGCGCGCCGGGCGCGGGCTGCCCAGCGTGATCGCCTTGCGCGGGCTGGTGTTTGCAGCATTCTTCGGGGCCGAGGCGTTTCTGCCGCTGGTGCTGGCGCGCGAGCACGGGCTGTCAGCGCCCATGGCGGGGCTGGTGCTGAGCGCGGGTGCGCTGGGCTGGTGCTCCGCTTCCTGGTACCAGGGACACAGCCGCAACGGCTGGAGCCGTCACCGCTTCCTTCGTGTGGGCACCAGCGCGGTGCTGGCGGGCGTGCTGCTGACGGCATCGGTGGCCTGGCCGGCCGTGCCCGTGTGGGTGGCGGTGGCGGGCTGGATCGTGTCGGGGCTGGGCATGGGCCTGCTGTCGGCAAGCCTGTCGGTGCTCACGCTGTCCATGTCCGCGCCCGGCGAGCAGGGCTCCAACAGCTCGGCCCTGCAGCTGTGCGAGGCCATTGCCGTGGCGGCCACCCTGGCCATTGGCGGATCGCTGTTCGCGGCCTTGCTGGAGACTTCGGCCCAGGCGGCCTATCTGGCGAATTTTGGGGTTGCGGCCGGGGCGGCGGTGCTGGCGGCGGTGATCGTGGGGCGAACGGATACGCGGCAGGTGTTTGTGGGGTGAGGGGGCAGGAGGCTGATCCAGCCGCAGGAGTGGGTATCCACAGTCTTTTTAGTGCCATGGGGTGGCGGGGCCTGGGCTCGGGTTTAGCGCAGGCACCGCTGCGCGGACGGGGTGCCGATCACTCACGCGATTGAGCGGCAGAAGGAGCGACAAACCGTGGGCTATCATCATCCGTCAGGTCCATCCGCGTAACAGCCGTCTGTTGCGCTGGCAGTGCGGCCTGCAACGTCTGGAGAGCGGCTATGACCACCACTACGCACTATGAGAACGCCAATTTTCTGCGTGAACTTGCGGAGAACCTGCCACGTATTCTCCCCACCAGTGGCTCCGACAAGATGGAGCTGCTGCAGCGCCTGGCGGATGAGGAACTGGCCCAGGCGGAATATGACGATTGGGTGCGCGCGAAGGTGGAGGCCGCCCGTTCGGACAAACAGACCGGGATGAGTACGGATCAGGTGCGGCAACTCCTGCGGGATCGTGCCGAGGAGTTGCGTGGTGGCGCATAGGGTCGACTGGCGTCCGCCTGCAATTGAGGATATGCGGGCGCTTTTTGAATATTTGCTCGAGCATGCTTCGCTGTGGGACGCGGAGAACGTCACGGAGCAAGTGCTGCGCTCCACAGACCGCCTTGCCGAGTTTCCGCGCTTGTATGAAGCCGATCCGCGCTATGGCGATGGTGTCCGCCGCGTCAGTGTTGCCGGTCAGAACCTTTTGTATGAAGTGGATGACCAGGCGCAAACTGTCAATATCCTCGCCGTAGTTGGGCAACGCCAGCAACCTCGGCTGAGGAAGTGCTGATCGCCCGAACGGGGTCGGCAATGCACCCGGCCGACTGGATGCCGCATCCGTCCGCCCCGTCTCCTCAACGCAATTTGAAGATGGCCTTGTTCGTGTCGAATAGGGAGGAATGCCCGGGACAGGGTCGTCGATTCTGTTTCTGTAGGACGTGCGCGCAGGGGCTGGCGCGCCCCGGGACCACGCCTTGCCCTGTGGCGCCTGTGCTGTGATGGCGGCTTGTCCAATCAACGCACAGGAGAAACACATGTCCGAGAAAACCGCTTCCGTCCATTGGGAAGGTGCAGGCAAGACCGGCCAGGGCCGCATCAGCACGGAGACCGGCGCGCTCAAGGACCATCCCTACGGGTTCGGTAGCCGCTTCGGGGATGACCGCAAGGGAACGAATCCCGAGGAGATCGTGGGCGCCGCGCATGCGGCCTGTTTCACGATGGCCTTTGCCTTTGCCTGCGAGAAGGCGGGCATCGCCACCGAGATGCTGGACACCACGGCCAAGGTCCGGCTTGCCAAGGATGGCGAGGGCTTCAAGATCGACCGCATTGCCCTCACGCTGCAGGCCAAGGTGCCCGGCATCGACGATGCGCAGTTCCAGAAAATCGCCCAGGAGGCCAAGTCCCAGTGCCCGCTGTCCAAGGCGCTGGCAGGCGTGCCCGAGGTGACCCTGGTGGCCACGCTGCTGCCTTGAACGCGCAGGCCCTTTGGGCCTTTGCCGCGTGGTGACGCTGCCTCAATCCTCCAGTACCAGCCTTCCCCGCATGGGCAGCGCATGCGAGGGATACGAGCAGAAGTAGGCATAGCTCTCGCCCTTTTGCAGGCGCGCCACGGGGAAGGTGACCGCGGCATGCTCGCCGCCCGACAGCATTTGCGTGGCGGCGATGACGCGTGCGTCGGCGTGGTCCACCCATGCCCGCTCGGGACCGGCGCGCAGGCCGTCGGCGATCACGGCGTCGATGTCGGCGCTGCGGGCCAGCACCCAGTTGTGGCCGGCTTCCTGCCAGGGCTTCCTGCCGGTGTGGACCAGGTGGACGGTGAAGTTCTCGCAGCGCGCGCTGACGCGGATTTCCGCCAGGCTGAAGCGTTTGCCGGGCTGGCCTTCAATGGTGGTTTCGCAGGCGGGATGTGCCACGCTGGACGCGGGCGTGGCGTGGGCATGCTGGGCCTGGGCGTTCATGCAGAAGGCGGCCAGCAAGGCAGCGGCGGCGGTGATGCGGGTATGCATTCGGAAGCTCCAAAAAAAGCGGATGGATCTGGAATCGGGGACCGGGCTCAGGCCGCAGGCGTCAGCCCGTCCACGATGACCTGGGGAAGGCCCTGGGAGCAGGGCTCCACCCGGGCCTGCACGCCGTAGACGCGGGCCAGCAGGGCGGGGGTGATGGCCTGGGCGGGCGGGCCGTCGGCCAGCAGCTGGCCTTGCTTGAGCACGATGACGCGGTCGGCGTGGCGCAGGGCGGCGCCCAGGTCGTGCAGCACGACCAGGGTGGTCATGCCGTGGCGGCGCGTTTGCTCGCGCACCAGCTGCATGACGTGGAACTGGTGGTTGAGGTCCAGGGCGGACAAGGGTTCGTCCAGCAGCAGCACGCGCGGTTCGCGGATCAGGGCCTGGGCCAGGCCTGCAAGCTGGGACTGGCCGCCAGACAGCTCATCGAGGTGGCGCATGGCCAGGTGGGCGATGCCCAGGTGCTCAAGCAGGGCGGCGGCCTGGGTGACCGCATCCGGGGAGCCGGCCTGCTGCGGGCGCGTGGTGTGTGGCGAGGCCTTGCGCGCGGCCAGCAGTGATTCGATGACGCGCAGGTGCACGGCGGCCGGCAGGGCCTGGGGCAGGTAGACGATGCGGCGCGCGCGCTCGGCCAGGCTGGCGTGCTGCAGCTCCTGGCCTTCCAGCGTGATGCTGCCCTGGGCGCGCACCAGGCCGGCCAGGGCACGCAGCAGGGTGGACTTGCCGCTGCCGTTGGGCCCCAGCACCACGGTGAGCGTGCCGGCGCGCAGCGGGGCGATGTCCAGCGATTCGATGACGCGTCGGCGCCCGTAGGCGACGCTGAGACCCTCGATCTGCAGACCATCTTGCGTGAGAGGTGGCAGATAGGTGGGTGCGAAGTGCGGGGTATTCAGGGAGGTGCTCATGTCCGCCCCCGCGTGCGCAGCACGATGGCCAGGAAGAAGGGAATGCCCACCAGCGAGGTGACGATGCCCACCGGGATGATCACGCCCGGGATCAGCGTCTTGGACGCCACCGAGGCCAGCGACAGCACCAGCGCGCCGATGAGGGCGGCTGCAGGCAGGTAGAAGCGGTGGTCATCCCCCATCATGCGGCGCGCGATGTGCGGTGCCACCAGGCCGATGAAGCCGATGCTGCCCACAAAGGCCACGGACAGCGCGGCCAGCAGGCTTATTCGCAGCAGGGCGCCCAGGCGCAGTCGGCGCACGTCCACGCCAAAGCTGGCGGCACGGTCCTCGCCCAGGCGCAAGGCGGTGAGGCGCCAGGCGTTGAGCAGCGAGAACGGCAGCACCAGTGCCAGCGCGGCGGCCAGCCCGGCCACCTTGGGCCAGGTGGCGCGCGAGAGGCTGCCCATGGTCCAGAAGACCAGGCCCTGCAGCGCCTCGGCCGTGGCCACGAACTGCAGCAGCGAGACCAGGGCGTTGAAGCTGAACACCAGGGCAATGCCGAACAGCACCACGCCCGATGCGCTCATGCCGCCCCAGCGCGCCACCAGATCCAGCAGCAGGGCCGAGGCCATGGCGAACAGGAAGGCGTTGGCAGGCACGGCCCAGGCCGTGGGCACGCCGGGCAGGCTCCAGTCCAGCACGATGGCCAGGGCCGCGCCAAAGGCGGCGGCCGAGGACAGGCCCAGCGTGAACGGGCTGGCCAGCGGGTTGGCCAGCACGGTCTGCATCTCGGCGCCGGCCAGGCCCAGGGACAGGCCCACGGCCACGGCCATCAAGGCGTAGGGCAGGCGAATGTCCCAGACGATGACGCGCAGCGCAGGCGGCGCCTGGTCGGCATGGCCCAGGGTGGCGATCAACTGGTTCAGCGCCAGCCCGGAGGGGCCGGTGGTGAAGTCCAGCAGCAGCGCGCCCACGATGGCCGCAGCCAGCAGGGCCAGCACCAGCACGCGCAGGGCGGTCAGGCGCCGGTAGCCCCTGGCCAGCGGCGTGGCGCTGGCGGCCGGGCTGGCGAGCTCCACGGGCAGGTCGGCGGCCATGTTCATCGCGCGGCTCCGCTGGCCGCTGTGGCCGCTGCCTTGGCAGGTGCATCGCCCCAGAAGGCGCCGTGCATGGGCAGGGCGGGCAGGAAGCGGCGGTTGATCTCGCCCAGTGTGGCCTGGGGATCGATGTCGCCAAAGCGCTCTGGGTAGAACCACTTGGCCATGGCCTCGACGGCCAGGATGTTGGTGGGCGCGTCGTAGAAGTTGTGCCACAGGCCGTGGGCGCGGCCCTGGCGAACGGCGCCCAGCACCTCGAAACCGGGGCGCGCGGTCAGCGCCTGCAGGCTGGCCGAGAGGTCGGCCGGCGCCACGCCGCTGCCGGCCTTGAGCATGAGGCGGTTGCTCTGCGGGCGGCTGCCGGTGGCGATGTAGACCTCGGGGTCGGCGGCGATCAGGGCTTCCTGGTGCATGTCGCCGATGGCGCCGGGCACCTTGCCGGCCGCGACGTTGATGCCGCCGGCCGCCTCGATGAACTCGCCCATGTTGCCCTTGCCCACGGTGTGGCAGCAGCCGTCCCAGACGCCGGCCAGCAGCTCGGCGAAGACGCGCGGGCGCTGGCTGGTGGGAATGCCCTCCACGCGCTGGCGCACCTGCTGCAGGTGCTGCTCGTAGAAGCGCGCATAGGCCTCGGCCTGTTCCTCGCGGTGCACGGCCTTGCCCAGGATGCGCATGCTGGCCAGGGTGTTGCGCACGGGCTGGGCGCGAAAGTCGATGAAGACCACGGGCACGCCGGCCTTCTTGAGATCGTTGACCAGGCCGCTCTGGCGCCCCGGCCCATGTCCGCCCAGGCCGAAGATGGCGATGTCGGGCCGGGTGGAGACCGATTGCTCGGCGCTGACGCTGTCTTCCGAGGTGCGGCCGATGACCGGGATGCGGTCTATGGCCGGGAAGCGGCGCCGGTAGTCGGCATAGCCGTTGGGGTCGGCGAAGGGCAGCTCGCCCTGCCACCCGGCGATGCGGGCCAGCGGCTGATCACCCTCGATCAGGGCCAGGGCGTAGAGGAAGCGGCCCTCGCCCAGCAGGATGCGGTCCACCTTGGCGGGGATTTCGACCGTTCGGCCGACGATGTCGACCACGGTGGTGGCCGATGCATTGGCAGCGGTGCCGGCAGGCGAGGCCGCAAGCGCGGAGGCGGACAGCAGGGCGGCGGCGCAGGCTGCGGCCAGGGCCAGCACGGCGCGGCGTGTAGGGAGACGTTGGGTGGATGTCATGGTGTGGCCCCGGCTCAGAAGGACAGGTCCAGGCCCGCCGTGTAGGTGCGGCCCGCGCCCGGCACGCCGTACAGCTGAAAGCCGTCCAGCGAGGCGCCGATGCGGCTCCAGTAGAAGCGGTTGGTGAGGTTGTTGATGTTGAAGCGGGCCGTGAGCTGGCGGTTGATGCGCCAGCTCAGCGCCAGGTTCTGCACGAAGTAGCTGGGCGCTTTTTCGTGGTCGGCCACATAGACGGGGTGCACGCCGTTGGGGCCGTTGACCGTGCTCGACGTATTGTTCTGGCCGCCCACCATGACGTTGTCCGTATAGCGGCGCTCACCCACATACTGCGCGCCCCAGCTCAGGGTGACGGCGGGCGTGACCAGGAAGGAGGTCCAGACGCTGCCGCTCCAGTCGGGCACGTTCCTGGCCTCGGCACCTTCGTTCGCGCCCTTGGTGAGGCGGCTCTTCAAGTGGGACAGGCCGGCGTACACCGACCAGCGCGACGTGATCTCGCCCTGGGCGCCCAGCTCGAAACCCTGCACCCGCTTGGCGGGCAGGGCGCGCACGGGCGAGACGCTGTCGGGGCTGTACTCCCACGATTCGCTCAGCTCGGTGCGGAACACGGCGCCGGTCAGCGACAGGCGCCCGCCCAGCACGTCCCACTTGCTGCCTGCCTCCCAGGTGCGCGACAGGGCCGGCGCATAGGCCAGCTGCGCGGCCGTGCCGTAGACGCCGTTGTTCGTGGTCACGCCCATGGCCGATGGCTGGGCCGCGCGGCTGTAGGAGACATAGATGGAGCCCTCGCTGGCCGGCTTGTAGACCAGGCCCAGGCGGCCGCTGAGCGCGCCGTCCGTGCGGCTGGCGCCGCCGTTGTTCGCCTGCCAGCGGTCGTAGCGCAGCGCCGTCTGGGCCTGCCAGCGCGGCGAGAAGGTGATGGTGTCGTTCACATACACGCCCGCGTTCTGCACCGTGGCGCGCGCGCTGCCCGCGCCCACCACCGTGGGCGTGCCCGGGAAGATGGTGGCCGGGTCGGCCATGTCGAAGCCCAGCGTCCCGGTGGGCAGGTCCATGCTGCGCTCGCGGTCGCCATAGGTCTCGCGGTACAGCTCCAGCCCTGCTGTGAGGTCGTGCTTGAAACCTGCCGTCTCGAAGCTGGTGCGCACATCGGTCTGGTTGTTGGCGATGGTGTAGCGCTTGGACACTGGCACCGAGGCCAGGCGCAGCGAGGCATTGGCGCCCGTGGTGTCCACCAGGCCGTAGTCGCCATAGGACAGGATGCCGCCCGGCGCCGTCACCAGCCCGCCCAGGCCCACATAGCCCAGCGAGTTCCTGCTGCTGCCGCTGTTGAAGCGCGCGGGCGCCAGCACGCTCCAGTTGTCCGAGCGCTCGTAGCGGAACTGGTTGCGCACCGTGGCCGTGGGCGAGAGGTCATGCTCCACGCGGGCCGTCACCATATCCGTGCGCGATTGCTGGGTGTAGAGGTTGGAGGCGCCGTACCAGGCATTGCGCGGCACGCCCGGCATCACCTGGCCGCCCGTGCCGCGCTGAATGGGCAGGCCGCCATCGGGCGTGTTGTCGTCCACCTGGTGGAAGACGTTGACCACGGTGCGCGTGGAAGTGCCCAGGCCGTGGGCGAACGAGGCTGCCACGCCGTAGCGGTCGTAGTCCACCACGTTGCGGCCGGCCACGTCGTTCTGGTGCTTCATGAGGTTCAGGCGCACGGCGCCGGTCTCGGCCACGCTGCGGTTCAGGTCGGCCGTGGCGCGGCGGTAGCCATCGCTGCCCACACCCACCGAGCCGTTGTAGAACGTGTCGCGCCTGGCTTCCTTGCTGACCAGGTTGACGCTGCCGCCCACGGCGGACACGCCCGACTCCACCGAGCCCGTGCCCTTGTAGACCTCGGCCTGCTCCAGGTTGAAGGTGTCGGTGCGGCTGGCCATGCCGCCGTCGCGCACGCCGTCGATGGTGATGGCCTGCTCGGCCGAGAAGCCGCGGATGGTGAAGAAGTCACCCCAGCCCAGGTTGCCCTCGCCCGAGGTGAAGGTGATGCCGGGCACGTTCTGCAGCACCTCCTGCAGGCTCTGGGCGTTTTGCTCGCGGATCAGCTCGGCCGGCACCACGTTGATGCTTTGCGGCGTGTCGCGCAGCGGCTGGGTGAGCTTGGGCGACTGCACGGCGGCGGGCTGGTAGGCAGGCGCCTCACGCGTGGAGCGGACCTCGACCGTGCCCAGGGGCGATGCCGGAGCGGCCGCAGTCTGGGCCACGGCCAGGGTGGAGAAGGCGCCCAGCGTCAGCGCAAGGCTGGTGGACAGGGCCGGAGGGAAACTGTTGGAGTGCTGAGAAGACATGGCGACGAATCACTAGAATGAAAATCGTTCTTATTGACGAGCAGGACTCTAGTGACGCGACAGCGCAGACAGGGCAGCGACCGCCGGGCAAATGCAATGCTCCATTGCACAGGCTGCCGCCACAACATTCCATTACAAAACGCCGTGCGCCAATGCAATCCATGAGCGCACCAGCCGCCGCATCCCCGGCCGCCCAGGGTCCGCGCATCCTGGTGGTGGACGACGACCCCGACATCCGCGAGCTGCTGTGCGACTATCTGCGCGCCTCGGGCATGCGCCCGGCCGCCGTGGGTGACGGCCAGGCCATGTGGGACTGGCTGGGCCGGCATGCGGCCGACCTCATCGTGCTGGACCTGATGCTGCCCGGCACCGACGGCCTGGCCCTGTGCCGCAGCCTGCGCGAGCGCACCCACATCCCCGTGGTCATGCTCACGGCGCGCGGCGCCTTGCTGGACCGCATCCTGGGCCTGGAAATGGGGGCCGACGACTACCTGCCCAAGCCCTTCGATCCGCGCGAGCTGCTGGCGCGCATCAAGGTGGTGCTGCGCCGCGTGGCCCAGGCACCGGCGCCTGCCAGCGAGCCGGAGCACCTGCCCGTGCTGCGCTTTGCCGGCTGGACGCTGGACATGCGCGCGCGCGAGCTGCGCTCGCCCCAGGCCGTGCTGGTGCCGCTGGCCCAGTCCGACTATCGGGTGCTCTGCGCCCTGGCCAGCAACCCGCACCGCACGCTGAGCCGCGACTACCTGGCCGACCATGTGTTCGGCCGCGAGCGCCAGGCCCAGGACCGCGCCATCGACGTCTGCGTCAGCCGACTGCGCCAGCACCTGGAAGACCCCGCGCGCCAGGCCAGCCTGATCCGCACCGTGCGCAACGCCGGCTACGTGCTGACCTGCGACGTGGTGCCGCAGGCATCGTGATGGCTTGGGTGCAGGCCGGCGCGCTGCTGCGGCGCCTGTGGCCGCAGACGCTGTCCGGGCGCGTGGCCCTGATCCTGGTGGCCGGCATGCTGGCGGCCCAGGCGCTGACGGGCACCATCTGGTGGGAAAGCCGGCGCAGCCAGCTGCTGGAGGTGCCGCTGCGCCTGCTGGGCGCGCGCGCCGCCGATTCGCTGCTGCTGCTGTCCTCGCTGCCGCCCGAGGCGCGGGCCGCTGCCGTGGGCACGCTGAGCACGCAGGGCTACCAGCTGACCCTGATCGATGCGGCCCGCGCACGGCGCCTGATGGATGACCTGGCGTCCGCTCCCGCCGATGCGGCCGACGCCATGGCCGGCGATCTGCTGGCCGATGTGCTGGCACGGCGCGTGGGCGCGGCCGTGCCGTTCCACCTGCTGGCGCTGGAGCTGCACGGCGGCGCGGAAACCCTGCTCACCGCCCATGAGCCAGAGGCCCATGTGCGCATGCTGCTGGGCCTGGGCAACGGCCAGTGGCTGCAGGTGCAGGCCGTGGAGGGAGAGGCCGGCTACCCCGTCAGGCCCTACTGGGCGCTGGCCGACTACGTGCTGCGCATCTACCTGCTGCGCATCATCGTGGTGGTTGTGGTGGCTCTGCTGGCCGTGCGCCTGGCCATGCGTCCGCTGGCGCGCATGGCCAGCGCCGCCGACGCGCTGGGCAAGGACCTCAAAAGCCCGCCCCTGCCGCTGGACGGCCCGCGCGAGGTGCGCCAGGCGGCCCAGGCCTTCAATGCCATGCAGCAGCGCATCGCCGATGGCGTGGCCGAGCGCACGCGTTTCTTTGCAGCCGTCTCGCACGACCTGCGCACGCCCATCACGCGGCTGCGCCTGCGCTCGGAAATGCTGGAGCCCGAAGCCCTGCGCGACAAATTCCGCCGCGATCTGCAGGAGATGGAAGCCATGGTCACCGCCACGCTGGACATGCTCACCGGCGCCGACGCGCGCGGCGAGCACCAGGCGCTGGACATCAACGCCCTGGTGCAGGGCGTGGCCCAGGACCTGGGCGAGGCGCATGGAGTGCACATCCCCATCACGGGCCGCGCCCTGCGCCCGCTCGATTGCTATCCCCACAGCCTGCGCCGTTGCCTGCAGAACCTGCTGGAGAACGCGCTGCGCTATGGTTGCGACGCCGAACTGCGCATCAGCGACAGCGACGATTTGCTGCGCATCGACGTGCTGGACCGGGGGCCGGGCATTGCCCAGGAGCAACTGGCCCAGGTGCTGGAGCCGTTCTACCGCATGGAGGCCTCGCGCAACGCGGGCTCTGGCGGGTTTGGCCTGGGCCTGTCCATTGCCGATGCCGTTGCCAAGGCGCACGGCGGGCGCATTGTGCTGGGCAACCGGGAGGGGGGCGGGCTGGAGGCGGTGCTGGAGCTGCCGCGCAAGACTCCTGCCCGCTGATCAACCACTGATCAATCCTGGGCCGCGAAGCCTTTGCCGCAATCGCCGCAGATCAGGTTCAGCCCCGGCTTGCCCCAGACATTGACGGGCGCGGCGCAGCCGCCGCAGCGGTACTTGACGCGCAGGGACTTGTTCACGGGCTGCACGGTGGTCTCGCCGGTGGTGGAGCCCGGCACCGCCACCGACGTGCCCACGGGCCGCACGGCTTCGGCCAGGGCGGGCACGGAGGACATGGGCGGCTGGGTGCCCTGCATGCCCTGGATCTGCGTGGCCATGCTCCACTGGCCCGTGACCACATGCTCGATGGCCGGGAAGCGGTCGTACCAGCTCAGTTGGAAGCGCGTGGTCAGCAACTGCTCGCAGGCCGCGAGGAAGGGGCCACCCGCAATGGCGTAGTCGGCCATCATGTCGCCCGTGCGCCGCCCGCCGGGCCGGCCCGTGGACGAGGGCATGAGGCCCAGCGATTCCAGCTTGTCCGCCCATTCCTCGTTGTGATACCGCGCGCGGCCCGGCTTGCCGAAGTGGTGCTGCCACAGGTGCGTCATCTCATGCACCAGGGTCTGCAGCGTCTCGATGATGGGCACGGCCGCGAAGTAGGCGGGGTTGAGCGCAATCTCGTCCGTGGTGCTGCCATCCAGCGACGCAAAGCGCGCCGCAGAGAAGTAACCGCAGGTGCGTTTCTCGCGCTGCAGCGTGATCAGGCAATGGGGCAGGGCATCGTCGAACAGGCGCTGGTTGAAGTGCTCGTAGGCCTGCTGCAGTTCGGAATAGGTTTCGCGCGTGGGGACTGCGCGCGCAGAGGAAAGGGAAGAGGCAAGGGAGGAGGCAGTGGCCGAGAGCATGGCTGGATTGTGCAATACAGCCATGCCGCCATTGGCGAGTTTCAGGGCGTTCCGTCCTGCACGTTCAACGCCTGCCCAATCGCATAGAACTGCCCGCCTGCCACATAGTGCAGGCTGCGCAGCGCGGGGTCGGCGTCCTCGAAGTGCCAGTGGCCGTCGCTGAACACGCGGGTGTCGGACCAGGCGCCCACGATCTCGCCGATGAACAGGTCGTAGGCCTGCTGGTTGTGGGGCTCGGGGATCAGCCTGCAGGCCAGCCAGCCGGCGCAGCCGTCCACGAAGGGCAGGTCGAACCCGTCCATGCCGAACAGCTGCGCGCCGCTGGTGGTGAGCTTGTCTGCATCGGTGGAAAGGCTGAGCGTGCCGACCTGGTGCGTGAGCTGCAACTGGGCGGCCGTAGGCACCTGGATCACGAACATGCCGCTTTGCTCGACCAGGGCGCGCGTGGCCGTGGCCTTGTCCAGCACCACGGTGAGCTTTGGGGGCGCAAAGTCCAGCGCGCAGCACCAGGCTGCGGCCATGACGTTGTCCACGCCGCCGTGGCGGGCCGAGACCAGGACGGTGGGGCCGTGGTTGATCAGCCGGTAGGACTTGGCGAGATCGACCGGGGCGATGTGCGGGTTCATGCGAGCTTTCTGAGAGGTTCTTGACTGTGCATGGTGTTCACTCGGCCAGCGCCTCGGGACCCACGATATGGACGCCGGGCCTGGCGTTGACAGCAGCCTCTATCAAGGCCTGGGCAATGCAGTGCGCGGGGTTGAGCCGCCAGCGCCGGGGCAGCAGCTGGCCCAGGGCGCCAAGAACGCCGACCATGAAGCGCTCGCCCGCGCGGTGCTGGGTGCGCGGGCCGCTGATCAGGCCGGGGCGCACGAAGGTGAGGGAGGCAAAGCCTTGCGCCTGCAGGTCACGCTCGAGCTCACCCTTGACGCGGTTGTAGAAGATGCGCGAGCCAGCGTCGGCGCCCATGGCCGAGTTCAGCACATAGGTGAGCGTGCCATGGCGCCGCGCCAGCTGTGCGGCCAGCAGCGGATAGTCATGGTCCACACGCCGAAACGCCGGCTGGCTGCCGGCTGTCTTGATGGTGGTGCCCAGGGTGCAGACCAGGGCATCGGCCCGCCACCAGTCGGCGTCTTCGGGCAGGTGCTCGAAATCGACGATGGGGGCGAGCAGCCTGGGATGCGCCGGCAGCGCCCGGCGTACCGGGGCCACGACGCGGGTAATGCGGCTGTCGGCCAGGGCCTGGTGCAGCACCTGGCTGCCCACCAGCCCCGTGGCACCCACGATCAGCAGTTGCATGGCTTGGTCTTTCGCTTGGTCATTCGATGAGGACGCAGGTCAGCCAGTGTGCCGCAGATCGTGGGGTGGATGGCCGGCTCAGGCGGCCACTGGCCAGTCCGTGTAGCCTTGGGCACCGCCGCCGTAGTAGGCCTCGTGCGGGGCCACGGCCAGTTCTTTGCCATGGCGCAGGCGGGCCACCAGGTCGGGGTTGGCGATGAAGGGGCGGCCGATGGCCACGGTGTCGATCAGGCCCTTGGCGCGGCGGTCCATGGCCAGTTCCAGGTCATAGCCGTTGTTGCCCATGTAGGCGCCGTCAAAGAGCTTGCGCAGCGCGTCCAGGTCCACGCCGGGCGGCAGTTCGCGCGAGCCGCCGGTGGCGCCTTCCACGACGTGCAGGTAGGCCAGGCCGAAGCGGTTGAGCTGGGGGATGAGGTAGCCGTAAAGCGCCATCACATCGCTGTCCAGCGGCGTGTTGCCGGCGTTGGGCGTGACGGGCGACAGGCGGATGCCCACGCGGTCTGCTCCCCAGACCTTGGCCACGGTGTCGGTGACTTCCAGCGTCAGGCGGGCGCGGTTTTCGATGCTGCCGCCGTAGGCGTCGCTGCGGTGGTTGGTGGAGTCGCGCAGGAACTGGTCGAGCAGGTAGCCGTTGGCCGAGTGCACTTCCACGCCGTCAAAGCCTGCACGCTTGGCGCATTCGGCCGCATGGCGGTATTGCTCGACGATGCCGGGGATTTCGCTGGTTTCCAGGGCGCGGGGCATGGATACCTCGGCTACGCCGTTGGGCGTGAAGGTGACGCCTTCGGCCTTGATGGCAGAGGGGGCGACAGGGGCCACGCCACCGGGCTGCAGGTCCACGTGCGAGTAGCGGCCCACGTGCCACAGCTGGGCCACGATCTTGCCGCCGGCCGCGTGCACGGCGTCGGTGACCTTCTTCCAGCCGGCGACCTGTTCCTCGGTCCAGATGCCGGGCGTGAGGTTGTAGCCCCGGCCCTGTGCGGAGATGTTGACGGCTTCGCTGATCAACAGGCCCGCGCTGGCGCGCTGGGCGTAGTAGGCGGCGTGAAGTTCGGTGGGCACGCCGTCGTCACCGGCGCGGCTGCGGGTTAGCGGGGCCATGACGAAGCGGTTGGCGAGCGACAGGCCGCCCAGTTGGGTGGGGGAGAACAGATCGGTGTGAAGGCTGTGGTCGGTCATGGTGTGCAGTGGTGGTGGTTGAACAAAAGGAAGAGGGATGGGTAAGAGGTGAAGGGTTTGAAGTTGACCAGTCGTCTACAAACAAGGCAAATAAAAAGCGGCGGCCAGGCCTGCTCAGCCCAGCAGCCGCTTCGTGGACACAAGGGCTGCGGCAAATGGCTCCTCATGCCTGCCCAGCTTGGACAGCAGGGAGGCGCCCAGCCACAGCTGGTACAGCGATTCGGCCAGCGCAGGCGCGTCCAGGTCGGATGTGATGGAGCCATCTGCCTGGCCGGCGCGCACGCAGTCGGTCAGCCGGGTGATGATGGCGTCGGTGCCGGTGCGCAGCACCGAGCGCATGTCGTCGGACAGGTCGCAGACCTCGGGGCCCAGCTTGACCACGAGGCACTGGCCTCCTGCATGGGCCGAGCACTGGTTCTGCGTCCAATGGCGGAAGTAGGTCATCAGCCGGGAGATGGCCGGATCGGGCGTCTCCATGAGCGCATCGATCTTGGCCAGGTACTCGTCGAAGTACTCCTGCAGCAGGGCCTGGCCGAACTCTTCCTTGGATTTGAAGTAGTAGTAGAAGGAGCCCTTGGGCACGCCCGCAGCCGCGACGACCTCGGCCAGGCCGACGGCCGTATAGCCTTTCTGGGTCATCAACGCCTTGGCCACATCAAGGATGTGCTGGCGTGTTTCCTGTGCGGGTTTCTTCATGGGATCGAAGTCTAACGTAAAAACCGACCAGTCGTCTACAAACTTTGTTCCCGCGTCATTCCGGCGGTCGCAAGGCCTGCGCCGTGTCGGGCAAGTCACCCGGCCGGATGATGCGCGCAAGGCCCATCCTGTCGCTCAGAAAGTCGATCAAGGCCCGGGCGGCGCCGGACTGGAAGCGGTTGGGCATGTACAGCATGAACATGCGGCCCTGGTTGATGCTGAACTCATAGTCCTGCATGGCCAGCACGACGCGGCCATCTTCCACCTGGCGGCGCACCATGTAGTCGGGCACCAGCCCCACGCCCAGGCCGCCGGTGATGCAGTCGCACAGGAAAGGGTAGCTGCGCGACATCAGCGTGGGCGTGATGTCCAGCTCCTCCAGCGGCTGGCCGTTCCGCGCAATCTGCAGGCGCACCTTGCCGCTTTCGCCGCCCGATGTGATGAGCGGCGTGCGCGACAGCTCGGACGGGGTCTCCGGCAGTCGGTGGCTGCGCAGCCAGTCGCTGGAGGCGCACAGGCTGTAGCGCACCGGCCCCATGTCGCGCGCCACCAGCATGGGTGGCGGGTCGGACATGACGCGGATGGCGATGTCCACGCTGTCCTTGAGCAGGTTGTCGATGAAGTTCTCCAGGCGGATGTCCAGCACCACCTGCGGATGGGCGCGCTTGAACTCGATCAGCCACGGCGCCATGACC
Source organism: Delftia sp. HK171 (assembly GCF_001886655.1). Lineage (NCBI taxonomy): Bacteria > Pseudomonadati > Pseudomonadota > Betaproteobacteria > Burkholderiales > Comamonadaceae > Delftia > Delftia sp. HK171. The sequence goes on along the minus strand of NZ_CP018101.1, from coordinate 4,009,354 downwards.
AGGTGGCCGTAGCCGGTGGGCACGCTCAGACCGATCTTTCCCGAGATGTCGTCCGTGCTGCTTTGGGCCAGCTCGCGCACCAGCTCGGTCTCGTTGAGGATGTTGCGCGCATGGCGGTAGATGCGCTGGCCGACCTCGGTGGCCTCCACGCCCTGGGGCGTTCTGCGCAGCAGCGATGCGCCCAGGGACTTCTCCAGCCGGGCCAGGTGGTAGCTCACGTTGGCCCGCGACATGTTCAAGAACTTTGCCGCCTGGCTCAGGTTTCCGTGCTCGATGATCTGGACAAGGATGTTGAATGCCAGGAGATCCATGCGCTGCAGTCCAAGGGAGTGTCAATATTGTTTGACATGATGTCAACCGCCGCCGCCATTGTCAAAGAGGGTGCGCTGGGCAGAATGGGCCAGCCAGAACACATAAACATTCAAGGAGACAAGATGGCAGGCATCACAAAAAGACAGGCGTTGGTCAAGGGCATGGCGCTGGGCGCCATCGGGGTGGCTGCGTTTGCATCGCTGTGCAGCGCGGCGCAGGCCAATACCGATACCGGAGCCTGGCCTGACAGACCGATTCGCCTGGTCGTTCCCTTCCCGCCGGGCGGGCCCACCGATGGCGCGGCGCGCGTCTACGCCGAGGCGCTGGCGCGCCAGCTGGGCCAGCCCGTGGTGATAGAGAACAAGCCCGGCGCATCGGGCGCGGTGGCGGCGGGCCAGTTCCGCACAGCAGCGCCTGACGGCTATACGCTGATGATGATGGTCACACCCACCATCATGGCGCCGCATTTCTTCAAGAACGTCAAGTTCCACCCGGCCACGGATTTCGCCTCGGTCACCAAGATCTATGACTTGCCCAATGTGATTGCGGTCAATGCGCAGTCTCTGCCCAAGGTGACGGACCTCAAATCGCTGTTCCAGTACGCCAAGGCGCAGCCCGCCACGCTGGACTACACCAGCTCCGGCGCGGGCAGCTCTGGCCACCTGAGCATGGAACTGATGAAATCCGCCAAGCTGCACACCATGCAGCACGTGGCCTACAAGGGCAGCGCGCCCGCCATGAACGACACGCTGGGCGGCGTGGTGCCGGTGATCTATGCGGACATGGTGTCTGCGCTGCCCCATATCCGCAGCGGGCGGCTGAGGGCACTGGCGGTGGGCACGCCGCAGCGCGTGAAGGCGCTGGACGGCGTGCAGACCATGGCCGAGCAGGGCTTTGGCGGCTATGAGGCATCGTCCTGGGGCGGGCTGGTGGCACCCAAAGACACGCCGCGCGCCATCATCGACAAGCTCAGCGCCACCTCGCGCCAGCTGCTGGCCACCAACGAGGTGCGCGACCGCTTCGAGAAAATCGGCGTGACGGCCGCCTACCTCAACCCGCAGGACACCGAGGCCCTGATCCGCAGCGACTACACGCGCTGGGGCGAGGTGGTGCGCACCAACGGCCTGGGCGCGGAGTGAATCCATGGCCATGAGTCCTATCCTTGCGCAATCCATGTTCCGGCCCCTGCGGGCCGTGCGTTCCCTGGCCGATGTGGAGGCCATCGAAAGACAGCCCATGGCCGGGCTGATCACGGCGCAAACGGTCTACGACCTCTTTTGCAACTCCGCGCGTGAGCACGGCCAGGGCAGGGCGCTGAGCTTTCTGCCCCAGGCCGGCAGCGTGGATGATGCCCGGCACCTGAGCTATGCCGAACTGCTTGGCAAGATCCACCAGACGGCCAACGCCCTGCATGCGCTGGGCATGGGCGCCAGCGACACGGTGGCCATCCTGCTGCCAGGCTGCATGGAGTACCACTTTGCGCTGTGGGGCGGTGAGGCGGCGGGCATCGTGCAGCCCATCAATCCGCTGCTGAGTGCCGAGAAGATCTCTGCCCTGATGCGGACCACGGGCGCGCGCTTTCTGATCGCCTGGGCGGACGAGGACGATGCCGGCATCCGCGAGAAAGTCACGGCGCTGGATGCGGACCTGGCGCATGTGCTCTGGGTCTCGCATGAAGGTCGGGGTCCCCAGGGGGATGGACAGCGCTGGCCCGCCAGCGATCTGCATGCCGCCTTGGCTGCCCAGCCCTCCGACCGGCTGGTGAGCGGGCGCCAGCCCCAGGCCGGCGACGTGGCGGCCTATTTCCATACCGGGGGCACCACGGGTGCGCCCAAGATCGCCGTGCAGACGCATGGCGCCCAGGTCTACACCGCCTGGGCCAGCGTGCAGATGCAGGGCCTGAACACGGCCGACCGCACCATCAACGGCTACCCGCTGTTCCATGTGGCGGGCGTGCTGCCGGGCTCGCTGGCCTGCTTCTCGGCCGGAGCCCACGTCATCATTCCGACCACCGGTCTGTTTCGCAACAAGGCCGTGATTGCCGGCTTCTGGCGCATGGCGGCACAGTGGAAGCCCACGCTGATGTCGGCCGTGCCCACGGTGCTGGCCGCGCTGGTGGAGGTGCCGCTGCAGGGGGCCGATGTGTCCTCCATCCGCTACTTCCGCACGGGCGCCGCGCCGCTGTCGCCCGAGGTGGCGGCGCGCTTCAAGGCGCACAGCGGCTTCCATGTGCACGAGAGCCTGGGCATGACCGAGATGACGGGCATCTCCACCATCACGCCGCCCGGCCTGCACGCGGCGGCCGGCCATGTGGGCCTGCGCCTGCCGTTTGCGCGCCTGGCCGTGCGCCGCATGGGGCCGGACGGCAGGCCATCGGACCAGGAAGCGGCGCCCGGCGAAACCGGCATGGTGGTGTTCCAGTCGCCCAACCTGTTTTCCGGCTACCTGGGCGGCATCGCGCCGTCCAGCTACCTCACCGATGACGGCTGGCTGATCACGGGGGACCTGGGCTCGGTCGGCGACGATGGCCTGCTGCGGCTGCGCGGGCGTTCCAAGGACGTGATCATCCGCAGCGGCCACAACATCGATCCGCAGGTGATAGAGCAGGCGCTGGAGCGCCATCCCGCCGTCAAGGCCTGCGCCGCCGTGGGCGCGCCCGATGCCTATGCGGGCGAGGTGCCTGTGGCCTTTGTCGCGCTCCAGCCCGGCGCCCAGGCCGATGAGGCCGAACTGCTGGCCTTTGCCGCAGCCGGCGTGGACGAAGCGCCTGCGCGCCCGCGCTATGTGCGCATCATCGATGCGCTGCCCACCACCAACGTGGGCAAGGTCTACAAGCCGCGCCTGCGCAGCATGGCTGCGGAAATCTACGCTCGCACCCTGGTGGCCCAGGCGCATGAGCGCATGGGCCTGCCGCTGCCGCCCGCGGCCAGCACCGCGCACGCGGAAGGCGAGGGCTTTGTGCTGCGCCCGGCCAGGGCGGGTGACCGGAGCCCTTGGGAGCAGGCCGCTGAGGCGCTGGCCTTCACGGGCGAGCCGGTGCGCATCGAGGATGCCGCCTGAACGCTGGGCCGGACCCCATTGCAGCCACCTGGTGAACTGCGCCGGGGCGGTGCGCAATGCGCATAGAATGCAAACCATTCGCATTCAATAATCAATGCGGCGCCATGCGGCCGCACCCCACTCCCCAAGCACGTTCATGCCGTCGGCCCTTTGTGGCGCCGATGGCTGTTTTTTTGTCCTTTGAGGAAGCTGCAATGAAAAAACACTGGATTCTTGTCTCCGCACTCCTGGCCGCCAGCGGCGCCAGCCAGGCCCACCAGATCTGGCTGGAACAGCCGGCCGGCGAAACCGCCGTGATCCGCTTTGGCGAGTTTGGCGACAACCTGCGCGAGACATCGCCGGGCCTGCTCGACAAGTTCGGCAAGCCCGTGGCCACCCTGGTGTCTGCCCAGGGCGAGAAGGCGGCCGATGGCCGCAAGACCGGCACCGGCTTTGCGCTGCCCTTCAAGGCCGGCCAGGGCGACAGCATCGTGGCCGAGGATGCCGGCTATCCGCTGTACACCAGCAAGAAGGGCGAGCAGGAACTGCGCAACTGGTACCACCCGGCTGCACGCCTGATCACCGGCTTTGCCGCCCAGGCCCCGCGCCTGACGCTGGATGTCGTGCCCTCGGGCAAGGCCGGCGAGTTCAAGGTCATCTACAAGGGCCAGCCCCTGCCCAAGGCCAAGGTGATTCTGACCGTGCAATCGGGCTGGAGCAAGGAAGCCCATGCCGACGAGCAGGGCCTGGTGCAGTTCGACATGCCCTGGAAGGGCACCTACGTGGCCGAAGCCACGCACGACGAGCGCAGCGGCGGTGAGCGCACCGGCTCGAACGGTGCAGAAAAATACGACGGTGTGCACTATGTGACCTCGGTCACCTACGTCAAGCCCGAAGGCGTGGCGCCCATCGCTGCCGGCCCTGCGGCCAAGCCCAACAAGTAAGCGCTGCGGCCAGACACCTTGGCCCGAGACGCAGGCAGCCATGCCTGCCTGCCGGCCTCCATGCCTCATGCATGGAGGCTTTTTTATGGGCGCTGCAGTAGGAACACATGGGTGGGTGCGGGATTCGTCGTATACGATTGAATATTTCGTAAAGAGAGGGGCGTGGGCTTCAACGCCGCGTTCTAGAGGAGGAAATCCATGTTCAAACGCATACGGTCCCGCGGCCTGGCGCCGCTCCTGGCGCTGTTGTTGGCTGGCTCGGCCAGCCTGGCCCATGCCGATGAAGGCCTGCTGCTGGCCGCTGGCGCCGGCTACCGCAAGCCCGTGCTGGAACTGCTGCAGGCCTTCGGCCAGGCCACGGGCATTCGCGCCGAGGCCAGCTTTGGCAACATGAAGCAGATCGAGACCCAGGCCCGCCAGAACCCCGAGATCGCCGTGCTGATCGGCGACCGCGCCTTTGTCGAGCCCATGCAACTGGCCGAGCGCTACATCACGCTGGGCCAGGGCCAGCTGGTGCTGGTGGCCGCGCGCGGCCAGCGCCTGGAAAGCGTGCAGGACCTGGCCAGGCCCGAATTCAAGCGCATTGCCATCGCCGACCGCAGCAAGGCCGTGTACGGCAACGCGGCGCGCATCTGCCTGGAGCGCCTGGGCCTGGCGCAGACGCTGGGCGAACGCCTGGTCGAAGTGGCCACGGTGCCCCAGGTCAGCGCCTATGTGACCACCGGCGAGGTGGACGCAGGCTTTGTCAACAAGACCGAGGCCCTGGCCCTGAAAGACCGCGTGGGCGCCAGCGTGCCGGTGGCGGCGAGCTGCCATCCGCCCATCGAACTGAGCCTGGCCGTGCTCAAGGGCCGCGCCTCATCGCCGCAACTGCAGGCGCTGCTGGACTTCCTCGCCACGCCGCAGGCCCGCCAGGTGCTGGAGCGGCACGGCCTTTGATGGGCCACCCATTGCCTGCTGGTAGCTGACCGTCCATGACCGACTCCGTTTGCGCCCAGGCGCCACTGGCCCTGACCGCGCAGGTCATTGCCTGGAGCCTGCTGCTGCAATTGCTGGTGGGCGCAGGCCTGGGCTGGCTGCTGGCACGGCGCCGGTTTGCGGGGCGCCAGCTGGTCGATGCACTGGTCAGCCTGCCGCTGGTGTTTCCGCCCATCGTGCTGGGCTATGGCCTGCTGGTGCTGCTGGGCCGGCAAGGGCTGCTCACCCAACTGCTGCCTGCCGTGCTGCAGCCCGACATCGTGTTTTCACAAACGGGCCTGGTCATTGCGGCCTTCATTGCCGGGTTGCCGCTCATGGTCAAGCCCACGCAGGCCGCCTTTGCAGGCACTTCGCCACGCCTGCTGGAGGCGGCGGCCATACTGGGGCACCGCCCCTGGTCGGTGTTCTGGCGCATCGAGCTACCGCTGGCCCGGCGCGGCATTGCGGCCGGCCTGATCCTGTCGGGGGGCCGTGCGTTGGGCGAGGTCGGCCTGTCGCTCATGCTGGGCGGCAACATCATCGGCCGGACGGAAACCCTGTCACTGTCCATCTACAACAACGTATTGGATGGCAATCTGGCCTGCGCCAATCAGCTCTCTCTGATGCTGGGCGTGCTGGCCATGGCGGCCTTCATGGTGCTCAGGCGGTTTGGCGCGCTGTGAGCAGCGGGCAGGGCCGGGCAGGGCGCAAGCTGGAAAGGACTCAAGGCAGGAACGGCGAAGACAGCAGCCGCAAGCCGATGGAAAACCACCGCTCCTGCGTGCTGCTTCCCGCGCGGTTGCCGTAGGTGGCATCGATCTGCACATGTCCAGGCACCAGCCAGTAGCGCAGGCCCATCTGGTAGAACGGCTTGCCCTGGTTCTGGCCGAATGTCTCGGCAATCAGCCAGGTGCTCTGGCTCAATTGGGCCTCGGTGGCCAGGCCCCACGTCATGAGGTTGCGATGCGTCTGCGCCGTGCGCAGCCAGCCCACGTTGGTGTGGAAGAACAGCCGGTCATCGCGCAGCGAGAACGTGACGGGCACATAGGCGTACAGATCTCCCCGGCCCTGGCCCTCGTCATTCGGATGCCGCGCATTGCCCACGGCCAGGCCCCAGCCCCAGCCATTGGGCTGCAGTTCCTTGAACAGGGTCTTGCCCTGGATCACCACATCCGTGGTCCGGCTGCTGCCGTCCTCTCGCGTGCGTGCCGCGCCCAGCGTCAGCTCCAGATTGCCCGTGAAATTGCAGGCCGGCTGCGCCCAGAACTCCGTGCTGTCCTTTTTGGACTTGGCCCAGCTTTCCAGCTGGCAGGACTTGGCATCGACGATGCGGGCATCGTCCGTGATCATGGGGCGAGCCGAGTGGGCCGGGCTGGTGCCGAGACAGGCTGCCAGGCCCAGGGCTGCTGCCGTCCAGAGGGAGTGGGAATTGCGCATGGCCCGCCATCCTAAGGCCGAAAAATGACGCCACCAGAACATTGCTGTGCCAGGAGCGCCACAACAACGGCTGTGCACGGATTTACCCCATATGGCCCCATATGGCCCTATATGCCCTTATATGGCTGGCACATCGAGGCACAGACGCAGACCCGCCATCTGCCCGGGCATGTTGGCCAGCGGCAGCTGAAGCTCCGTCAGCAGCATGGCCTGCTGCATGGGATGCTGAAACGGATAGAACGCCGCCGCACCGCCACGGATGCGCCACTCGTGCGGACTGGCCTGCAGCCGGGTGAACGTGGCCACCGCCAACGCCGCCATTCCCCTGGGATTGGAGGCCGCGCGGTTGAGCCGACCATCGCCAAACTGCGTCAGGCACACATCACCGGACAGATCGCGCTGGGGAACTGCGTCCCCGCACACATACAGCCGCTCCGTGCCTGCCTTCGCAACGTACTCCCACTCATGGTCCCAAGGCAGGCGATAGCCCGTGGCAGCCAAAAAGCGCTGCGCTTCCTCTTGCGTGACATAGGCGGGAAACGGCCCGTCCTCGCTGTAGAAATCAGGCCGCTCCAGCCCATCGCACAACTCCACATGCTCTTCAATCACCCACTCGAACGTGGGAAAGCGGCCCATCAGAAACGCGGGCACATGCACGGGACCGGCCTCCTGCGCAGCATGAATCACTGGCGCAATCAAGGACCAGTCCTCCGCAGGAATCGAATCGCGCAACGTCGCCAGCCGCTGCGCCGTTGCCCCGTAGGTGAAATCGCCGCCCAGGACCAGGGTCAGCGTTGACTCATGCTGCGCGTCGTAAAAGCAGGGAACCTCCCATGCCGCGCCCTCAGCAGGCTCTGTAGAGACGAATGGTTTGGCGAACTCGAAGCCGCGCGGCAGCCCCTCCAGAATGGCTTGGCAAATCTCTTCGCGGCGGGAGGGCAGGGTGGATTGCCAGGATTGGGGGCTGGCGAGTTCAGGGATGGTGCGCATGGTCGGGACAAAATCTCATGACTTCAAACAGATGAAATTTGATGCTGTGCGGATTTTTGCCGAAATCTCCAGGCAGTTCGCCACGCATGGTCAGATCGCACCTCTTGTCTTGCCTGAAAACATCCATCTCGTAGCCCCAGCCTCCGCAATTCAATCGATAGAGCCTGATTGAGGAATTTTCATCGCCGGCACAAATTTCATCTTCTTCCAGAACGATATGGCTACCTATTGGAGGAGGTGCAAGCGAGGTGAAATCGTCTTTGCCGAGATAATTTTCCAATGCTTCAAAAGCCTCATCCATTTGCAGTGGGCTGATACCGAAGTGGGCTTCAAGGGTTTTCAGATCTTGGTGAAAGAATGCGGTCGCCAGCAAGCGGATGGATTTCTCTGCGGTCTACAGATTTAGTGGATGAAGATTTTGGGTTGTATTCATATGAATGGGCAGCTGCCATGTCTGGATCTTAAATAAAGATTGTAGAGCCATTGGTGGAAATTATTTCAATATATGACCCGTGGCTACCAATATTTGTTTTATTTTTCTAAGCTTCCTATTATTCCTTCTCGCCAGTACTTCAGATATTTCAGTGAAGTCATTTTCAACAGTCTTGGTGGAGATTTTTCTGTTTTTCATATCATCGATCATTGCGGCATTGGTTTCAAATGTAAGGGCTAGAGGGTTTTCCTTGTGGTATGAAAATCTACAAACGCATAGATCATTAATGATGAGTGCGCCATCGGAATTTTTGTTGTCAAGAAACAATCTCATGTTGGCTGGCTTATTAATCATCTTAAGGATGGTGGATAACCTGAATCCATGGAAATCAAGGCCGCTGCTCCATATTTTCCCTTTGAACGTGTATATCTTGAAGTTGATTCCCTGGTTTCTATTGACTATGGAATAATATTTCTCGAATAATTCATGGTCATTCGGATCTCCCTCTCTGGAAAACCCCGTGGATGCCAGGTCTTCTATGCTTTCTGGCACCGTTGCTGATGTTTCAACATTCAGACATATTTCTCCAAATAAATATTTGTTTAAAATAATGCTTATATTTGGGTAATCGATTGTCATAATGGAGGGGCTATGTATCCAACTGTAGTCAGCTCGAGCGGCGCGCCGATCTGGTCGCACTGGTACCAGTAGGTGCTGTGCTCTTCGCCCGCTCCCTGAATGGTGGCCAGTGGCACAAAACTTCCCGGCTCGTAGATGTACAGCGCCTGCCTTGCACCGCGTTGGCTGTGCACCATGAGGTCACCATCCCACAGGTAGTGGGTGCTGCCGAAGGCATCGCTCTTGGAGACGCGCCGACCTAGGGGATCGTAGGCATAGCGCGTGGCCTGGGTGACGCCATGGCGCGTGGTGTTCGATTCGATGAGCTGGTGGTCTGCGTTCCAGGTCAGGTCCAGCACTTCCTGGGTGCCGGTCTTCTGGTTGCCCCGGGTGCGCTTTGTGACGTTGCCGTGCACGTCGTATTCAAAGTGCAGGTCCTGGTAGAAGCGCAGGCGGTTGTCGCCCACCACGCCCAGGGTGGTTTCCACGGGCTGGCCGTCTTTGCCGGGGATGGAGTCCAGCAGGTTGCCGGCGGGGTCGAAGGCAAACAGTTCGCGGGCCAGCGGGCTGCCTTGTGCCGGGAGGCTGGCGAGGATGCGGCCCGTGGGGTCGTAGCGGAAGTCCTGGCGGCCGCGCAGGGAGTCGGCACGGGCGATGAGCTGGCCTGCTGCGTCGTAGGCGTAGCCACGCTCCAGCGTTGCGTTGGAGTTGCCGGGCCGGATCACGTGGCCGCTGCCTTGCAGCGCTGCGCGGTGGCGCAGCAGGCGCCCGGCTGGATCCCAGTCGTAGCGGCTGGACAGTGTGCCCTGGCTGCGGCGCACTTCGCGGTGCAGGGCGTCGCGTTCCATGTCGGCAATGACCTGGTGTGCGGCCGGGGGCTGGCCTGGCACCTGAAGGGGCTCGATGTTGATCTGGTGCAGATGGCCCGAGCCATAGAACAGCCAGTGCAGGGTGCGGCCGTCAGGCATGCGGGTGTGGGTGCGGTTGCCCAGTTCGTCGTAGCCGTGCGAGAGGCTGCGTTGCAGCTTGTGGCGGGCCGGGCCTGTGGCATTGCCGAGAGCCTGCAGGGTCTGGGTCTCGCTGAGCAAATGGCCCACGGGGTCATAGGCAAAGGCCAGGTGGGAGGCGGCGTTGCCGGCCTGGGTCAGGCGGCCCAGGGCGTCGTAGCGGTAGATGGTTTCTTCCACGGGGCCGGTGTGGCCCAGGGCGCGCTTGGCCAGTAGACGGCCCAGGGCATCGCGCTCGAAGCAGGTGACCTTGCCGGGCTCGGCGTCGCTGCCACCCCGGCTTGGTCGTCTAGTCTATTTCAATAAAAGCATCATTTTCCTTGAAAAATCTCATTGCTTCCAAGTATTTTTCTATTCTTGGAGAATCCATCTGTTGATCTAAGTTATCAACTATATCTTCGATGTATTCTTTTGAGAGATATGGGGAAAATCCCTGTCGATGAAAATTTTCTCTAACTTCTCTTTCTTCCTCAGGGCTCCGATTTAAGTCGGCAATGTAGAAAAATACTTTTGCATCGTCATTGGTGTTAATGTCATTTTTTGCATAAATCCATCCATTGTAATTTTGGATTTCTTTTATGGCATTTTTAATGCCGATAAAATTCTTTGACATCAAAAGCATTTCAATTTCTTGGAGCCATATTTATATGGTTGTGATGAAGTGGCTTCTTTGTTGATGAGGTTACCAAATTAATTTCGGGATGATGCATAAAATCCTCATTTCAGCCAATCATAACTCGTATCAAGCTGACTTGATTGGAATGAGGTTTCGGAGGGCTGAATTTTGCAGAAGGCCCTTATTTCTTTGTAATAACTGGCTCATGCCAAATATCCTCGTAACCCTCGTCGTCAATGATAAATCTATAACCTGGTGCAAGAGCCAAGTACGGCATTAGTGCGGGCCATACATCTGGGACGTGGCCAATGTGTATTGGCTGAAAAAAATCAGGATCTTCAGAATACTCTCCTGCCCAAATATACCAGCCGGCAGTCCCATTTTCAGGATTGGCTCTCATTCCTGTTATGGGTTGTTTTCCCCTTGTTTGCAATGCGATGCCAATTTTTAAACTCTCATCCGGATAAAATTCTGGAGATCCAGCTAGAATACATTTTTCTTTCTGAAGAGACTTGAGTTTGCTATGGTCGTTCATATTTTTCCAGCCATACATTTAGAGAATGCAGATGCTTGTCCGCCTTGAATTCTAGAGCATGTGGGACAGTGTGACTGAACTGAAGAAACTTGTGTCTGTTTAACTACATCGTTAGTTCCAGTTCGATAGTGCTCCACAACAAGTGGGTCAATATGGTCAGCTACCATTTTTGCTTCAATGCCACCACAAACTACACAAGGTTGTCCTTGTACAGCGGCGGTCTGCTGTGCCGTTGGACCACAAGGACCAAGTCTTTGATATTTGCCAATTCCTTGCTTTGGCTCAAAGGTGCTTTTATCGGGTACTCCATAATCCGATGTAATTATCGTGTTGCCTTTCGAGTCGGTGGTGGTGCCTGCAAGGCCGAGTTGATCAAACCAAGTGAATGTATTATTCCCAAATAAGAATAAATTTAATCCACCAAATAATCCAATCGGATCCTGACTAACAAACCGCCCAACCACCGGATCGTAGTACCGAAACCGGTTGTAGTGCAGCCCCGTCTCCTCATCAAACTGCTGTCCCTGGAAGCGGAAGGGTTGCTCAATGGGCGGCGGTGGAGGTGGTGCAACAGGCTTTGAGCCCCAAGCCCGCGCGCTGACCGGCCGATCATCGGTGCCCGTCCGCAACACGCTGCGCATGACCGCCTCGCCCCAGACCTTGTAGTCCGCCGCCCAGGCTACCTGGCCTTGCTCGTCGGTCAGCTCCAGCGGGGCGCCGATCTGGTCGCATTGGTACCAGTAGGTGCTGTGTTCCTCGTCCGCTCCCTGGATGGTGGCCAGCGGTACAAAGCTGCCTGGCTCGTAGATATAGAGCGCCTGCCTTGCACCGCGTTGGCTGTGCACCATGAGGTCACCATCCCACAGGTAGTGGGTGCTGCCGAAGGCATCGCTCTTGGAGACGCGCCGGCCCAGGGGGTCGTAGGCGTAGCGGGTGGCCTGGGTGACTCCGTGGCGCGTGGTGTTCGATTCGATGAGCTGGTGGTCTGCGTTCCAGGTCAGGTCCAGTACTTCCTGGGTACCGGCTTTCTGGTTGCCCCGGGTGCGGCGGGTGACGTTGCCGTGCACGTCGTATTCAAAGTGCAGGTCTTGGTAGAAGCGCAGGCGGTTGTCGCCCACCACGCCAAGAGTGGTGTCCACGGGCTGGCCGTCTTTGCCGGGGATGGAGTCCAGCAGGTTGCCGGCGGGGTCGAAGGCAAACAGTTCGCGGGCCAGCGGGCTGCCTTGTGCGGGCAGGCTGGCGAGGATGCGGCCCGTGGGGTCGTAGCGGAAGTCCTGGCGGCCGCGCAGGGAGTCGGCACGGGCGATGAGCTGGCCTGCTGCGTCGTAGGCGTAGCCACGCTCCAGCGTTGCGTTGGAGTTGCCGGGCCGGATCACGTGGCCGCTGCCTTGCAGCGCTGCGCGGTGGCGCAGCAGGCGCCCGGCTGGATCCCAGTCGTAGCGGCTGGACAGTGTGCCCTGGCTGCGGCGCACTTCGCGGTGCAGGGCGTCGCGTTCCATGTCGGCAATGACCTGGTGTGCGGCCGGGGGCTGGCCTGGCGCCTGGAGGGGCTCGATATTGATCTGGTGCAGGTGGCCCGAGCCATAGAACAACCAGTGCAGGGTGCGGCCATCAGGCATGCGGGTGTGGGTGCGGTTGCCAAGTTCGTCGTAGCCGTGCGAGAGGCTGCGTTGCAGCTTGTGGCGGGCCGGGCCTGTGGCATTGCCGAGAGCCTGCAGGGTCTGGGTCTCGCTGAGCAACTGGCCCACGGGGTCATAGGCAAAGGCCAGGTGGGAGGCGGCGTTGCTGGCCTGGGTCAGGCGGCCCAGGGCGTCGTAGCGGTAGGTGGCTTCTTCCACGGGGCCAGTGTGGCCCAGGGCGCGCTTGGCCAGCAGACGGCCCAGGGCGTCGCGCTCGAAGCAGGTGACCTTGCCGGGCCCGGCGTCGCTGCCGCCGGCTTCGATGACGTGGGTGAGCTCGCCGGCGGCGTTGTAGATGTAGCGCTGCCAGCGGCCGTCGAAGCCGACTTCGTCGGTGAGCTGGTCACGCAGGTCGTAGCGGAAGTGGGTGCGGGCGTGGTTCTCGTTGTCCAGGGCGATGAGGCGGCCGGCTCGGTCGTAGTGGTAGGCCAGGCTGCGGCCTGCGGCGTCAATCCGGGTGAGCGGACGGCCCATGCCGTCGTAGGTGTAGCGGGTGCTCTGGCCCATGGGGTCGGTGTAGGCCAGCAGGTGGCCTTCGCCGTTCCAGGCGTAGAGGTGGATGGGGGTGGTGGGCTGGCTGCCTGGGGCCGCGGGGCTGGACGGCTCGATGACGCGTATCAGCTGGCCCGCATCGTTGTATTCGTAGCGGGTCTGCTGGCCCAGCGCATCGGTGCGCAGCAAGGGCTGGCCCAGGGCGTCGTAGGCGAAGCGCGTGGTCTGGCCCGAGCAGTCGGTGTAGGCCACAAGGCGGTCGGCCTCATCCCAGGCCAGGCGCTTGGAGCCTCCCTTGGCGTCAATGGCTTCCACGGTGCGGCCCCGGGCGTCATGGCGGTAGCGTGTGGTGCGGCCCAGCGGGTCGGTGGCCTGCACAAGGTGGCCCCGGCTGTCGTATTCCTGTTGCCATTCGTGGCCGAGGGCGTCGCGCAGCGTGGTGACCAGGTCCAGCGGGTTGTATTCCAGCGTGGTGGCATGGCCCATGGCGTCGATGATCTGGACCAGGTTGCCGCGTGCATCGCGGCGCAGGGTGGTGCGGCGGCCTAGGGGGTCTATGCGGCCTGTGGAGGCGCCGGTGGCATCGGTGGGAGTCTGCTCGATGATCTGTTCGGGCGTGCCTTCCGCGATGACGGTGGCAATGATGTTGAAGCGCGCATCCCAGTGGTAGGCGGTGGTGCGGCCCAGGCCGTCGGTGTGGCGCGTGACACGCTCGTGGGGCAGGTAGGTGAAGCGGTCGTCGTCCTGGCCGGGCACCGGCGTGTCGGCGCACCAGGAGCGCAGCACGCGGCCTTGGGGTCCTTCGATGTCGTACTGGGCGAAGTAGCGGTGCCCGCTGGATTTGCGGTAGCCCACCAGCACGCCGGAGCGCCAGGCGTATTGGCGGTAGGGCTGGCTGCCGTGCAGGGTGGAGATGAGCTGGCCCTGGGCGTCGTAGGCGTACTGGGCCAGGGTCTGCGGGGCGTGCTCCGGGGCATGCAGGACCACGGCAGTCAGGCGGGCGCCGGCAAAGGCGTCCAGCGGCAGTGTGCCTGGCGCGCTCCAGTGCAGGTGCAGGCGGCGGCCTGCGGTGTCGCTCAGGCCGGCGAGCAGGGGGCGGGCAAAGGGCGCGGGTGGCTTGCCCTGTGTGGCGGGGGCCGCACCCTGGCCTGCGGCGTAGCGTGCACTCCAGGTCTGCGTTGTGGCGGGTTCGTCCGAGCCCAGGGCGTATTTCCAGTGCAACTGAACGATGTTGCCGTCGCGGTCCTGGAGCGCCGCCAGCGGCAGGCGCCATTGCTCGGGCGCTTCGCGGCGGAAGAGGCGGGACAGGCCTTCCTTGTAGGTGATGGCCCAGAGGTCGGGTGCGGGGTGGCTGAGCGTGAACTTTTCATAGATGTCGAAATGCTCGGCTCCCACGGCCAGGGAGGGCAATGTGACGTACAGGCCTGTGTCGTCTGCCAGCACGCAACCATCGGCCGACAGGCGCAGTTCCTGCGTGAATTCATGACTCCAGCCCCGGCCCCAGGGGCTTTCTTCGGCAAGGCCCGAGATGTAGCGGCGCCGCCAGACGATGGGGATGGGGCCTGAGAGGGTGAAATCGGTTTCGTCCAGGTGCTTCTGCCCGGTGGAAAGAATCACGGGAAAACGTGTGGCGCACTGCGAGCAGGGGCCCTTGCCATCGGGCTTCTTGGTGTCGCTGTGCTCGGTGGTGGGGTGCTTGTCGTTGCTGCCCTCACTCTGGGTTTTGCGCTTGTAGCGTTTGCCTGCCAGGGCCGCCAGCAGGGCCGCGCCGCTGCCCATGAGCCAACGGGCAAGCTGCATGCGGGCATTTTCCAACTGAGCTGGAGTCATCTCGGATCCCCAGTTGGCAGTGATGTTGCGGATTTCTTCTGCGGCCTGCACGGCTGCCTGTCCGGTGCCTACGGCGCGGTTGACAAGCACGGCGCCCCCTGCGGCTTGCCCCAATACGGGCACGCCCTGCACAGCCGTCGCGGCCACGGACACGGCAAGCCCCATATAGGTTTCGGGATCCTTGAGCATTTCCATCACGGCCTCGGCCTCTGCTGTGGCCGCTGCTCCGAAGTGGCGAGCCTCCAGACCTTTGAGGACCTTTCCGCCGTTCTCGATCATCTTGGCGGTTTCAGGCGCCAGTTTGATCAGGATGGCATTGGTCAGCGTGGTGACGCCGTTGACCACCATCTCGCCCGCCTCATGGACGACAGACTTGACGTAGGTGACGTGCTGGTTGACGTGGTCCTTGACCTTGGTGAACAGGCCCACGATGACACTGACGGGATCGTGCTTGCCGGTATCCATGGCGCCGTAGCGGTTGGCCATGTCGGTGCCGTATTCCTTGACGGTGCCCAGCGGGACCTTGATGGCGCTGCTGTTGTTGGAGTGCCAGGCCACGCCGGGGTCGCCCTTGGGCTTGAGGTGGACCGGGGTGGCCGGGTCAAAGGTCCAGGCGTTGGCTGTCTGGGTGATGGCGCCATCGCCGCCGCTGAAGATGTGCGTGCCCATGGTGTTCAGGACTCCTTGCTTTGCAGAAAGCGGGCCGAGAAGGTCTGCGTTGCCGCGCCGTTGCCGCTGTGGATGGGGTGTGCGTTGCGAGTGGACTGGATGCGGATGGTGCGTTCCAGCGCCACGGCGGCCACTTCCTCGCCTTCATCCAGCGCCCAACTGAGGATGGAGTTGGGCGGGCGTGCATCGTGGCGAAGGCGCTGGGCGGCCAGGGCCCAGTGCAAAGGGCCGGTGGCGGCGCCGACCTGGCCGGTCATGGCGGCAGGCTCCCAGGTGTCGGGCTGGAAGCTCCCGTCCAATCTGGCTCTGGCCATGATCTGGATGGCTGCTCGCCAGTCCGATCCGTCGAAATCAGAGACGGCACAGCCAACGTGCTCCTCTTTCCAGCCAGCGCCGTCCAGGGCGCCGCGCAGAACCTGGGCCAGCGGCGCTGCATCTGCCTGCTGCTGCGGCAGCCTGTGGGGCCCTGCGCCGCGTGCCAGCGCGGGTGCGTGGAGCACCAGATGGCGGTCATCCCGGTAGTACGTGTCTGCTGCGGCCCGCAGCAGCAGGGCGGCAGCAGCTTCACCGGAGATGCGCCCGTGAGGGCGGCTGTCTGTCAACAGGGCTGACCGGGCATGGGCTTGTACGAGGGTGGTTTCGTCCAGCAGGCTGTCTACGGCCAACAGCAGGGCATGGTCATTGGCTGAGGTGGGCGTGCCCAGGCTCTGCAAGGCGGCATAGCCTGCGCCATGACCGCCGAATACGGGCGTGCACGGTATGTCGATCAGGGGGGCTGATGCCTGCGGGCCTGCCCAGCGTTCCAGTGCAGCCAGCGTCTGGCGCCACAGCGCAGTGGCATCGTCGGCGGATAGACGTTGGGGCACTGCGAGCAGGATGCGGCGGGGCAGCGCCACTGTGTCGTTGGCGGGCCGGGCCTGCAGGTCCGCCACCAGGTCGGCCAGTGCCGCGCCCAGCAGCTTGGCAAGGCGTGGCGTGTCCTGCGCGCCTTCAGTGATTTCTGGACAGGGTGCGATGGTGACGGGGTGCGGGCTGACGGCGGCCACGACGAGCTTGCGCATGCGCTTTTGCATGCCGGCCCAGGAGGCGGCGGACTGCCAGGCGCTGGTGCCTATGCAGGTGACTGCCCCGGCATGCTGGATGCGCCACAGGCCGTGAGAGTGGGGTGTCGTGTTCGATGCAGACATGCGGGAAGTCATTGCTGGGCTGCGATGGCAGCGGGTGCGTTTTCATGGGCCGTGAGATGGACCACGGCGATGCGTTCCTGTGCGGGCAGGGGCAGCAGTGCGCGCCACAGCAGTGAGGCGTCGGCCTGCTCCGTGTCTACCGCCAGCGTGTCCCACCGCAGCTCCTGCGGAGGCAAAAGGGTGCCGCCGGCTGTTTCTGCCTGCGCCACAAGCGCCACGCGCGGCCACACGAAGCGCAGCAGCGGTTCATCGCCCATGTGGTGCAGGGTCAGCACGTCGCCGGCAAGCGGCGGATGAGGAAGCTGAAGCGACTCGGGGGCAGCGTTGCGGTGGCGCAAATCGTGGTCCAGAGGCAGCAGCGGGGCACGGCTTTGGCGCCAGGCATCGTCAAAGCTGCCTTGCAAGCCGCGACGTGGCTGGTGGTGGGGCGGTACCAGGCTCAGGCCAAGGGCCTGGTCCGGTACGGTGTCGTCCCAGTGCTTGATGGGCCTGTCCAGTGCTTCCATCCATGGCAGGGGAGACGAGGCCGCCTGCGCTGCCGTGCCGTAGAAACCCATGCCGTCTGGGTTGCGTTCGTCCACGAGCACGTTGTCCTTGGCATCCAGTGTCTGTCCGCCAAAGGCAAAGGGCCGCAGCAAGGGGATGCGAAGTGACGGCCCCAGTTCCTTGGCCGACAGCTGGCCGAAGTCCTTGAGCCACAGGCGCGGGCTGAACGCCCGCAGTGCGGCCAGGCGGTGCTGGCGCCCCTGGCTTGCATAGTCCACGGCGACATCGATGCTGGGGGCAGGTCGCCCGTTCGGCGATACGGCACAGGCGTCGAGCAGCAGGTCAAACCACGGCTTGGGCGGTACATGCTCCGGTTCACAGACCATCCAGGGCTGCTGGGCACGCGGGTCCAGTACGGCCGCCTGGATTTCGTCCTTTGCAAGGCTGCCCAGAGGGCGCAGCAGGCCGGCACGATGAATGGCACGCTGGCGCTCGGCAGGCCGCAGCCTTGGAATGCCCGTGGCGCTGGCCGCCAGTTCCCAGGTTCCCTTGGCAACGAGGGCCAGCATGTGCTTGCCCTGCGCGTCCATATGGGGAAAGGCCTGGGCGGCAAACGGGGTGTTGTTGACGATGCTGCAGTTCATGGCGCCGCCGCTTTGTCTTCCAGGCTGCTGATGAGCTGGATCGTCTCTACCGCAGTCATCTGCCGTTGGGCATGGTCTTCGTGCGACAGGGGGAACGGCCGGCCGGTGTTGGCAGCGTGCTCCACATACAGCCAGCGGCGCAGGCTGTGGCCTACATCGAAGGCTTCTTCCAGCGGCAGCAGCGTGTGCAATGGCTGCCCGGCGCGCAGGCGGATACCGTCCAGCGCCCAGAGGCGCTCCTTGAGCGCGGGATCTGTCCAGTCGCTGATATGCCCGGGCTTCAGCCCCTGGCAGCCATTGGCGCAAAAGACCTCACAGGCCAGGGTGCGCAGTGCGGCGATGCGCGCGGGCGCCTGGCCATGCGTGTGGGTGAGTTCGCCCGGCACCTTGCCAAATACCAGCCGCAGCAGATCGCGTTCGGCCGGCGTGACAGGCCTGTCTTGCTGCTCGATAAAGCGCAGGGTGGGCAGCAGCGCTGGCAGACGGCCGGCCAGCGCCACGGCGCGCAGCACTGTGTCGGGAGGAAGGCGCAGGCCTTGCGTGACTGCGGCAAGTGCCTGCTCAGGCTGGCGGGCAGTCCACAGTGCCATGGCAGTGTCTGCGGCCGAGGCCCAGAGTCCGGGGTGGGAGGCTTCCGTGGGGCCGTCGTTGGCAGTGAGGCGTTCTATATAGCGCGCAAGCTCCCGCTGCAGCAGGCCGCCACCGGCTACGCACAGGACCTCCAGCGCACGGCGTTGCAGCGCCAGGTCGTAGCCTTGCAGCACTGCGGCCAACCGGGGCGCGGCCTGATCGGGCAATTGGCCCATGCGTGCGCAGGCCAGCAGGCAGGCTTCAGTGTCAGCGCCACGCTTGGCCGCTGCGTGTACCGCGTCCAGGTGGATCGGCAATGCCAGCAGGCCGGCCAGTTCCACCCCCAGGGCCAGCAAGCGGTCGTCGCTGGATGACAGCAGCAGGCCGCAGGTGTCGTCGGCGGCGTGGAACCACAGGCCATCACGCACGGCAACGGGCTGCTCCTGGAGCAGTTGCGCAATCAAGGCAAGGCGCTGCGCGGCATCTGCCTCGTGGGCTTCGGAAAGGGCGATGCGGACAAGCACCGCGCCGGCACGGTCAGTGGGCAGGGCCTGTGCATGGGAGGCAGCAGCTTCGTCCTGGGCTGCGGTGCCGCCGTAGTAGCGGCAGGCTGCCATCAGCATGTCCAGCCGCTGGTCGGTGGCCTTCAGGGCTCTGAGGGTGTGCTCGGTACGAAGCAGGGGCACCCGGCGGCCATAGGCGCGGATGGCCGTGGCCAGTTGGCGCGACAGCATTCCGGGCAGCGGCGGCGCGGCATTGGCGCGGGAAAGAATGGTTGGCGTGTTCATGCGGTCGAGGCGAAGGAAAGGGCGTGCGGGCATTCCGCGTTCGCTGAGAGCGTTGCCTTCGGCGGCCTGGTCAATTCAGTTCGATGGAGCCACCTTCAATGCGGTGGGTTTCGACGGCGGCGGCCGTGATGGTCTGGCCCCGGACCTGCACCTGCCCATCGCGGGTGAACTGCAGGCGCGTGTCGGCGCAGTGGACCAGCACGCTTTGCACGGCTTCCAGCTCCAGGCTGGCCACGCGCAGGCTGAGCGCGCCGCTGGCGCGGTCAAACTCCCAGGGCGGGGAGGCGGGCGCACCCGCTGCAGGCCAGGCGGCGACGATCAAGGGGGCAAGATCTTGCTGCCCTGGCTCTGGAGCCGGCATGGCGACCAGCACGTTTTGCCCGCTCACCAGCCTGGGCAGGTGGGTGGAGGCAACGGCCTGCCATTGCTGCCCCAGACATTGGATGGCGATACTGCCGTCCTCCTGCTGGGGATGCAGAACCTGCGCGGGCTGCAAGCCCGAGGCCATGTCGATAGATTGCGCCTGCGCTGGGCGTTGCAGTGCGGTCATGGATGTGCTCCTGGGAAATTGGGGTGAGGGCGGCCGTGGCGGGGATGTGGATCAGTTTTCATGGATGCCGCCGGAGGAGGTCGTGACGTCGTTGGCACCGATGAGCTGGATGCTGTTGCCGTTGACGGTGATGGTTCCGTCTGCCTTGAGCACAAGGCTGCTGCTGCCCACGGTGATGGCGACGCTTTGCGCGTCCATGGTGATGTTTGAGCCGCCGCCACCACCACCCGAGCCGCTGTCGGACGGCGCAACCACGTTGCTGGCCAGACCGCCCCCGCCTGCCGACGATCCGCCACCGCCGCCACCTCCAACGGTCAGCGAGTACGTGGTGCCGACCGTGGTCGTCTTGGTGCTGCCCACGCTGGTGGACTGACTGCTGCCCACGCTCGTGGTCTGGGTGCTGCCGACGATGGTGGCCATGATGGCGCCCACGTTCAGGTTGTAGGCGACGCCGACGTTTTCCATGCGCCCCACGCCCACGTTCTGCATGTAGGCGATGCCGATGGTCTCGGTCTTCATCTTGCCCACCTTGATCGACCAGTTGTTCCCGATCTTGTCCTTCTCGTTGCGGCCTATGGTCTTGCTGCGGTTCTTGCCGATGGAGATGTTCTCGTCGATGCCGACGTCTTCATTTCGGTTGTCGCCGATGCTGATCTTCTCGTTGTGGTCCACCCGCTCCGTGCGGTTGTTGTGCACGGTGATGGTCTCGTCGCGGTCCACGGTTTCGGTGCGGTCGCGGTGAATGACGTTGGTCTCGTCCCGGTCCACCGTCTTGCGCCGGTCGTTGCCGACCCATTTGTCCTCGTCGTTCTCGACTTCGGTGAGCTGGTCCTTTTGCGCATGCAGCCACAGTTGTTCGGCGCCCGCCTTGTCCTCGAAGCGGATGGCGTTGGCGTCGCCCTGGCCGTTCTTCATGCCCGCGCCCGGTGCGCCGCCCTTGCTGGATCTGGTCTTGATGCCCGATTGCGTGGCGTTGGCCGGCAGCGCCCAGGGCGGCATGTTGGAGGCGTTGTAGACGCAGCCCATGACGATGGGGTAGTCCGGGTCGCCGTTGAGGAAGTCCACGATGACTTCCATGCCGATGCGCGGGATGTGCACCGCGCCAAAGCCCGGCCCGGCCCAACTGGTGGCCACGCGCATCCAGCAGCTGGAGTTCTCGTTCATGCCGCCGATGCGGTCCCAGTGGAACTGCACCTTGACGCGGCCGTACTGGTCGCACCAGATCTCTTCGCCTGCGGGGCCGACGACGACGGCGGTCTGCGGGCCCGTGGTGCGTGGTTTGGCGGTGATGCGCTCGGGTTTGAAGGGCAGGCTGGTGGGCTGGGCCTGGAGCACGAATTTCTGTGTCGAGCCCTCGCCGCTGCCGCCGTCGCTGACGCGCGGGTTTTCTTCGAAGGCGTAGTCCACGGCCGTGACCAGGTAGGCCTGGTTCTGGTCGCCGCGCGGGTAGTTGTCCAGCGTGAAGGTGTAGCCCGGCGCCATGGCGCGGTGGTTGGAGCTGCCCTGCACCGTGCTCTGGCGCGTGAGGCTTTGCTGCAGGCGCACGCGGATGTAGTCCTCGCCGTCGCCGGTCTCGGTGTAGCCGCCCGGCCATTCGTAGATCTCGTAGGCGTCGTGCGCATGGCCGGGCGGGTTGCGGCGCATGTTGGACAGCTCGGCGCGGGGCTTCTTGAAGTCGTAGTCGTCGTTGTAGTGCCGGCCGGGCTTGACGCGCTGGTGCAGTTCCCAGGCGTGTATGCATTCCTCGCGCGCCACGGCGGCCTTGCCGGGCGGGTGGAAGGGGATGACGGCGCCGCCCTGCAGCGGGTCGTGCGAGGCGACGATGTCGTCGCCCAATGTCAGCACATGCTGGCCCGCGCTGTGCTGGTGGTAGTAGCAGATGCCCTCGTGCTCCATGAGGCGCGAGACGAACTGGAAGTCCGTCTCGTTGTACTGCACGCAGTACTCCCAGGTGCGGTAGGAGCGCGTCAGGCGCTGCTGCATGGGGTGGCCGTAGATGCCCAGGACCTCGTTGATGATGTCCGGCACGGTCTTGTTCTGGAAGATGCGAAAGTCGCTGCGGCGCGTGGCCAGCCACAGCCAGGGCGACAGGCGCGCGCGGTACAGGAAGTTGCGGTGCTCGTCCTGGCCGCGCATGCCGAAGGCCGTGACCAGACCATCGATGTAGCGTTTGCCGCCGTCCTGGGTCTCCACCACCACGGTGGCGCCCTTGCCCAGCAGGGCCTTGGGATCGATGCTGTCGCTTTCGCTGAGCAGGTCGATCTCCAGGGCGAACAGATGGCTGATTTCCTCGCGACCCTGCAGCCGGCGCAGCTGCAGCTGGTCTGCCAGGGGGGTGTTGATGGTGACTCTGCGTGTCATGGTGTCGGATCTCGCGGTGCTTGGGGGGTAGACAAGGGGCGGGGCCTCAGGTCCGGGTGGGCGGACCTGCGTGCGCCGGCAATGGATGGGGTGGGAGGCGTGCCTTTGCTGCTATCGGGCTGCGTACACCAGCCCTGGACGGGCGCCGTCTGCGTCATCCAGGGCTGGATCGATGACGGGATCGGGGCGAAAGGTGTGCCCCAGCGCGATGAACTGGTAGTTGCCGCGCCGGTCGGTGAAAACAGCCAGGCCGCCAGGCGTCAAGGCCACGTTGAACCAGTCGTTATCGGTGCGGGGTTGGTCCAGATCCAGCTTGCCGGACTGGCTCAGTGCCAGCACGCTGCCTGCCAGGCTTTCCAGGTTCAGCACGCTGAGCTGGCGACCGTCCGCGCCATACAGCCGTAGCTCTCCGGTGGCCTCGACCTTGCTGAGGCCCTCGCCCAGGGGGACGGATCGCTTCATGGTGGCCAGCACGAACTGGCCGCCCGGCGCCAAACGCAGGCCCGGGGGGATGTCACCTAAGCCATGGCGGAATTCGGCCAGGCGCACGATGCGCGCACCCGTGCGCAGCGCCAGCGCTGCGCCCGTGCCGCGCTGATCGGGCAAGGCATAGGTCAACAGCACATTGCCTGCTGACCATTCGATGGCATTGGCCCAGGTCATCGCATCGGCTCCCGCCCAGGACTGAACCTGCGCGGCCATGGCTGCAGCCGGGTCCTCGTCCCGGGGCTGCACGGTCAGGCTTGCGTTGGCGGAGATGGCCAGACGGGGCGGTGCATCCAGGCTGCCCAGGTTGCGGGTCTGCTGCAGTGTCCATTGCGGCAGCTCGAATGTCAGCAACTGATACGGCTTGCGGCCATCGGCATCGGGATCCACATGGCTGCTGGCAACGATGTGGACCATTGCGGCAGTGCGATCCTGCGCATCGTCCGTGGCCACGGAGCGAGCCAGGCAACCGCCGGGGCGCACTCCCGGCTGTGCAAGCGCCGCAACGGCAGGGGGGCTGCCGCTGCGCTCGGACAGCTGGAAACTGCCCACTTTGGATCGCTGGACGAGGTCCAGGCGATCAACGGTGCCGTTGCAGTAAACGGTATAGAGATAGCGGTACGGGTCCTGGTCGTTCGACGTGGCGAAGCTGGCCGGCTTCGCCTCCCCGGACGAGGCCGCAGGACTGTCATTCGCATTGCGTGTGCATGCGGCGGACAGCAAAGCGCTGGCCAGCAGTACGCCAACGGTCGCGAAGCGGCGGGGAGTGGCATTCCAGGGCATGGCTAGAAGTCCTCGCGGGCAAGCACGTTGTCGACATAGTTGCGATCGCCCACGGCGCCGCGCTCGGCGGCGGGAATCCTTTCCCATTCGGCGCGGGCCGTATTGCCGTCGGCGCTGACCGTCACCCACAGTTGATCGCCCTGCATGCGTATGCGGTACTCATGCAGATTGTTGGCATAGCCGTTGAAGCCGCGCAGGGTGTCGAGTTCGAGCTGCTCGGTCGTGTAGTCCGGCAGTTCCACGGGAATGGCTGGCAATCCTTGTGCGGTTCGGGCCTGGTTCCAGGCTCTGACCAGACCTTTGAACCGCTCGCCCTTGCGCTGCTTGCCAGGATATGCCCTTGCGAAGGCCTCCTTTTCCAGGAAGAGCTTCCAGCCGCCGCGCACGTTGTCCTTCCAGTTCCAGGTCTGATTGGCAGTCGGTGCCGGTCGGGTGAGTTGGCACAGGCCCACGCCACCCAGGCCATCGCTGCTGTATTTCGGCCAATTGCCGGGAGTGCGGAATTGTTGCAGCGAGCTTTCCTGCCGCATTTTTTTTCGAAACACGATCCTGTCGGCGCCAATGCTGTTGGCAAAGGCACGGATGGCGGTGCTCGTGGGATTGGTGCCGACGATGGTCCAGGTGGCCCGCGCCCGGCGCTCCACACCGGCCGCCCGCATCGTGACCTGCACGGTCAGCAGGCCTCCACGGACTTCGGTGAACGGAATGCGCCAGCTCGGGCTGGCGCTGGTCTGCGGTGGCAGAGGGCTGTGTGCAGTGCTTCGGCCACTTCCATACGCGGTGTTGGTAGGCGGTGTGCCGCCTTCGAACGTCAGCGTGGCCGACCATTCGAAGATGGGCGTGCTCCCTGCAGGCAGCGCTTCGTTCTGCAGGACGGCAGTCACCGTGATGGTGGGCATTTGGGCATCGGCCGTGATGGCGAACTGCGGTCCTGCGGGCTGGCTGGTAATGGCAAGTGGCATGTTCAGGGGTCTCCGTAAGGCGATGGATGGCTGGGCCTAGCGCGATGCCTGCACAGCGCGGGCGCGTTCCAGATGGAGCACGGCGGCATCCAGCAGCGGGTCGCCGCCGGCCTGGACGGAGGCGGTGAAGGCCGCGTCCACGGGCACGCGCAGGCGCGGGGTCACGCCTTGGGCCTGTGCAGCGGTGTTGTTGCCGCCAGCGGGGCCGGTTTCTGCGAGCAGGGGGACTTGCACGATGAAGCCAGCTGGCAGGTGCACGCGCGTGGCGGGGCCGGTGGCGCCGGCCGTGGCACTGGTGGCGACGATGTCGGCACGCTGGCTGTGCTGCAGCCAGGCGGCGAACAGTTCGCAGGGGCCGGCGCAGCTGGGGCTGGTGAGCACGGCGACGGGGGCCGTGAAGGGCGTGCCCGAGGCGGCCAGCGGCAGCTGGGCCGGCAGGCCCAGGCCGCCACGGCTGCGCCAGACGCGGGCGGCGGGGTCGAACAGGCGCTGGGCGGCGTCCTGCATGCGCAGCGGCTTGTCGCGCGTGTAGAGCGAGGCCAGCATGTGGGGCACCAGCTGGTAGGCGTCGTCCCCCCGGTGGGCGCGCAGGTCGATGACCAGGCCCGTGACCCTGGCCTGGGTGGCGGCGGCCAAGGCGCCCTCCCAGCGGTTGAGCTGGCCGGTGGCGCCGTCGGCAAAGCTGTCGAGTGCGATGTAGGCCAGGTTGCCGCCCTGGGCGCTGCGCAGCAGGAAGGAGGCGAGGGCGGGCTCGGCCGCAGGCAGGGCCGTGGTGGCGGCTGCGGCGGCGTCCAGGCGCAGGGTCTGCTCCTGGCTGGCCGGGGGCGCGCCGGCTGCGGTGCGCAGGCTCAGCGTTGTGGGCGTGCCCAGGTCCAGCGCGAGCAGGTCGGCGCGGCGGGCGTCGGCACCGGCGCGCAGCGAGGCGGGGGCAATGCGGTCCAGGTAGCGTGCCGGGCTTTCCCCTTCGATGGCGAGGATGTCGCTGCCGGGCTGCAGGCCCGCCTTGGCGGCGGCAGAGCCTGGCGCCACGCTGGTGATGGCGATGCGGCCGTCCTCGCGCAGCCAGGTGCGTGGCATGGGCAGGTTGACGCTGCCGCGTGCCAACAGCTGCGGGGACAGGCCCCGGTCTGAGCGGGCAGGCCAGGCCTGGCCGCCGGGCAGCAGAACGCGGTATTGGCCATCGCCCAGGCGCTGGCCCATTTCTGCCAGGGCCTGGGCCTGTGCGGCGCTGTCGCCGCGCTCGGCGGCGGTTTGCAGGCGCTGGCCGTAGTCGGCGCGCAGCTTGCCGGCATCAAAGCCGCTGGCAGCGGCCAGCGGGTGGCGCTCGGCAATGAGGCCGATGAGGGCCTGGGCCGCATCGCCTGCGCCCAGGCGGGACAGGTCGATGTCCTGCGCGGGCTGGACGGCATGGAAGGCCAGGGCGATTTCCCGGGCACGGTCGAAGCGCAGGCCCTGCGGCTCCAGCGTGACCACGGTGTAGCCGCGCGGCAGGGTGACCATGGGGTCGTCGGCGGTGAACAGGCGCCCGTCGGCGCCAAAGCCGGAAGGGAAGCGCTGCGTGGCATCGCTGGCCCAGACCAGCAGCTTGCCGCCCGTGGGCTCCAGGATGTCGCCGCTTTGGCGCGGCCATTCGGTGCGCACCGAGCTGGCGCGCAGCATGGCGTGCTGCTCTATGGCGTCCAGGCTGCGCCGGCCCGCGCGGTGGGGCACGTCGGCGTGGACGGACAGGACGAAGATGCGCACGCCCCGGCCACCGGGGCGCGCGCGGCCGGTGGACAGGTCATAGGTCGTGCCTTCGGGGTCGCTGGGCAGTTCGATGGCCACGCCGGTGCTGTCGCCGCGCGGCAGGGCCAGCCATTGCGACTTGGCCGGCGCCACATGGGCGGCCTGGCGCTGCACGAGGTACGGCCCCTGGTCCATGAGCGCGACCACGGCCTGGCCGCGCCGGGCGCTGTCCGTCCAGGCATCGCCCAGCACGGCCATGACGCGGCGTGGGCCGCCCTGGTCGTCCTGCACGGGGGCGGCGCCGGAGGGTGGCGACTGTGCCGCCTCGGGCTGGGCCTGGTTGCGGTCCCACCAGGCACGGGCCTCGCTGGCGGCACCGGTGGCCGCGTTGGTGGCCGTGCTGGCCGCGCTGCGGCCGGCCTCCAGCGCCTGCTGGCCGGCCGTGGCGGCGCCCGAGGCCCGCTGCACGGTGTCGGCAGCCTGTCCGATGGCGCCCAGGTCCAGCGCCTGCGCGGCCGGGGCGGCCAGCAGCGCGGCGGCAATCACTGCCGTGGTGGCGCGTGGAAGACGGCGCCCGCTCATGCGGGCTCCGCAGCGCGGGTGCGCACGTCCAGCGTGAAGTCGTCGCCGTTGGCGCCGGCGTGCAGGCTTTCCAGTTCCTGGCCTTCCACGGTGGCCTGCAGGAAGTGGGTGGCCATGCGCGGCAGCAGGTTCTGGGTGAGGATGCCATCCACCATGCGCGCGCCGGACTCGACCTCGCTGCAGCGGCGGCGCACCAGGTCCACGGCGGCTTCGTCGAAGCTGAACTGCGCGCCGTGGCGTTCCTCGATGCGCCGCTGTATGCGCAGCATCTGCAGCCGGATGATCTGCTCCAGCATGGCGTCGGAGATGGGGTAGTAGGGCACGACGGTCAGGCGGCCCAGCAGCGCGGCGGGGAAGGTCTGCAGCAGCGGCTGGCGCACGGCCTGGGCCAGGCC
This sequence comes from Delftia sp. HK171, assembly GCF_001886655.1. Classification (NCBI taxonomy): domain Bacteria; kingdom Pseudomonadati; phylum Pseudomonadota; class Betaproteobacteria; order Burkholderiales; family Comamonadaceae; genus Delftia; species Delftia sp. HK171. Next base: position 3,982,277 of record NZ_CP018101.1, on the reverse strand, counting down.
TTCCGGCGTGGGCGCCAGGTCCGGGTCGCGGCACATGTTGGCGATCAGGTCCGAGCCCACGTTGGAGGTCAGGATGATGACGGTGTTCTTGAAGTCGATGTAGCGGCCCTCGCCGTCCTCCATCCAGCCCTTGTCGAAGACCTGGAAGAACATCTCGTGCACGTCGGAGTGGGCCTTTTCGATTTCGTCGAGCAGGACCACGCTGTAGGGGCGGCGGCGCACGGCCTCGGTGAGCACGCCGCCTTCGCCGTAGCCCACGTAGCCCGGTGGCGCGCCCTTGAGGGTGGAGACGGTGTGCGCCTCCTGGAACTCGCTCATGTTGATGGTGATGAGGTTCTGCTCGCCGCCATACAGGGCTTCGGCCAGGGACAGCGCCGTCTCGGTCTTGCCCACGCCCGAGGGACCGGCCAGCAGGAACACGCCGATGGGCTTGCCCGGGTCGTCCAGCCGCGCGCGCGATGTCTGGATGCGGCGCGTGATGGCCTCCAGGCCGTGGCGCTGGCCGATGACGCGCTTCTCCAGCGTGTCTGCCAGCGAGAGCACGGACTGCACCTCGTCGCGCACCATGCGGCCCACGGGAATGCCGGTCCACTCGGCCACGACGGCGGCGACCACGCCGGCATCGACCACGGGCTGCAGCAGCGGGGCATCGCCCTGCAGCTCAGCGAGCTGGCGGCGCAGCGCTTCCAGCGAGGCCACGCTGGGGGGCTCGGCAGGTTCGGTTGCGGTGGCTTCGGCGGCCGTCTCCGGTGCCGCAGCGGACGGGTCTGCGGCTGCGCCGGTGGAGAAGACGGGCGGCTTCAGGCCCATGAGGGCGGCCTCGGTTTCCAGGATGCGGCGGGCCAGCGCGCTTTCCTGGCCGAAGCGCTCGGCCAGCGTGGCCTGGCGGTCGCGCAGGCTGGCCAGGTCGGTTTCCAGCGCCTGCAGGCGCTCGGCCGTGGGCAGGCCGAGGGCAGCCTCGCGCAGCAGCACTTCCTGCTCCACGCCCAGGGCCTCGATGCGGCGCTGCACGGCTTCAAGCTGGGCGGGCGTGGCATGCAGGGCCATGGCCACGCGCGAGCAGGCCGTGTCCAGCAGGCTGACGGCCTTGTCGGGCAGCTGGCGCGAGGGAATGTAGCGGTGCGACAGGCTGACGGCCGCGGCCACCGCGTCGGCCGCAATGCGCACCTGGTGGTGGTTTTCCAGCTTGGCGGCCACGCCGCGCAGCATGTCCACGGCGCGGGGCTCGTCGGGCTCGTGCACCTGAACGAGCTGGAAGCGGCGGGTCAGGGCCGGGTCTTTTTCGATGTATTTCTTGTACTCGGCCCAGGTGGTGGCGCCGATGGTGCGCAGCGTGCCGCGCGCCAGGGCGGGCTTGAGCAGGTTGGCGGCATCGCCCGTGCCGGCCTGGCCGCCCGCGCCCACCAGGGTGTGGACTTCGTCGATGAAGAGCACGATGGGCGTGGTGCTGGACTGCACGGCGTCCAGCAGGCCGCGCAGGCGGTTCTCGAACTCGCCCTTCATGCTGGCGCCGGCCTGCAGCAGGCCCACGTCCAGCACGCGCAGCTCCACGCCCTGCAGCGGCGGCGGCACGTCGCCCTGGGCGATGCGCAGGGCCAGGCCCTCGACCACGGCGGTTTTGCCCACGCCGGCCTCGCCCACCAGGATGGGGTTGTTCTGGCGGCGGCGCAGCAGGATGTCCACCATCTGGCGCACTTCGTCGTCGCGGCCCGTGACCGGGTCCAGTTCGCCCGCCTTGGCGCGGGCCGTCAGGTCCACCGTGTATTGCTGCAGCGCACCGCCCTGGCCGGGTGCGGCGCCGGTGGCCTGGCTGGCTTCGCCCGGCGTGCCTTCCAGCCCGCTGCCGTCGGCCGCGCGCATGCGTGCCTCGGGCGAGTCGGGCAGCAGGCGGGCGAAGGCATCGCTGAGCGCGGGCTCGGAGATCTTGTCGAATTCGCGCGAGATGGAGCGCAGCTCATTGGCCAGCGAGCGCGTGCGCACCATGCCCGACAGCAGATAGGCGCTGCGGATCTGGCTGTCGTTGAACATCAGCGTGGCATAGACCCAGCCGCGCTCGATGGCGGTCTCTATGTGCTCGGAGAAGTCGCTGATCGAGGTGGCGCCGCGCGGCAGCTGGTCCAGGCGGCGCAGCACATCGGCGGCCAGGCGGTCGGAGGCGATGTCGAAGTGGCGCAGGATGCGGATCAGGTCGCAGTCGTTTTCCTGCAGCAGCTGGTGCAGCCAGTGCACCAGCTCCACATAGGGATTGCCGCGCAGCTTGCAGAACACGGTGGCGCCTTCCAGCGACTTGAACAGCAGCGGGTTGAGCTTGCCGAAGAGGGATTGGCGGCTGATTTCTGTCATGGGTCTTGGGTGCGGAAAAAAGTGGATGAATGGGGGCCGGGAATGCCGGCTAGCGGCGGGGGCGGACTTCGACCTTGCGGCCCTTGGCCTGGCACTGCGCCAGCAGTCTGTCGACCCAGGCGCGTTCGACGAGGAAGCTGCTGCCGGTGATTTCCTGCGCCGTTTCACGGACGTCGGCGGCGAGGTGGATGGTCTTGGCTTCGGACAAGGCATCGCCATCCCATTGCGCTTCATCCGGCGATGGTTTGGCGGTGAAGCGGCGCTGTCCCAGATTGGCGATCTGGCCACCTTCGAGCCAGACCATCCAGACCGACGATCGCGCAGGGACTGCGCTGCGGTTGTGCTGTTGCACGAAGCAAAAGCTCTGGAGGGCTGCCGGCTTTCCGGGGCCAGTCGATGCCTGGCGGCTCTTCAAATGGATACGCAGGGCGGCTGGAGAAGGAGTCAGGGATTGCGCCGGACGCGAGAAATCGGAGGCCCGCCCGCTTTCAGGCGCTGCCAGCAAAGGCAGGGCCGATCCCGCCAGGGTGGCCAGCAGACACCTTGCGAGCAGGCGACGGCCTTGCCTGAAACGGCATGGCCCGAGGAAGCGGTTGCGTCCGATATGCGGCATGCGGCTATCGGGCAGGAGCCACTTTGATGGTGCGGCCCTTGGCCTTGCACTGCGCCAGCAGTCTGTTCACCCAGGCGCGTTCGACGAGGAAGCTGCTGCCGTAGATTTCCTGGGCCGTTTCCCGCACGTCGGTCGCGAGCTTGATGGATTTCATTCTTGCCAGGCTTTCACCATCCGCTTTGGCGTCTTCTTTCGTCAGCGTTTTGGGCGAATAGAGATGCCAGCCCATATTGACGATCTCGCCGCCATTGAGCCAGACCATCCACACGTTCGGTTCGGGATCGGACGGATGGTCGGGACGCTGCTGCACGAAGCAAAAGGTATTGCTCTGGCGGGCTCTTTGGGTTTCCCAGACTTCATCCTTGAACTTCAGGTATTGCCGCAGCGCAGTCATGGACGCGACTCTTTCCTGCGCAGGCCGAGAGTAGTCGGCAGCCGTCGGCTCGGTTTGCTGGCTGCTGATTTCAGCCGGCGATGCTGGTGGCTGCGATGATTCGGAGGCTTGGGCACCCATCAAGCAGGCGCTCACTGCAATGGCAGTGGCAAGGCTGGCCATTGGGAAATGGCGATACGGTTTCAACGTGCTTGATCCAGTATGGGTTGGTGACATGGAGTGGCCTCCTTGGTTTTCGATGTGTTTGGGGATCAGTCGCGTTTGCGCAGCCGGGCATGTGTGTAGAACATATTTCTAGCCAGCGCGGCGTGCTGAATGAAGTCGGCACCGGGAGAGCTGGATTTCGCAGTTCTCCAGGCGAACAGGCCTGTGGGGGTTGGGTCTGGCGGCACCGCGCCGGTGGCAACGTCCAGGGCCGCCTGCACAAAGTCCAGATAGGCCTTGCGTTTGGGATGCAGGCCGTTGTTGGCGTTGTCCACATAGTCGCGGAGGTTCTTGGCAATGTCGGGACCCAGCTTCGGATAGACGTTGAAGCCATGGAATTGGACCGATCCCCGGTCATCCGCCATGACGATGTCCTCGACGCTGGTGGCACCGCGGGCCATGAAGTCTTCAGGCTTTCCGCTTTTCAAGCGGTTCTCGATGACTCGGCGCATCCATTGCATTCCGGTTTTCACGTTGTCGAGATTCCAGGCCAGTGAGGTGTCGCCCGGCGAGACGCTTTCCGCCAGGAACAGCCTTGCCAGCATCCCCTCCGTCGTACTCTCCGCTGGCAGCGAAATGCTTTTCTCCACCTGCACGGTGATGGCTGCGGGCATGACGCTGAGCCCGGTTCCCTGCACCGCCACGATGCTGAGCTTGGTGAGCCCGGGCTGCTGGGCCACGAAGTCGAATTGCCAGCTGTCGGCGCGGGCGTTGTGGGCGGGGGGCTGGGCCGCAAGAATGCTGGGCGCATCGATCCTGGCGCCCAGCTTGTAGGTCTTTGCGACGGCCTCGATCTTGACGCGCAGGCGGTTGCCTTCGACCAGCGTCAGCGTGGAAGGGACCGGGGCGTTGTGCGGGAACTTGATCTGTACGGTGGGCATGTGTGCGAGCAGGGAAGTGGCGATTCAGTGGTTCGGTGATTCAGTGGTTCGAGGGCTGGGGCCGGGGCGCCGGCCGCGCACGGGCTGGCGGCGCTGGCGCAGCCAGGCTTCGGGGTCCAGGCGGAAGTCGCGCGCGTCCTGGGCGGGCTCGGCGTGGGTGAGCCAGGTGGTCCAGCCCAGCTGGGTGCTGCTGCCCAGCCGGGCGGCAGGCACTTCCTGGCGGCGCAGCACCAGCACGTAGTCCCAGGCGAATTCGATGCCCAGGTAGTTGCGCACCCAGTCCACCAGGGTCTGGAACAGTGCGGCCTGTGGCAGCAGCTGCTGGTATTGCTCCAGGCCCAGCGGGCCGAGCACCAGGCGGAACTTGCTTTGCGCATCGGGCACGCGCGAGCCCACGACGGCGTCCACGCCCAGGCGCGAGTTGCAGGGGCGGCCCTGCAGCCGGGTCTGCTGCTCGGGCTCCAGCTCCAGGTGGTGCAGGCAGTTTTCTTCCAGCTTCACGGGAATCTGGAAGTAGTGCGACAGGGCCTGGCACAGGCCTTCGGGGTTGCGCGTCCAGCGGGTCAGATGGCCGGCCATGAAGCGCTTGGCGTGGTCTGGCACGTGGTCGCGCGCGCGCTGGCTGGGCAGGCCGGCGCCTATGAAACTGTCTACGTAGCGGCCAAAGGGGTCTTCGCCCGGGCGGTCCAGCGATGCGGTGGGCTGTGCGTCCGACCAGGCGCGGAACAGCAGCAGCAGCATGCGGTGGTGAAAGATGTCGGAAAAGCGTGCCAGCGTGGCGTCGTCATGCTGGCGCAGGCGCTCGCGCACGTACTCGGTGATGTGCGTGGGCAGCGGGCCGTTGGGGCCGTAGAGGCCGAAGTTCCAGACCGTCATGCGCTCGGGCTCGCCGGCGCGCGAGGGCAGGATTTCTGCAATGGTGGCGGGGGCGAAGGCCAGCGACGGGTCCTGGCCCAGGCGCAGCGGCTCGTCCTTGGGGCGCGTGGCCTGGCCCAGGCGCGGCAGCGCGGGATGGCGTGCTTGCAGGTAGCGCAGGCTGTGCATCAGGTCGAACTGGTAGGGCTTGGCACTCAGGCGCTGCCAGAACAGGCGCGCCCGGGCGTCGTCGGGCCCGGTGGCCTGCACGGGCGCACGCGCGGGCGCCGGAGCTGGAGCCTGAGCCGCCGACTGGAGGTGTTCCGGTTCGGGCAGGGGGGCGTGGGCGGCGTTGCTCATATGCCGGGCCTTTGTCCGGGGCGCGGAGTCCAGCGCGCGACGGGGCCGCGCTGGCGCGAGTGCAGCTGCAGCTCGGTGAAGCTGTTGACGCCCACATGGCGGGCGAAGAATCGCTCCAGCACATTGGACAGGGGCCAGGGGCTGACACCGGCCATGGCCGGCTCGTCCACGCTCAGGTGTACGCCCACGCCGCGGCCGTAGACCAGCTGGCGGTGCTGGGGCAGGCGGCGCGTGATGGGTTCGATGCGCATGCCCTGGATGGCGGCGATCTGCCCGGCCAGCTGGTGGTTGCCCAGGTCCAGGTACAGGCGCAGCAGCTCCTGCAGTGTGGCCGCGCCTTCCTCGTCGGACAGATCGGTCATGGCCAGGTAGTTCAGGCTCAGGTGGGAGATCAATCGCCAGGTCAGGCCTCCGTCGGCCACGGCGGGGATGGGCGCGCTGGGGCCGGCGATGGCGCGGGCCCATTCCACGGGCGCCGATTCCTGCAGCGCAAAGTCGCCGCCCGGCTGGTTGACGCGCATGAGCAGGGGCAGGTCGCGGTTGGTGCACAGGGTGTGCATGGACAGCTGCTTGAGGTCGTCGGAGAACGGGGCCTCGCGCTGGTCCACCAGGGAGATGAAGACTTCCGAGCCCAGGTACTGCGTGCGTGGGCCGCTGCGCAGGCTGCGCTCGGAAAACAGCCGGGGCTCGCGCCGCGTGGTGAAGTAGGCCTGCTCGGTGGAGTGCAGGCCGTGCGTGGATGCGTACAGCGGCGCGAATTCGCGGTCCTGGGTCTTGCCTTCGTGGTGGCCGGTGACAGCCTGCACGCCGTAGACCTCGAAGTCCAGCGGCCGCGTGCGGTCGGGAATGACGTGGTACTCGTGCACGTTGGAGGCCACATGCAGGCGGTCCGCCGTGTACTCGAACAGGTTGATGGCCGGAATGCAGTGCATCAGCAGCTTGGCCGCGTCGATCTGCGGCTCCAGCGTGGGCGCGGCGCGGCGCAGCAGCACGGTGATGCCCACGCCGTCATGGGCAATGCGGCGCATGCTGCGCGACAGACCGTTGATCGAGAAAAACCGCTGCCGCGCGGGAAACGCAAAGTACTCGTGCAGCAGACGGTGGCCCTGGAAGGCGCGGTGCGAATAGGGAATCAGCGCCTGCTCGCTGTCATGGCCTTCGGCGCGCAGTGCATCGGGCTGCAGCACGTCCCAGACCTGGCGCGGGTCCTGCGGGTGGTGGACAACGATGGCCAGCGTCTGCGTGTGGATGAGTTCCTGCAGGTGGGAGGCGACGACATCGCCCGCATGGATGTAGACCCACAACTGGTCCATCGCCAGTTGCATGCACTGCGAGGCGTCCAGCGTGGCCAGCTGCAGGCGCAGGTGGCCGCCGGCCTCGCCCAGCTGGGGCACCAGGGCATGGGGCAGGTCCAGCGCCGGGCCGCCCAGGCGCGCCTGGCGTATCTCCAGCGGCCACAGCGTCAGCGGCCCGCCGGTGCGGAATTCGCAGATGGTCTGCTCTTCCTGTGACTTGTGGGTGCGCAGCACGCTGCCAGAGGGCAGGGTGAAGCCGTCCACGAGGTTGCCTTCCTTGGCGCTGGGCTTGAGCTGGACCACCACCATGGATGGCGTGGGCGCCAGGTAGTGGGGGCACACCATCTCCATCATGCGCTGGGACAGGCGCGGAAACTCCGCATCCATCTTCAGCTGGATGCGCGCGCTCAGAAAGCTGAAGCCTTCCAGCAGGCGCTCCACATAGGGGTCGGCCACATCGGTGTCGTGCAGGGAAAGGCGGCCCGCCACCTTGGGGAAGGCGGCGGCGAACTCGGCGCCCAGCTCGCGCAGATAGGCCAGTTCGCGGTTGTAGTACTCGACGAGGCGGGGATTCATGGTGTGTGTGGCGGCGTCCGGGCTCAGGCCCTGAGGTTTTGCAGCGAGACCTGGCCGGTCTCCAGGTCCAGGCTGGTCTTGAGCAGCAGCTCCAGCGGATAGGGCATGGACCAGAACTGGCAGCGGATCTCGAACTGCAGCGTGTTGTGGTGGTTGAGCTGCTCGGTGGAGGCCAGCAGCGTCACGGCCAGCGTCTTGGGCAGGATGCGCGGCTCGAAGGCCAGGATGCTTTCGCGGATGCTGCGCTCCACATGGCTCCAGTCCAGCTCGGACAGCAGCTGGCCGGCCAGCGGCGGCATGCCGTAGTTGATGACCGAGCGCTGCACATGCTCCAGCCCCTCCATCTCCACGTGGTCCCAGGCATCGCGCGCATTGAGCAGCCAGCCCAGGTCGCGCAGCAGGGCCTCGCGCAGGCGGGATTCGTTCACGAAGACCGCATCGGGCCGCTCGGTGCGCAGATGGGGCTCATGGTCGGTCAGCCGGTCCAGCAGCGCGGGCTGCAGCCGGTCCTTGGCTGCGGTTGCCTGGTTCTGGCGCGTGCGCAGCGTGGGCATGGGGTTGAGGGGACTGGGGCGCATGGCTTGTTTCTTCAGGAACCGGCCGGCCGGGCAGCCGCCAGGGGGTTCACGGGCTCCTTCGCCTTCAAAGCCGGGGCTTGGCGGCAGGCGGAAAGAGGGCGCGAACGGGCAAAGAAGATCTGAACGATCTGCTCCTTGTCATCGGTGGACACCTTCATGCAGGCGCAGCCATAGCCGTGGCTGCCATGGCGGGTATGCACCCAGTCACGGTTTGCAAAGCGGGGCCAGTCGCCCTGGGCCTGGTGGCCGCCCTGCACGCCAACGGTCCAGTCGGTATCGCGATCGGTCAGCGAGGCATTGGCGGGCGTGGGGTTGTCGAACCAGCCGCAGCGCTGGGTGCCGGGCGTGGCGGCAACGGCAGCCCAGGGGCTCAGACACGCCATCGCAAGGACGACTGCCGCGATCAGGCCTGGCTGCTGGAGCTGCGGCATTTCAATGCGCATCGCGGCCCCCTTCGGAAGCGGTTGCCGCCGGGGTGGTTGCGGCGCCGGCCAGCAGCGCCTGCTCATTCACCCATTCCCGGCTTTTGCCGCGCACGCACCATGCGGGGTTGCTGACCCAGTCGGTGAAGTACATGCTGGGATGGCCTTGAAGGATGTTGCAGCGCTCATATCCCATCCGGGGCATGGCGTAGTGCTGCAGTGGCGCAATCACCAGAAAGGACACGGCAATGGAAAGCACATTGATGGCGAGGACGCCCATCAGTGCGTACTCCACCTTCTTGAGCACGGTCTTGCTGCAGGGAATGGCATTGGCGATGACCGCTGCAACCATCACCAGCGGGAAGGCCAGCGCTGTGATGGCCAGTGGCGACAGCGGCGTGATCCTGACGGCGGGCGCGCGATCGAGCAGGCCCCGGATGTCTGGTGCAATCTCCGCCAGCACCAGGTACGCATTGGCCGCGAGCAGGGCCATGCCAAGGGGGATGGCCCAGATGGCGTTCCTGCGGTTCTGGCGGACGCGGTCTTGCATGGAGTATTCGGTCCCTGTCACTTCTGACGGTTGATGCTGCACAAGAGGCCGGTACTGCCGGGGCCGGGCGCGCAGGCGATGTCGCCGTCGGGCTGCTGACCGTTGTCCTGGTTCAGCTTCTTCCATTCGGGCGACTGGGTGTTGACGCGGTACAGGCCTTGGGGCGTGTCATCGGTCAGGGATTTCAGGGCGGAAATCACCTTTTGCTTGATCTGCCATTTCTGGTCGGCTGCGTTCAGCGCCATGCCTGTGACCAGCACGGCCACGGCCATGGCGGCCAGCGGGAGCACGGCCACGGCGGTGGCGCCAGCCACGGCAGCGCCTATGCCAAGGCCCACCATGGTGGCCAGGCCGGCCTTGACGGCCTCCACGCCAATGCCGCCGACCAGGTCGTGCATGGTCTTTTCGTCGTTGAACATGAAGTCCAGCGACTCGATGAGGCTGGAGACCACCACGCCCAGGATGAAGCCGCCCCTGGCCACGTTCTGCAGCCCGCGCATGCCCAGGCCCATCTGCACCATGCGCGGGTTGGAGGCCAGGTAGCGCGTGCCGCGCAGCAGGTGGCCGCGCAGGCCCGCATGGCCCCTGATGATGATGTAGGTGCCGCTGGACGTGGTCTTGACGTAGGAGCCCACGCCGGCCATGCCCAGGGCCTGCAGGGTTCTGGCGATCATGTAGGCATCCATGGAGCCCAGGGCCGCAGGCGCGACCCAGGGCTCGCCCACGTTGGGACTCATCACCTTGGTCCAGTACTCGCCCAGCGGCGTCTGCGCCAGGATGGCGTGCAGCCGGGAGGCGAGCCGCGGGTCGATGCGTGCCTTGTCCGCGAGGATGCCCAGGTACTCCAGGGGCGTGAGCACCAGGACATCCAGCTGGCGCCGTTCCATCTCATCGGCGATGGACTTGGCGTAGTTGACTTGGAAGAGGGTGAAGGCAATCGATGCGGACATTGTGGGCAGGTGTCTGGTCTTGCGGGTGATGAAAAAGGGGCGGGGGATCAGGCAGCGGTGCTCAGCGTGAGCTGGCGCACCTGCAGCATGGGAAAGTCCTCGGAGTCGGTGACCCAGGTGCGCTGGCCGTGGCCGGCCACGTGGCCCGAGGATTCGTCAGGATCGGAGGAGCCTGTGTCCAGCGGGCTCCACTGCGTGCGGCGCGACATGCGGACGGCGTCGTCATCGCCGGGCGCCAGCGGATAGCGCGCAGGCATGAAGCCCTGCAGCGCGCCGCCCTCGCGCAGCGTGACCTCGCAGGGCAGCCAGATCAGGTCGCGCAGGTCCTGCACGGGCTCGAAGCCGATCTGTGCAATGGCGTCGAAGGGCAGCCAGTAGTAGCTGCCGTGGGCCAGCAGCTCGCAGACGGGGCCGAGGCGGGTATCGCTGTCGGCCAGCCATTCGAAGCGGTGCTCGCCCATGTGGCCTGCGGTGGCGGGCGCCTCGTCCAGGGCGCGGGCGCGCAGGTCCTGGGCAGCTGCTCCTTCATGGGCCAGGGCGTCGATCAGGCAGGCCAGCCATTGCGCGGGCTCGCCCATGAGAAAGGGCTTCTTCTTGCCGGCGAAGACCTCGGCGCGCAGCACTTCGCAGCGGATGGCCTCGCGGTATGCGCGCGCCATGGGCTCGCACGACGGGTCGAGCTGGGCGCACAGCTGCAGCTGCTCCAGCGCCTTTTGCCATTCGCCCAGCACGCACAGCAGCTGGAAGTAGTAGACGCGCAGGGGCGCCGAGGCCGGGGCCTGGCGGATCTGGTCCTTCAGGGCCTTGAGTTGCTCGTCCAGGGAAAGCTGTGAGGTGAAGCTGGGCAGGGGCATGGTGAAAACGCAGGAAAAAGAGAGGGGCGGGGTGCGGCTGCGCCCCGGTCAGTCGTCGTAGGAGCGGCAGCCCCAGCGCACGGCGTCGGGCGCCTCGCCGGCCACATGGCCGATGACGATGCGCGGTGGCGTCTCGTCCAGGCCTTTTCTGAGCGGCATGGCGCGTGCGTACTGGGCGGGCAGTTCGCCGAAACCTTCCAGGTTCCAGCTGCTGCGCGCCTGTGGCCGGGCCTTGGTGCGCTGGACCAGCGCCTGCAGGCTGCCCGTGGCGCGCGCCGCGACAATGCTGCCGCTGCCGCCGCGCACGGTGATGGAGGACACCTGCGTGCCATCGATCTCCAACGGCGTGGCAAACAGGTAGAGCAGGTCCAGGCTTTCGCCGGGCGCGCGGTCCACCACGGTCACGCCCTGGGCGCGCAGGCGCTGGGCCAGCGCTTCGTCGCGGCCGTCGGGAAACTCGATGCGGCAATGCAGGGCGTCGGTGAACAGGGTGGTGATGTCCGCTGCCGTGGCAGGGGCGGCTTGCACCGTGGCGCAGGCCGTGCCGGCCAGCAGCAGGGTGAAGAAAGCTTTGGAACAGGCGTTCATGGCGTGGCTCAATGGGCGCATCAGGGATGGCGGTAGATCTTGAAAGCGGGCTTGTGGGTGCGGTAGCCGGGGCCTGCCCAGAAACCGTTCTGCTTGAAGTCCGAGATCCAGACGCTTCCGTCGAACATCTGCATGTGGCCGGCGGGCGATGAGGTGAAGCCCTGCATCACCGCCACATCGCCCTTCTTGTAGCCACCTTCGGGCATGGCGTCGTAGCGTGTGAAGCCGGCGGCCACCAGGCTGGTGCCGTAGTCCTTGGCATCGCGCGTGCGCTGCAGTGCGATGCCGCCAGCGCCGATCGCATCGCGCACATAGCGCGCGCAGTAGCCGGCGGAGCTGGCGCGGGCATTGGTCTGCAGGGTGGCGACGGCGTTGTCTACATTCCAGGGCATGAAAAGCCTCGCTGAGTTGGGTCCTGGAGGGGAAAGCTTCTCCAGGCCTGTTTCTTGTTATGGGGCCTGGCCCTGGTGCGAGCGTGTCGGCACCAGGAGTCAGGTGGGCGGGCAGTCTTACTTCGCGCCCTGCTTCACGGAAGGCAGCTTGGACACCAGGCGCAGCGACACGGTCAGGCCTTCCAGCTGGTAGTGGGGGCGCAGGAAGAACTTGGAGGTGTAGTAGCCGGGGTTGCCCTCGACTTCCTGCACCTGCACCTCGGCGGCGGCCAGGGGCTTGCGGGCCTTGGTCTCCTGCGAGGAGTTGGCCGGGTCGCCGTCCACGTAGTTCATGATCCAGTCGTTGAGCCAGCGCTCCATGTCGGTGCGCTCGCGGAAGGAGCCGATCTTGTCGCGCACGATGCACTTGAGGTAATGCGCGAAGCGGCAGCAGGCGAACATGTAGGGCAGGCGCGCCGACAGGTTGGCATTGGCCGTGGCGTCGGAGTCGTAGTACTCGGCGGGCTTGGCCAGCGACTGGGCGCCGATGAAGGCGGCCACGTCCGAGTTCTTGCGGTGCACCAGGGGCATGAAGCCGTTCTTGGCGAGCTCGGCCTCGCGGCGGTCGCTGATGGCGATTTCCGTGGGGCACTTCATGTCCACGCCGCCATCGTCGGTGGGGAAGGTGTGCGCCGGCAGGTTGTCCACCGCGCCGCCCGATTCCACGCCGCGGATGGAGGTGCACCAGCCGTAGTACTTGAAAGAGCGGTTGATGTTGACCGCCATGGCATAGGCCGAGTTGGCCCAGCAGTACTTGCCGTGGTCGCCGCTGTCAGTCTCTTCCTCGAAGTCGAATTCATCGACCGGGTTGGTGCGCGCGCCGTAGGGCAGGCGTGCCAGGAAGCGGGGCATGGCCAGGCCGATGTACTTGGCGTCGTCGGACTCGCGCAGGCTGCGCCAGGCGGCGTACTCGGTGTTGGTGAAGATCTTGGTCAGGTCGCGCGGGTTGGCCAGCTCCTGCCAGGATTCCATCTGCATGATGGCGGGCGCCGCGCCGGAGATGAAGGGGCAGTGGGCCGCGGCAGCCACCTTGGCCATTTCACCGAGCAGCTCCACGTCCGGCGGGCTGTGGTCGAAGTGGTAGTCGCCCACCAGGCAGCCGAAGGGCTCGCCGCCGAACTGGCCGTACTCCTCTTCGTACACCTTCTTGAAGACGGGGCTCTGGTCCCAGCCCACGCCCTTGAAGCGGCGCATATTGCGGTGCAGCTCCTTCTTGGAGATGTTCATGACGCGGATCTTGAGCATCTCGTCCACCTCGGTGTTGGTCACCAGGTGGTGCAGGCCGCGCCAGGCGCCTTCGAGCTTCTGGTAGTCGTCGTGGTGGATGATGCGGTTGATCTGCTCGGACAGCTTGCGGTCGATCTCGGCAATGATGGCCTGCACCGTCTGGTAGGCATCGTTGGACAGCGTGATCGCCGAGCCCAGGGCCTGCTGGGCCAGCGTCTGCACGGCCGCTTCCACGGCTTCGCGGGCCTGGTCGGTCTTGGGCTTGAATTCCTTTTGCAGCAGGCTGCCGAATTCGCTGCCGGCCAGCGCCTGGGTCGATTGTTCGAGTTGGGTTGCGGTATTCATGACGTGCTTGCCTTCCTGATGTGCTGCCTCAAGCCTCGGATGCAGGGCCCGAGGCCTGCGGGGCAGTGATGTTGGGCGCGGCGGCCAGCGACTTGAGCAGCGCAGGGTCCTTGAGCACCTTGCCGATCAGCTCCTCGGCGCCCTGCTTGCCGTCCATGTAGGACAGCAGGTTGTGCAGCTGGGTGCGTGCCTCCAGCAGCGAGTTGAGCGCGCCCACGCGCCGCGCGATGGCGGCGGGGGAGAAGTCCTCCATGCTCTCGAAGCTCAGGTCGATGTTGAGCTTGCCCTCGCCCGTCAGCGTGTTGTCCACCTGGAAGGCGACGCGGGGCTTGATGGACTTCATGCGCGCATCGAAGTTGTCGATGTCGATTTCCAGGAACTTGCGGTCGGCGATTTCGGGCAGCGGATCGACGGGCTTGCCCGACAGATCGGCCAGCACACCCATCACGAAGGGGATCTGCACCTTCTTTTCCGAACCGTAGATCTCGACGTCGTACTCGATCTGCACGCGCGGCGCACGGTTGCGCGCGATGAATTTCTGACCACTCTTGCCGGTTTTGGTGAGCGACATGCGGGTGTTCCTTTCAAGAAAAAAATGGGTCGCAGAAGTAAAAAGCCTGGAGTCCCGCCTTGCGGCGGACCGAAGGGCTGAGGGCGCAAGAGGCCGTGTGGAAACAGGTGGACGGGGTGGGTGTCATGGGGCAGCCAGCTCCTTGAAAGCGAAGTCCGGGGCCAGCAGGTCCGTGCATTCCTCGCAGTAGAGGTAGGCGATGGAGCGCTTGTTCTCCGCCGTCCCCCAGCCCGTGCCGCTGTCGATGGTCAGGTTGACCTGCCGGCCTCCCTTGAAGCGCACGAGGGCACTGGCACTGCAGCTACCGGTTTCATAGGCATGCGCGTAATTGAACTGGCTGCTGGGCCTGGCGTGGCGCAGGAAGTAGCGCGCGCGCTTTTCGTCAATGCGCAGTGAATCGCAATGGATGCTGGGGTCTTCGCTTTTGGCGGTGCCGTCGCGGATCGTGATGCGCTCGATGGCGTTTGCAGGCCGTGCACCGGCATCTGCGAAGGCTGGCGTCGAGAGGCCCACGCCCAGGGCCATGAAACAGCATTTGGCATTCATGTCTGCTGCTCCTGCAGGTGGGCGCCCGTGATCACTTCCACCTGGGCCAGGCTGTCGGGGGACAGTTCGCGCAGGATGTCCATGAAGCCCATGCGCATGAAGCGGGCGGCGCGGCGGATGAGCAGGGGGGCGGGGTTGGAGGGCTCGGTGCGCTCCACGAAGGCGGCGATTTCCAGCAACTGGGCAATCGCCTGTTCGCGGTTGCGCGCCGGGGCGGGTGCCGAGCCTGGCGCGGGGTGGGCCGCCGTGCCGCCCTCTGTGCCGGTTTGTGCGGCCGGATCGGTTTCAGCGGCCGTGTCGGCATCGCCTGTGGACTGGGGCTGCCATTGCTTGAGGGCCAGCAGCAGCTGGCGCAGGCCGTCGAGCTCGGGCTGCTGGTGGCTGGGCAGGTGCTGTTCGCAGCAGGCGCGGATCTGGTCGAGTTCCTGCAGTGCGGGGGTGACGGCCAGCAGGGTTTCGTGGCCCTCGGCATGCGCGCGGGCCGAGGCCATGCGCAATTCGTCGGCGGTCAGGTGCGGCAGGTCCTCGGGCACGTTGCCCTTGGCCATCAGTTCGGCGTCGCGCACGCTGATCTGGCCCAGCGCGCCGCGCAGGAAGTCGGCGTTGCGCAGGTCACGCACAAAGCCTGTCACGTCCGACAGGGTGCCCAGGGCATTCATGCGCATGAAGTAGTCGTCGCCATCCTCGGGCAGGGGGTGGACATGCTCCCAGTGGCGCTCCAGCAGGGCGCCGCACAGCTGCAGGCCCTGCAGCGTGCCGGGCAGGCCGTGCAGGATGGTCCAGGCACGGCACAGCAGCACGGCCACGCGCAGGTCCTTGGTGCGCTGCATCAGGGCCGAGGCCTGGCGCTCCACGTCGCGCCAGTCCGGTGGCTCGGCGGGGATGACGGTGTCGCCGAACTGCTGTTCTACCTTGCCCTGCGCAGCGCTTTCCATGGCCTGGAAATCGTTGTCATAGGTAAGGTCCGGGCCGCAGGGCGGCTCGGCGGCGGTCTCGGTCAGCAGGTCCTGGATATTGGCCATGGGCGGGTCGGTGTTGCTTGGGTATGGTGTGGAGTGGACGGTGCGATCTGGACGAACTCAGGCGCCCTTGAACAGCCGGGTGAACAGGCGGCGGTGCAGCACTTCGTGCTGGACCACTTCGTCAGGGGCGTGGCGCGGCGTGGCCGAGATCCACCAGACAGAGGTGGTGGAGCCCGGGCGCATGCAGGCGCGCCAGTCCATGCGCGGCAGGCGCGCGGCGTTGCCTTGCGAGGCGCCCATGTCAAGGTCCGCCAGCAGGCTGTGAATGGAGGTGCTGTCTTGCGTGCGGCCGTCCTGCTGGAACGGCCATTGCAGGGTGGCCAGCCGCTCGTCGAGCTGCTGGGCTGACAGGGGCAGGCGCCGGGCGTCGATGAGTGCATCGCGTGCGCCGCTCAGAAAGCGTTCGATGTCCTGGTCCGACGCCGGTATGCCGGAGCTGCCGTCCACCGTGGCCATGATGGCCAGTGGAAAGAGCCGGCCGATGCGGTCGGAGCTGGGCCCGATCACGCCCACCATGGGCTGGCCCAGGATGGAGGCGGGGCACAGGAAGAACCACAGCGGCGAGTGCACGAAGCGCGTGGACCAGTTGTCGGCCGCATCGCTGCGCAGCTGGTCCATGCCGTTGCGCAGCCACTCGTCCCAGCGCATGGTCAGTGCGTGGGGCATGCGCCGGCCGACGAAATCGCCCTGGCTTGGCAGCTTGCCCCACCAGGCGGCGCAGGGTCGCTGGAGGGTCATGGCGTTCACAGCCGGTCCGGACATTCGAATTCCTCCATGGCCTTGAGCCGGAATGGGTTGAGGACGCTGCTGGTGGTGACTTCCATGCGCAGCTTGCGTCCGTCGATGGTGAAGATGGCTGTGAAACGCTCGGGCGAGTTGCCCGGCAGGATCTGGGCACGGTCGAACAGGCGGTGCAGCGCCCAGGGGCCTTCGGTCACGATGCCGGTGTTCTGGGCGCCGGCGGCCGTGATCTGCAGCCGGGCCTGGCCGGTGCCGCGCGTGCCGGGCCAGGAGACGGCCTTGGGGATTTGCGGGCCGTGCTGGTAGCGCACGATTTCGCCGTCCACGTCCAGCACCATCTGGGAGATGGAGGCGTCCATGTCCAGCGGCTTGATCTCCAGCCGGATGCCGGGCGTGTTGCCGCCTGCGCGGAAGAACACGTCGCGGATGGAGGCCGCGCGCTGGAAGGCGGCCAGCGAGGCAGAGCCCCCCACCGGCGTGCCGTCCACACCCTGCTTGAAGGTCCAGGGCACGGTGGAGATGTCCACCATGGTCTGCAGCTGGGTGCGGAAGAACTCGTCCATGGTGCCGCCGGTGGCGAACAGGCGGGCGAAGTCGTCCGTGGTCACGTCGCGCGTGGCGCTGCGCGTGAAGGGGTAGCGGCCCAGGATGGCCCGGCGGCAGAAGTCGCCGATGGTGGCGTTGAGGTTGCCGCCCAGCGTGCTGCGCACGCTGCTTCCCACGAAGGACGAGGTGGACGTGGCCAGGGCCTCGTACATGCTGTTGAGCGGAGGCGGCACGCGCTTGGCTTCCGAGCGCACCTTCTCCAGCGTGCCGCTTAGCGAGGGAGGCACGCCGCCGCCCTGGATCACCTGCTGGCGCGCCGAGGCGATGACGGCCGCCGCCTCGTTGAGCACCTGCAGGCTGGCGGTGATGGGAGCCGGGCCCGAGCCGTTGCTGGTGGCAAGGCGCCGGTATTCGCGGAAGCGGAAGTCCACGATGTCGGCCTCCAGCGTGCCGGTGGCCAGCATGCCGCCCACGTTCAGCGGCTTGCCGGTCAGGCGGCTGAGCTGGTGCTGTTCCTCGCGGATGCGCTGCAGTTTCTCGCCCAGCCAGCTGCTGGTGCTGCCCGAGCTGCCGCCTTCCTGCTGGTCCGGGCGGCGGGCCAGCGTGGTCTCGCGGGCCACGGCGCGGATGAACTGCTCCAGGCTGGAGTTGGCGGACGAGTACAGGCGGGCCTGCTCGCCGGCCTGCTCCAGCGAGGCCGTGCGTATGGGGCGGATGTCGGCCAGGAAGGTTTCCCACAGGCGCGCGTACTCCATCAGGTACAGGCGCTTGACCTCGTTGGCCAGCTGGCCCGTGAGCACTTCCTGGGCCACGCTGCGCCGGCCTTCGGCCTGGCCCAGCACCCAGGTTTCCTCCTTGGCCAGCAAGGTGGTGACCTTGGGCAGCTCGTGCAGGAAGAGGCCGTGGTAGCCGTCATAGGTGAACAGGCCGCTGATGCCCTGGGTGAGCGGCTTGCCGCTGGCACGCGCAAAGACCTGGGGCGCCTCGGGCCCGCTGGCACGCACCACGCTGAAGTCGGGCGGCAGCTTGTCGCCGGTGTTCAGCAACTGCTTGAGGCGGCTGTAGGCGCGCTGGGCGGGCGACATCTGGGCCAGGCGCTGGCGCACTTCGGCGACCAGGTTGGCGTCGATGGGCTGTGCGGAGACCACCACGCGGCCGTCGATGAGGCGGTCCAGGTGCTCGGACAGCTGGTCCACCAGGCCGGCCTGCACCAGATGCTGGGGCAGGGTGTTTTCCCAATCGCTGCGCAGCCAGGCCTTGACGAAGGTGGCGTCGAAGTGGTCGGGCTCGTAGAGCATGAGATAGGCCTTGAGCGTTTCGTAGCTGGCCTCGGGGCTGCCGGTGCTGACTTGGCGCAGCGAGCGCGCGACATGGCTGCTCAGGCGCGGCAGCCAGGCGTCTTCCAGCAGGCGCAGGTAGGTGGCGTGGGCGGCCGTCTGCACCTTGGGCACCTGCAGCAGGCCCCAGCGCCAGCCCAGCGGGGCCGATTCCTCGAAGCGGCTGCTCTGCGCCACGCGCGCCGCGTGGTTGAGCATGGGCACCAGGGCGACCACGTTGTCGGGATCGGTGGCCTTGGATTCCTCCACGGCCTGGCGCAGCGTGCCGGCGTTGTCGGCCACTTCGTTCAGGTAGCGCTGGTTGTTCTCGTAGCTCAGCGTCCAGGCCAGGGCCGCGCCGCCCAGGGCCAGCAGCAGGGCGCACAGGCCGGCGGCCTGCATCAGGCGCAGCTGGCGCTCTTTCTTGGCGTTGCGCCCGGTCAGGCCGGACTCGTTGAACATCACGTCCTTGAACAGCGACTCCAGGAAGTAGCTGCGGCCCTGCTGTGGCACGGCATCGGCCGGCAGGCGGCCACGCAGCGCAAAGCGGCGCGACAGGGCGGACATCACGCGGTCGAAGGGCATGCCCTCCTGCGTGCCGCTGGTGAAGTAGACGCCGCGCAGCAACGGTTTTTCCTTGAAGCGCGAGGCGGAGAACGCCGCATCCAGCGTGTCGCGCACCACGTCCTTGAGGCCGGCAAACTGCTGGGGCAGTGCGTAGAGCAGGCTGCGGCGCGCAAGATCCGGCTCGGTCATCAGCCGCTGGGGCAGCAGGCGGTTGATCTGGGCGACTAGGGCGTCGAACTCCTCCATGTACAGGGCGCTGGCTGCCTGCGGGTCGCTGGCGGGCGAGCGCTGGGTCTTTTCGTCATAGGGGTAGGTGAAGCCCCAGACCTGGGCGCGCTCCTCGCGGCTCATGGCCCCGAAGAACTCGTTGAAGCCCGCCAGCAGGTCGCTCTTGGTGACCAGCACGTAGACGGGGAAGCGGATGGTCAGCTCCTCGCACAGCTCGCTCAGGCGCAGGCCGATCAGCTGGGCCAGCTGGGCGCGCTCGGCGTCGCTGGCACTGAGCAGTTCCTGCACGCTGAGCGTGACGATCACGCCGTTGACGGGCTGGCGTCCGCGAAAGCGCTTGAGCAGCTGCATGAAGCCCTTCCAGGCTGCCTTGTCCTGCTCCGCATCGCTTTCCTGGGTGGTGTAGCGGCCGGCCGTGTCCAGCAGCACGGCCTGGTCGGTGAACCACCAGTCGCAGTTGCGCGTGCCGCCTATGCCGGGGATGGCACGCTTGCCGAACTGGGCCGCCAGCGGGAAGTCCAGCCCTGAGTTGATCAGGGCCGTGGTCTTGCCCGAACCCGGCGAGCCGATGATCAGGTACCAGGGCAGCTGGTAGATGTAGCGCTTGTTCCAGCGGCCGAACAGGCCGCCTTCGGTCTGGCCGAAGCGGGTCTTGCTCAGCGTGTCCAGGGCTTCCTTGAAGCGCGACTCCAGCTCGGCCACTTCCTCGGAGCCTGCTGCGGGCGTGCCGTCCGCCTCGCGCGGCGAGGTCAGGCGGGCCAGGCCGGTCATGAGGTGCTCGTTCATGCGCTGTGCGCGCCACCAGCGCAGCAGCAGGCGCAGGAACCAGAGGATGAACAGGCCGGCGATGATCCACCAGCGCACGGTGGGGCTGCCCAGCGGCTGGTAGGGCTGGATGAAGACGAGCGGGCCGACGAACCAGATGAGCAGGCTCAGGGCCACCAGGCCCAGAAGCTCCAGCATGTAGCGGTTGAACAGCCATGAGGCGATGCGACGGATCATGGGATCAGTTCCTGGTCTCGGGTGCGGCAGGCAGGGCCTGCAGTTGCTGGTCACGTTGCTGGGGCGCGACCAGCAGGACGATTTCCACCCGCCGGTTCAGCGCCCGGCCTTCTGCCGTGTTGTTGGGGGCGACGGGGTCGCTGTCGGCACGGCCCTCGGCATGCAGGCGCTGGCGGTCGCGCAGCGAGCCGCCCAGCATCTGGGACACGGCCTGGGCACGTTCCTGCGACAGGTTCCAGTTGGACGGGAAGCGCGCCGTGCGGATGGGCAGGTTGTCGGTGTAGCCATTGACGACGACCTTGCCCGGCACTTCGTCCAGCGCCGCTGCCACGCGGTGGATGACCTGCACGTAGCGGGGCTTGACGACGGTGGCGGCCGGGTCGAACAGGCCGTCGCCGCGCAGGATGACGGTGCTGCGGTCGGCCTCGTCGCGCACGCTGACCAGGCCTTCGCGGATCTCGGGCTCCAGGAACTGGCGCAGCCGCGGCTTGAGCGTGGCGACGGTGGCGGCCGCTGAGGTGCGCGGGAAGCGGATCTCGTTGATGGCGGCGAACAGGTCGTCCGAACTGTTGGACAGCCGGTAGCTGAACCACAGGTAGATAAAGAACGCCAGCAGCAAGGTGATGGCAGCCGCCACCCACAGCGGCACCATGGCCCAGGGCGGCGAGGCCAGGCGCTGCACGCCACGCCAGTGCACGGACAGCAGGCTGCTGCGGTCGCCGCGCGTCGATTCGATGAGCTGCAGCAGGCGCGCCTTCAGCGTTTCCAGCTGGGCGCGGCCGTTGTCGATCACGCGGTAGCGGCCTTCAAAGCCCAGCATCACGCAGTAGTACAGCAGCTCGATCAGGTCGATGTGCTGGTGCGGCGTCTGCACCAGGCGGGCCAGCAGCTGAAAGAACTTCTCGCCGCCCCAGGTTTCGTTGTGCAGGGCGACCAGCAGGCTGTGCTTGGGCCAGACGCCGGCACTGCCCCAGGGCGTCTGGGCGGCGGTCTCGTCCAGCACCGTGCAGATGCAGTAGCGTGCACCGATGATGGTTTCCATGGGCACGCCGCTGGCGCCTGCGCGCTGCTCGAACTCGCGGATGTGCTCGAGCAGCAGTTGTTGCAGCGCGCGCGGGTCCTCGTTGGTGACCATGGCGCGGATCTGGGGGATGAGGTTCAGCAGCCGGTTGGCGGCGGCCACCAGCGGGTTGCCGCCGCTGACCACGTCGGGCAGGTTGGAGCGCAGCGGCTCCTGGCCGGCAGGCGCGGGCGCGGCGCTGGCCGCGCCTTCGGCACGGCCCGTGTCGGCGTCGCCGCCCCAGGGCATTTGGTGGCTGATGTTGGAACTGTTCATGTCGGAAGAGGCGTCGCGCCGTCAGCGGCGGATGGCCCAGAACTCCAGTTGCAGGTCGGGGAATTCGCCGGAGACGTGCATGGCAAGGCCGCCGGAGCTTTGCAGCTGGTTCCACAGGTCGTGCGTGGTGTCCACCTCGAAGTAGTTGTAGCCCGCGTGGTAGGGAATCTCGCGCGGGGCAATGGGCAGGGGCCGCAGCGTGACGCCGGGCAGGTGCAGGTTCACTAGGTCGCGTATGCGCTCCACGGGGCCCAGCTTGGTCTGGGTGGGAAAGTGGGTACGCAGGAATTCCGGCGTGGTCTGGGCATGGGCGGCCAGCACGAAGTCGCAGGTGGTGAGCAGTTCGGTGGACGGGATCAGCGCCACGCGCACGCCGTACTGGCGGTCGTGCAGCGGGATCTGGATGGCGTTTTGCTCCAGCACCGAGGACAGGCTGCGCCGCAGCTCCAGCATCAGCGGCGGGAAGCTGCGCCGCAGGTCGTCATGGTCGTAGGCGGGCAGCACCTCGGGGCGGCGGCGCTCGTGGTCGAAGGTGGTCAGCTCGGCGGCCAGGCGCAGCAGTTCCTCGAACAGGCGCTCGGGGTGGATGCTGGCGGTGCGCACCCAGTGCTGGGCCGCGCCCGTCCAGTGGTTGATGAGCTGCAGCAGCAGGAAGTCGCCGACCTCGCCGATGCCGCCGCGCTCGGGCTGGATCATGCGCTGGGCCAGCACTTCGCCGCGCTGGCGCAGCAGGCCGTGGATTTCCTTGCAGAAGGTGTTGAGCACCGAGCTGGGCCCGTTGTTGACCACGGTGGGGATGAAGCCGGGCTCCAGCAGCACGCCGCCGCTGGCCTGGCGCTCCACCACATGGGCCACGGGCAGGCTGACCCAGCCTTCGGTCAGCTCGTGGGCGGGGCGCAGGCTCAGGCGCAGCCGGCCCAGCTGCACCTCGGCGGGCTGGGAACCCACGTCGTTGCTGTCCGCCACTTCGGTCACGTCGCTGAGATAGCGCGCAGGGCTCTGGGAGCCTTCGCCAAAGGTCACTTCGCTGCCCGAGAAGCGGCGCAGCGGCAGCGCCAGGTGGACCACCACGTCCTTGAAGTCCTTGCCGATGTCCAGCGGGGTGGGCGCCTCGTCGTCGCCCGGCAGCTGGAACGGTGTGCCGTCGGGCAGCACGCCGTGGGCCGAACGGATGCCCAGCTTGCCCATGCGCAGCAGATCGGTGTCCAGCTCCAGTTCCGAGAAGCCCCAGAAAAAGGGCTGCCCCGGCAGGCTGCGTGACTGCAGTTGCCGGAACAGGAAGCGCTCCTGCTGCTGGAAGTGCTGGGGCCGAAGGAACATGCCCTCGGCCCAGATGACTTTGCGTTGCCAGACCATGGTGGATAGATGTGCGTTTATTGGGATGCGGGTTGAATGCGGACGGTGACCTCTTCGCGGGTCAGGTGCACCTGGTAGCGCACGGGCTGCAGCTTTTCGGTGGAGCCCATGCCCCACCAGCGCCTGCGCAGCTCCACGGAGTTGGGCGCGACGGCCGAGGCGCGCCAGGTGCTGCGCTCCAGATCGCGGTAGGCGGCGAACAGGCCGAAGGCGCGCACATCGGGGTTGCCCTTGCGCTCAATCACCTGGCGCTGGCCGGGCGCGACCAGGAATTCCTCGCGCCGCACGAAGTCGCTGCCCAGCTGGCCGTCGTCCTTGTCCTGCAGGTCGAAGAAGCCGGCGCGGTCGAAGGCGGCGGAGGCGCGCAGCTCGTAGATGCGCAGCAGCACGGGCTTGGGAATGCCTTCACGGTCCGGGTTGATGTCCATGTCCGCCACCACTTCGAATATGGCGGTGGGCACGGCTGTGGGCGCCACTTCGGGCGCGCGGCTCAGGGGGTTGAGGGAGCCGCAGCCGGCCAGGCCGGTCACCACGGCCGTGCCCAGGCCCAAGGCGCCCAGCGTTTGCAGCGCCTGCCGGCGCCCCTGCGGTTCCTGCGGTTCCTCTGATCTCCACATGGCTTCTCCTGTCTCGATGTCAGTCATTGGTTTCACGCGGGCAGATCCACACCGTCAGCGCGCTGAGGTTGTCCTGGTGCGGATTGCCGCTGGATACGACGCGGCCGACCATGCGCTGTATCCATTCGTCGGGGCGTTGGCTGGCGGCCAGCAACTGCTCCATTTCCGACTCGTGCATGCCTTCCCACAGGCCGTCCGAGCACAGCAGGAAGACATCGCCGGCCTCCAGGGCCACGGCGTCGGCGCGGATGCTGGGCGGCACCTGGCCCTCGGCGCCAATGGCGCCGGCCAGCACGTTGCGGTTGGGCAGGCGGCGCGGGTCGTTCTCCTCGTACAGGCCGGCGTGCAGCAGCTGCTGCACCAGGCTGTGGTCTTCGGTGCGCAGGTGCATGCGGCCCGCGCGGAACCAGTACAGGCGCGAGTCGCCCCAGTGCGCCCACAGGGCCCGGCCCTGCTCGGGATCGATGCACAGCACCACCACGGTGGCGCTCATGTGCATGCGCGAGACCGAAGTGGACTGCTGGCCGCTGACGCGGTGCTCCGCCTGGGAAATCAGGGAGGCCAGGCTGGCGGGGGCGAACAGCGGGTTCTGCCGGAAGCCATCCAGCACGGCCTGCACGGTGAGCTGAGCGGCGAGTTCGCCATGCCCATGCCCGCCTGCACCGTCGGCCAGCGTGCAGCACAGGCCGCCGGCGCCCAGGTCCATCAGGCCCATGGCGTCTTCGTTGCTGGAACGCCTGCCGCTGTGGGATGCGCTGGCCACCTGGATGCTGTAGCGGTGGCCGTCTCCGTCGAGGTAGGCGATCACGGCTGGCCTTTCACGGACTGCTCGGCGTTTTCGTAGGCCTCGACGAAGGTGCGGCCCGAGAAGGCCATCAGGTCGTCCTCGGCATGGCGGCGCAGCACGTCGAAGTTGTGCTTGTAGTCGTCCCACAGCGCGGCCTTGCGGCCATTGGTCAGCAGCTTGTCCAGCAGGCCCGGGTTGGTTTCGGTGCGGCGCTCCAGCTCGGTCGGATCGAACCGGGTCAGGGCTTCGGCATAGGCGGCGCGGATGCCGGCCATCAGGGCCAGCTGGTGCACATGCAGGTCCTGGAAGGCGTCCTGCATGGCAGGCAGCGGCTTCATGAAGCCCGGGAAGGTCTGGTGGACCATCTGCATGAGCACGCCCTCGGAATTGGGCAGGAACTTGAGCGGGTTGTTGGCCCCCGTGGCAATGATGGTCACGCCGGCGCGGAACTCGCGCTTGATCTCGGAGCGCGCGGCCAGCAGGTCGATGGTTCCCTGCACGGCAATGCGCAGGGCTTCGCCGAAAGTGCGCATGAATTCCGGTGTGACCTCGAAATGGGTCTTGGCCGGGTTCAGGCCTGCGCCCTCCATGAAGGCGGCGGCCAGTGCCTGTAGATCGGCGCTGGCGGTCGGCTGGGGCTGCACGGGAATATCGACGGGCGCGGCGGTGGAGGGCAGGGCGCCGATGGGGATGGCGGCGTCGCCCTGGCCGAGGATGCTGGAGGCCGCGGGGATATTTAGGTTGACACCTGCGTCAAGGGGGGCCGAGGCAGCGGCAGCCCTGGCGACGGGCGCAACATGGGCAAGACCGGACTTGAAGAGGTCCAGATCCAGTCCATTGGTGGGCAGCAGACCGTCCAGCGCGGCCGGCTCGGCGGGGATCTGGGGCACGGGCGCCGGGGCAGGCGCGGCAACCGGAATGTCCTGTGCCTGCGTCGGTCCCTGCGTCTGTACCTGTGCCCGCGCCTCTACCTGTACAGGAAGCTGCTCCTGCACTGCAGGAATCACGGTATCGATCACAGGCGGGAGTGCGGGCTGGGCCGGTGCTGCCGCCTCCTGCGGTGGCACCGGCTCTGCGGGCTGTGCATGCGACTGCATGCGCGGCAGATTGAAGGCCTGGCCCAGTTCGGAGCCCCGGCCCGAGGCCTGCTGCAGCGGCTGCGCATCGGGGGGCAGGCCGCCCTGGTCGAACAGCGCAAGCGGGTCGAGCTTTTGGGATTGCTCGAAGCACGAAGGCAGGCCGGTATGGGAGGCATCATGCAAGGCCTCGGTGCTCAGGCCCTTGAGCGGCAGCGTGTGGACCATGCCGTCATGGCGCTGCTGTATCAGCTCGCCCGTGCCTTGCGATGGCAGGCCGGCCCAGCCTTCCTCCTGCTGGCGAGCCTGCTGGGGCGGCGGAGCAAAGGGGTCGAAATCATTGGGGATCAGCAAGGGGCGATGCTGCGGCTTGGCGGGCTGCGGCATGGCCAGTGCAGCCTGCTCGGGCGGGATGGCGCTCTCGATCGAAGGCACGGCAGGGGTGTGGATGGCATCCAGGCTCAGTGCCGTCAGGCCTTCCCAGGGATCGGCGATGCCGGGGCCGGCGGCAGGCAATACGTCTGCCAGCGGCGCTGCCTCTGCCGGCGGCGCTGCTTCCGGCAACGGGGGCTGGGCGGCGACGGGAGGCGGGACGATCTGGGGCTGCGGGGCGGCTGTGGCGGGTGGGGCCGCTTGCGCGGCTTGTGTGGCTTGCGCGTTTTGCATTGCAGCCGAAGGCGGTGCCTCGAAAGGCGTGCCCGGCGCCACGGCGGCCAGGGTGTAGGCGCCGATACGGATGCGCGCACCCAGGGGCAGGCCCACTTCCTGGCCCGAACGCACGGGCTGCTCTGCCACCCAGATGGGATCACGCTCGCTCAGGTTCGCAACAAAGGCTCCCTCGGAATCCAGCCTGACCATGGCGTGCACGCGCGCGACGGAAGCGTCCGGGTCCGAGATGATGAGCTTGTTCTGGCCACTGCGTCCGATCGTGCCACCGGCCATGCCGAATACGGCATGCCAGTGGCGATCGACCGGAACGCCATCGTGGTCCACGACCCTGAGTTCGATTTTGTCCATGGAGTCTTAGGCTAGGCAGTTTTCAGGAAGCGTCGGGATGCCTCAGGAGGCTTTGCGCGCTGGCGCAGGGCGCTTGTTGCGCAGCGCGGCACGGGCGTTGTTGAACTCCCGGCCCCAGATGGGATGGCCCTTTTCGGCCTCGGTCAGCTGGAAGGTGGGGTCCAGGGCGAGGGCCATGTCGAAGTGCTGGCGGCAGGGCTTGCGGCGGCCTTCCACGCAGTGGCTGAAGGCGATGTACTTCAGCGCCTTGACCTGGCTGCTCATGGGCAGTTCCTGCGCGGTGGACAGGGGCGTCAGCGCCGTGATGGCGTCCTCATAGCGGCCGTCCACATAGAGCTGGATGGCTTCGACCAGCTCCTGCTCCTTGATCACCACGGGGTCCACGGGCTTGACGGGCTCCGGAGGCTGGACCACGGTCGGGGCCGGCTCGGGCTCCACGGGCTTGGGCGCGGTTTCACACGCGGCCAGGCCGAAGGCAACGGCCAGGGCAAGGGTCAGGCGCTGGATGGAGTGAGGAATATTCAGGGTCATGGACATGGTCAGCGGGCATCAAAGTCATGGGAAAGGGTCACCGACTGGCCGTCGGTGATGCGAATCACCTGCCGATAGCTCTCGAAGCCGGGATTGCGCAGCTCCACCGTGTGGGAGCCTGGCGCCAGCTTGAGCAGCACGACGGGAGGGGTGACGCCGGACGGCTTGCCGTTGATCAGCACATTCGCCCAGGGGCTGACCCTCAGGCGCAGGTTGTGATCTGTCCGTGGCGTCTCAGACCGTGCGGCCAGCGCGGCGGAGCGCGCTGGAGCAAGGCCGGGTGTCAGGGCGGTGATCGAGGTGATCACGCGGCTGTTCAGTGCAAAGCCGCCGGCCGTGGGTGCCGCAGGCGCCGTGCGCAGCCGCTGCGCTGAAGGGCAGCGCTGGATCCAGCGGTCCTGGGCGCGGCTGTAGGCGTCCCGCCACGGCGTGCCCGTGGTTTCGTAGGCTTGCAGTGCAAAGCCCGGGTGTGCGGAGAACGCGGAATCGAAGGCCGCCTCGCAGCGCGCCCATTCCTTGTGCGTGCAATAGGTGTAGGCCAGGTACTTGTGGGCAGAGGCCCGCTCCATGGGATCGGCCAGCCCGCCAAACAGCGCCGCCTGCAGCGCACGCTCGGCCTGGGCCAGGTCGCGCGCCTCGAACAGCGCAATGCCCTGCGCCAGCTGCGGGCGTCCTGCCGAGCCGGTTTGGGCCGGCGCGGCTTCTTCGCATGCCGCCTGGGAATGCGCCAGGCAGGGCAGGCCGAGCACTGCAGTGCACAGCATCCATCGCCAGCGGTGGTTCATCAGTCGAGCCATGGGCCGCGCTCATTCGAAAAGATGGTTCACGGTCACCGACTCGCCCTTGGTGACCGTGATGGTCTTGGTCACCGTGGAGGCCGCACCCGGGTTGCTGATGTCGATGCGGTACTCCCCCTCTGGAAGCTCCATCTGGGTCAGCGGCGGGCTGGTCCGTGCCGGGGCGCGGTTCACGGAGACATAGCCCCAGGGCACGACCCGGAACACCACCTTGCCCGTGGCCGCTGCGGGCTTGACGGGGCGGGCTTCGGTCTTGGGCGGCTCGGTGGGCAACGGCTCGGACCCGGTGGCCACCGTGACGGGGACGACGGGCGTGTTCTGCTCGGGCTGCGAAGGGGCAATCTCGGGCAACGCGGCCTGCTGCTCGGGCGAGGTCATCGGCTGGACCTGCTCCGTGGAGGCCAGCGAGGCCTCGTTGAGCAATTGCTTGAGCAGCGCCTGGGCCTCGGTGCGGTGCTGTCCTTCGGGGAAGCTGTCCAGGTAGTCCTGCAGGCGGGCCAGGCTGGACTGGCTTTGCGCCTGCTGCCAGGCCAGGCTGTCGCGTGCTGCCAGGGTCTTGGCGCGTGCCTGGTCCTGGGAATGGTCGTACCACAGCACGCCGCCGCCCGCGATGGCAGCCAGCACCAGGGCGCCGATGGCCAACGGTACGGCCATGCTGCTGCGCCTGGCCTTGGGCGCAGCCTGGGCACCCGCAGCTGGAGGCCGGGCAGCCGGAGGCTTGGCCTGGACGGCCGGCGCTGCGGCGGGCTGCTCGGGAACGGGGGCCGGTGCTGAAGCCGGAGCCTGAGGCGCCGGCATGCCTGGCAGTGCCTGGTCGATGTCGATGAACGGCCCGTTGCCCAGGCCCATCGGGTCGGCGGCAGAGGCCTGGGGCGCAGATGGGGGTGCCATCTGAGGCGTGGCCATGGCAGCAGGTGTGCTGGGGGCCGGCGATGCCGGGGCCACGGGTGGAACCGTTGCAACAGGCGGCACGGGCATCACAGGTGCCACAGGTGCCACAGGTGCCACCGGCATGACCGTCGCCACGGGCGCAACCTGTGGGGTGGGTGCGGGAACGTAGGTTTCCGTGATCGGCAGGAACCGGGGTGCCTGCGCGGATGCCGACTCGCTGGCCATGGCGGCCTGAACGGCCGCAGGCGTCGTGATCGGGATGTAGATGGGGCTGGGGCTGGGGCTGGGCTCCACAGGCGCAGGCGCCGCCCGGTTTTCGGCAGACAGGCCCAGCAGGCTGCGCAGTTCGGCAATCGACTGGGGCCGGTCCTGCGGGCGCACGGCCAGGGCTTTTTGCATGCCCTGCAGGAAGGCGTCGGAGTAGCCGGGAACCTGCTCGGAAGTCAGCGGCTGCATGGGGTCCGTGACCATGCGAGCCACCGAGGTGGCAGGAGTGCGGCCCGTGGCGGCCTGGTGAATGAGGGCGCCGACCTGGTAGATGTCCGTCCACGCGCCCTGGGGCATGGCGCCGTCGTCCACGTACTGCTCGATGGGCGCAAAACCGGGCTTGAGCACCATGGTCAGCGCCTGGGTCATGTCGCCGATGATGCGGCGCGCGGCGCCGAAATCCAGCAGCACGGGGCTGCCATCGCGCTGCACGAAGATGTTGTCCGGCGCGATATCGCGGTGGAAGCAGTCCTGTGCATGCAGGACCTCGAGCACATCGAGCAGCGGGGCCAGCAGGGTGCTGAGCTGGGCCTGGTCGATGCGGCCCGACGATGCCTGCAGCACGCGGCCCAGCGTCTGGCCCTCGTAGTGGCGCATCACCATGTAGGCCGTGCCGCCGGCTTCGAAGAACCGGTAGACATGCACCAGGGTGGGGTGCGAGAAGCGCGCCAGCAGGCGGGCCTCGTTGATGAAGCTGCGCAGCCCGGCGTCGAACGCGCCACGGTGCTGCGAGCGCACATGCACCTGATGGGAGCTTTGCCGTCCGGCCAGGGCCGAAGGCATGTACTCCTTGATCGCGACCTCGCGGTCCAGCGAGAGGTCACGGGCCTTGTAGACGATGCCGAAACCGCCTTCGCCGATGACATCGAGCACGCGGTATTCGCCAATCTGGACACCTGCCGGAAGGCAGTTGGTCGAACATGCTGCTTCGCTATCCATGCAATCCCACCCAAGATGTTGTTTCACACCCTGGCGGGCGATGTCTGTCGCGCAGCCAGGGTGCCGAACCTGTTCGAGGCCATTGGACAAGGAGAAAGCCGGCATCACACCGGTAATCTGTCTCTGTAAACCGTTGGTTTTCCTCAATCAGCCTATTGTCTGAAGCCAGGGGCCAAAGACGAGCGTCATGGATTCGTCATGAATACAAGATCGTATTTCAATCGGACTCCGAATGCGGCGTGAGTGTAGCTTGAGTTCCGCAAAAAGCCATGACACGAATCGAATGGATATGAGGTGGATACATTTTTTTTCAGATGTATCCGCCGTAACAATTCAGTCTGCTCAATTGTTTGTATTTTGCCGGCCTTATCCACTATCATCGCGGCTCCAACAAAGGAGGGCGGTTCACGACAGTGAGGATTGCAGGCGATTGTCAATACATTCCTTGACCATCCAGGGTATGCGCCGCACTGATCTGAATCACGTGTTAAGTGAATCGGTTTCGTGCGCTCTACCCGAGAGTGGTTTCCCCTTTGTTCGCGTGTGAACTATCCGATGCAATCAGGCTATTGGGTTGCATGCGAACGTTTAATCCATTAGTTCGAGAGGTGTGCAATGTCCGTTGATATGTTCATGAAGGTCGAGGGCGCCAGTGGCGAGTCCCAGGATTCCAACCACAAGGGCTGGACCGACATCGACTCCTTCACCTGGGGTGCTACCCAGCCCAACACCATGTCCAGCGGCGGTGGTGCCGGCGCCGGCAAGGTGAGCTTCCATGACCTGAACGTCATCGCCAAGGTGGACAAGTGCTACCCCGCCGTGCTCAAGCACTGCGCCACGGGCAAGCACCTGGGCCAGGTCGACATCTCGCTGTGCAAGGCCGGCGGCTCGCAGATCGAGTTCACCAAGATCACCCTGACCGACGTCATGGTGACGAACGTGACTGTCAGCGGCGCCAACTCCTCTGACACCGTGACCGTGAACTACTCGTTCCAGGCTGCCAAGGTCAAGACCCAGTACTGGGAACAGACCAACCAGGGCGGCAAGGGCGCCGAGAGCCAGATGGGCTTCAACATCAAGGAAAACCGCGAAGCCTGAGCTTCCTCCCGCAGCTGTGCTGCTGCGGCAACCCGCGTCGGACTCGTCTGGCGCGGGTGTTGCCGTGGACGTGCGGGAATATGGCCTCCATCTATCGATGGAGGCTTTTCAGTATGGAAAGCCGAAATCGGGCTGTTGGGGGAATATCAGAGATACGCGCCTTGAGGCCGCGTGGGTAACCGCGTGCCTGGCTGGTTTTTGTGTCATTTTTTTGACGTGGGCCAGCTTTCCATTCCTGTCAAAAGCTGAATGTCGTTAGGCTTGTCAATCTTTGACAAACACAAAAACCCATGGCTGCAGGCATGGGGAATCGACTTGCTCGCTGCACTATCAATGTGCAGAAAATTTCTGATAAAAATGGATTGCCGTGGATATGCGCAGGATTACCGCGCGTGGGTTCCTGTGTCTATTGATCAGGCACATTGAATGCCTGGTGCCGGGGCCTGCGAACCGTTGTGGTGCGTTTGGCCCGTACTGCGGCGAGTGGCGGAGCATACACGAACATCGGACGTTGTCGAGAATATTTTTGCCGGTCCAATTATTAAAACGCAATTCGTTTCTTTAATAAATTCCACTGCCAACTTGTGCACAAGAAAGAGTACTAAATGCGTGAATGGACCATTGCCCATTGCCGGCGTGCAAACCCGTCAGAGAGATTGCAGCAGCAATCGGCGTATACCCTGTCACCGTCCGCAAATCTGCCCGGTGCCGCAGGCATGGCTTCGCTCTTTTCCTCCGCCTTGAGCCGGGTCCTGGCTGGCCTTGGCTGTCGCCAACGGCAGGGGCGGTGTTCTCCAACCGGCATGGCAGTCGCATGAGCATCGCGGTTGCCTCCCCGCCCGTGTGCGAGACGCGCCAGGGGCCTGCAAGCAGCGCGCACTCGCTGGCCGCGCAGATCTACGCTTGCCTGAAGAACGACATCTTCGACTTCCGCCTGCTGCCCGGCGACCGCTTCAGCGAGGGCGAAATCGCCACGCGCATGCAGGTCAGCCGCACGCCTGTGCGCCAGGCGCTGTTCTGGTTGCAGCGCGATGGCTATGTCGATGTGCATTTCAAGAGCGGGTGGCAGATCAAGGCCTTCGACTTCAAGTACTTCGAGGATCTCTATGAGGTGCGAACCCTGATGGAGACCAGCGCCGTGGCCAGCCTGGTGGGCGAATCGCTGAAGTCATTGCAGCCGTTGCGCGAGGTCTGGTGCGTGCCCGAGGAGCAGCGCGAGACCGACCCCGCCGTGGTGGCCTCGCTGGACGAGGCCTTCCATACCGGCCTGGTGGCCGCGACCGGCAACCAGGAGATGGCGCGCATCCACCTGGACATCACCGAGCGCATCCGCATCATCCGGCGCCTGGATGTCATCAAGCTGCCGCGGGTCTCGGCAACCTATGACGACCATGCCGCCATCCTCGCGGCCATCGAGGCTGGCGATGCGGCGCGGGCCCAGTCCTGCCTGAGGGAGCACATCGCCGACAGCCGGGCCGAGGTCAAGCGCATCACGTTCTACATGCTGCAAACGGCGCGCGAGCGCTATGGCGCCCTGACGCAGATGGCCTGAGGGCCGCAATGTGTTGCTGGAGGGCCTCTTCGGAGGCCCTTTTTCATGGCCGGGCCGCTGCGGGAAGGCGGCGGACATCCGTTCCGGCGCAGCAAAGCCTTCAAGTCGTGGGCAAGGGGCCTGCTTTTCCCCGCATCGCTGCGGCGGCGTCCCGGTAGTCTTCCTGCCAAACCGTGGACGGGCCTCGCGCCCGCGCCATCTGCCAACTCACAGGGAAGAGAACATGAGCATCAGAACCGACAACCTGAACGTGCAAAGCCTGCTGGCCCGCGCCCAATCCAAGCTCAACAGCAGCACGACGCAGGCGGCTTCGGATTCGGCCGGCAAGAAGAGCGCTGCGGAGACCAGCGCCACCAAGACGGACAGCACCAAGACCGAGACCACCGAAGCGGAGAAGGTGCGCAAACTGGCACCGTCGCTGACCAAGGCGCACGAGCGCATTGCGGCCCAGGCCCAGGCGGGATCGACCTCGCTGTCGGCGTTGGGGCAGTTCAAGTCATCCCTGGTGGACCTGGCCTCGGCGGGCAAGGATGTGGCCGCGCTCTCGGCCACCAGCACCACCCAGTCGGTGCAAGGCGCGCTGGAAAAGCTGGTGGCGCGCTATAACTCCAGCGTTGCCAAGGGCAGCGTGAGCGCGGCGGCCGGTTCTTCCTCCGATGTGGGTGCCACCCGTGCCCTGCGCGAGTTGCGCTCGGCCATCATGAGTGTCACGGGCAGCGCGACCGCTCCCAGCCTGGGCAAGCTCGGCATCGTCCAGCGCCAGGACGGCACGCTGGCGGTGGATGCCAAGGCCCTGGAAAAGTCCATGGCCGCCGATGCCGCAGGCGTGACCTCGGCCCTGGCCGGCATTGGCAAGGCGGTGGAGAGCAGCGCCAACTCTGCGCTGTCCACGGGCAGCCGCCTCAGCTCGTCCATGGCCAGTCTGGGTGACCGGGTCAAGACGCTGCAGCAGCAGCAAAGTGCGGTGGTTGCCACGGCCGAGAAGCTGGGCGATTCCCTGGTCGGTTCGGCCAACTGGAACCGCATGGTGCTGGACGCCTACCTCAAGAACTGATTTCAGCACCATCCCCGCCCTGCATCCTGCTCCCGGAAAACATGAAAAACCTGCGCATCGGCCTCCGTCTCGGAGGCGGCTTCACCATTCTTTTGCTGATCATGCTGTTGATCAGTGTCACCAGCATCGTCAGCATGGGGCACATGGCCCGCTCGACCACGGAAATCACCGAGGTGGCCCTGGCCAAGGAGCGGATGATCAGCGACTGGTTCCGCAACATCCACTCGGGCTCGCGCCGGACCACGGCCATCGCCAAGAGCAGCGATCCTTCGCTGGCCACCTTCTTTGCCGAAGACGCGGCCGAGTCCTCGCGCCAGTCGGGCAAGCTGCAGGACCGCATAGAGCCGCTGCTGCAGACGCAGGAAGAAAAGGACATCTGGGTCGAGATCAAGAAGGCGCGCGCCGGCTACCTGGCGGGTCGCGACGTGGTGACCAAGGCCAAGGCCGAAGGCCGTGCAGAAGATGCCGAGCGCCTGTTCACCCAGGAGTACCAGCCCGCCACGCAGCGCTATATAGAGATCGTGCAGCGCCTGCTGGACATGCAGCGCGCCGCCATAGACAGCTCCGCCGGTGAAGTGCAGGTGCGCTTTTCTGCCAGCCGCGCCACCATCATCGCCGTGGTGTCCCTGGCCGTGGTGCTGGGCGCGCTGGCCGCATGGTGGATCACGCGCGGCATCACCGGGCCGCTGGCCGAAGCCCTGCGCGTGGCGCGAACCGTGGCCAACAACGACCTGACCAGCCGCATCACCGTTGATTCGCGCGACGAAACCGGCCAGTTGCTGCAGGCGCTGCGCCAGATGAACGACAACCTGGCCCAGGTCGTGGGGCAGGTGCGCTCGGGTGCGGACAGCATCGCCACGGCTTCGGGCGAGATCGATGCGGGCAACCAGGACCTGTCCTCGCGCACCGAGCAGCAGGCCAGCTCGCTGGAGCAGACGGCTGCCGCCATGGAGGAGCTGACCAGCACGGTCAAGCAGAACGCCGAGAACGCGCGCCAGGCCAATCAGCTGGCCGCTTCGGCATCGCAGACTGCGGTGCAGGGCGGCAAGGTGGTGGCGGGCGTGGTGGACACCATGGGCGGCATCAGCGAGTCCAGCCGCAAGATTGCCGACATCATCGGCGTCATCGACTCCATTGCCTTCCAGACCAACATCCTGGCGCTGAACGCGGCCGTGGAAGCGGCGCGTGCCGGTGAGCAGGGCCGTGGCTTTGCCGTGGTGGCGGGCGAGGTGCGTGCGCTGGCCCAGCGCAGCGCCTCGGCGGCCAAGGACATCAAGGACCTGATTGCAGACTCCGTGTCCAAGGTGGACGCGGGCACGCGCCAGGTGGCCGAGGCTGGCCGCACCATGGACGGCATCGTGCAAAGCGTGCAGCAGGTCAGCGACCTGGTGGCCGAGATCACGGCCGCCAGCCAGGAGCAAAGCAGCGGCATCAACCAGGTGCACCAGGCGATTTCGCAGATGGACACGGTGACCCAGCAGAATGCCGCGCTGGTCGAGGAGGCAGCAGCTGCGACCGGCTCGCTCAAATCCCAGGTGAATCAGCTGGCGGCGGCCGTGAGCGTGTTCCGCATCGACGGCGTGGCGCCGGCCCGTGCAGGAGCAGCTTCGTCTTCAGTACCTGCCGCGCGCGCGCCCTCTGCGGCAGCGCCCATGCGTCCTGCGGCCAGACCGCTGGCCGCGTCCGCCCCAGCTGCCGGCACTGCACCCGCTGCTGCCCCACGCAGCGCATCTGCTGCCCCAGCTCCCGCCGCAAAGCTGCCTGCCGCCAGGCAGACCGTGGCGGCCAAGGGCAATGACGACGGGGACTGGACTTCGTTCTGAGTCCGCCCGGCTCCGGTTGAGTTCTGCCGGGTTTGGCCGAGTTCAGCTACTTGGGGGCGCCCAGTTGGTACTTGGAGCCCTCGCCCTGGCCATCGGTGATGGCGGCGGCCTGGCCAGCGGCAGGGTTCACGCCGCCGGCATCTTCCTTGTTCGTGGCTCCTGCGCCGCTTGCGGGCTCCGATGCCTTGGCGGGCAGGGGAGTGGCTGGCGGCAGGGGCTCGTGCGGATCCCCCTTGGCATGGGGCATGACCTGCTCGGCCATGATCACGGGCTGGCCCAGCAGGGGCTTGTCCGGCGGGGGCTGGTTGAAGCGCGGCACTTCGGCCATGGGAAATCCCGCGCGCGTCGACGAGGCCTCGCCCGAGCAGGCGGCCAGCGTCAGCAAAGAGGTTGCGGCGACGCCCAGGGCCAGCCGTCTGGCGAGTGTCGTGGCCTGCACAAATTCATGGGGCATGGTTGTTCTCCGATGTCGATCTTCCGGCCGACATGCTCCCATGTGTCCAGTACTTGTGGCGTAGGTCCATGCCGGATTCCCGGTGACAGGCCACCGCAATCCTTGCTCAGGGCTGGCTGCCGCTGGCCTTCCACGATCCATCGGACTGCTTGCAGAACCAGAAGCGCCAGTTTTCCGAGGTCTTTTTCAGGCGCACGTCGGCCGACAGCAGGCGGCAGCTTCCGGCCGAGCCGGTCTGCACGGTCTGCTGCGGCTGCAAGGCCATCGTCACGCGCTGGTTGGTACGGTTCGGGCGGCTGGTCCATTCGGTCACGGAGCCGTCGGCGGCCTCGTTGAGCACCTTGGCCACGGCGGCCTTCGCGTCGGGCAGGTCCCTGGCGGGAATGCGTGCGGCGATGGTGTCGTTGAGGAAGATCAACGCTGCGGCATTGGCGCTGGTGGACACCAGCGAGGCGGCGGCGGCCAGCGATGCGACGGTGAGGGCAAAGGTTTTCATGCAATGGTTCCTGGAGTGTGGGCCGACGACCGCAGCGGGATGTCGGAAGGAAGGTATCGGGCCATGTTAACGGCTGCCGTGGTGGCGCCGGGCGTCGCGCACCGCTGAAACCAACGCGGACTGCGGCCGAGTGTGGTCGAGTGCTGCCGAGGGCCGCGCAAAACCGTTACAGTCCCTGGCGGATTCCTTCGTCCATTTCCGCCAGAAATTCCACTGCATGCCACGATCTTCCAGCCACCAGACCACCCAGCGCTTTGCCATTCCATGGACGCTTGTTGCAGGCTTTGGTGCAGCGGCCCTGGCCACCCTGGTCATCGCCTTCGTCAATTTCCGGGCGTCCGAGGCGCGGGGCCAGGCCGTGAATGCCATGGACCGCACGACGCTGGCCATGCGCCAGCTCAGCCAGCTCAATGCCTCGCTCAAGGATGCCGAAACCGGGCAGCGGGGCTTTCTGCTGACGGGTGACCAGGCCTATTTGCAGCCCTACCAGCAGGCGCGCGATGTGCTGCAAAAGCAGCTGGAGGCGCTCAAGGCGCGCACGTCCAGCGACTCCGTCCAGCACCGGCTGCTGGACCAGATCGAGGACATCTCGACCCAGAAGCTGCGCGAGCTGCAGGAAACCATAGACTTGCGCAAGGCCGGCGACCTGGACGCCGCCATGGCCCTGGTGCGCCTGGACGTGGGCAAGAACGCCATGGACCGGCTGCGCGAGCTGATCGATGATCTCTACACCCGCCAGACCCGTGAGCTGGAGCAGCGCCGCCAGCTGTGGGTGGAGGCCTCCACCACCTCGACGTACTACTCCTGGGGCGGCTCCCTCATCTTGCTGGGCCTGATCCTGGCATCGGCCGCGCTGACGGTGCGCGAGTACCGCGTCAAGGCGCGCCAGTCGTGGGTGACGTCCGGTCTGTCCGGCCTGGGCCAGCAGTTGCAGGGCGACCGCCGGCTGGAAGACCTGGGCCAGAAGGCACTGGAATACCTGGCCACCTACCTGCGCGCCGAGGTGGGCGCCGGCTATGTGGTGGACTGCGCCGACGGCGGTCTGCGCCTGTTCGGCGGTTATGCCTTGCCGCGCGAGCGCCTGCAGCACAAGCTGCTGCCCGGCGAGGGCCTGGCGGGCCAGGCGGTCACCTCGCGCAAGCTGCTGCATGTCAGGGACGTGCCCGCGCAGCACCTGCCGATTTCCTCGGGCACCGGCCAGTCCAGCCCGTTGCAGCTGATGGTGGCGCCCGCCATGGAGAACGGCGAAGTGTTCGCCGTCATCGAACTGGGCTTTCTGCGCGGGGTGAGCGAGGCAGAGCGCAGCCTGCTGGAGCGGGCGTCCGAAATGCTGGCCGTGGCCATCCGCTCGGGCCTGGACCGTTCGCGCCTCGAGACCTTGCTGGAAGAAACGCGCCGCCAGTCGGAAGAGCTGCAGGCCCAGCAGGAAGAGCTGCGCGTGAGCAACGAGGAGCTGGAGCAGCAAAGCCGCATCCTGCAGGAGTCGCAGACGCAGATGGAGCACCAGCAAAGCGAGCTGGAGCAGACCAATGCCCATCTGGAGGAGCAGACCCAGCAGCTGGAGTACCAGCGCGAGCAACTGCTGCGCGCCCAGGGTGCGCTGACCGACAAGGCGCACGAGCTGGAGCTGGCCAGCCAGTACAAGAGCGAGTTCCTGGCCAACATGAGCCACGAGCTGCGCACGCCGCTGAACTCCACGCTGATCCTCGCCAAGCTGCTGGCCGACAACAAGCCCGGCAACCTGCAGGCCGATCAGGTCAAGTACGCACAGACCATTCATGCGGCGGGCAGCGACCTGCTGGCGCTGATCAACGATATCCTGGACCTGTCCAAGATCGAGGCCGGCCAGGTCAGCGTCCTGGTGGAGCCCATGACCATCGCCACCGCCTTGCAGGCGCTGATGGAGCCGCTGCGCCCCATCGCCCGCGAAAAAGGCCTGGAGCTGACATGGACGGTGGACCCCGGCGTGCCGGCCTCCATGCAGACCGACCCCATGCGGCTGGCCCAGGTGCTCAAGAACCTGCTGTCCAACGCGCTCAAGTTCACGGCCAAGGGCTCGGTCGAACTGCAGGTGTCCCGCGTGCCCGGGGGCATGCTGGCGTTTGCCGTGCGCGATACCGGCATCGGCATTGCCGAGCAGCAGCAGCAATTCATCTTCGATGCCTTCCGCCAGGCGGACGGCAGCACGCATCGCAAGTTCGGCGGAACGGGCCTGGGCCTGTCGATCTCACGTGACCTTGCCGGGCTGCTGGGCGGCACGCTGACCGTCTCCAGCACGCCGGGGCAGGGCAGCGTGTTCACGCTGACCGTGCCTGTGATCCTGGAGCTGGTGGAGCCTGGCCAGGCCTTGGCTGCCGCGCCGCTGCCCCGCCCGGCGCGGGAATCGCTGGCGAATGCGCAGACACAGACGCAGGTGCCGGTGTCATCGCCCGCGTCCGTGCCCGCCGTCGCCTCGGCCCATGTCGCGCCGGCTGCGCCCGCGTTCGCGCCGGCCATGTCGCCAGCCATGTCTGCGCCGATGCTGTCGCCTACCTCGTCCGCGGCGAATGCCCTGCGAAAGAGCGGGCAGAGCGGGCGCCGCATCCTCGTCATCGAGGACGATCTGCGCTTTGCCGACATTCTTTCCGAGCTCGCGCGCGAGATGGATTTCGAATGCGATGTGGCCAACACCGCGTCCGACGGCCTGGCCATGGCGGCAAGCAACCAGCCCAACGCCATCGTGCTGGACATCAACCTGCCCGATTTCTCGGGCCTGGGCGTGCTGGATCAGCTCAAGCGCAACCCCGTCACGCGCCACATTCCCGTGCACGTGGTCTCGGTGGCCGACTATTCGCAGGAGGCCATGGGACGCGGCGCCGTGGGCTACGCGCTCAAGCCCGTCAAGCGCGAGGAACTGGTCCATGCCCTGAAGCGGCTGGAGGCCAAGTTCACCCAGGACCTGCGCCGCGTGCTGGTGGTGGAGGACGACGAGCGCCAGCGCGAGAGCGTGCGCCACCTGCTCAGCCGCAGCGATGTGGACATCGTCTGCGCGGGCACGGCGGCGGCGGCGCTGGAGCATCTGCGCGGCGCCACCTTCGACTGCATGGTGATGGACCTGAACCTGCCCGACATCAGCGGCTACGAGCTGCTGCAGCGCATGACGGACCAGGACGATGTTTCCTTCCCGCCTGTCATCGTCTATACGGGCCGCGCGCTCTCGCGCGATGAAGAGCAGCAGCTGCG
Organism: Delftia sp. HK171; assembly: GCF_001886655.1. Classification (NCBI taxonomy): domain Bacteria; kingdom Pseudomonadati; phylum Pseudomonadota; class Betaproteobacteria; order Burkholderiales; family Comamonadaceae; genus Delftia; species Delftia sp. HK171. Next base: position 3,942,959 of record NZ_CP018101.1, on the reverse strand, counting down.
GCGCTTTTCCAAGTCCATCATCATCAAGGACGCGCGCTCACCCGAGCGCCTGCTCGACGAGGTCACGCTGTTCCTCCACCAGGTGGAGTCCGAGCTGTCGGCCGAGCACCGCCAGATGCTGCAGGTGGCTCGCAGCCGCGAGTCGGCGCTGGAAGGGCGCACGGTGCTGGTGGTGGAGGACGATGTGCGCAATGTGTTCGCGCTGTCCAGCATCCTGGAGCCTACGGGCATCCGCGTGGAGATCGCGCGCAACGGGCGCGAGGCGCTGGAAACCCTGGAAGCGCGGGGCACGGCGCAGGCCGGCATCGACCTGGTCCTGATGGACATCATGATGCCCGAGATGGACGGCTACACCGCCATGCGCGAGATCCGCAACCGCCCGCAATGGCGCCGCCTGCCCATCATCGCCCTGACCGCCAAGGCCATGAAGGACGACCAGGAGAAATGCCTGGCCGCCGGTGCCAACGACTACATCGCCAAGCCGCTGGACGTGGAGAAGCTGCTGTCGCTGGTGCGGGTGTGGATGCCCAAGTAGCAAGGAGGACGCGATGCCGCAGCTGAATAGGAGGACGCGATGCCTCAGCTGAAAAAAGCCCGCACCGCCGACATCGAGCAGCGCCTGCTGATCGACGCCATCTACCACCGCTACCACTACGACTTCCGGGGCTATGCCCAGGCCTCGCTCAAGCGGCGCCTGCAGTCGGCCCTGGTGCAGTTCGACTGCAAGACGCTGTCGCAGCTGCAGGACCGTGTGCTGCACGATACAAGCGTGTTCCCGGCCCTGCTCGAGTACCTCACGGTCCAGGTCAGCGACATGTTCCGCGACCCGACCTACTTCCGCTCCCTGCGCACCGAGGTCGTGCCGCTGCTGCGCACCTATCCCTCGCTCAAGGTCTGGGTGGCCGGCTGCAGCGCGGGCGAAGAGGTGTATTCGCTGGCCATCCTGCTGCATGAAGAGGGCCTGCTGGACCGCACCCTGATCTACGCCACCGACATCAATCCCCATGCGCTGCGCGCGGCGGAGCAGGGCGTGTTCGACATGGCGCGCGTGGCGGCCTTCACCGACAACCATGCGCGCTCGGGCGGGCACAGCTCGCTGTCGCACTACTACACGGCGCGCTATGGCCGTGTGGTCTTCGACAAGGGGCTGCGCGAGCACATGGTGTTCTCCGACCACAGCCTGGCCACCGACAGCGTGTTCGCCGAGATGCATCTGGTGTCCTGCCGCAACGTGCTCATCTATTTCGAGCGCGAGCTGCAGGACCGTGCGCTGGGCCTGTTCCGCGATGCGCTGTGCCATCGCGGGTTCCTGGGCCTGGGCTCCAAGGAGTCGCTGCGGTTTTCAGGGCATTCGGAGGCCTTCGAGGACTTCGTGCTCGAAGACCGCATCTACCGCAAGAGGCCCGGGCTGTGATGCCCGCGACCACGAACACACCCGCCTCCGACGCCGCCACAGCCTACGAGGCCATCGTGATCGGCGGCTCGGCCGGCGCGCTTGATGCGCTGTCCGTGGTGCTGCCCACGCTGCCCGCCAGCCTGCGCGCTTCGGTGCTGGTGGTACTGCACCTGCCGCGCGACCGGCGCAGCCTGCTGGGCCAGCTTTTCGGGCCGCGCTGCGCCCTGCCGGTGCGCGAGGTGCAGGACCAGCAGTGGCTGGAGCCGGGCTGCCTGTACTTTGCGCCGGCCGACTACCACCTGCTGGTGGACAGCGGTCCCAGGCTGGCGCTGTCGCTGGATGCGCCCTGGCATTTTTCGCGGCCCTCGATCGATGTGCTGTTCGAGTCGGCTGCCGACTGCTATGGCGAGCGCCTGCTGGCCGTGCTGCTGTCTGGCGCCAACGAGGATGGCGCCCAGGGCATGGCCAGCGTGCACGCGGCCGGCGGCCTGGCCGTGGTGCAGTCGCCAGACAGTGCCGCAATGCAGACCATGCCGCGGGCGGCCCTGGCCCGCGTGCCACAGGCCCAGGTGCTGGCGCCGCAGGGCATTGCCGCCCTCATCGCATCGCTGCACGGCCAGGGGAGGCTTTGAATGTCCATTCAGCGCGCTCCCACCAGACAAAATACCGAGAGAGAATCCATGTCCCAAACAGATCGCGTCAAATGCCTGATCGTCGATGACATTGCCGAGAATCTGATCGCCATCGAAGCGCTGCTGCAGCGCGACGGCATCGAGTTCCTCAAGGCGCATTCCGGCCCCGAGGCGCTGGAGCTTTTGCTCGACCATGGCGATGTGGCGCTGGCCCTGCTGGACGTGCAGATGCCCGAGATGAACGGCTTCGAGCTGGCCGAGCTGATACGCGGCAGCGAGCGCACGCGCCACATCCCGCTCATCTTCATGACGGCCGGCTCGCGCGAGCACAACTGGCAATTCCGCGGCTATGAAAGCGGCGCCGTGGACTTTCTGTACAAGCCCATCGACCCGCACATGCTGACCACCAAGGCCAACGTGTTCTTCGAGCTTCACCAGCGCAAGCAGGCGCTGGCCCAGCAGCTGCAGGAGCGCACCGAGGCGCTGCGCATCAACGAGATGTTCATGGCCGTGCTCAGCCACGACCTGCGCACGCCGCTGCAGTCCATCAAGGCGGCGGCCACCGTGCTCACGCGCCAGCCCGATCCCGGCAAGGTGGCCAACATGGCCGAGCGCATGCTCAGCAGCAGCCAGCGCATGTCGCGCATGATCGAGGATCTGCTGGACGTGACCCGCATCCGCCAGGCAGAAGGCCTGCCGCTGTCGCCCCAGCCGGCCAGCCTGCAGACGCTGCTGCAGCGCACGCTGCAGGAGGTGGAGACGGGCTTCCCGGAGCGGCGCCTGGAAAGCGAGATGCTGGGCAATCTGGAAGGCATCTGGGATGGCGAACGACTGTGCCAGGTGCTGACCAACCTGCTGGGCAATGCCATGCACCACGGAGATCCCGCGCAGCCGGTGCAGGTGACGGCCGATGGCCGCCAGGACGATCGCGTGTCCATCACGGTGCGCAACGGCGGCACCATTCCCGCGGAACTGCTGCCCACGCTGTTCAACCCGTTTCGCGGTGGTGAACGCCGGCCCGGCCAGCACCAGGGACTGGGCCTGGGGCTGTTCATTGCGCACCAGATCGTGCGTTCGCACGGCGGGCGCATCGATGTGCGCTCCGCCGACGGAGTGACCAGCTTCAGGGTGGAATTGCCGCGCGAGGCGGCGGTGGGAGGCTCCAAGGCCGTGCTGTGACGGCGGGAGCCGGGAGCTGGGAGCCGGGGGGCGCGAAAGCGCGAACGCTTCAGTGGGCGGGGTTGCCGAGCGCTTCCTGGATGGAGTCCAGCAGCGTCTCCAGGTCCTCGATCTCGAAGGGCTTGAGCAGGGTCCGCACATGGGGCCCCCAGGCCGTGGGGTAGGGTCCCAGGTCGTAGCCGGAGCACAGGATGATCCAGCGCTGGGCATCGGCCTCCAGCAGCTGCCGCGCCAGGTCGGTGCCTGACAGGCCGGGCAGGCTGACATCGGAAACCACCACGTCGAAAGGCTGGGCCGCATCCAGTTCCAGGGCCTGCTCGGCGGTGGCGCAACTGGTCACGAAGCGTGATTCGCTCTCCATCAGCAGGCCAATGGTTTCGCGCAGGTCGGCATTGTCTTCAACGTACAGGATTCGCATATCTCTTTGTTGCAGTGCATCATGCTGCTATCAAAAAAGCAGCATTGACGAGGGCTGATCATCCACACCCTCGGGCGGCCATCGCGTAGGACAGCATGCAAACTTTTCTGCCGCCGCCTACGTGGAGCCGAGGCTGTGGATTGTGCAATACAACGAAGAACGCCAGAGCAAGGCTTGCGCGCGTTCAGCGGGTGGAGGCCTGCGGCGGGTCCAGAACATGCTTTTGAACGGGCAGGAATTCATCCGCCTGCCGTGAATAGTCCCAGCGCGTGAGCTCGCGGCGCCAAGCTGGGCCCTGTCCAGCCGAGTCCTCCTGCTGCTCCAGCGTGAAAAGGCTGTTGGGCGCATGCGCGCGCAGCCGCAGCGATACCGCAGTGCCCGCCTGCGCCGCCCACAGCCCCGGCAGCGGCTGGACCAGGCCGGGGTCATGTCCATGGCCTGACAGCACCAACTGCGCTCCGGCGTCGCGCCAGGCCGCCAGGGCCGTTGCCGCGCGGTGCGGGCGGTGGCTGCGGTCCTGCGCATGGGCGGCTGCCAGCGGGTGGTGGCTGACCACAATGCGCCAGTCGCCGGGGCTGGCCTGCGCCAGCCTTTGGGCCACCTGCCGGATCTGGCTGGCCGACAGGCTGCCGCGCTGGTGGCGCCACCAGCGCGTGGTGTCCACGCCAATCACGCAAAAGCCCTGCTCTGCGCACCAGGGCTGCAGTTCGGCGCTGATCCAGCGGGCGTAGCGATCGTGGGCATGGCCGCCCAGCCGCTCCCACCAGGCCAGCAACGGCAGATCGTGGTTGCCCGGCACAACCAGGCGGCGCGGTACGGGAAGGGCATCGAGAAACTCGCGCGCCTGGGCAAACTGCGCGGCCGTGGCACGCTGGGTCAGGTCGCCGGAGACCACCAGCAGCGCCACGGGCAGACGTGCGGCCAGTCTTGCCGCGGCGGCGCACACGGCCGTATCGTGGGCGCCGAAATGCAGGTCCGACATATGCATGAGCAAAGCCATGGGCGTTCCTTGTCCCTTGCTGATCAGGAGGAGGGCCCGGCCTCGCCCGGCACGACCAGCCACAGCGGCTTCTCGCCCAGGCGAAAACGAATGGGCGGAGCCATCCATTCGCGCTCGCCATCAAAGGCCACCTTCAGGCGCCGCGGGCGCCGGCCTGCGGGCTCTGCCACCAGCTCGGTGCAGGCCAGGCTGGCCACCGCATCGTCCTGCGCCAGCCGTCCCAACACGGCATTCCAGACCACGCGCGCCGGGGCCTCGCTGGCCTGCGGCAGCAGCAACACGGCGGCCAGATGCTGGCCGTCGGCCACGGCGCGGGCTTCGGCAATGCCCACGCGCTCCAGCTGCATCGGGTTGTTGCCCACGAACAGTGTGCTGGCCAGGTGCTCCTGCTGCTGCAGCGGCGCCTGGCGGTCGGAGCGCAGGGTGATGCGCCAGCGGCGCGCGCTGCCACCGCGAAGAATGCTCCAGATGGAGGCCGCAATGGCCACCAGCCGCGTGCGGCCAAAACGTGTGGACGCGCGCTCGCGTTCGTCCAGCAGGCGCGGGTACAGGCCCAGGCTGGCGTTCACCAGAAACAGCCGTTCGTTGACCAGGCCCACGTTCACGGGCCGCATCTGGCCGGCCTGCAATGCCTGAAGAATGTCCTGCACGGCCTGGGCGGGGTCCAGCGACAGCGCCTGCTCGCGGGCGAAGTAGTTGAAGGTGCCCAGCGGAACCACGCCCATGGGCACGCCCCGCGCCCAGGCTGCGGCGGCCACCGCATTGATGGTGCCGTCACCGCCGGCGGCCACGACCAGGCCGCCATCCTGGCTGGCCCTGTCCACGGCGCGGGCGGCCAGGTGCACGATGTCGGCGCGTGCGCCAGGCACATGCCACTGCACGCTGCGCTGCTGCAGCGCGGGCACGCTGGTGAGGCGGGCGCGCAGCTGTTCCAGGTCGGCGCCTGGGCGCAGGGGCACGATCAGGTGGATGGGGCCGGCGGGGTCCAGACGGGGCGGGGGCGGCTGGCTCTCGGAATAGGTGGGCGTCATGGAAGGCGGGAGGCTGGAACAGGCGCCGATTGTTTCGTGGATTGCACCTGCATGTGCACCGGATCATGCAAGCGGCACACGTCAGCCAAAGCCGACAGGCAGGGCACCACAAGGCGGCAGCGGCTCACCAGCGGCTCGTCAGCGTCTCACTGGTGGCTCACTCGGGCCAGGGAGAGCGGTACTTCAGCATCTGCGCCAGCGGCACGGGCCGCTCGAACAGATAGCCCTGTGCATGCTCGCAGCCCAGGGCATGCAGCAGCCTGGCCTGGGCCTGCTCCTCCACGCCTTCGGCCACGACCTTGACGCCAAAGCCCTGGGCGATGCGCAGCACGGCGGTCACGATGGACTTGTCGGATTCGGACTCCGGCAACTGGCCGACGAAGCTCTGGTCGATCTTGATGCAGTCAAAGCGCAGGCGGCTGAGATAGGCCAGGGAGGAGTAGCCCGTGCCGAAGTCGTCAATGGCGATCTTCACGCCCAGCGCGCGGATGGCGGCAATGCGCTGCAGCGTGGCGTCGCTGTCGTCCAGCAGCATGGACTCCGTCAGCTCCAGGGTCAGCAACCGGGCGGGCAGGCCGCTGGTGGCCAGTGCCTGCTCCAGCGTGGAGGCGAAGTCTGACTGGATGAGCTCGCGTGCCGACATGTTGACGTGCAGCTCGAAGTCGGCGGGCAGCCGGGGCAGGTGGGAGGCGATGTCGTGCGCCGCCGTGCGCAGCACCCATTCGCCCACGCTCAGGATCAGGTCCGACTCCTCGGCCACCGGAATGAAGACGCCGGGCGGCACCATGCCGCGCGTCGGGCTGTTCCAGCGCACCAGGGCCTCGGCGCCGACCATGCTGCCCGTGGCCAGGTCCACCACGGGCTGGTAGAACACGCGCAGCTCGTTGCGCTCCACCGCCTGGCGCAGCTCCATGGCCAGTTGCGTGCGGCCCAGCATCTTCTGCGCCAGGCTGGGCTCGAACAGCAGGAAGGGGTGCGAGCCGCGCTGCGCCTCACCCAGCGCAATGCTGGCGTTGCGCAGCCACTCGGGCAGCGCGCCCGGCAGCAGCTCGCCGCTGACGGCGCCCGCGCAGGCGCGCAGCACGATGTCGTCCTTGCCCACGGAAAATGGCTGGTCGAAGATTTCCAGCAGGTGGCGGCATTTGTCCTGCATCTGCTGCGGCGTGCAGTCATGCAGCCACAGCATGGCGAACTCGTTGCTGGCCGTGCGCGCCAGCAGGGCAGGAAACTGCAGATGGTGGTTGCGCAGCCGCTCGGCCACGGCCCGCAGCAACTGCTCGCCCGTGCCGTGGCCCACATCGTCGCGGACGCTGCGGAAATTCTGCAGCTCCAGCAGGCACAGCGCGGCAGGGCAGGGCGTGTTGGCGGCTGCCGCCGCATCGGCCTGCTCGATCAGGCCGGCGCGCGTGAGCAGCTGCGTCAGGCTGTCGTACTGCAGCAGGGCGCGCATGTGCTCGAAGGACTCCTGCAGCCGCTGTGCCATGTTGTGGAAGGCCGAAACCAGGGACGATGTCTCGACCAGGGACGTATCCGGCAGCGCCCCTACCGCGCTCCAGTCGCCCTTGGCCAGGCGGTTGGCCGCATCGGCCGTCACCGCCAGGGGGCGCAGCGCCCGGCGCAGGCACCACACGCCCAGCCCCAATCCCAGCAAGGCCAGGCCGAAAGCGAGGACCAGCGCATGGCGGCTGTCCGCCCGCATGCTGCTGACCAGATCGGATTCCGGCTGCAGCACCAGGATCCGCCAGTCGATGCCGCGTCCATCGTGGAATGCGGTGACCTGGCCGTGGTAGATCTGCCCCTGTTCCTTGAAGCTCAGGTTGATGGTGTTCTGGGGGGCCGCTGGCGCCGACGGATCCGCGCTCAGATGCGCAGGCAGCAGGGCGGCCAGGCTACGCAGCGCAAGATCGGGACTTTCGGACAGCCGCAGGCGCACGGGTGGGTCATAGGGGCCTTCGCGCCGTTTCAGCACCGACAGCTCGGACGAGTGCGCCACCATGTAGCCCTGTGCGTCGACCACGGCGATATGGCCGTTGCCACGCAAGGGCTCGTCGCGCAGAAAGCGGTTCATGCTGCTCAGCCGCACATCGGCGGCCACCACGCCGACCAGCTGGCCGGACACCCGCACGGACGTGGATGCGGAAATCGTGGTATCGCCGCGGTCGCCAGTCACCGTGTAGATGGGCGACCAGTGCGGGCCGTCTTTGTGGATGGCAGGCTGGTACCAGGGGCGCACGCGGGGGTCGTAGCCGGCAAGGCTGGACATGGGCGGGCCGGGCTCCAGCCCCTCGAAGATCTGCAGGGCGCCCTGGGTGCTGCGGTCCTGGAGAATCAGGCGGTAGCGGCCATCGGGCTCCAGCCGCACCCCCGTGTATTCGCCTTGTACGCCGCCAAAGCTCAACAGGCTGATCTGGTGGTGCTGGGCATACAGCTCGGTGAATGAGCGTGTCAGATAGCCATAGATGGGACGCAGGTCGCCGGGGGTGTAGAGCGCCTGCCGGGCCACGGTTTCGGCCAGGGCCTGCTGCACGCGCAGCGGGGTCTCCAGGTAATCGGCCAATTGGTGGCGCGTGGTGGTGGACAGGGAGTCCAGCAGCCGCAGGCTTTCGCGGTTGATGAGTTGGTCCACCTGGCGCTGCTGCCATGCCGCCAATAGCCCGGCCGTGACCACGAACACCGCTATGAAGGGGGCTGTGACTGCCGTGCGAAGTGAGAGCCTGAAGGCGGGCATGCAGAGGTTTCCGTAGCGTGCGCCGGGCAGCCAAGGGCCGGATCTGCCTGCGACAGCGGCCATTGTGCAGTGCCTTCGCAGCCCTGCGCCGCCGCCGCCGCAGTCCGCGCCTGGGCGCTCCCGTGGTTGATAGGAAAATTTGTTGATAAATGGTTTTCGGTAGAAAAAATGAATTCTTGATGGCGATTTGCCAGAACGCAAAGGCGGGCCGTGGCCTGCGCAAAGCCGGCCATTGCGCCACTCGGTTTACATATCCGTTTACAAATTGATCGTTATTACATGTAGACATCACATGTAATGACCGCTATGGTATCCGCATGGAACAAAAGACATCAGCCCATTACCAGCGCCTGCACCGGCAACGGCTGCGCGAACAGGGGCTGGTGAAAAAGGAGGTCTGGATTCTTCCAGAGTACGGCGCGGCATTGCAGCAATTGGAAAAGCAAATGCGCGTGCCGGGATTGCAACCGGGATCAATGGTTCTCATCCACAAGGAGGGCGGCATGGACAACAGCAGACAGGCATATCGGGATATTCACGCCTTGGCGGGCGATCTGCAGCAATCGGCACTGGTGCAGGGCGGCCGGCTCCATATCGAGGTGCTGGAAGGCGCAGACGCAAGTTTGCTGGTCAGCCTGCCAGAATTCGGCGATCTGCCGGTGCATGTGGCGCTCTCGGGCGACCAATTGGTGGTGGAGGCCTTTCTGTGGCCCGCCGACCAGGTGCACGACCGCGCCGGTCTCAACGAGCAAATGCTTCGCCTGCAAAAACTGTTTCCCTTCACCACGATGGCGCTGGAACCCCAGGCCCATGGCGGCGAGGGCTACGTGATGTTCGCCGCCCTGCATGCCAGCAGCAGCGAGGGCGACATCATTGCCGAGATCCTGACCCTGGCCGACAGCGTCATCCAGGCCACCGAGGCACTGGCCCACTACCTGACGCCGGTGCCCGCACCCTCATCCGCACCCGCATCCGCGCAGGCCTGACGCCCCGCCCGTTGAAGACACTGAGCCCCTAGGAGATCATCATGACCATCTGGAACAAGCTGGTGACAGCGTTGCGCGGCGCCGCCCACGAGGCCGGCGAGGCGGTGACCGACAGCCAGGCCCTGCGCATCCTGGACCAGGAAATCCGCGATGCCGACAGCGACCTGAACAAGTCCAAGGAAGCGCTGGCCGACATCATGGCCAAGCAAAAGCTGGCGGCCGGCAAGCTCAAGCAGACCCAGGAACGCATTGCCGAGTACGAGGGCTATGCCGTCAAGGCGCTGGACACCAGCGACGAGGCGCTGGCGCTGGAAGTGGCCGGCAAGGTTTCCGTGCTGGAGACACAGCGCGACGAAGAGCAATCCCAGCTGGACGCCTACACGCAAAGCGTGGAGCAGCTGCGCGTGGCCATACAGACGGCGCAAACGCATATCAAGCGCCTCAAGCAGCAGGCCGACACGGTCAAGGCCACGGAAAGCGTGCAGCGCGCCCAGGCCACGGTGGCCGGCCGCTACGCAGGCTCGCAGACGCGTGTGCAAAGCGCGCTGGATTCTCTGGAGCGCATCAAGCAAAAGCAGGCCGAGCGCGGTGCGCGCATGGAAAGCGCGGCCGAGCTGGCGCGCGACAGCAGCGAAGACGCGCTGGATGCCAAGCTGCGCGCTGCCGGCATCACGCCCCAGGCGGGCAATGCGCAGTCGGTGCTGGAACGCCTGAAGGCGCAGCGCGCCGCAACTGGCGGAAAAAACGCTTGATGCGCGGCCGTTGTCCAGGCAGGCACTGCCAGGCCTGCCGCCTCGGCTGCCGGATTTGAGGGGAGGGGAAAAACATGTCTGCGTTCCTGCAATACGCGTTTGGCTTTCCGACTTTCATCTTTGGCGCCTTGCTGCTGTTCATGCTGCTGTACTGGCTGATCGCCATGCTGGGCCTGCTGGAGGTGGACTCGCTGGACCACTGGGTGCTGTTCGACGGCAGCGACCATGCGCACGGCGTGGAGCATTCGGTCAGCGCGCTGGCCGGGCTGCTGCTCAAGGTGGGCCTGGGCGGCATTCCGCTCACGGTCATCCTCACCGCGCTGTTCCTGATGTCCTGGCTGGCCTCGTATGTGCTGTGCCATTTCGTGCCCATGCCCCAGGGCTGGACCCTGGTGAACCTGCTGACCGGCTCCCTGGTGGCTGCGGCAGCCATGGTGCTGGGCTTTGCCGCCACCGTGCTGCTGCTGCGCCCGCTGCGGGGCATCGTCAACAAGGTGGCGCCTGCAGAGGAGCCCAAGGTGCTGCTGGGCCGCGCCGGCCTGGTGCGCAGCGCCGTGGTGGACGGCACGCAGGGCTACGGCAGTGTCGAGGACGGCGGCGCGGGCCTGAACGTGCAGATGCGCTCGCCCGAGCGCGCACTGGGCCGGGGCACCGAGATCGTGCTCATCGAGCACCTGCCCGAGCACAACGCCTGGCGCGTGGTCAGCAAGGCCGAGTTCGACGGCACCGAGCTGCCGCGCTAGTTCCGGGATTCCCACAAGGCCCGAGCGTCCGTTCGGCGGGCGCGGCCTTTCCGTTTTTTCAGCGTTTTCACAGATAGCAATTCACAGGGGAGATTCGCATGAACATGAGCAACATGGAGTGGTACATCGTCGCCGGGGTGGTGATCGGTTCCGTCTTCGTCGTCATCCTCGGGCTGTTCGCCCTGGTCAAGGCCTTCTACATCAAGGTTCCGCAGGGCACGGCGCTGATCATCAACGACACCACGTCGCAGCCCAAGGTCAAGTTCACGGGCGGCCTGGTGCTGCCGGTGATCCACAAGAAGGAGTTCATGCAGATCTCGCTGCTGACGCTGGAGATCGACCGGCGCGGCAAGGAAGGCCTGATCTGCCGCGACAACATGCGCGCCGACATCACCGTGGCCTTCTACCTGCGCGTCAATGAAACGGCCGAGGACGTGCTCAAGGTGGCCAAGGCCATCGGCGTGGACCGGGCCTCGGACAAGACGGCCGTCAACGAGCTGTTCAACGCCAAGTTCTCCGAGGCGCTCAAGACCGTGGGCAAGCAGATCGAGTTCGTCAAGCTGTTCGAGAACCGCCAGGATTTCCGCGACCAGATCATCCATGTCATCGGCAACGACCTCAACGGCTATGTGCTGGAGGACGTGGCCATCGACTACCTGGAGCAGACACCCAAGTCCTCGCTGGACCCCAACAACATCCTGGATGCCGAGGGCATTCGCAAGATCACCGAGCTGACGGCCAACCAGAACATCGTCACCAACGAACTGGAGCGCAACTCCGACCTGGCCATCACCAAGAAGAACGTGGAGACCAAGGAAGCCATGCTGGCGCTGGAGCGCCAGCAGGCCGATGCCGAGGCGCGCCAAAAGCGCGAGATCGCCACCATCCAGGCCCGCGAGCAGGCCGAAACCCAGAAGGTGCAGGAAGAAGAGCGCCTGAAGGCCGAGCAGGCGCGCATCCAGACCCAGGAGCAGCTGGACATCCGCGAGGAAAACCGCCAGCGCGAAGTGGCCGTGGCCCAGCAAAACCGTGAGCGTGCCGTGGTGATCGAGGTCGAGAAGGTCACGCGCGCCAAGGAGCTGGAGATCGTGGCCCGCCAGCGCGAGGTGGAGCTGCAGCGCATCGAGAAGGAAAAGGCCATCGAGGTCGAGAAGGCCAACATCGCCAACGTGGTGCGCGAGCGCGTGGTGGTGGAGAAGTCCGTGGCCCAGGAAGAGGAACGCATCAAGGAAGTGCGCGTGGTCTCCGAGGCCGAGCGCATGAAGCAGGTCACCGTGCTGACCGCCCAGGCCCAGGCCGAGGAAGACATGGTGCGCCAGGTCAAGAAGGCCGAGGCCGAAGAGGCTTCCTCGCGCCACAAGGCCGTGGAAGTCACGACCATGGCCCAGGCCGAGCTGGAAGCGGCCAGCAAGACCGCCGAAGCCAAGAAGAAGCTGGCCGAGGCCATCGAGGTCGAGCGCGCCGCGCCCGGCCTGGCCGATGCCAGGGTGCGCGAAGTCACCGCCGCCGCCCTGGAAAAGGAAGGCCTGGCCCAGGCCCGCGTGATTGCCGAGAAGCTGATGGCCGAAGCCAAGGGCCATCAGGAAAAGGGCCTGGCCGAGGCGCGCGTCATCGAGGCCACGGCCGATGCCAACGAAAAACAGGGCCTGGCCGATGCCAAGGTGCTGGAAGAACGCCTGCTGGCCCAGGCACGCGGCGAAGCCCAGGTGGGCGCCACCAAGGCCACGGTCACGCGCGACGTGGGCATGTCCGAGGCCGATGTGCTGCGCGACAAGCTCTTCGCCGAGGCCAAGGGCCTGACCGAGAAGTTCACCGCGCTGGCCTCGCTGTCCGACCAGGCGCGCTCGCATGAGGAGTTCCGCATGCAGCTGGAGAAGAACTTCGAGCAGGCGCTGGCCGCCATCGAAGCCAACAAGAGCGTGGCCAAGGACCAGTCCGAGGTGCTGTCGGCCGCGCTCAGCAAGGCCAACATCGACATCGTGGGCGGCGAGGGCGCCTTCTTCGACAACTTCGCCAAGGCGCTGTCCGTGGGCAAGGCCGTGGAAGGCGTGGCGGGCAAGAGCCCCATCGTGCAGGACCTGATCAGCAAGTTCCTCAGCGGCAAGGGCGGCGCATCGCTGCTGAACGCGCTGGGCGACGGCAAGGGCCTGCCGCCCACGCAGAGGGTCGACTGAACAGGGCGGCCGCCCGGCCGCTCCCTCCATCGGCTGCCCAGCCTCCCGCATCCGCCTGCCTCCGCCCGCCTGCCTGCCAGTCAGCTGGCCGGGGAGGGCGTGAATGGTCCCTGACACGCGAAAGCCCGTGACGCCCATGTCCCAACCGTCCCCATCGTCCCCACAGTCCCTGTCCCCCGACACCGCGGCCTCCGCCGTGGACCAGGCAGTCGCCAGCGGCGGCTCCTACGAAGTGCTGGCCAAGCGCCTTGACGGCCAGGGGCAGGCGCTGGAGACGCTGGCACGCCAGCTCAACGAGGAGCGGCTGGAGGAATTCGGCCGCAGCCAGATGGAAGTCATCGGGCGCATGCGCGTGCGCACCGAAAACAACTGCCTGGGCCGCGACATCGCCCAGGTCGGCGGCTACCTGCTGTTTGGCTACAACGTCTTCATGGGCCTGAAGCAGTCCACGCGCGTGGAAGACGTGTTCGTGCTGTACCGCCTGCACGAGGGAGAGCAGGGCTACGAGGTCACGCCGGTCGATCTCAAGGACAGCTTTCTGGGCATACAGAGCTTCGTGCAGGACTTCCAGGAGCTGTACGCCTACTACAAGAACACCCGGCTGATGCAGCTGGCCGTGCGCGACGGCAAGCTGCTGGCGAGCTTTCAGATTGGCGAGCGCCTGTCCGATGTGCGCGTATTCCGCTGGTCCGTGCCCGTCGATGGCCAGCCCATCCGCTACATAGACAACCGGGGCGAGCGCGACATCGAGCTGCCCGCACCGCATGACTTCGAGTGGCAGCGCGCCGGGCGCGAGCAACTGGTGCAGGGGCGCCACCCGCACATCAACGTGCTGGACAAGGTCTTCGTCGAGACCCTGGGCGGCACGCTGACCATCAAGGTCGAGAACAACACCAACGACGGACTGGGCATCTACAGCGAGCCCGTGCAGGAGAAGAACCAGTCGCTGGACGACGCCGTGTTCGAGTACGCCGCCGTCGGCAGCCTGATCCTGCTGAAGATCCTGCCCTACCGCGAAGAGCAGTGGCGCTACCTGATCTTCAACACCCTGTCGCGCCAGGTGCTGCGCATGGACGCCATCGGCGCGGCCTGCATCCAGCTGCCGCAGGACCACGGCATCATCTTCCCCGGCGGCTACTACCTGCAAAGCGGCGAGAACCGCTCGTTCGAGCAGAACATGCAGGGCATGCGCTACCGGCGCAGCATCCGCTCGCCCAACGGCGAGGATGTGCTCTACGTGTTCTACGAGCCCGAGAGCGGGCGCATGGCGCTGTTCAAGTACAACCTGATCGAGCGCGCGCTGCAGCCGCCCATCATCGGCCACGGCTATGCGCGCATGGACGACGGGCGCGTCGTCATCTTCGCGGCCGAGAGCAACGAGGCCTCGCGCGTGCACCCCATGCAGGTCTGGCGCACGCCCTTTGCCTCGGACGACTATGCGGCACGCCAGCCGCAGCGCGACAGCTTCCTGGGCCGCATCGGCAATGCCGAGCTGGTCAGCGGCATCTCCGACCTGTACAGCGTGCGCAAGGAAATCGCGGCCACCGAGGTCTCGCTGCCGCGCTACGAGCGCCTGATCGACGCCGCGCGCCGCCTGTTCGAGCGCTACCACTGGCTGGGCGCGCCGCAGCTCAAGGGCGTGCACGAGACCCTGCTGGGCATTGTCGCCACGGGTGATGCGGTCATCGACGAGTACGAAAAGGTCGAGAGCATCCGCAACGCCTCGGCCAAGGCCATGGGCGAGGTTTCCAGCCGCCACGGCCAGTTGCTCAAGACACTGCGGCTGGCCGACTGGAAAAGCATTGGCGAGTACGTGGACGCGCTCACCCAGCTGGGCCAGTTGCGCGGCCAGCTCATGGCCACGCGCGACCTGCGCTATGTGGACCAGGCCGCCATCGACACCATGGTGCAGGGCGTCAACGAGGCCCAGGCCGAAGTCTCCCAGCGCACGGCCGCCTTCATTGCCACCGACGAGGCCATGCAGCCCTATGCCGACCAGTTGCAGGCACTGGACCAGGCCGCGCAGGCGGCAGCCACGGTGGCGCAGATCAACGAGCCGCTGGCGCGCATGGCCGACATGGCGGCCGCGCTGGACATGCTGTCCGAGCTCATGGGCAGCCTGTCCATCGACGACGCCACGCAGCGCACCCAGGTGGTGGATCGCATCTCGGCCGTCTACGCGCGCCTGAACCAAGTGCGTGCACGCGCCGAGCAGCGCCGGTCGGGCCTGGGCGGCGCCGAGAACGTGGCCCAGTTCGCCGCCCAGCTGGCGCTGTTCTCGCAAAGCATCGTCAGCGCCCTGGGCCTGGCGCAGACGCCCGAGAAATGCGACGAGCAGTTGGCGCGCCTGCTGGTGCAGCTGGAGGAAATCGAAAGCCGCTTCGGCGAGCACGAGCAGTTCCTCGGCGACATCATGGCCAAGCGCGAGGAGGTGCTGGAGAGCTTCGAGGCGCGCCGCCAGTCGCTGCAGGACGAGCGCCAGCGCAAGGCGCAGGGCGTGCTGGACGCGGCCCTGCGCATCGTGCAAAGCCTGCCCAAGCGCACCGAAAAACTCGCCAGCGCCGATGCCCTGCATGCCTTTTTTGCGGGCGATCCGCTGATCGGCAAGCTCAAGGAGCTGGCCCAGCGCCTGCGCGAGCAACTGCATGACCCGGTCAAGGCCGACGACATCGACGGCCGCGTCAAGAACCTGCGCGACCAGGCGTTTCGCGCGCTGCAGGACCGCACCGAGCTGTACGAAGGCGACGGCGCCATCATCCGCCTGGGCCGCCACCGCTTCAGCGTGGGCAACCAGGAGCTGGACCTGACCCTGCTGCCGCGCAACGGCGAACTGTTCCTGCACCTGGTCGGCACCGAGTATTTCGAGCCCATGGACAACCCGGAGCTGGCCGCCCTGCAGGCCTACTGGGATGCCTCCACGCCGGCCGAATCGCCGCAGTTCTACCGGGGCGAATACCTGGCCCTGGAAGTGGTGCTGGCTGCGCGCCAGCGCCGTGACGGCTGGAGCGAGGCCCGGCTAGCCCAGTTGCTGCCCGACGAGGCGGCACTGACCCAGGCCATCCGCGAATTCTCCGCGCCGCGCTACCGCGAAGGCTATGAGCGCGGCATCCACGACCATGATGCGGCCCGCATCCTGCAGGTACTGCTGCCCCTGCGCGATGCCGCCGGCGTGCTGCGCTTTGCGCCCGACGCCCGTGTGCTGGCCCTGCTGTTCTGGAGCGCACAGGCCCAGGTGCAGCAGCCGCAGCTGGCTGCCGCCATGGCGCAGTGGCCGCTGCGCGCCCAGCAGGCCCAGGCCATGCAGCAGATGTTCGGCAGCGAGGCCGAACAGCTGAGCCTGCGCACCGACATCTCCGAGCGCCTGCGCGCCTATGCCGAAGAGCGGGGCCTGCTGCGCGACCTGCTGCCAGGACAGGCGGCGCCCGCAGACAGCGATATCGACAGCCTGATCCACGGCGCCGCCGACTACCTGCAGGCCGAGCTGGCGCAAAAGGCCGTGCGCTTTTCCTTCTCCAGCTACAGCCAGTCGGCCATTGCCGCGCTGCAGGCCGCCGTGCAGCAGCAGGCCCAGCCGCTGCAGCGCTGGGAAGAAATGCAGGCCTACTGGCAGGGCGAGGACCGGCGCGACAAGGCCGTGGCGCCGCTGGACCAGCGCTGGCGCAGCGCGCTGCACTGGCTGCAGACCGCCTGCCGCGCGCTGGACGACGGGCAAGGGCAGGCCTGGCTGGCCTATTGTGGCGAGGCCGCCGCCTGGCTGTGCTGTGCCGGCCAGTTGCCCTGCAAGGTCAGCAGCGTGGACCTGCGCCACGAAGTGTCGGGCCTGCTGGGCCAGCATCCGCGCATTGCAGACGGCCGCATGTGGCTGCAGATCGACGACCTGGGCCAGCGCGCCGCGCGCCATTTCCGCAGCTTTGTCCCCGAGTTCGGCCGCTACCAGGCGCTGCGCCAGCAGCTGCTGCAGGACTGGCGCTCGCGCGTGCGGGTGGAGGAATTCAAGGCCCGGCCGCTGTCGTCCTTTGTGCGCAACCGGCTCATCAACGAGATCTACCTGCCCGTGATCGGGGACAACCTGGCCAAGCAGATCGGCGTGGCCGGCGAGAACAAGCGCACCGACCAGATGGGCCTGCTGATGATGATCTCGCCGCCCGGCTACGGCAAGACCACGCTGATGGAGTACGTGGCCAACCGCCTGGGCCTGATCTTCATGAAGATCAACGGCCCGGCGCTGGGCCACTCCGTGCGCTCGCTGGACCCGGCCCAGGCGCCGGACGCCACGGCGGCCAAGGAGCTGGAAAAGCTCAACCTGGCGCTGGAGATGGCCAACAACGTGATGCTGTACATCGACGATATACAGCACACGCACCCCGAGTTCCTGCAGAAATTCATCTCGCTGTCGGACGGCACGCGCCGCATCGAGGGCGTGTGGAAGGGCCAGACCCGCACCCACGACATGCGCGGCAAGCGCTTTTGCGTGGTGATGTCGGGCAACCCGTACACCGAGTCGGGCGAGGTCTTCAAGATCCCCGACATGCTGGCCAACCGTGCCGACATCTACAACCTGGGCGACGTGCTGGGCGGCATGCAGGAGGTGTTCAAGCTCAGCTACATCGAAAACAGCATGACCTCGAACGCCGTGCTGGCGCCGATGGCCACGCGCAGCCTGCAGGACCTGTACCTGCTGCTGGACAAGGCGCAGGGCCGGGAGGTCTCGGGCAATGCGCTGTCGCACGACTACTCATCGGCCGAGCTGCGCGAGATCGAGGCCGTGCTGGCCCGCATGGTGCAGGTGCGTGAACTGGTGTTCAAGGTCAACCAGCAGTACATCCAGAGCGCCGCGCAGGACGACGGCTACCGCACCGAGCCGGCCTTCCGGCTGCAGGGCAGCTACCGCAACATGAACAAGCTGGCCGAGAAGATCACGCCCGTGATGAACGACCAGGAAATGCAGCAGATGCTGGCCGACCACTATCAGGGCGAAGCGCAGATGCTGACCACGGGCGCAGAGGAGAACCTGCTCAAGCTCGCCGAGCTGCGCGGGCAGATGAGCGACGAGGACAGCGCCCGCTGGCAGCAGATACGTCAGCAGTTCCTGCGCCGCCAGGCCGCAGGCGGCGCCAATGCCGACGCCGCCACGCGCGTGACGGCACAGCTGGTCGATCTGGTCGCCGCCACGCGCGAGGTGGCCCAGTCGGTGTCCCAGTCCCAGCAGCAGGCAGTGCAGGAAGACGCCGCCGACCAAGCCCACGCATCGGCAGCGGCCGCGCAGGCCGCCGCCAGGGACGCTGACCAATCCCAGACGCTACAGGCGCTTCAGGCTCTGCTGGCGCGGCTGCTGCAAACCCAAAGTGCCGCAGGCGACTCGCTGCACGGCATACGCGAACTGATGGCACAAAGGGCGGCCAGCGAGCCCGTCAGCACCCAGGCCAGCACCCCGTCGGAGGTGCAGGCCGCCCAGGACCGTCAGGCCCTGGTCCACATGATGGGCCAACTGCTGACCCGCTCGCTGGCCCAGTCCCTGGAGCCCGTGGTCACGCACCTGGACCAGGCCCGCCGCCAGCAGCTGGGCCTGCACCGCGTGCTGATGCAGGTGGCCACGCGCATGCAGGAGCAGATCGACGCCCAGCGCGCGGGCCGTCCCGTGCCGGCTGCGGGCGCCATACGCTCCGAGGAAATCGACAAGGCCTTCGAGCGCATGCAGCGCGGCGACGTACCGCCTGCGGCCTAGCTCAGAAACGCCCGCGCACCGTCAGCATCACATTGCGCGGCTCGCCGAAGTAGTTGGAACCGTAGGCGGCCCACACGCGCTGGTAGTACACCTTGTCGAACAGGTTGTTGATGGTGAGCGTGGCGTCCACATGGCGGTTGATGCGGTAGCCGAGCTGCAGCGTCGCCGTGGTGACCGGACCCTGCGAGAACTTCACATCGCCGTTGAGCCGGTACATGCGGCTGACGCTGCGCAGGCCGCCGCCCAGGCTGAAGCCCTCCAGCGCGCCGGTGCCGAACTGGTAGCGCGTCCACAGGTTGAAGCTGTGGCGCGGGGCGATGAAGGTGTACAGCTGGGCCTTCTGGTCGGGCGTGCCCTCCAGTGTCTTGGTCTGTGTGTAGGCGTAGCCGGCCGACACATTCCATCCGGGCGCAATGCGCCCGCCGATCTCGGCTTCCACGCCCTGGCTGCGCATCTTGCCGGATGCCACCGAGAACAGCGGATTGGCCGGATCGGTCATGGCGCGGTTGGTGTCCTCCATGCGGAAGATGGCGGTGCGCGCGTTGAGCTGGCCGTCCATCCACTCGCCCTTGAGTCCTGCCTCGTACTGCTGGCCCACGCGTGGGCGCAGGGTGTTGCCCGCGGCGTCGCTGGTGGTCTGCGGCGCAAAGATGCGCGTGTAGCTGGCATAGGCCGACACCTGGTCATTCAGGTCCAGCACCAGACCGGCATAGGGCGTGAACTTGCCGTTGATGCGGTTGTCGGTTTCCGAGAACTGGTTGAAGTAGGCATTGCGGTTGATGGCGTGGTTCTGCCACCAGGTCATGCGCCCGCCCACGCTGATGAGCAGGCGGTCCACGGGGCGCAGATTGGCGCGCCCATACAGGCCGAACTGCTCGGTGCGGTTGTCGTTGCCGTTGGAGAAGCTGTAATTGGTCGGCAACGGCACGTTGTTGTCGGGCTGGTAGATGTTGATGGGCGCGTTGTCGCCGCCGCCGTACTGGAAGTTCTTGCGGATCTTGCGGTAGTCGGCGCCCACGGCCAGCTCGTTGCGGGTGCTGCCGAAGGCGCTGAAGGGCAGGCTGGCGGAGGCGTCCAGGCCATGCGTCTTCCAGTGGCTGCGATAGGCCCAGCTGACCAGGCAGCTGTCGCCCGTGGCCGGGTCGGCGGCGCAGTCCGACCAGCCGAACATGCGCGAGGGCTCGTCCTGCTCGCGGTACATGGCGTTGAGCCTGATGCGCCCACCGTTGTCCAGTCGGTGCAGCAGCTCGGCAAAGTACTCCGTGTTCTTTTCCGTGATGTGGTTCCAGATGGGGTCCAGGTAGCTGGAGCGAGGAATGTCCAGCAACTGCCCATCGGGCAGGGCCGGCAGCCCGAAGGCCGGGCGGCCCTTGTACTGTTGGTAGCTGCCGCCGGCCGTGAGCGTGGTGGACGGGGCCAGGTCCACCTCGACCACGCCGTAGACCAGGGGCTTGCGCGAGTACACATGGTCCACGAAGGATTGCTGGTCCTGGTAGGCCGTGACCAGCCGGCCGCGTACGCGGCCGTCGCGGGACAGCGGGCCGGTCATGTCGGCCTCTGCGTAGTAGCGCTGCCACGAGCCTGCCGAGAACTGCGTGTTGAACTCGGCCTGCGCCTTGGGGCGCTTGCGCACCAGGTTGATGGAGCCGCCCGGATCGCCCGCGCCCTGGAACAGCCCGGCCGGGCCGCGCAGCAGCTCGATGCGGTCGTACATGGCCATGCCGAAGCCGGTGGACAGGTCATTGCCGGTGCTGGCCGGCATGTTCACGCCATCGGTCTGCACCGTATCCACGGCATAGCCGCGCAGATAGAAGTTGCCATGGTTGCCGCCCGTGCTGCCGGGCTCCACGGTGACGCCGGCCAGGGTGCGCATGGCATCGTCCAGGCTCTGGATGTTCTGGTCTTCCAGCATCTGGCGTGTGACCACGGACACGGATTGCGGAATCTCGCGCAGGCTTTGCACGCTCTTGCCCAGCGTTACCACCCTGGCCGTGTAGGCGCCGGTGTCCTCGGTGGCGGTGGAGTGCTCGGCCCGGGCGTTCACCCGCACCTCGCCCAGGGTGAAAGACGCCGCGGCGGCCGCAGGCGGCGTGACCACGGGATGGGCCGCGCTCTTGCGCAGCACGTAGACGCCCTGGCCGGCCTGCACCGCCTCCAGCCCCGTGCCGCGCAGCAGCTGCGCAAGCCCGCCCGTCAGCTCGAAGCGTCCCTTGAGGCCGGCGGACTGCAGGCCCTGCGTCAGGCGCGGGTCGGCCGACAGCGTCACGCCCGACTCGCCGGCCAGACGCGACAGTGCCTGGCTCAGCGAACCAGCGGGAATGTCGTACTCGCGTGCTGTCTGCGCGGCCGGGGCGCTTGGGATGGCCTGTGCGGCTGCCGCACCGGCGGCGCCCAGCATCAGCCCGAGCAGGGCAGCCTGAACGGGCCGGCGCACAAGTCGGTGCGAAAGGCGCTGGTGGACCGAGGCGGCAAGCGCCGAAAGAGGGAAGGGGGCCGTGGCGGCCAGGGAAATACGCTGCGCCATGAAGAACTGTCCTTTGGAAGACGAGGGAAGCGGTGCCCAGCCAGCCTGGGACGCGCCGTTGAAGCTGTCTTCCTGTATGACCGCCGATCCCGCAAAAGGGGACATGCCGCAGGCTCAGGGCGCGGCCAAGCCCGAAATCTGCACCCAGTAGCGCGTGCGCTGGTGGATGCGCACCGGCAGCGAAGCGGCCAGCGCCAGCAGGGCCTGGTCCGTGTCGCGCAGCTGGAAGGCGCCGCTCACGGGCAGACGGGCCACGGCCGGGTCGCAGCGCAGAATGCCGGGCCGGTAGCGCGACAGTTCGGCCACGAATTCGCCCAGCGGCGTTTTCTCGGCATAGAGCACGCCCTGCGTCCAGCCGTCCGAGGCCAGGCCAGCGGGCTGCACAGGCTCTGCCGCGCCGCTGCCCATGCGCGCCTGCTGGCCCGCCGACACGCGCACGGGCTCGCCGCCCCGTGCCGGGCGCAGCTGCACCGCACCTTCGCGCACGACGACCAGGGTGCTCTCATCGTCCAGAATGCGCGCCGCATAGCGTGTGCCCAGGGCCAGCGCCGTGCCCTGCGGCGTCTGCACAAGAAACGGGCGGCCGGCCGCATCGGCAGCGGTCTGTATCCACACGGCGCCCGCGCGCAGTACCAGGCGGCGCTCCATGGCGGTGAAGGCAATGTCCACGGCGCTGCCGGTATCCAGCTGCATGCGGCTGTCGTCTGGCAGCTGCAGTTCGCGGCGCTCGCCCGTGGCCGTGCGCACGTCGGCAGACCAGGCCGACCACGGTCCGGCGCGCCAGGCCAGATAGCCTGCAGGCCCGGCCACGATCAGCGCGGCCAGCAGCTGCGTGGTGGCGCGGCGCCGGGCGCTCCCTGCATCCCTCAGGGCCGCCGCCCCCAGCGGGCCCAGGGCCGCGCCGTTGCCGGATGGCGCTGTGGCCGTGCCCACGCGTCCCATCACCAGCTCGGCGCGTTGCCAGGCGGCTTCGTGCTGCGGATCGGCTGCGCGCCAGCGGGCCAGCGCCTGTGCCTGGCCCGCATCTTGCGGCTCGCATTGAACGCGCACCAGCCATTCGGCTGCTTCGCGCGCGGCGCGCGCATCGATGGCGCTGGAGGTGGACGAAGCGCCCATCAGCAGACCAGCACGATGCACTGCGCAAAGGCCTGGGCCATGAAGCGCTTGATGGTGCGTTCGGTCACCCCCAGGCGCTCCGCCGCCTGGGCGTAGGTCAGTCCGTCCAGTTGCGACAGCAGGAAGGCCTCGCGCACCTTGGGCGGCAGGCCGTCGAGCATGGCGTCGATCTGGTGCAGCGTCTGCAGGATCAGCAGCCGCTCCTCGGGCGAGGGCGCCATGGGCTCGGGCATTTGCGCCAGGGTGTCCAGCCAGGCTCGCTCCAGCGATTGGCGCTGCACGTGGTTGATCAGCAGGTTGCGCGCCACCGTGGTGAGGTAGGCGCGCGGCTCGCGCATCTGCAGATCGCCGCGTGCTGTCTGGGTGGACAGCAGGCGAACGAAGGTGTCATGCGCCAGGTCGGACGCGTGGTCCGAGCCGCCCAGCTTGCGGCGCAGCCAGCCCAGAAGCCAGGGGTGATGCGCCCTGTAGATGGCTTCAACATCGCTGTGCGAGGTGGCGCAGTGTGGAGCAGACACGGTCTGGAAACTCTGGAAGACAGCCCCGAAGGCCTGTGGAGATGAAGGTCGGAAATAAGAATCGGTCGCAATTATAGGGATGCGGTGGCCGGATTTTTCCTTGTCGATGGCTTGGCCGTTGCGGTCCTTGGCTGAGCCGACATCGCAAACCTCGATGTCCCGGACATGGGTCCCTCACCTACAGCCTGACCCAGCTCAGGCGCCGATGCTGGGGCAGCGTGTCCGCCACGGCGTGCACGTCCCACGAACAAGCCCACACGATGGACGCCCCATGGAACACAACCCCCAGCTTTCCGTCTCCCGCAGGGACCTGCTGATCGCAGGTGCCTCCACGGCTGCGGCAACGGCCGTGCCTCGATCGGCCGGCGCGCAAGTGCAGCCTCCCTCCATCCCCGAAGGGGTCCAACTGCCCGTCACCCTGCAGGTGAACGGCCAGGAACACCGCCTGGACCTGGACACCCGCACCACGCTGCTCGACGCCCTGCGCGAGCACCTGCACCTGACCGGCACCAAGAAAGGCTGCGACCATGGCCAGTGCGGGGCCTGCACGGTGCTGGTCAATGGCCGGCGCGTGGTGTCCTGCCTGAGCCTGGCCGTGATGAACCAGGGCGCCGCCGTGACCACCATCGAAGGCCTGGGCACGCCGCAGTCGCCGCACGCCATGCAGGCCGCCTTCGTGCGGCACGACGGTTTCCAGTGCGGCTACTGCACGCCGGGGCAGATCTGTTCTGCCGTAGGCATGCTCGATGAAATCAAACGCGGCATGCCCAGCCATGCCAGCGAAGACATCGTGGCCCAGCCCCTGGTGTCGGCCCATGAACTGCGTGAACGCATGAGCGGCAACCTGTGCCGCTGCGGGGCGTATTCCAACATCGTCGATGCCATCACCGAAGTGGCGGGGGAGGGCAGGACATGATTGCCTTCACCTACGAACGCGCCCAGTCCCCCGCGCAGGCTGCCGCCGCCGTGGCGGCCCGGCCGGGCGCCCGCTTCATCGCCGGGGGCACGAATCTGCTGGACCTGATGAAGCTGCAGATAGAAACCCCCGTGCATCTGGTCGATGTGAACGGCACCGGCATGGACACCGTGGAGCCCACCGCGCAGGGCGGCTTGCGCATAGGCGCATTGGTGCGCAACAGCGACCTGGCCGCCCATGCGCGCGTGCGCCGCGACTACGGCGTGCTGACGCGCGCCCTGGTGGCCGGCGCCTCGGGCCAGTTGCGCAATATGGCGACCACAGGCGGCAATCTGCTGCAGCGCACCCGCTGCCCGTATTTCTACGACACCAACATGCCGTGCAACAAGCGCGTGCCGGGCAGCGGCTGTTCGGCCATTGCCGGCGTGAGCCGCCAGCATGCGGTGATCGGCGGCAGCGAGGCCTGCATTGCCACCCATCCCAGTGACATGGCCGTGGCGCTGCGCGCGCTGGACGCCACGGTGGAAACCATCCAGGCCGACGGCAAGGCCCGCGTCATCCCCATTGCCGACTTCCACCGGCTGCCCGGCAGCACGCCGCATGTAGAGACGGCCTTGCAGGCCGGCGAACTGATCACCTCCGTCACCCTGCCGCCCCCGCCGGGCGGCACGCACATCTATCACAAGGTGCGCGACCGGGCTTCCTATGCCTTTGCGCTGGTGTCGGTGGCTGCCATCGTGCAGCGCGACGGCAGCGGGCGCGTGGCCCTGGGCGGCGTGGCGCACAAGCCCTGGCGGCTGGAGGCGGCCGAAGCACAGATGCCGCAGGGAGCCAAGGCCGTCACCGACCGCCTGCTGGCAGGCGCCCGGCCCACGCACGACAACGCCTTCAAACTCACGCTGGCCGAGCGCACGCTTGCCTCCGTGCTGGACCAGGCCAGGAACTGACGCCATGAAATTCGACACCCCCGCAACGGTCAACCCCATTGACCAGCTCAAGATCATCGGCCAGCCGATGAACCGCATCGACGGCCTGCTCAAGACCACCGGCACGGCGCCGTATGCCTATGAGCGGCATGACGTGGTCCAGCACCCGGCCTATGGCTATGTGGTGGGCTCGGCCATTGCCAAGGGCCGCATCCGCAGCATCGGGCTGGCGCAGGCAAGCCGCGCGCCCGGCGTGCTCGCCATCGTCACCGCACAGACCGCTGGCAAGCTGGGCCAGGGCAAGATGAACACCGCGCCGCTGCTGGCAGGCCCCCAGGTGGCCCACTACCACCAGGCCGTGGCCCTGGTGGTGGCGGAAACCTTCGAGCAGGCGCGCGCTGCCGCGCAATTGGTCCGTGTGGACTACGAGCCCGTGGCTGGCGCCTATGACCTGGCCAAGGCCAAGGACTCCGCCGTGCCACCCGACAGCATCAATGGCGATGCGCCGGACACGGCCATTGGCGATTTCGAAGGCGCCTTCGCTTCGGCCGCCGTGAAGGTGGACGCCACATACACCACGCCAGACCAGTCGCACGCCATGATGGAGCCCCATGCCACGCTGGCCGCATGGAAGGGCGACCAGCTCACGGTATGGACCTCGAACCAGATGATTGCCTGGGGGCAGGGCGAGCTGGCAAAGACGCTGGGCATTCCCAAGGACAAGGTGCGCCTGGTCTCGCCATTCATTGGCGGCGGTTTTGGCGGCAAGCTGTTCCTGCGGGCCGATGCACTGCTGGCCGCACTGGGGGCGCGAGCGGCAGGCCGGCCCGTCAAGGTCGCACTGCAGCGCCCGCTGATGGCCAACAACACCACGCACCGCCCGGCCACCATCCAGCGTGTGCGCATCGCGGCAGGGCAGGACGGAAAAATCACCGCCATCGGCCACGAAAGCTGGTCGGGCGACCAGTCCGGGGGATCGGCGGACGGTGCCGTGGACCAGACCCGCCGCATGTATGCCGGCACCCATCGCATGACCGCCACGCGCCTGGCCGTGCTGGACCTGCCCGAGGCCAATGCCATGCGCGCCCCCGGCGAGGCCACGGGGCACATGGCCCTGGAGGTTGCCATGGACGAGCTGGCGGAAAAGCTCGGCATCGATCCCGTGGAGCTGCGCATCCGCAACGACACCCAGGTGGTGCCGGACAGCGGCAAGAAGCCGCAACCCAAGGCGAAGGAGGGCATCCCTGCCCAGGAGCACAAGCCGTTTTCCCGCCGTGAATTCGTGCAGTGCCTGCGCACGGGCGCCGAGCGCTTCGGATGGAGCCAACGCAATCCCCAGCCGGCCCAACGACGCGAAGGGCGCTGGCTGATTGGCCTGGGCATGGCCGGCGCCTACCGAGGCGCCCCTGTCATGAAGTCCGCCGCCCGCGTGCGCCTGGACAGGCAGGGCATGCTCACCGTGGAAACCGACATGACCGACATCGGCACGGGCAGCTACACCATCATTGCCCAGACGGCGGCCGAGATGCTGGGCCTGCCGCTGCAGCAGGTGCGCGTGCGGCTGGGCGATTCCGGCTTTCCCGTCTCGGCCGGCTCGGGCGGGCAATGGGGCGCGGCCAGTGCCACCTCCGGCGTCTATGCCGCCTGCGTGAAGCTGCGCGAGGCCGTGGCGCGCAAGCTGGGCATGGACCCGGCGACGGCCGAATTCTCGGATGGGCATGTGCAGGCGGGCGGCAAGCGCCGGGCCCTGGCCAGCGCTGCCGGCGACGCCGACCTGACGGCCGAGGACGCCATCGAATTCGGCGTGCTCGACAAGAAGATGCAGCAGTCCACCTTTGGCGCTCACTTCGTGGAGGTCGCCGTGGACACCTTCACTGCCGAGGTCCGCGTGCGCCGCATGCTGGCTGTTTGCGCGGCCGGCCGCATCCTCAATCCCAAGACGGCCCGCAGCCAGGTCATCGGCGCCATGACCATGGGCGTGGGCGCGGCACTGATGGAAGAGCTGGCCGTGGACACGCGCCTGGGCTATTTCGTCAACCATGACCTGGCAGGCTACGAGGTGCCCGTGCATGCCGACATCCCGCACCAGGAAGTGATCTTTCTGGACGAGGTCGATCCCATGGCCTCGCCCATGAAAGCCAAGGGTGTGGGCGAGCTGGGCATCTGCGGCGTGAGCGCAGCCATTGCCAACGCCATCCACAACGCCACCGGCGTGCGGGTGCGCGACTACCCGATCACGCTGGACAAGCTGCTGGCAGGACTGGGGAGGCTGGCATGAGAGGGGACTGCACCTGAGGCAGCCCGCTCAGGTCCTGGATTCTTGATGAACGAAGGCCGGTCACCTCTGGGTGGCCGGCCTTTTTGCACGCGGCCATCAATAGAACGCATAGCTTGCGCGTCCGTCGGCATTGGCCTGGAAAGGCTGGCGTGGAGATACTTTTTGCACTGGGGAATGTAGGCGCTGTGCGCTCCGAATGCAGGCCGCCCCCAGTTTTCCCACAGAAGAACCTGGCCTGGGCGCAAAGCGCCTGCCAGGGCAAAGAGACAACCTGCTCCGACAAGGACTTGTATGAAAGATATCCGCAAGACGATGGACGAGGGCGCCATGGCGCCGTTCCAGTGGCTGGCCGTGGCCATCTGCATCCTGCTCATCATGCTGGACGGCTTCGATGTGCTGGTGATGGCCTTCACCGCCTCGGCCGTCGCTGCCGAATGGAAGCTCAACGGGGCGCAGCTGGGCGTGCTGTTCAGCGCCGGTCTGATCGGCATGGCCCTGGGCTCGCTGTTCCTGGCGCCCGTGGCCGACCGCCGTGGCCGGCAACCCATCATCGTGCTGTGCCTGGTGCTGGTGTCCGTGGGCATGCTGCTGTCTGCGGCAGCGCGCAGCCATGTCGAGCTGGCAGCCCTGCGCGCCATGACGGGCGTGGGCATTGGCGGCATGCTGGCCAGCGTGGGGGTGATCACCTCTGAGTATTCATCGAACAAATGGCGCAGCACGGCGATTGCGCTGCAGGCCACGGGCTATCCGATTGGCGCCACGCTGGGCGGACTCATGGCCGCCTGGCTGCTGACACACCATGGTTGGCGCTCGGTCTTTGTGTTCGGCGGCCTGGCCACGGCGCTGATGGTGCCCATCGTGCTGTGGCGCCTGCCGGAGTCGGTGGATTTCCTGATGGGCCGTCGCCCGGCGCGTGCGCTGGAAAAGCTCAACCGCCTGATGGCACTCATGGGGCACCCCGCCATGCTGCAGTTGCCCGCGCAAGCTGGCGGTGACGTCCAGCAGGGCAATACAGTGGCCGCCTTGTTCAGGAACGGCCTGGCGCGCCCCACGCTCATGCTCTGGGCCGGCTTCTTCCTGCTGATGTTCAGCGTCTACTTTTCCCTGAGCTGGACGCCCAAGCTGCTGGTGCAGGCCGGCCTGTCGGCACAGCAGGGCGTGACGGGCGGCGTGCTGCTCAACCTGGGCGGCATTGCCGGCGGCAGCCTGTTCGGCCTGCTGGCGGTCAAGGCCAAGCTGCGGCATCTGGCCATGGGCAGCCTGCTGCTGAATGCCTTGTTCACCGCGCTGTTCGGCCTGGCCTCTGCCAGCCTGGGCTGGGCGTTCGCCGCAGCGGTGGGCGTGGGCGTGTTCCTGTTCGCCTCCATGGCCGGGCTGTACGGGTTGGTGCCGGCCACCTATCCGGCCCAGGTGCGCGCCACCGGCATGGGCTGGGCCATAGGCATTGGGCGCATAGGCGCCATCGTGGCGCCCACCATGGCTGGCCTGCTGCTGGACGGTGGCTGGCAGCCTGCCTCGCTGTACTACGTCTTTGCCTTGCCGCTGATTGCCGCTGCGCTGGCCGTGTGGGCCACGGGCGCCGGCCGCGCCCTGGCGCCGGGGGGTGGCGCGCTGCGAGCGCCTGGTGCTTGATCCTTGAACCCCTATCCGTGAGCACGCGCCCGAGCGCCCAAGCGCAGGAGAAACACTTCCATGGCATTGGACAAACCCTATCTCGACGTACCGGGAACCACGGTCTTCGACGCCGAGCAATCCCGCCAGGGCTACTGGCTCAACCAGTTCTGCATGTCGCTGATGAAGGCCGAGAACCGCGAGCGCTTTCGGGCTGACGAGCGCGCCTATCTGGGCGAATGGGCCATGACGGCCGAGCAAAGACAGGCCGTGCTGGACCGCGACCTGAACCGCTGCATTGCGCTGGGCGGAAACATCTACTTCCTCGTGAAGATCGGCGCCACCGACGGCGTCAGCGTGCAGAACATGGTCTCGACCATGAGCGGCATGAGCGAGGAGGGCTACCGCCAGATGATGCTGGGCGGCGGACGCAGCATCGAAGGAAACCGCTACCTGCATGAGCAGGAAAGACAGGAAAAAGGCATCTGATGGCACGCATCACCGCATCCGTCTACACCTCGCATGTGCCCGCCATCGGCGCGGCCATGGATCTGGGCAAGGCGGGCGACCCCTATTGGCAGCCTTTGTTCAAGGGCTTCGAGCACTCGCGCCAATGGCTCAAGGACAACAGGCCCGA
Source organism: Delftia sp. HK171 (assembly GCF_001886655.1). NCBI lineage: Bacteria > Pseudomonadati > Pseudomonadota > Betaproteobacteria > Burkholderiales > Comamonadaceae > Delftia > Delftia sp. HK171. Next base: position 3,913,669 of record NZ_CP018101.1, on the reverse strand, counting down.
CGTGATCTTCCTGGTCTACAACGACCACGCGACCGCTTTCAGCCTGGACTTCATCCCGACGTTTGCCATCGGCACGGCCGCTGAATACCAGCCCGCCGACGAAGGCTGGGGCCCGCGCCCCGTGCCCAAGGTCGTCGGCCATCCGGAGCTGGCCAGCCACATCGCGCAGTCGGTGATCCAGCAGGACTTCGACCTGACCATCGTCAACAAGATGGACGTGGACCACGGCCTGACCGTGCCGCTGTCGCTGATGTGCGGCCAGCAGGACGCACGCACGGGCGCCTGGCCCTGCCCGGTGATTCCGTTTGCCGTGAACGTGGTGCAGTACCCCGTGCCGTCGGGCCAGCGCTGCTTCAACCTGGGCCGCGCCATCCGCCGCGCCGTGGAAAGCTTCGACGAAGACCTGAACGTGCAGATCTGGGGCACGGGCGGCATGAGCCACCAGCTGCAGGGCGCGCGCGCGGGCCTGATCAACAAGGAGTGGGACAACCGCTTCCTGGACCTGCTGATCGAGAACCCTGCCGGCCTGGCCAAGATGCCGCATATCGACTACGTGCGCGAGGCTGGCTCCGAAGGCATCGAGCTGGTGATGTGGCTGATCGCGCGCGGTGCCATGGCCGATGTGGATGGCCCCGCGCCGCTGCCCAAGGTCAACCACCGCTTCTACCATGTGCCGGCATCGAACACCGCTGTCGGACACCTCATCCTGGAGAACGCAGCATGAGCCGGCCTTGCGTGGTACTTCTGCCGGGCCTGCTGTGCGACGAGACGGTCTGGCACGAGCAGCAGGCGGCCCTGTCCTTTGCCGGTGCTGCCGAGTGCATTGTTCCGTCCTATGGCGCGGCGGCCACCATCGAAGACATGGCGCGCCTTGTGCTGGACTGCGTGGCGGCCGAGCGGTTTTCGCTGGCGGGCCATTCCATGGGCGGGCGCGTGGCCCTGGCCATTGCCGGCATGGCTCCCCAGCGCGTGGAACGGCTGGCCTTGCTGGACACCGGCATGGACCCCATCGCCCCGGGTGAGGCCGGCGAGAGCGAACGCGCCAAGCGCATGGCGCTCTTGCAGATCGCCCGGCACAGCGGCATGCGCGAGATGGGCCTGCAATGGGCGCGCGGCATGGTGCATCCCGACCGGCTTGACACGCCACTGTTTGGCGAGGTGCTCGACATGGTGGCGCGCTTCACGCCCGAGGTGTTTGCTGCGCAGATCAATGCCTTGCTGAACCGCCCCGATGCGGGCGATGTGCTCCGGCAACTGCGCTGCCCGACCCTGCTGGCCTGCGGTCGCCAGGATGCCTGGAGCCCGCTGTCACGCCATGAACGCATGCAGGCCCTGTGCCCGGGCGCCGAGCTGGTGGTGATCGAGGACAGCGGCCACATGAGCACCATGGAGCAGCCGCAGCAGGTGTCGCGGGCACTGCTCGACTGGATGGGTCGCTGAGCGAGCGCTGCGCTCAGGCTAGGCCGGCAGATCGCCCACGGCCCGCCGGCAGGCCTGCATGAACAGCTCCAGGTCCTGCGATGCCGTGCTCAGCGCACGCGTGGCCAGTCCGATGCGCCTGCGTGTGGAAGGCAGGTCCACGGGCACGATGGACAACTGCCCGCCGTGGTCATCCTGCAGGGCCTGTCCGCGCGAGGCCAGGGCCAGCCGGCCCGTCTGCAGCACAAAGGCCAGCGTCATGGTCGGGCTGCTGGCGCGCAGGCTGGCGCGCGGCGGCTCCAGGCCCTGGCTGCGGAACAGCTGGACCATGGCGCGATCGGCCGGCGTGCCGGGCAGGGGCGACACCCAGGGCCATTGCAGCAAGTCCTGCAGAACCAGCTGGCCGCGGTCCAGGCAGGCATGGCCGGCCGGTGCCACCACGACCAGATCGTCGTCGAACAGGTGCAGCTGGCGTACCTCATCGGAGGGCATGTCGGCGCGCAGGGCGCCGGCGATGGCGTCGATGTCGGCGCTCAGCAGGTGCTGCACCAGGCTCTCGTAGGTGCCGTCCACGATGCTGACTTCTATGTCCGGGTGGCTGGCGGCCAGGCTGTCGACCGCGCGCGGCAGGAAGATTCCCACCGACAGCGGCAGCACGCCGACCACCACACGCCCCCGGATCTCGCCGCGCCAGGCGGAAATATCGCTGTCCATGCCGCGCACCTCGGCCAGGGCCAGCTTGACACGGCGCAGCAGCGCTTCGCCGGACGGCGTCAGCCGCGTGCCGAAGGCCAGCTTGTAGAACAGCTGCATGCCCAGACTGGCTTCCAGCCCCTGCAGCGCCGCATGCACGGCGGGCTGCGTCAGGCCCAGCCACTGCGCGGCCAGGGATTCGCTGCCGCAGTCGGCAATGGCCATGAGGGCGCGCAGCTGGCCAGCAGGCACGGTCTCGGCAAAACGCTCGGGTAGGGGAGGGCGCCTGGCCGCCAGCGTGGCGGCGGCCTGGGCGTCGGCCGCGCCGCTGCCCAGATGCTGGAGCATGGCCTCGATGCGGGCGGCCAGCTGGCTGCCCAGCGGGGTCGGCATCATGCCGCGCGCCCCCCGCATGAACAGCGGCAGGCCACAGGCCTCTTCCAGTTGCAGCACCGAGCGCGCCACGGCCGGCTGAGAAAGATGCATAGCCTGGGCGGCCCCCGTGGTGCTGCCGTGGCGCACCACGCCCAGCATGGCGCGCATGGCTCGCAAATGGCCTGCCAACTCGGGAAAACGCGAAGGATTGCTGGTGGCCGGGCCGGTCCAGGGGGCAAGGTAAAGGTTCATGGAAAGGCGCTGAACGGCACGTTGGAAAACCGTGTTTTGATTGTCCCATAAGAAAAACGCATTGATGGCCGGGGCTCCGGCATTGGCCGGATCTATGCCAGCGTGGAATGCTTGGGGCCTGGATCAAGACAGCCCATCGCAGGCTGCGAATTCCGGGGAGACAAGAAACATGAACCATGAAATCGACCGGCTGCTGGCCCGCCAGGCCTGCCTGGACCTGGTGCTGCGCGCTGCTGCCTTTGCGGATGCCGGTGATGCCCAGGCCCTGGCGCAGCTGTTTGCCGAAGACGGCCAGCTGCAACGGCCCGGCGGCGAAGTGCTGGGCGGGCGCGCAGCCATCGCCGCCGCGTACTCCCGGCGTCCTGCGGGCCGCATGACCCGGCATCTGGTCACCAACACGCTGGTGGAACTGCAAGGCCCGGACCGCGCCAGCGCGCGCAGCCAGGTGCTGCTGTGGTCCTGCGACGAGGCCGATGCCATCACGCCGCACGGCCGCCCGGCCCAACCGCGCCAGCTCGTTGGCGAGTTCGATGACGCCTTTGGCCGCAGTCCCGAAGGCCATTGGCTGATCACGCGCCGCGTGGCGCGCTTCGTCATGTACCGGGACCTCCCGGGCTCCTGAAGCGCAGGGCGCCCAGCCGCTTTCTCCCATTTCCCCGTGCCCGCCACTCTCGCCTTTCCCAAGGCGCAGCGTTGCGGCGTGCCGATTCCGCAACGACAACAACAGGAGACAAAAGCATGAAACGCACTCTCAAGAGCATTCCCCAACCCTCAGCCAAGCGCCCACTGCGGGCTTGTCTGGGCCGCCTCGCCCCGCTCGCCATGCTGGCAGCAGCAGGCGGCGCCCAGGCCCAGGCCGGCGCATCCGTGACGCTGTACGGCCATCTGGACACCGGGATCGAGCACCTGACGAATGTGCAAGGCGGCGGATCGCTGACGCGCATGCCCGGCCTCACGGGAACGGCACCGTCGCGCTGGGGGCTGCGCGGCAGCGAGGATCTGGGCGGCGGCCTGAGCGCCATCTTTGCGCTGGAGTCAGGCTTTGGCCCGGATGCCGGCACCTTCAACCAGGGCGGGCGGGGTTTCGGGCGCCAGGCCTGGGTGGGACTGTCCGGCGGCTGGGGCAGCGTCTCGCTGGGGCGCAACTACACCATGCTGTACTGGGCGCTGTTCGACGCCGACCTGCTGGGTCCCAACGCCTTCGGTCTGAGCAGCCTGGACAGCTACATCCCCAACACGCGCACCGACAACTCACTGGCCTACCGGGGGCGCTTCGGCGCCTGGAGCCTGGGTGCGGCCTACAGTCTCGGACGCGATGCCGTCAACGCCGGCCCCAGCCCGGCCGGCACCAACTGCGCCGGCGAATCGGCCACGGACAGGCAGGCCTGCCGCCAATGGTCCGCCATGCTGAAGTACGACACCGCGCCCTGGGGCTTTGCGCTGGCCGTGGACGAGATGCGCGGCGGCGCCGGCGCATTTGCAGGGCTGACGCGCTCGGACCTGAAGGACCGCCGCATCATGCTCAACGGCTATGCCGCGCTGTCACCCACCATCAAGCTGGGCGCCGGCCTCATGCGCCGCGACAACGACGCGGCCCAGGCGGCCTCGGCCAGCAACGGCGCCACGCCGCGCAGCACCCTGGCATGGGGCGGCCTGTCCTGGTCCCCCAGCGCCGCCGTCGTGGTCGATGGCCAGCTGCAGCAACTGCGCTATGCCCAGGGCGGCGACAGCTCCACCCTGCTGGCCCTGCGCGCCACCTACAAATTCTCCAAGCGCACGGCGGTCTATGCCCAGGCCGCGCGCATTGACAACGGACAGCGCCTGGCCATCTCGGTCAGCTCGGCCGCAGCCGGCGGCAGCCCGCTGGCGGGCGCGTCGCAGACCGGCCTGATGCTGGGCCTGCGCCACTCGTTCTGAAACCGAAGGCCAGGCCGGCCGCATCCAATGCGACGCCTGGAGCGTGCGATCACCAGCGCGAAGAGCCAAGGCGGGCACTTGAAAGTGCAAACCACGCTCTAGATCTGTACAGCGCGGCCGATGAACTGAATGGGCCCTGTCGGGCGTCCGCTCGGGGAGCCGCCTTCTGGCTCCAGGGTGAGCTCGAAAAGCTGATTCGGCTGCAGAGGCGGCAACTGGTCTACCGGCACTTCGATGGCTTCGCCCGGTTTGACCAGACCCAGGGACACCGGCGCTTTCCAGCCGTCGGCCTTGGTCCAGAACTGCAGGGATTTTTCCGCCGGAATGGCATCCTTGCCCAGTGGCACAAGGCGCAGACGACCTTCAGACTGGGCCTGGACCACCCACCCGGGGGCCTGATTCTGCGGCGCTGCCAGCACGACGAAGTAGCGCGGGGCAGCCGGCGGTGATGCCTCTCGCACCACCAGCACAGCCGCGAGCAGTGCTGCAGCTGCAAAGCCGCCACCCGCCAAGCCGCGCCAAAGGGCGAGGCTATCCCAGTGCCACCAGGCACCACGCCGTGCGCGGACCGCTGGCCGGGCCGGCTTGACGCTGGCCGCGATGCGCTGCCACAGCGTTGCGGAGGGCTCGATGGGGGGAGTCAGCTGAACCAGCGGCAGGAGCCGTTGCTCCCATGCCTGCACGGCCGTGCGCAACGCAGGCTCGTAGGGCAGACGGGATTCGATGGAGCGGCGCTGGGCTGCATTGAGGGTGCCCAATACGTACTCGCCGGCCTGCATCTGGAGATCGTCTGGGGAGCCGTCATCCGTCGACTCCGAGGGATTGGGGTGGGTGTCGCCGCTCATTGCATGCACTCTCTCAGGGCACGCAGTCCGCGTTGAACCCAGGCCTTGACCGTACCAAGCGGTGCCTGCACACGCGCCGCAATTTCGCTGTGGCTGCAGCCGTCCACGTAGGCGTGCAACAGGCAGGCGCGGCGCTCGGGGTCCAGCCGGTCGAGGCAATCGCCAAGACGACCCAGCGTCGCCTGCCGCTCCCATTCACTGCCGCCTTCCTTCCAGGCCAAAAGTGCGGCCTGGGCGTCATGCGCTTCATGGGCAGTTTCATCCAGCACGGTTTCGCGTGCGCCATCCCGTACACGGTTGAGGGCGGCGTGCCGCACCACGCTGTAGATCCACCCTCGACCACTTCCGCGATTGCCGTCGAAGGTGGATGAGCGGTTCCAGATGGAGACAAACGCATCGTGCAGCACGTCTTCCGCAGCGGCGCGCTCGCGGACGATGCGCAGTGCCACGCCGAGGAGAAAGCGCGCCTCGGCCTCATAAATCCGCTGCAAAGCATCGCGTTCGCCGCGTGCACATGCATGCAATGCTGCGTCATGGTCGAAAGCTTCGTTGTTCTGGGAGGCAGCGGGCGGCACGAAATGGAGCGAAGGGGGCGTTGCAGGAAATCCTTCGTCCAGTGTATCCGCGCCGCTGCCGGCTCTTACATGGGCTTCCAGAAGATGTAGTCGGCCTGGTACTTCACGGTGGTCTTCTGGCCCTTGTTGGCAGCCATGCAGGGCTTGTCAGCCGGCGCCACTCCGCCCTGGAGCGCCACGCGCTGGATGTAGCTCACACCCTCCAGCGCACCGCTGCCCATGGCTGGGTTTGCCTTCACCAGCTGGTAAGGCAGATTGCCTGCGCCGGACGGCGCCACAGCCAGCTGGGTGGCGGTGAGTTTGGAGCCGTCGTTGGCCTCCCAGGTTGCGGGGGGACCGTAGTAGCGGCCCACTTGTTTGCCCATGCGGTCCTTCAGCACAGCATCGGGTCCCACAAAGACCCATTCCGTCTGGCCAGGCGCGTTGGCCTTGTCGCGGCATTCGTAGGTGATGTCACCGCTGCCGACGGTTTCCCACGCGACCTTGTTGCCCGCAGGAACCTGGATGGGGGCCGGCAGCGATGCCTGGGAGAAAGTGCTGGCCGGCTTGTGCATCGAGCCACAGGCGGTGAGCAGGGCCGCTGTGGCTACAGCGAAAGAAACGGCGGCGGTGCGGGATGCGGAACGAGAGGTCAACATTGCAATTCTCCAAACAGTTTTGTGAAGGGGACTGAAGCAGCGCATTTTTTGGGCTGCTGCTGGTACTACCCGCCATCGCGTCGTTTGGATGCACCCCATGCAAAAATATTTTCGAGGAATGCCAGCGCCAGACTCCATCAGACTGCGGTTGGTGACATTCTTGACCTGCAGCACCCGGGCCACCTCTCCCGAGGCGCGCTGCTCCCAGTAGGCAACGCGGCCGTTGAGCCAGGGCAGGGGAGAGAACTTGACGCCTGCTTCCCAACCATCATTGATGGAGGGCCTGAGGTTGCGAGCCTGCGTGCGGCAGGCGTCGATGCCCGAGCCGATCTCAAAGATGGGCGAGCATGTCCTTTGACGGAACGAAGAAGGCAATGCCTGTCACCGCCGCCGAGAAGTCAAGGATGCGGTCATGGAGCGGGGGAGGGCTTCCGATGAACATCCGTTCGAGCATCTGCTCGATCACCCACAAGTGCCTGGAATAACCGATGAAATAGGTCCCGTACTCCTTGAGTGCAGGCCTCGCGAAGGGCATGTTGTCTCGCAGGATGTCGTGCTCGACGCCGTCCTGCGTGATGGTGCACAGCGTCTTGTGTGACTTCTGTTCCGCCTCCGAGGCATCGGGAAGCTCGGTGTTGGTGAACTTCTTTCGCCCAATGATCTGCTCCTGGGCTTCGGTGCTCAGGCTTTTCCATGCCGGGAGGTCGTGGAGGTACTTCTGTACGACGACATAGCTTCCGCCCGCATGTTCAGGATCTTCCTCGCCCACTATCGTTGAGGCCGGCAGCGCCAGGCCGACCGGATTCGCCGTGCCATCGACAAAATCCAGCAGGTCGCGTCCGTCGAAGTACCGGAATCCGGCGACCTCATCCATGGCCGCGACTGTCCCTTCCAGGGCCTCCAGGAGCATCTGCTCGAACGCCACGATGAGATCCATGGACCTGGCGCGGATGTGGAACAGCAGGTCCCCCGAAGTAGAGACTGCCACATGGGTGGCGCCCCGGATTTCGCGGAATGGATGGAGCTCGGCCGGAAGCGGGGTACCGACGAGCGGACCCCACACATCGGCACCGATGCCCACGTTGCAGGTAAAGGTCCCGGTCACGTCCCGTACAAGGACGTTCTTGATCAGGCCGTCCAGATCGCCGAGCACGGATCGCACGGTGGAGAGGGACGCTGCGTCTCTTGCAACGGTAAGGACCAGGAAGGATGCGGCGATCGACAGCGCTGCATCAATTTGCTGGGGCTCGGCCTGGCGCGGGATCGTGGGTGTGGTCATTGGAAGTACCGGCAGATGGACGAAATGGGCGTCAGGGATGGCGCATTATCTGGCCCAACCGGCGCAGCCGGCCCAACCGGCACCAGGAGCAACATCACGGACGGTTTCGCCAGATCCTCACTCCCATTTTTTCGGCATCTTCCCGGTACTCCTGGATTTTCTGCTTCAGGTACTCCTGCAGCGGCCTGCCGACCAGGGAGTAGGGGTACAGGTCGAAATTCTCCAGAAGTGCCATATAGCCAGGAAGGCCCATCGCCTTTTGCAAGGTGTCGGACCAGTAGCGTATTGCCGATGGAGGCGTGCCTGCCGCCATATAGAGACCCCTGACCGTCATCCAGGTCACATCGACGCCTTGCTCCATTGCGGTCGGGATATGCGCGAGTTTTCCGGGTACGCGGTCCGATGCCAGGATGGCAAGTATCCTGATCCTTTCCCCGGCGGAAATGGCATGCTGGGCTTCGGCCGCATCGCCAGGAAATGCGACCACATGTCCTCCGGCCAGGGCGCGCAGCGCCTCTCCACCGCCCTCGAATGCCACGAATCTCATCTCGCGTGGATCACGTCCGGCCGCACGGACCAGGCGGGCCGCCTTAATCCAGTCTTGGCTGCCCACCGTGCCTCCCGCGCCGAAAGGAATGGCCGCCGGATTGGCCCGGATCGCTCGCAACAGGTCGTCAAGCGAGCGATAGGGCGAATCGGCCCTTACCGCAACCACTCCATAGTCTGCGGCCAGGACCCCCAGCCAGTTCACCGAGGCAATGCTGTGAGGCCCGAATCTTCCTTGGGCAATATTGAGCAGCGATCCGCTGGAAAAAGCGATCAGCGTGCGTTCATCACCGAGCTGTTGCGTCGCAGCCTTGTCATAGGCCAGCGCACCAATTCCTCCCGGCAGATACTGAATCAGTGTTTTCGCATCGCCGCTGCGCGTGCCATCGATCGCCTTGGCTGCCAATCGGCATGTCAGGTCAAAACCGCCGCCCAGCTTTGCCGGGGCGATGCACACGGCATTTTTGTTGACTCCCGGGTCCAGAACTTGCGTAAACGCGCTTGGCGATGTGGCCAGAACAGGAATGGCCGTCAACAGGGCTCGGCGTGTTTTGCACGCGGCATCCTGACGGGACGCAGCCAACCAGGGATTTTGCATTTGTCTCCATCCTTATTTTTTGGCAAGTGGCGCACTGTCCGTGTCTTCCCACTCAAGGCTCGCCAGCAACCCCCTTGCGCCGGAACCGTGCGCCAGGGTGAGCTTTCCTTTGTGTCTCTCTGCAATGATTCTTGCAATCGCAAGGCCCAGGCCGGAGCCCGAACCATCCATCGGTGATTGGCGGCCTCGTGTATAGCGGCGGCCCAGCAGAGCCAATTCGTCCTCCGGCAGCCCCGGTCCATTGTCTTCGACGGCCAGAATCCATCCGGTATCCGAACGCCGGCCCGTGATGGTTACCACGCTGCCACAAGGACAGTATTCAAGTGCATTCGATGCCAGATTCAGCACGGCCTCCTGAAGCAGCAATTCATCGCCCGTTGCAAATACTTCCTCCTCCACATTGACGCCCAGGTCGATGGAGCGCTGCCGTGCCTGGGGCAGCAAAGAGACGGCAATGCGCCGGACCAGCTCGCCCAGGTCGAAGGTCCGGAGATTCACCTCGGCCGACTCGCTTCTGCCCAGGGCCAGCAATTGCTGGGTCGTACGGGTCACGCCTGTCAGCTCTGCGTCCAGAGCGCCCAATGCATCATGGATCTGCGCGACATCATTTATCCGCTGCGCATAATCCATCTGTATGCGCAGCGTGGTCAGGTGTGTGCGCAGTTGATGAGATGCGTAATCCAGAAATTCATGCTTGGAGGAAACAACAGCCTTCGTCACTTCAATCTGGCGATTGACCGCCATGACCAATGGCCGCAAGTCCGATGGAAGCTCCTGCGTGCTTATCGGCGCAATATCATCGGCCCCGCGTTCCCGTACCTCTTTGGCCAGGCGGGTCACCGGCCTGAGCGCCGCGGCAACTGCAAGTGCCGTGGCGATCATCATGGAAAGGAACACGAAACCATCACGAACAAGGGTCCGCTGAAAGAACTTGTCAATGAATTGCTGGCGCGATTGCTTGCTTTCAGCCACTTGCACTGTGACCGTGTCGGCGGAGCTACCGGCAGGCTTTGCCGACAGATCTCTCATCAGCGCGGCCACCCTGACGGGTTCGCCAAAATAGAAGCCGTCGTAGAAAATGGGATTCTTTGACAACGATGTCGGAGGCGGCGGCATGTCGGCGCTTCCCAATTCCACCAGATTGTCCGAAGTGGCAACCCGAAAATACACCTGGCCGCTCGCCGTGAGCTCAAAAAGATCGAATATGGAATAGGGGAGTTCGACCGAAAGTCCCCCTGAAGCGGTCGATATGTTTGAATCTATCGAGCGAAGTGCACCCAACAGCGATCTGTCATAGGCAGCGTTGGCCGAATCGATGGCATCCTGCCGCGTCAGATAAAGCTCCACGGATGTCACGGCGCCAAGAATCGGCACAAGAACCAAGCCCAGTCTCTGCCATAAGGTCAGCTTAGAAAGAAGGCTTGGGAGCATCTATTTCCAAGGCGTAGCCAAGTCCTCTCAACGTGACGACGCTGACGCCACTGCCTTCCAGCTTTTTGCGCAGTCTGTGAATGAAGACCTCGACCGCCTCCAGATGGACATCAGACTCTTCGGGGAAGACGCGCTCGATGATCTGCTTTTTTGTGAACGGCTCGCCAGAGCGCTGGATAAGCACACGAAGTACCGAATACTCGCGTTTCGAGAGTGGGACAGGCGCGCCATGCAGCATGAATTGCTTGGTGACACCGTCCAGGACCAGCGGGCCGCAAGCGAGCCTTGGGTGATCGCTCCCCCTGGCGCGGCGCACCAGCGCGTGCAATCTTGCCTCAAGCTCGGCCAGGGCAAAGGGTTTGGCCAGGAAGTCGTCCGCGCCCGCGTTGAGCGCACGGACACGCTCGTCAACAGAGTCGCGCGCCGTAAGAATCAGCGCGGGCAGACGCTGGTCTCGCGCCCGCAGCCTCTCCAGGACGACATCACCGCTGAGGTCAGGCAGGCCCAGATCGAGAACGGCAGCGTCGTAGTCCTCGGTGGCCAGCCGCCGATCGGCAAGCTTGCCGTTGTCCACCCATTCCACCTGAATTCCCACTTGGGTCAACGCCTTGGACAGCCATGTACCAAGGGCGTGCTCATCTTCGGCAAGCAGGATTCGCATCGGGAAAAACAGGGTTGCTGACGGCCGCCGGGCACATCAGTCGGCTTTGATCTGCGCCTTGGCAATGACTTGCTTCCAGCGCGCCTGCTCGCGGGCGATGAATTCGGCAAACTGTGCCGGGGTATCGCCAATGACTTCGGCGGCGTCTGCATGCAGACGTTCGACCGAGGACGGAGCCCGAACTGCCTTGCTGGTTTCGGCAGCCAGCAGGTCTATCTCACTGGAGGAAAAATTGGCCGGCGCGAGCATGCCATACCACTGTGTCATCTCGAACCCGGGGAAACCCTGTTCTGCGACGGTCGGCACGTCGGGCAGTTGGGGAATGCGCTTGCTTGAACCCGTTGCGATGCAACGCAGTTTGCCGGACTTGATGAACGGGATCACGGCCGCGGCCCCGATCGCCGAAGCGCCCACGCGGCCGGACAGCAGGTCCGTCATCATCGGGCCGGTACCCCGATACGGGACGTGCAGCATGGAGAACCCGGAAGTCAGCTTCAGGTATTCAAACGCCAGATGACCCGCACTTCCATTGCCGGCAGAGCCGTAGCTGAGGCTTTCCGGATTGGCCTTGGCATATTCGATCAGTTCCTTGATGTTTTTCACCGGAACCTTGGGATTAACGACATAAAGACTCGGTACTTTGGCCAGCAAACTGATTGGCTTGAAGTCCTTTTCCACGTTGTAGGGAAGTTTTGCGAAAATATAAGGGTTCACGGCTAGGGTGCCGATATGGCCGAGAATGACCGTATGGTGATCCTCGGCACGGGCGACTTCAGACATCGCAATATTGCCCGCTGCGCCAGGCTTGTTGTCCACGTAGACACTCTGGCCGATCGTCTTCGTCATCTCGGCTGCCGTGGAGCGCGCAACTATTTCAGAACTGCCGCCAGGGGCAAACGGCACAACAAATCGTATTGATTTATTCGGCCATTTCTGGGCGAGGGCAGGGGTGGCAATATGGGACAGACCGACCGCACCGGCCAGTCCAAGCAGCTTGCGGCGATCAATAGGGTTGAACAGGCAGGAGGGCAGGTTTTCTTGCATTGCAGTCTTCCAAATGATTAAGTCGAATGGAAGATGCTACACAAGCCAAACTTTCAGATGGCTGTCAATTTCTGTGCCGCTCTTCATAAATCATGGGTAAAAACCCTAGGAAAGTTTATCTTTTAGCATATTTCAGCTTTCAAAGTGCTTTCAATTTTCAAAATATCTTGCGCTCAGTGCTTACACCTAATTCCCGTGAATGACAGCCACTTGAAAGTTCCACGGAAATAAATTTGCAATGCACAACGCTGTGGGCGTGAAGTGTCTTATCAACGATTGATCATCAGGAGACAAACAATGAAAAAAACCGCAATGACTGGACTGATTGCCATGGGAATTTCGGCTGTGGCTGTAACCGCATGCGGAGGCGCAGGGGAGGGCGCATCCCAACCCACGGAAATACGCACGACATGGTTCGGCATCAGCAACTTCCATTATCAAATCGGCTCCACCGGCATCATTCTGGATGGTGAGGTGGTGAACACCGGCAGCGCGCCGTCGCCATCAGCAGTCACCAAGGTGCTTGGTGCGCTTCGCAAGCGTGGCTCGGTGGACTATTTTCTGGTGGGCCATGAGCATGGTGACCATGCCTTGCAGATTCCAGAGTATGCAAAGCAAACCGGCAAGCCCATATATGCCCCGGCAGCCGTCTGCCAAAAGGTCGTTGCCTATGGCAATCCGGCGGCACAGTGCACGACATTGAAGGGCGGCGAAGTGATTTCGCTCAACGAAAATACGACGGTGCGCGTGGTGCGCTGGCTGCACAGCATCGACTGCGGCGAAGTCGGCGCGGGAACGGCGGGAGTGGAAACGTTTGGATTTCTGATCACCACGAAGACACCGGACAAGGTTCTTTCCATCTATGCATCGGACAGCGGTGCGGGTGGACAGGAATTGTTCTATCCACGCATCGTCAACAAGGGCCTTCCCAATCAGGTGGTCTACGGATCGCCATTCGACAATCTGTCTGCCGCCGTGAAAGATGCCGGAATATCCAATATCGACCTGTGGCAAGGCGGCCCCGAGTCGAATGTCGTGGCACAGGCCCGCGTCATCATTCCGGCCTTCAAGGTGAAGTATTTCCAGCCGCATCATCTCGGAACCCGGGCAACGAAGGTGGATGGAAATTCCGTAGGCTTCAGCCTCGAATACGGACTGCATTTTCCCTATCTCGAAAGCGAAGTGCCGCGTCTGACGGACTATCTGAAGTCTGCAAACGCGGTTGCCTACAACCCCGTGAACTATTTCGATGCATGGTCTCTGTCCAAGGACGGCTTCAAGTCACAGGACAACGCCGACGTGAAGGCCGTGTATGGACTGCCTGCCACCGGTCCCGGCCCTGGCAAGCAAGGTCCGAACCCCCGGGCTGGCCAGTTGGAGTGCACCGGTGCGTAAGAACTCTTGCCCTCTGTTTTGTTTGATACGATGTATATTATGTTAAATAACAAACACAGATAACAGCCTGAGAACCAAGGCAAGGCACTCCTCCAGTGCCTTGCCTGCTTCGTTTTCAGCTGTTCAACACGGTTTCCAGGCCATCAAGCTCCTGCTTCAGCAAAAGCGCGGTTTCCTGTGGCTCGAACTGGCGCTGCAGCAGCGGGATGGTGAAGACGTAGCTTGCATCGTGCACGCCGTGCGTTTCATCCCGGCGCAGGACGTAGGCCAGTTGCAGGCGCGCCAGGGACCGGCGCAGGGCCTGGGCCTGGCCGGTGGCGCCGTGGGACTGGACCAGGGCGTCGAGTGCGGTCAGGCTGGTCTGTCCTTGCTGGGCCGTGTGATAGACGGCGATGCGGTCCAGGCGGCAGGCCTGTTCGTCGGTGCTCAAGCGGCCCCATCCCACCAGCGCGTCCTGCACGGGCTGGGATGCCATGGCCTGGCGCAGGTGGCGTTCTTCGATGACGCGTTCGTCGGGTCCCAGGGCCTCCAGGCATTCCTGGCAGAGGATGGCGACCAGGTTGGCGCGCCTGCCGCTGGCCTCTATCAGCCGCTCGGCCAGAGCGTCGTTGGCAAAGCCCAGGCGCAGCCTGCGCAGCGGTTCGGTGGCCAGGGCATGACATGCCGCTGGCTCCAATCCCCCAATGGCCAGGATTTCGCCGAAGTTGCGCAGCGGCGACTGGTAGTCGAGCAGCGCTGCCGCGTACAGATCCCAGAATCCCGCCAGCATGAACCAGCAACGGCCCTCCTCGCTCAGCGCGCGCAAGGCGCTGAGCTGAGGGTAGCCATTGCGGGCTTCGTCGCGGAAGAACAGGTCGGCCTCGTCGATCAGCAGGTACAGCCGCCTGCCCTGCGACTGCTTTTGCAGGTGTTCGATGATGGCCTCCAGCGGTGTTTCCACGGGAAGGCCGAACTGCGTGGCCAGGCGCGGCGTGAGGCGGTGGTCGCGCAGCGAGATGTAGTGGCAGGCGATGGCCGGATGCTCCTGCAGCCGCCGCTGTACGGCCTTGAGCAGGCTGCTTTTGCCGAGCTGACGTCCTCCCACGACCAGGTAGTTGGCCGGTTCGCGGTTGAGCACGCGGGCCAGCAGGCGCTCGCGGCCAAAGAAAACGTCCTCGCGCGTTACGCCGCCGCGCGTCTGGTAGGGCGATATGCGCGTGACCTGCAACTGCGTGGCCAGCAGCCGCAGCAGCACCTGGTCTGGAGCGCCGCCCAGCAGCCATTCGGTCTGCCCCGGGCTGTCCAGCAGCACGTGCAGGTTGGCGCGGTCCTGGGCATGGCGCTGCAGCAGCGGCATGGGCGACTGGGGATGGTGCGGGCTCACGATGAGCACCACATCGCCGCCGGTTTGCAGCAGGCGCAGCTGGCGCACGAGTTCGCCCTCTTCCAGCTCCGCTGGGGGCGCATAGACCAGGCAGCGGCCCAGGGCGATGGGCAGCTCGGGCGGCAGCGTCCACTCGAACATGTCGCCGGGCACGGGCCACTCGCCTTGCGCCGGTTTGCAGGCGGCGGACAGGCGTTCGGCCAGGGCCCGCACGCGGGCGCCTGGGCTTGCGCCGGCAAGACGCAGGGCCCGCTGCCAGTCCGGCAGGCGTATGCCTGCAGCGCGCAGGACGGCGGAACGGCGGCCGGTCAGCCGCAGCAGCCGGTCCAGCTGGGGCAGATGCTGGTAGGGCTTGCGGCGCAGGCGCTCGGGCTTGAGCTGTGCCGGGCCTATCAGCGGATGGCGCACCAGCCACAGCAGGGCCAGGCAGCCAAAGACCAGTGCGCTGGTCCAGATGACGCTGCGCAGCCATCCAAAGGGTTCATGCTCGGGCTGGCCCGGCGAGGGGCTGCAGTTCAGCGGCAGGTAGCGCGGCGGAGTCGGAGGCAGGCCGCCCTGGCAGCTCCAGTCCCAGCGTTGCCTGTCCAGTTGCAGCAGGACCTGGGTTCCGGCGAGCACGCCCATCTGGCTGTCGCGCACCACGTCCGCCTGCAGCACGAATGGACTGGGCGAGCTCATGCGCACGCGCGGTTCGGCAATCTCCGGCGCCACGCTGGCCAGGTCCTGCGGCCAGCTTTCATGCTGGCGCACATAGTCCATCAGGGCCAGGCGCCACAGGATGATTTCGTTCCAGACCCGGCCCGAGCTTTCCGCGCCCTGCAGGCTGCTGCGGGTGACGGGGTTGTAGCGGGGCAGCAGGATGGCTGTGCCGATGAACAGCGTGACCAAGGCGAGCAGCGCGGCGCGCCACCAGGATCTGGGCAGTTGCACAAGCCGGCCCAGGCCGCTCATGCCTGCAGCACCGCCACGGCGGCTTCGCGGGCAATGTCGCAGCGCCAGTGCAGATGGGCGCCCTCACCTGCTCCGCGCACCTGCAGCAGATTGCCCCAGAACAGGCGCCGCAGCACGGCATCCTGCAGATAGGGGCGTGCACGGCCCAGCGATGCCGCATCCACCAGCCCGCGCAGTTGCTCGCGCGTGGCAGGTTCCTGCGCCAGGGGCAGCAAGGTCTGCCACAGGCGCGCACTGGCCACCAGATGGGCGCGCAGCAGGGGCGAGTGCACGGAAGCGACGCCCACGCCCTGCTCCACCAGCCATTGCAGCGCTTCCTCGAAAAGCGCGGGATGCCCGCCCGTCAGCGCCTGCAATGCCTCGATGACCTCGGCCGGCCAGGCCGTGCCTGGCCAGCGCTGGCGCGCCATGAGGGCCAGGTCTTCCAGCGTAGGATCGGGCCAGTGGGCCACCTGGCCGATGTTGAGCAGCGACAGGTCACCGCTGCGGTACTTGAGGTCGGCCAGGGCCTCGCTGCCGCACAGCAGCAAGTGCAGGCGGCCGCTGTGCATTTCGCTGAGGCTGCGCAGGATGCCGGCCAGTGTCTCGCGCAGCTGCGCCGTGCCCTGCTCGAAGCGGCTGACCAGGCAAAACAGCCGGCCGCCGGCCAGCAGGCGCTTTTCCAGCAGGGCCTCGAATTCGTAGTCCGAGCCCACTTCGCCCAGCCCGCATTGCCGGCCCAGGGCCGCAAAGTAGTCGGCCGCAGCCGTGCTCACGCTGTAGGGCGGCTGGATGTGCAACACCGCCTCGGCGCCATACTGGGCGCGGGCACGCAGCAGCAGTTCCTGGCGAAACGGGGGCTGTCCCCAGTGCGCGGGCGACAGCAGCATGGTGATGGCATAGGGCCTGGCCTGGGCCAGCTGGGCGAAAAGCCGGTCCATGAAGCCTGCAAAAGGCTGGGCGCCAGCGGCGGCGGCCTGCAGCGGAAACTCCGTGGCAAAGCCAGCGGCGGAGAACAGGCGATTGGTCTCCGCCTCCGTCAGGCGCAGGTACTGGGCGCAGGCGGCCAGCCGGTCGCGCGAGCGTGGATTGGGCAGGGAAACCCCATTCCTCCAGTTGTTGACGGCTTCCCGGCTCAGCCCGATCTCGGTGGCCACGCCCGAGGCGCTGGCGCGGATGCGGCGCATGTACAGCCCCAGCAAATGGCCGAAATCCTCGTGAACGCCTGGTGCCACGGCAGCCCCCTGTTCAATGGCGGTGGGCTGCATCAGCGACGGCTCCGCTCAGGAAAACAGCGCCTGCTGGCGCAGATCCATCCTGCCGGGGCCATGGTCCGTATCCTCATCCTGTTCACCCTCTCCTGGGATTCAGCTGGTCTTGTGCAATTTGTTTCATTTTGCCGAGCGCGGATTGTCTCAGGATGCGGCATCGCCGCCACCCTGCCCCGCAAACTCCCGTCGCGCGCCGGCCATGCGGTACAGAGGCAGCACCACCGCCAGCACCAATCCCAAAGCCAGCCAGAGCCACAGTCCCTTGCCTCTGAAGGCCAGGGCCGCAATGACGGTGAAGGCCACGGCCTCGCACAGCCCGCGAAAGCCGGCCCGCAGCATGAACAGCCCCACGATGCCCTGCACGGGCGACACGCCGCTCTTGCGCAGGCTGGCCATGGTGTCCAGCAGGGCCTGCACGGATTCCTGGGCCTGGCGGTCACGCTCCTGGTCCCGCTCGCGCAGCCGGGTGATGGTCATGGGCTGGGCTGGATTGGTGAGGGCGGTGCCGTCGGCGCCCTCTTCCTGGCCGGGCTGCGGGTAGACCTCGCCATCCGTATCGACCAGCACCTGGCGCTCCGGGTAACGGGACAGCCAGGCGTGGTGGCTGACCCATTGGCCGGCATCGAAGTGGTAGCGCTCGCTCTCGCCCACCTGGTCGTAGAAGACATGCAGCACCGCCGCCTGCAGCCCGTGCTGGAACAGCGTCTCCAGCAATCGCCAGGGCATGCCGGCCGTGGTGCGGGTGTCAAAGCCCAGCTCCAGGTGCTGGGGATGGCCCAGGGCGCTGGCATTGGCCCAGTCGTCATCCCACAGCGCGGACCGGTCCAGGGCGGGGTCCAGCTCATGGATCCAGCGCTCGGCCTGCTCCCAGGACTGCCGGGCCAGGTACTGGCAGATCAGTTGCACGCGGCGCAGCTGCAGGGGCGTATCGAAGAACAGATAGAGGTGATGGACGTTGCTGGACATGGCGTGCCTGAGGCGTTTGCAGGAATGCCGCGATTGTTCAATTGCAGCCGCCAGCCGGCCCTCCCAGGCCTGTCCAGCAGGCGGCTGGCAGGCGCTTCCACCGGTTGACATTCTGTCCACTGCAAGAAGCGGGATGCAGGCGCTGCGGCGCCGCCCTAGACTGCGGCAATTGCCCGCAGCGCCCATACCGCCAACCCCGCCCGCCATGCACAACCTCGGTCTTTTCGACAACGAAGCTTGCGAATCCGCCCCGCCCTGCCACTGGACGCAGATGGAGCACCAGCTCGATGAGCAAGGCTGTGCGCGCCTGCCCGGCCTGCTGGATGCGCAGCAGTGCCGCGACCTGTCCGCTCTTTATGCAAGGGAGGACGGCTTTCGCTCCCGCATCGTCATGGCACGCCACGGTTTCGGGCGCGGCGAGTACCAGTATTTCGACTACCCCTTGCCACCGCTGCTGCAGCGCCTGCGCGAGCAGCTGTATCTGCGCCTGGCGCCGGTGGCCAATCTCTGGAACCAGCGCATGGGGCTGGAGGTGCGCTACCCGGACCGGCTGCAGGACTTCCTGGCGCGCTGCCACGCGCAGGGCCAGTTGCGGCCCACGCCGCTCATCCTTCAATACGATGCGGGCGACTACAACTGCCTGCACCAGGATGTCTATGGAGAGCATGTGTTTCCGCTGCAGGTGGTGCTGCTGCTGTCGCGGCCCGGGCGGGACTTCACGGGTGGCGAGTTCGTCATCACCCAGGCAGATGGTGACCGGCAGCGGGCCGATGTGATGGCACTGGACCAGGGCGATGCGCTGGTCCTGGCCGTGCGCCACCGGCCCGTGCCCGGGCGGCGCACCGGCTACCGCCGCGTGGCCATGCGCCATGGGGTCAGCCGCATCCACAGCGGCCATCGCCATACCGTGGGGCTGATCTTTCATGACGCACTTTGATGGATGGCCGGTATGAGCACGCTGGATCTTTTCGCCGATGAACAGCCTACCGGGGCCGAATCCATAGGCCCCCAATCCGTGGTGCTGCGCGGCCATGCCCTGCCCCATGCCGTGCAGTTGCTGGAGGCGGTCGAAGGCATTGCGGCGCAGGCGCCGCTGCGCCATCTGGTCACGTCGGGCGGCTTCACCATGTCGGTGGCCATGACCAACTGCGGCGCGCTGGGCTGGACCAGCGACAGGCGCGGCTACCGCTACAGCGCCATCGACCCACTCAGCGGCCAGCCCTGGCCGGCCATGCCGGCCGTGTTTGTCCGGCTGGCGGGCGAGGCGGCCGCTGCGGCGGGGTTCGAAGGCTTTGTGCCAGATGCCTGCCTCATCAACCAGTACCTGCCCGGCACCCGGCTTTCCCTGCACCAGGACCGCGACGAGCGCGACCTGGGCGCGCCCATTGTCTCGGTCTCCCTGGGCATGCCGGCCACGTTTCTGTTTGGAGGACTGGCGCGCGCGGACAGCACGGCCAGGGTGCCGCTGCAGCATGGCGACGTGGTGGTCTGGGGCGGTGTGGATCGGCTGCGTCACCACGGCGTGTTGCCGCTCAAGGACCAGCCTCACCCGCTGCTGGGCGGGCGACGCATCAATCTCACTTTTCGCAAGGCGGGCTGAATGGTTGGACGGTCTGAAATGGACAGGCTCAACAGCCAGGATCGCTTCGCCCGCCTGGATTGGGCGCGGATTGCCGCTGAGCTCGATGCCGAAGGCCATGCCCTGCTGCCGCAGCTGCTGACTGCGGATGAAAGCCGCGCCTTGGCCCGCGAGGCGGCCGCCGCGTCTGGCCTGCCGCCCTGCGTGCAGGCATGGCGCCCGGTGCTGTACGGGCATCTGCTGGCCCTGGCCAACCGCTGGCGCGAACACATGGGCATGCAGCCTGGGTTGCCGGGCTGCTTCGAGGATTTCATGCGTCAGGGCCGGCAAGCAGGCCAAACGCAGCCGCAGCCACATCTGCTGCGCGTGCCGCAAGCGGGTCATGCCCCGCTGCGTTCATACAGCGAAGGTGCGGCGGTGTTTCCGCTGCAGCTGGTGCTGCTGCTGTCCCGGCCGGGCCAGGATTTCGAGGGCGGCGAATTCGTGATGACCGAGCAGCGCCCGCGCATGCAATCGCGCCCCATGGTGCTGCCGCTGGGCCTGGGGGATGCGGCCATCATCGCCACGGGGCCGCGCCCGGTGCGCGGTGCGGCGGGCTTTTACCGCGTGCACCTGCGGCATGCCATCAGCCGCGTTCACCGTGGCGAGTGGCTGGGTCTGGAGCTGCTTTTGCACGACGTGCCCCAGGCGCCAAAGGCTCTGCAAACAGACCGCTGGCTATAATGCCGCGCCTGCAAAGGCATCCGTGCAACAGGTGTCCACATGCCAGCCATGGGGATGAAACGGGAACAAGGTGACTGCCAGCAAATGCTTTTTGCGCTGCCGGCACAGGCCTTGGCTGCCCCCGCAACGGTAAACAAGTCAAGGCGCTCCATGCCTGTCCCGCCAGTCTCCGCAACCCTGCGGAGGGGCGATGACAGGCTGTCACTGGTTCATGGCGTGGTCTGCAACATGCAGCTTTTCGCGGGTGGATTGGGAAGACGGGGCGCTGGGCGCAAGGCATGTCCTTGCGCCGCTTGTGAGCCCGGAGACCGGCCTGCTGCGTTTCGCGCCTGCTGTGCAGGCGTTTTCTTGACTGTCTGCGGGGTGCGGATGGCAACGTCCTGCTCCCCTTCCTCCCACGCTGGCTGGAGAGGTGGCAGTGCCTTGCTTTCGCATCAGACGGTCGAAGACCGATGTTCGAAATGCATTCTTCCTTTTCCAGGGTTTCCAGCGCTCGCGCTGCCCAGTCCCTTTCCGTGCGGCTGAGCCCGCTGGCCCTGGCCTGCGCCTTCATCTGCCTGCCGGCGCAGGCTCAAACCCAAACGCCCACGCCAACGCCCCCATCAACCGCCCTGCCCGAGGTCCAGGTCACCGGCCAGGCCGAACGCATCGGCCAGCAACTGGCCCAGCCTGCGCGCTCTGCCAGCCATACCGGCGTCTCCAACCAGGAAGTGCCGGCCAGCGTGGATGGTGTCTCTGCCGAGCAGATGCAGGAGCGCGGCGACTACGCCCTGGTGGACGCCGTCACGCGCACCGTGGGCCTGACGGCCAGCAGCACGCCGGGCAATGGCGGCCTGTCCTTCAGCAGCCGCGGCTTTGCGGGCGTGAACTCCGTGGGCGTGGCCGAAGACGGCATGGTGCTGGGCGTGGCCGCGGGCACCACGGCCTATCCGGGTGACAGCTGGGGCTACGAGCGCATCGACGTGCTGCGCGGCCCGGCCTCGCTGATGTATGGCAGCGGCACCATGGGCGCCACGGTCAACGCCATCCGCAAGCAGCCCAGCCGCACCAGCTCGGCCGAGGTGCTGGTGGGCGCGGGCACGGACGACACGCTGCGCCTGGGCCTGGGCGTGACCGGCGCCCTGGGCGCCTATGCCAGCTACCGTATCGACAGCTACACCGCCCGCAGCGCAGGCGAGCGCGATCTGGACCAGTCGCGCAACGGCAAGTTCATGAGCACGCTGCGCTTGGAGCCCACGAGCGACCTGCAGATCGACCTGATTGCCGACCGCAGCGTGCAAAAGCCCAGCCGCTACTGGGGCACGCCGGGCCTGGACGGCAAGGTGGTGGAGTCGCTGCGCGACCGCAACTACAACGCCGAAGACAGCGTGCTGCGCTATGCTGACGAGCGCCTGCGCGCCAAGGTGCAATGGAAGGCCAATGACTGGCTGACGGTGCGCAACGAGCTGTACCACGTGCAGTCCGACCGCCACTGGCGCAACATCGAGGCCTACGCGCTCAACCCCGCCACCTGGACCGTGGGCCGCTCCGACTACCTGGAAATCCTGCACGACCTGGAGCAGACCGGCAACCGCCTGGGCCTGAACGTGGACCGGGGCTCGCACAAGATCGCCATGGGCTGGGAGGCCGCGCGCATCAACCTGCGGCTGTCCAACAATTCGCCCTATGGCGGCTCGTCCACGGTCTCGGCCTGGGACCCCGTGCATGGCAGCTGGGCCAGCCCCGATCTCACCGCCGCCAAGACAGAAACCGGCGTGACCCAGCATGCCCTGTACCTGGAAGATGCCTGGCGCATCAGCAACCGCTGGCTGGCCATGGCCGGCCTGCGCCGCGATGTCTATGACTTTGCCAGCCACTCGCTGGTGGGCGGCACTGATTTCAACAAGACGCTGGCCGCTACCTCCTGGCGCCTGGGCCTGACCTATGAGCTGGCCC
This sequence comes from Delftia sp. HK171, assembly GCF_001886655.1. NCBI lineage: Bacteria > Pseudomonadati > Pseudomonadota > Betaproteobacteria > Burkholderiales > Comamonadaceae > Delftia > Delftia sp. HK171. Next base: position 3,891,234 of record NZ_CP018101.1, on the reverse strand, counting down.
GCAACACCCATGTCTATGGGCAGATCAGCTCGGGCCATGATCCTGTCAACAGCCTGGTCTCGCTGAACCTGGCCAACACGGCTTACAAGCTGAGCAAGGGCCGCCAGGCCGAGATCGGCATCAAGCAGCAGGTGGCAGGCGGGCGCGGCGAATGGACGCTGGCCGTGTTCGACATCAAGAAGGACAACATCATCACGCGCGACCCGGACCGGCCGGCCATCTCCATCCAGGGCGGCAGCCAGTCCTCGCGCGGCGCCGAGGTCACTGCCACCTTCCAGGCCACGCCCGCCCTGCGCCTGGAGGGCAACCTGTCCTATGTGGACGCCCAGTTCGACAAGCTCATCGAGGCTGGCGGCAACCGCGCAGGCAACCGTCCGCAGAACGTGGCCAAGACCACGGCCAACCTCTGGGGCCACTACCGCGTGGGCGCCTGGCAAGCCTCGCTGGGTCTGCGCTACGTGGGTGACCGCTTTGGCAACAACGCCAATACCGTGAACCTGCCCGCCTACACCGTGGCCGACGCCGCGCTGAGCTGGCAGGTGGACCCGCGCACCACCCTGAGCCTGATCGGCCGCAACCTGGCCGACAGGGTCTATGTGGGATCGAGCTACGGCAGCCAGTTCCTGGTCGGGCAAGGCCGCCGCTTCGAGATCGCGGCCCATATCCGGTTCTGATGGCCATGGCGCGCTCCAAAAGCCTCCACGGCCTTCAGGGCCTGTGCGCTGGCGCCCTGGCGGCCACCCTGGTGCTGGCCGGCTGCTCGCGCAGCGATTCCGGCACCACCAGTGAACTGCCGGCACCGGCTGCCGCACCGCAGGCGGCCGTGACCGTCAATGTCTGCGGCAGCCCCGTGACCTACGCCAGCGCACCGCTGCGCGCCGTGACCCATGACGTGAACATCACCGAGATGTTCCTCTTTCTGGGCCTGGGCGATCGGCTGGTGGGCTACAGCGGTATCACGCAGGCCAAGCAGATCGACCCGGCCTTCCAGGCCCAGCTGGCCCGCGTGCCGCGGCTGGCCGAGCGCGAGATGAACCTGGAGGCCATCCTGGGCGCCTCGGCAGATTTCGTCTTCGGAGGCTGGAGCTACGGTTTTCGCCAGGGCCAGGTCACGCCCGAGGTGCTGCAGCGCCACGGCATTGCCTCGTATGTGCTGTCCGAATCGTGCATCCGCGTGGGGCCGCGCAGCCAGGTGGCGCTGGAAGACGGCCTGACCGACCTGCGCAACCTGGGCCGCATCTTCCGCATCGACGCCCATGCCGAGCAACTGGCGCAGGGGCTGGAGCGCGACCTGAAGGACCTGCGCGAGCGCATGCAGGGCGTGCGGCAGCGGCCTTCGGTCTTCGTCTACGACAGTGGCCAGGACATCCCCGTGACCGTGGGCCGCTACGGCATGCCGCAGGCCATGATCGAGGAAGCGGGCGGGCGCAACATCTTCGACGACATTCCCAGCAACTGGCCTGCAGGCAACTGGGAGGACGTGGTGCAGCGCAACCCGCAGTGGATCGTCATCATCGACTACGGCCAGCCCCATGCCCAGGGCAAGATCGACTTCCTGCTTGCCAAGCCCGAGCTGGCCGGCGTCGATGCCATCCGCGAAAAGCGGTTTTTCGTGATGACCTATGCCGAGGCCACGCCCGGCCCGCGCAACATTGCGCGCAGCCGCGCCCTGGCGCAGGCCCTGCACCCCGACCGCATGCCGGCGCCCAGCCATGCGGCCAACTGATTCCCGCTGGCCCAGGCGCTCGGGCGCCGCCCGCCTCTGGTGCCTGCTGCTGTTCGCGGCCCTGTTGCTGGTGATGACGCTGGCCATCACTTGGGGGCCAGTGGACATGCCGGCAGGCACGGTCTGGCGCATTGCCTGGAGCCGGCTGCTGCAGGTGCTGGGCATGCAGCCGCCGCCGCTGGAGGGCATCACGCCGCAGCACCAGCAGATCGTCTGGCTGATCCGCATGCCGCGCGTGCTGCTGGCGGCCCTGGTGGGCGCGGGGCTTGCCGTGGTGGGCACCATCATGCAGGCCATGGTGCGCAATCCGCTGGCCGATCCCTATCTGCTGGGCGTGTCCTCGGGTGCGTCTGTGGGCGCCGTGGCCGTGCTGGCCTTCGGTGCGCTGGCCTCGGCCGGCATGTACGCCCTCACGGCCGGGGCCTTTGCCGGGGCGCTGGCGGCCACCGTCGCCGTCTACCTGCTGGCGCGCTCCCAGGGCCGCATCCATGCCACGCGGCTGATCCTGGGTGGTGTGGCCATCGGCTATGTGCTGGCGGGCGTGACCAGTCTGATCACCCTGTCATCGGGCCAACGCGACCTGGCCAATGCCCTGCTGACCTGGACGCTGGGCAGCCTGGCCGGCACGCAGTGGGAGGAACTGGGCATTCCCGCCGCCGTGCTGGCTGCGGGAATGCTCTGGCTGGGGCTGCAGACGCGCCCGCTCAACGCCCTGCTGGCCGGTGACGAGGCCGCCACCACGCTGGGCGTGGACACGGCACGGCTGCGGCGTGCACTGTTCCTGGCGGTGTCGCTGCTGACGGGCACCATGGTGGCGGTCAGCGGCGCCATCGGCTTTGTGGGGCTGATCGTGCCGCACGCCGCGCGCATGCTGGTGGGCACGGACCACCGGCGCGTGCTGCCCGTGGCCGCCCTGGCCGGCGCCCTGCTGCTGGTGCTGGTGGATCTTGTCGCGCGCACGGCCTTTGCGCCCATGGAACTGCCCGTGGGCGTGATCACCTCGCTTATCGGCGGACCCTTCTTCGTCTGGATGCTGGTGCGCCAGCCGGTGCAGGGAGGGCGCGGCCCATGAAGCTGCAAGCCCAGGACCTGTGCTGGAGTGCCGACGCCCGGCGTGCCGACGCCCGGCGCATCGTGGACCAGGCCAGCCTCGCCCTGCACAGCGGCGAATGCGTGGGGCTCATCGGCCCCAACGGCAGCGGCAAATCCACCCTGCTGCGCATGCTCTACCGCGTGTTGCGGCCCGACGCAGGCTGCGTGCTGCTGGACCAGCGCGACATCCGGGACATGACGGCGCGCGAGTTCGCGGCCCAGGTCTCGGTCCTGGCGCAGGAGGCGCCGCAGAGCTTTGACTTCACCGTGCGCGAGGCGGTGATGATGGGCCGCATCCCCCACCAGTCCCCCTGGGCAGGCGACAGCGCCGAGGACCTCGCCTGCATGCGGCAGGCGCTGGCCCAGGTGAATGCCTTGGCGCTGGAGGAGCGGCGTTTCTCCAGCCTGTCCGGTGGCGAGAAGCAGCGCGTGCTCGTGGCCCGCGCGCTGGCCCAGCAGCCAAGGCTGATGCTGCTGGACGAGCCGACCAACCACCTGGACATACGCCATCAACTGGAGTTGATGTCACTGGTCCGGCGCCTGCAGATCAGCAGCATCGTCGCCCTGCACGACCTCAACATCGCCGCCCACTACTGCGACCGTCTCTATCTCATGGAACAAGGCCGCATCGTTGCCCATGGCACACCGGCCCAGGTACTGACCCCTGCCACCATCGGCCAGGTCTACGGCGTGGCTGCCGAGGTGGACATCCATGCCGCCACCGGCCGGCTGCGCATCAGCTTCATTCCCGATGAACTCCTCTGAAACATCCATCCCGCCCGGGCCCGACGCCGTGATCGTGCTGGGCCGTGGCGGCACGGGCGCAGCCTCGCGTCAAAGCCTCATCGAACTGGCCGATGCCTTGCGCCCGACGCTGGAGCCGGGCTGCAAGGTCGTCACATCCTTCGTGGACAAGGCCGCACCCTCGCTGCCCGAGGCGCTGCAGCAATGCCTGCCGGCGCGCTCCATCGTCGTGCTGCCCCTTTTGTCGCCCGACGAGCCTGCCCTGCTGCGCTGGCTGCACAAGCTGGCCATGCGCTGGCGCTCGCAACTGCCGGACCAGGGCGTGCAGGTGCGGTTTGCCGAGCATCTGCTGGGCGCCCCCGCCATGCCCGCGCTGCTGCTGCCGCAGATCAGGCAAGCCCTGCAGACCCCGGATGTGGCCGAAACCGCAGGCGACCAATGGCAGCACGATCCCCAGGCCTGGTCCCAGGTGCCTGACCACCAGCACCACGCCCTGATCTGCACGGGACCGCGCTGCACCGCCCTGGGCGCCGTGGCTGTCTGGCAAAGCCTGGGCGAGGCCGTGCAGGCCAGCAGCGAACTGCGTGCCAGGCTGCGCCTGCTGCAGACCAGTTGCCAGTACCCCTGCAACCATGGCCCGCTGGCCATCGTCTATCCGGACGGCGTCTGGTACGGGCGGCTGGCAGCCGGGAATGCGGCCCAGGTGGTGGAGGCCCATGTGCTCTCGCGGCAGGTCTGCGCGGAGCACCATGTGCACGGGCCAGTGGAGCTGGGGACGCAGGCTTCGTGATGTCTCAGGGCTGTGCCGCCTCCAGCTCCGCCAGCCTCACCGCCACAAAATCCCGCAACGCACGCACCAGCGGCGTGAACTGCCTGCGGCTGGGGGCGACCAGGAACAGCGGCACGCACTCGGTCGTCCAGTCGGTGCACAGCGCAAGAAGGCGGCCCCGGGCCAGGTCCTCGGCCACGTCGAAATACGATTTGTAGGCAATCCCCCGCCCGGCCACGGCCCAGCGCCGCACGGCATCTCCGTCATTGGCCACATTGCGGCCGCGCACCCGGACATGGACGGGCTCAGGTACGGCAGCCCCCTGCCCTGCCGGCCAGAAGCTCCAGCGGTCGTGCACTTCCTCGCCCAGCATGAAGCACAGGCAGTCATGGTCGGTCAGGTCGTGGGGGGTGGCGGGAGCGCCGCGCTGCTGCAGATAGGAAGGCGCGGCGCAGAGCACTCGGCGGTGCGTGTCCGACAGCGGCAAAGCCACCAGGCTGGAATCCTGCGGCCTGCCATAGCGAAAAGCCGCGTCCACGGGCTCGCTGTAGACATTGGCAGCGCGGTCGGACAGGTGCAGGCGCAGATCCACGCCTGCGTGCTGGCTCTGGAATTCGTCCAGCCAGGGCATGAGCACGTTGCGGCCCAGGTCGGAGGGGGCGGCCAGTTGCAGCGTGCCGCGCAAAGCGGTCTGGCCGCCAGCCAACTGGTCGCGCACCTGGCGCAGGCCGGCCAGCGCGGGGCGGCAGTGCTCCAGAAACAGCTCGCCCTCCTGCGTGAGCCGCAGGCTGCGCGTGGAGCGCACGAACAGGGTCACGCCCAGCTCTGCCTCCAGCCGCTTGAGCGCTGCGCTGGCGGCAGCCGGGGTCAGGTCCAGGGCACGCGCCGTGGCCGAAAGGCTGCCGCTGTCTGCGGTGCGCACGAAGATATCCAGGTCTTGCAGGCTTTTCATGGGCATTCGCCAGGCTTTGATTTTCAAAAACTATTTGAAGCTTAGTCCAACGAGAAAGCCATTTGTCGTGCTTGCGCCAACTGGGCGCACGGCCTGGGATGGAAGCCGGCTTCCATCCTTTGGCAGCGGATCTTGGCGCCGCGGCAACCGTAGTATGGTTGCCGGCATGCAGCTCAAACATTTCGCCGGTGTCCTGGCTGGCAGCCTTGTGTTCGCCACAGCCACGGCAGGGGTCACCGCAGCCAAGACCCCCTCCTATCCCGATGCCGATGCCAGCGACCCCGCAAAGCTGGGCTGGATGGTGGGCTCGCCGCCACCGCCGGACCGCATGCTGCGCTTCGACGACGGCTCCTATTTCCAGTTTCCCGCCATGCGCTGGAGCGTCTCGCACTTTCGCCAGCTCATGCCCACGGTGAATGTGTCGCGCGGCCTGGCGCCTGCAGCGCCGCTGGCCCAGGCGTTGCGCGAAGACATCGACGAGTTGCGCTTCACGCCATTGGGTGCCAGCCAGCCCATGACCTGGCGCGATTCGCTCAAGGCCAACTACACCGACGGCATCGTGGTGCTGCACAAGGGCCGCGTGATCTATGAGCGCTACTTCGGCGTGCTCAAGCCCGAAGGCCAGCACGGCGCCATGTCGGTGACCAAGTCCTTCGTCGGCACGCTGGCGGCCATGCTGGCTGCCGAGGGGCAGCTCGACCCCTCGCGCCGCGTGTCGGAATACGTGCCCGAGCTGGCGGCCTCGGCCTTCGGCAACGCCACGGTGCGCCAGCTCATGGACATGACCACGGGCATACGCTTCAGCGAAGACTATGCGGACCCCCAGGCCGAGGTCTGGGCGCATGCAGCGGCCGGCAACCCGCTGCCCAAGGCCAAGGACTACACCGGCCCGCGCAGCTACTACGAATTCCTGCAGACCGTGAAGCCCGAAGGCGTGCACGGCAAGGCCTTCGGCTACCGCACGGCCAACACCGATGCGCTGGGCTGGGTGCTGGCGCGCGTGAGCGGCCAGTCCGTGGCCGATCTGCTGTCCGAGCGCATCTGGAGCCGCCTGGGCGCCGAGCAGGATGCCTACATGTCGGTGGACTCCACGGGCACGCCCTTTGCAGGCGGCGGCCTGAACCTGGGCCTGCGGGACCTGGCGCGCTTTGGCGAGATGCTGCGCAATCGGGGCCAGTTCAACGGCCAGCAGATCGTTCCCGCAGCGGCCGTGGACGATATCCGCCGGGGCGGCGATGCGGCGGCCTTTGCCAAGGCCGGCTACAAGCTGCTGCCGGGCTGGACCTACCGCAACATGTGGTGGGTCACGCACAACGCCCATGGTGCCTTCGCGGCGCGCGGCGTGCATGGCCAGACCGTCTACATCGATCCCAAGGCACAGATGGTGATTGCGCGCTTCGCCTCCCACCCGGTGGCTGGCAATGCGGCCAATGACCCGACCTCGCTGCCGGCCTACGAGGCGCTGGGCAGGCTGCTGGCTGGGGAGCGCTGAGGCGCTGAAGGGGAGCGAATTTCCCGCATAGGCTTCGGCGGCCAGGGGGCACCGCCTGCAAGAACGCGTATTGTCAAGAAAATTTGCTAACGTATGTAGCATCTTCTTGCAATAAGTAATTCTTCTATGTTCCAGTCCCTGCGTGCGCGACTCATCGCGCTCAGCGTGGCCATCGTCACCGTGGCCATGCTGGCCCTGGCCATTGCCAACTTCCTCACGGTGCAGCGCCATGTGCTGTCCACCCTCGACGACCAGAGCCGCCAGCTCGTGAACGCCCAGGCCCAGGTGCTGGGCGAATGGGTGGCGACCAAGCGCCTGCTGACCCATACCCTGGCGCAGGCGGTCGATACGCCGGACCCGCGTGCTGTGGTCCAGGCGCTGCGCGACGGCGGCGGCTTCTCGGATGCCTACTTCGGCTACACCGACAAGCGCATGTTCTTCCTCAACGAGATGGCTGCCGACTACGACGTGACGGCCCGCCCCTGGTTCAGGCAGGCGCTGAAGGAAGGCAGGCCCATCGTGACGGCGCCTTATCTGTTTGTCTCTCCACCCGAAGTGGGCGTGACCTTTGCCGAGCCCGTGGGCCCGGCCGGCAATCCCGTCGCCGTAGTCGGCACCGATGTGCTGCTTACCACGGTGGTGCGCACCGTGGGCGCCATCCGGCCCACGCCGGGCAGCTTTGCCTTCTTGGTGGATGAGGTGGGCGCCATCGTCACCCATCCCGATCCGGCACTCACGCTCAAGCCCGTCTCCGCGCTCTCGCCCCAGTTGCGTGCCGACGCCATCCAGGCCCTGCCCAAGGCGGACTCCGGCATGCGCACGGCCGTCGGCGGCAAGGACTTCCTGCTCTACGGCCAGGGCGTGCCCGGCACGAACTGGCAACTGGTGGTGGCCGTGCAGCGCGACGAGGCGCTGTCCGCGCTGGGTTCGCTGCTCAAGGTGTCGGGCGCCATCGTTGCCATTTCGCTGATCCTGGCGATTGCGCTGCTGGGCGCCGTCATTGCCCGCGTCACGCGCCGGCTGGCCGTGGTGCGCGATGCGCTGGAGGACATTGCCTCGGGTGACGGCGATCTCACGCGCCGCCTGTCGGTGCAAGGCAACGACGAACTGACGCAGATCGCACGCGCGTTCAACCACTTCACCGACAAGATCGCCTCGGTGCTGGTGCGCATCCGGGAATCGTCCGAGACCGTGCGCCATGCCTCCACCGAAATCGCCAGCGGCAACCAGGACCTGTCGGCACGCACCGAGCAGCAGGCCAGCTCGCTGGAGGAAACCGCCGCCGCCATGGAGCAGCTCACAGCCACCGTGCAGCACAACGCCGAGAATGCGCGCCAGGCTCGCCAACTGGCCAGCAGCGCCTCGGACATCGCCACGCATGGCGGCACCGTGGTGGACCAGGTGGTTCGCACCATGGGCGGCATCGAGCAGTCCTCGCACCGCATCGCCGACATCATCGGCGTGATCGACTCCATAGCCTTCCAGACCAACATCCTGGCGCTGAACGCCGCTGTGGAAGCGGCCCGCGCCGGTGAGCAGGGCCGCGGCTTTGCCGTGGTGGCCTCCGAAGTGCGCACGCTGGCCCAGCGCAGCGCCACGGCCGCCAAGGAAATCAAGGCGCTGATCGACGACTCCGTGGGCCAAGTCGATGCCGGCAGCCGCCTGGTGCAGGACGCGGGCGCCACCATGGGCAAGGTGGTGGAAAGCGTGCAGCGCGTGACCGCCATCGTCACCGAGATCAGCAATGCCAGCCAGGAACAGAGCACGGGCATTGCCGAAATCGGGACCGCCGTCAGCCAGATGGACCAGTCCACCCAGCAGAACGCGGCCCTGGTCGAAGAGGCCACGGCCGCGGCGCAGTCGCTGCAGCAGCAGGCCGCGCAACTGGCGGACGTGGTGGCAGGTTTTCGGCTGGACAGCGAATCATCCCGGTCCAGAAGCATCGCCCTGCATAGGTGAAATCGGCGCCGCACGGCAGGCAACCCACCGCCGTGCCCCACCGCCCTGCCCCGGCGGCCCCTGTCCGGTTACTGCAGCGCGATTGCGGCCTGCCGTACCAGCTTCTCCGTGCGGGGGACCTCGGTTTTGACGAAGGCCTCGAAGTCGGCAACGCTGCCGCCACGGGCTTCGGCGCCGGTGGCCACCAGGCGCTCGCGGAACTCAGGGGTGTTCAGCAGCTTGTTGATCTCGGTGTTGAGCCGGGAGACCACGGCCGGCGGCGTGCCGTGGCTGGCCACGATGCCGTACCACGGGGCGATGTCAAAGCCCGGATAGCCTTGTTCGGCAATCGTCGGGATGTCCGGGGCCATGGCGGCGCGGCTTGCAGTCGATACGCCCAGGGCCCGCAGCTTGCCGGCCTTCACCTGGGGCAAGGCGGTCATGATGGTGTCGAAGTACAGGGAGACCTGGCCCGATATCAAGGCCGGGATGGCCTCGGCCGCACCCTTGTAGGGCACATGCACTATGTCGATGCCGGCGGCCTGGCGCAGGAACTCGCCAGCCATGTGCGAGGTCGTGCCGGCCCCGAACGAGGCATAGGTCAGCTTGCCGGGGTTTGCCTTGGCATAGGCCACCATCTCAGCCAGCGTACTGAACGGCAGGGACGGGTTTGCCAGCAGCACATTGGGCGTGACCGCCACGATGGCCACCTTCTCGAAGGCGTCCGGGTTGTAGCTCAGCTTCTTGTACAGAAAACGGTTGGTGACCATGGAGGCCGGCCCGCTCATCAGCAGGGTGTAGCCGTCGCCCGGGGCCCGGGCGGCGGTGTCGCTGCCGATCATGGCGGCCGCACCCGGCTTGTTTTCCACCAGCACGGGCTGGCCCAACGAAGTGCTCAGCCCGGTCCCCACTTGCCGGCTCAAAAGATCCGTGGCGGACCCGGCCTGAAAGGGGACGACGATGCGTATGGGCTTGCTGGGCCAGGCGCCGGCCCCCTGGGCAGAGGCTTGAGCGGATGCGACAAGGGCCAGGGCAGACAGCAGGGCCGTGGCCAGGGGAGTGCGGAGCGTTTGGAGGGGCATGGTCTTCATCAGGTTGGAGAGCAGGCATGGCGAAGGAACAGGTTCCGGTTGCCATGGGGAAAATGCATAGATATTTAGATATTTGTATCCAATCATGCGAAAGACTAGCAAGCAATAATCGAACCAGCTCTAGGGAAAACCGCCTCTTGCCATTACCTGCACAGGCATGGCTGCGTGGAAACCGGCGCAAACGGGGTCCCCGGGAGGCGCAGGCAGGTCCCCGTAGAATCGGCGGGCCCCTGCCCTGGGCGAAAGACACCGGATAAACCATGCTGACCGACCGACGCGCCTCGTTTGACACTGTCCATGCCACGGCACAGGAAGAGGCCTACCAACACATCAAGCGCGGCATACGCACGGGCGAACTGCGCCCGGGCATGCGGCTGGCACCGGATGACATCGCGGCCGAAATTGGCACCAGCCGCATGCCCGTGCGCGAGGCGCTGAACCGCCTTGCCACGGAAGGGCTGATCGTCAACCGCCCCAACCGTGGCTCGGTGGTTCGGGTGCTGACCGAAAAAGAGGTGCGCGAGGTGTTCGCCATGCGTTCGGTGCTGGAGGGCCTGGCGGCCACCCTGGCGGCCGAGAACGTGACCACCAATGACATCCACGATCTGGAGCAATTGCTGCAGCGCATGCACCGCAGCGGCCTGAATGCATCGGAATGGATCACGGCGCACCGCCAGTTCCACGAGCGCCTGTGCACCATTGCCGACGCTCCCCAGCTGATGCGGCAGATCGCGTCCCTGCACTCGGTCTCCGAGCCCCTGATGCGGGTGTGGCTGGAGGGCAAGCCATCGACGGACTACGTGCACGACAGGCACGAAGAACTCATAGGCGCATTGAAGGCCAGGGATGGCGCAAAGGTGGAAGCCCTGATGCGCGCCCACATCCTGCGCACGCTTCCAGGCATCCTCCAGGCGAACCAGGCCGACTGAAATCCGCACTGAAAGCCGCGCCGGCCCCTTCGCTGTCGCGAAGCGTGAAGCCAGCGCGCAGGCTTCCGTCCGTCAGGAGCGGTTGGCACCCATGGCGCAGCCGTCCTTGCGGTGGTCGGATGCGCCGTGCAGTACGCCGTTGTCCCAATCCACCCGAATGGCCTGGGCGCCGCCGATGGCAGGATAGCCGGGCGCCACCAACCGGTAGCCCTGCTGCTCCAGCGCCTGCGCGACATGCTGCGGCAAGGTGCTTTCAACCTCGACCTTGTCGGTGCCGGGAATGGGGAACAGCCGGGGCAGATCGCTGGCGGCCTGGATATCGCAGCCGTAGTCGATCACCTTGGACAGAAAGTGCGCATGGCCCATGGCCTGGTAGTGGCCGCCCATCACGCCGAACACCAGCTCCACGCGACCATCCTTCGTGGTCATGCCGGGGATGATGGTGTGCAGGGGCCGTTTGCCGGGTCCGATGCAATTGGGGTGGCCCTCAGCCAGTTCAAAGCTCTGGCCCCGGTTGTGCAGCAGCACGCCTGATTTGGGCGCCATCAGGCCGGAGCCGAAGGGGTGGAAGATCGAGTTGATGAAGCTGGCGCAGTTGCGATCCTTGTCCACCACCGAGATGTAGACCGTGTCCTTGTGCTCCGCTGCCGCATTGGTCGCCGGGGTCTTGAAATGCTCCGGGAACTCGCCGTTGCGCAGCTGGCCGGCCAGCTCCTGCGACAGCAGATAGTCGATGTCCACATCGGCGAAGCGCGGATCGGCCAGCAGCGCATCCCGCACCCGGTAGGCCATGCGCGTGGCATCGATCTCGGCCTTCAGCCGCTCGGGCGAGAGCGGGTCCGTGCCCGGCTCCAGGCCCTGAAGAATGTTCAGCAGCAGCAGGGCAATGATGCCTTGGCCCGGAGGCGGGCACTCGTGCACCACATGGTCTCGGAACCTGCTCTTGACCGGCTGCACGAACTCGCCACGATAGGTGGCGAAGTCCTCAAGCGTGTGCACGCCACCGAGGCTGCGCAGATAGGAGACGATGTCCTGCGCGACCTCTCCCTCGTAGAAGCCGGCGCGGCCCTGTTCGGCGATTTTGCGCAAGGTGGCGCCCAACTGCGGCTGGCGGTGAACCGATCCGATGGCCGGGGCCTGGCCATCGACCAGCATGATGTCGCGCGCAGTGGTGGCGGCCAGCAGTTGCGTGTGCATGGCCCAGTCGGTGCCGGCGCGCGGCGCCACGGCATAGCCCTGCTCGGCGAAGCGGATGGCATCTTCCAGAAGGCGGCCCATGGGCAGCCGGCCGAACCGGTCCGTCAGGGCGACCCAGGCGTCCACGGCGCCAGGCACCGTGACCACGTAGGGCGACTGGCGGCGCAATTGCTTTTCCTCGCCCGAGGCAAGAACGGCCTTCAGGGAGGTGGCCTGGGGCGCCCAGCCGGCGCCGTTGTAGGCCGTGATCTGGTCGGAGCCCTTTTCGCTGTACAGCGCAAAGCAGTCTCCTCCAATGCCGGTGGAGCCAGGCTCCACCACGCACTGGACCGCACAGGCCGCGACGGCGGCATCCATGGCGGTGCCGCCGGCCTCCAGGATGCGAACAGCGGCCTGGGTGGCGGCCGGGTGCGAGGTTGCCGCCATGCCGTGCGTGGACATGACGACGGAACGGCCAGGATTCTGGAAATTACGCATAACGGTTCTTCTTCCTTGTGTTGCTGGGACTTGGATATCGGGCAATGAATGGGGGCCGAGGCTGCCAACGCTGCTTGCAGCGGACCGCGCCATCGACGCAGGGCGCGATGGCAGCCTCGAGATTACCGTATCCTGATATCTTTGTATCCAATTTTTCCAAAGATACCCAAGCAATCACCATGCCTGGATTGGCCGTACACAATGCACCATCAGGGTGCGCCCTGGACCCTGACAGCCAAACCTAGAATGACGACCGGGCTCCGCCCATCCCAGAACCATCACCATGCCGCCACTTGCCACCCCCTCGCCCGATGCGGCACAGACCAGTGCCCACGAAGAGGCCTACCAACACCTCTCTCATGGCATCCGCATGGGACTGCTGAAGCCGGGCGACAGGCTGGTGGCCGATGACATCGCCAACTCCATCGGCATGAGCCGCATGCCGGTCCGCGAGGCCTTGCGCCGGCTGACTGCGGAAGGCCTGTTGGTCATGCCGCCGAACCGGGGCGCGATCGTGCGGGAGCTTTCCGAGAGCGAGGTCATCGAGGTTTTCGAGATGCGTGCCGTGCTCGAAGGCCTGGCCGCAGCCATGGCCGCCAGGCGCTGCACCCAGGCGGATGTGGACGACCTGCAGGACCTGCTTTTGAAAATGAAGCGCTGCGAGAGTGATCAGTCGGAATGGATCACGGTGCACCGGCGCTTTCACGAGCGCTTTTGCCGCATCAGCGCAGCCCCGCGCCTGTGCGAGCAGATCTCGGCCCTGCATTCGGTGGTCGAGCCGCTGATGCGGATCTGGCTGGAAAACAACGAGCCCTCGCCGAAGTTGCAGGAGCACCACCAGCAACTGGTGGCCAGCCTGCAGGCCGGTGACCCGGATCGCATGGAGCGCGAAGTGCGCGCGCATGTGCGTGGAACGGTAGACAGCATCACGCAGGCCATGCGCAGACATCGGCCGCCCCAAGGCAAATCGCGCGCCAAGGCCTGACCTTGGCCTGGGCGATACGCCCTAGCCTCTCCTGTCCTTGAGGCGCGTCATGGAGCGGCGCGCCGCGGACAGGCTGCCGCGCCGGCCCAGCGAAAGCCCCGCGCCGGCATCCGGCAAGGCACCGCCGCCAGCGGCCAATCGCTGCTGCGCCTCCAGCAGGCTGCGCAGGTCCGCCGCACGCTCCTGCGCCAGGGCGGCCGCATTCTGGGCGGTCTGCAACTGGGAGTGCAGGCTCAGCTGTTCCTCCTCGCTCTTTTCATAGCGGCCTTGCAGCTCTGCAAGGCGGGTCGCTGCCTTGCGCTCCTGCTCGGTGGCTGTCTTGCGCGCAGCCGCCAGTTCCTGGCGTGCGCGGTCAACTTCGTTGAGCATGTGGCGCTCATTGCCCGCGTATTGCTCGGCCATGCGCTGGCGTTCCAGCGCGGCAGACTGCATTTCTTCGCCATGCTTTTGCTGCAGCGCCTCGCGCTGGCGGGCGGCTTCGGCCAGCGCATCGCGCATTTCCTCCAGACGCTCGTCGCGGTCCTGCAGCTGCTGCTGCATTTCATCCAGCCGGCGCGACAAGTCCTGCGACTGCGCCTGGGCCACTTGCAGGGCCTGGTCCATGGCCTCTTTCTGCGCCTGCATGGACGCCTCGCGCCGCGCCATTTGCTCTTGCTGCTCCTGCAGCTCGGCCTGCGTGGCCTGCGCTGCTTCCTCGCGCGATTGCAGCGCGGCGCGGGCGGCCTCCATGGCGGCTTCCTGGGCAGCGTCCCAAAGCTGCTGCGCCAGGCGCTGAACGGGATCGGGCACGGACGAGGGCAGCAGCTCGCCCTGCCCTGCCGCCACGCCCAGGCGCTGGCCCAGGGTGGCAAACCAGGTCTCCAGCATCGGGCTGACGGTATTTGGCGAGCCTCGGCCGATTTGCTGGCGCACGCGCTCGATGGTCGGCCGCAGGCCCTGGGCGATCAAGGCGTCTGCCGCGGCCCAGACATCGGCTTCCTGCACGCCGCGGGTGGATGTTTTCTGCATATCGTGAACTATTTTCCAGATTACCAACGATAAGTGATTGTTATCGTGAGTTATTTTAATATTACGTAATACATCATATGTGCCATGTATTAAATATTACATATGAAATTTTCATACAGTATGGATACGCACATTACACGGCTTTGCCCAGGCAAAAAGCCGCTGCAGCCTCTGGAAAGCTTGGAAACTGAACTTTGCATGCCCTGCATGGCCGCAGGCTCCGCGGCGGGCGGCCATGCTGCACCGGGCGACAATCCACGGATGCGCAACGGCCCCTTTTCGCTGATTCCCCAAGACCAGCCTCTGGAAGGCACACAGCAAGGCAGCATCCTGCCCTCTGCGGGGCTGGAGCCTGCCGCCCAGCAGGCCGTGCGCGAGTTGCTGCGCGAGGGCGAATCCACCAACACCAGAAACAGCTACCAGAGTGCGATGCGCTACTGGGCCGCCTGGCATGCGCTGCGCTTTGAGCGGCAGATGCAGCTGCCGCTGGATGTGGCCTGTGTGCTGCAGTTCATCATCGACCACGCCCAGCGGCAGACCGGCGCGGGCCTGGCCAGTGAAATGCCGGCGCACATGGACCGCGCCCTGGTCGAGGCCGGATACAAGGCCCGCGAAGGCCCCCTGTCGCACAACACGCTGGTGCACCGCATGGCGGTGCTTTCCAAGGCGCATCAGGTGCACGGTTTGGCCAACCCTTGCCAGGACGGCGCGGTGCGCGAGCTGATGTCGCGCACGCGCAAGGCCTATGCGCGGCGCGGCGAGCAGCCGGCCAAAAAGGATGCGCTGACGCGCGACCTGCTGGAGCAATTGCTGCAGACCTGCGATGACAGCCTGCGCGGCCGCCGCGACCGCGCCCTGCTGCTGTTCGCCTGGTCCAGCGGCGGGCGCCGCCGCTCGGAGGTGGCTGGGGCCGACATGCGCCACCTGCGCGCCGTGGGGCCGCAGGAATTCATCTACACGCTGGCGCACTCCAAGACCAACCAGTCCGGGCGGGATGCGCCCGAGAACCACAAGCCCGTGACCGGGCGCGCGGCCCAGGCGCTGGCCGATTGGCTGCGTGCCGCCGCCATACAGGAAGGGCCGATCTTCCGGCGCATCCGCAAAGGCGGCCATGTGGGCGAGCCCCTGTCGCCAGCGGCCGTGCGCGACATCGTGAAGCAGCGCTGCGCGCTGGCGGGCGTGGAGGGGGATTTCTCGGCGCATTCCCTGCGCTCAGGCTTTGTGACCGAGGCCGGGCGCCAGAACGTGCCCTTGCCCGACACCATGGCGCTGACGGGGCACAGCAGCGTCAATACGGTGCTGGGCTATTTCCGTGCGGATTCCGCGTTGAGCAACCGTGCGGCCAGGCTGCTCGATGCCGGCGACGACGATGCGGCCGCCGCCGCGCAAGGCAGCGGCCGGCCGCAGTCCTGAGCCGCTGGCTCAAAAGAGCTCAAAAGCTCAAAAAGCTCACTCCTGTACCGAGGTCCGCGTGCCGCTCAGGCCCAGCTTGCGCAGCAGCGTGGTGTCGGCTTCCACATCGGGGTTGCCGGTGACCAGCAGCTTGTCGCCATAGAAGATGGAGTTGGCGCCGGCCATGAAGCACAGGGCCTGCACGGCGTCGCCCAGCTGCTGCCGGCCTGCCGACAGGCGCACGCGCGCCGTGGGCATGGTGATGCGCGCCACCGCGATCACGCGCACGAAGTCCAGCGGATCGACTGGCTCGCTGTCCGCCAGCGGCGTGCCGGGCACGCGCACCAGGCTGTTGATGGGCACGGATTCGGGATGGGGGTTGAGATTGGCCAGCTGGGCGATCAGGCCCGCGCGGTGCACAGGCGCCTCGCCCATGCCGATGATGCCGCCGCAGCACACGCTGATGCCTGCGCCGCGCACGGCCTTGAGCGTGTCCAGGCGGTCCTGGTACTGGCGCGTGCTGACCACGTCCTGGTAGTACTCGGGCGCGGTGTCCAGGTTGTGGTTGTAGTAGTCCAGGCCCGCTTCGCGCAGCGACTGCGCCTGATGCGGCTGGAGCATGCCCAGCGTGGCGCAGGTCTGCATGCCCAGGCCCTTCACGGCGCCGATCAGCTCGTTCATCTTCTCGATGTCGCGGTCCTTGGGCGCGCGCCAGGCCGCGCCCATGCAAAAGCGCGTGGCGCCCGCATCCTTGGCGGCCTGGGCGGCCCGCGTGACTTCGTCCACGCTCATGAGCTTTTCCGCCTTGACGCCGGTATCGAACTCTGCCGCCTGCGGGCAGTAGCCGCAGTTCTCGGGGCATCCGCCCGTCTTGACCGACAGCAGCGTGGCCAGCTCGATGTCGCCCGCAGGCCAGTGCTCGCGGTGCACGCTCTGGGCCTGGAACATCAGGTCCATGAAGGGCTTGTCCAGCAGTTCCTGGATGGCCTGCACGCTCCAGGCGCCGTCAAACGGCAGCGTGTCGCTTTTGGAGGGGCGTGCATGCCATTGCAATGGGCTGCCGGCCGCAGGCTGTGCGGAGTTGGCGGAAGTCGTCGGGGTGGTGCTGCAGGCGGTCATCAAAAACTCCTCTGTGGGTCTGCTTTTTTCATTCTGATGAGCAAAAAAAGCCTTGGGAATGAAAAAGCCGGCTCCTTGGCAAAAATAGTTGCCCCATTTTCATGACCTGCAAAAAGAGCGAACTTCGCTTATTTTTGAGCGATGTTCGCTGCGTTTTGGCAGAAGTTTTTCTGCCTGCATGCTTCATGCCGCAAGCGCGCAGCCATTGGCGGTCAACATCGCTCAATTGTCCGATGCAGACCGAAAAAGATGTGCAAGCGGGCGCAGGCCTTGATTCCCAATACCTGCCAGATGCCTCTCCAAAACGACCACAATGGGTGCCCGCCGTCGTCGCCACGGCGGTTTTCATTGCCACGGCCCGTGCTTCCACCCGCTTTCCACCACTTTCCCCGATTCGCTCCGATGTCCCTGCGCTCCCTGGAATTTCCCACCGATCACGGCCAACCGCTGCTGCTGTCGCGCGAGCAGCAGGCCATCCTGGCGCATGAGGGACGTTCGGCCATCGTGGCGGCGCTGGCGGGCGTAGGCAAGACGACCACGCTGGCCTGCAAGGTGGTTCAGGCCTGCCGCAGCGGCCAGGCCCAGCGCATCCTGGTGCTGGCCTATTCGCGCTCCGGCGTGGCGGCCTTTCATCACCGGCTCAAGCAACTGGTGCGCGAGGTGCCGCCCCAGGTACAGATCACCACGGTGGAACGCTGGGCGGCCCAGCAGATCCGCCGCCGCGACCCTGCGGCCCGCTTTCTGGCCGACCGCGTGGCACTGCAGGCCCGTGTGCGCGAGGCACATGCCGCGCTGTGCGAGCGGCTGGCCTGGCAGCCCGACCCTTTGTTCGAGCAGCCCGGCGATCTGGATCTGGACGCCTTCTGGGACTTCAACCTCAGCGCCAAGAAGTCGTTGCTGCCCCAGCGCCTGGCCGAGGAAGGCATGGGACTGGCCAGTTTCTGCGAGGAGTATTTGCTCGACTACCGCATGGCCGGCCTGTTCTTCGAGTACGAGCGCCGCCGCATCGACCACTGCGGCGACCCGCTGTACTACGCCGAAGGCGACTGCAGCCATGCACTGGCCAGCGACGCCCTGCAGGGCCAGGCGCTGGACCTGCCGCGCTACGACCTGGTGGTGTTCGACGAGATGCATGACCTGGACCCGGCCTCGCTGCAACTGCTGCGCGCCCTGGTCGGAACCAGCGGCTGCGCCTTCCTGGGCGCAGGCGACTTCAACCAGCACATCGAGGCACAGGCCTGGTCCGTGTTCCGCGACAAGCTCCACCAGCTCGATGACTTCCTGCCCCAAGCCACGGCCACGCTGGCGCTGACCCAGTCGCGGCGCTTTGGCCCGCAGATCGCCAAGGCGGTCAATGCGCTGTTCAACGTTGGCCTGACTGCGGCGCCCACGCGCTTCAGCACCGTGCAGCAACTGCAGCACACCGATGACAGCCAGTGCATTGACCAGCTGCTGCAGATCCAGGCCGGTCTGGCGCGCGGCACGCCAACGGCGGCGCCGGGTGAGCCCCCGTCGCCCGGCGCGCGCAATCCCTCGCTGACCGTGATCCTGCGCCATGAGCAAGATGCCTGCGCGCTGGAATGGGCCATCCACCGCGCCGGCAAGTCCGCCAGCTTCTACGGCTTCAAGCGCTTTTACCTGCAGCGCGAGATTGCCCTGCTGCTGGGCCTTTGCTACGCACATGGCATGCAGGCGCTGTCATGGAAGGCTGAGACCAGCGTGCTGGGCAGCGAGACCCTGGCGGCCTTTGTGGAAGGTGCGCTTTTCTACGGCAAGGGCAGCGTGGATGGCGCCGACATGGCCGATCCGTCAAGCCGCCATACGCTGGCCCAGCGCATGGCGGGCGAGATGCTGCACAACCCGCAGATCATCTGGCGATTTCTGGGAAACCAGTCCAGCCTGCAGGGCGGGCAACGCAACTTCCAGGCCTTTGGCAGCTTTTTGCAGCTGCCCCTGGCGCTTCAGTCAGACGCACGCAGCCTGCTGGAGCAGGCCGATGTCTGGGGCCTTTTTGCGGGCGTGGCCCTGTCGCAGGCCCAGGCGGCGGCCATGCGTCAGCGCGTGAAGGCCTTCATGGATTCGGTGGCGGGCATGGCCGTGCCCGACATGCTGGCCCAGGTGGCCGCCATGGCTACGCGCTTCGAACGAACCGTGCGGGCCGAGCGCGGCTTCGACTTTCATCTGAGCACCATCGAGGAAGCCAAGGGCAAGGAATACGAGCATGTCGCCCTGCCCTTCATGGAGCCTGGCCGCTTTCCGGCCTCGGCCCCGCACGCGCTGGCCTTTCTGGAGCGCAACCGCCTGTACGTGGCCATGACGCGCGCCCGAAAAAGGCTGTGGCTGCTGGAGCATGCCGAGCGGCGCGTCCAGCCTTTCGCCTGAAGACGTCTCAGCCCAAGGCGGCAATCACCTCGGCCGGCGCCTGTACCAGTTCGATCAGCACACCCTCGCCAGCGATCGGAAACTCGTCATTGCTCTTGGGGTGCAGAAAGCAGATGTCGTAGCCGGCCGCGCCCTTGCGGATGCCGCCGGGCGCAAAGCGCACGCCCTGCTCCGTCAGCCACTGCACGGCCAGCGGCAGGTCATCGATCCACAGGCCGATATGGTTCAGCGGCGTGGTGTGGACGGCGGGCTTCTTGTCGATGTCCAGCGGCTGCATGATGTCCACCTCGACCTTGTGCGCGCCCTGGCCCATGGCCAGGATGTCTTCGTCCACGTTCTCGCGCTCGCTCTGGAATGTGCCGGTCTGGGTCAGGCCCAGCATGTCCACCCACAGACGCTTCATGCGCTGCTTGTCGGTGCCGCCGATGGCCACCTGCTGTATGCCCAGAACCCGGAAAGGACGCTGTTCGCTTGCCACTGTCTCACTCCTGTTGATTTATGAAGAATCACATTGTGGAGCCAATCCGCAAGGCCGCAGCCCATCGCACAGCGGCTCAGAACTCCCCCAGCACCCATCCGCTGATCACCGCAAAGTACTCGCGCAGCCAGGCGTTGGCGCGGATCGTCAGGGGCGTGGGCGCACCCACGGTGAAGGCCTGGCCGTAGCCGCTGCGCTCGGCTATCCAGCCGGCGCGCAGGGTGTGGAAGTCGCTGGTGACGATGGCGATTGCCGCCTGCGGCTCCACCCCGCGCGCCTGCAGCAGGGGCAGGCTCCAGGCCAGGTTCAGCGCCGTGCTGGTGCTGCGCTCCTCCATCAGCAGGCGCTCGGGCGGCAGGCCGTGGCGCTGCTGCAGATAGCGCGCCATGATGGCGCCTTCGCTCTCGCTTTCCCCAAAGTCCACCCCGCCGCTGGTGAGCACCAGCGCCTTGGGCTGGCGGGCGGCCAGCTCGGCAGCGCGGTCCAGCCGCTGGGCCAGCGTGAGCGACGGCTGGCCGTCACGCGTGGCACTGCCCAGCACCACGATGGCCTGCACCGGCTGTTCCGGTGGCAACCCGGACGAGGCGGACAGCAGGTGCGCCCAGAACACCAGCAGGCTGACCAGCCACATCGCCAACGCCGCCCAGCCCAGCCACCAGGCACGCCGCAGCCAGGCACTGGCGCGCAGCCTGCGCGCAATGGCCGGGCGCCAGAAGCTGCAGGCCATGAACAGCAGGCCCAGCACCGCTGGCAGCGTCACGCCCAGATTGAACATGCCGCGCGCCATCAGCACCACGGCATCGCCCAGCAGCACGGCGCCAGTGATCAGGCCCAGCCACTGCAAGGGCCCCAGCCGCCGGAAGCCCGCAACGGCGTTGCGTCCGGGCACTGGCCCGGGCGCGGGAGAGAGCTTGTGCAACAAGCGTCCTCAGTTCCAGCGCTGGTTCGGGCCGCCGGCGCAGGACCACACGATCACGGGCTGGCCCGGCCGGGCATTGCCGCCTTCGATGTCCAGGCACTTGTTGGCAAAACGGCTGCGGATCTGGCCACGGCTCCAGTCCCATTTCTGGTTGGGCTGGTTGCGGCATTGCCAAGCAATCACCCGCGCACCATTGCGGGTGTTGCCATCGGCCACGTCCAGGCACAGGTCGCCCACGCGCATCTCGCCATCACGCGTCAACGTGAAGCGCTGATTCTCACCGCCGCTGCAGTGGTAGACGATGAGCCCATTGCCTGGGCGAAGCCCCCCGGATATATCCAGGCACAGCCCGTTCTGGCCCCGCACCTCCCGTCCACCCCACGAGGGATAGCCGGGCTGCTGGCCCGGATAGCGGTCATCGTTCCATTGCTCGTCGCGGTCACGTTCGCGGTCCTTGTCGCGCTTGTTCGCCAAAATGGCGGCGCCGGCAATGGCTGCCACGGCGGCACCGGCGATCCATGCGCCCGTGTTGTCGCTCCCGCCTTCCTGGCCCTGCGCGCCCTGGGGCAGGCCGGTCAGGATGCGGAAACGCCCCCCGCAGCCGCCCTTGACCCACATCTCCCGGCGGCCCAGGTCATAGCCCCAGTTCTGGTTGTAGCTGCAGTTGCCAGCCAAGGTCTCGACCAGTTGCACCTGCTGCGCATCGTCGGGCAGGCTGTAGGTCTGGTAGCGGCCATTGGACATGAGCTGCACCGTCTCTTCGCCTGCACGCGCAGGCAGAACCGGCAGGATGAAGCTGCTGGCCAGCAGGACGGAAATGCAT
Organism: Delftia sp. HK171; assembly: GCF_001886655.1. Taxonomy (NCBI): domain Bacteria; kingdom Pseudomonadati; phylum Pseudomonadota; class Betaproteobacteria; order Burkholderiales; family Comamonadaceae; genus Delftia; species Delftia sp. HK171. The sequence goes on along the minus strand of NZ_CP018101.1, from coordinate 3,869,721 downwards.
TTCTTGATTTGCATGGGATTTCTCGGGCTGCGTTGATCTGAGGGGCGGCTACGCGCAGCAACCGGCCTTTTCTTTCAGGCCAAGAATGCAGCCACCGCCTCTTTCCAGGCTGTGGAGTTTAGCCAAGCAATTTGTAGGATTGCGCCAGATTCTGGCAAGGCTGGCTCAAATCATTGCCTGTTGAATCCCGCCACCCCAGCGCGAAACGCCCCACTCCCATAAACCGCCGACACCAGATCCTCATCATCCAGCCGCTGCTCCACCACGATGCGCCTCAGGCTTTCCTTGACCGCTGACTGGGTGGTTGCCGACAAGGCCATGAGCTGCTCGGCCAGCGCCTGTGCCTGGGCTTGCAATTGATCTGCCGGCACCACCGCATGCACGAACCCGCAGGCCTCGGCCTGCCCGGCTGACAGGTAGTCGGCCAGCAGCAGCATGCGCTTGACGCGCGGCACGCCGAGGCTGGCCACCAGGCGGGCGATGTTGCGTGACGACAGCGTGTTGGACAGCGTCTTGGCAATCGGCGCACCGAAGCGCGAGCCTGTGCTGCAGATGCGAAAGTCGCATGCCGTGGCCAGGGCCAGGCCGCCGCCCACGGCCCAGCCGTCGATGACGGCGATGGTGGGCACGGCGATGCGCTCCACGGCGTCGATCACGCGCTCCACGAATGCTTCGTACGCAATGCCTTGCTGGCCGTCATGGAAGTCCTTGAAGTAAGCGATGTCCGTGCCCGAGATGAAGGATTTGCCGCCCGCACCGCGCAGCATCACGCAGTGGATGGCCGGGTCGGCCTGGCAGCGCTCCAGGGCCGTGAGCAGTGCCTCGTACATGGGCAGTGTCATGGCGTTGTGGCGTTCGGGGCGGTCGATGAGGATCTCGGCCGCGCCCCCGGCGTGAACGGTCAGCGCCACGGATTCATGCAGGGCCGTGCTCATGCGGCGGCCTTCAGTGCCTGGAGTTCGGCCATGATTTCTGCGTTGTGCTCGCCCAGCAGCGGCGGATGGCGGCGCACCTGCTGGGGCGTGCCGAGCATCTTGACGGGAAAGCCGATGTTCTTGACCTTGCCTTCGATGGGATGGTCGATCTCCATGCACATGCCGCGGTGCTGGCCGTGTTCACCCTCGAAGGCCTGCGGATAGGTGAGCAGCGGGCCTGCGGGAATGCCTGCCTCCAGCATGCGGTCCACCCAGTCGGCGCTGTCGTGGTGGGCGAATTCCGCTTCCAGCTCGCCTATCAGCGCCTCGCGGTGCTTCAGGCGCAGCGCCACGGTGGCGTAGTCGGCATGCTCGAGCAGATCCGGGCGTTCGATCAGCGCGCACAGCCTGGCCCAGAGCTTCTGGTTGGTGGCGCCCATGACGAAGTAGCCATCGCGCGCCTTCACGGCCTGGTAGGGGGCGCTCATCTTGTTGCTGGTACCCAGCGGCGCGGGCGGCACGCCGGTGCCCCAGTATTCGGACATGTCCCAGATCGAGAAAGCCATGGCCGAGTCGAACAGCGAGGCGTCTATGTGCTGGCCCTGCCCTGTCTTCTGCGCGCCGATGTAGGCGGCCAGCAGTCCGTAGGTGGCGAACAGTGCGCAACCGATGTCGGCCACGGGCACGCCGGCCTTGACGGGTTTCTCTCCCTTGTAGCCGGTGACGCTCATCACGCCCGACATGGCCTGGGCCATGAGGTCGAACCCCGGCCGCTGGGCCCAGGGCCCACTCTGGCCGAAGCCCGAGATGCTGACATAGACGATGCGCGGATTGATGCGGCGGATGCTTTCGTAGTCGATCTTCAGGCGCTGGACCACGCCGGGCCGATAGTTCTCGACGATGACATCGGCTGTCGTGGCCAGCTGGTAGAAGGCCTCACGCCCCTCCTCGCTCTTGAGGTCCAGCGTCAGCGACCGCTTGTTGCGGTTCATGTTCAGAAAGCCCATGCTGTCCGGGCCCTTCATCTTGAAGCCCATGGCGCCCCGCGTCTGGTCGCCGGTGCCCGGAGGCTCGACCTTGATGACATCGGCACCCAGGTCGGCCAGCAGCATGCAGGCAAATGGGCCGGCCATGACCTGGCTGACGTCGAGCACGCGGATGCCTTGCAGGGGCAGTTGCAGCGGGTTGGATTGGGGATTGCTCATGCCGGGTCCTCAGCTTTCTTCGGTCACTTTTGCGGCGCGAACGACGTCGCCCCACTTCTTGTATTCGGCAGCCATGAAGGCCGCGAACTTGTCCACGGAGCCGCCACCGTCCTCCACGCCGTATCCGTCGAAGCGGCTGACCACGTCGGGCATGGCCAGCACGCGGTTGATGTCGGCATTGATGCGCTGGGCCAGTTCCCTGGACATGTCGCGCGGGCCGACGACGCCGTACCAGCTCGATGCGTCAAAGCCCTTGAAGCCCTGCTCGTCCATGGTGGGCATGGCCGGGAATCCCTTGGCACGGTTCACGCGGGTCTGGGCGATGCCCAGCATTTTTCCTGCGCGGACCTGGGCAGTGGCGGCCGTCATGGTGTCGAAGCTGAAGTCGATCTGTCCTCCGATCAGGTCGGTCTGCATGGGGCCTGACCCTTTGTAGGGAACGTGGATGCTCTTGACACCTGCCGCCATGTTGAACATCTCGGCCGCAAGGTGCTGCACCGAACCTGTGCCAGAAGAGCCGAAGCTGACCTTGCCGGGGCTTTTGCGGCACAGCTCCACCACTTCCTGCACCGAGGCATGGCCGTTCCTGCTGCTGGTCACCAGGATGTGGGGCGTTGCGCCGATCAGGGCGATGGGCGCGTAGTCCTTGAGCGGGTCATAGGTGATGGATTTGAAGATCTGCGGCGAGATGGCGTGCGTGTTCACATGGGCCATCAGCAGGTTGATGCCTTCTGTGAAGCGGGTTTTGGCAAAGTATTCGGCCGCCAGCGAGCCCGTGGCGCCGGGCTTGTTCTCCACGATCACGGGCCGGCCCCAGATCTCGGACAGCTTCTGGCCCACGATGCGCGCGAACACGTCGGTGCCGCCGCCCGGGGCCCAGCCCACCAGGATCTTGACGGACCCCTTGGGCAGTTCGGAGGCCGGGGGCGCGGCCCCTGCCCAGGGTGCGGCCAGCGCGGTGGCGCCGACCGCGATGAAGTCGCGGCGTTTCATGTCTGTCTCCTGCACATCGTTGTTGTGCAGTCACTGTCGCCGGGCGCCGATATCGCGGCAAGCCTGTGTGCCGCATGCCTGGTTTCGCAATCTGCGAAACCAGAAGGGTCAGACCGCGCGTTCGCCCTGCAGCAGGGCGGCCACGACGTTGCGCAGCGCCTGTTCCTGGGCCTGGCCTTCGATGAAGGACAGCACGTAGCTGCGCTCGTGCCAATCGCCTTCCAGGGTGGCCCAACCCAGGTCGGGCTCAGGGTGGAAGCTGCGCAGCACACCGGGTGGCATCAGCCCCACACCCAATCCTTCGCGCACCAGGGCCAGCATGGTGTCGAAGCCGCTGACGGCGAAATCGTTGCGAAACACCCTGCCCCGGCTGCGGTGGGCGCGTCGCAATGCGGCCAGGATGGCCGAGCCCCGGCCCAGGCTGACGATGGGGCAGTCCAGCAACTGGTCCAGCATCACAGGCTCGACGGCAAAGCTGAAATGCCTGCGGCTGTAGACCAGCACCAGGCTGTCCTTGCGGTAGTCGGAGCGTGGCAGATCCACGAAGCCGCTGGTCTTCTCGAAGATACCGATGTCGATGACCTTGTCGCGCAGCAGTTGCTGGACGATGCGGCTGTTCTCCTCCATCACCTGCAGCGTGATGTGGGGATAGCGCCGCTGGGTGACGGCGATGTCGGCAGCCAGGAACTGCAGGATGGCGGATTTGGGGGCGCCGATGATGATGCGGCCGTCGCGCCCGCGGCCCAGGGCCTGGGCGTCGGCTTCCAGCCGCTCCACCAGGTTGCCTATCTGGCGGATATGGGCCAGCAGCTTGAGGCCAGGCTCGGTGGCGCGCACTCCATGGGGCTGCCGCTTGAACAGCCTGGCGCCCAGTTGCTGCTCCAGGTCACTGAGCCGCCGCGAGGCCGCTGCCACCGCCAGTTGCAGCCTGTCGGCCGCGCGTGAAATGCTGCCCTCCTCGGCAATCGCAAGCACAAGCTGCACGGTGGTGGAGTCGATCTTCATCATGGCGGCAAGGCCCTCTTGCGCAGGCGGCGTCTGCTGAGGGCGCGATTGTGCCCCAGTGCAGCAACCGTGCTCAGGCGTGCGCGGGACACTCCAGCACGTCGCTGAGCCTGAAGCTCTCCAGGAACGGCAGGACATGCTCCTCGTTCATCGGGCGGGCGATCAGGAATCCCTGGACGTACGTGCACCCGAGCTGCTGCAGGTGCAGAAACTGCTCCGTGGTTTCCACGCCTTCCGCGACGACTTCAAGGCCCAATCTGCGGCTCAGTGCCAGCGTGGCCTCGACAATCGCGGCAGCCCCGGCGTCCTTGTCCATAGCCTGTATGAAGCTGCGATCGATCTTGATCAGGTTGAAGGGAAAGCGGTGCAGGTAGGAAAGACTGGCATGGCCGGAGCCAAAGTCATCGATGGCGAGATTCACGCCCAGTGCCTTCACTTGCCGCATGACGGACAGCACCTGCTCATCATCTTGAAGCAGGGCCGATTCCGTCACCTCGATGTAGCAGCGCTCGGGGTTCAGGCCGGCGCGGTCCAGATGTTCCTTCAATTGCACCGCCATGCCTGGATCGAGAAATTCAAAGGCCGGGCAGTTGATGGACACCGAGATATCGGACGGCCATCCGTTGGCAACCAGCAGCGGGGAGCGCTCCACCATTTGGTCGATGGGAAGCAGCAGGCCGCGCCGCTCTGCCATCGGAATGAAGACGCCTGGCGGGACAGACCCTCTGGCCGGGCTGTTCCAGCGCATCAGCGACTCGAACCCCGATATTTTTCCCGTGGCCACATGGCAGATCGGCTGGTACGCCATGAACAACTGGCTTGTTCCGATGGCGGACCGGAAATCCTGCTCCAGCAGCAGTTGCTCCTGCATGGGGCCATCGGCGGAAGGCTCGAATTTCACGAATCGCCCACGTCCCTGGGATCGCGCCCGCTCCATTGCCGCGCGCCCGTCGCGCAGCAGCTGATTCCAGTCCTCGTTGTTCTTGCAGACCGCCGTCCCTACGCAGACAGACAGCAAAATGCTGCGCTCACCCAGCATGTAGCGCTTTTCACCCAGTCGGATGGAGAGTGTTTTCGCCATGGAATCGGGGTCTCCTTCATATTGGGCGACACAGAACTCCTCGATGGCAAGGCGGGCGGCGACGTCATTCTGGCCAATACAGGAGCGCAATTGTTTTGACAGTTGCGAGATCAGTGGGTTGTCCATTCCAGGAACCAGCGTATCTGCCAGCACTTGCAAATGCTCGATACCGATGACATGGATGGCAACAGGACGCCGCTGTACTTGCGTTCTGTTCAGCAGTTGCTCAAATCCGGTTGAATTGAGCAATTCGGAAGCAGGATCATGGAAAAGATGGTGCCTCAGCCGTGAATGCACCTGCACCAGATCCCTCGCCTCGAAATAGGATCTTCTGCGCTCGCGCATCCACAATTGCGCCAGTAATAAAAATGAAGCCAGGCTGATGGCCACCCATGCCATGATGGTTTTGCCAAACCTCCACCATGGAGCCGCGAGCTTTGCCTTCGCGGCCAGCGTGGCATAGGCGAGATCCATGCCGCCTTGGCTGGAGTGGTGCATGGCGACGATCCAGCCGTGTCCCAAGCCGTCGTCAGCGTCCAATGTGCCCTCGCCTGCAGCCATCATTTTTGCAAGCCCGGAATCCATTCCGTCCAGAATGTGCGGATTCTCCGGGGGAATTCTGACCAGGTCTTTGCCATTTGGCAGGCTGACCATGACCTGATGGCCATCCAGCAGCAGTGAACCGAATGCCTGGCGAATGGAATCCACGGCAATGAAGGCCACCACAATGCCAGTCAGCGCCCCACTGGAGTCACGCACCGGACGCCCCAGCACCAGGGACGGTATATCGAAGACCGGCGATTTGCTTGAATCCAGCAAGAAGAAGCCGCCAGGCTTTGTCTGCAGCGCTGCATTCCAGATGGGGCGCTCGGGGTTGTCGGGAGACAGCGGCAGCTTGCTGAAACGTGAGGAAATGGACCATTTCCCATGTCGATCAAGCACGCTCATGCTGATGACGCCGGGCAGCGCCGCCACCTCCTGGATCAAGGCATTGCGGATATCGGTGCTGGCATCAGGGTCTGCCGTGATTTCGCCTTGGCGGCCCGGTGCCAGTAAAAGTTGTTCTGTTCTCTCTACCGCCAAAGAGGTGGCAAGAATGATCTTGTTGGTTTCAGCGGCAGAGGCAGACAGCGCATGCAGGAGATTCGACTTCTCTTCTTGGAGCGATGTCTCGTAGCTGGAGATCAGAGAAACGCCCGCAACGCCAATGATCACCAAACATGCGATGAAAATACAGGCATACCAGCGCCTGGGCTGCCAGCTTGGAGGTCTTCTCTCTGCATGCATCATTCAACGCTCATCTGGTCAAAATTCCAGCGAACAGGCGCCGTTCTCCTGGCAGGCAAGCCTGCCAGGAGAAACGCTTCCCGTTGGCTGTGACGCACTGGTCTGAATTTCCGTCAGGACGCGGAAAGACTCAGCGGTCTCATGGATGAGGGGATTTTCCTCAAGACAGGGGCCTCCTTTTCCGCGGGATCCAGCTTGAAAATGGAAACTGCCGAAACCAGGGCCTGCGCCTGCTGGCTGAGACTTCCGGCCGCCGCTGCCGACTCTTCCACCAGAGCGGCATTTTGCTGGGTGACCTGGTCCAGCTGGATGATCGCATCATTGATCTGATCGATGCCCTGGCTTTGCTCCCTGGTGGCCCCACTGATCTCTTCGATCATGCTGGATACCTTCTGAACCTGGGTGACGATATCTTCAATGCTGCTGCCCGCAGCCTGGGCAAGCTGGTGGCCATTGCCGACCTTGGAAACACTGTCCTCGATGAGAGACTTGATCTCTTTTGCGGCCTCTGCGCTTTTCACTGCAAGGCTGCGAACTTCGGCGGCAACCACCGCAAAACCACGGCCCTGCTCTCCGGCGCGGGCTGCTTCGACAGCAGCATTCAAGGCAAGAATATTGGTTTGAAAAGCGATTGAATCAATGACGTTGATGATGTCCTCGATTTTCTTGGAGGACGTGTTTATTTCATTCATCACGTCCACCATCTGCCGGGCCATGCCCCCGCCGTGCGCTGCGGCATCGCGCGCTGACTGGGCGAGCATGGTGGCAGTGATCGCCGCATCGGAATTGCTTTTCACCGTGCTGGCCAGTTCCTCCATGGAGGCGGCAGTCTCTTCAAGGTTGCTGGCCTGCTCTTCCGTTCGGCTCGACAGGTTGGCATTGCCTGCATCAATCTGCGTGGCGCCCGTGGCAATGCTGTCGCTGCTGCTGCGCACGGTGCCCACGACGCGTTGCAGCGATACCTGCATTTCCTGCATGGCCGTGATCACACTGCCAGGGCGTGCCCTGGACAGGTCGATCCTGGAGGTCAGATCCCCTCTTGAGATGTTTTCGGCAATGTGCGCCACATCTGCCGGCTCTCCGCCCAGCTGGCGTGTGATGGAAATTGTGATGATCACGCCAATGGCCACCCCCACAATCACGCCGGAGATGGTCAGAAGGGTGAGCATGAGCCGGATCTTTTCGTAGATCCTGTCGGTCTCGTCATTGAGCCAGCTGGCATTCTTCTTCTTGATATTGACAACTTCCGTCATCAGGCTGTCGATCTTGTCGGACTCCACCCGGAATCTGTTGATCAGATCAATCGATTCCCTGGATTCCGAAAGATGCTCTGACTTGATTCGTTCAATCGTCTGCAGCAGACCCTTTTCATAGATGACGAGGGTTTCATCAATGGACTTGAGCTTTTCCTTGCCATCGCCCTCGGCAAAAAGCCTCTTGCTGTTGTTCAGTGCCTCTTTCAGCAGTTGCAGCCTTTGCAGCACGGCGTCTGTGTGCCGGTTTCTGCTTTCATCATCGTTTGCAAGCACGGCATTTCTGATGGCCCGGCCCGCCGCGATCAGCTGGACATTGGCCTCGGATATTTGTGACAGGCCCAGCAGTTCCTTCTCGTACATCTGCGTTGCGAGATCATTGATTTCCCCTGCCTTCAGTATTCCATTGATACCGATGAATGCACCAATGCATGAGACCACAAGAAAGCCCATGGTCAGTTTGGTGATCACTTTTGATTTTTTGAAGCTCAACATCTTGATTGCCGAATGAATAATTTCAACGATGAAATATTTGCCCTGACACCAGGATTCTTCGGCCGTAGAAAATCGGGAACTTGAAAAAAAATAATCCACATCTTCTAAAAAAGACGTGGATTATTCTCGAAAATGATATATCGATGTTATAATTGCTCGATGCTCGATGCTCGATGCTCGATGCTCGATGCTCGATGCTCGATGCTCGATGCTCGATGCTCGATGCTCGATGCTCGATGCTCGATGCTCGATGCTCGATGCTCGATGCTCGATGCTCGATGCTCGATGCTCGATGCTCGATGCTCGATGCTCGATGCTCGATGCTCGATGCTCGATGCTCGATGCTCGATGCTCGATGCTCGATGCTCGATGCTCGATGCTCGATGCTCGATGCTCGATGCTCGATGCTCGATGCTCGATGCTCGATGCTCGATGCTCGATGCTCGATGCTCGATGCTCGATGCTCGATGCTCGATGCTCGACCAAATAAAAATTGGCACTGGCGCCGCGAGGCGCCAGTGCCAATTTTTATTTTCAGGCCCTGCAACGGCAATTGCATTTTTCTTGGTCGATAAAGAATGATTGCGGCGGAAACTTCAGGCGGCAATTATTCTTGTGCATATGCGAATGTTTCAAGACAGCCTATTGATATCGTCTTGTCAAAAGGCTGTTTGAAGGATAAGCAATGATTGTAACGTTGTGTTATGAAATCAATCCCTCCTTTCCTCGCACCTTGACTTTACATTTTGCGCAAAAATTGCCGCAATACGCATAATTTTCAATGGATTCAAGTCCCCATCCCCAATCGATGGCCCAGACAAACAAAAGCGGCCCCTTGGGGGCCGCTGGTTCCGGGGCAATGGCGACTCAGGCGCTTCGCAGGTTTTTGGCTGCGCCGGCCAGTGCGGTGATCCGCTTCCAGTCACCCTGCTCCAGCGCATCGGCAGGCACCAGCCAGGAACCACCCACGCAGACCACGTTGGACAGCGCCAGGAATTGCGCCGCATTGTCCGCAGACACGCCGCCCGTGGGGCAGAACCGCACGTCGCCGAACGGGCCTTGCCAGGCCTTGAGCATGGCCGAGCCGCCCGCCTGTACGGCAGGGAAGAATTTCAGCTCGTTGAAGCCGTCGTCCTGGGCGGCCATGATTTCGCCGCTGGTGGCCACGCCGGGCAGCAGCGGCAGCTGCAGGGCCTGGCAGGCCTGGCCCAGTGCGCCGGTGTAGCCGGGGCTCACGGCAAAGCGCGCACCGGCGCTGGCGGCGGCACGGGCATCGGCAGCGCTGCGCACGGTGCCGGCACCCACGATGGCCTCGGGCACGGCACGCGCAATGGCTTCGATGCTGGCCAGGCCCTCGGGCGTGCGCAGCGTGACTTCCAGTACGCGGATGCCGCCCGCGACCAGGGCCTGGGCCATGGGCACGGCATGTGCGACGTTGTTCAGGACAATGACCGGGATGACCGGCGCGTCCTGCATGATGGCCAGTGCCGTCAGTCGTTGATCCATGTGCAAGCTCCCTCTTCTGCGCTGAGCGCGTGGCGCCGGAATCCGGCAAACAGTTCGCGGCCAAAACCCCGGCCGTTGGCCTGGCGCAGTGCCTGCGGCATGGTGGCCAGGGGCCGCTGCTGCCATTCGGTGTCGTCGACCAGCACGGCCAGGGTGCCGGCCACGGCGTCCAGGCGTACCAGGTCGCCGTCTTGCAGGCGCGCCAGCGGCCCGCCCACGCAGGCCTCGGGCGAGACATGGATGGCGGCGGGCACCTTGCCCGAGGCGCCGCTCATGCGGCCGTCCGTGACCAGGGCCACCTTGTAGCCCTTGCCCTGCAGCACGGCCAGCGGCGGGGTGAGCTTGTGCAGTTCGGGCATGCCGTTGGCGCGCGGACCCTGCCAGCGCACCACGCAGATGACATCGCGGTCCAGCTCGCCGGCCTTGAAGGCCTGCTGCAGTGCTTCCTGCGATTCGAAGACGCGCGCGGGCGCCTCGACCACATGGCGGTCCTCGGGCACGGCGCTGACCTTGATCACGCTGCGCCCCAGGTTGCCGGACAGCAGCTTGAGCCCGCCCGTGGCGCTGAAAGGCGCATCGGCCGGGCGCAGCACGGACAGGTCGCCGGAGACTTCGGCCTCGTGCCAGACGAGATGGCCGTCTTCCACGGCGGGAATGCGCGCAAATTCTTGCAGGCCCTCGGGCCGCACGGTGAGCACATCGCCATGCATGAGGCCGGCCTTCAGCAGCTGGCCGATCACGTAGCCCGGCCCGCCTGCGGCCTGGAACTGGTTCACGTCGGCGCTGCCGTTGGGATAGACGCGGGCCAGCAGCGGCACCACGCCCGAGAGTTCCGAAAAATCATTCCAGTCGATGACGATGCCTGCCGCACGCGCCACGGCCACCCAATGGATCAGGTGGTTGGTCGATCCGCCCGTGGCCAGCAGGGCCACCATGGCGTTGACGATGCAGCGCTCGTCCACCACATGGCCAATGGGCGCGAAGCGGCGGTTCTTGGTGATGGCCAGCGCGCTGCGCATGGCCTCGCGCGTGAGCAGTTCGCGTTCGCCTTCGGCCGGGTTGATGAAGGCCGTGCCCGGCACATGCAATCCCATGGCCTCCAGCAGCATCTGGTTGCTGTTGGCCGTGCCGTAGAAGGTGCAGGTGCCTTCGCCGTGGTAGGCAGCCGTTTCGGCGGCCAGCAGTTCCTTGCGGCCCACCAGGCCCTGCGCGGCCTGTTCGCGCACCTTGGCCTTGTCGCCATTGGACAGGCCCGAGGTCATGGGGCCGGCCGGCACGAACACCGTGGGCAGATGGCCGAAATGCAGGGCCCCGATCAGCAGGCCCGGCACGATCTTGTCGCAAATGCCCAGCATCAGCGCGGCGTCGAACACGTCGTGCGACAGCGCGATGGCCGTGCCCATGGCAATGGCATCCCGGCTGAACAGGCTCAGTTCCATGCCTGGCGCGCCCTGGGTCACGCCGTCGCACATGGCCGGCACGCCGCCGGCGACCTGCGCCGTGGCGCCGAGCTTGCGCGCCTCGTCCTTGAGGATGTCGGGATAGCGTGCCAGCGGCGCATGGGCCGAGAGCACGTCGTTGTATGCGGTGACGATGGCGACGTTGGGCGCCTTCTCCTCCACGATGCGTATGCGGTCGCCGCCTGGAATGCCCGCAAAGGCATGGGCCACATTGGCGCAGCCCATGGACTGGGCGCCGGGCGGGCGCGCGGCCATGGCGTCCACCTGCTCCAGGTAGGCGGCGCGTGATTGGGCACTGCGCTCGCGGATGCGGCGCGTGACCTGCTCGACGATGGGGTGGATGGTGCTCATGCGGGGTTCCTGCGGATGCGCTGGCGCGCGTTTTCTCTCTGTCGCGTTGTCTTTATGGGAAATGTCGGCCGGGGCATCCCTCCCAGGTGCGTCCGGCCCTGCTCCGAAGCTTACTTCACTGCGCGCGCCTGCTTGACGGCGGCCTGCACCTCGTCCCACGTGCCCTGGCCCACGGTCTTGGCAATGCCGGCATTCACCGCCGCGAGCTTGTCGCGCATGCGGCTGGCTTCTGCGGCGGGCAGCTCGTTGACCTGCATGCCCTTGGCCTTGATGTCGGCCAGGGCCTTGGCGGCTTCCTCGCGCGTGTCCTTGCGTTCGAACTCACGGCTCTTGACGGCGGCATCCTGCAGCACCTTCTTCTCGGCCGGGCTCAGCGTGTCCCACCACTTCTTGCTGACGGTGACGATCCAGGGGCTGTAGACGTGGTTGGACACCGTGAGGTACTTCTGCACTTCATAGAACTTGCTGGACAGCACGGTGTTGAAAGGGTTTTCCTGGCCATCGACGGCACGGGTCTCCAGCGCCGTGAACAGCTCGGAGAACGGCAGCGGCACGGCATTGGCGCCCAGGGCCTTGAAACTGTCCAGGAAGACGTTGTTCTGCATTACGCGCAGCTTCACGTCGGCCAGGTCTTCCATCTTGGCGATGGGGCGCTTGTTGTTGGTGAGGTTGCGGAAGCCGTTTTCCCAATAGACCAGGCCCACCATGCCCTTGGGCTCCAGCGTGGCCTTGACCTTCTCGCCCACGGGGCCGTCCAGCACGGCGTCGGCTTCCTTGACATTGCTGAACAGGAAGGGCGTGTCCCAGACGGCCATTTCGGGCGACAGGCCCACCAGGGTGGCGGTGGAGCCGACCATCATTTCCTGTGCGCCGCCGATCAACGCCTGCTGCATCTGCGTGTCCGAGCCCAGCGAGGCATTGCCGATGGCACGCACCTTCATCTTGCCGCCCGTGGCCTTCTCGACCTCCTTGGCAAAGAAGCGCGCCGCGCGGCCCTGGTTGGACTCATCGACCAGTCCATAGCCGAAGCGCACGATGCGCGGCTTGAAGTCCTGGGCCATGGCCTGGCCCGTGGCGGCCAGCGTGGTGACGGCGGCCATCAGGCCGGCGAGTGCAAAGGGAATACGCATGTTCATCTCCTTGGGTTGTAGTGAGGGATCAATGCATCCAGCGCAGAGGGGCCAGGATGATTTGCGGAAAAATCACGAAAAGCACGGCAAGCAGCACATAGACCATCAGGAACGGGTTCGTGCCCTTGATCACGGTCTCCATGCGCAGCCGGCCTACGCCGGCCACCACGTTCTGCACCGTTCCCACGGGCGGCGTGATCAGGCCGATGCAGCCCACGTAGATGAACATGAAGCCGAAATAGATGGGATCGATGCCGGCCTTGACGGCCAGCGGCGCACACACGGGGCCGAAGATCAGGATGGTCGGCGTCAGGTCCATGGCCGTGCCCACCACCAGCAGGAACAGCATCATCGTGGCCATGAACAGCACGGGACTGCCCAGCAGGCCCGAGAAGCTGTCGGCCAGCATGTTGGGCAGGTCGGCCAGGGTGATCATGTAGGCCGTCACCGTGGCGGCGCCGCACAGGAACATGACCACGGCCGTGGTCTTGGCAGCGGCCAGGAACACGGCGTAGAGCCGGGTCCATGTCATCTCGCGGTAGATCACCATGGACACGAACAGCGCGTAGACAGCTGCCACCACGGCCGCCTCGGTGGGCGTGAACACGCCGCCCTTGAGGCCGCCCAGGATGATGACCGGCATCATCATGGCCCAGAAGCTCTTGGCCAGCGCCTTCAGGCGCGGGCCCCAGGCCATGCGCTCGCCGCGCGACAGGTCGTACTTGCGGGCGATGGACCACCAAGCAAAGATCAGGAACACGCCCATGATCAGGCCCGGCACCACGCCCGACAGGAACAGCTTGCTGATCGAGGTGTTGGTCGTCACGCCGTAGATCACGAAGGGCATGGACGGCGGAATGATGGGCGCGATGATGCCGCCCGAGGCCAGCAGGCCCGCGCTGTAGCTGTCGGGATACTTCTGGTCGCGCATCATGGGCAGCAGGATGGTGGCCAGGGCGGCGGTATCGGCAATGGCCGAACCGCTCATGGACGCCAGCAGCACCGCCGCGCCAATGGCCACATAGCCCAGGCCGCCACGGATATGGCCCACATAGGCACGTGCCAGGTCGATGATGCGGCGCGACAGGCCGCCTGCATTCATCAGCTCGCCGGCCAGGATGAAGAAGGGCACGGCCAGCAGCGGGAAGTTGTCGAAGCCGGCCTGCAGGTTCTGCGCAAGCAGCTGCGAGTCGAAGAAGTCCAGGTGCCACATCAGCGCCACGCCGGTCAGCACCAGCGCCTGGGCGATGGGCATGCCGATCACCATGCCGCCAATCAGCACGGCCAGAAAGATCAGGGTCACAACCATGGTGCGTACTCCTTACTCGACCGTCGTTTCGGCATGGTTTTCAGCCGGCGCGCCGCGGCGCAGGTCGCGCAGCGTCACGACCAGCAGGCCCACGGCCAGCACCAGGGTGGCCGCGGCGCCCAGGGCCAGCGGGTAGCCCAGCACCGTGCTGTAGCTGTTCAGCCCGGCCTCCACCTGGGCCCAGGAGCCCCACAGCAGCAGGCCCATGCAGACCAGGACCAGTGCCTGCGACACCCAGAACAGCGCCTTGCGCACGCCAGGCCCCACGCGGGATGTCACGAGGTCGAAGCCCAGGTGGCTGCCCTCGAAAGCGGCCACGATGGCGCCAATGGCCACCAGCCAGACGAAGAGCAGGCGCGAGATTTCCTCATAGGAAACGATGCTGGTGTGGAACACATAGCGCAGCACCACGTTGACGAACACTGCAATGACCATGCCGGCCAGGGCCAGCACCATCAGCACCTCGGCAAAGTGCTGCAGGCGCGGCTTGGGCCGGACTGCGGGGGAATCGGATTGCATGGGGCTTGTCTCCTGGCGTTATGGGTTTTGGGAGAAGGTGTCGGCATGCGCCGCGGGCAGGACCTGCCAGCTTTGGGCGCGGAGCACGATGTCGGTCAGCGGCAGCGTGGCGTCCACGGACAGCACGGCGCATTCGCCATCAGGGCGTTCCAGCGTGGCGAACTGGTTGGCCACCAGCTCGGGCGAGAAGAAGTGGCCGGCGCGCTCCTGCACGCGCTGCAGCGCCGTGTCGTAGTTCAGGTCCAGGAACACGAAGCCCACGGCACCGGCCGGGCCGGCGGCACGCAGCCGGTCGCGGTACTTGCGCTTGAGGGCCGAGCAGGTCAGCACCACGCCCTGCCCCGGCATGGCCTGGGCCAGCAGCTGGGCCAGCCGGTCCAGCCAGCCGCTGCGGTCGTCATCGGTCAGGGGGATGCCGGCCTGCATCTTGCGGATGCTTTCCTCGGCATGGTGGGCATCGCCCTCGTGCAGGGTCCAGCCCAGGGCATCGGCCAGGGCCTGCCCCACGCTGGACTTGCCGCAGCCGGAAACGCCCATGACGACCAGCGCCCGTGGGCGGGTGTCTGCGGGGGTGGCCGCGGTGGTTGTTGGGATAGCGCTATCCATGTTCTTGCAAAAATTGGCAGACCAGGGTCTGCCTTGGATTTCGGTGTGCTTCAGAGGCCTTAGTCCGGGTTTACACGCAGGAGCAAGGGCCTTCGAATGATTGGGATAGCGCTATCATAATCTTCAACACTCCCGCCCCCGACCTAGGACAATCCCTTGGCCCGTCAGATTCCGCCTGCCTCCCCAGAATCGCCCTCCGCCGATGTTTCCGGCCCGGCCCTGCCTGCCACGGGCCGCGTCCGCTCCTCGCGGGCCAGCGGGCGCATCACGCTCAGCGATGTGGCACAGGCCGCTGGCGTCAGCCCCATGACGGTCTCGCGCGCCCTGCGCGGCGAGCGCCGCGTGGACCCGGCCCTGGTCGAGAAAATCCGCACGGCCGCCGCGCAGATGGGCTACGTGCCCGACCCCGCCGCTCGCGCCCTGGCCTCGCAGAAAAGCGCCCAGGTGCTGGTGCTGGTGCCCATGTTGTCCAACACCCTGTTCGTGGACCTGATCGAGGCGGTCCACAAGGTGCTGTTCTCCGCGGGCTACCACGCGCTGATCGGCGTGACCCACTACGACCGGGCCGAAGAAGAACAGCTGCTGCGCACCTACCTGCCCATGCGCCCGGCCGGCCTGCTGCTCACGGGTTTCGACCGCAGCCCCGCTGCGCGTGAACTGGTGCAGGCCAGCAAGGTCCCCTGCGTGCACCTGATGGAACTGGGCGGCGAGCCTGGTGCGCCCAGCGTGGGCTTTTCGCAGGCCGAGGCCGGAGCCGCCATCACGCGGCACTTGATGGAGCGCGGACACAGGCGCATTGCCTTTTGCGCAGGCCAGCTCGATGCCCGCGTGATGCAGCGCGCCGCGGGCTACCGCCATGCCCTGCAGGCGGCGGGCCTGCATGACCCCGCCCTGGAACTGCTCTGGCCCCGCCCCACGTCGATGGCGCTGGGCGCCGAGCTGCTGGACGCGGCCCTGCGCCTGGACCCTGCCGTCGATGCCCTGTTCTTCTGCAACGACGACATCGCCCAGGGGGCACTGCTGGAGGCTCTGCGCCGGGGGATACGCGTGCCCGAGCAGATCGCCATCGCAGGCTTCAACGACCTGCCCGGCAGCGACCAGATGGTGCCGCCGCTGACCACCATCCGCACGCCGCGCGGCCATATCGGCACCGAAGGTGCGCGCATGCTGCTGCAGCTGATGCGTGGCGAGGCCGTGGAGCCGCCCAGCGTGGATCTGGGCTACGAACTGGTGGTGCGGCAGAGCAGTTGAAGCGAAGAGGGCTTTGTGCGCCCTCCTCCGTGGCCATCAGCCCGGCAGCAGGCGGCGCAGGGTCTCGGCCAGATCCTCTGCCGCGAACTTGGCCACGTAGCCGTCCGCGCCAACGCTGCGCACATGGTCTTCGTTGGCCGATCCGGACAGCGAGGAATGGATGAGCACGGGAATGGAATGGAAGCGCGCGTCCTGCTTGATGTGGCGGGTGAGCGTGAAGCCGTCCATCTCGGGCATCTCCAGGTCGGTCAGCACCAGGGCGACCTTGTCGGCCACCGTCAGTCCCTCCGCCTGGGCGCTGTCGGCAATGGCGTTGAGGCGGTCCCAGGCCTCCTTGCCGGACTTGAGCATCTCATACGGTGCCTGCAGGACCTTGAGCTCCTTCTCGATCAGCGAGCGCGCCACGAAGGAATCATCGGCGGCCAGCACGATGGCGCCGGGCTTGAGCTTGAGCCTGGCGCCCACTTTTTCCGGCGTGATTTCCTGGGCGTCGGTGGGAGACACCAATTGCAGGATGGCCTCCACATCCAGCACCTGGGCCAGGCGCGAGTTGTCGGTGTCGCCATCCAGGCGGGCGATGCTGGTGACCAGCTTGCCGCCGGTGCCGCTGGCCTCGGCCGACAGCACCTGCTTCCAATCCAGGCGCACGATGTCCTCGACGGACTCCACCGCGAATGCCTGGGTGGTGCGCGCATATTCGGTGACCAGCATGATGTTCAGGCCGGTCTGGGGCTTGCAGCCCATGATGGCGGGAAGATTCAGCACCGGGATCACCTGCCCGCGCAGGTTTGCCACACCCAGCGAATGGGCCGTGCCCCCCGCAATGGGCGTGATGTGCGGCATGGCCACGATTTCGCGGACCTTGAACACATTGATACCGAACAGCTCGGACTGGCCCAGGCCGGAGTCGCTGCCCAGCCGGAACAGCAGCAGCTCGAACTTGTTGTTGCTGGTGAGGTTGGTGCGCTCGTCGATCTCTCTTTGAGCTGCCTTGGAATTGAGGTTCATGCCGGTCCTGGAGAGTGACACATCTTTTTACAAATTCTAAAGCGAGCGCCTCGGATTTAGCAAAAATTTATTGCGCCTGAGTCGGATCAGCAACGCAGGGCGGCCGGCGACATGCTTCATGCATGCCACCGCCCCGCCCCGCGGCGCAGGAATCACTCGAATTCCAGGATCACATCGTCCACCGCGAGCGAATCGCCCTTGGCTGCACTGATCTTGCCGACCACACCGTCCTGCGAGGCGAACAGGATGTTCTCCATCTTCATGGCCTCGATCACCGCCAGCTTCTCGCCGGCCTGCACCTTCTGGCCCGGCTGCACGGCCACGTCCACCAGCAGGCCCGGCATGGGCGACAGCAGGAACCTGGACAGGTCCGGCGGCGCCTTGTAGGGCATGAGGCGGTGCAGTTCGCCGCCGCGCGGCGAGAGCACCAGGGCGTCGATCTGCGTGCCGTTGTGGATGACGCGCAGGGCCAGCGGGTTTCGGGCCGTGCCGCGCTCGACCTGGGCCGTGAAGGGCTTGCCGTTGCAGCTGCCCTGCACGCACATGGCACGCATGGGAGTCTCGCTGCGGAAGGTATAGGGCTTGCCATCCACCGTGACGGTGCTGGCGCGGCTTTCGGCATCGAAGTCCGAGACCTGTACGGCGCGGTACTGGTGCTGGCCTTCGGCGCCCAGCACGACCACGCAGTAGTCGGCCGAGACCTTGAGCTCGTGCCCCCGCATCTGGCCGCTGATGGTGGCGGCGCGCGCGCGGTAGCGGCGGTTCATGTGGCCGGCCAGGGCGACCAGGAAGTCCGGATCGCCGTGGGGCACGTCCTCGGCGTGGAAGCCGTGGGAGTAGTGCTCGGCGATGAAGCCGGTGTTGAAGTCGCCGCTCTTGAACTTGGGATGGGCCAGCAGCGCGGCCTGGAACGGGATGTTGGAGCTGATGCCCCGGATCACGAAGGCATTGAGCGCCTCGCGCATCTTGGCGATGGCGTCGTTGCGGTCGCTGCCGTGCACGATGAGCTTGGCGATCATCGAGTCGTAGAACATGGGGATCTCGCCGCCCTCATAGACGCCCGTATCCACGCGCACGCCGTGCAGGTGGCCGGTGTCGGCCTGCCACATGGTCTGCTCGGGCGGCGCAAAGCGCACCAGGCGGCCCGTGGAGGGCAGGAAGTTGCGGAACGGGTCCTCGGCGTTGATGCGGCACTCGATGGCCCAGCCATTGCGCTTGACGTCTTCCTGCGCGATGGCCAGCTTCTCGCCAGCGGCCACGCGGATCATCTGCTCGACCAGGTCCAGGCCGGTGATGCACTCGGTCACCGGGTGCTCCACCTGCAGGCGGGTGTTCATTTCCAGGAAGTAGAAATCCTGGTCCTTGCCGACCACGAATTCCACCGTGCCCGCGCTCTGGTAGCCCACGGCCTTGGCCAGGGCCACGGCCTGCTCTCCCATGGCGCGGCGCGTGGCGTCGCTGATGAAGGGGGACGGCGCCTCTTCGATCACCTTCTGGTGCCGGCGCTGGATGGAGCATTCGCGCTCGTTCAGGTAGATCACGTTGCCGTGGCCGTCGCCCAGCACCTGGATCTCGATGTGGCGCGGCTCCTGCACGAATTTCTCGATGAAGATGCGGTCGTCGCCAAAGCTGTTGCGTGCCTCGTTCTGGCAGCTGGCAAAGCCCTCGAAGGCTTCCTTGTCGTTATAGGCCACGCGCAGGCCCTTGCCGCCGCCGCCGGCGCTGGCCTTGATCATCACGGGGTAGCCGATGCCCTTGGCGATTTCCACGGCGGCCTCGGGGCCGGCAATGGGGTCGTTGTAGCCGGGGATGGTGCTCACGCCCGCCTTGTCGGCCAGCTTCTTGGAGGCGATCTTGTCGCCCATGGCCGCGATGGCCGCGTGCTTGGGGCCGATGAAGGCGATGCCCTCTTCCTCCACGCGCCGGGCGAAGGCCTCGTTCTCGGACAGGAAGCCATAGCCTGGGTGCACGGCCTGCGCGCCGGTCTGCTTGCAGGCGGCAATGATGCGGTCGGCCTGCAGGTAGGACTCGCGGCTGGGAGCGGCACCGATGTGCACGGCCTCGTCGGCCAGCTTGACGTGGCGTGCCTCGCGGTCCGCATCGGAGTACACCGCCACGGTCTGTATGCCCATCTTGCGGGCGGTGGCGATGACGCGGCAGGCAATCTCGCCGCGGTTGGCAATCAGGATCTTCTTGAACATCTTCTTAGCCCATTCTTGGAACTAAATCATGGGAACCGGAGCTGTTGTCAGCTTCGCTGTCCCTGTTTTGCGCTTCGCCAGCACTGTCAGTAACCGGCGCGACCAAAGCGAGGGACACCGAGGAAGGGCCTAGGCCGGCCGCGCCGCCCCGCACCGAGGGTGTCGTCCCCCTCCCTCGCGAAGCGAGTTAGAGAGGGGGAAGCGGCGGAGCCGCTCAGGGGGTGCTTCACAAGGGGATGTTTCCATGCTTGCGCCACGGATTTTCCAGCTGCTTGTTCTTGAGCATCTGCAGCGAGCGGCAGATGCGCTTGCGCGTCTCATGCGGCTGGATCACATCGTCGATGAAGCCGCGCGCGCCTGCCACGAAGGGGTTCGCGAAGCGGGCCTTGTACTCCGCCTCGCGCGCGGCCAGCTTGGCAGGGTCGTTCTTGTCCTCGCGGAAGATGATCTCCACGGCGCCCTTGGCGCCCATCACGGCGATCTCGGCATGGGGCCAGGCCAGGTTGACGTCGCCGCGCAGGTGCTTGGAGGCCATCACGTCATAGGCGCCGCCGTAGGCCTTGCGGGTGATGACGGTGATTTTCGGCACCGTGGCCTCGGCAT
The DNA here is from genome assembly GCF_001886655.1 of Delftia sp. HK171. Classification (NCBI taxonomy): domain Bacteria; kingdom Pseudomonadati; phylum Pseudomonadota; class Betaproteobacteria; order Burkholderiales; family Comamonadaceae; genus Delftia; species Delftia sp. HK171. The sequence goes on along the minus strand of NZ_CP018101.1, from coordinate 3,849,544 downwards.
AGGCGTACAGCAGCTTGGCGCCGTGCTTGATGATGCCGCCGTATTCCTGGCTGGTGCCGGGCATGAAGCCGGGCACGTCCACGAAGGTGACCACGGGGATGTTGAAGGCATCACAGAAACGCACGAAGCGCGCGGCCTTGATGGAGCTCTTGATGTCCAGGCAGCCGGCCAGCACCAGGGGCTGGTTGGCGACGACGCCCACGGTCTGGCCGTCCATGCGCGCAAAGCCGGTGATGATGTTCTTGGCGTAGTCGGGCTGCAGCTCGAAGAAGTCGCCGTCGTCCACGGTCTTCAGGATCAGCTCCTTCATGTCGTAGGGCTTGTTTGCGTTGTCGGGCACCAGGGTGTCCAGCGACTTGTCGGCGCGGTCCACGGGGTCCGAGGTGTAGCGCACGGGCGCCTTCTCGCGGTTGTTCAGCGGCAGGTAGTTGTAGAGGCGGCGCAGCATCATCAGCGCCTCCACGTCGTTGTCGAAGGCCATGTCGGCCACGCCGCTGCGCGTGGTGTGGGTGATGGCGCCGCCCAGCTCCTCGGCCGTGACCTCCTCGTGCGTCACCGTCTTCACGACCTCGGGGCCGGTGACGAACATGTAGCTGCTGTCCTTGACCATGAAGATGAAGTCCGTCATGGCCGGCGAATACACGGCGCCGCCGGCACAAGGGCCCATGATCATGGAGATCTGCGGCACCACGCCGCTGGCCAGCACGTTCTTCTGGAACACGTCGGCATAGCCGCCCAGGGAGGCCACGCCTTCCTGGATGCGGGCGCCGCCCGAGTCGTTGAGGCCAATCACGGGGGCGCCGACCTTCATGGCCTGGTCCATGATCTTGCAGATCTTCTCGGCATGGGTCTCGGACAGCGCGCCGCCGAAGACGGTGAAGTCCTGGCTGAAGACGAAGACCAGGCGGCCGTTGATCATGCCGTAGCCGGTGACCACGCCGTCGCCGGGGATCTTGCTGTTTTCCATGCCGAAGTCGGTGCAGCGGTGCTCGACGAACATGTCCCATTCCTCGAAGGTGCCGTCGTCCAGCAGCAGCTCGATGCGCTCTCGCGCCGTGAGCTTGCCCTTCTTGTGCTGTGCGTCTATGCGCTTTTGGCCGCCACCCAGGCGGGCCTGTTCGCGCTTTGTCTCCAGTTGATCCAGGATGTCTTGCATGCTGCGATTCCTCTAACGTCTAACGATACGGGTTGCTGGTGTTGTCTTGTCTGTGGTCACTGCGGCGCTGCGGCGGGTGCTGCCGCTGGCGCTGGAGACGGCGCCATTGCGGGCCCGGCCTGCGCTTGCAGCAGATTTCTGGCTGCGGTGCTGGCCGCGATCCGCCCTGCTGCCACGTCGGCCTGCAGTTGGGGCAGCAGCGCCCGCACCTGCGGATGCTGCCGGAAGGCCTGCTTGAGGCCGGAGTCGATGCGCTCCCACATCCAGGACAGGGCCTGGCGTTCGCGGCGCAGCGCCAGGCGGCCGTTGGCCTGCTGCAGGCGGCGGAATTCCTCCACCGCGCTCCAGAAGCCGTCAACGCCCTCTTGCTTGAGCGCGCTGATGGTGATGACCCTGGGCTGCCACAGGCGCTCGTCGTGGTGGGCGTGCTCGGGATTGCCGTGCATGCCCAGCAGGCGCAGGCTGGAGGTGATCTGGGCCTGTGCGCGCGTGGCGGCATGGGGATCGATGTCGGCCTTGTTGATGACGACTAGGTCGGCCAACTCCATCACGCCCTTCTTGATGGCCTGCAGGTCATCGCCCGCATTGGGCAGTTGCAGCAGGCAGAACATGTCGCACATGCCCTGCACGGCGATCTCGCTCTGGCCCACGCCCACGGTCTCGACGATGACCACATCGTAGCCAGCCGCCTCGCAGACCAGCATGGCCTCGCGGGTTTTCTCGGCCACGCCGCCCAGGGTGCCGCTGCTGGGGCTGGGGCGAATGTAGGCGTCCAGGTGAACGGACAACTGCTCCATGCGCGTCTTGTCGCCAAGGATGGAGCCGCCCGACACGGTGGATGAGGGGTCGATGGCCAGCACCGCCACCCGGAGGCCGCGCGCAATCAGGAACAGGCCCAGCGTTTCGATGAAGGTGCTCTTGCCCACGCCCGGCACGCCGCTGATGCCCAGGCGGAAAGACCCGCCCGTATGCGGCAGCAGGGCCGTGAGCAGCACATCGGCCGCCGCACGGTGGTCGGCGCGCGTGGATTCCAGCAGGGTGATGGCCTTGGCCATGGCCCGGCGCTGAACGGCGGGGTTGCCGTTCAGGATGCCGTCTTGCATTTGCTCGGGAGTCACTGCGGCGGGCTCAGAGGCTGTTGGCCTGGCGGATCTGTTCGAGCACATCCTTGGCGCTGGCCGGGATGGGGGTGCCCGGGCCGTAGACGCCCTTGACGCCGGCGTTGTAGAGGAAGTCGTAGTCCTGCGCGGGAATCACGCCGCCTACGAAGACGATGATGTCGTCCGCGCCCTGGCGGCGCAGCTCCTCGATGATGGCCGGCACCAGGGTCTTGTGGCCGGCCGCCAGCGTGGACACGCCCACGGCGTGCACGTCGTTCTCGATGGCCTGGCGCGCGCATTCCTCGGGCGTCTGGAACAGCGGGCCCATGTCCACGTCGAAGCCCAGGTCGGCAAAGGCCGTGGCCACCACCTTGGCGCCGCGGTCATGGCCGTCCTGGCCCAACTTGGCGATCATCACGCGCGGGCGTCGGCCCAGTTGCTCGGACGATGCATCGATTTCGCCCTTGAGCTTTTCCCAGCCCTCGGCCGAGTCGTAGGCTGCTGCATACACGCCGGTCACCTTTTGCGTATCGGCGCGGTGGCGCCCGAAAACCTTCTCCAGCGCATCCGAGACCTCGCCCACCGTGGCGCGCAGGCGCACGGCCTGGATGGCCAGGTCCAGCAGGTTGCCCTCGCCGCTTTCGGCGGCCTGGGTCAGCGCCTGAAGGGCGGCCTCGACCTTGGCCGCATCGCGGCTGGCCTTGATCTGGTTCAGGCGTGCGATCTGGCTATCGCGCACCTTGACGTTGTCCACCTCGAGGATGTCGATGGCGTCTTCCTTGGCCAGCTTGTACTTGTTGACGCCAACGATGACATCCTTGCCCGAGTCGATGCGCGCCTGCTTCTCGGCGGCGGCGGCCTCGATCTTGAGCTTGGCCCAGCCCGAGTCCACGGCGGCCGTCATGCCGCCCATGGCCTCGACCTCCTCGATGATCTTCCAGGCGGCGTCGGCCATGTCCTGGGTCAGCTTCTCCATCATGTAGCTGCCGGCCCAGGGGTCGATCACATTGGTGATGTGGGTCTCTTCCTGGATGATCAGCTGCGTGTTGCGCGCAATGCGGGCCGAGAACTCGGTGGGCAGCGCAATGGCTTCGTCAAAGCTGTTGGTGTGCAGGCTCTGCGTGCCGCCGAACACGGCGGCCATGGCCTCGATGGTGGTGCGCACCACGTTGTTGTAGGGGTCCTGCTCGGTCAGCGACCAGCCGGAGGTCTGGCAGTGCGTGCGCAGCATCAGGCTCTTGGCCTTTTTGGCGCCGAAGCCCTTCATGATGCGGCACCACAGCAGGCGGGCCGCGCGCATCTTGGCGATTTCCAGGTAGAAATTCATGCCGATGGCCCAGAAGAAGGACAGCCGGCCCGCGAAATCGTCCACATCCATGCCCTTGGCCGTGGCGGTCTTCACGTACTCCTTGCCGTCGGCCAGCGTGAAGGCCAGTTCCAGCGCCTGGTTGGCGCCCGCCTCCTGCATGTGGTAGCCCGAGATCGAGATCGAGTTGAACTTGGGCATGTTCTTGCTCGTGTACTCGATGATGTCGCCGATGATGCGCATCGACGGCTGGGGCGGGTAGATATAGGTGTTGCGGACCATGAACTCCTTGAGGATGTCGTTCTGTATGGTCCCCGACAGCTGGTCCTGGGCCACGCCCTGCTCCTCGGCCGCCACCACGTAGCCGGCCAGCACGGGCAGCACGGCGCCGTTCATGGTCATGGACACGCTGATCTTGTCCAGCGGGATCTGGTCGAACAGCACCTTCATGTCCTCGACCGAATCGATGGCTACGCCGGCCTTGCCCACGTCGCCCGTCACACGCGGATGGTCGCTGTCGTAGCCGCGGTGCGTGGCCAGGTCGAACGCCACCGACACGCCCTGCCCGCCGGCGGCCAGCGCCTTGCGGTAGAAGGCGTTGGACTCCTCGGCCGTGGAAAAGCCCGCGTACTGGCGAATGGTCCAGGGCCGGCCCGCGTACATGGTGGCCTGCGGGCCGCGGATGTAGGGCTCGAAGCCTGGCAGGCTATCCGTATGGGGCAGGTTGGCCGTGTCTGCCGCCGTGTACAGCGGCTTGACGTCGATGCCGTCGGGCGTGGTCCAGTGCAGTGCCTGGATGTCGCCCCCGGGAGCGGCCTTGGCGGCCGCCTGGGCCCATTTCTGCAGGTCGGCAGTTGCGAATTCCTGGCCGTTCTGCGCTGTCGGATGGTCTTGTCTCATGTTCTCAGGCTCGTGAATGACAGGTGCCCTTGAGGGCATGCCCCAGAGCTGCCGCAGTTTACATCATTCATAATTATTCATTCAAAATATCTTTGCCGATACAATCCGGGCCACATGTCGACAAACACCCTCACTCCCCGCGCTCTCTACGAACAGGTTGCAGAGAAGCTGCGCCTGCGCATCTTCGAGCACGAGCTGGCGCCCGGTGACTGGATCGACGAACTGAAGATTGCCGAGGAATACGGCATCAGCCGCACCCCGCTGCGCGAGGCCCTGAAGGTGCTGGCCGCCGAGGGCCTGGTCACCATGAAGGTGCGCCGTGGCGCCTATGTGACCGAGGTGTCGTCCAAGGACATTGCCGATGTCTATCACCTGCTGAGCCTGCTGGAATCCGATGCCGTCCAGGTGGTGGCCGAATCGGGCAGCGACGAAGAGCTTGCCGCCCTGCAGCAGACCCACGAGGAACTCAAGGCGCAGACGCGCGATGCAGACCGCTTCTTCGAACTCAACGAGAGCTTTCACATGCAGCTGCTGCAGATTGCCGACAACCGCTGGCGCAACCAGCTGGTGGCCGATCTGCGCAAGGTGATGAAGCTCAACCGCCACAAGTCGCTGTTCAAGCAGGGCCGCATCGAGGATTCGCTGGCCGAGCACGAGACCGTCATGCAGGCCCTGCTGCGCCGCGATGGCGCTGCAGCGGCCCAGGCCATGCGTCAGCATTTCCAGAACGGCCTGGCTGCGGCGTCCTGAAGCCTGCCGCTCGGCGCTCTTGCACAGCCGGCACCAGCTGGCGCGGCCATGACGCGCAGGCGGCCGCCCCGTCTGGAATCGGGCCCGGTGTGCAACGGTGGCGACGTAGGCAGACATGCGGCTCCTGGTTGGTTTCAGAGTGGACACACGAAAACGCTGCAGTGCAGCATAAACGCGTGCGCCGCGCCCTCTCATGTCCGAAGCTGACGCCAGGGCCTGCGGAAAGCCCCGGCTATCATCAGCGGCTACATCCACTTCGGCCCGCACCCTTCTCGCATGAGCATCCAAGACCCAGCCCGCGCCCCTTCCCTGGCCATGAGCCTGCCAGCCGATGCCAGCATGGCCACGGCCGCCACCCTGGTGGAAATGCTGGCCCTGCGCGTTCAGCAAACGCCCGCAGGCGAGGCCTACCGGGCCTATGACGAGGATGTGCGCAGCTGGAAGACGCTGAACTGGGCACAGGCCGGCGAGCGTGTGGCCCTCTGGGCGCAGGCGCTGGCCGCGCAGGAGCTGCCGGCAGGATCGCGCATCGCCATCCTGCTGCCCAACGGTCTGGACGCCATGTCCATCGACCTGGCCAGCCTGCGCTGCGGCCATGTGCCCGTGCCGCTGCACGCCATAGACAACGCGGGCAGCATTGCCTACATCCTGGCCAACGCCCAGGTGTCCATGCTGTTCGTGGCACAGCAATCCACTTGGGACAAGATCTGCGCCACAGGCCAGGCCCTGCCCGCGTTGCGCAAGGTGGTCGTGGCATCGGCCAAGCCGGCTTCCCGTGCCGCAGAGCCTGAAACCGAAGGCGATGCCGCCGTCCAGGAGGCCCTGCGCCAGATCCCGGTGCAGCCGCTGGCCCAATGGCTCGCTGAAGGCGGCGCAGTCCCCCTGCCCCCGCCTCCCTCTGCCGAGGACCTGGCCGCCGTCGTCTACACCTCGGGCACCACGGGCAAGCCCAAGGGCGTGATGCTCACGCACCGCAACGTGGTCTCCAACGTGCAGGCCGTGATGCAACGGCTGCAGCCGCGCAGCGACGATGTTTTCCTCTCCTTCCTGCCGCTGTCGCACACCTTCGAGCGCACGGCTGGCTACTACCTGGCGCTGGCTGTGGGCGCCTGCGTGGCCTATGCGCGCTCGGTGGCCCAGCTGGCCGAGGATCTCAAGACCCAGCGCCCCACGGTGCTGGTGTCCGTGCCGCGCATCTACGAGCGCGTGCACGCCAAGGTCATGGAGACGCTGGCCCGCGCACCGCTCAAGTCCCAGCTGTTCGAACTGGCCCAGGCCAGGGGCTGGCAGCGATTTTGTGAAACGCAAGGCATTGCCGATGCGCAAGCGCCCCAGCCCGAAGTGCCGGGCTGGATGCAATGGCTGCCCTGGCCGGTGCTCAACCACCTGGTGGCCAAGCCGTTGCTGGCCCAGTTTGGCGGGCGTGTGCGCGTGGCCGTAAGCGGTGGCGCGCCGCTGTCACCCACGATTGCGCGCTGTTTTCTCGGCCTGGGCCTGCCGCTGATCCAGGGCTACGGAATGACCGAGACCTCGCCCGTGGTCTGTGCCAACACGCTGGAGGACAACCACCCTGCCACCGTGGGCCACGCCTTGCCCGGCGTGGAGGTGCGGATTGGCGAGAACCGGGAACTGCAGGTGCGTGGCCCCTGCGTGATGCGCGGCTATTGGGAGCGCCCCGAAGACACCGCCAAGACCTTCACCGACGACGGCTGGCTGCGCACGGGCGACCAGGCGGTGATCGAGGACGGGCGCGTGCGCATACAGGGACGCATCAAGGAAATCATCGTCACCTCCACCGGTGAAAAGATTCCACCGGCCGACCTGGAGCTGACCATTACCGGCGACCCGTTCTTCACCCAGGTCTTTGTCGTGGGCGAAGACCGCCCTTTCATCGCTGCCGTGGCCGTGATCGAACGCGGCGAATGGCAGGCCATGGCCCAGCGCCTGGGCCTGGATCCCGAAGACCCCAAGAGCCTGAACCACTCCGCCGCCGAACGCGAGGCACTGGCACGCATCGAAAAGCAGGTGGCCAGCTTTGCCCGCTATGCCGTGCCACGCGCCGTGCATCTGGAGCTGGAGCCCTGGACCATAGAAAATGGGCTGATGACGCCTACCCTCAAGCTCAAGCGCAACAACCTCATGACGCGGTTCGAGTCGCAGATCGCCGCCATGTACAGCAAGCCTGCCGAGCGCTGGCAAGGCCGCAACAGCGCGGGTTGAACCCCTGTTCCTGACAAGCAGCCGCCGCTCAAAACGGCGGCTTTTTCTATTTTTGATATGGCTTCAATTTATGTAAGTTACATTGAATTGATCAAAAAGAAAGGAAGAACGCACTGCGCACGCTCTTCCCGGGTCTGCGTCAAGCCGCTGCCAATGTCAGGCCGGGCTCACCATGCCGATCTCCTTCACCGAGCTGATCTGGAACGTGGCCACCGCCTGTGCCAGCACCCGCGCCTGCCGTTCCAGGCTGGCTGCAGCGGCTGCCGACTCTTCCACCAAGGCGGCATTCTGTTGCGTGACCTGGTCCATCTGGGAGACGGCCTGGGTGATCTGCCCCAGGCCACCGCTCTGCTCCACGCTGGAGGCGGAGATGGCCTCGATCAGCGACGCCACCTCGCTCACCTGGGCTTCAATGGCATCCATGGCCTTGCCTGCTTCCCGGACTTGGTTGCCGCCTGTCCGCACCTTGTCGGTGGATGCCGTGATCAGTGCCTTGATCTCCCGCGCCGCTGCGGCGCTGCGCTGGGCCAGGGAGCGCACTTCCCCGGCCACCACGGCAAAGCCCCTGCCCTGCTCGCCCGCCCGCGCGGCCTCCACCGCTGCATTGAGCGCCAGGATATTGGTCTGGAAGGCAATGGAGTCGATCACGCCGGTGATCTCGGCAATCTTTCCACTGCTGGCCGAGATTTCGTCCATGGTGCCGATGACCCTGGCGACCGCGCCGCCGCCCACGCCGGCCACCTCCTTGGCACGCACGGCCAGGGCGCTGGCCTGCCGCGCGTTCTCGGAACTCTGGCCCACGTTGCCGGCCAGCTGCTCCATCGATGCCGCCGTTTCCTGCAGGCTGGAGGCCTGGTGCTCGGTGCGGCTGCTCAAATCCTGGTTGCCGGCAGCGATCTGGCTGGAGGCCGTGGTCACCGACTCCACGCCCCGCCGCACATCGCCAACGATGTTTGCCAGCGACTCGCGCATGGCGCTCATGGAGCGCAGCAGGTCGCCGACCTCGTCACGCCCAGTGGCCTGGATTTCCGAAGCCAGGTCGCCCTGCTCGATGTGCCGGGCCACTTCCACGGCCGACTTCAACGGCACCGTGATGGAGCGCGTGACCATGTAGCCCAGGGCCACGGCCAGGATGACGGCAGCCGCCACAAAACCGTAGATCAGCATCTGCGACCGTGCAAAAACCTCCCTGGAGTCCCCATAGACATCCTCCGACGTCTTGAGCTGCAGCTCGACCAGCTCGCCGATCTTGGCGCTGATGGGGTCGATGCTGGCATACAGCGCGCCGTCGAACTCATCCAGGCTGCCGGCCTTCTTGCCGTCCAGCTGCTTGAGGCGCTGCAGCAGTTTGTCGATGCTCTGGTTGGCAGGCGCGAACAGTGCCTGGGCCTGCTTGGCCAGCATGGCCTCCTGCGTGGTGAGCTGGGTGGACGAGTAGCTGCGCCAGGCGGCCTCGATCGCGGGCAGCGTGCCCGAGATGCTGGCCGATGCCTCCTGCGCCGTGATCAGGCCCGCATTGGCTTTATTGACCGTGTCTATGACGTTGACGGCATAGGCATCCGCAATCTGCTTGAGCTGCTTGAGTGGAACCACACGGTCCTGGTACAGGGTCTCCGTGCCCGAAAACACATGGCCCAGCGCCCTTGCGCCGACGCCCCCTACGGCCATCAGGCAGACCAGCAGGACAAGAAAGACGGCTGTAAGCCGGGTACCGATACGCACATCGCTGAGTTTTTTCATCGCAGAACCTCTGGCCCAGTGCTGCCGTCGGTATAGGCCATCGCTATCGCATCCAGGCAGTCACATTAGCTGCCTTATCGGTAGCGGTGGCCGATTTCTTGAGAGACAAAACTCAATAAGTTCCGTGAGATGTGTAAAGACGCCCGCCACAGTGCGGATGCCCAGCCCCTGCCCTCAACCCCGTTGCCAGGCCAACCCATCCAAGACACGGCCAACCAGTTCATGTAAGTTACATTGATATCATCAAAAAAATGGCCCGTGAAAGCACGAGCCATTTCCATTCAGACGTAGACGTCGACCACGCCACCCAGTCCGGGCGCCTTGTTGCTCTTCGGCTGGGACGGCGACTTGGCTTCGGCCGCCTGCTGCTGCTCGCGCTGCTTGTCGATCTGGGCCTGCTGCCTGGCGCGCATGAGCGCCTCGATCTGGCTTTGCACCATCATGATCTGCGACTGCAGCAGCTTGGCCTTCGTCTGCTTGGCCTTGGCGTCGATGTTCTCGGAAGACACTTCCTTGAGCGCCTGCTGCAGCTCCTTGAGCTTGCGCTGCAACGCAGCGATGTCATTGCCGCCGGAGGATGAAGCGGCTCCCGAGGCGGAAGCCGATGTGGAGGATGAGACTTGCATGCCCCGTACATCGACCACCGGCGCACGAACTGAAGGCCAAAAACACCGCTGCCCCGCCCGCAATCACCCCAGCACATGCCGCAGCGCTGCCGCCGATGCAATGCCGATCAGCACCGTCGGCAGAATGGGCAGCCGGCTCGCGGCCACCATCGTCACCACCAGGGCCAGCAGATCGGCCGGCCGCTCGGACACAAACGCCGGTGCAATCACCGAGATCAGCACGCAGCCCGGCAGGCTTTCCATCACGTATTGCATGCGCGGGCTCAGCGTGCGCCCGCGCAGCAGCAGGTAGCCGATCACCCGCGTGAAATACGTGCTGCACGCCATGAGCACCAGCGTCAGCAAGGTTGTGGCTTCCATCGCTCAGCTCCTGGGCGCCAGCAAGGCCGCGCAGACCAGGCCCGAAACGGCGCCGGCCGCCACATACCAGGCGCCAGGCACCAGCTTGTAGACCAGGGCCGCCGTCACCAGGCTCACCAGCCAGGGCCGGCAAGGCCTGACGCCCTTCCACATGCCGCGCAGCAGCACCAGAAACACGGCGGTGAACGCCATGTCGAAGCCGTACTGCTCCAGGTCGCCAATGCGCGGCCCCAGAAAGGCACCGGCCGCCGTGCACGACACCCAGGCCATGTACAGGCCTGCCGACACGCCCATGTAGTACGGCAGGCTCACGCGCCGGGCGGCACTGCGCTGCGCGTCTGCCAGGGCCAGCGCCCAGCTTTCGTCGCACATGAAGAACAGGGCCGGCAGCGCACGGCGCCTGGGCAGATGGCGCAGATAGGGCGCCAGCGCCGCACCCATCAGGATGTGCCGGCAATTGACCAGGAAGGACATGGCGACGATCAGCAGCACATGCGGCGGCGAAGTCCACAGCCGTATGGCCGTGAACTCCGAGCCGCCGCCGAAGTTCATCCCGGTCATGAGAGGAACCTCCAGCGGTGCCAGCCCCTTTTGCACGGCCTGGGCGCCCAGCACCAGGGCAAAGGGCACGAAGCCCAGCATCACGGGAATCGCATCCCTGAAGCCGCGAAAGGCCTCGGAACTGCGGGAGACGGAATCTGCCGAAACGGCAGCGGGGGAAAGTGGAATGGATGAAGACATGGAGAGCGGCGATTGTCGGCTTGTGCCGCTGGAATTTGCTGCTGATTCATGCTTTCGCCAGCCATTTCACGGACGTTTATGCCGATTTATTCGAGCAACTGGAAATAATCTGCCGCACAAGCGCTGCACAAGCGCCGCTCAACCCATTTCCATGGCTGGCGGCGCTCCTCGGATGGCCTCGCCTGCCCTCCTGACATTTCACGAAACCCAACAGCCATTGGCTCCCGCCATGCTGCAGTGCGTCGCAAACGGCTGTGCCGGCCAGGGCGGCGGCGGGACCATAAAGCCCTCATCACTTCGCTTCACCTGAAAGGTTCCCCATGCGCACTTCCGACTTCACCCGCTTCATCGCCCTGGCCGCCCTCAACCTGGGCCTGGCCGGCACCGCCCTCGCCCAGGACGCCACGCCCTCCTCCACGGCTGCCCCCACCGACCTCAGCCGTGCCCAGGTGCTGGCCGACCTGGAAATGTGGCACCGCGCCGGACTCACCTATGTCTCGGACCGCGAGATCGATGTCCGCTCCACCGAATACCAGCGCGGCCTGGAGCGTTACCAGCAGCTGCGCGCCAGCCCCGCCTACCGTGAGGCGGTAGCAAGGCTGGAGAAGGGACATGCCGTGGCCCAGGACAAGTGAGCTTGAAGGCGGCCGGTGGCGGATCTGGGGAGCTGAAAGCCACCGGCAGGTCTGGATAACCCTGATCCCGTCCCCGGCACCCTCGCGTCACACGGTCAACCGGTGTTTCTGCAATAATTGCCGCAACAATCATTGCGCAGTCAATTATTTCACCCGCAGACACCATGACCCAGCCTCCCCTGCCCAACGGCCTGCAGCCCTCGGACTTCTACAGCCCAGGCAGCTACACGCCCTTCGAGAGCGTGGGGTTCCTCATGCGCAAGGTGCTCAGTTCCATCCTCCAGCAGGCCGATGCGCAGTTGGCCGAGCATGAGCTGACCTATGTGCAGTGGCTGCCGCTGTACAAGCTGCTGCTGTGCAGCGATGCCACGAATGCCGGCATGGCGCGTGACCTGGGGCTGGATCCGGCCTCCATCACGCGGGCGCTGGACCGGCTGGAATCCAAGGGCATGCTGCGGCGCGAGCGCTCCACGGTGGACCGTCGCGTGGTCAAGCTGGTGCTGACAGATGAAGGCCGTGCCATGGCGGCCAAGGTGCCGCAGGTGCTGTCCAGCGTGATGAATGCCCATATGGCCGGCTTCAGCCATGACGAGTCGCGCCAGCTGCTGGACATGCTGCGCCGCCTGCTGGCCAACGGCGATGCGATGCGCGCGCCGGAAGCTGCGCCGCCGGCCCCTGCGCCTGCCACGCCCGTCGGCTGACAGCGCCAGCCCCTTTTTCCGCCCCGGTTTCCGATTTCCTGATTCTTGACCCCCAACAGGCAGACCACCATGCCCAAATCCTTTGTTTCCGTGTCCGCCGCGCCCCGCCGCGTGGCCGCCGCAGCGGCCACCCTGTGCGCCGCGCTGGCCCTGGCCGGTTGTGCTTCCCAGGGCCCGGCCCATGAGCCGCTGGCCCGGCTGGGCGCCGCCGAACTGGGTCTGACGGCCCAGTCCGAGACAGGCGCCAGTACCAGCCTGCCCGCCGCCGATTGGTGGAAGTCCCTGGGCGATGCCCAGCTGGATTCGCTGATCGCCCAGGCGCTGCAGGGCAGCCCCAGCCTGGCCATGAGCCGCGCCCGCTTCGACAAGGCGGCCGCCCTGGCTACGGCCACCAGCACGGCCACCGATGTGCGCGGCACGCTCGGCGTCGACGCCACGCGCCAGCACTACAGCGCCAACGGCCTGGTGCCCGCACCCATTGCCGGCCATACCTACAACACCGGCAACCTGCAGGCCGGCCTGAGCTGGACACCGGATTTCTTTGGCCGCCATGCCGCCGACCTGCAGGCCGCCCTGGGCCAGGCCCGTGCCGCCCAGGCCGACAGCGCCGCCGCCGCCAACCAGCTGGCGGCCCAGGTGGCGCGCAGCTATGTGGCGCTGGCTCGCCTGATTGCCCAAAAGGATGTGGCTGGCCGCACGCTGACCCAGCGCCAGTCGCTGCTGGACCTGAGCCAGCAGCGCACGCGCGCCGGGCTGGACAGCCAGGTGGAGCTGACCCAGGCCCAGGCCGGCCTGCCCGATGCCGGCACCCAGATCGAAATGCTGGACGAGCAGATCACGCTGGCGCGCCGCACCATCGCCGTGCTCTGCGGGCAGGCGCCCGAGGCGCAGCTGCAGCTGTCGCCCCGTCTGGCCGCGCTGCAGATCCAGGCTGTGCCCGGCCAGTTGGGTGCCGACCTGCTGGGCCGCCGCCCCGATGTGGTGGCCGCGCGCTGGCGCGTGGAGTCCGCAACGCAGGGCATAGAGAGCGCGCGGGCGGATTTCTACCCCGATATCAATCTCACGGCCTTCATCGGCCTCAATGCCATCGGCCTGGACAACCTGTTCAAGGGCAGCTCGCGCCAGATGGGCATCACGCCCGCGCTGCGCCTGCCACTGTTCGACGGCAAGCGCCTGCGCGCCCAGTTGCGCGGCACGCAGGCCGACCTGGACACCGCCATCGCCCAGTACAACGGCGTGGTGCTCGATGCGGTCAAGGAAGCGGGCGACGCCATCACTTCCGTGCAATCGCTGGTGCGCCAACAGCAGCTGCAGGCCGAGTCGCTGGAGAAGGCCGAACGCGCCTACGACTTTGCCGTGCAGCGCTACAAGGCGGGCCTGGCCAGCCAGGTGACGGTGCTGAACACCGAAACCCAGGTGATCACCCAGCGCCGCCTGGACGTGGACCTGCGCGCCCGCGCGCTGGACACGCGCGTGTCGCTGATGAAGGCGCTGGGCGGCGGCTGGACCGATGGCACGGCTGCCGTGCAGGTCAGCCAGCACTGAGATCGCAACCCGCACAGGAATCCAACGCACTCTTGACCCTCCACCGGGCAGACCGCCAGCCAGCGTGACAGACCGCCAGCTCCCTGCCCCGGCCGCACAACCACATTCACAGATAACAAAGCGCCGTACACCATGACCGACACCAACAAGCAAGCACCCAGCCCTGCCGCCGCACCGGCCGCAGCCTCGCCCGTGGCCAATCCGCAGGGCCGCCGCAAGGGCCTGACCCTCATCGCCGCCGCCGTCGCGGTGGCCGCCGTCGCCTGGGGCGGCTGGCACTGGATGGTGGCCCGCAACTACCAGACCACGGACAACGCCTATGTGGCGGGCAACGTGGTGCAGATCACGCCGCAGATCGGCGGCACGGTGATCAGCATCGGCGCCGACGACACCGACTACGTCAAGCCCGGCCAGCTGCTGGTGCAGCTGGACTCGGCCGATGCCCTGGTTGCCCTGTCCCAGGCCGAGTCGCAACTGGCCCAGACCGTGCGCCAGGTGCGCACCCTGTACGCCAACAATGCCCCCCTGGTCGCCCAGGTGGCCCAGCGCGAGGCCGATCTGGCCCGCCTGCAGGCCGATGCCGCCCGCGCCCGCGAGGACGTGGACCGCCGCCGCCCGCTGCTGGCCACGGGCGCCGTGGGCAAGGAAGAGTTCGACCACGCCCAGTCCCTGGCCCGCACGGCAGGCAATGCCGCCTCTGCAGCAGAAGCCGCCGTGCGCGCCGCCAAGGCGCAGCTGACGGCTGCCGAAGCCCAGACCAAGGGCAGCAGCGCCGAAGAGCACCCCAGCGTGATCGCCGCTTCCGCCAAGGTGCGCGAGGCCTATCTGGCACTGCAGCGCACGCGCCTGGTCTCGCCCGTGGAAGGCTATGTGGCCAAGCGCGGCGTGCAACTGGGCCAGCGCGTGGCCTCGGGCGCGCCGCTGATGACCGTGGTGGGCCTGCACAACCTCTGGGTGGATGCCAACTTCAAGGAAAGCCAGCTGGCCCAGCTGCGCATAGGCCAGAAGACCGAACTGACGGCCGATGTGTACGGCGACAAGATCAGCTACCACGGCACCGTGGTGGGCATGGGCGCAGGAACCGGCGCGGCCTTCTCGCTGCTGCCCGCGCAGAACGCCACCGGCAACTGGATCAAGGTGGTGCAGCGCGTGCCCGTGCGCATTGCGCTGTCGCCGGAAGACCTGGCCCAGCACCCGCTGCGCGTGGGCCTGTCGATGGAGGCCAAGGTGGACGTGCGCGACCAGCAGGGCGAAGTCCTGGCAACCGCCACGCGCAATGCCCCCGTGGCCCAGACCTCCATCTACGACATGGCATTGCCCCAGGCCGAGGAGCGCATTGCCCACATCGTGGCAGGCCAGAACGTGGCGCCGCTCAAGCAGTTGCCCGAGCTGCCGCCCGTCGCCATGGCCGATGCGCAAGACAGGTCACAGGGCAAGGCGCCAACCGCAGTGGCCTCCGCGCCGGTTGACGCGCAGGCCACGCAGTCCAAGTAAGCAGGCATCGCTTCCCCGCCTTCCCAGAACCTACGCGGACTGCCTATGACTTCCTCTACCACCGCCGTGCCGGAGCCGGCGCAGCCGGGTGGGCCGACCGTGCCGCCTGCCGCGCCACCCTCGGCACCGCCTGCCATGCCCGCACGGCCCGCCCCGCTCAAGGGCGCCCAGCTGGCCCTGGGCACGCTGGCCCTGTCGCTGGCCACCTTCATGAACGTGCTGGACTCGTCCATTGCCAACGTCGCCATTCCGGCGATCTCGGGCGACGTGGGCGTCAGCCCCAGCCAGGGCACATGGGTGATCACCAGCTTTGGCGTGGCCAACGCCATCTCGGTGCCGCTCACGGGCTGGCTCACGCAGCGCTTCGGCGCCGTGCGCCTGTTCACCATGAGCGTGCTGCTGTTCGTGCTGACCTCCTGGCTGTGCGGCTTTGCCTCGTCGCTGGAGATGCTGGTGCTGTTCCGCGTGCTCCAGGGGCTGGTCGCCGGACCCATGATCCCGCTGTCGCAGACACTGCTGCTGTCCAGCTACCCGCCGGCCAAGGCCGGGGTGGCGCTGGCGCTGTGGGGGATGACCACCCTGGTGGCGCCCGTGGTCGGGCCACTGCTGGGGGGTTGGATCACGGACAACATCTCCTGGCCCTGGATCTTCTACATCAACGTGCCCGTGGGCCTGTTGTCGGCCCTGATGACCTGGAGCATCTACCGCAGCCGCGAGACCCCCACGCGCAAGCTGCCCATCGACTCCGTGGGCCTGGCCCTGCTGGTGCTGTGGGTGGGCGCGCTGCAGCTGATGCTGGACAAGGGCAAGGAACTGGACTGGTTCGCCTCGGGCGAGATCGTCACGCTGTGCGTGCTGGCCATCGTGAGCTTCGTGGTCTTCCTGGTCTGGGAGCTGACGGATGCGCACCCGGTGGTGGACCTGCGCCTGTTCATGCGCCGCAATTTCGCGGCGGGCTCGGTGGCGCTGTCGATTGCCTACGGCCTGTTCTTCGGCAACGTGGTGCTGCTGCCGCTGTGGCTGCAGCAGTGGATGGGCTATACCTCCACCACGGCCGGCATGGCGCTGGCGCCGGTGGGCATCTTCGCCATCATCCTGACGCCGCTGGTGGGCCGCAAGGTCACGCAGTGGGACCCACGCAAGATGGCCACGGGCGCCTTCGTGGTGTTCGCCCTGGTGCTGTGGATGCGCTCGCGCTTCACGGTGGAGACGGACTTCATGCACATCCTGGTGCCCACGCTGATCCAGGGCGGGGCCATGGCATTCTTCTTCATCCCGCTGACGACGATCACGCTGTCGGGCATCTCGCCGGACCGTATACCGGCCGCCGCCGGCCTGAGCAACTTCGTGCGCATCACGGCGGGTGCCATGGGCACCTCCATCGCCACCACGCTGTGGGAAAACCGCGCCGCGCTGCACCATGCCCATCTGACCGAAGGGCTGATCCAGGGCCAGGGCGTGTTCGGCGTCACCCTGCAGGGGCTGCAGGCCGCAGGCCTGAGCCAGGCGCAGGCGCTGGCCCAGATCAACCGGCTTATCGACCAGCAGGCCTATACGCGGGCGGCGGACGACATCTTCCTGGCGTCGTCCGTGCTGTTCCTGGTGCTGATCGTGCTGATCTGGATGACCAGGCGCCCTGCGGGCCATGCCGGTGGTGCCGAGGCGGCCGGCGCCCATTGAGGCCCAGCTTGCGGGCATCACGACAAGGAGCTGCCTGCAGGGGCAGCTCCTTTTTTGTTTACATGACGACACGCAAGGCGCCTTGAATCGGGTCGCCAAGACCACCATCTCGACAGGGCTGCGCCACCGGTTCCATGATGGCGGCGGCCTGAACACCGACGGAGCACCGTGAAAACACCCCGCATCTTCCGCGCCCCGATTGCCGACTACGCCCAATCACCCCAGTCGGCGGGCGGGCGCTTTCGCAACGTCCATCCCCGCCCCGCCAACGCGCCCCAGCCCGACGCCAAGGTGATGTGGGACTTCTTCTTCAACAAGCCCAAGGACACCGAGCCTGCCGCGCCCCTGCCCGTGCAGCGGCTCACCCCGGCCGACCTGGCCGCCGCGCCCGAGCGCAGCCTGTACCGCCTGGGCCACTCCACGCTGCTGATGAAGCTGCGCGGCGGCTGGTGGATCACCGACCCGGTGTTTGCCGAGCGCGCCTCGCCCTTTTCCTTCATCGGCCCCAAGCGCTTTCATGCGCCGCCCATCGCCCTGCATGAACTGCCCGCGCTGCGCGGCGTGGTGCTCTCGCACGACCACTACGACCATCTGGACCGTGCCACCATCCGCGCCCTGGCGCCCCGGGTCGACTTCTTCCTGTGCACGCTGGGCGTGGGCGACCGGCTCATGGACTGGGGCGTGGCCCCCGAGAAGGTGCGCCAGTTCGACTGGTGGCAGGACGTGCAGGTGGACGGCCTGCGCTTCACGGCCACGCCGGCCCAGCATTTCTCGGGCCGGGGCCTGCGCGACGGCAACCGCACGCTGTGGGCGTCCTGGGTCATCGAGGACCTGGCAAGCGCCGACACGCTGCGTGTCTTCTTCAGCGGCGACGGCGGCTATTTCGACGGCTTTGCGGAAATCGGCCGGCGCTTCGGCCCCTTCGACCTCACGCTGATGGAAACCGGCGCCTACGACCCGCACTGGCCCTATGTGCACATGCACCCTGCCCAGACCGTGCAGGCCCACCGCGACCTGGGCGGACGCTGGCTGCTGCCCATTCACAACGGCACCTTCGGCCTGGCCATGCATGCCTGGTGGGACCCCTTCGAGCGCGTGCTGGCGCTGGGTGCCGAGCACGGCATTGCCGTGGCCACCCCCATGATGGGCGAGCGCGTGGACCTGGCCGCCCCCCATGCAGGCGAGCGCTGGTGGCGTGCCCTGGTATCCCCTGCCGTGCAGGACGCAGCCGCGTCAGCGCCACAGGCCCAGCCGCGATAAATCCGTTTTTGCTGCATTGCGTCATCGGCCTACGCGGGCCGGCATCCATCTGGATAAAGTGAACCCAGCTTCAGGAGTGCACATGGCAAATCGCAAAAATCCCCGGGCCGCCCTGGTCGCCCGCCAGGCCACCGACCTAGCCGTCGCAGCGCCCCAGGTCGTGGCCCATCGCCTCACCCGCATGGCCATGGCAGGTGCCAATCCCTCCGCGCGGGACCGGCGTGAATTCACACGCATGGTGTCCGAGAAACAGACAGCCTTCCAGCAATCCTGGGCGGCGATGGGCATGCAGTCCATGGTTGCCAGCCAGGCCCTGATGCAGGCCTGGATGCGCATGTGCTGGACCCCCTGGAGCACCTCCAGCTGGAACGGCGGAGTCCTGGCATCGCAGGCCTCGCAATGGCAAAACGCCATGTGGGGCGTGGTTGGCAAGGGCCTGGCCCCCGTGCACCGCACGGCGGTGGCCAATGCCAAGCGCCTGGCGCGCGGCTGAGCACGGCTGAGCGCGGCATGAGCACGGCCAAGTGCGACTGATCGCTGCTCAACGCGGCTGATCCACCCATATCAAGCCCGCTCCATTCACCGGAGCGCGGCGGCGCGGCAGGGCCGATGCGAGGGCGAGGTTCGGGTATCCTCGCGGCCTTCGTTCCGTTTTGCTGCGCTGCCGCATTTCCAGGCATGGACTCCATGCAGAGACTGAAAACACGGCCGCGGCAGGCGGATTCCCCCTTTCTGCCATCGCTTTGCCAGTCTTCCCCGGAGTTCTCTGATGACACACAAGGCCCCGCCAGCCGGCCAGGGCCTGCACGGTCAAGACGACCTGCAGCGCAATCTCACCAACCGCCATATCCAGCTCATCGCCATCGGCGGGGCCATAGGCACGGGCCTGTTCATGGGCTCGGGCAAGACCATCAGCCTGGCCGGCCCGTCCATCATCTTTGTCTACACCATCATCGGCGTGATGCTGTTCTTCGTGATGCGGGCCATGGGCGAGCTGCTGCTGTCCAACCTGCAGTACCGCTCCTTCATCGACTTCTCGTCCGACCTGCTCGGCCCCTGGGCGGGCTTCTTCACGGGCTGGACGTACTGGTTCTGCTGGATCGTCACGGGCATTGCCGACGTGATCGCCATCTCGGCCTACTCGCAGTTCTGGTTCCCGGACCTGCCGCAGTGGGCACCGGCCATTGCCTGCGTGGGCCTGCTGCTGGGCCTGAACCTGCTGACGGTGAAGCTGTTCGGCGAGATCGAGTTCTGGTTCGCCATGATCAAGATCGTGGCCATCGTCGCCCTGGTGGGCACGGGGCTGTACATGGTGGGGGCCGCCTTCGTCTCGCCTGCGGGCCGCACGGCCAGCCTGTCCAACCTCTGGAATGACGGCGGCATGTTCCCCAACGGGATGATGGGCTTCTTCGCGGGCTTCCAGATCGCGGTGTTCGCCTTCGTGGGCATCGAGCTGGTGGGCACCACGGCGGCCGAGGCCAAGGACCCCGAGCGCACGCTGCCGCGCGCCATCAATTCGATTCCCGTGCGCATCATCGTGTTCTACGTGCTGGCCCTGATCGCCATCATGGCCGTCACCCCCTGGCGCGACGTGGTGCCCGGCAAGAGCCCGTTCGTGGAGCTGTTCGTGCTCGCAGGCCTGCCGGCCGCCGCGGGCGTGATCAATTTCGTGGTGCTGACCTCGGCTGCCTCGTCGGCCAACAGCGGCGTGTTCTCCACCAGCCGCATGCTCTACGGCCTGGCACTCAAGGGCGATGCGCCCCGGGCCTTCCACCGGCTGTCGCGCAGCAGCGTGCCCTCGCGCGGGCTGCTGTTTTCCTGCACCTGCCTGCTGGCCGGCGCGTTTCTGATGTGGGTGGTGCCCGATCTGGTGGAAGCCTTCACGCTGGTCACCACGGTATCGGCCATTCTGTTCATGTTCGTGTGGTCGCTGATCCTGCTGTCATACATGGCCTACCGGCGCCAGCGCGCGGCCCTGCATGAGGCTTCGCGCTACAAGATGCCGGGCGGCGTGGCCATGTGCTGGGCCTGCCTGGTGTTCTTTGCCGCCATCCTGGGCCTGCTCACCCTGCAGGCCGACACGCGCCAGGCACTGGTGGTGACGCCGGCCTGGTTTGCCCTGCTGGCCATCGCCTACCAGTTCGTGCGCCGCCAGGCATCGCGCCAGTCGACGGAGCGCTCCACAGCCCTTGCGGGCACGGCAGCCGAACCGCGCTGACCCTCTTCCGGCCGCCCCCCTGCGCATGGGGGCGGCCATTGCAGGGGGCCTTTGGCGCCCGCGCACCCTCTGCGGACCCCCTTCAGCGCCTCCCTCAGCGCCTCCGCTGCCCCTCTTGCTGCGCACCAAACTTGTGCACAGCATCTTTGGCCTGTCCAGCAGTTAGATAACGAGTGAACAAAAATACAACTGTCTTTACGCCAACAAAAAGATGTGGATACAAATCGTTATCATTCGCACCTTGATTTTTAACCAAACCGGAACTTTACAAAGATGGTCAGAATCTCGGTGCTCCGCCCGCTTCCTCTTTGCGCCGCCCTGGCATGCACAGCCATGGCCCATGCCCAGTCAGTCGACAACAAGGCCGACACGTCCCTGTCCACCGTGGTGGTGACCGCCTCGGGCACGGCCGTGGACATCAAGGAAGCGCCGGCCAGCATCAGCGTGATTACCCGCGAGGACATCGAGCGCAAGCCCGTCACCAGCATCGGCGAGCTGCTGTCCACCATTCCCGGCGTGACCGGTGGCCTGTCGGGCACAGGCGCCCAGTCCAAGATCAAGCTGCGCGGCCTGCCCGAGAAGTACACGCTGATCCTGGTGGACGGCAAGCGCCAGGGCAACTCGGCCGGCATCAACTACCGCGACGACCTGGGCTCGCAGGATCTGGACTGGATCTCGCCCGAGATGATCGAGCGCATCGAGGTGGTGCGCGGCCCCATGTCCTCGCTGTACGGCTCGGACGCCATGGGCGGCGTGATCAACATCATCACGCGCAAGATCGGCAAGCGCTGGAGCGGCTCGACCACGCTGAACTACAGCAAGCCCTCCGATGGCGACCGCGGCGACACGCGCCAGCTGGGCTTCAACATCAGCGGCCCGCTGTCCGACAAGTTCGGCCTGCGCCTGGGCGGCAACTACACGGACCGCGCAGCCGACGAGAGCACGGGCGGCTTCCCGGGCACCTACCAGTCCACGGCCGGCTCGCGCAAGCAAAACCTCAACGCCCTGCTCAACTGGCAGCTCACGCCCGACCAGGTGATCGGCATCGAGGCGGCGCAGGGCATCCAGCGCGCCACGGGCTCCGACGCCCGCACAGCATCGGGCGACCCGCTGATCTCCCCCTGGGGCCTGAGCAAGCTGGAACAGACCAAGTTCGGCGTCAGCCACGATGGCCGCTGGGGCGACATGACCTCCAAGCTCAACCTCGTGCACAACAAGTACGAGGACAAGGGCGACACCATCGGCAACAACTCCAAGGAAACCACGCTGGACGGCCGCATCGACAAGCCGTTGAAGCTGTGGGGCCTGGACCAGGCCATGACGCTGGGCATGCAGTGGCGCCGCGAGTCGCTGGACAACCGCGACACCATCGG
Organism: Delftia sp. HK171; assembly: GCF_001886655.1. Taxonomy (NCBI): domain Bacteria; kingdom Pseudomonadati; phylum Pseudomonadota; class Betaproteobacteria; order Burkholderiales; family Comamonadaceae; genus Delftia; species Delftia sp. HK171. Next base: position 3,827,739 of record NZ_CP018101.1, on the reverse strand, counting down.
CCTGGCGCCCATCGACTACGCGGGGCGCCCGGTCTCGGGCTCGGGCCTGAGCGCCACCACCTGGGCGCTGTTCGGCGAGGACCAGATCTTCCTGCGCGACAACCTGGCGCTGACGCTGGGCCTTCGCATGGACCATCACCAGAAATACGGCAACAACTGGAGCCCGCGCGCCTACCTGGTCTACCACCCGGCCTCGGAGTGGACGGTTCGCGGCGGTATCTCGCGCGGCTTCCGTGCGCCCAACCTGAAGGAAAACTCGGCCAGCGCCGCCACGCAATCCGGGGGCAACGGCTGCCGCAGCCTGGCCGGCATGGGCTGGACCAACACCAGCGTCAACGCCGACGGCACGCGCGGCTGCTACATGGCCGGCAACCCCGACCTGCAGCCCGAGACCAGCACCAACTTCGAACTGGGCACGAGCTGGGACCGCAATGGCTGGGCGCTGGGTGCCACCTACTTCCACACCAACTTCAAGAACAAGATCGACTACCAGCCGCTGGGTTTCTACAACGGCTTCTGGTGGACCCGCATGGCCAACGCCCAGCGTGCGCGCACGCGCGGCCTGGAAGGCTTCGTGAACGTTCCCCTGGCCAAGGGCCTGACCTGGAACACCAACATCACCAAGATGTTCGAGTCCAAGAACCTGAGCACGGGCGCCTCGCTGCTGGCCGTACCCGAGCTGTCCATCTACTCGTCGCTGCAGTGGCAGATCCGCCAGGGCTGGTCCGCCATGTTCAGCGCCCGCCACGTGGGCAAGGAAGTCGTGACCACGGGCACGGCCACCACCTTCGCCAAGGCCTATACGACCTTTGACGTGTCCATGAACTACAACGTGACCGACACCCTGACCCTGCGCGCCGGCATCATCAACCTGGCCGACAAGGAAACCCGCACCATCGGCGCCAACTATGACAACGGCGGCCGCACCTACTTCGTGGGGATGACGGCGCGGTTCTGATGGCCCGTTGCCGGCCCTTGCGCTGACCCAGACAAAGCGCCCGTTGTGACGGGCGCTTTTTTCATGGCGAGGAAGCTTTGGACATCCATCAATCGATTTTCTGAACCACGGTCTGGCCCGGCAGCAAGGCCCGGCCATCCCCGCTGCGCGGCAGCATGGGCGCGACAGGCTGGCCGGTCTGGCGGTCCAGCAGCAGCGAATGCGCCTCGCCCGGCGCGAACAGATGGCCTTCGCCCCATTGCCGCAACGCCACGATCACCGGAAACAGCTCAAGGCCCTGGGCCGTGAGTACGTATTCCAGGTAGGCCGAGCCTTCTGCGGCGGGGCGGGTTTCGAGGATGCCGGCCTCTACCAGCCGGCGCAGCCGGTCGGCCAGGATATTGCGGGCCGCACCCAGGCTGCGCTGGAAATCGCCAAAGCGGCTGATGCCGTCAAAGGCATCGCGCACGATGAGCAGCGACCAGCGGTCGCCGATCACATCCAGGGAGCGGGCCACCGGACAGGGCTGCGGTGCGTCAGGACGGGTATCTTCTTTCATGGCGCTATTTTGGTTGCATTTCAAAACTGGTTCAACTAGCATCCAACCAGTTTTGTTTTGCAACTGAATTCACCCCATGAACGCCTTCCCAGCCTCGGACACGGTCCGCATGCCGCGCAGCCTGGTGCTGCTGTTCGCCGCTGCCAGCGGCCTGAGCGTGGCCAATGTCTACTACGCCCAGCCGCTGCTGGAGGCGCTGGCGGCCGACTTCGGCATCAGCCATGCGGCCGTGGGCGGCGTGGTCACCGCCACGCAGGCCGGCTGCGCGCTGGCACTGCTGCTTCTGGTGCCGCTGGGCGACCGGCTGGAGCGGCGGCGGCTCATGCTTTTGCAGTTGCTGGGCCTGGTGCTGGCCCTGGCGGCCGTCAGCACCGCGCGTTCGGCCGTTCTGCTGCTGGCGGGCATGCTGGCCGTGGGCCTGCTGGGCACGGCCATGACGCAGGGGCTGATCGCCTATGCGGCCAGCGCCAGCCAGGCGCATGAGCGCGGGCGCGTGGTGGGCGCAGCCCAGGGCGGGGTTTTCATCGGCCTGCTTTTGGCGCGCGTGTTTGCCGGCGCCGTGGGTGACCTGGCTGGCTGGCGTGGCGTCTATGCCTGCTCGGCCCTGCTGATGCTGGCCCTGGCCTGGCCCCTGTGGCGGCAACTGCCCCGGCTGGCGGTGCCCTTGCATGCACCCAGCTACACGCAGCTGCTCGCCTCCATGCTCCAGCTGCTGCGCCAGGACCGCATGCTGCGCACACGCGGCATGCTGGCCCTGCTGATGTTTGCCACCTTCAACATCTTCTGGAGCGCCCTGGTCCTGCCGCTGAGCGCACCGCCCTACAGCCTGTCGCTCACGGCCATCGGCGCCTTTGGCCTGGCCGGCGTGGTGGGCGCACTGGCCGCGGCCCGTGCCGGGCACTGGGCCGACCAGGGTTTCGCGCAGCGCACCAGCCTGGGCGCGCTGGTGATCCTGCTGCTGGCCTGGGCGCCGATTGCGCTGCTGGAGCAGTCGCTGTGGGCGCTGGTCGCCGGCATCGTGCTGCTGGACCTGGGCGGCCAGGCCCTGCATGTGACCAACCAGAGCCTGATCTTTCGCAGCAACCCGCAGGCCCACAGCCGGCTGGTGGGCCTGTACATGCTGTTCTATGCCGTGGGCAGCGGGCTTGGGGCGCTGATTTCCACCAATGCCTACGCGCGGTTTGGCTGGCACGGGGTCTGCGTGGCGGGGGCGGCGTTCAGCCTGGCGGCACTGGTGTTCTGGGCCATGACGCGGGAAACGGCTGCCCAGGCCAGCGCTCCCGCCTAGACCCGGCTCACCAGCTCCGAAGGCACCCGGCCCAGCGCCTTGCGGAACATGGTGGAAAACGCGCTGGGGCTGTCATAGCCCAAATCCAGCGCCACCTGCGTGACCGATGCGCCCGCAGACAGCCGGGACACCGCCGCCAGCAGGCAGGCCTGCTGGCGCCAGGCGCCAAAGGCCATGCCTGTGTGCTGCTGGAAAAACCGGCTGAAGGTGCGCAGGCTCTTGTTCAGCGCTTGCGCCCAGTCCTGCGGCGTGGCGCGGATGCTGGGCTGGGCCAGGAACTGCTTGCACAGAGCGGCCAGCTTTTCGTCGCGGGGAATGGGCGCGAACAGCGGCAGGCTGCGGGCCGAGGCCAGCTCATGCAGCACCAGCGTGACCAGGGCGCCGTCGCGGCCTGCTTCGTCGTACAGCGCCGGCAGGTCGGCGCAGGACAGCAGCAGCTGGTGCAGCAGCGGGGTGACGACCAGGGCCTCGCAATGCACACCCGGGCGGGGCGCAGCAGCCGGTTCGATGTACAGGCTGCGCGTGCTCACGCCCTGCATGCGCACGCTGTGCGGCTTGCTGGCCGGAATCCACACGCCGCTGTAGGGCGGGATGGTCCAGGCGCCGTCGTCGGTTTCCACTTCCATCAGCCCGCTCATCCCGTAGAGAAACTGGGCACGCCGGTGGCTGTGCGTGGGCAGCAGCGTGCCAGGCGTGTAATCGGTGCCGATGGCCAGCACATCGCGCGCCACGGCGTCCACGGAATGCAGCGGGATGTTGAGCATGGGAATGTCCGGAAAACAGCCAACAGGCTTTGGCAGGAATTCGAGGATTATTGACCTATCCGCGAAAGCAGGCCAAACCGCGGCATCCTAAGGTTCAGTCCTTGCTCGTTTTTTCCAAAGGACTGTCTGTGTTCCCTCTCCTGCTGCTGGCTTTCGGTGTGCTTGCCGGCGTGACCACCGTGCTCTTCGGCTTTGGCGGCGGCTTCGTGGCCGTTCCGCTGCTTTATGCGCTGCTGACCTCCATCCACGGCGCGGACTCCGCCGTTGGCCAGGCTGCCATGCACATTGCCGTGGCCACCTCCACCTGCGTGATGATTTTCGGCGCCTCCATGGCCACGCTGCGCCAGCACCGCGCGGGCGCCCTGCCCTGGGATCAGGTGCGACCGCTGGCCGGCTTCATCGCGGCCGGCGCCGTGGCGGGCGCGGCGGCCGCCACCTGGATCAGCGGGGAATGGGTTCGCTGGGCCTTCATCGCCTACCTGGCCCTGACCATCGCCGACGCGCTGCTGCGCCCGGGCTTCGTGCACGGCACCGCCGCTGGCATGCAGCCCATGGGCCGGCGGGCGGCGGCCACGGCGGGCCTGGCCATTGGTGCGATCGCGGCCTTCCTGGGCGTGGGCGGAAGCGTGATGACCGTGCCGCTGATGCGCCGACGCGGCGCCAGCATGGCGGCCGCCACGGCCATGGCCAGCCCGCTGTCCCTGCCCATGGCCGTGGCGGGCACCGCTGCCTACATGCTGGCATCGCAGGGCGCGGGGCTGGGCCCCTGGCATGTGGGCTATGTGGACCTGCAGGCCTTTGCGCTGCTGACGGCCGGATCGTGGACGGGCATCAGGCTGGCGGCACCGCTGATCGGCCGCATTCCCGATGCCCTGCATGCCAAGGCCTACCTGGCCCTGCTGGGCCTGGTGCTGCTGGTCATGATCGTGGCCTGAGCGCTGCGCTCAACCCTCCTGGAAGATCGCCTCGATCCGGGTCTCGAACACCCGGGCAATGGCGAATGCCAGCGGCAGGCTGGGGTCGTAGCGGCCTGTCTCGATCGCGTTCACGGTCTGGCGCGACACGCCCAGCAGGTCCGCCAGCGCAGCCTGGCTCCAGCCGCGCTGGGCGCGCAGTTCACGGATGGTGTTTTTCATGGGAGGGGCACTTTGGCGGAACAGCTCATCGGCTGCGCAGCCAGTGGGCCACCGAAGCCGCCACCCAGAGCGCACCCATCAAGGGCCACACCATGAACATGCTGAGCTTGGGAAAACCTGCCATTTCCAGGAATCCGTAGGTGAAGGTGATGCCGGCCGTGCCCGCCGCCGCAATCGCCAGCTGCTCCAGCATGGACTTGCGCAGGAACTCGTCGGTATCGCGCACCAGGCGCACGATGGCCCGCACGGCCAGCGCAAACGCCAGCATGGGGCTCAGCAGCAGGGCCGTGCGCAGGGCTCCGGCCTGCATGTCGGCGCTGAGCAAAAGCGCCCCCACAAGCAGCGCCATGTAGAGCAGCAGCGCAAATCCAAGTTCCTTGTGGTAGCGGCGGTTGGTGACCGTTGTTTGATTCATGGAAGTCTCTCGCAATGTGTAAAGGATGCTTGACATTGTGCGATGCCACCCGCGGGTATGTCAAGCAAGCTTTACATCGGTACTGAACGCCCCGCCGTACAATCGCCGCCGTTGGTGCCAGCAGCCCCAGGGGCTGCGGTTAAACGGGAAACATGGGGCGGCCAGATAAAGCCGCCCGCATGTACTGCCCCCGCAACAGTGAGTGAAACGCCGCGTGCATTGCACCGGCCCCCGCCAAACCCGTGCCACTGGGCGTACAGCCCGGGAAGGCCTTGGCGAGTGCGTCACCAGTCTGGATACCGGCCAACAGGCGGCCGGCCGCGCATGCAGCGCAGCCGGTCTTTGTGGTTTCCGTGCCGGCGGGGTCGCTGGCGCGCAACTGGCTCGCATCCATGCACACCCTCGCCCTCGCGCGCGCCCCTGGCGCCGCTCTTCGCTCGCCCTCGGCGTTTCCCGTACTGCGCACGTTGTCCGCCCTGGCTGCGGCCTCGCTGCTGGCCTGCCAGGCCCAAGCACAGGTACAACAGGTACAACAGGCACAACAGGCGCAGCGCGCACAGACCTCCCAGCTCGATACGGTGGTCGTCGCCGCCTCGCGCAGCGAACAGTCCCTGCGCACCGTCACGGCCGACATGACCGTGATCGACGCCGAGACCATTGCCCGCAGCGGCGCCACGGGCGTGGCCGACCTGCTGGTGCAGGTGCCGGGCGTGCAGATCAACCGCAATGGCGGGCCGGGCCAGGTCACCTCGGTCTACCTGCGCGGCACCAGCAACCAGCACACTGCCGTGTTCATTGACGGCGTGCGCTACAGCTCGCAGGAGCTGCAGGGCGGCGCGGTCTGGTCCACCCTGCCGCTGGCGCAGATTGACCGCATCGAGGTGCTGCGCGGCCCGGCCGCCGCCATCTATGGCTCAGACGCCATGGGCGGCGTGATCCAGATCTTCACCAAGCGGGCGGACGGCCAGACCCGCGCCTATGCCGAGGCCGGCATAGGCAACCAGGGCACCAGCAAGCTGGCCACGGGATTTCAAGGCGGGGCCAACGGCTTCACCTATGGGCTGAACCTGGCGGACGAGCGCAGCGACGGCTTCGACGTCTACCCCGGCAACACCTTCTCGCCCAACCCGGACAAGGATGGCTACAGCAACACCTCGCTGGGCCTGAACGCGGGCTACAAAACGGGCATCCACCAGATCGATGCCAGCCTGCTGCACAGCCGCCTGCGCACCCACTACGACCAGAGCCCGCCGCCTTTCGACGACTACGACGTGGTCAAGAACACCACCGGCAGCCTGCGCTGGCAGGCCGGCTGGAACGCCATCTACAAAAGCGTGGTCCAGGTCTCCCATACCGACAGCCAAAGCGACCGCCACACCCAGTCGCCCGAAAGCGCCAAGGGCCGCTCCACCAACTACCTGCTGCAGAACCTGTTCACGCTGGGCCAGCACCGTTTCAACATCGACCTGGAGCGCCGCGAGGACAAGCTGGACACGCAATACGCCTGGACGCAGAACACCGACAGCCGGCGCGTGCAGAACTCCCTGTCGGCCGGCTGGCGCCTGACGGAGGGCCGCCACCAGTTCGACGCCAACCTGCGCCACGACCAGGTGCGCGACCAGCAGAACAAGACCACGGGCGGCCTGGGCTACGGCCTGCAGATCGACGAGCGCTGGCGCTGGGTGGCATCGGCCGGCACGGCCTTCAGAACCCCCACGCTGTACGAGCGCTTCACGGGCCAGGCGGCGGCCGACCTCAAGCCCGAAAGCAGCACCAACGTGGAAACGGGCCTGCACTATGCGGCCGGTGCCAACCGCCTCTCGGCCGTGGTCTACCGCAACAAGTTCAAGAACCTCATCACCTACGACTGGAACAGCGCCCTTCCCTGCAACTGCTACCGCAACTGGCAGAGCGTGGAGATCACCGGCCTGACGCTGGCGGGCAGCACGCGCCTGGGCAGCGCCAACCTGGGCGCCTCGCTGGACTTCATGAACCCCGAGAACCTGGAGACCGGCAAGCTGCTGCCCTACCGCTCCAAGCGCATGCTCAAGCTCAACGCCGACACCCTGGCGGCCGGCTGGACGCTGGGCGGCGAAGCGCAGCTGTACAGCGGCCGTTACGCCGACGAGGCGAACACCTTCAAGCTGGGCGGATACGGCGTGGTCAACCTCTACGCCCAGCGCCAGCTGACCAGGCAATGGACGCTGTTGGCCCGCGTCAACAACATCGCCGACCGCGACTACGCCCCCACGCGCGGCTATGCCAACGCAGGCCGCACCGTGTTCGTCAGCGTGCGCTGGACACCTCTGCCCTGACCCCATGCATCTGCTTCTGCACCTGCTTCTGCGCCTGCCCCGCATCCTGCTGCTGACCGCCGCCCTGGCCTGCGTAGGCGGCACGGGCAACGCCTTTGCGCAAAAGGCGGCGGATGCGGGAACGGGCGGGGCAACCACCGCCTACACCGTCACCGACATGCGCGGCCGTCAGGTGCGCCTGGAGCGGGTGCCGCAGCGCATCGTCTCGCTGCTGCCCTCGCTGACCGAATCGCTGTGCGCGCTGGACGCCTGCGAGCGCATCGTGGGCGTGGACGAGTTCTCCAACCACCCGGCGCGTGTGGCCGCCCTGCCCAAGCTGGGCCACACCTTTGCCCCGCTGGTCGAGGCCACCGTGCGGCTCAGGCCCGACGTGGTGCTGATGGCGTATTCCGCACCCGTCATCGCACAGCTGGAGCGCTTCGGCATTCCCGTGCTGGCACTGGACGCCAACGACATGGCGCAGCTGGAGCAGGTGCTGCACAAGCTCGACCAGCTGCTGCAGGTGCAGCGCGCCAACGCCCTGCTGGCGCGCATGCAGGCCGAGGTGGACCAGCAGGCCAAGGCGCTGGCTGCGCACGCGCCCGCCGGGCAGAAGGTGTATTTCGAAGTGGACGCCACGCCTTATGCGGCGGGGCCGGACTCCTTCATAGGCCAGCTGCTGCAGCGCCTGGGCGCGCGCAACGTGCTGCCGCCCAACCTGGGACCCTTTCCGCGAATCACGCCCGAATACGTGCTGCGCCAGCAGCCAGAACTCATCATCCACACGCCGCAGACGCCATCGGCCAGCTTTGCCACCCGCCCCGGCTGGAGCCACATGCCCGCCGTGCGCTCCGGCCGCATCTGCGCGCTGGACCTGGTCGAGACGGACGTGGTCTCCCGACCCGGCCCGCGCCTGGGCGAGGCAGCGCGGGCGCTGGCCCGATGCATTGAGATGCGGGGCGCAGCGCCGCGTTGACTTCCCTTGCCTGATTGACCTGCTTGGTCTGCTTGGCTGATGGCCCTGCCTACTCCAGCACCACGGCCGTGCCGCTGGCAGACACCATCAACATGCCGTTGCCCTGGCCCAGCACTTCGTAATCCAGGTCCACCCCCACCACGGCATTCGCGCCCAATTCCTGGGCGCGTTCCTCCAGCTCCTTGAGCGCAATCTCGCGCGCCCGCTGCAACTCGCGCTCATAGGTGGCTGACCGCCCGCCCACGATGTCGCGCAGCCCGGCAAACAAATCCTTGAACACATTGGCGCCCAAAATTGCCTCGCCCGCGACCACGCCGCAGTAGCGTGTGATTCGGCGGCCTTCGATCTGGGGGGTGGTGGTGATGATCATTGAAGCTCCTGGGTGTTGGTGATGGGAGTGCCGAGCTTTCGCCACTCGGCCGGACTAGCTGTGAACCGTCAAGCGATTGTTTGGAGATTTGATCCTAGACACGGAGCGACTTGGCCGCTACTGCGGTGCAGTCTGTGCCACTTGTAATGATGCTGTCAGCTCGCCAGGGCATTGGTCCGCTCAGCCGAGTTCTGGCACGTCCACCCATCGGACTTGCCTACTATCGCTGCCCGCGTCTGTTCAAGCCCCATCACCACCCGCCCTCTTGCCTTTCCGGATTTGATCGCCACCGGCAGCCGGCTCAACCAATGCCCGTTTGGCCCCAGCGACGTGACGCGCAGGTTGGACAACTGGCGCGATGTGGGCAAGGGTTTCATGGAAAGTACACGAATGCACTCATCGAGCTGAGCCGCAGAGGAAAAACGCAGTACATGCGCCCCGAACTCCACACAGAGAACGGCAAAGCCCTTGTGGGGAATGTGAGCAGGTGCCGAGGGCAGGTAACGGCTGGCGCGGCACCAGAGCCCAACCTCTTGCTCGGCATGCACCCAGTAGGCCATGGGTTCGGAACGCCAGTCCTCAACGAATTCGATCCAATGGCGGGGCACTGGCACAGGCCATCTCCTTCAGAGGTATTCAAGAGGCGGATTGTGTCGCAAAGTATGGCGAGATTTGCCTTGATGCCCGCCATCACGCCGGGCCGTAGATGGCCCCAGTACGTACATTCATGGTTCCGGCACACAGTCGCCAGTATTCATGGCAGGACCATCCCATGCACACCAATGAGTCAAAAATCCTGGCGAAAGCCGTATACGAGATCCGTCTTCTCCTGAGCGGATATCTGGGAAGCAACGTGGATGCGGATCCGAGGGTACGGATCGCAGCGCACCTGGCCTATGCCCTGCACAACGATGCATTGGCCGTGCTGGAGGGAAATGGCTTCAGCGCCGACGAAGCGCTGAAGCGGGTGGCGGCCGTGGACTCTCTTCTAGGAGTCGAAGTGGGGAGCGAATTCGTTCGCAACTTGGAAGCTTAGGACTGCTTCGCCAGGCCGATGCAACACGGGGTATCCATGCCGAGCAGCGCGCGCGATCACGGAGAAGAACAGGACGCGCTTTGTGAGCCAAGCATGTATCGGTCTTTGATCAGGCACGCGGCTCTGCGTTGATCATTTTTCTGCGGCAAGCCGGAACCGAATTGGCCTTCGCGACACGATAAGCTCTTGCGCCCAACGGCGATCCCATCGCGCCAGATGTGAAGCTATGAATGCGACCCTCCGCACTGCGCGCCACCCGCAGCTTTCAGTGGCAACGCCTGCAAATACCGTGCCCACCAACTTCCAAAGGTCCTCGCTTTCCGCCACAGCCCAAAGAACGTGCTTAAGCCCGTCCACATGGCTTCGCCCTGAGAGGCCAGCCGTGCTATTTTGCTCGGCATCGCTGCAGATCAATTCCACCCATGAACCTCCCAGCCACTCAGCTTTACCAACTGCTTGCTTTTCATTCGCTTGACCCCGCCGCCCAACAGGTCACGCTCATGCGCCACACGGCAGGAGACTATCCGGTACAACGCTATGTGGGGACACGTGCTTTGACGCTCTATCAGTCTCGGCAAGACCACAAGCATCCAGTCGGCTCGTTGGTGATTGGCTTCTTTGGGCACCGGCCAGGCCATGCGTTGCTGCTCGGTATCTGGCGGGTGAAGGAGGTCATGCCTGCAATGCAAGCCATTGATGCAGGACGCTTGCAGGGAAGTTTCGATCTGCATGACGAGCGAGCAGGCCACTGGTATCACGAGCTGGACGAAATCGATGTGATGTCGGATCTGCGGCTCAAACTGGAGATCCGTTGGGGCGAGCCCGCCGTGAGTTGGCGCCGGGTCCTTCGCCAGGAAAACAACTATCCCATTGCGCTATCCCCCGTGCCTCCGGTGCCCTTCAGGGCCCTGAGCAGCACCAGCCTGATCATGGCGGAACTGAGGCTTGCAATGCAGGATGTGGCTTGGCAGCAGGCACTTGGCAATGTCTGCGGCATCTATCTGATAACGGATGAATTCACAGGCCACCAATATGTCGGCTCTGCCAGCGGCGCTTGTGGCGTTTGGCAGCGTTGGCGCGACTATGCCAACACCGGGCATGGCGACAACCTGGAGTTGAGCCGGCGACTGCATGAAGCACCGGGTTGTGACAGCGAATTCCGGTTCACCTTGCTGGAGGCGCTGCCTCTTGGCATAGAAAAGTCGGAGGCCGAAGCCCGGGAGAACTATTGGAAGGTCGCGTTAGGCAGTCGCCGGTTCGGGATGAACCGCAACGGGGCGATGCACGGAGCCGCTTTTCTGGCCTCTGACCACAATGCCGTTGCCAGCCACAAGCAGACGAGCAAGGGGAATACATGAAAAGGCTTAAGATCCTGCGGTTTTTCTACTGCTTGCTCTTTTGGATCGCAGGCACCCTTTTTCTACTTGCGCTAAAGCTATTTTTTGAAGATGGCAGCGGGCACAGTGGACTCAGTCTCATGGCCCTGCCTGTATTTATGGCAGCAATACTGATGGCATCGCTTGGGTTTCTGCTTCGATTTTGCAAGCACCTCACATGGTTCACACGTCAAAATCTGCGGAATCAAAATACATAAATCAGTCGCCTCTAACTACCAACCTCCAACCCGACTCACCCGATGACGAGTGATCCGATGTGAAGTTGGACAGCGGCCGCGCAATTGCAATCGAATTCAAAGTCACTCCATATTCAAAATAGATTGACTCATGAATGGATTTAAAGCCTTACAGAAGCTAAGTTTTCTGTTGCGCTGAGGGGCGTCGTCCTGGACCAGCTACGTGGATTGGGGCATTGATCGTCTCAAAAAAGGCGAAGAGGAAGATGATCTGGATGTAATCATGCCTTTGGAGGAACGTAGAGTCCGAAGAAGATTTCAAGAAATCCTACAATCCCGCCATTTCTCATGATGTGCCCTGACATCAAAAGAATTCATCATCGGATCGGGCCGTGTGGTGACGCGGGACGTTCCGCCTGACGTGATCGCTGCGGCCGTGCGGGGTAGTGCGCGCGATCACGGATGAGGGCAAGACCGGCTTTCCTGCCCGGGCCTGTGGTCACCCGGCTCGGCAGCAGGTTCAGGCGGGCGGCCTTCCTTTCATCGGCCTGCATGATCCGGACACCACGCGGCTGCCGGATCAGCCCCATAATCTGGCTTCAAAATTTCACGACACCAATGACACAGTCCCTCAAAGAACTCCTTGCGGCCAAGGCCGCGCTGGACATGGAAATTGCCAAGGCCCGCACCTCGGCGGCCGACGCTGCCCTGTCCAAGGTCCAGAAGCTGGTGACCGATTTCGGGTTCACCCAGCAGCAAGTGTTCCCCTACATCCCTGAAAAAACCAGTGCGCCGGCGAAGTATCGCGATCCGGCCACGGGAGCGACGTGGACAGGTCGAGGCAAGCCTCCGAACTGGATCAAGGATCAGGATCGCGAAGACTTCCTCATCGAAAGCAAACCCGAAGCGGCCCAAGGTCCGTTTCTCGCCGAAATGGCGGCAGCGGCAGCTCGCAACTGAAAGCGCTGCACACGGCGGCACGCAGGATGCTGTGCGGTGCGGTGGAGTTCCGATGCGAAGGAATCTGTGCCTTCCGAAAAAAAGCCCTCTGAGCATTCAGTGGGCTTTTTTTCCGGCCTGGCGCCGGCAGCGTAGTCACTGCCGGCATCTTTCGAGGGCGTGCATCGCGCTCCGGCAGGGGGATCAGCCGGGCCTTTGCGGCACCGCCAGCCCTCAGGCGTGGCTGACGGGGCAGCTGCCTGCCTTGCCCATGATGCTGTCCGCAGGCGCCTGCGCGCGGTCGTTCAGGCCATAGTCGCGCAGTACCTGGGTGACGCGCACGCGGTAGTCCTTGAAGATCTTGTCGCGGCCGGCGCGCTGGGCGCTGAGGTGGGCTTCCACGTTGCGCCACTGGACGACGGCTTCCTCGTCGCGCCAGGTGGTGACGGACATGACTTTCTCGGGGTTGAGCGTGCTCTGGAAGCACTCCACGGAGATGAATCCTTCCATGGGCTTGAGCATGGGGGTGAGCTTGTTGACCAGGTCCACATAGGTCTGGTTCTGGCCGGGCAAGGCCTGCAGTTCGAACAGTACGACAACCATCTTCAACTCTCCTTTTTTCGGGAACAGAGATTCCGGCGCCGCGCAGCGCGGCTCCGGCGTGGGGGGAAATGGGTGAATGGGCGGCGCCGCAGGTTCAGCGGCTGCGCTCCAGGTTGGCCAGCCAGGTGGCCAGCACATCGCGCGCGGCCAAGGTCAGCAGGCCGCCGTATTTCTGGGCATCGGCGCGCAGGGTGCGCGGGTCCACCTTGGCCATGCCGAGCTCACAGGCATGGCCGACCAGCCAGCGCTCCAGCCGGGCCGCGTCGGCCTCCAGATGGAATTGCAGGCCCAGCACCTGCGGGCCCACGGCAAAGGCCTGGTTGGCGCCGATGGCGGTGCCAGCCAGGTGCACGGCGCCTTCGGGAATATCGAACTGGTCGCCATGCCAATGGAGCACGGGCACGCCGTCCAGTTTGGCGAGGGGCGAGGCCAGGCCCGCATCGGTAAGCGTGAGCGGCGAAAAGCCGATTTCCTTGACGCCCAGCGGATAGACCCTGGCGCCCAGCGCGCGCGCAATGAGCTGGGCGCCCAGGCAGATGCCCAGCAGCGGCTTGCCGCTGTCCAACCAGCGGCGCACGGCCGCCAGCTCCTGGGCGACGAAGGGATAAAGCGCCTCGTCATAGGCACCTATGGGGCCGCCCAGCACGACGAGCAGGTCGGCACGGCCCAGGTCCAGGGTGTCAAGCTCGCCGATGCTGGGATCGACGTACTGCACTTCGTAGCCGCGGCTGGCGAACTCGGCATGCAGGGTGCCCAGGTCTTCGAAGTGGATGTGGCGCAGCGCGATGGCTTTTTTCATGGGAGGAACTCAGGTGGATACAGGAGGGTGGCTTGGAACGTGCGGAGCCCGTCAGGCGCCGGGCTTGAGATCGACGTGGATATGGCCTGCCGAGGGGAAGGTGCAGCAGGCCAAGGCATAGCCGGCTTCCTTTTCCCTGTCGCTGAGGCAAAAGTCCGCCTCCAGCCGTGAACTGCCTCCCGTGATGCGGATGCGGCAGCTGCCGCAGATGCCGGCCCGGCACTGGCTGCGGATGGCAATGCCCACGCCCTCCAGGATTTCCAGCAGGCTTTTGCCGGACGCGGCTTGGACAATCTGCCCGCTGTGCGCGATCTGCAGCTGGCATGCCTGCGCGGTCTCGCCTGGCTGGGCGGTGGATGCGGCTGGCGGCGTGAAGGCCTCGATGTGCTGTATGGCACCGGGAAAGCAGGCCCGCGCATGCTCGCGGAAGGTCTGCGCAAAGGCGTGGCCACCGCAGATGACCACCGCCTGGGGCTGGCCCAGCGCCAGCAGGGACTGCTGCGAGGGGCGGCCCGGCACGAAGGGCCCGTGGGCGGCAATGTCTTCACGCGTGATGTGGATACGCAGGTCGAACCAGGGGGCCGTTTCGCACAGCTGCTGCAGCTCCTGCAGGAACGGAATGTCGGCCATGCGCGCAAAGCACAGCAGCAGCGTGGTGCGGGGCACGCGCTGGCCCTGCTGCTGCAGCCGATCCAGTTCGCGCAGCAGCGCCAGCGGCAGGGTCAGGCCGATGCCGCCGGCCAGCATGACCAGGGAGTCCAGGCCCAGCACCAGGTCGGCCGTGATGTCACCGGCCACGTGGCCGAGCGGCAGCGTGGAGCCTGCGCGCAGCACTGCATGCATGTGGTCGGAGACGCTGCCCCGGCCCGAGCTTTTGACGGCAATGTCGAACTGGCCGGCGCCGTCGTGCTCGCTGCAGGGCTCGTAGCGGGTGATGGAGTACAGCCGCTGCTGCACGGCGCCACTGGCGTCGGCATGCTCGATGGCCACATGCCGGCCGGGCCGCAGGCCGCCGAGGAACTGCGCCGAGGCGCCCTGCACGCGCAGGGTGTAGACCATGACGCCGCCCGCCTCTGCCCGTGCCGCGGCGCAGCGCGCCAGCGTGCCGCCTGCCTGGAGGGCGGCGCTCATGCCTGCATCTCCTCGAGGACCGAGGACACCAGCGCCACGCTGCCGCCCAGGTTGCGGCCCGCCAGGCCGATGCGGTCGATCAGGCTTTGCACCGAGTCGGTGTAGACGCCGATCTCGTTGCTGTCGCCCACGTCGTGCAGGATGTCGCGCGCATGCGGCATGCCGACCATGGTGAAGACGGTGGACCAGGCGCCCAGCTCGTTGTTGGCGAACATCTGCACGGTCTTGAGGATGATGGAGCGCAGGTAGCTGCGCTCGCGGTTGCTCAGGCCCTGGACGATGTCGGTGGCCACCGAGCTGAAGACGCTGGAATGGCTCCATTCGTCCACGGCGTGGGTGCGCGTGACCTCGTGGCAGATGGGCTGGATGGAGCGGTCCTCGGCCATGGTCTTGAGGTAGTCGGTGATCAGGGTCTCGCTGGCGCAGGCAATGGCGAAGCGGGCCAGGCGGCGCTCCCATTCCGCGCCGCACTGCGCCAGCACGCCGTTGCGCCAGCCGACGAGGTTGAAGTCCGCGTAGTCCAGCGGCGCCAGGCCGCGCATCTCGTAGATGTAGTTGCAGGCCATGATGGACATGCGGGTGTGCAGGGCCTCGTCCAGCAGGGCCTGGGACATGACGTCCTGCAGCAGCGCCCGGTTGGCGCTGGGCGGCGGGGTCTTGATGATGTCCTCGCAGGCCGGCGTGACCACGTTGCACTCGATGTAGATGGTCTTGAGGTTGTAGATGCCCCAGGCGTAGGACAGGCATTGGTCGCGCAGGTGCTGGGGTGCCTCCACCCATGCCTGGTGATCGCGAAACGGCAGCAGCGAGGCGGTGAAGTCCTGCCGGGCGGGGTCGAACGCCAAGCCACAGTAATCAGGCAGGTCCTGATTCACGGCCGCTCTTGACTTCCAGAGCAGGGACAGCTTTTTGAGCGCATCGCGCACGGCGTCATCTGTCCGAGAGATATCGAGATTCATTTTTCAACTCCGTGTGATTGAACTTGATTGATCTGAGTCAAATCGCCTATTCCCTCCCCCCGCTTTCTCCATCCGCCGCAATCACCAATGGCGCCGCAAATGGCACTGCAAATGACGCTGCAGATGGCAGATACGTTGTCATGGATTTCTTCACTCTGTCATATTCCACCTTGAATCAATCTCCCCGACTGCAGATTGCGGATGATTCGTGGCGGTATTGGATCTCATGACTTTCAACGTCTGGCGGCGAATTCTATGGAGAGAGCATGGATTCAAACAGACCTATTTTCGTCAATGAACCAGACCGCTTTTTCTCAACGGTTTACATTGGCATGCCACCTTAATTGGTCTGCTCACCCGCTGAAACATGGTCGGAATCAAGGCGGCTGCACTTTGTAGACTGCCCATTACCGATGCGCCCTGGTTTCCAAATTACTCCATAACCCGGGCGCTGCCGATTCCCGTGCTTCAGCGCCTCCCAGACAGCCAATGCGACATGGACGATTTATCGCTCCCCAAAATCAATTCACTGGATCTTCAACAGGCAGACAGCGAGGCCTGGGATGCCATCGCGGCCGAGCGGATTCGCCAGTCGCGCTCGATTGAATTGATTGCCTCTGAAAACTTCGTGAGCCGCGCGGTGATGGAGGCGCAGGGCTCGGTGCTGACCAACAAATACGCAGAGGGCTACCCGGGCGTGCGCTACTACGGCGGCTGCGCCAATGCCGATGCCGTGGAGAACCTGGCCATTGCGCGTGCCAAGGCGCTGTTCGGCTGCGCGCACGCCAACGTGCAGCCGCACTCGGGCAGCCAGGCCAACCAGGGCGTGTACCTGGCGTTCCTGGAGCCCGGCGACAAGATCATGGGGCTGGACCTGCGCTCGGGCGGCCACCTGACGCACGGCTCCCGCGTGAGCGTGTCGGGCAAGTGGTTCCAGTCCATCAGCTACGAGGTGGACGCCCGCTCCCAGCGCATCGACATGGACCAGGTGCGGCGCATTGCGCTGAAGGAGCGGCCCAGGCTCATCATTGCCGGTGGCTCGGCCTATTCACGGCAGATGGACTGGGCCGAGTTCCGGCGCATTGCCGACCGGGTGGGCGCCATCTTCATGGCCGACATCGCGCACGTGGCGGGGCTGGTGGCCGCGGGCGTGTTCCCCTCGCCCGTGGAGCACGCCCATGTGACCACGACCACCACGCACAAGACGCTGCGCGGGCCGCGCGGCGGCATGATCCTCTCGGCCGACGCCGAGATCGCCAGGCGCATAGACGCCGCCGTATTTCCGGGCCTGCAGTCCGGGCCGCTGATGCATGTGGTGGCGGCCAAGGCGGTGGCGCTGGGCGAGGCGCTCAAGCCCGCCTTTCGCACCTATGCGCGGGCCGTGGTGGACAACGCCCGCGTGCTGTGCGACCGGCTTTCGCAGGGCGGACTGTCCGTGGTGTCCGCAGGCACGGACTGCCATCTGGGCGTGATCGACCTGCGCCCCTGGGAGCTGACGGGCAAGGCCGCCGAAACGGCGCTGGAGCAGATCGGCATCACGGTCAACAAGAACGCCGTGCCCGGCGATGGCGCGCGGCCACTGGTGACCTCGGGCATCCGCGTGGGCAGCGCGGCCTGCACCACGCGCGGCATGGGCGCCGACGAGTTCCGCGAGATCGGCGACATGATTCTTGCCACGCTGGGCGGCATACGCAGCGGCACCATGAACGCGCGCACGCTCAAGTCCATCCACGAAGGCGTGTCCGACCTGACCGGGCGCTTTCCCCTGCCCTATTGAGGCATGCAGCGTCCGGCTTCTCCCAACCTGTCAGGGTTTTCGCAGCGCGTTGGCCAGGCGCAGCACGGCGGCCTCGATCTCGTAGGCCGTGAGCGAGGCATAGCCCAGCAGCCAGCCCGGCTGCCGCTGCTCGCCCGCGTACAGGCGGCTGAGCCCCTGCAGCAGCACGCCGGCCGCGGCGGCGCGGCGGATGGTGTCTTCCTCGGACCAGCCGGACTCCAGCAGGCAGGGCACCTGCATGCCGCCCTGGGGCCGTGGCGCGGTGACGATGCCGGCCAGGTGCCTGCCTATGGATTCGAGGATGACCTCGCGCCGCCCCGCGTACAGCTTGCGCATGGCCCGCACGTGGGAGTTGTAGTGGCCGTCTTCCATGAAGCGCGCCAGCGTCAGCTGCTGGATCTGGGGCGTGTGCCCGTCCATGATGCTGCGCGCCTGGACAAAGGCGCGCACCAGCTCCTGCGGCAAGGCCATGTAGCCCATGCGCAGGCCCGGGTACAGGGTCTTGCCGAAGGTGCCGATGTAGATGGTGCGCGCGTGCTTGTCCAGGCCTTGCACGCAGGCGGTGGGCATGCCGTCGTAGTGGAATTCGCTGTCGTAGTCGTCCTCGATGATCCAGCGCCCGCTCTCGAAGGCCCAGCGGATCAGGTCCAGCCGCCGCTCCAGCTGCATGGTGACGCCCGTGGGGTACTGGTGCGACGGCGTGACATAGACGCAGGTGGCGCCGCTGCGGTCGGCGTGCAGCAGGTCCGTGCGTATGCCTTGCGCGTCCACATCGATGGGCAGGACCTTGGCCTCGGCCGACTCGAAGGCCTTGCGGGCGCCGAAGTAGCCCGGGTTCTCCAGCAGGATGGGCCGGCCCGCATCCACCAGCAGCTGCGCGCACAGGAACAACGCCTGCCGCGTGCTGCTGAGCACCACGATCTGCCCGGCGTCCACCTTGGCGCCACGCTCCAGGTTGAGGTAGGTGGCAATGGCCTTGCGCAGCGGCTCGGCGCCCTGCGGGTCGCCGTGCAGCAGGACGCTGGCACGGTAGTCCTTGAGCGCCTGGCGCTGCAGCCGCTCCCAGACATCGGTGGGAAAGGTGCGCGTCTCGGGCAGGCCGGTGGCAAAGGCCCGAATGGTCTGCTGGTCGGCGATGCCTCCGCCGTCAACAATGGCCTGGCCGCGCCGGCTCAGGCCGGCACCGGCCCTGCCCGCTGCGGCCACCTGGGCGCTGCGCTCGTGCTCGGGCGAGCGGCCGCGCCGCGCCGCCCGGCCCCGCAGCTCGGTGCCGATGGTCTCGGAGACATAGCTGCCCGATCCCTGGCGCCGCACGATGAAGCCGTCGCGGTGCAGCTGTGTGTAGGCGTTCTCCACCGTGTCGCGGGCAATGCCCAGCGAGTCGGCCAGCGAGCGCGTGGCCGGCAGTTTCAGGCCGGGCAGCAGCGCCCCATCCAGGATCAGCGCACGCATGGCGCGCTGCACCCGCTGGTGCAGGTCCAGCTGGCGCAGGTCGGCATCTCCCATGCGGATCTTCAGGGTCTCAAGCTCGAAGGTCTTGCTCATGCGGTCTGCCGCCTTTCATCTCATTGCACCTCTTGGGCAGGCCATTGTACTGACGCAAATGCTGCGCGCCCATTGCAAAGTGGTCTGCAACAAGAGAGCGAAGTGTATGGATCATTCAGTCCACTTCGGCGCTCAAATATCCCTTTCCCCAGACAGCCAGGAATCCAACCCCCAAGGAAAACGAGAAGCCCATGCCTTCATCAGACACACACTCACCCCTTCGCTTCAGCGACCTCATCCACCCCGTGGTGGCCGGGCTGATCTCGGTCATCGTCAACTACGGCGGCACCTTCATCCTGGTGTTCCAGGCCGCCAAGGTGGCCGGCCTGAGCCCGGAGCTCACGGCTTCGTGGGTGTGGTCGATTTCGATTGGCGTGGGCGTCACCGGGCTGGTGCTCAGCTGGCTCTCGCGCGAGCCCATCATCACGGCCTGGTCCACGCCGGCCGCCGCCTTCCTGGTAACGGCCCTGGCCACCACGCCGTATGCCGAGGCCGTGGGCGCCTATGTGGTGTCGGCCGCGGCCTTCGTGGTGCTGGGACTGTCGGGCTGGTTCGAGCGCGTGATCCGGCTGATTCCGCCCGGCGTGGCCTCGGGCCTGCTGGCGGGCATCCTGCTGCAGTTCGGCATCAAGGCCTTTGGCGGCATGAGCGTGGACCCGCTGCTGGCCGGCCTGTTGATCGTGGCCTATGTGCTGCTCAAGCGGCTCACGGCGCGCTACGCCGTGGTCGGCATCCTGGCGCTGGGCCTGGCGTTCCTGCTGGCGCAGGACCGTGTGGACCTGTCCGGGTTGCAGCTGCGCTTTGCCGCGCCCGTGTTCACGCGGCCGGAATTCACGCTCAACGCCCTGCTGAGCGTGGCCCTGCCGCTGTTCCTGATCACGCTGACCGGCCAGTACATGCCCGGCATGCTGGTGCTGCGCAACGACGGCTTCAAGACCAGCGCCAACCCCATCGTCACGCTGACGGGCCTGGGCTCGCTGCTGATGGCGCCGTTCGGCTCGCACGCCTTCAACATCGCCGCCATCACGGCCGCCATCTGCACGGGCAAGGAGGCGCATGAAGAGCCGTCCAGGCGCTGGATCGCGGGCATCGCTGCGGGCGTGTTCTACATCCTGGTGGGCGTGTTCGGCGTCACGCTGGCGGCCGTGTTCATGGCGTTTCCCGCCACCTTCATCACCACGCTGGCGGGCCTGGCGCTGCTGGGCACCATCGGCGGCAGCCTGGCCAATGCGCTGGCCGACGCCAAAACCCGCGAGGCCTCGCTGATCACCTTCCTGGCTGCCGCAGCCAACATTTCCATGCTGGGCATAGGCGGCGCCTTCTGGGGCCTGGTCATCGGCCTGGTGGCCCATGCCGTGCTCAACGGCCAGTGGCCGCGCCGGACCGCCCGCAGCGAGGCGGGCACCGGCAACGTGCCCGCCGCCGATGCCGCCATCAAAAGGAGCTGAAACCATGCTTGCGACACAAGACACCACCGGCGGCACCGCCCAAGCCGCCGACACCATGACCCGCCACGACCAGCACGGCCGCTACCCCCAGGCCGAGACGGTGGACGATTTCCGGCACAACCTGGCCACCGTGCAGGCGCGCATGGCCGCTGCCTGCCGCCGCGCGGGGCGCGACCCGGCCAGCGTGCGCCTGCTGCCCGTGAGCAAGACCAAGCCCGAGTCCAGCCTGCGCCTGGCCCACGCGGCGGGCTGCCGCATGCTGGGCGAGAACAAGGTGCAGGAAGCCTTCGGCAAGTGGGAGGCCATGCAGGACCTGGCCGATCTGCAGTGGTCCGTCATCGGCCACCTGCAGACCAACAAGGCCAGGCTGGTGGCGCGCTTTGCCAGCGAGTTCCAGGCGCTGGACAACCTGCGCGTGGCCGAGGCGCTGGACCGCCGCCTGCAGGCCGAAGGCCGGGCGCTGGACGTGTTCGTGCAGGTCAACACCTCGGGCGAGGCCAGCAAGTACGGCCTGCCACCTGACGAGGTGCAGGGATTTGTCCAGGCCCTGCCCGCCTTCAGTGCCCTGCGCGTGCGCGGCCTGATGACGCTGGCCCTGTTCTCCAGCGAGGCCGAGCGCGTGCGCCAGTGCTTCGTGCTGCTGCGCAGCCTGCGCGACCAGCTGCGCCAGAGTGCGCCGGCGGGTATTTCGCTGGATGAGCTGTCCATGGGCATGTCCGGCGACTTCGAGATCGCCATCGAGGAAGGCGCCACCGTGGTGCGCGTGGGCCAGGCCATCTTCGGCGCCCGCGCCCAGCCGGACAGCTTCTACTGGCCCGCAGGCGGCCCCGATCCTGCCGCCCTGGCACTGCCATGAACGCGCCCCCTCGCCACCCTTTTCGATTCAACCCTGACCCCGCTTGAGGACCTTGACATGCAAAAAGCCATGCAACCCCTTGATTCCCGCCTGATGAAGGCCTATGCCCGCCAGCCCGTGTCCTTCGTCCGTGGCCGTGGGGCCCGGCTCTGGGACGAGCACGGCACCGAATACCTGGACGCCATTGCCGGCGTGGCCGTGACCGCCCTGGGCCACGCGCACCCGGAGATCGCCGCCGTGATCGCCGAGCAGGCCGGCCTGCTGCTGCACACTTCCAACGTGTTCCGCATCGACTGGCAGGAACGCCTGGGCCAGCGCCTGTGCGCCCTGGCCGGCATGGAGACGGCCTTCTTCTGCAACTCCGGCGCCGAGGCCAACGAGGCCGCGCTCAAGCTGGCGCGGCTGCACGGCCACCGCAGGCAGGTGGCGCGGCCGCAGATCCTGGTGATGGACAACGGCTTTCACGGCCGCACGCTGGCCACGCTGTCGGCCACCGGCAACCCGGCCAAGCAGCGCGGCTTCGAGCCGCTGATGCCGGGCTTCGTGCGCGTGCCCTATGACGACATCGCGGCCGTGCACCACGCCGCCGCCCAGCATGGCGACATCGTGGCCGTGCTGATCGAGCCCGTGCAGGGCGAAGGCGGCATCCGCCTGGCAAGCCCCGACTACCTGCGCCAGCTGCGCAGCCTGTGCGACCGGCATGGCTGGCTGCTGATGCTCGACGAGATCCAGACCGGCCTGGGGCGCACCGGCGCCTGGTTCGGCCACCAGCATGCGGGCATCGCCCCCGATGTGATGACCCTGGCCAAGGCCCTGGGCAACGGCATTCCGATCGGCGCCTGCCTGGCGCGCGGGCCTGCGGCCGACCTGATCTCGCCCGGCCAGCATGGCTCCACCTTTGGCGGCAACCCGCTGGCCTGCCGCGTGGGTTGCACGGTGCTGGACATCATGGAGAGCGAGGACATCCCCGGCCGCGCCAGGCAACTGGGCCGACGCCTGCTCAACGGCCTGCAGCAGGCGCTGCACGGCCACCCCGACGTGCTGGCCGTGCGCGGCCAGGGCCTGATGGTGGGCATCGAGCTGAACCGCAACTGCCAGGACCTGGTGGGCCGCGCGCTGGCCCAGCAGCGCCTGCTGATCACGGTGACGCGCGAATCCACCATCCGCCTGCTGCCGCCGCTGATCTGCGACGAGCGCCAGATCGACGACATCGTCGCCCGCCTGGCCTGCCTGCTGGAGCCGGCCAGCGCCGCGCAGGCAGGCGCACCCGCGTCAGGCCAGCTGGCAGCTGCATGACCATCGATTCCCCCAGCCCTTGCCCCGACACAGGAACCACTCACCCATGTACGACGCATCCCTGACCCTGGCCGACTTCGACCTGCAGCTGGCCAAGGCCATCCAGAGCGAGAAACGCCGCCAGGAAGACCATGTGGAACTCATCGCCTCCGAAAACTACGCCAGCCCGCTGGTGATGGCGGTGCAGAACTCGGTCTTCACCAACAAGTACGCCGAGGGCTACCCCGGCAAGCGCTACTACAGCGGCTGCGAGAACGTGGACGTGGCCGAGCGCCTGGCCGTGGAACGCGCCATGGCGCTGTTCGACTGCGACTACGCCAACGTGCAGCCCCATGCCGGCGCCCAGGCCAATGCCGCCGTGTTCCTGGCGCTGGCCCAGCCCGGCGACACCGTCATGGGCATGAACCTGGCCCAGGGCGGCCACCTGACGCATGGCAACCCGTCCAACTTCTCGGGCCGCCACTACCGCATCGTCCCCTACGGCCTGGACCCCGCCACGGGCCTGATCGACTACGACGAGATGGAGCGCATCGCCCTGGAGCACCGGCCCCGCATGCTCATCGGCGGCTTCTCTGCCTACTCGCGCCACAAGGACTGGGCCCGCATGCGCGCCATTGCCGACAAGGTGGGCGCCGTGTTCTGGGTGGACATGGCCCATGTCGCAGGCCTGGTGGCCGCGGGCGAATACCCCAGCCCCCTGCCCCACGCGCATGTGGTCACCAGCACCACGCACAAGACGCTGCGCGGCCCGCGCGGCGGCCTGATCCTGTCCAAGGGACAGGACGAAACCTTCAACCGCCGCCTGAGCTCGGCCGTGTTCCCAGGCGTGCAGGGCGGGCCGCTGATGCATGTGATCGCCGCCAAGGCCGTCGCCTTCAAGGAGGCGCTGCAGCCCGGCTTCAAGACCTACCAGCGCCAGGTGCTGGCCAACGCCCGCGCCATGTCCGCCGTGATCCAGCAGCGCGGCTACCGCATCGTCTCGGGCGGCACGGACAACCACCTGATGCTGATCGACCTGTCCGACCGCAGCTACACCGGCAAGGATGCCGACGCCGCGCTCAGCGAGGCGCACATCACCACCAACAAGAACACCGTGCCCAACGACCCGCGCTCGCCCTTCGTGACCTCGGGCCTGCGCATAGGCACGCCCGCCGTCACCACGCGCGGCTTCGGCCAGGCGCAGTGCGAACAGCTGGCCGACTGGCTGTGCGATGTGCTCGATGCGCTGGACGCGCAGGAAGGCGCCCGCTTTGCCAAGGTGGCGGCGCAGGTGCGCGATCAGGTGACGGAGCTGTGCCGTCGGTATCCGGTGTATGGGTAAAAGATGATCACGCGAGCGCACCGCCCGGCCATGTACCCGGGGGGTGCGCGACAGCCATAGCGAGAAAGCTGTACTTTGAAGTGGCAGTTATTTGCTGCAGGTGCCGCTTGTGGCCAGTTCCAGCTTGGTTACCGCAGCCTTGCCCTCGGTCTCGGGAATCAGCTCCAGATTGGCGCCTCCGACAAAAACACCGATCTTCATGTACTGCCGCACGAAATAGTGTTTGCCGGTTTCCGTCGCCAACGGCAGCGTATTGGGCGAGAACTCGGACTCGGTGGAGACGGTATGGTTCTGGTTGCCCGCCACTTCCGTGTAGAAAAAGACGTCGGGAGCGGTCTCGCCAACGCACTTTTCGTTGACCCAGACATCCTTCTTGAGAGCCCGGCCCACCACGCTGTCCCGGTAAATGTAGAGGCCTGAATTGCCAGCGGTCGGCGGGTTGAACTCCTTGGCTTTCTGCGAAGCTTCCTTGCTTTCCATCTTCACGGATGCACAGCCCACCAACAGAAAGCTGGCAAGCGCGACTACGGCGATCTTTGTCATTTCTTCTCCCTCCGATGCTCAAATTATTGAGATTGACTGACTGAACAAAGCCCATGGCAAACACGCCCGGATTTCAATCAGCGGAGGATTGTATACATTTCTTTACAAACAAAGCGACAAAGCATTGCACCTTTGTGCAGCGCTCCATTCATCGCAATGCCCCGGCCATCAGGGCTTGTTGCATGCCTCTTCCATCCCCGCCATCTCCGCCAGCTTCTGCATGCGCGAGCGCTGGTCCAGGCAGGCCTGGTGCTGGGCTTCGGCCGCCTTTTGCTGCGCCAGCTTCGCGGCCTTGGCGCGCTCGGCCTGCAGCTGGGCGATGCGCTCGCGGATCTGGGGCATGGCGGCCACGGCGGCCTTTTCGCCTTCAAGAATGGCGCTGGCGCGCTGGGTGAAGTCGGCCGGGCCGATGTCCAGCACCTTGGGGCGGATGGTGATGTCGGCGCGGGCCAGCTCGGCCTGGCCCAGCTTCTGGCCCATGATCGCAATGGACTGGCCCAGTGCGCCCAGCATGTTCTCGGGCGCCTTGCCACGGGCCTTGTTGGAGATGTCCACAGCAATCACCAGATCGGCGCCCAGCTGGCGCGCGGCGTCCACGGGCACGGGGCTGGTGATGCCGCCATCGACGAAGTGGAACTTGCCGATGGCCACGGGCTGGAACACACCCGGAATGCTGCTGGAGGCACGCACCGCCTGCCCCGTATTGCCGCGCGCGAACACGGTGCGCTCGCCGTCTTCCAGCCGCGTGGACACGGCCACGAAGGGCTTGGCCAGCTGCTCCAGCGGCTTGCGGCTCACCTGTTCGTTCACATAGTCTTCCAGCTTCTGGCCCACCAGCAGGCCACCCGAGGACAGCTGCAGGTCGCGGATCCTGGTCTCATCCAGCGCCACGGCCTTTTCCTGCAGCTCGAAGGCGTTCATGCCGCTCGCATACAGCGCCCCCACCACGCTGCCCGCGCTGGTGCCGGACACCACCGCAGGCGCAAGGCCATTGGCTTCCAGCATCTTGATGACGCCGATATGGGCAAAGCCCTTCACGGCCCCGCCGCCCAGGGCCAGACCGATCCTGATGGGCGCCACGGATGTGCCCGGCGCGGTGGGCGTGGACTCGGGCGTGGCCGCCGAGGGGCTGGGCGGGTTGCTGCCGCAAGCGGCCAGCCCCGCCAGGCTCAGGTACACCAGTGGACGCAAAAGGGCTTGGAGGCGCATGCCGGAAGATCCTGCTGTCGGATGACGAGATTCGGGGCGGGCAGTATAGCGGCAGGGGCAAACCACCGCCGGCGACGCATCATGCTGCGGGCGGCAGAGGGCATCCTGAAGTCGCTCAGGGATGCGAGGGCTCAAACCGCTGGATTCGCGCCAGCACGTCCGCCATGGCATCGCGGGCTTCGGCAAGGTCGTAGTCGGACTGCAGGTTGAGCCAGCTTTGCGCGTCCGTGCCAAAGAAGACCGCAAGGCGCAGCGCCGTATCCGCCGTGATGCCGCGCATGCCCTTCACGATCTCGTTGATGCGCCGGGGCGGCACATCGATGGCCTTTGCCAACGCGTACTGGCTCAGGCCCATGGGTTCGAGCCACTCCTGCATCAGGATTTCTCCTGGGTGCGGCCATTTGACTTCGCGGGTCATGTTGTAGTCCTTTCAGTGGTAATCCACGATCTCGACCTGGCTGGCATGGCCATCTGCCCAGACGAAGCAAAGGCGCCATTGCTCATTGATCCGAATGCTGTACTGGCCCCTGCGGCTTCCTTGAAGGGCCTCCAGTCTGTTGCCTGGCGGAATGCGCAGGAACTCCAGGGAGGTCGCGGCGTTCAGCTGCACAAGCTTGCGCATGGCAGCGGCCTCCAGGTTGGCGAACCGCGCAACGCGCTTGCCAAGCATCAATGCCTGGGTGTCTGCACATCTGAAATCGAGGATCATGGATCAATAATAACGACTCCCGTTATTAGCTGATGCTTACCCCGCCTGCAGTTAGGCCCTCTTGCATCAACTCCGGGGACTGAGCAACTCCCGCATCCCCTGCACAGCCTCCCGCAAAAACCCCCAGACCGCCTCGATGCGCTGAACCTGCCGGGCATCCGAGGGCATGCTCATCCAGAAGGTGCGGGTGAAGCAGGCCTCGGCGGGCAGCACGCGGCTGAGCACGGGGTCGCGGTCGGCAATGAAGGCGGGCAGCACGGCCAGGCCGGCGCCGGCGCGCACGGCCTCGTACTGGGCGGTGATGCTGGTGCTGCGAAAGGCAAATCGCTCTGGCTGGAACAGGGTGGACAGCAGCTGCAGCTCGCGCGTGAACAGCAGGTCGTCCACATAGTGGATGAAGCTGTGGTGGCGCAGGTCCTCGGTGCGTGCCACCAGCGGGCGGCGCGCAAGGTATTCGCGCTGGCCATAAAGGAAGAGCCGGTAGTCGGTGAGCTTGGTGACCACGGCCGAGCCGCGCGTGGGGCGCTCCAGCGAGATGACGATGTCGGCCTCGCGCCGCGACAGGTGCAGCAGGCGCGGCAGGGCCAGCAGGTCGATGCTCAGCAGCGGATGGCGCTGCGTCAGCGCGGCCAGCTGCGGGGCCAGCAGCTGGGTGCCGAAGCCCTCTGTGGCGCCCACGCGCACCAGGCCGGACGGACCCTGGCTGGCGGATTCGGCCGCCAGCGGCATGCGCTCCAGCCCGGCGGCGGCGCGCTGCATGGCGTCTGCCACGCCCAGCAGCTGGCGGCCGGCCTCCGTGGGCCGCCATTGGCCCGCTTCGCGCTCGAAGAGCACGGCCCCCAGCTGCTTTTCCAGGGCCTGGATGCGGCGCGACACCGTGGTGTGCTCCACGCCCAGTTGCCGCGCGGCGGCGGCCATGCTGCCGCTGCGCGCCAGTTCGCCAAAGAATCTCAGATGGTCCCAGTCCATGGGTCGAGGCCGCCTCAGTCGGCAGCGGCGCGGCGCGCGGCCAGCGTGCTGGGCGCACGCGCCAGGTCGTCGTTTTGCCGCACCAGGACGGCCATCATGTCCATGAACAGGCCCCGCTGCTCCTGCGGCAGCGGCTCCAGCATGCGCTGCTGGGCCCGCAGCACCGAGGGCTCGGCAGCGGCCAGCAGCGCAGCGCCTTCTGCGGTGACCGACAGCAGGCGCACGCGCCGGTCGGCCGGGCTGGTGTTGCGCACCATGAGGCCGCGCGCCTCCAGCCGGTCGATGACGCTGCCAATGGTCGAGGTATCGAAGCCGATCATCCGCGCCAGCGTGCGCTGGTCCACGCCGGGCTGGCGCAGCACGGCAGACAGCGCCGCGTACTGCACGGGGGTCACGCCGAATTCCTGGGTCTCCTCCATGAAGACGGCTACCGCGATCTGCTGCAGGCGGCGGATGTGATAGCCGGGGTAGTTTTCTAGTTCTGCGGGTTGGTAGTCCATGGCCATTGCGCTCTTTTCCGTGTCCCTGCGGGCAAGCGCAGATGTTCGCATGAACCGCACCCTCCGTTGGCCTTGGCTGGCAGACAGGTGATTCACCCGGACACGCTGTCCGCCGTCGTTTTGCCTGCATCCAGGGAAACCCCAGGCTGGCCTGATGCAAATCAACACTACACTTATCGTCAGCATACTGTTTAATTACTCGCGACGCAGCTGACCCGCAGGCTGGCGACACGCACCACGAAGCACAGGACATCCATGAGCACCAGCATTTCTTCCCGGGCGCTGCCCGTTCTTGTGGCAGGCGGCGGCATTGGCGGCGTGGCGGCCGCGCTGGCCCTGGCGCGCCAGGGATTCGCCGTCAAGGTGCTGGAGCAGGCGCCCCAGCTGGGCGAGATCGGCGCCGGCATACAGCTGGGGCCCAACGCATTCGCGGCCTTCGACGCGCTGGGCATTGGCGAGCTGGCCCGTGGCCGCGCGGTCTATACCGACGAGATGGTGATGCACGACGCGCTCGATGAAAGGCTGGTCGGCCGCATTCCCACGGGCGAGGCGTTTCGCGCCCGCTTCGGCAACCCGTATGCGGTGATCCACCGCGCCGACATCCACACCTCGCTGCTTGAAGGCGCACGCGCCCACGGCCATATCGAGACGCTGACAGGCACCCGCATCGAAGCCGTGCAGCAGGAGGGCGACACCGTCACCGTGCGCGACCAGCACGGCCAGGTCCATGTGGGCCAGGCGCTGATCGGCGCCGATGGCGTGAAGTCCGTGGTGCGCCAGCAGTACGTGGGCGATGCGGCGCGTGTCTCCGGCCACGTGGTGTACCGCGCCGTGGTGGAGAAGAACGACTTCCCCGAGGACATGCGCTGGAACGCGGCCAGCATCTGGGTCGGCCCCAACTACCACCTGGTGCACTACCCGCTGCGCGGCGGCGAGCAGTACAACGTGGTCGTCACCTTCCACAGCCGCAAGCAGGAGGAATGGGGCGTGCGCGAAGGCAGCCGCCAAGAGGTGCAAAGCTACTACAGCGACTGCTGCCCGCGCGCGCGCCAGCTCATAGACCTGCCCAAAAGCTGGAAGCGCTGGGCCACGGCCGACCGCGAGCCCATTGGCCAGTGGAGCTTCGGCCGCGCCACGCTGCTGGGCGATGCCGCACACCCCACGCTGCAATACATCGCCCAGGGCGCCTGCATGGCGCTGGAAGACGCCGTGACGCTGGGCCAGGCGCTCAAGCGCTGCGGCAACGACTGGCCGCGGGCGCTGCGGCTGTACGAGCGCTCGCGCATTGCCCGCACGGCGCGCGTGGTGCTGTCCGCGCGCGAGATGGGCCGCATCTTCCACGCCAGCGGCGTGGAGCGCCTGGTGCGCAACGACCTCTGGAAGGGCCGCACGCCCCAGCGTTTCTACGACGCCATGGAATGGCTGTACGGCTGGAAGGCCGAAACCTGCCTCGCCGAAGACTGAACACAAGGAGACCGCCATGCAAGAACTTGGCCGCCTGGAAGACCTGCCCCAGGACTACCGCGACGAACTCACGCGCAACAACCTGGTGCCGCTGTGGCCCAGCCTGCGCAACGTGATGCCGCCGCACACGCCGCGCCCGCGCACCCAGCCCATTGCCTGGCCCTACCAGTCCATCCGACCGCTGCTGATGCAGGCGGGCGAGCTGACGCCCATCGAAAAGGCCGAGCGCCGCGTGCTGGTGCTGGCCAATCCCGGCCATGGGCTGGAGAAGATGCAGGCCAGCTCCTCCATCTACCTGGGCATGCAGCTGCTGCTGCCCGGCGAGTGGGCGCCCTCGCACCGCCACACGCCCAATGCCGTGCGCATGGTGGTGGAGGGCCAGGGCGCATGGAGCCTGGTCGACGGCGAGAAATGCCCCATGGAGCGCGGCGACCTCATCCTCACGCCCACGGGCCTGTGGCACGAGCATGGCCACGACGGCGACGAGCCCGTGGTCTGGCTCGATGTGCTGGACCTGCCCCTGGCCTACTACCTGGAAGTCACCTACCACGTGGACGGCCCGCGCCAGCCCGCCCTGCCCGGCCGTGGCGACCGGGCGTATGCGCGCGGCGGCCTGGCACCCACGCAGGTGTTCGCCCGCAACGCCAAGGCCTACCCCATGCTGCGCTACCCCTGGAAGGACGCGCGCGCCGCCCTGCTGGAGCTGGCCGCCGACCGGCCGGACCTGGACTGCGTGCAGCTGGCCTACACCAACCCCGAAACCGGGGCCGACTGCGAAAACATCCTGGGCTTCTACGCGCTGATGCTGCGCCCGGGCCAGACGCTGCAGCTGCCCGCCCGCTCGCCGGCCTGCGTGTTCCATGTCATCGAGGGCGGCGCCAGCGTGGCCGCCGTGGACCGCCATTTCGACCTGGCCCCGGCCGACACCTGCTGCGTGCCCGGCTGGGCGCCCGCCACGCTGACCAATGCCAGCGCCAGCGAGCCCGCCTTCCTCTTCCTGGCCGACGAGGCTCCTTTGCACCGAAAGCTGGGCCTCTACGAAGTCCGGCCTTGAATCCTCCGATGTCTCTTTACTCCCCCATCGCCAATACCATGACCGCCCCCCAATACCTCTGGACCCCGCCCCCCGTCCAATCCCTGCCCGTGCGCGGCAGCACGCAGCGCCTGCCCGTGAACCGCCTGTTCTTCGTGGGCCGCAATTACCACGCCCATGCCGTCGAGATGGGCCGCCCGGTGGACAAGAGCGTGGAGCGCCCCTTCTATTTCACCAAGGCGCCCTCCACCCTGACCGAATCGGGTGCCACCGTGGCCTACCCGCCCGAGACGAACAACTACCACTTCGAGATGGAACTGGTGGTGGCCATCGGCAAGGCGGGCTTTCGCATTGCGGCGGACCAGGCGCATGAACACATCTACGGCTACGCCTGCGGCCTGGACATGACGCGCCGCGACCTTCAGCTGGTGGCGCGCGACAAGGGCCGGCCCTGGGACCTGGGCAAGGATGTGGAGCAGTCCTCGGTGGCCAGCGAGATCGTGCCCATGCCGGGCCAGGTGATCGAATCCGGCGCCATTGCACTGGCCGTCAATGGCGAGACAAAGCAGCAGTCCGACGTGGACAAGCTGATCTGGAACATCCGCGAAATCATTGCCGACCTCTCGCTGTTCTATCACCTGCAGCCCGGCGACCTCATCTACACGGGCACGCCCGAAGGCGTGGGCGCCGTGCTGCCGGGCGACCGCATCACCGGCCATGTGCAGGGCGTGGGCGAGATCGCGCTCACCGTGGGCCAGCCCGAATAAGACCGGGGAGACCACCACCATGAAGCTCTACAGCTTTTTCCGCAGCGGCACCTCGCACCGCCTGCGCATCGCGCTCAACCTCAAAGGCCTGCGCCCTGACTACTTTCCCGTTGACCTGCGCGTGGACGAGCAGGCCCAGGCGCCGTTCAAGCAGGTCAACCCGCAGGGCCTGGTGCCGGCGCTGACGCTGGACGATGGCCGCACGCTGATCCAGTCGCCGGCCATCATCGAATGGCTGGAGGAGCGCCACCCCGAGCCGCCGCTGCTGCCCGCCGACCACGAGGACCGCGCCCAGGTGCGCGCGCTGGCCGCCATCGTGGGCTGCGACGTGCATCCCATCAACAACCGCCGCATCCTGCAGACCCTGCGTCGCCAGTTCGGTGCGGACGAGGCCGCCATCAACGCCTGGTGCGCCACCTGGATTGCCGACGGCTTCGATGCCATCGAGGCCCTGCTGGCACGCGACACGCAGCGCGGCGACTTCTGCTTCGGCCACGCACCCACGCTGGCCGATGTCTACCTGGTGCCCCAGGTCGAAAGCGCACGCCGCTTTGGCGTGGACCTGGACCGCTGGCCGCTGATCAGCGCTGTGGACAGGGCCTGCGCCGCCCTGCCCGCCTTTGCGCAGGCCGCGCCCCTGGCCCAGCCTGACGCCGGCTGAACCTCGCCTGAACCCCGCCGCACCTTTGCCGGCAGCCCTACCCCGCCCCGAGTCCTCGCCAGAAGGACCGGGGCATTGCAAGCAGTGAAAAAAGCAGATCCAACAGGAGACAGACTGTGAAAGCATCCCCATCCAACCGCCTCGGCGCCGCCCCCTCCCGCCGCAAGGCCCTTGCAGGCGCCGCCCTGCTGCTGGCCTCCATCGCCCCGCTGCACTGCGCCTGGGCGCAGGCAGGCTCCAGCAGCGCCGCCAGCTTTCCCACGCGCCCCGTCACCGTGATCACGGCCTTTGCCGTGGGCAGCGGCCCTGACGCCGTGCTGCGCATCGTGGGAGAAAAGCTTGCCGCGCGCTGGAAGCAGGGCGTGACCGTGGACAACCGCCCAGGCGGGGCGGCTTTGTCGCCATCGAAGCCGCACGCCGCGCCAAGCCCGACGGCTACACGCTGCTGCAGCTCGACAGCGAACATGTCTCCGCCCTGCCCTACCTCTACAAGCAGCGCAACTTCCATCCGCTGCAGCACTTCGACCCGGTGGCGCCGCTGTTCCTCACGCCCTTCTTCGTCGCCGTGCCCACGAACTCGCCCTGGAAGAGCATGGGCGACCTGATCAAGGCGGCCAAGTCCGAGCCCGGCAAGGTCAGCTACGGCTCCTGGGGCGTCGGCAGCCCCGGCCACCTGGGCGGTGAATGGCTGGACTTCCTGACCGGCAGCAAGATGACCCATGTGCCCTACCGCGAGGTCAGCCAGCTCTACACCTCGGTGGCCAATGGCGATCCGGCCTGGAGCTTTGCCAGCATTCCCTCCAGCCAGGGCATCTACAAATCCGGCAAGATCCGCTACCTGGCCGTGGCCGCGCCCCAGCGCATCGCCCAGATGCCCGACGTGCCCACCGTGGCCGAATCGGGCGGCCCCGCCGAACTGATCGTGAACTCCTTCGTCTCCCTGCTGGCGCCCAAGGGCGTGGACGCCACCCTGCGCGACAAGATCCACGCCGACGTGGTCGCCGTGCTGCAGGACCCGCAGGTGCGCGAGAAATTCGCCACCTTCGCCTTCCAGCCCATCACCTGGGAGGTGCCGGAGATGGAGAAATTCGCCAGGACCAAGGCGGACCAGTACAAGCTGCTGATCCAGAAGGCGAATATCAGCCTGGATTGAGCCCGCCGCCTGCCTCAACCCTGCGACTGCGGATTCGCAAACCCCGCCACCTGCTCGTAATGGCGGGCAATGGCGCGCAGCTCATCCTGGCTAATCAGCTCGTCGATATGGCCGAAGGGCTGCCCGCCACTGAGTTCGTCCGCCTTCATGATGATGAAGTCGGGCGGCGTGGAGCGGTTGGTCAGCACCACCTGGCTGGTGGCGGGCAGGCGGCTGGCCTCGTAGGCTGCCAGCAGCGCCAGCGGGTCGCCCTGCGGGTCGGCGGCCAGCAGGTCGGCCAGCACCCGCGCATCGCGCATGGCCTGGGCCGAGCCGTTGGAGCCGCGCGGATACATGGGGTGGGCGGCATCGCCCAGCAGGGTCACGCGGCCGAAGCTCCACTGGTCCACGGGGTCCTTGTCCACCATGGGGTACTCGAAGATGGTCTCGGCCGAGCGGATCAGGGCCGGCACATCCAGCCAGTCGAAGGTCCAGCCGCCAAAAATCTCCAGCACATCCTCCATGCGGCCAGCGCGATTCCAGTCGTTCATGCGCATCTGCGGGTCGCGGATCTCGGCCACCCAGTTGATGCGCTGCATGCCCTGGCCGTCGACGTTGTCCTCGATGGGATAGATCACCATCTTGCCGGTATCGACCGAGCCGATGCGCAGGTAGCTCTTGCCCGTGAGGATGGGCTTGAAGCGCGAGACGCCGCGCCAGGTGTTGATGCCGCCGAAGGCCAGCTCCTCCTGCGGATAGAACTGGCGCCGCACGGCGGAGTTGACGCCATCGCAGGCCACAACGATGTCGGCCGTGGCGGACGGCGGCACATGGCCCTGGGCATCCGGCGCGAAATGCACGGTGGCGCCATGGGCCGACTGGTCCACGCGCACGCAGCGGTGGCCCGTGTGCACGGCACCCGGGCCCAGGCGCTGCACGGCGGCCTCGAAGAGAACGCGGTGCAGGCGGCCACGGTGGATGCCCAGCTCCGGCAGCTCATAGCCGGCATGGCGGCCGCGCGGCTCGCGGTAGA
The DNA here is from genome assembly GCF_001886655.1 of Delftia sp. HK171. Classification (NCBI taxonomy): domain Bacteria; kingdom Pseudomonadati; phylum Pseudomonadota; class Betaproteobacteria; order Burkholderiales; family Comamonadaceae; genus Delftia; species Delftia sp. HK171. The sequence goes on along the minus strand of NZ_CP018101.1, from coordinate 3,793,697 downwards.
CGAACTGGCCGTAGCGGTTGAAGAACACGCTTTCCAGGTTCTCGATCGCCAGGGCCTCCAGCTGCGGCTGCAGGCCCAGGTCGCTGAGTTCGCGCATGGCATGCGGCAGCAGGGTAATGCCCGCGCCGATCTCGCGGACCTCGGGCACGGCCTCGAAGACTTCGCAGGCAATGCCTCTTTGATGCAGGGCCAATGCCAGGCACAGGCCTCCGATGCCGCCCCCCACGATCGCTACTTTCATCCGCTGACTCTCCATGCTTTCTCCAGGGCGCCTTGGGCGCCCGTCCCGCCTACTCGGCGGTAATCCCCCGCGCCTTGACCAGATCGGCCCAGCGCCAGGCGTCCTTTTGCACCAGGGCCTTGAACTCGGCCGGCGTGCTGCCGGCCGGATCCATCCCCTGGGGCGCGAAGGCATGCCGGACTTCATCCGACGCCAAAATCGCTTGGATCTCGCGATTGAGGGCATCGACCTGGTCCGCCGGCATGCCGGCCGGCGCAAACACGCCGTACCACATATCCACGTTCACATCGCCCGCCTTGGCCTCCTTGAGCGTAGGCACATCGGGCAGCAGCGGGTGGCGCCGCTGGCTGCCAATGCCCAGCGCACGCAGCTTGCCGGCCTTCACATGCGTCAAGGCCACATGAATGGGCAGGAACATGCATTCCACCTGGCCGCCCAGCAGGTCCGTCAGCGCCGGCCCTGTTCCGCGATAAGGGATGTGCGTGATCGACACCCCGGCCGTGCTCTTGAAAAGCTCCATCGCCATATGGTGCGGAGTGCCCACTCCCGGCGACGCGTAATTGATGCGGCCCGGCGAGGCCTTGGCGGCCTTCACCAGATCGGCCGCCGTCTGATAGGCCGAGGCCGTGGGCGTCACCAAAATCAACTGCCCCCAACTGGTCAGCGTCACAGGTTCGAGGTCTGTCAGCGGATTGAATGGCAATTTGGGATACAGCGATGCATTCATCACCAGGGTATTCACTGTCACCAAAAGCGTCTGGCCATTGGCGGGCGAGCGCACAACGGCCTCGGTGCCGATATTTCCAGAGGCGCCCGGCTTGTTCTCCACCACCACGGGCCGGCCCTGGCGCTTGGCCAGCAAAGGTCCGATGGTTCGCGCTATCGTGTCGATTCCTGTTCCGGGAGTGAAAGGCACAATCAATTTCAGAGGCACACTCTCGGTACTGGCGATGGCACCTGCTACGGGTAAACCCAATACTCCCAATCCGCTTGTCTTCAAAAATTGCCGTCTGCCAACAAAATTTCGCATGTAGACCTCTTTTGTAGTTAGCATGCAAACGCATGGTAATCATGCACCAAAATGGGCACAATTGGTGGAAATCGAATGAATACTGGACACTTCTGCAAGAATACTAGACGCATATGGACACGATGACGCCTGCACCACTGCCGCTATATCAGCGCCCTGGCTTTTTGCTGCGGCGCGCTCACCAGATTTCGGTCGGCATTTTTGAAGAGCAATGCCGCCCCCTGGGACTGACGCCGCCACAGTACGGCGCCCTGGTCCTGATCGACGCCTCCCCCGGCTCCGACCAAAGCTCCCTGGCGCGCGCCATGGGCTTTGACAAGGTGACCACGCTGCGCCTGGTGCGCGGGCTGGAAGAGCGCGAATACGTGCACCGCGCCCTGAGCACGCGCGACCGCCGCCAGCACGAACTGACGCTGACCGACAAGGGCCGCGCCCTTCTGGCCGCCAGCGTGCCGCTGGTGGACCAGGCCTACCACCGCCTGGTGTCCCCGCTGGAAGACGGCGAGCTGCAGGAGCTGCTGCGCCTGCTGGCCAAGCTGGAGTCCGGCCTGGGCGCCAATGCCCGCGTGAAGCTGGAGCCGCTGCGCAAGCCCGGCGCCCGCGCCGTTCAGACCCCAGCTCCTTCCGACGACGCCCGCCTGCCGGCCACCGGCACGGACTGAGCCGCTGACCGCCTGAACCAGCATGGCCTGCGCCTGCCGCAGGCCATGCTCTTTTTTGCGCCAGCCTGTGCAAAAACGCACATGAATACTGCACATATCTCCATTGCTTGCGAAAAACCGCACAGCTACCATGCGATGAACGCCCGGCGCACGCATGCCGGGCTGACACCACCGCAACAGGAGACAAGCCATGAATGCATCCACATCCGCCAAGGTTTTGGCGCCCACGGTCAAGCTGCTGATCAACGGCAAGCTGGTCGAATCCCAAAGCACCCAATGGCGCGATGTGGTCAACCCGGCCACGCAGGAAGTGCTGGCCCGCGTGCCCTTTGCCACGCCCGACGAGGTCAACGCCGCCGTCGCCAACGCCAAGGAAGCCTTCAAGACCTGGCGCAAGACCCCCATCGGCCAGCGCGCCCGCATCTTCCTGAAGCTGCAGCAGCTGATCCGCGAGAACATGAAGGAGCTGGCCGCCCTGCTGACCGCCGAACAGGGCAAGACCCTGCCTGACGCGGAAGGCGACGTCTTCCGCGGCCTGGAAGTGGTGGAGCATGCGGCCAACATCGGCTCGCTGCAGTTGGGCGAGCTGGCCAACAACGTGGCCAACGGCGTGGACACCTATTCCGTGCTGCAGCCCCTGGGCGTGTGCGCGGGCATCACCCCCTTCAACTTCCCGGCCATGATTCCGCTGTGGATGTTCCCCATGGCCATTGCCACGGGCAACACCTTCGTGCTCAAGCCCTCCGAGCAGGACCCCATGGTCACCATGCGCCTGTGCGAGCTGGCGCTGGAAGCCGGCATTCCGCCCGGCGTGCTCAACGTGGTGCACGGCGGCGAGGACGTGGTCAATGCCATCTGCGACCACCCCGACATCAAGGCCATCAGCTTCGTGGGCTCCACCAAGGTTGGTACCCATGTCTACAACCGCGCCAGCCTGGCCGGCAAGCGCGTGCAATGCATGATGGGAGCAAAAAACCACGCCATCGTCATGCCCGACGCCAACAAGGAGCAAACGCTCAACGCCCTGCTGGGCGCAGCCTTCGGTGCGGCAGGCCAGCGCTGCATGGCGCTGTCGGTGGCCGTGCTGGTGGGCGATGCACAGAAGTGGATTCCCGAGCTGGTGGAAAAGTCCAAGACCCTCAAGGTCAGCGGCGGCACCGAGCCCGGCACCGACGTAGGCCCGCTGGTGTCCTGCGCGGCGCTGTCGCGTGTGGAAAGCCTGATCGAACGCGGCCTGGCCGACGGCGCCAAGCTGGAACTGGACGGCCGCAAGCCCCAGGTGGCCGGCTACGACAAGGGCAACTTCGTCGGCCCCACCGTGTTCAGCGGCGTCAAGCCCGGCATGAGCGTGTATGACCAGGAAATCTTCGGCCCCGTGCTGTGCCTGGCGGCTGCCGACAGCCTGGACGAGGCCATCGAGTTCATCAACGCCAACCCCAACGGCAATGGCACGGCCATCTTCACGCAGTCGGGCGCCGCGGCGCGCAAGTTCCAGGAAGACATCGACGTGGGCCAGGTCGGCATCAACGTGCCGATTCCCGTGCCGGTTCCGCTGTTCTCCTTCACGGGCAGCCGCGCCTCCAAGCTGGGCGACCTGGGCCCCTACGGCAAGCAGGTCGTGCTGTTCTACACGCAGACCAAGACCGTCACGGCGCGCTGGTTCGACGACAGCACCACCAGCCAGGGCGTGAACACCACCATCAGCCTGCGCTGATGCACGGGTGGGCTGGCCTGGATTGATCCGGGGCAGGCCCCGGCTCTGGGATGATGGCGGCATGCGTTTTCCAATGACCGCCTCCCTCTCCCGGGGCCTGGGTGCCGCCTTGCTCACCGCCCTGGCCGCCTTGCCCCTGACCCTTCACGCGCAGGCCGGTGCAGCCTGCGACCCGGCCTCCACCGCCGCCGCCAGCCGCAATGCCTGCGCGGTCCAGGCCTTCCAGGAGGCCGACACCGCGCTCAACATCCGCTACCTGGACGTCATGCAGCAACTGCCCCAGGGCAAGCGCACGGGCCTGCGCCACGACCAGAACGGCTGGATCAAGGGCCGCACGGCACGCTGCAAGGCCGCCACGCGCGACAGCGAAACCCAGCCCGAAGGCCCGCGCCTGTACCACGAATGCCTCACGGCCGCGACACAGGAGCGCATGCAGGCGCTGGAGCGCTGGCTGCAGCACTGACCGCCGCACGCACTGACAGGCGGCGCCTACAGGCATCGACAGGCACCCACAGGCCCCGAAAGCCCCCCCAGAACAACAAGGGCCCCAGAGCCCAACGCAGGAGACAAGCCAGCCATGGACTTCGAACTCAACGACGACCAGCGCGCCTTTGCCGAATCGGCCCGCGCCTTTGCCCAGGCCGAACTCGCGCCCCATGCCGCGCACTGGGACCGTGAATCCATCTTCCCGCGCGAGGCCATCGCCAAGGCGGGCGAACTGGGCTTTTGCGGCCTGTACGCGCCCGAGAACGCCGGCGGCCTGCAACTGCCGCGCCTGGACGCCACCATGGTCTTCGAGGAACTGGCCGCCGTCGATCCCTCCACCACCGCCTTCATCACCATCCACAACATGGCCACCTGGATGCTGGGCACCTGGGCCACCGACGCCGTGCGCGCCGAATGGGGCGAAGCCCTGACCAGCGGCCGCAAGCTGGCCAGCTACTGCCTGACCGAGCCCGGCGCGGGCTCGGACGCCGGCTCGCTCAAGACCCGGGCAGAGCTGGCGGGGCATGAATACATCATCAACGGCGCAAAGGCCTTCATCAGCGGCGCGGGCAGCACCGACATGCTGGTGCTGATGGCCAGAACGGGCGACGCCGGCTCGGGCGCCAGCGGCATCTCCGCCTTTGCCGTGCCCGCCGACCTGCCCGGCATCAGCTACGGCAAGAAGGAAGAGAAGATGGGCTGGAACAGCCAGCCCACGCGCGTCATCAGCTTCGACAACGTGCGCATTCCCGCGCACAACCTGCTGGGCCGCGAGGGCGAAGGCTTCAAGATCGCCATGAAGGGCCTGGACGGCGGGCGCATCAACATCGCCACCTGCTCCGTGGGCGCCGCCCAGGGCGCGCTCACCCAGGCCCAGCAGTACATGCACGAGCGCAAGCAGTTCGGCAAGCCCATTGCCAGCTTCCAGGCGCTGCAGTTCAAGCTGGCCGACATGGCCACGGAACTCGTGGCCGCGCGCCAGATGGTGCGCCTGGCCGCCTCCAAGCTCGATGCCGGCGCGCGCGACGCCTCCACCTACTGCGCCATGGCCAAGCGCTTTGCCACCGATGCCGGCTTCATGGTCTGCAACGAGGCCCTGCAACTGCACGGCGGCTACGGCTACATCCGCGAATACCCGCTGGAGCGCCTCATGCGCGATGCCCGCGTGCACCAGATCCTCGAAGGCACGAACGAAATCATGCGCGTCATCATCGCGCGGCGCATGCTGGAAGGCGATGCGCCGGACATGATCCGCTGATTCATCCACATCCATCCCGCGCCATGCCCGCCCGCCCGCTCTCCGACACCACGCTGCACCTCATAGACGCCGTGCGCGAAGCCCTGGCCGGCTGCGACGACGTGCAGGAAAAGCGCATGTTCGGCTGCCATGTCTTCATGGTCAACGGCAAGCTGTGCCTGGGCGTGGAAGACGACGAACTGCTGGTGCGCCTGCCGCCCTCGCAGCACGCGGCCGTGGCCGAGACGCCGGGCCTGCGCCCGCTCTCGTCCAAGGGCCAGATGGACGGCTACTTCTTCATCGGCCCCGCCGCCTACGCCACGCGCCAGCAGTGGCAGCACTGGATTGCCCAGGCCCTGGCCTTCAACCCCCACGCCAAGGCCACGCCCCCGAAAAAGCGCAAGGCCCAGGCCAGCGAACCCGCGCCCGCCGACGCAAAGACACCGCCAGCGCCGCCCGCCCCGGCCGAGCGCCGCACACGCAAGCACCCCATCTTCGGCGACGAATAAGCCCCCTTTGCAGGAGAGCCCCATGCCCATCCGCATCGTCCAGCTAGGCAGCCCCCGCCACGCCGATGAAGGCCTGCGCATAGGCACCGTGCGCCGCCCGCCGCGCGGCGTGCCCAAGGCCGAATTCGCCAGCCGCGACTACTACGACGTCTGGTACCCCGAACTCTCGCCCCAGCCCGACACCATGCACACCGCGCTCGAATCGCACCGGCTGCAGGACCACGGCCAGCAGACCGAGGCCAACAAGCTCTGGCAGCAATTCGTGCGCAAATTCCGCAAGGAAATGGCCGAACCCGCCGCCAGCCGCACCCTGGACCTGCTGGCCGCCCTCTCGCAGCACAGCGCCTTCGCCATCGGCTGCTACTGCGAGCAGGAGGCGCGCTGCCATCGCGGCATCCTGCGCTCCCTGCTCAAGGAACGAGGCGCCGACATTGCGAACGGCGACAAGGACACCGGCGACATGGACGCCGGCGAAAAGTACACCGGCGACACAGGCCACTGAGACACACCACAAGCTTCACAACACAGGAGACAAGCACATGCAGATCGCATTCATCGGACTCGGCAACATGGGCGGCCCCATGGCCATCAACCTGCACAAGGCCGGCCACACGGTCAAGGCCTTCGACCTCTCCAAAGACGCCTGCGCCAAGGTCGCTGCAGAGGGCGTGAGCATTGCCGCCAGCGCCGAGGACGCCGTGCAGGGCGCCGAAGCCGTGGTCTCCATGCTGCCCGCCAGCCAGCACGTGGAAGGCCTCTTCCTCGGCCGTGACGGCGCAGCCGGCCTGCTGCAGCGCATTGCCAAGGGCGCGCTCATCATCGACAGCTCCACCATCGCCGCCGCCACCAGCCAAAAGGTCGCCAAGGCCGCACAGGCCGCAGGCATTGCCTTCATCGACGCCCCCGTCTCCGGCGGCACGGGCGGCGCCATTGCAGGCACCCTCACCTTCATGGTGGGCGGCAGCGAAGCCGACCTGGAGCGCGCCCGCCCTCTGCTCGAAAAAATGGGCGCCAACATCTTCCACGCCGGCGCCGTGGGCGCGGGCCAGACCGCCAAGATCTGCAACAACATGCTGCTGGGCATCCTCATGATCGGCACCAGCGAAGCCATCGCCCTGGGCGTGGCCAACGGCCTGGACCCCAAGGTCCTCAGCGAAATCATGCGACGCAGCTCGGGCGGCAACTGGGCCCTGGAAAAATACAACCCCTTCCCCGGCGTCCACGAAAACGCCCCCGCCTCCAAGAGCTACGCAGGCGGCTTTGGCACCGACCTCATGCTCAAGGACCTGGGCCTGGCCCAGGAAAACGCCATGGCCGTCAAGGCCTCCACGCCCCTGGGCGGCATGGCCCGCGCCATGTACGCCATGCACTCCATCGCAGGCAACGGCGCCCTGGACTTCTCCAGCGTCATCCGCTCCCTGCAAAAGAACGGCTGACCGCCAGGCTCAGGCCAGCGGCCGGATGCCCATGCACCCGCACCCGCCCCCAATCCCGTATGCCCGCGCCTGCGTCGGGCCGCATGCGGGGTTGCAGTCCTGCCGCAGGACAGGACTGCTTCGTCAACTGACTCGCCGCAGTTGTCTGAACGGAGCGCGCAGCGCGCAGTGAGTTCTGCGGCGAACCCCGCAGGCGGCCCGACGCAGGTTGCCCCGCAGCGCAGCGAAGGGGTCGCGGGCATTCGGGTGTACGTGTCAAGGACATGGGTAACAACTCAGCTCACAGACATGGGTAACACTTCAAGCTCACATAGTCCTTCTGGGGTCCTCGCACATCCTCTTCGTTGAAGCAGCCCAGTCGCACCGGCCCCAGATACACATCCCACTGGCCAGCGGCCACCTCCTGCATCCCGATCCACTGCCCCGCCAGCAGGTAGCCGATGTAGACCCGCAGCGCTCGCCAGTAAATCAGGCCGTTGTGGCTGACTCGAACTCTTTCCCAATGCTTCGGGTACTGCAGCTCGGGTAGCTTTGAGGGGTATGGCCTGGTCGAGTCGCTGTAATGCTGGGCCGGCATGCTTTGCTGCAAGGCCTCATGCGGGCGCTGCTGGTTGTAGTGCTCCACAAAGGCATCGAGCTGCATCTGCAATGCCGCTTTGTCCGCCGCAGGCTCTTTGCCCAGGGCATGCTTGAGCGTGCGGTGCATCCGCTCGTGGCGACCGTTTTGCTGTGGCTTGCCCCTCTCGATGCGCTCCGGCCTGATGCCCAGCCTTATCCACCATATCGCCAGGCGTGACAGGCCCGCCACGCCAGTAGTCGCGAATGGCGGACCGTTGTCACTGCGTATGCGCTCGGGCAGTCCGTATTGCCGAAACACCTGTTCGAAGCTGCGTTTGGCATCCTCGTAGTTGGGGCTGTCGTAGACATGTACGGCCAGCAAATAGCGGCTGGCGTGGTCCATGATGGTCAATGGATAGCACCAGTGACCATCGGCTGTCTTGAACTGGCCTTTGTAGTCTGCACTCCATTGGGCTGCTTGCTCGTTCGCAAGGGCTGGGCCGTAGGCACCGAGCGTCTGCGTACACGCCTGCTGCAAACAAGCCCCTCAGCCTTCAGCACGTTGTAGATGGTGGTTTTGCTGGGTGTCTCCTGTGGGCCCCAACGCTGCAGGAGCAAAGCGTGCAGCTTCTTGGGCCCCATCTGTGACCTTTGCTGCGTGCGCAACTCAATGATGGCCCGGCGCTGTGCATAGCTGATCGCCTGATTGTTCCCGTGGGGCCTGCGACTGCGCTCTTGCAATCCATCCATGCCCAGTTGGCGGTAACGCTCAACCCACTTGTAGGCCGTCTTGCGGCTGATGCCGTAGCGCCTGCACAGCTCGCTCAGCGGCGCACTGATGTCGCCCCCGTATTCCCGACCCCACCCTATTCGCAATAAAGCAGCTGGTCAGCCCCTGCAGCCTGTTGCCGCCTGAACTCCCGAGGCGACCGCATTTTCAGCGAAGAATGCGGATGCACCTCGTTGAAGTGCTCGAAGGCCGCAGGCAGTTGCGCCAGTACCGTCTGCGCGTCATTCAGGTCCATGCGCGCCACATAGTCGCGCTTGAAGGTGTTGACGAAGCTCTCGGCCATGCCGTTGCTCTGCGGGCTGCAGACGGGAGTGTTGATGGGCTTCAGGCCCAGCGCGCGTGCCAGCGCCCTCGTTTCGGCGGCGATGTAGGCACCGCCGTTGTCACTGAGGAACTCCAACTCCTGGCCCTGCGGGACCGCTTCGACCGAGCCGAAGCGGCGCTCCACGGCCTCGATGAGCATCTCGCGTACCGGCTCACCTGGCAGCCCTTTGCCCTCCCACGCGCGCCAAGCCATCACCTCACGGTCGCAGCAATCCTTGGTGAAGGTGGCCGTCACAGTCTGACCTGAATCGCACTTGATTTCCAGACCATCGGAGCACCATCGAAGGTCGCTGCGCGAGACCGCAACACGGCCCTCATGCGAGCGTGCGGACTGGCGCCGGCGAGGCGCCTTGGGCAGCAGCAGAGCGGCTTGTGCCATGACGCGATAGACGCGTTTGGCATTGACCCTCGGGGCGCCCCGTGCCGCACGCTGGCGGTTCACCAAGGCACAGGCACGTCGGTAGCCATAGCTGGGCAAGTCGGCAATTTGCTGGCGCAGTTCGGCGAGCAGCCCGGCATCGTCGCTGGGTGTGCGATGGCTGCGGCCATCGGTCCAGTCTTCACCGCGCCCAAGCAGGTCGCGCACATGCGAGCGCGCCAGCCCCATCGTCCGGCAAACCGTCTTCACTGGTCGTCCCCGGGCAACAAGGGCGAGCGCGCAATCCACTTTTTTTCTGCGGCGTACTCCACGGCTTCCTTGAGGATTTCGTTCTCCAAGGTTTTCTTGCCGAGCACGCGCTGCAGCTTGGCGATTTCCGCGCGAGCAGCCGCCAGTTCGGATGCGGGCACGACTGCCTCGCCAGCGGAGACGGCGGTCAAAGCACCTTGCCGTTCGAGCTTGCGCCACTGGAACAGCAGTCCAGCCGAAACGCCTTCCTGCCGAGCGACCAATGACACGCTCATGCCTGGTTCGTAGGTTCGGCGCACCAGCGCCGCCTTCTCTGCGAGAGACCAGCGCCTGCGGCGCTGGTCCTTCACGACTACCTCTACTGACTCCGTATGCCTAGTCATATGCACAGTCCTGTTCCTATCTTCAAAGATAAGCGATAGGACGGGGCCGGGGAATCAGGGGGCTATCTCAGCACCACCGCGCAGGTGGTCGGCTATGAAGAGCAGTTTCTCGTCCATGGGTGCGCACTCCTTCCAGGGCATGGTGATCGCTCCTTGGCTGCTGTTGGCTCCAGCTGCCAAGCTTGGATCTGTTACCCATGTCCTTGTACTGATGTGTCACCTATGAGTGTGAGTCGTACCGGGCGCGTTTCTTTGCCTACTTTCTTGCCGCGCGGCAAGAAAGTCGGTCGGCCGCCGGGCCGAAACCCGGCCTCGAAAAACAACCACCTGGCAGGGTCAAACAGCAAGAAACCCCGGTCAATCCAACCGGGGTTTTCTCTCTTCAGCGGCACAGAAGCCCTACGTAAGCTGCCACCGCCACCATCCGCCATTCCACAGAACACCCGCCAGCAACCATGACCACTACACCCCCCACCTTCGCCCCCATGCCCACAGCAGAAGGCTACTTCGGCCCCTACGGCGGCCAGTTGGTCCCGCCCCACCTCAAGCAGGCCATGGACGACATCAACACCGCCTACGCCGAAATCACGAAACGCCAAGACTTCCAGCAGGAACTGGCCCAGCTCTTCGCCGACTACGTGGGCCGCCCCAGCCCCATCTTCCACGCGCGGCGCCTGTCGGAGCAGCTCGGCGGCGCACAGATCCACCTCAAGCGCGAAGACCTCAACCACACCGGCGCCCACAAGATCAACCACTGCCTGGGCGAGGCCCTGCTGGCCAAGTTCATGGGCAAGAAGAAGGTCATCGCAGAAACCGGCGCCGGCCAGCACGGCGTGGCCCTGGCCACGGCCTGCGCGCTGGTAGGCATTCCCTGCGAGATCCACATGGGCCAGGTGGACATCGAGAAGGAACATCCCAACGTCACCAAGATGCGCATCCTGGGCTGCAAGCTCGTGCCCGTCACGCGCGGAGCGGCCACGCTCAAGGAAGCGGTGGACAGCGCATTCGAGGAATACCTCACCAACCCCACCGACTACATCTACGCCATCGGCTCCGTGGTCGGCCCCCACCCGTTCCCGATGATGGTGCGCGACTTCCAGAGCATCATCGGCCGCGAGGCGCGCGAGCAATTCCAGGCCAGGCACGGCAAGCTGCCCGACCATGTGGCCGCCTGCGTGGGCGGCGGCTCCAACGCCATGGGCATCTTCACGGCCTTCCTGGGCGATGCCTCGGTCAAGCTCGTCGGCGTGGAGCCCTCGGGCGAAGGCACGGACAAGCCCGGCCGCCACGCAGCCACCCTCAGCATGGGCAAGCCCGGCGAAATCCACGGCATGAAGTGCTACGTGCTGGAAAACGCAGACGGCACGCCGGCTGCCGTGCACAGCATTGCCTCGGGCCTGGACTATCCGGGCGTGGGCCCGCAGCACAGCTACCTCAAGGACCTGGGCCGCGTGCAGTACGAATCCGTCACCGACAAGGAATGCCTGGACGCCTTCATGCAGCTGTCGCGCGTGGAAGGCATCATCCCCGCCCTGGAAAGCGCCCACGCCGTGGCCTGGGCCATGCGCGTGGCGCCCGGCCTGCCCAAGGACCAGCACATCCTCATCAACCTCTCGGGCCGGGGCGACAAGGACGCCGACTACGTGGCCAAGGTGCTGGGCCTCTGAACGCAGAGCTTGCGCGGGATCAAACCGCAGCACACCGGAGGGGGCAAAGGGCGCCCTCTCCGACAACCGCTCTCCGGGACGGTGGAGACAATGGCCCCGACCGTTGTCTTGTCCAACCCCATTCCCGGAAGGAGCCACACCCATGAAGCCTGCCCCGTTCGCACGCACCGCCGCCCTCTCCATCGCCCTGGCCCTGACCTGCGCCACCGCCGCCCTGCCCGCCGCCGCCAAATCGGTGGCCGAATGGCAGACCATCACCAGCCAGGCCAAGATACCGCTGGAGCAGGCCATCACCCGCGCCACCCAGGCCGTGCCCGGCAAGGCCATCGAAGCCCAGCTGGACGACGGCGACGGCATGGGCCCGCGCTACGAAATCGAAGTCATCACCCCGGCCGGCGACAGCGTGGAAGTCTGGGTCAACGCCATCACCGGCCAGGCCGCCCAGCACAAGAACGACGGCGCCGCCAAGCGCAAGGACCGCCAGCGCCTGGAAAAGGCCAAGTCCACCATAGAGCAAGCCATCCAGGCCGCCACCCGCCACACCCCCGGCACACCTGTCAGCGCGGAACTGGACTCCCACTGGGGCCAGACCAGCTACCAGGTCGAAGTGCTGCAGGCCAACGGCACGCTCATGGAAGTCAAGATCGACGCCGTGGGCGGCGAAGTCATCCGGGCCAAGAAGGACTGACCCACGGCCCCAACCCGGCAGCGCGCTTCAGCATGGGGCGCGCTTTTTTTTCGCCCATTTTTTGCCTCGCTCCCGCCATGTCGGCAGGCCATTCGCGTCTGCAGCGCCCTTCAGGCCAACGCTACCGACACCCCCTCATCCGCAAACCGCTTCGCGGCCCTGAGCAGATAGCTCACGGCATAAAGAATGGGGTCGTCGGCCTCATCGCCATTGAGATGCTCCACCACCTCAATGGCATAGCCCAGGTTCACCGCCGTGTCGTGCAGCAGGCCCACCAACTCCTTGTCCTCAGGCTCCAGCGACTGTGCCTCATCGGCCTTCACGTAACAGATGCGCAGCAGGTCGCGGCACACGCAGTTGATGGCCGTGATGTTGTGGCGAGCGTGCAGGTCCAGCACATCCAGCGCGGCGCCCATGTGCAGGACGGCGTCTATGGCGAGGTCTTCGAGTTTGGGTGGGGGTGTGGTGGCTAAGGCTTGCTGGTCCATCGGCACTCCTATTGGGAATTGCGCAGCGCCCAAGATCACTGGGCAGATGCAACGCCCAACCCCTCGAGGCGCCATCACTGCTTTACAAAACTCCAACTATAGGTGGAAGACGGTTCGCACGCAAACCCGGAAGCTTTGCTCACTTTAGTGAGCAGCCATGACAGAACTTGATAAAGCCTTTGGAAGCTTGTTGCGTGAACTACGCAACGAGCGCGCACTGTCCCAGGAGACCCTTGCCGCAGAGGCCGGGCTGGCGCGCAACTACATCAGCCAGTTGGAGCTTGGTAGCAAATGTCCGAGCCTTCGGTCTGTTTTCAGGCTGTGCAAGGTGTTGGGGGTTGCGCCTGGGGATGTGGTGGATGAGGTTGGTAGACGAGTAGAAAGAAGTGAAAGCGGTATCTAGTGAAGGACTGCTGCCGGCCAGCAGCGGAAGCTCGCGAATGGCCGCTTGTGTGCTCGCCGAATTGGCGGCCCGAACTCGCTGCGAGAGCCCTCAAAGCCAATGGCGCCGACCCAGCTCCGGGGCCATCTCCCGCTGCGTCTCTCGCCACACGCGTTCCAGGACGGAGGACATCCAGAGTTCACCATCTTGGAACACCCGCCACTGCCGCACGTCTCGTGCGCTGGGCTCGAAGTGCAACGACCAGGTGACGCCCCCGCAGGAGAACCTCCAGTCGAAAGGTTGACGACGATCTTCGGGTCCGCGCGGGGAAAGCACGGGCTGTCTTTCTGATACCCGGTCTTGCTGCCGCTTGGCGCGCGCATCGCGTCCGGCATTTGTTGCAGTGCGGTAGGCGCGCATGTTCAAATGTTAGGCGGAAATCGTTAACTATCGACAGATAACACGTTGTGCCTTACCATTGACGGCGTAGCGTAAAAACAATGCTTTCCCGATATTTTAGCCATGAGAATGTGAATTTCTTGGATCAGTAGTGAGTACTGTGTTTTTGTTTCCTGTCTAGTTCACCCCAAAGGAGAGATGAGATGGTAACGAAAAAGGAAATGGAAGAAAAGCTGGAAGTTGCCCGTTTGGCTGCGCACGCATCAGAGATCGCTGCAATCAATATCCGGCGCTACCTAGAGGTTCACGCAGAATCAGCCGCTGTGGTGAAGCCCGTAAACCGTGTGATGAAGATTGCTGATGATCTGACATTGGAAATGCAAAAAGTCATTGAAGCGTCTGCGGATTTGGCTGCAAAAAGCCTTAAGAAATTTACTGGCAATGAATAAGGAGTTTTCATGAAACTTCTTTCGAGTTTATCGTTCATGAATCCGGCGGCTATACGAAGAAATTTGGTGATGGTGAAGCGCTACGCCGATCAGACCACTGACCTCTCAAACTTTTCGGCTCTTCAACGCCTTCAGCATTTCCCTGATTCCGTTTTTAAAGAACCTGATCGCCACCAGCGGGTGAAAGATTCCGAAGTTTCTGCGCTGACGCCACTATTGGCTGGAATCATGGGTGGTGAGTTTCCACCTTCCTTTAGTACCATCAGTGACGCTGATTGCAAAGCTTACATTGGCCGTGCTGTGGCTGGGGAGCGTCATTGGAATCAACTCTTTCCTGAGGACTTCACCTGCTATGAGGAGTTGGTGCGCTACGTTATTTATGCCTACCGAGATACTTACTCAGGTGGAAGCGTCTCAAACGCAATAGGATGGATTTGGCTATCGCCTCAAGCTGACTGGACTATTGAAGAGTATTCTGAAAATATAATTCATGAATACACGCACAATGTTCTTTTCCTTGAGGAGATGGTCAATACATTATTTTCGGTTTCTGCATCAGTAATGGCAGAACCGGAAAATCGTGTAGTGAGTGCCATCCGTCGAGTACCCAGGTTTTTTGATCAGACTTACCATGCAGCGGCAGTCGCAATTGTGTTGGCCGAGTTTGCTATTTCTGGGGGTCGATTAAAAGATGCACGACTTCTTGTGCATGGCCTGCTTCCCTCGCTAGATGCCATGAAAGAGAAGCGAGCCCTGATGACAGACAACGGCTATACCTTGCTATTGGAGATGATTTCTAGGGGGCTAGCCCTTTATGAAGAGGTAAGCAAGAGCGCTGATTCGCAAGCATGGCAACTTGAAGGGGTTCCCGCTTAAAGTCAGTCACAGCCCGAAAAAGCATTCCAGCGGACCGCCTTCGGCGGCCGCTGAATTCAAACGTTGAACGTCGGCTTTGTTCCTCGCGATTCGAGCCGAACACCGACCGCTACGGGTCGACTTCCGACAGCTAGCAATGGGCAAAGTCCGGTGGCCATGGATCGCGCAGGCCCATATCACTCGCTCCATCCACCTCAACTTCCCAGAAAACGCCTCCAAAGCCGCGCGAAGTCCCGACATTGAACCACCGACGAGCATGGTGGTGCGTACCAGCCGTTGCAGCAACCTAAAGCTTATCCAGTGGCACTGCTCTAAAACGACAGCGCTGCTGAGCGCCATCAGCGCCCTTTGGAATGGCCCTTCGTTTGCGCGGTGGCCAAGCATTCCTGAAGCATAGAATTTCACTCTAATTCTTGTGTGTGGCTGACGCTGCAATTGGCACCAGAACACGCCAACCCTTTTTGTCGTGCAATGTCGATTTGCAGACAACTTGAATCCTTTTTCCTAAAACTCCACGGTCTGAAGACGCCCAACCTGATTCAAGTGGAACAGCGCATTGTTCGACTATTATTTTTGGATTTATTCGAACAGCAGTTAACTGTGTTCTCTTCTGCCTTTTTTCTTTCATCAAAAATTCATCTGCAGATCTCTTTATTTCTTGCAAATCTTGGATTGGTGGTGAATTTTTCTCACCAGCAGACGTGGTGCCAGAAATCATGATCCCCACCAAAATAAAGAAGATTCTCGTCATTGTCTTTGCACAGTTGATTTACGGCGGTCTCAAATATGAAGTGCAACACCTGAGCCTTAGGTAACGTGCACGAATGACTTCACCATACACACACTGACAATCAGAAGATTGCCTGGCCTTGGCATCCCTAGTGCGTCTGAGCCAGGGTGCAGCGTTCAGGAACCTTGCCATGCGAACGCCAAGCGACAGATACCGCTCGGCAACGCTGCTCCGTGCAAACGCACAGCTGCCGCACATCGGCAACTTCGGCGGCTCGGCGTATCCCATCGGTCTGGGGTTCATGGGCTGAAGCCTTCCACGAGGGGCTTGCACCGCCGATTCGAATCAGCCTATGGGTGGCCCTGAGGGCGCCTTTGAAAATTCCGAATTTTCAGGGATCGGGATTACGAAGACGATGGGGCCACTCAGTTCAAGTGGAGACAAAAATGCGATTCGAATTCCGCCCAATTGCCACCCCAATTGCCACGCTGGCACGGCATGGCTTGTTCATCGCAGCGGCCCTGTCCGGCGCGCTCGCGCAGGCGGCACCGCTGCCGTTTGACATGGCCACTACTTCCGAGCAGCGGTTTCAACTGGCCCTGGAGGCGCAGACTGCGGGTGACTACGCCACCATGCTCGCGTTGCTGCGCCAGGCGGCCCGGGATGGCGAGCCACAAGCCCAGGAAACACTGGCATGGATTCTTCTGGCAGGCCCAACCCTGTATGGCACCGCGGTGAAAGCGGATCGCTGTGAAGCAGTGCACTGGCTGCGGCAAGCCGTGGCAAAAGGGAATCAAACGGCCAAAAGCCAGTTGGATTTCCTGAACCGCCTGCGCAATGCGCCGAGTGGCAAGATGGCGTGCGCATCCGAATGGGAAGGGTGACATGCGCAAAATCCTTTTCGGATCGCAGCGTCGTCCTCAAGAATGCGCTGCGGGCGCAACGCTACTGGGACCACGCCTGGAGCACTGACCACCGCACCACGGACTTGTGCCCGTCCTCGCCCTGCCCTCAACCCGCATTCATCCCGCATTCACCAGCGCCTTCGCAAACGCCCCTTCACCCGCCACAGTCAACACCAGTTTCTGTGTCGCCCGAGTCGCAGCCACATAGAACAGTTTGGCCTCGTCCGCCGCATCTTCGCCTTCACGCGGCATCTGCCCCACTCCTGCAACGGCCACGACCGGGAACTCCAACCCCTTGCTGGCGTGCATTGTCATCACTTTGATGGTGTCGGCCAGTGGATCGAAGTCACCTGACCGATGTCGCACGCGATGCGGCAGTTTTCGGCGGCCAAGTGCCATGGCGCACTGGTTCATGGCGTCGTGATCGCGGCACAGGATGGCCATGTCACCCCAGGCGTGGCCTTCCTGATGCGCCGCAGCCAGCAGCTCGGCGATCTTGGCGGGTTCGTCCCGCAAGCTCGGCAGGCGCACGATCAGCGGCTCCTGCCCTTCGCGGCCGCAGCTGATGGGTTGCACCAGCGGAACACCGTCCTCATCCTGGGCATTGGGTTGCAGGAACTCGGCGGCGACGCGGTTGGCGATTTGCAGAATCTGCCTGGTGTTGCGGTAGTTGATCTTGAGAATGGTCGTGCGCCCAGAGGCCTGGATTCCCACGCTCTTGAAGCTGAAGCCACGCGCCTTGCTCTTGCCATAGATGTTCTGGGCGCTGTCGTACAGGATCAAAAGGCTGTTGGTCTCGGGGTCCACCATCTGGGTGACGAGCTTGAGCCATTCAGGCTGAAAGTCGTGCCCTTCGTCGACCATCACGGCCTGGTACTGCCCGGACGGAATCTGTTGCCGGTCCACGCCGCGAATCACAAACTCCACCATCTGATCAAACATGCCTGGGCCCTGAGCGGGTAGCGTCTGGCCATAGGCCACCAATTGCTGGCGACACCACTTGTGGAAGTTGCGGGCGTGCACCCGATCAGCCAGGCCTTTGGCCGCAAACCAGGCATTGAGCTTCACTGCCAAGGGCTCGTTGTAGCAGAGCACGAGGATGGGCTTGGTCGAAGCGGTCTTGGCCAGGTGTTCCGCACGATAGCCAAGAATCATGGTCTTGCCTGAGCCGGCAACTCCGTGGATCACGCGATGCCCATCGCCCAGGCTGCGCGCGAGTTGCTCCTGCTGCAAGTCCATGACGCGCATGATGTCCGGCAGCTCATCCGCGTCTTCCGGCAGAAGGCTGCCTTGCACCGGAACACGCACCTGCGGGAACATGATCCACCGCGTGCGCTCGAGCTGCGGCACCGACATGGCTTTGCCGAAAGCGTGGGGGAACATGTTCCACAGGCGCTGCTGGAAAGCCTCCGCATCAACGGATTCCAGCATCTCGTCCTTGCAGATGACCAGATGCGCATCAATCGTCTGGTCCAGTGCAGATTCTTCAAACTGCTTGCGCGTGATGTTGGTGAACACCACGCCGCTGCCCCAGGGAAATGCCAGCTTTCCCTGATGAGGGCCTTCGCCGTGAATGAGTTGCTGATCCCGCTCCAGCGCATTGACCACTTGAATGGCGCAGTGTCGCGCCTGAGCTGCCGGATTGATGACGACCTTGGGCCTTCCATCCACGATGAGCGTCCAGGCCTGTTTGGTCGCCTCTTGAACCGTCTCGAGCCGCCAATCCTTGGTCTCAAGAATCAGAACGCCCCTGCGTGGATGAATGACGACAAAGTCAGGATGCGTCTGCTTGGGACCGATGGGCACGTCATACCAGAGCATGTAATCGTCTTCGAGCTTTTGCTCCAAACGCTCGGCCAGCCGTCGCTCGCCAGGCGTCATGCGCCCAACGCACGCCCCCATCGCAGGAATCAGTACCGCCACTTTCTTCTCCTCCACAGAGCGGCTGAGGATACCGCACGCGCCATCTCTTCAGGAATTCGATGACTGGCCAATCCCAAGCCATCGAAAATCCGGAATTGAATTCTGAACGGCTCTCTGTTGAATTTCCTCGACTCGCGGGGAAACCAGTATGGAATTTGAAGGCGCTTCTGAAATGGCCAAGCAGATGGGGATTTGATTGTGGGAGTGATCGGCTCGGACGTATGCCTGTCATCTACGCACTCAACGACTACCGCTTTGGGCAATGCCGGAACACTGCCGAAGGTCGAAAGGACCAGTCATTGCGGCAAGCCCACACTTGCGCCGCAACGGCGGCGCCGCTCCGTGCAGATGCCAGAGGAGGCGACATCAGCGTTGCGGCCCGTCGCAGCGCCTTCGCGCTGGACGAACCGCCCTGGATCGCCGTGGCCCCGTTGTCTTGCCTATGCCATGCAGTCCCAGTCCCAGTCGCAGTCGTTCAGGGAGTGCCGTATTCGCTCAGCTTCTTGCTGAACCCAAAGGTCCACAGTCGCTGCGTGCGATCGTTGACGTCATTGGTGGTAAAGCGCAGGCTCGCCGCGCCCTTGGCGCATTGGCCGTCGTTCACGATCTTGCCTTCGGCGTCCACCATGCATTTGGTGACGTCCGAGCCTTCGATTTCCTTGCCGCTGGCGTCCAGCACGGCCAGCGAAACACCGAAGTCGGTGTCGTTGGTCAGCGCCAGCGTGTAGTCATCGACCAGTGCCAGGCCTTCGGCCTTCTCGGCCACCCAGCCGGTGGCGTTCAGGTTGAAGAGCCGGGTCTTCTTGAGCGTCACGACCTTGGAATAGTCCGAGCCATTGACCGGCTTGCCAGTCAGGCTGCTCTTTTCCAGGTCGGAGCCCAGCGCGGTGATGTCGGTGGCGTTGGCCGGAAACTCGATCAGAACCAGGTCGTTGAAGACTTTTTTGTCCTTGCCCGTGCCTTGCTCGATGGCGATGAATTTCCCCTTGCCCAGTGAGACCACATCACCCAGCTTGGCATTGCCGGTCTTGCCTTGGTTGTACCAGCGGCTGTCCACGGGCAAGGCAAACAGGCGGGTTTTCTCGGTGGTCGGGTCAAATTCCACCCAGCGCACAAAGCGAGCGTAGTCGCGCACGTTCTCCGACTTGCCAGTGGCGTCGGCAACGGCAGCGGTGGTGTAGTCGGCCTTGCCGTCGTCCAGAGGGCTTTGCAGGAAACCGTGCAGCTTGCCGCTGGCCACATCAATGCTCAGCCCCTCCATGCCACGGTTGGCGCGGCGCTTGGCGAGAATGGCCGGCAGATCGGCCGCGCCAGCGCCGGGCCCGTATTTCTTCTGGATGATGCCGGTCGCCGGGTCGATCTTCACGATGAAGGGTCCGTATTCGTCGGACACCCACAGCACATTGCGTGCGGCATCCACCACCACGGATTCTGTGTCCAGGCCGAATTCGCTGTAGCCCTTGGCCTTGCCGGGATAGGTGAAGGAGTCGTCCAGGACTTGCTCGCCCGTGTTGCCTGTGATGCCCCGTGGCTGCACGCGGCCGTTGGCGTTCTGTGTGGCGCTGAATCTGAGCGGCAGGGTGGAGACGAGCCTGGCTCCGTCTTTTCCGAGGGCGATCACGCCGATGGACGGAGTGAAGTTGGGCGAGGGAAACACCGTGGAACTGGCAAAGCCCGTGGGATTGGAGCCGTCGGTGATCTGCGTGACCGGGCCGGTGGTCGCGTTCGGGCCGCGATCGGTGATGGCGTAGAACTCCAGCGTGCCGTCGGCACGCCTGCCCTTCAAGGCCAGGCCTGAACCGTAGGCTGGCAGAAAGCCCTTGGGGAAATCGGCCTTGGTGGCGGGGTGTTGGCCTTCGTAGGGGAAATAGAACCTGTCGTCGAACTGAACGTCCTGGCGCGTGACGGTGGCGCGGATGCTGCCGACGCCGGTGGTCTGCGTCACCGTCTCGGAGCCGGCGGCCTGGAACGGGCGGGTGTCGGCGCAGGCGCTCAGCAAGGCAGCCGCGGCGGCGATCACTGCCATCAGGCAGGAAGAAGAAGTGGGGGGTCGCATGGCGAGTAGGTCTTGAGAAGAAGAGGCAAGCCTGATAAGCAGATCGGCAGATAGGCAGATCGGCAGGCCCTGCGTGGCAAGGGCCTGCCCAAGCTTGAAGGCTTCGTTTCTGGAAAAGGCGCTGTGCCGCTCAGAACGAGTGGCTGATGCCCAGATCCACACCGGTCGAGCCGGCGTTGGCCACACCCGCAGGGCCGCCGATCAGTCCGACGCTGGCGCCGTTCTTGTTGTTGACGCGCGCCAGCCCGGCGTACAGAGAGGTGCGCTTGGAGAAGTCGTAGACATATCCGATCGAATACTTGTCGGCCTTGCCGCCGCTGCGCGTGAGGGCAGAGGCGTTGCCGCTGAACTTGGCGCTGGCGTACTTGATGCGCAAGCTGCCTGGCCCCATGGGGATGGTTGCGCCCAGGTAGAAACCGTCCACCTTCCCGGAGGTTGCGCCGTTGACGGGCTCCCACTTCAGGCTGTTGTATCCGCCATTGAGCAGGAAACTGCCGAAGTTGTACGAGGCGCCCAGTACCAGGTCTTCCAGATCGCTGGTTGCAGCGATGGCGCTGGGCGAAGCCACGGCTGCGGTGCCGTCGATCCTGCCGTAGCCGATACCCACGTTCAGCGGGCCCGAGCGATAGCCCAGGTTGCCGCCTATGTACCTGCGCGCCTTGCTTGCGCCAGAGCCGGAGGCGTTCTCGTCGCCAAAGGAAACCGAGAACTGGCCATAGACACCGCCCAGGTCGCTCGGCAGGAAGTAGCCCACGGCGTTGCTGATGCGCGTGCGGTCAACCACGCCGTTTTGGCTGGCGGCGTTGTAGGCAGTCTGGCGGA
Source organism: Delftia sp. HK171 (assembly GCF_001886655.1). NCBI lineage: Bacteria > Pseudomonadati > Pseudomonadota > Betaproteobacteria > Burkholderiales > Comamonadaceae > Delftia > Delftia sp. HK171. The sequence goes on along the minus strand of NZ_CP018101.1, from coordinate 3,772,314 downwards.
TCGTCTGGAACAGATTGGCCTGCACACCGGTGGTGGTGTCGGGGCCCGCGAAAGCGGTGAAGATGTTGTAGCTGGGGGTGTAGTCGCGACCCAGCCGGATTTCACCCCAGGAATTGTTGCTCAGCCCGATCGTGGAGCGGCGCTCGAAGCCAAGGGAGCCGCTGCTGCCGCCAGTGCCGACGTCGGGGTTGAGGCCGCCTTCAAGCCAGAGCTGAGCTCTGTTGCCGCCGCCGAGGTCCTCCGTGCCACGCAAGCCAAGCAAGCTGGTCTTGCCTTGGCTGGAGTTCAGTGCATTGAGCCTGTTGCTGCCGGACTTGGCAATGGTGACACCGACGTCCACCACACCAAAAATGGTGACGGAAGATTGTGCCAAGGCCAAGCTGGAAGAAGAGGCGAAGAATGTACCCATCGCGAGTCCCAGAATGCGCGAGCACGTTTTTTGATTTTTCATTGGCGAGATACGAACTGAACTTATTAATGAGAATGACGGTAGCCTCCTGCCACCGCTGCGGGAACTCTAGGCAACACATAAGTATTCTTCGTGACAGCTGTGCTGTGTGACATGAAAGTCACAGCAGCGGCGGTGCCTGCGGCACGTTTCCTGCAGGGAAGCCCTATCGCCGCCACCCTTCAGTCATGGTCTGCACGACGGGGCAGATTATTCATTGCCGATTTGTTTGATTCATATTCGAGAAATTGGCGGAAATATGCATTCTTTTGCCATTTTCCCAATAAGGTTCTCGACTTCCATATTTTCAATGGCACATTTCGAGCGTTCGTCGACCGATTCATCGGTCATTGGGGACCCAAATTCAGCCCATTGCACGGCCAGTTCAACCCCATAGTCCCTGGGAGGGCGAAGTCCCACAAGAATTGCCGCACCGAGGACTGCAGCCTCAACATCGGTCGCACCAGCAGTCACAGCTATGATCCCCAGGCAGCATCGCCGTCCCCGCCAGCGGCGAGTTGCCCCCTCTCCTCCACCCAACGCCCCGCTCCATCCCCCCATGATCCAAGAGTCCGAAGAGATTGCCCTGCTCCGGGAGGAAAACGCCCGGCTGCGGGCGCAGCTGGCGATTGCCACGGCGGGCCATGCCAGCGCCGTACAGGGCGCGGGCGCCAGCGATCAGGACCCGTTCAATGCGCAGGTGGCGGACCAGAAGACGCTGTTTTCGGATTTCATCGAGCATCTGCCGATAGGCCTGTGCCTGGTGAGCAAGGGCGGCAAGGTGCTGATGTCCAACCCGGCCTACCGCCATTTCCTGCCGGAGACCCCCATCCCTTCGCTGCTGTCGGCCGAGGAAGACCGGGGGCGCTGGCGCAGTTGGGACAAGGAGGGCAAGCCCGTTCCCCGCGACCAGTTTGTGGCTGCCCGCGCGTTCCGCGGGGAGCTGGTGGTGCCGGGTGTTGACTGCGTCTATGACACGCCCCAGGGGCTCGAAGTATGGACGCGCGTGTTCGGGGTGCCGCTGCGCAATGCAGACAAGGAAGTCGTGGCCACGGCCATCGCCATTTTGGACATCGATGCGGAACGGCGGGCGCTGGACCTGTTGCGCCAGAGCGAGGAACGGCTGGATGCGCTGGTGCGGTCCTCCTCGGAGGTGCGCTACTCCATCAGTGCGGACTGGAGCGAGCTGCACCAGCTGGCAGGCGGCGGGTTCATCCCCGACACGCAGGCGTCCAACACGAACTGGCTGGAAGATTACATCCCCCCGGAGGACCGCGACCTGGTGCGCGCGGAGATCGCGCGGGCCATCCGCACGAAGACCGACTATGTGATCGAGCACCGGGTGAACCGGGTCGATGGCAGCGTGGGCTGGGCGTTCTCGCGCGCCGTGCCGCTGTTCGATGCCGCAGGCGCCATCACCGGCTGGCTGGGAGCGGCCTCCGACATCACCGAGCGCAAGCAGGCCCAGGCCGCGCTGGAGCGCTTGAATGCCACGCTGGAAGAACAGGTGGCAGAGCGCACGGCCGACCGCAACGCGCTGTGGCAACTGTCTTCCGACATCATGATGCGCTGCACGTTCGAGGGCATCATCACTGCGGTCAACCCGGCCTGGACCGAGGTGTTGGGCTGGCGTGAAGACGAGCTGCTGGGCACGACGCTTTTTCATCTCATCCATCCGGAGGATCTGGCGCGCACCATCCAGGACACGCAGGAGCTGGCCACAGGCATGGCGCATGCCCGGTTTGACAACCGGTATCGCCATCGGGACGGGAGCTACCGCTGGATCTCCTGGTCCACCCGTTCGGCGGCAGGCCGCATCAATGCCGTGGGCCGCGACATCACATCCGAAATGGGCAAGGCCGAAGCGCTGGCCAAGGTGCAGGAGCAACTGCGCCAGTCGCAGAAGATGGAGGCCGTAGGCCAGTTGACGGGCGGTCTTGCGCACGACTTCAACAACCTGCTGGCGGCCGTCATGGGCAATCTGGAGCTGCTGCAGCGGATGCTGGCGCGCGGCCAGGTGGACAACCTCACGCGCTTCATCCATGGAGCGCAGGGGGCGGTGCGGCGCGCCGCCACGCTCACGCAGCGGCTGCTTGCGTTCTCGCGCCGGCAAATCCTGGACTCCAAGCCCACCGATATGGCCGCGCTCCTGGCCGATTGGGAGGACCTGCTGCGCAGGACCGTGGGCGCCAGCGTGGACATCGACATCGTGCCGGCAGCCCATCTGTGGCATGCGCAAATCGATGGAACGCAGCTGGAGAACGCCATCCTGAACCTGTGCATCAACGCTCGTGATGCCATGCCCGAAGGCGGCCGGCTGACCATCAGGACAGCCAATATCGAGCTTGAAGAGGCGGCAGCCCGGGAGTGGGATCTTCCGCCGGGCGGCTATGTGTCGCTGTGCGTCACCGATACGGGCACCGGCATGTCGGAGCAGACCATTGCGCGCGCCTTCGAGCCGTTCTACACCACCAAGCCGGTGGGCCATGGAACAGGGTTGGGGCTGTCGATGATCTACGGCTTCGCGCGGCAATCGGGAGGAGCGGTCAGGATCTTCTCCCAGCCGGGCCAGGGCACCACGGTCTGCCTGTATCTGCCCAGGTGCGACGCCGCGCCCGTTGCAGAACGCGCGGTCGATGCGGCAAGGCAGGTAGTCGTTCCTGCCCAAAGGACCTTGCTGGTGGTGGATGACGAAGCCCCGATCCGCCATCTCATCGACGAGGCGCTTGTCGACCTGGGCTACACGGTGCTTGCCGTGGCCGATGCAGCCGCCGCGCTGCAGGTACTGCGCGCCGGAACCCGGGTGGACATGCTGATCACGGACATGAGGCTTCGCGGCGGAATGAACGGCAAGCAGCTTGCCGACGAGGCACGCCTAGCCCGTTCCGACCTGCCGGTGCTCTTCATCACCGGATTCACCGAGGCATCTCCGCTCAGCCAGGAAAACCTGCACCCCGGTACGCAGCTTCTGACCAAGCCGTTCACATTGGATGCGCTGGCGCTCAAGGTGGCGGAGATTCTGGGCAGTACCGACGCTGTGCCATCGGACTGAAGCTGGCACATGGGCACATGGGCATGTGGGCAGAGTCGATCGCCGACTACAGAGGAGCGCTGCCAAAGCGGTAAGAGCACTCAGTGCCCAGCGCCTGACTGTCAACTTGGTAGATTGCAGAGTAAGGCGAGAAATCGTTTTTCTTTCTCAAGGAAAAGGCATCCGGGCAAACCTCAATCAGTTCGCGCAGATGAGAAGAATAAGGGCCGTAAGTCCATTCTCCCGCATCGAAAATATATTCAGGTTTGAAATTGGCAAGTTCTTCAAGAAAGTCCTTGGGTGTCAACACACTCCTGTGTAGCTCGGGCCGGCCAATGATGGTCCTGTTGAAGAACATGCCATATTGATAGTTGCTGACAACAAAAATTCTTCGTCGATTATCTATGATATCTCGATACACATCAGTTGATTCGTCTCCAAATTGAGATATGAAAATTGCCTTATTCCCATCTTGCAGATTTGAATAATTCCGCTGATATGCAAGATATACGGATGAAGTCAACAGAACTACAGACACCGCCACGCAAATCGTATCCGTTGGAATTCTCTCTTGAAAATTGAAGATCCTTGGTTGTCTTGAAATACCATCAATACATGGATATCTTTGAATCAGCAGATAATTGGCAAGAGCCGTGGACACAAACAGAACATGGATTCCATGTCGTTGTTCATAAGCACCTACGGTAAACCAAATAACCAGGAATGGCAGGACACAAAGAATCCAGAAAACCCTGCCTCTAACTGAAAACAAGGAGACCAGCATCGTCCCAATGAGAAGCATGCCTATATCCGGGGAATCGACGATGTACTTTTTCAGGGATAGCATGACTGACGCCATCCATCCGCCATTTTTCTTCACGATATCAAGCACCCCTTGATTTCCCGTGAACTCCGGGGCAACAAAGAGGGGCCATATTGCCGCGAGCAGTATCGCTACAATGCACGCGGCCAATGCCGCAGGCCGCCATCTCCAACGCCACACGCCATAGATTATCAGCATGGGAAGCGTGGCAAGGCACCAGATCAATCCGGGTTGTTTGGTGAGAGACGCCAACAAACCGCAGAACAGCGACAGCATCAAGGGACGCAATTTGGCAGGCTTCTCGGAATACTGCAGCAAGAGCGTGAAGCTCAATAGAATCAATGCCGTAGCAAGCGGATCGGCATAGGCCCAAAACAGCAGATTTCCAAAACTTGCCAATGCTCCGAAAGTAAGCAGCAATGTCAGCCAGTTGATGAGTTGGCTGGAGCTCCTTGCAACAAGATCGGAAAATGCAATAACGATAACGAGAGCCGGTATTCCACACACAAGCTTCGCAGCGAAATGTGATACGTGATTGCCTTGCGCCAGGAATACGGAGCCAAGTTCATATGCAAAAAACTGAGGATACGGAGCCTGAGTGTAGTAGGTGTCATAGGGCTGACCCAAAAAATGCTGCACACCCCACATTCCCCAGCTATATATTTCGTCGTGCCTGATGAATCCGGTGCTTGTGGACTTCAGTGCAAAGAAACAAACGCCAAATACCAACAGCAAGGCAAATAAAAGCAAAGGCAGGTTTGCGCTAGTCAGCACCCCGGAAATAACACGTGCGAGGGCAAAGATCAAAAATATAAATCCCACAATCCATGGCAATATATACAACAATCTGGGCAGCTCAATATCACCATTATAGAACGCAAGTCCTACCGCCAGGAAAATCCCCACTAACGCAAATGCCGCATACTCCGATGCAGATATATCTGCAGAATTGAATTTTCTCTTAGAAAACAACATCAATATTGCCAAAGATAAGCCAGAAAACTCAAAGAATTAAAAAATACAGTGAGCATGCTTTTTCAACGTGGGGAGGTATTTGGCCAATTTTGCATAGCCACAATCAAAAACAGCCTCAATTTTCCCAATAAATTCTCAACAGGAATAAGAATTCAGGAGGCTCAGGCTTTTCCAAGAATCAACATCTATTGATATATCTCAATATCAGCCCATGCCACCCAAGATGGTGATGATATTGTTTCAACATAGACAACTCGCACAGGGTCTGGGCGGCGATTCTGAAATTCCAACCAAAGACCACCACTCGTGTAACTCGTGATTGCGCCGAGGAAGATCATTTTCCCTCCATTGGTTCTTCCCCATATCCGATGATTTGTATCCCCTGCAGGACTTTGCACCGTCAACAAACGAATAAGAGAAAAATTCCTTTCCCACCCAAGATCCAAGGCAATCCACTGGGTTGAAAATCCATTGGAATTCCAATATGTGCCGGCATTTCCGTCAATTGCTTTGAGTGAATCCCCATAGTTTCCAGAAGCGCCAAAAATACCGAGCGGAATCTTGGTCCCATAGCTATTCGCAGATACGGTTTTTTCCTCAGAGAGTATTTCTGCACTGGCTGACAAAGCAGTTGCAGAAAGTAAAACGCAAAGAACAGATCCGATGAAATTTTCTCGCATGATTGCATCTCCTTCAATATTGCGCAATATTGCGCAATGCAAGGCTAGGACGCAATAATGGCTAAGGCAATAAGACCAATCCTATTATTCGATCTACCATATTCAGGAGAGCGATGTATCTGCAGGCGACAACAGAAAACGTTTGGCCAGGGCCTCAAAAGGCGTAACCCATCTGTGTCAAAGCCCATTCGACTCTCTCAATACCAGACGCCGAACATGCTCAATAAACGCCTCCAGCACCGCCGCAGGCTGGTCCGCCCGCCAGGCCATGACAGCGGGCGTCATGGCCTGCTGCGGCCCGCGCAGCGGCACGAACACCACGCCGTTCATTCCTACGCGCTGCATGCAGCTGGGCACCAGGGCCACACCCTGTTCTGCCGAGACCAGGGCCATGACGGTGAGCCACTGGCGCGCGGCGTGGCGTGTGTGGGGGTGGATGCCGGCCTGCTGCAGGCAGGCGATGACGTTGTCGTAGTTGGCCGGGGCCACTTCGCGGGCGAACATGACGAAGGTGTCGCGGGCCAGTTCGCGCAGGTCGATGGCAGGCTGCTGCGCCAGCGCATGCGTGGCGGGCAGGCAGCAGACAAAGGGTTCCTCGCCGATCGACAGGGTCTGCAGGCCGTCTGGCGGGGTGGCTATGTTGAGAAAGCCGCAGTCGATCTGGCCGCTGGCAATGGCCTGCAGTTGCTCGCGCGTGGACATTTCATGCAGGCAGACTTCGACCAGGGGGCGTTCTGCGCGGAAGGCGCGGCAGAAGTCCGGCACCTGGCGGTAGACCATGGAGCCGGTGATGCCCACGTCCAGCCGGCCCTGCATGCCTTCGGCCACGCCACGCACCACGTCGGCCGCATGCTGCAGTTGGGCGAGCACCTTGCGTGCCTCGACCAGGAAGGCCTCGCCCGCAGGGGTGAGGCGCACGTTCTTGGCGTCGCGGTCCATGAGGCTGGCGCCCAGGTCCTGCTCCAGGGTCTTGAGCGCCATGCTCAGCGGCGGCTGGGTGATGCACAGGCGCTGGGCCGCGCGGCCGAAGTGGCGTTCCTCGGCCAGGGCGACGAAATAGCGCAGCAGGTGGGTCTTCATGAGAGGCGGCGGATGAGGAGCAAGCGAGATGGCATCTTGCACCATGGCTACCTCTGAAATACAGATTGATAAATCATGGGACTTCAGATGGTTCGCAGCCACAAAACCCGCGCACCTCAACTTTGAGACACCGAGGAAGGGCCGCCCCGCACCGAGGGTGTCGTCCCCCTCCGCGCAGCGAGAAGGGGGAAGGCGCGAAGCGACTCAGGGGGTCAATACGATTTAGGCAAGCCCAATACCTTTTCGGCGATGAAGCACATGATCAATTGGGGGCTGACGGGCGCCAGGCGCGGGATCCAGGATTCGCGCATGTAGCGCTCCACGTGGTATTCCTTGGCGTAGCCCATGCCGCCGTGCGTGAAGATGGCGGTTTCGCAGGCCTTGGCGCAGGCTTCGGCCGCCAGGTACTTGGCGGCGTTGGCCTCGGCGCCGCAGGGCAGGCCCCTGTCGTAGAGGAAGGCGGCTTTTTGCACCATGAGGTGGGCGGCCTCCAGGCCCATCCAGGCCTGGGCCAGCGGGTGCTGTATGCCCTGGTTCTGGCCGATGGGGCGGTCGAAGACCACGCGCTCCTTGGCGTACTGGGTGGCACGCGCCAGGGCGGCGCGGCCCAGGCCCACGGCCTCGGCGGCGATGAGGATGCGCTCGGGGTTGAGGCCGTGCAGGATGTACGAAAAGCCCTTGCCCTCTTCGCCGATGCGGTCCTCGGCGGGGATGCGCAGGCCGTCGATGAACAGCTGGTTGGTGTCCACGCATTTGCGGCCCAGCTTGTCGATCTCGCGCACCTCGATGCGTTCGCGGTCCAGGTCGGTGTAGAACAGGCTCAGGCCTTCCGTGCCCTTGCACTCTTCCACGGGCTTGGTGCGCACCAGCAGCAGGATCTTGTTGGCGACCTGGGCGGTGGAGATGAAGACCTTCTGGCCATGGACCACGTAGACGTCGCCATCGCGCACGGCGCGGGTCTGCAGCTTGAGGGTGTTGAGGCCCGCATTGGGCTCGGTGACGCCGAAGCAGGCCTTGTCCGTGCCCGCGATCAGGGGGGGCAGCCAGCGGCGTTTTTGCTCGTCCGTGCCGAAGACGACGACGGGGTGCAGGCCGAAGATGTTCATGTGCACGGCCGAGGCGCCCGACAGGCCCGCGCCCGTGGCCGAGATGGTGTGCATCATCAACGCCGCTTCGCTGATGCCCAGGCCTGCGCCGCCGAATTCTTCGGGCATGGCAATGCCCAGCCAACCCGCGTCGGCCAGGGCCTTGTGGAAGTCGTGCGGGAAGCCGCCTTCGTGGTCCTTGCGCAGCCAGTAGTCGGCGTCAAAGGGGGCACAGGCGCGCTCGACGGCGTCGCGTATCTGTTCCTGTTCTTCGTTCCACAGAAAGTCCATGGTGTGTTCTCCGTTGCTTGTTGCTGTTCGCTTGTCGTGTCTGTGGGGTGACGGGGCTCAGGCTGCCGGCCGGCGCACGCGCTCGGGGTTCTCGCCGTAGGGCGGGCTGTAGAAGACCAGCAGGCGCACGGGCTCGGCGCTGGTCACGCGGAAGATGTGCATGCAGTCCTCGGGGAAGAAGCAGGTGTCGCCGGGCTGCATGGCAAAGCGTTCCTTGCCGTCCGGGGTGTCGATTTCCACCTCGGCCGTTCCGGCCAGCAGGTAGCAGGCCTGCTCCATGCCGGGGTGGGCATGGGGCAGCGCGCCGCCGCCCTGCTCCAGCGTGCCCAGCACCAGCTCCATGTGGCGCGCGCCCACGTTGGCGGCGCTGACCAGGCGCCGGTTGACGGTGCCGTGGTGGTTGGCGGGGCTGTAGCCGGGCACGTCTTGTTCGCGGATCAGGTAGCGGGGCATGGGCGGTTTCCTTCTGTTTGTGCCTGTGCTTGTGTTTGTGGTGGGGCGTCTTGCAGCGGGGCAGCCTGGCTGCAGGCGCGGCTGGCCTGCAGGGCGGCCAGCTCGGCCTCGGTCAGGCCCGCGTCGCGCAGCACCTGCAGGGTGTGTTCGCCCAGGCGCGGCGCGGGGGCGGCGCGTTCTGCGGGTGGCGTGGCGCTCCAGCGCGTGGGGCTGGCCGTGGTGCGCAGCCGGCCTTCGCTGGGGTGGTCTATCTCGTGCACGAAGCCGGTGGCCTGGTGCTGGGGGTCGGCGATCAGGTCCTCGGGCGAGGCCATGGGCATGTTGGGCACATCGGCCGCGTCCAGCAGTGCGCGCCATTCGGCGGTGGTGCGCCCTGCCATCAGCCGCGAGACTTCGGCATAGACGGCATCGATGTGCAGCGCGCGCTGGCTGTGGGTGGCGAAGATGGGCTCCGCCATGCGCTCGGGCTGGCCTATGGCGTTGAAGAAGCTGTGCCAGTGCTTGTCGTTGTAGATGAGAACGCACAGGTGGCCGTCGCTGGTGCGATAGGGCCTGCGGTGGGCCGTGAGCAGGCGCGCATAGCCGGGGCCGCCCAGTTGCGGCTCGAACGACAGGCCCGCCATGTGGTCGCCCAGGATGAACTGGGTCATGGCCTCGAACATGGGCACGACCACGGCCTGGCCCTTGCCGGTCTTCTCGCGCGCATAGAGGGCGGCAGTGACGGCGTAGACCGCGTGCAGGCCGGTGACGCGGTCGCCCAGGGTCATGGGGGCATAGGCCGGCTCGCCACCGCCGTATTGCTGCGCCAGCCAGGGCACGCCGGTGGCGCCCTGGATGAGGTCGTCATATGCGGGCCGGGCCGCGTAGGGGCCGCGCTGGTCGAAGCCGCAGCAGCTCACGTGGATGATGCGCGGGTTGCGCGCCGCCACGTCCTCGTAGGCCAGGCCCAGGCGCGCCATGGCCTGGGGCCGCACGTTGCTGACCAGCACGTCGCAGCCTTCGGCCAGGCGCAGCAGGGCCTCGCGCGCGGCGCCCTGCTTGAGGTCCAGCACCACGGAGCGCTTGCCCTGGTTGGCCTGCAGGAAGATGTGGCCCATGGCGGGGTTGCGCATGGGGCCGACGTGGCGCATGTTGTCGCCCTCGGGCGATTCGACCTTGATCACCTCGGCCCCCAGGCACGCAAGGATCTGGGTGGCAAAGGGGCCCATGACCACCGAGGTCATGTCCAGCACCTTCACGCCGGCAAGAGGGCCTTGCTGTCCCTGCTGTCCCTGCTGCCCTTGCTGCGCTTGTTCCATGCCGCTCTCCTTCACTGCGCCTCGATGCCCGCCTGCTTGACCAGTTGCCCCCAGCGAGCCATCTGGTCCTTCACATAGGTGGCGAACTCGGCAGGCGTGGCCGTGGGCCAGACCTCGAAGCCGACCTGGGCCAGCTGCTCCTGCACGGCCTTGTCCTTGAGGATGGCCTGCAGCTCGGTGTTCAGCCGCTCGGTGATCTCGGCGGGCATCCCGGCCGGGCCGAAGATGCCGTTCCACGACGTGATGTCGAAGCCCGGCAGCGTCTTGCCGATGGCCGGCACATTGGGCAGCAGGGTGGAACCCTTGGCCGCCGTGACGGCCAGGGTTCGCACGCGGTCGGTCTTGATCGTGCCCCAGGCCGAGCCCAGGTCGGCCACATAGACCTGGATCTGGTTGCCCATGAGGTCGGTCAGCGCCTGCGGGCTGGACTTGTAGGGCACGGAGGTGATCTGGGCGTGCGTGACGTACTTGAAGGTTTCCGAGGCCACCAGCGAGGTGCTGTTGGGCGTGCCGTAGGACAGGCGATCGGGATTGGCCTTGGCGTAGTCGATGAGTTCCTGCACGGTCTTGGCGGGCACGGAGGGGTGGACCAGCAGCGCAAACGGCAGCTCGCCCACGCGCGCCACGGGGGTGAAATCCTTGACGGGGTCGTACTTCAGGCCCTTGACCAGCCAGGGGTTGGCCGAGTGCGAGGTGTTGGTGGTCATGAACAGCGTGTAGCCGTCCGGCTTGGCCTTGGCCACATGGTTGGCGGCAATCTGGGCATTGGCGCCGGCCTTGTTGTCCACGATCACGGGCTGCTTGAGCCGCTCGCCCAGCCGGGTAGCCACCAGTCGCGCCACGGCATCGGTTCCACTGCCGGCCGCGAACGGCACGACCAGGGTGATGGGGTTGGAGGGATAGCTGCCCTGGGCCTGCGCAGCGGGCGCTGCAACGACGGCCATGGCACTGAGAGCGCCAAGGGCCAGGGCCCTGCGCAACGGGGAATGCTTCATTTGCTTGTCTCCTGTTTCCTATCCTGTTTTCCTATGGAAAGCGGCGCTGTGTGTCCAGCGCTCGCCGCCATGGTGCGGGCGTCAATGATTCAAGTCCAATTCTTTAAAACCAAGCAAGGATTCGATTTATGAATCATTGAATCCTGCGTCAGGCTCCATGTCCCGCCTCTTGCGCAAGGACTGCATCGGTGCGAGGCTGGCAGCCTTGCACGACACCATGCCAAGGAGTTCCGCATGTCACACACCGTCCACACCATCCGGCTGCACCGCGTCCTCAAGGCGCCGCCGCAGCGCGTGTACCAGGCCTTCACCACGGCCGCTGCCCTGGCCAAATGGCTGCCGCCCCACGGCTACATCTGCGAGGTGCCCGAGTTCGACGCCCGGGTCGGCGGGCGCTACCGCATGGCCTTCGTCAATCTGTCCACGGGCGGGCGCAGCGGCTTCGGCGGGGAGTTCCTGGACCTGGAGCCTGGCCGGCTGGTACGCCATACCGACCGCTTCGACGACCCGCAACTGCCCGGCGAGATGATCACCACCATCACGCTGCGCGAGGTGTTCTGCGGCACTGAAATGGATGTGACCCAGGAAGGCGTGCCCGCCGTCATTCCCGCCGAGGCCTGTCACCTGGGCTGGCAGGAATCGCTGCAGTTGCTGACCCTGCTGGTGGAGGCCAGCGTGCCGGGCTGAGACCCTGCACAAGCCCCTGCTGTCACACAGCTGCGGTTGATGGATTGCCGTGCTTCGGAGGACAATGGCAGTATTGCCCGCCAACGCCCGGAGGTCCGCCATGGCCACCCCCTTTGCACTGACCGCTCAAGCCATCGATGTCCTGCCGTTTGGTGCGCGGCTGGCGGGCGCCCGGACCTGCGCCCTGTTCAAGTCCCAGGACATGGAAGTCATCCGCGTGGTGCTGCGCGCCAGCCAGTCGCTGCCGCCGCACAAGGTGCCTGGCAGCGTCAGCCTGCATTGCCTGGAAGGCGAGCTGGAGGTGATGCTCGGCGAAAGCCGCCAGTCCCTGCAGGCCGGCCAGCTGATGCACCTGCCGGCCAACATGGCGCATGCGGTACGCGCCATCGAAGACACCTCCGCTCTGGTCACCATCGTTCTGTGCAGCTGAACGGCTGACGCGGAACATGCAGCCTCGCGCGCGGCCTGCCCGCGTGCGAATGGTTGTGCCTGCGCCTCATTTGCGATTCATTCTCATTAGCAAATCTATAATCACGCCTTTCTCGTTAGCTCACGCCATGGACGCAGCCGCCGCCAGCCCTTCGCAATGCATGACGAGCCCCGTGATTGCATTCGTTGAATGGACGCTCCATGGACGCGCAGATTTCCCAGTCCGCCAAGGCGGCAACCAGCGTGGAAAGCCTGTACCACAGCCACCAGAACTGGCTGCAGGGCTGGTTGCGGCGCCGGTTGGGCGACTCCTTCGACGCGGCCGACATGGCGCAGGACGTGTTCATGCGCCTGCTCACCCGCCAACCCGGCCCTGACGCAACCGGCCTGCGCCAGCCCCGCGCCTACTTGAGCACCATTGCCCATGGCCTGCTGGTGGACCACTGGCGCCGCCGCGAGCTGGAACGTGCCTGGCAGGAAACCCTGGCCCTCATGCCCGAGGCGCAGGCCCCCTCGCCGGAAAGCCGGCTGATCTTCCTGGAAACCCTGGTCGCCATAGACCGCATGCTGGATGCCTTGAAGCCCCGCGTGCGCAGCGCCTTTCTGTGGGCGCAACTGGAAGGGCTCACCTGCCCGCAGATCGCCGAACGACTGGGCGTGTCCCTGGCCACGGCCGAGCGCTACATCGCCACGGCCCTGCGCCATTGCTACGCACTGCGCTTCGGGGCATGAGCAGCGATCTTTCGCCCGGCCTGATCGACGAAGCCATCCAGTGGTCCGTACGGCTGGACTTCAACACGCCCAGCCCCGCCACACGGCAGGCCTTCGAGCAATGGCTGCATGCGCAGCCCGCCCACGCCCTGGCCTGGGATCGGGTGCAATCACTGAGGACCGACTTTGACCGCATGCCGCAACGCCTGGCACTGGACACGCTGGATGCAGCGCAGCGCATGCGCCAGTCCCGCAGCGTCTCGCGCCGCCGCGCCCTCAAGCTGCTGTCCTTGTCCGGAATCGCCACGGCAACGGGCTGGATGGCCTACAGCCACACGCCTTGGCAGCGCCTGCTGGCCAGCGCCAGCACCTCGGTGGGCGAGCAGCGCACCGTCAGGCTGGACGATGGCAGCACCATCGTGCTCAACACGGACACGGCCATCCGCACGGAGCTGGACCCGCAGCAGCGCCTGGTAGTGCTCAGCCGTGGGGAAATCCTGGTGACCACGGGCGCCGACGAGACTGCACCCGGCCACCGGCCCTTCAGGGTGCGCACGCCGTTTGGCGATCTGCAGGCTCTGGGCACGCGCTTTGTGGTCAGGCTGCACAAGCATCGGGCCCTTGTCAGCGTGCAGGAAGGCGCCGTACTGCTGACGCCTGCAAAGGCCGCAGACAGCGCCGCACGGCAAACGGCGATGCCCGGCTCGCCGTGGTGGCTGTCGACCGATGCCAGTACCCCGGCACCTCCCCCGGACTTTGGTGCGGACGACTGGGCAGATGGCGTGATGGCAGGCCGGGCCATCCGCCTGGGTGACCTTCTGGCGGAACTGGGGCGCTACCGCCATGGGCACATCAGTTGCGATGAGCGCGTGGCAGGCCTGCGCCTGTCGGGCACCTTCCATGTGCGCCAGACCGAGCAGGTGCTGCAGCTCATCGCGCAGACGCAGCCCGTGAGCATCAGCCGGCGCACGCGCTGGTGGGTTCATGTGGGGCCGGCATCCGGCCAGTGATTTCCACTATTTTTCAGAAAAAGTGAGGGGATCCGGATTTTCGTACGGCCTGGGAATGAGTCCTTCAATCCTTTCCCGTATTGCATCCAGGAGAACCCAGCATGTCCCGTCATCACCCGCCCAGGCCCGGTAGCCAACCGCAGTGGCGTCCCCGCCCGCTTGTCACCCTTGTGCAAGCCGCCGTCATCGGTATGGCGATGTCGACCCTCGTGCCTTCAGGCGCAGCATGGGCGCAGACGGCCACAGGCCAGGCCGGAGCGCTCACGCGCGATTTCAGCATTGCAGCAGGTCCGCTCGATGCGGCACTGGATCGCTTCTCCCGCGCAGCGGGCGTCAGCCTGTCCTATGACCCGGCACTGGTGGCGGGCCTGCGCACGGGCGGGCTGACCGGCAGCCACGGCGTGTCGGCCGGGTTGCAGCAACTGCTGGCGGGCAGCGGCGTGGCAGCCGTGCAGCAGCCTGGCGGAGGCTTTTCACTGAAGGCTGCCGCGCCCTTGCCTGCTGCGGCAGGCCCCACCCCACCGTCTTCCGCCAGCACGCTGCAGACCGTCAATGTGACGGCCGATGCGGAGCGCAGCAGCGCCACGGAAGGCACGGGCTCATACACCACGCCCAGCATGGCCAGCGCCACGGGGCTGAACCTGTCGCAGCGCCAGACGCCGCAGTCCGTGAGTGTGGTGACGCGCCAGCAAATGGATGACTTCCACCTGAGCACCCTGCAGGACATTGCCAAGGTCACGCCCGGGCTGTACGCCAAGAACCCGGCCGTGACCGATTCGGAGTCCACCTTCTACGCGCGCGGCTTTGCGCTGGAGCATGTGAATGTGGACGGCCTGCCGCTGGACGTGACGGGCTTCAATTCGCGCAATGTCTCGGCCGACCTGCTGATGTATGACCGCGTGGAGGTGGTGCGCGGCGCCACGGGCCTGATGGATGGCGTGGGCGCGCCTTCGGGCTCGGTCAACCTGGTGCGCAAGCGCCCTACGGCCCAGCCGCTGCTCAATGCCACGCTGGGCCTGGGCAGCTGGAACAACCGCCAGGCCTCGCTGGACGCAAGCCGTGCGCTCAATGCCAGCGGCAGCGTGCGCGCTCGCGTGGTGGGCGGCTGGCGCGACAGCGACAGCTTTGTCGATGTCACCAACACCCGCAATGCCAGCCTGTACGGCATCGTGGAAGCGGACCTCACGCCCGACACCACGCTGGGCCTGGGCGCCTACCGCCAGCGCACGCGCACCAAGGGCGTGTTCACGGGCCTGCCCACCCTGCCCAATGGCGGCCATATGGACCTGCCGCGCTCCACTTTCCTCAACAACGCGGAGTCTTTCCAGAACCGCGACAACGATGGCGTGTTCGTTGATCTGGAGCAGCGCCTGCGCAACGGCTGGACGGTCAAGCTGGGCATCAACCATATCGAGGCCGATTCCGACATCCGAAACACCACCAACAGCCGCGTCGCGGGATCGACCACACAGCTGGAGCAGTCCGAGACGGGCTGGCGCTACGGCACACGCCAGACCGTGGCCGACTTGCGCACCCGGGGCCCAGTGCAGTGGTTCGGGCGCACGCACGAGATCGCCGTGGGCGCCAGCTACCGCAATGACAGCTCGCATGCGGCCGAGACCTGGGGGTCGTCGGCCTCGCGCATCGTCGACATTGCGAACTGGAATCCCTACTCCGCGCCCTGGACCGGCTCAGTGCCTGCCAATGGCGACCTGTGGGGCCGCAAGACGCGCGAAAAAGCCATCTACGCCAGCGGCAACTTCAGCCTGGCCGATCCGCTGC
This sequence comes from Delftia sp. HK171, assembly GCF_001886655.1. Classification (NCBI taxonomy): domain Bacteria; kingdom Pseudomonadati; phylum Pseudomonadota; class Betaproteobacteria; order Burkholderiales; family Comamonadaceae; genus Delftia; species Delftia sp. HK171. The sequence continues at coordinate 3,756,536 of NZ_CP018101.1, read as the reverse complement.
ACCTGATTCTGGGCGGGCGTCTGGGCTGGTATGAGCAGGACACGACGGGCTGGTACACCGGCACGCCCAACTGGAAGCGCAGCCTGGACGAGAGCGCCAGGTTCGTTCCCTATGCGGGCCTGGTCTATGACGTGGATGACAGGCATTCGGTCTATGCCAGCCTGACACAGAGCTACCAGCCCCAAAGCTCGATGGACGTGCGGGGCAACACCCTGGACCCGATGACAGGCACCAACTACGAGCTGGGCGCCAAGGGCGAGTACTTTGACGGGCGACTCCATGCCAGCGCCTCGGTGTTCCGCATCACGCAGCGCAACCGTGCCGTGCGTGACGATGCCAATTGCCCCACCAGCGGCGCCATCAGTTGCTTTCGCGCGGCGGGCGAGATCCAAAGCGATGGCCTGGAGTTGCAGCTGTCCGGACTGCTGCAGCCCGGCTGGCAGGTTTCGGCCGGCTACACCTATGTGCGGGCGCGCTACACCAAGGACCGGATTGCCACCAACATCGGCCAGCGCGTGAGCACCGACGAGCCCCAGCACCTGCTCAAGCTCTACACCAGCTATCGCCTGCCCGGCGAGTACGGGCGCTGGAGCCTGTACGGATCGCTGCATGCGCAAAGCAAGATGTTCCGCCGCGAAACCGGCTTCGAGACCACGCAGCGCAGCTACGCCCTGCTGGGCCTGGGCGTGGGCTACCAGGTCAATGCCAATGCCCATGTGCAGCTGAGCGTGGACAACCTGCTGGACCGCCGCTACTACCAGGATCTTGGCTATTCATGGTCGGGGGGCCTGGCGCGCTACGGGGCACCGCGCTCGGTGGCCGTGACGCTCAGCTACAGGCTCTGAGGCCGCGCCTCAACGCACGGGCAGGAACTGCATGAAGGGCCCCGCCACCAGTCCCTGCCCGTAGCCGATGAAGGAGCGCCGATAGCGCTCGGTGGTGTAGTTGGCGATCAGGTCCAGCCGGCCGATGATCTTGCCCATCTCACGCTCGAAGCTCAGGTTGCGCGCGTCGTCGCCCAGGTGGTTGGACAGCAGCAGCGGCCCGCCTGCGGCATTGCGCCGTGAGTTGAGAATCCAGTTGGCCACTTCCACGTTGCGTGCGGCGTTGTAGATCAGCTGCGGGTCCAGCCCATGGACCAGGGTGAAGCTGGTGCGCCCGCCGTGGGCGGTGATGATGGTGTCGGCCAGCGCATGGACGAAGGCGGCCACGCGGTCGCCCTTGAAGTCGGGCTGCAGCGCCAGCGAGAGCGCGGCCACGTCCTGGGCGCCGCGCAGGTCGGCCCAGGGCTGGCGCTCGGTGATGGCGATGCGCACGTAGGCGGATGCGGCCTCGCGGCTTTCGGCGGTTTTCTTCCACTCGGAGGGGTTGCGCAGGTACAGCTTGTCCATGATGCGCATCAGGCTGTCCAGGTTCTCCTTCATGGCCAGGGTGGCCATGCGGTTGCTGTCGGACTGCACGATTTCGCTGGGCTCGAACGAGGCGCCCTCCACCTTGCCGCGCGGCGCGGGCGTGTCGGCACAGCCCGCTGTCAGCAGCAGCGCCAGCACCGGCGCCAGGCGGCGCGCCGCGCCGCCTCCCGGTCGGGGCCGGCTGTCGTTCACCCCGGCTCTGCGGCCGGCCTCCCCAGGCAAGACAAGCTCAATAGTCATCCCGGAACGATAGCAGCGCACTACCGGGGCGCCGAGGCCCGATGCCCTGTCTTACATACCCTGGCGCCGGCAGCGTCAACCTCCCGTCAGGCAGTGTTGCTGCACCATCCAGTCATCCACCGCCCCGGTGCTGCGCCAGCAGGTGGCCAAGGATCTTCCAGGTCTGGGGCTGCTCCACCATGGGCACGGGAATGCGCAGCATGCTGCCCGCTGCCTGCCTGGGTGAAAACAGCAGGCCCGGTGCCAGCAGCAGGCCCTGCGGCGCGGCATGGCGGGCCAGCACCTCCGAGTCCACGCCGCAGTCCACCCAGGCGAACATGCCGGCCTGCGGTTCGTGCGGGGCGCGGCAGTCCAGGGCTTCGAGCATGCGCAGGCAGCGGTTGCGCGCGCGGTCCACGCGCTCGCGCAGGCGGTCCACATGCTTGCGGTACTGGCCATCGGCCAGCACGCGGTGCACCACCTGCTCGCCCGGCAGTGCCGTGGTCAGCCCGCCCAGCAGCTTGAGGTCGGTCAGCCGCCGTATCAGGTCGGTGTGCGCCGCCACATAGCCCACGCGCAGGCTGCCGGCCAGGGTCTTGGAGTAGCCGCCCACCAGGAGCACGCGCTGCAGCCGGTCCATGGCGGCCAGGCGCACTGGCACGCCGGGCAGGAAGTCGGAGTAGGTGTCGTCCTCGGCCAGGTAGAAGTCGTGGCGCTCGGCAATGCGCAGCACCTCGTGGGCCACGCCGGCCGACAGGGTCTGGCCCGTGGGGTTGTGCACGGCCGTGTTCAGGATGAAAAGCCGGGGCTGGTGCTGGCGGGCCAGCCGCTCCAGCGCCTCCACGTCGGGGCCGCCGGGCAGGCGGGGCACGCCGACCACGTTCACGCCCAGGGCGTTGAGCCGGCCGAAGATGAGGAACCAGCCCGGGTCTTCCACCAGCACCGTATCGCCGGGCCGCACCAGGCTGCGCACGATCAGGTCCAGGCCCTGGGTGACGCCGGCCACGGTCATCAGGTGGGCCTCGGGGTGGGCGGGCACATCCTGGGCCTGCAGCACCGAGGCGATCTGCTGGCGCAGCGGCAGGTAGCCCTGTGGCACGCCGTAGGTCAGCAGGCTCGGACCCGTGCTGCGGCCCACGGCACGCAGGGCCGAGGCCAGCATCTCCTGGTCCAACCATTCCGGCGGCAGCATGCCCGCGCCACCCGAGTGCTCCATGCCCTCGCGGAACATGCTGCGCAGCAAAAAGGCGGTATCGAAGGCCGCGCCCTGCTCCAGCGTAGGCAGGGCATCGCTGGCACGGGGCGCCGCCTGGGCCGCGCGCCGGGCACTGACGAAGACGCCCGAGCCGCGCCGCGAATGCACCAGGCCCTGGGCGGCCAGCCGGTCATAGGCCTGCACCACGGTGTCGCGGCTCACGGCCGCCTCTTGCGCCAGGGCACGCACGGAAGGCAGGCGCGAGCCCGCCCGCAGGCCATGGTGGCGGATCAGGCCGCCGTAGTGGTCCACCAGCTGGTCCACCAGCGAGAGGTCGGAAGACCGCAGCGGGCGCCAGGGCACAGCGGCCTGGAAAGCCGTATCTGAGGATGCGCGCGGTGCCTTCGGTGTCTGCTGTGCCTGCGCTTGCTTCGGCGTGGCTGCGGGATCAAGTGTCAGGGTCATGTGGGCAGGCCAGTTGGAAAATTGTTCTGGCAAAGTGTACTGCTACTGTACCGAACACTGCCATTAGCATAGCCTGACGGCGCCGCGGCCTGCGGCATGCGCAGACAGGGCGCCGGATTCCCTGCCATGCCTGTTGCCACCATGCCCTTCGATACCGCCCACACCTCGTTCCTGCTGCCGCTGGCCATGTTCTCCTTCGTCAGCTCCGTCACGCCCGGCCCCAACAATGTGATGTTGACGGCCTCGGGCGCCAGCTTCGGCTACCGCCGCACGGTGCCCCACATGCTGGGCATCACCCTGGGCGTGGTGGTCATGGTGCTGCTGGTGGGCGCGGGCCTGGGCGCGGTGTTCGAGCGGCTGCCGGTGATCTACACCGCGCTCAAGTACCTGGGCGCGGCCTACCTGGTCTGGCTGGCCTGGAAGATCGCGGGCAGCGGCGGCATCGACGGCGGCAACGCGGGAGCCCGGCCGTTCGGGTTCTGGCAGGCGGCCGCCTTCCAGTGGGTCAATCCCAAGGCCTGGATCATGGCCATCGGCGTGATTGCCACCTACACGCCGCGCGAGGATTTCTTCATCAACCTGGTGCTGGCCGCGCTGGTGCTGGGCATCGTGAACTATCCCAGCGTCAGCGTCTGGACGCTGTTCGGCAGCGCCGTGGGGCGCGCGCTGCGCTCGCCGCAGGCACTGCGCCGCTTCAACTGGGGCATGGCGGCCCTGCTGCTTCTGTCGCTGTACCCGGTGCTGGCAGATTCACACGCCTGATTCAAACGCCTGATCCACGCGGCTGCTTCATGCGGCCGATGCCGCATCCAGCGCCAGTATCTGCTGCGCCAGCGCGGCGATGCCGGCCTCGCTGAGGTCGTCGGCCTGCACCCTGCGGCGCGTGCGCCACTGCGTGAAATGCCGCTCCTGCGAGCGCTCGTAGTGCGGGTCGTAGTGCTGGGCCATGAGCTCGGAGAACAGCGGCGAGAGGCTGCGCTCATGCGCCCAGGCCTGCCAGCGCGAGATGGTCTCCTTGCCCTGCAGCTCCTTGAGCCAGCCCAGCTTGTCGGCCAGCGTCTGCGGATCGTCGCCCAGGTAGGCGTAGTCGCGCAGCAGGTAGGCCAGGCGCGCCTCGGGCGTGGCATCGAGCGCAATCACGGGCGACTGGCGCATGTGCTCGACCAGCACCAGCGGCAGGGACACGCGGCCGATCTTGGCGCTCTCGCCTTCCACGTACACGGTGCGCGACGGATCGAAACTCTCCAGCTGCTGGGCCAGCAGCGTCTCGAAGTATTTTTGGCTGGGCTGCTCCACGCCGGGCAGGTTGCCCAGCAAGGAGCCCTTGTGACTGGCATAACCCTCCAGGTCCAGCACCTGCTCGCCGGCCTCGGCCAGGGCGTGCAGCACGCGGGTCTTGGCGCTGCCGGTGGCGCCGCACAGCACCTGCAGGCGCAGCTGGGGCACCAGGCGGTCGATCAGCTCGATCACATGGCCGCGATAGGACTTGTAGCCGTTGGCCAGTTGCTGGGCATCCCAGCCGACCAGGCGCAGCCAGGTGACCATGGAGCCGCTGCGCAGGCCGCCGCGCCAGCAGTAGACCAGCGGCTTCCAGTTGGCGGGCTTGTCGGCGAAGGTTTCCTGCAGATGGCGCGCCAGATTGGCCGAGACCATGGCCGCGCCCAGGCGCTTGGCCTCGAAGGGGCTGACCTGCTTGTAGATGGTGCCGATCCGGGCGCGCTCCTCGTTGTCGAGCACGGGGCAGTTGATGGCACCGGGAATGTGGTCCTGCGCGAATTCGGCAGGCGAACGGGCGTCGATCAGGGTGTCGAACTGGTGGCGGTCGGCGATGCGGATGGGCTGGCGGTGGGACACGGGCAAACGGTGATCTGGCGATCATGCGGGAGGCAGAAACAACCGGCGCCATGGCCTCAGGGGCTCATGGGCCGGCACCGGAACCAGGAAAGTGGATCGAGCCTCGACACGCACCGGCCCGCCCCGCTTCGCGCCCTGCTTGCGCGAGCCGGGCATGCAGCCGACCTTGGAAGCGGGGATTCTCGCACGCCCGACGTGCCCGCGCTCGGCTGTCAGGGCAAGGCAGTCAACGCCAGGCAGTCAACGCAAGGCAGCGGCGATCAGGCCCTGCACGGCGGCCACGCGCTGCACCTGCTGGAGGCTGTCGTAGTTGCCCATGAAGACGGCATACACCAGCGAATGCTGGGGCACGACCACCAGCCGCTGGCCGCCCAGGCCGATGGCCATGTAGTACGCCAGGCCGGCGCGGGTCTGCCCCACGTACCAGTGGTGGCCGTAGCGCAGGCCGGGCCAGGCGTCCACGCGCGGCTGAATGGATTGCACAATCCAATACCGGGGCACCAGCGCCTGTCCCTGCCATTCGCCCTGCTGCAGCACCAGCTGGCCAATGCGGGCCAGGTCCCGCGCCCGCAGGCGCAGGCCGGAGGCGGCGGCCGCCTCGCCGTTGGTGCCAGGCGTCCACTCGGCCTTGTCGATGCCCAGCGGAGCAAACAGCTTGTGCCGCGCATAGTCCAGCAGCGGCATGCCACTGCCCTGCGCGATCAGATGGCCCAGCAGGGCCGTGGCCCCGCCGCTGTAGCACCAGCGTTCGCCAGGCGGGGCGACGATGGGCTGCTCCAGCACGTAGCGGTAGCGGTCGCTGCTGCGCTCCATGGCGATTTCGCTGTTGCGCGGGTCGGAGTACGGAAGGTCCTCGTCCCATTGCAGGCCCATGGTCATGCCCAGGGCATGGGAGACCAGGATGGCGCGCCGGCCCTCATCGGCCGCCAGATCGCTGTAGGCGGGAAAGGCCTGGACCAGGGGCGTGTCCAGCGCGGGCACCTTGCCCTCGGCCAGGGCCATGCCGTACAGCAGGCCGACGATGCTCTTGCTGACCGAGCGCACATCGTGCAGGGAGTCGGCGTTGAAGGCCACCTTGCCCAGCGGCTCGCCCCAGCGTTCGTCCTCGCCCTCGAAATAGCGCTCCAGCGCCAGCCGGCCGTGGCGCAACACGACGACGGCGTGCAGGTTCGCCAGTTCTCCGCTCTGCACGCCCTGGTCCAGGCGTTCGCCCAGGTCTTCGGCCAGGCCGGTGCCGGTGCCGGTGCCGGTGGAAAAGGCACCGCCCTGCCCCACGCTGGCACAGGCCGTGCAGCCCAGCGCCGCCAGGGCTGCACCCGTCTGCAGCCACCTGCGCCTGTCGGTGCAAAAGCCGTTGTTTGTCATGTCCCTCTCCCTTGCTTAGCTAGCTAGTTAGTTACGTACTTACCGCTTGGGCGAAGACCCGCTGCCGCGCGGATGGATCAGCATGCGGTCGCCGCGTATTTCCACATCGAACTGGCGCAGGAAGTTCTGGCCCAGCAGCGCATCCCTGTCCGTGCTGCCGGTATAGCCCGTGCCCACGCGCAGGCCGCTGACCACCAGGGAGGCCACGCGCACCTGCTCGGCCACCACCATGCGGCCGTCGCGCTCGCCATTGGCGGTGCGAAAGCGCACGGGCTCGCCGCCGTCCAGGCCTGCGCGCTCGGCCAGCGGCTCGGTCACGCCGACCATGCTGGCGCCCGTGTCCACCAGGAACATGACGGGCTGCCCGTTGACGGCCCCTTCCACGCGGAAATGCCCATCGCGGTCACGCGCAATGGCCACCGTGCCATCGGCCTGGACCTTGACGCCGGCCGGCTTCAGGTACATCTGCATGGCCCAGTACAGCACGCCCATGACCAGCAGCCAGAACAGCAGAAAACCCAGCATGCCGCGCCGGGCGACGGACTGGACGCTGGGCTCGGCGGCCGGGGTGGAGGAATCGGACGGATCGGACGGATCGGACGGGGGCGGCGTGGATTTGAGGCGCATGGCAATGCAGACGGGATCGGCGATGGCAGCACGGTGGCTGCACGGCGGCAGTCGCCCATTCTGCCTGCGGCCCTGCCCCGTCACGGGCAAGCCAATAGCCGCTACAGTGGGCGCCTTCATCACAGCCCGCTCCTGCCATGACCACGACCGCGCAGCCGCCCTTTGTCCTCCACTACATCTTCGACCCGCTGTGCGGCTGGTGCTATGCCGCCGCGCCCCTGGTCAAGGCCGCGCGCAGCGTGCCCGGCGTCACGCTGCAATGGCATGGCGGCGGCATGCTCACGGGCGCCCACACCCGCACCATCACGGCCGACTGGCGCGGCCACGTGATGCCGCACGACCAGCGCATTGCCGAGATGACGGGCCAGCCCTTCGGCACGGCCTACTTCGACGGCCTGCTCAACGACCTGGGCGCCGTGCTGGACTCCGAACCGCCCACCACGGCGCTGCTGGCCGCCGAGGAACTGGCGGGCCGGGGCCTGGACATGCTGGCGCGCCAGCAGCAGGCCCACTATGTCGAAGGCCGGCGCATCAGCGATCCGGCCGTGCTGCTGGAACTGGCCCGGGACCTGGGCCTGGACGTGGCGGCCTTCACCGACGCCTTCCAGCGCCTTTCGGGCGCCGCAACCCAAGCCCATATCGCCCAGTCGCGCGAATGGCTGGAGCTGGCCCAGGGCCAGGGTTTCCCGACCTTCGCGCTGGAGTTCGATCACCCCGAGGCAGAGCAGCCGGGCCAGCGCGCCATACAGCGCATCGACATCGGACCCTGGCTGGGCGATGCACAGGGCTGGGCAACGCAGCTGGGCGAGTGGGTGCAGCAGGTTGCGGCCATCACCGCCGGCGAGCAGACCGCGCCCCAAGGCGAGGATTGCGGGCCCGATGGCTGTGCGCTGCCCAAGAACTGACCCGTCAACGCCGGTCAAAGAAAAACCGCGCCCTGGCGCGGTTTTTTCATGGAGCGCGGACGCCCGTCAATCCATCTTGGAGATCATCACCTCGCCAAAGCCGGAGCACGACACCTGGGTGGCGCCGTCCATCAGGCGGGCGAAGTCGTAGGTCACCTGCTTGCTCTGGATGGCCTTTTCCAGCGCGCTGATGACCAGGTCGGCCGCCTCGCGCCAGCCCATGTGGCGCAGCATCATCTCGGCCGAGAGGATTTCGGAGCCCGGGTTCACATAGTCCTTGCCCGCGTACTTGGGGGCCGTGCCGTGCGTGGCCTCGAAGCAGGCCACGGAGTCGGACATGTTGGCGCCGGGCGCAATGCCGATACCGCCGACCTGGGCCGCCAGCGCGTCCGAGATGTAGTCGCCGTTGAGGTTGAGCGTGGCCACCACCGAGTACTCGGCCGGGCGCAGCAGGATCTGCTGCAGGAAGGCGTCGGCAATGGAGTCCTTGATGACGATGTCGCGGCCCGTGCGCGGGTTCTTGAACTTGAGCCAGGGTCCGCCGTCGATGGGCTGGGCGCCGAACTCGCGCGCGGCCAGCGCGTAGCCCCAGTCGCGGAAGCCCCCTTCGGTGAACTTCATGATGTTGCCCTTGTGGACCAGGGTCACGCTGGGCTTGTCATTGTCGATGGCGTACTGGATGGCCTTGCGCACCAGGCGCTCCGTGCCCTCGATGGACACGGGCTTGACACCGATGCCCGAGGTCTCGGGGAAGCGGATCTTCTTGACGCCCATCTCCTTGACCAGGAAGTCGATGAGCTTCTTGGCGTTGTCGCTGCGCGCCTCGTACTCGATGCCCGCGTAGATGTCCTCGGAGTTCTCACGGAAGATGACCATGTTGGTCTTCTCGGGCTCCTTCAGCGGCGAGGGCACGCCCTTGAAATACTGCACGGGACGCAGGCAGACGTAGAGGTCCAGCTCCTGGCGCAGCGCCACGTTCAGCGAGCGGATGCCGCCGCCCACGGGCGTGGTCAGCGGGCCCTTGATGGAGACCACGTACTCGCGCAGGGCCTGCATGGTTTCCTCGGGCAGCCAGACATCGGGGCCGTAGATGCGCGTGGATTTCTCGCCTGCGAAGACCTCCATCCACTGGATCTTGCGCTTGCCGCCATAGGCCTTGGCCACGGCGGCATCCACCACCTTGATCATCACGGGCGTGATGTCCACGCCGGTGCCGTCGCCTTCAATGAAAGGAATGATGGGCTGGTCTGGCACGTTCAACGACATGTCGGCGTTGACAGTGATCTTCTGGCCCTCGGCCGGCACCTGGATGTGCTGGAAGCGGTTCATGGGGACGGGTCTCCGTTGGCTGGTGCACGAGGCAAGAGTGAATGCCCGGAACGGGCACGAATTTGGTGCAGAAAATTCTAACGACAATCGGGCCGCCCTCCTGTCAACGGCGATACAGTAAGCGCGTTGAGCATGTGCGGTGCATCAAGAATTTCGCACCGTTGTCTGATTCAACTTGGCTTCTACCGCTTTTCTAGGAAATGGCATATATGAAAAAACTCCTCGCTGTCCTGATCGCCGGTTCGTTTGCCGCAGGCGCCTTCGCACAGGCCGCCGCAGCACCCGAAGCGCCGATGTCGGCTCCCACGGCCGCTTCCGCAGCTGCTCCCGCTCACACAGCCAAGAAGGCCAAGGTCGCCAAGAGCGGCAAGCACTCCGGCAAGAAGCACGCCAAGCGCTCCACGAAGAAGGCACACAAGGCCGTGGCCTGATCCATGCCAAGGGATACCAGCAGGCATCCCCTCAAAAAAGCCCGCAAGTCAGCAATGCACTGCGGGCTTTTTGCCGCCCGGCCGGCCATGATGGCCCGGCCAGGCCGATTTTTGCGTCCGGCCACGCGCCCCCTGCGACAGAATGTGCAAGATGACGAAGCCTTCGACACCCCTCCACACATCCCTTTCCCGCCGCGCGCTGCAGCGGTTGCTCATGGCCGCCTGCCTGGCTGGCGCCGCCGTATCGGCAGGCGCACAGCCCCAGGGCAGCCCCCAGATGAATCTGCGCCGCGTGGAGTTGACGGCCGGAATCCACCGCATCGATGCCCAGGTGGCCGCCTCGGACCGCGAGCGCGCCATCGGCCTGATGTTCCGCCAGGACATGCCCGCGCAGGAGGGCATGATCTTCGTCTTCGAGGTGCCCGCCGTGCAGTGCTTCTGGATGCGCAACACCTTGCTGCCGCTGACCGCCGCCTTCGTGGCCGATGACGGCACCATCGTGAACCTGGCCGACATGAAGCCCATGACCGAGGACTCGCACTGCTCGGCCAAGCCCGTGCGCTATGTGCTGGAGATGAACCAGGACTGGTTCGCCAAGCGCGGCCTGAAGGCTGGCGTCAAGCTGGGCGGCAGTCTGTTCACACCGACGCCAGCCCCCAAGCCATAATCACGCCCCATGCAAGCGCTTCGCTCCTCGTTCTGGCTCACCCGGCTGATATTGGCCTGGTTTGCCGTGACGCTGGGCGTTGCCGTGGCATCGCCCCTGGTCCATCCCCAGGGATTCGAGCTGGTCTGCACGGCCAGCGGCGACGTCAAGCTGGTGGCGCTGGGCGACAGCGCAGCCCCGGGCATGGGCCACCACCAGCTCGACTGCCCCATGTGCCTGCCCGCTGGCGCACCGCCGCCGGCCCTGCCGGCGATGGCCGTGCCCCACCAGCAACCGCTGGCCCACGCGCTGCTGCCACTGGTGGCGGCGCACATTGCCTCCGTCACACGCGCGCCGCTGCCGGCGCGCGGCCCTCCCTCGCTGACTGCCGTGTTCTCTTGAATCGCCGCCGGGCCTGCTGATGCGCGCCCGGCCCGCCTGTGCCGCGCCTGTGGCCCAGGACTGCGCCGCATGCGCGGTGCAAGACCCGGAGTCAGTTCGTGAATTCTTCCCCTTTCCCCGCGATGGCGGCGCCGGTGCGCGCATCCACGCACGCCTTTCGTCTCCATCCCCTGGCCACGGCGCTGTGCTGCGCGCTGGGCGCCGCATGGGCACCTGCCGCGCACGCGCAGGCCCTGGCCGAGGCAGCACTGCCCGCCGTCGAAGTCTCCGACCAGGCCACGGCCGACGCCAACGGACTGCTGCCGCTCAACAAGACCGTGGGCACGGCCAGCCGCCTGGGCCTGACGGCGCGCGAGACACCGGCCTCGGTGCACATCGTGGACCGTGCCGCCATCGAGGCGCGCGGCGCCCAGGACACGCAGGAGATCCTGCGCTCCATTCCGGGCGTCACGGCCTACAGCCCGCCCGGCAACATCGGCATCAGCTACCGGGGCTTCGGCACGGGGTCGGTCAGCCAGCTGTTCAACGGCATCAACCTGCAGTACTCCATTGCGGCACGGCCCGTGGACAGCTGGATCTACGACCGGGTGGAGGCCATTGGCGGTGCCTCCGGCTTTCTCTACGGCGCAGGCGGCGTGGGCGGCACGCTGAACTACATCACCAAGCTGGCCCAGCGCGACAGCTTCACCGAAGGCCAGCTACGCCTGGGCAGCTATGGGCTCAAGGAAGCCTCCGTCGGGCTGAACCGCCGCCTGGGCGATGCCACCGACAGCCAGGGCACGACCCATTACCTGCGCCTGGACCTCAACCACCGCGATGCCGGCAGCTGGGTGGGCGGCACGCAGTCGCGCTCCACGCAGCTGGCGGCCTCGCTGCTGTCCGACCTGGGTGGCAGCCTGACGCACACCCTGGCCTACGAAGCCCAGCATGAGCGCGTGGACCGCCCCTACTGGGGCACGCCGCTGCTCAACCCGCTGCGCGGCCAGGCGCGCATTGACGAGGCCACCCTCGGCAAGAACTACAACAGCGCCGACGGCCTGTACGCCCAGCGCGTGCAGTGGCTGCGCTCCATCACCGAATGGCGGGCCAGCGACCGGCTCAAGCTGAGCAACACCTTCTACGCCTATGACGCGCTGCGCGACTACCGCAACGTGGAGACCTACCGCTTCACGCCCGACAACAGCGCGGTGGTGCGCTCGGCGGCGCTGCTGCAGCGCCATGACCAGCGCATGGTGGGCGACCGCATCGAAGGCAGCTACCTGGGCGAGCTGGCCGGCCGGCGCAGCGAATGGGCCTTTGGGCTGGATGTGAGCGTGAACCGGCAGACACGCTTTCCGAACAGCCTGTCGGGTACGGTGAGCACGGTCAATCCCTACGATTTCACGACAGAGAACTTCTACGACATTCCCGGCATGGCGCCCGGCTTCAGGCCCGACCGCGACAACAAGGTCACCACGACCGCCCTGTACCTGGAAAACCGCACGGCCCTCACCCCGGCCCTGCACCTGCTGACCGCCCTGCGCCATGAACGCATCGAGGTGGACCTGACCAACCGGCGCGATGTAACGCCCGCGCTGCCCGCCAGCTACAGCCGCAGCTATAGCCCGACGACCGGGCGCGTGGGCCTGGTCTGGGATGCCACGCCCGAGGCCAATCTCTACGCCCAGTTCTCCACGGCGGCCGATCCGCCGTCGGGCATGCTGATGGGCGCCTCGTTTGCCGACGCCGTCAACAACACCGGGCTGACCACGGGCCGCCAGGTGGAGGCGGGCAGCAAGCTGTCGTTCTGGCAGGGCAAGGGCACGGCGGCGCTGGCGGTCTATCACATCACGCGCCGCAACATCTCCACCCAGGACCCGCAGGACAGCACGCGCACGGTGCTGGTGGGCCAGCAGTCCTCGCGCGGGGTGGAGCTGTCCATGGGCCTGGCGCCCACGCCGCGCTGGTCGGTCCAGGGCAACTGGAGCCATGTGGACGCGCGCTATGACAACTACCAGCAAGGCGGCGTGTCCCTGGCGGGCAAGCGGCCCACGAACACGCCCGCCAGCGTGCTCAACCTCTGGACCAGCTACCGCATCACGCCGGCGCTGGAGGTCAACGCCGGGCTGCGCCGCGTGGGAGGCATCTATGCCGATGCGGCCAATACCCTGTCCTGGCCCGCCTATACCCTGCTGGACCTGGGCCTGAGCTACCGCATCGACCCGCGCATGACCGTGGTTGCACGGCTGCGCAATGCCACGGACCGCGTCTACGCCGCCAGCCTGACCAGCACCATGGCCTACCTGGGGGCGCCGCGCACGGCCGATATCACGCTGCGCGTGGCGTTCTGAGCGAGGGCCGCGCCATGCGCCTTCACCTCAAACGCTGGCTGTTCCTGCTGCACCGCTGGCTGGGCATTGCCGTGTGCCTGTTCTTTGCGCTGTGGTTTGTCTCGGGCATGGTGATGATGTATGTGGGCTACCCCAAGCTCACCGAAGCCGAACGGCTGCGCCACCTGCCCCCGCTCGATGGCAACGCCGCCCTGCTCGCGCCCGCCGAGGCGCTGCGCGCGGCCGGCATCGACGGCCCGCTCAAGGACCTGCGCCTGCATGCCGGCAGCGCCGGCCGTACCAGCTACCTGGCCACGCCCGAGGGGCGGCGCCAGCCCGTGGCCATCGATGCGGCCAGCGGCCAGGTGCTGCCCGCCACCAGCGAGGCACAGGCCCTGGCCAGCGCGCGCGCCTTCGCGGGGGACGGCACGGGCCTGCACTACCTGGGCACGGTGGATGAGGATGCCTTCAGCCACTCGCGCGCGCTGGACATCCACCGCCCCCTGCACCGCGTGCAGATGGACGATGCCCAGGGCACGCTGCTCTACATCTCCGGCCGCACGGCCGAGGTGGTGCGCGATGCCACGCGCACCGAGCGCGGCTGGAACTACCTGGGCGCCTGGTTGCACTGGCTGTACATGTTCCGGGGCAATGCCTTTGATGGCGCCTGGGCCGACATCGTCAACGTGCTGTCGCTGGTCGGCATTGCCGTGGCCATCACCGGCACCGTGGTCGGGGTGATGCGCTGGCGGTTCAGGCAGCCCTACCGCAGCGGCCGGCGCACGCCCTACCCGGGCCGCGCCATGCGCTGGCACCATGTGGCGGGCCTGCTGTTCGCGCTGACCACGCTGGCCTGGATCTTCAGCGGCCTGATGTCCATGAACCCCTGGCGCCTGTTCGACACGGGCACGCCGCCACTGCACATGGCCCGGTGGCAGCAGGGCCCGCTGCGCCTGACCGGGGACGACGCCACGCCGCAGTCGCTGATTGCCGCAGCGGGCGGCCCCGTGCGCGAACTGCGCTGGCTGCGCACCGCAGGCCGCACCGAGGTGCTGGCCCAGCCCGCAGCCGGTACGCCCCTGGTGCTGGACAGCGCCAGCGCCGCGCCCGCATCCCATTCGCGCGAAGCCCTGCTGGACCGCGCGGCCGTGCTGGTCGACGCACCCGTGCTGCGCAGCGAATGGCTGACCGCGCACGACCTGTACTGGTACGAGCGCGCCGAGCACACCATGATGGGCGGCCATGACAAGCCCCTGCCCGTGCTGCGCGTGGTCTTTGGCGATGCCGCGGCCAGCTGGGTGCACATCGACCCGCACACGGGCCAGGTGCTGGGCCGGCTGGACGGCACCCAGCGCCTCAAGCGCTGGCTGTTCGCCATGCTGCACAGCTGGGACTGGCTGCCGCTGCTGCAGCGCCGGCCGCTGTGGGATGGGCTGCTGCTGGCCTTCAGCCTGGGCGGCCTGCTGATGAGCGCAACGGGCGTGCTCATAGGCGTGCGCAGGCTGCGCCGCAAGCGCAGCCATCGCGCACAGGCATCTGCTTGCCTGGAGGCGCAGCCACATGGTTAGCCACCATACTGTATGCTTGCCGCATGCAACTCGAACAGAAATACCAGGCCTTGCTGGCCGAGGCCGAGCGCCGCAAGCTGGACGACGTGGACAGCATGCGGCTGTGCTTCCAAACCCTGTCCCTGGCTGCGCGCATCGACCGTGACTGCGCCGCACTGCTGGCGCCCCATGGCCTGTCCGAAGGGCGCTTCGTGCTGCTGTTCCTGCTGGAATCCGCCAGCGAAGGCCTGGCACCCAACCACCTGGCCGAGCAGGCCGGCATCACCCGCGCCACCGTGACCGGCCTGCTGGACGGCCTGGAACGCGAGGCCCTGGCCGAGCGCCTTCCCGACCCGGCCGACCGCCGCGCGCTGCGCGTGCAGCTCACCGCCAAGGGCCGCCAGCTGGCGCGCAAGCTGTTTGCCCGGCACAGCCAATGGATCGCCGGCCTGTTTTCCAACCTGTCGCCCGCCGAACGCGGCCAGTTGGGAAAGCTGCTGGCCAAGGCCGCCGCAGGCGTGGAGGCCAGCGCATGACGGCGCCCACGCCCCGGCGCAAGGGCGCCAACCGCACGGTCGATATCACTCCCGAACTGCTGCAGGCCCTGTCCCTGGGCGAGATAGAGACCGCCACGCTGACCGAAAGCCTGGCCGTGGACCAGGCCCGGCTGCTGCAGGCCGTCTTTCCCGACGCGTGGCCGCAGCTGGAGGACACGGCGCAGGCGCTGGGCCAGCTTGGCATTCTCAAACGCATGGAGTGCATTGGCGGCCTGCTGTGGCAGGCGCTGGGCCAGGCGGGCTGGCAGCGCTGCCTCACGCACCGCTCTGACACGGTGCGCGGCTGGGCCTGCTTCATGGCCGGTGCGCAGCCGGGCCTGACCCTGAGCCAGCGCCTGGAACTGCTGCAGCCGCTGGCCGATGACTCGCATTTCGGCGTGCGCGAATGGTCGTGGATGGGCGTGCGCCCGCATCTGGCCAGCGATCTGCCGCAGGCTGTGGCCGAGTTGTCTCGGTGGACAAGGCGGCCCTCCGACCGCCTGCGCCGTTTCGCCAGCGAGGCCCTGCGGCCGCGCGGCGTCTGGTGCAGCCATATCGCGGCGCTCAAGCAGCAGCCGGAGATCGCCCTGCCCCTTTTGCAGCGGCTGCGCGCCGATGCCTCGCCCTATGTGCAGGACTCGGTGGCCAACTGGCTCAACGACGCGGCCAAGAGCCGGCCCGACTGGGTGCGCGCCCTGTGCGCGCAATGGCTCCAGGAATCGCCCGTGCCCGCCACGCGGCGCATCTGCGAGCGTGCGCAGCGCAGCCTCAAGGAGAGCTAGCCTCCTGCCGGCCCGCCAGCCGTTCGCAGTCGGGCTTGATGCAGCGCCCGTAGAGGATGTGGGAGTGCTCCACGATGGCAAAGCCATGCGAGCGCGCCAGCAGCTTCTGGCGCTGCTCGATCACCGCATCGTGGAACTCCTGCACCAGGCCGCAGCGCGTGCAGATCAGGTGGTCATGGTGCTCGCCGTCGTCGAGTTCATAGACCGCCTTGCCCGCCGCAAAGCGCTGCTGGCGCAGCATGCCGGCCTGCTCCAGCTGCGCCAGCACGCGGTAGACCGTGGCCAGGCTGGTGCCCCGGCCCTGGTCATGCAGCTGGCGGTAGACCTCCTCCGCCGCCAGATGCCGCTGGTCCCCGTGGCGAAAGATGTCCAGTACCCACAGTCGCGCCAGCGTGGCCTTCAGCCCCAGGTTCTTGAGGTCAGCGGAATCGGACATGCAGCCCTTTCTTGTCTCAGTGATTCACGCCACTGCGCGCTACCAACCGTCCACGGTCCACGAGACTGGCGCACCCCAGCCCAGGGACACTGAGGAAGGGCAGCCCCGCACCGAGGGTGTCGTCCCCCTCCCGCGCAGCGAGAGAGGGGGAAGCGGCGTAGCCGCTCAGGGGGTGCTTTGTTCTAGAACTCATTGTGGATGGCCTTGTAGCCGCGCACCAATTCGTTGTTGGTGCGGACCACGTCCTCGGAGAAATCGCTGGCGTCGGCGGGCACCTGGGCCAGCGTGGACAGGTCGGTCTCCGGGCCTATGCGCGCAGTGGACGGCACGTAGAAGCCCGGCGGCAGGTGGCATCCATCGACCACGGCGTTGTAGCGCACCACGCAGCCGTCATCGACCACGCAGTTGAACAGCACGCTGTTGAAGCCGATGAACACGCCATTGCCCACGGTGCAGGGCCCGTGGACGATGGCGCGATGGGCGATCGAGGTGTGCTGCCCCACGCTGACGCGCGCGCCGGACTTGGAGTGGATCACCACCCCGTCCTGGATGTTGGAGTGGGCACCGATCACGATGGGGTCGATGTGGCCGTCCGCATCCATCTCGTCGGCACGGATCACCGCATAGGGGCCGATGAAGACGTTCTCCTCCACGACCACCAGTCCGCACAGGATGGCCGTGGGGTCCACGAAGGCGCTGGCATGGATGCGCGGCAGGTCGCCGCGCGGGTTCTTGCGGATCATCCCTTGCGCCTGTTCTTTGCGCCGCCCTGGCGGGCCTTGAAGCGCGGGTTGCTCTTGCAGATGACGTAGATGCGGCCGCGCCGGCGCACCACCTGGCAGTCTCGATGGCGCAGCTTGGCTTCCTTGAGGGACGAGAGAACTTGCATGGAAAACTCCTTGGGTTGAAGAGAAACGGGTGCCGGCTCGCCGGTCATGCCCAGGCCACGGCATCGTGCGGATGCAGGCTCTCCATGTGGCGCACATGCACGCGCGGCCGGGCGTAGATGCCTTCCAGCGCGGCCTGTATGCGGCGCGCCGCATCCTCGACAAACATCAGGTTGCGGCCGTTGAGCGCGGCAAAGGCCTGCTCGTCGGCGCGCTTGACCGCGGTCTGCACGGGCGTGCCCAGCGCCTGCTCCACGCGAGCGATCAGGGGCAGGATGCCGAGGTCCGGCCCATCACAGGCCAGGTCCACGCTGACCTGGGCCTCGCTGCGCTGGCTGTGTGCCGTGGCAAGCGTGCCATGCCGGCGCAGCCAGGAGGCCACCTGGTCCGGCTCCACCAGGGGCTCGCCCGCAAAGGCCTGCAAAAAGCCATGCTCCAGCAACTGGCGCGACAGTGCCGCCGAGCAGGGGCAGGTCGAGGAATAGCCCACGCCCACCTGCAGCCGCAGCTGGAACACGCCCTGCGCCAGCGTGGCGTCCAGGCGCACGGGATAGGACTTCCAGCCCGACAGATCGTGGGTGACCAGGGCGGGCCGCTGGGCCAGCAGGTCCAGCGACAGGCGCAGGCGGGCGCTGCGGCTTTGGCAGTCGAGGTGGCTGTCGATCATGGCCTGCAGCGCATGGCGCAGCGCCAGGGCAGACAGCGCGGATTCCTCGGCCAGGCTGTCCAGTTGCCGGTACAGCCGGGACATGTGTATGCCCTTGACATGGGCCGCAGGAAGATCGACCTGCACATCAGCACGCGCATGCAGCTCGCGCCAGTAGCCGGGCTCGGCCACGGTCACGGGCAGGTCTATGCCCTGCATGCCCACCCATTGCAGCGGGCTGAGGCTGGGCGCGGGATCGGTCAGGGAAACATCGGGAAGAGGTGCAGGCATTCGGGGCTCCAGTGGCCGCGCCGACCCAGGCCGGCGCGGTATTCGTTCAATTCCAGTCGGGAAACGGGTTGTCCCATTGCACCCAGGTCTGCGGGCCCAGGGCCATTTCTGCATCGGTCAGCAGGCACTCGTCCAGGCGGGCGCGCAGCGCGTCCTCGTCCATGCCCATGCCGATCAGCACCAGTTCCTGGCGCGCGTCGCCCACGCCATCGACCCATTTGTCCAGGATGCGCTCCACGCTTTCGGGGTCGCGCGGCCAGCGCTCGGCCTCCACGGCCGCCCACCAGTGGCCGGCCGGCCCATGGCGGGCCACGGCGCCGGCCTGCGACCAGGAGCCGGCCAGCGCCGGATGGCTGGCCAGCCAGAAAAATCCCTTGGAGCGCACCACTCCCGGCCATTCGCTTTGCACCAGGCCGAAGAAGCGCCGGGGATGAAAGGGGCGGCGGGCACGGTAGACAAAGCTGGCAACGCCATAGGCCTCGGTCTCGGGCTGGTGCGTGCCACGCAACTGCTGCAGCCAGCCCGGCGCCCTGGAAGCCTCCTCGAAATCGAACAGCCCGGTATCGAGCACGCGATCCAGCGGCAGCTGGCCGAAGGAGGCGATCTCCAGCCTGGCACGCGGGTTGAGCCCGCGCAGGATGGCCATCAGCCGCGTGCAGTCCTCCTCGGTGACCAGGTCGATCTTGTTGAGCACGATCACATCGCAGAACTCCACCTGCTCGATCAGCAGATCGACCACGGTGCGGCGGTCTTCCTCGCCCAGCGATTCACCGCGCGAGCGCAGGCTGTCGCGCGAGCCATAGTCGTGCAGGAAGTTGAAGGCATCGACCACGGTCACCATGGTGTCCAGCCGCGCCACATCGCCCAGGCTGCGTCCGTCCTCGCCCGCGAAGGTGAAGGTCTCGGCCACCGGCAGCGGCTCGGAGATGCCCGTGGACTCGATGACCAGCTGGTCGAAGCGGCCCTCGCCCGCCAGCCGCGCCACCTCCAGCAGCAGGTCCTCGCGCAGCGTGCAGCAGATGCAGCCATTGCTCATCTCCACCAGCTTTTCGTCGGTGCGCGACAGGTCGGCCCCGCCATCGCGCACCAGGGCCGCGTCGATGTTGACCTCGGACATGTCATTGACGATGACGGCCACGCGCCGCCCTTCGCGGTTGTGCAGGATGTGGTTGAGCAAGGTGGTCTTGCCCGCGCCCAGAAAACCCGACAGCACGGTCACAGGCAATCGGGCATGCGGCGGCTGAACCGGCGCTACGGTATGCATCATGGAATCTCTCGAACAGGGACAGGGAGCACGCGGCGGGCACTGCGGCCGCATGCGCAGGGAGGGGTCTCAGGCGGGGAGCGCGGTGCAGGCGGAGCACTTGCCATGCAGCTCGATGTTCGAATGGGCCAGCGCAAACGCATGGCCATGCGCCCAGCTGCCCAGGCAGCGGTTGAGCGCGTCGTCCACGAACTCATCGACCTGGCCGCAGCTGTCGCAGATCGCAAAGGCCGAGAAATCATGGCTGCCCTCGTCCGGATGCGAGCAGCAGACATAGGCATTCAGCGACTCCAGACGATGGACCACGCCCTGCTCGGCCAGCTTGTCCAGCGCGCGGTAGACCTGGGTAGGGGCCGTCAAACCGTGGTCCCGCAACTGGTCGAGCAGCGCATAGGCCGTCAGCGGCGCGCCGGCCTGGCGCAGCGTGTCGAGCACGCGTTGTTGCTTGGTGGTCAGGGAGTGGGACATGGTGGTTTCCTGGTCAAAAAGGGCGGGCAGCGACCTTGCCCTGCATCAAAACAGTTACGTTATAACATAACAAAATCGGCGGCCACGCACTGTTTTACAATTAAAAAGAATATTAAGTTGCGCTTAAATACACAACAGGATATAGTCAGCTCCGTTGTTGAGGCCAAGCGCTTAAGCCGCCCACTTCCCTTCCCTGCACAACGGCTGTCCGCCGCTCCCCGCAGGATGTCTCTTGCGACCTTTGTCGCACAGTTGGTCTGTAGAGCTGCAGCCAACCGAGTTCCCAGATGCTCACGCAGGCCTGTTCAAGGCTGCGAACCTGACTGAACCACATTTCAAACACCGGCATTCCCATGGGCAAGTACGTCGTCTCGCCCTCGACACACCCGACCGACTGCGGCCGCTTCCGCGCCTCCTTCGCGGTCCATCGCTCCCAAGGCAACGGCAGCTACTGCCGCGTATTCCGTTTCGACAAGGCGTTCGCCTCCCGCGAAGCAGCACGGCTGTTTGCCGTCACCCAGGGCTGGCTCCAGACCTGCATGCAGCATCCGCCTGCGTGCTGACGGCCCGCCTGCCGCCCTCCCACCCATTCACCGCCGCGGATTGCACAGTCCGCCGCATGCATGCCAACGGTGCGCCCTTTTGCGCACATCCAATCGAAGAGGTTTTCCTATGACCACCAAAATCTACGTGGGCAATCTGCCCTACTCCGTGACCGACTCCAGCCTGGAAAGCAACTTTGCCGAGTTCGGCAACGTGGCCTCCGCCAAGGTCATGATGGACCGCGAAACCGGCCGCTCCAAGGGCTTCGGCTTTGTGGAAATGGCTTCTGCCGAAGTCGCCCAGGCCGCCATCACCGGCCTGCACGGCATGTCCGTGGACGGACGCTCGATCGTCGTGAACCTGGCCCGTCCCCGTGAAGAAGGCCGCAGCTCCGGTGGTTACAGCCCGCAGGGTTACGCCGGCAAGCGTTCGGACGTCGGCTACGGCAATGGCGGCCACGGCGGCGGTCGCTACTGATCACGGCGCAGCTTCCAAAAACCGGCTCTCTGGGCCGGTTTTTTTTCGCCTGCGGTTTTCTTTCCTGCCGTTGCAGGCATGAAAAAACCGGCCGCCCTTGCGGGTCGGCCGGTCATGGCTGAAGCCTGCCGGGGCCTGGCCCCGGCACAGTGGCTTACAGCAGCGCGTCGATGGCTGCGTTGAACGTGGCGCTGGGGCGCATCACGGCATCCATCTTGGCCACGTCGGGCATGTAGTAGCCACCGATGTCCACGGCCTTGCCCTGCACGGCGCGCAGCTCTTCGATGATCTTGGACTCGTTGTCGGCCAGTTGCTTGGCCAGCGAAGCGAACTTGGAGGCCAGTTCGGCATCTTCCGTCTGCGCCGCCAGGGCCTGTGCCCAGTACAGGGCGATGTAGAACTGGCTGCCACGGTTGTCCAGCTCGCCGGTGCGGCGCGAAGGCGACTTGTCTTCGTCCAGCAGCTTGCCCGTGGCTTCATCCAGGGTCTTGGCCAGCAGCTTGGCGCGGGCGTTGTCGTTCTTGATGCCCAGGTCTTCCAGCGACACGGCCAGTGCCAGGAACTCGCCCAGCGAATCCCAGCGCAGGTGGTTTTCCTCCACCAGCTGCTGCACGTGCTTGGGAGCCGAGCCGCCAGCACCCGTTTCGTACATGCCGCCACCGGCCATCAGGGGCACGATGGACAGCATCTTGGCCGAGGTGCCCAGTTCCATGATGGGGAACAGGTCGGTCAGGTAGTCGCGCAGGATGTTGCCGGTCACCGAGATGGTGTCCAGGCCGCGGGCCACGCGCTCCAGCGTGTAGCGCATGGCGCGGACCTGAGACAGGATGTGGATTTCCAGGCCCGTGGTGTCGTAGTCCTTCAGGTAGGTGTTGACCTTCTTGATCAGCTCGGCCTCGTGCGGACGATAGGGGTCCAGCCAGAACACGGCAGGCATGCCGGAGTTGCGGGCACGCGTGACGGCCAGCTTGACCCAGTCGCGGATGGGAGCGTCCTTGACCTGGCACATGCGCCAGATGTCGCCCTGCTCCACGTTCTGGCTCATCAGCACTTCGCCGGTGGCCAGATCGACGATGTTGGCAACGCCGTCTTCCTCGATCTCGAAGGTCTTGTCGTGCGAGCCGTACTCTTCGGCCTTTTGCGCCATCAGGCCCACGTTGGGCACGGTGCCCATGGTCTTGGGGTCGAAGTTGCCGTGCCACTTGCAGAAGTTGATCATCTCCTGGTAGATGCGGGCAAAGGTGGACTCAGGCATCACGGCCTTGCAGTCGTAGGGCTTGCCGTCGGCGCCCCACATCTTGCCGCCCTGGCGGATCATGGCGGGCATGGACGCGTCAACGATCACGTCGTTGGGCGAGTGGAAGTTGGTGATGCCCTTGGCAGAGTCCACCATGGCCAGCGCGGGACGGTGTTCCTGGCAGGCGTGCAGGTCACGGATGATCTCTTCGCGCAGCGAGGCGGGCAGCGTCTCGATCTTCTCGTACAGCGTGGACATGCCGTTATTGACGTTCACGCCCAGCTCGTCGAACAGCTTGCCGTGCTTCTCGAAGGCTTCCTTGTAGTAGATCCTCACGCAGTGGCCGAACACGATGGGGTGCGAGACCTTCATCATCGTGGCCTTGACGTGCAGCGAGAACAGGATGCCGGCGTCGCGGCAGTCGTCCAGTTCCTTTTCATAGAAGTCGCACAGCGCCTTCTTGCTCATGAACATGGAGTCGATGATCTCGCCGGCCTTCAGTGCCACCTTGGACTTGAGCACCACGGTCTTGCCGCTCTTGGTGGTCAGCTCCATCTTGACGTCGCGTGCGGCGTCCAGCGTGATCGACTTTTCGCCGTGGTAGAAGTCGCCGTGCTCCATGTGCGAGACATGGGTTTGCGACCACTGCTTCCACTCGCCCATGGAGTGGGGGTGCTTCTTGGCGTAGTTCTTGACGGCGGCAGGAGCGCGGCGGTCGGAGTTGCCCTCGCGCAGCACGGGGTTCACGGCCGAGCCCAGGCACTTGCCGTAGCGTGCCTTGATGTCCTTTTCCTGATCGTTGGTCGGATTCTCGGGATAGTCGGGCAGTGCGTAGCCCTTGCCCTGCAGCTCCTTGATGGCAGCCGTCAGCTGGGCCACGGAGGCGCTGATGTTGGGCAGCTTGATGATGTTGACATCGGGCTCCAGCGTCTTCTTGCCGAGCTCGGACAAGGTGTGGGCCACGCGCTGGTCTTCGGCCAGGAATTCGGAGAACTCACCCAGGATGCGGTGGGCCACGGAGATGTCGGCGGTCTCGACATTCACGCCGACGGGTGCGGCAAAGGCGCGCACCACAGGCAGGAAGGCACTGGTGGCAAGGCGCGGAGCCTCATCGGTCAGGGTGTAGATGATGGTGGGTTGCTGCGTGCTCATCTCTTGTCTCAGGTAGTGAAAAGGTAGGGGTCGCGCCGCAGGCCGTCGAACCGGGCATCCGCTAGGGGAAACGGGGCCGGTGCAGCCTGAGGCAGTAGGACCGTCACGCAATGCCCCGTCGCGCCAGCATGCTGCCCCGGCGTTTTCTGCAATGCGATCCCACAATACAAAATTCTAAGCGGAACCCGCCATATTTTTTAAGTCTTGTAGAAGACTTAGGGTTTTACAGCGGCATTCGGGACCTGTTTTCACAGGGAAACGGCTTGCAGCCCCCGCGTTTTCTACCATGCAAAAAATGCTGTAGCGTGACGGACACGCAAGCGGAGCAGACCCCCGGGTCAAACCCAGAGCCGATACATCCAGAACGATTCATCGTGCTCGAAGCGCCGCGCAAACTCCCCCGGCGAAAACCCCGTGATCTGGCGCACGGCGCGGCACATATGGGCCTGGTCGGAGAAGCCCTCATCCAGCGCCAGCGCGGCCCAGTCCAGCGCCTGTCCCTGTTCATGGTGGCGCCGCGCCGCATGGAACAGGCTTTCCGTGCGCACCATGCCCTGCCACTGCCGCAGGGAGCGTCCGCTGAACTGCTTGATGCGCCGCTCCACCTGGCGCGCGCCCAGCGTTCTTTGCCATTGCAGCGCCTGCATCCCCAGCCAGGCCACCCAGTGGCGCCCATGCTCGCGCAATGAGGGCAGCACCTGCAGGGCGCTCCCCCGGACCTCGCGCCAGCGCGGCGCCAGGTGGCGCTGCAACGCGTCCAGGGTGCCGGCATCGTCCTGCGCATGCAGCAGGGCCTGGCACAGCGCGGACCAGGACGGCCCCAGCACCCCGGATGCCGCGACAAAGCCATCCTGCGCCTGCAGCACACCGGGGCCGAACAGCTGCAGCGCAGCATCCAGGTGCAGGCAGACCATGCCGCCACGGCCCGGCCCGCTGGCCCAGCTGGCCGTCGGCGCAGTCTGGCTGCCCGAGAGCATGACGGATGCCTCAAAGGGCTCGCAGCCCTGCACGCCCACCAGGCCTGCGGCCATGTCCTGGTACCAGGACAGGCAGACCATGGGGGTGGCGGGAAAATGCGACAGCCGCTGCGCATCGTCCAGGGCCACGCCCCGCGTATCGCGGCAGACGACGGCCACCACCGCACCATGCAGCCCTGCCGGCGCGGGATACAGCATGGAGTGCGGCTGCCGCCCCTGGCCTGCCCAGCGTGCGCCCCTGGCATGCAGGGGCGGACAGGCAGCAAAGGCACTGGGCGTACGGGCTTCGATTGCGGCTTCGGCTTCGGGCATCACGACTGCATCCATGGAGGCGCAGTGTAGGCCTGGCCGCCCGCCGATCCCGTGACGCTTTCGTTCAAGACCACGGGCGGCGTGACCAGCGAGCATGGGAACATGAACCACCCGAATCCCACACAAGATACCTGCACACCGGCGCCGTCGAATGCGGCCTCCTGCCCCTTCGCCACGCAAGCGCCGCAATCCGCACAACCGGCGCAACCCGAGCAATCCGAGCAGATGGCCTCCACGGCCTGGCCACCCGGCCCGGCACCGGGGCTCACGGGCTGGGGCCTGCTGCGCCGCATGTCGCGCGACCTGCTGGGTACGCTGGCGCAATGGCGCGGCGAGCACGGCGATGCCATCCATCTGCGCATCTGGCCAGAGCACCAGGTCGTCGTCACGGATCCCGAACTGGTGCGCGAACTGCTGGTGGGCCAGCACGATGCGCTGGTGCGCTGGGAGCACGGCATCTCGGTCTTTGCCCAACTGCACGGCCACAGCGTGCTGGTCAGCGAAGGCCAGCCCTGGCGCAGCAAGCGGCAGGCCCTGTTGCCGGCCTTCTCCCCCAAGGCCGTGCAGGCCCAGATACCGGCCCTGGCCGCAGCCGCGCAGGCCGCGCTGCAGGCCTGGCCGCAGCAGTCCGAGGACTTTCCCATGGAACAGGCGCTGACCGCCCTGGCCATGGATGTGATCATGCGGCTGATGTTCTCCGGCGCCATCGGCGAGGATGCGCGCTCCGCGGAGCAGGCCATCCGCGAAGTCAGCCATGCCGCCAACAGCGAGTTCTACTGGCCCCTGCGCTGGCCCGATGCCATGCCATGGAAACGCCGCAAGCGCCGGGCGCTGGCCTGGCTGCGCAGCTTCATCGACCGGCAGGTCCGGCTCCGGCTGGCGCAGGCCGATGAAGACTGGCCCGAGGATCTGCTCAGCCGCCTGCTGCGCCTGCACCGGGGCGACGCCCAGGCCTGGACGCTGCAGGCCGTGCGCGATGAGTGCATGACGGCCTTTCTGGCAGGTCACGAAACCGTGGCCAGCAGCCTGACCTGGTGGTCCTGGTGCATGGCCACCCATCCCGAGGCGCAGCAGCAGGTGGCTGACGAGATCCAGGAACAGCTGCAGGGCCGCCCGCCCACGGCGCAGGACCTGCCGGCGCTGCGCCAGTTGGGCTGGAGCCTTCAGGAAGCCATGCGCCTGTACCCGGCCGCGCCCGTGCTCATCAGCCGGCGTTGCACACGGCCTGTGCAGCTGGGCCCGTGGCGCCTGCCCGCGCGAACCCTGTTCATGATTGCGCCCGGCCTCATGCAACGCGATGCGCGCTGGTTCCCGCAACCCGATGCCTTTCAGCCGCAGCGTTTCGCCGATGCCGACAAGGACGGAGCCCCTGCCGCGCCGCGCGGCAGCTGGATGCCTTTTGGCACCGGCCCGCGCGTATGCCTGGGCCAGCACCTGGCCAGCACGGAGATGACGGTGGTGGCAGCCATGGTGCTGCAGCGCCTGCGGCTGAGCGTGCCCGAAGGTGCCGGCGCCCCTCGCCCTGTGCTGCAGGTCACGCTGCGGCCATCCACGCCCCTGAGACTGCGGCTGCAGTCGCGCAGCGGCGCACAGGCCGGGTAAACGTGGCGATATATTGCGCCAAATCATCTACAAAGCACGCCAATTACGCCAAATTGTCACCCATCCGCATTTATTCTGTCTTTTTGACTAGAACCACTGGACTGGAGACGATTTGAGTACCCTGGCAATCGTGATTTCACTGGCGGGACTGATGTTCCTGGCCTACCGAGGCATCTCCGTGCTGCTGCTGGCCCCCCTGATGGCCGCCGTGGCCGTGCTGCTGTCCGGCGACCTGGGCCACATGCTGCCGCTGTACACCAGCACCTTCATGGGCGCCCTGGGCAACTACATGCTGCAGTTCTTCCCCGTGTTCCTGCTGGGCGCGCTGTTCGGCCAGTTGATGGCGGACTCGGGCGCGGCCACCGCGATATCGCACTGGATCATGCGCGTGCTGGGCGAGAAGCACGCCATCCTCACGGTGGTTCTGGCCTGCGCCGTGCTCACCTATGGCGGCGTGTCGCTGTTCGTGGTGGCCTTTGCCATCTATCCGATTGCCAAGTCGCTGTTCCGCGCGGCCCATGTGCCCAAGCGGCTGATACCGCCCACCATCGCGCTGGGCTCGTTCACCTTCACCATGACGGCGCTGCCGGGCACGCCGTCCATCCAGAACGCCATTCCCATTCCCTACTACGGCACCAATGTGTTCGCGGCGCCGGGCCTGGGCATCATCGGCGGCATGACCATGCTGGCCCTGGGCCTGTGGTGGCTGCAGTCGCGCGCGGCCAAGGCGCGCGTGGCCGGCGAAGGCTACGGCGACCATGACGACGCCGTCGAGCAGGGGCTGCATGAAGAAAGCGATCCCGCCCTGCACAGCCGCCGGGACCTGCCGCTGCTGCTGGCCCTGCTGCCGCTGGTACTGGTGATCGCGGTCAATGCGCTGCTGACCTACGGCGTGTTCCCGCAGATGGATTTCGGCTTTCTGAAGGAACGTTTTCCTGCCGTGGACCCGGCCAAGCAGACGGGCCTGTGGGCGCTGATCATGGCCCTGGCCGTGGCCTGCGCCGCACTGGTGCTGCTGGGCCTGGGCCGCTGGCGCAATCTCAAGGAGTCGGTGAACAAGGGCGTGCTGGGCTCCATGCTGCCCATCTTCAACACCGCCTCGGAGGTGGGCTACGGTGCGGTCATCGCGGGGCTGGCGGGCTTTGCCATCATCCGCGAGGCCGTGCTCAACGTGGCGCCACACAACCCGCTGATCTCCGAGGCCGTGGCCATGAACGTGCTGGCCGGCATCACGGGGTCGTCGTCCGGCGGCCTGTCGATTGCGCTGTCCACGCTGGGCAAGGACTACCTGGCCATGGCCGCCCAGCTGGGCATCAGCCCGGAGCTGCTGCACCGCGTGGCCGTGATGGCGGCCGGCTGCTTCGACACCCTGCCGCACAGCGGCGCCATCATCACGCTGCTGTCCATCTGCGGCCTCACGCACCGCCAGTCGTACGGCAACATCGCCATCATGACCATTGGTGCGCCACTGCTGGCCCTGGTGCTGGTGATCACGCTCGGCACCATGTTCGGGTCCTTCTGAGGGACCAGGGCGCAGAGCGCGCGCGGGAAATACCACGGCATCGCGCCCGCCACAACCGGCATATGACGTATATGCGCGGAGCGGGTGCATGGCAACAATGCATGCACGGCGATAAGGCATCGCCCCGATTCATTCCCGCATTACCGACAAGACGACATCCGCTGCCAAAGCTGCCAGCGCCGATGTCGGGCAACAAGGCCCGAACCGCTCCCTGACCCGGAGCGGTTCGGGCCTTTTTTTGTTGGACGGGAATCGAGGGGGCTGCGATGCCGCACGCCGCCCCTTCAACCCCTTCAGGAGCAGCAGCATGAGACACGGAGATATTTCCAGCAGCAACGATTGCGTCGGCGTGGCGGTGGTCAACTACAAGATGCCACGCCTGCACACCAAGGCCGAGGTGCTGGACAACTGCCGCAAGATCGCCGACATGCTGGTGGGCATGAAGCGCGGCCTGCCGGGAATGGACCTGGTGATCTTCCCCGAGTACTCCACGCACGGCATCATGTACGACGCCAAGGAGATGTACGACACGGCCAGCGCCATCCCAGGCGAAGAGACCGAAATCTTCGCCGACGCCTGCCGCAGGGCCAACGTCTGGGGCGTGTTCTCGCTGACGGGCGAGCGCCATGAGGAGCACCCCAACAAGGCGCCCTACAACACCCTCATCCTCATGAACAACCAGGGCGAGATCGTGCAGAAGTACCGCAAGATCATGCCCTGGGTGCCCATCGAGGGCTGGTACCCGGGCGACTGCACCTATGTGAGCGAAGGCCCCAAGGGCCTGAAGATCAGCCTCATCATCTGCGACGACGGCAACTACCCCGAGATCTGGCGCGACTGCGCCATGCGCGGCGCCGAGCTCGTCGTGCGCTGCCAGGGCTACATGTACCCGGCCAAGGAGCAGCAGATCATGGTCTCCAAGGCCATGGCCTTCATGAACAACTGCTATGTGGCCGTGGCCAATGCGGCGGGCTTCGACGGCGTGTACTCGTACTTCGGGCACTCGGCCATCATCGGCTTCGATGGCCGCACCCTGGGCGAGACTGGCGAGGAGGAAATGGGCATCCAGTACGCCGAACTGTCCAAGCACCTGATCCGCGATGCGCGCAAGAACGGCCAGTCTCAGAACCATCTGTTCAAGCTGGTGCACCGGGGCTACACCGGCACCATCAACTCCGGCGACGGGGACAAGGGCGTGGCCGCCTGCCCGTACAACTTCTACAGCCAGTGGGTCAACGATCCCGAGGGCACGCGCGAGATGGTGGAGTCCTTCACGCGCACCACCGTAGGCACGCCCGAATGCCCCATCGAAGGCATTCCGCACGAGGCGCCCAGGCACCGCTGACAGCGTCCTGCCTCCGTGCCAGCAGGCGCGGGGGCAGGCCCGCCCATGAACACGCAAAGGTGAAGAGTGAAGATGAGCACGACAACAACCACAGGCCCGCTGCACGCTCCTGCCAACCAGGCCGCCGACCCGCTGGCGGCCTACCGCATCGAGGAAGAGCCCTTCTACCGCCCCTCGGGCCGCGAAGTACAGCTGTACCGCCAGGCCTACCAGCACCGAATGCCGCTCATCCTCAAGGGCCCCACGGGCTGCGGCAAGACGCGCTTTGTGGAGTACATGGCGTGGGCGCTCAAGCGCCCCCTGGTCACGCTGGCCTGCAACGAGGACATGACGGCCTCCGACCTGGTGGGCCGCTACCTGCTGGATGCCGACGGCACGGCCTGGCACGACGGCCCGCTGACCCTGGCCGTGCGCCATGGCGGCATCTGCTACCTGGACGAAGTGGTGGAGGCCCGCCAGGACACCACGGTCGTCATCCACCCGCTGACCGACGCGCGCCGCGCCCTGCCGCTGGACAAGAAGGGCGAGGTGGTCCACGCGCACCCCGACTTCCAGCTGGTGGTTTCCTACAACCCCGGCTACCAGAGCAGCGCCAAGGACATGAAGCCATCGACCCGCCAGCGCTTCGCCGCGCTGGACTTCGACTACCCGGCGCCCGAGATCGAGGCGGATATCGTGGCCCACGAGACCGGCATTGCCCCGGCCACCGCTCGCAGCCTGGTCAGCCTGGCGCGCAGCACACGCGAACTGCGCCACCGGGGCCTGGACGAAGGCGCCTCCACCCGCATGCTGATCTACGCAGGCCTGCTGATGCGCGACGGCATGCCGGTGCATGACAGCTGCGACATGACCATCACCAGCGCCCTGACCGACGACCCCGACACGGCCGCCGCGCTGCGCCAGCTGGTCGAAGCAGAGTTCGGCGCCTGAGGGCCGCGCGCCATGGCCATCGTCTCCGTTGCCTTGCCCGAAGAGTCCCGTCTGCTGCACACGCTGGGCCTGCTGGCCAGCGGCCTGGCGCGCCAGCCTGTCGCCGTGCAGGCGCTGGCTAGGACGCCGGCCAGTGCCCCGGCGCCGGGCCAAGCCCACGCCCTGCCGCCGCGCGCCGTGTTGATCAGCCAGCCTGCCCGGCTGCTGGTTCCCGCCAACTTGCCCATGCAGGCACACCTGCACGCAGCAACAATGGCCCATGCCGCAGCCCATCTGCGCTTTTCACCGGCAGGCCAGGACAGCAGCGCCCTCAAGCCCATGGGCCAGGCCGTGGTGGGCGCACTGGAAGATGCGCGCGTGGAGCGGCTGCTGTGCCTGCAGCACCCCGGCGTGCGCCGCTGGTTCGAGGCCTGCATCGCCCCCGAGCCCGACCCATCCGACCTGGGCTTTGCCGCCTTCATGGCCCGGCTGGACCGCATGCTGCTGTGGCCAGAGCGCGTGGACGGCAACCACTGGATCCACAAGGCCCGTGACCTGTTCGAGAACACCGCCACGCGCCATGGTCTGGAGGACTACGCCGCATTCCGGGCCATTGCCTCCATCCTGGCCAACGACCTGGGACAGATGCGCGTGCGCATGGACCCGCAGCACCATGCCGTGCCCAGCATCTACCGTGATGACAACAGCTATCTCTGGCAGCATCCGGACTCGCCTCAGGGCGAGGAAGACACACTCGCGCTGCAGCAGTCCGCTGCGCGCGCGGCCCCTCCTCCATCGGCCGGCGCAGGACAGCAGTCCGATGCACAGGAAGGCCAGTCGCTGGACCCAGGCCTGGAACTGTCGCGCCACAGCTATCCGGAATGGGACCGCAGGTCGGAGCGCCTGAAGACGGACTGGTGCACCGTCATCGACACCCTGCCCGCATGGCAGGCCGAGGCTCTGGCCGGGAAAGGCTCCCAAGCCGGCAGACAGACACTGCCGCCCCTGCCGCTGCCGCCCGCACGCCAGTTGGACCGGCGCCAGCGCCTGCGCCGCCAGTGGGAGGGCGATGACCTGGACTTCAATGCCGCCATCGAGGTCCAGGTAGACCGCCGTCTGAACCTGCGACCGGAACCTCGCCTTTTCATGCGTGCCGGCAAAGGCCCGCGCCCCACCAGCCTGCTGGTGCTGATGGACGCTTCCGAATCGGTCAACACGCCCGGCCCCCAAGGCGCCAGCCTGCTGGAGCTGGAGAAACAGGCGGCCCTCATGCTGGCCGAATCGCGCGCAGGCCACAGGACCGGCGTGGACCGCCTGGCCGTCCACGCCTTCTCGTCCAACACGCGCGCCGAAGTCCGCTACCTGCGCCTGCTGGACTTCGGCCAGCCCTTTGCCGCAGCAGCGGCCGCCCGGTTGCAGGCACTGCAGGGGCGCCACTCCACACGCCTGGGCGCCGCCCTGCGCCACGCCAGCAGCCTGCTGGCGGCCGAGCCTGCTGGCCAGCGCCATTTGCTGGTGATCACCGACGGCGCACCCGCCGACATCGACGTGCATGACGATCGCTACCTGATCGAAGACGCGCGCCATGCCGTGCAGCAGGCCCGCGCCGCAGGCATACGCATCAGTTGCCTGGCTGTGGACAGCCAGGCAGACGGCTATGTGCGCCATATCTTTGGCGGGCGCAACTACGGCATTGCCGACGACGCGCGGCATCTGCCAAGGCGGCTGTCCCAGATGGGCGCAAGGCTCGCAGCCGGCCGCTGACCACGGCCACCGACCACGCCAATCTCGATTAACCTGAAGCGCATGCAAAGAACGCAAGCCAGCACCTGGCACAGAAGGAACCCATGAACGACCCCGTCAGAGTCGGCATTCTTTACTCGGCAACCGGCACCACATCGACCATCGGCCAGTCCCAGCTGCAGGGCGCGCAGCTGGCCATCGACGAAATCAACGAGGCGGGCGGCCTGCTGGGGCGCGAACTGGTCGCAGTGCGCTACGACCCGGCCTCCACGCCGGCCCGCTATGCGGCCCTGGCCGAGCAACTCATCGTGCGCGATGGCATCAACGTCATCTTCGGCTGCTACATGTCCAGCAGCCGCAAGGCCGTCATCCCCATCGTCGAGAAATGGAACAAGCTGCTGTTCTATCCCACGCTCTACGAAGGCTTCGAGTTCTCGGGCAATGTCATCTACACGGGCGCCGCGCCCAACCAGAACAGCGTGCAACTGGCCGACTACATGACCAGCAGCTTCGGCGCGCGGGTCTACCTCATCGGCTCGGACTACATCTATCCCTATGAGTCCAACCGCATCATGGGCGAGCTGGTCATGCAGCATCCGGGCAGCGACAAGCTCGGTGAACACTACCTGCCGCTGGATGCCACCGAGCGCGACTACGCGGCCATCATGCAGGACATCCGCGCCAGGCAGCCGGACTTCATCTTCTCCACCGTGGTCGGCGACTCCACGGCCAGCCTCTACCGCGCCTATGCCGACGCAGGCTTCAACCCGCAGACCATGCCGATTGCCAGCCTCACCACCTCCGAGGCCGAGATCGCCCAGATGGGGGCCGACGTGGCCAGCGGACATTTCACGGCCGCGCCCTACTTCCAGTCCATCGATTCGCCCGCCAACGCGCGCTGCCTGGCCCGGCTGCGCCAGCGCCTGGGCGACGACTGCCGGCCCAACCTGTGCTGGGAGGCCGCCTACTTTCAGATGCACCTGTTCGCCAATGCCTTCCGCCAGGCCGGCAGTGACCGCATAGGCGAGCTGCTGCCCCATCTGCTGGGCAGCGAATTCGACGCGCCCCAGGGCCGCATCCGGCTGGATCCCGACAACCACCACACCTGGCTGCACCCGCGCGTGGGCCGCGCCAATGCACAGGGCGGCTTCACCATCGTGCGCCAGGCCACCCGGGCCGTCTCGCCCGACCCCTACCTGGTCACCCACTCCCTGGGCGACTGGACCGCCAGCCTCGGTGCCCTGGAGAACTGAGCGTGGATGCCGCCCCCAACAAGGACACCGGCAGCGCTGCCACAGGCCGGCCGCTGCTGGAAAGAAAGCCGCTGCTGCGTGCCACCTCGCCCCAACTGAAGGAACTGCGCCAGCTGCGCATTGCCGTCGTCCACCCCGACGACGCGGACGGCCGACTGCTGGCCCAGCAGCTGCAGCGCATAGGCTGCCAGGTCCAGGCCATCTGGCCGCCCCAGCCCAGCCTGCCCGAGGGCACGGACGTGGTCTTCCTGGCCGTGCGCCCCGATCACCTGCAGTTGAACTACGCCTGGACACAGGGTGAGGGAGATAGCCCGCCCACCGCCATCGCCGTGGTCAACTACGAGAACCCCACCATCGTCTCCGCCGTGCTGGAGCTGCAGGTGCAAGCCATCCTGCCCTCGCCCATCCGCTCCTTCGGCCTGCTGTCCACATTGGTGCTGGCGCGCAGAAACCACAAGGAATCACGCCAGCAGCAGCAGCGCATCGCCAAGCTCCAGGCCAAGCTGCTGGGCCAGCGCCGCGTGGCCGAAGCCAAGGCCATCCTCATGCAAACCCACCAGATCAACGAAGACCAGGCCTACGACATGATCCGCGCCCAGGCCATGAGCCGGCGCAGCTCGGTGGAGGAGATTGCCCAGGCCATCGTCCATGCGAGCGAAATACTGTCGCTGGGCAAGGGCGTGGGCAGGTAAATCACGCAGGACTCCTGCCGCCAGCAGCCATGGCTTGACCCCGGGGAACCAGGGTCCTCTTTTTTTGAACGCACGCAGCGTGTGAAGAAAAAAATGGCTCCCGATGCGGAGCACGCAGGGCTTGTGAATACTTTGATCAATAGTTACCCACCAAACCGCCCACATATGTGAATGTCACTCTCGTTCGATGAGAATCTGATAATGGATTATCAACATCAATTACTTTGTCAAATTTTGCATCGATTGCAAAATCGGACGACTCTCAGATTAGCATTTCACCCTTAAGCATTGACGTGTTGGGCGTCAACAATAAACCATAGTATCGCGAGGCATAAAATGATAGAAGGCGGATGGTGGAAAGCCTATACCAAAAATGGCCGGTATATAGGACTGATTGAAGGAGATGAATTCATAGTCGGAGACAAGAGAATTTTATACAGAATAAGCAACAGCAAACTATATTCCACAGAAGTACCACCTTCACATATAGCTGACATATCAGAAAAACAAGCGATTACATCCAACGGTGAAATTCTGCTGAAGTTCTTCAAGACAAGCAGAGAGCGAAAACCATTAACAACTTGATCAAACCCATACCAAATAAATTACAAAATCTCGAAAATCATCAAACAGCCGAGGCCATGGTACGAATCGGCAATTTCCGGCCAAGATCAACACGCAATTGCATTCTGCGTATCAAATCTGTCGTCAAAACTCGACCTGCCGTAAGCAATACCAACCCTTCCCTCGATACGAAGTCTTGAGCCAAAATCATTCCTGGCCGGAGCTCCGAACAGGGAACATAAAGAGGGACTGGGTCGGCAACGGGGATTGCCTGTATCAAAATCTGCAAGAAAGCATCGACAACCTCTGGATCAAATTGTGTTCCTCTGCCATGCGAAATGAGGGTTCTTGCCTCTGCACAATTTAGGGGCTTGCTGCTTAAATGCCCTATCATCAGGTCATCGTAAAAATCAGCAACCGCTATTATCCGAGCTCCTATTGGAATATCCTTCCCTTTCAGGCCATCAGGGAAACCTGCCCCGTCGAATCGCTCATGGTGGGACCTGACGAGAGTAGCGACCGGGTGCGCATCGTCTATCGGCAGAAGCAACTGTTCTCCCAAGCTGCTGTGATTCCTATATTTTTCCAGCTCTTCATGACTCAAGCTTGGGACGGGCTTGTTCAACATCCCATCGGCAAGAGTAATATGGGCAATATCATGAATGAGCGCAGCAACAAAAGAATTCTGCTGATCTTCTTCGCTTAGCTGCATGATATTTGCGGTTCGACGGGTCAGGTCCGCAACGCGTCTAGAATGCCCTGCAAGCAGCCCGCCCCGCCACTCAAGAAGATTGGAAAACATCCGAATAGCTGCGACGAAATTCTTTTTAAGCTTCCTATGCGCCTCCAACAGTTCGTCGTCGTGCACATGGGCAGTAAGCTCAACAGTTGCATTTAACTCTGCCAGCTCCTTCGTCAGCGCTTTATTTTTTTGATCCAGACGAATAGTCTCATGGCGTGTAATTTTCTGATCGTTTAATTGATCAATAGCATCCAAAAATTGCTCACTATTCCAAGGTTTTACTATGTGACGGTACAAACCCATCAAACGACCAATGCCTTTCGGAATCACAGTTCTGCCGTATTCCGAAAGAAAAATCACAAACAGGTCAGGGAACTGTCCAACAATGCGCTCCAACCACTGCCCGCCATCCTTGTCAAGTACATGCGTATTGCATATCAACAAGTCAATTCGTCCACCAGAAAAATCCGCCAATGCTTCTGGCGAACTTGCTGCCATCCGCAGATCATATCCAGCCTGACCAAGCAACAGGTTTAACCCTGCAAAGTCCTCCACCTCCGGGTCAATCAACAATGCCTGCAACCGCGATTGCTGTGCAAATGATTCTTGTTTCTCTTCAGCATTCATTTGGCATGCCTCCAATTGCATTATTCGATGCATCGATCAATGAGTCTCAAGAATATGACATCGAAATGCGTTGGTGGAGATAGAAATTCTTTACTAGCATCAAGCAAATGAAGATCAAATTCATTCGAATACTTTCATCCACTTACATGTAGCTACCACCACCAACCTCGCGCAATGGATGATTTTTGCGTCAGTGATGCCACTCGCTTGGAAGGCCGAGCCGGATGCACGCATCGCGGAAATGATGGAAACAGAAAAAGCCGGTGCGGTGGAAGAGGTTCGCGCCCTAGTTCATGAATGCCAGTTGACCGAGCAGAACGTGTTCCCTGCCAGCGGCTCCAAGGCGAAGAGCTTCGTGGCCATGCCCAGATTCCGCGCCCCCCCGAGACAGGTGCTACCCGGATCGGCCGCAGCAAGCCGCCGAACTGGATCAACGGCAAGAACGGCATGCAATTCCTGATCGAAAAAGCCAAAAGTTAGGCGGCGTGCAGCCGATACACCAAGCAAGGAGGTGCGCGCCAAGTCTAGGCGGCGCCTCAAGCCCCCGGGGTGCGTGCGCGCCAGGGGCTTTTTCTTTGGAGCTTGACCCTTACGAACTGCACCGTGAGCTTGGAGGCCTAGAGGTCAGCTAGCGAGCCGCCTGCCCGCTTGTGTGCGGTGATCATTCCCATTGAGTGCTCAGAGTTGAACAAACAGGAAAACGGGGTTGAATGGCGAAGAGTCAGGCAACGACGACGCAGCAAAAAACCCCAATCAGATCAATGACAAACGTAGAAAATCAAGCACCTGCCAGCATGTGGCGCATGTCCGTTGCGCCCATGATGGACTGGATTGATTTTAAAAAAAATCATCATCTGACAGCAACTTAGGGGAATATTCTCACCCTTCTGTAGCAACTATGCAGCATTGCTCGCTCAGTTGCGCTTCTAGTTGTGCGTAGATCCGGCGGTCTGAATGTACCGACCGATGAGGGGGCAGACCTGCCAAGCTCTGAAGCCTTTGAGCAGAAAGGCGTATCGCCCAATCGGGGAGTACTACCTACTCATCAAGCTGCGACCAACGGATTAAAAGTCCGATCCACCGAAAAAGACACAAGAAAAAAATCCTTCCACATCAACCACTTGCACCGATAGCCACGCTTCTGTTGTTTTCGAAATCATGCCTTTTTTACCCAATTTCAGCCTACTTTGGGCAGGTTTTGGTCATAGCGCGGCGCCTCATCATCAATGCTGCACTTCACATTGTCAGCCCACCCTGGGCAGCCTCTGCGATGCGAGCGCCTTGGCCTCAGGACTTGTGGCGAAAGTCACATGTACGCAAGCTGAGTCGTGGAGTGGAAGTAGCACTCTTGAACAGACAGCTCACTCAAGCAGCGTGCAAATCGATGACTCAACATTCGCCGATTTTCTCGGCTGCAGAGGCATACCCGCGGATTTGATATAGCACAATAGGCACACACACCAGCAACACAGGAAATTATGTCAAGGCTGCTTTACCACGCTCCTGATACGCAGGATCAAGAATCGCCCTTTGATCGTGCCATCGTGCAGGTCATCAGAGATCAGGACGTAAAGATCGTTAGCCCTTACATCAGCCTCGAGTACCTACAGCGAATAATTCATATGGCCCGCTCTTGGCGTTTGGTGTCAGATGTACTTGAGTGGCTTTCAGCGACACCTAGACGCGAGCGAGATTTGGTCTACGACTTCCTTGCAAAACATGATGGCCTTATACACCACTACCCCGCCATCCATGCCAAGACCGTGCTCAGCGGTGTAGCCGCATATACGGGCTCCGCTAACCTTACCCATGCAGGGGTGCTGCGTCGCACAGAATTCGGAGTCCTGTTAACTGATCTTCTGCAAGTCCAGGAGATTCATGATTGGTTCGATGCAATCTGGCTGCAGACATCTCCTCCCCCGCTGCACAGCGTGGTGAAGTTGATAGCCGAACTCAACAGCATTACCAATCAGTCCATACTAAACACTTCTACACGCCCAGCTCAGATAGACTCCACCGCCCGTCGTGTACGTGCACGTCTTGTAAATGTTCTCGGTCACAAGCCCATCTCTATTAAACTACGCCGGGAAATGCAAGACACAAAGACAACGCGTGCATTTCCCCCCCTCGCGGCCGAACTGCTGATACCAGCCAAACCTAATAAATCCACAGAGCCAATTCAATATGACAAAACACCTGTTGTTCATAATATAGTTTTGGTCCCCTCCCATGCAATTGCACCGTCCATACCCGCCCCGGCACTGAACATCCGGGTTCATTCTGACGCTCCACAACTGGCACCCGCTTGGCCACACATGGCAGCACCGCCAGCATTCGACATCGAGAGCGAGATAAAATTCTTCGTTGATAGGAATGCTGACACTGGTTTTACTTTCATCCAAGCCCATACTGCAATGCGCAGTCTAGCTAGGGGCTTGCGGATGCGTGAAACCTACCTAGCCTTGCTTGAATGGTGTGCTTCACATCCCAGATCCATATTTTCCGAAGATGCTGTCCATAGACTGGTATACATCAACGGTCGCTTTATCCAAAGTAAAGAAGCTGAACTGCAACGTGCTCTGGAGCCCATGGATCGCCTAGTTTCACGGATTTTAGACACTCTATCTTTCAACGGACCTACACAGTGGTCGAGCGATCAAGTCCGCCAGAGCACGCCCCCTGCAGTCTTCAAAAAGGTTGTGTCAGGCATGGTGCACGCTGGCTTCGTTCATACCACTGGCGGCCTGCGCCTCATCCCTACCGCGAACTGGAGTCAACGCCTGAAACTGCTGAAGCTCGCGTATAGGAGCTGGAGTGCACGAATTGGTGCATACGAGGTGGACCTAGCGAGACAGCGTGCTCTGGGGAAGCAATCAGCCCCAGGCTCCACCGGCCAAAAGTACTCAAAGAGAGATACCCTAGTGGTTGAGGCCGTCACCATAAACCAAATTCCGGACGGACAAGAAACGCCATCTGATACCAAAGTGGAGCGATTAGCACAGTTTGACAAGGTTTTCGCTCATTTAGCGTGGCTCTATGTCACAAAGGGCGAGATCATAGAATCGAAAATGGATAGTTTAGTCATTGATTTGATGGACGTATCAAAACTAAGACCATCTGAGATTAAACTATTAATTTCTGGCACCTACACTCTTCTGCGCAGTCCCTTTGCGGTCATGCAGACGAGCTGTAAGAACAAGTTGAGAATATATCACGATCTTCTCGATAATACGCATCTTCACGAATATCCGAATACGCGGCAGATAATCGAGAAATCAACAACACTGAGAGACCTTACGATTTCACCAAAGCCGTTGCATTTACCTCTACTCGATGAGACCGACAAGCTTCAATTAACAGCAAAGCGTGTCAAGCGTATAACACATTCGCAAGCCGACGATGCGTACGCACTGATCTGTGAGTACATTTACGAGCACTTTGATCTTCAACAGTTACCGATGAGTAGGAGAAGCATTCTCCGTTTGCTTTCAAACACTGGGATAGATCCAGACGTGATCAATAAATTGCTATTTGCATCAAGAGAAACCCGACTTAACCTCTTTACTCTCATCCACTACGGGACAGACAGCATTTTTCTTCGTCTAAATCATATTAAACTTGCTGCATTCCCAACCACAAAGCACTATCTCGAGACACAGGTCTGGGCAAAAAAATCATTTCACTATTGGTTACCAAGCCAGACATCTGAAACTAACGCCTTAAAAAATCATGGAATTTCAACACTCGTAAAGTTAAAAAACAAAGCCAGTGAACGAGACAAGATTTACGCGCTAATACTTCGAAAAGTGGTCAATTCCATACCATCAAATTCTAGATTCAAGACTTACAGTGATCTAATAAATGCATTAAATGTCAATACAGCACATCATTTCACCATAGGGTATTTACTCGGTATCATGCAGGCGCCCAAATCGCCGCTACTAACCTTCAGAAAGGATGAAGTTGGCTGCTACCTAAAACTCGAACCCGACGCTTTACCTTTATATCAAAAATGTTATAAATTCATCAAACAAATGTTTGATGGAGAGATCAAGAGCCACCCATGGCTACTGAACCAGAGCAATTCCCCTTGGATTAGTTCATTGTTCGGCATTTCGATTAAATCCGAACAATCCACCTCAACGGCGCAGCCCATACAAATCAAAGGTAAATCACTATCCCTAAACAAGCTCACTTTTGATAAAAACATCTTATCAACCGCAGCTTCAACATCAACAGCAATTTCTCGCGAAACACTCCCTCCTATGGTATGGAAGGACAAGACATACCTCAAACTCGATACCATTTTCACAGATATTGCGCAACTATTTTCCACTTACGGAAACCCCATCAAGAACTCCGTCACTGATGACAATGGAGAACTAGTGCAATTGATGGCTCTGAAAAAGTATGAATTAGCCAATAATGTCCGCAATAATGCGCAAGAAGTTATTCAACCAGTCCTATCTCTGCGTATACAACATATATCAAACACTGAAATTGAGCTAGTCATTTATAAAAGCTACCGAGAATATAAGGATAATTTCCCGAAGCTACAGCGTCTCCTTTACGTCACAAAGCTCAAACTTCGTGAAGTATGAAGTTTTATATAATTTTCTCCATCGCAATCAATAAATAATACCAATATCAAAGATCTATTCATTATCAATAGATACCAGCTCGAAAAACTACGATGTAAACTCCAAAATATTTATCAAGTAAAAGACATCTTTTAGATCACAATCCGAATGTTTTACTGAGAAAGATATTTACGAGTAGGTAGCAGCAGTAAAAAATCGATCGTTTGCTTTTTATTACTCCTTACGTACATAACTAAGCATATTCTGAACGCCCCGGTTCAACTGTCGCATTGACAGCTCAATTTCCAGATTGATGGCCTTGATTTGGTCGCGCTTGTCAGGGGAATCCCCAGCCTGCACCGTCCGGCGGAACTTGCGGAGGTCAGAGATCTTCTTGTC
Organism: Delftia sp. HK171; assembly: GCF_001886655.1. NCBI lineage: Bacteria > Pseudomonadati > Pseudomonadota > Betaproteobacteria > Burkholderiales > Comamonadaceae > Delftia > Delftia sp. HK171. The sequence goes on along the minus strand of NZ_CP018101.1, from coordinate 3,715,844 downwards.
CAGCGCTTTCGCTGCGCCATGAGCCCTGGCCAGAGGTACATCAGCCAGAACCGAATCGGCGTCCTCGCCCCGCCGTACCCGGGCTTTGAACTCGTTCTCGCTGATGTTGATCCGCTTGAGGTTCTCGTAGTAGGCGTTGCTCTGGCCGTTGGCGCCGCGTGTGTTGCGCGACATGCGGCCGCCCGTGTTGACGCCGGCACGCGCCTGGTCGATGTACAGCTCATCGGTGTAGAAGCGCTGGCCTTCTTCCTTGCCTTCCAGCACATCGTCGCCTTCGACAGGCGCCACGCGCAGCTCGGCCAGCAGGTCATAGCTGATCAGGTCGCCGGCTTCGGATTCCAGATCCGTCAGCAGTTGGAGAGGGGTCTTGGCGCCCTGGCCCACGGCCGCGAAACGCTTGCCGAAGTACGAGGCCTGCGACACATCGAGTGCCAGGTTGCCGGAAAAGCGCTTGACGGCGCGGGGGCTGTTCACGCCCACCACTGTTTTGCCCATAGGAGTGCTCCTGTGTGGTAGCGAGCACTCCAGCGCCCCGGTTGAAAAATGTTCCAGCCCTCAAGATGGCAGGCTTGGTACGGGCCGCAGCGCGGCCGGTGTCTTTTTGACGGTGGTTTCAGGGGCTGCCAGAACGACCATTCGCGCGGCCTGCCCCTTCTTGTATTCCAGCTGGATGCGGGCGCCGCCCACCTCCAACACATCGCCCATGCGCAGCTCAACGAAGATGCGGCGCGCGTCGGGGGTAGAGGAAGTGGGCGGCATGCCGGCGGTGTCAGCCCAGGCGGTTGTAGCGATCACGCTTTTCCTCGGACATGGCGGCCAGCGCGCGCTCATAGGCAAGGCCCTCCAGCTTGTCCAGCTCGGCGAACTCGTCGCTCACGGGATCGGCATCGCCCGCGCCGCCGGGCACGTCGGCCAGGTTGGTGACCACGGCCGAGGCGTCAGGCTTGCGCCGCACGTCCGCCGGCTTCTTTGTCGTGGCAATGCCATGCAGGGCCACCACGCAGCGGTGCCCTTCCTCCAGGAACCAGCGCATGGGCTTGTGCTCGTTTCCGGGCGCCGCGCCCAGCGCGCGCACCATGGCATCCAGGTCTGCCTGCTTGGCCGCGTCCTTGCGGTAGTCCACGATGCCCAGTTCTGCGCTCTTGGCCGCTTCCTCGAAGAAGCCGTTGATGGTGGCCGTCCAGGCCTGGTGCGTGGACTGCTGCTGCATCTCGGCCGACACCGTGGCGCGCGTCTTCATGTCGCGCAGCTGGTCGCGCTCGTCCTGCAGGCGGTCCAGTTCCGCGTCCAGTTAGGTCTGCTCCAGCTCGCCCTCGTTGAACTTGGCGCGGGCGGCGGCCACGGCATCCTTGTTGGCCTTCACTTGGGCGTCGTAGTCGGCGGGCAGCTCTGCATGGTAGCCGCCGGCCTGCTGCGCAGTCTGCGGATTCGGTGCCGGTGCGTCGGTCGGCTGCGTGGCATCGGTGGGTTCTGCGGGCGCTGCAGCGGGCGCAGCGGTGGTTTCAGTGGGCTCGGTGGGCGTGCTGGGCTCGGGCTTGCCCTTGCCCGCGTCAGCCGCGTCGTCGTCGCCCTCTTCTTCCTCTTGCGCATCGAGGGGGCCGCGACCCAGGGCAGCCAGCGCTGCAGCGTTGTCTTCCTCGGGGTCGTAGTCGTTGTCGTCGGCTTCCATGGCCTCACGCTCGGCGTCGGACAGGAGGCGCAGGTTGTCGTCGTTCAAGCTCATGTGCGTCCTTACGTGGTTTGAATCACGGCAGGTTGGCAGGCTTGGTACGAGTGGGGAACATGGTGAAAAAACCGCCGACAACCATCCTTACCCAACGACGCCGGCTATTTGTACAGAGAAATCAGTGATAGAAAAATATACTTTTTATTACTAAAATCACTGAGCGCTACTCTAGCCATTGACAGCAACGAGTGCATTCAAGCTATGTTTTTTCGTGACTTAATCGCAATAATTGAGAAGAATTTCTCAATAGTAAAAGCATTCTTCCAAATCTAAAACCAGGTAATTAGCTATGGCCTACATGATAAAAATTCCGCAAAAAATACGGCTCGTACCTTGGTTTCTTCGAGCGATCGCCGTTTTTTTCTTGCAATTGTTCATGTTGGCAGCTTCGTCCCATGCGGCGGCGCCAGTTATCACCAACCCCGTCACAGGAAGCACGCTACCGACCATCGCCGTAGGACAGTCCATGAGCATCACCATATCGTCCATAGGGGGCACAATGCCTTTGGACATGTGGGTAGAGTGTGACGCAGAGGATCCAAGCTATGACGGAGTGACGCCTTGCCTCCCGCCAGGACTCATACTGGACCCTTCGCCAGGCTCGGCGACCACGCTCTTGCATGGCACCCCCACCACAGCCGGCGCGTATACCTTCAGCATCACTCTGAATGACGGCCACAACGACGGTGGTGTAGCCACGTATCACCTGTTGGTCACCAGTTCCGCTGTGCCCACGCTGACGAACGTCGCCCCCAACAGCGGCAGCACCGCCGGCAGCACCTCGGTCACGCTCACCGGTAACAATCTGACGGGCGCCACTGCAGTCAGCTTCGGAGGTACAGCTGCCTTGGGCTACACCGTCAACAACGCCACCACAATTACGGCCACCACGCCAGCCCATGCGGCAGGCGCTGTGAATGTTGCGGTCATTACGCCTGGCGGTTCGGCCACTCTTACCAATGGATATACCTACAACGTGCCAGCGCCTGTTGCAGGGGCAGTGAGCGCCACGGTCGCAGCAAACAGCAGCGCCAACCCCATCACACTGAGCCTCAGTGGCGGCACCGCCACCAGCGTGGCAGTCGCCAGCGCAGCCAGCCACGGCACTGCCACGGCCAGCGGAACCAGCATCACTTACACACCCACGGCGGGCTACTCAGGCCCGGACAGCTTCACCTATTCCGCCACCAATGCCAGCGGCACCTCCAGCCCGGCCACAGTGTCCATCACGGTCAGTGCCCCGACCGTTGCCATAGCCCCGGCCAGCCTGCCCAACGGCTTCGTCAATTTCCCCTACAACGCCACCGTTTCGGCATCAGGGGGGACCGCGCCCTACACCTATGCCATTACCGCTGGAAGTCTTGTTCCCGGACTGGCCCTGAATACCTCCACCGGATTGATCAGCGGCACGCCCTTCGCCAGTGACACCGCCAACCTGACCATTACCGCCACAGATGCCAACAGTGCCACGGGATCAAAAGCCTACACATTCGTGATCGCTCCCCAGGCGCCTGTCGCTGGACCAGTAAGCGCCACAGTAGCCGCCAACAGCAGTTCCAACCCCATCACGCTGAATCTCAGCGGCGGCGCTGCTGCCAGTGTGGCGGTCGCAAGCGCGGCCAGCCACGGCACTGCCACGGCCAGCGGGACCAGCATCACTTACACACCCACGGCAGGCTACTCAGGCCCGGACAGCTTCACCTATTCCGCCACCAATGCCACAGGTACATCCAGCCCGGCCACGGTATCCATCACCGTCAGCGCTCCGACAATTGCGCTAACTCCTACCAGCCTGCCCATCGGCACAACCGGCTCAAGCTACAGCACCACCTTGTCTGCCTCCGGTGGCATGGCGCCCTACTCCTACACCATTACCGCCGGCACTCTTCCCATCGGGTTGAGCCTGATCGTCTCTACTGGAGTGATCAGCGGCACGCCCTCCTCCAGTGGTACCTCCAACCTGACCATCACGGCCACAGATGCCAACAGCGCTACGGGATCAAGAGCCTACACATTTGCAATCAATGCCCAAGCGCCCGTCGCCGGCGCCGTCAGCGCCACGGTTGCTGCCAACAGCAGTGCCAACCCCATCACATTGAACCTTAGCGGCGGCGCCGCCACTAGCGTGGCCATCGCCAGCGCAGCCAGCCACGGCACTGCCACGGCCAGCGGGACCAGCATCACTTACACACCGACAACCGGTTACTCAGGCCCGGACAGCTTCACCTACACCGCCACCAATACCAGCGGCACATCCAGCCCGGCCACGGTATCCATCACCGTCAGTGCCCCGACTTTGGCGGTAGCGCCGGCTTCCCTGAACGCGGGGCTCCAAGGGACTACATATAGCGCGACGGTCAGCGCGTCGGGTGGCACCGCTCCCTACAGCTACACCATCAGCTCAGGCAGCCTTCCAGCAGGTATGTCCCTCAATACATCGACGGGCACCATCAGCGGAACCCCTTCCTCCAGCGGCACCAGCAGCTTTACAGTGACGGCCACGGATGCCAACGGCGCCACAGGCTCACGGGCCTATTCAGTAGCTGTGACAGCACCGGTCGCCGAAACCGTACCGCTGCCCGGCAACGCAGGCAGTGCGTCCGTACTGGTCACCAGCACCCAGGCGGGTTGCACGGTGTCCCCCGGAACCCTTCGCATCAGTGCGTCGGGCATTCCCAGTGCACCGGCGAATGCATCCTTCCCAGTGGGTGCGCTGTTCTTCAGTACCACCGGCTGCGCAGGCGCCAAGCTCCAGGTGCAAGTGGACTACCCGGCCGGCAGCCTGGCGGGGTTGACGATGCAAAAATATGGCCCCCACGGCCAGCCGCCCATGCAGGTCGGCTGGTTCACGCCGCCGGACCTGGCTGTCAATGGCAATTCGGTGAGCTACAGCGTCACGGATGACGGTGAGGGCGACAACGAGACCACTGTCCCGGGCATGATCACGGATCCTTTCGCACCCATGCTGCTGGCGGCACCTGCAGCTTCGCATGCAATTCCCACGATTTCTGAGTGGGGCCTCATCGTGTTGTCGGCGCTGATGTCAATTTTCGGACTTGCAAGAATGCGGCGACGACAAGTCTGAAACACAAGCCACCTAAGGGTGGCTTTTCCTTTTGCCCGCCCGCGCGCTCGTCCAACGCGACGTGTTGGGCCAGGAATCACTCATCAGGGCTGCATCAGTTGCATGCCCATCAGCCTTTGCCGCCATAACCGACTCCAGGCCCGCGCGCTCCAGCACCTCCACCTCGCGGCCCATGTCCTCCAGGATCTGCTGGGCCGTCTGCCCGGTCTTGAAGTCGCCGTGGGCGCCGTCGTGCGGCAGGAAGTCCGTGCCCCAGCGGTACGGCAGCTTCTCCATCTGCTCCACGTACCATTCCAGCGTCTTCTGGTTGTCCTGCATGAAGTTGATGACGCGGAAATCCATGGCCGTGCGCTGCACGAAGGCGATGGCCCTGTTGTCGGCCCAGCCCAGGTCCCAGACCGTGTGCACGGGCAGCTTGGGGTTTTACGGCACCATGCACACGCGTTCGTCGTTGTACAGGCGCTCCACCTCCTTCGCATAGATCGCGCCAGCCAACGTGGGCTTGGGGCGGCCCTCCCAGACGTTCCAGTAGGTGTGCGGGTCGCGCTTGAAGTGCCGGCGGCGCTCTTTCTCCAGCACCTCCGGAAACCAGGGGTTGTCGCGCCAGTTGATTTCGCACAGCCAGGTGTCGCTGTCGGCGGCCTCGATGAACCGGGCATAGGTGGCGTCCGTGGCCAGGTCCGGGTTCAGCGTGAGCCAGATTTCCGAGCCAGGCCGGCGGATGGTCGGCACCAGCACCTCCCAGCTGCGCGCGCTGACGCTCTGGGCCTCTTCCACCCACACGATGTCGATGGCCTCATAGGATTTGATCGAGTCCACCGTGTGGCTCTGCAGGCCCGCAAACAGTTGGCGCCGCGTATCTCCGTGTCCAGCACCTCGTAGAAGCCGCCCAAGCCCAAGGCCGCGACCTGATCGGACAGCAGGCGGTGCACCGAGTCGCGCATGGACTTCTGGATCTCGCGCGCGCACAGGATACGCATGGGGCGGTTGCTGCCCATCACCAGCAGGGCCATGGCCACAGACCAGGACTTGGCCCCGCGCCCGCCGTACATGACCTTGAAGCGCTTCGGCTGGAACAGGCCGGGCAGCTTGGCGGGGAACTCGACCCGAACGCGCGAGCGGTCAACCTCGTAGTCCTCAGCAAAGTCCGGCTCCAGGTTCTCACCGGCCAGGGCCGCGTCCAGGGACAGCGCGAGGGCCGTGGGCCGCGTGCTGGGTGGCGGCAGCTTCATGCGCTCTCCCCGTATCGCGGATCGTTCTCGCGCGCCGGCGCATCCACGAAGTGCAGCTCGAAGTGGCCCACGTTGCCGCCGCCGTTCGGCCCCTTGCCCGCGTCCTTGTCGTTCATGCCGAAGGCCTGGCGCTCCATGTCCAACACGACGCGCAGGCTCTCGGCCAGCACCTTCATGGTCTTGGAGCGCTCCGGCAGGCTGATGACCTTCTGGTAGAGGTCGTTCAGCTTGTCCAGGCCGTTGTCGTCCGGCGAGCGCAGCATCTCGCCCAGCTCCTGCAGTTAGGCCACCGTGTCCGCGTCCGCCATCTGCTCCAGCTCATCCAGAAGCGCATTGGTGATCTTGCGCGCCCGTTGGATGTCCCGCCTGTGCGCCAGCCGGATCGTGGCCACAGCCTGCGCATTCGCGTCCACCACCTCACGTTCGGACGCACTGCGTTCCGCGCGTACTTCGCTGCGTACCGCCTCCTTGCGTACCAGCTGCTCAGCCTTGTCTTGGATGCGCTCCGACAGGTCCCGGCTCCAGTCGTCCCGCTTGGCCCGCTTGCGGATCGCCCCCTCGCTGATCCCCTGCTCTGCTGCTATCTGCCTCAGGCTCTTGATGCCGGCCCTGTAGTCCAACTCAATGCGCTCCCACTGCGGGGCCTGCTTGTGTTCCTTGCTCATCCCCCCGACGCTGGCAGGCTTGGGACGACAGCGGCATCGGAACCGCGTCTACTTCAAACGGCTACCAAATCTCAGTTATGGACACAAAAGACACAAATTTCTACAATTCGCACCGCATTCGGCCATCGAGCACGTGTTCGGTATACAGCGCTACAGGGAGCGAGCCGTTGCTAAAAAAGGGAACCAACATGTCATCCGGGAATTTCCGCACATGGGTACTGGGCAGCGCCTTTGCCCTTGTCGCCTATGCAGGCTCTGCCAGCGCACAATCGCTAAACGTAACCGCATCCAAGACCGACGTCTCGTGCAATGGGGGCTCCAACGGCACCGCCACGGTCACCAACGTTCAGAATGGCACGCTACCCTACTACTACTCTTGGGCACCTGCTGGTGGTACAGGTGCTACCGCCACGGGGCTCACGGCAGCCACATACACAGTCACGGTGACTGACAACAACCTGTTGCAGGGAACAGCAACTGTGACAGTTGATCAGCCTGCAGCTGTGGTATCGGGCACAAAGTCGCAGGTCAATCCAGTCGGAAGCAGCAACAACGGTTCCGCAACGGTTGTCGCCTCCGGCGGCAACGGTGGCTACACCTACTCATGGTCCCCTTCTGGTGGCACGGCCGCTACTGCGACTGGGCTCGGTGCCGGATCGTATACGGTTTACGTCACAGATCACGTCGGTTGCTCAACCCAATTGAACTACACGCTGACTGCCTCCGCGCCCTCAGTGCAATCGGTGGCCGTTCCAGCCAATGGAACCTATATCGTAGGTCAGAACCTGCAGTTCACTGTGCGGTACAACGCTCCCGTCACGGTCACAGCCGGCGGCCCGCCTTCCATTCCGCTGACTGTTGGCTCAACGGCCCGGCAAGCGAACTTCGTCGGTGGCAGCGGCACCTCCAACCTGCTCTTCATGTATACCGTGCAGCAGGGTGATGCGGATGCCGATGGAGTGACATTGGGCTCGTCCATTAATCTCAATGGGAGCACGATGAGGAGCGGAGGCATTGACGCTGTCCTAAGTCTGGCAAACGTAGACGCCACGGCAGGCGTGTTGGTGGATGGCCGGCAAGCCCAGATCATCACGTTCGCGAACCCTGGTACCCAGACATTCGGCACAACGCCGACACTGCCCGCCACTGCCAGTTCCAGCCTAGCCGTGGCCTTCACGGCGACTACCAATGCAGTGTGCACAATCACCTCGGGCGGGGCGCTGACTTTTGTGAGCCCAGGCTCTTGCACTGTCGATGCAAACCAAGGCGGCGACGGAACCTACCTGCCAGCACCTCAGGTGTCTCAAATCTTCACGGTGAACGCGGCAGCGCCTGGTGCTCCCACCATAGGCAATGTCACAGCAGGGGACGGCCAAGCTACGGTTACCTTCACTGCTCCGGCGTCCAACGGTGGCAACCCCATCACTGGCTACACCGTGACAGCGACTCCCGTGGCCGCTCCCGGTGCACCTGGCATCACTACACAAACCGGCGCGGGTTCGCCCATCATCGTGACGGGATTGACCAACGGCTTCACCTACGACTTCAGCGTCGTGGCGACAAACGATACCCCTGGCGCAGCCTCTGCCAACGCACAAGCCACTCCACGCAAGCTGGAAGTGGTGAGCGCGCCCGGCAGCGTGCCAGGCATGGCAGGCACACCAACGGCCACGATGTCCGGTGGCGGAGCCACCTGCACGCTGCAACCTGGCGGCGGCTTTGGCCCGGCGGCATCCACTCCACCGAACCTGCAAGCGCCCAATGGCCAATTCGCCTTCAGCGCCGCAAACTGCACGGGATCTGTGACGATGACCCTCACCTACCCCAGCCCGCTGCCTCAAGGCGTGCAGTTCCGTAAGCCCGATGGAGCCGGCGGATGGTTCGACCCGATGAACCCTGCCACCTCGCTGAATGTGATCGTCAACGGCGCGCGCACCACGGTGACCTATACCATCACCGACAACGGCCCAGGCGACACCAACCCTGCCGTGGGCGCCATCAGCGATCCTCTCGTGCCCGTGCTGGCAGCAGCAGGCCCCGGCGGTACAGCAGCCATTCCCACGCTCAGCGAGTGGGGCGTGATCCTGATGTCGGCCCTGCTGGCGATGTTCGGCCTGCGCCGCATGCGCCGCCGCAACTGATAGAGCAACGCGCACAACAAGGCCCGCCACTGCGGGCCTTGTTCATGATGTCGATAGTTTTGGCATGTCCTGCTCCGCTACCAGTCGATACCGCATCACAGGCTTGCGCGCCGGCAGCTCAGTGAGCCGACTTTCCACCTGGCCCTCCCGCACCAGGTACAGCAGTGCCCAATCGATCTCCCCTTTGCTGCGGCCCAGGGCCAGGACCAGCTCGGAATGGAAAAAACAGCGCCCGGGGGCCTGGCGTAGAAACCGCAGCAGCACGTCGGTGCCACTGCCCGGGCGGATGACGCCCGCAGGGCGCGGGTTGTTGTGCCGCGCCCCCTCCTCGTGCCAGCCCTCCAGCTGGCCAGCCATCCAGTCCATGCAGCTCAAGTAGTCACACCTTCGCGCTGTATGTCTGGGCCATTCCCTGATCGCGTAGCCATTGCGAGGCCTCAGCGCTCGCCGCGCGCACTAGGTCGTGGCGGCCAACCCCTTCGCACCGGGCAATCAAAGCCAGCAGGAACTGGTTTCCCTTCGCCTTCTTTGCGGCTTCCCGCAACTCCTCCACCAATCCACGCAGGTCGTGAAGCTCCAGACGCAGCTCGGCGCGGCGCTCCTCCAGCACTGCGCGGGCACCGCGGGGGCAATTGATACCGTCCGACAGGTAGGCGCGTTTGGATGCAGCTAGGTCGAGCTCAACCTGCAGCAGCTCGCGGCGCAGGGCGTTGTATCGGGCAATCGTGGTCATGTTCTCCCCCGGTCTCAGAAAAAAATAGGTGTTGCATTCAGAAGGCCCAGCGCCCACAGCACAGCGGCGCGGTCGCGGGCATCGATGTTCGGGGCGTAGGCCAGCGCGCGCCATGCCAGGACCTGGCGCAGATGCGCGGCCATGAACGCGGCCTCCTTGCGCGCGGCCGGTGCAGGCCCCTGGTCCAGCCAGGAATGGCACGCGGCGCAGCCCCAGGCGCTGTAGTGGTCGTCGGCCTTCCTGCGCTCGCCCTTCCCATGGATGGACAGATTGCTGTGGCAGCAGACGACCGTCGTGGTGTCGTTGGTGCAGATCCCCGGTACCAGCAGCAGGCACTGCTGGCCCTTGGCCAGGGCACGCAGGCGCGGGTTGCGCTGGGCCACGGTCTTCGGCGCGGGCACGACCTGGTGCTGGTCGATGAGCGCCACAGTGGCAGCGCGCGGCCGGGCCTCGACCATGGCGCGGGCCTCCAGGCGCTGCTCTCGCGCCAGCTCGTGGGCGGCATGGGACGCAGGAGCGGCCCGCCGGCGGAACCCTGCCCCGCCGGACTTGAAGGCAGTGCGGCGCATCAGGGGCACACTCCGCCAATCACCTCGCCGGTGTCCGGGTGGGTCTGCTCCCGCTCCCACTCCTCAAAGGTCGCCGGGAACTCCACGTTCAGCTCGTTGATGGCGTGGGCCATCACGCGGTCGATCAGGTCGCCGTACTCGCGCACGCCCAGGCTCTCCGTGCTGATGCGCTCCTGCGTGGTGGTCGTGGCGCCGCTGATCGGGTCATGGTGCGTCACCGCACGGCTGCCCAGGTACTCGGCGCGGAAGTGCTCCTTCCAGGTGGCTTTCGAGTGCCGGCGGCCGTCGATGACCACCTGGCGCGCGATCTCGGCCAGCACGAAGTCGTGATAGAAGGTCCACGTTTCGGCAACTCCTACACACTGAACCTTGATCAGCCCGATCGCTGATCTCGCAGTTCATGGAACATCCGACAACAAGGACTCTCCGTCAGTACAGAAATATGGAGTAGGTCCTTCAATCCTCAGATTTTCAGGCCCGCAGCCTCATGGCTCGCGGGCCGTTTTCATTTCCGGAGGCCCACATGAATGCACGACTCCCTTCTATCTGCTGGGCCTATGTGGCCGATACCGTTTCAACGTTGCCCAGCTTTCACGCAATGTGAACTGGGCAACCTCCTGAATGCTGTATCCCTTCTCGAACAGCCTGCTCGTCGCCTCATGGCGCAAGTCGTGGAAGTGCAGATCCTCGATACCAAGGACATGGCAGGCACGCGTGAATGCGGCTCCGACTGATCTGTTGTTGTAGGGAAAGACGAATTCCACGCCCTCTTCCCTCGACTGGCTTTTGATGATGTCGGCTGCCGCATTGAGCACTCGAAAGCATCGCCGGTTACCCTTCTTCATGCGGGGGTGCTTCACGTCATCCAGCCACGCTACCCCCTTCTCAAAATCCACATCGACCCAACGCAGACGGCATATCTCTTCCTGGCGCCGCGCCGTGAGCAGCGCAAACTGCATGATGTCGCGCATGGGGATAGACGCCCGGCCGTCGCGGCTGGCGAAGTGCTCCAGCAGCTTGGACTCTTCTTCCGGCAGCAGCCGGTGCGAGCGCTGAGCCGGCTTGGCGATCACCCACGTGCGCAGCAGTTCGGACTTGGCGCGGTGCAGCACATGCAGCGGCGCATCGATGCCGCGCGCGGCCGAAGCATGCAGGAAGACCTGGCGCAGCCACACCATGTCATTGAGCACGGTGGAGGGGCCGGCCTCGTCTTCCGTGCGCCGCTTCTTGGCGTAGCCCATCAGATCCTGCACCGTGAGCTTGGTGGTCTGTAGGTCGGCCCGACCAGAGGCCTGCAGGCGCGCGATGTCGGCCTTTTTGCTACGGCCCCACTCAGTCACGTTTTCGGCCGCACTGACATAATCCCGCAGTGGCTCCCACACTGAAATTTTCTTGTGCACAGCCTGGCAGGAAGCGCGCTCCTGGTCCATTTCGTACTCGCGCCTGCGCAGCCACTCGTTGGCCAGCACTTTCCGACGGTAGGTCTGGCTTTCGCGGTGGACGAACGTGCCGTTCTCCATCAGCCGGATCTGTGCGGTGCAGGCAAGCGAGCAAGCAAGCCGTGTGCGCGCTTGCGTGAAGTGATGCTCCCATCTGTTTTGCTACAGGTGAAGGATGTAGCAAAGCCAGCGAGAAAATCAGCAAAAACGGGGTTGAATGGCGAAGAATCCGGCAACGACGCCAGAGCAAAAAATCCAATCAGATCAATGACAAACGTAGAAAATCAAGCACCTGCCAGCATGTGGCGCATGTCCGTTGCGCCCATGATGGACTGGATTGATTTTTGAAAAAATACATTACCTGACAGTAACTTAGAGCACCCCTCCAGCCTTTCTGTAGCAACTATGCTGCACGCTGAGGCTGATCAGGCTCCACGAGCGCCCCTCGGACTACTTGCGCCTTACCAGTGAAAAGCAGGGGAGTCCTTGATGTATAGGCACCCGATCAAAGCCCCCTATGGCCAAATTAAGCGAATTAGGCAACCACTCACTCAGCCAATCTCATAAGAAACGATCTGTGAGAATTTAAAGAAATCGGAACTTTCTGAAGCATCGTGATGCATCATATTTCCAGCTATGAAGTTGAGAAATATCTTTACAGAATACAAGAAACTCTTCCAGTAAATAAATTTAATCTAAGGATTCTGCATTTTTTTAAGTATTTCTAGGAAATCATATTCCCACAACTTTTCTTAAGCCAAAGAAAGTTATATCTCGATAATCAGGAAGCACTGGGACCACTTCAGGATTTATACCACTTTCGGCCGCAAGATCAATGCCAATCTTAAGCGATTCTATTGCGTCATCTAGTCTCATCATAGACGCGCCAGTTGATTCTGCCGAATTCTTGTGAGCGTTAAAATAACTACGAGCTCTTCCATCCAATGAAGGCAATGCCAAGCCTAATAATGCCACAGACATTTGTGCATTACTAAACTTAACATTTCCATAGAGCAGAAAAAGCTCTCCAAATGCATATCCAAGATTCGACAATCGGCGTTGCGCATCCTCTCTAGTAGGCCACCCGCGTTCACATTGATCACTTAACGAATACCCCTCCAATATGACGCTCGCGCTTTGGTTTCCCAATAAACCTTCTGTAATACCCCATTCAAGAGCAAATGCACGACTTAGGTGTACAAATTCCGATTTCTCGCGAAAAACTAGTGCACCCTCATCAGCACGATCAGCATTTCTATATAAACTACCAAGATGAGATCTTACATACTGATTATCCTCGTGAACAAGAACCGTCTTCGCAACCTCAATAGCCAAATGTGGATTTTTCGGCAGTATAGTCTCAGATACTGAAAATCTCCAAGCCCTAGAATTTGGGAGATCACGCCCCAGTTGCATTGCGCCTGAAACCAGCTTGATCAACAAACTTTGCGTATCAATCGCTTGCTGATCAGCGGCCGTTAGTATAAGGGCCTCCGCAATTCTTCGATGTCGAGTGTAAACTTGCCCTGATCGCGTAGTCGCAGCCGCCTCGCGGCCCAATGGAACCAGAACATCTCTATATAGATTATCTCGATTTATTCCAAGTGCGGACGCCAGCACAGGACGCGACAGAAAATCCAACCCCTCTGCATGCATTACCGCAATAAGAAGAAGAGCATCGCAAAGAGTGTTTTTTTCAGAAATCCTATGTTGTGACAATCGATCAAGCAGATGCGTAGCATGTAGACGAAGATCGGAGCCCATCCGCGCAGTTAGAAGTGCTCCAAATAGCGCCCCCTCCGCCATGGTCGCTTCTTTTTTTGCATATTCTTCCAACTTACTGGCTCTCTTTGACTTATCAACTTCAGCCAATCGACCAAGTCCTGCTTCGCCGAAAGCGCCCCAACTCTCGACTATTAGATCTGCATCTAGGCTTGTTAAGCCTTCGACACGATTCTCACAAAAATGATACGCGGACGGCCAAATCTGGTTTTGTGCGCCAAACATTCTCCAGTCTGATTCGCGGCTAGCCATCAGTACGAAGACTTTACCAAACATGATGGCCGGGAGTTTTTCTAGAAGCCGACTAACTAGAGCCGCCGCATTCGCTGCATCGTCTACAAGTAATAACCATTTATATGAAGTACTTAAGCATGCGATAATTTCCTCAGCTTCCGTGATAACCCCCTCATTACGTCGATGAAGGATTCTCCAATCTGTTCCACTAGCAATCTGCTGCGCCGCCTGCAACAATACAGTTGATTTCCCCTCGCATCCAGATCCAAGAAGCAATGATATAAATGGCTTCTCAGCTTGACGAAATTGATCTGTCTGAAGAACTATAGTATCCACAATTTCTCGAGAACCAATTGACGTCGAGGAAACAATTGCCCAATCAGGAGCTCCTCCTTCAAAATATTTAACGGCATCTTCTTGAAGCAATGGTTTGCGATACTTCTGCAAATCCACAGAAGCATTCACTATCGACCAACCTCTCGGCGGATGAATTTCCTTTATTGGGGAAGTATAGTCAACTTTTTTTTGCGCGGGCATCGGCACAGGCAAATCGAAGGACCACCAATGACCTGTTTCATCAAGTCGATTACGATAAAGTGCATCACTTGCAATATTCCACTGCTGTAGATTGGAGTTCCAAGTCCACGGCTGCAACAGTACTTTGGCAGAACCAAGATCCGCACGCCCCCAAAGTAGACCATTCTTCCAACGCTCACCCTCTCTCGCTTGGAAGGCAGCTCCCGCTTGGATTGCCAGGAATCCCCCACTTGAATTATCCGCTTGAGCCCATGACTCATGCAAATGTCCATGCAAATATATAGCATGGAACTTACCCAGAAGAGATTTCAAGGGCTTTTGCTCGTGTTGAACAATCCAGTCCATCGGATGATGACCAAGTACCAGCCTAATCTCTGCATCGGCGATCCTCTCCAAAGCTCTTTCGACTAATGGTTTTCCCGGTGAAAGCCTCTCTTTGTCGTTTTCATCCTTGCAAAGCCATGCGGTGTTTATCCCAGCCACGCCTACGTTTCTTCCTCGAATCGTATGAGTGACAGCAAAAGCGCCATCTTCCGAAAACCAGTGACCGCGTCCCGCAGACATGTCATTATTTACATAGGGAGAAAATCTTGGAAACAATTGATCCGTTCGGGTTTTCGCTCCTTGACCATCTGCATCAAAAAATCTACTCTGTGCATCAGTAATTAATTTTGGGTCAAAAAAATTCAAAACCTCTCGCTGGAGATCATGATTCCCCGGAACGGCGAAAGTACGATCAGCTATACCATTACCAATTCGCTGCTGAAGTGGATCGACAAACTTTAGCCAAAAATCTTCATATTGGAATTGCTTTCCTGATTGAACGAGATCACCAGTCAAGAAAAGAAAATCCGGAATAACCCCCCCCTCTAAACGTTCTTCGACGTGGCGTATTATATAATCAAACATTTTTCCAGTAGCGAAATCGTCTTTCCCGGTATGGAAATCTGACAGATGCAACCAATTTACATAATGATTATTATCCACATCAGAAAGAATTTTCACCATCCACTCCTATTTTGACAATTAATTTCCTGATCAGAAGAGGCTTCATCTCAAACACCTGACCATTAAAACCGAATGTATCATATAGTAACCCATTCTGGTATTTTTTAAGCTCGCGTTTTCACCCACAGAGGTCTACTATCGTGACCGACTCACAACTAGTAGACCACAGTCCTCGTCATCGTTGCCGGGATTGGCCAAGCGAATCATCAACCGCTTCGTTCAACTGACGCATTGACAGCCCAATCTCCAGGTTCAAGGCCTTCACCAGCTCCCGCTTGTTCGGCTCATCACTCGCCTGAATGCGGCGCCGCGCCTTCACTAGGTTGGATATGTGCTTGTCCATCAGGCCGGCAGCACCGTCCAACTGGGCCAGCGGCACATCCAGCAGCACCGCATCTACATCCTCCCCTCGATCCACCCGCCCCTTGGCCTCGGCCATGCTGACGTTGATGCGCTTCAGGTTCTCGTAGTAGCCAGCGCTCTGCCCGTTCACGCCGCGTGAGTTGCCATAGACCCGGCCGATCAGGACGAGCTGGTGCGCGGCCAACTCCTCTTCCGTCCAGGCCGCAGTCGCAATGCTGGCGACCTTAGACGCCTCTCGGCCCACGCCCCCAGTGATCTGTCCGAGCAGATACTCGATAGATAGCCTCGGGTGTGGGGCTGAAGGCACCTGGCCGCCATTCGTTGCCGCCGGAAGCCGCGTTCGCAAGGCGGGCCGCCGCCCTGTAGGGCCAGGCCGTCGCGTCCTTCGCTCGGGCGTCACCCGGTGTGGGGTTCTTCGAGTCGCGGTCTTCCCGGTAGATCTCCCGGCCCGTCCAGTCCTTGTTATCGATCAACGCCAGAGCTGGTTCGAACCAGGTGGGCGACAGCATTTGCTTCAAGTTGGAAGATCCGCCCAGCGGTTTGTAGGCATCGAGGGCCAGCACTGCCATGTCCAGGACGTGACCCATTCGGCTCTTGGTCGGGTCGTCGTGCACGGCCATTTCCACAATGGTGCGCCCGATGTTGGGGAAGACGTGGAACCCCAGCGGCAGGGGGATGGCCACATAGTCCTGGCGGCCCAGCGGAATGATGATGGACCGCTCTTTCACAAAGTCCGGGATCTTCTTCCACTCGTCGTCGGCGCCATCACCGCCCCCCATCATCAGATAACCGGCCATGGCCGACACCATGCCCAGGGCCACCCCTCCCATCATGATCCTGCGCCCGGCCGGGCCGGCCAGCGTCTCCAGCATTCGCTTGTTGCCCTGAATCGCTGCGTTCGGGAAAGCGAAGTGCGCGCCGGCCACGGGCATGTTCCGGCCCTTGCGGTTGAAGTTCACCGTGATGTTCTTGGCGATGCTCGCGGCCTCCTGCCTGCTGATACCCTGGTCCAGCGCCGCCTTGTAGACACCGAGGCGCGTTGTCCCCTCCAGGGTTTCATTGAAGTCCGACAGCCAGGCCAGCAGCGCGCGGCCGCTGCCAACCACCTTGCCCTCGCCCACCTGGTCCAGCGCCCTGTGCAGTGCCTTGGCGCGGTCCTTGGTATCGGCGTGCAGGTCACGGTAGCCGGTGGTGGCGCCGTCCAGCTGCAGCTGCTCCCACAACTTGGCCCATTCGCTTGTGCCGGCGTCCTCCTCCCCGCGCTCGCGGCGCAGATCCTTGTAGATGGTGCGGGTGTTGCTCCGGATGTTGCGGAACACCTCGGCTTGTTTGCCCGCCAGCGGCGTGGTGGACAGCTGCAGCATGGCGCCCTGCAGGTCGCGTGCCAGGTTCATGACGCCGAACACCGGGTTGTACTGGGTGTTCACGGACGCGAACCAGCGCGTAATCCAGGCCGCGCCCCGAGTGAACCTGTCCAGCTCCATGGCGTCCATGTTCTTCATGGCTATGGCCAGACGCACGGCCTTCTCGTTGCGCTCGTTGAACACGATGTACTGGTCTTTGCCGCCGATCCGCACCGACACGACATTGGCGCGCAGCTTGGCCGCATGGTCCACCATCGTGCGCACCAGGCCCGGGGTCCAGCGCCTTTTTCTTGGGCAACTCCAGGCTCCACAGATCTTTGTCCGGGTTCTGGGCGGCCAGCAGGTACAAGCGCTTGACCACGTTGTTCTTTTCGCCGCGCGTCAGCGCCGCCTCCCGCTGCATGACGATGTGGCTCAGGATGTTGGTCACGCGCTCGTTCGAGCCCGTGCGCTTCTTGGCCGCATCACCCTTGGTGCTGAATCCCTGGCCGATAGGGTGAGCCTTGCTTTCCGGGTGGGCTTCGTCGCGGTGCAGGGGTACGTAGTGCTGGTAGGTCTTGCGCCAGGCCGCCAGCGTGGCCTGGTCCATGAGTCCGTAGTTCTCCAGGGTCTGCAGCGTGCCCTCGTTCATCCGATCCACGCGCGCAGCCAGCTCGTCCAGCACCTGGTGCTGGTCCAGGCTGTAGCCGGCCATCACTGCCGCCGCCTCGGCATCGCTCATGCCCGACAGGGACAGGCGTTCCTCCTCGGTGCCAGCGAAGGCCTCCGCGCCGTCCCAGCGGTCCTGATCGATGAGGGCCAGGCCCAGCGCCTTCTGCACCGGGCCGGTGGCCATGCCCCGGGCCTGGGCGCGCTGCAGCTGGTTGCGCAGGTCGTCCACTGCCTTCTTTGCGGCGTCACGCTGCTGCTGCAGTTGCTGTGCGCCAGGGTTGCGCTCGGCCATCACGCGGTCGGCCTCGGGCGCGTGGCGGGCGTGCAGGAAGCGCTCCAGCTCCTCGATGGACACGCCCGTGGCGTTCAGGCGCCGCAGCAGCGGCTGCACTTCGTCGCGCAGGAAGTTGGCCGTGCGCTTTGCCACGCGCTTGTGGTACAGCTCCTCGCCCCGGTAGGCGCCATTTGTCTCGCTGACGGTGCCGTTCAGAGCCCGGATGGTGGCTTGAATGCGCTTGAGGTCGATGAACTTGTCCTGCCAGGCGTAGAGGAAGTCATCGACGGAGCGGTAGCCGGTGAGGTCGGCCACCTTGTCCTGCAGGCGGCCGAGCAAGCCCTTGGAAGGTGCCAGTGCGGCATGACGGAGGTCCTTTTCCGCTGCTCCAGCATCGGCAAGCTGATGACCGCGCCCGTGAGCATCGATCCCGCACTGATCACGCCCGAGGTCGAAGCCATCCAGGCGAAGAAGAAGCGCACGGACGAAGAGAAGGCCGTGCTGGAACGGCTCAAGCTGGGCACGCTCAGCGAGACCGCCAAGACCTATATCCGGGAGCTGGTGCGACAGGAACTGTGGGGCATGGACTTCGAGGTGTCCGGCAAATACACGGACAAGGGCCTTGCCGTCGAAGCCGAAGGCCTGGCCCTGCTGAACCGCGTGCGCGGGCTGACCTTGGCCAAGAACACCGAGCGGCGCACCGACGGACAGATCACGGGTGAAGCCGACACCGTGGACCTGGTGCGCCGCTGCGGCCACGACCTGAAATGCTCGTGGAGCCTGCAAACCTTCCCCGCATTCGTGCGTGACTGCCAGGACTCGCTCTACGAGTGGCA
This sequence comes from Delftia sp. HK171, assembly GCF_001886655.1. Classification (NCBI taxonomy): domain Bacteria; kingdom Pseudomonadati; phylum Pseudomonadota; class Betaproteobacteria; order Burkholderiales; family Comamonadaceae; genus Delftia; species Delftia sp. HK171. Next base: position 3,697,205 of record NZ_CP018101.1, on the reverse strand, counting down.
GATGCGCGGCTACATGCGCCTGTGGGACGTGAACCGCTGGGAGGTCAACTACGCCATGGTCAACACGCCCGAGGAACTGCTGGGCCAGTACGAGCCGCAGCAGCTTCACCTGGTCGAGCACATCCCCGAGCACATGCGCCTGACCACCTGGGCCATCGAGCGCGACCGTGCGCTGGAGGCGCAGATGGACGTGAAGCTGGAACTGGCTCGGGCCTACTATGCGCAGTGCATTGCGGAATTCACGGCCACGCACCCGGAGCCAGCGCCTGCCGCCCGCGACGAGGCACCGCCGCAGCCTGAGCTGATCGGCTTCGACCTGGCCACGCAGCCTGATCTGCATGTCGAGGTCGAAATGGCGCCCATCCCTGCGCTGCACCCGGCACCACCGGCCACAACCCAGCCTGCAGCGCTGGACCAGCTGCAGTTGCAGGAACTGGTGGCCAGCGGCCAGACGTTGAAGCTGGGCCAGATTAACGCGCGCTTGGGCATTTTCGAGATCAGCGCCACGACCGCCAACGCGGTGGGCGTTCATACCGTCAAGGACCGGGGCGCCGTGCACATGCCTGCCACCAGCTTCGCGGCGTTCTGCGATGGCCTGATCGCCCATATCGCCGACGTGCGCGATAGCTTCCAAGCTCAGCCATGAGCCTTCGCAGCGTTTTCCTTGGCCTCGCGGGCAGAGCCTGCTGGCCGGCAGCACTGGCTTTGCCGGTGCATTTATCCTGGCTGCCGCAATTGCGGCATGACCAGAACTTTTAATCCATGGCCCTACCAAAAGAAGGGCCCCACTTTTCGAAACCCTACTGGAGAAAAAACAATGAGTGAATACAAGACCCTGCTGCAGCAAAAGGCCGAGCTGGATGCACGCATCGCTGAAGTGATGAAGACGGAGAAGGCAGGGGCGGTGGCAGAGGTACGCGCCCTGATTCAGCAATACCAGTTGACCGAGCAGGACGTGTTCCCTGCCAGCCGCACCAAGGCGAAGGGCTCGGTGGGCGAGCCCAAGTTCCGGGACCCTGAGACCGGCGCGAGCTGGACCGGCCGGGGCAAGCCGCCGAACTGGATCAAGGACAAAGATCGCGCGGAATTTCTTATCCCGGAAAAAGCAGGCGCCTAAACGTCAAACTCGCTCAACCTACAGCGAATGCGATCTTGAGTAACGCTGTCCTCAGGATTATCGACTTCGATAACCAACAGGTGATAGGGAAATTCGATCCCGACAGGTGATGAAACTGGAGGAGCAACCGCCGGTGCCTCAAATATGGGCACTCCAATTGCTTCTCCGGGTTTTGCAAGCACCACCATGCTCGCGTGCCAGACATGCATAGCCTGTAGCTCAGGTTCGCGTATCCGAAGGTCCATGATGAGATCTCCAAAAAAGCTTGGCTGAATCACCACCGGCCCCCAGGCATTTAATCCTGGGGGCCGGCGAACTACGGAATCAGTACATCAAGCGAAGGATTACTTATGTTCCTTGCCAGTTGTTCCTTGTTGACCGGAGGCTGAACCGGAACCACCGCTCTTGTCGCTGCCGCGTTGAGCGTCGCGCTCTGTGCGCCACTTGTTGAACTCGTCAGAGAACTTTTTGTAGCGATCGTTTCGCCAGTTGCGGTAATCCTCATCCAAGGCATCAACTTGATCCTGACGCCACTGATGATAGTCAGGGTCGAACGGTTCACTTGTCCGGCCCTGACGTACATATTGCTGGTCAGAATTGCCGTAATTGCTTCCAACCGCTCCACGATCCCAGCCTTGAGTATCTCGGCCAAAATCACTGCGTTCATGGCCGCCCCATCCGCCTTGCTGCGAATGGCGCGAGTAGCCTTGATCTTGTCGAGAACGACCATAGCCTTGGTCGCCGTATCCGCTGCCGCCCCCGTATCCGAACTCCCGACCACCAGGCGCTGGCCCGTATCCGCCGCCGTAGCCACCTTGCTGCTCGCCTTGGTACCCCTGATAGGCGGACTGCTGCCCGCCAGGGTAGCCCCTTTCGGGGTATCCACCGCCTTGCTGACTACCTGAGTAGCCGCTGCGATTTCCTTCCCACTGGCCCTCATTGCGCCACTGGTCCTGCCCGCGTCCTGCGTAGGAGCGGCGGCTTTCGTCAAACTGATCGCGTCGGCCGTTTCCGTCGCCAGAGTCCTGCTGCTGTTGACGGTTCTGACCTTGTCGGCCGTGGTCTTCATGCTGTGCCATTGCTGGTTCCTTTCATGAGCTTTGACTTCAGGCTCGGAAATTCAAGCCTGCCAACTCTCTGGGCAATCAGCATTCCTAGCCAACATCCAAGAAATATAACCTCACATTTCTTTAACCGCGAAACATTTGCCCCCGCATCCCTTTCTATTCGTGCTTTGAAACTCAGGACCACACAGCGCGCATGGGACACATGTCCTTACACGTCAAGCAACGAAATCTGGGGAGCCAGTCCTGCTGCTAACTTCAACGAAGCGATACCGTGGATCTGCTCCCAATTCTTTTTATAGGAATCAAGGCAGCCGGCACGAAGACCAGCATCCCCGCCTGCCAACTTGTCGAGTGCATCCCCAGAGATGGTGCCGCTGTAACGCCCATCTTCTACTCAGAAGTTAAACGATACCTGCCGGAGATCCATTTTGTATTCGGCATCAGGGTCGCACCGGTCCATCTCTGCTCCTTTTTTGTAGAGCCCTAATTTCACCATAAGCCTCCGACCACGGAGGCAATCCCGAAGCCGCCCGGCCCTGCCGCGAGCGGCTTTTTTTGGCCCAAATTTCAAGGAGCCGCATGCTCACCCCTCAATTTCTCCTGCCCCTCGCTGCCAAGCTGGTGATCGACCTGTTTGCCGGTGGCGGCGGCGCATCGACCGGCATTGAGCAGGCCATCGGCCGGCCCGTCGATGTCGCCATCAACCACGACGCCGATGCCATCGGCATGCACGAGGTCAACCACCCGCAGACCAGGCACTACCGTTCCGACATCCGCGAAGTGGATCCTCTGGCCGTGACACGCGGCGAGGTGGTGGGCCTCCTCCACGCATCGCCCGACTGCACGCATCACAGCCAGGCCCTTGGTGGCCAGCCCCGCAACGGGGAAATCCGGTCGCTCGCGTGGATCGTCATCCGCTGGGCCGGCAAGACCCAGCCCGATGTCATCACGCTGGAGAACGTCGAGCAGATGATGCAGTGGTCCCCGCTGATTGCGAAGCGCGATCCCGCCACGGGCCGCGTCATCACGCTGGATCGCATCACGGACCCCGCCACGGGAAAAGCCACCTTCCGCGTAGCCGAACCCGGCGAGGTGTTGCCGCGCGGCAATCAGTTCCTGGTGCCGGACCCCAAGCACAAGGGCCGCAACTGGCGCCACTTCATCCATGCCCTGCGCGACTTGGGCTACAAGGTCGAATGGCGGGTGATCTGCAACGCCACCCTAGGCTCCCGCAGCACCCGCACGCGGCTGTACCTGATCGCCCGCCGCGACGGCCTACCCATCGTGTGGCCAGCGCAGACGCACTGGAAGAATCCGAAGGCGGGCCAGAAGCCATTCCGCCAGGCAGCCGAGTGCATCGACTGGAGCATCCCCGGGCAAAGCATCTTCGGGCGCAAGAAGGAACTGGCGCCGGCCACCATGCGGCGGATCGCGCATGGCCTGGACAAGTTTGTGCTGAACAGCCCCCAGCCGTTCATCGTCAACATGGCCCACGGCGGGAAGATCGAAATGCTCGACCGTCCCATGAGCACCATCGCCACGGAAAAAGGCGGCTGCCGTGCCCTGGTGTCGCCCACCCTGATCCAGATGGGATACGGCGAAGCCAAGGGCCAGGCACCGCGCATGCTCGACTTGTCCCAACCTCTGGGCACTGCCGTGGCCGGCGGCATCAAGCACGCCGTCAGCTCGGCATACCTAGTGCAGGCCGGGCACGGCGAGGGCAAGAGCGCTGGAGCCACGGTGCCAACGACATCAAAGGTCCTTTGGGCACCGTGACGGCCAGCGGCGGCGGGCAGAGCCTGGCATCCGCGTTCATGGTCCAGGCCAACGGCGGGTTCAACAGCACGCCGACCCGCGACCTGCGCGACCCTGTATCGACTGTGACCACCAGCGGCAGCCAGCAGCAGCTGATCGCCGCGCACCTGTGCACACTGCGCCGAAACAGCGTGGGCCGCGACATGCGCGAGCCCGTGCCCACCGTCACGGCCGGGGCCGAGCACCATGCCCTGATCCAGTACCACCTGTCGCCCGATCAGGAGGCCGGCGCCCTGCGCTGCGCCGCCTTCCTGATGCGCTACCACGCCAGCGGCGGCCAGTGGGCGGATCTGCGCGACCCCATGACCACGATCACCACGCGCGACCGCCTGGCGCTCGTGACTGTCTGGCTCAAGGGCGAGCCCTGGGTGATCGTGGACATCACGCTGCGCATGCTGGTGCCGCGTGAGCTCTACAACGCCCAGGACTTCCCCCCTGGCTACGTCATCGACCGGACCGCCTCCGGCAAGCCCCTGACGAAAACCGCCCAGGTGCGGATGGTGGGCAATTCCGTGAGCCCCGTGCCCATGCGGCTCATCGTGGCCGCCAACTATTCAGAGGCCTCGTCCAGCGCAATGCGACGCGCGGCCTGATGCCTGCCCCAAACCCGGCCCGCCCAGTGCGGGCCGCTTCGTTTCTGCATTCACATGTCCAAGACCACACCCCAGAAGCCCTACACCCCTCCCAGCAACTGCTACCAAGGCACGGTGCTGATACCGCATCCAGGCCTACCGGCTTCCCGCTTCTATGCATTCACGCTGCCCAGCCGCGTAGGTGGGCATCTGTACTACCCGGAACCCGCGCGCCGCGTCGAACCTTTCCCTGCCTGATCTGGAGCCTCTGATGACGATGATCAACACACCTATGGTGCTGCTGGCACAGCAGTGCGGCGGCACCTTCCACACGCTAGGGCCGACACGTGCCATCGGCGGTATGTGCTTCACCTTCGAGCAGTTGGATACGCTGGCCGAACGACTGCGTTCCACCGATGCCTCCACCAAGTCCCCCCTACAAAGCGAGGCTCTTCGACAGCCCGGTGCCAGACACAGGAACGACGAGACGCAATGAACACCTTTTTTGCACTCATGGCCGAGTACGGGACCGCTCATATTCCAGTGGAGAAATGCGCTGACCTCTTTGGCATGTCACCTAGAAAGGCTTGCGAGGCAGCCTGCCGTCAAAAGCTCCCGGTGCCAGCTTTCCGAGTTGGCTCACAAAAAAGCCCCTGGCTAGTTGATGCTCAGAAATTGGCAATTCACTTGGATAAACTAAAAATTCAAGCAGATGAAGAATGGCAGCGCCTTCATCAGTAAGATTAATTTACCTCTATTTCAGATAATTTTATATCCAGCAATTCTAACCCGCACATCAACTCTTCTATTAATTTCAATTCATCCCTTGGATCAATCAAGTTCACAGCAGACTTACTATTGTGAGCAATATCACCTCGACCTTTTCCAAAATTATCAAGATTTGTCACCCAGGTTGGATCCAATTCACTCATCTGTATGCCCGTCGGAATAATTAGCATAGCAAGATTATTTTCTCTCACACCATGATTATCACTGACACGTTTGAGATACTGCTTCATTGCCAAGCCTATCACATCATTCACCGAGGCCTTCTTTGCCCTAGATTTAGCGATAGTCAATATCTCTTCATCTGAAACATCCCCAGATCCACTCCAACCTGAATGATAGGACGCCAAGAAGGAGATCATGGTTTTATGCCATTTCCCTTCCCTCCAGTTCTTAACAGCAGCAGTAATAACGGACCGAGAAATATCTTCAATGTAAGACTCTATCTCGGCATGCACCAACAATCGATAGCCTCTCGCCATATCAAGTTGTTGATCAGAGTATTCCCCGGTTGGAGAGAAACACGTGGGCAGCATATTAACTCGCAGCTCTTCCACCCGAGACTTAAGGTTTACAAACCTCTCAGACACAGCCATATAAATCTCACACACTACGATTTTTTGGCAAATTTGGCACTGGTATAGAGGTCCCTAAAATTTCATTAATCTTTGCATTCCAAGTTGATATTCTCATATCTGTCGCCCATATAGTTTTTGTAGTATTTTCCAATGAATTACGAAATCCAACATTATGGGCACATAGATCTTTGAATGCCTCCTCCACATCCAACTCTCGGCCGACAACCGCCCTTCTAACTTCCGCATGGCTCATTGACAAGACCATCACATCAAAAACAGAACGATTAAATCTATTTTCATACCCCAAGAATTCCACTTTCTATAGCTATTATCTCCAAATATTGATTTTATGATAATATGCGCCAAATCCAGGGACTCAATCTGCTCCTCTAGCACACTCTTCCAACCCATCCAATTAGCATTCAATTCTCCACAAGTGCTATCCAGAAAATCCTTCAAAGAGCCCGTATACTTCAATATAAAATTATTAAATGCTATAAACCTAAGCATTAGCTCAGCATCACGCATTCTAAAATCAGGCCTATCAATCTTAAGGATTTCCCGAAGACTCTTATTTACCGAAGACTTTTCATCTAGAAATGTAACAAATGGGCCAGGGTGCAAGGCTTGACGCAACTCTTGGGGAGACAGCGAAACGCTACCTGTGTTAAGCCTTAAGAAAATATGATACAAATAGTCTTCATTGGGCCAATTTTTAATCACCACGGTACGAATTGGCTGATTCTCAAAAGCAGAGACGTCATCAAACCTCTGAGCATCCTCTCGAAGTGAATCCAACGTAGCACCCTTAAGATCACGCCTTATATCCAAATCCGTCAATTGCAACTGGTTGTATACTTGATCATCGGCATGTGCAGCAAACTGCCTAATACTCAAAAGACGCTGTTTGCCATCCAGCACAATATAAGCACCCCGGCGATCCCGTGACTCGGCAAGAACGACCTGAGGCACTGGCAATCCCAAAATAAGAGACTCAATAAATTTACTTTTACGATCCTTTCCCCAAGCATCTCGCCTCTGAAAACTAGGATTAAGCTGAATATTGCCTTTATTTATCTGCGTAATAATTGTCTCTGCAGTCCAATCATTACCACTCAAAACAGCAGTAGCGAAAACCTTCTCATCAAGCAAAGATATGTCTTCATCAGACTCAATCTGAGACTCATCCTCATTGAAATTAATTGATTGCTGAATCACCATTGAACTCCTCAAATTTAACCAACACCATTCGCCCTTTATTTTTCAGGAACCAGCTCCGGACACAGATGTGTATAACGCTTTAATGTAGCTCAGCTCTCATGCAACGTGAACTGGGCAACCTCCTGAATGCTGTATCCCTTCTCGAAAAGCCTGCTCGTCGCCTCATGGCGCAAGTCGTGGAAGTGAAGATCCTCGATGCCAAGGACATGGCAAGCACGCGTGAATGCCGCTCCGACTGATCTGTTGTTGTATGGGAAGACGAATTCCGCCCTCTCTTCCCTAGACTGACTTTTGATGATGTCGGCTGCCGCATTGAGCACCCGAAAGCACCGCCGGTTGCCCTTCTTCATGCGGGGGTGCTTCGCGTCATCCAGCCACGCCACCCCCTTCTCAAAATCCACATCGTCACAATGCAGACGGCACATCTCTTCCTGGCGCCGCGCCGCGAGCAGCGCGAACTGCATGATGTCGCGCATGAGGATCGACGCCCGGCCGTCGCGGCTGGCGAAGTGCTCCAGCAGCCTGGCCTCTTCCTCGGGCAGCAGCCGGCGCGAGCGCTGAGCCGGCTTGGCGATCACACGCGTTCGCAGCAGCCCGGACTTGGCGCGGTCCAGCACCTGCAGCGGCGCATCGACGACGCGCGCGGCCGAAGCATGCAGGAAGACCTGGCGCAGCCACACCATGTCATTGAGCGCGGTGGCGGGGCCGGCCTCGTCTTCCGTGCGCCGCTTCTTGGGTAGCCCATCAGATCCTGCACCGTGAGCTTGGTGGCCTGTAGGTCGGCCCGACCAGAGGCCTGCAGGCGAGCGATGTCAGCCTTTTTGCTACGGCCCCACTCAGTCACGTATTCGGCCGCACTGACATAATCCCGCAGTGGCTCCCCCACTGAAATTTTCTTGTGCACAGCCTGGCAGGAAGCGCGCTCCTGGTCCATTTCGTACTCGCGCCTGCGCAGCCACTCGTTGGCCAGCACTTTCCGACGGTAGGTCTGGCTTTCGCGGTGGACGAACATGCCGTTCTCCATCATCCGGATCTGTGCGGTGCAGGCAAGCGAGCAAGCAAGCCGTGCGCGCGCTTGCGTGAAGTGATGCTCCCATCTGTTTTGCTACAGATGAAGGATGTAGCAAAGCCAGCGAGAAAATCAGCAAAAACGGGGTTGAATGGCGAAGAATCCGGCAACGACGCCAGAGCAAAAAACCCAATCAGATCAATGACAAACGTAGAAAATCAAGCACCAGCCAACATGTGGCGCATGTCGGTTGCGCCCATGATGGACTGGACCGACAAACACTGCCGCTACCTGCACCGGCTTCTGAGCCGCCACACCTTGCTCTACACAGAGATGGTGACGACGGGCGCGTTGCTGCACGGTGATGTGCCGCGGCATCTGCGGTTCGAGGCCGAGGAGCATCCGGTGGCGCTGCAGCTCGGTGGCAGCGAGCCTTCCGATCTGGCGCAGGCTGCGCGGCTGGGGGCGCAGTGGGGGTATGACGAGATCAACCTCAATTGCGGCTGCCCCAGCGAGCGCGTGCAGCGCGGCGCATTTGGCGCCTGCCTGATGAATGAGGCCCCGCTGGTGGCCGATTGCGTGAAGGCGATGGTAGATGTGGTGGATGTGCCCGTCACGGTGAAGCACCGCATCGGCATTGACAAGGACGAGAGCTACGAATTCGTGCGCGATTTCGTTGGCACTGTGGCGGATGCGGGCTGCCGCGTATTCATCGTGCATGCCCGCAATGCCTGGCTCAAGGGCCTGTCGCCCAAGGAAAACCGCGAGATCCCGCCGCTGCGCTACGAGATCGTGGCCCGGCTCAAGCAGGATTTTCCGGAACTAACCATTGCCATCAACGGCGGCATCAAGGCCGATGCCACGGTGCAGGAACTGCTGCAGCAGGTCGATGGCGTGATGGTGGGCCGCGAGGCCTATCACAACCCCTGGTGGCTGGCCTCGTGGGATGCGCTGTACTACGACGATGCGAGCGTGGAGCACACGCGCGAGTCCATCGAGGAGCAGATGGTGGCGTATATGGAGCGCGAGGCGCGCACGCATGGCACGCACTGGTACTCCATCGCACGGCATATGTTGGGGTTGCGCAACGGGCTGGCGGGGGCGCGCCGCTGGCGCCAGGTGTGGAGCAATCACCAGCTCAAGCAATTGCCGCCTTCAGAGGTGATGCGGCTTGCGCGCACCAAACCGGCCGAGGCGGCGCTTGCCGCCTAGCGCGGGGGACTGCATTGCAGGATGGCCAGGGCTGAGGCGGCCGCTCGCCCAGGCCTATCGGTAAAAACTATCACTTACGCGACAGCATCAAAGGGGTTTTACTACCAATTTTCTTAGCTTGCTGCTGATATATTGCACTGCAACATATCCAAACAACCCCTTGTATCCATGCTCTATCAGCTCTACGAAATCCAGCGCGCCATGGTCGAGCCCTTTGCCGATTTCGCGCAAGCTGCAGCCAAGCTCTACAGCAACCCCCACTCGTTGCTGAGCCAAGGTCCGATGTCCCAGCGCATGGCCGCCGGGTTTGATCTGTTCTACCGCCTTGGCAAGGATTACGAGAAGCCCGAATTCAACCTGCACAGTGTGGATGTGGGCGGCGTTGACGTGACCATCCGCGAGCGCGTCGAAGTGGACAAGCCGTTTTGCGAGCTGCGCCGCTTCAAGCGCTTCTCCGACGACACCGATACGCTGCAGACCATGCTGAGCCAGCCCGTGGTGCTGATCGTGGCGCCGCTGTCGGGCCACTACGCCACGCTGCTGCGCGATACGGTGCAAAGCATGCTGGGCGGCCACAAGGTCTACATCACCGACTGGAAGAACGCCCGCCTGGTGCCCCTGGCCGATGGCGAGTTCCACCTCGACGACTACGTGAACTATGTGCAGGAGTTCATCCGCTACCTGCAAGGCAAATACGGCCAGTGCCACGTGGTCAGCGTGTGCCAGCCCACGGTGCCGGTGCTGGCTGCCGTGTCGCTGATGGCCAGCCGTGGCGAGACGCCCCCGCTGTCCATGACCATGATGGGCGGCCCCATCGACGCGCGCCGCTCGCCGACCTCGGTGAACAACCTGGCGCAGAACCGCAGCTTCGAGTGGTTCGAGAACAACGTGATCTACCGCGTGCCCGAAGGCTATCCGGGCGTAGGCCGCCGCGTGTACCCGGGCTTCCTGCAGTACTCGGGCTTCGTGGCGATGAATCCGGACCGCCACGCCAATAGCCACTACGACTATTTCAAGGACCTGATCAAGGGTGACGACGCCAGCGCCGAGCATCACCGCAAGTTCTATGACGAGTACAACGCCGTGCTCGACATGGATGCCGACTACTACCTCGAGACCATCGCCACGGTGTTCCAGGACTACAAGCTGGTCCATGGCACCTGGGAAGTGCGTTCGCCCGAAGGCCAGGCCGAGCTGGTGCGCCCGCAGGACATCAAGGGCAGTGCCCTGCTGACCGTCGAAGGCGAGCTCGACGACATCTCCGGCTCGGGCCAGACGCGCGCAGCGCACGATCTGTGCACGGGCATCGCGGCCGATCAGCGCAAGCACCTTGAAGTGCCGGGCGCCGGCCACTACGGGATTTTCAGCGGCAGGCGCTGGAGAGAGATCGTCTACCCCCAGGTGCGTGAGTTCATCAGTGCCCACCAGCCCGAAAGCGCCACGGCCGCCAGCGCGGCAGGTCACACCAGCAGCCTGAGCGATGACGCGCCCTCGGCCACCGAGCAGCCGCGCAAGCGCGGTGCCAAGGTGCAGGCAGGCTGAGCACCGAGCAAGCCCGGCACGCCATGTCCGCCTTCGCAATCCTTGCCCGCGACGATCTGGCAGCACGCATAGACGCGGCGCTGCCGCAGACGCAGTGCACGCGTTGCGGCTACCCCGACTGCGCCAGCTATGCCCAGGCCGTGGCCTCGGGCGAGGCCGGCATCAACCAGTGCCCCCCCGGGGGCGCTGCGGGAGTGGAGAGGCTGGCTGCACTGACGGGCCGGCCCGTTGTCCCACTGAGCGCCGAGCATGGCACGGAAGCCCCGCGCACCGTGGCCGTGATCGACGAGGCCTGGTGCATCGGTTGCACCCTGTGCATCAAGGCCTGCCCCACGGATGCCATCCTGGGCGCCAACAAGTTCATGCATACGGTGATTGCCGCCCACTGCACGGGCTGCGAACTCTGCATTCCCGTGTGTCCGGTCGATTGCATCGAACTGCACAATGCCAGCGGCCCGGCCACAGGCTGGTCTGCCTGGAGCCCCCAGCAGGCCGAACATGCGCGACAGCGCTATGTGCTGCGCCGAGAGCGTGAACAGGAGCGCGAGCGCCTGGGTGCCGCCCGGGCGCAGATGCCTCTTGCATTGGGTGAGCAGGAAATGGCCGACGACGCCAGCCCTTCCACGCCCTGCCCGGCGCCCCCGCTGGCGACCGAAAGCAAGCAAGCCACCATCGCAGCCATCCTGGCCCGCGCACGCGCGCAGCGTGCGGGTGGCGCCTCAACGCCCAACGGGCATTGAGAGTGGATGTGGGCGGGCAGCGAGACCCGCCTACGCCCGCCAGTACAGGCCTATGGATGCCCATCGATGGTCATAGACCGCCATAGGCACCCACGCAGGCCGTGGCAGGCCTACGCAGCCAGCGCCAGGCTCTTGTAGACCCCGCAACCCCAGTACAGCCCGCCATGCTTGCAGACGAAGGACATCTTGGTCTGTACCTGTTGCGTGGCAGGGTTTCTGAAGTCGTACTCCACCCAGCCTGGGCCGCGCTCGGCCTGGGCAATGATGTCGGCCAGCAGCTGCTCACCCCGCACGCCTGGCAGCTCCTGCACGCGCACGCCCACACGCGCAGGGTTGCCGCCGAAGGCGCGGTAGCTGCCGTCGGCAGCGAGGGCGAACACGTACATATCGCGGTCATGAAAGGGCTGGCCGGGGTCATTCACGGCGGCCAGCAGTGCCTCGGTGGCCACGCCGCGCCGCGCCAAGCCCAGGGCCGACTCGACCAGGGCCACGGCTTCCTCCGCCGTGCCCTGCTGCAGCCGAAAGCGCGACACCGCCCCTGACAGCATCTGGGCGCGCTGCTGCAGCGCGCGTGCCTGGTCCAGCGCGTGGCCCACCATCTGCGCGTTGTGCTGGGTGATCTCGTCGATCTGGTGCACGGCGCGGCTGATCTCGGCCAGGCCCGTGCTCTGGCTGCCGGTCGATTGCGAGAGCTCGCCCATGTGCTCGGCCACCTGGCGGATGCCTTCGGTCACGCGCTCCATGCCACGCCCGGCCGTGCGGATCAACTCGGTGCTGTGCTCCACCTGGGTCAGCGCATCGCCAATCAGGTGGCGAATCTCGCGCGCCGCCTCCGCCGAGCGGCCGGCCAGAGAGCGCACCTCGCTGGCCACCACGGCAAAGCCCCGGCCTTGCTCGCCAGCCCGTGCGGCCTCCACGGCGGCATTGAGCGCGAGGATATTGGTCTGGAAAGCAATGCCGTCGATCACGCCGATGATCTCCCGCATGCGCCCGGCGCTGTTTTCAATGGTCTCCACCGACTCCACGGCCCGGCCCATGGCCACCACGCCTTCATCGGCGGCGCCGCGCACGGCGCTGGCCTGGTGGTGGACCACGCCCACCACATCGGCGTTGTGCTGCACGGCGCTGCTCAACTGCTCCACGCTGACCACGGTCTGGGCCAGGTTGGTGGCCTGCAGCTCGGTGCGATCGGACAGCGCCTGGTGCTCGTTCACCAATTGCTGCCCGGCCTGCGCCACCAGCGCCGCATTGCTGCGCACATCGGCCACCATGCCCGACAGCGAGGTGACCATGCCTCCCAGCAGCGCCTTGGGCGTCTGGACAGCACCATCGCCCTCCTGCGAGGCGGCCGCCTCCACGGTCACGCGCTGGCTCAGGTCGCCCTGGGCGATGCCCTGCATGGCCTGCTGCAGCAATTCGCGCTCGCCGATCACCCGCGACCAAAGCCTGTGCATGCCGCCCAGCAGCAGCCCGGCCCACAGCAGCAAGGCACCCCAAACCCAGGGCCCCAAGCCCGCCAAACCGGCCACCAACGCCAGCGGCGGCCCCGCCAATGCCCACACGGCGCATACAAGGAAGCCGACCCCGGGGCCGGATGTATGCTTACGATGCCTGTTTCCCACTTTTTCCATGCCAGCGCCTGCCTGCATAGCTGATTGCCTCTCTAGTCATTGGTATCTGGAATTCACCGTTCACGAAGCCCCGCCACACGAGATGGCATGGCCCCAGTCGAGACCATGCCAGAATAGGTAACAGAATGCAAAAAAGCCAGCGTGCAGACCCGCAGTCCCCTGTGACAACGGCATGCCGAAAGCGCATCAATCCATAATGCGAGCCCATGAATCCCCTGCTCTCCCGACTCCAGCCCTACCCGTTTGAGCGTCTTCGCAAACTGTTCGCCGGGGTCCAGCCACCGGCGGGCGTGCGCCCCATCAGCCTTGGCATCGGAGAGCCCCGCCATGCCACGCCGGCGTTCATTGAACAGGCCCTGAGCGCCGACCTGGGCGGCCTGGCCAAGTACCCCGCCACAGCCGGCGAGCCCGCGCTGCGCGAGGCCTGCGCCCAATGGGCACGCCAGCGCTATGGCATTGCCCTGGACGCCGCCACCCAGGTGCTGCCCGTCAACGGCTCGCGCGAGGCACTGTTTGCCTTCACCCAGGTGGTGGTGGATGCCAGCCAGGACGGCGCGCGCGTGATCTGCCCGAACCCGTTCTATCAAATCTACGAAGGCGCCACCCTGCTGGCCGGCGCCCAGCCGTACTACGCGCCCAGCGACGCCGCACGCAACTTCGCGGTGGACTGGGACAGCGTGCCCGCCGACGTGTGGGAAAAGACCCAGCTGATCTTCGTGTGCTCTCCCGGCAACCCCACAGGCGCGGTGATGCCGCTGGCCGAATGGGAAAAGCTGTTTGCGCTGTCCGACCGCTACGGCTTCGTGATCGCCAGCGACGAGTGCTACAGCGAGATCTATTTCGACGGGACCGCCCCCCTGGGCGGCCTGGAAGCCGCACAGCGCCTGGGCCGCACGGATTACAAAAACCTGCTGATGTTCACCAGCCTGTCCAAGCGCAGCAATGTGCCGGGCCTGCGCAGCGGTTTCGTGGCGGGCGATGCGGCCCTGATCAAGGCCTTTTTGCTGTACCGCACCTACCACGGCGGTGCCATGAGCCCCGTGGTGCAGACGGCCAGCATGGCGGCCTGGGCCGACGAGGCCCATGTCGAGGAAAACCGCCGCCTGTACCGCGAAAAGTTCAACCAGGTCACGCCCGTGCTGGCGCGCGTGATGGATGTGCGCCTGCCCGACGCAAGCTTCTACCTCTGGGCCGGCATTCCCGAATCGCTGGGCCTGGACGACGCCGACTTTGCACGCGAGCTGTATGCCGCCACCGGCGTGACCGTGCTGCCCGGCAGCTACCTGGCGCGCGAGGCCAATGGCCGCAACCCCGGCGCCGGGCGCGTGCGCATGGCCCTGGTGGCCGAGACCGCAGAATGCCTGGAAGCCGCCCAGCGCATTGCACAGTTCATAGAATCGCGCCAGCGCTGAGACAGCCCTGCGCTCCCCTTTCCTCACAAACCCTTTGATCACCAAAGCCATATGACGCAACAGCTGCAATCCATCATCGACACCGCCTGGGACAACCGTGCCAGCCTCTCCCCCGCTGCCGCCCCCAAGGAAGTGACCGAGGCCGTGGACCACGTGATCGAAGCCCTGAACAACGGCCAGCTGCGCGTGGCCACGCGCGAAGGCGTGGGCCAGTGGACCGTGCACCAGTGGATCAAGAAGGCCGTGCTGCTGTCCTTCCGCCTCAAGGACAACGTGCTGATGCAGTCCGGCGACCTGAACTTCTTCGACAAGGTCCCCACCAAGTTCGCCGGCATGACCGAGGCCGAGATCGCCGCCACCGGCGTGCGCGTGGTGCCCCCGGCTGTGGCCCGCCGCGGCAGCTTCGTGGCCAAGGGCGCG
Source organism: Delftia sp. HK171 (assembly GCF_001886655.1). Taxonomy (NCBI): domain Bacteria; kingdom Pseudomonadati; phylum Pseudomonadota; class Betaproteobacteria; order Burkholderiales; family Comamonadaceae; genus Delftia; species Delftia sp. HK171. The sequence goes on along the minus strand of NZ_CP018101.1, from coordinate 3,682,083 downwards.
ATCCTGATGCCTTCCTACGTGAACATCGGCGCCTATGTGGACGAAGGCACCATGGTTGACACCTGGGCCACCGTGGGCTCCTGCGCCCAGGTCGGCAAGAACGTGCACCTGTCCGGCGGCGTGGGCCTGGGCGGCGTGCTGGAGCCGCTGCAGGCCAACCCGACCATCATCGAGGACAACTGCTTCATCGGCGCGCGTTCCGAAATCGTCGAAGGCGTGATCGTGGAAGAGAACTCCGTGATCTCCATGGGCGTGTACATCGGCCAGTCCACCCCCATCTATGACCGTGCGACCGGCGAGACCAGCTATGGCCGCGTGCCCGCCGGCTCGGTGGTGGTGTCGGGCAACCTGCCCAAGGACAACGGCCGCTACAGCATGTACGCCGCCATCATCGTCAAGAAGGTCGATGCCAAGACCCGCTCCACCACGAGCCTGAACGACCTGCTGCGCGATTGATCCGCATCCGCACCGCGCCAAAGGCGTGGTTGCGGCGCCAAAACATCCCCTGTTCAGGGGATGGAGCAAGGCATACTCTCGAGGGCGTCCCCGGCCACCAGGCAGCGGACGCCCGTTTCACGTCACAAGAGCGTGCAGACGATCCAAGAACAGCGGCAGTACACGAATTTGGGGGAAAACATGGGCACGATGGAGAGGATTTTGCGCCTGATGGGCGAGAAGCAGGCGTCCGACGTCTACCTGGCGGTCAACGCGCCGGCGCTGATCAAGATCAACGGCGAATGCGTGCCCATCAACAACCAGCTGCTGCCGCCCGACGCGCCGCGCAGCCTGCTGGCCGAGATCGTGCCGGCCGAGCGCCTGCAGGAGCTGGACGAAACGGGCGAGCTCAACATGGGCGTGCCGCTGCGCGGCGTGGGGCGTTTTCGCGTCAGCGCCATGCACCAGCGCGGCAGCTGCGCCGTGGTGATCCGCTTCATCGCCCAGCACATCCCGGCCATGGACACGCTGAACCTGCCGCCCGTGCTGGGCGAGCTGATCATGCAAAAGCGCGGCCTGCTGCTGGTCGTGGGCTCCACGGGCTCGGGCAAAAGCACGACGCTGGCCTCGATGATCGATGCGCGCAACGAAAAGCTCACGGGCCACATCCTCACCATCGAGGACCCCATCGAATACCAGTTCCGCAACAAGCGCTCCATCGTCAACCAGCGCGAAGTGGGCTCGGACACGGCATCGCTGCAGATCGCGCTCAAGAATGCGCTGCGGCAGGCGCCCGACGTGATCCTGATCGGCGAAATCCGCGACCGCGAGACCATGTCCTCGGCCATGGGCTTTGCGCAGTCGGGCCACCTGTGCCTGGCCACGCTGCACGCCAACAACAGCTACCACGCGCTCAACCGCATCCTGTCCTTCTTCCCCGAGGAAATCCGCCCCACCATGCTGGGCGAGCTGTCGGCAGCGCTCAAGGGCGTGATCTCCCAGCGCCTGGTGCGCACCGTGGACGGCGGCCGCATGCCGGCCGTCGAGGTCATGCTCAACACCAAGCTGATCGCCGACCTGATCGAGCGCGGCAACTTCTCGGGCGTCAAGGAGGCCATGGAAAAATCCATGGCCGAAGGCTCGCAGACCTTTGAAGAGGCGCTGGCGCAGCTGGTCCGCTCCGGCCGCATCGACCGCGCCGAAGCCCTGGCCTTCGCCGATTCGCCCACCAACCTGATGTGGCGCCTGGAAAACGACGTGGTCAAGGCCAGCCATGCCGCGCCGTCCAGCCAGTTCGCCGAACTGGCCACGCCCGGCGAGGACGACATGCCCTCGTTCACGGAAATCATGCTGGAAGTCAAGCCGAACTGATCGGCTGGCCCCGCAGCGTTCACAATGTCGGAGCACGCTGGCGGCAGCCGGCCCTCCGACTTTTTTGTTTTTTGATTCCACCCACCATGTCCCGCACCCTGCAACTGACCGAGCAGCTGATCAGCCTGCCCTCCGTCACTCCCGAAGACGCCGGCTGCCTCGAACTCCTGGCCGATGCCCTGCAGCCCATGGGCTTTGCCTGCGAGCGCATCGACAGCGGCCCCGACAGCTTTCGCGTGCGCAACCTCTGGGCCCGGCGCTCCGGGACAGGCGCCGACCGGCCCGTGCTGGTCTTTGCCGGCCATACCGACGTGGTGCCCACCGGCCCGCTGGAGCAGTGGAGCAGCCCGCCCTTCGTGCCCACGCACCGCGACGGCAAGCTGTACGGCCGCGGCGCCAGCGACATGAAGACCTCCATCGCCGCCTTCGTCGTGGCGCTGGAGGAATTCCTGGCCGAGACACCGGCCCCCTCCTTCGACATTGCCTTGCTGCTGACCAGCGACGAGGAAGGCCCTTCGGTGGACGGCACCAAGGTCGTGGTCGAGCTGCTGCGCGAGCGCGGCGAGCGCCTGGACTGGTGCATCGTCGGCGAGCCCACATCAGTGGAGCGCACGGGCGACATGATCAAAAACGGCCGCCGGGGCACCATGAGCGGGCGCCTCACGGTCAAGGGCATCCAGGGCCACATCGCCTACCCGCAGCTGGCGCGCAACCCCATCCACCAGGCCCTGCCGGCCCTTGCCGAACTGGCCGCCACGCGCTGGGACGAGGGCAATGGCTTCTTCCCGCCCACCAGCTGGCAGATCAGCAACATGCATGGCGGCACGGGCGCATCCAACGTCATTCCCGGCCATGTGACCATCGACTTCAACTTCCGCTTCTGCACCGAGTCCACGGCCGAATCGCTCCAGCAGCGCGTGCAGGCTGTGCTGGACCGCCACGGGCTGGAGTACGAGCTGGCCTGGACCATTGGCGGCCAGCCCTTCCTGACCACGCCGGGCACGCTGGTGAATGCCGTGCAGGCGGCCATCCGCGCCGAGACCGGCCTGGAGACCGAGCTGTCCACCACGGGCGGCACCAGCGACGGCCGCTTCATCGCCCAGATCTGCAGCCAGGTCGTGGAGGTGGGCCCGCCCAACGCCAGCATCCACAAGATCGACGAGCACATCGTGGTGGCCGACATCGAGCCCATCAAGAACATTTACCGCCGCACGCTCCACGAGCTGCAGCGCCAGCAGGCCGCCTGAACGCGACCAAGGAGCCGACGATGACATCCGCCCCCACCCCTGCCAATATTCCCGCCATCTCGGGCAGTACCATCGCCGACCTCGTGGCCTCCGGGGCCGCAGCGCTCACGGCGGCCGGCGTGGCCTTTGGCCACGGCACCGCCACGGCCGAAGACGAAGCGGCCTGGCTCACGCTGTGGAAGCTGGGCCTGCCGCTGGACAGCGAACTGGCGCCCGGCGCGCCCGAATCCCTGGCCGACCAGGCCGTCAGCGCCCAGCAGCAGGCCGGAGTGGCCGAGCTGTTCGCAGAGCGCATCCGAACGCGCAAGCCCGCCGCCTACCTCACGCGCGAGGCCTGGCTGCAGGGCGTGCCCTTCTACGTGGACGAGCGCGCCATCGTGCCGCGCAGCTTCATTGCCGAGCTGCTGGCCGACGGCAGCATCGACGGCTGGCTGTCCGACCGCACGCGCCGCGTGCTGGACCTGTGCACGGGCAACGGCAGCCTGGCCTGCCTGGCGGCCATGGCCTGGCCCGAGGTCGAGGTCACGGGCGCCGACATCTCGGCCGACGCGCTGGCCGTGGCGCGCATCAACGTGGACCGCCATGAACTCGCCGAGCGCGTGCAGCTGCTGGAAAGCGATGGCCTGGCCGCCCTGCCCGGCCCTTGGGACCTGGTGCTGTGCAACCCGCCCTATGTGAACGCCGACAGCATGTCGCGCCTGCCCGCCGAATACCAGGCCGAGCCCGAACTGGCGCTGGCCGGCGGCGCCGACGGCATGGACTTCATCCGCCGCCTGCTGCTGGACCTGCCGTCGCGTCTGGCCAAGGAAGGCGTGGTCGTGCTGGAAATCGGCAATGAAAAGGATTTCTTCGAAGCCGCCTTCCCCGACCTGCCCGTGTTCTGGCTGGACACCAGCTCGGGCGACGAGCAGGTGCTGCTGATCACCCAGGAGGCGCTGCGCGCCTGGACCGAAGGCGACATCGAGGCCCTGCGCCCCACCTACCGCCCCCTGGGCTGAAATGGACCTGCGGGCGCTGCGCTACTTCATCGCGGTGCTGGAGGCGGGCAGCCTCTCGCGCGCCGCGCACTCGCTGTACGTGGCCCAGCCCGCGCTCACGGCGCAGATCAAAAAGCTGGAAGGCGAGCTGGGCACCCAGTTGCTGGAGCGCAGCCACGCCGGCGTGACCCCCACGCCGGCCGGCGCCCAGCTGTACGAGGACGCACGCCGCCTGCTGTCCGACGCCGATGCCATGCGCGAGCGCATACAGCGCCTGCCGCAGGGCCCCGAAGGCTCGGTCACCATCGCCCTGCCCTTTTTGCTGACCAGCCTGCTGGCCGGCCCCGTGATCGCCAGCCTGCGCAATAGCCACCCGCGCATACGCATCTTTGTGCTCGACGACCTCAGCCTCATGGTGCAAAAGGCCATGCTGGACCGGCGCGCAGACCTGGCCATCCTCGTGGACACGGCCAGCCTGCACGACATGCAGGTGCAGCCCATGGCCGAGGAATCCATCTACATCTGCGGCCAGGATGTCGATGGCAGCGTGGCCCCGCTGCTGCGCCCCGCGCCGGACGGCGGCCTGCCGCACATGGACTTTGCCCACGCCTGCCAGCTGCCGCTGGTGCTGCAGTCGCGGCGCTTTTCCATCCGCCAGACCGTGGAGGCCGCGGCCGACGCACGGGACCTGCGGCTGAACATCGTCCACGAACACGATTCAGCGCGCGTCATCCGCTCGCTCTACCACTGCGGCGCGGGCTTCACCTTCACGCCCGCCTGCTCGCTGAGCGATGCGCCCGCCTGGCTGCGCGAGGAAGCCAAGGCTGCGCCCACGGCCATCCAGCACGGCTGGATCGTGGCCCAGGTCACGGCGCCCGAACTGTTGCGCCGCTACTTCCTGGCCGTGCAGGCCAACCGCAGCAGCGACCCGGCGCTGCAGGTGGTCCAGCAGGCGCTGATGGCACAGGCCCGGCAACTCATCACGGCCGGCATCTGGCAGGCGCGCTGGCAGCAGGCATGACGGCATGACCGCAGGGGTTTGGGCATGGGGTCATCAGCAAATACCGCAAGGGTTGATCTGGACATCAATTTTTCTGATGCGCCTGAATCACTAAACGGTATTTCCCCGCTCCAGGCCTCTTCTGGAACAGTGCATGGCACGCCGCGCAAAACGCGCGGCTTCAGCCAAGGAATGCCATGCACGAGACATCCCGGCCCACCGCAGGCCACCCCCATTCCCACTCCTACTCCCTTCCCATCCCCAATGTCGGCGAACTGGTCGCGCGCAGTTGCAGGGCCCACGGCGCGCAGCCGGCCGTGACCAGCGCCGCACGCAGCATCAGCTACGCCGAGCTGGAACAGCGCTCCAACCGGCTGGCCAATGCGCTGGCGGCGCTGGGCCTGTCCCGTGGCGACCGCGTGGGCATCTACCTGCCCAACTGCGTGGAAATCGTGGAGATCGAGATCGCCTGCTACAAGGCCGGACTCATCAAGGCGCCCTTCAACGCACGCCTTTCGCCGCGCGAAGTGGGCGATATCGCGGCCAACAGCGATGCCGCCGTCATCGTGACCACCGCAGCGCGCGCCGAGGCCTTCAAGCCGCACCTGCAGTCTGCCGACGTGCGCCTGCTGCTGCTGGACGGCCCCGCCGGCGAAAGCTACGAGGCCCTGCTCGCCCGCGCCAGCGACCGCTTCCGGCCCGTGGCCGTGCACGAGCACGAGGTGGCCGTGCTGCACTACACCTCAGGTTCTTCGGGCGTGCTCAAGGCCGCCATGCAGACCTTCGGCAACCGCCTGGCCCAGCTGCGCAAATTCCTGATGCGCGGCGAGGGCATGCAGGCCGGCCACGTGCTGGGCCTGGTCGGTCCGGTCACGCACGCCTCGGGCATGCAGATGGTGCCGGCGCTGTGCACGGGAGCCACCATCCACCTGTTCTCGGGCTTCGAGCCTGGCGCCTTCATGGCCGAGATGCAGGCGCGGCGCGTGACCCATACCTTCATGGTGCCCACCATGATCAACATGCTGCTGGCCGAGATCGGCGGCCGCTACCGCCCCCTGCCCGACCTGCTGCGCCTGGGCTACGGCGCAGCGCCCATGGCGCCGGCACGCATCCTGCAGGCCATGGACGTGTTCGGCCCCATCCTGTCCCAGGGCTACGGCGCGGGCGAGACCACCTCCGGCGTCTGCGGCCTGACGGTGCAGGACCACCTGCAGGCGCGTGCATCGCGCCCCGAGCGGCTGGCTTCCTGCGGACGGCCCTTCCTGGAATCCCTGGTCGAGGTGCTGGACGACGAGGGCCGCCCGGTGCCCGAGGGCGAGATCGGCGAAATCGTGGTCAGCGGCGCCGATGTCTTTGCAGGCTACTGGCGCGCGCCCGAGCTGACGGCCGAGGTGCTCAAGAACGGCCGCTACCACACGGGCGATCTGGCCCGCATGGACGAGCAGGGCTTTGTCTACATCGTGGACCGCAAGAAGGACATGGTCATCAGCGGCGGCTTCAACGTCTATCCGTCCGAGGTGGAGTCCGTGCTCTACGAACATGCCTCGGTGGCCGATGCCTGCGTGTTCGCCATTCCCGACGACAAATGGGGCGAGGCCGTGGCCGCCCACATCGTGCTCAAGCCCGGCCTGGCCGGCGACAGCGCCGCGCTGGACCGCTTTTGCGCGGAGCGCCTGGGCGGCTTCAAGCGCCCGCGCCACATCGAATTCGTGCAGCAGCTGCCCAAGAACCCCAACGGCAAGGTCATGCGCCGCGCCGTGCAGGCGCCCTACTGGGCCAACCACGCCCGCAAGGTGAACTGAGATGAACGCCAAAGACACTCTCCCCGCCGCCAACGCTGCCCTGCTGGAAATGCCCTTTGAAGGCTCGGAACGCGCAGCCGGCCTGATCGACGCGCTCAACGCCTTCATCCACGGCGAACTGGCCGACCTCGCCCGCGCGCATGGCGTGGACCATGAAAACAGCGCTTCCACCGAACTGCTGCGCCAGGTCTGGAAGCTGTCGCATGCGCGCGGCTTCTACGGCATGACCCTGCCCGAGGCCATGGGCGGCGCCGGCCTGTCCGTGCTCGATCAGGTGCTGGTCAAGGAGGCCATCTACGCCACGGGCTCGCCCTTCGCGCCCCATGTGCTGGGCGAACTCAGCGGCCCGCCGCGCATAGGCGCGCTGATCCGCAAGGCCACGCCGCTGCAGATGGAGCAGTTCATCCTGCCCGTGGCGCGCGCCGAGAAATCCATCTGCTTTGCGCTGACCGAGGCCGCAGCGGGCTCGGACGCCGGTGCGCTGGAGACGCGCGCCGTGCTCGAAGGCGACCACTACGTGCTGCACGGCCGCAAGCGCTTCATTTCGGGCTCGCCGTTTGCCGACTTGGCCGTGCTCATGGCCTCGACCGCGCCCGAGGGCAGCCCGCAACGCGAGATCAGCGCCTTCTTCGTGGACCTGCATGCCCCGGGCGTGCAAGTGGTCAGCGGCTACAAGACCATGGCCGGGCAATCGAGCACGGGGGACATCGTGCTCGACGGCTGCCGCGTGCCCGCTGCCCAGTTGATCGGCGAGCCGGGCCGTGGCCTGGCCCTGGCGCTGGGCCGCATCACCGTCAACCGCCTGCTGCACTGCCCGGCCATGCTGGGCCTGGCCCAGGTGGCGCTGCGCGATGCGCGCGACTATGCGCTGGGGCGCCAGCAATTCGGCCGCAGCATTGCCCAGTTCCAATCCATACAGCACATGCTGGCCGACATGGCCACCGAATGGATGGCGGCGCGCGCACTGATGGTGCAGACGGCCCGCGCCATCGACGCCGGCATCGATGCGCGCGCCCAGGCCTCGATGAGCAAGCTGTTCTGCTCGGAGACGGCGTTCCGCATCGCCGACCGCGCCGTACAGATCCATGGCGGCGAAGGCATCGTCCAGGGCCGGCGCGTGGAATTCCTGTTCCGCATGCTGCGCATGTACCGCGTGCTCACGGGCACCAGCGAGATACAGCGCAACACCATCGCCAAGGAACTGCTGGAGCGGGCCGGCGCCTGAGGCTGGCCGGCATGAAAGCGAAAAGACAAGGAGACAACGCCATGCAAGACAATCCATCCCAAAGGCCGGACCGACGCCGATTCCTGCGCGCTGCGGGCGCCGCATCGCTTGCCGCAGGCCTGCCCTGGGCCACCACAGCCGCCACAGCCACCACACACGACAGCGCCTGGCCCACGCGCCCCATCAAATGGGTGGTGCCCTACCTGGCCGGCACCAGCCCCGACACGGCCGCGCGCATCGTGGCCGAGGCGCTGTCGGCCCAGCTGGGCCAGCCCGTGGTGATAGACAACCGCGCCGGCGCGGGCGGCAACATCGGCGCACGCCAGGTGGCCAAGGCGCCGGCGGACGGCTACACCCTGCTGTATTCGGGCTCGCCCATGGCCGCCGCCATGCGCATGTACAAAAGCCCGGGCTACGACGTGTTCAAGGACTTCCGCCATGTGCTGGGCATGTCGCGCTCGGACATCCTGGTCGTCGTGCATGCCGACTCGGGCATGCGCACGCTGGACGACCTGGCCGCGCGCGCCAAGGCCAGGCCGGGGGCGCTGGACTATGCCTCGGGCGGCGTGGGCACGCCGTCGCACCTGGGCGTGGAGATGCTGGCCTCCAGCATGGGCCTGCAGGTCAACCATGTGCCCTACAAGGGCGCCTCGGAACTGGTCAATGCCGTGCTGGGCCAGCAGGTGGCCTTCGGCGCCCCGCTGTTTTCCGTGGCCTATCCCAAGGTGCTGGCCGGCAAGCTGGTGCCGCTGGCCATTGCCGGGCCGCAGCGCAATGCCAAGCTGCCCCAGGTGCAGACCCTGGCCGAGCTGGGTGTGCCCAATGTCAACCTCACATCCTGGGGCGGCGTGTCCGTGCCGGCCGCCACGCCCGAGCCCATCGTCCAGCGGCTGCGCACGGCGCTGGAGGAAGTGCTCAGGCAGCCCAGGGTCATCGCCTTGCTGGAGCAGGAAGGCGGCAAGGTCGCCATCACCAGCGCCGACGCCTATGCCAAGGGCTTCGAGCGCGAGATCCAGTTCACCCAGTCCATGATGCAGCGCGTGGGCATACAGCCGATCTAGGGCCTGGTACCAGGGCTTTGCACCGTGGCCGGGCACGGGCATGGCGGGCGGCAATCCTGCCCTGGCGCAATCGCTGGGATAATCCTGCCCATTCATGATCAGCCTTCGCAACATTACCCTGCGCCGCGGCACCCGCGTGCTGCTGGACAGCACCTCCGTCTCCATCAACCCCGGTGAAAAAGTCGGCCTTGTCGGACGCAATGGCGCCGGCAAGTCCAGCCTGTTCGCCCTGCTCAACGGCAGCCTGGCCGAGGACGGTGGAGAGTTCTCCATCCCTTCGCAATGGCGCCTGGGCCAGGTCGCGCAGAACATGCCCGAGACCTCGGAGACGGCCACCCAGTTCGTGCTGGACGGCGACACCCGCCTGAGCGAGCTCAATGCCCAGCTCGCGGCCGCCGAGGCCAGCGAGGACGGCATGGCCATCGCCCATGCCCACGTGGACCTGGCCGATGCCGGCGCCCACGATGCCGTGCCGCGCGCCCAGGCCCTGATCCTGGGCCTGGGCTTCAAGGTCTCCGAGCTGGAGCACCCCGTCAACAGCTTCTCTGGTGGCTGGCGCATGCGCCTGCAGCTGGCGCGCGCGCTGATGTGCCCCTCCGACCTGCTGCTGCTGGACGAACCCACCAACCACTTGGACCTGGACGCCCTGGTCTGGCTGGAAGCCTGGCTCAAGCGCTACCCCGGCACCCTGGTCGTGATCAGCCACGACCGCGAATTCCTGGACGCCATCACCAACACCACGCTGCACATCGAAAACGCGCAGGTCACGCGCTATGGCGGCAACTACAGCAAGTTCGAGGAACTGCGCGCCCAGCAGATCCTGCTGCAGCAGGCCTCGTTCGAGCGCCAGCAGGACAAGATCGCCCACCTGCAGAAGTTCATCGACCGTTTCAAGGCCAAGGCCTCCAAGGCCAAGCAGGCGCAAAGCCGCGTCAAGCAGATCGAGCGCATGGAAAAGGTCGCCCCCATGCTGGCCAGCGCCGATTTCACCTTCGAGTTCAAGCCGCCGGCCAACCTGCCCAACCCCATGCTGGCGATCACGGACGCCGCATTCGGCTACCTGGACGATGAAGGCCAGGCAACCACCATCCTGCGCGGCGTCAACCGCTCAGTGCTGGCGGGCCAGCGCATCGGCATCCTGGGCGCCAACGGCCAGGGCAAGTCCACCCTGGTCAAGACCATTGCGCGCGAGATGAAGGCACTGGCCGGCACCGTGACCGAAGGCAAGGGCCTGAACATCGGCTACTTCGCCCAGCAGGAACTGGACGTGCTGCGCCCCGGCGAGAACCCGATGGAGCACATGATCCGCCTGGCACGGGACACCGGCGCCACCGGCCCGCAGGCCCGCGAACAGGACCTGCGCAGCTACCTGGGCACGTTCAATTTCAGCGGCGACATGGTCAAGCAGGCCGTGGGCAGCATGAGCGGCGGCGAAAAGGCCCGCCTGGTGCTGGCCATGATCGTCTGGCAGCGCCCCAACCTGCTGCTGCTGGACGAGCCCACCAACCACCTGGACCTGGCCACGCGCGAGGCCCTGGCCATGGCCATCAACGACTTCGACGGCACCGTTATGCTGGTCAGCCACGACCGCGCGCTGCTGCGCTCGGTCTGCGAGGACTTCTGGCTGGTCGGCCGTGGCGTGGTCGGCCCCTTCGACGGCGACCTGGACGACTACCAGCGCTACCTGCTGGAAGAATCCCGCCGCCTGCGCGAAGAGGCCCGCAAGGCCGAACAGGCGGCTGCTGCCACCAGCAAGGCGGCAGCGCAGATGGAGCCCGCAGCACATGCAGCACCTGCAGTGCAGGCCCCCGTGGCTGCTGCGCTGGCCCCGGCCCCCGCTGCCCCGCCCACGCCGCCGGCCGCCAGTGCCGGAGACCAGCGCGAGCAACGGCGCCTGGCCGCCCTGGCCCGCCAGCAGATGGCCGAGAAGACCCGCCCGTTCAAGAAGGAACTGGAACAGCTGGACAAGCGCCTGCCCCAGCTGCAGGCCGAGCGCACGCGGCTCGAAGGCCTGCTGAGCCAGCCCATCTCGCCCGCCGACATGGCCGAGACGGGCCGCAGCCTCAAGGCCTGCAACGACGAGATCGACAGCCTGGAAGAGCGCTGGCTGGAACTGAGCGAGCAGATCGAGCAGCTGTCGGCCGCGATTTCCGACTGATTCCAGTCGTTCTCGAAAACCAGGCGGTCCCATGGGACCGCCTGCCACAAGCGTCGTCCCGCGTAAAGACGGCGCTCCACTTCGGCTGCGCCGAGGTGCGCCCCTGAGGCCCCGCCCTCCCCTCACGCCCCTCACGCCCCTCACGCCCCCGCACTTCCCCGCAGCCAGCGGAACGCATGGATCGTTCGGTTCAGGGTTTCTCCTGAATGAAAGATTTCATTCTTAAAAAATAATGAATGAAAGAGACCATTCACTTTCATTCATTCATGGAACTCCACCCCCACCCCGCCGTACAGGAGCTGCTGCGCGCCAGCGTCGATGGCTCGCCCGCCGTCGCCCGGGTCGGGCGCTGGATGGCCGCGCATCCGGTGCTGGCCGTCACGCTGAGCGCCGAGGAAGTGGCCAATGCCTGCGGTGGCTCCCTGGCTGCCGTCAACCGCTTCGCCAAGCACGCCGGCTACGAAGGCTTTGCCGATTTGCGCCTGCACCTGGGCCGCCAGCTGCAGCAGGCCCTGGAGCCCGTGAACAAGCTGCGCGCGGCGCATGGGCCCGAGGCCGCCACGGCTGGCGCCGTGGGCGAGCAGGCTTTCGGGCACACGCAGCGCAACCTGCAGGCGGCTGCGCAGGCCTGCGACCCCGGCCTGCTCGACCAACTGGCCCAGCGCATCTGCCGCGCACGCCGTGTGCTCTTCATGGGGTTCGGCAGCTCCCACCATGTGGCGGCCTTTGGCGCCGACGTGCTGCAACCCTATCTGCAGCAGGTGGTGGAAGTGACCTCCGCAGGCGGATCGGAACAGGCGGTACGCCGCATGACAGGGCTGACGGAGCAGGACGTGCTGATCGCCATTTCACTGCCGCGCTACTCGCGCGAAGCCGTCGCGCTGACGGCGCACACACGCCAGCGGGGCGCCCTGACCATCGCCATCACCGACGAGGCCACGAGCCCGCTGGCCCGCGAGGCCGACTACACGCTGCTGGCACCCGCCTCGCATCCCCTGCTGCCTTCATCGCCAATGGCGGCCATGGCCATGGTCGAGGCACTGGCCACCCAGGTCATCCGCGCCACACCCCAGGCCGTGCGCAGCCTGGTCGAACTGTCCGAGTCGGTGCTTCCCTACCTGACTCCGGACGCCGATACCGCTTCGCCGGCGGCAAGCAAGCCGCAACCCCAGGCCCCCCATCCCGCTGGAAAGGATTCACCATGAACGCCCCTGCCCGTCTGCGCTTTGCGCTTGCATCGATGGCCGCCCTCTTCACACTCGCTGCCGCGCCGGCCCACGCTGGCAAGACGCTGGACGGCATCAAGCAGCGCGGCGCCGTGGCCTGCGGCGTGCACACGGGGCGCGCAGGCTTTGCGCTCGCCGACGGCAGCGGCAACTGGTCCGGGCTGGACGTGGATCTGTGCCGTGCCGTGGCTGCAGCCACCCTGGGTGACGCCAGCAAGGTCAAGTTCATTCCCACCAGCGGCCAGACACGCATCACGGCGCTGCAGTCCGGCGAGATCGATCTGCTGGCACGCAACACCACCTGGACCTTCACGCGCGACAACGGCCTGGGCCTGATGTGGGCGGGCATCAATTTCCACGACGGCCAGGGCTTCATGGCCAGGAAGAAACCCGGCCTGAACAGCGTCAAGCAACTCTCTGGCGCCACCATCTGCGTGATCAGCGGATCCACCACGGAAAAGACCCTGTCGGAGTACTTTCGCGCCCACAAGCTCAACTACAAGGCAGTGGTGTTCGACAACCCCGAAGCCGCCCTGCAGGCCTTCAGCAGCGGACGCTGCCAGGCCTATACAGGCGACCTCGGCGCCCTGGCCGTGCTGCGCGGCAAGGAGCTGGCCAACCCCGACGACTACGTGATCCTGCCCGAAGTCATCTCCAAGGAGCCGGCCGGCCCCGCCGTGCGCCGCGGTGACGACGAATGGTTCGCCGTCGTGCGCTGGACACTCAACGCCATGATCGAGGCCGAGGAACTGGGCATCACCCAGGCCAATGCCGACGAGCTCAAGACCCGCTCCGACAGCATCCAGGTCAAGCGTTTCCTGGGCCAGAGCGACGACCTGGGCAAGCAGCTGGGGCTGGACAAGGAATGGGCGCTGCGCATCGTCAAGGCCGTGGGCAACTATGGCGAGAGCTATGAGCGCAACCTGGGCGCCAAGTCCGGATTGAACGTCCCGCGCGGCAAGAACGCGCTGTTCACCAAGGGCGGCCTGATGATGTCGCCGCCGATGAACTGACGCGCCGAGGGCACCCTGCCATGAATGCCGCGAACGCTGTAGATGCTGCGAAAGCCGTGAATGCCATCGACGCCGGGGCACGGCAGCCACCGGCCCCCACTCGGCCGCGCTGGGGCCGGCTGGCCTTGCAGCTCGCCATCGGCTGGCTGCTGATATTGCTGCTGGGCTGGCTGGCGCACAACGCCAGCCGCAACATGGCCGCGCGCGGCATTGCCGGGGGCTTCGGCTTTCTGGAGCAGACGGCCGGCTTTTCCATCTCCGAAGGGCTGCTGCCCTACGAGCCCGGCGACAGCTACCTGCGTGCGGTCGCAGCCGGGGTGGCCAACACGGTTCGCGCCGCCGTGCCCGCGCTCGTGGTGGCCACCGTGCTGGGCCTGCTGCTGGGCGTGGCCGCCGTGGCAAGGCATCCGCTGCTGCGCGGCGCCGTGCGCCTCTATGTCGATGTGGCGCGAAATATCCCGCTGCTGGTGCAGGTGCTGCTGTGGTATTTCGCGCTGACTTCGCTACTGCCCGATGTGGACCACCCTCTGGCCATCGGCCCCCTGGGCTTTCTGAGCAAGGCGGGGCTGGCCCTGCCCGGCCCGGTGTACGACAGCGCGGCGGGCTGGCACTGGAGCTCGCCGCAACCGGGCATGTTCGGCATCGACGGAGGACTGGCGCTGACGCCTGAATTCCTGGCCCTGGTGGGAGCCCTGGGCCTGTATGCCGCCGCCTATTGCGCGGAAATCGTGCGCGCCGGTCTGCAGGCCGTGCCGCGCGGGCAATGGAATGCCGCCTCGGCCCTGGGCATGCGCCGCGGCCAGCAGCTGCGCCTGGTCGTGCTGCCGCAGGCCCTGCGGGTGATCATTCCCCCCTATACCAACCTGGCGCTCAGCACCATCAAGAACTCCTCGCTGGCCGTGGCCATCGGCTACCCCGACGTGGTGATGGTCGCCAACACCGCCATGAGCCAGACCGGCCAGGCCATCGAGTGCGTGACCATCATCGCGGTGGTCTACCTGGCCATCAACCTGCTGACCTCGATGGCATTGAATGCCTTCAACCAGCGCAGTGCCTTCATCACACGCTAGCCGGGAAAGACCTGCCCATGAGTGCCGTACTCCGCGCACCGGCCCTGCCGGTGGCCCCGCCCCGGGTTCCGCTGGCACAGCGCCTGCGCGCCAGCCTGTTTCCGGATGCGCTCTCCGGGCTCATCACCGCCACGCTGCTGCTGGCCGCGCTGTGGGCGGGCTGGAAGCTGCTGGCCTGGGGCCTGCTCGACGCCGAAACCGCAGCCAACCCCGACACATGCCGCGCTGCGGCCGGCGCCTGCTGGGGCGTGGTGCGCGACAAGTACCGTTTGGTGTTCCTGGGGCGCTACCCCATGGCCGAACAGTGGCGCCCCGTCGCCGCCAGCCTGCTGCTGCTGGGCAGCGTGGGGGTGGCGGCACTGCCGCGCTTCTTCGGCCGCGCCGGCATGGCAATGCTGCTGGCCGGGTTGACCGGCTTTGGCGTGCTGATGGCGGGCGGTGTGGCCGGCCTGGCACCCGTGCCCAGCGATCTGTGGGGCGGCCTGCCGCTGACCCTGTTCCTTGCCGTGATCGCCTGCCTGGCCGGCGTTCCGCTGGGCATTCTGCTGGCGCTGGGCCGGCGCTCCAGCTTGCCGTTGATCCGCATCCTGTGCACGGGCTTCATCGAGGCCGTGCGCGGCGTCCCCTTGATCACGCTGCTGTTCTTCGGGGCCTTCGTGCTGCCCATGCTGGTGCCCGCGCAGTGGCGGGTGGACCCCATGGTCCGCATCGCCGTCTGCCTGGCGGCCTTCAGCGCCGCCTATCTTGCCGAGGTGTTTCGCGGCGGGCTGCAGGCCGTGCCCCAGGGCCAGGTCATGGCGGCCCAGGCCATGGGCTTCACCAGGGTGCAGGTGTTGCGCCACGTGGTCCTGCCGCAGGCACTGCGCGTGACCATCGCGCCCACGGTGAGCAACTTCATCGGCGCGGTGAAGGACACCTCCCTGGTGGCGATCGTGAATATCTACGACATCACCGGCTCCCTGAAGATGGCCATGAGCGACCCCCACTGGATTGCGTACTTCGTGGAGATGTACATGGTGGTCTGTGCCGTCTATCTGCTCATCGGCCTGGGCATCGCCCGCTATGGCCGCTTCCTGGAATCGCGCTACGCACTCCAATGAACATGCCCCAGAACTCCCGAAAATTTTCCATTGCCGTGCACGGCGGCGCAGGCACCGTCATCCAGGGCCAGGCCGACGAGGCCCCCTACCACGCCGCACTGGCCCAGGCGCTGGAGGCGGGCGCCGCCCTGCTGCGGCGCGGCGCCAGCGCGCTGGACGCCGTCCAGGCCGCGTGCCAGTCCCTGGAAGACTGCCCGCTGTTCAATGCCGGGCGCGGCTCCGTCTACACACGCGACGCGCGCCACGAGATGGATGCCGGCCTGATGGACGGCAGCAACCTGCGGGCCGGCGCAGTCGCCTCCGTCAGCCAGGTGCGCAATCCGATTGCGCTGGCACGGCATGTTCTTGACGACGGCCAGTGCGTGCTCCTGGTCGGCGAGGGGGCGCAGAGGTTTGCCGATGAGCGCGGGCTGGCGCGGATGGATGCCGGCTACTTCGACTCTGCCGAGCGCCTGGCACAGCTGCGCCGGGTGCAGGCGCAATCCGGCCAGACCGCGCTGCTGGACCACGACGCCGGCGGACTGGCGGCGCACCCGGCTCCGCTGAACGAGAACGGCAAGATGGGCACGGTCGGCGCCGTGGCGCGCGATGTGCATGGCAACCTGGCCGCCGCGGCATCCACCGGCGGGCTGACCAACAAGCGCCCCGGGCGCGTGGGCGACACGCCCGTGGTGGGCGCAGGTTTCTACGCCGACAGCACCACCTGCGCCGTGGCGGCCACGGGAACCGGCGAGCATTTCCTGCGCGCAGCCATCGCGCACGACATCCATGCGCGCATGCGCTACCTGGGGCAAAGCCTGGAACTCGCAGCCGATGCCGCAGTGCGGGGCACGCTGACACACATCGGTGGCCAGGGCGGCGTGGTGGCCGTGGACAGCCAGGGACGCGTGCACTGCCCCTTCAACAGCGCCGGCATGTACCGCGGCTACATCGTGGACGGCGCGCCTGCCGTGACCCTGATTTTTGCCTGATGGGCAGTTTCGCCCGGGGTTGACCTCTGCCCACGCATTGCGGGCAACGAGGCGTAACAGCATCGGCATTGGCTCGCCACGCCCGTAAGCCTCTGTCAGGAAAAGGATTTTTTCTCATTGCGCCAGAAATCTGTCTTCAAACTGACAGATCCCCACCTCCAGGCTTGCAATTGCTTGCGTCCTGGGGCAATCCCTGAGTCAACCTGCAGCCACTTGCCCGCGTTGAACACGCAACAAAGGAGTGATTGCACATGACCGACATCTTTTCCCACACCGCCCTGCAGACCCGCTTTGCAGCCGCTGCGCTGGCCCAAGCTGTCTGGCCATGGGATGACCGTGACCGCAAGCGCGGCCCCCGCAACGCCTGAAAACCGGGTCACAAAAAAGTTTCGACTTCCTTCGAAAATTTTTTAAAAACCTGTCAACCAGCTGAATCTGGCCCGCGTTAAGAGAGCAATACAGGAGAAAGTTTCCATGCAAACGACTGCCATCATGTCCATCTGGCCCGAAGACGAACGCGATCGCAAGCGCTGAGGCGCTGGCTGGCGCACACGGTGCCCCAGTCTCTGACACCACCGGTCTGACGGCCTTCCGTGCAGACCCCCTCTTCCACAGAACCCGCTTCAGCGGGTTTTGTCATTTCTGGGACATTTGCAGCGGGGCTGCCCAACAAAAAAGGAGCCCGGAGGCTCCTTTGCAGCGCGAACCCTTGCAGGTTCAATGCATGTGCAGGCCACCGTTGACCGAAAAATCGGCGCCGGTGGAATAGCCGCCTTCCTCCGAAGCCAGCCAGGCGATGATCGATGCGATCTCGCTGGGCTCGCCCAGGCGCTTGACGGGGATGGTGCCCACGATCTTCTCCAGCACGTCGGGACGGATGGCCTTGACCATGTCGGTGCCGATGTAGCCGGGGCTCACGGTGTTCACGGTCACGCCCTTGGTGGCCATCTCCTGCGCCAGCGCCATGGTGAAGCCGTGCATGCCCGCCTTGGCGGCCGAGTAATTGGTCTGCCCGGCCTGGCCCTTGGCGCCATTGACCGAGCTGATGTTGATGATGCGGCCCCAGCCCTTTTCCACCATGTCGCCCACGACCTGCTTGGTCACGTTGAACATGGAGTTGAGGTTGGTCTCGATGACGGCCTGCCAGTCTTCCGGCGTCATCTTGATGAACATGCGGTCACGCGTGATGCCGGCATTGTTGACCAGCACATCGATGCTGCCGTGCTCGGCCTTGGTCTTGCTGAAGGCCTCGACGGTGGAAGCCCAGTCGCCCACATTGCCGACCGATGCATGGAAGTTGTATCCCAGCGCCTTTTGCTCGTCCAGCCACTTCTGGAAGTCGCGCGACGGACCGCAACCTGCGATGACCTTGAAGCCTTCCTTGTGCAGACGCTGGCAGATAGCCGTTCCGATGCCTCCCATTCCCCCTGTGACATACGCTACTTTTTGAGCCATTCTTCTCTCCTGTCAATCAATGGTTGCTTCAGATCAATCTATCCACGACAACCGGGGCATTGACTCCGGTTATCACCAAGGGTGCCTGAACCTCTGGGTCCGGCACCCCCGTATGGCTAGTATGCAGCGCGTGCGCTGCGCCTCTCTTCGGGCAGGCCCTAGGCAGGCCTAGGATCTACCCTGAAAGCTTGCTAACGTTTTCCCGGAGCCCTTCAGACGCGCTCCACCGCCATGGCCACGCCCATGCCGCCGCCGATGCACAGGCCGGCCAGGCCCTTCTTGGCGCCGCTGCGCTGCATCTCGTGCAGCAGGGTCACCAGGATGCGGGCGCCCGATGCGCCGATGGGGTGGCCGATGGCAATGGCGCCGCCGTTGACGTTGACCTTGGCCGGGTCGATGCCCAGCTCCTGGTTCACCGCACAGGCCTGGGCCGCAAAGGCTTCGTTCAGCTCGAACAGGTCCACGTCCTGCGCGGTCCAGCCCGCACGCTCCAGCGCCTTGCGCGAGGCGAACACCGGGCCCAGGCCCATGGTGGCGGGGTCCAGGCCGCTGGTGGCGTAGGAGACGATGCGTGCCAGCGGCTTCAGGCCCAGGGCCTTGGCCTTGGAGGCGCTCATCACCACCACGGCGGCCGCGCCATCGTTCAGGCCCGAGGCGTTGCCGGCCGTTACCGAGCCGGCCTTGTCGAAGGCCGGGCGCAGGCCTGCCAGGGCGTCGGCATTGGTCTTGCGGTTGATGTACTCATCGGCCGCGAACACCACGGGATCGCCCTTGCGCTGGGGAATGCTGACGGGAACGATTTCGTCCACGAACTTGCCTGCGTCCTGTGCGGCCGTGGCCTTTTGCTGGCTGGCCAGGGCCAGGGCATCCTGCTGCTCGCGGCTGACGCTCTTTTCCTTGGCCACGTTCTCGGCCGTGATGCCCATGTGGTACTGGTTGTAGACGTCCCACAGGCCGTCCACGATCATGGTGTCGGCCATCTTCCAGTCGCCCATGCGCTGGCCGTCGCGCGAGCCCGGCAGCACGTGGGGCGACAGGCTCATGTTCTCCTGGCCACCGGCCACGACGATCTCGCTGTCGCCCGTGGCCACGGCCTGGGCTGCCAGCATCACGGCCTTCAGGCCCGAGCCGCAGACGGCGTTGATGGTGAGGGCCGGGGTTTCCTTGGCAACGCCGGCCTTCATCATGGCCTGGCGTGCGGGGTTCTGGCCTGCGCCAGCGGCCAGCACCTGGCCCATGATGACTTCACCGACCTGGTCGGTGCCGACCTTGGCGCGGTTCAGTGCCTCGCGGATCACGATGGAGCCCAGTTCGGTGGCGGGGATCTTTGCGAGGGTGCCGCCAAACTTGCCAACGGCAGTACGGACAGCGGAAACGATGACGATGTCTTCCATGATGACGGACCTTTCTTTGGACTCTTGAAGGGATGCCCGGGCGCACATTGCCGCAGTCGCGGCAGCGGCACCCTGCATTCAAGCCGCAGCGTTATTGCACTGCAGCATCGAAACGATTGTGCCTCAGGCCTTGACCAGTACGTAGCGGCCCGGGGCCGGCTCGATGGCCGTGTATTCCCTGCCTTTGCCGTACTGCTTGGGCGCTGCGACCAGCTTGCCGCCGTGCTCGGCCAGCCAGGGGCTCCAGTCGGCCCACCAGCTGCCCGGGTACTCGTCGGCGCCGGCCTGCCACTCCTTGAGCGTGGGCGGCAACTGGCCGTCCTCGCGCAGCCAGTAGCTGCGCTTTTTCTTGGCAGGCGGATTGATCACGCCCGCGATGTGGCCCGATGCGCCCATCACAAAACGCTTGTCGCCGCCCAGCACCTGGGTGGACGCATAGGAGCCGCCCACGGGCACGATGTGGTCCTCGCGCGAGCCATAGATATAGGCCGGCAGGCGCAGCTGGTGCATGTCGATGCGCTCGCCGCAGACGGTCAGCGCGCCGGGCTGGGCCAGCTTGTTTTCCAGGTAGAGGTTGCGCAGGTACCAGGCGTAGTAGGGGCCGGGCAGGTTGGTGGAGTCGCTGTTCCAGTACAGCAGGTCGAACGGCGGGGGCGTCTCGCCCTTGAGGTAGTTGCCCACCACGTAGTTCCAGACCAGGTCGTTGGGCCGCAGAAAGCTGAAGGTGGACGCCAGGTCCTGGCCCTTCATGAGACCGCCCTCGCCCATCTGCATCTCACGGAAGCGCACCACGGATTCGTCGATGAAGACATCGAGGATGCCGGTGTCGCTGAAGTCGATGAAGGTGGTCAGCAGCGTGACGCTGGCCACGGGAAACGGCACGCCAGCTGGCGCCGTGGCGCGGGCTGTGGATGTGCGGGCGGCGCTGCGGCTGCCAGCCGCGCGCTTGGCCACAGGCGCCTTGGCCGCCGGAGCGGCAGTTGCGCCATGCTCGCGGTCATGGCGCGCCTGCAGCACCGCCAGCGCGGTGGACAGCATGGTGCCGCCCACGCAAAAGCCCAGCACATTGATCTGCTCGGCTCCTGCGATCTCGCGCGCCACGCGGATGCCAGTGAGCACGCCGTCCTCGATGTAGTTGTCCCAGGTCTTGCGCGCCAGGCTTTCGTCGGGGTTGCGCCAGCTCATCACGAAGGTGCGATGGCCCTGGCTGACGGCGTAGCGGATCAGCGAGTTGTCGGGCTGCAGATCCAGGATGTAGAACTTGTTGATGCAGGGCGGCACCATGAGGAAGGGCCGCTCGTGCACCTTGTCCGTCAGCGGCTTGTATTCGATGAGCTGGAACAGCTCGTTCTCGAACACCACGGCGCCTTCGGTGGTGGCGACGTTCTTGCCCACGGTGAACAGGCTTTCGTCGGTCATGGACACATGGCCCTGGCGCATGTCGGCCAGCAGGTTGGCCACGCCCTGGGCCAGGCTCTCGCCCTGGGTTTCGATGGCTTTCTTCTGAGCCTCGGCATTGAGTGCCAGGAAGTTGCTGGGCGCCATGGCCGCCAGCCATTGCTCGATGGCGAAGCGCACGCGGTTGCGCGTCTTGTCATCGGCCTGCACGGCATCGGCCAGGCCCATGAGCATGCGGCTGTTGAGCAGATAGGTCGCAGCCGTGGCCGCCGTCAGCGGATTGCCGGCCCACGATTCGGTGTTGAAGCGCTTGTCCTTGGCCAGCAGCGCCTGGGCGCCGCCCTGTTCGGCCATGGCCTTGGCACCATCCAGGTACTGGCGCTGCAGCTCCAGCAGCTTTTCGGGGTCCAGCGACAGCGCGTTCTCGGGCAGCGCGCCGGGTTCGGGGACGGCCGCTTTCCAGGCCTGGGCCATGTCCGGCATGCCTGGCATGCCCTGGGTTCCCGGAAGGCCTGGTTGCCCCATCTGCTGCAGTGTCTGCAGCGTGCGGCTCCATTGCTCGTTCCAGAATTGCTGGACGGATTGGCCTGACAGGCCAGCGAGTGGGTCAAAATTCATGCTGCATCCTTGTTCGTGGATGCCATGCAATAGCCTGGGGCTTGCGGGGCATCCGTTTTGATTGTGACCCAGGCGAGCCCCGCCTTGCCCGGCACAGACCTCCACGAAAACCCGTGCCTCGCTCGTTTTTTTGGTTCGACCATGTATCTCGTTGTTATCGCCTGGCTGTATGTCACTCTGATGATGGCAGTGGCCGAGGCCGCCAGCCCCACGGGCAGCATACTCGGCGCCGTGATCACGTTCGCACTCTATGGACTGCTGCCTCTGTCCATCGTGATCTACATCATGGGCACGCCCGCGCGCAAGCGAAAACGCCATGCACGCGAATTGGCCGAGCGCGAGGCCTGGCTGGCGCAGCAGCAGGCCTCGCAGAGCGGCCCCGGCACGCAGGCGCGCTCAGTCCTTCCAGATGCAGGCGGCGAACCGCCCGCTGCTGCCCAGGCGGGCAGCGTCGCGCCGGTGCGAAAAGAACCGTGAGCCGTTGAGCACCGTGCACCATGCGTCGCCACCGTCATTGCCGTAGATGGCGGTGATGCCCAGCGCCGCCAGGCGCTGGCGCGCAAGCCCTGCCAGGTTGGCCAGGTACTTGGGTGCGCCCCCGCCCTCTTGCGGCACGGCGGTGAAATGCGCCCCGGCCGCCGCGTCATGCGCGATGAAAGCCGCGCGCACCTCGGCTCCCACTTCGAAGGAG
Organism: Delftia sp. HK171; assembly: GCF_001886655.1. Classification (NCBI taxonomy): domain Bacteria; kingdom Pseudomonadati; phylum Pseudomonadota; class Betaproteobacteria; order Burkholderiales; family Comamonadaceae; genus Delftia; species Delftia sp. HK171. The sequence goes on along the minus strand of NZ_CP018101.1, from coordinate 3,659,871 downwards.
CGCGGACCGATGCCGGGTCCGAGCCAGGCCAGGGTCTGCTGCGCCGCTTGCCCGGGCGGTGTCTGGATCTGGCATGCAAAGCGCTCGAACAGCGTCTCCAGCACCCCGCCCGCCAGCCCGCGCCAACCCGCATGGGCCGCGCCCACCACGGCCCCGCTGCGATGGGCCAGCAGCACGGGCAGGCAGTCGGCCACCATGATGGTGCAGACCACGCCCGAGGCGCTGGTCAAGCAGGCATCGAAGGCCTGGCCCTGCGCGCTGCCTGCATCCAGGGCCACGACATCCACGCCATGCACCTGCTGCAGGAACACTGCGCAGGCGCCCGGCGTATGGTCACGCACGATCTCCTGCAGCCGCTGGCGGTTGGTGCGCACGGCCTGCGGGTCATCGCCCACATGGTCGCCCAGGTTCAGGCTGCCCCAGGGCGCCGTGCTGACGCCGCCTTCGCGCGAAGTGCACAGCGCGTGCACGCCGGGCGGCGCGGGCCACTCGGGCACCAGCCAGGATGCGGGGATGGTGCCGGGGAGGTTGCCGGGGATGGAGTCAGGCCGGGCCGCGCTCATTCCGCGTCGGGGCAGGCCGAGGGATGGGCCTTCTGGAAGGCCGGCAGTGCCTCGCAGCGATCGACGATGGCCGCCAGACGTGGCAGGCCATCCAGGCTCACGTTGAAGCGGCGGCCATTGAAGATCTGCGGCACCAGGCAGCAGTCGGCCAGCGTGGGCGTGTCGCCCCAGCAAAACAGCGAAGGCGCCAGGCCTGCGGCCTCGCGCTCGGCGGCCAGCAGGTCCAGCTGGCGCTCGAAGGCTTCCAGGCCGGAGCGCACCCAATGCACGTACCAGCCGCTCTTGGCCTCGTCGGAGACACCCAGGTTGCGCACCAGGTACTTGAGCACGCGCAGGTTGTTGAGCGGATGGATCTCGCAGGCCACCATCTGGGCCAGCGCGCGCACATGGGCACGGCCCAGGGCGTCGCGCGGCAGCAGCGGTATTTCGGCATGGGTCTCATCGAGATATTCGATGATGGCCATGGACTGGGTCAGCCAGTGGCCGTCCTCGGTTTCCAGCGCCGGCACCAGCGCATCGCCGACATGCTGGGCATAGGCCGGCGCCCTGTGGTCGCCGCGCAGCAGGTGCACGGGTACGGATTCATAGTCCAGGCCCTTGATCTGCAGCGCAATGCGCACGCGGTAGGAGGCCGACGAGCGGAAGTAGGTGTGGAGCTTCATAGACCGCAAAGCATACCGTGCGACCCGGGGTCTGTTCAGGCTCATCCGGCCATCGCGTTGCCCCGCTGCGGGGCCACAGGCATGGCACACTTGCGACGGCGCCCACGAGACAAGGCGCCAGAGGAACACCGACATGAGCTACGTTTTCAACCCGCCCGCCGTGGCCAGCGTACCCGTCCTGGGCCGCCCCGAGCGTTTTCCCGTGCACCGCATCTACTGCGTGGGCCGCAACTACGAAGAGCACGCCAAGGAGATGGGCTTCACCGGCCGCGAGCCGCCCTTCTTCTTCCTCAAGCCTGCCGACGCCATCGTGCCCGTCGAGGCCGGCACCACGGGCACCATGCCCTACCCCACGCTGACCTCCAACCTGCACCACGAGGTCGAGCTCGTCGTGGCCATCGGCAAGGCGGGCAAGAACATCCTGGCCGCCGACGCGCTGGACTACATCTGGGGCTACGCCGTGGGCCTGGACATGACGCGCCGCGACCTGCAGAACGACATGAAGAAGCAGGGCCGCCCCTGGTGCATCGGCAAGGCTTTCGAGCATGCCGCGCCCATCGGTCCCATCACCCCGGCAGCCGAGGCCGGCGACATCGCCAAGGCCGCGATCTCGCTGCAGGTCAATGGCGCCGACCGCCAGCGCAGCGACATCGGCAAGCTGATCTGGAACATTGCCGAGACCATCGAGCACCTGTCGGCCGCCTGGGAACTGCAGCCCGGCGACCTGATCATGACGGGCACGCCCGAAGGCGTGGCCGCCGTGGTGCGCGGTGACCTGCTGGAAGGCCGCATCGATGGCCTGAGCCCCTTGAGCGTCAAGATCGCCTGAGATCCCTGTGCCTGGCGACAGGCCGGCAAGGCAGCGGGGAGCGCGCTCCCCGGCCTGCCGGCCTTCGTTTTTCTGAACCCACAGTCCGCCGCACGGAATGCCTTCCTGCCTTCCGTCTGGCGGCGCTTTCACTTCCATGGTGTCGGCATGATTTTTCGCAGCCCCATCAAGTTCTGCCGAGCCTGCGGCACGGCCGTGGTCTACCGCATTCCCGACGATGGCGACACGCGCGAACGCGCCGTGTGCCCGCACTGCCACACCATCCATTACGAGAATCCGCTGAACGTGGTCGGCACCATCCCCGTCACCGACGACGGCCGCGTGCTGCTGTGCAAGCGCAACATCGAGCCGCGCCGGGGCCTGTGGACCCTGCCTGCCGGCTTCATGGAACTGGCCGAGACCACGGCACGCGGCGCCCAGCGCGAGACCGATGAGGAAGCCGGTGCCGACATCGAGATGGGACCGCTGTTTTCCATCGTTGACGTGCCCAAGGTCAGCCAGGTCCACCTGTTCTACCGCGCTCGCCTGCGCAGCGAGCAGTTCTATCCAGGCCCGGAGACCATGGAGGCCCGCCTCTTTGCCGAGGCCGAGATTCCCTGGGAGGAACTGGCCTTTCGCACCGTGCGCGTGACGCTGGAGCGCTACTTCGAGGACCGTGCAGCGGGCCTGCTTGACGCGCACCGCGTGCACTCCATCGACCTGAGCCTGTAGGCGCATGCACCGCCGCCCGGCACCACCGTGCTGCACGGCAGTGCCGGACGCACCCCGGTGACGCCAGGCCATGCCCCGGCGTGGCGCCGATGGGGCTGCGGGTGGGGCTGTGGATGGGGGGCTGTCATCCCTGTGTCACCTTGCAGACACATTTAGTCACAAGCTGGCCTCCTTCTTGCTCGTTGCATCAGGCTTTTCCCTGATCGGGGAAAGCGGGTTTCACCCAGCCTGAACCTGACTGCGGAGCGCTCCATGGCCACATCCCTGCCAACCGACCTGATTCTTCCCCACCTGCGGGAACTCAACCGCAACGCCGCCGACCTGCGCGAAATACGGCTCATGTGGCGGCTCATCGAAGCCTCGGCCCGCATGCAGGCCTCGCAGCAGGGGCAGGCCCTGGTGTCCATGCTCACCGACACGCGCCAGGGACTGGAGCAGCTGGAGCAAGGCCTGCTGCAGTCGCAGCTGGCGCAGTCCGCGCAGGAGGCCATGGCCCAGCTGGGCATGCAGTCCGCCCATGCCATCGACCTGCTGGTGCGAAGCCTGTACGAGCGCACGGCCGATGTCGGCTTTCTCGCCGCCGATACCGTGCTGTGCGAGGCCATGGCCCGGCTTGACGATGGCGATGGCGATGGCGATGACTGCGGCCTGCCCGACATGGCGGCCGGCGGTCTGCGCGCATGGCAGGCACCGCTGCAGGCGCACTTGCAGGCGCACCTGCAGAGCTACCGAGCCAAGTACACGGTGTATGACGACATCCTGCTGCTGGACACGCAAGGCCAGGTCTGCGCACGTGCCCAGGCGCAGGCAGGCCGCAAGCCGCCACCGCCCTGTGCCGAGGCCTGGTTCCAGCAGTCCCTGCAGCAGGCCGGCCATGTCAGCCATTTCGGCGCCAGTTGCGTGCTGCCGGGCGCTGACCGCCTGATCTACGCGCAGCGCCTGCTGCACCCACGCACCATGGCGGTGCTCGGCGTGCTATGCCTGAGCTTCGACTTCGCCGCCGAGATGCAGGCCATCTTTGCCTCTGGCGGGCCGCGTGCCCAGGTGGGGCTGCTGCTGGACGAGGGCGGACTGGTCATCGCCAGCAGCGATGCCCACTGGATAGCCCCCGGCAGCCGCGTGCCCATGCACCATGGTGATGCCGTGCAGCCGCTGATCCATGCAGGCCGCACCTACCTGGTGCGCACGGCGCGCGCCCTGCCCTACCAGGGCTACGCGGGGCCGCAGGGCTGGCAGACCCAGGTGATGGCACCGCTGGACCTGGCCTTCGCCGCGCAGCAAAGACCGCAGGTGCTGCAGGCGCTGGAGCCGGCCATTGCCGAGGGGCTGATGGCCCAGGCGCGCGGCTTTTGCCCGCCGCTGCACGCCATGGCCCGCGCGGCCGACGACATTCGCCGCGTGGTCTGGAATGGCCAGGTGCTGGCTGCCAGCCAGGCGCCGGAGTCCCCCGTGCAGGGCACGGCCCACCCGGACCCGCTGCAGGCCGTGCTGGAGCAGATGGGAGAGACCGGCGACCTGACCCATGCCGTGTTCACACGCGCCATTCACGGCCTGCATGAGACCGCGCTGTCCACCCGGCTGCAGGAGCACAGCACGCTGAACCGGCTGCTGATGGATCTGCTGGAGCGCAATCTCTATGAACGTGCCAACGACTGCCGCTGGTGGGCCCTGACGCCCGGCCTGCAAAAGGTGCTGGAGGACAACAGCGGCTGCCTGGCCCTGTCGGTACAGGCCCACGACAGCGCGCAGCGGCTGCTGGAGCAGCTCAATGCGCTGTACACCGTCTATGCGCGCATTGCGCTGTATGACGCCCAGGGCCTGGTGCTGGCCTGCAGCCATGAGGACGAGGCCGGCCTGCCCCTGGCTCCCGGCACGCGCGTGCAGGCATCGGCCCTGCAGGCCACTGTGCTGCTGCGCGATGCCCAGGCCTACCACGTGCAGGAGATGGACGATGGAGGCCTGCCCGTCCATGTCTACCATGCCGCGCTGCGCGCGCCATCGCCTGAGAGTGAACAGGCGCACGGACATGCACACGGCGGCGATCAGGGCCCCGTCATCGGCGGCATCGCCCTGCTGTTCCACACGCGGCGGGAGCTGCAGGCCATGCTGCAGGCCGCAGCGCCAGAGCAGGCAGCAACGGCAGAGCACGCTGCAGCCACCGATCCCGAAGACAGCGGCCTGCCGCGCCTGCCGATGGAAGCCTTCTACGTGGCGCGTGACGGGCGCATCGTCGCTGCCAGCCATGGCGGGCGCCCGCTGGGCAGCTGCATCGCAGGCGTGGCTGGCCTGGCATCGCTGGCCGATGGCGAGGTGCGCAGCAGCATCGAGGAGATCGAAGGCCACTACTGCATTGTCGGCATGGCCGCCGGGCGCGGCTACCGCGAGTTCCGGCTGGACCAGGGCGCGGCACGCGATGCAAAAGAAAGCGCAACGGACGACACACTGGCAGGCCTCGTCAGCCTGAGCCTGCAGCGGCTGGGCCCCGTGCATGCCGATGCGCGCAACCGCGCGCTGCGGCTGGCGTCGGCCACCCGCCTCGATGGTGCCCGGCCCGCCACGCAGGGGCACGGGCACGGGCGCGCCGCGCATGGCAGCGGCGACGCGCCTGTGGAACTGGCCAGCTTCTACGTGGGCGCCAGCCTGCTGGCCCTGCGCGCGGTTGATGTCTGCGAGGCCCTGCCCGCCAGCGCCATCTCGCCCGTGGCGGCAGGACGGCTGCCGTTTTGCGTGGGCGCGCTGGCACGGCGCAGCCAGGGCAGCGTCAGCGGCTATGTCTGGGTGTTCGACCTGGCCGCGCTGCTGCAGGGCCAGCCCGGCGTGGTCACCGAGCAGTCACAGGTCATCGTGGTCCAGCATGGCGGCCTGCGCGTGGGCCTGCTGGTCAGCGCGCTGCAGGGCGTACACCGGCTGCCAGCCAGCGCGCTGGTGGATTCGCCCATGCTGAACGCGGCCGACACCGCGACGGCCCTGGTGCGCAAGCTGGTGCATGCCGACTCGGGCCTGCCGCTGATCCAGTGCCTGGACCCCGCCGCGCTGATGCGAAGGCTGCAGCCTTCGCGCGTTGCCGCGGCCAATGCCGACCGCAATGCGGTCAGCGTGGAAAGGGAGGCGGCGTAGCCCGGGCCTGTCGGGCCTATGGACATGTCGGGCGCGCCGGGCCTGTCGGGTGCGCCGCACCTTTAGCGCCTCAAAGGCCCCAGTGGCGCAGGCCCGGCAACGCGGCCTGCGCTGCCTCGTAGCCTTCGTCGATGGCCTCGCGGGCGCGGTGGAAGTCCAGCAGGCCCAGGTGGGACAGGCGCGGCGCGATCACCAGCTCGGGCGGGTCACCCGCCATGCGGCTGCGCGTGATGCGCATCTGCATGATGTTGACGCTGGTCATCACCACGTCCAGCAGCGAGGGCGGCCGCGGCGGCGGCTCGGTCTCGCGGCCTGCCTCGTCGCGGTGGTGGCCGGGCATCCACCCCATCACGCCGCGCTGCAGCCTGCGCACCCAGGCCGTGCCGGCCACGGCACTGGCCTGGCCCGCCAAGTCTTCGGGCGCCACGCCCTGCTCCACAGCGGGCGGGGCTTCCTCCAGTGGCGGCGCGGCAGCCATGGCGGCGGAGGGAGCCAGCGGCCGCATGTGGCGCCGCATGATGTCGGCATTGAGATCGACCGCGATCACGATGTCCGCGCCCATGGCGCGCGCCAGCGAGGCGGGCACGGGGTTGACGATGCCCCCATCGACCAGCAGCCGCCCCTCGCGCTGCACGGGCGTGAACAGGCCGGGCAGCGCGATGGAGGCACGCACGGCATCGGCGATGGAGCCCTTGCGCAGCCAGACCTCGGCGCCCGAATGCAGGTCGGTGGCCACGGCGCCGAAGGGAATCTTCAGGTCCTCGATGGCCGAGTCCACGAAGTGCTCGCGCCAGAACGCGATCAGCTTCTCGCCCTTGAGCATGCCGCCCGTGATGTTGAAGTCCATGAAACCGAACACCTTGCGCATGCCCAGTCCCAGCACCCATTCCTCGAAGCGCTGCATCTCGCCAGCCGCATAGGAGGCACCGACCAGGGCGCCGATGGACGAGCCGCAGATGATGTCGGGCCTCAGGCCCGCATCCTCCAGCGCGCGCAGCACGCCGAAATGCGCCCAGCCACGCGCCGACCCGCTGCCCAACGCCAGGCCGACCACGGGTTTGCGCGGACTCAGCGCCATCAGTGGTCCCCGCCCGCCAGCAGCGCCAGCATGCCGGCCTCGTCCAGCACGGTCACGCCCAGTTCCTCGGCCTTGGCCAGCTTGCTGCCGGCCTCGGCGCCGGCCACCACATAGCTGGTCTTCTTGCTGACCGAGCCGGAGACCTTGGCGCCAGCGGCCTCCAGCATCTCCTTGGCCTGGTCGCGGCCCAGCGTGGGCAGCGTGCCGGTGAGCACCACGGTCATGCCGGCCAGCGGCTGGGCGGTCTGCTCGCGCGCCGCGCCCTCTTCCCAGTGCACGCCGCAGGCACGCAGTTGCTCGACCACCTCGCGGTTGTGGGGCTGGGCGAAGAAGGTGTGGATGCTTTCGGCCACGATGGGCCCCACGTCGCGCACCTGCAGCAGTTGCTCGACGCTGGCGTCCATGATGGCGTCCAGCTGGCCAAAGTGGCGGGCCAGGTCCTTGGCCGTGGACTCGCCCACCTGGCGGATGCCCAAGCCGAAGAGGAACCGCGCCAGCGTGGTCTTCTTGGATTTTTCCAGCGCGTCCAGCACGTTCTGGGCCGACTTCTCGGCCATGCGGTCCAGCGATGCCAGGGCCACCAGGCCCAGGCGGTAGAGGTCGGGCAGCGTGCGCACCACATGGCCGTCCACCAACTGGTCCACCAGCTTGTCGCCCAGGCCCTCGATGTCCATGGCGCGCCGCGCGGCAAAGTGCAGGATGGCCTCCTTGCGCTGCGCCGGGCAGAACAGGCCGCCCGTGCAGCGGTGGTTGGCCTCGCCCTTGGGCCGCGCCACGGCGCTGCCGCAGATGGGGCATGCAGCGGGCATGCGGAAGTTGGGCACATAGGCCGGCCGGTCGCCGGGCACGCGGCCCACGACCTCGGGGATCACGTCACCGGCGCGGCGCACGACCACGGTGTCGCCCGTGCGCACGCGCTTCTTGCGGATCTCGAACAGGTTGTGCAGCGTGGCATTGGTGACGATGACGCCGCCCACCGCCACGGGGGCCAGGCGCGCCACGGGCGTGAGCTTGCCCGTGCGGCCGACCTGTATGTCGATGCCTTCCATGCGCGTGGGCATTTCCTCGGCCGGGTACTTGTGGGCCACGGCCCAGCGCGGCTCGCGCGAGACAAAGCCCAGCTGGCGCTGCTGGGCCAGGCTGTTGACCTTGTAGACCACGCCGTCGATCTCGTAGGGCAGCGTGGCGCGCTCGGCGCCCATGCGCTGGTGGAAGGCCACCAGCTCGGCCGCGCCCTTGGCGATGCAGACCTGGGGCGCCACCGGAAAGCCCCAGTCGCGCAGCGTCTGCAGCATGGCGTAGTGGGTGACGAAGTCGGGGCCGCCCTGGGCAGCCGGCGTGATCTCGCCCAGGCCATAGGCGAAGAAGGACAGCGGGCGCTGCGCCGCAATGCCCGAGTCCAGCTGGCGCACCGAGCCTGCCGCCGCATTGCGCGGATTGGCAAAGCTCTTGCCGCCAGCGGCCTGCTGGCGCTCGTTGAGCTTGACGAAGTCGGCGCGGCCCATGTAGACCTCGCCGCGCACCTCGACCACGGGCGGCACGCCCTTGCCTTCGGGCAGGGACAGCGGAATCTTGCGGATGGTGCGGATGTTGTGGGTGACATCCTCGCCCACCTCGCCGTCGCCGCGCGTGGTGGCCTGCACCAGGCGGCCGTTCTCGTAGCGCAGGTTCATGGCCAGGCCGTCGAACTTGGGCTCGGCCACGTACTCCACGGGCGGCGCGCCTTCGGCCAGTTCCAGCTCCTTGCGGATGCGTGCGTCGAAGGCCTCGGCCCCCGTGGCCTCGTTGTCGGTCTCGGTGCGGATGCTGAGCATGGGCACGGCATGGCGCACGGGCATCAGGCCGTCGAGCACGGCGCCGATCACGCGCTGCGTGGGCGAGTCCGGCGTGACCAGTTCGGGGTAGGCACCTTCCAGCGCCTGCAGTTGCTGGAAGACGCGGTCGTACTCGCCATCGGGCACGGTGGGCGTGTCCAGCACGTAGTACTCATGCGCCCATTGGTTGAGCTGGGCGCGCAGCGCCTGCACCTTGGCCAGCACCTTGTCGGGGGCGGCCCCGGACTCCGGCGCCGCGGGGGCTGCGCCGGAGAAAAGATCCAGATTGTCATTCATGGGGTTGAGGCCAGGAGCCTGTTGTGCACCAGGGGCACCGCGCCGCGTCAGCTGAACAGTCGCCGCGCCAGCATGGAGCCCGCCGACAGCTCGCGGCTGTCGAGCTTGTCATAGAGATGTTCCAGGTCGTGCTGGATGGGGTCCAGCGCCATGGCCGGCAGCAGGTAGCCGTTCTGGTCGCAGAGCACGCCGTCCATGGTCTGGCACAGGCGCTCGGCCACCTGGCGCAACTGCACGAAGGCCTGCTCGCCGCGCGGCACCTGGGGCACGTCCAGGCTCAGCAGGAACTCGCGCACCACCGAGGTGTCCAGGTCGTCGGCCATCGCCGCCTGCGGGTCGTAGTTGAGCACCAGCACCGGCGGCATGCCGGGCGTGGGCGAAGGCAGGGCCATGCGCCCGGGCATGGAGCCCGGCAGAAAGCCCTGGCGCGATGCGTTCTGCTGCACGTAGCCCGCGCTCCAGGAGGCCTGGCGTGCGCGCAGCATGAAGGTGAGCTGGGCGTCGTGCTCGCTGGCGAACTGGTCGAGCTCGCGCGCACGCGCCACTTCCTGCAGCATGTCGGGCACGTCGGGCGTGGCGCCCAGCGCGTCGGCAAAGCGCTGCACCTTGGCAACGAACTCGGAGAACTCGATCTCGTTGAGCGCACCTGTGCGGTTGGCCAGCTGCACGCCGGCCTGAAAACCCAGGTAGCGCTGGCCGGGCTGCAGCGGCTCCCACTGGTGGGTGGACTGGTTCATGCCCTCGATCGCAAAGGGCTTGTTGCCCGCGCGCCGCGTGGCGGGCTGGGCCTGCAGCGCCAGTTCGCCAGGCACGGCCTGGCCGACCTGCACGGGGGCAATGGCGTCGATCAGCGCATCCAGACCCGGACGGCTGGCGGCCGCGCTGGTCAGGGCCGCGTCATTGAGGGAAGGCTCGATGGACTGCGGTGCCGACGGGGACGCCACAGGCGCGGACACAGATTCAGATGCGGGTGCCGATGCGCTGGCGTCTTCGCCCGCCTGCAGGGCATGGGCGGCCTGCGCGGACTGCACTGCCTGGGCGGCCTTGGCCGCCAGCGCAGCCTGGGCCGCGGCCTGGCGCTGCTGCTCTTCGAGCTGAACCAGATGGGCCAGCTCGGCGTCGGTTTCGGCAAAGCGGTCTGCGGAGGCAGGGCTCTGGCCCGGCGCGGCGGTGCCGAAGTCGCCCAGCACGGGCTCGCGCAGGCTGTGCGTCAGGTCCGGGCCGTGGCCCACGGTGTCCATGCCGGGCTCATGGCGCGAGGGATCGCGCTGCGCTTCATCGACGGGGTCGGCGCGCTTGGGTGCATTGCGGCGCGCGGACCAGCTGTTGTAGGCAATGATCAGGGCCAGCACCACAAAGCCCAGGACGGCCAGACTGATTTGCAGGTTACTCATGGAATGAAGGAATGAAACGTCGTTCCAGCAAAGGGGTTTGAAAGGTTGCGGACATGCTCAGGATAGCTCAGCCATGGACAGCGCGGACTCCATGTCCACGGCCACGATGCGGGACACGCCCTGCTCCTGCATGGTCACGCCGATGAGCTGCTGGGCCATTTCCATGGCGATCTTGTTGTGGCTGATGAACAGGAACTGAGTGCTTTTGCTCATGCTGGCCACCAGCTTGGCATAGCGCTCGGTGTTGGCATCGTCCAGCGGCGCATCCACCTCGTCCAGCAGACAGAACGGCGCCGGGTTGAGCTGGAAGATGGCGAAGACCAGCGCGATCGCCGTCAGCGCCTTCTCGCCACCCGACAGCAGGTGAATCGTCTGGTTCTTCTTGCCGGGCGGCTGCGCGATCACCTGCACGCCCGAGTCCAGGATTTCATCGCCCGTGATGACCAGCTTGGCCTGCCCGCCGCCAAACAGCTCGGGGAACATGCGCCCGAAATGCCCGTTCACGGTCTCGAAGGTGCCCGACAGCAGCTCGCGCGTCTCGGCGTCGATCTTGCGGATGGCATCTTCCAGCGTGTTCATGGCCTGGGTCAGGTCCTCGGTCTGCGCGTCGAGGAAGGTCTTGCGCTCGCGCGCCAGCTTCAGCTCGTCCAGCGCCGCCAGGTTGACCGCGCCCAGGGCCGCGATCTCGCGGTGCAGGCGGTCGATCTCGCCCTGCAGGCCGTGCATGCGCACATTGGCCTCGGCAATGGACTGGGAGACGGCGGCCAGGTCGGCGCCCGCCTCTTCCAGCAAGGTGGAGTACTGCTCCAGGCCCAGGCGCGCGGCCTGCTCCTTGAGCTGGAATTCGGTGATGCGCTGGCGCAGCGGGTCCAGCGCCTTTTCCAGTTGCTGGCGGCGTTCGTCGCTGGCGCGCAGCTTGTTGGTCAGGTCGTCATATTCGCTGCGGCGCGCGGCCACGGCCTGCTCGCGCTGCATCTTCAAATCCAGCGCATCCTGCAGGCCGCCCTGGGCCGCGGCATCGGTCAGGCGCGTGAGCTCGTCCTGCGCGCGCTGCTGCTCGTCGGCCAGGGAGCGGGCCTGCTGGCTGGCCGTCTCTATGGTGCGGCTGAGTTCGCCCCGGCGCGCTTCCAGGCTGCGGCGCGAGAAAGTGGCCTCCTGGGCCTGGCGTTCCAGCGTGCGCAGCTGCTCGCGCGATTCGTTCAGGCGCCGCTCGGACTCCAGCACCTTGTCGCCGAGCTGGGCATGGCGCTCCTGGCTGTCGGCCAGTTGCATGTCCAGTTCCTCGAAGCGGGCCTCGGCCGCCACGCGGCGCTCCTCGATGTCGGACAACTGGGCCTCGACCTCGGCCAGGTCGGCGCTGATCTGGGCATTGCGTGCACGGGCCTGCTCGGCCAGCTGCGACAGGCGCAGCGTCTCGACCTGCAGCTCGTGGGCACGGCTTTGCGATTCGCTGGCTTCGCGCCGGGCGCTGACCAGGCGCTGCGAGGCCTCGGCATAGGCGCTTTCGGCACGCACCAGGGCCGTGCGCGATTCGTCGGAGATCAGCGCCTGGGCACGCACTTCCTTTTCAAGGTGCTCGATTTCCTGGGCGCGTGCCAGCAGGCCGGATTGCTCCGAGTCCTGCGCATAAAAGCTCACGCTGTGGCTGCTGACGGCATGGCCCGTGGGCACGTAGACGGTTTCACCGGGCCGCAGTTCGCCGCGGCGCGACAGCGCCTCTTCCAGCGTGGGCGCCGTGTAGCAGTCCTGCAGCCAGTCGCCGAGCACGGCGCGCAGGCCGGCATCGTTCACGCGCAGCAGGTCCGAAAGGTGCTGCCAGCGGCCAGCGGCCGGCGCGGGCGCGCCTTGCGGGGGGCTGAAGAAGGCCAGGCGCGCGGGCGGCGCATCGTGCCCGCCTGAGCCCAGAAAGCCACGCACCATGTCGAGCCGGCCCACTTCCAGCGCGCCCAGGCGCTCGCGCAGCGCGGCCTCCAGCGCGTTTTCCCAGCCGGGCTCGATGGCAATGCGGCTCCACAGGCCCTGCATGCCGTCCAGGCCGTGCTTGGCCAGCCAGGGCTGGAGCTTGCCGTCTGTCTTGACCTTTTCCTGCAGGGCCTTGAGCGCTTCCAGCCGCGCCGACAGGTCCGCGTGGCGCGCGGCCTCGGCGTTGACGGCCTGCTGGCGCGTGCGGCGGTCCTCGTCGAGCTGAGGCACGGAGTCCTGCAGCTCGTTGAGCACGGCATCGGCCATTTCAGCCAGTTCGCGCGCCTCTTCCAGCTGGGACTGCAGATTGTTCAGGCGGGCCTCGTCGGGCGTCTCCAGCGCGTTGCGGTCGGCGCGCAGGCGCTCGAAGCGGGTCTCGAACTGGCGGCGCTGCTCATCCAGGCTGCGCTGCTCGGCGGCCAGCACCTGGATCTGCTGCTGCACCTGGACCACGCTGGCGCGCTGGTCGGTGTCGGCCTTCTGGGCATTGCGCAGGGCGTCCTCCAGGTCGGGCAGGCGCATGCTTTGCTCCTCGACCTGGGCGGCCAGCATCTCGGCCTGTTCCTCGGCGTCCATGCCGGCGCCTTCGAGGTTCTCGATCTCGGCTTCGGCTTCCTCGCGGCGGCTGTTCCACAGCAGCACCTGCTCGGACAGCTGCTGCAGCCGCTGCTGCACGCGCTGGCGGCCTTCGAGCACGTAGCGGATCTCGGCCTCCAGCTTGCCGACTTCGGCCGTGGATTCGTAGAGCTTGGCCTGGGCCTGGTTGACCTGGTCGCTGGCGTCGTAGTGCGCCTGGCGCAGGGTTTCGAGTCCGCTTTCGTTGTTGCGGATGTCGGCCATGCGCTCTTCGAGCTCGTTGACGGCCTGCAGGCCCTCCACACGCACGCGGTCCTGCTCGGCCTCGGCCTCGGCGCGCTTGAGGAACCACAGCTGCTGCTGCTTGAGCGTGACCTGGGACTGCAGCGCGTTGTACTGGGCCGCCACCTCGGCCTGCTTTTCCAGCCGGTCGAGGTTGTTGTTGAGCTCGCGCAGGATGTCTTCCACGCGCGTGAGGTTCTCGGTGGTGGCCGAGAGCCGGTTCTCGGTCTCGCGCCGGCGCTCCTTGTACTTGGACACGCCTGCGGCCTCTTCCAGGAACAGGCGCAGTTCCTCGGGGCGCGACTCGATGATGCGGCTGATCGTGCCCTGCCCGATGATGGCGTAGGCGCGCGGGCCCAGGCCCGTGCCCAGGAACACGTCCTGCACATCGCGGCGGCGCACGGCCTGGTTGTTGATGAAGTAGCTGCTGTTGCCCTCGCGCGTGAGCACGCGCTTGACGGCGATCTCGCCGAACTGGCCCCACTGGCCGCCCGCGCGGTGGTCACTGTTGTCGAACACCAGCTCCACGCTGGAGCGGCTGGCCGGCTTGCGGTGCGTGGTGCCGTTGAAGATCACGTCCTGCATGGACTCGCCGCGCAGCTCGCTGGCCTTGCTCTCGCCCAGCACCCAGCGCACCGCATCCATGATGTTGGACTTGCCGCAGCCGTTGGGGCCCACCACGCCCACCAGTTGCCCCGGCAGCATGAAGTTGGTGGGCTCGGCGAAGGACTTGAAGCCGGACAGCTTGATGGAATTCAGGCGCACGATGCAGGCAGATGGCGGTCCGCGGCGAACGGACGAATGAGGACGTGGGGGAACAACAGGGAAGCTCGGAATGATACCGCGCGCCACCCCTGCTCAAGAATGGAAAGCGGCCCGCGCGGGGCCGTGTCGAATGTCAAGAATGGTTTGAGGGGGCGTCCGGCACCCCGCTGCCATCCGTGCACTCCACCACCTGGGGCCGGTCCTGCGCCTCCTGCGGCAGGTTCGCCGGGCTCAGGGCCGGAGGGCGCGACACGATGGCCTGGCGCACCAGTGCCTCGAAGCTGCGCACGGGCACGGGCGGGCTGAGCAGGTAGCCCTGCCAGGCATGGCAGTGCTGGTCTTCGAGGAACTGGCGCTGCGCCTCGGTCTCCACACCCTCGGCGATGACCTGCAGGCCCAGGCTGGTGCCCAGGGCGACGATGGTGCGCGCAATGGCCGCGTCGTTGGGGTCGCTGAGCACGTCGCGCACGAAGCTGCGGTCGATCTTGAGCTGGTCCAGCGGCAGGCGCTTGAGATAGGCCAGTGAGGAGTAGCCGGTGCCGAAGTCGTCCAGCGAGAACCCCACGCCGTGTGCCTTGAGCGTGGCCATCTTGGCCGCCGTGTCGTCCACGTCGGCCAGCAGCAGGCTTTCCGTCAGCTCCAGCTTGAGCAGGCGCGGATTGGCACCGTGCTCCTTGAGCGCCTGCAGCACCTGCTCCACGAAGCGCGCCTGGTGGAACTGGCGCGGGCTGACGTTGACGGCCAGCATCAGGCAGGCCATGTCCGGCTCCGCCGCCCATTGCGCCAGTTGCCGGCAGGCCTCGCCCAGCACCCATTCGCCCAGTTGCTGGATCAGGCCCGTTTCCTCGGCCAGCGAGACGAAGAGCGACGGCGGCACCAGCCCTTCGCGCGGGTGGTTCCAGCGCAGCAGGCCCTCGGCGCCGACGATGCGCCCGTTCGCCACCTGCGGCTGGTAGTACAGGACGAATTGCGAGCGCACCAGGCCCTCGCGCATTTCCTGCTCCATGGCCGTGCGCGATCTGAGCACGGCCTGCAGTTGCGGATCGAAGAACTGCAGCGTGTTGCGCCCCATGCCCTTGGCCTGGTACATGGCCATCTCGGCACGGCGCAGCACCTCGTCGGCACTGAGTTCCTGCTCGCCGAACAGGCTGGCGCCGATGCTCAGCGTGATGTGGCAGGACTGGCCACTCAGTTGCAGCGGTTGCAGCAGCAGCGAACGCATGCGCTGGACCTCGCCTTCGAGCTTGGAGGCGGCGTGCATGGAGTCCTTGCCCAGGTCCTCCAGCAGCACGACGAAGTCATCGCCGCTGTGGCGGGCCAGCGTGGCCTCGCGGCCCAGGGACTGGGCCAGTCGCTCGGCAATCATGCGCAGCAGCACGTCGCCCAGTTCCAGCCCCAGGCTGTCGTTGAAGGCCTTGAAGTTGTCCACGTCCAGCAGCATGACGGCGCCACAGCGTCCGCGACGGCGGCTGGAGGCCAGCGCCTGCTGCAGCCGGTCCACCAGCAGGCGGCGGTTGGGCAGGCCGGTGAGCGCATCGTAGAAGGCCAGGCGGCGAATTTCCTCTTCGGCGGTCTTGCGCTGGCTCTGGTCCTGCAGGATCAGCAGGCAGCCTTCGTCCAGCAGCATGCCGCCGATGGATACGGAGCGCGCGCAGCCGTCGCTGCCTATGAGCTGGTACTCCTCGGAGTTGAGGGTGCCGCAGCTGTCGGACTCGCTGCCATGGGGGCTTTGGGCAACGCGCGCCCGCGCCTGCGCAGCCTCGAAGCGGCGCTGCATACGCTGGCGGCGCGCTTCATCCGGGCACATGTTGCGCCACCAGCCGTCGCCATCCATGCCGGCCGTGGCGCCATGGCCTGCCAGGCGCATGAATTCCTCGTTCCAGTAGGCGAAGCGGCCATCCTCCTGCAGCATGGCCAGGCCCAGGGGCAGGCGCTGGATGACCATGCGCAGGTGGCGCGATCCGTCGCGCTGCATTTGCTGCAAGTGGCGGCGCGCGCTGATGTCCTGCACCAGGGCCATCAGCCGCAGCGATGGGCCGTGGCCCAGCGCGGAGATGTGCAGTTCCACCCAGACCAGGCTGCCGTCGCTGCGCCGCAGCTGCCGCTCGATCTGCAGGGCGCGGCGCTGGCCCGCAGCCAGTTCCTGCAGCAGCAGCCTGTCGCCCTCCACCGTTTCGGCGGCCACCAGGGCCAGCAGGGGGCGCTGGCACAGCTGCTGTGCCTCGTGGCCGGTGATGTCGCAATACCTGCGGTTCACATGCAGGACATTGCCGTTGGCCGCGTCGATCTGCACCACGCCCACGGCGGCCTGCTCGAACAGTGCCTGAAAGCGGGCATCGCTCTCGCGCATGCTGCGGGAAGAGGCACGCAGCTGCGCCCAGCTGGACGGATGGCGCCGCCACCAGGCTGCCGCCAGCGAGGCCAGCAGGACTGACACCAGCATGCCCAGCGCAAACAACACCAGGGGCTGGGCGCGCTCGGTCCAGGACAGGGCCGTGCTCACGGGAATGAAGTTCAGACGCCACAGCCGGTCCTGGGCCTGCAGCGTCTGCTCCAGCACCACCTGGCCGGTATCGCCCAGGCCTACCGCTTCCTGCCCGCGCTCGGGCCAGGCAGCACCCAGATACAGCGGCAGCGGCGATACGCCGGCCGGCGGCAGGGGCGAGACCGGGCCTGCATCATGCATGGCCAGCGCTAGCCGGCCCAGGAAACCGCGCTCATGCAGGTCCTGCACCAGGTCGTGCACACGAATGCTGACATCGGCCGTTCCCAGGAACAGCGGATGCGCGGCCGTGCCATCCGGGGACTGGTGGTCCGCCAGCGCAAAGACGGGCGCGCGCACCAGCACGGCGGTGGCATGCTCGCCGGGCTGCTTCATGGCAAACGGCGCCGAGACCACGGCAGCCGCGCTGTCCCGGCTGCGCAGCATGCTGGCCATGAGACTGGGGCGGTCGTGCATGTCCAGGCCGGCGATGGATTCATTGCCTTCCACCGGCCAGAGATAGTCGATGAAGAAATAGTGGGGATCGGGCCTGAACGAGGCCGACGGATCCTGGCTGGCCGGATCGCGCTCCGTTGCGGCCCGCGTAAAGGTCAGCGCCTGCATGCCGGGCTGTATCTGTATGCGCAGCGCCTGCGCAATGCGCGCGAAGGCCTGCTGCCCCATCTCGGGAGAGGCGGCCAGCTGGTTGGCCACATGCTGGACCATGACGGCATAGGCATCCAGGCGCATCTCCAGCGCCTGGCGGGCAGACTGGGCCTGTTGCGTATGGCGCTGCAGGTCGATGCGCTCCAGCGCCCGCTGCTGCTGCAGGGCGAGCGCGGCGCTCAGGCACATGCCCACCGCCATGACGGTGGCGGCTGGCCAGGCGGTCCGGATGGCTACAAGCGTGCGCTGGGCAAAAGCTGACATGGAGCGGCTAAGGCTGAATAGGCAGTCACGGGGGAATCGGTCCAGGAGCACGGAACCACTCGTTGCCAGCCCCATGGCCAGCCACCCGAAAAGGCCGGGCAGGCCATGTGGAGCAGAGAGCGAGGATAAATGGATTTCGGCACCCGGCAGGCAAATCATATGTAAGACAAATCCTACAAACGCCTTTGCTCTATCGTCGGAATGCGCTCTTGCTGAAGACCTCCACGGGCAAACCCTAGACTGCAGGCAGCAAGGTGCTTGCACCCGGCCCCCTGTGCCGAGCCCGCCGGGCCTGCCGGGCCTGCCGGGCCTTGCCGGGCACAAGGGGTGGGGGGCGAGGCATTGCACAAGCCCTCATCCATGAAATCAGAGGCGGCAGTTTTGAAACATCAATGAAACGGATCGTGCGGCAGCAGGTGGCGCTGCAGCCCTTCAGCCTCTGGCAGCAGGCTGCGGGGCTTGCACGGGTTTCCCCTTGAGTCGGATGGCATGCCGCTTGCAACAAGCCTGGTGCACTGCCAACCATAACTCTGCAGGAGACACCAACCCATGAGCATCAACCGCCGCCGCTTTTGCGCCGCCCTGCCCGCCCCGCTGGCCGGCCTTGCGCTGCCGCACCAGGGCCTGGCCCAGGAGGCCTTTCCCAGCAAGTCGCTGAAGATCGTCTGCCCCTTCGCACCCGGCGGCGGTTCGGACTTCATTGCGCGCGTGGCCTCCAACGTGCTCAACGACAGGCTGGGCCAGCCCGTGGTGGTGGAGAACCGGCCGGGCGCCGGTGGCACGCTGGGCACCGAGTACGCGCTGCGCTCGGCGGCCGATGGCTACACGCTGCTGCTGGTGGCGGGCAGCTATACGGTCAACCCTTCGCTGTACAAGCTGCGCTTCGACCCTGTGGCCGACATGACGCCCGTGATCCAGCTGTCCAAAGGCGCCTACGTAGTCTGCGTGAGCCCCCGCGTGCCCGCCAGAAACCTGCAGGAATTGCTGACCTATGCGCGTGAGAACCCGGGCAAGCTGACCTTTGCCTCGGCCGGCAATGGCAGCCATCTTCACATCGTCACCGAGTACCTGTTCGGCATGGCCAAGGTCAAGGCCACGCATGTGCCCTATCGCGGCACGGGCCCGGCCGTGACCGATCTGCTGTCGGGCAATGTGGACATGCTGGTGGCCGGCACCGAGGCGCTGATGCAGCACGTCAAGAGCGGCAAGCTGCACGCCCTGGCCGTGACCACGGCCCAGCGCCTGCCCGCCTATCCCGAGATTCCGTCGGTGGCCGAAAGCGGCCTGCCGGACTATGACGTGGTGGCCTGGCACGGCCTGCTCGCACCCAAGGGCCTGCCGCCCGCCGTGCTGTCGCGCATCAATGCGGCGTTGGACACCGGCCTCAAGGCGCCGGCACTGCTGGCCCAGCTGGAGCCCACGGGCGTGTCCCCGGCAGGCGGCACACCGGCCCAGTTCGGCGCCCTGATCCAGTCCGAGATTCCCCGCTACGCCAGGGTGGTGAAAGACAACGAAATCCGCGCACAGTAATCGGCACACAGCAATCGGCTCACGCAGGCCCGAGAATCCATCCGCCCCCATGACCTCCCGCTACAAGAAACCCCTGCCCGGCACCACGCTGCACTACATCGACGCCCGCGCCGCCGTCGATGCTCTCTCGCCCGGTGCCTGGGCACGCCTGCCCTACACCGCCCGCGTCCATGCCGAGAACCTCGTGCGCCGCGCCGATCCCGCGCAACTCGACAGCTACCTGCTGCAGCTCATCGAGCGCCTGCGCGACATCGACTTTCCCTGGTACCCCGTGCGCGTGGTCTGCCACGACATCCTGGGCCAGACCGCCCTGGTGGACCTGGCCGGCCTGCGCGACGCCATCGCGGCCGAAGGCGGCGACCCGGCCCAGGTCAACCCCGTCGTGCCCGTGCAGCTCATCGTGGACCACTCGCTGGCCGTGGAGTGCGGCGGCTTCGATCGCGATGCCTTTGCGAAGAACCGCGCCATCGAGGACCGCCGCAACGAGGACCGCTTCCACTTCATCGAGTGGACAAAAAAAGCCTTTGCCAACGTGGATGTGATCCCCGCGGGGAACGGGATCATGCACCAGATCAATCTGGAAAAAATGTCCCCCGTGGTCACCGTGCAGGATGGCCTGGCCTTCCCGGACACCTGTGTCGGCACCGACTCGCACACGCCCCATGTCGATGCCCTGGGAGTGATCGCCGTGGGCGTGGGCGGCCTTGAGGCCGAGAACGTCATGCTGGGCCGCGCCTGCTGGATGCGCATGCCCGAGATCGTGGGCGTGCGCCTCATGGGCCTGCGCCAGGGCGGCATCACGGCCACCGACATCGTGCTGGCCCTGACCGAATTCCTGCGCCAGCAAAAAGTCGTCGGAGCCTATGTGGAATTCTTTGGCGAGGGCGCCGACAGCCTGAGCATTGGCGACCGCGCCACCATCTCCAACATGTGCCCTGAATACGGCGCCACGGCGGCCATGTTCTCCATTGACGACCAGACGCTGGCCTACCTGCGCCTGACCGGCCGCGACGAGGCCCAGGTGCGCCTGGTCGAGGCCTATGCGCGCACCGCAGGTTTCTGGAGCGACACCCTGGCCGATGCCCAGTACGAGCGCGTGCTGCAGTTCGACCTGTCCACCGTGGTGCGCAACATGGCCGGCCCCTCGAATCCGCACCGGCGCCTGCCCACCTCGGCCCTGGCCGAGCGCGGCATTGCCGATGCGGCCAAGCTGCAGGCCGCCCGCGCCCAGGAGAGTCAGGGCCTGATGCCCGATGGGGCCGTCATCATCGCCGCCATCACCAGTTGCACCAACACCAGCAACCCGCGCAACGTCATCGCCGCGGCGCTGCTGGCGCGCAACGCCAACCGTCTTGGATTGGTGCGCAAGCCCTGGGTCAAGACCTCGCTGGCGCCGGGCTCCAAGGCCGTGGAGCTGTACCTGAAGGAGGCCGGGCTGCTCAGCGAGCTGGAGCAACTGGGCTTTGGCATCGTCGCCTTTGCCTGCACCACCTGCAACGGCATGAGCGGCGCGCTGGATCCCAGGATCCAGCAGGAAATCATCGAGCGCGACCTCTACGCCACGGCCGTGCTCTCAGGCAACCGCAACTTCGACGGGCGCATCCATCCCCAGGCCAAACAAGCCTTCCTGGCCTCGCCGCCGCTGGTCGTGGCCTATGCGCTGGCGGGCACGGTGCGCTTTGACATCGAGCAGGACGTGCTGGGCGTGGTGGACGGCCGCGAGATCCGCCTCAAGGACCTGTGGCCCGCCGACGAGGAGATCGACGCCATCGTCGAGCAATCGGTCAAACCTGCGCAATTCCGCGCCGTCTACGAACCCATGTTCGCCATCCGCAAGGACGACGGAAACAAGGCCTCGCCCCAGTACGACTGGCGCCCCCAGTCCACCTACATCCGCCGCCCGCCGTACTGGGATACCGAAGGCGTGGGCGCGCTGGCGGCCTTCCCGCGCACGCTGCGCAACATGCGGCCATTGGCGCTGCTGCCCGACAACATCACCACCGACCACCTGTCGCCCTCCAACGCCATCCTGGCCGACAGCGCAGCGGGCGAATACCTGGCGCGCATGGGCCTGCCCGAGGAAGACTTCAACTCCTACGCCACCCACCGCGGCGACCACCTCACCGCCATGCGCGCCACCTTCGCCAACCCGCAACTGGTCAACGAGATGGCCGTCATCGACGGCGTGCAGCACAAGGGCTCGCTGGCGCGCATCGAGCCCGAAGGCCGCGTGGTGCGCATGTGGGAGGCCATGGAAACCTACCTGAACCGCCGCCAGCCGCTGATCATCATCGCGGGCGCCGACTACGGCCAGGGCTCCAGCCGCGACTGGGCCGCCAAGGGCGTGCGCCTGGCGGGCGTAGAGGCGGTGGTGGCCGAAGGCTTCGAGCGCATCCACCGCACCAACCTCATCGGCATGGGCGTGCTGCCGCTGCAGTTCCTGCCGGGCACCGACCGCAGGACCCTGGGGCTGGACGGCACGGAGATCTATGGCGTGGAAGGCGAGCGCACGCCGGGCACCCAACTCACGCTGGTGATCGAACGCCGCAACGGCCAGACACTGCGCGTGCCGGTGACCTGCCGGCTGGACACGGCCGAGGAGGTATCGGTCTACGAGGCGGGCGGCGTGCTCCAGCGCTTTGCCCAGGACTTTCTTGCACAGACACAGGACGCTTGATGAACACCACACCCCAGATCCGCATTCCCGCCACCTACCTGCGCGGCGGCACCAGCAAGGGCGTGTTCTTTCGCCTGCAAGACCTTCCGGAGGCTGCGCAACAGCCGGGCCCCGTGCGCGACGCCATCCTGCTGCGCGCCCTGGGCAGCCCCGACCCTTACGGCAAGCAGATTGACGGCATGGGCAATGCATCGTCGAGCACCAGCAAGGCCGTGATCCTCTCGGCCAGCACGCGCGAAGGCCATGACGTGGACTACCTGTTCGGCCAGGTCTCCATCGACCGGCCCTTCGTGGACTGGAGCGGCAACTGCGGCAATCTCTCGGCCGCCGTGGGGCCCTGCGCCATCCACATGGGATTGATAGCCCCTGCGCGCATTCCACGCAACGGCACGGCCACCCTCCGTATCTGGCAGGCCAATATCGGCAAGACCATCGTGGCCCATGTGCCCATCACGGACGGCCAGGTGCAGGAGACGGGCGACTTCGAGCTCGATGGCGTGACCTTTCCTGCGGCCGAGGTGGCGTTGGAGTTCCTGGACCCTGCCGATGAGGGAGAGGACGGAGGAGCCATGTTCCCCACGGGCCACCTCGTGGATCGCCTGGATGTGCCTGGCGTGGGCAGCTTTGCAGCCACGCTGATCAATGCGGGCATTCCGACCATCTTCCTGAACGCAAAGGACCTGGGCTACACGGGCTGCGAGCTGCAGGACGCCATCAACGGCGATGCCGAGGCGCTGGCGCGCTTCGAGGCCATACGCGCCCACGGCGCCCTGCAGATGGGCCTGATCCAGGAGCTGTCCGAAGCCGCCAGGCGCCAGCACACGCCCAAAATCGCCTTTGTGGCACCGCCAGCACCCTACACGGCCTCCAGCGGCAAACGCATCGATACAGGCGATGTGGACCTGCTGGTGCGCGCCCTGTCCATGGGCAAGCTGCACCACGCCATGATGGGCACGGCGGCGGTGGCCATCGGCACGGCGGCAGCGGTGCCGGGCACGCTGGTGAATCTGGCGGCGGGCGGCGGCGAACGCGGCGCCGTTCGCTTCGGCCATCCCTCCGGCACGCTGCGCGTGGGCGCCGAGGCCCGGTTGGTGAATGGCCAGTGGCAGGTGACCAAGGCCTTGATGAGCCGCAGCGCGCGCATCCTGATGGAAGGCTGGATCAGGGTGCCTCGCGAAGTGTTGAACGCCGCGTGAATGCGCAGGGTCCGGCTTCAGGCCTGGGCCGTGCTCACGCCTGGCCGGTCAGCGCCGCTGCGTGCCACGTCTGCAGTTGCTCCAGCGTGTTCGTCGTGCCGCCGCAGGCCACCACCAACACGCGCTTGAAGCCCTGCAGCGCAGGTGCGCCTGCGTAGGCCAGGGCCAGCGCGGCACCGCAGGCGGGCTCCACATGCAGGCGATGGTCATCAATGAAGCGCAGGCAGGCGTTCAGCGCCTGCGCATCCGTCACCACGGCTCTGCGCACGGGGTGCACCTGCGCCAGATCGAAGGCCCGCTGGCAGACCTGGCGCGCGCCCAGCGAGGTGGCAACGCTGGTGATGCGGTCCAGCAGCACGCGGCGGCCCTGGGCCAGCGACTGCGCCAGGGAATCCGCGCCGGCCGTCTCCGCGGCAATCACGGGCACATCAGTCCAGCCATGGCGCTCCAGGCCCTGCACCACGCCGGCCAGCAGGCCGCCGCCGCCCACGGCCAGCACCACGGCGTCGGGCTTGAAGTCGGCAGCAGCCAGCTCATCGACCAGGGTGGAATGCCCTGCCCACAGCAGCGGGTCGTCAAACGGATGGACAAAGGCATCCTCGGCGTCCAGCAGGGACTGGGCCAGGGCATTGGCCTCGTCCCAGACGGCGCCATGCACGATCAGCTCGGCGCCCTGGGCACGGATCAGTGCCCGCGCATGCTCGGTCGTGGTTTGCGGTACGACCACGGTGACGGGTATGGACAGTTGCCGCCCGGCATAGGCCACGGCAATGCCGGCATTGCCGCCCGACGAAGCCACAAAGCGCTTCTTGCCCTGGCGCGCCAGGGTCTCGCAGGCGTGGCCTATGCCGCGCAGCTTGAATGATCCGCAGGGTTGCAGCGCATCCAGCTTGAGCCAGATTTCAGGACCACCGGCGTGGCTCAGGGCATGGGACGGGATAAGGGGAGTGAAGGTGTGCAAAGGCATGGGGTGGCAGTGTAGGACGGGCGTTCAGCCGCGATAATCCCTTGGCTTTTCAAATATTCTTTGCGCCATGAGCACAAATCAAGCCCTGCCCCTGTTCGGAGAAATGGCCATCTTCGTCAAGGTGGTGGACACGGGCAGCTTCTCCGAGGCCGCGCGTCAGCTGGGCAGCACGCCATCGGCCACCAGCCGGGGCGTGGCGCGGCTGGAAAGGGCTCTGGGCCTGCGCCTGCTGGAACGCACCACGCGCAAGCTGCGCCTGAGCGAGGCCGGCCGCGAGGTGCATGCGCGCTGCCTGGACATGGTGGGCGCCGCCCAGGCCGTCATGGCCGCGTCCCTGCTGCAGGACGCGCAGCCGCGCGGCCTGGTGCGCATCAGCGTGCCCAAGGCCGTGGGCCGTACCGTGGTCCATCCCCACATGCCCGACTTCCTGGCCCTGTATCCCGAGGTCGACGTGCAGATGCGGCTGGAAGACCGCTACATAGACCTGATCGACGACCCGGTGGACCTGGCCATACGCATCACCAACCACCCGCCGCCGGGCCTCATGGGCCGCCACCTGATGGACATCGACCATCTGCTGTGCGCCTCGCCCCAGTACCTGGCCCGGCACGGCACGCCCGTGCATCCACTGGAGCTCAAGGCCCACAGCTGCATCTACCTGGGCGAGGAGCCCGGCGACGCGCACTGGAAGCTGCGCGGCCATGGCAAGACCGTCACCGTGGCCGTGCGCGGGCGCTATGCCGCCAATCACACCGGTGTGCGGCTGGACGCCGTGCTGCAGCACATCGGCATCGCCAGCCTGCCCCGCTTCACGGCAAGCGAGGCCCTGGCGGACGGGCGCATCGTGCAAGTGCTGCCGGACTGGAGCTTTCTGCCCAACTACAGCGGCCAGCTGTGGATTCTTCACCCGCCCACGCGCCACCTGCCGCTCAAGCTGCGCGTGCTGATGGATTTCCTGGCCGAGCGGCTGGGCGGCTGGGCGGGGTTGGTGGGCCGCCGGTCCAGCGTGGCTAGCACCACAGCGGCAAGCGCTTGACAAACCTGTGGGGTGGCCGCGAGGCGTTGACCGGCGGCGCACGCACCTGCGTCGATACACTTTCGGCTTCACATCTGAGGGACGGTCATGGACACGAACATCTATGTTTCGGAGCTGACAGCGGATCTGGAAACGGAGTTCATCAAAGGTGCCAGCCAAAGCCGCAAACTGCACGCGCCATGGGTGTCGCCCCCCAGCACGCCGCAGGAATTTCAGAGCTACCTGGCACGCGTGCAGGAGCCGGCTGGGGCCGCCTTTGTGATCTGGGAGTGGCACAGCGACGGTTTTGCCGGAATCGTGCAGATCACGAACATCGTGATGGACCCGTTCCGCTGTGGCCTGATCGATTTCTATGCGTTCTCGGGCTTTGAGGGAAAGGGCCTGATGAAGGAAGGCCTCGCGCATGTCGTGAAGCAGGCTTTCAGGACACTGAAGCTGCATCGGCTGGAAGCCAACATCCAGCCTGAGAACAAGGCAGCCATTGCACTGGCCAAGTCATGCGGCTTCAAGCTGGAGGGCTTCTCGCCAGCGTTCATGAAGGTTGGAACCCGCTGGCGAGACCATGAGCGCTGGGCGATGCTGGCCGCTTAGGTTGTGCCGCGCGATCTTGGTCGCTTGTGGAATGTCAGCGGGGCAAGCTGCGAGATCTCAGTTTTGGCTCGTCGCTCCAGGGGTGTCGCACGGCAATGCCATCGTTTTTGGCCAGTTTGACCAAAGCTTGGAAGGACTCCGAGAATTGTCTCTCTGTCAACAATGCCCGCATCCGCCGCACAAAGCGCGTGCGCGGACTTTCGTCGGGCTCGTTGTCAAGGTCGAACTGGAAGATCCGGTACAGACCAATCAGCACAGGCTCCAGCCACTTCCCCTCGGGGCCGCTGACTTGGCAACATCCTGGTACCAGAGATCCAGGGGCCTCTCGTACTGAAAGAT
Source organism: Delftia sp. HK171 (assembly GCF_001886655.1). Classification (NCBI taxonomy): domain Bacteria; kingdom Pseudomonadati; phylum Pseudomonadota; class Betaproteobacteria; order Burkholderiales; family Comamonadaceae; genus Delftia; species Delftia sp. HK171. The sequence goes on along the minus strand of NZ_CP018101.1, from coordinate 3,634,073 downwards.
CATGTCGTTGTAGCCCTTGCTGGATGGGGCAGGAAATGCCAGCCATTGGCCCATGGTCCATAGGTCATACAGTGCAAAACGGAAGGCTCTCAACGGGAGCTCTTCGTGGTCCCACGGAAAGTATCTGGGTGCTCTGCTGACGTAAGTGTCTCGGGTCACTGGCAGCTGCACAGTGTCTTGAGACAGGTCTGGAAGCATCAGGTTGAACAGCCGTTCGTTATGCCCGTTCGTATGTATGTCCACAATTTTGCAATGTGCATAGGGCGCAGGGGCGTCAGGAAGCTGAGACACAGCGAGGGGCAACTCTTTTTCCAACTCTGACGTGCTGACCAGGCGCGTGCCCCCGGAAGATGCATGGCCCTGCCCGATGCTGAAGAGCAAGGTGAAACCTCCGAGGCGATCTCCCGGCAGCGCCTGAGGGTGCTCCATGAACTGGTCCCGCAATGAGCGCAGCACCGTCTCGTCCTGGCAAGGGTGCAGGTACAGGAACAGCAGCAGATTCAAATGGCGCACCGTGGAATCACGGTCCCAGTCGTGGAGCTTTTTCCAATGGGGAAGGGAGCCTTTGAGGAAGTACCTCTTGACGATCCCCCGGCCCTTCTTGGTCATTTCCAGCGCATAGAGCATTTGCTCGATCTCCGGCCACTGCTTCTCGCGCTCCTTCATCCAAGACTTGTCGTCGGTTTTCCAGTGGCTGGTGTCGAAATTCTCCAGGGGATTCAAGGAACTCACTCTATTTCACTCCCAATGCTTCATGCTTGTTGGGGGCGATGATAGACAGCCCGCAGCGATCGGTACTGGACATTTTGACCAGTGAAGAGGAGCCCTGGAAGGCGAGCGGCACCGCGAAGCAGGAACGGCTGCATCACGCAGGTCGTGCGCTCCTGCCTGCGTGCTGGCACCGGGCATGGCACATCTGCCGACCCTCATACGAAAATCGCATTCAACCTGAAAAAGGTCAAATGCCTCCGGTGTGACGGGTCGCTCAATATGCCCAAGTGAATCGCGGTTAAAGTCGACTTCCATTCGATTCACCCCTCACAACGGAGCAAGCATGTCAAAGCGACTGAATGGCCTCATGGCCGCGGCCCTTGCCGCCTTCATTTCCACACCCGCGCTGGCCATTCTTCCGGATTCGGGCATGTGGAGCATTGGCGCGGAACTCAATGGCAAGCCCGGGCGCGGCATTCAGATCGACAGGCAAGGCGGCTCCACGCTGATCCTGACCTATTTCGGTTATCGCGCGGACGGATCGTCACTGTTCCTGCAGGCCGCAGGCACGCTGAAGGACGGCAAGCAGTTTGACGGCGTGCTCACGGAATACCGCAATGGCCGCACACTGGGTGGCCAGGCCCGCGATGGAGAGCTTGCACAGGAGGCTGGCCCGGTCAGGATCGTCTTCGATTCCTCCACCACGGCGACGATCACCCTGCCCGGCGAGGCTCCGCAGCGCCTTCAGCGCTTCCAGTTCGAGGATCTCAGGAACCGGCTCAACTTCACGTTCTCCCATTCGAGCGCACAGGACTATGCACGAATGTCGTCATCTGGCGAAATAACTTTCAAGGTTGATGCGAACTCATTGATCGCCGTCGAGAGATCAAATGCTGGAAGCATTGCCTGCGAGTACAGTGGGAATTTGCAACCGACGGGTGATTCCTTCAGCTCCGAAGGAACTGCCCAATGTTTTTTTGGGGCCACGTCGCAAGCCTACCTGTACAACATGAGAGAACTGAAGGTGGATGAGTTCGGCGCGCTCACTGCACGTTTTTATTTCAGGCATCCCAGCTATCCCGAACTGCGACCTTCCCTTCGGTCGGTCGCTGGCATATGCAAAGGCAGTGCTGCCAATATTGACGTCTACCGTTGCGATCCATCCGATTTGAAACTTGACCCTGGCCTCTGGAAAGAGTGGTGACAGCTCGCGTCAGTCGTTTTGGCTACGCAACCTGCGCCACAGCGTGGCCCGGCTGATGCCCAGGATCTCGCAGGCGCGGCGCTGGTCGCCCTGCACCTGCTCCAGCACCTCGCGCATGCGCTGGCGCTCGGCATCGCGCCGGGCCTCGCGCAATTGCAGTTGCCGCTGCTGTGCGGGCAGGGCCTGAACGGTACCCTGCCCAGCCCCGTCGCATTCAGGAAACAGCTCCCGCAGCCGGCCCATGTCCACGCGGCCCGCGCCGTCACGCAGGTCGTGGCGGCAGGCCAGCAGGCGTTCCACCCAGTTGTCCAGCTCTCGCGCATTGCCGGGCCAGCGGTGCGCGGTGGCCAAATCCAGCAGGGCTTCCAGCAAGGGCTCCAGTGAAGAGGCCTCGGCCTGCAGCGACTGCGTGCGCAAACGCCGCGCAAGCATGGTGCGGGCCAGGGCCTGGACATCGCCCTGTCCGCGTTCGTGCAGTCCGGGCATGGCCAGGCGCAGCACGGCCAGGCGGTAGAACAGGTCGCGCCTGAATTCACCGCGCTCGACCAGGGCCGCCAGATCGGCATGCGTGGCGGCGATGACGCGCAGGTCCACGGGCACGGACGTGGTGGAGCCTACGCGCAGCACTTCGCGCTCCTGCAGCACGCGCAGCAGGCGGGACTGCAGGGCCAGCGGCATGTCTCCGATCTCGTCCAGGAACAAGGTGCCCGTATGGGCTGCCTCGATCAGCCCGGTCTTGCCGCCGCGCCGCGCGCCGGTGAAAGCGCCTTCGTCGTAGCCGAAGAGTTCGCTCTCCAGCAGGCTTTCCCCCAGGGCCGCGCAGTTGACGGCCAGAAAGGGCTGGGCGGCGCGCCGGCTGGCGCGGTGCATGCCCTGTGCCAGCAACTCCTTGCCCGTCCCGCTGTCGCCCTGGATGAGCACGGTGGCATCGCTGGCCGCGAACTGGCGCGCCAGGCGGCGCACGCGCTGGGCGGGTTCGCTGTCGCCCGCGTAGTCTTCGATGCGCCAGCGCACGCCCGCGCCGCGCAGGCTGCGGTTGGCGCGCAGGTGGCGGTCGGCGCGCTGGATGGTGGCGGGATCGCGGCAGACCAGCAAGGCGCCCGTGAGCTGGCCGTTTTCCACGATGGGCGCGCGCCGTACCACCAGGGTGCGCATGGCCAGCTGGACCACGTCTTCACTGCCCTCGGGCTCCAGGGACTGCGACTGCAGCGCCTGTGCCAGTGCCAGCGCGGGTGCCACCTCGTCCAGCAGCCGGCCATGCAGCGCCTTGGCGGGCGCTCCCAGCAGGGCCGCCATGGTGGGGTTCAGTGCCTGGATGCAGCCTTGCGTGTCCACGGCGACCACGCCGTCCTGCAACTGGCCAAGCACGGTTTCCAGCCGCTGGTGGCGGGCGCGCTCGGCATGGCGGTGGCGGGCCAGCAGCACCGCGTCGCGCAGCGCCTGCAGCACGGCGCCGTCGGAGTACAGCAGCACGCTGGGAATGCCGGCCTGCTCGGCCAGGTCGGCAACCAGCCCTGGCGCAACCACGGCACCCACGCCTGCGGCCTGCAGCGCGCGCACGCAGGCCTGGGCATCCTCGGGCCCGTGGTAGCTGAACTGGGCAATGCCGGCGCCGAACAGCGCGTCGAACTGGGCCAGGTGCGGCGAGGGATGGTCGAACGACACCAGCCCGATGCGCGGCGTGCCGCCCGCCTGCGCCAATTCCCGCGCGCTGGCCAGCGCCTGCAGCAGATCGAAGCCGCGCACCTCGATCATGACCACGGGAATGTCGACATGCTCGCGCACCCAGGCACCACTGGCGCCGGCGGCCACCAGGGCGTCTATGGGCTCGACCGCCTGCAGCGCGCGCACGGCCTGCACGGCGTCGTCAAAGGCCGCGCTGACATGCTCCACACGCACCTGGTCGCCCACCGCCAGGGACATGCGCCCCAGCACGCGGCCGATGCGATGGCGGCCTATGGTGACGACACGGGGCCATGCCGCGCGGGGGGCGGACGGGGTTCCAGAGACAGGGGCCACGACTGATTCATTCATGCAACCGATTATTTCATTCATGCAACATCACGCTGCATGAATCCAGCAGCAGGTTCCGCTCCATGCTCTTGTGAACTGAAAAATGCATTCAGATCAATGGCTTGCAATAACCAGGGTTTACCCTTTATTACCATGGCATGCAGCTTGCAAACAAGGCCGGCGTTTCAATCATTTCAAGTATTTCCAGGAGACTCCCCATGCACCAGCCATCCCGCCTGCCCCGCCGCACCGCCCTGGCCGCCCTGCTTGCCACCGTGCTGCCGCTGGCCGGCGTGTCGTTTGCCGCGCCTGCCGCCGATGCCTGGCCCACCCGCCCCATCCGCCTGGTGGTGCCGTTCTCTGCAGGCGGCGCCAACGACCTGATGGCCCGCTCGGCCGCCGAAGGTGCGTCCAAAATCCTGGGCCAGCCCGTGGTCATCGACAACCGGCCCGGCGCAGGCGGCACCGTGGGCGCCGACATCGTGGCCAAGGCCCAGCCAGATGGCTACACCCTGCTGGTGAGCGCGGCCGGCGTAATCTCCAACAGCATGATCAAGAAGACCATGCCGTTCAAGGACGATGCGCTGGTGCCCGTGGCCATGATCGGACTGGCGCCTTCGGTGATCGTGGTTCCCAAGAACGCGCCCTACCAGAACCTGCGCGATTTCGTCGAGGCATCGAAGAAGGGCCAGGGCTTCAATTTCGCCACGGCCGGCACGGGCAGCACGCCGCATTTCGTGGCCGAGATGCTGAACGTGAAGTACGGCGCACAGCTGCAGCCCGTGCCCTACAAGAGCGGATCGGAAAGCACGACGGCCGTGCTGGGCGGCCAGGTGGAGGGCACGTCGGAGGCCAGCATCATCGCCCTGCCCCACATCCTCAATGAGGGCAAGTTCAAGGCCCTGGCCACGACCTGGACGCAGCGCATCTCCGCCTATCCGCAACTGTCCACCGCCGTGGAGCAGGGCTTTGCCGAGCTGCAGATCGCGCACTGGGCCGGCATCCATGCACCCAAGGGCACGCCGCCCGCCATCCTGGACAAGCTGGCCGCCGCCGTGGACCAGGCCATGAAGGAGCCGGCGACCGTGGAGAAGCTCAAGGGCCTTGGCATCGAGCCCATCGGCGGCACGCGCGCCGAGTTCGTGAAATTCACCGATGCCGAGCGCAAGCGCCTGGGCGAGATCGTCAAGGCCGCGAAGATGCAGGAAAAGTGAGCCGCTCCCGCCACAACCACGGATTCCAACCGAGACAAGACACCATGAATACCCGCCGCAATACCCTCCGCCTGAGCTTGGGGCTGGCCCTGAGCGCCACCGCCGCTGCTGCGGCCCTGCTGGCCGCCCCCGCCACCGCCGTGGCCCAGGGCGCAGATGCCTGGCCCTCGCGCCCCATCAAGCTCATCGTGCCCTATGCGGCCGGCGGCTTTGCCGATACGCGGGCCCGCAAGATCGCCGACAAGATAGGCCAGAGCCTGGGCCAGCCCATCGTGATCGACAACCGCGGCGGCGCGGGCGGCGTGACGGGCACGGATGCCATCGCCAAGGCCACGGACGGCCACACTTTCGGCTTCGGCTCGCCAGGTCCGCTGGTGACCAATCCCATGCTGATGAAAAAGCTGCCCTACAACGCCGCACGCGACCTGCAGCCCATCATCCTGATCGAAGAGGCGCCGCTGATCCTGACCACGGCGCCCAACCAGCCATTCAAGACCGTGGCCGAGCTGGTGGCTGCAGCCAAGGCCAAGCCGGGCACGCTGACCTATGGATCGTCGGGCGTGGGCGGTGCCCACCACCTGTCGGGCGAGCTGCTGGCCTTCCAGACGCGCACGGACATGGTCCATGTGCCCTACAAGGGCGGCGCGCTGGCAGCCACCGACCTGATGGGCGGCCACCTGGCCTTCATGTTCGAGATGGGCTATGCAGCCCTGCCCGCCATCCAGGGCGACAAGGTCAAGGCGCTGGCCGTGTCCAGCAAGCAGCGACTGAAGGTGCTGCCCAGCGTGCCCACGCTGGATGAGGCGGGCATCAAGGGCTTCGAGTCGTACAACTGGCTGGGCATGATCGCGCCGGCCAGCACGCCGCAGGCCGTGATCGAGCGCCTGAACAAGGCCGTGAACGAGGCACTCAAGGACGCCGAGGTGCGCGCCATGATCGAGAACACGGGCGGCATGGTCATGGGCGGCACGCCCCAGGCCTACGGCAAGTTCATCGAGGCCGAGCGCGCCAAGTGGGGCCCGGTGATCAAGAACGCCAACATCACGCTGGACTGAGCGCCAGCCCGCGCATCGCTTTTTCCCATTCGACAGAACCATCCATGAACACCAAGCAACAACTCAAGGCCCTGGCCGAAGCGCGCCGCGGCGTGCTCGTGCCCGGCGCATTCAACGCGCTGTCCGCACGCGTCGTGGCCGATCTCGGCTTCGAGGCCATCTATGTGACCGGTGCCGGCGTGACCAACATGTGGTTCGGCCTGCCCGACCAGGCCTTCATGGGCCTGACCGACATCGCCGACCACACGGCCCGCATCCGTGACGCGGTGGATCTGCCGCTGATCGTCGATGCCGACACGGGCTTCGGCAACGCGCTCAACACCTACCACGCCGTGCGCACGCTGGAGCGCGCAGGCGCCGACTGCATCCAGATCGAGGACCAGATCAGCCCCAAGCGCTGCGGCCATTTCAATGGCAAGGAAGTGATTTCCACCGACGAGATGCTGGGCAAGATCAAGGCCGCCGTGGACGCGCGCCGCGACCAGGGCACGCTGATCATGGCGCGCACCGATGCCTGCGCCACGCAGGGCTTCGAGGCCGCCGTCGAGCGCGCACAGCGCTTTGCCGAGGCGGGAGCCGACATTCTGTTCGTGGAAGCCGTGACCCAGGCCGATGAGATCCGCGCCCTGCCCCAGCGCCTGTCCACGCCGCAGCTGATGAACATGGTGATCGGAGGCAAGACGCCCATCACCGACGCGAGCGAGCTGGCAGACCTGGGCTATGGCCTCGTGCTGTATGCCAATGCCGCGCTGCAAGGCGCGGTGGCCGGCATGCAAAAGGCGCTGGGCCAGCTGCGCAACGAGCGCAGGGTGGACGAGAACCCCGCTGTGGTCGCCCCCTTTGCCGAGCGCCAGCGCCTGGTCAACAAGCCGTTCTGGGACGCGCTGGAAAAGAAGTACGAGTGAAGCGCGAGTGAAGCGCGAGTGAAGCACGAGCGAGGGCGGGCTGGCACAGCGCCGCTCAGCCGCTCAGCCCCTCGCAGGCGCCTTCCACCCCTTGAGCGTCAACTCCAGCGCCTGCAGCGCCTGCTGCAGGCGTTCGGGGGGCGCCCCTTCCTCGGCAATCCAGAATGCCGACTCCACCAGGCAGCCATTGAGCAGGCGCGACATGGCCAGCGGATTGGCACGCACGATCACGCCGCGCTCCATGAGCTGCTCCAGGTAGCCGGCCACGAAGGCGATGCAGGCACGGTGCTGCTCGCCCTGGTCCGTGCCGGTGAGCACGGCGCGCGCATCCTGCAGCACGATGCGGCGTATCTCGCCCTCCTGCGCCATGGCCAGGTAGGCGCGGCAATAGGCCAGGAACCCCTCCCAGGGGTCGGCATGGTCGGCCAGCACCTGCTCCAGGCGTGCATCCATCTCGGCATCCATCTGCGCCACCACGGCGGCCAGCAGGCCCGGCTTGCCACCGAAATGGTGGTACAGCGCGCCGCGCGTCAGCCCGGCATTGGCCGTCAATTCGTCCATGGAGGCCTGGGAATAGCCCTGGCTGCCAAAGGCCTCGCGCGCAGCCTCGATGAGCTTGGCGCGTGTCTCCTCGATCATGCTGGCCCGGCTTTTGCGCATGGCGCACTCCATTCACATACAAAACGTATGCCAATGATACGGTGCGTCATGGGCAGCCCGTAGAATCGCTGACATACGCCGCGTATGTGATTGCAGCGGCCTGTCCGTTTTCCGAGGTTTCCATGTTCCACGCCTACCGCCAGCTGTTCACCCGGCCCGGCACGGCCGCCTTTGTGCTGGCCGGTCTCCTGGCCCGCCTGCCCCTGTCGATGACGGGCATCGGCCTGATCACCATGCTGTCCCAGCAGCGCGGCGCCTACACGCTGGCCGGCGCGGTCGCTGCCTGCTTTGCGCTGTCCATTGCGGTGCTGGCCCCGCGCATCTCGGCCCTGGTGGACCGCCATGGCCAGCGCAAGGTCCTGCCCTGGGCAGCGGCCGTGAGTGCTGCCGCCATGTTTGCGCTGCTGGCCTGCGCGCATTGGCAGGGGCCGGATTGGCTGCTGCTGGTGCTGGCAGCGCTGGTGGGTGCCCTGCCCAGCATGCCGGCCATGGTGCGTGCGCGCTGGACCGTGCTGCTGCGCGGTACGCCCCAGCTGCAGACGGCCTATGCGCTGGAGGCCGTGCTGGACGATGTCTGCTTCATCGTCGGCCCGCCGCTGTCGGTGGGTCTGAGCATGGTGCTGTTCCCCGAGGCCGGGCCGCTGGCCGCCTCCTTGCTGCTGCTGGTGGGCGTGGCGCTGTTCGTGGCCCAGCGCCGCACAGAGCCGCCCGTGGACACATCGCAGCAGCGCACGCGCCAGCAGTCGCTGGCCCGCCATCCCGTGGTGCGCACGCTGGCGCTGTTCATGCTGGCCCAGGGCATCATCGTGGGCACCATCGACGTGGCCAGCGTGGCCTTTGCCACGCAGCAGGGCCAGCCGGCGGCGGCCAGCATCGTCCTCTCGTTCTATGCGCTGGGGTCCTGCGTGATGGGACTGGTGTTCGGCACGCTGCGCCTGCAGGCGCCGCTGCACCGCCAGATCGCCTGGGTGGGCGCCTCGGTCTGCATCACGGCCGTGCCCCTGCTGCTGGCCACCAATGTGTTCACACTGACCCTGGCCGTGTTGCTGGCCGGCATTACCTTCGGGCCGACCATCACCGTGGCCATGGGCCTGGTGGAGCAGCAGGTGCCGCACCAGCGCCTGACCGAAGGCATGACCTGGCTGCTGACCGGCATTGCCATGGGCGTGGCCCTGGGCGCGGCCGCCGCAGGCTGGGCCACCGACCTGTGGGGCGCGCGCATTTCCTTCGTGGTGGCGTTGCTGGCCGGTGTCGCCATGTGGGCCCTGGGCGTGCTGGCCGCACGCCAGGCACGAGCGAAAGAGATCCCGCCTGCCGAAGACGCAGCCGCTGCCTGCACCTGAACACGGCCCTAACGCCCGCGCCAGCCCAGACCGCTCAGGCCGCTCAGGCCGTGGCCATCAAGGCCAGCAGCTCGGCCAGGCGCTGGCGCATCCACAGCGCTTCGGCCCCGGGCGCCAGCCCTTCCAGCCAGAGCATGCGCACGGTCAGCGGCGGCAGCGCCAGCCCCTCGCAGGCGCGTTGCCGCAGATGCGGGCGCAGATCGCCGAACTCGGCAATATTGACCGGCAGGATGGCCCAGCCCAGGCCGTCGGCCACCATGTCGGCAATCACATAGAAGCTGTTGGAGCGCCAGACGGCGGGACTGAGCACGGTGTCCTCCACGCCCTCGATGTGCATCAGCAACTGGCGGTGCGCGGCCAGTTGCCTGCGCGTGAGGGCCGCCGTGCCATCGAGCACATGGCCCTTGGCCACGCAAATGGTCTGCGGCACGCTGCCGATATGGCGCTGGGCACAGGTGGCCGGCGCAGGCGCTCGGTCGAACTGGAAGGCAACCTGGGCACGCTGCGCCGCCACATGCCCGGCCACTTCGGAGGCCGTGCCGTTCAGGACGGTCAGCTCCATGGCCGGAAAGCGCGCCGCCAGCTCCTTGAACAGCTGGGCCAGCGGCACATAGGGCAATGCCTCGTCCAGCGCAACGGCCAGGCGTGCCTGCCCGCCTGTGGTCAGGGCGCGGGCACGGTGGTCCATGGCCTGGGCCTGGTGCAACAGGGACCGGGCCTCCAGCAGCATCACCTCCCCTGCCGCCGTCAGCTGCACGCGGCGCCCCACGCGGTCGAAGAGTTCCAGCCCCAGGTCTGCTTCCAGCAGGCCGATGGCCGTGCTCACGGCCGACTGCGCACGCCCCAGGCGACGGGCGGCCTCGGTCATGGTGCCGGCTTCGGCCACCGCCACAAAATGCTTCAGCCTGTCGAGTGTCCATTCCATCCATCAATTTTATGGATGGAATCAAACTTTGATGAATCATTTCATTGATGGAAACTGTGGTTTTCATCAAGAAGGAAGCCCTGGCCCACAAGGCCCGGGGCAAACAGGTGCTTTATGGCGTTCACAACGCAAACCCAGAACCCCGTTGCGGGGCATCTTCCAAAATCCCAGGCGGCCGATCCGCGCCGCTGGCTGGTGCTGGCCATCGTCTCGGTGGCGCTGCTGCTCATCGTCATCGACATGACGGTGCTCTACACGGCGCTTCCGCGCCTCACGCATGACCTGGCGGCCACGGCCTCGGCCAAGCTGTGGATCGTCAACATCTACGCGCTGGTGGTCTCAGGCCTGCTGCTGGGCATGGGCACGCTGGGCGACAGGCTCGGTCACAAGCGGCTGTTCATGGCCGGGCTGTGCGTGTTCGGCGTGGCATCGCTGTGCGCGGCCTTTGCGCCCTCGCCCGCCCTGCTGATTGCGGCACGTGCGCTGCTGGGAGTGGGCGCGGCGATGATGATGCCGGCCACGCTGTCCCTGATCCGCCTGAGCTTTGCCGATGAGCGCGAGCGCGCGCTGGCCATCGGCATCTGGGCCTCGGTGGCCTCGGGCGGCGCGGCCTTCGGCCCGGTGGTGGGCGGGCTGCTGCTCGAATACTTCTGGTGGGGCTCGGTGTTCCTGATCAATGTGCCCATCGTGCTGCTCGCCCTGCCCCTGGCCGGCTGGCTGATTCCCGCAGGCACGGCCACCTCGCAGCGGCCCTGGGACTTCATCGGCTCATTGCAGGTCATGGCAGGCCTGGTGGGCAGCACCTACGCCATCAAGGAAGCCGGCAAACAGTCGCCCGACTGGGCCCTGGCCGCCGTGGCCCTGGTGCTGGGCCTGGGCTTTCTCGCGCTGTTCGTGCGGCGCCAGCGCCGCAGCAGCGACCCGCTGCTGGACTTCGTGCTGTTCCGCAACCCGGCGTTTGCCACGGCCGTGGCCTCGGCCCTGGTGGCAGCGGCCGCGCTGATCGGCATGGAGCTCGTGTTCAGCCAGCGCCTGCAACTGGTGCAGGGGCTGTCGCCACTGCAGGCCGGCCTGGCCGTGCTGCCGCTGCCGCTGGCCGCCTTTGTGGCCGGCCCCGTGGCAGGCCACTGGCTGCCACGCCTGGGCGGCGCGCGCATGCTGCCGGCAGCGCTGCTGCTGTCGGGCCTGGGCATGGGCGGCTATCTGCTGGTCCACGACATGGGCTGGTGGCCGCAGGCGGCAGCGCTGGCCGTGCTGGGCCTGGGCATAGGCGCGGCCATGACCACGGCGTCGAGCACCATCATGCAAAGCGCTCCCGCGGACCGTGCCGGCATGGCGGCCTCGGTCGAGGAGGTGTCATACGAGCTGGGCGGCGCCCTGGGCGTGACGCTGATGGGCAGCCTGCTGTCGGCCGTCTATGCAGGCTCACTGCACCTGCCGGAGGGCCTGGGCCTGGCCCTGCCCGATTCCGTGCGCGACAGCCTGGACGAAGCCCTGCTCGCTGCCGATCAGCTGATGCCCCAGGCCGCGCACCAGTTGACCGAACTGGCACGCACGGCCTTCGGCCAGGGTTTCAGCGCCGTGATCGCCAGCGCCACGCTGCTGCTGGTCTGCACGGCACTGTGGACGGGCTGGCGGCTGCGCGCTCAGCGCCGCTGAGCCGTCGCCCTCCCCTTAAAAAAGCAAAAAGCCCCGTCCGGGGCTTTTTGCGTTGCGTGCACATGGCGTGCACATGGCGTGCACACGTCGTACCTGCGCTTCGATCAGGCGAAGTTCTGCTCGGCAAACTTCCAGTTCACCAGCTGGCCGAGGAAGGTCTCGACGAACTTGGGACGCAGGTTGCGATAGTCGATGTAGTAGGCGTGTTCCCAGACGTCCACGGTCAGCAGGGCCTTGTCTTCCGTGGTCAGGGGCGTGCCGGCAGCGCCGGTGTTGACGATGTCCACCGAACCGTCGGCCTTCTTGACCAGCCAGGTCCAGCCAGAGCCGAAGTTGCCCACGGCCGACTTCACGAAGGCTTCCTTGAAGGCGGCGTAGCTGCCCCACTTCTTGTTGATGGCGTCAGCCAGTGCGCCGGTAGGCTCGCCGCCACCGTTGGGGGCCATGCAGTTCCAGAAGAAGGTGTGGTTCCAGATCTGGGCTGCGTTGTTGTAGATGCCGCCGGAAGACTTCTTGACGATCTCTTCCAGGGTCATGTTTTCGAATTCGGTGCCCTTTTGCAGGTTGTTCAGGTTCACCACATAGGCGTTGTGGTGCTTGCCATGGTGGTACTCCAGCGTTTCCTGGCTGTAGTGGGGTGCCAGCGCGTCAATCGCATAGGGCAGAGGGGGCAAGGTATGTTCCATGGTGTTTCCTTCGTGGTTGAAATCTTTTAGGACGGGCCAGCACCTGTTGCGCAGAGCGCCTGCAGCGCCTGCCGTGACCGTCGCGCGGGGCCTGCACTGCGCGCATTGCTGCGAGCCCTGGCCCTCACGCACCCGAACGGGCATTGTAGGAACAACTTCGTGACCCTGCGGCGAAAGCGCGCGCCAAATGGCCCATCTTGGCCCGCTGCTGCGAGGGTGGATGTGAATTGACCTTGATCCGGCCAATCGGCCTACACGGATACTGCCTGCCGCCCGCCACTCCTTGCACGCCGAACGCTGCACCCAGGGCGCCGCAGTTCAGAGCAGGCGCGGCTGCGTCACCACCAGGTCCAGGCTGCCGTCGGCCAGTTGCGCCTGCAAGGCCGTGCCCGGTGGCGCGCTGCGCGCCTCGGTCACGGGATGCCCCTCGGCATCGGTCAGCAGGGCATAGCCGCGCTGCAGCACCAGGCGCGGGTCCAGCAGCTGCAGGCGAAGCTCCATGCGCGCCAGGTGATCCGCGCGCCGGTCCAGGCCGCGACGCATGCCGGCAGGCAACTGCGCCTGCAGGCCCTGCCCCGCATGGTCCATGCGCTGCAGCCGCAACTGCATGGCATGGCGCAGTCGCTGGGCCTGGCGGCTGAGCTGCAGCCGGCTGCGGGCCAGTTGCTCGCTGGGCCGGCCCAGGCGCTGCGCTGCCAGGTCCAGGCGCTGCTGCTGGCGGTCCAGCAGCCGCTGCACGGAATCCTCCAGGCGGCCCTGCATGAGCTGCAGCGCACCCATCCAGACCTCGCGCGGCTGGCTCACCAGTTCGGCCGCCGCCGTGGGCGTGGGCGCGCGCAGGTCGGCGCAGAAGTCGGCAATGGTGAAATCGGTCTCGTGCCCCACGCCGCAGATCAGGGGCACCGGGCTTTGCACGATGGTGCGGGCCAGGCGCTCGTCATTGAAGGCCCAAAGGTCTTCGATGGAGCCGCCCCCGCGCACCAGCAAGATGGTGTCGATGGGCGGCGCGCCGGCCACCGAGCCATCAACCGAGCCCGCGCCTTCCCGCGCCAGGCCATAAAGCCTTTGCAGCGCATCGATCAGCGAGGCCGGCGCCTGCGCGCCCTGCACCAGGGCAGGCACCAGCACCACGGGGATATGGGGCACGCGGCGGCGCAGCGCCGTGATCACGTCGTGCAGCGCAGCAGCCCCCGGAGAAGTCACCACGCCAATGCCGCGCGGCAGCGGCGGCAGGCTGCGCTTTCGGGCCGCGTCGAAAAGGCCTTCGGCCTCCAGCTGCGCCTTCAGCCGCAGGAACTGCTCGAATAGGGCGCCCTGGCCCGCACGCTGCATGCTCTCGACGACCAGTTGCAGGTCGCCACGCTGCTCGTAGACCCCCAGCCGGCCCCGCAACTCGACCAGTTCGCCGTCGCGCGGCGAAAAATCCATGAGCTGGGCCGCACGCCGGAACATGGCGCAGCGGATCTGCCCGCCCGCGTCCTTGATGCTGAAGTAGCAATGCCCGCTGGCCGCGCGGGAAAAGCCGCTGATCTCCCCGCGCACCGCCACCGGATTGAAGCGTGCCTGCAAGGCGTCGCTCACGGCGCGGCACAGCGCCCCGACTTCCCAGACCAGCGGCGCCGCTGCTGGGTTCATTGCGCCGAATGCACCACTCATGCGGCCTCCCGGTCTGCATGCAGTGCAACATTCTCCACAGGCAGGCGGATGCAGACCCGAGCAGGCACTTTGGCGGCAATTTGCAGAAGCACTCTCAAAAACACCTCGCAAGCAATTGATTCATAAAGATTTTTTTACCGCAACAAAGAATTCACATTTGTCACAGTGTCCATTCGCCGCCGCAGCGGCGTTTGCGCAACCCGCTTGATAACAAAGTTATCCACAGAAATCTGTGCTATAGCGACCATCCAAAATCCCGAATATGGGGAGCCGCCCGTTGCCTGGATGCTGCGCCGGGTCACAGTTTTCAGGCGATCGCGGACACGAGACGCCTGGACCGGCCATATGGCTGGGCCATAATCGTCGGCTGCAGTTAAACGCGGGGGAAAACAACTTGCTGTCGATCATACAAGCCGCAGGCTGGCCGATCTGGCCACTGATTGCCTGCTCCATCCTGGCTCTGGCCCTGGTCTTTGAACGTTTCGTGGCGCTGAAAACGGCCCGCGTGGCGCCGCCCGCCCTGCTGGGCGAGGCGATTTCCGTGTCCTCGCGCGGCCTGCCCAGCCAGGAAGTCGTGCAGCAGCTGTCCCAGAACTCCACGCTGGGCGAAGTCCTGGCAAGCGGACTGCGCGCCCTGCAGGCCCATCCGGACAGCAGCGAAGAAGAGCTTCGCGCCTCCATGGAAGGCGCCGGCCGCGCTGCTGCCCACACGCTGGAAAAGCACCTGAGCGCGCTGGCCACCATCGCCTCTGCCGCGCCTTTGCTGGGCCTGCTGGGCACGGTGATCGGCATGATCGAGATCTTCGGCTCGCAAGGCGGAGCATCGGCCACCGGCGGCGGCAACCCGGCACAGCTGGCGGCCGGCATCTCCATCGCCCTGTACAACACGGCCTTCGGCCTGATCGTCGCCATTCCGGCGCTGATCTTCTGGCGCTACTTCCGCGCCCGCGTCGATGGCTACCTGCTGGGCATGGAGCTGGCCTCCGAGCAGTTCGTGCGCCACCTGGTGCGCGTCGGCGGCAAGTGAACCCGCAGAACCCGCACGCGAGAGACCTGCCATGAACTTCCGTCCCCGCCGCCGTGACGAGCCCGAGATCAACCTGATCCCGTTCATCGATGTGCTGCTGGTGGTGCTGATCTTTCTGATGCTGTCCACCACCTACAGCAAGTTCACCGAGCTGCAGCTGACCCTTCCCGTGGCCGATGTCGAGCAGCAGCGCGACCGGCCCCGCGAAATCATCGTCGCCATCGCTGCCGACGGCCGCTACGCCATCAACAAGACCGCCGTGGAAGACCGCAGCGTCACCGGCCTGACCCAGGCACTGGCCGCAGCGGCCGTTGCGGGCAAGGACAGCGTGGTCATCATCAGCGCCGACGCCACCGCGCCGCACCAGTCCGTGGTGTCGGTGATGGAGGCCTCGCGCCGCGCCGGACTGTCCCAGATCACCTTTGCCACGCAGACCTCGGCCAGCGCCGGGCGCTGAGGGCAAGGCCTCCATGCCCGGGAATGGCCCCGCCCCCGCAGCCCGGGGGCTTCGCGCGGCCTGGCGCCACCGCGGCCTGCTGGCCTGCGCGCTCCTTCCCCTGTCCCTGCTGTACCGTGCCCTGCTGGGCCTGCATCGGCTGCCCTATGCACTGGGCTTCAGGCGTGCAGGCCAGGCCGGCATTCCGGTCATCGTCGTCGGCAATGTGATTGCGGGCGGCGCCGGAAAGACCCCCGTCACGCTCGCCCTGGCCCGCCATCTGCGGGATGGCGGCTGGAGCCCTGGCATCGTCTCGCGCGGCTATGGTCGCAGCAGGGACGACTGCCGCGAAGCCACACCCGAAAGCGCCCCCGCCGATGTGGGCGACGAGCCCGCACTGCTGGCGCGCGCCAGCGGCGTGCCGGTCTTCGTGGCCCGCAAGCGCATCGAGGCCGTCCAGGCCCTGCGCGCCCGCCATCCCCAGGTGGATGTGGTCATCAGCGACGACGGCCTGCAGCACCTGGGCCTGGCCCGCGACATCGAGCTGTGCGTCTTCAACGACGACGGCATCGGCAATGGCTGGCTGCTGCCGGCCGGCCCGCTGCGCGAACCCTGGCCGCGCCCCGTCACCGCCGTGCTGCACGCGGGAGCCTGCCCTCCAACGGATGCGCCCGCCTTTGCCATGCAGCGCCAACTGGCCGCTGAAGGCGTCAATGCGCACGGTGAGCGCATTCCCCTGGCGGCCCTGCGCGGACGGCCCGTGGAGGCCGTGGCCGCCGTGGCCCGGCCCGAGGCCTTTTTCTCCATGCTGGCCAGCGAACAGGACCTGGCGCTGGAGCATGCCCAGGCGCTGCCGGATCACTATAATTTTGAGAGCTTCCAGCGCCTGGGACGCAATGAAGACCCGCTGGTCTGCACCGAAAAGGATGCGGTCAAGCTGTGGCGAACCCATCCCCAGGCCTGGTCCGTTGCGCTGCAATTGCAGCTGCCGCCAGATTTCTGGGCGCTGCTGGATCAGCGGCTGCAGGCGCTGCGCAGGCCACGCGCCTGACTATCATCACTGTCTTGGCTGGCCGCCACGGCTCGCCCTCCCCCTCCAAAACACAGGATCCGACATGGACGCCAAACTTCTCGAACTGCTGGTCTGCCCCGTCACCAAGGGCCCGCTGCGCTTTGACCGCGAGCACCAGGAACTGGTCTCGCGCAGCGCGCGCCTGGCCTACCCCGTGCGCGACGGCATCCCGGTGCTGCTGGAGGCCGAAGCCCGCACGCTGGACGACGACGAGCTCGAGGACTGATCGCGCCGCAAGGCCCGATTTCCGACGACGCCCGCGCCCGCACTTTCGACCTTCTCCGCAACGCACCATGCCCACCGCGCCCTTCACGGTTCTGATTCCTGCCCGCCTTGCCTCCAGCCGCCTGCCAGGCAAGCCCCTCGCAGACATTGCAGGCCTTCCCATGGTCGTGCGCGTGGCACAGCGCGCCGGCCTCAGCGGCGCCACGCGCTGCGTGGTAGCGGCCGATGACGAAAGCATCGTCGCCGCCTGCGCCGCGCACGGCGTTGCAGCCGTGCTCACCCGCAGCGACCACGCCAGCGGCAGCGACCGCCTGGCCGAGGCCTGCGAACTGCTGAGCCTGGATGGCGACGACATCGTCGTCAACGTCCAGGGCGACGAACCGTTGATCGCTCCCGACCTCATCGATGCCGTGGCCGCCCTGCTGCCGCAGCGGCCCTCGGCCAGCATGGGCACGGCGGCGCATGCCATCGACAGCCTGGCCGACTTCACCAACCCGAACGTGGTCAAGGTCGTCTGCGATGCCCAGGGCATGGCCCACTATTTCAGCCGCGCCCCCATCCCCTTTGCGCGTGAACATGCAGGCCAGGCATGGTGGGAGGCGGCATCTGCAGCGGCATCGGCAGCGCCGGGCCACCCCGGCTTCGCGCCCCTGCGCCACATCGGCATCTACAGCTACCGTGCCGGTTTCCTGCGCAGCTTCCCGCAGCTTTCTCCCGCCCCTACCGAGGTGCTGGAGGCGCTGGAACAGTTGCGCGCGCTGTGGCACGGCCACCGCATCGCCGTCCACCTCACGCCCCATGCACCAGGCCCCGGCGTGGACACCCCCGAAGACCTGGAACGGGTGCGCGCCCGGTTGTCCGCCTGAATCCGATCCCGCATACGCCAATACAGATGCGCCAATGGCGATGCCCGGCATCGCCATTCACAACACAACTGCACATGCGGTTTTGTCGGACAGCAAAACGCAGTTTTTGGAGATTGCACAGGCGACAGTTTTGCCCTCTGCGTGTAAGCCAGTGTTAGCCCTGTGCGTGCTATCCTTGCCCGCGACAAAAATATGACGCATGGACTGTCCGCCCCGGTGGGCCGATCCGGCAGACAAGAATTTCTACTCTCCTCAAGGACTTCCATGAAACTGATTTTGTTGGGCGCACCCGGCGCCGGCAAAGGCACGCAAGCCGCTTTCATCTGCCAGAAGTACGGCATCCCCCAGATTTCCACCGGTGACATGCTGCGTGCCGCCGTCAAGGCCGGAACGCCCCTGGGCCAGCAGGCCAAGGCCGTGATGGACGCCGGCCAACTGGTCAGCGACGACCTGATCATCAATCTGGTCAAGGAACGCATCGCCCAGGCCGATTGCGCCAACGGCTTCCTGTTTGATGGATTTCCCCGCACCATTCCCCAGGCAGACGCCATGAAGGCCGCTGGCGTGAAGCTGGACTACGTGCTGGAGATCGACGTGCCCTTCGACGCAATCATCGAGCGCATGAGCGGCCGCCGTTCCCACCCCGCCTCGGGCCGCACCTACCACGTCAAGTTCAATCCACCCAAGGTCGAAGGCCAGGACGACGTGACCGGCGAGCCGCTGGTGCAGCGCGAAGACGACAAGGAAGAAACCGTCAAGAAGCGCCTGGACGTCTACAGCAGCCAGACCCGCCCCCTGGTGGACTACTACCGCGCATGGGCCGAAAAGGAAGCCGCAGCGGCGCCCAAGTACCGCGCCATCAGCGGCCTGGGCTCGGTCGAGGACATCACCCAACGCGCACTGGCTGCACTGGCTGAGTGATGCAGGCCATGTGCCGCAACGAAAAAAGCACCCGCCGGGTGCTTTTTTGTTGACCGCCAGCAACTGAAGAAATGCCGGCGTCGCCGCAGGCTCAATCGCGCAGCTGCACTGCCAGCGCCAGCATCATCGCAATCCGTGCCTTTGCCACGGGCAGCTGCGCCAGATCGGCCTCTGCCGGGTTGGTCCCAAGGCCGGAGGCCACGGGCAGGCCTTCGGCACAGCGCGTGCCCCGCCAGATCCAGACGCCCTTGTCGCGGGCACGCTGCAAGGCTGCTTCCATGCCTTCGTGAACCGTCGCATTGCCCGTGCCAGCCACGACGATGCCACGCACGCCTGCCGCCACCAGCGCATCCACACCGCTGGCACGCGCCAAGGCGCCGCTGAACACCACCTCGACCCAGGGCAGCTCATCCAGCGCCAGCAGATCAGATGACATGGTCGCAGGCACCATGGCCCCCGTGGACGGCGCGGCGGGGGAGGACGGCACATCGGGCACCAGCCAGCGCACACGCCCTTCCTCCACCAACGCCTGCGGCCCGCCTTCCACGGAGCGCATTGCCTGCAGCCGGTAGGGATGGACCTTCTGCACCTGGGCTGCCGCATGCACCTCGCCGCCCGCCACCACCCATACGCCGCTGCGCCCGCCGCTGGCAGCCACGGTCACGGCATCGCGCAGATTCTGCGGGCCGTCTGCCAACAGGGCCGTGGCCGGGCGCATGGCGCAGGTCAACACGATGGGTTTGGTGGCCGGCAGCAGGCTGTGCAGCAGCCAGGCCGTCTCTTCCAGCGTGTCCGTTCCATGCGTGATCACCACGGCACGTGTGTCCGCATCCTCCAGTGCCTGCATGCAGGCGCGCAGCAACGCGCGCCACACGGGCCAGTCCATATCCTTGCTGTCCACCTGCGCGATCTGCTGCGTCTGCACGGGTCCCAGCGCCTGCTGCTCCAGGTCCGGCACGGCCTCCAGCAGCGACTGCACCGTGATCTGCCCGGCCTTGTACCCCACGCCCTGCGACTGCGAATCCGCCCGGCCGGCGATGGTCCCGCCCGTGCCCAGAATCACCAACTTTGACTGCCCCACTTGCACCTCTTGGAAAACTGGTTAAAAATACAGATACTGTATAAATCATCAGATGGCCTCCCAGCCTGCCATCTGCCCTCAAGGACCGGACGCACGCCATGCTCGACCATCCCAAGCTCACCGCCCGCCAGCAACAGATCCTGGACCTGATCCAGGCCGCCATCTCCCGCACGGGTGCGCCTCCCACCCGCGCGGAAATCGCCAACACGCTGGGCTTCAAGTCCGCCAACGCAGCCGAAGAACACCTGCAGGCCCTGGCCCGCAAAGGTGTGATCGAACTGGTCAGCGGCACCTCGCGCGGCATTCGCCTGCGTACCGACACCGTGCGCAACATCAATGCCGCGCGCGGCACCAGCTTCGGACTGCCGCTGTCGGCCCTGGCACCGCTGATGCTGCCCCTGGTGGGCCGCGTTGCGGCGGGCTCGCCCATTCTCGCCCAGGAACATATCGACCAAACCTATTCCGTCGAGCCCAGCCTGTTCCAGACGCGCCCCGACTATCTGCTGCGCGTGCGCGGCATGTCCATGCGCGACGCGGGCATCATGGACGGTGACCTGCTGGCCGTGCAGTCCGCACACGAAGCCCGCAACGGCCAGATCGTCGTGGCGCGCCTGGGTGATGAAGTCACCGTCAAGCGCCTGCGCCGCACCACGCAGGGCGTGGAACTTCTGCCGGAAAACCCCGATTACCCGGTGATTCGCGTCGCCCCCGAAGAGGCCTTTGCCATTGAAGGCCTGGCCGTGGGGCTGATCCGCAACAGCATGTCCATGTAAGCCGGACTGGCGGCCCTTCTCCGGCCGCCTCACCCCATTTCACGCACCGCCCAGGTGGTAGGCGCGAAGCCTTGGAGCTTCGCCCTGGGCGGAGCTTTGCCCGCAAACCGCAATCCTGCCTGTGTCCATGCCTCTTTGAAACACGCCAACAGGAGTCGTCACATGGGATTCGCTCTGCCAACACTGTCTTCTTTTTCCTTCCTGCGCCTGGCACATGGCATCCGCCTGACTGCGACCGCCATGGAGTCGGCCATGCCTCTTGCACAAGCCCCTGCGTGCCAGCCATTACCTGCTGCAGCACCCGAGCCCGCCAACGTGATCTCTTTCAGCAAGGCACGCCGGCGCAGCCAGCAGCGCCGCGGCAAGGCCGCACGCGCTGCAGACCATGGAGATGCCCAGCTGATCCTGCCCTTGCTGCCGACGCAGCCCGCCCTGCAATCCGCACCTGAGCAGCCTTCAGGCCTGCGCATCATCCAGCGGTCGCCGCAGGAGCAGCCGGAATGCCTGTTCATCTCCGGGCGCATGGCTGATGTCTGCGCTGCGCTGGAGCGCATGGAGGCGCATGGCGGACCGGCAGCCAACTGAGGCCCGATGCAAGGTGTGCGACACACCTTGCACGACACAAACCTGGGCGGCGCGGACCGCGTGCCGCACGAGGAATCGGCCTGCGCAAAGCTGATACAGGCTGGCGGACACCACCACCCTGTAGCGCACATGCAACAAGTGGATGCCCTCTTTGCGGGAGGGGCGCCGGCCTGAAAGATAATTGATAAGCATTCTTATTATCTTTTGCAGCAGCGATTGCCACTGCGCCCGCCTCCTCCGCCCCAGCCTTCTCAGTGCACAGCCTCTACCAGAACCACCATCCCTGGCTGGAAAGCCTGCTGCGCAAACGCCTGGGCAACCGTGACGATGCCGCCGACCTGGCCCAGGACACCTTTGTGCGCCTGCTGCGCTCGCCCCTGCCGCAGCAGGACATCCGCGAACCCAGGCGCTACCTGGCCACCATCGCCCGGGGCCTGGTCGCCGACCTGTTTCGCCGCCGCACGCTGGAGCAGTCCTATCTGGACTATCTGGCCCAGTTGCCGCAATCGCTGGCGCCTTCGCCCGAAGAGCAGGCCATCGTCCAGCAGACCCTGCTGGATGTGGACCGCATGCTCCAGGGCCTTCCTCCCAAGGTTCGCGAAGCCTTTGTGCTGGCCCAGTTCGAGGAACTAAGCTACCCAGAGATCGCCCAGCGCCTGGGTGTATCGCTGCGCACCGTCAGCAACTACCTGACCCGGGCGATGGAGCATTGCTGCCTGGTCCTGGCATAGCCACATGGGCGAGAGACACCTGGAAGGCAACGACCGCCGCGCCTTGCATGAGGCCGCCGCCTGGCACGTGAAACTGCGCGGCGCCTCTGCCACAGCGGGCCTGCAACAGGACTGGCAGAAATGGCATGAGGCCGATCCCGCCCACCAGCGCGCCTGGCTGCGCGTGCAATCCGTCACCGCGCAGCTGTCGCATCTGCCCGCCCCCCTGGCGCGCCAGGCGCTGGGCCGTCGCGCCTCGCCCACCCGCCGCTCCGTGATGCGCGGCGTGGCTCTGGGCCTGGGCAGCGGCGCCACGGCCTGGATGGCCTGGAAAGGCGCACCACTGGAAAGCTGGCAGGCCGACCAGCGTACAGCCACGGGCGAGCGCCGGGATCTGACGCTACCCGACGGCTCCCTGGTGGCCCTGGATACGGCCACCGCCTTGGACACCGTTTTCGACGACCGCCAGCGCCTGCTGCGCCTGCACCGTGGCCGCATCCTCGTCGCCACCGAGCCCGACGCGCTGGGCCGCCCCTTCAGCGTGCAGACCCCGCAAGGCCACGTACTGGCCCTGGGCACGCGCTTCACGGTCCATCTTGCGGACGATGGCCTGTGCCATGTCACCGTGCAGGAAAAGGCCGTGCGCCTGCAGCCTCTGGACAGCGATGCGCCCTCCGCACAATTGCAGGCCGGACAGCAGGCCGCCTTCTCGTCCAGCGCCACCCAGCCGCCCACGTCCGCAGACCCCTTTGCAGCCAGCTGGCGTGAAGGCGGCCTGGTCGCGCTGGACATGCCGTTGGGCCAGCTGATTGACGCCCTTGCCCGCTACCGGCCCGGCTACCTGGGCTGCTCGGCCGAGGTCGCCGGGATGCTTGTCTCGGGCGCCTTTCCCGTGGATGACACGGATCGCGCCCTGGCCGCGCTCGTCAGCCGCTTTCCTCTGCAACTGCGCACGCGCACCCGCTATTGGGTGGAGGTGCAAGCGCGATCAAGCTGAGATGGTGGGATGAGGCCGTGGCGAGGTCTCTTTTCCAGGCCGGCACTTCAGACAGGCGCGTACGGGTGACGCACCACGTCGAAGCCCTCCTCGTCGGAGGGCGCGACAAAGTAGCTCGTGATCAGATCGAATTGCTCATCGCTGGCCTGAAATGGATGCTCGCCTGCCGCATTGCGCACACGCAAGCGCTGCTTGCAGACCTCGTCAGGCACATCCAGAAAATGCAGGCGGTGCGAGGCGCCCACTTTCTCGAACACGCTGCGCGCCCACCCCCTCCCCTCCAGGGTATTGGCCGGAAAATCCAGCACCACCGACACGCCAGCGTCCAGCAGCGCCTGTACATGCGCCCCCATCAACCCCTTGAGCCGCGTGCTGCAACGCACGTAATCGGCCACCAACTGCATCTCACCGGGGTACAGGCCGGCCAGCCAGGAATCCTCGCTGACCAACACCGTTCCGGGCCCGGCCGCCAATTGCCGCGCTAGCGTTGACTTGCCCGAGCCGATCTTGCCGCAGACCATGTGCAGCGTGGCAAGCCGCGCGTTGGCGGCAGGGGCATCGGCATATTCTGCGCAACGGGGCTGGGACTGTTCGGAAACCTGCATATCCATCTCCTGAAAGGCTTGAGAAAACCCCGGAGACGGAATGAAAAAACCCGCCTCCTCTGGGCGGGTTGCATGGCGCTGAAGGCCGCTGGCTAACCCACCATCCAATGGATGGTGCGAATAATCTGCGTTGCGTTCAGGCGAGCCATGGCGCACAGCATAGCGCAATCACGGTGTCTCAATGGGCCACCATGCGCACCAGCCCCAACCCCGCAAACAGCGCGGCCACGCCAAGCACCAGCGAGCCCAACGCATACAGCACGGAGGCCAGCCAGTCGCCACGCTCATACAGCATGCCGACCTCCAGCGCGTACGTCGAAAACGTGGTGAAGCCACCCAGAATGCCCGTGGTGATGAACAGCCGCGCACTCTGCGGCAGCGATGTCTTGAGCGCAAACCACTCCACCACCACCCCCATCACGAAGGCACCCAGCACATTGATCGCCAACGTACCCAGTGGATACGCATTGCCCACCAGCCGCAGCGCGAGCAAGTTCGTGCCATGCCGGAGCGCAGACCCCAGGCCGCCTCCAACGAACACCAAAATGAAACCGTAGAACCCCATGACCGTCCTTTCATCGAATAACCGGGACGGGCGTGCCGGGCAGGATCAAGACATGGCCCCGCCACCGGCAGGACCCATCCCACCAAGGCAGGAGCCATCAGCCCTTCGCAGGGCGGTTTCGGGAAGCTCCATTCCCATCGTGCAGCGAGTGCTGGCTGCGGGGGCGAGTTTACTCTGGACCTGGCAAGCGGCAGAGGTGTGAGATTGCGTTGCAGACGCTGGCCGTACCCTCCAAATGACCAGCGGCACAATGCAACAATGAAATTCATCGTGCTCCTGATCATTGCAGCGGCCTTGCTGTACGGCACAGCAAGGCTTTCCAACATTCACATCGGTGAGCGCGCCGCAGGCGGCCATGACGGCACACCGACCACAGCACAAGAACGTTTCAGGCAAGCCGAGAAGGAGGCTCAGGAGACCGCTGAAGCAGCCCGCCGCGCTGCCCTGCGGGACGCCGAGTGAAGCGGGCCATTCGAACCAAGACGAAAGTTGCCAGGCATGCGGGTCAAAGGACTATTCTTCGTCTGTAATTCGATTCCGATCAGGCCCATCAATTCATCGATATGCATATGCGACTCTTGACCACAGCAATCTTTACAGCACTTTTCGCATTGCCTGCCGCAGCCCAGGTCTTTCAATGCAAGGATGCTTCTGGAAAGTCGACTTTCTCAGACAGTCCTTGCAGCAGCAATGACACTGGAGCTCTGATTCAGCGCAAAAAATCGGACGATGAGATCTCCCGTGAACGGGCTGATGCAGCACAGGCGAATGAACAAAAGTATCAGCGCCAGATGAACGAAATGCAGCAGCGCCAGATCGAGAGCCAGCAGCGTGTCATCGAGCAGCAGGCCCGCCAGACAACTGCTCCTGCGCCCGAGCAGCTCGGTGCGTCCCTTCAGTGCAAGCAGGCGCGCAAGGAGCTGGAATTCGTCTCCAGCATTCGCGCCATTTCCCAAGACGAAAAACGCATGCGGACCAATGCCGCTATCACGAGTGTCAATGCTGCATGCGGCTCAAATACGCCCCTGATGCAGGAGCCGCCGAAGGTGATTGTGACACCGGGAGTACCCCACTCCATTCAGCAACCAGTTTCTCAATGAGAACCAGGCACGGAACTGCCAGATATCAAGCGCAATCATGACTCCTCTCGCGCCACTCACCAGCGGGGGAACATGTTCAGGCATTCTCCCAATGCCACGCAGCCTCTTCAGACCGCCGCCAACCCGGTCTTCACCTACTTCGCCAACAGGCGGCCATCCACCAAGCCTTCTCGACATCGTCGTCGCCAAGACGTTCCAGTGTGTAAGCCACTGATACGGTTGCGCGGAGCCGACCTTGTCCTGCCTGCCTGCCTGCGTTCGTTGAATAAGCCACGGGGCGAGCGGAGCAAGATGCAGCTTGCCATTCGGAAGCAGCCTGTGCGGCTGGCATGGTGGGCCAACGGCCGCACTTCGCCGGCTTGAGCCTTTGCATCTGCGAGACTTCTGTAACGACAGGTCCAAGATTTGGTACTGACCGAAGCCTCCAGCCCCAGGTAGGCGCAAGCTTGAACGACAATGTGTTCGCCGGGCTTCAGGGCCTTGGCTGCGCGAGTCTCATAGAACCTTCAAGCAGCCCAGCTCAGGCAAGTGCCGACGATGCCGAAGACAGAGCGCAACGACAGATTAAAGTGTTTGCCGACAACATCTTTCGCGGCAAACCGGAGATAAATCAAAGGCTTATGACAGATTCACAGGCAATGAACATCATCATTCTTGACGACTACCAGGACGCCGTGCGCAAGCTGGACTGTGCTCGTCTGCTGGAGCCCTTCAACGCCAAGGTCTTCACCAATACCGTCAAGGGCGTTGGCCAGCTGTCGGTGCGGTTGCGCGATGCGGACATCATCGTGCTGACCCGCGAGCGCACGCAGATCAGCCGGCAGCTGCTGGAAAAGCTTCCGCGCCTGAAGCTGATCGCGCAGACCGGCAAGGCCGGCGCCCATATCGATGTGCAGGCCTGTACCGACCAGGGCGTTGCGATTGCCGAGGGCGTGGGCTCGCCCATTGCACCGGCCGAGCTGACCTGGTCGCTGATCATGGCGGCCACGCGGCGGCTGCCGCAGTACATCGCCAACCTCAAGCACGGCGCATGGCAGCAATCGGGCTTCAAGGCTGCGTCCATGCCTGCGAATTTCGGACTGGGCAGCGTGTTGCACGGGCGCACGCTGGGCATCTGGGGCTACGGCCGCATTGGACGGCTGGTCGCGCACTATGGCCATGCCTTCGGCATGCAGGTTCTGGTCTGGGGCAGCGAAAGCTCGCGCCAGAAGGCACAGGCCGATGGCTTTGCGGCTGCGGACTCGCGCGAGGCTTTCTTTACCGAATCCGACGTGCTGTCCATGCATCTGCGCCTGCATGAGGCCACACGCGGCATCGTCACGGCGCAGGATCTGGCACGCATGAAGCCGACCGCCCTGTTCGTGAACACCTCGCGCGCGGAGCTGGTGGAGGCCGATGCCCTGCTGGGTGCGCTCAACCGAGGCCGGCCGGGCCTGGCGGCCGTGGACGTGTTCGAGAGCGAGCCCATCCTCCAGGGCCATGCGCTGCTGCGGCTGGAGAACTGCATCTGCACGCCGCACATCGGCTACGTGGAGCAGGACAGCTACGAGCTGTACTTTCGCGCTGCCTTCGACAATGTGGTGAACTTCGTTGCGGGGCAGCCCAGCAACATCCTCAATCCCGAGGTGTTCTCAGGCCCGGCCCGCGCAGGCTGACGACCGATCAGGCGGGGGCTTGCGCCACCCGCCCTTGCCCTGCACTCAACGGCCGCCCTGGCCGGAGTCGCCACGTGCGGCCGTGGCGCGAAAGGCCAGTTCATCGGCCACCGCCTCATAGACGGCCTGGCGCACGACGGATTCCACCTCCTCGCGCAGACGCACGACGATGGACCGTGTCTGCTGCTGAACCACGGTGGCAATGGCGTCGCGCAGGCGCTGGTCCAGCACCAGGTCCACACGCTGCATGAGGCGATGGACCAGATATTCCTCGGTGACCTGCTGCGCATGGCTGTCCCAGATGGACTCCATGGTGGGGGCTGCCGGCATGGCAGGGGAAGCCGGCGTCGGCGCGGCAGCCGCCTCTGCCACGACAGCCTGCACCACCGGGACCACCAGGTCGGCAGGGACTACTTCCCCGGCCGGTGCCACGTCGCCCGCTGAAGCCACATCTGCCGCACCTGCAGCACCTGCCGCCTCAGCCGCATCAGCCACATCAGCCATTTCGGCTAGACGGCCTTCCTGGGCCAATTGCATTTCCACGGACGGGGCGCTGGGCGGCTGATAGTCCGAAAGCACGGGCTGCATTGCAGGTGTCGGGATTTCCTCGGGTGCAGCCTGCTCGGTGACCATGGGCCGCTGGGGCTCCAGGTCCTGCGGCAGCGGCGGCAGGGACGCAGGCAGGGTGACCACGCCACGCCGAGGCGCCAGCATGCCTTCGCTGGCCCAGGGCGTCGCTTCGTCCGTCAGCGGAAGTTCGGACACGGGGTGTGCCAGGGGTGCCGGGGGTTCGACCGCCTGAACCGGTGCCTGCACCGCATCCACCGCAACGACATCGGTGAGCGTGGGAACAAAGCGCGGTGGGGTTTTGGAGGGAGGAGCGCTCATGGCTTACTCCTTGAGGACCAGGTCATGGCGCTTGATGGAAATACCCTGGGCCGCATAGTGCTTCCAGCGCTGCCGGGCCAGGTAGCGGTCTTCCTCGTCGGTGGCGGAAACCACTTCGACGACACGCGCAAAGCGCTCGAACCCTTCGGGCACTTCGCCGCCCAGGTTGACCAGCATGTCGTGGTGCGGCGCGCCGTCCAGCCGCTCCAGCAAAACGATGGGCGAGAAGGCCATGATGTCTGCCCCATCGCCTTCGCCGGCATGTGCCAGGAAGTCGGTGGGCGAGACACTCCACAGCCTGGGCGACAAGGCCTTGAGCAGCGGCGGCGAGCCCAGCACCACCAGTTGCGTGCGGTGCCTGAGCGCCTTGCGCGCCAGACGGCAGACATAAGCCAGCTTGTCGGGCGCGTTGAAATGGAACGCCACTTCAGTCAAGCGATGCCCCCTTCAAACAGGTCCGGGCCGACGGGGACGATGCGCTCATGCCTGCTCCGGCTGAGCGGCAACTGCAGCCTTGCGGCGGCTGGCAGATCCTGCCTTGGCTGGCACAGGTTTCTTGGGTGCAGCAGCCTTGGCCTGCACCTTGCCAGCATCGATGCCGGCCAGCAGATAGTGCAGCAGCAGGCCCACGGGGCGGCCTGTACCGCCCTTGGCGGCGCCGCTCTTCCAGGCCGTGCCGGCGATGTCCAGGTGCGCCCAGGGAATGTCGCCCACAAAGCGCTGCAGGAACTTGGCTGCCGTGACTGCGCCACCCGCGCGGCCAGCCACATTGCCCATGTCGGCAAAATTGCTCTTGAGGCCTTCGCCGTACTCCTCGTCCAGCGGCATGCGCCAGCAGGGGTCCAGTGCCGCATCGCCGGCCTGCTCCAGCGCGCGGGCCAGTTCGTCGCTGGGCGAGAACATGCCGCTGCGCAGCCCGCCCAGGGCGATGACGCAGGCGCCGGTCAGCGTGGCGATGTCCACCATGGCGCGGGGCTTGAAGCGGGCGGCGTAGGTCAGCGCATCGCAGAGCACGAGACGGCCTTCGGCATCGGTGTTGAGGATTTCTATGGTCTGGCCGCTCATGCTGGTGACCACATCGCCCGGCTTGACGGCAGCGCCGCCGGGCATGTTCTCGGACGCCGGAATGAGGCCGACGACATTGACGGCCGGCTGCAGCCGGGCCAGCGCATGGAACACGCCCAGCACGCTGGCGGCGCCGCCCATGTCGAACTTCATCTCGTCCATTTCAGCGGCAGGCTTGAGCGAGATGCCGCCGGTATCGAAAGTGATGCCCTTGCCGACCAGCACCACGGGCGCGGCGCCCTTGGTGCCGCCGTTGTAGTGCAGTTCGATGAAGCGCAGCGGCTGCTCCGATCCCTGGGCCACGGCCATGAAGGCGCCCATGCCGAGCTTGGCGACTTCGGCGGGGCCGTGGATCTTGCAGCTGATGCCGGGCAGCTTGGCCAGGGCGCGGGCCGCGTCAGCCAGCAAGGTGGGCGTGGCGTGGTTGGCGGGGCGATTGGCCCATTCGCGTGCCAGGGTCATGCCTTCGGCCTGGGCCACGGCGGTCTTGAAAGCGTCGGCAACGCCATTCTTGTCGCCCGCCTTGACGGCTGTGGCAATCACCAGCTTCTTGAGCGCCACGGGCTTGGCCTGCGGCTTAGTGTGGGTATAGCTGTAGCAGGCATCGGCCGCCGCCAGAACGGCGGCAGCAACGGCAGGACCTGCCGCATCGAAGCCAAAGCACAGCAAGGCCTTGCCAACACCGGTGGCCTTGAGCGCGGCACCTGCGCCGGCCACGGCCTGGCGCACTTCCCGTGCCGAGCCGTTGCCCGCGCCCAGCAGCACGACGCGGCGTGCAGCGACGGCTGGCAGGCCGTACAGTGCCAGCTGCTTGCCGGCTGCCGTTTCGAAATCTCCGGCCTTGACCGCGTGTGCGACCAGGGTGGACAGCGCGTCGCTGCCCGTGACCGTGGCTTCGGTCACCAGCACCAACAACAGGTCACACTTTTCACGTACTGCTGCGGCAGTCGTCAACGGCTTCAGTTCAAAGTTCATAATCGGCGTTTTCCTTTCAGCCAATGTTATTCGATTCATCCATACGCAAAGAGCTGGCCCGCAGCTTCGGTGCCACGGTCGTGGTGCTGATCACGGTCGTCATGACCATGATGCTGATCCGCACGCTGGGCCAGGCTTACAAGGGCAATGTCAGCCCTTCCGACGTTCTGCTGGTCATGGGCTATACGGTGCTTGGCCAGTTGCCCACGATTTTGGGCCTGGGGCTTTTCGTGGCCGTGGTCGGCTCGCTGTCGCGCATGTACCGCGACAGCGAGATGGTGATCTGGTTCGCCGCAGGCCAGGGGCTGGCCAGCCTGCTGCGCCCGCTGCTGCGCTTTGCCTGGCCGGTGCTGGCAGTGATCGCCGTGCTGGGCCTGGGCATCCTGCCCTGGGCCAACCAGCAGATCGAGCAGATCAAGACCCAGTTCGAGCAGCGCAGCGACATCGACCGCATCGCTCCCGGCGAGTTCCAGGAGTCTGCCGGCGGCTCGCGCGTGTTCTTCATCGACAAGGACGTGCCCAGCGCCACCGCTGCCAACAATGTGTTCATCGTGGCCAATGAGCGCGGGCGAGAGTCCGTGACCTCGGCGCGCGGCGCGCGGCTGGAAGTGATCAATGGCGAGCGAATGGCCGTGCTGACCGACGGCCAGCGCATGGAAACGCAGACCAGCGACGGCTCGGTGAAGATCAGCGAGTTCAAGGAATACGGCACGCAGCTCGGCAGCGGCAGCAATCTGGCCGCCGCCGAGGAAATGGCCGCGCGCAGCACGTACACGCATGAGCTGCTGCCGCGCACCGAACCCATCTACCGCGCCGAGCTGGGCTGGCGCATAGGCCTGCCGCTGGCGGCGCTGAACTTCGTGATCCTGGGCCTGGCCGTGGCCAGCGTGAACCCGCGCGCGGGCGGCAGCGGCAGCCTCATGCTCGCGCTGTTCGCCTTCATCGTGTACTACAACCTGATGACGCTGGGCGAGAACTGGGTGGCCTCGGGCAAGCTGAGCATGCCCGCCATGACGGCCCTGCTGCACGGTGGAACATTGCTGCTGGCACTGCTGGTGCTGCTGGCACGGCACAAGCGCTGGTCGCCCCGCGACCTGTGGCGCAGGCCCTGCAAGCCGGCTGCCCTGGACGACGCAAAGGCGGTGCCCTGATGAGAGTTCTGAGAAACCTGCTGTACCGCGACATCATCGCGGCCGTCAGCTATGTGACGCTGGCCTTCCTGGCGCTGTTCTTCTTCTTCGATCTGGTCGATGAGCTGCGCTGGGTCGGGCGCGGCGGCGACAACGGCTACCAGATCACGCACGCCCTGCTCTTCGTGGTGCTGCGCATCCCCAGCCACCTGTACGAGCTGATGCCCATCACCGTGCTGATCGGCACCATCTACGTGATGGCGCGCTTTGCCCAGAGCTCGGAATTCACCATCATGCGCACCAGCGGCATGGGCCCCTGGCTGGCGCTGCGCACGCTGATGGTGCTGGGCCTGGGTTTTGTGCTGGCCACCTTCGGCACGGGCGACTACCTGGCGCCGGCGGCCGAGAACGCGGGCCAGAACATCCGCGCCATCCACCTGGCCCAGCTGTCGCGCGGCGCCACGGGTGCCTGGCTCAAGGAACGCCAGGGCGATCACTCCATCGCCATCAACGTGCGCGCCATCCGCGGGCCCGGTGATTTCTCCAATGTGCGCATCTTCGACTTTGACGGCCAGGGCCGCATCTCGGCCCAGATCCATGCGCAGGCGGCGCAGGTCAGCGAGGATGGCGAATCCTGGACGCTCCAGGGCGTTGAGGCCAGCCGCCTGAAGGCCAAGGCCGACGGAGGCATGGTGCTGCTGCGCGAGAAAGAGGACAGCTTGGTCTGGAAGACCGGCATCAGCGCCGAAATGGTCTCGGCTGCGCTGCTCAAGCCTGACCGCATGTCCACCATTTCGCTGTTCCAGTACGTGCGCCACCTGGAGGCCAACGGCCAGGCCGCGCAGAAGTACGAGATCGAGTTCTGGCGCAAGGTCTTCTACCCCATGAGTTGCCTGGTGATGGTGGTGCTGGCCCTGCCCTTTGCCTATCTGCATTTCCGCTCGGGCGGCATCGCAGCCTATGTGTTCGGCGGTGTGATGGCCGGCATCAGCTTCTTCCTGCTGAACAACGTGTTCGGCTACATCGGCACGCTGCAGACCTGGTCGCCCTGGCTGACCGCTGCGGCGCCGGGCCTGCTCTACAGCCTTCTTTCATTGACTGCCTTCACCTGGCTGGTGCTGCGCCGCTAGGTCCTTTGCCATGCAAAACGACACAACAGCGGCCGGCAGTGCCGGCCTGATCCTGCTGGCCCACGGCTCCCGCGACGCCCTGTGGCGCCAGCCCATCGAGGCCGTGCTCGGCGCCGTCCGGCAAACGCGGCCCCACGGCCTGGCTGCATGCGCCTACCTGGAAGCCTGTGCGCCCGACCTGCTCACCGCCGCGCGCGGGCTGGTCGAGGCGGGCGCCACGCGCATCACCGTGCTGCCCCTGTTCCTGGGCACGGGCAAGCATGCGCGCGAGGACATCCCCAAGCTGGTGCAGGAGATCCGCGACACCCACCCACAGGTGGCCGTGGAACTGGAGCCTGCCGTGGGCGAGCATCCGCGTGTCACGGCCCTGCTGGCAGAGCTGGCGTTGGCGGCCATGGAGCCTTCCGGCAGTTCAGGAAGCTGAAATAACGAATCGCTTCTTTATATAAATGCAGCATAATGGCGCGCTGCACCCAGCTGTCACCGCCATGAACCTGCACCAATTCCGATTCGTCCAAGAAGCGGCGCGCCGCAACCTCAACCTCACCGAGGCGGCCAAGGCCCTGCACACCTCGCAGCCCGGCGTCTCCAAGGCCATCATCGAGCTGGAGGAGGAGCTGGGCATCGACATCTTCGCGCGCCACGGCAAGCGCCTCAAGCGCATCACCGAGCCCGGCCTGGAGGTGCTCAAGAGCATCGAACTCATCATGCGCGAGATCGGCAACCTCAAGCGCATCGGCGAGCAGTACAGCGCCCAGGACAGCGGCACGCTGTCGATTGCCACCACCCACACCCAGGCCCGCTACGTGCTGCCGCCCGCCGTGGCACGGCTGCGCGACCTGTATCCCAAGGTCACCATCAGCCTGCACCAGGCCACGCCGGCCGAGGTGGCGCGCATGGTCATCGACGAAATCGCCGACATCGGCATGGCCACCGAGTCCCTGGCCGACTACCCCGATCTCGTCACCCTGCCCTGCTACGAATGGCAGCATGTGCTGGTCATGCCCACGGGCCATCCGCTGGCGCAGAAAGAGCGCATCACGCTGGACGACATCGCCCATGAGTCGCTGATCACCTACCACCCCTCGTTCACCGGGCGCGGCAAGATCGACCAGGCCTTCGCCACGCGCCGGCTGCGTCCGCGCATCGTGCTGGAGGCCATTGACTCCGACGTGATCAAGACCTATGTGCGCCTGGGCCTGGGCATCGGCATCGTGGCCGAGATGGCCATGCGCGACGATCCGGTCAACGACCTCGTGGTGCGCCCCATGGGCCATCTGTTCGGCCAGAGCGTGGCGCGCGTGGCCATCAAGCGCGGCGCCTATCTGCGCAACTTCGTCTACCGCTTCGCAGAACTGCTCAGCGACCGCCTGACGCGCGACCTGATCATGCGCGCCATGAGCGGCCACGTGCACGACTACGAACTCTGATCCTCCGCCCCACCGGGCCCGCAGTGCGGGCCCGTTCCCGTTTTCCGCTGCCTCCGCCATGACCTCTGCCACGCCCCGCACGCCCGCCTTCCCCAGCCGCCTGCCCCATGTGGGCACGACCATCTTCACCACCATGTCGGCGCTGGCCGCCGAGCACCAGGCGGTGAACCTGGGCCAGGGCTTCCCCGACTTCGGCTGCGACCCCAGGCTGGTCGATGCCGTCACGGCCGCCATGCAGGCCGGCCACAACCAGTACCCGCCCATGCCCGGCCTGCCGCAGCTGCGCCAGGCCATGGCCGACAAGATGGAGGCGCTGTACGGTCGCCGCTACGACGCGGCCACCGAGATCACGGTCACGGCCGGCGCCACGCAGGCCATCCTCACCGCCATCCTGGCCACCGTGCATGCGGGCGATGAGGTCATCGTGCTCGACCCCTGCTACGACAGCTACGTGCCCAATATCGAGCTGGCCGGCGGCGTGCCCGTGCGCGTGCCGCTGACGCCGGGCAGCTTCAAGCCCGACTTCGCCAAAATTGCCGCCGCCATCACGCCGCGCACACGGCTTTTGATCATCAACAGCCCGCACAACCCCAGCGCCACCATCTGGAGCGATGCGGAGATGCTGCAGCTGCAGGAGCTGCTGGCGCCCACCGACGTGCTGCTGATCAGCGACGAGGTCTACGAGCACATGGTCTACGACGGCCGCCAGCACCAGAGCGCCGCGCGCTTTGCAGGCCTGGCGGCGCGCGCCTTCATCGTCTCCAGCTTCGGCAAGACCTACCATGTCACGGGCTGGAAGGTGGGCACCGTCGCCGCGCCGGCCGCGCTCACGGCCGAGTTCCGCAAGGTCCACCAGTTCAACGTCTTCACCGTCAACACGCCCATGCAGGCGGGCCTGGCCAGCTACATGGCCGACCCTGCGCCCTACCTGCAGCTGCCCGCCTTCTACCAGGCCAAGCGCGACCTGTTCTGCCAGGGCCTGGAAGGCTCGCGCCTGCGCCTGCTGCCCACGGCGGGGACCTACTTCGTCTGCGCCGACATCTCGGCCGTGTCGGACCTGGACGAAGCCGCGTTCTGCCAGTGGCTGGTCCGAGAGCATGGCGTGGCGGCCATCCCGCTGTCGGCCTTCTATGGCGACGGCTTCGACCAGCGCGTGGTGCGCTTTTGCTTTGCCAAGCAAGACAGCACGCTGCGCGCGGCGTTGGAGCGGCTGCGCAAACTCTGAAGCCGGGCGCGGGGCAGCGCGCGCCCACGCCGGGTTGTCCCGTCATCCTCTGAGATGACATGGCCCCTCCGTCCCTGGTCTTACGCTCGGGCGACAGGAGACACAAGCCATGCGAACAGACCACGCCCCACGCGCCTTGCGGCGCGTTTTTCCATCCACGGCCGTCTTTGCCGCATCCCTGCTCATGGCGGGCTGCGGCGGTGGCAGCAGCCCCACTTTGGCCGATGCCGCAACGCCGGCGGCCGCCTGCGCCGACCTGCCTGACAGGGCAGGCCTTGCGGCCACCCGGCTGTCCACCAGCTATGTGCCGCCCGACACCCGCAGGCCGGGCGGCGCCAGCACCGGCGCGCTGCTGCCCGGGCACTGCGTAGTCACCGGCGCCATCAACCCGCGCGTGGGCGTGGACGGCAAGAACTACGCCATCGGGTTCCAGCTCAGCCTGCCGGACCAATGGAACGGCCGGTTTCTCTTCATAGGTGGCGGTGGCAACGACGGCATCCTGCGCGACACCTCGCTGAGCTCCAGCATCTCAGGCGCAACGCCTTCGCCCTTGGGCCAGGGCTTTGCGGTGGTCTCCACCGACGCGGGCCACACCGGCACCACGGCCAGCTTCGGTGCCGACCCTCAGGCCCGGCTGGACCACGCCTACAACGCCTACGACAAGACCGCCGTGGCGGCCAAATCGCTGATCTCCACGCGCTACGGGCGCACGCCTGAGCACTCCTATTTTTCAGGCTGCTCGGGTGGCGGGCGGCAGGGCATGGTGTTCTCGCAGCGCTTTCCCGACTACTTCGACGCCATCACGGCCGGTGCCCCTGCCATGCGGGTATCGAGCGGCGCCACGGTGGCCGCGATGTGGAACACCATCGAGTTCGATGCCATCGCGCCGGCCGACAGCAGCGGCCGGCGCATCCTCTCCCGGGCCTTCAGCAACGAGGACCTGAACCTGGTGGCCAAGGCCGTGACCGCCTCCTGCGATGCGGCCGACGGCGTGGCCGATGGCATGGTGAACCACGTCAAGGCCTGCCATTTCGACCCCGGCATGCTGCAGTGCGGCGGCGCCAAGACCGGCAGTTGCCTGAGCAGCGGACAGGTGAACGCGCTCAGAAACGTGTTTGCCGGGCCGCGCAACTCGGCAGGCCAGGCACTGTATGCGGGCCAGCCGTGGGATCCGGGCCTGGCAGCGCCGGGCTGGCGCACCTGGACACTGGGCAGCTCCACCACCGCCACGCCGGATTCGCGCTACATCACGCTGATCGTGGATGCGCTGGTCAACGAATTCCTCACTCCGCCAGACCTGGGCTTCAACCCGCTGGCCTTCAACTTCGACACCGACCCGGCGCGCATGCAGGCCTACTCGGCCATCTATGACACCTACCGGGATGACCGGCTCACGGCCTTCCGGCAGCACGGCGGCAAGATGCTCTTCATCCACGGCATGTCCGACCCCATCTTCTCGGCGCTGGACACGCTGGACTACTACGAGCGCCTGGCTGCCAACAACGGAGGCATGCAGGCCACGCAGGACTTTGCGCGTACCTTCCTCGTACCGGGCATGAACCATTGCTCGGGCGGCCCGGCCACGGACAGCTTCGACTCCATACAGGCCATGGTCGACTGGGTGGAGAAAGGCATCGCCCCGGACACCATCGCCGCCAGGGCCCTGCCGTCCAGCGCGGACTTTCCGCAGCGCACGCGCCCGCTGTGCCCGTATCCGAAGATTGCCAGGTACAGGTTCGAGGGCGCAGCCGCCGGCACGGGCAATGTGGAGGATGCGGCCAGCTTTGTCTGCGCCCTGCCCTGAGCCTGCGCATCTGCGGGCTGGACGCCACAGGGCGTGGCCGCCGCAGGGCCGAAGCAAGCCTGCAGCGATAATGAGAAGCGTTCACTGCAGCGAGCGCTTCCTGCCACCGCCTTTCCGCCTCCGCCCATGCCCGCCCCTTCCCAGCGCTACACCACGGCACAGCTCGACGCCATGCGCCAGCGCCACGGTTTCAGCGTGCGCTTTCTCTCCACCGTCTCCGAAAACGATTGCATCTTCGAAGGCCAGGTGCAGGAGCACCAACTGCCTTCGGGCCTGCAGCTGGTCAGCTCCGACATCCGCATCAACCATGGCTATGAATCCA
Source organism: Delftia sp. HK171 (assembly GCF_001886655.1). Lineage (NCBI taxonomy): Bacteria > Pseudomonadati > Pseudomonadota > Betaproteobacteria > Burkholderiales > Comamonadaceae > Delftia > Delftia sp. HK171. Next base: position 3,597,455 of record NZ_CP018101.1, on the reverse strand, counting down.
CATCCGAGCATCCACGGCGCTTCACCGCCGTGGTCCTGCTGGACGGCCAGGCCGAGCTGCAGCTGCCCGGCGCCCGCAAGGCCCTGAGCGTGACGCGCCATGCCGCAGCGGCATTCTCCTGCGGCGACACCGAGGTGCTCAAAGCCACCCATGCGGCAGGCCAGACGGTGCGCGGCTTCAACCTGTCCATCGAGGCACCCGAGGCCTGCGCCGATGCCGAACTGGCCGAGCTGCTGCACCATGCCCTGCGGCAGTCCAGCCCGCCGCTGCATGCCTGGTCGCTGCCCGAGCATCTGGCGGTGTCGCTGCGCCAGCTGCTCGATGGTGTCTGGAGCGGCAGCCTGGCCCGGCTGCACCGCGAAGGCATTGCGCTGCAGGTGCTGGCCTGCGCGCTGCAGGCACATGCGCAGCCGCGGCCTGCGCCCTCGCCGCGCATCCATCCCCGGGACAGGCGCGGCCTGGAGCGCGTGCGCGAGTGCATGGATGCAGCGCCGGGCCAGGCGCACAGCCTGGACGACCTGGCGCGCCTGGCCTGCATGAGCCCGACCACGCTGCGCGAGAAATTCCAGGCCGCCTACGGCCAGACCGTGTTCGGCTGGCTGCGCGAGCGCCGCATGCAATTGGCGCGCGAACGGCTGGCACAGGGCTGGAGCGTGCAGGAAGCGGCCGACTGCGTGGGCTTTCAGCACGCCAGCAATTTCGCCACGGCCTTTCGCCAGCGCTTCGGCCACGCACCCAGCCAAGGCAGCCTGCGTCGCAAACCATAGGACTGGCGTCGCCGGGAACAGGCGGCGGCGGCTCACATTTCCCACAATCCGGGCTCACGCCCAGGACCATGGAAATGATGAGCATTCGCATTCAAAACCCCGCCCCGCGACACCCCCAAGGCGCGCGGACCCCGCTGTCCCTGCTGATCTGTGCCCTTTGCGCAGCCCCTGCGCCAGCAGTCTGGGCCGCCGACGAGGACAGACCCCCTGCCAGGAAAGGCGACACCGAACTGGGCACCGTCACCGTGCGCGCCGCCGCCGATGCGGGCATCACCGAAGGCACGGCGCGCTATACCAGCGGCGCCACAGGCACGGCCACGGGCCTGCAGCTGTCGGCGCGCGAGACACCGCAGTCGGTCAGCGTGATCACGCGCCAGCTCATGGACGATGCAGGCCAGCTCACGGTCTCGCAGACGCTGGAGGCCTCCGCGCCCGGCCTGTCGGTCAGCCGCAGCGACAGCAACCGCTACCAGTTCTCGTCGCGCGGCTTTGGCATCAGCAACTTCCAGTTCGACGGGCTGGCCTCGCCCATCAACAGCCTGTGGAACTTCGGCGCCACCGACATGGACACCGCCTTCTACGACCGCGTGGAGATCGTGCGCGGCGCCACGGGCCTGCTCAATGGCTCGGGCGATCCGTCGGCCACGGTGAACTTCGTGCGCAAGCAGCCGCGCGAGACGGCGGGCGGCCATGCATCGCTGACGCTGGGCCGCTGGAACCTGCGCCGCGCCGAGGCCGATCTGTCCCTGCCACTGGACCGCGAAGGCCGCGTGCATGGCCGCGTCGTGGCCGTGCAATCGGACAGCGACAGCTACGTCAGCCACTTCGGCCAGCGCAGGCAGGGCCTGTACGCCGTGGTCAGCGCGGCCCTGACGCCCGCCACGCGGCTCGTGACCAGCCTCGAATACCAGGAAAACACCAGCCCCGGTATGGGCGCCGGCTTTCCGCTGTTCTATGCGGACGGCAGCCGCACGGACTTCGACCGCTCGGTGTCCAACAACACGCGCTGGTCGCATTTCGGCACCGAGAACACCACGGCCACGCTGGACCTGACGCACCGCCTGGACAACCGCTGGCTGCTGCGCGCCGCCTACAGCCGCAACGAAGGCAACTACGACATGCGCTACGTCTACCGGGGCGGCGCGCCGGACGCCAGCACCGGCCTGGGCATGGCCAACTCCTTCATCAAATACCGGGGCGACCGCTCGCGCGACAGCCTGCACCTCACGGCCAGCGGCCCGGTCGCGCTGTTCGGGCGCCAGCACGAGATTGCCGTGGGTTGGAACCATGTGCGCGACGACATCGACATCCGCCGCTACGCACCGCTGGGCACGCCGCCTGCCACGGACAACTTCCTCGACTGGCGCAACGGCAGCCTGGCCGAGCCGGGCTGGTCCGACGTCTCCAACGGCGGCGACGACAGCCGCATGCGCCAAAGCGGCGGCTATGCCGTGGGGCGTTTCTCGCTGGCCGATGGCTGGACGGCAGTGGCCGGCGCCCGCCTGAGCCGCTGGTCCACGCGCCAGAACTACTTCGGCAGCCTGCGCGACTACCGCTACAGCAACGAAATCACGCCCTACGCCGGCCTGCTGTGGGACATCGATGCCCGGCACACGGCCTACCTGAGCTACACGGAAATCTTCACGCCCCAGAACTACCGCGACAAGCAAGGCAGCATCCTGGACCCCGTCACCGGCCAGGCCTTCGAGCTGGGCCTCAAGGGCTCCTGGCTGCAGGACCGGCTGCAGGGTTCTGCCGCGCTGTTCCAGACCCGCCAGGACAACCTGGCGCAGGACACGGGCGAATTCATCGACGGCACCACGGACCAGAAGGCCTACCGGGGAGTCAAGGGCGCGCAGGTGCGCGGCATCGATCTGGAACTCAGCGGCGAGCCGGCTCGGGGCTGGCGCATGGGCGCCAGCTACACGCACTACACGGCACGCAGCGCCAGCGGCGCCGCCTTCAACACCACGCACCCGCGCAGCCTGGTCAAGCTCACGGCCATGCGCAGCTTCGAGGGTGCGCTGCAGGGCCTGAGCCTGGGCGGCAACCTGCGCTGGCAAAGCCGCATCTGGCAGAACGTGGCCAACCCGCTGCGCCAGAGCGTGCAGGTCGGCCAGGGCAGCTACCTGGTGGTCAACCTCTCGGCCCACTACCGCATCGACCCCACCTGGTCCGCCAGCGTGCAGCTCAACAACCTGCTGGACCGCCAGTACTACAGCCAGATCGGCTTCTACAACCAGGGCTGGTGGGGCGAGCCACGCAATCTGACGGTGAGCCTGAAGGCGGATTTCTAGGAGGACTTCGCCACCGGATCGGCGCTGGCATCGGCAACGATGCTTTGCGCTCCACCCTGGCGCCCCAGCATGCGCCAGCAGACGGCCAGCGTCACCGCCGCAGCCAGCAATCCAGCAGCAAAGCCACCGCCGTAGCCTACGGCCGCCGCCAGCGATGTCACCAGGGTGGAGGCCAGAATCTCCCCCGTGTCGCGGGCGCTTTGCACGGCTGTCATGTCGGTGCCGGCCTGCGGGCCGGCACCGGCAAAGCGCATGGCCAGCGTCATCACGGCCACCGAAGATGCACCCGTTCCAAACGCCCCCAGCGCCTGGGCAGCAAAGGCAGTGCCCATGTCCAGCGGCAGCAGGCCTGCGGCCAGGGCCATCCAGCCCAGCGCCGAGGCGGCGCAGGCCGCCAGCCCGCAGGCCAGCGCCGGCCTGGCGCCCAGCCGTGCCACCAGCCAGGCACCACCGCCACAGCCCAACAGCACGGTCACCGCACCGCCCGCCATGCCCACGCGCCCCACGGCCTCGACCGGCCAGCCTGCATCCACGAGAAACAGCTTGGCCAGGCCAAAGCCGCTGACGGCCGTGATGGACGACAGCACGGCTGCAGCCACCAGCGGCCAGGCGCCGGAGCGCTGCACAAAGGCCTTGAGACGGGCTGGCGACCGGCGAACGCCCGGCCGGCTGCGCAGGCCCTGCAGCGCAGCCGGCTCACGCCACAGCGCCACCAGCAGCAGGCTGAAGGCCACGGGCAGGCACAGGGCCGCCAGCGCCAGACGCTGTCCCAGCAAGCCCGCCAGCACCATGCTGCCGGCCCCGCCCACAAAGAAGCCCACCATGGTGCCGCCCACCTGCAGCGCATTGGCGCCAGCCAGACCACGGCCCCTGAAATGCTCGGCCACCAGCCCGTCCGTGGCAATGTCCTGCGTGGCACTGGCCAGGGAACCCAGGGCCGCCAGCGCCACGATGGCCGGCGCCGTCTGCAGCGTGATGCCCAGCGCAGCCGATGCCGCCAGACACAGCAGCACCAGGGCCTGCATGGGCAGGATCCAGCTGCGACGGCGCCCCAGGCGGGCCGACCACCGGTTGTCCACGCGTGTGGCCCACAGGAATTTCAGCACCCAGGGCAGGCCCACCAGGGGCAGGAAGGCCAACGCCCCCAGCTGGGCGCCCTCGCTGCGCAGCAGTGTGGGCACGGCGTCCATGGCCAGGCCCAGGGGCATGCCCTGGGTCAGGTACAGGCCGGCGACCATCAGCCAGGTGTGCAGGTCCGGCTGCGACATCGCAGGGGCGCTGTCCGCATCGTGCAGGGGCGGGCTCATGGCTGCACCTTCTCGTGCTCGCTGCCACGCGCGGGCGTGATGAACATCAGGCGGCCCGGCTGCACCGCTTCCAGCCGGTGCCAGCAGCCGCGCGGCACCACCAGCATCTGGCCTGCCGAGAGTTCCAGAACCGGAGCCTCCTCCCCGCGCCGCTGCGGGCGCAGCAGCACACGCACTTCGCCGTCCAGCAGGCACAGCACTTCGTCGCCGACGGGATGGCGCTCCCAGTGCCCGTCATGCAGCGAGGCACCGTCGCTGAAAGGCTTGATGCCAATGATCCAGTCGCTGGCCGGGTCCAGCTTTTCGTGCGGGCCCAGCACGCGCACCTGCGAAGGGGCGCACAGGCCGATGAGGTGGCTGGCCTGCGCCAGCGGCCGGGCGATGAGGGAATGGGCGTTCTTGTCCATGGTGTGTTCCATCGATGGTGAAGCGGGTTCTCAGAACTCGGCGCGCAGGCTGAGCGTGGCGCTGCGCGGCTCGCCATAGCGGTTGTTCCAGCCCGTGCCGGACAGGCTCTGGTAGTAGCGGCGGTCCGTCAGGTTGTCCACCTGCAGGGCCGCCGTGAGCTGGCGGTTGATGCGCCAGCCCAGGCGCAGGCTGGCCAGCGCGTAGCCGCCCTGCCGCAGCGTCACGCCCTGCGCCTGGTTGTAGAAGTCGCTTTGCGCGCGCAGGCCCAGGCCGATGCTGAAGCGGCGCTCTGCCACCGGCACCTGGTAGCTGGCCCACAGGCGCAGGATGTGGCGCGGCGTGAAGCTGGCGAAGGGCAGGCCCTGGTTCTGCGCGTCCTGCAGGTACTGCGTGCGGTTCCAGGTGTAGGAGGCGCTCAGGCGCAAGTCGCGGTGGGGCTGGCCTTCGATCTCGGCCTCCAGCCCTCGGCTGCGCACCTCGCCGGTGGCGATGTACCAGCAGGCATTGCCCACGCAGGGATGGGCCGGATCGGCCTGGGCACGGTTCTTCTGCCGGATCTCGAACAGCGCCAGGCCCAGGTTCAGGCGGCCGCCCAGCAGTGCGCCCTTGATGCCGGCCTCCAGGTTGTTGCCCTGTACCGGGTCCAGCAGTTCACCGGCATAGGTGTAGCTGCTCTGCGGCTGGAGGATGCGCGCATGGCTGGCATAGGCGTTCCACTGCGGGCCGAGTGCGTACACCAGGCCTGCATAGGGGGTGAACTGCGTGCCCATGCGCGTGCGCACGCGGCTGGCGGCTCCGCCTGCGCCGCCCGTCTCTTGCTCCCAGCGCGTGAAACGCCCGCCCAGCACCAGCTTCAAGGGGTCGGCCAGCTGCAGCCGCGCCATGCCGTACAGGCCGCTTTGCCGCGTCTCGGTGGGGCCGCGCGTTGCGTAGCTGCCGACCAGGGGCAGCGGCACGCCGTGCGGATTCCAGTTCCAGACATCGACCGGGCTTTGCGGCAGATTGAGGATGGAGGCGGCCCATTGCGTGCTGCGCGTGCGCTGGTGGTTGAAGCCGGCCAGCAGCTCGTGCGTGCGGCCCCACAGCTGCACCGGGCCGCTGGCAAAGGCATCCACACTGGTCTGGCTGTCGTCGAAGCGGTAGGCCGCACCCGTGAGGCGCCCGCCCAGGCCCGTGGCGGGATTGACAGCGCCGTTGGCCCCGGCATAGAGCAGCTCGGAATCGCCGGAGAGGTGATTGAGGTTGAGCTTGGCCTGCCACCCGTTGCTCCAGACATGCTCGACGCCGGCAAAGCTGCGCGTGGTGTTCCAGTCGAAGCGGTCCCAGGCCGCGTCCAGATAGGTGCTGCGCGGCAGGCCCACATCGCGGCCGTCTGCATAGAAAGGCACGCCCGCCATGTTGGTGGTGGAGCGTATGCGCTGATGGTGCACCCCGGCGTGCACCGTGGCGCCGGGCGCCAGGTCCAGCTCGGCAATGGCGTAGAGATTGCCGGTGCGCTCGCCAGCCACGTCGTAGAAGAAGTCACGCTCCTCCTGCGTGGCCACCACGCGGGCACGCAGGCTGCCCGAGGCATTGAGCGGGCCGCCGACATCGGCCTCGGCGCGACGCCGGCCCCAGCTGCCCAGGGTCAGCCCCGCGCTGCCGGCAAACTCCCGCGTGGGCCGCTTGGGCACGAGGTTGACCGTGGCGGCAGGGTTGCCCGTGCCATGCAGCAGGCCTGCGGCGCCGCGCACGATCTCCACGCGCTCGTACATGGCCATGTCCATGCGCGGGCTGGCCGTGTTGCCCATGAGAATGGGCACGCCGTCCTGCTGGAACGAATCGATCTTGAAGCCGCGCTGGTAGTAGCCCGTGGTCAGCAGCTGGAAGGGCTGCACGGTGACACCGGGGGCGTTCTGCATCACGTCGTCCAGGCTGTAGAGGTTTTGTTCGCGCATGCGCTCCTGCCCGATCACCGTGACCGACTGGGCGATTTCCTGCAGGCTCTGGCCCAGCTTGTCCACGCCCGTGCCGGTGACTGCGCTGGCGCGGACCGTGATCCCTGGCAGTGCGGCTGTTTCAGGCGCGCTGCCTGCATCAACCGCCTGCGTCTCGGCATGCAGCCGGGCCGATCCGCCCGTGGCAAAGGCCAGGCACAGGGCCAGCGGCAAGGGGCGCAACACCAGGGGCCGCGCCGCCTTCATTGACGATGAATCCATCACTCCTCCCGAATTTCAAATGAGAACCAATCTCATCCAAATTCTGAAAGACGTGGGCAGCGTCCATGCGCGATTGCGTCACGGCCTGCCGCGATCCCGGCACGATCACGGCAAAATCACGGCACGATTGCAGCGCTGCAAAGCGGCAGCGGAGCCTGACCTGGGATGGAGACTATCCGCGCCGCAAGGCGCTGGGCAGCACGCCATGGTGGCGCTGGAAGACCTTGCTGAAATGCGAGGGGCTGTAGCCGCTGAGCGCGGCCGCCTGGGCCACATCCATCCGCGCAGAGGCCAGCAGCTCGTAGGCGCGCGCCATGCGCTGGGCCTGCAGCCATTCGGCCACCGTGCAGCCAAAGCACTGGCGAAAGCCCTGGGTGAGCTTGTTCACGTTAAGCCCCACCTCACGCGCCAGAGCGCGCAGGCCCGGTGGATCATCCAGGCGCTCGCGCAGCAGCTGCGCCGCACGCTCCAGTTGCTGGCGTCCGCGCCCGGACAGGTCTTCTTCCCCGGGCCGGGGCATGCACAGGGCCAGCAGCTCCAGCCCCTTGCCCGCCAGATAGAGCTGGCGCGCCGCGCCCTGCAGCGGACAGTGCAGGATCTGCTGCGCCACCGCGCGCTGGGCGGCACTGGCCTGGGCATCGCGGATGAGCGAGCCGCAGGCGCCGGATGCACCGGAATCTCCAGGAGCGCCTGCCTCCATCGCATCGGCCAGCCCCTGCGGCGTCAGGCCCAGGCTGGACGCCAGGCCCGACATGGGCAGGCTGGCCGACACGTACTCCAGATCCGAGCCCTGCTCCATGCCATGCAGCACGTCATGGGGTGCATCGCGCAGGCGCAGATGTACGGAGGGACCGCACAGCCGCACGGGCGCCGAGCGTTCCAGCTGGTAGCTGATGCTGCCGGACAGCACCAGCACGAGCTTGACCCCGGCCTGCTCGCTCTCGCTGAACCACTGCGTGCGGTCAAAGCGCAGCCGGCCTGCCGACAGGCTGAGCATGGGCGTGGGCATTTGAACGGCGCCGCCGGGGGAAGAAGCAGGAAGGGTGCGGTCCTTTTTCATGGGCGGGTCCGGGCAGCTTGCGCCGTGGTGGCAGGGATCATGAGGGGCGCATGTTAATGCAATCCATTCTCATTTGCTAAGCAAGGCCGAACAGGTCATTCGCCCGCCGCATGACGTCCTGCCAAAACATTGATTGACGTCAAGACAGCCACCGCCCAGCATTGGCCCGCCTGAAAAATCCGCCGCTGGCCCCAGCCGCTGCGCCACCAGAACATCGACAAGGAGACATCCCCATGCCCCGTACCCTTTCACGCAAGCAATTCCTGCGCGCTGCCGCGCTGCTTGGCGCCACTACGCTGCTGCCCCTGCCCCAGGCCTGGGCGGATGCCTACCCGGCCCGGCCCGTCAAGCTGGTCGTGCCCTTCGCCCCTGGCGGCAATACCGATGTGCTGGCGCGCATGGTGGCGCAGGGCCTGTCCGAGTCGCTGGGCCAGCCCGTGATCGTGGAAAACATCTCCGGCGCCAACGGCTCCATCGGCGCCAGCCGCGTGGCTTCGGCGGCCAATGATGGCTACACGCTGCTGTTCGGCACGGCCGGCACCCAGGCCATCAACCAGAGCCTGTACAAGAACCTGAGCGAGAAGAGCCTGGGCGATTTCGAGTACGTGGCCCTGGTGACCACCATTCCCAATGTGCTGGTCGTCAACGAGACGCGCACGCCCGCCAGGACGGTGAAGGACCTGGTGGCACGCGCCGCCGCGCAAAAGACCGGCATGAGCTATGGCTCGCCGGGCAGCGGCTCCACGGTCCACCTGTCGGGCGAGCTGTTCAAGAGCGCCACCCAGCTGGACATGGTGCATGTGCCCTACAAGGGCAGCGCGCCGGCCCTGACCGACCTGCTGGGCGGCCAGATCGATTTCATCTTCGAGAACGTGACGCCCGCCCTGCCCTTCGTGCAGTCGGGCAAGCTCAAGGCCCTGGCCGTGACCTCGGAGCAGCGCCTGCCCGCCCTGCCCGATGTGCCGACCATGAAGGAAAGCGGCTACCCCACCTTCGTGACCGGCACCTGGAACGGCGTGCTGGCACCCAAGGGCACGCCGGCCGCCATCGTCAAGCGCCTGGAAGAGGCCACGCTCAAGGTGGCGGGCCATGCCGACTTCAAGTCCAAGGTGACGGCGCTGGGCGGCGAAGTGCGCCTGCTGGACTCCAAGGCCTTCCGCGAATTCACGCGGGCCGAGTACCAGCGCTGGAATGCGATCGTGCAGACGGCGAAGCTGGAGCGGCAATAACGTCGGCTCCGGCCCCCGCCTCCGGCGCCCGCTGGCGGCGGGCCCAGAACGTCTCGTTCGCCCAGCGCTGCTCCAGCGCGTAGTAGTGCTGGTGATGGGTACGGTACGCAGCGCGTATCGTGCCGATCCACGCACTCCAGGACTGCAGCGCATCGGCATCGCCCGCCAGGCTGCGGCGCACGGCCTGGGCGGCCTCGCTGCCCGTGACCAGGCTGTTGAGCAGGCCCTGCGATGCCAGGGGATCGAAGGACAGGCCTGCATCGCCCACGGCCAGCCAGTCCGGCCCGCTGGCTGCATCAAGCCATTGTTCGTGGGCGGCGGCCACGCGCAGCGGCTCCAGCAGCCGGCTGCCCCGGCTGCGCGCGCCCACCAGGGCCGTGTGATGTGCCATTTCCAACAGATCGGCCGTGCTGCGCAGGCGCCGGGCTTCAGGCAGATCGATGTCGGTCTGCCAGGCAATCACGCAACTGCCATCGGGCAGGTCGGCGCTGTACCACCAGCCTTCGGCATCCGACTCGATCATGGTGGTGCCTGCATGCTCATGCGATGGCGGCTCCACCCAGGCGTGAAAGCAGACCAGGCGGCCACCACGGTGGACCTGGGCGCCAGCCTGCCGGGCCACGCGGGCCGCGCGGCCCGTGGCATCGACCACGATGCGGCAGGACAGCTCCAACGGGCCGTGCGCCGGGTCGCCCTGCGCCCTGTCGATCAGGCAGCGCCAGCGCATGGGTGCGCCTGGCGGCTGGCGCTGCAGGCTGCGCAGCGTGGCGGGCACCAGGCAGGGCACGCCACGGCTGCGCGCAGCCTCCAGCAGCATGGCGTCGAAGCGCTTTCGGTCCAGGTGCCAGCCCGCGCCATGCGGGTCGAACAGCGCGTCCTGAAAGATGACCTCGGAGCTTCCCCACAATGACCGCCGCGACCAGGCAGGACGGTGGCCCTGTGCCGCGAACGCATCCCACACGCCCAGGTCGGACAGAATCACCCGGGCCGCAGCGGGCAGGGTTTCGCCAATGGCCCGCCCAGCCTGCACGGCGCGTCCTACCAGCGCCACGCGACAGTGCCCTGCCAGTTGCGCGGCAACGGCCGCGCCCGCCGGCCCTGCGCCCACGACGAGCACATCCAGTTCCTCCGGCAGCGGCGCGGCGGCCATGGCGTGCGACGGCATGGCCGGCACTCAGCGCGGCAGCACCGGGCCGCGCTGCGTCAGAGCGCGCAGCTGCTCTTCGTTGTCTGCATCGAAGGGCTCGATGCGGGGAGGCGCCTCCTGCCCGTCCGGTTGCACCGCAGTCTTGAGCATGTGCAACGGCGCCGGGGCGATGCGGTTTTCCACCTGCATCACCGGCGGGAAGTCCTTGTCGCCCCGCACGCCGGGCCGACTCTCGATGACGCCCATGTCACCGAAGTGGCTGATCATGCGGTTGATCTCGCTCTCATAGCCTCCCTCGCCCAGGGTGCGGAACCACGACTCGCGCCGATTGAAGGCGGCAACGCGCTGCTCGCGCGGCAGTTCGGTGTCGATGACTCTTTCATAGGCCTCCTGCGTCAGCACCTGGTTGGGCACGCGGGCCGGCCAGAACGTGGGCAGGTAGGGGTCGTAGCGTGGGCCATAGCCGGCGTAATAGCCGCTGCGGCAGCTGGCGGTGTCGGTCTGCCAGGGTACCGCCATCCAGCGCGTGAGGTCGCCGGCCACCTGCGCATACAGCGGCCCGCTCTCGGACAGGGCCACCGCAGGCGTGAGCCGGGAGCCGTAGAGCTGCAGCTCGGGCGGGTTCACTGCCGCCTCGCGGATGCGGAACGGTGCCCGGTACATGCTGGCGTGCCGCATGGGCCAGGTGATCTCGCAGCCCGGGTGGAAGGCGTCGGCCAGGCAGTCGTCCATGGCGGCATGGTCGAGCATGGCCGGCTGCTCCTGCAGCGGCACGTCGGCGAGCTGGGCAGGGTACTGCTGGCCGGGTTTCCAGTCGGACAGGAAATGACCACCAGCCCACAGGTCCAGCATCCTCAGCTGCGTGGGGGTCAGCGCCGCATGCTGGCGCGGTGTGTCGGCGGGCGGCACGGCCATGGCGTCGCCATACAGCCAGGGCCAGGGCTGGGGAGATGCGCCATCACGGTCAAAGCGCCGGAAGGCATTGGCCACCTGCTGGCGCAGCTCGGCCCAGGTCGTGCCCGGGCTGTTGAGCCTGGCGATCCACGCCTCGTCATCCGCACTGGCCGCCCCGCCCCAGCCGAACTGGGATGCAAAGCCCTTGTTCGCCCACTGCAGGCTGCTCTGGCGCTGGAGTATGGGCAGGATGTGCCGGCTGAAGGAGACGTGCAGCGGGAAGGCGGCCATGCCCGAGTGGATGTACACATCCTCCATCAGGTCCTTCATGGTGCGCACCGACTTCATCTGCGGGCCGTAGTTGGGCGGCGCAACCGTGACCCATGCCGCATCCACCGGCACGGAAACGCCGGCCACGACGACCTTGGCGCGCACCGGGCCGTCAGCCACATCGTCATGCCAGCCCTCGTTGTTCGCAAACGTGGTGGCCTTGGAGCCATCCACGGAGGCAGAGACGCCACGGCCTCCCAGCACGAGAAGCTGGCCCGTCTTTTCAATGCGCAATTCGCCCAGATAAACCGGCTTGCCGCAGAAACTGCCGCTGTCGAATGCCACCGGGGCCGAGCCTTTGGCAATTCGGCGGGCTCCCGGTCGAATGGCCAGGCTTTTCCGGTCCTTCACCGTGGCATTGCGCAAAATCGTGGGATCGGCCGCTGCGGCTTCAGGCACGTCCAGCGCCAATTGGAATTGATACCAGGCGGCCTTGGTATTGGCCAGTTCTACTTCCCATTCGATCTGGTCCTGGTCGGCCGTGAGTTCACGCACCACCTCGCCCGCGGCGTTGTAGCCGTAGATGCGAAAGCGCGCCGCCTGCCGCTTGAGCGCGCCCTGCGCATCACGCAGGCTGCCCGGCGCCATGGGCGGCACATGCATCAGCTCGGGGCCGACATAGTACTCATCCGGACTATTGCCAATACGCGCCACACCAATTCCCGGGTGTATGGCTGCACGCACAATGGTGGAGTCGATTCCCATTCGTCGCCCTTTCAGTTGCTGAGGCACTGATTGCAACAAACAGTATCAAAAAAGCCGAGACAAAGTTAATTATCGGGAATCAACAATCCATAGCAACGCAAGAATGAGTTCAATTGAACCCATTCATCCGCCAATAGATGGACTGCTATTGATAATGAATTAGCAGGATAAATATCGATTCACAGCAGCACGATGTCGTATTGCTCCTGTGCCATGGCCGTCTCGGCCTGCAGCGAGATGGGCTTCTTGATGAAGTCGGACAGGCCGGCCAGGTGCTGGCTTTCCTCGTCCAGGAACATCTCCACCACCTTGGGCGAGGCCACGATGCGGAACTCGCGCGGGTTGAACTGGCGCGCCTCGCGCAGGATTTCGCGCAGCACCTCGTAGCAGACGCTGCGCACGGTCTTCACATGGCCCTTGCCCTGGCAGACCGGGCAGGATTCGCACAGCATGTGGGCCAGCGATTCGCGCGTGCGCTTGCGCGTCATCTCCACCAGGCCCAACTGCGAGAAACCGCCCGCCATGGTCTTGACGCGGTCGCGCCCGAGCTGGCGCTTGAATTCGGACAGCACCTCGGCCTGGTGGTCGTCGCGCACCATGTCGATGAAGTCCACGATGATGATGCCGCCCAGGTTGCGCAGGCGCAGCTGGCGCGCGATCTGCTGGGCCGCTTCCAGGTTGGTCTTGAAGATGGTGTCGTCGAAGTTGCGCGCCCCCACGTAGCCGCCGGTGTTGACGTCCACCGTGGTCAGCGCCTCGGTCTGGTCCACGATCAGGTAGCCGCCGGACTTGAGGTCCACGCGGCGGCCCAGCGCACGGGCGATTTCCTCGTCGATGGCGAACAGGTCGAAGATGGGCCGCTCGCCGCGGTAGTGCTGCAGCTTGGGCACGGCCGCCGGCATGTATTCCTGGCCGAAGGTCATGAGCAGGGCGAACTGCTCCTTGGAGTCGATGCGGATGCTCTGCGTGCCCTCGCCCACCAGATCGCGCAGCACGCGCTGCAGCAGGTTCAGGTCCTGGTGCAGCAGCGACATGGGCGGCAGGCGCACCGAGGCGTCCTTGATGCGGCTCCAGGTCTTGCGCAGGTAGCGGATGTCGTCGGCCAGCTCGGCGTCGCTGGAGTCCTCGCCATTGGTGCGCAGGATGAAGCCGCCGCCCCCGCCGGTTTCCTTGGTGCCCACCAGGCCCTGCAGGCGGGCGCGCAGCGCGTCGCGCTCGCCCTGAGGGATTTTCTGCGAGATGCCGATATGGTCATCCTGGGGCAGCAGCACCAGCAATCGCCCCGCAATGCTGATCTGCGTGGACAGGCGCGCACCCTTGGTGCCGATCGGGTCCTTGATGACCTGCACCATGATGGTCTGGCCTTCGAAAACCTGCTTTTCGATGGGCACGACAGGCATGTCCTTGCGCGCGAACATGGGGGCCTCGCCCCCTTCCTGACGCTGCCAGACATCGGCCACGTGCAGGAAGGCTGCCCGCTCCAGGCCGATGTCGATGAAGGCCGACTGCATGCCCGGCAGCACGCGCGAGACCTTGCCCAGATAGACGTTGCCGACCAGGCCGCGCTCCAGCGGGCGCTCCATGTGCAGCTCCTGGACGGCGCCGTTCTCGATGATGGCCACGCGCGTTTCCTGTGGCGACCAATTGATCAGAATGTCTTGCTGCATGCTGTGCCTGTGGTGTGCTTTGTCGTTTGTATTTCTCGGCCATGGCGGCCCGGCAATCATTGCGCCGGTGGCCGCTTGCCACTATCTTGCCGCGCCATCCGCTGCCATCGGCGGTCTGCGCATGCCTGCACGCCCCTGCGGGCCCAGGTCGGGGAGCCGGCCTACAGTGCCCAGCCCAGCTCGCGCAGCAGCGCCGCCGTCTCGAACAGCGGCAGGCCCATGATGCCCGAGTAGCTGCCGTGCAGCCACTGCACATGGGCCGCCGCACGGCCCTGTATGCCATAGGCGCCGGCCTTGCCCATGGGCTCGCCCGAGGCCACATACGCGTCGATCTGCTGCGCGCTCATGGCCGAGAAGCAGACCTGGGACACCGACAGCGCAGCCAGGCGCCGCGCGCCGTGCTGTATGGCGACGGCGGTCAGTACCTCGTGCTCGCGGCCCGCAAGCGCGGTCAGCATGCGGCGGGCATCGTCGGCATCGGCAGGCTTGCCAAGAATGCGGCCATCCAGCGCCACCGTGGTGTCCGAGCACAGCACGGGCGCCACCGCCAGGGCGCGGCGCGCATGGCGGGCCATGGCGGCATCGAGCTTGAGCGCGGTGACGCGCTGCACATAGTCGCGCGCTGCCTCATCAGCCAGTTCGGCCTCTATGGCCTCGGCATCTTCGGCAATGTCGCCTTCGGCGTTGGGCAGCAAAAGCTCATGGGCCACACCCAGCTGCTCCAGCAGCTGGCGGCGGCGGGGGCTCTGGGAGGCAAGGTAGATGAATGGCGGCATGATAAGAATGAGAAATGCCTTCAGCCCTTTGTTGCAAAGCGCTGAAGGCTATCAAAATCATAGTATCACGAGATCCTCGGATCCGCGTGACAGGGCCGCTGGCAGAGGCTGGGAGCCGGGACAGGCCCTATTCCCGGTGGTAGGGATGGCCGGCGTTGACCGACCAGGCACGGTACAGCTGCTCGATGAGCAGCACCCGCACCATGGCATGCGGCAGGGTCAGGTCCGACAGGCGGATGCGCTCGTGCGCAGCCTGCCTGAAGGCGGGGTCCAGTCCGTCCGGGCCGCCGATGATCAGGGCCACGTCGTCGCCCTCCAGCTGCCAGCCCTGCAGGCGCTGGGCCAGTGCCTTGGTCGTCAGATTGGTGCCGCGCTCATCGAGCACGACGATGCGCGTGCCACGCGGAATGGCGGCCTCGATGCGCTTGCGCTCGGCCGCGTACAGGGTCTCGACCGTCTTGGAGCCGCGCGGCTCGGTCTTGACGGCCTTGAGCTCCACCTTGAGCTCCGGGGGAAAGCGCTTGGCATAGTCGTCGTAGGCCGTCTGCGCCCAGTCGGGCACATGCTGGCCCACGGCCACGATCAACAGCTTCATGCAGCGTCAGTCCCGAACCGTTCAGGCGTTGGCGCGGGGAGCGCGCTTGGCGGCCGGCTTGGCAGCGGCACCTGCCTTGGGCTTGGCGGGAGCACGGTTGACCACCACGGTCTTGATGGCCTTGGGCGCTGCCGTCTTGCGGGCCGGCGCCTTGGCGGCGGCCGACTTCACGGCGGCCGACTTCACGGCGGCGGACTTGGGAGCGGCCGACTTTGCAGCAGCCGTACGGGATGCGGCCGGCTTGGCAGCTGCGGAACGGGGTGCAGCGGCCTTGGCAGGAGCTGCCTTCTTGGCAGCGGGCTTCTTGCCTGCAGCAGGTGCGGCGGCAGAAGCGGCCTTCTTGGCAGCAGGCTTGGCGGCCGTTGCAGCAGCCTTCTTGGAAGCGGCCTTCTTGGCCTTTTCCTCGGCCTTGTCGGTGGCGGCCGAGCGCGTGGGCTTGGGAGCGCCCAGCTTCAGGCGCACAGGCGTCTCGCCCCAGATCTCTTCCAGGCGGTAGTACTGGCGGATGGCTGGCTGCATCACATGGACCACGGCCTGGCCGCAGTCCACGATGATCCACTCGCCGTTTTCTTCGCCTTCCTGGCGTGGCACGGGAAAACCGGCCTGCTTGACGGCGTCGCGCACGCTGGAGGCCAGCGCCTTGGTCTGGCGGTTGGAGGTGCCCGCAGCCACGATCACGCGCTCGAACAGCGGCGAGAGCTTTTCGGTATTGAAGACCTGGATGTCTTGGGCCTTGACGTTTTCGAGGCCGTCAACAATGGCGCGTTGCAGCTTGGTCACGTCGCGCTTGGCTGCGGAATCCGATTTGGTGGAAGTGGTCATCAGGCGGTGATCAGTGGAATAGAAATGGGATCAATATAGCGCGAGCGCCGTGCGGCCCGTAGAGGGCTTGGCTGTAGCGGCGCTCCAAAATGCATGGAGTTCGCCCACAGATCGCCGGAAGATTTCGCGCCGAAGAAAGTGGAGAACGCAGCCAACGCTGCGCCTCAAGCTATTGAAATTATAGTTTTGCCGCCTATTCCCTTGCACGCGCGGATTTCGCCACGCGGCCGGAGATGGCGGCAATGGAACTCAAAGCCAGTCGCGGCGCACCAGGAATTGCTCCAGCAGCGCGCGCTCGGGCGTGCCGGGCGCGTCCTCGCGCTGGTAGCTCCAGCTCGCATGCGGGGGCATGGACAGCAAGATGGATTCCGTGCGCCCGCCGGACTGCAGGCCGAAGTGCGTTCCCCGGTCCCAGACCAGGTTGAACTCCACGTAGCGGCCGCGGCGGTAGCGCTGGAAATCGACCTGCTGCTGCCCGTAGTCCATGGCCTGGCGGCGCTCGACGATGGGCAGGTAGGACTCCAGAAAGGCATCGCCCACCGAACGCAGCATGTCGAAGCTGCGCGCCTGGCCCAGCTCAGAGAAGTCGTCGAAGAAGATGCCGCCGATGCCGCGCTGCTCGTTGCGGTGCTTCAGGCAGAAGTACTCGTCGCACCAGGTCTTGAAGCGCGGGTAGAGCGTGTCGCCAAAAGGCGCCAGCGCATCGCGGCAGACGCGGTGAAAGTGCTGTGCATCTTCCTCGAAGCCGTAGACCGGTGTCAGGTCCATGCCGCCGCCGAACCAGCAGGTGGGTTCGTTGCCCGGATGCCCTGCCGCACCTGAGCCGGCCGCACCTGAGCCAGCCGCAATCATTCGCACATTCATGTGTACCGTAGGCACAAAAGGATTGCGCGGATGAAAGACCAGGGACACGCCCATGGCCTCGAACGGCGCACCCGCCAGTTCAGGCCGGTGCTGCGTGGCCGAGGGCGGCAGCTGCGGCCCGCGCACATGCGAGAAGCCGCAGCCCGCGCGCTCGAACACGCGGCCACCCTCCATGATGCGGGTGATGCCATCGCCCTGCAGGCGCTCGCCGGGGCCCTTGCTCCAGGCGTCGGATAGAAAGCGTGCACCGCCCTCGCCTTCCACCTGCTCCAGCGCCTGCGTGATGCGGGCCTGCAGGCCCGTCAGGTACTCGCGCACCTGCGCCACGGGCAGCGCCTGCCCGGTCGATTGCTCTGCCATGGACTCAGTTCTTCACAGCACGGAAGCCGATGTCGCGGCGGTACTGGGCACCATCGAAATGGATGCCGCGCGCCACGTCATAGACTTTTTGCTGGGCCTGCTTGACGCTGTCGGCCAGCACGGTGACGCACAGCACGCGGCCACCGCTGGTGACGGGCACGCCGTCCTTGAGCTGGGTGCCGGCATGGAAGACCATGGCATCGGCGGCGTCCTGCGGCAGCCCGCTGATGGCATCGCCCTTGCGCGGGTCCTCGGGATAGCCGGCCGCAGCCATGACCACGCCCAGCGCCGTGCGGCGGTCCCATTGCAGCTCGACCTGGTCGAGCTTGGCATCGGTGGCCGCCAGCATGACGTCCACCAGATCGCTCTTGAGGCGCATCATGATGGGCTGGGTCTCGGGGTCGCCCATGCGGCAGTTGAACTCCAGCGTCTTGGGATGGCCGGACGCGTCGATCATCAGGCCCGCATAGAGGAAGCCGGTGTAGGGAATGCCGTCCTTTTCCATGCCGCGGATGGTCGGCAGGATGATCTCGCGCATGGCGCGGGCATGCACGTCGGCCGTGACCACGGGCGCGGGCGAGTAGGCGCCCATGCCGCCCGTGTTCGGGCCCTGGTCGCCGTCCTTCAGGCGCTTGTGGTCCTGGCTGGTTGCCAGGGCCAGGACGTTCTTGCCGTCGCACAGCACGATGAAGCTGGCTTCCTCGCCGGCGAGGAATTCCTCGATCACCACGCGGGCGCCGCCGTCGTTGTGGGCCACGCCGTACTTGTTGTCCACGAGCATGAAGTCCACGGCGTCGTGGGCTTCCTGCAGCGTTGTCGCAACGACCACGCCCTTGCCTGCGGCCAGGCCGTCGGCCTTGACCACGATGGGCGCACCCAGGCGGTCCACGTAGGCATGGGCCGCCACCGGGTCGGTGAAGGTTTCATAGAGCGCCGTGGGGATGCCGTGGCGCGCCATGAAGTCCTTGGAGAAGGCCTTGGAGCTTTCCAGCTGGGCGGCCGCCTTGGAGGGGCCGAAGATGCGCAGGCCATGGGCGCGGAACTCATCGACCACGCCGGCAGCCAGCGGAGCCTCGGGGCCGACCACGGTCAGCGCGACCTTCTCGGCCTGCGCCCACTCGCGCAGCGCCTGCGGGTCGGTGATGTTGAGGTTTTCCACCTTGCCGCCGGCCAGGCCCGTGCCACCGTTGCCGGGGGCCACATAGACCTTGGTCGATTTCGGCGATTCAGCCAGTTTCCACGCCAGGGCGTGCTCGCGGCCTCCGCCACCAATCACAAGAATTTTCATAGTTCAGCGTTGTGGTAGACGTCCTGTACGTCATCCAGGTCTTCGATCATGTCCAGCAGCTTTTGCATGCGGGCTGCGTCATCGCCTTGCAGGGCGATGGTGTTTTCCGGGCGCATGGTGACTTCAGCCACCTCCGGCGTCAGGCCCTTGGCCTGCAGCGCGTCGCGCACGGTTTCGAACTCTGCGGGTGCGGTCAGCACCTCGATGGCTCCCTCGTCATCGGTGATCACGTCCTCGGCGCCGGCCTCCAGAGCCACTTCCATGATCTGGTCCTCGTCGCTTCCGGGAGCGAAGATCAGTTGTCCGACATGCTTGAACTGGAAGGACACGGAACCCTCCGTGCCCATGTTGCCACCGTACTTGCTGAAGGCGTGACGCACATCCGCCACAGTACGCACGCGATTGTCGGTCATGGTGTCCACGATGATGGCCGCGCCGCCAATGCCATAGCCTTCGTAGCGGATTTCCTCGTAGGTCACGCCTTCGAGGTTGCCCGTGGCCTTGTCGATGTTGCGCTTGATGTTGTCGGCCGGCATGTTGGCCGCCTTGGCCTTTTCCACCGCCAGCCGCAGGCGCGGGTTGGCGCTGAGATCGCCCCCTCCCGTGCGTGCCGCCACCATGATTTCACGGATGATGCGGGTCCAGACCTTGCCGCGCTTTTCGTCCTGGCGGCCTTTGCGGTGCTGGATATTGGCCCATTTACTGTGTCCTGCCACAGGCTGTCCTTTGATATTGATTTAACCTTGCGGCTGGGATTTTACTTTTGACCGCATGCTCCCCCGAGGAAACCCGAAATGGCCGCTCCACTTCTGATCGCCCGCCACTCTGCCACAGAATGCCTGCTGCTGCCCGCACTGGCCAATCGACATGGCCTGATCACGGGCGCCACCGGCACCGGCAAGACCGTGACGCTGCAGAAAATGGCCGAGGGATTCTCCGAGATCGGCGTGCCGGTGTTCATGGCCGACATCAAGGGAGACCTGTCCGGCATCAGCCAGGCTGGCAGCACGGGCGCCAAGATGGCGGCCTCCCTGCAGGAGCGCGGCATTGAGATTCCCCAGCCCCTGGCCTGCCCCACCACGCTGTGGGACGTGTTCGGCGAGCTGGGCCACCCGGTGCGCGCCACGGTCTCGGACATGGGTCCGCTGCTGATCGGCCGCATGCTGGCCCTGAACGACACGCAGATGGGCGTGCTCAACCTGGTCTTCAAGATTGCCGACGACAACGGCCTGCTGCTGCTGGACCTCAAGGACCTGCGCGCCATGCTCCAGCATGTGGGCGACAACGCCAAGCAGTTCACCACCGAGTACGGCAACATCAGCGCGGCCAGCGTGGGCGCCATACAGCGCGGGCTGGTCGCCATCGAGTCGCAGGGCGGTGACAAGTTCTTTGGCGAGCCCATGCTCGACATCAACGACCTGATGCAGACCGATGCCGGCGGCAAGGGCGTGGTCAACATCCTGGCCGCCGAGAAGCTGATGAATTCGCCGCGCCTGTACTCCACCTTCCTGCTGTGGATGCTGTCCGAGCTGTTCGAGCGCCTGCCCGAGATCGGTGACCCCGACAAGCCCAAGCTGGTCTTCTTCTTCGACGAAGCCCACCTGCTGTTCAACGACGCGCCCAAGGTGCTGCTCGAACGCATCGAGCTGGTGGTTCGCCTGGTGCGCTCCAAGGGCGTGGGCGTGTATTTCGTCACGCAAAACCCCATGGACGTGCCCGACACCGTGCTGGCCCAGCTGGGAAACCGCGTGCAGCATGCGCTGCGCGCCTTCACGCCGCGCGACCAGAAGGCCGTCAAGGCCACGGCCACCACCATGCGGCCCAAGCCCGGCCTGGATATCGAGGCCGCCATCACCGAACTGGCCGTGGGCGAGGCCCTGGTGAGCTTCCTCGACGACAAGGGCCGCCCCGGCATCACCGAGCGTGCCTACGTGATCCCGCCCGGCAGCCAGATCGGCCCCATCAACGAGGAGCAGCGCAAGACCCTGCTGGCACAGTCGCTGGTGGCCGGCGTCTATGAAAAGGCCGTGGACCGCGAATCGGCCTACGAGGTGCTGCGCGGCCGCACGGCAGCGGCCGGCGACGGCGCAGCGCCAACCGGCACGGGCCCGGCCGGTGCCACGCCTGCGGCGACCGAAGGGGGCGCCATGATGGACGGGCTCAAGGACCTGCTGTTCGGCACCACGGGCCCACGCGGCGGCAAGCACGACGGCCTGGTGCAGACCATGGCCAAGTCCACCATGCGCACCATGGGCAATTCGCTGGGCAAGGAGATCCTGCGCGGCGTGCTCGGCGGCATCCTGGGCAACAAGAAGCGCTGAAGCGCTGAAGCGCTGTCGCACCGGCACTGCGCCGCATCAAACACCATAGCACCCAGCCGTTGCCATGCAACGGCTGGCGCATTTCAGGGCTCTGAAAGCCCGCGCATGCGGCTATGATCGAAAGCGCCTCCATCCACTTTGCGGAACCGCACGCCATGACGACGAACAGCCCTCCCTCGCTGCCCACCTATGACGATGTCGCCGCCGCCGCTCGCCGGCTGGAAGGCGTGGCCCACCGCACACCCATACTGCGCAGCCGCACCGCCGACGAGTTGCTGGGCGCCCAGCTGTTCTTCAAGTGCGAGAACCTGCAGCGCACGGGCGCCTTCAAGATACGCGGCGCCTACAACGCGCTGTCGCAGTTCACGCCCGAGCAGCGCAAGCGCGGCGCACTGGCCTTCTCCTCGGGCAACCATGCCCAGGCCGTGGCCCTGGCCGCGCAGATGCTGGACATGCCCGCGCTCATCGTCATGCCCGAGGATGCCCCCGCCTCCAAGATGGCAGCCACGCGCTCCTACGGCGCCCAGGTGGTGACCTATGACCGCTTCACCGAGGACCGCGAGGCCATCTCCCGCCGCCTGGCCGACGAGCGCGGCATGACGCTGATCCCGCCGTTCAACCACCGCGACGTGATCGCCGGCCAGGGCACGGCGGCCAAGGAACTGTTCGAAGAGGTGCCCGACCTGGACTACCTGTTCGTCTGCCTGGGCGGCGGCGGCCTGCTGTCGGGCAGCCTGCTGGCGGCCGGACAACTGGCGCCGCGCTGCAAGGTCTACGGCGTCGAGCCCCAGGCCGGCGACGATGCCCGCCAGTCGCTGCGCGCAGGCCGGATCGTGCAGATCCCCACGCCCCACACCATTGCCGACGGTGCCCAGACCCAGTCCATCGGCGATATCACATTCGCCATCATCCGCGAGCATGTGGAAGATATCCTGGCCGTGGCGGACGAGCATCTGGTGCAGGCCATGCGCTTTTACGCGGAACGCAAGAAAATCGTGGTCGAACCCACGGGAGCGCTCTCGCTGGCGGGCGCCCTGCATGGCGGGGTTGCGCTGTCGGGCGCGCGCGTGGGCATTCTGATCAGCGGCGGCAATGTGGACCTGGCGCGCTACGCACGCTTTCTGCACGACTGAACCGCCCCCTGGCGCCGGCCGCAAATGCCGGCGCCCCTTTTTTCCAGAAGAAAACCATGAGTACTCTGCACCTGATCGACCACCCGCTGGTCCAACACAAGCTCACGCTGATGCGCCGCAAGGAAGCCAGCACCAACAGCTTCCGCCGCATGCTGGGGGAGCTGTCCACGCTGATGGCCTACGAGATCACGCGCGACATGCCGCTGCAGGACATCGAGATCGAAACCCCGCTGGAGACCATGACCGGCAAGGTCATCGACGGCAAGAAGCTGGTGCTGGTGTCCATCCTGCGCGCCGGCAACGGTTTCCTCGACGGCATGCTCAACGTCGTGCCCGGTGCGCGCATCGGCCACATCGGCCTGTACCGCGACCCCGAGACGCTGCAGCCCGTCGAGTACTACTTCAAGATGCCTTCCGAGATGGAAGAGCGCGACGTGCTGGTCGTCGATCCCATGCTGGCCACGGGCAACTCGGCAGCCGCCGCCGTGGCGCGCCTGAAGCAGCTGAACCCGAAGTCCATCAAGTTCATGTGCCTGCTGGCCGCGCCCGAAGGCGTGGCCACCATGCAAAAGGCCCATCCCGACGTGGACATCTACACGGCCGCCGTGGACCGCCAGCTCGACGCGCACGGCTACATCCTGCCGGGCCTGGGCGACGCGGGCGACCGCATCTTCGGCACCAAGTAGGCTTGGTGCACGCACCCACAAAAAAGCCGCACATCGTGCGGCTTTTTTGCTGGGGAGCGGGGGGCAGCGGGATCAATCCACCAGCCCCGCATAGACGTGCTGCACGTCGTCATCGTTCTCGATGCCGGCCAGGAAGTCCTGCACTTCCTCCTGCTGCTCGGCCGACAGGCTGGCCATGCTGACCGGCGTCTTGGCCTTGTAGCCCAGCTTGGCCGACAGCACCTTGAAGCCCTGGGCCGGCAGCGCCTTGCTCACGGTATCCAGGTCCGTCGGGTCGGTGATGAACAGCGTCGTGCCCTCTTCCTCGCCGGGCTCGAAGTCCTGTGCGCCGGCCTCGATGGCGGCCAGCTCGGCATCGGCACCGCCTTCGGGCTCGCCCTCGATCATGCCCACATGGTCGAAGTCCCAGGCCACGGCCGTCATCTGGCCCTTGCGGAAGCACACGCGCATGTTGGGCGCCGTGCGGTTCACGTTGTCGGTCAGGCACTCGATCATCACGGGCACGCGGTTGGGGCCGTAGCCTTCATAGACCACGCGCTCGTAGTTGACGGCATCGGCACCCACGCCCGAGCCCTTCTTGATCGCACGTTCGAGCGTGTCCTTGGGCATGGAGGCCTTGCGGGCGGCTTCCACGGCCATGCGCAGGCGCGAGTTGCCTGCCGGATCGGCGCCGGCGCGCGCCGCGACGATGATTTCCTTGGCCAGCTTGCCAAACAGCTTTCCCTTGGCATCGGCGACCAGCGCCTTGCCCTTTGCTTTCCATTGCGCGCCCATGGCTGCTTTTCCCTTGCGGATTCTCTGGTGGGTAGGAGGCGCCGCCGACCGCCCCACGCAGGGACCCGGCCCGGCGCCGAAAGAGCGCTGTTTATACACCCGCGCAAGTGGCTGCGCGGGCTTTTTGCGCAGTGGTTGACAGGGCACCGCTGGCTCTGGCCGCGTCGTGCATGATGTTTGCCAGATCAAAGCCGGCCGAATGCGATACAGCGCAGTCGGCCGGGCCGCATGCGCATCGTGCACGGTGACGGGCGCCTCGCGCCGGCACCCGCTGGCCTGCCCCCCTGTGGACAGGCAAGGTGACCGCCAGCGAGCAGGTACTGCTGCGCCTGGGCCAGCGCGTGCGTGATGTCCGCCAGGGACAGGACGGCTGGCTTTACCTGCTGACGGACGCCCAGGGCGGGCAGTTGCTGCGCGTCACCGCCACGCCCTGAGCCGCGTCACGCGCGGCGGCTCACTGCACGGTGATGCCGTTGGCCTTGACCACGGCATCCCAGCGCTTGCGCTCGGCCGCCACGAAGCCCGTGAAGGCGGCGGAGGAACTGCCCACCGGCGTCAGGCCCAGCTTTTCAAGGCTGGCGCGCGTGGCCGGCAAGGCCAGTGCCTTTTGCACCAGGTCCTGCAGCTTCTGCACAGTCTCGGGCGCAGTCCCTGCGGGCAGGAAAAAGCCGTTCCACTCCGTGACCTCGAAGCCCTTGATGCCGCTTTCCGCCACCGTGGGCACGTCGGGCAGGTCCGGCATGCGCTTGGCCGAGGACACGGCCAGCGCCTTGAGCTTGCCGCCCTTGACGTAGTTGATGCTGGAGGCCGCGTTGGCAAAGTACACATCGACCTGGCCGCCCATGACATCGACGATGGCGGGCGCCCCGCCCTTGTAGGGAACGTGGACGGCATCGAACTTGGCGTCTGCCTTGAGCAGTTCCGTCGCCATCTGGGCCAGGCTGCCCGGACCGTAGGAGGCATAGGTGAGCCTGCCGGGCTTTTGCCGCGCGGCATTCATGAAGTCGGCCAGGCTGTTGTAGGGCGAGGTCGGCGCGGCCACGAGGATGTTGGGCACGCTGATGGCCTGGGACACGGCAATGAAATCCTTGGCCGGGTCATAGGGCAGCTTGCGCAGTGCCGGGTTGATGGCGAAGGACGATGCGTCATACAGCACCGTATAGCCGTCGGCCTTGGCGCGCGCCACGAGGGCGGCACCAATGGCGCCGCTGGCGCCGGCCTTGTTGTCCACCACCACGGTCTGGCCCGAGACCTCGCCCAGCGCCTTGGCGATGATGCGCGCCGCATTGTCCGCACCGCCGCCGGCCGAGAACGGCACGACGACCGTGATGGCCTGCGCGGCCGGATAGTCGGCCGCATGCAGCGTGCCCTGGAACAGGCCCAGCCCCGCCCCAATACCCAAGGCCAGCACCGTCATGGCGGGCCGCAGTGTCTTGATCTTCTTCACGTTTCTGTCTCCTGTTGCTCAATGGTGAAAACCTGGGCTGCGAGGCTTGCGTGCCCCGCGCCCTCAATCGAATCCGTACAGCTCGGCGGCGTTGTGCACCAGCACGCGGGCGCGCAGCGCCGCATCGGGAATCCAGCGCGACAGCAGCGCCAGCAGCCAGGCGGTGTCGGGGGACGTGCGGCCTCGGTGACATGGGGCCAGTCGCTGCCCCAGACCAGGCGCTGCGGGGCCTCGGACACCCAGGCCTGCGCCAGCGCGTCGCAGTCGGCATAGCCTGCGGCCAGGCCCGCCCGGCTGTTCAGATACGGGCCCGAGAGCTTGACCCAGGCCCTGCCCTGCTGCACCAGCCCACGGACCACGCCGAAGGCGGGCTCGTGCACGCCAGCGCCGTCAGCACTGTCAGCGAGCCGCGCCATGTGGTCGAACACCAGGGTGCATGGCAGCCGCTGCAGCAGCGCCGCATGGGCCTCGATCTGGCTGGCCAGCCAGTGCAGCTGCACATGCCAGCCCAGCGCGGCAATGCGCTCGGCCAACGGCTCCAGCATGTCCAGCCGCACGGCTGCATCGTGCTCGGTGTGCAGCGAAAAACGGATGCCGCGAATGCCGCCGTCATGCAGCGCCTGCAACTGTGCGTCGGTGATATCGGGGTGCACCACGGCAATGCCGCGCGTGCGGGAGGCTCCCAGCGACCCGATGGCCTGCAGCGTGGCGCGGTTGTCCGTGCCATGCGCACGCGGCTGGACGATGACGGCCCGCTCCAGCCCCATGGCGCCGCGCAGCTGCGCATAGTCGGCAGCCGTGGCATGGGCGCCAAAACGCGTATCAAAACGCGTACCAAAGCGCGGATCGAACACGTGCAGATGGGCGTCGCAGGCGCCAGCGGGCAGTGCCTGCATCAGCAGCCCTCTTGTGCGGCGGCCTTCAGGGCCTGGGTGTGCTGGCCCAGTGTGGGTGCGGCAAAGGCCGGCGGGCCGGGCGTGCGGTCGAATTCGACGGCGCCGGCAAAGCCCCGGTAGCTGCCCAGGGTCGGGTGCTCGAAGCGGGTGACCATGCCCTCGGCCTGCACCTGCGGGTCGTCGAACATGTCTTCCACCGTGCGGGCCGCCGCGCAGGGCACTTCCTCGCCAAACAAGGCTTCCCATTCCAGTGCGCTGCGCCCCGCCAGCGCCTGGCGCAGCAGCGGCACCAGCACGTCGCGGTGCTGGGCGCGCTTGCGCACGGAGTCGTAGCGCTCGTCGCTGGCCACCTCGGGCAGATCCAGCTTGCGGCACAGCGCCGCCCAGAAATGCGCGGTGTTGGCCGAAATGTAGAGATAACCTTCGCGCGTCGGGTGGATGCCCGTGATGCCGCCGGAGCGCATGTCGCGCCCCACCTCGCGCGGCTCGCCCTCGGCCCAGACCATGCGTGCGGACTGCATGGTCAGCGCCGCGCGCAGCAGGGACACGCCCACATGCTGGCCCAGCCCGCTTTTCTCGCGCTCGTACAGCGCCGACGACACGCCGCCCGCCACCAGGGCCGAGGCGTAGTAGTCCACCACGGAGCCGTAGAGAATCTCGGGCGGCCCGCCTGCCTTGCCCTGCATGGCGCACATGCCGGTCATGGTCTGCAGCACCTGGTCGTAGCCCGCCTTGGCCTTGAGCGGTCCGCGGCTGCCATAGCCGGTGACGCTGCAATAGATGAGGCGTGGGTTGATGGCGGCCAGTTGCGCAAAACCGATGCCCAGCCGCTCGGGCACGCCGGGCCGGAAGTTGTGGACCAGCACATCGGCCTCGCGCACCAGGCGCAGCAGCACGGCGTGGTCGGCCTCATCCTTCAGGTCCAGCACCATGCCCCACTTGCTGCGGTTCACGCCCAGGAAGGCGCGGCTTTCAGCTTCCAGCGTGGAGGGGTACTTGCGCAGGTTGTCGCCCACGGGCGGCTCGACCTTGATCACCTCGGCGCCCTGGTCCGCCAGCAGCGAGCAGCCATAAGGCCCCGCGATATAGGCGCTCAGATCCAGCACGCGCACACCGCTGAGCGGGCCTTTCGGTCCCTGGCGTTCACCGGGCACAAAACTCATTCGTTTCTCCTGATAGGGAAGCGGGAAGGCCTGGGGCACCTCCCGCCAAAGGCCGGGTTCAGTCGGCCTGGATATTGCGGTCCTTGGCGAGCTGCTTCCAGCGCGCTACGTCGCTGCGGATCACCTGCGCGAACTGCTGCGGCGTCACGGGGTTGGCAATGGCGCCTTCGCGCAGGAAGCTGGCCTGGATGGTCGGCTTGGCCAGCACCTGGTTCACGGCCTGGTTGAGGCGGTCCACGATGTCGGCGGGCGTGCCCGCAGGCGCCAGCAGCCCCCACCACAGATCGAATTCGTAGCCCGGGATGGCCGTTGCCATGGGCGTCAGGTCCGGCGCAATGGGGCTGGGCTTGAGGCTGGTGATGCCGATGGCGCGCAGCTTGCCGTTGCGCACCATGGGCAGGATGGACGGGCCGCTGGAGACCAGCATCTGCACCTGGTTGCCGATCACGTCGGTCACGGCCGGACCCTGTCCCTTGTAGGGCACATGCATGATGTCCATGCCCGGCACCATGGAGCGCATCATCTCGGTCGCGAAGTGGTTGATGCTGCCGGTGCCCGAGGTGGCGTAGTTGAACTGGCCCGGGCTGGCCTTGATGGCGCGCACCAGATCCTGCGGCGTCCTGGCCGGGAATTCGTTGTTCACGGCCACCACCAGCGGGCCCTTGGCAAACATGGCCACGGGCGCCAGGTCCTTGACGGGGTCGAAGGGCATCTTGGCCTGCACCGCGGCATTCGTGGTCATGCTGGACGAGACCGCCACCAGCGTGTAGCCGTCCGCCGTCGCCTTGGCCACCGAGGCCGTGCCGGTGTTGCCGCTGGCGCCGGGCCGGTTGTCCACGATCACGGTCTGCTTGAGCAGATCGCCCATTTCCTTGGCGACCTGGCGTGCGAACACGTCGTTGGAGCCTCCCGGCGGATAGGGAACCACCATGGTGATGGCCTTGGACGGGAAGGCGCCCTGCGCCATCAATCCCGGCGAAGCCAGCCCGGCCAGCGTGGCCACCGTTGTGGTGGCGGCCAGCGCCACAAGCCTGCGCCGCGCGCGGCAAAGGGAAATGCTCATGTCTTTGTCTCCTGTACTGTTTCTTGTCGTTGTGGTGCCCGGCATGCAGGACCCCGTACACCGGAATGCCAGAACCCTATTCAGGCCACCAGCAGCCCCTGTGCATGCGCCGCAGTCACGATGGCCTGGGCACGCAGCACAAAGGGCTTGTCCACCATCTTTCCGTCCACCACATAGGCGCCCAGGGCGTTGGCATCTGCCTGTCGGGCCGCCTCCACCACCTTCAGGGCGTGCCCGATTTCCTGCTCGGTGGGCTGGTAGACCGCATTGGCCAGAGCGATCTGGCTGGGGTGTATGCAGGTCTTGCCCAGAAAGCCCAGGCCGCGTGACAGGCGGGCCTCGGCGCTGAAGCCCTCGCTGTCGCGGATGTCGGCAAAGGCGCCGTCGTAGGCGTAGACGCCGGCCTCCGCGGCGGCCATGCGCACGGCAAAAAGCGCCTGGGCAATGGCGGCGGGCTCGCGCCGGTTCACGCCAAAGGGCTCGAACAGATCGCCCAGCCCCATCTGCAGGCCGGCCACGCTGGCATGGGCGCTGGCCAGTTCGGCAGCGCAGCGCAGGGCGCGGGGTGTTTCTATGTTGAGCAGCAGGCCAGGCGCCTGGGCCACGCCGTTGGCATCTGCCGCCTCGGCAATGCGCTGTGCGGCCTCGCGCACCTGCTGCACGGTCTCGGGCTTGGGCAGGTTGATGAGGTGCACGCCGTCGCGCACCATCTCGGCGATGTCGGCGCCGAAATGCGGCGTATCCATGGCGTTGACGCGCACGATCAGCGTCTTGCCATGGCCCCGGCTTTCAGGGCTGAGCAGGAAGCTGCGCAGCAGGCCGCGCGCCTCGTCCTTGCGGGCCTCGGCCACCGCGTCCTCCAGGTCGAAGGACAGTGCGTCGGCGTCGCCGGCCAGGGCCTTGGCGAACAGCTCGGAACGCGATGCGGGAACAAACAGTTTGCTTCTCATGCACCGCATTGTGGGTGGCAGAAAGCCAAGAGAAACACAGGTAATATTTGTTCAAACCACACAAATTCTTTGTTTATGGAAACCAGCTACCTGCACAGCTTCCTGCTCGTGGTGGAGACCGGCTCCATGGCCGAGGCCGCGCGGCGCCTGAACATCACGGCCGCCGCCGTGGCCCAGCAGATCCGCACCCTGGAGCGCGAGTTCGACGCCCCCCTGCTGGCCCGCGCAGGCCGCACCGTGCTGCCCACCCCAGCCGGCCACCGGCTGTCGCAATCGGCCCCGCTGCTGCTGCGCGAGCTGGCCAACGCCAAGACCCATGTCAACCATGAGGGCGCCGACGGCGAGCTGGTGATAGGCACCATCAACACGGCTCTGCACAGCCTGCTGCCCGACATCCTGGCGGGCTTTGTGAAGAAGTGCCCGCAGACCAAGGTCTTCCTGCGCTCGGCCACCACGCGCGAGCTGTACCAGGCCGTGCAGCAGGGCGAGCTGGATGCCGCCGTCTGCCTGCACCCCTCCTTCGCCCTGGCCAAGACCTTCGACTGGACACTGCTGCGCGAGGAGCCGCTGGTGCTGCTGGTGCCGCACCAGCTGGCGCACCTGGACCCGCACACGCTGCTGCGCACCCAGCCGCTGATCCGCTATGACCGCAGCCTCGGCGGTGGGCAAATGGTGGAGCGCTACCTGCGCGCCGCGCAGATTGCGCCGCAGGAACGCTTTGAACTGAGCTCGCTGGTGGCCATTGCCATGATGGTGGAGCGCGGCCTGGGCGTTTCGCTGGTGCCAGACACGGCACTGAACCTGCCCGATGGCCAGGGCGTGGTGCGCCTGGCCCTGCCCGAGGAATCGCAGTCGCGGCGCTTTGGCGTGATGTGGCTGCGCTCATCGGCACGGCTGCCGCTGATCCACAGGCTGGTGGACTGCGCACGCACCGTGGTCAAGCAGCGCGGCGGCCCGCGCGCTGCCGCACGCGCAGCAACCAGGTCACCATAGTCCGCGCCTTCAGGACTCCGCCACGGCCGCCGTGGCAACCAGGTCCTGGAACCTGCGCAGCACGGCCGACGCATCGCCCACGCGCGTGGCCAGATGCAGGGGAGCGGCCAGCCCGGGGCACTGGGACAGCGCACGGTAGACAATGCCGTCGCTGCGCAGGCGCTGCATGGAGGCCGGCACGATGGACAGCCCCAGCCCTGCCGAGACCAGGCTCAGCGTGGCCGTCATGCGCGGCGCCTCCTGCACCACGCGCGGGCTGAAACCCGCCTCCAGGCAGGCCTTGAGAATGGCGTCGTACAGGCCCTGCCCTACCCTGCGCCGGTACAGCACGAAATCCTCCGAGGCGAGCTGCGGCAAAGGCACGGGCCGGCGCAATGGGCGTGCCAGCGCATGCCCTGCAGGCAGGGCCAGCAGCATGGGCTCCTCCAGAATCGGCACGGCCTGCAGCCCCTGGCTGCCATGCAGGGGCGAGCGCACAAAGGCCGCGTCCAGCCGCTCGTGCAGCAGTGCATCCATGAGTTCACCCGTGCCCGCCTCCTCCAGCGCCACGGCCACGCCGGGCACCTGCTGGCGGAACATGCGCAGCACGCCGGGCACGAAGGGATGCAGCGCGGCAGAGCTGGTGAAGCCCACGGCCAGCCGGCCCGTCTCGCCCCGGGCGGCGCGGCGCACCACCTCGGCCAGGACGTCACAGCGACCCAGCAGCGCCTTGGTCTCTTCCAGCAGCGCCAGCCCCGCCGCCGTGGGCCGCACGCCGCGCGGCAGGCGCTGCACCAGCTCCACGCCCAATTCGTGTTCCAGGCCCTGCAGCAATCGCGTCAGCGGCGGCTGCTGCATGCCCAGGCGCTCGGCCGCACGCGTGATGTGGCCTTCCTCGGCGATGGCGACAAAGGCGCGCAGTTGGCGAAGCTCGGGCACATCAATACTTTCAAGGTATGGGAAGACTTCAATTGTGGCATTTGCAATCATGGATGGACGGATTTACGCTCGCGCCCCACAAACACACCTACCTGAAAGGCAACACGATGACCTGGTCCGCAAAGCAGTACACAACGTTCGAGCAGGAACGCACGCGCCCCGTGCGCGACCTGGTGGCCGCCATTCCCGATCTGCCTGGCCGCGCCGTGCGGCTGGCCGTGGACCTGGGCTGCGGCCCCGGCAACTCCACCGAGGTCCTGGCCCAGCGCTTCCCCGGAGCCACCGTGACGGGGCTGGACAATTCCGAGGACATGCTGGATGCCGCACGCAAGCGGCTGCCGGGCACGGCCTTCTCCCTGGCCGACATCGCCACCTGGCAGCCCGACCAGCCGCAGGACGTGATCCTGGCCAATGCCTCGCTGCAGTGGCTGCCCGACCACCAGCAGCTTTACCCGCGCCTTGTCAGCCACCTGGCACCCGGTGGCAGCCTGGCCGTGCAGACGCCGGACAACCTGGAAGAACCGGCCCACCGGCTGGCGCGCGAAGTGGCCGCCAGCGGCCCATGGGCCGCCACGATTGGCGATGTGCGCCACCCCGCACGGCACAGCGCGGACTTCTACTACGCCCTGCTTCGCCCGCACTGCAGCAACGTCGATGTCTGGCGCACCACCTACTTCCACCCGCTGGCGGGCGGCCATGCCGCGGTGGTTGAGTGGTTCAAGGGTTCGGCGCTGCGTCCCTTCGTCGCGCCGCTGGACGAGGAGCAAAAGGCCGGCTTCTACGCAGCGTATCTGCAGGCCATCTCCCAGGCCTACCCCGCACTGGACGATGGCACGGTGCTGCTGCCCTTCCCCAGGCTGTTCATCGTGGCCAGCCGCTGAAGCAGCGCGCCTTCGGCCCTCAACGCGCCGGATGCGGCTCGATGAGATCCCACAGATTGCCGTAGAGGTCTTCGAACACGGCCACGGTGCCGTGGGGCTTGCGCTGGGGGTCCTGCACAAAGCGCACGCCGCGCGAGCGGTAGGCCTCGAAGTCGCGCAGGCAGTCGTCGGTCTGCAGGAACAGGAACACGCGCCCGCCGGTCTGGTTGCCCACGCGCGCGGCCTGTTCCTCATTCGTGGCGCGGGCCAGCAGCAGGCGCACCCCGCCGCCACCGGGGGCCACGGTGACCCAGCGCTTGCCCTCGAACAGGGCGGTGTCCTCGATCAGCACGAAGCCCAGCGCACCCACATAAAAGCGCAGCGCCTCGTCATAGTCGCGCACGGCGACGCTCACCTGTCCTATCACCTGGGGCATGGAATCCTTTGCAGCAATGGTGCGGTCCTCGGACTGCGGGGCCGCGAGGATAACGGAGCCCTGTCAATGCCCTGCCGCCCTGGCCCGTAAGCCCTGCGGCTGGCCCCACAATGGCGGCTTGCAATTGCCTCGTGAGGGATGGGAATCCATGCTGAATGCCTTGTGGCTGGGCTTTTTTCTGGTGGCGGCCGTGGCTGCGCTGGCGCAATGGCTGGTCGGCGGCCAGGCCGGGATTTTCTCGGCCATGGTGCAGGCGCTGTTTGCCATGGCCAGGCTGTCGGTCGAGGTCATGGTGCTGCTGTTCGGCACGCTGACGCTGTGGCTGGGCTTTCTGCGCATCGCAGAGAAGGCCGGCGTGGTGGAGTGGCTGGCGCGCGTGCTGGGCCCGTTGTTCGCCAGGCTCATGCCCGAGGTGCCGCGCGGCCATCCGGCCCTGGGCCTGATCACGCTGAACTTCGCGGCCAACGGGCTGGGACTGGACAACGCGGCCACGCCCATGGGCCTGAAGGCCATGCGCTCGCTGCAGGAGCTCAATCCCCGGCCCGACACCGCCACCAATGCGCAGATCCTGTTCCTGGTGCTCAATGCGTCGTCGCTGACCTTGCTGCCCGTGACCATCTTCATGTACCGCATGCAGCAGGGTGCGCCCGATCCCACCCTGGTCTTTCTGCCGATCTTGCTGGCCACCTCGGCCTCGACCCTGGTCGGCCTGCTGGCCGTGGCCGCCGTGCAGCGGCTGCCGCTGTGGAGCCCCGTGGTGCTGGGCTACCTGCTGCCGCTGGGCCTGGCGCTGGCCGGCTTCATGGCCTTTCTGGCCACGCTGTCGGCGGCCGCGCTGGCCCAGCTGTCATCGCTGCTGGGCAACCTGACGCTGTTTGTCCTGATCGTGCTGTTCGTCACCCTGGGCGCCTGGCGCAAGGTCGCGGTCTACGACAGCTTCATCGAAGGCGCCAAGGAAGGCTTTGACGTGGCCAAGGGCCTGCTGCCCTACCTGGTGGCCATGCTCTGCGCCGTGGGCGTGTTCCGCGCATCGGGTGCGCTGGAGTACGCGCTGTCGGGCATACGCTGGGTGGTCGATGCCCTGGGCATGGACGCCCGCTTCGTGGACGCCCTGCCCACGGCCCTGGTCAAACCCTTCTCGGGCAGCGCGGCGCGCGCCATGCTGATCGAGACCATGCAGACGCAGGGCGTGGACAGCTTCGCCGCCCTGGTGGCCGCCACCATCCAGGGCAGCACCGAAACCACCTTCTACGTCCTGGCCGTCTACTTCGGCGCCGTGGGCATACAGCGCGCCCGCCACGCCGTGCCCTGCGCCCTCATCGCCGAACTGGCCGGCGTGGTGGCGGCCATCGTGGTCTGCTACAAGTTCTTTGGCTGACAGCACAGTGGATTGCATATCATCTCAACGAGATTCGACAAGAAAGGATGCCTATGCGCCCGTCCGTTGTGCTTGACATGAAGCGAAGTGCGGTGCGCGAAGCGGTCAGCCGCTTTCGCACGGCAAACCCGCGAGTCTTCGGTTCGGTACTGCACGGCACCGACCGGGACGGGAGCGACCTCGACCTGCTGGTCGACGCGCTGCCCGGTGCCACCTTGTTGGACTTGGGTGATCTGGAAGACGAGCTGAAATTGCTGCTCGGCGTTAACGTCGATTTGCTGACGCCCGGTGACCTGCCGTCGAAGTTCCGGGCCAAGGTGCTTGCAGAGGCAAAACCGGTATGAGCGAGAACTACCGCCTGCCTGACTACCTGGACCACATCCAGCAGGCTGCGATCGATGCGCGCAGCTTCGTGGAAAGGTTGACCAAGGAGGACTTCTTCGCCGACAAGCGCTCCCAGCAAGCCGTCATCATGAGCTTCATCATCATCGGCGAGGCAGCCACGAAGGTAATGAACGGCTACGCCAAGTTCACCCAGTCGCACCCCGAGGTGCCGTGGCGCAGCATGCGCAATATGCGCAATCGCATGGCTCACGGCTATTTCGACATCAACCTTGATGTGGTGTGGGAGACAGTGCAGGAGTGGCTGCCGGCACTGCTCAGGCAGTTGCCTGCCGTGCGTCTGGCTGCCGACGACGAAGACCGCAATGACTCTGGCATGGAGCCGTGACTGACAACAGCAAGCTGCCGGTGTTCAGCTCCTCTTCCGTGTTCATGATTGAACCGGCCCCCTGACACTCCAGCGTCAGACCTCCGGCATGATGGCTTCCGCATAGTCATACAGCGCCCCCAGGATCTCCTCGCCGCGCTCGTCCGTACTCTCCGATAGCTGGTCCACCATGGCAAACATCTGCTCGGCCGTGCGTGCGCCGCCCTTGCCTTCGATCAGGCAGGCCGCGCAGTGCTGCAGCCAGCGCTGGCGCTCGGCCGGGTTCAGGCTGGCGGGGAAGTTGCGGGCGCGGTAGCGGAACAGCAGTTCGGTCAGGCGGGCATCGTCGAAGCCCGTGCGGTCCAGCGCCAGCTCCTGCGCAGACAGGCTGCGCAGGTGGTTCAGGCGTCGCCGGTCTTCATTGCCCACAAAGCCGCCGTACAGGTCCTGGTCGGCATCCAGCCCTTCCTGCGCAGGGCGCTGGTGAACTGCACGCCACAGCGCGCTCATGTCGGGCAGGTCACGTGCAATGGCCGCATGGCCCATGCACTGCTCCACATCGATGCCCCATTGCGCGGCCATGGCCGGGCTCAGCGTCTTGAGGCTGCCGACCA
This sequence comes from Delftia sp. HK171, assembly GCF_001886655.1. NCBI lineage: Bacteria > Pseudomonadati > Pseudomonadota > Betaproteobacteria > Burkholderiales > Comamonadaceae > Delftia > Delftia sp. HK171. The sequence continues at coordinate 3,562,400 of NZ_CP018101.1, read as the reverse complement.
CCATGGGCGACTTGTTGACGTGGATGCTCTTGATGGGCAGGCGCTGCACGCCCTCGGGCAGGTCGGCCGCGCGCGAGAACAGGCGCAGGCGCAGCGTGTCCACGTCGATGGAGGCCAGCTCGGACGGGTCCTGCGCCAGATCCCAGCAGATGATCTCGTTCTTGTTGGTGGGGTGCGTGGCCAGCGGCCACATGACGGCGATGCAGCCGCGCTCGGGCCGGATCATGCCGCTGACGTGCAGGAAAGGCCTGGCATGCGCCGGCTCGGCCGGCAGGCCCATTTCCTGCAGCACGCGGTCCTTCTTGTGCAGCGAGAAAGCGAAGTCGAACAATCTGGGCTGGACCTTGCGGATCAGCCGCGCCAGCCCGATGGTGGCGCGCACGTCGGACAGCGCATCGTGCGCCTTTTCGTGCAGGAGGCCGTTGGCGCGGGCCAGGTCCTCGAGCTTGAAGCTTGGAGATCCATCCTCCTTTTTCGGCCAGACAATGCCTTCGGGGCGCAGCGCATAGACCATGCGCACCACGTCGAGCAGGTCCCAGCGCCCGCAGCCGTTTTGCCATTCGCGCGCATAGGGGTCGATGAGGTTGCGCCAGAACATGAAGCGCGTGATCTCGTCGTCAAAACGGATGGTGTTGTAGCCCACGCCCACGGTGCCTGCCTGGGCCAGTTCTGCCTCGATGCGGGCGGCGAACTGGGCCTCGGGCATGCCCTGCTCCAGGCATTGCTGGGGGGTGATGCCGGTGATCAGGCAGGACTGCGGATCGGGCAGGTAGTCGCCTGCCGGCTGGCAGTACCACATGACGGGTTCGCCGATTTCATTGAGTTCCGCATCGGTGCGGATGCCCGCGAATTGCGCGGGCCGGTCATAGCGCGGCTGGGCGCCGAAGGTCTCGTAGTCGTGCCAGAAGAAGGTATGGGCCATCGGGCGAGTATGCCTGCGAAAAACGGGCTACCAGCCCTCACAACAGGGGCGAACACAGCCGCGCGCCCGAGTCGAACAGGCGCAGCGCAAAGCCCAGGTCACGCTTGAAATGCACGCGCTGGGCCTGCTCCAGATCGGCCTCGAACTGCTTGGCCAGATCGCCGTTGAGCGCAGGCCCGTAGGCGATGGCGCAGACCTCGTAGTTCAGGAAGAAGCTGCGGTAGTCGAAGTTGGCCGTGCCGATGATGGCGATGTTGTCATCCACCACCAGGGTCTTGGAGTGCAGCATGCGCGCCTTGTACTCGTAGACGCGCACGCCGCAGCGGATCAGCTCGTCGTAGTAGGAGCGCGCAGCCGCCGTGACCAGGGCCGAGTCAGAACGGCGCGGCACCAGCAGCTGCACATCGACACCGCGCAGCGAGGCATTGGTGAGCGCTGCCAGCGCGGCCTCCGTCGGCACGAAATACGGCGTGGTCAGCCAGACACGTTCCTCGGCCGCGTTGATGGCGGCAAGATGGGCGCGGTAGATGGCCTGCAGGCCGTTGTCGGGGCCCGAGGTGATGATCTGCACGGGCAGCGGGCCCTCGGGCGCATCCGGCAGCAGCAGGTCGATGTCGGCAGGCTCGTTCTTGGGGTCCTTTTCCAGCGCATAGGCCCAGTCTTCTAGGAACACGGTCTGCAGCCAGTTGACGATGGCACCCTCCAGGCGCAGGTGCACGTCGTGGTAGGCATCGGGCATGACACGCGCGTTCTCTTCGTCGGTCACGTTGACGCCGCCCGTGAAGCCCACCTTGCCGTCGCACACCAGGATCTTGCGGTGGGTACGGAAGTTGATGACCGGGCGCAGCCGCCGGCCGATCTTGGTGCCATGGAACAGTGCGACCTCGGCGCCCGCATCCTCCAGCGGCTGCAGAAAGCGCCGTCCCAGCTTCTTGGAACCCAGGGCATCCACAAGCAGGCGCACCTGTATGCCTGCGCGGGCCCGCTGTATCAGCAGGTCGCGCAGGGCCGTGCCGGTCTGGTCGGGCTCGAAGATGTAGTACTCCAGGTGGATGTGGTGGCGCGCCGCATTCACCGCCTCGATGATGGCGTCGAAGGTGGCAGCGCCGCCCACCAGCAGCCGCAGGTCGGCGGCCGTGCTCACGGGAAAGTCGCTGGTGGCCGCCACCAGCCGCGCGACCTGGTGCAGGCGCTCCGAGCTGCCCGGCATGCGCTCGCGCAGGCGCTGCACGCCTGTTCGCACACGCGATGTCTTTCGCGCACGCAGCCGCTTGATGCGCTGGCGCTTGAGCCGCTGCGGGCCGAAGAAGTAGTAAATGGCCAGCCCGCCCACGGGAATCGCCGCCATGGACAGAAGCCAGCTCAGCGTGGCCACAGGCGCGCTGCGCTGCAGAAGGATCCACACCGCGACGATCACCACATAGACCGACCAGGTCACCGACAGCAGCAGCAGCGCATTCTCATGGGTCAGGTACTGACGAAGCCACTCCACAAAGACTCCTTCGGGCGGATCAAAGAAAAAGCCGGCAGCCCGGGGGGCTGTCGGCTTGCGCGATGGGCATCAGGCGATGCACATCAGTCGGCGGTGGCCTCTTTGGGCTCGGCCGGCTCAGAAGCCGGGTCCTGCTTGGGCTGGGGCGTGATGTCGAGCTTGACTTCGCCCTTGTCGGCATCGTCGGCGTCGGCCACCCAGTCCACTTCCAGGCGGCCACCGTCGACCAGCTGCCCGAACAGCAGCTCGTCGGCCAGAGAACGCCGGATGGTGTCCTGGATCAGGCGCTGCATGGGGCGGGCGCCCATGAGCGGATCGAAGCCCTTCTTGGCCAGGTGCTTGCGCAGCGCATCGGTGAAGGTGACCTCCACGCGCTTTTCGGCCAGTTGCTGCTCCAGTTGCAGCAGGAACTTGTCGACCACGCGCAGGATGACCTGCTCGTCCAGCGGCTTGAAGCTGACGATGGCGTCCAGACGGTTGCGGAACTCCGGCGTGAACAGGCGCTTGATGTCGCCCATTTCGTCGCCGGCCTGGCGCGGGTTGGTGAAGCCGATCGAGGCCTTGTTGATGGTCTCGGCGCCCGCGTTCGTGGTCATGATGAGGATCACGTTGCGGAAGTCGGCCTTGCGCCCGTTGTTGTCCGTCAGCGTGCCGTGGTCCATGACCTGCAGCAGCACGTTGAAGATGTCCGGATGCGCCTTCTCGATTTCGTCGAGCAGCAGCACCGAATGCGGCTTCTTGGTCACGGCCTCGGTCAGCAGACCGCCCTGGTCAAAGCCCACATAGCCCGGAGGCGCGCCGATCAGGCGGCTGACGGCATGGCGCTCCATGTACTCCGACATGTCGAAACGGATCAGGTCCACGCCCAGGATGTAGGCCAGCTGCTTGGCCGCTTCCGTCTTGCCCACACCCGTGGGGCCCGAGAACAGGAAGGAGCCGATCGGCTTGTCCGGCTTGCCCAGGCCCGAGCGCGCCATCTTGACCGAGGAGGCCAGCGCTTCCAGCGCCTTGTCCTGGCCGAAGACCACGCTCTTGAGATCGCGCTCCAGCGTCTGCAGCTTGCTGCGGTCGTCGTTGGACACGTTGGCAGGCGGAATGCGCGCGATCTTGGCCACGATGGCCTCGATCTCGGCCTTGTCGATGGTCTGCTTGCGCTGCTCCACCGGGATGATGCGCTGCGCGGCACCGGCCTCATCGATCACGTCGATGGCCTTGTCGGGCAGGTGGCGGTCATTGATGTACTTGGCCGACAGCTCGGCCGCAGCCTGCAGGGCGGCGGCGGCGTACTGCACGCTGTGGTGTTCCTCGAAGCGCGACTTCAGGCCCTTGAGGATGTCCACGGTCTCGGCCACGGTGGGCTCGACCACATCGACCTTCTGGAAACGCCGCGACAGCGCCGCATCCTTTTCGAAGATGCCACGGTACTCGGTGAAGGTGGTCGCGCCGATGCACTTGAGCTGGCCGCTGGACAGCGCCGGCTTGAGCAGATTGGACGCGTCCAGCGTGCCGCCCGAAGCGGCGCCCGCGCCGATAAGCGTGTGGATTTCGTCGATGAACAGGATGGCGTTGGGCCGGTCCTTGAGCGACTTGAGCACGCCCTTGAGGCGCTGCTCGAAATCACCACGGTACTTGGTGCCCGCCAGCAGCGCGCCCATGTCCAGCGAATAGACCACGGCTTCGGTCAGCACCTCGGGCACCTTGCCCTCAGTGATGCGCCAGGCCAGGCCTTCGGCGATCGCCGTCTTGCCCACGCCGGCCTCGCCGACCAGCAGAGGGTTGTTCTTGCGGCGGCGGCACAGGATCTGGATGGTGCGCTCGACCTCGTAGTCGCGCCCGATCAGCGGATCGATCTTGCCGTCCTTGGCCGCCTGGTTGAGGTTCAGCGTGAACTGCTCCAGGGGCGAAGCCTTTTCGTTACGCTCGCCACCGGCGCCCTCTTCGGACTCGGCAGGGTTTTCGGCCTTGGCGGGCTCGGGCGGTTCGCCCTTCTTGATGCCGTGGGCAATGAAATTGACCACGTCCAGGCGCGTCACGCCCTGCTGGTGCAGGTAGTAGACGGCGTGCGAATCCTTCTCGCCGAAGATGGCCACGAGCACGTTGGCGCCCGTGACTTCCTTCTTGCCGTTGCCGGTGGATTGCACATGCATGATGGCGCGCTGAATCACACGCTGGAAACCCAGCGTGGGCTGTGTGTCCACCTCATCGGAGCCTGCCACCTGGGGCGTGTTGTCCTTGATGAAGTTGGACAGGGCCGAGCGCAGGTCATCGATGTTGGCTGAGCAGGCGCGCAGCACTTCCGCTGCACTGGGGTTGTCCAGCAGAGCCAGCAGCAGGTGTTCCACGGTGATGAACTCGTGGCGCTGCTGGCGCGCTTCGACAAAGGCCATGTGCAAGCTGACTTCCAGTTCCTGGGCGATCATTGATGACTCCTTTTCGCTTGCTGGGGATTATTGACTGCAACCATAAATCAGGGCGGCCCGGGTTTATTCAACAGGCTCGAACATCGCCTGCAACGGATGGCCTGCCTTCTGGGCCGCCTGCAGCACCTGTTCGACCTTGGTGGCCGCCACGTCGCGCGAGTACACGCCGCAGACGCCGCGGCCATCCAGATGGATCTTGAGCATGATCTGGGTGGCCGTTTCGCGGTCCTTACCGAAGAGTTCCTGCAGGACGATGATGACGAATTCCATGGGCGTGAAGTCATCGTTGAGCATCACGACCTGGTACATCTGCGGCGGCTGGACGCGCTGGCGTCGCCGCTCCAGCACCACGGCGCCGTCATCGTCGGACACGGGCCGCACTGTAGGGATGGCAGGAGGGATCGAAGGGGGTTGGGTTGCCATGAAAATCATTCTAGCCATCGGAGCCACTGTTTTCCGGAAGGGATATGCGAGGCATGCCTGAAGAATTCAAGCGCGGTGCCCGCCCGGGCCGGCAAGCACGCACCAAAGCAGTGCCTGCTCGCCGCCATCGGGCGCTGCGCCACCTTGCGGGTTATTCGTAGACCACCTTGACCTGGGCACTGCCGGCCTGGGCGTACCAGGCCGCCAGGGCCGCATCGCTGGGATAGAAGCGGCTTGCATCGCCCAACGCCAGCTCACAGCTGGCCGAGCCGCGCTCGTCCTCGCAGACCAGCCCCAGGCGCACTTTCATGCCGCGCTGCAGCTCGCCGTGCTCGCCCTGCTCCACCACGGCGGGGAACTGGCGCAGCAGGCCAAGCACGTCAGGCATCTTCTCGCCCACGCTGACCTGCAGGTAGCGCGCAAAGCGGCAGCGCGCGTCTGCCAGATTCCACAGCTGCTGGGCCTTCATGCGCAGGCCGCCGCTGAAATGGTCGAGCTGCAGGCGCCCGGTGATGACGACGAATTCATCGTCCTTGAGCAGTTCGCGGTAGGTGTTGAGCGTGTTCTCGTCCACCGAGGCCTCGATCACGCCCGAGCCATCGTCAATCTTGAACAGGCCCAGCCGCCCTCGCTGGCCGTTGATGGCGCGGAAGTCGCTGATGATGCCGGCCAGCGTCTGGGGCTCGCGGCTGTCGCGCAGCTCGGCCAGGGGCGTGCGCACGAAGCGGCGCACCTCTTTCTCGACCTCGTCGAACAGGTGGCCCGAGAGGTAGAAGCCCACCGCCGTCTTTTCCTGGGTCAGCCGCTCCTTCACGCCCCAGGGCAGTGCCTCGACCAGCGGCGGCTCCTGGGTGCTGGAGCCCACGGCGTCATCGCCCATCATGTCGAACAGGCCGCCCTGGTTGGCGTTGGCCAGCGTCTTGTTGCCGAACTCGAAGGCATGGTCGATGGAGGCCACCAGCGACGCCCGGTTGAGCTCGATGGCGTCGAAGGCGCCGCCCTTGATCAGGGCTTCCAGCGTGCGCTTGTTCAGGCGCGTGCGGTCCACGCGCACGCAGAAGTCGGCCAGGCTCTTGAAAGGTCCCTTGTCGGCGCCGCGCGGCCCCACGCCGCGGCCTTCACGCGCCGCAACGATGGCCTCGATGGCCTGCTGGCCCGTGCCCTTGATGGCGCCCAGGCCGTAGCGGATGACCTTGTCGGTGACGGGCTCGAAACGGTACATGCCGCGGTTGACATCCGGCGGCTCGAAGCTAATGCCCATCTTGAGCGCGTCCTCGTACAACACCTTGAGCTTGTCGGTGTTGTCCATTTCCACGGTCATGTTCCCGCAGTAGAACTCGGCCGTGTAGTGCACCTTGAGCCAGGCCGTGTGGTAGGCCAGCAGCGAGTAGGCGGCGGCGTGCGACTTGTTGAAGCCGTAGCCTGCGAACTTCTCCATCAGGTCGAAGACCTCGTCGGCCTTGTCCTCGCTGATGCCCTGCTTGGCCGCGCCCTCGCGGAATATCCCGCGGTGCATGACCATTTCCTCGACCTTCTTCTTGCCCATGGCTCGGCGCAAGAGGTCGGCGCCGCCCAGCGAATAGCCGCCCAGCACCTGGGCGGTCTGCATCACCTGCTCCTGGTAGACCATGATGCCGTAGGTCTCGGCCAGCACCTGCTCGACCAGCGGGTGCGGGTACTCCACCACTTCCTTGCCGTGCTTGCGCGCGACGAAGCTGGGGATCAGGTCCATGGGGCCCGGGCGGTACAGCGCGTTCAGTGCGATCAGGTCTTCCAGGCGGCTGGGCTTGGCGTCGCGCAGCATGCCCTGCATGCCGCGCGATTCAAACTGGAACACGGCTTCGGTCTTGCCCTCGGAGAACAGGTGGTAAGTGCGCGCATCGTCCAGCGGGATGTTCTCGAAGGCGAAGTTCTCCTGGCCCTTGTGGCGCTTGATGATGAACTCGCGCGCGATCTCCAGGATGGTCAGCGTGGCCAGGCCCAGAAAGTCGAACTTCACCAGGCCCACGGCCTCCACATCGTCCTTGTCGTACATGGCCACGGCCGAGTCGCTGCCCGGCTGCTGGTACAGCGGGCAGAAGTCGGCGAGCTTGCCCGGAGCGATCACCACGCCGCCCGCGTGCATGCCGATGTTGCGAGTCATGCCTTCGAGCTTCTGGGCCATTTCGATCAGGGTCTTGACGTCTTCTTCTTTTTCGATGCGCTCGGCCAGCATGGGCTCGGCCTCGATGGCGTAGGTGTACTTGTCGCCCTCCTTCTTCGGATTGGGCGGGTATTTGAGCGTGACGTGCAGGCCCGGCTTGTTGGGAATGAGCTTGGAGATGCCGTCGCAGAAGGTGTAGCTCATGTCCAGCACGCGGCCCACGTCGCGGATGGCCGCGCGCGCGGCCATGGTGCCGAAGGTGGCGATCTGGCTGACGGCGTCGCGGCCGTAGAGCTGCTTCACATAGTCGATGACGCGGTCGCGGTTGGCCTGGCAGAAGTCCACGTCGAAGTCGGGCATGGACACGCGCTCGGGGTTCAGGAAGCGCTCGAACAGCAGGTTGTATTCCAGCGGGTCCAGGTCCGTGATCTTGAGCACGTAGGCCACCAGCGAGCCCGCGCCCGATCCGCGGCCCGGCCCCACGGGGCAGCCGTTGAGCTTGGCCCACTTGATGAAGTCGCCCACGATGAGGAAGTAGCCCGGAAAGCCCATCTTGAGGATGGTGCCGATCTCGAATTCCAGCCGTTCCACGTAGCGCGGGCGCTGCGCCTCGCGCTTGGCGGGATCGGGATACAGATGGGTCAGGCGGTCTTCCAGGCCGTTGAAGGATTCGCTGCGGAAGAACTCGTCCATGGTCATGCCGTCAGGCACGGGGAAATTGGGCAGCTGCGGCTTGCCCAGCACCAGGGTCAGGCTGCAGCGGCGCGCGATTTCCACGGTGTTGGCAATGGCGCTGGGAATGTCGGCGAACAGCGCCTGCATCTGCGCGGCGGTCTTGAAATGCTGGTCGCGCGTGAAGCGGCGCACGCGCTTCGGGTTGGCCAGGATCTCACCCTCGGCGATGCACACGCGCGCTTCGTGGGACTCGTAGTCGTCGGGGCCGAAGAACTGGATGGGGTGCGTGGCCACCACGGGCAGGTTCAGCCGCTCGGCCAGTTGCACGGCAGCCAGCACGTGCGCCTCATCGTCCTGGCGGCCGGCGCGCTGCAGTTCGATGAAGAAGCGGTGCGGGAACATGCCTGCCAGCCGCTGGGCCACGGCGGCTGCGCCGGCCTCGTCGCCGCGCATCAGCGCCTGGCCCACGGGGCCGGCCTGGGCACCGGCCAGCACGATCAGCCCCTCGCCCAGCTCCTGCAGCCAGGCCCAGGTGTGCACGGCCTGGCCCTTGACCACGTTGCGGGTCCAGCCACGGGCCAGCAGTTCGGACAGGTTGTGGTAGCCCAGCGGGCTTTGCACCAGCACGATGATGCGCGAGACGGCGGCGCCGTTCTCGCCTTCGATCTGGATTTCCGCGCCCAGCACGGGCTTGACGCCCTTGGCCCGCCCTTCGCGGTAGAACTTGACGCCGCCAAACAGGTTGTTGAAGTCTGTGACGGCCAGTGCGACCTGCCCATCCTCGGCGGCGGCCTTGACGATGGCATTGATGCGGTTGGTTCCGTCCACGACGGAGAATTCGGTGTGCAGGCGCAAATGGACAAACATATGGGCGCCATTGTAGAAAGCTCCGCAAGGCCGGGACCCGTTCACGGCCATGCCTTTGCCGCCGCCCCCGCCTGCGGGGCGGTCATCGCAGGCCGTTACAATGCTTCGGCCCGGTTGCGGGAAAATCAGGCTTTGTGCGGCCCCTCAGCGCGGCCCGCGTCCCTGCCCGCCAACCCTCTCACTGCCCTTCGATTGCCCGAGAAACGTCCACCATGCAGCGTATTCCCCTGTCCATCGTTCCCGCCATGCTGGTCGCAGGCGTTCTGACAGCCTGCTCCAGTACGCAGCAAGACCCTACTGCCAAGTGGACCCCGGACCGCATCTATACCGAGGCCCGCGACGAAGCCGCCTCCGGCGCGTTCGACAAGGCCGTTCCGCTGTTCGAGAAGCTCGAAGGCCGTGCCGCCGGCACGCCCCTGGCCCAGCAGGCCCAGCTCGACAAGGCCTATGCCCAGTACAAGAGCGGCGACAAGATCCAGGCCACCGCCACGCTGGACCGCTTCCTGAAGCTGCATCCGGCCAGCCCCGCCACCGACTACGCCCTCTACCTGAAGGGCCTGGTCAACTTCAATGACAACCTGGGCATGTTCTCCTGGCTGTCACGCCAGGATCTGTCCGAGCGTGACCAGAAGGCCGCCAAGGACTCGTTCGAGTCCTTCCGCGAACTTGTGACGCGCTTTCCCGAGTCGCGCTACGCCGAGGATTCGCGGCTGCGCATGCAGTACATCGTCAACTCTCTGGCGCAGTACGAAGTGCATGTGGCCCGCTACTACTACGGACGCGGCGCCTACGTGGCCGCCATCGCGCGCGCGCAGACGGCCGTCAAGGACTACCAGGGCGTGCCCGCCGTGCGCGAGGCCATGCAGATCCTGGTGAATTCATACGACGCCCTGGGCATGACGCAGTTGCGCGACGACGCGCAACGCGTGCTGACCGCCTCCTACGGCCAGGAGTCCGACCAGGACCTCACGGCAAAGCAGAAGTCGTGGTGGAAGCTGTGGTGATCTGCGGCGCAGGCTGCGCCAGCGCCTGCAGGGCCTGAACAAAGGCCGCCTCGTCCACCAGAGTCCGCATGGGCGGCAGCGCGGCACGCAGCCGCCGCCCGTAACCCATGGTGGCCAACCGGGAATCACAGACCACGAGCACGCCGCGATCCGTCTCACGCCGGATCAGGCGGCCAGCGCCCTGCTTGAGCGCCATGGCGGCCTCGGGCAGCATGTAGTCGGCAAAGGCCTGACGCCCCACGGACTCCAGACTGCGCGAACGCGCCTCGACCAGCGGATCGTCGGGCGGCGGAAACGGCAGCTTGTCGATGACCACCAGCTGCAGCGCATCGCCCGGCAGGTCCACCCCCTCCCAGAAAGTGGCCGAGGCCACGAGAATGCAGCCCCGCCCCGGGCTTGCGCCCGCGCCTTGCGTGCCCTCCTTGCCTTCTCCGGCCGCGATAAAGCGCTCGATCAAGGCCAGCTTGGGCGCCTGCCCCTGGACCAGCACATCGAGTTCACCAAACAGCCCCAGCGACTGCTGCAGCGCATCGCCTATGGCGTGCAGCGCCCGCAGCGTGGTCGTCAGCACCAGCGTGCGCCCGCCCAGGCGCTGGGCGGCATCCAGCGCCAGGCGCGCCACCTCGGTGCTGTGCGTGGCACTGCCGGCCTGGGCGAAGGGCCGGGGCACGTAGAGCGCTGCCTGCCTCGCATAGTCAAAGGGACTGTCCACGCGCAGCACCTGGGCCTCGCGCAGGCCGCAGGGCTCGGTGAACCAGCTCAGGCGCTCGTCGTCACCCAGCGTGGCCGAGGTGAAGATCCACGCGGTGCCCGAGGGCTGCCGGGGCAGGCCTGCAGCTTCGTGAACGGGCGCGCCTTCTTCCTGTTCTTGTGGCTCGGGCTCGGGCTGTGCATCCTCTCGCTCCTGGTCCTCCGATCCCTCCTGCTCCTGCGTCAACCCCAGCAGCCGCGTGCGCATGATGTGCGCAATGGTCAGCGGAGACTCCAGCATGCGCATCTGCTGGCTGCCCAGCTCCAGCCAGCGCACCGTGTCCTGCACGGCGGCAGCGGCAAAGGTGGCCAGGCGCCGCAGCAGCTCGTTGCCGCGCTCGAACAGCCTGCGCAGTTCGGGGTCGCTGACCTGCAGTTGCACCAGCGGTTCCAGCAATGCCCGCAGGCTACGCCCCAGTGTGACCAGGGCGGTGCGCCAGCGCTGCGCGTCCAACCCCTGCGGCGTCACGCCCTGCCAGGGCAGGCGCCCGCCCACCGGGGGCTTGCCTGCCGCCAGGCGCAGCTCGCGCAAGGCCTGCTCCACACGTGCCGAAAGCTGCATCCAGTCGGCCATGCCGCGCGCCAGTTCCTGGCCGGCGCGCAGCACATCGCGGGCATAGCCCGTCAGTTGCTGGCCCGACAGGCTCTGGCCCGCGAACTGCACGCCGGTGTCGTTGAGCTGGTGGGCCTCGTCCACCACGACCACGCCCACGCTGGGCAGCAACTGGGCCACGCCCGACTCGCGCACATCCAGGTCGGCAAACATCAGGTGGTGGTTGATGACCACCACGTCGGCCTCCAGCGCAGCGCGGCGGGCCACGTTGACATGGCAGTCCTGCCAATGCGGGCAGTCGGAACCCAGGCAATTGTCGCGTGTGGAAGTGACCAGGGGCAGCGCGGGCGATCGCTCATCCAGCGCGGGCAACTCGCCCAGGTCGCCCGTGCGCGTGGTGCGTGCCCATCGCTCGACCAGGGCCACGCTGCGCAGCACCTGCGGGTCCTGCGGCGCCGTGCGGCCCTGGCGCACACGCTCCAGCCGCTCCATGCACAGGTAGGCGCTGCGGCCCTTGAGGCGCGCCATGCGCAGCGGCATGCCCAACGCGGCAACGAGGCGCGGCAGATCGCGGGCATACAGCTGATCCTGCAGCGCGCGCGTGGCCGTGGACACCAGCACGCGCTGGCCGCTGAGCAGGGCCGGCACCAGGTAGGCATAGGTCTTGCCCACGCCCGTGCCGGCCTCGACCACCAGGGTCTGGCGCTGCTCTATGGCCTGGGCCACGGCCAGGGCCATGCGGGTCTGCCCCTCACGCGGCAGGAATAGCGCCTCGGCGCGCGACAGCAGGCCTTGCGGCGCGAAGGCCGCCTGCACGGCGGCGGTCAGGGAATGCAAAGGGCGGGTCCGTTTGTTGAAAAAGAGAGCACCGCCGGGGTGCGGCGGGCCAGCGCCGGGGACGGTGCTCCGATAATATGCGCCATGACATTGGTGTGCCCATCCACCGCCCCAAGAGCCCACCAAACCAGAGACCATGCAGCCAGCGTACCGACTCCAAGCCGCCACAGGCATCCATCGCGGTGACAGGCAATACCAGCAAGACCAGGTGATGCTCATGGCCCACCCCTATGTACACGGCTGCCTGCTGGGCGTGCTGGCCGACGGCATGGGCGGGCGCAGTGGCGGGCGCAAGGCCTCCGACCAGGTCATGCTCACGGCGCGCCAGCTGTTCGAGCGCTTCGAGCCGGGCAAGGAAGACTGCACGGCGCTGCTGGAGAGCATCGTCCACGAGTCGCACATGGTGATCCGGCTGACGGCCATTTCGGCCGAGCAGGAGCCGCACAGCACCATTGCCGCCTTCGTGCTGCTGCCCCAGGGCCGCTGCCACTGGGTGCATTCGGGCGATTCGCGCATCTACCACTACCAGGGCGCGACCATGGTCCACCGCACCAAGGACCACTCCTACGTCCAGTCCCTGGTGGACAGGGGAGAACTCACTGAATTCGAGGCCCATGTGCACCCCAAGTCCAACATCCTGCTGGGCTGCCTGGGCACCGAGGCCGAGCCGCCCATGAGCCACCACGTGATCGAGCACGTGCACCCGGGCACCACGCTCATGGCCTGCAGCGACGGCGTCTGGCACTACTACACGGCGGAGGAACTGGGCACCGTGCTCAACGCGCTCACGCCGCGCGAGGCCACGGAATTCCTGATCGACAAGGCACGCGTGCGCGCCCAGGGCGGGGGTGACAACCTGTCGCTGGTGGTGCTCAAGCTCGAGGCACTGGAGCCGGTGACGGCCTGACCACCGGACTCAGGGCGCGGGAGGCGCAGGCAGTGGCGCTGCCTGCGGGCCGCGTTCACGGGCGGCATCGGCGGCGCGGGCCTTGCGCTCGGCAGCCTCTTTTTGCTTGGCCTCGAACTGGGCGCGGGCGGCAGCTCGCCGCTCCTGCTCCTGCGCAGACTCGCGCTGCTCGATCTGCGCCTGGCGATCACGCTGGTGGCTGGCCTGCTGGGCTGCGCGCTGCTGTGCGTCCTGGGCACGCTGGGCCCTGATGGCCTGGGTGTCGCGCTGGGCGGCCGGTGGCCGCTCCTTGGCTTGCATGGACGAGGCGGCCTTCTGCGCCTTCTTGGCCTCGATATCCTCAAGGCGCTGGGCGGCGCGCTCCTTGCGCTCCTCGTCGTTGATCTGCAGCTCGCGTTCGCGCAGCGGCTTGTCCTGCTCACGGGCCTCTTCGCGCGCCTGCCTGAGGCAGTCTTCCACGGCAAAGCGCTGGTAGCACTCGGACTCCAGGGCCGTGCGCCGCCTGTCGATGACGGCACGCTGGGCCGCGATCTCGGCGCGTGCGGCCTTGCGCTCGGCCTGGACCTGCTTTGCAGCCTGGGCGCGCTCCTGCCGCGCATCGGCATCGCTATCCGCGCCAGCCTCCGCAGCCATGGCCGGGCCGGCCAGCACAAGGCAGGCCAGCGCAGCGCCCAGGGGAGCGGGCAGTTTCTTCAAAAGGGCGAAAGCAGAGGTAGGCAGTTTCAGCATGTACAGGTCCGGCAAACGACGCCAGCGGCCGGGACCGGCCTCAGGTCAGGCTGGTGTCCACCACACGGCGCTCCAGCGCCAGGAATTCCTTGGACTGCATCTCGTTCAGGCGCGAGACGGTACGGGGGAACTCATGGGCCAGCGGGCCCTCAGTGTAAAGCTGCTCGGGCGGCACGGCGGCCGAGATGACCAGCTTGACCCTGCGGTCGTACAACACGTCCACCAGCCAGGTGAAGCGCCGCGCGGGCGATGCCATGTTGACCGGCATATAGGGCACGTCGGACAGCAGCACGGTGTGGAACTGGCTCGCGATCTCCAGGTAGTCGTTCTGCGACCGCGGGCCGCCGCACAGCTCGCGGAAGTCGAACCAGACCACGCCACCGGCGCGGCGGCGCGCACGGATCTCGCGCGCCTCGATGTGCAGCACCGGGTCTTCGTCCTTGACTTCGGCCAGCTTGTCGAAGGTTTCGGTCATGGCCGCATCGGCCTGTGCACCCAGGGGCGTGTGATAGAGCCGGGCGTTTTCCAGCGTGCGGCGGCGGTAGTCCGTGCCGTTGTCCACGTTGACGACTTCCATGCGCTCGTTGAGCAGGTCGATGGCCGGCAGGATGCGGTCGCGGTGCAGGCCGCCCGGGTACAGCTCGTCGGGCTTGAAGTTGGAGGTGGTGACAAAGCCCACGCCGTTGGCGAACAGCGAGACCAGCAGCCGGTGCAGGATCATCGCGTCCGTGATGTCGGCCACGTGGAATTCGTCGAAGCAGATCAGCTTGTACTTCTTGGAGATGCGCGCACCCAGCACGTCCAGCGGGTTCTGCGTGCCCTGCAGCACGGCGAGCTCGCGGTGGACCTCGCGCATGAATTCGTGGAAATGCAGGCGCACCTTGCGCCTGAGCGGCACGGCGTTGAAGAAGCAGTCCATGAGAAAGCTCTTGCCGCGCCCCACCCCGCCGTACATGTAGACGCCGCGGGGAATCTCGGGATGGTTGATGAGCTTCTTGAAGGCGTTGGAGCGGCGCTGGCGGTAGACCGCCCAGTCGTCGGCACAGCGCTGCAGCGCCTCGACGGCGCGCAACTGCGCAGGATCACTGTGAAAGCCCTTGGCTACCAGTTCGGCCTCGTAGGCCTCTCGCACTGAAACGCTCATGCAGCATCAACCATTCGCTATGTATTCAGAAGCTGAAAACGCTTGCAGGGCAAGCGCTTTCAGGTCTTTGGCTTGGGCTAGATGGCTAGCCTGGCACTCAGAAATTCAGAGTGCGCTTGTCAACGGCGAGGGCCGCTTCCTTGGTGGCCTCGGACAGCGAGGGGTGGGCGTGGCAGATGCGGGCGATGTCTTCGCTCGATGCCTTGAACTCCATGGCGACCACGGCTTCGGAGATCAGCTCCGAGACCATCGGGCCGACCATGTGCACGCCCAGGATTTCGTCGGTCTCGGCATCGGCCAGGAACTTGACCATGCCCGTGGTATCGCCCAGGGCGCGCGCACGGCCGTTGGCCAGGAAGGGGAAGGTGCCAGCCTTGTACTTGACGCCCTGCTCCTTCAGTTGCTGCTCGGTGCGGCCCACCCATGCGATTTCGGGGCTGGTGTAGATCACCCAGGGAATGGTGCCGAAGTTCACATGGCCATGCTGGCCAGCAATGCGCTCGGCCACGGCCACGGCCTCTTCCTCGGCCTTGTGCGCCAGCATCGGGCCGCGCACCACGTCGCCCACGGCCCAGACGCCGGGCAGGCTGGTCTTGCAGTCGTCATCGACCACGACGCAGCCGCGCTCGTCCAGTGCCAGGCCCACGGCCTCGGCATTGAGGCCGGCCGTGTTGGCGGTGCGGCCGATGGAGATGATCAGCTTGTCGGCCTCCAGCGCCTGGGCTTCACCCTTGGCGTTGGTGTAGGCGATGGACACGCCCTTCTTGCCGCTCTTGATTTCGCCGATCTTCACGCCCAGCTCGATCTTCAGGCCCTGCTTGTCGAACGCCTTCTTGGCTTCCTTGGCGATCTGCTCGTCCACGGCGGACAGGAACTTGTCCATGCCTTCGAGCACGACCACTTCCGTGCCCAGGCGGCGCCAGACCGAGCCCATTTCCAGGCCGATCACGCCGGCGCCGATCAGGGCCAGCTTCTTGGGGGCCTTGCCCAGGCGCAGGGCGCCGTCGTTGGACAGGATGTTCTCTTCATCGAAGGGCACGCCGGGCAGCGCGCGGGCGCTGGAGCCCGTGGCGACCACGATCTGCTTGCCCGTCAGCACTTCCTCTTCCTTGCCGGCAACCTTGATCTCGTAGCCGCCCTCGACCGCCTTGACGAACGAGCCACGGCCGTGGAAGAAGGTGACCTTGTTCTTCTTGAACAGGTACAGGATGCCGTCGTTGTTCTGCTTCACGACCGCATCCTTGCGGGCGATCATCTTGGCCACGTCCATCTCGACCTTGCCGGTGGAGATGCCATGGTCGGCAAAGTGCAGATTGGCGTGCTCGAAGTGCTCGGACGACTGCAGCAGGGCCTTGGAGGGAATGCAGCCCACGTTGGTGCAGGTGCCGCCCGGAGCGGCGCCGCCAGCGGCGTTCTTCCACTCGTCGATACAGGCCACGTTGAAGCCCAGTTGTGCGGCACGGATGGCGGCGATGTAGCCGCCAGGGCCCGCGCCGATGACGATGACGTCGAATTGCTTGCTCATTTCAGGAATCTCTTGTCTGTGATGCATGAAAAAACCCACCGCAGGGCACGCGGCCAAGGGTGGGTTTTCGTCGTGTCGAACCCTGTGGAATTACAGGTCGAACAGCAGGCGCGAAGGATCTTCCAGCGCGTCCTTCATGGCCACCAGGCCCAGCACGGCTTCGCGGCCGTCGATGATGCGGTGGTCATAGGACATGGCCAGATAGTTCATCGGGCGGACCACGACCTGGCCGTTCTCGACCATGGCGCGGTCCTTGGTGGCGTGCACGCCCAGGATGGCCGACTGGGGCGGGTTGATGATGGGGGTGGACATCATCGAGCCGAAGGTGCCACCGTTGGAGATGGAGAAGGTGCCGCCGGTCATGTCTTCAATGCCCAGCTTGCCGTCTGCCGCCTTCTTGCCGAATTCAGCAATCTTCTTTTCGATGTCGGCGAAGCTCATCTGGTCTGCATTGCGCAGGATGGGCACCACCAGGCCACGGGGCGAACCCACGGCGATACCGATGTCGAAGTAGCCGTGGTAGACGATGTCGTTGCCGTCCACGGAAGCATTGAGCACGGGGTACTTCTTCAGGGCGTGCACTGCCGCCTTGACGAAGAAGGACATGAAGCCCAGCTTGGTGCCGTGTTCCTTGGTGAAGGCGTCCTGGAACTTCTTGCGCAGATCCATCACCGGGGCCATGTTCACTTCGTTGAACGTGGTCAGGATGGCGTTGGTGGACTGCGACTGCAACAGGCGCTCGGCCACGCGGGCACGCAGGCGGCTCATGGGCACGCGCTGCTCGGGACGGCCGCTGAGGTCTTCCTTGGCAGCGGGAGCCGACACCTGGGGCAGCGCCTTGGTGGGCACGCCGGTGGGGATGACGGCAGCCGTGGACTGCACGCCGCCCTTGACGGCGGCCAGGGCGTCGCCCTTGGTCACGCGGCCATCCTTGCCGGAGCCAGCCACGTTGGCGGCCGACAGGTTGTTCTCGGCCAGCAGCTTGGCAGCGGCGGGCATGGCGACATCGCCCTTGCTGCCGCCAGTGGCAGCAGCAGCGGCGGGAGCAGCAGCAGGCGCTGCGGCAGCGGGAGCGGCGGCTGCGGCAGGAGCGGCAGCGGCCACGCCGGCCACGCCTTCGGTGTCGATCTTGGCGATCAGCTGCTCGGCCACCACGGTGGCGCCGTCACCTTGCACGATCTCGGCCAGCACGCCAGCGGCGGGTGCGGGCACTTCGAGCACGACCTTGTCGGTTTCGATTTCGATGAGGATCTCATCGATTGCAACCGCTTCGCCGGCCTTCTTCTTCCAGGTCAGCATGGTGGCCTCAGCGATGGACTCGGACAGCTGGGGAACTTTGACTTCAACGATAGCCATTTGTGATTCTTTCCAAAAGTGTTCTGTACTGATACGTAGCGGGTGGGGGCTGCCTTACTTGTTCAGGACAAAACCCTTGAGCTTGGAGAACGCGCCTTCCACCAGGGCCTTTTGCTGCTCCTGGTGCAGGTGTGCGTAACCCACGGCGGGCGATGCCGAGGCAGCGCGGCCGGAGTAGCCCAGCTTCTGGCCATCGAGCATGTTCTCGTGGATGTAGTGCTGCACGAAGAACCAGGCGCCCTGGTTCTGCGGCTCGTCCTGGCACCAGACGATCTCGGTGGCGTTGCCGAACTTCTTGAGTTCAGCGGCGAAGGCCTTGTGCGGGAAGGGGTACAGCTGTTCGACGCGGATGATGGCGACGTCCTTGCTTTCCTTCTCGGCGCGCTTCTTGACCAGGTCGTAGTAGACCTTGCCCGAGCATGCGATCACGCGCTTGACCTTGGCCGCGTTCTTCACGACGGCTTCGTCCTGCTCGGGGATCACGGTCTGGAAACCACCGCTGGTGAATTCGGACAGCGGCGAGGTCGCATCCTTGTTACGCAGCAGCGACTTGGGAGTCATGATGACCAGCGGCTTGCGCAGCGGGCGCACCATCTGGCGACGCAGCACGTGGAAGATCTGGCTGGCCGTGGTGGGCTGCACGATCTGCATGTTGGCGTCGGCGGCCAGCTGCATGAAGCGCTCCAGGCGTGCCGAGCTGTGCTCGGGGCCCTGGCCTTCATAGCCGTGCGGCAGCATCAGCGTCAGGCCGTTGATGCGACCCCACTTGACTTCACCGGAGGCGATGAACTGGTCGATCACCACCTGGGCGCCGTTGGCGAAGTCGCCGAACTGGGCTTCCCAGATCACCAGGGTGTTGGGATCGTTCGACGCATAGCCGTACTCGAAGCCCAGCACGGCCTCTTCGGACAGGATGGAGTCGATGACGGTGAACGGAGCCTGGCTGTCGGCCACGTTCTGCAGCGGGATGTAGGTGCCTTCGCTCCACTTTTCACGCTTTTGGTCATGGATGACCGAGTGGCGGTGGGTGAAGGTGCCGCGGCCGCAGTCCTCGCCCGACAGGCGCACGGGGTAGCCCGATGCGACCAGCGATGCGAAGGCCATGTGCTCGCCCATGCCCCAGTCCACGTTGACATCGCCGCGGCCCATGGCTGCGCGGTCGTCATAGACCTTCTTGACCAGCGCGTGCGGGGTCACGGTCTCGGGGATCGTGGTGATGCGTTCGGCCAGGCGCTTCCATTCGGTCAGCGGGATGGCGGTGTCGCCAGCGTCGGTCCAGGTCTTGCCCAGGAACGGGCTCCAGTCCACGGCGTACTTGCTCTTGAAGTTCGTCAGCACCGGGTCCACGGTGTGGCGGCCTTCGTCCATGGCGGCGCGGTAGGCCTTGGCCATATCGTCGCCCAGCGATTCGCCCAGGCCTTGCGTGGCCAGCTTGTCGGCGTACAGCTTGCGGGTGCCGGGGTGGGCGCCGATCTTCTTGTACATCAGCGGCTGGGTCAGGGCAGGCGTGTCCTGCTCGTTGTGGCCCAGCTTGCGGAAGCATACGATGTCCACGACCACGTCCTTGGAGAATTCCATGCGGAATTCCAGCGCCAGCTGCACGGCCAGTGCCACGGCTTCCGGATCATCGCCGTTCACGTGCAGCACGGGCGACTCGATCATCTTGACGATGTCGGTGCAGTACAGCGTGGAGCGGGTATCGCGCGGATCGGAGGTGGTGAAGCCGATCTGGTTGTTGATGATGATGTGCACCGTGCCGCCCGTGGTGTAGCCACGGGTCTGGGCCAGCGCCAGGGTTTCCTGGTTCACGCCCTGGCCGGCAAAGGCGGCATCGCCGTGCACCAGCACGGGCAGCACTTGCTTGCCGTGCGGGTCGTCGCGGCGGTCCATGCGCGAGCGCACCGAGCCTTCGACCACGGGGTTGACGATTTCCAAGTGCGAGGGATTGAAGGCCAGCGACAGGTGGACAGGGCCGCCAGCGGTGGACACATCGGAGCTGAAGCCCTGGTGGTACTTCACGTCACCCGAGGGCAGATCTTCGGGAGCGGTGTGATCGAACTCGGCGAACAGGTCCTTCGGCATCTTGCCCAGGGTGTTGACCAGCACGTTCAGGCGGCCGCGGTGGGCCATGCCGATCACGACTTCCTGCACGCCCTTCTGGCCGGCAGCGTTGATCAGCTCGTCCATGGCGACGATGAAGCTTTCGCCACCTTCCAGCGAGAAGCGCTTTTGGCCGACGTACTTGGTGTGCAGGTAGCGTTCCAGGCCTTCGGCAGCCGTCAGGCGGTCGAGGATGCGCTTTTTCTGGCTGGCGTCAAAGCTGGGCTTGGTACGGCTGGTTTCCAGCTTTTGCTGCCACCAGCGCTTTTGCGTCTGGTCGGTGGCATACATGTACTCGGTGCCCAGGGTGCCGCAGTAGGTCTCGCGCAGCGCGTTCATCAGCTCGCGCAGCGACATGCTTTCCTTGCCGAAGAAGGTGTTGCTCGTGTTGAACACCGTTTCCTGGTCGGCATCGGTGAAGCCGTAGAACGACGGCTCCAGCTCGGGAATTTCGGGGCGCTCGGTGCGCTTGAGGGGATCGAGATCGGCCCAGCGTGCGCCGACATTGCGGTAGGCGGCGATCAGCTGCTGGACGGCGGTGCGCTTGCGGCCCAGCTCGGAGTCGGCGCCGGAGGCCACGACCACCTTGGTGCCGCCTTGCTTGGCGCGCTCGGCGAAAGCGTTGATGACGGGCTGGTGCGGGACGTCCTTGGAGTCCGTGCCGTCGACTGCGGGCACATGTTGCAGTGCATCAAAGTACTCGCGCCAGGAATCCGGCACGCTACCGGGGTTGGCCAGGTAGTTCTCGTACATTTCTTCGACGTAGGGGGCATTGCCGCCGAAGAGGTAAGTATTGCCTTGATAGGCTTGGTAGACCGACGTCTGATCGCTCATATTGCGCTGACCTCCGCCTCCCTGAAGGAGGCATTAGCTGGTTTGTAGAACCTTCCGCGACACGGCTGTACCGATTGGCGGATGCGACTGTGGCTGGGGAAGGGCCTGGTTGCGACCGCCATTGTGCCACCGTTCAAACATCGCAGCAGGGCAGTTACCAAGCGATTACCTGGACCCTCCGGGAGTTCCCGCAGTCGCGTACATTGGCGCATCTTCCGAACGGACCGACAGATGAACCTGCTGCCCTTACACAAACGCACTTTCATGCTGCTGCTGATCGCGGCGACCATAGGCTTCGGTGCCGTGCTCTGGGAATTCATGGGGGCCATCTTCTGGGGCGTCGCCCTGGCCATCCTGTTCTCGCCGCTGCACCGGCGCCTGCTGGCGCGCATGCCCCGGCGCACCAATCTCGCCGCCCTGTCCACCCTGCTGCTGTGCCTGGTCGTGGCCATCCTGCCGCTGGCGCTGATCGGCGCCTCCCTGGTGCGCGAGGCCTCGTTGATCTATGAGCGCGTCAACAGCGGCAACCTGGATGCAGGCACCTATCTGCAACAGATCATGGACGCCCTGCCCTCCTGGGTCACACCCTGGCTGGAGCGGTTGCACCTGGGTTCGCTGGCCGAGCTGCAGGACAAGCTGTCCAGCATCGCCATGCAGGCCTCCAAGCTGGCCGCCACCAAGGCGCTGGGCATAGGGCAGAACACGTTCGGCTTCCTGGTGGGCTTTTGCGTGATGCTGTACCTGCTGTTTTTCCTGCTGCGCGACGGCCGTGACCTGACCCAGCGCATCCGCATGGCGATTCCGCTGCAGGCCGACCACAAGGCCGAACTGTCGAGCAAGTTCACCACCGTGATCCGTGCCACCGTCAAGGGGAACCTGGCCGTGGCGGCCGCCCAGGGCGCGCTGGGCGGGCTGATCTTCTGGATTCTGGGCATCCAGGGGCCCGTGCTGTGGGGCGTGGTGATGGCCTTCCTGTCGCTGCTGCCCGCCGTGGGCGCCGGCCTGATCTGGGCCCCTGTGGCCATCTACTTCCTGGCCACCGGTGCCATGGGCAAGGGTCTGATCCTGATCGCCTACGGCGTGCTGGTGATCGGACTGGTGGACAACGTGCTGCGCCCCTTGCTGGTGGGCAAGGACACGAAGATGCCCGACTACATCGTGCTGATCTCGACGCTGGGCGGCATGGCTCTCTTCGGACTGACGGGTTTTGTGATAGGCCCCGTGATCGCGGCCCTGTTCATGGCGATCTGGGACATGTTCTCGCGCATGCAAGTGCAGGATGAGGAAAAGCGCCGCCAACTTGCCCAGGCAGGTTTGGCGCATGCTGAATATCAGGCATCGGATGATATGGACCTCAAGCAAGCACCGCACGATCCGCGCCCGCCGGCACGCTGAGCCTGCTCCGGCCCCTCCCTCTGGACGGGGGCCGGAAATCCATTTCCAGGCATTCAATGGGTGCAAATGGATCGCATTCGCGCAATAGCCTGGATCCATCGACCTCATTCATCCACTCAATGAATGGCGGATTGATATAAAACAAAATGTCCGAAGCCCTGAATCCAGATAATCATTTCAACTGATGATCCCGCCGGGCGGCGCCCCGGCAAGCCCCGCGCAGCAAGGCCTGGCGTGGAGCTTGCGCGCGAATGCCGCACAGGGCGACTCAGGATTAAGGGTTATTTCCCGGATTGATTCCGGGGTGCACTCGTAGAATTTGCTTACAAGCGTCAATTTCTATTAGAAGGTACCCCACATGGTCCAATTCTCCAGACGCCAGTTCATGAAAGTGACTGGTTCGACTCTGGCCGGATCCAGCCTGGCGTTGATGGGCTTCTCGCCCACTGCCGCCCTGGCTGAAGTGCGCCAGTTCAAGCTGGCCGCCACCACGGTCACCCGCCAGACCTGTACCTACTGCTCGGTAGGCTGCGGCATCCTGATGTATTCGCTGAGCGACGGCGCCAAGAACGCCAAGCTGTCGGTGATCCACGTCGAGGGCGATCCGGACCACCCCGTCAACCGCGGCACGCTGTGCCCCAAGGGCGCCTCGCTGCTGGACTTCGTCCACAGCCCGCACCGCCTGAAGTACCCCGAGTACCGCGCCCCCGGCTCCAACGAGTGGAAGCGCATGTCCTGGGACGAGGCGCTGACGCGCATCACCAAGCTGCTCAAGGACGATCGCGACGCGAACTTCGTCGAGCAAAACGACAAGGGCCAGACGGTGAACCGCTGGCTGACCACCGGCATGCTGGCCGCCTCGGCCTCCAGCAACGAAGCCGGTTACGTCACACACAAGGTTGCCCGTTCCTGGGGCCTGCTCGCACTCGATAACCAAGCACGTGTCTGACACGGCCCGACGGTGGCAGGTCTTGCCCCGACGTTTGGCCGTGGAGCGATGACGAACCATTGGGTCGACATCAAGAACGCGGACGTTATCCTGATCATGGGCGGCAATGCCGCTGAAGCACATCCCTGCGGTTTCAAGTGGGTGACCGAAGCGAAGGAGCACAACGGTGCGCACTTCATGGTGGTCGATCCGCGCTTCAACCGCTCCGCCTCCGTGGCCGATTTCTACGCCCCCATCCGGTCGGGCTCGGACATCGTGTTCCTGGGTGGCGTGATCAACTATCTGCTCACGAACGACAAGATCCATCACGAATACGTGAGGAACTACACCGACTTCTCGTACATCGTGAAGGAGGAGTTCGCGTTCGACGAAGGCATCTTCTCGGGCTACGACCCGCAGACACGCAAATACGACAAGTCCAGCTGGGACTATGAGCTCGACGCCGACGGCTACGTGAAGGTGGACGCCAGCCTGCAGCATCCGCGCTGCGTGTACCAATGGCTCAAGCGCCACTACGCCAGCTACACACCCGAGAAGGTGGAGAGCGCCTGCGGCACGCCCAAGGAAAAATTCCTGCACGTGTGCGAGAAGCTGGCATCGACCGCCGTGCCGGGCCGCGTCGCGACCATCCTGTACGCACTGGGCTGGACACAGCACACCACGGGCGCGCAGATCCTGCGCACGGGCGCCATGGTCCAGCTGCTGCTGGGCAATATCGGCGTGGCCGGCGGCGGCATGAACGCGCTGCGCGGGCACTCCAACATCCAGGGCCTGACGGACCTGGGCATCCTGTCGGCCTCGCTGCCCGGCTACCTGACGCTGCCCAACGAAGGCGAGCAGGACTACCAGAAGTACATCGACGCGCGCACGCCCAAGGCCATGCGCCCGGGCCAGATGAACTACTGGTCGAACACGCCCAAGTTCCACGTGAGCCTGATGAAGGCCTGGTGGGGACCGGCGGCCACGGCCGAGAACAACTGGGCCTTCAACTACCTGCCCAAGCTGGACAGGCAGTACGACATGCTGCAGGTGTTCGACCTGATGGCACAGGGCAAGATCAACGGCTACATCGCCCAGGGCTTCAACCCGCTGGCGGCCCTTGCGAACAGCAACAATGTGCGCG
The DNA here is from genome assembly GCF_001886655.1 of Delftia sp. HK171. NCBI lineage: Bacteria > Pseudomonadati > Pseudomonadota > Betaproteobacteria > Burkholderiales > Comamonadaceae > Delftia > Delftia sp. HK171. The sequence goes on along the minus strand of NZ_CP018101.1, from coordinate 3,538,252 downwards.
AAGGCCTCAAGAAGCTGAAGTTCCTGGTGATCATGGACCCGCTGGTCACCGAGACATCGGAGTTCTGGCAGAACCACGGCGAGTTCAACGACGTGGATCCGGCATCGATCCAGACCGAGGTGTTCCGCCTGCCCACGACCTGCTTTGCCGAGGAAGACGGCGCCGTCGTCAGCTCCTCGCGCGTGCTGCAGTGGCACTGGAAGGCGGCCGAGCCCCCGGGCGAGGCCAAGACCGACATTGCCATCATGTCGGCCCTGCACCTGCGCCTGAAGCAGGCCTATGAGAAGGACGGGGGCAAGTTCCCCGAGCCGATCACCAAGCTGTGGTGGCCCTATGCCCATGCCGATCATCCGACCTCGGAAGAGATCGCCAAGGAGTACAACGGCCGCGCCCTGGTGGACCTGTTCGACCCCAAGGACCCGACCAAGCTCATCCGCAAGGCCGGCGAGCAGCTGGCCGGCTTCGGCGAGATGCGCGACGACGGCACGACGATGGGCGGCTGCTGGATCTGGGCAGGCTGCTGGACCTCGTCCGGCAACCAGATGGCCCGGCGCGACAACAGCGACCCCACGGGCATAGGCAACACGCTGAACTGGGCCTGGGCCTGGCCGGCCAACCGCCGCGTGCTCTACAACCGCGCCTCCTGCGACCGCAACGGCCAGCCGTTCGATCCCAAGCGCACGCTGATCCGCTGGAACGGCAAGGCCTGGGGCGGTGCCGACGTGCCCGACATGGGCCCGACCATGCCGCCGGAGACCACCGATCCGTTCATCATGAACCCCGAGGGCGTGGCGCGCTTCTTCGCCCGCAAGGGCATGAACGAGGGACCGTTCCCCACCCACTACGAGGCCTTTGACAACCCGCTGGGATACAACCCCATGTATCCCGACAACAAGCTGGCGGTCATCAACCCGGCCACGCGGATCTTCGACTCCGTCAAGGATTCGGCGGGTTCGCCCAGCGAGTTCCCGCACGTGGGCACGACGTACCGCCTGACCGAGCACTTCCACTACTGGACCAAGCACGTTCAGCTGAACAACATCGTTCAGCCCGAGCAGTTCGTGGAAATCGGCGAGGCGCTGGCCAAGGAACTGGGCATCGAGACCGGCCAGCATGTGAAGGTCAGCTCCAAGCGCGGCTTCGTCAAGGCAGCCGCTGTGGTGACCAAGCGCATCAAGCCCATGAAGATCGATGGCAAGACCATCCACCACGTGGGCGTGCCCATTCACTGGGGCTTCTCGTCGACGGGCCGCAAGGGCTACATGGCCAACAACCTGACGGCATCGGTGGGCGATGGCAACAGCCTTACCCCGGAATCCAAGACCTTCCTCGTGAAGGTGGAAAAGGTTTAAGGAGCAGCTGATGTCATCAACCATGTCTCTCGATATCAAGCGTCGCTCGGCCACGACGACGCCCGCTCCCAGTGCGCGCGAAACGCACAGCGGCGAGGTGGCCAAGCTCATCGATGTCTCCAAGTGCATCGGGTGCAAGGCCTGCCAGACCGCCTGCATGGAGTGGAACGACCTGCGCGACGAAATCGGAACCTGCGCGGCCGGCGTCTATGACAACCCGACCGATCTGACCGATCAGTCGTGGACCGTCATGCGCTTTACCGAGTACGAGAACGAAGCGACCGGCAACCTGGAGTGGCTGATCCGCAAGGACGGCTGCATGCACTGCGAGGACCCGGGCTGCCTGAAGGCCTGCCCCTCGCCGGGCGCCATCGTGCAGTACAGCAACGGCATCGTGGACTTCCAGCAGGACCAGTGCGTGGGCTGCGGCTACTGCGTCACGGGCTGCCCGTTCAACATTCCGCGCATTTCCAAGAAGGACCACAAGGCCTACAAGTGCACGCTGTGCTCGGACCGCGTGGCCGTTGGCCGCGAGCCTGCCTGTGTCAAGACCTGCCCCACCGGCGCCATCATGTTTGGCACCAAGGAGGCGATGAAGGACCAGGCCGAGCACCGCATCGGCGACCTCAAGCGGCGCGGCTATGCCGAGGCCGGCCTCTATGACCCGCAAGGCGTGGGCGGCACCCATGTGATGTACGTGCTGCATCACGCGGACAAGCCTTCGCTGTACAAGGGCCTGCCCGACGACCCGAAGATCAGCCCCATGGTGTCCCTGTGGAAGGGCGTTGCCAAGCCGCTGGCCATGGCCGCGCTGGGCGCAGCTGCCGTCGGCAGCCTGTTCCACTACATCACCAAGGGCCCGAACGACGTGTCCAAGGAACTGGAAGACGAAATGGACCGCAAGGACCAGGAAGCCACTGAAAAGGAGGCCCGCCGATGAAACGCAATCCACGTGACCTGGTGCGCTACAACGCATCGGAGCGTGCCAACCACTGGGTGGTCGGCATCTGCTTCATCCTGCTGGCGCTGTCGGGCCTGGCATTCTTCCACCCGGCCTTCTTCCCGCTCACGCAGCTGTTCGGCGGCGGGCCGTGGACGCGCATCCTGCACCCCTACATCGGGGTGGTGATGGCGCTGTTCTTCATCATCATGGCGCTGCGCTTCTGGCGCCTGAACGTGGTCGAGCCTCGCGACATCGAGTGGCTCAAGAACGTCAACAAGATGATCGACGGCGACGACCACGACATGCCCGAGCAGGGCAAGTACAACGGCGGCCAGAAGCTGCTGTTCTGGGGCCTGGTCATCGGCATGCTGGCGATCACCGTGACCGGCGCGCTCATGTGGCGCGCCTGGTGGACGCTGCCCGTCAACGTGGTGCGCGCCGCCTCGGTGGTGCATGCCATTGCGGGCGTGTGGATGATCGGCCTGATCATCATGCACGTGTACGCGGCCATCTGGACCCGGGGCACCATCCGCGCCATGCTGTACGGCACGGTGACGCGGGCCTGGGCCAAGCAGCACCACCGGGGGTGGTATCGCAAGATGACCGGGGATAATGACTGACACCCCCTGAGCGGCTTACGCCGCTTCCCCCTCTCTACTCGCTGCGCGAGGGAGGGGGACGGCACCCTCGGTGCGGGGCGGCCCTTCCTCGGTGCCCCCCGCCTTGGGCCGCGCCAGTTTTCACAGACATGGCGTCATACTAGGCATCAGCCTGAGCACCCAGCCGCCCAGCGATCCGGGCGGCTGTTTTTTTGGGATTCATTCCAATGCAACGCATTCTTCAACCCGGCGATATCGAGTCGCTGGATCACACCAGTTTTCCGCGCGTGCTGCTGCCGCAGTTGCCGGGGCTGTTCGTCGAGCGGGCGGCGCGGCTGCGGCAGCTGGCCGAGGGCAATCCGATTGCCGACTATCTGCGGTTTGTGGCACAGATCGTGGACGCGCAGGCCAAGGCGGCCGGGCAGTTGACGCTGGCCGCGCCCGATGCGGCGCTGATAGCGCGGGCGCAGGAGCATTCGATGCCGCTGCTGCCTGCCGCCGACCATATCGATGCCGCCTGGCACGGCGTGCTGGACCGCATGCTCGATGCCCTGTCGGGCGCCGATGGCCTGCCTGCGCCGCTGCAGCCGCTGCTGCAGGAGCTGCGCGCGCTGGACACGGCCGGGCGTGACGAGATCGCGCAGCGGCTGCTGCAAAAGGAAGTGGCGGCCCGCCACGTAGGCATGGCGCCTTTTGTGATGGCTGCACTGCAGGTGGTGTTTGCCACGCGTGCCAGCGGCCTGAGCGCACGCGACGTGCCCTATACCGATCCCGCCTCGATCTGCCCCGTCTGCGCCAGCGAGCCCGTGGCCAGCGTGCTGCGCATTGGCGGCAAGGCGGCGGGCCACCGCTACCTGCACTGCGGCACCTGCTGCACGGAGTGGCACATGGTGCGCGTCAAGTGCTCGCACTGCGAGTCGACCAAGGGCGTCGAGTACCAGGGCATCGATGGCGCAGGCGATACCGTGCTGGCCGAGACCTGCGAGGAATGCGGCAGCTACCGCAAGGTGGTCAACCAGGAAAAGGACCCGATGGCCGAGCCCCTGGCCGACGACCTGGCCTCGCTGATGCTGGACCTGCTGATGGGCGAGGAGACGCGCTTTCAGCGCGCCAGCGCCAATCCCCTGCTCTACGTGGCCTTTGCCGAGGAGCAGGATGAGGCCGGCGACGCGCTGATCGACCCCGCCACGCCTGCTGCCTGACCCTTTCGCACGCCATGACCGATACCGCCGCCCCCTCTGCCGCCTCCCCTGCCTCCTCCCCTGCCCCGTCCGCGCTGCGCCTGCCTGCCGTGGACAAGGTGCTGCTGAGCGCCGACATGCTCGCGCTGCGCGAGCGCCACGGTCTCGATGCCTGCACCCAGGCCGTGCGCGAATCCCTGGCGCAGATGCGGGCCGATGCGCAGGAGCGGCTGCGGTCGGGCGAGCCCGATGCAGGCGCGCCGGGCATCACCGAGGTGGTCCAGGCGGCGGGCCTGCGCCTGGCGAGGCGCTTTGCGCCCCGGCTGCGCACGGTCTTCAACCTCACGGGCACGGTGCTGCACACCAACCTGGGCCGCGCCCTGCTGCCGCAGGAGGCGGTGGACGCCGTGGTGGCCGCCATGACGGCGCCGGCCAACCTGGAGTACGACCTGGAAGACGGCGGCCGTGGTGACCGCGACGACCTGATCGAATCCCTGGTCTGCGAACTCACGGGCGCCGAGGCCTGCACCGTCGTCAACAACAACGCCGCCGCCGTGCTGCTGACCCTGGCCACGCTGGCGGCCGGGCGCGAGGTCATCGTCTCGCGCGGCGAGCTGGTGGAGATCGGCGGGGCCTTCCGCATTCCCGACGTGATGACGCGCGCAGGCGCCACCCTGGTCGAGGTGGGCACCACCAACCGCACCCATGCGCGCGACTATGAAGGCGCTGTCGGCGAACATACCGGCCTGCTCATGAAGGTGCATTGCAGCAACTACGCCATCACCGGCTTCACCAAGGCCGTGAGCGACGCGGAGGTGGCATCCATTGCCCATGCGCACGGCCTGCAGATGGTGGTGGACCTGGGCAGCGGCACCCTGGTCGATCTGCGCGAATGGGGCCTGCCCTACGAGGTCACGGTGCGCGAGACCATCGAGTCGGGCGCCGACATCGTCACCTTCAGCGGCGACAAGCTGCTGGGCGGCCCGCAGGCCGGCTTGATCGTGGGCCGCAAGGACCTGATCGCCCGCATCAAGAAACACCCGCTCAAGCGCGCACTGCGCGTGAGCAAGCTCACCCTGGCCGCGCTGGAGCCCACGCTGCGCCTGTACCTGCACCCCGAAAAGCTGGCCGAGCGCCTGACCACGCTGCGCCTGTTCACGCGGCCCCAGGCCGACATGCAGGCCCGCGCGCAGGCGCTGCAGCCGCTGGTGCAGCAGGCGCTGGGCAGCCGCTATGTGGTGGAAACCGCCGAGATGAACAGCCAGATCGGCAGCGGCGCCCTGCCCGTGGAAAACCTGCCCAGCTGGGGCCTGCGCCTGCATCCGGCCGACGGTCGCCAGGCCGGCCGCCAGCTCACCCGGCTTGAAGCAGGCCTGCGCGGCCTGCCGCGCCCCGTCATCGGCCGACTGCATGACGACGCGCTGTGGCTGGACCTGCGCTGCCTGGAAGCGGCCGACGAACCTGCCTTCACCGAACAGCTGCCGCTGCTGCACATCGCCTGAGGACGAACGCATGATCATCGGCACCGCCGGCCACATCGACCACGGCAAGACCACCCTGGTGCGCGCGCTCACGGGCGTGGACCCCGACCGCCTCAAGGAAGAGAAGGCGCGCGGCATCTCCATCGAGCTGGGCTATGCCTACACGCCGCTGCCCAATGGCGAGGTGCTGGGCATCATCGACGTGCCCGGCCACGAAAAGTTCGTGCACACCATGGCCGCAGGCGCCGTGGGCATAGACCACGCTTTGCTGGTGGTGGCCGCCGACGACGGCGTCATGCCGCAGACGCGCGAGCACCTGGACATCCTGCAGCTACTGGGCGTGCGCGAAGCCACCGTGGCCCTGACCAAGGCCGACCGCGCCACGCCCGAGCGGCTGCAGCAGGTGCGCGCCGAGATCGAGGCCCTGCTGGCCCCCACGCCGCTGGCCGGCGCGCCGGTCTTCCCTACTGCGGCAGCCCTGCCTGACGACGCAGGCGTGGCGCAGCTGCGCGAGCACCTCATGGCGCGCGCCCAGTCCATTCCCGCGCGGGCCAGCGACGGGCTGTTCCGCCTGGCCGTGGACCGCAGCTTCACGCTGCCGGGCCAGGGCACCGTGGTCACGGGCACCGTGTTCGGCGGACAGGTGAAGGTGGGCGACACGCTGGTGCACTCTGCCTCGGGCACCGAGGTGCGCGTGCGCAGCCTGCATGCCCAGAACCAGGCCAGCGAACAGGGCCTGGCCGGCCAGCGCTGCGCGCTCAACCTGTCGGGCATTGCCAAGGAAGCCATCACGCGCGGCGACTGGATCGCCGACGCACGGCTGCTGCAGGCCAGCGACCGGATCGACGTGCGCCTGCAACTGCTGGCCGATGCGCCATCACTGGCCCAATGGACGCCTGTGCATGTGCACATCGGTACGGCGCGCTGCACGGCCCACGTGGCCCTGCTGCAGGACCAGCCGCTGGGCCCGGGCGAACAGGCCATCGTCCAACTGGTGCTGGACATGCCAGTACATGCCCAACCGGGCGACCGGCTCATCGTGCGCAATGCCCAGGCCAGCCGCACCATTGCCGGCGGCAGCGTCATTGATCCCTTTGCACCCGCACGCAAGCGCCGCAGCCCCGAGCGCACGGCCTATCTGCAGGCGCTGGAATCGCTGATTGCCACCGGGGACGCCAGCGCGCTGGTGCAAGGCGCGGCGCACGGCATTGCCACGTCGCAGCTCATGCGCCTGACGGGCCGCGCATCGGTGGCCACGGATGCCCGCCTGCACCGCCTCCCCTTGGCCGAGGGCGATACGCTGCTGCTGGGCGAGGCACGCTTGCAGCAGCTGCGCAACCAGGTGCTGGACAGCATGGCGCGCTTCCACGACAAAAGCCCCGACGAGCCCGGCGTGAACGCCGCACGCCTGCGCCGCATGGCACTGTCGGGCCTGGTGCATGCAGGGCATGACGCGCTGTGGAAGGGCCTGCTGCAAGCCCTGCTGCAGGACGGCAGCCTGGCCGCCAGCGGCGCCTGGCTGCACCTGCCCGGCCACAGCGTGCAGTTGTCGGACAGTGAAAAGCAGATCGCCCAGAAACTGCTGCCCGCCATCGAGGCCGGCCGCTACGACCCGCCCTGGGTGCGCGACCTGGCCCGCGACAGCGCCACCGGCGAGGAAACCGTGCGCCAGCTGCTGCGCAAGCTCGCACGCCAGGGCCAATTGTTCCAAGTCACCAAGGACCTGTTCTACACGGCAGCCCGCATGGACGAACTCGCGGCCCTGGTCCGCGAACTGGCCTCCTCCACCCCCAACGCCGAAATCCAGGCCCACGCCTTCCGCGACGCCACCGGCCTGGGCCGCAAACGCGCCATCCAGATCCTCGAATTCTTCGACCGCATCGGCTACACCCGCCGCCTGCGCGACGCCCACCTGCTGCGCCCCGATGTGCAGTGGACCACTGGCGCCACAGCAAGAATTTGAGGCAAGGGGCCGCTACAATGGCGAGCTTTGCTTCGCCACGGCGCCAGCAACCGGCGCGGCCCAAGGCGAGAGACACCGAGCAAGGGCCGCCCCGCCGCAAGGGTGTCGTCCCCCTCCCCCGCGAAGCGGGTAGAGAGGGGGAAGCGGCGTAAGCCGCTCAGGGGGAGCTTCAAGCCAGAAGGAAAGCATACGCACCCGGTGGTGCGCCCGGGCTTCAAACCCGGTCAGGGGCGTCAGCCGCTCCTGGGTAGGTTCGACTCCTGCTGCTTTCCGCCAATCCCCCGACTCTGATTCCAGCCAGGTTACGGCTATTGCAAGGGCACGACGATGGCCACGCGGCGGTTCTCCGCCGCATCGCTGGGCACCACGGGCATGGCGCGGCCCAGACCCTTGACCTCGATATCCTGGCGCGCCAGGCCAGCTTCGGCCAGCACATCGGCCACGGCCTCTGCGCGGCGCAGCGACAGGCGCATGTTGTAGGCATCGCTGCCGCGATCGTCCGTATGGCCTTCCACGCGCAGCCGCTCGATGCCCACGCCCTTGAGGGCACGGCCCAGCTCCAGCACCTTGGTGCGCGCCTGGGCGCCGACTTCGGCCGAATCAAAGCCGAACAGCAGCTTGCCCGACATCTGCAGCTCCCAGCCCTGGTCTGCCTGCGCAAAACCCTGGCTGCGCAGCAACTGCTGCTGTTCTTCGGTCAGCCCCGGCGCCTTGGCCGGCGCCTGCGGCACCGTCTGGCAACCGACCAGTGCAAGGGCCAGCACTGCGGCCGCACCTGCGCCGCACATCCGGATCCAGCTCCGTCGTTTCAACATGTCATCCTCCTGTGATTCGTTCGGCCTGGCGCATGGCCTTGGCCTGGTACATGGCCTGGTCTGCATGGCGCATCAGCGTCTCCATGCTCTGGCCATGCTTGGGAAAAAGGGCGACGCCCGCGCTGACCGAAGGCTGCAGCACCACGCCGTCGCCAACGACCAGGGGCTCGCGCATGGCGGCCTCTATCTTGTCCTGCACCATCTGCGCATCGCCACCGCCGCCGATGGGATAGAGCAGGATGGCGAATTCGTCGCCACCCAGGCGGGCGACCAGATCGGTCTCGCGCACCTGCGAGCGCAGCCGGGCACCCACCGCCTTGAGCAGCACATCGCCCACGGCATGGCCGTAGGCATCGTTGACCTGCTTGAAGCGGTCGTTGTCCAGAAACAGCACGGCCAGCTTCTGCCCGCTCTCCGCCGCACTGTCCAGCGCCTGCTGCAGTCGCTGCTCGAAATGCAGCCGGTTGGCCAGCCCAGTGAGGCTGTCGCGCGAAGCCTGTCGCTCCAGGGCCGAATTTTGCTGCTGCAGCCGCTCATGGCGCGTCTGCAGCTCGGCCAGCAGGGCGTTGAAGTTGTCGCCCAACTCGCGCAGCTCGGCAATGCGCGCCAGCGGCACGCGCTGGTCCATGGATCGGTCATGGCGCACGGCCCGGGCCACGCGCGCCAGCTGCTGCAGCGGCTCGGCAATGTCGCGCAGCATGCGGCGCGACTGGCGCAGGCCCACATAGCCGCTGATACCCACGCACAGCACCAGCACGATGAAACCTGCGCCCAGGAAGCGGACCAAGCCCACGCCATCGCTGGCCAGCTGCACACTGCCTACCAGCCTGCCGTCCTGGCGCACATCGGCCTCGGCGCGCGGCAGGCCAATGCCCACGGCCAGCAGCTCCCCGATGCTGGACAGCGCCGAGCCACCATGGCCCGACCACCGCACGAACGGGCGGCCCTCGGCATCGAAGACCTCGGCATGGGCCACGCCTTCTCCGCGCAGCAGCTGGTCCAGCACGCGGGCGGCCTCGTCACGGTCACCGAAGACCAGCGATGCCTCGACCGTATAGGCCAGCGAACGGGCCACCAGATGCAGGTTGTTGGACAGGTACAGGCGCAGGGTGGCCACGCCGACGATGAGCAGCAGCGCCCCCGCCAGCGCGATGGCCACCGCCGCCATGCGCAGGTGCGCGCGGCGGATCACGTTGCGCAGGGAGGCATTGCCGGACAGGGACAACTTCATGGCAAGGTCCTGTGGCGCGCCAGTTGCAGCACCTTGGGATTGACACGCAGGCCGCTGCGGGCCACGGAGTCGAGGCTGACCTCGAAGCCCGCGCCCTCGCCACGGCGGCGCAGGCAGAACATGGCGCCGATGCGGCACAGCTCGCCCCGCTCGCTGATGGTCAGCAGCGGCCGCCCGGCCAGCTGCTCCATGAGCTTGCGCCAGGCCGCCTCATCGAGCTGGCCGGCATAAATGCCCTCGCATTCGACCAGGGCGCGCGCATCGACGGGCACCACACGCCGCACCTCCAGCCGCTGGCTGCCCACGGTCTGCGGTGCGCCATTGAGCAGGTCGTCGGCATATTCGGTGGAGCCCACCACGCACAGCCGCAGCACGGGGCTTTCCGTGGGCCAGCGCGTGTAGCCCAGGATGCCTACGACGGTGCGGGTCACCCCCAGCTCATGCTCATCGGCCGCCGGCTCCGCATGTGCCTGCCCCACCAGCCCGGCCTGCAAGGCCAGCAAGCCCACGACCAGCCAGGCCCGGGCAGACAGGCCTTTGATCCTGCAATCCATGCCCCACCTGCGGTGTGTTTGATGTATGCGATGTGTGCGAGCTGCCAACCAAGGCTCCTTGAACGGAATATCCATGCATTGCGCCACGCTGGCGCACTGAAGCATTTTTTCACATATCGACCCCATCGGGCCGACGGGACTGTCACGCCGGGTCGCCCGTGATGGGCCAATGCGGCAACACATCAAAGCGCAGAGGCAGGAAGCCGGTAGTGATAGCCGTAGAGCGCCTGAAAGCCCAGGCTTTCATACAGCCCGCGCGCCACCATGTTGGGCGCACGCACCTGCAGTTCGGCCCATTGCGCTCCCTGCGTCTGCCCCCAGTGCATCAGGCCATGCACCAACGCCCGGCCCAGTCCCTGGCCGCGCAGCGCAGGCGTGATGACGATGTCATACAGGCCCACGCAGCCGCGCTCCACGACGGCCAGGCCAAACCCGACCACCTCGCCGCCCACTCCACCGCCCACTTGCAGCGAAGCAAATGCGGCGGGCCAGGCAATGGACTGCAGCATATGGTGGTGCGCCTGCCTGTGCTGCTCCGGCACGGCGCCGGCCTCGGCAAAGCCCTGCAGCCAGGCCGTGCCAGGCTGGGCTTGAATGGCAAGGGTCCAGCCGTGGTCGTTCGCTGGCGGCGCCATGTCCGTCAATGCGGCACGCATCACCAGGGAAGGGTCGGCCATCAGATAGCCTGCCTGCGCCAGCTGCGCATCCGCCTCGGGACTTGCCAGGGGCGAGAGACGAAAGATGGCAGGCAGGCCCTGGCGCTCGTAGAAGGCCTCGATCTGCGGCAGCAAGGCGCCAAGGCGGGCGCCGGGCTGCTGGGCATTGGCCGAGTTGGCGCGCTTGGTATGGCCCTGCGCAGCGCGCAGCAGCCAGTCGCCGCAGAGCACGGTGCGCTGGGCTGGCCAGGCGTTGAAGCCGCGCTGCTCCACGCCCACCACCGTCTCGGGATCGCATTCCACGGATGCGCGGTCATGAGTGAAAGACTTGGACATGCCCGCTTGTACCATGGCCGCCCGCCGTGCCCGCCCATAATATGGCGCGCCGCCGCGCTGGCGGCAGGCACTCTTTCCCACTACTGCGATCGCCGCCGATCGCCGGATTGCTCCATGACCACAGACACCTCCCAAGCCCCCCGACTCACCTCGCTGTCCCATGGCGGCGGCTGCGGCTGCAAGATCGCGCCGGGCCTGCTGGCGGAGCTGATCGGCAAGAGCGCGCTGCCCAAGCAGTTCTTCCCGGACCTGCTGGTGGGCACGGAGACCGCCGACGACGCCGCCGTCTACCGCATCAACGACGAGCAGGCCATCGTGGCGACCACGGACTTCTTCATGCCCATCGTGGACGACCCGTATGACTTCGGCCGCATCGCCGCGACGAATGCGCTGTCCGACATCTACGCCATGGGCGGCCAGCCCCTGATGGCCCTGGCCATCGTGGGCATGCCCATCAATGTGCTGCCGCACGACACCATTGCCAAGATCCTGGAAGGCGGCGAATCGGTCTGCCGCGATGCCGGCATTCCGCTGGCCGGGGGCCACTCCATCGACTCGGTCGAGCCCATCTATGGCCTGGTCGGCATAGGCATCGTCAACCCCCGCCAGATGAAGCGCAATGCCGACGCCCGGGCCGGCGACGTGCTGATCCTGGGCAAGCCGCTGGGCGTGGGCATTCTGTCGGCCGCACTCAAGAAGAACCTGCTGGACGAGGCCGGCTACCGCGCCATGGTGGAAGCAACCACCCTGCTCAACCGCCCCGGCACGGCGCTGGGCAAGATGGACGGCGTGCACGCGCTGACCGATGTGACGGGCTTCGGCCTGCTGGGCCATGGCCTGGAACTGGCACGCGGCGCGGGCCTGACGGCACGCATCGACAGCCGCAGCCTGCCCGTGCTGCCCACGGTGCAGGGCTTTGCCGAGCAGGGCGTCATCACGGGCGCCTCGGGCCGCAACTGGGCCTCTTATGGCGCGCAGGTTGCGCTGGGCGCCGGCATCACCGATGCGCAGCGCGCGCTGCTGACCGATCCGCAGACCTCGGGCGGCCTGCTCGTGTCCTGCGCGCCGGATGTTGCCGATCAGGTGCTTGCACTGTTTGCCGAGCAGGGCTTTGGCAGTGCCGCCATCGTCGGCCGCATGGAGGCGGGCGAGCCGCGCGTCATCGTGGACTGACGGCCAGCGCATTCCAAAAGCGACGGGGGCCTCGGCCCCCGTTGCTTTTTGCACTCCCGGCGAGCCGCCAGCGAACCGGCGGCCCGTCACCGGGTTACAGGTTGCTTCACTCGCTCACGGTCTGCGTCTTGTAGGCCGGGCTGGCCTGAATGGCGCTGTCGGTGAACGGCAGCTTGAGCCATTGGCGCGCGCCGTAGGCCTTGGTGTAGTCCACGTAGTGGGCCGAGGCCGGGTCGTCCGACAGCGAGAAGGTCAGGAAGGTATGGGCCTCCACACCGGCCGACGGGAAGCTCACCACCTGCATGTAGCTGTTGCCGTGCGGCTGGCCATCCATGCTGTAGCCGCCCTGCTCTATCTTGTTTTCCGAGCAGGTGATGGTGAAGTAGCCCACCTCGCCGCAGCCGCCATACAGCGCGATCTTCTCGCCGCCGCGCTGCGAGAACAGCACGGTGCCGCGCGCCGCATCCATGGCAAAGCCGCTGGCCTGCACGGCCTTCACTGCTTCGGCGAACGCCTTTTGCAGCGCCGCCTTGGCCGTGGGCTTGATGCCTCGCGGCGTGTTGACGGGGTCAGCCGCATCGAAGGGCACGGCATACAGGTCGGCCGATTTGATCTGGCTGGCCACGCGCTTCCAGAACTCATCCCAGACATGGGAGCCCCTGGATGCCGCCGTGCCCGTGCCGTCCCAGGCCTGCAGCGCCGTGCAGGCAGCCGAGACGTCCACCGTTTCACCCGCCGAGGACACGGGGCCTGGACAGACCTGGGCCAATGCCTCGTCCTTGAAGCGCGCGCTGTAGACACGGCTGTCCAGCACCATCTGGCGTACGATGTCGCTGGTGGCCAGCTTGCCCGGGTAGCCGTCCGTGCCCGCCAGCCGCTGCAGCGCCATGGTGTGGCCCAGGCGCGTGCGCAGGCTCTGGGCTGAAGAGGTGGAGCCGAAGATGGCCGGATAGCCGGTCAGCGGCGCCGAGGCATTGGACAGCCAGTAGCTGTCGTTCATGTTGCCCACGTAGTCGCTGCGCAGCAAATTGGGCATGCGTGCGGGGCCGATGGCGCCCGCCTGCACCGAATCCGCATCCGAACTCCAGTCGCACTGGCTGCTGCCACCGGCCAGCACCGGCACCTGGGGCAGCGCCGCGTTGATGGCGGCCGAGGCGGGCGTGGCACAGGCCTGCAATTGCGCGGGCGGCACGTTGGGCACGGCGCCTATGTCGGCATACCAGACCTGGGCATTGCCGCGCCCTGCGGCCACGGTGTTGACCCAGGGAATGGCCGACTCCTCCTTCTGGATGCGGATGAACTCGTCCAGCGACCTGGCCTGGTTCCAGCGCAGCCAGTTGCGGAAGGTGCGGTAGTTGTAGGCGTTGATGTCGCGGATGGCGAACACGCTCTGCGTGGTCCAGCCCAGCGCCGGGTCCATGGCGCCCAGGTTGACCACCGGGCCGTGCACGGTCTTGTACAGCGTGCGCGTGACCTGGTCCTGCCCGCCGGAGGCATTGCGCACGCTCACGGTGATCTTGCTGGCCTGCATGGCTTCGGTCTTGCCGTCGCGCACATAGCGGGTCGGATCATTGGGCGCCAGCTGGTACATGAACAGGCCGAAGCGCCGTGCCGTGGACACGGTATGGCTCCAGGCCACGTCGTTGTTGAAGCCGATCAGCACCATCGGGATGCCCAGAAAGCTGGCGCCACTGACGTCGATCTCGCCGGGAATCGTGAGCTGCGATTGATAGAAGCGGTCCGGCCCCTTCCAGTACCAGTGCGGATTGCCGAACAGCACGCTGCTGCCGCCGCCCGTGGCCTGCTGGCCAAAGCCGTACATGTTGCTGCCGATGCCCGTGGTGCCGCCCACCTGCAATGATGGCGCCACCACCTGCCCCGGCTTGAGCGCGGCCAGCTGTGTCGCGGCCGGCCGGGCCTTCGCCGGCTTGGCCGAGGCCGTTGCTGCCGTAGCCGCTGCAGGCGGCACGGCATTGGCGATCTGGGCCACGAAGTTGCTGTAGCCGCCGGCCAGATTGGCCGTGTACATGCGCCGCCAGATGTCCTGCGCGGTAATGGCCTGCACCCAAGGCTGGCCCGCGCAGGCCGCATTGGTCTTGGCCCCGGCCGGGGTCTCGCGCACCACGCGGTTGTAGCCGGCCACGAAGCCATCGACCAGTTGCTTGAGCTTGTCCGGCTGGGCCTGGATCATGGCGGCCACGGCGTCATCGGAGACGACATGGCGGAAGAAGAAGTCCGAGTCGAGATTGCGCGGCCGGTCGATGGTGCTGTCGTAGACGGCCTGGGCATCGCCGCCCAGGTAGCGCGAGCGCTCCCCGCGGTACGTCAGGAAGGAGTCGGCCATGGTGCACAGGTTGTCCTGCGCCTGGGCATAGCCGGCGCCATAGCCCAGGCCCGTCCAGTCCTTGGCCTTGATGTGCGGAATGCCCATTTCCGTGCGGCGGATCTCCGCGCTGTACTTGCTGCTGGAGCCGTCGCCCGAACCGCCGCAGGCCGCCAAGGCGGCCAGGCAAATCAATGACAGGGGCTTCCATCCACTGCGAACCGCTGGGTACATGCTTTGTCTCCTAGTGTTATGCGTACACAAAGAAAGGCCCCTGTTTGTACGGGGGCCCACAACAGCATAGGAGGGCCGCAAGGGACTGCCTACCCGGCAGTTTCACTAGCAGATGTCAGAGACCCGACAGTGGTTGCAATGGCTGCAGCGCGCCCCTCAGGCAGCGGATTCGCCCGGCTGGCTCAGGGCCGCCGTGGTGCGCCGGTCGATCTTGCGGCTGAGCACCACCGACGTATAGGTCTGCTGAATGCCGTCGATCAGGCCGATGCGGTCCAGCAGCGCATCGAGCTTTTCATTGCTCTCGCAGCGCACGAACACCATGTAGTCGTACTGGCCGCTGACGGCAGAGACCTCCTCGACCTCGGTGAAGCGGTTGAGCGCCTGCATGACCAACGTGGCCGTCTTGGGCTGCACGCGGATGCCGCAATACGCCCGCACGGCAGACTGCTCCACGCGTGCGCCCAGGCGCACGCCGTAGCCGGCGATCACGCCCTCTTGCTCCAGCCTGGCAATGCGCGCCACCACCGTGGTGCGCGCCAGATTCATCTGCCGAGCCAGATGTGCGGTGGAAGCCCGTGCATTGGTCTGCAGCAGACGCAGCAGCTGGCGATCGGTTTCATCAAGACGGTATTCCATGCGGTTCCCTGGATTTCAACGGCAAGCACCCATGGAGGCTGCCCGGATGTGGTTCCACATTTCGGCAGAGATCTCCCCCAATCCGGCGATTTTATGCGTTGCGCATCGTCGTTCTATCGACAGGAGTTGCACTTTTCCTGGTACCGCGGCGGCTGGAACGCCTCTCCAACCCTCGCCGGACGGCAGCCGCCCCAGCTGGCACCACCAGCTCTTGGGATATTCATCAGAAACAAAAGTAACTAATTACAAATTCTTGATGCAATAGGACGCAGGGACCACGCAGGGACCTGACTACGGAATCGCATGAATCATTAGCATGCACCCCATATTTCCTTCACAAAAGCTGCTCCAGGCGCACCGCTGCCACTTGAGGCAGCGCTGATCGGGCATCCCGGCGCCTGCGAACCGCTTTCATCGCGTGCTGTATGCAAGATGGATCAGTACTTGCAAATACATGCATTTCCGCTAGATTGACCCCGCAGGCGTAAATTTTGTGTACTCAAGTTACCCCGCACCTCTTGTCTGATCTGCCCCGAGGAGGATTTCCTGTTCCCGCTGCCCGCCGGGCCGCTCGTTCACCACCATGACAAGGGCATGGCCGCCATGCCCGACGAACGCGCGCAGAGTCCGGTGCCTCCATTCGGTCTCCACAGGGGAGACATATGTCACATCGCGCCGCATCCGGAGATCCGTGGAGCCTTCCACAAGCTGCAACGCCCTGGCGGGACAGCTTTGTGCTGGGCGGGGTGCTGTTCCTGTGCTCGGCCGTGGCGCTGGGCCTGCGCTCTCCGGAGCATCTGTCGTCTCTGTGGCTGTCCAACGCCCTGCTCCTGGGCTGGATGCTTCGCAGCCCGGCCTACAGCCATAGACACGGCTGGACGGCTGCCGCCGTTGCCATGGCGCTGGCCGAATGGCTTTCCGGCAGTCCGCTGGACCAGACCCTGTGGCTGACCTTTGCCGACCTGGCCGCCGTGGCCTGCGGCTGGGTGATGATGCGGCGCCTGCCGCAGCGGGTGCAGCAGATGCGCTCCCCTTCCTCGGTGCTGCATCTGGTGATGTGCAGCCTGCTGGTGAGCGTGGTCGGAGCCGTGCTGGGCTCGGCGGGCATGCACCATCTCATGCATTGGCCCTGGCAGCCCATGATGGCCATGTGGTTCAGCAGCGAGTTGATGCACATGACCCTGTTGCTGCCTGTGCTGCTGAGCCTTCCGGCAAAGCTGGAGCCGCTGTCCTGGCGCAGCCAGCCATTCAAACAAACGGCGCAGGCCTTGCTGCCGCTGCTTGCCCTGGCGATTTCCGAATCCATTGCCATCTACCTGGGCGGACCAGGCGCGCTGTCGCTCACCATGCCGGCCATGCTGCTGTGCGCCATGCGCTATCGGCTGTTCGTGGTCGCCCTGCTCAACCTGGTCAGCTGCGCCATCAAGCTGGCCACGTTTTCCCATGTGTTGTTCAGCTCGCCCGGCACCGAGCTGGAGACGACGTTCTCCTTCCGCCTGGGTCTGGCCATGCTGTCGATCGGCCCGCTGGCCGTAGCCTGCACGCTCATGGCTTTCAAGGACATGCTCAGCAAGCTGCGCCATGCAGTGAACCACGATGCGCTGACGGGACTGCTGGCACGCACCAGCTTTCTGGAGCGCGCACAGCGCACGCTGGAGCGCCTGCAGCGCGAGCGCCAGTCAGGCGCCATGCTGATGCTCGACCTGGACCACTTCAAGCACATCAACGACCGCCATGGCCATGCCGCCGGCGACCGGGTGCTGCAGGAAGTCTCGGCCCGCCTGTCGCAGGCGCTGCGCCCGCATGAACTCATAGGCCGCCTGGGCGGCGAGGAGTTTGCGGTGCTGCTGCCCGGTGCCGACTGCGTCACGGCCAGAGCCGTGGCCCAGCGGCTGTGCGAGGCCACGCGCGAAATTCGCATCAACATGAACGATGGCGCAGCCATCTGCCCCACGCTGAGCATTGGCATAGGCTGCACGAACATGGCCTACCCACCGCTGGGTTTGAGTGCCTTGCTGCGCATGGCCGATACCGCGCTGTACCAGGCCAAGGCCAGCGGCCGCGACCGCTACTTCGTGGCCGGCGAGCGGCCGGGCGAGGCCGACACAACAGCCTTTTCCTGCGAGCATCCGGGTGGCGCCAAGGCGGCCTGATCGCCCGGCCCGCCTTGGCTTTGCCTGCGCTCAGCGCAGGCGGCGCATCCCGCTTGCCGCGCTTGCATCTTCAAGCTTGAAGCCCGCCACGGCCTGCGCCAGCTGCACCGCCTGCTGCTGCAGCGACTGCGCTGCGGCCGTGACCTCTTCCACCAGGGCAGCGTTCTGCTGCGTGACCTGGTCCATCTGGCCGATGGCGCTGCCCACCTCGGCAATGCCACGGCTTTGCTCCTGGCTGGCGTTGCTGATCTCGGCCACCAGCGTGCTGAGCTTGCGCACGCCGTCCACGGCCTGGTCGATGGTGGTGCCCGCATTGCGCACCAGGCGGCTGCCCGTGTCGATCTGGCCCACGGAATCATCGATCAGCGCCTTGATCTCCCTGGCCGCCGTGGCGCTGCGTTGCGCCAGCGTGCGCACCTCGCTGGCGACCACGGCAAAGCCCCGACCCTGCTCGCCGGCGCGCGCCGCTTCCACCGCCGCGTTCAGCGCGAGGATGTTGGTCTGGAAGGCAATGGAGTCGATCACGCCGATGATGCTTTCGATCTTGCGTGCGGAGGCCTCGATGCCGCCCATGGTCTGCACCACCTGGCCGACGGCCTCTCCGCCCTGGGTGGCGATCTGCGAGGCGCTGGTGGCCAGCTCGCTGGCCTGGCGCGCATTGGCCGCGTTCTGCTGCACGGTTGCCGTGATCTGCTCCATGGCGGCTGCCGTCTGCTCCAGCGAGCTGGCCTGCTGCTCGGTGCGTGACGACAGGTCCTGGTTGCCACCCGCAATCTCTGCCGAAGCCATGCGCACCGATTCCGACGACTCGCGAATGCGCAGCAGCACCGTGGCGATCTTGTCCACGAACTGGTTGAAGGACTGGCCGATCTGCGCCAGCTCATCGCGGCCGGCAGAGGTGAGGCGGCGGGTCAGATCGCCTTCGCCAGAGGCGATGTCCTGCAGCGCATCGCGTGCCACGGCCAGGCGGTTGAGCATGCGGCGCAGCGCCACGGTCAGCAGCACCGCCGCGCCCAGCACGGACAGCACGGTGATGAGGGCGGCCACCTGCAGCAGCGCCCGCACCGAATCCGTGGCCTGTGCGCGGTCGATCACCACGGCCAGCGTCCAGGGCGTGCCCTCGACCTTGGCGGCGTAGAGCATCTGCGGCTCGCCATCGAGCACCAGATCGGCGCGGCCGCCCTGCTCGGCCAGGCGCTTGATCAGCGCGGCATCGAGTTCAGGGGCAATCGCGGAAGCGGGCTTAAGCGCCAGCTCGGGCTTGGCGTAGGCCAGCAGGCGGCCTTCGCCATCAATCAGAAAGGCAAAGCTTTTTTCCTGGGGACGGATGGCGGCCACTTTCCTGGACATGGCGGCCAACCGCACATCAGTGCCGACAACGGCCGTGATGGCGCCCGAGCTGCCGACCGGATCGACAAAGCTGATGGTCAGCTCGCCGGTGCTGGCATCGACATAGGCCGGCGTCACGCCCGGCCGGCCTTCGCGCACGGCCTGCTTGAACCAGTCGCGCTGGGTTCCGTCGTAGTTCTCCGGCATGGGATGGGTGAACACGGCGCGCTTGTCGGCATGGACGAAATAGGCATCATCGAAGCCGCCAGCCTGCTGGCCGGCCAGCAGGAAGGGGATGGGGTCCGGCTGGTCCACCGCCTTCTTCAATGAGCCGGTGATGCGCTGCTTGTCCTGAACCCAGTCGGTCAGTGTGGATGCATGGGCCCGCGTGAGCTGGCCGATGTTTTCGTCGATATCGGACAGCGTGCTGCTGCGCGCCGTCCAGAAGGTGGCCATGGACAGCGCGAACAGTGCGGCCACGGTGATTGCTACGCAGATGAGGATCAGGCGGGCACGAAGTGTTTGAAACATGATGCGTAGTGAAGGCAAAACGAGGGCTGTGAATGCCCACCGAGCCTATCCGAGACGCATCGGCCGCCAGAGCTCGAAGAGTGCGTACTTGCCCTTGTAATTGCCTGCTTCTTGCTTGCGAAGAAGCCCGCTGGCTAGCCTCTTCGTGCAGGCACTGCATTGCTGGCAGCGCCGCCCAAACTGCAGTCGTCAGCCTTTTGCAAGAACCAGTCACAAGCTTGAAGGATGCGTGCTATAGTGTCAATTTGTAACACAGACACTTGCCGCCCTGGCTGCGGGATTTTTCTGTCGCAAACGCCAGAGCCTTGATTCCAGGACCCTGCCGTTTGCGCCGCGCACCCTGTGTTTTTCCCTCCCTCATATTTTTGGGGTGCACCACGCGGCCTTTTCTTCCCTTGCATGGACTGCCATTGATCGAGAGTGGCTTCCCATCGGGGGCCGGCAGGGAGTCGGGCAAGAAAGTGTTTCACCTTGATACAAAAATGCCGATAAGAAGGCAGATCTGTCATTCAAGGGAAGAGAAACATGAAGCGATGCATCATCAAAGTGGCCGGCGCCTGCTACACAGCCCTGTTCCCCAGCACCTGCGCCGCTGTGGCAGACGCGATGGCCCGGTTTCCATACGCTACAAAAATCAGCGTCCGACTCGCCTAGACTCGGGCAAGATGGGAATCCGTTCTCAGACAGGTTCCAGGCAATACGCCTGTCGTCGTCCGGGTGTTGCGCGGCAGTGTAGGCTCACTTTGCCAAAAGTCTCCTAAGATTCCTTTATATTGGCAGATCAACATTCATTGATATACATGACTACCGACTACAAGACACTGCTGCAGCAGAAAGCCCATCTCGAAGCCCAGATCGCCGAAGTGCTCAAGACCGAGAAGTCCGGAGCCATTGCCCAGGTGCGCACCATCATCGACCAATACGGATTGACCGAGGCCGACGTCTTCCCTTCGTCCAAAGCCAAGGCTGGTGGCGGTTTCCGCGTGGTCGGCGTCCCCAAGTACCGCGACCCGGCCACGGGCGCGACCTGGACCGGCCGCGGCAAGCAGCCCCGCTGGATCGAAGGCAAGGACCGCACTCCCTTCGCCATATGAGGTCCGGCGCAGCCCGCCCCCTGGCAGCCGCCAAGCTGCGACAGAGCCCGCCAAGTGCGGGCTTTTTGCTGCCAGAAGCAACGGGTTAACCCTATTGCTCAGAAGTTACAAATTCTTCAATGTAGTGCAGATGCGTGAACCGATGGGTGCCGGCATGTTTCGGTACCCAAGCAATCACAACAAGGGAAACAGCAGGTATCACACAGGGAACTGTCCTACAGCCCTGCTCTCCAAAATCATGTTGGCCATGCCTTTACAGCAAGCGCAAGCCATGTGGATGCAACCACGCAGCGGCGAAGTCCAGGCGGCCACTGGAGCGATCCGCAGCCACCACGAACCATTTTCTAGCCGGGCCAGGGAGACTATCTCCTCCCTCCCCTCTCACTGACTTACCCTGGCAGGCCCGCAAGGGCACCGGCTTTTCTCTTCAAGGACCGCCCTCGGGCGGTCCTTTTTTCTGCGTGTGTTATTGCGCCTTGGTGCTGGTCAGCGCAAGGCTGGCACAGCATGGCCCACCTTGAACACGGCCACCATGCCCGACAGGCGCTGCGCCTGGTCACTGAGGGCGGCGGCCGCCGCTGCGGACTCCTCCACGAGAGCCGCGTTTTGCTGCGTCATCTGGTCCAGCTGGCTGACTGCCTGGTTGACCTGGCCAATGCCGTCGCGCTGCTCCGTGGAAGATGCCGTGATCTCGCCGATCATGTCCGAGACCTTGCGCACGCTGCCCACGATGTCATCCATCACCTGGCCCGCCTGGGCCACCTGGGCCGAGCCTTCCTGCGCGGCATCGACCGAGGTGCTGATCAGCACCTTGATCTCCTTGGCGGCCTCGGCGCTGCGATGGGCCAGGGCCCGCACTTCACCGGCCACCACGGCAAAGCCGCGGCCCTGCTCGCCTGCGCGGGCCGCTTCCACGGCAGCGTTCAGCGCCAGGATGTTGGTCTGGAAGGCAATGGAGTCGATGACACCGATGATGTCGGAGATGCGGCGTGCGCTGTCGCCGATGCGATCCATGCTGGCCACCACATGACCCACCACGGCGCCGCCGCGCTCGGCGGCCTGGGCGGCGCTGCCGGCCAGATGATTGGCCTGGCGCGCGGTGTCGGCCGCCTGGCCCACGGTGGCGGTCAGTTGCTCCATGCTGGCGGCCGTTTCCTCCAGATTGGACGCCGTCTGCTCGGTGCGCGAAGACAGGTTGTGGTTGCCCGCGGCAATCTCGGTGGATGCGGTGGAGATGGAATGCACGCTGTCACGCACCTCCGTCACCAGCCCGCGCAGCCGCGCCGCCATGCCCGAGACCGAGCGCAGCAGGTGGCCGAACTCGTCCTTGCGACTGTCATCCGCCGACACCGTGAGGTCGCCCTGGGCGATGGCGTCCGTCAGTTGCACGGCGCGTTCCAGGGGGCGGGTGATGGCCCGCGTCAGCGCCAAGGCCAGGGCCAGGCCCGCCAGAAGGACCACACCCTGGACGATCCAGGCCAGCACGCTGGCCTGCTGCCGGGCGGCCTGGGCCTGCTCGCGGGCTGCATCGCGCTGGCTGCGCTGCAGTTGCACGAAGACTTCCAGCGAGTCCACGTAGCGGCCAATGGCGCCCAGGTACTGCTGCTGGACGAACTCGCGGAATGCCGCTGCATCGCCGGTCAACTTGATCTCGCGCGCCCGCTTGTTCAGTGCCAGCACCTCGGTGCGGATGGCGGCAATGCGCTCCAGCGCCGCCTTGTCGGCGTCACTGGCGCCCTTGACGATCTCGGCCTGCAGCTTGGTGATCAGTGCCGAGCCTTCCTTGACCCGGCCGTCGAGCAGGCGGGTCAGTTCCTCATCGGTGGAGGCGTTGCTGGCCAGAACCCGCTCGCCCGTGGTCTCCGTTGCGCCCTTCCATTGAATGGCCAGGCTGATGCGACTCTCGTACTCGGACAGCGTCTGCATGCCGTGGTCCATGGCGCGAGCCGCCGCAAACTGTGCCCAAAGCGATACCGCAAGCATCATCGCCAGCAAGCCGCCCAGCGTGCCCCAAAGCTTGGCGGACACGCTCCATTGATCAAATTTCATTCGTAGCACTCTCGTCGGAAAAACCGAATACAGGAAAGGTGAAACAACAGGCCGCGCACATCAGCGGCGACCGTTTTCCGGCGCAACGCCCTGCCATATCGGCATAGGCCACCAATCCGGAAAAGATGACCTGCTCTTTCGTCACAAATGCCCGGGACTTGAGGCCGCCGCACGGGTAGGCCCGATATCGCCAGCCGTGCACAACGCGGAACATGCGCCCATGCGGCCGCAAGCGCCGTGGCAACGGATGCAAAATGGACCGGCGCTTCGGAATGCAGCACCATTCAATGCCGCAATCGCGAAGCTGTCGCCACCCGCACCTGCAAGTGCATAACACGCTGTGGATGTGTCACTCGATACCGATCGCCTCTATGTATTGATTGCGCCGCTGAGCATTCTGCTGCTCAGTTGCACGCTGGCCGTGTGCTGGCTGGTGCAGCGGCGCCAGCGCTACCTGCTGTGGATTGCGGGCGGATACGCCCTGGTTTCTCTGGCGCTGGCCTGGCAAAGCCTTGCACCCCGGGAAGAACTGCACCACTGGGCCGTGTTCACGGGCGCCATGTATCTGTTCGGCACCTGGTGCTTCGCGCGCTGCATGGCGGGGCGCTATGGCGTCTCGGCCCATCCCTTGCTGGGGCTGCTCATAGGCGCCGTCGTCCTGGCTGCGCTGTACTACTACAGCCGGGTCCAGGTCGATCTGTGGGTGCGCGTGCACTGGCTCAACACCGGCCTGGGCCTGCTGCAGATGCTGCCGGCGCCCGCCATGCTGCGGCGCCGGCCACCTCAGGATTGGCTGGAGAGAATGCTCTACTGGTCCTACGTGGTGTTTGCCGGCTACACCGCTGCCCGGCCGCTGCTGGTGCTGGCCCTGGGCAGCACCGATCTCAACGAGATTGCACGCTCCACATACTGGCTGGTGACCCTGGTCAGCACGCTGTCGTTTGCGCTGCTGTTCACCCTCATGCTGCTGGCATGCACGGTGCGCGATGTCTTCACCGCGCTGCGCGAGGAGCGCAACCACGACTCGCTGACCAACCTGCTCAACCGCCGCGCCTTCCAGGAGGCAGCCGAGCTGCGCCTGGCCGATCCGCACATGGCCCCGATCTCCGTGCTGATAGGCGACATAGACCACTTCAAGCGCATCAATGACAGCTGGGGGCATGACTGCGGAGACCGTGTATTGCAGGCCGTGGCCCAGACCCTGCAGCAACACGTGCGCAACGACGATCTGGTGTCACGCTTTGGCGGCGAGGAATTCGTGCTGCTGCTGATGCGCACCACGCCCCAGGAGGCCGAGCGCGTGGCCCAGCGCATACGCGCCCAGCTCAGCGCGGACGGCTATGTGCTGGCGGCCGGCCAGCGGGTGACCATCAGCTTCGGCATCGCACCCGTGGCCGCCAACACCGCCTTGACCGATGCGCTGACGCGAGCCGACGGCCTGCTGTATGCCGCCAAGCAGGCGGGCCGCGACCGCGTGCATGTGGCCACCGACCCTGGCCGCAGGGTGCCGCAGGCCGTCTGAAACAGGAAGTGCGGAGCGCCTTCTTCGCACGCCCACTCGTCGAAATCCGTGGAAAAGAAAAAGCCCGCCAGGGTGTGGCGGGCTTGTTCGCAAAGGCAGGGTGAATGCTTTATTTTTTCGCGTCCTTCAAGACTTCCTTCACATCACCCAGCTTCTTCTGGGTCGTGCCTTCGACCTGCTTGGCAATGCCCTTGGCCTGTTGCTCGGGGCTGTCGATCAACTCGCCAGCCTTTTGCTGCACCTTGCCTGCGGCATCCTTGAGCGTGCCCTTGATCTGATCCGTGTTCATAGTTGCGTCCTTTGCTGCAAGAGCCTTCAAAAAGGGATAGGTTGTTTAACACCCAACGCAACGATACGCGTGGCAAACCGGGGCGCGCGACAGCGCGCTGCAACGATACGCGTGGTCTGAGGCCTACAGCCTCAGGTCTTCTTGCTGGTGCGACGGGCGGCCTGCGCGCCATCCCCCGTGGCCTTGGGCAAAGACACAGCCTCACCCGCTTCGGAGCGCAGGCGCTTGAGGGCTTCGGTCACCACGGCCTCCTTGTGCGCCTCGAACAGGCCTGCAGCGGCGTCCTTGTGTTCTTGCAGCAAGCGACACAGGCGCGCGATTTCCTTTTTCAACTCCGCCACATCCAGGTCCGGGCCAGCCTGGGCCGTGTCGCCGGCTTCATCCAATTCGAAGCTGCGCCGTATGCGGGCAACGATTTCGGCATTCATGGAACGGTGGCCTGCCTTTGCCACTTCCGAGATGCGATCGCGCATTCCATCCGGGAAACGGACGATGAAGCGCTCCTGGGTTTCGCTGGGAAAGGGTTTTCGTTGCATTGGGCGATGGTACCTGCCAGATGCAAATTCAGATTCATGCCTAGTTGACATGATTCCAAGTTGGCATAACATTTGAATCGACCCGACCGAGGACCGGGCAAGCCAGCACCCATGCCTATGCCCGTGGCGATGCTCGTGCGTACGAGCACTGAACCCCAGACCTATTGCGCAAGAACAGAACCATGCCGGACACAGACATGCCCGCCTCCGCGCGCCTTGCGCAGGCCCTCGCCAGAGCGCCCGATCCGGAGAGCCTGGCGACCGATGCGCTATGCCACATCAGCGCGGCGCTGAGCGTGCTGGAAATGCATGTGGAAAGATCCAACCGCGCCATGGTGGTCGGTGTCCACGACCTGCTGCGCAGCTACCACCTCAAGGCAGACCGTGCCGCTGCAGAGCAGCCGGTCGAGGCGCTGGCCAGCAGCGTGCTGCCGCAGATGTCGGCCGACCTTCAAGGCCTGCTGGAAATCATTGACCGCGTGAACGACGACGAGATGGACGACCCCATCCTCTATGCCGTGAGCTACCTGCTCAGGGCGGCCAAGAGATTCTCGGATGCGGCGCCGCAGGCATAGCGGCCTGCGCGTCGCCGCCTGGCCTCACTCCTCGTTGGTCCACTCCACCCGCGCGCCCAGGCTGCGCAGGTTCTCGACAAAGTGCGGATGCGCACGGCGAATCGGCGTGGCGTTGCGGATCTCCGATCGACCCTCGATGCTGCTGGCGACCATGAACAGCGCAATCGCCACGCGGATGATGTAGGGGCTCTCCACCACGGCCGGCGTCAGCGGATTGCCGCCAAAGGTGACCACGCGGTGCGGGTCCGAAGAAAACACATGGGCACCGAACTTGGACAGCTCGCCCGTCCAGCCCAGCGCGCCGTCGTAGATCTTGTTCCAGAACAGCGCATTGCCCTGCGCATGCACACCCAGCGCAATGAAGATGGGCAGCAGATCCACCGGAAAGTACGGCCAGGGAGCGGCTTCCACCTTGGTGAGCACATTGCTGGTGAAAGGCGTCTGCACCTTCAGCGGCCCCGAGCGCAGCGCGCGCGACCAGCCGTTCTTGTGCTCCACCTGCACGCCAAACTTGGCGAAGGTGCGGTCGATCAGCGGAAAGTTGTCCGGCGTGCTATTGCGCACCTCCACATCGCCGCCCGTGATCGCACCCAGCGCGAGAAAGGTGGTGATCTCGTGGAAGTCTTCCTCGAAGGTGAAATCGCCGCCACCCAGCGGCGCACCGCCGCGTACCGTCAGGCGCGAGGTGCCGATGCCGTCAATATCGGCACCCATCATCACCATGAAGCGGCAGAACTCCTGCACATGCGGCTCGCAGGCCGCATTGGTCAGCATGGACTCGCCCTGCGCAGCCACGGCGCACAGCACGAAGTTCTCCGTGGCCGTGACCGATGCATAGTCCAGCCAGTGGCGCACGGCCTTGAGCGGCGCGGCACTGTGGATCAGCAGGGAGCCGCTGGCGCGTTCCACCTCTCCGCCAAAGGAGCGAAAGATATCCACGTGCGGATCGATCTCGCGCACGCCCAGCGTGCAGCCCTTGACGTTGTCCTCCAGCCGTGCCACGCCAAAGCGCGCCAGCAGCGGCGGCACCAGCATGATGGAAGAGCGCATTTCCTCTGGCAGGCGGTGCGAGGACGCGTCGAAGCGCGTGTCGCGGTGGTGCAGCTGCAGCGTGCGCGTGGCCTCGTCCAGCTGCACCTCGCTGCCCAGCGTGCGAAAGATGTCGAGGATCTTGCGCACATCCGTGATGTCCGGCACGCCATGCAGCCGCAGCGGCTGATCGGTCAGCAGCGTGGCGCACAGAATCGGCAGCACGGCATTCTTGTTGGCGGAGGGAACGACGCGGCCGCGCAAAGGCGTGCCGCCGTGGACGATGAGATTGGACATGGGGTGCAGCGCTAGCAGCGATAGGACAACGCGTGATTCTAGGGTTGCCGGGCTGCCCGCAGGCCTTGCAGCGGCAGCACACGCCCGCTGTTTCAACAGGTTTCGTATCCAGGCCGCCTACCCGACAACAAAGCGTCAGCCTCAGCCCTGCACTTCGTGCCCGTAGACGATGAAGCCCCGGTGCTCGGCCACCTGGTCATACAGCGCGCGGCCCGCCTCGTTGGAGGACTGCGTCTGCCAGTACACGCGGCGTGCTCCCGCCTGCGCAGCCTGCGCATAGACCGCACGGATGAGCGACTTGCCAATGCCCTGCTTGCGCCGCCGCGCATCGGCAAACAGATCCTGCAAATAGCACACCGGCTCCAGCCGCGTGGTGCTGCGATGAAACAGGTAGTGCGCCAAGCCGACCAGCTCACCCTCGCTCTCCGCCACGAGCGCAAACACCGGCTCCAGCGGATTGAGGAAGCGCTCCCAGGTGGCCTGTGTGATGCCTTCGGGCAGCGCCGTCTCGCCAGCGCGCCCATAGAACGCGTTGTAGCCCTGCCAGAGAGGAAGCCATTGGTGGTGATCCGCCTGTGTGACAGGCCGGATCTGGAGCGGAGGAACAAGAGACGACATGGAACTCCTGGCAAATAAATGAAATGGGGACCAGGAATTCTAGGCACGGCAAGCCGCCGCCAAGAGGTTTGCAGGCCAGTCCCGGCCCCTTCGCAAAGCCTGAGGACGCAGCGCACAGCGCGTCCGCAAAACACATACACGGCGTACAGGCCCGGCCTACATGCGACCTCAGCCTTGGCCCGCACAGAAACACCGCGCAACCAATTGAAATAGAGCCCATAGGAGAGCACGTACCCAGAAACCTCTCCAAATCATGTGACGGAGATACAAGATGAGTCGAGTCGTTCCGACAGAAAGCTTCAACCCGGACCCGGATGCCCGCTACCACCGCAGCATGCTGGAAGCCTTTCCCGTGCGCGGCAGCCAGCCTTTGCTGCTGCGCATGGAGTCGCGCTCGCCCCTGGGGCGCCTGTACGCGCGGGGCTTGCGCGCATTGCGGGCCGCATTCGCTACCGAACTGCCGAGAACCTTCTGATGCGACACCTCTTCCTCGTCTTTCTGTGGTCCGCCATCTGCGCCATTTCCTTTGCCGTGGCGATGCTGGCCAGCCCCATGCTCAGCCAAGCCATCTGACCGTGCTGACAGCGCGCGTGCCGTTGCCCGCACCACACCCATAACACCATCGGCCATCGCCTTGGCCGTCTCCAATGCGGCTTTATCCGACTCTGGATGCAAATGCCTGCCGCCTACACTGCGCCAGTTCATTTGCTTACAAAGGAATTGCCCGTGAAGAAAAGCACATTGCAGATTCGTCCCGTTGTGGGCGCATTGCTGGTGGGATTTGCCGGGCTTGCAGCCCTTTCCAGCGCCTGGGCCTGTACTCGCCTTGTCTATTTGGGTGCGAATGGCCAGGTCGTGACGGCACGCTCCATGGATTGGAAAAGCGACATCGTCAGCAATCTCTGGGTACTGCCGCGCGGCATGGAGCGCAGCGGCAAGGCCGGCCCCAATTCCCTGCGCTGGACTTCCAGGTACGGCAGCGTTGTCACCTCGGGCTATGACGTTTCCACCACCGATGGAGTCAATGAGGCCGGCCTGAATGCCAACCTGCTATGGCTCGTGGAATCCCAATATCCCGCTTTCGGCGCAGGCAGCAAACCCGGCCTGACCATTGCGGCCTGGGCGCAATATGTGCTGGACAACTTCGCCACCGTGAAAGAAGCCGTCGCGGCTTTGGAGAAAGAGCCCTTCACCATCGTCTCGGACAACGTGCCCGGAGAGAACCGCCTGACGACACTGCACCTCTCGATGTCCGACGCCAGCGGCGACAGCGCGATCGTCGAGTACATCAACGGCCGGCAGGTGATACACCACGGTCGTGAATACCAGGTCATGACCAACTCGCCGACCTTCGATCAGCAGCTGGCCCTGAACGCCTATTGGAAGCAAGTGGGCGGCACCACCATGCTGCCCGGCACCAACCGGGCCGCCGACCGCTTTGCCCGCGCATCGTTCTACGTCAACGCGATCCCCAAAAGCCCGGACCCCAACAAGGCGCTTGCCAGCGTCTTCAGCGTGATCCGCAATGCCTCGGTGCCATATGGCCTGAACACTCCCGAAGAGCCCAACATTTCGTCCACCCGCTGGAGAACCGTGTTCGACCACCAGCGCAAGCTCTACTTCTTCGAATCAGCCCTGACTCCGAATACCTTCTGGGTGGACCTCAAGGCACTGGACTTCAGCAAGCAAACCGGCAAGGTGCTCAAGCTCGACCTGGGACCGGATCAGGACCACACATTCTCGGGCGATGCCACGCGGAATTTTCAGGAATCGGTGCCGTTTGAGTTTCTTGGATTGTGAGAATCAACTTCAGGCACAGGCCACGGGCTCGCGCACTGCTGCCTCAATGTTGATTCCGCGTTGTGCTTTGCATAGGAAAAGGCCTCGCATTAATTCAAGGCATTTTCTATTAAAAACCAAAAATAGCAGAGCTAATCTCCGCCGATTAATACCATGACGGTTTATTGGCATTCAGCTGAAAAAATAAATCCAAACAAATAAAATACAATAATCTCAAAGTCAATACATTTGAATCTTCTATTGATTGATTTATATCAATATATAAACAATATCAACGTGACCTTACAAGCCGAAATCAAGTAATTCCTCAATAGACAATATTCAGGCCATCACATAGCATCGCGCTCGCAAAATATATTCACCAAGGGATGAGGAAAAATGCGAGCAACAACACCGAATCAACAAAGATGGATCGCGCCTTGGCCTGAACTGCGCAAGGGCATATTGAATGCGCGTCTTCTGGCAGCTTGCGCTGCGTGCCTGGCCCCTGCGGCCTGGGCGGCGCCCTGCGTCAGTGGAACGGTGTACACCGCCGCTGGCGGACCCCAGGTTTGCACCGTACCTGCAGGCATCACGACCATGACCGTCACCCTCATCGGCGGTGGCGGCGGGGGCGTTCTCAGCTCATCCATGGTGACAGGAGGAAACGCCGCCGTTGGCACAGGCAGCTTGGCTGTGACTCCTGCCAACAACCTGCTGATCAGCGTCGGTGGCGGAGGCGCCACAGGAGGGCCTGTCGGCGCAGGGGGCGGTGGAAGCAGCAGCATCATCGACACATCCGCCCTCACCGTTCTGGCCGTGGCGGGCGGCGGAGGCGGCGCCGGCCGCAACGACACCGCTGGAGTTTCCGGTGGCAATGCGGGAGTGGGCGTAGGAGGTGGCAACGGCAGCAACGGAACGATGGGCAACCCGGCACACCCCGGTGGCGCAGGCGGTACGGCGGCTGGCACAGGCGGGGCCGGTGGCATTGGCACCGACGGCACGGGAGGCGCTGGCGGCAGCACCAGCAGCAGGGACGGCAGCACGGCCACAGGCAATGACGGAGGCGGCAGCGGCAGCGGCGTGGGTCCTGCAGGACCAGGAGCCAGTGGCGCCAGCGCCGGCAGCATGGGCCCCGGTTTGGGCGGTGGCGGCGCTGGCGGCGGAGGAGCCGGCGGCTACAACGCCGGTGGTGGTGGCGGCGGCTACGGCGGCGGCGGTGGTGGCGGCGGCGGGAACACTGACGACATAGGCGGCGCTGGTGGTGGTGGCAGCAGCTACGGCACCGGAATCACATTCGCAGCAGCCACCAGCGGAGCGGGGATGGGTGGCGTCGGAGATTCGAATGGTGCGGACGGGTCCGTTCTGATCACCTTCGCGCCCCCAATCGCATCAGCCCAGGCCATCCCCACGCTTGGCGAATGGAGCCTGCTGCTGCTGTCGGGCCTGCTGGCCTTGGTCGGCGTAGCCAGGACGCGGCGCCAGTACTGAGCACAGGAGCGGGACGGATTTTTGAGGACCCGCCCCAAAAGGAATGATCACAGCGCGCGTGCGCTGTGATTCCTTCAATGCCTTTCAGCCTGGTAGTAGTTTTTTCCGCCGCCCAAGCACGGCATGGGCGTCAGCATTACGGCTGCACTGCTATGGCAAAAGCCCAGTACCGTTCTGGCCGGTTGGACGAGTTGGCCGGCTGCATCCACCCCGCTCCAATGGAGGTCTTCCCATGGAATGCCTGTTTGCAGCACGAACAAGATGCCGTTGAGGGCGGCCTCATCGCTGACTGCGAGCTTGCGCGCACCACCTTTGGCGGAAGGCACGAAGGCTGGGATCAGGGGTTGCAGCTATCGCCACAGTTCGTTGCTTACGGGTCGTCGTGCCATGAGGGCAGCGAGCACAACCGCTGAGGAGCCATTTGGTGGAGTGGGGTTAGCCACTCTTAGAGGAGCTGCAGAAAAAAATCACATCCCTAGCCGCAAGCTAATCTAATCCCAAGCTGACAATATGAATCATTTAATCCTGCGACACTTTCAGGAATTGACGAGCTTGGGATAAACCATAAATCACACTCTGACCTAAAAATTCATTAGTTGATTTCCTATAATCAAGCATCTAACCAAGAAATTAAACGCGATTTAAATCCTTGGATATTCCAGGCCATGCAGCACCTAATGATTGGACATCGGCTGCGTGTCCTGCAGCCTTTGCTGCCATGTCCCCATACGCTGCGCGGCAGTCTTCATATACGGCATTGACGGCAGTGGCGTATTCAAGGACGGATGCGGGGGAGTGCTGGCAAGTCTGCGGGCGGCATCTGCAGATTGCTCGCGCAGGCCGTCAGAGACAGCGCGCGTCCAGCTCGACGCGCTCCCACTGCGGCGCCTGTTTCTGTTGCTTGCTCATCCGCCCGAAGCTGGCAGGCTTGGGGCGACCGCCACAGCACCAGGCCGCCCAATCCAAATAACTACCAAGTTTCAGTGATATACACAAAATACACAAATTTCTACAATTTGCAACGAATTCGGCCATCGAACATGGGTTCGGTATAGAGCGCTGCAGGGAGCGAGCCGTTCGCTAAAAAGGAACCAACATGTCATCCGGGAATTTCCGCACATGGGCACTGGGCAGCGCCGTGGCTCTTGTGGCCTTTGCTGGCTCCGCCAGCGCACAGTTGCTCAACGTATCCACATCACATACCAATGTCTCGTGTTACGGAGGAAACAATGGCACAGCCACGGCCCACAGCATCCAGAACGGTGTTGCGCCCTTCTCCTACTCATGGGCACCCACTGGAGGCACAAACGCTACCGCCTCAGGGCTCATGGCTGGCACTTACACCGTCGAAGTTACTGACTCGAACAACTTACAGGGAACTGCGTCTGTCACAGTTGGACAACCTGTAGCAGCCCTATCAGGCACAAAGTCGCAGATCAATCCCACTGGAGGCAACAACGGTAGCGCAGCAGTTGTCGCGAGTGGGGGGACTCCTGGCTACACCTACGCCTGGATCCCCTCCGGGGGCACAGCGGCAACCGCGACAGGACTAGCTCCCGGTCAGTATTGGGTGACCATCACAGACGCCAACGCCTGCCAAACCGCGCTGAGCTACATGCTTGCGGCCGCTGCCCCCTCAGTGCAATCAGTAAGCGTTCCTCCCAACGGAACCTATAGTGCTGGACAGAACCTGCAGTTCAATGTGACCTACAGCGCTCCCGTCGCCGTCACAGCTGGCGGCCCACCGTCAATTCCTTTGACGATTGGTTCAACTGTCCGGCAAGCGAACTTCGTCGGTGGCAGCAACACCTCCACCCTGACTTTCATATACACCGTGCAGCCAGGTGACTTTGATGCAAATGGAGTGACGTTAGGGACAGCCATCAATCTCAATGGGAGCACGATGACGAGCGGAGGCACCAACGTTGTACTGAATTTGGCAAACGTAGGCGCCACGACCGGCGTACTGGTGAATGGACAGCAAACCCAGAGCATCACGTTCACAAACCCCGGCGACCAAACTTTCGGCACAACGCCAACACTGACCGCGACGGCCAGTTCCAGCCTGCCCGTGGCCTTCAGTGCAACCACAACTGCCGTGTGCACGGTCACGTCGGGCGGCATGCTGACTTTTGTGAACACAGGCTCTTGCACCGTCGATGCGAACCAAAGTGGTAACGCAAGCTATCTGCCTGCATCACAGGTGTCTCAAACCTTCATGGTGAATGCAGCGGCACCCGGAGCCCCCACCATTGGCAACGTCACTGCAGCCGACGGGCAGGCTACGGTGACCTTTACTGCACCTGCATCTGACGGCGGCACCCCCATCACAGGCTATACCGTGACCGCGACCCCCGTGGCCGTGCCCGGTGCGCCTGGTGTGATCACTCAGCAGGGAACGACATCCCCCATCGTCGTGGCTGGCCTGAGCAATGGCTTCACCTACAACTTCACGGTCGTGGCATCCAACGGGACAACCGGTGCAGCCTCTGCAAGCACACAAGCCACGCCGCGCAAGCTGCAGTTGGTGAGCGCGCCCGGCAGTGTGCCTGGCATGACAGGCATACCGTCTGCCACGATGTCCGGCGGCGGCACCACCTGCACGCTGCAACCTGGCGGCGGCTTCGGACCTGTGACCTCCACCCCTCCGAACCTCCAAGCGCCCAGCGGTCAATTCGCTTTCAGCGCTGAAAACTGCACCGGATCTGTGACGATGACTCTCACCTATCCCAGCGCTCTCCCCGAAGGCGTGCAGTTCCGTAAGCCCGATGGAGCCGGCGGATGGTTCGACCCTGCGACCGCGCTGAACGTGATCGTGAACGGTGCGCGCACCAAGGTGACCTACACCATCACCGACAACGGCCCGGGTGATACCAACCCTGCCGTGGGCGTGATCGCAGACCCACTCGTGCCCGTGCTGGCAGCAGCTCCAGCCGGCGGCGCTGCAGCCATTCCGACGCTCAGCGAGTGGGGTGTCATTCTGATGTCTGCCCTGCTGGCAATGTTCGGCCTGCGTCGCATGCGCCGCCAGCGTTGATGCAGCCCTGACCCCAAAAACAAGGCCCGCAACTGCGGGCCTTTTCTTCGTCTGCGTATCTACAGGCGGCGCGCGGCGATCTGCAGGCGCTCGGCCAGCGTGGGCTTTGCAGTCAAGCGCTCTGCCGTTCCCAGCACACCATCGCGGCCGGTTACCGCCCGCGCTATCAGTGCCGTGCCCAGCGCACCACTCACGACACGGCCCATGCCACTTTCCGTGCGCCGGGCGTGGCGCAGAGCCAATAGGCCAGCACCGAGCACCAGCCAGTGCTCTCCCGTGAATCCCTTGCGAGAGTCATCCCACTTGCGCAGGTCCTGGATCTTTTCTGAAATCGCCATTCATTGCTCCTGTTTCTTTAGAGCTTGCATGGTGCCCCGCCAGCGGGCTGCAGGCTGTCGGTCCCTGAGCAAGATTCCGGTGGCGAGAGTCCTACGGGCGCGTTGTGGGGGGCCAGCCCTGTAGTCCAGCTCAATGCGCTCCCACTGGGGAGCCTGCTTCTGTTCCTTGCTCATCCTGCCGAACGTGGCAGGCTTGGGAAGGCACCGTCATCTCTGCGAGGCGGCTCGTCGGAGGCTGTCGCACAATGCGCCCGATCGTCTGGTAGCCTGTATGTGAACGGGGCGATATGCGCCTCCTAGAAAGGACCTGCATGCTTTCCAGAATTTGCACAGCTGCATTTGTCGCCTGCCTAACGGTAGTGCAAGTGCCAGCGATAGCTCAGGCGGATGTTCCCTCTACTGCGGTGAACTTCAAGAAAGGCACGTCGAGCGCCACCGTCCAGGGCAAGCTCCAAGGCAACAAGGTGGAGGTGCGCGACTACGTGGTCCGCGCGGGCGCCGGGCAGACGATGACCGTGCAGATGGAGACGAAATCCACCTCGACCTACTTCAACGTGCTCCCACCTGGCAGCGATGAAGCGCTGTTCCGCGGCGAAATGGCAGACGGGCCCACTTGGACCGGCGCCTTGCCCGCCAGCGGTGACTACCGTGTGCGAGTCTTCCTCAATCGTGCGGCCGCCCGGAAGGGCAAGTCGTCCGCGTACACGCTCAAAATTTCAGTCGTGAATTGAAGTGACGCCGCGCCCTCAGACAGCGCGGGCGCAGCACTATCTGCGTATGAAAAACCTTCCTCGCATTGCACTGGCGACTCTGCTCGCTCTGCCGATTGCCTCCTTTGCCCAGTCGAGCGTGCAGGTAGGGTTCTCACCCGAAGGTTCCGCCCACAAGTTGGTGCTGGACACCATCGCCAGCGCCAAGACAAGCATTCAGGTGCTGGCCTACGCCTTCCAGGCTCCTGACATTGCACAGGCACTTGTGGCTGTTCATCAGCGCGGCGTGGACGTGCGCGCAAAGCGTTCAAGGCTGGCGCGCGAGCGGCCGGCTACAGCCATGCCCCGCTGCATGACCTGCGGCACAGCACAGCCAGCGAGATGATCAACGCCGGCGTGGATCTGTACACCATGGGCGGCGTGCTGGTGCACAAGTCTGCAGTGAGCACGAAGCGGTCCAGCCATCTGGCGACGAAGATGCTGAAAAGTGCTGTTGCGTTGGTTGGCAAAAAACCCCGCACAACGGCCAAGAAAAAAGCGGCCTGAACGCCACTCTTGCTACTTCTTCGATAGCAAAGAAAAAAGGCCCCGTATTGCTACGGGGCCTTGTGTTCTTTGGTGGGTCCTGGGAGATTCGAACTCTCGACCAACGGATTAAAAGTCCGATATATCGAAATAGGCATAAGAGAAAATACCTTTCGTATAAATCACTTGCAACGATAGCCACTCATCTGGTGTTTTCGAAATCATGCCTTTTTCACCCTATTTCACCCTATTTTTGGCAGGTTTTGGTCATAGCACACCGCCTGCCTGAACCCTCCACTATCAGCGCATCGCCGGTGTCAGAAATCTCCACTTTGGTCTAACCCAGCAGGGCATAGATCATGGCTTGCGGCGGGGGACCAGTTGAATGGGCTCCGTGCCATGCTCACGCCGCGGCGAGATCCAGTAGACCCACAGCCCCCGGGCCCACGCGCCAGCATAGATGATCGACACGGCGAAGATGCCCCACTGCTCGGCCTGCCAGCTGGCATAAAACCAGAACGGCTGCCCCAGCATTCCGAAAACCGGCGCCCATTTGCGCCAGCTCTTTCCCCGGGCTTGGGAGAGCCAAGCTGCCAGGGACCCCAGCAGGGCAATTGCGATCTGATCGAACGTCATTTCTACATATTATGTGAAACCAGAAACCTATTCAGGTCCAGTTTTACCCTAAAAAATAAAATCTTTTCGGCACGCTGCTTACACATTAAATAATCATTAGCCTATTTGACTACAGCAGAAAATTAGGAAAAGGAGCATCGTTAGACCTCAGGAGCCGATCTTGGCTTTTGATAACCAAGGAGCTCTTCATGGCCGTTTTCCAAAATACCCCTGGCAACAACCAGCAACAAGGCAACAAGCCGCAACCCTCGCAGCAGGAGCAAAGCCGACCTCTGAAAGAGGGATCGCACGCGCCCGAGCAGCAAAAAAAGCGGTCTGAGCAAGAACAGGCTCAGCAATAAATCTGCTGGATAAAAAATCTAAAGGGCCAACAGGCCCTTTTTTCTTCAGCGAGCAGGTAAGCCGCATTGAAAGTCACCGCATGAACACCGGAGACAAGGCACTTATATGAAATTCGATGACTGGGCAAAAGCTCTACCAGATGAGATACGCACAACCCTAACCGTTTCGGAAGCATGGAATGCAGGGGCCTTATCTATGCTGGAGACATTAATAAAGCTGGGCTATATCGGCGAAGGATACGCGGAGAAAGCTAGAAACGACGTGAAGGATCTTCTAGGAGGTCTGACCTGCAGGGCCGAGTGGGTAGATGAAGCATGGCTCCAGTGTTCACCCGTATCGCGCTCTGGGCAAACCCTGGGCATGGACCGGACGGCTGAACATTAAACCGGCCGCTGCCGCACCTCTGCGCGCCAAGGAGTCAGCCCCTTGGGTTGCAATGACTTGCCCTCAGCTGCAGCGATATGAAGATAGTTGCTCCCCGTTAACGCCCGAGCCTCCTGTGACAGCCGCTCACGAACATCAACAGATTCAGCACGCAACATGTTAATGACCAGCTTGTTCACTTTGAACTCACGACAACAGGGACACACAAAATGCGTCCACTTGGCATAGTTTTCCAAGTAGGCTGTACTGGTCAGGCTGCACAGAGGACAGGGAGCTTGGATGGAATTTTTCATGTTTTCTACTCCAAAAAAGTGCTGGACATGTGGTTGACGTTGTGAGCTGCTGCCGGTTTTGATGACCTCTTGTTAAGGTGGAAGATGAAACCGGCAGCAGCCCAGACCTCTATTCCTCAATTGGGGACAAAACGAAGCCGCGCTACTTTTACAATAGCGCGGCTTCCGCGTTTTTGTTGTTGGGTACTTCGAGATTTGAACTTGCGACCAACAGATTAGAAATCCGTTCCACTGAAATAGACAAAAAGAAAACACATTTTCAATCATCCACGCCTCTGGTGTTTTCGAAATCATGCCTCTTTCACCCTATTTCTGCATACTTTAGACAGGCTTCGGTCATGGCTCAGATCCTTTGTGATTCATCAGACATCCGCTTCAGGTAGGCACGACGACAATGGCTATGAATTGGCGACAACGATTCAAGCCTACGGCCTTCGCCAAAATTGTCAGATGATGGTCATCCTGTCAAATACCTGGCGGACACCCGGGCTTCCCCAGGCAGAATGAACTACGAGATCACGCTCCGTCCAACTACGGACGGTCCCTGTTAACGTCACATCGCCACCCGTGACATCAACAACAATCGTTTTCGTATCAGAAGTCGCACGACGCTTGATGGCATCCTCGATTTCTGACTTTACGACGATGGCTGAAGCCCTGGGTTTGATGGAAATTTGGTTGCTCACACCGCGCACTCCCGGCAAGAGGCGCACTCTGTCGGCAGCATCGCTACGCTGATAGTTCCAAACCACTTCCCCAGACAAGGTAATCCAACCATCTTCTACAAGGACCTGAACGGTGTCGATAGGAACCGAATTCGTCCAGCTAAGCACGTTTCGCGCGGATGCCGCGATATCGGTATCAGTCCTCTTTCCCATTTGCGACAACTTGACAGTCATGTCGATCGCCAAGGCTCTAACACCTACCACACGTTGCACGGCCCTTTCAGCCCCCCATTTTTCCAAACAGCTACTGACCTCTCCAGCCAAAGTGACAACGCCATCCTTGACCTCTACACCAATCTGTGATGCGTGCACAGAAGGCTCCCACTTCAACTCCGCCATTACATCTTGCTGTAATTGTGTGTCAGTTTTCATGGTAATTCCTAGATGCTTCAACAATCAGAATAATATGTCTAACCTAAAATCATGTCTGTGCGCCAGCACACACTTGAAATATTTCCAGAGAAATTTCTGCATCAATGGTGTCAGGGTCAAAAAAAAGCCACTGTACGTTCGCGTACAGACAGAGCTACTTGATAAGTATAAAAGCGATAAAACGTACACCAAACATCCAACACCCGATGTGGTACGTTTTGGAGAACCTCATCATGAAAAATCAACATTCACACCATTTTCTTGCCGTTCTGGCATTAGCCGCTGCCCTAGCTTCCGCTGCAACAGCAAGGGCACAAATTGCAGGATCAACTACCACAATGGATGTTAAGACCTCCCAAACCACCAGCGCCGCCGTGGGATGGAGCGCAAAGAAATCATTGATAGGGAAGTTTATATTTAACGACACTGGAGGAAAAGTTGGCAGAGTAGATGATCTTATTATTTCACCTGATAAGAACGTGACTTATGCCATCGTGAGTGCCGGAGGGTTTGTCGGAATAGGACAACATGATGTGGCCATTCCAATCCGTGAAATTAATGAAATATCAGGAAAACTGATTATCATGGGGGCTACAAAACAAAGTGTAAAGGACATGCCAGCATTCACCTATACCAACGAGGCGATGGTTCGCGAGCAGTTCTTAGCAAATGCCGGAAAGGAGATATCCAAAGGGAAGGCAGCGGTATCAGAACTTGAGAAGAAATATGACTTAGCAAGCTCCGATGCCAAAGTAAATACTAAGATGCACATTAATAGAATGCATACCGAGATTAAATCCGCAGATGAGAAGATGAATGAAATGCGTCACTCTGGCGTAAAAAACTGGAGAGATTTTGAGGCGGGCGTAGTTGCGGCGATCGATCGAATAAAAAAATCCATGGCATTATCCGAAGGCTGATAAAGCTTAATGGAAATTTATTCCACATTAGAGAAGCCATGAAAATAATCACTACATCCCACACGACAACACGCTGCCGCATACTGCCTGGCGCTCCTCGCGTTGACGAAAAGATGCCTATGAAGTCATTCCACTATCGAACGCATCCTGAGCGCCATGAACCGCTCAGGTAGGTTGGCTGCGCGCTGCAGTGCTGGGCACCAACGACGGAACCATCTCGACGGCGAGCCTTGTCGTGTTCTGGCAGGTCGCCTCTACGGGAACACGCGCGGCGCCAACGGCCAGAGCAACGCCCACCACGAGAACCTTAAGCGGATCCACATCAGCGAGAACGAGTTCAAAGCCTGGGTTCAGCGCGGAGAGGATGCTGATGGAGTGTTGGCGGATGTGCCGCTGGCCAGGGCTCATGGCGCAGCGAAGGCTCTGGACAAGAAGATCTCGGACCTTCGAAAGTTCCGACAAACGCTACAGACCGCAGATGTCCCGGACAAACGCGAACAGGTAAACACCGTGAGAGTTTCCTGATGATTTCCTGATAGCCAGAAGCACAGGGAGTGCCTTGCGCCCTCTTCTAATGTCCTTCGACGCCATGAAACGCTACTACATATAGGTAATTATTGTTACGCAAACGGTTTTACCGCGCAAATCAGAGTAGTGTGAAAAGTCAGTCATCTTTGACCAACGATCCAAACCGGAGTTTCACATGAAATTAAGAAAAAAATCTGATTCAACCATCCACATCGAAAGTTTTTCGCTACCTGATGTTGATAGCCATTCCGTATCAAGAGATGATTACTCCCACACTCCTGATCCACCGCACAAAATAATGCGCAGCTGGTGGAATACAGCATCTCTGGTCGCTCTTAAATCTGCCGTATTGCGCGAACGACAGATATGCCCGCCCTCTCTAAATGGCTTGCGCACTGGAGGCCAATATGTTCTTACTCCCTCGTACCCCTTTTGAAAAATTCTGGGATTCTATAAAAACCGTATTTTTCCCCAAAGCTCACCTAGATCCCATGAAAACCACTGAGCAAGATTACCCATTGTCTAAAGAAGATATATTAATATACGAAGAAGAGCTTCAAAACAATCTCAACGCCCCGTCGTACAGCCAAGCATCTTCTCAGCATGAACACATCAATAGGCACAATGCACATATAGAGGGACGCGAGGATAAATATCACAGACCGATATAATGATAATTATAGAAAAGCCCGCTGAATGCGGGCTCTTTTTCATCCATCTGAACCACTCTGTTTTTATAATCGCTCCCCTAAACCTCTTCATAGAGGCCTTTTTGGGATCGCACGTCCCCGCAAGGCTGTTACGTACAGCTCGCAAAAGCAGCCGTGATCATCTACCAGGGAACAAGCGTAACCAGAAGAGCAACAACTACCACAGCGATGCCGATGTAGAGTGTCCTGCGCGTGGAAAACCTGTTACGAGAAGAGGATGTGGGCACTTGGCCAGGGGATTTTTTACTAGGTGTGGTCATTAACACAGCATGAGCTTCTGTACTGGTGAGCGCTGTAAGACAAATGCAATTCAACATCTAGGCCCATTAGCCATTTCACATCTATCACAAGCATTGTGGTTATTGCATGCACCAGAAAAGGGAATTTTTTGGCAACATGTCATTTATACGACAAAACGGCGAGAGTCTGAGTGTTTTAAACGCAGACAAGCCTATGCCGTAAACCTGCTAAGGCTCGCGCGAATGCGATTTTGGGTGGACACATCCCAAGGATCGTCTACCTCTATCACTAGCATGTGATATGGGGACTCACAGCGTGCGGCTAGGCTTGCGATCGCAGGCGCTTCATATACAGAAATTCCAAGCATCTCGCCACGGCGTGCCAGCAGCACCATGCTTGCATGCCAAACGTGCAATGCCCCTAGCTCGGGCTCACTTATTCTTTGATCCATAACATTTTCTCCCGAGTTTCAAATTAGGAACGCCTCTGGAGGAAACGAAATTGCCAATGAGCAGTTTCATTGGGCGCCTATTTTTGTTCCTTTGGAAGCTGTATTACATCCGCGTACACATATCGAGAAGCATGAGCGCAGCACGCTGTCTTGGTACCTTCTCGCGCAGCCAAGCCAGCCTGCGGCCTGGAGATACCGCAAGGTCCGGAAGCAGCCTCTTATAAGAACGGCCAACAGTTAAGCAACGACAGGCCCATACGCCACTCAAAGGGGTGCGCGCCAAGTCTAGGCGGCTCCCCAAGCCCCTGGATGCGAGACTGCCAGGGGTCTTTTTCCTTCATAACAGCCTCCGAGATGGATCGTTTGCAAAGACCGCGAGCAGTTCCTGACATTTCCTGAGGGCATGGATGCGGGGCGCGAGACGCGCCCTCTCGCGACGGGCTTCGCTGCCCTGATCCGCTTCTACATATAGGTAATTGTTGTTACCCAAACGGTTTTCCGCTGGAAATCAGAGTAGTGTGAAAGAAGTTGGTCATTTTCGGTCAACACACAGGACCGGAGGTCCACATGAAAGTCAAAGACACAAAAGGTTCATTTAGCCGGCCAAATAAATATCCTCTT
This sequence comes from Delftia sp. HK171, assembly GCF_001886655.1. Taxonomy (NCBI): domain Bacteria; kingdom Pseudomonadati; phylum Pseudomonadota; class Betaproteobacteria; order Burkholderiales; family Comamonadaceae; genus Delftia; species Delftia sp. HK171. Next base: position 3,496,651 of record NZ_CP018101.1, on the reverse strand, counting down.
CCAGATGTTGATAGTCATGCTGTATCTAACGATGACTATTTCCGCACGCCTGACCCACCACGCAAGAAAAAAATCAGCGATTGGGACACAGAATTTACTATAAATTTGGATTCTGCTGAACTGCGGGACACACCTCCTCCCTACCTCAACGGAAGATAATTGGAGTTCAATATGCTTTCACAACCTCGCACCCCATGGGAAGTATTTTGGGATTCCGTCAAGAGTATCTTTTCTCCAGGAGTTCAGATAGAAGCACTTGATAGCAAAAGAAAGAATGACCCTTTATCCAGAGAGGAACGAAGGATCTATGAAGAAGAAAAGCAAATAAATCGAGATGCTTAGCTAGGCAAACCTTCGTCAACCAAATTAAAGCCACTCCACAGTGGCTTTTTTTCCGTGCGTGAGCACAGCGCGTGAAGTGCGCTGTCATGATCTCTCCTTCTTCAAAAAGCCAGCCACAGAGCTGGCTTTCTGTGTTCTGGACCAGCATGAGCCAAGTCACTCCCCCGCATTGCGCCCTCAGGCAAGTTGGACTACCGGCTCAGCCGATTCCGGATTCCATCGGCCAGGTGCGCGCCAATCGGGAGAAGTCCCTGTTCTCGCACATGTGGAACTTTGCCCGGGAACAGAGCCTCACGAAGGCCTCCAACCCCTGCGCAGGCGTGCGAGGCTTCCGGGAGGATGGCGGGATGTCGTAGTCGGCGACGACCTGATGGCTCGGCTGCTGGAGAAGGCCGCAGTATCCCTGCGGTTCGCTGTCCACTTGGCGCTCCTCACTGGCCAGCGCCCGGCCGACGTGCTGCGTATGAGCACCGCCCACATTGCCGGCGGCATGCTCCACGTCCGCCAGGGCAAGACAGCCAAGCTGCGCATCGAGGTAACAGGCGAACTTCAGGAGCTGCTGGCCGAGATCCAGGCGTACAAAGCCCAGGTCAAAGCGGACACCGCGCACCTGCTTGTGAACGAGGCGGGTCAGCCGTTGACAAAGAACATGCTCCGCGACCGCTTCGACGCCGCTCGGGATGCCGCCGGCATTCCCAAGGCGCAATTCCAGTTTCGGGACCTGCGCGCCACGGCCGCCACCACTGTGGATGACGACGGCGGGATACGCCACGCCCAGGCGCTGCTGGGGCACACGACGGAGGGGATGACAGCCCAGTACATCCGCCACAAGGTCGGCAAGAAGGTGAAGCCTGTTCGGTGAATTGCGGAACACTGGCCGTAAATCTCGACCCCGCTTTGCTACGTCTTCGATAGCAAAGAAAAAAGGCCCCGTATTGCTACGAGGCCTTGTGTTCTTTGGTGGGTCCTGCGAGATTCGAACTCGCGACCAACGGATTAAAAGTCCGCTGCTCTACCGACTGAGCTAAAGACCCGAACCACGCTTTGCATGCATCAGATGCTGCTTAGCGAAGACATAGATTCTAGCACCAAAATTTACGCTTCAATTCTTGATGCGGCTCAGTTGATCGATGATCCAGCCTGCGGCGCACTGGCCGAAGGTGGCGGTGACCGCCACTACCGAGCCGTAGCCGTGGCAGTTGAGCGTGCCGTCGCCTTCGATGGCGCAAGAGGCATCGGGCGGGGCGACGGCCTCGCGGCTGAAGACGCAGGCGATGCCGATGCGCTTGCCTTCCTTGGGTGCGCCGTGTTCGCGGCGCAGGCGGTAGCGCAGTTGGGCCAGCAGCGGGTCGTGCGTGGTGGCGCTGAGGTCGTCGATATCGACCTTGTGAGCCAGGCGCTTGCCGCCCGCTGCACCCACGGCGATGAAGCATTGCCGCGTGGCGCGCGCATGGGCGGCCATGGCGGTCTTGGCCTTGACCTGGTCGCAGGCGTCGATGACGGCGTCGGCGTCCTGGGGCAGCAGGCGCAGCCAGTTGTCCGGGTCAACGAAGTCGTCGATGCAGTGCACGCGGCAGGCGGGGTTGATCTGGGCGATGCGCTCGCGCATGGCTTCGATCTTGGCCTGGCCCACGGTGGTGGAGAGCGCGTGAATCTGGCGGTTGATGTTGGACTCGGCGACATGGTCCATGTCGATCAGAGTGAGCTCACCCACGCCGCTGCGCGCCAGCGCCTCGGCGGTCCAGGAGCCCACGCCGCCGATGCCCACCACGACGACGTGCGCGGCTCGGATGCGCGCGGCGCCCGGCACGCCATACAGGCGCTCCAGGCCGCCGAAGCGGCGCTGCAGGTCGGCATCAGAAAAAACAGCGCCTGCTTCAGGCGCTGTCTTGTCTTCTTCCGGAAGGGATGAAGAGACCGTGTCGTTCATCACTTGAGGCTGGCGAGACGGTTCTTGGCCGCAGCCGTGGCTTCGGCATTGGGATAGGCCTTGATCAGGTCTTCCAGCGTCTTGCGCGCGCCCTTGGTGTCCTTCATCTCGATCTGGCAGTTGGCGATGGACAGTGCCGCCTCCGGCGCCCGGCCGTGCATGGGGGCTGCTGCCAGCAGCGCGCGGAAGTTGGTGATCGCGTCCTTGTAGTTGCGATTGGCGTACTGCGCGTTGCCCAGCCAAAAGCGTGCCGAGGGCACATAGCCGCTCTTGGGCCACTGGTTCAGGAAGGACGAGAACGCCGTGCCGGCTTCGGCAAAGCTGCCTGCGCGGAACTGCGCCAGCGCCGCTTCGAAGTCGCGCTTCTCTGCCGGGTCGGCTGCGAATTCCTGGCCGTCCACCGTCACCGTGACGGGCTCGAACTGGCGCAGGCGCTCGTCCACGCCCTTGGCGATGTCGCGCTGGCCGCGCTGCAGCTCGGCCACATCGCGCAGCAGCTGCTCGTTCTGCCCGCGCAGCTTGGCTTGCTCGGACTTGAGCTGCTCGATCTGCGACTGCAGTTCGAGCAGGCCACGGCGCGTTTGCGAGCTTTCCTCGGTCATGCGCTGCTGCGACTGCTGCATGCTGTCGACGCGCTGGCGCATTTCCAGGATGGCGCGGCGCGCCTCGTCATCGCCGAACAGTGCGGCATGGCCGCTGGCGGCGTAGCCGGCCATCAGGCCGGCCGCCAGCAGCGTGCGCAGCGCGGTGCGATGCAGGATCGGGGAGCGCTGCATGTTCATCAACGGTAGGACAGTTCAGCGCGGCGGTTTTGCGCGTAGGCGTCTTCGGAATGGCCTTCGGAGGCAGGCTTTTCCTTGCCGTAGCTCACGGCTTCCATTTGCGCGTCGCTGACGCCCAGCAGGCCCAGCGAGCGGCGCACGGCTTCGGCACGCTTTTGGCCCAGGGCCAGGTTGTATTCGCGGCCACCGCGCTCGTCGGTGTGGCCTTCGATCTGGACCTTGCGAGCGGAAGATGCCTTCAGGAAGCGTGCGTGGGCTTCGATCTGAGGCTGGGCGTCGGCCTTGACGACGTAGCTGTCGAAGTCGAAGTAGACGACGCGGCTGACGCCCTGGGGACCTGCCTTGTCGGCGGCCGAGCCGGTCAGGTCCACGCCCGAGATGCCGCTTTGCGAGGTGCTGCCGGTGCCGGCGCCGCTGCCCTGGCCCGTGCTGGTGGCGCCCGCGTCGGTGACCGGGGTTTCGTCAAGCTTGACGCCCGAGCTGCAACCTGCCATGAGTGCGGTGACTGCAAGTGCCAGGGAAAGTCGTTTGATGGTGATCATGAAAAATCTCCGTATGTCCGGGTGGACTTCGTGCTGAGTTGACTGGTTGACTGAAAAGAAATCGAGGAAGCTGGGCTATTACTGGCGCTGGAACGGACCCCAGTCGGGCTCGCGGATGTCTCCGCCCTGTCCTGCCAGCCGCGCCTTGATCTTGCCGTCGAGCGTGGTGGTCATCAGGGATTCGCGGCCCTGCTGCAGGGTGGCGTAGACGATCAGGCGGCTGTTGGGGGCGAAGCTGGGGCTTTCGTCGGCCGTGGTGTCGGTGATGGCATTCACTGTGCCGGTGCCCAGGTCCATGACGTGGAGCTTGAAGCCGCCGCCCACGCGCGAGATGTAGGCAAGCCACTTTCCATCGGGGCTGACGCTGGGCGAGATGTTGTAGTTGCCGGTGAAGGTGACGCGTTCCGCACTGCCGCCCGAGGCCGGCACCTTGTAGATCTGCGGAGCACCGCCACGGTCGCTGACGAAGTAGATGGAGCGGCCGTCGCTGGAGAAGTTCGGCTCGGTGTCGATGCCGCTGCTTTGCATCAGTCGGCGCGGCTCGCCGCCCTGGGCGCTGATCAGGTACAGCTGCGAGCCGCCGTCGCGGCTGAGCGTGACGGCCAGGGAGTTGCCGTCGGGCGACCAGGCCGGTGCGCTGTTGGAGCCCCGGAAGTTGGCAACCAGGCGGCGGCGGCCGCTGGCCACATCGTGCACATAGACCACGGGCTTGCGCGACTCGAAGGACACGTAGGCCAGTTGCGTGCCGGTGGGCGACCAGGCAGGCGAGATGATGGGTTCCGGGCTGGACAGGGCCGACTGGGCGTTCTCGCCATCGGCATCGGCCACCCACAGGCGGTAGTTGCTTCCTGCCTTGGTCACGTAGGCGATGCGCGTGGAGAACACACCCTTCTCGCCCGTGAGTTTCTCGTAGATGTAGTCGGAGATGCGGTGGGCCACCAGGCGCAGGTCGCCGGTGGTGACGGCAAAGCCCTGGCCGCCCAGGTCCTGGCCCTTGACCACGTCCCAGAGGCGAAAGCGCACGTCGTAGCGGCCATCGGCCAGGCGCGTGATGCTGCCCACGGCCAGCGAGTCAGCGCTCTTTTGGCGCCACATGGCAACGTCGGGGCGCGAGGTTTCGTCCAGTTGCACGCCGGCCGTGTCCACGGCGCGGAACTGACCGCTGCGCTCCAGGTCAGCCTGGATGATGGCCGAGATCTTCTGGGGCGCCTGCCCTTCTCCCTTGAATGCTGCAATGGCGATGGGCAACTGGGTCAGGCCCACGCCCGTCACTTCGACGCGGAACTGGGCCAGCGCGGGAATTGCGGGGGTTGAGGCGAGAGCGGCCAGCAGGGTTCGGCGCGAAGTGCGCGGCACGGCCGCCAGGGAGGAGGGAGAAAGGAGTCGGTCAATAGTCATTGGCATTCATCAATATCTACGGGAAGACCCCGGTACTTGCACAGGTGCGAATGTTACACACACTGGATGCGTCACGATGTAAGAACGTGCACTGTAGGGTCTGTCGGCCCAGGCTTTCTCGATCCCCGGCAGCCGCATCAGTTCCCCATGAGGCAGCCCCAGGCAAGCCCGCCGTAAAATCCGCGCTTCATGCAAGCACCATCTTCACCGCCGCCGGCCCCTGCGCCGTCCGCCGCACCGGCGGCCCTTGATCTCGCCAGCACCCTGACCCTGTCGCAGCGCCTCAAGCGCCTGTCACCCTACTTTGGCGGCCAGCGCCTGGCCTGGACGATGGCCGTGGCCGCCACGCTGGTGGGTGCGGTCACCGAGCCATTGATCCCTGCCCTGCTGCAGCCGCTGCTGGACAGCGGCTTCACCGACGGCACGCTGCCGCTGTGGTCGGTGCCGCTGGCCATCATCGGCGTGTTCCTGGTGCGGGGCCTGTCGCAGTTCGTGGGCCAGTACGCGCTGGCGCGCATTGCCAACGAGGGCATGCTGGCGCTGCGCAAGCGCCTGTTCGAGCGGCTGCTGGCGGCCGATATGGCGCTGTTCTCGCGCCAATCGGCCTCATCGCTGTCCAATACCGTGGTCTATGAGGTGCAGACCGGCTCCACGCTGCTGGTGCAGGCCATGCTGGGCATCTCGCGCGACGGTTTCACGCTGGTGGCGCTGCTGGGCTACCTGCTGTATCTGAACTGGCAGCTGACGCTGGTGGTGGCGGCCGTGGTGCCGGGCGTGGCCTGGATCATGAAGACGCTGTCGCGCCGCCTGTACCGCATCACCAAGATCAGCCAGGAGGCCACCGATTCCCTGGCCTATGTGGTGGAAGAGAACGTTCTGGCCCACCGCATGGTGCGCCTGCATGGCGCGCAACAGGGCCAGCAAAAGCGCTTTGGCGGCCTGAGCGGGCAGCTGCGCAAGCTGGCCATCAAGGCCACCATCGCCTCGGCGGCCATGACGCCGCTGACCCAGTTGCTGGCCGCCGCCGCCCTGTCGGCCGTGATCTGCATTGCGTTGTGGCAAAGCCGGGGCACGGGCGCTGCTGCGGCCAATGTGCAGGATGTGACGGTGGGCAGCTTTGCGGCCTTCATCACGGCCATGCTGATGCTGATTGCCCCCATCCGCCGCCTGGCCGATGTGGCCAACCCCATCACGCGTGGCGTGGCGGCGCTGGAGCGGGGCCTGCATCTGCTGGAGGGCTCGGGCGACGAGACCGGCGGCACGCAGGTGCCCGGCAAGGCGCGTGGCGAGATCGAGTTGCGCGACGTGTCCGTGCAGTTTGGCGAGGACAAGGCACCGGCCCTGAACCATGTGGACCTGCGCGTGCGCCCGGGCGAGGTGGTGGCCCTGGTCGGCCCCTCCGGCGCGGGCAAGACCACGCTGGTGAACCTGCTGCCACGCTTTTTGCAGCCCACGGGCGGCCAGTTGCTGCTGGACGGCACGCCCCTGCCCGAATGGGATCTGGCCGCGCTGCGCCAGCAGTTCGCCATGGTCAGCCAGGACGTGGTGATGTTCAACGACACCATTGCCGCCAACGTGGCGCTGGGCGGGGTGGAAGACGAGGCCCAGCTGTGGGCCGCGCTGGATGCCGCCAATCTGGGCTCCCATGTGCGCGGCCTGTCCAACGGCCTGCAGACGGTGGTGGGCCACAACGCCAGCCAACTGTCGGGGGGGCAGCGCCAGCGGCTGGCGATTGCACGGGCGCTGTACAAGGATGCGCCCATCCTGATCCTGGACGAGGCCACCTCGGCCCTGGACAACGAATCCGAGCGCCTGGTGCAGGAGGCGCTGACGCGGCTGATGCAGGGCCGCACGACCCTGGTCATCGCACACAGGCTCTCGACCATCGAGCATGCCGACCGCGTGGTGGTGATGGAGCGCGGCCGTATTGCCGAGCAGGGAACACATGCCGAGCTGCTGGCGCGGGACGGCCTGTACGCCCGATTGAGCAGGAATCACACAACCTGAGCTGGACAGCGGCGGCACCGGCAGTGCCACTCGCCTGGCTTTCTGCTACCAGCTTCCGCGCGAAGGCTGGGTCTTGCGCTCGGCCTTGATGGCCTTGGTGAGTTTGTCGACCATGTACTGGCGGTCCACCTGCCGGGCAAAGTCGGCGGCGGTGAAGCCACGCTGGTTGCGAAGGACGACGTCGGCGCCCTCCTTGATCAGCAGGTCCACCACGGCTTCGCTGCTGTATTGGGCGGCCAGCATCAGCGGGGTGGTGCCGTTGGGCGAGTCGGCGTCGATGTAGGCGCTGTTGTCCAGCAGCAGCTTGACGATGTCCAGCGTCTTGGGCAGGTCGGCCGAGGTGGCGTAGTGCAGCGGTGTCCAGCCGGGGCGGTTGACATCGGCGCCCCGGCGTATGAGTTCCTTTGCCAGGTCAAGGTGGCCCTTGATGCAGGCCATCATCAGCGGCGTTTCGCCCTGCTGGGAGGCCTCGTTGACCTTGATGCCCGGGGATTTGAGCAGCACGTCGAAGACACCCAGCGAGCCTTGGTGCAAGGCGGCCACCAGGCCCGGGCGGCCGCGCGTGTCGCGGGTGTTGGGGTCGAAGCCGCGAAAGATCAGGTTGACCATGGCGCGCTCGTTGTCGCTGATGATGGCGCGCACGTAGTCGTCGTACTGGCTGGCATGCGCCAGCCCGCCGCTGGCTGCGGCCAGGGCCACCACGGCCTGGCCGGCCCGGGCCAGCCAGCGGCGACGGTCCACACGGCCGACGGCCACAGCATTCAGTCGCATGCGACAACCCCCTTGAACAACTGGTCGAAGTTGGCACTGGTCAGGGCCGCCACGTCCTCCACGGACATGCCGCGCACCTGTGCAATCTGCTGGGCCACGTACGGCACATACGACGGATTGTTGGTCTTGCCGCGATAGGGAACGGGCGCCAGATAAGGGCTGTCGGTCTCGATCAGCAGGCGGTCGGCCGGCACGAAGGCGGCCACGTCGCGCAGGTGCTGGGCGTTCTTGAAGGTGACGATGCCTGACATGGAAATGTAGTAGCCCAGGTCCAGCGCCGCACGCGCGACCTCCATGGTCTCGGTGAAGCAGTGAAAGACACCGCCGGCCTGGCCTGCCGAGCCGTCCTCGCCTTCTTCGCGCAGGATGGCCAGCGTGTCATCAGAGGCGCTGCGCGTGTGGATGACCAGGGGCTTGTGTGTCTGGCGTGCCGCGCGGATGTGCACGCGAAAGCGCTCGCGCTGCCACTCCAGGTCGGCAATCGTGCGCCCGCCCTTGCGGTCTTCCATGCCGTAGTAGTCCAGTCCCGTTTCGCCGATGGCCACCACGCGCGCCAGGGCGGCGCGCTCTACCAGGTCGGCCACGCTGGGCTCGGTCATGTGTTCCGTATCGGGGTGCACGCCCACCGTGGCCCAGAAATTGTCGTGGTCCAGCGCCAGCTGGTGCACATCGCCGAATTCCTCCATCGTGGTGCAGATGCACAGCGCACGCGTGACGCGCGCGGCCGCCATGGCCTCGCGGATCTCGGGCAGGCGGCTTTGCAGCTCGGGGAAATTCAGATGGCAGTGGGAATCGGTAAACATGGAATCTCGTGGTTCAGAAACAGGCATGCCGACCGGAGAGCATTTCCTCCGTGTCGGCATGCGGGCAGAGGCAGGTGCAGGACTCAGACCGTCTGCGTGGCCTTGTCCGATGCCAGGGCCGAGCCCAGGATGTTCTCGATCTTGGCCTTGAGCTCGGCGGACTTCTCGTCCTTTGGGAACTGTATACCTATGCCCTGCGTGCGGTTGCCCGAGGCGCGCGCGGGCGTGATCCACGCCACGCGGCCGGCCACGGGGTAGCGCTGGGGCTCGTCGGGCAGGGTCAGCAGCACGTAGACATCATCGCCAAGACGGTACTCACGCTGCGTGGGCACGAAAACGCCCCCTTCGGCGAACATGGGAATGTAGGCGGCGTACAGCGCGGCCTTTTCCTTGATCGCCAGTTGCATCACGCTGGGACGGGGTGTGGTGGGTGCGGTGCTCATGGGTGGTTTGCAGACATTGGTTCGGTGAGCGGCCGGCGCGATCGGCACCGGGCCCAGGGCAGTAGGTTAACAGGACGGGCTTTCATGTGGCGAAAAGCACCCAGCCGCGCTGCCGCACTGCCGCCACGCCCCGCGCCTCATCCCCGGCGCTGGCGGGCAGGCTGGCCGGACATGAGCACGCGCCGGGCCTCGGCGGCCAGGGCCTCGGTCATGAGCCCGGCGTTGAAGGGGTGGTCCGCCGTGCGCGCAGCCTGGGCCAGGGCGCGTGACCATTCGGCCAGCAGGCCCATGTCCAGCGGCCGCGAAGGCAGGTCGGCCGGCGTGAAGTAGCGCGGCGCGGCGCCTGCGGCCAGGGCCATCAGGTCGTGGCAGATCTTCTGCAAGGCCTCCACGGCATGGGGCGGAGCATAGGCGGCCAGGGCCGCTACATCGCCCTTGGCCAGCGCACGCGGCAACTGGGACCATGCGGCCATGTCCTTGCCGCCACCGCTGTGCGCCAATGCCAGCGCGTCGCCGGGCCGCCCGCCTGCGGCGCGCAGCGCCACGTCGGCCGCTTCCGGGACCACGCCCTGCCCCTGCAGCCAGGCCAGAGCCTCTTGCTGATCGGGCCAGGCCATGGTGTGGGTCAGGCAACGGCTGCGGATGGTGGGCAGCAGCTGGTGGGCCGCCTCGCTGGCCAGCACGAAGCGGGCATCGCCCGGCGGCTCCTCCAGCGTCTTGAGCAGCGCATTGGCCGTGATGGCGTTCATCTGCTCGGCCGGATAGACCAGCACGGCCTTGCCGCGCCCGCGCGCGCTGGTGCGCTGGCAGAACTCCACGGCGTCGCGCATGGCCTCGACACGGATTTCCTTGCTGGGCTTGCGCTTCTTGTCGTCGATGTCGGCCTGGGCCTTCTCGGGCAGCGGCCAGCCCAGCGCCATCATCTGCACCTCGGGCATGAGCACGCACAGATCGGCATGGGCGCGCACGTCAATGGCGTGGCAGCTGCCGCAGTGGCCGCAGGCCCCCTGGGGCGACGGCGACTCGCACAGCCAGGCGCGCACCAGCGACAGCGACAGCGCGTACTGGCCCAGGCCGGAAGGCCCCTGCAGCAGCCAGGCGTGGCCGCGCTGGGCCAGCAGGCGCGTGCGTTGCCCGGCGATCCAGGCGGTGCCGGTCTCGGCCGGTTGTGGCAGGGCCTCGCTCATGCCGCACCTGCCTGTCCGCCGACCATGATGGCCAGCCAGCCCCGGCGCACCATGACCTGGGTGATCTGCTGCCAGACCGCATGCCGGCTGGCGTTGGAGTCGATGCGCGCAAAGCGCTGGGGCGCGGCGGCAGCGCGCGCCGCATAGCCCTGGGCCACGCGTGCGAAAAAGCTGCCGGGCTCGGACTCGAAGCGGTCCGGGACACGGGCCGAGGCCAGGCGCTCGGCGGCCACCTCGGCGGGCAGGTCGAACCAGAGCGTCAGGTGGGGCTCGCGCAGCAGATCGGGCTGGGGGGCGGTGCCCGTCTGCACCATGCGCTCCAGCGTGGCCAGCGGCTGCAGGTCAAAGCCCCGGCCCGCACCCTGGTAGGCAAAGGTGGCATCGGTAAAGCGGTCGCAGAGCACGACTTCGCCGCGCGCAAGCGCGGGCTCGATCACCTGCACCAGGTGGTCGCGTCGCGCGGCAAAGGCGATCAGGGCCTCGGTCAGCGGGTCCATGGCGTCGTGCAGCATCAGCGCGCGCAGCTTTTCGGCCAGCGGCGTGCCGCCGGGCTCGCGGGTGAGCGTCACCGTGCGGCCCTGGTCACGGAAAGCCTGGGCCAGCGACGCGATGTGCGAGGACTTGCCGGCGCCATCGATGCCTTCGAAGCTGATGAACAGGCCGGCGGGATTTGCAGTGGTCATATGGGAAGAGAGGATACGCAAGCGCTGCGCAAAGCGCAGCAGCCCTGGGGGAATATCTCAGGGCTTTTGCCCAGGGCTTTGCTGGCCGCGCTGGTAGCGGTTCACGGCGCGGTTGTGCTCGTCCAGCGAGGCACTGAAATGGCTGGTGCCGTCGCCACGCGCCACAAAGTACAGCGCCTTGGTCTGTCCGGGCTGCACGGCGGCAATGAGGGCGGCCTTGCCGGGCATGGCGATGGGCGTGGGCGGCAGGCCCGCGCGGGTGTAGGTGTTCCAGGGAGTATCGGTCTGCAGGTCGCGGCGGCGCAGGTTGCCGTCAAATTTCTCGCCCAGGCCGTAGATCACGGTGGGATCGGTCTGCAGCAGCATGCCGATGCGCAGGCGGTTGCTGAAGACACCGGCAATCTGTACGCGGTCGGCCGCGCGGCCGGTTTCCTTCTCGACGATGCTGGCCAGGATCAGCGCTTCGTCGGGCGTCTTGAGCGGCGTGTCGGCCGAGCGCAGCGCCCAGACATCGGCCAGGCGCCGGTCCATGGCGTGCAGAGCGCGGCGCAGCACGGCCAGGTCTGAGCTGCCCTTGGCATAGGTATAGGTATCGGGGAAGAAGCGGCCCTCGGGCGCCACGCCCGCCCGGCCCAGGGCCTGCATGAGGGCAGCGTCGTCCATGCCTGCGCTTTCCTGGCGCAGGAATTCCTCGCGGGCCAGGGCGGCGCGCACCTGGCGCCAGTTCCAGCCTTCCACCAGGGTCAGGGCCTTGAGCGATTCCTCGCCGCGCGCGAGTTTTTGCAGCAGCACATAGGGAGTCAGGCCCGTGGTCAGCTCATAGTTGCCGGCCTTGATCTGCCGGTCCAGCCCCGAGACGCGGAACCAGGCGTACAGCAGCCGCGCATCGGTCTGCACGCCGGCCTTGACCACTTCGCGGGCCACGCCACGCGGCGTGGTGCCGGGCTCGACCTCCAGCTCCAGCGTGGGCTGGGCCAGCGGCAGCGGCTGGTTCAGCCACCACCAGCCGGCACCGGCCAGCACGGCGGCCAGCACCAGCAACATCATCAAAGCGCGAAAGATAAAGCGCACAACCTCGGTCCAAGCAAGCAATAGAGCGGCTGATCATAATTCAGCCATGACCCAGCCTTTACTGAACGGCATTGCTTCCGTTTCCCATCTCGGCGTGATACGCGCCCTCGGCGATGACGCCGCCCAGTTCCTGCATGGACAGCTGACCAACGACTTCGCGCTGCTGGATCTGCAGCACGCGCGTCTGTCGGCGTTCTGCACGGCCAAGGGCCGCATGCTGGCCAGCTTCATCGGCTTCAAGCGCAGCAAGGACGAGATCCTGCTGCTGTGCGACCGCAGCCTGCTTGCGCCCACGCTCAAGCGCCTGTCCATGTTCGTGCTGCGCGCCAAGTGCAAGCTCAGCGACGCCACGGCCGAATTCACGCTGCACGGGCTGGCTGGCGATGCCGCCGCGCAGGCCCTGGGCCCGGCAGCCGTGCCCTGGACCAAGACCGATGACGGCGACGCCAGCCTGATCGCCCTGTACCCGGCCGCCGGCCAGCCGCGCGCCCTGCGCGTGGCGCCCGTGGGCGCGCCCCTGCCCGAAGGCCCTGCACTCAGCGAGGCCGACTGGCTCTGGAGCGAAGTCGCCAGCGGCATTGCCACGCTGTCGGCGCCTGTGGTGGATGCCTTTGTGCCGCAGATGCTCAACTACGAATCGGTGGAAGGCGTGAATTTCAAGAAGGGCTGCTACCCAGGCCAGGAAGTGGTGGCCCGCAGCCAGTTCCGGGGCACGCTCAAGCGCCGCGCCTACCTGGCCCATGCACAGCAGCCGCTGGCCACCGGCATGGAGGTCTTCACGCCCGAGGACCTGGAGCAGGCCACCGGCACCGTGGTCCAGGCCGCCCCGGCGCCTGGTGGCGGCTGGGACGCCATCGTCTCCATGCAGACCAGCTCGGCCGACCAGCCCCTGCTGGCCCACGCCGCACTGGGCGAAGGCCAGCGCGCCGATGCCGCACAGGCCGTGACGCTGCAGCTCAAGCCCCTGCCCTACGCGTTGCGCGAGGACATCTGAGATTTGAGCCTTGCACCGCCTGAGCTGCCTGCAGCTCAGGCGGTGAGCACTTTCCTCATGGTGATGTGGGGGATGCCGGCCTCTTCATAGGGCTCGCCTTCCGGCGTGAAGCCCGCGCGCAGGTAGAACGACTCGGCATGGCGCTGCGCATGCAGCACGACTTCGCGGTCACCGCGCTGACGCGAGGCTTCGACCAGGCTGTCCAGCACGATGCGGCCCCAGCGGCCGCCGCGCACGCTGCGGTCCACGGCCATGCGGCCGATCCTGCCCGCGCCGGGGCTGTCGCTGACCAGGCGGCCGGTGGCGATCGGCTGGCCCAGGCCGTTGTAGACCACGGCGTGGCGGGCCACGGGGTCGAACTCGTCGATCTCGATCTCGCGCGGCACGCCCTGCTCGTGCACGAACACGGCCAGGCGCAGGCGCTCGGCGTCGCGGCCCAGGTCGTTCCAGCTGCCCGATGCCACGCGCACCACGCTCTGGCCGGCCTCATAGGCCGTGAGCACGTCGCGCAGCTGCTGCGGCACGGGCAGCGGCTGGCGCGTGGTGGCATCGGCGAACACATAGACCAGCTCCACGGTGTTGAGCAGCTCCATGCCGCGGAAGATGCCGGCCTCGAACAACAGCGAGGTATTGCCCTGCCTGGCACAGCGTATGCCCACATGCAGCACGTCGCCCAGCGTGGCCGATGCGTGGTAGGTGGTGGTGGCCTTCTTGACGAACAGCTCGCCGCCCAGGGCCGCGAAGGACGATTCATAGGGCAGGCCCAGCTGGCGCCAGTAGTCGGTGACGGCCACGTCGGCGTACATCAGGTAGTGGGCGTTGAAGACGATCTTCTGGGCGTCCACTTCGGACCAGCGCACTTCGATGCGTTGCAGCGTGCGGAAATCTTGGCGTTGCATGGGGGTGTTTCTCTCCTGTTGTCTTGGGGTGTCTTGGTGTGTTTTGGTGCGCCTTGGCCTTCAGGCCGCGAAGGCGTCGGCCAAGGCGCGCGCCATGTCGGCATGTGCACGGCGCGCTTCGGCAATGGCGCGGCCCATCTTGACGAATTCATGGGTCACGCCCCGGTAGATCTCCAGGTCCACGGGCACGCCGGACATGCGCAGCTTGTCGGCGTATTCCACGCCCTCGTCCACCAGCGGGTCGCATTCGGCCAGGCCTATCCAGGCCGGGGCCACGCCGTCCACATCGGGGGCCAGCAGCGGGGCAAAGCGCCAGTCCTCGCGGTCGGCGGGGCTGTTGAGGTACTGGGCGAAGAACCAGGTGATGGCCGGCTCGTCAATGACCAGCCCGTGGGCGAAGCGGCGGTGCGAGTCGGTGTCCTGGTTCGCCGTCGTGCCCGGGTAGATCAGCAGTTGCAGGGCCAGCTTGAGGCCGGTGTCGCGCGCATGGATGGCGCAGGCTGCGGCCAGCGTGCCGCCCGCGCTGTCGCCGCCCACGGCCAGGCGCGCAGGGTCGGCTCCCAGCGAGGCCGCCTGCGCGGCCAGCCACTGCAGCGCGTCCCAGGCGTCGTTGTGGGCCGTGGGGAATTTGTGCTCTGGCGCGCGCCGATAGTCCAGCGAGACCACCATGGCGCCCGACAGATGGGCCAGTTGGCGGCACAGCACGTCGTGCGTGGCCACGCTGCCTACGGTGAAGCCGCCGCCGTGCAGGTACAGCAGCACGGGCAGGCCCGTGGCCGGCGCCTGGCTGCGCTCCACGGGCGCATAGAGCCGAGCGGGCAGCAAGGCGCCATCGCGCGCGGGAATCTGCAGATCCTCCACACGCGGCAGAACCGGCTTGGGAATTTCGAGCACGCCGGCCCCCGCCTCGTAGGCGGCACGTGCGCCCTCGGCGCCCAGCTGGTGCAGGGGCGTGCGCGCGGCGCGCTCCATGCGGCGCAGCACATCGCGCATCTGGTGGGTCAGGGACGCCGGCAGCGGCGTGGCATGGGAGGAGGATTCAGTCTGGGGCACGTTCAGGAGCACGTTCAGGGACAGGTTCGGTAGCGACTATCTGGCAAGGCAATTCGGTGCGGCCGGCGAGGTGCGGCAGGCACGGCGCAGCAGGCATTGTGCCGCGAGCACAAGGCCCTGGCAGCCATGCGATGGCAGCGCATGCCCGCGCTGTCGCCCCCGTGACCGCCGCAGCGCCCTCTCAGGGTTTGCTTTGTTTGCAGTGCAGCACGCGCGGTCTAGATTCGGCGCACTCCCCCTGATCCCACCATGGGCCGCAACGGCCCGCAACGAGTCACCGACCATGGCCTTCATCAACTACGTCACCCAGATCCAGTTTGACTTCGGCGCCGTGCGCCTGTTGCGCCAGGAGTGCGAGCGCGTGGGCATCACGCGGCCGCTGATCGTCACCGACCAGGGCGTCAAGGCCGCTGGCGTGCTGCAAAGGGCGCTGGATGCGCTGGGCGGCATGCCGCATGCAGTGTTCGACCAGACGCCCTCCAACCCCACCGAGGCCGCCGTGCGCGCGGCCGCTGCCATCTACCAGGAGCAGCGCTGCGACGGCCTGATCGCCGTGGGCGGCGGCAGCGCCATCGACTGCGCCAAGGGCGTGGCGATTGCAGCCACGCACGAAGGGCCGCTGTCGCACTACGCCACCATCGAGGGCGGCTCGCCGCGCATCAGCGAGCGCGTGGCCCCGCTGATCGCCGTGCCCACCACCAGCGGCACGGGCAGCGAGGTGGCGCGCGGCGCCATCATCATCGTGGACGACCACCGCAAGCTGGGCTTCCACAGCTGGCACCTGGTGCCCCGTGCCGCCATCTGCGACCCGGAACTGACCTACGGCCTGCCCGCCATGCTGACGGCCGCCACGGGCATGGACGCCATCGCCCATTGCATGGAGACCTTCATGGCGGCGGCCTTCAACCCGCCTGCCGACGGCATTGCGCTCGATGGCCTCACGCGCGGCTGGGCCCACATCGAACGCGCCACGCGCAACGGCCAGGACGCCGAGGCGCGCCGCCAGCTGATGAGCGCCAGCATGCAGGGCGCCATGGCCTTCCAGAAGGGCCTGGGCTGCGTGCACAGCCTCAGCCACAGCCTGGGCGGCGTGAACCCGCGCCTGCACCATGGCACGCTGAACGCCATGTTCCTGCCCGCCGTGGTGCGCTTCAATGCCGAGGCCGAGAGCGTGCGCGCCGAACAGCGCCTGCAGCGCATGGCCCACGCCATGGGCCTGGACTCGGGCAGCGACATTCCCGAAGCCATACGCGACATGAACGCCCGCCTGGGCCTGCCCACGGGCCTGTCGGCCATGGGCGTGGAGCGCGCCCAGTTCGCAGCCGTGATCGGCGGCGCGCTCAAGGACCATTGCCACGGCACGAACCCGCGCCTGGCCAGCGCCGACGACTACGAGCAGATGCTGGCCACCTCGCTGTAAGCGGGACTCAGCCGCCAGCACTCGGCTGGGGTGTTGTCGATGGTGACGACGATGGTGGCTGGGGTGTCGTTTGGGAGGTCAATTGCGCCGAAGTTTGTGCAGGAGTCTGCACCGGAGCCGGTGCAGCGCCAGCTTCCATCATCCGGCGCACCTCCACGTTCTGCATCAACTGCTCGGCCATGACGCCCAGCAGCTCCAGATCGGCCGCCGAGACCTCGCGCGGCGCGTCGTCCATGATGCAAAAGCTGCCCAGCACCGTGCCGTGGCGGTTCTTGAGCGGCACGCCCGCGTAAAAGCGCAGCCGCATGGCCTGCAACGCGGGGTTGCCGGCAAATCGGGGGTCGCGCGCGGCGTCATGCACCACCAGGGCGTCACCGCCATGGACCACGTAGGAGCAGATGGACTGCGCACGCGGCATGCCGGCGGAAGCCGGGTCGCCCTGGTCCGCCACCAGCAGGCTGCCGGGCGTGTGCACGCGGTCGGCATCGACCCATGAGACCTGGGCCCATTTCACATCGAAGGCATTGGCGGCCTGCTGAGCTGCCTCGTGGTACAGCTGCGGCAGGCCGGGCCCGAGCACGCCGCTGTCGTGCAGCTGGCGCACGCGCTGCGCGTCGTCATCGGGAATGGGCGCGGCCAGGCCCTGGCCTGCCGCGTCAGGCAGGCGCAAGGCGTCCACCCACAACTGCAGCTCGCGCAGGCCGGACACGCAGGCGGCGGCGCCGCAGCGGCGCGCGAACTCGGGGTCGGACACCACGGCCGGCGCATTCCACAGCGCCAGCACCACGCGCAGGTGCGGCCAATGGCGGCGCACGCGGCGCATCAGTTGGCGCACCACGGTCTGGGGCTGGGTACTGAAGACGGACAGCACCAGCAACTGCGCCTCGGCCAGGGCCTGCGCTCCTGCGTGGCCTTGCGGCAGGCCGCCCTGCCCCGGTCCCAACTGGCGCCATTGCGGGTCGGCGGCCAGGGCCCAGTCCGAGCAGCTGACCACGTGGCCGCGCAGCGCCTCGCTGTGCGCCACCATGGCGGCGGCCAGGGCATCGACCTCCCAGCGCGCGCCCACGCAATGGATGCGCAGGGCGCGCGTGGCCAGGGCCGCAGCGGGCGGCGGATGGCTTTCGCGCAGTTCCTCGATCAGGGCATCCATGCCGCTGGACAGGCGCAGCCGGTGTTCGGCCGTGGCCGATTCCAGGTGCTGCTGCGTGGCCAGGCGCAGTGCGGGGATGGCCACCTCGTCATAGAAACCGGCCACCGCTGCCGAGCGTTCGTCCGCCGAGGCGCGCGCCGGCAGCCTTGCGTCCACCAGTTCATGCGCCAGCGTGACCGCGTCTTCCACGTCGTCGGCCAGCAGGCGCTGGTACAGGCGCTGGGCCGGCCCCAGCACGGGCGAGCTGCCCAGCAGCACTTCCATGAATTGCAGCGCCGGGATGTAGCGCCCCAGCACCAGCAGGCAGACCGTCAGCGGGGTGGACAGAATCAGCCCTATCGGCCCCCACAGCGCCGTCCAAAAGGTGGCCGACACGATGATGGACAGCGTGGACAGGCCCGTGCTGCTGCCATACAGCCAGGGCTCGATGAGGTTGTTGCTGATCAGCTCCAGCGCCATGATCAGGCCCAGCGTCATCAGCAGCATCTGCCAGCCCGGGTCCACGGCAAAGGCCAGCGCCAGCGGGAAGGCGGCCGAGATCATGGCCCCCACATAGGGCACGAAACGCATGATGGCCGCCAGCACGCCCCAGAGAATGGCGCCCGGCACGCCAATGAACCACAGCCCCGCCGCCATGGGCAGTCCGTAGGTGATGTTGACGACGAACTGCATGCGCAGGTACTTGCCTATGCGCTGCGAGGCCTCGTCCAGCGCGTCGGTGGCCACGTGCAGGTTGCCGCCCATCAGGCGCAGCAATCGGTCGCGCAGGTCATCGCGGTCCAGCAGGATGAGGATCACGAACAGCAGCACGATGCCGGCCATGGTCACGGGCTCGGCCACGCGGCCCAGCCACTGCAGCATGCGCGCCGTGGGCTTTTGCTCGGGCGACTGGATCTCCACCTTCTGCACGCGGGGCGTGGTGGCGCCGCGCGATATCTCGCGCTCCACGGTGTCATAGGTGCGCAGCGCGCCGTCCCAGGCACTGGGCATGTTGGCGTTCCTGCGCAGGCTGCGCAGCTTGTCGCGGATGGTGTTCTGGTAGGTGGGCAGATCGGCGCTGAGCTGCTGCACCTGGCTGCCCAGATAGGTACCCATTCCCGCCAGCGTCGCCAGCGCCATGACCACCACCAGCAACGTGGCCGCCATGCGCGGCATGCCCCAGCGCTTGAGCCGGGAGACGGCCGGATCCAGCAAAAAACCGAACAGCAGCGCCAGCGCCAGCGGAATCAGCAGGCCCTGGCCGAAATACAGGCCGGCAATGACGATGCTGGCCACCAGCAGCCCGGTGAGCAGGCGCAGCGCGGGCACCATGTCGGCCAGCTGTGCCAGGCCCGGCAGGGCCGAACGCACGCTGCGCGCGAAATCTGCATGGGTGGCGGCATGGGTGGCGGAATTAGCGGCTGCATTGACAGCATTGGCGCCTTCGGCGGCTGCAGGAAGGGCCTGCCGTGAAGGCGACGGCGCAGGGTCGGAATGTGGGTTCATGGAAACGGGATGTCAGGGCTTGGATGCAGGTATGGATACTGCCTCACATCCGCATATCGGGGGATTGCACAGCGCGCCGCAGGCCTGCCCTGTCAGCGGGCACCGCAATTGCCGGAACGCCGTTGCCGCCGGCGCATCGAACCGATCACCAGCGCACACGCACCACGGTACCTCCACCGGCCCGCGGCAGGATGTCCAGCACAGCCCCGATGGCATGGGCGCGGCGATGCATGCCTGCCAGGCCCATGCCCTGCAGGCCAGGCGGGATGGCACCCTGCGCAGGGTCAGGGTCAGGGTCGGACGGCAGGCCGCAGCCGTCATCTTCCACGCGCAGTTCCCAGTGCAATGCACGCCGGGCATCGCGACCAGGGCTTGCAGCATCTGCACGATCCACCGGCTCCAGCACCAGCCACAGCGTGGTGGCGCGCGCATGCTGCAGCGCATTGCTCACGGCCTCCTGGGCGATGGCCAGCAACTGCTGGGACGGCTGGCCACGCGGCAGGTCTGGCAGGTCGGGCAGGTCCGGCACCCCGCGCAGCCCGGCGGCGGCATGCGGATCGGCCACGCTCCAGCAGATGCGCATGCCGCGCCGGTCCAGCACGGGCTGCAGCCGGTGGCGCAGGCGCGCCAGCCGCACGGGCAAGGCGTCTTCCATGGCGTCCATGGCATCCACCATGAGCCGCAGGTCCAGCAAGCCCTGCTCCAGCAATTCCTGCGCCTGGCGCTGGCGGGTCTCGCGCGGGTCCAGCAAGGCCATGGCATGCACCAGCAGCCCGCCCACGCCGTCGTGCAGGTCGGCGGCAATGCGCCGGCGCTCGGCCTGCACTTCGCGCGAGGGCCGGGGACTGCGCCGCCGCCGCCACAGCAGCAGCCTGTGCAGTCGCCGGGCGCCCATGGCGCACAGCAGCGCCGTGGATACCAGCAGGGCCAGGCTGGCCAGGCTCAGCCACGGCGGGGCCTGGGCGCCCGCCTGCCATAGCCAGGCGCACAGGCCCAGCATCTGCAGCAGGCCCAGGGCCAGGCAGATGGCCAGCGTGCGAAGGGGATCTTTCATGGCCAAGCTGTGCCAGGCGCGGCCGCCATGGCCCGGGCGGCGGCAGGCCGCTGCGGGCAGGACGCCGCCCCAGGATCAGAACAGGCCGCGCAGCGATGCAAAGCGTACCGCCTGGGCGCGTGTGCGCACCTGCAGCTTGCGGTAGATGTTCTTGATGTGCGTGTTGACCGTCATGGCGCTGATCATCAGGCGCGAGCCGATCTCGGCGCTGGTATAGCCGCTGGCGACCATGCGCAGCACCTCGCGCTCGCGGGTGGACAGGCGGTCTGCCTCGTCGGGCGTGCGGCGCTTGGGCTCGGCCCCCTGGGTCTTGTCGAAGCGCTGCAACAACCTGCGCGCCAGGCTGGGGGTGACGGATGCGCCGCCATTGGCCACCTGCAGCACGGCCTGCGGATAGTTGCCGAACCAGGAGTTCTTGACGAGGTAGCCCGTGGCGCCCAGCTCGAAGGCACGCAGCACCTGTTCGTCGTTTTCCATCACGGAGATGATGACGGCCTCGGCCGTGGGCCTCACGGTCTTCATCATGTCCAGCAGCTCGAAGCCCTCGCCGTCACCCAGGTTCAGGTCCACCAGCATCACGTCGAATTCATGCTGGCGGATGGCCTTGCGCCCGTCGCGCACGCTGCCGGCCTGGGCCACGACCAGAGTGCGCGGGTCGTTCATGATTTCCTGCGCAATGACCATGCGGATATGGGCATCGTCGTCCACCAGCAGCACCCGCACGGGCTTGTCGGGCTGGCCCGCCAGGTAGTCGGGCCACATGGCAGAGCTCAGACCTGTGCCCAGCATGCCCTGGGCGCGAGGGGACTCGGCGATCAGGGGACGGGCATCGGCGGGAACGTCGGATGGATTCATGCTGCTCTCCTCAAATGTCACGCCATGTGTATGACGCAACCGATCACAGACTTGCCTTTCCACATTAAGAGAAATCGCAACCGATATCCACAATCTTTGACGAAGTTTGTGAAAGATTGCGTAGATTACAAATTAACACCTTTGTGTGAGGAATCGACTACGGGGTTTCCTGAGCGCCGGTCCGGCAGATCTTGCGGATCCAGACACCGCGCACCACGCCGCCAATCCCGTCCTGTGACAAAGGCCGATCCTGCCTTTGTTGCCGCCGCCGGCCTCAGGTGCGTGCACTTCGATACACCAGGTTGCCCAAACCCCCCCGCACCCGCCGAAACGGCGACCCCAAGCAAAGCTGCAACCGTAAATTTTCTGTCGTTACACCTTGAAACTACCCAGATCCATTCATCGCGCACGGCTGCCGTTTTAACGCGATGCAGCCTGCCTGCAAACGGCTTGGGTGGGTAAGTACCCGGCAAGTGGATCAGCGCTCATGGCTACCCCGGACAAGAGATGGAACGGACGGATCTCCCCGAGCACATTGGAGTCCAGACAACGAGCAGGGGTCCAGGGAGACAAAGCCGGAAACCTCCGCAAAGTGTCTGCAAAACGGGTGCTTACACACCTCTTCCTGATAGTCCGATTCTTCATCAAGGAGCCATCATGAAATCGCTTGCAATTCTTTCCCTGAGCTTGATCGCAACAGCTGCCATGGCAGGCCCCATGGGTGGTGGCGGCGGTGGCGGCAGCGGCGGCGGCAGCAGCAGCTCCCAGATCGAAATCAATGGCCCCAGCGTTCAGGTCACCCTGCTGAACAGGAGCGGCGTGCTGAACGTGGCAACGGGTGGTGGCAAGGCCTCCCAGAACCTGGCCAGCAATGCAGGCAACGTGACCATCGATCGCAGTGGCAGCTCGCTGCAGGTCGTCGCAGCCACCGGCAGCGGCATCCTGAACAAGGCCGATGGCTATAGCGCAGTGGCCGTCAACAACCTGGCCTCCAACTATGGCGAAGTGGACGTGAAGAGCACTTCGATCCAGGTGGTGGCTGCCAAGAACTCCGGCATCATCAACTACGCCGGCAACGGTTCCATGGCAGTGCAGAACATCTCCAGCAACAACGGCTGCGTGACCTGCTACAACAACCACTGAGCCTGGCTGCCGGACGAAGGAAACTGCCGGGCGGCCCCAGGCCACCCGGCGGCACCTTCCCGGCTAAGACCCAGCTCACCGCACCAGGAGAGCCCACCATGCACACCGCCGCCCATCTCTGTTCGGCTGCCCTATTGGCCTGGCTCGCCCTCGGAGCGAACCCCCTTCATGCAGCAGCCCCCGGCGAAGACCCGGTGGTGCTGAACAAGCCCGTCGACTACCTCAGGCTGCCCACGGCCAAGCAGCCGACATCGTCGGGGCTGGACACCGTCACCGACATCCCCATCAATGTCAAGGCCAAGATCGCGCGCTACGAAGCCATGTCCATGACCAATGCGCCCGGTATCTCCACCGAGGCGAACGTGGTGACCACGACCACGACGAGCAGCACGGGCATGCAGCGCACCTGCACCCAGGACCTGGCCAGCAACACCAACGCCAGCGCATTCAACCGCTATGGGCCCCAGACCAAGGACCAGATCGTGGTCCTCAAGGGCGACCTGGTCAACGTCTGCCGCTAGCGCGACACCGGGCGGCCAGCCTTCGGGCCGCCCACCATTTCTCGATCCCCCATTTCCGGCGCCGACGCCCGTGCGCGCCTGTGCCCTGGCTCGCCGTTTTCCAGCAGAGGTCCATCATGCGCAACCGCCTTCCATCGCCAGGACTTCCCCGCCCCGATGCCGCGCTGCAGCCGGCACTCGGCGGCCATGCGGACGACCGTGGGACTTTCCGCCAGCGATGGTCCGGCAGACAGGATTGCATGCGGGCCATTGCCTGCGCCGTCTCGGCGTCCATCGTGCTGCTGTCGGGCTGCGCGCCGCTGGATGCGCGCAAGGACGCCAAGTACCTGGACAAGGTCTATGCGGCCGACCGCCCCGTGGTGAGGCCGGTGCGCTCGATATCGAGCTTTTCCGACTCGCTGATGTGCATGGACAGGATGTTCCGCAACAGCCACATGCCCACGGTGCTGATCACCAGCAAGCAGCTGCCCGACTACTCGGGCCGCGTGGCCGTGGCCGCCAAGGAGATGGTGGTCACCGCCCTGTCCCAGATGTCGCGCGTCAGCAGTGCCTTCCGCTACGTGGACTATGAGGTGGACATCGCCCGCCAGGATACGGTGCAGAACCTCACCACCATCTTGCTCAACAACAACCAGATCCAGCTGCAGCGCCCTGCCCTGTATGTGTCGGGCGCCGTGTCCTTCATGGACCAGAACGTGCTGCGCAACAATGTGGACATAGGCACCAGCGCATCGCGCCTGGAAACCGGCTACAGCGCCAACCGCAGCGGCGCCGTGCTGGGCATGGAGCTGCACCTGGGCGACTTCCGCACGCGCACCATCATCCCGGGCCTGGATTCGGCCAACGAGGTCGTCATCGGCAACGGCAGCCAGGGGCTGGACCTGTCCGGCCGCATCGGCACCTACGGCGTGCAGTTCAGCGTGGGCCGCGACTATGCCCAGGGCTCGGGCCCGGCCGTGCGCACCCTGGTCGAGCTGGGCATGATCGAGCTGCTGGGCAAATGGTCGCGCCTGCCCTACTGGCAGTGCCTGACGCTGGACCAGACCCACCCCGACTTCCAGCGCCAGCTGCGCGACTGGTACGAGGAAGGCGAAGCCGGCATCCACCAGGAACTGGTGCGCCAGTCGCTGATCAGCAAGGGCTATCTGCCGCCGGACGCCCCGGCCTTCACCGCAGGCAACCCGCAGTGGCGCGAGGCCATAGGGCGCTTCCAGGCCGACAGCGGCATGGTGGTCAACGGCGTGGTGGACTTCAACACCTATGAACGCGCACTGCGCGACTTCGTGGCCGTGGGCGCCGATGGGCACATCACGCGCATTGGCTGGAACACCAAGAGCGCAGCGCCGGTCACCACCGCCTCCGAGAACGTGGCCGTGGGCACGGGCGACTACCGCTACGGCGCCCCGCGCCCGACCGCAAGCTGGACCTGTGGGTGGAGAACATCACGCCCACCCGCACCTCCTTCGAGACGGGTGAACAGCTCTTCCTGTCCACCACCGTGTCGCGTGCCTCCTACCTGTCGTGCTTCATGGCGGGCGCCGATGGCGAGGTCACCCGGCTGGTGCCCAACGACGTGAACCGCTCGGGCTGGATCACCGCCGCCCAGTCCGTGCGCCTGCCCGACTGGATGAGCCCCAACCCCGGCTATGTGATCAACGCCGGCCCTCCCGGCAAGGAAGGCGTGGCCTGCTTCGCTACCGAGCAGAACATGACCGACAAGCTGCCCACGCTGCTGCAGGGCAAGGCCTTCATCGCCATCCCGGGCATGCGCTCCCTGGAGGATGTCAACCAGTACATGGCCAGCTCGCTGGGCGCAGACGGGTACACCGGCTCGGCCCGCTTCTGGCAGGTGGTGCCGGCCCAGGCCAAGCGCTGATGCACGGTGCGGACCACAAGCCAACCAGAGGCACCTGCCATGCCCTCCAGCGCTCATGAAACCTCCCCGCGGCGGCGCCGCGGGCTGCGCCTGACCGCCAGGCTTGTGCTGCCCGGGCTGCTGGTGGTGCTGCCCGGTCTGGCGCCCGCCGTGCTGCCGCATGTGCAGGCGGCAGCCCGCTTCACGCCGGTCATGCCCATCCGGGTGGCGACGGCCAGCGTGTACGGCTCCCAGCCGGGCACCAGCAACATCAATTCGACCTCGGATACCGCCCAGCAACGGGCCCTGTCCCAACTGCGCAGCCGCGCCGAAGGCAAGGGCGTGAGCCCGGCCACGCAGCGCGAGGCGCAATGGGTCATGGGCCTGCTGGCACTGCATGGCATTGCCATGGCCCAGGACGGGCCACAGGCCAGGACCTGGTTCGAGCGTGCCCAGCGCGCCGGCCATCCGCTGGCCAGCGCGGGACTGGCCTGGTGCGCCATGGACGGCTGCGGCCAGCCCCCCGATCCACCGGCCGCAAGGCCCTGGATCGCCCAGCTGGCCAAGACCGACCCGGCCCGTGCGCAATACCTGGAATGGCTGCTGGCACGGCGCTTGGCGCCGCTGTCCACGGCCGAGCCCGTGGGCGAGGCCTTGACCGTGGCAGGCACGCCCGACCAGGAACTGCTGCAGCGCGCGGCGCGTTCGGGCAGCCCCGGCGCACAGCTGGAATGGGGCCTGGCCCTGCTCGCGCAGGACGAGCCCGAGGCCGCCCTGCGCCAGTTCCGCGCGGCGGCGCCACGCTCATCCAGCGCGGCGACCAATGCGCAGATGCTGGGCGACCGCATGCGGCCCGCGGGCCAGCTGGTGTCGGCCCAGGGCACGTCTGCCCCGCCTGCGGCGCAGGGGCCGCAACGGCTGCAGCGCACGCCGGAGTTGCGGGGCTCGCCCAGCGAGCAGGACATCCAGGTGCGACAGCCCGTCACGGCCCAGCAGCAGTGGGAGCAGGCCCAGCGCTATCACCGTGGCGAAGGCGTGCCGGCCAACTACACCGAGGCCCTGCGCCTGTACCAGCAGGCGGCGTCCCACGGCCATGTGGCATCGCGGCGCATGCTGGAGTTGATCTATTCGCGCCCCGCACAGGGCGGCGGTGTGGACATTGGCTGGATGCAGCAGCTGGCACGCATCGACCCCATGACCATGCAGCCCATGGCCCCCATCAGCCCCGCGCCCTACCGGCGCGACCCCACGCCGCTTTTCGACATGGTGCCGGCGCCCTGGCACCGGAACTGACGCTGGCCCCGGGTCCTGCCCTAAAGCAGCACATCCAGGCCCGTGTCGGCCATCCAGTCCACCGGGTCCTGGCGCAGCACCATGTCGATGTCCAGGCCCAGGGCCACCCCCACTTCGCCGGGAAAGCTCACGGCCAGCGCGCGCTCGCCCCATTGCGCCTCGCGCGATCGGGCGCGCCAGGCGGCGATGTGCAGCACGCAGGCCAGGGGATCGAAGCCGGGCTGGGCCAGCGGCGCGTGCAGGTGCTGCAGCGCGTCGGCCAGCAGCGGCGGAAGATTCCAGCGCCGGGCCAGGCCTGCGCTGACATGGCTGTATGCGTAGCCGCACAGCCGCATCTCCAGTTCGGCACGGCGCGGGTCCAGCGGGCCGACCAGCTCGGAGATGGTGGCCGCGCGGCCGGGATCGATCATGTGCATGGCCAGCTCGCCCAGCCCGTGCAGCAGGCCTGCCGCATAGGCCGCCGTGGGGCTGGCCTGCACCGTGCCGGCCAGCGCGCGGGCCACGCGTGCGGCATCCACGCTGTAGCGCCAGAAGGCCGGCATGGCCACGCCCGGCACGGCATGCGTGCCCACGCCCAGCGGCATGCCCCGCACGATCTGGCGCAACTGCGCGGGCGCCAGCAGTGCGAGCGCCTCCGGAATGCCGGTGACACGGCCCGCCATGCCGAAGACCGGGCCGTTGGCCTGCGCCAGCAGCCCGGCAGCCAGCGCGGGGTCGGCCGCGAACAGCTGGCTCAGCCGGCGCAGGCTGGGCTGCTCGGGCACCAGCTCGCGCAGCAGCAGGGCCACAATGCGCGGCTGCGCCGGCAGGGCCAGCGTCTGGGTCAACAGCGTCTGCAGATCCAGTGCGTGCGCAGCCATCGCGTTTCCTGCCCTGCCCTGCCCGGCCTTACTTGCGGGTCTGCAGCTTGGCGAAGGCCGAGGCCATGGCCGACTGCTGCGCCGGCTCGGGCGCGCGGCGCTGGCCGCCCTGATGGCCCTGGCTGCCTCGGCCTGCGCTCTCGAAGCGGTTGTCACGGGGGCCGTCGCGCCGCGCGGGCGCCGCATCCAGCTTCATGGTCAGGCTGATGCGCTTGCGCGCCACATCGACCTCCAGCACCTTGACCTTGACGATCTGGCCGGTCTTGACGACCTCACGCGCGTCCTCGATGAACTTGTGGCTCATCTGGCTGACGTGGACCAGGCCATCCTGGTGCACGCCCAGGTCCACGAAGGCGCCGAACTGGGCCACGTTGCTGACCGTGCCCTCCAGCGTCATGCCTTCCTTGAGGTCCTTGATGTCTTCCACGCCGTCATTGAAGCGGGCGACGACGAAGTCCGGGCGCGGATCGCGGCCGGGCTTTTCCAGCTCGCCCAGGATGTCCTTGATGGTGATGGCACCGAACTGCTCGTTCACGAACTGCTCGGCCTTCAGGCCCTTGAGCACCTCGGAGCGGCCCATGAGCTGGTCCACGCTCTTGCCCGTGGTGGCAATGATGCGCTCGACCACGGGATAGGTTTCCGGGTGCACACCGGTCATGTCCAGCGGGTTGTCGCCGCCGCGGATGCGCAGAAAGCCTGCGGACTGCTCGAAGGTCTTGGCGCCCAGGCCGGCCACGTCCATCAGCTGCTTGCGGCTCTTGAAGGAGCCATTGGCATCGCGCCAGCGCACCACCGACTTGGCCACGCTGCCCGACAGGCCCGAGACGCGCGACAGCAGCGGCGCCGAGGCCGTGTTCAGGTCCACGCCCACGGAGTTCACGCAGTCCTCGACCACGGCGTCGAGCTGGCGCGCCAGCTCGCTTTGGTTCACGTCGTGCTGGTACTGGCCCACGCCGATGCTCTTGGGGTCGATCTTGACCAGCTCGGCCAGCGGGTCCTGCAGGCGGCGCGCAATGCTGGCGGCGCCGCGCAGGCTCACGTCCACATCGGGCATTTCCTGCGAGGCGAACTCGCTGGCGGAATACACGGAAGCGCCGGCCTCGCTGACCACGACCTTCTCGATCTGGCGGTCGGCCTTGCTGGCGATCTTGATCAGGTCGGCCGCCAGCTTGTCGGTCTCGCGGCTGGCCGTGCCGTTGCCGATGGCAATCAGGTTGATCTGGTGCTTTTCGACCAGGCGGGCCAGCACGGCCAGGGAGCCGTCCCAGTCGCGGCGCGGCTCATGCGGGTAGATGGTGGTGGTGTCCACCAGCTTGCCCGTGCTGTCCACCACGGCCACCTTGACACCCGTGCGGATGCCCGGATCCAGGCCGATGACGGCGCGCTGGCCCGCAGGCGCGGCCAGCAGCAGGTCGCGCAGGTTGTCGCCAAAGACCTTGATGGCCACCTTCTCCGCGTCTTCGCGCAGGCGCGAGAACAGGTCGCGCTCGGTGGACAGGCTCAGCTTGACGCGCCAGGTCCAGGCCACGCACTTGCGGATCAGATCGTCGCTGGCGCGCTTGGCGTGGCTCCAGCCCAGGTGCAGGGCAATCTTGCCTTCGGCCAGGCTGGGCTGGCCGGGCTCGGGCTCCACGGGAAGAACCAGCTTGGCTTCGAGGATCTCCAGCGCGCGGCCGCGGAACACGGCCAGGGCGCGGTGCGAGGGCACGCGGCCAATCGGTTCGTCGTACTCGAAATAGTCGCGGAACTTGGCGACCTCGGGGTCGTTCTCGTTCTTGGCCTCGATCTTCTTGGAGCGCAGCAGGCCGTCTTCCCACAGCCATTCGCGCAGCTTCTGCACCAGCGCCGGGTCTTCGGCCCAGCGCTCGGACAGGATGTCGCGCACGCCATCGAGCACGGCGAAGGTGGTGGAGAAATCGGGGCCCGGCTTGCCGTCGTCCAGGGTGGTGGCGGGCTTGCAAAAGGCCTCGGCCTCCTTGTGCGGGTCCAGCGTGGGGTCGGCAAACAGCTTGTCGGCCAGCGGCTCGATGCCGAATTCCTTGGCAATCTGGCCCTTGGTGCGGCGCTTTTGCTTGAAGGGCAGGTAGATGTCCTCCAGCTCCTGCTTGGTCGGCGCATTGGCAATGGCCAGGCGCAGCGCATCGGTCAGCTTGCCCTGCTCGTCGATGGCCTTGAGCACCGTGCCCCGGCGGTCTTCCAGCTCGCGCAGATAGCCCAGGCGTTCGTCGAGCTGGCGCAATTGCGCATCGTCCAGGCCGCCGGTCACTTCCTTGCGGTAGCGGGCGACGAACGGAACCGTGGCTCCGCCATCAAGCAATTCGACCGCAGCACCCACTTGCTGCGGCTTGACATTCAGTTCTGCGGCGATTTGGCCAATGATTTTTTGCATTCGAGAGGCGCCCCGTGGCGTGGAATCCGGAAAAGCGGCCAAGTGTGCCACACGCGATTCGGGCCGGGCCGCTCACGGCCCGCCCGCAAATGCAAGCATTTCTTGCAGGCCAATGAATTCAAGGGCTTGCAACATGAAGCCGGAAGGGCTCGGGAATGGCCGATCGGACAAGCCCGGCTTTCAGGGCCGCACATCCACGATCTGCATCATTCCCAGGTCCTCATGGTCCAGCGCATGGCAATGCCAGACGAACTTGCCGTGGAAATCCGCGAACCGCATGCGAAAGGTGATGCTGCCCTTGGTGACCCCCGCCGCCCCGCTGCTGCCCGTGCCCGGCGGCACGGGCAGGGTGTCGGCCCAGAACGGCGTCACCGGCGCGCCGTTGACCCTGACCACATAGCAGTCGTTGACGTGGATGTGAAAGGGATGCGGGTAGCCGTTGTAGTTGTAGACCGTCCACTCCTCCACCGCATTGAAGGGCACGGTCTGCACAGGCGTGAGGCTGGAATGAATGGGCGACATGCCCAGCGGCATGGCCTCGGTGCCCACCGCAAACACCGATCGGTTGCCGCCCACCTTCAGCACCCAGCTCTCGCCGGCCGGCATGGGCGCCAGGGCCGGGTCGCGCACGCCCTTGTCCGCGTCGTCGGCCAGCACGGCCAGGCGCAGGACGCGCTGCACGCCACCATGGCTGGCCAGTTCGGCATCGGTGATGGGCGTGTAGTCGCCGGGCCGGCGCAGCAGGGCCGGGTCGGGCACGCGGGCCTGCACGGGCTCGCCCTGGACCACCACCCGGGCCAGCACCTCCTCGAAGGGCTCGTTGCCGCTTGGCCGGTGAAAGGACGGGCACGCGGCCGCGCGCAGGAAATACTCGCCCGGCGCCATCGATGCCTGCACCACCATGGACAGGCGCCCGCCCGGGTAGATGTAGTTGCCGGGCCAGTCGCGCATGTCCAGCGGCTGCCCGGCCGTCTGCCGGCTCAGCGGCCGGTAGATACCGCCGTAATGGTTGCCGTCGCGGCCATAGACATTCATCACATGCCCGTCGAGCACGGGATGCAGCGGGTAGAACGACGAAGGATTGACGATGTGCCAATGCTGCACCTCGCCGGGCCGCATCACGATGGTGGGCTGGTAGGCGCCGTTGAGCAAAAAGGCGCCGGCCGGATTCTCCATCGAGTCTTCCAGCGTATCGGTGCGGCCCTTGGCATTGACGGTGAGCTTGTGGGCGAACAGCACGCGCTCGCGCATGTTCACGCTGGCACGGAACGGGTCCTGCGCATCGGCCACGATGATGGCGCCGAACATGCCGCTGGAGACCTGGGCATTGGTGGCGCCGTGCAGATGCGGGTGGTACCAGTAGATGCCGCAACTGTGGTCGTCGGGCAGATGGATCTCGTGGTAGCGCGTGGCGCCGGGCGCGATGCCGGCATCCGGCCCGTCCACCACGTAGTCGCCAAACACACCGGGCCGTATCTCGCGCGGGTCCACGTGCAGGCCGTGGAAATGCATGTTGGTGCTGTTCTGGTGGTTGAGCAGCGCCCAGTCCGAGCCCTGGGGCGAGGCCGGCAGCTGGTTGTGCACCCACATCTTCAGCGTGTCGCCGGGGCGCAGCCACAGCGTGGGCGCCGTGTATCTTCCATTGAAGCTGCGCAGCTCCAGACGCCGCCCGGGCTGCCGATCGGCCGGATAGCGGGCCCAGCGCGCGATGTCGCTGTCCGGCAGGTCCATGTCCATGGACGCATAGCCCACGTTCAGGTGCAGCTCCAGCACGCCGTTGACGGAGCGCAGCGCCTGCGGCTCGGGCAGATCGTCGCGCGGCCCGCCTCCTCCGCCGCAGCCGGGCAGCACGGCGCCCGCCGTCAGCAGGGCGCCCCATTGCAGCAGTGCCCTGCGGTTCAGGCCCGGGGCAGGCATTGAATGCTCCTGGTGCAGATGCTTCACAGGGCCTCCTTTGCCGTGCCGGCGAATGCGTTGGTTTCGGTCAGGTCATTGAGGGCGTGCAAGGCCAGCGCATGGGGGCGGGACTGGGTCTGGGCCCCGTCCTCGCCCTGGCAGGCGCCATGGCGGTTGTCGCCCCAGGCCCAGCAGCGCCCGCCGCGCTCCAGCGCCAGCACATGCGTGCCGCCCACGCTGATCTGCTGCACTGCCGCCAGGCCGGGCACGGCGTGAAAGCCCGCGCGGGGTGCCGCATCGCCCTGGCCCAGCTGGCCCAGGCCATTCCAGCCCCAGGCCAGCACCTGCCCGCCCTGCGTGGTCGCCGCCGAAAAATGCAGGCCCGCCGCCAGACTGCTGAGGCGCCCAGGCACGGCAATGCGCACGGGGCCGGGGCTGTAGGCCGCCTGCAGCCCCTGGTCCAGCTGGCCCTGGTGGTTGGAGCCCCAGCCCCACAGCCGCCCCTTCTCATCCAGCGCCAGGCTGTGCGTGGCCCCCGCCGCCACCGCCACCACGGCCGCAGCGCCCTGCGGCAGCACCACGCGCTGCGCACGACTGCGCTGCACCAGATCGCCCTGCCCCAGTTGGCCAGCCGCATTGGCGCCCCAGGACCAGACCTGCCCCCTGGCATCCAGCGCCAGCCCATGACCCATGCCCACGGACACGCTGCGCACGGAGGGCAGGCCCTGCACGCGCTGCGCACCGGGCATGGCATCCGACCATCCCCAGAGTGCGCCTTCGCGGTCCTGCACATAGGCCTGCTGCTCACCCGCCCAGATGCGCCGCACCCCGGCATCCTGCCGGCCCAAGGCCAAAGGCCTGGGCACGGCGCCCGCGGCATCGCGGACCTGGGGCGCAACGGCATAGGCCTGGCCATCCGCCCAGGCCAGCAGCGAATGGCCCGCGTCCACCAGCCCCTCCCAACGCGTACCAAGGGGGCTCAGGCGCTGGGGCACGGGCTGGGAAAAGCTGCGGTGGCCGATGCGCGTGGCATCGGGCGCACAGACCCCGGCAGCATCCACGCCTTCGGGCAGGGTGCGCAACACCTCCAGATTGCCCCAGGCGAATACGCCCTCCGATGTGATGAGCACGGACCGCTGCGGGCCGGCCACTACCTGTTCTATGGTCAGCATCACCCTCTCCTTTGCGTGTTTTGCGTGTTTCGCGTGTCTTGGGGCACCCCGACACGGCGGTACAGCTGCCCGTCAGGTGTCAGTGCGGATTGTTCAAAGGAAGAGGGTGGGTGGCAATCACTGAAAACTGTGATTCCTCAAGAGCGCCTTAGGCTCCGTCAATCGATCCCGCCCCAGGCCTGCGACGCGACATTGGCCTGCAGGCACATCGCCAGTGCGGCGGGGGCCTGCGTGGCCTGAGTGCCTACGCGGGCTGCGCTGGCGCAGCGGCATCATGGACAATCCATGCTCCAGCCCATGCAAGACGATCTGTTTGGCGCGCCGCCATCACCGCCGCCGTCCCCACCCTCTTCCGCTCCGGTCCCGCCTGCCGCCAGCGCGGCGCCTGGCGGCCGCAAGCCGGCATCCCGCAAGGCCGTCGGCGCCGTGCAGCTGGCGCCCCAGGCCCTGCAATGGCAGGCGCTGGCGGACCAGCTTCCGCAGGGCTTGCGCATGGGGGTCTCCACCTGGTCCTACCCGGGCTGGGAAGGTTTGATCTGGGATGGCGCCTATGACAAAAGCGTGCTCGCCAAGAAGGGACTGGAGGCCTATGGCCGGCATCCGCTGATGCGAACGGTCTGCGTGGACCGCAGCTTCTGGAGGCCGTTGACGGCCAGCCAGTACCTGGCCTTCGCGGGCCAGGTGCCGGCCGATTTCCGCTTCGTGGTCAAGTGCCCTTCGGTGGTCACCGATGCGCAGGTCCGCGACGAGGATGGCAAGGGCATGTCGCTGAACCCCGTGTTCCTTCAACCCGATCTGGCCGTGACCAGCTTCGTCGAGCCCACGCTCGAAGGGCTGGGCGAGCAGCTCGGCGTGCTGGTGTTCCAGCTCAGTCCGATGACCTGGGGCCTGCTGAGCCGCCCCACCGAACTGCTGGCGCGGCTGCAGGCCATGCTGGACGCGGTGCGAGCGGCGCTGGCCGCCCATCCGCTGGGCGCACAGATCATCGTGGCGGTGGAGGTGCGCGACCCGGAGCTTTTGACGCCCGAGCTGGCGGACACGCTGCGCGCTGCGGGCGCCACCTTCTGCCTGGGGCTGCACGGCAAGATGCCGCCCATCGAAGAGCAATTGGTTTTTCTGCGGCGGCTATGGCCCAGCCCCCTGGTCTGCCGCTGGAACCTGAACCGCGAGTTCGGGGCCTACGGCTACCCCGATGCGCAAACCAAGCACGATCCCTTTGACGAGATCCGCACGCCCGATGTGCACACGCGCTCCATCCTCGCCAAGACCATCGATGGCATCACCAGCCGCGGGCTGCCCGCCTTCGTGACGGTGAGCAACGATGCCGAAGGCTGCGCGCCGCGCTCCATCGCGCTGCTGGCCGAGGCCGTGGTGCAAGCGCAGGCGGCCCGGATTCAGCGCTTGCCGTAGGCGCGCTCCACGCGGGCCACGCGCAGTTCATAGTGCTCGTACCAGGCGTCCTTGCCCAGTTGCTGGGCGACCAGGTGCTCGGCATCCTGCTTCCAGCGCGCAATGGATTCGGCCGTGGACCAGTACGACACGGTGATGCCGAAACCGTCCTCGCCGCGCGTGCTTTCCGCGCCCAGGAAGCCTTGCTGCTGCGCGGCCAGGTCCACCATGCGCTGGGCCATGAGGCCGTAGCCATCATCGTCGTCACGCGTCCTGCGCGACGAGAAGATGACGGCGTAGTAAGGCGGCTCGGGGGTGTTGGCAAAGGGGCTCATCGTGGTCGGGGCGGCATGTTCTGCGGGACCGCGCAATACACCGCCGACGCTCAGGAATTCGCCGGTGCCGAGGCGGACGACGCCTGCACCTGCTCGCCGCCCAGCACCTTCCACAGCGTGACGCGGTTGAGCTGCTCGGACAGGCGCAGGCCGATCAGGGTCTGCTGGGCCGTGTAGAGGCTGCGCTGCGCATCCAGCACGGTCAGGTAGTTGTCCACGCCGGCCTTGAAGCGGGCCTCCGACAGGTCGAAGGCCTTTTGCGTAGCGGCGACCATGCTGGTCTGGGCGGCCAGGCGCTCGTCCCACTGCGCGCGGTCGGCCAGCACGTCGGCGGTTTCGCGGAAGGCCGTCTGCACGGCCTTCTCGTACTGGGCGATGGCGATGC
Source organism: Delftia sp. HK171 (assembly GCF_001886655.1). Taxonomy (NCBI): domain Bacteria; kingdom Pseudomonadati; phylum Pseudomonadota; class Betaproteobacteria; order Burkholderiales; family Comamonadaceae; genus Delftia; species Delftia sp. HK171. The sequence continues at coordinate 3,462,544 of NZ_CP018101.1, read as the reverse complement.
GCTGGTTGGCCTCGGCCACCTGCACGCCTGCACGGTTGCGGCCACCGTCGAAGATGGGCAGGCGCACCAGGGGGATGAAGCTCCAGGTGCTGCTGCTGCCGCCAAAGAGGCCGTCGAGCTCGCGGCTGCCCGAGCCCACGCTGGCCGTGAGGCTGATGGTGGGGAACATGGCAGCGCGTGCGGCGCCGATGTTGGCCTCCATGGCGCGCAGGTTGTTCTCGGCGGCCTGGATGTCGGGGCGCACCAGCAGCACGCTGGAGGGCAGCGGTGCAGGCACGGGCTGCAGCGCGGCCGCGGGCCGGGCATCGGCGCGCAGCGTGGCGGCGCCGGGCAGCAGGGCCTCGGGCAGCGGGCCGCCCACCAGCAATTGCAGGGCGTTGCGGTCACGCTCCACCTGGGAGGTGAAGCTGGCCACGTCGCCGCGCGCCGTGTCCACCGTGGTCTGGTTCTGTGCCAGCACCAGGCCCGATGTGGAGCCAATCTCGTGCATGCGCCGTGTCAGCTCGTAGGCCTTCTCGCGGCTGGCCAGGGTGTCGCGCGCCAGCTGCAGGCGGGCCTGGTCGGCCGCCAGCGTGAGCCAGCCGTTGGCCACATCGGCCACCAGGCCGATCTGCACATTGCGCCGGTTCTGCTCGCTTTGCAGGAACTGCTGCAGCGCGGCCTCGCTGAGGTTGCGCACGCGGCCCCACAGGTCGATCTCATAGCTGGCAAAGCCCAGCTGGGCCGTGTACTGGGTGCTGACCGATGCCGCCTGGGTGGCGCTGGTCATGCCGGCGGCCGTGCGCGCACGACTGGCCTGTGCCTGGGCGGTGACGCTGGGCAGCAGGTCGGCGCGCGTGATGCCGTACTGGGCACGCGCGCGCTCGATGCTTTCCACGGCCACGCGCAGGTCGCGGTTGTTGGACAGGGCCAGCGCAATGACCTCGCGCAGCTGCTGGGACTGCACCCAGCCCAGCGCGGCGGCAGCCTGCAGGCTGGCCTCGTCGGCCTGGGCCGGCGTTGCGGCCGTGCTGCCCACGGTATCGGGCACGGGCATGTCGGGCGTGCGGTGCTGCGGCGCGAGGTTGCAGCCGGTCAGCAGCGCCACCAGCGCCGCCGCTGCGGCCAGTGCGGAGACATTCGTTGGGCGCCTCATGCTGCGCTCTCCTTTGCGGTATGCGGTGAATCAGGTGATCCGGCAGTGGGCTGGGGCGCGTCGTCCTCGGTGCGCGAATGGCTCTTGAACCAGCTGCGGATCAGCAGGAAGAACACGGGCACCAGGAAGATGCCCAGCACCGTGGAGGCCAGCATGCCGCCGAGCACGGCCGTGCCGATGGCATTGCGCCCGCCCGCGCCGGCCCCCGTGCCGATGGCCAGCGGAATGACGCCGAAGCCGAAGGCCAGCGAGGTCATCAAAATGGGCCGCAGGCGCAGGCGCACGGCCGAGACCACGGCGTCGAAGATGCTCTTGCCCTGCTCCTGCAGCTGCACCGCGAATTCCACGATCAGGATGGCGTTCTTGGACGCCAGGCCCACCGTGGTCAGCAGGCCCACCTGGAAGTACACGTCGTTCGTCAGCCCACGCGTGTAGGTGGCGGCCAGCGCGCCCACCACGCCCAGCGGCACGGCCAGCATCACCGACAGCGGCACGGTCCAGCTTTCGTACAGCGCCGCCAGGCACAGGAACACGAAGAGGATGGAGATGGCGTACAGCAGCGGCGCCTGGGCGCCGGACTGGCGCTCCTGCAGCGAGGCGCCGGTCCACTCGTAGCCTATGCCGGCCGGCAGGGTGCGCAGGATGTCCTCCACGATCTGCATGGCCGTGCCCGAGCTGACGCCGGAGGCGGCGCGGCCTTCCATTTCGTAGGCCGGGTTGCCGTTGTAGCGCATGAGCTGGGGCGAGCCGTAGGCCCAGTAGCTGCTGGAGAACGAACTGAACGGCACCATCTCGCCCTTGGCGTTGCGCACCGTCCATTTGGCGATGTCCTGGGGCAGCATGCGGTGCGGCGCATCGCCCTGGATGTAGACGCGCTTGACGCGCTCGTTGTTCAGGAAGTCGTTGACATAGGTGCCGCCCATGGCGCTGGACAGCACGCTGTTGATGTCGGTGTACGACAGGCCGAGCGCGGCGGCCTTGCGGTCGTCGATGTCCAGGCGCAGCTCGCTGGCGTCTTCCAGGTTGGTCATGCGCAGATTGGTGAGCTCGGGTCGCTTGCGGGCCTCGGTCAGGAATTTCTCCTTGGCCTCCAGCAGCGCCTGGTGGCCCAGGCCGTTCATGTCCTTGATCATGAAGTTGAAGCCCGAGCTGGAGCCCAGGCCGCGCACGGCCGGCGGCAGCACGACCAGCACGCGCGCATCGCGGATGGCGGACAGGTCTTTGGTCGCGCGGTGCGCGATCTCGGAGGCCGACTGGCCGGGCAGCGGCCGCTCCTCCCAGGTCTTCAGCCGCACGAAGGCGCGTGCCGAGGCCTGGTCGCCGTTCAGGCCCGAGACCTGGTAGAAGCTCACCACGTCGGGCTGCTTGGCAAAGTAGTCGCGCACCTCGTCGAGCACACCCTGCAGCCGCGTATCGGCCGCGCCCGAAGGCAGGTTGATGTTGACGAAGACGAAGCCCTGGTCCTCGTCCGGCAGGAAGGAAGTGGGCAGGCGCGCCATCAGCAGCCAGACCACGCCGCAGACGGCCAGGAAGATCAGCATCATGCGCTTGGCGCGGCGCAGCGAGTAGGCCACCGTGCCCTGGTAGCGCGCGGCCGTGGCGTCGAAATGGTGGTTGAACCAGCGAAAGAATCGGTCATTCACCCCCAGGATGCCGCTGCGGATGGGGCGGTCATGCCCTGCCCCGCCCCCTGCGGGCGGCTTGAGCAGCGTGGCGCACAGCGCCGGCGTCAGCGTCAGCGCCACGAACACCGACAGCGCCATGGCCGCGACGATGGTGATGGAGAACTGCCGGTAGATCACGCCCGTGGAGCCGCCGAAGAAGGCCATGGGCACGAACACGGCCGACAGCGTCACGCCGATGCCCACCAGGGCCGGCGTGATCTCGCGCATGGACTGGCGCGTGGCCTGCTTGGGCGACATGCCCGTCTCGTGCATCACGCGCTCGACGTTCTCCACCACGACGATGGCATCGTCCACCAGCAGGCCGATGGCCAGCACCATGGCGAACATGGTCAGCGTATTGATCGAGTACCCGGCCAGCGACAGCACGCCGAAGGTGCCCAGCAGCACCACGGGCACGGCGATGGCGGGGATCATCGTGGCTCGGAAGTTCTGCAGGAAGATGAACATCACGATGACCACGAGGATCATGGCCTCGCCCAGCGCGCTGACCACTTCCTTGATGGAGGCGCGCACGAAGGGCGTGGAGTCCGAGCTGACGAAGTAGTCGATCTCGTTGGGGAAGAACGGCTTGAGCTCGGCCAGCTTGGCGGCGATGGTGTCGGCCACCTGCATGGCATTGGCGCCATCGGCCAGCACGATGCCCATGCCGGCGCCGGGCAGTCCGTTGAGCTTGGCCTTGATGGTCAGGTTGTCGGCGCCCAGCTCCACGCGGGCCACGTCCTTCATGAGCACCACCGAGCCGTCCAGCGAGGACTTGAGCACGATATCTTCGAACTGCTCCACCGTCTTGAGCTTGGTGCGCGCCGTGATGGTGGCGTTGAGCTGCTGGTCGGAGACGGCGGGCAGCGCGCCCAGCTGGCCGGCCGAGACCTGGGCATTCTGCGAGTTCAGCGCATTGACCAGGTCCGACGGCATCAGCGCGTACTTCTCCATCTTGGCCGGGTCCATCCAGATGCGCATCGCATAGTTGGTGCCGAAGACGTTGACATCGCCCACGCCGTCGAGGCGGCCGATCACATCGACCAGATTGCTGGTCAGGTAGTCGCCGATATCGACCGCGGTCATGGCCGGGTCCTTGGAGAAGAAGCTGTAGGTGACCAGGAAGTCCTGGCCGCCCTTGTTCACGAACACACCCCGGCTCTTGACCGCGTCGGGCAGGCGGTTCACGGCGGACTGCAGCTTGTTTTGCACCTGCACCTGGGCCACGTCGATGTTGGTGCCCGGCGCAAAGGTCAGCGTGGTGCGCGCGCGGCCCGAGGCGTCGGACGTGGAGCTCATGTAGAGCATGTTGTCGATGCCCTTGAGCTGCTGCTCGATGATCTGGGTCACCGAGTTCTCGACCGTCTCGGCCGAGGCGCCCGTGTACTGCGCGCCGATGGTCACGCGCGGCGGCGCGATGTCGGGATATTGCTCCAGCGGCAGCGTGAAGATGGACAGCGCGCCGCCCAGCATGATGACGATGGCGATGACCCACGCGAAGATGGGCCGGTTGATGAAGAACTGAGCCATGTGACGGGTTCCTGCGGCTTAGCCGGCGGCCGGAGCAGGAGCCGCTGCCGGTGCTGGTGCAGGAGCTGTAGCAGGCGCCTTGTCCGCAGCGCCAGGTGCTGCCGGCCCTTCGGCCGGCTTGCCCTTGCGGGCCTGGGCCTTGGCGCGCAGGTCCACCTCCACGGCGCGCACCTTGTCGCCGGGCTTGATGCGCTGGAAGCCATCGACCACCACGCGTTCGCCGGCCGACAGGCCGTCCTGCAGCAGCCACATATTGCCCACGGCACGGTCGATGTTCACGGGCCGGCGCTCGATCACATCGTCGGCCTTGGCCACCAGCACGCTGGCCTTGCCGGTCAGGTCGCGCGTCACCGACTGCTGGGGCACCAGCAGCGCCTCGGGCGCCAGGCCCGTGGGCAGCAGCGCCTGCACATACATGCCCGGCATGAGAACGCCCTGCGGGTTGGGCACCACGGCGCGCAGCGTCACGCTGCCCGTGGTGGCATTGACGATCACGCCGGCAAACTGCAGCTTGCCCTGGTGGCTGTAGTCCGTGCCATCGTCCAGGCGGATGCGCACGGCCACCTTGTCGCCCTCCACCTTCTGGAAGCGCCCGGCATCCCAGTCGCGCTTGAGCTGCAGCAGCTCGCTGGTGGACTGGGTGAAGTCCACATACATGGGGTCCAGCTGCACGATGGAGGTCAGCGCCTCGGTCTGGTTGGCCGTCACCAGCGCGCCCGGCGTCACCGTGGACAGGCTGATGCGCCCGCTGATGGGCGCCTCGATGCGGCTGTACTTGAGGTTGATGCGCGCGGTCTCCAGATTGGCCTTGGCCACGGCCACGTCAGAACGCGACTGGGCGGCAGCGGCCTGGCTTTCCTCGAAGGCCTGCTGGCTGATGGCATCGATCTTGACCAGCTCGGCATTGCGCCGCGCCGTGGCCTCCAGCGTGCGGGCGCTGGCCTCGGACTTGGCCAGCGCAGCCTGGGCGCTGGCCTCGGTGGCGCGCAGCGAGGCCGCGTCGATCTGGTAGAGCTGCTGGCCCTGGCGCACCAGGGCGCCCTCGGTGAACAAGCGCTTTTGCACGATGCCCGATACCTGGGGCCGCACCTCGGCGGTCAGCGAGGCGCGCGTGCGGCCCGGCAGCGTGGCGTCCAGCTGCTGGCTCTGCTTTTGCAGCGTGACCACGCCCACCTCGGTCGCGGCCTTGGCCGTGGCGGCAGGTGCGGCATCCTTCTTGGAGCAGGCCGCAAGGCTTGCGGCCAGCGCCAGTGCGCACAGCACGGCGGTGCCGATGCGCCGGCCACCGGCCGGCGAGGCGGAAGCTTGTACGTGCCCTGCGCCGGGCTGGGAATCGGAAGGCGCCGCAAGGCGCGGGCTCGGCGAAAAGGGCACGTCAAAAATCATGGGAGCAGCGAAGTCGTTGGGGGCATCGCACGATTGTGCAGTGCCCATATTTCTTGTTTGTAAAGCGGATGGCATGCCACCGAAATCTCCTGGCAAGTCCATCCAGGATGATGCATGTGTCGGAGCGCGCCGACACATGCAAGTTCAATGCCATTTACGGGCCTGTTCAGTGCTTAGGCACGGGTGCCGTGCGCACGCGCAGCAGGCTGAACACGCCCGCCATGGCCGCAAAGCAGCCCGCCACGGCCAGGGCCACGATTTCGGCATGGCCGCCATGCCCGCCCGCGAAGGTGAAGATGGTGGCCAGCACCACGGCGCCCAGGGTCTGCCCCGTGAGCCGCGCCGAACTCAGCATGCCGCCGGCCGCGCCGCTGCGCGCCAGGGGCGCCGTGGTCACGATGGTGTGGTTGTTGGGCGACTGGTACAGCGCAAAGCCGCTGCCCGCCAGCAGCATGCGCCAGACCATGTCCACGGTCGAAGGCGCATCGGGCATGGCCGCCAGCGCCCACAGCCCGCAGGCGAACATGGCCATGCCGATGCCGCCCAGCAGCCCGTCCGCATAGCGGCCGATGAGCCGGCCCGCGATGGGCGCCGTCAGCACCGTGGCCAGCGGCCAGGCCGTGATCAGCAGCCCGGCCTCGATGGGCGACATGCCGTGCGACTCCAGCAGCAGGAACGGCAGCGCCAGGTAGGCCAGCATCTGCGCGCAAAAGGCGCTGACCGATCCGCACATGGACAGCGCAAACACCGGAATGCGCAGCAGGTCCACCGGCAGCAGCGGCGCGGGCAGGCGCCACTGGCGGCGCACATACCAGGCGCCCACCAGCAGGCCCGCGCCCAGCAGCCACCAGCCCGAAGGCAGGGAAGAATCGGCACCGCCGGCGCGCACGCCCAGCTGCTCGCCGCCCAGGAAGATCAGGCTGAACATGAGGATGTTGAGCAGCACATCCAGCGGCGACAGCCGCGCCCCTGCATGGCCGGCCACGGCATTGACCGGCAGCGCGCGGCGCCCCAGCCACAGCGTGAACAGGCCCAGCGGCAGATTGGCCGCAAACAGCCAGGGCCAGCTGGCCACCGACAGAATCGCCGCCGCCACCGAGGGCCCGGCCATGGATGCCGTCGCCACCACCAGCGAATTCACGGCCATGCCCCGCCCCAGCAGGGCACGCGGATAGATCAGCCGCACCAGGGCGGCGTTGACGCTCATCACACCCGCAGCGCCCAGGCCCTGCAGCGCCCGCGCCGCCACCAGCGTGGGCAGCGACGTGGCCAGCATGGCCGCCAGCGAGGCCACGGAAAACACCAGCATGCCCACCAGGTACACACGTCGGTAGCCCAGGCGTTCGCCCAGGGCCGCCAGCGGCAGCAGCAGCACCAGGCTGGCAAGCTGGTAGGAATTGACCACCCACAGCGTATGGGCCGAGCTGGCCTGCAGCTCGCGCGCCATGGCAGGCAGTGCCAGATTGACCAGGGTGCTGTCCAGCACCGACAGCGTCAGCCCCAGGATGATGACCAGCATCGCCTGGCCGCGGGGGCCTGACGGAAGTCCATCGTGGACAGGCGCAGCCTCTGCCGCGGGTGCCAGGCTCATGAATGGTCCTTTGCGCCCACGCGATGGGCACGCGCACCGCCCAGCGTGATCCAGGCCAGGGCCACACCGATCAGCGCGCCCGTGGCCATGCCCACCACCATGGGCAGGGGCTTGCCCGTGGAGAACAGCCCCACGATCTGCATGGCCGCGGCGCCCGACAGCATCTGCAGCGTGCCCAGCAGCGCCGAGGCCGTGCCGGCAATGGCGCCGTGCTCCTCCAGCGCCAGCACCGAGGTCGTCGGAATCACCAGCCCCATCAGCGCGCTGGCCACGAAGTACAGGCCGATCAGCACGACCAGCCGTTCACCGCCCAGCAGGTAGTACGACAGCAGCGACAGCATCACCAGGCCCGAGCCGGTGGCCGCCACCTTGACCACGCGCACCAGGCCGAAGCGCTGGCCCAGCCAGCCCGTGAACTGCGCCGCGCCGATGAAGGCGATGGCGTTGAGCCCGAAGGCCAGGCTGTACTGGGTGGAGCTCAGTCCGTAGTAATTGATCAGCACAAAGGGGGAGCCAGCCAGGTAGACGAAAAAGCCCGCCATGGCGCAGCCGCCGATGAAGACCAGGCCCAGGTAATGCCAGTCGCGCAGCAGCACGCCGTAGGCGCGCAGTGCGCCGGCCACGCTGCTGTCCAGCCGTGCGGCGGCCCCGCGCGTTTCCTTCAGGCCCATGAACACGGCCACCAGGCCGATCACGGCCGCCACGGCCACGGCCCAGAACACGCCGCGCCAGCTGCTCACGGCAATCACGCCGCTGCCGGCCAGCGGCGCCAGGATGGGAGAGACGCTGAACACCAGCATCAGCAGCGACATCATGCGGGCCGCCGCGTGGCCGGTGTGCAGGTCGCGCACCACGGCGCGCGGCACGGCCATGCCGGCGGCCGCGCCCAGGCCCTGGATGAAGCGCAGCACCACCAGCGTCTCGATGCTGGTGGCCATGGCGCAGCCCACGCTGGCCAGCGCGAAAACGGTCAGGCCGAAGTACAGCGGCGGCTTGCGCCCCACCATGTCCGAGACCGGCCCGTACAGCAGTTGGCCCACGCCCAGCGAGAGGAAGAAGGCCGTCAGGCTGGCCTGCACCGCGCCCACCTGGGCGCCCAGGCTGCTGCCGATCTGGGGCAGCGCGGGCAGGTACATGTCGATGGCAAACGGACCGATGGCCGAGAGCAGGCCCAGGATCAGCACCAGGCGCAGTGTGTGGGAATCAGGGGAAGCGGGAGAAGAGGAAGGCATAGACGCAGACATAGACGCGCCATTGTGGCGGCAAGCGCGCGGGGCTGCAGGAGGCTGCTCACATTTCCTGGGCATGCAGCCCCGCGCACCTGACGGTGGCGGCTTGCCGTGGCACAAATTCAGAAGCCCGCAATCCTGTTACGCTCTGAAACGAGATTGCCACCCGAGAGGCCAACCCACCTTTTCATCACTGCAACTGCCATCGCCATCGCCATCGCCATCGCCATCGCCACTGCAACACACCATGCGCCCATCCCTGCCTTCCCTTCCACCGGCCCTGAATGCATTGCCAGGGCCCCTGCTCGCCGCCCTGCTGCTGGGTGTCTGCACGCTGGGTTCTGCCCAGGCAGCGCAGCGAGAGACACAGCAGGAGGCACAGCGCAGCCCCAGGCCCGGCGCCGCTCCTGTGCTGGAAGTATCCGAAGACGGCCGCGACGTGATCGACCGGCGCGCCCGCCTGCTGTGGCCGCGCTGCGTGGAAGGCATGCAGTGGAATGGCAAGACCTGCACGGGCCTGCCGGAGCTGTTCACGCACAAGCAGGCGCAGGCCCTGGCCGCCGAACGGGCCAAGCAGGACGGCGTGCGCTGGCGCCTGCCGCGCGTCAACGAGATGCGCCGGCTGATCTCGCGCGATATACGGCCGCAAGGCCTGTCGCCCGAGCTGTTTCCGGGCGCGCCGCGCGGCTGGCACTGGACGGGCACGGCAGCGGTCAACGCGCGGCCCGTCAATCCCTACAACTACAGCAACATCTCGGGCAGCGCCGGTACGCAGCTGTCGGCCCAGCAGGCCTGGGCGATTGACCTCGACAGCCTGGAGACGCGGCCCGACATGGGGCGCGGCAACCAGCTCATGGTGCGGCTGGTGCGGCCCCTGCCCTCCGCGCCGCCCGATGAAAAGGCCGAGGCTCCCGCCAAGCCAGCCCCCCACAGGCCGGACCCGGACGAGGAGGACTGACGCTCAGGCCGCGCGCAGCGAGGCCTTCAAGCTGGCGCCCAGTTCGGGCTTGTGCGCGAACGGGTCGGTGGGATTGCGCCCCTGCACCACATCTTCCATGCGGGTCTGGACCGAGCCCAGGGCCTGCGGATGGCTGTAGATGTAGAACTGGTTGGCCGCAATGGCGTCGAAAACCTTCTGCGCCACATCGGGGGCCGTGACCTTGCCCGAGCCCACGGCCTTCTCGCTCATGGCCTGGCCGATCTTCTGGCTGGCCGTCAGCGGCTGGGCGGCCAGATGGCTGGGCCGGTTGCGCTCGCTGTGGCTGATGCCCGTGGGAACGAAGAAGGGGCACAGCACGCTGGCGCTGATCTGGTCGGAGACCAGGGCCAGGTCCTGGTAGAGCGTCTCGGTCAGGCTCACCACGGCATGCTTGCTGACGTTGTAGATGCCCATATTGGGCGGCGCCAGCAGGCCGGCCATGCTGGCCGTGTTGACGATGTGGCCCTCGAAGGACGGGTCGGCCTTGGCCGCCTCCAGCATCATGGGCGTGAACAGCCGCACGCCGTGGATCACGCCCCAGAGGTTGACGCCCAGCACCCACTGCCAATCTTCCAGCGTGTTCTCCCAGACCAGCCCGCCCGCGCCCACGCCTGCGTTGTTGAACACGAAGTGCGGCGCGCCGAACTGCTGGCGCACCTCATCGGCCAGGGCCTGCATCTGGGCTGCGTCGGACACATCCACGCGGCGTGCCAGCACGCGCACGCTCTGCCCTTCGAACTCGGCGGCAGCCCTGTCCAGCGCCTCCTGCTGCACATCGACCAGCACCAGGTTCATGCCCAGCTTCGCGCCGATGCGCGCGCACTCCAGGCCGAAACCCGAGCCCGCGCCCGTCAGCACCGCCGTCTTGCCCTTGAAGTTCTTGATCATTCCCTTGTCTCCTGGTTTTTGTGGTGGTTCAGATCAATTTGACGAGTTGCTTTCCGAAGTTCTTGCCCTTGAGCAAGCCCAGGAAGGCCGAGGGTGCGGAGGCAATGCCTTCGGCAATGCTCTCGCGCGGGCGCAGCTTGCCGGTGCCCACCAGGCGGCCCAGTTCCTGCAGCGCCTCGGGCCAGACTTCCATGTGCTCGCTGACGATGAAGCCTTCGATGCGGATGCGGTTGATCAGGATGAGCGCGGGATTGGTCATGGGCAGCGGCGTGCCGTCGTAGCCGGCGATCATTCCGCACAGCGCGATGCGAGCAAAGGCGTTGGTGCGCAGCAGCACGGCGTCGAGGATGTAGCCGCCCACGTTCTCGAAGTAGCCGTCGATGCCCTGCGGGCAGGCGTCCTTGAGCGCCTTGGCCATGGTCTTGGTGTCGGGGTGCTCGCGGTAGTCGATGCAGGCGTCGAAGCCCAGCTCCTCGGTGGCGTAGCGGCACTTCTCCGGTCCGCCCGCAATGCCCACCACGCGGCAGCCGCGTGCCTTGGCCAGGGCCGCGAAGGCGCTGCCCACGGCGCCCGTGGCGGCGCTGACCACCACGGTCTCGCCGGCCTTGGGGGCGATGATCTTGACCAGGCCGTACCAGGCCGTCACGCCGGGCATGCCCACGGCGCCCAGGTAGTGCGACAGCGGCACATGGGTGGTGTCCACCTTGCGCAGCATGCCGGGCGCATCGCCATCGACCACGCTGTACTCCTGCCAGCCGCCCATGCCCACGACCTTGTCGCCCACCGCAAACTTGGGATGGCGGCTTTCCACCACCTCGCCCACGGTGCCGCCGATCATCACCTCGCCCAGCGGCTGGGGCTGGGCGTAGCTCTTGCTGTCATTCATGCGGCCACGCATGTAGGGGTCCAGGCTCAGGTAGTGGTGGCGCACCAGCACCTGGCCTTCGGCCAGCGCAGGGGTCTCGGTCTTGGCAAGGCGGAAATTGCTTTCCACGGCTTCGCCCTCGGGGCGGTTGTCGAGCAGGATCTGCTGGTTCACGGGCATGGGAAAACCTCCGGTGGCATCACAAACAATGGAACCAGTTCCCGGTGCTGCCGGGGCTGGCGTGTGGCATTGGGTATCTGGCAGATTCGCCGTGCGGATCAGTCCGTGGCGAGGGTTGTCTCGGCGGCGGCCGGCTTGGCCACGCGCGGCATGTACTTGAACGTTCCGGTCGCATGGCTGCACAGCCGGCCCGAGGCATCGAACACGCGCGCCTCGGTATAGGCCATGGAACGCGTGCGGTGCAGCACCACGCCCTTGGCCACCAGGGGGCCGCGTGCGGGCTGCATGAAGCTGGTCTTCATCTCGATGGTCACGCAGCCCATGTCGCGCTGCAGGCTGCGCGCGGCCACGGCCATGGTCACGTCCAGCAGGGTCATGGTGGCGCCGCCGTGGGTCACGTCAAAGGTGTTCAGGTGCTCGGGACGCGCCTCGAAGCGCAGTTCGGACTCCCCGTCCTCCATGCGGTGCAGGGTGAAACCCAGGTGGTCGACGAAGGGGATGGGGTGGCCAAAATCCAGCACGAAATTCTCCAGTTCAGATCGCAATGCAGGCGAGCATAAGGGCGCCGGCAGGCGCCACCGCGCGCGGCGGCCCGATCTGCGGGAAAAACTGTCACCTCGGCAGCAGCGCCGCTGGGGCTCAACCGCCCACCAGGGCGCTGACGCCGCCGTCCACGGCCACCCACTGGCCCGTGATGTGCTTGCCCGCGTCGCTGGCGTACAGCAGGGTCAGGCCCTTGAGGTCCTCGTCGTCGCCCAGGCGGCGCAGCGGGGCGTGGGATTTCATTTCATCCTCGCCCAGGGTTTCGATCAGCACGCTGGCCATCTTGGTCTTGAAGAAGCCCGGGCAGATGGCGTTGACGTTGATGCCGTGCACGCCCCACTCGCCGGCCAGCGCGCGCGTGAAGTTGATGACCGCGCCCTTGGAGGTGTTGTAGGCAATGGTCTTCATGCCCAGCGGATTGCCGCCCAGCCCTGCGATGGAGGCCAGGTTGATGATGCGCCCGGTCTTGCGCGGGATCATGCTGCGCCGCGCGATCTGCTGGCTCAGCAGGAAGTAGCCGCGCACGTTGAGATTCATCACCTTGTCCCAGGCAGCCACCGGGTGCTCCTCGGCCGGCGCCCCCCAGCTGGCTCCCGCGTTGTTGATGAGGATGTCCACCTGGCCCAGGCGCTCCAGGGTCTCGGCGGCCAGGCGCTCGATGTCGGCCTCGTTGGCGCAGTCGGCGGCGATCCAGCGGGCGTCGATGCCTGCGGCCTGCAGCTCGGCAGCGGCTTCCTCCAGGTCGGCGGCCTTGCGCGAACTCAGCATGATCCTGGCGCCCGCCTCGCCCAGCGCATGGGCCATCTGCAGGCCCAGGCCGCGCGAGCCGCCGGTCACCAGGGCCGTCTTGCCGGTGAGGTCGAAAAGTTGCTGCACATTGCGAGTCATTCGTCTGTCTCCTGCGCCGGGTCTTGTGTTCCGGTCATGGTTGGAATGGAGGGCGGCCATCCCCAAGCGGAACAGCCTGCAGCGGCGATTGTGCAAGCCGCCCTGCCGTGCCGCATGTCACATGCGTGTCCGGCCCGTCAATCCCCGAACAGCGAGCGCGTGCCGCCCCAGGCCGCACCCTCGATCTCCAGCATGCGCAGCTTGGTCAGCGCGCCGCCGCCGCCCGAAAAACCGCCCGGCTGGGCGCCGGCAGCCAGCACGCGGTGGCAGGGAATCACGGGCGCAAAAGGGTTGAGGCCCAGCGCCTGCCCGACGGCGCGCGAAAGGCCCACCTCGCCCAACTCGCGCGCAATCTCGCCATAGGTGCGCGTATGGCCGGGTGCAATGGCGCGCGTCAGGTCATAGACGCGGCGGTGAAAGTCCGACACGCCGTGCCAGTCCAGGGCCAGCTCGGCCAGATCCGGCAGTGCCTCGCCTGCGGGCAGCATGCGCCGTGCCCTTAGATCGGGCAGTACCGGGCCGTCACGCAACTGCCGCGCGCTGGGCGCGGAAGGCTCCAAGGTCCATTCGCCATGGCCTGCCATGAGCACCTGCACGCCGGCGATGGCCTGTGCCACGCTGGCCGGCAGGTCCTCGGCCCGCGCCGCTGCGGCGTAACTGCCCGGTCTGCGCAATTGCACGCCGCGCAGCATGCGCGTGCGCGTGGCGGCCGGGCCGTCCACCTCGGGCAACTGAAAGGCCACCAGGCCGCAGGCGCCCCAGGCCACGCCGCAGGGCCCCACGCGCGTGGCAAACAGCGCATGGCCCGTGGCTTCGGGGTCCCAGGCCGGGCTGCCCGTGGTCGATTCATTCGTCATGGCGATGGTTTTCTCCTTGCAGGCGATTGTGGCCGCATGACTGCAGCCGCTGCCCGGCAGCGACCCCACCGGGATAACACTGTAAAAAAACACCGGAAAAATACTGGATGTGCAGCCAGTTAATACTGTATATTTCGCCAGTCATCATCCTCACCTCGTGAACCATGGACATGCAAGAAGCCGCCTTCACCGTCACCTTGTGTGACTACCCCAACCTGCCCGAGCAGGAACGCAACAAGGCCGAGGCACGCTATGCCCGCGTGCTCGAACGCCAGCTCGGCAGCGCCGAGCAGGTCAGTGAAACCCTGTACCTGGTAGAGGGCCTGGAAGACACGCCCCCTGAAGAAATCAGCGACGACGCCAAGCTCGCCTTCGCCCGCTGGATGAAGGCTGCGCGCGCCGCCACCGAGGCCGGCATGCAGGGCCTGGGCGACGGCGAATGCAGTTTCTTCGAGGTGCGGCGCGGCTGGCGGCATTGAGCCTGCCCACAGCACCGCTGAATGGGGCCTGAGCCCGGGTTTGCCTGGGCTGGGCCCCAAACTGCATACACTGGCAGACCTTTTCGTCGACCCCTGCCTGGAACCATACGGTTCCACCCGGCACACCCGGCGCCCCTGCCAGATCCAGCCTCTCCCATGCAAGCCCTGCTCGACGCCATCGCCCGGATGGCCCTGCCCTCCGACGCCCAACGCATCTTCCACGGCCGTGGCGGCCTGTACCCGGGCTGCGAGCATCTGGTGCTCGACGCCTTCCCGCCCGTGCTGGTGCTCACCAGCTTCCAGCCGCTGGACGATGACGCCCTGGCCGCCATCGGCACAGCGCTGTCACTGCGCTGGAGCGAACTGGCACCGGACCAGCCCCTGAACTGGGTCTACCAGCTGCGCCAGCCCGCCGCGCCCGCCGAAACGCGGCTCATGGCCGGCGAGGTGCCGGACCCCCACATCGTCACCGAGGCCGGCACGCGCTACCGCGTGCAGGTGCTGCGCGGCCAGAACCACGGCCTGTTCCTGGACATGGCCGAAGGCCGGCGCTGGGTGCACGCGCATGTCGCCAACCATCCCGAGCACCGCCACGGCATCAAGGTGCTCAACCTGTTCGCCTATACCTGCGCCTTTTCGGTGGTGGCCCTGCAGGCCGGAGCGCGCCATGTGATGAACATGGACATGGCCCAGGGCGCGCTGGCCACGGGCCAGCAGAACCACCGGCTCAACGATCTGTCGGGCGCCAGCTTCCTGGCCCACGACATCTTCAGCAGCTGGGGCAAGATCACGCGCGGCGGGCCCTACCACCTGATCGTGGTGGACCCGCCCAGCTACCAGAAGGGCAGCTTCGTCGCCACCAAGGACTATGCCCGCCTGATGCGCCGCCTGCCCGACCTGCTGCGCCCAGGCGGCCATGTGCTGCTGTGCCTGAACGCGCCGGAGATGGGCACGCAGTTCCTGACATCGCAGATGCAGGAAGTGGCGCCCGAGCTGGAGTTCGTCGAGCGCCTGGCCAACCCGGCCACCTTCGCCGACATCGACGCCGAGCGCAGCCTCAAGGTGCTGGTCTACAGGGCGCCCGCAACACCCGCAGCGGCCGACACGGCTTCCTGACCCGCCCGGCCCTTGAGCGCACGGCGCCCCGCATAGACGGCGGCCGGGCCCAGTTCGCGCTCGATGCGCAGCAGCCGGTTGTACTTGGCCGTGCGGTCGGCGCGCGACAGCGAGCCGGTCTTGATCATGGCGCACTGGGCGGCCACGGCCAGGTCGGCAATGCTGGTGTCCTCGGTCTCGCCCGAGCGGTGCGACATCACCACGCCGTAGCCGGCGCCATGCGCCAGGCGCAGCACGTCCCAGGTCTCGGTCAGCGTGCCGATCTGGTTGATCTTGACGAGGATGGCGTTGCCCACGCCCCGGGCAATGCCGCCCTCGAACAGGCCGGGGTTCGTGCAGAACACATCGTCACCCACCAGCTGGCAGCGTCCGCCCAGGCGCCGGCCCAGGGCCTGCCAGCCCTCGATATCGTCCTCGGCCATGCCGTCCTCGATGGAGACGATGGGGTAGTGCTCCACCAGTTGCGCCAGG
Source organism: Delftia sp. HK171 (assembly GCF_001886655.1). Lineage (NCBI taxonomy): Bacteria > Pseudomonadati > Pseudomonadota > Betaproteobacteria > Burkholderiales > Comamonadaceae > Delftia > Delftia sp. HK171. The sequence goes on along the minus strand of NZ_CP018101.1, from coordinate 3,446,743 downwards.
TAGTCCACCTGCTGCTGGCGGCTGCGCACCAGGCCCTCGCCCGCGTAGCGGTAGCCGTCCTCGCCATGGAATTCGCTGGCGGCAGGGTCCAGGGCCAGGGCGATGTCCCTGCCGGGGCGCAGGCCAGCGCGCTCGATGGCGGCCATCAGGTGGTCCAGCGCCTCGGGCGCGCTGCGCAGGGCGGGCGCAAAGCCGCCCTCGTCGCCCACGTTGACGCTGTGGCCTGCGGCCTTGAGCGCATGGCGCAGCGTGTGAAAGACCTCGGCGCCCATGCGCAGCGCCTCTCCGAAGCTGTCCGCCCCCACCGGCAGCAGCATGAACTCCTGGAAGTCCAGCGGATTGTCGGCATGGACGCCGCCGTTGATGACATTGATCATGGGCACGGGCAGCACGCGCGCCTGGGCGCCGCCCATGTGCCGCCACAGCGGCATGCGCTGGCTGGCCGCCGCCGCGCGGGCCACGGCCAGCGACACGCCCAGCAGCGCGTTGGCGCCCAGCCGGCTTTTGCCGGGCGTGCCGTCCAGCGCCATCATGGCCGCGTCGATGCGGCCCTGGGCGTCGGCCCGCATGCCGCGCAGCAGATCGCGCAGCTCGGTGTTGACGGCCTGCACCGCCCCCAGCACGCCCTTGCCCAGGTGGCGCGAGGCATCGCCGTCGCGCCGCTCCAGCGCCTCATGCCGCCCAGTGGAGGCGCCCGAGGGCACCAGGGCCAGGCCGCGCGCGCCGTCCTCCAGCTCGACCTCGACCTCCACGGTGGGGTGGCCCCGGCTGTCCAGCGCCTCATGGGCCGCGATATCGGTGATCTGCATGGAAACTCCTTTTCGTCAAGAAATTGAACTGTGCAAAGGAGCTGGCAAGCCTGCACAACTCCAATGAACAGGCCTCCATGCTAGAAATCACGGCGATGCGGGACAATGCAGTTTTTCTGCCCGTGCGTCAGCTTTTCTGACGAATTGATTGCCATGAGACAACTGCCACCGCTGGCCGCCCTGCGCGCCTTCGAGGCCATTGCCCGCACCGGCTCGGTGACACGCGCGGCCGAGGAACTGTGCCGCAGCCACGGCGCCATCAGCCGCCACCTGCGCCTGCTGCAGGAGCATGCGGGCGCGGCGCTGTTCGAGAAAGAAGGCACGGGCCTGCGCCTGACCGAGGCCGGCGCCGCCTTCCATGCCTCGGTGCGCACGGCCTTCGACCAGCTGGAGGCCGCCTATGCCCAGCTGGCGCGCGACGCCCAGGCGCCGGGGCTGCATGTGGCCTGCAGCGCCACCTTTGCCATGCGCTGGCTGGTGCCGCAGCTGGCGGTGTTCTACCGCAGCCACCCGCATATCCGCATCCGCCTGTCCATGACCTCGGCGCGCGAGATGCGCCACGAGGGCGCCGACCTGATCATTGCCTGGGACCTGTCCACCTACGCCGAGGCCGACCGCCGCCGCGCCATCGAACTGGCGCCCGTGCACTTCGGCGCCGTCTGCACGCCGGCCTATGCCCGGCGCCGGCCCGCCAATCGCGCGCGCATTGCACATGAGTACACGGCCAGCGCCTGGAACCAGTGGGAAGCCCTCACGGGCCGGCCCGTGGCCTTGGGCGAGACGCTGGCGTTCCCGCACACCCACCTGTGCATAGAGGCGGCACTGTCGGGCCTGGGCGTCGCCCTGGTGGAGCAGCGGCTGATCGCACGCGAGCTCAAGGAGGGGCTGCTGGTGGCGCCCCATGGCTTCGTGCCCTTCGAGGGTGGCCTGCGCGCCGTGCCCGCCGTAGGGCGCACGCTGCCGGCCCAGGCGGGGGTCTTCATCGAATGGATGCGCGGCGCGCTGGCCAGCTAGAGCCGCCCCCACTCCCGCAGGCGCCGGTACAGCAGCCCGCGCGAGACACCCAGCATGCGGGCGGCCTGCGAGATATTGCCCTGGCAGCGGGCCAGGGCCTGCTCGATCAGCTCGCGGCTGGCCTCGCCCAGGGAAGACGGTGCCTCGGACGGCGCCTCGGCGGGCGGCGGCAGGGCCTCGATGGCCGGCAGCACCTCCTCGACCTGGGAAGATGCCTCATCCAGCTGCACCTGCATCCACAGCGTCAGCCCCGTGGGCAGCATCTGCGGGCGCGCCTGGCCGTGGTGGGCCAGCTCCAGCAACTGGTTCAGGCCCAGGCCGAAGACTTCCTCTGCCGCCAGCCCCTCGGCGGGCCGGCGCGGGCAGTCGAACAACTGGGCACCCACGCCGTTGAACCAGCGCACCATGCCGCCGCCATCCACGGCGGCCAGCCCTTCCAGCGGCGTGCCGAACATGCTGCGGCTGGACTGGAAGCGCAGCAGCAGGTGCATGCGGGCGGCACCCACCAGCAGCCGGTTCTCGATGCAGGTGGCGTACATGTGGGCCATGGCGCCCGCATCGAAGCGAAAGGGCCCCGCCTCGCTGCTCAGGTCCAGCATGGCCACGGTGCGCCCGCTGGCGTCGCGCACGGGCGCGGCCGCGCAGTGCAGCGAGGCCAGGCAGCGAAAGAAATGCTCGCCACCGCGCACATGGCAGACCTCGCCCGTGCGCACGGCTACGCCGGGTGCGCCCGTGCCCACGGCATCCTCGGCGATGTTCACGCCCACGCGCGCAGCCGTCAGCAGCAGCGGGCCGTCGCCCGGCGTGGGGCGCGAGGCGATCAGCACCACGCCCTCGCTGCAGGTCAGCATGGCGCGCGCCTGGCTGCCCGCGATCACGGTCTCGAGTTCGGCGATGGGGTCGCGCGCCGCCTCGATCAGCGCGCGGTTGTGGGTCAGCAAGGTGGCCGTGCGGATCTTGCTGACCGGGTCGAAGCTGATCTTCTCGTCGGGGCTGCGGCTGGCGCCCAGGCAGCGCGTCCAGGACTGCAGCACGGGCTCGGACACCAGGCCTGAGGGGCGCTCGCCACGCTCGAAATAGCGCTCGCGCGCCAGCGCCACCCGGTCCTGGCGCGTGGCATAGAAGGGGTTGGAGGGCAGTGGGGCGGGAGGCGGCTGTTGCATGACGGACATCAAAACTGCCGCGATTGTTGTTCCGCCACGGCACAGGACAGCACTAGGGAAATCACCCGTGTTGGAACGGATTGCCGGGCTCGGTAACCTCGGGCATCGCCACAGGCCCGCCCGCAATGACACGCTCCCCACACAGCACAAGACACACCCGGCCCGCCCTGTCCACCCTGGGCGCCGCACTGGCCTGTATGCTGCACGCCCTGCCCGCCCGCGCGGCGGACGCAGCGCAGGACTCCAGCGAGGCCCTGCTCGCCCCCGTGGTCATCACGGCCAGCCAGCCCGGCGCCGGCCCCGACCTGTGGCGTGCCACGGCCGCCATCGACAGCGTGGAAGGCGCCGTGCTGCGAGACGGGCAGATGCAGATCAACCTGTCCGAGAGCCTGGCGCGCGTGCCGGGCCTGGTGGTGCTGAACCGCCAGAACTTCGCCCAGGACCTGCAGATCTCGGTGCGCGGCTTCGGTGCGCGCTCCACCTTTGGCGTGCGCGGGCTACGCCTGTACGTGGACGGCATTCCGGCAGGCGCGCCCGACGGCCAGGGCCAGGCCGCCAATTTCACGCTGGGCAACGCCGCGCGCCTGGACGTGGTGCGCGGCCCGGCCGCCGTGCTCTACGGCAACAGCGCAGGCGGTGCGCTGCTGCTCTACACCGAAGATGGCGAGGAACCCGGCCTGTGGCGCAGCGGCATGGCCGTGGGGCCGGACGGGCTGTGGCGCCTGTCCACCCAGCTGCGCGGCACGATCGGTGGCGGAAAGCCGGACCAGGCGGATGGCGGCTCCGCCCCCTGGCGCTATGCCATCCACATCGAGCGCTTCGCCACCGACGGCATGCGCCCCCAGTCGGCCGCCGACCGCAGCACGGCCCACATGAAGCTGTCACGCAAGCAGGGCGACGACCAGTGGCTGCTGCAGTACCAGGAGCAGCGCGCCAGCGCCCAGGACCCGCTGGGCCTGACACGCGCCGAGTTCGAGGCCGACCCTGGCCAGACCACGGCCAGCGCGCTGCGCTTCAACACGCGCAAAAGCGTGCGCCAGCGCCAGCTGGGCGCCGCCTGGCAGCACCAGTTCGGCGCGGGCCAGCGCCTGGAACTCATGGCCTATGCGGGTACGCGCTCCGTGCTGCAGTACCAGTCCATTCCCGTGGCCACGCAGGCACCTCCCTCGCATTCAGGCGGCGTGATCGACCTGGACCGCGACTACGCAGGCATGAACCTGCGCTGGCGCAGCACCCACGAGGATGTGGCCGGCGGCCGGCTGGACTGGTCGGCGGGCCTGGCCTACGACTGGCAGGGCGAGACCCGGCGCGGCTACGAGAACTTCATCGGCAGCCAGCTCGGCGTGCAGGGCCGGCTGCGCCGCGACGAGCGCAACCAGGCGCGCTCCGCCGACCCCTACCTGCAGGCCGAGTGGAGCACGCAGAGCCTGGCCCTGAGCGCCGGCCTGCGCCAGGCGCGCGTGCGCTACCGCTCCGAGGACCACTACATCGCAGCCGGCAATGGCGACGACAGCGGCAGCATGGCCTGGCGCGGCTGGCTGCCCTCGCTGGGCCTGCGCGTGAACCTGCTGCCGGACCTGGTGGCGCACGCATCGGTGGGCCGGGGCATGGAAACGCCCACGCTCAACGAAGTGGCCTACCGGCCCGGTGGCCAAAATGGCATGAACAGCGGCCTGAACACCGGCCTGGCCGCCAGCGCCCACAACACCGTTGAGGTCGGCCTGCGCGGGCGCCACGGCAACGCGGGCTGGAACCTCACGCTGTTCGAGACCCATACCCAGCGCGAACTCACCGTGCTGTCCAACACGGGCGGGCGCGCCACCTACCAGAACGCAGGCCGCACGCTGCGCCGGGGGCTGGAATTCTCGGGCAATGCCCAATGGGGGCCGCTCACGGCCAGCACCGCCCTGACCCTGCTGCAGGCCCGCTACCGCGACAGCTTCCTGACCTGCGAGGCCACGCCCTGCACCACGCCCACCGCCCCGGTGGATGCCGGCGCGCGCCTGGCCGGCACCGCGCCGCGCCGCCTGTGGAGCGAGCTGGCCTGGCAGCTGTCGCCGCAATGGACCTGGACCGTGGACATGCTGCACAGCGGCCCCGTGGCCGTGAACGACCGCAACACCGACCGCGCGGCCGGCTACACCGTCTGGGGCTCCAGCCTGCGCTGGTCACGGCAGTGGCAGCAGTGGAGCGCCCAGACCTTTGTGCGGCTGGACAACCTGTTCGACCGGCGCTTTGCAGGGTCGGTCATCGTCAACGAGGGCAACCAGCGGTTCTTCGAACCGGGTGCGGGACGCGGGCTGTCGGCCGGGGTCACGGTCAGCCGGACGTTCTGAGCTGTTCCACGGCGGTACAGATCCGCCCCCGGGTAAATCCGAATGTTGTGACCCGAGGGCGCTTTTTTTATCGTCTCCCACATGGTGCCCTTGCCCCCAGCGCCATGCACGCAAAAACAAACCACACAGGAGACGAGACAACATGAAGACCCACGTGCTTTCCTCCACGCTGCTGGCCGCCGGCCTGGTGCTGGCCCTGCCGGGCGCCGCGCTGGCGCAGGCAGGCCTGCCAAGCAAAGGCTCGCCCGAGCACATACGAGCCGTCACCTCGCGCATCGACTCGCAAAGCATCCGCGACAACGCACGCAGCTCCAAGGACTGGCCCAGCTACGGCATGGACTACAGCGAGACGCGCTTTTCCAAACTCAGGCAGCTGGACACGGCCAATGTGAAGCGGCTGGGCCTGGTCTGGTCGTATGACCTGGAATCCACGCGCGGCGTGGAGTCCACGCCCGTGGTGGTCGATGGAATCATGTACGTCACGGCCAGCTGGAGCGTGGTGCATGCGGTGGACGTGCGCACCGGCAAGCGCCTGTGGAGCTACGACCCCGGCGTGGACCGTGCCAACGGCTTCAAGGGCTGCTGCGACGTGGTCAACCGGGGCGTGGCGGTCTACAAGGGCAAGGTGTATGTGGGCGCCTTCGATGGCCGCCTGGTGGCGCTGGACGCGGCCACGGGCCAGAAGGTCTGGGAGCAGGACACCATCATCGACCGCGCCTACTCGTACACCATCACGGGCGCGCCACGCGTCATCAAGGGCAAGGTGCTGATCGGCAACGGCGGCGCCGAGTACGGCGTGCGCGGCTATGTCACTGCCTATGACGCCGAGACCGGTACCCAGCAGTGGCGCTGGTTCACCGTGCCAGGCGATCCGTCCAAGCCGTTCGAGAACGAGGCCATGGCCCGCGCCGCCAAGACCTGGGACCCGGCCGGCAAGTGGTGGGAGGCCGGTGGCGGCGGCACGGCCTGGGACACCATGGCCTATGACCCCGAGCTCAACCTCATGTACATCGGCACGGGCAACGGCTCGCCCTGGGCGCAAGCCAAGCGCAGCCCGGCCGGTGGCGACAACCTGTACCTGGCCAGCATCGTGGCGCTGAACCCCGATACGGGCGAGTACGTCTGGCACTACCAGGAAACGCCGGGCGACAGCTGGGACTTCACCTCCACCCAGCCCATGGTGCTGGCCGACATCAAGGTGGGCGGCAAGCCGCGCAAGGTCATCCTGCATGCGCCCAAGAACGGCTTCTTCTTCGTCATCGACCGCACCAACGGCCAGTTCATCTCGGCCAAGAACTTCGTCGACGTGAACTGGGCCAGCGGCTACGACGCCAAGGGCCGGCCCATCGAGACGCCGATTGCGCGCAGCGGCGACCGCGCGCGCGACGTGATCCCCAGCCCCTTCGGCGCGCACAACTGGCATTCCATGTCCTACAGCCCCGATACGGGACTGGCCTACCTGCCGGCCCAGCATGTGCCGCTGACCCTGCAGGACAACAAGAACTGGAAGTTCAACGGCGGCTCCCTGCCCGAGCCGCACAGCAACATCGGCTGGAATACGGCCACGCTGGTCAACATGGAGCCGCCCAAGAGCACGCCCTTCGGCCGCCTGATCGCCTGGGACCCGGTGGCACAGAAGGAGCGCTGGCGCGTGGAGCATGCCTCGCCCTGGAACGGCGGCACGCTGGCCACGGCGGGCAACCTGGTGTTCCAGGGCACGGCCGACGGCCGCTTCGTGGCCTATGACGCGCGCAATGGCAAGAAGCTCTGGGAAAAGCCCACGGGCACGGGCGTGGTGGCCGCACCCATCACCTATGAAGTCGATGGCCGGCAGTACGTCTCCATCGCCGTGGGCTGGGGCGGCGTCTACGGCCTGGCCGCGCGCCACACCGAGCGCAAGGGCCCGGGCACGGTCTACACCTTCGCGCTGGACGGCAAGGCCGAGGCGCCTGCCTTCGTCGCCTACCAGCAGGGCAAGCTGCTGCAGGGCGTGCCCTACGACAAGAGCCTGGTGGCCGAAGGCACGGCCCTGTACGTCAGCAACTGCGCCTTCTGTCACGGCGTGCCCGGCGTGGACCGGGGCGGCAACCTGCCCAACCTGGGCTACCTGGACCCGGCCTACATCGAGCACCTGGACAAGTTCATCTTCAAGGGTCCGGCCATGTCGCGCGGCATGCCCGACTTCACGGGCAAGCTGAGCATGGAAGACGTGGAAAAGATCAAGGCCTTCATCCAGGGCACGGCCGACGCGGTGCGGCCCAAGTAGCCAGCGCGAGCCGCCCTCCTCCCTCCCCCAACCTCCCATTCCCCTCCCCGGCCCTGCTGTCCTGCAGCAGGCCTGGGCAGGGCTTTGCCTGAAAACACCGGACCGGACTCTTCGCCATGCCATCCAAGCCCTTCACCCGCGCATCCCTGGCCCTGGCGGCCATGGCCGCCTGCGCCAGCTTCAACGCCCACGCTGTCGATATCGACGCGGGAGACTACACCGCCCTGCCTCCGGGCACCACGCTGGGCATGGTCTATTACCAGCACGCCACGCGGGACAGCCTCTATGCCAATGGCGACCAGGCGCCGATACGGCCAAAGCTGACCTCGGACATCGGCATTGCGCGCGGCGTGCACTTCATGAAGCTGGGCGACTATGTGATCGACCCGCAGTTCCTGCTGCCCTTCGGGCGCTTGTCGGCCTCGCGCGATATCGCGGCCATGGGCAGCAATACCGGCGTGGGCGACCTGATGCTGGCCGCCACCCTGTGGCTGACGAAGCCCGGCGACAAGGAGCACTTCGGCATCACCCCCTTTGTCTGGCTGCCCACGGGCCAGTACAGCCGCAACGATCCGCTGAGCCTGGGCGAGAACCGCTGGAAGGCCGCCCTGCAGGCCGGCTGGATCAAGCCGCTGGGCAAGAGCGTGACCATGGACTTGGCGGCCGATGTCACCGTCTTCGGCAAGAACGACGACTTCGGCGCCCACAGCGCCACGCTCAAGCAAAAGGCGCAGTTCCAGTTCCAGGGCCTGCTGCGCTACCACCTGTCGGACACATCGGACCTGCGCCTGGGCCTGTCGCACCTGACGGGCGGCGAGACCCAGGTCAACGGCGTGGCGCAAGGCGACCGCCAGTCCACCACCAAGGTCTCTTTCGGCGGCGCGGTCTTTGTCGCACCCAAGACGCAGTTGCTGGCCACCGTGGGCCGCGACCTGCATGTGCGCCAGGGCTTCAAGGAGAACGCCCGCATCAACCTGCGCCTGCTGCAGGTTTTCTGAATCCACACCCCTGTCCCCTGTCCACCACCAAGGAGCACGCCATGAACCTCAGCGACATCCAGCACCAGATCACCGAACGCGCCAGCGCCTTCCTCAACCGGGGTACGCATGACCTCTTCATCGACGGCCAATGGGTGGCGGCCCAGACCGGCCAGCGCCTGTCCACCGTCAACCCGGCCACCGAGGCCGTGATCGCCGAAGTCGCCAGCGCCGGCCCGGCCGACGTGGACCTGGCCGTGCGCGCCGCCCACCGCGCGCTGCACCTGGGCCCCTGGGGCCGCATGCGCCCCGTGGAGCGCGAGCGCCTGATGCTGCGCCTGGCCGACCTCATGGAGACCCATGCCCAGGCCCTGGCCGAGGTCGAATCGCTGGACAACGGCAAGTCCGCCGCCATTGCGCGCGCCGTGGACATCGCCATGGCCATCGACTCCATCCGCTACATGGCCGGCTGGGCCACCAAGATTGAGGGCATGACGCACGAGCACTCCGTGCCCTTCGCGCCCGAGGCCCAGATGTTCACCTACACCCGGCGCGAGCCCGTGGGCGTGGTTGCCGCCGTCGTGCCCTGGAACTTCCCCCTGCTCATGGCCACCTGGAAGCTGGCGCCCGCGCTGGCTGCCGGCTGCACCCTGGTGCTCAAGCCCGCCGAGCAGACGCCGCTGACCGCGCTGATGCTGGCCGAGCTGATCCAGGAAGCGGGCTTTCCGCCCGGCGTGTTCAACGTGGTCACGGGCGACGGCCCCGGCACGGGTGCGCCCCTGGTCTCGCACCCGCTGGTCAACAAGGTCAGCTTCACGGGCTCGACCGAGGTGGGCAAGCTCATCGGCCATGCCTGCATGGACAACATGACGCGCATCACGCTGGAGCTGGGCGGCAAGTCCCCCGTCATCGTGCTGGACGACTGCGATCCCGCCACGGCTGCGGCGGGTGCGGCCAATGCCATCTTCTTCAACCACGGCCAGGTCTGCTGCGCGGGCTCGCGCCTGTACGTGCACAAGAGCATGTTCGACCGCGTGGTGGCCGACGTGGCCGACCAGGCCGCCCAGCTCACCCTGGGCCATGGCCTGGACCCCCGCGCGCAGATGGGCCCGCTGGTCTCGCAGGAGCAGATGGAACGCGTCTGCAGCTACATCGACATAGGCCGCAGCCAGGGCGCCGAGGTGGTGACGGGCGGTGCCCGCGCAGGCCAGCGCGGCTACTTCGTGCAGCCCACGGTGATGACCGGCGTGCAGCACGACCACCGCGTGGCCCGCGAGGAAATCTTCGGCCCCGTGCTCGTGGCCATGCCCTATGACGACCTGGACGAAGTCGCCGCCTGGGCCAACGACACGCCCTACGGCCTGGGCGCCAGCATCTGGTCCAACAACCTGTCCAAGGTCCACCGGCTGATCCCCAAGATCCAGTCCGGCACGGTCTGGGTCAACTGCCACAGCACGCTGGACCCGGGCATGCCCTTCGGCGGCTACAAGCAGTCCGGCATGGGCCGCGACATGGGCCGCACGGCGCTGGATGCGTATCTGGAGACCAAGTCGGTGTTCATCAATCTGTGAGTCGGATACGGCGGGCCGCTCCCTGGCCCGCCTGCACCTGGCTTCAGGAGGCCTCCGAATACCCCTTGGGCCATCCCCCCGGCCGGTCGCAGCATTCCTCCCAGCCCAGCTTGCGCGAGGTGTGGCCTATGCCGGGGTTGAAGGTATTGGTCGGGTCCAGTTCGCGGTAAAAGCCCGCCAGCGCGGGCTTGGCCACGTAGAGGTGGCCCACGTTGTGCTCGGCCGGGTACTCGGCGCGGCGCGCGTCCAGCAGTTCCCACATGCGGTGCTCCATGGCCAGCGGGTCCACGCCCTTCTTGACGATGTAGTCCTGGTGGAAGACATGGCAGAAGAAGTGTCCGTAATAGAGCTTGTGGACCATGTCGCGCTCGACCTCGGCGGGCAGTTGCTCCACCCATTCGCGGTCGTTGCGGCGCAGGGCCACGTCCAGCGCCACGATGTCCTCCACCTGGGCGCGGTGCACCTCGCGGTAGCGGATGGCCGCGCCTGCGATGGCGAAGCGGTGCAGGAAGGCCTTGCGCCCCTCGTCGGCATCGCACTCGAACCAGCCGCCCGTGGTGCTGCCGCTGAAGTGCTGCGTAAGGAAGTTGCGCGTGACCTCGGCCGTGTCGTTGGACACGCGCACCAGCAGGTGATGCTCGTAGCGGTCACGCCACTGGCGCATGCGCACGGGCAGGTGGCTGGGCAGCAGGTTGGTCAGCGCCTGGATCACGCGGTCGGTGACGCCGCGCAGGCCGAAGCGCTCGAAGAAGCCGTCCACGCGGCTCTTGAGGGCGAAGGCGGCCGGCACCCTGGCCGTGCCGAAGCGGTCGATCAGCAGGAAGGTGTCCTTGCCGTATTTCTCGCCGATGTCGTAGGCCGTGCGGTGGATGTACTCGCCGGCAATCGGCAGGCGCGTCAGCGCGGTCAGCAGCTCGCGGCGCACGGCCGTGAGGTCGTCGGGCGCATTGCTGCCTATATAGAAGACGGTGCTGGGCTCCTTGGGAAAGGTGTCCAGCCGCACGGCGAACAGGCACAGCTTGCCGGCCGAGCCCGAGGCCTCGAACAGGCGCGAAGGGTCGGCGTTGAAGCGCGCGGGCGTGTCCTCGTCCACGGCGCGCACGGCCTCGGCATAGCGCGGGTCGGAGGCGGCACGCTGCGCATCGTGGGCGATGTCGGACTCGGTGTAGTCGCCGTTTTGCAGCCGCGTGAGGATTTCCTCGGGCGTGCGGCCCAGGGCGATGCCCAGGTGGTTGACGAGCTCCAGCGAGCCGTCGTCGCAGACGCGCGCGTACAGCGCCAGCTCGGTGTAAGCCGGGCCGCGCCGTACCAGGGCGCCGCCCGAGTTGTTGCAGATGCCGCCCAGCACCGAGGCTCCGATGCACGACGAGCCGATCACCGAATGCGGCTCGCGCCCCAGCGGCGCCAGCGCCTGCTCCAGCCGATCCAGCGTGGCGCCGGGCAGGCAGACCACCTGGGCGCCGCCGCCAATGACCTGCACGCCGGTGATGCGCAAGGTGTTGATGAGCACGATCTCGCGGTCGTAGTCCGCGCCGTCGGGCGTGGAGCCGCCCGTCAGGCCCGTGTTGGCGGCCTGCATGATGACGATGCGCCCGGCCGCCACGGCGGCCTGCACCACCTTCCACTGCTCCAGCAGCGTCGCGGGCCGCACCACGGCCAGCACCGGGCCCTCGCCCGTGCGGTGGCCCTTGCGGAAGCGGCGCGTGGCCTGGTCGTCGGTGAGCACATGGGCGGCGCCCACGGCTTCGCGCAACTGCAGCAGCAGGGCCTCGCGGGAGACGACCGGAGTCTGCAGCGCGCTCATGGCTGGCGCACCAGCAGGTCGCCGGTGATGTCGGATACCTTGCTCACGCTGGTCAGCGTCATGGCCACGCGCATTTCCTTCTCCAATAGTTCCAGCAGGTGCTTGACGCCCGCCTCGCCGGAGGTGGCCAGGGCGTAGATGAAGGCGCGGCCGATCATGGCGCAGTCGGCGCCCAGGGCGATGGCGCGCACCACGTCCAGGCCGTTGCGGATGCCCGAGTCGGCCAGGATCTTGATCTGGCCCTTGACCGCATCGGCAATGGCCGGCAGCGCGCGGGCCGAGGACAGCACGCCGTCGAGCTGGCGGCCGCCATGGTTGGAGACGATGATGCCGTCGGCGCCAAAGCGCACCGCGTCCTTGGCGTCCTCGGGGTCCAGGATGCCCTTGATGACCATGGGGCCCTTCCAGAAGGCGCGTATCCATTCGAGATCCTTCCAGGAAATGGAGGGATCGAAATTGGCGCCCAGCCAGCCGATGTAGTCGGCCAGGCCCGTGGGGCTGCCCCGGTAGGCCGAGATGTTGCCCAGGTCATGCGGGCGGCCCAACAGGCCCACGTCCATGGACCAGGCCGGGTGCGTGACCGACTGCCAGTAGCGGCGCATGGCGGCATTCGGGCCGCTCATGCCCGAATGCGCATCGCGGTAGCGCGCGCCGGGCACGGGCATGTCCACGGTGAAGACCAGGGTGGAGCAGCCGGCCGCCTGGGCACGCTCCAGCGCGTTCTGCATGAAGCCCCGGTCCTTGAGCACATAGAGCTGGAACCACATGGGGCGCTTGATCTTGGGCGCCACCTCTTCGATGGGGCAGACCGATACCGTGGACATGGTGAACGGAATGCCATGGGCGTCGGCCGCGCGCGCGGCCTGCACTTCGCCGCGGCGGCGGTACATGCCCGTCAGGCCCACGGGCGACAGCGCCACGGGAATGGACAGCTTCTCGCCGAACAGCTCGATGCTGGTGTCCAGCCGGCTCATGTCCTTGAGCACGCGCTGGCGCAGCGCCACGGCGGCCAGGTCTTCCACATTGCGGCGCAGCGTCTGCTCGGCATAGGCGCCACCGTCGATGTAGTGGAACAGGAAAGGCGGCAGGCGCTTTTGCGCCGCTGCGCGGTAGTCGGAGGTGGAGGAGATGATCATGATGGGTGTCTCATGTCTTTCGTATCAGGTCTGAAGTGGGCAGCAGCGCGGGCGCGGCGTCCAGAGGCAGCCGCATGGAGCGCTCGCGCCGCGCGCGGTCCTCGTCCAGGCGCTGGATGGTGGTGCGCACATGCTCCAGGTGCTCGCCGATGCATTCGCGGGCGCGCTGCGGGTCGCCGTCCAGGATGGCCTGCATCAGGCTCTGGTGCTGCACGGTCAGCTCCTGCAGGGTCTGGGGCGCGCTCAGGCGGAACATGTCGTGGCGGTTGCGCTCCACCGTGGACAGCACCACGGTGAACAGGCTGTGCATGACCTGCACCAGCACCAGGTTGTGCGAGGCCTCGGCAATGGCCAGGTGGAACTGCGCATCGGCGCGCGCCGCCAGTTCGGCGTGGCCGCTTTGCTGGTGCTGGATCATCACCTCGAAGCAGCGCTGGATATGGTCCTTGTCGCGCTCCGTGGCACGCTGTGCGGCCAGCCAGGCCGTGCTGGTCTCCAGCGCATGGCGGGTTTCCAGCACGTCGTAGCGGTAGTGGGAGTCGGACTCCATCAGGCCGGCCAGCGGCCGCATGGCGTCCTTGAGCCAGTCCGCAGGCTCGGCAGCCGGCTCCGGCTCCTGCAGGTAGGTGCCATCGCCGCGCCGCGCCACCAGCACGCCCTGGCTGGTGAGTTTCTGTATGGCCTCGCGCACCGAGGTGCGCGAGACACCCAGCTCGGCCGCCAGTTGCCGTTCCGCGGGCAGCCGCTGTCCGGGCTGCACTCCGCTGGCCTGCACCAGGGCAAGCAATTTCTCGACAACTTGATCGGCAACGCGCATGGGGAACTCTCGGGTGTTTTCAATGACCCGGGATCATCCACGTAAACACATAGGCTTGCAGCGTGGTGATCACCCCGATGATCACGGCGAACATCAGGCTGTGCTTGACCGTGAAGCGGAACAGGTCCGACTCGCGGCCTGCCAGGCCCACGGCCGCGCAGGCAATGGCGATGGACTGGGGCGAGATCATCTTGCCCGTCACGCCGCCCGTGGTGTTGGCCGCCACCGTGAGCACCTGGGGCAGGCCCAGCTGCTGCGCCGTGGTGGCCTGCAGCGCGGCGAACAGCGCGTTGGCCGAGGTGTCCGAGCCCGTGAGGAACACGCCGATCCAGCCCAGGAAGGGCGAGAAGAACGTGAACGCCTGGCCCGTGTGCGCCAGCGCCAGGGCCAGCGTGGCCGACAGGCCCGAGTAGTTGGCCACGAAGGCGAAGGCCAGCACCATGCCGATGGAGTAGATCGGCACGGCCAGTTCCTTGAAGGTCTCGCCCAGCGTGGCCACGGCCTTGGCCGGCGACAGGCGCGTGAAGGTGATGGTGATCAGCGCCGCGATCAGGATGGCCGTGCCGGTGGCCAGCAGCCAGTTGAAGGTGTAGACCGCGCCGTAGGGCACAGCGGCGGCCACGACGGGCGGCGTCTTCTCCACCAGGTTGTGCAGGAAGGGCACGGGGATGTTGATGACGGTGGCGGCCAGCGGGCCGCCTGCGGCGAACAGCGCCTTGAAGGGCTTGATGCTCCAGATCGTCACCATGGCCGTGAGGATGATGAAGGGCGACCAGGCCTTGATGACGGCGCCGGCCGTCAGCGGTGCACCGGAGGTGATGGCCGGTGCTGCAACTGCCGCAGCCTTGCCGCCCTCGCCTTCCGTGTCGAAACGGAAGATGCGCTTGGGTTGCCAGACCTTGAGGAACAGCGTCAGCGCCACCAGCGAGACGATGGCCGAGGTGATGTCCGGCAGCTCGGGGCCGATGAAGTTGGCCGTGAGGAACTGCACCACGGCGAAGGAGCCGCCGCCCACCAGCACCGCAGGCCAGGTTTCCTTGACGCCGCGCCAGCCGTCCATGATGGCCATCAGCCAGAACAGCACGAGCACGGTCATGAAGGGCAGCTGGCGGCCGGCCATCTGGCCGATGGCGAATGCATCCACGCCCGAGACCTGCCCCGCCACGATGATGGGAATGCCCATGGCGCCGAAGGCCACGGGCGCCGTGTTGGCGATCAGGCACAGGCCCGCCGCATAGAGCGGCTTGAAGCCCAGGCCCACCAGCAGCGCGGCCGTGATGGCCACGGGCGCGCCGAAGCCGGCCGCGCCCTCCAGGAAGGCGCCGAAGCAAAAGCCCACCAGGATGAGCTGCAGCCGCTGGTCTGGCGTGACCGACAGGATGGACGAGCGGATCACGTCGAACTGCCCCGTCTTGACCGAAATCTTGTAGAGGAACACGGCCGCCACGATGATCCAGGCGATGGGCCACAGGCCGTAGAAGAAGCCATACACGGCCGAGGCCAGTGCCGCGCTCACGGGCATCTTGTAGAACAGCAGCGCCACGCCCAGCGCCAGCGCCACGGTGACGGTGCCGGCCTGGTAGCCCTTGAGACGGAACCTGGTCAGCGCCAGGAAGAAAAAGATGATGGGAATCAGCGCGATCAGCGCCGAGATCCAGATGTTCCCGGCGGGATCGTAGTTCTGCTGCCAGATGGTTTGCATGACCGTGTCTCTAGATGATGGGGAGGGCGCGGTAAGCGCCCCTTGTCGGCCACTCCCTCTCGTTGCAGCGTTGGCATGCGGTGCGATCCGCACAGGATGTCTGCTGGCTGGCCGCAACGGTGACCGGGAGTGTTCCCCGCGCTGGCACCTTGTGGGCCATTGGCAAATTGGTCCAACCAATTAAACCAAAATTCAGACCATTGCGCGAAGTGGTGCGATTCTCAGAGCTTTCAAGTGGGCAGATGAACAGGGTAAACACCTAAAAGAGTGCAGATAATGCACCACGATGTTTATTGGTCGGACCAATTATGAATGTTTCGGTGCAACGCATGCTCAAGTCCCCGGCCAGGCAAGGCCCCCGGGCGGTGCACAAACGCAGCGCACGCGGGAAAAAGATCGGCGGCAGCGCTGTGCCCGCAGGTCCGGCGCTCATGCCTGACGTCCCCAACGGAAAAGCCCGCTCCCTACAATGCAGCCCCAGCGGTCGGTGTACCGCCCTTGTACCTTCGGCGCCCGGGTCAACCCCGGGCGCCTTATTAAACCGCCGTGAATCCGGACGGCGGTGGCTGATTGAACGGAGCCCATCCATGAACCACACTCCTGCGCGCCGATCGGCGCTGCGCCAGGCGGCTGCCTGCGTGCTGGCCGCCTCCTCCCTGTCCAGCCTGCCTGCGCTGGCCGCCGAACCCGCCGTGCTGCGCGTCTCGGCCATCCCGGATGAAGCTCCCACCGAGCTGCAGCGCAAGTTCGAGCCGCTGGGCAAGTACCTCTCGGCTCAGACCGGCATGAAGGTGGTGTTCACGCCCGTGACCGACTACGCCGCCGTGGTCGAGTCGCTGGCCACGCGCAAGCTGGACCTGGCCTGGCTCGGCGGCTTCACCTTCGTGCAGGCCAAGATCCGCACCAACGGCACGGCCATCCCCATCGTGCAGCGCGAGGAAGACGCCAAGTTCACCTCCAAGTTCATCACGGCCAACCCCGCCATCAAGACCCTGGCCGACCTCAAGGGCAAGAGCTTTGCCTTTGGCGCGCCCTCGTCCACCTCGGGCAGCCTGATGCCGCGCTTTTTCCTGCAGCAGGACGGCATCAACCCCGAGAAGGACTTCAAGACCGTGGCCTTCTCCGGCGCGCATGACGCCACCGTGGCCTTCGTGGCCGCAGGCAAGGCCGAGGCCGGCGTGCTCAACGCCTCGGTCTGGGACAAGCTGGTGGAGACCAAGAAGGTCGATACCAGCAAGGTGCGCGTGTTCGCCACCACGCCGCCCTACTTCGACTACAACTGGACCGTGCGCGGCGACCTGGACCCGGCCCTGGTCAAGAAGCTGACCGACGCCTTCCTCGCATTGGACCCGGCCAAGCCCGAGCACAAGGCCATCCTGGAGCTGCAGCGCGCCGCGCGCTTCGTGCCCACCCAGGCCTCGAACTACGAAGGCATCGAGGCCGCCGCCAAGTCGGCCGGCCTGCTCAAGTAAGCCGCAGCAGGCGCAATCCATGAGCTTTGAACTGCAAGGCGTGGGCCTGACCCACGCCGGCGGCGGCATTGCGCTGCGCGGCGTGACGCTGGCCGCACGCCAGGGCGAGGCCATTGCGCTGATCGGCCCCTCGGGCGCGGGCAAGACCACGCTGCTGTCCGTCATCGGCACGGCGCTGGCGCCCAGCCAGGGCCGGCGCAGCGTGCTGGGCGACGAGGTGCCTGCGTCCAGCGCGGGGGCACCCCGGCTGCTGCGCGCGCGCATCGGCACGGTGCACCAGGCGCCACCCATACCGCCGCGCCAGCGCGTGGTCACGGCGGTGCTGGCCGGGCGCCTGGGCCGGTGGCCGGCCTGGAAGGCTCTGGCCTCGCTGCTGTACCCACAGGACACCGCTGGCGCGCGCGAGGCCCTGGCCCGTGTGCAGCTGGCAGACAAGCTGTTCGCGCGCTGCGACCAGCTCTCTGGCGGGCAGTTGCAGCGCGTGGGCATCGCCCGCGTGCTCTACCAGCAGGCCGAGCTCATCCTGGCCGACGAGCCCGTGGCCGCACTGGACCCGGCCCTGGCCCTGTCCACCGTGCAACTGCTGGTGCACGAAGCCGCCGCGCGCGGCGCCACCCTGGTCGCCAGCCTGCATGCCGTGGACCTGGCGCTGGCCTGCTTTGCGCGCATCGTGGGCATCCGCGATGGCGCCATCGCCTTCGACCTGCCGGCGGCTGAAGTCACGCAGGAACACCTGCGTGCGCTGTATGGGTCCGAGCATCCTGGCGATGATCCCTCCCGCCCTGCGTGGACACCCGCGCTCGCCGCCTTTGCCGCACCGCTGTCCGCATCCGCATGCCGTTGAGTTCCGATCTGCACGCGCTGCGTGACCCCGCCGCGCCCCGCCGCCTCGGCGCCCTGGTGCTGGCCGCCGTCGTGCTGTGGCCGCTGTTCCAGGGCGCGGGCTTCAGCCTGGGTGCGCTGTTCGATCCCGGCAACCTGCAGGTCATCGGCCGCTTTCTGGCCACGTTTCTGCCACCCGAGACCGGGCGCGACTTCCTCGGCTACCTGGGCCGTGCCACGCTGGAGACCCTGGCCATTGCCACGGCCGGCATGGCCCTGGCGTTTGTGCTGGCCGTGCCGCTGGCCTACCTGGTCACGGGCGCCGCGCGCGAGCGGCGGGCGCTCAATCCCGTCACGCGCGGCCTGCTCACCATCCTGCGCGGCGTGCCCGAGCTGGTCTGGGCTCTGGTCTTCGTGCGCGTCTTCGGCCTGGGGCCGGCCGCCGGCGTGCTGGCCCTGGGCCTGACCTATGGCGGCATGCTGGCCAAGGTCTATGCGGAAATCCTGGAATCGGCCGACCCCGCTCCCGCACGCGCCCTGGCGCAGGCCGGCGCGCGCCGGCCGCTGGCCATGCTCTACGGCCTGCTGCCCCAGGCAGCGCGCGAGCTGACCTCGTACACCGTCTACCGCTGGGAGTGCGCCATACGCGCCTCGGTGGTCATGGGCTTTGTGGGCGCGGGCGGCCTGGGCCAGCTCATGGACCAGGCCATGAAGATGCTCAACGGCGGCGAGGCCTCCACCATCTTGCTGACCTTCATGCTGCTGGTCTGGGGCGCCGACCTGCTCTCGCGCGGCCTGCGCCGCGCGCTGGACACGCCACCCGCCGCGCGTGCCAGCGCCTGGGGCTGGCGTAGCGCCCTCACCTGCGCCGCCCTGGCGCTGGGCGTGGCCGCCAGCTTTGCCATGCTGGAGATGGACCTGCCCTCGCTGTTCACCGGCGCGGCGGGCCGGTCCATGCTGGAATTCGTCATCAGCTTCTTCCCGCCCGACACCAGCGCCGAATGGCTGCGCAAGGTGGCCGTGGGCGTGTGGGAGACGCTGGCCATCTCCGTGGTCGGCACCCTGCTGGCGGCCGTGCTGGGCCTGCTGCTGGCGCTGCCGCGCTGGCGCGCTCCCTGGAGCCTGGTGCTCAACGTGCTGCGCTCCGTGCCCGAGCTGGTCTGGGCCACCATCACCGCCCTGGCCGTTGGCCTGGGCCCGTTCGCAGGCGCGCTGGCGCTGGCGTTGCACACGGCCGGCGTGCTGGGGCGCCTGTATGCCGAGGCCCTGCAGAACCAGCCCGCCGCCCCCACCCAAGCGCTGCGCCTGTCCGGCAGCGGCCGCGCCACGGCCTTCCTCTACGCGACGCTGCCCGGCGCCGCGCCGCAGTTGCTGGCCTACACGCTGTACCGCTGGGAGATGAACATCCGCATGGCCGCCATCCTGGGCTTCGTGGGCGCGGGCGGGCTGGGGCAGCTGCTGTACTTCGAACTGTCGCTGTTCCACTACGCCCAGGCCAGCACCGTCATCATCGCCATGCTGGCGCTGTCCGTGGCCGTGGACTGGGCCAGCGCGGCGCTGCGCAGGCGCATGGGTTAGGCCGAGGCACCCTCGCCTTCCATCTCGACCAGGTAGTCGATCAGCGCCCGCAGCTTCAGCGGCACATGGCGCGTGGGCGCATAGACCGCATGCACCACGCGCGGCGCGTACTTGCCGCACAGCGCCCAGCCCGGCAGCACGGGCGCCAGCTGCCCGGCCTGCAGCGCCGCCTGCGCCGCAAAGTCGGCCACCACGCCGATGCCCGACCCCTGCTGCAGCGCGTGGATGATGCCCAGGCTGCTGGCAATGGTGATGGGCGTATTCACCAGCAGCCGCATGGCGGGCGCGGCCGCAGGGTGGAGCGGGCGCAACTCCACCTCGTTCTGGAACTGCCCGTAGCCCAGGCTGATGAAGGGATGCGCCAGCAGTTGCCCGGGCTCCGTGATCTGCGCATGCTGCGCCAGATAGCCGGGCGTGGCCACCAGCACATAGCGGATGGTCTTGAGCGGCCGCGCCACCAGCCCCGGCGCGATCTGGCCCGGCACGCTGATGCGCAGGCCCAGGTCCAGCCCTTCGGCCACCAGGTCCACCATGCGGTCCGTCATGTCCACCTGCACCTGCACCTCGGGCCAGCGCGCGCAAAAGCCCGGCAGCAGCGGCGACAGCCAGATATCACCCAGCACGGCCGGCGCGCTGATCTTCAGCAGCCCGCGCGGCTGCTGGCGCAGCTGACCGGCCAGCGCCTGCACGGCCTGGGCATCCGCCACCAGCCGCAGGCAGGCCTGGTGGATCTCGGCTCCCGCCTCGGTCAGCGACAGCGAGCGCGTGGTGCGCTGCAGCAGCCGCAGCCCGAAATGCGCCTCCAGCCGCCCCACGCTGCGGCTCACGGCCGAAGTCGTCAGCCCCAATTGCCGGGCCGCGCCCGCAAAGCTCTGGTGCTCCACCACGCGGGCGAAGACCAGCATTTCATCCAGGGGCATGGCGGTATCGGGCAAGGCGCTACTCCGGTCTTTGTTGCATGGCAGGCAATATTAATTTGAATGACTGGCGGATTGTTGATTGATTGCAGGGTCCGCAAGATACGGCCATGCGCTCCATACCGAAGCGCGCCCAGGAATCGACACCATGTCCCACAGCCCCAACCTCACCTCTGCAACCTCACCCACACGGCCACAAACCAGCCAGGGCGGCACCTGGCGCATGCTGCTGGCCATGGCGCTGTCGGGCACCATTGGCCTGCTCGTCGTGGAAAGCGCGCTGCCGCCGCTGCTGGTCGTATTCGCCCGCTGCGTGCTGGGCGCACTGGGCCTGGGCCTGTGGCTGGCCTGGCGGCGCGACTGGGTCGCCCCTCAAGGCCGTGAATGGCTGTGGCTGGCAGGGGGCGGCATCGCCCTGGTGTTGAACTGGGTCGCCCTGTTCAGCGCCTACCACTACAGCTCCATCGCCGTGGCCACCGTGGTCTATCACGTGCAGCCCTTCATGTTGCTGGCTCTGTCGGCGCTGCAGGGCGAGCCCGTCGAACGCCGCAAGCTGCCCTGGCTGCTGCTGGCCCTGCTGGGCGTGGCGCTGAGCAGCGGCCTGATCGGGCTGGACGGCATGGATGCCTCGCATGCTGGAACAGGCGCCTGGATAGGCGTGGCCCTGGCCCTGCTGGCCGCCGCTCTCTACGCAGGCACCACGGTGGCCACGCGCCGCCTGGGCCACATGCCCTCGGCCCAGATCGCCATGCTGCAGATGCTGGCGGGCGGACTGGTGCTGAGCCTGTGGGCCCTGCCCCTGCTCACCCATATCGCAGCAGCCAGCCCTCAATTGCTGTCAGCGCGGGCCGCCTCCATGGTGCTGACCCTGGGACTGGTCCATACGGCCTTCATGTACACGGTGATGTATGCCGCATTCCAGCGGCTGCCGGCGCCGGCCATTGCGGCACTGTCCTTCGTCTACCCCGCCATGGCCTTGCTGGTGGACCTGGTCTGGTTTGGCGCCGTGCCGTCAGCCGCACAGTGGGCGGGAATGGGCTTCATCCTCGTTGCAGTCGTGGGCCATCGCGCAGGCATTGCATTGCGCCGCCATTGAGCCCCTGTGAATTCCGGAGATTTCTGGAATTCATACATCCTTCATGAACTCCACCCAATTGTTTCAAGATATTTCCAATAAAGAGGTGCACAGTACATTTCGAATTATTTTTCCCCTTTCCGCCCGTATGCTCTCCCGGCTTTCCGCCATTCGCATTCATTCAGCCGGAATACAGAGGGAGAAATAATTGGCCACTATCGAAAAAGGATTGATGGTAGACAAAAGCGTCGAAGTCAAGACCTATCCGTCCATAGAGCACGGCGCCTTGCTGTCCGTCACATCCATCGTGCTGCACCGCACTGACTCGTCCACGGCCGCCAGCGTGCTCAATGCCTACAAGAGCGGCCAGAAGACGGGGGCGCACTTTCTGATCGAGAAGGACGGGAAGATCTACCAAACCGCCAGTCTGGAAAAGATCTGCTGGCATGTGGGAATTCTTCAGCCGCGCTGCGTCAACGAGAGCACCTGCGATCCCACGGAACTCAAGAACATCAATGCCCTGCTGCACCAAAAGGGCCTGAGCTTCAGCAAGCGGGCCAAGAATGTGTCATCGCACGAGAACACAAAGGCCTATCCGTTGCGTTATCCGGCCAACAGCGACTCCGTGGGCATCGAGGTGGTAGGCCGTTTCCTGCCATCGACCAAGGATTACGAGGCGCCCACCCAATCGCAGCTGTTCCAGACCAAATGGCTGACCCAGCAATTGGTGGACCACTACAAGCTCAAGCTTCTGTCCGATGTCTACTCCCACGGCGCCATTGCCCGCAAGGAGGCGACGGAAGGCGCCCAATTGCTGCGCTACATCTTCACGGGAGCCTGAGCCATGCCATCCAGCCAGCTTTTCAACAATCCCTCTCGCAGCCTGCGCATTGCCGCCTGGGCTGCCGTGATGCTGTGCCTGCATGCGCCGCTGCAGGCCTCATCTACTTCCACATCCACGCCCAAACACGCGGCCAAGGCGGCACCCATTTCCGTCATCGGCCCGGTCACCCGTTCCGTGGGCACGGGCGAGACCATGGGATGCGAGAAAGTCAGCCTGGACGCTGCCGACGTGGCCCGCTATTTCGCGACGGCAAAGCAAGTCTCGGCTGGCAGCTTCCATGAAGAATCCATCATCCTGCCCTGCAGTTTCAGCGGACGGCTGCTGCGCTCGGGCAAGGTCTATGAATGGAACATCAACGCCACCGGTGCCGGCTACCTGCGCAGTGAAGATGGCGATCACGACCTGCGCTACCTGTGCCGCAAGGCCTGCGAGAAGGCATTGCCGCAGTTGACGGGACTTTGACCTGTTGTTCAGACATTGTCTACAAAGGCGTCTTGTCACTCCGATTGAGTGATACCCCATCCTCCTGTCAAACACAGCGGATACGATGGCGCCTTCCACAATATTCCCAACAGACCATGGACCGACTGATTTCCCAAGGAATGCATTCCTTCAGCCAGGGCGACCACGCGCGCATGCATGCGCTATGGTCCGGCACCACGGTTTTCAGCCATCTGGACAACGAAGCGATTGCCAGCCTCTTGACCAGCATTCAGGCCACTGCCGAATCAGGCCAGGGTAGTGAATGGTCATGGCTGATGCTGTGCCTGGTGTATCTCGATTCCAGTGACCAATTCACCGAGGACCGCAGTGCGGCATTGCACCAAGTCGGCGAATGGGCGCAGCGCGCACTGGCATTGTCACCAGCCAATGCCTATGGACACCGCTATTTGGGCAGTGCCCACTATTGGCTGGACGAACCCGAGCCCGCACTGGCCGCCTACCGCAAGTCGCATGCCTTGCAGCCCCAGGTGGACTTGCAAGCCCGCATTTTCGAGATGGAGCATGCCGGGCCCTGGCGCAGCATCTTTTCCTATCCCGAGTTGGCTGATAGCCCGGCGGCACCCGACTACTACACGGCCGGCGTGACCGTGGGCAAGTGGAAGCGCCCCGACACGGATGCAGCGGCCCTGCAGGAAATCGAGCGCCTGCAGACCACACTCTACGAACGCTGTCTGGAGCGCTTCGCCAGCACCGGCACGCCGGCAAACGGCCAGGAGGCCGCGCCCGCCGCGCTGGACATCCACACCTATGCCATGTGCTGCAACAACCTGGGCGTGCTGTACAACGCGCAGGAACAGTACGAGCAGGCGGCAGCCGTCCTCGAAGCCGGGCTGCAGCAGACCTGTTTCCAGGCCCTGCTGGAAAACCTGCGCCATGCCTATCGGCAACTGGGGAACCGCAAGCAAGCCACCGACCTGTCACTGCTGCTGATGGAGGACTACGCGCTTGACACCGGCCTGTATCTGGACTGCGCGCAGACCGCATGCGCCTATCTCAACGAGACCAGCCACCACCAGGACGTCCTCGACATCGTGGCCGAAGCCGAGCGCCGCTATGCGCAGCTTTCGCCGCAGCAACAGCAAGCGCAATGGGAAGTTCGCAGCATGAGCTTCGTTCATGCGCACAAGGTCACCGCCCTCAGGGCCCTGGGCCAGCTCAAGGCCTCGCACCTTCAGCCTGAACTGGTCGAGATCGCCCTGCGCCACGATCCGGGCGATGCCCAATTGCTCGGCATACGCGCCCACATGCAGGGAGCCCGGCAGCAGGTGGGTGGAAAGGGCGGATTCTGGTCGCGCCTGTTCGGCTGAGCCACACCGGGCGACCGGGCCACCAAGAAATGTAGGGCACCCAAGATGCTGGCAACCCTCAAAAGACCCCCAGCGCCAGCCCGGCCCCCATCGCCTCCCCCAACGCCCGGCACTGTTCCAGCTCAGCTGCGGCTATCCGCTTGGGCGCCAGGATGGCTTCGGTGGTCTGGGCGTGGGTGCAGATGATCAGGGGCTCGGCCACGGGCTTGAGGCGCCAGCCGGTGGCGATGCGGGCGATCTGGCGGGCGGCGTTCTGGCCGTCGCTGCCCGCGCAGATGAGGCTGGCATAGGGCCGGCCATTGAGGTGGTCCAGCGCCGCGTAGTAGCTGCGGTCGAAGAAGTCCTTGAGCTGCCCGCTGATGGCGGCCAGGTTTTCCGGGGTGGCGAAGAGGTAGCCGTCGGCGGACAGCACATCGTCGGGGCCGGCCGCGGAGGCATGCAGCAGGCGCACCTGCACGCCCTGGCCTTCGGCCGCTGCGCCGTCGCGCGCGGCCTCGGCCATCTGGCGGGTGCCGCCGGTCATGGAGTGGTAGACGATCAGCAGGGTCTTGCTTGCGTTCATGCCGCGAGCATAGACCGATGGTGGGAGAACCGGGCCCCTCCCGCCACGGTGCGGCTCAGGTCACCCCTCTGCCGGCCCCATCCGTCAGCGACGCCACGGAAGGCCTGATCCATTGCGGATCATCGAGCTGCCGTTGAATGCAGTCGCGCAACCATTGATGCGCGGGATCCGCCTGATGGCGCGGATGCCAGGCCATGCGCATGGGCTGCACCTGCACGTCGATGGGCAGGGCAAACACCACCAGCCCCAGCGATGCGGCCATGCCATGCGCCGTGCGTGTCGGCACGCAGGCCACCAGGTCGGTGCGGGAAGCCGCAATCAGGGCCGAGAACGAACTGGGCACCAGCAGCGCCAGTTGCCGCTGCAGGCCCAGCGCCTCCAGGGCAGCGTCCACGGGCGAGCTTTCACCCGGGCGCTGGGTGATGCCGACGTGGCGCGCGGCGGCGAACTGCGCGGCGCTCAGCCTTTGCGACTTTCTGGCGGACTTCAACAGGGGATGGCCGGCGCGCACGACGCCCACCAGGGTCTGCTCCGATATCACCAGGCTCTCGGTTTCCGGGTCCATGCTGCGAAAGCTGCCCACATCCAGGTCGATGCGGCCTTCGCGCAGGGCCCCGGGGTCGGCATGGGTTTCGGGCAGGAACTGCAGGCTGGCCAGCGGCATTTCCGCCTCCAGCGCACGCGAGAGGCTGGCACCGAAGACGACGGCAATGCCTTCGGGCGCCCGCACCACGAAGCGGCGGCGCAGGCCCGCCAGTCCTCCCGCATCGACAGGGTCCTGCAGCGCCCGCGCCTGGGCCAGCAGCGCGCGCACCGGCTCCGCCAGGGCCAGGGCGCGCGGCGTGGGCACCAGGCTGCGGCCCGCACGCACCAGGATGGGATCGCCAAACGCCTCCCTGATGCGTGCCAGCGTATGGCTCATGGCGGGAGTGCTCAGGTGCATGCGCCCGGCCGCCTGCGTCACGCTGCCCGTGCTGAGCAAGGCATCCAGTGCAATCAGCAGGTTGAGGTCGTATGTGTTCGCCATGCGAAATCATACGTTCAATACATTGCACTGTACAAAACCCACACCGCTCCCGACACTGGCGGCCGTTGCCTCAACCCAAGCCCTCGCCGCTGCACGCCCATGACGCCCCTGCCCACAACCTCGCTGACTTCCCCGCCCGGTCGGCGGAACCTGCCCCGGCTTTGCTTCGCAATGCTCGTGCTGACGCTCGTCCTCGCGGCCCTGGACCAGACCATTCTTTCGACCGCCCTGCCCGTGATGGCCCGCGAACTGCCGGGCCATTGGCCGCTGGCCTGGGTGTTCTCGGCCTATCTGCTGGCGGCCACCGTGGTGATTGCGCTGTACGGCCGGCTGGCCGATGTGCTGGGCAGAAAGCCCATGCTGCTGCTGGCCATCGGCCTGTTCCTGGCCGGCTCCCTGGCCTGTGGTGCCAGCCATGACCTGCAGCAGCTGGTGTTGGCGCGTGCCCTGCAGGGCGCGGGCGGCGGCGGACTCATGACGCTGACGATGCTGACCCTTGCCGACCTGTTTGCGCCTGAGCAACGGGCCCGCTACCAGGGCCTGCTGGGCGCCGCCTATGGCGTATCGACCATGATCGGCCCGCTGCTGGGCGGGGCGCTGGTGGAGCATCTGTCCTGGCACTGGGCGTTCTGGCTGAATGTGCCGCTCGCAGGGCTGGCCTGGGGGGTGCTGGCATGGGCGCTGCCCGCCAGGGCGGCTGCGCCGGAGGCTGCCGCCGAGCCCCGGCCCCGCCAGCGCATCGACTGGCTGGGTGCCGTGTTGCTGGCCGCAGCCCTGGTCAGCCTGCTGCTGGCCACCCAGCACAGCCATCTGAATCTGCCAGAGCAGCTGTCGCTGTGGGTGCTGCTGGCCCTGGGCGCCAAGTTCGCCCTGGCATTCTTCGTGCGCCAGCGCCGCGCCACCCATCCGCTGCTGCCGCTGTCGCTGTTTGCCCACCCCGCCTACGCGGCGGTCAGTTTCCTGGCCCTGTCCACGGGCGTTGCGCTGTATGCGGCCGTTGTCTTCCTTCCGCAGTATCTGCAGATCGGCCTGCACCTGTCGCCTACCGGCTCCGCCTGGCACCTGGCGCCACTGATGGCCGGCATCACCGCAGGGGCCATTGGCAGCGGCCGGCGCCTGCGCGCCCAGACGCCAGCCGCGTCGCTCGCCCGGGTGGCCTGCGTGCTGATGCTGCTGTCGTTCGGACTGATCACCGCGGCCTTGCACTGGCTGCCACAGGCGCCGCTGGCCCTGTCCGCAGGACTGCTGCCGCTGGGCCTGGGACTGGGGCTGATGTTTCCCATCATCACCGTGGTGGCGCAGCGTGTGTCGCCTGCCCGGCACCTGGGCATTGCCACGGCGGCACCCGTCATGCTGCGCAGCCTGGGCGGCGCCGCCGGCGTGGCCTTGCTGGCAGCCCTGCTCAGCCATTTGATGAAACAGGAGCTGGCTGCGGCCAGCCCCCTGGCAGCACACGCCGATGCCGTGACCGCCGCGCTGGGCCACGGGCTGCAGGCCATCTTCGGCTGCGCGGCGCTGGCGGTTCTGGCGGCGTTGGCTGCCTGCCGATGGCTGCCGGCGCGCAAAGCCGCAGTGCGTGACGGCCAGGCAGCCCCTGCGGCGCAGAGCGCCGCCATTCGTTCGGCTACGGAAGGCGCCTAGGCCGCCAGGTGCCTCAGAAATGCCTCAGAAATCCACCGAAGCGGACACCACGAAGGTGCGCGGAATCATCGGCGAGACGGCGCCCCAGGACGTGACGCCGGCCCAGGCCTTGCGGTCGGCCACGTTCTGCACCGTGGCGCGCAGCGTGGTCTTGCGGCCTGCGATGCGAGTGGCGTAGCGCAGGCCCAGGTCGGTGCGTGTCCAGCCCGGGATGCGCAGGCGGTTGGCCTGGTCCACGAACTGGGCGCCGGTGTAGGCCAGGTCGCCGACCAGGGTCAGGCCCTCAAGAGCGGGCACATCCCATTCCACGCCCAGGTTGGCCAGCAGCCGCGAGGTGCCGATGGGCCGGTTGCCCACCAGCGCAGGCGTGGCCGAGCGCGTGATCTCGGGCTTGAGCCAGGTCACGCCACCGAGCAGGCGCAGGCCGCGCGCGGCCTCGCCGTAGGCATACAGCTCCATGCCCAGGTTGCGCTGCTCGCCGTTGGTCTTGTAGACGCCCTGGTCCAGGCCGCCGCTGGGTTTTTCAATGCTGAACAGGGCGGCCGTGGCCATGAAGCTGCCGAAGTCGTACTTGCTACCCACTTCGTACTGGCGGCTCTTGTAGGGGCGCAGCACCTCGCCGTAGTTGCTGGCTGCGGGCGGCGCGATGTCGCCCTTGCTCAGGCCTTCGATGTAGTTGGCGTAGAGGCTCCAGTTGGGCGCCTGGCGCCAGACCACGCCCACGGCGGGCGTGGTCACGCTCTCGTCGTAGACATTGGCGGCGCCGCCCGTGAGCACGTTGTAGTTGGTGGATTTGATGGCCTGGTGGCGCAGGCCCAGCGACAGTTGCAGCCGGTCCTGCAGCAGCGAGAGCGTATCCACCAGGGCCAGGCTGGTGTTGCGGTTGTCATGGATGCGCGGAATGGCCGAAGGCCGCGCAATGCTCTGCGGCGCGTGGGCAATGGGCGCATAGATGTTGGACACCACGGTGGAGCCCGCCTGCAGCGCGCGGTGAAAATCCTCGCGGTAGCTGGCCAGCTGCAGCGTGACCGAATGCTTGACACCGGCCAGCGCAAAGCGCGAGCGCAGGCCCGCGTCGATGGTGCTGCGGTCCACGTCGAACACCGCGTAGGTGGGCGTGATGCTGGTGGCGCCCGCCGCACTGGTCAGGCGCGGGGCCGAGTCGTAGATGCGGTCCACATCGGCGCGCGACTGGCCGATGTTGGCGAACAGCGTGAGCTGCTGCGTGAGATCCAGTTCGGTGCGCAGCAGCACGGCACGCTCGCGGTTCTTGGACCATTCCCAGGGCTGGGTCACGTTGCGCCGGCCATCCGGCGCAGCAGGCATGGAGGTGAGCCCCGTGGGCATGATGGGCCGGCCCACGCCGTCGATGCGCTCGTCCTGCGAGAGCAGGTCCAGCGTGGCACGGAAGCGCTCCACCTCGTAGTCCAGCGCCACGGCCAGCACATGGCCGTCGGTGCTTTGATGGTCCATGGACGTATCGCCGCCGTACTTGCTGGCGTTCACACGGATGCCGTACTGGGCCTCATCGCCAAAGCGCCGGCCCACGTCGGCATGGGCACGCCAGAGGCTGTCCGAAGTCCAGCCCGTGGTCAGCCGCGCCACATCTTCATTGGCGCGCTTGGGAGCGATGTTGATCACGCCGCCCACGGAGCCGTTGGGCGACATGCCGAACAGCAGCGCGCCGGGCCCCTTGACCACCTCGATGCGGTCCACGTACTCGGTGCGCACGCGGTAGTTGGGGGCAATGCCGTAGATGCCGTCAAAGGCGATCTCGCCCGAGTTGCCCTCCCAGATCGGAAAGCCTCGGATATAGAGGTTGTCCACGTTGCCGCCCGGCAGCACGGTGTAGCGCACGGAAGGGTCGCGGTTCACCGCCTCGGCAATGGTGCCGGCCTGCTGGTTGCGCACGGCCTCGGACGTGTAGCTGGTGGTGCTGAACGGCGCCTGCATGTTGCCGGTATTGCCCAGCACGCCCAGGCGCACGCCCTTGGCCACCTGCCCGCCGGCGTAGGGCGCGGGCAGCAGGCTCACATACTGGTCGCCGGCCGTGACGGTGATCTCGGACAGGCGGTGCGCGTTCTCCGGCGCGTTGGCGGCAGTGGGAAGCAGGGTCAGCGTACCGCCCTCGATGCGCCCCTGCAGGCCGCTGCCCTGCAGCAATGCCGCCAGGCCCTGGCGCACATCGTGGCTGCCGTTGAGCGCCGGGGCCTGCCGGCCCTGCACCAGTTCGGAGGAGTAGGTGAGCTGCAGCCCCGCCTGGCGCGCAAACTGGCTCAGCGCCTGGGCCAGCGGCTGGGCCGGCACGTCGAAGGACACCGATTGCGCGGCGGCCAACTGCAGTTGCAGGCCCAGCACCAGGCCTGCACATGCATGAAAAACCGCTGTGCGGCGGAGAGGGAGGCGGAATCGGGAGGACTTGGGAGCGGACATAAGGACTTTCTGGAAGACAGGCTCATTGCGAATCGCCGGCTCAGGCAGGGTGCCCGGCCTTTCATATGCAAATACGAGTCACTCCCAAAAACCCTGAAAAAAACCTCACGGCTCCGCGCGCCCGCCGCGCCGCGCAATCCGCAGGCCGCCGTCGTCCAGCACGCTGACCTGCACCGGGGCGAACTGCGGCAGCCCGCGCAACCATCGCTCGGTCTGGGCAATGCGCACATGGCCGCTGATGGCCAGTTGCGCCGCGCCCTCCTCCACCACCAGGCGGCGCCGCGTGTAGCGGCCCAGCCGGTGCACGACGCGGCCCAGCGGTTCCTGCTCGAAGACCAGTTCGCCCTCGCGCCAGGCCGCGGGCCGTTGCTGGAGCTGCGGCTGCCAGGCAGCGCCATCGGCATTTCCTTCGCCGCCGTCCAGGGGAATGCGCAGCGACTGGCTGTCCTGCAGCAACTGGCTGCGTCCGGTGGCCACATGCTCCACCCGCACCTGGCCCGACTCCACCTGCACGCGCACCGCATCGGGCTCCAGTTCCACGCCAAAGCGCGTGCCCAGCACGGTCACGCGCAAGGGGCCGGCCTCCACCACAAAGGGCCGTGCCGCATCGCGCGCCACGGCAAAGAAGGCGGCGCCTTCCAGCAGCTGTGCCTGTCGCAGGTCGGCACGGTAGGTCAGTGCCACGCGGCTGGCGGCGTCCACGCGTAGCACGCTGCCATCGGGCAGTTCCAGGCTGCGCTGCACGCCCGTGGCGCTGGCCAGTTCACCTTGCCACAGCACGCGGCGGCTCCACATCTGCCAGGCGGGCCAGGCCGCGCTGGCCATGCCGGCCACGCCCAGCAGCGCGCCCAGGGCACGCCGCCGCCGCTTTCTGAAAGAGGCCTGCAAGCCCGCCTCCACCCCGCCGCGCCAGCGCAGCAAGGCGGCTTCCAGGCAGGCATCGGCCTGCATCAGGTCGCGCTCCACGGTGTTCAGGGAGACCTGCAGGCGCTGGGCGATGTCGGCCTGCCGCTCGCCATGCAGGCGGTGGGCCAGCAAGGCGGCCTGCATGCGCTCGGGCAGGTCTGCAATCGTGCGCTCCACCACGGCCAGCGCCTGCCGGTACATGGCGCGGTCGGCCACATCGCCTTCGGCCTCGGGCTGCAATTGCGCCCAGTCGTCCATGCAGCGCTGCTGCGCACCGCGCTGGCGCAGCCTGTCTATCGCCAGATGCTTGGCCGTGGCAAACAGGTAGGCCCGCGCGGCTTCGAGCGTGGGCGAGCTGCCATCGGGCAGCTGCGGCGGCGCATCGGCCAGGCGCAGCCAGGTTTCCTGGGCCAGTTCCTGCGCCTCTTCACGGCTGCCGGTCTTGCCGGCCAGATAGGACACCAGTTGCTGCTGGCAGGCACAGAAAAGCTGGTGCCAGCGCGCAGCGGTCCAGGAGGCGGAAGGGGTGGGCATGGCCGGGGGGGATGTGAGAAATCGACAACGAGAATGACTATCATTCTAGTTTTGTTTGATCCAGGCAGGCTCGGCGGACTGGCCATCGAAGGCAAACTGTCCACCCATCAACATCCGGACCACATGCCCATGATCTTCCTGGCGATCACATCTACCGGCTTGGCACAGGCACTTCTCGCCGCCACCGAAAGCGACGCCATCTGGTGCGGCAGCGACGCGATTTCCGAAGCCGACTACGCCGCCCGACAATGGTCCAACCTCAGCCGCTTTGCCTACTCGCTGGAGGACCGCGTTTTGATCGACGATGCCGTGTCCACCATTGAGGAACACCACCCAGGGCATACGATCTGGGTCGAGGCATCTTCCCTGCGATAGCGGGTTCTCTGGTCACCACCTTGAGGGCTTCAATTGAAAGCTTTTCTTCAATTCCTGGCAGCCATACTTTTGTCCACTGCAAGCCACGGCATGGAACACATTGCCAGCCAAAGTGCGCTACCGCATCAAAACAAGGACGCGGAGTATTTATCTGCCTACGAGTGGAACCTGCAGCAGGCTTTCGATGCCGTAGGCAAAGAGAAAAATAATTGGAAAACACCAGACAGCCCCTCAATAAAGCTGTGGTTCTCCAAAGATGGAGATTTCGGTACACGGATATGCAATATCCTGACCTGGAAGTATGAGATGGATGCCGATGGAGGCTTCCAGATCAAGCCCGGCTTCTACACGATGGTCGGGTGTCCCGAGCCATTGATGGAGCTGCAAAAATGGGCGAGTGACTTACTGTCAAGGAAATTCCACTACACATTGACAAGGGCAATCGCCAACGCACCGCCCCATCTGCAACTGCGCTTTGCCGATGGCAGCCGCTGGGAACTGAAAGGCGAACCCACACCAATAACGAAGTACGGAAGTGAGGGCCAGCCGATTCTTCTGGAAGTCGAAGCGCAACATGTGCCATGCAATGACAGCACAGCCAATGGCTCCGAGTGCCTGCGCGTTCGAGAAGTCAATTGGCATGTTCGCAACGGGAAAGGCGAATTCCACAACCATGGGAAATGGCAGACTTTCAAATTGACGGCGATTGAAGGCTATTCACATCCACCGGGCTGGCACGGTGTTCTGAATGTCACTCGCTTCAAGTTGAAGAATCCCCCGTCCGGCGAAATGGCATTTGCCTATCTATTGCAGGGAGAAACAACCCGATTCTCCCAATAGAGACGCCATGCTTGCCTACGCGCCCAACCCCAAAGTCATTTCCCGAGCCACCTGCGCAGCCTCCCTGCGCCTGACCTCGGCCTGATCGACAAAGCCGCAATCCAGCGATTCGGCGCTGGTGCACATGGTTTGCAATGCGCCGGAGATGGCTTCCCGGCAATGGCCGCTACCACCTCAACGCCGCCACCCGCAGCGCATCCACCGCCATATCGATGAACGCCCGCACGCGGTGCGCGGCGTGTCGCCCTTCCCTGTGCACCACATGAATCGGTAGCGGCGGCCGCTCGAAGGGCTCCAGGACCAGGCGCAGTGCGCCGTCCTGCACGGGTTTGGCGATCTGGTAGAGCGGCAGGCGCGTGATGCCTTGCCCGGCCAGGGCGCAGTCCGCCGCAGCCTCGTTGGTCATGGACATGAGGCGCGGCTGCAGGCGCACGGCCAGGGCCTTGTCGCCTTCGAGAAACCGCCATTCGGGCGTGGAGGTGAGGCCGGATGCGGTGATGGTGGTGTGCTGCGCAAGCTCCTCGGGCCGCTGGGGCACGCCGTGGCTGGCCAGGTATGCGGGCGAGGCACACAGCACCTGTCGCACGCTGCCCACGCGGATGGCCTGCAGCGAGGAGTCGGGCAGATCGCCGATGCGCACGGCCAAGTCCACGCCCTCGTCCACCAGGCTGACCACGCGGTCCACAAACCAGCAGTTGACGTCCACCTCGGGAAACCGGCCCAGGTAGTCGTGCACCACGGGCAGCACGTGCATGCGCCCGAAGTTGACCGGCGCCGTGAGCGTGAGCCGGCCGCGCGGTGCGGCATGGGCGCTGGCGGCATGCTCGTCGGCCTCTTCCAGCTCGGCCAGGATGCGGCGGCAGCTGTCGGCGTAGGCCGTGCCGGCCTCGGTCACGCGCACGAAGCGCGTGGTGCGCGTGAGCAGGCGCACGCCCAGACGCTCCTCCAGGTCGGAGACGGCCCGCGTCACCACCGAGGGCGAGACCTTGAGCCGCCGTGCGGCCGAGGCGAAGCCGCCTGTGTCCACCACTGCGAGAAATGCCGTCATGGACTGGAAGCGATCCATCTGTGCCTGCCTTGTCTGTGTCGTGTATCTGCCCGGCTGCGGGCGGCCCGCGCAGGACTGCCCAGGTTTGCGCCGGCGCTTTGTTCGCGTTCCCGCAAGAGTGACTTGCCGCCGCCAGGGATTCTAAAGATGCGGGCGGAGAAGGAGGATACGTCCCGTGGCGCCGACAACCGGCGCCTTCACCAACCCCAAGGAACCGCAATGAAGCTCTACCACTTTCCCCTGTCCGGCCACGCCCACCGCGCCCGCCTCTTCCTCGGCCTGCTGGGCGTGGAGCATGAGCTGGTCCACGTGGACCTGGCCAACGGCGCGCAGAAGAAGCCCGAATTCCTGGCGCTGAACCCGCTGGGCCAGGTGCCGGTGCTGGACGACAACGGCACGGTGATTGCCGACTCCAACGCCATCCTGGTCTACCTGGCGCGCAAGCTGGACCGCCAGGACTGGATGCCCCTGGGCGCACAGGCCGAGGCTGAGATCCAGAAATGGCTGAGCATCGCCGCCGGCCCCATTGCCTTCGGCCCGGCGGCGGCCCGGCTGGTCACGGTGTTCAAGGCCCCCTTCCAGGCCGAGGAAGTGATAGCCCGCGCCCACGCCATCCTCGGCAAGATCGAGGCGCAATTGACCACCCGCCCCTTCCTCACCGGCGCCACGCCCACGATTGCCGACGTGGCCCTGTACAGCTACATCGCCAGCGCGCCCGAGGGCAATGTGGACCTGCAACCCTACCGCGAAGTGCGCGCCTGGCTCGGCCGCATCGAGGCGCTGCCGGGCTTCGTGGCATTCGCCCAGACACCGGCCGGCCTGCGGGCCTGAGCGCCTGAGTGCCTGAGCCACACCTCCCCTGAAACCCCGGCAAAGGAGCGCACCATGCACCCGCAACCCCTGCAAAACCCCGCCTCGCCATGGCATGCGGGCGAACTGGCGATCCAGCAAAGCGTTGGCGTCGTGGGCCGCATGGACATGCCGGGCCGCAAGTTCCTGCGCCCCTTCCTGCTGGACCAGCACCGCGAGTTCTATCCTCTGCTGCATTTCGTGGTGCTGGGCAGCGTGGATGCGCAAGGCGATGCCTGGGCCACGGTACGGGCCGGCGAGCCGGGCTTCCTGCACTCTCCCGATCCATCGACCCTGCATGTGGCGGCGGGCCGTGATGCGGCCGACCCGGCCGAGCCGGGCCTGGCCGATGGCCGCGCCGTGGGCCTGCTGGGCATGGACCCCATGACGCGCCGGCGTAACCGGCTCAACGGCACCGTGCGGCGCAAGACAGGCGTTGATGGGGCGGGCGCCTTCGACATCGGCGTGGTCCAGAGCTTCGGCAACTGCCCGCGCTATATCCAGAACCGCAGCGTCCGGTTTGTCCGGCCTGCCGGGGAGCCCACGCAGGTGCCGGCGGTCGAACTGGCATCGCTGGACCCGCGCGCGCGGGAGCTGATTGCGCAGGCGGACACGTTCTACGTGGCGTCCTACGTTGAGGACGGGGACGGCTCGCGCCAGGTCGATGTCTCCCACCGTGGCGGCAAGCCGGGCTTTGTGCGGATCGACGCCGATGGAACGCTGACCATTCCAGACTTCTCGGGCAACCTGTTCTTCATGACGTTGGGCAACTTCCTGGTCAATCCCAAGGCAGGTCTGCTGTTCATCGACTCCGAAACCGGGGAAATGCTGCAGATGACGGGCGAGGCCAGCGTCATCCTCGACTCCCCGGAAATCGCCGCCTTCGAGGGCGCCGAGCGCCTGTGGACCTTCAAGCCCCGCCGCATCGTGCGCCGGCCCGGCGCCCTGCCGCTGCGCTGGAGCATGGCGGCCGACGGCTGGTCGCCCCACCTGCAGATGACCGGAAGCTGGGCCGATGCCAGCCAGCGCCTGGCCGCCGCCCGGCTGGGGCGGCAGTGGCGGCCGTTCCGGGTGGCGCAGGCCGTGGACGAGAGTTCCACCATCCGCTCGCTCTACCTGGAGCCGGCCGATGGCATGGCCACGGTGGCCCCCCTGGCCGGCCAGCACCTGCCGCTGCGCCTCACGCTGGCGGACGGCAGCCATCTGCAGCGCACCTATACGCTGTCGCTGGCGCCTTCGGACGGGCGCTTGCGCATCAGCGTCAAGAAGCAAGGCCGTGCGTCCAGCCATCTGCATGGCCTGAAGCCAGGCGATCTGGTCGAGGCCCGCCCGCCCGCTGGCAGCTTCACCGCCGATGCGGCCCTGCGCCGCCCCGCCGTGCTGCTGGCCGCGGGCATAGGCATCACGCCCTTGCTGGCCATGCTGCGCCACATCGTCCACGAAGGCCGGCGCACCCGCAGCCTGCGGCCCACCTGGCTGTTCCAGGCGGCTCGCACGCGCAGCGAACGGGCCTTTGACACGGAGATTGCCGAACTGGTGAAGGCCGGCAATGCCGAGGTGCACTGGGTGCGCACGCTCAGCCAGCCCGGCACGGCAAAGGCCGGCCGAGACTACGACCATGAGGGCCACATCGACATGGCCCTGTTGAAAGCCACCCTGCCCTGGGACGACTACGACTTCTACCTCTGCGGCCCGGACGCCTTCATGCAGGCCACCTATGACGGCCTGCGCGAACGCAATGTGCCCGACGAGCGCATCCACGCAGAAGCCTTCGGTCCCTCGGCCCTGAAGCGCTCCATGGCCGGTGCAGCCCCCGCCGCCGAACTGCCTGCACCCGCCACACAGCCTGTCCGCATCATCTTTGCCGACTCGGCCAAGGAAGCGCGCTGGAAGCCCGGCGACGGCAACCTGCTCGAAGTGGCCGAGGCCCGGGGGCTGGAGCCCGCCTTCGGTTGCCGAGGGGGCAGTTGCGGCGACTGCCGCACGCGTGTGCTGCAGGGCGGGGTGACCTATGCCTCGCCACCCTCCTTCGCCGTGCCAGCGGACGAGGCGCTGATCTGCTGCGCCGTGCCTGCGCAGGGGACGGGGGAGGCTTTGCATCTGGCGTTGTGAGGGACGGCCGCCTGGCGTAGATACACTCGACGCCATCGTCGCTCTCACCCTCGCCCCATGAAGCCTGCCACTCACCTGCCGGCCCTGCTTGCCGCAATCCTCGCCTGTCAAATAGGCTTGGCCAGCGCACAGATCACCACACCATCACCGGGCACCTATGTGCGCAAAGGCGGGGGCGGCGATCTGGTGGTGCAGGCTGGCGGCAAGTTCCACATCCAGACCGTGGGCGCCAATGGTCATACCTGCGAATTGGAAGGCACCATCACCAACGGCCGGGCCAGGATGGCGAACTCGGCCTGCGCCGTGGACTTCACGCCTGCAGGCCAGCGCGTCGGCGTCGACACGGCCACCGCCGAGGCATGCCGGGACTTCTGCGGCATGCGGGCCTGGTTCGGTGGCGATTACCTTCGGCCCACACCCGGCTGCACGGACAAGGCCATTGCCGCATCGCGCAGAAACTTCAAGCGCGCGTACGACGCCAAGGACTACCGCCTGGCGCTGACCACGCTGGCGCCGGTGCTGCAGGACTGCGATGAGGTGCTGACCGGGGTTACCAAGGGCTGGCTGCGCAACGACCTGGCGCTGGCGCAGCTTCGCTCGGGCGACGCAGCCGCCTGCCGCCAGACCCTGGCCCCGCTGGCCGAGGAAGCCGGCAAGACGGATCAGGAACTGCGCGAGGTCTATCCGCCCACCGATGCCGATGTGGTGCTTCCCATGCTCAAGGCTGCGCGCACCAATCTGCGCTTGTGCAGTTGAGGCGGTACCATCGCCATGAAAGATCCCGCATCGCCCAACGCAGGAATCTCCGGGCATTTCCGGCGTGAGGCGAAGTGGATGCTGTGGGTGCTTGGCGTGCTGCCCTTGGCGCTTGCCTTGCTGGCAGCGTGGCTGGCGCCGCTGATCCTGAACCATGTGGAGAAAGACAAATGCCTGAAAGCTGGAGCACAGATCTCCAGGCAAACCGGCAGGTGCGAACGCCCTGAACAGGCGCCCCCGAAGGAGTGAATTGCGGGCTATCCCGTTGCCCGCCTGGCACACGACGATGCCCTGTGCTTGGGCGTGGTGCCCATGCTGTAGCGGATCGGCGGCGGCCCGGGCGTCTTGCCCTATCCTTGTGCGCTTTCATTCCAACTGAGCAGCGCCCTTGAACAGGGCTTGACCCCTTGCTACCCATGACCGATATCCGCCCCGCCCACTTTCCCGAAGACCTCGACGCCGTGGTCCGCATCTTCCGGGAATACGTGGCCAGCCCCACCGTGAGCCTGGACTTCCAGGACTTCGAGACCGAGTTCGCCGCCCTGCCCGGCAAGTACGCCGCACCCCAGGGCTGCGTGCTGCTGGCCTGGAAAGACGGCCAGCCCGTGGGCTGCGCCGCCCTGCGCCAGGTGGATGCGCAGACAGGCGAGATGAAGCGCGTCTACGTGCGCCCCACGGTACGCGGCGAAAACCTGGGTCGCCGCCTGGTGGAAGGCATCCTGGACACCGCGCGGCATGCGGGCTACACCCGCATCTGCCTGGACGTGCTGCCCGAGTTCCAGGCCGCGCAGCGGCTGTATGAGTCCCTGGGTTTTGCGGATGCAGAGCCGGTGAGCTTCAATCCCGTGCCGGGCACGCGTTATCTCGGACTGGATCTTTGAGGCATGCACCCTCCGGCAGGCGGCCTTCAGCGCCTGCACGGCTTCCGATGCGCTGACACCCGGTCCCTGAGTCCTCGTCTGCAAGCATTCAGCACGGTGAGACCGTAGTCCATACCCCGATCCAACAGCCTGCCCGCAAGCGCAGCGGCGGTACGGACCACCTCTCCCCGCATCCTTCATCCGCAAATGCCCGTGGCCGAGCCGGGCAGCCTGTGCTTGTGCCCCGTGAATACCGCCCATGGCGAATGGCGCTGCCTGGGACCAAACGCTCATTGGCAGCATCTCTATTCACCTGGCGTTTCAAACCTGATTTTAGGAATTGTCCTAAGGATAATTCTGAAAATGATCTGTGGGTGACTTCTTTGATTGACCTCGTGCAGGCCATGAAATCAAATGAGGACTCTTCGCACAGCAAACATCAGAAACCCGCTTGGACACTGCCAGCGGATTATTCGCCTGCTTGCAACCACTCATTTCCGTCAAATTGCCTTTATTGATCAAGGCGCATTGGCTGGAATCCTCGATTCCGCTTCTGATCCAGCGTCTCCATACACCATGCCAGCCTCCATTGCCGCCACCTTCTATCAGATCGGCTATGCCGACATGCTTGCTCGCCAAATGGAGCAAAAACAGATCGATGCCATTGTGCTCACGCCACAGGAATACGCAGACATACTGAGCGACAAGGCGCGTAACAATCCTCGCCTGGCGGCCACGCTGCATGCCATGCTGGCCCACAGTGCGCTTGGGCGATACTGGACACACACCGCCAGCCCGAATGCAGGCAAACCCTGGGTCGCTCCCGCCTCCCTGCTGGTCAGCGACGCGTACCTGATCACCAAAACGCTGATTGCATTGGGCTTGGCCGGCGCCCGCTCCTATATCAAGACAACCGCCACAGGCACCTATATCATCATCACGGGCTACGCGGGACTTCGCCGCCAGTTGCTGCAAGGCACGCGATTCCTTGCCGCCAATCCACGCATGGTCCAGATGGGCCTGGGTATTCGCGGTCTGCAGAATGTGGCCAAGGGCGGGTTTCTTCTGAGCCTGGTGGTGGGCGCCGGGATAGAGACACTGGACTTCATCTTCAATGACGAGAAGACCATGCATGATCTTGTGGGAGGGATTGGGGTGGAGGCAGTCAAGGCGGGATTGGCGACGATGATTGCAATAAGCGCGGGAGCCTTAACTGCAAGCGTTACTACTTTGGTCATTTTTTCGTTAGGAGCGATGGCGTTAGCCATATTTGCCACTGGAGCACTTCTCAAACACACAGATCAGCGATGGAAAATAAAACAAAACGTTATTACAGCCCTAAAGTCTGTAAACAATGAAAAAGCACCAGGCATATATAAACTAGATCAAAGTACCATTCAATAAAGGCAGCCATCATCTCTCAGCACGGACGCATCATCCAAGGATCACGATCCAACCAAAAAATCAACTTCACAAGATACTTCGCGTCAAATCAAAAGAAAATCAATTCATTAAAATAAATATGAGAGACATAAAAAATATTCGGAAATCTGCAATATTTGGAATACCCATCAGCATTCTACTATCCGTCGGATGTTTCTGGTTTTTCTTTGCAGAAACAATCCCGATGCTAGAAGACATAAATGCTCTCGCGCCAACCATAAGAATCATGCCGGGCGCACCAACAATCTTCATGACTCCTCTCGTTTTTATTACATTAGCACTGGTATCGATGCTGAATTCCATCCCCTGCAACGACAGTATTCTACGAAAATTCGATAAAGCACTATCAATAGTTTTCACCCTTGGAATTTCTTCAGCACTGGTTTCTTTGATATTTATTACTCCGCTGCAGTACTATGCGATGCCTAAGCTGGGCTATACACGCTGCAATATCCTGGAAGGGCATCCCACCATATATTTCACGGACTGGGTCAAAAACGCCGAATGGTGCGTTCGCGGAAAATCCAGAGAATGGGTCAAGGAGCAGGCCAGGCTCTCCGGCAACCTTGAAAATCCCTGAAATAAAAAAAACGCAGACCACATGGTCCGCGCTTTTTGCATCCTACGGCAGCCGTGCTGCCAACTCCCTCAGAACGCCTCTTCGCTCATCTCCGCGCAAGTCATGTCGCGCTCACGCACGACCTTGAGCCAGGCGCCGATCTTCGGCAGCTCGTAGCCAAAGAAGTAGCGCATGGCGGCCATGCGGCCAGCGTTGGCAGGTTCGGCCAGGGCGGCGTCCTTGGCGAGTACGGCCAGGGACACGTCCAGCCAGGTCCAGGCCAATACCGTGTGGCCGAAGGCCTGCATGTACGGCACGGCATTGGCCAGGGCCTGTTGCGGGTCGTCGGTGGCCCATGCGGCCTTGGTGGTGGCGCCGACTTCCTGCAGAGCCTTGGCCAGTTCATTGGCATGGCCAGCCAGCTCGGGCCGGGCCATGGCGCGCTGGATGGTGTCGTTGATGCGCGAGGCCAGCAGTTGCAGGCCCTTGCCGCCCTCCATGAGCACCTTGCGGCCCAGCAGGTCCATGGCCTGGATGCCGTGCGTGCCTTCGTGGATCATGTTCAGGCGGTTGTCGCGCCAGTATTGCTCCACGGGAAAGTCGCGCGTGTAGCCGTAGCCGCCGTGGATCTGGATGGCCAGGGAGTTGGCCTCCAGGCAGAACTCGCTGGGCCAGCTCTTGGAGATGGGGGTCAGCACTTCCAGCAGCAGCCGGGCCTCGGCCACGGAGTCGGGCGTGCCGGTGTGCTGCTCATCGACCAGGCGCGCGCAGAACAGGTTCAGCGCCAGCGCGCCTTCGCAATAGGACTTCTGCGCCAGCAGCATGCGCTTGACGTCGGCGTGCTCGATGATGCGCGACTGGGGGCGCGTGGCATCCTTGCCGGCTGCACCCGGCGCCCCCTTGATCGGCCGGCCCTGCGGGCGGTTCTGCGCGTAGTCCAGGCTGGCGTGGTAGCCCGCCATGCCCAGCATGGTGGCGGCCATGCCGATGGAAATGCGGGCCTCGTTCATCATGTGGAACATGCATTTGAGGCCCTCGCCGGGCTTGCCGACCAGGTAGCCCACGGCCCCGGCGCCGCCGCGCACGGGAAAGCGGCCTTCCCCGAAGTTCAGCAGCGTGTTGGTGGTGCCGCGCCAGCCCAGCTTGTGGTTGAGGCCGGCCAGGGCAACGTCGTTGCGCTCGCCGGTGAGCTGGCCTTCGGTGTCCACGAGCTTCTTGGGCACGATGAACAGCGAGATGCCCCGCACGCCGGGCACGGGCTTGCCATCGGGGCCGGGGATCTTGGCCAGCACCAGGTGGACGATGTTCTCGGTCAGCTCATGGTCGCCCGCGCTGATCCACATCTTGTTGCCCTTGAGGCGGTAGCGCGGGCCCAGCGCATCGCTCTCGAAGTCGGCTCCATCGGGCTCGGCACGGGTGGCAATGTCGCTCAGTGACGAGCCGGCCTGGGGCTCGGACAGGCACATGGTGCCGGCCCAGCGGCCATTGAATTCGTTGGTGGCGAAGACCTGCTTTTGCATGTCCGTGCCGTGGGCCATGATGGCATTGGCATTGCCCGAGGTCAGCATGTTGGAGCCGATGCTGATGGAGGCCGCCGCGAAGAAGCTGTTGGCTGCCGCCTCCACCGTATAGGGCAGCTGCATGCCGCCGATGTCGTAGTCCTGGGCGGCGCTGAGCATGCCCGAGTCTGCATAGGCCTGGCGCGCATCGTGGGTGCACTGGGGCAGGATGACTTTCTCGCCGTCGAACTGCGGCTCCTGCGTGTCCACGGTGCGGTTGAAGGGGGCGTATTTCTCGCGGGCGATGCGCTCGCAGGTGTCGAGCACGGCATCGAAGGTGTCGCGCGAATGGTCGGCAAAGCGCTCGCGCTCGCCCAGCGCATCGGCGCGCAGCCATTCATAGAGCAGGAAATCGATGGTGGAACGCAGGCGCATGGTGATGTCCGGAATCAAAAAAGAAGCCGCAGGCGCCGCCAGAGGGAGCGCGTGCGGCCAACAGGAGTAACGGGAACAGGCGGTGGCGGCCGCAGCCGCCAACTGCACTTACAGCACTTCGAACACGCCGGCGGCACCCATGCCGCCGCCGATGCACATGGTCACGCAGACACGCTTGGCACCGCGGCGCTTGCCTTCGATCAGGGCATGGCCCGTCAGGCGCTGGCCCGACACGCCATAGGGATGGCCCAGGGCAATGGCGCCGCCGTTGACATTGAGGCGATCGTTGGGGATGCCCAGCTTGTCTCGGCAGTACAGCACCTGCACGGCAAAGGCTTCATTGAGCTCCCACAGGTCGATGTCCTGCACCGTCAGGCCCAGCTTCTTGAGCACCTTGGGCACGGCGAAGACGGGGCCGATGCCCATTTCGTCGGGCTCGCAGCCGGCCACGGCAAAGCCCAGGAAGCGGCCAAGAGGCTTGAGGTTGTTGCGCGAGGCATAGTCCTCACTGACCACCACGCAGGCGCCTGCGCCATCGGAGAACTGGCTGGCATTGCCGGCCGAGATCACGCCGCCGGGCAGCGCGGGGCGGATGCCCGAGATGCCTTCCTTGGTCGTGCCCTCGCGCACGCCCTCGTCCTTGCTGCAGGTTACTTCCTTGGTGATCAGGCCGCGCACCTTGTCGGCCACGCCCATGGTCACGGTGATGGGCGCGATCTCGGCGTCCAGCAGGCCGGCGGCCTGGGCCGCGCAGGCCTTTTGCTGGCTGGCGGCGCCGTATTCGTCCATGGCGTCACGGCCGATGCCGTAGCGCTTGGCGACCTGTTCGGCGGTCTGCAGCATGCTCCAGTAGATCTCGGGCTTTTGCTTGGCCAGGGCCAGGTCCTGGATCATGTGCAGGTTCATTTCCTGCTGCACGCAGGAGATGGACTCCACGCCGCCGGCCACGTAGACATCGCCCTCGCCCGCGATGATGCGCTGCGATGCGGTGGCGATGGTCTGCAGGCCCGAGGAGCAGAAGCGGTTGATGGTCATGCCCGATGCGGTGATGGGCAGGCCGGCCTTGAGCGCGATCTGGCGCGCAATGTTCATGCCGGTGGCGCCTTCGGGGTTGGCGCAGCCCATGATCACGTCATCGACGGCGGCAGGGTCGACGCCTGCGCGCTGCACGGCGTGCTGCACGGCATGGCCGCCCAGCGTGGCGCCATGGGTCATGTTGAAGGAGCCCTTCCAGCTTTTGGCCAGGGGCGTGCGGGCGGTGGAAACGATCACGGCGGATGTCATGGATATTCCTTGTATGGCGGGTTTGCGGTGGTTCGCAAAAAGTTCGTGCGCCGCACGTCTCAGCTGAATTGCTTGCCTTCGGCCGCCAGCTTCGCCAGCAGCGGGGCTGGCTGCCAGAAATCGGCGTCGTCGTTGGGGTTCTTGGCGAAGCGGTTCATGGCCTGGACCACGTTGAACAGCCCGACCTCACCCGCGTAGTGCATGGGGCCGCCGCGCCAGATAGGGAAGCCATAGCCGGTCAGGTAGACCATGTCGATATCGCCCGACTTGCCGGCGATGCCGTCTTCCAGGATGTGGGCGCCTTCGTTGACCAGGGCGAAGACCAGGCGCTGGACGATTTCCTCGTCGGAGATCTTGCGCGGGGTGATGCCCAGCTCCTT
This sequence comes from Delftia sp. HK171, assembly GCF_001886655.1. Taxonomy (NCBI): domain Bacteria; kingdom Pseudomonadati; phylum Pseudomonadota; class Betaproteobacteria; order Burkholderiales; family Comamonadaceae; genus Delftia; species Delftia sp. HK171. The sequence goes on along the minus strand of NZ_CP018101.1, from coordinate 3,403,086 downwards.
GCGGTGGGACTCGATCATCTGGTTGACCAGCTCGGACGGGATGGCGTCGCGCTTGCCCGCCTGGTAGTCGTACCAGCCCGCGCCGGTCTTCTGGCCGAAGCGGCCCAGCTCGCACAGCTTGTCGGCCGTGCGGCTGTACTTCATGTCGGCGCGCTCGACGGCGCGGCGCTTGCGGATGGCCCAGCCGATGTCGTTGCCGGCCAGATCGCCCATGCGGAACGGGCCCATGGCGAAGCCGAACTTCTCGATGGCCTTGTCCACCTGGGCGGGCGTGGCGCCTTCGTCCAGCAGGAAGCCGGCCTGGCGCGAGTACTGCTCGATCATGCGGTTGCCGATGAAGCCATCGCACACGCCCGAGACCACGGCGGTCTTCTTGATCTTCTTGGCCAGCTTCATCACGGTGGCCAGCACGTCCTTGGCGGTGTGCTTGCCGCGGACCACTTCCAGCAGCTTCATCACATTGGCGGGGCTGAAGAAGTGCATGCCCACCACGTCCTGCGGGCGCTTGGTGAAGGCGGCGATCTTGTCCACGTCCAGCGTGGAGGTGTTGGAGGCCAGGATGGCGCCGGGCTTGGCAACCTCGTCCAGTTGCTTGAACACGGTTTCCTTGACGCCCAGCTCCTCGAACACCGCCTCGATGATGAGGTCGGCATTCTTGAGCGCGTCATACGACAGCGTGGTGCTCAGCAGCGCCATGCGCTGGTCGTACTTTTCCTGGGTGAGCTTGCCCTTCTTGACCTGGGCTTCGTAGTTCTTGCGGATGGTGGCCACGCCACGGTCCAGCGCTTCCTGCTTGGTCTCCAGAATGGTCACGGGAATGCCCGCGTTCAGGAAGTTCATGGAGATGCCGCCGCCCATGGTGCCGGCACCGATGACGCCCACGGTCTTGATGTCGCGCACAGCCGTGTCCGAGGGCACGTCGGCGATCTTGGAGGCCGCGCGCTCGGCCATGAACAGGTGGCGCAGCGCGCGCGACTCGGGCGACCACATCAGTTGCATGAAGGCATCGCGCTCCAGGGCCATGCCCTCGTCGAACTTCTTGCGCGCGGCGTTCTCCACCGTGTCCACGCAGCGGGCCGGGGCCGGGTAGTTCTTGGCCATGCCCTTGACCATGTTGCGCGCGAACTGGAAGTAGGCGTCGCCCTGGGGGTGCTTGCAGGGCAGGTCGCGCACGCGCGGCAGTGGACCACCCGCTGCGTGCTTGTCAGCCACTTCCAGCGCAAAGGCCTTGGCCTCGTCCAGCAGGGACTCGGGCGAAGCGGCCATCTTGTCGAACAGCTTCTGGCCGGGGATGGAGGCCAGCAGCTCGCTCTTGACGGGTTCGCCGCTGACGATCATGTTCAGCGCGGTCTCCACGCCCAGCACGCGCGGCAGGCGCTGCGTGCCGCCTGCACCGGGCAGCAGGCCCAGCTTGACTTCCGGCAGGGCCACCAGGGTGCCGGGAGCGGCCACGCGGTAGTTGCAGCCCAGCGCCAGCTCCAGCCCGCCGCCCATGCAGACGGTGTGGATGGCGGCCACCACGGGCTTGCTGCCCTGGTCCAGCGAGTTGATCAGCGAGACCAGGTGCGGCTCGCGATACGCCTCTTCCTTGCCGAACTCGTTGATGTCAGCGCCGCCCGAAAAAGCCTTGCCGGCGCCCGTGATGACGATGGCCTTGACGGCCGGGTCGGAATAGGCCTTGTCCAGCCCCTCGACGATGCCCCGCCGCGTGGATAGCCCCAGGCCGTTGACCGGCGGATTGTTCAAGGTGATGACGGCGATGGCACCGTCCACTTTGTATTCAGCAGTCATGCTGTTGTCCCCTATGCGATAGAAAAAGAACGATCGTGCGTTTTTGATTGTAGGGAGTTCTTCCGCCTTTGCCATCCACCCTTGTCTCGGGCGGGACAAATTGTGTCGAGACGCCGAATAGGCACCTGTTCACCACGGTCTGACTCACTTCAGAAATTCCGTGTGCAGGCCTAGGCCGCCACGGCCAGCGGAGGTACGTCAAGCTTGATTTGCTGCCCCTCCAACATGGCATACCCTATTGACAGATAGTGGTTGCACAACTCCGGTTCGCCAACCAGAGACTGCTCCGCGTCTTCTGGCCGAAACAGCAACAGATGGCGCACATACAGCAGGTCGGCCTCGGACTCGATGGCGAAACGGATGAAATCCGGAAACTCGTGGATATTGTTGCGCTTCAGTGTCCAGGACAATCCAAGCCGTGGCCGGCGAAGCAGATCAGATCCGCGGCGCAGCGTTTGGTAATAGTCGAGATTTTTCTTGAATGTAGGCAAATCGGCGCCTGTGCGATTGGCGGCAAAAACCTCGTCCGTGATCCCGTCTATGGAAAAGGTGAGCGTATCCACCAAGCGAATCTTTCGTTCGTCAAACCGCTGCTTCACAAATGTCCCATTGGTTACGCAGGTGACCAGCACGTTGTATGCCTCGCACAACTCGAACAAACGATTCCACAGGGGCATGGACACCATGCTCGGCTCGCCGCGGCCCACCAGGTTGATCAACGTCAGATAGGGGAAAACTTCATGTGCCAGAGACTCCAGCACATCTTGCGAAAAAGCCGGGCGCCGATTGTTCATGCGGTGCTCATTCTCATCTCCATGGCTGCTGCAATGCGAGCAGTGAAGATTGCATGCGGCAGTCAGTTCGAGACTCAGGGACTCTGGCAGATGCGGCACCTGTGCCAGCTGGCGAGACTCACTGTTCACCACCTGGGCGCGAACCCATTCCTTCAACCCCAGCAGATAGGCCTGCCTTGACAGTTCGTCTCCATCCTCAGGAACAAGTGCAGCGGAAACCACATCGAATTCTCCGTGCCCCTGAACAAAGGCTTCCAGCCGCAACTTTACCCAGCCCGCCTCACGCGCTTCATCGGGAATCAATACGCGTATTCGCTCCACCTGGTGGACGTTTTGCAATCGAAAGCAAATGGCACGCTCTTCGCTGTAACGTCCCAGGATGCCGGTTGAAAAATACAGCTTGCTGAAATCATATCGATTGACGGGAGCCTTTTTTATGCGCAACGCCAATTCTATGTATAAATCCTCTTTTTTGACACGGAACAATCCTAGATTCTTCAGCTGAGGTTGGATTCTATTCATTTTTATTTCTCTCCCCCTGCTCCTTTATGAAGTCCCAGGCAATCGGTTGATATTCAACCTTCTTGGCTAGCGAAGCTTGTGTTCTTTCCCCTCCAAAGTTCGCCCAGATATTTCTCTGTTCGGCATATCTGATTTCACGAAACCAGCATTTCTTGCATTGCTCCCATTCTTTTTCCGTATTGAGCGTGCCGCGCACCGACTGCATGCGCTCGTTGTTCCATAGCGAAGAAAAATTGACATCCTTCTTCAGATGGCCCACATTTTCAGCGTACATGTTCGCACAAGTCACGACCTCTCCATCGGCCATGATGACCGCTGTCCGGTGTATGAATATGCATTCAGCCGGTTCCGCGGTTGATCTATCCACTGCAACCGCCTTGGCTTCATCGTGCAGCCTTTTCAAGTCTTCAATTGAAAGCATGATGTCGATTTTTTAAAGTTGAACTGATAGACATGGGGATGTCATTTCAGAAAATCCATCATAAGCCATCAATTGAAGACCCGGCGCAAGGCGATTTTCTTAAACCTCCAGCCACTCCTTGCGCACCTTCTGATCGGCGCGCAGCCCGTCGGGCGTGCCGTCGAAGACGATGCGCCCATGGCCCATGACCAGGGCGCGGTCCGAGATGCTCATGGCAATGGTGAGCTTTTGCTCGATCAGCAGCACGGACACGCCGCGCTGCTTGATCTTTTGCAGGTACTCGCCCACCAGCTCGACGATCTTGGGAGCCAGGCCCTCGGTGGGCTCGTCGATGATGATCAGGTCGGGGTCGCCCATCAGCGTGCGGCACAGGGTCAGCATCTGCTGCTCGCCGCCCGACATCACGCCGGCCTCGGTGTGCTGGCGCTCCTTCAGGCGCGGGAACATGGCGTACATGTCGTCGAAGCCCCAGCGGCTGTCCCGGCCCTTGCCCTTCTGTCCCAGCAGCAGGTTCTGGTGCACGGTGAGGTTGGGGAACACATCGCGGCTCTCGGGCACGTAACCCACGCCCAGGTGGGCGATCTCGTAGGCCTTGCGGCCGGTCAGGCTCTGGCCCTTCCAGTCCAGCGAGCCCTCCCAGTGCACCAGGCCCATGATGGCCTTGGCCGTGGTGGAGCGGCCCGAGCCGTTGCGCCCCAGCAGCGCGACGATTTCGCCGGGCTGCACCGAGAAATCCACGCCATGCAACACATGGCTTTTGCCGTAGTAGGCATGCAGGTTGTTGATGTTCAGCATCCGTGCTCCCTCAATGTGCACCAGCTTGTTGATCGGCGACTGAAGATCCGAGATAGGCCTCCTGCACGCGCGGATTGGCACGCACGGCCTCGGGCGTGTCGTAGGCGATGACTTCGCCGTAGACCACGACGGCGATCTTGTCGGCCAGGCCGAAGACCACGCCCATGTCGTGCTCCACGGTCAGCAGGGTCTTGCCTTCGGTGACCTTCTTGATCAGCTGGATGAAGTGGGCCGTTTCGCTGTTGCTCATGCCGGCCGTGGGTTCGTCCAGCAGGATGACGCCGGCGCCGCCGCCGATGGTGATGCCGATCTCCAGCGCACGCTGCTCGGCATAGGTCAGGTTCACCGCCAGCGTGTCGCGCTTTCTGTGCAGGCCGATCATCTCCATCAGCTCATCGGCGCGGGCATTGGCGTCGCGCAGCTTCGACAGGAAGCGCCAGCAGCTGTAGCGGTAGCCCAGGCTCCACAGCACGCTGCAGCGCAGGTTCTCGAACACGCTGAGCTTGGGAAAGATGTTGGTGATCTGAAAGCTGCGCGACAGCCCCATGCGGTTGATTTCATAGGGCTTCTTGCCGTCGATGCGCTGACCGTTGAGCAGCACCTGGCCGCTGGTGGGCTCGAAGCGGCCACTGATCAGGTTGAACAGCGTGCTCTTGCCCGCGCCGTTGGGGCCGATGATGGCCACGCGCTCGCCCGGCTTCACGGCCAGCTGGGCGCCACGGATGATCTCGGCCTTGCCGAAGCGCTTGTACAGGTCGCGCAGCTCCAGCGCATAGGTGGCCTCGCCAGCCACGGCGGCGGTGCCCGGACGTTCGATTGCAATGCTGGACATGGTTCAACCCTCCCCGCGCTTGATGGCTTCTTCGATTTCTTCCTGGATGCGCTCCCAGCGGCGCAGGCACCAGCGCCTGGCCACTTCCAGCAGGCCCAGGCCCACCACGAAGATGGCAACGGCCACGGTCCAGGTGGAGGCCGAGCTGGTATCGAGCTGCACGCCCATGAACGAGACCTGGGGACCCAGGGCCGCATTGAGCTGCAGGTGGTAGATCATCTCGACGATGGCCGCGCCGCCCACGATCATGACCAGTGCGCTGGCCGCGATGGCCAGGTAGGGCTGGGCCAGCCGGCGCCACTTGCCGAAGCGCGCCACGCGCAGGTTCATCATGATCAGGCTGGCAACGCCGCCGGGTGCGTACATCACCATCAGCAGGAACACCAGGCCCAGGTACAGCAGCCAGGCCTTGGTCAGCTCCGACAGCAGCACCGAGGCCAGCACCAGCAGCACGGCGCCGATGATGGGCCCGAAGAAGAAGGTGGCGCCACCCAGGAAGGTGAACAGCAGGTACGAGCCCGAGCGCATCACGCTCACGCTGTCCATGGCCGTGATGATCTCGAAGTTGATGGCTGCAAGCCCCCCGCCCACGCCTGCGAAGAAGCCCGCGATGATGAAGGAGAAGTAGCGCACGCGCTGCGTGTTGTAGCCCACGAACTCCACGCGCTCGGGGTTGTCGCGCACGGCGTTGAGCATGCGGCCCAGAGGCGTGCCCGTGAAGGCGAACATGGCGGCCGTGCAGATGAAGCAGTAGGCAGCGATCAGGTAGTACACCTCCATGCCCGAGCCGAAGGTCAGCCCGAAGAAGGGCTTGCCATAGACGCGGTCGGTGGTGATGCCGCCCTCGCCCCCGAAGAACTCGGGGAACATCAGCGCCATGGACGCCACCAGCTCGCCGATGCCCATGGTGATCATGGCGAAGGTGGTGCCCGACTTCTTGGTGGTCACATAGCCCAGCAGGGCCGCGAAGAACATGCCGCCCAGGCCGCCGATGATGGGAATCAGCACCAGCGGAATGCCCCAGTCGCCGGAGCTGGCCCGGTTCATCGCATGGATGGCGATGAACGAGCCCAGCCCCGTGTAGACCGCATGGCCGAAGCTCAGCATGCCGCCCTGCCCCAGCAGGATGTTGTAGGACAGGCAGATGATGATGAGATAGCCGATCTGGCTGAGCATGGTCAGCGCCAGGCTGCTGGTGAACACTAGCGGCGCGACGATCAGCGCCAGGGCGAAGGCGCCCCAGATCAGGATGCGGCCGATGTTGAGCGGCTGGAAGCTGTAGTGGCGCCCTGCGCCCGCAGCCCCCGAAGCGCCCGGAACGCCTTTTGCGGCAGTGGATGTCATGGTCGTTTTGGTGATCGAGGACATGGTGTCAATCTCCCCGCGTGCCCAGAAGGCCCTTGGGCCGGAAGATGAGGATCAGCACCAGGAACAGGTAGGGCAGGATGGGCGCGACCTGGGAGATGGTGAGCTTGAGCAGCGGCCAGCCAAAGGTCTGCTCGCCGACCGGGCTGCCCAGCGAGGTCAGCAGGCTGGCCAGCGACCAGTCGATGGCCACGGCAAAGGTCTGCACGACGCCGATCAGCAGCGAGGCCACGAAGGCCCCCGCCAGCGAGCCCATGCCGCCGACCACCACCACCACGAAGATGATGGAGCCGACCGACATGGCCATGGCCGGCTCGGTCACATAGGTGTTGCCGCCGATGACGCCGGCCAGCCCCGCCAGCGCGCAGCCGCCGCCGAACACCATCATGAACACGCGCGGCACGTTGTGGCCCAGCGCCTCCACCATCTCGGGGTTCTTGAGCGCGGCCTGGATGACCAGGCCGATGCGCGTGCGCGTCAGCAGCAGCCAGACGGCCACCAGCATCAGCAGCGCCAGCAGCATCACGAAGGAGCGCGAGCGCGGGAACTGCGTGCCGTACAGCGTGAACAGCGGGCCCTGCAGCGCGGGAGGCAGGCCGTAGGGCACGGTGCCGCGGCCCCAGACCAGCTGCACCACCTCGAGGATGAGATAGGACAGGCCGAAGGTCACGAGCAGTTCGGGCACATGGCCGTACTTGTGCACGCGGCGCAGGCTGTAGCGCTCGAACATGGCGCCCAGCGCGCCCACCAGCAGGGGCGCGACGAACAATGCGCCCCAGAAGCCGATGATGCCGCTGAGCGTGTAGCCGAAGTACGCGCCCAGCATGTAGAAGCTGGTGTGGGCGAAGTTGAGCACGCCCATCATGCTGAAGATCAGCGTCAGCCCCGAGCTGAGCATGAACAGCAGCAGTCCATAGCTCACGCCGTTGAGCAGCGATATGGTGAAGAACTCAAGCGTCATCGAAAGGCCTTGGTCTCGGTGCGTTGGGGACAGGAAGCGGTGCGGGCCGCTCTCAGGACGGGCGCTTCATCTGGCAGGAGGTGGGCGTGCTGGCCACGTAGGGCTCGTAGTACTTCACCGGGGCGAAGGTGTAGCCCGTGTTCTCTGCGTCATACGGGTTCTTGCCGCCGGCCTTTTCCCAGCGCGTGATGTACAGGCCCTGCTGCAGCTGGTGGTCGGTCTTGCGCATCTCCACTTCGCCGTTGAAGCTCTTGAGCTTCATGCCCTCCAGCGCGGCCGCCACCTTCACGGGGTCGGTGCCGCCGGTCTTGACGAAGGCCGCATCCAGCAGCGCGAACACGTGGTAGATCGAGCTTTGCGTGAGGTCGTCGTTCATCTTCTTCTTGAACTCGGCCATCAGCGGCTGGATGGGGCCGCCCATGTTGTAGTGGCCATAGCCCACGGTGTAGACCTTGCCGTCGGAGGCCGCGCCCATGGCCGTGGGCGAGCCCGAGCCGAAGGCGTAGTAGGTGTAGAACTTGACGTTGTTCAGGCCCGCGTCGTTGGCGGCCTTGAGCAGCAGCGACAGGTCCGAGCCCCAGTTGCCCGTGATCACCGTGTCGGCGCCCGATTGCTTGATCTTGGCGATGTAGGGCGCGAAGTCGCGCACCTGGGCCAGCGGCGCGAAGTCGTCGCCCACCACCTGCACGTCGGGCCGCTTGGCCTTGAGCATTTCCTTGGCGTACTTGGAGACCTGCTGGCCGTGCGAGTAGTTCTGGTTGATCAGGTAGACCTTCTTGACCTCGGGCACGTCCTTCATGTACGTGGTCAAGGCCTCCATCTTCATGGAGGTATCGGCATCCAGGCGGAAATGCCAGTAACTGCACTTGCTGTTGGTCAGGTCCGGGTCCACGGCCGCGTAGTTGAGGTAGACGACTTCCTTGCCCTTGTTGCGCGCGTTGTGCTTTTCCAGCGCATCCATGATGGCCAGGGCCGGGCCCGAGCCGTTGCCCTGCACCACGTAGCGTGCGCCCTGGTCCATGGCCGAGCGCAGCACGGCCGTGGTCTCCTGCGGGCTGAGCTTGTTGTCCAGCGGGATGATCTCGAACTTCACGCCCGAGGCATTTTTCCTGTTGAACTCCTCGGCCATCAGCTGGAAGGTCTTGAGCTGGTTCGTGCCCACGGCGGCCATCAGACCCGACAGCGGATCGATCCAGCCGATCTTCACCGTCTCGCCCTTTTGCGCCCAGGCGCCCGATGCACAGGCCAGCATGGCCGAGGCGGCCACCGAATGCACGATCCACTTCATTTTTCTGTCTCCTTTTTCCGGTTGATTCGGATATCTGTATTGGCGCCAGACTAACGCCTGAATGACAATTTCCCTCTGGGGAATGCCTTAGAAACTATCGCGCATGCGACTTGGCTGCGGCCCTGGACACATTGGCGACAGATCGCCATCGATCAGGCCAGAAAACCGTGTTTTGCCTGATTTCAGGCAAAAAAAGGGGCGCCTCGCGCCCCTTTGCGAAGTTCAATGGCCAGTTATGCCGTCATGAGGGTCGCTTCATCTCACAAGATGTCGGCGTGCTGGCCACATAGGGCTCGTAGTACTTCACGGGAACAAAGGTGTAGCCGGTGTTCTCCGAATCCATCGGGTACTTGCCGCCGGCCTTTTCCCAGCGTGCGATGAACAGGCCCTGCTGCAGCTGGTGGTCGCTCTTGCGCATCTCCACTTCGCCGTTGAGGCTGTTGAACTTCATGCCTTCCATGGTGGCCGCCACCTTGGCCGGGTCCGTGGTCTTGGCGCGCAGGAAGGCCTGGTCCAGCATGGTCAGGCCCGAGTACAGCGAGCCCGTGTACATGTCGTCGTTGAACTTGGCCTTGTAGCCCTTGGTGATGCGGTCCAGCGGGCCGGGCAGGTTCATGTGACCGTAGCCCACCATGTAGACCTTGTCGGCGGCGGCCGCGCCCATGGCCGTGGGCGCGCCGGTGGCGATGGCGTAGTAGGTGTAGAACTTGACGTTGTTCAGGCCTGCATCGCTGGCGGCCTTGATCAGCAGCGCCAGGTCCGAGCCCCAGTTGCCCGTGATCACCGAGTCGGCACCCGACTGCTTGATCTTGGCGATGTAGGGTGCGAAGTCGCGCACCTGGGCCAGCGGCGAGAAGTCGTCGCCCACGATCTCCACATCGGGGCGCTTGCGCTTGAGCATCTCCTTGGCGTATTTGGAGACCTGCTGGCCGTGCGAGTAGTTCTGGTTGATCAGGTAGACCTTCTTGACCTCGGGCACGTCCTTCATATAGGTCGTCAGCGCTTCCATCTTCATGGAGGTGTCCGCATCCAGGCGGAAGTGCCAGTAGCTGCACTTGCTGTTGGTCAGGTCCGGGTCCACGGCCGCATAGTTCAGGTAGACGACTTCCTTGCCCTTGTTGCGCGCGTTGTGCTTTTCCAGCGCATCCATGATGGCCAGGGCCGGGCCCGAGCCGTTGCCCTGGAAGACGTAGCGCACGCCCTGGTCCATGGCCGAGCGCAGGGCCGCCGTGGTTTCCTGCGGGCTGAGCTTGTTGTCGATGCCGATGATCTCGAACTTCACGCCCGAGGCCGTGCCCTTGTTGAGCTCCTCGGCGATGTACTGCAGGCTCTTGAGCTGGTTGGACCCCAGCGCGGCCATGAGGCCGGACAGCGGGTCGATCCACGCAACCTTCACCGTCTCGCCCTTCTGGGCCATGGCGCCCGTGGCGCAAGCCAGGGCCAGGGATGCCGTCAATGCCTTGATCGCAAACTTCATGAAGCGTCTCCTCTTGTGGTGGTTTCTGGGCGAGGCCCAGGGTAATGGCCCCTGTGCCCTGCCCTGATCGGTGATTGCCCCTAGCGGCTATCGCCGACGAGACTCGGACCGGCCGCCCCGGCCAGGACATGCCCCCGCATGCCCTGGCCCGGTGGCCGCCCGCAACGGCTCAAAGCCCCGGCAGCCGGTAGCCGGCCAGCTGCTCGCGCAGCCGGGTCTTGAGCATTTTTCCGGTGGCGCCCAGCGGAATGGCATCGACGAACACCACGTCGTCGGGGATCTGCCACTTGGCGGTCTTGCCCTCGTAGAACTTGAGCAGTTCCTCGCGCGTGACCTCGGCGCCGGGCTTCTTCGCCACGGCGACGATGGGGCGCTCGTCCCACTTGGGATGCGGCATGCCGATGCAGGCGGCCATGGCCACGGCCGGATGGGCCATGGCAATGTTCTCGATGTCGATGGAGCTGATCCACTCGCCGCCGGACTTGATCACGTCCTTGCTGCGGTCGGTGATCTGCATGAAGCCGTCCGGGTCGATGGTGGCCACGTCGCCCGTGGGGAACCAGCCGCGGCCCTGCGCGTCCTTGACCAGCGGGCTCTCGCCCTTGAAGTAGCTGTCCACGATCCAGGGGCCGCGCACCAGCAGGTCGCCATAGCTCTTGCCGTCCCAGGGCTGGTCGGTGCCGTCGCTGTCGACGATGCGCATGTCCACGCCGTAGATGGCGCGGCCCTGCTTTTGCAGGATCTTCATCTGCTCGTCCTTGGGCAGCTGCAGCTGCTTGTTCTTGAGCGTGCACAGCGTGCCCAGCGGGCTCATCTCGGTCATGCCCCAGGCATGCAGCACCTCCACGCCGAACTCGTCCTGGAAGGCCGTGATCATGGCCGGCGGGCAGGCGGAGCCGCCGATCACCGTGCGCTTGAGCGTGGAAAACCGCAGGCCGCCCGGCCTGATGTGGCCCAGCAGCATCTGCCAGACCGTGGGCACGCCGGCCGCGTAGGTGACGCCTTCGGCCTCGATCAGCTCGTACAGCGACTTGCCGTCCAGCGCCGGGCCGGGGAACACCAGCTTGCAGCCCGTGAGCGCGGCCGAGTAGGGAATGCCCCAGGCGTTGACGTGGAACATGGGCACGACGGGCAGCACCGAGTCGCGCGCCGATATGCACATCACATCGGGCAGCGCGGCCGCGTAGGCGTGCAGCGTGGTGGAGCGGTGGCTGTACAGCACGGCCTTCGGGTTGCCCGTGGTGCCGCTGGTGTAGCACATGCTGGAGGCCGTGTTCTCGTCGAATTCGGGCCACTGGTACTGGTCGGGCTGGCCGCCAATCCAGTCCTCGTAGCTGACCAGGCCCGGAATGCCGCTGTCGGCGGGCAGGCGGTCCGCATCGCACAGCGCCACCCACTGGCGCACCGTGGGGCACTTGGCATGCACGGCCTGGATGATGGGCAGGAAAGTCAGGTCAAAGCACATGACGCGGTCTTCCGCGTGGTTGATGATCCACGCCACCTGGTCGGGGTGCAGGCGCGGATTGACCGTGTGCAGCACGCGGCCCGAGCCGCTGACGCCGAAGTACATCTCCATGTGGCGGTAGCCGTTCCAGGCCAGCGAGGCCACGCGGTCGCCAGGCTGCAGGCCCAGGCCGTCCAGCGTGTTCGCCAGCTGGCGCGAACGCCGTGCCAGGTCGCGGTACGTATAGCGATGGATATCGCCCTCCACCCTGCGCGAGACGATCTCCGCATCGCCATGGTGGCGGTCGGCGAAGTCGATCAGCGACGAGATCAACAGTGGTTGGCTTTGCATCAGACCCAGCATCTATAGGCTCCTAAGGTGATTGAACTTCGTGAACGTCGTGAACTGCGGACCGCGGATTCGCGCAAGGCCAAGGCCCTGGTGCGCGATGCCGCTGCCCGCATGGAGGGTGGCTCAGGCCGGCGCCCTGGGTCCGATCCCGGCAGGGACAGGCGCATCGTTTTTCCGGCATGGTTGACGCATTGTCTTGTCGCAACTCGGCAGCGTCTTCGCATGCTCGTATGGGATATACCCTAGGACGATGCTGGAGGCATGCGCCGCGTCATGCCACAGCGTGTTCGTGGACGGCGTCTTGTCGTTGCCGAAGATCCAGTATCCGGTCTGCGATGGCGAATCCACTGTCACGCGAATGCTTGAACCGGCGCGGAACACATGCGCGAATTTCTGGATCTCCACCCGCATCAACTGGGGCTGGCCGGCGACCAGTGGCACATCCTTGTCCCGTGTGTAGGCCCCCCAGGGACGCAGCGCCGTGGATCGGCTCTCATCGAGCGCACGCTTGGACGCACGCAGCCAGCCGCGCTGCACGAACATCTCCTGCCCGTCCGGCCGCACCTCGGACACGGTGACCTGGATGTCGGTATTGGCGGCCGTGGCGCTGAGCCACAGGTCGGCCGAGCCTTCGCCATAGAAGCTCAGGTCCTGCGGCAGGGCCGCCGTGGTGAAGACCAGTTGGCCATCCTTTTCCGAAGCGGGCACGGCGGGCCAGCCTTCGGCCGCCGGGTTGTTCACCTGCGGGCTCAGGGCCGGATAGCGGTAGCTGGACGAAGCCGTGCCTGAGGCGGGTGCGCTGTCGCCCAGCGCCTGGCCCGGCTGCATCCACAGGCGCAGGGGCTTGACCTGCACAGGCAGCCGGTCAAACCGTGCCTCGCCCGTGGGCATGAGCTTGGCGCCGCCATTGAGGGCCTTGGCGTCCGTGGTCTGCATCTCCTGCAGCAGGCGCACGCGCGGCTCCTTGTCGAAGCCGTTGTCCTCGCCCTTGACGAAGCGCGCCAGGAAGTGCTTCAGCGTCTGGTCGATATGGTCCGAGGTGATGTTCGTGTGGTGGTCGCCGTTGGAGCTGACCAGCCACATCCTGTCGGGCGCAATGGTGTCCTCGTAGTAGCCCGAGCGCGGGCCGATCTGCTCGTCCTGCCAGGACTGCGTGCCCAGCGTGGGGATATTGATCTTGCCGCTTTGCAGCATGGCGCTGCGCTCCAGGTACAGGCCATCGGCATAGGGGTTGTCCAGCCACTTGATGAGGTCCAGCTCGGGCCGCTTGATCTTCTCGATGTTGTCGGCCACCGTCTTGGCGCATTCCGTGTCGCCACCGTTCTTCACCGCCAGGTCGGCGGCCGTGCGCCAGATGCGCGGGAAGCCGTTCCACCACTGTGCCGGAAAGCCGATGTTGGCAATGCCGCCCGGATAGCCCACGTCCCGGTAGGGATCGCCCACATTCTTGCTGGGCGTGATCGCCAGCAGCCCCTTGGGCCGGTGCGCCGCCACCCACAGCTGGTTGTAGCCCGAGTACGAGTAGCCGATCATGCCGATGCGGCCATTGGACCAGGCCTGCCGCCCGGCCCACTCGATGGCAAAGGCACCGGCCGCACCTACGCTTGCGTCAAACACCTTGTCATCCCCCGTGGAGCAGCCCGTGCCCGGCACGTTCAGCCCCATGACCGCATAGCCTTCCTTTGTCCAGGGACTGCTGATGTTGGGGTACGAGCCCGAGATATAGCCGTCGTACTCGACCAGCAGCGGGAACGGGCCCTGCCCCTCGGGCAGCAGCAGCGAGTAGCGCATCCTGCTGCCGTCCGGCAGGGTGATGTAGCCCGATTGCTGGCCCGGCCCCATGGGCGCGGGCATGCCCGACGATCCCCCTCCGCAGGCGGCCAGGCCCACGGCGGCGGCTGCAATGGCTCCCGCCAGCGGCCAGCGCCAGGCATGTGTGAAAACGGTCTTGACTGTCATGGGTACTTGTCTCCTTCGTTGTTGTTGGCTGTCTCTCGGGGCTTGCCGCGGCAAGCCCCTGCTCGCTCATCTACTCGCTCACCTGCCCGCTCATCGGCTCTCTCACTGCAGCCGGATACTTGTCGCGCCCGGCTCGGCGTCGAAGATCAGGCTGGACGGCCAGGGCTTCCATGTCTGGCCCAGGGCCGCGTTCTGCGGGTCGCCCGTCTGCATGAAGGCCTTGAGGCTGGCCATCATGGCGTTCGACAGCGCCAGCCGGCCCGGGGCATTCGCCGTGCTGTTGGTCACGCGGGAGAACACGGACGGCCCGAAGTTGCCGAAGAGAAAGGGCAGATCGAAGGCATGGGCCGCGCCGTAGACCGTGTTCCAGGGCGCGGGCTGGCGCGCCCAGTCGAAGCGGTAGCTCCAGACCTCGGCCTGCCGGGTGCGCAGCGTATTGAGCAACTGGTCGCGGCTGGGATCGGCGAACAGATGGGTCAGCTGCGCCATGCGGGCGTTGTAGCCGGTGACCGGCGTATCGACGGGCAGGTAGGCGGCATCGATGATGTCGGCCAGGCCCGGCGCGTTGGGCGACTGCGCATCGAAGGACTGCATCATGCGAAAGCGCGCCGCATCATCGATCCTGAAGCCCGGCTTGCCGCCCAGCGCCGCCAGCAGGGGCGCGAACAGCTTGCCCTCCTCGGCCGTGTACCCGGCCATCACAGGCATGCGGTTGTATTGGCCCGCAGCCAGCGCGGCCATGGGATCGGTGGGCAGCAGCAGGCCGTCGGGAATCGGTCCCGCGCCCGTCAGGCCCTTGGCCACCAGGGTCTGCAGCAGCACGCGCGCATCCTTGCCGCGCAGGTAGGCCGCAATCTGCGCCGGTGTCCAGCCGGCAGCCACCGTGGCGGCAGCCGCCACATCGGCAGCCAGCCCATCGGCCACCATCAGATGGGCCAGCAACAGCGCGGACTGGGTGGCGTAGGCCAAAGCCGGCTTGAGCGTGGCCAGCACGCCGGCCGGCAGGTTGGATGGAAGCGACAGCCCGCCGCTGATGGGCACCAGCCTGTGGAACAGGCCGCGCGCCGACTCGGCCGCCAGCAGCGCCAGCACATTGGTGGCACCTGCCGACTGGCCCATGAGCGTGACATTGCCCGGATCGCCGCCAAAGCCCGCGATATTGCGCTGCACAAAGCGCAGCGCCTGCAGGTTGTCCAGCAGCGCGAAGTTGCCCGTGGCCGGCGCGCCGGCCTGCATCTGCGGCATGTGCATGTAGCCCAGGATGTCCAGCCGGTAGTTGGCCGTCACCACCACGGCATTGGCGGCGCGTGCCAGGGCCGCGCCGTCATACAGCGGATCGGCCGTATAGCCCGAGATGGCGCTGCCGCCATGGATGAACACCAGCACCGGCAGCTTCTCGGCGCCGCTGGCCGGGCGCCAGATGTTGAGCGTCAGGCAGTCCTCGCTGCCCACGGGCTGGCCCAGGGTGGAGGCAATGGTGTCGTCGAAGCGGTTGTTGGCTCCCGGGCCGTACATGCGCCCGATCTGCAGGCAGGCATTGCCGAACTGGCGCGCCTCGCGCACGCCCTCCCAGGCCTTGGGCTCGGCCGGCGGCTGCCAGCGCAGCGCGCCCACGGGCGCCTGGGCAAAGGGCACGCCCTTCCAGTAATAGGTGCCCGTGGCGGCGCCATCGTCCACGCCGCGCAAGGGGCCGTAGGCCGTCTCGCGCAGTTCGGGACCTCCGCCGCCCGAGCCGCCGCAGGCCGCGAGCCACAAAGCCATTGAAGCCACGGCCAGGCGTATGCCGCCAGCCATCCACCGCTGTCCTGTGCGCATGCTTGTCTCCTGAATGGTTTTTGGGGTTTCCCGTATGGGCCGCGCCGGGCCCATGGGTCACACTGCGCAGTCGTTCGCCGCGCTGCAAAAATTCTAGGAACAGCGCGGCAAAACGCCGCTATCGCAACCACGCCAAAACAGTGACTTCAGAACGCAAACAGCGCCCCGAATGGCCCAGGAAAACCCGGTCATGACAACGCAGCGCAGCAGCTCCGCCGCCTGGGTGCGCGGCATCCTGGACATGATGGCCACCGAAGGGCTGGCCCCGCAAAGCCTGTGCGCCGCAGCCGATATCGACCTTGCCGCACTGCAGCATTCGCAGACCCGTACCGATGTGGACCGCGTGAGCCGGCTCTGGGAGCTGGCCGTGGCCCAGTCCGCCAATCCCACGCTGGGGCTGGACCGGCAACTGGCCGCGCGCCACGGCAACATCGATCTGGTCGGCTACTCGCTGGCTTCGGGCCCGCACCTGCTGGCCGGCTTCCGCGACCTGGAACGCCACATGGCCGTGATCTCGGACGCAACGTCCTTCACGCTGGAGCGCGATGCGCGCGGCTACTGGTTGTCCATACATCACATCGGCGCCACACGGCCCGTGCCGCGCCAGCGCGTAGAGTTCGCCGTGCTCACGCTGCTGGTGCTGTGCAACTGGCTGACGCGGCGCGATGTCCGGCCGCTGGCCGTGGAATTCATGGCCGAGGCGCCCGCCCCCTCGCACGAGGCCGCTTACCGCGCGGCCTTCGGCCTGCTGCCGCGCTTCGGCGAGGACGCGAACCGCTTCCTGCTGTCCGAAGCCGACCTGCTCGCCCCCATTCCCACGCACAACCCCGAACTGCTGGCACTGCACGAAAAGCTGGTCGAAACCGAACTCGACCACCTGGGCCAGGCCGGCGTGGGCGCGCGCGTGCGCCACGAGATCGCGCGCCTGCTGCCCCAGGGCGAGCCACGCCGCGAAGACGTGGCCAGCCTGCTGGGCCTGACCGACCGCACCTTGCAGCGCCGCCTGCAGGCCGAAGACACCAGCTACCAGCAACTGCTGGACGAAACCCGGCGCGAGCTGGCCCTGCAGTACCTGGGCGAGCCGCGCCGCAGCCTGGCCGAGGTGGCCGACCTGCTGGGCTTTGTGGACCAGAGCAACCTCTTTCGCGCCTGCCGCCGCTGGTTCGGCATGCCGCCGGGCCAGTACCGGCAGCAACTGCGTGCGTGAATGCATGGGGTGAATGCGCGCATGAACCTTGCGCCCCACGGGGCATAGGCGCTGGGGGACAATTCCCGCATGAACCTGCATGCTGCCGCCGAAGGCCAGGCTCCGGCGACCTCCCCACGCCCTCCCATCTCCTGGCAAGACGGCTTCGCCGCCCTGGGCCCGGACTTCTTCACCCATCTGCGCCCCACGCCGCTGCCCGAGCCGCACTGGATTGCCACCAGCACCGGCACCGCCGAGCTGCTGGGCCTGGACCCGCAGTGGCTGGCCTCCGATGAGGCCCTGCAGGCGCTTACCGGCAATGCCGTGCTGCCCGGCAGCCATCCGCTGGCCAGCGTCTACAGCGGCCACCAGTTCGGCGTCTGGGCCGGCCAGCTTGGCGACGGCCGTGCCATCTTGCTGGGTGAGACCGCCTCGGGCCAGGAAATCCAGCTCAAGGGCGCGGGCCGCACGCCCTACTCGCGCATGGGCGACGGGCGCGCCGTGCTGCGTTCGTCCATCCGCGAGTTCCTGTGCAGCGAGGCCATGCACGCCCTGGGCATTCCCACCACGCGTGCGCTGAGCCTCACCGGATCGCCCGCCCCCATTCGCCGCGAAGAGATCGAGACCGCTGCCGTGGTGGCGCGCGTGGCGCCCAGCTTCATACGCTTCGGCCACTTCGAGCACTTTGCGGCGCGTGACCAGATAGCGCCTCTGCGCCAACTGGCCGACTACGTGATCGACCGCTACTACCCCGAATGCCGCACGGCCGAGGCACTGGCCGGCAACGCCTACGCCAACTTCCTGCAGGCCGTGAGCGAGCGCACGGCGCGGCTGCTGGCGCACTGGCAGGCCGTGGGCTTTTGCCATGGCGTGATGAACACCGACAACATGAGCATCCTGGGCCTGACCATCGACTACGGTCCCTTCCAGTTCCTTGATGCCTTCAACCCCGGCCACATCTGCAACCACAGCGACACCCAGGGCCGTTACGCCTTCAACCGCCAGCCCCAGGTGGCCTACTGGAACCTGTACTGCCTGGGCCAGGCCCTGCTGCCGCTGATCGGCGAAGAGGAACTGACCATTGCAGCGCTGGAGTCGTACAAGCAGGTGTTTCCGCAGGCCTATGGCGCCCTCATGCTGCGCAAGCTGGGTCTGCCCGAAGATGCTCCAGGCACGCCGCCCGCCGAGGGGCGCTTTGCCGCCCTGGTGAACCCGCTGCTGCAGCTCATGGCCGACAACGCGGTGGACTACACCATCTTCTTCAGCCGCCTGACCGATGCGGTGGCTGCCGGTGCCGGTGCCGGCACGGACCTCGACCTTGAGCCCGTGCGCGACCTGGTGCTGGACCGCGAGGCCTTCGACCGCTGGGCAGCCCTGTACGCACGGCACCTGGCAGGCACGGATGCCGCGGCGGCCGCCGCTTTGATGCAAGAATCGAATCCGCGCTTCGTGCTGCGCAACCACCTGGGCGAGATGGCCATCCGCGCCGCAAAGGCCGGTGACTTCGCTCCGGTGCGCCAATTGCTGGCCGTGCTGCAGACTCCGTTCGACCCCCACGCCGAGCATGCCGAATGGGCAGGCTTCCCGCCCGACTGGGCTTCCTCCATCGAGATCAGCTGTTCATCATGAGCTTTCCCATCCACAAGACCGAACAGGAATGGCAGGCCGAGCTGCAGGCCAAGGGCGCCGAACCTGCCGCCTTCCAGGTGACACGCCATGCAGCCACCGAGCGCCCGTTCACCGGCCGCTATGAGCAGTTCTGGGCCGATGGCAGCTACCACTGCATCTGCTGCGGCAGCAAGCTGTTCGACTCCGACACCAAGTTCGATGCCGGCTGCGGCTGGCCCAGCTTCGACCGCGCCATCCCCGGCGCCATCACCGAAATCGTGGACCGCAGCCACGGCATGGTGCGCACCGAAACCGTCTGCAGCCAGTGCGGCGCCCACCTGGGGCATGTGTTCCCCGACGGCCCCTCCGACACAGGACTGCGCTACTGCATGAATTCCGCATCGCTGGAATTCGAGCCGCCCAAGGCCTAGGCTCCAGGCCCGCAAAAACCCCAGGCCACGCGGCCCTGCACCGATGCCGGGCCGCGCCGGCTGCGCCACAATGCGCCTGCCAAGCTCAGGCCCCATGCCTGACTCCAAGCCCATCGAAACCTTCCAATGAAGTTACTGATCGACTTTTTCCCCATCATCCTGTTCTTCGTCGCCTTCAAGGTCTGGGGCATCTACACGGCAACGGCCGTGGCCATCGTCGCCACCATTGCCCAGATCGCCTATCTGCGTGTGCGCCACGGCAAGGTCGAGCCCATGCAATGGGTCAGCCTGGGCGTGATCGTGCTGTTCGGCGGCGCCACCTTGCTGGCCCACAACGACACCTTCATCAAGTGGAAGCCCACCGTGCTGTACTGGCTCATGGGCAGCGCCCTGTTGATAGGCCAGCTGGTGTTCCGCAAGAACCTGCTGCGCTCGGTCATGGGCGCACAGCTGCAACTGCCCGACAACGCATGGCGCACCCTGAACTGGAGCTGGGCGGCGTTCTTCGCGGTCATGGGCGCGCTCAACCTGGTCATCGCCTACCGCTTCGACACCGACACCTGGGTCAACTTCAAGCTGTTCGGCGGCATGGGGCTGATGCTGGTCTTCGTGATCGGCCAGGCCATCTACATGAGCCGCTTCATGCAGGAAGACAAGGGCGAGGCAGCAGCCGCCACGCCCGACGCCCTGCCCCCGCCTGGCGTGCAGCAGGACAAGCAGCCATGAGCGCGCCCGCCCATCCGCTGCCCATCACCGCCGAAGCCATGCAGGCCGTGCTGCGCGATCGCCTCGCCCCCGATCACCTGGAAGTGATCGACGAGAGCCACCAGCACGCCGGCCATGTGGGCGCCAACGGCACCGGCTTCGGCACGCATTTCCGCGTGCGCATTGCGTCACCTTTGTTTCAAGGCAAGCCACGCGTGGCACGCCATCGCCTTGTGTATGATGCGCTGCAAGAATTCATTGACCAGGGCGCACACGCCATCGCCATCGAGGTTCTTTGAACTTTTACAGGCTCCGACGATTCGGAGCCTGTTGCGTATCCGCGCTATAGAATCAATTTTTCCTTCATATCTGGAATTCGCATGAAAAAACAGCTTCTGACCAGCCTGGTGACTGCCGCCGTGCTGAGCACCGCGGCCCTGTCCGCCTCGGCCCAGAACATCGCCGTCGTCAACGGCAAGGCTGTGCCCAAGGCACGCGCCGAAGCGCTCAAGCAACAGATCGAGCAAAGCGGCCGCCCCGTGACGCCCGAGCTGGAAGGGCAGATCAAGGAAGAAGTCATCGCCCGCGAGATCTTCATGCAGGAAGCCAACAAGCGCAGCCTGGCCAACAGCGAAGCCTACAAGCAGCAGATGGAACTGGCACGCCAGACCATCCTGATCCGCGCGCTGTTCGAGGACTTCCAGAAGAAGAACCCCGTGACTGACGCCGAAGCCAAGGCCGAGTACGACAAGGCCGTCGCTGCCAACAGCGGCAAGGAATACAAGGCCAGCCACATCCTGGTCGAGTCGGAAGACCGCGCCAAGGCCATCATTGCCGAGATCAAGGCCGGCAAGAAGTTTGAAGACATCGCCAAGAAGGAGTCCAAGGACCCCGGATCCGGCGCCCGTGGCGGTGACCTCGACTGGGCCAACCCCGGCAACTACGTGCCCGAGTTCTCCGAAGCCCTGATCAAGCTCGAAAAGGGTGGCATGACCCAGGAGCCGGTCAAGACCCAGTTCGGCTACCACATCATCCGCCAGGACGACGTGCGTCAGGCCGAGCTGCCCAAGTTCGAGGAAGTCAAGCCCGAGATCGTGAAGCAGTTGCAGGGTCAAAAGCTGAGCCAGTTCCAGAATTCGCTGCGCGAAAAGGCCAAGATCCAGTAAGATGCGTACGCGCCGGTGGTTTTTGCCACCGGCCTGACCATCACCAGCCCGCCTCGTGCGGGCTCTTTTTTTGCCTGCGTCCTTGTATCGACACGTGGGGCTGACTGCCACTTGCACTTCCCCGAAACAGGTCAAAATGGGAGACATGGCGACCTTCCCCCTGCCGCCTTGCCAATCATTCCTAGAGAGGCCCAAGAGTTGGCAGGTTAACTGAATGAAGGCTCTACAGGTGAACGCTGACCCGCTGTCCGACCTGATGGCCTCTGGGTAGCCTCTGGAAGCCTACAGCTCGCTCAAGGATTGTGGAGGCGTATGTGCCGCCGGGCATCGACGAATCTACCGCGATGGCCACGCACTCATGGCTGAAGTCATCGGCAATGATCAAGCAGTTGATGCGCCTGCTGTTGCTCAACGAGCCACTGACAAAGTCCAGGCTCCGTATTTGATGACCCATGTCGCGGCCACCAGCGGTGTGCGCTCGCCACGGTACTTCTTGCCCATGTTGCGCTTGCGCACGGCCAAGCCTTGCTCACGGCAAAGGCGAAACACCTTCTTTTGATTGGTGCCAGGAAACTCGCCCTGTCGCATGTCGTACACACGGCTATACCCAAAGCGCCGCCACTGCATGGCTACATGCCTGGATGCGTTCAGCCAAGCACGCCGTGTGTACATCGGGTTGCTGTGGATGCCGCCAGACATCCCAGGACAGCCCCACAAGACGACAAGCCCGCCGCTCATAGATCTGAGGGGTGTCCCGCATCTTGGCGATGGCCTTGCGTTTGTCTTGCGGGGCTGGCGTTTGCCCCGAGCCTCGACCTTGAGCGCGTCCAGGTCGAGGTGCACTTCGGCCAGTAGTTTCTGGAGTCGGACGTTCTCGACTTCAAGGCCTTCAACTTTGACTACACAAAATCAGTCTACGAGAATTTCAATGACCTGACTATTACACTATTACCTGGAGAAAGAATAATCTCTTTAGGAACCGAATGCTTTGCCGCGATGAAATTATTAACATCATCAACAGTCGCATTAGGGGCAACTGCTTTTATTAAAGCGATAGCCCCAGCAATATGTGGCGCCGCCATTGATGTTCCATCTGCCACGCCATATTGACCGGTAGGTACAGCAGACGCAATCCCTCCCCCTGGCGCAAGAAAGAAATGTCCGGAATACATTATTGGATTATTAATATTGGTGAAATTTGAGAATAATCCTGTATATTTATTTATTGATCCCACCTTTACAACGCCTGAAATACACGACGGATAACCAATACCTCCCCTTATGCCATTATTTCCAGTCGATGCAACCACCGCCACTCCACGGGATTTTAGATCTGCAACAAGGTCGCTGACCTGGGGATTTACTTCATTACAGTTATTTTGATATGCGGAAGCCAACGAACTCAATCCAGAAATACTCAAATTCACAGTCAACTCGTAAAGCCTCGTTACTCTTAATTGACGAATATAATCAAGACCTTTAACAAGATCAATATCATAGACCACGCCGCTATTCGGATTCGAACGCTGCCTGGATATTGCATTAATTGCAACAATATTCGAATCGATAGCAACGCCGTTCAAGATACCCCCCTGAGGATGTTGCCCACCTCGACCGGCAGCAATACCGGCAACATGAGTACCATGCGCACATATGTGATTGGTCGGAAAATTCGGTGTTGGATGGGCTAAAAACCCACAAGGCTCTGCTGCCCCAAAAAAGGTATCCGGCAAGGTATCCCCATTGGCATCAGGCACGGGACATGTAGTGTAATGATTTGCGTTATTTGTGCCATAACAAGCCTGAAGAATGGTCTTGTTATTAAATATGGGATGCATAGACTGCACGCCGCTATCAATCACCGCAATCCATTGAGAAGCCCCTCTTGTATATTGCCATATGTACTGAGCATTAGTTCCACCCACACCGCCTGCTGTACTGGTGTTAAGAGATAGCTCCCCTATCGGCTTACTAAAATCAATTTTCTCAATTCGATAGTCAGGATTTTTATATAAGCGAAGAATTGATTCTAGTTTCAATTCGATTGCAGCAGATGCGATTCCTTCCACAATCTGCAGTCTTTCCGTGGCTCCAGGCTCAACTTTTTCCACTATTTCAGAGAAAATCTTTCTAATTTCCTCTGCCTGTGATTTTTTTTCCTCAGGAGTCAATATACCGGAAATTGGGGTATACCCAGGGTAGCGTTTCAAATGGATGATGATCGCCGCATGTCCAGACAGTTCTGCCTCATCTATTGCCGCTGGATCCAAATGAATACCAAATCCATTAATATCAGAATCCAATCTCATATATTTCTTGTTGATCAATCTTATTGATCTTATATCTTTTCTATTTTTCAATTCATATAAACCTTCTATCTTCACCTCCAAATTAATGGACTGACTTTCAGCCGAAGAAGATAGCTCTCCATTTATCGATCTAGCCCCATCCATCCAGAGTTTTCCAAAATTCTCGGCGTGCAGAGATTTAATAAACTCTCTCTTCCTTTGCATGGGGTCAGATGAACCCAACGCACGCCCTTTCATTTCACCATCGATAGAACTTGCAGGAATGACGCTTACGATTGCGATACCATTGCTTATTATCTCTCGTTTTATTTTTTCAATATCACCATAGGGATCATAAATCATTTCAGAATCATTTGCAGGAACAAGCGCTCTGACTAACGGATTTTTGGACAATTTTTCAAGACCAACATTGTTCACATATACAGATAATTGACCCAGCGAGCCTTTCCAGACGGCACCTTCTACATAATATTCCTTGATGCTCTCAAGCAACTCCTCTTGTTCTATTTCAAAGTTGATTTTTGGATTTTTCTGTAGATCATGAATTGAATTCATCACATTCATGTCAATTAAGACATGCACGTACTTATTATTTCTTGCTTCATTTTCAAGAGAAACAAGATCAACATTTTCATGTGAAAAATTATCACTGCCATTTTTATCCTGTGCGGAGTAAGCCACAGAACAAAGCGACACCAAAACTGCAGGAATGATCTTTAAAGACATTATTTCACCTAAATTAAATAATTAAACCCAGCACAATCTTTAATGTAAAAGAACAATTAGCCTATTCATTCAAGAAAACGCCACCTTGAATTTTCATTCAATCAAAAAAAGTATAAAAGATAGAACCACTGATAACCCAATAGCCTCACAAGTAGCATGCAATTCAGTTCCAGCCATTGACCTTCTATCAAATCCCCCGCAGTAACTTGTAATTACCGTTTCAAGCCAACTCCCTAAATAGAGTTTGCGACCCGCCTTTTAATAGCAACCTATCGATCGCAACTTATTGATCTGATTGGGTGAAATTCCAGAAAACGAGATTTCACAGGGACCCCAGGGGAAGTCATCGAGGAGCAAAAATGGAGTGCAAGGCCCGAACCAGGCACGGTGAGATTGTTAAACGGGCTTTGGAAGGCAGATAGCAGGTCAACTGGGCAGGCCATGCCGTCTCTGACATGAACAGGGTCTGCTAAACGAGGTTTGCAGACCCTCCCAAGCGCGCTGGCGATTGCTGCGTACCAGCTGGTGTGTCAACACCTGCTGCACAGCCGAATTGGCCGCGCGCTAGCGAACGAATCCCGAGGCTCAGAACTGATAGGTTGCCGTTACCCTGGCCGTGCGGCCTTCGCCGTATTCAACGGCCGAGGAGCGCGACTGCTCGCCCAGGCGCTGGCGCACGCCGGCCACATAGGCCTTGTTGCCGATGTTTTCGAGATTGAGCCTGAGCTTCCATTGCCGGTTGAGTTCATAGCCGACCATGGCGCTGTGCACCCAATAGGCAGAGAGCTTCCCATCGCCTGCCGAGGTGACATTGCGCGTGCCCACGAAGCGCACCCCATAGCCCACCGTCCAGCCTTGGGGCAATGCATAGGTGGTCCACAGGTTCAGCGAATGGCGCGGCGTATTGCCCAGCGCCTGGCCCACACGCGCAGGCTCGTTCAATGACTTGAGGGTCTTGCTGGCCATGAAGGTGTAGTTGGCGAAGACATCCCATTGCGGCGTCACCTTGCCTGCGGCACCGAGCTCCAGCCCGCGCACGCGCTGCTCTCCGGCTAGCAGATAGCTGCCATCGGCCATCTGCTCTCGGGCATTGGTCTTGTCCACCTGGAACAGGGCGCCGGTCAGCGCCAGCTGGCGGTCCAGCACATCCCACTTGGTTCCCAGTTCCAGGCTGGTGTTCTTCTCGGGTGCCAGCGAGGCCGTGGCCGCATCCAGGCCCGAGCCCGTGGAGACCAGGAATTCGGCGGAAGGGTTGAAGGCCGTGCCGTAGGCCAGGTAGATGCGGCCGTTGTCGGCGGGCTTGAAGCTCAGAGCCGTGCGGCCGCTGAGCCGGCCGTCGGAGCTGTCCACCGAGGTGCGCACGCCAGCGGCCGTTGTGGCGTTGGAGCGCCCGTCGATCCAGTCATAGCGCAGGCCAAGGTTCAGATCCCAGCGCGGACCCAGCGCAATGGAGTCGGTGGCATACAGCGCGCGGGTGTCCAGGCTGGTTTCGTTTCTTCCGCTGTTTTGCAAGTCCGTCGTTCCCGTCCAGTATCCGGGCGGACGGGCCAGCGGATAGCCGCCGGCCGGGAACTGCCGGTTGATGTTGTAGGAAGAGGTGGTGCGGTCATAGGTCTCGCGCGCGATCTCGAAGCCCGTGATCAGCGTATGCCCCAGCACGCCTGTGTCGAAGCGCTGGGTCAGGTTGGTCTGGTTGATCCACAGTGTGGTGGCCGCATCGCGGCCATAGGCCTGGGGCCCTGCGGGCCGGTAGTAGCCAGGCTGCATGCCCCGGAGATCGACATGCGAGGCAGAGATCACGGTATCGCGGCTCAGCCGCGAGTAGCGCGAGAGGTTCTGCAGCTTGGCGCCCGAGGCGAAGTGATGCTCAATCTTCGCGGTCAGGGCATTCTGGCTGATCTTTTCGCGGTCAAGGTTGCGCCAGCCGAAGTAGGCATTGCGCGAGACGCCATCGAGCATCTTGCCGCGAAAGGCCGGCACGCCAAAGTCGGGAAGATTGTCATCGTTCTGGTGGAAGAAGCTGAGAGTCACGCGCGTGGGCGAATTCAATCCCAGAGCCAGCGAGGGCGCCACACCCCAGCGCCGCTTGAAGATGGTGTCGCGCCCGGCCACGTCGCTGTCATGGCCCATGAGGTTCAGGCGCATGGCGGCCTTGCCGCCAGCCAGCACCCGGTTGGTGTCGAGCGTGAGGCGCCGGTAGCTGGCCGTGCCCAGGCCTGCGTCGGCCTCGGTGAAGTCATGGGCCTTGGGCTGCTTGCTGATCATGTTGATGCTGCCGCCCGAGGTGCCCGCCCCGCCAAAGACCGAGTTCGGGCCCTTGATGACTTCGACAGACTCCGTGTTGAAGAGGTCGCTGCGGTTGTTCTGCCCACTGTCGCGCAGCCCGTCGATCTGCAGGTTGGCGTTGGCGCTGAAGCCGCGGATGTTGATGCTGTCGCCAGAGCCCGCACCGCCCTCGCCCGCATTGAAGGTGATGCCCGACACATTGGACAGCGCCTGCTGCAGGCTCAGGGCGTTCTGTTCCTGGAGCACCTGCCCCGGTACCACCGTAATGGTCTGGGGCACGTCCAGCAGCGGCTTGGCGTACTTGACCGAGTCGGATGCCTCGGTGCGCGAGCCGGTGGTGCGCGGTCCCGAAACGGTGACCGGCGCCAGCTGGACCTGGCGATCCTCAGGGGGCACATCCTGCGCGTATGCAGGTGTGACCAGCGCCGCAGCGAAGACCGAATAAAGGCATGACTGGGGGCCGGAGACGAAAGGTCGGGAACGGCAATCTGAAGTGCGCATGGCAAGGGCCTTTGTTGAAAATGGAAATCATTTGCAACAAGACCTTTCCCAAGCAATCAGATCCGTCTGATTCTGGTGTTCAGACCTCGATCTCAGGCGTTTTCGCTTGCGCCGATCAGCGCGCTCCCGCCTCCTGCAGCAGCCGCTCCACCTCATGCTGGCTGCGCTGGCGAGCGTGGGCCAGGGCCGTGACGCCGTCCTTGTCGGGCAGGCTGAGGTCCGCCTTCGCCGTGATCAGCTGGCGCACGATGTCCTGGTAGCGCGGGCCACCATCGCCCAGCAAAACGGCTTCGAGCAGGCAGGTCCAGCCCAGCCGGTTCACATGGTCGGCCCGCACACCGGCAGCCAGCAAGGCCTGCACGGTATCGACGTGGCCGCGCTCGCAGGCGGGGATCAGCGCTGTGCCGCCGTAGCGGTTGACGCTTTGCAGGTCGGCTCCATACGACAGTGTCATGCGCAGGATTTCCAGCCGGCCCAGGGCACCGGCCAGCAGATAGGCGCTGTCCTGCAGGTCGTTCTTGAGATTGGGATTGGCCCCGTGGACCAGCAAGGAGCGCGCGACCTCGACATGGTTGCCGCGCACGGCCAGCAGCAGCGGAGTGTTGCCCTGCGGATCACGCACATCCACCGGCGCGCCGCGCTTGAGCCAGTCGCGCACCTGCAGCGCTTCGCCCGCCTGGGCGGCCGCCAGCAGCGCGGGGCCGAATTCGGGGCGGTTCACCACACCCTCCTGCGCCTTGGCCGCGTCGCGGCCCTCGGCGGCTGCGGCAACGGCCTGGGCCTCCTGCGCCTGGACATCCGCCAGTCCCGCCGCAAGGCAGGCCGTCAGAATCGCCGCGTGCCGGCCCTGCGCGCCGGATCGGGAAACAGCATGGTGCATACAAGCCCTCCTGGAAAACACTGTGGTGCGGCAAGCGTACGGCAAGCCCGGGCGATTGCAGGCGAACCCGGGGTGCCGCCCGTCAGTTTCATTCAGGAACTATAGCGGCATCGCCTGATCCCACGCGCTTTCCCTGGGCTCGGCCCGCGCTGGAAAGTCTCCGCGCGCCAGCCGACCTCGAACGAAAGGAGACCCGTTCCCGTGCCTTGCAATCAACGCCGTGCCGCCCGCTGGCTGGCCGCAGCCGCCACCGCCCTCGCCGTCCTCACCACCACCCTGGCCCCGGCCGTCGCCCATGCGCGCGAGTTCGTCAGCGTCAAGGGTTCCAGCGTCAATGTGCGGCAGCAGCCCACCACGCGCTCGGCCACGCTGTGGGAGCTGGGCAAGGGCTATCCGCTGCAGGTGGTGCAGCGCAAGGGCCAGTGGCTGCGCGTCAGGGACAACGAGAGCACGCTGGGCTGGGTGCATGCGCCGCTGACCGGCAAGACCCCGCACATGGTGGTGACCGGGCGCACCGCCAACCTGCGCGCCGGCCCGGGCCAGAATCATCGCGTGGTGGGCAAGCTGGCGGAAATGGAAGTGGTGCGCACGCTCAGGAAACAGGGCTCCTGGGCCCAGGTCCAGCGCGACAACGGCCAAAAGGGCTGGGTGGCGCGCAGCCTGACCTGGGGCTGGTGACCTGGGTTGGTGACCTTGGCTGATTACCTGGACGTCTGGCTGGACGTTCAGCCGTTGACCACGACCTGCGCGCGCGGCGCATAGCCGTGGTTCAGCGGGCCATGGCCGGCGCCCGTGAACACATCGGCGCCGGCCGCAATCGCGCCCAGGATGTAATCGCGCGCCTGGGCCACGGCCGCCTCCAGCGGCAGGCCCAGCGCCAGGTGCGAGGCAATCGCCGAAGACAGCGTGCAGCCCGTGCCATGGCCGTTGTGCGTGGCAATGCGCTGCGACTGCAGGCGCAGCCGCTGGCCGTTGCCATGGCCCAGCAGGTCCACCACCAGATCGCCCGACAAGTGCCCGCCCTTGAGCAAGGCGGCCGGCGCGCCCAGCGCCAGGAGTTCCTGCACGGCGCCGTCCAGTGCGTCTATGCCATCAATGGAGTGGCCCAGCAGCAGTGCGGCCTCGTCCAGATTGGGCGTGACCACGGTGGCCAGGGGGAACAGCTCGCGCACCAGCACGGAGGCGGTTTCCGGGGCAATCAGCCGGTCGCCGCTGGTGGCCACCATCACGGGGTCCAGCACCACGTTGCGCAGTTGGTGGCGGCGGATGGCATCGGCCACCACCTGCACCACCTCGGGCGTGGCCAGCATGCCGATCTTGACGGCGTCGGCGCCGATGTCCTCGACCACCGCATCGATCTGGCCGCGCAGTATGTCCACGGGAATGCCGTGGATGCCGCTGACACCCAGCGTGTTCTGCACGGTGATGGCCGTGATGGCCGTCATGCCGTAGCAGCCCAGTGCGCTGCAGGTCTTGAGGTCGGCCTGTATGCCGGCGCCGCCACCGCTGTCGGAGCCCGCGATGATGAGCACGCGGGCATAGCGCTTGCGCGCGGCGGGAGCCGGTTCGGGGGATGCGGCGGTCGAAGGGGAGTGGTCGGCAGTCATGGGCGAAAATTATCACCCATGCGCATGGTCAATACCGGCAGCTGCGGGATGTGCTGTAATGCCTGCTGACGGACGAAACAGGGGTGTCCCGTCGGTGAAACAGGGCCTGGCCCGCCTCGCCGATGCGTGACTGAGAAACACCCTGGGGCCCCGGGGCGACCAGCCCCCTGCCGCACAAGCCTGCACCACAGGCACCTTGCCGCGCAGCGCCCCTGCACCCGATCCAGGTCATGCTGGCGTGGGGAGTTTCAATCAATCGGGGTGGTACGCCGCGTTTTGTCCAGCACATGCCCTGTGCGCGGACAGCCGGCCGGCAGTCCCACGGGCATGGGCGCACTTGACCACCAGATGCACATGTCCGTTCTACAAGCTTCTTCCCGCATCGCCATTCTGGGCGGCGGCCTCATGGGCCGGCTGCTGGCATTGGCGCTGGCCCGTCGCGGCCACGGCATTGCCGTATACGACGCCCACGGCCCCGAAGGCGATGGCGCCGCGGCCCGCGTGGCAGCCGCCATGCTCGCGCCCCTGGCCGAATCGGCCATCACCGAGCCCGGCGTGGTGCGCATGGGCCAGCACGGCCTGACGCGCTGGCCCGAACTGCTGGCCCAGCTCGATGCGCCCGTGTTCTTCCAGCAAAACGGCACCCTCATCCTCTGGCACCGCCAGGACGCGGGCGATGCCCAGCGCTTCTTCGGCCTGCTGGAGAAAAACCGCCGCATCAACCCCAGCCTTCCCGCGCTGCAGCCGCTGGCCGACCAGGCCCTGCACGACTGCGAGCCCGCGCTTGAACGGCGCTTTGCCCAGGCCATGTACCTGCAGGGCGAGGGCCAATTGGACAACCGCCAGCTGCTGGCCGCACTCCACGCCACGCTGACCCGCCTGGGCGTGGAGCAGCACTGGAACCAGCCGCGCGAGCTGGCCGACTTCCAACCCGGCACGCCGGGCCAGCCCGACTGGGTACTGGACTGCCGGGGTCTGGGCGCACGCGGCCAGTGGCCCGCGCTGCGCGGCGTGCGCGGCGAGGTGGTGCGCATCCACGCGCCCGAGGTCACGCTGCAGCGGCCCACGCGCCTGATCCATCCGCGCTACCCGATCTACATTGCGCCCAAGGAGGACCACCTCTTCGTCATCGGCGCCACCGAGATCGAGTCCGACGACATGTCGCCGGCCAGCGTGCGCTCCACGCTGGAGCTGCTGAGTGCCGCCTACACCGTGCATCCGGGTTTTGCCGAGGGCCGCATCGTCGAGATCGCCACCCAGTGCCGCCCCACCCTGCCCGACAATCTGCCGGCCGTGCGCTGGAGCGCGCCGCGCGTGATGGAGGTCAACGGCCTGTACCGCCATGGCTTCATGATCGCGCCGGCCATGCTGGACGTGGTGCTGGAGCTGCTCGACAGCGGCGATTCCGAACTGGCCCGCCGCTTCGATGTTGCCGTCGAGCATGCGCCATCGCAGCACAAGGCAGCCGCCTGAACGGCACGCACGGCACTTTCACGCACAACAGACCGGACATGCACGCAGGGTCGCCAGGCCCGGCCCTGCCTAAGATCGAACAAGCCCCCGTACCCGCCTTTCGTTTCCCCCCAGCCGCCATGAACATCACCATCAACCAGCAAGCGACCGAACTGAGCGACGGAGCCACCGTGGCCGACGCGCTGGCCCAGCTTGCGCCGCGCCCGCCCTTTGCCGTGGCCATCAACACCGTCTTCGTGCCCAAGGCCCGCTATGCCGAGCAGGCGCTGAACGACGGCGACCGCCTCGAAGTGATCTCGCCGGTGACCGGCGGCTGATGCCCCATCCGACTCTCCCATTGCCTCACGCCATGACGACTTCCGCCCCTTCCTCCGACGACAGCCTGGTCCTGTACGGCCAGCGCTTTGACAGCCGCCTGCTGCTGGGCACCTCCCGCTACCCCTCGCCCGCCGTGCTGGAAGCTGCCGTGCAGCGCGCGCGCCCGGCCATGGTCACGGCCTCGCTGCGCCGCCAGGGCAGCAATGCCGCCGAGACCGGCGCCAGCTTCTGGGAACTGCTCAGAAAGCTCAACGTGCCCGTGCTGCCCAACACTGCCGGCTGCATGACCGTGCAGGAAGCCGTGACCACGGCCCAGATGGCGCGCGAAGTCTTCGAGACACCCTGGATCAAGCTGGAGCTGATCGGCGACGACTACACCCTGCAGCCCGACACGCTGAACCTGGTCGAGGCCGCCTCCATCCTCATCAAGGACGGCTTCCAGGTCCTGCCCTACACCACCGAGGACCTGGTGCTGTGCCAGCGCCTGGTGGATGTGGGCTGCCAGGCCGTCATGCCCTGGGCGGCGCCCATCGGCACGGGCCGCGGCCCCGTCAACCCCTATGCCATGCAGACGCTGCGCGAACGCCTGAAGGTGCCGCTGATCGTGGATGCGGGCCTGGGCCGGCCCTCGCATGCCTGCCAGGTCATGGAATGGGGCTATGACGCCGTGCTGCTGAACACGGCCGTGGCCCTGTCCGAAGATCCCGTCGCCATGGCCGGCGCCTTTGCCGATGCCGTGAACGCCGGCCACGCCGCCCACCGCGCCGGCGCCATGGCCGAGCAATCGGCCGCCCAGCCCAGCACGCCCGTGCTGGGCACGCCGTTCTGGCACCACGGCTGAGGAGACCGGCCATGAGCAACGACTCCATCCAATCCTGGGCAGATGCCATCGTGCGCCTGCACGGCGCCACCTTCGCCCCTGAAGGCTCCGCCCTGCCCTCCCAGCCCGTGCCGCAGGCACAGCGCCAGGAGCCGGCCTATCTTGCGGCGCTGCAGGCCTGCAGCGCCCTGGGTTTCATCGCCATCGACGCCGAGACGCTGGCCTGTGCCTGGCAGGCGCAGACGCTGCGCAGGGGCCGCTTCGAGGCCACGCTATGGCCCGACGATCCGCGCGACTTCGGCCTGGAGGGCGCCGATCCCGCACTGGCCTTCCCGGACTGCCCAAGGTCCCTGGGCCTGTACGGCGTGCTGCCCGACGCGCAATGGGTGGGCCGCATGGCCCGCGCCGGTGTCCCCACCGTGCAATTGCGCTTCAAGTCCGAGGACCGCGACGCCATCGCCCGCGAAGTGCGCGCCGCCGTGGCCGCCGTGGAAGGCACGGGCGCCCTGCTCTTCATCAACGACCACTGGCGCGAGGCCATCGATGCCGGCGCCTATGGCGTGCATGTGGGCCAGGAAGACCTGGATGCGCTGGCCGGCGCCGACCTGCAGGCCATCCACGCCTCGGGCCTGCGCCTGGGTGTGAGCACGCATGGCTATGCCGAAATGGTGCGCGCTCATGCGGTGCAGCCCAGCTACATCGCGCTGGGCGCCGTCTTCCCCACCACGCTCAAGAAAATGGCCACGGCTCCGCAAGGTCTGGCGCGCCTGGGCGCCTATGTGCGGCTGATGCAGCGCTATCCGCTGGTGGCCATAGGCGGCATCTCGGCCGACCAGTTCCCGGCCGTGCGCGCCACGGGCGTAGGCTCGGTGGCCGTGGTGCGGGCACTGGTCAATGCCGAGGATCCTGAAGCGGCGGCACGCGAGTTGATGGCCAGCATGCAGGCGTCGGCCTGAAAGTGCAGGGCGATCATCTAAATGCATCGGCCTGCGCCGTTCGATGGCGCGAATGCACTTCTCTTGCGGAAGTCGTAAAACTAGAATGGGCTGCCCCAACTCCGAAAGGTCGCCGATGAGAACCGCAGACAATGGTCCCGCCCGTCTTTTGCTGCCTCGGTACTTCAGAGTCAGAGGGCTTCATGCGAGTCTGGTTGCGGCTTTCGTGTTCAGTGCAGGCTTTTCTCTATCAGTTCAAGCGCACACCATCTCAGACATAAAAACAAACATGGATTTTCCCGAACTCCAAAAAACGGAATATCAGCTAACCGATATTTCCGATGACGGCTATCTTGAACTGTTTGGTAGCAATGGCGAGATAAGAGAGGACCTTCTGCTTCCTCAGTGACAAATCTCCGTAAATTTACGAATTTGCCAGGACACTGCATTTGAGCAATCTGCCACACGACAGCCAGCGCTGATCAGCCAATAAATAAAGGGAGCAATGGCTCCCTTTATTTATTCAACAGGTGCCCTGCGCTCCATCACCCCCTCAGCGGCGGATCATTTTGCTTGTCCTTCCCGTTGTCGGCTTCCGCATCAGGCAGCGCGGTGCGAAAGGCCGGGTCGGTCTCGCGCGACAGCAGCATGTCCACCGAGCGGCTCAGCGGCTCGTCCAGGCCACGGTGCTCACGCACGGTGTCGGGCGGCTCCAGTTCCCACTTGTCCAGCGCCAGGTCCATGTCCAGCGGCGCCTTGAGATTGTGGCTGCTGAAACCCACGGCACCCGAGCCGGGCATCGACAGCGTCACGGGCGGAAAGCGCGAGGGCACATCGACATGCGGCAGCTCGTTCTCGCCCAGGTCCGTGAGGTCTATGTCCAGCAGCGGTGCCGACTCATCGTGGATGAAGGAAGGCGCCTCGCCCAGGGGCACGGCGCGCACCTGGCCTGCGGGCAGTTGGCCGGCCTGATCCAGATCGAAGTTCAGGGGCTGCAGCTCGAAGTGCAGCGGTGCGGACAACGAGTCCGGTGCGCTGCTCGCAGGCTTGTCGCCGCCACCGACTGCACCCGTGGACAGGGGCAGCGTGTCCATGGGGGTGAACTCCAGGCCCGGCTCCAGCGGCGTCACTGAGCCCGGCTGCGGCTGTGCAGGTTCTATCGGCGGCTGCAGCTCTGCCATCCAGTCCACGCCCGTGGCCGCGGATGCAGGAGCTTGCGCCGGCGTGGTTTCTGCAGCCGCTGTGAAGTCAGCCGCGCCGGCCGTGGCTGCGCCGGCTGCGGCCGTGCCCGTGACCATGCGCGGCGTGGTGCGCTCGCGCGGGCCGGGTTCGCCGCGTGTTCCGGCAGGTGAGGTGCGCGCAATGGACAGCAGCAGCAGCAGGTCGTCGAAGGCGGCCAGATCGAAGGGGGCCGGCGCATCGGGGTCGGGTGCACCGTCCTGCTTGAACAGGTAGTGCGCCAGGCAAGTTTCGACTTCGTCCACGGGCCACAGGGCCTCAATGCGTGCCAGTTGCTCGGGATAGCCCTGCAGCAGGCTGCTGCCCTTGTCGGTAAAGCCCGGCATGGCCGGCACACGGGCGTTGAAATGCCTGGCAAAGCGGGCGCGCAGCTGGTCGAAATCGTCGCGGCGGCTCAACGTGTAGTACAGGTGCAGCAGCTCCAGATAGGCCAGCGGCGAGGAATCCTCATGCGTGTCGATATGCGAGCGCAGCAGCTCGATGGCCTGCTGGTGCTCGCCCACCGAGATGAAGAATTCCGCCTGCTGCTGCACGTCGAACAGTTCGCCGGGCTGCACCATGCGCCTGGCCTTGATGGCCTCGGGCCCGGACGTGCGCACAGGTGACGGGGCCTGCGGCGCAGGCTCGGTTTCCAGCTCGGCATGCACGGACACAGGCACGGGAATGGTGGCCGGGCCGAAGTCGCCAGGGTCCACATCCTCGTGCAGCTCATAGGTCACGCCGGGGCGCATCTGGGCGCCGCGCTGCACATAGGGCGAAGCCAGGGTATCCGGTCCCCGGCGGTCGTCCTGCTGCGGTGCCGCAGGCCGGTGCTCACGCAGGCTGGGGGCCATGGGCCGCGTGGGCCGATGGGGATCCAGGGAATGCGGCAGGGTGTGGATCTCGTCATCGCGCACATGCGGCGGGGTCGACGGCACGGGGTCCTGCGACGAACGCTCCACCGATTCCCGCCAGGCGTTTTGCTCGCGCGAGAACAGCGAAGCACCCGAGCGCATGCGCCAGGCCATCCAGCCGATCACGGCCACGGCGGCAATCAGGGCCAGCAACAGCGCATTGAACAGCCAGGACGAGCCGCCGGACTCCTGGCGCATTGCGTCCAGCTCGGCCCGCAGCTGGGCCAGTTGCCCACGGTCCACGCCGTCGCGCTTCTTGAAGGCCGCCATCTCGGCCTCCAGCGCCTGCACGCGCTTGTTGGCCTCGGCCAGCTGCTCGCTGCCCGCATCGAACATTGGAGCCGCAGATGCGGCGCCGCCTTCAGGTGTTCCGGGTGTTCCGGCTGCTCCAGCGGCGCCCGGGGTTCCGCCCGTGCCCAGCCACTCCTCCACCGGCTCCATGCGCAGGCGCGGTTCGATGCGCAGGCCCGCCTGCAGCTGCCCGGCCTGGGCCTGGGCGGTCACACCCACGGGAGGCCTGGACTTTTCGGCCGCGGCCTTGGGTTTCGGCCTGGGCTTTGGTTTGGGCTGGGGCTGCGCCTCCTTGGGAGCGGACGCCGTGGCAGGCCGGGCATCCGACCGGGCACTGCGGGCAGCGGCCGCGCGGGAGGGTGTCGAAGAGGATTCAGAAGCGGTGCCAGCCACACCGGCTGCACCAGCGCCAGCGCCGGCTGCTGCCAGTTCACGCACATTGATGGGCTGGTTGCCTGTGGCGTCCACCGAATCTGGCAGCTGCGCCAGCAGCGTATAGCTGCGGCTGATGCCGCCACCTTCGCAGCCCGCCCACAGCTTGAGCGTCACGATGGGCTCGTCCACCGTATAGCGGGCCTGCACCCGCACGGCCTTGCCCGACGAGGTCGGGCTGACACTGACGCGCGAGGATTCGATGGGCCTGTCACCGGCCAGCAGCTCGGCGCGCACACAGGAGCTGCCGGCGTCATTTCCGCTATCGGGCTGCAAGCCCACCACCAGGTCGAACGGAGCGCCCAGCACCACGTTGCCCCGAGGACTGCCCAACGACAATGCGGACGCGTTCCAGGCCATGGAGGACAGGGCGACGCCGAGAATGGTGCTACAAATTCTCACATCAGCCTTTCTTTGAACGCTTGCATTTTTGCATAGACACCTGTAGGACACCTCCTCTATGTATATGATCCAAAACAACATTTCTCCTATCAAAAACATCGGATTGATAGGCACAGGCATCATGGGGCAAGGCATTGCCCAGTTGGCCGCCCAGGCAGGCGCCAGAGTGCTGTTGCAGGATGCCCGTCCCGGTGCTGCCGCACAAGCGCAACAACAGCTGCTTGCGCTGTGGGACACGCTGCAGAAGAAACAAAAAATAACAAGTGAGCAGGCCGCAGATTGCAAGGCCCGGCTGACGGTCGTGGACGGTCTTGATGCCTTCAGGAACTGCGATCTGGTGATAGAGGCCATCGTCGAGCGCATGGATGCCAAGCAGGCGCTGCTGCGCGAGCTGGAGGCCATCGTTGCGCCCGGGACCCTCATCGCCAGCAATACCTCGGCGCTGTCCATCACCACGCTGGCCACGGCGCTCAAGCACCCGCAGCGCTTTGCCGGCTTTCACTTCTTCAACCCGGCCCCGCTGATGAAGGTGGTGGAGATCGTGCGCGGCCTGGCCACGGACGAGGCCACCTGCGCCACGCTGGCACAGTTCGCGCGCAGCTTCGGCCACACGCCCGTGCGCGCGCAAGACACGCCGGGTTTCCTGGTCAACCACCTGGGCCGCGGCTATGTGACCGAGGCGCTGCGCATCGTGCAGGAAGGCATTGCCGACTTCGCCACCATCGACCGCATCCTGCGCGAGCAGGTGGGATTCAAGCTCGGCCCGTTCGAGCTGATGGATCTCACCGGCTTGGATGTCACCCATGCCGTGATGGAGTACATCTACCACCAGTACTACCAGGAGCCGCGCTACCGCCCCAGCCCCATTGCCGCGCAGCGCGTGGCGGCCGGCCTGCTGGGCCGCAAGACCGGCCAGGGCTTTTACCGTTATGCCGAAGGCCGCGCCGAGCAGCCTGCCGAGCCTGCCGTGCCGCAGGTGCAGACGCTGCCACCGGTCTGGGTGTCCGCACGAGCGGCCCGGCGCAACGAGATCTACCAGTTGCTCAAGAGCCTGGGCGCGCGCATTGAAACCGCGCAGGCACCGACCGAGCAGGCCTTGATCCTGGTGGCGCCGCTGGGCCTGGACGTGACCACGGTGGCTGCCGTGGAGCGGCTGGACTGCACGCGCACCATGGGCATCGACATGCTGATCGCCGACGCCGACACGCGCCGCCGCGTGCTGGCCACCACGCCGGCCACGCGCACCGACATGCGCGATGCGGCCCATGCGCTTTTTGCCAGCGACGGCAAGGCCGTGAGCGTGATCCGAGACAGCGGCGGCTTCGTCACGCAGCGCGTGGTGGGCTCCATCGTCAACATCGCCAGCGACATCTGCCAGCAGGGCATCGGCAGCCCGGCCGATCTGGAAAAGGCCGTGACCCTGGGCCTGGGCTATCCCTTGGGCCCGCTGGCCATGGGCGACCGCTGGGGGCCCACCAACATGCTGGAGGTCCTGTTCAACCTGCAGACCGTGTATGGCGACCCGCGCTACCGCCCCAGCCCCTGGCTGCGCCGCCGTGGCGCGCTGGGGCTGAGCCTCACGCACGAGGAGCCATAAGCCCTGCAAAGCCGGCGACCCGACGCACGACGGGTCGCCTTTTTTTCGCCGCCCTGCCCCGTTTTTGGCAGGCCCAGACACCGAAGTGACAGGCCCGCCGGCGGCATGCTGCGCCGCGGCGGTCCCACACGCGACAATGTGACCGTCATCAGTCACGCAAAAGACAGGCCATGGACGACCCGATTCTTACCATCGAAGAACGTGAAGCGATCAATTCCGGTCGCTGGTTTTCATCACTTTCTCCATCGCTTCGGCACGACATTCTTCGATGCGCTTACGTCAAACGGTTCAAAGATGGCACGCTCATCTGCGCACGCGGAGAACCGCCCGAGGAATGGATCGCCTGCGCCCGCGGTGCGGTGCGCGTGAGCTCGACCTCGATCACGGGCAAGCAGATCACGCTGGACTACGTGGAGCCGGGCATCTGGTTCGGCGACGTGGCCATCCTGGACGGGGACAAGCGCACGCACGATGCCTATGCGCACGGCGAGACCACGCTGCTGTGCGTGTCCAAGACCGACTTCAAGAAAATCCTGTCCATGCATGTGGAGTTCTCGGAAGCCATGCTGCGCCTGCATGCACGGCGCATCCGCCAGCTCTACGGCCTGGTCGAGGACCTCAACACCCTGCCGCTGCGCGCGCGCCTGGCCAAGCAGCTGCTGCACCTGGTGCGCAGCTACGGCGTGACCAGCCTGTCGGATGGCAGCGAGATCCGCATCGGCCTGCACCTGGCGCAGGAGGAACTGGCGCAGTTGCTGGGCGCCTCGCGCCAGCGCGTGAACCAGGAACTCAAGGCCATGGAGCGCGAGAACGCCATCCGCATCGAGCCGGGCGGCCTGGTGGTCTGCGACCGCGACACGCTGCTGCGCATCGCCGCGCCCGACGCCTGAACCTGCGCGGCCCCCACCGCGCCGCGTACACACAGCCCTTTCCTTCACCGACCGGACGTTCGCGCCGGCCGGTGCCTTGCCGCGCCCGTGCCGCGCGGCTGCTCCCCTTTCTAGAACCGGTTTCCGAACCGATCACAGGACTGACTGCCCCATGAGCACTTTCGACCATTTCGTAGGCACGCGCCCCGTCTCCGACCAGCACGCATTCGACGTGCCCGCGCTCACCGCCTGGATGCAGGGCCATGTGCAGGGCTTTGCCGGCCCGCTGCAGGTGGAGATGTTCAAGGGCGGCCAGTCCAACCCCACCTACAAGCTGATCACGCCCGGCCGCAGCTACGTGATGCGCTCCAAGCCCGGCCCCGTGGCCAAGCTGCTGCCCTCGGCCCATGCCATCGAGCGCGAGTTCCGCGTGATGAAGGGCCTGGCCGGCACCGACGTGCCCGTGCCCCACATGTATGCGCTGTGCGAGGACGAGTCCATCATCGGCCGCGCCTTCTACATCATGGAGTGCATGGAAGGCCGCGTGCTCTGGGACCAGTCCCTGCCCGGCATGGAGCCGGCCCAGCGCGCCGCCATCTACGACGAGATGAACCGCGTGATCTCGGCCCTGCACACCGTGGACTTCGCGGCCCAGGGCCTGGCCGACTACGGCAAGAGCGGCAACTACTTCGAGCGCCAGATCGGCCGCTGGAGCAAGCAGTACGTGGCCTCGGTCACCCAGCCCATCCCCGAGATGGACCAGCTCATGCAGTGGCTGCCCGCCCACATGCCGGCCAGCGCGCTGGATGCCTCGCGCGTGTCCATCGTGCACGGCGACTTCCGCCTGGACAACCTGATGTTCCACCCCACCGAGCCGCGCGTCATCGCCGTGCTGGACTGGGAGCTGTCCACCCTGGGACACCCGCTGGCCGACTTCAGCTACCACTGCATGAGCTGGCACATCCCGGCCACGCTGGGCCGGGGCATCGCAGGCAAGGACCTGGCGGCCCTGGGCATTCCCGGCGAAGAGGAATACATCCGCCGCTACTGCGAACGCACGGGCCTCAAGGACGTGGACACGCTGCGCGCCGACTGGAACTTCTACATGGCCTACAACATGTTCCGCATCGCGGCCATCCTGCAAGGCATTGCCAAGCGCGTGGAGGCCGGCACGGCCTCCAGCGCCCAGGCCAAGGCCTCCGGCGACACCGCCCGGCCCATGGCCGAGCTGGCCTGGTCCTTTGCCCAGCGCAGCTGAGCCATCCAGACCGCCCCCATCACTCACCGATCACCCCGTTTCCACCACAAGCGACAAGCCAAGAGAAGGAGCGCATCCATGGACTTTGAATATTCGCCCAAGACCAAGGACCTGCAGGAACGCCTGCTGAAGTTCATGGACGAGCACATCTATCCCGGCGAAAAGGACTATGCCGCCGAGATGGAAGCCAACACCGCCGCAGGCAAGCGCTGGACGCCGCTGCAGACCATCGAGAAGCTCAAGGTCAAGGCCCGGGAGCAAGGCCTGTGGAACCTGTTCCTGCCCGTGGACAGCGCCGAGGCCGCAGGCTACAAGGGCGGCGGCCTGACCAACCAGGAATACGCGCCGCTGGCCGAGATCATGGGCCGCGTGCCATGGTCCAGCGAGGTGTTCAACTGCTCTGCGCCCGACACCGGCAACATGGAGACCATTGCGCGCTACGGCAGCACCGAACTCAAGGAGCGCTGGCTCAAGCCGCTGCTGGAGGGCAAGATCCGCTCGGCCTTCGCCATGACCGAGCCCGAGGTGGCCTCCTCCGACGCCACCAACATCTGCACCCGCATCGAGCGCCAGGGCGACGAGTACGTGATCAACGGCCACAAGTGGTGGATCTCGGGTGCCGGCGATCCGCGCTGCCAGGTCTTCATCACCATGGGCAAGACCGACCCCGATGCGCCCAAGCACTCGCAGCAGAGCATGATCATCGTGCCCGGCGACGCGCCCGGCATCCGCATCGTGCGTCCGCTCAACGTCATGGGCTATGACGATGCGCCGCACGGCCACATGGAGATGTACTTCGAGAACGTGCGCGTGCCCGCTGGCAACATCCTGCTGGGCGAGGGCCGTGGCTTCGAGATCGCCCAGGGCCGCCTTGGCCCCGGCCGCATCCACCACTGCATGCGCCTGATCGGCCTGGCCGAGCGCGCGCTGGAGCTGATGTGCAAGCGCGCCAGCTCGCGCATCGCCTTCGGCAAGAGCGTGGCCCAGCAGACCGTGACGCAGGAACGCATCGCCGAGGCACGCTGCCGCATCGACATGGCGCGCCTGCTCACGCTCAAGGCCGCCTGGCTGATGGACATTGCCGGCAACAAGGTGGCGCGCAGCGAGATCGCCATGATCAAGGTCGTGGCCCCCAGCATGGCCTGCCAGGTCATCGACTGGGCCATGCAGGTGCACGGCGGCGGCGGCATGAGCGACGACTTCCCGCTGGCCAGCGCCTACGCCCACGCGCGCACGCTGCGCTTTGCCGACGGCCCGGACGAGGTGCACCGCAACGCCATCGCCAAGTGGGAGCTGGGCAAGTACGGCGCCTACGGCAAGGATGCCGGCGTACCCATCACGCGCGGCAGCTGAGCAGGCTTCAAGCCTGAGGCCTGAGGCCGCACACCCGGCAGGACCGGGTGGCGGCCCTGCCCCTCCCCTCTCAGCCAGGTGGCAATGCCTCCTGGCTTTTTTGTGCCTGCCTTTCCGGCATTTCAGCGCCCAGGGCAGGCGCCTCCCATCCCCCGCCCAGCGCCCGGTACAACGCCACGCGCGCCTGCAGCTGCAGCAGGCGCTGCAGCACGGCATCGTCCTGGGCCGCGTACAGCGTGGTCTGGGCCTGCAGCAGGGACAGCAGGCTTTCCGCCCCGGCCTTGTAGCGCAGCTCGGCCAGCGACACGGCCTGGCGGGCCTGGGCCAGCACCTCGGCCTGTGCCTCGGCCTGGGCCTTGAGGCCGTGGACGGCGTTGAGCGCCAGGTCCACATCGCCATAGGCGGCGACGATGGACTTGTAATAGCCGGCCAGCAGCTCCTCGCGCCGGGCCTGGGCGCCATCGCGCTCGGCTGCCAGACGGCCGCCGTCGAAGATGGGGCCGGCCAGTCCGGCCAGCAGCGAATAGACCGGCTCGCGCAGCCAGTCGCTGGCGCGGCCCGCGCTGGTGCCTGCGCTGCCCGTGAGGGTCAGCCGGGGCCACAGCGCCGCACGGGCCGCCTGCAGGTTGGCGCTGGCGGCGGTCAACTGCGCCTCAGCACTGGCAATGTCGGGCCGGCGCTGCAGCAGCTGCGTGGGCAGGCCTGCGCCGATCTCGGGCAGTTGCAGGGCTTGCAGCGAGTCCGTGGCCAGCGCGGGGCGGCGGGCCTGGCCCAGCAGCACGGCCAGCGTGGCATCGGCATCCTCGCCCTGGCGGCGCAGCGTGGCCAGGGCCTGGCGCTGGCTGGCCACCAGGCCGCGTTGCTGGGCCAGCTCCAGCTGGGTGGCGGCGCCTGCGCGCGCGCGGGACTCCACCAGGCCCAGCAGCCGCTCGGCATTGGCCACGTTGCGCGCCGCAATGGCCTGGCGCTCGCGCAGCGCCACGGCCTGCAGCCAGCCATGGGCCACCTGGGCGGTGACCGTGAGGCGCACCGTGTCCTGGTCGAACCGGCTGGCCTGCCAGGCCGCCGCCGCCGCATCGCGCGTGGCGCGGTTGCGGCCCCAGAAGTCCACCTCATACGAGGCCGTCAGCGCGGCGCCGTAGACGCTGGCCTGCCCGCCCGACACCTGTGCATGGTTCATGCGCTGGGCGCGCAGCTCGCCATTGAGCGAGGGCAGCAGCGTCGCGCCTGCCTGGCGCGTGGCCGCCTCGGCCTGGCGCACGCGGGCCATGGCGGCGGCCATGTCCAGGCTCTGGTCCTGGGCAGCCTGCACCATGCCGCCCAGCTCCGCGCTGCCAAAGGCCTGCCACCACTGCGGTGAGACGGAGGCAGGGAGGACTTCGCCCTGCTGCTTCCACGAAGCGGCCAGCGCAGGCGCTGTCCTGTCCGGCATCGTCTGCTGCGCGGCGCAACCGCCCAGCGCAGCCAGGGCCAGGGCGATGCAGCCCAGGCGCGCATTTCCCAGCGTCTTGTCGTTCATGTCTTTCATCTCACTCTCCCGCCAGCGCGCGCACCGGGTCCAGCCGCGCCGCCGTCTT
Organism: Delftia sp. HK171; assembly: GCF_001886655.1. NCBI lineage: Bacteria > Pseudomonadati > Pseudomonadota > Betaproteobacteria > Burkholderiales > Comamonadaceae > Delftia > Delftia sp. HK171. The sequence goes on along the minus strand of NZ_CP018101.1, from coordinate 3,360,409 downwards.
GGCCGGCATGTAGCCGAACACCAGGCCCGTCACCACGGCGCAGGCAAAGGCGCCCAGCATGGCGCGCACCGAAAACACCACGGGCACGCCCGCCACGATGAGCACCACGCCCACGGCCAGCCCTGCCAGCAGGCCCACCGTGCCACCCACGAAGGTGACCAGGCTGGCCTCGGTCAGGAACTGGCGCAGGATGTCGCGCTGGCGCGCGCCCGTGGCCATGCGGATGCCTATCTCGCGCGTGCGCTCGCGCACCGTCATCAGCATCACGTTCATCACGCCGATGCCGCCCACCACCAGGGAAACGGCGGCAATCAGGCCCAGCATCACCGCCATGCTCTGGCGCGTGGCCGCCTCGGCCTGGATGCGCGCGGCCGCGTTGCCGATGCCGAAGTCCTCACGCCCGCCGTGGCGCGCCAGCAGCAGCTTGCGCATGGCCTCCTCCGCCTCGTGCACCACGTCGGAGGACATGGCCTCGATCACCACATAGTCGGGCTGGGTCTGCGACTGGTAGACGCGCGCCCGGCCCGAGCGGTAGGGAATGAAGACCATGTCGTCATAGTTCTGCGCGCCCGAGTCCGCGCCCCGCTCGCTCATCACGCCGATGACCTCGAAGGCCGATGTGCCGATGATCAGCTGGCGGCCCAGCGGGTTGGGCGTGTCGGGGAAGAAGTGCTGGTGCGCCTTGTGGCCCAGGACCACCAGGGGCGCCAGGTCGCGGTCCTCGGCCTCGGTGTAGTAGCGGCCCTGGGCCACCTTCCAGTGGTGCACCAGGGGCATCTCCTCGCTGGCGGCGAACACGTAGATCTGCTTGTCGGCCTTGCCGTAGCGCACGGTGATGGGGTCGCCGATGACGGGCATGACGCGCCGTATCTCGGGCAGTTCGCGCACGGCGGCCAGGTCTTCCTCCGTCATCTGCCCGGCCGGCCCGCCCGTGGCCGGCGGCTTGCTGCCCATGTAGAGGATGGCCGTGCCCATGGTCCCCATCTGCTCGACCACCTTGCGCCGCGCGCCCTCGCCAATGGCCAGCATGACAATCACCGAGGCCACGCCGATGACGATGCCCAGCAAGGTCAGGCTGGTGCGCACGCGGTTCATGCGCATGCCGCGCCAGGCGCTGCGCGCGGCCTCGAACAGCTCGGCCAGCCAGGGCGCGCCGGCGCTGCTGCGCTGCGGCGTGAGCGGCAGGGCAGCGGCGCCCGCCTTCACCCCATTTGCGGCATCGTCGCGCTGGCTGTCGCTGGTGATGCGGCCGTCGCTGATCTCGATCACGCGGCGCGCCTGGGCGGCCACAGTGCGGTCGTGGGTGATGAGGATGATGGTGTGGCCCGCATCGGCCAGCTCGCGCAGCAGGGCCATGACCTCGGCGCCGCTGTGCGAGTCCAGCGCGCCCGTGGGCTCGTCGGCCAGGATGATCTGGCCGCCGTTCATCAGCGCGCGCGCAATCGACACGCGCTGCTGCTGCCCGCCCGACAGCTGGTTGGGCCGGTTGCCCAGGCGCGAGCCCAGGCCCAGGCGCTCGAGCAGCGCACGGGCGCGCCGCACGCGCTCTTCCTTGGGCAGGCCCGCGTAGATGGCAGGCATTTCCACGTTCTCGCTGGCGCTTTCGCTGGCGATCAGGTGGTAGCCCTGGAAGACGAAGCCGAAGGCCTCGCGCCGCAGCCAGGCCAGCGCATCCGAGTCCAGCGTGGCCACGTCCTGGCCCTGGAAGTGGTAGCTGCCCTCGCTGGGCCGGTCCAGGCAGCCCAGGATGTTCATCAGCGTGGACTTGCCCGAGCCCGAGCTGCCCACCACGGCCACGAACTCGCCCGCGCGTATCTCCAGGTCGATGCCGTGCAGCACGGTGACGGCGGGCTGGCCGCTGTCGCCGCCGCCGTAGTGCTTGGTGATGCCGCGCAGCTCTATCAGCGGTGCGGTCAGCGGCGCGCCGGCCTGCATGCCCTGCCCCATCACCATTGCAGCCACCGCGGGCCACGGTCCAGAGGCGTCTCGCCGACGATGACGCGCTCGCCTTCCTGCAGGCCCTCCAGCACCTCGGCCTGGTGGCGGCTGCGCACGCCCAGGCGCACGGTGCGCTGCTCGGGCTGGCCCTTGGCGTCCAGCACGCGCACGGTCTGCGTGCTGCCGGCCTTCTCGGCGTTCTCTGCCTTCTCTGCCTTTTCCGCCTTGTCGGCCACGGCCATCAGCGGCACGGTCAGCGCCTGCGCGGCCTGGCCGGTGACAAAGACCACCTGGGCCGTCATCTGGGGCATCAGCTCGGCGTCCTCGTTGTCCACATCGAACAGCACGGTATAGGCCACGGCCTTGGTGGCGGGCGCAGGCGCCTGGCCCGCATTGCCGCCGGCCGGTGCCTGGCTGGTAGAGGGCGAAGGCAGCACCTGCCGCACCTTGCTGGACCAGCGCCGGGGCCTGGCCTGGTCGGCGCCGCCCAGCGTGGTGAAGTACACCGGCATGTCGTCGCGCACGCGGCGCACGTCGGCCTCGGACACTTCGGTCCACACCGTCATGGCCGACAGGTCGGCAATGCGCAGGATGTTGGGCGTCTGGTAGGTGGCGTTCAGCGTCTGGCCCTCGCGCGCCTCCACCGACACCACGGTGCCCGCCATGGGCGCGTAGATGCGCGTATAGCCCAGGCGCGCCTCGTCGGCCTTGAGCGTGGCCTGGGTCTGGTCGATCTGGGCCTTCAGGTGCTCCATGCGGGCGCCGGCGGCGGCCAGGTTGGCTTCTGCGGTCTGCAGGTCTTCCTCGCGCGTGGCCCCGTCGCGGGCCAGCTGGCGCTGGCGCGTGAGCTGCTGCTCGGCCAGCTTGCGCAGCGCCTGCTGCTCGGCCAGCTGGGCGCGCAGGCCGGCCAGCGAGGCACGCCCCGCATCCACCGTGGCGCGCTGCACGCTGGGGTCGATCTCCACCAGCAGCGCGCCCTTTTCCACCTGGGCGCCGGGCTCCACGCGCAGCCGGGTGACCTGGCCCGACACCTGGGCGCCCACGTCCACATAGCGGCGCGGCTGCAGCGTGCCGATGGCCGTGACGGTGGACTCGATATCGGTGCGCGCCACGGTCTCGGTCTGGTAGGCCACGGCAGGCCGGCTGGACCACCAGGCGGCCGCGCCCCCGGCCGCCGCCAACAGGACCACCGCCACGGCGATGGCTTTCCAGCGTTGCTGCGTGCGCGTCATGCTTGCCTCCCGATCACACACACCCCGAACTGGAACGAAAGCAGGAAACTCATCTGAAAAACCCCGTAGTACCGAAACTGAAAACAATCCACGCCAAATCCGCCACGGCAAGCACGCCAGCCAACCAGGCCAGCCGCGCCGCCCAGCGCGCATGGGCGCTGATCAGGGCCACGGCCATCAGCGCGCCGGCGGACACAAAGCCCAGCCAGGCCACCGTGCCCACCGTGCCGCCCCAGCCCGAGACAACGGGCACAAGGGCCAGCGCCAGCAGCGCCGTGCCCAGGCCGCGCAACTGCGGGCCGCGGCGGGCCGGCAGCTCGCGCGCGCCGGTCAATTGTTCGTAGTGGCGGTCCATGGCAAAGGCCAGGGCCGCCATGCCTGCAAAGGCCAGGGCCAGTGCGGCCAGGGATGCGTGCAACGTGCTCATGCCTGCACCTCCGAGGGGCCGGCCACGGCGGTCTGGCCCTTGGGCGCCTTTTGCCTGGTGGCGGCACCCGCGCCGCGCTGCGCCAGCCAGCGCCAGGCCCAGGCGGCCGCCAGCCCCGTGGCCAGGCAGAACAGCTCCACCCCGGCGCTTTCCCAGTCGCCCTCCAGCATGTGGGCCGACAACGGCTCGCCCACGGTGATCCAGTTGAGCAGCGGCAGCAGCAGGCACAGCATGGCCAGCAGGCCCATCTGCTGGCGCCAGGCCGTGGCCGGCGCGCAGGCCAGCGCATGGATCAGCGCCAGGCCCCACAGCCCGAAGAACACGGCCAGCTCCCAGTCATCGCGGTGCGCCAGGCCCACGGGCACCAGGCGGTTGGCCCACAGGTAGCCGATGCAGCCCAGGCCCAGCCCGGCGATGGCCGCCACGTTCAGGCCCTCGATCAGCCGGTACACGCGCGCCGTGGCGCTGCCGAACTCGCCCTGGTGGCGGCTGCGGCGCTTGACCATGAAGAGGATGGCGCCCGTGGCCATCATGGCCGCGCCCGCCAGGCCGCACAGGAAGTACAGCCACTTCATGGCCAGCCCGCCGAACTTGACCATGTGCAGCCCGCCCATGACCGCCTGGGCCAGCGAGGGGGTGCCACCGTCGGCGCCGCCGGGCAGGCGTACCTGCAGCACCTCGCCCGTGGCGGCCGAGAACATGGCCATGCCCGAATTGGGGCTCAGGCGCTGATGCGCACGATCATCGCTGTTCCAGCCGTAGACGCCGATGCGTGCCGATGCATCGCCGGGATGGTTGACGACCACCGCGCGCACCGCCTGGCCCATCAGCTCCTGGCCGCGCCGCACAAAGGGCTCCAGATCGGGCACCGCCAGGGGCTTGCCGGACAGCGCGGGCGGCCCGGCCTCGTTCATGTCGGCGATGAAGGCCGTGCGGGCGGCCTGGTCCGTGCCATAGACCGTCCAGACGCCAACGGGCATGAAGCTCAGGCTGGAGATGGCGATGCCGGTATAGGCAATCATGAACTGGAAGGGCAGCGTCAGCACCGCCACGGCGTTGTGCGCGTCCAGCCAGCTGCGCTGGCCCTTGCGTGCGCGAAAGGTGAAGAAGTCCTTGAAGATGCGCTTGTGCGTGATCACGCCGCTGACCAGGGCCACCAGCATGGCCATGGCGGCAATGCCGATCACCCACAGCCCCACCTGCCCTGCATGCAGTTCATAGTGGAAGTCCACGAAATGGTTGCCGCCCATGGTGGCGCGCGCGGCGCCGTGGCCGTGGCCGGCCCCCATTTCCTCGCCCGTGGCGGTGTCCAGCTCGGCATCGGCGTACTGGCGGTTGGCGTCGAACCAGTAGACACGCAGGTCGCCGCCGCCCTTGTCGTCGGACGGCCAGATCTCCCACATCTGCGCGCCCTGGTGGTGCTTTTGCATGTAGGCCGCGCCCCAGGCCAGGCGCTGGCCCAGGTCCGCACCCTGCCCGGCCGGCGCGGCGGCGCGCGCTGCCGCCTCGGCCGCCTCCTCGGCATGGTGCTCGGGCGTCATCCAGTGCGTGATGGCTTCCTGGAACACGGCCAGCGAACCCGTGAGGAACACCGCGAACAGCAGCCACGAAAACCACAGCCCGCACCAGGTATGCAGCCAGGCCTGGGCCTGGCGGAAGCCGCCCGTGGCAGCGCCGCTGCCGGGGACCTTGCTGATCTGCGCCTTTGCCATCTCAAACGCCCCCGCCATTGCGCGCCAGCAGCAGCGCGGCGCCGCCCATCAGGGCCGCAGGCACCAGCAACCCCAGCCAGACCCGGCCCGCCGAAACCGGCGAGAACGCCCAGATCACCGCCAGCGCGTGCAGCGCAAAGCTCCACTGCATGCCGGCGATCACGGCATCGACACGCGCGCCGGGCAGCGCAGCGGCCAGGAAGGCCGCCAGCGCGCTGGCCAGCGCATAGCCGCCGAAGACGGCGGCCAGCAGGCGGGACAGGACAAGCAGGCCCGGATGGACGGGCCTGTCGGCCTGGGTGATATCTGCAGGATCAGCGGGTTGGGATTGGGGCATGTAATGGGTATTCGGACAAGCACAGGAACGCACGAATGCGTGCAAACAAGGGGCCAAAACGGATGCCGTGATGCGGCGGCCTTCAAGGCCCTCCTCATACATGACAAACGAGATCGAAAAAAAGGCCAGCCGCAATGGTTTTCGCCATTGCGGCCAGTGGCCTGGGTCGGACTGAGGCGGGCCCTCCTGGACCCCGCCCCGGCCCTCAGAAGGTGCCGCGCAGCGTCAGCACCGCATTGCGCGGCTTTCCATAGAAATTGCCGCCGCTCGCATAGCCCACGGTCTGGTAGTACGTCTTGTCAAAGATATTGTTGAGATTCAGGGAAACCGTCCAGCGCGGATCGATCCGGTACTGCACCATCGCATTGATGACGGAATAGCCGCCCTGGGTGAAGTTGTAGCGGCCGACTTCATTCCAGTCGGCGTCATACAGCGTATCGCGCACATGGTGCTTGCTCTGGATATGGGCGCTGCCGCCAATCTTCCAGCGCGACAGCTCGCCCGGCAGCACATAGGCCGTGGACAGCTTGAGCAGATGGCGCGGCGTGATGCTGCTGTAGGGCGCATCCTCGGTCTTGTCGCGCGTGGTGGTGTAGGTGTAGCCGGCCGCGATCTGCCAGCCGGGGCGCAGCTCGCCGCCGATCTCGGCGTCAAAGCCGCGGCTGGTCACCTTGCCCTGCGGCAGAAAGCAGCAATTGCCCGACCATTCCTCGTGATTGCTCGGATAGCGCGTATCCGTCACCGCCGTGCCCGTGCGAACCACGTTGAAAAGGCTGAATGTGGCATTGAGCCGGCCATCGGCCAATTCGCCCTTGAAACCGGCCTCATAGCTCTTGCCCTTGACCGGGTCCAGCGAATTGCCCGGAGGAGGCCCCGACTTGGACAGCGCCTGCGGCTTGAGAATCGAGGAATAGCTCAGATACGCCGACCATTGGTTGTTCAGGTCATAGATCACCCCGCCATACGGCGTGAACTTGGCCGGCTCGGAAAAGCGGCTGCCCGATGCCAATTCCCACTGGCCCGCCGCATTCAGCGACTCATAAACCTGATTGAAGCGGTACTTGGCATAGCGCGCGCCCACGATCACATGCAGGCGGTCCGTCGGATGCAGGCGCAGCACGCCATAGCCGCCCGACTGGTCCTGGCCCCAGGGGTTGTAGCGGCGCGAGATCTCGCCGGCCGGCGCGGGGCGCCAGGCGCCGGGGTTGTAGACATCGATGGGCTCCACGCCCGTGGCATCGGTGGAATAGCCCACGTTCCAGAAGCTCTCCACCTTCTGCCGGTCCATGCCCAGCAGGATCTCGTGCGTGCGCCCGCCCAGGTCGAAGCTGCCGGCCAGGCTGGCGTCCAGCACGGTCTGCCGGTTCTCGTAGAGGTAGTGGCCGCCGCCGTTCCAGTTCACGCCCAGGCCGGTTGCGGGGTCCAGCGCGCCGTAGCCGAACACCGTGGAGCCGTCATAGCTGGACTTGCTGCGGGTCAGGTTGAGCTTGCCCTTCCAGCGCGCGGAAAAGCGGTGCTCCAGCGCGCCGAACAGCTCGCTGTTGTCCTTGCGGCCCGTGGCCCAGGGCTGGGTGAAGCTGGTGTGGCGCGGCAGGCCGATATCGCTGCCGTCGCTGTAGCGCGGCACATCGCCGCCGCCATCGCCGCGCGTGCGGATCTTGCTGCGGCTCATGCCCACGGTCAGCAGGGTGTCGGGCGTCAGGTCCGCCTCGACCACGCCGTAGAACTGGGGAGCGCGCGTGTGCTTGATGTCCACGAACTGGTCCGTGTCCTGGTAGGACAGCACGGCCCGGCCGCGCACCCGGCCATCGAGGGCCAGCGGCCCCGTGGCATCCACCATGGTCTGGTAGTTGTTCCAGCTGCCGATGGACTGCTGCACCACCAAGCGCGGCTCGGCCAGCGGCTTCTTGCGCACGATGTTGATGATGCCGCCCGGGTCGCCCACGCCGCCCAGCAGGCCCGAGGCACCGCGCATCACCTCCACGCGGTCGTAGAAGTCCATGCTCTGGTTGACGCTGTAGGTGTACTGGGCGATGTTCAGCGGCGCGCCGCCGTCGATCTGCATGCTGTCGATCTGGAAGCCGCGCGAATAGAAATAGGTGGAGTCGAAATTGATCTGGCTGGTGGTGATGCCGGGCGTGGCGGCCAGCGCGTCGCGGATGTCGGTCATGCGGCGGTCGTCGAGCTGCTGGCGCGTGATCACCGACACCGATTGCGGGATCTCGCGGAACGACTGGTCCGTCTTGGAGGCGATGCTGGTCACGCGGCTGGTGTACGAGCCCGTGCCCTCGGTCGTGCCGTCGATGGCCCGGCGCGCGCTCACCCGCACTTCGGCCAGCGTCTTTTCGATGGCGGCGACGGGCTGCACGGTCAGCGTGCCCTCTTGCACATGGCCCTGCAGGCCGCTGCCGGCCAGCAAATCATCCAGCGCCTGGCGCAGCGGCAGCTCGCCCCGTACGGCCGGCGCCTGCCGCTGGGCGGCCAGCGAGGGCGTGAACACCAGCTGCAGCCCGGCCTGCCGCGCGAACTGGTCCAGCGCGCTGGCCAGCGGCTGCGCCGCGATGTCGAAGCGCAGCGTCTGTGCAGCGGGCTGGGCCAGCGCCGCCTGCAGCGGCATGGCCAGGCCCAGGCAGAGCACGGCATGGGCCAGCGGATGGAGGGCGGCGCGGCAGGCGCCCGAAGAAGGGAAAAGCGGATGCATGGAAATCGTCCTTGGCAGTGATGGAAGGGACCCACAGGGATCACTGCCATGACGACTGGCCAGGAAAACTCCTGAAAAACAATGTGCGCCCCGCTGCCGTGCGCATGCAGTTGCTCTTGCCACCGTCACGCCTCAGCCCGCCGTGGCCACCAGCAGGCCGCCATCGGCCTGCCTGCGCACCTGCACCGGCAGCGCATGGGGCAGCGCCCGCACCCAGGCATGGGCCTTGGCGATGCGCACGCGCCCGCTCAGGGGCAGGCGCGCGGCCTCGGGCGTGGCCTGCAGGTCGAACGGCGCATAGCGTGACAGCCGCGCCAGGGCCTCGCCCAGCGTGGCATCGGCAAACACCAGCTCGCCATGCCGCCAGGAGGCTGCCTGCCCCGCATCGCCCCGGGTCTGCGTGGCCACCGTGCCTTCCATGCGCAGGCCCTGCCCTGCAGACAATTCATAGAAGCGCCCGCCATCCGCGTCGGATTGCACGCGCACACGCCCCGACTCCACCTGCACCGTGACCCGCTCCTGCCCCTGGGCGCCCGTGGCCAGTTCCACGCCGAAGCGCGTGCCCAGCACGGTGACGCGCACGCCGCCGGCCTGCACGGTGAAGGGCCGATCCTCGTCCCGCTCCACCTCGAAGAAGGCCGCGCCCTGCGTCAGCTGCACCACGCGCCGCGTGGCGAAATACTCCACCTGCGCGCTGCTGAGCGCGTCCAGCAGCAGGCTGGAGCCATCGGGCAGGCCATGGCGCACCTGCTGGCCGCGCAGGCTGGACCAGCCGGCCTGCCACTGCACATGCGTGTCGCGATAGTGCCGCCATTGCTGCCAGCCCAGGCTGCCGCCCAGGCCGAAACCGGCCACGCCCAGCAGCGCGGCCAGGCTGCGCCGCCGACCCGCATGTCGCGCAACGGCGCTGCCGGGCCGCGTACCGCGCCAGCGGTGCAGCGCATCCTCTATGCAGGCACTGGCCTGGATCAGGTCGCGCTCCACGGTGTTGAGGCTGACGCCCAGGCGCTCGGCAATCTCGGGCTGGCGCTCGCCCTGCACGCGGTGGGCGATGAAGGCGGCGCGGCAGCGCTCGGGCAGGCTGTGCAAGGCGGACTCCAGCACGGCCAGCGCCTGGCGGTACATGACGGAGTCGGCCACATCGGGCGCATGGCTGGGCGCCAGTTGTTCATGGACTGCCGCCTCGCCCAGGTAGCGGGCATGGCGCTGGCGGCGGCGGTGCGCATCCAGCGCCATGTGCTGCGCCATCACGGCCAGATAGGCCGTGGCGTCGCGCGGCATCTGGACCGGATTCGCGGCCCCGGCCAGGTCTGCGGCCTCGGCCGGGGCGCTGCGCGCGTGTTCCGCCAGCCGCAGCCAGGTGTCGTGCACCAGGTCGCCCGCCTCCTCGCGGCTGCCCGTGCTGCGCGTGGCGGCACGCACCAGGTCGGCATAGGCCCGGTCAAAGCCGGAAAGCAGAGCGCGGGTGAAGGAGGCGGACAAATCCATGGGGATGGATCATAACCGCGCAAAGAAGAATCATTCTCAATAAACGCAATGCATGCCGGGCTCTTTCAGCGGTCCCTGGGCCATCCCCGAAAGGGCGCGATCGCAAGGTGCAACGGGCCGCGAAGCGACTTTGCGCACGCCGCACGCGCTATCATCCGCACCAGCCCCCTGTTCCGGGGCCGGTGCTTCAAAACACCCATTTAGTAAGCGGTGCTGCCTCCCCGAAAGCGAGGCCTTGTCACGTCTGGATTCCGGGCTGTGGACGCTCGTCCACGCCCCTGCGGTTTCGGGCGGGATGGGGCTACCCGTAAGGGCGTCCGCACATCTTGCTGTGTGTTTTGAACATCCCGTCCACCTGTTTCGTGCTTCAAAACGCGGAGTCGGTGGTTTCAGTCTCAGTAAGGAGCACGGAAACATGACTGCCGTTTCTCTGGCACTCGCCTGCGCGCCCTCTTTTGGCGCCGCCCCTTCCACACGGAGGGCCCAGGCATGACCCCCACCCAGCCCACCCCCGCCACGGACAGCCACAGCACCCGTCAACTGTCCAATGCCCTCACCCAGGTGGACCATCTCGTGCAGCAAGGCTGTGCAGAGATCTCCTCCATCGCCCAGCTGGCCCTGGCATGGCTGGAGACGCCCAAGGGCCATCGCCACATGGACGTGGTGGCCCGCGCCCTGCAAAGCATCCGCGACAGCGCCGAGACGCTGGCCGACTACGCCGGCACCGAGGCCCAGGCCATGGGCTGCGGATTCGAAGACGCGGCCGAGATGCGCCGCGCTGAAGCGGCCGAGGCAGCCGCCAAGGCCATGGCGCAACTGCTCGACTGCCGCACCCAAGAGCCGGTGCGCCCGCAGGGCTGAGGCATGGCCATGGACAAGGACACCCTCAGGACACAGCCACCCAGCCTGCACCAGTTGACCAGCGCCATTACCGAGATCCACGGCAGCGTGCAGGAAAACTGCGCCGAGATCTCGGCCCTGGCGCAACTGGCCCTGGCGGCAGTGCATGCACCGCAGGAGCACCACAGCCAGCAGGCCCTGGCCCATGCACTGCGCGCCATCCGCGACAGCGCCGACCTGCTGGCCGGCCATGTGAAGGTGGAGACCCGGCGCGTGGTGTGATCCACCGCAAGGCCGCTGACTCCGCCACGGCGGCCCGAACGCCTGCGCCGCCGTCCTCAGAAGCTGCCGCGCAGCGTGAGCATGGCGTGGCGCGGTGCGCCATACAGGTTGTTGCTGAACGTTGTGCCCAGGGTCTGGTAGTAGGTCTTGTCGAGCAGGTTGTTGATGTTCAGCGTGACCGTCCAGCGCGGGTCGATGCGGTACTGCACCATGGCATTCCACAGCGCGTAGCCGCCCTGCGTGAAGTCAAAGGGCACGGACGTGCCCGCGGCAGACAGCGCCGTGCCGCTGACGTAGTGCGTGCTCTGGATCTGGGCGCTGCCGCCCACTTTCCAGCGCGACAGCTCGCCCGGCAGCGTATAGGCCGTGGACAGCTTGAACAGGTGGCGCGGCGTGATGCTGCTGTAGGTCTTTTCGGTGCTGCGGTCGCGGGTGTTGTTGAAGGTGTAGCCCGCTGCCAGCTGCCAGCCGGGCTGCAGCTCGCCGCCCAGCTCCATGTCGAAGCCCCGGCTGGTGACCTTGCCCTGTGCCAGGTAGCAGCAGTTGCCGCTCCAGCGGCTGTTGCTGGTCTCGTAGCGCGGGTCCACCACGGCCGTGCCCGTGCGCTCCACATTGAAGAGGCTGAAGGTGGCGTTCAGCCGCCCGTCCATCAGCTCGCCCTTGAGGCCGGCCTCGTAGCTGGCGCCCTTGACCGGCGGCAGCGAGGTGCCCGGCGCCGGGCCGGCCATGCTCAGCGCCTGCGGCTTGAAGATGGACGAATAGCTGGCATAGGCCGACCACTGGCTGTTCAGGTCATAGATCACCCCGCCATAGGGCGTGATCTTGGTGGGTTCCTTGAACGGCGTGTTCGACCAGGGCGTGCGGTTGCCTTGCGCATCCAGGTTCCAGATCGACTGCTGGAAGTCGTAGCGGCTGGCGCGCGCACCAAGGATGAGGTGCAGCCTGTCCGTGGGATGCAGGCGCAGCACGCCATAGCCGCCCATCTGCTTTTGGCCCCAGGGGCCGTAGCGGGTGTTGAAGTAGGTTTCCGTGGGCGGCGTCCAGATGCTGGGAGCAAACGGATTGCTGGCCACGGTGCCGCTGCCCGTGAAATTGGCGCTTTGCCAGAAGCTTTCCACGCGCTGCCAGTCCGCGCCCAGCAGCAATTCATGCGTGCGGCCCATGAGCTGGAAGGGACCGCCCAGGCTCAGGTCCACCACCTCCTGCGTATTGCCGGACTGGATGTGGCCGCCGCGCCAGACCGCACCCGCCAGGGTCTGCGGGTTGATGGCGCCGCCCATGTAGACCCAGAAGCGGTCCAGCTCGGTCTCCACGCGCGAGACGTTGAGCTTGGCCTTCCAGCGGTTGTCGAACTTGTGCTCGAGCTGGGCGAACAGCTCCTTGGTCTCGTAGTCGTAATACGCCCAGGGCTGGGTGAAGTTGGTGTGGCGCGGCAGGCCCAGGCTGCTGCCGTCGGCAAAGCGCGGCAGGCCGGCATAGTCGCCGTTCTCATGGGTCTTTCCGTAGCTGCCGCCCACGGTCAGCAGGGTGTCGGGCGTGAGGTCGGCCTCCAGCACGCCGTAGAGCGAGGGCTTTTCGCTGCTGCGCAGGTCCATGTAGGAGTCGCCCTTGTGGTAGGACAGCACGGCGCGGCCGCGCACGCGGCCGTCGTCGGCCAGCGGCGCGCTGGCATCGAGCTCCACGCCGCGCCGGCTCCAGGAGCCGGCCGACAGCGCGGCCTTGAACTGCCGCTGGGCCAGCGGCTTCTTGCGCACCAGGTTGATGATGCCGCCCGGATCGCCCACGCCGCCCAGCAGGCCCGAGGCGCCGCGCATGACTTCGACGCGGTCGTAGAAGGCCATGTCCTGCTGCGGCGAATAGGTGTAGGCGCCCAAAGCCAGCGGCGCGCCGCCGTCGATCTGCATGCTGGTGATCTGAAAGCCCCGCGAATAGAAGTCGCCCACGGTATTGGCCACGACCACGCCGGGCGTGAGCTTGAGGGCCTCGGTCACATCGGTCACGCGCTGGTCGTCGAGCTGTTCGCGTGTGACCACCGATACCGACTGCGCAATCTCGCGGAACGACTGGTCCGTCTTGGAGGCAATGCTGGTCACGCGGCTGGTGTAGGAGCCCGTGCCTTCGGTCGTGCCGTCACCGGCGCGGCGCGCGGCCACGCGCACCTCTGCCAGCGACACCGCGCGCGGGGCAACGTCTGGCGCCCGGGCATCGGGCACGGCGCGCTGACGCAGCACATAGCCGCCTTGCGGCTGCACCGCCGCCTCCAGCCCCGTGCCCTGCAGCAGCGCGGCCAGGCCGGCCTGCGCGGTGTGGCTGCCCTGCAGCCCCGGGCTGCGCAGGCCCTGGACCTGTTCCTGGGTGAAGGACAGCAGCAAACCCGAGTCGCGCCCGAATCGGTTGAGCGCGTCCTCCAGCGTGCCCGCCGGAATCTGGTAGCTGCGTGTGGGTGCTGTGGCGGCCGTGGTGTTGACGGACGGCGAAGGCGCCTGCGCCCACAGGTTGCTGCCCAGCCCCGCGCAGGCCAATGCCAGCAACAGGCCACGGGACGGGACAACGGAGGGGCGCAAGGCGCAGGGAAAGCGCCGGGGCGCTGCGGGATATGCCATGGTGTGCGAAGGACTGGGCCTGGAAGGAAAAGACAAACGGATGAATGGACGAATCGATGGGCGGGCCCGGCATGGCAAGCCCCCCCTCTTCCTCCATGTCCCGCGAGTTCTCGAAACAGACCACCCCGGGCGCAGATTTCTTCAAAAAAACTGCGCAGACCCCTTCAAGCCCCTGCCGCCTTCTTGCCCACCACCACCTCGCGCCGGCCCCACCAGCGCGTCATGGAGCGCAGCTCCAGTCCCGGCAGCGCACCGATCACGGCCAGCACGCGCGGCACATCGGCCAGCGGATAGGTGCCTGAGATGCGCAGGTTGGCCACTTCGGGCTCGCAGGCCAGGGCCGCATCGCTGTACGGCTGCAGCGCCTCCAGCATCCGGGCCAGCGGCATGCCGCGCGCCACCAGCATGCCCTCGGTCCAGGCGGTGCTGTCCTCATGCACGGCGGTGGCTGGCGAGACGCCATCGGCCCGCAGCGTGGCCTGCTCGCCCGCGCTGAGCACCAGCACACTGTGGCCGGCCAGCCGGGGGGTCAGGCGCACGGCACCCTCGAACACACCCACCTGGAAATCACCATCCGCGAGCGCACGCACGGAAAACCGCGTCCCCAGGGCCAGCGCCTCGCCCGCAGTGGTCTGCACGGCAAAGGGCCGGGCGGGCTGCTCGGTGTCATTGGCCGTGGTGACCAGCACCTCGCCCTGCAGCAGGCGCAGGCGGCGGTGCCGCCGGCTGTATTCGATGTCCAGCGCGCTGGCGCCGTTGAGCACGATCTGCGTGCCGTCCGGCAACGCCATCTGCCGACGCTCGCCCCTCGCCGTGCGTGCATCGGCCACCCAGCCCTGCCAGGGCAGGCGCTGCTCCAGCTGCCAGGCAATGCCGGCACCAAAGGCCGCAACGGCCAGGGACCGGATCACGCGCCGGCGAGCGGAACCACGCGGAGCCAGCGCAGCCCGGGCTATCGGTGATTGCGGCGGCGCCACCAGCCCAGCCAGCCGCTGGTTGACTGCAGTGATGCGCTGCCAAGCCTGCTCGTGCAGCGGATCGGCCGCGCGCCAGGCCTGCCAGGCTTGCCATTCGCGGGCCAACTCATCGGACAGGCCGCCCTCCTGGTGCTTCAGCCACCACTCGATGGCGCTGCGCGCTACCTCGGGCGGCAGGCCGGCTCCTGCCGCCGTCATGCATCCACCGCGAAATAGCAGTGCATGCCGGCCTGCACCAGGTAGCGCTTGATGGTGGTCAGCGACAGGCCCAGCTCGCGCGCAATGTCGGCCTGCTTCATGCCGTCCAGCTGGGCCATCAGAAAGGCCCGCCGCACGGGAGCAGGCAGGCCGTCGAGCATGCGGTCGATCTCGTCGAGCGCCTCCAGCAGCAGCGCGCGCTCCTCGGGCGAGATGGCAAAGGACTGCGGCGCCTGGGCCAGCGCCTCCAGATACGCGCGCTCCAGTTGCTGGCGCCGGTAGTGGTTGGCCAGCACGCGCTGCGCCACCGTGGTCAGGAAGGCGCGCGGCTCACGCGCCTGCACAGGCTCGTCGCGCGCCAGCAGGCGCACAAAGGTGTCGTGCGCCAGATCGGCCGCCTGGTGCACATCGCCCAGCTTCTTGCGCAGCCAGCCATGCAGCCAGCCGTGGTGGTCGGTGTAGAGCGTGGCGACTTCGCGGTGAAGGGAGGTTTCGGCGGCAGACATGGCGCGGGAGGAGGAATGCGTGGGCGGCTGGCCCGAAATATGAGATCAATTCTCATTTGCATTCTAACGGTTGGCCTGCGCTGCGTTGCCACGGTGATGCCGACCCAGCACCCATCACCTGCCGCCCTGCGAGGTGTTGCCGCTCTCAGCCGTGGTACTGGCCGCATCCTTGCGCACCGGCAATGCGACCTGCTCGAACACATTGCCCTCGATCACAACGCCTTTGGACTCCAGCAGGTTGATGCCGGCCTGGGGTTCCTCTTCCTTCTTCCTGAACAGCCCGCTGCGCTTCACGATGAAGCGGTTGTTGCGGATGATGGAACCATCGGCATCGCGCAGCTTGAGGATGGCGGGCAACGGGGCCTTGTCGCGCGGGTCCATGTGCACGATGAAGGTGTTGCCCTCCACCAGCGAGCGCGGGCCGTACAGGTAGACGGCGGTGCGGCCATCGACCTCGATGGTGTTGTTGCGCACCACGTTGTCGGAGCCCGCCATGATGATGGCGCGGCCGCCGGATTTGATTTGGAGGTTTTCTGCTGTGTAGAAGGTGGGTGGGGTGTAGTTCCAGGGGATTTCGTTGAACTCCTTGATTTTGATATTCCAGTCGGTTGTTTGCGTGACTGGAAAATCCTCAGTCAATTCTTTTATTCTTTTCCACGCAGAAATATTGGGTGCCATATCCACACCCAAACCCCTTGGTCCAGGGGTTTCTATTTTTCCATGATGCACACGTAGGAATGCTAGATTTTTCCCAAGGAGACCAACTCCACGAGTATTCTCAAAAGGTGCTCCTGAAATTTCATGGCCTTGCAAATCCAAGTCGGCATTTGTGTTTTTGTAAAAAGTTAAAACACTTCCTCTGCCAATTTCATCGGTGGGAGATCCTCGAATACTCCAATCTATTAAATCTCTAACTTTTCTTTGAGTAAAATCATGCACTACGCAATGGCGACCCGAGCCTTCAAATGCCTCCTTGATTGATATATATCCACCTGTGTATCTCACTGCTTTGCAGCCTGAAGTCAAGGGTGTTTCTCTGATATTTTTTGCATTTTGGATTTTCGTTCCATCACCTGATTCGTGAGTATCCAAAGTGTCTACTGCATATGCATGAGGTTGCAGTACCAATAAAAAAGAGACCATGGTTAAACGGACTTGCATATAGGACTTCTTGGCAAACATACTCCAGGATAATTTTTCTCTTGACCAGCGAGTCCGCCAAGATATTTCTCCCTGTTCTTCTTGGCGGTTTCTTCGTTATATTGATCTAGGTCCTTTTCAGAGAAATTTATCTTGGCATCAGTAGAAACGCTTTTGTCTTTTTCAGGTTTTATTTTTCCATCTTGGATATATTTATTAATCGTCTCTTGAAGCATGCCAATTTTAGCTGGTGAGTTGCCACCACTTTCGCGAATTGCATTGAATCTCTCCAGCATTTTCTCTATCTCTTTAAAACTGACCGCCGGCTTAGCCCCATACCGCGTCAAAAACTCATAACGCATATGGCCGTCGAATACCTCCATTCCATCAGGGGCTGCCTTTTGAAATGTTTCCACTCTCCGTTGTGGTACTGGCCGCATCCTTGCGCACCGGCAATGTGATCTCTTCAAACACATTGCCTTCGATCACTACGTCCTTGGACTCCAGCAGGTTGATGCCGGCCTGGGGTTCCTCTTCCTTCTTCCTGAACAGCCCGCTGCGCTTCACGATGAAGCGGTTGTTGCGGATGATGGAACCATCGGCATCGCGCAGCTTGAGGATGGCGGGCAATGGGGCCTTGTCGCGCAGGTCCATGTGCACGATGAAGGTGTTGCCCTCCACCAGCGAGCGCGGGCCGTACAGGTAGACGGCGGTGCGTCCATCGACCTCGATGGTGTTGTTGCGCACCACGTTGTCGGAACCGGCCATGATGATGGCGCGGCCGCCGGATTTGATTTGGAGGTTTTCTGCGGTGTAGAAGGTGGGTGGGGTGTAGTCCCAGGGGATTTCGTTGAAGTTCTGGTTCTCGCTATTCCAATTTGTTTTAATAATTATTGAAATATCTTCCTTCATCATTTCTATTCTTTTCCTAATATTTGAATCTCCAGAAACCATTTCTACACTTATTCCCAATCTTCCAGGTGTTTCAATCTTTCCATTATGAACCTTTAGAAAACATAATTGAATCCCCTTAGTTCCAATGCCACGAGTATCTTCAAAAGGAGATCCCGATACGAGATGATTTTGCAAGTCGAGATCCACATTACTGCTTTCGAAGAACGTTAATATATTTCCGGTTCCAGAATCATTTATTGGAGACCCTCTTTGTCTACCAGATATGATGTCACGAGATTTTCGCTGAACGAAATCATGAACAACGCAGTGCTTACCAGAGCCTTTGATTGACTCTGATATTGGAACTCTCTGACCTCTATATTTCACAGCCTTGCACCATATGGGTGGAAGTTTTGCGTCAACAGGAGGGTGTTGGCTCTCGGTCCATTTTTCCCATTGCTGTTTTTCTGCATGTCCAGTCCGCCAAAAAGCTAGCAGCACAAATATTATTAAAATGCACACTATACGGGTTTGCATAACAAACTCCTTGGCAAACACACACCTGGATAGTCTTTCTCCCTACCCACTAGACCACCAAGAAAGACCTCTCTATTGTTTTCTGCTTTCTCAAAGTCATATTCCTCTGAATTTTTATCTTTCAAATCTATTTTTGTTATTTTGATCTGACTTTTATTGTCTTTCGTTAAATTCAATTTTCCCTCATTAATCCATTTATTTAGATGGTTTTGTAGCAAATCAAATTTATCTGGAGAATTGCTCCCACTCTCCCGCGTGGCATTGAATCGCTCCAGCACTTTTTCTATCTCTTTAAAGCTCACCGCCGGCTTAGCCCCATACCGCGTCAAAAACTCATAAACCGCCTTCTCCCCTTGCAGCGATCGATACTCCCGCTTGTCCCAATAAGGCACCTCTGGGTCAGGCATATTCCCCAGTATTGGCATGTCCTCGTCATAGGTGTAATCCGGCTCGGACCCCGCAAGCCCATGCCCTATGCCCAGCTTCACGCTGATGGCATCGAACGGCCGGTTGTCCTTGTCCCGGTGGCTGAAGGTGTCCAGGTAGGAGTGCAGGAATTCGCCCAGGAACTGGTATTCGGCACAGGGCTGGGCCGGGTTGCCCAGCCGGCTGGCGTTGAGCAGGTTGTTCAGTTGCGGGCTCAGGTTGCCCACCACGCTGTTGACGTTGTCGTTGGCGTACTGGGGCAGCGTGGTGCCCTTGTCGTCGGACAGCGTGAAGTGGTACCACAGCAGTTGCCGGTGGTTCTTGAAGATCGAGCCCACCGTGGTGAGGGTGTTGGCCTCGTCCAGCGGCTTGGTGATGGGGTTGTCATCCACGTACTGCGAAGCCAGCGCCGTGATGCGCGCAGGTTCGTAGTCCAGGCCGGCGGCCAGGGCCAGGAAGAAGACCATGTAGTAGTGCATGTCCTCCTGGTACAGCCCGGTGGGATCGATGCGGTTGAGCGGGTCGCCGCCGGCATACAGGTAGGCATCGGGCCCGTCCGGGTAGCCCAGCGGGTCCGGCTGCAGGTAGCGGCCGCTGGCCGGGTCGTAGCTGCGGTGCCAGTTGTCGTGCAGTCCGCTTTCCTCGTCGAAGTACTGGCCCGGCAGGCGCAGGTTGAGCACGGCCTGCTGCCGGGGCAGGCTTGTGTGGCCGGCCTGATGCATGGCCGGCGCTCCCCAGGGCGTCTGGCGGGCACGCCAGACCACGCGCTGGCCTGCGTCCGTCATGGCCTGCGGACTGCCGCGGTGGTCGTTGTGGATGTGCAGCATGCGCGCCTTGCCGCTTGCGTTGTCCCGGTTGTGCGCGGATTCCAGCTTGGCGATGGGCAGGGTGCGAGTCCCCTCGCTCAGGTACAGGTACTGGCTGGTGATGCGGCCTTCGCCATCCATTTCCGCGACGAGCCGGTTGTCCTGCCACAGGTAGTGGCTGTGCGTTTGCCTGTCGCCCTGGTGCACGGTCTTGCCCACGCGCTGGCCCAGGCTGTTGTAGCGGTAGCTGGCGATGGGCCGGTCCTGGTGGTCGCTGATGCCCTGGAGCTGTCCTGCCTCGGTGTAGGCGTAGCGGTGCAGCGCGTCCTGGACGGTGCGGCCCTGGCTGTCGCGCTGCACGGGTGCTGGTGCTGACGGTGCGTTGTCCTGCACCAGCCTGCCGAAGCCCTGGTAGCGGTAGTCGGTCTTGTGCAGGCCGGCTGGTGGCCACTCCTGCTCGATGGCGCGGATGCGCGGGCCCACGCCGTAGCGGTAGCGCTGGCTGAGGATGGGTGCGCTGCCTTGCGATGTGCCTTGCGATGTGCCTTGCCCGGTGGTCTGCTGCGTGAGGCGCCCGGCAATGTCGTATTGGCGCATGGTGGCCAGGCCATTGCCTGCCGTGTAGTGCTGCAGGCCGTTGAAGGCGTCTGTTTGGATGTCGCCGACCACCGTCTGCACGGGCAGCAGGCGTTCGAGCAAGCCTGTGGCGCCGACGCCCAGCCAGTGGTCGCTGGCCTGCAGCAGGCCGGCCACCCAGGCGCTTTGCAGTTGCAGCCCTTGCACGCTGGCGCCTTCGCTGGCGGGGCCGCGCCGGGTGACGAGTACGCGGCCATCGGCCAGGGTGCGGCTGTGGACCCGGCCGTCCGGGCCATAGCGCGTGGCGGTGCGGTAGGTATGTTCGGCCTGGCCGTCGGGCGTGGCCAGCGCAATGGTCCGTGCCACGGGGCGGCCCAGGGCGTCGTATTCGATGGACTCGCGCTGCCAGTTGCTGTCGATGGTCTGCAGCAGCCGGCCCTGGTAGTGCAGCCGGGTTTGCGAGGAAGAGCGACGATCTGCGCCGGGCGCCGCTTCGTAGCGCTTGGCCAGCAGACGCCCGCTGGGGGCGTACTGGTAGTGGGTGCTGCTGCCGTCGGCGCGGGTGTGCACCAGCAATTGATCGGCTTCGTTGTAGCGTGCGCTTTGGCGGCCATGCTCGGCAAGCTGAAGCCAGACGGTGCGGCCGAAGTCGTCGTGCAGGGCCTGGCGGCGCTCGGCGGGTTGGGCTCCCTGGGAAGCAGTGGTTTGGTGTCCGATGTTCTGGGGTGCTGTCGGCACATCGGAGGAGCCTTGCAGGGCCAACCGTATCCAGCCATCGGGCGTTTGCGACAGGCTGGCATGGAGACTGCCGTTGTTCAGCCAGCGCGTGCGGGTGTCGTCGCCATCGGTGTGCTGGAGCAACTCGCCCGCGTCGCCGTAGGTGTAGCTGTCCAGGCGCCCATCGGGCAGCAGGCGGTGGCTCAGGCGTCCCTGCGCATTCCAGCCGTAGTAGGCCGCACGTTCCGGGAGGTCCTGGCCTTCGCGGTACAGGCCCAGCCGCTTGATGCGGCCTTCGCTGTCGCGCTCGATCTGGCCCCGGTTGCCCAGGCCATCGAGCCTAGCCTGGGTGCTGCCCTGGTAGGTCCAGGCGATGCTGCGGCCTGCCGTGTCGATGGCTTGGCTGGGGCGGCCCAGCGCGTCGTGGCGGATGCGGTATGGATTCAGGCTCAGCCGGCTGCTGGCGCGGGGCTGGCCGTCGGCGTCCAGCAGCCAGCCGGTGGTGGTGATTTCTTCGGCCTGCAGGGCGTTGGCGGACAAGGCGCTGTAGCGTATCTGGCGCTGAAGGCGCCGCACGCCGTCGTCTTCGGTGCGGGTCGTGATGCGCCCGGCCTGGTCATGCTCCAGCGCCACGGTCGTGCCATCGGGCTGCAGCACGCGCGTGACGTGGCTGCCGCTGCGGTCCCAGCGCAGCCGCGTGAGATCGTTCTGCGCCGGGCTGCCGTCGTCATAGCCTGCCAGCGAGGTGGGCAGCGGCCCGTCGATGTCCACCAGCACGCTGCGGCCGTTGATCTCGGTGTAGCGGTAGCGCGTGCTGCGTTCGATGGGCGTGGCGCCGTCCGCATTGCCTGCGGGCTGGCCCTGGGCGTTCAGCGGACTGAAGCCCGCCTCGGTGATCTGCAGCGGCTGGCGGCTGCTGTTGTAGCGGATGCGGATCTGGTGTTCGCGCCCGGGCACGACGCTGGGCCGGGCGATGAGTTCGGGCGCGTATTGCTTCCAGGGGTCCTTGCCGTAGCCGTAGCGCACCTGCAGCTGCGGGGCCCGGGCTTGGCCTTGTGTGTAGGCGATGCGGTACACGGCCAGCGGGCGGCCGAAGGGGTCCAGGTCCGTGCGCGTGCCTTCCAGCGGGCGGCCTGCGGGATCGAGCCGCGTGGCTTCGGTCAGGCGCCCTTGCGCGTCGTACCGGTAGCGCATGTCGCCGGGGCCGCAGCTGGCGCAGCCCGGGCCGCGCACTTCAAGCAATCGCCATTGCCCGCCTATGGTGTCGTAGTGGTAGGTGGTTGTTTGCCCAAGGCTGTTGGTGAGGGTGTTCTTCCAGGGCTGGCTGAGGTCCAGGGTGACTTTTTCCTGCTGGCTGTCCGGCGGGCCGCGCACGCTCAAGGTGGCGCGGCCGGTGTCGCCGTAGGCGTAGCTGGCGATGCGCTCGTCCATGGGCTTGCCGTCGCTGCCCTGGCCCTGGACGCTGATGCCGGTGAGCAAGGTGGGGTGGCGTGGGTCTTCATAGTGGTAGTGGCGCTGGACCGGGGCTTGGCCATCGGCCGATGGGAGGCTGACCTGCACGAGGCTGGCGTTCAGCTTGGCCTGGGGCTGGGTGCTGCCGGGCAACGGTGCGCTGCCGTGGCGGTAGTCGATGCGGCCCAGCGGAGTGTCGATGGCCTGCACGCCGGTGAAGCTGCCCTCGCCCGAAGATTGGGCGTAGTGCAGGCGCAGGCTGCGGCCCTGCGGGTCGGTGACCTTGAGCAGGCGGTTGCCCTTGGCGTTGTAGTCCAGGCGGACCTGTTCGCCCGAGGGCAGGCTGATGCGGGTCAGGCGCCCCCGGTGGTTGAAGCGTAGCTCGCGCCCGTCCATCCATTGCCAGGTGTAGTGCCGTTCCTGGCCGGGCTTGGTTTCCTTGGTGCCCTTTGTATCCGGGCCTTCGATGCGCACGATGCCGTTGCCCGGCTGCTCGCTGGCGCACAGGCTGGGGTGCTCGCGCAGCTTGCTGAAGATGATGCGGGTGCCGTCGGCCTGCACGATCTGCAGATTGGTGGGGTGGTCGTACAGGCGGGCCTCGTAGCTGAGCAGCCAGCCGCGGCCGAGCAGGCCCGGGGGCACGTAGGCCCGGCTGTAGCTGCTGTTGTAGTGGCGCACGACTTCCAGGCCGAGCAGGCCGGGCAAGGCGGGCATGTCCACTTCGCGCTGGTATTTGTTGCCGTTGATGAGGTGGATGGGGTTGCCTGCGCCCTGGTTGGTGCTGCTGGAGTTGCCCTGGGTGGCGGGGCCGGCGCCGCCGCAAGGGCTGCCGCCGGGCGTGGGGGTGCAGGTGCCGCCGCCCGAGCCGCCACCGCCACCGCCGAGGTCGATGCCGCCGCCCGCGCCGGGGGCGCAGCTTTGCACGGTGGGGTCGCATTTGCTGGAGCCGCCGCCCAGGTTGGGGGCGGCAGTCGCCAGGGTGGGCGTGGCCTGGGCCAGCAGTGCGGCGAGGCATAGCAAGGCGCTGCACAGCAGCGTGTGCCGTGGGTGCATGTGAGTTTCTCCCTCGGGATTTCTAGGAATCTCGGGCAGGAGGCGGCCATGCGTCTGGCGGGGAGCTGGTGGAGGCAAGCCTGTGTCCGGGTTGCCGGTCAATCTAGGCAGCTGCGGCGTGCTTGTCTCTAGGAATAGTCTGTTTCTGAGGCCCAAAGGGAGGAATGGGTCGGAAAAGGGGCCGGCGTGGGGCCGTGGCGCAACGGAATGCGCCCCGCCCCAACGCAACCACTCAGAACTTG
Source organism: Delftia sp. HK171 (assembly GCF_001886655.1). Classification (NCBI taxonomy): domain Bacteria; kingdom Pseudomonadati; phylum Pseudomonadota; class Betaproteobacteria; order Burkholderiales; family Comamonadaceae; genus Delftia; species Delftia sp. HK171. The sequence continues at coordinate 3,337,325 of NZ_CP018101.1, read as the reverse complement.
TAGTTCAGCACCGCCATGGCCTGGCGCGGCGTGCCGAACTGGCCCTGGCCGTCGATGTTGACGTAGTACTTCTTGTTGAAGAGGTTGTTCAGGTTCAGCTGCAGCGAGAGCCTGGGGCTGAAGGCATAGCGCGCCATGAGGCTGGCGGTGGCGAAGGATTTCTGCTCGAAGACCAGGTCATTGCCCGCCACGAAGACGCTGGCGCGGGTGCGGCTTTGCCATTGCAGGCCGCCGCCCACGGTGAGCTGATTCCATCCACCGGGCAGGCGGTAGGAAGTGAACAGTTGGGCCTGGGTCTTGGGCGCCCAGGCGTTGATGGACAGGCCCTGGGCGTCACGCGCGACGGTGTGGGCAATGCCGGCCGACAGGTTCCAGCCCGTGGCCAGTTCGCCCGAGACCTGGGCCTCGAAGCCCTTGCTGGTCACGCCCTTGGCGCCGTAGTAGGCGAAGTCGGTGGTGCCGGGCACGACCTGGCCTTCGTCCAGCTGGGCCACGTTGTCCTGCTGGATGCGGAAGACGGACAGGGAGCTGTTGAGCCTGCCGTCCAGGTGCTCGCCCTTGATGCCGATCTCGAAGCTCTTGCCCGCCACGGGGTCCAGGTAGCTGCCGCCACGGTCGCGGTAGTTCTGGGGCTGGAAGATGTCGGTGTAGCTGGCATAGGCCGAGAAGCCTTCGCTCAGGTCCAGCACCAGGCCTGCGTAGGGGATGAAGACGTTGTGGTCGCGCACCTCGCTGAGGCTGCGCACCTTCCAGCTGCTCTGGCGCCCGCCCACGATGAGCTTGACCGGATCGGCCAGCGACAGGCGCAGCGCGCCGTACAGCGCGTCCTGGCGCGTGTGGTCCAGGCTGCTGGTGGTCAGCGGCCCCCAGGTGGGCTCGGCATAGGAGCCGTCCCATTGGTAGTAGTTGCCCACGTCCTGCAGGGGGCTGGTGCGCGCATGGCCGGCCTTGTGCTCGCGGGCACGGCTGCTGCTCAGGCCGACCACGGCCTCATGGCGGCGCCCGCCCAGTTCCCAGCCGCCCGTCGCCTGCAGGTCGGCGCTGTTTTGCTGGAAGCTGTATTCGGAGTAGTTGGGCAGGGCCGCCATGCCCAGGCCGGTGGTGATGTCGGGCTGGCGCATGAGATACAGCAGCTTGGCGTCGTAGGCGCTGTCGCGGTGCACGAAGTTGGCCTTGAGCTTCCAGTCGTTGCCGAAGCGGTGCTGCAGGTTGGCGAAGATGTTTTTGTTGGTGCTGTTCCAGCGCGTCCAGTTCGCGGCCGTGGTCTTGGAGGTGCTCCAGTCGGCTGGCATGCCGTTCGTGAAGACCAGCGGCAGGCCGCCCCAGGTCGAGCCGGTGGGCCGGTTGGACTGGTAGTCGGCGCCCACGCTGAGCGTGGTGTCGGGCGTGAGGTCGGCATCGATCACGCCGTAGAAGACCTGCTTGCGCGCGTGGTAGAGATCCACATGGGAGTCGCGCTCTTCGGCCATGCCTGCGACGCGTGCGCGGATGCGGCCGTCCTGCGTCAGCGGCATGGACAGGTCCACCGTGCCGCGATGGTGGTTCCACGAGCCCACGCTGGCCGAGGCCGAGCCCGTGAACACCTTGCTGTTGGCGTGCTTGCGCACCATGTTGATGGAGGCCGACGGATTGCCCGCGCCCGTGAGCAGGCCCGTGGCGCCACGCACCACTTCGACGCGGTCATAGATGGTGGTATCGGTGCCCGAGTCACCGTAGAACGACAGGCCGATGGAGGTGGGCACGCCGTCGTACTGCAGGTTGTCCACGTAGAAGCCGCGCGAGTAGAAGTCCGAGCGGTCGCTGTCCGAGCTGACGACATGGATGCCGGTGACGCTGCGCATGGCGTCGTTGAGCGAGAGCAGGCCCTGGTCCTCGATCTGCTGGCGCGTGAGCACGCTGACGGACTGCGGCGTGTCGCGCAGCGACAGGCTCAGGCCCGTGGCCGCCGCCGTGGCCGGCGTGGTGTAGGAGCCCGAGCCTTCGGTGGTGGGGCTGGCCTGGGCCGAGGCCGTGACCAGCACGGTCCTGAGTGTCTGGGAGGACCCCGCGCCTGCCGCACCCGCAGCACCCGCCGCGCCGGAGGTGGCCGGCACCACGGGCATCTCGCGCAGGGTGTAGCCGCCACCGGCCGAGCGCACGGCCGCCAGCGGCGTGCCCAGCAAGGCGCGGTCCAGCGCCTGCTCCACGGTGAAGCGCCCGCTCACGCCGCCGCTGCGCAAGCCTTCGGTGACGGCCGAGCCGAAGGTGACCAGCACGCCGGCCTCGCGCCCGAGCTGGTTGAGCACGCTTTCGAGCGGGCCGGCTGCAATGTCGTACTGGCGTTGCTGCGAAGCACCGGCAGCGGGCTGCGCCCAGGCCTGTGCCGGAGCCAGGGCACCGGCAGCTGCCAGCCCCGCCAGCGTGCCAGCGCACAGCACCTGCAGCGCCAGCGCCACCGGACGTAATGCCGGGGCCGCCTGGGATGGGCGGACGGTGGAGGCGGCAGCCTGCCGCATGGAGTTCTGGCGCATGGTCTGAGGGCGCATGGAAAGGCCTTGTTGCAATGGTTGTAGAGAAGCGTTGGCGCACGCTGCGGTGCGCTCCTGTCTCTGTTGACAGCCATCGCCGGCAAATCAGCTCAAATTTTTTTCAGGAAAGTGCGAAGGCCTTCATGCCTTGTGCGGCACCGCAGGCCGCACCATCACCCAGTAGCGCGAGAAGGAGTGGATTTCCACGGGCAGCGAGGAAGTCAGCGCGGCCAGCACGCGGTCGGTGTCGGCCAGCGGATAGGCGCCGGAGACGTGCAGGCCGGCCACGGCCGGGTCGCAGCCCAGGCGCCCGCGCCGGTAGCGGCCCAGCTCGGCCAGGAAATCCTCCAGCCGCATGCGCGAGGCCACCAGCATCCCTTCGGCCCAGGCGCTGGCCGCCGTGTCCAGCGCGCCGGAGTGCACGGCCTGCTGGGCCGTGAACGTGCCCTGCTCTCCCGCATCGATGCGCTGCGCGGCATGCGGGGCATGCGCGGGCCGCAGTTGCACGGCGCCTTGCAGCACGCCCACTTCAACGCCGGACTCGCGCTCGCGCACCGTGAAGCGCGTGCCCAGGGCCTGAACGGCGCCCATGGCGGTCTGCACGATGAAGGGACGGTGCAGGCTGTCCGGCGCGGTCTGCACGAGGATTTCGCCACGCACCAGCTCCAGCACGCGCTCGGCTGCGCCGTAGCGCAGATTGAGGGCGCTGCCGGTGTTGAGCACCACGCTGCCGCCGTCGGGCAGTGGCAGCCGGCGCTGCTCGCCCACGGCAGCCACCTGGTCGGCCGTCCAGCCGCGCCAGGCCTGCGAGCGCACGACGGCCGCGGAGCCTGCGCCCGAGACCAGCAGCACGGCCAGCGCCTGCACCGCACGGCGCCTGCCGGCCGAGCCGGGTGCGGCCAATGCGGCCCGCGCCAGCGGCATGGGAATGCCGGCCATCTGGCTGCCCATGGATTCGATGCGCTGCCAGGCGGCCTCATGCTCGGGGCTGGCCGCACGCCAGCGCTGCAGGCCAGCGTGCTGCCGGGCCTGGGCCTTGCCGGAGTTCAGTTGCAGCCACCATTGCACGGCCTGGCGGGCCACTTCGGCAGAAATGGGGGAAGAAGCGGAAGGGAACGCCTGCATGCCGCCTACTCCGGGAAGAAGCAGCGCATGGCCGCCTTGGCCAGATGCCGCTTGACGGTGGAGACGGAGATGCCCAGCTCGGCAGCGATCTCGCCATGGCCGAGCCCTTCGAGCTGGGCCAGCAGGAAGGCCTGCTTGGCCAGCGCGGGCAGGCGGCCCAGGCGGCGGTCTATCTCCACCAGGGTCTCCAGCACCATGAGCCGGACCTCGGGCGGCGGCGCCACGGGCTCGGGCATGGCGGCCAGGGCATCGAGATAGGCCTGCTCGATGGCGCGGCGCCGTACCTGGTTGATCAGCAGGTTGCGCGCAATGGTGGTCAGGTAGGCGCGCGGCTCCTGGAGCTGGTCCAGGCCCTTGGCGCCCAGCACCTTGAGGAAGGTGCTCTGCGCCAGATCGGCCGCGTCGAAGGCATTGCCCACCTTCTTGCGCAGCCAGCCCTGCAGCCAGCCGTGGTGGGCCAGGTACAGGGCTGTGACTTCTCGGTACTGGGGGGCGGAGGCGGATGGCATGGCAGGTCCCGATTCCCTTGGGGGCGGGGCCCACAATCAAACAAGAATCATTCTTATTCGATTGTATCCATGCCAACCTGTCTCTGTTTCAGAAGCGGTAGCGCGCCGTCAGCAGCACATTGCGCGGCGCCCCGAAATGGTTGTTGTCCTGGGTGCTGCCAATGGCCTGGTAGTAGTGCTTGTCCGTGAGGTTGTTGATGTTCAGTCGTATATCCAGCTGCCGGCTGAATTGGTAGCTCGCCATGAGGTCCACCAGCGTATAGCCCCCCTGGCGCACGCCGTAGCCGGCCGAGCGGGTCTCGCTGCGCGTGCGCACGGATCCGCCCAGGGACCAGCGCTGCCAGGCGCCCGGCAGCTGGTAGCGGGCCGACAGCTTGAGCAGATGGCGCGGGGTCTGGGTGTCGTAGGGCGTGCCGGCCTTGGCGACGTCCGAGTCGCGGACATGCTGCGCCCTGTTGTAGGTGTAGCCGGCCATCAGCTGCAGGGACGGCGTGACGGCACCCGCCAGCTCGAACTCCACCCCCCTGCTACGCACCTCTCCGGTCTGCGCATAGCAGGACGCCACATTGGGACTGCACTGCGATTGCGGCAGTTGCAGCGGCAGATTCTTCTGGTTGATCTGGAACAGCGCCGCGCTGGCCTGCAGCCGGCCCTGGGCGTACTCGCCCTTGATGCCAAGCTCGAGGTTGCGTCCCGTCACCGGGTCCAGCAGCGCACCTCTGGCGCCCTGGTTGCTCTGGGGCTGGAACACGCTGGTCCAGCTGGCATAGGCGGAATGCCGGCTGTCCAGCGCATAGACCAGGCCTGCATAGGGCGTGATGCGGTCATGGACCCGGTACCTGCTGGAATCGCTCCATTCCCCCGAGCGCGTGAGCATGTCGTAGGAGTAGGAATCCACGCGCGCGCCCAGCAGCGCGGTCAGGGGCTGCGCGACGCTCAACCGCAGTGTTCCGTAGGCACCCAGCTGCCGCTGGTGGCCGCGCCGCGACCACAGGGTGTTGATGGCCGGTCGGGCAACGGAGCCCGGGTCCCAGGTCATGGGGTCCACGATCTGCTGGTAGTCCGACGGCCACCCGCCAGGCCCGTCGTCGTCGCTGTTTTGCCTCACGCTGGCGCCGAAGACCATTTCATGGGTGCGACCCAACCATTGCCAGGGCCCCTGCGCGAAGGCGTCGAGACTGTACTGGGTCTTCTTGTAGGCATAGGCTCCCACGCCCTGGCCGAAGTCGGCGGAATCTTCCAGCGGATACAGGTAGGTCCCCAGCATGTCCATCTTCGCCTGCAGCACGCGTGCGGTCAGTTGGGTCTTCCAGCCGTTGCCCAGGCCATGCTCCAGTTCAGCGAAGAGGCTGGCGTTTTCCTTGTTCCAGTAGGCCCAGTCAGGCGTCACGCGCGCCGATCTCGGCAGCGGGTAGAAGCTGCCGTCACGCCGCGTGGGCAGGCCGTTCCAGTCGGCGCCGGGGTTGTCTTCCCTGTTGTAGTAGCCGCCCAGGCTCAGCCGCGTGCGCGGGGCGATATCGGCCTCCAGCGTGCCGTAGACCAGTTGGCGCTCATGGCGGTACGCCCGCTTGAAGGTGTCCGTATCCTGCAGGGCCACCACGGCGCGGCCTCGCAGCGTACCGGCCGCATTGAGCGGGCCGGACGCGTCGATTTCGCCGCGCAGGTTGTTCCAGGAGCCCAGGCTGCCCGTCAGCGAGACCTGAGGGGCATCCGTGGGGCGCTTGCGCACGAGGTTGATGGTGCCGGACGGATTGCCCGTGCCCGTCATCAGTCCGGCAGCGCCGCGCAGCACCTCCACGCGGTCGTACATGGCCATGGTGGCCAGGCCCTGCGTGTCGTAGTCGAAGGCCAGCGGCACGCCATCGGCCAGGAAAGAGTTGACCTCGAAACCCCGCAGGAAGAACTGCGTGCGTTCTCCGCCCCCGATCTGGCGTGTGCTCAGGCCCGTGGCATCCAGGGCAACCTCCTCCAGCGACTGAAAACCGCGGTCATCGATCTGCTCGCGCGTGATCACGCTCAGCGATTGCGGGGTCTCGCGCTGCGACAGGCCCAGCCGTGTCGCCGTGCTGCTGGGTCCGGTGGCCGCATAGCTGCCCGATCCTTGCGTCACGGCGCTGCGCTCGGCCTGCGCCGTGACCAGCACCTCGCCCAGCGCGGTGGCGCCTGCCGCCTGGACGGCCTGGGTCGCCTGCCTGCGCAGCGTGTAGCTGCCATCGCTGCGCGCCACCATGTCCAGCCCGCTGCCGGCCAGCAGGCGCTGCAGCGCCTGCTGCGGCGCGTAGTGGCCGGACAGGGCCGGGCTGGTGAGCCCTTCGGTCAGCGCAGGATCGAAGGACAGCGAAATACCCGCCGCCGTGGCCACGCCGGCCAGCGTGCGGCCCAGCGGCCCGGGCGCGATCTGGTAGGCCTGGGCTGCGGGAGCGGGAGCAGGTACGGAAGCGGGGGCCGGTTCGGCCGCCTGCACGGCGCCTGCGGCCAATGCCATGCCCAGCAGGGCCAGGCGGGCGGCATGCGCCAGGGGATGGAAGACGGGATGCGGCATGGGTACGGCAGGCATGGAAATCGGTCCTTGGAGGCGGTGAAGAAAGAAGCTCTTTCCCCGTTGCCAGCCGAGATCCGAAAAAGTGCCACCCTGCCTCGATTTTTCTAGTTCCTGGCGACCACGGTGATCCAGTAGCCGCGCATGCGTGTCTGCACGTCGACGGGATAGGTGGAGGCCAGCATGGTCAGCGTCCGGTCCGTATCGCCCAGCGGGAAGGAGCCGGACACGCGCAGCGCGCGCACCTCGGGCGCGCACTGCAGCAGGCCGGGCCGGTAGCGCGACAGTTCGGCGCAGAACGCGGCCAGCGGCATGGCGTCGGCCATCAGCATGCCGTGGGTCCAGGCCGTGACCTCGGGCTGCAGGGGCTGGGGCCCGGTCACCTCCCCCGCTCGCAATACCGTTTGCTGACCGGCTTGGACGACCAGCACCGGGCTGGCGGCGCCGCGCAGCGTCACTTCCACGGCTCCCTCGGTCACGGCCAGGCGCACGGGGCCGCCGTCCGCCCTGTCGCCCTCCTGCCGCACGGTGAAGCGGGTGCCCAGGGCGCGCAGCCGGCCATGGGCAGTGTCCACGACAAAGGGGCGGCGTGGTGTGGCGGTATCTGCCGCCGTTTCTATGGAAATCGCGCCCTGGCGCAGGGTGAGCAGGCGCAGTGCGCCATCAAACCGGATGTCCACCGCGCTGGCCGTGTCCAGCAGGAGGCGGCTGCCATCGGCCAGATGCTCGGTGCGGCGCTCGCCGGTGGCGGTGCGCAGGTCGGCGCCCCAGCCGCGCTGGTCCGCCGCATACCAGGCTTGCCAGGCCAGCCAGCCTACAGGCGCCACGGCCAGCAGCGCGGCCAGCCGGGCCACGGTGGCGCGGCGCTGGGCGCGGTGGCTTCGGGGCCGGTCCAGCGCCGGCATGGCCAGCGCTGCAGGCAGGCCGCCCAACTTGCCCAGCAGCCGCTCGGCACGCTCCCAGGCCAGGGCATGCTGTGGGTCGGCCTGGCGCCAGCGCTCGCAGGCGGCGCGGTCGGCATCGGTGGCGCCGCTGTCGTGCAGGCGCATCAGCCATTCGGCGGCCTCGTCGAGCACGCGCGCTTGCAGGGGCGTCTCCATCACGCCATTGCCACCAGGCATTGGCGAAACGCCTGGGCCATGTAGCGCTTGACGCTGGTGAGCGAGACCTCCAGCTGCTGCGCGATGTCCTCGTACTTCATGCCGTCCAGCTGGGACAGCAAAAACGTGCGCCGCACGATGGGCGGCAGCGCGTCCAGCATGGCGTCTATCTCGTGCAGGGTCTCCAGCACCAGGGCGCGCTGCTCGGGCGAAGGCGCCACGGGCTCGGGCAGCGCGGCCAGGGCTTCGAGGTAGGCCCGCTCCAGCGCCTGGCGCTTGTACCAGTTGACGAGCACGCCCTTGGCCACCGTGGTCAGGTAGGCACGCGGCTCCTGCACACCGGCCAGGTCGCGCAGGCCCAGGATGCGCACGAAGGTGTCCTGCGCCAGGTCCGCCGCATCCGCCCCGTTGCCCAGCCTGCGGCGCAGCCAGCCCTGCAGCCAGCCATGGTGGGCGGTGTACAGGGAGGCGGCTTCTCGGTGCTGGGGGGTGGAGGCGGATGGCATGGCAGGTTCCGATTCCCTTGAGGGCGGGGCCCGCAATCAAACAAGAATCATTCTTATTCAATTGTATCCATGCCAGGGAGCGTGCAACCGCGCTTTCAACCGGCCTGATGCCGCAAGGCCTACCAGATGTACCCGAACCGAACCACCATGTTGCGCGCTTCGCCGTAGTTGCAGGCATTGGCGGAAAAGCACGACGCCGTGTGGTACTTGTCGAACAGGTTCTTCACCGTCAGGCTCACGCTGGCCCCGCGCCAGTCACTGCGCATCTTTCCCAGGTCATAGCGCAGCGAGGCATCCACCAGGGTGAACGACGGTACGCGGAAGCTGTTGTCCGCATCGCCCCAGCTCCAGCCGATGTAGCGTGCCCCCACGCCCGCCCCCAGCCCCAGCAGGTCGCCCCCAAAGGCATAGTCCACCCAGGCCGACGCCATCTTGCGGGGCACTTCGTAAGGCGACTTGCCCTGCACGTTGCCGCCCCACTGGTCTGGCTGGGCCCGGGTCACCTTGACGGGGTTGTAGGTCAGCGCGGCCAGGAGCTTGAGCCCGCGCGTGGGCTGGACTGCCGCCTCGAACTCGATGCCGCGAGAACGCACTTCGCCCTGCTGTATGGAATAGCGGACGTTCTCGGGGTCGGTGGTGAGCACGTTCTGCCGGCGCAGCTCGAAGGCGGCCAGCGTGAAGCTGCTGCGCTCGTCGGGCGAGTACTTGACGCCGACCTCGACCTGTTTGCCGGTTTCCGGATCAAAGGGCCGGTCGTTGCGGTCAGCGCCCATCAAAGGGACAAACGACTCGCTGTAGCTGACATAGGGCGCCACGCCGTTGTCTGCAAGATAGGTCAGGCCGACACGGCCCGTGAAGGATTTTGGCTTGCGCACGCTGGTGGACACGGGGTCGGCCAGGCGGCTGGTCTGCTCCAGGCGGCTCCAGTCGTGGCGTCCGCCCAGGGCCAGCACCCAGCGGTCCTTGCGGATGCGGTCCTGCACGTAGAGGCCCACCTGCTGGGCGCGCTCATCGCGCAGCGCATCGGGCTGCAGCAGCGAGGTGTCGATGAAGCTGCCATAGACGGGCCGGTAGATGTCCAGCTGCGGACCGTCGGCGATATAGGAGTCGAAACTGGAGCGGCTGCGGTTGTAGTCCAGCCCCACGATGAGTTCATGCTGCAGGCCAGCCGCCGCGAATTGGCCCGACAGGCTGGTGTCCACGGTGTAGACGCCGCCCTTGCCATCGCGCGAATCGATCTCCCGGTTGGTGATGGAGCCGTCGATCAGCGGCCCGTAGCGGAACATGTACTGCTCGTGGTTGCGCGCGTGCAGGTAACGGAAGTTCTGCCGCAGCGTCCAGCCGCTGTCGAATTGATGGCGTGCGTCGTAGCCCAGCGATGCGACCTCGGTCTCTTCGCGGTCGAAGCCCGGCTCCCCCAGGAAGCGGTTCAGGGGCAGCCGGCCATTGGGGTTGCGCCCGTTGAGCGCATCCCACTGCACGTTGGTGGACATCATGGCGTGGTTCTTCTGGTAGAAGCCGCGCAGCGTGACGCTGGTGCGCGCGTCCGGCGCCCAGGTCAGGCTGGGCGCCAGGTAGACGCGGTCATCACGCATGAAGTCGATCTGCTGGTCGGCCGCCCTGGCCAGCCCCACCAGGCGGTAGCTCACCGTGCCATCGTCACCCAACGGGCCTCCGAGGTCGAAGGCCGCCTGCCGGCGAGCATGGCTGCCCACGGACAACTCCATGCCGCGCACCGCATCGGCCGAAGGCCGCTTGGACACGAAGTTCACGATGCCGCCCGGCGAGTTCTGGCCATACAGCACCGAGGCCGGCCCCTTGAGGACCTCCATGCGCTCGGCCCCGTAAGGCTCCATGCCGAAAAAGCCCAGCGTGCCCAGCGGCATGAGGCGCAGCCCGTCCAGGTAGAAATTGCCCGAGAACTGGCTGAAGCCGCGCACCGACAGACTGTCGTCCGCAGGATTTGCCCCGCCCGTGTTGGTGCGCACGCCGGCCGTGTACTGCACGGCGTCGTTGAGCGTGCGCACGCCCTGGTCGTCCATGCGGTCGCGCGTGATGACGGACACCGATTGCGCCACCTCCAGAATCGACGCATCGGTCTTGGTGGCCGTGCTGGCACGGCGCGCCACATACCCGCTGGTGCTGCCCCAGGGGCTTTCTGCCTGGGCAGCGGCGGTCACCCTGACCTCGCCCAGCACGGTCGATGCCTGGGTAGCCTCGGGCACCGCACGCAGCACAAAACCACCCTCCCCCGCCGCCTGCGCCTGCAGGTCGGTGCCGGCCAGCAGCCGGTCCAGCGCCTCGCGCACCGTGAGGCGGCCCTGCACGCCCTGGGTGCGCCGGCCCTGCACCAGGGCGGGCGGCGCACTGATGCTCACGCCTGCGTCGGCGGCAAACGCCGTGAGCGCGGCGGCCAGCGGGCCTGCCGGCACCTGGAACGGACGCTGCACCGCGCTGGTGGCCGCCGCACCGGCCTGGGCCAGCGCGGCGCGCGGCAAGGCGGCGCCTGCCGTCAGGCCCGCTGCCATGAGCACGGCGAGGCCTGTCCGGGACAGCGGAAAGAGCAAGGGGGAGGGAGTGCGCGCCACGCTGCGCATGCCGGGCCGGAGAGCCATGGTCTGTTTTTCCTTCGGAAGTCGTTCGATGAAATCGGTTGCCATCGAACAGGACACGGCCTGCCGCAGAAAGGGGCCAGATTCCGAAAGAAATTTCAAGCCGGTGGTGCACCGCGCGCCGCCACCGTCACCCAGTAGCGCGTGCGGTAGTGGACCTGCACGGGCAGCAGGTGCACGAGGTTGGCGAGCACGGCGTCCGTGCCGGTATCGGCATCGCCCAGCTGAAAGGCGCCGGTGACGCGCAAATCCGCCACAGACGGATCGCAGTGCAGCCAGCCGGAGCGGTAGCGCGACAGCTCGGCCACAAAGTCGGCCAACCGCATGTTGTCTGCAGCCAGCAGGCCGCGCGCCCATTGGGCGGCGCTGGCGTCCGCAGGCTCGGCACGGCCTATGCCCATGGCGTCAAACCACAGTTGCTGGCCTGCCTGCAGCTGCTGCGCGGCGCCGCCACGGGTGGTGATCTGCACGGCGCCCTGCAGCACGGCCACCTCGCTGCGCTCCCGGACACTGCGCACGACAAAGCGCGTGCCCAGGGCGCGCACCCTGCCCTGCCGTGTGGTGACCACGAAGGGCCGATGCCGGGACTGCGGGTCGGGCGCGGTCTCTATGAAGACGGCGCCCTCACTCAGGTGGACACGGCGCAGCGCCTCGTCAAACAACACATCGACGGCACTGCCCGTATCGAGCACGATGCGGCTGCCATCGTCCAGCGTCCATTCGCGGCGCTCGCCCGTGGCCGTGGCATGGGTGGAGGTCCACTGCATCCAGGGCGTGGCGCGCCAGGCCAGCCAGCCCACGGGGGCCGCCGTGATCAGCAGGGCCAGCGCGCGCACGGTATCGCGGCGGCCCATGGCGCCCAGACGGCGCTGCTTGCGGCCCAGGGCCGGTGCCCCCAGTGCAGGCGGCAGGCTGCCCGCGCGCTGGCTCACGGCCAGGGCGCGCAGCCAGGCCTGCTCATGAACATCGGCACGGGTGCGCCAGGCCTCGAAGGCGCGGTGGTCGGCCTCGCTGGCCTCGCCCGAGTGCAGCAGCACAAACCATTCGGCGGCCTGCAAGGCGATTTCGCGCGACAGCGGCGCTGCGGCCTGAGAGTCCACCGCGTTCATGGCGACAGCAGAATGCACTCGGCCATGGCCTGGGCCATGTAGCGCTTGACCGAGCGCAGGCCCATGCCCAGTTGCTCGGCAATGGCTGCATAGGTCAGCCCCTCGACCTGGGACAGGATGAAGACCGCGCGCACCTTGGGCGGCAGGCCGTCGAGCATGGCATCGACCTCCTGCAGTGCCTGCAGGATGAGCAATTGCTGCTCGGGCGACGGCGCCTGCGGCGCTGGCAGCGCGGCCAGGGCCTGCAGCCAGGCCTGCTCCAGCGACTGGCGGCGCAGGTGGTTGATCAGCAGGCGCCGCGCCACCGTGGCCAGGTAGGCGCGTGGCTCGCGCAGGGCGGGCAAGTCGCCCGCAGGCGCGGTGAGCAGGCGGATGAAGGTGTCCTGCGCCAGGTCGGCCGCGTCGCAGGCATTGCCAAGGCGGCGGCGCAGCCAGCCCTGCAGCCAGCCATGGTGGCCGGCATAGAGGGCGGAGATTTCGCGGTGCAAGGGGCTGGAGACCGCGTTGGAGGTGGCGCTGGAGACTGGGGCGGATGGCATGGTAGGACCCGATGGTTTGAAGGTGGGATGCACCATCAAACAAGAATCATTCTCAAATCATTGTAACCAGCGGAATCACTTGCCTAAGAGTGCCATCAGGCGGACCATCCAAGGGCGAACAGTGGGAGCAAGTGCGATCAGGTGTGGCTGACATCCAGCTGCTGCGCCGGATCGGTATCATTTGGAAACAATCAATCATCAGCTCAGCATCCATCAGGAGAGCGAACCATGTTCGAAACGCGGGTAGCAGGCACGGCAGGGCAGCAGGCGCTGTGGAGCACGCTGGACAAGGCCATGGCGCTGGCGGAGTTCACGCCCGAAGGCCGGCTGATGCGCGCCAACGCCAATTACGAAGCCATTCTTGGCTACCCCACCTCGGGCGCCGAGGGCCTGCTGCACAGTGACCTGTGCACCCAGGCACATGCCGATCCCGACGCCTACGGCCGGTGGCGCCAGCGCTGGGGCGCGGGCGAGACGATTTCGCGCGTGGGCGAACACCGGCGCCGCGACGGCAGCACCTGCTGGCTGGAGGCCACCTATGCCCCCGTGCTGGATACCCAGGGCGCGCTCAGCCATGTGCTGTGCATTGCCACCGACATCACGGCCCGGGTGCAGGCCGACCGCAGACGGCAGGAGCATTTGCGGCGCCTGTCCCTGGTGGCCGATGCCACCGACGCGGCCGTGGTGATCGCCGACGGCAACTGGACCATCTCCTATGTCAACGCAGGCTTCACCCGCATGTTCGGCTGGAGCAGCGAAGAGGTCGTGGGCCGTGCGCCCATCGCCCTGCTGGTGCCCCATGCCTCGCCCGAATTCACGGCCGCCTACCGCGCCGAACTGGACGCAGGCAAGCCGGTGTACCGCGAGGAGATCCTCGTCGGCAAGGACGGCGAGCGGTATTGGGTCAGCGCCCAGGCCAATCCCGTCATGGGCCCCGACGGCCGCCTCCACACCACGGTGACCGTGATCACCGACATCACCGAGGCCAAGATGCACGAGGTGCTGCAGCGGCGCGCCCTGGAGGCCATGGCCCGCGACCAGCCGCTGACCGAGGTGCTGGACCTGGTGTGCCGCGAGGTCGAGCGCATCGCGCCCGATATCGCGGTCTCGGTGCTGGAAGTCGATGACCAGAACCGCCTGCATCCGCTGGCCGCGCCCAGCCTGCCGCCCTCCTATTCGGCGGCGCTGGACGGCGTGCCCATCGGCCCCAATGTCGGCTCCTGCGGGGCGGCGGCCTTCCACAACCGGCCCGTGCTGGTGGGCGACATCGCCACCGATCCGTTGTGGGCCGACTTCAAGCACCTCATCCTGCCGCTGGGGTATACGGCCTGCTGGTCCACGCCCATCTGCGGGCTGCAGGGCGGCGTGGCCGGCACCTTTGCCTTCTACTACCGCCATTTCGACCGGCCCGGCCCCGATCCCTTCCACCAGCGGCTGGTGGAGGCCTGCACCGACCTGTGCGCGCTGGCGCTGGAGCGCGAGCAGGCACGCCGCCGCATCCGGCAGTTGGCCTTCTACGACGGGCTGACCACCCTGCCCAACCGCAGCCTGCTGCTGGCCCAGGCCGAGCAGGCGCTGTCCGTGGCTTCGCACGAGGGCCACGAGCTGGCCGTGGTCTTCATCGACCTGGACCGCTTCAAGCAGGTCAACGACTCGCTGGGCCACCCGGCCGGCGACCGGCTGCTGTGCAGCGTGGCCCAGCGCATCCAGGCGGAGCTGCGCACGGGCGACATTGCCGGGCGCCTGTCGGGCGATGAATTCGTCATCGTGCTGCCACACTGCGGCGGTGCGCAGGCAGCCGAGGTGATAGAGCGGCTGCAGTCGGCACTTGGCGAGCCCTGCATGATCGACGACGTGTCCCTGGCCAGCACGGCCAGTTGCGGCATTGCCGTGTTTCCTGCCGACGGGCGCGACATGGAGACGCTGCTGCACCGCGCCGACATGGCCATGTACCAGGCCAAATCGGGCGGGCGCGGGCTCTACAGCTTCTTCAGCCCCGAGATGAACCGCCTGGCGCAGGAGCGGCTGGTGCTGGAGACGGCGCTGCGCGACGCACTGCGCAGCGGCGGCCTGCGACTGCACTACCAGCCCCAGCTCGACCTGAAGGACGGGCGCCTCTACGGCGTGGAGGCCCTGGCGCGCTGGAGCCATGCGGAATTCGGCGAGATCTCGCCCGCACGCTTCATTCCGCTGGCCGAGGAATGCGGCCTGATCGGCGAGCTGGGCACCTGGGCACTGCGCGAGGCCTGCCGCCAGCTGGGCGAGTGGCGCAGCCGGGGCATTGACGTGCCGGCCATGTCGGTCAACCTCTCGCCCACGAGCTTTCACAACCTGGACCTGCCGCGCATGATTGCCGACACGCTGGAGCACAACGCGCTCAAGCCGCAGGACCTCACGCTGGAGATCACCGAAAGCCTGCTGCTGGACACCAACCCGGGCACCATGCGCACGCTGCAGGCCGTGCATTCCCAGGGCGTGCGCCTGTCCATGGACGACTTCGGCACGGGCTACTCCAGCCTCAGCTACCTGCGGCGCCTGCCCGTCAGCGAGCTCAAGCTGGACCGCAGCTTCGTGGCCGACCTGGAAAACGACGAAGCCGCCCAGGCCCTGAGCAACGCCATCCTGGGCATAGGCCGCAGCCTGCACCTGACCGTGGTGGCCGAGGGAGTGGAGACGGCTGCGCAGAACACCATCCTGCGCGAACAGGGCTATCCGGTCGCGCAGGGCTATCTGTTCTCGCGCCCGCTGCCGGCAGCGGATCTGGAGCGGTGGCTGCAGGCATCGAGCCTGCAAGCCGGCGTGGCGACGGACGTGTGAGCGAACGTGTGAGCGAACGTGTGAACGGGCATGTGAGCGGGTATGTGAACGGACCAGGCCATGCGCGCGGAGACCTTGGCCGGAAAAAGTAACAATCCGCAATAAATATTCGGACTGGACCTATTTTTCCCTAAGCCTCGCCGGCAAGTGACCGATAACTGCGGCATGGCGGGGCCGAGTGTCGGTCCCGCTGATCGCCACCGATCGCCACCGCATCCCCTCGATTCGCAGCCACCGCCGCTCACCCGCTTTCGCTTCTCGCCGTACGGCACTCCCCACCATGATGTTTTTCCGCAATCTGAAGCTGGCCCACAAGCTGCTGGCCTCTTTCATCGCCCTGCTGCTGCTGACCGCCGGCCTGGGCCTGTTCTCCGTGGTCCAGCTGGACCGTGTCAACCGCACGGCCACCGACCTGGCGCACCACTGGATGCCCGCCGAGCGCGTGATCATGGAGATGCGCTACCAGCTGCAGCGCTACCGCTCGCAGACCATGCAGCATGTGCTGGCCACCTCGATGGATGAAATGGCCATCTACGACAAGAGCATGCCGGCGCTGTGGTCCGAGCTGCTCAAGAACCAGCAGGCCTTCGAGCGCTATGCCAACACCGCGCGTGAGCGCGAGCTGATGGCCGGCATCAAGGACGACCTGGGCCAGTACGCGCAGCACACGGCAAAGATCGTGGACCTGTCCCACGCCCTGCGCACCGACGAGGCGTCCGAGGTGCTGCGCGGCGATTCGGTCAAGACCAGCCGTGCCATCAACACCAAGCTGGACGAACTGCTCAAGATCAACGCCCAGGGCATCGAGGATGCCAACCAGGCAGGCGACGACATCTTCACCGCCGCGCGCTGGTGGGTGATCGCCCTGCTGGCGGGGGCCGTCCTCTTCGGCCTGGGCATGGCGCTGCTGATCGCCCGCAGCGTGGCACGCCCCCTGCAGCAGGCCGTGAGCCTGGCACAGGCCGTGGCCGCCGGCGACCTGGGCAGCCGCATCGAGGTGCATGGCAAGGACGAGACCGGCCAGCTGCTGCAGGCCCTGCAGCACATGAACGAAAGCCTTCAGCGCATCGTCGGCCAGGTGCGCCAGGGCACGGACTCCATCGCCACGGCCAGCGGCCAGATCGCCTCGGGCAACCAGGACCTGTCGGCCCGCACCGAGGAACAGGCCAGCTCGCTGGAGCAGACCGCCGCTTCCATGGAGGAGCTGACCTCCACCGTCAAGCAAAACGGCGCCAACGCCCAGCAGGCCAACCAGCTGGCTGCGGCCGCCTCCCAGGTCGCCGTGCGCGGCGGCTCGGCCGTGGCCCAGGTGGTGCAGACCATGTCCGCCATCAACGATGCCTCGCGCAAGATCGTGGACATCATCGGCGTCATCGACTCCATCGCGTTCCAGACCAATATCCTGGCGCTGAATGCCGCCGTGGAAGCGGCCCGCGCCGGTGACCAGGGCCGCGGCTTTGCCGTCGTCGCCTCGGAAGTGCGCACCCTGGCCCAGCGCTCGGCCGCCGCCGCCAAGGAGATCAAGCAGCTCATCGACGACTCGGTGGGCAAGGTCGAGGAAGGCAGCGCCCAGGTCGACTCGGCCGGCAAGACCATGGAGGAGATCGTGGCCAGCGTGCGCCGCGTGACCGACATCATGGGCGAGATCTCGGCCGCCAGCCATGAGCAGACGGCCGGTATCGAGCAGGTCAACCAGGCCGTCACGCAGATGGACCAGATGACCCAGCAGAACGCCGCACTGGTGGAGGAATCGGCGGCGGCCACCGGCGCCCTTCAGGCCCAGGCCAAGGCGCTGGCCGAGGTGGTCAGCGTGTTCAAGCTCTCGCCGTCCACCGGCATGCTGGGCAACAGCCGTGGCGTCAACCCCGCCGCCGCCGTGGCAGCGCCCCGCCACGCGCCGGCGGCGCCCCGCCCGCATCTGGCGCCTTCCGCTCCCAAACGCGCGGTGCCCGCACGTGCTTCGGCCGCCCTGCCTTCTGCAACCGGTGCAACCCCTGCTCCGGCTGGCGCCGCGCGCCCGGCCCAGCCAGCACAGCCGGCCCGGCCCGCCGTGACGGCATCGGCCAAAGCCAAGGCCAAGGCGGCCAGCACGGCTTCCGACGACGATTGGGAAACCTTCTGAACCAGGTTTTCGCCCGCCCCGCCGGGGGCGGACATGCCTGCCAAGGCCCGACCAGCTCCTGCTGGCCGGGCCTTTTTTCCGGGAGGTCTGCAGCCAGATCACGCCAGGGCCCACGCTGCAACCTGCGCATTGCCATGGCCAAGCCCTTCAAATCTGCCATGATCGGCCGCTGCAAGCCCTTGTTTTGAAAGCCATCGTCACACGGCAGCGCGCCTCCAGACCCGCGCGGCGGGCGCTTGCCCCGGCACGATGCCCCAGCATGAGAAAATCGGCGATTCGGCCAAGAACACATTCATCAGAAGAACGGAACACATCATGGAAGCAGAACGCATCAACCTCATCGGCAACACCCTCGAAGATCTGTCGCAGCGTGCGGCAGATCTCCGGAGGTATCTTTGACTACGATGCAAAGTACGAACGACTGCGCACGGTAAATGCCTCGCTGGAAGATCCCAGCGTCTGGAACGACCCCAAGAAGGCCCAGGAGCTGGGCAAGGAAAAGAAGCTGCTCGACGGCGTCGTGCTGACGCTGCAAAAGCTGACCACCGAGCTGGCCGACAACGCCGAGCTGTTCGAGATGAGCAAGGAAGAAGGCGATGAGACCGGCCTGCTCACCATCGAGGGCGAGACCGCCAAGCTGCAGCCGCTGATCGAGGAGCTGGAGTTCCGCCGCATGTTCGGCAAGGAAGCCGATCCGCTGAACTGCTTCGTGGACATCCAGGCCGGCGCCGGCGGCACCGAAGCCTGCGATTGGGCCGGCATGCTGCTGCGCCAGTACCTGAAGTACGCCGAGCGCAAGGGCTTCAAGGCCACGGTCGAGGAAGAGACGCCGGGCGACATCGCCGGCATCAAGAGCGCGACCATCCACATCGAAGGCGAGTACGCCTACGGCCTGCTGCGCACCGAAACCGGCGTGCACCGCCTGGTGCGCAAGTCGCCGTTCGACAGCTCGGGCGGCCGCCACACCAGCTTTGCCTCGCTGTTCGTCTATCCCGAGATCGACGACTCGATCCAGATCGAGATCAACCCCTCGGACGTGCGCACCGACACCTACCGCGCATCGGGCGCGGGTGGCCAACACATCAACAAGACCGACTCGGCCGTGCGCCTGACGCACATGCCCACCGGCATCGTCGTGCAATGCCAGGACGGCCGCAGCCAGCACAGCAACCGCGACGTGGCATGGCAGCGCCTGCGCTCCAAGCTCTACGAGCACGAGATGCAAAAGCGCATGGTGGAGCAGCAAAAGCTGGAGGACACCAAGACCGATGTGGGCTGGGGCCACCAGATCCGCTCGTACGTGCTGGACAACAGCCGCATCAAGGATTTGCGCACCAACGTCGAAATCTCGGCCACCCAGAAGGTGCTGGACGGCGACCTCGACGCTTTCATCGAAGCCTCGCTCAAGCAAGGCCTCTGATTTCAAGCCCCTGGGCGGCACCGGCCGCACAGGGGCTTGGACTCTGTCCCCTGATATTGGCATAGGAAGGAATCTGTATGCTGCAACTGCGTGACGGGCAGGCCCCTGCCACCGCCATCCACCGCGCCGACTACCAGGCTCCTGCCTGGTGGATCGACACCGTGGACCTGACCTTCGATCTCGATCCGGCCAAGACCCGCGTGCTCAACAAGATGCGCGTGCGCCGCAACACCGAGGTGCCGGCGCAGCCGCTGCGCCTGGACGGCGATGAACTGAACCTTGCGCGCGTGCTGGTCAACGGCGGCGGCACCTCGTTCAAGATGGACGGCGACCAGCTCGTGCTGGAGAACCTGCCCGAGGGCGGCGACCCCGTCGATCTGGAAATCTTCACCACCTGCGCGCCCGCCAAGAACACCAAGCTCATGGGCCTGTATGTGAGCCAGGGCACGTTCTTCACCCAGTGCGAGGCCGAGGGTTTCCGCCGCATCACCTATTTCCTGGACCGTCCCGATGTGATGGCCATGTACACCGTGACGCTGCGCGCCGACAAGACCGCGTACCCGGTGCTGCTGTCCAACGGCAACCTGGTCGAGCAAGGCGCGCTGGAAGACGGCCGCCACTTCGCCAAGTGGGCCGATCCGCACAGAAAGCCCAGCTACCTGTTCGCCCTCGTGGCCGGCAATCTGGTTGCGCGCGAGCAAAAGATCAAGAGCCGCGCAGGCCGCGACCACCTGCTGCAGGTCTTCGTGCGCCCGGGCGATCTGGAGAAGACCGAGCACGCCATGAACTCCCTCATGGCCAGCGTGGCCTGGGACGAGGCCCGCTTCGACCTGTCCCTGGACCTGGACCGCTTCATGATCGTCGCCACCAGCGACTTCAACATGGGCGCCATGGAGAACAAGGGCCTGAACGTCTTCAATACCAAGTACGTCCTGGCCAGCCAGTCCACGGCCACCGACATCGACTACGCCAACATCGAGTCCGTCGTCGGCCACGAGTACTTCCACAACTGGACCGGCAACCGCGTCACCTGCCGCGACTGGTTCCAGCTGTCGCTCAAGGAAGGCCTGACCGTCTTCCGCGACCAGGAATTCAGCATGGACATGGCGGGCAGCCCCTCGGCGCGCGCCGTCAAGCGCATCGAGGACGTGCGCGTGCTGCGCACCGCCCAGTTCCCCGAAGATGCGGGCCCCATGGCCCACCCGGTGCGGCCCGACAGCTACATCGAGATCAACAACTTCTACACCGTCACCATCTACGAAAAGGGTGCCGAGGTCGTGCGCATGCAACACAACCTGGTGGGCCGCGAAGGCTTTGCCAAGGGCATGAAGCTGTACTTCGAGCGCCATGACGGCCACGCCGTCACCTGCGACGATTTCGCCCAGGCCATGGCCGACGCCAACCCCGGCAGCGAGCTGGCCCAGCGCCTGGACCAGTTCAAGCGCTGGTACAGCCAGGCCGGCACGCCCCAGCTGCACGCCGATGGCAGCTACGACGCCGCCGCACGCACCTACACGCTGACCCTGAGCCAAAGCTGCGCGCCCACGCCGGGCCAGGCAGAGAAGCTGCCCTTCGTCATCCCCGTGCAGATGGGCCTGCTGGGCCAGGACGGCCGCGCGCTGACCCTGCGCCTGCAGGGCGAGGACCAGGCGGCAGCGGGCGACAGCCGCCTGCTCGTGCTGTCCGAGCCAAGCCACAGCTTCGTCTTCACCGACGTGGACCAGGAGCCCGTGCCCTCGCTGCTGCGCGGCTTCAGCGCCCCCGTGGTGCTGCAGCACAGCGACAGCGATGCCGCCTTGCTGACCCTGCTGGCCCATGACAGCGACGCCTTCAACCGCTGGGAAGCCGGCCAGCGCCTGGGCCTGCGCATCGCGCTGCAGGCCATTGGCGACACCTCCATCACGGCAGATGCCAGCGGCCAGATCACGGCCGCCCTGCTGCCGGCCTCCTTCATCGAGGCCATGCGCGGCGTGCTGCGCCATCCCCAGCTGGATGCGGCCTTCAAGGAGCTGATGCTGGCCCTGCCCGGCGAAAGCTACATCGCCGAGCAACTGGCCGTGGTCGATCCGCAGCGCGTGCACGCCGTGCGTGAAGCCATGCGCCAGCAACTGGCGACCGAGCTGCAGGCCGACTGGCAGCAGGCCTGGCAAGAGCACAGCGACACCGGCGCCTACCGCCCCGACCCCGTCAGCTCCGGCCGCCGTGCGCTGGCAGGCCTGGCCCTGTCCATGCTGTGCCTGGCCGCACGCGCCTCGGGCGACAGCGTCTGGCCCGGCAAGGCGCTGCAGCGCTTCAAGGACGCAGGCAACATGACCGACCGCATGAGCGCCCTGACGGCACTGGTGCAAAGCGGCCATCCGCTGGCCGCCCAGGCCCTGGCGCGCTTTCACAAGCTGTTCCAGCACGATGCGCTGGTCCTGGACAAGTGGTTCGCGCTGCAGGGCGGCGCCTGCGACCGTGGCGGCAACGTGCTGCCGGCCGTCAAGCAGCTGATGAAGCACCCCGACTTCCAGATCAAGAACCCCAACCGCGCGCGCAGCCTGATCTTCAGCTACTGCAGCGCCAACCCCGGCGCCTTCCACCGCGCCGACGCGGCGGGCTATGTGTTCTGGAGCGAGCGCGTCATCGAGCTGGACGCCATCAACCCCCAGGTCGCCGCCCGCCTGGCGCGCGCCCTGGACCGCTGGAGCAAGCTGGCCGAGCCCTACCGCACGGCCGCACGCGAGGCCGTCGCCCGCGTGGCGGCCCGCGCTGAACTGAGCAACGACGTGCGTGAAGTCGTCACCCGCGCCCTCGCGGATTGACCCAAGGCGCGGCCCAGGCCGCGCCTCCCGGATTTTTAGGAGTTGAACCCATGAAGAAAAACGTCAGCCTGACCCGCTACCTGGTCGAGCAGCAACGCGTGGACGGCCTCATCCCCGGCCAGCTGCGCCTGCTGCTGGAAGTCGTGGCCCGCGCCTGCAAGCGCATCAGCCAATCCGTCAACAAGGGCGCCATCGGCGACGTGCTGGGCACGGCCGGCAGTGAGAACGTGCAGGGCGAAGTCCAGAAGAAGCTGGACATCATCGCCAACGAGGTGCTGATCGAGGCCAACGAATGGGGCGGCCACCTGGCAGCCATGGCCTCCGAGGAAATGGAAGGCATCTACCTGGTGCCCAACCGCTACCCGCACGGCGAATACCTGCTGATGTTCGACCCGCTGGACGGCTCGTCCAACATCGACGTCAACGTCTCCATCGGCACCATCTTCAGCGTGCTCAAGAAGCCCGAAGGCCACCCCGGCGTGACCGAGCAGGACTTCATGCAGCCCGGCACCCAGCAGGTCGCCGCCGGCTACTGCATCTACGGCCCGCAGACCACCCTGGTGCTGACCGTGGGCGACGGCGTGTCCATGTTCACGCTGGACCGCGAGCAAGGCTCCTTCGTGCTGGTGCAGGAAAACATCCGCATCCCCGAAGACACCAAGGAATTCGCCATCAACATGTCCAACATGCGCCACTGGGACACCCCCGTCAAGCGCTACGTGGACGAATGCCTGGCCGGCGTGGAAGGCCCGCGCGGCAAGGACTTCAACATGCGCTGGATCGCCTCCATGGTGGCCGACGTGCACCGCATCATGACCCGCGGCGGCATCTTCATGTACCCCTGGGACCGCCGCGAGCCCAACAAGCCCGGCAAGCTGCGCCTGATGTACGAAGCCAACCCCATGTCCTGGCTCATAGAGCAGGCCGGCGGCGCCGCCACCAACGGCAAGCAGCGCATCCTCGACATCCAGCCCACGCAGTTGCACGAACGTGTGAGCGTCATCCTCGGCTCCAAGAACGAAGTCGAAAAAGTGACGCAGTACCATTCCGAGGCATGAATTTGCCGTTATAATTTTTGTCTGTCGCCGGTGTAGCTCAGTTGGTAGAGCAGCTCATTCGTAATGAGAAGGTCGAGGGTTCGATTCCTTTCTCCGGCACCAAACAAGAAGCCCCTGGTTCGCAAGAGCCAGGGGCTTTTCTGTGTAGTCAGAATGTCCCGGCGAACACATTATCAAGGCGCGACGCCGCGATCTGCAAGCCTTCCGGTGCCACATGGGCATAGCGTTCGACCATTTCCAAAGTCTTCCAGCCGCCCAGGCGCTGCAGTTCATGCGTAGGTGTGCCGGCCTGCCGATGCCAAGTGGCAAAGGTATGCCGTAGGTCATGCCAGCGGAAATCCTCAATGCCGGCGCGCTTGAGTGCAGCCCGCCATGCCTTCGTATTCACCTGCACGATGGGACGGCCTTCGTAGGTAAAGACATGGGTCGGATGATCACCCTTCCGCTTGTGCAGCACCTGCATGGCTGGCTCGTTCAGCGGCACTGCATGCGCCTTGCCGTTTTTATGATCTTCCGCGGCCACCCATAGATGCTGACGCTCCAGACTGATCTGGCGCCACTGCAGCTTGGTGACGTTGCCCTGCCGCAAGCCGGTGGCAACTGAGAAGATGGCCATATCGCGCAGGTGTTCGGGCAGTTGCTCAAGCAGACGAGCGAACTCGTCTTTCGTCAGAGCTCGGATGCGTCCGCCCTTGTCCCGCAGCATCCCAACCTTGGGCACACGATCCAGCCATTCCCAGTCGTTGCAGGCCTTGCGCAAGATCGCGCGCACCAGGGCCATATAGCGATTGACAGTCCCAGGCGAAACGCCTTTGGCTCGCTTGGCCTTCACTTCATCCAAAAGTGCCCGATTGATCTCGTCCAAAGCTTTCCCCCCTAGATGTGGGTGGAACCACCGAAGCATGGACTTGTCCCAGGCCTGCGTCCGCTTGTGCGTGGTCTCCGCCAAGAATCGCTCTGCCGCCTCATCCCAAGTGCGGCGAGGTTTCACATCCAGCTTGTCCTGCTCCCAACGCTCAGCCTTGATCTTGTCGTGGTACTGCTGTGCCTGGCGCTTATTGGCTGTACCGCTGGAAATTTGCAGGGGCTTGAGCTCGCCCTTGATCGGCGAAAGTCGAATCCACCAATACGGCGAATTTGCACGCTTGTAGAGGCTCATACAGCACCTCCCCGCAGTTCCCAATCCAGCATCGCTGGGTTGTGTTTGACGTGATAACTGTAGGGGTCTATGCGTGCTGGAATTCCTGGCCGGATCAACTTATCGACCACTACGGCATAGTCGCCCTGCATGACCTGCATCATGAGGTTAATCAGCTTGCCGCAATGCTGCTTGGCGTTGCTCACCGCAGCGTCGAACGCGATCTGGGCCGCCTTGGCAACGGTTTTGATTACCGACTGCTCCTGGCTCAGGAACGACAGACAAGGGTAAGCGCCAGCAAGATAGTGGCTAGGACGTACAAGGATGTCATACGGGATGAACCTGTCTTCTGCGCGCCATTCGACCTCGACGCGCGTCCATGGGCTGGAGGGATCACCGAGCTGCTTACCCTTCTCGTAGATGCGGGCGTACTTGCCACTCGCGCGGTTTCCAATGCCTAGGGTGCGCCCCTTTGTGGACGCATCCCCTTCCAGCCAGTCCCCGTAGCAGGCATGGACCGGTTTACGCCCACCAGCGTTGAAACCGCCTCCCTGATACTGCTGTATGGCCCAGGCGATGGAAACCAGCTTTCCCGCGAAGTCGTCATAAGCCAAGTCAGCTCGCTTGATGGTGGCCCGATGCCGCTCCAGCCAGCACGCCAGCTCAGCCCAGTTTCTGACCATGGAGCATCCCTTGCCCATGAGGCTGAAGTACACCCGGCCTCGCTGGCTCTCGCCACCCCAAGCGATGATGCCCGCGCCATCACCGAAGCGAGCCGAGAAACGGAAGCCAAACAGGCCCTTGCGATGTTCCACGCTCTCGATATCGAGGAATGCAGACATCTCCTGCAGCACCCAGGCATAGGAAAGCTCATCTGGAGGGACAACAGAGAAAGCCAGGGCGTCAATCAGGGCAACGCCATCCCGCACGGGCTCAATTGGCACAACGTGCCGAGTGATGGCGTAACCCCGCGTAGTCACGTGCAGTTCAACCGGCTCGCCGGTCTCGAGATCAATCCCCGCGCAATGCGGCACCTGCTTGGTGTTCTTTCTCCCCGTGGTTACTACACGGGGAAGATCGGGCCGCCCGTGGTCACTGTAGCTCTTCGTTGCCGCTGGCAGCGCAGCCGGCGCCTCCCCGCAAAGCGGGGCCCCACCCGCTGCGCTGCCAGCGTCTATCCAAGAACCCGAAGAATCAGAAAAGGTCATGCGAACTCCATGCTCTGGGGTTCGCTGCGTACAGGGAGATAGCCATGCCGCAGCGAACCCTATGTTGTAGGGATTCGCAAAAGCAACTTTGGCTGATGGTCACGCCGGGGCATGTTGTGGCAATGATCGCCGCCCGCATGGCAAGTTGACCGGGTGTTTTAAGGTTTGACCGGGACACCACTCCCGTCTTTTGCAGTGCCGATGCTAATGCGAATACCTCATCTAGCGCAATAGCATCAGACTGATGGTGTTGTGTCCTCGTCGTAGCTGGGATCGTCTGGAGACCGAAGTGAGTACGTCACGCGGCCTGTTGTGGGATCAACTTCTTGCACGACTCGAACCTTCGGATTCGAAATCAGCCCCCTGGTCATCGGGTTGCGAAACATCGCTTCCAGCATGTCAATGGTGGACAGCTCAGCCGGCTCCCGTGAGTGCTCAAACACAGTTCGTGGCTTGCGTGGCTGGTTCATTGCTTGCTCCACCCATCGACAGCTTCAGAAGCTGCAGCCGCAATGCCAGCAGCTATGCCCATGCTCCGCAGCCAGCGACGAACCACAATGGCATCTTCTCCCTTGCTTGCATTAGCCAGTCTCAGCAGCAGGGCTGTGCTGCTGCAAAGCTGCTTGGACGCCTGCCCTAAGGTCATGGCAGCGGCCTGCTCCTTTGCGCAGTTCCAATACGCGTCGCCTTGAACGCGCAGACCTTGAGAAAACTGACGCTCTTCATCTTGCACGCAGTCTTCAGGGGGTTGCACCCCCTCCTTACGCTTCGCTCCAGCCCCCGAGGGGCCTTCGTCCCCTCCGCTTTGCGGCCCCTCCCCTTTTGTCCCCAGGGTGGAGCGCTGCTGACGTTGCGAAAGCCCCGCCAGATGGTCTTTTCCACGGTTCTGCATCTGTAGCTCCGATGTAGTTGAACATTCAAAAACACCGGGCCCACACTGACCCGTACCAGAGGGAAGAGAACTCTACGAGTCCTTCGTAATGAGAAGGTCGAGGGTTCGATTCCTTTCTCCGGCACCAAAAACATAGCATCCATGCGGGTTCCGCAAGGATTCTGAGGGAAATTGGGGAAACTCAATTTCCCTTTTTGTTTTGCAGCTGCCAAAGCATGCCTGAGCCTCGGCAGCTCAAGCCACCTGTTCAGCCGATGGCGCTTGCAGCTGGCTCGCCCGCAGCGGCGCTTCTTCCTCAGGCCTCTCCGTACCCTCACCAGCACACCAAGTGCCTTCAACTTACTCGGATTTCAGATCCGACCAAGACAGTTCGGGCTGCGCTCCCCCTACCCGCCGAACTGTGAATGCAGGCTCACTAGCCGCTGCGCCAGCGTCTCGGCGTCGTGGCACATGGCATAGAGAGACGTGGTGCCGATGGAGACATGGCCATACCAGATGTGGAATCCCTCTAGTCGCAGCAAGTTGCCAACGGAATAACCATCTCGGATTGCACCGGAGAGAGTTGCCGCCTGGAACTCGAAGAGCTCGACATTCCCATGCAAGATCCGGTCCGTATAGCAACCAGAAACCTGCATATCTATGTGCAGCGTGTAGATCATGGCTTGACGGCCTTGCATAAGTTCCTGATACCGGACGCGGAGTGATCTTTATCTTCCCACTCAGTCTTTTAACAAAAAATATGCGCAGCAAATCTTGACGAGATGCGGTACGGCAATTTCAATAGAAATCCGCTACGGTGTAATAAATTTTGTAGCAACGACAGAAATCGCAACTCCAAAGAAAAAAACTAAGATATTAAAAGATTCTATTATTTTTGTCTTCATAACAATACAATATGTCCAGAATACAATCATGAAAAATGAGAAGCAAATTAATTGTATTGCAATGAATAGCAGAATCTCATAAATATTTAATTCCATGCTCTCACCATTCTCAACAAGATTACCAAGCCTAATTTATAGCTGATTTCCGCACGAGAAAAAACTTGATAAATTACCACGCGATTGGATAGCAAGCACCAAATTAACCACCTGCCTTTAATGCGCGCAACTGCTCAAGAGGCAACAGAGCTTCTTCGTCTGGGTTTTCTGCCCCGCTCTTCAACGTCCCCATCATGGGCAACTTAATCAATGAATCTGCTTGGGCCGGAGTGCAATGCAGCCAAGCATCCCAGTCTTGGCGCTCCAGAACCACCACACACCTCTTTTCTCTGCCAGGCCTGTGCATGAGAGAGAGAATTGGATGCACTCCGGCATCTTGTGTGATCACCGTGTAGTTCGGCACCTTCTCTCCGCTCACCGGATCGATCCATTCACTATAAAGCCCTGCCAACATTGCAGGCTTTCCGTCGGAACGCCGGAACATCCAATTAATACTGCGACCAGATAAACCAGAGTAATTCTCGATCCAGCTGCTCACTGGAATAAGACACCTTCGGCCTGCATGCCAAGACGGGCCAAAGACGTAATCATTGCTCAACGTTTCTCTGAACGCTTTTTCCGTTGACATAGGGGAACCATCCAAATTTAAAGGACGCCTGCTTGGCGACGTCGTTGGAATCAACCCCCATTGCCCAACTTCTAAGCATTCACATGCTTTAATATATGGACCGTATGCCAATGGAACTATATATACACCCCACCCCTTTTTAGGAGCAGGTCCTTGCAGCGGATAGAGTTCGTCAATATCAGAAATATCGGGAGAGCTATATCTATTACCCATGCCGAGAGCCTCTTGAATCGCTATTCAGGATTTTCACAGAGCGGAATTCGCAAGCTTACTAAACAAGCATCCGCTTCGAACCAAACCCATCCTGTTTTGCTTAAGCAAAATGCTCAGTTTTGCGTTATCGATAGGCCATTCTCATCATGCCCTACAGCTATCGACAAGTAACATCTCATGCCAAAAATTAACATTTTTTTATAAAGTCATTCTGCGTTGCAGATCCGACTTCGGCACTGCAATAGCTGTCACCCCAGATTGACCTGCGGTTAACACAAAAATCCATGTTGCATACATTTCTCACAACAACTACATGGAATTTAGATGTAGGTATTAACCCTTAAAATCATGTATCTAGACGCTTGTTCGTTAATCGTTGCTGGATTGTTTGAACCTGCTCTCGGCCTCTTACATACCGCTAGCTAGCAGTGAGCAAAGGCTAAGTGCCCCCAAAATCCTCTTGACAAACTTTCACAAAAACCCTTATTGATAATAAGAATGATTTCCATCACGCTCCCCTTCTTCATAAATTCCCTCTATGGACGATCAACATGCGTTTTGGAATACCGACACCAAAAGAATTGGCCTTTCTGGTGATTTTTTCTTGGGTCACGAGCAGCCAGGCGGCGACATTTTCAACCTTCATCGACGACCAAGCCGGTTTCCTCTCTGCCATTGGTTCAGGGACATTCGCCACTCATGAAGATTTCAGCTCCTCTGTAAACCTGAAGCCCATAGGAAGCGCAGGAAATCCGGATATTTGGAATGGCTTCACTGTAGAAGCTTACGGCTCCAATATAAGCACTGCTTGGTCTCCTTCAAAATATTGTCACGCATTAAATTCTGGATCAGGGACATCAAATTATTTGGAGGAGTGTCTATTTTGGAACCCCCGCGCACCAGCAGTTCCAGGAATATTTGCCGCATTGAACACGGAGAATGGCATTTCCTTTAAACTAGCCAACTCAGCAACTGCCGCTTTCAGCTTCGATTTCGTCGATTGGAACGATTTATTTGAGAGATCTAATCTTCAAATTTTTGCAAGCGATGGAACGAGCGCAATAGTTTCTGATGCCACAAACGTTTCTGATTCCCCACCTCAGAAATTCGGAGTGACTTTGTCTCCTTCTGATATTGCGGCTGGTCTCTTCATAAAAGAGATTCGCTGGGTGGGCCTTGATTCAACGGGTGAAGTTGTCGGCTTCTACAACTTCCAGACTTACACCAATCCAAAAATCCAGAACAATCTGCCGATAGCCAATCCGGACAAATACTCTATACCTAACTCGCCCACCATACTAAATATTTTGGCGAACGATACCGACGCAGATTCGGATACTTTGCAAATCACCAGCATTAATGGAAATCCAATTACTCGCGGTACTCCATCAAACATTTTGATAACAGGCGGAAGCATCGGAGTCTCGGCAGCAGGAGAAATCACCTTTTCCCCCTCTGGCAATACTACAGATCCTATCTCATTTCAGTATGAGATTTCTGATGGCCGAGGCGGAACATCGACCGGCAATGTCACCCTTACAAACATAACGCCTCCCAAACCGACAATCACTGCAGTACCAACCATTGGTGAACTTGGATTAGTCGCTTTGTCTTCGATAATCGCCTTTTTGTCGTTGTTACTCCGACGCAAAGCCAAATAAATCAAGAGAACCGCTGCTAATAAGATTCTTTGAAGTTGTCAGATAATTTACTGCACTTACTTCTGCTTTGAGACTAGACGCGTCATCAGGGGTCGCACGCAGGCTGTAAGCGCGGCCAGCAGCCGCACCTCGTAGCCCTCGCGGCGGTCGATCTCGACCAGGGCGGCTCGACTGTCGCAGGCCGACCCGTTGCTGAAACCAGGTGTTGCGCTACATCGAGTCGGAGGGTTTGCCAAAGGAGTTTGGCGACTGGGGAATTCAGCTGACCGAAAGCGCCGGGGCTTGGCATCTGACAGAGGTTGACATCAGGGGGTCAAGTCCGCCCGTTCCGTTCTTCACAAGGCATGAAGCTGAGCTAGCTATGGTCCTTCTGCGCCGGCAGACGATTGAACCCTTTGTCAGCGGGGCACTCGACGGAGCTGGCTAGACGAGAGACCGCTCCTGGCCATGAGCGGTCCACTACCGCACGCGCAGCAGGAACAAACGCCGGTCAGCGCCAGTTACTGCGCCGCCAGAACAGCGACTGGTCCCCGCGATGCGGGGTGATGTGGTCAACAACCGTGGCCGCCTAGACCCTGCCCTGCACCTGGCACATAAGGCACAGCGGGTGCTCGCGCAGGAACTGCTCGCCCGCCTTCTGCCACTTGTAGCCGTAGCCCCGCTGTGCTGTCTGGTCGCTGGTGCGCCAGCTGCCGGCCTGCATCGTCTGCACGCGACGGTTGTCCAGCACGGGCAGCGTACTCTTCAATGTCTGGAGCTTGGACATAAGGATGCCGCCTGCCTATGGCCGCCAGTTAAGATGCATCTTTAAACCTACTGGGATAAATTTTTGAACAATGAACGTATGGATGTGCTCGCCGGTGAACTGAGCGCGCTGGCCACTGTCGTGGTGCGGCTGATTGAGACCATCACACCTGAGCAAGCAGCCCACGCTCATGAGGCGCTTCTGATTGACCGAGACGCCATCCGCATCGGAACTTCTACCGGTGGCCCAGAGTTGGAGCTCGCGACAACCGAACGCGCTCTTGACAACTACCTTTCCCTGCTCATCGACGTAGCAGAGAGCTGAGCGATTCGGCGGCGAGTGCCGTTGCACACTCGCAAGCCTCGCATCCCCCATGCCATCCATGCTTTGCATGGATGCTTCTGATGGCGGCGGAAACAACGAAGCCACCCGAAGGTGGCGCAACCACTGTGCAAACATGTGTACTCCCCCGGTCTGGGATGAGTCACTTAACGTTCTCTATAGACTGGTCCGATGACCGAGCCATTCGACCACGCCGATACAAACGCCATCCGGCTGCGGCTACGCAGCTACGAGGAGCGTTGCACGCTACTGTTGCGCGCAATCGGCGACAACAAAACGGTCACCGCACGGGTCGAGCAGATCAGGGACCAATACATCGCGCTCAAAAGAGATCTCAAGGCCGATGCCGCTGCCACGCGTCGCGCCGGGAAGGACCCAGCTTGCGCAGTTGCTGCATTTTTTTCCCCTGCAGTCAATGAGGCAGCTCTGCACCTGAAGCCAACCTCCGGCTCTCATCCGATAGCGGGAAATTGGTTGTCTGCGGTGTATGACGCGCGGATTGATATCTGCCACTACCTCGCGCAGCTTGACCGCAACTGACCAGGCAGCGTCAGCGGGGTCACTGAAAAAAAACCTACCAAAGCAAGCCAGGGTAGGTAACTGCTGGACGGAGCCAGCAGGGGAGGGATACGAAGCGTATCAAGAAGAATTTATGGCAGGTAGGACGCCTTCAGGCCTCACGCGCTACTGTCGCCATACCCGCTGCCTCTCCGGCTCCAGCGCCTATCAAGCCTCCCAGGGCGCCGCCAACAAAAATGCCTGCAGGGCCAGCAGCTACGGCGCCGACTCCCGCCCCCACCACTGCGCCAACCATCATGAAGCCGGCCACCATGGTTGACTTTGATTCACGGACTGACTCCTCTTTGGTCATCCGAATCTGTGCGGAGGGATCAGGATCTTGCGAGGGCACACCATGCCCCTGAACGGCCTGCTCAGCAAGATCCGGGTCAACAGGCCGTCCCAGCAGGTACTTAAGCGAAATCGATGAAGTCATGGCGCTCTCCTCAGAGATGAGGAAGATAGAAACACCTCGCCTCACCTTCGTTGTACTCCCTGCTGCTCACTCGCACCTGTGGTCCAGTCAGCCGGCGCAGCGTAAGGGAAGGCGCTCTCCCGCCTTCGCAACATTCATTCGCTCTGTACCCGGAAAAACAAAGCCCGCGGGCATTGACAGCGGGCTAGTGATCTTTAGGGACGTGTGATGTTTCCCCCCATCGCTTCAATGTCTTGCCAGACTCACCGCCTGGGCTGCAACCACCTTCAGGCCCTTCATCAGCTTCAGCGCGGCGATGGTGCCGCAGCGGGCGCGGTCCACATGCTCGCCAATGTGCTCGGAGATCAGCAGGCCCTCGGCTTCGTGCGGCACTTCACGGGTGCCAAAGCCCTTGCAGGTCTCGCAGATCGCCATCTCGCCCAGCTTGACGCCGCCACATCCTGGGCACTTGCGGTCGCACCACCACAGCAGCACGTCGGTCAGCTTGGCGCGGGCATTCTTGATGCCCTGCGCCAGCACCCAGGGCATGAAGCCGGCGTGCGTGTCCAACAGGCGGCTGTACTGCGGCAGGCTGCACAGGATCTGCATGCGGCGCTCCATCTGCCACCGGCCCTCGGCAACGCGGGCGCCAACCATGTCGAGTCGGCCGCGGCTCTTGCGAGGCAGCTGCTCGACCACGTGCTGCAACTGCTCCTCGGTCACCCCCTTCACGTCGATCTGTATTCGGTAGGTGCCGGAGGCAGTTTTCTTGGGCTTCGCCATGGGGGAAAAGTGGCGGAAATTGGGGGCAAACGTTGTGCAAACATGTATTTCCGCTGCACATGCCGCTTTTTGAAACAATCAAAACTTGTTGATTTGCATGACTTTGTGCAAGACAAGCACATACCAACACAGCTATTCGATTCCTTTCTCCGGCACCAAACAAGAAGCCCCAGATTCGCAAGAGTCTGGGGCTTTTTCGTTGGGTCATGCTTGTGGCTTCGCGCCTCCTGCGCGCGCCGCCATCCGCACCGCGAGGGCCGACAGTACGGCGCTGCCGCCCGCCAGCAGGATGGACGATGTGTAGCTGCCCGACAGATCGAACAGCAGCCCCGCCAGGCTGCCCCCTGCCACGGCAGCAATACCGACCGACACGTAGAGCGCACCCAGAATGGCGCCCAGGCTCCGCGTGCCAAACCAGGTGGCAGCCACGGCCGGGTACAGCGCGATGCAGCCGCCATTGACTGCACCGAATGCCAACGCGAATCCCGCCAGGGCCGTGAAGCCTTGCGCCATGGACCACAGCCCGCACAGCAGGGCCAGACTCGCGGTCAGCAGCATCAGAAAGCGCAGCGGCCCCATCCTGTCGCCCAGCCGCCCCAGCACCAGACGCCCAAGCACATTGCCGACGCCGATCAGCCCGATCAACAGATTGGCCTGCGCGGCCGGCAGCCCCTGCTGACGTGCCAGCGGATTGATGTGGATCAGCGCCAGGAACAGGCCGATGGAGCCGAAGAAGATGGCGGCGAAATACCACCAAAAGCGCGCCTGCCGGACCGCTTGCCCCAGGCCGACGCCCACCACACCTTGGCCCGTCTGCCCCGCAGCCTTGGCGCCGCCGGGTTGGATGCCATCGGGATGCAGGCCCAGCTCCTCGGGCCTGCTTCGCAGGGCGGCTGCGGCAGCCAGGCCGGCCAGTGCGATGGCTGCGGCATAGACCTGCATGGTCAGTTGCCAGGACAGATGCTCCATGAGTGCGCCAGCCACCACGGGCCCGAGCAGGGTTCCAAGTCCGGTGCCGGCAAGCGCGATACCCGAAGCCGAACTGCGCCGCAGCACGAACCAGCGCTGAATGGTGGAGACAGCAGGCACGTAGACCAGACCAACTCCCAGCCCGACCAGCGCACAGAAGGCACCCAGGAAAGCCGCCAGCGATGATGTCAGCAGGCTGCTGGCCGCAAATCCCAGCGACAGCAGCACAATGCCGGCCGAGGTGACGGTGCGCACCGAGGTCCTGTCGCTCCAGGCGCCCGAGAACACGCCGACGGCGTAGTAGATCAGTGCCGTCAATGAAAAGATGGAAGCCGTGGAGAAGCTGCTGGCGCCGAACTGTGCCTGGATGCTGAAAAAAAATGCCCCGAACGAGTAGGCGGCACCAAAAATCAGCGCCAGCAGCACATGGACGGCGCCCACGATGTACCAACCCCGGAACAGCCTGCCTCGGTCCATATGCATCTCCTTGATAGGGCTGACTGCAGTTGTCTATACATGCTCAGACATTAAGTATCAACCCGGAGATCACAGGCCAGCGAGATCACCAGCAGTTGCCCGTCAGAGGTCAGGCAAGCTCAACGAGCCGCCAATCCGAAACTGCGTGCCAGGCCACCTCGCCCTGCACGTACATAGCCACCTCGGGCAGGGGCCCAGGCATGCAAAGCGCCAGGCACACGGCCTGTGCATCGCAATCCCTGCCTTGCCACAGGCGGCCGTGGGCGAGGGGCTGCCGGGCCGTGTCGAGCGCAGCGGAGGCCGGTGCCCACGCAAGCTGCCGCATCCGGACAAAGTCCAGGCCCTGGCCCAGGCTCTTGAAATAGGCCTCCTTCAGGCTCCACAGCTGCACCAGGCCGTGCTGCAGGCGGGCTCCGTCCTGCGCCTGAAGCCATGCGTGTTCGGGCGGGGAGCACACCATCTCGGCCATGGCATGCACGTCGCGCTGGCGGCGCTCTGCCCGCCGCTCAATGTCCACGCCCACCGGGCCTTGTGCGGCGGCGCAGGCCAGCCAGCCGGCGCTGTGCGAGAGGCTCAAATGGGGCTGCGCTCCAAAAATGCCGCCCTCCCCGCCTTGCTCCACGTAGGGAGCGGCATTGCGGGGCGCTGCCAGCCGCCAGGTCGATGCGGCATCTTGCCCGCCGGCCAGCAGCAGGCGCATGGCATAGCGGCAGGCGATGAATTCGCGCTGGCGCGCCTCGCGCATGCCGGCATGGCGCTCCCGCTCCGAGTCCGTCAGCCAGCCCGCAGCCAGCGACTGCGCATTTGCCCACAAGGGCGCCTGCGCACCCACCAGCAAGGCGCAGGCGGCCGGCGCGCTCAAATCACCGGCCTACGCGGGCATAGGTGCCCTTGAAGGTGACGCCGGCCATCACATTGCCTGCACGGCATTCGAAATTGACTGGATCCCGGGTGGATTGCTTCTTGTTGAAGCTGTGCAGGTCCACCACGGCGTTGGCACCCTTTTGCTTGGCCTTGGCCTCGAAGGCGATCAAGGCAGACAGCGCTGCCCAGTTGCAGGCCGTGGCATCGTCCTTGCCCACGCCGTTGGTTTTCTTGTTGGACACGTCATCGCCCAGCTTTTCGGAGATGGCGGGCGTGCTGGCACCGGACAGGTGAAAGCTCACGCTGCCGTCGAGCTTGCCCTGCTCCAGGCCCAGCTTCACCACGTCGGCCAGCGGCAGCATCACTGCTTCGTTGCGGGCATGTACCGCCGTTGCGACCACCAGCGCCATGGCTGCCAAGATCATCTTTCTCATGGAAACTCCCTCTCTGTAAAAAAAGCATGGAACAGGGACAGCGATGGACTACGGGGTACTGATTTTCTTCATCAGATTCCGGACCCAGCGGTTGTAGTTGGGATGGATCTCCCGCTTGCCATCGCCTTCCGAGTAATTCAGATTCACGCTGTGCAGATAGCTGAT
Organism: Delftia sp. HK171; assembly: GCF_001886655.1. Lineage (NCBI taxonomy): Bacteria > Pseudomonadati > Pseudomonadota > Betaproteobacteria > Burkholderiales > Comamonadaceae > Delftia > Delftia sp. HK171. Next base: position 3,302,125 of record NZ_CP018101.1, on the reverse strand, counting down.
CCGGTAGGTATCTGTGTTGTAGTGCACCGCGATGTTGACCTGGTGCTTGCCTTGCTTGTCGTAGTGCAGCTCCAGGCGGCCCGGCTCGTCGCCGACCACCATCCAGCCCAGCGACTTTGCCGCCACCACGATGCGATCGTGCAACTGCTGCGTCGTGGTCTCGGGCGAGGCGGTCCACATGACGGCCGGGGGTTCATAGATGTCTGTGCTTCGTGCCACCGCGCTGCCTGCGGCCAGGGCAAGGACCAGGACAATGGCGGCGGTTCTCGTCTGTTTCATTTCACTGGCTCCTGTTGCTTCCAACGTCGAAAAATCAATGAGGTGTTGATGCCGCCAAAGGCAAAGTTGTTGCTCATGACGATATCGGTGTGCAAGGCACGCGGCTCGCCCATGACGTAGTCCAGATCGGCGCAGCGCGGATCGGGTTGCTGCAGATTGGCGTTGGCTGCGAACCAGCCTTCACGCATCATCTCGATGCTCATCCAGGCTTCCAGCGCGCCGCAGGCGCCCAGCGTGTGGCCCATGTAACCCTTGAGGCTGCTGATGGGCACCTGGCTGCCGAGCACTTCGCGGGTGGCCTGCGATTCGGCAATGTCCCCCTGGTCCGTGGCCGTGCCGTGGGCGTTGACGTAGCCGACCTCCGAGGGTTCGATCCCCGCGTCTTCGAGCGCCATGCGCATGGCCTGGGCCATGGTGGCGGCGTTGGGCTGCGTCACATGGGTGCCATCGGAGTTGCTGGCAAAGCCGATCAACTCGGCCCGGATGCATGCGCCCCGGGCCAGTGCATGCTCCAGCTCTTCGAGCACGAAGGTGCAGGCGCCCTCACCCAGCACCAGGCCGTCGCGCCGGGCGTCGAATGGACGGGGAGTGCACTCGGGGCTGTCGTTCTTGACGCTGGTCGCAAACAGGGTGTCGAACACCGCCGCCTGCGTGGCATCCAGCTCCTCGGCCCCGCCGGCCAGCATGGCAAGCTGCTTGCCGCTCTGAATGGCCTCGAAGGCATAGCCCAGGCCCTGGCTGCCCGAGGTGCAGGCGCTGGACGTCGTGATGACGCGGCCCGTGGTTCCGAAGAACACGCCGATGTTCACTGCCGCCGTGTGCGACATCATCTTGATGTAGGTGTTGGCGTTGATGCCCTCGGTGCTCTTGTCGGCCATCATGCGGCCGAAGTCGCCGATGGCCGAGGGCGTCCCCGCAGAAGACCCATAGGACACGCCCATGTGCCCGCTTTTGACGAAGGCATCGCCCAGCAGGCCGGCATCGGCAAGTGCCAGCTCGCTGGCGCGCGTGGCCATCAGGGCAACGCGGCCCATGCTGCGCATGGTCTTGCGGTTGTAGTGCGCCGGCAGATCGAAGGATGGCACGGTGCTGCCCAGCCGGGTGCTCAGGCCCTCATAGGCAGCCCATTCCTCCATCACCCGGATGGCCGTTCGCCCGGTGCGCAGTCGCTCCCGCACCGCAGACCAGTCGTGGCCCAGGGGACTCAAGGCGCCCACGCCCGTGACGACCACACGCCGTTTGCTTGCTGCGCTCATCCCACCATCCCTCCATTGACGGAGATGACCTGGCGCGTGATGTACGAGGCCTCGCCGCCCATGAGGAAGGCGACCGCACCCGCTACCTCGTCCACCGTGCCCATGCGGCGCATGGGAATCAGCGCCAAGGCATGTTCGAGCACTTCCTCGCTGACCATTTCCGTGTCGATCAGGCCGGGCGCCACGCAATTGACCGTGATCTCGCGCTTGGCCAGCTCCACGGCCAGGGACTTGGTCGCAGCGATCACCCCGGCCTTGGCCGCGCTGTAGTTGGCCTGCCCCCGGTTGCCCATCAGGGCGGAGACCGAGGCAAGCGTCACGATGCGTCCCGGCTTGCGGCGGCGCACCATGGGCATGACCACCGGGTGCAGCACGTTGTAGAACGCATCCAGGTTGGTATGCACCACGGCATCCCACTCCTCGCCCGTCATGGCAGGGAAGGCGTTGTCCCGGGCGATGCCGGCATTGCAGACCACGCCGTAGTAGGCGCCGTGCTGTTCCATGTCCGCCTCAAGCGCCTGAGCGCAGGCAGAGCGGTCTGCCACATCGAACTGCAGCACGCGGGCCTGGCGGCCCAGCGCAGCAATGTCGGCCACCGTCTGCAGGGCCTGCTCGCGGCCGCTGCGGCAATGGACCACGATGTCGAAACCATCGCGCGCCAGGCGCAGGGCGATGGCCCGGCCTATGCCCCGGCTCGACCCTGTCACCAGCACCGTGGCTGGCTGGGCGATTGCACTCATGCTTGTCCAACTCCTTCTTGCTCCAGCGCCTGTATGAATGCGCTGCCATTGTCTGGTTCGTAAACGGATATGCGGGCCTGGGCGAGCACGCTGTCCTCGCCCAGGGGCTGGATGCGGCAATCGAACATGCCCAGGCCATTGGTGCCCACCAGTTCGCAGTGCGCGCTCACGCGCAGCACGCTGCCCGGGGAAAAATGCGCGCAGGCCGCCTGGAACTTGCGCGTGCCCAGCAAAAAACCCAGCTTGACGGGCCGCCCGGCCTGCACCGCCTGCCAGCCAGCCCAGGCGGCCACGGTCTGGGCCATGTACTCCAGCCCCACCCAGGCGGGCATTCCGGCGTCCTGCAGAAACAGGCCATCACGCGGCACGGTGACCTGCGCATGGGCGCTGTCGGCGGATGCATCGAGCAGGCAGTCCAGCAGCAGCATCACGCCGCGATGGGGCATGTAGTTTTCAATCGGTAGAAATGCGTTCATCTCGACGGCTCCTCAGGCAGCGGCCAGCAGCAGGGCGCAGTTGCTGCCGCCAAAGGCAAAGGAATTGCTGAGCACTGCCTGGGGAGCACGGCCCAGCGCCATACCCGGGCGGACCACGGCCAGGGCGGGCAGTTCGGGCGCCTGCTCGCCATCCCACCAGTGCGCAGGAAGCCGGCCCTGCGGGTTGTCGTGCAGCAGGTGCCAGGCCATGGCCGCTTCCAGCGCCCCAGCGGCCGCCAGGGTGTGGCCGGTCAGCGGCTTGGTGGAGCTCACGGGCGTTGCTTCGCCAAACACGCTGTGTATGGCCAGGCTTTCCATGGCGTCGTTGTGCACCGTGGCCGTGCCGTGCAGGTTGATGTAGTCCACGTCACCGGGCCGCATGGCCGCACGCCGCAGCGCCTGCTCCATGGCCTGGATGGCGCCCTGGCCGGATGGGTCGGGGGCCGACATGTGGTGGGCATCCTGGGTCTCGCCCCAACCGGCCAGGCGCACGGGACCCGGCTCACGCGTCAGCAGGAAGAACGCCGCACCCTCGCCCAGGTTGATGCCGCTGCGCCGGGCAGACAGCGGGTTGCAGCGCTTGTCCGACACGGCCTGCAGCGCGCTGAAGCCGGCCACGGTGAAGGCGCACAGCGCATCCACCCCGCCGGCCAGCACGGCATCGACCAGGCCGGCCTGCAGCCAGCGCGCGGCAGATGCCAACGCCTTGGCCCCGGAGGAGCAGGCGGTGGAGAGGGTGTGCGCCGGCCCCTGGATGCCCAGGTGCTGGGCCAGGAACTCCGACACATTGCCCATTTCCTGCAAGGCGTAGTCAAAGTCCTGCGGGAACCGGCCCTGTGCCTGCCAATGGGCGGCAGCGGCTTCGCCCTCCTGCACGCCTGCCGTGCTTGTGCCCACCACCACGCCCACACGCGCCGGCCCCCAGCGCGACAGTGCCTGCTCCACCGAGCCGCGCACGCCCTGGGCGGTGTGCCATGCCAGGGCGTTGTTGCGCGATCGCTGCGACGGCGGTGCCCAGTCCAGCGTGGGAAGCACCACGTGGGGCGGCAGGCAGCCCAGCGGCAGGTGCCGGCCCGGGCTGTAGCGGTCGCTGCACTGCAGGCTGTCGGGGGCCTGGGTGGCGAACAATGCGGCGCGCAGGCTGGCCGCATCGGCGCCCAGGGAGCTGGTGGCTGAAAGGGTTTGCACAAACACGGCCTGTGCCGTCGGGGTGATCGCGGTCATGCGCCCTCCCCTGCATTGGCACAGGGACGCATGCCGCCGGGCGAGGCAACGCGCAGTTGCCAGGCGCCTGCGGCATACAAGATCTCGAATGCATCGCCGCCGGCAGGCCGGATCTCGACGCGCGTCTGCCCTTGGTGAGACAGGCGTCTGGCCGATCCGCTTGCCGAGCCGCTGGCCGATCCGCTGGGTGTTCCGACCTCTTGCAGCATCCAGGACGCGGGCAAGGCCCTCGCAATGGCGTCCACCGGCCACAGCGCCAGTTGCATGTCGCCGAGCACCTGCGCCGGCGCCAGTTGCGCCGGCCACCAGCGTGACAGCTCGGTCTGCAGTTGCTGCCCATCCCAGACGATCACGCCCACGCGCTGCCCCAGGTGGACCAGGGCCAGGCGCACCGTCTGCGCATCGACCTCCAGCAGCGCGTCCAGTTCCTGCGCGGGCTGGCCAGGCGCCTGTACCACCAGATGCTGCTGCAGCGCCAGCTCGCAGCCCAGGGCAGCCGGCGGCAATGCCAGCCGCGGCGGCGTGGCATCGCCCTGCGGTGCACGCGCCTCTGGTGCGGTGGAGCAGCCTGCCAGCGCGCTGGCCGTGATGATGGCAGCGCTCACGGAGCACGCCGCGCGCAAGACCGGCGCATGCCGGCGCGCAAAAGCCGGGAAATCGCGCAGCCGCCTCATGCCAGCACCCCCTGCGCAGGCTGGCAAAGCTGGCTCAGCACGTTCAGGCGGCGCTCTGGCTCGGCCACATAAGGGTTGCGTCCATCCCAGGCGTAGCCGGCGAGGATGGACGAGATCATGCGGCGGATGTCCGGCGCATGCGACGGGTGGAAGATCACATCCTGGAAGCTGCCGTCGTACCAGCCCTGCACGAACGCACGAAAGGTATCGACACCTGCCTGCAGCGGCTGGGCATAGTCCTGTTGCCAGTCCACCGCCTCGCCCTGCCAGCTGCGGGCGATGCAGTCGGCGGCCAGACTGGCCGACTTCAGGGCAATGGTCACGCCGCTGGAGAACACCGGGTCCAGAAACTCGCCCGCATTGCCCAGCAAGGCATAGCCCGGGCCCCACAGCGCCGTCACATTGGCCGAGTAGCCCGTGAGCGAACGACCCGGCGTGTCCCACCGGGCATTTCGCAGCACCTGCGCGAGGCTGGGCGTCTCGGCAATGATGGCGCGCAGGCGCTCGACCTCGGAGCCCGCATAGCGCTCCAGGAATTCGGGCGTGGCGACAACGCCCTGCGAGCTGCGGCCATTGGAAAACGGAATGGTCCAGAACCACACATGCCGGTGCTCGGGATGCACGGAAATCAGGATCTTGTCGCGGTCCATGTCCTGTGCGGCGATGCGATCCTCGACATGCGTGAACAGGGCCGCGCGCACGGGAAAACCGGAGGGCCGCTCCAGCCCCAGCATGCGCGGCAAGATGCGCGCAAAGCCGCTGGCATCCAGCAGATGGCGGGCCTGCACCACATATTCCTCGCCTTGCGGCGTGCGGGCCGTGACCTGGGGCTGGGCGCCTGCCACGTCCACGCCGGTCACCGTATGGCGATAGCGGATCTCGGCGCCCGCCTTCTGGGCGGCATCGGCAAGCACTTTGTCGAAATGGGCGCGCTGCACCTGGTACGTCGTACCCCATCCGCAGGAGAACTTGTCACGGAAGTCGAAGGCCGTGCGCAGATCGCCCCGGGCGAAGGCCGCGCCGTTCTTGTGCTGGAAGCCCGCCTCCACCACGTCCTGCAGCATGCCGGCCTGCTCGATGTAGGCCATGCTTTGTGGCAGCAGGCTCTCGCCAATGGAAAAGCGCGGGAACTCTTCCTTCTCCAGGATGAGCACCCGGCGCCCCTGCTGGCGCAGCAGGCCCGCCGCCACGGCGCCGGAGGGACCGGCGCCGATGATCAGGATTTCAGTCTGTTCGGTACGTTGCATGTACGGTGTCTTTTTCAGAGAGGGGTGCCGGCAGGCGCCTGCGGCGGCGCGCGAAACAGCGGCGCCAGCACCAGCACCAGCGGCAGGCCCAGCATCAGCGTGACGCCAAAGGCCCGCAAGGCCGGCGTCTGGGACAGGCCCAGCAGGCCGAACGACAGCCAGGTGCTGGCCGCGCCGATCACCACGGCCAGCCAGGCGTGGGGATCGTCCTCGTGCTCCTGCAGGAAGATGCCGTAGTCGATGCCCACGCCCAGCAACAGCATCAGCGCCAGCACGTTGAAAAGCTGCCAGGGCTGGCCCCAGACGGACAGAACCACCGCCACCGCCAAGCTGGCCAGCACGGTGGGCAGCCAGGCTCGCCAGGCCTTGCGGCCAAAGCGCAGCCACAGAGCGGCCAGCACCAGGCCGTGGCCCAGCACCAGCAGTTGCGTCATCGACAGGCGGTAGCGCTGCAGCAGACCGGAGATCTCGGCGGGCTTGTCAACCCAGACCACGCCCTCCAGCCCCTGCGCTGCCTGCGCCAGCCCCGGCAGTGCGGCCTGACCGGCCACGCCGCGCAGCATGAGCATGCTGCGCCAACGGCCATCGCGCTCGCCCAGCCACAGGGGGCCGGCCGCCGCGGAGATGGACTGCTCCAGCCAGGCCTGCACGGTCAGGGGCTGCACCGGTGCGGCGGCAGGCGCACTGAAAGACTCACCCAATTGGGCATTGATCCCTTGCAGCACCTGGTCCTCGACACGGCGCACCAGGGCCAGATCCTCGCTCTGGCGACGGGCGGAAGGCACCCAGTCGGACACAGCCGTGTAACCGGCAAGCTGACCATGCTGCACCAGCACATCAAGCCGCTGCTTGAGCAGCTCCTCGCGCTGTAGCAGCTCCTGGTCGCTGGCCCCGTCGAGCAGGTAGAACTGGGCCGGGCTGGGCAGGCCCAGCATGTCACCCACCTGGCGCTGCTGGGCAACCAGGGCAGGCGCGCCGTTTTGCAGCTGGCGCACATCGTCCTGGATGTTCAGGCGCCCGCCCCACGCCAGCCAGGCCGCCATGGCGGCGCCCAGCACCACCGAACCCGGCAGCGCTGCGCGCCATCGCGGCCAGCCCATCAGGCTCAGGCCTATGCGCCGTGCAGCGGGGCTGGCGGGCATGTGGCCCCGGTCCAGCCAGGGGAACCAGCAGACCACGGTCAACATGGCGGCGGCCAGTCCCACCACGGAGAAAACGGCCATCTGCCGCAATCCCGGAAAAGCCGCGACGCCCAATGCCAGGTAGGCAATCACGCTGGTGCCCAGCGCCAGCCACAGTGCCGGCAGCAGGGAACGCATCAGCGCATGCGGCGTGCGCCGTGGGGCGCCCTGCCGGGCAGCAAAGTAGTGAATGCCATAGTCCTCGGCCACACCCACCAGGCTGGCGCCGAACACCAGGGTCAGCAAATGCACTTGGCCGAAAAGGGCCGCCGTCACGCTCAGCGCCACCGCCGTGCCGATCAGCAGGGACAGGCCCACCAGGGCCATCGGGCGCACGGCGCGAAATGCCAGCCACGCCAGCAGCAGGACAGCGGCAAGGGAGCCCCAGCCGATCGTGTTGATCTCGCCATGCGCCTGCGTGGCCGCTGCCTCGGCATGCAGCGGTACGCCGGCCATCAGCAGTTGCGCATCGGGCCACTGCCGGCGCACATCGGCCAGGGTCTGCTGCAGCGCGTCCTGCAGCACGGGTTCGCCCGACAGGCGAAACGCCGAACCCGACAGCGCGTACTGCAGCAGCACCCACTGCTGTCCCTGCCCGGCAACCCACAGCTCGCCGTCGCGCGGCCGCGCATGGCTTTGCGCAGCGCGCGCCGACCACCAGGGAGTCCACAGGCCCAGGGGATCATGGGTCCAGTCGGTCAACCGCGCCTGCAGGCCGGGCTGGTACAGGTCCTGCAGGACCTGCTGCACCAGGACCTCGCCCGGCGTATGCTGCAGCCGGTCGCGCTGCTGCGGCGTGAGCAGGGACTGGCGCCAGGGCTGGTAGAAATCCAGGGCCGCCTGCATGGAAACCTGCTGCGCCAGCGCCTGCTCGCGCAGCGGCACGGCCGCCTGACGTGAAAGGCTTTGCCGGAACTGCTGTGCGGCCTGTCGGCTGCCGGCCCAGTCGGTCGTACCCAGCAGCACGGTGACCTGGCGCGACAACTGGTCGGCCAGCTGCTGCGTGGCGCGCGTCACCTCGGGCGCCTGTTCATTGACCGGCAGCAGTGCCAGCACATCGGTGTCCATGCGCTGGCCATGCCAGAAATGCCATTGGTGCACGGCCACCACCAGCACGGCCAGCAGCCAGGCCAATGCGGCTGCACGCCACAGAAGGCCGGGACGGTCCTGGCTGCGGGTGTCGTGCGCGGGGGATGGACTGGTGCTCATGGCGCGGGCTCAGTCAAACAGTGCGGCATCCTGCGCACGCAGCGCCTGCTCGGCAACGGGGTTCGCCATCTGGATCTGGCTGCGGTCGCCGCGCGCCTCCTGCAATTGCACGGACTGCACAAACTGCTGGCCGCTCAGGTCCACCGCCTGCAGCCACTGGGCCAGCACGGGGTCGCGCGGCACCAGGTGGAGCCTCCAGCCGGCACCCTGCACCTGGCCGCTGACCTCGAAGTAGTGGGTGAGCTGCGCCAGGTCCGCCGACACCACGGCAAACAGCATGGCATTGATGGTGCGCAGCACGGGCTCGTCCTGCGCGCGCATCTGCACGGCCGTGCTGCCATCGGCGCCGCGCGACAGCAGGCTGTCGGGCCTGACGATCAGCGTCGAGGCAAAGGGCTGGCGCACCTGCCAGGCGATGCCCTTGCCACGTGCCACGACGAAGTCGCCCGAGGATTTGAGCGGCTGCCTGAAGCCCTGCACGGTCTTGAGCTGCGTGAACTGACCACGCACCACAGGCGCGCTCTGCACGCGCTCACGCACCTGGGCCAGCAGAGCCTGCTGTGACACTTGGGAGGCCTGGGCGGTCTGGGAACCGTCGCCAACGCCGGAAACACCGGCAGTAGGCGCGGCCTGCAAGGCAGTCGGAAGAGACAAGGTGCAGGCCAGGGCGCAGGCCATGCCCCATGCAGCCAGGCGCGTCCCTCGGGAAGTCATGGCTGCACCCCCAGCCGTTCCCACAGCACGGGAGGGCAGACAAAGCACATCTCGCGCGTGCGCATGTCCACGGCCACCTGGGTGGTGTGGGCCGTGTTCACTTTCTCGCCCGTGGCGGCATCGCTGATCAGGTAGTCGATGCGCAGGCGGTTTTCCCACTCGGTGATGGTGGCCTTGATCCGGAGCTTTTGTCCGAACAGCGCCGGGCGCACGTATTTGAGACGCATGTCCACCACGGGCCAGCCGTAGCCGGAGTCGCGCATGCGGGGATAGTCGTAGTCGAAGTGGGCCAGCAAGGCGCTGCGAGCCAGTTCGAGATAGCGCACGTAGTGGCCGTGGTAGACGATTTCCATCACGTCGATGTCGTAGAACGCCGGCGTGACTTCGATCTCGTAGCTCAGCCGCTCGCGCGAGGCGATTTCCTGGTCAGTGGCCATGAAGGCTCCGCGTGAAGGGCAAATTACCCATGGTTGAGAGGATGCGTGGGTGCAGGTGCAGGCATGCCCTGCTCCCAGAACGGGAAGAAGTTGAACCAGTCATAAGGCGCCTTGCACAGCAGGCGTTCAAGCTGCTGGGCGTAAAGCCGGGCATAGCCGGCCAGCGCCTGCGCGCGCCGCGCACGCGGCAGTTCAACCTGGGCGGCAAGCGGCACGAACTCGACGGCATAGCCCCGCCCCTCATGCACGCAGCCCATGAAATACAGCGGGCACTTGAGCAGGCCAGACAGGATGTAGGGCCCGCAGGGGAAGGCGGCTTCATGGCCCAGAAACAGGGCCTGCGTGGTCTTGCTCTCATGCACAGGAACGCGGTCACCAGCAATGGCGATGAACTCCCCGCGCGCCACGCGGTCGGCCAGTGCCATGGCGGTGGCCATGTTGAAGTCCAAGACCTGCAGCAACTGCACCCCGCTGTCCGGCGCCATGCGGCGCAGCAGGCGGTTGAAGCGCTCGGCATGCCGGGTATGCACCAGGATGGTCAGTTGCAGGCCGGGGCATTGCCGGGCCAGGGTCTGGCACAGCTCGACGCAGCCCATGTGCGCGGTCACCAGCACGGCCCCCTGCCCGCGGGCCATCAGGTCCAACAAGGGCTGTTGCCCCTCCAAACGCACATGCTCGGTGCGGTAGCTGTTCGTTACGGCAAGCAGCTTGTCCAGTATCACCTGGGCAAAGACACCAAAGTGCCGCAGACCGTGCACCCAGCCCGGCCCGCGCGGCCACAGGCCATGCGCCTGTTGCAGGCGCTGCAGGTACTGCAGGGAAGCGCGCCGCGCCACCGGGCGCGTGAGCCAGTAGTAGCCGACGACCGGATACAGGCACAGCAAAAAGGGCCAGCGGCCCAGCCAGCGGTGAAGCTGGTAGAGCAACCACATGCCGCCCACGCAGGTGCTTTCACCGATCTGCGCCCAGTGGTGCGGGCTGCGTGTGGAAGGCCCGCTCATGACGCCCCCCGCGTTCGCAGTCGGCGCGCCAACAGTTGCGGGCTGCGCAGCAGCATGCCGCCGAACAGGCGCGCGTGCATGCCGGAGATCCGAAGGTTGTCGCTCCAGACCCTGAAGTGCGACAGCCCATCGGCGGGATAGGTCACGGGCGTGGGCAAGGTCACGAAGGCCACGCCGCGCCAGTGCAGGTGCACCAGCACTTCGGTGTCGAATTCCATGCGCCGACCCATGCGGGTGCGGTCCAGCACCGCCACCGTGGTCTTCAGCGGATACACGCGGTAGCCGCACATGGAATCGCGAATGTCCAACGACAAGGTGTTGATCCACACCCACACATGGGTGAGGTACCGGCCATAAAGACGCGCCTTGGGCACGCTGGCGTCATAGGCGGGTGCCCCGCAGACCATGCTCCCCGGGTGGGCACGAGCCAGCGCCAGGAAGGCGGGAATGTCACTGACGGCGTGCTGGCCATCGGCATCGATCTGCAGCGCATGCGTGCAGCCCTGGGCCAGCGCGGCGCGCAGGCCGGCCATCACGGCGGCACCCTTGCCCTGGTTGCTTGCCAGGCGCAGCACCTGGACCTGCCCTGCGTGCTGCGCTGCCAGCGCATCCAGCACGGCGGCGCAGCGCGGCTCCGAGCCGTCGTCCACCAGCAGGCACGGCAGGCCGGCGTGCAGGCAGCCCCGGACCATCACGCCCACCGTGTCGGGGTGGTTGTAGACGGGGATCAGGGCCGTGGGACGAAAGCCAGGCGCCCTCATGGCCTGCGCTCCAGCAGGCGGCCACTGGCATGCACGCCCCGCGCGGAACTCAATTCGAACTGCAGGCAGCCTTTCTCGGGCTGCCACTGCAGCTGCATCTGCACCGTATCGCCGGGCAGGATGGGCTGCTGGAATTTGAGCAGTTGCGCGTCGGCAAATCCGTGCTCCAGACCGAAGGCCTGGGTCGCCAGGCTCACCACCCAATGCAGTTGCGCCACGCCGGGTACCAGGGATGCCTCGGGAAAATGCCCCTCCAGCACGCGCAGCCGGGGCTGCACCAGCAGTTGCGCCGTGGCGCGCTGCGCGCTGCGCTCCTGCCATGCCGGCAAGGGAATCACGGGATTGAACAAGGTCAGCAGGCTGTGATGCGTGGTCTTTCCCTGCGCATTCATGGGCATGCGCTCCACATAACGCCAGTGGCGCGGCAAGGCCACGCGGTCCACGCAGGGTTGCAGCAGCGAGCGCAGCGCCTGACCCATGCCGCGACGGCCCTGCTGCTGCAACGCCTGCCAGCCCGCTTCGCACAGCTCCACCACCATGCCCACGCGCTGCGGCGCACCGCCAGCGATGCCGCTGGCGCCGGACGGCTGCTCCAGCACCACGGCCCTGGCCTGCCGGACTCCACCATGGGTTTCCAGAACACGCTCCATGGCGGTCAGAGACACCCTTTTTTCGGCAATCTTCACAATGCGGTCTGCACGCCCCTGCAGCACGAAGCCCAGGCCGTCGGTGCCGGGCAAGGCACGGTCGGCCGTCTCCCACCAAAGCTGCGCATCAGGCAGATGGCGCGAGCGCACGGCAAGAAGCCCGCTGTCCGACAGGCGCAGCTCCACGCCAGGCAGGGCCTGCCAGGATTCGCCGTGTTCTGCGCGGCGGCGCCAGGCGATACCGCCCGTTTCAGAGCTGCCGAAGACTTCGGTGGGCGAATGGCCCAGCAGTTGCAGCGTGTGCTGCGCGGCGCTCTCGGCCAGTGGGCCGCCGGAGGAAAACACGCCGCCCAGCCGCTCCATCGCCTGCGACCAGTCCAGGTGCGCCGGCAAGCGGCCGAGCATGGCGGGGCTCGATACCAGCAGGCTGCGCGGCGCCTGCTGCAGTGGCTGCACCAGATCCTCGGGATAGTGCGCCAGATGCGTGCCCATGGCGCGGCCAGCCGCCAGCGGCCACAGAATGCGGAACAGCAGGCCGTAGATGTGATGGTGCGCCACGGTGGAGAGCACCTGCACGTGCGGCCCCTGCGCCATGCCGACACCGAACACGACCTGCAGGGCCTGCACTTCGGCATCCAGCTGCGACAGCCGCTTTTCAATGCGCTCGGGCACCCCCGTGGAGCCGGACGTGAACAGCACGACGCGCGCCTTGTGCATGTCCAGGGGCTGCAGTACCACGCCGTCCGCGCCAGCGGCATCAGGCACCAGGGCCTGGGGCAACTCGCCCGCGCAGGCAGCCACCTGGGGCAGCAGCGCCGACAGCGTGTGCGCATGCAGGTCACTGGCCAGCACCGGCGTCTTGCCCGCGTGCCAGGCGCCCCATAGCGCAGCGGCAAAGGTCAGCGTATTGCCGCAGTACAAGGCCACTTCCGCCCCTTGCACACGCTGGAAGGCCGCGCACCACGCCCGGACAGCATCGACCCATTGCGCGTGCGTGACCGCCGCATCCTGCGGCCTTGCCACCACATGCCCTGCGCCCCTGGACTGCGGCAGTGCCACCTGCGCCAATGCCACCCATGCCAGTGCCAGACCTTGTTCGCTCTTTGTGGCCGTCATCCTTGCCTCACACATGTCCATGGCGCCTGCGCACACGCTGGCGCACCAGCCACTCCACCGCCATCAGCAGCCCCATGGCCCCATAGGCGATCAAACCGTTGTACAAGGCCCAGGCCTCGTCGCTGCCATACAGGGCCGTACCTGCCGCCACCGCGCCATTGCAGACAAAGAAGACGCACCAAACGGCCGTCACCCGGGCGGTGTAGCGCACGGCCGGCGCAGGCAGATCAGGCTGCCGCAGCCGGGCCAGGCGCTCCACCACCGACGGTGGAAACCACAGGCTCCAACCAAAGCCGGCCAGCAGCACGGCATTGACCAGCACCGGATAGAACTTGAGCGCCAGGCCATTGCCCTGCCACCACGAGACGGCAGACAGCGCCGCCGCCCCCGCAGCGACCACCCACCAAAATCCTTCGCGGCTGCTGCAGGCACGCGCCAGCGCCAGCACCACCAATGCGGCGGCAATCCAGTGCGCAGCCACACGCCCCAACGCGGCATAGACGGCCAGCGGATAGAGCACCGTGGCCAGCAGCACAAGGCCTGTCGCGGTTTTGCGCATGGCAGGCGTGTTCCTCAGGCGACGGCGCTGTCTTCTTGCATCAGCTGATGCAGCGCATCCACCACGTCCTGGATGGTGCGCACCGACTTGAAGGCCTCGGCATTGAGCCGCCTGCCGACCAGAGGCTTCAGTTGGACGATCAGATCCACGGCATCAATGCTGTCGATGTCCAAGTCGTCATGGAGCCGGGCTTCGGGCGTGATGCGCTCCGCCTCGATATCGAAGGTTTCCGTCAGGATTTCGACGATGCGTTGGTAGATGGTTTCTTTGTTCATGAAAATGTCTTTGCTGCGGTCTGCGCGGAGGGCCGCACTCAGTGCGTGCGCTGGGCCGCCACGAAGGCGGCAAGCGCCTGGACGCTGCGGAAATGCTGGCGCGTCTGTTCCGAGTCCCCGGACAGGCTCACGCCGAAACGCTTTTGCAGCGCCAGGCCCAGCTCCAGCGCATCGATGGAGTCCAGTCCCAGGCCCTCGACAAACAGGGGCTCGCCCGCATTGATCTGCTGCGGCGTGATGTCCTCCAGCGCCAGGGACTCGATGATGAGTTCTTTGATTTCTTGCTCAAGCTCAGGCACGGGACGGTTCCTTGAATAGTTGTGCGGACAGGTGGTCCGTGACATGTCGGGCCGCCACGGAGTCGCTGGCCGCCCCATGGCAAAAGGCCTCGATACCGATGTCGTCACGAACTTCGATGAAAAAGTGGGGCTTGCGCGGCGGCACCTGCCACCACGGCGCGCCCTTGGTCAGCATGGGCACGCTGCAATGGATATGCACCGGCGTGATATCGACGCAGCCCTTCACCGCCACATGGGCTGCGCCGCGCTGCAGCCGGACCTGGCCATGCAGCGGTGTGCGCGTGCCTTCGGGAAAGATGATCAGGTTGTTGCCGGATGCCAGAGAGCGCAGGCAGTCCTGCAGCAGGCCCTCGCCACGGCTGTTGGCAATGAAGCCGGCCGCCCGGATGGGGCCACGCGTGAAAGGGTTGCCCGCCAGCGCCGCCTTGACGATGCAATCGGCATGGCGAACGAAGGAGATCAGGAACACCACGTCGATCAGCGACGGGTGATTGGCAAGAATCAGCAGGCCGCGCCGCTGCAGACGTTCACGGCCGCGCACTTCATAGGACAGCACGCCGACGCCCGTCATCAGGGCTACGAACCAGCGCAGGCTGTGATGGATCACCGACTGGGCCGCCAGCTGGCGCGACTGCGGCTGGCGGATGGCCAGCAGCAAGGCCGGATAGACCACGCAGCGCACCACCAGCCCACCCAGGCCGAACAAGGCAAAGCACAGGCCGGTGGCCGCCAGGCGCCACTGACGATTGAGCCACTCAGCCATGAGCGCGCTCCCATCGCCATCCGCCTGCACCACGGCGCTGTGCCGGGCGCTGCTGGCCTGCCAGGGATGCCCGGCCGTCGTGCAACAGAAACTGCAACACCTGCAACCCGTGCGGTAAATGCTGCAAATGCGGCGCGCGGGCCGGCTCCGGCTGCGCGGCGTCCATCCCGGGCTGCCTGCTCAACAGGAACCCGGACTCTCCGGGTGCTGCCCATTGCAGCAATACCGCCCAGGCGAATACCACCTGGGGCTCAGTATGGAAGCCGTCATACGGAGCAGGCAGTGGCGCGTCGTAACAGACCAGCATGACTTGCGGCGCGCCTTCGTGCAGCAAACCCAATGCTTCCACCATGCCCGCCTCCGGCGCGCAATCGGTGGATGCCACGCACAGTGCATTGGCACGCATGCCTCGCAAAATGGAATGCTGGGCGCCAATGCCGTTGTGCACCGCCAGGCCGAATGCCGTGGGAGACACCGCCTCTCCCAGCGCCTGCGCCTGCAGCAGGGCAAGCGACTTTTCAGCATCGCCATAGCGCGAGGCCCAGACCACGGGCAGGTCAGCCAATGCGGCCTGCGCCGCAACGGTATCGGCGGGAACAACGGCACATCTGGCCAATGGGCCGAGGCGCCTGCGGGCGATTGGGGGGATATGGGCAAGATCCGGGCGGACCTCACCCTGTGGCAAGACGGGCTGCCTTGCCCACTGCCGCCACTGGACAGGTTCCTGCAGTCCGGGCGCAAGCGCAGACCACGCCCGAATCGCAAAAACGCGGCGCACGAAAATCTCCCCCGATGCCTATGTTTGAATGTCACGCCCAGTAGCTACTGGCCGCTGGCTTTAAAAAAACGATGCATTGTAGCTATCGAGGATAAAAAAATTCTTGTATCTGTTATTTAAATTTGTTACTTGATGCATATTGACAACAGTGACGCCGCCATGATAGCCACCAACGGCTGATCGGTGCTTCGCCTGGAGGCGGCGCCTTCCCTCTGCGCCGGAACCGCGCAGCCTCTCACTTTCAAAGTCAGCCCCGAGCAGCCCCCTCCCCCCTCCTTCAGGCATGCGGGACAGCGCCGGGCACCGGACATCTGGAATCTGCAGCCAGTACCTGGGTTCAGTGATATGTCGCGCATATGCATTGAACAGGTTGTCCGACCATTCGCATCAGACGCAGATTTCTCTGTCTTATATTCTCAATTCGCACAATGCTATTGATAACAAGAAATCAATCACTCACCAAAAACCGACAGCAGCATGTTCAATCGACATAATCAACGACTATTGCAAATGAATTATCAAGAATCATGGAAAATATAAGCATTTACTGATGATCACCAAAAGCACATCTCTTGTCCGCCATCCTCCTCTGAAGAAGAAAATAAATGACCAATGAAAGCGTTTGAATCCGGCCACACAACGAAAAACCGCTTCAGCAATTTCTTCTTGAAAATTTCTTACAATCCATCGATATTCCTGCCTACCTGATGCGCTCAGCATCCACTCCAGGCCTTTCCTTCCCGTATTGAATCCATGCTGTTTTCCGGCCAGAATCCGCCGCCCGACATACATGACCAACTGTCTTCCGTTTCAAGGCAAGACCGGGAGATACTGCATGGTCATAAAGCGGTTGCGATATGGCTGACCGGACTTTCGGGGTCCGGCAAATCGACCATCGCCAATGCGCTGCAGGCGCATCTGCACGCGGCGGGCCAGCGTACCTATGTGCTGGACGGAGACAACATCCGCAGCCGGCTGAACCGCGATCTGGGCTTTTCCGAAGAAGACCGGGCGGAGAACATACGCAGGGTCTCGGAGGTCGCCCGGCTTTTCGTGGATGCGGGCACGATCGTGATCGCGGCCTTCATTTCCCCTTTCCGTAGCGAGCGCGACACTGCCAGGGCCTTGTTCGACAAGGGTGACTTCCTGGAGGTGTTCGTGGATGTTCCCCTGTCCGTTGCCGAGCGGCGGGACCCCAAGGGCCTGTACAGAAAAGCGCGCCGTGGCGAACTGCGTCAGTTCACCGGAATCGACTCGCCCTATGAACCTCCTGTGGCAGCGGAGCTGACACTGCGCACGGACCAGCTCAGCGTGGCCGCATGTGTTTCGCGCCTGCAGGCGTTGCTGCTGCATGGGCAGCCGACTGCGCCGGGCACGCCCGTCCAGGGCATGGCGCCGCTGATGACCTGTCCCCTGCCACTGGCCAAGGCGCTGCAATGAATGCCAGGCCCGCCCTGCCCTGCGCGCATGAAGACGCCTGTGCCGGCACGCCCCTGTTTGCGCGGCTTGATGCCAGGGTTGCGCTGCAGGCGCTGCGCGAGGAGGTGGATGCGCTGCTGTCCTCGCCATGGTGCGACCACGTGAACCACGGCGGCTACGAAGGCGTATGGCGTGTGATGCCGCTGCGCTGCCAGCGCCAGCATGTGGCGGCCCACCCCATTCTCCAGAGCTTCTCCATCGAGGAACCCGAGGAGGATTGGGAGGACCTGCCCCTGCTGCAGCACTGCCCCGCCATACGCCAGGTGCTGGAGCAACTGCAGTGCCCGCTGCGCTCTGTGCGCCTGATGCAGCTGAAGGCCGGCTCATCCATCAAGCCGCATCGCGACCGTGGGCTGGGCCTGGCGCATGGCCAGGCTCGGCTGCATGTGCCCGTGCACACACATCCCGATGTGCAGTTCATCGTGGAAGGCCGCACAATCCCCATGGCCGCAGGGGAGCTCTGGTATTTCAATGCCGATGCCACGCATGAAGTGGTGAACCGGGGCACCCGGGACCGCACCCACCTGGTCATCGACTGCCTTGCCAACGCCTGGCTGGCAGACAGCATCGGCAAAGGACACGCCCATGCATGAGCTGCAGGCGGCCTTTGCCGAACTGATCGCAAGCCCCCGGCAGCACACCCTGTTCCAGCATGCCAGGAGCATGGAGTCGCTACTGGTGCAGCTGCGCCTGCTGTGGTGTCTTCCCGCCTGGAACGATGGTCGCCTCATGCAGGCGCTGCAGCAGTTGAACCAGGCGGCTGCCGTGCCAACTGCCGCACTGCTGGCCGGTGGCTGGCTGCCACACAGGTATGAGGCACGCACGCGCAGCATCCTTTGGTGCCTGCCGGACGGCGCTGCCACCGAGCCGTTTCATGACGAGTACATCAGCCGCTGCCTGCAGCGCAGGCTGCTGAACCAGTTCATCCGGCCGCGCACGCCGCTGGCCGGCCTATGCGCGGAATCCCTTCCCAGGCCCGGGGGCCATCCGCCTGCCGGCTTCATCTTCCACCTCTCGCGCTGCGGCTCCACCCTGGTCTCGGGCTGCCTTTCCGAACTGGACGGCACGCTGGTCCTGTCGGAGCCACCTGTGTTCACCGAGTTGCTGCTGGACAGCTCGCTGGACCGGGCGCAAAAGCGCGATGGCATTGCCGGCCTGGTGTCGGCCATCACCGTGGCCGTGCCGGGGCGCCGCAACCTGGTGGTCAAGTGGAATGCCTGGGACATTTTCCAGTGGGAGCTGCTGCACGATCTCTACCCCGAGGTGCCCGGCCTGATGCTGGTCCGCGATCCTGTGGAGATCCTGGCCTCACACCACAGGCAGGCCGGCCGGCACATGTCGGGCGACCCGTCGCTGGCTGGCGCCGGTCCGGTTTTCTGTTCCGGCAGTGGCAACCAACCCTTTGTCTCCGTGCTCGACCACCGCATGCGCGTGCTGCAGGCAATGATGCAGCGGATGCGGGATCTGCACGAAAGCCAGGGCGTTCCTGTGCTGCACTACCGCCAGCTGGATGCCCAAGCCATGGAGCAGATAGCCCGGCGCTTCGACCTGCATGCAGGCGAGGCGGCGTGCCAGCGCATCGCCGCACGCCTTCGCCAGCATGCCAAGGCACTGGACCAGCGCTTTGAGCCTGACGGGCGGGACAAGGCGGCCGTCTTTGGCGAAAGCGACCGCCAGCGCATCGAAGCGCGCCTGGGTCCGCTGCACGCACAGCTGCTGCGGCGCGCACAACCCGTGGACGAATAGGCCGCTCCAAAGATCAACGCCAGCAGCACATGGACAGCGCCCACGATGTGCCAGCCCCAGAAAAAACGGCGAGTCGATCTGCGGCTTTGCCCGTTCCTTTGATTTGCACAGCACAGATCCTTTGGTAGTCCGCGCTGTGTATGAACAGCTTCAGGAAGAACTGCTCAGCTACCAAAAGAGCTTCCCTGTCCGCGCACCCGACCGGCTTGAGGAAGAACTCGGTTTGGACGGTGATGATCTGGACATGAGCGTTGCGCCAGCCATTGCACGCCGCTCGGGCAGGTCACTGGAAGGCGCGCAATCCAATCCCCATTACGGCCGCGTCATGACAGCGTCCGACCTTGTGTATTTCTTCAACTGCCAGTCTGAAGCGGCACCGCAGCCCACCGCATTTCACTGACGACAGTGCCTTGCTCAAAGCCCGGCACAGACCGCTGCAACGCCCTCAGGAAATCACATTCCGGATGAACCGCGTCACGCCTTCGTGCAGGTTCACATAGGCGTAGTCCTGGGCGCTGCCGTAGATGGCGTAGTCGCCCGCCTCGATGGTCATGGGGCCTTCGCTCAGGTCCACCAGAAGGCGGCCTTCGACCACGACGATCATTTCATGCCAGCCTTCCGGGTCGGGTTGGGCCTGGTAGCGTTCGCCGGGCCCAAGGGACCAGGACCACAGCTGAGCCTCGCGCGTGGCGGGCACGCTGCCCAGCAGCATGGCCTGGCTTTCGGGCCGGGTGCCGCGCCAGGCCATGGCATCCATGCGCAGGCGCTGCGCGGCCGGATCGCTGACGATTTCTATGAAGCTGGCGCCCAGCGCATCGGCCAGCCTGTCCAGGCTGGACAGGCTGATGTTGGTGTCGCCGCCTTCCAGCTGCACGACCATGCGCCGGCTCAGGCCTGCGGCCTGGGCCAGGGCCGCCTGGCTCAGTCCTGCACGCTGGCGCAGGCGGCGCAGGTTTTCGCTGACGAAAGCCAGGACATCGGAGCGCTCGCCAGCGCTGTGCAATATATTTCTCATATGATCTGCGCAATATGTTGCACACGTCATCTTCTCACAGTTCGCGCACGCCGCTGCTCAGCCGGCAGGAGCTGGCCCTCATTGCCGTCACCATGGTCTGGGGCGGCACCTTTCTCGTGGTCCACCTGGCCATGCAGCACAGCGGGCCGCTGTTCTTTGTGGGCCTGCGCTTTGTCACGGCGGGTTTGATCGGGCTGCTGGTGTTCCGCAAGGCCATGGCCGGGCTCACGCGCACCGAGCTGGTGGCAGGCATCGCCATCGGCGCCAGCATCTTCCTGGGCTATGGCCTGCAGACCTTCGGGCTGCAGACCATCAGCAGCAGCAAGTCGGCGTTTCTGACGGCGCTGTATGTGCCGCTGGTGCCTCTTGTGCAATGGCTGGTGATGGGCAAGCCGCCGCGCCTGATGAGCTGGATAGGCATCGGCCTGGCCTTCACGGGACTCATGCTGGTGGCGGGACCGGAGTCCGGCGGCATGGAGTTGAACGTGGGCGAGATGGCAACCATGCTGAGCACGCTGGCCATTGCGGCCGAGGTGCTGCTGATCGGGCATTTCGCGGGCAAGGTCGATGCGCGGCGCGTGACCACGGTGCAGTTGCTGGCGGCCGGCGTCATGGCGCTGCTGGCCATGCCGGTGGCGGGCGAATCCGTGCCCGATTTCTCCTGGGTCTGGCTGTCCGCCGCGGTGGCCATGGCCTGCGCCAGCATCCTGATCCAGCTGACCATGAACTGGGCCCAGAAGTCCCTGTCGCCCACGCGTGCGACCGTGATCTATGCCAGCGAGCCGGTCTGGGCCGGCATCGTGGGACGCATGGCCGGCGACCGGCTGCCGGGACTGGCAATTCTGGGGGCCGCGCTGATCGTGGGCGGGGTGCTGGTCAGCGAGCTGCGCCTGGGCAGGCAAAAACCCAAGCCGTAACGCGCCCCGGCTGCGGCCCCCGGCGTGCTGGGCCGCACCTGTCCAACCCTGCTGCAAGGCCACAGGCGAATTGCTGCGCAGGACAAATCGCGGGGGCATGCCAAGCGCCTTGAAAGCCCGGCCAGGACACTTCTCAGAAGCTCTTGAAAAATGGTATTTTCATAATCAATCAGAAACATCCGAGATCAAATAAGCTATTCCTAGGATAAATCCCATTTCCTTAATAATCCTAGGACGACTCTGAAAATCCGATTTTCATCAAAAAGATCATTACAAAACGCAATCAACCCTTTAGATTCCGCCATTGAAAACAGGCAAGCCATTCATCGGCTTGATGGTCATTCAATTCAGGAACTCATGAAAGGGCGATGGCATGCAAAAGCGTGGCGCGGGAAATCGACGGAAATTGGCCGGCTTTACGGCAGCAATGGCAGCCAGCTGCACAATCGTTTTGGGAACAGGTGGCACCGCATGGGCCGCCTCGGCAGGGGAAGGTCGCGGCTATGCGCTGGAAGTGAAGGCCAGCGTTTCATTGGTAGACCTCGGGCTGGATATACCGCTGGTAGATACCGGACTGCAGAGTGCGCCGCCGGCGTTCAATGTCTCCATGAAAATGCTTGCTGCAGACATCGGGGGCGCCACCAACAGCTTGATTTCATTGAAGGCGGGTGTGCTCTCGGCAAGCACCGGGAGCTCGCTGGCGCAAAACCGCGTCGAAACAACCGCAGGCATCAGTGACATCAACCTGTCCATCGCTGGCGTCGTGGCCATCAAGGCTGATGTGCTGCAGTCCCAAGTGCAGGCAACCTGCGTCAATGGCGCCGTCCAGCCCACCGGGGCCGCGACCATCGAGAACCTGAGCATCTCCGTGCTCGGTATCCCTGTCCCAATTCCACTGAATCTATCCCCCAATACCGGACTGAATACCGGAATCCTGGAAATCGTATTCAATGAGCAAACTCCCGTGGATGGGGGAATGGAAGTCAATGCCCTGCGCATTGGCGCGAAAATACCCACCCTCGCCGACGTCAACCTCGTCTTGGGCCATTCGCAAGCCTCGCTTGCCGACTGCGCCGCAGCGCAAGGGGATACCACGCCACCTGCGGTAGACATCACCACGTCCCCGGTGATCAATGCAGACAACCAGGAGGCCTACATCGTCGCAGGCAGTTGCACCGCGGGCGATGGCAATGTGAAGGTGACCATCGGCACGGCCCCGAAGTTCGTGACCATGACGACGGCCTGCAATGCAGCCGGAGCCTGGACGGCACCGGCTGCCAATGTGGCCAGCCTGCCCCTGGGTCCGGTGGACATCACGGCCACCCAGACCGATGCGGCCGGCAACACCGGCACGCGAAGTGTCATCACCACCAAGACCACGGCCGCAGCCACGGACACGACGGCACCCCTGGTCGCGGTGGACAACGCAGCCGCGATCAATGCCGGCAATGAGCACGGCTACACCGTCTCGGGCACCTGCACGGCCGGCGATGGCGATGTCAGGGTGCGCATCGGCACCGCGCCCAACTCCGTGGAAGCCATCGCAGCGTGCGGCAGCAACGGCCAATGGACCACTGCCGCCACCGACCTGGGCGGGCTGCCTGCGGGCACGGTGCCCATCCAGGCCAGCCAGACCGATGCGGCTGGCAATACAGGGACCGCCAGTGTCTCCGTCACCAAGGCAGACAGCACGCTGCCTGTGGTCACAGTGGGCACCCCGCCCCAGATCAATGCTGGCAACCAGGGCGCCTACATCCTCTCTGGCACCTGCACAGTCGGCGCAGGCAGCGTTACGGTGACCATAGGCACGGCGCCCAACGCGGTGGTGGCCACTGCGCCCTGCGACAGCAATGGCCATTGGACCACCCCCGCCACCGACGTGAGCGCACTGCCTGCGGGCACGGTGGGCATCCATGTGGCTCAGACCAATGCTGCCGGCAATTCGGGCACGGCCGATGCCACGGTCACCAAGGTCGATACCACGCCGCCCACCACGCCCTCGGTCACGGTGGTGAATCCTCCCCCGATAGACGCGGGCAACCAGGGCGGCTACATCCTCTCTGGCACCTGCACGGCCGGCGGTGGCAGCGTGACGGTGACCATCGGCACGGCACCCAAGGCCGTGGTGGTGACCGTGCCCTGCGATGGCAATGGCCACTGGACCACTCCTGCCACGGACGTGAGCGGCCTGCCCAAGGGATCGGTGACCATCACGGTCACCCAGATCCAGGCGACGGGCGATGTCGACTCAAGCACTGCGACCACCACCAAGACCACGCCTGGCGCGGACGATGTCCCAGGCAGCGACTCCGTCGCAGCCATCCCCGTGGGAGGGGCCTGGGCCTCCCTGCTCCTGCTGGGCGCGGCGGCGCTGGGACTGCGCCGCCGTGGCAGGCAGGCGGGCCCGCAGCGCTCCGGGCGGCACCACGATTGACGTAGTTGCCACCATCAAAGGCGCCACGGCCGTGGCGCCTTTTTGCGTTGGGCCTGCGCAAGGCATGGGGCGGCCTTGATGCGGCCTTGATGGCGTTGTGCGCAAACACAATCCGCCCTTGAGGCAGCCGTCCCTAGAGTCAAGGCCTCACAACAAATGGCTTCCCGATGAAGCCGCGCCGCCATGAGACCTGTCGCCATCCTCCAGCACGAATCCGCCCAGGGCCCCGGCGTTCTGCGTGAACACCTGGAGCAGCAGTGCATTCCCTACCGACTGTTGCAGCCCGCCCTCGATGGCACAGCCCCTGTGCACGCCGCCGACTACAGCGGCATCGTGGTGCTGGGCAGCAACCACAGCGTGAACGAGGGGCTGCCGTGGATGGAGGATGAACAGGCCCTGCTGGCCGATGCGCTGCGCAGCGACATCCCCGTGCTCGGCCACTGCTTTGGCGCACAGATGCTGGCGCGTGCCATGGGCGCCAGGGTCTGGCGCAACCCCTGCCCCAACATTGGCTGGAGCCGCATCTGGGTGACGGCCGCCGCCCAGCAGGTCATGGACCTGCCGCGCGAGGCGACGATCTTCCATTGGCACTACGACACCTTCGAGATCCCGCGCGGCGCCGTGCGCACCATGTACGGCAGCCACTGCCTGAACAAGGGCTTTCGCCACGGCCGGCACTGGGCCTTCCAGGGCCACATGGAAGTGACCGCCGCCAGCGTGGCTGCCTGGTGCACCGAAGGCCATGACGAGCTGCTGCGCGCACGCGGCCCCGCAGCGCAGACCGAGAGCGAGATCCTGCGCCACCTGGACCTGCGCATTCCCGTGCTGAACGCCCTGGCCCACCGGACCTACCGGGCCTGGACGGCGCAGTTGCAGCGCCCGGTGGTCGTGAACCTGGGCGTGGCCAGCCGATAGCCCTCCCCGAAGCGGACGCCCCGGTGAATACCCGGGGAGCGCTTGACGTGGCGTTTGCACGCAGAGAAACTTTCGATACGAAATAAAAAACTTTCGAATCGAAAGAATCCATGCAGGACCAAGGCAACAGTTCACTCAAGCGCAGGCTGCAGATCGTGGAGCTGGCGCGCAAGACCGACGAGGTGCGGGTGGAGGCGCTGAGCGTGCTCTTCGGCGTCTCCACCGTCACCATCCGCAACGACCTGCACTACCTGGAGCAGCAAGGCTATGTGGTGCGCGCCTTCGGCAAGGCGCGCTACAACCCGGCCCTGCTCAAGACGGCCGCCGAGATACCCGGCGCCCCTGCCGCCGCGCAAGGCCCGGCGCAGGCCCAGGTGGCCCAGGGCGCGCTGGGCTGGATCGAGGACGACGCCTCGGTCTTCCTGGGCAGCGGCCGCATCACCCACCGCGTGCTGCCGTTGCTGGCCAGCCGCCAGGGCATTGCGCTGACGCTGCACGACCTGGCCATGGTGGCGACGGCGCGGCAGTTTCTCGATTGCGCCATTCACGTCACGGGCGGCGCGCTGGCCGGCGACGAGCCCGGCCTCATCGGCCCCGGGGCAGAAGCGGGCCTGCGGGCCCGGCCGCTGGACATCTGCCTGTTCGAGATCTGCGGCATCGACGACCGCAACCGCCTGCTGTGCCGCGACCCAGGCGCGGCTCGCCTGTATTCGGCGGCCGTGGAGCACAGCACCAAGGCCGTGGCGCTGGCCCTGGATCTGGACAGCACCACGGGCGGGCACCCGGTCTGCGACATCGCCCAGATCGACGGCCTGTGCGCCCACCAGGACATGGAGCCGGGCGCCTTCGATCTGCTGGCGCACCACCGGCTGCAGGCCACCCGCAAGGCCGAGGGCCGCATCGAATTCGCCAGAACCTGAGCTTTTCCACAACGACAGAGGGAGGGAGACAGCCATGGACCGCAACACGTTTCTCCGGCGCATGCTGGCCGGCGCATTCACATTCGGCCTGCCGGCCAGTCCGGCGCTTGCACAGCCGGGCCCCGGCCCCAGCCCTCCCCGCACCATCGGCGTGTCCCTGCTCACGCAGCAGCACCCGTTCTACCTGGAGCTGGCCCAGGCCATGCAGCAGGAAGCCGCGCGGCAGGGGCTGAAGCTGGACCTGAGCATTGCCAACCAGGACCTGGGCAAGCAGATCTCGGACGTGGAGGACTTCGTCAGCAAGAAGGTCGATGCCATCATCCTGTCGCCCGTCGATTCCCGGGGCGTGAAGGCCGCCGTGCTCAAGGCTGCCGCCGCCCGCATTCCCGTGATCACCGTGGACATTGCCGCCAGCGGGGTCGAGGTCGCGTCGCACGTGGCCACCGACAACCGCGCGGGCGGCGTGCTGGCCGGCCAGCTCATGGGTCGGGCCACGGGCGGCAAGGGCCAGATCGGCGTGCTGCACTACCCGTCCATACAGTCCGTGGTCGATCGCGTGGAGGGTTTCAAGGCCGCCATCGCCACCTTTCCCGGCATGAAGATCGTCTCCGTGCAGCCGGGCATCACGCGTGCCGAGGCCCTGGCCGCTTCGCAGAACATGCTGCAGGCCCACCCCGATCTCGCGGGCATCTTCGGATTTGGCGACGACGCGGCCCTGGCTGCACTGGCCAGCGTCAAGGGCGCAAGAAAGCTGGAGCAGGTCAAGATCGTCGGCTTTGACGGCATGGCCGAGGCGCGCGCGGCCGTGGACCGGGAGCCGGCCTTCGTGGGCGTGATCCGCCAGTACCCCGACCAGTTGGGACTGCAAGCCGTGGCCATTGCCGCGCAGCTGCTGCAGGGCAAGCCGGTGGAGAAATTCCACCCCGTGCTGCCCGGCGTGTACACGGCTGCCGCCAGGTAAATGGACCTGCGGAGCCCGCCATGCCAGGCCCCACTGCACACAGCCACCCAGGCCGTGCCATGCTCGACGCCGTTGCGCCGCCCCCCATGCTCGAGGCCCGGGCGCTGGCCAAATCCTTCGGCGCCGTGCAGGCGCTCAAAGGCGTTTCCTTCCGCCTGCACGCAGGCACGGTGCACACACTGCTGGGCGAGAACGGGGCCGGCAAATCCACCTTGCTCAAGATCCTGGCCGGCGTGCACCGGCCCGATGGCGGCCAGCTGCTGATCGAGGGCACCGGCACCGAGCTGGACAGCCCCACCGATGCGCAGCGCCACGGCATCGCCATCGTGCACCAGGAGCTGAGCCTGGCGCCCAACCTCAGCGTGGCGGACAACCTCTTCGCCGCGCGGCTCCCGCAGCGGGCCGGCTGCGTGGACCGCCGCGCACTGCGCCGCGACGCCGCCGCGCTGCTGGCCCGCCTGGGCATGGACCTGGACCCCAACGCGCAGGTAGCCGAACTGTCGCTGGCCCAGCGCCAGCTGGTGGAGATCGCCAAGGCGCTGTGCCAGCCCTCGCGCATCGTCATCATGGATGAGCCCACGTCCTCGCTCAGCGACAGCGAGGCGCAGATTCTCTTCACCCTCATCGCCCGCCTCAAGGCCGAGGGGCGCGCCATCATCTACGTCTCGCACCGCATGGACGAGATCATGCGCATCTCCGACGAGATCACCGTCATGCGCGATGGCAGCTCCATCTGCACCCTGGCGCGGGACGAGACCGACATCGGGGCGCTGATCGCGCTCATGGTGGGGCGCCAGATGCAGGACATCTATCCGCCGCGCGGCCCCGCCCCTGACCGCAGCACGCGCGCCCTGCTCCAGGTGCGCGGCCTGGGCCTGGCCGGGCGCTTCGAAGGCATTGACTTCGAGGTCCACGCGGGCGAGATCGTGGGCTTCTTCGGGCTGGTGGGCTCGGGCCGGTCCGATGTCATGGATGCGCTGTTCGGCATGCACCGCTGCA
The DNA here is from genome assembly GCF_001886655.1 of Delftia sp. HK171. Classification (NCBI taxonomy): domain Bacteria; kingdom Pseudomonadati; phylum Pseudomonadota; class Betaproteobacteria; order Burkholderiales; family Comamonadaceae; genus Delftia; species Delftia sp. HK171. The sequence goes on along the minus strand of NZ_CP018101.1, from coordinate 3,275,103 downwards.
CGGGCAGCATCCTCATGCACGGCCGGCCGCTGCGCCTGCGCTCGCCGGCCGACGCCATTGGCCAGGGCATGGCCTTCGTGACCGAGAACCGCAAGGAGCAAGGCCTGGTGCTGGACCAGTCCGTGCAGCACAACATCTGCATGGTGCAGGTGCACAGCGGGCGCGGCGGCGTACTGCTCACCGACGAGGCGGCCGAGCAATCGCTGGCCCGCGCCTGCGTGCAGCGGCTGAAGATACGCGTTGCCGGCCTGCACCAGCCCGTGCGCCAGCTGTCGGGCGGCAACCAGCAAAAGATCGTGTTCGCCAAATGGCTGGCCATGCGCCCCCGGCTGCTGGTGCTGGACGAGCCCACGCGCGGCATCGACGTGGGCGCGAAGTTCGAGATCTATGCCCTGATCCGCGAGCTGGCAGCGGCCGGCACGGCCGTCATCCTGGTGTCGTCGGAACTGCCCGAGGCACTGGCCATGAGCGACCGCCTGCTGGTCATGCGCAACAAGCGCCTCGTCCAGAGCCTGGACACCCTCCATCTGCGCCAGGAGACCGTGATGGCGCACGCCACCGGAGCAGGACTGCCATGACCCCTTCCGAACTGAGCATCACCGCGCCTGGCTACTCCAAGGCCTGCAACGCCTCCGACGCTGCCGACGCCGCCGAAGGCATCCCGGACAGCCAGGAAACCTGGCGAGACGGCTTGCGAGCTGGCTGGCGAGCGCTGCGGCGCCACGCCGGCACCCTCATGGGCCTTGCCGCCCTGGTGCTGCTGTTCTCCCTGCTGTCGCCGGCCTTTCTGACGGGCGGCAACCTGCGCAACGTGCTGCTGCAGGTGTCCATCATCGCCATCGTGGCCTTCGGCATGACCTATGTGCTGCTGCTGGGCGAGATCGACCTCTCGGTGGGATCGGTGGTCGCCCTGGCAGGCAGCGTGGCCGGCCTGATGCTGGGCCAGGGCCTGGCGCCCGCCCTGGTGCTGCCCGCCGTGCTGCTGTGCGGCCTGCTGCTGGGCGCGCTCAACGGCTCGCTGTCGGCGCTGCTGCATCTGCCGTCCTTCATCGTGACGGTGGCGACCATGGGCATCTTCCGGGGTCTGGCCTATATCGTCTCGGGCGGCATGCCGGCGCCGGTGGACAACGAGGCCTTTCTGTGGATCGGCAACGGCGAATGGCTGGGCATGCCCGTGCCCATCTGGATCCTGGCCGCACTGCTTGCCGCCAACCACTTCGTGCTGGCCCGTACCGTCTTTGGCCGCAAGACCTATCTGGCAGGCGGCAATGCCGAGGCGGCCACCTATGCGGGCATACGGGTGGGGCGACTGAAGATCGCCATCTTCATGCTGTCGGGGCTGATGGCGGCCGTGGGCGGCCTGCTGCTCACCTCGCGCCTGTACTCGGCCCAGCCCAACGCGGCGATGGGCTGGGAGCTGGACGCCATTGCCGCCGCCGTGCTGGGCGGCACGCGCCTGGCCGGAGGCCACGGCAGCGTTGCGGGCACCTTGATAGGGGCGCTGATGATCGGCGTCATCAACAACGGCATGAACCTGATGAGCGTGCCCTACTTCTATCAGCTCATCGTCAAGGGCAGCGTGATTCTGGTGGCCGTGTGCATCGATGTGCACAGCAGGCGCAGGCGCTGACGCATGGGCCGGCGGTGCAGCGAACGGCGCACGGGGTTTGATTCCAAAGGGAGGGAGAGCATGCAATCCATCATGACCATGGGCGAGATCCTCGTCGAAATCATGGCCGAGCGAAAAGGCCAGAGCTTTCGCGCGCCGGGGCCTCTGACCGGGCCCTATGCCAGCGGGGCGCCCGCCATCTTCATCGACCAGGTGGCCCGGCTGGGGCATCCGGCCGCCATCATCGGCTGCGTGGGCGATGATGACTTCGGCTGGCTCAACATCGACCGCCTGCGCCGCGACGGAGTGGACACCAGCGCCATCGCCGTGTGCAAGGGCGCCGTCACGGGCAGCGCCTTCGTCACCTACCGCGACAGCGGCGAGCGCGACTTCATCTTCAACATCACCAACAGCGCCTCGGCACAGCTGCAGCCCGAGCAGGTCAACCAGGCCGTGCTCAAGGACTGCGCGCATTTCCATGTCATGGGCTCGTCGCTTTTCTCGTTTCGCATCATCGATGCCATGAAGAAGGCCATCGAGATCGTCAAGGCCCAGGGGGGCACCGTGTCCTTCGATCCGAATGTGCGCAAGGAGATGCTGCGCATCCCCGAAATGCGCGAAGCCCTGGCCTACATCCTGGAGTTCACCGACATCTTCCTGCCCAGCGGCCACGAGGTCACGCAGCTGGCCCGCTCGGCCAACGAGGCCGGCGCCATCGCCGAAATCTTCGCGCGCGGCGTGCGCGAAATCGTGGTCAAGCGCGGCGCCGACGGCTGCAGCTACTTCAGTGCCGACGAGCGCATCGACCTCGACGCCCTCCGCGTGAACGTGGCCGACCCCACGGGCGCGGGCGACTGCTTTGGCGCCACCTTCATCGCCTGCCGGCGCCTGGGCAAGACCGCGCTGCAATCGCTGCGCTACGCCAATGCGGCCGGCGCGCTGGCCGTCTCCAGTAAGGGGCCGATGGAGGGCACATCCGGCTTTGCGGGGCTCGACGCGCTGCTGGCACAACAGCCGCAGCACCTGCGGCACGCGGTGATGGAGGGCTGAAACCATGCCCGCCCATCTCACCCACCCCACCCACCCCACCCATCTCACCCACTTCACCCGCCTGGCGCAGTCACGCTCCGGGCAAACGCCAGCAGCCGCAGGCGATGCGCGCGCAACAGGCAACGCACTCGGCATCTACTCCATCTGCTCGGCCCATCCCCTGGTCATCGAGGCCGCCATGCACCAGGCGCTGGACGACGGCACGCCGCTGCTGGTGGAAGCCACCGCCAACCAGGTCAACCAGTTCGGCGGCTACACCGGCATGCAGCCCGCCGACTTCCGCCGCTTCGTGCTGGCCATCGCCCACCGCGTCGGCCTGCCGCCAGACCGCGTGCTGCTGGGCGGCGACCACCTGGGCCCCACGGCGTGGACCCATCTGCCTGCCGCCGAGGCCATGGAACTGGCGCAAGACCTGGTACACGCCTATGCGGCGGCCGGCTTCGTGAAGCTGCACCTGGACGCCAGCATGGCCTGCGCAGACGACCCCCAGGTGCTGGACGACGCAACCGTGGCCCGCCGCGCTGCCCTGCTCTGCCAGGCGGCCGAGCGCGGCAGCACCTGCCCGGCCCCCGGCCCCGTCTACGTGATCGGCACCGAAGTGCCCGTGCCCGGCGGCGCCGCGCATGCGCTGGAGCATGTGCAAGTCACTGCCCGCGCCGACGCCCAGCGCACGCTGCAGGTGCACCGTGAAGTCTTCGCGCAACAGGGGCTGGACCCCGTCTGGCCGCGCATCATTGCCATGGTGGTCCAGCCCGGCGTGGAGTTCAATCACACGCGCGTGGTGGACTACGCGCCCGGTGAAGCGGCCGACCTCAAGCAGTTGCTGCGCCAGCACCCGCAACTGGTCTTCGAGGCCCACTCCACCGACTACCAGCGGCCCGAGGCCCTGCGCCAGCTGGTGCAGGACGGCTTTGCCATCCTCAAGGTCGGCCCCGGCACCACCTTTGCGCTGCGCGAGGTGCTGTTCGCGCTGGCCTCCATCGAAGAGCAGCTCATCGACGCGCACCAGCGCTCCCACCTGCCCGCCGTGCTGGAGTCCGCCATGCTGGGCCGCCCCGCCAGCTGGGAGCGCTACTACCGCGGCGAGCAGCCCGATCCCGGCGCCCAAAGGCTGCTGCGCATCTACAGCTACAGCGACCGCATCCGCTACTACTGGGCCGACCCCACGGTGAACGCCGCCGTGGCGCGGCTGCTGGACAACCTGTCCACCTGCACCCTGCCCGAGAACATGCTCAGCCAGTTCCTCCCCGCCCAATACCAGGCCGTGCGCGCCGGGCGGCTGGCCCCCTCGCCCCACGCGCTGGTGCTGGACCGCGTGCGCGAGGCGATCAGGCCGTATGCGGCGGCCTGCGGCCACAGCCTCACAGCTGCGCCGCCTCCCCCCTGATCAAATCCCACACGCTTTGCGCCACGGGCGACAGCTCGCGCTGGCGGCGGCGCACCAGCATGATGTCGCGCTGCACGCGCGGCAGCAGGGGACGGCTGGCGAGGGCGTCGGGGGTGGTGGCGCCACTCGCGGGAGTTCGCCATGCCTGCGGCACGGCCAGTTCCGGCACCACGCTCAGGCCGAGGCCCGCCTGGAGCATGCAGAAGATGGTGGTGGTGTGGCCGACTTCCTGGACCACGGCGGCCTCGGCATCGTGGGCCTGCAGCGCGGCGTCGATCAGGCGGCGGCTGCCCGAGGCGTGGTCCAGCAGTACCAGCGGCTGGCCGGCCAGGTCGCTCCAGGCCACCTGGCGCTTGCGGGCCAGCCTGTGCGTGGCCGGGCAGACCAGGCAAAAGGGCTCGCTGAGTATGGTTTCGCAGTACAGGTCATCGCGGCCCTGCGGGTCGATGACCACGCCGAAGTCCACCTCGCCGCTGCGCACGCTTTGCAGCACATCGCTCTGGATGCGGTCCAGCAGCAGCAATTCGATGCCCGGCGCCTGCTCGCGGCAGCGCGCAATGCAGCGCGGCATCAGGTGGGCAGACAGCGTGGGGCTGCTGGCCACGCGCACCTTGCCCAGGCGCTGGGTGGCCAGGCCGCTGACTTCGAGCAGGCATTCATCCAGCGCGTCCAGCACGCGCGTGGCATGGCCCTGCAGCAGGCGGCCGGCATCGGTCAGCTCCACCTCGCGCGTGGTTCGGTGCAAAAGCTGCACGCCCAGGGCCTGTTCCAGCTCGGTGACGTTGCGGCTGACGGCGGGCTGGGTCAGCGCCATCAGCTCGCCGGCACGGCTGAAGTTGCGGCTTTCCGCCACGGCCAGGAAGGCGCGCAGCTGGCGCAGGCTGATATTCATACGGAAAAATTATAAAACCATCAGATAAATCCATTTCTCTTTTCAATGGCCGTGGCGTCCAATCGGGGCCTTGCAGCCTGGCTGCACGAACCGATAGTTAGTTGGAGAGAGTTTCCCCATGGCACGCCCCCGCTTCGCCCCTGACAATTTCACGCTGATGCTGCTGTCCACCGTGGCATTGGCCAGCTTCCTGCCCGCCTCGGGCACCGTCTCGCAATGGCTGGAGGTGGCGACCACGCTCATGGTCAGCCTGCTGTTCTTCCTGCACGGCGCCAAGCTCTCGCGCGAGGCCATCTTTGCCGGCATAGGCCACTGGCGCCTGCACCTGACCATCTTTGCCGCCACCTTCGTGCTCTTTCCCCTGCTGGGCTGGGCGCTGCGCCCCGTGCTTGAGCCGCTGGTCACGCCCGAGATGTACATGGGCGTGCTCTTCCTGTGCACGCTGCCGGCCACGGTGCAGTCGGCCATCGCCTTCACGGCCATGGCGCGCGGCAACATGCCCGCTGCCGTGTGCAGCGCATCGGCCTCCACGCTGATGGGCATCGTGATCACGCCCATCCTGGTCAGCATGCTGCTGCACAAGAGCGCCGAAGGGGGCGACGCGCTGCAGGCCATCGGCAAGATCGCGCTGCAGCTGCTGCTGCCCTTTGTGCTGGGCCATCTGCTGCGGCCCGTGATCGGCGGCTTCATCTCGCGCCATGCCAAGCGCGTGAAGTTCGTGGACCAGGGCTCCATCCTGCTGGTGGTGTACACGGCCTTCAGCGCCGCCGTCATCAGCGGCCTGTGGCAGCAGACGCCCCTGCCTGCGCTGCTGGGCCTGCTGCTGCTGTCGTCCATCCTGCTGGCCCTGGTGCTGGTCATCACGTCATGGACGGCGCGCCGCCTGGGCTTTTCCAAGGAGGACGAGATCACCCTGGTGTTCTGCGGCTCCAAGAAGAGCCTGGTCAGCGGCGTGCCCATGGCCAAGGTGCTGTTCGAGTCCAGCGCCGTGGGCGCCATCGTGCTGCCGCTGATGGTCTTCCACCAGCTGCAGCTCATGGTCTGCGCCGTGCTGGCCCAGCGCTATGCACGCCGGCCCATGCATCCCGAGGCGATCGAGGACGGCGCCGCGCCCGCCAGCGCTGCGCCGGCCGCCAAGGCCGAAACGGCGCCGGCCAAATAAGGCGCAGGCGCGCTCCCATCACAAAAAAGCCTGGCTCTCGCGCCAGGCTTTTTTGCATCTCAGCCCTTCAGGGCCAGGTTGTTGAGCTTGTCCAGGCGCTCGGGCCAGCTTCCCTGCTGCGCCGACTGCAGCAGGATGCGCGTCCAGGCGATCCAGGCGTCCCACTGCACGCGCTTGTCCCAGGCATTGCCCCAGCCGCTGAAGCACTGCAGCGCGCTGGTGGCTGCGCGCGCGGCGTCGTCGGCGCGGCCGGCAGACAGGTAGAGCTGGGCCAGCACCATCTGCGGCTCGCCCACCCAGGGGTTCAGGCGCACGGCGCTTTCCAGCACGGCCGTGGCGGCGTCCAGGTCCACCAGCGGCTGGTCCAGCTGGATCACCGACCAGTACAGCGACACGGCAGCGGCCTCGTCGCCGGGCGAAAGCTGCCGGCTGCAATGGTCGAACACCGGCGGCGGCGGCAGCTGGGCGCGCAGCGCCGGGTGCTGCAGCGCACGGCCCAGGTCGCTGATCTGGCTGAGCATGCGGCTGGCAGGCCGCATGGGACCGGGCCACAGCGAGGCCGCCCAGTGCACGCCCTGCTGCCGCTGGTTCTGCACCTGCGGAAACTGCGAGTAGATGTCTTCCTGCCAGCTGAACCACTGCTCCATGGCATCGGCCATGCTCACGATGGTGAAGGCCGCCACCTCATAGGCGCTCAGGCGCTGGCTGCGGCCGGCGGATTCCAGCGCCATGGAGCCGTCTTCGGCCAGGTCGCCGGCCAGGATCTTCTGCATGAACTGCGTGCGGCTCATGGTGCAAAACAGGTAGACCAGGTGCTCGGCGCCCTCGCCCACCAGCTCGCGCAGGCGGCCGCGCTCGCTGCCCGCGTCGAACTTGACCAGGTCCACGAAGGCGTTGCCGTAGACGCTGTGCAGCAGGCCCAGCAGGCGCACGTCGCGCGGCTGGCGCCACAGCGCCAGCGAACGCGCCACGCCCGCCAGGTGGTGGCGGAAGGTGCCGGCCTTGTGCCAGTCCTGGCCCACGCCGCGCGCCAGCACCACGGGCAGCACAGGAGCGAGGTCGGCATCCTTGGCCAGCCATTCCTCGTCCAGCAGGTCCTGGGCGCGCGTGAACAGCGCCTCGTCAAGTGTCTGGAACAGTGTCGGGACAGGCAGGCTCATGCAGGCACCTCCATGGCAGCGGCGGGCCGCTGGGTATATTGCGCCACCCAGCCCGCCGTATCGGCGAACAGGCGCAGCGCCTTGATGCGCCGCGTGGCGGTCAGCGTGAAGCGGTGCTCCACGCCCGCCGGTATGCGCAGGTAGTCGCCGGGCTGCACGCGCAGCACGCGCTCTTGGCCGTGGGCATCAAAAAATCCGAACAGGCCTTCGCCTTCGAGGATGTAGCGCACCTCGTCATCGGCATGGGTGTGGGGCTTGTCGAAGCGCTCCAGCGCCTCGTCCAGGCCCGGCGTGCCCGGGTGCAGCACAACCAGGTCCATGCTGTGGTAGCCATGGGCCACGCATTCGTCGACCACCAGCATGCCCACGGCCTGGACCACGGTGGCCTTGCCGCCATCGTCCAGCTGGGCCTGCGCCAGCAGCGCGGCCAGGCCGGGCTCGGGCGCCAGCGGGCGACGCTGCCATTGCACGCCGATGGCGGCCACGAAGTCCGCGTCGGAAACTTGGTGCGATGCGAGGCTGCCCATGGTCTTACCAGGCCGCCGTGTAGGCGCCCTTGAACTGCGTGTCGATGAACTGGCGCACCTCGGGCGACTGGTAGGCCTTGACGAAGGCCTGCAGGCCCGCGTCCTTTTCATGGCCGGCGCGCGTGGCGATCAGCACGGTGACATAGGGCGTGTCCGTGGCTTCCAGCGCCAGCGAATCCTTTTGCGGCGACAGGCCTGCGGCCACGGCGTAGCTGCTGTTGACGGCGGCAGCGTCCAGGTCGTCCAGCGAGCGCGCCAGCTGGGCGGCCTCCAGTTCCACGAAGCGCAGCTTCTTCGGATTGGCCGTGATATCCAGCACCGAGGCACGGGCGCCCGCGCCGGTCTTCAGTTCGATCAGCTTTTGCGCGGCCAGCACCATCAGCGCACGCGAGCCATTGGTGGGATCGTTGGGGATGCCCACGCGCGCACCGCTCTTGAGGTCGGCCAGGCTTTTGATCTTCTTGGAGTACACGCCCATCTGCTGGTTGACCGCACGGGCCACGGGCACGAGCTTGTAACCACGGTCCTTGTTCTGGGCGTCCATGAAGGGCTGGTGCTGGTAGATGTTGGCATCCAGCTCGCCCTGCGACAGGGCAGCGTTGGGCTGGATGAAGTCGCCGAACTCGACCAGCTTCACCTTGAGGCCGTTCTTCTCGGCCACTTTCCTGGCCACCTCGGCGATCTGGGCATGCGGGCCCGAGGTCACGCCGATGGTGACCGAGCCGTCGGCCGCATGGGCCGGCAGCGCGGCCATTCCCGCCAGGGGCAGGACGGCGGCCAGGGCCAGCGACTGGAGCAAGGCGCGTTTTTTCATGGAATCCCTCTTTTGGAAAATCTCGCGGCTCCTTGCCGCTGCTGCCACTGCGGCCGTTGGATCAGCGGTGGCTCAACCTGCGCACCGCCCAGTCGCCCAGGCTCTGGATGGCCTGCACGAAGAAGATCAGGATGATGACCACGGCCAGCATCACGTCGGGCAAAAAGCGCTGGTAGCCGTAGCGGATGCCCAGGTCGCCCAGGCCGCCGCCGCCGATGGCGCCGGCCATGGCCGAGTAGCCGGTCAGGCTCACGAAGCTGATGGTCAGGCCCGCCACGATGCCGGGCAGCGCCTCGGGCAGCAGGATCTTCCAGACGATCTGGCCCGTGGTGGCGCCCATGGACTGGGCCGCTTCCACGAGGCCGTTGTCCACCTCGCGCAGCGCGGTCTCCACCAGCCGCGCCACGAAGGGCGCTGCCGCAATGGTCAGCGGCACCACGGCCGCCCAGGTGCCGATGGACGAGCCCGTGATCAGCCGCGTCAGCGGGATGATGGCCACCAGCAGGATGATGAAGGGCGTGGAGCGCAGCGCATTGACGATCCAGCCCACGATCTTGTTGGCCGGGCCGTTTTGCAGCACGCCGCCGTGGTCGGTCAGGCGCAGGAACACACCCAGGGGAATGCCGATCAGGCCGCCCACCAGGCCCGAGACGCCGACCATGATGATGGTCTCCCACAGCGAGCTGACGAACAGCTCCAGCATCATTTCCGAAAAATTCTCAAACATCGCTCAATCCCTGGTGGAAACGATCTGCACCTGCACGCCGGTGGCGCGCAGATGGTCCACGGCGGCATCAATCTTTGCCGCGTCGCCGCTGGCGAAGACGGCCAGCGAGCCGAAGGTCTGCTCCTGGATCTCGTCGATCTGGCCATGCAGGATGGACAGGTCCAGCCCCAGCTCGCGGATCAGGTGCGACAGGATGGGCTGGTAGGCGCTCTCGCCCGCATACGACAGGCGCAGCAGCCGGCCTTGCTGGCCGGGCGCCAGCTGGGCGGCCAGCGCATTCACGCGCACGGCCACCGACTCGGGCAGTTGCTGGGGCACGATCTCGTCGATCAGGCTGCGCGTGATGGCCTGCTGCGGGCGCGTGAACACGTCGATCACGGGGCCCAGCTCGGCGATCTCGCCGCCGTCGATCACGGCCACGCGGTCGGCGATCTGCTTGATCACCTGCATCTGGTGCGTGATCAGCACCACGGTCAGGCCCAGCTCGCGGTTGACCTTGCGCAGCAGGTCCAGGATGGAGCGCGTGGTCTCGGGGTCCAGGGCCGAGGTGGCCTCGTCCGACAGCAGCACCTTGGGGTGGCTGGCCAGCGCGCGCGCAATGCCCACGCGCTGCTTTTGCCCGCCCGAGATCTGCGCCGGATAGCGGTCGCGCAGCGCGCTCAGGCCTACCAGGTCCAGCAGCGGGTCCACGCGCTTCTTGATGTCGTCGGCCGACATGCCCGCCATCTCCAGCGGCAGCGCGGCGTTGTCGAACACCGTGCGCGAGGACAGCAGGTTGAAATGCTGGAACACCATGCCGATGTCGCGGCGCGCCGTGCGCAGCTCGGCATCGCTGAGCTGCATCAGGTCACGGCCGCCCACCAGCACCTGGCCGGAGGTGGGGCGGTTGAGCAGGTTCAGGCAGCGCACCAGCGAGCTTTTGCCCGCGCCGCTGCGGCCGATGATGCCGAACACCTCGCCCGACTCGATCTGCAGGTTGATGCCCCGCAAGGCATGGACGGGCCCGGTGGGGCCCTTGTAGGTCAGGGAAAGATCCCGAATCTCGATCATGAAAAAACGCCGCGGCGCAGGACGGCCTGGGGACGCCGCTGCGCATTGTTGGGAAGTGGGAGCAAATATAGGTTGCGCGTATAAAAACGCAAACTATAAAAAAATAAAGTAATAAGAAGCTCCGGTTATGCCCAGGACTTCACTACTTTCTGCACAACCCTCAACTATGCCTGAATGTGGACACGCCCTTGCCCTGCCGGGCTATGCGCGGCGCCACGGAGCACTGCAGCAAGGCCCTTCTTGCGGCGGCGTCTGATTGACAGTGCGGCCGGCACGCTGCCGTCGCGGCCTGGCGGCCCCGGCCCGCTCCTGCTTTTGACGATGGCAGGCACCTGCCGCTGCCGCCGCGCTGACGCCAGAAGCAGCCTTTGCTGACAGGCCGCGCGGCATGCGCCCTCCTACAGTGGGCTCAACCCCACAGGAGAAGAGCGCCATGCGCCCAGAACAACACTCCGGCGCCGGCAGCCAGGCCGGCACGGCTCCCTTGTCGCGGCGCGGCTTTCTGCAGGCCGCCAGCATCGCAGGCGTCAGCGTCTGGGTGGCGCCGCTGGCCAGCCAGGCCTATGCAGCCCTCTTTGAAGACCGCGTCCTGGGCAGCGTGGCCCGCGAGCCGGCCACGCAGCTGCCGCGCATGCGGCTCGATGGCCGCTCCAAGGTCATGGGCGCCAAGGTCTTCGCCCGCGACATCCGCGCACGCGACATGCCGCACTGGCCCCAGCAGCAATCCCATGCCTTCATCGTGCGCACCACCCTGGCCGACCGGCTGTTCGACGGTATGGACCTGTCTTCCCTGGACGGCGAGCTGGCGCCCGACCGCGTGGTCACGGCCGAGGATCTGGCGCGCGACGGCTTGGCCTTTCCCGAGTTCTATGGCGAGGACATGCTGCTGCCCGCAGGCAAGACCCCCGCCTACCTTGGCCAGGCCGTGGCCATCCTGATCTACCACGACTTCGCGCGCTTTCGCTTTGCCAAGGAAAGGCTGCAGGCCACGGCCGGCGTCATCCGCTACGGCCGCATCACGGGCGCGCTGGACCGTCCGCCCTGGGGCGTGTTCCGCTATGTGCGCCAGGGCGGTGCCACGGCCTTTGACGACGACGTGTTCTCCAGCCTGCGCGATGCCCCGCTCTTCCCCGCCGAACGCAAGCCGCTGGTCTGGCCGCAGATCTCCAAGGCCGACGCGGTCACGGCACGCGGCCTGCGCGCGGCCGAGCAGATCGCCCAGGAGCTGGCCACGCCGCCCGCCGACTGGCTGGTGCTGCAGCGCCACTACGCCACGCAATCGGTGGACACAGCCGCGCTGGAACCCGACAACGCCAACAGCTGGTATGACGCGGCCACGCAAAGCCTGCACATGGTGCTGGCCACGCAGTCGCCGCACGAGGTGGCCGAATGGGCAGCGCAGATGGTGCAGGCCAGCAGGTTCCCGCTCAAGAACCTTTTCGTGCACCCGTGCTACACGGTGGGCTACGGCTCCAAGGACCACGCGCCCATGCCCTACTACGGCCTGGTCTGCGCGCTGTATGCGGACGGCAAGCCCGTGCGCCTGGCCAATGACCGGTTCGAGCAGTTCCAGTCCTCGCTCAAGCGCCATGCCTTCGAGATCGACTACACCATGGCCATCGACAGGAAGACCGGCCTCTTCCAGAGCCTTGTGGCCAACATGACGGCCAATGGCGGCGGCAGGGCCAACTTCTCGCCCTCGGTCGCCATGGTCGGCGGCACGGCGGCGCAGTCCATCTACTACTTTCCCAAGAACGACATCACCGCCGTGGCACTGGCCAGCCGCGCGCTGGACGCGGGCTCGGCGCGCGGCTACGGCACGCTGCAGAGCATGGCGGCCACCGAAATGATGGTGGACGAAATCGCCGAACTGCTGCAGATCGACCCCATCGAGCTGCGCCTGCGCAACGTGCTGACCTCGGGCGCCAAGAACACCCAGGGCGCCATTGCCGCCGGCGCCCTGCGCGCCGACGAGGTGCTGGAGCGCGCCCGCCGCCATCCGCTGTGGACCGAGCGCGCCAAGCGCAAGACCGCCTACGAGGCCAGCCACCCGGGCCAGCGCTACGGCGTGGGCTTTGCCTGCGTGCAAAAGGACTTCGGCACGGGCGGCGAGGCGGCCTTCGCCCGCATCGAGATATCGCCCCAGGGCCGCGTGCTGCTGCACCACTCGGGCACCGAGATCGGCACGGGCATGGGCACCTCGCAGGCCCAGCTGTGCGTGCAATGGTTCGGCAAGCCCGCCGACGAGCTGCAGACCGCCTGCCTGGACTGGCCGGAGCTGCCGCTCAAGGCCGAGGGCGACAACTACACCATGCCCCAGGCCGACCAGGACCGCTTCGCCACCCGGCCGCTGTGGACGCCGGTCTACGCCTCGCCGGCCAGCGCCAGCAACTCGGCCTACTACTACAGCCACGCCACCAGCGAGACGGCGCGCGTGGTCTTCGAGCACGGCCTGTGGCCGGCCGCCGTCGCCATCTGGAGCCAGGGCACGGGCGGCGGCCAGAAGGCGCCCTACGTGGTGCGCCGCGAGGACGCGCGCTGGGTCAACGGCATGCTCACGGCCAACGGCATGCAGCCGCTGTCCCTGCAGGCCCTGGCCCAGAAGGCCCATGCCATGCAGCTGGTCACGGGCGCCGTGGGCCATACCTTCAACCGCTGGCAATGGGCCGAGGCGGACTTCGACATCCTGGGCACCAGCGCGCGCCGGCCGCTGGACGCGCTGGCCGTGCGCCTGGGCAGCGCGCCCGATGCTGCCGCCGTCACGCCGGCCCCTGACACCACCGACACGCCGCAGGCGGCCACGCCCGTTGAGGCCTCTGTCACCGCGCGGCGCAGCGCCGCCGGCTACCGCATGATTGCGCGGCGCAACCTGTTGTATCCGCCCATGCAGCGCAACAACGCGGGCGTCACCTACTACAGCGCCAATGCGGCCCTGGTCGAGCTGGCGGTGGACACGGGCACGGGCGCGGTCGAGCTGCTGGCCCACCACTCCATCATGGAGTGCGGGCGGCCCATCGTGCCCGAGCTGGTGCACGGCCAGCTCGAAGGCGGCATCGCCATGGGCATAGGCCATGCGCTGTACGAAACCATGCCGCTTTACGAGGGCGGCCCCGGCGACGGCAACTGGAACTTCCACCGCTACCACCTGCCGCGCGGCAGCGAGGTGGCGGTCTGGAAGCAGACGGCCGAGCTGCTGGCACCGCTGTCGGACACCGATCCGCCCAAGGGCATTGCCGAGGTGGTGATGATTCCCATCGTCGCCGCCATCGTCAACGGACTGCACCACGCCATAGGCAAGCGCTTCCACGACCTGCCCGTGACCCCGCAAAAGATCAGGGAGGCACTCGCACCATGAGCCTTGTCCCGCGCCCCTTGTCGCTGACCGTCAACGGCCAGACCGTCGGCCCCATGGACGTGCCCGAAGGCATGCCCATGATCGACTTCCTGCACGAATACCTGAACCTCACCGGCTCGCGCCTGGGCTGCGGCATCGGCGAATGCCGGGCCTGCACCATCATCGTGGACGGTCCCGAAGGCAGCCGCGAAATGCGCACCTGCATCACCGGCGCCCACTACTTCCAGGGCCGCAAGGTCCGCACCATCGAAGGCATTGCCGACCCGGCTGGCGCGGACACCGCGCCCCCGCCCTCGCCCGGCGCCTCGGGCCAGCCGCGCAAGGTCATCGCCATCAGCCCCGTGCAGCAGAAGTACCTGGAGCATTTCAGCTTCCAGTGCGGCTACTGCACGCCGGGCTTCGTCATCGCGGCCACGGTGCTGGTCGAGCGCCTGGCCAAGGCACCCATCCGCGCGGCCGATGTGGAACAGGTCGTGGGCGAGGCGCTGCAGCCCCACCTGTGCCGCTGCACCGGCTATGTGCGCTACTACGCGGCCGTGAAGGACCTGGTCCTGAACACGCCCGGGCTGACCTTGAAAGGATGAGCGCCATGTCCGCCGCCGACCCCAGCGCAGCCGCCCCCACCGCCGCCACCGCCGCGCCACCTGCCGACTACAGCGGCGCCCGCCCCCCGCCGCCGCGCAGGCCCAGGCGCCGCTGGCGCGGGCTGCTACTCATCCTCCTGCTGCTGGCCGTGCTGTTTGCCATTGCCGCCGTCTGGGGCAACCGGCCCCATGTGCCGCAGCGCGAGCCGCAGGCCGTGCACCGCAGCCCCCAGCAGCTGGCCCAGGGCCTGTACCTGGCGCGCGCCGCCGACTGCATGGCCTGCCATGACGGGGTGGGTGGCATAGGTGGCGCCCGGGAAGGCCAGCCCTTTGCGGGCGGCAAGCCCCTGCCCACGCCCTTCGGCACCCTCTACGGCACCAACATCACCCCCGACCCCGACCACGGCATAGGCCGCTGGACGGCCGAGGAATTCCACGCCGCCGTCACCCGCGGCACGGCGCCGGGCGGGCGCCAGCTCTACCCGGCCATGCCCTATGCCTCCTACCACCTGATGAGCCGCGAAGACTCGGACCTGATCTACGGCTACCTGATGAACATCCGGCCCGTGGCCCAGCCCAACACCAAGCCCGCCCTGCCCTTCCCCTTCAACCTGCGCGTGCTCATGTTCGGCTGGAAGACGCTGTTCCTGTCCAGCGCGCCCCTGCCCGTGGGCTCGCAGGGCCAGAGCCCGGCCTGGCTGCGCGGGCAGTACCTGGGCAATGTCATGGGCCACTGCGCCGAATGCCACACGCCGCGCGGCATGTTCGGCCAGATGCAGAAGGACCGCTGGCTGCAGGGCGGCACACTGTCGCTGTTCACGGCCCCCGGCATCACCGCCGAAGCCCTGGCCGCACGCGGCTGGACGCGCGAGGGCATGGCCCAGTTCCTGCAGACGGGCTTCTCGGCCCACGGCAGCGCCTTCGATGAAATGCACGAGGTCATCGCCAACAGCACCCGGTACCTCACGGCCGAGGACATGACGGCGCTGTCCACCTTCCTGCTGGGCGACAACCCGCCCGCGCCCCAGCCGCTGCCTGCCGCCGCGCCCCCGGATTCCGGCACCGGCAACAGCGCCGGCAATGGCGCGGTCAACGGCGCGGGCACGCTGGACGCGGGCCGGGGCCACTACATGGCGCTGTGCGCCAGCTGCCACGGCAGCGAGGGCCTGGGCCGCAGCCTCACCATGCCCCCGCTCAAGGGCAACAGCACCGTGCGCCAGGCCGACGCCCGCAACCTGGTGCTGGCCATCCTCGTCGGCCTGCCCAAGCACCCGGCCACCCAGCAGGGCCCCACGCCCCTGCCCGGCATGCCCGGCTTCATGCAGGAGCTGACCGATGGCGAAGTCGCCGCCCTGGCCAACTACACCCGCGCCACCCTGGGCGGCCAGCCTGCCGATGTGACCGCCGCCCAGGTGGCCGACCTGCGCAGCGCAGCCGGAAAGTCAGGGCACAAGGCTGCGCCGTGAAACACCGGCTGTTCTACGGAGCCCAACCCGTATGCCCGCGCCTGCGGCGTGGCGGTTGCGGGGTTGCAAGCCTGCCGAAGGACAGGCTTGCTTCGTCATCTGACTCGCCGTGATGTCTGAACGTAGCGCACAGCGCGAAGTGAGTTTCACGGCGAACCCCGCAACCGCCACGACGCAGGTTGCCCGCAGCGAAGCGAAGGGTCGCGGGCATTCGGGTCGCCTTCTTTGACCTGACCTTTCTTGGCGAATCAAGAAAGGGCAGTCGGCCGCCGGGCCGAGACCCGGCCTCGAAAAACAACCACCCGGCAGGGGGAGATGAGCCCCCTGCACTCGCTGACAAGCCGCGGTCACAGCCCCAAATCACAAGCCCATTGTTTCCACCACGGAACCAACCGCGTTCCACCACCCTCCTTTGCCAGCCGCCCCTGTCTCCCTAGAGTGAAAGCAAAAGGAGACAAGCATGTTCGAAGCCAATCTATTCCAGGGCCAGCGCGTCCTGATCACCGGGGGCGGCACGGGGCTGGGCCTGGCCATGGCGGCCAAGCTGGCGGAACTGGGTGCCGAGCTGCACCTGTGCGGCCGGCGACGCTCCGTGGTGCAGCAGGCCTGCGAGATGCTGAACAACGACACGGGCGCGCAGGCCTTTGCGCATGAACTCGACATTCGCCAGCCCGAGGCCGTGCACACCGTCATCGACCGCATCTGGGCCGAACACGGCCCCCTGACTGGGCTGGTCAACAACGCGGCCGGCAACTTCGTCAGCCGCACCGAGGACCTGAGCATCAACGGCTTCCATGCCATCTCGGACATCGTCTTCCGGGGCACCTTCTACGTCACCCAGGCCGTGGGCCGCCGCTGGATCGCCGAAGGGCTGCCGGGCTCGGTGCTGTCCATCGTCGTCACCTGGGTGGACACGGGTTCGCCCTTCGTCGTGCCCTCGGCCATGTCCAAGGCCGGGCTGGACGCCATGACCAAATCGCTGGCCGTGGAATGGGGTCCCAAGCGCATACGGTTCAACGCGATTGCGCCGGGCGTGATTCCCACCCAGGGCGCCAGCCAGCGCCTGCGCCCCAGGATCGACGGCAACGAGGACTCGGCCGACCGCCGCCGCCTGGACAACCCCACGCGCCGCCTGGGCACGGGCGAGGACATCGGCAACATGGCCGCCTTCATCCTGGCCCCGGGCAACACCTGGCTCAACGGCCAGACCATCACGCTGGACGGCGGCGACGCCCTGGCCAACGGCGCCTACTTCACCGAATACCAGGCCTGGGACGATGCCGACTGGGCGCGCGCCCGGCAGATGGCCAAGGCCGCCAACCAGCCCAACGTCAACGATGGGGAGCAGGAGGCCACGCCCACATGAGCACCGCCGCCACGCCCCATTCCACCCTGGTCTTCGAACAGCGCACGCTGACCGGCGCCGCCCAGCAGCAGCGCGGCCGCCAGCTGGCCCAGGGCCTGCGCAGCCTGGGCCTGGCCGAAGGCGACGTGCTGGCCGTCTTCCTGCGCAACGGCATCGAATACGCCGACGTGGTCCATGCCTGCCGCATTGCGGGCATCTACTACTGCCCCGTCAACTGGCATTTCACGGCCACGGAGATCGACTACATCCTGGCCGACAGCGGCGCCCGCGCCCTCATCACCAGCCAGGACCTGCTCGACGGCCTCAAGGGCGAACTCTACGCGGACCTGCCCCGGCGCGTCGCCCACGCACGCGAGCCGGAGCTGGACTACGAAACCTGGCTGGCCGCCCAGGCACCCTACGACGGCCCGCTGGTCGCGCCGCGCGGCCACATGGCCTATACATCGGGCACCACGGGCCGCCCCAAGGGCGTGCTGCGCAAGGCGTTTCCCGTGGAAGAACTGCCCCGGCGCCTGGCCGTGAACCAGGCGCTGATCGCCACCGCCTACGGCCTGCAGCCCGGCGCGCGCACCCTGCTGACCGCGCCCATCTACCACAGCGCGCCCAGCCTGTACTTCCAGAACGCGCTCATGCTCAGCGAGCTGGTGGTGCTGGAGCAGCGCTTCGACCCCGAGCGCTTCCTGCAGCTGGTGCAGGAGCACCGCATCGACACCGCCTACATGGTGCCCATCATGTACGTGCGCCTGCTCAGGCTGCCGCGCGAAGTGCGCGAGCGCTACGACATCTCCTCGCTGCGCTTCATCGCCTCCACCGGCTCGCCCTGCGCGCCCGAGGTCAAGAAGGCCATGATCGAGTGGATGGGGCCCATCATCAACGAGACTTATGCCTCCAGCGAGTCGGGCCTGGTCACCTTCATCGGCTCGGCCGACGCCCTCACCCACCCGGGCAGCGCGGGCCTGCCGCTGCAGGACGCCGAAGTCCGCATCCTGGACAGGCAGGGCCAGGGCCTGCCCACGGGCGAGGTGGGCCTGATCTACGTGCGCCAGCCCGCCTATGCCGACTTCACCTACAAGGGCAACGAAGACGCCCGCCGCAAGATGGACCAGGGCGGCCTCATCACCCTGGGCGACATGGGCTACCTGGACGAGGAAGGCTTTCTCTACGTCTGCGACCGCGACTCGGACATGGTGATCTCCGGCGGCGTGAACATCTACCCGGCCGAGATAGAGAACGAGCTGCTCAGGCACCCCGGCATAGCAGACTGCGCCGTCATCGGCGTGCCCGATGCCGAGTACGGCGAACGGCTGCTGGCCCTGGTCGAGCCCGGCCAGTCAGGCACACTGCCCGAGGCGGAACTGAAAGAATGGCTGCGCGGCCGGCTGGCGGCCTACAAGCTGCCGCGCAGCTTCGTCTTCCAGCGCCTGCCCCGCGACGACAACGGAAAGATCGCCAAAAGAAAGCTGCGCGACGCCCACTGGGGCGCGACGCAGCGCAAGATCTGAACCCGCCAACACCGAAAGAGAAGGAGACAACGCATGAACAAGGCCATCGCATTGCTGCTTGCCGCTGCGGCCACCGCAGCCGCAGCCCCCGGGTTCGCCCAGTCCGACTACCCCAGCAAGCCCATCAAGCTCATCGCCCCGTATGCGCCGGGCGGCTCGGTCGATGTGCTGGCCCGCACCCTGGCCACGCACCTGTCCACGGAGCTCAAGCAGTCCGTGGTCGTGGAGAACCGGCCGGGCGCCAACACCATGATTGCCGCCTCGGCCGTGGCGCGCTCGCCGGCCGATGGCTACACCCTGCTGCTGGCCAGCAATGCCAGCATGGTGCTCAACCCCCTGCTCTACAAGAAGCTGAGCTACAACCCCGACCGGGAGCTGAAGCTCACCAACATCCTGGCCGAGGCCCCGCTGGTGCTGGTCACCAACAGCCAGACCGGCATCAAAAACGTGGCCGACCTCAAGGCCTACTCCAAGGCCCACGCGGGCAAGCTCAACTACAGCTCGGTCGGCCTGGGCAACCCGCTGCAGCTGACCACCGAGCTGATCAAGTCCCGCCTGGACGTGGCCGCCACCCACATTCCCTTCAACGGCAGCGCCCCGGCCCTGACCGCCCTCATGGCCAACGACACCCAGCTCATGGTGGACGTGGCCGGCACCTCCCTGCCCCACATCAAGGCCGGCAAGCTGGTGGCCATTGCCACCACCGGGCCGGAGCGCTCGCAGTTCCTGCCGCAGACGCCCACCATTGCCGAATCGGGCGTGCCGGGCTTCAGGGCCTCCACCTGGTTCGGCATTGCCGTGCCCGCAGGCACGCCCGCGGACGCGCGCAACACGTTGCAGGCAGCCGTCAACAAGGTCATGCTCAACCCCGAGTTCGCCAGTGCCCTGGGCAACCAGACCCTCGCCGCCAGAAAGCCCCAGACCCAGGCCCAGCTAGACGACTTCCTGGCCGCTGACGGCCAGATGTGGCGCAAGGTGATCGCGGACAACGCGATTGCGCTGGAGAACTGAAGACCGAAAAGGTGATGAACTAAGGACCTAAGGGCCGGACACCTCGGCCTGCTCCACGAAGCGCAGCAGGCTGGCCCTGAGGAACTCGGTCATCACCTTGACGGCATGCGAGGGCCGCCGGTCCTCGGCCGTGATGATGTACAGCCTGTCGCCCAGGCCGGACACCGTCCAGTCCGGGCACACGCGCTGCACCGCGCCCGATCGCAGCTCGTCCATCACCATGTAGTTGGGCAAGGTGGCCACGCCGCTTCCACGGAGCATGGACTGCTTGAGGAAGGGGAAATGCTCGCTGGTGATGCAGGGCTCGCACTTGAGCGCAATCTCCTGCTGCCCCTTTTTCACCGAGACGGCATAGGTCTTGCCGTCGCCGGGCGGCGTCAACAGCACGCCGTGGGGAATCTCGGCGGGGTCGTGGAACGGCCGCGCCTTGGCATAGGCGCTGCTGGCATACAGGCCAAAGCCCACCGGCCCCAGGTCGCGCGCCACCAGGTGCTCCTGCACGTCGCGTGCCACGCGCACGGCCACATCCACCTGGGCGCTCATGGGATCGCTCACCCGGTTGGAGAACAGCACGCGGATGCGCACCTGCGGGTGCCGCTTCTGGAAGGCCAGCAGCATGTCGGCCAGGTACAGCTCGCCCAGGCCCGTGGGAATGCTCAGCCGCACCGAGCCCGTCACCACATGCTGCAGCGCGTCAATGGCGCCCTGCGCCGCCTCCACCTCCTGGATGATGCTGCGCCCGTGCTCGTACAGCACCTCGCCCGCCGCCGTCAGCAAAAAGCTGCGCGTCGTGCGGTGCAGCAGGGTCACGCCCAGCGCCGTCTCCAGCGCCTTGAGCTCCTTGCTCACCTTGGAGCGCGTGATATCGCGCTTGCGCGCCGCAGCGCTGAGGCTGCGCGCGTCCACGATCTCTACGAAATTGCGGATGAGGTTGATGTCCATGGCTTGAGAGCGGCAGGTCAGGCGGTCCGCCTTGTTCGCGGCCTTGTGCGCGGCCGCAGGCAACGCACCCGGACCGCCACCCCCGGACTATGGCACCGTCACCACGCCTGGCCCCGCCACCCGTGGGCGCCTGGACACAGGGCTTTCCCCGGTGCCCGCCGCATCAGTCCAGGCTGATCTGCGACGAAGCGGCCACCTGCTTCCAGGTCGTCACATCCTTGAGGATCACCGCGCCGAACTGCTCCGGCGTATTGGCCACCACCGTGCCGCCCAACTCGGCCAGGCGCTGGCGCAGTTGCGGATCGGCCAGGGCCTGCACGCTGGCCTTGTGCAGCTTGTCGCGGATGTCCTTGGGCAGGCCCTTGGGCGCCAGCAGGCCGTTCCAGGCCTGCACGGCGTAGCCGGGCACGCCGGACTCGGCAAAGGTCGGCACGTCGGGCAGCTCGCTGCTGCGCTGGGCCGTGGCCACGGCCAGCGGGCGGATCTTGCCGGACTTGATGTGCGGCAGCGAGGCCGGCAGCGGCTCCCACAGCATGGACACCTGGCCGCCGATCAGATCGGTGAAGGCCGGGCCCGCGCCACGGTAGGGCACATGCATGATCTGCACGCCCGCCTTGGCCTTGAACAGCTCCATGGCCAGATGGCCCAGGCCGCCCGCGCCCGAGGACGCATACGACAGATGGCCCGGCTGCGCCTTGGCCAGCGCGATCAGCTCCTTCAGATTGGCCGCCTTGACCGAGGGATGCACGCTGAGCACGCCCGGCACCGTGATCACCTGGGTGATGGGCGTGAAATCCTTCACCGCGTCATAGGGCAGCTTGGTGTAGACGGCCGGATTCGTGCCGTGCGTGCTGGACGTGGCGCCCAGCAGCGTATAGCCGTCCGGCTTGGCATCGGCCACGAAGCGCGTGCCCAGCGAGCCACCGGCACCGGCCTTGTTCTCCACGATCACCGAGGCGCCCAGCACCTTGCCCAGCTGCTGCGCGAACAGGCGGTTCACCACATCGGCCGTGCCGCCGGGCGGAAACGGCACGATCAGGCGGATGGGCTCGGCCGTGGGCCAGCCGGCATCGGCCGCCAGGGCCGACTGCGCGGGCGCCATGGCGCCCAGGGCCAGGGCCGCCGTGGTTGCAGACAGGCTGCGGATCATGAAATTGCGGCGTTGCATAGGATTTTTCTCCTCGTTGAAATTCTTCGGGACCAGGACCGGCCAGTCACTGGCCAGTCATCGGCCCAGGCGCTCCAGCCAGGCCAGCACCCGGCCCAGCACCTCGTCGCCATTGGTGTCCAGCATGCAGAAATGCGAATTGCCGGTAATGCCTGCGGCCGGCAGGTCCAACACCTCGGCACGGCCGCCCAGGCGGCGCAGCAGCTGCCAATACACATCGGTCTGCGCGCGGTACTTCTGCCACTGCGGGCTGTGCGCGAAATGGTCGCCCCACACCGCCAGATGGGGGATGGCCGAGGCAGGCGCGAAGGCATCCGCCCCCTCCTGCCCCTGTTGCCCCTGCTGCCCTTCTTGCACCACCGGCATGCCCGTAGGCTCCACGCCCACCACGGCGCGCACCAGGTGCGGCTTGCGGATGGCCGCATGCGCGGCAAAGCCACCGCCCTGGCTGTGGCCCAGCACCACGCAGGGGCCGAACTGCTCCAGCAAGGCGTCATAGGCCGCCATGGCCATGGCCTCGTGCCCCAGCCAGCGCGGCACCATCTGCCGCACCAGGGCACCAAAATTCTCATGTGGAAACCGCTGGCCGACGAAGGGCTCGCCCACACCGTCGCCCGAAGGCGCGCCATGGCCTATGCGAAACAGCGTCCATGCCTCCTCGGCACTGCGGAACACGGGCGCCTCGGCATAGATCTCGGGGAACATCGCCCAGCCCGCGCGGCCGCGCTCCACGGCATCGCAGACCACCACGTCATGGCCGGCCTCCAGCAGCCGCCACAGCCAGCCCTGGCGGCCATCGGGCGTGGACTCCCACTGCGCCCCGGTCATGCCGCCGCCGTGCCACAGCAGCACTGGCAGGGGGCTGCGCGGATGCGCCAGCCGGTACTCCATGGCGTACATCTGGCCTACGGCATAGCTGCCATTCATGTCCAGCGGCCGCTCGCCGCCGTTGCGCACCACTTCCCTGTGCTGGATCGGCAGATCCCGCACCGTGCGCTGCGCACCGCCAATGAAATGGCTTTGCATCTTCCTGAGGCAAACTTCAGGCATAACAGGGCTTCTCTCGCATGCCGCCATGCTAGGCATGCCCCGCCTTGGTGCTGTGCCGATTGCGGCGGGGCTGTGCCGGATCAGCACAGCTCTGCGCCCACCCTACCCATGCACGAACTCAACCTCAAACTGCTGCAGGACCTGCAGGCCCTGGCCGACACCGGCAGCCTCTACAAGGCCGCCGAGCGCCGCCACATCACCCACCCCGCCTTTGGCCGCCGCATCCGCGCGCTGGAGGAATGGGCTGGCACGCCCCTGGTCGAGCGTGGCCACCAGTCCACCACGCTCACGGCCGCCGGCAAGACGCTGCTGGCCTCGGCCCATGAAGTGCTGGGCATCCTGGAGCAGACCCACGGCCTGCTCCAGCGCCCCCACCGCACGCGCGATGAAACCATCACCATCGCGGCCGGCCGCACGCTGTCGCACACCGTCCTGCCGGGCATCATCACCGCCCTCAACCAGGCCATGCCCCAGCTGTGCTGGAAAGTGGTCACCACCAGCCTGGACTACGGCGTGGAAATGCTGCTGCAAGGCAAGGTGGACCTGCTCATGTGCCACGCCCAGCCCGCCATCGAAGGCAGCCTGCAGGGCCACCACCTGGCCTGGCTGCCCGTGGGCCAGGACACGCTGATCCCCGTCAGCATCCCCCTGGTCCCCCAATTGCCCAAGTACGCCCTGCCCGCCCACGGCGGCGGCCCGCTGGTGCCCTACCTGGACTACGCGCAAAGCATGTCCCTGGGCAAGATCCTGCGCAGCCACCTGCACGAGCTGTGCGACACCACGCGCCTGCGCACCGTCTACGAGGCGGACCTCGCCGACTCCCTGCACGCCATGGTCCACCAGGGCCTGGGCCTGGCCTGGCTGCCGCTCACCCTGGTCAAGACCGACCTGACCGATGGCCGCCTGGCCCGCGCGGCCGGGCCCGACAAGGACGTGCCCATCAACGTACGGCTCTACCGGCGGCCTGCCGCGCAGAGCAAGCCGCTCACGCGCAGGGTGTGGGCGGGGTTGGAGAATCTTTATGGGAGGAGTCAGAAGTCGTGAGGCGGGCGGGTCAGTTTGTGTGACTTGGCGGCTGCGGCCTTGCGTTGTTGACCGTCTGTAAATTTGAGCGCCGCGCGCTCTTCTTGCCCCTGCCGGGCGGTTTCTTTTAGAGGCCGGGTCTCGGCCCGGCAGCCGACTGCCCTTTCTTGATTCGCCAAGAAAGGTCAGATCAAAGAAGGCGACCCGAATGTCCGCGACCCCTTCGCTTCGCTGCGGGGCCACCTGCGTCGTGGCGGCTGCGGGGTTCGCCGTGAAACTCGTTGCGCGCTGCGCGCTTCACTCAAACATCACGGCGAGTCAGATGACGAAGCAAGCCTGTCCTTCGGCAGGCTTGCAACCCCGCAACCGCCACGACGCAGGCGCGGACATACGGGAGGGGGAAAAGGCAGCAGGCGCAGGCAGCGGGCGCGCCCAGGACTTTCCCCTTGGCCCCGCTGCAGCCTTGAACTAGCATGGCCTGCACCGTCCCGGCCGGGGCGGATCTTCCTTGGGCATCGATGAGCTTTCCCGTTCAGATTCCGATCCGAGTCCCCTGCCCTCCGGGCGCCTGCATCTGCGAGCACGACGCCCTGCTCGCCGACTCCATGGCCGACCAGCGCATCCTGCGGCTCACCAGGGAAGAGGAAAAACGCCTGCTGCAGCGGCTCGAACAGATCACCAGCCTGCAGGACCTGCGCCATGTGGAGCAGCGCATGTATGAGCAGCTCGGCATCCGCGTGCGCATCGAGCCCGGCGCCAGCGAAGTGCGCACCGTGCGCGGCATACAGATCGAGGTCTTGCCGATGCGCGGGCTGTGCAGCAAGACTCGGCAGGCAATTCCTGCGGCGATTCGGCGGGGGATGGAGAGGACGCCTGAGGTGGCGTTTGAGTTGTTGGATGAGGGGGGGTTGTTTGGGTAAGGATTGGCAACCTCGACCGACCAGGAATCACTGGTTTTCCGCAAGGCGCTCAATTCCAGCTTTGCGACTGTGGCCAGAAGCTAGCTCCAGACCTCCTCTGTCAGACGCCTCAACTCATCAACCGCCGCAGAAAAAGCCGTCTTGTCAAATACTGCTCTTTTATTTCCCGCTACCCATTCAACCGAAACAACAATACCATTTCTCACATCGATAGCACGTCCGATTCTCGCCCAACTCACCGCTTCTTCATCAACCAGCTGCTCTACCACCGCAACAGTGCAATTCATATCCATATCATCTGGACAGATCATGATTGGCACTATCGTCGACGAATTTTCATTTTTTGGATTCAAAAGATACCAGGCATTTTTCAAATCGCACTCATCAATAAGCCACCCTTGGGCCGGGACAAGGCCACCCACAGTATCTTCTCCAAAGACAGCCGAGCAATCTGCCTCTTTCAACCATAACTCAAGCGGCACCCCGTCAACCACCAGGACAGGATGGGGAGCCTTCGCGTAAAGCGACATGTGCATTACAGCTTCAATAACGTTCATGTGGTGCCAAGATTTCATTTTCAGTGTCCATGACGATCGATTGTCCTTACCGCGCACAGGTCCCGTCAACCTCCTTCACCCTCCGTAGGCTCACCATCCCTGTCGCGTGACCCATACGGGCACTCCGCCCGAAGACATGCACGCCATCGCGAGGCGACCTGCCACCATGCCTACTCACCGCCACCGCAAACGCTGAGGATGCATGGCAGCACGCCTGAATCAAGATGCCAAGCTCCTCATCATGCGGCACAATCAGCCGACAGCGCCCCTGAAGCCAGGTTTGAATCTACTGGAAGCACCAGCCACCCGCCTCCAACATGGAATGCCCCATCTGCACAAGCACTGATTTTCATCGCCCCGCGGAGAAATCTGCAATGGAAATATGGCACTGCAAAAACTGCGGGAATGGATGTGCAGTGCGTTGCAATTACATCCCCGATCTTTCGGACGTGAAAGGCCATGACCTGTTCGTTGGAACGGCATCGGTTTCCACAGGTATAACGGGCCTTAAGGCATTGATCCAGTTAAAGAAAGCTCTTTCATTTGCAGAGCATTTTGTGCCTGCCAGACTTGATGAGCAGCACCGAGCCGGGAAACTCCGTTGGGACCTAGGATATTTTCTGGATTTTGAAGTCCAACAGGCCGAAGCAGAGTGCGAACGAATCGGTATAGCTGCGTTATTCAATAGATTGGTCTAGGCGGGCTTGATGCAGATGACAACCGGCGTGCGACGACTGACAATGCCAGTCCTTGGCACAAGCTCCTGAGATCAAGCACAATCAATACGGCCGCATGGAGATAACAATGGCATTCAAGATAAATGCAGATACAAGAACCACGATCGAGAATATTCTTGGTCGATCCATCGAAACGGAGTGCGGTGATCTGGCCAATTATGGCGAAATCGTTGACAAGGATCTGGAGAGTTTTCGGCGGCTCTGGCCCACCGGCGCAGTGATCACAGCCAACTATCTTCTATACAGGCTGGACGGACGATACGGCCTGCAAAGGGCGATGATGTATATACATCATGTGATCGGAGTTGAGGACATGACGGCGGATCAATGGCTAAAGCAAATGTTGACACTTGAGCAATAAGATGTCGAGAACTGCTTTCGGCCGATCAGACGCATCTGCGAAAACTCAGTAAAAATCACTAATTAATAAAACGTCAGACATACGGTGGCTCTCATGTCCTGGGGCGCCGAACATCCACCCATGACATTCCAGAAGACATGAATATTGAGGCACTGGCAGAAATTTTCCATGATGACAGCAACGGCCTGATTACATCCATAAGTCGTTCAGAGAACAATGAACTCTTGATTTCGATCGAATGCGATGACTGGAAAAATTCACGGATACGCAGAGAATTCAAAATCGTGTGCAAGCAATGGCTGGACACCGACGTGTGCATTTGCAGTGCAAATGCAATATCCGTATACCGGGAGCACCCCTTGCTCCTGAACCGCTCCGGAAGACAAGGCAGCCTTTACTTCTCCTCGTGCCCCCAGGATCCTTACCAAATTTATGCCTATATTTGGGAAATTCTTCATCATCACTACAAAGGCTGGCTGGCCGCATCCAGAATGATGCCGGGTTCACCGGCATCCTTTCATACACTGCTGACTGGAGGCTATGGCTTGCTCTTGCGCGGTCCTATCTCTGTCCTCACCAGCGTTCGAGATCGCATTGGATCCGATTTAAAAACACAACTGATCGACACGCATATCGTCGAAACAAGCGCGGTTGTCCTGGAAATTGGAAATCACTTCGTAATATGCGAGGAAATAGAAGTGATCGATCACAATGTCTGACCACTTCATCCAGAGGATGTCCGTCGACTGAGCCGTCCGCATCCGGCTTCTGACGGCCAGATGGGGGATTCACCACGGCACTGCAGTTGAAAGTACCTTATTGATGTCCTTATACATTGCCCATTTCCTCATGAAGGAGGAGAACGCTTCGCTCAGCACGCAGCCACCTTACGACGTCAACCGCAGAGAGAAACGCCATTTCATCGCGTCGCATCTGTTCGCTGCCAGCGATGCCGAGGCAGCCTACGATCGCGCCATAGGCATGCTCCCCGGCTTGAGCGACGCAAATCACGATGGGCCCGGTGATCGAACGAACGTGGAGCCTGTTGGCATCTTCGACCTTGACGAGGTATTCGTCGCTGAGGGGCAGGTCGTAACCGGATTGAGCCAGCCATACGGTATCGATGTCGGCATCCTGTTTATCGAGGAATTGCTGTGTCAGCGCACAAGAACCAAGCAGGAGCTGACTGTCTTCGCCGGCCCTAGGGATGGCAGGGCAGAGCAGCTCTAATTCCCCAATATCCTCGTACGTTCTCCCGCACATCCTCACTCGCCTGCCCATAGCTGAGCAGCGACTGCGAACTCCATCATCCGTATCCGAGCAGAAAACGCCGTCGGAACCTTGAGGATTTCGGCCAGCTTGCGCACGGTACAGCAGGTACGGCTTGGGCTTGCCACGCATAGCGATTGATCTGTGCGCTTGCGACAAGCTGGTCGCCCCCTCAGACCCACTCGGCAGCCCCCATCTTCTTGAACGCCCTGTCAATCAGCTACGCAACTCGTAGTATCTGCGTCAAGAAAAACCGGCAAGCATCATCCCTTTCTGAAGGAGATGCGATGTCAGACGCCAATGGAATGCTTCGTGGAGAGTCGAACCCATGAAGCACATCCCCCCATCCCCTCCCCCGAAAACACCCACGCCCAGAAGCTCGCAACAGCACTGCATGAAATGGACCGCTTCGTGCAGCAAGGCTGTGCCGAGGTTTCCGCCCTGGCCCAGCTGGCGCTGGCCTGGCTGGAGATCCCCGAAGGCCATCAGCGGCTGGACGTGGTGGCGCAGGCGCTGGTGACCATTCGCAACAGCGCTGAATCGCTGGCGGAGTTCGCGGGCAGTGAAGCCCGGGTGATGAACTGCGAGTACGAGGACCAGGCAGAGGTGCGCCGCAGCGAGGCGGCCAAGGTGGCTGCCGAAGAGGCCGGGCATGTGTACACCGTGGCGGGGCCTGCGGTGGCGCGCGGCGGCAGGTAGTCCCGGAGGCAACGGGTCTGCGCGCCGCTGCACCCTGCATGGCCGTCTACCCCTTGCGCGTGCGAAACAGCAGCCACAGCAGATACACCCCGCCCAGCAGCCCCGTTACCAACCCGATGGGCAGATGCAGGCGCACGGGTGCCCACTGGCTGAGCATGTCGGCCGCCAGCAGCAGAACGGCGCCCATGGCTGCCGCCGTGAACAGGGGCACGTCGGGCGACAGGCCCAGGCGCCTGGCCACCTGGGGCGCGGCCAGCGCGATGAAGGCGATGGGCCCCGCCGCTGCCGTGGCGATGGCGGTCAGGGCCACGGCAGCCATCACCATGGTGAGCCGCGTGCGCGGCACGTTGACGCCGAGCTGGGTGGCGGCATCGTCGCCCAGCTCAAGCAGGTTGATGCGGCGGGCGCACCACAGCACAACGGGCACGATGGCGATGAAGCCCAGCGCGGCGGGCACGACATGGGCCCAGGTCCGCGCGCTGAGCGAGCCGGCCAGCCAGCGCTGCGCGGCGACGGCCCGGTCCAGGTCCCCCATGACCAGCAAGATGGTGTTCAGGCCCGAGAGCGTGGCCCCCACGCCTATGCCCACCAGCACCAGCCGGAAGCCGCCGCCAGCACGCCGCCCCCCGGACAGCGCAAGCACGACCGCCGCCGTGGCCATGCCCGACAGCACGGCGGCCAGCGATGTCCACAGCGGCCCGGCGTCACCGAGCACGATGAGCGCAATCGCCCCGCTGGCCGCGCCCGTGGTGAAGCCGATCACGTCCGGCGAGCCCAGCGCGTTG
The DNA here is from genome assembly GCF_001886655.1 of Delftia sp. HK171. Classification (NCBI taxonomy): domain Bacteria; kingdom Pseudomonadati; phylum Pseudomonadota; class Betaproteobacteria; order Burkholderiales; family Comamonadaceae; genus Delftia; species Delftia sp. HK171. The sequence continues at coordinate 3,245,930 of NZ_CP018101.1, read as the reverse complement.
CGGGAGATGGACTGGAAGATGGCACCCGCCATGCCAAGCGACGCGCCCACGAAGACGGCCGTGAGGACACGCGGCAGCCGCACCCGCTGCACGATGCGCTCTGCTGCGGGGTTGGAGCCCGTGCCCAGCAGGCTGTCGAGCACTTCGGCGGGGCTGAGGGACAGGGTTCCCGTGCCCAGCAGCAGCACACCCAGCACCAGGGCCAGCACGACCAGCGCCATGCCCACGGCCAGCGGCCTGGGCCGCCAGAGAAACGAACAGGCTCCCCAGCGCACAACGGATGTGTTCACGGAGGTCTTCATAGCCTGCTCAACCGGTATCTGCACGCAACCCAGACAAAGAACGGCCCGCCAATCAGGCAGGCGACGATGCCCGCAGCCACTTCGGCAGGTGCTGCGACGACGCGGCCCAGCACGTCGGCACCCAGCAGCAGCACCGCCGCGTAGAGCGCGGACAGCGGCAGTATCCAGCGGTAGTCCGGCCCGCACGAGAGGCGTGCAAGATGCGGCGCCACCAGGCCGACGAAGGCGATGGGCCCCACGGCTGCCGTGGCCGCCCCGGCCAGCAGCATGACCGCAAGGCAGGCCAGTTGCGCGGTGGCGCGCACATTGACACCCAGCGCCAGGCCCACGTCATGCCCCAGCGCCATGGCGTTGAGCTGGCCGACGATGGCCCAGGCCGCCGCCAGCCCTGCCGCCACGGCGGCCGCCAGCACGGCGGCGCTGGCATAGCCGCTGCCCTCCAGGGAGCCGGCCGCCCAGTGGCGGAAGCCGTCAAAGACTTCCGGGGGCGCGTTGAGCAGGATGATGCCGGCGCTGGAGGTGAGCATGACCGACAGGCCGGCCCCGGCCAGGACCAGGCGCACCGGGTGCGCGCCCGCGCCCCGGGACTGGCCGAACGCGAAGACGGCGGCGCCCGCCAGCCCCGCGCCGGCAAAGGCGCACCAAACGTACTGGAGCACGGACGTCAGGCCGAAGGCCGTCATGCCGATGAGCACGGCCAGCGCCGCACCCGCGTTGACGCCCAGCAGACCCGGCTCCGCCAGGGGATTGCGGGTGACGGCCTGCATGAGCGCGCCAGCCACGCCCAGCGCCATGCCGGCCAGGATGGCCACCACGGTGCGGGGCATGCGCAGCAGGCTGACGATCAGGTGCTGGTCATCACGCAGGTCCGGAGCCCGCAGCGCGCCGAGGATGTCGGCCAGCGCAATGTCGCGCGAGCCGACGGTGATGCCGAGCACGGCAATGATGGCCAGCGCCAGCAGCCCGCCTGCAAGGCCCAGCCAACGCCTGCAGTGCAGGGAGGAGCGCGTACAGGAGCGCGAGGCAGGCCGCGCCACCGCGCCTTGGAGCCGTGCACGCATGGCTCAGCGGAAATGGCTTGCCACGGCGTCGACCATCTGCTGCCCCGAGTAGTAGTCGATGCGAAACGAGGTCGGGCCCAGCGGATAGACGCGCCGGCCGGCAACGGCGGGCAGGTTGGCCAGTAGCGGATCGTCCAGGAAGGCCTGCACATCGCCCTGCGAGGCGCCGAGCAGGAAGACGGAGTCGCCGGTGATGGCAGCCGAGAGATTCTCGCGGGAGATGAATTCGAAGTCCGAGGCGCGTGTGACCTGGGCGGCCAGCGCGGGCGGCAGGCCCTCCACCTTGAAGCCCAGTGCGGCCAGCAGCCGCGCATGGGGGCTGGCGGCGCGGCCTATGGAGTAGCTGCCGGCCAGGTTGTAGGCGACGATGCTGACGGGCTGGGCCGGTGGCGTGATGGAGGCGGCGGTCTGCGCCACATGGGCATCGAAGCGGGCAATGGCTGCGGCGGCCTGCTTCGCATGGCCCGTGATGCGGCCCAGCTCGGTGGCGATGTCCTGCCAGGACTGGCTGGAGTAGTCGACCACGACCATGGGCACGCCCTGCGCCTGCAGTTCGGTGCGGTGCTGGGCCACGCTGTCGGCCCCGGTGGCGGAGGCCACCAGCAGGTCGGGGCTGGCGCCGATGGCGGCCTCGATGTCGAATTGCAGGTTGCGGTAGAGCACCTGCACGCCGCGCTTGTCGGCAACGGCGGCCCATTGCGAGAAAAAGCCCTTGTCGTCGGTCATGCGGCTGGGCGTGGTCGCGGCGGTCGCAACGACCGGCGCATCGATGGCCAGCAGGATTCCGGTCACGCTGGGCGAGGTGGAGACGATGCGCCGGGGCAGCGGTGCATGGTCTGCGTGTGCTGCAGCCGGCGTACCCGATGTATGCGACGCATGCGATGTATCCGATGTATGCGGTGCGGCGCCCGCCACGGGAACGGCGGCGCGTGGAAACCATACGAAACAGGCCAGCACGGCCAGTGCGGCGGCCGCGCCCAGGGCGGCAAGTTTGAGTCTGTTCATCTCGATCCGAAGCGACGGGGCCGGGCGCCAGGGCGGCGTCTTCAGCGTATTCCGTATTGTAGAATTCATTCCACATTGCAAACACCGAAGGACCTATCGATTGTGGGAAATGACCGGCCATGACGCAGCGCCTGAGTGCTGATGCGGTGACGCTGCGCTACGGCGAGCGCACGATTTCGCAGGGCCTGTCCCTTGCCATTCCCGATGGTTCCTTCACCGTCATCGTGGGGCCGAACGCCTGCGGCAAGTCCACCCTGCTGCGCGCGCTGTCGCGGCTGCTGGTGCCGGCTGCCGGGCAGGTCATCCTGGATGGCCGGCACATCTCGCAATTTCCCGCCAAGGAGGTGGCACGGCGCCTGGGCCTGCTGCCGCAAAGCGCGGTGGCGCCCGAGGGCATCACGGTGGCGGACCTGGTGGCGCGGGGGCGCTACCCCCATCAATCCTTCCTGAGGCAGTGGACGGACGCGGATGAGCAGGCTGTGGCCGAGGCCATGCAGGCCACCGATGTGGCAGCACTGTCCGACCGACTGCTGGACGAGCTGTCAGGTGGCCAGCGCCAGCGGGTGTGGATTGCGATGGTGCTGGCACAGCAGACGCCGATCCTGCTGCTGGACGAGCCCACGACGTTCCTGGACATCGCCCACCAGATCGAGCTGATGGAGCTGCTGGCGGATCTCAACGACGCCGGCCGCACGGTGGTTGCGGTGCTGCACGACCTCAACCAGGCCTGCCGCTATGCCTCGCACCTGATCGCCATGCGCAACGGGCGCATTGCCGCGCAAGGCGCGCCCGGGGCGATCTTCACGGAGCAGTTGGTGCAGGAGGTGTTCGGCCTGCCGGCCGTGATCATTGCGGACCCTGTGTCGGGGACACCCCTGGTGGTGCCCAGGGGGCGCAGGGCCGTGAATGCCATGGAGCGCGCCGCAGGGAACTGAGGCGCCCGGCCATTCTTCCCGGCGCGGCTTTCAAGGCGAATCTGCGCTGAAAGCCCGCCCGCCCGTGGACTGGTTGATCAGGCTGGCCTCGCGGAACAGCGCGACCCGGTCTTGCGGCGACTTGAGCTGGCCCAGGTCCGAGACGGTGGTGACCGCGCAGACGATTTCATGCTGCGCATCGAACACCGGCGCCGCCTGGCCCGTGACGTTGGACAGCAGGTGGCTGGTCATCTCGGACCAGCAGCGCTCGCGCACTTCGTCGAGCACGGCCTTGGCCGGCGGCTTGCCACGGAAATGGGCGGGCTGCTGGCGCCGTGCGGCGTCGATGGTGGCCTTGGGCAGGAAGGCCTGGAACACCAGGCCGCAGGCGGTGTTGTCTATGGGCAGGATGTCGCCCAGCGCCAGCGGGTTGATCGAGAAGTAGGCGCTGCGGTACCAGCGCACCAGGGTGGGCCCCCGGTCGGTCCAGATGGCCACGCCGCCGCTGAGCGCATGGCTGTGCGTCAGCGCCTTCATGCGCTGCGCCGCAATCTCCACCGCATCCACACGCTTGAGCGCGCCAATGCCGATGCTCAGCGCCGCGCTGCCCAGGTCATACAGGCCGCTGGCCGGGTCCTGCTTGGCCAGGCCTTCCTTGACGAGGCTTTGCAGGTAGCGGTGGGCCGTGGAGCCCCCCGTTCCCGTTCGCCGGGCCACCTCGCCCAGCGCCAGCTCGCTTTCGGCATTGGCCAGGACCATGAGAAACCGGGTGGCGATGGAGACGGACTGGATGGTGCCGGAGCGCTTCTCGCCGGCTGTCGTCTGAGGTGTTGTTGTTTTCAAGGGCTGGGCTTTCTTGCCTGTACCAGGCGCATCGCAGGTGGGGGCGCAGGCGCCGCCGGTGTCGATGATACCGGCTCTGCCGAAGGCTCTGCACGGGTGCGCGCACACCATTTCGCCGCTGTTTTTTTCTTCCGCATGTGGGAATGCATTCCCTACTGTGGAATTTCAATGCATGATGGCGACCTTTGAAAAATACGAATCATTCTCATCAAAGGAAGATGCTGTGAAGCTGTGTTTCCATCGCAGGCTCCCGTCCCGGGCGGGCGCCATCGCACTCTCTACCCTGATGGCGCCGGCCGGCGCCTTTGCACAGGGCGCATCGGGTTCCGGGGGGGAATCCAACGCGCTTGAAGCGGTCGTGGTCAGCGGAGAAAAGGTCAGGCGCGAACTCAAGGACACGGCCTCCTCCGTGTCGGTCAAGGCCGGCAAGGACCTGGCCCGGCAGGAGTCCGGCAATGCCTCGGTCCACGAGGTGCTGCACGATGTGCCCAACGTGGTCTACACCGACACGGTGGGCGCGCCCATCATCCGCGGGCAGGACACGCAGGGCCCCAACAACGGCCAGAACGTCTTCTGGGGCGGCACGGTGCCGCGCGCCACCATCAACCTGGATGGGCACTACCTCAACTACAACGAGATGTTCTTCGGCGCGACCTCGGTCTGGGATGTGGAGAGCATCGAGGTGTTCCGCGGCCCGCAGACCACCTCGCAGGGTGCCAATGCCATTGCGGGCGCCATCGTCGTGAACACCAAGGACCCCAGCTTCAAGCGCGAAGGGGCCTACCAGCTGGAGGCGGGCGACTACCACTCGCGGCGTGCGTCCATCGCCGTCTCCGGCCCCGTGGGCGAGGAGCTGGCCGCGCGGCTGGCCGTGGACTACTCGGGGCGCGATACCTTCATCGACTACACCAATCCGCAGTTCCAGCGGGGCCAGGCCGATCAGGATTTCCGCGCGCTGAACGCACGCATGAAGTTCCTGTGGCTGCCCAGCAGCGTTCCGGGCCTGGAGGCCAAGTTCACCTATTCCCACAACGACAGCAACCGCCCCAGCCAGGAGGCGGCGTCCGCTCCGTTCAGCGCGCTGGAGCACTGGACGACGACCATGCCCAGCTGGAAGCAGAAGACCGACACCGGCATCCTCGACCTCAGCTACGAGCTGGGCAACGGCGTGCGGCTGGTCAACCAGTCCCAGTATTCGCGCTCGTCCGTGCAGCGCTACACGGGCATTCCCGGCGAGGGCGATGCCGATATCCGCCAGAACAATGTCTCCAATGAGTTCCGCGCCCTGGTGGGCAGCGACAAGGACCGCCTGAGCGGCTTCGGCGGCGTCTACTACGCGCGCACCGGCACGGACGAAAGCCTGCTGCTGCGCGGCCTGTCCGCCTTCGACGACACGAAGAAGAACCTGGGCGTCTTCGGCGAGCTGAACTGGCGCCTGGCCGACCGCTGGACCCTGACCAGCGGCCTGCGCTACCAGCAGGACGAGGTGGTGCGCACCGGCACCTCCGTGCTGGCCCCCACCGCCCTCGACTACACGAAAACCTTCTCGGCCCTGCTGCCCAAGCTGTCCCTGGCCTATGCCGCCACACCGCGCTGGACCGTGGGCGCGCTGGTCAGCCGGGGCTACAACCCGGGCGGTGTGTCGCTGAACCTCACCAGCCGGCAATGGGCCTATTTCAAGAAGGAGTCGATCTGGAACTACGAGCTGTTCAGCCGCGCCAGCCTGCTCGATGACCGGCTGATGCTCAACACCAACCTGTTCTACATGGACATGCGGGATGCGCAGTACAACATCCCCGTGGTCATCTCCCCGGGCGTGGCCCAGTCCTACACCATCAACGCGGAGAAGGCCCATGCCTACGGCTTCGAGCTGGGCGCCGACTACCGCGCGCTGGACAACCTGCGGATCAAGGCCGGCGTGGGCGTGCTGCGCACCCGCATCGAGGAAATGGGCAGCAACCCCGGCTACGAGCACAACCGCTTCGCCCGCTCGCCCGGCTACAACCTGAGCCTGGGCGTGAGCTGGGACGCCAGCCCCCGGTTCAATGTCTCCGGCCAGGTGCGCCATCTGGACGGCTACTACTCCGATACCGCCAACACGCGCGCCTATGCGGTCGGCTCCAACACCATCGCCGACCTGCGCCTGACCTATGCCTACAGCGCGCGCGTGCAGTTGTACGGCTATATCAAGAACGTCTTCGACAGGCGCGCACCGACGTACCTGCAACAAAACCGCGGCATCGGCGGCATCGAGGCCAGCATGACCGCGCCGCGCATGATCGGCGTGGGCGTGCGCGGAACGTTCTGAGATGGGAATGACAGCAGACATGACAACCCGCAAACCCCTGCACATCGGCCTTTCGCTGGCCCCCACCTGGCTGAGCGGCGACGCCTGGCGGCGGCCCGGCAGCAATATCGAAGGGCTGTACTCCAGCGACTTCGCCCTGGACCTGGCCCGGCGCGCCGAGGCCGCGCACCTGGACTTCGTCTTCCGCCCCGACGTGAGCTTTCTGCCCATGGAGGCGCTGGAGACGGGCGCGGGCTTCGCCAGCCTGGACCCCACGGTGCTGATGGCCGCGCTGGCGCGCGAGACCTCGCGCATCGGCCTGGTGTCCACGGTATCGACCACGTTTTTCCCGCCCTATGCGGTGGCGCGCCAGCTGCAGTCGCTGCACTGGATCAGCAACGGCCGCGCCGGATGGAACATCGTCACGGCCCTGCAGGGCCACGAGAACTTCGGGCTGCAGGCCATGCCCGATGCCGATGAACGCTATGCGCGGGCCGCAGAGTTCACCGACGTGGTGCGCCGGCTGTGGGCCAGCTTCCCCAACGAGGCCTTGAAGATCGACCGGGACAGCGGCCGCTACGCCGATGCCTCGCTGGTCCACCCCATAGACCACGAGGGACCGCACCTGAAAGTGCGCGGCCCGCTGAACCTGCCGGAGTTCGGCGGCCCGCGCATTCCGCTGGTGCAGGCGGGCGCGTCCAGCACCGGGCGCGACTTTGCCGCATCGGTGGCAGACATTGTTTTCGCGCCCACGCCGGACCTGGACGCGGCGCTGGAACTGCGCCAGGACCTGTCTCAGCGCGCCCAGCGCCATGGCCGCCAGGCGCGGGATGTGCGCCTGCTGCCCGGCCTGAGCCTGTACCTGGCCGACACCCGCGAGCAGGCCCGGGAGATGTTCCAGCAGACGCACGGCCGGGTGGACAGGGACCGCAAGCTGGCATCGATCAAGGCCATGGTCGGCCTGGACCTGACGGACTGGCCCGCAGACCGGCCTATCACCGCAGCCGACCTTCCGCCGCCCGTGGCAACCCCGTCCAGCCGCACGCATGCGGGCCTGCTCAGGCGCCTGATGGAACGCGAGTCATTGCGCATCGACGAGCTGCTGCAGCGGCCGGAAATCCTCTCCGCCGCGCACTGGCAGGTGGTCGGCACGGTGGACGATGCCGTGGCGCAGATCACCCAGTGGAGCGCCGCCGGCGCCATCGACGGCTTTCTGGCCGCGCCCGGCGGCTCCGTCGAGTCCCTGCATTGCGTGCTGGAGCAGTTGGTGCCGCGCCTGGTGGAGGCCGGCCTGTTCCGCTCCCGCTACACGGGCACCACGTTCATGGAGCACCTCGACGAGTCGAGGTAGGGGCTGCGCCCTGCCCTCGCCTGGCCTTCACTGCGCCCGCGTGTCGGAACCGCCATCGGGCTCGAACGCAAAGCCCACGCCATAGACGGAGCGAATCCACTCATGGCGGTCGTCCGCCGCCTTGAGTTTCTTGCGCAGGTTCTTGATGTGGCTGTCGATGGCGCGCTCGTTCACGTCCAGCGTGTCGGCGCAGGCCAGCTCCAGCAGCTGCGCGCGGGAGTACAGGCGGCCGGGCTGACGCATCAGGGCCTGCAGCAAGGTCAGCTCCCGCTTGGTCAGCGGCAGCACGCTGCCGTTGAGCATGGCGCGGCCCTGCTCGGGCAGCAGCGTCAGGCGTTGCTGCGCGGGGCCGGGGCCGGCACTGCGGCGCAGCACGGCCTTGACGCGGGCCACGACTTCGCGCGGGGCGAAGGGCTTGCAGATGTAGTCGTCCGCACCCAGCTCCAGGCCCAGCAGGCGGTCCATTTCCTCGACACGCGCGGTGAGCAGGATGACGGGGCTGGCGCTGTGGGGGCGGAACTGGCGCAGGATGTCCAGGCCGTCCAGCCCCGGCAGCATGATGTCCAGCACGGTGAGGTCGGGCGGGGAGCGCAGCATGCGGTCCAGTGCCTCGCGCCCGTGGCGGATGTGCTCGACTTCGTAGCCTGCATGGCGCAGGTAGTCGATGACGATGGCGGCCATGTCGGTCTCGTCTTCGACCAGGAGGATGCGGGCAGGCTTCATGGCGCGGGATTTTCCAGCAAGGGCAGCCACAGCGTGATGCGCAGGCCGCCGAGCGGCGAGGCAGCCGCCTCGATGCTGCCGCCATGGGCCTGGACGATGGTGCGGCAGATGGCCAGCCCCAGGCCGGAGCCGCCCAGGCCGTCGCCGTCGCGCACGCGGGAGGCGTCCACGCGGTAGAGGCGGTCGAACAGGCGCGGCAGGTGCGGGCTGGCCACGCCGGGAGCCGTGTCGTCCCAGCGCAGCTGCAGCATGCTGCGGTCCTGCATCTGGACAATTTCGGCGGACACCTGCAGCTGCCCGCCCGCAGCCGTGTAGCGCAGGCTGTTTTCCAGCAGGTTGGCAAACACCTGGTGCAGCCGGTGCGGGTCGCCCTGCACCAGCGGCGGCGGAACGCGCGCGGCCAGCTGGTCCACGGTGGAGCGGTCCAGGCCAATGCCGACTTGCTCGAAGCCGGGCCGCGCGCCGTCCAGCGCCTCGCCCAGCAGGGTCAGCACATGCACGGGCACATGGCCCGAGCCGTGCAGGGCCTGCGGGTCGTCCAGGCTCACGCGCAGGTCGCTGACCAGCCGTATCAGCCGCATGATCTGCCGGTGCAGGCGCAGCGCCATGCGGTCGTCCATGGGCAGCACGCCGTCCTGCACGGCCTCGACCTCGGCGCGCATGGTGGACAGCGGTGTGCGCAGCTCATGCGCCACGTCGGCCAGCCAGCGCTGGCGCGAGGCCTCCATGGTGGCCAGCTGCACGGCCATGTCGTTGAAGGTTTCCGCAAGGCGGGCCAGCTCCGCATCGCCCTTGATGGCCACGCGTGTGTCCAGCCGCCCGGCCGCAATGCCGCGCAGGCCGTCGACAAAGGCGGTCAGCGGCTCCAGCCAGCGCCGCGTGAGCCAGGCCGACAGCAGCAGCGCCAACAGCAGGCCGGCCAGCCCGGTCCAGGCCACGAAGTCCATCTGCTGCGCGAGGAAGGCGCGGTCCAGGTCGCGCTGCATGCCCTGCCCTGTCTGCACGGGGGACAGCACGATCTCGCCAATGGCCTGACCATTGGCTGCGCGCAGAACGCGGTGCGCCGCACCTGGCTGCGGCGCCATGCCGGAGATGAGCTGGCCCTGGGCATCCAGCAGGCCCACGCGCGCCCACGGGCCGCCGAACGGGCGATCCGGCGGCGGGCCTGGGCGGTCTGTACGGTCTGTACGGTCTGTACGGTCTGTACGGTCGGAGCGATCTGATCGATCTGATCGATCTGAGCGATCGGCAGGCTCTCCGCCTTCCGGCCCAGGTGGCGGTGGAAACACCGGGCCCGGCCCCGGACCGTGGCTTCCCTCAAAACCAGGCCTCGGCTCCGGCATAGGCATGGGGGGCCGCGGCCCGGGCTCGCCCGCAGGAAAGCCCCGGCCCATGCCTGCGCCCGGGCGCACCATGTCGCGCCAGAAACCGGGGTTGGCGCGCGCCGCATCCCAGCCGCCGTTTTGCTCGTGGTGCTGGACCAGCCGCTCGGCCAGCCCGTCCATGCCGGTCAGCTCCACCTCGGCCATGTACGGGCCCAGGCCCCTCTGCAGCCCCAGGCGGGAGAAGCCGAGAAACACCAGCAGCAGGGCCACCAGCAGCACGGCCAGGGCGAAGAAGGCCTTGTGCTGCAGCTTCAGGCGTGGGAGGCGGAGGCTCATTCAGTTGCTGCGTCAGACGGCAATGCCGATGGATATCGTGGCGGTGTGGCCATTGGTGGTGTCTCCGGTGAAGGTGGGCGTCTGCCAGGCGATCTGCTCGCTGGTGTTGTCGCCGAAGACATTGTCCGATGTCACGCTGACCCGCGACAGGTTGGAGACGCTGGCGCTGTAGCCGCTGACACCGGCATAGACGGCGCTGGCGATGTCCTTGGGCATGGCCATCTGCGAGGTCAGCAGCTTGTTGGTGTAGCTGCCGGCCGTGTTGAGGCTGCGGAACACCTCGAAGTGCATGTGCGGCCAACGCCCGTCATAGCAGCCCGGGAAGATGGTCACAAAGGTGCATTCGCCATTGCTGTCCGTTGCCTGCACGCCGCGCAGGAAGTTCTGGTTGAGCAGGTCGGTGGAGTACAGCGAATACTCGCCCTCGCGGGTGCAATGCCACAGGTAGATGGCATAGCCTTCCAGCGGGCTGCAGTTGGTGCTGACGTTGACCAGGGTGATCCTGAGCGTCAGCGGCAGGCCTGCAGCCGTGCCGCTCATGCCGCCAAAGCTGCTGCGCAGGTCGCTGCGCACCACGCCGCTTTGCGACAGCACATTGACCAGGCTGCCGCGCGAGCCGTTGGAGCCGTCGGCGGGGTAAGGGCCTTCGGTTTCCGTGGGATCGACCATGCAGGTGCCGGTCGTGGTTCCAGTCCCCGTGCCCGTACCTGTGCCCGTACCCGTGTCGGTGCCCGTTCCTGTCCCGGTTCCGGTGCCCGTGCCGGTTCCTGTCGAATCACTGGAATCACCACCGCCGCCACAGGCGGACAGAAGCGCCACGGCGCCGCCAGAGGCCATCAGGCCCAGCATGCGGCGCCGGTCGAACAGGCGGCGCGCCATGACTTGCAGATCGTGCTGAAGGCCCAGGTCGTGGGCATCTTGAGAGTGGTTCATGGGGATGGCTTTTTCATGAGGGCCTGTGCGCAGGCCCGTGGGGTTGCAGACAGCCCGGCGGCGTGGCCCGCCGGGCCACGCGATCACTGCTGCGGATGGGGCGGCGGCCCGCCTGCGCCGGGCCCGCCGGCCGGCATGGCCACCAGCTGCCCGTTCAGGCTGCGGCAGGTGCCGGCCAGCGTCTTGCCATCGGGCATGGTCAGCGTCACGCTGTCACCCTCGGCCTTGCCCTGGCAGGCGGTATAGGCCTCGGGCGGCGGCGACGGCGGATTGCCGTGCCCCCCGTGGCCCTGCGCATGGCTGCAGGCCGCCGCGAAGGCCGCCACAGCCAGCACAAGGGCCGGGCGAATGCGTGAAGCGTTGGTTTGCGAGAAATCAATCATGGTCTTTTCCTGGAGTTGCCAAGGAATTCTTGCGACCAATCTGGGGGAAAATTGGGAGAAGTGGGGACGAGCTGGTACAAGCTCACAGAGCGAGTGAGTCAACAAGCTCTGCATCGCACAACAGAACCATGAAACCAACAAGATTCCTGCTGCTGGCCGCCCTGCTCGGCCCACCCGCTCTTGCCGCAGATCTGACCGTGATCGAAATGCATGCGGCAAGCGGCAATGATCGCCCGTACAGCCTGGATGGCCAGCGGGTCAGTCCGGCTCAGTTGAGAAACACACTCTCCAGGAAGCTGACCGCAGCCCCCGATGCCAAAAGCACGGCACGCATTGCCGTGCTGGTCGATCCCGATGTGAAGGTCGGCGCTCTCTCCGAGCTTCGCGGTCTGGTGATGAAAGTGGGATTCGGCATGCCGCGCTATTTCATGACGACGCGGGTGAATGACAGGCTCTCCGAGATCCAGGTGAACTACAGCCCGGTCTTCCCGAGAAGCGGGCTGGAGGCGGTGATGTCGTCCGGCCAATCGGCTGCGGATCCGTCGCTCACAACGCCAGCGCCACCCCGCTGAGCCGTGCCAGCGCCTGCAACTCATTGATCAGCGCAGACGACAGAGGGATGCCTTCGGCGCGGCGCTGGAGCTCGCATTCATGCTGGCGCAGTCCGGGATAGCGGCCTTGGGTGCCCTGGGCCGCGAGCAGGCCGGTGATCCAGTTGGCCATGTAGTTGTCAAATCCCCGGGGTGACGGTGCGGCCAGGGCTGGGTTGATGACCAGCAGAAAGGCGCAGGCGTTGGCGGCGGAACCTTCCGCCGATCCGGGTACAGCGGGCTGGAACAGGCCGCCGCCCAGCGCGCCCGCCAGGCATTCGACCACCATGGCCAGGCCCAGGCCCTTGTGGCCGGCCATGGGCTGCATGGCGCCCTGCAGTGCGGCGTGGGGATCGGTGGTGGGATGGCCGTGTGCGTCCAGCGCCCAATGCGGCGGGATTTGCGCATGGCCGTCGCGGACGGCAGCCATGACGGCGCCGCGTGCGACCGCACTCAGGGCCATGTCGAAGACCAGTGGCGGCCGTCCGGCCACGGGCGCGGCGAAGGCGATGGGGTTGTTGCCCAGCGCAGGCCGCGTGGCACCGGGCATGGCCATGATGGACGGCGTGCGCTGGCACAGCAGGGCCATGCAGCCCTGTTCCACGGCGGGCAGCAGCAGCACGCCCAGGGCGCCGAGGTGGCCGCAGGCCTCGATGTGGCAGGCCACCACGGCCTGGCTTGCAGCCCTGTCCAGGCAGGCTTGCAGCGCCAGCTCCAGCACGGGCTGGCCCAGGGCATGGTCGCCATGGCAGCGCAGCAGGCCGTTGCGCTCCTGCAGGCTGGGCTTGGCCCGTGTATGGACGGTGCCTTCGCGGATGCGCTGCACATAGGGCGGCAGTCTTGCCACGCCATGCGTATCCACGCCGCGCAGGCTGGTGCGCACCAGTGCCTGGGCGGTGGCCTGCGCGTGGCATGCGCTCACATCAAAGGCCTGGAGCACGCCAGCAGCCCAGGCTTGCAGCGCTGCGGCGGGCATGCGCACGGCGTCGGTCAGCGGGTTCAGGGAATCAGTCAATGCGCTGCAGCTCCTGGCGAAAGGACATTGCACGCTCCACGTAGCTGGCGGCGCTTTGCAGCAGGCCCGCGACTTCTTCGTCACTGAGCGTACGCACCAGCTTGGCGGGGGCGCCAAGAATCAGCGAGCGCGGAGGGAACTGCTTGCCTTCGGTGACGATGGCGCCGGCACCCACCAGGCTGTGCGCGCCGATGACGGCACCGTTGAGCACCACGGCCTGTATGCCGATGAGCGAGCCCTCCCCCACGCTGCAGCCATGCAGCATGGCCTGGTGGCCCACGGTGACATGGGCAGCCAGGGTGAGCGCGAAGCCGGGATCGGCATGCAGCACGGCGCCTTCCTGCACGTTGCTGCCCTCGCCTATGCGCACGGGTTCGTTGTCGCCGCGCGCCACGGCGCCGGGCCAGAGGCTGGCGCCCTCGCCCAGTGTGACGTCGCCGATGAGCGTGGCCTCGGCCGCCACATAGGCGGATGCGGGCAGCTGCGGTGCCTTGTTCCGATAACGATAGAGGGCCATGCGCTTACTCCAGCGTGACATTGGCTTTTTTGACCAGGCGCGCAAAGCGTTCCTGCTCGGAGCGCAGGAACTGGGCTGCCGCCTCGGGGCTGTTGAGCACGGTGTATTCGTCGCGCCGTGCAAAGCCGGCCTTGACCTCGGGGTCGGCAAAGGCGGTGGCGATGCCGTCGTGCAGGCGGCGCACCTGGGCGGGCGGCATGCCCTTGGGGCCTATGGCGGCCACCCAGCCGGCGATGTCCACGCCGGGAAAGCCCTGCTCTGCCACGGTGGGCACATCGGGCAGCGATGCCACGCGCTCGCGGCCCATGATGCCGATGGCACGCAGCGCGCCGGATTTGAGGTGCGCCTGCGCCGTGCCCACGGCGATCACGCCGAAGTCCACCTGCCCGCTGAGCAGGTCCACCACCATCTGGCCCACGCCCTTGTAGGGAATGTGGCGTGCCGTGGTGCCGGCCGCGTCCAGAAAGACTTCGGCCGCGAGGTGGAAGATGGTGCCGTTGCCGGACGAGGCGTAGTTGAGGTCGCCGGGCCGCGCCTTCATGAGCGCCTGCAGTTCGCGCGCATTGCGCGCCGCCACCTTGGGGTGGACGACCAGCACAAAGGGCGAGCCGCCGACGATGGACAGCGGCGTGATGTCGGCCAGGCTGTCGTAGGGCAGCTTCTTGAAGACGCTGGGGTTGACGGCGTGGTTGTTGGAGATGAAGGCGATGGTGTTGCCATCGGCCGGCGCCTTGACCAGCATCTGCGTTCCCGTGGTGCCGCCCGCGCCCGGCAGGTTCTCTATGACCACGGGCTGGCCGCCCAGCGAGCGCACCAGCGCAGTCTGGGCCGAGCGCACGATGGTGTCGGCGCCCGAGCCTGCCCCCACGGGCAGGATGACGCGCAGCGGCGTGCCATTTTGGGCACGCACGCCCAGGGCAGCGGCCCCCAGCGATGCGCCGGCCAGGGCCAGCAGGGTGCGGCGGCGGGTGGGATGGGACGAGTGCATGGGGTTGTCTCCTTTTTGTGTTGTCTCATGCGCGCCGGGGTGTTTTTCTGCTGCCTTCGGCGCCCGGGTTTGGCTGTCAGGTCCGTGATGCAAGGGCTCCGAGGATTTCTTCGGTGTGCTCGCCAATTCCGGCCAGCGGCATGCGCACGCCGGGACGGTGGCCGTTCATGAGCAGGGGCAGCAGCACCACGTCGGTCTGGCCGCCGTCTTCGGTCTGCATGGAAGCCAGGCCGCCGCTTTGGCGCAGGTGCGGGTCGTCCACCAGTTGCTCGGGCCGAGTGATGGGCGCGTAGGGAATGCCTGCGGCCTCCAGCTGCGGCGCGAGCCGGGCCGATTCATGGCTGGCCAGGATGGAGCCCAGCTCGGCCAGCAGTTGAGGGCGCACGGCCACACGGGCGGCGTTGTCGGCGTATTCGGGGCGCTGCAGCAGGTCGGCGCGGTCCAGCACGCGGCACAGGGTGGCGAACTGCTTGTCGCTGACGGCGCCGATGAACAGCTGCTCGCCACCGGCCAGGGTGAACACGTCGTAGACGCTCCAGGCCGACACGCGCGAGGGCATGGGCGGCGGTGCCTCGCCCGTCATCAGGTACTGCTGCATGTGCTGGGAGGACAGGAAGACGCAGTTCTCGAACAGCGCGCTTTGCACCTCCTGGCCGCGCCCGGTGCGCTCACGCTCGCGCAGGGCGGCGAGCACGCCGATGGCGCCGAACATGCCGCCCATGATGTCGTTGACGCTGGTGCCCGCGCGCAGCGGCCGGCCCACGGGTCCGGTCATGTACGACAGGCCGCCCATCATCTGCACCACCTCGTCCAGCGCCAGGCGCTTTTCGTAGGGGCCGGGCAGAAAACCCTTGTGGCTGACATAGATGAGGCCGGGCGCGCGCTGCGACAGCGTGGCGTAGTCCAGGCCCAGGGACTGCATGAGGCCGGGGCGGAAGTTCTCCAGCACCACGTCGCTGCCAGCGGCCAGCTCGGCAGCGGTGGCGCAGCCCGCTTCGGTGGTGATGTCCAGCACCACGCTTTTCTTGTTGCGGTTGAAGCTGCGGAAAAAGCCGATGCCCAGGCCGGGCAGCGTGCGCGTTTTGTCGCCGCCCGGCGGCTCGACCTTGATGACTTCGGCGCCCAGGTCGGCCAGGATCATGCCGCAGGTGGGGCCCATGACCATGTGGGTGAATTCGATGACGCGGATGCCGGACAGCGGCAGCAGGGGTTCGGTGGCCATACAGGTGTGCTCGTGGGAAGGTAAGGGGTTCATGCAGCGGCAGGGGCTGCGTCGGCTTTGACGCTGCGCGGCAAGCCCGCGCGCCACAGCGCGCCGTGCAGGCTTTCGCCGTCCAGCCAGGCGGCCACCTTGGCGCGCAGGCGCAGCAGGGCCTCGATGTCCAGGCCCGTGTCGATGTCCATGGTGTCCAGCATGAAGGCCAGGTCTTCGGTGGAGGCATTGCCGCTGGCGCCGGGCGCATGGGGGCAGCCACCGATGCCGGCCAGCGTGGCGTCAAAGCGCGTGACGCCGGTTTGCAGTGCGGCATGCACATTGGCCAGCGCCAGGCCACGCGTGTCGTGGAAGTGGCCGCACCAAAAGTGTTCGCCCGCAATGCGCCTCGCCTGCTCGAACAGCGATTGCACCTGGCCCGGCCCGCCATGGCCCACGGTGTCTGCCATGCTGACGCGGTCGGCCCCCGCGTCCAGCAGGGCCTGCATGCAGCGCAGCACCTCGGCCGGTTCCACCCGGCCCTGCAGCGTGCAGCCGAAGGCCGTGCCAATGCCGCCTTCGATCAGCATCTTCGAACCTGCAGCATCGCGTGCGGCACGCATGCGGGCTACCTCGGCCACGACCTCATCGGGCGTCTTGCGCAGGTTGGCCAGGCTGTGTGCATGGCTGGCCGACAGCGGCACCAGCATCAGGTCGGCCCCGCTGGCAAGGGCGCTTTCGGCACCACGCATGTTGGGCACCAGCACGGAGACGAACAGGCCCGGCAGCGTTCGGGCATAGGCCACCAGCTCGGCCGTGTCGGCCAGTTGGGGCAGCAGGCGCGCAGGGACGAAGGAGCCGACTTCGATCTCGCGCTGGCCGGCAGCGTAGGCATCGCGTATCCATTCCTTCTTGCGCTCGGTGGACAGCACGGTCTGGATGCTTTGCAGGCCATCGCGCAGGCCGACCTCGCGGATGACGGCGGACTGCAGGGCACGGATGGGTTCTGGCATGGGAAGGTTCGCGTGGGGTGGTTTGTCTTGAATGGCACTTTAGACATTCCCACCAGCGTGCAGAAGCGATAATTTTTCGCCTTAGAGTTTCCCAAATGGAAATCCATAACCGCCATGAAAGACCTGGACCTGACCACCCTGCGGCTCTTTGTCGCGGCCTGCGACCTGGGCAACATCGCCCGCGCGGGCGAGCAGCAGCACATCGGCTCATCGGCCATCAGCAAGCGCATGGCGCTGCTGGAAGAGCAGGTGCAGGCCCCGCTGCTGGAGCGCCACCGCCGCGGCGTAGTGCCCACCGCAGCCGGGCTGATGCTGCTGGAGCACGCACGCGCCATGCTGGCCAGCGCCGACCGCGCGGCCCGCGACATGGCGGCCTACCAGCATGGCGTGAAGGGCCAGGTGCGGATACTGGCCTCGGTGTCGTCGATTGCCGAGTCCCTGCCCGATGACATTGCGGCCTTTCTGCAAAAGCCCGAGCACGCGCAGATCCGCGTGGACATCGAGGAGCTGACCAGCAGCGAAATCATCCGATCCATCCGCGAAGGCCTGGCCCTGGTGGGCGTGTGCTGGAACGCGGCCGATCTGGAGGGCCTGCAGACCCTGCCCTACCGCTGCGACACCCTGGCCGTGGCCGTGCCGGCCGGCCACCCGCTGGCCTTGCGCGACAGCTGCAGCTTCAGCGAAACGCTGGATTGCGAGCATGTGGGCCTGCCCGCCTCCACGGCCGTCTACACCATGCTGGCGCGGGCGGCGGCCATCATCGGCCGGCCCCTCAATTACCGCGCCGTGGTCAGCTCCTTCGACGCCACGATCCGCTGCGTGCGCGCCGGCCTGGGCGTGGCCATCATGCCCAGGGAGATCCTGGGCATGGCGGGCTCCGGTCAGGGCGTGCAAGGCGTGAACATGGTGCCGCTCACCGATGCCTGGGCGCGGCGGCAGTTCGCCATCTGCTTCAGGGACGGCAGCCGGCTATCGCCTGCGGCGCGCACGCTGGTGGACTATCTGGCCGGGTGCGCCCAGGCGGGCTGAACAGGCCTTGGGAGTTATCACGATTAATTGAAGTTTGCGTGATACATCCGCTACGGGGTCCCTCCAACAATGGGACCCATGAACACCGCCCTCATCACCCCCCAACCGGCACAGCCCCAGGATGGTCAGCGCATCCACCCGCTGTGGCTGCGCCTCACGCATTGGCTCAATGCGCTGGCCGTGGTCATCCTGGTGACCAGCGGCTGGCGCATCTACAACGCGGCGCCGTTCTTTGATTTCAGCTTTCCGGGCTCGATCACGCTGGGCGGCTGGCTGGGCGGGGCGCTGCAATGGCATTTCGCGGCCATGTGGCTGTTGGTGTTCAACGGATTGCTGTACCTGTTGCTCAACATCGCCAGCGGCCGGTGGCTGCGCAAGTTCTTTCCCGTCAGCGTGCAGGGCGTGCGCCAGGACCTGGTGGCCGCCCTCAAGGGCCGGCTCTCGCACGCCGACCCGGCCCGCTACAACCATGTGCAAAAGCTGGCCTACCTGTTCGTGGTGCTGGACCTGGTGGTGATCGTGCTGTCGGGCCTGGTGCTCTGGAAGTCGGTGCAGTTCCCGCTGCTGCGCGAGCTGCTGGGCGGCTATGAATCCGCACGGCGCGTGCACTTCTTCGGCATGGCTGCGCTGGTCGCCTTTGTGGTGGTGCACCTGGCAATGGTCGCCCTGGTGCCCCGGACGTTCCTGACCATGATCCACGGCCGTGCGCCCAAGTCACCATGAAAATCTTCAAAGCCCCTTCCCTGCCCGGCGTCGATGGCGAGGCCGTGGTGCACGAGGCACGCTCGCTGATCGCCCGCAAGCTGGACCAGCCCGCACGCCGCGCCTTCTTGCAGCGCTCGCTGACGCTGGGCGGCCTGTCCCTGCTCACGGGCTGCAGCATCAGCGATGACAGCCACGTCGAGGCCGCGCTCAGCCAGGTATCGCGCTTCAACGACCGCATGCAGGGCCTGCTCTTCAGCCCCACGCGGCTGGCGCCCACCTATTCCGCAGCCGAGATCACGCGCCCCTTCCCCTTCAATGCCTACTACGGCGAGGACGAGGTACGCGAGGTGGACGAGGCCAGCTGGCGCCTGGAGGTGACCGGCATGGTCGCCGACCGCCATGCCTGGACCCTGGCCGAGCTGCGCGCCATGCCGCAGGACGAACAGATCACGCGCCATATCTGCGTGGAAGGCTGGAGCGCCATAGGCCGCTGGGGCGGCGTGCGCTTTGCCGATTTCCTGCGCCACATAGGCGCCGACACCAGCGCCAAGTACGTCGGCTTCAAGTGCGTGGACGACTACTTCACCAGCATCGACATGGCCACGGCCCTGCATCCGCAGACGCTGATGGCATTGACTTACGACGGGCAGCCCCTGCCGCCCAAATATGGCTTTCCGATGAAGCTGCGCATGCCCACCAAGCTGGGCTACAAGAACCCGAAGCACATCCAGGCCATGTTCGTCACCAACACCTACTCCGGCGGCTACTGGGAAGACCAGGGCTACAACTGGTTCGGAGGCAGTTGAGCGGCCTTCCAAGCCGCTGGGCCGCCAACGAAGGTGCGAGGCCGGGCCCATCCAAAGCCGGCCGATTTGCAATCCCGCAAACCGCTAATCCAAAGGAAGACTCAAATGACCAAGCTCACCACCACCCTGCTCGCCACCTGCCTCGCCCTGGCCGGTGCCACCACGGCATTCGCTGCGGATGAGATGGCGAAGGACGGCATGTCCAACGGAGCCATGTCCAAGGATTCGATGTCCAAGGATGGAATGAAGAAGGACTCCATGGCCAAGGACGGCATGAAGAAAGACTCCATGTCCAAGGACGGCATGCACAAAGATGGCATGCACAAGGACGGCATGTCCAAGGATGGAATGAAGAAGGATTCCATGGGCAAGGACGCCATGTCCAAATAAGCAGACGGACTCGCCTGATCCGTCTGGTGCCCTCCAGGCGGTCGGGCCGTCGGGGCTGCTTGGAAAGCTGACTGGGGCTGCCGATCAGGCAACCAGGCACAGAGCCCGGTCCTGCCTGCGCCCCGAATGCCCGCTCTGCAACAGAAGCGGGCCGGCGGGCTTCAGCGGCGCTGCGGAGGACGCGGGCCCGGTGCGCCGGAGCGTTGCTCGATGTGGCGGAACGTGAGGCGACCCTTGTTCAGGTCATAGGGCGACATTTCAAGTGTCACCTTGTCGCCGGCCAGCACGCGGATGCGGTGCTTGCGCATTTTTCCGCCGGTATAGGCGATGAGCTGGTGGCCGTTTTCCAGCGTTACGCGGAAGCGGGAATCAGGCAGCACTTCGTCTACCCGGCCTTGCATTTCGATCAGTTCTTCTTTAGCCAATGGGACTCCTGTGAGTACATGTTGAAAGGGTTGCGTCGCCGCAAGTTGCTGGTGCAGCACCATGCTGCGGCCTTGGGCCAGCGCAGGATGACCGCTGCACGCAGGCAGCGGAGCATCGAAAAAAGGGAAAAGAGGACCCTGCAGGTGGCAGGGAGAGTGCGGACCCGGGAGGTGGGTTGGATTCGCGTGGTGCTCGCCGTTGAGAGTGACAGTTGCGGACCTCGTCACAGACTTTGTGACAGTGGGCGGCTAACGGCAGCCCGGAGACCGCGAAGGTGTCAGACGGGCACTGAGGAGGCGAACAACAAGGACAGCACCTCCATCAGTATAGGTGAATTGCCAGCCGCGCGTTGAAGCGGCGCCGGGTACCGCATCTGTACGGGGCGGCATTTTCCCTGTCGCGACCGGGGCAATTCGCAGTCGAACCGGAAGAAGTGCCCTCTCTTGGTGGTTGCAGCGGCATCGAAGCGGCCGCCGGCGGCCCGCCTCATGCCTTTCACTCATGCCTTTCACCTATCCCAGCTTGGGCAGCAGATTGAACAGCAGCACCATCAGCAGGCCCACAAAGGACACGATGGACTGGACCACGGTAATCGTCTTGGTGGCCTCGCCCATGCTCATGCCGAACGACTCCTTCACCATCCAGAAGCCCGCGTGGTTGGCGTAGTTGAAGAACAGTGAGCCGCAGCCGATGGCCAGCGCCAGCAGCGGCACGTTCAACGAAGGATCGGAGGCCGCCAGCGGCGCCAGCAGGCCCGCCGCGCCGACGATGCCCACGGTGGCCGAGCCGGTGGACACCGACAGCAGCATGGCGATCATCCAGCCCAGCACCAGCGGAGGCAGGGCGAACTGCTGGGTCATGTGGACGATGGCATCGCCCACCTTGGCGCTGGTCAGGATCTGCTGGAAGGCGCCGCCGCCCGCAATGATGAGCATGATGCCGGCGAT
Organism: Delftia sp. HK171; assembly: GCF_001886655.1. Lineage (NCBI taxonomy): Bacteria > Pseudomonadati > Pseudomonadota > Betaproteobacteria > Burkholderiales > Comamonadaceae > Delftia > Delftia sp. HK171. Next base: position 3,224,849 of record NZ_CP018101.1, on the reverse strand, counting down.
GGGCTTGAGGCTCTGGCCCAGCGCGTCGCGCAGCTTCTCGGCATCGGCGCCGCGGAGATAGCCCAGGGTGATGGAGGCAAACACCACGCCCAGCAGCATGGCCACCAGCGGATTGCCCAGGAAGGCCGCCGCATGCAGCAGGCCCGAATCCTTGGGCAGAAGCACCTCGGCCAGCGCATGCACCAGCATCAGCAGCGCGGGCAGCAAGGCGCACAGCACGCCCATGCCGATGCTGGGCGCACTGCCCTCCCCGCCTTCCTTCTTGCCTGATGTGAACTGCTCCAGCAGGGCTGCATCGGGGCGCGTGCTCATGCGCGGCGTGATGAAGGCGCCGTACAGCGGGCCACCCAGCACCATGGCGGGAATCACGGCCAGAAAGCCGTACAGCATGGTCGGGCCGACCGTGGTGTGCAGCGTGGCAATGGCGGTGAGAGGGCCGGGGTGCGGCGGCACCATGCCGTGCATGGCGGCCAGCGCGGCGATCACGGGCACGCCCACATAGACATAGGCCGATCCCTTGAAGCGCTCATTGCTTTCCAGCTTGCGCGCCACGCTGAAGATCAGCGGCAGCATGACCACCAGCCCCACCTCGAAGAACATGGGAATGCCGATCACGAAGGCCACCAGGGTCATGGCCCAGGGAATCATGCGCTCGGACGTGCGCTGCAGGATGGCACTGGCCAGCCGCTCAGTGGTGCCGGAGTCCGCCAGGATCTTGCCCAGCATGGCGCCCAGGGCAATGACCACGCCCACCGCGCCCAGCGTCTTGCCGGCCCCGTTGGTGAGGTTCTTGACGATCTCGCCCGGCGCCATGCCGGTGGCAAAGCCCACGCCGATGGAAACCACCAGCAGCGCCAGCAGGGGATGAAGACGGATGCGCGAGACGATCAGCGCGACGAGGACCAGCACGCTGGCCAGCGCGATGAGCAGCAGTTGGGTATCGAATGAAGACATAGGAAGCTTGGAGTTGTGATTCTTGGCGTTGGACCTCGCCTGCGCGCTTGCGGCATGCGGCATGCCGCAAGCGGTGGGCGGTTTCCAATCGCTACAAATCGTATGCCTGGGCCTGTCGGCGGGTTGTAGGTTTCAGGCTTGTTCACAGAGTTCGCGCTGGCGCCGGTCCACAATCGTGCCTGCCGGGCAAGCCCGGCGCTGCCATCCCGGAACCCATGCGCATACACCATCCCCCCGTACCAGAGCTGCCCGGAATCTCCCTTCGCCAGATCGAACGCTCGGACATCGGCGCCTGGTACGCCTACCTGAGGCTGCCCGCCGTCACCGAGCACACCAGTTGGAACCTCGCCTCAGGCGACGACCTGCTGCCGCTGTTCGATGCGTTCGAGTCCCCGTCCGCCGACTCCCAGCGCCGCCTGGCCGTCGTCGATGCCCGCAGTGGCCGGATGGTGGGCAGCATCGGCTTTCACACCATCTCCGGCGTGAACCGCACCGCCGAAATCGCCTACGACCTCGCCCCGGAGTACTGGGGACGCGGCATAGCCAAGGCCCTGTGCGCGACAGTGACCCAATGGGCCTTTCAGGAATACGGCTTCATCCGCATCCAGGCCGCGATACTGGAGTCGAACCAGGCCTCGGCCAAGGTCGTGCAGGCCTGCGGGTACCGGCATGAGGGGCTGCTGCGTTCGTTCAGGCTGGTTCGCGGAATGCCCAGGGACTATGCGCTCTATGCGCGGCTTGCGGCAGACGAATGAGCGGGCGATAAGCCCAGGCATCCCCATGCACTCCTGCAGCGATCCTCACGCGCCCCGCACTCTGGACCTCATCCCCAACGATCCTGTCCAGCCCGAGTTCCAGCGCCTGGTGGCAGATGCGCGCGCAGCCATCGCCAGCGACCTTGGCGAGGCGCTGGACAGCCTCTACCTGTATGGCAGCGTGGCGCGCGGCTGCGCAAGGGCAGGCTTCTCGGACCTGGACCTGACGATCGTGCTGGCCCGCCCCCTGTCCAGGCAGGAGAGCGCCCGGTTGGAACAATCGCGCCAGGACCTGCAACTACGTCACAAAGAAGTCGTGAAGATCGATTTCGACCTGGGCACTCGGCAAGAGGTGCTGGATCCGGCTCATCTTTACAGCTGGGGCTACTGGCTCAAGCATGAGTGCCGCTGCATCCATGGAGAAGACCTGGCGCAGCAGTTTGAGGCGTTCGAGCCGTCCAGGGCGATTGCACAGGCCGTCAATGGCGACTACGTGCAGGTGCTGAACGACTACCTGCAGCGCATTGCTGCAACCCGGGACGACATGGAGGCCCTGCGTCTGCAACGCGAAGCCGCACGCAAGCTGATCCGGGCCACCAATGTGCTGCGCCCCTGCTCAGGCGGCTTCTGGCCGCGCACGCTGGAGGAGTTCGCCGATTGCTTTGCGCAGCTCCATCCGGAAATGGCGCAGTCCGTGGCTTTCTTTCTGGCGCAGTCAAGGACGCCCGAGGCACCCAGAGCTCGTTTCAACGCAGAGCTTTCGGCCTTCATCAGCTGGATTCGGCGCCAGCGGGCTGCATCTACGGCAGTCTAGGTACGGGGCAACGCCAGGGCCCCAAGCCGCCAGACGCCTGGCTGCCACAAAAGCTTCAAATCTCCGTCACCGCACCGTCACGCGCAGCGGGTGCAATGTAAACGTTTTCAAGAAATCGTTTACATCCATGAGCATCACCGAGGTTGCACGCCGCGCGGGCCTGTCCGTCGCCACTGTTTCGCGGGTTTTCAATTCGCCGGAGGTGGTCAATGCGCAAACGCGCAGCACGGTGCTGCGCGTGGCGCAGGAAGTGGGCTATGTGGCCAATGCCAGCGCCCGCACGCTGCGCACGCGCAGCAGCAAGGTGCTGGGCGTGGTGCTGCCCACGCTCACCAATCCGGTGTTTGCCGAGTGCCTGCAGGGCATTGCCTCACAGGCGGCGCTGCGCGGCTATGCGATTTCGCCCTGCACCACCGAATACGACCACGCCGGTGAAGGCGCGGCCACCACGCGGCTGCTGGCCAGCGGGGTGGATGCGCTGGTGCTGGTGGTCTCCAACCCTGGCGATTCGGCGGCGCTGGCGCGTGTGCGCCAGGCCGGCAAGCCCTATGTGCTGGCCTATCACCACACCCATGAGCATGCCTGCGTGGGCGTGGACAACACGGGCGCCGTCAGGGAGCTGGTGCTGCGCCTGGCTGCGGCAGGCCACAGCCGCATCGGCATGGTCACGGGCCAGTTGCAGGCGTCCGACCGCGCCCAGCAGCGCTGCCGTGGCTATGCGCTGGGCATGCAGGCCGCAGGCCTGGCGCCGCTGCCGGTCTGGGAGGTGCCCTTTGCCGCCACGGCCGTGCAGATGCTGCAGCAGCACCTGAGCGAGCAGGCGCCGCCCACGGCCATTGTCTGCAGCAACGATCTGCTGGCGATACGCACCATCCGCGCGGCATCGCTGGCCGGGTTCCGCGTGCCTGCGGACCTCAGCGTCGTCGGCTTTGACGGGATTGCCATGGCCGGCGATCTCACGCCTTCGCTGGCCTCGATTTCCCAGCCCAACCACGACATCGGCTCGGCCTGCGTGCGCCTGCTGTGCGATGCGCTGGCGGGCAAGAAAACCCTGGCCGCGCAAGACGGCCTGTGCCTGCCGCATGGCTGGCGCAGCGGAGAGTCCTGCCGGCTCTGAAACCAACAACAGCGGCCCGCGCAAGCCAAGGCCGCGCCCTTCCCTTCCCCACGCTCCCCAACCTCGTCGAGTACGCACCATGAAACTGACTGACCTCCCCTTCAAGCTCTCCTTCAAGCCCTCCTTCAAGCGCCTTGCCCTGCTGGCCGCCACCACCGCCGTCTGCGGCACGGCGCTGGCCCAGAGCGCCATCTGCTACAACTGCCCGCCCGAATGGGCCGACTGGGGCACGCAGATCAAGGCCATCAAGGCCGATACCGGCATCACCGTGCCGCCCGACAACAAGAACTCCGGCCAGTCGCTGGCCCAGCTGGTGGCCGAGAAGGCCAGCCCCGTGGCCGATGTGACCTACCTGGGCGTGACCTTCGCCATCCAGGCGCAGAAAGACGGCGTGGTCGCCGCCTACAAGCCCGCCAACTGGGACCAGATTCCCGCCGGCCTCAAGGACCCCAAGGGCGAGTGGGTGACCATCCACTCGGGCACGCTGGGCTTCATGGTCAACAAGGCGGCGCTGGGCGGCAAGCCCGTGCCGCAGTCCTGGGCAGACCTGCTCAAGCCCGAGTACAAGGGCCTGGTCGGCTACCTGGACCCGGCATCGGCCTTCGTGGGCTATGTGGGCGCCGTGGCCGTGAACCAGGCCATGGGCGGCACGCTGGACAACTTCCAGCCCGCCATCGACTACTTCAAGAAGCTGCAGAAGAACGAGCCCATCGTGCCCAAGCAGACCTCGTATGCGCGCCTGCTGTCGGGCGAGATCGGCATCCTGCTGGACTACGACTTCAATGCCTACCGCGCCCGCTACAAGGACAAGGCCGACGTGGACTTCGTGATCCCCAAGGAAGGCACCGTGGTCATGCCCTATGTGATGAGCCTGGTGAACAAGGCGCCGCACACGGACAACGGCAAGAAGGTGCTGGACTATGTGCTGTCCGACAAGGGCCAGTCCATCTGGGCCAACGCCTACCTGCGCCCCGTGCGCGACGTGGCCCTGCCCAAGGAGGTGGCCGGTCATTTCCTGCCCGCCAGCGAGTACGCACGCGCCACCTCGGTGGACTACCAGAAGATGGCCGATGTGCAAAAGGGCTTCTCCACGCGCTACCTGCGTGAAGTGCGTTGAGCCGGGCGGACTGCATCGTGGGCATTCCCTCCCAAGCGCCAGGCGACTGGCGCGCCCGCGCGCTGCTGCTGGCCTGCAGCGCGCCGGCCGTGGCCTTCTTCGCGGCGTTCTGGCTGCTGCCGGCCGGCCTGCTGCTGGCGCTGCCGGCGCGTGAAGGCTGGCGCACCTACTTCGCCACGCTGACCGACGCGCTGTACCTGCAAAGCCTGCTGCAGACGCTGGCCCTGTCGCTGGCCGTGACCCTGGCCACGCTGCTGATCGGCGCGGTGATGGGCATTGCGCTGGCGCGCCACCGCTTCACGGGGCGCGGCCTGCTGCTGTCGCTGCTGACGCTGCCGCTGTCGTTTCCGGGCGTGATCATCGGCTTTTTCATCATCCTGCTGGGCGGGCGCCAGGGCGCGCTGGCCGATCTGTCGGTGGCCCTGGGCGGCGAGCGGATCACCTTCGCCTACGGGCTGCTGGGCCTGTTCCTGGGCTACCTGTATTTCTCGCTGCCACGCGCCATTGCCTCCTACACGGCAGCGGCCGAGGCGCTGGACCTGCACCTGGAAGAGGCCGCGCGCTCGCTGGGCGGCAATGGCTGGCGCGTGGCGCGCGATGTGTGGTGGCCCCAGCTGCTGCCCACCACGCTGGCCTGCGGCGCCATCGTGTTCGCCACGTCGGTGGGAGCCTTCGGCACGGCCTTCACGCTGTCGAGCAAGTTCGAGGTGCTGCCCATCACCATCTACAACGAGTTCACCAACTACGCCAACTTCGCCCTGGCCGCCAGCCTGTCGATCAGCCTGGGGCTGATCACCTGGCTGGTGCTGTGGCTGTCGCGGCGCTGGGCCGGTCCGGCTGCCTCGGGAATCTGACCATGCGGACCACACAAAAAATGCCACCACTGATGTGGCTGGTGACGGCCACCGTCACCCTGTTCATGCTGGCGCCCATGCTGCTGTCGGTGCTGGCCGGGCTGGTGCAGAACTACGGCCAGGGCCTGTCCAGCGGCTTGACCACGCGCTGGCTGGCCGAGGTCTGGGCCGGCTATGGCAATACCGTGCTGATGTCGCTGCTGCTGGCCTGCGCCTGCGTGGCCATGACCTTGGTGCTGGGCGTGCCCTGCGCCTATGCGCTGGCGCGCAGCCGCTCGCCCTGGGCCCGGCATTTCGAGGAGCTGCTGACGCTGCCCGTGGCCATTCCGGGCCTGGCCAGCGCCCTGGCCCTGCTGCTGGCCTATGGCAGCGTGGCCGCCTTCCGCCAGAGCTTTGCTTTCATCCTGGTGGGCCATGTGGTGTTCACCCTGCCCTTCATGGTGCGCATGGTGGGCTCGGCACTGCGCCGCCAGGAGCTGGTGGCGCTGGAGGAGGCTGCGCGCAGCCTGGGCGCCTCGTTCGCGCAGCGCTTCCAGGGCGTGCTGGTGCCTGCCGTGCTGCCCGCCATCGTGGCCGCCTGCCTGATGGTGTTCACCCTGTCCATGGGCGAGTTCAACCTGACCTGGATGCTGCATACGCCGCTGACGCGCACCCTGCCCGTGGGCCTGGCCGACAGCTATGCGTCCATGCGCATCGAGGTGGGCTCGGCCTACACCCTCATCTTCCTCATCGTCATCCTGCCCGTGATGTGGCTGCTGCAGGCGCTGGGGCATTTCATCGAGAAGCATTATGGAAAGTAACAGCGTCGCCATCGACATCCGGCAATGCGCCAAGACCTATGCCGACGGCACGCGCGGCCTGCAGGCCACCGACCTGCGCGTGGAGCCCGGCGAGGTGCTGGCCCTGCTCGGCCCCTCGGGCTGCGGCAAGACCACGCTGCTGCGCATCATCGCGGGGCTGGAGACGCCGGACGCGGGCAGCCGCATCGCCTTCGGCGACACCGACGTCACCCGCGTGCCCATAGAAAAGCGCCAGGTGGGCATGGTGTTCCAGCACTACGCGCTGTTCCCGCAGATGAGCGTGCAGGCCAACATTGGCTACGGCCTGCGCATACGCGGCGCGTCCGAGCAGGAGCAGCGCCGCGTGGTGGGCGAACTGGTGGATCTGGTGCGCCTGAACGGCCTGGAGCACAAGCGCCCGGCCGAACTGTCCGGCGGCCAGCGCCAGCGCGTGGCCCTGGCCCGCGCCGTGGCATCGCGCCCGCGCGTGCTGCTGCTGGACGAGCCGCTGACCGCGCTGGACGCCAAGCTCAAGGAAACCCTGCGCGACGAGCTGGCCCAGCTGCTGCGCCAGCTGCGCATCACCGCCGTCCATGTCACGCACGACCAGCAGGAAGCCATGGCCATTGCCGACCGCATGGCCGTGATGCAGGCAGGCCGCATCCTGCAGGTGGGCGACGGTGAGAGCCTGTACCGCCGACCGGCCCATCCCTTTGTCGCCACCTTCCTGGGGCGCGTGAACCAGGTCGAACGCAGCGAAGACGATGCGCGCAGCAACCGGCTGGCGCTGGCCGGCATGGAGCTGGCCTGCCCGGCCGAATGCACGGGCGCGGCCCGGCTGCTGCTGCGCCCTGAAGACATCGATGTCTGCGCCGCCGGCACGCCGGGCGGCGTGCCCGCATCGGTGGCGCGCCGCGTCTTCCTGGGCGACCGCCTGCAGCTCACGCTGGAACTGGCGGGCCACACGCCGCTGATGGCCGACGTGGCCCGCGACCACGCCGCGCAATCGGGCGACCGCGTGGCCTTGCGCATCGCCCCCCACCAATGGATGCCCAACCATGCCCACGCCTGAAACCCTGCGCCCCTCCATGACCACCTTCCTGGCCCAGCTCACCGACCTGCATATCCGCGAACCCGGCCGCCTGACCTACCGCCGCATCGATACCGCCCAATACCTGGAGCGCACGGTGCAAAGCGTGCTCGCCCTGCCGCAGCAGCCGCACGCCGTCGTGATCACGGGCGACCTGACCGACTTCGGCAGGCCCGCCGAATACGCCCACCTGCGCAGCCTGCTGGCGCCGCTGGGCGAGCTTCCCATCTACCTGCTGCCCGGCAACCACGATGACCGCGACGCGCTGCGCACCGCCTTTCCCGAGCACACCTGGCTGCGCAGCGAAGGCTTCATCCAGTACGCCGTGGACATTGGCGCGCTACGGCTGATCGCGCTGGACACCGTGGTGCCGGGCCACAGCGAGGGCGCGCTGTGCGAGGAGCGCCTGCAATGGCTGGAGCTGCAGCTGGCCGCCAGCGAGGGCCGCCCGGTGGTGATCGCCATGCACCACCCGCCCTTCGAGACCCTGATAGGCCACATGGACAAGATAGGCCTGCTGCAGGGTGCACAGGCACTCGAAGACCTGGTGCGCCGCCACCCCAACGTGCAGCGCGTGATCTGCGGCCACCTGCACCGCAGCATCCAGGTCGCCTTCGGCGGCACGGTGGCCATGACCTCGCCCGCGCCCGCCCACCAGGTCTGCCTGGACCTGGCACCCGATGCGGCATCGGCCTGGACGCTGGAGCCGCCGGGCTTCATGCTGCACGCCCTGCCGCACGGCGGCCGACTGGTCAGCCATGCCGTGGCCAGCGGGCAATTCGACGGGCCGCATCCGTTCTGGGATGCGGACGGGCGGTTGATCGACTGAGCCCGAGCCGGCGCGCCCTGGCCGCGTCAGCGGCCCGCGCCGACCCGCTGGCGCCGCCCCAGCCCCATCCATCCGATGGCTGCAGCCAGCAGGCTCAGGACCGCAAGGGCTGTGTGCTGCAGCGTCGGCACGGGGGTCACCTGGCCACCGCCGGGGGGAGCCGCCACCGTATTGATGGACGCGGAAGCCATGCACGGCACCGTTCCCACGACCTGCCCTGCTTGCATGCACTGCACCGACGGGTCCCCGGCATTCACGGTGGCCACATTGGTAATGGTTGAGGGCGCCGGGTTGGACACGCTGGCCATCACGGTGAAAACCAGCGAGTCTCCTGCCGCGAACACGGGCACCGTGACCGCCAGCGATCCGGAGCCTGACGCCACGGGACATGGCGTGCTGGCGCCGGGCGTACAGATCCAGGTGGCGCGCTCCAGGCCGGCAGGCAGGCTGTCGGCAATCTGCGCCTGGGTGGCGGGCACGGTCCCCGTATTCCTGACGGTGATGGTGTAGCGCACCTCCTGCCCCGCCTGCACCTGGCCTGCGGGCGAGATGCTGTGGGTCAACGACAGGGCAGGATGCACGGCCTCCCTGTGCCAGGACATGACGTTCTGGTTTTGCACGGGCGCCCCGGTCCACGCAACGGACACGCCGTTGCCGGGTATCTCGTAGGTCCCCAAACAGGTGTCGCTTTCCCCCGAATAACTGACCTGCTGGGATGTTTCCGAGAACAAGGACGCGCACATCGCGTTGTTCATGGCACCCAACTGTTCCGTGGCCATTTCAAACCGGCTCAGCATATCCACATCATTGGGAGATCCACCCGGGCCAATTTGATTGATGGAGCGGTGCGGATTGTTTCCCGTCAGCCAGCGTTGAAGGTGGATTCTGTTTCTCACGATATTGGACCCACTGTCCGTGGAAACCCTGAATATGAATGCGCGCACATCCGGATCGGAACTGCTGTAGGTGTTCAATCCGTCCGAGAAACTATAGGAAGTCACCAGCGCCCTTATTTCGCTCTCGTCCAGATTGGGCTGCAAGGGTGCGGCCGTTTCAAACCAGCCGGCCAGGCGGGCGGTCCTCGGAAAATCCTGGCATGAGCCGTGAGACCCCAGGGGACAAGCCGTGCGATCCTGGAAATCCGAGTAGGAGGTTCTCATCTCCCCGTAGTAACGGGTCACTTGCGCGCTGGCGGGGGGGCAGGCCGAGAGTGCTGCGCCGGCCATCAAGGCAGCCATGAGGGCGTGATTTTTCATAGAACTCCCAGTAATAGATAGATTTGCGCTATCAAGGTATCACTGGTATTGAAATTTAAAAATCACCAATCCCCTACAGCCACCATCCAATGACAAATATTTGCAATCCCGCCATTGGAATTGAACTCCAAGTTGTCGTCCTGCCTACTTTTCAACGGAGAACGCCGATGAATGCGGAACTGCATAACAACCCATCTGCCGCCCAATATCTTTTTTGATTGGAATGCACAATACCCAATTTGAATCGAATCTATTGTGACAAAAGTTTCAAATAGTAAATGACAGTGATGAATGGCGGTAGATCCGAACCTGGAACGCCGAGGACGGCACCCTCACCGGTCCACAGGCAGCGCCAGCGTCTCCTTGACCTCTTCCATCACCACATAGCTGTGCGACTCGGCCGGCACGGGCAGTTTCTTGAGGATGTCGCCCAGCAGGCGGCGGTACTCGCGCATGCCGCCCAGGCGGGCCTTGACCAGGTAGTCGAAGCTGCCCGAGACCAGGAAGCACTCCAGCACGTCGGGCACGTGCAGCAGTTCCTGGCGCACCTTGTCGAAGACCTCGCCCGACTTGGACGAGAGCTTGATCTCCACGAACACCAGCAGCGTCTTGCCCAGCGCCTCGGGCGAGAGGTGGGCGTGGTAGCCGGTGATCACGCCATCGCGCTCCAGGCGGCGCACGCGCTCCGAACAGGGCGTGGCCGAGAGGCTGACCTGCTCGGCCAGTTCGGTCATGGAGATGCGGCCGTCGCGCTGCAGGATGTCGAGGATCTTGCGGTCGGTGCGGTCGAGCACGCGGTTTTCACTTTTGGCGGCCATGGCGGCGATTCCCGGGGCTTATCAATCACTGGAGAGTAGCAATATTTCAGTGGTTTCCACTGCCTCATCGTCAATAGACTTTGATTTCATCTTGTTGACCTGGCGGTGAATCGTATGAAAGTCCTTGTTCTTGGCGGCGGTGTCATCGGCGTGACCAGTGCGTACTACCTGGCGCGGGCCGGTGCCGAGGTCACGGTGCTGGACCGGCAGGATGCGCCCGCGTCCGAAACCAGCTTTGCCAACGCAGGCCAAGTCTCGCCCGGCTACTCCACACCCTGGGCGGCGCCCGGCATTCCGCTCAAGGCCCTGAAGTGGATGCTGCAGGAACACGCGCCGCTGGCCGTGCGCCTGGACGGCAGCCTGTTCCAGCTGCGCTGGATGGCGCAGATGCTGCGCAACTGCTCTGCCCAGCGCTACGCCGTCAACAAGGAACGCATGATGCGCGTGGCCGAGTACAGCCGCAGCTGCCTGCAGCAGTTGCGCGCCGATACCGGCATCGCCTACGAGCAGCGCACCGGCGGCACCTTGCAACTGTTCCGCACCCAAGCCCAGCTGGACGCCGTGGAGCGCGACGTGGCCGTGCTGCGCGACTGCGCCGTGCCCTACGAACTGCTGGACCGCGACCAGCTCGCCCAGGTGGAGCCCGCGCTGGCCCAGGCGCGCGACCGGCTGACCGGCGGCCTGCGCCTGCCCAAGGACGAGACCGGCGACTGCCACCGCTTCACCAACGAGCTGGCCCGCATCGCCACCGGCCTGGGCGTGGAGTTGCGCTTCAACCAGAACGTGGATGGCCTGGTGGTCGAAGGCGGCCGCATTGCCGGTGTGCGCGTGAATGGCGAGCTGCTGACCGCAGACCGCTACGTGATGGCCTTCGGCAGCTACTCGCGCCAGGCGCTGGAGCCGCTGGGACTGGACCTGCCCGTCTACCCCGTCAAGGGCTATTCGCTCACCGTGCCGCTGGGCAACCCGGCGCTGGCGCCGCAGTCCACCGTGCTGGACGAGACCTACAAGATTGCCGTCACCCGCTTTGACGACCGCATCCGCGTGGGCGGCATGGCCGAGCTGGGCGGGTTCGACCTGCGCCTGGACCCGCGCCGCCGCGCCACGCTGGAGCTGGTGGTCAACGACCTGTTCCCGGGCGGCGATGTGGCGCGCGCCAGCTTCTGGACCGGGCTGCGGCCCATGACGCCGGACGGCACGCCCATCATCGGCGCCACGCGCTACTCCAACCTGTTCCTGAACACCGGCCACGGCACGCTGGGCTGGACCATGGCCTGCGGCTCGGGCCGCCTGATCGCCGACCTGATCACCGGCCGCAGCCCGGAAATCAGCACCGACGGCCTGGCCCTGGACCGCTACACGCACCGGCCGGCCCGGCATCTGGGGGGCAGCTCCACCCCCGTGTCCGCCTGAGCGCAAGACATCTTGAACACTTGAGGCGGCCTGCACCGGCCCTGCTGAACGGGCCGCTACCCCAGCGTCAGGTCCCGCAGCGCGGACATCAGCGGCGACCAATGGGCTTTGGGGTGGCTGATGAGAAGCCAGCTGCGGCGCGTGCGCAGCTCGGGGATGGGCAGGGACTGCAGGCGCTCGGGATTGCTGCGCAGCACATGGCTGGGCACGTAGCACAGCAGGTCGGTCTGGCCCACGATGTCGATGGTGGCCTCGGTGTTGTGCTGAATCTCCAGGGCCACGGTGGGCGCGCCCAGGCCCTGGGCCGCGAAGGCCTCGTCCACCACCTTGCGCACGGCGGCGCCCGGTGCCGGCAAGGCCCAGGAGTAGCCCTGCAAATGCCCGAACCTCAGGCCCTGCTCCAGCGCCAGCTGGAACAGCGGGTGGCGCGGCCGTGCGGCGGCCCATAGCTCATCCTCGCCGATGACCACCTGGGCGCAGCGCGTGGCATGGCCCGGGTAGGACGGCACCACGGCCAGGTCCAGGCTGCCGTCGAGCAGCGCGCGCTCCAGGTCGTCGGACTTGCCCACGGTCAGCCGCACGCGCAGGCCGGGGCGACGGCGCAGCAGCTCAGCCACGGCCCGGGTGGCGCGGCTTTCCGAAGTGGCCTGCGTGAAGCCCAGGCGGATCAGGCCCACATGCTGGGCCTGGATGTCGCTGGCGGCGCGCATCGTCTCCTCATGCCGCAGCACCAGTTGGCGCGCGGGCTCCATGAACAGCTGGCCGCTGCTGGTCAGCGCCACGCCATGCGTTCCGCGCGTGAACAGGGCCGCTCCCACGCCCTGCTCCACGCGGCGCACGATCTTGGAGACGGCCGGTTGGGTCAGTTGCAGGGCAGCGGCCGCACGCCCGAAATGGCCATGCTCGGCCACGGCCAGAAAGCAGGCCAGCTCGTTATAGGCAAATCCCGTCATGCCATTCCTTGTCAACGAAGAAAAACGAGAAAGCTTGCTACCTTGCCGAGCAAAGCCATTCCAGATGTGCATCGATTTTCGCTGGTTTGGTTATCACCAAGACAGGGCTTGTGGCTAGAGTTTTGGCATGGAAACTTTTTGAGCCACACCATGAACCCACCAAACATCGTGCTCATCGTCGCGGACAACCTGGGTTGGGGCGAGCTGGGCTGCTACGGCGGCGGTGCGCTGCGCGGCGCGCCCACTCCGCGCATAGACCAGCTGGCCTGCGAGGGGCTGCTGCTGCAGAACTTCAACGTGGAAAGCGACTGCGTGCCCACGCGCTCGGCCCTGATGACGGGGCGCCACCCCATCCGCACGGGTGCCCTGCAATCGGTGCCGGCCGGGCTGCCCCAGGGCCTGACGCGCGGCGAGACCACGCTGGCGCAGCTGCTGTCCGCCCAGGGATATGCCACGGCGCATTTCGGCAAATGGCATCTGGGGGACATTCCGGGCCGTTATCCCTCGGACCGGGGTTTCGACGAGTGGTACGGCATTCCGCGCACCACGGACGAAAGCCAGTTCACCGCGACCACGGGCTACGACCCCCTGGTGGCGCCCCTGCCCCACATCATGGAAGGCCGCGCGGGCGCGCCTTCGGACGATGTCAAGGTCTATGACCTGGAATCGCGGCGCAACATCGATGCCGAGCTGGTGGAGCGCTCGCTGGACTTCATGCGCCGCAACCACGCCCGGGACCGCCGCTTCTTCCTGTACCTGCCCCTGGTGCACCTGCACTTTCCCACGCTGCCGCATGCGGATTTCGCGGGCCGCACCGGCCAGGGCGACTTTGCCGACTCCATGGTGGAGATGGACCATCGCGTGGGCCAGATCTCGGACGAGATCGACCGGCTCGGCCTGCGCGAGGACACCCTGTTCATCTTCTGCAGCGACAACGGCCCCGAGTTCCGCCAGCCCTACCGCGGCACGGCCGGCCCCTGGCGCGGCACCTACCACACGGCCATGGAGGGCAGCCTGCGCGTGCCCTTCATCGCACGCTGGCCGGGCCGCATCCAGGCCGGGCGCACCAGCAATGAAATCATGCACGTGACCGACATCTTCTCCACCCTGGCGGCGGTGGCGGGCGCCGCCGTGCCGCAGGACCGGCCCATCGACGGCCTGGACCAGACGGCCTTCCTGCTGGGCGAGCCCCGGTCCGCGCGCGAGGGCTTTCTCTTCTACATCAAGGACCAGTTGCGGGCCGCGAAGTGGCGCGACTGGAAGCTGCATTTCTACTGGGAGCCCGAGGTCAACGAGAGCAAGGGCAAGCTGGAGTCACCCTACCTGTTCAACATCGTGCGCGATCCCAAGGAGGAGCATGACGTGCTGATCTTCAACACCTGGGTGCTCAACCCCATGCTGACCATGGTCCAGCGCTTCAACGAAAGCTGCAAGGCACACCCCAACACCGCGCCCGGCGCCCCCGACCAATGACCTGCGCACCCCTACCCGCCCCGCAGGCCAGCGGCCGCCTGCCGACCACCCGCCGCCATGCACTGCGCCCCCTGGCCGCCGCAGCCCTGCTGGCCCTTGCACTGCCCACGGCCCGCGCGGCCGATTCCCCGGCGCACGCCCCGCAGGGCAAGCCCATCACCTGGATCGTGGGCTTTGCGCCCGGCGGCAGCCTGGACGTGCTGACCCGCCATGTGGCCCGGCAACTGGAGGCCAGGGCCGGTGTCAGCGTGGTGGTGGAAAACCGGCCGGGCGCCTCGGGCGCGATCAGCCTGCAGGCGGCAGCCAAGGCACCTGCAGATGGCCTGACCCTGGTCTCCGTTCCCGGACCGCAGCTGTCCGGCCCGCGCCAGCCCGAGGTGGGCCGCGAGCTGACCGCCGTGGCCGTGATGGCCCGGGGCGCCATGGTGCTGGTGGGCCCGGCCCCGGGTGCGGCCGGCAGCCTGGGCGACCTGGTAGCCGCCATGAAAGCCAAACCGGGCCAATGGAGCTACGCCAGTTCGGGCACGGGCACCTCCCAGCATCTGGCGGGCGAACTGCTCAACGCCCTGGCGGCCACCAGCATGGTGCATGTGCCGTACAAGGGCGGCGGGCAGGCCGTGACCGATGTGGTGGGCGGGCAGATCCCCCTGGCCATGCTGGGCGTGACGCCCGTGCTGCCGCACATCCAGTCGGGCCGGCTGAAGGCCTATGCCGTGACCAGCGCCACGCGCATAGACAGCCTGCCTGATGTACCGACCATGCGCGAGGCCGGCGTACCCGGCTACGAGGCCACCCAGTGGTATGCCGTGGCCGTGCCCTCCGGCACGGCCCCCGAGCGGCTGGCCCAGCTCAATCAGTGGATCAACCAGGCCATACAGTCGCCCGAGCTGCGCCCCACGCTGCAGGCCGCCGGGGCCGTGGCCACGCCCATGTCCCTGCCCGAGATCCAGCGCTTCATGTCCCAGGACAACGCCAAGTGGAAGAAGCTGGCCGCAGACCGGCGCCTGGCGCTGGACTGACCCCACAGCGCCGGGCCACGCCAGGCCGGGCCACGCCGGGCCGCCACCCCCTTTCAATGCGCCGAGAACCCCAGCAGGTACTCGTAGCTGAGGCTGGTGGTGCGCGCATCGCCTGCCACGGGCAGGCGCACGATGGCCAGCAGCTGGTTCATGCCGGCACGCGGTGTGACGGTCACCAGGCCGTCGGCATCGGTTGCCAGTGGCGGACCGCTTTCTCCCAGCGACACGCGCACGCCGGCCCGGGGCTGGCCGTCCAGCAGCACCTGGAATTGCTGGGGCTCGCCCGCGTGGGGCGAGCGGCGGGTCTTGGCGATGATCTCCAGGGTCTGGCCCAGCTTCTCGCGGGTGACCGGGCCCCATTCGAGGATGGTCTTGTGGAACTTGAGCGCATGCACGCCGCTGGTGGCGCCGGGGTTCTCGGTCATGGGCTTTTCAAGCATCGGCCCCTCGCCCACGCGGCTGAAAAATCCGTTGTCGAAATGCGCGGCCAGCAGCGCGGCCTTGCGGGCCGGCGTGGCGCGGGCGCCACCGGGCACGGGCTGCACGGCCACGTCGATGCGGCGGCCGCGCGCGTCATAGGCCTCAACGCTCTTGAGCTTGCCGGCCGCAAAGTTCTCCAGCTGGCCCTCATGGCCGCCGAATTGCACGGTGTAGGCGCCGTCGGCATCGGGCTCCAGCCAGACGTTATGGGCCTGGGCCAGCGGCGCGCAGGCCAGCAGGACCACGAATGCGGCGGTTGCAACGGATGCGAAACAGGGGTTGGATTTCATTTTTTCCTCCTCAAAACTGTGTCTGCACGCCGACCTTGAGCGTGCGCGGCGCGCCGGGCGCGAACAGCGGCACGCCGCGGATGACCGAGGCCGACGTGGCATAGGCCTTGTCCCCCAGGTTGGAGACCACGGCGTAGATGCGGCTGCGCGCCGAAGGCAGGCGCCAGCTCAGGCCCAGGTCCCAGGTGGCGTAGCCGCCGTAGAACACGCTGTTGTCGGCAGTGACCGCATAGCGGCCCACGCGGCGCCAGGTGAGCGTGCCCTCCCACTGCGCCAACGGGCGCCAGGCCAGGCCCACGGTGGTGGTCTGCCGGGGCACGCCGGCCACCTGGTTGCCGACCAGGGCCGGATTGCCGTTTTCGGTCACGCGCGAATGGGCGCTGCCCCAGGCCAGTTGCAGGTCCAGGTTCTTGCGCACGGCCCACAGCGCGCTGGCCTCCACGCCCGTGCGGCGCGTGGCGCCGAAGTTCTCGTACACGCCGGGCGCCAAGTTGCGGATCTCGCCCGAGGACTGCAGGCGATAGGCGGCCACATCCAGCACCAGGCCCGGCATGGGCTTGATCTGCGCGCCCACTTCGGTCTGCCGAAAGATGTTGGGATCGAGCCGCGCGGCGCCCAGCGCGTACTTGGCGAAATCGCTGGCCAGCGCAAATCCTTCGGACCAGTTGGCGCGCAGCAGCACGCCCGGCGCCACCTGCGAGCGCAGGCCCAGCTTGGGGCTGGCATGCGCCGTGCGCGCCAGCGGGCCACAGGGGTCGCTGCCCGTCTCGAGGCCATTGGGACGGCAACCGCCCGTGAAGCGATCCCAGCGCAGGCCGGCGGACAGCTGCAGCAGGCGGTGAACGGGCGCATCCACCTCGGCAAAGGCCGAAAGGGTGTTGAGCCTGGAATTGCGGTCGTCAATGGCTGCGCCCGTGCGCTCGCGCCATTGCAGGCCGTCGTAGAACTGGTAGTCGGTGGACTCGCGCACGGCCTCCAGCCCGGCCACCCAGTTGAGCGGGGTCAGCGCCGTGACATGGCGGCCATTGAGGCTGGTGCCGGCGCCGTAGACGGCGCGGTCATAGCTTTCTTCGCGCTGGCGCCACTGCAGTGCGTCGATGGGCCGGCTGAACCAGCGCGTGAAGCTCTGCTGCGTGGTGTAGGCATAGCCCAGCCAGGTCAGCCGTGGCGAGAGCGCGTACTGCACATCGGCGCGCAGCGTGGCGAAGTTCTTGCGCGTGCCATCGTTCATGGCGCGCGGGTCCATGCCTTGCGGATCGCGCGCGAACTGCCCCGCCGTCAGGTACGACGGCGAATCGCCCTCACCATGGTGCAGCCGCGCCGACAGCGCCACCTCCAGCTGCGGCGTGAGCCGCTTGCTCCAGCGCAGCGCCGCCGTGCTGCGCTGGAACTGCGACTGCGCGCGAAATCCATCGGTGCGGTAGTGCTGGGCCGCCAGGTTCAGGAATTCGCCCTCCCCCGGCTTCAGCCCCAGCGCCGCCTGAGCGTCCAGCGTGCCGTGCGAGGCCAGGCTCACGTCGGCCTCGCGGTAGGGGGTGTAGTCGCCCTGCTTGCGCGTCTCTATCGCCATCAGCCCTGCGCGGTTGAAGTTGCCGTACAGCGCGGACACGGGACCCTTGTAGATGCTGATGCGCTCCATCTCCAGCGGCACGATCACGCCCAGGTCCACATAGCCGTCGGCATGCGACATGGCCTCGTTCAGTGGAATGCCGTCCAGCACCACGCCCACGTCGCCGCCATGGCCGCCACCGCCGAAGCCGCGCATGACGATGGCGTCACCCACGCCGGACAGCTGGTAGTTCTGCACATTCATGCCCGGCACCTGGCGCAGCAGCTCCTGCGGATGGCTGACATGGGCGTTGGCGATGTCCTCGGCCTCGATCACCGTGGTGGTGTAGGCGGCCGAGGCACCGCGCGCGGTCTGGCCCTTGACCTCGACAGGCTGCAGGCTGGCCGTGGCGTCGCCCGCCTGCTGCGCACCGACATGGGGAATGCAACCCAGGCCCAGCAGGCCAGCTGCTGCAATCTGGTGCACGGCAAGGCGCCGGGAAGGGGAATTCAGGGGATGTGTCATGCGTTTCCAGGAGTTGTATGAAGAAAAAAGCAAACTTCATACCGACCTGCATGACAGGGGCTGCGCGCCCGGCCCCGGACTGCCTCAATCGTCGTGCGAATGCGGATGGTGGTGCACGTGATCGTGCCCGCCAAGCTCTGCCCTGCGCACCATCACCACGTTGAGCTGGCCGTGGTGCACGCCGCGCTCGGCCGTGATGGTGTCGGCAAAGCGCCGCACGGCGCTGGCCGGGCCGCGCAGCATGACGGTTTCAATGCATTGCTCGTGGTCCAGGTGCACATGGGTGGTGGCCATGTGCAGTTCATGGTGGTCGTGCTGCAGGCTGGCCAGGCGCTCGGACAGATCGCGCTCGTGGTGGTTGTAGACATAGGACAGGTTGGCCACGCACAGGCCGTCGGCGTCCTCGCGCTCGCGCACCTGGGCCAGGTGGGCGCGCAGCACGTCGCGGATGGCCTCGGAGCGGTTGTCGTAGCCGCGCGCGGCGATCCATGCGTCGAAATCACGGGCCAGGTCGTCGTCGATGGAGATGGTGAAGCGTTCCATGGGCAGCAGAAGTGGGGAAACAGGTGGCGGGAACAAAAAAGGTCGGCATCACGCAGGATGTGCCGGCCATTGTCCGGCCATCCAGGCCGGTGCCCTGCATGCAACACCCGCGCCAATCACTGTCGGCGCAGGCTGGCAATAGCGACAAACCACCACGGTCATGCTTTGTTCACATTCGCGCAATATCCGGTTACCCTGATCGAGGTTGCGCAGTGCGCACCGTCGATCGCTGAAAGGGGCGCGGCATGCAGTATTCATTCGATCAGCTTCTGGACATGCTGCTGTCCCTGCTGGAGGCTGCGCCCGCCTGTTCCTCGCGCGAACAGTCCTTCGAGCAGCTGCGCACGCTGTGGCTTCAGACCCACAGCTATTTCGCGGCCCCCGAGACCGAGCTGCGCCGCATCAGTACACGCCGGCTGGAAGACTTTCACGGCTGGAAGGACCTGGACAAAGACCCCTGCTACCTGGACCACGATCCCGGCAACGGCAGTGCCCTGCGCATCTACCTGCACCGCGATGGCGGCATGGTGATACAGCGCCTGCAGGGCGATGGCCGGCAGATCCTGTTCTCGCGCCTGGGCGTGCAGTTGCAGCCTGCTAGCTGAGCCTGCGCCCGGCCTGCGGGGCCAATTGCTCCGGGGAAGACAGGGTCCGGCCCTTGCGCTCCAGCAGCCACAGCACGGCCAGCGCCGTGACCACCGCCAGCCCCGCCAGCAGCAGCAACAGATCGTGGAAGGCCGCGCCGTACACCTGCGCAAGCAAGCCGTCCTGCCCCGGCAGCGCCTGGGCGGCGCGCGCCAGATCGGCCTGGGCCAGCTGCCCGGCCATCTCGCGCCGCAGGCCCGCATCGGGCGACAGCCCGCCAAGCCGCCCCTCCACCAGCACCGACAGCACGGCGCCCGCCACGGCCAGGGCCACGCCGTCCGCCGAGATGCGCACGGTGTTGAAGATGCCCGTGGCCATGCCCACGCGGTCTGGCGCCACGGTGCTCACGGCCAGCCCGTCCATCAGGCCCCAGGGCAGGCCAATGCCGGTGCCTATCAGCAGCAAGGGCAGCGCCAACGCCGGACCGACGCCCTGCCCGAAGGCAGCCGCCAGCCACCACAGGCCCGCCGCAGCCAGCAGCAGACCGGCCGCCGACAGCCGGCCCGGGCTGATCCAGCGCGACAACAGGCCCACCAGCAGGGCCGCCAGCAGCGGCACCACCAGCAAGGGCGCCGCCAGCCAGCCCATCATGCGGCCCGCCGCCAGCGGGCTGAGGCCCTCCACGCCGATGAAGCGCCCGGGCAGCATGACCACCAGAGAGATGAACAGAAACGCCGGTGACGCCGCCAGCAGCTGCACGCCCAGAAAGCGCGGCTGCGAGAACAGCGACAGATCCAGCAACGGACGGGCCACGCGCCGCTGCACCGCCACGAAGACCACGAGCAGCACGGCGGACAGCACCAGCGGCCCCAGCACCTCGGCATGGAGCCAGCCGCGCTCGGGCACCATCAGCACGCCGTAGGTGAAGCCGCCCAGGGCCAGGGTGAACAGGACTGCGCCCAGCCAGTCGGGCCGGTCGGCAGACAGGGCTTCATCGCGCCGCGCGCTGGCCATCACCATGGGCAGGCCCAGCAGCGCCACCAGCCCTGTCCCATGGAACACCCAGCGCCAGCCCAGGCTGTCCACCATCAGGCCCGACACCCAGGGGCCGAAGGCCAGGCCCAGGCCAAAGGTCGTGCCCAGCAGGCTGAAGGCCCGCATGCGCGCCGCGCCCTCGAACAGCGGCGCCAGCGAGGACATGGCCGCCGCAAAGGCCACTGCCCCGCCCAGCCCCTGCAGCAGGCGCAGCCCATCGGCCCAGCGCAGATCGGTTGCCAGGCCCACGCCAAAGCTCAGCAGGCCGAACCAGACCAGCCCCAACAGCCACAGGCGGCGCCGGCCATGGATGTCGGTCAGGCTGCCGGCCACCATCATGGCGCTGCCGTAGCTCAGGATGTAGGCATTCATGATCCAGCCCAGCTGGGAGGGCGTGCCGCCCAGCTCGGCATGGATGGAAGGCAGGGCCACGGCCGGGCCCGTGAAGCTCAGGGGAATCAGCAGCCCCGTCAGGCAGACGGCCAGCAGTTGCAGCCATTTGAGGGGGCTGCCGCGAGAGAGGGAAGACATGGTTTGTGCGCCATTTCAAGAAACGACCGCCAGCGTAGGCCCGTCTTCATCTGAGACAATCCATCTTCATTTCCGAACACTTGAGACACTAGAGTCTCAAATCATCTTCTTCACACACCTCTTCACACAGCACATGGAAATAGACAGCCTGGGCAGCATCGGCCTCTTTGTGCGCGTGGCCGAGCGGCTGGGCTTCTCTGCCGTGGCGCGCGAGCTGGGGCTGTCGCCCTCGGCCGTGGGCAAGGCCGTGGCGCGGCTGGAGGAGCGCCTGGGCGTGCGCCTGTTCAACCGCAGCACGCGCACGCTGGCACTGACGGCCGAGGGCGAACGCTTTCTGGAGCGCTGCCGGCGCATCCTCTGCGAGGTCGAGGCCGCCCAGCAGGAACTGCGCCATGCGGGCGAGCGGCCCCAGGGCCGGCTCAAGGTCAGCCTGCCACGCCACTGCGGTTTGTTCGAGCAGGCGCTCTCGGACTTCCTGCTGGAGTACCCCGAGGTCGAACTGGACCTGAATTTCTCGGACCATCTGGTCGATGTGATCGGCGACGGCTTTGACGTGGCCATACGTGCCGCGCCGCTGCAGGACTCGGGCCTCAAGCAACGGCGGCTGGGCGGCTTCCGGCGCGTGCTGGTGGGCTCGCCCGCCTATTTCCAGCGCCATGGCAGGCCGGCGCAACCTGCCGACCTGGCCCGCCACCAATGCCTGCACTACCGCTATCCGGCCACCGGCCGGCTGGAGCGCTGGCCCTTGGGAAACGACGACGACACCGCCCCGCCCGCGCTGCCCTCCAGCGTGGTCTGCAACAGCGTGGAGATGCGCATCTTCCTGGCGCTGCGCGGCCAGGGCATTGCCTGCCTGCCGGACTTCACCGTGGCCCGCCAGCTGGAGCAGGGCCTGCTGCAGACCGTGCTCGACCCGTTCACCGCCAACGCCCAGGGCACGGTCTGGATGGTCTGGCCCCCGGGCCGCGACCTCTCGCCCAAGGTCAGGGCCTTTCTCGAATTCATGGCGCACAGGCTGTTTGCCTGAACCGGGTCAGCGCATCCGCTCAGGCCCGCAGTTGCGAGACGGCCCAGGCCGCGATGAACAGGCCCAGGCCGAACACCGTGTGCGCCATCAGGCTGCGCAGCCGCGCCACGGCGGGCTTGGGTGTCTTGCGGGCAAACAGCCCCGCCCCCATGCACGGCTGCAGCGCCAGGAAGGGTGCGGCCACGGTGAACACGCCCCAGGCCAGGGCCGGCCACAGCGTGGGCGCCCGGGCCCAGCCCTCACCCGCCAAGGCCAGCAGGGCCGCCGCAAAGGCCACGCCGATCGCATAGTGCGCCACCCAGCCCAGGGCCTTCTCACCCGCCACCGGCGCGGACCGGCCGATGCCGGCATGCACCAGCCGGCCGCGCGGCAGATGGCCCAGCCAGCGGCCCACCATGGCGTAGTCCAGCGAAGGCACGCCCCACAGACGCTGCAGCAGCAGCGCCCACACATCCATCACCAAGGTCGCGCCTGCGCCCGTCAGCACGGCGCGCAGCAGGAATTCCGGCACATCCAGCATGTCTTTTCACTCTCTTGCAGGTTTGCAGCGGCCTCCTTGGATGCCACCGCATGCACAATGAACAATACATTCAATTAATTGATTGAATGTTTGTGTGATGCTAGGCTATCCCCCATGAATCCGTCAAGCAGCCCTGTACCGATCGAGGCCTTCCCCGACCTGGCCGACCTGGCGCGCACCCTGGGCCATGCCCACCGCCTCACCTTGCTGAGCCATGCGGCCGAAGGCGAGCAGCCCGTGGAGCGCCTGGCCGAGCTGTGCGGGCTGTCCGTGGCCAACACCTCCCAGCACCTGCAGCACCTCAAGCGCGCGGGCATGGTGCTCACACGGCGCGAGGGCAAGCATGTGCTGTACCGGCTGGGCGACGGGCCCATCACCGGCATCATCGATGCGCTGCACGACTATCTGCAATTCCGCCACGCCGAGATCCGCGCCGTGGTCTCCGACAGCCTGCGCCAGCGTGACCGCCTGCAAGCCGTTGCGCTGGACGAGCTGCTGCAGCGCATGCAGATGGACGACACCATCGTGCTGGACGTGCGTCCGCCAGCGGAATTCGCCCAGGGCCACCTGCCCGGGGCCGTCAACATTCCCCTGGAAGCGCTGGAAGGCGAGCTGGACGCGCTGCCGCCCGACAAGGACATCGTGGCCTATTGCGGGGGCCAGTACTGCGTGCTCTCGGCCAATGCCGTCACGGCGCTGCGCGCCAGCGGCCGGGAGGCGCGGCGCTTCGAGGCGGGCTTCACCGGCTGGCAACAGGCCGGCCTGCGCGTGGAGGCCGGCGCCTAGCGCAGCAGCCGCGCCAGCCCCTGCTCGAACCGGCCATGCAAGGCCTGCGCGCCCTCGCCCGACAAGGCCAGCGCCAGCGCATGGCCATGCGTGTAGTCGATCAGCAGGTCCAGCAGCACGGCGGCATCGCCCTCGTTTTCGCCGGGCTCGCACTGCTGCACCTCGCCGCGCAGCCGCTGCGTGAAGGCGGCCAGCGAATCGGTGAACAGGGCCGGGTCGCCCAGAATGCACACCGTCAGCGCCGGATGGCGGCGCACGCGCTCCATGTAGCCCGCCAGCAGCGCCTGCACGCGCTGCACGGGTGCAAGCCCGGGCGAAGGTTCGGCCAGCGGCAGGCCATGCACGCGCTCCACCAGGCTGCGCATCAATTCCTGCTGGTCACCCACATGGTGGATCACCGACATGGGCGTAATGCCCAGCTGCCGCGCCAGTGGCCGCAGTCCAAAGCCCTGCGCGCCCACGGCCTCCAGCAAGGCCAGCCCGGCGTCCAGCACCTGATCGCGGCTGAGCGAGCGCCCGGCCGAGGGGCGCCCGCGCCGTGCAGTCTGTGCAGTCGATACAGCCCGTACAGCCGGCTCACTCATCGCCGCCACCGTTGCGCACCATGACCCGGCCGCCCGCCTCCACCCGGTAGCGCGTGCTGACCATGCCACTGGGATAGGCCTGGGAGGCCAGGCACGTCAACCGCAGATCGCAGCCAATATCGCCAAACAGCGGCCGCCCCGCGCCAATCAGCACGGGCACGCGGGTGATAGTCATCTCGCCCACCTCACCCGCCGCCAGAAACGCGCGGATCACGGCTCCGCCGTCGATATAGGCGCTGCCCCAGCCCTCGGCCCGCAGCTCGGCCACCAGTTGGGCAGGCTGGGCGGACGTGATGCGCAACTTGCCGCTCAGGTGGGCAGGCACATCGCCCGCGCCCAGCGTGCGGCTCATCACCACCACGGGCTTGTCGAACGGCCAGGACTCGAAGCCGAGCACGCTTTCATAGGTGGAGCGGCCCATGACGATGCCGTCCACCGTCTTCATGAAGGCCGCGTAGCCGTAGTCCTCGCCGCCATCGCCCCCGGCCGGCAGCCAGTCCAGCGAACCATCGGGCCGGGCAATGAAGCCATCGACCGAAGTGGCGATGAAGACCTTGCCGAATGCATTGCTGAGGGCTTTTGCGGGTGCCATGGCGATCTCTCCATCCAATTAAACATACACCGTATGATAAATAATCCGCAGCCCCTTGCCAACCGTTCCCATGCTCAGGCGCCGCGCGAAGCAGACCACTGCACCGCCAGCACGCTGGCCAGCACCACCAGCAGGCCCAGGAAGGACATGCCCGTCATGGACTGCGACAGCAGCACCCAGCCCAGGACCACAGCAGTGAGCGGGCTCAGCAGGCCCAGCGAAGACACGGCCACCGAAGGCAGGCGCCCGATGCCGCGAAACCACAGCACATAGGCCAGCAGCGCACCGGCAAGACACAGGTAGGCATAGGCGCCCAGCTGGGTGAGCGACAGCGCGGGCAGCGGCGCATCCACCCACCAGGCCAGCGGCAGCAGCATCAGCCCGCCAAACAGCAGTTGCCAGCCCGTCAGCGCCAGCACCGGCAAGTCCACGCGCCAGCGCCGCGTGAGCCAGGTGCCGGCCGCCATGCACACCGCACCCGCCAATGCCGCCGCCATGCCCACGGGCTCGAACAACGTCTGGGGCGACAGCAGCAACACCGCCATGCCCGCAATGCCGGCCACGGCGGCCCACAGCGTCAGCCGCGCGGGGGAGCGCCCGTCCACGCCCCATGCCAGCGCCATCACCAGCAGCGGCTGCACGGCGCCCAGCACGGCCGCCAGCCCGCCCGGCAGCCGGTAGGCCGCCACGAACAGCAGCGCCTGGAACACGCCGATGTTCAGCGCGCCCAGCACCAGCAGCCGCCACCAGCCCGAGCCCACGGGCAGCCGCCGCGTGAAGAGCACCAGCAGCAGCCCGGCCGGCAGCACGCGGATCAGCGCAGCCGTGAACGGACGGTCTGGCGGCAGCAGTTCGGAAGTGACGATGTAGGTGGAGCCCCAGATGGCAGGCGCCAGCGCGGTCAGCAGGATGTCGCGCCAGGACAGGTCGGGGCTGGCCGAGGACGCGGAAGAAGAGGATGGCGAGGAGGACATGGCACTTATCTTCAATTCAAGACAAATCCATTATGCACGACTTATCTTAAAATCAAGACAAATGCCGAAACCCACCCTCCCCCGCCTGCCCGACCGGGTAGACACCATCCTCGAACAATGGGCGCGCGAACGCCCCGACCTGGACGCCAGCCCCATGGGCCCCATAGGCCGCATCAAGCGCTGCGCCGCCCTGCTGGAGCAGCGGCTGGAAGAGTGCTTTGCCCGCTTCGGCATGACCATGTGGGAATTCGACGTGCTGGCCACGCTGCGCCGCTCGGGCGCGCCCTTCTGCCTCACGCCCACGGCCCTGTTTTCCACGCTCATGGTCACCTCGGGCACCATGACCCATCGCATGAAAAGCCTGGAGACGCGCGGCCTGGTGCAGCGCCTGCCCAACCCGCAGGATGCGCGCAGCATGCTGGTGCAGCTCACCGACCAGGGGCTGGAGCTGATAGACCGCGCCGTGGAAGCGCACCTGGACAACGAGCGCGCCATGCTGGCGCCCATGCCCGTTGCCGAACTGGCCGCGCTGGACCAGCGGCTGTCCCTGCTGCTGCGCGTGCTGGAGGGCGGGCCTGACGAGGGCACCCGCCCGGCCCCCTGAACTGGCGTATGTCCAGGTCGTTGGGACTGGCGACGGTCGTGGTGCTCACGCCCTTCGTCATGACCCGGGAACGCTTTTGGCAAAAGAGGTGCTTCCCTTGAAGCACATCGCAGGTACCCAGCCGCTTCTCGATCCGCCATGGCAGGAATTGCTTACCCGCATGTCTCAAGACCTGCGCAACAGCCCGCATCCTGGACTCGGCTGGGCAATGCCAGAAAATCCTGATCACGCAAGCGCGACCCACAGAAGACCATTGGCTTTCCCACAATCTGCTGCAAAAACCTTGGTGTCGAGTTTTTGTAGCCAGATGTAATGATTTCACCAAAGATTTCCACTAAGATGTCCATTCCAACGGTGAAATGGCGATAACAGATTCTCAAACGACTTTGATACTCCCTCAACGCACCACACCATCTTGATAATGGTTTACTAATCTCCCACCTTGGATACAAAAGGCTGCCACAGGCTGAATGCGCGCGATTTTCAATCGTCCAATGTTCAGGCTTTTTCCGGCTGATCCTTTACCGCACAATTTTCACACGAATGGCATGACGTCAGTTTACTCAGGCGGTAAACAGGCGGTTTAGCCAGTTATTCAATCTTTCAAACGGCACTGTGCAAAGCAGTCTCGCCGAGGCTTCGGCGTGGGATAGCCCTATGGCATCGGCACATAAAAAATGGGAGACATACCATGGATAGATCGGAAATAGCTTTGGCAAATAGCGAATGCCATCTCGATGCTGCGCATCCAACAGCAGATGAAGTCATCGCGTCTGCGCTCACCGCGCGCGAAATCGATGTACTCGAAGCGATGGCCAAAGGCCTCGGCTGCAGGGACATTGCGCACAAGCTGGGCATCAGCGAACACACGGTACGCAAGCACCGCAGCAATATGTGTACGCGGCTGGGCCTGCGCAATGCCGTAGAACTCGTCACGCATGCCAGGCGGCACGGCTGGATGAGCGCTGCCCGCTCACCGCTCCCTCTGTCTCCCCGCGAGCAGGAGGTGATGGTGCACGTGCTGGCGGGCCAGACCAGCAAGGAGATCGCACGTTCGCTTTACCTCAGCGACTTGACCGTGCGCAAGCATCGCGAAAACATTCTGCGCAAACTGGGCCTGACAAGCACCGCCCAGTTGCAGACATTTGCGCCAACGGCAACTCGCAATGGCGGCAGCATCTGATATCCAGGCCAGCGTGCATCGCCTGTCCGTGCTCACCGAATACGACATTGGAAGTATTCCACCCTCCTGATGCAATTGGGCATGATGAGTCCAACGAATACTTATGACGGCTTCAGCAGGCGCCAGTGCATTCCAGGTTTGCGCGGTTGATATGGAATATCCGCGCTAGCCTTGAAAGGCTGCAAAGGCTCATATCCCTTCACCTCTTCGCCTCTACGGTCAGCGTCCGTCGAGGCATCTTCCCGGCGCCCACGTGTCGGATTCCTGCACGCAACTCAAAGGAGTATCCCGCCATGAACCACTCTTCGCGGTCACCACCTGAGATTTCTCCCGGGCACCCCGTGCCTTAGGCCCAATACCGGGCAATCATTCTCATTGGCAAAGAAAAGCGTTCATGACTTCAAACCTCATGTCGCTCCCTATTCATTCAATTTCAGGAATTGCACGCCATGTCAGATCAAGCCATGTTCAGCCAGTTGTACAACGCCCTTGTCGATAATCTCGGCACCCCGAATTTCCAGTTGCTTGGCACCCCCAAGGACTTCAGCTGGGGCACGGCTCCAACCGGGCAATGGGACGCGGCGGCCTATCAGGTCGTCAGCGGCATGCCGCAGTGGTCTGCGATCGGCCAGTACGGCAGCCTCGATGCAACGCTCTTCGACGCCGTTCGCCAGATCTTCGGCCACGTGACATTCAAGGTCAGCCCCGAGCAGCAGGCCGATCAGACAGCGCTGGCCAACCTGTGCGTCCAGAAAAGCAATGCGATCGTCAAGGCCAACAGCGACATGAACCAGGTCTACCTGAGTGCAAAGCAGAACGGCGGCTTGATATTCGCGGCCCGCTACCCTGACATCAGCACGTGGATCAACAACGCGCCGGAGGCTGCTGCCTACATTACGACCATCCAGGCGGCCACCAACGCCTACAACCAGGCGGTCAAGATGAAGATGGAGCTGGAGCGGGCCAGCATGCCCAGCGATCTGCAGCGCGCCATCGACATGATGCAGACGCCGTCGGGCGACCCCGCCACGAACAACGCACCGGCAGGCTGGACCAAGGTGCCGGATGGCGCGGGCATCCTGCGCTGGCAGCCGGACTTCCACATCGACACGAACGGCGCGGACTGGCGCGCATCGCTCAGCAACGGCAGCGCAGGCGCGTTCTCGATCGCGATGAAATCTTCGCAATCGAGCAGCGACTTCAAGTCCTCGTTTGCCAAGGGCTCGACCAGCGTTGGCAACTTCTTCTGGAGCGTCAACGCATCGGGCGGCTGGAGCAAGTCCGACCTGTTCAACCAGGACTCGAGCTCGGCCGTGAAGATCAGCTGCGAGTCCTCCACGCGCGTGAAGGTGAATCCGGGCGACTGGTACCCGGGCGGCTTCATGAGCGAACTGGCCAAGGCACAGCAGGGGCCGAACGGCCAGGGCTACACCATCGTCGCCCCGTGGGTGGCAAACGGCGGCCCGGGATCGAGCTCCCTGTTCGGCCCGAACGGCATCGTCGCGGCACGGGTGTCCGAGCTGCTGGTCGTCTACAAGCCTTCGTTCGAGATCACGATGAGCGCCAACACCTACCAGCAGAACAAGCAGGCCTTCGAGGCCAGCGCGGGTGTGCGCATCGGACCCTTCACCTTCGGTGGCACGGGCGGTCACCAGTCCGAGTACACCAAGAGCACCGCACAGGCCAATACCTTCAAGGGAAGCAGCACCTCGGTGAACCCGCAAATCATCGGCGTGATCGTCGACTTCCCGGGCATCCACTGACCTGAAGACCAGCGGGTGGGCGGGACTGGCGGGTCCCGCCCACCCCGCCCACCCCCGTCAACCGGAGACAGCGTTCATGAACGTGATCCATCAGTTCCTCGGCGGCCTGGCTGATCTGGTGCCTCCGCCCCCAAGGGCCCCCAGCGTATCGAGCGGGCCGAAAACCGGCATGGTGTTCAAGCGCTCGGCATCCATTTCGGCGCCGCTGGTGCGGGGGCAGATGCTGATGCCGGTGACCGCGTGGAACTGGCCGGATCCAGTGACCGGCACCATGGCCGACGCGCAGTTCCTCTTTGCAGATACGGTGCCCCAGTCCGCTGCCAATGGCGCGCTGTACCAAGCGTCGGGGCGCAGCTTTTCGCAGGGATACAAGACCTTTCTGCAGGTACTCGAAGCCTGCAAATTTCCCTATCAGTCGATGCTTGCAGGCGCCATGCAGAAGATGGCGGCACCTCCAGGCGACCCTGCCTACTCGCCCACTCCGGTGGGATGGACCAAGGTGTACGAGACCGGCTACCTCCAGTGGAAACCGATCTGGACACTGCCCAAGAGTTCGTCGGAGTGGAGCGCAGCAGTGGCTGTCGGCACGATCGCAAACCCCGGCACCTTGCGCTTGAATCTCAACGACACATCCGGCGCAGGGCCGCAGGCTCCGGCTTCCCTGCAGGCCCTGGACGCTTCCGGCCGCGTCCTTGCGCTACCCGCAGCTTCGCTGGAGACGGTCACGATCACCTCTGAATGCTGGGACCAAGTGCCGATCTACCCCGGCAGCTGGTACGACGCCTCGATGGTGGCGCTGGGTCGCGGCCTGGTGCCGGATGCAGGCGTGTTCTTCGGGCCTGGCGGACTGATGGCGTGCCGTGTGTCAACTTTCTACGTCGCGTTGAAACCCCGCTTCGACTTCACTGCCGCAGCGCCGATACCCGCCTCGCTGCGCCAGACGCTGGACGAGGCGGACACCGTGCAGGCCATGGGTGTGACGGTTCAGCGAGCAAGCGGAGACGGGCAGCCAAACCAGGCCTTGCGCCTCGTGAACACCGACCCTGCCCCCGTCATCGTGGCCGTGAGCCTTGAAACCTTGGCGTGATTCGTCACATCCACCGTCACGTCCACCGTCATGTCCACCGTCACCCCAGCCCCCGCCTACCAGCGGTAGGTGGCCGTGGCCACTGCCTGCCGCAGCTCGCCGTAGCGGCAGCTGCCTGCGCTGCAGTTGCTCAGATAGGCCTTGTTGCCCAGGTTGCGCAGGTTCAGCGCCAGGCTCCAGCGCTGCAGGTCGTAGGCGACCAGGGCATCCACCACCGTGTACGAAGGCAGCGGGGCCGCTGCCGACTCCTGGTAGCCGCGGTTGGAGCCCATGTAGCGCGCTCCAATCCCCACCCGCAGGCCGGTTGCAAAGCGGTAGTCGGCCCATACCGACAGCTGGTTGCGCGACACCGCCTGCATCTGCTTGCCGATCTCCGAAGGCGTGCTGCTGGCCGTGACGATGGCCTTGGGCGTATAGGTATAGGCAGCGATCACGTTCAGGTTCTTCAGCGGTTGGAACGCGGCCTCCAGCTCCAGCCCGCGCACCGCAATCTCGCCGGTCTGCCGGGGCAGGAACTCCGGCGTGTAAGTGATGTAGTTCCTGCGGCGCAGATCGAAGATGGCGGCGCTGTAGCGGCCTTTTCCATCTGTCGGCACATAGCGCACGCCGGCCTCGTACTGGCGCCCGGTTTCGGGCTTGAGCGGCGTATTGGTCTCCGGGTCCATGGTCACCGTGGGCGAGAACGACTCGGAATAGCTCACATAGGGCGCCCAGCCGCTGGGGTGCAGATAGACCAGTCCCGCGCGGCTGGTGAACTTGTGGTCGTTGATGCGCGTGCGGCTGCCGTCGATATGGCTGCTCACCGTGGCCGAGGCGCTGTCGTACCGGCCCCCCACCGTGGCCACCCAGTCGCCCCACTTGATCTGGTCCTGCAGGTAGATGCCCGTCTGTGTCAGCCGCGTGCGGGCGTCGAACCAGGGATCACCGGGCACCACATCGTTCGTATACACCGGCGCATAGCCGTCGATGCCCGACACCGTGCCCGCGTTGTAGGTGCGCTGGTCATTGCGCGAGCCCTGGTAGTCCAGCCCCGCCAGAAACGTGTGCTGCCAATCGCCCAGCCGCAGCTTGGCCTGGGCCTGGTTGTCTATGGTCAGCAGCCGCGCCCGCTCCTTGCTGCCGAACGGAAAGCGGTTGAGCCGCCGGAAATTGGCCGGGTCCAGCGGATCGGCAGGGTTGACGGTGGCGAAATCGCTCTGGTTGTAGACCTGCTGGTAGTCCACCTTGATGGCGCCGTAGCGCGCGTTCTGGCGCAGCGTCCAGGTGTCGTTCAGGCGGTGCTCGAACAGATAGCCCAGCATCCACTGGTCCTGATTGAAATGGTCGAATCCCGGCTCGCCCACATAGGTGCCCGGCGAGAACTTGCCGTTGGGATTGGGCAGCAGCGTGCCCACCTCGGGAAAGCTGCCGTAGGAGCTGCCATCGCGTATGCGCAGATAGTGCGCCAGCACGGTCAGCGAGGTATCGGTGGAGGGCTTCCACGTCAGCGAAGGCGCCAGGTACACCCGGTCATTGGGCAGGCCGCTGGCCTGCAGCTCGGCATCGCGCACCATGCCGGTCACGCGGTACTGCAGCGTGCCCTGCGCATCCAGCGCCCCCGCAAAATCCCCGCCCACCTGGCGCCGCCCATGGTTACCCACCTGCACCTGCAGCTCACGCAGCGGCTCGCCCGTGGGCCGCTTGCTGACCACGTTGACCATGCCGCCCGGCCCCGTCTGCCCATACAGCACCGAGGATGGGCCGCGCAGCACCTCGATGCGCTCCGTGCCGTAGTTCTCCGTCTGCCACACGGCCCAGCCGTTGTTGTTGCGCAGCGGCAGGCCGTCCAGGTAGTAGCCGGGCGTCTGCGCATCAAAGCCGCGGATGATGGTCCAGTCAAAGCGCGAATCCGCACCCCAGGGCGACACATTGATGCCCGGCGTATAGGCCAGCGCATCCTTGAGCCGCAGCGCCCCGCTGGCGTTGATGAAATCCGAAGTCACCACCGAGATCGACTGCGGCGTCTCCTCCAGCGGCGTATCGGTCTTGGTGGCCGTGGCGCTGCGCCGGGCCACATAGCCGGGCACCGGCCCCGTGGCCGTCTCGGCATCCACCGCCCCGCTCACGGTCACCGTGGGCAGGCGCGGCACCTCCTGGGCCGAGGGGGATGGCGCCGCAGGCGCGGGCTGGGGCGCCGCCCGCAGCACATAGCCACTGGCCGTCCTGGCCAGCGCATAGCCGCTGCCACGCAGCAGTACGCCAAAGCCTTCTTCCACGCCATGGCGGCCCTGCAGCCCGGGGGAGCGCAGGCCGCGCAACTGATTGGCATCGATGGCAATGGCCACGCCCGCCTGCAGCGCAAAGCGATTGAGCGCATCGGCCAGCGGGCCGGCAGGCACGTCATAGGCAATGGGCTGCGCGGGGGCCTGCGCGACCGCGGCCCCCGTTCCCGTGGCAGCCAGCGCCGCCACCGCAGCGGCGATGGCGATCCTGGCGAACCGCCCGGGCAGCGACGGGGGGCGGCTGCGGCCTGCGTTGGTCGGCAATGGCATGGCAGAGGATTCCTTCCTTGGTTCGTTGGTGTCTTCCAGGGCTTGACGCACGAACTGCGGAAAGGCGAACCAGATTGGCAAAAAAATTTTGAAATCGTCCCCTCAGGGACCGGGCGCATCCACCAGTACCAGCCAAGGCGTGAGCTTGCGAATGCGCAGCTCGGGAAAACTGCTCATCAGCAGCTGCAGCGCGCGGTCCGTATCGTCAAGCGGCAGCACGGCGCTCACGCGCAGGTGGTGGATCTGTGCGCTGTCGTAGCGGATATGGCCGGGCCGGTGGCGGGCCAGCGCATCCAGCACCTCGGCCAGGGGCTGGTCGCTCACCACCAACTGGTGGTTGCGCCAGGCATCCGCCAGGCCCCGGGCGTCCATGGCCTGCACGGGCCCCAGGCCGTGGTCCGTGATGCGTACACGCTGGCCGGCATCCACCGTGGAGGAGTCCTGGCCGCCCGCAGCGGCCTGCGCCGCCACGCGCGACTCCAGCACGCTCAACACCGTGGCATCGGCCTGCCGGTCCACCACAAAGCGCGTGCCCAGCGCACGCAGGCTGCCCTGCGCGGTTTCCACCACAAAGGGGCGCGATGCATCACGGGCCACATCGACCAGAATCTCGCCCTGCACCAGCTCCACCGTACGGCGCCGCTCGTCATAACGCAGGTTCACCGCGCTGCCACTGGCCAGGGTGATGCGCGTGCCATCCGCCAGCGCCCGGGTCTGCCACTGGCCTGTGGCCGTGCGCAGGTCCGCCATCAGATAGCCCGGTGGCCAGGCCTGCAATGCCACCCAGGCCGGCAAGGCCAGCACGGCAGCCAGCATCAGGGCCGCACCGGCACGCCGAGTGCGCCGAGCCCGGCGTGTCTGCCCATCCTGCTTTCTTCCAGCACTGCCCGACGCATCCAGCGCCGCACGGGCTGGCCGGCTGCCGGCCGGGCCGCTGCGCGCAGCCTGCAGGCGGTCCAGAAACTGCTCCATGTCCAGGGCGGCGGCCGCATGGCGCGGGTCGGCACGCTTCCATGCTTCAAAGCCCGCGCGGGCCGTGGCGCATTCGGCCTCGTCATCGCCCGTCAGCGCCACAAGCCACTGCGCCGCCTGCTCGGCCAGGGCATCGTCATCCGGCCCTGCGCCGGGCATGCGCTCCGCTCTACCGGACATGCTCGGCCACGGCAGGGCAATGGGCGCGGCAGTGCAGCAGCGCCTGCACCAGGTACTTCTGCACCATGCGCGTGGAAACACCCAGGCCCTGTGCAATCTCGGCCTGCGGCTGCTCGTCCAGGTAGTGGCGCAGAAACGCCTCGCGCGGGCGCTCGGCCAGCCCCTCCAGCGCAGCGCCAATCTGCTCCAGCGCCTGCACCGCCATCAGGATTTCTTCGGGCGCCGGATAGCCGGGCAGACTCTGCGCCACCAGCGCCAGCTCATCCAGATAGGCCTGCGCCATGGCCTGGCGCCGCGCCCGGTCCACCAGCAGCCGCCTGGCCGTGGTCGTCAGGTAGGCGCGTGGCTCCGCCATGCCCAGCAACGCATCGCGCGACGCCAGGATGCGCACAAACGTGTCATGCGCCACATCGGCCGCATCAAACGCATTGCCCACCCTGCGCCGCAGCCAGCCGCGCAACCAGCCATGGTGGTCGGCATAAAGGGCAGCCATGCGTTGCTGCAGCGCGGATTCGGTGGAAGACACGGTTTCTTCTGCGCTGCGCCCGGGGCAAGGCGGCAGCCGCAGCGGCGGAATTGAGAATGAAACGCATTCTATCGAGACAGAACGCATGCGTATCAGTCTGCGGCGTGCCCGCAACGGGCGCGGTGGCAGGCATGGACTGCGGGCAACGGTGCGGCGGATGCGGCCAAGCCAGTCCAGGGCACCTCCATGCCCCTGCCCCACCCTATCGCAGACCTTCCGCCTGCAGCGACTGGCGCACGGCAGGCCGCTCCCGCATCCGCGCGTACCAGGCTGCAAGATGCTCCAGGCCATCAAAGTGAATGCTCGTCTTGTAGACCGACTCCAGCCACGGCGCCTGCCCCCACTGCGTGAGCGCGTACAGATAGGCATCGGCCACGGTGAAGCCATCGCCCATCAGGTAGCGCTTGCCGGCCAGTTGCGCGTTCACCCAGGCATACCGCTGCTCCAGCTTGGGCTTGGCCGTCTCCACGCCGTACTTTCCCGCCAGCACGGCATACAGCAGCGGGATGAAGCCCTTGTGGATTTCCGAGTTCAGAAAGGCCAGCCACTCCAGCAGCCGATAGCGCTCCAGGCTGCCATGGGCCGGCGCCAGATGGGACGCAGGCCGCAGGTCCGCCAGGTACTGCAGGACGGCGGGCCCTTCCCGCAGCAGGCTGCCGTCGTTCAATTCCAGCAGGGGGACATAGCCGAACGGGCTGAGCGCACGGAAATCCCTGCCGTCTTCCGTCTGGTGGGTCTTGTGGTCCACCCGGACCAGGTGGAAATCAAGCCCCAGCTCGTTCAGGACAATGTGCGGCGCCAGCGAACAGGCGCCCGGCAGGTAATACAGCTTCATGGAATTTCTCTGGTGATGGAACAAGGGGCCTGCGCGTTCAGGCACGGCCCCTGGCCAATGTCATGCACCAGGGATAAATCTGGAAGAAGGCAATAAAACTGCCCATAGGTTAAAAAAATATACCTGCCGCCTGCCTATGATGAATGTGCTATGAAATCCAACATCTCCGGCTGCTCCGTGGAAGAAGCCATGCGCCTGCTGGGCGGCCGCTGGAGGCTGCTCATCGCCTCCTACCTCATCGACGGCCCCCGCCGCTTCAACGACCTGCGCCGCGACATGCCCGGCATCTCCCAACGCTCCCTCACCCTGGACCTTCGCGCGCTGGAGGAAGCGGGCCTGGTCAAGCGCACGGTCTACCCCACTGCGCCGATCAAGGTGGAGTACGAATTGACCCAGGATGGGGAGCGGCTCAAGCCGGTGGTGGGGGTGATGAAGGAGTTTGGGTTGTGGGTGAAGGGGAAGGCGCCGGACTAACGAGAACTGCGCCGGCTGGCTGTCTCCATCCGCCCCCCTGCTGACAGGCAAGCCCCATCGCCGCATGAACGGTGATTTCCAGAACAACGACCATGACGAACCAGCCTTCCGAGCAGGCATCCCGCGCCGAGTACGCGCGACGGATCAATCGCGTGCTCAACTACATCGACGCCCACCTGGATCAGCCTCTGGATGGCGCACATCTGGCCGACATCGCCAATTTCTCGCGCTTCCACTTTCACCGAATTTTCGCGGCATGGATGGGAGAAACGCTGGGCAGCTATGCGCAGCGCCGACGGCTCGAGAAGGCGGCGTTCCGGCTGTCCTGCGGCAGCAAGGAAACCGTGCTTGAAACCGCCTTGGCCACCGGCTTCCAATCGGGCGAAGCATTTGCGCGCGCCTTCAAGCTCAAGTTTGGCTGCACGCCATCGGCCTGGCGCTCCACCACGCTTGAGCGGCTGAAAACCCAGGCGGCCGCCATCGGGCAGCCGCAAGGCAGCCAGGAGAGCAATCCTGATCAGGTCTTCGGCAATCTCCATCAGGAAGACCCCCGCGCGTTCGGCGAACCTCAGGGCTCTTGTCACCTGAAGGAAGAAATCGCCATGGACGTCCGCATCATTGATCTACCCAAAGCACATGTCGCCTATCAACGCTTGATCGGCCCCTATGGGCCAGCCATAGGCCAATTCTGGCGAGGCACCATTGCGCCGTGGATGCACTCCAATGGCCTCAGCGATCAAACGTGCTACGGCATAGGCTATGACGACCCCTCTCTCACACCCGCCAGCAAATGCCGCTATGACGCCTGCGTGGAAGTCCCCGCGCATTTCGTCGCCAGCGGCCAGGTGGACACCCAATCCCTGCCGGGCGGCCGCTACGCGGTAGCAAGATTCAAAGGAAAACCCGAAGGTCTGGCCAATGCCTGGATGTGGCTGACGCGCGAATGGATGCCGTCCAGCGGGATGCAATGCGACGACCGGCCTTGCTTTGAGATGTTTTCTGCGGTCACCGCCATGGATGCCGAGACTGGTGATTTCTGCTGCGACATTTGCATTCCGGTGCGGACGCTGTAAAGCGACTCAAGCCGGTTGAGGTTTGTCGAATGTGTTGGGTTGGCCGGGTGAATCCACTACCCGCTGCAGGCGTTGGACCTTAGCCGTCAGGTGTCGGCTTTGCAGCGGGTGAGGCCGCTCATGGGCTCATCGTGAGCTTTAGGGCACAGACGTATAGCGGTCGTCATCCGAGCACCAAGGCTGGCGGCAGCCCAACGATTTCTCAGGTGGACAGCCGACAGTGACGGATACCGCAGGCTGCAAGAAGTCCGTTTTCATGGCTCGTGAATTGGTACTACTGACCCTCTGCAGCCATCCGGTGCGACGAATATGGTGCTCACAAGCAGGCCTTGGTCTCGCCATTCCGCCAATTACCAGGCTGCGAATGCGTCAAGCCGTACCGCCCACATGACTCATAGTGGCATGATCGCCACTCCATGACCTGGTCGCCACCATTCGAAAAACACCTCATCCAGCGCATCGCGCTCGCGTTGATCGTTAGTCCACGCCTTGGCAATATTGAACACTTTCTTCATTCTCGCAAGTTGCTCATCAAGACTAGGCATTTCTCGAGTCTGCAAGCCCTGGACGACTCCGGTGATGCGGTCAACATCCTCCTGACAGAGTTCATTGGGCGCCACACTGAAACTGGTCACTCCAGTGCGTGTCATGACCGGGGGAATTGCGCGAAAAATGACTCGATGAAGTGCCTTATCACCGGTAGCCAGCGCGGACTGGCTTCCGATCGAATATCCTAATTGGCGCAGAAATGGTAGCATCAGCCACATATTTAGGTCGCCTGCACGATTGCGGAGGTACGAGACACTCATGTAATCGCTTTCGTCTTTGCCTGCGGGTTGGAAATCCAAAAAAGAAGAGAGATAAGAGTAAGCAGGCTTTGGATCATTTTCCCACCTAAACGACTGCTGCTTTTTCAGCGTAACCCCCAGCGCTATCAGGGCAATAGCACCAGTGAAGCGCGGAATATCTGACTGCCCCATTTCTTTTAAGCGCGCCAGCGACTCATCAACTGATATCTTCTCCGATAGCAGGCACTTCATAATTGCGACAAACGGAATTACCGAGGTAAACTGCCTGCGAAGTGCCTTTTCGTTCTTCATTAATAAATGAACTTGATCGCTTGCGTATCCTTTGCGAAACTTGAGGCCGTACTGCTCAAGATTATTAATCCATCCATCGATGCGAGTGTCCGGATCATTGCGAAAACATGAATTCGACATCCATTGCTCTTGAATTGCCATCCAGGGATTTATCAAACAATTTTTAAGTGTAATCTCAGGTAGTTCCGAAAGCCATTTAGACCTGACAAGGGCATTGTTATCCAAGAAGAGTTCGAGTTCTCCTCGGCTCCGTTCAACGTTTAAAAATGGCCAGATCACGGCGGTACCTGACTCGGTACGTTGACAGCGTTGAAGATATGGGATAGCTTCGTTCATATGTGAATTTGGTTTTTAAGATTCAAGAGAGAAGACACCCCCTCCAAATACCATTCGCTCACGAATGGCGGCAATTGGAAGCTCTGCGACCATCGCTGAAGGTAACCCATGGTGGCTGCACGAAAGGTCACAGGCCGGCATCCGCTTTGCAGCGATTGCCGACTCTGTGGACGTGCACGGTTGCGTAGACCACAAGGCCACGCAGTCGGAATTTTGCCCGGCTCGCCATAGAGGCAGATTTCTAGCCACCTGCTCCGTTGAATTGATGGGCAGAGTTTTCCACCAGACGCGCTTCGGCTGACACAGCCTCCGTGGCAGGCAAAGATGCTGCAGCTTGAGCGGATGCAGGAATGGCAGATTCCAGGACGCGCAGCAGCTGCTTCGGGACCAGCACCTCAATTCGTCCATTCGCCCTTGCAGCTAAGAAGTAGCTGCTGTGATCTGCGATCTCAATAGCCCGAAACACATCCGCAACAATCATAGAGGCGTCAAACGTACGCAAGTTTTCGAAGGTCATATGGCTAGCATCAATACGGTCAGCAAGGAACTCGAAGAACTTGTTTCTCTGGAATATCGACTTCCTCTGGGAGCTAATAGACGCAACTATCGTCTCCTGCACGTCCGACAACGATCGTCCTGAAGCTGCGGCGAGAGTTTCGGGATCCAACATAATGTTCTCGACACAGTAATACGGCAGATGTATGAATTGTTCGTCATGCGGAAACGGATTTCCCTGGTTGTCGCCGTCGATCATGAAATGCGCGTTTGCCCAACGTCCGTGGGCCAGTTGGTATTGGTACAACGACTTGACGTTTGTACTGTTGCCGCACTGTGAGGTAGTGACGTTTGCGCCGTAGGTATCGGCTAAGATTTTAATTAGATTAGCGTGAGCATGATCCTCAACAAAAAGTGTAGGCTTCGTGAAGTCCCCAAGTGCGACGATCTCAATGGCATCGCCAGCGAGTCGACTCCGCTGCTGTGGTGTGAGGTCCTTGCCCCATGCAACCCGCTGGTCGTCCCCCCACCGTAGGAACTGTGCCTTGGGAAAGAAGCGTGGCTTGAAGATCGTCCTGCTGTGCGTTACTACTATGGCCTGCTTCCCGGTGTTTTCGCAGAAGTCGTCTAGAAAGCTAAAGAGCCGCTCTTCCAGATGCCAGTTCAGATGGACTTCAGGCTCGTCAATCAAGTAGACGTCAACGTTATCCCTGCCAGTGTGGATACTGAGTATCAACGAGAGGACTTCCTGCTCGCCCATCGAAAGACCTTCGATAGGGAACTCGACGTGCCCATGCTTGCACATGCCGATTCGCGGGGCACCCAAATTTTTGTCCCAGTGGGCCTGTAGACAGTAGTGCGGGAAGACGGATTGAATGACGCCGTTGAACTCACCCGTCAAAGCCTCCATGTGAGCAGTTCGGTCCGTACCGTCCTTGCATCGGTGTTCGAAAAGCAAGTAGTAGAGGTCTCCTAAGGAGGGGTAATTATCGAATCCAGAAGTGTTTATCTGTGCCCCGATCCGTTCATTGACGTTTGATTCCCAAGTACGGTTGTTTTGTCGGAAGAACTGAAGGATCGCCTCGCTTGCCCGTCGCTCAGAATTCCTCTTTGGACTAAATGTTTGCATCCGCAGTACTGCGGGGTAGTGCGCCTGCACTCCGCCGCCGCCGCGTAGCGCTTGCAGAAGTTGGGTTTTCAGCGTCCCGTTCTCCCCGCTGATGATGTTGAGCCCAGGCAGGAACTCCATGGTTCCACGCAACAGACCGTCACGTATGTCTACCTTTGCAGAAACGATGTAGTTCCTCATTATTTCCCCTTGCTGCATCACTCAATTGTGAGTGCATCCATCTTACGGTCCGGCCACGTGTACTCGGCGGAAATAAAAGTCTGCTTGCGGAGAAACCAGTCACTTAGCAGAGCAAACATCAGAGACCGTCTTCAGGCTGAAGCCGTCGCTCAGAAGTCTGCGGGGGCCGACTGTTCATGGCCCTCTGCTGACGCCCAGGCATTGAGCAACTGATCTGTGAAAAAATCAAACCAAGTGACGTTGCCCTCTCAAATCACTGCAAAGCCCACTCACGCAACACGTCCCTGCACCCTCCATCTAGCACTCCTACGTAACCGCCTTGGGCAGCTCCCGCACGCCCCACCTGCTACGATCCCCCCGGTGCTCAACACACCTTCATAGGCGGAAGTCACTCCCGAAAGTCAGTGGCATTTCGCCCATACGCTTTGCCTTGCCCTGCAATCCAGGGCAAGTCTTGTTTATGGCCGGGCTGCCCGCCGCTGCATAAAGCCATTGCGGCAAAGACGGACGGGCAACCCTATGACCGTGTTGACATAGGAGGCCATTCATGGCTTTGCGATCACCGTCCGTCCGTGGAATCCCTGCAGACGACATCACCCCCCAAACCCTCCACTTCGGCGACATCCCGATACGCACGTTCCCCAGGAATGGCGTGACCTGGTTCATGGCCAAGGATGTGTGCACCGTCCTGGGCATCTCCCGCCACAAGCTGGCCACCGGCAAGCTCGCTGAGGACCAGCGCTGCACCGTTCGCCTTTCCAGCGAACCCAGCCGCAAGCCCAGGCGCGAAGCCGTGGCGGCCATCAGCGTGGACGGCCTATATGCGCTGATCCAGGCCAGCGCCTCAACTGAGGCAAAGCGCTTCAGGCGCTGGGTGCAGCGCAAGGTGCTGACTGGCGTGGAGGCTCCAGCCAAAGACAGCAAAACCAAGTCCAAGACCAAACCCGGGTGCGATGCCAGGCACCCGCCCCAGAGCCTGGTCTCGAGCCCCGCACCCAAGGTCTTGCGCCGCATCCGCACCTGCGATGACCTGTCTTTCACACGGCGCAATGCGAAGGGGGAGCGCATTCAGTGGTTTGTGCCGCCGCGCGCGAACAGCGGGCATGAGCACTATGGGATTGGAGAGATCTGGTTCAGCGAGGTGGTGGAGTTGGCCCGCCACAACCCCAGGCATGCCTATGACGCCATGCGGTTTGCGGGGCCGGAGATGGCGCGGTACTGGAACCATGGGCACCCTGACGGCTTCTTCGACCGCATGGCGCGTTGGGCGCTGGGGGCCATTCTTGCCAATGCGCAGGAGCCCATGCTGCCGTTCGAGCTGCCCTGCCTGGGCTTTGCGCCGCTGGAGGGCATGGAGGCCATGCTGGCGACTGCGGCTGCGCCCCGGCCGCTGCCGGACCATGTGCAGGAGACCATCGACAGGCAGGCCTGGCAGGAGGCGGCCGAGTGCCAGCGGCATTACTACGAGCGCCGCCGCCGTGACCTGATGGCGCGGCACGACTGACGCGGGCTTCAAATGCCACTCCTTTACCCCAGGAGTGGCCAGCGGCTGGCTGGGCAGTGACCTGGGCAGGGACAATGGCACATATAGCGAGACTCCCATGAAGTTGAACCTGCTCACCCTGCACGAAAGTGACCTGGCCGCACTGCCTGAAGGCGTGTACCTTCGCCGCCTGACCCACCCCATCACCGAGATGTTCATGGCCCTGCTGCCTGCGGTTGAGATCAATGGCAGCAGCAAGATTGCCGTGGTTCTTGGCCCCCAGGGCGAAGCGGAGGCGTTCGACAATGTGCTTGGAGTGACTGCGGTTTTTGTTGAGAATTTCGACTTTGCGCATTTTCTGGCGCAGGACCGCGCTGCCCAGAACCAGCAGTTGCTGGAACTCCTGCGCCAGTGCCTGATGGACATCGCCAACCGCAAGGGACCGAACCTGCAAGCCGTGCAGGCCATCAACGCAGCAGCGGATGCGGTGGTGCAGCGCCAATTCCAGCTGACGCTGCCCATCAAGAAGCTGGGCAAGAGCAGCAGGGACAGAAAGTCCCGGGTGGAAGTGTTCCGGCACCTTGATTCCGAAGTGGGTGAAGCCTGGTATTGCGAAGTGACCAGGGCAGGCCAGAGCACCCCGCAAAGGCTGTGGATGAGCGATATGCCCGGCTTCATTGACCGCCGCGACTATTTCAAGACCGCCGAGATCAGCGGCAACAGCTACATCGCCAAGAGCCGCCTGGGCCGGGTGGTCTTCGAGACTCCGCTGGCATAGCGCCAAACTGCCCTCGCCATTTCCTTTGCTGGAGCGCGCTCAGGGCAAATCGATCTTCAGCCCGCGCGCGGTCTGCACGGCCACGTAGTGCGCATCCTTCAGGGCCCGGGCCAGCTCTGGATCGGTCTCGTCGAACTCCTTGACCGCAACGCTGCCGATGGTGATGTGGTGCAGCCTGGAGCGATCCAGG
Source organism: Delftia sp. HK171 (assembly GCF_001886655.1). NCBI lineage: Bacteria > Pseudomonadati > Pseudomonadota > Betaproteobacteria > Burkholderiales > Comamonadaceae > Delftia > Delftia sp. HK171. The sequence goes on along the minus strand of NZ_CP018101.1, from coordinate 3,182,668 downwards.
CCCCGGTCCAGCAGCACCGCACGCACGTATTGCAGCTGTTGCGCCAGGTGCTGGAAGACATCGTGCCCTGGCAGGGCCAGGGCACGTTGGGCCACCAGCGCCAGGGCGCGATCGATGTATTCAAGGGGCGTCAATGGGATTCAACCGGTTCATGCAGTGGCTGCAGAGCATGCCAGAGCGCCGCGGGCCTGAGAGGGCGGGCCGCTGGAGCCAGGGGCCCCAGGGGCTCCGGGCTCCCCTGGCCTCACGCGGTGGCTCTCAGAAATTGTCCCAGTCGTCATCAGCCGTGGAGGCCATGGCGACGGGCTTGGCGGCGGCCGTTTTTGCCGGGGCGGCCGATGCTGCGGGCTTGGCTGCGGCAGCGCTGGGCGCCAGCGCCGGGGCACGGTGGATTGCGGCGCTGGTGGTTGGCGCGGCGCTCGCTGCGCGGGCCGCAGTCTGCAGCGGCGCACCGCTGCCGCCCGGCAGCCTGAAGACCGAGACCACGCGCACCAGTTGATCGGACTGGTGGCGCAGGCCTGCGGCGGCGCCGGCCATTTCCTCGACCAGGGCCGCGTTTTTCTGCGTGGTCTGGTCGATGTGGGTGATTGCCTCGGCCACCTGGGCGACGCCGCTGTTCTGCTCGGCGCTGGCGTGGCTGATGTCCGAGATGAGCTGGGTGACCTTGCGGATTTCCTCCATGGCCTGTTCCATGGTTTCCCCGGCAAACGCGGCCTCCTGGTTGCCGGTGTGGATTTCGGCGACGCTGTGGCTGATGAGCTGCTTGATTTCCTTGGCGGCCTCGGCGCTGCGGCCTGCCAGGGCGCGCACTTCCTCGGCGACCACGGCAAAGCCCCGGCCATGCTCGCCCGCCCGGGCCGCTTCCACGGCGGCGTTGAGGGCCAGGATGTTGGTCTGGAAGGCAATGGAGTCGATGACGCCGATGATGTCGGCGATCTTCTTGCTGCTGGCGTCTATGCCCTGCATGGTCTGCACGACCTTGCGCACGGCCTGCCCGCCTTCGGTGACGACGCGCTGGGCCTCGCGCGTGATGCGGTCGGCCGATTGCGCGTGGTCCGCGTTGTGGGCCACGGTGGAGCCCAGCTCTTCCATGGCGGCGGCGGTCTGCTCCAGCGCGCTGGCCTCGCTTTCGGTGCGGGCGGCCAGGTCCTGGTTGCCCTGGGCGATTTCAGCGCTGGCCAGGGCCACGCTGTGGGCCTGTTCGTTCACGCTGCCGACCACGCGCGTCAGGCCCGTGCTGGTGGTGTTCATGGCTTCCAGCAAGTGGCCGATTTCATCCTGGCGGTCGCTGGCGATGCGCACGGTCAGGTCGCCATCGGCAATGGCGTAGGCCATGTGGCTGGCCTGCTTCAAGGGGCGCACGATCATGCGGCGGATGAGCCAGAACCATGCCGCCGACAGCAGCAGCACGGCGCCCAGGCCCATGAGGGCGAACTGCAGGACCAGGCTGCGGGTCTCGGACACGGCTTCGTCCACGTAGGCGCTGGTGGCAATGACCCAGTTCCAGGGTGCGTATTGGCTGAAGACGACCAGCTTGTCGCGGGCCTGGGTTTCGCCCGGATTGGTCCAGGGATAGGCCATGCTGCCCTGCTTGCGGTCCAGCATGTCGCGGATGAAGAAGCGGCCATCGCCGTCCTTGGAATCGCTCATGTTCTGGCCTTCCAGGGCGGGATGCACGACCAGTTGGCCGCGCTGGGGGCCGTCTTCGGCATTGAGCACGTAGTAGTAGCCGGTCTGGCCCACCTTGAGCGCGCGGATGGAGTCCTTGAAGTGCTCCAGCAGTTGCGAGAAGTCCTGGCCCACGAAGGCGATGCCCACGGTGGCGCCGGAGGCGTCCTTGAGCGGGCGGTATTGCGTCATGTACTGGCGGCCGAACAGGTGGGCCAGGCCCATGTAGCTTTGGCCGGCCTGGATGGCGGCATAGGCGGGATGGGCGCGGTCCAGCCGGCTGCCCAGCACGGCCGCGCTCTGGTCGCCTTTCTCGTTTTTGAGCGTGGTGGCAATGCGCACGAAGTCGCCCTGCCCCTGGGCCGCAAACACGGTGGCCACGGCGCCGGTGCTGCGCGTGAAGGCCTGCAGGTGCGCATCGTTGCCGTTGAGCGGCTGGCCGTCCAGGCTCAGCACGGGTTCGCCGCCGCTGGTGTCCAGGCTGAGCGTTCCCTGCAGGCTGCGCGCCAGGCTGTCGGCCAGGAACTGGGTGCGCTGGCGCAGCTCCTTGTCGGTGGACTCGACGAAGTTGTGCAGCATCTGGACGCCCTGCTGCATCTCGTTGTGCATTTTTTTCTGCAGGGACTTGCTCACATCCCAGGCAATGCCCAGCACCAGCAGCGCCAGGATGGCGGCGACCCAGACAAAATTGGTGAGTGACAGCTTTGCGCCCAATCCTTGGCGGCGCCAGAAACGTTGACCGATGTGCATTGATGCATCTCCTGTGCGGCGTTGTGCGCCGCTGTTGTGCGCGCACAGGCGGGGAATGCCTGCGTGCCAAGCCATGCTGACCAAAGTCAAGCCCTGGTGATTCATGGGCCGAAGCGTATCGACGCTGCCGCATGCGGGATTTGAGATGGGTCAAGGAAGTAACCAAGTGTTGCAACGACAGCGTCCGGTCCATCGCGCCCCGGCTTCGGCTGGGCGCGTCGACAATTCCGGTTCCACCGCTTTGCCTGCCGTGCCCCATGTCCAATGCCCGCCTCCCCTCCTTCCGGTTCCTGATCGGCTTCGAGGCCGCAGCCCGCCTGGGCAATTACTCGCGCGCGGCAGAGGAGCTGTGCATTTCCCAATCCGCCGTGAGCCACCAGATTGCGCAGCTGGAGCAGCAGTTGGGCCAGCCGCTGTTCCGCCGCAAGGGGCGCGGCGTGGAGCTGACGGTGGCGGGCCGGCTGCTGCTGGACAGCGTGGGCAAGTCGCTGGACCAGATCCGCCACGGGCTCAGCCGCATAGAGACCTACATGGACGACAGCCTGGTCACCATCGTCTGCCCCGCCCCCGTGGCCAGCGGCTGGCTGCAGCCGCGCCTGGACGGCCTGCTGCAGCGCCACCCCCAGCTGTGCCCCATCGTCTCCACCGACGAGACGGCGCGCTACATCGACGAGCTGGATGTGGACATCGCCATTACCCGCGAGCCGCTGCGGCAGACCGATGTGCTGCAGGTGCCGCTGCTGGCCGACGAGCTGGTGGCCGTGCGCGCACCCGGGCCGCACACAGGCGACGGCCTGCTGTGCCTGGAGGAAGACCTGACCAGCGACCGCACCGGTCCCTTCATCCGCCAGCACCTGGGCCGGCTGCGCAAGACCGCCATCTACGACGACGCACGCCTGCTGCTGGACGCGGCGCTGCGCGGGCGTGGCTGCGCCGTGGTATCGCGCCTGCTGGCGGACGAGGCACTGGTCACGGGCCGGTTGCAGTTGGTGGAAGGCATTCCACCCTTTGCGCTGGGCCGCCTGTGGATGTCGCGCATCGAGGGCGAGCCGCGCATGGCGCTGGTGCGCGAGGTGTTCGACTACCTTGTGGAGCAGGCGGTGCCGCTGGCCAAAGCATGAGCTGGGTTGATTGATTGCGGCAAAAGATATCAATTTTCAGAATGAATACGGGCTCGGACAATCGCAGCATTCCCCCAAGCACCTGCTGAAGACACCATGCCTTACGCCCTTTCCCGCCGCTGCCTGCTGAACTGCCTGGGCCTGTCGCCCTTGGCGGCCCTGGCCGGCACCGCCGCCGCACGCTCCACGGCAGCCCGTGCCGAAGGCAGCCGCCAGGACCCGGACAGCCTGGCGACCTGGCACATGCCCGACGAGGGCGACCCGCACCAGTCCACCTGGATGTCCTTCGGCCCCAGCGAAAGGGTCTGGGGCCGCCGCCTGCTGGAGCCCGCGCGCGAGCACCTGGCCGGCATTGCGCGCGCCATTGCCGCCTTCGAGCCCGTGAACATGCTGGTGCGCGAGCGCGACTACGACCTGGCCGCGCGCCTGTGCGGCAACCGCGTCAAGCTGCATGTGCAGCCCGTGGATGACCTCTGGATGCGCGACACCGGGCCGGTCTTCGTGCGCAGGCTGGGCAGCGGCACTGGCAGCAGCAAGGGCGAACTGGCGGGCGTGGATTTCAACTTCAACGGCTGGGGCGACAAGCAGGCGCATGACAACGATGCCGAGGTGGCAGGCTTTGTCACCGAAGCCGCCAACGTGCGCCACCTGGAGACCGAGCTGGTGCTGGAGGGCGGCGGCATCGAGGTGGACGGCCAGGGCACGGCCCTCATCACCGAAAGCTGCGTGCTCAACCCCAACCGCAATCCGGGCCTGTCGAAAAGCGCCTGCGAGGCCGAACTCAAGCGCCTGCTGGGCCTGCGCAAGATCATCTGGCTGCCCGGCATTGCGGGCCGCGACATCACGGACGGGCACACCGACTTCTATGCGCGCTTTGCCTCGCCCGGCGTGGTGGTGGCGGGCCTGGACGACGACCCGGACTCCTACGACTACGCCGTCACGCGGCGCCACCTGGACATACTGCGCCAGGCCACCGATGCGCGCGGGCAAAAGCTCAGCGTGCAGGTGCTCAAGGGTCCGTCATCGGTGCGCAGCAAGCTGGAGTCCAGGGAGTTCGCGGCCGGCTACATCAACTTCTATGTGTGCAACGGCGCCGTGATCGCCCCGCAGTTTGGCGATGCCCGCGCGGACGCCAACGCCCGCTCCCTGCTGCGCGAGCTGTTTCCCCGCCGCGAGGTGGTGCAGCTGGACATCGATGCGATTGCCGCCGGGGGTGGCGGCATCCACTGCACGACACAGCAGCAGCCGCTTTGATGCGCGCCGTACGGCAATAAGAATCGTCTTAACCTTGGCTGCGCAAGGCCGGGCAAGACTGGAGAGCGGTATATCGATCCGTTTTTTCCAGAAATGCAGCCAAAGAGAACGTCCCAGAAACTGTGCGACCCGTGCTACGAATTGCTGAGCAATACAAGCCTGTCAACGCCCCACCCCGGACTGAGGTTCCGCTTTTACTCACTGGAGCAGGATGCCAATTTCGTGAACTATGACTGCGTGCATTGCCAGGCGCCCCTGGCGATGAAGACAAGCCGGCGCGGGGCACTTCTGGGGTTTCGCCTGATGCCGTCCGAACCGCACTATCGCCTGGGCGAGGGGGACGCCGAGGACGGCAGCCAGGCGCAAGGCCAGGCGCTAAAAGGGTGACCGGCTTGTGCAGCCCGCAGGCCGGTCAGTCGAAGAGATGGTGCTCGGCGCAGAAGGCCGCCAGGTCCTGGTTGCTGTCCACGTTCAGCTTGCGCATGGCGGAGTTCTTCTGGAGGCTGACGGTCTTGACGCTGCGCCGCAGCCGTGCGGCGATTTCGGTGATGGACTCCCCATTGGCGAAATGCCTGAGGACTTCGAACTCGCGCGGCGAGAGGCTGTTGGCGCGCTCGGCCAGGAAAACGGACCGCTCCTGCCTGGGCGTGTCGGCCTGGAACGAGGGCGAATAGTAGCGGGCATTGAGGCGGACACACTGCAGCGCCGCCATGATCTGGGTGAGCGGCTCTTCCTTGAGCAGCACACCGGCGACGCCGGCGTCATACAGGGCCGAGATGATCATGGGGTTGGAGACGGTCGTCAGCACCAGCACCTTGATGTCCGGGAAGTGGCGTATCAGATAGTCCACGTAGCGCAGGCCATCGCCATAGACATCGTCGCCCGGCATGGAGTAGTCGGTCAGAACCACGTCCAGCGGGTTCGATCTGGCGTATTGCATCAAGGACGATGGCGTGCTGAACGTGGCCACGACCTGGAGATTGGGGTCCTGCTCCAGGAAGTCCTTGACGCCAAGCAGGACCACGGCGTGGTCGTCCACGACAGCAATGCGCAGTTTCAGTTTCATGGGATCGCAAGCAAAGGGTTAGGGCTGGGGCAATTGCGCCATCATGGCGCGAAGGTCGGCCAAGAGGTCGTCCAGCAGGACTGACAGCGCGGCCTGCAGGCCGGGCTCCCGGGTGCCGTTCGGGAGCTGGTCCTCCAGCGACTGGGTGCGCGCGGCAAGCTCCTGCATCCTGGCCAGCAGCAAGGCGCCGCGCATGCGATGCAGCGCCTGCGCGGCCAGGTCGGGCCGGCGCTCATCCAGGCCACGGGCCAGCATTGCGATGTCGTCGTTCATGCACTGCACGAAGACCTGCCTGTGCGTCTGCAGCACGTTGGGCTCCGACAGGGCCGCAGGCTGCGGGGTATCCCCCACCGGGGTATCGGCCTGGGCAGGCGCCGGACGGAGCCGCTTTTTCGGCGCGAATTTCTCCAGGGTGCGGACCAGCGTGCGCAATGGGATGGGCTTGACCAGCCAGGCATTCATGCCGGCATTCAGGCAGCGGTTTTCCTCGTCCAGCATGGCATTGGCGGTCACGCCGACGATGGGGCAGGCAACGCCCTCCGCACGCAGCCGCTCCGCCAGTTCGTAGCCGTTGAGGTAGGGCATGTTCACGTCCGTCAGCACCAGATCGTGCGGGCTGATGTCCCACAGCGCCAGCGCCTCCTCCCCGTCGTCGGCGACCGTGACTTCGCAGCCCAGGCTCTCGAGCTGGCCGCGCAGCGTCACCTGGTTGACGGGATTGTCCTCGGCGACCAGCACGCGCAGGTCGAACAGGGGCAGATCGGAGCCGGAGCCGGCCGAGCGCTGTGCGCCGCCGAGCACCTGCGCAATGCCCAAGCCGATGCTCAGAACGTTGTGCCCGTCGATGCCCCGGTTGTCCGGCGAGGAAAGGTTCAGGTGCGGCCCCATCCATCCGGGCGCGGGGCTGTCCGCCGGCAACAGGACGTCCAGCAGCAGCTCATCCTTGTCTGCGGCCACCGGAGCGGCGCCCGCCACGCGGGCCTGGCCGCCCCAGCGCTGCAGCCAGGCACAGATGTTGTCCGTCAGCTCGGGGTGGGGAGTGCGCACCGCGATCCGGGCACCCTTGAGCTCGGGCGCCTCCTCCTCCTGCGCGACGGTCTCCAGCCCCAGCTCGAACCAGAACCGGCTGCCCAGGCCGGGCTCGCTCCAGACCTCGATGGAGCTGGACATCATCCGGGCCAGGCTCCAGCAGATGGACAGGCCCAGGCCCGCTCCACGGGCCGTGCGGCTGCTGTTCTTGACGAGATAAAAGGGCGTGAAAAGCTCGCCATGCAGGGATTTTTCTATGCCCACGCCCGTGTCGCAGACCTCGAACACCAGCCGGACCTGGGAGGCCGTGCCCGGCACGCTGCGCAGGCGGACGATCACATGGCCGGCCTCCGTGAACTTGATGGCATTGCTGATGAGATTGCCCAGGATCTGGCGGATGCGCACCGCATCGCCCAGCACCGACTCGGGCACCTGCGCGTCCACGCAGGAAAACAGCAGCAGGCCGTTTTGCTGCGCCATGGCGGCATAGGAGCTGGTGCAGTTTTGCACCAGCTCCCGGGGATTGAACGGGGCCTTTTCCAGTTGCAACTGGCCCGCCTCGATCTTGCTGGTGTCCAGGATGTCGCTGATGATCTGCAGCAAGATGGACGAGGAGGCTTCGATACGGTCCACATACTTGCGCTGCAGCTGCGTGAGCTCGGTCAGGCCCAGCAGCTCCAGCGTGCCCAGCGCGCCATACAGCGGCGTGCGGATCTCGTGGCTCATGGTCGCCAGAAAGGTGGACTTTGCCTCGTTGGCCTCGTCCGCCGCGATTCTTGCCCGCTCCAGATTGCTCTCGATTTCTGCGCGCGCACTGACGTCGGCAAACACGCACAGCGTCACATCCTGGCCCAGGTAGCGGGTGGGCGCGTAGGCCACGTAAAGCGTTCGGCCCTGCGCGGTGACCAGCTGCTCCATGGTTCCTGCGGCCCTGGCGTGGACAATTTCATCCAGCGCTGCCCTGTTTTCCGGCGAGCCGGGGCGCAGGTAGCCATCGGCCGAGTGCAGCCACTCCTGCACCAGCGAGTTGCTGAAGATGATCTTTCCACTGCCGTAGGCCACAAGGCAGACAGCCACGGGGGCGGTTTCGATCAGCGTCCTGTTGAATTGATTGCTCTCGACGATGACCCGCTGCGCTTCCTGTGCAGGCGCAATCACCTTGCGGTTGAACCAGCGGGTATAGGCGATACCGGCCAGCAGGCTCAGCAGCAGGGCCAGGACCAGGCCGGCAGAGGGCGCGAACAGCCGGCCCTGGAAAAAGGTGGCGTAGTCCACCTGGTAGTAGCCGGTCCACCGGCCGGAGGCATCCTCGGTCTTGAGGATCAGGCCGTTGCGCGTGTACCGCATCCCCGCCTCGTCCACCTGCGGCACCGGGCCGGTGCCCATGAGCACGCCGAAATCCCGGTGCTCCAGCCAGAAAAGATGCCTGGGCAGCGTATGGATGGATCTTTCTATGGCGCTGATGCGCTGGCGGCTGAAAAGGATGGCGGCGTAGATCGGGCTTGTGGCGGCTTCGTCGCCGGCATCGATATGGCTTGAAAAGCCGGCTGCGACCATGCCGATCATCTTTTCCGGGAACTGGGGCGACCGGAACCAGACGATCTCCTGCGCCGGCGCCGTGGAGCCGGCGCCAGGCCGGGCATCGGCGGCCCTGGCCCGCAGATGCGCCTTGACGGCGGCAATCGTGCTGTCGAACATTTCCTGCGTGACGCTCTCGTTGCCTATGGGCACGTCGATGGCCGGCACGCCGATGCTGATCGCCCCATCCTCCTTGGTGAAGAAGGCAGCGGCTGCCGGGAAGTAGGAGCCTGCCCAGAAGGACGAATAGCCTGCGGCCAGGGAGCTGCCCAGCGAGAAAAGCCGGTCCGGGAGCGTGTCGCAGGCCGCGCGCGCAGAGCATTGCAGTGAAAAGGGAATGCCGCCGATGGCCTCGCGGCCACGGAACATGCGGTAGTCCGCCTGCGCAGGAGCAGGCACGTCGACGATGGTGGCTACTCTCTGGTCCGGCAGCGCTTTCCAGGACTCGTTGCGGCCCTTGAGCCGCCGAAGAAAGATCTCCTGCTCGTCGAGCGAGCCGACGATGGCGGAGAAGTTCAAGGCCAGGCGGCCCTGCTCCTGCTCGAAGATCCTCTCAGAGCCCCACAGCAGCACGGCGATGAGGAAGATCGCAAGGGGAAGCACTCCAAACAGTACCCGGTTCTGCCAGCGTGTGGTGCGTGTGATCTTGCTGAACGGGGAGTCGGGCATGGACGCCTTGCGTGCTTGGGTCAGGTGGGGTTGCCTTGGTGTCGGGGTTCGGATGCCAGCATAAGGGCAAATTCGCTGGCGGGCACCGCGGCGGACAGCAGATATCCCTGCACGCAATCGCAGCCGATGCTGCGCAGCAACTCCAGGTCCTGGGTGGTCTCCACCCCTTCCGCCGTCACCGTCAGGCCCAGTTGCCGCCCCAGCTGCACCGACGATGTCAGGGCGGCTGTGCGCACCTCGTCACCCGCGGCGCCGGCCACGAAGGCCCGGTCGATCTTCAATTCGGTGAAGGGCGTGGAGATGAGGCTGTACATCGAGCTGTAACCCCGCCCGTAGTCATCCTGGGCCAGGCCGAAGCCTTTGAGCCGCAGGCGGCTCGCGCACATGTAGTAGTTGGCAGGTATGCCGACGGCCTGGTCCTCCAGCAGCTCGAACGTGATGTTCTCCGCAACGATGCCGCACCGGGCCGCCATGTCGTGCAACTCATCCGGCAGGCCAATATCGTCCAGCAGCGGTATCGGCAGGTTGACGGACACAGGCACGACATGTCCGGCACTGCGCCAGGCCAGGTGCGCCGACATGGCGTCTTCCATCATCCGCACCAGCAAGGCATGGTCCAGGCCATGGAACCGGATGGCGGACATGAACGAGCCCGGCATCATGAAGCCGAACTGCCGATCGTTCCAGCGTGCCAGCGCTTCCACACCGACGGTGTGGCCCGTGAGCAGGGATTTCTTGGGCTGGAACCAGGCCTGTATGGTTTTCTCCTCCAGCGCCTGGATCAGGTGTGCCTTGGCGAAAATCGGCCGTTCCTTGATGCCTGGAGCGCTTTTCCTCTCGCAGGCACGCAAGGACCTGAGTTGGCTGGCCAGGACCTGGACATGGTCCGCACCGAACGGCTTTTGAAACATCCCGACGACGGAAAAGCCGGACTCCTTGGCCATGAGACTGACACTGTTCATCAACCGGCGCGAGCAGGAGCTGGATATGACGAGCATGGGATGCAGGCCGCGCTGGCTCAGTTCATTGATGAACTGCAGGCCGTCCATGTCGGGCATTTTCAGGTCGGTGATGACGAGGTGGAATCCGCCATCGCGCAGCATTTGCAGTGCATCGCGTGCGTTGCAGGCAATGTGCGTGTCCACGATTCCCGCCTCCATGAGCAGGCTGCGCGTGTGCTCGCAGCACAGGGCGTGGTCGTCAAGAATGAGTACTTTGAATGTCGACAGCATGGGATCAGTTCCTGCATTGCTTGATGTGGTTCAGGGTGGTGCGCAGCACCGCCAACGTGAATGGCTTGCACAGCAGGCTGTCGAAGCCGGCCGGCAGTCCGTCGCCCTGCCCTTGCGCCTGCGTTTGCGTCTGCGGCTGGGCATTGGCCGTCAGCCCGACGATCGGGCGGCCGTAGCCACGCTTTCTGAGCGCACGCGCCAGGGCCAGGCCGTCCAGCAGCGGCATGTGCAGGTCGGTGAGAACGGCGTCGAATTCGAGCAGGCCGGGCATGGACAGCGCGTCCTGTCCATTGCTGGCCTGCTGGACCTCGCAGCCCAGCACCTGCAGTTGCTCTCGCAGGATGATTCTGTTGATGGGGTTGTCCTCGACGATGAGCACACTCAGCCCCATCGGCTCGTGGACCTGGGGAGCGGCGGCGTACAGGTCAGGGCGCGCGCCCGGCGCAATGCCCTGCTGGGCCATGCCCAGCGCCTGGCCCACGGCCAGCACGCCAGGCATGCTGGTTTCCCACACACGGGCCTGCAGGGTTTCGCGGGGGACCTCGCCCGGCGCCAGCGCCAGAACGCATTTGCCCGTCCATTGCGGACGGCGCACCGACCGTGGCCAGGCTTGCACCAGCACCGCCTGTTCATTGGGGCCCTGCACCTGCTCCCGGTACGGCTGGGCCATGGCGCCCCAATGCCGAAGCCAGGCGCACAGGTTGTGCACCACTTCCGGAATGGCGCCATCCACGTAGACGGTGTGCGGCAACAGGCTGGGCACCGCCTCATAGCCTGCCGCGCTCTCGCGCGGCAGGCGCAGCTCGAATGACACGCAGGTCCCCAGTCCCGGCTGGCTGGCGGCCGTCAGCCGCCCGCCCATCTCCTGGCTGAGGCGCAGGCAGATGGACAGACCCAGGCCCGCGCCCTGGACCTGCTGCTGCGTGGCCGCATGGGCACGGAAGTACGGGTCGAACAGGAAGGGCTGCTGCTCCGGCTCGATGCCGATGCCCGTGTCCTGCACCTGGAACCGCAGGTCGGTGCCTTCCTCGCTGTCGCCCATCACCTGCAGGCGGATGGCCACATGGCCGGAGAACGTGAACTTGATGGCATTGCCCACCAGGTTGTCCAGGATCTGCCGCAGCCGCAAGGCATCGCCCACCAGCAGCGGCGGCGTTTTCACATCGGAGACGGCATACAGCTGCAGCCCCTTTTGCTCGGCACGCGACAGCAGGCCCGCGGCCACGCTGTCGAGCAGTTCGGTGGCCGAGAACGCATGGGCCTCCAGTTGCAGCCGGCCCGCCTCGATGGCCGACAGGTCCAGGCTGTCGTTGACGATGCGCAGCAAGGAGGCCGACGCCTGCTGCATGGCCCCCAGGTATCGGGTCTGTTCGGAAGGAGCCCTGGACAGCGCCAGCAGCTCCAGCGTTCCCAGGATGCCAAAGAGCGGCGTCCGTATTTCGTGGCTCATGGTGGCCAGAAACTGCGTCTTGGCCTGGCTTGCCGATTCGGCGCGCAGCTTGGCATCGACCAGCGCTGCCTGCGCCTGCCTGAGCGCCGTCACATCGCTGACCAGGCAAAAAACCACCGGCTCGCCTGCGTGGCTGGTGTGCGTGGTGCGGACCTCCACCAACCGGCCGTCTCCCAGCACCAGCTCGCGCCGGCCCTGCTGCGCGCCCGCGGCAACGGCATGCTCGAACCAGGAAGCATCACTGCACACCCACTGCCGCGCCAGTCCGTTGGACAGCAGCAGGCTGCGATCGCTGCACCGCACCAGCGCCAGGCCCACAGGGGCCGTGTCCAGCAGCTTTCGGCAGAGCGCATCACCGGCGGCGCAGGCGCCTGCCCGGCTCCAGGCCGAAGCCGGCACCCTGCGGCGCAGCCGGCGCACGCACCATGCAATTACAGCCATGAAGGCAAGTCCCAGCGACACGGACCCCAGCAACAGCCAGACATGGGCCCTGACCAACTGCCGCGCGGGCTCCCAGCGGCCTGCAAGCCATCCGGCGTTGTTCGCGGATTTGCGCAGCAACAGGGATTCGGGAAGCGCCTGGCCTGCCTGCATCAGTGAATGGAGCGGCCCGGGCTGGCCCTGCGGTGCGCTGGCGCGCCACGGCCAGGCATAACCGGCTTGCGTGTGGATGGCTGCGTGCGTGGCCCCCACCGCAGCGTCCAGCAGCAGGAAACATCGGTCCATGAAAAACAACTGAATGTCTCGCACGGGCACATGACCCAGGCTGCGCGATGGCGTCGCCGGGGCGGCGTCGTCCCTGCCGCCGTGACCGGCACAGGCCAGCATGGCCATGATCGCCAGTGCAAATGCCATCAAGTCACGCCGTGCCAGGGACAGGCACAGCCTGTGATGTGTCGATCTGGAAGAAAACAAGAGAGCTTGAAACTGGCGCATTGCCGAATCTTAGGAATCAAAAGGCGAATTTGGACTAAGAATTTTCTTAATGCTGAAACCTCTTGCACGCCGCCTCGCCAAAGAGCGATTTCAAGCATCGATCCGCCATCGGAAAATCGTCAAATCTCTTTGAAGATGCCATTATTCCTGTCACTTTAAGAAAATTCTTAAACCAATATTCCGATGCCCTGGAGATCATTGCCGGATTGATTCATCGACAAAGGCTGCTCCGTTTCTGACCACCCCTGTGATATTGCACACAGACGTCGCGCATGCAGAATGCCAGCGCTATTTCACGTCCTGTATTGCGCAATATCCAGAATGCGTTTCGGCGGCCCATCTCAGGGGAAGTAAAAATGGCAATGAGGATATACAGGCGACGATTCACGACCAGGCCGGCAAGCAGGCCGCTGCGCCTGCTCGCCCTGGCGTTGCTCTTGCAAGGCTGTGTCGCCACGGCCCATGCATGGACCGTCGTGGTGGACAGCGCCGCCGACGCAAGCGGCCCGTGCGCCAGCACCGGCCTGGGACCCTGCTCCCTGCGCGACGCCATCACCTACGCCAACGCCAACCGCAACAAAGGGGGCGACAACCGCATCGAGTTCAGCATCGGTGCGGGGGGAGAGCAGACCATCGTCACCCAAAGCAACTGGAATGGCAGCCTCATGCAGCCCATTGCACCCGCCACATCGCTCACGGTGGACGCCAGCACGCAACCCGGCTATGAGGACCACTTGCCACGCCGTCCCCTGATCACGCTGCAGGCAGGCAGCCCCGAGTTCGGCATAGGGCTCGAGCTGGCAGGCACCATCACGGTGCGCGGTCTGGCGATAGGCGGCTTCAGCACGGCCCTGGCGGTGACAGGCGACGGCAACACCGTGCTGGGCTGCCATATAGGCGTTGACGCATCTGGAACGGTCGCCATGGGCAACCGCAGCAACATTATTGTCAACTCCGGCAACCGCAACCGCATCGGCAATCTGGATATTGGCGGGCGAAATGTCATTTCCGCGGCGGAAAATTCCGGAGTATGGCTTTCCTGGCCGGGCGTCGGTACAGAAAACATCATTCAGGGAAATTACATAGGCACCGATATCACCGGCAACGTGGCGCTGGGAAACCAGGGAAACGGCATCAGCGTGGCATCCGGATTTACCGGCACGCTGATCGACAGCAACCTCGTCTCCGGCAATGTCAGGGAAACCGGTGGTTCATCCGGGATTTCCATTTCCGGCTCGCACACGCTGGTGACCCGCAACCGTGTCGGGACCAATGCAGCCGGCACGGCCATGATTGCCAACAATGGGCCAGGCATTGCCGTATTCTTTTCGCCGGAAGGCGGACATCGCATTGGCACAGGCCCTGAAGACGGCAACCTGGTTGCCGGAAACAAGGAAACGGCCATTGAATTGAATGGAAACTACGCCGCACGCAACTCGAATACCCTTATTGCCGGGAATATCGTGGGAACCAGCCTGGATGCCAGCACCATGCTGCCCAATCAATGGGGCATCGTCATCAAGGATTCGGACGAGGTCACCGTGCGCGGAAACATCGTCGGTGGCAGCAAGGCGTCCGGCATACAGTTCCAGGGCGCCGGCAAGAACAACCTCGTGCAGGGCAACTACGTGGGCGTCAGTCCCCAGGGAACCGCCCTGCCCAATGGGGAAGGCGTTTCCTTTTTCCAGAAGGCCCATGACACCCTGGTCGGCGGTGACGACGCGGCACATGCCAACGTGATTGCGCACAACAGGCTGTTCGGCGTGGGATTGCGGGGGGACGAAGTCAAGGGCGTCTCCATGCTCGGCAATGCCATCTACGGCAATACCGAGGGAGGCATCGCACGAACCAGCCTGGCCAACGGAGATCCTGCCGATCCGGTGCTGCTCACGGTGACGCCCGAGGGCCTGTCCGGCACGCTGGACAGCGTCGCCAACGAGAGCATGCGCATCGAGTATTTCTCGACGCCCAGGCTGCCCGACGGGCTGGTGGAGCGCGCCGCCGGCAAGGTTCTGCTGGGCTCGCAGACCGTGACCACCGATGCCTCCGGCCATGCGCCCTTGGCGTTCAAGGGCGCCATGCCCCCGGGCGACCAGGCCGCTGTCACGGCGACCGCCACCCGGATTTCCACCGGCGACACCTCGCGCTTTTCCAACGCAATGGCGGCCAACGCCGCCCCCATGGCGCTGCCGCAAGCCGTCACGACGCCGCAGGATACGGCGCTGTCCATCACCCTCGCTGGCACGGACTTCGAGTCGGACCCGCTGCGCTTCGAGATCACCGCCGGCCCCGCCCATGGCGGCATCGGCGGCTTCGATCCCCAGACGGGCACGCTGGTCTATACGCCGGCGGCCGGCTACTCCGGGCCCGATACCTTCGCCTTCACGGTATCCGACGGGCACCAGAGCGCTGCCGCACCGGCATCCGTGTCCATCGAGGTGATCGCTGCCGATCCTCCCGACCCGGGCCCGGGCACCGATCCCGATCCCGGTCCGGGCACGGACCCAGGGCCCGGTCCCGGCCCCGGAAATGTCCAGGCCGTTCCCGGCCTGGGCAAGGGCGGCATGCTGGCGCTGCTGTGCGGCATGGCCTATCTGGCCAGCCGCAGGATGAGGAAAAGGCAGGCCTGAGCCTGCAGCGGGCGCAGAGGCCCCCGCGCAAACGTCAGGCCGGCAGCCAGCGCAGCCAGCTCGGCCGCCAGGTCAGCGTGAAGGCAATGGACAGGGCGGCAGCGGCCAGCGTCATGATCCAGACCAGTGAGGCCATGGAGGCATGGTCCACCGCCAGGCAAAGGCCCAGCGAGGCGGCCAGGCCCAGGGCTCCCAGCCAGCGCAGCAGCCTGACCTTGCCATCGGGCTGGGGCATGTCGCCGTGCACCTGCTCCCAGTGCACGTCCTTGGCCAGCGCAAACCAGCCCATGCCGGCCAGCGAGGCGGCAAAGGCGGCGGCCAGCAGCAGTGCGTCCATCAGTCCCTCAGACATGGGCCACCTCCGCCGTGCGTGCAGGCGTGGCGGTGGCCACGCGGCTCTTGAGCTTGCGTGCCACCACCACGGCCAGCACGGCGCTGGCCAGCATGAACAGGTCCACGCCGGCCACCGGCCAGTAGCCCGCGCCCAGGGTCTTGAACAGGTGGTCGCCCGTGGTCAGCCAGTTCAGCAGCACGGCCGTGACGGCCATGGCGGCCACGGCCCAGCACTGCTCGCGCCATGCTGGGTTGGGCAGGCCCCGGGCCACGGGGGCGCTGCGCACAAAGGCATGCGCCATGGCCAGCAGCCAGGCGGCCCAGAAGAAATAGCGCTCCATGTCGCCCCGGCCCGGCCAGCCCTGGGGCATGGCCTCGGGCAGCAGGCGGTTGGAAATCAGCATGCCCAGGGCGGCCACCAGCATGCCGGTGACGGTGGTTACGGCCAGGGCATCGACCACGCGCGCGCCCTGCACGCCCTGCTTGGCGTGCTGCTTCTTGCGCTTTTCCACGAAGAAGACGAAGCCGGTGGCAATGCAGGCGCAGCCGGCCAGGCCACCGAGCACGTACAGCCAGCGCAGCAGCCAGTGGCGGAAGTGCTGCAGGTGCAGGCCGGTGAGGAAGGTGTTGAGGCTGTCCACGGCCGTGCGCGGCGGGTCTTCGCGCAACAGCGCGCCCGTGCTGGCCTTGAAGTGGATGCCCTCGCCCGTGAGCGCGATGCGGTCGGTGCCGGCGCGGTAGACGCTGACGTAGCCATTGGCATCGCCCACATGGGTGACGGACAGGAAGCCCACGTCGCCGGCCATGCCCTTGGCGGCCCAGCGGCGCTGCGCCTCGGCCACCATGGCGTCCACCGAGGCCACGGGCGCAGCCACGCCGGCGCGGTCATGCGGCAGGCCGGTTTCCTCGGCCTCCATTTTTTCGTGCAGCTCGTGCAGCGGCTCCAGCTGGGTGTGGGTGATGGGGAAGTAGATGCCCGCAAAGATCACCAGCCCCGTGAAGGCGAAGAAGAAGTGGAAGGGCAGCGCCACCACGCCCGTCATGTTGTGCAGGTCCAGCACGCTGCGCTGGGTGGCCTTCTTCGGACGGAAGGTGAACAGCTCGCGGAAGATCTTGCGGTGCATGACCACGCCGCTGACCAGCGCGACCAGCATGATGAGTGCGGCAAAGCCCACGATCCAGTAGCCAAGGCCCATCCAGTTGAGCGTCAGGCTGTAGTGCAGCGGGTAGAAGAACTGGCTGCCGATCTTGAGGTGGTCGTCCGGCAGGGACTCGCCATTGCGCGGGTCGATGGTGCGCATGGCCCAGATCAGGGTCTCGGGCTTCTTGGCGTTGGCCACCTCGTAGCCGGCGAACAGGCCCAGCACCGGGTCGCGGTGCGTGGTGTAGGCGCCCCAGCGCTGGGGCGTGTCGAAGCGCTCGGGCAGCGGGCCGTTGACCTCGCCGCGCATGGCCTCGCGCGCCTGGGCGTTGGGCTGCATGGACTCGAAGACCGGCTTGAGGATCTGGTCGTACGAGGGCATGGGCGTGGGCTCGAAGCGCGAGGCCGGAATGGCCCAGCGGTCGATCTCGCGGTCGAACACCGACAGCGCGCCAAAGAAGAACGCGGCCATGAGCACGAAGCCGAGCACCAGCCCGAACCAGGTGTGCAGCCAGGCCATGGAAAGGCGGAAATTCTGGAACATGGGAAGCGATCTCCGGATCAGGGCAGCAGCATCTGCTGGAGCAGTGATGCGCAGCCGGTCATGACAATGCCGCCACCGGCCAGCACGGCCCAGACGCGCGGGAGGCTCTGGGCGGCAAAGGCCCAGAGGAACACCGTCAGAAACACCAGGAAGCCGAGGATGTAGCCCAGATGCTCGGCATCGTGGAACTCCATTCCGGCGGCAAACATCAGCACCACGCCCAAGGCGATGAAGCCCCAGGTGAAGGCATAGCCGCCGAAGATGGCAGCTGCAATGCGAACCAAAATAGTTTTCATTTACACAGAAAAATACAGTTGTGCACCAAGTTCTCGGGGCGCATTATCCCCGAGGGTTGTTAAAACCTGTAATCGGCTGTGGTCTGTGGCGCCTGTCTTCTGTGCGTGGCGTCTCTATGCAGGCTGGCCTGCCGCCTGCGCCTTGGCCTGCGGCGCAGAAGGCTTGAGCGTGGGCGGCGCGAACTGGAAGGTGTGGGCGCTGGCGCCCGGCCAGTAGAGCTTGAACACGCTGTGCTGCTTGTCCAGCGGCCCCAGCAGCGCGCCGGGCTCCACGCGCAGGACCAGGTTGGCCAGCTGCCGCACCTCGGTGTCGGAGATGCGCCGCACGATGTGGTGGGCCGTGATGTCGCAAGGGTGCTCCAGGCCCGCAGCCTGCACCAGTTCCTGCAGCGCATGCAGGGTCTTGTCGTGGAAGTTGGCCACGCGCGTGGCCTTGTCGGGCACGACCAGGGCCTTCTGGCGCACCGCGTCCTGCGTGGCCACGCCCGTGGGGCAGTGGCCGGTGTGGCAGTTCTGCGCCTGGATGCAGCCCAGGGCCATCATGAAGCCGCGCCCGGCGTTGCACCAGTCGGCGCCCAGCGCCATCATGCGCGCGATGTCGAAGGCCGTGATCACCTTGCCGGCCGCGCCGATCTTGATGCGGTGGCGCAGACCCACGCCGATCAGCGTGTTGTGCACCAGCAGCAGCCCTTCCTGCAGCGGCACGCCCACGTGGTCGGTGAACTCCACCGGCGCCGCGCCCGTGCCGCCCTCGGCGCCATCGACAACGATGAAGTCCGGCGTGATGTCCGTCTCCTGCATGGCCTTGACGATGGCGAACCACTCCCAGGGATGGCCCACGCAGAACTTGAAGCCCGTGGGCTTGCCGCCCGACTTCTCGCGCAGCCGGGCGATGAAATGCATCATCTGCACCGGTGTCTTGAAGGCGCTGTGGCTGGACGGGCTGATGCAGTCCACGCCCACGGGCACGCCGCGCGCGGCGGCGATCTCAGGCGTGACCTTGGCGCCCAGCAGCATGCCGCCGTGGCCGGGCTTGGCGCCCTGGCTGAGCTTGATCTCGATGAGCTTGACCTGCGGGTCGGTGGCGTTGGCGATGAATTTTTCTTCGTTGAAGCTGCCATCGTCGTTGCGGCAGCCGAAGTAGCCCGAGGCCACCTCCCAGATCAGGTCGCCGCCGTGCACGCGGTGGTGCTGGCTGATGGAGCCCTCGCCCGTGTCGTGCGCAAAGCCGCCCATCTTCGCGCCCTTGTTCAGCGCCAGGATGGCATTGGCCGACAGCGCGCCGAAGCTCATGGCCGAGATGTTGAAGATGCTGGCGCTGTAGGGCTGGGTGCAGGGCGAGGTGCCTTCATCGGCGCAGCCGATGGTGATGCGGAAGTCATGCGAGGCCAGCTTGGTGGGCTGCATGGAATGGTTCACCCATTCATAGCCCTGGGCCGTGACATTGAGCTGCGTGCCCAAGGGGCGGCTGTCCGGGTCGCCCTTGGCGCGCTGGTACACCAGGGAGCGCTGGGCGCGAGAGAACGGCAGCGCCTCATGGTCGGACTCGATGAAGTACTGCCGCATCTCGGGCCGGATGAACTCCAGCAGAAACCGCAGGTGGCCGATGATGGGGTAGTTGCGCAGCACCGAATGGCGCACCTGGGTCATGTCGCGCACTCCCAGCAGCGCCAGCGCGGCGCACACGCCAAAGCCCAGCCACCACCACAGCCCTCCCCACACCAGCGCCGCCACCAGCAGCCCCGCGCTGCCGACCAGGCTCAGGCAGAACGTGGTGTAGCGCAGCGGCACCCATGCGGGCAGGCGATGAACCGGGGAGGCAGACGTTGACATGGCGTGGGTCCTTGGGGGCGTGTTGACGATCTTGTGCATGCCGCGCCGTCGAGGGCGCGCTGTGCACAAGGGTAACGCAGCGACGCCGCGAATTCCCCGGCATGGCCGGCATCCTGGGCCGGAGCCGCCGACACACCTCAATTGACAGCAGGAATCCCCATGGCGTTGAGCGTGGGCGTCGTCATCGTGCCGGTTCTCTGCAGCCCCTTGAGGTCCTGGAAGTAGCGCAGAGCCGTGCGCGTTCCCTCGTTCATTACCCCGTCAATCGGCCCGTCATAGAGACCAAGGTTCTTGAGTTTGATCTGCACCCTCATGATCTGAAGCCGCAGCTTCTCGGGGTGCGTCAATTCCTCGCGTGACGACGCTGCCCCGGTAGTGCCTGGATAGGTCTGTGGTGCTTTGCTGGCGCCCGGAGTGTCCACCAGATGATTGGAAGTGGTGCCTGAGGATGGCGCATAGCGAGAAGGAGCGGGTGCCGAGTAAGCCGGTGCAGGCACAGGGCTGGGCGCCACATACGCCGGAGCCCGGTAGCTGGAGCTGCTGCCGCCAGAGCCTGAGTAGTGCGAACTGTGGCTTGAATGGGAACGATGGCTTGAATGCGAGCGGTGGCCCGCAAAGAGATTGTCCATTTCCCTGTTCAATGGGCGCAGCGGAACAGCGCCAGGGCCTTCCAGAGGCTCCAGCTCAACCGCCGTTGCAGGCGCGGCCGACAGGCTCTTGGTTGCCAGCAGCGGCAGTCCCGCGACGAACAGCGAGATGTTGCGGATAAATTTGCTCATGCGGTTACCTCGATAGCGTCCAACGCCTTCAGCGGCGCTGGCTTCCAGCCTTTCTCATGCCATGCAAACAGACCCGCGCAGCGGGACTTCACTGCGCATTCCGTGCACTCCGGGGCATATACGTTCTTCCAGTCGGAGATGCTGCGATGCGCGAGCGGCCACAGCGGCCTTGGCAAGACACAGAGCGGCAAATTCATGAACAGTTGGGGGACGCCATGCCGGCGAAGCACACGCGACGATTGCTCAAGGGTTGCGCCCCAATCGCTTAGATCCACTTCGCACAGCTGTCGATTGGCCAACGCAAAACCTGTCGGCTCGCAGCCCATCCATGCCAGTTCATTCACGAACGGCAGGTTGCGACCGATGAAGCCTGCCAACTCGGGAAGGATCTCCAGCACGGGCTCTATCAGTACGGTTCGCAACTGCACCTGTTGTCCATGGTCTTGAAGCGCCAGCAGGCCCGCGATTGTTTCGTCGAATGCGCCAGGAGACTGCACCACGAAATCATGGACAAAGTCCGCGTGCCCATAGAGTGGAATCAACCAGCGCACGGTCGTGTCCAGGCCGTCCAGGATGCTCGCTGCGGTTTGTGCATTGCTGAACAAGCGTCCATTGGTCAGGACTTCCACGCGCGTTTCGGGCAAATGGGCAGCAATGGCATCCAGAACACGCCTAAGGCCATGGCCCAGCAGCAGCGGCTCCCCTCCCGTCAGTCCCAGCACCCTTGGGGCGCGGCGCAAATGGCGGATGGCGTCAATCGCCTCATCCACCAGCCAGCTGTCATCCGCTGTTGTCGGCGGCTGCGAGCACATGAGACAGTAGCTGTTGCAGCGGTTGGTCATGAACAGCGCATGGTGCGAGTCTGCCTCTCTCAACAGCACCACAAGCTCGGCTCTGCTGGCATGCGGGACCACGACATCTCCGGCCTGCAGATCGCAGGCCTGCACCCAGCAAAGATTGGACAGGCCTGACTTTCCCAAGTCATCCACGCAGCGTCGCTCCTGCTCCGACTGCACAAGGACGAGAAAGCGCAAATGCGGCAACCACTGTGCCGCCACATCCTTGAAGCTCACCACCCGGTGCACCACAGGCTCGCAGCCCGGCTGCAGCAATGCCTTTATCCGGCGCATCAGGCCGCCCCCTCGCCGACAGGCTGCGCCCAGCGGTGCAGCAGATCCTGGCATGGCTCATCGGCGCCATGCAAAAGCCTGAACATGGCGTCGAACAAACCCATGTGACGCTGGCAATGCTCGGTGTCCTCGGCCGGCACCAACAACTTGCCGAACTGCGCCTGTGCGTCCACAGGATTGGGCGCACAGAACATGCTGTAGGCGCATTCGCGGCACGCCGCCATTGCCTGTGTCTGGCTGGATTCGACAAGGCTGCGCCGCACCTCGGTCTCCAGCAATGCGCTCATTGGCGTGCCTATGCGCCCCATGCGCAACGATGTATCGCCAGTCTCTGCAAGCATGCGCGCCTCATCGCTGGGATAGACATGGCCGTCATAGTTGTAGACCAGCACACTGCTGCCTGCGCCTGTGGGACTCTGCAGATCGACGTAACCTGCGTCGAAGGTGGAAAGAATCTTGTTGAGCAGGATGCTGGCATACACCTCCCTGATCTCGACTCCTTGCGCGTTCCAATGCAGAACGCGCGACAGGCCTTGTTGATAGAAGCGGAAGAACTCGCCCACGGAGTAGCCCAGCAAGGCCTGATTGCGCTTGGCAAAGCCATAGCTGCTCAATGGCCGCAGGAAAATCTCCTTGAAACCCAGCCGCACGTACTCGTCAACAATGGCATCGGCGTGTGCCAGCGATGCCTTGGTCGTGGTCATCAATGCGGATACTGAATCAGGCCCGATCAACCGTCTTGCCATCGCCACCCCGGCAAGCGTGCGCGCATGGGCGTTGCGCCCAGGAATTGGCCGATTGCGGTTGTGAATGCCAGGAGGCCCGTCGATGCTGGTGGAAAGGTATACGCCGTGCGTCTTGAAAAATTCACACATCGCCGGATCCAGCTGGTGCAGCGTCGAAGCGATGACAAACCGGATCTGGCGCCCCTCGGATGCATTGCGCTGATGGATGCGCACGATTGCGCGCTGGACCAGATCGAAACGCAGCAGAGGATCACCCCCCTGA
The DNA here is from genome assembly GCF_001886655.1 of Delftia sp. HK171. Lineage (NCBI taxonomy): Bacteria > Pseudomonadati > Pseudomonadota > Betaproteobacteria > Burkholderiales > Comamonadaceae > Delftia > Delftia sp. HK171. Next base: position 3,160,221 of record NZ_CP018101.1, on the reverse strand, counting down.
AACTCCACGGTCAGGACACGGGAAGGACTTTCAAATACGGTGTCGCAGGCTGCATCCAGGTCAGGCACCGACATGGTGTGGCCCTGATCGTCCAGAGCGCGGCTGACTTGGCAATAGCGGCACGAGTGAGCGCATTGCAGCGTGGGAACAATGATGTGCAGGGCGGGCCCGCTGGAAACCGTCTCGCGCTTGGCTGCCCTGCGCGAAGCCAACAGCCTGCGCATACCCTTTGCGGACTCGTTGCTGCCCAGCAAAAATCGGGCCCACAACTCGGCTTGGCGGCGCAAGGGCAGCGTTGATGGCCTTTGGTTAAATTGCTCGAATTCCGCTGCCGAGAAGAATGCATGGTCACCGCTATCTGCCGTAGCCACGATCACATCATCGGACAGGCGCCGGCTGCGAAACGCGAGGACTTGAGGTGCATATACTGCACCGTATGTGCCGCTATGGGACATGGCAAATTCGCATGCACGATGCATGCTGTGCATTGGTGCTTGCCAATGACCAAAACCTTGAATTGATGCTCATCGCCACGGCGTCTCCTTGTCAGTTTCTTTTTTCACACCATGAATAAACATTTTGCAACATCCAGGTGCAAGAGGTTTTTTCTCAGGAATTGGCAACGCAATGGATTGCGTATTGCCCGATTCCCATTCATGGATTGCGAAACTGTCAGAGACCTTGATCTGCCATGTGCTGGCCTCCGGTTTCCCGGACGCAATGGCCCATCAGACAGCGCGTGGCTTTGCCGCAGGCAGCACGAACCGGAAGCTCGCCCCCTGCCCCGGCTGGTCCACCAGTTCGATGCGGCAGCCGTGCAGCTCCAGCATGCGGTGGACGATGCGCAGGCCCAGGCCGCCGCCGCGGCGGGCGCCGCCCACGGTGAAGGGGCGCTCGAACAGGCCTTCGCGCAGATCGGCCGAGATGCCGGGGCCGGTGTCGGCCACGGTGACTTCGACCGCGTTGCCCGCTGCCGCCAGCGCCACCTGGATGCTGCCGCCGCCGGGCGTGTGGCGCAGCGCGTTGTCCAGCAGGTTGCCCAGCACGCGCTCGATCATGCCCAGGTCGGCCTGGACGACGGGCAGGCGGGGCGGGAAGTCGGCCCGCAGCGCCACCTGGCGCGCCTCGGCACGCAGCTCGAATTTCTGGAACACGTCCTGCACCAGGTCGGGCATGGAAAACGGCTCCGGCTCGGGCTGGACAAAGCCGTATTCCAGGCGCGCCAGCTCGAACAGGCTTTGCGCCAGCTCGCCCACCTTCTGGCTCTGGGCCAGGGCAATGCCCAGGTAGCGGCGGCGCTCGGTGGCGTCGAGCACGGCGTCCTTGAGCAGCAGCGTTTCCAGGTAGCCGTGCAGGGACGACAGCGGCGTGCGCAGGTCGTGCGAGACGTTGGCGATGAGTTCGCGCCGCTCCTGGTCCTGGCGCGTGAGCGCCCGCCACTGCTCGCCGATGCGCGCCACCATGCGGCGGTAGGCCGAGTCCAGCACGGCGATCTCGTCACGGCTGTCCTGTGCGGCGCCGGGCTGGGGGGCCGGCAGGTCCGGGGGCGCGCCATGGATGTCGAAGCCGGCCACCTCTTCGGTAAGACGGCGCAGCGGCCGCGTGATCAGCGCAAAGGCCACCAGGCCCGCCACCAGGCACAGCAGCGCCACCATGCCGATGGACCACAGCGCCGTGCTGAGCACCGAGTTGGCCGAGCCCTGCGCCACCAGCTGGTCATGCGCCTCGCCCTGCAGCACCACGTAGATGAAGCCCACGTCCTTTCCGTTGACGCGCAGCGGCGCCGCGCTGAAGACCTTGCGGCCTTCGACGCTGCGCGGGTCGTCGCCCAGGATGGGCAGCGTGCCGCCTTCCAGCAGCCGGTGCACGGGCGCCAGGTCCACGCGCTCGCGGCGCACGCGGCCGTCGGGGGCTGCATGGCCGGCAATGCGGCCGTCGGCGTCCAGCAGGTAGACCTCCACGCTGGGGTTGACCAGCATGAGCTGGTTGAAGAAGCTGCGCACGGCGCCGGGCATGAGGCCGTTGGCGTCGGTCAGCTGGGCGTCGCGCGCAATGCTTTCGGCCACATCGCGGGACAGGCCCTGCACCACTTCCAGCTCGTGCATGCGGCTGGCGCGCAACTGCATCCAGGCCGAGGTGCCGCTGCACACCAGCAGCAGCACGGCAAAGACCAGGGACAGGCGCTGGGTCAGTGTCAGGCGCAGTTTCATGGTCATGCGCCCTCGCCCGCTTCGGCGAACTTGTAGCCGCGCCCCCAGACGGTGAGGATGCGCGCGGGCTGGGCCGGGTCGGCCTCGATCTTGGCGCGCAGGCGGTTGATGTGGGTGTTGACGGTGTGCTCGTAGCCCTCGTGCTGGTAGCCCCAGACGGCATTGAGCAGGTCCATGCGCGAGAACACCTTGCCGGGCTGGCGCGCAAAGAAGTACAGCAGGTCGAACTCGCGCGGGGTCAGGTCCAGCCGGGCACCATGAAGCCGGGCATCGCGCGCCACGGGGTCCATGGCCAGGCCGGCGATGGTCAGGCTGCCGGACTCCAGCCGGGCATTCTGGGCCAGCGCCTCCACGCGGCGCAGCAGCGCCTTGACGCGCGCCACCAGCTCCAGCACGGAAAACGGCTTGGCCAGGTAGTCGTCGGCGCCGATCTCCAGGCCCAGGATGCGCTGCACCTCGCTGGAGCGCGCGCTGATGATGATGATGGGCGTGTAGCGCGCCATGGCGCGGGCGCGGCGGCAGATCTCCAGGCCGTCCACGCCGGGCAGCATGATGTCCAGCACCAGCGCGTCCCAGCCGCCGCGCTCCAGTTGGCGCAGGCCGTCGTCGCCACGCGCGCAGTGCATGACTTCCAGGCCTTCGTCGCGCAGGTGCAGCGTGAGCAGGTCGGCGATATGGGCGTCGTCCTCGACGAGAAGTACGCGGCGCGTGGCGGTCATCGGATGCGGTTTCCTGGAAGTGGCGGGAGTGGCTGCCATTGTGCGCAATACCGGGGCCGGGAGTTATCACGAATCTTTGAACTCTGCGTGAAGACTTCGGGAGGCCGCCGCCCTAACCTGACTGGCATCGCATCGTTTTCAGACGCAAAGAACCTTCAGGAGCACACCATGACCACCAGACGCCATCTTCTGTGGACTGCAGGTGCCGGCACCACCGCCGTGCTGGCGGCCAGCCTGTTCCCGCGCCGCGCACCGGCCGCCGCCTCCAGCGAAATCTTCGAGGTGAGCTACAGCGACGCCGAGTGGCGTGCCCGGCTCACGCCCGAGCAGTACCAGATCCTGCGCAAGGAAGGCACGGAGCGCGCCGGCACCAGCCCCCTGAACAAGGAGCACCGCGCCGGCACCTTTGCCTGCGCGGGATGCGCGCTGCCGCTGTTCTCGTCCAAGACCAAGTTCGACAGCGGCACGGGCTGGCCCAGCTTCTGGCAGCCGCTGGACAAGGCCGTGGCCACGCGCCAGGACCGCACCTACGGCATGCTGCGCACCGAGGTGCATTGCCGCCGCTGCGGCGGCCACCTGGGCCATGTCTTCGACGACGGCCCCAAGCCCACGGGCCTGCGCTACTGCATGAACGGGCTGTCGCTGACGTTCACGCCCCAGCCTGCCTGAACCCGGGAGCCACGCCATGCTGCTGATCGTCCTGGCCTATCTGGGCGGGGTGCTGACCATCGTCAGCCCCTGCATCCTGCCGGTGCTGCCCTTTGTCTTTGCACGCGCCGACCAGCCCTTCGCCAAAAGCGGCCTGCCGCTGCTGGCGGGCATGGCGCTGACCTTCGCCCTGGTGGCCTCGCTGGCCGCCGTGGGCGGCGGCTGGGTGGTGGCCGCCAATGAATACGGCCGCTGGCTGGCCCTGGGCCTGGTCGCCGTGTTTGCGCTGACCCTGCTGTGGCCCGGCCTGTCCGAGCGGCTGACGCGGCCGCTGGTGGCGGCGGGCTCGCGTCTGTCCGAGCGTGCCCAGGGCACGGACGGCGGCGCCCGCCCCGGCGCCTCGCTGCTGCTGGGCGTGGCCACGGGCCTGCTGTGGGCGCCCTGCGCGGGCCCCATCCTGGGCCTGATCCTCACGGGTGCCGCCCTGCAGGGCGCCAACACCACCTCCAGCCTGCTGCTGCTGGCCTATGCGGCCGGTGCGGCCACCTCCATGGCGGCGGCCCTGCTGCTGGGCGGCAAGGTGTTTGCGGCGCTCAAGCGCATGCTGGGCGCGGGCGAATGGGTGCGGCGCGGGCTGGGCGCGGCCATGCTGGCCGGTGTGGGCGCGATTGCGCTGGGGCTGGACACGGGCGTGCTGGCGCAAGTGTCAACGGCCTCCACCGGCGGCCTGGAGCAAAGGCTGGTGGACCGCCTGAGCGGCAGGCCCGAGGGTGGCGCCATGGCCATGCAGGCCGGTCCCGCCATGATGGCCGCCGTGGACAGGGGTGAGGGTGCTGGCCCGGCCATGATGGCCGCAGGCGGCGCCATGCGCTTGGCCGGCGGCCCGTCCCGCGCCGCCCTGCCGGACGAAGGGCTGGCCCCTGCGCTGGACGGCGCCACCGACTGGCTCAACTCCATCCCACTGACGGCCGAACAACTGCGCGGCAAGGTGGTGCTGGTGGATTTCTGGACCTACTCCTGCATCAACTGCCTGCGCACCCTGCCCTATGTGAAGGCCTGGGCCGAGAAGTACCGCGACCAGGGCCTGGTGGTGGTGGGCGTGCATGCGCCGGAGTTCGCCTTCGAGCGCAAGCTGTCCAACGTGGAAAAGGCCATCAAGGACCTGGGCATCAGCTACCCCGTGGCCGTGGACAACGGCTACAAGATCTGGCGCGCCTTCAACAACCAGTACTGGCCGGCGCATTACTTCATCGACGCCCAGGGCCGCATCCGGCACCACCACTTTGGCGAAGGCGGCTATGCCGAGTCCGAGCGCGTGATCCAGCAACTGCTGCAGGAAGCCGGATCGAAGCAGGTGGACCAGGGCCTGATCGACGTGCAGGCCAAGGGCGTGCAGCAGGCAGCCGACATGGCAGCCGTGCGCTCGCACGAGACCTACCTGGGCTATGAGCGCGCCGAGCAATTTGCCGCCACGCCTGCCGCCGTGCACAACCAGGCCACCGCCTATGCCACGCCCGAGCGCCTGCCGCTCAACGCCTGGGGCCTGAGCGGCCAATGGACGGTGGGCCCGGAAAGCGCCACGCTGGACGGCGCCACCGGCCGCATCACCTACCGCTTCCAGGCACGCGACCTGCACCTGGTGCTGGGCCCCGGCAGCGATGGCAAGCCCGTGCGCTTCAAGGTGCTGATCGACGGCAAGGCGCCCGGCGCCTCGCGCGGCATGGACGTGGCCGCCGACGGCAGCGGCAGCGTGACCGAGCAGCGCCTGTACCAGCTGGTGCGCCAGGACGGCGGCGCAGCCGAACGCACCTTCAGCATCGAATTCCTGGATCCCGGCATCTCCGCCTATGCCTTCACCTTTGGCTGATCCCTGGCCACTTCACTTTCACCGGAGAGACACCATGACCAACGATTCCACCCTCGCCACCGCACCCCGCCGCCGCGGCCTTCTCCAACTGCTGACCGGCAGCGCCGTGCTGCTGGGCGGCGCCCTGCTGTGGCAGGGCAGCAACCTGCAGGCGGCCGAGCAGGCCGTGCGCATTCCGCCACCCGCGCAGGATGCGACCGACACGGGCCAGGGGCCGCAGAAAGCCATCTTTGCGGGCGGCTGCTTCTGGGGCGTGCAAGGCGTGTTCCAGCATGTCAAGGGCGTGCAGCGCGCCGTCTCGGGCTACAGCGGCGGCACGGCGGCCCAGGCCTCGTATTCGGCGGTGAGCAGCGGACGCACCGGGCATGCGGAGTCGGTCGAGATCACCTATGACCCGGCCCAGGTCAGCTACGGCCAGCTGCTGCAGATCTACTTTTCCGTGGCCCATGACCCGACCCAGCTCAACCGCCAGGGGCCGGACACGGGCACGCAGTACCGCTCGGCCATCTTCGCCACCGACGCCGCGCAGCTCAAGACCGCCCAGGCCTATGTGGCCCAGCTGGACGCGGCCAAGGTCTTCGGCAAGCCCATCGTGACCCGGCTGGAGGACAAGCCCAGCTTCTTCCCGGCCGAGAACTACCACCAGGACTTCATGACGGAGAACCCGCGCCATCCCTACATCGTCATCAACGACCTGCCCAAGGTGGAGCAGCTCAAGCAGCTGTTCCCGGGCAGCTACCGCGCCGAGCCGGTGCTGGTCAAGCAGGCCGCCCGGCAGATGTAGCGTCTGCGCAGCGCGGGTGGGGTGCGGTGCGGGTGCGGTGCCTGCAGGCGTCAGCGGCGGCTGCCGTATGAGACATTTGCGGCATGCCTCCCAGCCCGCTTGATGCACCCGCTGCACCCCTCCCGCCCACCCGCGCCGAAGCCCTGCGCTACTGGCTGAAGCTGGGCTGCATCAGCTTTGGCGGGCCGGCCGGGCAGATCGCCATCATGCATGAGGACCTGGTGGAGCGGCGGCGCTGGATCTCGGAGGGGCGCTTCCTGCATGCGCTCAACTACTGCATGCTGCTGCCAGGCCCCGAGGCGCAGCAGCTGGCCACCTACATCGGCTGGCTGCTGCACCGCACCTGGGGCGGCATCGTGGCCGGCGGGCTGTTCGTGCTGCCTTCGCTGTTGCTGCTCATCGCCCTGTCCTGGATCTATGTGGCCTTCGGCCATGTGCCGGCCATTGCCGGCATCTTCTATGGCATCAAGCCGGCCGTGACGGCACTGGTGGTGCATGCGGCCTGGCGCGTGGGCTCGCGCACCCTGCGCAACGGCTGGCTGTGGGGCATTGCCGCGGCGGCCTTCGTGGCCATCTTCGCGCTGAAGCTGCCGTTTCCGCTGATCGTGCTGGCGGCCGGCGCACTGGGCTACCTGGGGGGCAGGCTGGCGCCGCGTCACTTCGCCCCTGCGGGCGGGCACGGCCCGCGCGGCGGCAGCCACGGCCCGGCCGTCATCGACGATGACACGCCCACACCGGCCCATGCACGGTTCAGCTGGCGCTTTTTCAGCCAGGTGCTGGCGGCCAGCCTGGGGCTGTGGGCGCTGTCGCTGGGCCTGCTGGCCGCCGCCTTCGGCTGGCAGGGCGCGCTCACCCAGATGGGCTGGTTCTTCACCAAGGCGGCGCTGCTGACCTTTGGCGGCGCCTACGCCGTGCTGCCCTACCTCTACCAGGGCGCCGTGGACCACTACCACTGGCTCACGGCCACGCAGATGATGGACGGGCTGGCCCTGGGCGAGACCACGCCGGGGCCGCTGATCATGGTGGTGTCCTTCGTGGGGTTCCTGGGCGGCTGGAGCACGCAGGTGTTCGGCCCCGATGCGCTGCTGCCGGCCGGCGCCGCCGCCGCCCTGGTCGTGACCTTCTTCACCTTTTTGCCGTCCTTTGCCTTCATCCTGCTGGGCGGCCCCTTCATCGAGTCCACCCATGGCAGGCTGGGCTTCACCGCGCCGCTGACGGGCATCACGGCCGCCGTGGTGGGCGTCATCGCCAACCTGGCCGTGTTCTTTGCCTGGCACGTGCTGTGGCCCCAGGGCTGGACGGGTCCCTTCGACTGGCCGTCCGCACTGCTGGGCCTGGCTGCGGCGGCCGCGCTGCTGCGCTGGAAGGTGGGCGTGATCCCCGTGGTGGTCGGCGCGGGGCTGGCCGGCCTGGCGATCACGCTGGCGCGCCAGGGCGTGTAGAGACCACCCGCCACGGCCCGCCTGGGACTGTGGCCGTGGCCGGAGTAATCAGCGGTTTTTTGGCAAGCTGAGGCAAGAACCGCTAGCACAGTGCCGCCGCCGCCGGCAACCACATCCATGCGCGGCATGGGTGGTCCATAGAAGACGTCTTCTCTCTTTCACCACAAGCATTCATTGCTATCAAAATAAGAGTAATGCGTGGCATGCTACACACAATTAAAAAGAAAAAGCAATCATTCTCATTGTCATTCTAGAATCCGCACCCGCCATGACAGGCTGCGCCGCTGGCCCCAGGCCGGCAGCAGCGCCGACGCACCTAGAGCACGCCCCACGGCACAGGTTTCCCAGCTCTCGACCATTGACCATGCTTATCCAAAGACTCTCGCGCACGGCAGTTGCGCATGCCGCCCTGCTTGCCCTGTGCGGCGCAGCCCACGCCCAGGCCCAGCCTGAAAATGTTCCCGAGGCCACGCTCGCCCCGGTCACCGTGAACGCAGGCACCGAGAAGGAAAATCCCACCGGCCCTGTGGTGGGCTTCACCGCCAAGCGCGCCATCTCGGCCACCAAGACCGACACGCCGCTGATAGAGACGCCCCAGGCCATCAGCGTGGTCACGCGCGACCAGTTCGAGGCGCAGGGCGTGCAGACGCTGCGCCAGACCACGGCCTACAGCGCGGGCGTGGTGTCCAACTACTTTGACAGCCGGGTGGATAGCTTCTCGGCACGCGGCGGCAGCGTGAGCCAGTACCAGGACGGGCTGCTGCGCACCTACGGCACCTACAACACCAGCCGCCCCGACCCCTACACGCTGGAACGCGTGGAGTTCCTGCGCGGCCCCTCTTCCGTGCTCTACGGCCAGGGCAGCGTGGGCGGCGTGCTCAATCTGACCAGCAAGCGCCCGCAGGCCGAGGCGCTGCGCGAGGTGCAGGTGCAGATGGGCAGCTACGGGCGCAAGCAGATCGCCACCGACCTGACCGGCGCCGTCACCGAAGACGGCCAGTGGCTGTACCGCCTGGTGGCCGTGGGCCGGGAAAGCGGCACCCAGGTGGACCATGTGAACGACGACCGCCTGGTCATCGCGCCCAGCCTGACCTGGCGGCCCAGCGCTGATACCTCGCTCACGCTGCAGGCGCTCTACCAGAAGGACAAGAGCGGCTCGCTGATCGGCTTCTTCCCCTGGCAGGGCACGCGCCTGCCCAGCCCCTACGGCCAGATTCCCACCAGCACCTTCATCGGCGAGCCCGGCTGGGACTCTTTCGACACAGAGAACAAATCCTGGGGCTACCTGTTCAGCCACCGCCTGAACGCGGACTGGACCGTGCGCCAGAACCTGCGCCGCACCATCAGCGACGTGGACTACCGCTCCATCTACACCAGCTTCACCGCCATCCCCGGCCAGGGCCGCCCTGCGCGCCCGGTCTTCAACCCCGACAACCGCAGCGTCTACCGCGATGCCTCCTGGCAGGTCAACGGCGGGCGCATGCTGGTGATCGACACGCAGCTCGAAGGCAAGCTGCGCTGGGGCACCGCAGAGCACACCGTGCTGGCCGGCATGGACGCACAGCGCAACAGCACCAGCCAGTCCACCTGGCGCGGCCTGACCGCGCCGTTTGACGTCTACAACCCCGTCTACGGCAATTTCACGCCGCCCACGGCCTCGCAGCTGGTGCGCCAGCCGGGCGTGTCGCAAAAGCAATTGGGCTTCTACGCCCAGGACCAGATCAAGTGGGGCCGCTGGACCGCCACCCTGGGCCTGCGCCACGACAGCGCCCAGACCGATACCGAAGGCCGGCCCGCCTCCGCCGTGGACGAGAAGGCCTGGACCAAGCGCGCAGGCGCCACCTACCAGATGGACGGAGGCTGGGCGCCCTACCTGGGCTACTCCGAGTCCTTCCAGCCGCTGGGCGGCGTGGATGTCTACGGCACGCCCTACAAGGCCCAGCGCGGCGAGCAATGGGAAGCCGGCGTGAAGTGGCAGCCACCGGGCCAGGGCCTGTCGGCCTTTGCCGCCGTCTATACGCTGCGCGAGAAGAACCGCAAGACCACCGACCCGGCCAACCCGCTCAACAGCCTGCAGATCGGCGAGGTCAAGGTCAACGGCTTCGAGGCCGAGCTCACCGCCAGCCTGGCCCGCCACTGGGACGCCACCCTGGCCTATGCGTACACCGACGCCGTCATCTCGCGCAGCAATGGCGGCGACCAGGGCCAGCGCGTGACCAGCGTGCCGCGCCACACGGCATCGGCCTGGCTGACCCACCGCTTTGCCAGCGAAGGACGCGGCGGCTGGAGCCTGGGCGCGGGCGTGCGCTATACGGGTTCACAGTGGACGGGCACCAGCCTGGTGGACACGCCCTCTGCCACCCTGCTGGATGCCATGGTGTCCTATGACGCAGGCCCATGGCGCCTGGCCTTCAACGTGGTCAACCTGACCGACAAGGTGCAGATCACGCAGTGCCTGGCACGCGGCGACTGCTTCTACGGCCAGCGGCGCACCTTTGCGGTGACGGGAACGCACCGCTTCTGAGAGCCGCCGCCGCGCGCCTTTCACAGCGCAGGCAACTCAGGCAGGCAGCTGCCTGAAGCTCCTTCGGTCCGCCGTGCTGCCAAACGATGCGCAGCCCGACAGCACGGCGGGCGAAGGCGCGGTGGTCGACAGCGCCTCGCTGCACAGCCGGGGCAGTTGGCTGTGCTCGTCTTCCAGGGCCTGTGTCTGGATCATGGGGGCCATGGCCACCACGTTGCCGAAGATGGTGGCAAAGGCCACGTCGGCCGCGTCACGGCCCGTGCCAAAGCGCATGAAGCCCATGGGAATGGCCGTGCCCGATGCATCGAACAGATACCACCTGTCGCCCAGGTAGGCTTCCACGTAGGCATGGAAATCGGGCGGGCCCAGTGCAGGATCGGCGCCGTAGTCCGTGCCGGTGGCGATGCGGGCGGGAATGTTCAGCGCACGGCACAGGGCGATCATCAGGTGCGTGAAATCGCGGCACACGCCCACCTGCTCCACCAGGGTATCGACGGCCGAGGTGGACGAGTTGCTGGTGGCCGAAGCGAAGGTCACCAGCTCCTGCACCCACTGCTGTATGGCCAGCACGCGCGAATAGCCCGGCGCCAGTTGGCCGAAATTGCGAAAGGCCAGCTGCATCAGCCGGTCGGACTGGCAGTAGCGGCTGGGGTAGATGTACGGCAGGACCTCCAGCGGGATGCAGCGCACCGGAACCTCGCCCAGCGCCGCCGGATCCTCGCGGTGGTGCGCGATGCAGACGGTGGCCGTGTAGGTCAGGTGCAGCGGGCCTGGGTTGGCATGCAGGCGCATGAAGCGGGTGGAGGTGGCGGGCTCGGTGGCAATGTCGGGCTCCACGGGCTGGCTGAGCACCAGACGCTCGTTCTCCACCGTCTGGTGCGAGGTGTGGGCCGCATGGATGTTGAACACGAAATCGGCCCCGGCCGGATCGCGGATGTCATAAGCAAGATCCACCTGGATCTGCAGCCGGATCGCTGCGTTGGCCATTGTTTGTCCCTGGTTGGTGTGTCTGATCGGCACCATGGTGCGGGCAGCCACGCCCGCAGGCCGTAGGCCCCTGCTGAAAAGCCTGTAGTGCTTGGCAGGGACAGCGCGTGCGCCGGGCAGGAGGCCCGCCTGGGGTGCAAACTCGGCTAACATCGGCGCCGCCCCGCATGGCGCAATGCCTGTGGCGGGGGCATCCACCAGCCAGGAACAGCCAAGGAGACCGCTAGATGGCGGAGATCATCGAGATATCGCGGGCGGCGCTGCACGAGCAGGTGGCGGACCGTTTGCGGTCCATGCTCATCGAAGGGCGCATCGCCCCGGGCGCCAAGCTCAACGAGCGCGAGCTGTGCGAGCAGCTGGGCGTCTCGCGCACGCCGCTGCGCGAGGCCATCAAGCTGCTGGCCGCCGAAGGCCTGGCCGACCTGCTGCCCAACCGCGGCGCCATCGCCGTCAAGCTGAGCGAGGCCGATGTCATGCACGCCTTCGAGGTGCTGGCCGGCATCGAGGGCCTGTCGGGCGAACTGGCCGCGCAGCGCATCACCGACCAGGAATTCGCCGAGATCCGCGCCCTGCACTACGAGATGATGGCCAGCGTGGCGCGCGCCGACGTGTCTGCCTACTACCGGCTCAACGCCGCCATCCACGCGGCGCTGAACAGCGCCGCCAAGAACCCCGTGCTGACGGAAACCTTCCAGCGCATCAACAACCGCGTGCAGTCGCTGCGCTTTCGCACCAACCTGGACACGGCCAAGTGGAAGCAGGCCGTCAGGGAGCACGAGGCCATGATCGAGGCCCTGGGCGCACGCGACGCCACGGCCCTGCGCGAGCTGCTGGTCACCCACCTGCACCACAAGCGCGATGCCGTGCTGGCCATGCTGCGCGCCGAGGCCCTGCAGCCGCGCAAGTCGCGCTGAATCCAAGGGCCGCTACCGCTGCGGCGCGGCCCCCAGCGCCGCACTCCCCGCCCGCGCCACCTCAGCATCCTCTGCCGGCTTCACCCCGCTGACACCCACGGCGCCCAGGCAGTGGCCCTCACTGGTGATGGGCACGCCGCCTTCCAGCAGGCCCTGCAGCGCGGGCACGCTCAGGTAGGCGGTGCGGCCACCATTGATCATTTCCTCATAGAGCCGGCTTTCCTTGCGGCCCAGTGCTGCGGCGTGGGCCTTGGCCGGCGCGATGTGGGCCGAGGCCGGCGCCGCGCCGTCCAGGCGCTGCAGCCACAGCAGGTGGCCGCCGTCATCGGCGATGGCGATGCTGACGGCCCAGCCGCGCGCCGTGGCATGCGCCTCGGCGGCCTGGGCGATGGTCTTGATGTCCTGGAGGTCCAGGCAGGGCTTGTGCTTCATGGGAGTGCCTTGTCTTGCGCGGGAGGGAGGATGGAGGTCAGCGGGCGTCCAGCAGGCTTTCCAGCAGCCGCGCCACATGCACGGCTTCGCGCGCCGCGCCGTCGGCGATCTGGTGGCGGCAGCTGGTGCCGTCGGCCACGACGATGGCCTCGGGGCGCTGGCGTATGGCCGGCAGCAGGGCCGCCTCGGCCATGACCATGGAGACCTGGTGGTGGCTGGCCTCGTAGCCGAAGCTGCCGGCCATGCCGCAGCAGGAGCTTTCGATGAGCTCGGGCTGGGCGCCGGGAATCAGCCGCAGCACGTCGAGGATGGGGCTGACGGCGCCGAAGGCCTTCTGGTGGCAATGGCCGTGCACGAGGATGGGCGCCTCGGCGGCGCGCAGCGGCAGCGCAAAGCGGCCGGCCTTCACTTCACGGGCAATGAATTCCTCGAACAGCAGGGCCTGGGCGGCAACGGCCTGTGCAGGCTCGCCCAGGCCCATGACCAGGGCTTCGTCGCGCAGGGTCAGCAGGCAGGAGGGCTCCAGGCCGACGATGGGAATGCCGGCCCGGGCCAAGGGCGCCAGGGCGTTGATCAGCGCACCCGCGCTGGCCTTGGCCTGCTCGACCATGCCGGTGGCCAGGTAGGTGCGGCCGCAGCAGTGGTGGCCGCCGCCCTCTTTGGCGGACTTGCTGGCGGTGTGCAGCGCATAGCCGGCCGCCTGCAGCACGCGGGCGGCGGCCAGGGCGTTTTCGCTCTCGAAGGTGCCGTTGAAGGTGTCCACGAAGAGCACGGCCACGCGCTCGCCGGCCGCCGCGCGGGCCAGGGCCTGGTCGCGGTCAAGAAAGGTATGTGCTTCGGGCGCGCGCCAGAAGGTGTCGCTGCGCCAGGCCGGCAGCGAGCGCCTGGCGGACAGGCCCAGCAGTTTTTCGCCCAGTTGGCGCAGCACGGGCAGGCGGTTGCGCAGGTTCAGCAGCCAGGGCATGCGGCTGGCCGTGGCGGCGTAGCGCGGCAGATGGGCGACCAGCCGGTCCTTGAGCGTGTGGCCATGGCGGGCCTTGTAGTGGGCCAGGAATTCCACCTTCATGCGGGCCATGTCCACGCCCGTGGGGCAGTCGCGCCTGCAGCCCTTGCAGCCCACGCACAGGTCCATGGTGTCGTGCAGGGCCTCGCTGGTGAAGGCGTCCGGACCCAGCTGGCCCGAGATGGCCAGGCGCAGGGTGTTGGCGCGGCCGCGCGTCAGGTGCTGCTCGTCGCGCGTGACGCGGTAGCTGGGGCACATGGTGCCGGCGTCGAACTTGCGGCAGTGGCCGTTGTTGTTGCACATCTCCACGGCCTTGGCAAAGCCGCCGGTGACGTCGCCGCCCGTGCCGGGCGCCGTGGTGACTTCGGTGACCGGGTCGGCCTGCACGTTCCAGGCCGACCAGTCGAGCACGGGCGTGATGGGAATGCGCCGGTAGGGCCGGGGCGTATCGGCGGGCGCGAAGCGGAACAGCCGGCCATCGTCCATCCTGGGCGTATCGATGATCTTGCCGGGGTTGAACAGGCACTGGGGATCGAACTCCTGCTTGATGGCGCGCAGGGCCTCGGTGATGGCGGGCCCGAACTGCCAGGCAATCCACTCGCCGCGGCACAGCCCGTCGCCGTGCTCGCCGCTGAAGGCGCCCTTGTATTTGCGCACCAATTCGGCCGCTTCCTCGGCAATGGCGCGCATGCGCGCCGCGCCGTCGGTGCGCATGTCCAGGATGGGCCGCACATGCAGCGTGCCCACGGAGGCATGGGCGTACCAGGTGCCCCGGCTGCCGTGGCGCGCGAACACTTCGGTGAGCGCGTCGGTGTACTCGGCCAGGTGCTGCAGCGGCACGGCGCAGTCCTCGATGAAGCTCACGGGCTTGCCGTCGCCCTTGAGGCTCATCATGATGTTCAGCCCCGCCTTGCGCACTTCCCAGAGGTTTTTCTGGGCCGCTTCCTCGGGCATTTCCACCACGCTGCCGGGCAGGCCCAGCTCGCCCATCAGCTCCACCAGCTGGCGCAGCCGCGCCAGCAGCGCGGCGCGGTCGTCACCGGCGAATTCCACCAGCAAGATGGCAGCCGGGCGGCCGATGAGCGCGGTCTCTATGGTGGGCTTGAAGGCCGGGTTGGCCAGGCCCAGCTCGATCATGGTGCGGTCCACCAGCTCCACGGCCGTGGGGCCCAGCTTCACGATGTGCTGGGCCGAGTCCATGGCCGCGTGGAAGGAGGGGAAGTTGACCACGCCCAGCACCTTGGCGCGCGGCAGCGCGCTGAGCTGCAGGGTGAGCGAGCGCGTGTAGGCCAGCGTGCCCTCGGCGCCTATCAGCAGATGGGCCAGGTTGACGCTGCCGTCGGCCGTGTAGGGCCGCTCGCTCTGGTTGTCGAAGATGTCGAGGTTGTAGCCGGCCACGCGGCGCATGACCTTGGGCCAGTGGGCGTGAATGTCCTCGCGGTGCTGTTGCGCCAGCCCGTGCACGAACTGCGCAATGCGCGCCGCGCGGCCCGTGGCCTGGGCGACGGGGCCGAAGTCCAGCAGCTCGCCATCGGCCATCCAGGCGCGGGCGCCGCGCACGTTGTGCACCATGTTGCCGTAGGCAATGGAGCGCGAGCCACAGGAGTTGTTGCCCGCCATGCCGCCCAGCGTGGCCTGGGCGCTGGTCGATACGTCCACCGGATACCACAGGCCGAGCTTCTTGAGCCGGGCGTTGAGGTGGTCCAGCACCAGGCCGGGCTCGACCTCGGCAATGCCTGCATCAGGGTCCACCGAGAGGATGTTGCGCAAATGCTTGCTGTTGTCGATCACCAGGGCCGCGCCCGTGGTCTGCCCGCACTGGCTGGTGCCGCCGCCGCGCGGCAGCACGGGCACCTTCAGCTCGCGGGCGATCTGCAGGGCCGTGGCGATGTCTTCTTCGCAGGTGGGCACGAAGACGCCCACGGGCATGATCTGGTAGATGGAGGCATCGGTGGCATAGCGCCCGCGCGAGGCGGCGTCGAACAGGACCTGGCCGCGCGTGTCCGAGCGCAGGCGGCGCGCCAGCATCTGGCTGACATCGTTGGGCGGCAGCACGGTGCCGGGGGCGGGCACGGTGTCGTCGGGGGAAGCGGCAAGGCGGTGCGTGGATTCCATCAGCATGGCGGCTCTCATTCGTTCATGGTTCGTGGGTAGATCTGGCCTGCCTTGAGCAGGGCGATGACGGTGTCGCGCTTGTGCTCCAGGTGGGCGACCAGCACCTGGCGCAGCGCGGCGGCGTCGCGCGCCTGCAGCGCCTCCAGCATGCGTTCGTGCTCCTGGACGGCGCGCTTCCACTTGGCCGCGTCCTGGTTGGTGCGAAAGCGCAGCGACTGCACGCGGGCGTTGATGCGGCCATAGGTCTCGGCCAGCACGGGGTTGGCGGCGGCGCGGTTGATGGCCGAGTGGATCAGCGCATTGAGCCGGTAGTAGCCGGACAGGTCCTGGCGCGCATGGCTGGCCAGCATCTCGAAGTGCAGGGCCCGCACCTCGGCCAGTTGCTGCTCGCTGATGCGCTGCGCGGCCAGCTCGCCCGACATGCCCTCCAGCCCCGCCAGCACCTCGAAGGTCTGCAGCACATCGGCCTCGCCCAGGCGCACGGCCACGGCGCCGCGGTTGGGCACCAGGTCCACCAGCCCTTCGGAGGCCAGCAGCTTGATGGCCTCGCGCAGCGGCGTGCGCGAAACGCGCAGCTGCTCGCACAGCGCGCGCTCGTTGAGCTTGGCACCGGGCGGTATGCGCCCCTCCACCAGCCAGGTGCGCAGCCGCGCCGCCACCTGGTCATGCAGGGCAAGCCGCGAAATCTCGATGATCTCCGCCATGGATTCTCCTGGTCGAATGAATTTTGCATTCATTTTTACGCAAGCATTTCTCAAGGCATTCATGGTTATCACCAAGGCATTTATGAATTTTGAATGCAAAAATTCGCAAACACCCTCCCCCACAGACCGACCTGGCATTTCCTTGAAAAGGACGCACCATGCTCACGCTCGACAACCATCCCACGGGCCGCCACTTCCTCCAGATCCCCGGCCCCAGCCCGGTTCCCGACCGCATCCTGCGGGCCATGAGCCTGCCCACCATCGACCACCGGGGGCCGGAGTTCGGCCAGCTCGGTTTGAAGGTGCTGGCTGGCATCCAGCAGGTCTTCAAGACCCGGCATCCGGTGGTGATCTATCCGGCCTCCGGCACGGGCGCCTGGGAGGCGGCCCTGATCAACACGCTCAGCCCTGGCGACCATGTGCTGATGTTCGAGACCGGCCACTTCGCCTCGCTGTGGCAGAAGATGGCCACGCGCCTGGGCCTGTCCACCGAATTCCTGTCCTATGGCGGCTCCGATGAGCACCTGCCCCAGGCGCCGGGCTGGCGCCATGGCGTGCAGGCCGGGCTGATCGAGGCACGGCTGCGCAAGGACACGGAGCGCCGGATCCGCGCCGTGTGCGTGGTGCACAACGAGACCTCCACGGGGGTGACCTCGGACATCGCCGCCGTGCGCCGCGCCATCGACGCGGCGGGCCACCCGGCCCTGCTGCTGGTGGACACCATCTCGGGCCTGGCCAGTGCCGACTACCGCCATGACGAATGGGGCGTGGACGTGACCATCAGCGGCTCGCAAAAGGGCCTGATGCTGCCGCCCGGCATCAGCTTCAACGCGCTGTCGCCACGCGCGCTGGAGGCCGCCAAAAGCGCCAAGCTGCCCAAGTCGTTCTGGGCCTGGGACGAGATCGTGGAGATGAACCAGACCGGCTACTGGCCCTACACGCCCAACACCAACCTGCTGTACGCCCTGTCCGAATCGCTGGACATGCTGCTGGCCGAAGGGCTGGATACGGTGTTTGCGCGCCACCAGCGCTGGGCGGCCGGCGTGCGCGCCGCCGTCCAGGCCTGGGGCCTGCCCATCCAGTGCGCCGATCCGCAGGTCTACTCGCCCGTGCTCACCGGCGTGATCACGCCCGAAGGCGTGGATGCCGACGCCCTGCGCCGCCTGATCCACACGCGCTTCGACCTGTCGCTGGGCGCGGGCCTGGGCAAGCTCAAGGGCCGCATGTTCCGCATGGGCCACCTGGGCGACAGCAACGACCTCACGCTGCTGGCCATGGTGGCGGGCGTGGAGATGGGGCTGAAGCTGTCCGGCATCCGGCTGGCCGGCAGCGGCGTGCAGGCGTCCATGGACTACTTCGCTGCCCACGCCGCAGCCGGGGCGCTGCGCAAGGCCGCCTGAACCCATCGGCCCCGCGCCGAAAACCCTTGGCAGAGCCGGAGCACATGGCTCGCCCCCTTGATCGTGGATTGCACCAATACCAGGAAATAACAGGAGACAAGAGACATGACATCGCCCCGCAACCGCCTGGCGGCAACTGCCGTCGCCACCCTCGCCGCCACCGCCGCCATCACCCTCGCCGCCCCTGCCGCCTGGGCGCAGTGGAAGCCCGCCAAGTCCGTCGAACTCGTCGTGCCGTTCTCGGCCGGTGGCGCCTCGGACCAGATGGCGCGCGTGATCCAGGCCATCGTCACCAAGCACAAGCTGATCGAGCAGCCCGTGGTCATCCTCAACAAGGCGGGCGCCTCCGGCGCCGAGGGCATCCTGGATGTCAAGGCCTCGGCGCGCGACCCGCACAAGCTGCTGGTGGCCTCCACGGCCATCTTCACCCTGCCCATGGCCACGGCCCTGCCCTTCCAGTGGCGCGACCTGAATCCCGTGGCCATGATTGCCCAGGACCAGTTCGTGCTCTGGGTCAATGCCGAGACCGGCTACCAGACGCCCGCCGACTACCTGGCCGCAGCGCGGCAGGCCGGCGGCAAGTTCAAGATGGGCGGCACCAGTTCCAAGCGCGAGGACCAGATCATCACCGCCAACATGGAACAGGCCGCCGGCGTGAAGTTCACCTACATCCCCTACAAGGGCGGCGGCGAGGCCAGCACGCAGCTGGTGGGCAAGCACATCGACTCCAACGTCAACAACCCCAGCGAGTCCATGGCGCAGTGGCGCGCGGGCCAGGTGCGGGCGCTGTGCGTGTTCGACACGCAGCGCATCGAGTACACGGCCAAGGTCACGGGCAGCCAGGCGCTGTCGGACATCCCCACCTGCAGGGAGCAGGGCCTGGATGTGCAATACACCATGCTGCGCGGCTTCTTCCTGCCGCCCGGCACCACGCCCGAGCAGGCGCAGTTCTATGCGGGCGTGATGCACAAGGTGGTGGCCACGCCCGAATGGAAGGAGTACCTGGAGAAAAACGCGCTCAAGCCCGAGTACATGACGGGGCAGGCCTTCGTGGACTTCCTGGCCAAGGACGAGACGCGCCACCTCGACATCATGAAGAAGGCCGGCTTCCTGTCGGCCAGCGTGGCCGCCGCCGCCAAGTGAGGAGCCGCGCCATGGACACCGCCATCCACCTTGCCCCGCCCTCCTCCAATGCAGCGGCAGCAGCAGCCCCGGCCCAGCCCGCCAGCGCGGCCACCGAATCCATCCCCGCCACCGAAGCCCAGGCCCCCGGCCTGTCCCGCCGCCATGTGGAGTACGGCGTGGCCGCCGTGCTGCTGGCGCTGGCCGTGCTCGTGGTCTGGGACAACCAGCGCATTGGCGCAGGCTGGAGCGACACCGGCCCGCAGGCCGGCTACTTCCCGCTGCGCGTGGGCGCCGTGCTGGGCATCTGCGCCATCGCAGTCTTCGTGCAGGCGCTGCGCAGCCGCAGCCAGGAGCAGTTCGCCAGCTGGCTGCAGCTCAAGCGCGTGGCCCAGGTGCTGCTGCCGCTGACGGCCTACATCGCCGTGATCGCGCCGCTGGGCATCTACGCGGCCTCGGTGCTGTTCATCACGGGCTTCATGGTGTTTGCGGGCCGCTATCCCTGGTGGAAGGCCGTGGCGCTGTCGGGCTTCACCAGCGTGCTGCTGTTCTACGTCTTCGAGATCCAGTTCAAGGTGCCCCTGCCCAAGGGTCCGCTTGAAGCCTGGCTCGGCTATTGACCCCTGTCGCCGCCACGGAGCAACACCATGGACGAACTCCAATACCTTGCGCACGGCTTCGCGGCCGTCACCACCTGGCAGAACACGGGGCTGATGCTCACGGGCATCCTGCTGGGCATCGTGGTCGGCGTGCTGCCGGGCCTGGGCGGCCCCAACGGCGTGGCCATCCTGCTGCCGCTGACCTTCGGCATGTCGCCCACCTCGGCCATCATCCTGCTGTCTTGCATCTACTGGGGGGCGCTGTTCGGCGGCGCCATCACCTCGGTGCTGTTCAACATCCCGGGCGAGGCCTGGTCGGTGGCCACCACCTTCGACGGCTATCCCATGGCCCAGCAGGGCCACGCGGGGGCGGCGCTGACCACGGCCTTCACGGGCTCGTTCATCGGCGCCATCTCGGGCGTGATGCTGATCACCTTCCTGGCACCGGTCGTGGCCTCGTTCGCGCTGCAGTTCGGGCCGCCGGAGTTCTTTGCGGTCTTCTTCCTGACGTTTTGCTCCTTCATCGGCATGGGCAAGGAGCCCAAGGCCAAGATCGTGGCCGCCATGGCCGTGGGCCTGCTGCTGGCGGCCGTGGGCATGGACACCATCTCGGGCGACCTGCGCATGACCTTCGGCTCCACGGAGCTGCTGCGCGGCTTTGATTTCCTGGTGGTGGTGATCGGCCTGTTCGGCATCAGCGAGATCCTGATGACCATCGAGGAAGGCCTGGCCTTCAAGGGCAAGAAGGCCTCCATCGACCTCAAGGTGGTGTTCAGGACCTGGGCCCAGCTGCCGCGCTACTGGCTGACCATGCTGCGCTCGGCCCTGGTGGGCTGCTGGATGGGCGTGACGCCCGGCGGCGCCGTGGCGGCCAGCTTCATGGGCTACGGGCTGGCCAAGAAGTTCTCGCGCGACCCCGACAGCTTCGGCAAGGGCAACCCCGAAGGCGTGCTCGCCCCCGAGACCGCCGCCCACGCGGCCGGCACCTCGGCCCTGCTGCCCATGCTGGCCCTGGGCATTCCGGGCTCGGCCACGGCGGCCGTGCTGCTGGGCGGGCTGATGATCTGGGGGCTGCAGCCCGGCCCGCTGCTGTTCACCGAGCAAAAGGACTTCGTCTGGGGACTGATCGCCAGCATGTACCTGGGCAACATCGCCGGCCTGGTCATCGTCATGGCCACCGTGCCGCTGTTCGCCGCCATCCTGCGCGTGCCGTTTTCCATCGTCGCGCCCATGATCCTCATGGTCTGCGCCATCGGCGCCTTCACCGTGCACGGCAATGCCACGGACATCTGGCTCATGCTGGTCTTCGGCGTGGTCGGCTACGTGTTCAAGAAGCTCGACTATCCGCTGGCGCCCATGGTGCTGGCCATCGTGCTCGGCGACCGCATGGAAGACGCCTTCCGCCAGAGCATGCTCTCCAGCCAGGGCGAGCTGGGCATCTTCTGGCACAACGGCCTGTCGGGCACCATCACCACGCTGGCCCTGCTGATGCTGGTGTGGCCGCTGCTGGGCAGGCTGCGGGCGATGGCGTTCGGGGCGAGGGCAAGGGCTGTGGCGGCCTGAGCCCTAATCCCTGTACCGCTTCTTGCGAAACGCCAGCCAGGCGGCGATGACGGTGAAGGCGATCACGATGGACACCACGATCCAGAAGCCGTGCTCGTGCTCTGCCAGGGGTATGCCGCCCACGTTCATGCCGAACAGGCCGGCCAGGATGTTGATGGGCAGGGCCAGCACGGTGACCACGGTCAGCACGAAGAGGCTGTTGCTGTTGTCCTCGTTCACGGCGGCGGCCACTTCTTCCTGCAGCAGCTTGATGCGGTCCTGCAGGGTTTGCATGTCGCGCAGCATGAGCGAGAACTCCTCGCTGGCGGCGGCCAGGCCGCGGCGGTCGTCCTCGCCCATCCAGGCGGGGGGCTGCTGCAGCAGGCGGAACAGCGCGGCCGGCTCGGGCGCCAGCAGGCGCTGCAGGCGCACCAGCAGCCGGCGCAGCCGGCCCAGGTGGGCGCGCGGATGGTGGTAGCGCTGCGCGATGATGGCGTCCTCGATGTCGTCCACGCGCGCCGTGGTCTCGCGCACCACCTTGACCAGCACGTCGGCCTGGGTGCGCATCAGGTGTTCCAGCAGCTCGGCCGTGCTGGCGGGGCTGTCGCCCTGGCGCACGCCGGCACGCAGCGCATCGACCGAGCGCAGCGGCTGGGTGCGCGCGGTGACGACCAGGCGCTCGTCCAGGCAGATCCACAGCGTGGCGATGTCGGCCGACTCGAAGTTGAACTCGAAATTCACATCGTTGAGCACGGCGACCAGGGAGTCATCGGAGCGCTCGATGCGCGTGGAGGCCAGGCCCTCGCGCAGCGTGGTGTAGAAGACTTCGGGCAGCGCGGCGTGGCGCTGCAGCCAGCGCAGGGACTGGGTATTGGCCAGGTTGAAGTGCAGCCACAGGAAGTCGCGCCGGCCGGGCTCGGTGAGCGGACGCTCTCCACCCAGCCACTGCGCGGCCGACTGTGCCGTCATGGCCTCCACACGCCGCTGCGTGTCGCAGAAAAACCGCCAGCCGCAGATCAGGCCTGCGTCTTCATTGGCCTGGGCCAGGGGGGAGGCTGCGTCAGTCATGGATGGGTGGGGCACCTGCGGGGAGTGGCCTGCGCGGGCCGGACAAGTGCGGGATTCTTGGCCGCCTCCATGACAGAGGTGTGACAACTGTCACGGAGTCGTCATCCGATGTGCCTGCCCCCCAGTCGGGGGTGCGGGGCAGGCCTCAGCACATCACGACGTTCTCCAGCGTGAACGAGAACGGCGTGGACCCGGCGCCCGCACCGCCGCCGCGCATCACGATGTCGGCGCGCGAGATGCCCAGCAGGGAGATCTCGGTGTTGATGTCGCCCAGGATGGCCGAGTTCATGACCTGGCCCTGTTCGATCTGCGAGACCACCCCGATCCAGATGGAGGGCTTGAATTCGAACACGGCCTTTTGCTGGGGGGCAATCGCGGTCTTGACGGCCAGCAGCCGGCCGTCCTTGTAACAACTGGCATTGATGGCGCCCCGGGGCAGCGAGTTGAGCACCTGCACTTCGTTGGAGCTTGCGCCATAGCCTGCGGGCGCCAGGCGATCGCCGCTGCTGCTCAGGGACAGCTGGAACTGCTGGCCGAACTGCGCCTCCAGCTGGGGCGTGTGGTTGCCATAGCTGTCGCTGGCACCGACCTGCAGGCCCAGCGGGAAGGTGAACGGGTGGTTGTCGCCCTGGCCGCAGTACTTGATGACCCGCCATGCCACGGCCAGCTCCTCGAAATCGCTGGCCACGTTTTTCTGGAAGATGACGATCTGCGAGTTGTTTGCGTCGTTCGATTGATTGACGAAGTTGAGTTGAACGCCCATGCATCTCTCCTGATGGATCAAAAAAGCGCTGCGGCGCTTTCTGCTGCCCCGCCGTGCGGGCGCAAGCGCACTGTAGGGAACAACGATCCTTCAGAAAATTACGCCTGATTACATCCCGCCCCCTCCACCGGGAACGGCCCAGACCCGCCCGCCGCCTACGGCAAAGCACTGGTGGCTCGGCCCGGGCGGCACCCATGGCCTCGTTGCTTTGCAGGGGTAGAGGATGCGAACAATCGCGGCGTCACATCGACATGGGGCGAATGCCGTAGGTGAACTTGATGATGTAGTTCACATACACGTTCAGGGGCCGCGTCTCGGCCGGGCTTGCCGCCACCGGGGCGGGCGTGCCGTCGCGGGTGTTCTCTTGCATAGGCGAGGAGGACTGCCGAGACCCCACGCCATTGTCCAGGCCCTGTCCACCAGGCGGCCGGGTGCGGCTTGCCTCATCGGGGTCATTGTTCGTACCGGCGCTCACGCCGCGCAGGAAGCAGCCCCGGTAGTCGGGAATGCGGAACGTTCCATCCGCGCCGCCGTACACATAGCCCAGAACAGCAAACAGCTGGGGGTACTGGGCGCAGGCCAGCTCCCTGCCATCGCACAACATCCAGGCCGAAGCCTCCAGGACGCTTGTGTGGTCCTGCGCGCCACCAGCCCCGGAGGTATCAAGGGTGCCAGCATAGGCCGTGACCGAACCGACCGGCACATCTCCCAGGCCGGGGATGGAAAACGAATGACCGGGCATAGTGGGAAGAGTCATCATGGAGCACATCCTTCATCGACAAACAGGGGGAGGAAGCTTCGCCCCGCGCTGGCGGCAATCGACCGAACGGGGCACCGCAGACCGGATGTGGTCTGCCATCAGCGCATCACGATGTTCTCGAGAAGGAATGAGAACGGCCTGGAATCAGGTCCGGGGCCTCCGCCAGTCATCACGATGTCGGCGCTGGCAATGCCCATCAGGGATATTTCGGTGTTGATGTTGGAAAGAGTGGCCGAGCCCATCACCTCGCCCTGCACAGCCTGCGAGGCAATGCCGATCCAGAGCGTGGGCTTGAACGCGAAGACGGCCCTTTGCTGGGGAGCAATCGAGTTCTTGACCGCCAGCAGCTTGCCATCCTTGTAGCAACTGGCATTGATGGCCCCCCTGGGCAGCGCATTGAGCAACTGCACTTCCCTGGAACTGGTGCCACGGCCAGCAGGCACCAGGCGATCTCCCGAGGCCGTCAGAGTCATATGGAACAGTTCGCCATCTTGCGCATTCAGTTGCGGCGTGTAGTTGCCATAGCTGTCGCTGGCAGCGATCTGCATGGAGAGGGGAAATGAGAAAGGATGGTTATCGCCTTGTCCGCAGTTTCTGATGACCTGCCAGGCCACGGCCAGTTCCTCGAAATCGCTGGCAACGTTCTTCTGGAAGATGACGATCTGCGAGTTGTTCGTGTCGTTCGATTGGTTGATGAAGTTGAGTTGAACGCCCATGCACCTCTCCTGTTGGATCAAAGGCGAGTCGGGTGGCACCTGCTATCCCGCCGCGTCTGTTGCAGGAGCCACTGTAGGGAACAACGGTTTTGCGGCAAATTACGTTTGATTACATTCTGTCTGCTTGGCCGGGAACGGCCCAGACCCGCCCGCCGCCCACCGCAAAGCACTGGAGGCCAGGACCGGGCGGCAGGCTGGCCATGCCGGTGAACAGGCCGAAGGCCGGCAGCAGGGTGAAGCCGGCATGGACGGCAAAGCACGGCAGGCGCAGCGCATCTCGCCCCGGGCCGCGCAGCACGACGGCGGGGTGGACATGGCCGGCCAGCACATGGCAGGCAGGAGCCTCCTGCGGGTAATGGCAGCCCGCGAATGGGCCCAGGCGCCAGGGTTCGTCCACCACGCCGATGCCCAGCGCGGACGGCGGGTCGCCCGCATGGCTGTCGTGGTTGCCACGCACCAGCACCACCTCCAGCGCCGCGTGGCGGCGTCGCCAGTCGGCCAGGGCGGCCAGCACGGACGGCGTGCGGGCCTGCGCGGCATGCAGGAAGTCGCCCAGAACGACCAGCCGGCGCACCGGCAGGCCCTGCAGCAGCGCCGACAGCCGGTCCAGGTTGCCCTGGGTGGTGCCGGCCGGCACGGGAATGCCGCGCGCACGGAAGGTGGCGGCCTTGCCCAGGTGCAGGTCGGCAATGAACAGCGTGCCCTGGGCGGGCCACCACAGGGCGTGCTGGGCCAGCAGGTGGACGGGCTCGCCCGCCAGGAGGATGCCCAGGCTGCCGGCCAGGGCGTCGGGGGAAACAGGACTTGGCAACAGTGCGTGGCCTTTCATCAGCGGTGCAATGGTTCTACAGCAGCGGCAAGGGCCGCGAGGGCTTGCGCACGCGGCGCGGGCGGCGGCTGGCGGCATCGGCCTCGGGGCCGTCGGTGGCCTGCAGCGAGAAATCCAGCGTACGGCGCACGGCGGCCGTGTCCTCGTCCACGGCGGGGGGCTGGTCTGCCTTGGGTTTTTTCCGTGGACGCAGCGGTGGATCGGGCGGGACCAGGTCCTGCGTGCGCGGCTCGCTGGCTGCACCGCCGGCGTCTGCCGCCTCGTGCAGCTGGGCCAGCATGCGCGCGATGCGGTCGGCCAGGTGCTCGTTGGTGAGCTTTTCGCGAAAGCGCTCCACCATCAGCGGAAAGGCAAACGGGCTGGGCCGGCGCAGCGCGCTCACTACCAGCTGCTGCGCCTGCATGCGGCGCAGCGCGGCCAGCAGCTGGGCCACGTCCAGCTCCTGGCTCAGCACTTCCTCGTCGGCCTGGCGCAGCAGCAGGTTCATGTCGTCGTACTTGCGAAACACCTCGAAGAACAGCTGGGCCGAGGCCTGCAGCTGGCGCGCGCTGCGGCGCTCGCCCGGGTGGCTCTGGAAGATCAGGCCCGAGACGCGGGCGATCTCGCGGAAGCGCCGCCTTGCCATCTCGGTGGCGTTGAGGCTGGCCAGCACTTCGTGCAGCAGGGCGTGGCGGGCGTCATCGCCCGCCAGGTGGACATCCTCGGCGGCCTGGTCCCAGTGGCGGTCGGCATTGGCGGTGTTGCGCATGGCGCCCGCCTCCGTGGCAGAGACACGTCCGGGCGCCGCCACGGCCTGCACCGGCTCGGCGCGCAGCAGTTCGGGCAGCATGGCGGCCCAGTCACGCTCGGTGGCGCTCAGCAGCTCCAGCCCGTAGTCGTTGACGGCGATGGAGAAGGTACCCGTCTCGCCCTGCGCGGCGCGCCAGGCCAGCAGGCTGGCCAGCCCCGTATGGGCATGGCGGCCCGCAAAGGGGTAGAGGAACAGATGCCAGCCTTCGCGCGTGCGCAGGGTTTCGGCCAGCAGCGTGCCGGGCGTGGGCAGGGCCGACCAGCGCTGCTGCACCTCCAGCAGGGGGCGCACGCAGCGCAGCTCGGGCGAGTGGTAGTCGCCCGCTGCCGCCAGCGCCAATTGCTGCACCACGAAGTCGGCCAACACGGTGGACAGCGGCATGCGCGCGCCCGCCCAGCGCGGCACGGTGGGCCGCGTTCTGGCGGCGCGGCGCACGTAGGCGGTCATGTCCTCGATGCGCACCAGCTCCAGCACCTGGCCCGCGAAGACAAAGGCATCGCCGGGCGACAGGCGCGACAGAAAGCTCTCTTCCATGCTGCCCAGCCGCGCGCCGTGCAGGATCTGCACGCTCATGCTGGCGTCGCTGACGATGGTGCCGATGTTGGCGCGGTGCCTGCGCGCCAGCCGCGCGTCGGGCATGCGCCAGATGCCCTCCCCGTCGGGCCGCACGCGCTGGTAGTCGGGATAGGCGGCCAGCGAGGGGCCGCCGCGGTGCACGAAGTCCAGGCACCATTGCCAGACCGCAGGCGCCAGCCCGGCGTAGGCGACGGTGCGGCGCACTTCGGCATACAGCTCATCGGGCACGAAGCCGCCGCCCAGGGCCACGGTGGCCAGGTGCTGCACCAGCACGTCCACGGGCTGGCGGGGGCTGGCGCGCATTTCCACCTGCTGCGCGCGCACGGCGGCGCGGGCGGCGGCGGCCTCCACCAGCTCCAGGCTGTGCGTGGGCACCAGGGTGATGCGCGAGGGCCGGCCCGGCGCATGGCCCGAGCGGCCCGCGCGCTGCAGCAGCCGCGCGATGCCCTTGGCCGAGCCGATCTGCAGCACGCGCTCCACGGGCAGGAAGTCCACGCCCAGGTCCAGGCTGCTGGTGCAGACCACGGCCTTGAGCGTGCCGGCCTTGAGCCCGGCCTCCACCCATTCGCGCACACCCCGGTCCAGAGAGCCATGGTGTATGGCCAGCAGGCCGGCCCAGTCGGGCCGGGCCTCCAGCAGCGCCTTGTACCAGAGCTCCGCCTGCGAGCGCACATTCACAAAGACCAGGGTGGAGCCCGCCGTGGCCTCCAGCTCGCGCACCACGGCCGGCAGCATGGCCAGCCCCAGGTGGCCGGCCCAGGAAAAGCGCTCGGGCCGGTCGGGCAGCAAGGTGTCCACCACCAGGCGCTTGTCCACCTGGCCCTGGACCAGTACGCCGGGCCGCGGCTGGCCATGGTCGTCCAGGCCCAGCAGGGTCTGCATGGCTTCGTCCAGATTGCCCAGCGTGGCCGACATGCCCCAGACGCTCAGTTGCGGGCTCCAGCCGCGCAGCCGTGCCAGGGCCAGCTGCAGTTGCACGCCGCGCTTGTTGCCCAGCAGCTCGTGCCATTCATCGGCCACCACCAGGCGCACGGAGCCCAGCAGCTCGCGCGCATCGGCCCGCGCCAGCAGCAGGGACAGGCTCTCGGGCGTGGTGACCAGCACGGTGGGCAGCTGGCGCGACTGCGCGCCGCGCTCGGCGCTCCCCGTATCGCCCGTGCGTGCGCCCACGGTCCAGCGCGCCAGCGCGGGATGGCCCTGGGCCAGCGCCTGCAAGGGCGTCTGCAGCGCCTTGAGCGTGTCGGCCGCCAGGGCGCGCATGGGCGTGATCCACAGCACGGTCAGGGGTGCGGCGACGGGCTTTCTCCTGCCGGATGGGGCCTGGGCAGGGGCCTGGGCAGGCGCCTTGGGGACCTGCGCAAAGGCCTGCAGCGCGCCCAGCCAGACCGCATAGGTCTTGCCTGCGCCCGTGGTCGCATGCAGCAGGCCGCTGTGGCCCTGGGCCAGCGCCTTCCACACGGCGCGCTGGAAGGCAAAGGGCTTCCAGCCCTGTGCGGCAAGCCAGGCAGTGGCGAGGGGGTGGGGGGAACGGGGGGCCATGGCGCGGTGCGTCAAGGGTGGGTCGCGGGTGGGTCGCGGGTCGGTCAAGGGTTGATCAAGGGTCGGAATGCGGCAGCAGGGCGGCCAGCGTGTCGATGGAGTCGGCCTCCTGCACAGGCTTGTCCTCGCGCCAGCGCAGCATGCGCGGAAAGCGCACGGCAATACCGCTCTTGTGGCGTGCGCTGCGCGCAATGCCCTCGAAGCCCAGCTCGAAAACCAGGGTGGGCCGCACGCTGCGCACGGGGCCGAAGCTCTCCACCGTGGTCTTGCGAATGACGGCGTCCACGCGCGCCATTTCTGCATCGGTCAGGCCCGAATAGGCCTTGGCGAAGGGCACGAGGGCGCGGCCCTCGGTGCCGGGCGGCGCGTTCCAGACGGCAAAGGTGTAGTCGCTGTAGAGGCTGGCGCGACGGCCATGGCCGCGCTGTGCGTAGATGAGCACGGCGTCCACGCTCAGCGGATCGATCTTCCACTTCCACCAGACGCCGCTGTCCTTGGTGCGGCCCACGCCATAGGCGGCATCGCGGGCCTTGAGCATCATGCCCTCCACACCCAGGGAACGGGCCTGCTCGCGAAGTTCGGCCAGGGCGGCCCAGCTGTCGCCTTGCAGCACGGGGCTGGCCAGCAGTGCCGGATGCGCCACGGTGGCCACCAGCTGATCCAGCCTTGCGCGCCGTTCATGCTGGGGCAGCGCGCGCAGGTCCTGGCCGCCCTCCTCCAGCAAGTCATAGGCCAGCAGCACCACGGGCAGCTCGCGCAGCAGCTTGGGGCCCAGGGTCTTGCGGCCTATGCGCTTTTGCAGGTCGGCAAAGGGGCGCACATGGGCGGGCGCCTCGCCCTGCTGCGCGGCCCAGACGACGATCTCGCCGTCGATCACGGTGCCCGCAGGCAAGGCATCGCCCATGGCCTGCAGCTCGGGGAAGCGCTCGCTCACCAGTTCCTCGCCGCGCGACCAGATCCAGGTGCCCAGCGCGTCACCGCTGCCGCGCCGCACGATCTGGGCGCGTATGCCGTCCCATTTCCACTCCACCACCCATTGGGACGGCGGGCCGAGCACGGCGTCGAACTGCTCCAGCGGCAACTGCAGCGGATGGGCCAGGAAGAAGGGATAGGGGTGGCCACGGGCTTCGCCCGAATGCGCGTCATCGCCCTCTTCCTCGCCTGCCACCAGCCGCAGGTAGTCGGCCGCCCCGGGCCGCGCGCCGATGTGGGTGTAGCCCATGAGCCGCTGGGCGATGCGCTTGGCATCCACCCCGCTGACGGCCGCCAGCGCCTGCGTGACCTGCAGCCGCGACACGCCGACCCGGAAGGCGCCGGTGATCAGCTTGAAGTAGACCAGCCGCTCATCGGCCGCCAGCCGTGCCCATTGCATGCGCAGCGTGTCCGCCAGCGCCTCGGGCGCCATGCCGCGCAGCGGCAGCAGGTGGTCCGTGACCCAGGCGGCCAGGCCCAGGTCGTGCGCGTCACCGGGTGGCGGCAGCAGCAGCGCAATGGTTTCGGCCAGGTCGCCCACGGCCTCGTAGCTTTCGTCGAACAGCCATTCGGGCAGGCCGGCAGCCTCGCGCGCCAGCTCCTTCAGGACCTTGGTGGGCACCAGCTGGCGCGGCTTGCCGCCGGCCAGGAAGTAGACGGCCCAGGCCGCATCGGCAGGCGCGGCGGCGCGCAGATAGGCCTGCAGCGCGGCCTGCTTGTCGCGGCTGGCGGTGCTGGCGTCCAGCGCGCGGTAGAGGGCGGCGAAGTCCTTCATGGGGCGGGCGCCTCGTCCGGTGCAGCCTGGGCGGCGGCAGCCTCGTCCTCATCGCCGTATTCGGTCTGGAAGGCTTGCGCATCCAGGCCCTGCTCGCGCAGCCAGCGCACCAGCACCGCCACGCTGCCATGCGTGACGAAGACACGCTCGGCGCCCGTGGCGCCTATGGCGTATTGCAGGCCGGGCCAGTCGGCATGGTCGGACATGACAAAGCCCCGGTCCACGCCACGGCGGCGGCGCGTGCCGCGCAGCTGCATCCAGCCGCTGGCAAAGGCATCGGCATGGCCGGGAAAGCGGCGCATCCACGGCGTGCCCTGCGCCGAAGGCGGCGCCAGCACCAGGGCGGTCTTGAGCCGTTGTGCATCCACGCCGGGGTCGGTCACGCGCAGCGTGGGCGGCAGGTCCACGCCCGCTGCGCGGTACACGGCATTGAGCGGCTCCACCGCGCCGTGCACGACGATGGGGCCGATGCGGCGGTCCACGCCGTGCAGGATGCGCTGGGCCTTGCCGAAGGCATAGCACAGCAGCACCGAGGGCCTGCCCTGGGCGGCGTTGGCCTGCCACCAGGCGTTGATGTCGGCCATGAGCTCGGGCTGGCGGGGCCAGCGGTAGATGGGCAGGCCGAAGGTGGATTCGGTGATGAAGGTGTCGCAGCGCACGGGCTCGAAGGGGGTGCAGGTGCCGTCGGCCTCGGTCTTGTAGTCGCCCGAGGCCACCCACACCTGGCCGCCATGCTCCAGCCGCACCTGGGCCGATCCGAGCACATGGCCGGCCGGGTGCAGGGAGATGCGCACGCCGTGGTGATCGATGGCTTCGCCATACGGCAGGGTCTGCAGCGTGATGTCAGCGCCCAGCCGTGCGCGCAGCACGCCCTCGCTGTCGTCATGGGCCAGGTAATGGGCATGGCCGGCGCGCGCGTGGTCGGAGTGGCCATGCGTGATCACGGCCCGGTCCACGGGCCGCCAGGGGTCGATGTAGAAGTCGCCGGCCGCGCAGTACAGGCCTTCGGGGCGGGCCACGATCAGGTCGGCGGCCATGCGGAATCAGGGGCGGGAATGCTCATGGCCCCATGCTAGTGGGGCGGTCGCCGCGCGCACGCTGGCCCGGAGCGCGGCAGGCTGTCAGCCTGCACCTACCCGCGCAACGAATGACCGCAACCGGTCCGCAGGGCCGGTCAAATCGGGGAAGATAGCGCCCTCTCAACCCACACACATCCACACGCCTTCATGAACAACTCCGTCGTACGCATGTCCAATCTCTTCCTGCAGCTGGGCCTGGATGCCAGTGACCAGGCCATTGCCGATTTCATCCGCGCGCACCAGCTGGCCGCCGATGTGGATGTGGTGGATGCGCCCTACTGGAGCGATGCGCAGCGCCAGTTCCTGGCCGAGCAGCTCAAGGCCGATGCGTCGTGGTCCATCGTCGTGGACCAGCTCAGCGAGTCGCTGCACGAAGACGCGGTCAGGCAGCGCGCTGCCCGATAGCACGGGCAGTCAGGCCGCCAGCGGCTCGGGCACCGTGATGTCCACGCTGTGGCGGCCGTCCACGCTGGTGGCCACGGTGCCGGTCACGGTGACGCGGCGCACCACGCGGTGGGCATCGCCGTAGTCGTTGATGGCGTAGTGCTGCGTGGCGCGGTTGTCCCAGATGGCCACGTCGCCCTGCGCCCACTGCCAGCGCACGGTGTTCTCCAGCCGGATGATGCGTTCGTTGAACAGCTGCAGCAGCGCCGTCGATTCATTGGCGCGCAGGCCCTTGATGCGCTTGGCGAAGTGGCCCAGCAGCAGCGCCTTCTCTCCGGTCTCGGGGTGCACATGCACCAGCGGCTGCTCCGACTCGATGGTCTTGCGCGTGAACACCTTGCGGTAGCTGGCGCGGCCTGCGGTCTCGGTCTGGCTGGCCGCGTTCTGGCGGAAGTTCTCGGCGTAGTCGTAGTCGTTGCCATGCACGGCCCACAGCTGCTCGGCCAGTTGCCTGAGCGGCTCGGGCAGGCCCTCATAGGCG
Organism: Delftia sp. HK171; assembly: GCF_001886655.1. Classification (NCBI taxonomy): domain Bacteria; kingdom Pseudomonadati; phylum Pseudomonadota; class Betaproteobacteria; order Burkholderiales; family Comamonadaceae; genus Delftia; species Delftia sp. HK171. Next base: position 3,128,417 of record NZ_CP018101.1, on the reverse strand, counting down.
GCCACGGTATTGGCCCAGACGGTGTCGCCGCCATGGCCGGGCAGCGTGACGGCGCGCAGCACGCAGACCTTGGGAAAGGCCGCCTTGAAGGTGACGTCGGTATGCCAGGAATCGGCGCGGCCGCCATGCTGGGAATTGAGCTCCAGAAAGGCCGTGCCGTCCGGGGCAGGCACGGTGGGGTGCGATTCGATCTCGCCGAACAGCCGCCCGAAGGCCTGGTGCGATGCATCCGTCAGATGGTGCTGGCCCCGGAAGAACAGCACGCGGTGGCGCAGCAGGGCCGCATGGATCTGCGTGAACTGTTCGGCCGCCAGCTCGCCCGACAGCCTGGCGCCGTGGACCACGGCGCCTATGCGGCCGGACAGGGGCTGGATCTGCAGCGGCTGTTGCCGGTCCTGCTCCAGGTCTTGGGCCACGGTGCTCAAGTGGCTGGCTTCGGTGACAGCGTTCACGGCGTCTCTCCTCAGTGCTTGCATGGGTGGGAAGCCCTCATGCTAGGAACCGCCCTGCCACGCCACAACGAAGCTTTTGGCGCATGGTTATGCGCAAGACAAGTGCATGCCAACCAGGGCCGTGCGCGTCACAAAACTGCAACAAGGAAAACGTAACATTCCTTAACAATTTTGCGATGTGCCTTCCATGGATGAGTCCCGCGCCTACCTGAGCGATTCCAGGCCACGTTTCCGCCCACCCAGCGCTGCGGACCTGTGTACCCCCGTTCCCTGCATGACCGCCGACGAGACCAACGAGAAGGTGCTCGAGGTCTTCACGCGCCACCGGGACCTGATCAGCCTGCCCGTGGTGGAGGGCAACCGCCCCATCGGCCTGATCAACCGCAGCATCTTCCTGTCCCAGTTCAGCAAGCCCTTTCGCATGGAGCTGTACGGCAAGAAGAGCTGCATCGCCTTCATGGACAAGGAGCCGCTGGTGGTCGATGCCTCCACCGACATAGACACCCTGACCGTGAAGACCGTGGAGTACGGCGAAAAGGCGCTGACCGATGGCTTCATCATCACGCGCGACGGCCTGTTCGCGGGCGTGGGCAACGGCCTGCAGCTGATGCGCGCGGTGGCGGACATGCAGGTGGCGCGCAACCGCCAGATCATGCACAGCATCGAATACGCCAGCGTGATCCAGCAGTCGCTGCTGCGCAGCTCGCGCGAGGCCCTGGCACGCGCCTGCCCCGGGGCCGACCTGGTCTGGGAGCCGCGCGATGTGGTCGGCGGCGACTTCTACCAGTTCAGCCAGGACGGTGATGGCTGGTTTGCCACCGTGGCCGATTGCACGGGCCACGGCGTGCCCGGCGCCTTCATGACGCTGATCGCCACCAGCAGCCTGAGCCAGGCCATCAAGGAGCACGGCCCGCGCGACCCGGCCGCGCTGCTGGGCCATGTGAACCGCAGCGTCAAGCAGATGCTGGGCCAGCTCGACGGCAAGGATGGCACGCCCGGCTCTGACGACGGGCTGGACGCGGCCTGCTTCTGGTTCGAGCCCGCGCACCGGCGCCTGCGCTTTGCAGGCGCGCGCCTTGCGCTGTTCGTGCTGCGCCCCGGCGCCGAGGCGGTGGAGGTGCTCGATGGCCAGCGCAAGGGCGTGGGCTATGTGGACAGCGAGTTCGACTTCGCCTGGAACAACATCGACCTGGAGCTGCCCGCCGCCACCCTGGTCTTCATCACCACCGACGGCCTGATCGACCAGGTCGGCGGCCCGCGCGGCATCACCTTCGGCAAGAAGCGCGTGCGCGAGCTGCTGCTGGAGCAGGCAGGCCGCACCCCCGCCGAGATCAACCGCGCCCTGCTGGCCGCCCTGCAGGCCTGGCAGGGCGAGCACCACCGCCGCGACGACCTGACCTTTTTCTGCTTCAGAACCTGAATGCCTCCCATGCCCTCCGCACAGATCGCCGACAAGTACGGCAGCTTCTTCCACCTGGCGCGCCAGCACCAGGTGATCTTCTACTACGTGGGCTACTTCTCGCAGAACATCGTCGCGGCCATGGCCGAGGCCGTGCGGCTGCAGCTGGAAGTGGCCGGCGTGCCGGGCCCCACGCGGCGCAAGCTGTTCTCGTCCTTCGTGGAGATGGCGCAGAACATCATCCATTACTCGGCCGATGCCCTGACCCCGCCCCACCAGGACGATGGCGAGCTGCGCCACGGCGCGGTCTGCATCCGCCGCGAGGACGACGGCAGCTTCGTGCTGCTGTGCGCCAACCCCATCGAGCCGGGCATGGGCGAGGCGCTGCGCGCCAAGCTCGACGCCCTGCGCAGCATGACGCTGGACGAGATCAAGAAGGCCTGCCGCCAGTCGCTGCGCGATGACGCGCCCGAAGGCAGCAAGGGCGCGGGCATGGGTTTCCTGACCCTGGCCCGCGATGCGCGCGAGCCGCTGCAGTTCGACTTCGATCCCGCCCAGACCGTGGACGGCCGGCCCGTCTTCTACCTGAAAGCCACGCTCTGAGCCGTCGCTCCGGCACCAGGCCTGGACAGGCCCGGCCCGCAGGCACGGACAACGCACCGAGATCACGCATGGACAACCTCTACATCGCACCGACTCCCAGTTCCCCGGAAGTGGACTTCCAGTTCGACACGCACACGCTGCACCTGCGTGGCGAGTCCTATCCCGAGAACGCCGCCGCCTTCTACGGCGGCATCCTGGCCCGCCTCAAGGACTACCTGGCCCAGCCGCAGCCGGCGCAGCAGCAGGCGCGCATCGAGGTGCACATCGCGCTGGCCTACTTCAACAGCTCCAGCACCAAGATGCTGTTCAACCTGATCGAGGCACTGAGCGGCGCCGCCGAGGCCGGCCGCCCCGTGGCCCTGCACTGGTACCACGACGAGGAAGACGACACCATCTGCGAATTTGGCGAGGAGCTGCGCGACGACTTTCCCGCCATCGCCTTCACCGGCCACCCCGTGAAGGCGGCGTGATGGACACCGTGGCCGCTCCCGCGGACCTCTTCGATGCCGAGCACCAGGCCCTTTTGGCGGCCCGCGCCGCCCACGACCGGGGCGAGGAAGCCGGCGCCCAGGCCTGCCACCAGGCCCTGGGCGTGCTGCTGACCGCCTATGAGCGCCTGCTGCGCGAAACGCGCCGGCTGGTGCGCCGCAGCGACCGGGCCGAGCTGGAGATGACCCAGCTCAACCAGCGCCTGCAGGACCTGGCCGGCGAGCTGGAATACCGCGCCACGCACGACCCGCTGACCGGCGTGCTCAACCGCGCGGCCATCATCGAGCGCGTGAACCGCCACTTCACCCAGCAGGGGCTGGCCCTGATCGTGCTGGACATAGACCACTTCAAGCGCGTGAACGACAGCTTCGGCCACCCCGTGGGCGACAGCGTGATCCTGGGCGTGGTGCGCTGCCTCAAGGCCGCCGTGCCGGCCACGGCCCACATCGGCCGCGTGGGCGGCGAGGAATTCACCGTGCTGCTGCCCCAGCACGACAGCGACGGCGCCGTGTGCGTGGCCGAGCAGGTGCGCGCCGCCATCGAGGCCCATCCCTTCGGCCTGCCCGACGCCAGCTGCATCACGGCCAGCTTCGGCGTGAGCTGGCGCCCGAGCGGCGGCCGCTTCGACGACGCCTACAGCCTGGCCGACGAGGCGCTGTACGCCGCCAAGCGCAGCGGGCGCAACCAGGTCGTGCGCGCGGCAGACCATGCCACGGCCTGAGCGGCGCGGACACGGACAGGGCTGAGGCATGAGTTTCGTGATGCGCGCACGGGCGCCCAGGGCGCCCGCCCCTGCTTCCGCCCTCCTGCAGCCGGCTCTGCAGCCGCCCCCGCCATCGCCCGGGCCCGGGCCTGAATGGCGGGTGCTGATCGTGGACAGCGACCCCGACGTACACGCCGCCTTCCGCCTGGCGCTGGAAGGCCACAGCCTGTTCGGCCGGCCGCTGGTGTTCCTCTACGCCCGCTCCGGCACGCAGGCGCGCAACCTGCTGCGCAGCGAGCAGGACCTGGCCGTGGTGGTGCTCGACGCCGTGACCGATGGCACGGGCGCCGGGCTGGACCTGGTGGATTTCATCCGCTACACGGCCGGCCTGCGCAACAGCCGCATCGTGCTGCGCACCGGCCGCCCGGGCCAGGCGCCCGATCTGGAAACCCTGCTGCGCTACGACATCAACGACTGCCGCACCAAGACCGAACTCACGCCCGACCGGCTGCTGGCCATCGTGGTGACCGCCGTGCGCTCCTACGAGCAGCTGTGCGCCATCGAGGCCAACCGCCGCAGCCTGGAGCTGATGGTGCGCTCCAGCGCCTCGCTGCTGGAGGAAACCAATCTGCACGCCTTCGCGCGGGGCGTGATCACCCAGCTGGCCACCTTGCTGGGCGTGGCCAGCGAAGGCCTGGTCTGCTCGGAGGGCACGCACCCGGCCGAGCCCTACCGCGTGCTCGCGGCCACGGGGCCATTCGCCCGGCTCATCGACCAGCCCATCGCCACCGTGCTGGCCTCGCGCGGGCTGCGCCTGCTGCGCCAGGCGCTGCAGACCCGCCGCAACATCTACGGCGTGCAGCGCGGCGTGGCGCTGTACATCGGCCGGGGCGACGAGCAGGACATGGCCGTCTTCATCGACGCGCCGGCCTCGCACAGCGCACTGGACCGCCAGCTGCTCGAAGTCTTCTGCGCCAACCTGCGCACGCTGCTGCACAACCGCGGCCTGCTGGAGCGCCTGCACCAGTCCGCCTACTTCGACCCCCTGGTCTGCCTGCCCAACCGCGCCCACTTCGTGGAAAAAGTGGACGAATGCGTGTGGCGCGGCACGCGTGACCATGTGCTGGCCCTGGTGGATATCGACGACTTCAGCGCCACCAACGACGTGATGGGCCACCGCTTCGGCGACCGCCTGCTCGAAGCCATGGCCCGCCGCCTGGCCAGCGCGCTGCCCGCAGGCGTGCTGCTGGCGCGCGTGGGATCGGACACCTTCGGCATCCTGGGCCCCACCGACGAGGTGGCCCTGGCCCAGTTGCTGGACTGCGCCCGCCAGCCGCTGGCCGTGGATGGCGTGCCGCACAAGGTCTCGCTGACCTGCGGCTACGTGTACCTGCCCCATGAGCGCCAGGCCGGCACCGACCTGGTCAAGGACGCCACCATCGCCCTCAAGCGCGCCAAGCGCGATCACCGCGGCCAGCTGCTGGAGTACTCCGAGCAGATGGGCATGGAGGCGCGCGACCGCGCCCTGCTGCTGTCCGACCTGCGCGCCGCCATCGACGGCGCCCAGCTTTTCCTGGTCTACCAGCCCCAGGTGGACCTGGAAACCCATGCCCTGGTCGGCCTGGAGGCCCTGCTGCGCTGGCGCCGGCAGGACGGCAGCTTCGTGCCGCCCGACCGCTTCATCCCGGTGGCCGAGCATTCGGGCCTCATCGTGCCGCTGGGCCAATGGGTGCTGGCCACGGCCTGCCGCACCATGCGCGAACTGCTGGACGCCGGCCGCGCCCCCAGGCGCATGGCCGTCAATGTCTCCACCGTGCAGCTGCAGGACCCGGGCTTTCTGCAGACCGTGAGCAACGCCCTGGCAGAGCACGGCCTGCAAGGCGCGCAGCTGGAGCTGGAGATCACCGAGTCGGTGGCCGTGCTGCCCACCCAGCTGCTGCAGGCCACGCTCAGCGCCCTGCGCACGCTGGGCGTGACCATTGCCATCGACGACTTCGGCACCGGCTACTCCTCGCTGAGCTACCTGGAGCGCCTGCCGCTGGACCGCATCAAGATCGACCGCAGCTTCGTGCGCCAGCTTGGCGAATCACAGGAGGCGCGCATCGCCGAAATGATCGCCCAGCTGGGCCGCAAGCTCGGCCTCCAGGTCCTGGCCGAAGGCATAGAGGACGCCAGCGCCTGGCAGGCCCTGCGCGCCATGGGCTGCCAGGAGGGACAGGGCTATCACGTTGCCCGGCCCATGGACAAGGCGCAGTTGCTGGGCTGGCTGCACCGGCGCACTGGCGCACCGGAGTGAATGGTGCGCAGGAGTGAAGGGGCCCCGTCGCCCATTCACGGCAGATGGGGCGCGATCACCTCGGCCAGCAGGCCGAAGCTGTGGCGGATCTCCTGCTCCGTCACGGCTCCGTAGCCCAGCACCAGGCCCCGGGCCGGATCGGGCCTGAGCGAGTACAGGGACAGCGGCCGCGTGAGCACGCCCAGCTTGCGTGCCTGCCGCGCAATGGCGTCATCGTCCGAGCCGGGCGGCAGGCCCAGCACCAGGTGCAGCCCCGCGTCTCCGCCCTGCACGGTCACCGCCGTGCCCAGGCGCTGGCCTATCTCGTCGATGAGCACGCGCCGGCGCTCGCCGTAGACCTGGCGCATGCGGCGGATGTGGTTGACGTAGTGGCCTTGCCGCATGAACTGCGCCAGCACGATCTGCTGCATGATCTGCCCCTCCCGGAACAGCTCGCTCAGCGCGCGCGCAAAGCTGTCGGCCAGGTCGCTGGGCAGCACGAGGTAGGCCAGCCGCAGCGAGGGAAACATGGTCTTGGAGAAGGTGCCCAGGTAGATCACGCGGCCATGCTCGTCCAGGCCCTGCAGCGCCGGCAGCGGGCGCGAGGTGAAGCGGAACTCGCTGTCGTAGTCGTCCTCGACGATCCAGACCCGCTGGGCCACCGCGTAGTCCAGCAGCTGGCGCCTTCGGCCATGGCCCATGAGCACGCCGCTGGGGTACTGGTGCGAGGGCGAGATGAACATCAGCCGCGGCGGTGTCTTCAGTTGCTGCGGCGTGGGCGCCAGGCCCTCGCCGTCCAGCGCGATGGGCTGCAGTTGCAGGCCGGCCATGCGGAACACGCTGCGTGCGCCCCAGTAGCCGGGGTCCTCCAGCCAGACGGTGTCGCCGGGATCGGCCAGCAGCTGGGAAATCAGGTGCAGCGCCTGCTGGGCGCCGCTGGTCACCAGGATCTGGTCCGCGCTGCAGGCCACGCCGCGCGTGCCCTGCAAGTGCTCGGCAATGGCTTCGCGCAGCGCGGGATGGCCCGCACCCGTGGCATAGCTCAGTTGCAGCGGGTTGTGATCGCGCCAGGCCTGGGCGTGCAGGCGGCTCCATAGCGCGGCCGGAAACTGGCGCAGCTCGGGCACGCCCGGCGCGAACGCGCCCCACTGCAGATGGCTGGCCCGCGCCCCGCCCACGATGGCGCTGCCGCGCCGCGACAGCGGCGTGCCCCGGCGGCGCGGCAACGGCGGCTGGCTCACGAAGGCCGGCGCCACCTCGGCCACATAGGTGCCCCGCCCCACGCCGGCCTGCACCAGGCCCTCCAGCGCCAGTTGCTCATAGACCTGGACGATGGTGTTGCGCGCAATGCCCAGCGTCTGCGCCAGCTCGCGGCTGGTGGGCAGCCGCGAGCCCGCCGGCAGGGCCTTGCGCAGGATGCCTTCCTTGACGATGCGGTAGAGCTGGCGGTGGTTGTACTCGGCATCGCTACGTTGGAAATGCCGATTGACAAAGTCCGGCAGCGTGGAGTTTCCAACGCGGGAAATTGGTTCTCTCTTGTTCACGGTATTTGGTTCTTTTGTTGGGATCAATGTGAACATAGACTCGCCCCCATGTATAGCTATCGAAGGCGTGAAAGCCGAATATTTTTTCAATGATCCGCCTCCAGACACTTCAAAGACCCGTGCCCACCGCCCGGTTCCATCCGCCCCTCAGTCAGCCTATGTCCTTGAAGTTGAAAGCTTTTCGTTGCGGCACCCTGCCGGCCCGGCAAGCGGCCTGCCAGGAGGTGCAGCCATGAGCACGGCCACCACCTTCGGCATCGCCGGCGTCCAGATGGAGGTTTGCGCCTTCGACAGCAACCTGGAGCGCATGGCCGGTTACCTGCGCCACATCCGCTCGCGTTTTCCCTGGGTCCGCATGGTGCTGTTCTCCGAGCTGGCGGCGCTGGGCCCCAAGCACGACAGGGCCGAGCCGCTGCCCGGCCCCACCGAGGACCGGCTGTGCGGGCTGGCCCGGGAAACCGGCCTGTGGCTGATTCCCGGCTCGCTGTTCGAGAGCGTGGCCGGCCCCGATGGCACGGTGGTCTACAACACCACGCCCGTCATCAACCCGCAGGGCGAGGTCGTCACGCGTTTTCGCAAGCTCTTCCCCTTCAGGCCCTATGAGCGCGATGTGGCCGGCGGCACCGGCTTTTGCGTGTTCGACGTGCCTGGCGCGGGCCGTTTCGGCGTGTCCATCTGCTACGACATGTGGTTTCCGGAAACCACGCGCACGCTGGTGGCCATGGGCGCCGAGGTGATCCTGCACCCCACCATGACGGACACCATCGACCGCGATGTGGAGCTGTGCATCGCGCGCGCCTCGGCCGTCACCAACCAGGTCTATTTCTTCGATGTGAACGGCGTGGGCGACGGCGGCGTGGGCCGCTCCATCATCGTGGACCCCTCGGGCTACGTGCTCCACCAGGCCGACAGCGGCGCCCAGATCATGCCCATCGAGGTCGACTTCGCCCGGCTGCGGCACGAGCGCGAACACGGCCTGCGCAGCAACCTGGGCCAGCCGCTCAAGAGCTTCCGCGACCGCGACTGCGATTTCACCGTCTACCGCAAGGACGGCACCGACTTCCCCTACCTGCACAGCCTGGGAGCACTGGACAAGCCCCAATGACCTGACACGCCCCTTTTCCCAGCGATCGACATCACGAGCACCACAAAGCCGCAAGCCACCGGGCGATGCGGCAAAAAACCAGGAGACAACGATGACATCCCGCCCCCCGACCGAAACGCGCGCCCGTGCCTCCCTCAGCCGCCACCGCAGCGTCTGGGAAATGCGTGCCGATGGCTGGATCAGCCTGGTGGACGATCTCAGCCGGCTGGCCATCCTGGCGCCCGAGCACCCCGAGCGTGCCAGCCGCCTGGCCCATGTGCAGACCATCATCGACGCGCTGGCTCCGGTCGAAAGCTACTGGGCCTTTCCCGGGGGCCGGGTCTTCGGTGAGCTGTGCCAGTGGATAGAGCGCGAGGAACTGGCACGCGCCCACCAGGCGGCGCGGCGCATCCACCGCGTGCTGGCTGCGCGCACCTACCGCCATGACGCCAACACGCTGGACAACGACAACGAGCTGCCCTCGCAGATAGAGACCGACAGCGAGCGCCAGGCACAGCTGACGCGGCCTTACTTCGAGGTGCTGATCGTCGACGAGATGTCGGCCAGCGAGGAAGACGCGCTGCGCCGCCGCGTGCAGCGCAAGCGCAGCGCCGACGATGATTTCGTGTTCGACATCGTGGTGGTGCCCAGCTTCGAGGACGCGCTGATCGCCACCCTGGTCAACTTCAACCTGCAGGCCGTGGTGATACGCCATGGCTTTCCATTCCGCTCGGTCAACAGGAACGGCATGCTGCGCCGCTTCCTGGAAGGCATGGACGACAACAGCGAGGCCATGCCCGAGTTCGAGCGCGGCCCGCTGCTGGGCCGCCAGATCGCGCAGCTGCGCCCCGAGCTGGACCTGTACCTGGTCACCGATGTCAGCGTCGAGGAGATCGCCGCGCGCGTGGGCGAGGTCTTCAAGCGCATCTTCTTCGGCGAGGAAGACCACATCGAGCTGTACAGCGCCATCATGAAAGGCGTGGGCGAGCGCCACAGGACGCCCTTCTTCCACGCGCTGCGCGACTACGCCAAGCAGCCCACGGGCGTGTTCCATGCGCTGCCGCTGGCGCGCGGCAAGTCCATCATGAACAGCAACTGGATCGGGGACCTGGCCCAGTTCTACGGCATGAACCTGTTCATGGCCGAGACCTCGGCCACCTCGGGCGGCCTGGACTCGCTGCTGGACCCCGTGGGCCCGCTCAAGCTGGCCCAGGAGTACGCGGCCCGCGCCTTCGGCGCCAGGCGCACCTACTTCGCCACCAACGGCACCTCCACCTGCAACAAGATCGTGGTGCAGGCCCTGGTGCGGCCCGACGACATCGTGCTGGTGGACCGCAACTGCCACAAGTCCCATCACTACGGCCTGGTGCTGGCCGGCGCCCAGGTGGCCTACCTGGACTCCTATCCGCTGGACCAGTACTCCATGTACGGCGCCGTGCCGCTGCGCCACATCAAGGAGACCCTGCTGGGCTTTCGGCGCGCGGGCACGCTGGAGCGCGTGCGCATGGTGCTGCTGACCAACTGCACCTTCGACGGCATCGTCTACGACGTGGAGCGCGTGATGACGGAATGCCTGGCCATCAAGCCCGACCTGGTCTTCCTCTGGGACGAGGCCTGGTTCGCCTTCGCGCGCTGCCATCCCATCTACCGCCCGCGCACGGCCATGGCCAGCGCCGCCAAGCTGTGCGAGACCTTCAAGGACCCGGCCTACGCCAGGCGCCACGCCGAGTTCGCCGCCAGCATCGACTGGGAGGACGACCAGCAGTTGCTGGAGACCCGGCTGATCCCCGACCCCGCCAAGGCCCGCATCCGGGTCTACGCCACGCATTCCACGCACAAGACGCTGACGGCGCTGCGCCAGGGCTCGATGATCCATATCTGGGACCAGGACTTCAAGGACAAGGCCGAGGAGTCATTCCACGAGGCGTACATGACGCACACCTCGACCTCGCCCAACTACCAGATCCTCGCCTCGCTGGACGTGGGCCGCCGCCAGGTGGAACTGGAGGGCTACGAGCTGATCCAGCGCCAGCTGGAGCTGGCCATGAGCCTGCGCGAGCAGGTGCTGCACCACCCCCTGCTCAGGCGCTACTTCCGCTTCCTGCGCATCGGCGACCTGGTGCCGCTGGCCTACCGAGAGTCGGGCGTGGACAACTACTACAACGACGAGACGGGCTGGGACAACCTTGAGGTGGCATGGCGCAGCGACGAGTTCGTGCTCGACCCCAGCCGCGCCACCCTGGTCATCGGCACCACGGGCATGGACGGCGACACCTTCAAGAACAAGGAGTTGATGGACAGGTACGGCATCCAGATCAACAAGACCTCGCGCAACACCGTGCTGTTCATGACCAACATCGGCAGCACGCGCTCGGCCATCGCCTACCTGATCGAGGTGCTGATCAAGATTGCCCGCGACGTGGACGCCCGCGTGGCCGACCTGAGCGCCATCGAGCGGCGCATCCATGAAAGGCGCGTGCGCTCGCTCACGCTGGAGCAGCCGCCGCTGCCCAATTTCTCCAGCTTTCACTTCGCCTTCCGGGGCCGCAGCGTCGAAGGCCGCGCAGGCACGCGCGACGGCGACATCCGCAGCGCCTTCTTCCTCTCGTACGACGACACCAACTGCGAGTACATCGACATGGCCGAGGCCGCGCGCGCCATTGCCGAGGGGCGCGAGCTGGTGTCCGCGCTCTTCGTCATCCCCTACCCGCCGGGCTTTCCCATCCTCGTGCCCGGGCAGGTGATCAGCGCCGAGATCCTGCAGTTCATGGCCGCGCTCGATGTGCGCGAGATCCACGGCTTCCGGCCCGAGCTGGGCTTTCGCATCTTCAGCCGGGCCGCGCTGGACCGCGCCGCCCAGGCCACGGCCGCGCGCGCTGCGCTGGCGCTGTCGGGCCGCGCGGCGCAGCCGCAGGCGGGCGACGAAGGCCTGGGCCTGGTCCGACCCGAGCCCGAACCTGAACTGATCACGCTTTCCCCCACCCCGAAGAAGACCACGACGAGGAGCAAGAAGTGAACAACAAAGTCAAAAGCGTTGCCGACCTGCTGCTGATGTTCCACCGCAACGAGCGGCCCATCTACTTCATCAGCGCCACCAACTTCAACCTGCTGGGCATGGACCGCTGGGTCAACCGCTTCCGCTACATCAACTACATCGACTGCTTCGACGGCCGCCACCCCAACGCCTTCGTGCCGCAGGAGCTGCCGCACGAGCCCTTCGAGTCCATCGAGGACATCAACAACTACCTGCTGCAGCACAAGGATGTGGTGGACCTGATCGAGCGGCGCGGCGGCAAGCCGGTCGCCACCTTCCTGATGTTCGACGAGAAGACCGAGGCCCTGGCCCGGGAGCTGGGCATGGAGGTCTGGTTTCCGCCAGCCGCGCTGCGCCAGCGCTGCGACAACAAGATGGAGACCGTGCGCATAGGCAACAAGGCCGGCGTCTACTCGGTGCCCAACGCGCTGGAGAAGGTGGACAGCTACGAGCACCTGATGCAGATCGCCGAACGCCACGGCCTGGGCAAGGACCTGGTGGTGCAGTCGGCCTTCGGCGACTCGGGCCACACCACCTTCTTCATCGCCTCGCGCGAGGACTTCGACAAGCACAAGGACGAGATCGTCAACGACCCCGAGGTCAAGATCATGAAGCGCATCAACTGCCGCGGCGCCACGCTGGAGGCCTGCGCCACCCAGTCGGGCACCTTGGTCGGGCCGCTGCTGACCGAGGTGGTGGGCGCGCGCGAACTCACGCCCTACAAGGGCGGCTGGTGCGGCAACGAGGTGTTCCCGGGCGCCTTCTCCGAGGAGGTGCGCGCCAGGGCGCGCGACATGGCCGAGCGCTTCGGCAACCAGTTGCTGGCCGAGGGCTACCGCGGCTACTTCGACCTGGACTTCCTGATCGACACCGACACCGGCGAGGTCTACCTGGGCGAGCTGAACCCGCGCATCTGCGGCGCCAGCCCCATGACCAACCATGCCGCCTTCGCCTACGCCGATGCGCCGCTGTTCCTGTTCCACCTGCTCGAATTCTCGGGCGTGCCGTTCGACCTGAACGTCAAGGAGATCAACGAGCGCTGGGCCCAGCCGCATTTCATCGATTCCTGGTCTCAGGTGGTGCTCAAGTTCAACGAGGACCGCATCGACCAGGTCACGCATGCTCCGGCCACCGGCATCTACCGCATGGGCGAGGACGGCAGCGTCGCCTACCAGCGCTTCGACTACAACCGCAAGGCCATAGACACCGAGCGCGAGGCCTTCTTCCTGCGCATCACCGGCCCCGGCGACTACCGCTACGAGGGCGCCGACCTGGGCATCCTGATCACGCGCGGCCGCTCGATGGACGACAACTTCAAGCTCAACATCCGGGCGCGCGACTGGATACGCGGCATCAAGAACTACTACGCGGGCAAGCCCATCCTGGCCACCCAGCCCGGCGCAGCGCCGGCGCCGGGCTCGTTCAAGATCCTCTGAAGGCCTCCCATGCCCCTGCCTACCCGCATCCGCTTCCAGGCCATCGCCGAAGACCTGCCCGGCCGGAAATGGCAGGCCCTGTGCGAGCAGGCCTGGCCCTACTACCGCGCCTGGTTCCTGCGCCAGGGCGCGGTGGCGCGCGCCGGCTTCCTGGAGTGCCGCCGCGCCCTGCGCCAGCACATGCCGGAGCTGGTGCCCACCTGGGAGCGGCTGGTGGAGCTGGCCGGCGGCGGCGACATCGAGGCGCGCTTCCTGTCGCTGTGGTGCCCGCCGCCCTACATCACCGGCTGCTCCCAGGCAGTCTGGCTTGATGCGGCCGGCCAGCAGGAACCCATGCTGCTGCGCAACTACGACTTCGCGCCCGCGCTGCTGGAGGGCCACTGGCTGGCCACGCGCTGGAGCGGGCAGCGCGTGGCCGCCATGGGCGACTGCCTGTGGGGCGCGCTGGACGGCATGAACGAGTCGGGCCTGGCCGCCTCGCTGTCCTTTGGCGGCCGCACGGCCCATGGCGACGGCTTCGGCATTCCGCTGGTGCTGCGCTATGTGCTGGAGATCGCGCAGGACACCGCATCGGCCGTGGCCATCCTGCAGCGCGTGCCCGTGCACATGTGCTACAGCGTCACGCTGCTGGACGCCCGGGGCGAATGGGCCACGGTGTTCCTGAATCCCGACCGCCCCGTGGAAGTGACCCGGCGCCGGGCCGTGACCAACTTCCAGCACACGGTGGAATGGCCCGAGCATGCACGCGCCACCAGCGCCTGCGAGCGGCTGGCCGCCCTGCAGCAGCAGATCGAAGCCGGCATGCCGGCCGGCGACACGCAGGCCGCGCTGCTGCGCGAGCCCCTGTACCAGCCCGCCTGGCGGCGCGGCTACGGCACGCTGTACACGGCGGCCTACGCCCCTCGGTCGGGCCGGCTCGAACTGTCCTGGCCCGGGCAGGCCTGGCCGCAGACCCTGATGGCCTTCGAGGAGGGCCACCGGGAGATCGCCTACCTGAGCCAGGGCCCCTGAGCGCCCCGCCCAGCATCCCGCGCCTGCATTCAGCGCTTGCATCCGACGCCCGGGACAAGGTGCCACGCACTGCCGTCCAGGCATTCCCCACAGGTTCCGAAGGAGACATGGAAATGACAAGAAGACTTCCGCCCGCCATCTGGATTCTGGTTGCCATGGTGCTGGGCATCGTGATCGGCTACATGGTGTTCATCAACTTCCCCGACAAGAAGGCGGCCGCGCAGATCGCGGGCTACATCTCCATCATGTCGGACGTGTTCCTGCGGCTGATCAAGATGCTGATCGGCCCGCTGGTGTTCTCCACGCTGGTGGTGGGCATTGCGCACATGGGTGACGCGGCCTCGGTGGGCCGGGTGTTCCTCAAGGCCATGGGCTGGTTCGTCACCGCCTCGCTGGTGTCGCTGGTCATGGGCCTGGTCCTGGCCAACCTGCTGCAGCCGGGCCACAACCTGGGGCTGCCGCTGCCGGACATCGGGGCTTCGGCCAACCTCGCCACCGCCAAGTTCACGCTCAAGGACTTCGTCAGCCACCTGGTGCCCAAGTCCTTTGCCGAGGCCATGGCCAACAACGAGATCCTGCAGATCGTCGTGTTCTCCATGTTCTTCGGCGTGGCCCTGGCCGCGCTCGGTGAAAAGGGCAGGACGCTGGTGGCCGCCATCGACGAGCTGTCCCACGTCATGCTCAAGATCACCGGCTATGTGATGAAGCTCGCGCCGCTGGCCGTGCTGGCGGCCATGGCGGCCACCGTGTCGGTCAACGGCCTGGAGATCCTGCTGAAGTTTGCCGTTTTCATGGGGGACTTCTACCTGGGCCTGTTTCTGCTGTGGGGAGTGCTGGTGATCGCCGGTTTCCTGTTCCTGGGCCCGCGCATCTTCAGGCTGCTGGTGCTGATCAAGGAGGCCTTCATGCTCTCGTTCGCCACCGCCAGCTCCGAGGCCGCCTACCCCAAGATCCTGGACGCGCTGGACCGCTTCGGCGTCAAGCGCAAGATCTCCAGCTTCGTGATGCCCATGGGCTACTCGTTCAACCTCGACGGCTCCATGATGTACTGCACCTTCGCCGTGCTGTTCATCGCCCAGGCCTACGACATCCACCTGTCGCTGGGCACGCAGATCACCATGCTGCTGATCCTGATGCTGACCTCCAAGGGCATGGCCGGCGTGCCGCGCGCCTCGCTGGTGGTGATCGCCGCCACGCTCAACCAGTTCAACATCCCCGAGGCCGGCCTGCTGCTCATCCTGGGCGTGGACACCTTCCTGGACATGGGCCGCTCGGCCACCAACGCCGTGGGCAATTCCATCGCCACCGCCGTCGTCGCCAAGTGGGAGGGCGACCTGCTGCCCGAGACCGAAGCCGCCGCCAACGCCGCACGGCTGGATTCGGAGGCCAGGGCCACGCTGGCCCATCCCGCCTCCCCGGCCCATTCCTGACAACCCGCACAAGGAACACGCCATGAAACCCGAACCCAGATCACGGCACGGGCAGCCATGGGCGCTGCGGGGGCCGGCGCGGGTGGCAGCGGCAGCGGGCGTGGCGGCCCTTGCGCTGCTGGCCGCCACGGCCGGCGCGCAGGAAGCCGACACGCCCGACCGCACCGCCGCCAGCCGCGCGCCCGCCACGCTCAGCGGCACGCTGGCCAAGGTGCGCGCCAGCGGCTCCATTGCGCTGGGCTACCGCCAGGCCTCGGTGCCGTTTTCCTACCTGAACGCGCGCAACGAGCCCATCGGCTACTCCATCGAGCTGTGCAAGGCACTGGTGACCAGCATCGAGGATGCGGTCAACAGGAGCCTGGCCATCCGCTGGGTGCCCGTCACGGCCGACAACCGCGTGGATGCCGTGGCCAGCGGCCAGGTGGACCTGGAATGCGGCTCCACCACCAGCAACCTGGAGCGACAAAAGCGCGTGGCCTTCTCGCCCATCATGTTCGTGGCCGGCACCAAGGTCATGGTCCGGCAGGACGCGCAGATCCGCTCCTTGCGCGACCTGGCCAGCAAGAAGGTGGCGGTGACGGCCGGCACCACCAATGAAAAAGCCATGCGCGATCTGGACCGGAAATTTCACCTGGGCATGCAGCTGCAGGTGGTGCCCGACCATTCCCAGGGCTTTGCCCAGGTGGCCGGCGGCCAGACCGACGCCTTCGCCACCGACGACGTGCTGCTGTACGGCCTGATCGCGGAGAACGCCGGCAAGGCGGATGGCAACGGCGGCACGGGCGCGAGCCAGGGCGCCAGGCTCCAGGTGGTGGGCGATTACCTCTCCTACGACCCCTACGCCATCATGTTCCGCAAGGACGACCCCCAGCTGGCCCAGGTGGTGAGGAGCAGCTTCCAGGCGCTGGCCGAGGACGGCGAGATCGAGCGCCAGTACAGGCGCTGGTTCCTGCGCCGCCTGCCTTCGGGCACCAGCCTGGACCTGCCGATGAGCGCCCAGTTGCAGACCCTCATCGAGACCCTGGCCGCCCAACCCCGTTGAGGCGGTTGCTGCCTGCACCCATTGCGCGCCGGATGGCGCCTCGCCCGGCCTTGCTCTGCGCAAGGCACGCAGCACGCGGGCCGCACCCCCTTTGCAACAGCAAATACAAGGAGACAGGAAATGAGTCAGCAACTCGAAGGTGGGCTGAAGCCGCGGCACCTCACCATGCTATCCATTGCGGGGGTGATCGGCGGTGCGCTGTTCGTCGGCTCCGGCAAGGTGATTGCCAGTGCCGGCCCCGCAGCCATCCTGGCGTACATGGGCGGGGGCATCCTGGTGGTGCTGGTCATGCGCATGCTGGGCGAGATGGCCGTGGCGCAGCCTGACAGCGGCTCGTTCTCCACCTACGCAGACCGCGCCATCGGGCGCTGGGCCGGCTTCACGATCGGCTGGCTGTACTGGTGCTTCTGGACACTGCTGATGGGCTGGGAGGCCTATGTGGCCGGGGCCATCCTCAACGCCTGGATGCCGGCCGTTCCCATCTGGGGCTACATGCTGGTGGTGGTCTTCGGCCTGATGGCCGTCAACTTCTTGCCGGTGCACAACTATGGCGAGTTCGAGTTCTGGTTCGCTCTGATCAAGGTCGTGGCCATTGTGCTGTTCATCGCCATCGGAGCGCTGGCCATCGCCAGGCTCTGGCCGGCGGGCGATGTCGCAGGCATGGCGTACCTGACCAGCAAGGGCTTCATGCCCAACGGCCCCGGCGCCGTGGTGGTGGCGCTGCTGGGCGCGATGTTCGCCTTCATCGGTGCCGAGATCGTCACCGTGGCGGCGGCCGAATCCCAGGACCCGGGCAAGGAAATCGTGCGGACCACCCGGTCCGTGGTCTGGCGCATTTCGCTGTTCTACGTAGGCTCCATCTTCATCGTGGTCTGCCTGATTCCGTACGACACCCCGGGCCTGATCCTCTCCACCGAAGGCACCTATGCCGTCGCGCTCAAGCACCTGGGCATTCCCTTCGCCGGCCAGATCGTCAACTTCGTGGTGCTGACTTCCGTGTGCAGTTGCTTCAACTCGGCGCTCTACACCTCCAGCCGCATGCTGTTCTCGCTGGCGCGCCGCGGCGACGCCCCCCGCCTGTTCACGACCCTGGGCCGCAGCACCAGCGCGCCCTACATGGCCGTCATCGCCTCCAGCGCCCTGGCCCTGCTGACGGTCGCCCTCACCGCCACCGGCCAGATGGACGTGTTCGATGTGCTCATGGCCGCGACCGGCTCCATCGCGCTGCTGGTGTACCTGTGCATCGCCGTGTCGCAGTTGCACATGCGCCGCAAGCTCGAAGCCAGCGGCACGCCCATCCGCCTGAAGATGTGGTGCTTCCCGGCGCTGACCTACGCCACCATCTTCTTCATCGTCGCCTCCATGGTGGTCATGGTGGCCGAGGGCACCTACCGCAAGGAAGTGCTCTACACCAGCGTGCTGGGCGGTGCATTGGTCGCCCTGGGCATGCTGGCGCAAAAGCTCCACTGGGGCCGCCCGAAACCCGGCCGCGTGGAACAGGAGCAGGCCGTTCAGGAAGGCCTGGGTCCGTTGATCGTCAAGTCCGAATAACTGGAGACACAAGCATGAGCACCGATCCATCCGTCCGCATCGAACACGACCTGCTGGGGGACCGCGAGGTTCCCGCCGACGCCTACTACGGCGTGCACACCCTGCGCGCCCGGGAGAACTTCGGCATCACCGGCACGCCCATCTCCATCTACCCCGAACTGATCCGCGCCCTGGCCAGCATCAAGCAGGCGGCGGCCATGACCAACCATGAGCTGGGCCTGCTGGACCAGCGGCGCTGCGATGCCATCGTGCGCGCCTGCCAGGAGGTGCAGGGCGGGCGGCTGCACGAGCAGTTCGTGGTGGACGTGATCCAGGGCGGTGCCGGCACCTCGACCAACATGAACGCCAACGAGGTCATCGCCAACCGCGCGCTGGAGCTGCTGGGCCACCACAAGGGCGAGTACCGGTACCTGCATCCCAACGAGCAGGTGAACATCGGCCAGAGCACCAACGACGTCTACCCCACCGCGCTCAAGATCGCCACCTGGTTCGGCATCCACGGGCTGATCGACGCCATGGACACGCTGCGCCTGGCCTTCGCGCAAAAGGCCGAGGAGTTCCGGGATGTGCTGAAAATGGGCCGCACCCAGCTGCAGGATGCCGTGCCCATGACGCTGGGCCAGGAATTCAGCACCTATGCCGTGATGATCGAAGAGGACCAGGCGCGGCTGCGCGAGGCCGTGCTGCTGATCTGCGAGATCAACATGGGCGCCACCGCCATAGGCACGGGCATCACCGCCCATCCCGACTACGCGCCCCTGGTGCTCAGGCACCTGCAGGAGATCACCGGCATTGCGCTGCAGACCGCGCCCAACCTGATCGAGGCCACCCAGGACTGCGGCTCTTTCGTCCAACTGTCGGGCGTGCTCAAGCGCGTGGCCGTCAAGCTGTCCAAGACCTGCAACGACCTGCGGCTGCTGTCCAGCGGCCCGCGTGCAGGCCTGGGCGAGATCAACCTGCCGGCCATGCAGGCGGGATCGAGCATCATGCCGGGCAAGGTCAACCCCGTGATCCCCGAGGTGGTGAACCAGATCGCCTTCGAGGTCATCGGCAACGACATCACCGTCAGCTTCGCGGCCGAGGCCGGGCAGCTGCAGCTCAATGCCTTCGAGCCCATCATCGCCCACAGCATCTTCAAAAGCGTGAGCCACCTGCGCAACGGCTGCCTGACGCTGGCCGAGCGCTGCGTGCAGGGCATCACCGCCAACCGCGAACACCTGCGCGCGGCGGTGGAGAACTCCATCGGCATCGTGACCGCGCTCAACCCCTACATCGGCTACGCCAATGCCACTTCCGTGGCCCAGCAGGCCCATGCCAGCGGCGGCAGCGTCTACGACATCGTGCTGGCCCGAGGCCTGCTGACCAAAACGCAGCTGGATACCATCCTGCGGCCCGAGATCCTCACGCGGCCCACGGCGCTGAACCTCGCCTGAGGGGCATCCACGGGGCCGACCCCGGCTGGCAGCCACCAGAATGTCCGGCCTGCCCTACCTGCACACCGCAGGAAAGCCGTGCCGCCTGGCCGCCCACACCACGGCCAGCGATGCGCACAGCAGCGCCAGCAGCACGGGCGTGAAGGCGCCCACGCCCATGCGCGCCAGCAGCAGGCCGCCCACGATGCCGCCGCCGGCAATCGCCATGTTCCAGGCCGTGACCAGCATGGACTGCGCCACGTCGGCGGCCTCGCCCGCCGTGTGGGCAATGGCGGTCTGCAGCAGCGTGGCGGCGCCGCCAAAGGCCAGGCCCCAGACGGCCACCGCCGCATAAACCAGGGCCGGCGCATCTGCGGCCACGCCCAGCATCAGCGTGGACAAGGCGAACAGCGCAATGCTGGCCAGCGTGAGCGCGCGCAGGTGACGGTCGATCAGCACGCCGGTGATCCAGATGCCCAGCACGGAGGTGGCGCCGAACACCAGCAGCACCAGGTCCGTGCGCGCGGCCATGCCCGCCTCCGCCAGGAAGGGCGCGATGTAGGTGTAGAGAATGTTGTGCGCCAGCACGAAGGCCAGCACCACGAACAGCACGGGGCGTACGCCCGCCAGGGTGAACACGTGCCGCAGCGGCAGGTGGCGGCCTGCCGCCTGCCCCGCAAAGTCGGGCAGGCGAGCGCGCACCCAGACCATGAGCACCAGCGCCAGCACGCTCATGAGTCCGAAGCACAGCCGCCAGCCCACCAGTTGGCCCAGCACGGTGCCGGCCGGCACGCCCAGCGACAGCGCCAGCGGCGTGCCCACCATGGCAATGGCGATGGCGCGGCCCTTGAGATGGCCGGGCACCATGCGTGCCGCGTAGCCGGCCAGCAGCGCCCAAAGCAGCCCGGCCGAGACCCCCGCCAGAAAGCGCGCCACCAGGGTCAGCGCAAAGTGCGTGGACAAGGCCGTGACCGTGTTGGCGACGACAAAGCCCGCGATCGCCGCCAGCAGCAGGGGGCGGCGGCGCATGCCCTGCGTGGCGGCCGTCAGCGGTATGGCGGCCACCAGGGAACCTATGGCGTAGAGGGTGACGGTCTGGCCCACCCAGGCCTCGGTCACGGCCAGGCCCTGGGCCATCTGCGGCAGCAGGCCGGCCGGCAGCGCCTCGGTCAATATGGTGATGAAGGCTGCCATGGCCAGCGCCAGCAGGGAGGCAACGGGCAGGCGGTCCTGGCGTGTTCCGGTCATTGCGGCTCTCCCGAAGCCCCGTGGACCTCACAAACCCCGTAGACCGCGTCGCGCAAATCGTTGACGAAGCGCCCCGACATGCCCTCGTACAAGGTGTTGGTGAAGGCCACGACACTGAGCTCCTGCGCCCGGTCCACGAACCAGGAATGCCCATAGGCCCCGCCCCAGCGCCAGGTGCCCACCGTCTCGGGCGATGCCGCCTGCGCCGCATCGCGCAGCACGGAAAAGCCCAGGCCAAAGCCGAAGCCCGGCGCATTGGGCAGGGCCAGCCCGCCGGTCTGGTCCCGCGCCATCTCGGCGACCAGGGCGTCGGGCAGCAGGGTGTTGCCGCCCTGGCGCAGGGCTTCCAGCAGCCGCAGGAAATCGCCCGCCGTCCCCGCCATGCCGGCGCCGCCGGAGGCAAAGGCCTGGGCGTCAAAGATGCGCGAAGGGCTGAAGGCAATGCCGATGCTCCCCTCGAAGGGCGACACGGTCTCGCCCTCGGCCAGCGGATGGGGCTGCGGCGCGTCGCTGACATAGGCCTTGGCCACGCGCTGCACGGCCAGCGCATCGGTGACGGCAAAGCCGGTATCGGTCATGCCCAGCGGCCCGGTCACCAGCTCGCGCACGGCCTGGTCCAGCGGCCTGCCGTGCACCTGTTCAATGAGGGCGCCCAGCACATCGGTGGCCAGCGAGTAGCCCCAGGCCGTGCCCGGCGCGTACA
The DNA here is from genome assembly GCF_001886655.1 of Delftia sp. HK171. Taxonomy (NCBI): domain Bacteria; kingdom Pseudomonadati; phylum Pseudomonadota; class Betaproteobacteria; order Burkholderiales; family Comamonadaceae; genus Delftia; species Delftia sp. HK171. The sequence continues at coordinate 3,107,001 of NZ_CP018101.1, read as the reverse complement.
GCAGCGGCACGCTGGCGATGCGCTCCAGGTTCTCTGCCAGGCCGATGGCCTGGCGGTCCATGCCGTCCGAAACGCCCGCGCGCGCATAGGGGCCTTGTGCATCGGCCTCGAAGAAGCGGTAGCCCAGCCCCGCCGTGTGGCTGAGAAGCTGCCGCGCGGTGATGCGGGCGGGCCGGCCATCGGCCAGCCGGGGGCGGAACCGGGGCAGCCAGCGCTCCACACCCTCGTCCAGCGCCAGCAGTCCCCGCGCCACCAGCACCAGCGCGGCAGCCGAGACGATGGGCTTGCTGGCCGAGGCCAGGCGGAACACCGCATCCATGGCCATGGGCAGCCCGCGCTCGCGGTCGGCCCAGCCTGCGGCCTGGCGGTGGACCAGCGCGCCGCCACGCGCCACCAGCACCACGGCGCCGACCAGGCGCTGCGCCTCAAGCGCCTGCCGGACCACGGCCTGGATGCGGTCGGACAGGGGCGAGTTCAACGGGGCTGCAGGCAGCGCAGCGGGCGCCGCAGGTGCTGAAGGCGCTGCAGAAAGGGCAATCGTCATGGGAATTCCCGGGATCAAATGAACAGGGTTCCGACGATAGAAAGACCACGATTAAAGAAAAAGTGGGGTAGATTTCCGGTTTATGCGGAACTGGGCGTCCGCAATGAAGGAGCGGCGTTTGGACAGCCTCAACGGTTTCGTGGTGTTCGTGCAGGTCGCCGAGACCCGCAGTTTCGTGGCGGCCGGCCGGCTGCTGGGCATCTCGGCATCGGCCATCGGCAAGAGCGTGGCAAGGCTGGAGGACCGGCTGGGCGTGCGCCTGTTCCACCGCAGCACGCGCAGCATCACGCTCACGGCAGAGGGCGCGCTGTTCCTCGAGCGCAGCCGGCGCATCCTGGCCGAGATCGAGGCCGCGCAGCTGGAGCTGTCGCAGGCCAGCACCGCGCCGCGTGGCCGGCTGCGGGTCAGCCTGCCCCTGGTCAGTTCGCTGGTGCTGCCGGTGCTGGGAGAGTTCATGCGCGCCTATCCCGAGATCGAGCTGGACCTGGACTTCACCGACCAGCTGGTCGATGTGTTCGAGGACGGCTTCGACGCCGTGGTGCGCACGGGCGCGCCCGCCGACTCACGCCTGTCCGCGCGCCGGCTGGGCGCCTTCGGCTACCTGCTGGTGGCCTCGCCCGGCTACCTGGCGCAGCGCGGCACGCCCCGGGTGCCCGAGGATCTGCTGCAGCACAGCTGCCTGCACTACCGCTACCCCCACAGCGGCAAGCTGGAGCCCTGGGTGCTGCGGCGCGCAGCGGGCGCGCCCGAGCTGCAGCTGCCCACCTCCATGATCTGCAACAACATCGAAACCCGGCTGTGCTTTGCGCTGCAGGGCCTGGGCATCGCCTACCTGCCGGATTTTTCCATCCGCGAGCCGCTGGCCGACGGCCGGCTGCAACCCGTGCTGGCGGACTGCATGGAGCACACCAATGTCTTCCATGTGCTGTGGCCCGCCAGCAGGCACCCCTCGCCCAAGCTGCGGGCACTGGTGGACTTCCTGTGCGCGCGGGTGTTTCCACAGGCGCAGCCCGGGCAGGCCCAGGACGCTGCCAGGACCGCTGCGCCCAAGACACCCAAGACACCCCAGACATCCGGGACGCGCAGATAGGCTGCCCGCCGGCTGCTGCAGCCTGCAGGCCCTGCCCTGCCTTGCTGACTATCGCGCGGGCCCCCATCTGAGTTAGCATGCTTATAGAGCGACGTATTCACAGAGTCATATCGGTTGCTCTGGCCCACCGGCAGGCAGGACCTGCGTCTCGAGCGCTGTGGCGTGCGGGGCGCTGTATCGGTGGGCCATTGCGGTTGACGGCTGGCGTTGCAGATCTCTTTTCTTGTCTCGCTGCGTTGCATGTCTTCTCGTTCCACCGCTATCCATCGTCCCGCCCTTTCCTCGCGCTCGCACGCAAGAACATCGTTGGCCGTCATTGCAGGCGTCTGCTTGATGGTGCTCGCAGCGGGGCTGTACTGGGCCGCGTTGCTGGCCAGCCACCAGTACATGCAACGCTACACACGGGATCAGGCATGGCTGCGCGTCTCGCAGATGTCCCAGGCGGTTTCCGCGCAGGCCGGGACCATGCTGTCGGGCCTGAACTATTCCCTGCGGGACCTGGCCCAGGACTACGAGTCGGGTGACTCCGAGGCGTTCGGGCGGGCCGTCGCCAGCGTCCAGGAGGCCTATCCGCCCGGCACCATCGTCCAGGTGGCCGTGGCCGATGCGAACGGCCAGGTGGTGTATTCGAGCCTGGCAGCCTCGGAGCCGCCTGCGCAGGGCGTGTCCATTTTCGACCGCGAACATTTCCAGGCGCATCTGAAGGGCCTGACGCAGGGAACCTTCATTGGCCGTCCGGTGCAGGGACGGGTTTCCGGGCAATGGGGTATCCAGCTGAGCCGCGCACTGCACCACCGAGGCGCGTTTGCGGGCGTGCTGGTGGTGTCGCTGTCGCCGCAGTACCTGTCGCGGCAGCTGCAGGCCATCTTCGACAGCCCGCGCGACGTGATCTTGCTGCTGCGCGAGGACGGCACCTATCTTGCACGTTCGCAGAACCAGGATCGGGTGCTTGGGCGCCAGCTGCCCGCGGCGCGGGTGGCGCTGTTTGCCCCCGACGTCACGCATGGCACCTACGAGGCGCTGGCGAGCACTGACGGCATACAGCGCATGTATGCCTGGAGCCGCGTGAGCGGCTTTCCGATCCTGGTGAGCACGGGGCTGGACCACGAGGCCGTGTTCGGCCCGCTCAACGAGACCATACGGCAGAGCCTGTGGCGCAACGGGATAGGCACGCTGCTGATTTTTCTGGGCGGGATGCTGACGGCCTGGCTGGCGTTCCAGCGCTGGCGGGAGGAGGACCAGCGGGTCCAGTCCGAAGAACGCTTTCATCTCCTGTCCGAGGAAGTCCCGGGCGGCCTGTTCCAGTACAGCTGGGACCCTGCCGGCCACTACGCCCTGTCGTTTGCCAACCCCGGCTTTTATGCCATGCACTGCATCGATGCGGATACGGCAGGCACGGCCTTGCAGGACCTGGCACAGCGGGTTCATCCGGAAGATATCTCCGCGCTCCGGCAGTCCATCGACGAAGCGATGCGCAGCCAGGAAGACTGGGCCTGCAAGTACCGCGTACAGTCCGCCGATGGCTCCGTGCGCTGGCTGCAGGGCCATGCACGCCCGCAACGCACCGAAGACGCAACCGTGCTCTGGCATGGCTACATCCTCGATGTCACCCAGGACGAAGGCCTGCGCAAGGCGCTTCACGAGAGCGAAGAGCGTCTGCGGCTGACCATCGGCGCCGTGCGTGACGGACTTTGGCAGTGGGACCGCGAACAGGACCAGGTGCTGTGGGATGCCCGCTGCTACCAGATGCTGGGCATGCCGGATCAGGCACTTGGTTCGTTCACCGTGGCCGGCTTCATGCATCTGCTGCACCCACTGGACCAGCCTCGCGTCCAGGAACGGCTCAGGCGCCACCTCGAACACGGCGACCCATTCCGTGTCGAGATGCGCATAAGGCAGGCCGATGGCTCCTGGCGATGGATCGAATCGCGCGGGGAGGTCACCCTGCGCGATGCCGACAACAAGGCACTGCGCATGCTCGGAATGCACACCGATATCCAGGAACGGGTGGAGCAGACCCACATGGTGGGCGCCCTGCTGGAGCGCGGAAGCGCCCTGGTGCTTGTCGCCAGCCATCGCCGCAGCATCGTCTACGCCAATGCCCGGGCAGCCGAGTGCTTTGGCCTTGCGGCGGGCGCACTGGAGCCGCAGTGCTCATTCCAGCAACTGCATCCGTCCAGCGACAGCTTCCACAGCTTCGCATCGCTGTACGAGCGCCTGAGCCTGAAGGGCACGGTGCGTACCGAGTGGGCACTGAAGGTCAAGGGCGGGCACATGCGCTGGTTCGACATGCAGGGGGCACTGCTGGACCCCGAAGATCCCCAAGGCAATGTGATCTGGACACTGTTCGACGTAGATGCCCGCCATCAGGCAGAAAGCGCCTTGCACGAGGTCCAGCAGCGGCTGGAGGCCATCATCGAGAAATTTCCGGCGGGCATCCTGGTGACCGACGACGCGGGGCAATGCATCAGGGCCAGCAACGCAATGCTGGTGGACCTGTTCGAGCTGCCGCTGTCCGCCGCGGACCTTGTGGGGGAAAGCCTGCAGACATTGCTGTCCTATTTGCCCCCGGCCATGGCAACGGCCTTGCAGCCTGCGCCGCAACCGGGGGCAGGCGCCCTGTCGCAACGAACGATCTTTGCCCTGTCCAACGGCCGCCATATAGAAACGGAGCTGCTGCCGCTTCGCAGGCAGGAGCGGCTGCTTGGCTACTGCTGGGTATTCCACGACGTGACCGACTACAAGAGGCGCGAAACGCAGCTCGAAGCCCTGGCATTGACCGATGCGCTCACGGGTGCCAGCAACCGGCGGGCCTTCATCACGCGCATGGAGTCGGAGCTGGAGCACCTGCGCCTGGGACTGAGCCATCCGTCGGCACTGATCATGCTGGATATCGACCATTTCAAGCGCGTCAACGACAGCTTCGGCCATGGCGTGGGCGACGAGGTGCTCAGGCATCTGGTGATCGCGGTGTCCAAGCAGCTGCGCCAGGGCGACATGCTGGGCCGCCTGGGCGGCGAGGAATTCGCCGTCTTGCTGACGGACGTGGACGCCCCCACCGCACTGCGGCGCGCGGAGAACCTGCGTGAGGCCGTGGCAGCGCTGGCCGTGTCCGTACAGGGCCAGGACAGCCCGATCCGCTTCACCGTGAGCCTGGGCGTATGCCTCATGGACGAGGGCGAGGCATCGGTCGAGCGCTGCCTGGAGCGGGCCGACGCCGCCATGTACTTCTCCAAGCGCAATGGCCGCAACCGCACCACGTGCTGGACGCCCGATACCCCCGTGATTTCGGACGCCAAGTGAGCGCGATGCCAGTGCCGCGACACGCCCGTGCGCCCGGGCAAGGCGATGTGTCAGCTACCCGGCCGCCTCACTCATCGCCGGGCACTCCGTAGCTGGGCGCGGCCGTGGGATGGATGGCGCGCGTCTGGTAGTCCTGCATCTGCGGCGCGTAGGCGGCCCAGAGGCTTTGCAGCGCGCCGATGGGATCGTGCTCCGACCAGTCCACGCGCAGGTCCGCCATGGGCCAGCTGTGCTCGCCCGCCACCTTGAGCGCGGCCGAATGCACGGGCCCGGCCTCGCCGCCCGCGGCCATGGCGGCCCGCATGGCGGCCAGCAGGCGCTCGGCCAGCGGCAGGTCGGCGCTGCGCTCGAAGGCCGGCACCATGGCCTCGATGGTGCGCTCGCTGGCCAGCAGGTTGCCGGCCGCCACGCACTGCCGCCCCACGGCGCTGGTGAAGATGCCCAACGCCTGGCTGCCGCTGAAGACGCCGGTACGGCCCTGCGCGTCCACCACGGTGACCTGGCGGTACTGGGGCCAGCTGCCGTCGTCCAGCGCCTGGCGCAGCGCGGCCTGGGGGTCGGCGCCCTTCTCCAGCAGGTCCAGCACGCGCGGGCCCAGGGCGGGCAGCGTGATGTTCTGCGTGGACACCACGCCCACGCCCGCGCGTACCCAGGGGCAGCGCGCGCCCACCGCAATGCTGGACGAGCTGATGGCCACGCCCAGCTGCCCGGTGCGCTCGCAGCGCCCCACAATCGAAAAAGTCATGGTTTCTTCCTCCTGCCGATGCGGCTGTACCAGGTGCTTGCTGTGGTTGACGCTCAGGCGCTGGCCGGCGGCTGCCAGTCATCGGGGATGACCGCGATCACGTCGATCTCCATCAGCCACTGCGGCTGCCCCAGGGCCGATATGCACAGCCCCGTGGAGATGGGAAACACGCCCTTGAGCCACTTGCCCACTTCCCGGTAGACGGGCTCGCGGTAGCGCGGGTCGATGATGTAGGTGGTGGTCTTGACGATGTGCGACAGGTCGCTGCCCGCCTCCTCCAGCAGCTGCTTGACGTTCTTCATCGCCTGCTCGGCCTGCTTTTGCGGATCGCCCAGGCCGACCAGGTTGCCCTCGAAATCGGTGCCGATCTGGCCGCGCACATAGACGGTGTTGCCGGCGCGCACGGCCTGGCACAGGTCGTTGTCCAGCGACTGGTTGGGATAGGTGTCCTTGGTGTTGAACATGCGGATGCGGGTATGGGTGGGCATGGTCTGGCTCCTGCAGGGGGTGGATGGGAAGGTGTCTCAGAGCGCGCTACCTGCTACCTGCTGCGGGCAGCGGCGTCGTAGTCGCTGTAGCGGCGCTGCTTGGCGATGTGGTCGGCCACGAACTTGGCGTCATGCCACACGCCCCAGATGAAGGACGAGCCACGGCGCGACAGCCAGGGAAGGCCCAGGAAGTAGATGCCGGGCTCATGGCCCACGCCGCGGTGGTGGCGCGGCTTGCCGCCGGGCTCGAAGCTGTCCACCTGCAGCCAGCCGAAGTCCACCCTGTAGCCCGTGGCCCAGATGATGGAGGTGATGCCTGCGGCGGCCAGGTCGAGTTCGCGCAGCGGATGGGTCACGCACTCCGGATCGGGCAGGCGCCTGCGCGCTTCGGGCTCCTCGGGCAGGTCCAGGCCGTTGCGGCGGATGTAGTCGTCGGCCGCATCCAGCATGGCCAGGTAGTTGGCGTCGCCGTTGGCGATGTTCTCGGCCAGGTCGTCCCTAAAGCGCACCCGGCCATCGGCGAAGGACTCGGTCAGCCCCACCAGGGTGATGCCCTGGTGTCCCAGCGCGCGAAAGTCCACGGTGTGGCCGCCGCGCGCGCCGCTGACGGCAATGGTCACATGCTCGCGGCCGGGCTTGGCAATGGCCGCATCCCATTCGCCCAGCACGCCCAGCCACCAGCAGAAATCACGGCCGCGGTAGGCGCGCGGCGGCCGGTCATGGGCGCCTACCGACAGGAACACCTTGCGGCCCGCGCGCTGCAGTTCATCGGCGATCTGCACGCCCGAGGAGCCTGCGCCCACCACCAGCACGGCGCCTTCGGGCAGCTGCGCGGGGCGGTGGTAGTGCGCGGAATGGATCTGCAGCAGGCTGCCATCGGCGGGTGCAGCGGGCGCAGCCGGCGCTATCGGCGGGATCACCGGCACCTGGAACGGCCCCGTGGCCGCGATCACGTTGCGGGCCTCGATCACGCCCTCGGACGTTTCCACCGTGAAGCCCGGCCGGCCCTGGTTGCGCGTGACCCGCCTGACCTCCACGCCGGTGCGCACGGGCGCCTTGATCTGGCGGACATAGTCCTCGAAGTAGTCGGCCACCTCGTCCTTGCCGGGAAAGCCGTCGCGGTCGCCGTTGAACTCCAGGCCCGGAAAGCGGTCATGCCAGGCCGGCCCGTTGGCCACCAGCGAGTCCCAGCGCCCCGTGCGCCAGGCCTGGGCGATGCGCTGGCGCTCCAGCACCAGGTGCTCTACGCCAAGCTGGCTCAGGTGTTCGCTGGCCGCGATGCCGGCCTGCCCGGCGCCGACCACGAGCGTGTTGATGGTTTGGATTTCAGCTGTCATGTTGTGGGTCTCTCAGGAAAAAAAGGCGCAGGCCGTCCCGCATCGGCGCCGTGCCGACTGCCTTGGTGTGGTCCGCAACAAAAAAGGGAAGGAGGTGAAGGCCGCCCGTGCGGCGCTACAGGTACAGGTGCTTCACCACGTCGTTGGCCAGCAGCTCGCTGGCCGTGCCCGAGGCCACCAGCTGGCCCTTGAGCAGCAGATAGCCGGTGTGGGCGATGGACAGCGCCGCCTCGGCGTTCTGCTCGATGAGCAGCACGGTGATGCCTTGGCTGTGGATGCGCTGCACCGTCTCGAAGTACTCCTCGATGAGCTTGGGCGACAGCCCCAGCGTGGGCTCGTCCATCACCACCAGGCGCGGCTCGCCCATGAGCACGCGGCCCAGCGCCACCATGGCCTGCTCGCCGCCGGACAGGGTTCCGGCCGCCTGCGACAGGCGCTCGCCGACCCGGGGGAACAGGGCCACCACGCGCTCCAGCGCCTGGGCAAAGCCCTGCTGCGGGCGCAGCGCGTCGTGGCCGATCTTCAGGTTCTCCTGCACGGTCAGCTCGGCAAACAGGCGCCGCCCTTCGGGCACGAAGCCCACGCCCAGGCCGGCCAGGTCCTCGGTGCGCATGCGCGCCAGCGGCTGGCCCATGACGCGGATGGCGCCGTGGTGCACGGGCAGCAGGCCCGCAATCGCCTTGAAGGTGGTGGTCTTGCCCGCGCCGTTGGGGCCCAGCAGGCAGACGATGCTGTGCTCGGGCACCTGCAGCGAGACCTGGTTGAGCATGTTCACCACGCCATAGCGCGTGCTGATGGAGTCCAGTTCAAGCATGGCTGGCCTTTCTGCCCAGATAGGCTTCCTGCACGCGCGGCAGCCGGCGCACCGCCTCGAAGCTGTCATCGCCGATCTTGCGTCCGTAGTCCAGCACCATCACGCGGTGCGGCAAGGTGGCGATGAGCCGCATGTCGTGCTCGATGATGATGAAGCCCAGCGCCGGATTGCCTTCGCGCAGGCGCTGGATGTCGGCGATCAGCGCATCGGTGTCGCGGTCGTCCATGCCGCTGGAGGGCTCGTCCAGCAGCACGATGCGGGGCTCGGCGGCCAGGGCGCGCGCAATCTCCAGGCGGCGGCGGTCGGCCTGCGGCAGGCTGCTGGCCAGCACGTTGCGGCGCTGGTGCAGGTCGCTGGACACGCTTTGCAGCAGCGCGCAGGCGCGCTCGGCGCAGCGCTTCATCTCGGCGCGCGAGACGGCCGGGCGCAGCAGCGCGGTGAGCACGCCGCAGCGGGTGCGCGCGTGCATGCCGATGATCACGTTGTCCAGCACGCTCAGCGAGCCGAACAGCCGGCTGGTCTGGAAGGTGCGCGCAATGCCGGCGCCCGCGATGTCGTGCGCGGCCATGCCCTTGAGCGAGCGGCCTTGCAGCAGCACCTCGCCCTCGGTGGGCTGGTAGATGCCGGTCAGCAGGTTCAGCAAGGTGGACTTGCCCGCGCCGTTGGGCCCGATGATGCCCAGCACCTCGCCCGCCGCCAGGTGGATGTCCACGCCCTGCACCGCCGTCAGGCCGCCGAAGCGCATGGTCAGGCCACGCCCCTCAAGGACCAGCGGGCCTGCGGGCGCGGCATGGTGGGTGGGATGGGAATCAATGCTCATGGTTGCGCACCCGTTGGGGGAAGATGCCGCGCGGGCGGATGATGAGGAAGGCGATCACCACCAGGCCGTAGAACAGGATGCGGTAGTCGGAAAACGCCCGCAGCTTCTCCGGCAGCATGGTCAGCAGGAAGGCGCCGACGATCACGCCCAGCGTGTTGTCCATGCCGCCTGCGATCACCAGCGTCATGATGGTCACGGACACCAGGAAGGTGAAGTTGTCCGGCGAGATGAAGCTCACATAGAACGCATACACCGTGCCCGCGAAGCCCGCCAGGAAGGCGTCCACCGCAAAGGCCTTGACCTTGAACCAGGTGACGTTGATGCCGCAGGCGCGCGCGGCGATCTCGTCGTCGCGCAGGGCATTCCAGGCCAGTCCCACGCGCGAGCTGTGCAGGCGCTGCGCCGAGACGATGGCCAGCCCCAGCAGGGCGACGGCCACGTAGTAGAAGTTGGCCTGGCCCGGCAGGCTGTGGCCCCACAGCGTGATGGGGTCGTTGAACGAATGGCCGAACAATGTGGGCGAAGGAATGCCCACCAGGCCGTTGGCGCCGCCCGTCCACTCCAGGTTCATCAGCAGCTGGTGCACGACGATGCCGAAAGCGATCGTCACCAGCGCCTGGTAGCTGTCGCGGGTGCGCATGGACGGCAGGCCCAGCAAAAAGCCGAAGACCGTGGCCACGGCGGCGGCCACCAGCAGGCAGATCCAGAAGCTCACGCCGAAGTGGATGGCCAGCAGGGCCGACGCATAGGCGCCGATGCCGTAGGACGCGCCGGTGGCGAAGTTCGGTATGTTGGCGCTGCCCAGCTGGAAGTTCAGCGCCAGCGCCAGCACCGCGTAGAGGCAGGCGATGATCATCAGATGCATGGCGTAGCTGTCACCGCCCAGCACCCACGGAAACACCAGCGCCAGCACCACGCCCGTGCCCACGGCCAGCGGCCTGCACTGGCCGAAGGCAGCCACGATGCGGTCTTCCACCAGCGGGCGTTTCTGCACCGCGACCAGGGCCACGGCAAAGCAGGCCAGCAGCGCCAGCACCGTGATCCAGCTTTCGGCCAGCAGGAACTGGCGCAGCAGCACGGCGCCCGCCAGGGCCACGCCCAGCACGATGGCGGCAGAGCCCGCACTCCGTGGTGCCGCGCGCGGCGGCGCCTGTATCGTCGTTGTCTGCATCACACCTTCTCCATTTTCTGAACGCCGAACAGGCCGGCGGGGCGAAAGATCAGCACCAGGATCACCAGGGCGAACACGAACACCAGGCGGTACGAGGTGCCGTTGGGCACATAGCCCTGCACGATGGTCTCGATGGCCGCAATCAGCAGGCTGCCGACAATGGCGCCCCCCAGCCGCCCCAGGCCGCCGACCACCGCGGCGGAAAAGCCGATCAGGCCCGCCTGCACGCCGAAGTCAAAGCGCACCACGCCCGCATAGCTGGCCAGGAAGATGCCGCCCACCGCGCCGGTGGCCGAGGCAATGAAGAAGGTGTTGCGGAACACCGGCCCCGGCGCAATGGAGAACAGCCGCGCGGTTTCGCGGTCCTGCGACACGGCGCGTATGCGCATGCCCATGGGCGTGTGGTGCAGCACGTACAGCAGCACGCCCACCAGCGCCATGGCCACCAGCACCGAGACCACGCTGATCAGGGGCAGCGGCCCGAACGGGGTGGGAACGGCCCCCTGCGCAATCGCCGGGAACGCGTGCGGATTGCTGCCCTGCGGGTACAGGTGGCGGATCAGCTCGCGGATCACGATGCCCAGCGCCACCGTGGCCACCAGCGGCATCATGGCCGGCGCATTGCGAAAGCGGCTGATCACCAGCCGGTCCAGGGCGACGCCCAGCCCTCCCACCGCCGCAATGGCCACCAGGCAGGCCAGGCCCAGCACCAGCCAGGGGGCCGAGCCGCCCAGCGCGGCGGCCAGGGCCTGCACGGCCGCCAGGGCGATGAAGGGGGCGACCATGGCCACGTCGCCATGGGAAAAGTGAATCACCTGCAGCACGCCAAACAACAGGCTGAAACCCAGGGCAAGCAGGCTGTAGATGCAGCCCAGGGTCAGCCAGTTGATGAGTTGCTGGAACAGCGCGTCATGCATCGATAGGGTTCCTCTTGTGTCGGGTTCGGCCGGGTTGGCGGGGCTTCGCTTGTCTCCATGTCACGCAGCCATTGAAGCAAGAAACCGCGCAAAACCTGCGTCGCTTTTGCCGAGGCGCTGCTTCGGAAAACGCGATCCAGTCCCGGGCAGGTGCGGCGATACATTGATCCGGCGGCGTTGCCAGACAGCGCCGGCCAGCCCGCCACGCACCGTGGCGCCCCGCCGCCCCGGCCCCCCCGGGCCGCCATGGCTGCCCCTCGTCTTCACCTGAACAGGACCGACCGACCATGCAAGCCTTCACGACAACCACCGCCCTCCTGCCATCGCGCCGGCGCCTTGCCGCATCCGCCCTGGCGCTGGCCGCCGCCACGCTGGCCTGCGGCGCGGCCTGGTCCCAGTCCACCGTGAAGCTGGGCTTCATCGGCCCCGTCAGCGGCGGCAACGCACAGCAGGGCCTGGGCGCGAAGAACGGCTTCCTGCTGGCCATCGACCAGTGGAATGCCACGGCCGGCGTGCCGTTCAAGGTGGAGGGCGTGGTGCTGGACGATGCCTCCGACCCGCAGACCGGCGTGTCCGCCGCGCTCAAGCTGGTCAACGACCGCGACGTGGTGGGCGCCATAGGCCACTGGAACAGCCCCGTGGCCCTGGCCACGCTGCCGGTGTTCAACCGCGTGCAGATGCCCTTCATCGTCTGGGGCGCCATCGGCCCCAAGATCACCGACCAGAACTTCGCCAACACCACGCGCGTGACGCCCACCCTGGTCAACGAGAACAAGCCCCTGGCCGCCTGGGCCGCCACGGGCCTGGGCGCAAGAAAGATCGCCATCATTGCCGACACCAGCGACTACGGGCGCGCCAACCTGGCCTCGTTCGGCAGCTTCTACAAGGCCGAAAAAGGCAGCGTGGTGGCCGAGGAAAGCTACCCCGTGGGCACCACGGATTTCCGCTCCATCCTCACCAAGATCAAGAGCCTGAACCCCGACGCGGTCTACTTCGGCGGCGTGATCACCGAGGCCGGCATCGTGCGCAAGCAGATGGCCGAGCTGGGCATGAAGCAGCCCATGCTGGGCATCAGCGGCATCTTCGACCCGCAGCTCATCCAGATCGCCGGCCCGGCCGCGGACGGCACCATCGTCGGCACGCCCAAATCGCAGACCAATCCCCGGCTGGACGCCATGAGCCGCGCCTATGCCGCCAAGGGCTATGCCGACTCCGAGAGCCCGTACACCAAGTACGCCTACGACGCCACCGGCATCCTTTTGCAATCGCTCAAGACGGCAGGCACCAAGGACCGGCAGGCCGTGGCCAAGGCCATCCGCGCCATACGCTACGACGGCGTGACCGGTACCGTGACCTTCGACGCCAACGGCCAGACGCAGGTGCCCGTGGAGCTGCAGCTGCACGAGGTCAAAGACGGCAAGTGGGCCAGCCGCTGATGATCAGGACAGGCAGCCAGTACCGCGACTCCATCCGCGATGGCCGGCGGGTCTGGATGAACGGCGAGCGCGTCAACGACGTGACCACCCACCCCATGTTCAAGCCGCTGGTGGACATCCGCGCGCGCATGTACGATCTGCAGCACGAGGCCGCGCTGCGCGACGCGCTCACCTACGACGAAGGCGACGGCGAGCGCCACCCCATCGCCCACAAGCTGCCGCTGACGCGCCAGGACTGGTGGGACAAGCGCCGCGCCACCGACCTGCTGCTGGAGGACATGGGCGGCGTGGTCATGCGCGTGGGCGACGAGAGCGTGGGCGAGATGTGGTCGCTGTTCGACGGCCAGGACGTGCTCAACGAGCTGGACCCGCGCTTTTCCGCCAACATCCGCACCCACATCCGCCGCGTGGTGCAGGGCGACCTGTTCCACGTATCGGCCAACACCGACCCCAAGGGCGACCGCTCGCGCCTGCCGCAGGACCAGGACCCCGACGTGCTGCTGCATGTGGTCAAGGAGACCGATGCAGGCGTCATCGTGCGCGGCGCCAAGTACGAGACCGCCGCCGCCTATGCCAACCAGGCCTTCACCAAGCCGGGGCTGGCGCACTGGGGCGACGCTGCCCAGTCCGAATACGCCATAGGCTTCATCTGCGACCTGGGCGCACCCGGCCTGCGCTTCATCTGCCGCCCGGGCCTGGCCGCCCGCGCATCGGCCCAGGACCATCCGTTGAGCCATCGCTTCGACGAAGTGGATGCCATCGTGGTCTTCGACGACGTGCTGGTTCCCTGGGAGAACGTGCTGTTCTACCGCCACACCCGGGCCGCCCATTTCCTGCGCGAGACGCTGCACCGCTACTCGGCCTTCACCTTCCTGCAGCGCAGCCTCAAGCTGGCCGACATGCTGATAGGCACGGCCCTGCACAACGCGCGCCAGACCGGCGTGGAGAAGCTGCAGGCCGTGCAGGACAGGCTGGCCGGCCTGGCCTGCTACCGCGAAGGCATCAACGCCCACCTCACGGCCGCCATCGCGCTGGCCGAGCGCAGCCCGGCCGGGCTGATGATGCCCAACCAGTCCCTGCTTTTCACGGGACGGTCACTGGCCACCGGCCAATTGCACCACATGATGAACACCGTGCGCGAGCTGTGCGGCGGCCAGGTCTGCCTGACGCCGGACCACGCCAGCTTCGAGAACGAGGACACCGGCCCCTGGCTGCGCAAGTTCTACACCCTCGGCCCGCAATGGCAGGCCGACGACCGCCGCAGGCTGCTGGCCTATGCGCGCGACCTGCTCGACTCGGACCACGCCGGCCACCGGCTCAGCTTCCAGCTGTTTGCGCAATGCCCGCCCTACGCCCAGACGGCGGCCGTGTACCGGCATTTCAACTGGGATGCGCCGCTGGACTTCGTGGGCAAGTCTGCGGGCCTGACGGACCGCGTGAAGGCCACGCAGGCGCCGGCCCAGGGCGACGGTGCGGTGGCGCAATGGTTTCGCAATCACAACGCCAGCGACTGAAGGCTGCCGGGGCCCGACCGCCGCACAATGCAGGCGCCTTGCGGGAAGGGCCTCTTGCAGCGCGGTCCACCGCTTGGTCAACTACGCGGCAGGTCACCCTGGCCGCCCTCCCCCTCTCCACCTCTTGCACACCGTGCTGACACGACTGACCTTCAGACAATTGGAATACTGCGTGGCAGCGGGCGAATTCGGCAGCATTGCCGAGGCCGCCAACCGCATCCACGTCTCGCCCTCGTCCATCTCATCGGCCATCACCCAGGTGGAGGCCGAGCTGCAGGTGCCGCTGTTCGTGCGCCACCATGCGCAAGGCCTGTCCGTCACGCCCGCAGGCGCCGAAGTCCTGCGGGAGATCCGCGGCCTGCTCGACCAGGCCATGGCCTTGTACGACGTGGCCAGCAGCGCGCAAAGCCAGGTGCGCGGCCCCGTGCGCGTGGGCTGCTTCACCACGCTGGCGGCCATGGTCGCCCCCGAGCTGTGCCAGGGATTCGCGCGCGCCCACCCCAAGGCCACGGTCACCCAGATCGAGGACCACCAGGAAGGACTGATCCACAAGCTGCGCACCGCGCAGATCGATGTCGCCATCACCTACGACCTGCTGGTGGCCGAATCGGACATCTGCTTCGAGCCCCTGGCCCAGCTGCCGCCCATGGTCATCGTCAGCGAACTCAATCCGCTGGCCAACCACCGCTCCACCACGCTGGAGGCGCTGGCCCAGCTGCCCATGGTCCTGCTGGACCTGCCCCTGAGCCGTGAATACTTCATGTCGCTGTTCCGCGAAGCCGGCGTCTCGCCCCTGATCGCGGCCCGCAGCGCCAGCCCCGACGTGGTGCGCTCCCTGGTCGCCAACGACGTGGGCTACTCCCTGGTCAACGTGCGCCCGCGCAACTCCCACGCGCTGGACGGCAAGAAGATCGTCAACCTGCACCTGAACGGCAACCACCGCCCCATGAAACTGGGCCTGGCCTGGGCCCGCGAACAAAAGCCCCGCCATGTGGTGGAAGCCTTCATGCACCGCTGCCGCAGCTTCATCTCCAATGAATACATTCCGGGGATGACGGCGCCTGGGCGCGGGGAGGCGAACTAAGCGGCGCGCAGACCGAATCAGGGAGCCCGTCAGGCCGTGCTCTTGCGCACCTCGTAATGCAGCACCGCCATGCCCTCGCCGATCTGCCGCACGGATAACAAACGCAACACCGGATGCAGCACCCGGCGCGGAAACAGCGGCTTGCCCCGGCCCAGCGTGGCCGAGCCCACGCTCAGGATCATCTCGTCCAGCAGG
Organism: Delftia sp. HK171; assembly: GCF_001886655.1. Lineage (NCBI taxonomy): Bacteria > Pseudomonadati > Pseudomonadota > Betaproteobacteria > Burkholderiales > Comamonadaceae > Delftia > Delftia sp. HK171. Next base: position 3,091,543 of record NZ_CP018101.1, on the reverse strand, counting down.
CCCGCGTCGTAGAACTGGCCTGCCAGGTCCCCGCCTCCCATGATCCAGAGGTTGCGCCCGCCGGCCGCAGCCTGCATCTGCGCATGCACGGCACGCACATCGCCACTGACAAACCGGATATCGGCACCCGGGATACCAGGCAGCGTGCGGCTGGAAAACACCCAGGCTGGCTGCGTATAGGGCCACGCCGCCCCGGTCTCCTGCGCCACCGTCTCCGCGTGGCGCAGCATCCATTCGTAGGTGGCGGACCCCATGGCCAGCGCGCCCACGCCGGCAATGAACTCCGGGTAGCCCGTGGCCTGCATGTCGCCCAGCGGGAACAGCCAGTCCAGGGAGTCGTCCTCGGTAGCCAGGAATCCGTCGAGTGAGGTGGCGGCGAAGTATTGGGTCTTCATGGGGGAGATGGTAGCCAGGCAGGCGCGGCACGGCCATCCGCCCGGGTGTTGTGCAGGCCGCGCCTTGACCTCATCGTCAAATTTCTTTTGAAGCCGCCTTCAGTCCTGCGGGTCTTTTTCAATTGAAACGCCCAGGTCAACATCGCTCCATGCCCAGACGACTTGCGAACCGGGTTTCCGCCACCGCCCCAACACCTGTACAGCTCCGCCAAGAAACCGAATGACCACCGCCTCCACGCCCCTGTTTAGCCCCCTGCAGCTCGGCACGCTCAGCCTGCCCAACCGCATGGTGATGGCCCCCATGACGCGCAGCCGCACCAGCCAGCCAGGCGACGTGCCCAATGCATTGATGGCCACCTACTACGCACAACGCGCCAGCGCCGGCCTGATCGTCTCGGAAGCCACCCAGATCTCCCGCCAGGGCCAAGGCTACAGCTTCACCCCCGGCATCTATTCAGAGGCGCAGGTGGACGGTTGGCGCCGCGTCACGGACGCGGTGCACGCCGCCGGCGGGCGCATGGTGCTGCAGCTGTGGCACGTTGGCCGCATGTCGCATGCCAGCTTTCACGCCGATGGCCTGCCGGTCGCGCCTTCGGCGCTGTCGCCCGAAGCGCAGGTCTGGGTGGTCGGCGACGACGGTGTCGGCCGCATGGTCGACTGCCCCGTACCGCGCGCACTGAGCGCACAGGACATCCAGGACGTGATCGGCGACTTCCGCAGGGGCGCGGCCAATGCGATGCGTGCCGGTTTCGATGGCGTGGAAATCCACGGCGGCAACGGCTACCTGATCGATCAGTTCCTGCGCACCACCTCCAACCACCGCACCGACGCCTACGGCGGCGGCATCGCCCAGCGCACGCGCTTCGCCGAAGAGGTCACGGCCGCCGTGGCGAGCGAGGTCGGGGCCGAGCGCACCGGCATCCGCCTGGCGCCCTTCATCACGCAGCGCAACATGAACTGCCCGCAGATCATCGAGACCATCCTGCATCTGGCCAGCAAGCTCGACGAGATCGGCCTGGCCTACATCCACCTGTCGGAAGCCGACTGGGACGATGCGCCCGAGATTCCGCACGACTTCCGCCACGCGCTGCGCCGCGCCTACCAGGGCAAGGTGATCGTTGCGGGCAAGTACGACGCGGAGCGCGCCCAAGCCATCCTGCACGAGGGCCTGGCAGACCTCGTTGCCTTCGGCCGCCCCTTCATTGCCAACCCGGACCTGCCGGCGCGCTACGCCGCCCAGGCGCCGCTGGCCGCATTCGATCCGAAGGCCCTGTTTGGCGGCGACGCGCGCGGCTACTCGGACTACGCAGCCCTCGCCACTGCCTAAAACCCTCCTTGCTCGCCCTCCCTGCTCTCCCTCCTTGCTCCCCCCCTCTTCCTCAACCTTTGAAAGCACGACCATGAAAGCCGTTGGATACCAGAAACCCCAGGCCATCAGCCAACCCGAATCGCTGATCGACATCACCCTGCCCGATCCCGTGGCCACCGGCCGCGACCTGCTGGTCGAAGTCAGGGCCGTGTCTGTCAATCCGGTGGACACCAAGGTGCGCGCCAGCGGCGTGCCCGCCGAGGGGCAAACGCACAAGGTGCTGGGCTGGGATGCCAGCGGCATCGTCAAGGCCGTGGGCCCCGAAGTCACGCTGTTCAAGCCGGGCGACCGCGTCTGGTACGCCGGCTCCATTGCGCGCCCTGGCACGAACAGCGAACTGCACCTGGTGGACGAGCGCATCGTGGGCCACGCGCCCAAGTCGCTGGACTTTGCACAGGCGGCGGCCCTGCCCCTGACCGCCATCACCGCGTGGGAGATGCTGTTCGACCGCCTGGGCATCGCGCCGGGCAAGCACCCCAGCCACAAGACGCTGCTCATCATCGGCGCCTCCGGCGGCGTGGGCTCCATCCTCACGCAGCTGGCCACGCGGCTGACCAGCCTTACCGTCATCGGCACCGCATCGCGGCCCGAGACGCAGGCCTGGGTCAAGGAGCTCGGCGCCCACCACGTGATCGATCACAGCCAGCCGATTGCCGACGAACTCAAGCGCATCGGCTTTCCCACGGTGGACCTCATCGTGAGTCTCACGCAGACCGACCTGCACTTCGCACAGATCGTCGAGGCGATCGCGCCCCAGGGAAAATTCGGCCTGATCGACGATCCCGCGTCGCTGGACATCACCAAGCTCAAGCGCAAGTCGGTGTCGGTGCACTGGGAATTGATGTTCACCCGCGCCCTGTTCGGCACCGACGACATGATCGGCCAGCACCGCCTGCTCAACGAGGTTGCCGCACTGGTCGATGCCGGCCTGATCCGCACCACGCTGGCCGAGCGCTTCGGCAGCATCAACGCCGACAACCTCAAGCGCGCCCATGCCCTGATCGAGTCGGGCAAGGCGCGCGGCAAGGTGGTGCTGGAGAACTGGGGCTGAACCATGAAGACAGAGACCATTTTCAACCTGGCCATCCTTGAAGCGAAGGCCGGCCAGCAAGACCAGCTGCGCGACGCCCTGCGCGCGCTGGTGCCATTCACCCGGCAGGAGGCCGGATGCCTGGACTACACGCTGTTCGAGCTGGCGGACACCCCCGGCACCTTCTACATGCGGGAGTCATTCAGGGACCAGGCAGCGCTGGATGCGCACTTCCGCATGCCGTACTTCAAGGCGTTCGAGAAACGCTTCGACGAACTGCTGGCACGCCCCCTGCAACTGGTGGGCCTGAAGGAAGTGCCCTGACGGGCGGTAGAGATCCGGGCGGTACGGATCCGGCCATCCGGCCGACGACTAGCGCGCGGCTGCAACGCGCCGCCCCCACGCTGGCGGCAGCGTGGGGGTTGCCGCCGACAGCTCGTCCCATACGTACTGGGCGGCAAAGCCGTGGTGACGGCTGCGTGAGCGCACCAGGCAGGCTTGCCGGCCCAGATTTCTTTCGGCCAACGGGACTGCGTCCTGCACGTCCAGGCTCATTGCCGCGGCACCGTTGAGCAGCGCAACCATGCCGTTTTCACGGGCGGCATGCACCAGGTCCTCCAGCGTATCGGACTCCAGATGCACGCCCGGCTTCAGCCCCTGCGCCGCAAAGGCGTTGTCGAGCTGGCGCCGCATGGCGTATTCGCTTGGCAGCAAGGCCAGGGGGTGGTTCGCGACCTCGCTGAGCTCCAGCAGGCGTCGCCGCCGGCGGGGCTTCAATCCGACGGCCACCACCGGCTCGTCGAAACAGGCCAGGATCTCCAGGTCGGCATGCGGCTCCGGGTCGAAGCTGACGGCGAGATCGAAATCGCCACGCAACACGCCCTCCACCAAGGCCTGTGCGGTGCGCCTGCGCAGTGCGATCGCCAGCTGTGGCCACTGCGCCTGGGCACTGCGCACGACGGGCAGTACCCAGCATCCCGCGTATGACTGCACCAGGCCGATGCGCACCAGGCCCGCCACGGTGCTCGCACGCGCCTGCACGTCGCGCAGCGCCGCCTGCAGCTCCCTGAGGCAGGCCGACACCCGGCGGTCGAGCTCATGTCCGGAGGCCGTGGCAACGGCACGCCCGCTCGCACGGTCGAACAGATGCACGTCCAGGGTCGATTCCAGCAAGGCGATCTGCTCCGAAAGCGCCGCCTGCGAGATCGAGGCATCGCGCGATGCCGCACTGAAGCTGTGCGCCCGCATCGCCGACACGAAGTAGCGCAACTGGCGCAATGAGACGAGATCGAGGGGGTCGCGGCTGCGTGCGGACATGGCCATCGGATTATCCGATAGGCGCGGCCAGAAAATGCGAATTGCGAAGAAACAAGGGCCTGCCGACACTACGGCCACGAGACAACTCTGGTCACGAGAGCACCGATGAAACGACGCAACTTCCTTCAGTACGCCAGCACGGCGACGGCCATTTCAGCCTTGGGCGCAAGCCCCTTGGCGCGCGCGCAGGCATTCCCTTCCAAGCCCATCCGCATCATCTGCCCCTATCCGGCAGGTGCGACCACCGATGCCGTCTCCCGCCTGATGGCGAACGCCTTGCAGACGGACAGCGGCAGCACGGTGATCGTCGACAACCGCAGCGGTGCGGGCGGCAACATCGGCACGGAGGCGGCGGCACGCGCCGAGGCCGACGGCTACACGCTGCTGCTGGGTGCACTCGGCCCCATGGCCGCGAACCCGGCGCTGTACTCCAGGCTCAACTTCGATCCGGCCAAGGACTTCACACCGCTGGCGTTGGCCGCCTCGGTGCCGTTGATCTGGGCCGTGCATCCCTCCTTCCCGGCGGCCACGGCCAAGGAGGCGCTCGAATGGCTGCGCAAGAACCCGGGCAAGTTCTCCTACGCATCCGCCGGCAACGGCACGCCGCAGCACCTGGCGGGAGAGCTCGTCAAGCGCCAGACCGGCACCTCGATCCTGCACATTCCCTACCGGGGCTCCGCGCCTGCACTCAACGACGTGCTGGGCGGCACGGTGCAGATGGTGTTCGAAGCCACGCCGGCCATCCTGCAGCATGTGCAAAGCGGGCGCCTCAAGGCGCTGGCCGTGACGTCCGCCAGGCGCATTCCCGCGCTGCCCGGCGTGCCCACGCTCAAGGAATCGGGCGTGGACGCCGAGATCAGCGGCTGGTACGGCTTCCTCGCGCCCGCTGCGACCCCGGCCGACCGCAAGGCCTGGCTGGTCAAGCACATGGGCGCGGCGCTGGCGACCAAGGCCACGCAGGACAGGCTGGCCGAACTCGGCTCGGTGCCCATCGACAACTCGCCCCAGGCATTCGCACGCCTGCTGGACAGCGAGCGGGCACGCTGGCAGACGCTGATCCGCGAAGTCGGCATCAAGCTCGACTGAAGGCGCCGCCCCATGCCGCACATCGCCATCGAGGTATCGCCATCCTTGCTCCCGTCGATCCAGTGGGAGCCGGTCCTGCACGCCATGCACCTTGCGCTGGCCGAGCGCGGATGGGCGCGGCTCGCGGACCTGAAGTCGCGCGTGGCACCCATCGCCGTCGGACTGTGCGGCGACGACCCCCACGCGCAGCAACTGATCGCCACCCTGACGCTGACCAACCCGCGCCCGCCACAGATGTGCTCGGCCATGGCCGAGGTCGTGTTCGCGCATCTCTCGCGCGCGATCGGTGCGCCCCTGGAGTCAGCGGCGTGGGTGCAGTGCTGCGTGTTCCTGCAGGAGCACCCGAAGTCGCACTACCTCAAGCGGCAATGGAACGCTCCGCCGCCCCCTCCCTCAACTCCATGACAACGGGAAAAGCGCCATGTGTTGCGGCTGGCGGTTGGCCGCTGGCCGCTGATCGCGCGCTGCCGGCTCAGGCCGCCAGACCTGCGGCCAGCTGCCGCACGGTCCGGGCACTGGCGCCCTTGCCGGTGATGGCCACCGCCGGAGGGTGGGCCAGCATGCGCTCGAAGACCTTGCGCACTTCCTCGGCACCGATGCCATCGATCATCGCCAGCGTTTCGGCCACGGACGTCACGCTGCCATGGGCAAAGAGGTCCTCGACAGCCCGCTCCATGGTGGCGTAGGTCCGCTCGCCCGCACGCACCCGCGAGACCGCCAGCTGGTTCTTGGCCCGTTCCAGATGCACGGGGTCGATGCCGGCCGCCTGGGCGCGCAGCAGGCCGCCTGTCGCTGCCACCAGCGCTTCGAGCTTGTCCGGCGTCGTGACGGCATGCACGATGAAATTGGCCCAGACGTCACCACCCTCCATCGCCGCATAGGCCGTATAGGCCAGTCCGAGCCGTTCGCGCACGGTATCGACCAGGGGCGACGACATCCCCTCGCCCAGCAGATGGGCCGCCAGCGAGGCCACGAGACGCGCACGCTGCGGGTGCTCGCCCTGCAACTGCTCGAACACCAGGGGATAGGCCAGGTTCACGAACACCTGGGACACCTGCGTGAAACGTTGCGCCAGGGCCTGCCCCACATACTTTGCGGGCTGAGGGGGCAGCGCCACAGCGGGATCGGCCGAAGCAGGCATGCCGGCGAACAGCTGCGCCGCCTGCTCCAGCCAGGCCGGCACATCGAAGTTTCCGGCCGCAACGACGACGGTCTTTTCTCCCACGTAATGGGACTGCACATGGCGCACCAGATCCTGCCGGGTGAAGCCTTCGATATTGGCCACCGTGCCGATCACCGGCATGCCCATGGGGTCGTCGCCCCAGATGGCGCGGTCCAGCAGATCGCCGGCGCTGTCCTCCGGGTCCTCTTCGTACTCGATGGCCTCCTGCCGGATCACCTGCAGCTCCCTTTGCAGCTCATGCTCGGGAAACACGCTGTTCAGCACGATGTCCGCAATCATTCCCAGCAAGGCCTGCGCATGCCAGCCCAGGCCGGTCATGAAATAGCCGGTGATGTCCTTCCCGGTGAAGGCGTTGACCTCCGCGCCCAGCCGCTCCGCATCCAGGTTGATCTCCTGCACGGAACGCGTGTGCGTGCCCTTGAACGCCATGTGTTCCAGCACATGGCTGATGCCGTTGCTGGTGGAGGTCTCGTCGCGGGAGCCCACGCGCAGGAACACACCCACGCTGACGCTCTGCAAATGCGGCATGGGCAGCGCCAGCAGCCGTACCCCGTTCGCAAGAGTGCGCAAGGCCATGGCAGGCCGCTCCAGTTCGGTTGCCGCCAGGGGCTTTTCTTGAATCATGGGCTATTGTCGTCGCGCTCCAGAGGATGCGCAGGGCAGCCCTCTTCAGCCCTCTTTCATGTGCCTGTGATCAAAGCTGCGGGGAGCTCTGGCTCGGCCGCCCTGCGCGTTACCCGACCAGGCGCCGGAACGACGCCCGAAAATCGATGGGCTCCAGGTGCAGCTGGTCCGCCAGCGGCCAGTTCAGGATGTAGAGCCTTGGTTCCTGCCGGAACTGAAAAACCCGGTAGAGATGGAAGGCATCCCCGGCCTCTGCTGCGAAATCCAGTTCGTTGCGGCTGATGATGAAGGACGAAGCATGCCCGCCATTGGTGGTCTTGACCTCGATGAAGCGATGCTCGCCGGGCCGCTCATGCGAGAGGATGTCGTAGCCGCTCCCGTCGCCGAGCCGGTCCGAGACCCAGTCCAGCTGCTGGAAAAGCTCCGGATACCCGGCATGGACAAGTCGCCGCTGCTCGAATCCGATGACCCACTGCTCTCCGGCACGGCCAAGATGCCGGTTGCCTTCATCACGCTGGGCCCAGTTCGTCTTGCGTGGAAATCTGACCTTGGCGCCGTCTTTCGCCAACTGCGCCACTGTCTCCAGCGCAGGCGGTTCAACCAGGCAGGCATGAAAACTCTGCTCATCAGACGTCTTGACCTCCTCCATCGCATCCACTACGCGGGAAACCAGGCCCGGCTGATTCAGGACGAACTGCTGCACCGCCTGACGCAACAGAAGCTGAGCGTTGCTCCGGGGCTTGTAGCCGCGGATGAAGGGCAGCTCCAGGTCATGCAGGACGGCGCTGATGTTCTGGAACTTCAACTCCACCGATCCCTTGCTGCGCTCACGCAGCCGCTGGCGCAACTGCGCATTGAATTCGGTCTTGGTGTAGCGCTGCTGCTCGGCCTCCAGCAAAAGCATCTCGAAATATGACGCGACCGTGGCCTGCACCTCATCGAAGGTCCAGTCTTCACCAATGCGCACGACATCGAAGCCCAGATGCTGCAATCGAGGAACGACGGTGGCCTCTCCACCGGAGAAATCATTCGGCTTGAGCGGTCCCTCCTGCGGGAACTGATGGCCGAACGCAGCTCCGACGATGGCCTTGGAGTCGCATAGCTGCCCGGTTCTTGCATTGCGAACCAAGAAATCGCGCGATTTTCCAAATCCGTATCGCTTCAGGAATGCCGTCCGACCAAGACGTGAAAACTCGTCCAACGCCGCCTGAACGGCCGCAGGACTTTGAAGGCGAGAGAGTTCAACAGCCATCAGCGTTTGGGAGAAGTATCTTCATGCGGAATCAATACCCACGAGCTAGGGTCCGCAGCAGCACACAGCAAATTGCAAAGAAATAGTACTTTACGTTACAAACGCATGCTTGGTCTGGTAGCAGCCATGTCTTTCATGGGGAACACTGGACTCCGTTTGTCTGCGCGCAAGTGCTTGCACCGGACCTGGGAATCAGGCGGCGAGTTCTTACATCCAAGCCTCGCCAGGTTCAGAATTTTCATAGGCACAGCGATACTTCAGGTCTCTGAGTCCTAGGAACTACAGAATAGGTAACAATCCGTTCCGAAAGGGTCTGGATGTGGACAAAAGTCTGATTGACGTGACGGGCGCGGTACACGCGCTGAGGCAGTTTGCGCAAGAGCGGGAGTGGCAACAATTCCATTCACCCAAGAATCTGGTCATGGCTCTCTCGGGCGAGGTGGGTGAGTTGACCGAAATATTCCAATGGATGACCGAGGCCGACTCTCATTCGGCCGCCTCGAATCCTAAAACCGCCTCGGCGGTACGCGACGAACTGGCCGATGTCGCCCTGTACCTCATCCGCTTGGCGGATGTGCTGGACGTGGACCTCAACGCAGCCATCGCCAGCAAGCTGGCTTCCAACGCCGCCAAATACCCTGTCGAGGCGTCGCGCGGCGTCAGCACCAAATACGACCAGCTGCCCGAGCCATGATCGTTTATCAGGCCGAGAAGACACAATTCCTGCTCGACTACGACGAACGCGATATTGAAGACGTCATCTACGCGAAGTACCAGGCAGCGACTCACCGCAAGGTAGCCAAGGCGGAGATCCGATCATGGCGCGAGTCACTGGGCTACATTGCCCGCCTTCTGCGTGACCCGGAAATCGCACCCGACATCGGGGTCGCTGTCGAATTCATCCTGCCGCAATCGTCAAAACGCATCGATGTCATTCTTGCCGGACATGCCGACGACGGCTCTCGACGGCTGGTGGTGGTCGAACTCAAGCAATGGTCATCGGTCGGCGCCACCGACCGCGATGCCATCGTGCTTTTGCGCGGTGGAATGCGCCCTGACCAGGCACGCATTCACCCCAGCTACCAGGCGTGGTCGTACACGGCATTTCTGGAGGGGTTCAACGAGGCCATCTATGACGGCGGGCTGCAGCTGAAGCCTTGCGCCTACCTGCACAACTATGCCGCCGATGGCATCATTGACTCCCCCCAGTACCAGCCCTATATCGAGCGGGCACCTTTGTTCCTGAAAGGTGATGAAGACCGCAAGAAACTCCGCGAGTTCATCAAACAGCACATCCGGCATGGCCGAGGCCGCCAGGTGCTGTTCGATCTTGAACGAGGAAGGATGCGCCCATCCAAAGCGCTGGCGGATGTGGTCGGCAAGCTGCTGAAGGGCAACAGCGAGTTCGCGCTAATCGACGACCAGAAGGAAGTGTTCGAGGCTGCGAAGGCGGCATGCCGCCAGGCCAGCGCCAGCGGCAGGCCTCGCGTCTTGATCATTGAGGGCGGTCCTGGAACCGGCAAGTCGGTGATCGCCGTCAACCTGCTTGCGGCTCTGCGCGAAGGGTTGACCGTCAAATACATTTCCAAGAACGCTGCCCCACGTGCTGTCTACAGCGACAAACTGATACAGACGCGCGACAACGCACATCTGGTCAATCTTTTCGGCGGATCAGGCTCCTTCACGGAAACCGTGCAGGATGCCTTTGATGTCTTGGTCGTGGACGAAGCACATCGCCTAACCGAAAAAAGCGGCTTCTATGGGAATCTGGGCACCCATCAGGTCAAGGAGCTGATAGAAGCCGCCAAGTGCAGCATCTTCTTCATCGACGAAGACCAGCGCGTGACTCTCAAGGATGTAGGTTCCAAGGAGGTCATCCGCAAGTTTGCAGCCGGGCGGAATGCTGAGGTAGAGGAATATTCGCTGACTTCCCAATTTCGGTGCGCCGGCTCCGACGGCTACCTGGCCTGGGTAGACCATACGTTGCAGATCCGAGCTACCGCCAACCCTAGCCTTGCAGATATTCCGTTTGACTTTCAGGTGTTTGACGACCCCTCGGATCTGCACAAGGCCGTCGAGACGAAGAACACCAACAACCGGGCACGCGTTGTGGCTGGTTACTGCTGGCCATGGAACAGCAAGAAGGATCCCAAGCTTATGGACGTAGTCATCGGAGACTACGAGCGCCAATGGAATCTGGACCAGGACGGCAGCCTCTGGATCGTGGCACCGAACTCTGTGGCACAGGTCGGCTGCATACACACCTGCCAGGGGCTGGAAGTGGACTATGTGGGAGTCATCATCGGGCCAGACCTGACCATCATGGGTGACACGCTAGTGGCAGTGCCCCGAGCGAGGGACAGACATGACAAGACCATGAAGGGATTCGTGAAGATGACTAAGGAGCAGCCTGCCGAGGCCGCACGGCTGGCGGACAGCATCATCAAGAACACCTATCGCACCTTGATGACCCGTGGCATGAAGGGGTGCTATGTGTATGCCACGGACGCGAAGCTGAGGGCATACCTGCGCCAGCATTCGGCCGTTCCAGCATCCCACTGAACAATGGCAAGCGGGCAGAAAAAAAGCCCGCATTGATGCGGGCTTGAGGTGGAAACACTGCCAGACAGTTCCAGCAGTTTCCTATTGCGCAATCATTCCCACTCAATCGTCGCCGGCGGCTTGGTCGAAACGTCGTAGGTCACGCGGTTGATGCCGCGCACTTCGTTGATGATCCGGCCAGACACCTTCTTGAGCAGGCCGTACGGCAGCTCGGCCCAGTCGGCGGTCATGAAGTCGCTGGTCTGCACGGCGCGCAGGGCCACGACGTAGTCGTAGGTGCGGCCGTCGCCCATGACGCCCACGCTCTTGACGGGCAGGAAGACGGTAAAGGCCTGGCTGGTGAGGTCGTACCAGTTCTTGCCGGTGGCTTCGTCGGTCCAGTTGCGCAGTTCCTCGATGAAGATGGCGTCGGCGCGGCGCAGCAGGTCGGCGTATTCCTTCTTGACTTCACCCAGGATGCGAACGCCCAGGCCCGGGCCGGGGAAGGGGTGGCGGTAGACCATTTCGCGCGGCAGGCCCAGGGCCACGCCGAGTTCGCGCACTTCGTCCTTGAACAGGTCGCGCAGGGGCTCGAGCAGCTTCAGGCCGAGCTGCTCGGGCAGGCCGCCGACGTTGTGGTGGCTCTTGATGGTGACGGCCTTCTTGCTCTTGGCGCCGCCCGACTCGATGACGTCGGGGTAGATGGTGCCCTGGGCCAGGAAGGTGGCGCCCTTGTGGCCACCGTCGCCCGCCTTGAGCTTGGCGGCCTCGGCCTTGAAGACGTCCACGAACAGGCCGCCGATGATCTTGCGCTTGGCCTCGGGCTCGCTGACGCCGGCCAGCTTGCCCAGGAACAGGTCGCTGGCGTCCACGCGGATGACCTTGGCGTGCAGCTTGCCTTCGAACATTTCCATGACCATGTCGCCTTCGTTCAGGCGCAGCAGGCCGTGGTCCACGAAGACGCAGGTCAGCTGGTCGCCGATGGCGCGGTGGATCAGGGCTGCAGCCACGGAGGAGTCCACGCCGCCCGACAGGCCGAGGATGACTTCCTCGTCGCCCACCTGCTCGCGGATTTTGGCGACGGCTTCCTCGATGTAGTCGCCCATGATCCAGTCGGCGTTGGCCGCGCAGATCTCGCGCACGAAGCGGTTGAGCAGGGCCGCGCCCTGCACGGTGTGCGTGACTTCGGGGTGGAACTGGACGGCGTAGAAGCGGCGCGCCTCGTCGGCCATGCCGGCGATGGGGCAGGACGGCGTGGAGGCCATGACCTTGAAGCCCGGGGGCAACTCGGTGACCTTGTCGCCGTGGCTCATCCAGACCTTGAGCATGCCGTGGCCTTCGGCCGTGGCGAAGTCCTCGATGCCCTTGAGCAGTTCGGTGTGGCCATGGGCGCGCACTTCGGCGTAGCCGAATTCGCGGGTGTGCGAGCCTTCGACCTTGCCGCCCAGCTGGGTGGCCATGGTCTGCATGCCGTAGCAGATGCCCAGCACGGGAATGCCCAGCTCGAACACGGCGTCGGGGGCGCGGTCGTCCACTTCGTAGACGCTGGCGTGGCTGCCCGACAGGATCACGCCCTTGAGGCGGCCGTCGGCGGCGAATTCGCGCACCCAGTCGCTGCTGACGTCGCAGGGGTGGACTTCGCAGTAGACATGGGCTTCGCGCACGCGGCGGGCGATCAGCTGGGTGACTTGGGAGCCGAAGTCAAGAATGAGGATCTTGTCGTGTTGCATGGTCATCTCAGGCAAAGGTGATGGGAGGGGATCAGAAATCTTCAGGGGCCAGCAGCGCCAGCCCGCGCTTGCGGGCAGCGGCGGCCTGGGCCGCGTCAAAGGTGGCCAGCGGCAGGCGCAGCGACTGCGCCAGCCACAGGTAGGCCGCGTCATAGACCGGCAGGCGGGTGTCCAGCGCCACGTCGAGCACGGCCTTGTGCTGGGCGGGCGCCAGCTCGTGCAGCTCCACGCGGTGGCGGATGGCCTCGAGCACGCCCCACAGGCCTTCGATCGAGCTGTGCGGAATGCGGCCGCCGTGCACGCCCGAGGCGATCAGGTTGCCGCACTCCCACTGCCAGAGGTTGGGCGCCTGCGGGTCCACTTCGTGGCGGCGGATGCGGGTATACAGGCGCTGGGTGTGCACGCTGGCGGCATCGGGCAGCAGCCAGGCGGCGGTGACGGAGGCATCGAGCACGAAAGAGGTCATGCCTGGCTCCGGCCTGCGTGGCGCAGTCGGGTGGTGGAGTCCGGCGCCTGTGCCGACTGTGCCGGCTGGGCTGGCCGCACCGTGGCCTGCAGCGCCTGCATCTGCTCCAGCTCGCGGGCGATCTGCTCGTCGGTGATGACGGGGCGGCGGCGCACCGGCAGCATGCGCACCACTTCCTTGCCGTGGCGGGTGATGCGCACTTCCTCGCCCTGCTCGACAAGTTCGATCAGGGCGGAGAAACGGGTCTTGGCTTCGTAGATGCCGACAGATTGCATGGCGGGGCTGAAAACAAAAACAGGCCTAGTATCCGGCCTGGCCCGAATTCTATCATTCTGGCCAGAATTTCCAAAAATTCAGACCAGAACCTTGCGGATATTCCAGGCATTGGCCTCAGCTGCCTGCTGGCGCGCCCCACTCAATGCTGTTCGCGCACGAAGTCGACAAACCGCGCCAGCGCGGGCGACATGGCGTCGGCCGGCCAGGCCAGGCTGGTCTCGCAGACCGGCAGGGCAACGGCCTTGCTGCCTGCACGGGCGCTGGCGAAAACCGCCTCGCGGTAGACCACGCCGGGCCTGCAGAACTGCATCACGCTGGCGGGCACCCAGGCCAGGCCGATACCGCCCCAGACCAGGTTCACGATGGTCTGCATCTGTATCGCCTGCTGCGCGATGCGCGGCACATGTCCGTGCCGTCGGTACAGATCCGTCACCGCGTCATGGAGCGAGGGCATGATGCGGCGCGGAAAGATCACCAGCGGCTGCTCCAGCACCTCGTCGAGCATCAGCCGGTCCGCACCGGCAAGCGCATGCTGCTGAGGCAGTGCCAGCACCATGGCTTCCCGTCCCACGGCCAGGCGCTCCAGGCCGGCCGGCGCATGCCCGGGGGCATGCAGCATCAGCCCGGCATCGATCTGCCCGCGCTCGAAGGCTTCCATCTGCACATCGCTGGTGGCCTCGACCAGCTCCAGCGCCACACCTGGCGTGCCTGCAACGAAGTCCCGCACCCACAGCGGCAGCCGGGTGAAGCCGATGGTGGAGACAAAGGCCAGCCGCACGCGCCCCACTTCTCCCGCTGCCGCAGCCCGCGCAATCCCGGGCAGCGCAGCCGCCCGTCCCAGCAGTTCACGCACCTGCGGCACAAGCGCCTCGCCGGCCGGCGTCAGCGCGACGTGGCGGCTCGAGCGCTCGAACAGCGCCACGTCCAGGCTGCGCTCCAGCTGGGCGATGGCCTGTGTGAGCGGCGGCTGCGTCATGTGCAGGCGCGACGCGGCGCGGCCGAAGTGCAGCTCGTCCGCCACGGCCAGGAATTGCCGCCAGACGCGCAGATCAATGGGGGGCTCATTCATATGCGCAGCATATCAATCATGCCGATGAATAGGATTGGATCAGATGAATCAGTCGGCCCATACTCATCCAACCCCCACAACGAGAGACATGCCATGACCCCGCCGAACCAGATCAACCGCCGAAGCGCCCACATCACCGAAGGCAAGGCGCGCGCAGCCAACCGCTCCATGTTCTACGGCATGGGCTACAAGGAAGAGGATTTCAAGAAGCCCATGGTCGGCGTGGCCAACGGCCACAGCACGATCACGCCGTGCAACTCCGGCCTGCAAAGGCTGGCGGACGCGGCCATCGCAGGCATCGAGGAAGCCGGCGGCAATGCGCAGGTGTTCGGCACGCCGACCATCTCGGACGGCATGTCCATGGGCACGGAAGGCATGAAGTACTCGCTGGTCAGCCGCGAGGTGATCGCCGACTGCATAGAGACCTGCGTGGGCGGCCAGTGGATGGACGGCGTGCTGGTGGTCGGCGGCTGCGACAAGAACATGCCGGGCGGCATGATGGGCATGCTGCGCGCCAATGTACCGGCCATCTATGTCTACGGCGGCACCATCCTGCCCGGCAGGTGGAAAGGCCGGGACCTGAACATCGTCAGCGTGTTCGAGGCCGTTGGCGAGAACGCCGCGGGAAAGATCAGCGACCAGGAGCTCAAGGACATCGAGCAGCACGCCATTCCCGGCACGGGCTCGTGCGGCGGCATGTACACCGCCAACACCATGTCCAGCGCGTTCGAGGCGCTGGGCATGAGCCTGCCCTACTCCTCCACCATGGCCAATCCCCATGATGAAAAGGAAAACTCGGCCAAGGAATCCGCCAGGGTGCTGATCGAGGCCATCAAGATGGACCTCAAGCCGCGCGATATCGTGACGCGCAAGTCCATCGAAAACGCGGTCTCGGTGATCATGGCGACCGGGGGCTCCACCAATGCCGTGCTGCACTTTCTTGCGATCGCCCATGCGGCCGGCGTGCCCTGGTCCATCGACGACTTCGAGCGCATCCGGCAGCGGGTGCCGGTGCTGTGCGATCTCAAGCCCAGCGGCAGATACCTGGCGGTGGACCTGCACCAGGCGGGCGGCATCCCGCAGGTCATGAAGATCCTGCTGAATGCGGGCCTGCTGCACGGCGACTGCATCACCATCTCGGGCCAGACCATCGCGCAAACCCTGGCCGGCGTGCCTGACGAACCGCCCAACCCCCAGGTCATCCGCCCCCTCTCGGACGCGCTCTATCCGCAGGGCCACTTGGCCATTCTCAAGGGCAACCTGAGCCCGGAAGGTGCGGTGGCCAAGATCACGGGCCTGAAGAACCCGGTCATCACCGGCCCGGCACGCGTGTTCGACGATGAGCAATCGGCGCTTGCGGCCATCCTCGACGGCAGGATCCAGGCCGGCGACGTGATGGTGCTGCGCTACCTGGGCCCCAAGGGCGGCCCCGGCATGCCGGAAATGCTGGCACCCACGGGCGCCCTGATCGGCGCCGGCCTGGGCGAGAGTGTGGGCCTGATCACCGATGGCCGCTTCTCCGGCGGCACCTGGGGCATGGTGGTCGGCCACGTGGCGCCGGAAGCGGCCGTGGGCGGCACCATCGCGCTGGTGCATGAGGGCGACTCGATCACCATCGACGCGCACGCATTGCAGCTGCAGCTGAACGTGCCCGAAGACGTGCTCGCCCAGCGCCGCGCGGCATGGAAGGCTCCCGCGCCCCGCTACACGCGGGGCGTGCAGGCCAAGTTCGCGTTCAACGCATCGAGCGCCAGCTCGGGCGCGGTGCTGGACAACTTCGCCATCTGAGCTTCGCCATCTGAGCTTCGTGAGCGCACGAAAAAAAGAGGTCCGGGCAGTGGCTGCCCGGACCTCTTTTCCATCTCGCGCCAAGGCGCTGGATCTGGATATGGATCAGTCGGCGCGGTAGTTCGGCGCTTCCTTGGTGATCTGCACGTCATGCACGTGCGATTCACGGATGCCTGCGGCGGTGATCTCCACGAACTCGGCCGTGTTGTTCATCTCTTCGATGGTGGCGCAGCCGCAGTAGCCCATGGCAGCGCGCACGCCGCCGGCCATCTGGTAGACGATGGAGACCATGGAGCCCTTGTAGGGCACGCGGCCTTCGATGCCTTCGGGCACGAGCTTGTCGGCGTTGGGATTGCCGGTGCTCGATTCCTGGAAGTAGCGGTCGGCCGAGCCCTGCTGCATGGCGCCGATGGAGCCCATGCCGCGATAGCTCTTGTACGAACGGCCCTGGTACAGGATGACTTCGCCCGGAGCCTCTTCGGTGCCGGCGAACATGCCGCCCATCATGATGGTCGAGGCGCCAGCGGCCAGGGCCTTGGCGATGTCGCCCGAGAAGCGGATGCCGCCGTCGGCGATCAGCGGCACGCCCGTGCCCTGCAGGGCCTGGGCCACGCTGTCGATGGCCATGATCTGGGGCACGCCCACACCGGCGACGATGCGCGTGGTGCAGATGGAGCCAGGGCCGATGCCGACCTTGACGGCGTCGGCGCCTGCCTCGGCCAGTGCCAGCGCAGCGGCGCCGGTGGCGATGTTGCCGCCGATGACATCGACCTGCGGGTAGTTCTGCTTGACCCAGCGCACGCGGTCGATCACGCCCTTGCTGTGGCCGTGGGCCGTGTCCACCACCAGTGCATCGACGCCGGCCTTGACCAGCAGCTCCACGCGCTGCTCGGTGCCCTCGCCCACGCCCACGGCGGCGGCCACGCGCAGGCGACCTGCGCTGTCACGCGCTGCGTTGGGGAAGGTGGTCTGCTTGGTGATGTCCTTGACGGTGATCAGGCCCTTGAGTTCAAAGGCGTCGTTCACGACCAGGATGCGCTCGAGCTTGTGCTTGTTGAGCAGGGCCTTGGCTTCCACGGGCGTGGTGCCGTCCTTCTCGTTGACGGTGATCAGGCGCTCGCGCGGCGTCATGATCTGGCTGACCTTGACGTCGTAGCGGGTCTCGAAGCGCAGGTCGCGGCTGGTGACGATGCCCACCACCTTGCCGCCGTCGCACACAGGAAAGCCGGAGATGCCGAGGTTCTCGGACAGCTGCAGCACCTGCAGCACGGTGTGCTCGGGGGTGATGACCACGGGGTCGTGCACCACACCGGATTCGTGGCGCTTGACCTTGGACACTTCGGCAGCCTGTTGCTCTGCCGTCATGTTCTTGTGGATGACGCCGATACCGCCCTCTTGCGCGATGGCAATGGCCAGACGCGCTTCGGTCACGGTGTCCATGGCGGCGGACACAAGGGGGATGTTCAGGGAGATGTTGCGCGAAAAGCGCGTCTTGAGCGAGGTGTCCTTGGGCAGGACCTGGGAGAAAGCGGGGACCAGGAGGACGTCGTCGAAGGTCAGGGCTTTACCGAGAAGGCGCATGTGAGAGCTCCAAAAGAAGGATTGTACCCGTGCGCCGGATCACAATGTATGCTGTAGGCCATTGTTCCCCGCTATCGCTGCCCGCCATCATTTCCTGCTATTGCTACCTGCAACCGGCCCGATCACCCCAATCACCATGCATGCCACCAAGCTTGTTTTGCTAGCCGCGCTTGCCGCCTGTTCGCTATCCGCAGCCGCCCAGTGGCAATGGGTCGACGCCACAGGCCGCAAGGTCTTCAGCGACCGCGCGCCACCCCCTGACATTCCGGCCAAGAACATCCTGCGCCAGCCTGGCGGCAGCGCGCCCGCTCCAGCAGCGGCGGCGCCATCCACGGCACCCGCGGCTACAGATGCGGCCACGCAGCCCGCTGCAGATGCAAAGGCACAGGCAGCGCCTGCCGCCGCCGCCAAGGACGCCAAGCCCGCAGGCACCGACAAGGCCCTGGAAGAGCAAAAGCGCAAGGCCGAGGCCCAGGAGGCCGCCAAGGCCAAGGCAGAAAAGGACCGCATTGCCAAGGATCGCCAGGAAAACTGTGCGCGGGCAAAACAGGCCAAGACGGCACTGTCATCGGGCGGCCTGCTGGCACACACCAATGCCCAGGGCGAACGCGGCTTCATGGACGAAGCCACGCGCAACAGCGAACTCAAGCGCGCCGACGCCACCATCGCCTCGGACTGCGGCCCGGTGCGCTGAGCGCCTCCCTCCTTCAGTAACCGGCCTTGGCCCCGGGCCTTTGGCGCTGGAACAGGCCCGTGGCGCGGGCTCCCTGGCGCGCAAAGCGCTCTCGGCGCGCCACCTTGGGGTCCACGGTCAAGGGCCGGTACAGCTCCACGCGATCGCCGTCGCGCAAGCCTTGCGTCAATGGTGCGCTGCGGCCCCAAAGGCCAGCGGGCCCCTCCTGTGCAAAGCCCAGCGCCTGCCAGCCACCAGCGGCCTCGACTGCGTCGGCAATCGAGGCACCGGCCGGCAATTGCAGGGTCAGCTCAACGACTTCACCGGCACGCGGGCTGCATGCCAGCGTGATGCACAGAAACGGCCGGGGTTCAGCCATAGACCTGCTCGGCGCGCTTGACGAAGGCATCCACCATGGAGCCCGCGATGCGGTCGAACACCGGGCCGACCACGGCGGCCAGCGCCATGTTGTCAAAGCCATAGTCCAGCTGCAGCTCCACGCGGCAGGCACGCTGCGTGCCGTCGCCCACGGGGCGGAACATCCAGTTGCCCTCCAGCCGCGAGAACGGCCCCTTGATCAGGCGGATGCTGACCTGGCGCCCGCCGTCGTCGAGCACGCTGTGCGTGTTGCGCGTGACGAAGGACTTGCGCATGCCGCCGAATGCAATGCCCACCTCGGCCGTCATGCCCTGCTCGTCCTGCTCCAGCACCCTGGCCTGGTCGCACCAGGGGAGGAAGTCGGCATAGTGGGCCACGTCCGTCACCAGGGCAAACATTTCTTGGGGGCTGTACCAGATCAGGACGGACTTGTTGACTTTTTTCATGAATGGGGCGGGCTGCACGGCATGCAAAACACCGGCTGCGCGGTCATGGCGCATACGGCTGTCACAATGACGGCAAGGCGAAACTAAAATCCCGCACGGAGGCGAGACGGCAATCCAGTATTGTATGGAGAGCTTTCATCTCCAGGTTTTCGCCGCATCTATTACTCCATGGCCAAGAAACCTGAAACACAGTCGCGCATCGCCGACAACAAAAAAGCCGCGTTCAACTACTTCTTCGAGGAACGCTTCGAGGCCGGCATCGTGCTGCACGGCTGGGAAGTGAAGGCACTGCGCAGCGGCAAGGTGCAGCTGACCGACGGCTACGTCATCGTCAAGGACGGCGAGCTGTTCCTGCTCGGCTGCCAGATCAACCCGCTCAAGACCGCCTCCACCCACGTCAACCCCGACGCGGCGCGCATCAAGAAGCTGCTGCTCAAGAAGGACGACATCCTGCGCCTGATCGGCAAGGTCGAGCAAAAGGGCTTCACGCTGGTGCCCATCAACCTTCACTGGAAGAACGGCTTCGTCAAGTGCGACATCGCCCTTGCCAAGGGCAAGGCCGAGCACGACAAGCGCGACGTGATCAAGGACCGCGAAGGCAAGCGCGAGGTCGAGCGCGCCATGAAGAGCTTCAACCGTTGACGGGCATCCGCAGCTTTTTTTGCACTGCTGCGGAATAAACCGGCACGGCCCAGTGTTCATTGCAGTGTCCGGCCGCAATTTCGCGCGCCGGCAAGCACCGGAGACAGCGATGAAGAAGCTCGGCATGAAACTTGGTACCTGTGCCTTCACGGCAGCCCTGACATTGACCCTGGCAGGCTGCTATTCCGCGCCTGCGGCCAACGCCTCTGGCCAGACCCCGCCCAGCGCGGTCAGCGTGCAAAACGGCATGCTGGTCGGCGCCAACGGCATGACGCTCTACACCTTCGACAAGGACACGGCCGGCAGCGGCAAGTCCGTCTGCAACGGCCCCTGCGCGACCAACTGGCCGCCGCTGATGGGCAAGCAGGCGCCGTCCGGCGGCAACTACAGCGTGGTCCAGCGCGACGATGGCAGCAGCCAGATCGCCTACAAGGGCAAGCCGCTGTACTACTGGGTGAAGGACGGCAAGGCCGGTGACACCACGGGCGACGGCGTCATGGGCGTCTGGCATACCGCACGCCCCTGATTCCAGCCGCATCCGCCTTCGGACCTGCCCATGGACCGCAGCCAGATCCTGGAGCACCTGCCCGGCCTGCGCCGCTACGCGCGGCTGCTGGCAGGCGATGCCTGGGCCGCCGACGACCTGGTGCAGGACACGCTGGAGCGTGCCTGCCGCAAATGGCTGCTGTGGCGCCCCGACGGCGATCTGCGCGCCTGGCTGTTCACGCTGATGCACAACCTCTACCTGAACCAGCGGCGCTCTGCCGCGCGCGGGCAGTGGCTGGACATAGACAGCCTGTCCGAGACCCTGGCCGCACCCGAGGACAGCAGCGACGCGGCCCTGGACCTGGAGCGCTGCCTGCAGCGCCTGCCCGCCGAGCAGCGGGCCGTGCTGCTGCTGGTCAGCGTGGAGGACATGAGCTACGCCGACACGGCGCGCGTGCTGCAGCTGCCCCTGGGCACCGTGATGTCGCGCCTGTCGCGCGCACGGTCCCGGCTGCGCGAATTGATGGAGGCCCCATCGGCCACCTCGGCAAACTCGGCAAACTCGGCCACTTCGGCCTCCTCTGCAGCGCCTGCACAGTCAGCACCTACTGCGAAGGCCGCAACACCCCAAGCCGCAGCCCCCGCGCTGCGCCGGCTCAAATGAAGAGGCCGCCATGACTGCATCCGCCCCCACCCCTCTTTCATCTTCCTCGCCCTTGCCCCCGCCCATTTCCGACGAGCAGTTGCACGCCCTGGTCGATGGACGCCTGCCCGCGCAGCAAGCGCAGGCGCTGCGCGACCAGCTGGACGAAGACAGTGCCGCGCGCGTGGAGCAATGGCAACGCCAGCGCCAGTTGCTGCGCGCCCTGCATGCCGCCCGGGATGAACCCGGCATGCCCGACGAAATGCGCGCCGCCGCCGAACAGTTGCAGGGCCTGCGCCAGCGCCAGCAGCAGTGGTGGCGCTGGGGTGGCATGGCCGCGGGCTGGATGCTGGCCTTCGGCCTGGGCTGGCTGGTGCATGGGCAGCAGGCGGTGCCCGCCGCCGCGCCATCAACGGCGGCCACGCTGGCTGCGGCCACCCCGGCCCGCTTCGCCCACCAGGCGGCCGTTGCCCACGCGGTCTACCAGCCCGAGCAACGCCACCCGGTCGAGGTGGAGGCCGCGCAGCAGGCCCATCTGCTGCAGTGGCTGTCCAAGCGCCTGGGCCGGCCGCTGAAGCTGCCGGCCCTCACGGACCTGGGCTATGAGCTGGTGGGCGGCCGATTGCTGCCCGGCGACAGCGGCGCACGCGCCCAGTTCATGTACCAGGACGCGGCGGGCGAGCGCATCACCCTCTACCTGGGCGCGCTGGAGGACCCGGCCACGCGCGGCGAGACCGCCTTTCACTTCAGCAGCGACGGCCCCGTGCCCAGCTTCTACTGGGTGGACCAGGGCTTTGGCTATGCGCTCAGCGGCGCCCTGCCGCGCAACCGGCTGCTGCAGCTGGCCACGGCCGTGCACCAGCAGCTTTGAAGCCTGGGGCCACGGCTACCAGGGCAGCGGCGCCGCCTCGCCGTTGCCATGCTCGCCGTAGTACAGCGAGGGCAGGAAGCGCGACAGGTAGGTGAACTCCGTGTAGCAATGGCGCAGCAGGCCCAGGCCCAGCACATCGGGCAGCTCGGCCGCCGGGTCGGCGCAGGACTGGCCCAGCAAAAAGCGGCTGCGCAGCACGCAGCCAAAAGGCGTGTCACGCGCCAGGTGCACCATCTGCCCGTCCATGGGGTCCCCGCTGGCATCCAGCTGCACATGCTCGCCGAAGCCGATGCGTGCATACACGGCGGCCGAGGCGCGTTTTTCGGCAAAGGCCAGCTCCAGCTGCGCAGGGTCGAACAGCTCGCGCGGGTCGTGGAACTTGAGCCTGGCCGCCACGGGCGGAATATCGGCCAGGGACTCCACGGCCTCGATGGAAGCGCCGATGTAGCTCTCGCCCTTCTTCCATTGCGCATCCCAGCCGCGATGCGCGATGTGGTCATGCGGATGCCACCACTTGATGTGCTGCGTGGTCTCGAAGAACTTGAACCACCAGTCCAGCATGCGGCCGCTGCAGCCATGCAGGTCGGTGCGGCAGGCCACCACCAGGCAGCCGCTGGGCAGGCGCTGGATTCCCGTCTCCAGCCGCAGCGGCGTGATGTGCAGCAGCTCGTCGATGCGGGAAATGTCGGGCTCGAAGGCATGGGGGTTCATGGGTGTTTTCCGTTCCTGGGTTGATGAGGAAAAGCCATCTTATATTAAAGAAACGAACAACGTTTCCAAAAAATTGGATAATCCCTGCCGGGTAACAAAATGCTGCACAACTAGGCCCGACCCTGCACAACACCGAACGGAACGACAAGAAAACCAATGGAATCCGAAATCACTCCTGCGGCCCCCCGGCCGCGCGGCCGGCCGGCCCGGCCCGAGCACGAGGCCAACGATGCCGCCCTGGCCGCCGCCACCTGGCTCTTGCTCAACGAAGGCTATGCCGCCACCACCATGGAAGCCGTGGCCAGGCGCGCGGGGCTGGCCAAGAAGACGCTCTACCGCTTTGCCGCCAACCGCGAGGATCTGGTGGCCCTGGTGGTGCGCGGCTGGACCGACGGTTTCCGCCCTGCCCTGTCGGCCGATGCGCGATCGGCCTCAGAGGTGGCGCCAGCGCTGGCCGAGATCCTGCGCGTGATTGCCGCGCGCGTGCTGTCGGCCGAGGCAGTGGGCATGTTCCGCCTGCTCACCACCGATTTCCCCGCCAAGCCCGAGCTGCTGGAGGTCTACCAGCGCAACGGCATAGAGCGCGGCCGCGGCATGCTGGTGGACTGGCTGCGGCGCCAGTGCAGCAAGGGGTTGCTGCGGGCCGAACAGCCCGAAGTCGTCTGCGACCTGCTGCTGTCCATGGTCATTGCCGAGCCGCTGCGGCAAATGGCCCTGGGCCTGACGCCGCCCGTGCCCGAATGGGACCCGGGGCCGCGCATAGAGCATGCGGTCCGGCTGCTTGCCGGCCAAGCCTGCAGCATGGAGCCTGCGGATCGTTGAATGAAAAAAGGCCACCCGGCATGGCGCCGGATGGCCTTTTGGAAGCTTGAACGCTGAACGCTCTGCGCCGCGATCAGTCCAGCGCCGCCAGCGGATGCGAATGCGCAGGCCAGGGGCTGTCAAAGAAGGCACGCCATTGCGCGTCCTGCACCTCCTCGATGCGCGCGGGGTTCCAGCGCGGGTGGTGGTCCTTGTCCACGGCCAGTGCGCGTATGCCTTCGATGGTCTCGCTCTGGCCCGGGCGCAGGTAGAAGCAGTGGCGCACCATGTCGCGCTCCATGCGCAGGTCCTGGGCCAGCGTCATGCCGCGCGCGCGGCGGATCTGCTCCAGCACCACGTGCAGCATCAGGGGCGAGCGCTTGCGCAGCGTGGCTGCCGTGTGCCGGGCCCACTCGCCATCCGCCGCTTCCAGCGCCTGCACCATGGCAGCCACCGTGGGCAGGGCGAACACGCGGTCGATCTCGGCGCGGGGCTGGGCCGCCGGCTTGGCCGGGGCCGTGAACTTCGACTTCACCAGGGCCTCGATGGCCGCTGCATCGGCAAAGCTGCCGGCGGCCAGCGCGTCCCACAGCGCAGGCTGCTGGTCCGATGGCAGGTAGCCATCGGCCAGGCCGAAGTCCAGCGCATCGGCCGCGCCGATCACGTCGCCCGTCAGCGCCAGCCACTCACCCGCGTGACCCGGGCAGCGCGAGAGGAAGTAGCCGCCACCCACATCGGGGAACAGGCCGATGGCCGTCTCGGGCATGGCCATCTTGGTGCGCTCGGTGACGATGCGCAACGTGCCGCCCTGGCTGATGCCCATGCCGCCGCCCATGACGATGCCGTCCATGAAGGCGATGTAGGGCTTGCCAAAGGTGTGGATCAGGTGGTTGAGCGCGTACTCCTCTGTGAAGAAGTCCTCCAGCTGCGGATTGCCCATGCTGCCCGCGCCATGCAGGAAGCGGATGTCCCCGCCCGCGCAGAAGGCGCCGAAGACCCCCTCCTTGCCCATGCCTCGGATGGCCACGGCCAGCACCTGCTCATCCTTTTGCCAGGCCAGCAGGGTGGCCAGCAGATCGCGCACCATGCCCAGCGACAGCGCATTCAGCGCCTTGGCCCGGTTCAAGGTGATCATGCCCATGCGGCCCCGCACTTCGCTGAGGACTTCGCCGGCAGCTCCCGTCATATCTTGCTCCTTGTTGCTATGCATGCCCTGCCCCGGCAGCCCGGGGCAATGAGCCGCAACCATAGCTGAAAAACCGCGCCCGCCCCTGACAAACAGGTGCCAATATGCGCAACTGCGCGACAGGCGCCGCAACGTCCCGCACTCAGTCCAGAGAGACGCCCGTGCTCTTGACCACGCCGGCCCAGCGCTTGATCTCGCTGCGGATGTAGGCGCCGTATTCCTCGGGCGTGGAGCCCAGGCCTTCGGCGCCCTGCAGCTGCAGCTTCTCGACCACGCCCGGGTCCTTGAGCGCGCGCATCAGCTCCTGGTTGAGCCGCTGGATGATGGCGGCCGGCGTTTTGGCCGGCACCATCACGCCCTGCCAGGCCCCGGCCTCGAAGCCGGACATGCCGCTTTCGGCCAGCGTGGGTGCATCGGGGAAGTTGGGCAGGCGCTTGGAGGAACTCACGGCCAGCAGCTTGAGCCGCCCTTCCTTGATGAAGGGAGCGACCGAGTTGATGGTGTCGGTCATGAAGTCGATCTGCCCGGCGACCAGATCCACGTCGGCCGGCGCGCTGCCCTTGTAGGGCACGTGGCTGGCCTCGATCTGGTAGTGCTGCACGACCTGGAAGGCCGCCAGGTGGGTGACGTTGCCGTTGCCGGCCGAGCCATAGGACAGCTGGCCGGCCTTGTCCCTGGCATGGCGCACGAACTCCTGCACGTTCTTCACCGGCAGCTTGGGGTTGACCACCAGGCCCAGCGGCACCACGGCCGTCAGCGCAACGGGCATCAGGTCCTTGCCCACGTCGTAGCTCATCTTCTTGTAAAGCGACGGGCTCAGCGCAATGGACGAGGTGTTGTAGAGCACGGTATAGCCATCGGGCGCAGCCTTGGCCACCAGGGCATTGCCGATGTTGCCATTGGCTCCGGGCCGGTTGTCCACGATCACGGTCTGGCCCAGTTGCTGGCCGACCTGCTGGGCCAGCACGCGCGCCACCAGGTCGGTGGGACCGCCCGGCGGGAAGGGCACGACCATCGTGATGGGTTTGCTGGGCCAGGGCTGCTGCGCCAGAGCGGCGCCGGGCAGTGCCGCCCCCACCGCCACCGCCGCCGCAATAGGGGCCGCCAGGGTGACCAGCGCCATGCGGCGCCTTCTATTGCGGGCCGCCTTGTCGATCTGCTTGTCCATGCTTTTGTCTCCTGATGTCGTTATGGGAATGCTTGTGGCCGCCTAGCTGCGCCCGGCCAGCAGGCGCACGGCCGTGTATTCCATGACCTTCTGGTGGCCCTGGTTGAAGACCTCGATGCGCGAGGTGACGACGGCGCGGTTGCCCTTGGAGGTGGGCTTGATGGCGGTGACTTCGACCAGCGCCTCGATGGTGTCGCCCACCAGCACGGGGCCGAGGATCTTCTGGTGCAGCTCCAGCATGGCCAGGCCCGTGCCCTGGATCATGCTTTGCAGGATGAAGCCTTCGATCAGCGCATAGGTCATGGCGCCCGGCACGGGGCGGCCGGCAATGGCGCCGCCGTCGTAGCCCTCCTCGATGAAGATGGCCTCCAGCATGCCCGTGGCATTGATGAAGGCGACCAGGTCGGACTCGGTCACGGTGCGGCGGAAGGTGCGCAGCTGCTGGCCAACCTGCAGGTCCTGCCAGAAAAAGCCCTGGCCCATGCGGGGCACGGCGTTCCAGGCGGCACCAGGGTGGGGCTGCGGGGTGTTCACTGTCATCTCATGTCTCCTGTTGCGTGATCTGCAGGCCGGCGATGCGCTCGGCGCTCCAGCCCGCCTGGGCCAGCAGCGCCGCCGTGTGCTCGCCAAGGCGCGGTGGCATGCCCATGGGGGCCTGCCGGCCATCCATGCGCACGGAGGAGCGAGGCAGGTGCACGGTGCCCATGGCGGGGTCCTCCAGCGGCACGAAGAACTCCGTGGCCTGCAGGTGTGGATCGGCGGGCAGATCGTCCATGCGCGCCACGGGGGCGGCGGGAATCTCCAGGCGCTGGCAGGTGTCCAGCCAGTACTGGGTGCCGTGCAGCGCCACATGCTCGCCCGCGGTCTCCAGCAGCTCGGCGATGTGGGCCGTGCGGCTGGCCTGGCTGGCAAAGCGCGCATCCAGGGCCAGCTGCGGCTGGCCCACGGCGGCGAAGAAGCGCTGCCAGTGCGCATCGGTGTACGGCATCATGCAGACGTGGCCGTCCAGCGTTCGGTAGGGCTTGCGCCAGGGCGCCATCACGCGCGGGTAGCCTGCGCCGCTGAGCGCGGGGCTGAAGTGCATGCCGTAGAAATGCTCGACCAGATTGAAGCCCACCATGGTCTCGTACATGGGCACTTCCACAAAGCAGCCATGGCCGCTGCGCTCGCGCTGGAACAGCGCCGCCAGCACGGCATGCGCGGCCACCAGGGCGCAGGTCTTGTCGGCCGCAATGGTGGGCAGGTAGCGCGCCTCGCCCGTCTGGCGTTCCATCAGGTCGGCCAGGCCGCTCATGCCCTGGATGACGTCGTCGTAGGCGGGCATGCCCGCATAGGGACCGTCCTCGCCAAAGCCATGCAGGCCTGCATAGACCAGGCGCGGATAGCGCTCGCGCAGCGTTGCGGGGTCCAGGCCCAGCGGGGCCAGCTTTTGCGGCCGCATGCTGTGCATGAACACATCGGCCGTGGCCAGCAGCGCATGCAGGGCCTGGCGCGACTCTTCCCGCTTGAGGTCCAGCACCACGCTCTTCTTGCTGCGGTTGGTGCCCATGAACATGGCTGCCATGCCGGGCTCCACGGCCGGGCCGGTATGGCGCGTGGAGTCGCCGGCCGGCGGCTCGATCTTGATGACTTCGGCGCCGTAGTCGGCCAGCACCTGGCTGGCCAGCGGCCCGAACACCACGCTGGACAGATCCAGCACCCGAATCCCTGTCAACGCAGCCTGCACTGTGGTCTCCATGTTGCTTCAGGGAGCCAGTATTTGATATCTTCAAAGCTGCGTCTAAGACTTAATTCAGCATCTCTGATACACGGTAGATATCAATGGACCTGCGCCAACTGCGTCACTTCGTCACCCTGGCCCGCACGCTCAACTACCGGCAGGCGGCCGAGCAGCTGCACATGTCGCAGCCGCCGCTGTCCCAATCCATACGCCGGCTGGAAGACAGCCTGGGCGTGCAGCTCTTCCAGCGCGACCGCCGGGGCACGGCGCTGACCGAGGCAGGCCTAGCGGCCCTGGAAAGTGCCGAGCTGGCCCTGCACCATGCACGCCAGATGCAGGAGGTCTCGCGCGCCACGGCCGGCGGTGAGCGCGGACGGCTGCACATAGGCTTCATAGGCTCGGCCACGTTCTCGTTGATTCCGCGGCTGGTGCAGGCCTTTCGCAGCGAATATCCGCTGATCGACCTGGTGCTGACCGAATCGACCACGCGCGAGATCTGCGCGCAGGTGGCCAGCGGCGATTTCGATGCCGGCCTGCTGCGCTACCCGGTGACGCAGGCCACCGAGCTGTCCATCACGCCCGTGGAAAAGGACGAGCTGGTGGCCGTGCTGCCCGAAGGCAACCCGCTGCTGCAGCGGCCCGCCTTGCGGCTGCGGGACCTGGCGGACCAGCCCTTCATCAACTACCGCCCCAGCGAGGTGCCCGGCCTGCATGCGCTGGTGGTGCTGGCCTGCCAGAACGCGGGCTTCATGCCCCAGGTCAAGCAGCATGCCGTGCAGGCGCAGACCCTGGTCAGCCTGGTGGGCGCAGGCCTGGGCGTGGCGCTGGTGCCAGCGGTGGTGGCCAAGGGCAGCACGCCGGGGGTGGTGTTCCGCGCGCTGGCAGATACCGAGAACCTGCCCTCCATCGGCCTGGCCCTGGCGCTCAATCCGCAGCAAAGCGCAGCGGCCGGGCAGCGCCTGCGCGAGTTGCTGCTGCAGCTGCAGTAGCAAGCAGTAGCAAGCAACAGCAGCAGCAGTTCCTTTGCCGTTGCGCCGGCACACCTGAGAGCGGCGCGCCAAAAAGACAAAGGCCGCAGATGCGGCCTTTGACAGTCAGGGCGGTGAAGCCATGCGGCTTGCGTGCGCCCTGGTCGCAACAGCGCTTATGCGCCGCGCGAAGCGCGCTTGCGCTCGTTCTCGGACAGGTGGCGCTTGCGAACGCGGATGCTCTTGGGGGTGATTTCCACCAGCTCGTCGTCCTCGATGAATTCCACCGCGTATTCCAGCGACAGGTCGATCGGGGGCGTGATCTTGATGGCATCTTCCTTGCCGGACACGCGGAAGTTGGTCAGCTGCTTGGTACGCGTGGCGTTGACCACCAGGTCGTTGTCACGGCTGTGGATGCCGATGATCATGCCTTCGTACACGGGATCGTTGGCCTTGACGAACATGCGGCCACGGTCGTCCAGCTTGCCCAGGGCGTAGGTGAAGATTTCGCCTTCGTCCATGGAGATCAGCACACCGTTCTTGCGGCCGCCGATTTCGCCCTTGTGCGGCTCGTAGCTGTCGAAGATGTTGGAGATCAGGCCGGAACCACGGGTCAGGTTCAGGAATTCGTTGGTGAAGCCGATCAGGCCACGCGCAGGAATGCGGTACTCCAGGCGCACGCGGCCACGGCCATCGGGTTCCATGTTGACCAGCTCGCCCTTGCGCTCGCCCAGGGCCTGCATCACGCCACCCTGGTGGCCTTCTTCGATGTCGGCCGTCACCAGCTCGATAGGCTCGTGGCGCACGCCGTCCACGTCGCGGTAGACCACGCGGGGCTTGGACACGGCCAGCTCGTAGCCTTCACGGCGCATTTCTTCCAGCAGGATGGTCAGGTGCAGTTCGCCGCGGCCCGACACTTCGAAGATGCCGTCTTCGTCGGTTTCCTTGACGCGCAGGGCCACGTTGGAACGCAGTTCCTTTTGCAGGCGGTCCCAGATCTGGCGGCTGGTCACGAACTTGCCTTCACGACCTGCCAGCGGCGAGGTGTTGACGCAGAAGTTCATGGTCAGCGTGGGCTCGTCGATCTTGAGCATCGGCAGCGGCTGGGGGTTCAGCGGGTCGGTCAGCGTGACGCCCATGCCCAGGTCGGCAATGCCGTTGACCAGCACGATGTCGCTGGGACCGGCTTCGGTCACCTGCACGCGGTCAATGCCCTGGAACTTCAGAACCTGGTTGATGCGGCCCTTGTAGCTCTTGCCGTCAGGACCTTCCATGACCAGCACGTCGGTCGAAGGCTTGAGCGTGCCGGAGGTGATGCGGCCCACGCCGATACGGCCCACGAAGGTGGAGTAGTCCAGCGCCGAGATCTGCATCTGCAGCGGAGCGGCAGGATCGCCCTTGACGGCGGGAACGTGCTTCAGGATGGTGTCGAACAGGGCCGACATGTCGGGGCCCCACTGTTCGCCGGGAGCGCCTTCTTCCAGCGAGGTCCAGCCGTTGATGCCCGAGGCGTACACCACGGGGAAGTCCAGCTGCTCGTCGGTGGCACCCAGCTTGTCGAACAGGTCGAAGGCGGCGTTGACCACGTAGTCGGGACGCGCACCGGGCTTGTCCACCTTGTTGACCACGAGGATGGGCTTCAGGCCCAGGGCCAGTGCCTTCTTGGTCACGAAGCGCGTCTGGGGCATGGGGCCTTCCTGCGCGTCGATCAGCAGCACCACGCCGTCCACCATGGACAGGGCACGCTCCACTTCACCGCCGAAGTCCGCGTGGCCGGGTGTGTCGAGGATGTTGATGTGCGTCTCGTTCCAGCTCACGGCGCAGTTCTTGGCCAGGATGGTGATGCCACGCTCGCGTTCGATGGCGTTGTTGTCCATCACCGTGTCCACGACTTTCTCGTGCTCGGCGAAGGTTCCGGATTGGCGCAGCAGCTGGTCCACCATGGTGGTTTTGCCGTGGTCCACGTGGGCGATGATCGCGATATTGCGGATTTGTTTGCTCATAGTGTTTTCCCATTGCCGCTGCGTCATGGGCGCGGCGTGTCTTCCAAAATCTGTTGAATTTCCAGTGAACTGAGCAGGCGCCCGGGGATCAGTTCCCCACGCACCACGCGCCCCACTCCCAGCAGAGCCTGTGGGTTCTCGCCATACACAGCCACCGCCTCGGCATCGGCCCAAGCGCCCTTGCGGGGCAGGCCCGTGAGAAAACGGGCCGCATCTTGCTCGCCCAGCGTGACAGCCGTGTGGCTGGCCAGCAGGGCGTCGACAGGCTGCAACTGCTGCAGACGCTCGCCCTCGCCCATGGCGGCCAGCGCCTCCAGCGAGATACAGCGCTCGACACCCAGCCCCCCGGTGTCGATACGGCGCAGCGCGCGCAGGTGCGCGCCGCAGCCCAGGGCCTCGCCCACGTCCTCGGCCAGCGTGCGGATGTAGGTGCCCTTGCTGCAGGTCACCAGCATCCGGATCGCAGGCAGCCCTTCGCTGTCTTGCGTCAGCGAAAGCTCCAGTGCGTGGATTGTCACTTCGCGCGCCGGGCGCTCGACTTCGATGCCGGCACGCGCATATTCATAGAGAGCCTTGCCGTCCTTCTTGAGGGCGCTGTACATGGGTGGCACCTGCCGGATCGCACCCGTGAACTGCGCCTGCACGGCGGCCAATCGCTCGGCCGTGAGGGCGGCGAGGTCAACGGCGCGCTCGCGCAGCACCTCGCCCTCGGCATCGGCCGTGGTCGTGGTCTGGCCCAGGCGCGCAATCGCCTCATAGGTCTTGGCAGCTTCAAGCTGCAACTGGCTGAACTTGGTCGCCGCACCGAAGCACAGCGGCAGCACGCCGGTGGCCAACGGGTCCAGCGTGCCGGTGTGTCCGGCCTTTTCGGCGCGCAGCAACCACTTGACCTTTTGCAAGGCGTCGTTGCTGGACAGCTCCAGCGGTTTGTCGAGTAGCAACACCCCATGCACAGGGCGCCGCTGCACCCTTGTGCGTGGCGCGTTCATGGGGCTACTCTTCCTTTCCGCGCGAAGAAACGGCCTTGGCGATCAAGGCGTTCATGTCGGCCGCACGCTCGGAGGTGCGGTCGTAGATGAAGTGCAGCGTGGGCACTGTGTGGATATGCAGGCGCTTGAACAGGCCATTGCGCAGGAAGCCTGCGGCCTGGTTCAACGCTTCCTGCGTCGCCTGTGGATCGCCCACGAGCAGGCTGAAGTAGACCTTGGCGTGGGCATAGTCCGGAGTCACCTCCACGCTTTGCAGCGTGACCATGCCCACGCGCGGGTCCTTCAACTCGCGCGCGATCAGCTCTGCCAGATCACGCTGGATCTGGTCAGAGACTTTGAAGCTGCGATTCGGCGCAGCGGACTTGCGTGTTGCCATGGCGAATTACAGCGAGCGCGCGATTTCCTTGATCTCGAACACTTCGAGCACGTCGCCTTCGCGAATGTCGTTGTAGTTCTTGAGCTTGATACCGCACTCGAAGCCTTCCTTGACTTCCTTGACGTCGTCCTTCAGGCGCTTGAGCGATTCGATCTCGCCCGTGTAGATGACCACGTTCTCGCGCAGCAGGCGGAAATGCGCATTGCGCGTGACCTGGCCTTGCGTGATGTACGAGCCGGCCACGGTGCCGATCTTCGAAGCCACGAACACGGTGCGGATCTCGGCCATGCCGATGATCTCTTCCTTGCGCTCGGGAGCCAGCATGCCGGACATGGCTGCCTTCACCTCTTCGACTGCGTCGTAGATGATGTTGTAGTAGCGCAGGTCCACATCGTTGCTCTCGGCCGTCTTGCGAGCCTGGGCATCGGCCCGGACGTTGAAGCCGATGATGATGGCCTTGGAGGCCAGCGCCAGGTTCACGTCGGACTCGCTGATGCCGCCCACGCCCGAGTAGACCAGCTGAACGCGGATCTCGTCGGTCGAGAGCTTGAGCAGCGATGTGCCCAGCGCTTCCTGCGAG
This sequence comes from Delftia sp. HK171, assembly GCF_001886655.1. Classification (NCBI taxonomy): domain Bacteria; kingdom Pseudomonadati; phylum Pseudomonadota; class Betaproteobacteria; order Burkholderiales; family Comamonadaceae; genus Delftia; species Delftia sp. HK171. The sequence continues at coordinate 3,059,195 of NZ_CP018101.1, read as the reverse complement.
CCCTGCATGTCGGCCTTGATGATGATGGGCAGGGTCTGGACCTCGCCTGCACCCATTTCGGCAAACATGTTCTCGAGCTTGGCAGCCTGCTGGCGGGCCAGCTTGGTGTGGCGGAACTTGCCGGCGCGGTAGGTCGCGATTTCGCGGGCACGACGCTCGTCCTGCAGCACCATGAAGTCGTCGCCGGCCTGGGGCACGTCGGACAGACCCTGGATTTCCACCGGGATGGAGGGGCCGGCAGACTTGGTCTGCTTGCCGTCTTCGTCCAGCATGGCGCGCACGCGGCCGTAGGTCTGGCCTGCCAGCACCACGTCGCCCACCTTCAGCGTACCGGACTGCACCAGCACCGTGGCCACAGGGCCGCGGCCCTTGTCCAGCTGGGCTTCGATGACCAGGCCCTTGGCAGCGGCTTCCACGGGAGCGGTCAGCTCCAGCACTTCGGCCTGCAGCAGAACCTGCTCCAGCAGCTCGTCGATGCCCTGGCCGGTCTTGGAGGACACGGCGATGAACGGGGACTCGCCGCCGTACTCTTCAGGCACCACCTGCTCGGCCACCAGGCCTTGCTTGACGCGGTCGAGGTTGGCATCGGGCTTGTCGGCCTTGGTGATGGCAACCACGATGGGCACACCAGCCGCCTTCGCGTGCTTGATGGCTTCCTTGGTCTGGGGCATCACGCCGTCGTCGGCCGCGCACACCAGGATGACGATGTCGGTGGCCTGGGCACCACGGGCACGCATGGCCGTGAAGGCCTCGTGGCCCGGGGTATCCAGGAAGGTGACGATGCCGCGGGGCGTCGTCACATGGTAGGCACCGATGTGCTGGGTAATGCCACCGGCTTCGCCCGACGCCACCTTGGTGCGGCGGATGTAGTCCAGCAGCGAGGTCTTGCCATGGTCCACGTGGCCCATGACGGTGACCACGGGAGCACGCGACTCCTGGGCAGCTTCCTGCTGGGACACTTCCTCGGCCGTGAAGGCTTCGGGATCGTCCAGCGCGGCGACCTTGGCCGTGTGGCCCATTTCCTCGACCACGATCATGGCCGTGTCCTGGTCCAGAGGCTGGTTGATGGTGACCATCTGGCCCATCTTCATCAGCACCTTGATCAGCTCGGACGCCTTGACCGACATCTTGTGCGCCAGTTCGGCCACGGTGATGGTCTCGGGCACGTGCACTTCGATGGCACGGAATTCCGCTGCCGCGCTCTGGTGCTGACCGTCATGACGGTCATTGCCACGACGGCCGCCACGCGGGCCGCCGCGCCAGTTGGAACGGCCACCCACGCCACCGGAGCTGTCGCCACGGGTCTTGATTTCCTTCTTCTTGCCATCGCCAGCCCAGCTCGACGAGAGCTTGGCGGACTTGACTTCCTTGCCGGCACCGGCAGGCGCACCCGCACGCGCACCGGCTCCACCGGTGGTCGTGCCGGCGGGCTTGTGCAGCGTGGTCTTCTTGGCATCGCCGGCAGCGGGCGCTGCAGGCTTGGCCACGGGCTTGGGCTCTTCAGGCTTCTTGGCCACGAGCACCTTCTTGGGCGCAGCCATCATGGCGCGAATGGCTTCGGCCTCGGCCAGCGCCTTGCGGCGGCGGTCTTCCAGATCCTTGGCGCGTTCGGCTTCCTCGGCCGCGCGGGCCTTGGACTCTTCCTCGGCCTTGACGCGAGCCGCAACCTGGGCTTCGGCGCGCGCGGCCTGGCCTGCAGCCTGCTCACGCGAAGCTTCCTGCTTCGCGCGGTTGGCCTCGAGGATCTTTGCGGCTTCTGCAGCCGCATAGGCGCTTGCGCGCTCTTCGGCTTCTCGTTCGCGTTGTTGAACTAGTTCGCGCTCTTCGCGCTCACGGCGTTGCTGTGCCAATTCTTCCTCCTCGCGGCCGATCATTTCGGCCTGGCGACGTGCTTCCCCTTCGCGGCGCACCAGATCCTGGGACTCGCGCTCCGATGCCGCGCGCTGCTCCTGGGCAGCGGCAACGACAGCGGGATCGGAGGCGCCCTCGGCGACCTCGTCACGCTTGACGAAGGTGCGCTTCTTGCGCACTTCCACCTGTATGGTGCGGGCGCGGCCCGACGAATCGGCCTGCTTGATCTCGCTTGTGGACCGTTTGGTCAGCGTGATCTTCTTGGCGCCACTTCCGTGGCTGGCCTGCAGATGGCTGAGCAGTTGCTGCTTGTCGCCGTCGGTCAACGCATCCGATGCGTTGTCCTTGGCGACGCCTGCAGCCTTGAGCTGCTGCAGCAACGTGTCAGGGGTCTTGTTGAGCTCTCTTGCAAACTCGGCAACCGTATTACTGGACATATATGCTCTGAACCTCCCTGACCTTACTCTTGCCCTTCGGTGAACCAGTGTTCACGCGCCTTCATGATCAAAGCCTTCGCTTCTTCCTCGGTCTGCCCGGTCAGCTCGGTCAACTCGTCGATGGCCAGATCGGCCAGATCGTCTCGGGTGTGCACATCGGCCTCGGCCAGCTTGTCCACGATCTCCGGAGTCATTCCCTCGAGCGTCAGCAGATCCTGCGACACTTTGCCCACGTTTTCCTCGTGCGCGATTTCCTGCGTCAGCAGTGCATCTTTCGCCCGGGTGCGCAACTCGTTCACCGTCTCTTCGTCGAACGCCTCGATTTCGAGCATTTCCTGCAGCGGCACATAGGCCACTTCTTCCAGGGTCTCGAAACCTTCCTCGATGAGGATGTTGGCGATTTCCTCGTCCACATCGAGCTTTTCCATGAACAGCTGGCGCGCAACAGCGGACTCGTCCGCCTGCTTTTGCGCAGACTCAGCCGCGTCCATGATGTTGATCTTCCAGCCGGTGAGCTCGGAAGCCAGGCGAACATTCTGACCGCCACGGCCGATGGCGATGGCGAGGTTTTCCTCGTCAACCACCACGTCCATGGCATGCTTTTCCTCGTCCACAACGATGGACGACACATTGGCCGGAGCCAGCGCGCCGATCACGAACTGTGCAGGGTCTTCGGACCACAGCACGATGTCCACGCGCTCGCCAGCCAGTTCATTGGTGACGGCGTTGACACGGGTGCCTCGCACGCCGACGCAGGTGCCGATGGGATCGACACGCTTGTCATGGCTGAGCACGGCGATCTTGGCGCGGCTGCCGGAATCGCGAGCGCAGCTCTTGATCTCCAGCAGGCCCTGCTCGATCTCGGGCACTTCGTTGCGGAACAACTCGACCATGAACTCGGGCGCCGAGCGCGACAGGATGATGGGCGCGCCGCGCAGCGTGGCGTCCACTTCCATGATCATGGCCCGCACGCGGTCGCCGTTGCGCAGGTTTTCCTTGGGGATCATCTCGTTGCGGCGCAGGCGTCCTTCGACACGGCCGGCCTCGACGATGATGTCGCCCTTGTCCATGCGCTTGACGGTGCCCGTGAAGATCCGGTCGCCGCGCGACAGGAACTCGTTGAGCAGCATTTCGCGCTCGGCGTCACGGATCTTTTGCAGGATGACCTGCTTGGCCGCCATGGCGCCGATGCGGCCGATGGGAACCGACTCGATCTCTTCCTCGATGTACTCGCCTTCGGAGATACCGGGGACGCGGTCCTGTGCGTCCATCAGCATTTCTTCGGCATCGGGGTTTTGCAGGCCCGCATCATCGGGCACTACCAGCCAGCGGCGGAAGGTGTCGTAGTTACCGCTATCGCGATCGATGGCCACGCGGATGTCCACCTCACCTTGGTACAGCTTCTTGGTGGCCTGGGCCAGGGCCGATTCCACTGCACCGAACACCAGATCGCGCTCCACGTTCTTTTCGCGCGAAATGGCTTCTACCAACATCAACAATTCGCGATTCATGCGACGACTCTCCTATTTCAATCACACAGGAAGGGGATGGCAGTGCCCTTCCTGCCCCAATGATTCGACGTACCCTGCCTGCTCCGATCAGACCGGCTTGGCAGAACGCCCCTTGAAATCCACGATGGGAGCCAGACGCGCCTCGCGCAGCTCCTCCAGAGTGAAGCCCAGCGCCTGCAGGGGCGCGGGAACACGCTTTTTGCTGACCTTCTGGCCAGGCTTGACGGGTGGCTCGTCGCTCCAGACGATCTGCCAGCCACCATCTTCGGCACGCTCCAGCGTGCCGCGGAATTTCTTGCGATTGGCGCTGACCTGCCCTTCAGCGGCGGCGCCGATGGGCTCCTTGAGGGTCAGGTCGATGACTTCACCGACAAAGCGGGTGAAGTCCTGCTCGTGCCGCAGGGGGCGGTCGATACCAGGGGAGGAGACCTCAAGGCGCGTGTAATCTGCGCCATCAACCTCAAGCGCGAACTGCAGCTGGCGCGTGATCTTCTCGCAGTCCTCGACTGTCACGAACTGCTCCGGCACCACCGGCCCGCCCTCCACCGGGGGCTGCCAAGGCAAATCAATTGTGACGCGCAACAGCCCGCCCGCCGAGCGTTCTATTTCCACCAGGTCATAGCCCAGACCTGTCACGGTTTGTTCAACGATTTGCTGTAGTGCCACGTGTATTTAAATTCAGTCCTGCAAACACAAAAGACCCGGAACGCCCCTGAAACATTGGCAGCAGCCATGTCCCAACAGCGCCGAGCCCCATGGCAATCCCGAAGGTCGCCCGAAGATCGCCCAAAAAAAAGGGCGGTTGGTACCCGCCCGTTTGGTCGTGAATATGCCATTGTATCCGCAAACGACCTTCAGGCCAAGCCCGCCCCGCACAAAAGCGGGGACAGGACGAGGCGCCTCATGCCGGCCCACCCGCCCTTGCCCGAGGCTCAGACGCCAACGCGCTCCAGCGCCTGCGCCGACTGGAGCCGCCGCAAGAGGGCCTGCGCCTCGGCGGGATCGGCAGGGGCCGCGCCCGGGTCCTGGGCCAATGACTGCAGCATGCGCGCCACGACCCCCGCCTGGGGCAGCACCGGCCCCAGAAAACGTGCGCGCTCGCCATCGGCCACCAGCAGCGAGGGGAAGGTTTCGATGTCCAGATCTCCGGCCACGTCCTCGCGGTCCTCGACATCAAGCCAGACAAAGCGCATCTGCGGGAACTGGCTTGCCAGTTCCGCAAACGTGCTTCGGTATTGGTTGCAAACGCCGCACCATTGCGCGCACAGGCAAACCACCCACCAGGGGCGGGTGGCGTCGCTGTCGTCCGGCAGCTTGCCGGCCATTGAATCCATGAAAGCCTCTCAGAAACCACGCCCTTCCCGGGCGCGATAAACCTCCATGTTACCGATTTCCGCTGCCTTGTTGCCCCAGGCGTTGCGCACATAGCTGGCCACGGCGGCCACCTGTGCGTCGGACAGCACATGACCGAAAGGCGGCATGCCGTGCGGCTGCGGCTGCTGCCGGGTGGAGGGTGGGTAGCCTCCCTCCAGCAACACCAGCAACAGGTTGCGCGGCTCGGCCAGGGTCACGGAGGCATTGCCCGCAAGCGCGGGAAACGCGCCCGGCGTTCCCTGGCCCTCGGCACCGTGGCAAACCGCGCATTGCCGCTCGTAGATGGCCCGCCCCAAGGCCATTTGCCCGGATGGCACGGGCGCGGCAGCAGGCCTGCTCCTGGGCGGGCCTGCTGCCGCGCCCTGCTCCTGCAGGTAGGAAGCGAGGGCCTGCAGATCCTGCGGCTGCCAGTGCTGGGTGCTGCGCGCCACGACTTCGGCCATGGGGCCCAGCGCCGATCCCGAAGGACCCGAACCCGTCTGCAGCAACTGCACCCAGGCGGACTCCTGGCCTGCGCGCACGCCGGCTTCGCCTGGGTCCAGCAGCGACGGCGCATACCAGGCCTGCCCTGCCACAAAGCCACCGGACATGGCCTGGGACGAGGCGCCCATGCCGTTGCGCGGTGCATGGCACGCCGCGCAGTGCCCCAGGCCCTGGGCAAGATAGGCACCGCGATTCCAGGCAGCCGCCTTCTGCGGCCGGTCCTGCCAATCCTGCGGGGTGAAGAACAGCGCGCGCCAGACAGCCAGCGAGCCCTGCCAGCCATAGGGAAAGTCCAGCGCATGCCGGGGCGCCTGCGCGCGCACGGCGGGCAGGCTTTGCAGATAGGCGAACAATGCGTCCGAGTCGGCGCGCGTCACATGGGTGTAGCTGTCATATGGAAAGGCCGGATACAGCAGGCGCCCCTCCCGTGACCGCCCGTTATGCATTGCACGCCAGAAGTCCTGGGCCGTCCACAGCCCCAGGCCACTTTCCTTGTCAGGCGTGAGATTGCTGGTGTAGAGCGTGCCGAACGAGGAGGGCAGCCCCCGCCCGCCCGCATACTCGGCGCCGCCAGCCGCCGTATGGCAGCCTGCGCAGTTGCCCACGCGGGCCAGGTAGGAACCGCGCTCTATCAAGGCAGTTGGCGTTTCGCGCGCGCCTGACCAGCCGCCATGGCCATAGGCGTGCACGCCCTGCTCGCCCCGCAGGTTGAGCCAGATCAGGAGCGCGCCCAGCAGGGCGATGATCAGCAACGCCAGCCCTGCCACCCTGGCCAGCCGCCATCGCCCGCGCGTGTTCCCGCTTGCCGCGTTTTCTGCCAGGGTGTTCATGGCTTGCCCTCCTGGCCAGCAATGGCGGCTACAGCGCCGCAGCGCAGCGGCATGGGCAGGGCCAGGGCTTCATGTCCGCCCGGCGCCGCCAGTGCGGGGCGTGATGACAGCCAGGCCGTGACGGCCACGACCTCCTGCGCCGTCAGCGCCTTGGCCACCTGGTCCATGCAGTCGGGCGCTGCCGCCTTGCGCTGGCCGGAGCGCCAGGCACCGATCTGGCTGTTCAGATAGTCGCGCGACAGGCCCAGCAGACCTGGAATATCGTCACCCGCACCCATGAGCCGCTCACCATGGCATGCAGCGCAGGCGGGCAGGCCGCGCTGCGCGTCGCCCCGCAAGACCAGCTGCTCGCCACGGGCGAGTTCAGCGGGCGGCAGTTGCGCCGGCACGGGCGGGGCATAGGGAAGCTCCAGGCCTGCGAAGTGCGTGGCGATCTGGCGCAGATAGTCGTCCGACATGAATTCGATCAGCCGGTTCATGGCCGGATAGCTGCGGCGACCTTGCTGGAAGTTCTTGAGTTGGCGGTACAGATAGCCTGCGGGCTTGCCCGCAATGCGCGGAAAGTAGCCGCTGGGCGTGGCCCGGCCCTCGGGACCATGGCAGGCCGTGCAGGCCAGCACCCTGGAGGCCATGGAGCCCACATCGGGCAGCGGGGCGCTGACCACGGCGGGCGGCAGGTCTGCCATGGGCACGCCCGGTGCTGGCTGCATGGTCTGCGCGGTCTGCGCCATCACCCCGCAGGTTCCACACGCGCCGGCCACCAGCCATGCGCCCAGCAGGGCCCTCCATCCCCTGGAGCCTGGACGCCCCCGCCCAGCCCGCCACCGACTGCCATGTGCCATGTCCGACGCCTCCTGTTCCGTCCTGCCGACGCGCGAATGTAATGAACCCGTCACAAGATGCCAGTCAAGCAGGAAAAGGCCCATCGGTTGAGACCCTGCCATGACCGGGCTATGCTGCCTTCGGGTTTGTCCAGAACATCGCCCGCAAGGGCCGGAGGACGGAAATTCATGGATTACAAGGACTACTACCGCATCCTGGCCGTGGACAGGCAGGCCAGTGCCGATGACATCAAGAAGGCCTACCGCAAGCTGGCGCGCAAGTACCACCCCGATGTCAGCAAGGAGGCGGACGCCTCCGAGCGCATGGCCGAAGTCAACGAAGCCAATGCCGTGCTGTCGGACCCCGAAAAGCGCGCAGCCTATGACGCCCTGGCCGATGCGCCGCGCCGCAGCGGGCCCGGCGCCGGCGGCTTCCAGCCACCACCTGGCTGGGAAGGGCAGGACTTTCACTTTCGCAGCAGCGACGGCGCCATGCCGGAGGGCGACGCGGACTTCAGCGAGTTCTTCTCACAGATGTTCGGCCAGGGCGCGCGTGCCCGCCATGCGGGCGGGGGCGGCCAGCATCGCGCCCCACCCGACATGCGCGGGCAGGACCAGCACGCCAGCATCGAGCTGGACCTGCTGGACAGCTACCAGGGCGCGCAGCGCAGCCTGCACCTGCGCACCACGGTGCTGGATGAGGACGGACACCCCGTGGCGCGCGACAAGGAATTGCAGGTCAGCATTCCCAAGGGCGTGCGCGAAGGCCAGATGATCCGCCTGGCCGGCCAGGGCGGCCCGGGCCTGGGCAACGGCCCGGCAGGCGATCTGCTGCTGGAAGTGCACCTGCGCCACGACCCGCGCTGGTGGGCAGAGGGCAAGGATGTCTACCAGCCCGTGTCCCTGGCCCCCTGGGAAGCCGCACTGGGCGGCCCGGTCCGCGTGGCCACCATTGCCGGTGAATTCGAGGTCAGCGTGCCCGCAGGCAGCCGCGCTGGCCGCAAGCTGCGCATCAAGGGCAAGGGCTTGCCCGCCGCCACGCCGGGCGACCTGTACCTGGTGCTGGGCATCGCCCTGCCCGAGCCTCAGACCGACGCCCAGCGCCAGGCCTATGCGGCACTGGCTCAGGCCTTTCCCTCGTTCGATGCCCGCCAGCACGCAGCGGGCCAAGGAGCCACGCGATGAGCACGCCGCTGTACCCCTTCTACGAGCCCGCAGAACTGCTGGACGAAGGCGCTCTGGACCTGCAGGATCTGGCCCGCCACTGCCAGCGCAACACCGCCTGGGTGGTGGAGCGTGTGCAGACCGGCGTGCTGTACTGCGAAAACGAGCCGTCCGGCGAAGCGGCCGCGCCACAGGCGCAGTGGCGCTTCAGCAGCCAGACCCTGGTGCGCGCGCGCCGCATAGCCCATCTGGAGCACAGCTTCGATGCCGACCCTCAGCTGGCCGCGCTGACGGCGGACCTGATCGAGGAAGTGCAGATGCTGCGCCGCAAGCTCCAGGCACTGCAGCATTGAGAACGCCGCCTCAAAAGCAAAAGCCCTCGTAAGAGGGCTTTTGCTTTCAGAACGCGGCCACAGCAGGCGCGCATGCGGCCCGCCGTGCTCAGCGGTGACGCTTGCCGGGGTTCTTCTTGGTGTGGGTGTGGGCGCCACGGGCGCGGCTCACGCGCTGGCCACGGCCGGGCGTCGGCAGGGTGACGCCGTTGGGCAGGGGAGGCTGGGGAGTGAACTTGCGGTCGGCTTCGGTAACGATCTTGTTGCCCATGGCATTTCCTTCTTCAAAAAAATGAGAACGCGCAATTAGGCCATAGACCTGCATGACCGCGCACAAAAAAACACATGGCCTGCTCTGGCATAGGGAAAGTTCCAGCGTTGCGCGGCCCGCACAGCACCGGTGCAGGCAGCGCCGGCCTACACTGCGGCCCGGTTTTCTGTCCTAAAGTAGGAGCACGCTGCCAAGCGCGCAAGACCCTGGCATGCACGTCTGCCTGAACACGGAGTTCCGCACCATGTCACCCCGCCACCCCAATACAGAGTCAACCACCCCATCCACTTCCCGCCCCGCCTGGGTGCTGCCCACGGCCGGCCTGGCAGGGCTTGCCGTAGGCGCCGCCGCAGCAGCGTTGCTGTGGAAGGGCCTGCGCAACCCACCCATCCCCCCTACCGTGGAGCCGGTGCGCGGCTGGGACATCCAGCGCTACATGGGCCGCTGGTATGAAGTGGCCCGCATCGACCACAGTTTCGAAAAAGGCCTGGAGCGCACCCAGGCCGAGTACACACAGCTTCCCGACGGCACGGTGCATGTGCTGAACCGGGGCTACGACGCCCGCCACCGGCGCTGGAAATCCTCCGAGGGCAAGGCCCGCACGGTGCACGGCCCGGACGTTGCGGCGCTCAAGGTCTCTTTCTTCGGCCCGTTCTACGGCGGCTACAACGTGGTGGCTCTTGATGCCGAGTACCGCTGGGCCATGGTGGTGGGATCGGACCTGCGCTATTTCTGGATTCTTTCGCGCACGCCCGAACTGGCCGAGGGCGTGGCGGCACGCCTGCTGGCACAGGCCCGGCTGCTGGGCGTGCCCGTGGACAAGGTCCAGTGGATCCTGCAGGACGGAGTCAATCCCACGGGCAGCTGGTAGCGCGGACCGGCAACTGCCTCAGAACCCCTCGGGCATGCCGTCGCCCGAGAAGCCGGCGGCCTCCACCAGCCGCTGCGTGTACGCCTGGCGCGGCGCGCCCAGCACCTGGGCGACGGGGCCGGATTCGACGATGGCGCCATCCTTCATGACCACCACGTCATGGGCCATGGCGCGGATCACGTCCACGTCATGCGTGATCAGCAGATAGGCCAGTCCCCGCTCGCGCTGCAGCCGCTGCAGCAGGCCCAGCACCTGCTGCTGAATGGTCACATCCAGCGCGCTGGTGGGCTCGTCGAGCACCAGCACCTCGGGCTCCAGCACCAGCGCACGTGCAATGGCGATGCGCTGGCGCTGGCCTCCCGAGAATTCGTGGGGATAGCGGTCCAGCAGGCCGGGAAACTGTTCCTGCGTCAGGCCCACGGCCGACAGCATCTCCACGATGCGGTCGCGTTGCTGCGGCGCCGCCAGCGACGGCGCATGCACGCGCAGGCCTTCGCCAACGATCTGCTCCAGCGTCAGCCGGGGCGACAGCGATGAATACGGGTCCTGGAACACCACCTGCACCTTGCGCCGCAGCGCACGGTTGGCGGGCGAGTTGCGCGTGGCTGGCTGTTGCCAGGCATGGCCGGCAATGCGCAGCCGTCCTTCATGGGGCAGCAGCCCCAGCACGGCCTGGGCCAGCGTGGATTTGCCCGATCCCGATTCACCGACCACACCCACGGTGCGCCCGGGCAACAGCGCCAGGTCTGCGGACTGCACGGCGACGAAGCGCCCCTGGCCGAACCATCCGCGCATGCCTGCCAGCGGCACCGGATAGCTGACCTTGAGGCCCTGGGCCTGCACCAGCGGCTCGCCAGCCGAGGCCTGGGCGCCTGCCTCTACCTCGATCAGGTCGCGGCGCGGCACGCTGGCCAGCAGCTTGCGCGTATAGGCATGGCGCGGAGCCGCCATGACCGCCGACACCCCGCCCTGCTCCACCAGTTGCCCGCGCTCCATCACCGCCACGCGGTCGGCAAAGCGCCGCACCAGGTGCAGGTCGTGCGTGATCATCAGCACGGCCATGCCGGTCTGGCGCTGCAGGTCATCGAGCAACTGCAGGATCTGGCCGCGCAGCGTGACATCGAGTGCCGTCGTCGGCTCGTCGGCCAGGAGCAGGCGCGGGCTGCTGGCCAGCGCCATGGCGATCATGGCGCGCTGGCGCTGCCCGCCACTGAGCTGGTGGGGAAAGGCGCGGGCGCGGCGCACAGGCTCGGCAATGCCGGTGGTCGCCAGCAATTCGGTGGCCTGGACCAGGGATTGCGCTCGCGTCAGCCCCTGCTTGAGGCGAAGCACCTCGCCCACCTGCTCGCCCACGGTCATCAGCGGGTTGAGCGCCGTCATGGGCTCCTGGAAAATCATGGCCACGTCGCCGCCGCGCACGGCGCGCATCTCGCGCTCGGGCAGGCGCAGCAGGTCGCGGCCGTCGAACAGGGCCTGGCCGCCCAGTTGAGCGTCTCCAGCCAGCCGCAGCAGCGACAGCGCGGTGATGGTCTTGCCCGAGCCGGACTCGCCCACCAGCGCCAGCTTCTCGCCTGCCGCCAGGTCGAAGCTCACGCCGTGCACCACATCCTTGCTGCCGAAGCGCACGCGCAGGTTGCGCACGGACAGCAATGTCCGGCCACGGCCCGGGGGCGAAGGTAGCTCCATTGCCGGCTGCTCTGCGTTCATGCGGCGTCCTTTGCATCGACACCGGGGGCGGCATCGCTGGCTGCGGCCTTGCGCGGGTCCAGCGCATCGCGCAGCGCATCGCCCATGAAGGTCAGCAGCAGCAGCGTCACCACCAGCACGGCAAAGGTGGACAGCGAGATCCACCAGGCATCGATGCTGTTCTTGCCCTGGTTCAGCAGCTCACCCAGGCTGGGGGTGTCAGGCGGCACACCCAGCCCCAGGAAGTCCAGCGAGGTCAGGGCCAGGATGGCCGCACTCATGCGAAACGGCAAAAAGGTCACCACGGGCGTCATGCTGTTGGGCAGCAGATGGCGCCAGATCAGCGCGCCATTGCCCACGCCCAGCGCCCGCGCCGACTTCACATAGTCCAGCTGGCGGTTGCGCAGGAACTCGGCACGCACGTAGTCCGACAGGCCCATCCAGCCGAACAGCGACAGCAGCACCAGCAGCAGCGAGACGCTGGGCGCCAGCACCGCGCTGAAGATGATCAGCAGATACAGCTCGGGCATGGAGCCCCAGATCTCGATGAAGCGCTGGAATGCCAGATCGGTCCTGCCGCCGAAAAAACCCTGGACGGCCCCCGTCACCACGCCCAGCACCACGCCTGACGCCGTCAGCGCCAGCGCAAACAGCACGCTGACGCGAAACCCGTAGATCAGCTGGGCCAGCAGATCGCGCCCCCGGTCATCGGTACCCAGCAGGTTGTCGCGCGAGGGCGGCGCCGGATTGGGCGAGGTCGCGAAGTAGTTCAGCGCCTGTGGCCCATAGGGATTGAGCGTATACAGCGCCCAGTTGTCGCCCTGGCTCAGGCGGTCGCGGATGAAGGGGTCCAGGTAGTCGGTGGCCGTCTCGAAGTCGCCGCCGAAAGTCTTCTCGGAATAATCGTTCCACAGCGGCCAGTAGGTCTGGCCCTCATAGCGCACCACCAGGGGCCGGTCGTTGCTGATCAGCTCGGCGCCCAGGCTCAGCACCACCATCACGCAAAAAGCGACCAGGCTCCAATACCCCAGCCGATTGCGCCTGAACCGCATCCAGGCCCGCCGCGCCGGCGACACTGCCACCACAGCCAGCGGTACAGGCGCTGCCCCGGGCAGCCCTGCGTCTGGAGCGGCAAGGGAGTGCATCTCAGTTTCCATGTTGCTGCATCACAGTGGCGCGACCGCCCAAAGTCAGGGACACCAGGCAAGGGCCTGCGCCAGCCGCCAATGGCCCGAACGCTCCCCCGCAAAGCAGGAGGGGGAAGCGGCGCAGCCGTTCAGGGGGCGCTCAATCAAACCGTACACGCGGATCCACCCACACATAACAAAGGTCACTGACCAGCTTGGTCACCAGGCCGATCAGCGTGAACAGATACAGCGTGCCCAGCACCACGGGATAGTCGCGCCGAATCACGCTGTCATAGCTGAGCAGGCCCAGGCCGTCCAGCGAGAACAGTGTCTCTATCAGCAGCGAGCCCGTGAAGAAGGCCCCGATGAAGGCGGCCGGAAATCCGGTGACGATGGGGATCAGCGCGTTGCGCAGCACATGGCGGTAGAGCACCTGCCGCTCGGACAGGCCCTTGGCGCGCGCAGTCAGCACGTACTGCTTGCGGATCTCTTCCAGGAAGGCATTCTTGGTCAGCATGGCCGTGATGGCGAAGCTGCCCGCCACCATGGCCGTCACCGGCAGCGCGATATGCCAGAGATAGTCCACAATGCGCGCGCCCCAGGACAACTCGTCCCAGTTGGAGGAAGTCAGCCCGCGCAGCGGAAACCACTGCAACTGGCCCCCAAAGATCACCAACAGTGCCACGCCCAGCACGAAACCCGGAATCGCATAGCCGACCAGGATCAGCAGCGTGGTGGCGAAGTCGAACCGCGAGCCGGCCCGCACGGCCTTGGCAATGCCCAGCGGCACGGCAACGAGGTAGCTGATGAAAAAGGTCCACAGTCCCAGGCTGGCCGAGACCGGCAGCTTCTCCTTGATCAGCTGCCAGACATCCTTGTTCTGAAAGAAACTGCGCCCCAAGTCGAACCGCGCGAACTGCCCGAGCATCTGGAAGAAGCGCTCATGGGCCGGCTTGTCAAAGCCGTAGAGGGCCTTGATCTGCTCTATGCGCTGGGGGTCCACCCCCTGGTTGCCACGGTAGGCCAGGCCACCGCCTTCGCCGCCACGGCCCACGCTGGCCTTGGCCTCGGCCAGATACTGCTCGACCGGGCCACCGGGCACGAACTGCACGACCACGAAGGTCAGCAGCAGTACGCCCAGCAGGGTCGGCACCATCAGCAGCAAGCGTTTGAATATGTAGGCCCACATAAGAAGTCTTGCATTATGTCCATTGCGGAGAGAGGCCCCGGCCGGGGGACGCCCTCATCATGCAACGGATCGCAACGACGCAGCCGCAACGCCGGCTCATGGAGGCGGCGCGGTCAGCACAGGCATGCGGGCCCACCAGGTGTCCATGGCCCAGCTCTCGCCCTTCGCATAGGCCGGAACCACGGCCGGCCGCACCAGGCGCCAGGAGTCGTAGACCATGCGGTGCGTGCCCGCGCTCCACTGCGGAATCAGATAGTGGCCGTGCGTGATGATGCGTTCGAGTGCGTGGCAGGCAGGCAACAGTTGCGCCTCTGTCTTGGCCTCGGTCATGCGGCGGATCATGGCGTCGACCGCCGGGTTCTTCACACCGGGGAAATTGCCGGAACCCTCGGTTGCCGCCGCCTGGCTGCCGAACAGGTCGGCGAACTCCTGGCCCGGATTGTTCGTGCCCTGGTAGGCGATGGAGATGATGTCGTAGTCGAACTTCTCCACGCGCTGCTGGTACAGCGCAAAGTCCGCCGAGCGAAAGCGCAGCCGGATGCCCAGCTTTTCCAGATTGCGTATCCAGGGCGAGACCTGGCGAATGCCCGACTCGCTGCTGTCCAGGTACTCCAGCTCCATGGCCTGGCCCCGCGCGTTGCGCAGCACGCCATCCTGAATGGTCCAGCCGGCATCGGCCAGCAGTTGCCGCGCCTGGCGCAGATTTCCGCGCAACGAGCTGTCGCCATCGGTGCGCGGCGGCTCGGCCATGGGGCCGAAGGCCTCTGGCGGAATGCTCTTGCGCAAGGGCTCCATCAGCGCCAGCTCCTCTGGCGAGGGCTCGCCATGGGTCTCGCAGGCCGTGTTGCCGAACAACCCGCGCACGCGCTGGTAGGAACCGTAGAACATCTGCCGGTTCATCCACTCGTAGTCCATGGCCAGGCCCAGGGCGCGGCGCACCCGAACGTCCTGCAGCACAGGCCGGCGCACGTTGAGCACGTAGCTCTGGAATCCCGATGGCAGCTTGTTGCTGAACTCGCCCTTGACCAGCTCGCCCCGGTCGAAGCGCTTGCCGTACAGGCGCCGCGCCCAGTCACCGGCGCTGTAAAAGCGCATGAGGTCGAACTCCCCGGCCTTCAGCGCCTCCAGCCTCGCCGTGTTGTCGCGGTAGATCTTGACGGAGATGCGATCGAAATTGGCCGTGCCCACGCGCACAGGCAGATCACGGCCCCAGTAGTCCGGGTCACGCACATAGGTGATGTCCTTGCCGAATCGCACGGGACCTATCTTGTAGGGCCCGCTGCCGATGGGCGTGTCCGTCACCACCTGGTCGAAGGGCTTGGCCTTGCCGTTTTCCACGCCCCAGTCGCGGCTGAACACAGGAATGGCCCCCACGGTCAGCGGCAATTCCCGGTTCGGCTGCTTGAAGCGAAAGCGCACGGTGCGCTCGTCCAGCACATCGACGCCCGCCACATCGAAGAACAGCGTTCTGTAGCCGGGCAGTGCATGCGGGCCCACCAGCGTGTCATAGCTGAACTTGACATCGGCGGCCAGCACGGGCTTTCCGTTGTGAAAGCGTGCCTGGGGCCGCAACCGGAATGTGGCGGACAGGCCGTCGGCCGCGGCCTGCACATCCTCGGCCAGCAATCCGTAGCCGGTGGCGGTCTCGTCCAGCGAGGGCCACAGCAAGGTATCGAACATCAGCTCCGCCAGATAGGCGGGCGACGACCCCTTGATGGTGAACGGGTTGTATTTGTCAAAGGTGGAGATGCGCAGATTGCTCACCAGGCGCAGCTCGCCGCCCTTGGGGGCCTTGGCGTTGACATAGTCGAAATGGCTGAAGCCCTCGGCATAGCGGGGCTCGCCCCACAGGGCATAGGCATGCGAGCCCCAGGCCGGCACACACGCCGAGGCCAGCAGCAGCGAAGAAATCATCCAATGGCGCATGCGACAATTCTGCACCACGCAGCCAGCCCTTCCGCTGGCAAACGCTGACGCGGGCCCCGGCCGTCGCCGCCAGCTGGTGCGCACTTCCACTCACTTTCTCTGGAGAACAACAATGGGCTTTCTCGCCGGTAAAAAACTGCTGATCACGGGCGTTCTGTCCAACCGCTCCATCGCCTACGGCATCGCCAAGGCCTGCCATGCACAGGGCGCGGAGCTGGCCTTCAGCTATGTGGGCGAGCGCTTCAAGGACCGCATCACCGAGTTCGCCGCTGAATTCGACTCCAAGCTGATCTTTGACTGCGACGTGGCAGACGATGCCCAGATCGACAAGCTGTTCGCCGACCTGGGCGCGACCTGGGGCAAGTTCGACGGCTTCGTGCACAGCATCGGCTTTGCACCGCGCGAGGCCATCGCCGGCAACTTCCTGGACGGCCTGTCGCGCGAAGGCTTCAAGATCGCGCACGACATCAGCGCCTACAGCTTCCCCGCGATGGCCAAGGCGGCCCTGCCCTACCTCAACGACAAGTCCTCGCTGCTGACGCTGTCGTACCTGGGCGCCCTGCGCTCCATCCCCAACTACAACACCATGGGCCTGGCCAAGGCATCGCTGGAAGCCTCGGTGCGCTACCTGGCCGAGGCCGTGGGCCGCACGGCAGACGGCCGCGCCATCCGCGCCAACGGCATCTCGGCCGGTCCCATCAAGACCCTGGCCGCCTCGGGCATCAAGGACTTCGGCAAGCTGCTGGGCCGCGTGGCCGATGCATCGCCGCTGCGCCGCAACGTGACCATCGAGGACGTGGGCAATGTGGCCGCCTTCCTGCTGTCGGACCTCGCCTCGGGCGTGACGGCCGAGATCACCTACGTGGACGGCGGCTTCAGCCAGACCGCAGGCCTGTCGGCCGACCAGGTCTAAGTCAACGCCAGACTGCGACCCGCCCCGCAGGCATTGCCGCCTGCGGGGCTTTTTTTCGCCTGGAATCCAGGCATCCGCATCCTGCCGATGCGCGAAAGGAAATACACATCGGATTGCATACGGTCATTTTTGTTTTGAATGAGAATGATTCTCATGAATAATACAATTCTCAGATCAATATCAAAGAACCTCTGAAAACCTCGGAGCCAGCAGATATGCAAGCAACCTCTGACCTCAGTCTGCCCTCTCCCGTCCCGGCACCCTCCGAAGCATCCTTGAATCAATGGGAACAGCTGGCGCGCCGCGCCCATGGGCATTTCCATGCAGGCCAGATCGAAAGCGCGCTCGCCATGCAGATGAAGGCCCTGCATGTGGCGCAGCGCCTAATCGCCGGCCCGCTGCTGGCGGAACACGCCGATCACTGCATGGCCGCCTGGGTGGTCTCCCACCACAACCTTGCCGAGTTGCTGGCATTGCGCCAGCAGCCCGCACTGGCCATCGAATACCTGTGCGAGGCGCACCAGGGCCTGCTGGCCCTGGGTGATGCGCGCCACCATGCGGCCGCCGTGTGCAGCGCCGCCTGGCGCCATATGCGCGAAACCCATTCAGCCCTGCTGCAGTGGCAGCGCCAGCACGGCAGCCAGCCCCGCATCGATGCGGCGCTTCAGGCCTCGGCCCGCGTCTTCGACTGCACAGCCACCGCCCTGCCACCCCGGCTGGCGCATTGATTGCAGCCGCACAGACATCGCAACGCACCGATTTTTTCCCCGTAGTCCCTGAAAGAAACCACATGAGCAACTACACCCTGCCTCCCCTGAACTACGCCTACGACGCGCTGGAGCCCCATATCGATGCGCAGACCATGGAGATCCACTACACCAAGCACCATCAGGCCTATGTGAACAACCTGAATGCCGCGCTCAAGGACACGCCGCACGGCAGCCAGCCCGTGGAGCAGTTGATCGCCGACCTGTCCCTGCTGCCCGAAGGCGTTCGCGGTGCCGTGCGCAACAACGGTGGCGGGCACGCCAACCACAGCCTGTTCTGGACCGTGATGGCCCCGGTGGACCAGGGCGGCGGCGGTGCTCCCTCGGGCGAACTGGCCCAGGCCATTGACCGGGAACTGGGCGGCTTCGATGCCTTCAAGGCCGGCTTCACCCAGGCCGCGCTCACGCGCTTTGGCAGCGGCTGGGCCTGGCTGGTGGTGGGCAAGGACGGCAAGCTGGCCGTGGAAAGCAGCGGCAACCAGGACAGCCCGCTGATGGCCGGCATCGGCTCCGGCGCCACCCCCATCCTGGGCCTGGACGTGTGGGAACACGCCTACTACCTCAAGTACCAGAACCGCCGCCCTGAATACATCGCGGCGTTCTACAACGTAGTCAACTGGGCCGAAGTGGCCCGCCGCTACGCCGCCGCACGCGGCTGAACGGTCCGCAACGCCAACCTCTGACCTCGACCAGCATGGATCTGCCACAACGCTTCCGCTCCAAGACCAGCGTACGGTCCAACATCCGCCTGTGGATAGGCCTGGCCATCATGATGGCCGGCGCCTGGGCGCTCACCAGCCAGTTCTGGGCCTACGCCCAGAACCATCCGGTGGTCTTCCAGGCCCTGGCCGGAGGCTCGGCCGCCGCGCTGGCGACCGCACTGGGCACCGTGCCCGTGATGCTGTCCCAGCGCCTGTCCGAGCGCACGCAGGACACCCTGTTCGGCTTTGGCGCCGGGGTCATGCTGGCCGCCTGCGCCTTCTCGCTGATCCTGCCGGGACTGGAGGCCGTGCGCACCCAGGAACTGTTCGGTGGCGGCAGCTGGGCGGCTGGCGGGGTCATAGGTTCGGCCATCCTGATGGGTGGTGCCGCCCTCATGCTCATGGACAGGCTCCTGCCCCATGAGCACTTCATCAAGGGCCGCGAAGGCCTGGACCCGCAAGGCGCGCGCAAGCTGCAGCGCACCTGGCTGTTCGTCTTCGCCATCACCCTGCACAACCTGCCCGAAGGCCTGGCCATCGGCGTGGGCTATGCGGGCAACGACGGACTGCGCGCCAATGCGCTGGCCACGGGCATTGCCATACAGGATGTGCCCGAAGGCCTGGTGGTGGCCGTGGCCCTGCTGGCCGCAGGCTACAAGCGCAGCTTTGCCGTGTTGCTGGGCATGGCCTCCGGCCTGGTGGAGCCCGTGGGCGCCGTGCTGGGGGCAGCCATCGTGAGCGGCTCGGCAGCCATGCTGCCCTGGGGACTGGGCTTTGCAGCGGGCGCCATGCTGTTCGTGATCAGCCACGAAATCATTCCCGAGTCGCACCGCAAGGGCCATGAAGCCTTTGCCACGGGCGGCCTCATGCTGGGCTTTGTGCTGATGATGGTGCTGGACACGGCCCTGGGCTGAGCCAGCGCACCGCGCACGCCTGGCTCAGGGCAGCAAAAGCCCCAGTTCCCGCGCCGCCGCCAGCACATGGCGGGCGTGGCGCTCTTCATAGCGGTGGGCTGGCATGGTCAGTGTCAGCGCCGCTGCCAATTCCCCATCGCGCTTGAACACGGGGGCCGAAATCCCGGCGATCTCGCGGTGCCTGTCTCCCACCATGGCGCAGTAGCCATCGGCGCGCACACGGGCCAGTTGCGTGCGGCTGCCGCCGCGCGATGCGGCGTACAGCTCGGCATCGAAAGCCGACAGCACGCGCCCGCCTGCGCCCTGGCCCAGCGGCAGCAGATCGCCCGTCCGTGCATGGTCGCGCACAGGATGGGGCGAATCCACGCGGTACAGGCACAGCCGGTCCTGGCCCTGACGCACGTGGTAGGCCGCACTTTCGCCCGTGGCCTGCACCAGGGTGCGCAGCACGGGCATGACCACGCTGTCCAGCGAGAAATGCCGGGCATAGACGGTGTTCAGCCGCGCCACGGCCGGGCCCACGGCGTAGCGGCCGTCATCCATGCGCAGCACCCAGCCGCCATGCTCCAGCGAGGCCAGCAGCCGCAGCACGGTGCTCTTGTACAGGCGCGTGCGCTCCGACAACTGGGCCAGCGTCAGCCCGTCGTCGCCGTCGCGAAACGCTGCCAGCAGGCTCAAGGCCCTGTCCACGGCCGCCACGCCGCCCGGCGCGGCGTTCTCGTCGGCCACCGATTCCGTCACTGATTTGCGAGGCATAAAAAGGCACCCAAGGGAAAACCCCAGGCACGCAGGCTTGACGATGGCGCGTGCAGCAGGGAATATTTCAATAGAGAGAATACAGTTCTATCTATTAGAACCACACAGAATCCCGATGTCAACAGGTGAATCCGCCACCATCGACACCCACCACCGGATGCAACTGCCCATGTCCTCCCACCGTTTTGACGTACTCATCAGCGAAGTCGGCCCGCGCGATGGCCTGCAGTCCGTGGCCTCCACCATGTCCACGGAGCACAAGCTGACCTGGATCGCCGCGCTGGCCCATGCAGGCCTGCAGGAGATCGAGGTCGGCTCCTTCGTCTCGCCCAAGCTGCTGCCGCAGATGGCCGACGCGGCCGAGGTGGTCGCCCAGGCCATCACCCTGCCCGGCGTCACCGTGATGGCCCTGGCCCCCAATCTGCGCGGCGCCGAGGCCGCGCTGCGCGCCGGCGCCCACAAGGTCACGCTGCCCGTCTCGGCCAGCCCCGCGCACTCCATGGCCAATGTGCGCAAGACGCCCATGCAGATGGTGGACGAGGTGCGGGCCATTGCCGCGCTGCGCGACGAGATCGCGCCGCAGGCCCTGATCGAGGCGGGCATCTCCACGGCCTTCGGCTGCACGCTGCAGGGGCTGGTGCCGGAGGACGAAGTGATTGCACTGGCCCTGGCCTGCGTGGCGGCGGGCGCCGATGAATCGGGCCTGTCCGACACCACGGGCATGGCCAACCCGGCCCAGGTGCGGCGCCTGTTCACACGGCTGCGCGCCGAGCTGGGCGAACATGCAGGCGCGGCCCACATGCACAATACGCGCGGCCTGGGCCTGGCCAACTGCCTGGCCGCCTACGAGGCCGGCGTGCGCACCTTCGATGCCTCGCTGGCCGGCCTGGGCGGCTGCCCGTATGCGCCCGGCGCCTCGGGCAACGTGGTCACCGAAGACCTGGTCTTCATGTTCGAGGCCATGGGCATCCGCACCGGCGTGGACATCGATCGCCTGATCGCCGCCCGCCAGCCGCTGGCCGCAGGCCTGCCCGGTGAGGAGCTGCACGGCATGACGCCGCTGGCCGGCCTGCCCAAGGGCTTTGTGCCCCGCATCTACGCACCGGCCTGAGCCGCAGCGACAACCCCCACATTCATTCACCGTTTTTCCATGAGCCAACCCACTACCCCCGACACGGCCGCAGGCCAGACCGCGCCACTGCCCTACGCAGGCATCCGCGTGGTCGAGTTCACCCACATGGTCATGGGCCCGTCCTGCGGCATGATGCTGGCCGACCTGGGCGCCGAAGTCATCAAGATCGAGCCCGTGGGCCACGGCCGCGACGGCGATGCCACGCGCAAGCTGCTGGGCTCGGGCTCGGGCTTTTTCCCGCTGTTCAACCGCAACAAGAAAAGCCTGACGCTGGACCTGCAGACCGAGGAAGGCAAGCAGGCCGCGCTGCGCCTGATCGCCACGGCCGACGTGGTCTGCGAGAACTTCAAGCCCGGCACCATGCGCAAGCTGGGCCTGGACTACGACAGCCTCAAGGACCGCTTCGAGCGTCTCATCTACGTGAGCCACAAGGGCTTTCTGCCCGGCCCCTACGAGCACCGCACGGCGCTGGACGAAGTGGTGCAGATGATGGGCGGCCTGGCCTACATGACGGGCCGCCCCGGCGACCCGCTTCGCGCGGGCGCCAGCGTCAACGACATCATGGGCGGCATGTTCGGCGCCATGGGCGCGATGGCCGCCCTGGCCCAGCGCGAGAAGACCGGGCGCGGCCAGGAAGTGCAAAGCGCGCTGTTCGAGAACAACATCTTCCTGGTCGCCCAGCACATGATGCAGTTCGCCGTCACCGGCAAGCCGGCCGCGCCCATGCCGGCACGCATCTCGGCCTGGGCCATCTACGACGTGTTCGAAGTCCGGGACGGCGAGCAGATCTTCCTGGCCGTGGTCAGCGATGGCGCCTGGCGCCTGTTCTGCGACGCCTTCGGCCTGGGCGAGCTGCGCGACGATCCGCGCCTTGGCAGCAACAACGACCGCGTACTGGCGCGCAGCTGGCTGATGCCGCTGCTGCGCGAGAAGATGGCCCCGCACAGCGCCGCCCACATTGCAGAGATCTTCGAGAAGAACGGCCTGCCCTTCGCGCCCATCGCACGCCCGCAGGACCTGCTGGAAGACCCGCACCTGAACGCCACGGGCGCGCTGGCCCCCATCACCCTGCCCGATGGCCGCGAGACCAAGACCGTGCTGCTGCCCTTCACGCTGGACGGCAAGCGCCTGGATGTGCGCCTGTCGCCGCCGCGCCTGGGCGAGCACAGCCTGGAGATCCTCACCGCCCTGGGCTACAGCAGCGAGCAGGCCCTGGCCCTGGCCCGGGGCGACGCCACCGACAGCCACGCCAAGGCTTCCCACTGACGCCGGGCTGAGCCACTGAAGGCGCCGCCGTCCACCCGGCGCGCGGCGCCCCTGCAACCTTGCACCCCATCCACCCCACACCGGACGACGCTTGCCGCGCGCCCGGCGGGGAGGCCTTTTCCCAAAAATTCCCGGAGACAACACCATGCCCGCCACCCACCGCAACCCGGCCGCCCAAAAACAGATACAGACACTGACACAGACCCAGGCCCGCCCTTGTTCCGCCCCGCGCCGCCAGTTGCTGCTGTGCGCCCTGCCCGCATTGGCTGCCGCCCTGCTCCCGCTGGCGGCCCAGGCCCAGCCTGACCACTGGCCCTCACGCGCCGTGCGCATGGTCGTGCCCTACACGCCGGGCGGCGGCACGGACGCGGTCGCGCGCCAGATCAGCGAGCGCGTGGGCACGCTGAACAAATGGACCGTGGTCGTGGACAACAAGCCCGGCGCGGGCGGCAACATCGGCCTGGATGCAGTGGCCAAGTCCGCGCCGGATGGCTATACCTTCGGCATGGGCCAGACCGCCAACCTCGCCATCAACCCCGCCCTGCTGCCCAGCATGCCCTTCAACCCGCGCACCGACCTGATCCCCGTGGCCCTGGTCGCTGCCCAGCCCACGGTGCTGGTCGTACCGCAGGACTCGCCATGGAAGTCGGTGCAGGACCTGGTCAAGGCCGCCAAGGCCGACCCGGGCGGCATCCGCCAGGGACTGGCATCGACGGGCACGGTAGGCCACCTGGCCGGCGAGATGCTGGCCTTCAAGGCCGGCATCCAGGTGCTCAACGTGCCCTACAAGGGCGCAGCGCCGGCCGTGACCGACCTGCTGGGCAAGCAGACGCACTACATGTTCGGCACGCCCCAGGCCGTCTATCCGCTGCTCAAGGGCGGCAAGCTGCGCGCCCTGGCCGTGACCTCGGCCAAGCGCCTGCCCATCCTGCCCGAGGTGCCCACCGTGGCCGAGTCGGGCTATGCAGGCTTCGAGGCCGTGGACTGGAAGCTCATCGTCGCGCCCAAGGGCACGCCGGCTGCCATCGTGCAGAAGATGAACACCGCCGTGAACGCGGCCCTGCAGCAGCCCGCCGTGCAGCAGCAACTGCAGGCCGAGGGCAGCACGGCCCTGGGCGGCGGCATCCAGGATGCGGCCCAATACCTGCTCAAGGAACAGACGGACTGGGCCGCGCTGATCCGCGACGCAAAGATACGCCTGGAGTGACCCCGGAATAACAACGCCGCAGCGGCGCAATGAAAAAGGCGCGGAGCCCCTTTCGGGACCCGCGCCTTTTTGATGGGCCGTCAGCCGGCCCGGCGATCAGATCGTGCGGCCGAAGGGACCATCGTCCCCCACCTGCACCATCTTGCGACCGCGTGCAGGCTTGGCTGCCGTGCCGACTTCAGGCGCGGCGGGCTGCGCCTTGCGCGCTGCGGGGCGCTTGGCAGGCGCCTTGACCCCGGTGACCGCGGCGGCCTTGGCAACCTTGGCGGCCGGCTTGGCTGCCGGTTTCGCGGCTGCCTTGGCAACTGTCTTGGCGGCTGCCTTGGCCGCAGGCTTGGCTGCAGTCTTCACGGCCTTCTTCGCAGCAGGCTTGCCACCTGCCGGCGTCTTGCGCGCCGGCGCGGTCCCGGCCACGCAGTCGGCGTAGTAGCGCACTTCGCCATCTTCGCCTTGCAGCTCCACCAGGCCGTGGATGTCGGTCTCGAAGCCCGGGCACTCCTTGGCGAACTCGCGCGCAAACAGCAGGTAGTCCACGATCTTGCGGTTGAACACTTCGCCGGGAATCAGCAGCGGAATGCCGGGCGGGTACGGCGTGACCAGGCCCACGGTGATGCGGCCTTCCAGGTGGTCGATCTCCACGCGCTCGGTCTTGCGCTGCGCGATGTGGGCGTAGGCATCGGTGGGCTTCATGGCGGGCTGCAGGTCCGACAGGTACATCTCGGTCGTCAGGCGGGCGATGTCGTACTTGGCGTACAGCTGGTGCACGTGCTGGCACAGGTCGCGCAGGCCCATGCGCTCGTAGCGGCGGTGCTGCTGGCAGAACTCGGGCAGGATGCGCGCCAGCGGCTGGTTGCGGTCGTAGTCGTCCTTGAACTGCTGCAGCGCCGTCAGCATGGTGTTCCAGCGGCCCTTGGTGATGCCGATGGTGAACATGATGAAGAACGAGTACAGGCCCGTCTTCTCCACCACCACGCCATGCTCGGCCAGGTACTTGGTCACGATGGAGGCGGGGATGCCCGTGTCCGAGAAATCGCCGTCCAGGTCCAGGCCCGGCGTCACGATGGTGGACTTGATCGGGTCCAGCATGTTGAAGCCGTCGGCCAGCTCGCCGAAGCCGTGCCAGTTGTCGAACTCCTTGCCGTTCTTGGCCTTGGAGCGCTTGGGCGCCGCGTCATGGCCGCGGATGATCCAGTCCTGGGCCGAGCCCACGCCTTCATCGGCCAGCTTCTCGGGACCCCAGACCTCGAACCACCAGTCGTCGTCGCCGAACTCGTCCTCCACCTTGCGCATGGCGCGGCGGAAGTCCAGCGCTTCCAGAATGGACTCCTCCACCAGGGCTGTTCCGCCGGGCGGCTCCATCATCGCGGCGGCCACGTCGCAGCTGGCGATGATGCTGTACTGCGGGCTGGTCGAGGTGTGCATCAGGTACGCCTCGTTGAACAGGTGGTGGTCCAGCTTTTCGGTCTGGCTGTCCTGCACCAGCACATGCGAGGCCTGGCTGATGCCGGCCAGCAGCTTGTGGATGGACTGCGTGGCATACACCACCGAGTGCTTGGGGCGCGCGCGCTTCTTGCCCATGGCGTGGTAGCTGCCATAGAACGGGTGGAAGGCAGCGTGCGGCAGCCAGGCCTCATCGAAGTGCAGGTTGGCCACATAGCCGTCCAGCATGCTCTTGATGGTCTCGGTGTTGTAGAGCACGCCGTCGTAGGTGGACTGCGTCAGCGTCAGCACGCGCGGCTTGACCGTCTTGGCATCCACGCCCTTGAGCAGCGGATTGGCCGCGATCTTGGCCTGGATGGACTCCACCGAGAACTCGCTTTGCGGGATCGGGCCGATGATGCCGAAGTGGTTGCGCGTGGGCTTGAGGAACACCGGAATCGCACCCGTCATGATGATGGAGTGCAGGATGGACTTGTGGCAGTTGCGGTCCACCACCACCACGTCGCCGGGCGCCACGGCGTGGTGCCACACGATCTTGTTCGACGTGGACGTGCCGTTGGTCACGAAGTAGCAATGGTCGGCATTGAAGATGCGGGCGGCATTGCGCTCGCTCTCGCCGATGGCGCCGTTGTGGTCCAGCAGCTGGCCCAGCTCCTCCACCGCGTTGCACACGTCGGCGCGCAGCATGTTCTCGCCGTAGAACTGGTGGTACATCTGGCCCACGGGGCTTTTCAGGAAGGCCACGCCGCCCGAGTGACCGGGGCAGTGCCAGCTGTAGGAGCCGTCTTCCGCATAGTCCAGCAGCGCCTTGAAGAACGGCGGCTGCACGCCTTCCAGGTAGCTCTTGGCTTCGCGGATGATGTGCTTGGCCACGAACTCCGGCGTATCCTCGAACATGTGGATGAAGCCGTGCAGCTCGCGCAGGATGTCGTTGGGCAGGTGGCGGCTGGTCTTGGTCTCGCCGTAGATGTAGATCGGCACATCGGCGTTCTTGCGGCGCACTTCGCCGATGAAGCTGCGCAGGCTGTGGATCACGGGATCGGTTCCGCCATCGCCCAGCGAGAACTCCTCGTCATCGATGGACAGAATGAAGGCACTGGCCCGGCTTTGCTGCTGCGCGAATTGCGACAGGTCGCCGTAGCTGGTCACGCCCAGCACCTCGAAACCTTCTTCCTCGATGGCCTGGGCCAGGGCGCGGATGCCCAGGCCCGAGGTGTTCTCGGAGCGGTAGTCCTCGTCGATGATGACGATGGGAAAGCGAAACTTCATGGGGGCAGCCTCCGTAACCTGAGCGGGCCAAAAAACGAAACAGGCGCGAAGTGTAAGGAATATCCTTATTGCGCCTTTGAAGCGTGCGGATTTTCACCCAGAATGTGCTGCACTAAACACAAGCAACTGTCACAAAGGGAGTCTCACGCATGGAATATTCCACCATCTGGTGGCTAGTCGCCGGCGCCTTGGTCATCGCCGAGCTGCTGACCGGCAGCTTCTATCTGCTGATGCTGGCGCTGGGCGCCATCATCGGCGCGCTGTGCGCGCATGCGGGCCTGGCGCCCATTGCACAGATCATCATCGCCGCCGCGCTGGGCAGCGCCTTCGTGCTGGCCTGCTATCTGGTGCGCCGCCGCCAGCCCAGCCGCCAGCCGGCATCGAGCAACCGCGATGTCAACCTCGACATAGGCGAGTCCGTCATGGTCGAGCAATGGAATTCCGACGGCACGGCCCAGGTCCGCTACCGTGGCGCCCAATGGACCGTGATCGGCCGCCCGGGCAACCTGCCCTCGGCCGGCATGCACCGCGTGGCCGAGGTCGTCGGCAACCGTCTGCTCGTGGACAAGCTCTGAGCCACCGCTGCACCTCTTGCGCACACCTGGGGATGCAGTCCTCGCGCCCCTTCGCCTCACCCTCTTGTTTCACTGAATGCCCTCCGGGCTTGGAGACACCATGGAAATCGCCATCGTCATCGCCGTCATCGCGGCCATCTTCATCGCACGCTCCGTCAAGGTCGTGCCCCAGCAGCACGCCTGGGTCAAGGAACGCCTTGGCAAGTACGCCGGCACGCTCACGCCGGGCCTGAACTTCCTCGTGCCCTTCGTGGACCGCGTGGCCTACAAGCACAGCCTCAAGGAAATCCCGCTGGATGTGCCCAGCCAGGTCTGCATCACGCGCGACAACACCCAGCTGCAGGTGGACGGCATCCTCTACTTCCAGGTCACCGATCCCATGCGCGCCAGCTACGGCTCGTCCAACTACATCATGGCCGTCACCCAGCTGGCCCAGACCTCGCTGCGCAGCGTGATCGGCAAGCTCGAACTGGACAAGACCTTCGAGGAGCGCGACATGATCAACGCCCAGATCGTCTCGGCCATCGACGAGGCCGCGCTCAACTGGGGCGTGAAGGTGCTGCGCTATGAAATCAAGGACCTGACGCCGCCAGCCGAAATCCTGCGCTCCATGCAGGCCCAGATCACGGCCGAGCGCGAAAAGCGCGCCCTGATCGCCGCCTCCGAAGGCCGCCGCCAGGAACAGATCAACATCGCCACCGGCGAGCGCGAAGCCTTCATCGCACGCTCCGAAGGCGAGAAGCAGGCCGTCATCAACAAGGCCCAGGGCGAGGCCGAATCCATCAAGGCCGTGGCTGACGCCACCGCCCAGGCCATCGAACGCGTGGCCACCGCCATCCGCCAGCCCGGCGGCGAACAGGCCGTGCAGCTCAAGGTGGCCGAAAAGGCCGTCGAGGCCTACAGCCAGGTGGCATCGGACGCCACCACCACCTTGATCGTTCCCAGCAACATGACCGAGGTATCGAGCCTGATCACCTCGGCCATGAAGATGATCCAGACCGGACAGCGCACCAGCTGAGATCCGCCGGAACCCCACGAAGAACGGGCCATCGCGGCCCGTTTTTCATTGCGCGCCGGTCTGCTGCACCAGTGCCATGGCGAAGCGCCCATGGCCCACGGACCAGTCCGAGTAGTCGTTCTCATGCATGAAGATGAACACATCGGCCGGCGCAACCCCGGCCCCCTCGTGCAGGTTGCGCGCAATGGCCGCATACAAGGCCTTCTTCATCGCGTCGCTGCGTCCGCGCCGCATGGTGATCTCGACCACCACCACCGCATCCGAACGCGCCACCCCGTTGAAACTGCGGCTGAACGCGAACTGCCCGGGAGCGTACGGGTGCACCATGTTGAACAGCTCGTCCTCGGGCATGCCAATGCCTTGCACCAGCGCCTGGTGGATGCCCTGCACGACGGCATCGCGCTGGGAAGTGGAGGTGGACTGGGGCAGATAGGTGTGGACGAAGGGCATGGTGCTATGTGCTTTGGGATCGAATGGAGAGGGAGAGTCCGGCCAGAATCCACGCAGGAATTGCCGGCCGAAGCGGCAAATCTATCCACCGGCCCATTGCCTGAAAAGCGATGATTCGGCCGGTTCTATGTACCTGGAACTCACATAGCCTCCACCCGCCCCGTGACCCGACCCATGACCCGACTCATGACCCCACCCATGACCCGCCGCCTGCCCCCGCTGGCCGCCCTGCGCGCCTTTGAAGCTGCCGCACGCCTGGGCCGCATGACGGCGGCGGCAGACGAGCTGTGCGTCTCGCCCGGCGCCGTCAGCCGCCAGGTACGGCAACTGGAGCAGCACCTGGGCCTGGCGCTGTTCGCGGGCACCAAGGCCCGCCCCACGCTCACCGCAGCGGCGCGCACCCTGCAGCCCGCGCTCACCCAGGCCTTCGAGCAGATCCATGAGGCGGTGCGCAGCCTGGGCGACGCCCACGAAGGCCCGCTGGACGTGGCCTGCTTCAGCACCTTCACCGTCAAATGGCTGATCCCCCGGCTGTTCGACTTCCACGCGCACCACCCCGGCATCGAGGTGCGCCTGCGCACCACGGACACCGGCACCGACGCTGCACGCGAAGGCTGCGACCTGCTCATCACGGCCATCCCCACCGACCGCGACAGCAGCGGCAACAGCGGCCAGGCCATTGCAGACGACGAGATGGCGCTGCCGCTTTTCGACGAATACCTGGGCCCCGTGATGTCCCCCGCAATGGCCGGGCTTGTCGCGCGGCCCCAGGACCTGGCCAGCCTCCCCTTGCTGCACACGCGCGGCCGGCGCGATGCCTGGGACCTGTGGGCCGCCTCCATGGGCATGGCCCCGCCCGCAGCGGCAGGCCCCGTCTACGAGCACTACTACTTCACGCTGGAAGCGGCGCTGCGCGGCCTGGGTGCAGCCGTTGCTCCCTGGCACCTGGTGATGGACGACGTGCAGGCCGGCCGCCTGCTGGCACCCTTCGGCTTCACGGCCTCCGGCTACCGCTACCTGGCACTGCGCCGCAGCACCGCCGCGCCTGCCCGGCTCGACACCCTGTGCACGTGGCTGCAGGCGCAGGTGCGGGCCATGCCGCAAGTGCCAGCCGTCCAAGGCGTGCCGATCACGCAGGCAGGCAACTTCGCCGCCGCCTCCAAAAATCGATGCTAGAATCGCGGTCTTCGGAGAGGTGGATGAGCGGTTTAAGTCGCACGCCTGGAAAGCGTGTGTGGGCTAATCCCCACCGCGGGTTCGAATCCCGCCCTCTCCGCCAAAATGATCTAAGCCCTTGATTGATTCAATCAAGGGCTTTTTTCTTTGTGCAGCGTGTGACCGCACGACAGGAATCGGGCGAACCCGCTCCTGATCGCAGCGGGTTCGATTCAGGCCTGCCGCCCGGCCTACCTGAGCCGTGGCTGCACGATGATCTTCACCGCCGATTCGTTGTTGTGGATCAGCGTGTCAAAGCCCTGCGCCACCAGGTCATCGAGCTGGATGCGCTGGGTGATGAAGGGCTCGAGGTTGATCTTGCCCTCCTCGACCAGCTTGATGGTTTCCTGGTGGTCGTTGCAGTAGGCAATGGTGCCGCGCACGTCCAGCTCCTTCATGACCACGCTGTGCACGTTGATGGTGGCCGGATGGCTCCAGATGGACACGATCACCACCACGCCCGTGGCCTTCGTCACGGCCACCAGCGTGTCCAGCACCTTGTTCACGCTGGAGCACTCGAACGACACATCCACGCCCTTGCCGCCGGTGAGCTTCATCACCTCGGCCACCACGTCCACTTCGGAGGGGTCCAGGATGTGATCGGCCACGCCCGATTCACGCGCCTTCTGCTTGCGCTTGGCGCTCAGTTCGGTGATGACCACCGTCAGGCCCTTGGCCTTCAGGATGGCGGACAGCAGCAGGCCGATGGGGCCTGCGCCGCCGACCAGCGCCACATCACCCGCCTTCGCTCCGCTGCGGGTATAGGCATGGTGGCCCACGGACAGCGGCTCGATCAGCGCGGCCTGGTCCAGTGGAATGGCATTGGAGATCGGGTGCACCCAGCGGCGCTTGACCGCAATCCGCTCGGACAGCCCGCCGCCACGCCCGCCCAGGCCGATGAAATTCATGTCCTTGGACAGGTGGTAGTGGTCGCCCGGCCCCGTGGGCACGTCGTCGGCCACGATGTAGGGCTCCACCACGACGTGCTGACCGACCTTGATATCGTCGACACCCGCGCCCACGGCGTACACCACGCCGGAGAACTCGTGCCCCATGGTGATGGGTGCGGACTCGCCCGAGATGGGGTGCGGATGGCCGCAGGGCGGAATGAAGATCGGCCCTTCCATGAACTCATGCAAATCCGTGCCGCAGATGCCGCACCAGGCCACCTCGATGCCCACGGTGCCGGGCTCCACCACGGGTTCGGGGATGTCTTCGATGCGGATGTCGCCCCGGTCGTAGAAACGTGCTGCTTTCATGATTGAACTTTCTGTTTTGCAAGGCTGGGTTGGCGGGCGGCACAGCCGCCCCATGGCGATTATTCGGCCTTACCGCAGGTGATGAACTTGCTGCAGGTCATAGACACGCACTGGCAGGCCTTCCTGCCGCGCCTTGAGCTGCAGCGCCAGGTACAGCGAATAGTGGCGCGACTGGTGCAGGTTGCCGCCGTGGAACCACAGCGCCTCTTGCTGCGTGGGCTTCCACATGTTGCGCTGCTCACCCTCCCACGGCCCCGGGTCCTTGGTGGTGTCCGAGCCCAGGCCCCAGACCTTGCCCACCTTGTCTGCCACCTCCTGGCTGATCAGGTCGGCCACCCAGCCGTTCATGGAGCCATAGCCGGTTGCGTAGACCACCAGGTCGGCCGGCAGCTCGGTGCCATCGGCCAGCACCACCGCGTTTTCCGACAGGTGGCTGATCTGCTTGCCCGCCTGCAGCTTGATGCTGCCGTCGATCACCAGATCGCAGGCCCCCACGTCGATGTAGTAGCCCGAGGCGCGGCGCAGGTACTTCATGAAAAGGCCGGAGTCGTCATCACCGAAGTCCAGCATGAAGCCGGTCGCCTCTAGCTTGCGGTAGAAGTCCGCGTCGCGCTCGCGGATGCGGTTGTACACCGGCACCTGGAAGTCGGCCATGATGCGGTAGGGCAGCGAGGCGAAGATCAGGTCCGCCTTCCTGGTCGTCACGCCGCTGGCCACGGCGCGCTCCGAATACAGGTCGCCCAGGCCGATGTCCATCAGCGAATCGGAGCGCACGATGTGCGTGGACGAGCGCTGCACCATGGTCACATCGGCGCCGTGCTCCCACAGGGCCGCGCAGATGTCGTGCGCCGAATTGTTGGCGCCGATCACCACCACCTTCTTGCCCGCATAGGCGTCCGGTCCATGGTGCTGGGACGAGTGCTGCTGCTCGCCCTTGAAGACGTCCTGGCCCTTGATCTTGGGCACATTCGCCTTGCCCGACATGCCGGTGGCGAACACCACATGTTTGGGGCGCAGCACCTGCGTCTCGCCGTTGCGCTCCACGGTGACTTCCCATTCCTGCCTGTCCTCATCGAAGCGGGCGTTCAGGCAGTTGGTGGACGGCCAGTAGTTGACCTCCATCACCTTGGTGTACATCTCCAGCCAGTCGCCGATCTTGTCCTTGGGCGCGAACACGGGCCAGTTGTCCGGGAACGGCATGTACGGCAGGTGGTCGTACCAGACCGGGTCGTGCAGGCACAGCGATTTATAGCGATTGCGCCACTGGTCGCCGGGGCGCGCCTGGCGGTCGATGACGATGTGCGATACCCCCAGCTGGCGCAGCCGCGCGCCCAGCGCAATGCCGCCCTGGCCGCCGCCGATGACGAGCACGAAAGGCTGCTTGTCGCGGCCCAGCTCCTGGGCCTCCTGCTGGCGGCGCTCCAGCCAGGTCTGGCGGCCACGCCGGATGCCGTGCTCGGCCCCCATCGGGCGGCGCGTGCCCATGGGTTCTTCATGGCCCTTGAGCTCCTGGGCGGCCGTCAGCAGCGTCCAGATGCGCCCGTCCCTGATGCGGACATGGCCGCCGCCGCGCGCATGGCGCGTATCGATCACGATCCAGGCGGACACCACGCCATCGGCCTCCTCCACCGCCTCGCGCTCGTCCAGCGAAAAGCGCACGGGCGCCGCGGCGTCCAGCTGCGCAGCCAGCATGTCGGCGATCTGGCTGCGCCCTTCCATGGTCTTGATGTTCCAGGTCAGCAGCACCAGGTCGCGCCAATAGCATTCATCGGCGAACAGGCGGCTGGCGGCCGCGAAGTCGCGGTCTCCCAGGGCATGGTTGAGTTGGTCAAGCAGCGCCTTGGCGCGGGCGTTGGGCGTCGTATCGGTCATGGTTGTCTCCTTGATGCGGTCATGCCCGCTGGTTTTTCTTCGGGCAGGCGCTCTTACGCAATCACCATGCCAGGCAGGCCCAGCGGCGGGATGCGCCAGGCAAATCAAGGGGTTGCCTGCGCGCCTCCGGTACAAACCCTGGGCCTTGCAAATCGCTGCCCGGCGTTGCCGCCCGCGACAGGTGGGGCAGCCCTGCGACACCTGTCGCACCAGGCGTGCTGCAGCGCAGCAGGGGCAGTGGGTAAGTCTTGATTGGCGCTGCGCCGTGCAGGGCACAGAATCGTCTGCGGCACGTTCAAAGCCCGCATCGACTCCACGCCATGCCCCTGCAGTCCTACGCCTCGCACATCCAGGAAATCGAAGCCTTCGGCCTGGGCTACTCCAACCGCGGGCAGGAGCGCGACCGCGCCGTGCTGCGCAGCTGGCGCCGGTGCATCGACTCCCACCGGCTTGACCCGGCGCATACCAGCGAAGCCCACATCGTGACCGACGGCCAGCTGCGCGCGCACCGCGAGGAGTCCGAGCCACTGATCCACATCGCCCGCCATGCGCTGGAGCGGCTGTACCAGCAGCTCAAGGGCCTGGACTACGTGCTGCTGCTGGCGGACCGGCACGGCGTGGCCGTGGACTTCCTCGGGCATGAGGCCGACGCTGGCGACCTGCGCCGCGCAGGCCTGTACCTGGGCGCGCAGTGGCGCGAGGACCACTCGGGCACCTCGGCCGTGGGCGCCTGCCTGGAAACGGGCGAGGCGCTGACCGTGCACCAGAGCGACCATTTCGACTTCACCCACACCGGTCTGTCCTGCACGGCCGCGCCCATCTACGACATGCACGGCGAACTCGCTGCGGTGCTGGACCTGTCGCTGCTGCGCTCACCCGCCGAGCGGGCCAGCCAGAACCTGGCGCTCAACCTCGTCGTGGCCGCCGCGCGGCGCGTGGAGCAGGCCAACCTGATGGCCCAGTCCGGCCAGGACTGGGTGGTGCGCCTGGCGCAGTCGCCCGATTTCCTCGACGTCGATCCCGACGCCTCCATCAGCGTGGACGCACGGGGCCGCATCCGCGCCATGACCCACGCAGGCGCCCGCCTGCTGGTGGCCGCCGCGCAGCTGGACTGGCGCCAGCGCCACAAGCTCATCGACCAGCCGCTGGAGCGCTTCTTCGACGTGGACCTGCGCCACCTGCCCGAGCTGCGCCGCCATCGCCCGGCGCAGGAGCGCATCATCCGCGCCCGCGACGGCAGCATCCTCTTCGCCCATGCCATGGAGCCGCAGCGCCCGACACGCCGCCTGCGCGCGCAGGCAACGCCGGCGCAGCCCCCGCTGCCGGCAGCGCTGCAGGCGCTGGACACGGGCGATGCCAAGCTGCAGACGCTGCTGCGCAAGGCCGCACGGCTCGCGCCGCAAACGCTGCCCATCCTGGTGCAGGGGGAGACCGGCGCAGGCAAGGAATACCTGGCCCGCGCGCTGCATGCCAGCAGCGGCCGCAGCGGCGCCTTTGTCGCCATCAACTGCGCGGCCATTCCAGAGGCACTGCTGGAAAGCGAGCTGTTCGGCTACCTGCCCGGCACTTGGACCGGCGGCGCCAGCAAGGGCCGCGAGGGCCTGATCGCCGCGGCGCACGAAGGCACGCTGTTCCTCGACGAGATCGGCGATATGCCACTGGCCCTGCAAGCCAAGCTGCTGCGTGTCCTGTCCGAATCCGAAATCACCCCGCTGGGCGCCCGCGCGCCACGGGCGGTGTCCGTTCGCGTCATCTCGGCCTCACACCGCCCGCTGGCCGAACTGGTGCGGCGCGGCAGCTTCCGCGAAGACCTGCTTTACCGCCTCAATGCCGCCGAGCTGCAACTGCCCGCCCTGCGCCAGCGCAGCGACCTGCAGGCGATTGCCGACCAGATGCTGGCCACGCTGGGCAGCCATCTGCACCTGGGCGACGCGGCCCGCGCGCTGCTGGCCGCGCACGCCTGGCCCGGCAACCTGCGCGAGCTGCACAACGCGCTGCGCTACGCCGCAGCCCTGTGCGGGAACGATGGCGACGGCAGCATCGAGCCCGACCACCTACCCGACGCGCTGCACGGCACCCCGCCCTGCACCGCCGCCCTGGCCAGCAACACCAGCGAGCCCGCCGCACAGGCGCTGGAGCAACTGCTGGCCCAATGCCAGGGCAACGTCTCCGAGGCGGCGCGCCAGCTCGGCGTCAGCCGCTCCACCATCCACCGCCGCATCCAGCAGCTGCAGCTTGGCGTGCGGCATGCCCAATGGCGCGGGCCATAGGGCCGAGCGGCAAACTGCAACCGGCAACCGGCAACCGGCAACCGGCAATCCCGAAGCGTCGCTGACACGGTGTTACAGGAGCTGCGGCGTTCACCAGTAGATTGGCGCGTTTCGTCCATTGCAGCCCCAAAAAAAGATGAAACCCAAGATCAACTTCATTGAACGCGAGCGCCTGTTCCGGCGGGAACTGAAACGGCGAAAGGTCAGGTTCCTGCCCATGCAGGTATTGCGCCGGCTGTTCGAGAAGGCAGGTGTCTGAGCCCTCCCCCACGGCTGCAACAACTGGAGCAGGTCCGGCTGCGCATGCAGCCTGGTCAAACCCGCCGCATTCAGCGCTACACTGCCCGGCTCGCTGCCCATGGGCGAAGCAATGAATACGGCCGGGTGACTTGGCATGCATGGGCAGCTTTGGCTTTGGATTGCCCCAGAAAAACGGGAGAGTGGCTTGCCGATATACAGCTTGTCTTGTGCCAATTGCTCCGCTCCACTGGAGATTGGAAGTGATACGGAACGCTTCATCTGCGCGCATTGCGGAAGCGCCCAAATTCTTGAACGTCAAGGCGGAATCATTTCACTGAAAAAGGTGGAAAACTCCCTTCAGGCCATCCAACGGGGCACGGATCGCACAGCGGCAGAACTGGCCATTCCAAGGCTGACGCAAGAAAAGCACCAGATTCTTGCGCTGCGTGCACAAGCGTTGGAAGCCCATCAAAAGAAGCGTGCACACGCACGCGGCCGAAGGTTGAAGCTGGCCGGCATCAGCTTCCTCGTCCTGCTTCTTGCGGGTCCTACGGCGATAAACCAGATCAAGATGCCTGCCATCAACACTGCGCTCACGTTGGCGTGGATGCTTTCCTTGATCGTCATACCCGTTCTTGTTTTTCTAAAAACCAGGATGCCGCGGAGTACCTCCGCGCAGCAAGTCATCAGTGATTACGACGCGCAATTGGCGTCGATTGAAGCCCACCTGCAGGCCAATCGCGCCATTGTTTCCACCCTGCCATCTTGATGTGATGGCTTGCGAAAACGCTTCGCAGGCCATTTCCATGGGTGCTCACGCCCTCACCAACTGATGCAGCAACTGGCTCAGATCCTCCTGCGAATACGGCTTGGCCAGCCGCGTCATTCCAGGCGGCAGCGCCGGGATGTCTGCAAAGCCGCTGGCCAGGATGAAATTCAAGCCCGGATACCGCTGCGCAATGTGTTCGGCCAGCTCGACGCCGTTCATGCCGGGCATGGCGTAGTCGGAGATGACCACGTCAAAGCGTGCCTGGCGCGCCAGCAGGTCGATGGCCTCCTGCCCGGCGCCGAGGGCCGTGACACGGTGGCCCAGGTCCTCCAGCAGGGCCGAGGCGTTGGCCAACACCAGCGGGTCGTCGTCCACCAGCAGCACGTCCATGGGTCCCACGTCCTGCGTGCGCTGGGCGCCCATGTGGCAGGCCGTGCTCTCGTCCTTGGAGATGGGCATCCACATCTCCACCGTGGTGCCGTTGCCCGGTGTGCTGTGCAGCACGAGCTTGCCGCCGGATTGGGCCACCAGCCCGTCCACCATGGCCAGGCCCAGGCCGGTGCCCTTGCCCACGCCCTTGGTGGTGAAGAAGGGCTCGACCACGCGGGACAGCGTCTGCTCGTCCATGCCCTCGCCGGTGTCCTCCACGCGCACGCAGACATAAGAGCCTGCGGCAAGGCCTGCAAGCTGGCGCGGCAGCATCGTTTCCACGGCCGCCACGATCTTGATGACGCCGCCGCCC
Source organism: Delftia sp. HK171 (assembly GCF_001886655.1). NCBI lineage: Bacteria > Pseudomonadati > Pseudomonadota > Betaproteobacteria > Burkholderiales > Comamonadaceae > Delftia > Delftia sp. HK171. Next base: position 3,022,547 of record NZ_CP018101.1, on the reverse strand, counting down.
GGCATGGCGTCGCGCGAGTTGGCGACGAGGTTGAGCATGCTGCTCTCGAACTGGCTGGGATCGGTGAGGATGCGCGGCAGGTTGGCGGCCAGGGCCATCTTGAGAAAGATATGCGGGCCGGCCGCCTGCTGCAGCAGGCCTTGCAGGCCCGACAGCAGCACCGCCACGTCCACGGCCTCCGTCTTCAATTCCTGCTGCCGCGCAAAGGCCATCATGCGCTGAGTCAGCGAGGCGCCACGCTGGGCGCCGCGCGTGGCGGTTTCCACCAGCGCGCGCAGCCGCTCGTCGGGCGGCATGCGCTTGCGCAGCAGCTCCAGGCTGCTGAGCACCGCCATCAGCAGGTTGTTGAAGTCATGGGCCACGCCGCCCGTGAAGCGGCCGATGGCCTCCATCTTCAAGGCCTGGCGCAGCTGGGATTCGGCGGCCTTGCGCTCGGTCACATCGCGGGTGACCTTGGCAAAGCCGATCAGCCGGCCGTCATCGTAGATGGCATCGATGACCACCGAGGCCCAAAAGCGCGAGCCATCCTTGCGCACGCGCAGGCCTTCGGCCTCCATGCGGCCCGTGCTGACCGCCGTGCGCAGCCCCGCCTGGGGCAGCCCGGCCTGCTGGTCTTCGGGCGTGTAAAAGCGCGAGAAATGGGTGTTGAGGACCTCCTCCTCCTCATAGCCCTTGATGCGTTTGGCGCCCAGGTTCCAGCTCACGATGCGGCCTTCGGGGTCGAGCATGTAGATCGCATAGTCGGTCACGCTTTGCACCAGCAAGGCAAAGCTGCGCTCGGCGCTGGAAAGCGGGCTGGACAGGGGCGGCGGGTGCGCATCAGCCTCGCGCACGCACAGCAGCAACGCCGGGCTGCCGTCCGGCAGCCGTATGCGCGATGTGCTCGAAGCCACGGGCCGCTCGCGCCCTGAACAGGTCAGCAGCGGCCAGCAGCTGGCCCGCCTAGGCTGTGCGGCCTGGGCAGGAGGCTCCCATTGGCGGCTTGCCCAGCCCGAACGCGCAGCCTGGGCGACGAAACACTCTTCGAAAACGCTGCCCTCCAGCGCATCTCCGGAGTGGTCCAGCAGGCTGCGGGCCTGGCGGTTGCAGTGGGCCAGACGGCCGTCGAGCCCGACGACAAAGACGGCGTCGGGAAACGCATCCAGAACGGCGTGGCCCGGGTCAAGGGGCAAAAGAGCGTCGGAGCCTGGAGAGGCCGACGCCAGACCATTCGAGGTCAGCATGTGAGCGACTCCGTAGGCAAATGGGTTGAATGCGCCGCGAAAATTGTAAGCAGCACGGATTCATCGCAAGCGGTTGCATCACAGGATCAGGGACGCGCTTCCTGCTCGTGCTCGGAAGCCGCTGGGGCAGGCACGGCGTCCAGGTCGGGCTCGGAATGCAAGGCCTCGCTGAGCTGGTCCACCACCAGCGCCCAGGTCGCATCGGCATGCCACTGCTGCGAGAACAGGGCGCGTTGCGCGTCGGTCCAGAACGGCGCGTCCACCAGCAGCGTGTTTTTCTCCAGGCGGTGCGAAAGAATGAACTGACGGATGCCCTCCGGGCTGGAGTCCAGTCCCAGCTGATCGAAGAGGTTGGTCATGGTGGGTTCGGCTGTGATCATGGTGTGTCCTTCTTGGGTGTTGGCGGGGGTTGGTCCAAGGCTAGAAGCTCGGCCGGCTGCCCCATGTCGGACACCGAAGCAAGCTACCGTCGGAAGCCCTTCTGCGCTTGGGCCGCAGTGCCCGCGCACAGCACAGCCCTGCTCCTACAAGGCGGCACCAGCGCACTGGCGCACGATGCAGCCACCTCATCACAGGACACCTATTCCATGAAAAAACTGCTGCTTGCCACCGCCATTTCCCTTGCCTTCGCCGCAGGCCTGTCGACCGCCCACGCCCAGGTGGGCAAGGCCGCCTCCGAGGCCGCCAACGCCGCAGACCACAAGGTGAAGGAAAAGCAGGCCGACGCCAAGGCCAAGGACAGCGGGCCGGTCGGCAAGGCCGTGAACAACGTCAAGTCGGACTACCACAAGAAGCGCTCCAAGCAGTCGGCAGACAACGCCAAGGAATCGCTGAAGAAGGCGACCGAGTAAACGGCACGGCCCGGATGGACAAAGGCCCACTTGCGTGGGCCTTTGTCTTTTGCGGAGGCCGGCGCTGCCGGCGCGGCCTCAGAAGCTGTGCCGCAGCGTCACCATCACATTGCGCGGCGCACCGGGCAGGTTCAGGTTGGGGCTGGTGCCGTGGGCCGAGACGATATAGCGGCGGTCGAACAGGTTGCGCAGGTTCAGCTGCACCGTGGTGGCACGGCCGATGCGGTACTGGGCCATGGCATCCACCACCGTGTAGGCGGGCAGCGTGACGGTGTTGCCGGGGTTGGCAAAGCGGTCGCCCACGTAGTTGAGGCCGCCGCCCACGGTCCAGGCATCGCCCAGGCGCTGGGTGAGCCAGACAGACAGGGAGTTCCTGGGCGTGATGGTGGCGCGCTTGCCCTGCACGGGCTGGCCGGCGTCCACGGTGGTGGATTCGGTGACCACGGCATCCAGGTAGGCGTAGCTGAAGGTGGCCTGGGTGCCGGGGCGCAGTTCGCCGGACAGCGACAGCTCCAGGCCGCGCGTGCGCTGCGTGCCGATGGGGATCAGCTGGGTGGGCTGGGCCGGGTTGGTGGTCTTGATGTCGGTGCGTTCCAGCTGGAACAGCGATGCCGTCGCCATGGCCTTGCCGTCCATCAGGTCCCATTTGCCGCCCACTTCATAGTTGGTGGTGCTTTCCGGCTTGATGGCGGCATTGGTGGCCGACAGCGCAAACATCTCGGCCGAAGGCTGGTAGGAGCGGCTGACCGACAGGTAATAGGACTGCACGGCATCGGGCTGCCACACCAGGCCGGCGCGCGGGCTCCAGGTGGAGTCCGTGCGGCTGAAATCGCTCTGGCCGGCCAGGCGGTTGTCGGTTTCCTGGCCGAAGCGGTCATAGCGCAGGCCCACCAGCAGCTTCCACTGCGGCGACAGCGTGACCTGGTCCTGCAGGTACAGGGCCCGCGTGAGGTAGCGGTTGAGCGTGCTGCCGCTCAGGGTGCCGCCGCCGTTGAGCGGGGCCACGGGCAGCACGGGGTTCCAGAGGTTCACGTTGGCCAGGGTGCCGCCGCTGTAGGACAGCGCATCCTTGTTCTGCTGGCCCAGCTCCAGGCCGTAGAGCACTTCATGCAGCACGCTGCCGGTGCTGAAATTCTGGATCAGCTCGGTCTGGTTGAAGATGCCGTGCTCGTTGCGGTCCACGCCCGAGCGGGTCAGCGCCACGGTGCCGGCCGCCTCGTTGGTGGTGCCGGCCGGCAAGGTGTTCTGGCGGTCCAGCTCGTAGTGGTAGTAGCGCAGCGCGTTGCGCACGCGCAGCGTGTCCGAGAAGCGGTGGTTGAAGGTGGCGGTGAAGGAGCCCACGGTGGATTCGGAGGTGTCCGCATCGCGCGCATTGGCCGAGCCGTAGTAGGTGCCGGGCGCCACATCCACGGGGCGGCCGCGGTAGGCGGGAATGCCGAAGTCGGTGACGCGCTTGTCGCGCAGCAGCTCGGCCTGCAGCGTCAGCGAGGTGTTGCCGTCCGGCTTCCACATGACGGATGGGGCGATGGTCTCGCGCTTGAGGAACTGCTGGCTGCGGTAGCTGTTGGCGTCTTCGGCGGCGCCGGTGACGCGCCAGGACCAGTCGCTGCCCTCGGGCGCGCGGCCCACATCGAATTCGGCACGCTTGTCGGCCCAGCTTCCCACGCTGACGGCCACGTCGGAGACATTGACGCCCGGCTTCTTGGTCACGCGGTTGACCAGGCCGCCCGAGGAGCCGCGGCCATAGAGCACGGCGGCCGGGCCCTTGACGACTTCCACGCGCTCGATGTTGGAGAGGTCGCGGAAATACAGCGCGTCGTCGCGGAAGCCGTCCACGAACTGATCGCCGATGCTGGTGAAGCCGCGGATGCTGACCTGGTCGCGCTGGCCGTCGCCGTGCGAAAGGCCGATGCCGGCCACGTTGCGCAGCGTGTCCTGCAGCGAGGTGGCCGCCTGGTCGCGCATGACCTGCTGGGGGATCACATTGATGGTCTGGGGCACGTCGCGCAGCGGCGCCTCGGTCTTGGTGCCGCTGGCGGCCGAGGGGGCGTAGTAGGCCGTGTCCTCCGCGCGCGAGGCCAGCACGCGCACTTCTGCCATGACGGCGCCTGCCGCGCCGGAGCTGGCAGCCGGGCCGCCGCTGCGCTCCACGGTGAAGGTGCGCTCATCCTGCGCACGCACCTGCAGGCCGCTGCCGGCCAGCAGGCGCTGCAGGGCCTCACGCACTTCCAGCGTGCCGCGCAGCGCGGGCGCCTGCAGGCCCTGGGCCACATCAGTGAGGAAGATGATCTGGGCGCCGCTTTGGCGCGCCAGCGCGTTCAGCGACTGGGCCAGCGGCTGGGCAGGCAGGTCCACGGCCAGGGGCTGGGCATGGGCCATGCCGGCAATGCACAGTGCGGCGGCCAGGGCCGCGATGCGAAGGCGCGGCAGGCCGGTGACGGTAGGGGAAGGGTTCATGGCGACATCTCTCCTGAGGCGTTGGGTACGGAATACGGGGTACGGCGGTGGCGGCAGGCCCCTCCAGGGCCTGTTCGGCCCCGGGCGCGATGCCGGTCTGCCTGTAAGCCGCTGCAGCGCGCAGGTTTGTACACATGGCCACGGAAAATTTCTGGATCAGGCCAGCGGCTGCAGGGACAACTGCCGGGCGGCCTACCTGCGCCTACCTGCGCCTACCTGCGCCTACCTGCGCCTACCTGTGGCGCGTGGAGATCAGCACGCGGCCGTCGTCCTCATGCCGCACCTGCACGGGCGCAAGGCGCGGCAGCAGGTCCAGCAGCTGGTCGATGCGGTCCAGGTCGAACTGCCCCGAGATGCGCAGCTGCGCAGCATGCCGGTCGGCCAGCACGATGGGGGCGCTGCGGTAGCGCTGCATCTGCGCCACGGCCTCGGACAGCGGCGTGCCGTCCAGCACCAGGCGGCCCTCCCGCCAGGCCAGGGCGGCCAGGGCAGCGGCGCCGTCGCCCGCCTCTGCCGGCACGAGCTGCGGCAGCGGCCGGCCGGCGCGCGTGCGCAGGTGCTGGCCGGTGGACAGCTCCACGGGTGCGCCGCCACCCTCCATGGAATGCACGCGCACCCTGCCCTGCAGCACGGTGATGTCGGCGCCATCCTCATGGCGGTGCACGCCGAACACGGTGCCGATGTCCTGCACCACCACGCCGCCGGCCTGCACGGTGAAGGGCCGCTGCAGCCAGGGCACCCAGCCGTGCCAGAAGGCATGGGATACCTCGAAGGACGCCTCCCCCTGGTCCAGCACCAGGCGGCGCGAGCGCAGGTGCTGCGCCACTTGCACGCGCGAGCCGGTGTTCAGCCGCACCTCGCTGCCATCGGCCAGTTGCCAGCTCTGGCGCTGGCCCACGGCCGTCGCCAGGGTCTGGCGCTGCAGCGCGGGGTCGGCCCAGAGCAGCAGCGCCAGCGCCGCCAGGGCCGCAGCCGTGCCTGCGCGCAGCGCCCTGCGCTGGCGCAGCTTCTGGCGCTGGGCGGCGGCCTGCTCGATTTCCTCGGGCGTGGGCAGGTGCCGGCGCAGCATGTCGGCAAAGGGGGCCAGGGCGTCATCGACGGGCAGATGGGCGCTGCGCCCCGAAGACTGCGCAGAAGCACCCTGGCGCGCGCTGCGCGTGCCGCCTGTGCTGCGCGTGATCTCAGGCGGCATGGTCGGCCGTGAGCACGGGCTGCACATCGCGCAGTGCACGCGCCAGATGGCGGGCCACCATGCCGCGCGAGATGCCCATGCGCTGTGCGGCCTCTTCCTGCGGCATGCCGTAGAGCTTGGTGAGGATGAAGGCCTCGCGGCTGGCCTGGGGCAGCTGCTCTATCGCCACCAGCAGCGCGCGCTGGCGCTGGGCGGCGGCCACGGCCAGCTCGGGCGGGGACAGCGGCATGGCGGCGGCGGGGGCAAGGCGCTCTTCCAGCTCGGCGCCATCGAAGGGCGTTTCGGGCCGGCGCGCCTGGGCCCGATGGCGGTCTATGGCCAGGTCACGCGCCAGATGCCGCAGAAAGGCCAGCGGGTTGGCAATGCCCTGGGGAACGGGCCGCTCCATCAACCGCAGGCACAGCTCGTTGACGATTTCGCGGGGCTGGCATTCATCGCCGAAGCGGTGGCGCAGGAAACCGACCAGTTCGTCATAGTGCTGCACCAGCTGGGCCAGCAGGGGCTCGGCGGGCGGTTGTAGCGTGGAGGGGGACGGCATGGAGGAAAAGCCAATCGCGAAGAAGATCGCAAATGATTCTTATTATCCTATGCAGTTGCCATGCTTACCGTTGGCAAACCGGGCGGTGACGCGCCGCCGCAACAGCGGCGGGCGAACGGCTCAGGGCAGCGGCGCGCGCATTCCGGTGAGTCCCGGCATGACCTCCCGCATGGCCGCGATGAAGGCGCGCAGGCGCGCCGGCTGGTGGCGCGCCGGCGGATACACCAGGTGCACGGGCAGCGGCGCGGCCTGCCAGTCCGGGGCCAGGTGCACCAGGCGGCCCGCCTCCAGATCGTCGCGCACGATCCAGGCCGAGGCCAGGGCTGCACCCAGCCCGCCCAGGGCGGCGTTGCGCAGCGCATAAAGGCTGTCGGTGCTGAGCCGGGGCTCGAACTGCAGGCGCCAGGATTTGCACACCCGCTCATCGCCCACGCGGTGCAGTTCCAGCTCGCGCTGGTAGAAAGTGCGCAGCGCAATCCAGGGCAGCCCCTGCAGCTCGCGCGGGTGCTGGGGCACGCTGCCCTGCCCCAGCAAGGCAGGCGCGGCCACGGCAATGCGCGGCACCTCGGCCACGCGCAGCGCGACCACCGATGGATCGACCACGGCGCCCACCTGCACGGCGCAGTCGATGCCCTCGGCAATGAAGTCCGGCTGGCGGTCATGCAGCAGCCACTCGACCTTGACGGCCGGATGGCGGCCCAGGAACTGCAGCAGCGGCGCCATGAGCTGGTCCTGGCCGAAGGCGTGGGGCGCGACCACGCGCAGCAGGCCGCGCGGCGTGTCCTGGGCGCCGCGCAGGTCGGACTCCAGCGCCCGCCATGTATCGAGCAGTTCGCGCGCATGGGCCAGGCAGCGCTCTCCGTCGTCGGTCAGCGCCATGGCGTGGGTGGAGCGCCGCAGCAGGCGCAGGCCCAGCGCGCGCTCCAGCGTCTGCAGGCGCCGGCTGACCGTGGGCTGGGTGGTGGACATCTGCTGCGCGGCGGCCGAGAGGCTGCCGCTTTCGACGATGCGCACAAAGGTCTGCAGCAGTTCGATGCGGTCTGCGCCCGAAGGCAGGGAGAGGTCGGCGATGGTCATACGCCAAGCGTATATCGATTCTGCGGACGCAGCCACTACCGTGGGCTGCTGCATCGCACCACACTACGGCCATCGTTTCTCAAACACGCCGTATCGGCGGATCAACATGTCTTGCATTCAATCTACGCATAACCAGGCGGCCACCAGCGAAAAGGCAGCCGGCGTGCCCCGGTCGCTGGTGCTGCTGATGGCGACCACGGCGGGCGTGGGCGTGGCCTCGCTCTACTACAGCCAGCCCATGCTGGGCGTGCTCGGCCCCGACCTGGGCGCGGGCGAGCGCGCCGTGGGCTTTGTGCCCACGCTGACCCAGCTGGGCTATGCGCTGGGCATTTTGCTGCTGGCCCCGCTGGGCGACCGCATGGACCGCCGGCGCATCATCCTGGCCAAGACCGCCGCGCTGATGCTGGCCCTGCTGGCCAGCGGCCTGGCCCCGGGCCTGGCGCCGCTGCTGGCCGCCAGCCTGGCCGTGGGCCTGGCTGCCACCCTGGCGCAGGATGTGGTGCCGGCCGCCGCCACGCTGGCGCCCGAGCACCAGCGTGGCAAGGTGGTGGGCACGGTGATGACGGGGCTGCTGCTGGGCATTTTGCTGTCGCGCGTGGTCAGCGGGCTGCTGGCCGAGCATGGCGGCTGGCGCAGCGTCTACCTGATGGCCGCCGCTGCCATGGCACTGCTGGGGGTGGCCCTGTGGCGCGGGCTGCCCAGTTTCAGGCCCACCACGCAACTGGGCTATGGCGCGCTGCTGGGCTCCATGGTGCAGCTGTGGCGCGGCCAGCCCGCGCTGCGCCGTGCGGCCCTGGCCCAGGGCCTGCTGTCGGTGGCCTTCAGTGCCTTCTGGTCCACGCTGGCCGTCATGCTGCACCAGCAGTTCCACATGGGCAGCGCCGCAGCCGGCGCCCTGGGCCTGGCGGGCGCCGCCGGTGCGCTGGCCGCGCCGCTGGCAGGCCGGCTGGCCGACCGCAGCGGCCCGCAGCGCGTGACCTGCCTGGGTGCGGGCCTGGCCCTGGCGTCCTTTGCCGTGCTGGCACTGTCGCCCTGGCTGCCGGCCGGCGCACAGCTGCCGCTGCTGGTGGCCAGCGCCATCGGTTTCGACTTCGGCATCCAGGCCACGCTGGTGGCACACCAGACCCTGGTGTATGGCCTGGACCCCGCTGCACGCAGCCGGCTCAATGCGCTGCTGTTCACGGGCGTGTTCATCGGCATGGCCTCGGGCTCGGCACTGGGCGCACTGGCCCTGGCGCAGTGGGGCTGGGGCGGGGTGGCGGCCCTGGCCTGCGCGGCATCGGCGGCGGCATTGGCCGTGCGGCTGGCGGGCCGCAACCGCTGAACTTCCGCGGGCTGCCGGCAGGCTTATGCCCCGCCCTGCAGCCGTGCCGCGCGCTGGGCCAGCCGCTGCTGCTCCGAGGCGCGCAGGGCAGCGATCTGCGCCAGGATCTGCTGCTGCTTTTCCATCAGACGCTGCGTGTGCACGCCATGCGCATCCCCCGCCAGGCCCTGGGCGATGCAGGCCAGCGCGCGCGCCGGGTCGCCGCGCTGTTGCCAGGTGTAGGCCAGGTTGAGCTGGGTGCGCGCATCGCGCGGGTCTATGCCTTCGGCCTGCAGGTAGGCCTCATGCGCGGCCGTGAACTGCTCCTGGCAGAACAGGCAGTCGCCCAGCACATTCCACAGCCAGGTACTGAGCCAGGGATTGAGGTCCAGCGCGCTGCGCGCCAGCTCGATGCCGGCGGCAAAGTCCCGCAGCTGCAGGCCCACGAATTCGGCCACCTCGCCCAGCAGCCGCCAGTCGCGCGGGCTGCGGGTGATGGCCTGGCGATAGCTTTCCAGGGCGGCGTCCTGGCGGCCCGACTCCAGGTGCGTGCGGGCCTCCTGGGCCGGGGCCTCGAAGAACTGCTGCGCGTCGGCGCTGAAGCGGTTGAGAAAGGCTGCCGCCGTGCGCTCGCATCCCTCGCCGATCAGCAGCCGCGCATGGATGGCCCTTTGCGCATCGCCCGAAGGCGCCAGCACCTGCCAGCCTTCGCGCCCGAACAATTGCGCCAGCAGCGGAAAGTTCAGGCCGATGGCGCTGGTGCGGCCAAAGCGCTGGGAGGCGCCCGATTGGGCCGCCGTCTCGGGCGTGCAGGCGCCGTAGTCGTTGATGAGCACCAGCCCCTTGGGCGCCAGCCGCTTGTGCAGCGTCTGCAGCGCGCCAAAGGCGCCGTGGTTGACCAGCAGGCGCGGTGCCGCCTCGCTGACGGACAAGGCGGCATCCACCCAGGGCGACAGCGCTGCCTGGTTGCAATCGAAGAAGCCCACCTCCTGCTCGAACAGGCCCACCAGGGGCAGCAGGCGCGCACGCTGCGCCGCATCCGCATGGTCCACCAGGGCACGGATCTCGCCCGGCGACAGCGCGGTGTACTGGCGCACGAGCTGGGCGTCATCGGTGAGGCGGGTGCGTATACGCAATTCCTGCACCGGCCCGTCGCCCTGCCGCCGCACGACGGTGGCAGGCAGCACGTCCAGCACGTAGTTGCAGAACACGGCGTGCAGCGGCGGCAGGGGCACCGTGCTGCCGTCCGGCAGCTGCACGGCCTCGGGCCGCATGGCGTCGCAGCAGCCGGCCACGACCTGGCCGCCGAACTCGGCAAACAGGGCGCGCTCCTGCCATTGCGCGACCGTGCGGGGAGAGCCGTCGGTGACGTAGTAGACCAGCCGCTGGTCGAAATCACGCCCTTCCTGCTGGCACAGGTGCCTGAAGGCCTGCAGGAACATGCGCGCAAACAGGCCGCAGCCGGCGCCCAATTCCAGCACGGCGATGGCGCCTTGCGGCGCGGTGTCCGCGCAGTGGTGGAACAGCAGGGCCGCCGCATCTTCCGAGAGACGGCCGCTGTTGTTGACCACGTAGGGCACTTCGTTCTCGGCAAAGGTCAGCAGGCCGGCCTGCGCCCAGTGCAGGTGGCCCAGCTCCCACTCGATGCTTTCGGTGATGGGGCGAAAGTCCTGCAGCAGCTGCGAGGCAACGCGCACGCCCGAAAGAACGTCCTGCGGGGCGCGGATGGCAGGCGGCCCGCCCGGCGCTGCGTCAGCGTCCATGGCGGGAAGGGCCGCCGAAAGGGACGCGGACAGGGACACAGGCAGGGGCAGCGAAAGGGACAGTGGCGCGCGCAGGGCGGACTCGCCCGTCGAAGGGTCGATTCTCAAGATGCTCTCTCCGGAAGATGCGATGGGAGTGACGCCTGCCTGCACGGCAGGCGTCCGGCCAGGCTCAGGGCACGGGCGCCCACTTGGACCAGTTCAGGTCGGCCTGCTCGAAATCGGCCTTGAGCATGCGGCGCATGGCGTCCACCTCGTTCTGGGTGATCTGCGCTTCCTTGACCTGCTTGCCGGTGGCCGCCGTGCGGGCCTTGGCAAGATCGGCCTTGGTCACGGAGGCTGCTCCAGCCCAGATGGACTTGGCGGACCCCACGTTCACCCAATGCTTGCCCTGGGACTGCAGGTCGGCCTGGTAGGCGGATTTCCAGCCCATGTTGTTCTGCGACACGGCGTTGAGCAGCTTGGCCAGCGAGCGCTGGTTGCTCACCCCCTGCTGGGCGAATGCCTGCAGGTGAACGCGCTCGAACTTCAGCGGCAGCAGGCCCTGCTTGGCCGCCAGGCTGTCGCGCTCATTCCACCAGCGCGATGCATCGGCGGACTTGACGGCCTCCAGCTGGTTGAGCCAGTCGGCGTCGGTGACGATGCTGCCGTCGCCCTTGACCCACTGGAAGCGCTTGAAGCCGATGTCGGCCGCGCGGCCGAAGTTGTGGTTGCTCTCGCCCGGGCCGGCCTTGGTCTGGGTCTCGGCGGCCTGCTGGGCAAAGGTGCGCCGGCGCCCCGTGGGCGTGATCCACAGCGCGATCTTGTGCGTGTCATACATCTGCTGCACCAGGCTGGCCAGCTTGGCGCGGAAGGTGGGCTCGTACTCCGCATCGTTGGCAATGGCGGCCTTGCTGGTGGCCACGTCCTGGGCCTTGGCCTCCAGGTACACCGTCTTGGAGTTCTGCGCGGCGCGCATGCCCTGGTGCGAGGCCGGCAGCATGCCGCTGAGCTTGGCCACCGTGGCCCCTCCGGCTGCCGCCAGGCCCAGCGCCTCCTTGGCACCCCCGGCCTGCGGCTGGCCCGGCGCGGCCTTGGCGGCGGCCAGCTTGTGGTCGTTCTGGAAACGCTCCAGCGCGGCGCGCGTCTGCGCGCCGTAGCTGCCGTCGTAGTCCACGCCCAGATACGGCGCGTTCTTGGCGTCCTTGACCACGCGCAGCATGGCCTGCAGCAGGGCCACGTCATGCACCTGGTTGCTGCCGCCCTCGCCTACGCTGTCCTTGATGTCAGGCATGTTTCTCCCCTCGTTGTGGTTGTCGATATGGCCCGCAGCAACGGCTCAGCGGGCGGGCTCGGGTTTGGGCTCGGGTTTGCGGTCGGGTTTGTTGCCGGTTTTTTTGCCGGGCTTCAGGCCGGCATCCGGCAGCAGGTGCACCAATGGCACGGTGCGCGGCTGCAGGCTGGCCGAGCAGGCACGCAGCCGCAGAGATTCAGCATGCGCCTGCGCCATGTCCGCCGCCACCTGCACCAGGGCGTGATGGGGCGCGGCGCCTGCGGGGCGTGTGCGCACGACGGAATAGGCGCCCAGGCATTCGGCCTGCTGCGCGCGTGCGGCACGCGCTGCCGCCACGCTGGCATAGCGCGCCGCCACCACGGCCTGCACGGCGGCCGGTGGTGCCGAGGCCTGATCGGCAAACGCCTGCCGGTCCTTATTCCAGCGCAGGCTGCGGGTCTCGATCTGGTCGGGCGCATCGTCCTGCGGTGATGCATAGCGCACCAGCAGCACCGGAATCCGGCCCGTGGGCGCCAGCACCCAGCTTTGGTAGTTGCCCTGGGGCTCGTCGTACTGCCAGGCCAGGTGCGGGCCCTGGGCGGTGGCGACATACAGCGCATGGCGGCGCTTGGGATGCTCAAAGCCCCCCATCTGCGTGACCAGCAGCGCACGCGAGCCGCCCTGCACGCCGGGCAGGCGCAAGCTGCGCACGGCAGCGGTGACGGTGTCTTCTTCCTCTCCAGTCGTCCACACGCGCTCGAGGTGCTGGAGCCCTGCTGCCGCAGACAGCGGATCGCCCACGCCGTACAGCGGATCGGGCTGCGCCAATTGCGCCGGCCCCCTGGACGCCGGCCAGGACAGCGCCGCTGGCTGGCCCTGCTGCACACCGGCACGCACCAGCCTCAACTCAAAGGGACAAGGCGCCGCCGTGCAGGCAGGCAGCGACAACTCATAGGCAGGCGCCCCCTTGGCCGTGCCGGACGGCAGGCTTTCCAGCACCTGCCGCTGCGGCCCGGCAGCGAGCGCCGCCCCGGCACCCAGCACCGCCGCAAGGCTCAAGGCCAGTGCCCGCCATGGCAGCGCCCCGCCACAGTAAAAATCGGAGCGCATTGAATGGTGAGCCATGGTGATAGCGGGTTTCTATGATTGGCCTGGGCTGTCGATACGCCGCAATACAGGAGGAATCTGCCGCAATGGGCTTGAAACAGGCATTTCAAGGCCCGGCGCCGCAGGCATTGTCTACAAGCTGGCATGCGGCGTCTGTTGCAAAATGCATCCGGCGCTTGAGAATTGCATTCAACATTTGCAATTCATCCAGGATGCATTCTGGAACCGTTCAAACCAGATAAATTTCATTTGCACAAAAATCAACAACATCAATGACTTACATGAAATTCACCCCAATTTCACAAAGCAAAGAAAATACCTTCTTGTATACATGACAGCTCCCAACATCTGCCTCCATCGAATGCACGGGCTGAGGAAAACCTGAATCAATGCGGATACGCCATGGTTTGCCAACTGCAAATAGCGCGCACCGAGGATTCCCTTGATGGACCCGCATCAAAAGTCCGCCGGATTTCACGATACTGCAACCATTCACCATCCCAAATGGCTTGCGGCTGGACGACCGGGGCGGCCTCGCCGGTTGTACCTGCAAGGTGCAGCGGGGCACACCCGCATCGCCGCCGGTTCCAGCTTCTTACCGTGACCGCCCGAAATCACTGCTACAATCGCTGGCTTCGGAGAGGTGGATGAGCGGTTTAAGTCGCACGCCTGGAAAGCGTGTGTGGGCTAATCCCCACCGCGGGTTCGAATCCCGCCCTCTCCGCCATACACCCAGCAAAACGGGCCCCTACACGGGGCCCGTTTTCGTTTCCGGGCCGGCTTGTGGCAAGGTTCATGCCCAGGTTTGCGCCCGCCGCGCCCGCCCCTGCCTCGGCCCCGCGCACCGGCCGCACATCAGGGAAAGCGACAGCACGGACACCCCCTCCAAGCCTTGCGCAGACGCGCCCCAGGGCTTGCAATAGGCAGCAGCTGGCAGCAATAGGCAAGCGTCTGACAAGCACATCCTTGTTTCGGTGATGTACTAGCTGCAACAAAGCCCCCAGGCGCGCAGCTTTGTGCAACAGCACCCCTGGCGCGAACGTGCATCCAGCCCCATGGCGCGCATGGCTTGCGGCGCTTGAGATTCGACGGAGGTTCCCCAATGGAAAGCAAGGTCATCAAGCTCCCTCAAGTCCTCTTAACTTCCGTCAATTTCTCTCAATTGACGATAGTTTTCAATCGAACCGGAGCAATCGATCGAAAATTCCAAAAACCCGCCGTATATTCCACACCGCTTTGCAGCCTGCCCGGCCCGTCTTCGGGCTGAGACGGGTCCTGCCCCCTGCCGGGTACAGCGCAGCACAAGAACGCACAAGCGAAGAGCACAGGAAAACGCAAAAGGGGTTGGCATGAAGATTCTTTCGTTTTTCGGGACCCGTCCCGAGGCCATCAAGATGGCGCCACTGGTCACGGCCCTGTCGCAGACGCGGGGCATCGAGAGCGTGGTGTGCGTCACCGGCCAGCACCGGCAGATGCTGGACCAGGTGATGGATCTGTTCGGCCTGCAGGCGCAGCACGATCTCGCCGTCATGCAACCCAACCAGACGCTCAACGGCCTGTTCTCCCGCGTGGTGGCAGGTGCCGATGGCGTGCTGGAGCAGGAAAAGCCCGACTACGTGCTGGTGCACGGCGACACCAGCACGGCCACCGCCTGCGCGCTGGCAGCGTTTCACCGCCGCATTCCGGTGGGCCACGTGGAAGCCGGCCTGCGCACCGGCGATCTGGCCCAGCCCTTTCCCGAAGAGATGAACCGCCGCGTGGTCGATGTGGTCAGCCAGTGGATGTTTGCGCCCACGCCCACGTCGCGCGCCAACCTGCTGGGCGAGAACCTGCAGGGCCGCATCGCCGTGACGGGCAACACCGTCATCGATGCGCTGGCCACGCTGTGCGACCGGCTCGATGCCCGGCCCGAGCTGGCCCGTGCCATTGCCCAGCGCCATCCCTGGGTGGATGCGCAGCGCCCGCTGCTGCTGGTCACGGGACACCGGCGCGAGAATTTCGGCGAAGGCTTCCAGAACATCTGCGCTGCGCTGGCCGAGCTGGCGCAGCGCCATCCGGACCTGCTCATCGTCTACCCCGTGCACTTCAACCCCGCCGTGCGCGAAGTGGTCATGCGCACGCTGGGCGGCATGGACAACATCCGCCTCATCGATCCGCTGGACTATGTGGACTTCGTCTGGTTCATGCAGCGCGCCCACATCATCCTGACCGACTCCGGCGGGGTGCAGGAAGAGGCACCCTACCTGGGCAAGCCCGTGCTGGTGATGCGCGATGTGACCGAGCGGCCCGAGGCCGTATCGGCCGGCACCGTGCTGCTGGTGGGCACGCAGCGCGCGCGCATCGTGGCCGAGGTCAACCGGCTGCTGGCCGACGAGGGGCACCACGCCTCGTTTGCGCGCCGCATCAATCCCTATGGCGATGGCCAGGCCTCGCAGCGCATCGTGCGTGCCCTGCTGGGACAGCCCTTCGACGAGTTTGCCGCCGGACACACGGGCGCCGCGGCCGTCCCGGGCATCGCGGCCGCCGTGACCAAGGGCATGGCGCCGGCCTGAACCACGCACGCACCACCCCCGCATCACGTCCACGAAGCGCATTACGAATCGAGCACCGAAGTGAGAAAAGAGGCCCCCATGCAACCGACCATCCGCCAATCGCTTTCCCGCACCGGGGCCCGCTGGGCGCTGGGTTCGCTGCTGGGCCTGGGCGCCCTGTTCGCGCAGACGGCCTCGGCCTCGGCGCTGGGTGACGCCATACGCCAGCTGGGCGCCAGCGACGGGCTGCAGCGCAGCGTCACGCTCAAGGAGCTGGGCATCGTCGATCCCGTGGTGCTGGCCGGCACGGCCACCCAGGACTTCTACCTGCCCGTGCCGCGCGGCCTGCCGCTGGGCGATGCCAGCATTGCCTTCGACAGCCGCTACCTCAAGGGCGAGCCCGGCGTCTCGACCGTGGTGATCTCGCTCAACGGCACGCCCGCCGTGTCGCAGACCGTGCCCGATGGTGACGGCACGCTGCAGCGCACGCTGCCCGTCGCCCAGCAGGCCCGCGCCAGCGATTTCGTGCGGCTGGGCGTGAACTGGCGCAGCCGCAACGGCCAGGTGCGATGCGATGACAACCATTCCCTGGCCAACTCCCTGACCATCTCGCCGCAGACACGGCTGAGCTACCGCGTGGACCCGCGCGATGTGCGCAGCATCGAAGATGTCTGGAACACCCTGCCCGTGCGCACCACCGTGCTGGTGTCGGGCAGGCAGCTGGAGCAGGCCTCTTTCGACAGTGCCTGGCGCATTGGCGCCAGCCTGCAGCGCAACAACAGGCGCATGACGGTGAACGCATTGCCCGCCGTGGGGGAGACGCTGGACCTGCGCGGCCTGGAGGTTCCCGCCGCCCTGGCCGGCGTGCCCGCCTTTGCCGCACTGCGCGGCGCCGAGCCCCAGCACAAGCTGGCCAGTGACGCCGAACTGGGCGCGCTGCTCATGCTGGGGGCCGCCCAGGTCAGCGGAGACATCGTGGTGGCCGACAAGGCACTGCAGCAGCGCCTGACCGCCGCCTTCGCGGCCCTGCAGGCCCAGCTGGCGGCCGACCCCGATGCGGGCCAGGCCCTGCAGCAATGGCGCGCCCGGCGCGCGCCGCTGGCCAACGAGGCGCTGGCCTCGCAGCAGTTGCGCGCCCTGCCCATGGGCCGCCAGATGGTGCTGGCCGTGGCCGCCGACGCGGGTGCGCGCGTGGCCGGCCTGCAAGAGGCCGCGCTGCAGCGCCTGCTGGTCAGCGACAACGTGACCGTGGCCGCGGCCCAGCCCCCGCAATGGGACGAGGCCAAGGGCATACGCCTGTCCAGCCTGGGCGGCAGTCCCGACAGCTTCGACGTGCTGTCGCGCGGCGACTGGACGATGAACTTCCCGCTGAGCGCCGTGGCCTCGCAGGGCCAGATGCCGGGCGAGATCACGCTGTACGTGGCCGCCGCCCCCGGCGCCTCGGCCACGCGCCCCGTGGCCACGCTGTTCTGGAACGGCATGCTGCTGTCGGCCCGCCAGCTGGAGGCCAACGGCCAGCCCGAACGCCTGCGCGCCCGTGTGCCCGGCTATGCGCTGGGCATCAACAACACCTTGCGGGTGTCCGTGCAGCGCCAGCCCTACTCGGCCGACTGCAACGAGATTCCCCAGCCCTACCCCGCCAGCGTGCTGCCGGCCATCAGCTACGTGACGCCCGGCAAGGCCGAGGCCAACGGCAGCTTCATCGGCCTGCTGCCGCTGCTGGGCGCCAAGTCGCAGTTCCTGGTGCCCGCCAGCTATCTGTCGGCGGCGCCGGCCGCGCTGGAGCGCATGGCCAATCTGGCGGCCGCCAGCGGCCTGTCGGCTTCGCAGGCCGAGCTGGTCGTGGCCCAGGCCGATGCAACGGCCAAGCCCTCCATGCCCTTTGTCGCCATGGAAGTGGCCGTGGACGGCGCCAAGCCCCTGGTGACGGTGACGGACCGGCAGCAGCTGCGCATCCGCGGCAAGTCGGCGGACTGGCTGGACATCAAGGGACTCAAGCAACTGTCCTCGGCCGAAGTGGTTACTGCAGGCGGCCAGCAGGGCGTGCTGTGGCATGCCATCGGCGAGTGGACGGGCGGCCTGGGCGAGCCCTTCCTGCTCAATCGCGGCAACATCGCCGTGATCGGTGGCGACGGCCCGCTGGCCTGGGTGGACAGCAGCAATCCCGAAACCGGCATTCCGTCGGGCCCGCGCGAAAGCGCCTTCCACGAATGGCGCAACTTCCTTTCCTGGAGCGTGCCGGGCATCGCCATCGCGCTGTTCGTGGTGCTGCTGCTGGTGGTGCTGGCCTGGGCGGTGGCGCGCAGCAAGCAGTCCAAGCACTGAGCCCGGCCCGGGCAACGATGACGACGGCATGAGGCGATCGCCATGATCTCTTCCCTCTACTGGCCCTACCTGGTGGCCGACTACTACCACGCGCTGGAGATCGTCAGCGCCGTGGTGGCCGTCGTCATCCTGCTGTCCAGCATCGACGACCTGTTCATCGACGCCTGGTACTGGGTGCGCGAGGCCTGGCGCGCGCTGACCGTCAAGCGCCGCTACCAGCCGCTCAAGGCACAGCAGTTGCAGGAGGTCGAGGAAAAGCCGCTGGCCATCATGGTGCCGGCCTGGCTGGAGTACGACGTGATCGCGCCCATGCTCGAGAGCATGGTGGGCACGCTGGACTACAAGAACTACATGATCTTCGTGGGCACCTACCGCAACGACGAGCGCACCAAGAACGAGGTCGAGCGCATGCGCCGGCGCTACCGCCAGCTGGTCCGCGTGGAGGTGCCCCATGACGGCCCCACCTGCAAGGCCGACTGCCTCAACTGGATCGTGCAGGCCATCTTCCAGCAGAACACGCTGCAGCCCGAGCCCTTTGCCGGCGTGATCCTGCACGACAGCGAGGACGTGCTGCACCCGCTGGAGCTCAAGTACTACAACTACCTGCTGCCGCGCATGGACTTCATCCAGCTGCCCGTGACCTCGCTGGAGCGCGAGTGGTACGAGCTGGTGGCCGGCACCTACATGGACGAATTCGCCGAATGGCACACCAAGGACCTGGTGGTGCGCGAGAGCATGTCGCACATGGTGCCCTCGGCCGGCGTGGGCACCTGCTTTTCGCGCAAGGCGATGGAGGAGCTGGCGGCCGAGACCCACAACCAGCCCTTCAACACCGACACGCTGACCGAGGACTACGACATCGGCGCGCGGCTGGCGCGCCGGGGCATGAAGCAGATCTTCGGCAAGTTCCCCGTGGACTACGTGATACGGCGCAAGCCGCTGTTCGGCCTGGGCAAGGAAAAGGTGTCCACGCTGACCATGCCGCTGGGCATCCGCGAGTTCTTTCCCAACACCTTCAAGACCGCCTACCGGCAAAAGGCGCGCTGGACACTGGGCATCGGCCTGCAGGGCTGGAGCCAGGTCGGCTGGGCCGGGCCGCTGTCCACCAAGTACCTGCTGTTCCGGGACCGCAAGGGGCTGGTGACCTCCTTCGTGGCCATCCTGGCCTATCTGCTGCTGCTGAACTTCCTGCTGTTCCTGCTGGCCGATCACATGGGCTGGTGGACGGTGTACTACCCGTCCCTGTTCGCTCCCAACGGCTGGCTGGTGACGCTGATGAGCGTCAACGTCATCGCCCTGCTGCTGCGCGTGGTGCAGCGCGCCTGGTTCGTCTCGCGCCTGTACGGCTGGGAGCACGCCATGCTGTCCATCCCGCGCATGGTGATCGGCAACTTCATCAATGCCATGGCGGCGGCGCGCGCCTGGAAGCTGTTCATCGTCCACCTGGTCACGGGCAAGCGCCTGGCCTGGGACAAGACCATGCACGACTTCCCGTCCACCGACCAGTTGAGCCACCAGCGCCAGCGCCTGGGCGAGCTGCTGCTGTCATGGCAGGCCATCGACGAAACCCGGCTGGCCACCGCGCTGGAGATACAGCAGCGCGAACGCCGTCCGCTGGGCGCCATCCTCATGGAGCAGGGCTGGCTCGACGAGGCCACGCTGCGCGAGGCCATCAGCTTCCAGCAGGGGGAGCCCACCGACCCCACGGTGCATCCCGACATTCCCGCACAAGGCATTCCAAGCACTCCAAGGGCCGGCATATGAAGCATCTCGCTCCCCTCGTTCGCCCTCTCACGCTGGCCGCGCTGCTGGGCGCCGGCTGGAACACGCCGCCGGCCTGGCCGCAGGCCGTGGCGGCCGTCAAGGCGGAGGCGCCGCTCAGGGGCCGCGCGTGGCAACTGGCCAACCAGGCCTATGCCCACTACCAGGCCGGCCGCTTTGCACGGGCCGCGACCGCCGCCGCATCGGCCGTACAGCTGCGCCCCGACCTGCTGCGCCTGCGCATGCTGCTGATCTACTCGCTGCAAAAGCAGGGCAAGAACGAGGAAGCGCTCAAGGCCATCGCCTCGGCCCGCGCCGCCGGGCTGGACGAGGCCACGCTGCAGCAGGCCGAAACCAATGTGCGGGCCGCAGCGGCAGGTGGGTCAGCGGGCGGGCCTGCAGGGGCCACGGCTTCCGAGGCCTACAACAAGGCCTTTCCCATCGCCACGCAGGCCTACACCGACTACAACGCCAAGAACTACGCGGACAGCGCGCGCAGGGCCGAGCAGGCCTTTCGCCTGGACCCCAGCCAGGGCCAGTGGGCGCTGTTGTGGATAGGCGCGCTGGAGGCGCAGGAGCAACTGGGCGCCGCCATCGAGGCCGCAGATGCCGCCCTGGCCCTGGACCCTCCCAACAAAAGCGACCTGGTGGCCAAGCGCCAGACCCTGCGCCGCAGCCAGGCCGTGCTGCCGGCGCAAAAGGCCTACCAGGCACTGATCGCCAACAACCCGGCGCAGGCTGTGCCCTTTGCGCGCGAAGCAGTGGCGCTGGCGCCGGGAACGGCATCGCACCGCCTGCTGCTGATCACCTCGCTGCTGCTGGCCGAGCAGTTGCCCGATGCGGAAAAAGCCGCAGACGAGGCGCTGGCGCAGGACAACGAAGACACAGCGGCGCTGGGCATGCGCGGCTACATCCGCCAGCGCCAGGGCAAGACCGCACAGGCCAACGAGGACTTCGATGCCGTGCTCAAGCAGGACTGGCTGGACGAAAAGCAGTCCGCCAACCTGCGCCTGATCGCGGCCGACGCGGCCCTGGCCGCTGGCGACGCGGCACGCGCCCGCGCGCTGCTGGCGCCCATGCCGGCACAGGATGAATCCGTGGCCCGCCGCCTCAAGCAAGCCGATGACCTGCGCCCCGGCCGCGACACGCCCATGGTGGCCGATACGCGCGGCGCCTCGCAGACCCTGGCCATGGCCGACTATCCGCCGCCCCTGCAGGACTGCCGCGACACGCCCTATGGCACGGTCTGCGAGCTGCAGCCTTCCGATGCCCAGGGCACGGGCGGCCCCAGCGCCCAGGCCTATGCGGCCTACGCACGCCAGGACTACAAGGCCGCCATCGACCATGCGCGCACGGCCGTGGAGCAGGACCCCGACAACCCGCAACTGCAAAAGCTGCTGACCACCACGCTGGCCGCAGGCGACCGCGACCAGCAGGGCCAGGCCCTGCTGCGGCTGGACAAGTCCCTGTCCCTCACCCCCAACGACGCCCAGCTGCTGATGCAGCGCGGCTACTTGTACTCGCGCCAGGAAGAGCCGGCCAAGGCGCTGCAGGACTTTCGCGCGGCGCGCGCCACGGGCGAGGCGCCAGCGGGCGCCATGCTGGACGAAGGCTATGCGCTGGCCGGCACCGGCGACAACCGGGGCGCCGTGCGCACCTTCAAGGAAGCCATCGACCTGGACGACGCCGGCACCGCCAAGCTCACGCCCGGCCAGCGCGAAAACGCACGCAGCGCCGTCTCCGGCTACGCACGCGAGTGGGGTGCCATCGTCTCCATGGGCTACCGGGGTGCGCGGCCTGCGGGGCGTGCGTTCTCGGACGGCATACTCACCCAAGCCGGCGATGCGGTCTTCGGCACGGCCGAGGCCTACTGGCGCCCGTCCAACTTCCTCAACTCATCGACGCGCATCTTCGATGTCTACGGGCGGCTGGGCAGCACCTTGCATGACGGCGGCGGCACCACGCTGGGCCAAAGCGCCATCGACCCCTGCACGGGCCTGCCCATCAATGTGCAGGCGGGCGACAACCGCGGCATCTCTGGCCTGCCCACCACCACGGGCTCGCTGGGCATGCGCTTCACGCCGTCCACCAAGTACGCGCTGACCTTTGGCATAGAGCGCCAGTTCAACATCGGCTCCGCCACGCGCTCGGGCTTCATCACGCCTGAATCGCCCCAGCTGCGCTGCCTGATGAGCGGGCGCGATCCGCTCAACCCCACAGGCCCGGCGCTGGGCAATCCCATCTCGGCCAAATACAGCGCAGGCGCGGGCCAGGGCGGGTGGCTGGCCTATGTCACCCATGGCTTCTACGAGGGAACGGGCCGGCGCACGGACCGCTCCAGCTGGTTCACCATGGAAGGCTACAGCCAGGCCGGCTATGCCAACCAGAGCATGGCCTCGCGCTTCACGCTGACCGACCAGACCAACGGCGCCCTGGTGGGCGACGGCTCGGGCCGCTACAAGCGCGAACAATGGTTCTTCTCCACCGAGGCCCGCATCGGCCGCAGCTTCCGCGCCGACGGCATCAACCAGGGCCTGGTGATCTTTCCGTTCGGCGTGGTCGCGGCCGATTGGATCAAGCAGAGGAACCGCGTGCAAGTGCGTTCCCTGCAGGCCGCCCCGGGCGCCACGCCCACCGCAGCCCAGTTGGCCGCCCAGCAGGGGCAGACGCTGGCCCTGCAAGGCAATGGCAGCAGCTGGTCCGCCAGCGCCGGCGTGGGCGTCAGCCTGCGCCAATGGTTCCGCGAAAGCCACTACAGCACGGCCCAGTCCTATCTGGACTGGTCCATGCAGTACCGCTTCAACATCGGCGGCGGCCAGGCCGACCGCGCCAAGGGCCTGTTCATGACGCTGACGCTGTCCTATTGAAAGCCCTGCC
The DNA here is from genome assembly GCF_001886655.1 of Delftia sp. HK171. Lineage (NCBI taxonomy): Bacteria > Pseudomonadati > Pseudomonadota > Betaproteobacteria > Burkholderiales > Comamonadaceae > Delftia > Delftia sp. HK171. Next base: position 3,000,290 of record NZ_CP018101.1, on the reverse strand, counting down.
CCGCCGCCGCCACCACCACACAGACAAGAGAAAAGGAGAAAGCTCCCATGGATTCGACCAAGCAAGCACCCCGCCCCGCCCTGCACGGACTGCGCTCGGGCATGGCACGCGCCGCACGCGGGCTGGCCGGCTGCGCACTGGTGCTGGGCGCGCTGGCAGCGCAGGGTACGGCACAGGCCCAGGCACAGGACAGCTCCTCCATCGTTCTCAGGGGCAAGGACGGCTGGCTGTTTCCGGGCTGGGGCAGCCTGACCCAGGTGGACCGCGCCGGCATCACGGAATCCACCCGGCTGATCACCGAGGCGCGCAACCTGCTGGCCGCGCGCGGCGTGAAGCTGCAGGTGCTGCTGCTGCCCGACAAGGTGCGCTTCTATGCCGACAAGATGCCCGACGGCAAGGCCATGAGCGCCGATGTCCAGGGCCGCTACAAGCAGGTGCTGCAGGCGCTGCAGGCCGCCGGCATTCCCAGCTTTGACGACGAGGCCGTGCTGCGCACCGTGCGCGACAGCGGCAAGGACGTGTTCTACCGCACCGACCAGCACTGGACCCAGGCGGCAGCCGACGCCACGGCCGAGGCCACCGCCCGCATGGTCCAGGGCGAGGTGCCCCAGCTGGCCGGCAGCGCCGGCAGCGGCCTGGCCCTGGGCGACACCGTCACCGAGCGCCGCTATGGCGACCTGGCCGAGCTGTTTCTGACCGCCGACGAGCGCAAGCAGATCGGCCGCGAGGTCTACACCGTGCGCCGCCAGGCTCCGGCCAAGGGCCTGCTCGACGATGAGCCCGCCCCCGTCCATGTGACGGGCCACAGCATGGTCCAGCCCTACTTCGGCTTTCCGCAAAAGCTCTCCAACCTGCTGGACCGTCCGGTCTCGCTGAACTGGAAGCCCGGCAACGTGGGCCAGTGGACCATGCTGCTGGAGTACCTGGAGTCGCCGGCCTTCAAGGCCCACAAGCCCCAGGTGCTGGTGTGGCAGATGTTCGAGCCCACCTACAGCTACGGCCCCAACGCGGCTGGCCAGTGGGACAACGCCTCGCTCATGCCCAACGCCACCTGGCTGGAGCGGCTGCGGGCCGCGCTCAAGGGCTGACACCGTGGACCCCACCGCGCAAGAACTGCAAACCGACAAAGGACACCGGCGCAACGCCTGGATCTGGGGTGCCCTGCTGCTGTCGGGCCTGGCCTGGGGCGGCTGGACGCTGGCCAGCGGGGGACCGAAGGCCGGCGAGCTGCAACTGGCCGCCTGGCTGGATGGCCGCGCGGGCGCGGCGCTGAACAAGGGCCTGCGCCTGCCTGCGCAGTCCTCGCTGGAAACCGGCCAGGCCGCGCTGCGCTACCGCCTGCTGGGCGATACGGGAGCGCAGGTGGCCCTGGGCTGCCCGCAATGGATGTTCTACCGCGACGGCCTGCGGCCCCAGCCCGGCACGGGCGCCGCGCCCTTCGAGGCGCGCCAGCGCCTGCTGCGCCACTGGACGCGGCGGTTGCAGGACAAAGGCATTGCCACCCTGGTGGTGGCCGTGCCCGACAAGTCGCGCATCGAGGCCACCCATCTGTGCGGCCTGCCCGTGGCGCCCGTGATGCTCCAGCGCCTGGACCTGTGGCAGCAGCGCCTGCAGGCCGACGGCATTGCCTTCGCCGATCTGCGCCCCGCCCTGCAGACACAGGAGCAGGCGCAACCCGTTTTCTTTCGCACCGACGTGCACATGAATGCCGAGGGCGCACGCGCCGCCGCCCTGGCCGTGGCCCAGGCCGCGCTGCCGCTGCTGGGCGGGCAGCGCGGAGCCCAGGCCTTCGAGGAATCCGCGCCCGGGCCGCTGCAGCCGCTGCCCGGCGACCTGCTGGCCCTGGCCGGCCTGGCCGATGCCCCGGCCGGCTGGCGCCCACGGCGCGACCAGGTGCGCCCGCAGACCATTGCCCCCGTGCGCGGCGGCGGCCTGCTGGACGAGACGCCTCCCGTGCAGGTGCTGCTAGCCGGCAGCTCCAACGGGCTGCGCAGCAATTTCGCGCCGCAGCTCGGCCGCGCGCTGGGCCAGGAAGTCTGGAACCTCAGCATGGACGGCGGCCAGTTCAGCGGCGCCATGGTGGCCGCGCTCAAGCGCCGCGCCTCCTGGCCGGCCAGCCTGCGGCTGGTGATCTGGGAGTTCTCGGAAAACACCTTGTCCCTGCCCCTGACGGACGATGAAAAAGCGGCGCTCAAGGAGCTGGACGCCGTCTCCCCGCCTGCGTGACCCCGCCCGCTACATGCTGTTCAATTCCTATCTTTTCCTGCTGCTGTTCCTGCCCATCGCGCTGGCGGGCCACTACCTGGCCGGGGCCATCAGCCTGCGGCTGGCCGCGTTCTGGCTGTGCCTGACGTCCTTTGTCTTCTACGGCTGGTGGAACCCGCAGTTCGTCGCCCTGCTGGCGCTGTCCATCGCCTTCAACTACGTGGTGAGCCTGCTGATCCTGCGCTTTGCGGGCCGCGCGCGGCTGCAGGGGCTGGTCACCGCCCTGGGCGTGGGCGCCGACCTGGCGGCGCTGTTCCACTACAAGTACTTCGCCACGCTGTTCAACTTCCTGGGCGAATGGGGGCTGACGCAGGGCGGCATGCACGAGCTGATCCTGCCCCTGGGCATCTCGTTCTTCACCTTCACCCAGATCGGCTACCTGCTGGACTGCCGCTCGGGCATCGTCAAGGAACGCAGCCTGCTCAGCTACGTGCTGTTCGTGACCTTCTTCCCGCACCTGATCGCGGGGCCCATCCTGCATCACAAGGAAATGATGCCGCAGTTCGCGCAGCCGGATAACTACCGGTTCCGCGCGGACAACCTGTCCATCGGCGGCACGCTGTTCGTGATCGGCCTGGCCAAGAAGGTGCTGCTGGCCGACGAGATCGCGCCCTATGCAGACGCGGGATTCGCCGCGCCCGGCGAGCTGCAGTTCTGGGCCGCCTGGGGCGCCAGCCTTAGCTACGCGCTGCAGCTGTACTTCGACTTCTCGGGCTATTCGGACATGGCGCTGGGCCTGGCGCGCATGTTCGGCATCCGTTTCCCGCTGAACTTCAACTCGCCCTACAAGGCCGGCAGCATCATCGACTTCTGGGCGCGCTGGCACATGACGCTGACGCGCTACCTCACGGCCTACCTGTACTACCCCGTGGCCATGGCCATCTCGCGCGCACGCGAAAAGCGCGGCCTGTCCGTGGGATCGAGCGCCGCGCGCACGCCCGGCGGCTTTGCGGCCACCATCGTCGTGCCCACGCTGTTCACCATGGGGCTGGCGGGCATCTGGCACGGAGCGGGCCTGCAGTACGTGATCTTCGGCCTGCTGCATGCCTTCTACCTGTCGGTCAACCACGCCTGGCGCATCTTCGTGGTCAGCCGCAAGCCGGCCGCCGCACGCAAGTCGGGCCGGGGCGTGCAGGCGCTGTGCGTTGTCATCACCTTCATCGCCGTGCTCATCGCCCAGACCTTCTTCCGCGCCCACGGCGTAGGCGACGCCATGCTGCTGCTCAAGGGCATGGCCGGCCTGCGCGGCGTGGAGGCGCTGGAATCGCTGTCGCACCTGCAGGGCCTGGCCGTGGGCGACGCGCTGCGGCTGGCCATAGGCCACCACATGCAGCTGGCCCTGGTCCTGCTGCTGCTGGCCATTGCCTGGTTCACGCCCAATGCCCACCAGATCCTGGGCCGCTTCTCGCCCGCCATGTTCAAGGTGCAGGAAGCGCCCCGCGCCTGGATGCGCTGGCGCCCCAGCGCAGGCTGGACGGCCGTGACCCTGGTCCTGCTCTTCCTGTGCCTGGTCAACCTGCACAAGGAAACCCGCTTCCTGTATTTCCAGTTCTGAAACACCTGTTGGAGAGAAACCATGTCCCTGAATGACATCGAAACCAAGATTGCCCAGATCATCGGCGCCATCATCCTGACCTCGGTCGAGCCCGATACGCTGCTGCTCGAATCGGGCCTGGTGGACTCGCTGTCCGCCGTGGACGTGGCACTGGCCATCGAAAAGGAATTCGGCGTCAAGATACCGCCATCGGAGATCGACCTGCACCTGGAATCCGTGCACACGCTGGCGCAGTACGTGGCCGAGCAGCGCAAGGCCTGATGCAGCGCCTGCACGCCGCCGCCCCGTCCCTTTGTCCCTGCGCAACAAGGAGCCCGCATGCGATTCAGTTTTGACCGCTTCGACTTCACCGAGCCCGGCGCCGACACCGCGCGGCCCGCCGTGATCGATGCCGCCGGCACGCTGGACTGGCAGCAACTGGCCCAGGCCGTGGCGCAATGGGAGCAGCAGGCGCTGGCGCGCGGCGCGCGGCGCGACGAGCCGCTGCTGATCACGGGGCACAAGGAGACCGCGTTCCTCGTGGCCATCCTCGGCTGCCTGCGCCTGGGCGTGCCCTTCGTGCCGGTGGACGTGATCAACCCGCCCGAGCGCATGGCGCGCATCGCCACGCTGGTGCAGGCCGGCCTGCACTACGACGCGCAGGCCCGCAGCTTCCTGGACACCGGCATCGCGGCGCAGCCGCTGCAGGAAAAATCGCTGGCCTACATCATGTTCACCTCGGGCAGCACGGGCGATCCCAAGGGCGTGCAGATCGGGCGCGAGAGCCTGGGCCTGTTCGCCGGCTGGATACGCGACTGCCTGGCCCTGGGCGAGGCGCCGGTCTTCATGGACCAGATGCTGTTCAGCTTCGACTTTTCGCTGTTCAACTGGATGGGCGCCCTGGTCACGGGCGGTGCCTGCGTGCTGTGCGCGCGCGAGACCATTGCCGACCGCCAGGCCTTTGCCGCCTACCTGGCGGGCACCCATGTGAACGTCTGGGCATCCACGCCCTCCTTCGTGCGCCAGCAGCTGCTGGATGCCGACTTCGACCAGCAGCACCTGCCCGACCTGCGCGTCTTCGTCTTCGGCGCCGAATCGCTCACGCCCACCGTGGCCGAGGCGCTGTGGAGCCGCTTTCCCCAGGCGCGCATCATCAACTCCTACGGCCCCACCGAGGCCACCTGCTCCACCACCTGGGTGGAGATCGACCCCGCGCTGCGCCAGCGCGCGCCGCTGCCCTTTCCCATCGGCCGGGCCAAGCCCTATGCCGATGTGTTTCTGGACGAAGGCGAGATCTGCGTGGCCGGCGACCACGTGATGCGCGGCTACCTGAACCGCCCCGACCTGCACGCCACACGCATGTTCATGCGCAACGGCAAGCGCGGCTACCGCACGGGCGACCTGGGCGAGATCGACGGCGAGGGCCTGGTCACCTTCCACGGCCGGCGCGACGACCAGATCAAGATGCACGGCTACCGCATCGAGCTCGCCGAGGTCGATGCCGTGCTGGCCACCCTACCCGGCGTGCGCGCAGGCGCGGCGGTGGCGCTGAAGCGGCCCGATGGCTTCATCGTGCGCATGATCGGCTTCGTGGACCTGGACCGCAGCGGCCCGCCCGGCATGCAGCCCCTGCCCGAAGACCTGGCCGGGTGGCGCGAACTGCTGGCCCAGCGCGTGCCGCCCTACATGATTCCGTCGGAACTGCTGGCCTGCCACGGCTTCCCGCTGACGCAGACTGACAAGGCCGACCGCAAGCAACTGGAGCGCATGTACCTTGATGCACGCATGCGCCCCGCCAAGGAAACCAAGGACCCGCAGGCATGACCTCCGCTTTTTCCCCCGTGATGCGTACCGTCGCGCTCGCCCTGGCCGGCCTGGCCGGGCTCTCCTGCCTGCCCGCCGCGCATGCCGAAGGCACGCTGGCCCAGCTCTATGCGGCGCGCCCGCCCGCAGGCTCGTCCTTCGTGCGCGTGGTCCACCCCGACGCGGGCAGCCTGCGCGTGAAGATAGGCGACGGCCCCGAGCAGACGCTGTCCGGCAGCAAGCCGGCCAGCAGCTACGCCATCGTCAAGGGCGACACGCCCTTTGCCATTCAGCTGGACGGCAAGAGCGCCGGCAGCATGAAGGTGGCGCCGGGCAGCTTCACCACCCTGGTGCCGCAGCGCCAGGGCAAGAACGCGGCCGCGCGCTTCACGTCCATCGACGACTCCGGCGGCAGCCAGGACGCGCTCAAGGCCGAGCTGCGCTTCTACAACCTGATCGACGATTGCACCGAAGGCGGGCTCAAGATCGCCGGCACGGGCACGCCGCTGTTCACGGGCGTGGCGCCCGCCAGGTCGGCCAGCCGCTCCATCAACCCGGTCAGTGCCCAGCTCGCCGCCACCTGCGCCACTGCGGCCAGCGCGCCGCTGGCGCTGCCCCAGCTGCAGCCGGGCGACCACTACAGCCTGTTCATGACAGGTACGGCCGCCGCCCCCGTGCTGCGCGGCCAGGCCAGCGCCACCGACACATATCGTCCCTGACCCCACCCAAGGAGACCGACACAGACATGCGCACCCGCTCCGTATTGCGTGAAGACCACCTGCTGTTCAAGGAACAGGTGGACCGATTCGTGGCCACCGAGATCCTGCCCCACATCAATGACTGGGAGGCCGAGGGCATCACGCCGCGCGCCCTGTGGCGCAAGGCCGGTGACAGCGGCCTGCTGAACTGCGACCTGCCCCCGCCCTACGGCCAGGGCGGCGACTTCGGCCACGCGGCCGTGGTCATCGAGGCGCTGGCGCGCGCCAACTGCCTGGGCATCGGCTTTTCCATCCATTCCGACATGGTGGCGCCCTATCTCTGGAACTTCGGCACGCAGGTGCAGAAGGACCGCTGGCTGCCGCGCATGGCCACGGGCGAGCTGATCGGCGCCATCGCCCTGACCGAGCCCGGCGCGGGCAGCGACCTCAAGGCCGTGCGCACGCGCGCCCGCCGCAAGAGCGAGAGTGAGGGCGGCGGCTACGTGCTCAACGGCCAGAAAACCTTCATCACCAATGGCGTCAACGCCGGCCTGATGGTGGTGCTGGCCAGCACCGAGCCCGACCTGGGCGCGCGCGGCCTGTCGCTGTTCGTGGTGGAAGAAGGCATGAAGGGTTTGGGCAAGGGTCCCGCCCTGCGCAAGATAGGCCAGCACAGCCAGGACACCTGCGAGCTGTTCTTCGACGAGCTACACCTGCCGGCCGACCACCTGCTGGGGCGCGAAAACGCAGCCTTCGAGCATGTGACCCAGGAACTGGCGCAGGAGCGGCTGGCGATCGCGCTGCGCGCGGCAGCCTCCACCGAAGGCATGCTGGACGAGGCGGCCGAGTTCGTGCGCAACCGCAAGGTCTTCGGGCGCCGCGTGCTCGACTACCAGAACACCCGCTTCAAGTTCGCCGACGCCCTGGCCAAGACCACCATGCTGCGCGTCTTCCTGGACGACTGCCTTACCCAGCACATGGAAGGCTCACTGGACTCCGTCACCGCCGCCATGGCCAAGCTCAACGCCACCGAGCTGCAGGGCCAGGTGCTGGACGAGCTGCTGCAACTGCACGGCGGCTACGGCTACATGGCCGAATACGGCATTGGCCGCGCCTGGGCCGATGCACGGGCACTGCGGATCTTCGGGGGCAGCAGCGAAATCCTCAGAGAGATCATCGGCAAGCGCTTCTGACCCGGCAGCCACCGCGCTCAGCGAGCGGCGGCCTTCCACTCGCGCAGCAGTTGCCGGGCCTCCGGCGTGTCGTTCAGCACCCAGGGGTCGATGGCGAAGGCGACGACGCGCTGGGCGCCGTAGTCGCGGGCCACGTCCCACTGGCGGCGCACGCGCTCGAAGCTGGCCGTGCGCGCCTGGAAGTCCGAGCCATCGTGCCGCGTGGGCGGCAGTTGCTCGAACAGTTCCACGATGAGGTCGAACGGCGCCCTGCGCTCCAGCAGCATCTGCTGCAGGGGTGCCAGCGCCTCATAGTTGCGCAGTCCCGCCACGCCCACGCCGTCCTGCACCATGGGGCGCAGGGACACGCGGTCCAGCAGGATGCTCCACAGCGTGGGCAGGCTGCCCAGCGTCTGCAGCTGGCTGAAATAGGTGGAGATGCCGGGCACCTGGCCGGACGTGGCCGCTGCCGCCTGCGCCAGTGGCTGCAGTGCGCTCACCAGCAGCTCGACGCGCTCGGGCGCGGCCCAGTGGTATTGCTCCAGCTCGTAGGGGATGTACCAGCCGCGAAACGCCGCATGGCGCGGCCAGGTGCTGGTGTACATGTGGCTGGCGCCCTGCTCGGCGATATGCGCCAGGTAGGGCGCGGGGCCTGCGGCGTTGGAAAGGCTGATCTGCTTCCACCAGCGCTCGTCATAGGGCAGGCCCAGGTGCACGCCCATGCCCAGTTCGGTGCAGATGTCCAGCAGGTCGGCGATCTGCGCGTCGGCCAGCATCCAGCTGTCCGCTTCGGTATCGCCCAGCAGGCCGCTCCATTGCACGAACAGCTCCCGGCAGCCCAACGCCTGGGTGGCGGCCAGGCGCTGGCGCCATTGGTCGCGCGGCATTTCCAGATGGCTTCGCCACGGCTGCAGGAAACTGCCCGACACGGGCGCCGAGGCCGCGCAACCGACCAGCGAGGCACAGGCGGCGGCCGCGCCGGCGCCGAGGAATTCGCGTCTGGACAAATGCATGGTGGGAACGGCCGCAAGGCTGCGTGAAGCGAAGCACCAAGAATACAGCCAAGCGGGGCGGCAGCCGCCTTAAAAAGCAGCAGCCCAGCCAGGCTTGACCTGGCTGGGCTGAGGGTTGTCGCTTTCAGGGGCCGCGCACCATGCGTGCGCCCCGGTATGGATCAGGAAACCTTGCCGACGGCGGCAGGCACAGCAGCTCCTGCTGGGGTCATCTCCATGGCGGGCGCCCCATCCAGGGCGGCGTTGAGCTTGCTGTAGTCCAGCTCGTTTTCCCAGCGCGATACCACCACGGTGGCTACGGCATTGCCCATGAAGTTGGTCAGCGAGCGGCACTCGCTCATGAAGCGGTCCACGCCAAGGATCAGGGCCATGCCGGCCACGGGCACTTCGGGCACCACGGCCAGCGTGGCGGCCAGGGTGATGAAGCCCGCGCCGGTCACGCCGGCAGCGCCCTTGGAGCTGAGCATGGCCACCAGCAGCAGCGCGATCTCATGGCCCAGGGTCAGGTGGGTGTTGGTGGCCTGGGCGATGAACAGTGCGGCCAGCGTCATGTAGATGTTGGTGCCGTCCAGGTTGAAGGAGTAGCCCGTGGGCACGACCAGGCCCACGACGGACTTGCCGCAGCCGGCGCGCTCCATCTTCTGCATCAGCGAAGGCAGGGCCGATTCCGAGGACGAGGTGCCCAGCACCAGCAGCAGTTCCGCCTTCAGGTAGCGCGCCAGCTTGAGCACCGAGAAGCCGCACAGCCGCGCCACGAAGCCCAGCACCACGACCACGAAGAGCAGCGAGGTGATGTAGAACGAGCCCACCAGCCAGGCCAGGTTCACCAGCGAACCCAGGCCGAACTTGCCGATGGTGAAGGCAATGGCGCCAAAGGCTCCCAGCGGCGCGGCCTTCATCAGGATGCCGACCAGCTTGAACACGGGGGCCGTCAGCGCCTCCAGGAAGTTGAGCACGGGCTTGCCCGCGTCACCGACCATGGCCAGCGAGATGCCGAACAGCACGGCCACGAACAGCACCTGCAGGATGTTGTCGCCCACGAAGGGGCTGACCAGCGTCTTGGGGATGATGTCCATGGCAAAGCCGGTGAGCGTCAGCTCGTGCGACTTGGCCACATAGCCCTTGACGGCGGCCTGGTCCAGGTCGGCCGGGTTGATGTTCATGCCCGCGCCGGGCTGCACCACGTGCGCCACCACCATGCCGACCACCAGGGCCAGCGTGGAGAAGAACAGGAAGTAGGCCATGGCCTTGAGGAACACGCGGCCCACGGTGCGCAGGTGCGTCATGCCCGCAATGCCGGTGACGATGGTCAGGAAGATCACCGGCGCGATGATCATCTTCACCAGCTTGATGAAGGCATCGCCCAGCGGCTTGAACTGCTCGGCGTACTGGGGCTCGAAGTGGCCGAGCAGCACGCCTGCCACGATGGCGACCACCACCTGGAAATACAGCTGGCGGTAGAAAGGCAGCCGCTCGGGGCTGGCGGCGTGGGTGGGGACGGCATGCATGGTGCGGCTCCGGCAGGATTTCTGTGGGGTTGACGCACCACCGAGGTGCGGCAAGTTGCGGGAAGGTGCAGGTTGTACCGCTGGCATCCTCCGGCGCCGATAACCTATTGGTATTAGGCGCAGGCGCTCTCCCAGGGAGAATGGACGCAGAATCAGGGTAATCCCCAACCCCTTCCCGCCCCTGGAAGGCACCAAGCCGGCGCCCAATCGGGTCCAGACCACCATGCCCCAACCCGTTCGACGCCCTTCACGCCGTTCCTTCTGGACCCTGCTGCTGCTGTTCGGCGGCATGCTCGCCTGCATGCTGTTGGCCGGTGAGCTGGTCTACCACCGCGCCCTGCGCGGCGAGGCCGAAAGCGTGCAGCGCCAGCTCAGCCTCTACGCCCAGGCCCTGGGCCAGCGCATAGACCGCTACCGCACCCTGCCCGAGGTGCTGGCGCTGGATGCGCAGCTGCGCGCCGCCCTCACCCACCCGCTGTCTCCCGCCGAGGTCGATGCCCTGAACCGCAAGCTGGAGCAGGCCAACGGCGCCAGCCAGTCGTCCACGCTGACCCTGATCGACCGCCACGGCACGGCCCTGGCCGCCAGCAACTGGCGCGAGACGCGCAGCAACGTGGGCGTGGACTACAGCTTCAGGCCCTATGTGCAGCAGGCGCTGTCGCGCGGCAGCGGGCGCTTCTACGGCATCGGCCTGACCACGGGCCTGCCGGGCTACTTCCTGTCGCAGGCCATCCTGGACGAACAGAACGCCGTCGCGGGCCTGGTGGTGATCAAGATCGCGCTGCTGGAGCTGGAGCGCGAATGGCTGCAGACGCCCGACGTGGTCATGGCCTCGGACGAGCACGGCGTAGTCTTCCTGGCCAGCCAGCCCGACTGGCGCTACCGCCTGCTGTCACCCCTGAGCCCCGCCGACGAGGCGGACCTGGCCGCCACGCGCCAGTACATCGACCAGGAACTGCACCCCATGCGCTACCGCGTGCGCCAGGGCCTGGAGCAAGGCAGCCGCCTGGTGCAGATGCAGGAGCCCGCCCTGCCCGGCACCACGCTGTGGCAGACCCTGCCCCTGCCCGGCAGCGACTGGCAGTTGCACCTGCTGCACGACACGCAGGCCAGCACCGTGGCCAGCCGCTGGGCAGCGGCGGCCGCTGCGGGCGGCTGGCTGGCCCTGGGCCTGCTGGTGCTGTTCGTGCGCCAGCGCAGGCGGCTGGCCGCGCTGCGCCTGCGCAGCCGCCTGGAGCTGGAGACCGTGCTGCGCCAGCATGCCCAGGAGCTGCGCACGGCCCAGGACGGCATCGTCCAGGCCGCGCGCCAGGCCGACACGGGCCTGAGCCGCAGCCTGGAGCACCTGCCCCAGGGCGTGGTGGTGATCGATGCCGACCTCAACCTGGTGGCCTGGAACTCGCGCTACGTGGAGCTGTTCCGGTTTCCCTCCGAGCTGCTGCGCACGGGCCAGCCCATAGAGAACCTGTTCCGCTACAACGCCCGGCGCGGCCTGCTGGGGCCCGGCCCCATCGAGGAGGCCATCCACCGGCGGCTGCAGCATCTGCGCAGCGGCAGCCCGCACCTGCGTGAAAGCACCAAGGACGACGGCACGGTGCTGGAGATCCGTGGCAACCCGCTGCCCGATGGCGGCTTCGTCACCAGCTACGCCGACATCACCAGCTACAAGAACGCCGCGCGCGAGCTGCGCTCGCTGGCCGATGCGCTGGAGCAGCGCATTGCCGAGCGCACGCGCGACCTGGCCGAAGCCAAGCGCGAGGCCGAGCAGGCCAACCGCTACAAGACACGCTTCGTGGCCGCCGCCGTGCACGACCTGCTGCAGCCACTGAACGCCGCGCGCATGTTCAGCTCCCTGCTTCGCAGCCATCTGCATGACGACGCGGGCCGCCATGTGGCCGACAGCATCGACGGCGCCCTGGCCGCGCAGGACGCCATCCTGGGCAGCCTGCTGGACATCTCGCGCATGGAATCGGGCCAGCTGGAGGTGCGCGTGCGCGACTTCGCGCTGGGCCCGCTGCTGCAGGTCATGCGCCACAACTTCGGCATCCTGGCCGAAAGCCGGGGCCTGCGCCTGAGCGCCGTGGACACGCGCTGCGTGGTGCGCAGCGACGAGGCGCTGCTGCGCCGCATCCTGCAGAACTTCCTGTCCAACGCCATACGCTATACGCGCCAGGGCCGCATCGTCATCGGCTGCCGGCGCCAGGGCCAGCAGTTGCGCATCGAGGTGCACGACCAGGGACCGGGCATTCCCGAAAGCCTGCAGCACGAGATCTTCGAGGAATTCCGCCGCCTGGACGAAGGCCATGGCGACGACCGTGGCGCCGGGCTGGGCCTGGCCATCGTCGAGCGCCTGGGCCGCCTGCTGGGCCACGAGATCGGCCTGCGCTCGCACCTGGGCCGGGGCAGCGTGTTCTGGGTCTGCGTGCCGCTGGGCGATCCCGCAGCCGTGCCGCAGATCGCCGCGGCCACGCATTGCGGCGAGGCAGGCCAGGACGCACCGCTGCAGGGCATGAGCGCCTGGTACGTGGAAGACGATGCCCAGTCCTGCACCGCCATGCGCGCCCTGCTGCAGCGCTGGGGCTGCAACGTGCCGCTGGCCGGTGGCCCGGCCGAGGCGCTGGCGCTGGCCGCGCCCGGCGAAGCGCCGCAGCTGGTGCTGCTCGATGTGCGCCTGGGCCAGTTGCACGGCCCCGATGTCTACGCGCAGCTGTGCCAGCGCTGGGGCCAGTCGCCGCCCGTGATCCTGGTCACGGCCGAGCGCGACGGCATGGTGCGCCGCCAGGCGGCCGAGCGCGGCTGGGGCTTTCTGGCCAAGCCCGTGCGCCCGCCCGCGCTGCGCGCGCTCATGAGCCAGATGCTGCTGCGCCACCGATAGACGTGGCACGGCAGGGCCTGGCGTTCAGACCGTGCCGTCGTTCTCCAGGCTCTTGACCAGCACGGCCGCCTGCGTGCGGCTGTAGCACTCCAGCTTCTTGAGAATGGCCGTCACATGCACCTTGACGGTGTTCTCGGCCAGCCCCAGCTCGTGGGCGATCTGTTTGTTGAGCAGGCCATCGGCCAGGCACAGCAGCACGCGGAACTGCTGGGGCGTGAGCTGGGCCAGCCGCGCGGCCAGCGCGGCGTCGGCCTCGGAGCGCTCGGCGGCCATGGGCGGGAACCAGCTGCCGCCGTCCAGCACTTCCTGCAGGGCCGTGCCTATGGCCTCGGCCGGCGCCGACTTCGGAATGAAGCCCGCGGCACCGAACTGCTGCGCACGGCGGATCACGCGCGGATGATCGTTGGAGGAAATCACCACCACCGGAACATCGGGGTACTCGCCGCGCACATGCAGCAGCGCCGAGAAACCGCGCGCCCCCGGCATGGCCAGGTCCAGCAGCACCAGCTCGATCTCGGGGTGCTGCTGCAGCGCCGCGCCCAGCGTGGCGGCGCTTGCGGCCTCCAGCACGGCGAACTGCGGCAGGGCCTCGCGCAGCACATGGATCACCGCGGCGCGGAACAGCGGGTGGTCATCGGCAACGAGCAGGGTGGATTCGGACATGGGCGCGAGTCTGACACGTCTGGAAGCACATGCCCGGCTCATGGGGCCCATGCCTGGTCCATGGCCGGGTTGCAAGCTGGCACGCTGTTTGCAATCAGTTGCAGCCAAAGGCCTGGCAACAGGCACAGATCCACCGCCCAACCGACGAACAAGGAGCCCTGAATTGACCTTTGAGCCCTCTTGCAACGACCTGCTGCACAGCCCTGGTGCCCCGGCCCCATCCCAGTGCACGGCAGTGTTCAAGCCGCGAGAGTGCAAAACACAAATTAAGTTTCGTCATAACTGTGTCAAAGACACCACTTTATGGCCGGCGCAATGGCTCGGATGCGTTGTAATACGCGGCTTAGCCAGTCAAGACCGCCTTGCACGCAGGCCGCAAAGACGTGCCGACGCCAGCCCGCCCCTGATGCGAAAACGCCACTGTCCCAGGTTTGCCACGTAGCCCAGCCCGGGCGATTGGTTCATCGTCTGCCCCGGTCACAGCACTGGCCACCCGTTTCCACTCTCCAACAATGAAAGACTCCTCAACATGAAACGTTCCTTCATCGCACTGGCCGCTGCACTGGCCTGCGCCGGCGCTGCACACGCCCAAAGCTCGGTCCAGCTGACTGGCCTGGTGGACGCCTATGCCGGCTCCATGCGCATGGCTGGCGACGCCAGCGGCAAGGGTGTCGTGGGTTCGGGCGGCATGACCACCTCCTGGTGGGGCATGAAGGGCCAGGAAGACCTGGGCGGCGGCCTGAAGGTCGATTTCCAGCTGACGGCCTTCATGCGTGTGGACACTGGCAGCCCTGGCCGTTTCGATGGTGACCCGTACTTCTCGCGCGATGCCAACGTCGGCCTGTCCGGCGGCTTCGGCACGGTGCGCCTGGGCCGCGGCATGGCGCCCAACTTCCTGCCCACCATCCTGACCAACCCCTTCGGCGACTCCTTCACCATCTCCCCGCTGGTGCTGCACGCCAACGTGGGCACGACAGCCTGGGGCTCGGCCAACCTGACCACGCCGTCCGACACCGGCTGGAGCAATCAGGTCGTCTACACCACGCCCAAGTTCGGCGGCCTGCAGGCCAACGTCCACTACCAGTTCGGTGAAAAGGGCGGCGATTCCGGCAAGAAGAACATCGGCGTGAACGCCATGTACTTCGGCGGCCCCCTGAGCCTGGTGGCCTTCTACGAGCGCGCCCAGATCAGCAACCCCGTGAGCCTGGCCGTGATGCCCACCAAGACCGACTGGATGCTGGGCGGCACCTACAACTTCGAAGTGGCCAAGCTGTACGCAACCTACGGCCAGGCCAAGGTCAAGGATCTGGACCGCAAGAACAGCACCTACTCGCTGGGCCTGGACGTGCCCGTGACCAGCGCCGGCACCATCAAGGCAGCCCTGGCCCGCACCAAGGCCGAGATCGGCGCCGTGGACTCCACGCGCACCACGGCCAGCCTGGGCTACGACCACTACCTGTCCAAGCGCACCGATGTGTACACCGTGCTGATGCACGACCGCATCACGGACCTGAAGTCGGGCACCAGCCTGATCGCGGGTATCCGCCACCGTTTCTAAGGCGACGCCTGGCCTGCCAGCACGGGCCAGGGACTTACGTCCCGAACTTTCAGCGAGGCTCTGCCTCGCTTTTTTTTCGGCCTCTTGAAAGTCGATAGAAATTTTCTCTCAGTACTTTTTTACAAACGTCAAGAGAGAAAGCGATTGTCCGACAGCCGCGCTGCGCAATCCGGTGTGCAATGGAGTCCAGGCCCAGCCCAATGCTCTGCCTGCGCTGCCAGACAGGAGGTCCACCATGCGCAGACCCAGCCCCTTCGGACGTCATCCCTTCATCGCCTTCACCGCCACGGTCGTGCTTGCCGTAGCCGCCAGCGTTGCCACCTTCTGGCTGGACAGCGCCGCCCCGGCCGCAGACACCTTGCTGCAAAAAGACCCGGGCGCCCTGCTGTCGTCGATGTAAGCCCTGCAAACGCCTGCAAATGCCTGCCCAGCGCCATCCCTTTCGGACTGGCGCTGTTTTCATTTGCCGGCCGATGTGCCCCCACCGCTGGCCGTCTTCTCCAGCAGCGACAGCCTGCGCCTGACGGCCTGGGCCTTGTCCACCTCGCCCGCCTGATCATGGGCCCTGGCCTGCAGCAGCAGCCAGGCCATCACCGCGCGGCGCCAGCCCTGGGCCGAGGCGGTTTCGGCACCCAGCTCCAGTAGTTGCGGCTGCGCCGCACCCGCCCGCAAGGCCGCACCGGCTGCCACCAGCCGGGGCAGCGGCTCCTTGATGGCGCTCACGGCGGCCAGCGCCGACGCAGACCCTCCCAGCAGCGCCTGTGCCACGGGGCGCTGTAATTCTGGCAATAGCGCAATGTCTTCGGGCCGGGGCTTGCCTTGCAGATACCGCGCATAGGCTGCCTCCGCCGGCGCAGCGTCAAGCGCCAGCGCCTGGTAGCCGGGGCAGTCATCCCATTCGAGACTGGCCACCTGGGCCGCGCAGCGCATCAGCTCCAGACGCGCGGCCAGGTCGGTGCGGCCCGTGGCGGCCACCTCGGCGCGGGCCTTGTCCCATTCCATGGCCTGCACGCGCTGGCGGCCTTCCAGGTAGGCGGTGGATGCGCGTTGCGAAGCCGATTCGGCATTCAGCGCCCAGTCAGGTGCGGGCGGGCGGCTGCTGCAGCCGGCCAGCACCAGGGTCAGCACGGCGCCGGCGGCGGCATGGCGCGCCAGGAGGGTTGCGGCAGCACTCATGGCAGCTTCAACTCCGGTTGATGGGCAAACGGCCACTTGCGCTGCAGGTCGGCCAGTACGCCTTCGAGGCGGCGCAGGTTGCCCTCGACCTCGGCGCGCAGGGCGCCCAGGTCGGCCGTGGCCTCGCGCGCATTGGAGCCCACGGCCTGGGCCTCGGCCAGCACGGCGTCCACCTTGCCCAGCGTGCGGCGCGTGTCGGCCAGCAGGCCGTTGAGCTGCACCACGGTGGAACGCACCTCGGGCATGACGCCGCCGGCGTCGAACACCTGGCTGTCGGCCCGCGCCACCATGCGCTCCATGCGGGCCAGCGTGGCATTGGCGCGGTCCAGCAGGGCCGTGACCTTGCGCGCCTCCTGCTCGCTGCCCATGACCACGCCCAGCACGCCGCCCGGCCCCTGGGCCCGGCCGGCCAGGCCGCGCAGCTCGGTCAGCGACCCGCCCAGGGCCGAGTCCGGCGCGGTGAGCTGGGCGATGTTGCCCAGCACTTCCTTGGCCGTGGACATGATCTGCGGCAGCTCGGCCGTGGCATCGCCGCGCAGCACGGGGCGCACGGCCTCGTCGGGCAGCGGCGGATCGCTGAGGATGCCGCTGTAGGCCTTGATGGTGGTGCCGCCCACCAGCCCCTTGACCAGGGTGAAGACGCTGGACTCGCGCAGCCAGTGCGCGTCCTTGCGCGGCACGTCGATGAGGATGCGCACATTGCCGTCCTCGGCCAGCTCGATGCGGCGCACGCGCCCGATCGGAAAGCCCGAGAAGGTCATGTCCATGCCCACGCTCACGCCCTCGGAGTCGTCGGCCGTGAGCACCAGGCGCTGCGTGGCGTCGAACACGCCGCGCGAGTACAGCAGGTACAGGGCCGATCCAAGAATCAGCACCAGCGTGAACAGCAGCAGGCCCGCCGCCTTGGCGCGCAGGTGCGCCACGGGCTTGAGGGCCTCGATTTCCTCGCCGTCCCAGGGGTCTGGCGGCGTGCGCCGCGTATCGGTCATGGCATTCCTTGTTCTGGCACGGGCCTTGCCGTGCATGTGGGGTTCGTGGAGTTCAGCGGGCGTGCTCAGTAATAGTTGCCCATGAGCGAGATCACCTCGATCACCAGCAGCACGGCAAACATGCGCGCAAAGCCGCCCAGCGCCGCGCCGCCGAGCCGGTGGCGCCGCAGTGGCGCATACAGGCCCGAGGCCATGGGCATGATGGCCACGGTGAGGCTGAAGAACCAGGTCTTGAGCACGAACACCAGGGTCACGGCCGGCGTGAAGATCTGGCCGAAGATGCGCGTGTAGCCGGGCAGTCCCGCCAGCGTGAAGCCATAGACGCTCAGGTAGACGGTAACCAGGGCCACCACGCAGCTGAGCACGGCCAGCGTGACCGAGGCAAACACGCCACCGGCCGCGCGCGGCACCAGGGCCATGCGCAGCGGATCGGAGCCGCGCTCCTGCCAGGCCTGGAGCTGGCCCCGTGCGCGCAGCTGCGCAATCAGCGTGCCGTTGGGAATGGTGCAGCGCATGGCCACGAACAGCGCGGCCGTCAGCGGGATCAGCTCGATCACCAGCACACGCACCACCATCTCCAGCGCATAGCGCGACAGCCCATAGCTCAGCGCCGTGACGATGACGATGCGCGTGATCACCGCGCACAGCAGGGCCGCAAGCGCCGTGAAACCCAGCAGGATGGGCCCGGTCTGCACATAGATCTGGTGCGCCATGGCACGCCGTGCACCACGCCGGTAGCTGGAAGGGGACATGGCCAACACCAGCAGCACGGCGCCCAGGTAGACGCTGCGCCACCAGGCCAGCGCATGGTCGCGCAGCGCCGCCCAGATGCGGTCGGGAAGGGACAGGGCTGCGTGGCTGAGGCTCATCGGGCGATGATAGCGAGCCGTACCGGGACGGTCCGTCGGACGCCGGCGCAAGACAGGCAGCTGCGGACGGCGCTACACATGGCGCTTAGCGCCGGAGCTGCCCAGGGCGGGTGCCAGCGGTTCGTCGGCCTGGGCGTGCAGGGCCTCGATCAGATGGCAGTAGCTGTCCGACCCGTCGCACTGGCTGCGCAGCTGCATCAGCTCATGCTCCAGCGCGCGCAGCTCGGCCAGGCGCTCGCGCACATGGCCCAGATGCGCATCCAGGGTTTCGTTGGCGGCCACGCAGTCGGCCTTGCTGGCGCCGTCCAGCGCCAGCAGGGTGCGGACCTCGTCCAGCGACATGTCCATGGCGCGGCACAGGCGGATGAAGCGCAGCCGGTGCACATCGCTGTCGCTGTACAGCCGGTACTGGTTGTCCTCGCGCACGCCTGCACTGAGCAGCCTTTCCTTCTCGTAGTAGCGGATGTTGGCGGCGGCCACGCCGGAACGCTTGGCCGCCTCGCCGATGCGCCAGCGCGCAGATTCATGCTGTGACATGCTTGACCTTGAAGTGACTTCACCGTTTCCAATGCTCGCATGAACTCCAATCGCCTGCCAAGCCCTCAGGGCAACGAGGCCCTGAAAGCCTCCCCAGCCCTTTCCAAGCCCGCCTCGACTTCGCCGTCTTCCGCCTGCGGCACCGATTGCTGCGCGCCCTTCACCATCACCCAGCCCACGCCGGCCCGCAAGAAGGCCCAAGGCCACTCGCATGCGCATGGCGAGGGCCATGGCCACGATCACGATCACGCCCATGACCACGACCATGACCATGACCACGGTCACGACGAGAGCGATCCCCATGCCGGCCACGACCACAGCGTGCTGCCCGGCTGGCCGCGCATCACGGCCGCGCTGATTGCAGCCGTGCTGGCCGAAGCCGCCCACTGGTTCAGCGGCTCCCAGGGCGGCGTGCCGGCCCTGCAATACGGCGGCATGGCCGTGGCCGTGCTGGCCATTGCCCTGTCGGGCCTGGGCGTCTACAAGGCCGGCATCCGCGACGTGCTGCGCCTGAAGCTGGGCATCCACGCGCTGATGGCCATTGCCGTCACGGGTGCCTTCGCCATCGGCCAGTGGCCCGAGGCCGCCATGGTCATGGCCCTGTACGCCGCGGCAGAGCGCATCGAGGACCAAGCCATGGACCGGGCGCGCAATGCCATCCGCAGCTTGCTGCAGATGGCGCCCGAGACGGCCGACGTGCTCCAGCCCGATGGCAGCGTGCAGCGCGTGGCCGCCGCCGACGTGGCGCTGGACGCCACCGTGCGCGTGGCCCCCGGCGCGCGCGTGCCGCTTGACGGCGTGGTCCTGCGAGGCCAAAGCTCGGTCAACCAGGCGCCCATCACCGGAGAAAGTGCCCTGGCCGACAAGGCTCCGGGCGACGAGCTCTACGCCGGCAGCATCAACCAGGATGGCGAGCTGCAGATGCGCGTCACCTCGGCGGCCAATGACAGCCTGATTGCGCGCATCGTCCATGCCGTGGAGCAGGCCCAGGCCTCCAAGGCGCCCACCCAGCGCTTTGTCGACCGCTTTGCTGCCGTCTACACGCCCATCGTGCTGGTGCTGGCCATTGCGCTGGCGGTGCTGGCACCGCTGGTCATGGACTGGAGCTGGCATGACGCGGCCTACCAGGCCCTGGCCCTGCTGGTCATCTCCTGCCCCTGCGCCCTGGTGCTGTCCACTCCCGTCACCGTGGTCAGCGCACTCACGGCGGCTGCACGCCGCGGCCTGCTGATCAAGGGCGGCCAGGCGCTGGAATCGGCCCGCAAGCTGCGCGCCATTGCCCTGGACAAGACCGGCACGCTGACCACGGGCAGCCCCAAGCTCGTCGAATGGAAATCCTGGAGCGAAGAAGACGCGTCCCAGGACTCCAGCCAGCCCGCCGCATATGCCCTGGCCCTGGCCGGCCGCTCGGACCACCCGGTCTCGCGCGCCATTGCTTCCGGCCTCCAGGCCGATGCCGGCGTGGCCGCCGTGGCCGCACGGGCCTCGGTCAGCAAGCTGCTGGCCCTGCCCGGCCGTGGCGTGCAGGCCGAGATCGACGGCCAGCTCTGGACCCTGGCCAACCTGCGCTGGGTGCAGGAGCAAGGCTGGGACAGCGCCGCGCTGCGTGCCAGCCTGGTCACCCATGAGGCCCAGGGCCGCACCGTGACCCTGCTGGCCGACAGCAGCGGCGTGCGGGCCCTGTTCGCCGTGGCCGACCCGCTGCGGCCCCAGGCCCGCGAGGCCGTGGCACGCCTGCAGGCCCTGGGCGTACAGCCCGTGGTGCTCAGCGGCGACAACACGGTCACCGTGCGCTCCATCGCTGCCGAAGCCGGCATCCAGGATGCGCGCGGCGGCCTGCTGCCCCAGGACAAGCTCGACGCACTGGCCGAGCTGCAACGCACACGCGGCCCCACCGCCATGACGGGCGACGGCATCAACGACGCACCGGCACTGGCCCAGGCCGACATCGGCTTTGCCATGGGCGGCATGCACAGCACGGGCATGGCCATGGAAACCGCCGACGTGGTGCTGATGAACGACGACCTGCGCCGCCTGCCCGAAGTGGTGGAGCTGTCGCGCAGCGCCCACGCCGTGCTCTGGCAGAACATCGCCCTATCGTTGGGCGTCAAGCTGGTGTTCTTCGCACTGGCACTGGCCGGCAACGCCAGCATGTGGCTGGCCGTGCTGGCGGACATGGGTGTGAGCCTGCTGGTGGTCGCCAACGGCCTGCGGCTGCGCCGCTGGGGCAGCGACAGGGAGGCGGCATGACCGACGCCCAGCGCCGCGCCGCCTTCACCCATCTGCTGCACAGCTTCCGTTCAAGCCAGGACCAGGCGCCCGCACAGCGCTGGCTGCTGCTGGAGGCCAGCCATGTGCTGGGCCAGCAGCTGCTGGGCCTGCACTGGCGATCCCACTGCTGGATGCTGCGCCATGCGCTGCAGCTGCGCGATGGCGGGGAGGTGGCAGGCCAGTTGCTGCGCCTGGCCCTGGTGCCTGCAGGCCACCTGCTGGACCGGCTGCCGCGCGGCAACACCGGCCGCGCCACGGTGCCGGCCACCCTGCCCATGGACATGCCGCCCGCCGTATCGGCCCTGATCGCCGAGGCCCTGCGCGCCACGCGCCGCCCGACCGGGCGAAGGGCCCGCACCTGAGGAACTTCGCAGCACCGTCCGGTATCATCCATGCCTATGCGCCGCCCCCTGTCCATTGTCCTGGTCTTGCTGCTGGTCCTTCGTGGCCTGCTGGGCGACGCCATGGCCATGGGGGCTGCGCCGGTCATGTCGGCCCTGGCGCCGGCTGCCGCATCTGCGCCAGCGTTGGCTCCGGTGTCGGCACTCCACCACCACGCGCCCGAAATCGCGCGGGAAGTCGCGCTGGAAATCACGCAATCGCCGGACAGCCCCGAGCAGCATCATGCGGCGCACGCCGCAGACCACGGCCCAGATCACGCATCACACGCCGAGCACAGTGCAGGCTGCGCTCCCCAGGCCGGTGGCCCTGCGGGCGGCAGCTGCGGCGAACATGAACATGGGCCCAGCTGCACCCTGTGCGGCATCTGCCATTCGGCCCTTTTCACTCCTGGCCAGATCGGTTCGGACGGCGCAGCACCGTCCGCCGCACTGCGCCCCCAAGGCAGCGCGCGCTTTGCCAGCGCGGCCAAGCTGCAGGCCATCAAGCCACCCATTTCCTGAAGCCTGACGCCCGAAGTGCGTCCGCGCCATCCCTGCCGCCCCTTCATGGGCAGCCCGCTTGCGGGCATGGCGGGGCGTCTGGCCGCGGATGCGTTGTCCGTTTCGCATTCAGGAGAACACCATGCGCCGTGCGCATTTTCTCGTCCCCCTTATCCAATTCGGGCTGGCGGCCCTTGCCGCATCCAGCCCCGCTGCCTGGGCCCAAGCCCATGACGGCAGCCACCCCCGGCCTCTTCCTCCGCAGGCCTGACCGGCGCCATCGATCCGGCTGCAGCCAGCCTGCCGCTGCGCCATGCCGCGCTGCCGGCCAGTGGCGCCGTGGAAACCGAGCTGACCGACTGGCGTCAGGCCAATGCGGCCGTGGCCGAGTTTCCCAACGGCCATATGGACATCCTGCGCTGGGAAGCCGCCCAGGGCGGCCGATCCACGCCTGCGCCGTCCCCGCACGGCTCTCACATGCAGCACGGAGGCCGGCCATGAAGCGCACCCTCTTCGCCCCCACCCGGCTGGTCGGCGCCATGGCTGCCGTGCTGGTCCTGGCCGGCTGCGCCAGCATCTCGCCCGACGGCCTGCGCGGCGCGGTCCAATCCCATACCGCCAGCCGCCTGCCGGACGGCGCCCAGCTGCCGCCAACCGATCTGCAGGCCCGCGACGCGGCGCAACAGCGCATCGACGAGTGGCTGCGCCAGCCGCTGGACATGGACCAGTCCGTGCGCATCGCACTGCTCAACAACCCCGGCCTGCAGGCGCGCCTGGCGCAACTGGGTGTGCAGGATGCCGAACGCGTTCAGGCCCTGACCCTGCCCAACCCCACGCTGGCCCTGGGCCGCATGGTCAACAGCGACGAGCGCGAGATCGAGCGCCAGCTGAGCTTCGGCCTGGTCAGCCTAATCACCCTGCCCTGGCGCAGCCGCTGGCAGGGCATGCAGATGGAACAGGCCACCCTGACCGCCGCGCAGGACGTGCTGCGGTTGGCCGCCGACACGCGCCGCGCCTGGCTGCGCGCCGTGGCCGCACGCCAGCAACTGGCGTCCAGCGAGCGCATGCACGAAGCGGCCGAGGCCGGGGCCGAGCTGGCGCGGCGCATGGCCCGCGTGGGCAACTTCAGCCGGCTGCAGCAGGCACGCGAGCTCAGCATCCAGCAGGACACCGCAGCCCAGCTGGCGCGTGCGCGCCTTGCCGCCACGGCCGAGCATGAGCAACTGGCCCGGCTGATGGGCCTGTGGGGACGGCGCATCGATTTCAAGCTGCCCGACCAGTTGCCCGCCATCCCGCAGGCCGCCACGCAGTTGCGCGCCGGGGACGACGCCGAAGCCACCGCGCTGCGCGAGCGCCTGGATCTGCGCGCCCTGCGCCGCGACCTGGACCAGTTGGCCGAGCGCCGTGGCTGGGCACGCCTGGGCGCCATGTTCGGCGACATCGGCCTGGGCTACAACCGCAACACCGCCACGGACCGGGCCACCGGCCACAGCGATGTGACACGCGGCTGGGAGATCGACCTGCCCCTGCCGCTGTTCGACTGGGGTGGCGCCGCCAGCGGCCGCGCGCGCGCCGAGGTCCAGCGCAGCGCGGCCCAGCTGCAGCAAGGCGCCATCCAGGCGCGGGCCGAGGCGCGCAGCAGCTGGATGCGCTACCGCACGGCCTGGGACCTGGCCCACCAGCAGCAGGCCGAGGTGCTGCCGCTGCGCCGCTTCATCCAGGACGAAACCATGCTCCGCTACAACGGCATGTTCGTCAGCGTCTGGGAGTTGCTGGCCGAGGCCCGCAACAGCGCCCAGGCCGTGGCCACCGCCACCGACGCCCAGCGCGACTTCTGGCTGGCCGACACCGACCTGCAGCTGGCTCTGGCCGGAACCTCGCCAGGCACGGTCGAGGCCGCATCCAGCGCCGCCGCACCGACTCCCACGAACACAGCGAGCCACTGACATGAACCGCCGCAACTTCTTCACCGGCGCGGCCGTGGCCGCCGTCTCCAGCGCCGCCGTCAGCCGCGTGGCCCTGGCCGCCCTGCCCGAGGCAGCGACCCAGTCCTCGGCCGAAACCGCCGCCCCGCTGGCACCGCCCAACGGCCGCCCCTACCGCCCCGTGGTCACGCTCAACGGCTGGACCACGCCCTGGCGCATGAACGCAGGCGTCAAGGAATTCCACCTGGTGGCCGAGCCCGTGGTGCGCGAGGTGGCACCGGGCTTCTTCGTCAACATGTGGGGCTACAACGGCCAGAGCCCCGGCCCCACCATCGAGGTCGTGGAAGGCGACAAGGTCCGCATCTTCGTGACCAACCGCCTGCCCGAGCACACCACCGTGCACTGGCACGGCCAGCGCCTGCCCAACGGCATGGACGGCGTGGGCGGCGTGACCCAGCCGCACATCCCGCCCGGCAAGACCTTCGTCTACGAGTTCACGGCGCGCCGCCCCGGCACCTTCATGTACCACCCGCATGCCGACGAGATGGTGCAGATGGCCATGGGCATGATGGGCCTGTGGATCACGCATCCGAAGGCGGCGCATCCGCAGATCGCCGAGGTCCAGCGCGACTACGCCTTCCTGCTGTCGGCCTACGACGTGGAGCCCGGCTCCATGACGCCGCGCGTGGCCGAGATGACGGACTTCAACATCTGGACCTTCAACAGCCGGGTCTTCCCCGCCATCAGCCCCGTCGTCGCCAGGCGCGGCGACCGGGTGCGCCTGCGCGTGGGCAACCTGACCATGACCAACCACCCCATCCACCTGCACGGCCACGAATTCGAGGTCACGGGCACAGACGGCGGCCCCGTGCCCCGGTCCGCGCGCTGGCCCGAGGTGACCACCGACGTGGCCGTGGGCCAGATGCGCCAGGTGGAGTTCATCGCCGACGAGCTGGGCGACTGGGCCCTGCACTGCCACAAGAGCCACCACACCATGGGCGCCATGGGGCATGACACGCCGACCATGATCGGTGTGGACCACCGGGGCCTGGTCGGCAAGATCCAGAAGATCGTGCCCGACTACATGGTCATGGGCGAGCGCGGCATGGGCGACATGGCCGCCATGGAAATGCCCCTGCCCGACAACACCTTCCCGATGATGACGGGCACGGGCCCCTTCGGCCCCATCGAGATGGGCGGCATGTTCACCACCCTCAAGGTGCGCGAGCAGCTGGGCGCCAACGACTACGGCGACCCGGGCTGGTTCACCCACCCCAAGGGCAGCGTGGCCTATGAATGGAAGGGGCCGGCGGCCGAGGCCTCCGCACCGCGCCAGACCACGCCCGGCCAGTCCCCCGGCGCACCCAGCGTGCGCAAGCCCGGTGCGGGCCATGAGCACCACTGATGCCATCCAAGGAGTACCTCATGAACACCTTTGCCCTCCTCCTCGCCACCGCACTGCTTGCCGGCCCCGCTGCCGTCTTCGCCCATGGCAGCGAAGCCCACGATGAAGCTCCCAAGGCCGCCGCGGTCAAGGAGCAAAAGCCCTGGGGCATCGCCGGCGATGCCTCGGCCGCCCGGCGCACCATCACCCTGGACATGAGCGACAACATGCGCTTCACGCCAGAGCGCATCAGCGTCAAGCGCGGCGAGACGGTGCGCCTGCGCGTGGCCAACAAGGGACAGGTCATGCACGAGATCGTGCTGGGCACACCGGCCTCGCTGGACGAGCACGCGCAGATGATGCTCAAGTTCCCCACCATGGAGCACGGCGAGCCCTACATGGCCCATGTCTCGCCCGGCAAATCCGGCGACCTGGTCTGGAATTTCAACCGCGAAGGCAGCTTCGACTTTGCCTGCCTCATCCCCGGCCACTACCAGGCCGGCATGCGCGGAACCATCACGGTGACGCAATGAGCGCGCCCCTTCTTCCCCCCCTTCAGGAGCACCCCATGAAACATGAACGCATGGCATCCGCCCACCCGCGCCGCAGTGCACTGCGCCGCATGGCCCTGGCCTGCACGGCATTCGCCGCCCCTTCGCTGTGGGCGGCTGCACCCACGGCGCCCAAAGAAGCACCCAGCACCCGCATCCCCGTCGAGGTCTGGAAGGACCCCAACTGCGGCTGCTGCCAGGACTGGGTGGTGCACATGGAGCAAAACGGCTTTGCCGTCACCGTGCACGACACCGGCAACAGCGCCGTGCGCGCCAGGCTGGGCATTCCGGCGCGCCTGGGCTCCTGCCACACGGCCCTGGTCGAAGGCTATGCGCTCGAAGGCCATGTGCCTGCGGCCGACGTGCACAAGCTGCTCAAGCAAAAGCCCAAGGCGCTGGGCATTGCCGTGCCCGGCATGCCCGTGGGCAGCCCCGGCATGGACGGCCCCGAGTACGGCGGCCGCAAGGACCCCTACGAGGTGCTGCTGATCACCAAGAACCTCATGAACAGCGACGTTTCCACCCGCACCTTCGCCAGCTACCGCTGAACCCCGGAGCACACCATGCACAACACAGCCCTCCTTGTTTCCCGTACGTCCCGTACCGCACTTGCCGTGCGCCTGGCCCTTGCCGCCGCGCTGATCCCGGCCTGGGCCGGTGCCCAGGCCACGGCCCACGACCATGCGGCGCATGGCGCGCAATCTGCAGAAACCGCACCTGCCGCCGCCAGCCAGGACCTCAGCGAAGGCGAGGTCACGCGCTGGGATGCTCGCACCAGCAAGGTCACGCTGCGCCACGGCGAACTCAAGAACCTGGGCATGCCGCCCATGACCATGGTCTTCCAGCTGCGCGTGGCTGCACCCGAGCCCGCCCTCAAGGCCGGCGACAAGGTGCGCTTTCGCGCCGAGCAGGACCAGGGCGCCTTCGTGGTCACGCAGCTGGAAGTGCTGCGCTGAAGACCGGGTGCAGGGCTGCCGTTTCGGCTAAGGTGAAGGCCTGTCCATCACCGAGCAGAGCAGCGCATGCCAAGCACCGACTCAGACCCCGGCTCCATCACCCGCGTACAGGGCATCGAGGTAGGCCACCACACCGATGCCCGCCGCCCCACGGGCTGCACCGTCGTGCTGGCGCGCGGCGGTGCCGTGGGGGGCTGCGATGTGCGTGGCGCCGCCCCCGGCACGCGCGAGACCGACCTGCTGCACCCCTCCAACCTGGTGCAGCAGGTGCATGCCGTCATGCTCTCGGGCGGCAGCGCATGGGGGTTGGACGCGGCCAGCGGCGCCATGCGCTGGCTGGATGAGCAGGGCATAGGGCTGGATGTGGGCGTGGGCCGCGTGCCCATCGTGCCGGCCGCCGTGCTGTTCGACCTGGCGGTGGGCGACAGCCGCATCCGCCCGGGTGCCGATGCCGGCCATGCGGCCTGCCAGGCCGCCAGCGCCGCGCGGCCTGCCGAGGGCAATGTGGGCGCCGGCATGGGCGCCTGCGTGGGCAAGGTCTTCGGCATGGATCGCGCCATGAAGGGCGGCATCGGCACGGCCTCGCTGACCGTGCGCGGCGTCACCGTGGGCGCGCTGATCGCCTGCAATGCCGTGGGCGATGTGGTCGACCCCCACAGCGGCGCGCTGCTGGCCGGCGCGCGCAGCCCCGATGGCCGCCAGCTGCACGACACCTGCCGTGCCCTGCTGCGCGGCGAAGAGCCCCGGCCGCTGCTGGCAGGCACCAACACCACCATCGGCGTGATTGCCACCGATGCACGCATCACCAAGGTCCAGGCCCAGCGCCTGGCCGTGGTATCCCATGACGGCCTGGCACGCGCCATACGCCCCGTGCACACCATGAGCGATGGCGACACATTGTTCGCCCTAGGCACGGGCCTGGCCGAGCACTCGCTGGGCATGCTGACCCTGTCCGCCATGGCCGCCGAGGCCGTGGCCCTGGCCACGGTGCGCGCCGTGCTGGCCGCCCAGTCGCTGACCACGGCCGAAGGGCTGGAGCTGCCCTGCGCCAGGGAGCTGGCCGCCTGCCGGCCCTGACCGGGTTCAGGCCTGCAGCGCAACCGCCCAGGCGTCGTAGCCGTAGACGCCATCGGCATTGCCACCGGCGCGCAGCCAGTTGTTGCCGCGCGAGCCGATCTGGATCTCGCTGGTGCGCTGCATGCGCATGGCCTGGTAGCGCGCCAGGACCTCGGGCACCTGCTGCGGACCCGGGGCGGCATCCAGGTTGCGGGCCAGCACCACGGCGTCTTCGATGGCCATGCCTGCGCCCTGGGCCATGAAGGGCATCATCGGGTGGCAGGCATCGCCCAGCAGCGTGATGCGGTCCTGCGACCAGGCCGGCAGGGGATCGCGCTCGTACAGCGCAGTCTTGAGCACGCCATCGCAGGCGTCGAGCAGCGCCCGGGCATCGGGATGGAAATCGGCGTAGAAGCCGCGCAACTCCTCGACGCTGCCGGGCGTGGTCCACGATTCCTCGTGCCAGGAATCCTGGGCCGTGGTGGCGAAGATGAAGGTGTCGCGCCCCTGGTTCAGCGGAAAGGTCACGATCTGGCTTTGCGGCGTGGCGCCCCACCATTTGGTGAAGGCCTGGATGTCGGGCACATGGCGCACGCGCTCGGTGGGCACCACCGCGCGGAAGGCCACCACACCCGTGAAGCGCGGGCTCTCGGCACCGAACAGGGCCGCGCGCACCACGGAGTGGATGCCGTCCGCGCCAATGAGTGCGTCCAGCCCGGCCACTTCGCTGCCATCTGTGAAGGCGATGTCCACGCCTTGCCCCGTCTGCGTGATCTGGCTGGCACGCTTGCCCAACTGCACCTGGTCCAGCGGAAAGGCATCGGCCAGCGCGGCCAGCAGATCGGCGCGGTGGATGGTCAACTGCGGGGCGCCGTACTTGCGCTCGGCCTCGTCACCCATGGTCAGGCGCGAGGTTTCCTCGCCCGTGTCCCAGTTGCGGCTGATGCGGTGCGTGGGCCGTGCGGCGCTGGCGCGCACGGCGGCGGCAATGTTGGCGCCCAGGCCATCGAGGGCGCGCACGGCATTGGGCGTGAGGTTGATGTCCGCGCCCACGCGCAGAAACTGCCGGCTTTGCTCGAACACCAATACTTCATGCCCTGCCTGGTGCAGCGCATTGGCTGCCGCCAGTCCGCCAATGCCTGCTCCGACGATGCCTATCCTCAAACGCGCCATGGTTCCTGTCTCCTGCTGGTGGGGTCTATTCGGTGATGCGCCCCGTGATCCGGAGCGCACCGATGCAGGACATTGTCTTTTTGACAGGCCTCGGGCCTCAACCTCCGCAAGGCCCGAATTGGGCACGATTCGTCCCCATCGACGCCGGCGCAGGTGCGGCAGGCGCCTCAGTCCACGCGCAGCAGTTGCCCTTGTGCCAGCAGCTTGTCGCGCATGCGGCGCGTCATGGACTGGGTGCTGCCATCGGTGGCCGTGAACAGGAACAGCGTCTGCTGCGGGCTGACCCAGGTCAGCTGGGTGCGGATGCACTGCCGGGCGTTGGACAGTTCCACCCAGGTGCCCAGCGCCCAGTCTTCGGACACCACGGGAACCACCGGCGGCGCTGGCTCCAGGGGCAGCGCAGGCTCGGCAGGCATCGGGGCGGCTTCGCCAACGGCCAACGCAGCCTGCCCCGCAAGCCCAGCAAGGGCCTGCGGCGCTTGTGCAGCCGGGGTGGCCGGCAGCTCATCCTGCAGCGCCTCGGGCAGTTCCAGGTCCTGCTCGGTCAGCGCGCCGATATCGTCCACCATCGGCTGCCGCACATCAAGCGGCACCGGCAGGGAGGCCGCCACGCCAAACAAAGACTGCGGCAGACGGCCCGCCAGGGAGCCGGGCGTTGTCTGGCCAAGCGTTGCCGCACCATTGGAGGAAGACAGGGACGCCAGCACCGAGTCCGACCCGTAGATGGTGGGCGGTACGGAGTCCAGATAAATGTCCACGCTCTCTATGGGCTGGCGGACCACACCGGCATCCAGCGCATCCTGGTGCAGGCCGGCCAGGCGCGCGGCAAAGGCCTGGATTTCCTCTTCCGTACGCCCTACGCTGCGCAGGCCGGCGCGCAGCCGGGCCTGCAGCCGGGGTGCCAGCGCCACCAGGCGGTCGGTATCGCGGCCCGCGTGGGCTGACACGCTCCACAGCAGGCTGGGCACCAGGGCCAGATAGCCGCCGGGGTCCCGGGCCTCGCTGCCGTCCACGGGTTCCTGAACGCTTGCGATCACTTCGGCCCAGGGTCCCGTGGCGAATTCCAGAATGTCATCGGGCACGCCCTGGGCGCTGGGCAGGCGCCGGATGGCGGCTGCAATCTGCTCGGCCCTGGGCATGGCGGTTTCGGGCCAGCGCGGGTCTACGCCCCGCCTTTCCACATGCCTGAGCGCAGCCGAGACAGGCCCGGTCACCGTGCCGCCTTCCGGCATTTCGCCAGGACCCACGGGCTGCATGCCGCTGCCGCCCCAACCGTCGCGCAGTTGCTGCAGCACCGTGGCAAAGGCCGACGCATCGGCACGCTGCAGGGCCGCCAGCCGCATGGCGGCGGAATCGGCCACCTGCAGGAATTGTCCGTAGCCCGGCGCGGATTCACTGTCGAACCACAGGCTGCGTGCCGTCAGCTCATCAAGCAGTTGGCGCGCGGGGTGGCTGCGGTCTTCAAAAAATCGCGCGTCCTGGACCACCAGCTGCTGCAGCAGCGGCTCCAGACGGCCCACGGTGCGCTGCACGGAAGGCAGCAGGCGCGTGTCGGCCGCCATGAAACGCATCATGCGCTGCAGGGTGTGCAGCGCGGCGCCGTCGTCGGCGCGCACGCCGGGTGCGGGCTCCTGCTGCTCGGGCGGCTGCAGCGCCTGCATCAGTTGCTCCAGCTGGGCCGAGTGGTGCTGCACGGACTCCAGTGCCATGCAGCTCAGCGAAGTCCAGCCTTCGGGCAGCGCCGCCAGCACGGTGGGTGCCGTCTCGCTGCCCTGCCAGGCGGTGGTCTGCAGGCGGCTTGCGCCGTCCATGGCCGGCGCAAACTGCCCGGGCACGGAATAGGCGGATGTGTGGGCCAGCGCCAACATGGAAGAAGGCGCCGCAGCGGGCGCCTCGCGGTGCGAATCCATCCAGCGTGGATCGGACAGCAGGGCCGCCACCAGGCGCCGCGTCAGCTCATCTTCCTGGGCCTGCTGGCCAAAGGAGCCATAGGCGCGGCTCTGGGCCACGGCATCGCCATAGTGGGAAGGTGCCCGCCAGCGGCTTTGCCCCGGCAGGTCGGAATGGCGGCGTCCCGCCTCGGGCGAAGGGGCCTGTACCGGCGCCAGGCCATAGGCCGCAGGCTGCACCCCCTTGTCACGCAGGGATTGGGCGATATGGCCGTACTCGGACACCAGCAGCGCACCCAGGTGCTCGCGCATGAAGCCCAGCCAGCAGGCGGCGGAGCCGGGGTCCACCCCGGTGTCGTCGATCACGCGCTGCAGCGCCTGCACATAGCTGTGGGGCCGCAGCGGATTGCGTTCGGGCTGGACACGGTCCAGGCCCTGGACGGCGCTGACCAGGGCATCGAGCTCGGCCAGCGCGATCTCCACCTGCGGCGCCACATGCTGCAGCAGGCGCTGGTGGGCCAGCTGGGACTGCAGCACGGAGTCGTCCAGGAGGGAGAGGGAGGCGAAATCGGTGGTGCCGGGCACACCGGACGCACCGGACATGCCAGGCACAGGGGGCCAGGCAGCAGCGCCGCCGGATTGACCAAAGCATTCCAGCAGCGCCCGCCCATAGCCCTTGAGCATGGGCGCCCGGTGGCGGGCCAGCAGCTCCAGCGCCTCGGGGATTTCAGCGCGGCGCGGCAGGCCGGAGCCCGGCTGGTCGGCCTGCTCCATGGCATGCGCCGTGCGCTGCAGCAGCCGCAGGATCAGCGCCTCCGAGCCGCGAACAGCCTGCACCAGGCAGGCTTGCAACGCGGCAACAGAAACGGGTGGAGGATTCATGGCCCGAAGAATACAGGCTCCAGCCCGTGCCGGAGGCGCTTTGAGGCTTGCCTTTGATGCTTACTTCAGTGCCTTGTAGCGCATGCGCTTGGGCTTGGCACCCTCCTCGCCCAGACGCTTTTTCTTATCGGCTTCGTACTCCTGGTAGTTGCCGTCGAAGTACACCCATTGCGAATCGCCTTCGGCGGCCAGGATGTGCGTGGCGATACGGTCGAGGAACCAGCGATCGTGGGAGATCACCAGCACCGTGCCCGCATACTCCAGCAGCGCATCTTCCAGCGCGCGCAGGGTTTCCACGTCCAGGTCGTTGGAGGGCTCGTCCAGCAGCAGCACGTTGCCGCCCTGGATCAGCGTCTTGGCCAGGTGCAGGCGGCCGCGCTCGCCGCCGGAGAGGTTGCCGACCTTCTTTTGCTGGTCCTGGCCGTTGAAGTTGAAGCGGCCTGCGTAGGCACGCGAAGCCATCTGGAACTTGCCGACGTTGATGATGTCCAGCCCGCCCGAGATGTCTTCCCACACCGTCTTGTCGTTGGCCAGCGCGTCACGCGTCTGCTCCACATAGGCCATCTTGACCGTCTGGCCCACGATGACTTCGCCGGAGTCGGCCTGCTCGCGCCCCGCGATCAGCTTGAACAGCGTGGACTTGCCGGCACCGTTGGGGCCGATGATGCCGACGATGGCGCCAGCGGGGATGTTCATGGTCAGGTTGTCGATGAGCACGCGGTCACCAAAGCTCTTGGTGACGTTGTTGAACTCGATGACCTGGGTGCCCAGGCGCTCGGCCACAGGAATGAAGATTTCCTGGGTTTCGTTGCGCTTTTGGTATTCGAAATCGCTCAGTTCCTCGAAGCGCGCGATACGGGCCTTCGACTTGGTCTGGCGGCCCTTGGCGTTCTGGCGAACCCACTCCAGTTCCTTCTTCAGGGCCTTGGCGCGGGCTTCCTCGCCCTTTTGCTCGGACTCCAGGCGGCTTTGCTTCTGGAACAGCCATTCGGAGTAGTTGCCCTTGTAGGGAATGCCGTGGCCACGGTCCAGTTCCAGAATCCACTCGGCAGCGTTGTCCAGGAAGTAGCGATCGTGGGTGATGGCCACCACGGTGCCGGTGAAGCGGTGCAGGAATTGCTCCAGCCATTCCACGGACTCGGCGTCCAAGTGGTTGGTGGGTTCGTCAAGCAGCAGCATGTCGGGCTTGGACAGCAACAGCTTGCACAGGGCCACGCGGCGCTTTTCGCCACCGGACAGCTTGCCGATCACGGCATCCCAGGCCGGCAGGCGCAGGGCGTCGGCAGCGATCTCCAGCTGGTGCTCGGAGTCGGTGCCGGCAGCGGCGATCTTGGCTTCGAGCTCGCCTTGCTCGGCGGCCAGCGCGTCGAAGTCGGCATCGGGCTCGGCATAGGCGGCGTAGATTTCATCGAGGCGCGAACGGGCCGCGTTGACTTCGGCCATGGCCTCTTCCACGGCCTGGCGCACGGTGTGCTCCGCATTGAGCTGCGGCTCCTGCGGCAGGTAGCCGATGGACAGGCCCTGCATGGGCAGCGCCTCGCCTTCGAATTCCTTGTCCACCCCAGCCATGATCTTGAGCAGCGAGGACTTGCCCGAGCCGTTCAGACCCAGCACGCCGATCTTGGCGCCCGGGAAAAAGCTGAGAGAGATGTCCTTCAAGATCTGCCGCTTGGGCGGCACGGTCTTGGTGAGGTGGTTCATCGAGAAAACGTATTGAGCCATTCTGGTCCGAGTACTTGAATCGTTGATTTCTGCAAAAACCGGGCAACAAATCGGTTGCACGCCAGCCGTGATTATCCGCGCATGCGACAATACCCTGCGTCACGGGTTCCAGTTGCCCGTGACATCAGCATTCCAGCTGGGGACGATGGACGCTGTTTTCCAGGCTCCCGACATTGAACTACATCCGCCTACGACTGGTCCGGCAACCGCCCTGGTTGCCTCGACAGGCAGATACCCAGCGCCCCGGACGGGCGCATCTTTGATCACATGACATTTGAAGAACTGAATCTGGCTCCCGCCATTCTGAAGGCCGTGCTTGAGGAGGGTTACGAGAACCCGACTCCCATCCAGGCACAGGCCATCCCTGCGGTGCTCGCCGGCCACGACCTGCTGGCAGGTGCCCAGACCGGCACCGGCAAGACCGCTGCCTTCACCCTGCCCATGCTGCACCGCCTCTCGCAAGGCCAGGTGCCGCGCAACAAGTTCGGCGGCAAGGGCATCCGCGCCCTGGTGCTGACGCCCACGCGTGAACTCGCCGCACAGGTCGAGGAATCGGTGCGCAGCTACGCCAAGTACCTGGACATCAACTCCACCGTCATCTTCGGCGGCGTGGGCATGAAGCCCCAGATCGACCGCATCAAGAAGGGCGTGGACATCCTGGTCGCCACGCCGGGCCGCCTGCTGGATCTGCAGCAACAAGGCTTCATGGACCTGTCCACCGTCGAAGTCCTGGTGCTCGACGAGGCCGACCGCATGCTGGACATGGGCTTCATCCATGACGTCAAGAAGGTGCTGGCCCTGGTGCCCAAGGACAAGCAAAGCCTGCTGTTCTCGGCCACCTTCAGCGACGAGATCCGCGACCTGGCCAACGGCCTGCTGCGCAACCCGCAGTCCATCCAGGTCACGCCCAGCAACACCACCGTGCAGCGCATCACCCAGGTGATCCACCCCGTGGGCCGCGGCAAGAAAAAGCAGGTGCTGCTGCACATCATCAACGAGAACAACTGGAGCCAGGTTCTGGTGTTCACGCGCACCAAGTTCGGCGCCAACAACGTTGCCGAATTCCTGACCAAGAACAACATCAGCGCCATGGCGCTGCACGGCAACAAGAGCCAGAGCGCCCGCACCCAGGCCCTGGCCGGCTTCAAGACCGGCGAGCTGCGCGCCCTGGTCGCCACCGACATCGCTGCACGCGGCATCGATATCGACGAGCTGCCGCACGTCGTGAACTACGAGATCCCCAACGTGTCCGAGGACTACGTGCACCGCATCGGCCGCACGGGCCGTGCCGGTCGCGAAGGCCACGCCGTCAGCCTGGTCTGCATGGACGAAGAAGGCTTCATGATGGACATCGAGCGCTTCACCAAGCAGGAAATCCCTGTGCAGGTGCTCGAAGGCTTCGGCCCCGAAGAGGACGAAGTGGCCGAACCCATCGCCATGGGCCGCCAGACCATCTGGGGCGGTGCAGGCAAGCCGCCCAGCCGTGACGTCATGCAGGCCGCCGCCAAGGCTGCGCGCCAGGAAATGATGGACCGCATCCGCACCACCAAGGCCACCCAGCCCGACCGTGGCGGCCGCGCAGGTGGCCGTGGCCAGGCTCCCAAGGCCGGCTCGGACGAAGGCCGCTCCGAAGGCAACGCCGGCGGCCAGGGCCGTGGCCGCAACCACGCCGGTGCAAGCGCCAACAACAAGCCGCGCCGCGATCGCTTCGATGGTCCGGGCAATGGCTCCGGCGCCGCCCACCGTCCCAAGGCAGCCCCCCAGAACGCCCCCAGGCGCGGCCCGCGCCCTGACGGCGAAGGCGGCGGCGGTGTCCGTCGCTTCGATGACCAACCCCCGCGCGCTGATGCCCACCTGGGCACGCAGCTGGGCCATGCACGCAGCAGCGGCCCCCGTGGCAGCGCAGGTGGCGGCCAGCCCGATCCGATGCGCACCAGCGTGGACACCATGGCCGAACGCGGCCGCCGTGGCGGCTTCAACCGCGGCGGCAATGGTGGCGGCGGCGGTGGTGGCGGCTTCGGCGGCGGTGGCCGTGGCGGCCCCTCGCGCGGCGGCTACGGTCGCTGACCTGCACCACGGCTCCTTGGCATGCCCTGCGGCAAGCCGAGGAATCCGCCAGCAAAAATGGGCTGCATCTCTCCGGGGCTGCAGCCCTTTTCACATGGCGCAGATTGCGCATTCAGCCGACAGCGCGCCGCAAGCCTGCATGGCTATCATCCCGATAGCATTGCGGCCTGCGGCGATTGAAGGCCGCGCCCTTTTCCCGGATTTCAAAGACTCCCCCGACTGGTTCCTCAAGGCCACGCCATGACACTGCAGACCCCACACGCCACCCCCTCCAGCCAGCGCCCCGGTTCGGAGCTGCCACAGGACAGGTTGCGGTGGTCGGCCCTGGCGTGCGCAGCCCTGCTTTCCGCCTGCGCCAGCACCCCGCTGCCGCCATGGCCCACCACCTCCAAGCCCCAGGCGCCCGCCCCCACCCGGCCGGCCCCGGCCACCCCGGTGGTGCCCCAGGCGACCACGCAGCCCATCGCGCCGGCCAACAACCTGGTCCCCCTGCCCTACAACGCGGCCGTGGCTGCGCGCTTTCCCGATCCAGCCACCCGCTACGACACACCGGGCCTGGCGCCGCAGCGCAACCAGTTCACCACGGCCAGCGAACTGTCTTCCTGGCTGAACAGCCAGGCCAGCAAATCCCTGGGCCGCGACACGCGCCTGGGTATCGTGCAGCCCGGCAGCTCGCAGCGCGGCAGCCCCATCCAGGCCCTGGTGGCCACGCGCGCACCCGGCATTCAGCCGTCGGCGCTCTATGACAGCCGCCGCCCCACGGTCATGCTCGTGGCCGGCCAGCACGGCGACGAACCTGCGGGTACGGAGGCCTTGCTCATCATCGCCCGCGAGCTCGCTCCCGGCGGCCTGCTGGAGCCGCTGCTGCAGCAGATCAACGTGATCCTCGTGCCGCGCGCCAACCCCGACGCCGTGGAAGCCGGCACGCGCAACGCAGCCGATGGCACCGACATCGCCCATGACCACCTGCTCCTGAACACGCCCGAGGCCAAGGCCCTGGCCACCCTGGCACGCGACTACCGCCCCGTCGCCGTGGTGGACCTGCAGGAGTTCCCCGCCGCCAGCATCTTCCTGCAGAAGTACCAGGCCATACAGCGCTACGACGCCCTGCTGCAGTACTCGGCCACGGCCAACCAGAATGAATTCGTGACCAAGGCTGCGCGCGAGTGGTACACGGCGCCGCTGCGCACCGCGCTGTCGCAGGCCGGGCTGAGCAGCGACTGGTACTACACCACCAGCCAGGACCTGCAGGACAAGTCCATCTCCATGGGCAGCCTTGCGCCCGATTCGCTGCGCAACGTCAGCGGGCTCAAGAATTCGGTGGGCTACCTGGTCAGCAGCCGTGGCTCGGACCTGGGCCGCGCCCACATCCAGCGGCGCGTGCACACCCTGGTCACCGCGTCCACACGCATGCTGCATTCCAGCGCCGAGCGCGCCAAGGACCTCACCCAGGTGCAGGCCTTCGTGGCCCGTGAGACCGCCTCCCTTGCCTGCCACCAGCAACTGGCCGTACTGGCCGAGCAGACGCCCGAGCAGCGCACCCTCACCATGATCCAGCCCGACACGGGCGCCGACCAGCAGGTGCGCGTGGACTGGAACGCTTCGCTGCAGCCTCGCACCACGCTGTCGCGCCCGCGCTCCTGCGGCTACTGGCTGTCCGCCAGCGCCCAGCCCGCCGTGGACAGGTTGCGCCTGCTGGGCCTGCAGGTGCTCAAGGTGGCCGAGCCCGGCCAGCTGCTGGCCGACTCGTACAACGAAGCCCGCTCGGCCACGCCCGCCAGTGGCGCCTATGCGCTCACGCGCGGCGCCGTCGAAGCGCCCGTGGGCAGCTACTACCTGACGATGAACCAGCCCATGGCCAATCTTGCCGCTGCGGCGCTGGAGCCCGACACGCCCTACAGCTACCTTGCACGCGGCCTGGTGCCCACGATGACCGACATGGCGCGCGTGATGGCGCCTCCTTCGGTGGTTTTCGAGGAAGAAGACGACGCCGAATGACGGCCAGGGCGCCAGGGCACGCCGCCAAGCCCTGAGCGCCCGCCCATTGCGGGTATGATCCGCGCTGGCCCGTCAGCGGCCATACCTGCCCGTAGCTCAACCGGATAGAGCAATTGCCTTCTAAGCAATAGGTCGGGGGTTCGAGTCCCTCCGGGCAGGCCATCCTGGCATCCCAAGAAATCCCAATACGTCCAAAGAAGTCCAAGGGCCCGTGCTGGCCTCGGGCTTCAGGTACATCTAGCTTTCGATGTCGTCCAACGGCGCCCCGGTGGCGCGATACACGCGTGACGTGATGCCATCCGGCGTGGGTTCCACGAGCCTGACTAACGGCAAGCACCGGGACATTGCCGTGCTCTACGGGCAGGATCGATGGCGCACAAGAGCTGTCTCCTGGCGTCCGCTCGGCGCAGATGCAACACGACAGCCGCGTGATCGCACGATCCCGACTGATTGACAATCTGGTCGCTCTGGAAAAGCAGCTTCCGGAGGTGGAAGGCATCAAGGCACCCGGCCGGATCATTCATCTGTCAGCGATGAAGATGGAGCTCCGGGTGGTAGCCAGTCGGCTTGCCGGCAGCTCAGTCTTCGTCCAGCGCCTCAAACCGCTCTGCCAGGAAATCCAGCAGCGCCCGCACGGCCGGCAGCAGCCCGCGCCGTGAGGCGAACACCGCATGGATGATCTCGCGCCGTGGCGCCCAGCCCGGGATGACGTGGACCAGTTCACCGCGCGCGATCTGCTCGCGCACCATCATCGAGGGCAGTTGCACCACGCCCACCCCCGCCAAGGCCGCCGCGCGCAGCGCCAGCATGCCGCGCGTGACCAGGCGCGGCCGGTGGCGGATGGCCGCCTGCGTGCCGTCCGGGCCGATCAGGTGCCACACATGCTCATGCTGCGGCAGCCCCAGGTCCATGCTCGGCAGGCCTGCCAGATCGGCGGGCACCTGGGGGATGCCGCCTGTCAACAGCTGCGGGCAGGCCACCAGGCATTGCCCGCGCTCGGCGAGCATGCGCATCACCAGGTCGCTGTCCTCCAGCGGCGGCGGGCGCACGCGGATGGCAACGTCGATTCCTTCGCCCACCACGTCCACGCGGCGGTTGGTTTCCTCGAGGTGGATCTCCACGCGCGGGTACGCGGCCATGAAAGCCGCCAGCATGTCGGCGATGCGCGCATCGAGCAGCGCCACCGGGCAGGTCATGCGCACGATGCCGCGCGGCTCGGCGTGGGTCAGCGCGATGGCCTCGTCGGCGGCGTCGGCCTCCACCAGCATCGCCTTGCAGTGGCCGTAGTAGGTCTGGCCGGTCTCGGTGACGGCAAATCGCCGCGTGGAGCGCTGGATCAGGCGCGTGCCGAGACGCTCCTCAAGGTGCGCGATGCGCCGGCTCAGCTTGGATTTGGGCATCCCCAGCGCGCGGCCTGCGGGCGCAAAGCCGCCGTGGTCCACCACCTGCACGTAGTAGTAGAGGTCGTTCAGGTCTTTCATTGCACACCGCCTTCATCGTTCCTCAGATAGGACTCTGATGGCAATTATTAACGACTACCGCGTTCATCGTTCGAATCCTATTCTCTATCCGTCAGCCAAGACCTTTGTCTCGGCGACCCAAGGAGATTCACCATGACCAAGCCCTACGTCCGCCTGGACAAGGACAACGCCGCCGTGCTGCTGGTAGACCACCAGACCGGCCTGCTGTCCCTTGTACGCGACATCGACCCGGACAAGTTCAAGAACAACGTGCTGGCGCTGGCCGACATCGCCAGCTATTTCAAGCTGCCCACCATCCTGACGACCAGCTTCGAGAACGGTCCCAACGGACCGCTGGTGCCGGAGCTCAAGAGCCAGTTTCCCCAGGCGCCCTACATCGCCCGGCCCGGCAACATCAACGCCTGGGACAACGAGGACTTCGTCAAGGCCGTGAAGGCCACGGGCAAGAAGCAACTCATCATCGCCGGCGTGGTGACCGAGGTGTGCGTGGCCTTCCCGGCACTGTCGGCCATCGAGGAAGGCTTCGACGTCTTCGTGATCACTGACGCCTCCGGCACCTTCAACTCCATCACCCGCGATGCGGCGTGGAATCGCATGTCGCAGGCCGGCGTGCAACTGATGAGCTGGTTCGGCGCTGCCTGCGAACTGCACCGCGACTGGCGCAACGACGTGCAGGGGCTGGGCACTCTGTTTTCCAACCACATCCCCGACTACCGCAACCTGATCACGAGCCACACCATGCTCACCCAGGGCAATTGAGGAGAAGACCGTGAGCACACCCCAAACCATCGCCAACTTCAACGGCGCCCGCCCGGTCATCGATCCCGACAATGTGGCAATGCTGCTGATCGACCATCAAAGCGGCCTGTTCCAGACCATCAAGGACATGCCCTTCACCGAGGTGCGTGCCAATGCCACCACACTCGCCAAGGTAGCGACACTGGCGAAGATCCCGGTCATCACCACCGCCTCGGTGCCGCAGGGTCCGAACGGCCCCTTGATCCCCGAGATCCACCAGTACGCCCCGCATGCCCGGTACGTTGCGCGCAAGGGCGAGATCAACGCCTGGGACAACCCGGAGTTCGTCGCTGCCGTCAAGGCCACTGGGCGCAGGCAGCTCATCATCGCGGGGACGATCACCAGCGTCTGCATGGCCTTCCCCAGCATCGCCGCAGTGCACGAGGGCTACCAGGTCTTCGCGGTGATCGACGCCTCGGGGACCTACTCGAAAATGGCGCAGGAGATCACGCTGGCGCGCATCGTGCAGGCTGGTGTCGTGCCGATGGACACGGCGGCGGTGTGCTCGGAGGTGCAAAAGACCTGGAACCGTGAGGACGCGTTGCAGTGGGCGCAGGCCTACAGCGCAGTCTTCCCGCCTTACCAGTTGCTGATCGAAAGCTACTCCAAGGCGCAGGAAGTGGCCAGGAACGGTGAGCAGCTGGATTCGCAACGCACCTGAATGCGGTATTACGGCACGGGTACGAGGCCGCTTGCCCAAGGTGTCGGCGGCCATGGTGGAATTTGTGGATGAGGCGCAGGACTGAGACCCCGGCCCCGGAGGCGCTCAGCGCCAGCAGTCTCCCACCGTTCCCAAGGGCGAGATGCCCTTCACGCCCAGGGCGTTCAGGGTGTAGTCGCCGCAGCGCCTGTCCGATGCCTGGCGGCCGGTGCGCGTGGCCTTGAGCGTGTAGCCGCCGTCATTGGCGGCCGTGGCCATCGTCAGGGTGTAGTGGCCGTTCTCGGACTTGTCCCCCCAGGGCAGTCTGAGGTTGGCGACGGAGCTTGTGTAGCCACCGTTCTGCGCCCGCCAGCGCTCCTGCCGGGCGGCGGCCTCGCCCAGCAGGCTTTGCGCCTCCACGCGCCGCGATCGCAGCACGTATTCCTGGTAGGAGGGGTAGGCGATCGCCGAAAGAATGGCGACCACCGCCACCGTGATCATCAGCTCGATCAGCGTGAATCCATGTAGCTTGCTGCGCACGCATTTCTCCTTGGGGGCCCGCAGGGCCAGCCAGACGGCCGGGGCCGGCAGGCCCCTGTGTGTAGTGGATGGCATGGCGGTCACGGGTTCGCTGGCTGGCGGCGCCAGCTCTGTCGCCCCCGGTCCACTCCGCTGTTGATATCGTCGCCCCCGGTCTTGACTGGGTCTCCCGCCCCGCTTGGCTTTCCGCTGGAGTCGAAGATCTTCGCGCCGCTGATGGTGGGCCTGCCCGGCCCCACCTCGCGGCCGTTGACCTGCTGGCCTGCCAGGTTGTCGGCGGCGTTGAAGATGCCGTCGCCGTTCACATCGAAGGCGACATAGTCGGTCTTGCCCCCGGTGTCGGGATCGATGGCGTAGATCGTGCTGGCCAGGCCTGCGGAGCAGGGGTCGCCCAGCGGTGGCCGGATGGAGGTGAACACCAGACCCCGCCCGTACAGGCTCATGTCGTAGACCAGTCTTTCTCCATCGCGCGGCAGATCGACGTACCAGCCCCAGCTGTGCACATTGGAGTCGGCGGTGCTGGTGGCGTCCTTGTACCAGGTGACCGGGTTGGCCGACAGGGCGAACTTGCCCGGAAAGCCGCTCACCTGGGTGAACTGCTGGGCCTGCAGATCCCCGCGTCCCTTGCCGGCGGTAGGCAGCGGCTGCGGCGCAGTCGTGGCGGGTGTGCCGTAGCGATCCCAGATACCGAACACCGATTGCCGGCGCATGTCCAGCTTGTCGTCATCCGTCATGAAGCGGCCCGTACCGAAGGCCACCACATCGCCCTTGCCGCTGGAGTGCCGCACCACGTAGGGTGCGGTGGTGATGGACAGCCGCTTGCCACCGCTGCGTTCGGACTCGCGTGCCACAAAGAACAGTTGCGCATTCCATGAGCCGCTGGCACCACTGGCCAGGTCCACGCGCCATACATTGCCCGCAAGATCACCGGCATAGGCCAGGTCCACCTTGCCATCGCCGTTGTTGTCCACCACGGCGGCACGCGACAGGCCGTTTTTCGGCGCAGGCAGCGCGTTCAGCTCTGCGGCCGTCATGCCTGCCGCGAAATCAAAGCGCCGGATGACCTCGCCACTGGAGACATCCAGCACAAACAGGCTGGACTCGCCGGAGGCGCTGTTCGACGCCTGGTAGCCATTGGACAGGAATACCACCCACCTGCCCTTGGACCGGCCGGCGTCGTTGAGCCGCGCAACGACAGGCGCGGGCATCGAGTAACCCATGCGTTCGTCCTGTTCAACCCCGAACTCCCACAGCAACCGGGGGGAGGTGGGGTCCGTGACGTCCAGCGCAAAGACCTGCCGCCCGCCCGCGCCCAGGCTGCCGACCAGCACCCTGTGCCAGGCGTTGCCGAAGTAGACATCCGAGACCACAGGCGTCCCGTCCACGAAGTAGCGGTGCGGAGCGCCGCCCGCGCCATACCGGGACGCCAGGACATTGAGCGAATCCTTCACCCCCGATGGAATGAAGGCGAACTCCTCCTTGCCCGATGCCGCGTCGAAGGCGTGCAGCATGCCGTCGTTGGCGCCCACATACAGCATCTCCTTGGCAGCCTGTTTCGCGGCAAAGGCGGCATAGGTGGTGCTGCCCTCCAGCTTGTCCGCGGCGGAGGCTCGGTACAGGCCACCCTTGACCCGCACCAGCGAGGAATTGACGATGTCGCCCAGCACATTGGGCTTTCCGCTGGCCAGGGGCTTGCGCACGCGCAAGTCATCGCGCACCTCGCCACGCAGGAACTCGATGCGCTTTTTTGCCTGACCATCGGCGGAGTTCGTGGCCGGGTCCGTGTTGAGCACGGCCAGCCAGGACGCATCGGAGCGCTGCCCGCTGAGACTGGAGTACGTGAAAGGGCTCAGCGACACGGCACTGCCGGTCCTGCTGGGATAGTAGATCTTGCGGTCATCGGCGGACCGCTCCGACAGGAGTTCCGCCGCGCTCCAGACCAGCGTTCTGTCGCTGGTGGTGAGCTTCTCGCGGATGACATCGCCGCTCCAGTACTGGACCTCGAACGTGGTCCGGTACAGGTCGGCGCCTTCGCCCAGTGTCGCAGTGGGCATGTCCACGCTGACCGCCGTCACGGAACTGATGCTCTGCAGGATGTCGTTGAACGCCTTGGTCAATTGGTCCTTCAGCGTGCCGGCATTGGTCACCAGAAAATAGTTGTCCGGATCTCCCGTGATCTTGGAGGGGTCGCGGTCCGGCACACCGTACTTGGCGGCATACCACAGCGGTCCCTTCAGGAAGCTGCCCGCGTCGGTCGCATTGCCGGGAGTGAAGCTGCGGGTGGCCGTGAGCCCCAGGTTAGAGCATTCCGTGCGCTGCTGTGCCGAGATGCTGCCCCGGCAGTAGCCCGGATCGCGATTGGGGGGCGTGTTGTAGGCGTAGTAGGCCGAGGCCGTGTCCTTGTCACGCACCTCCAGGTACATGCCGTCCTTGGTGGTGCCCGAGATCACATAGCCCATGTGCTGCCCCAGGCCGCCAGCGGCGTATTCGGACACCATGTCGATCTTCACCTTGCCATCGGCCTGCAGCGCGATCGTGTAGCGCGCGATGGCGTCCATGTCATGGTCGGCGCCCTGCTCCACGTCCTCGTAGTTGATGCGGAACTCCGCATAGGGCCGCCCGCCATTGACCGAGGCATCGATGTCCGCCTTGCCCGTGTTGGCAATGTTGACCACGTAGTAGTCGACGATCTGGTTGGTCGGCGTGAAGACCGCATTGTTCACGGTGCTGCCACCGGCACTGCCGGAGACGGTCTTGGCAAACGGCGCAATGGTCACAAAGCGTTTGCCGCCGATCGGAAAGCGTATTTCCGGCAGCGGTGACGCAATGGCCACGGAGTAGGTCCTCAGCGCATTCTTGCCCTGGCTGTTGCCGAAGATGGCATTCCTGGCACCGAAACGGGCCACACCGGCGGCATAGTAGGTGCCTTCCTTGCTGGGCTCCTCGGGAGACAGGCCGCGCGCCCAGGACAGGTCTGCAATGGTCTTGACCGAAGGAGCCTGGTCGGCATTGGCCGACGTTGACTGGCCGATGAAGAAGTTCTTCCCGTCTATGCGCTCGGCCGAGCCGATGGCCGCCACCTCGTCAGAGACATTGAAGCCATTGAGGGCGCTGGCGCCGACGCTCGCGTAGCGGCTGCCGGGCAGCTTGCCGTCGTAGGAGGGATTGATGTCGCTGAGCACCGTCATGACGGGACGGGAGCAGTACTGGTAGCCGCCCCCGCCTTCGGCCTTGGCCCTGTAGGGCGTTTCCCAGGCGGGCTTGGACAGGCCCAGGGACGCATCCTTGGAGGAGCTGCCGGCGTAGTCATAGATGCCGAGGGCCTGGGATGCGCCGCCGAAATAGCGCATGGTCTCGAACATCATCTCACTGATGGGATTGCCCCACATGGCGCACTTCGAAGGCTTGTCCAGCGAACTGATGGGGCCGGACGTGATCCAGCCGCATTCCACGTATTTGCCGCCGGTGTAGCCGATCAGGCGCTGGCGGTCTATGTTGGCGACCACGCCATTGACACCCGTCCTGAACTGGCCCGTCTGAGGGTCGACTTCCTCTGCGAAATTGCTGATATTGCGACGCAGCACGCCGCCGGCGATGTTTTTCTCGTACGAGCCTGTGAGCAGGCCGAAGTACATCTTCCCGTTCTCTCCGAAGTCGTGCAGCAGCCCCGTGGGCTTGTAGATGGTCTTGCCGC
Source organism: Delftia sp. HK171 (assembly GCF_001886655.1). Classification (NCBI taxonomy): domain Bacteria; kingdom Pseudomonadati; phylum Pseudomonadota; class Betaproteobacteria; order Burkholderiales; family Comamonadaceae; genus Delftia; species Delftia sp. HK171. Next base: position 2,955,722 of record NZ_CP018101.1, on the reverse strand, counting down.
CGTTGGGATAGGCCTTGCAGCTGGCCTCGAGCAACTGGACATTGCTGCTGGAGCAGGCCTCCACAAGCAGGTTGTAGTCGGTGATCCTGCTGGTGCCTCGCGCGCACGAATTGCCGCCTGCACAGTTGCTCTGCCCTGCAAAGCCCTCCTGGGACACCCAATCCCAGATCTGGAACGAGGAGTCATTGAGCACGCGCAACTGGGTGATGACGCCAGCGGCCTCCCCCAGCGTGGTGACGGCAAACAGATGGCGCGTGCCGACCGCCGGCGGGCGCAGCGGCGCATAGTCCGAAATGCTGTAGACCTTGGCATCCCGCGCAGGGTCATAGGCCTTGCCCCAGCTGTGCGCATCCCTGGGAATGTAGGCGGTCTGCAAAACGGTGCGCGAAGCCGTGTCCTCCGCACGCATGCCGCCATAAAGCACGCGGCGTATGGCGTCCATGCGCGATGTGCCCAGATAGTTCAGGAAGTCGCCGCTCCAGTTGTTCGAGCACTTTTTCCTGTTGCTTCCGGTCGCTGCCTGGGAGGGCACGAAAACACCCTTGGAATAGCTGTAGCAGACGTTGTTGTTGAAGTAGCCGTAGTAGTCGATCTGGTCCGGCTTGTACCCGACATCGATCACGCCGTCGCCGTTGAGGTCGGAGGCATCGTTGTAGGCCTCGTAGTACAGCTTGTGGTCACGCCCCATCACCAGCATGTTCAAGGGCGCCAACGCCTGGTTCACGAACAGCGGCATCTGGGACAGCACGGTGTCCGCACGCCCCTGGGCATGCGCGGGCGTACTGGCCAGTGCCAGTGCGCACGTCCACAGCGCCAGGGCCGGCCACGCGAGTGCCCGGCCCTGGCGCGCCCTCGAGCCATGCATGGTTTTCCAACTTGCAATGCGAGCCATTGAAGCTCCCTCCCCCTGCTTACTTTATGAACATGTTGACGCTGGACCGCAGGCACAGCGCATCCGCTCCGCAGGCCTGGGCCTGCGACTTTTCCGTGGCCTGGGCATTGACCTCATAGAAGTCCGTGCAGCCGGTGGCGGGTGCATCCAGCGCGGACGTCGCACTACCCGACTTGGGACAGGCGGTCGTGATGTATCGGGGATACCAGTACCCATCGGGCTTCTGAAACCCGGCCGCCTTGGCCTTGGTCGTACGAAAATCCGTACCGAGCCCGATGGAGTCCGTACGCACGTCGGACACCGAGCAGGGAATGCCGCTGCCCTCGGCCACCGGAGTGCCGGCGCCATTGCAGGGCTTGAGTGCGACGGCATGCTCCAGCAGCTTGCGCTCGCCTTCTCGCAGCGTGCCATCCGCGGTTTCATACAGCCGCTGGCTATCCACCATGTTGGCGGCGATGCGCGCCTCCAGCGTGGCCACGCGCATGCCGACCACCGCCAGCAACAACACCAGCAGCAGCATGATCATGGACACCAGCAAGGCATTGCCGCGCTGGCGCCCGTCCAGGACACAGGGCATGCAGCGGCGGCTCCGGGCTCCGATCAGCGCGGTCATGGCATCAGATTCCTCAGGGTGAGCGTGCCGGTGGCCAGTTGCAGCAGGGCGCCGGCATTCGCATCGCATCGGGCCGCGGCGCCGCCCAGTTGCGCCCAACGCTCGCAGACGGTGGAGGCCATGCCCTGCGTCACCTTGCCGGAGCTTTCCAGCAAGAGGGCAAGGCGCAGGGAACGGATGGCTTCCTGCTGCCCGGGCAACGTGGCCGCGAAGGCATCGACCCGGCGTATCGCGCCGGGCGCTGTCTGCCGATCGATGCCGAACTCGAAATGCACCGCCCGCACGCCATCGGCGAGCGGCACAACCTCCTGCGCTGCCCGGCACACCAGCACACCACTTTCGACGTTGTATTTCTCCGCGAACATGCCGGTCGCCGGCGCCGGAGCGTCATAGGGGCCGGCGGTTCCCAGGTTCGCGGGCGTGCCCGCACAATCGGTTTCCGCAGCGTCCCGGGGCTGGAAGCGAAGGCAGATGCTCTGCGCGTCAGCCGCGTAGAGCGCCTGCCCCTGGGCGAACTGGCAACCGTTGGGATGGGGCGAGGAATCGGCAGGAAATGCGTCGAACATCGCCTGCGAAGGGTCTCTTCTGTAGCCTGCCTTGGAGAACTCGGAGTCCAGCACGGCCAGTGCCAGCCGGCTGTTGCCGAGGTTCTCGCTCTGCCCCACGCGAAAACCGAAGCTCGACAGCCCCTGCATGTAGATGGTGGTGGCAATCAGCACGAGGAACAGGCCGATGGCCAGCGCCACCAGAATCTCCACCAGGGACAGGCCCGCCTGGGACGGCATGCGCATGCGGCACGCCCGTGCGCCCGGCCCGCGCTCAAAGCCGCGACCGCAGCGTGAATGTGCAAAATTCATTGTCGCTTCCATCCAGACATTGGCCTTTCTTGACCGGCCAGGCCACCGTCACGGACACCAGGCCATCGGCATCGGCGCTCACGGCGAAGGAGCTGTCGATGCGGTCCGCGGTGAGATCGGGCACCAGCTTGCGGGCCCGGTCGCCCCAGCAGGCCAGGCGCTGCTCCCGCGGCTGCGGCAAAGGCTGGCAGGCCGCAGGGGCCGCGGGCATCGCGGCCCCCTGTAGCTTCTGATAGCCGCCCAGTTCCGCCACGGGCACCCCTTTCGCATCCAGGACCGTGGCCGTATCCCCCCGCAGGGTCTCCAGCAGTTCGGAAGCCAGCATGGATGCCATCTGGCGCCGCTCGGTATCCACGGTGTATTCAATGGCACGCACATGGATGCGCACGGCGCCCAGCAGCCCCACGGCCACCAGCAGCACGGCGACGAGTACCTCGATAAGGCCTGCGCCGCGTTGCCTGCGAGAAGGAAAAGGAATGGACATGTTGCAGACCCGTTGCACGCGCATCAGCAACTGCCGCCGGCAGGCAGCCGCTGCTGGCGCACAAGCCCGGCGCGAGTCACTCTCAGGCAGTGCATGTGCGTGGCATGGCGAGCCGTGACGGTCAGCGTGTACAGCGTGCTGGCGCCGGAGAACTGCCTGGCGGTCCCCGTGGTTTCGAACAGGACGCCCTGGGAAGAATCACCGGAGGGCGACACGGTCACGGCATCAGGCACCCGGGCCTCGCGCACCAGTTGCCCTCCCGACTTGGCGGACCATGTCTGCCCCGCACCCACGAAGCTGCTTTCCACCCGTTTGTAGACCGCTTCGGAGCGAGCCAGCTGCAGCAACGACTGCAACTCGAGCGCAGCCGAGCTGACGCGCTGGTTGGCTATTTGGACGATGAAGGAAGGAGCGGCCAGAGCGGCCAGAATCGCGACCAGCGCCACCACAACCATCATCTCGATGAGGGTGAAGCCACGGGGCCGTTGCCACCTGCCGCCTGGACAGCCGTTGCGCGTGTAACCGGTATTTTTCATGCAAGCGTGCTTCTCGTTGGCGGGGGACCATGCGACAGGCCTGCAAGCCCTGCGCCATTGCTCTTGATTGATGTTTGCAATCGTAATTCAACAGCAATGCAAAACACCTATTGACACAGGTCATTGGACAAATATAGGACTTGTCTTATAGAAACCTGCGCAGAGCGCAACACCCCATCCAGCAAGCCCGGCCCGCCGCCCGCGCACGCAAGCTCGGCGGAACGGCCCGCGCAACGGGCATGGTGGCGATACGGCAGACCGCGAAGTCAGGCAGGCAGGCCTCGCCTCAAGCGCCTGAAAATCCACGGCAGCATGAGCGGCCGCAATCCAGCCACAGCGCGATTGGTCATGCGAATATCCCGCCTGCTTGCAGCCCGAGAAAGAAAAAGTTTTCGCCCAAAGCAAAAATCCCCAGTGCATTTCTGCACTGGGGATTTTCTTGTTTGGGGTGGCTGATGGGGCTCGAACCCACGACAACAGGAATCACAATCCTGGACTCTACCAACTGAGCTACAGCCACCGTTGAAGCATTCGATTATATGCCAAAAACCAGCAGGCAAATGCTTTGGAACAGGCGTTGCGTGACGGATCGGGAGCGGCAGGAACAAAGGCGCATCGGGGGACGCGGGCAACGGGCAGGATGCCGCCATCCTCCATGCAGCCGCAGCCGGCAGGGACCTTGCCCGGCGCACCTGGAGCTTCCGGGGACAAGCCCCCCTTCCGCCCAAAGCAAAAATCCCCAGAGCATTTCTGCTCTGGGGATTCTTTTATTTGGGGTGGCTGATGGGGCTCGAACCCACGACAACAGGAATCACAATCCTGGACTCTACCAACTGAGCTACAGCCACCGTAGAAGAACGCTATTCTATTCCAAAAAACTGCTTGATTTCTGAAATTTCTGTTTTGCTAGAAATTTCTCTCATCAGGGGCGCGGGACCTTGATCTGCACCTTGAGCTGTTTCTTGAGAAGCTCGTAGTATGCCATAGCTTCTGCGACCGCAGAGCTTCGCAGGAAGTCCTGCTTCTGCGCGGCAGCAGCCTGTGCATCATCGGCCGGGCGCTCGACGATGCGGTTGATCTTGACCACGGCATAGCCTTGGGCACCCATGTCAACACCAGTCCAGGCAGGCAGCTGAGCGGTCGGTGCGCGCAGGGCGGCATCCACCACTTCGCGCGACAGGCCTTCGGGCTGGTCACGGCTGATCACCTTGGCGGCAGGCAGTTGCGCCGCATCAGGCTTGGCCTTCCATGCTGCAAGCTTGGCCTCGCCATCGGCCTTGGCCAGTTCGGCGGACTTTTGCGCCACGTACAGGGTGCGCAGCTTGTCGCCGACCTCGGCCATGGGCAGCGTGCGGGCAGGTGTGTACTCCACCACGCGGCCGGCCACCAGTTGGCTGGAACCCAGCTCCACCGCATCGGTGTTGCGCTTGTTGTTCAGCGAGTCGCTGGAGAACAGCGCTTCCAGGAAGCGGGGATTGGCCAGGGGGCCCTTGACGTTGGGGCCGGGCTGGCGCGTCACATGGTCTGCCTTTTGCACGGTGAGCTTGAACTTCTCGGCCACGGGCTGCAGGCTGTCCGACTGCTCGTAGACCGCGTTGGAGAAGCCTTCCGCCAGTTCGGCGAACTTGCGCTGGGCCTGCTGCTGCTTGAGTTCGGCTTCCAGCTTGGGACGCATCTGCTCGAAGCTCGGAGCCTTGGGCTTCTTGATGTCCACCAGCGAGATGATGTGGTAGCCGAAGTCGCTGTGCACCACGTCGCTGATGTCGCCCACCTTCATGCCGAAGGCTGCGTCCTCGAAGGGCTTGACCATGGCGCCACGGCCGAAGTAGCCCAGATCGCCACCCGATGCAGCGGAGCCACCGTCCTGCGAATTGGCCTTGGCCAGTTCGGCGAAGCGCTTGGGGTCCTTGCGCAGCTCGGCCAGCAGTTCCTCGGCCTTGGCCTTGGCTTTTTCCTGCTCGGCAGCAGGCGCATCCTTGCTTGCATTGAGCAGGATGTGGCTGGCACGGCGCTCTTCGGGGCCGGCCAGGCGCTCGGCGTTCTGGTTGTAGTAGGAACGCACATCGTCTTCGCTCAGCGTGATGCCGGCCTCGATGCTGGGAACGTCCAGCAGCAGGTATTCCACCTTGGCCTGCTCCGATTGCTGGAACTGGCTGGTGTGGGCATCGTAGTAGGCCTTGAGGTCGGCCTCGGTGGGCTGGACCTTGCTGGCGTAGGCGCTGGCTTCAAAGCGGGCCACCTGCACTTCGCGGCGCTGGTACAGCGCATCGATGGCCTGCTTGACCTGGGTGTCGGTCGCAAAGGCCGTACCCGTCACGCCACCCATCACCTGGTTCATGGACAGCTCGCGGCGCAGGTTGGCCTCGAAGCCTTCGGGCGTCAGGCCCTGAGATCCGACCAGGGCACGGTAGGCCTCGGCATCCATCGAGCCGTCAGGCTTCTTGAGCGCGGCAATCGCGGGGATCTCCTGCAGCGTGCGCACCAGTTGCGCATCGGATGCGGCCAGGTGCATCTTCTGCACGGCGGCGGCCAGCACCTGGTCACGCACCATCTTCTCCAGCGTGGCGTAGCGCGCCTGCGGTGAGTCCAGCAGCTTGGGGTCGATGTTGGGGTTCTCGGCGCGCAGGCGATCACTCTCCATGCGGTGCGCGTTCTCCCAGTCGGCCTGCTTGATCTCATGACCATCGACACGTGCGACGATGACGCTGGACTCTGTGAAGTAGTTCTGGTTCACACCCACGAAGATGAACGAGGGAATGATCAGCAAGAACAACAAGATCATCACGAACTTGGAATGCTTGCGGATGGATTCGAACATGGTCTGTCGTCTTTCAATGGCAGAAATAGAAAAGGCGAACTTTCGTTCGCCTTTTGTTCTTGGTGGGTGCTGACGGGGTCGAACCGCCGACCTACGCCTTGTAAGGGCGCCGCTCTACCAACTGAGCTAAGCACCCCACCTTGACTGGTGTCAGTTCAGGGCATCTTTCAATGCCTTGCCCGGACGGAACTTTGGAACCTTGGCGGCCTTGATCTTGATGGTTTCGCCGGTGCGGGGGTTGCGGCCCGTACGAGCAGCGCGCTTACCAACGGCGAATGTGCCAAAACCAACGAGCGACACTGTACCACCCTTTTTGAGGGTTTTCTTCACAGCCTCAATCGTGGAATCCAGTGCACGAGCAGCCGCAGCCTTGGAGATGTCGGCGTTGTTAGCGATGTGCTCAATCAGTTCGGTTTTATTCACAAGATGCCTCTGGAGAAATAAGTGAATGGGATGTCTCTGCGGCCACCAACTTGGCTCGGCCAGAAACCCGGCGCGACGGATACGGAATCTGGCTTGCCGTTCGACGCCTGCCTCGGGGCAGACATCGGTGAATTAAAGCCATCGACCTTCCAGGTGTCAATGCACGCTGCGCATCGCAGCGACAGGGGACGATTCTATGCGGTTTTGGCGCCAGCTTTGGCTTTGCGGGCGGTTTTTTGCGCCCGGCGCAGGCTAGCGGCTTCACGAATTGACAAGGGTTGACAATGGACTTGTCCGCTGCAGGCCTTGCCAGTGCTGCAATGCGCCTCACCGCTTCGCATCCACGACGCCGCAGCGGCTGCCCTGCCTGATTCAAATGCTTCCAAAAAAATAGCAACACCAGACAGTTCGACGTGTCTGGCGCAGGATCCCGGAAACGGCCGGAAAGGCCCTCAGTGCGTGACCCGCGCGCGGATCTCGGGCAGGGCTTTTTGCAGGTAGTACACCATCGACCAGACGGTGAGCACCGCCGCCACCCAGATCAGCACCTGGCCCCAGACGCCGGTGTCGATCATGCCGAACACGCGGCCGTCGTACAGCAGGAAGGGGATGGCCACCATCTGCGCCGTGGTCTTGAGCTTGCCGAGCATGTGGACGGCCACGCTCTTGCCCGCGCCCAGGTGCGCCATCCACTCGCGCAGGGCCGAGATGGCGATCTCGCGGCCGATGATGATCAGGGCCACGAACACATCGGTGCGCTGCAGGTGCACCAGCACCAGCAGCGACGCGCAGACCAGGAACTTGTCGGCCACCGGGTCGAGGAAGGCGCCGAAGGCCGATGTCTGGTTGAGCTTGCGCGCCAGGTAGCCGTCGAGCCAGTCGGTGGCTGCGAAGACGATGAACATGACCGTGGCGACCAGGTTGCGGGTCGCCACATCGAACGGCGCGTAGAACACCCCGACGATCAGCGGAATCGCGACGATCCGCGTACAGGTCATCAAGGTGGGGATTGTGAGAAACATGGCCGCCATTGTGTCACGTACCTTGGTGTTTGAGGTTCTGTTTCAAGGCCCGCGGTGCAGCCTGCGGGACGGTCATTTCAATGCAATGCACGGTAGATATCTTCAGCCAGCGCGGCCGAGATGCCGTCCACGCTGCACAGGTCTTCCACCGTGGCTTCCGACACGCCGCGCACGCCGCCAAAGCGCTGCAGCAGGCGCGCTCGCTTCTTGGGGCCCACGCCCGGAATCTCCTCGAGTTTGCCGCCGCCCACGCGCACCTTGGCACGCGCCGCGCGCATGCCGGTGATGGCGAAGCGGTGGGCCTCGTCGCGGATCTGGGCCACCAGCATCAGCGCGGCCGAGTCGTAGCCCAGGTAGATCTTCTCGCGCCCGTCGGCAAAGACCAGTTCTTCCAGGCCGACCTTGCGCCCCTCGCCCTTTTCCACGCCCACGATACGCGAGACATCGAGGCCCAGCTGCTCGAAGACTTCGCGCGCCATGCTGACCTGGCCCTTGCCGCCGTCGACCAGCACCAAGTCCGGCAGTTGCGGCTGCTTGCCCGTGAGCTCGGCACCACCCGCCTCCCTTTGCGCCTCGGCCACGCGGCTGTAGCGGCGCGTCAGCACCTGGCGCATGGCGGCGTAGTCGTCGCCGCCCGTGATGCCCTCGATGTTGAAACGCCGGTATTCGCTGCTTTGCATCTTGTGGTGATGGAAGACCACGCAGGAGGCCTGCGTGGCCTCGCCCGCCGTGTGCGAGATGTCGAAGCATTCGATGGTGAGCTCGTCCAGGTTCTCGCAGGCCAGGTCCAGCGCCTCGACCAGCGCGCGCGTGCGCGCCTGCTGCGAGCCCTCTTCGGCCAGCAGGCGGGCCATCTGGATGTCGGCGTTCTTTTGCGCCATCTCCAGCCAGATGCGCCGCTGCTCGCGCGGCTGCTGCACGGCGGTGATGCGCACGCCGCCTTGCTCGCTCAGCAGGGCCAGCAGCTTCTTGTCCACCGGATGGCTGACGATGAGCACGGGCGGCACGGCCACGCCGGTGTAGTGCTGGGCGATGAAGGCCTCCAGCACGATCTCCTCGACCGGGCGCGCGGATTCGGCAAGATTGGCCTCTTCCTCGCCGGCGTAGACCGAGGCGGCATCGCCCAGGTTGGCGGGAAAGTACGGCCGGTCGCCCAGGTGGCGGCCCCCGCGCACCATGGCCAGATTCACGCAGGCGCGGCCGCCCTGCACCTTCACGGCGAGGATGTCCACGTCGCGGTCGTCGGCGGTTTCTATGACCTGCTGGTGCAGCACGCGCGACAGCGCCGTCATCTGGTTGCGCACCTCGGCGGCCTGCTCGTATTCCATGCGCCCGGCGTGCTCCATCATGCGGGCCTCCAGCTGGCGCAGCAGTTCCTGGGTTTCGCCGCGCAGCATGGCCTCGGCATTGCGCACATCCAGCGCATAGGCTTCGGGCGAGATCAGATCCACGCAAGGGCCGCTGCAGCGCTTGATCTGGTAGAGCAGGCAGGGGCGCGAGCGGTTGGCAAAGACCGTGTCCTCGCAGGTGCGCAGCCGGAAGACCTTCTGCAGCAACTGGATGCTTTCCTTGACGGCCCAGGCGTTGGGATAGGGACCGAAGTAGCGGTGGCGCTTGTCCACGGCACCACGGTAGTAGGCCATGCGCGCGAAGCGCTGGTGGGCAGGCTCGCCAGCCTGGCCGTCGCGCGCGGCCACGCCGGTGATCTTCAGGTAGGGATAGCTCTTGTCGTCCCTAAACAGGATGTTGTACTTGGGGTGCTGCGTCTTGATGAGGTTGTTTTCGAGCAGCAGGGCCTCGGCCTCGGAGCGCACCACCGTGGTCTCCATGCGGGCGATCTTGCCCACCATGTGGCCTATGCGCGTGCCGCCATGGTTCTTGGTGAAGTAGCTGGAGACGCGGCGCTTGAGGTTGATGGCCTTGCCCACGTACAGCAGCGTGCCTGCCGCGTCGAAATAGCGGTAGACGCCGGGCAGACCCGGCAGCGCTGCCACCTGGGCCAGCAGTTCATCGGAATGGGGTTCGGACATGCGCCTATTGTGGCCGCTGCCCGGGCCCGCCGCAGCGGGCCTGCGGGCCCCCGGGCTCTTACTCGGCCTCGATCTTCGAGGACTTGACCACCTGGGCCCAGTTGGACCACTCGGTCTTGACCATGGCGCCCAGCTGCTGCGGGCTCATGTAGTCCGCCGTGGCGCCCTGCTCCTGTGCCTTTTGCTTGAAGGCCGGGTTCTCCACCACCTTCTTGAGGTCGGCCGTGAGCTTGTCGATCACGGGCTTGGGCGTGGCGGCGGGCGCGAACACGGCAAACCAGGAGGTGGCGTTGACGCCCGCATAGCCGGCCTCGGCCGTGGTGGGCGCATCAGGCAGGCTGGGCAGGCGCTGCGTGCCGGTGACGGCCAGCACGCGCAGCTTGCCGCTTTGCACGTGGGGCATGAAGGGCGGCGCCGTGCCGAATGTCAGGTCCACCTGGCCGCCCAGCAGGTCCTGCAGCGCGGGGCCGGTGCCCTTGTAGGGGACGTGGACCATCTTGATGCCGGCCTGCTGCTCCAGCATGGCGCCTGTCACGTGCTGCAGCGAGCCATTGCCCGACGAGGCGTAGTTCAGCTTGCCGGGGTTGGCCTTGGCATAGGCCACGAGTTCGGCCAGCGTCTTCACGGGCAGCTCGGAGCGCACCACGATGATCTGCGGCGCCGACAGCACATTGGCCACGGGCTGGAAGTCGCCCTGCTCCCAGATGCGGGCCTTGGTCAGGTGGGGCGAGATGACGTGGTAGCCGGAGTACTGCATGAGCAGGGTGTAGCCATCGGCCTCGGCACGCTTGACCAGGCTGGCTGCGATGGAGCCGTTGCCGCCGCCCTTGTTGTCCACCACCACCGACTGGCCGATGACGGGCGCCAGCGCCTGGGCCGCCATGCGCGCCGCCAGGTCGGTGGTGCCGCCGGCTGCGGCCGGCACGATCATGGTGATGGTCTTGGCGGGGTAGCCGCCCTGGGCCAGCGCGGCTGTGCCGCCCAGGCCCAGTCCTGCGATGGCCATGGCCACGGCTGCGATCTGTCTGCGTTGAATCTTCTTCATCTTTGTCTCCTTGGTTTGCTCGGTTCTTGTGAATGAGAATGCGCGCCGGCCTCAGCCCTTGGCCAAAGCCCGTTCGCGGATGGCTGCAAAGTCGGCAGGTGGCTGGTGCAGGTCCAGCCGCGCGCCGGCCTTGGCGATCTGGCTGGCCGTGTCATGGCCGATCAGCGCGGGCAGGCTGCGCGCGGCCGCGACGATCTGCGCCAGGTCCACGCCGGTGTCGTAGCCCATGAGCTGAAGCGCGTGAACGATGTCCTCGGTGCAGGCATTGCCCGATGCGCCGGGCGCGTAGGGGCAGCCGCCCAGGCCGCCGATGGAGGCGTCGAAGCGGTCGCCGCCCGCCTCGATCGAGGCCAGCACATTGCCCAGGGCCATGCCGCGTGTGTTGTGGAAGTGCAGGGTCAGTCCCAGCTGCGGCCAGCGCTGCCGGAAGGCGGCCACCATGGCACGCACCTGGGTCGGGAAGGCCATGCCCGTGGTGTCGCACAGCGTGATGCCCTGCACGCCCAGGTCGGCAAAGCGCTGCACCCAGTCGAAGACTTCCTGCTGCGGCACCTCGCCCTCCATGGGGCAGCCAAAGCAGCACGACAGCGAGACGTTGACCGGCACGCCCGCCTGCTGCGCCGTGGCCACGACCTGGGCCAGCGCCGCGAACGACTGGCTGCGCTGCATGCGCAGGTTGCACAGGTTGTGCGTCTCGCTGACCGACATGACCAGGTTGAGCTCGTCCGTGCGCGCCTCGATGGCGCGCTCGGCGCCGCGGGCATTGGGCACCAGGGCCGTGTAGACGGTGCCGGGCCGGCGTTCTATCTCACGCATGACGATCTCGCCATCGCGCAGCGCGGGAATGGCCGTGGGCGAGACAAAGGCCGTGACCTCGATCTTGGACAGGCCGGCCTGCGACAGCGCATTGACCAGGGCGATCTTGTCCTCGGTGGGGACAAAGGCCTGCTCCATCTGCAGCCCGTCGCGCGTGCCGACCTCGTTGAAGAAAACGCGGCGGCCCGCGCCCTGCCAGACATCCGTGGGGTGGACGGCATTCATTGGATCACTCCCTTGCTGCGCAGCAGCGCAATCTGTTGGGCCGTGAGGCCGGCCTCGGCCAGCACGGCATCGGTGTCATCGCCCACATGGGGCGCACTGCTGCGCACCGTGCCGGGCGTGAGCGAGAGCTTGGGGACGATGCCCGGCACCTCGATGTCGTCGCCGTCGCGCGTGTGCTGGCTGAGGATCATGTCGCGGGCGCGGTAGTGCGGGTCCTCGGCAATGTCCTTGGCCGTGTAGACCTTGCCGGCCGGCACGCGCGCGGCGGCCAGTTGGTCCATCACGGCCTGCACGCTCTGCGAGCGCGTCCAGCCGCCGATGACGGCGTCGATCTCGGCGATGCGCGCCACGCGGCCCGCGTTGTCGGCCAGTTGCGGATCGTCGGCCAGGTCCTGGCGGCCGATGGTGGCCATCAGGCGCTTGAATATCGAGTCGCCATTGCCGGCCACCAGCACCCAGCCGTCCTGGCAGGGATAGGCGTTGGACGGCGCAATGCCCGGCAGTGCACTGCCGGCCGCCTCGCGCACGGCACCAAAGGCGCTGTATTCGGGCAGCAGGCTTTCCATGACGTTGAACACGGCCTCGTGCAGTGCCACGTCGATGACCTGGCCGGCACCACCGTTCACCTTGCGGTGGTACAGGGCCATCATCACGCCGATCACGCCATGCAGCGCGGCCAGCGTGTCGCCAATCGAGACGCCCACGCGCACCGGCACGCGGCCCGGCTCGGCCGTCAGGTGGCGCAGGCCGCCCATGGCTTCGCCGATCACGCCAAAGCCCGGCAGGTCGCGGTAGGGGCCGGTCTGGCCGTAGCCCGAGATGCGCAGGATGACCAGGCCGGGGTTGAGCGCGTGGAGCTCTTCGGGAGACATGCCCCAGCCTTCCAGCGTGCCGGGGCGGAAGTTCTCGACCAGCACATCGGCCTCAGCGATCAGGCGCCGCGCGATGTTCTGGCCCTCCTGCTGGCGCAGGTCCAGCGCCACCGAGCGCTTGTTGCGCGACTGCACCTGCCACCAGACCGAGGTGCCGTTCTTGATCAGGCGCCAGTTGCGCAGCGGATCGCCCGCGCCCGGCGCCTCGATCTTGACCACGTCGGCGCCGAACTCGCCCAGCGTCTTGCCGCAGAACGGCCCTGCGATCAATTGCCCCATCTCGACCACGCGCACGCCATTGAGCGCGCCGGGTGTGGGTGCCTGCCTTGTCTGTTGTGTCATGGGTTAGCGCTTCCTCTTTGTCTCCTGCGGCCAGCCTCCGATGGCATTGCCGCGGCGCCGATCTTGCCGCCGTCCGCGCCGGCCGCAAAACGCTCAAGCGCGACGCTGCCATCGCAAACCGGCATGGCAGAACCCAGCCGGGCGGGGCCGGGAGATAATCGCCACCCCATGAAACTCGACCCGATTTCGCTGCGCCTGTTCGTGGCCGTGATGGAGGAAAGCGCCATCGCCCGCGCCGCCGCACGTGAACACATCGCCCCCTCGGCCGCCAGCCGGCGGCTGGCCGAGCTGGAGAGCCAGCTGCAGGTGGAGCTGTTCACCCGCAGCAACCGCGGCAGCGTGCCCACGGCTGCCGCCTATGCGCTACTGAACATGGCGCGCGGCGTGCTCAACGACCTGGACGGCATCGGCGAGCAGATGCGCGAGTACGGCAGCGGCCTGCGCGGCCATGTGCGCGTGATGGCCAACATCTCGGCCATCACCCAGTTCCTGCCCTCCCAGCTGCAGCGCTTCCTGGACCAGCACCCGCATGTGGACGTGCGCCTGCAGGAGCGCGTGAGCAGCGACATCGCGCGCGCCGTGGCGGACAACGAGGCCGACATCGGCATCCTCAACCAGGGCAGCTACGGAGAGAAGATCCGCCTGCGCCCGTACCGGCGCGACCGCCTCATCGTCATCGTGCCCCAGGGCCATGCGCTGGTACGGCGGCGCTCGCTGCGGCTGGCCCAGGTGCTGGACCATGACCTGGTGGGCATGCACGCGGGCAGCGCGCTCAACCACCAGATCACGCGCGCCGCGGCCGACCTGGGCCTGCAGCCCCGGCTGCGAATGAAGGTGACGGGCTATGACGCGCTGTGCCTGATGGTGGCCTCGGGCCTGGGCGTCGGCATCCTGCCCGAAGGCAGCGCACGCCTGTACCTGGGCGCCCTGCCGCTGCGCTGCATTGCGCTGGACGAGCCCTGGGCCGAGCGCCAGCTGATGCTGTGCGTGCGCTCGCAAGAGGCTTTGCCGCCAGTGGCGCAGTTGCTGGTCGAACACCTGTGCGAACCCTGATTCCCATGCTTGCCTTCAACCCCATCCCCCCGGCCCCTCTGCCAGAGCAGGCCGCTGCGCTGACCTGGGACATCTTCTGCCAGGTCATAGACAACTTTGGCGACATCGGCGTGTGCTGGCGCGCGGCGGCCGACCTGGCCTCACGCGGCCAGCGCGTGCGGCTGTGGATGGACGACGCCAGCGCCCTGGCATGGATGGCTCCCCGGCCCCACCCGGCCGGGCTCAGCGTGCACGGCTGGCCCACGCAGGCGCAGGACGTCCCGCAGTCCATGGGCGATGTGGTCATCGAGGCCTTTGGCTGCGAGATCCCGCCGCCCTTTCTGGCGGCCATCGCGCGCCGGTCACCGCTGTGGATCAACCTCGAATACCTGTCGGCAGAGGACTATGTGGAGCGCTGCCACCGCCTGCCCTCGCCGCTGATGTCGGGGCCGGCTGCGGGGTTGACACGCTGGTTCTTCTACCCGGGCTTCACGGCCGCCACGGGCGGCCTGCTGCGCGAGCCGGACCTGGCCGCGCGCCAGGCAGCCTTTGCTTCCGAGGGCCGGCAGGCCTGGCGCACACGCCACGGCATAGGCACCGGCGATTGCGCCATCTCGCTGTTCTGCTACGAGCCCCCTGCCCTGCCTCAATGGCTGGCCCAACTGCATGCAGCACCCCCTGCGCCGCAGGCCACGCATTTGCTGGTGACCCCGGGACGCGCAGCCGCCGCCGTGCAACAGGCCATGGCCAGCGTGCCCGCCACGGAACAAGGCGCGGTGACCCGGCATGCGCTGCAGCCCTGCCCCCAACCTCAGTTCGACGAAATGCTCTGGGCCTGCGACCTGAACCTGGTGCGCGGCGAGGATTCGCTGGTGCGCGCGCTGTGGGCGGGCCAGCCGCTGGTCTGGCACATCTATCCCCAGCACGACGACGCCCATCACGACAAGCTCGACGCCTTTCTTGACTGGCTGCAGGCACCAGCCAGCCTGCGCGCCTTCCACCATGCCTGGAACGGCATGGCACCGGCAAGCACCCTGCCCGCAATCACGCCTGCGCTGCTGCAGCAATGGCAGGAATGTGTGCAGGCGGCACGCTTGCGGCTGCTGCAACAGACCCCATTGATTGAGCAGCTACAAGCTTTCGTGACCGAAAAAAGCTAGAATGCACGTTTTGCCTCCCTGGAGGCGCCGCTGCGGGCGACCGCCAGCCGGCCGCCATCGACCAACCAGGGTTGCACCCGCCGCGGAACTGCGGCAGGCGCACCGTCCCAGCGACTTCGCTTGCCTGCCCTGTTGAGCGGCTCAACCTCAGCCAAGCAAGCTATGAAAATCGCTCAAGAAATCCGCGCCGGCAACGTGATCATGCACGGCAAGGACCCGATGATCGTCCTGAAGACCGAATACGCTCGCGGTGGCCGCGGCGCCGCCACCGTCCGCATGAAGCTCAAGTCCCTGCTGGGCAACATGGGCACCGAAGTCGTCTTCAAGGCCGACGACAAGATCGACAACGTGATCCTGGACAAGAAGGAGTGCACCTACTCCTACTTCGCCGATCCGATGTACGTGTGGATGGATGCCGACTTCAACCAGTACGAAGTGGAAGCCACCAACATGGGTGACGCCATCAACTACCTGGAAGACGGCATGGAAGCCGAAGTCGTGTTCTACGACGGCAAGGCCATCTCCTGCGAACTGCCCACTTCCGTGGAACGCGAAATCACCTGGACCGAACCCGCCGTCAAGGGCGACACATCGGGCAAGGTGCTCAAGCCTGCCAAGATTGCCACCGGCTTCGAAGTGCCCGTGCCCCTGTTCGTGAGCCAGGGCGACAAGATCGAAATCGACACCCGCACGGGCGAGTACCGCAAGCGCGTCTAAACAACGCTTGCAGTTCCCTCTGCGAAGCCCCTGGCAGTCTCTGCCAGGGGCTTTTTCTTTGGGTGCGCAGTATTCATGCAGATATTTACCCGGATTTAATTGACTTGCAAATTTTACCCGGCTAATATCCACCGCATGACTACCAAATCCAGCGCAGCGGCCGCCGAGCCCGCCCCCAGCTACACCATCTTCCAGGGCCACAGCCGGCTGCTGCAGGCCGGCAGGCCGGCCATCCTGCAGTTCCTGCAAAGCCATGAACAACAGGCGCAGGGCAGCGGATCCGCGCCGCCGCTGTGGGTGTTCGACGACCACAGCGGCATGCGGCTGGACCTGGACTGGCGCAGCGAGCTGGCCTCAGCGCCTGCCCCCGCCGAAGCCGCCGCGCCCCGCAGCGTGGGCCGCCCCAAGCTGGGCGTGGTGGCGCGCGAGGTGACCTTGCTGCCGCGCCACTGGGAATGGCTGAACCGCCAGCCCGGCGGCGCCTCCGGCGCACTGCGCAGGCTGATCGAGGAGGCGCGCGGCAAGCACGCCGCACAGGATGCCGTGCGCGCCGCCACCGAAGCCGTCTACCGCTTCATGAGCGAGATGGCAGGCGACCTGCCCCATTTCGAGGACGCCAGCCGCGCCCTGTTTGCACGCCAGGCCGAAGCCTTTGCACAGCACACCGCCACCTGGCCCGAGGATGTGCGAAGCTATCTGCAGCAACTGGGCGGCCCCGTATGGGCGGGCTCACCTGCGGCGCCAGCCCAGGACTGAAGACCTGACCCGGCCCGATCTCACTGCTTTTCTCGTCGCATTACCAGACACAACATGACGAAACCAACCGAACCCCTGCCCCAGGCCGCCGCGCCTGCCGCATCCAGCCACGGCGGGCCGCCCATTGCCGGCAGCCAGCCGTTGTGGCGCACCTTTCTGGTGTTCCTGGGCCCCATGGTGCTGGCCAACATCCTGCAATCGCTGTCGGGCACCATCAACAGCGTCTTCATCGGCCAGATGCTGGGCGTGCAGGCGCTGGCCGCCGTCGCGGCCTTTTTTCCGGTGATGTTCCTCTTCATCGCCTTCGTGATCGGCCTGGGCGCGGGCTCCTCGGTGCTGATCGGCCAGGCCTACGGCGCGCGCATGCATGACAAGCTGCGCGCGATTGCGGGCACGGCCATGTGCATAGGACTGCTGTTTGGCGCCATCGTGGCCCTGTTCGGCGGGCTGTTCACCGAGCCGCTGATGCGGTTGCTGGGCACGCCGCCCGACATCATGGAGCAGGCCACGCTGTACTCGCGCATCGTGCTGCTGGGCATGCCGGGGCTGTTCGTGTTCCTGCTGGCCACCTCGCTGCTGCGCGGCGTGGGCGACACGGTCTCGCCCATGCTGGCCCTGCTGATCTCCACGGGCACGGGCCTGGCCTGCACCCCGGCGCTGATCGCGGGCTGGGCCGGCCTGCCGCGCCTGGGCGTGGCCAGCGCGGGCGTGTCCATGATCCTGGGCTTCACCCTGGCGCTGGCCTGGCTGGGCTGGCGGCTGCGCCGCATCGGCAGCCCGCTGGCGCCCAATGCCGCGCTGTGGAAGGCGATGCGCATTGACAGGACCCTGCTCAAGAGCATCCTGCGCGTGGGCATTCCCACGGGCGTGCAGATGATTGCCTCGTCCATGGCCGGGCTGGTCGTCGTGTCGCTGGTCAACGGCTTCGGCTCCAGCGCCACGGCCGCCTATGGCGCGGTCAACCAGATCAACTCGTTTGCGCAGTTTCCCGTGATCTCGGTCGCCATCACGGCCTCCATCCTCGGAGCCCAGGCCATCGGCGCGGGCCGCAGCGAGCGCCTGGGAGCCATCACGGCCACGGCCATCCGCATGAACCTGGCATTGGGCGCCGCCCTGGCCTTGATCGGCAGCCTGTTCGCACGGCCGCTGCTGGGCATGTTCATCACCGACGAGCAGGTGCTGGTGCTGGCAATCGAGCTGCTGTACATCGTGCTGTGGAGCGGCCTGCTGCTGGGCTGCTTCATCGCCCTGTCGTCCATCATGCGCGCCAGCGGCGATGTGGTCATTCCCACGGCCATCACCATCACGGTGCTCGCCGTGCTGGAGCTGCCCATGGCCTGGTGGCTGAGCCGCAGCTTCGGGCTGATGGGAATCTGGATGGCGCTTCCGCTGTCCTACACCCTGACGCTGTGCCTTCAGACCGCCTACTACAAGCTGGTCTGGAAGAAGCGCCCGATCCGCCGCATGGTGTAAGGCGTGCGCCATGCAAAACAGGCTTCCCGAGGGAAGCCTGTTTTTTTGGGGTGGGCAAAGCGTCAGGCGTTCAGGTCCAGCACCACGCGCCCTTCGATCTTGCCTTCATGCATGCGCGCGAAGATGTCGTTGATGTTCTCCAGCCGGTCTGTGGACACGGTGGCCTTGACCTTGCCCATGGCCGCGAAGTCCAGCGACTCCTGCAGGTCCAGCCGCGTGCCCACGATGGAGCCGCGCACCGTCACGCCGCTGAGCACCATGTTGAAGATGGGCAGCGGGAAGCTGCCGGGCGGCAGGCCGTTGAGCGACACCGTGCCGCCGCGCCGCACCATGCCCAGCGCCTGCTCGAAGGCCTTGGGCGATACCGCCGTCACCAGGGCGCCGTGTGCGCCGCCGATCTCCTTTTTCAGGTAGGCCGCAGGGTCCGTGGTCATGGCATTGACCGTGACCTGTGCGCCCAGGCGTCGGGCCAGCGCCAGCTTGTCGTCATCCACGTCCACCGCTGCCACATTCAGGCCCATGGCCTTGGCATATTGCACGGCCATGTGGCCCAGGCCGCCGATGCCCGAGATCACCACCCAGTTGCCGGGTTTGGTGTCGGTGACCTTCAGGCCCTTGTAGACGGTGACGCCCGCGCATAGCACGGGAGCGATCTCGATGAGGTCCACGCTGCCCGGCAGCAGGCCCACGAAATTGGCATCGGCCAGCGCGTACTGCGCAAAGCCGCCGTTGACGGAGTAGCCGGTGTTCTTTTGCTGCTCGCACAGCGTCTCCCAGCCGCCCAGGCAATGCTCGCAATGGCCGCAGGCCGTGTAGAGCCAGGGAATGCCGACGCGGTCGCCCTCCTTCACATGGGTGACACCTGCACCCACGGCGGCCACATAGCCCACGCCTTCATGGCCGGGGATGAAAGGCGGATTGGGCTTGACGGGCCAGTCACCCTGCGCCGCGTGCAGGTCGGTATGGCAGACGCCGCAGGCCTCGATCTTCACCAGCACATGGCCGGGATCGGGCCTGGGCACCGGAACTTCCTCGATGGTGAGCGGCTTGCCAAACTCCCGCACCACGGCGGCCTTCATGGTCCTGTTCATTCGCGCCATCCTTTCTTTGCGTCAAAGTAGGTACAGCATTTCAGCGAAGCGACCTGAACGCCTTGATCAAAATCAGGCCTTGGACCATCAAGGACAAAAAAAGCGGGCAAGGAAAACCTTGCCCGCTTTTCAGGGATGCGAATGCAGGCCTTACACAGGCTGGCCCACCAGGTCGTGGCCCTGCGTGCCCACGATGCGCGCCTTCACGAAGTCGCCCACCTTGTAGGTCTTGCTGGCCTTCTCGGGCGGCAGCAGGTGCACCAGGCCATCGATCTCGGGGGCATCGGCATAGCTGCGGCCCACGCCACCCTTCTTGCCCAGGCCCACGGACTTGTCCACCAGCACCTGCATGGTCTGGCCCACGCGCTTTTGCAGGCGCGCAGTGGAAACCTCTTCGGCCACGGCCATGAAGCGCGCGCGGCGCTCCTCACGCACTTCCAGGGGCAGCATGCCGGGAATCTCGTTGGCGGCAGCGCCTTCGACCGGGCTGTAGGCAAAGCAGCCCGCGCGGTCGATCTGCGCCTCGCGCAGGAACTGCAGCAGGTGCTCGAACTCCTGCTCGGTCTCGCCGGGGAAGCCCGCGATGAAGGTGGAGCGGATCACCAGATCCGGGCAGATCTCGCGCCAGCGCTGCAGGCGCTCCAGGTTCCTCTCGCCGTTGGCGGGGCGCTTCATGCGCTTCAAGACATCGGGATGGCTGTGCTGGAAGGGCACGTCCAGATAGGGCAGCACGCGGCCCGTGGCCATGAACGGAATGATCTCGTCCACGCTGGGATACGGGTAGACATAGTGCAGGCGCACCCAGGCGCCATAGGGCTCGGCGATCTCGGCCAGCGTCTGCACCAGTTCGAGCATGCGCGTCTTGACCGGCTTGCCGTCCCAGAAGCCCGTGCGGTACTTCACATCCACGCCATAGGCCGAGGTGTCCTGGCTGATCACCAGCAGCTCCTTGACACCGCCCTCGAACAGCGCACGCGCCTCCTTGAGCACATCGCCTACCGGACGCGAAACCAGGTCGCCGCGCATGGAGGGAATGATGCAGAAGGTGCAGCGGTGATTGCAGCCCTCGGAAATCTTCAGGTAGGCGTAGTGCCTGGGCGTGAGCTTGATGCCCGCCTCGCCAAAGGCGCCCGGCACCAGGTCGATGAAGGGATCGTGCGGCTTGGGCAGATGGGTGTGGACGGCATTCATCACCTCCTGCGTGGCGTGCGGACCGGTCACGGCCAGCACGCTGGGATGCACTTCCTGGATCAGGTTGCCGCCATCCTTGCCCGCCTTGGCACCCAGGCAGCCCGTGACGATGACCTTGCCGTTCTCGGCCAGCGCCTCGCCAATGGTGTCCAGGCTCTCGCGCACGGCGTCATCGATGAAGCCGCAGGTGTTGACGATCACCAGGTCAGCGCCCTCGAAGGTCTTGGAGGTCTGGTAGCCCTCGGCGCTGAGCTGGGTAAGGATGAGTTCGGAGTCCGTGAGTGCCTTGGGGCACCCAAGAGACACGAAGCCCACGCGCGGAGCGGCCGCGCCTGCAGGGGTTGTCATGGTTGTTGCGTCGCTCGTGGGGGTCATAGGGGCGATATTGTCCCAGTTCTGCGAGAACTTGGTAAACCGCCCCTGAACTTATCCCTGCAAGCTCAGCTATTGCGCTTGATCCCGAGCGCACCCAGCATCTGCTCGGTCTGCTTTTGCATCTGGTCCTGCATCTGGGTGAACATGTTCTGCGACTGCTCCATGTAGCTGCTCATCATGTTCTGCATGGCGGGCGGCTGCATGCGCATGAACTGGCTCCAGGCCTCGGGCGAGGTGCCCTGGGCCTGCTCGGCCAGCTTGTTCTGGAAGTCGGTGAACATCTGCACGTTCTTTTCCAGATACGAGCCCATGTAGCCCTGCATGGCATGGCCGTAGAAACGGATGATGTTGGCCAGCACGGTCTCGGAGAACATGGGTGCGCCGCCGGCCTCTTCTTCCAGAATGATCTGCAGCAGGATGCTGCGCGTGAGGTCTTCGCCGCTCTTGGCGTCCTTGACCACCACGGGCTCGTTGCTCATTACCAGCTGCTTGACTTCCGTCAGCGTGATGTAGGAGGACGTGTTGGTGTCGTAGAGACGGCGGTTGGGGTATTTCTTGATCACGCGCTGGGCGCTGGGGGCGGCGGCTGTTGTCGTCTCTTGCATTGCAATGCTTCTCCTCTTGTACGTGCTTGTACGGGCAATTGATCTATTGCACTGCAACAGATTCTAGGCAGCGCACACAGCACCTGGCGCAGCAGTAACCCTGATGGTGATCAACGCATGCGACAGAGCGAATGGTCGCCTTGCCGCCGTCCGGGCAAAAAAAATCCCGCTTGAAGCGGGATTTTCTGCAGCCCCTGGTGAGACTGCTTTGTTTGGTAGGCGCGATTGGACTCGAACCAACGACCCCCACCATGTCAAGGTGGTGCTCTAACCAGCTGAGCTACGCGCCTGTCGTTTGTTGAAGCCGCAAGTATAGCAGTGCAAAACAGGGCTTCCGGGCAAGTTGCGCAGTTTTTCCGATCACAGCACCCTGGCGCGTTCCAGCATGGCGTGCATCAGCACATTGCAGCCTGCGGTGATGTCGGCCGGCGTGGCATCCTCGATCTCGTTGTGGCTGATGCCGTCCTTACAGGGGATGAATACCATGCCGGCCGGCGCCAGCCGCGCCATGTAGACCGCATCATGCCCGGCGCCCGAGACGACGGGCATGTGCGAGTAGCCCAGGGCCTTGGCGGCGCGCGCCACCGCATCCACGCAGTCGGCATGGAAGGGTTGGGCGGGGTAGCTGGACACCAGGTTGATCGCTATGGGCAGGCCCGTCTCCCGGCTGATGCGGTCGGCCACGGCGCGGATGTCGGCGTCCATGGCTTCGCAGTCGGCATCGGTGGCGTTGCGCAGGTCGATGCTGAATTTGACCTGGCCCGGGATCACGTTGCGGCTGTTGGGATGGACCTGCACCATGCCCACGGTGCCGCGCCCGTGGGGCGGATGGCGGTGGGCGCAGGCCACCACTTCCTGCATGAGCTGCGCGGCGGCCTGCAGCGCATCCTTGCGCAGGGCCATGGGCGTGGGGCCGGCATGGGCTTCCATGCCCGTGACCACGCAGTCGTACCAGCGGATGCCCAGCACGCCGGTGACCACGCCAATGGTCCTGGCGTTGTCCTCCAGCACCGGGCCCTGTTCGATGTGGGATTCGAAGTAGGCGCCGATCGGGTGGTCGCCCGGTTCCTGGCTGCCCACATAGCCGATGCGCTCGAGCTCGCCCTTGACGGTCTTGCCTTCGGAGTCGGTGGCCGCATAGGCATGCTCCAGCGTGAAGGCCTTGGCGAACACGCCCGAGCCCATCATCACCGGCACGAAGCGCGAGCCTTCCTCGTTCGTCCAGAACGCCACCTCGATGGGCGCTTCGGTCTCGATGCCGTGGTCGTTGAGCGTGCGCACCACCTCCAGCCCCGCCAGCACGCCGTAGTTGCCGTCGAACTTGCCGCCCGTGGGCTGGGTGTCGATGTGGCTGCCCGTCATGATGGGCGGCAGGCTGTTGTCGCGCCCGGGCCGGCGCATGAAGCCGTTGCCGATCTTGTCGATGGTCACCGTCATGCCCGCCTCGCGCGCCCAGCGGGTCACCAGATCACGGCCCTGGCGGTCCAGGTCGGTCAGCGTCAGGCGGCAGACGCCGCCCTTGGGCGTGGCACCGATCCGGGCCAGCTCCATGAGTGAATCCCACAGCCGGCTTCCGTTGACGCGCAGCTGCGCGATGTCCTGCTTCACTTGGGTATCTGTATCCATTGCGGTCTCCTTGTCATGCGGGCTTCAGCGCGCCACGGCCGTGGGCTGCAGCGTGGCGGCGCGGCGCTGCACCGCGTCGAAGTTGGGGCCGAAGGCCGGGCGCTTGATATAGCGCCCCTTGCCCATCTCGGCACGCAGATCGCCCTGCGCATAGGCCACCACGCCCTGGCTGATGGTGTGGCTGGGCATGCCTTGCACAGTGCGCCCCTCGAAGATGTTGTAGTCGCCCTTGGAATGCTGGGTCTTGACCGACAGGGTGTGGGTGGCGGCAGGGTCCCAGACGACCAGATCGGCATCGGCGCCCACGCCGACCAGACCTTTGCGCGGATAGATGTTGAACAGCCGGGCGGTGTTGGCCGAGGTGATGGCCACGAATTCGCTGGGCGTCAGCCGGCCGGTGTTCACGCCCGCATCCCAGATCACGGCCAGGCGCTCTTCCACGCCGCCGGTGCCGTTGGGGATCTTGGCGAAGTTGTCCCGGCCCATGGCTTTCTGCGCGGCGCAGAAGGTGCAATGGTCGGTGGCCGTGGTGTGCAGTTGGCCCGACTGCAGGCCCTGCCACAAGGCCTCCTGGTGGCCCTTGGCCCGGAAGGGCGGGCTCATCACGTGGGCGGCGGCCTTGGCGAAGTCGGGGTCGCGGTACACGCTTTCGTCGATCACCAGATGGCCGGCCAGCACTTCGCCATACACACGCTGGCCGCGTGCACGGGCCGCGGCAATGGCCTGCGCCGCCTCGGTGCAGCTGACATGCACCACGTAGATGGGCACGCCCAGCACGCCGGCGATGGCGATGGCGCGGTTGGCCGCCTCGGCCTCCACCATGGGCGGACGGGCCAGCGGATGGCCCTCGGGCCCGGTGATGCCCATCTTGGCCACTTCCTGCTGCAGCAGGTAGACCAGCTCGCCGTTCTCGGCATGCACCGTGGGCATGGCGCCCAGCTCCAGCGCGCGCTTGAAGCTGTTCACCAGCGTTTCGTCGTCGCACATGATGGCGTTCTTGTAGGCCATGAAGTGCTTGAAGCTGTTGATGCCCTCCTCGCGCACCAGCGTGCCCATGTCGGCATGGACGCTGTCGCTCCACCAGGTGACGGCCACGTGGAAGGAGTAGTCGGCCGCAGCCTTCTCGGCCCAGCCGCGCCATTTGCGGTAGGCGTCCAGCAGCGGCTCCTGCGGATCGGGAATGACGAAATCGATGATGCTGGTGGTGCCACCGGCCAGCGCCGCCGCCGTGCCGGTGTAGAAGTCATCGGCCGTGACCGTGCCCATGAAGGGCAGTTGCATGTGGGTGTGCGGATCGATGCCGCCGGGCATGACGAACTGCCCCGAGGCATCGATCACCTGCGCCCCGGCCGGCACCAGGGCCGCCACATCCGGCCCCACGGCCGCGATCGCCCCATCCACACACAGCACATCGGCCTTCTCCTGCCGGTCTGCATTCACCACCGTGCCGCCACGCACCCATACCGAACCCTGTGATTGACCCATAACGTCATGCCTCCTGTTGGTTGGTCCGGCCTATGCCTTGCTCAGCGCGGGTGCGCCCTTGGTCACCTGGCCTGCCATGCCGATGCGGTAGACCACGCCGGCAATGAACAGGCCGATGAACCATGCGTAGTCATAGGCATGCTTGAAGAAATCACCCACGTTCGGGAATGCAGCGGGGAACGCCGCGTGCAGGAAGCCGGGCAGGTTGGGCGCCACGCCCAGGGCGAAGGCCGCCACGGCCACCCAGTTCCAGCCGTTGGAGTAGCGGTAGACGCCCTCTTCCCTGTACAGGTCTTCCACCACCAGCTGCTTTTTGCGCACCAGGAAGTAGTCCACCATCAGAATGCCCGCGATCGGCCCCAGCAGGGCCGAGTAGCCGATCAGCCAGGTGAAGATGTAGCCCTCGGTCGATTCCAGGATCTTCCAGGGCATCATCACGATGGCAATGGCCACCGTCATGTAGCCGCCCACGCGGTAGCTGATCTTCTTGGGCGCCAGGGCGGAGAAGTCATAGGCCGGCCCGACCAGGTTGGCCGCCAGGTTCACGCTCACGGTGTCGATCAGCAGCACGATCAGCGCGATCAGAACGGCAGCGCCCGTCATGCGGCTGGCGACATCCACGGGGTCCCACAGGGCCTTGCCGTAGATCACCACGGTGCCCGATGTCACCACCACCGCCAGCATGGCCAGCAGGCCCATGGGCACCGGCAGGCCGATGGCCTGGCCCACGACCTGGTCCTTCTGCGACTTGGCAAAGCGCGTGAAGTCCGGAATGTTCAAGGCCAGCGTGGCCCAGAAGCCCACCATGGCCGTCAGCGACGGCCAGAACACCGACATGAACTGGCCCGCCTTGGGGCCGCCCGGCGCGTACTGCGAAGGCTGCTCCATGATGGGGCCGAAGCCGCCGGCCTTCTGGTAGACCCAGCCCAGCAGCACGAAGCAGATCACGATCTTGAGCGGCGCAGTCCAGGTCTCCAGCTTGCGGATGGACTCTATGCCATGCACCACGAAGTAGAACTGGATCGCCCAGAACACCAGAAAGCACACCAGCTGCCCCACATTGATGCCCAGGCCCGCGATCTTCTCGCCTTCCAGCGGATGGCCCAGCAGCACGCCCAGCAGGGTGTAGATCATCATGCCGCCGAACCAGGTCTGGATGCCGTACCAGCCACAGGCCACCAGGGCCCGCAGCAGTGCGGGCAGCTTGGCCCCGTGGGTGCCGAACGAGGCACGGGCCAGCACGGCAAAGGGAATGCCGTACCTGGCCCCGGCATGGCCGATGAGCAGCATGGGAATCAGCACGATGAGATTGCCCAGGAACACCGTCATCACCGCCTGCGACCACGACATGCCGTTCGTGATCATGCTGGCGGCCAGCGTGTACGCTGGAATGCACATCACCATCCCTATCCACAGGGCGGCGAAGTGGTACCAGGTCCAGGTGCGCTGGCTAGGCAGCGTGGGTGCGAGGTCGTGGTTCCACAGGCTGCCTGTGGACTCACCGGAATGCGGGGCATGCGACATTGCGAAGCTCCTTCTCGAAGAGAGAAATCACCAATCCATTGCTGATCCAGGGTCTGACCTTTTCCATCAAGCGCATTTCGTGCCAGGTCGGCCCGGATGCGGGCCGTGCGCCGACCTGCCGCAATGCCCCCTCTAGCCCTGCGCCGTCACGGCCTGGCGCATGGGGTTGTTCGGATGCGTGGTCCAGTTCGCATACTCCCCGGTGACCGTCTGGCCGGTGCGGGGGTCCACCTCGCCCGGCTGCAGGCTGCGCATGGTGATGCACTCGGGCACGGGGCAGATAGACACGCACAGGTTGCAGCCCACGCATTCGGTGTCATCCACCTCGAACCGGCGCACACCGCCCTCCTTGCTGAAGGTGATGGCCTGGTGGGAGGTGTCCTCGCAGGCCACGTGGCAGCGCCCGCACTGGATGCAGCTGTCCTGGTTGATGACGGCCTTGTCGATGTGGTTGAGGTTGAGGTCCTTCCAGTCCCTGACCGTGGGCACGGCCCGGCCCTGGAAGTCCTCGATGCGCGCAAAGCCGTGCGCGTCCATGTAGTTGGACAGCCCGTCGCACATGTCCTGCACGATGCGAAAGCCGTAGACCATGGCCGCCGTGCACACCTGGACATTGCCGCATCCCAGCGCGATGTATTCGGCAGCGTCCTTCCAGGTGGTGATGCCCCCGATTCCCGAGATGGGCAGGCCCGCCGTCTGCGGGTCGCGCGCGATCTCGGCCACCATGTTCTGGGCGATGGGCTTCACGGCCGGGCCGCAGTAGCCGCCGTGCGAGCCCTGGCCGTCGGTGCTGGGGTGCATGACCAGGGTGTCCAGATTCACGCCCATCAGCGAGTTGATGGTGTTGATCAGGGACACCGCATCCGCGCCGCCGGCCTTGGCCGCCCGCGCCGGAAAGCGCACGTCGGTGATGTTGGGCGTGAGCTTCACGATCACCGGCAGCCGGCTGTACTGCTTGCACCACTGCGTGACCATCTGGATGTACTCGGGCACCTGGCCCACGGCCGCGCCCATGCCGCGCTCGCTCATGCCGTGCGGGCAGCCGAAGTTCAGCTCCAGCCCGTCGGCGCCGGTGTCCTCCACCATGGGCAGGATGCGCTTCCAGCTTTCCTCCACGCAGGGCACCATCAGCGAGGCGATCAGCGCGCGGTCAGGCCAGGCCTTCTTCACGCGGGTCATTTCCTCCAGGTTGGTGCGCAGCGGCCGGTCGGTGATCAGCTCGATGTTGTTCAGGCCCATCACGCGCCGGTCCTGCGCCATGAGGGTGGAGTAGCGCGGCCCGTTCACGTTGACCACATGCGGGTCCTCGCCCAGCGTCTTCCACACCACGCCGCCCCAGCCGGCCTCGAATGCGCGGGTGACGTTGATCTCCTTGTCCGTGGGCGGCGCCGAGGCCAGCCAGAACGGATTGGGGCTGGAAATGCCCAGAAAGCGGCTGCTGATGTCTGCCATGTCAATGCTCCTTGAAAAGCGCGGGCACAGCCGCTCAAACCCCGGCCGCCACGGCGCTGGTCAGCGCCTGGTGCATGGCTCGCGCGGCGACCTTGCCGTGCTCCACCGCCTGTACGGTCAGGTCCTGGCCACCGGCGCGGCAGTCGCCGCCGGCCCACACGCGCGGCACGCTGGTGCGGCCTTCGTCGTCGGTGTCGATGCGGCCGTCACGCAGGGCAATGGCCGCGCCCGCCGGCGTGCCGACATAGGTCTGGCCAATGGCCTTGAGCACCATGTCGGCCGGCACGTCGAACACCTCCTGCGTCACCTGCAGCCTGTCGCCCTCCATGCGGGTGCTGGCCATGCGCACGCCGCAGACCTTGCCGTCCTGCACCAGGATCTCCTGGGGCGCGGCCCACAGCCGCAGGTTGACGCCATGGGTCTGCGCCCATTCCTGCTCCACCCAGGAGGCGGACAGCGCATCCTTGCCACGGCGGTAGAACATGGTGACCTCGTCGGCGCCCAGCAGCCTGGCCTGCACGGACGCATCCACCGCCGTCATGCCACCGCCGATCACCACCACGCGCCGGCCCACCGGCACCGTGGATTTGTCGGCCGCCTGGCGGATGTCGGCAATGAAGTCCACCGCATTGCGCAAGCCTTCGGCCTGCGGCTCGGCCGCGCCCAGCGCATTGACGCCCGCCAGGCCCAGGCCGAGGAATACGGCGTCGTGCGCCGCCAGCAGCGAATCCAGCGTGAAATCTCGCCCCAGCCGCTGGTTGTTGCGCGGCGTGATCCCGCCAACGGACAGCAGCCAGTCGATCTCCTTTTGCGCAAAATCATCGGGAGTCTTGTAGCTGGCCAGGCCGTATTCATTGAGCCCGCCCAGCTTGGGCCGGGCGTCGAACAGCACCACCTCGTGGCCCTGCAGCGCCAGCTGATGGGCGCAGGTCAGGCCGGCAGGCCCTGCCCCGACCACGGCCACCTTGCGGCCCGTGGCGGCGGCACGCTGGAACAGCGGTGCACCATCGGAGGCCATGAAGGCATCGGTCGCATAGCGTTGCAGTGCACCAATTTCGACCGGCTTGTCTTCCTGGGTATTGCGCACGCAGGCCTGCTCGCACAGCTGCTCCGTGGGACAGACGCGGGAGCACATGCCGCCCAGCGGGTTGGCCGTCAGGATCTCGCGCGCTGCGCCACGGACGTTGTCCTGGGCGATGCGGGCGATGAAGGCCGGCACATCGATGCTGGTGGGGCAGGCCGTGGTGCACGGCGCGTCATAGCAGTAGTAGCAGCGCTCGGCCTCGATCAAGGCCTGGGAACGGTTCAGCGCGGGATGGGCGTCGGAGAAATTGGCCGCGTAATCGGCCAGGTTCAGGCGGCCGGCGGCAATGCCGCAGGCGCGTTGCGCGGGGCTATCCATGGTGCATCCTCCAGAGTCAGGATTGAGGGCGTGAAAGGGGCCGCGGCATGCAGGTGCACGCCGGGCCATCTCGGACAACGCAAGGCGGGCCGCAGGAAGGACTCCTGAACGGCCCCGGATCCAACAACACAGTCTTCGGAGGTTTCATCGTGGTCCTCGCATGTGTAAGTGACGCCTCTTGTCGGGCGCACTGGGGGTGGAACGGAATTTACGCGGGTGAAAAAATTTACCAATCAGTAAAATCACCCAGAAAGTCGTCAGCAAGAAAGATGCCAGACAATCGCACCAAAATGGCGCCACTTATCCCGACTTACCATCTGCGCAATGGCAACCCTTTCTGACAATGCGCCCCCTTCCCTGGCGCGATCGGCCACGCGCAAACCCACAGCTGCACGCCTGCGCAAGGAACTGAACATCCTGCAGACGGCCGAACTGCACTTTGCGCAATACGGCTTCGAAGGCGCATCGCTGGAACTGATCGCGCACGACGCCGGCCTGAGCCGCCACAACCTGCTGTACTACTTCGCCAGCAAGGAGGAGCTGTACCTGCGCGTACTGGGCGACGTGCTGACGCAGTGGCTGGCCGGCATGTCCGACCTGCTGCGCGGCGACGACCCTGCGGAGGCCTTGCGCATCTACATCCGGGCCAAGCTGCAGTCCTCGCGCGAACGGCCCCATGGCTCCCGTGTCTTCACGCGCGAAGTGATGGCCGGCGCGCCCCGCTTCGGACAGGCCATAGCGAGCCAGGTGGGCCCGGCGCTGGCGGCAGACGTGCAGGCCTTCGAGCGCTGGGTGGCGCAGGGCAAGATTGCCCGCGTGGATTTCACCCACCTGATGTTCATCCTCTGGTCCGTGACCCAGGCCTATGCCGATCAGCAGGCCCAGTTCGCGCTGCTGCTGGGCCGGCCGGAACTGACCGCCGACGACTACGACACGGCGGCCGACCTGATCTACCGGCTGGTAATCCGTGGCCTGCAGCCGGATACCGCGGCTCTCGCACAATGAGCGCATGAATCACAGCATCCGCCTGAGACCCCTGGAGCGCGAAGATCTGCGCTCCGTGCATCTGCTCAACAACAATGCCGCCATCATGCGCTACTGGTTCGAGGAGCCTTACGAGACCTTCGACGAGCTTTCCGCGCTCTATGACGCCCACGTGCACGACCAGACCGAGCGCCGCTTCATCGTCGAGCACCAGGGCGATCGCGCCGGTCTCGTCGAACTGGTGGAGATCGACCTGATCCACCGGCGCGCCGAGTTCCAGATCATCATCGCCCCCGAGCAGCAAGGCCAGGGCATCGCAGCCCAGGCAACGCGGCTGGCGCTGGACTATGGCTTCAAGACGCTCAACCTGCACAAGATCTTTCTCCATGTGGACCAGGAAAACGAGAAGGCCATCCACATCTACGCGCGCATAGGCTTCGTGCAGGAAGGCGTGCTGATCGACGAGTTCTTCGCCAACGGCCAGTACCGCAACGCCATCCGCATGTACCTGCTGCAAAACGACTACCTGCAGGCACAGGCCGGCATCGGCACCTGAGCGCGGACCTTCATCCTTTCGGCGGCCTCTTCCTGGCTGCCGTCTCGTTGAGGGCGGCTGCCTCGCGCACCAAGTCCTTGAACGCTTGCGCATCGATCTCCTCGCCCTCGCGGATATCGATGGCACGGCGCACCTTGCCTTCAAGGCTGGCGTTGAACAGGTGCTGCGGGTCGGCCAGCGATGCGCCTTTGGGAAAGGTGAGCTTCACGGCCGATTGGTAGGCCTCGCCCGTGCACAGAATGCCGCTGCACGACCAGACCGGCACCGACCATTTCCACTCTTCCGCCACGTCCGGAAGCGCTTGCACGATGAGCCGGCGCACATGCGCCAGCACCTCGCCGCGCCAGCCGCCCAGCTCGGCAATGCGCTGGTTGATCAATACGCTGGCCGACGCGGCCGCCTCGGGCGAAACTGTCTTGATCATCCATGTCTCCCAAAGTGATGCATGTTCGATCACAAGACAGGCCAAGGCAAGACCACAGGGAGAAGGCACAAACAAAAAAGCCTTCTGAGTGATCAGAAGGCTTTTTGCATTCCATCTGGCAATGGAAAATTGGTAGGCGCGATTGGACTCGAACCAACGACCCCCACCATGTCAAGGTGGTGCTCTAACCAGCTGAGCTACGCGCCTGTGTTTGTTCGAGAAAGCGATTCTAGCACGGCTTTTTCAGCCTCCAGGCAAAAATGCCTGAACATGCTCAACGCCGCCGCGCCGAACGCACGCCCGCCACGGCGGCCACGATGCCCAGCACCTTGCTCAGGCGGCCCGAATCGGCCACCTCCACGGTGAAGGTCATCCAGGCCGTTCCCTTGACGGACTGGGTCTGCACGCCAATGACATTGGTCTTTTCGCGCGCAAAGACTTCCGAGATATCGCGCAGCAGGCCCTGCCGGTCGGCTGCCTCCACGGACACATCGACCGGGTAGACGGCCGAGGCCACGGTGGCCGCCTTGGGCTGGCCCCAGGCCACGTCGATCACGCGCTCGGAATTGCGCGCCGCCATCTCGCGGAAGTTGGAGCAGTCGGAGCGGTGCACGCTCACGCCCTTGCCGCGCGTGACGAAGCCCCGGATGTCGTCCGGCGGCGCAGGCTTGCAGCACTTGGCCAGCTGGGTCATCAGCGAGTCCACGCCAACGACCAGCACGCCGCCCTTGGGCGAGTCCGTGCCGCGCGCCTTGCGCACGAGGGTGAATTCCTCGGGTTCCTCCTCCACCTCGGCGGGCCGCAGCACGGTCTCGATATTGCGCAGCGAGTACTCGTCCTTGCCGACGACCTCGAACAGCGCATCTGCCGACTTGAAGCCCAGCTGCACCGCCAGTTCCTCCAGCTTGACGGCCGTCTTGCCCTCGCGCTGCAGCAGTTTCTCGACCGCCTCGCGGCCGCGCGCCACGGTCTCGTGCGTGGCCTGGGCATTGAACCAGGCGCGCACCTTGGCCTTGGCGCGGTTGCTGGTCAGATAGCCCAGGTCGGCATTGAGCCAGTCGCGCGAGGGGCGGCCTTCCTTGACCGTGGTGATTTCCACGGTCTGGCCGTTTTGCAGCGGCGTGTTCAGGGGCACCATGGCGCCGTCCACGCGCGCGCCACGGCAGCGGTGGCCCAGGCTGGTGTGCACCGAGTAGGCAAAGTCCACGGGCGTTGCGCCCTGCGGCAGCTCGATGACGGCCGCGTCGGGCGTGAGCACGTAGATGCGGTCCTCGAACAGGCCGCGATGGTGCGCACCCGCCAGGTCGCTGCCCCAGGCCAGCAGCTGGCGCAGCACGGCGATCTTGGCGTCGTACTCGCTGCTGGCGGTGACGCCCGCGTATCCCTTGGTGCCCGCCTCCTTGTAGGCCCAGTGGGCGGCCACGCCGTGCTCGGCATGGTCGTGCATGGCCTGGGTGCGGATCTGGATCTCAATGGCACGGCCCGTCTCGTCGCGCACTACGGTGTGCAGCGACTGGTAGCCGTTGGGCTTGGGCTTGGCGATGTAGTCGTCGAACTCCGCCTCGATGGGCGTGAACTGCTCATGCACCCAGGACAGGGTGGCGTAGCAGTCCTTGATCGTGGGCACGACGACACGCATGGCGCGGATGTCGAAGACCTGGTCGAAGTTCAGCGACTTGCCGCGCATCTTCTTGACGATGCTGTAGATGTGCTTGGGCCGGCCCTGCACGGTGGCGCTGATGCTGTGCGCACGCAGATCGGCCTCCAGCCGCGCCCGCATCTGCTCCATGTAGGCCTCGCGCTCCACGCGCTTTTCATCGAGCAGGCGGGCCACTTCACGGTAGGTCTCGGGCTCCAGGAAGCGCAGGGACAGATCTTCCAGTTCCCACTTGATCTGCCAGATGCCCAGGCGGTTGGCCAGCGGCGCGAACACCGTCAGCGCCTCGCGCGCAATACCGGGAGAGACCGGGCGCTTGCTGGCCGCGTAGTAGCGCAGCGTCTGCAAGCGCGAAGCCAGCCGCAGCAGCACGACACGCAGATCGCGCGAGAAGCCCAGCAGCATCTTGCGCACGTTCTCGGTCTGCGTGGCCTCATCGTCCAGATACTGGCCGCCCAGCTCGGCGCCGCGCGCCTGCTGCTGCACGCGCATGAGCTTGTTGGTTTCCACGGCCAGGGTGGCGAAATTCTCGCCAAAGGCCTTGGCGATCACTTCCTGCGGACGATTCAGGTGCACGCTGGCATGCACCAGATAGATCGCCGCCTGCATCGTTTCGGAGCCACCGATGGTCTTGAGGATGGCGGCCACCGCATCGGCATGGGCCATCGTGTTCTCGCCGGACTCCATGGTCTCGGTGGCGATCAGCGGCTCGGCAAAGGTGCGCGCGCGGGCCAGCGCGTTGACCTGTTCGGGCAGGGTCTGCGACGTGGCCGTGATCAGGTGCGGCAGAACCGCCGGCACCTGGCCCGGCGCGGCTGCGGCGGGCGAAGGCGCCTGCACGGCGGCCTCGCTGCTGGCGGTCTTCATTCGTCACTCTCCCTGGCCTGCTCGGCAAGATTCATGGTGCTTGGCAAGCGCTCTTCTCCCCATAAGAACCGGCACAGCAAGGCCACCTGCCCTGCTGCGACGAAGGTGGGCGCATGCCCCACCCCTTCAAATTCCACGCAATGCGCCTTCGGGCCGCGCTGCGCCATGGCCTGCGCCGTGGCCGCAGTCAGCAGATCGGACTGCGCACCACGAACTAGCAAGACGCGTGCCTTGATCTGGTCATACAGCTGCCACAGCAGCGCTTCGCCGGCCTGGGCCATCTCGGGCGTCATCTGCTGCAGGGACACTGCAATCTGAGGGTCATAGTGCAAGACAAGGCCGCCATCGGCGGCCGGGCGCATCATAGGTCGCGTCAATCGCAACCATTGCCCTTCGCTATGTGGGCCGAAGCCTTCGGAAATCAAGAGCAGCGCATGGGCTGCCTGTTCAAGATTTTCAAAATGCACGCCCTTGCCCAGGTACTGACCTATGCGCTCCAGGGCGGACCACTCGATGACAGGTCCCACATCGTTGAGCACCAGCCTGCGGATGGGCGCCGGCAGCGGCAGGCCCGGCTGGCCCGCAAGCGCCATGCCGATCAGCCCGCCCATGCTGGTGCCCACCCAATCCAATTGTTCGACAGGCGCCTGCGCATGCACCTGGGCCAGCAAGGCCAGCATGTCGGCTGCGTAAAGAGGCACCTGGTAGGCGGCCGGATCCTGCAGCCAGTCGCTTTCGCCACGCCCGACCACATCGGGGCAGATCACGCGGGCGCGTTCGCTGAGCCGCTCGGCCAGCACGTCGAAGTCACGCCCCTGGCGCGACAGGCCGTGCACGCAGACCACGACATGGGGATGGTTCGGATCGCCGGTGCGATTCCATTCCCAATAGGCCATGCGGTGCGACGCATTCTCTTGAGCAGCCGGGCTGGCAGTACGGCTCCA
Organism: Delftia sp. HK171; assembly: GCF_001886655.1. Taxonomy (NCBI): domain Bacteria; kingdom Pseudomonadati; phylum Pseudomonadota; class Betaproteobacteria; order Burkholderiales; family Comamonadaceae; genus Delftia; species Delftia sp. HK171. The sequence continues at coordinate 2,921,426 of NZ_CP018101.1, read as the reverse complement.
GGGTGAGGCACGCCCGGCAACTGCCGGGCAGGATACGTAGTTCAGCGTAGGATGATTCATGGAAACGCATTCGCGGAGCCGGCGCCGATAATGGCTGTGTTGCATCGTACATTCATTCGGAGACTCTCTATGTTGAAAGGCAAGACCGCCCTCGTGACCGGTTCGACCAGCGGAATCGGCCTCGGGATCGCGAAGGCGCTGGCCCGCCAGGGCGCCAATATCGTGCTCAATGGTTTCGGCGATGTGGACGGCCCCCGTGCCGAAGTGCTGGCCGCAGGCCAGGCCGCCGGCGCCCAGGTCGCCTACCACGGTGCCGACATGAGCCGCGTGGCAGACATCGAGGACATGGTCCAGTACAGCGTGCGCAATTTCGGCCAGATCGACATCCTCGTGAACAATGCCGGCATCCAGCACGTGGCGCGCGTGGAAGACTTCCCGCCCGAGCGCTGGGATTCCATCATCGCCATCAACCTGTCCAGCGCCTTCCACACCTCGCGCCTGGTCCTGCCCATGATGCAGGCGGCCGATGGCGGCAAGGGCTGGGGCCGCATCATCAACGTGGCTTCGGTGCACGGCCTGGTGGGCTCGGCGCAGAAGTCCGCCTATGTGGCGGCCAAGCACGGCATTGTCGGGCTGACCAAGGTCACGGCCCTGGAGAACGCCACCTCCGGCATCACCTGCAATGCCATCTGCCCCGGCTGGGTGCTGACGCCGCTGGTGCAAAAGCAGGTGGACGCCAAGGCCGAGCAGCACGGCATCAGCAATGAAGAAGCCAAGAAGCTGCTGCTGGGCGAAAAGGAACCCTCGATGCAGTTCACCACGCCCGAGGAGCTTGGCGAGCTGGCCGTGTTCTTCTGCTCGCCCGCTGCCGCCAACGTGCGCGGCGTGGCCTGGAACATGGATGGCGGCTGGGCTGCGCAGTAATCGCGGCCAGATAGAACCACTGCCAAAAAAGGAGCGCCACGGCGCTCCTTTTTTCATGGATGGGTCACCCGGTCAGTACATCTGCACCGAGCCCGACACGTGGACCATCACCTGCGCCTTGCCCGCTTCCACGGACACGGCATCCATTTCCGCGCCGGCGGCCTTGGCGGACATGGCCATCATGCGCGGACGCGGCATGGGCACCGAGGTATCGCTGCTGCTCACGTTGACCTCGCGCAGGCTGTAGTTGGCAAAGCCGAAGCTCTTGGACAGCGTGGTGGCACGCTGCTTGAACTGCTCGATGGCCTTGGCCTGGGCCTCGCCCTCGACCTTTTCACGGGCCTCGCGCGACAGGCCGAAGCCCACTTGCGACAGCGTCATGTCCTGCACCTGGGCCGCCGTCTGCGTGATGCGCGCGAAGTCGCGGCCCTGCAGAAGAATCTCGGCGCGGCCCTGCCAGCCTTCCACCTTGTTGTCCTTGCCATAGCGCGGATAGATGCCGAAGCTGCCGGTGCTCACATCCATCTGGCCCGACTGGGCGCTGCGCTTGGTCACTGCCATGGCGGCCTCGACCACTTTCTGCAGCTGGGACTGGACCGTGGCCGCATCGCGCCCTTCGCGCGTGGCCGACAAGGTGGCGGTCAGCAGGTCCTGCACCACATCCACCGAGCCTTCTGCAGACAACTGCACCACATTGGCCGGCTGTGCCTGCGCCGAGGCGGCGTTCTGCGCCCAGGCACCGCTGGCACAGACCAGCGCAGTGGCCGCGACCACGGACTTGACCCAGGGGCGGGACAGCTGTTTGGAAAGCTTGCTCATGCGTTCACCCTTTGAAATGAAAGGTAGTTCAGGGATACAACTGCATGCCGCCCTTTCGCTACGGCATGCCGCCAGATGGTGACAGGTGTGGAGCCGTTCAGGCCTATTCGCTCCGTCATTCACAACATTATTGCAACGATAAATGCATCAAAGCGGCAAACCCATAGTTAAATATTCTAAAGACACATTTTCCGTTCTAAATTTAAACGCAACATCTGTAACACACGGCAAAAGTTCGGGGTTTTGACCAGACTTTTCAGCGCAAGCTGGTAACAATGGCGGCTGTTACAAATGACCGACCGAGGATGAACATGGCCACTACGACCAACCGCACCGACAAGATCCTGGTGGTGGATGACGATGCGCGCATCCGCGACCTGCTGCGCCGCTACCTGACGCAGGAAGGCTTCGAGATCATGATTGCCGAAGATGGCAAGGCACTGAACCGCATCCTGCTGCGCGAAACAGTGGACCTGATCGTGCTTGACCTGATGATGCCCGGCGAGGATGGCCTGTCCATCTGCCGCCGCCTGCGCTCGGCCAATGACCGCACGCCCATCATCATGCTGACCGCCAAGGGCGAGGATGTGGACCGCATCGTGGGCCTGGAAGTGGGCGCCGACGACTACCTGGGCAAGCCCTTCAACCCCCGCGAACTGCTGGCGCGCATCCATGCCGTGCTGCGCCGCCGCCCGCCGCAGGAAGCGCCGGGCGCGCCTTCCGGCGACAACGAGGTGGTGAGCTTCGGCCCCTTCACCTTCGACCTGGGCACGCGCGTGCTGCAAAAGAACGGCGAGGAACTGCCGCTGACCACGGGCGAATTCGCCATGCTCAAGGCCCTGGTGCGCCACCCGCGCCAGCCGCTGTCGCGCGAGAAGCTGGCCCTGCTGGCGCGCGGCCGCGAGTTCGAGCCCTTCGACCGCAGCCTGGACGTGCAGGTCTCGCGCCTGCGCAAGCTGATCGAGGAAGATGCCGCCGCACCGCGCTATATCCAGACGGTCTGGGGCGTCGGCTATGTGTTTGTACCGGACGGCGCGAACTGAAATGCATCACCCCCTGAGGCGCTGCGCGCCTTCCCCCTCTCTCGCTCCGCGGGAGGGGGACGACGCCCTCGCCGCGAGGCGGCTCTTGCTCGGCGTCCCTGGGTTGGGGCAGTAACGTTTTATGTGCCGTTGACAATGCGCAGCGCCAAAACCTCACCCTGTCGACCGAGACAACCGGTAACGCAGGCTGGCCGGCACAGGCGTAATCTCGCAGCCGGCCCCTAGAATGACGAACCGCATTCCATGAGTTCCTTCACCGTCCCGCCCCACGACGCCACCAGCCCTGCGCCGCTCGACTACGAGCGGCGCATGACTGCGCGCTCTCCGCTGGGACTCAATCTTTTCTGGCGCACCTTCTGCCTGCTGGCCCTGCTGCTGGTGGGCAGCATCCTGGCGTGGCTGCAGACGCTGCGTGCCTTCGAGTTCGAGCCGCGCACGCTGCACACCGCCCAGCAGATTGCCTCGCTGGTCAACCTCAGCCGCGCGGCCCTGGTGCATTCGGATGCCATCAACCGTGTCTCGCTGATCAAGACCATGGCCGACCAGGAAGGCGTGCGCATTCTGCCGCGCGAGCCTGGCGACAGCTTCGAGCTGCTGGACCAGAGCACGCTGGGCAAGCGCCTGACCGAAGAACTCACGCGCCGCCTGGGCTACGGCACCATCGTGGCGCGCAGCGTCAATGGCGAACCGGGGCTGTGGGTGGGCTTCACCATCAATGGCGACCGCACCTGGCTGCTGATGGACCGCTCGCGCTTCACGCCGGCCAGCGGGCGCACCTGGCTGATCTGGCTGATCACGGCCGGCCTGCTGTCCCTGGCGGGGGCGGCAGCCATCGCGCGCCTGATCAACCGGCCGCTCAAGCAGTTGAGCTATGCGGCCAACCGCGTGCGAGATGGCGACTTTGACGCCAGCCAGCTCGACGAGGAAGCCGTCACCAGCGAGATCCGCGAGGTCAACATCGGCTTCAACCGCATGGCGCAGAAACTGGCCCAGCTGGAGCAGGACCGCGCGGTGATGCTGGCTGGCATCTCCCACGACCTGCGCACGCCGCTCGCCCGCCTGCGGCTGGAGACCGAGATGAGCGTGGTGGACGACGTGGCGCGCGAGCACATGGTGGCCGACATCGTGCAGCTTGACGCCACCATCGACAAATTCCTGGACTACGCCCGCCCCGACCATGTGACCCTCAACCCGGTCAACCTGCATGCCGTGGTGTCTTCCTGCGTCTATGCGGTGCAGGACCACCGCGAGCTGCAGATCAGCATGGCCGTGCCCGAAGGCGTCTATGTGCTGGCCGACGAGGTGGAACTGGCGCGCGTGATCTCCAACCTGTTCGAGAACGCACGCCGCTACGGCAAGACGCCCGAGACCGAAACCACGCATGTGGACGTGACGGCATCGGAGCGCGAAAGCTGGGTCGTGATCCGCATCCGCGACCATGGCCGTGGCGTGCCGCCCGAGCAGCTGGCCAGCCTGACCCAGCCCTTCTTCCGCGGCGACTCCGCGCGAACGGCCGCAGCGGGCGCGGGCCTGGGCCTGTCCATCGTGGACAAGACGGTGCAGCGCATGGGCGGCGTGTTTGCGCTGTCCAACTCCTCCACGGGCGGGCTGGTCGCCCATGTGCAGTTGCAGCGTGCCTCGGGCGTGGCCAAGGGTGCCGAGCCCGAGCAGCGTCTGCAGCGCCCGCAGATCAAGCGCCAGCTGCCCCGCGTGCGCAGGACGGCGCCCTGGACGGAGAGGACTGAGCACGCAGCGCGCGTTCGTCAGATGCGTTCGGCAGATACAAAGGCCCCGGCCGATCGGTCAACGATCGCCGGGGCCTTTTGCCAAGGGGACGGCACCCCGCTGGTCAGGCGCGGAACAGCAAGGCGGCGGCGCGCGCCTCCATGGCCTGTTGCTGGCCCACGGGCCCGAGCTTCTCGGCCGTCTTGGCCTTGACGTTGACCTGGTCCAGCGCCAGCCCCAGCGCCGTGGCGATGCGCTCGCGCATGGCAGGAATGTGCGGCGCCAGCTTGGGGGCCTGGGCAATGATGGTGCTGTCGATGTTGCCAATCTCCAGGCCCGTGGCGCGCACGCGGCGCGCAGCTTCCACCAGCAGCACCAGCGAATCGGCGCCGCGGAATTCGGGGTCGGTGTCGGGGAAATGCCGGCCGATGTCGCCCAGCGCCGCGCCGCCAAGAAGCGCGTCGGTGATGGCGTGCAGCAGCACGTCGGCATCGGAATGGCCCAGCAGCCCCAGTTCATGCGGCACCTCGATGCCGCCCAGGATCAGCTTGCGCCCGGGCACCAGGGCATGCACGTCCCAGCCTTCGCCAATACGAAAATTCATGTGAAACATTCCAGGTTCAGAAAAACGGATTGCCCGACGCCTGCGGCTGGTCGCGCTTGCCCCGGTAGCGTTCCAGCGTCGCGCCATGCGCGCGCTGCGACAGCACGGCGGCAGCCAGCGCAAAGTCGTCGGGATAGGTGACCTTGAAGTTCTGCGCGCCGCCGGGCACCAGGCGCGGGCGCTGGCCCACGGCCTCCATGGCGCTGGCCTCGTCGGTCACGGCCGATCCCGCGTGTTCCAGGGCGTCGAGCAGCGGCGCGATGCGAAACATCTGCGGCGTCTGCGCCAGCCATTTGTCGCTGCGGTCCACCGTGCCCGCCACGCGCACCCCGCCAGGCCCGGTCACGGCCGTCTTGAGCGTGTCGGGCAGCTTGTGCGCCAGCAGGCCGCCCACGGCATCGTGCTCGCAGGCGTCGATCAGGGCATCGATCAGTTCGGGCGTCACCAGGCAGCGCGCGGCGTCGTGCACCAGCACCCAGTCGTGCGCGCTCGCACCGCGCGCCAGCAGCTCCTTCAGGCCGTTGGTCACGGATTCGGCCCGCGTGGCGCCGCCGCAAGCCGCCGTGGAGTAGCGCGTGGGCGACGGGCCCGGCAGGCCCTGGCGCCAGAAATCATCGCCAGGCGCGATCACCACCAGCGTGTGGTGCACGCGCGCTGTGCCCGCAAAGGCGGCCAGTGTGTGCGCCACCATGGGCGCACCGGCCACCAGGTGGTATTGCTTGGGCAGTTCAGGCGCAGGCGCATCGGGTGCGATGGCGCGCGAGCCCGTGCCCGCGCAGGGGATCAAGGCCCACAGGCGGGCCGGCTCCAGGGATGCGGGCGCAGCCGCCGCAAGCAGATCTGTCATGGTGGCGCATTGTAGTGACGGCCATGCGCCACCATGGACATGCGGGCATGCCTGCATGGCCGTCATGCGTGCTGGCTAAAATGGTTCGATACCCCTCTGCGCGTGCCGAGGGGTTTTGTCGTTACTTCGCCCAGGCGCTGCGGCGCCAACGTCCAAGCACCATGGAACTGCCCAAGCTCACTCCCGGAAAACGCTTCACCCTGCCCCGCCCCGTGGGCAGCGCCGACGCCCTGCTGCTGGCCCGCCTGGGCGAGCGCGAGAAGGCTGCTGGCCGGGTGACGGCCATCGTCACGGCCGACGCCTCGGATGCCCAGCGGCTGATCGACGAGATGGCCTTCTTCGCCCCGGGCCTGCGCTGCGCGCTGTTCCCCGACTGGGAGACCCTGCCCTACGACAGCTTCTCTCCCCACCAGGACCTGATCAGCGAGCGCCTGGCCACGCTGTGGCGCATCAACCAGCGCGACAAGGAGCATGGCGCCGACGTGGTGCTGGTGCCCGCCACCACGGCGCTGTACCGGCTGGCGCCGCCCTCCTTCCTGGCCGGCTACACCTTCGAGTTCAAGAGCGGCCAGAAGCTGGACGAGGCCAAACTCAAGGCCCAGCTGACCCTGGCCGGCTACCAGCATGTCTCCCAGGTGGTCAGCCACGGCGAGTACGCGGTGCGCGGCGGCCTGATCGACCTGTTTCCCATGGGCTCGCTGCAGCCCTACCGCGTGGATCTGTTCGACGACGAGATCGACTCCATCCGCACCTTCGACCCCGACACCCAGCGCAGCCTCTACCCCGTGCCCGAGGTGCGCCTGCTGCCCGGCCGCGAGTTCCCCATGGACGAGGACGCGCGCGCCAAGTTCCGCCAGCGCTGGCGCGAGCTGCTGGAGGGCGATCCCACGCGCAGCCGCATCTACAAGGACATGGGCCAAGGCATTGCCACGGCCGGCATCGAGTACTACCTGCCGCTGTTCTTCGACGAAACGGCCACCGTGTTCGACTACCTGGGCGCCGATGCCACCGTGGTGATGCATGGCGACCTGGAGCCGGCCTTCCAGCGCTTTTGGCAGGACACCAAGGAGCGCTTCCGCCTGGTGCAGGGCGACCCCGAGCGCCCGGCCCTGCCGCCCGAGGTGCTGTTCCTGTCCGCCGACCAGTTCTACACGCGCGCCAAGGAGCACGCCCAGCTCGCGCTGCGCCCCGGCACCGAGGACGTGGCCGACAGCGCCATCTTCCAGAAGCTGGAGGACCTGTCCGTGGTGCGCGGCGCGGAAGACCCGCTGGCGCGCCTGCAAAGGCACATTGCCAGCAGCGCCCACCGCATCCTGCTGCTGGCCGAGTCCGATGGTCGGCGCGAAAGCCTGCTGGACTTCTTCCGCGCCTCGGGCGTGAACCCGCCGGTCTTCGACTCGCTGGCCGAGTTCCAGGGCGATGCGGGCGAGAAGGTGGGCATTGCGACGGCCGGGCTGATGAACGGCTTTGCCTGGGTGGAGGAAGGCCTGGACTTCGTCACCGAGACGGAGCTGTTCGCCACCAGCCCCACGGGCCGCAGGCGCCGCCGCCAGGAGCAGGTCAGCGATGTGGAGGCGCTGATCAAGGACCTGTCCGAACTCAAGGTGGGCGACCCCGTGGTGCATTCGGACCACGGCATCGGCCGCTACCAGGGCCTGGTCAACATGGACATGGGCCAGAAGAACCCTGACGGCACGCCGGCCGTGCAGGAGTTCCTGCACCTGGAGTACGCGGGCAACGCCGTGCTCTACGTGCCCGTCAGCCAGTTGCAGTTGATCAGCCGCTACACGGGCGTCTCGCCCGAGGACGCGCCGCTGCACAAGCTCGGCGGCACGCAGTGGGAAAAGGCCAAGCGCAAGGCGGCCGAGCAGGTGCGCGACTCGGCAGCCGAGCTGCTGAACATCTATGCGCGCCGCGCCGCACGCCAGGGCCATGCCTTCCGCTACTCGCCCCAGGACTACGAGCAGTTCGCCAACGACTTCGGCTTCGAGGAAACGGCGGACCAGCGCGCTGCCATCCACGCCGTGATCCAGGACATGATCAGCCCCCAGCCCATGGACCGCCTGGTCTGCGGCGACGTGGGCTTCGGCAAGACCGAGGTGGCGCTGCGCGCGGCCTTCGTGGCCATCACGGGCGGCAAGCAGGTGGCCTTCCTCGCGCCCACCACGCTGCTGGCCGAGCAGCATTACCAGACCCTGGTGGACCGCTTCTCCAAGTGGCCGATCAAGGTGGCCGAAGTCTCGCGCTTTCGCTCGGGCAAGGAGATCACGGCGGCCGTCAAGGGCATTGCCGACGGCTCGGTGGACATCGTCGTGGGCACGCACAAGCTGCTGTCGGAGTCCACGCAGTTCAAGAACCTGGGCCTGCTGATCATCGACGAGGAGCACCGCTTCGGCGTGCGCCACAAGGAAGCCATGAAGGCCATGCGCGCCGAGGTGGACGTGCTCACGCTGACGGCCACGCCCATCCCGCGCACCATGGGCATGGCGCTGGAAGGCCTGCGCGACCTGTCCGTCATCGCCACCGCGCCCCAGCGGCGCCTGGCCATCAAGACCTTTGTGCGCAACGAGGGCACGGGCGTGATCCGCGAGGCCGTGCTGCGCGAGCTCAAGCGCGGCGGCCAGTGCTACTTCCTGCACAACGAGGTCGAGACCATCGAGAACCGCAAGCAAAAGCTCGAGGAAATCCTGCCCGAGGCACGCATTGCCGTGGCCCACGGCCAGATGCCCGAGCGCGAGCTCGAACGCGTGATGCGCGACTTCGTGGCCCAGCGCTACAACATATTGCTGTGCTCGACCATCATCGAGACCGGCATCGACGTGCCCAGCTCCAACACCATCCTCATCAGCCGCGCCGACAAGTTCGGCCTGGCCCAGCTGCACCAGCTGCGCGGCCGCGTGGGCCGCAGCCACCACCAGGCCTATGCCTACCTGATGGTGCCCGACCTGGACAGCCTGACCAAGCAGGCGCAGCAGCGGCTGGAGGCCATCCAGCAGATGGAGGAACTGGGCTCGGGCTTCTACCTGGCCATGCACGACCTGGAGATCCGCGGCGCCGGCGAGGTGCTGGGCGAGAACCAGAGCGGCAACATGATGGAGGTGGGCTTCCAGCTCTACAACGAGATGCTGTCCGAGGCCGTGCGCAGCCTCAAGGCCGGCAAGGAACCCGACCTGCTCAGCCCGCTGTCGGCCTCCACCGACATCAACCTGCACGCGCCGGCCCTGCTGCCCAACGACTACTGCGGCGACGTGCACCTGCGCCTGTCCTTCTACAAGAAACTGGCCACGGCCCGCACCAGCGACCAGATCGACACCCTGCTCGAAGAAATCGTGGACCGCTTCGGCAAGCTGCCGCCCCAGGCGCAGACGCTGATCGACGTGCACCGCCTGCGCGTGCTGTCCCAGCCCTACGGCGTGGTCAAGGTGGATGCAGCGCCCGGCGTCATCAACATCACCTTCAAGCCCCAGCCACCCGTGGACCCGATGGCCATCATCCACCTCATCCAGAAGAACAAGCACATCAAGCTGGCCGGCAACGAGAAGCTGCGCATCGAGCGTGCCCTGGACAACCCCAAGGACCGTGCCCAGATGGTGCGCGACGTGCTGCGCAGCCTGGGCCAGCCGCTGGTGGAGGCGAAGGCGGCCCAGCCCGCATAGAACGCGTCGTTCCAGCCATGTTCCTCGAAGCGAGCATCGCCCTGCTGGCCCTGGCCACCGCGCTGTGGCTGCGCCCCTGGCGCATGCTGGCCGGCCGCCCGGGTCCGGGCGGCCCGCAGGACCGCATGGCCTCGCCCCTGGTCACCCCGCTGCTGGGCGTGCTCGTGCTGCTGCCCTGGATCTGGGCCCTGCCCACGCTGCACCGCATGCCGCTGCAATTGCAGTGGTCCTCGGCTCCGCTGGTGGTGCTCATGCTGGGCTGGCCTCTGGCCGTGCCGCTGCTGCTCATCGTGGGCGGGCTGGCCGCCCTGCTGTCGCCGGCCCTGGGCTGGGGCGATGCGCTGGGCATCGCGGTCTGGCAGGGTATCGTGCCTGCCACGCTGGCCATGCTCTGGGGCGCGGCGCTGCGGCGCTGGCTGCCGCATCAGATCTTTGTCTACATCCTCGCGCGCGGCTTTGCGGGCACGGTGCTGTGCGTCTTCATCGCCGCGCTGCTGGCCCAGGCGGCGGGCCACGCCCTGCCCGGCGTCAACGAGGATCTGTCTCGCATCGCGCGCTGGCTCATGGCCTGGGGCGATGCCGTGGTCACCGGCATGGTCACCGCCATCTTCGTGGTGTTTCGCCCCCAATGGCTGGCCACCTGGTCGGACGCCATCTACCTGCGCCAGCCGCCCGCAGCCTGACGGCAGGCCCGCCACTGGATATGATCTGCGCCTGTTTCCCGCCAGCCCGGCGGCCCGTCCCCCTTTTGCTGCCCCACCCATGACCGATGTCACCGAATTCGCGCCCGGACTGCTGATCCGCGGCATCCAGCCGCCACTGAAGCTGGCCGACTACAAGCTCATCGCGTTCGACATGGACTCGACGCTGATCACCATCGAGTGCATCGACGAGATCGCCGACGCCACCGGCAAGAAGGCCGAGGTCTCGGCCATCACCGAAGCCACCATGCGCGGCGAGATCACCGACTTCAAGGACAGCCTGCGCCAGCGCGTGGGCAAGCTCGTCGGCGTGACCGAGGCCGACATGGCCCGCGTGCTGGCCGAGCGCCTGAAGCTCTCCCCGGGCGCCGAAACCCTGGTGCGCGCAGCCCAGGCTGCGGGCCTGAAGGTGCTGCTGGTCTCGGGCGGCTTCACCTACTTTGCCGAACATGTGCGCGGCATGCTGGGCATCGACTTCGTGCGTGCCAACGTGCTGGAGATGCGTGACGGCGCACTGACCGGCGGCCTGATCGAGCAGCCCTGGGGCGACATCTGCGACGGCGCCGAAAAGCGCCGTACCCTGCTGGAAGTCGCCTCGCTGCTGGGCATTCGCCCCGACCAGTGCATCGCCGTGGGCGACGGCAGCAACGACATTCCCATGATGCAGGTCGCAGGCCTGTCCGTGGCCTACCACGCCAAGCCGCGCGTGCGCAACGAAGCCAAGGTCTCCATCACCGAAGGCGGCCTGGACCGCCTGCTGGAAGTCCTGCGCTGAAAACGGGCGGCAGCGGCGGGCGTAGGCCGCTGCGCCGCTCCGCAATCAATAGCTGAGAATGTTCTGTGGGCTTGCTTTTCCGGCAAGCCCCAGTCTTTTCTACAATGCTTCACGCAGCCCCATAGGCCACCGCCCCAGCGCCGGGTGGCCCACCTACAACAGCAGGCTGCACGCCGGCGCATCCGCGCGCCGGTGCTTGGAATCTCCTCCCCCATCCCCATGTGACACACAAGGCCGCAGGCCTGCCCGCATACGGGCAGCCTGTGGCGCGCCGACCGGCGCGGGCCCGCCTGCGCCGACCGTGTACATGACCACCATGATTGGAAAAAACTCCGTGAAGACTTCGTTCCGCGCCACTGCCTCCGTGATCGCCCTGGCCATTGCATCGCTGACCGTGCCCACGCTGGCCCAGGCCAAGCGCATGGGCAGCGGCGGCAAGTCCGTGCGCCCGGCGTCGATCGGCAAGGCCCCCGCTCAGCCCGCAGCGCCTGCGGCACCCACCGCCAGCAAGGCGGCAACGCCTGCCAGCCCTGCAGCTCCTGCCACCCCCGCCGCGCCCGCCGCAGCCGCCGCTCCGGCAGCGGCACCTGCCACTGCAGGTGCTGCAGGCCCAGGCATGATGGGCACGCTGGGCGCCGCTGCCGTGGGCGCCGTGGCCGGCTCCATGGCCGGCAATGCGCTGGCTGGCGCCATGACTCCTGAAAAGGATGCAGCCGCCAAGGAAGCCGAAGCCAAGGCCAAGGCCGCTGAAACCGAGGCAGCCGAGCTGCAGCGCAAGGCCGACGAAGCCAAGGCCAAGGCAGAAGCCGCCCGCGCTGCCGCCAAGTAAGCCGCCTGCGTTTTTCCCCGAAAAGGCCGCGCCCGTCGCGGCCTTTTGCTTTATAGGGCGGCCGCTTCAGCGCGGCCCGGCGCGCAGCGGCTGCAGCAGGTGCGACAGGCCGTTGTGGTCCAGCTCCTGCATCAGCGCCAGCAACTGGCCCAGCTCTCCCTTGGGGAAGCCTTCGCGTGCGAACCAGTTCAGATAGTTGCCGGGCAGGTCGGCGATCAGCCGGCCCTTGTACTTGCCATAGGGCATTTGCACCTGCACCAGCTTTTGCAGCATTTCGGAGTCCATGGCGGCGATGGTACGCGCTGCGGCATCGCAAGAATCTGCATAAAAAGCCACAGCCTTATAACCAAATAGCAAAATTGTTCATTGCGGCCGCTGGCGCCGCACTAGACTATGCGCCTGCCTGCCGTACCGCCCGATACAGAACCACTCCACCGGGCCTGCGGCGTTTTTGCAACCCGTTGAAGAAAGTCCTCCGGTCATGTTGAAGAAAGCCCTCTCCGCAATCGCGATTGCCACGCTGGCCCTGACGGCCCAGGCCGCCGACGTGCTCAAGGTCGGCGCCACCGCTGTGCCCCATGCAGAAATCCTCAACCATGTGAAGCCGGCCCTCAAGGCCCAGGGCATCGACCTGCAGATCAAGGAATTCAGCGACTACGTGCAGCCCAATGCGGCCGTCGAGGACAAGCAGCTGGACGTGAACTTCTTCCAGCACCAGCCCTACCTGGACAGCTACAACAAGGACCGCAAGACCTCGCTGGTGGCCGTGCCCAATGGCAAGGTCCACGTGGAGCCCTTCGGCGGTTACTCGCAGAAGATCAAGAACGTGAAGGATCTGAAGGACGGCGCCACCATCGCCATCCCCAACGACCCCTCCAACGGCGGCCGCGCCCTGATCCTGCTGGCCAAGCAGGGCCTGATCGAGCTCAAGGACCCCAAGAGCCTGACCCCCACGCCGCTGGACGTGGCCAAGAACCCCAAGAAGCTCAAGTTCAAGGAACTCGAAGCCCCGCTGCTGCCACGCGCGCTGGCTGACGTGGACCTGGCCCTGATCAACACCAACTACGCCATCGAGGCCAAGCTCAATCCCACCAAGGATGCGCTGTTCATCGAAGGCTCCGATTCGCCCTACACCAACATCGTGGTCTCGCGCCAGGACCGTGCCAACGATCCCAACATCGCCAAGCTGATGAACGCGCTGCACACGCCCGACGTGAAGAAGTTCATCCTCGAGAAGTACAAGGGCGCTGTCGTTCCTGCGTTCTGAGGCGCAGGGAATGCAGCCGGTCGGCTGCATCCTGTCCCCGCAAAAAAAGCGCTGCCTCGGCAGCGCTTTTTCATTCCCCTTCCCTGGTATCGCCACTCAACCTGCAGGCGTCACCTCGGCCGGCGCCTTGGCCGCCGCAGCGGGCCGCGTGATGGCGCTGCCCATGGCCGCGCCCATGATGCAGGCGATGGCCAGCCACTGGGTGCCCACCAGGTGCTCATGCAGCAGCAGCATGCCCATGAGGGCGGCAATCGCAGGCTCCGTGGCCAGGGCAATGCCGAAGGTGGCCGGTGGCAGGCGGCGCAGGGCCATCATCTCCAGCGTATAGGGCAAGGCGCTGGAGATGGCCGCCACCACCAGGCCGAAGGCCAGGATGGACGGCTGCAGCAGCTTGGCCCCCGCCTCGGCCACGCCGAAGGGCACCACCACCATGGCGGCGAACACCAGGCCCAGCGACACGGCCTGGCCGCTGGGAATGCTGCCCAGGCGCTGCCCCAGCAGGATGTACAGCGCCCAGCAGATGGCAGCGCCCACGGCGCAGGCAATGCCCACGGGCTCCAGCACCAATCCGCCCGCGCCGGCGCCCCCTATCGGCAAAATCAGGGCCAGCCCCGCCACGGCCAGCGCCAGCCAGACAAAGTCCACCGGCCGGCGCGAGTGGTAGATGGCCACGGCCAGCGGACCGGAGAATTCGATGGCCACGGCCAGTCCAAAGGGAATGGTGCGCAGCGCCATGTAGAACAGCAGGTTCATGGCGCCCAGCGCCACGCCGAAACGCAGCAGCGCCCAGGCCTGGGGGCGGGCCAGCGTCCAGCGCCAGGGCCGCCAGATGGCCACCAGGATCAGCGCGGCAAAGCCCACGCGCAATGCCGAAGTGCCCTGGGCGCCCAGCACCGGAAAAAGCTGCTTGGCAAGAGAAGTGCCCACGCCCAGTGCCGTGACCGAGCCCAGCACGGCCAGCAGGGGCCAGACGCGGTTCCATGTGGTGTTTGTTGTCATGGCCCGTACGATATTGCAGGCCAGCGATGCAAAAGACTCGTTTTGGGGCCTCTTCGCGCAATATTCGCTCTTTCCGACCGCCCCGCATCCGTTTTCCGCCCCTCCCCCATGCCCGCCATCGCACTCGATACTTTTGACCGCGCCATCCTCGACGTGCTCCAGCGCGACAACCTCACGCCGCAGCGCCTCATTGCCGAGCAGGTCCACCTTTCGGCACCGGCCGTGCAGCGGCGCATACGGCGCCTGCAGGAGCTGGGCGTGATCACGGCCAACGTGGCCGTGGTCGATCCCGTGCGCACGGGGCGTCCGCTCACCGTGCTCATCAACGTGCAGCTGGCCAACGAGCGCCCGGACCTGTCCCTGGCCTTTCGCGCGCGCGTGGCGCGCGAGCCCGCCGTGCAGCAGTGCTACTACGTGACCGGGGAAGCCGACTATTCATTGATCGTCACGGCTGCCGATATGCAGGAGTACCAGGCGCTGGCGGCGCGGCTGTTCTCCGGAGACGACAACATCCGGCGCTACACCACCTCGATCGCTCTGGAACGCATCAAGACCGGGCTGCAGTTGCCGATGGCAGAACACAAGCCCGACAATGAAACAAGTTGACACAACCTAGACATACACCAGGAGACTGCTTTGAGCGCACCTTCACCGGACAGCATGGCCCGCCTCGTCGCCACACGCACCCTCGACAAGTACGAGCGTGACTACTATCCCAAGCGCGAGCGCATCACCATTTCCTTCCGGGGCGACCTGGCCGAGCAATACAACTACGACAAGATCCAGCCCTTGTCCGAGGCCCAGCGCCATGGCCACAAGGTCGTCATCGAGGCGACCAGCCAGAAGACCGGCGCCACGGGCCACTACTGCATCGAATGCAACAGCTGGAACCTCATCGAGGCCGTGGGCACCTGGGCGCCCGGCGAGGAAGCCCCGGCCGCAGACTGATCTGCGCCGTCAGCCGCCTGCCGGTGCCAACGCGCTGCCAGCCACCCACCAGGCCAGCGCCAGCATCATCACGCCCGTGAGGCCATCGAGAACGCGCCAGGCCTGCGGCTTCTCGAACAGGCGCTTCATGCGGCGGCCCGCAAAGGCCAGCGCCACGAACCACGACAGGCTGGCCGATGCGGCGCCCACCACATAGACCCACTTGAGCACGCCTTCCTGGCGCGCGCCGATGGAGCCCATGAGCAGCACCGTGTCCAGATAGACATGGGGGTTGAACAGGGTGATCACGGCCAGCGTGGAGACCACGCCCAGCAGGCCACGCGGGGCCAGTTGCCCGCCCGATGCCGCCAGTTGCGCATCGGGCGCCATGGCCATGCGCCACAGCGCGATCAGCCCATAGGCCAGCAGGAACAGGGCGCCGCCCAGCGTCAGGTAGCGGGCCAAGTCGGGGTTGTCGCCCAGCAGCCGGGCCATGCCCGCCACGCCCAGGCCGATGAGCACCACGTCGCTCACCACGCACCAGGCCACGCAGGCGCGCACATGCTGACCGTGCACGGCCTGGCGCAGCACATAGAGGTTCTGGGCGCCGATGGAGACGATGAGAGACAGGCAGACCGTGAAGCCCGCCAGCCAGGAAGAAGAAACATTTGCAGTCCACATGGCCGGGATTGTCTGGCCGGCAAATGGTTAAGTAAAATTACATTTACTCAACCAAATGAAGAATATCTAAATGCTCGACTACGCCGGACTCGAAGCCCTGGCGGCCGTGGTGCGCGAAGGCAGCTTCGAGCGCGCGGCGCGCAAGCTGCATGTCACGCCCTCGGCCGTTTCCCAGCGCATCAAGCTGCTGGAGGAGCGTGTGGGCCAGGTGCTGGTACTGCGCGGCCAGCCCTGCTCGGGCACCGATGCGGGCCGCAGGCTGTGCCTGCACCTGGAGCAGGTGGCCCTGCTCGAAAACGATCTGCGCCGCAAGAACCCGGAGCTGGTCCCCGAGGGCCAGACCGCACTGCCCACGCTCAAGCTGGCCGTCAATGCCGACTCGCTGTCCACCTGGTTCATGGATGCCATGTCCGCCTTCACGCGCGACGGCAACGAGCTGCTGGACATCAGCATCGACGACCAGGACCACACGGCCAAGCGCATCCGCGAGGGCGAGGTGCTGGCCGCCGTCACGGCCACTTCATCGGCCATTCCCGGCTGCAATACCTGGCCGCTGGGCCGCATGCGCTACGTGGCGGCGGCCAGCCCCGACTTCATCCGCCGCTACCTGAAGGACGGCATCACGCCCGAGGCCATGGCGCGCACGCCCATGATGAGCTACGGCCGCAAGGACAGCCTGCAAGACCAATGGCTGCAACGCCTGGGCGCAGAGGGGCGGCGCAACACGCCGCGCCACTTTCTTCCCTCCAACCAGGGCTATACGCGGGCCTGCGAGCTGGGCATGGGCTGGGGCATGCACCCGCCGCTGATGATCGGCGCGCAACTGGTCGAAGGCAGCCTGGTGGAGCTGCTGCCCGGCAACGATCTGGACATTCCCATGTACTGGGCCCATGCGCGCAATGCGCAGGCCAGCCTGCAGCGGCTGACGGACTGCGTGATCCAGGCCGCGGCGGCCTGCCTGGACCCGATGGAGTGAATGGGCTGCGGCGATGGCGACAGCGACGGCGGCGCCGTCCGCGCCCGGCTCAGGGCTGGCGGCCGGTGTCGTCTGCCGGGGTGGACGGCTCAGCCTGGGCCTGGTCGTTGCGTTCCGGCCGCTGTATGGTGCGCACGGCCGCGCGCACGCGGGTCAGGGTGTGGAAGTCCAGCAGGCTGGTGGCCATGATGGTTTCCCAGAGAAAGCAGGCCAGGGCCGAGAGAAACATCAGCACGCCGAACAGAAAGCCCAGCACCGCATAGCCATGGCCGTTGATGCCGTAGGCCTCGCCCAGGAACAGCAGGGCAATGGTCAGGCCGATGCAAAAGCCGCAGACGGTCAGCAGCCCTATGCAGACATTGGCCAGCCGGCCGCGCTTGCGCAGAAAGTGCAGTTCCGTGAGGCTGCGCGCGATGAAGTCCTCTTCCTGCGGGTTGCGCAGCAGTTCTTCCAGCTTGCGCGCGCGGTCGATGATGCGGGCCAGCCGCCCGGCCACGGCGCCGATCATGCCGGCCACGGCCGTCAGAAAGAACACCGGCGCCAGCGCCAGCTGGATGCTGTGGGTGACGGTATCGGCGTCTAGCGACCAATTGATCATGCGGTCCTCTGCGTGCTTTCTGTTGTCTGGTGCGGCCATGCTGCCGTGTTTTCGCGCGGACAGTATTGTGGCCGCAAGCGGGGGCGGCAAGAAGCCATGTCGCCAGCTTTTGGCATTCAGCGGGCCGGTGGCGCTGGCAGCATCTGCCGGCACAGCGACAGCATCTCGGTCAGCAGGGCAGGCGCCTGGTCGCGCCGGCAGACCACGCCCAGGGGCGCCAACCTGCCCGTCAGCCGCACATCGAGCCGGCACACGCGCGCATGGGTCTGCAGGCCCGGCGCAATGCTCAGCGGCACCAGGGCCACGGCGCCGGGCTGGCTCAACAGGCCCTCCAGTATCGGCAGGGAAACGGTGGAGACGGGAAACCAGGGCGCATCGGGCAGCGCCTGGAGCACCTCGGCCTCGAAAATCCCGCGCACGGCGATGTTGGCCGTGGGCAGCACCCAGCGTGCGCCAGTCAAGGCCTGCAGCGGCACGTCACGGCGCCCGGCCAGCGCATGCGAGCGTGCGGCCACCACCACGGCCGTGTCGGCCAGCAGCGGCTCGAAGGCGAAGGGGCCGGGCAGCAGCGCCGGCTCGCGGCAGAACACCGCGTCCAGCCCGCCGCCCAGCAGCTGGGACAGCAGCCGGGTGCTGGCGTCTTCGTGCACATCGACATGCACCTCGGGGTGCTCGGCATAGAACCGCGCCAGCAGGGGTGAAAGAATGGCCAGGGCTGCCGCCGGAATGGCGCCGAGGCGCAGCGCGGCCGCCGCGCCTCGGCGAATGGCAGCCAGCGATTCCGCCACCTCCTCCAGCGCGGCCAGCACGCCGCGCACCGTGTCCACCAGGGTCTGGCCGGCCAGCGTGGGGCGTATGCCGCGCGCATGGCGCTCGAACAGGCGGATGTCGAGCACGCGCTCCATCTCGGCCAGCGCCTGGGTGGCGGCCGACTGGCTCATGTGCAGCGTGGCGGCGGCCTGCACCACCGAGCCGCATTGCTGCAGCGCCACCAGCAGCTGCAGCTGGCGCAGGCGCACATGCTTGGTCAGGCGCGAATACAGCAGCCGCCCCTGGGGCGTGGCCGCATCGTCCAGGCCGTCGCGGTCATCGAAGTCATTGCTCATGGGAGTCTCAGTGTTTTCCCCAGGCAGGCCCTGGCGCGCCACAGGCGGCGCAGGGCAAGCTATCGGAACGGCTTATAGCTTGGCACAAATACCGTGGCCCACGCGGGCGGCAGGATTTCTATAGTCGCCTGCATCGGGAGCCGGCGCGGCCCAGGCCTGCGGCTCCTTCACCGTTGATGGAACCCATGCCATGCAAGCCAAACCCCTCTTTCAGCTGCCGCGGCGCACCCTGCTCTCGCTGGGCACGTCCGGTCTTGCCGCCGTGTTGTGCGGCCTCACCCTGGCCCACACGGCCTCCACGGCCTCCACGGCCCATGCGGCCGACGCCTATCCGAACAAGCCGGTCAAGCTCATCGTGCCCTTTGCGGCAGGCGGCTCCACCGACATCGTTGCGCGCGTGATCTCAGAGGGCCTGCGCAGCACGCTGGGCCAGCCCGTGGTGGTGGACAACAAGGCCGGCGCTGGCGGCCTGATCGGCACCGAAAGCATTGCCCAGGCCGCGCCTGACGGCTACACCATCGGCATGGCCACGGTGAGCACGGCCACCATCAATCCCTCGCTGTACACGCGCGCCGCCAAGCTGGAAGGCAGGCTTTTGCCCGTGGCCAATCTGGTGACCATGCCGTCGGTCTACATGGTCCACCCCAAGATGGGCGTCAAGGATTTCCCGGGCTTTCTGGCCAAGCTGCGCGCCCAGCCCGGCGCCTACAGCGCGGGCGTGCCGGGCCTGGGCACGCTGGGCCATCTGATGGTGGCGTCCTTCAACGAGACCATGAAGACCCAGGTGCAGATCGTGCCCTACCGCGGCAACGGGCCGGCGCTCAACGATGCGCTGGCCGGCATGGTGCAGGTGATGACCGACCAGCTGCCTTCGGCCATGCCCCAGATCAAGGGCGGCAAGCTCATCCCCGTGGCGCTGTCGGGCGACAGCCGCTCGCCCGACCTGCCCGATGTGCCCACCTTCAAGGAGCTGGGCTACGCGCAGCTCAACGAACTGGGCATCAGCTGGTTCGGGCTGGTCGTGCCGGCCGGCACGCCACCGGCCATCGTCCGGCAGTTGCAGGATGCGTCGGTGAAGGCCGTGCGCCTGCCCGAGGTGCAAAAGCACCTGAAGCTGCTGGGCGCCTCGGTCACCGAGATGGACCAGGCCCGCTTCCCGGCCCAGATCGCCAGCGAACTGCAGCGCAACAAAGCGCTGCTGGACAAGGCAGGGGTGAAGCCGGAATGAGCGCAGTCGAGCACCTCCAGGACTTCTTCCAGCAGCAGTTCCCGCGCATGGCGGCCCTGGCCGACAGCATCTGGTCCCTGGCCGAACTGCGCTATGCCGAAACCGCTTCTGCCCGGCTGCACATCGATGCGCTGGAGCAGGCCGGGTTTCGCATCACGCGCGGCGTGGCCGGCATTCCCACGGCCTTCCTGGCCGAATGGGGCGACGAGGGCCCGGTGCTGGCCTTCCTGGGCGAGTACGACGCGCTGTCGGGCCTGAACCAGCAAAGCGGCGCCCTGGTCTGCACGCCTTCCACCGACAGCCCGGGCCTGGCGGGCCACGGCTGCGGCCACCATCTGCTGGGCACCTCGGCGCATTTCGCGGCCGTTGCGCTGCAGGAGCACCTGCGCCGCAGCGGTGCCAAGGCACGCGTGCGCTACTACGGCTGCCCGGCAGAAGAAGGCGGATCGGGCAAGACCTTCATGGCGCGCGCCGGGGTCTTCGACGATGTGGATGCGGCGCTGACCTGGCACCCGGCCAGCTTCACCGGCGTGTTCAGCCAGAGCACGCTGGCCAACATCCAGGCGAAATTCATCTTCCACGGCAAGGCCGCGCATGCCGCGCATTCCCCGCACCTGGGCCGCAGCGCGCTCGACGCCGTGGAGCTGATGAACGTGGGCGTGAACTACCTGCGCGAGCACATGCCCACCGATGCGCGGGTGCACTACGCCATCACCGACTCGGGCGGCCTGTCGCCCAACGTGGTGCAGGCTCGCGCCGAGGTGCTGTATCTGGTGCGGGCCGCACGCAACCACGAGGCAGCAGCGCTGTACGAGCGCGTGCAGAACGTGGCGCGCGGCGCCGCGCTGATGACGGACTGCCGGCTGGAGATCGTCTTTGACAAGGCCTGCTCCAACCTGCTGCAGAACCGCACGCTGAACCAGGTGATGTATGCGCAGATGCAGGCCCTGGGCCCGCTGCACGTGGACCCCGGCCTGCATCGCCTGGCCGGAGACTTCCAGGCCACGCTGGACAGCAACGACGTGGACCAGGTCAGCCGCCCGCTGGCCAGCGTGCTGCGCGGCAAGGTGCCGGCCGTGTTCGAAGGCCTGGCGCCCTACGATCCTGCCGTGGAGGACACCCTGTTCGGCTCCACCGACGTGGCCGATGTGAGCTGGATCACGCCCACCGTCCAGGCCTGGGTGGCCTGCTACGCCTTCGGCACGCCGCTGCATTCCTGGCAGATGGTCTCGCAAGGCCAGTCCAGCCTGGCCCACGCAGGCATGGTGCGCGCCGCCCAGGTGCTGGCGGCCACGGCCATCGCCTTGCTGGAGCAGCCCGAACGCATTGCCCAGGCCAAGACGGAGCTGCTTGAGCGCCGGGGCGGCAGACCCTATGCGTGCCCGATTCCTGCGGAGGTGCCCTTGCCGTTCATGCGGGGGTGATGGGCTTGGCTCGCCCTGAATGCTCGACTCCTACCCCATGCCCAGTTCCCGGGCTTGGCCGGGCTTGCCGGGGCTTGCCCCTTTGCGCTGCCGCAAACCCACCCCGCCGCCGCGTTGACCCATCACAAGCCCTCCGCGCCAGGCCACGGCGATAGTTGGATCGGGACCCCACCGATACCAACAAACCACAGGAGGACTTGTGAAGCTGATGATTGATCTTTTTTCCACCGACTACGGCCTGATGAGCCTGGGCGCCATCGTCTTCATGCTGATCATGGCGGGCTTTTTCCTGCGCCTGTTCCTGGGCAAGATGAAGCACGTGGCCAACAAGCCGCTTGAATGAAGAAATGCCCAGGCAGGGGCTGGCCTGGGCATTCGCACGCAGCCGCCCTGCGCACTCAATAGTGCGGGGGCAGCTCGTCGCGCAGATTGGTCGCGCCGCCGGCGGGTCCGCCTTCGGGCACCCGGCGGCGCAGGTCGCGCAGCTCGTCAAGCAGCCGGTCGATCTGCTGCTGCTGGCGGTAGATGGTCAGGTTCAGCTGCTCCAGCAGGTCTTCGGTGTAGCTGGCCTTGATCTCCAGCTCCATCACGCGCGCCTGCAGGGCATCGGCGTCTGCGTGCCCGCCGCCATGTTCTCCGTCGTCAGCCACGCTCATGCCTTGAGCGCCTGGGCCAGGCGGGCGATGCCTTCGCGGATCTTGTCCTCGTCAGCCGTGGCGAACGAGAGGCGGAAGCTGGTGGCATCGGGGTTTTGCGCAAAGAACGGCGCACCCGGCACAAAGGCCACGCCCTGGGCAATGGCCCGCTTGGCCAGCTCACCGGCATCGGCCAGCGCGCCGCCCTTGCCGGTCAGGCGCACCCACAGGAACAGGCCGCCCTGGGGCTGCAGGAATTCCACGGCATCGCCGAGGTGCTCGCGCAGCGCATCGCCCATGGCC
This sequence comes from Delftia sp. HK171, assembly GCF_001886655.1. Taxonomy (NCBI): domain Bacteria; kingdom Pseudomonadati; phylum Pseudomonadota; class Betaproteobacteria; order Burkholderiales; family Comamonadaceae; genus Delftia; species Delftia sp. HK171. The sequence continues at coordinate 2,899,359 of NZ_CP018101.1, read as the reverse complement.
TTGGCGCGTCGCGCATAGACCTCGCGCACATGGGCCAGCGTGGCGGGCATGGCGCCGGACTTCAGGTACTGCGCGGCCGTGGCCTGGGCAAAGGTGCTGGTGTGGGCATCGCTGAACTGCTTGCACATCACGGCGCGGCCCAGCAGCTCGGCCGGGGCCACCAGCCAGCCAATGCGCAGGCCGGGGCTGAGCACCTTGCTCAGCGAGCCGCAGTGCGCCAGCCAGTCGCGGCTGCCGGGCACCTCGCTGGACAGCGCCAGCAGGCTGGACGGAGGCGCTTCGCCAAAATACAGGTCGCCGTAGGGATCGTCTTCCACCACCAGGGTCTGGTACTTGACGGCAAGCTCCAGCACCTTCTTGCGGCGCTCCAGGCTCAGCATGGCGCCGCTGGGGTTGCCGAAGGTGGGGATCAGGTAGACCAGCTTGGGGCGGTGCTCGGCAATGAGTTGCTCCAGCGCATCGACCTGGGCGCCTTCGGCGTCGATGGGCGCGCTGATGACTTCGGCGCCGTACAGGCGGAAGCACTGGATGGTGGCCAGGAAGGTCGGGCCTTCGACGATGACCTTGTCGCCGGGGTTGATCATGGTCTTGCCCAGCAGGTCCAGCGCCTGCTGGCTGCCCGTGGTCACCACCAGTTGCTCGGGGGCCAGCCCGCGCACGCCCTTGCCGGCCATGAAGGCGGCGATCTGCTCGCGCAGCGGCTGGTAGCCCTCGGTCGCACCGTACTGCAGCGCGGCGCCGGGTTCCTGCTGCAGCGCGGCCTGGGAGGCGGCGCTGATGCCGGCCACGTCGAACATGGCGCTGTCCGGGAAACCACCCGCAAAGCTGATGATGCCGGGCTTGCCCAGCAGCTTGAACAGCTCGCGGATGGCGGAGGTTTCTACGTTGTTCAGACGGTCGGCGAATTGCATGGGCAGGAGTCTCTTTGTCGGTGCAATGAAAAGGCGAAGCCTGCATTGTCGCCAATCCTGCCGCAGCTTTCCTGCACGATTAGAAGCCCCCTGAGTCGATTCGCGCCTTCCCCCTCTCTCCCGGAAGGCAGCTGCGTTCAATCCACCTTGATGTCGGCTCTGGCAGCCACGGCGCGCATTTGCGGCAGTTCGCGCTCTATGCGCTCCTGCAGCGCGCTGGCCGGCCCCCATGCGGGCGACAGGCCGATGTCCACCAGCTTCTTCTTCATGGCCGGCTCGGCCATGGCGTCGGCCAGCGCCTTTTCCAGCTTCTTCTGGATGGGTGCGGGCAGGCCGGCCGGGGCGAGGAAGGCAAACCAGGTGTCCATGGCAAAGCCCGGGTAGCCGCTTTCGGCCACGGTGGGCACCTGGGGCAGCAGGGCCAGGCGCTGCGGGCCCAGGGCTGCGATGGGACGGATCTTGCCGGCCTTGATCAGCGGCGTGGTGGCCACCACCGTGTCCACGGCCACCTGCACCTGGCCGCCCATCAGCGCGGTGAGGCTGGGCGAGCTGCCATTGAAGGGCACATGCACCATGCGCATACCCGTGGCGGTCTTGAGCATTTCGCCGCCGAAGTGCACCGAGGATCCCGTGCCGAAGGAACCGTAGGAGAGCTTGTCGGGGTCGGCCTTGGCCAGGGCCACGAGTTCGGGCAGCGTTCGTGCAGGCGTTTCGTTATGGGCCACCAGCACCAGGCCCATGTCGGCCACCAGCCCCAGCGGCGTGAAGCTGCGCAGCGGGTCATAGGGCAGCGGGTTGCGGATGGCGGGATTGAGCGTCAGCGTGGTGCTGGCGCCCAGCAGCAGCGTGTAGCCGTCGGGCGGCGCCTTGGCCAACAGCGCGCCCGCCACCACCGTGCCTGCACCGGGGCGGTTTTCCACGACCACGGGCTGGCCCAGCCGTTCACCCAGCGAGGTGGCCAGCAGCCGGCCCAGGATGTCGGTGGCGCCGCCCGGCGCAAACGGCACGACCAGCTTGATCGGACGATCCGGGTAGGACTGGGGCTGGGCTTTGGCTGCGGGCAGCGCAAGTGCCGTGGCACCGGCCATCAGACACGACAGAAAACGGGAACGGGACAAGGCCATGGCGCGGATCTCCTGGGGGACGAGGGAACGGGAACCTGGGAAAAATCGATGCGGCGGTTTCAGTCGAGCAGCGGGCTGCGCACGCGCGAGAAGCCGCCGGCCTGGTCATAGGCATGGCCGATCTGCAGCACGGCCAGATCGGCCTGTGCCGGGCCGATGATCTGCAGCCCGGCAGGCAGCCCCTGCGGCCCGAAGCCTGCGGGCGCGGCCAGGGCCGGCAAGCCGGCCATGGTGGCGGGCACCACGGTCTGCATCCAGCGGTGGTAGGTGTCCATCTCGCGGCCGCCCACGGCATGCGGCCAGTCCAGCGCCGCATCGAACGGGAAGACCTGGGCGGAGGGCAGCACCAGAAAGTCGTAGCTGTCGAACAGGCGGCGCAGGGTTTCGTACCAGGCCGAGCGCACACGCGCCGCGTCATAGACCGCCATGGCCGGCAGCGCCATGCCGCGCTCGATTTCCCAGAGGGCCTCGGGCTTGAGCAGGGCATGCGTGACCGGGTCGCGGTACAGGGCGGCGTTGGCCCCGGCCACGCTGAAGCTGCGCAGGTCGATCCAGGCGCGCCACAGGCGCTCGAAGTCGAAGGCCGGCACGGCCTCTTCCACCGTGCAGCCGATGGTCTTGAAATGCTGCAGCGCCGCGCGGCAGGTCTCCAGCAGGCCGGACTCGGTGGGCAGGTGCCCGCCCAAGTCCCCCAGCCAGCCGATGCGCAGGCCCTTGCAATCGCGCTGCAGCTGGGCGGTCCAGTCCTTGGGCGGCTCGCTGCGGCGGGTCAGCGGCAGGCGCGCATCAAAGCCTGCCTGCACGGACAGCAGCAGGGCCAGGTCGGGAATGTCCCGCGCCATGGGGCCGGCCACGCTGAACTGCTGGAAGAACACCTCCTCCGAAGGGCCATGCGGCACGCAGCCCACCGAGGTGCGCAATCCATAGACATGGTTGAAGGCGGCCGGCGTGCGCAGCGAGCCCATCATGTCCGAGCCATCGGCCACGGGCAGCATGCGCAGCGCCACGGCCACGCCGGCCCCGCCGCTGCTGCCACCTGCCGAGCGCGAAGGATCGAAGGCATTGCGCGTGGTCCCGTAGACCGGGTTGTAGGTATGGCCGCCCAGGCCGAACTCGGGCGAATTGCTGCGCGCCACAAACAGCGCACCGCCTGCGCGCATGCGCTCGAACACCACGCAATCGGTCTGCGAGACCTGGCCCGCGAAGATGGGCGATCCCTTGGTCGTCACCATGCCGGCCGCCGGCATGATGTCCTTGGGTGCCTGGGGAAAGCCGTGCAGCGGCCCCAGGCTCTGCCCGCGCGCCAGCAGCGTGTCCAGCTCGCGGGAGCGGCCGCGCAGCCAGTCGCGGTCCAGCGGAGACACCAGCGCGTTGACCAAGGGGTTGAGGCGGTCGATCTGTGCGCAATAGGCATCCAGCACCTCCACGCAGGACAGATCGCGGCCCTGGATGGCCTTTGACAGCGCGACGGCCGACATCTCCACGACGCCACCACCCCCGGTGGCCAGATCCGGCTGCTGCGTTGCGGTGCTTGCGTTTGACTCCATGGATTTCCTCGTTTTTGTGACAGAACGAAGTCAGCATAAGCAGGCGAAACTATTTCGACAATCGCCTTTTTCTTGGCTTATCGTTGCGTTTTTCGCAAACCATGAGCAGGCCACCATGCTTTCCAACCGCCTACAGGACACGGCCCTGCGCTACTTTCTCGAAGTGGTGCGCAGCGGCTCGGTTAGCGAAGCCGCCACGCGGCTCAATGTCTCGCCCTCGGCCGTGAGCCGCCAGGTCGCCGGACTGGAAGAGATGCTGGGCGTGCCGCTGTTCGAGCGCCGCCCGCGCGGCATGGCGCCCAGCCCGGCAGGCGAGCTGCTGGCCGCCCACGCGCGCCGCGGTGCGCTGGAGGCCGACCGTGTGGTCTCCGACATCGAGGCCCTGCAGGGCCTGCGCCGGGGCGTGGTGCGCGTGTGCAGCTCGGGCGGCTTTGCCATCGAGTTCCTGCCACGCGCCATGGCGCTTTTCCGCGAACAGTACCCGGGCATGCAGTTCCACCTGCGCGTGGAAGCCCCTGCCGCCGTGACCCAGGCCGTGCTGGGCGGCGAGGCCGATGTGGGCCTGACCTACAGCCGCGCGGCGGCACGTGACATCGAGGTCTGGCACCGCCAGGTCTCGCCGGTGGTCGCCATCATGCGGCCCGACCATGCGCTGGCCCGGCATGCCAGCATCACCCTGGCCCAGATGCATCCCCATGCCATTGCCCTGCCCGAGGACGCCAACACCGCGCGCCAGCTGTTCGACATCGCCTGCAGCCACCGCCGCCTGGTGTTCGAGCCCGCCCTGGTCAGCGGCCAGTTCGAGACCCTGGTGCACTTCGTGCTGCACGGCGGCGGCCTGTCGCTGGGCGGAGAGGTCACCATGCGCGAGCGCGTGCGCCGAGGCGAGCTGCATGCGGCGCCCATCCGCGAGCGCGGCATGAATGCGCGCGCCATCGAGCTGCAGACGCTGTCCGGACGCACCCTGTCCAAGGGCGTGCGGGCATTTGTGGAGCACCTGCGGGAACTGCTGCCGCCTGGGTAGGAGGAAGAGGAGAAGGAAACGAAGGAAGAAGAGGGGGAACGGGTCTCAAACGCAGCGGTAGGCGCTCAGGCCAGCCCGCCTTCCAGCTGGCGCTGCGCCCAATGCCACTGCGCCCGGCGTGTGGCCTGCCGCAGCCGCTGTGCCAGCGTCTGGCGCTCAGGCAGGCCGGGCAGGTACTCGGCCATCTGCACGCCGCGCAGCCCCAGTTCCAGCAGCTCGATCTGCTCGGAGCTGTTGCCCGTGCACAGCACCATGCCCATCGGCGTGTTCTCGCCCTGCTCATGCTCATGCCGGTCCAGCCAGCGCAGGTATTGCTCCATCTGCTCCTTGTCCTCGGCCGTGAATTCGCCCACCTTCAGCTCCACCGCCACCAGCCGCCGCAGCTTGCGGTTGTAGAACAGCAGATCGAGGTGGAAGTCCTGCTCATCCACATGCATGTGCATTTGCCGCCCCACCAGGGTGAAGCCCGTGCCCGACCGCAGCAGGAAGGCCTCCATCTCGCGGATGATGGCGGCCTGCAGGTCGCCCTCCTGCCAGGCATCGTGCAGCCCCAGAAAGTCGAAGATATAGGGATCGCGCATGAACAGCGCCGGCGACATGCGCTCGGTGCTGCGCGGCGTGACCGGCTCCTGCGCGATCAGCGCCTCGGCATCGCAGGGCAGCGCCAGGCGTTCATAGAGCTGGGAGTCGATGCGGCTGCGCAGCGTGCGTGCGCTCCAGCGCTCGAGGCTCGCCATGCTGGCGAAGTACTCGCGCTGCACTGGATCCTTGATCGCAATCAGCACGATGAAATGCGCCCAGCTCAATTTCCGGGTCGGCGAGATGACCAGGGGCTGGTCGGGAAACGCGGTGGAGAACTGCGTCATGCGCCACAGGTTCTTCTCCGAGAAGCTGCTGCCATAGTCCTGGACCAGATGACCGGCCAGCACCGGCAGGACCTCATCGCTGCAGCCTGCCTGCCGCACCTCGGATTCATGGCCATGGATGTGCTGGCCGATGTGCCAGTACAGCAGGGTGAGTTCACTGTTGACGTTGGCTGCCACGCGAAGCCGCGCGGCCTCGATCAGGTCCCGCACATTGCCCAGCAGGGCCTGTGACGATGCGAGCGCGGGAGAAACGGATATCTTGCGAGTGGCCATGTGGTCGCCCCCCTCCTGGTGGCGTGATGTCTGGATGTCTGGTGTCGGCGAAATCGATCCGGCCGACTATTGCGATGCGGCCTTGGCCAGTCAACGCCGCATCTGCATAACCAGACGATCTGACCCTGGCAGACATGAAAAATCAGAACATTCCTAGAGCCTGTTACGCACTTTCAAATACCCGCGCTTGCATGACAATGCACGCCACATCGATGGATACGCGCCCCCACAATGAAAACCACCAGCATCGAACCCTTCTTCGCCACGCTCAAGGCCGCCAATCCCTCGCCCCAGACCGAGCTGGAATACACCAATGTGTTCGAGCTGCTGTCTGCCGTGCTGCTCTCGGCCCAGGCCACGGACGTGGGCGTGAACAAGGCCACGCGCAAGCTGTTTCCCGTGGCCAATACGCCCCAGGCCATCCTGGACCTGGGACTTGAAGGGCTGGAGGGATACATCAAGACCATCGGCCTGTACCGCAGCAAGGCCAAACACCTGATGCAGACCTGCCAGATCCTGGTCGAGCGTCACGGCGGCCAGGTGCCGCGCACGCGCGAGGAGCTGGAAGCCCTGCCCGGCGTGGGCCGCAAGACGGCCAACGTGGTGCTCAACGTGGCCTTTGGCGAGCCCACCATGGCCGTGGACACGCACATCTTCCGCGTGGGCAACCGCACGGGCCTGGCGCCGGGCAAGACGCCGCTGGCCGTGGAGATGCAGTTGATGAAGCGCGTGCCGCCGGCCTATGCCGTGGACTCGCACCACTGGCTCATCCTGCTGGGCCGCTACGTCTGCCAGGCCCGCAAGCCACGCTGCTGGGAATGCGTGGTGGCGCCGTACTGCGACTACTCGCCCAAGACGCCTGCCCCGGCTGCGGGCAAGCGCTGAGCCTCAATCGGCCTTGAAGCCCGTGGCCGCCACGGCCTTGCCCCAGGTGACCGTGTCGGCGCGCATGATGCGGGCGAGCTCGTCGCCCGTGGTGCCCGTCACGCGGAAACCGGCTTCTTCCAGCCGGCTGCGGCTGTCGGGCTGCTGCAGGGCGCGCACGATGTCGGCCTGCAGCCTGGCCACGATCTCGGGCGGCGTCTTGGCGGGCGCGACCACGCCGAACCAGGAATTGAACTCCAGCGACGGATAGCCCTGCTCCCGGATGGTGGGCAGCTCGGGCATGGACTGGGTGCGCGTGGCGCCCGTGCTGCCCAGGGCCGTGAGCTTGCCGGCCTTGACCTGGGGCGCGGCCAGGGCCGCCGTGGCGAAGACGGCCTGCACGTCGCCGCTGAACAGGCCGCCCAGGGCATCGTTGGTGTTCTTGTAGTGCACGGGCTCGGGCTTGAGCTGCACGGCATTGCCGAACATGAAGGCGCCGAAGTGGCCGGGCGTGCCGGCGCCGAAGGTGGCGATGAACAGCTCCTTGCGCTGGCGCGCCCAGGCCACGAAATCGGGCACATTGCGGGCCGGCACCTTCTGCGGATTGACCAGCAGCACGAAGTCGGAGGTGACGACCTGGCTGACGGGCACAAAGTCCTTTTGCGGGTCGTAGGGCAGGCGCTGGTAGGTGTTGGGCGCAATGCTGAGCTGGCCGGTCTCGCCCAGCATCAGCGTATAGCCGTCAGGCACGGCCCGTGCCGCCTCGCTGGCGGCGATGAGGCCGCCAGCGCCCGGCTTGTTGTCCACGACCACGCCCAGGTTGCCCCATTGCTCGGAGAGTTTCTGCGCGAGCAGGCGCGCCACGATGTCCGGCCCCGTTCCCGCAGGAAAGCCGACGAGCAGGCGCACGGGCTTGCTCGGAAAGGCCGGCTGGGCGCCGACCACGGTCCAGGGAGCCAGCCCGGTGGCCAGCACGGCGGCAAGTGCGCAGGCCACGGCGGTGCGGCGCGACTTCGATGCCTGGTTTTTCATGTGTCTTGTCTCCTGCATTGTGGGTATCGAGAGGGGAAAGGCGCGGCTCAGAGCAGTTCGTGAAAGCGCATCTGCACGCGATCGGGATGGCGCACGCCGGTGCCGAAGAACAGGCGCTCGTTGATCCAGGCCAGCGCACGGCTGGCCGTCTCCATGCGGGGGGCGCAGCGGAAATAGATGTGCGCGGGGTCCACGGGCTCACCGCGCGCCAGCTTTGCCATGTGCGCCGGGTCGCCGCTGCGCAGCGCCTGGTTGCAGACATAGATCAGGTCGCCGGCATCAGTCTCCAGCACATAGCGCGCATCGAGCTCGGCCAGCCCGCCGTGCACGATGCGCTGGAAGTCCGCGCCTCCGGGCAGCACGCGCGCGCTCCAGCCGTCGCCCCGGGCCGTGCCGCCCAGGATAGGGATCAGTCGGCGCCCGCCGTGCGCCGTGGCACCGACCTCCTGCGGCGGGCCCACCTGCACGCTCAGGTCGGCGAAGAAGCGAAAGCGCGGATCGGGCAAGGCCGCAAGCTGCGGCACGTCATCTGGCATGGTTCTGGGGCTCCGGTGGATGGAATCGGGACCTAGCATAAGCACCATTGCCCGGGCCGGCCGTCATCCCGGAAGATGACAACGCCCTGCCCGCCCCTGCCTTCCCTTGAGACACTGGACCGCCCCCTCCGACACCCCTGACGCCAGCGCCCTGGGCGCCCATGCGTCCGGCCATGCGCCCAGCCACGCCATCGGCCACATGGTCGCCAGCCTGGGCGAGCCCGGCTTCGCCCGGCAGGTGCTGGAGGCCATGAACCCGCTGCTGCCCGCCGCCTCCTGGTCGGTCTATCGCACGGGCCCGCGCAGCCGGCCGCAGCTGTTCCTGTCGGCCAGCAGCGAGGCGCGCGACACCACGCGCGACTGCTGGTGGGCCTATCTCTCGGGTCCTTATCTGCGCGACAGCACCTGGAACCACGGCGACGCCGGCCCGGCACGCGCCACGGCGCTGTGCCACATCACGGCCCAGGAGGTGGAAGGCGAGCACCGCGCCTTGGTCTACGACGCGCACGGCATGGCCGAGCGCGTGTCCATCGTCGAGCATCAGGACGACGGCGGTGTGTTTGCCGTCAATTTCTATCGCCACCAGCACCAGAGGGCACTGGGCGATGCGCAGATCGACCGCTTCGGGAGCATGGCGCCCGTGCTGCTGGCCCTGGCGCACAAGCACATCGCCCTGACGCAGGCGCAGCCCGCCGTGGTAACGGCCTTGGCCTCGGCCCCGGCCACCCCACCCAGCCAGCCCCGGCAGCGGCAGACACTGCCGGCCCTGCGCATGCGCCTGCTGCAGGCACAGCCCGACCTGACGCCGCGCGAACTCGATGTCTGCGCCCGGCTGCTGCAGGGCATGACGCATGAGGGCATTGCCTGCGACCTGTGCCTGAGCCTGCCCACCGTCAAGACCTACCGCAACCGCGCCTTCGCGCGGCTGGGCATCCACTTTCGCAGCGAGCTGTTCGCGCTGGCCATGGAGCCGCAGGGCTGAGGCCTTGCGTCAATCCAGCGATGCGCCGGACGCCTTGACGATGCGCGCCCACTTGGCGATGTCCTCGCGCAGCAGGGCCGCCATCTGGGCGGGCGGCACGGGCCTGTCCGCCGGCCCGGCCAGCTCCACGCCCGAGGCTTCGAGCTTGCCGCGCAGATCGCCGGCCGCCAGCGCGCGGGCCATGCCGTCCTGCAACTGCGCCAGCACCGGCGCGGGCACGCCTTCAGGCGCAAACAGCCCCACCCACAGCGTGCCGTTGTAGCCGGGCACGGTCTCGCCAATGGTGGGCACATCGGGCAGCAGCGGCGATCGCGCCGCGCCGCTCACGGCCAGTGCGCGCAGCCGGCCGGCCTGGATATGGGGCAGGGTCGATGGCAGGCTGCCGAACAGCAGCGGCACCTGCCCGCCCAGCACATCGTTGAGCGCGGGCGCCACGCCCTTGTAGGGCACATGCTGCAGCTGGATGCCCGCCATGCTGTTGAGCATCTCGCCCAGCAGATGGTTGAGCGTGCCGTTGCCGGCCGAGGCATAGCGGAACTCGTCGGGCCGGCCCCGGGCCATGGCGATCAGCTCGGGCACGGATTTGGCCGCAAAGCCGGGATGGGCCAGCAGCACATTGGGCACGGAGCCGATCAGGCCGATGGGCCGGAAGTCCTTCACCGGATCGAAGCCCGGCTTGCGGTACAGCGCGGGGTTGATGGCCTGGCTGCTGCTGATGGTCATCAGCAGCGTATGCCCGTCGCGCGGCGCCTTGGCCACGGCCTGGGTGCCGATGTTGCCGCCCGCGCCGGGCCGGTTCTCGACCACCACGCTGGCGCCCAGCACCTCGGCCAGCTTCTGGCTCACCAGCCGGCCCACGATGTCGTTGGTGCCGCCCGGCGCCTGCGGGACGATCATCACGATGGGCCGCGCAGGCCAGGCCTGGGCATGGCCCAGCAGGGGCAAGGCGAGTGCGGCAGCCACCAGGCTTCGGCGGCGCAAAAGGCTCGACGGCAGGGGAAAGGAAGAATCCGGCATGGTCATGTCTCCATTTGTTCTTGTCGCAAGCCCGCATGGTTGCCAGTGCCGGGCCAGCGCACAATCGCGCATTTCCTGACCCGGCCTTCGGAATTGACAAAGCCTTGACCCCGCCCATGCCCTCTTCGCCTTTCATGCCCCTCATGCACTTCGACCTGACGGACCTGCGCCTGTTCGTGCATGCCGCCGAACTGGGCAGCCTCACGCGCGCCTCGCAAAGGCAGCACCTGTCCCTGGCCGCAGCCAGCCTGCGCATCAAGGCGCTGGAGGAGCAGGCGGGCATGCCCCTGCTGTACCGCGAGGCGCGCGGCGTGCGGCCCACGCCGGCCGGCGAAGCCTTCCTGCACCACGCGCGCGGCATGCTGCTGCAGTCCGAGCAGCTGCGCCACGACCTGCAGGAGTACGGCGCCGGCCTGCGCGGCCATGTGCGGGTGTTTGCCAACACCACGGCCGTGACCGACTTTCTTCCCGAGATCCTGCCCGCCTTTCTTGCCGATCACCCGCGCGTGAACGTGGACCTGCAGGAGCGGCCCAACGCCGAGATCGCGCGCGGCGTGCTGGACGGCCGGGCCGACCTGGGCATCGTGGCCGGCCAGGTGGATACGCTGGGCCTGCAGACCATCCACTTCAGCACCGACCGGCTGGTGCTGGCCACGCCGCGCGGCCACCGCTTTGCGCGGCGCAAGCGCATTGCGTTTGCCGAGACGCTGGACGAGGACGCCATCGGCATGCAGCAGGGCAGCACGCTGCAGACATTTCTGGCAGGTGTGACCGAGCGCCTGGGCAAGCCCATGAAGCTGCGCATACAGCTGTCCAGCTTCGACGCCATGTGCCGCATGATCGGCGCCGGCGTGGGCATAGGCATCGTTCCCGAGAGCGCCGCGCGGCGCAACCGCGAAAGCATGGGGCTGGCGCTGATCGATCTGACAGACGCCTGGAGCGTGCGCGAGCGCCGCATCCTCGTGCGCGACCAGGGCCGGCTGCCGCGCCATGCGCAGGCCCTGATCGAGGTGCTGCAGGCCTACTACGCCGCGCCTGCCGTCTCCTGAGCCTGCGGCGCACCCTGCTCCATCAGGCTGGACAGCGAAAGGACCTGCCCGCCGCCCGCATCGAAGTTGCCCGGCTCCAGCCAGCGCTGGTAGGCCGCGCGCAGCGCCGGCCATTCGCTGTCGATGATGGAGAACCAGGCCGTGTCGCGGCTGCGGCCCTTGTAGACCACGGCCTGGCGGAACACCCCCTCGAACTGGAAGCCCAGGCGCGCCGCTGCGGCACGCGACGGTGCGTTCAGGCTGTCGCACTTCCACTCGTAGCGGCGGTAGCCCAGCTCGTCGAAGGCGCGCTGCATCAGCAGGAACTGCGCCTCGGTGGCCGCACGCGTGCGCTTGAGCAGGCGCGAGTAGCAGACAAAGCCCACCTCCACCACGCCGCTGGCCGTGTCCACGCGCATCAGCGCCAGCGAGCCGATGGCACGGCCCGTGGCCAGGTCGATGACGGCGTGGTGCAGCGGGTCATCGCCGGCCTGGGCGGCCTCGGCAAAGCGCAGATAGGCCTGGGCATCCGCGAAGGGGCCTACCGACATGTATGTCCAGTCGCTGGCGTCCGGCGCCTGGCTGAAGGCATCGAACAGATCGGCTGCATGGCGCGCGGCGGACAGCGGCTCCAGCCGGCAGTAGCGGCCTTGCATGGGCGTGCGCGGCGGGCGCTGGCGCGGGGTCCAGTTGGGAAGGTCGTGGCCTACGGGTTGGGAGTGGGCATTGAGTGCGGGGGGCATGGGAGATTCCTGGTCAGGTCATTTGGCAGGGCCACGATAGCGCTGGCGTGGCATCATTGAAAGCGCCATATCCTCCTTATTTCATGGTGCCACGCCACCCATTGCATGCACGCCTCCGACCTGCTGACCAGTCCATTGCAATCCGGCCCTGGAGCGGCTCCCCGCCAGCGCCAACTGATCCAGCGCCTGAAGCAGGCCATCCTGGCGGGCCGGCTGCCGGCCGGTGACCGCCTGCCGGCCTCGCGCGCCCTGTCGGAGGATCTGGGAGTCTCGCGCAACACCGTGCTCATCGCCTACGAGCAACTGGCGGCCGAAGGCTATGTGGTCGCCGACCGGCAGGGCACGCGCGTGGCGGCTGTATCCACCCATTCCACGGCAGCCGCCGAGGCGGCAGCCGCGCCCCCTTGCGCACCCCGCACGGCCCGGCGCCTGGACCGCATCGCGCCCACGCGCCATGCCATCGACCGCAGCCTGCCCCTGACGCCGGGCACGCCCGCGCTGGACAGATTCCCCCTGCCCGCCTGGCGCCGTTCGCAGGACCGCGCATTGCGCCTTCCCGCCAGCGCCACGCTGGACTATGGCGACCCTGCGGGCGAGCCCGCACTGCGCCAGGCCATTGCGCAGCACCTGCGCATCTCGCGCGGCGTGCGCTGCGATGCCTCGCGCATCATCGTCACCGAAGGCGCCCAGGGTGCGCTGGACCTGTGCGTGCAACTGCTCACCAACCCGGGCGACCATGCCTGGCTGGAGGAGCCCGGCTACCGGGGCGCCAAGTCGGCCTTTGCAGGGGGTGACCTGTGCGTCAGCACACTGCGCGTGGATGCGGATGGCGCAGCCATCGCGCCCGGCCTGTGGGACAGCCATCCTCCACGGCTGATCCAGATCACGCCATCTCACCAATATCCCACGGGCGCCGTGCTGTCGGTGGCGCGCCGGCTGGACCTGCTGGAGCGCGCGCGCCGCGCGGGGGCCTGGATCATCGAGGACGACTACGACAGCGAATTCCGCCACCAGGGCACGCCCATCGCAGCCATGCAGGGCCAGGTGCCGGACGCGCCCGTGCTCTATGTGGGCACCTTCAGCAAGACCATGTTCCCGGCACTGCGCCTGGGCTTTGTGGTGCTGCCGCAGTCCCTGGCCACCAGCGCGGCATCCGCCGTGCAGGAGATGCTGCGCGGCGGCCACCGCCTGGAGCAGCTGGCCATGGCGGACTTCATGGAAAGCGGCCAGTTCTCGCGCCACCTGGGGCGCATGCGGCGCCTGTACCGCGAGCGCCAGGCGGCCCTGCGCGAGGCACTGGCCACGCAACTGGGCGTGGAGCATGAGGTGCTGGGCGGCCACGGCGGCCTGCACCTGACGGTGCGGCTGCCGCCGGACCTGTCCGACCGTGCCATCGTGGAGCAGGCGCAGCGCGCCGGCATGAACCCGGGCGCCCTCTCGTCCTTCGCCCTGGCACCGCTGCCCCAGGACAACGGCCTGGTGATCGGCTATGGCAACACCGATGCCGCGCGCTTCGGCGCGCTGGTCAGGCGGCTGGGCAAGCTGGCGGCAGCTGCGTTACCGCGCTAGCCGCGGCGCGGCTCCAGCGGCTATGCCTCCTCCGAACGCGTGCTCACCCCTGCCTGCGCAAAGCTGGCCATCTCGCCCAGCATGGCACAGGCCGACACCAGCAGCGGCCAGGCCAGGGCCGCGCCCGAGCCTTCGCCCAGGCGCAGTTGCCAGTCCAGCAGCGGCTCGGCACCCAGGTGGGCCAGCATGCGCACATGGCCGGGCTCGCCCGAGCGGTGCGAGAAAACGCAGCGCTCCAGCACGGCCGGCTGCAGGCGGCTGGCCACCAGCACGGCGGCCGTGGTGATGAAGCCATCGACAACGATGACACGGCGCTCGGCAGCGGCCTGCAGCACGGCGCCCACCATGGTGGCAACCTCGAAGCCGCCCATGGCCGCCAGCGCGTCCAGCGGTTCCGTGGCCTGGGCGTGCAGCTGCAGCACCTCCTGCAGCACCCCGATCTTGCGGGCCAGCCCGGCCGCATCCAGGCCGGTGCCAGCGCCCGTGACCTCGGCCAGCGGTTCGCCGCACAGCCGCGCCAGCAGCAAGGATGCGCTGGAGGTATTGCCGATGCCCATCTCGCCCAGCAGCAGCGCATTGCCCGGCAACTGGCGCACCAGGGCCGCGCCGTTGCGCAGGGCCATGGCGCATTCGGTGTCCGTCATGGCCGGGCCCTGGCTGCAGTCGCGCGTGCCGTAGCCCAGCTTGCGGCGCCACAGGCGCGGCTGGCCGGGCTGGGGAAGCTTGTCGTCGGGGTCCTGCTCGCGCGCGGGAAAGTCGCGCGCCACGCCGCAGTCCACCACGTTCAGCGCCAGCCCATGCTGGCGTGCCAGCACGCTGACGGCGGCGCCGCCGGCCATGAAGTTCTCGACCATCTGCCAGGTCACATCCACCGGATAGGCCGACACGCCGCGCGCAGCCAGCCCATGGTCGGCCGCAAACACCAGCATCTGCGGCTGCTGAAGCACCGGCCTGTCCTGACCCAGGATGCAGGCAATGCGCAGCGCCAGCTGCTCCAGCCGCCCCAGTGCGCCCAGCGGCTTGGTCTTGTGGTCTATGGCGTGCTGCACGCGCTGGGTGAAGGCGGCATCGGCCAGCGAGGCGATGGCGGGAATAGCGGCTATAGCGGTAGTGGCAGCATTGGCGCCATCGTGCGAGTGTTCTGTGGGTGCAGCGGAATGCGGGGTGGGCGTTGACATGGCGAAGCGGCCTTGGCCCGGGGCGGGCGTGGCGGGCAGATTGCAAAGGCGCAAGTATGGCGCGCCGCGCAACTCCGGCAGAACCATCGGTCTCTTTCCTGCCGCCATGGACGGTCTGGGCGTCGATTGCCGCAGCAGGCCGTACAGGCCGGCCCGTTCTGAGACAATCGCTGCCACACGTGTCTCCCCAGCCCCCCACTACCTCCATGACGGTTTCCTTCTCGGCCATCCAGCCCGGTCTCAAGCTTGCGGACCAGGTTGCCCGGCAGCTGGAGGCGCGCATCCGCGCCGGCAATCTGCAGCCGGGGCAGAAGCTGCCGACCGAGGCCGAGCTCGTGCAGCAGCTCGAGGTCAGCCGCACCGTGGTGCGCGAGGCGGTGTCCCAGCTCAAGTCGCGCAACCTGGTGGAATCGCGCCAGGGCAGCGGCGTGTTCGTGAAGGCGGCAGGCATAGAGCCACTGGACTTCGAAGGCCTGCCGGCGGCTGGCAGGAATGCGCTGATCCAGATCACCGAGGTGCGCCGCGCGCTGGAAGCCGAGGTGGCCGAACTCGCGGCGCGCCGGCGCAGCGAAGAAGACATGCAGCGCATCCACGATGCGGAGAGCGCCCTGGCCGAGGCCGTGCGGCTGGGCCGTGATGGCGTGGAGGAGGACATGGCGTTTCACCGCGCCATTGCCCAGGCTTCGGGCAACCCGTTCCTGATCAGCACGCTGGACTACCTGTCGCAGTTCCTGCGCGGCGCCATGCGCATCACGCGCGCCAACGAGGCGCGGCGCGAGGACTTCGGCAAGGCCGTGGAACGCGAGCACCACAGCATCGTGCTGGCCATCGAGGCCGGCGACCCCAAGGCCGCGCGCAAGGCCGCCGCCACGCACATGGGCAACGCCATAGACCGCATCCACCGCGCCGACGCCAGCTTCTGGGAGCAGGACGGCGAACGCCTGGCCCGCGACATCCTGGCCGCCAAGCCCTGAACCACCGAAACCACCCTTGGCGCATGGCCAAGGGTTTCCACCTTGTTTGGATTTTTGCGCAAAATTTGTATGATGACCTGATGACAATATCAGTCACACCTCTTTTTGCAGCCGGCACACCTGGCCTTTGCCTGGGCATTCACCCATGAGCGACGAATCCCGCATCCGCGAGCAGATCTGCGCCACCGGCGCCAGCCTCTTCCAGCGCGGCTACACCGTCGGCGCTGCCGGCAACATCAGCGCGCGCCTGCATGACGGCTGGCTGATCACCCCCACCGACGCCTGCCTGGGCCGGCTCGACCCGGCCGAGCTGTCCAAGGTCGATGCCGGCGGGCAGTGGGTCAGCGGCGCCAAGCCCTCCAAGACCCTGGTCCTGCATCGGGGCATCTACGCCAATGACGGCGAGGCGCGTGCCGTCATCCACACGCATTCCACGCATCTGGTGGCGCTGACGCTGTCCGGCGTCTGGCGCGAAGACGAGGTGCTGCCGCCCATCACCCCCTACCAGGTCATGAAGGTGGGCCGCATCCCGCTGATCCGCTACCGCCGGCCCGGCGACCCGCAGGCCGCCGCCGAGGTGGCCACGCTGGCCGGCCAGGTGCGCGGCGCCTTGTTCGAGCGCCTGGGCCCCGTGGTCTGGGAACGCTCGGTGGAGCAGGCCAGCCATGTGCTGGAAGAGCTGGAGGAGACCGCAAGGCTCTGGCTCATGACCCATCCCCGGCCGCAGCCCCTGGACGCGGCCGCCATCGACGAGCTGCGCACCACCTTCGGGGCGCGCTACTGATTTGCACCGCGGCGCCCACGGCCGCATTCCACCACCCAGCCCATCCACAGCCGCGCAGCCGCCAGGCGGCGCACCAAGCGGCGAACCCAAGGGAGACTTGAAATGACGACAACGGATATCGCATCCGGCCAGGCCGGGGCCCACCCTGCCCAGGCCGACTCTCCGGAGACGGCACGCGCCTACGCCAAGGTGTTCTGGCGCCTCGTGCCGTTCCTGATGCTGTGCTATGTGATCGCCTACCTGGACCGCGTGAACGTGGGCTTTGCCAAGCTGCAGATGTCCCAGGACCTGGGCTTCAGCGAGACCGTGTTCGGCCTGGGCGCAGGCGTGTTCTTCATCGGCTACTTCCTCTTCGAGGTGCCCAGCAACCTGCTCATGCACCGGCTGGGCGCGCGCGTCTGGATCGCCCGCATCATGATCACCTGGGGCATTCTGTCGGCCATGTTCATGTATGTGGAAACGCCCACGGGCTTCTACATCCTGCGCTTTCTGCTGGGCCTGGCCGAGGCGGGCTTCTACCCCGGCGTGATCCTGTACCTGACCTACTGGTACCCGGCCCACCGGCGCGCCAAGATCGTGGCGCTGTTCATGTCGGCCATCCCCGTGGCAGGCATCTTCGGCAACCCGTTGTCGGGCTGGATCATGCAGGCCTTCCACGGCGACCATGGCCTGCACGGCTGGCAGTGGATGTTCCTGATCGAGGCGATTCCCGCCCTGGTGATCGGCGTGGTGACCATCTTCTACCTCGACAACGGCATCTCCAGCGCCAAGTGGCTGACGGCCTCCGAAAAGCAGCTGCTGGCGCGCGAGATCGAACTGGACCAGCAGCACTCAGGCGCCCAGAAGCATTCGCTCAAGGCCGTTTTCGCCGACCGCCGCGTCTGGTGGATGTGCCTGATCTACTTCGCCTTTGTCGCCGGCCAGTACGGGCTGACCTTCTGGATGCCCACGCTGATCAAGTCCACGGGCGTCACGGGCGCGCTGAACATCGGCCTGCTCAGTGCCATCCCCTTCCTGTGCGCCATCGTGGTGATGAACCTCATGGGCCACAGCGCCGACAAGCGCCGCGAGCGCCGCTGGCACCTGATCGTGCCCGCGCTGATGGGCGCCGTGGGCTTTGCGATGACGGCCTTCTTCGCCGACAACACGGTTCTTTCCCTGATCTTCCTGTCGCTGGCCGCAGCCGGCGTGCTGACCTGCGCGCCGCTGTTCTGGTCGCTGCCCACGGCCTTCCTGTCGGGCACGGCGGCGGCGGCGGGCATTGCCATCGTCAACTCGGTCGGCAACCTCGCGGGCTTCGCCAGCCCTTACATGATCGGCTACCTCAAGGACCTGACCCAGTCCACGCAGGCCGGCATGTTCGTGCTGGCGGGAGTGCTCGTGGTGGGCGCCATCGCGGTCTGGCTCACCCCCGCAAAGATGGTCAACCGCTGACCGGCCCTTCTTCCCATCCTTCAAGCTCCAAGCCCCAAGACACATGAAAGTACTGATCACCGGCGGCGCCGGATTCCTGGGCCAGCGCCTGGCCCGCAAACTGCTCGAACAGGGCGCGCTGACGCTGGCCGGCACCCGCTGGCCCATCCACCAGATCGACCTGCTCGACGTGGTGGCCGCCCAGGCCATTGACGACACGCGCGTGCGCTCCCTGGTGGGCGACATTGCCGACCCGCAGGTGCTGCGCGGCGCCATAGACCAGGACACGGCCGTGATCTTCCATCTGGCCGCCGTGGTCAGCGGCCAGGCCGAGGCCGACTTCGACCTGGGCATGCGCATCAACCTCGATGCCTCACGCGCCCTGCTGGAGACCTGCCGCGCCGTGGGCCACATGCCGCGCGTGGTCTTCACCAGCTCGGTGGCCGTCTACGGGGGCGACCTGCCCGACACCGTGCTGGACGGCACGGCCCTGAACCCGCAGTCCTCCTACGGCACGCAAAAAGCCATTGCCGAGCTGCTGCTGGCCGACTACACGCGGCGCGGCTTTGTCGACGGCCGCGTGCTGCGCCTGCCCACGATCAGCGTGCGCCCTGGCCGGCCCAATGCGGCCGCCTCGTCGTTTGCCAGCGGCATCATCCGCGAGCCCCTCAACGGCGAGGCGGCCAACTGCCCCGTGGGTGCCACCACGCGCCTGTGGCTGCTGTCCCCGCGCCGCGCCGTCGAGGCCCTGGTCGCAGGCTGCGAACTCGATGCCAGCGCCGTCGCCGACCGCCGCCCCATCAACCTGCCCGGCGTGTCCGTCAGCGCAGGCGACATGGTGCGCGCGCTGCGCGAAGTGGCTGGCGACGAAGTGGCCAACCGCGTGAGCTGGCAGCCCGACGACAAGGTCGAGCGCATCGTCGGCAGCTGGCCCGGCCGCTGGGATACCACGCGCGCCAACCAGCTGGGCCTGCGCGGCGACGAGGACTTTGCGGCCATCGTGCGCGCCTACATCGCCGATGACCTGACACCGGCCAAGCCATGAGCAACGGCACCTCCACACCACAGCCCGCAGCACGCGCCGTCGGCGTGATCGGCCTGGGCGCCATGGGCGCCGGCATGGCGCAAAGCCTGCGCCGCGCCGGCCACCACGTGCATGTCCACGACATCCGCCCCGAGGCCGCAGCCGCCTTCGCCGCCGAAGGCGGCACGGCCTGCGCCACGCTGGCCGACATGGCCGCCGCTTGCCGCATCATCGTCAGCGTGGTGGTCAACGCCCAGCAGACCGAGGCCGTGCTGTTCGGCGAAGGCGGCATCGCCCCTGCGCTGCAGCCCGGCTCCGTCTTCGTCATGTGCTCCACCGTGGACCCCAACTGGTCCGTGGCACTGGAGGCCAGGCTGCAGGCGCAGGGCGTGCACTACATCGACGCGCCCATCTCCGGCGGCGCGGCCAAGGCGGCGTCGGGCCAGATGACCATGATGACGGCCGCCCGCCCCGAGGCCTATGCCGCCTGCGAAGGCGTGCTCGATGCCATGGCCGCCAAGGTCTACCGCCTGGGCCACAGCGCGGGCGCGGGCAGCAAGGTCAAGATCATCAACCAGC
Organism: Delftia sp. HK171; assembly: GCF_001886655.1. Lineage (NCBI taxonomy): Bacteria > Pseudomonadati > Pseudomonadota > Betaproteobacteria > Burkholderiales > Comamonadaceae > Delftia > Delftia sp. HK171. The sequence goes on along the minus strand of NZ_CP018101.1, from coordinate 2,879,891 downwards.
TGCTGGCCGGCGTGCACATCGCGGCAGCGGCCGAGGCCATGGCCCTGGGCCTGCGCGAAGGCGTCGATGCCGCCGCGCTCTACGAGGTCATCACCCACAGCGCCGGCAACAGCTGGATGTTCGAGAACCGCATGGCCCACGTGCTGGCCGGCGACTACACCCCGCTGTCGGCCGTGGACATCTTCGTCAAGGACCTGGGCCTGGTGCTGGACACCGCGCGCCACAGCAAATTCCCGCTGCCCCTGGCCTCCACGGCCCACCAGATGTTCATGCAGGCATCCACCGCCGGCCATGGCCGCGAGGACGACAGCGCCGTCATCAAGATCTTCCCGGGCATCACCCTGCCCCAGGCTCCATCGGAATCCCCATGACCCTTCTTCTGGGCTGCATAGCCGACGACTTCACGGGCGCCACCGATCTGGCGAACAACCTGGTGCGCGCAGGCATGCGCGTGGTGCAAAGCATTGGCGTGCCCGCCGGCCCGGTGGACGAGGGCGTGGACGCCGTCGTTGTCGCGCTCAAGTCGCGCACCATCGCGCCGGCCGATGCCATTGCGCAATCGCTGCAGGCCCTCGAATGGCTGCAGGCCCAGGGCGCCAATGGCCGCGCGCCGCAGATCTACTTCAAGTACTGCTCCACCTTCGACAGCACGCCGCAGGGCAACATCGGCCCCGTGACCGATGCGCTGATGGACGCGCTGGGCTGTGGCTTCACCATCGCCACGCCGGCCTTCCCCGACAACCAGCGCACCGTCTTCAAGGGCCACCTGTTCGTGGGTGATGTGCTGCTCAGCGACAGCGGCATGCGCAACCACCCCCTCACCCCCATGACCGATGCCAACCTGGTGCGCGTGCTGCAGGCGCAGACACGGCGCAAGGTGGGGCTGATCGACCATGTGGCCGTCGCGCAGGGCGAGGCCGCCATCCGCGCGCGCATCGCCGCACTCCAGGCCGAGGGCGTGGGCATGGCCGTGGTCGATGCCGTCTCCAACGACGACCTGCTGCGCCTGGGGCCGGTGCTGGCCGGCATGCCCCTGGTCACGGCGGGCTCGGGCGTGGCCATCGGCCTGCCCGCGAACTTCGGCATCCAGCCCACGGCCCAGGCCGCTGCCCTGCCAACCGCCACCGGCCTGCAGGCGGTCGTCTCGGGCAGTTGCTCGGTGGCCACCAATGCACAGGTGGCGCACTTCATCGCCTCGGGGCGCCCTGCCCTGGCGCTGGAGCCCCTGCGCATCGCCGCCGGCGAGGACGAAGCCGGCAAGGCCCTGGCCTGGGCCCGCCAGCACATCGCCAGCGGCCCGGTGCTGATCTACTCCACGGCCGAATCCTCGGCCGTCAAGGCCGTGCAGGGCCGCCTGGGCGTGGAGCAGGCCGGCGCACTGGTCGAACAGACCATCGCCGCCATCGCCCGGGGGCTGGTCGAGATGGGCGTGCGCCAGCTCGTCGTGGCCGGTGGCGAAACCTCGGGCGCCTGCGTGCAGGCGCTGGGCATCGAGCAGATGCGCATAGGGCCGCAAATCGACCCTGGCGTGCCCTGGTGCCATGCCGCATCGCCCCTGGCGCCGCAGGGGCTGCACCTCACGCTCAAGTCCGGCAACTTCGGCACCACGGACTTCTTCACCAAGGCCTTCGGCGCGCTGGCAAGCGCCTGATGCCACACTCAGCCTCCGTTTTCAGGAAAGCCTTCATGCCCCGTTTCGCCGCCAACCTGTCCATGCTCTACAACGACCTGGACTTTCTTGACCGCTTCGAGGCCGCCGCGCGCGACGGCTTCCAGGCCGTCGAATACCTGTTTCCCTACGACTTCGCCCCCGAGCAACTGGCCCGCCGCCTGCAGGACCACGGCCTGCAGCAGGTGCTGTTCAACGCCCCGCCCGGCGACTGGAACGCGGGCGAGCGCGGCCTGGCCTGCATTCCCGGGCGCGAGGCGGAATTCGCCCAGGGCATGGAACGCGCCGTGGCCTACGCCCAGGCCCTGGGCTGCCCGCGAATCCACGTCATGGCCGGGCTCAAGCTCGCAGGCGCCAGCGATGACATCCTGCGCGCAACCTACATCGCCAACGTGCGCCATGCCGCACGGCTGGCCGCGCCCCACGGCATCGCCATCCTGCTGGAGCCCATCAACGGCCGGGACATGCCCGGCTTCTTCCTGAGCCGCCAGGACCAGGCCCATGCGCTGCTGGCCGACATTGCCGAGCCCAATGTCCAGGTCCAGATGGACCTCTACCACTGCCAGATCGTCGAGGGAGACCTCGCCATGAAGATCCGCCAGTACCTGCCCACGGGCCGCGTGGGGCATGTGCAGATCGCAGGCGTGCCCGAACGCCACGAACCCGACGTGGGCGAGGTCAACTACCCCTACCTTTTCTGCCTGCTGGACCAGCTGGGCTACGACGGCTGGATAGGCTGCGAATACCGCCCCGCGCGCGGCGCGGCGGCACACGCTACCAGCGAGGGGCTGGGGTGGATGAAGGAGTGGCTGTAGCTGTAGCGTCTGCTGCGGCAGCCCGTCATCCGCCGGGCACGGGAGGATGGAGCGGATAGCTGTCCTGCGTATCCGCCGCCTGCGTTCAGGAATATTCCAGATCGCTGTGCTTGCCGACCACCAGCCGGCCGGCCGACAGCGACATCATCAGCAGCGCAATCGCCTCATGCATGATCAGCGTGTGCGTGTTGCCGGCCTCCACCATCTTGCTGCGCAGCGATTCGCGCACCTGCAGGGAGCCGGTCACGTCGATGATGATGTCCACCGCCGCGTCCACCAGCTCCATGAACCGGGTGGTGACCGGCACGCCGCGCGCGCGTGCCAGTGCGATGCCGGGCTGGTTCAAATCCAGGTCGGCCACCCCAAGCAACTGCACGAAGGGCGCGTCCAGCAACTGCTGCAGCAAGGGAGTGCCGGTCTGCCCCGCACCAATGACCACGATCCGGAAGGCTTGCATGGGATGAATCCTTTTTCCATATGGGAAGTACGGCGCCATCATAGAAATGCCTTGCCGGTGCGCGCTGGTCCGGGACAGGTGGAATGGGTTTGTATGACCCAGATCAAATCCGGTGGACAGGGGCGTGGCGGCGGGCCAGGTCTCTGCGGTCGAGGTTCGATACCGGCTGCCTGCAGCACGGACCACACCACAGGCTGCTGACGCGAGAGCCTGCATTCGCCCACAAAAAAACCCGCCGGCTTCGTGGCCCGGCGGGTTTTCTCAGGTGAACAACAGCCAGCGCTGTTATTGCCTTACAGGAACCTGCTCCGTGTACTCGCGCAGCACGCCGCCGCCTTCGACGGAGCCGCTGACTTGGCCGTCCTTGACGCGCTCCACGCAGGAGCGGCGGTCGCCTTCGTTCTTGAAGACATCGCAGCGGGCCACGGCATTGCGCTGGAAGTGGTCGCCCGACTGGACGCCGCCTCGGCGCGATTGCTCCTGGACGGCTGCAGCCTCGTGCTGTGCCGGGTCGCGGCGGTCATAGCCGCGCTTGGCCGGCCCCTTGGGCTCGGCGTGCTTCTTGTGGTGGTGATGGGGCTTGGCCTTTTCCGCAGCGGGCGGCGGGGGCGGCATGCCATCGGGGCCAGGGGCGGGCTGGGCAGTGGCCAGTCCGGCCATGCCAAGCACGGCGGCGCCAATACACAGCTGCAGGGGACGAATCCATGGGTTTTTCATAGCTTCACTCCATTCCTCGTGAAAAAAGTCAAGGCCCAAGCATGCGTGTTTTCCAGCTCCCCATTTATCGGTACAGCGCGGCTGCGCATGCAGGCCATGGCCTACAGCTTGCCGTGCCCCCTGCAGGCGGCCCCTGACCTGGGTCAAGCCTGGTGCGCAAACCAGCGCTGCACGCCTTCGGCCATGCGTGCGAAGACGCTGTCCAGCGTGGGCACCTCGGCGCCCCACAGGGCGCGCAGCACCTCGGCGTTCTCGAACAGGCCGTGCCAGTAGCAGCCGGCGATGCGGCCATCGGGGCTGTGCCACAGCAGACCGGGCACGGGCTCGGCCACGGCACTGCCAGCGGCCACCATGTCGGGGCGCACGCTGGTCTGGCCGTGGTGGATTTCATAGACCTGTGCCTGCACGCCAGACAGCGGCGCCAGCGCACCCGGCAGCGGCGGCAATTGCACGCTGGCGGGCAGCACGGTCTTGTCGGGCGCGAACAGGGTCGTCAGCGGCAGAAGGCCCAGGCCGGCGGCGTTGCCGTCCACGCCATGCAGGTCGATCAGCGCCTCGCCCAGCATCTGCAGGCCGCCGCAGATGCCCAGCACCTGCCGGCCTGCCGCAGCGTGTGCAGCAACGGCGGCATCCAGGCCCTGGGCGCGCATCCAGGCCAGATCGGCAGCCGTGGCCTTGGAGCCGGGCAGGATGATCCAGTCGGCGCCTGCCAGCTGGGCCGGCGTGCGCGCCCAGACCACGCGCAGGCCCGGCACCTGCAGCAGGGGCTGGAATTCGTCGAGGTTGCTGATGCGCGGGTAGGCAATGATGGCGATGGTGGTGTGCACGGCGCGCCCCGCCCCTCCTCCAGAGCCACGGTCGTCAAAGACGCCATCCTCCTCCGGCAGGCCATGCTGGAACTGCATGGGGATGGTGGCCACGGTGGGCACGCCGGTGCGCTCCTGCAGCATCTGCGGGGCGGGCGCCAGCAGGCTGGCATCGCCCCGGAATTTGTTGAGCACGAAGCCGCGGATCAGCGCCTGTTCGTCCGGCGGCAGCAGGGCCCAGGTGCCGTAGAGGTGGGCGAAGGCGCCGCCCCGGTCTATGTCGGACACCAGCAGGCAATGCGCGCCGCAGTGGCGCGCCACGCGCATGTTGACCACGTCGCTGGCATGCAGGTTGATTTCTGCGGGGGAGCCGGCGCCTTCGATGACGACCACATCGTTGTCGGCGCGCAGGCTGTCCAGCGCCTCGGCGATCTGCGGCCAGACGCGGGCGCTGCGGCCGCGCCAGGGCAAGGCCGAGAGTTCCTCGCTGACCCGGCCCAGCAGCACGACCTGGCTGCGCATGTCGGCCTCGGGCTTGAGCAGCAGCGGGTTCATGCGCACATCGGGCGCGCAGCCTGCGGCCAGGGCCTGCAGGTACTGTGCCGTGCCGATCTCGCCCCAGGCACCGCCCGGCGCGGAGACCACCCGCGCGTTGTTGCTCATGTTCTGCGCCTTGAAGGGCGCCACCTTGTAGCCCTGGGCGCGGTACCAGGCGCACAGCGCGGTGGCCACCCAGCTCTTGCCGGCACCGCTGCTGGTGCCCAGCACCATTACGCACAGCGCGGGGCGCTGGCCGGTGGTGGGCAGGGGCAGATTCACGGCGGCGGGTTCATTCGATTGCATGGTGTTTCTCCATTGGCTGCCAGGCGGCCAGCAAGGCGTTCTGGGATGCGGGCGCCAGCACGCCCATGCGCACGCAGCCGGGCAGGCCGAAGCTGTCGCAGTCGCGCAGCTTGATGCCCTGCGCGCGCAGTTGGGCCAGACGCGTCTGCATGGCGTCGCCCTGCTGGGCTTGCGGCCAGCGCGCCACAAAGTAATTGGCCTGCGAGCCGGGCAGTACCTGCCAGCCCAGGCGCTGCACCAGATCGATCTGTTGCGCCTTCCAATCGCGCAGCCGTTGCAGGCTTTGCGCCAGCCATTGCCGGGTGGCCGGTGCGGTCCAGGCCGTGAGCATGGCCTCGCCATGGGCGCCCACAGGCCACGATGGTGACAGGGCACGCAAGGCATCGATCTCGTCGTGCGGCACGGCTTCGGGCGCAATGGCGTAGGCCGCGCGCACGCCGGTCATGCCCAGGGCCTTGTTGGGGGTCCACATCTGCCAGGCATCGCGCACCTGGGAGGGCACGGCGGGTTCCATGCCCAGCTCCAGTCTGAGGGGGGCATAGGCGCAGTCGATCACGCGCCAGGTGCCGGGCGGTGCGGGCTCGCTCCACAGGGGCCAGACGTCGTCGGGCCGGCCCAGCGGGCTCGATGGCGCGCAGGCCCAGTGCAGGCCGGGGCCGGCCTCGGTGATGCCGTCGCGCGCGGCCAGGAGCAGGCGCCAGACCTGCGCCGCGTGGGCGTAGTCGCCGTAATGGTGGGCCGGCAGGCTGGCGACGGCCGCGCCTTCGCGCGATGCATGCATGGTGATGCGGTGGATGAAGTCGCTGGCGCTGGCCGCAATGACAATGCGCTCGGCCGGCACGCCATGAAAATCCGCCAGCCGTGCGCGCAACGCCGTGTAGTGCGGGTCCGGGTACTGGGCCGCGTGTGCCTGGGACAGCGCATCCAGCGCTTGCGGGCAAGGTCCGCAGGCATTGCGGTTGGTGGAGAAATCGTGCGCGGGCACGCCCAGCGCATCCGTGCCACCGTGGGTGACTGTCATTGGTTTCATCGTGTCTGCCCCGTCATCACCCATCCAAGGACCAGCGCGAGGGCCGCCCCTGCAGCCACCAGCATGGCGACCACGCGGCCCGCATGCGCCACGGCCTGCTGCAGCTCGGCCGCCTTCGGCACGCGGCCTTCGGGATTGAGCACATAGACGCCGGGCTTGCCCAGGCGCACGCCCAGCAGCCTTGCCATGGCGCCCATGGGCCAGCCGCCGTTGGGCGACGGGGTGATGCGCGCGTCCTGGTGCAGCGCACCCCAGCCCGGCCGCCGGCCAGCAGCCAGGCCGGACAGCACCAGCAGCAGCGCGGTCAGGCGCGCCGGTATCCAGTTGAGCAGGTCATCGGCACGCGCCGCCCATTTGCCGGCCCATTGCCAGTGGCGCCGGTCATCGCCCTGCCCGCGCCAGCCCGGGTAGCCCCACATGGCATCGGCCGTGTTGGCAAAGCGGTAGAGGGCCGCGCCCGGCAGGCCGGCCACGGCAAACCAGAACAGCGGCGCCAGCACGGAGTCGCTGAGGTTCTCGGCCAGGGTTTCGATGGCGCTTTCGCGCACCTGGCCTGCATCCAGCTGCGCCGTGTCGCGACTGACCAGCCAGGTCAGCCGCTCGCGGCCTGCGGGCAGGGATTGCTGCAGTGCGGCTTCCACGGCCAGCACCTCGTCGCGCAGCATGCGCCAGGACAGAAGCGGCTTGAGCAGCACGCCCAGCACCAGGGCGCCCAGCCACCAGGGCATGGGCGGCAGCAGCCACTGGATGAACGCGTAGATGGCGAAGAACAGCAGCGCCAGCAGGCACCAGGCGACGGCGCCCAGCGCAAAGCGTGGCCAGTCGCGCACATGTTCTTCGCGGGGGGCAATTCTTCGCCCAACCGCAGCCAGCAGCCGGCCCATGGCGACCACGGGGTGCATCCACACGGGCGGCTCGCCCCAGAGCCGGTCGACCAGCAGGGCCACGGGAACGGCCAGCGCGGCGGCAAGGGCGTGGCGCGCCCAGGGTTCGGCTTGGACCTGGGCCTGCGGCTGCGACAGCGCCTGCCAGCACCACCACAGCGGGCTGAGCGCGGCGCCCAGCAGTTGCCAGGAAGGACTGTCGCTCATGCCTGCGGTGGTGGGGCGGCGGCGCGCTGGCCCCAGAAGTCGTCGTAGAGCATGTCCTGCAGCGGTGCGCGGCTGGCCCACTTTTGCTGCTGCAGCATGGGCTCGGCATAGTAGGCCGACACGGGGCCCAGGCACAGCACGGCCAGCGGCCGGCTGCCCACGGGCATTTGCAGCAGCGCGGCCAGCACCTCGGGATCGAACAGCGAGACCCAGCCCAGCCCCAGCCCCTCGGCGCGCGCGGCCAACCACAGATTCTGGATGGCGCAGGCGGCCGAGGCCACGTCCATCTCGGGCAGGGTGCGCCGGCCGAAGACATGGGCCTCGCGCCCTGGCGGCATGGCCACGACCAGTACTTCGGCCGCATCCAGCACGCCCTGGACCTTGAGCTGCATGAAGTCTTCCTCGCGCTCGCCCAGGGCACGCGCGGTCTGCAGGCGTTCCTGCTCGATCACGGCATGGATCTCCTGGCGCAATTGCGCATCGCGCACGCGGATGAAGCGCCAGGGCTGCATGAAGCCGACGCTGGGCGCGTGGTGGGCGGCGCGCAGCAGGCGCAGCAGCACCTCGGGCGCGACTTCGCCGCCGCAGAAGTGGCGCATGTCGCGCCGCTCATGGATGGCGCGGTAGACGGCTGCCCGCTCGGCCTCGGCAAAGGGTTGGGCGGGAATGGTCTCTGGCGCCCGGGATTGCGTTTCGCTGCTCATGCCGCCATTGTCCGCCGCAGGCCGGGCCTGCGGGCGGCATCAGTCCTCAATACCACGCTGGGCGGGAATGCCGGCCTGGAAGGCGTGCTTGACCAGTTCCATGCGCGTGACGGTATCGGCCACGGCAATGATTTCCTCGGGGCAGCGGCGGCCCGTGAGCATGACGTGCACATGGCGCGGGCGGTCGGCCAGGGCCTGCAGCACAGGCTCCAGCGGCAGCCAGCCATAGATCAGCGGATAGGTGATTTCGTCGAGCACGACCAGGAAGTGATCACCCGAGAGGATGGCGGTGCGCGCACGCTCCCAGCCTTCGCGCGCGATCTGGGCCGACCGCTCATGGTCCTGGCTCTTCCAGCTGAAGCCGTCGCCCAGTCCCTCGATGGGCATTCCCAGCTGCTCGAACATGCGGTGCTCGCCAAAGCGCGCCGTGGGCACCTTCATGAACTGGAAGATCTTGACGGACTTGCCCCGGCCATGCGCGCGCAGGGCCAGGCCGAAGGCCGCCGTGCTCTTGCCCTTGCCGTCGCCGGTGTTCACCAGCACCAGGCCACGGCGTTCGCCTTCGGGCTTTTCATAGGGCTTTTCCGTCGGGGCCTGTTCGATCTGCATGGGTCTGTCATCCTCAAAAGTTGCACGCGCTGCGGCGGGCATGCGCCGCAGCGGAGCGCCACTTTAACCGAGGCGGGCGCCCAGCCGGCGCTGCAGGGCACGCACGGCGCTGTCCACCGTGGTGAGCACGGGCAGGCCCGTGGCGGCCTCGCAGGCGGCGCGGGCACGCGCCATGCTGAACTGGGCCAGCGCAATGCGCGTGCAGCCACGCGCGGCCAGGGCCCTGGCCTGCTCGACCACCAGGCGGTCATGCGTGGCAGTGTCGCCCCGGTTGAGCGCGTCCATGGCGCCATCGGCCAGGGCGGGCACGAGTTCGATGCCGGCCGGAAACTCCGGCGGCATGGACTGCAGCGTGGGCGCAAAGCTGGAGATCAAACCCAAGGCCCCCTGCTGGCCCTGCACGGCCTCTTCGATCATGGCCTCGTTGGGCTTGAGCACGGGCAGCGGCGCATGGCGCGCGGCCACGGCCTCGATGCACGGGCCAAAGGCCGAGCAGGTGAACAAGATCCCCTGCGCGCCCGTGTCCACGGCGTACTGCGCAAGGCGCTGGAAACGCTCGTGCATGGCGGCGTCCAGCCCGCGCCCGTTGCGCGCCAGGTCGGCCGAGAGGCTGTCGTCCAGCAGGTTCATGCGAACCGCCTCGGGCCAGTCGCGCGCAAAGGCTTCGTTGATGGGAGCGACGGAGTGGCTGAGGGCGTGGATGAGGGCGATGCGGGTCATGGATGCGTGCAATAAGTTCAGATGCCCTTGGACGAGGGATGGGCGAAGGCCTCGCGCGTCTCGGCGTTGAGCGGGTAGTTGATGTTGATGTTCCTGGGCGGGATGGGCGACATGAACCAGCGGTTGTAGAGCTTTTCCATCTCGCCGGACTGCATCATGCCCGTCACCACGCGATCCACGATGGCCTTGAAGCCGGCATCGTCCTTGCGCAGCATCAGCGCCTGGTTTTCGGTGCGCAGGCTTTCGCCGGTGATCAGGTAGTCCTGCGGGTTCTTGGCATTGGTGATCTGCCCGGCGAGCAGGATGTCATCCAGCACGAAGGCCTGGGCACGGCCGCTCTCCACCAGCATGAAGGAGTCCGAATGGTCCTTGCCCGAAAGGTTGGTGATGTCGAGGTTGCGGCCCCGGTCCGCCTCGCGCAGCAGGCGAAAGGACGTGGTGCCCGCCGTCGTCGCCACGGTCTTGCCCTGCAGGTCGGCGACGGAGCGCAGCCCCGAGTCCGCGCGCACCAGCATGCGCACGTTGTAGCGGAAGATATCCGGCGAGAAGGCCACCTGCTTTTGCCGCTCCACCAGGTTGGTGGTGGAGCCGCACTCCAGGTCCACCGTGCCGTTGGCCACCAGCGGGATGCGGTTGGCAGAGGTCACGGCCTGATAGCGCACCTGCAGTGCGGGCAGCTTGAGCTGGGCCTTGACCTCGTCCACGATGCGCCGGCAGATGTCCATGCTGTAGCCCACGGGCTTGAGATCGCCATCCAGGTAGGAAAAGCCGAACGAGGACTCGCGGTAGCCCAGCGTGATGGCCCCGGCCTGCTGGATCTTGGCGAGCGTGCCGCTGTCCTGGGCATGGCTGGCGGCCAGCGGCAGCAGCGCGGCGATCAGGGCGCTGGTCACGGCCAGGGCCGTGCGCTTCAGGGTCGGGCGGGATGGGGTCATGGGGACACTCCTGTGGCGGGGTTGGGGAAAGCGTGGGAAAGCGTGGAAATGCGCGCAAGCGCAGGAACGGATCAGAGAACCTGGGCGAGTGCGGCCTCGATGGACTCGGCCAGGCGCGTGGCGATGGTCTGCAGCTGTTCCCGCGTGGCGATGAAGGGCGGCGCCAGCAGCACGTGGTCGCCCGCACGGCCATCGGCCGTGCCGCCGCCGGGGTAGCACAGCAGGCCGCGCTGCATGGCTTCGGTCTTGATGCGGGCATTCAGCTTCAGGCCCGCATCGAAGGGCGCCTTGCTGGCGCGGTTGGCCACCAGCTCCACGCCCCAGAAGAAGCCGCGCCCGCGAATGTCGCCAACGTGCTCGCCCGCGCGGCGGTGGCTGCCCAGGGCGTGCACCAGCATCTGCCCGAAGGCTTCGCCATCGGTACGCACCTTGTCCAGCAGGCCGTCGCGCCGTATCACGCGCTGCACGGCCAGCGCCGCCGCGCAGGCCACCGGGTGGCCCAGGTAGGTATGGCCGTGCTGGAAGAAGCCGCTGCCGCGCGACATGGCATCGACGATGCGCCCCTGCGCCAGCACCGCACCCACGGGCTGATAGCCGCCGCCCAGGCCCTTGGCCACGGTGATCAGGTCGGGCACCACGCCTTCCTGCTCGCAGGCATGCAGGGTGCCCGTGCGGCCCATGCCGCACATCACCTCGTCCAGGATGAGCAGCACGCCGTGGCGGTCGCACACCTCGCGCACGGCCTTGAAGTAGCCGGGCACGGGCGTGAGCACGCCGGCCGTGGCGCCGCCCACCGTCTCGGCCACGAAGGCGATCACGCTGCGCGGGCCGTGGACGCCGATGGCCGCATCCAGTTCGTCGGCCAGGCGCTGGCCGTATTGCTCTGGGGTTTCATCGTCGCGCTGGTCGCGGTAGGCATTGCAGGGCGAGACATGGGTGGCCGGCACCAGGATGGGCGCGAACGGCGCGCGCCGCCAGGCATTGCCGCCCACGGCCAGCGCACCCAGCGTGTTGCCGTGGTAGCTCTGGCGGCGCGCGATGAAGTGCGTGCGCTCGGGCTGGCCGATCTCCACGAAGTACTGGCGCGCCATCTTGAGCGCGGCCTCCACGGCCTCGGAGCCGCCGCTGACCAGGTAGGCGTGGCTGGTGCCTTCGGGCGCCCCGCGCACCAGTTCCTGCCCCAGTTCCTCGGCCACCGCAGTGGTGAAGAAGCTGGTGTGGGCATAGGCCAGCCGGTCGATCTGGTCATGCATGGCGGCGATCACGTCGGGATGACCATGGCCCAGCGAGGACACGGCCGCGCCGCCCGAGGCATCGATATAGCTGCGCCCCTGCGCGTCGCGTATCTCCAGGCCGCTGGCGGCGACGGCAACGGGGGGCGTGTGGTGCAGGTGACGATGGAACACATGGCTCATGGCAGTTCTTTCAAGGAACAAATGTTTCATCGCATTATTTGACGGAACATTTGTTCCGTCAACAGAGATTTCAACCACAGCCGTTCCAAGCCGGCCCGCGCCTGGGCTACAGTCGGCGCAGCCAACACCGCCCTTTTCCTCTCCTTCCTCCTGAAAACCCATGTCCGTTCAAGACGACATCCGCCAGCGATTTGCCGAGCTGAGCCCGGCCCTGCAACAGGTGGCCCGCTTCGTGCTGGAGCATCCCAACGATGTGGTCACGGCCTCCATGCGCAGCGTGGGCACGCGCGCCGGCAGCCCGCCCGCCACGTTGGTGCGGTTTGCGCAGTGGCTGGGTTTTGACGGCTGGCCGCAGCTCAAGCAGGCCTTCGCGCAGGACATGGGGCTGGGCAGCGACGAGGCCTACGGCCAGCGCGCCAAGGCCTTGGTGGGCCGCGCTGGCGACCATGACCTGGTGGGCGAGACCTTCGAGGTGCACCGCCGCAATCTGGAGGCCACCGAGCGGCGCCTGGGCGATGCGTTGCAGCAGGCCTGCGCACTGCTGGAAAAGGCCCGCAGCGTGCATGTGGCGGGCTTTCGCGCCAGCTACCCCGTGGCCTTTTCATTTGTCTATGTGTACCGGCTGCTGCGCGCCAGCGTGCACCTGCTGGACGGCCAGGGCGGCACGCTGGAGATGCAATGCCGCGCCATGGAGCGCGGCGACGCCCTGCTGGTAGTCGCCTTTGCGCCCTACTCGCGCGAGGCGCTGGCCGTGGCCCAGGCCGCCAGGGATGCGGGCTGCCGTATCGTGGCGCTGACCGACAGCCCCGCCTCGCCCCTGGCGCTGCTGGCCGACGCCACGCTGCTGTTTTCGCTGCACAGCCCGTCGTTCTTCCCCTCCATCACCTCGGCCGTGGCGCTGTCCGAGGCCCTGGTGGAACTGCTGGCCAGCCGCGCCGGCAAAGGCGTGGTGCAGCGCATCGACCAGGCCGAGGAGCAATTGTTTGCCAGCGGTGCGTATCTGGAGGCACCTCGGTCGAGGAAAGCCGGTCGCGACTAGCCCAAGGCCGAAGCCGCCATTTGCGCCACAGCCATCGCAGCGCCAGGATCGTCACCGTCTTCCATGCTCCAGACGGCAGACAGTCCCGACCAGGCCAGCACCCATTGCAGCAGCCGCCTTTGCTCCATGCCCGAGACTTCGGCAATGGTGGCCATGCGGCGCACAAAGCGCCCCGGCGCCAGCGCGCTGGCGCGGTCGGGATTGCTCAGGATGTTGGCGTAGTCGAAGCCGCGCTCACCGTGCAGGCCCTTGGGGTCGATGGCCAGCCAGCCCAGGGGGCCGAAGTCCAGCACATTGCCGTGGTGAAGGTCACCATGCAGCACGGTCACGTCGCGCGGTGCGGCCAGCAGCTCGCGCGCCGTGGTGGCGCACAGGCCGAGCAGGCTGGCGGTTCCATGGCCTTGTGCAAGCAATGCATGGAACCACTGCGTCAGCGGCACCAGGGGTGGCAACGCCTTGGCGCGCGGCAGGTGCAGGCGCTTGGCAGCGGTGCACAGGATGCGCGTGGCCTCCTCATCGCGCGCGCCACGGGCCATCTCCACCAGCGATTCGGGTCCTGTGGCGCGCAGCATCAGCAGGGCCGGCCCTTCCTGGGCCAGCACAGGTGCAGCGCCGTCGCCATTCCACCAGGCCATCAGGCGGGCGCCGGCCATCTCTTCGGGCTCCAGCGCAATCTTGAGCATGGCGGGCGTGCCGCCCTGGCGCACGGGCAGCAACACGCCGCGCGGCGTGGACAGGGGCTGGCCATCGATGGTCAGAGCCCAGCGGCTCAGATACGGCGCATGGAGAGACATTTTTTTCTGGCGGGCGGATCAGGCAGCCGCAGCTTGCCCCCGCAGCCGTGGCAGGGCCAGCCACTGCCCGTCGATGGCGCGGATGCGCAGCCGGTGCTCGAACACGGCCTCCAGCGCCGCATGCGTGGCCGCGTCGGCGCAGGCCCCCTGGCGCACCACTTGCCCCTTGTCGAGAATGACCAGGTCCTGGGCCTGCAAGGCCATCGATATCTCGTGCAGCACACTGACCACGGTGCGGCCCTGGGCGACCAGGGCCTGCACGCATTCGAGCCAGTCGGCCTGGTGCGGCGGGTCGAGGTTGGCCAGGGGTTCGTCCATCAGCAGCACGCGGGCCTGCACGGCCAGGGCACGCGCCAGCAGCACGCGCTGGCGCTCCCCGCCCGAGAGACTGCCCACGCTGCGCATGCGCCAGTCCCAGCCCTGGGTCTCGCGCAGGGCCTGCTCCACGGCGGCATGGTCTGCCTGGCTGGGGGCAGCCAGCCAGCCCTGGTGCGGCAGGCGGCCCAGCATGACCACGTCATGGACCCGCATGTCGCCGGCCACGGGCTGGTTCTGGCCCAGCCAGGCGAGCGAGCAGGCCCGTTCGCGCGCACTCCATTGCCGCAGCGGGCGGCCCAGGAGCTCCACCTCCCCTTGCACGCCAGCGCCGGACTCCATGCCTGCCAGGGCGCGCAGCAGCGTGGATTTCCCGGCGCCGTTGGGGCCGACGATGGCGGTCCAGCGGCCGGCGGGCAGGGCCAGGCTCAGGCCGCCCAGGACCTGTCGATCGCCCAGGCGAACCTTCAGCGCGCGCGCTTGCAGGGCGGGGGCCGTCATGCGCCCTCCCCGCCGCGCAGGGCGTGGCGGCGGTGCATGAGCCACAGCAGGTAGCTGCCGCCCAGCAAGGCCGTGAGCGCGCCCACGGGCAGCTCCTGCGGGGCGATGAGCCAGCGCGCCAGCAGGTCGGCGGCCAGCAGCAGCACGGCGCCCATGCCCGCGCTGAGCACCAGCAGCCAGCGGTGCATGGACCGCACCATGGAGCGCACCAAATGCGGCGCGGCCAGGCCGACGAAGGCGATCAGCCCGGTCTGCGCCACGGCCGTGCCCGTGGCCAGGGCCAGCAGCAAGATAAGCACCATGCGCAGCGGCGCCAGCGGCAGGCCCAGGCTGTGGGCCGTGGCCTCGCCCAGGGACATGCCGTCGAGCACGCGGCCCAGGCACCAGGCGCCCAGGGTGGTGGCCAGCAGCACGGCCAGCATCAGCGCGCAGGCGCCCCAGCCGATGAAGGAGGTGCTGCCCAGCATGAAGGCCTGCATGGCCTGCATGATGTCCGGGTTCATCAGCAGCACCAGGGACGCGGCCGCGCCCAGAACCACCCCCACCACCACGCCGGCCAGCAGCAGGCGCATGGTGTTGTGCACGCCCTGGGCCAGCACCAGGGTCAGCAGCACGGCCAGGGCCGCGCCCGCAAAGGCCGCACCCGTGACACCCAGGCGCGCCAGGCCCGCCAGTGCGAAGGGCGAGGCGCCCAGCGCCGCCATGCTCAATGCAACGCCCAGCGAGGCGCCCGAGGCACTGCCCAGCAGATAGGGATCGGCCAGCGGATTGCGGAACACGCCCTGGGCGATGGCCCCGGCCAGCCCCAGCAGGCCGCCCGCCAGCCATGCGCCCGCCGTGCGGGGCAGCCGGATCTCGGTGACGATCTGCCAGGACAGCGGATCGCTGCGCGCCGCCCACACGCTCTCCCAGCCCGTGCTGCCCACACCCGCGCCCAGCAGCATGAGCAGGGCACTCACGACCAGCAGGGCCAGTGCCATCCAGGGCGCAGCCAGGCCGCTGTCGTGCCTGCGGGCCTGCCTCACCGTGCGGCCCCGTTCAGGCAGCGCGCCATCAGCGCAGCGCCCTCGGCCATGCGCGGGCCGGCGCGCACCAGCACGTCCAGCTCGGCTGGCACAAAGCGACAGACGCGCCCGGCCTGCATGGCACGCAGGCGGCCCCAGCCCGGATAGGGCTCGCCCGATGCGCTCAGGCTGCGGTCGCCGCCCAGGATGAAGTCCGGGTCGGCGCGCACCACGAATTCAGGGTTGATGCGCGGGAACGGCCCCAGCTGCGCACCCACGATGTTGCGCATGCCCAGGCGCGCCAGGGTCTCGCCGATGAACGAAGACTCGCCTGCGGCAAAGGGGCCGCGGTTGACCTCGAAATACACGGTCTGCCCGCGCAGCGCGGGGGCCATGCTGCGCTCCACCTCCTGCATGCGCGCCTCGATGGCGGACCAGACACGGTCGGCGCCCTGCGCGGGCGGCAGGTCCAGCAACTGGCCCACGGTGCGCAGCACGGCCTGCGCATCGGCATGGGTGCGCGGCTCCAGCGCCACCACCTTGAGGCCCAATGCCTGCAGCCGCGCCACCGAGCGCGAGGCCATGGACACCAGCACCAGATCGGGCTTGAGCGCGACAATGGCCTCGATATTGGGGTCCATGCCGCCGCCCACCACAGGCAGGGTCTTCACATGGGCCGGCCAGTTCGAATAGCGGTCCACGCCGACCAGGCGCTGGCAGCCGCCCAGCTCGCATACGGTCTCGGTCAGCGAGGGCAGCAGGCTGACGATGCGCTGCGGCGGCTGTGGCAGCTCCACCGGAGCGCCCCGCCCGTCCGTGACCCGGATGGCAGCCTGCGCCGCAGACAGCGCCAGTGCCAACGCCAGGCCCCACAGGGCGAGACGCCATGGCCTCACGGCTGCGGGCCCTTGAGCGCCAGCGGCAGGCCGGCGCACATCAGCGTGACGGTTTCACAGCTTTGCGCCGCACGCTGGTTGAGCACACCCAGCGCATCCACAAAGGCCCTCACTTGCGATCCCAGCGGGATCACGCCCAGGCCGATCTCGTTGCCGACCAGGATCACCGGGCCGGGCGCAGCTTGCAAGGCGGCCAGAAAGGCCGTGCATTGGCCCTCCCATCCGCGCGCCAGTTCCTCGGAAGGCTGGGCCGGCATCATCCAGTTGGTCAGCCACAGCGTCAGGCAGTCCACCACCAGCAGGCGCTGCGGCGTGCTGTGCCGCGCAAGCATGGCGGCCAGGTCCAGCGGCTCCTCAAGCGTGGCCATGCCGGGCACGCGCTCGGCGCGGTCGCGCCGGTGGCGGGCGATGCGCTCGCGCATTTCGTCGTCCCAGGGCTGGCCGGTGGCGATCAGCGCGGCCTCGCGGTCCAGGGCGCCATCGAGCCAGGCGCGGGCCAGCAATTCGGCACGGCGCGACTTGCCGCTTTTCTGGCCGCCCAGAATGAGTTGGCTGCGCGCAAGCGAATAGGTGGAGATCTGGTCGGTCATGACGCCTGGCCCGCGGGAATGTCAGCGCCCAGCAGCGCCGCCACGGCGCGCGGCTGCGAGGCAAACCAGGCATGGAAATAGCTGGCGTGCACGCTGCCCTGGCGGTACAGCGCCTCGCCCCGGTCGGGCTGGGGAGCCTGGCCAGGGCGGCTGCTGCGCCCGGCCTCGGCCATGGACGTGTCCAGCCGGCTGTAGTGGAAGGTATGGCCGCGCAACAGGCCCCAGGGCGTGGGCAGTTGCTGCATGCCCAGGCCGGCCAGGCGCGGCTGCATGCGCGCATGGCCGGGCAACAGGCCCCAGAGGTCCGTGGTCCGGCCCGCAGTGTCGGTCAGTCGTTCGCACAGCGCCAGCATACCGCCGCACTCGGCCCAGACCGGCCGGCCGGCTGCCACGTGGGCGGCAATGTCACCGCGCAGCGCGGCCTGGGCGGCCAGCGCGTCCAGGTGCAGTTCCGGATAGCCGCCGGGCAGCCACAGCGCATCGCACTGCGGCAGGCGCTCTGCGGCCAGGGGCGAGAAGAAGGCAATCCGCGCACCCATGGAACGCAGGCAGTCGAGGTTGGCCTGGTAGATGAAGCTGAAGGCCGCATCACGCGCCACCGCCACGGTGCGGCCCGCCAGCCAGGGCTGCACGGCTTCGGCAGGTTCCGGGCACGGTTCAAAGTCCACGGACCAGTCCTGCCAGCTGGCGCTCTGGCCGGCTTCGGCCTGCCAGGGCAACTGGCCCAGCGGCGTGGCCAGCAGCGCATCGGCGGCCACGTCCAGGCGCTGCAGGGCATCGTCCAGCTCATGCGCGGCAACCAGGCCCAGGTGCCGCTCGGGCAGCAGCGAGGTGGTGCCTGCACCCTGCACCCGCGCCAGCGCGCCCAGCCACAGCGAAGGCTCGCGCAGGCCGGCACGCAGCAGGTCGGCATGGTGGGCGCTGCCCACGCGGTTGGCCAGCAGGCCGGCCCAGCGCAGGCCGGGCCGGTAGTGCTGCAGGCCATGGGCCAGTGCGCCAAAGGTGCCGGCCATGCCCGAGGCGTCGATCACGGCCAGCACCGGCAGGCCCAGCCGCTCGGCCACATCGGCCGCGCAGGGCGTGCCGTCGAACAGGCCCATGACGCCTTCCACCAGGATGAGGTCGGCCTCGCAGGCGGCGGCGTGCAGGCGCGCACGCATGTCGGCCTCGCCCGTCATCCACAGATCGACGCTGTGCACGGGCGCGCCGCTGGCCAGCTCGTGCCAGTGCGGGTCCAGGAAGTCAGGGCCGCACTTGAACACGCGCACGCGGCGCCCCTGGCGCGCATGTAGCCGCGCCAGCGCAGCCGTCAGCGTGGTCTTGCCCTGGCCCGAGGCCGTGGAAGTGATCAGCAGCGCCGGGCAGCGTGCCCCGCCCCGGCCAAGGTCAATATTCATGTGTATTTGTTTGCTCCGTGCGACGCTGCCTTGAACCGGCCGCTCCGCCAACGCGGCGCATTGTAGTGCGCACCCCCGCCGTATCCGCACCCTACCCGCACCGCGCCCGCAACCAATGCTTACGCATTACACCCCGCCGAAGCAGACGTGTCCTACACATGGCGCTACGATTTTGTGAGACAGTCTGCCGCCTGCGCTCGAATACCTGAGCACGGCGCTGACGTCAAGCCTTCTAAGCCCCCCTGCTATCAGGTTTCCTCGGATACTTCCACGGAATGCGCTCACTTCGTTCGCACGTCCTACAATCTCAGCGTCTATGACCTCCCAGACTTCCCTCGACCACATTGCAGAGCGCGTGGAGCGCCTGCTGGTTCGCCACGAGGAACTGCAACGCACGAATGCGCTACTCGCCGAACAGGTGGCGGCCCTGACCCAGGAGCGTGATTCGCTGCGCTCGCGGCTCAACGCCGCCCGGGCCCGCGTCGATGCCCTGATCGAGCGCCTGCCCTCCAACCAGGGGGCTTGACCCCCTTCGCAACCGCCGACGCCCGAACGCCCATGAAGCAGATCGAAGTGCAAATCCTGCAGCAAAGCTATGTGCTGACCTGCCCCGATGGCCAGGAAGAGCGTCTGCTCGAGGCCGTGCGCCGTGTGGACACGGCCATGACCCGGATCCGCGACAGCGGCAAGGTCCGCTCGCGCGAGCGCGTGGCCGTGCTGTCCGCGCTGAACATGGCCTTCGACGTGCTGGACCGCGAAGCGCAGGAAAGCGCCATGGCCACGGCCCAGGCCGAAATGCAGTCCCTGCATGACGAGGTCACTTCGCAGCATGCCGCCCAGTCCCTGCCGCCCGAGCCCAGCCCCGAGGAACTGGCCGAGCGCCAGCGCCAGCAGGCCCTTGCCGAGCAACTGGTGCTGCGCCTGGACCAGGCCCTGGAAAGCGATGCACGGCTGCTCTGAGCCGCTGCACTCCCCGTCTACCCAACGGCCTCTTCGGAGGCCGTTTTTCATGGCATCGGCCATGTCAATGGAAAGCCCATGCCGTTCAAAGAACTTGATTGCGGGCCTGCTCAATCGCCGTAGAATGGAGGCGTCTGCAAACCCGCCGGGCTTTATAGTTCCTTGGACCAATGCTCTATGAGCCCGGGCTTGGTACATTGCCATTCGAGCGTGATCGTCTCGCGTTAGATGAACCCAACGTCTGGCTGCCCTTGCCCCCCTGAACCCCGGTTCAGGATGACGGCCCGGTGGTCTTTGCAGACACCTGATTCCAACCCGGCGCACCTCCACGGTGCGCCGGGTTTTTTGTTGCCCGCCCCTCCCCGCCCATCCACTACCAACCTTCTGCCGCATGCCTGACCTGCTGTTTCTCGAACTGGCCCTGCTGGGCCTGTGCTCCGGCTTCCTGGCCGGCCTGCTGGGAGTGGGCGGCGGCATGGTGCTCGTGCCGTTTCTGACCTACTTTCTCGACAAGCGCGGGGTCGGCCCGGATCTGTCCGTGAAGATGGCGATCGCCACGGCCATGGCCACCATCGTGTTCACCTCGATCTCCAGCCTGCGCGCCCACCACGGTCGTGGCGCCGTGCGCTGGGACATCGTGCGCAGCCTGGCGCCGGGCATCATCACGGGCGGCCTGCTCGCCAGCCTGGGCGTTTTCGCGCTGCTGCGCGGCAAGTACCTGGCACTGTTCTTTGGCGTATTCATCGGCTACATGGCGCTTCGCATGCTGCGCAGCAACAGCCAGCCCACGGCCACGCGCGCCCTGCCCGGCCCGCTGGGGCTGTACGGCGCGGGCACGGGCCTGGGCTTCATCTCGGGGCTGGTGGGTGCGGGCGGGGCCTTCATCAGCGTGCCCTTCATGATGCGCTGCTCGGTGCCCATGCACATGGCCGTGGGCACCAGCGCGGCACTGGGGTTTCCGATTGCCGTGGTGAATGCGGCGGGCCTGATCTTCACCGGCGCGGGCGACGCGGGGCGCCCCGAATACTCGCTGGGCTACCTGTGGCTGCCGGCCCTGCTGGCCCTGGCCTGCTGCAGCGTGCTGACGGCACCGCTGGGGGCACGGGCCGCGCACCGGCTGCCCGTGGGCCAGCTCAAGCGCATCTTTGCCACGCTGCTGTTCGGCCTGGCGGCCTACATGCTCTGGAAGGGCTTGAGCGCAGGCAGCTGAGCGCTCGCGGCCTGGGCCATTCTCTGCCGGTAGGCGATGGCGCCAATGCCGGCGCGCTGGGCCTGCAGGCATTCGCCGAACTGCTCGCGCGGCAGGCCCGGTGCACACAGGAAGCCCTGGAAGTAGTGGCCCTGCATGCGGTGGATGGCCGTCAGCTGCTCGTGCGTTTCCACGCCCTCGGCCACGATCTCCACGCCCAGCGCCAGCCCCAGGCTGATGATGGCGCCGACGATGGCCTGGTCGCCCTCGTCGCTGGGCAGGCCGCGCACGAAGCTCTGGTCGATCTTGATCTTGGAGATGGGCAGCTTCTTCAGGTAGGCCAGGTTGGAGTAGCCGGTGCCGAAGTCGTCAATCACCATGCCCACGCCCAGATCGGCGATCTGGCATACGCGCAGCGCCATGTCCTGGGCGTCCTGCAGCAAGATGCTTTCCGTCAGCTCCAGCTCCAGCAGCTGGGGTGTGAGGCCGTAGCTGCGCAGCAGCTCGGTCACCCGCTCGACAAAACCTGACTGGCGGAACTCCAGCGCCGACACGTTGACCGAGACCTTGATGGGCATGCCCTGCTGCTGCCAGCGTGCAGCCTCCTGCACGGCCTGTTCCATGACCCAGGCGCCCAGCGTGACGATGTAGCCCGACTCCTCGGCCAGCGGGATGAAGACACCCGGCGAGACCACGCCGAATTCGGGATCGGTCCAGCGCAGCAGCGCCTCGGCGGCGACGATGCGGTCGCTGTCTATGTGCACCTGCGGCTGGAAGTAGACCGCCATGCGGCCATGCTCCAGCGCCTGGCGCATGGCGTGCTCCAGCTTCATGCGCGACAGCAGGCCGGCGCTCATCTGCGGCTGGTAGAAGCTGAAATGGCCCCGGCCCCGCTCCTTGACGCGGTACATGGCAGTGTCGGCTTGGCGGATCAGTTCATCCAGCGTGAGGCCATCGGCCGGGTACTGGGCCACGCCGATGCTGCACTGCACGGAGAAACCCAGGCCGTCGAGCAGGAAGGGGCGCTCCATCTCCTGCAGGATGCGCTTGGCCACCGACGCGGCCAGCTCGGCGTTGCAGCCCTGCAGATAGAGCACGAACTCGTCGCCACCCAGGCGGCACAGGATGTCCACGGGCCGCATGCAGTCGCTCAGGCGCTGCGCGACCAGCTTGAGCACGCGGTCGCCGAACTGGTGGCCCAGCGAGTCGTTGATGATCTTGAAGCGGTCCAGGTCGATGAACAGGATGCTGAACACCGTGCCGCCTGCGCGCGCGGCCTCGATGGCTGCATCCACGCGCTCCGTGAGGTTCAGGCGGTTGGGCAGGCCGGTGAGCGCGTCGCTGTAGGCCAGCTGTTCAATGCGCTGCTGGGCCACGCGCTGCTGCGTGAGGTCGCGCATGAAGCCGATGCTCTGCACCACGTCGCCCTGCGCGTTGCGCAGCGGCACCCAGGACAGGCGCACGGCGCAGCGCGCGCCGCCAGCCTGGCGCAGCCACAGGTCGCCCTCCCAGAAGCCGCCCTGGTGCCACTGGATGCGGGCCAGGTCGCCCAGGGTGTCGGCCTGGCCTTCGGAGGCCTCGAACAGCGACTCCACCGTGCGCCCCTGCACGGGCATGCCGCCCAGCAGGCGTTCGCAGGCCGGGTTGGTGCGGGCCACATCCATGTAGCCGTCGGCGATGAAGATGCCGTCCAGGCTGGATTCGAAGACGCGCGCGGCCAGCTCCAGGCCCGCCTGGGTCTGGGCCTCGGCCGTGATGTCGCGAAAGGAAAAGATCCGCCCCATGGGCAGGCCCCGGCGCAGCTGGGGCACGGCGCGGCGCTCCAGGATGCGCCCGTCGCGCAGGTCCAGCACGTCGGCCGCCTCCATCAGGGGCTGGGCCGACAGCAGCTTCAACTGGCGCGCATAGGATTCGGCATCGCGCACCTGGCTGGCCAGGTGGTCGAGGATGGCCACGTCGTTGCGGCGCACCAGCAGCGCCTCGGGAATGCCCCAGAGCGTGGCAAAGCGGTGGTTGAAGGCGCGGATGCGGCCATCGGGATCGCAGACCAGGATGGCGTCGGCCGCGGACTCCAGCGTGGCGCGCAGCTCGCCCAGCAGGCTCTCGAACTCGGCCTCGTGCAAGGCCTGCTCGCGCCGGTCCAGCATGCTGACCAGCAGCACCTCGCCGTCGAGCGCGCGCACGCGCATCTCCACGGGCGCCAGCTGACCATCGGCGCGGCGCACCTCGGCAATGAACTGGGCTCCAGCCTGCCAGTTGAAGGGATCGCTCCAGAAAGCCTGCTGCTGCGGCGTGGCGGCCAGCACCTGCACGGGCAGGCCCGGGGCCGCATCGGCCTCATAGCCGGTGACGGATTCGCTGGCGGCGTTGGCGCGCAGCACCTTCAGGGTGCGCGCATCGATCAGCCACAGGGCCTCCTGCAGTGCATCCAGCAGGCGGGGCCAGGCGCGGTTGAGCGCTTGCTTGTTCAAGACGCCACCTTCGGTGGATCCAACTCCACCGCCCGTTCAAAGTAATAGCAGACACGCCGGCGCGGCGACAGGTAGTCCAGCGCATCGCGCGGCAGTTGCGCGGGCGCCACTCCCCGGCGTATGCCCAGCTCGGGAAACAGCTCCAGCGCCAGCACGGGCGCCTGCGCGGCCGGCACGCCGGCATCGTGCACCATCACCGAGGGCTTGAGCGGGCGTGATGCATTCACGGACATGACCATGGCATGGCGCCCGTCGGTCAGCTCCACCACCGAGCCCGGGGGGAACACACCCATCATGCGGATGAAGCCATTGAGCACGGGCGCGGCGAACTTGTCGCGCAGCCGGCTGAACAGCATGGACAGGGCCTCGTGCGGCGTATGCGGCGTCTGTGCATCGCCGGGATTGCACAGGCGGTCGTAGCTGTTGACCAGGGCCAGGATCTGGCCCGTGAGTTCCATGTCTTCGGCCACCAGGCTCAGCGGGAACCCCGTGCCGTCGGCCCATTCATGGTGCTGGGCGATGGCCGTTGTGACCTGGGCCGACAGGCCCATGCGCATGGCAATGGCCACGGATTCGCCCACATGGCGCTCGTAGCGCTCGCGCAGGGCGTCGGGCACGGAAGGCTCCAGGGCCAGACCGTGCATGCCTTCGACACCGGCCACGGGCTTGCCCGCGTCATGCAGCAGCGCCGCCAGGCCCAGGTCGCGCAGCAGCGATTCCTGCAGGCCCAGGGCCCGGCCCAGAAGCAGGCTGAGCACGGTCACGTTGACGGCATGCACGCTCTGGCTGCTGCCCACGCCATCGGACAGCAGGTGAATGGCCACGTCCTGCGGGCCCGCCAGTTCGGCCAGGCAGCCATCGACCAGGGCCTCGGTGGGCATGCGCGCCTGCTCGGGCGCGCTGGCGATGGTGGTCTCTATGGCCACATAGCCGCGCTCCACCTTCTGAAAGCGCGCATTGCAGTCCTCCAGCCGGCCGCGCCAGTCGGGCACGGACAGCAGCAGCGGTGCTGGCGCAGGTTCGGTGGGTGCAGGCTCGGGGGCCACCACGACGGGCGGCAGCTCCTGCGGCGGCGGGGTGCGCACCTCGGCGGGCCAGGTGTCGCTTTTGTGCGGGACACAGCGCACCACCTCCAGGCCCAGGGATTTCAGGGTCTGGATCTGTGCGCTGGAGGTGATCTTGAAGCTGCTGACCGGAAAGGGATGGTTCAGCCACCCAACATCGAGCTGGACAAACATGCCCGGACGGAGGTCTCGGATATCGATGAGGACGGAATGGTTCACGCGCGGCAACGGCCCCGAGGCTGAAGGAATCGGCAATATGTAAGCCGATGATTCGGGCATTATCTCCAGTTCTGAGGGCCTCGCAGCCAATCCGCGACCCCAGGTGCCAAGTCTGGCCTCAGCTGTTGCTCAACGGCACCAGAGGTTGGGCTTGTAGATCAGGTCCATCCACAGCGCCCAGACGGCCACGCCCACCAGCATCAGGCCGGCCAGGCGCGTGCCCCATTCGGCGCGCAGGCCGTTCAGGCGCTGCCGGCCCAGCCGCCACAGCCAGGGGCCGGCCACCAGCCACAGGCCGCTGCCCACGCCAAAGGCCGCCATGGCCAGCGCGCCCTGCAACGGGCCGCCGCTGAGCGCGGCGACCAGCACGGCCGAATACAGCAGTCCGCAAGGCATGAGCGCCCAGGCATAGCCTGCCGCCAGCGTGCCGCCCGGCGCCGACACCCAGGGCTGCACGCGCCGCCAGGCAGCGCGGCCGGCTGACTCCAGCCAGGCGGGCTGGCGGGCCTGCACCATCATGGCCAGGCCCCAGGCCATCACGGCGACATGGGTCAGCGTCCAGAACGGCTGCAGCGCCGTGGTCTGGCTGGTGAGCCAGGACAGGCTTTCCATGGCCAGGGCCGAGGCAGCGCCCAGGCTGGCATAGCCGGCCAGACGGCCGCCGTGGAACAGCGCCGTGCGCAGCCACAGCCGGCTTTGCAATCCATGCACGGCCACCACCTGCGAGCCGCCGCCCTGCCCCGCCCCGCCCGTGACCACGCCGCAGGGCGCAGCGCACATGGCAAGGCAATGGGGCCCGCCGACGAGCCCCATGATCAAAGCGGTCCAGAGGAGCGACAACAGCATGGGGCCTAGATGATCCTCGAAAACCGCGCCCGGTTCTTGTCCGCCTGCAGATATCGGTCAAACAGCATGGCCACGCCGCGCACGAAGTACCAGCCCATGGGCGTGACCTGGAAGCCCTCGTCGCTGATCTGCACCAGGCCCTTGGCCTGCAGGTCCTCCAGGGCCGCCATCTCGGGCGCGAAGTACTCGCGAAAGCCCAGCAGCCATGCCTGCTCCATGGGCTCGAACAGCACGGCGCCCTGGCACATGATGGCCATGATGACGGCGCGGCGCACCAGGTCGTCGCGCGACAGCGCCAGGCCCCGCACCACGGGCAGGTGGCTGGCGTCGATGGCGTCGTAGTACTCCTCCAGCGTCTTGGCGTTCTGGCTGTAGCTGGCACCCACCTTGCCGATGGCCGACACGCCCAGCGCAATCAGGTCGCAGTCGGGCTGGGTGCTGTAGCCCTGGAAGTTGCGGTGCAGCCGGCCCTGGCGCTTGGCCACGGCCAGCGAGTCCTCGGGCAGGGCGAAGTGGTCCATGCCCACATAGACATAGCCACCGTCCATGAACGCGGCGATGGAACGCGACAGCATGGCCAGCTTGTCGGCCCCCTGGGGCAGATCCTCGGCCGCAATGCGCCGCTGCGGCTTGAAGCGCTCGGGCAGGTGGGCATAGGCATAGAGCGCGATGCGGTCGGGCCGCAGCGCGTTGACCTGGGCCAGCGTGCGCTCGAAGGATTCGGGCGTCTGCTTGGGCAGGCCGTAGATCAGGTCCACGTTGATGGAGGCAAAGCCCAGCTGCCGCGCGGCCGCCACCAGCTCGAACACCTGCTCGGCCGGCTGCACGCGGTGCACCGCGATCTGCACCTGCTCGTCGAAGTCCTGCACGCCGAAGCTCAGGCGGTTGAAGCCCAGCTCCTTGAGCACGGCCAGGCGCTCGACGCTGACGGTGCGCGGATCGACCTCGATGGAGTACTCGCCACCCGGCTCCAGCTTGAAATGCTCGCGCAACAGGCCCATCAGCGTGCGCAGCTCGTCGTCGGAGAAGAAGGTGGGCGTGCCGCCGCCCAGGTGCAGCTGGCTGACGGCCTGGCCCTTGCCGCAATGGGCCGTGTGCAAGGCCATCTCGCGCGCCAGGTAGTCCAGGTAGACGGCAGCGCGATCATGGTGACGCGTCACGATCTTGTTGCAGGCGCAGTAGTAGCAAAGCGACTCGCAAAAGGGCACGTGCACATACAGCGACAAAGGCATGGCACGCGCTGCGGTACTCGATTTGCGTTGTTGCAGCGCCAGGATATAGTCCTCTGCACCAAAGGCCTCGACAAAGCGGTCGGCGGTAGGGAACGAGGTGTATCGGGGCCCCGGTACGTCAAAGCGACGCAGCAGCTCTGGGGTGACAGCGGTCATGGGTTTTTTCCTCTAATACCTCGACTGTGCCGCAGCACATCGGTCATGTCCTTGACTCATATCAAGAGTTGTTTGAGGGACTGCTGCGACAATTTGATCCAACTCATCGCAATCCACGAGGTCACCGCCGGCACGCTGTGTGCCGCTGATGTTTATCACTCCATGAACCTTCAGACCATCAAAGCCTCCTGCTCCAACTGCAACCTGCGCGAACTGTGCATGCCCATGGGCCTGGATGCCGAGCAGATGCAGCGCATCGACGACATCGTGGCCACGCGCCGCAAGGTCAAGCGCGGAGGCCTGCTGTTTCGCAACGGCGAGACATTCACCTCGCTGTACGCCATCCGCACCGGCTTCTTCAAGACCTGCGTGGCCACCGAGGACGGACGCGACCAGGTCACAGGCTTTCAGATGGCCGGCGAGATCATCGGCCTGGACGGCATCGTCAACGACCACCACACCTGCGATGCCGTCGCGCTGGAAGACGCCGAAGTCTGCGTCATGCCCTTCGACAAGCTGGAAGACCTGTCGCGCGAGGTCACGGCCCTGCAAAACCATGTGCACAAGGTCATGAGCCGCGAGATCGTGCGCGAGCACGGCGTGATGCTGCTGCTGGGCAGCATGCGCGCAGAAGAGCGCCTGGCCGCCTTCGTGCTCAACCTGGTGCAGCGCCTGCATGCGCGGGGCTTTTCCAAGTCCGAACTGGTGCTGCGCATGACGCGCGAGGAAATCGGCAGCTACCTGGGCCTGAAGCTGGAGACGGTGAGCCGCACCTTCTCCAAGTTCGCGGACGACAACATCATTGAGGTGCGCCAGCGCCATCTGCGCATCCTGGACACGGAGGCGCTCAAGCGCATCGTCAACAGCCAGCAGTGCCAGTGAGGCTGCAAGGGCGGCAAGCATTCATCCGCCAATGAACAAGGCCCGCGACAGCGGGCCTTGTTCATTGCGGCGGGCTCTCGCTCAGTCCCGCCCCAGCCCCTGCATGGCCAGGTCCGGGTCGGGCTCGGAGACCACGCCGTCATTGAGATCGCGGGCCGAGCGGCCCAGCATGGTGGTCATCAGGCTGGAGAGCATGGTCACGCCCCAGAAGGCGAAGAAGGCCAGCGTGTAGATGCCCTGGCGCGACCAGCCCAGGTCGCCGAGCCAATGCAGCTCCAGCGGGTCCACAAAGGCAAAAACCAGCATCTCCATCACGGCGGCTGCCAGAAAGGCAGGCCAGGCAATCCACATCCAGCGTTGGGCCAACATCAGCGATCTCCTTGTGCTGTCGAGGGGTCGCCTTCATTGTGCGCCGCGCCAACGCATGGCGCCAAGCCCCGCAGCGCCCTGCACGCCTGTAGGAAACCCTCACCCGTCGCGCATGCCGGAGATGCGATCCGCCATGCAAAAAGGCCGCGACTGCGGCCTCTTGCAGGGGTGCACGGCGATCAGCGGTCCGTGGGGTGATCGTGCGCGGGCGTAGCCGCATGGTTGCGGCCGGTGACGGCGGGCGCCATGCTCTTGGGCACTTCGCGCACGCCATCGGCACGCTCGTTGATCGTGATGCCGTTGCGGTAGTAGTCGGGGTCGATCACGGGATCGGCGCCATTGATGGCGATGATGGCCGTGATCACGGCAGCGACCACCACGGCCGCCGGGCCGGCCACCACCAGCCAGACATGGCCGAACCTCCACCAGGGCTTGCCGGCGTCGGGGTGCGAGGGAGCCTGCGCGGGCGCGGAAACTGCGGGACTGGAAGACATGGGAAACCTCTTTCTTTCAGGCGGCAGGCGCGGACCGTGCCGCGCCTGCCAGGAACATCACCGGGGCACCAGGAAGACGGCCTTTTCGGACGCGCGTCCCGCGCCTGAATGCACGGCATCGATATCGAAGAATACGGTGTGCGAGCCCGGCTCGGCCGAACCGTAGGGAATCTGCAGTCGCGCCGCAATGCCGCGCGTCTCGGCCGGGCCGACCTCGACTTCCTGCTCGGACGCCAGCTCCAGCCCATCGAGGCCATGGGCGCTGATGCGATAGCGCTGGGCCTGCTCGGTGGCATTCATGATCTGCAGGCGGTAGACATTCTCCAGCTTGCCGCCCGCCACGATGCGCGACAGCGAGGCGCGGTCGCGGATCACGTCCACCTTGACCGACTGGCGCAGCGCCAGGCTCACGATCATGGCCACGCTCAAGCCGATCAGCACGGCCGAGTAGATCAGCACGCGCGGACGGAAGATGCGGCGCAGCACCTGGGCACGCCGCCACAGGCCGGCCATGGCGTTCTGCGTGGTCAGGCGGATCAGGCCGCGCGGGTACTCCATCTTGTCCATGATGGAATTGCAGGCGTCTATGCACAGGCCGCAGCCAATGCATTCGTATTGCAGACCGTTGCGGATGTCGATGCCCACCGGGCAGACCTGCACGCACATCTTGCAGTCGATGCAGTCGCCCAGGCCCTGGGCCTTGTAGTCCACCTTCTTGGTGCGCGGCGCACGCGGCTCGCCCCGGCCCGTGTCGTAGCTGACGATCATGGTGTCCCGGTCGAACATGGCGCTCTGAAAGCGCGCATAGGGGCACATGTACTTGCAGACCTGCTCGCGCATGTAGCCCGCGTTGCCATAGGTGGCAAAGCCGTAGAACAGCACCCAGAACATCTGCCAGCTGCCCTGCAGCGCCAGCAGTTCGCCGCCCAGCTCGCGGATGGGCACGAAGTAGCCCACGAAGGTGAAGCCGGTCCACAGCGCAATGGCGATCCACAGCAACTGCTTGAGCGACTTCTTCCAGGCCTTCTCGAAGGTCCAGCCGTTCTTGTCCAGCCGCATGCGCGCGCTGCGGTCGCCTTCGACCTTGCGCTCCACCCACATGAAGATCTCGGTATAGACCGTCTGCGGGCACGAGAAGCCGCACCACAGGCGCCCGGCCACGGCCGTGAACAGGAACAATGCCAGCGCCGAGATGATCAGCAGGCCCGCCAGGTAGATGAAGTCCTGCGGGTACAGCACCAGCCCGAAGAGATAGAAGCGCCGCGTTCCGAGGTCGAACAGCACCATCTGGCGCTGGCCCCACTCCAGCCAGGGCAGGCCGTAGAAAACCAGTTGGGTGAGAAACACCAGGGCCCATCGCCAGCGAGCGAAGACACCGCTGATGGAGCGCGGGTAGACCTTCTTTTCCGACTCGAACATCGACACCAGCTCGCCCGGATCAGGCGTGGCCGGCGTGATCGGAATGACTTTGCGGGGAGGCTTCCCGGTGTCATCCCCGCTCTCGGGCTTCATGGTGGGTTCCTTTGTTTTTTTGAAATATCTGAAAACTCAAAACGCAAAAAGGCGGCGCCGCAGCGCCGCCCCTGTGCTTACTGACGGACTGCGCCGTCTTTGTGCGACATGCCCCAGACATAGGAAGCAAGCACCGCGATCTGCGCCTCGGTCAGCTTGTCCTTCTGGGCAGGCATCTCGTTGTGCTTGCCGTTGTTGATCATGGCCGTGATGGCGGCCTCGCCCCAGCCGTGCAGCCAGATGTCATCGGTCAGGTTGGGCGCGCCCAGGGCCTGGTTGCCCTTGCCGTCCATGCCGTGGCAGGCAGCGCAGGCCGTGAACTTGGACTTGCCCAGCGAGGCCTTGAGCGAGTCGTGCGGGCTGCCCGACAGGCTCAGCACATAGTGCGAGAGGTTGCGCACATCGTCGGGCGTGCCGACGGCAGCGGCCATGGGCGGCATGATGCCGATGCGGCCACCCGTGATGGTTTCCCTGATCTTCTCGGGCGTGCCGCCATGCAGCCAGTCGCCATCGGTCAGGTTGGGGAAGCTCTTGCCGCCGCGTGCGTCCGAGCCGTGGCACTGTGCGCAGTTGTTCATGAACAGGCGCTCGCCGATGGCCATGGCCTGGGGGTCCTTGGCCATGTCTTCGGTGCTCATGCTCGTGAACTTGGCGTACAGCGGCTCCAGGTCCGCGCGGGCCTTGGCCATCTCGTTTTCATAGGCGCCCAGCTGCGTCCAGCCCAGCTTGCCCGCGAACGAGCCCAGGCCCGGATAGGCCGCCAGGTAGGCGAAGCCGAACACCGAGGTGATGATGAACAGCCACATCCACCACTTGGGCATGGGGTTGTTCAGCTCGCGCAGGTCCTCGTCCCAGACGTGGCCCGTGGTGTTGTCGGCCGAGGGGACCACCTTCTTGCGTGCGGTGAGATACAGCAGCAGCAGGCAGCCGATGATGCCGCCCAGCGTGATCGCCGTGACATAGATCGACCAGAAGATGTTTACGAAATCGCTCATGGGAAGTTCTCGTTCTGGTGGAGGGACTCAGTCTTGCTCGAACGGCAGCTGGGCGGCCTCGTCGAAACGGGCCTGGTTGCGGCGGGCGAACGCCCACCACCAGATGCCGATGAAGCAGGCCAGCGAGGCCAGCGTGGCCACGATGCGCATGGTGGTGATGTCCATGTCGCTCTCCTTTACTTGACCGAACGGCCCAGGATCTGCAGGTAGGCGATGACGGCGTCCATTTCCGTCTTGCCCTTGACCTGCTCGGCAGCGCCGCTGATTTCCTCGTCGCTGTAGGGCACGCCCACCTTGCGCAGCGCGCTCATGTGCTGGGCGACCACGGTGTCATCCACCTTGTTCTTTTCCAGCCAGGTGTAGGCAGGCATGTTGGACTCGGGCACCACGTCGCGCGGGTTGTTCAGGTGGATGCGATGCCATTCGTCGCTGTACTTGCCGCCCACGCGGTGCAGGTCGGGACCCGTGCGCTTGGAACCCCACTGGAAGGGGTGGTCATAGACGAACTCGCCAGCCACCGAGTAGTGGCCGTAGCGCATGGTCTCGGCGCGGAAGGGGCGGATCATCTGCGAGTGGCAGTTGTAGCAGCCCTCGCGCAGATAGACGTCGCGGCCCATCAGCTGCAGCGGCGTGTAGGGCTTGAGGCCCGCCACCGCTTCCGTGGTCGACTTCTGGAAGAACAGCGGAACGATTTCCACCATGCCGCCGACGGCGACCACCAGCAGGGTCAGCACGATCAGCAGGAAATTGTTGGTTTCCACCTTCTCGTGGGAAAAGCTCTTGGGAGCGCTATTGTTGTGATCGGACATGAGTAATGCTCCTAGACGCTCAGGCGTGGGCCACGACGGCAGGCACGGCCACCTTCACCGAACGGCCCGAGATCGCGGTCTTCCAGGTGTTCCACAGCATGACCAGCATGCCGCCCAGGTACAGCAGGCCACCGGCCACGCGGATCACGTAGAACGGATAGCTGGCCTTGACGCTTTCGACGAAGGTGTAGGTCAGCGTGCCATCGGGATTGACGGCGCGCCACATCAGGCCCTGCATCACACCGGCGATCCACATCGCGGCGATGTACAGCACGATGCCGATGGTGGCCATCCAGAAGTGCAGCTCGATGGCGCCCACCGAGTGCATCTTGGTCTTGCCGAACAGGCGCGGGATCAGGTAGTACAGCGAGCCCATGGTGATCAGGCCCACCCAGCCCAGGGCACCCGAGTGAACGTGGCCCACGGTCCAGTCCGTGTAGTGCGACAGCGCGTTGACGGTCTTGATGGACATCATCGGACCTTCGAACGTGGACATGCCGTAGAACGACAGCGACACGATCAGGAAGCGCAGGATGGGGTCGTCGCGCAGCTTGTGCCATGCGCCCGACAGCGTCATCACGCCGTTGATCATGCCGCCCCAGCTGGGAGCCAGCAGGATCAGCGAGAACACCATGCCCACGGACTGCGTCCAGTCGGGCAGCGCGGTGTAGTGCAGGTGGTGGGGACCCGCCCACATGTAGGTGAAGATCAGCGCCCAGAAGTGGACGATGGACAGGCGGTAGCTGTAGACCGGACGGCCAGCCTGCTTGGGGATGAAGTAATACATCATGCCCAGGAAGCCTGCGGTCAGGAAGAAGCCCACGGCGTTATGGCCGTACCACCACTGCACCATCGCGTCCTGCACGCCGGCGTAGGCCGAGTAGCTCTTCATCCAGCCGGCCGGAATGGCTGCGCTGTTGACGATGTGCAGCAGTGCCACGGCGATGATGAAGGCGCCGAAGAACCAGTTGGCCACGTAGATGTGACGGACCTTGCGGATGCCGATGGTTCCGAAGAACACGATGGCATACGAAACCCAGGTCACGGCGATCAGCAGGTCGATCGGCCACTCCAGCTCGGCGTACTCCTTGCCCTGGGTGTAGCCCAGCGGCAGGCTGATGGCGGCGGCGAGAATGACGATCTGCCAGCCCCAGAACGTCAGGCTGGCCAGCTTGGGCATGAACAGCCGCGTCTGGCAGGTGCGCTGCACCACGTAGTAGCTGGTTGCGAACAGCGCCGATCCGCCAAAGGCAAAGATCACGGCGTTCGTGTGCAGCGGACGCAGGCGCCCGTAGCTCAGCCATGGAATGCCGAAGTTGAGTTCCGGCCAGGCCAGCTGCGAGGCGATCAACACCCCGACAGCCATGCCTACCACCCCCCAGACGACGGCCATGATAGAGAACTGCCTTACGACGGAATCGTCGTAATAGACAGCGTTTTTATTTGAACTATCCATCGTGCACCCCTTAGATTGCTATCAAAGTGTTACGTTCTTCGCTCCCGGGCGTATTGACCCACGTCAATCGTCCCGAAGAATGCGCTCACCCTCTTGCTCCACACTCTCGAACTGCCCGCGATATACGGCCCACCACAGGGCCGCAAGGATGGCCAGCACCAGCACCACCGACAGCGGGATCAGCAAATACAAAATATCCATGGTCAGTTCCCCGTGGCGCTGACGCGCCACGCCTTGCCCCCAGAACGGGCGCGATCCAGCTCAGTGACACCGAGCAAGAGCCGCCTCGCGGCGAAGGTGTCGTTCCCCTCCCGCGAAGCGAGAGAGGGGGAAGCGGCGCAGCCGCTCAGGGGGTGTATTTCCATCAGAACCTCCCCACCGTTGCGGTGGAGCCCGTCTTCATCGCGACGGACGCTGCGGGCGCAGCAGGCGTGCCCGTGTGATTCGTTGCAGCCAGTGGCAGGCTGCGCGCAAGGCGCGCGGCATTCATCACCACCAGCAGCGAACTCAGTGCCATTCCCAGGCCGGCCACCCAGGCAGGCATGAAGCCCGCCAGGGCCAGCGGAATCGACACCGCGTTGTAAGCGGCTGCCCAGGCCATGTTCTGGCGCACCACCTGCAGCGTGCGGCGCGACAACAGGCATGCCTGGAGTACCAGTTCCAGGCTGTCACCCAGAACAACGAAATCTGCGCGCGATTGTGCCAGGGGCACTGCTCTACCAAACGCAAAAGAGACATGCGCTCCAGCTAAAACTGGGCCGTCGTTGAGGCCGTCGCCCACCATGGCCACGTGGTGGCCGGCAGCCTGCGCCTGCTGCAGGCGCTCCAGCTTGTCCTGCGGGCTGCAGCCGCCTTCGGCCTGGGTGATGCCCACGCGCGCCGCCATGGCGCGGGCCGCGTCCTCGCGGTCGCCGGACAGCAGCATCACCTGCACGCCATGCCGGTGCAGCGCCTGCACCACGGCGGCGGCCTCGGGCCGCACGTCCTCGCTGAGGACGAAGCGGGCCAGCGTGTGCCAGCCCTGCGATGTCTCCTCGGCCAGCAGCACACCCTGCACGGGCTGCTCCCCGGCCAGGCCTGCGTGCAGGGCCGAGCCCAGCCGCAGATGGCGGCGCGCGCCGGCGCGCTGCACCCAGGCGTCCAGGCCCAGGCCGGCCATTTCCTGCATGGTGTCCAGCTTCCAGTCGGTGGCGGCATCGGCGCCGGCCTGCGCAATGGCGCGCGAGGCCGGGTGGATGGACTGGCGTGCCAGCAGCGCCGCCAGTGCCAGCACTTCGTCGGCGTCTTCGCCCGCAGCAGGCTCGAAGGACGACAGGGCCAGGCCATCGCGCGTGAGCGTGCCGGTCTTGTCGAACACCAGGGTGTCCACGGCGGCCAGCGCCTCCAGGCCCTGCAGGTTGCGCACCAGCACGCCGCTGCGCGCCAGCGTGCCGGCGGCAGTGAGCATGGCCACGGGCGTGGCCAGCGACAGCGCGCAGGGGCAGGTGACGATGAGCACGGCCACCGCCACCATCATGGCCTTGCCGGGATCGGTGGGCCACCACCAGATGGCGGCGCCCAGCGCAGCCAGCAGCACCACGACGAGAAAGGGCCGCGCCACCTTGTCGGCCAGCTGGGCCAGCCGCGGCTTTTGCAGCGAGGCGCTTTCCATCAGGCCCACGATCTGGGCGAAGCGCGTATCGGCGCCCACGCCATCCACACGCACATCGACCACGGCATCCAGGTTGTAGCTGCCGGCCGTGACGGTATCGCCCTCGGCACGCAGCACGGGCGTGGACTCGCCGGTGAGCAGGGCCTCGTCGGCATGGGTGCGGCCGCGCACGATGGTGCCGTCGGCCGGGAAGGCCTCGCCACTGAGCACGCGCACCCGGTCGCCCGCGCGCAGCCGGCGCGTGGCCACGCGCTCGAAATGGCCGGCTGCGTTCTCGCGCAGCACGGCATCGGGCAGGCGGTTCATCACCGCTTCCAGCGCGCCGGCCGTGCGGTCGCGCAGGCGCAGCTCCAGCCAGCGGCCGGACAGCAGGAAGAAGACGAACATGGTCAGCGAGTCGTAGAAGACTTCCTCGCCGAAGGGGCCCGAAGGATCGAAGGTGCCCAGCGAACTGATCACGAAGGTGATCAGCATGCCCAGGGCCACGGGCAGTTCCATGCTCACGCGGCGCTGGCGTATGTCGCGCAGCGCGCTGGAGAAGAAGGGGCCGCAGCAAAACAGCACCACGGGCAGCGAGATGACCCAGGAGGCCCAGCGCAGCAGCGTCTCCATCTCCTGCGACAGGTCGCCGGGGCGGGCCACGTAGGCGGGCCACGCATACATCATCACCTGCATCATGCAAAAGCCGGCCACCAGCCAGCGCCACAGCGCCCGGCGGCTCTCAGCCTGGCGGCGCTCGCGCGCAAAGGCATCGCGTGCGGGAAGCGCCTGGTAGCCGGCGCGCCGCACGGCCTCCATCCACTCGGAGGGAAGCACCTGCGCATGGCGCCAGGTGACACGGGCGCGGCGCGTGGCAGCACTGACTTCGGCCTTCTCCACTCCGGGCACGGCACGCAGCGCATCCTCGATGGTCAGGGCGCATGCGGCACAGTGCATGCCTTCCAGAACGACGTGCGAATCCCAGGCGGGAAAGTCGGTAGGTTCCTTGGAAGGGTCGGCGGGAGTTGGGGGGCCTGCGGGCCGTCCGAACGAACTCCACTCCTGCGGGTCATCCAGCAGCCGGGCGGTGGCCTGCTGCGAGGGCGAGGGGCCTGAATCAAGCGCCGCCACTGCCGCCTCGCTGGATGGGGCTATCGTGGTGTGGGGCATGGTTCTTAGCGTAATCGGGCCGCATGATAAGCGTATTGACATTAATCAACCGTTAACTCATGGTTGGGTCTATGCTGACTTCATCCCATCCATCAGCACACACGAAAGGAGCACGCATGTACAACCGCATCCTGATCGCCACCGACGGTTCCGAGCTTTCCGACAAGGCCGTGGACAGCGGGCTGGGCCTTGCCGCGCTGTGCGGCGCCAGCGTCGTCGTCGTCCAGGTGGTGCAACACTATCCGCGCAGCTACTTCGAGGGCGGCGAGACCGTGGACCTCAAGCAGATCGAGCGCATCGAAGGCCAGTGGACTTCCAACGCGCAGACCGTGCTGGATGCCATCCATGCCAAGGGACAGGCTCTGAAGGTCAACGTGACCACCGAGATCGTCAAGTCCGACCTGGTCGCCGAAAGCGTGATCGACGTGGCCAAGCGCCGCGACTGCGATCTCATCGTCATGGCCTCGCACGGCCGCAAGGGCCTGCAGCGCCTGCTGCTGGGCAGCGAGACGCAGCATGTGCTCACGCACACCCATATCCCCGTGCTCGTCCTGCGTTGAAGGGTAGCGGCAGCCTCGGCGGCCGCCACACAAAAAAAGGCATCGGCGGCGCCGATGCCTTTTGCTTTTTCAATCAGGCCAGGGCGCAATCCGCACCCTGGCGCCAACTCAGGCGAACAGCTGCTTGTGCTCGTCGCGCAGCAGGTTCTTCTGCACCTTGCCCATGGTGTTGCGCGGCAGCTCCTGCACTACGAAGCAGCGCTTGGGAATCTTGAAATTGGCCAGCTGGCCCTTGAGCGCATCGACCACCGCCTGGGGCTCCAGGGCGGCACCGGGGCGCGGCACGACCACGGCCACGCCCACTTCGCCGAAGTCCGGGTGCGGCACGCCGACCAGGGCGCTTTCGGCCACGCCGGGCAGCTCGTTGATGAAGCCTTCGATCTCGGCCGGATAGACGTTGTAGCCGCCCGAGATGATCAGGTCCTTGCTGCGGCCCACGATGCTCACATAGCCCCGCTCGTCGAGCTTGCCCACGTCGCCCGTGCGGAACCAGCCATCGGCCGTGAACTCCTCGGCCGTCTTCTCGGGCATGCGCCAGTAGCCCTTGAACACATTGGGGCCACGCACCTGGATGTTGCCGATCTCGCCCACGGGCACCTGCTGGCCTGCGTCGTCCACGATGCGCACGCCCACGCCGGGCAGCGCAAAGCCCACGGTGCCGGCGCGGCGCTCGGACTGGCCGCCGTTGTGCGCGTCGGCGCGGTAGGGATTGGAGGTCAGCATGATGGTCTCGCTCATGCCGTAGCGCTCCAGGATGACGTGGCCGGTGCGCTCCTGCCAGTCGCGGTGCGTCTCCACCAGCATGGGTGCCGAGCCCGAGATGAACAGCCGCATGTGGGCCGCCGCCTCGCGCGTGAGCCGCGCGTCCGCCAGCATGCGCACGTAGAGCGTGGGCACGCCCATGAAGACGGTGGCGTCGCGCATGCGCGAGATCACCGTGCCGGGCTCGAACTTGGACAGCCAGATCATGGGGCTGCCATTGATCAGCGCGCCGTGGATGGCCACGAACAGGCCGTGCACATGGAAGATCGGCAGCGCGTGAATGAGCACATCCCCCTCCTGCCAGCCCCAGTAGTCCTTGAGCGTCTCGGCGTTGGACAGCATGTTGCCGTGCGTGAGCATCGCCCCCTTGCTGCGGCCCGTGGTGCCGCTGGTGTAGAGGATGGCGGCCAGGTCGTCCTCGCCGCGCTTCACCACCTCATGCTCGTCGCCATGGTGGGCCGCGCGTTCCAGCAGCGTGCCGCTGCGGTCGTCGCCCAGGGTGTAGACATGGGCCACGCCCGAGGTGAAGGCGATCTTGGAGACCCAGCCGAAATTGCCCGGCGCGCAGACCACGACGGCGGGCTCGGCATTGCCCACGAAGTATTCGATCTCGGCGCTCTGGTAGGCCGTGTTCAGCGGCAGGAAGACATGGCCGCTGCGCAGCGTGGCCAGATAGAGCATCAGCGCCTCGACCGACTTTTCCACCTGCACGGCGATGCGGCTGGCGGGCGGCAGTTGCAGCGACTGCAGCAGGTTGGCCATGCGCGCGCTGCCACGGTCCAGGTCGGCCCAGCTGTAGAACAGGCTGGCGCCGTCCGCGCCTATGGCCTCTACGGCCCACTTCTGCAGATCCTGGGGAAAGGCGGCGCGCAAGGCAGCGAACAGATTGCGGTTGGTCATGGCTGTGAAGAAGAAGGAAGAGTCCGCGGGAAGCAGGGAAATCTCAGGCACGTTCATGGTTGGGCGAAGGCTGCGCCACGGACAGCTCGCGCAGGATGCGCTCGCGGTCCGCGTCCAGCGCGGGCGGCTGCCTGCGCACCAGGGGCTGATCGCACGCGGCCAGCAAGGGGTTGCCCGCCACACGCAGCGTCTGGCCACCGGGGGCCTGCACCTGGGCCAGCATGCCGCGCTCGCGCACCTGGGGGTGCTCGACGACATCGGCCACGCTGTTGTACTCCCCCGCCGGGATGCCATTATCAGTGAGCAGGCGCAGCCAATGCGCCCTGGGACTGTCCCGCAGGCGCGCCTCCAGCGCGGCCTTGAGTTCGGCCTGGTGCTCGCAGCGCAGGGCATTGCCGGCAAAGCGCGCGTCCTCGGCCAGTTCGGGCAATTGCAGCAGGCTGCACAGCTTGCGGAACAGCGCATCGCTGCCCACGGCGATGACGAACCAGCCGTCCTGCGCGGCGAACACATCGAAGGGTGCCATGGACGGATGCCGCGTACCCATGGGCCCCGGCACGCTGCCCAGCGCCCCGAGCCGCGCCACGGGGTTCTCCAGCAGGGCCACTTGGCAGTCGAGCATGGAGACATCGACACGTTCGCCCTGCCCCGTGCGGGCGCGGCGCATGAGCGCGGCCTGCGTGCCGATGACGGCATACAGCCCTGCGCCCAGGTCGCCGATGGACACGCCCACGCGGCAGGGCCCGGCGCCCGGGTGGCCGGTCACGCTCATCATTCCGCTCATGGCCTGCACCACCATGTCGTAGGCAGGAAAGCCGCTGTAGGGACCCGTCTGGCCGAAGCCAGAGACCGACGTCATCACCAGCCGGGGATGGCGCGCATGCAGGGTCTCCCAGCCATAGCCGAGCTTGTCCATGGTGCCGGGGCGGAAGTTCTCGACCAGCACATCGGCGCCTTGCAGCAGGCGCTCGAAGACCTCGCGGTCCTGCGGCTGCTTGAGGTCCAGCGCAATGGATTCCTTGTTGCGGTTCACCGACAGGAAATAGGCCGAGCCCCCGTCCACAAACGGCCCGATGCCGCGCGCATCGTCGCCCGTGCCGGGCTGCTCCACCTTGATCACGCGCGCGCCCAGGTCGGCCAGCATCTGCGTGCACATGGGGCCGGCCAGCACGCGCGTGAGGTCGATGACGGTAAGGCCTTCCAGCGGCAGGCCCGTGGCTTGTTCATTCATAGGGATTTCCATATCGTTATCTATTGCTTGATGCGACACCCACAACCTGTGGGACCGGCGGGGCCCAAGACCAGGACACCGAGGAAGGGCCGCTCCCGCACCGAGGGTGTCGTCCCCCCGCGAAGCGAGAGGGGGAAGGCGCGTGGCGCCTCAGGGGGTGTCTCACTGCAGCCCGGCGCCGGAACGCTGGGTCAAGGCCTTGGACTCCTGCCCTTCCTTCAAGGCCCAGGCACGGAATTCCTCAAGGGATGCCGAGGGCGCTGCCAGATTGCCCTGCTTGGCCAGCCTGGCCTTCACATCGGGGTCTTCCAGCGCCTTGGTGCTGGCATCGAACAGCTTCTTCGCCACGTCCTCGGGCAGACCCGCCGGGGCGAACAGGCCGAACCAGAACGTGTAGTCAAAACCCGGCACGCCGGACTCCTTCATGCCCGGCAGCTCGGGGAACAGCGGCGAGCGCTCGGCCGTGCTCACGGCCAGCATGCGCAGCTTGCCGGCCTGGGCCAGCGGCAGCACCGAGGGCGGTGTGCCGAAGGTCAGGTCCACATCGCCGGCGGCCACGGCCTGTATCGATGGCGCACCGCCCTTGAACGGCACATGCAGCATGCGCAGGCCGCCGCTGGCGCCCGCGAACGACAGCGTGGCCAGGTGCGTGATCACGCCTGCGCCCGAGGAGGAATAGCTGAGCTTGTCGGGCTGGCTGCGTGCCAGAGCCACCAGATCGCCCACGCCCTGGCCCGGAAAATCCTTGCGCACGGCCAGCAGCATGGGGGCCGAACTCCAGCGCGTGATGCCCGTGAAGTTGCGCGCGCCGTCATAGCGCGCGCTCTTGTAGAGCAGCTGGTCCGAGCCATAGATATTGGCGCTGCCCAGCAGCAGCGTGTAGCCGTCGGGCGCTGCACGCGCCACATGCTCGGAGGCCAGCGTGGTGCCGGCGCCCGGGCGGTTGTCCACCAGCAGGGGCTGGCCCAGGATCTTGCCGACCTTGTCGGCCACGATGCGCGCCACCGCGTCGGCGCCGCCACCGGGCGGAAATCCCACGACCAGCGTGACGGGCCGGGCGGGGTAGGACTGGGCCATCGCGCCACCGGCCAATCCGGCCAGCAGCAACGACAGTGCAAAACGCTTGAACATGGCTTGTCTCCTGTTTATTGATACCCCCTGAGTCGCTGCGCGCCTTCCCCCAAAGGGGGACGACACCCTCGGTGCGGGAGAGGCCCTTCCTCGGTATCCCCGAGTTGGGCCGCGCCGGTTCCGTGGGCTGTGGGCGGTAGGCAGCACCACGGGCAATCTGCGTGTATGCGGGAGGATGCGGTTCAGCGCCCCTTGAACTCCGGGCTGCGTTTCTCGCGCCAGGCCCGGCCGCCCTCCTGCAGGTCTTCGGAGGCGATGCTGCGCTGCACCTCGCGCGTGATCTCGGCCACGTCATGGCGGCCGCGCGCGATCAGGTTCAGGTGCTTTTTCATGCCGAACAGGGGGATGGGCGCCATGGCGGCCAGCGTGCCGGTGAGCTGCTCCACGGCCGCGGCGAAGGCGGCGGGATCGGCCAGATGGGTGAGGAATCCGCAGGCCTTCATCTCCGGGGCCTGGATGCGCTCGCAGGTCAGAAACAGCCGCTTGGCCGTGTCCAGGCCCAGGCGCGAGACATAGCGCTCCAGCCCGCCCGCGTAGAAATGCAGGCCCAGGCGCGCGGCCGGCATGAACATCTCGGCCGCCGTGCTGCCCACGCGAAAGTCGCAGGCCAGGGCCATGTCGGTGGCGCCGCCGTAGACGCCGCCGTGGATGGCGGCCACGGTCACGGCGCGGCATTGTTCGATGGCGTCCACCATCTCGCCGAAGCTGCTGCCCTCGGTCTGGCTGCCCTGGATCTCTGATATATCATAACCACTGCAAAAGTACTTGCCTTCGCTGCGCAGCACCACCACGCGCACATCGTCGCGGTGGTTGATATGCTCCATGTGCGCGACCAGCGCGCCCAGGTCTTCCGGGGCCAGCTTGTTGGCCGCTTCGGGACGCTGCAGCGTGATGGTGGCCAGGTGATCCTGGATGTCGAGTCTGGGTGTCATATGTATCAGTCAGTCAATCAGATATATTTGAATTAGAAAATGCTTCCAGCCAAGCAGCCATTGGAGAAAACCCCGGCCACGTCCAGCCTGCAGGAGCGTATACGGCAATCGCTGGAAGACGAGCTGCGCTCGGGCGCCATGCGGCCCGGCGACGCCATCGACGAGCCGGCCCTGTGCGAACGCTTCGGCGCCTCGCGCACCCCCGTGCGCGAGGCGCTGCTGCTGCTGGTGGCCAAGGGGCTGGTGGAGATCGTTCCGCGCTCGGGCATCTATGTGCGGCGGCTGGATGCGCGCGAGCTGGTGGCCATGATGGAAGGCCTGGCCGAGCTGGAAGGGGTGCTGGCCCGGCTGGCTGCCACGCGCATCCATGCGCAGCTGCGCGAGCGGCTGCAGGCGGCGCTGGCGCACACCGCCGCCTGCGCCCAGGCGCAGGATGCCGAAGGCTATGTGCAGGCCAACATGCAGCTGCACGAACTGATATACGAGGCCAGCGGCAATGACTTCATCGTGGAGCAGACGCGGCTGCTGCGGCTGCGCATCACGCCCTACCGGGGCCGCATGTTCGAGAAGCCCGGCCGGCTTGCGCGCTCGCAGCAGGAGCACGCCACCGTGGTGGCCGCCATCTGCGCAGGCCAGGCGGAGGTGGCCGCCGAGGCCATGCGCCAGCACATCTGCGCAGGCGGCAGCGCCTTCACCGACATGGTGCTGGGCGCGCCCGCGCAGGCGGGCTACGAGCGCCCGCGCAAGTCAAGGTAGCCCGAAGAGGGCTCAGGGCCGCACTTCGAAGGCCAGGAACTGCGTGACCTGGTTGTCCGCGAAGTTGTTG
Organism: Delftia sp. HK171; assembly: GCF_001886655.1. NCBI lineage: Bacteria > Pseudomonadati > Pseudomonadota > Betaproteobacteria > Burkholderiales > Comamonadaceae > Delftia > Delftia sp. HK171. The sequence continues at coordinate 2,837,748 of NZ_CP018101.1, read as the reverse complement.
TCGGCCACCAGCACCAGCGTGCGGTTGCCGTTGGCCAGGCGCGGGCCCCAGGAGATGCCTTCGATGTTGTCCAGCTTGATGCCCTGGTAGGTCACGGGCATTTCCAGCAGCAGCTCGCGCTTCATGGGCTTGTAGCTGGCGCCCACCAGGCTCTTGAAGCTGCGCACGTCGGTGGTGTCGGGCTCGATGGTGGCGCGCGTCAGGCGGATGGTGTTGCCCACGCCATCGGCAAAGGCGCGCTCGATGGCGATGAACTCGTTGTTGGAGACCGCCAGCAGCTCGGGCAGGCCGTTGTCCGGCGGAAAGCTGCCGCTGGCGGCCTTGTCCAGGGGAATCTTCGGCAATGCGTAGGCATACTGCGCGCCCGACTTGCCCGTGGCCGGATCGAGCTTGAGGACGCGGATGACGCTGCCCGCCGCCAGCGTGGTGAGGGGGCCGTCTTCCACCAGCGCATCCTCGTTGGCCGTGAACACGCTGCCGTCGGGCGTGACGGCCAGGGCCTCGAACAGCTTGTTGTTGCGCCCTCCGCTGGTGGTGTTGTCCACATAGTTGAAGGCTGCAGGCGTCTCGAAGTCGCGCACGAAGCTGCCGTCGACCTTGATCTCGCGCACAAAGGGCTGGAACAGGCTGGCGGGGTCGGTGCTGAAGTTGCCCTCGCTGGACACGTAGAGGTTGCCGTTGGGCGCCACGCGGATGCCTTCGGGGTCCACGGTGCGGCGTGTGCTGGGCAGCGGCTGGCCGTCGCGGCCCTTGAGCGTGACCATCTTGCGGATGGTCACGGCCTGGATGGCCTTGTCATCGAACTGAATGCCCAGGTTGTAGAAGCGCGGCGTGCCACGCTCGCCGCCGCGCTCATCGGAGATGGCCCAGTAGCTGCCATCGGGCGCGCGGTCAAGGCCGGAGATGCCGCCGAACTCCACGCCGTCGAACAGTGTCTTGGTCCTGATGCTGTAGTCGCCGATCAGCCGCAGCGAGCCGATGGTCTCGGGGCCGTCGTCGCTGCCGCCGCAGCCTGCCAGGCCCGTGGCCGTGCCGAAAGCCAGGACCAGCGCGAGCAGCACGGATGCGGGCGAGCGGACCTTGTCTGCCTTGTTCATATTCCCTCCCAGGATGGATCTCAGAAGGGATGGACCGTAGCGAAGGCCCGTGACAGGGTGGTGACATGCACGCGCATGCCGCCGCCCTGCCCCTGCCCTGACCAGCCCCTCGTCCGCTACTCCAGCTTGGCGCCCGAGGCCTTGACCACCTGCGCCCAGCGCGCGATCTCGCCATGCACCATGGCCGCGAACTGCTGCTGGTTCATGCCGCCGTAGTCGGCGCCGTTGCGCGCCCAGATGGACTTGATCTCTTCGGCCGAGCCTATGCGCTGCACCTGGTCGATGACCTGGGCCTGCACGGCCTGCGGCGTGCCCTTGGGCGCCCACAGGCCGTACCAGGTCGTGACCGTGTAGTCGGGCAGGCCGGACTCGGCCGCGCAGGGCACGTCCGGGAAGGCGGGGTTGCGCTTGTCGCCAGAGACCATCAGCGCGCGGATGCGTCCGCTCTTGATGTGCTGGGCCGACGAGCCCAGGCCGTCGAACATCATGTCCACATTGCCGGCGATCAGGTCCTGCAGCGCCGGGCCCGCGCCCCGATAGGGAATGTGGGTGATGAAGGTATTGGTCTGCAGCTTGAACAGCTCGCCGGCCAGGTGGTGCGAGGTGCCCGCGCCCGCCGAAGCGTAGTTGAGCTTGCCCGGCCGCTTGCGCAGGTCGGACAGCAGCTCCTGCACGGTCTTGTGCGGCACGTTGCGCGGGTTGACCACCAGCACCTGGGGCACGCTGGCCAGCAGGGCCAGCGCGATGAAGTCGCGCTCCAGGTCATAGTCCAGGCGCGGGTACATGGACGGCGCAATCACATGGTGGGTGCCGCCCATGAAGAAGTTGTAGCCGTCCGGCGCCAGCTTGGCCGCGTAGCTGGCGCCCAGGGTGCCGCCTGCGCCGCCGCGGTTGTCGATCACCAGGGTCTTGCCCGCGCTCTTGGCGAACTGGGCCGAGAACGGCCGGGCAAAGGCATCGGTGCCCCCGCCGGCCGGAAACGGCACGACCAGGTTCACGGGTTTGGACGGCCAGTCCGCCGCCGCGCGGGCTGCCATGGGCAGGGCCAGCGCGGCCATCGAGGCCCCGGCTGCGCGCAACACCGCGCGCCGCCCCGTGGGGTGGGAAGCTTGCATGACTTGTCTCCTTGTCGCCTCTTTGAGGCTGTCTTCGTTGTCAGGCGCAGCAGTCCCTGTGCAAGAAAAGGGGCACGGCCTGCGCCGCGCCCCTTTTCATTTGCACAGGGCTTCGATGTCCGAGGACACCGGTATGCGGCCCTGCGCCAGCAGGCCGCGATGCTTGTCCAGGCGCTTGAGGTCGTAGAGGTAGTTGACCATCAGCCCCAGCGACTGCTTGAGTCCCTTGGCCGACAGGTCGGCCGCCCAGTTGAGCCGCTCCACGCGCGCGCCGTTGCCCAAGTGAAAACGCGCTACCGGGTCCAGCGGCCGGCCCTTGGCCGTCTCGCGCCCCAGATAGTGGGCAGCGCAGAACAGCAGTGCGCGGCGCACGGGTGCGTCGGGCTTGAGATCCTGCGGCGCGTCCAGCGCCGCCAGCAGGTGCTCGGCGCCCATGCCGCCGGCCTTGAGCTCGAAGGCCTTGCGCTGGCGCTCGTCCATCTTCTCCAGGATGGCATCGCCGTGCTTGGCGATCCAGGCACGCAGGCCCGGAATGGGAGACAGCGTAGCGAAATGGCGCAGCCGGGGGAACTCGCCCGTCAGCGTCTCCACCACATGCTTGATCAGCGAGTCGCCAAAGCTCACGCCGCGCAGGCCGGTCTGGGTGTTGCTGATGGAGTAGAAGATGGCCGTGGTGGCACGGCCCAGGTCGGCGGCCGCCGCCGTCTCGTCCAGCAGCGGGGCGATGCTGTCGGACATCCGGTCCACCAGCGCCACCTCCACGAAGATCAGCGGCACGGTGGGCATGCGCGGGTGGAAGAACCCGTAGCAGCGCCGGTCGCTGTCCAGGCGGTTCTTGAGGTCGGCCCAGCTGCGGATGTCGTGCACGGCCTCGTACTGGATGAGCTTTTCGATCAGCGAGGCCGGCGAGTCCCAGCTCAGGCGGCGCAGCTCCAGCAGGGCCACGTCGAACCAGTTGGCAAACAGATGCTCCAGCTCGGCGTCCAGCGCGGAAAAGCGCTGCTGCTCCGCCTTGGGCAGGGCCAGCAGTTCGGCGCGCAGGTCCACCAGAAAGCCCATGCCGCCCTGGGGCTGGGCAAAGCGCTGCAGCAGCCGCGTGCGCGGCGACATCAGCGCGCGGCGCAGGTCCATCTCGGCCTGGCCGCGCTCGGCATCGCTGGCCGCCGTGTCATAGCGCTTGCGCGCGGCCATCAGGGCTTCGGTATCGGGGCCGAACTGCTCGACGATCAGCGCCCAGAAATCCTTGTGCGCAGGCAGTTCGGCCTGGGCGTACCAGTCCATGAGCAGTTGCGCATGGCGGCCGCCCTCGACATCGCTCAGGCCGGCGTCGGCGGCAGCCTGCAGGTCTTCCATGAGCTTGCGCAGCTCGCGCGGGGACAGCACTTCCTGGCCGCGCCGCAGGGTGGCCTGCAGGCGCTGGGCCGTGCCGCGCGGCGCGGGCCCCTTGGCTGCCTCGCCCTCGGACTTTGTTGCAGGCGCAGCCGCATCGGTGCTGCGAAAGCGGGACACATTGCGGGCAATCCAGTCAGTAGCCAGACCCATTCAGAAGTTCCTCCATGTCAAGCGGTCACGGGACTGTCATGCCGCCAATCGGCCAATGACAATCTTTTGCTGCTCACATTATGAGAGTCTGCACGGCAGACCGTGTACGCCGATGTCGCGTTCTTGTCTTCGGGCTATCCCCATGCATGCCCCTGTCCCCTCTCCCGTCAACCTTGCACAAAAAAAAGCGGGCACCAGGCCCGCTTCGTATCCGTGCGTACCGCCGGCCTCAGGCCGGCTTGCCCGCCTGGGCAGGATAGGCCGGGCGCCCCGCAGCCCAGAACCACATGGCGATGCCGCCGATCACCATGGGCACGCACAGCCACTGGCCCATGCTCATGCCCAGCGACAGCAGGCCCAGGAAGTCATCGGGCTCGCGGAAGTACTCGGCAATGAAGCGGAAGGCGCCGTAGCCGACGAGGAAGACCGCCGCCACCTGGCCCGGCTTGTGCTCCTTGCGCGCATACAGCCACAGCAGCACGAACAGCAGCAGGCCTTCCAGCAGGAACTGGTAGACCTGCGAGGGGTGGCGCGGCAGCATGGAGCCGCTTTGCGGGAAGACCATGGCCCAGGGCAGCTCGGGGCTGGCGAAGCGGCCCCACAGTTCCCCGTTGATGAAGTTGCCGACGCGGCCGGCCGCCAGGCCCGTGGGCACGCAGGGCGCGACGAAGTCGGCCACCTCCAGCCAGGAGCGTGCACGCGAGCGCGCGAACCAGACCATGGAGGCGATCACGCCGACCAGGCCGCCATGAAAGCTCATGCCGCCCTGCCAGACATAGAAGATCTCCAGCGGGTGGCTCAGGTAGTAGCCCGGCTTGTAGAACAGGCAGTAGCCCAGCCGGCCGCCGACGACCACGCCGAGCACGCCCAGGAAAAGAATGTCTTCCACGTCCTTGCGCGTCCAGGCGCGGTCGCCCTGCATGCGCACGAAGGGCGGGTGGCGCAGCCTGCGCGTTCCCAGCCAGAGGAAGAGGCCGAAAGCGGCCAGATAGGTCAGGCCGTACCAGTGCACGGCGAGGGGCCCGATCTGCAGGGCCACGGGATCGATCTGCGGGTACATCAGCATGGTCGGCATTGTGCCGCAGCGCCGCATGGCCGGCGCCGGCCAGGGGTTGGAAAGCTGGCGGCGCGGCGGTTCAGCCCGGCTGGCTTTCCTGGATGGCCATGAGCTTGTCCAGGGCCGCGAACAGATGGCGCTGCTCGGTGGAGGTCAGCAGCTGCTCCAGCTCGTCTTCCAGTTGTACCACCACGCCCTCGGCCCGCGCCTGCAGCGCGCTGCCTTCGGCCGTCATGTGCAGCTGCTGCAGCCGGCGGTCGCGCGGATCGGGCTGGCGCCCGATGAGCCCGCGCTGCACCAGGCGCTCGACCACCGGCACCAGGTTGGAGGGCGAGATGTCCAGCGCCTCGCCCAGCTGGCGCAGGTAGATGCCGGGATTGGAGTGGATCAGCACCAGGATGGAGAACTCGCTGGGCTTGAGGTCCAGTTCGGCCACGCGCCGCGCGAACAGCTTGTGGATGTGGATTTCCGCGCGCGTGAGGCGGTAGCCCAGGAAACGCTGCAGGCGCGACTGATCGACGGCGGGTTCGGAGGAGCTGTCCATGGACACGGATCTGGAAGAGGAAGAAGGCACACCGAGGCAAAGCCGCCCCGGTGCCTGCGGATCTTCAGGACCGGTGCGGCGTTCCATCATAAAAGCCCCGGCTGCCCGCTCAGGCCACGGCAGCCGGCAGCGGCGTGCGGGCGGCGGACTCGGTGCGGCGCAGCCAGTGCTCCGCATCCAGCAGCCCATGGGCGAAGAACCAGGCCGCGCTGTCCGCCTTGGAGCGGCGCAGCGCCGGATCGGCCAGCGGCTGGCTGACACGCGCCGCGCGCGCCCAGGCAAAGGCCATGCACAGCGTGCCGACCAGGCGCAGATAGTCCTCGGCGCAGCGCGCCAGCAACGGCGCGTCGCCTGCGGCGCGGGCGCACAGCGCGCCCGTCAGCGCTTCGGTGCGATCGCTCCAGCTGCGCAGCGCGCCGGCCAGGCCGGGCTCCATGCCCGCCGCCTCGCAGGCAGCGGCCTCCTGGCGCAGTGTCGCCAGCAGCGGTGCCAGCGCGGCCCCGCCGCTGGCGGCCACCTTGCGCTGCAACAGGTCCAGCGCCTGGATCTGGTTCGTGCCCTCGTAGATCATGGCGATGCGGGCATCACGCAGCGTCTGCTCTATGCGGTACTCGTGCACATAGCCGTAGCCGCCGAAGACCTGCAGCGCCTCGCTGGCCAGCGCAAAGCCCCGCTCGGTGAAGAAGGACTTGACCACGGGCGTGAGCAGCGAGGCCAGCGCATGGGCCTGGGCGCGCTCCTCGGCATCCGGCGCCTGTTCGGCCAGGTCCAGCTGGTGCGCCACCCAGCCTGCAATGGCGCGCATGCCTTCGGTCCACACACGCAGGTCGGCCAGCATGCGCTGCACGGCCGGCTGCAGGGCGATGGGGTCGGCGGGGCCCTGCGCATCGGCGGGCCGGGGCTGGGCGCGCATCTGGCGGCGCTCGGCCGCATAGGCGCGCGCCAGTTGCCAGGCCATCTCGGCATGGCCCAGGCCCTGCAGGCCCACGTGCAGGCGGGCGGAATTCATCATCACGAACATGGCGGCCAGGCCCTGGTGGGGCTGGCCGACCAGCCAGGCCTGCGCACCCTCGAAGCGCATGGCGCAGGTGGCGCTGCCCTTGATGCCCATCTTCTTTTCGATGCCGTCGCAGTGAATGGCATTGGGCAGGAACCCGCCGCCGTCCTGCGGAATGCCGCGCGGCGCCAGGAACAGCGACAGCCCGCGCGTGCCCGCGGGCGCATCGGGCAGGCGCGCCAGCACCAGGTGCACGATGTTCTCGCTCATGTCCTGGTCGCCGCCCGAGATGAAGATCTTGCTGCCGTCCAGGCTGTAGCTGCCATCGCCCCGGGGCCGGGCCTGGGTGCGCAGCAGGCCCAGGTCGGAGCCGGCCTGGGGCTCGGTCAGGCACATGGTGGCCAGCCAGCGCCCGCTGACGATGTGCGGCAGATAGGTGGCGCGCAGGTGCGCGTCGCCATGCGCGTGCAGGCAGGCATAGGCGCCGTGCAGGATGCCCGGGTACATGGTCCAGCCATGGTTGGCCGAGGCCAGCATTTCGTGCAGCGCGGCATCCAGCAGCTGGGGCAGGCCCTGGCCGCCGGCCTCGGGCGCGCAGGCCAGGGCCGGCCAGCCGGCTTCCACGAAAGCCGCATAGGCCTCGGGAAAGCCGTCGGGCGTGCGCACCCTGCCCTCTTCCAGTCGGCAGCCCTGCAGGTCGGCCGGGCCGTTGAGCGGCGCCAGCACGTCGGCGCAAAAGCGCCCGGCCGCCTCGACCACCATGTCGGCCGTCTCCTGGTCCAGGGCTTCATGGGCCGGCATGCGGCGCCAGTCGGCCTCTGCGCCCAGCCAGTGCTGCTGGACGAAGCGGATGTCCTGCAGCGGCGGCTGGTAATGCGAGCAATGCGATGCCTGCGCGCTCATGCCCGGCCCTCCATGGCCGCGACCAGGCGGCGGTAGGGACCGATGGCGCTGGCCAGGCACAGCACGGACAGCAGCGCGGCCAGGGCGGACACCAGGCCCAGCGACAGGCCCACGAGCTTTTCGTCATGGAAGACGAAGTCGGTGAAAAAGGCCACGAGGAAGGGGCCGAGCCCCAGGCCGATCAGGTTGATCAGCAGCAGGTAGATGGAAGTCACCTGGCCGCGCAGCTGGTTGGGCGTGACCGCCTGCAGGATGGGCGGCGCCAGCGCCACCGGCATGCCCAGGAAGAAGGTGGTGACCGCCACGGCCACCAGGGCCACGGTGGGCGAAGGCGCAAAGGCCAGCACCAGGCCGCTGGCGATGAGCACGCCGGTGGCCACCAGCGAGATGACGATCGAGCCCACCTGCTTGCCGCGCGCCGTGAGGTAGTCGGCCAGGAAGCCGCTGAGCAGCATGCCGCCAATGCCGAAGGTCAGGATGATGACGCCGTAGGCGGGACCGATCTCGCCGGGCGTCCAGCCCCACTGGCGGATGAAGGTGGCCGGCAGCCAGGCCGTGACGCCGAAGGTGATCATGGCCGTGATGCCCGGCGCCAGCAGCAGCGGCAGGAAGGCGCGCTTGTTGTGGAACACATGGGACAGATCGGGCGCGGGGCCTGCTGCAGCGGCGGCCCTGGCGGAGGCGCCTGCCGCCTGCAGGCCGCGGCGCACCGGCTCGCGCACGGTGTACATCAGCGCCACCAGCGGAATGCCGGGCAGGGCCACGAAGATGAAGGCCGCCTGCCAGGGCTTGAAGCTGCCCAGCAGCGGGAACACCACCTCGCCGGCCTGGCTGGTGGCCTGGATGACCAGGCCGCCCACGATGAAGGCCGTGGCCGAGCCGATGTACACGCCCGAGGTGTAGATGCTCATGGCGCGCGCGCGGCGCTCGGGAGGGAAATAGTCGGCCAGCATGGAATAGGCCGCCGGCGACAGCGCCGCCTCGCCCACGCCCACGAACATGCGCGCCACGAACAGCGAGACAAAGCCCGTGACATAGCCACCGGCCGCCGTGGCCACCACCCAGATCGCCATGCCGATGACGATGAGGTTGCGGCGGTTCCAGCGGTCGGCCAGGCGCCCCAGGAAGATGCCGACGAAGGTGTAGAAGATGGCGAAGGCAAAGCCGTGGACGATGCTGAACACCCAGTCCGACAGCTGCAGATCCTTCTTGATGGGCTGCACCAGCAGGCCCAGGATCTGCCGGTCCACGAAGGACAGGGTGTAGGCCAGCAGCAGGATGATGGTGACGTAGTAGGCATAGCCGAGTCCGTTCGACTCGGCCGGCGCGGGCGTGGACACGCGGCCCGGCGGGTAAGGCAGGCTCATGGAGACCTCCTGTGGAGGAAGGGAAAGCGGAAAAAAGAAAGCGGGAAAGCGAGACAGGGCTGCGCATGGAAAGGGCCGGCGCACCGCGCCAGCCCTTGCGCGGGCATCAGCTGGCGCTGTGCTCGACCAGCATCAGCGCATCGAGCGCCACCACGCCCTGCCCTTCGGGCAGCACGATGACCGGGTTCAGGTCGATCTCGCGGATGGCCGGCGTGCCGCGCAGCACCTGGCCCAGGCGCACGATGAGTTCGGCCAGCGCCTGGCGGTCCAGCGCCGGGGCGCCACGGTAGCCGTGCAGCAGCGGCGCGCCCTGCAGGCGGTCCAGTTCGCGCAGCACCTCGCCGGTGGACAGGTCGGCGTCCAGCAGGCGCGCATCGCGCATGATCTCGGCCGTCACGCCGCCCAGGCCGGCCAGGATCACCGGGCCCCACTGCGGATCGTTGCGCGCGCCGATGATCATCTCCAGGCCGCGTTGGCCCATGGCCTCGATCAGCACGCCGTCCAGCGCAATGGCGCTGTCATAGGCCGCCACGTTGGCATGCAGCCGCCCCCAGGCCTCGCCCATGGCCTGCGCGTCGGCAATGTTCAGGATCACGCCGCCCGCATCGCTCTTGTGGCTGAGGTCGGCGGACTGCGCCTTGAGCGCCACGGGCCAGCCGATCTCCGACGCTATCGCCACGGCCTGCTCGACCGAGGTGGCCAGCCGGCCGCGCGCAAAGGGTATGCCGGCCTGTGCCAGCACGGCCTTGGATTCGTACTCGGGCACCACCGTGCGGCCTGCGGGCAGGGTCAGGGCGACGGGCTGGGCATCGGTGCGCTCGAAACTGCGCTGGCTGAAGGCGGTCAGGCGCTGCACGGCGCGCAGGGCACGCTCGGTGCTGGGAAAGTACGGCACGCCCAGCGCACGCATCTCGGCGATGAACTCGGCAGGCACGGCCGCGCCCTCGTCCAGGCCCGCGACGATGACGGGCTTGGCCGGCCGCAGCTCGCGCACGGCGCGCAGCACGGGCGGCATCTTGATGCCGCAGGTCACCGGATCGCCCTGGATCAGGCCGACCAGGACGGTGGAAAAGCGCGCATCGCCAAACAGCGCATCCAGCGTGCGGAAATACAGGTCCGGCTCCACCAGGCCCTGGGCCGTGAGGTCCAGCGGGTTGCTCACGCCCACGAACTCGGGCAGCGCAGCCCGCAGCGCGGGTGAGTCGTCGTCGCCGATGGCGGGCAGGGCCAGGCCCAGCTCCTCGGCCCAGTCCAGCGTCAGCGCCTTGAAGGCGCCGGACTCGCCCAGCACGGCAACTCCCGCTGCAGCGGCTGCACCGGCCCCACCAGCCGATGGCAGCACGGGGCAGCGGATGGCGATCTCGGCGATGTCGCCCAGCTCCTCCAGCGTCTCGGCAAACACGGCGCCTGCGCGCTCCAGCTTGGTGCGCATCAGCGCATAGTCGCCGGCCATGGCACCGGTGTGCGTGGCGGCCGAGGCGCGCGCCGCACTGCTCTTGCCCGGATGCAGCAGCACCACGGACTTGCCCAGGCTGCGCGCACGGGCCACGGCGGCCAGGATGCGCGCGGGCTGGCGGAACTGCTCGACGATCATGGCGACCACGCGGGTGGAGGGCTGCTCCAGCAGGAAGTCCACATAGTCCTCGGCATGGCTGGCGGCCTCGTTGCCCGTGGAGATGGCGTGCGACAGCGGCAGCGCGCGGCTGGCCAGCGTGGTGCACAGCACGGTCATCATGGCGCCGCTTTGCGAGACCACGCCGATCGCGGGCCGCGCGGCATCGACCTGCTGAGCGTCGATATTCACCTCGACAAAGGTCAGCGGCACGCGCTGCAGGTAGTTGATGCAGCCCAGGCAGTTGGGGCCTTCCACCACCATGCCCGCCTCGGCGGCAATGCGTGCGATCTCTCGCTGCTCGGCCATGCCGCGCTCGCCCGCCTCGGCAAAGCCTGCCGAGAAGATCACCGCCGCGCCCACGCGGCGCGCCGCCAGTGCGCGCACCGTGTCCAGCACAAAGGGCTGAGGGATGGCCAGCACGGCCACATCCACGCCTTCGGGCAGCTGATCGACCGAGGCCAGGCAGGCCCGCCCGGCGATCTCGCTGCGCTTGGGATTGATCAGGTGGATGTCGCCGGCAAAGCCGTTGCGCTCCAGATTGCCCAGCACCGATGCGCCCAGCGCACCCGGCGTGGCCGAGGCGCCGACGATGGCGATGGAACGCGGCCTCAGCAGCCTGCCGATGTCGGGCCGCAGGGCGGCCGCCATCTCTGTCGTTGTCATTCTTGTCTCCAATGGGTTGGCGGCAGGCGCCCTAGCAGCGAGGGCGCGGCCACTCAGGATGTGCGGGGCTTCAGGACTTTTGCTTCGAGAGGTCGTAGGTTCCGAGACCTGGCTTGTAGGTCTTGTCGTCGAGGAACTGGCGCATGCCTTCCTTGCGGCCTTCGTTGTCGTAGCTGTTGGCGGCTTCCTGGGCGCGCACCAGGTAGTCCTCGGCGTTGTCGTAGCTCATGTCGCGCACGCGGCGGATGGCGTCCTTGGTGGCCTTCAGGGCGCTGGGGTTCTTCTGCAGCAGGGCCTCGGCCACTTCGGTGACGCGGGCCTGCAGGCGATCGGCCGGCAGCGACTCGTTGACCAGGCCCCACTCGGCGGCCGTACGGCCGTCGATGTTTTCGCCCAGCATGGCGTGGTACATGGCACGGCGGAAGGACAGCAGCTCCACCGCCACCTTGGAGGCGCCGCCACCGGGCAGGATGCCCCAGTTGATTTCGGACAGGCCGAACTTGGCGTCATCCGAGGCAAAGGCCAGGTCGCAGGCGAACAGGGGGCCGTAGCCGCCGCCGAAGCACCAGCCGTTGACCATGGCAATGGTCGGCTTCTGGAACCAGCGCAGGCGGCGCCACCAGCCATAGCTCTCGCGCTGGGCCTTGCGGGTGCCGGCCAGGCCGGTGGCCTCGGTCTCGCGGAAGTATTCCTTCAGGTCCATGCCGGCCGTCCAGGCCGTGCCTTCGCCTGCAAGCACGACCACGCCCACGTCGTCACGGAACTCCAGGTCGTCGAGCACACGCATCATCTGGCGGTTGAGCTGGGGGCTCATGGCGTTGCGCTTTTCGGGGCGGTTGAATTTCACCCAGGCCACGCGGCCTGTGACGGTGCAGGACACGGTCTGTTCTTCGGTACGTTCGGTGCTCATTGCGCTTCCTTGTGCAAAGGGGAAATGGGGTTTTGGACACCGATGCTTCGGCTCCATAATCGTTATGATAAATAACTATTATTGAAGCCCGCAATACAGCGTTTACCCTAGCTCCATCCCCCCGCCAGCCTGCCGCGATGCGAATGCTTCTGCGTCGCGCATGCATGCAATGCGCCGTCCACGGGGAATTGCAGCGCGCGCTTTGGCCCAAGGGCCGGTTCACGCGATACTTGCGGCGTTCACACAGTCAGGAGAAGAAGAACATGCAAGGCCAACCAGAAGTCATCGAATGCCTCATAGAGTTGCTGCGCGGCGAGCTTGCCGCGCGCGACCAGTACTTCATCCACTCGCGCCAGTACGAAGACCAGGGCCTGCTGCGCCTGTTCGAGCGCATCGGCCATGAGATGGAAGAGGAAACCCAGCACGCCGACGCCATCCTGCGCCGCATCCTGTTCCTGGGCGGCCGCCCCGACATGCGCCCACACGAGTTCACGCCCGGCGAGACCGTCGAAGAGATGCTGCGCAAGGACCTGGCCACCGAATACCGCGTGCGTGACAGCCTGCGCTCGGCCATGGCCCTGTGCGAGCGCCACAGCGACTTCAACAGCCGCGACCTGCTGCTGGCCCAGCTGCGCGATACCGAGGAAGACCACGCCTACTGGCTGGAGAAGCAACTGGGCCTGATTGAAAAAATAGGCCTGCCCAACTACCTGCAAAGCAAGATGGGCGAGCCCGCCTGAAGACAAGCCGCCCCACGGTGAAAAGCAAACCGGCAGCCACGATGAAACGGCAAGCCGGTCGCCCCACGATGAAACAAGAGCCCTCAAGGGCCTGAGAGAAGAGAAAAGAAAAAGGGATGGAAAGCCGCAAGGCCTTCCATCCCTTTTCATTTTCATCGGGTGCGCACCGCCGGGCGGCGGTGCAGCGCGGTGTCAGTCGTCCAGCAGGGACAGGTCGCGCACGGCGCCCTTGTCGGCCGACATCACCAGCTTGGCATAGGCCTTGAGCGCGGCCGAGACCTTGCGCGGGCGCGGCTCGGCGGGCTTCCAGCCCTTGGCATCCTGCTCGGCACGGCGGCGGGCCAGCTCCTCGTCGGAGACCAGCACGTTGATGCTGCGGTTGGGAATGTCGATGCGGATGCGGTCGCCGTTGCGCACCAGGCCGATGGCGCCGCCAGCGGCAGCTTCCGGCGAGCAGTGGCCAATGGACAGGCCCGAGGTGCCGCCCGAGAAGCGTCCGTCGGTCAGCAGTGCGCACTCCTTGCCCAGGCCCTTGGACTTGATGTAGCTGGTCGGGTAGAGCATTTCCTGCATGCCGGGGCCGCCCTTGGGACCTTCATAGCGCACGACGACGATGTCGCCGGCCTTGACCTTGTCGTCCAGGATGTTCTGCACGGCCTCGTCCTGCGACTCGGTCACGTGGGCCGTGCCTTCGAACACGTGAATGCTTTCGTCCACGCCGGCCGACTTGACCACGCAGCCGTCCAGGGCGATGTTGCCCGTCAGCACGGCCAGGCCGCCTTCCTTGGAGAAGGCGTGCTCGTAGGAGCGGATGCAGCCTTCTGCACGGTCCAGGTCCAGGCTGGGCCAGCGCGTGTTCTGGCTGAAGGCCACCTGGGTGGGGATGCCGGCCGGGCCTGCCAGGTAGAAGTGCCTGACGGCCTCGTCCTGGGTGGTGGTGATGTCCCACTGCGCCAGGCCTTCGCCTAGGGTCTTGGCGTGCACGGTGGGCACGTCGGTGTGCAGCTTGCCCGCGCGGGCCAGCTCGCCGAGGATGGCGAAGATGCCGCCGGCGCGGTGCACATCCTCGATGTGGTATTTCTGCGTGTTGGGCGCCACCTTGCACAGCTGGGGCACGGAGCGCGAGAGGCGGTCGATGTCGGCCATGGTGAAGTCGATCTCGGCCTCACGGGCAATGGCCAGCAGGTGCAGGATGGTGTTGGTGGAGCCGCCCATGGCGATGTCCAGCGTCATCGCGTTCTCGAAGGCCTTGAAGCCCACGGAGCGCGGCAGCACGGAGGCGTCTTCCTGCTCGTAGTACTCACGGGCCAGCTCGACGATGCGGCGGCCGGCACGCTTGAACAGTTCCTCGCGGTCGGCATGCGTGGCCAGCACCGTGCCGTTGCCGGGCAGGGACAGGCCCAGCGCCTCGGTCAGGCAGTTCATGGAGTTGGCGGTGAACATGCCCGAGCAGGAACCGCAGGTCGGGCAGGCCGAGCGCTCGACCTGGGCGACCTGCTCGTCGGTGTAGTTGGAGTCGGCCGCGATCACCATGGCATCGACCAGGTCCAGCTTCTTGAACTCCAGCTTGTGCGTGTTGGGATTGGCCAGCTTGGTCTTGCCCGCCTCCATGGGGCCGCCGGAGACGAAGATCACCGGAATGTTCAGCCGCATGGCGGCCATCAGCATGCCGGGGGTGATCTTGTCGCAGTTGGAGATGCACACCAGCGCGTCGGCGCAGTGGGCGTTGACCATGTACTCCACCGAGTCCGCGATGATGTCGCGGCTGGGCAGCGAATACAGCATGCCGTCGTGGCCCATGGCGATGCCGTCGTCCACGGCGATGGTGTTGAATTCCTTGGCCACGCCGCCTGCGGCCTCGATCTCGCGCGCCACCAGCTGGCCCAGGTCCTTGAGGTGGACGTGGCCCGGAACGAACTGCGTGAAGGAGTTGGCGATGGCGATGATGGGCTTGTCGAAGTCGCCATCCTTCATGCCGGTGGCACGCCACAGGGCGCGCGCACCGGCCATGTTGCGGCCGCCGGTGGAAGTCTTGGAACGGTATGCGGGCATGGGGAATCCAGTTGTCTGTCGTCTCGGTCCATCCCTGGTCCTGTGGGGAAGGCCAGGGTCTGGGCGAAGATTATGGCGCAGCGCCCGCCGCACCGCTGGGCCACAGGAATGCCCCGGCCGGCATGGGCTGCCCCTTTGCAGACCCCAGGCATCGCCTGCGGCGAAGCCTGCGCCGCCGTTCAAGGCCCCTCAGCGGCGCGAACGCGAGCGCGTGCCCGTGCCCATGGCTTCCTTGTTCTTTTCGATGCGCTTCAAGCGCCGCTGCTCGATCTTGTCGGCCGCGCGCCGCTTGGTGTAGCCAGAGGTGTCGGCCCAGGCCCACCAGGCTGCCGTCACGCCATAGGCGCCCAGGATGACGTACCAGGACCAGGAGGCCACAGGCTCGATATCGGCCAACTTCAGCAGGGTGAGCAAGACCGCGATTCCCAACAGATACATAACTTCTCCTTCACCAGACGGTGCTTCACACGAGGTAACGCATCAGGCATGCGCGCCCACTACAATGTTTCGCATAATTATTCCCGACAACCCCCAGGAACTCATGATGAAGCAGACATTGATCGCATTGGCCTTGACCGTCGTCACCGTGGCTCCCGCCATGGCCGACCAGGCTCTTGCCGCCTCCAAGAACTGCATGGCCTGCCACGCCGTGGACAAGAAGCTGGTGGGCCCGTCCTATAAGGATGTGGCCTCCAAGTACGCAGGCCAGAAGGACGCGGTGGACAAGCTGGCTGCCAAGATCATGAAGGGCGGCAGCGGCGTCTGGGGCCCGGTTCCCATGCCCGCCAACCCCCAGGTCAACGATGCCGACGCCAAGAAGCTGGCCGCCTGGGTGCTGTCGCTGAAGTAAGTTCCGCCGGCCTCCCGCCTCGGGGCCCGCAACGAAAAAAACCGCGCAACGCAAGTCGCGCGGTTTTTTTCATGGTCCTCCCGTGAATCCGGGCGCGGGCCGCCTACCTGTAGTCCGGTGCGCCTGCGCCGGGCTGCTGGTACAGGCGAACCTGCTGCTCCAGCTGCCCCACATAGGCGGCCGTGCTGTTGTCCGACTCCTGGGCACGCTGCACCAGGTGCGCCTCCAGCCCGTCCAGCCGTGCCATCAGCACTTCCTTGTCACGCGCATGCAGGTCCTCCAGCACGGTGCGCAGCTCGGTGAAACGCGAGGCCTCGGCCTTGTCGGCCAGGTCCCGCTGGGCCTGCATTTCCTTGGCGTGGCGGCGCGCCTCCATCAGTACCGAGCCCTGCAGCCACAGCACATAGGCGACGAAGAACACGCCCAGCAGGCAGGTCAGCGCCAGCATCAGCACGCCCAGCGGCGCCTGGACTTCGGTCACGCCCAGCGACACGACGGAAGGCGCGGCCAGCGTGTTCCAGTTGAATGCCGCCAGCAGCGCAATCAGGGCCACGGTGATCAGCAGCGACAGGGTTCTCAGATTCATGGTGCAACGCCTCCCTCGGCAGTGGTGAAAACAACAGCTTCGGTTGTACTGCAACCATCATGCCTGAGCTGTCGGCCCACACAAAATAGGACTGCAAGACAGCGCGCCGCCCGCAGTCCAGCCAAGAAAAAACCGGAGCCTGTGCTCCGGTTCTTCATGGCGGGCGTGTCCGCCCTCAGTTCGTCTCGGCCAACTGGTCGAGGATGGCCGGGTTCTCCAGCGTGCTCGTGTCCTGGGTGATGGCCTCGCCCTTGGCAATCGAGCGCAGCAGGCGGCGCATGATCTTGCCGCTGCGCGTCTTGGGCAGGTTGTCGCCAAAGCGGATGTCCTTGGGCTTGGCGATGGGGCCGATTTCCTTGGCCACCCAGTCGCGCAGCTCCTTGGCGATCTGCTTGGCCTCCTCGCCCGTGGGACGCGAGCGCTTGAGCACCACGAAGGCGCAGATGGCCTCGCCCGTCAGGTCATCGGGGCGGCCCACCACGGCGGCTTCGGCCACCAGGTCGGTCTTGGACACCAGGGCCGACTCGATCTCCATCGTGCCCATGCGGTGGCCCGAGACATTGAGCACATCGTCGATGCGGCCCGTGATGCGGAAGTAGCCACGGTCCTCGCTGCGCACGGCGCCGTCGCCGGCCAGGTAGGTCTGCCCGCCCAGCTCGGCCGGGAAGTAGCTCTTCTTGAAGCGTTCGGGGTCACCCCAGATGGTGCGGATCATGCTGGGCCAGGGCTTGGTGACCACCAGCAGGCCGCCTGCGCCATTGGGCAGTTCATGGCCGGTCTCGTCGACGATGGCGGCCATGATGCCCGGCAGCGGCAGCGTGCACGAACCCGGCACCAGCGGCGTGGCGCCAGGCATGGGGGCGATCACGTGGCCGCCGTTCTCGGTCTGCCAGAAAGTGTCCACGATGGGGCAGCGCTCGCCGCCCACATTGCGGTGGTACCACATCCAGGCCTCGGGATTGATGGGCTCGCCCACGCTGCCCAGCAGGCGCAGGCTGGACAGGTCCGAGTTCTTCGGATGCACGGCGGCATCGCCGTCGGCGGCCTTGATCAGCGAGCGGATGGCCGTGGGCGCCGTGTAGAAGATGGTGCAGCCGTGGCGCTCGATCATCTGCCAGAAGCGGCCCGCGTTGGGGAAGGTGGGCACGCCCTCGAACACGATCTGCGTGGCGCCAGCGGCCAGCGGCCCATAGGCCACGTAGGTGTGGCCGGTGATCCAGCCGATGTCGGCCGTGCACCAGAACACGTCGCTGGGCTTGAGGTCGAAGGTCCACTCCATGGTCTGCTTGGCCCACAGCACATAGCCGCCCGTACAGTGCTGCACGCCCTTGGGCTTGCCCGTGGAGCCGCTGGTGTAGAGGATGAACAGCGGGTGCTCGGAATCCACGGCCACGGGAGCGCACTCTGTGCTCTGGCCGGCCAGGATCTCGCCGAAGGTCTTGTCGCGGCCTGCCGTCATGGCACAGGCCGTGGCCGTGCGCTCGTAGACGAAGACATGGCGCACGGCCTCGCAGCCGCCCAGCGCCAGCGCATCGTCCACGATGGCCTTGAGCGGCAGCTCCTTGCCGCCGCGCATCTGGTAGTTGGCGGTGATCACGGCCACGGCGCCCACGTCCACGATGCGCTCCTGCACCGCCTTGGCCGAGAAGCCGCCGAACACCACGCTGTGCGTGGCGCCGATGCGCGCGCAGGCCTGCATGGCGATGACGCCCTCGATGGTCATGGGCATGTAGATCAGGACACGGTCGCCCTTTTGCACACCCTGCGCCTTGAGCGCGTTGGCGAACTGCGAGACGCGCTCCAGCAGTTCGCGGTAGCTGACCTTGGTGACCTCGCCGCCATCGGCCTCGAAGATGATGGCCGTCTTGTGCTCGACGTCCGTGCCCATGTGCTTGTCCAGGCAGTTGGCGCTGGCGTTGAGTTCACCGTCGGCGAACCAGCGGAAGAACGGGGGATTGCTGTCATCCAGCACCTGGGTGAAGGGCTTGGACCAGACCACGTTCTCGCGCGCCAGGCGGGCCCAGAAGCCCTGGTAGTCGTTCTCTGCCTCGGCGCACAGCGCCTTGTACTGCTCCATTCCGGAGATGCGGGCCTTGGCGGCGAAGTCTGCCGGCGGCGGGAAGACCCGGTTCTCCACCAGGACCGATTCAATGGGGGATGCTGTTGCGGTGCTCATGCTTGCTTGTCTCCTGGGCTGGCCAAATAAAAATTGTGGTGTGACTGTCGGGGGCCGGTCTTACATGCCACTGACTGAAACCCCCTTGGGCGCGTCTACCTGGGGATTCCCCGCAGTTCCCGGCGGTCACTGGCAATGGCCTGTTTCGCCGCTAAAATCGCGCGCCCGTTTTCCACGGCCATTGTCCCCTCCCATCCACGCTCCCACACCAGACAAGCGCGACCGACCACCATGGCCCGCCAGCAAAACTCCAATCGAGCCCCCGGCTCCCCCCTGCGTCCCCTGCCCTCCCTGATCTTCGCCAGCCGCTGGCTGCAGCTGCCGCTGTACCTGGGCCTGATTGCTGCCCAGGGCGTCTACGTCTGGCACTTCCTGCTCGAGTTGTGGCACCTGATCGAGGCCGCCTTCGGCAACCAGGAAGCGCTGCAGGCGCTGATCACCAGCATCGGCTACAAGCACGATGCGCCCATCGGCGCGCTCAACGAAACCATCATCATGCTGGTGGTCCTGGCGCTGATCGACGTGGTGATGATCTCCAACCTGCTGATCATGGTCATCGTGGGTGGCTACGAGACCTTCGTCAGCCGCCTGGGCCTGGACAGCCACCCCGACCAGCCCGAGTGGCTGGGCCACGTGAACGCCTCCATCCTCAAGGTCAAGCTGGCCCTGTCCATCATCGGCATCAGCTCCATCCACCTGCTCAAGACCTTCATCAACGCGGGCAGCTACGACGTCAAGGTGCTGATGTGGCAGACCATCATCCACGTCACCTTCCTGGCCAGCGCCCTGGCCATCGCCTACACCGACAAGCTGATCAACAGCACGGCCAGCAACCACTGAGCCGGCGGCATCCCGCACCAAAGCCCCGCAGCGCCAGCCGCCGCGGGGCTTTTTTCATGGGCGGGCGCAGGCAAAGGGTCGGACACCTGCTGGCGCCCGGCCGGCCAGCGCGCCGGGCACGCTTTTTGCCGCAGATCGGGCCTGAAGCTTTCCTCAAGCTGACGCTTGACCGATTTTATTCATCGATGACAGCATATGCCCTGTGAATAATGGACTCTATGCTCTCATTAAGTGAGCAAATACTGGCCGGATTGCAGCCCCCAAGGGCTTGAAACAGCCCAAAACAGGCCTCCTTCGGCTCATGCGTTTTGACGCAGTAAAACCTGTTTTATATAATTTCGGCTTCTTTACAACCTGCCAAGCAGGTCATCGGCACCGTCTTCACGGCCTGCCGATACACCCCGGCGGATCGTTGTGCTCCCGGCACAGCCCCGTCAACCGGGCCGAAACTCGGTCCTGATGTTGTGGGGCATCGCGCTGGCTGATCTTCAGCCACGATGCCCGACTGAGACACCGCGCGCCTCGCCGCCGGCTGCTCTCGACTTCTGGCTCTTGCGCACCGCTTTGCGTGCCATCCGAGCCGCCTCGGGTGCTTTCGCACCTGTTTGAATCCCAGCAACGGGGGACGGCAGTCCCCTGCAGCGAACGGCATCAGGGCTTCATTTTTGGCTTGCGCGCCAGCGTCTTCGCCCGTCGAGGACGCTGGACTGTGTTCCATCTCACCCAAAAGGAGAACGCCACAGTGGCCAAGCAGATCATCATCGATCATGTGTTCAAGGTGTTCGGGGACGACCCCAAGACCGCACTCGACCTCGTCCAACAGGGCCTGAGCAAACAGGAGATCCTGGAGCGCACGGGCCAGTCCATCGGCGTGTTCGACGCCAATTTCACCATCGAGGCCGGCGAGATCTTCGTCGTCATGGGCCTGTCGGGCTCGGGCAAGTCCACCCTGGTGCGCATGCTCAACCGCCTCATCGAGCCCACGGCCGGGCGCATCGTGGTCGATGGCCAGGACATCAATGCCCTGAGCGAGCGCGATCTGCGCGCGCTGCGCCGCAAGGACATCTCCATGGTGTTCCAGTCCTTTGCGCTGATGCCGCACATGACGGTGCTGGACAACACGGCCTTCGGCCTGGAGCTGGCCGGCGCCGACAAGGCCGAGCGCCAGACACAGGCCCAGGCCGCGCTGGAGCAGGTGGGCCTGGGCGCCTGGGGCGCCAGCTACCCCGACGAGCTGTCGGGCGGCATGCAGCAGCGCGTGGGCCTGGCCCGAGCGCTGGCGTCCGATCCGTCCATCCTGCTGATGGACGAGGCCTTCTCGGCCCTGGACCCCATCATCCGCACGGAGATGCAGTCCGAGCTGCTGCGCCTGCAGCAGATCCAGCGTCGCACCATCGTCTTCATCTCGCATGACCTGGACGAGGCCATGCGCATCGGCGACCGCATCGCCATCATGAAGGACGGCCAGGTGATCCAGGTCGGCACGCCCGACGAGATCCTGCGCAGCCCCGCCGACGACTATGTGCGCAGCTTCGTACGCGGCGTGGACGCGGCCTCGGTCTTCAAGGCCGGCGACATCGCGCGCCAGGCGCTGACCGTGGTGTCCGAGCACAGCGACCGCGGCTGCCGCGCGGCCCAGCGCCTGCTGGAAGACTCCGACCGCGACTACGCCTATGTGGTCAACGCGCGCCGGCGCTTCCTGGGCGTGGTTTCCTCGCAATCGCTGCGCGACGCACTGCATGGCCGCCCGGGCATGCTGGGCCTGAGCCACGCCTTCCTGCCCAACGTCGAGCCGCTGTCCGCAGGCACGCCGGTGGCCGAGCTGTTCGGCCCCGTGGCCGCCGCGCCCTGCGCGCTGCCGGTGACCAGCGACGACGGCCAGTTCATGGGCGTGGTCAGCCGCACCACCATGCTGCGCTTCCTGGACCGCGACACGCCGCCTGTGCCGCCGCCGCAGGAGATCGTGCCGCCGGTCACGCTCAACCCGCATTTCCCGGCCTCCAACGCTCCCACCGTCGCCCCCACCGTCGCGCCGACAGTGGAGCCGATTGAACAACGACAAGGAGATGCCGCATGAGCGATGCAACCACCAGCCTGAACCCGAACACCACCGCTGCCGCCACCGATCCCTGGGCCGATGCGAGCGCAGCCCCTGCTTCCACCGATTCCGCAGCGTCTGCAGCCTCTGCAAGCGCCGATCCCTGGGCCACCGCCGCCACGCCGGCGCCCGATGCCTCGGCCGATCCCTGGGGCGCCGCCAGCGGCGGTGATGCCGCAGGCGGTGACTGGCTGGGCGCCTCGGCCGGCTCGGGCGTTCCCGACGACGCCCATGCCAGCCTCTGGCACCAATTGACCACCGACGGCCTGCCCGTGCAGGGCTGGATCAACGGCGGCCTGGAATGGGTGGTCCACCATTTCCGCCCCTTCTTCCAGGCCGTGCGCACGCCCATCGACGGCACGCTGTCGGGCATCACCGATGCCATGCTGGCCCTGCCCTGGCCGCTGCTGATCCTGATCCTGACCCTGGTGGCCTGGCAGTTCGCGGGCCGCGCCATGGCCATTGGCGCCGCCGTCTCGCTGGTGGTGGTCGCCATGCTGGGCATCTGGCCCGAGGCCATGGTGACGCTGTCCCTGGTGCTGACCTCGCTGGTGTTCTGCATGGTCATCGGCCTGCCCGCGGGGATTTTGCTGGCCTCCAGCGACCGTGCGCAGCGCTGGACACGCCCGCTGCTCGACGCCATGCAGACCACGCCGGCCTTCGTCTACCTGGTGCCCGTGGTGATGCTGTTCGGCATCGGCAACGTGCCCGGCGTGATCGTGACCATCATCTTCGCGCTGCCGCCGCTGATCCGCCTGACCAACCTGGGCATACGCCAGGTGCGCCCCGACCTGATCGAAGCCAGCCGCGCCTATGGCGCATCGCCCTGGCAGTTGCTGTGGAAGGTGCAGCTGCCGCTGGCCATGCCCTCCATCATGGCGGGCGTTAACCAGGCGCTGATGCTGTCGCTGTCCATGGTGGTGATCGCCTCCATGATCGCCGTGGGCGGCCTGGGCCAGATGGTGCTGCGCGGCATCGGCCGCCTGGACATGGGCCTGGCCACCGTGGGCGGACTGGGCATCGTGCTGCTGGCCATCGTGCTGGACCGCATCACCCAGGCCATGGGGCAGACGACCCGTGGCGGTGCGCGCTGGTGGCACAGCGGCCCCGCCGGCTGCATTGCCCGCCTGCTGGGCGCCGGCAACAAGCCGGTCCATCGCGGCAGCACCAGCTGAATGCCTTCACTGCGGCGCGGATGGGCCCACTGCCGCGCCGCCTTCCCGAAAAGCGGCCAGCCACGCTGGCCGCCCACTCCCCTTTCATCACACAACGGAGGAACCCGAGGATGAACCAAGCCCTGAACCACAATCGACTGCCAACTGCCGCTGCCAGCCACTGGCTGCGCACCGCCACGATGGCTGCCGGCATCGCACTGGCCTGCGCAGGCGCATCGGCCGCCAGCGACCAGCCCGGCAAGGGCGTGAAGGTGTCGCCGCTCAAGAGCTCCATCGCCGAAGAAAGCTTCCAGACCCTGATCGTCATGAAAGCCCTGGAGAAGCTGGGCTACGACGTGCAGCCCTTCCAGGAAGTCGAGTACCCCACGGCCCACGTGGCAATTGCCAATGGCGACGCCACTTTCCTGGCCACGCACTGGAACCCGCTGCACGCCGACTACTACAAGAACGCGGGCGGCGACGCCAAGCTGTTCCGCAAGGGCGTTTACTCGGACAACGCGGCCCAGGGCTACCTGATCGACAAGAAGACGGCCGACGAATACAAGATCACCAATATCGGCCAGTTGAAGGACCCCAAGATCGCCAAGCTGTTCGACTCGGACGGCGACGGCAAGGCCGACCTCACCGGCTGCACGCCGGGCTGGGGCTGCGAGGCCGTGATCGAGCACCACCTGACGGCCTACAAGCTGCGCGACACCGTGACCCACAAGCAGGGCACGTACTCGGCGCTGATCGCCGACACCATCTCGCGCTACAAGGCCGGCAAGCCCATCCTCTACTACACCTGGACGCCCTACTGGGTGAGCAACGTGCTCAAGCCCGGCAAGGACGTGGTGTGGCTGGAGGTGCCCTTCTCCTCGCTGCCCGGCGAGCAGGCCAAGTTCGATACCAAGCTGCCCAACGGCAAGAACTACGGCTTCGTGGTGAACAAGCAGCAGATCGTGGCCAACAAGGCCTTCACCGACAAGCATCCCGACGCCGGCAAGCTGTTCGAGCTGATGCAGCTGCCCGTGGGCGACATCAGCGCGCAGAACCACATGATGAGCCAGGGCCAGAACAAGCCCTCGGACATCAACCGCCATGTGGACGGCTGGATCAAGGCCCACCAGAAGACCTTCGACGGCTGGCTGGAACAGGCCCGCGCCGCAGCCCGCTGAACGCTGCGGGGGGAGCCGCGCCAGGCGCTCCCCCGGCTTCCTGCTTCAAAGGCCCTCTTCAAAGGCTCGCTTCGGCGGGCCTTTTGAACATGCGCAGGGCGATGGCCGTGACCACCACGCCCGCCACCAGCGCCACCGCATACATGGCCACGTGGGTCACGGCGTTGGGAATGGGCGCGACGAAGATGCCGCCATGCGGCACCTTCAGCTCCACACCCGCCAGCATGGACACGGCGCCGGCCACGGCCGAGCCCAGCACCAGGGCCGGAATCGTGCGCAGCGGATCGCGCGCCGCGTAGGGAATGGCCCCCTCGGTGACAAAGGCCAGGCCCAGCACGCCGGCCGAGGCGGCGCTGCCGCGCTCCTCGCGCGTGAAGCGGTCGGCGAACAGGCGCGTGGCCAGGGCCAGCCCCAGCGGCGGCGTCATGCCGGCGATCATGGCTGCAGCCATGGGCGTGTAGACCTGGCTCGCGATCATTCCCGTGGAAAACGCATAGGCGGCCTTGTTCACCGGCCCGCCCATGTCAAAGGCCATCATCGCGCCCAGCAACAGGCCCAGCAGCAAGGCGCTGGCACCCTGCATGCCGCGCAGCCAGGCGCTCAGCCACTGCAGCAGCTCGGCCACGGGCGCACCGACCAGATAGAACATCAGCAGCCCCGTGAACAGGCTGCCCAGCACAGGCAGGATCAGCATGGGCAGCAGGCCCTTGAGCGCCTGCGGCAGCCGGATGTGCGCCGCCATGAAGGCCACGCCGTAGCCTGCGATGAAGCCGGCCGCGATGCCGCCGATGAAGCCCGCCCCCATGCTGGACGCGATCATGCCGCCGATCATGCCCGGCGCAATGCCGGGCCGGTCGGCAATGGAATAGGCGATATAGCCGGCCAGCGCCGGCACCATCAGCGCAAAGCCGCCCTTGGCGCCGATCTGGAACAGCGTCCAGCCCAGCGTGCCCTGGTGGGCATCGTCATGGACATAGATGCCGCCCAGCGCAAAGGCCATGGCGATCAGAATGCCGCCCGCCGTGACGAAGGGCAGCATGAAGGACACGCCGGTCATCAGGTGGCGATAGGCACCGCCCTGGGTCCGGGCCGGCGTGGGCGCGGCGCCGCCTGCAGCAGCGCCTACGGCGGCACCATGCACGGTGGCTTCGGCCAGCGCCTTGGTGATCAGCCCCGAGCCGTCGCGTATGGCCGGCTTGGTGCCGCTGCGCAGCAGCGGCTTGCCCGCGAAGCGCGAAAGATCGACCTCGCGGTCGGCGGCGATGATGACCAGGTCGGCCTCGGCAATCTCCTGCGGCGTCAGCGCATCGAGCGCGCCCACCGAGCCTTGCGTCTCCACGCGCATGGCGTGGCCCAGCGCCGCCGCGCCGCGCTGCAGTCCCTCGGCCGCCATGAAGGTATGGGCGATGCCCGTGGGGCAGGAGGTGACGGCCACGATCCGCTTGCCCGCGCGCTTGCCCAGACTCTCGCCCATGCGCTGAGCTGCGGGACTGGCGGCAGCGCAGCGTGCAAGCACGCCGGCCGGATCATCAAGCGCCTCGCGCAGGCTGCAGCGCTCGACGGCGGCCTGCACGAAGCGGGAGGCATCGGCGGCGGTGTCAGCATCGTCATCGGTGCCGGCATCCCCCACGATCAGCAATTGCCCGGCCTGCGCGGCGGCATCGGCCGCATGCAGCCCGATCACACCGCCGCTGGCGCGCACCTCCACGGCCAAGGGCCGCTGTCCGGCCGCATGGCGCAGGGCTTCGGCGGCCAGCAGCGCTTCGGCGTCGTGCCCGGCGGCTGCGATCACCACAAAAAGAGGGTTCATGAAAGCTCCTGAAGAATGGGGGATCACGGCCACTGGCATGGCTCCAGCAGCACGCTGGCGGCCAGGGCCTGGACGCGGTTGGCATCGACTTCGCGCGCGGGTGCGGCCTGCAGCCAGGCCAGCGCGCTGGCCGTGGACAGGCGTGCGGTGTCCGCCAGATCCAGTCCGCGCAGCCGCGCGGCCACCATGCCCGCGACCATGGCATCGCCCGCGCCCACGGAGCTGCCGCGCGCGCGCTGAGGCGGCCGCGCAATCACCGCGCCTTGCGCGCTGGCGAACAGCGCGCCCTCCTCGCCCATGGACACCACGGCCAGCCCCAGCCCCCTGTCCAGCAGACTGCGCGCGGCGGCCAGCAGCGTGTCGCGGCCGTCCAGGCGCTGGCCTGTGGCGGCCTGCAACTCCTCCCGGTTGGGCTTGATGGCCCAGGGCATGGCCGCATGGGGGGCCGTCGCCAGGGCGGCGGCCAGGGGGGCCTCGCTGGTGTCCAGCAGCACGTCGGCACCGGCGGCCACGGCCTGGGCCTGGAGCCGGGCCCAGCTGTCCGCAGGCAGGCCGGCCGGCAGGCTGCCCGACAGCACCACGGCCAGGCCGGGCCGCAGATACCGGGCCAGCGTGGACATGACGGCGTCCAGATGCGCTTCGGCCAAGGCCAGGCCCGGCAGGTTGATGTCCGTGGTCTGGCGTCCGCCATCGGCCACCAGCTTGATGTTGGTGCGCGTCTGGCCCGGCACGCGCAGGCAGGCGTCGGCAATGCCGCGCTGGGCGAACAAGGCCTCGAACATGCCGGCGTTGTCACTGCCCAGCACGCCCAGCGCGGCCGTGGAAACGCCCAGGCCCGCCAAGGCGGCGGCAACATTGATGCCCTTGCCGCCCGGCGCCTGCACGCTGCCCAGCGCGCGCTGCACCTGGCCGGGCAGCAGCGCATCCAGGGTCACAAGCTGGTCTATGGCCGGGTTCAGGGTCACGGTAATGGCTTGCGGGGCGTTCATGCCGTCACCTCCTTGGCCAGGTCCCGCACCTGCGCGGCATCCTCGCAGCCGAGCGCCCTGTCTGCGAGCGCCTTCAACTGCCGCAGGCTGGCCGCGCGCAGGCCGGCCTTGACACCGGCGATGTCGCCGGGGGTCATGGACAGCTCGCCCACCCCCAGCCCGGCCAGCAGCAGCGCACCGAACGGGTCGCCGGCCAATCCGCCGCAGACGCCCACGGGGCGCGCGCGGGTGGCAGCGCCCTGCACGGTGGCGCGCACCATCCGCAGTACGGCCGGATGCAGGCTGTCGGCCTCGGCCGCCAGCTGCGGGTTCTGGCGGTCCATGGCCAGCACGTACTGGGTCAGGTCGTTCGTGCCTATGGAGAAGAAATCGGCATGGCGGGCCAGTGCGTCGGCCTGCACGGCGGCGGCGGGCACCTCGATCATGATGCCCAGCGGCAGGACCGGGCCGTCCAGTTCGGCACGCAGCCGTTCGCAGGCCGCGCGCAGCGCCAGCAGCTCCTGCACGCTGGTGACCATGGGAAACATTACCGACAGCCTTGCGCCATCGCGGGCCGCCCGGTACAGGGCGCGCATCTGGGGCTCCAACAGGTCGGGGCGGCGCAGCAGCAACCGCGCACCGCGCACGCCCAGGAAGGGGTTGTCCTCGCGCGGCAGCTCCAGGTGGGCGACCTGCTTGTCGCCGCCGATGTCCAGCGCGCGAACGATCAGCGGCCGCCCCTCCAGCGCCTGCGCCATGGCGCGGTAGGTTTCGTACTGCTCGTCCTCGCCGGGCGTGCTGCCGCGCTCCAGGAACAGGAATTCCGTGCGCATCAGGCCCACGCCCTCGGCGCCCTGGGACAGGGCCAGCGGCACCTGCTCGGGCAGGTTGACGTTGGCGCAGACTTCGATGCGCACGCCATCGGTGGTGATGGCAGGCAGGCTGCGCTGCGCGGACACGCGTTCCTGCAGCGCCCGCTGCTCGGCCATGTGGGCATGCGCCGAAGCCAGGTCCTGCTCCGAGGGATCAAGGTAGATGCGGCCATTGGCGCCATCGACGATGGCCAGGGCCCCATCGGCCATGCCCAGCACGCCGCCGCCTGCCGCCACGGCGGCCGGCAGCCCCAGCGTGCGCGCGAGTATGGCCGTGTGCGAGGTGGGACTGCCCTGCGCCGTGACCAGCGCGGCCACGCGCGCCGTGTCCAGCCGGGCGGTTTCCGAGGGCGAAAGATCGGCCGCGACCAGGATGCAGCCGCCTTCCGGCAGGCCCTCCGGTCCCGCCGCTGCCAGCGAGGGCTGCAGTTGCACCAGCACGCGCCGGCCCACGTCGCGCAGATCTGCGGCACGCGCGGCCAGAGCGGGGTTGTCCAGCGCCTGGAGACAGGCCGCGCCCTCCTCCACGGCCTGGTCCCAGGCCCAGGCCACGCCGTGGCCCTGGACCATGAACTGGCAGGCGCGCGTGATGAGTCCGGTGTCGCCCAGCCACTGGGCCTGCGCGCTGAAGATGGCCGCATCGCCTTCGCCCAGGCGACGGCGGGTGTCGTCATGCAGGGCGCGCAGTTGGCCCTGTGTCTCGGCCAGCGCCGCATGCAGCCGCGCGCCGCCCACGCTGAGCGGCTCGGGCAGGTCGGGAATCTCGGCGGCCTCCACACACCACTGGTGGATGCGCGCCACGGCCAGCCCCGGGCTGGCGCCCAGGCCCACAAAGGCAGGCCGCGCCAGCGGCGGCAGCCAGCCCGTGGCGGGCGATTCGGCCGCCTTGCGCGCAGCGGCGTCGGCATCGGCACGTTCCTGGGCCACCAGGGCCTGGGCCACGGCACACAGGCGCTGGACCGCGGCACTGGCGTCGGGGCCCTCTGCCGAGACGGTGACCTTGTCGCCTTCGCGCAGTCCCAGCTGCAGCAGGCTGGCCATCTGCCGCGCATCGGCCACCTCGTCGCCATGGCGCACCTGGATGCGCGAGGCAAAGCCGCGCGCCGCCTCCGCCCAGCGCGTGGCGGGCCGCGCATGCAGGCCGTTGGGATAGGCAATGGTCCATTCGCGCGCCTCGGCCAGATCCACTGCCGCCGGGCGGGCGGCAGGCGGCGCCGGGTCCGCTTGCCCCTGGAGCACATCGATGACCTGCTGCGCATCGCCGGTGGTGAACAGCGCCTGCAGCCGGGGTGTCTGCAGCAGGCCGGCCAGGCGGCGCAGCAAGGTGATATGGGCATCGGAGCGTGCCGCCACCGCCACGACCAGATGCACGTTCTGGCCGGCATTCCAATCCAGGCCCTCGCGCACCTGGAGCACGGCCACCGCGTCGCGCAGCACCAGGGCCCGGTCTTCGGCGCGGCCGTGGGGAATGGCCACGCCGTGGCCCAGAAAGGTTTCGGCCTGGGCCTCGCGCGCCTGCATGCCGGTGGCATAGCCAGGGGCCACGCAGCCGCTGTCCTGGAGCAGCCGGGCCGCCTGGGCGATGGCGTCGGCCTTGTCGCGCACCCGGGCGTCCAGGCGCACGGCGATCTGCAGGCCCGCAGGAGCGGTGGGTGCAACCGCCGGGAGGGATGAATGGGCATTGATCATGGCGCGGATTGTGGGAACGTTCCCAACCATCAGTCAATCTGCACTGCAACATAACCCGGCCATAATCCGGCCATAACTCGGCATTTCTTTGGAGTTATCCTCTGCGGCACACCACAACCAACGGGAACGATTGCATTGAGCATCAGCATCAACGATGTGGCCCGTGCGGCCGGAGTTTCCAAATCGACGGTATCGCGCGCGCTGGCGGGCGGCTCGGTCAGCGAGGAGGTCCGGGCGCGGGTCGCGGCCGCCGTGCAGGCCACGGGCTACCGGCCCAATCTGATGGCGCGCCGGCTGCGCGCGCGCGACGCTGGCCCCATGGGCGTGCTGGTGGCCGACATACGCAACCCGTTTTTCACGGCCCTGATCCGCGCGGTCGAGGCCGAGGCCTATCGCCAGGGCCGGCGCGTGCTGTTGTGCAATACCGACGAAGACCCGCAGCGCGAAGCCATGTACCTGCAGCTCATGCAGGAAGAGCGCATCGCGGGACTGATCTTTGCGCCCACCCAGGCCAGCCTGCACAAGTTGGAGCGCATGCAGCTGGAGTTCCCCGTCGTCCTGGTGGACCGGGCGGGCGCCCCGGCCTTCCATGACAGCGTGGTGCTGGACAACGCCCAGGCCTGCGCCACCCTGGTCAGGCATCTGGTGGACCAGGGCCGCCGCCGCATTGCAGGCGTCTTCGGCAGCACCAGCAGCACGGCGCGCGAGCGCTGCGACGGCTATCTGGCCGCCATGCGCGATGCGGGCCTGGCGCCCGACTTGCGCCAGTTGCCTCCGACCAGCGATGCCGCCGAGGCCGAGGTCGCGCAATGGCTGCGCCAGCCGCAGCGGCCCGATGCCTTCGTGGCCAGCAACAGCCTGCTGCTGGAAGGCTGCCTGCGCGCGATACGCGCCGCAGGCCTGCGCATCCCCGGCGATGTGGCGCTTGCCGGTTTCGACAACGAGCGCTGGACAGAACTGGTGGCCCCCGCCATCACCGTGATCGAGCAGCCGGTGGAGGCCATGGGCCGCGCCGCATTCGGCCTGCTCATGGAGCGGCTGCACACGCCCGACCTGCCGCTGCGCAAGGTGATCATGCAGGGACGCTGCATCGTGCGCGAGTCCACCCAGGCGGCGGGCTGAGGTGCTGCGCCGGGGCGGGGATCACGCAGGGATCTGCAACTGGCGCACGGCGTCGTCCACGCTCCAGCCCGCATAGCTGGCGTGCGGCAAGGCCGGATTGCCCACGCGCGCCAGCAGGTCGCGCACGGGGTCCTTGACGCGGGCCAGGGCCAGCGGCACGCCCAGTTGCCGCAACTGGGCCGCGAAGTCGCACAGCGCCTCGACACTGGTGGCATCGAGATCGGCCGAATCTTCCAGGCTCAGCACCACGCCGCGGGGCGAAGGCAGGGATTGCAGCCGCTCCCGGATGGCCGCAAACACCGGGTCGGCATTGCCGAAGAACAGCGGCGCCTCGGGCCGCGCGATCAGCAGGCCGGCCGGCACCACCGCGTCGGGGTGGCGTGCGGCATCGACAAAGTCATGCGTGTCCCCCAGCCTGCCCAGCCAGCTCACATGCGAGCGCGACAGCGTTTGCAGCAGCATGAGCAGGCTGGCCGCAATGGCCAGCAGCAGCCCGTCGAGCACGCCCAGCGCCAGCACGGCAAAGAAGGCCAACACCACGATCAAGCGATCCCGCCGCCAGGCGAAGTAAGGGCGCAGCGCGGCAGGGTTCAGCGTGTGGCCCACGGCGTGGATGACGATGGCGGCCAGCAGCGGCTGCGGCGTGCGCTCTATCCAGGGCAGCAGCAGCCAGACGGCCAGGCCCACCACGGCGCAGGCCACCAGGCCCGCAGCGCGGCTTTGCGCGCCCGCCACCTCGTTGGCCGAGGTGGCCGAGTAGCCCGCGCCCACGGGCATGCCATGGAACACGCCCGACAGCAGGTTGGCCGCGCCCAGCGCCATCAGGTCGCGGTTGGCATCGACGCGGTCGCCATGGCGCAGCGCAAAGCTGCGGATGGAGCCGTAGGACTCGGCATAGAGGATGAGCGCCATCGCAAAGGCCAGCTCGCCCAGGCGCAGCCATTCGGCGCGCGACAGCGAGGGAATGCCGGGGTTGGAGAAATCCAGCCGTATCGGCCCCACGGCCGCAATGCCCCAGCGCGCGCACCAGCCGCCCGCATCCAGCGCAATGCCGGCCGCAATCACCAGCAAGGCCGCGGGCAGGGCACGCCAGCGGGCCAGCGCACGCATCAGCAGCAACGCCGCAACGGCCATGGCCAGACCCGCTCCATTCCAGTGCCGCCAGCCGGCCAGCAGCTCCCAGACAAAGCGCGGCAGATCGCCATGCACGGGCTGGAAGGCGACGGCATGCGGGATCTGCTTGACCACGATGGTCAGCGCCAGCCCCAGCGCAAAACCGCGCAGCACGGGCTTGGCAATGAAATTGGAGACCGCGCCCAGCCCCGCCACCACGAAGAACAGGCCCGTCAGCAGCACGATGCCCACGCCCAGCAGCATGCGCTGCTGCGGCGAGGTGCCGGCCATGGACGCCGTGGCCGCCAGCAGCACGGCGGCAGAGGAGGATGTGGCCGAGACGATGGCGAAGCGGCTGGTCCCCAGCAGGCCATAGGCCAGCAGCCCGGCGAACAGCGCAATCACCCCGGCCTGCGGCGGCAGGCCGGCGATGCCGGAATAGGCCACGGCCTCGGGCAGCAGCAGGCCGGCGATGGACAGGCCGGCTCCCCAATCGGCCAAGGCAGGCAGGCCAGGGGCACGCATCAGGATTGCGGGGCAACGACGCCGGACCAGCCCGGCAGGTAGCGCGCCTCGGCGCCGTGCGCCAGGCCCAAGGCCTCATGCAGGGCCTGATCGGGCAAGGCGACATCGCTCTTGCCGCTGCGCAGGTCCTTGGGTGCAAAGCGCGTGCGGAAAAAATCGGCCCAGAGGAATTCGACGAAAGGCGCCGTGTCCTTGGCATAGCCACCGGCCTTGCGCACTGCGCCCGCCAGGCTGCGGTAGGGGTCGTCGCGCAGGCGGTCCAGCTGCTCGGGCATCTTGGCCCAGTCGCAGCGGCGGCCGCGCTCGTCATACGGATGGGCCCATTGGTGGAACTCCATCAGGCGCCAGAACATCAGCGGATCGGCCTCGCTGAAATCGGCCAGCTGCATGACCCAGACCTGCTCCACGGACTCCTGCGTCAGCGCCAGCCCCAGGTGGTGGTGGTCAACGATGTAGTGCAGGCCACGCGGCCCCAGCACGGCCGGAAACCAGTGCGAGGCCAGAAGGCCTTCGCGCTCCTTGCGCCTGAGGCGACTCCACTGGTCGCGCTTGGTCTGCACTTCGGCGGCGCCTATGGTCATCTGCGTGGGACGCAGTGCGTCCAGCGGAACCCGGGTCAGATGCTGCTGCGCTCTCATCGTCCAACCTCCGTTGCATCAAAGGTGCGGACCCGGCGGGCTGCCCGGTCCGGCATCCAGAATACGCCTTCGGAGTTACAAATGGTCGCAACAACGGACTTGCACCCATAATCGCTCACAATTTTGTCCCGTTGACCTCATGAACCAGCCCCAACATCCCATCGTCCATGGCACGGAAGACGTGCTGATCAGCCTCTGCAACTCCGTCTCGCGCGTGCTCCAGGTGGCCACGCAGTGCCAGATCCAGTATTCGGGCATGGTGCAACGCATCACCAAGACCAGCCTCAAGCCCGACATCGGCTGCTTTGTCCTGGTGGACGGCGGCTTCTCGGGCCTGGTGATCATCAATTTCTCGGCCGCCGCCGCCATGGAGCTGTACCGCAGCTACATGCTGAGCATGGGCATGGGCGAGGACGACCTGGCCACCTCCTATACCTCGGACGATGTCAGCAACGTCATGGGCGAGCTGATGAACCAGGTGGTGGGCGACTTCACCAGCAAGGTCCAGCGCGAGCTTCAGACCTACATCACCCAGAGCCAGCCCAAGATGATCCGCCTGAACAAGCAGGTCAACCTCAGCGTGGACGCCAACCTCGACTCCCCCGAGGCGCGCCGCGTGACCTTCTACACGGGCAACAACAACATCTTCTATCTCGAACTGGCCATGGACCGCACCGAGTTCATCAAGGTCGTGGACTTCGAGCCCCAGGAGCGCCCCGATCCCGATGCGCTCATGGCCCAGACCGCCGCCAGCGCCCCGGCCGCAGCGCCCGCGCCGGCCGCCAGCACCGACACCGACGAACTGCTCAAGTCGCTGGGCATGTAACTGCCGGCACACGCCCCGGCTTACAACCCAGGCACACAGCCCCGGCACTGCGGGCAAGACCCTGATGCATGCGGATGTATCAGGGCGGCCCCGCAAACGACATCGTTGATATACAGATAATTGGGATGCCAACTATTTGAATATCACCCGATGTCGTCCCCTTTCGCCCCCTTCCCGCCCACGCAGGCCGACCCCGCCGCCGTGCAAAGGCATTTCATGTTCACGCTGGGGCAGGTGAACAAGCAGTGGCGCCGCACGCTGGACCGGCTGCTGGCACCCATGGGATTGACCCAGGCACTGTGGATGCCGCTGATGCACCTGGCGCGCTCGCCCGAGGCCATGCGCCAGAAGGATCTGGCCCACTCCCTGGCGCTGGACAGCTCCTCAGTCGTGCGGCTGGTGGACGGCCTGGCCGCCCAGGGCTGGATAGAGCGCGTGGACGACAGCGACCGCCGCGTCAGGAAAATCCAGCTCACGCCAGCCGGCCATGCCCAGGTAGAAGCCGTGCAGGGCCTGCTGCAGCAGGCGCGTGCCCAGGTGCTGGGCGCCGTGCCGCCCGAGGAACTGGATGCGGCCTATGCCACGCTGCAGCGCCTGCTGGAGGCCATGGCCTCCGAGCCCACCTCCGACACGGACCTGCCCGACGAGCAGGCTGCCTGAGATGACGGCCGAGCACTCTTCGCTATCACCCGCCCAGGACCATGCAGCGGCCAGCCGCAAGGCACCGCTGTGGCTGCTGGTGATCGTGACCATCGTCGGCACGCTGGCCATGCACATGTTCCTGCCCGCCCTGCCCGATGCGGCACGCCAGCTCCAGGCCGGTGCCAGCCAGATGCAGCTGACCATCACGGTCTACATCCTGGGCCTAGGCGTGGGCCAGCTGATCTATGGCCCGCTGTCCGACAGCCTGGGTCGCCGCCCCATGCTGCTGGCCGGGCTCATCCTCTATGCGCTGGCCAGCCTGGCGGCCTTTCTCGCCCCATCCGCCCCCTGGCTGATCGGCGCGCGGCTGCTCCAGGCGCTGGGCGGCTGCGCGGGCCTGGCCCTGGGCCGCGCCATTGCGCGCGATTCAAGCACGCCCGAGAACGCCGTGGGCAGCCTGGCGCTGCTCAACCTGATGATGATGATCGGTCCCGGCATCGCGCCGGCCATCGGCTCGGCCATCGACGACGCCCTGGGCTGGCGCGCCATCTTCGGCACGCTGGCCGTGGTCGGCGGCGTGACGGCCTTCGCCATCTGGAAACTGCTGCCCGAAACCGGCCAGCCCACGGGCCGCCTGCACCTGGGCACCATCCGCGACGACTACCGCAGCCTGCTGCGCTCGCCGGCCTTCGTGGGCTTTGCCGTGGGCGGCGGCTGCGCCACCACGTCCATCTATGCCTTCCTGGCAGCGGCGCCCTTCGTCTTCATCGAGCAGCTGCATTCCACCAAGCATGAGGTGGCCATCTACCTGGGCCTGCTCATGGGCGGCATGGCCGTGGGCAATGGGCTGGCCCGCCAGCTGATACGCCACTGGCCCCTGGAGCGGCTGATGCTCAACGGCAATCTGCTGAGCCTGGCCAGCGCGGCCATGCTGCTGTTGCTGGCCCTGCTCAACCAGCTCACGCCTGCCATCGTGGTGGGGCTGATGGTGCTGTTCGCGCTGGGCTCGGGCCTGACCAGCCCTGCGGCGCTGGCCAGCGCGCTGAGCGTGCATCCGCGCCTCACGGGCTCGGCCGCCGGGGTCTACGGCAGCACCCAGATGGCCGTGGGCGGCCTGTGCACGCTGGGCGCCAGCCTGGGCAGCAACCCGGCGCTGTCGGCGGCGCTGGCCCTGGTGGTGGCCTGCGTGCTGGGGCAACTGGGCTTTCGCAGCGCGCTGCGCCACGCGCAGCGGGCGCCCGGCTGAGGGCCGCCCCGGCTGAGGGCCGCCCCGGCGAGGGCCGCCCCGGCTGAGGGCCACAGTCCCCCAGGCGACGCTCCGCCCGCATGCGGGCGCGAGGCGCACAGGCCCTCGATTACATTGGCGCAGCCGTGGCCAGCCGCCACGGCCCACAGGAGACAAAAAACCATGCGCCAACTTTCCTTTTCCATCGTCCTGCGCCAGGCCGCCACCGGCACGCTGGCAGCCGCCGCGCTGCTGGCCGGCACAGCCGCCCAGGCCGGCTCCATCGAGGCCGCCGAGTTCAAGAGCGCCACGCTGCAGCGCAGCTGGACCTACAACGTCTACCTGCCCACGGGCTACGACGCCCAGTCCAGGCTGCGCTATCCCGTCATGTACCTGCTGCACGGCAACGACGGCCAGCGCAACGACTGGCCCGTCAAGGGCAACCTGCTGCGCACGGTGGACCAGCTGATCCAGAACGGGGAGATCCCGCCCGCCATCATCGTCATGCCCGACGCGGGAACGACCTGGTACGTGGACCTCAAGGAGCCCATGGAGACGGCCTTCTTCCAGGACCTTGTCCCCCATGTCGAGAAGAAGTACCGCACCCTCACCAGCCGCGATGGCCGCGTGATCGGCGGCCTGTCCATGGGCGGCTACGGCGCGCTGCGCTACGTGCTCAAGTACCCCGAGAAATTCCAGGCCGCCGCACTGCTGAGCCCCGCCATCTACAACCCCGAGCCGCCCGCCGATTCCTCGGCACGCTCGGTCAAGGTCTTTGCCGAACCCAATACCGGCGGCCAGTACAGCACCACGGTCTGGAAGAGCTACAACTACCCTGTGCTGTGGGACAGCTTTCTCGCCCGCAAGATCAGCGTGCCCATGTACATCAACTCGGGCGACGACGATGAATTCATGATCGAGTCCGACGCCGCCCAGCTTTACGCCCAGCTGCGCAGGAACAAGCAGCCTGCCGAGCTGCGCATCGTCAACGGCAAGCATGAATGGCCGGTCTGGGAAAGCACCATCGGCGACGCGCTCAAGTACGTGTTCCGCACCGTGCGCCGCCCGCAGGCGGACAACTGAGCCAGGCCAGGCGGTGAAGAAAAAAAGGGGAGCCGGCCGGCTCCCCTTTTTGATTGCATCAGCAGGTCTTACAGATTGCCGACCATCTTGGCAGGGATCACCCAGGCGTCGAACTGTTCGCCGGTCAGGTGGCCGGAAGCCACGGCGGCTTCACGCAGGCTGGAGCCTTCCTTGTGCGCCTTCTTGGCGATGTAGGCCGCCTTGTCGTAGCCGATGTGCGGGTTCAGCGCCGTCACCAGCATCAGCGAGCGCTGCACCAGCTCGGTGATGCGCTCGCGGTTGGGCTCGATGCCCACGGCGCAGTGGTCGTTGAAGCTCTTCATGCCATCGGCCAGCAGGCGCACGCTCTGCAGGAAGTTGTGCGAGACCATGGGGCGGAACACGTTCAGCTCGAAGTTGCCCGAGGCGCCGCCGAAATTGATCGCCACGTCGTTGCCGAAGACCTGGGCCGCCAGCATGGTCACGGCTTCGCTCTGCGTGGGGTTGACCTTGCCGGGCATGATGGACGAGCCAGGCTCGTTCTCGGGGATGGAGATCTCGCCCAGGCCGCTGCGCGGGCCGGAGGCCAGCCAGCGCACGTCGTTGGCGATCTTCATCATGCTGGCGGCCAGCGTCTTGAGCGCGCCGTGGGCGTGGACCAGGCCATCGCACGAGGCCAGGGCCTCGAACTTGCTGGGCGCCGTCACGAACGGGTAGCCGGTGAGCCGGGACAGCTCGGCCGCCACGCCCTCGGCATAGCCCTTGGGCGCATTCAGGCCCGTGCCCACGGCCGTGCCGCCCAGCGCCAGCTCGTACAGGTGCGGCAGCGCGGCGCGCACATGCTTTTCGCCATGGGCCAGTTGGGCCACCCAGCCCGAGATTTCCTGGCCCAGCGTCAGCGGCGTGGCGTCCTGCAGATGGGTGCGGCCGATCTTGACGATGTCGGCATAGGCCTCGCTCTTGGCCTGCAGCGTGTTGCGCAGCAGGGCAATGGCGGGCAGCAGCTTTTGCTCGATGGCCGTGACGGCAGCCACGTGCATGGCGGTCGGGAACACGTCGTTGCTCGACTGGCTCTTGTTCACGTCGTCATTGGGGTGGACCAGGCGCGACTCGCCGCGCTCGCCACCGAGGATTTCGCTGGCGCGGTTGGCCAGCACCTCGTTGACGTTCATGTTGGTCTGCGTGCCCGAGCCGGTCTGCCAGACCACCAGCGGGAACTCGTCCGGGTGCTTGCCGGCGATCACCTCGTCGGCGGCGGCCAGGATGGCCTGGGTCTTCTTCACGTCCAGCAGGCCCAGCTTGTGGTTGACGGTGGCCGAGGCCTTCTTGACCTGGGCCAGCGCGTGGATGATCTCGCGCGGCTGCTGCTCTCCGCTGATGTCGAAGTTCTGCAGCGAACGCTGCGTCTGCGCACCCCAGAGCTTGTCTGCGGGGACGGATATGGGTCCGAAAGTGTCTTTTTCCTGGCGGGTCGCGGTCATTGGTATGGACTCCTTGGTGAAAACAACGCGGCGCAGTTGGCTGGAGGCAGGTCGGCGGGCCGCGCAGGACGTGGCTCGGGGATATCTGGCTGGCAGGGCCGCAATGGCAAAAACCCGCTCATGGTAACTCCGTAAATGGGAACCTCTCGCATCCGTCCCCCACTGAGGTGTCGCCGAGGCGGGCTTGTCCAGGCAAACCCCTCGACTCTTGTACAAGACTGCGCCCATTGCGTGCACTTTTCCCCCTGCAGCGCCGATAATCGCCCCCGGGATTCCCCTCCCCTGTTCCCCCGATCAAAAAGACACCCCACCGATGACCACCACGATCCGCCAGCAGGACCTGATCGATTCGATCGCAGGCGCCCTGCAGTACATCAGCTACTACCACCCCGCCGACTACATCGCCCACCTGGCCCGCGCCTACGAACGCGAGCAGAGCCCGGCGGCCAAGGACGCGATGGCCCAGATCCTGACCAACTCCAAGATGTCGGCCACCGGCCACCGCCCGATCTGCCAGGACACCGGCATCGTCAACGTGTTCCTGAAGGTGGGCATGGACGTGCGCTGGGAAGGCTTCACGGGCGGCCTGGAAGACGCCATCAACGAAGGCGTACGCCGCGGCTACAACCACCCCGAGAACACGCTGCGTGCCTCGGTCGTGGCCGATCCGCTGTTCGCCCGCAAGAACACCAAGGACAACACGCCTGCCGTCATCAACGTGCAGATCGTGCCCGGCGACAAGCTGGACGTGACCGTGGCCGCCAAGGGCGGCGGCTCGGAGAACAAGTCCAAGATGATCATGATGAACCCCAGCGACAACCTGGTGGACTGGGTTCTCAAGACCGTTCCGACCATGGGCGCGGGCTGGTGCCCGCCGGGCATGCTGGGCATCGGCATCGGCGGCACCGCCGAGAAGGCCGTGCTGCTGGCCAAGGAAAGCCTGATGGAAGACCTGGACATGTACGAGCTGCAGGCCAAGGCTGCGCGCGGCGAGAAGCTCGACCAGGTCGAGGAACTGCGCCTGGAGCTGTACGAGAAGGTCAACGCCCTGGGCATCGGCGCGCAAGGCCTGGGCGGCCTGGCCACCGTGCTGGACATCAAGATCAAGATGTACCCCACGCACGCGGCCTCCAAGCCCGTGGCCATGATCCCCAATTGCGCGGCCACGCGCCACGCGCACTTCGTGATGGACGGCTCCGGTGCGGTCTACATGGACGCCCCCTCGCTGGACCTGTGGCCCAAGATCGACTGGGAGCCCGACTACAACAAGTCGCGCCGCGTGGACCTCAACGCACTGACCAAGGAAGAAGTGGCCAGCTGGAAGCCCGGCGACACCCTGCTGCTCAACGGCAAGATGCTCACGGGCCGCGATGCCGCCCACAAGCGCATCCAGGACATGCTGGCCAAGGGCGAGAAGCTGCCCGTGGACTTCACCAACCGCGTGATCTACTACGTCGGCCCCGTGGACCCGGTCAAGGACGAAGCCGTGGGCCCCGCAGGCCCCACGACAGCCACCCGCATGGACAAGTTCACCGACATGATGCTGGAGCAGACCGGCCTGATCGCCATGATCGGCAAGGCCGAGCGCGGCCCGGTGGCCATCGAGTCCATCAAGAACCACAAGTCGGCCTACCTGATGGCCGTGGGCGGCGCCGCCTACCTGGTGTCCAAGGCCATCAAGAACGCCAAGGTCGTGGGCTTCGAGGACCTGGGCATGGAAGCCATCTACGAATTCGACGTGGTGGACATGCCCGTGACCGTGGCCGTGGATGCCGGCGGCACCAGCGCCCACATCACGGGCCCTGCCGAATGGCAAAAGCGCATCGCCTCCGGCGAATTCAAGACCATTGAGATCGCTTCGGCCTGAAGCCGGCGCCAAGCGCAAAGGGACCGCCTTCGGGCGGTCTTTTCATTGGTGCGGGCATTTGTGACAGACTGCCCGCTGCCTGCAACACAGCCCATTCAACATGACCATCGCGCTCGTCCTCATCGCCCTGCTGGCCGTGACCAGCCTGGCCTGGCGTCTGTCCTCCCGCCGCCATGTCCTGCCCTGCCCGTCCTGGCTGCGCTGGATGGTCGAGCTTGACAACCCCTTCGCGGCCAGCAACAAGGCCGCCTTCATCGTCGGGCAACTGCAGATCCAGCCGGGCATGAAGGTGCTGGACGCGGGCTGCGGCCCGGGCCGCGTCACCCTGCCATTGGCGCGTGCCGTTGGCGCGCAGGGACAGGTGCTGGCCGTGGACCTGCAGCCGGCCATGCTTGAACAGGTGGCTGCCAAGGCGCGCGCCCAGGGGCTGGAGAATGTGCGCACCCAGGCGGCTGCGCTGGGCCAGGGGCAGCTTGAAGCGCAGCAGCACGACCGCGCCGTGATGGCCGCCGTGCTGGGAGAGATTCCGGACCGCCAGGCCGCGCTGGCCGATATCTTCCAGAGCCTGCGCCCCGGCGGCCTGCTGGCCGTGGCCGAGCTGGTCTTCGACCCGCATTTCCAGCGCCGCACCAGCGTGGAAAAGCTGGCAGGTGAGGCAGGCTTCATCCCCCACTCCTTCCACGGCCATGCAGCCGCGTATCTGCTGGTACTGCAGCGCCCTCTCCAACCATGACCACCACACATTCCCCTGTAGCGACCCTGCGGACACCGCGCCTGGTACTGCGCCAGTGGCAGACCGGCGACCGACAGCCCTTTGCCGCGCTGAATGCCGACCCACAGGTCATGGAGCACTTTCCGGCACTGCTCAGCCGTGAACAAAGCGATGCCATGGCAGACAGGATCCAGGCACTGATCGAGGAACGCGGCTGGGGCTTCTGGGCGGCAGAGCACCTTGCCAGCGGCGAGTTCATGGGCTTCATCGGGCTGCATACTCCCGCCGCGTCTTTGCCGTTCTCGCCCTGCGTGGAAATCGGCTGGCGGCTCGCCCGGCCTTTCTGGGGCCAAGGCCTGGCCAGCGAAGGTGCACGGGCGGCGCTGGAGCACGGCTTCGGCGCGTTGCATCTGGAGTCCATCGTCTCGTTCACCGCGCTGTCCAACCTGCGTTCGCAGGCCGTGATGCAGCGCCTGGGCATGGAGCGCGACGCCCATGACTTCGACCATCCGCAGGTGCCGGCAGGCCATGCGCTGCGCAGGCATTGCCTGTATCGCTTGACACATGCCCAATGGCTGCAGCAGCAAGCCATGGCCGCAGCATGAACGCGCCCGAGCGGGCATACTGGGCGCCGCCTCCAAAAGCCTTTATCCGCATCTCCACATGACCTCCCCGGCCTCTCCCATCGGCGTCTTCGACAGCGGCATCGGCGGCCTCAGCGTGCTGCAGGCGCTGCGCCATGAACTGCCGCATGAGCGCTTCGTCTACCTGGCCGACAGCGGCAATGCACCCTATGGCGACGCACGCGGCGATGCCTTCGTTCAGCAGCGCACGCGCACCATTGCGCGCCACCTGCGCGAGCAGCACCAGATCAAGGTGCTGGTGATCGCCTGCAACACGGCCACGGCAGCGGCCGTGGACATGCTGCGCGCCGAAATGCCCGAATTGCCCCTGATCGGCGTGGAGCCCGCCATCAAGCCCGCTTCGCTCTCGAGCCAGACCGGCCACGTGGGCGTGATGGC
The DNA here is from genome assembly GCF_001886655.1 of Delftia sp. HK171. Taxonomy (NCBI): domain Bacteria; kingdom Pseudomonadati; phylum Pseudomonadota; class Betaproteobacteria; order Burkholderiales; family Comamonadaceae; genus Delftia; species Delftia sp. HK171. Next base: position 2,796,690 of record NZ_CP018101.1, on the reverse strand, counting down.
CACACGCGGCACGGTGAGCAGTGCGCGCTTTGCCCGGTTGGTGGCCGACCATGGCCAGCGCGTGCAATTCCATGTCCAGCCCTGCGACGGACTGGCCAAGGCCATCGAGGAAAGCACGGAGCAACCCGTTCCCGCCGACCCCATGGCCACCGAGGTGGCGCAACTGTGCGCCAAGTATGTGAATGCCCTGGGCAGCTTCGGACAGAAGACGGGTGAGATGGATTCCCTGGTGCTGGGCTGCACCCACTACATATTCGCCCGCGAGCAGTTGCGCACGCTGCTGGGGCCGGACATCCAGTTCATCGACACAGGTGCCCCGGTAGCCCGCCAGACGCGGCGCGTGCTGGACCGCCTGGGCACCCTGGCCAGCGAATCAGGCCCCTTGCCCGCAGCAGAGGGCCAGGTCCAGCTGATGACCACGGGATCGCTGCAGGCCCTGCAGTCCGCCGCATCGCGCTGGCTGGAGCTGCCTGCGCAATGCTGCTCGTCCGTTCAGGTCGGCGAATCCAGCGCCATTCCCACGGCCGCTTGAATCACGGCTGCGCCTGCCACAGGCGCCGGCCCGAGTGGTCCATCCAGCTCAGGTACAGCCGCAACTCGAACTCCAGCTGGTGGTAGTCGGGCTCCATGTGGGTACACAGCTGGTAGAAGGCCTTGTCGTGGTCGGGCTCGCGCAGATGGGCCAGCTCGTGGACGACGATCATGCGCAGGAAAGCCTCGGGCGCCTGCTTGAACAGTGCGCCGATGCGGATCTCATGCCGTGCATTGAGGCGGCTTCCCTGCACCACGGTGCGGCGCGTGTGCAGGCCCAGGGCGTTGTGGACCACATGGATGCGGCCGTCGTAGGCCACCTTGTTCAGCGTGCCGGCATTGCGCATGTGCCGGCCCTTGAGGGCATCCACGTAGTCATAGAGGCTCTTGTCCGTGCGCACGGCATGGGCCTCGGGATGCTTGCGCAGCAGCCAGGCCTCGGCCTTGTCATCGGCCAGCCAGCCACGCACCTGTGACTGCAGCGCGGCCGGGTAGGCGGACAGGTAGGGAAGCGGCAGCGCGCCACCGGCCACCTCGCGCCGCTGCTCGCGCTGGCGGCGCACGGTCTCGGTGACTGCTCCGGAATACTTGGGCGTGCTGGCCTGTGCCGCCATGGCTGTACGCTGCGCGGGGCAGCGCCTTGCGCTCAATGCAGGTGGCGAGGGCGGCGGTTGCCGCCGTGGCCCGAACCCGATCCACCCATGCCACGCGGCGGCTTGCCGATCTCCAGCGAACTGACCAGGGCGTCGAAGCGCTGGGAGAACAGCTTGTCGATCTCCTGCACCACGCCACCCAGCTCGGAGCCGTCGAAATGGCGCTCCATCAGGTTGACCACGTCCTGCACCAGCAGGTCGCGCTGCACCTGCATGATGGCCGCGGGCGTCGGGCCAACGAAGAGCATGACGAAGTCGTCGCGCGACTCGGCCTCTTCGGACTCCTCTTCCTCGTCGAACTCGGTGTCGTAGAAGGTCACCTCGATGGCCGCGCCCTGCTCGGCCAGCTCATTGATGCCCATGCACATGTCGTCCAGCGACTGGCGGAAATCCTCGTCACCACGCACGGTCCAGCACACCTGGAGCAGGCGCTCCTTGGTATCGAACTGGATGCCTGGCTCTTCCTCATAGACGCTGCCAGCGCCATCGGCCAGGGAACGGGCCCCCGCATACTTCCACAGCGGACCCAGCGCTTCCTGCAACTGCTCGTAGGTCGTGTCGGGGCGCAGCAGCACTTGGCCGTGCACGTGGATTTCAAATGGAGCGTTGTAATTCGACATGTTCTCGTCTGGGATGAGTTTGGCCACACCTGTCACGCCGCACCATGTGCCACGATCAACGTCAACGGAACGCATGCAGGCATCGCCATCACTGTCTGCCCGAGCCGCGCCATCCAGGCAAGCAGCCCGGGGCCTGATGAATGGATTCTCGCACGTTATGCCAACGGGCAAGGACTTGGCAACGCATGGACACCGTGCAGCGCAGCAAGTGGGCAGGACCGTCGATGCACGTTGCGGCCCGACGCCTGAATTTGCGGAACAGCAGGCGCCTTGGCTGCTTCAATCCGCTACCGTATAGATAGCAACAATGCCTAGTACGTATTGGGTTGTGGTGCCCCGAGCCGGGATCGAACCGGCACGCCCCTGTTCGGAAGCGGCGGATTTTAAGTCCGCAGTGTCTACCAATTTCACCATCGGGGCCCTGCACCGCAGCGTCACAGGTCAGCGCGAACTGCTCACACCTGCAACTGCAGCACCAACGAAAAAGGGAAGCGTTACCGCTTCCCTTTTTTCTGAATTGGAGCGGGAAAACGGGTTCGAACCGTCGACCTCAACCTTGGCAAGGTTGCGCTCTACCAACTGAGCTATTCCCGCGTATCTGTAAAGCTGTGCGCTTCACAGAGCAGACTTGAATTCTAGCGCAGATTTTTGGTGCTTCGGAAGAAGCCCGCAAAAAATCTGCACCAAGGCAGATCGCAGCCCGCCTTGCACTTTGCTGCGGCAGGCTGCTTCACCGTCGACGCCTACTTGCCGTCGATGCGATCCTGCATGCGCTTGGCCCGCTGTTCGGACGGCGGATGGGAGCTCAGGATGGAGCTGCCGCCGCTGCCAGCGCTGAGCTTGGCCAGCTTCTGGAACGATGTGACCAGCCCCTGGCGGCTCATCTTCTTTTCCGTGAGCAGATCGAAGGAGTAGTCATCAGCCGCCGACTCCTGCGACTGCGAGAACTGGGCATTGATGAACTTCTCACCCAGATCACCCGCCTGCGAACGCGACAGCGAGGCCAGCGCCGAATTGCCGCTATTGGCTGCAATAGAACGTGCGGCCGACGCCGCATAGGCCGTCTGCATGCGCTTCTTGCTGTGACCCAGTGCCACGTGCCCGATCTCATGGCCAATCACGCCACGCAGCTCGTCATCGTTCATCAGATCCATCAGGCCGCTGTAGACACGGATGCAGCCATTGGCCATGGCCCAGGCATTCACGTCCTGCGTCATATAGACCTTGTAGACAGCCTTCTTCCCATTGACAGCCTGCGGCATGCCGGCAATCACCTTGTTCAGCCGCAGCGTGTACTTGCTCTTTGCATCTGCCACCTTGTTCTGGGCATCCATGGCTGCGCAGGAATCATTGGACAGCGTGACCACGTCGTCATCCGTGAGCGTCATGGCTTTCATGGCCGTGGAGCCCGAATCCAGCAACCCGCCCACATCGGCAGACTCCATGGTTTTACAGCCCGCCAGCACCACGCCGCTGGCAACAATCGCCGTCAATAACTTGATCTTCATAATCCCTCCCAATAAATGAAGCGCGCATCATATCCACGACCCGCCAATTCAATCTACCGGCAATGACAACCCATTTGCAATTTCTTGCAATTTCTCAATGGACAAGCAATGCAAAATTTCAATGACGACTGCTCATTACAACAAATGGAAACAATTAAATTCACCAAATCAGCGATGAATGACCAAAACAGGCATGCAGCCATGCTCTCGATGCACAGAGCGTGAAGCACTGCCACGGCACTGAATCGGAAGAGAAGAAGATGCGCCAGCCAAGTCGAGGCCGCTGCGGAGACATGGCACCAAGGACCAACAACGATCCGTGATGCAGAAAAAGAAAAAGGCCCCGAGGGGCCTTTTGAACACTGTGTCTGCAATGAATTTTTGGAGGCGCGAACCAGAGTCGAACTGGTCTAACCGGATTTGCAATCCATAACAAGCTTTTAAATTCAATGACTTACAACGGAACCAACCAAAAAACACAAAATCCGCTCGCAGCCCGTAAGATGTACTACGCAATGAAGTCATGTCGCATTTTCAGCTTGAAATAGGACAACTAGGGCAATCCTCCTGTACCGCAGCATCCGTACACTCCCGCGTATCACCTCAGAATTCCAGCTAGTGACTAGCTCCGCTCGGTCTCTTGACAAGCGCTACGGAATTGACTCCAAGACGGTGGCCAAGTGGCGTGCACGTACCTCTGTATTAAGAGTCGCTAACACCACTTCGACGCAGCCCCCCGCAGAGCGGTTATGCTCGCTGCCCTTATGGCACGACGACCCGTAAGCAAAGAACTGTGGCGACAGCTACAACCCCTGGTACCAGCCTTCGTGCCTTCTGCCAAAGGCGGTGCGCGCAAGCTCACAGTCAGCGATGAGGCCGCCCTCAACGGCATCTTGTTCGTGCTGCAAACAGGCATACCATGGGAAGACCTTCCCCAATCTCTTGGGTACTGCAGCGGCATGACTTGCTGGAGGCGCCTGCGCGACTGGAATACTGCTGGCGTCTGGGAGCAGTTGCACCAGGCCATGCTGACTCGCTTGCGTGAACACGACCAAATCGATTGGAGCCGGGCCAGCATTGATGGCGCCTCGGCACCAAGCCCCCAGGAGACCAAGAAACGGGCCCTAACCCCCCGGACAGAGGCAAGCTCGGCTCCAAGCGACACATAGTTGTAGATGCCAGGGGCATTCCTCTGGTGATCTTGTTCAGCGGTGCGAACAGGCATGACTCCAAGATGTTCGAGAAGTGCGTTGACGCGATTCCTGCGATTGCAGGCTTGCCAGGGCGTCCCCGTAAAAAACCAGCCAAGCTGCACACCGACAAAGGCTACGACTTCAAGCAATGCCGAGCCCACCTGAGGCCGCGGGGCAGCATTGGCCGGATTGCCAGACGAGGCATTGAGAGCAGCGAGCGGTTGGGAAAGCACCGGTGGGTGGTGGAGAGGACGCACAGCTGGTTTGCAGGCTTTGGCAAGCTGCGAATCCGCTTTGAACGACGACTGGATATCCACGAAGCGCTGCTGAAATTGGCGGCCGCGATCATCTGCGCGCGCTTCGTGGATCGGTGATGTTAGCCAGTCTTAGACCAAAAATTTATAATCCGTTACCAGATTTAAGCAAAACGTCTACCCCCGATTGAAACAATTTCAAGATGGAAGGTTTATCCTCAGAGTTAACTGAATAAAGCTCAACAACCCTCATTTTTTTTATATCATGTATGTTCCTAATTGTGAATCTACTAAATTTATTAACTTTAAACTCAATCAGAGATTCAGGCAATACAATAGTTAAATTTTTATCCGAATCACCTTTTAAGTCTAAAGCAAGGTATTCAAGACTCTGAAGACCATCATACCTCAAATCTTCATCATATGTAAAATTACTCAAAACAGATAATTTAGAAAGCAAGGGAAATCTATCCCCGAAATTCAATGGGAAATTTAATAAATTCAACTCTTCAATATAAATAATTGAACGACTAAAATTTATGCTAGAAGATTTTTTCCCAACACCCTCAATTGTCAATCTTTTAATACCGGGACATTTATTTAAAAATACCAAATCAGAATCGAACATTAAATCTTCATAGAAGCCTGTCATCACGTTAATTTTCAAATCGGTAAGATTCTTCATTTCAACAATGTGACTGAGATTCATGGAGTTATTGACAGTAATATCTTTCAAATTTGGCAAACCTGCCAACACAGACAACACCTCCGGCTCAGCAAAACTATCAATCACCAATCTCTTAATAGATTTCAAAGCAGCAATTCGTTCTGCATCAGCCATCGTAAATTTCTTATAAATTCTTAGTCTATTTTTCCCGTCAGCGATCATGACAATCATGTCTTCAGCAACTCTTGTTAGCCCTCCCCCTTCATACCGTCCTTGGCCGCCGACCAACAAAATTCCCTCACGAAAGAATAGCTCTAATTTTTCTGAAATCTGTAAAATATTTATTCGACCACTGTCACGAATAATCAAAAACTGCAAGCAATAAAAGATCTCAAGATCATTCTCATCCAGATCGAACCCTAGCCTGATAAAAAATGGCATCTTTTTTATGACGCACTCAACATAAGTGTTGAACTCGAACATTGGCCACGCTTGAAGCAGCTCTTCTGCAACAGCAGATGAATTAATGTGAGCATAACTGCCAATCACTGAAAGCATTTCATTTCCAGCGACCATACCAGCACACCGAATGCATGAAGCTATAGCCTGCTCCCCTTTTTCGTTATGCCCCATTAATAGAGTAGGCTCAAGCGCCGCAGCAGGCCCGAGTAATCGAGCACTTGCAAAATCTTTAGGAGGAAAGAGGGCCTTGCTTTTCTCTTTAAGGCGCCCGAGAAGTTCAGGATCCAAACTAGCCGATGCTGTTTCAAGGCAACAGACAGTTGTAACATCAGCCTCCCGTACTTTCTTATTAAATCTTAATAATGGCTTCTTTAATAATTCACCAATAAGCTTGTCTCTTACCACCCCCTCCGCATGCCCAGCAGCAAATACGATTGTCTCACGCCAGCTTTCCTCTTGCGCACGCTCGACTAATACCCCAATATCACCTTGCTTCACAGCTGCGCTTGCCGCCATGTATTCCAAAAACGTCCGGTGGATGAAATCTATAACACCGTGTTGCGGCTGTCTTAGAACCCCACTTCTTTCAAGCAACTCCTGTAGTATCTCAGAAGGATTCTCATCAACAGCCGGCAATCTTTTTATTAAAATCTCAATCTGAATTACAACCTCATTTTGAGCAGCTTCACTATAACCGTTTCGAAGCATCCAGTAGGCAAGCCCCTCGAGCAACTCTTCTTTCGCCTTAGGCCCAATCTTAGCGAGATTCACCGCAGATATCTTCCGCTCAGCTTCTCGAGTGTGCAATAGCATTTCCAATGCTAACTTATAAAGCTCCATTCGCTTACTTGGTAATTCTTGCTGCCTATCCCAATTAAGAGCACAGATCATCGCGCACATTAGGGGGTTAGAAGCCAAGCTCGCAATAGCAGGTCGCTCCCTTATACTTTTTCTTAAAGAGAGATCGTATTGCTCTAATTTTTTCTGAACCTCTTCTCCTTGCAGGTCGCGCCCTACTGCGGTATGCCAATGAGAAATCAAGTTCTCACTATCATGTAGACTCATGGGCTCCAGCGTAAGAGACTCAAATTTCAATCTCCCTAATCTTTTAGCCAAAGTACTACTATTTTTCTCAGCATCCAATGCTGCCGGTCGAGAGCTTACTACGATCACGGCATCTTCAAATGAATGCGACAATTCATTAATCCAATCAAAAAAATCTTCCCGCTTGGCTGCTGGAATTTCATCAACTCCATCAATAATCAAAAGTGCTGATTTTCTCAGTATATGATGAACCCATCCAGCCGGCATTAAACCATGTGAACTAGGAGCAATCGATTCAATAAATTTTTCCGGATTAGGAAATACTCCGTCCGCATAATCTCTTAACTTTAGATAAATTGGCATATATTCATTCCAATGCTCTAAAGCCCCAACAAAATCCCTTTTCGCAGCCCGCACTGCCAACCATTGCATTAAAGTCGTCTTTCCTGATCCGGCTTCACCACGAATCAGTACACGCCTCATATTTGGCAGGTATTCGTCAATATTGCCACTACGTAGACCATCACCGGTACTCGATGTCAATGTTACATAGGCAATTGAAAGCTCATAATCTCGAGCCCCCGCACCAATCAAACGAAGCCCAAACAAATGTAGACGATCCAATTTGAAAACAACGGTCCGACGATAGCTAGTCTCAAAGCTGGCTTGCACTTTCGATACGTCGTTTTTTTGGCCGTCTCGCATCTTCATGACGCCATCAAGCACAGCACTAAGCTCAGCCTGCAAAACACTAGTGCGCTTTAATAATTCACGAGTGGCAGCGATCTGGAAATCTGGTAATTTTCCGGCAAGCGATACTATATATGCGCAAGACTCATCCAATACAAGGTCGGCAATACCTTTACCCTTTTCCCCCAAAAGATTAAAATAATTATCCGACTTCAATCTTGCGGATTGCTGCAATCGACTAGCATCAAGATCAGTCCTAGCCATTTCCTCGCTCAGGTCAAGCGAATCAAAAATCTCCTTAACACTTAATATTGCTGCTATTTTGTCGCCTTCCGGGATATCTCCAAACTCAACAGCAATAGTATCGCTCAATCTCTTTGCAATCTCGTCTTGTAAATTATCAAACAATTGTTCAGTTGATCTACGAGTTGCGAATTTTTCAATCTTCCCCTTCAACACATCATTCACACAGTCAGTAGCCTCTTCAATAAAAGGCACGTCCTTTAGCCATAACTTCGAAACCACCTTCATCAGAGATGGTCCAAAATTAATTGTCAAAACTTCTAGCATTCCCATAACTATTCCATTTCCAATTCTTCTAGGAGATAAATTTAAACAAACCGATACAAATAGAAACCATTCTATACCACAATCAAACATTCAACAAACACATCTAATCACTCAACTCATCATTGAGAAAACAGACTTCTATCCGTATCTACTTGCCTTCTCAGAAGTACAACTTCTTCATCTCGTCTTGCAAGATCCGCTCGGAGTCCCGCAACCACTGCTGCCCCGCTTGCAACGTGCTGCGCGAGGGCGCTGTATCGATCTGCAAGATCGCGGCCGGCAGCGGCGTTGGCCTGGGCTTGCGCGCGGGCTGTAGCTGCGCTGCGTTCGGCTGCGAGGCGCAGCCGCTCAACACGGTCGAGATCAGCGCGCACAACAGCGTCGCGCGCAGGGCGGGCCTGGGTGAATGCATCGGATGCCTCCTGGGTTTGTGTTGCGTGGATGGATTCGGCGGTAGCGAGCTTTCGCTCCAGGGTCAGGCCCGCGACGGCCTGGCCGGCCACTTGCTGGGCCTGGGCCGTGATCAGGCGCTGGTGAGCGAGCTGCTCGGCATGCAGGCGCCAAGTCTGCAGGGCCAGCAGCACGGCCAGCACCAGGGCGCCCGCCTGCCAGGCCTTGGACTTGATGGCTTCGAGCATGGCTACACCCCCAGCCACGGCAAGTACTTCATGCGCCGGGAATGCAACGGCACGGTGTTTCGCACATGCTCGCGGTTGATGTCGTAGGCGCTTTGACCGTAGCCCTGCCACTTCTCGCGGCTCTTGACGCTGTGCAGCTCGACGTGGCCGAACCACTGGTCGGCGTCGCAACCCCGCTGCAGCGTGCACAGTTGCCGGTCCTGCTGTAGGTGGCTCCAGCCGCCGTTGTAGGCCGCGTCGCAGAAGGCCACGCGCACCAGCGCATCGAGGTCCGGCGACAGCGCCTGCAGGCGAGCATCGCAGCCGCGCAGCTTGATGATGGCCGCGCGCACGCTCAGCTCGGGCCGCTCGTAGACCGACTGCCAATCCAGATCCTCGAGGGCAGAAGGGGCCATGCGCCGCACTTCGTCGAGCGAGTCGAAGCGCAGCGCGCCGGTCTTGGTCCAGGCCCGCGTGAGCTGGGCCAGGCCACCGCCCTCTTCCCGCGAGGTCTTGAGACGTGCGGTCGAGGACCAGCACATGGAGTGCGTGAGCGATCGGCAGGACTCCTGCTCGAACAGCGCACCCAGGTAGCTGCGGCGGGGGATCTTGGGCCAATGGGCGTTGATCTCATCGACGATCATCGGCGCCATGCCCTCGGCCCGGGCCAGGCCAGCGGGCTGGCGCGCCGGCACCTCCCCCGCCTGGGCAAACTGAGTCATCGATGCCCAGACGATGGCCACGACCATGGCGCCACGCAGTACGCACAGCGCAAGGAAGGCCAGGCCGGCACCGATGGGATGCTCGAGGGCCTTGATCCAAGCATCGCGGCCGTGGGCATAGTCGGCCATGGCCTTGGAAGCACTGAGCGCCACGGCCACCGCCACGGCGGTCCACGACAGCCACAGCAGACGCACCACGGGCTCGCGCCAGCCGTTGGGGCCGAGGGAGTTGATGACGATCACAGCCAGGGGCAGGGCCAGCACGGCCCACCACCGCCAACGCTTGAGGGGATTCACAGGGGACTCCATTTCTTCGAGACACAAAAAAGCCCGCCGGTGTTGCCACGCGGCGGGCGCTGAAAAGTGGCGCGGATCTAGACGTCGATCCGGGTGTAGACGAGGTCCGGGGCTGGCCCGGTAACTGCGCCATCGCGCACGAATACGGGCGTGCCAGCCTCGATCGCCAGAGGGTTGTTGACGATGGATGTGCCACCACCGGGAAACTCCACGCGGGCCGTGGCACCGATGCGTGCCACCAGGGTGGCATAGAGGGCTGGTGGCTCGGTTTGCAGCCGCTGCAGGCGGCGGAAGAGATTGATGATCATGCGATGGACCTTTCGACGTCGAGGGCCTGACGGATGGACGGCGCATCGACCGAGAGCGTGATGCCGCGCACCAGGCCCCGCCAGGTCTCATCAGGCTCCTGCACTTCGATCAGGTAGCCGGGCAGGATCAGCCCAGGCCGGGTGCCGCCTGTGAGCAGAGGCACCGTGATGGGCTGCTGGTGCGTGATCGCCGACACGGCAAGCACGGATTGCCCGCGCATCCGGGCCGCAACGACTTCGGTGATCAGCGAATCTGTGATCTGCGGGGCGAGTCGGTCGCCTGCAGAGCCTGCACGCGTGACATGGCCCAACGGGCGACCCGGCGCCGTGCCAGCGATGTAGACGGCATTGAAGTGGGCCGCCTGGGCCGGCTGCAGGCTGTCGGCGGTGATGATCTGCCCAGGCATGACAACGTCTGCAGGCGCGCCGGCCCAGGCCCATGGAAGATGGGGGAAACGGGGTGCGATCTGCAGCCGGGGCTCCGACCTGTGGCTGCGCACCACGGCGCCGGCAGCCTCTGCGATCCGCTGAGCCACCGACAACGGCGTACCGCTGTGGCTCCACACATTCTCGGGCACCAGCCAGTCGTCGATCTGCCAGTCCAGGCCGATGCCCGTGAGGTCGAGCGCATCGAGCACCAGCTGCTGCGCGGTTCGCGGCACGGCGCTGGTCCAGTCCGTATCCGCAAACGCAGGCGCGGAAAGCACCGAGGTGATGCTGCGGCCGGTGAGCTGCACAGCGTGCTCGCCAAACTTGCGCGTGCGCGATGGCGGGTCGATCAGAAACACCCACTGGATGCCATCGATGGTGACGCGGATCTGCTGCGGAACGCCCTGCCGGGGCGCCAGTTGGTCCAGCAGCGAAAGCTTGCCCGAGGCCGTCATCGTCCAGCCGTACTCGTCGTCGTTGGTGGTGATGCTGATGGTTTGCAGCGGCACGCGCTCCAAGCTGGGCAGCAGCACCGCATCAATGGTGTGGACAGTCATGTAGACCCTCAATAGCGGAATGACATAGCGCGGCGGCTCGGGGTTGACGCCGCCCTTGCAGCAGAAAAAGACCAGCTCGGTGCTGCCCGTCCAGGCCTGCGAAAAAACCAGCTCGACCGCGCCCCCAGGCGGCGGCACATAGCACGGCGATGGCTTGGGCGGATCGACCGGCCGCCCAGGCGTGATGCCCGGCGGCGGCACCATGGCGTCCTGATACCGCGCGCCACCCATGACCACGGCCAGCTGCAGGGCGTCGCCCATGCTGCTGGTGTGCCAAGCGCCACGCTGCAGGCAATCGCCGAAGGCCTGCACGGTGGCGCGGCGCACGCGGATGGCTTCCTGGAATCGCTGCAGCACAGTGGCCTGGGCGGCCAGGGCGTTGTCCATGCCCTGGCGCGTGGTCAGGTGCACGCGGATGGCTTCCTGCCAGGCCTGGGCGGTGATGCCGGCCACGGCCAGGGCGTTGCCCATGCCCTGGCGCGCGTCCAGGCGCAGGCGCAGCGAGTCCTGCCAGCGGTGTACCGTGGCCGTGCCGGCAGCCATGGCCTGCCCGCCACCAATGCGCGTGGTGCTGCTGGCCACGGCCGACTGCTGGAAGACAGACACCAGGGCGCCGCGCGCAGCTGCGGCCTCTTGGAAGTCCGACAGTGAGCCGCCCACGGCCGGCCGGTCGGTGCGCGTCTGGTAGACCGCGCCGAGCGCGACCTGCGCGCCCGGCAACCGTATGGCTGTGGCAGCTGTCTTGCGCCGCAGGGCACTGATGCCCACGCGGGAGCCTGGCAGGCGGATGGCCGCCCGCGCGACCGCGTCCTGCCCCGAGCCCGAATCGTCCTCATTGCCGAACACCAGCTCGTTGGGCGAACCACCGGCTGGCGGGCGGCGGAAGATCAGCTCGATGATCGCCATGGGCTACTCGATGTAGCTGGTCGGGGCCAGCGTGAGATAGCCGCCGGCATACAGCTGCGTGCTGTCGGGGATCTGGATCTGACCGTCGCCGCCCTCGGCTGACACATCCACATCCATGACCAGCGCGCCCGCCGCCGACACGATGCGGCCCCAGGTCGCAATGCCGGACTCGAGGATCATGGCGCCTGCTGCATCGCGGGCCAGCAGCCGCAGCCGGCCGGCCACGATCTCTCCGCAGGGCCTGGCCAGCGGCAGCTCTACCAGCATGGGCAGGCCCGAGGCCTCGCCGAAGGCCGGCCGCTCGGCATCCGCGAAGAACCGCACGCAGGCCGTGCCCGAGCCCACGTCCAGCAGCAGGTCGCGCAGGCCCCGCAGGCGGGCCTCGTTCGCGGCCATGGTGATTTCAACGCCGCGCAGTGTCATGGCATGGCCTCCGGCGTGACGCGGTCGGCCACCACGGCGCGGAAGTCACCCTCATGGTCGTAGCTCAGGACCGTGTATGCGGTGGTGCTGTCGATGCGCTGGAAGTCGTACTCTCCCTGGGCGTTGCTCCACGCCTCGCGGATCAGCAGGCCGTCGCGGTCGCGGTACAGCCGCACACGGCGCGAGACGGGCACCTTGGGACTGTTCTTGTCTTCCTGCTCGACGGTGCGGCCACGCACGCGCCCCAGGCCGTTGCCGCCCAGCACGTAGTCCAGTTGACTCGCCCCGGGCCGCTGGACCATATAAGCGCCCCGATAGATTTCTCGCCCGCCCACGCCCACGACTGCCGTGGGCTGGAGCAAGCTGGTTGGATATGACAGCTCAGCCATAGCCCTTAGCGCCAAGGCCCCGTGATGTCGATGAAGCCGTAGCCGGTTGGAGCACCAGTAGAGCCAGAATACGGAAGTGCCAGCAGGCGGCGGGCGCTTGCCGCCTCGATCAGGGTCGAGTCACGCTCGAAATACTGGGCGACCTGCGACTGCGGCACATAGCGGTATCCGGGGACAACCGCTCGCGGGGTGTTATTGGTGCTGGGGGCATTGTTCAAGTACAGCTGCGTAAGCTTCAGCTCACCGTCCACTTCGCTCGGAAAAACCCCCAGCCCGGAGTCGGCCCCAGAACCTGCGCTCGCGGCTCCCGCGTAGCTCCTGAGATCGGGGGCCACGCTGCCGCCCAAACCTGTCACAGCCCTTGGCAAAAAATACCAACCGCCGGAAGCAATATCGATACTGCCGTTGTAGGGCGCCCCGGTCACATTTGATTGGGACGTGCCGCCACTGAGAAGACAGGCGTATGCATCCCCCGTCCGGCGCAGCGCCAACAGATCGCCAAAGGCTCTCGTCCCGCCTGCCGTGCTGGTCGCAGTGGATGATGAAGCCGGCGCCGTGTTATCAACAAAGAACCGGCTGTCTCCCGCAATCAGCCAGCGCGCAGGGTTGGCATTGGCCGAGGCACTCTTGGCCCACCAGCAGCCATCGGCACGCTGAGCGAGGCTGGGAAAAGGGCCGGTCCCGGTATCGATGGCCGACATGCTTTCATAGCCGCGCAACAGTGCTGCGGTCGTGGTGCGGTCATCGACATAGAGGTACATGCCCAAGCTCTGCGGATCGGTGGAGCGATACACGGCCTGGTTGGTCCCAGAAAACGGTTTGGCCCAGCCCAGCGCCGCGAACTTGAAGGTGATGCCCGTGCCGTTGTCCACGCTGTCGGGCGCGGCCGTGCGGAACTTGAACACGCCGCTGGCCGACTCGGTCACGCGCTGCTCTCCGTTGAGCAGGGCCTGCGCGGCGCCGGCGATCAGCAGCACGCTGTCGGGCGTGGGCGGCTGCGATGCGCCCACGGAAAACTCCACCGTGGCCACGCCAGCCGCCACCGTGATGCGCGTGGCCGCGCGCAGACCGAAGCCAGTGACCAGGCAGGCATCAAGCACGGCGATCTTGCTGCCGACCTGGCCGTTTTGCACGGGCGCGCCGTACATGGTTGAGAGAAAGTGCTTGACGCTGGTATCAACGAGGGATGCCATGGGTGATCTCCAAAAAATCAGGGACGGTCGACGCTGCCGCGCACCAGGTGCTCGAACTGGTAGTCGTCGGCCACAGCCTCGCTGGGCTGCACGGTGCGGATGAGGGCATGCGGGGCAATACCGCCCTCGGTGTTGATGCGCAGCACGTTGCCCGCGCTCCAGCCCTGGCCCCAGCCGAGGGCGCGGATGGTGATGTAGGGCACGCCGCTGATCGGGTTAATGGGCGCGAAATCCACGTTGGTGGAGCCCGTGCCCAGGTTGCCAACGTGCTCGCCGATGAACTCGAAGGTCGTTGCGCTCAAGAAGCGGCACATCCAGCGCTCGGGCAGCGCGCCGGCATTGGTGACGACCAGGGGTGCGATGGTGTCGTTGTAGCTGGCCAGGGCCTCGGGACCATCGACCGTGTCCTGCCATTTGTTGGTCCAGGTGGTCTGGTCAAACATCAGGCTGACACGGGCGCGCAGCGTGCCGGCCATCAGCGCGCTGGAAACCACGCTGCCCACGGGAAACTCATGGCTCAGTTGCTTGGTGATGGCCAACATGCCGTTGATCTGCACATCGCTGACGCGGGCCATCTCTTCGATACGGTGCTGGAAGGTCACGGGCTGGGACCAGCCCGTGATGTCGCTGACGGTGATCTTGCCGGCCTCCAGATCCACGCTCCAGCCCTGCTGGATGCGCTGGCCATCGGCGCCGAGGACATAGGCACGGGAGAGCCGCACGCGGCCGCAGTTGATGACCTGGCCGTTGGTCACGGTGACCGGGCCGACCGTCCCGGTGTGGCCGATCACGATGTAGCTGCCCACGCGGAAGATAGGCACGCGGCCATCGGGGGGCAGCCGCACGGGGTCCAGGCCGATAACGTCCGCGTCCAGCGGCAGGTAGAAATAGCTGACGCTGTTGTAGCGCAGCGTGGTCGGGTCCACCGGCCAGGGGCGCCAGATGCGGTTCGGCTGCACGGCGCCGATGTCATCGGCCGAATACCACCATTCGGCCTTCTGGGCAGCGGTCAGCGAGGTGTCCAGCACATAGTCACCGAACTGCAGCTCGACCACACCGCTCTGGTAGTCGATCTTGCCGCGCAGGTGCGTTCCCGAGATCACGCCGTCGATGCCGGCCGAGGCCGTGATCTGCTCGCCCGTGGCATCGGACAGGTTCATGACAAAGCCGCTGGGCTTGATGGGCGCGGCGGCCGTGCGCATGAAGATGCTGGCCGTGGTCCAGTTCTGGCGCACGGTCCACAGGCTCTCGACCACCAGGTCCGTGGCCGGGCCGTCGACGAGATAGTCGAAGATGCGGGCCACGCCGCTGGAGTAGTCCAGCGCGCCGGCCACGATGCCCAGCGCCGTGGGCGTGCGGTCGCGCACCAGCACGCCGTCGTAATCCTCGTAGACATGGCCCATCCACCGAAACCGCACGCTGCCCGGCACGATGTAGTCGGTGGTGTAGGGGCACAGGTCCAGCACCACGGGCTCGGGCGTGAAATTCATGACATGGTGCTGGGCACTGGCGAAGTCCTCGGCGTAGGTCACGGTCACCGTGCTGCCGGCCAGCAGCTCTTCGCTGACGGAGGTGTCGCTGCGGTCACCCCCTTTGGCCGTGTTGGAAAACGAGCCCGGATCGCTGCCGGCGCCGCTCATGGACGTGGTCTCGAAGCTCTTGGCGTTCTCGTAGTCGCTGTTGTAGCCCTCGGTCTTGCTGTTGAGCTGCAGGAAGCGGATGTTCAGGAATTTGCCGGGATAGTTGATAGTTCCGTCCGGGCCGAACGAGCCCTGGCCGTCATCTGTCAGCAGGTGGCGCACGGTGTCCTGGGTCTTGCTGGTCTGGTAGCTGGTGCGGCTGTGGCTCGATGAGGTGGTGGCCGTTGTCTGGGTGGTCTGTGTGACGATGCCTGCGGATACGCCTGCCATGGTTGTGCTCTCCCTTGTTGATGTCAGGCGCCCCAGCGCCGGTATTCGACGCCGCCGATGGACTTGACGCCCGCCGCGTACTCGGCATCCGTCCAGACCACGCCCGCTGCATCGGGTGGCACGTAGTGATTGCCGGTGGGCGAGCTGGTGGCGCCGACCTCGATGTAGACGGTCCCGCCGCTGGCGCGCGTGCCGCCCTGGGCCATGTACTTGCCCGTGGTCGAGCCATCGGACAGCGGCACGCGCGAGGTGACGACGGGGGCAGGCGCCGGCGGCACCTGGGGCAGGTAACTGAATTTGCCGTTGCCGCCGTCCTTGGCAGCCGAGGTGCCGCTCGAGCTGGCCCCGGAGCTGGCCGAGACATTGCGCACGCTGACCCAGGCGACCGCCACGGTGCCGGGCGCCGGCACCGTGTCCAGGCTGATGGCCCCAAAGCCGCCCGCATCAGGAGTGACCACCACGTTCTTGCTGACGATGACCGCGTAGTCGTACTCGATGGCGAACTGCCCGCCCGCGTCGATCATGAATTGCGGGCGCAGCAGCAGCGCGGCCGAGGCGTAGTTGATCTCGCCCGTGGCCGCGCCCTGCAGCGCGCCATGGCCGTTGTCCGTGGCCGTGCGCAGCACGCCGCCCGAAGTCCATTTGATGACCAGCGTGCCGGGTTTGATGCCCTGGTGAGGCAGGCGCATGGCGTGCTCGGGCAGCCGCCAGCCCGTGGCGCTGGAACGGTTGACGAAGGCCGAGGCCTCGCCCCATTGGAAGATGATGGAGCTGCTCACGTCGGGCAGCGCAGGCAGCGTCACGGACACCGAGCCGTTCGCGTAGTTGACCGTGCCCACGGCCGAGCCCGTCAGCTCGCCCTGGCCGTTGTCAGATGCGGTGTACCAGACGCCCATGACCTGGAAGGAGATGACCAGGGTGTTTGGCGCCGGGAACGGCTTGAGGATGGCCACCCAGCTGAAACTGCGGTTTTCCTGGCCCACCTTGATGCGCCGCGTGTGCGGCGCGTTGGGCACGCGGATCTCGCGCGGCGAGGTAGCGAGCACCAGCTGCCGCACGCCAGCCGGGCGCTGGTCCAGGGCCGCAGTCTCGGTGCGGGAGTTGGGCACGAGTTGGGTGTAGATGCTGGCAACACGCAGCATGCTCTCACCCAGCTGCACAGCTGCCGTCAGGGGCTGGGCGCCATAAAAGCTGGCCGCGTCCGCGACGGTGGTGTCCCGGATGCGGGTCTTGCTGGGGTCCATCGACCAGCCACGGTTGGGAGGCGAGCCGGGGAAGGCGCTGCGCAGCCGGGGGGTGATCTCGCACGTGGTGACGCTGGCCGTGTAGTCCGTGTAGCCGCCGCTGCTGGAATACGAAAACTGCAGGGTCTCGGTCTCGGCGCGCAGCACGCGCACGTACTGCAGCAACTGGCTGGCCAGGCCCTCGTTGTAGACGAGGATCAGCGTGCGGCCGATGGTCGGCGCTGGCGTGCCCGGCCGATGAAAAATCTTGATGGAGGCCTGTCCCTGGACGTGGTTCTCCAGCAGGTAGCCACCCCACTCCGTGCCCGGGATGAGGTAGGCCGCGATGGCTGCGGCGATTTCCGAACGGCGTGCGAAGACGCCGCAGGGCGCGATGGTGATGGACACATTGGGGTCGTTGGGCACGGCCGAGACGATGATGTTGGTGTCCATCAGCGGCTCGGTGGTGGGCGTTTGCACGGCCGCGTGCACCTGGCGGATGGACACGTCGCCGCCAGCACGGTCGACCTCGGTGATGTCCTCGAAGACGCCATTGCTCTTGCCCCAGGGGATGACATTGCCAGTGGGGCCGCCGCCACCGTTGGCGTCATCGGTCATCACTTTGGATTCGAGCAGGCGGATGTCGCCGTCTTTGATGGTCATAGGGTTTCGCTCGCTTCGATAAAGCGCAGCACAAGGCTGCAGTAGTAGTCTTCGTCTTCGGGATCGCTGTATTCGATGACCGACTGCATCGCCATGGCGCGGGTCTGCTCGGCATCACCGTGGTCGAAGACGACCTCGAATTCATCGGCCAGGATGCGCAGCCTCATGCGCAGCCCGGGAATGGCGGACCAGGCCTTGAGCGTGCGCAGCGTGGCGCGCGAGATCCAGGCGCTGTTGCCATCGCCCTGCAGCGTGATCGGCTGCCCCCCGTTGCGGGCCATGGCATCGATGATCAGCGTGCCGAAGATGCCGCGCTCGGTCTTCTGGGCGACCTTCGACCAGGTCAGCTCATCCACCCAGATCAGGTCACGCGGCAGCTCCAGCACCTGGGCGCCGTTGGACAAATAAATGCTCATGAGGTCAGGCTCCCAACTGGATCTTTTGCTGCTCGATCACGCGCAGCACCTCGCGGGCCAGCGCCTCGATGGACTGTTGGCCAGTCAGGTTTGTGGGAACGGGGTAGGCCATGCTGTTGCCGATGTAGATGTTCACGATGCGGTCGATGCGCCCACCACCACCTTCGCCACCTTCGCCACCACCGCCGCCTCCTTGCCCACCGCCGCCAGTACCGCCGCCACCAACCTCGCCTTCGGCCTTCTTCTTGGCGGTCTCCATGGCTTCGCGGATCTTCAGCGCGTCAAGTTCCCGGTCGAACTCGAACATGGTGAGATCGCGCATGTAGTTGCCCAACTGCCCGGCCGTTGTACGGAACGGGTTGTCACGCTCGTACTGCTCCAGCCATGCCTGTTTCCAGGCCTCGGCCTCCTCCCGGCTGTTGAACGTGGGCACAAGATCCTGGGCAGCGGTCGTGCCCCTGTTCATGTACTTGGAGTCGTCGACCTCGCGGTTGCGGTTGTCCTGACGCTGCTGGAAGGCTGCGCTCAGCATCTGCCCCTGCTTGACCAGTTGCTGGACCTTGTCGGAGACCTTGTCTGCCTCGATGCCCATGCTGCGCAGCACCTCGGCCGCCGTGCGGCCCAGCTTCTTGAAGGAGTCGCCCGCGTCATCCGTGGAGCGGCGCAAGTCCCCCATGGCCTTGAGCGTGGCCCGTCCTGTCTCGTCCACCTCGATCTTGAAGCCGCGCACCGCAGCCATGGACTTGACCCATTCGGGCGCAATGCCCTTGTTGGCGGCGATCGCGTCTTCGGCCGCCTTCTTGAAGCCTTCGCTCAATTCCCGGGCACTGGCCTTGCCGGAGGCCACCATGAATTCATAGGCAGATCGCGAGCTGCTCGCCACTTGCTTGAGCGCCTCATCTGAGGTGATGCCCAGCGCCTTCATGGCCTCGCGCAGGCTGTTGATGCCTGGCTTGGCCTTGTCCAGGGCATCGGACAATTCCAGCGCCTTGGTCTTCGCCTGGTCGAGGAGTCCGTCCGCCACCTTGTCGCCCAAGACCTTGCGCAGCTGCTCGACGCGCACGCGCACCTCGTCGAGGGCCTTCTGGCTGTCGGCGGTGTTGATAGCCTTGACCAGGCTGGCCTCGAGCACGCGGCCGGTGTCAATGCCCTGCTGCTTGAGACGATCGAGGCCCCGAATCACGACATCAAGATCATTCAGCGCGCTGCGCGACGCCTTGCCAATGCCGCCCTCCAGGGCGGTGAACTCCAGCCCCGTGCGCTGCACGGCGGCGCGCAGGACGTTGTCCATCATCTCGGCCACGCGCTCACCCTCGCGCGTGGCCGCCGCCAGGGCGCCCTGCAGGCGTTGGCGCAGGGCATTGACCACTTCCTCGGAGGCACCGGCCTGAATGGCCTCCTCGATCTGCTTGCCCAGCTTCCTGGCATCGCTCCCCGCACTGGCGAAGGCCTGGCGCGCCAGGATCTCGAACTTCATGAGATCCTGGCCCTCGAGTGCCTTGGCCCAGGCGCCCTGGAACTCGCTCGCACTGAGCTTGCCGTCCGCGACCAGCTTGTCGAGCACGGCCGAGGCATTGCGGATGCCCGGAGCCGACCCCAGATCGAAATCCTTGCCGATCTTGGAGATGGCCTCGGCCGCCGTATCGCCCTCCTTGCGCAGCTTGTCGAACTGGCCAATCAGGCCCGTCGACTCCTTGTTCAGATCGAAGCTGCGGTTGCGCACCTCCTCCAGGGCCACGGCTTGGCGGCGCAGGGCCTCGGCATGCTGCCTGGCAGCCTCCTCGGCCAGGCGGGTCTGCGCTTCGTTTTCCTTGAGCGCATCGCTGTGCCCCATGACCTTGGCAGCCGTTTCGCCCATCCACGTGCCGAGCTTCTTCAGCTCAGGCAAGAAAGCGACGACGGAAACAGCCAATCCCACAGGGCCGCCCAGAAACCCCGTGACAGCCCCTATGCCCCGTCCAAGCAGCCCGACCTTGCCAGTGGCGGCCGTTGCGGCGGCCCCCAGGGCGCCCTTCGCGGCCGCCGCCGTGGTCAATGCGGCAGTGCTGCGGGCGGCCTGGCGCTGCAGCTCGGCCTGCGACACGCTGACACCCTTGAGGGCATCGCCGAACCCTGCCCAGGACTTGGCATTCGCAGCCTGTGCCGCCGTACTGGCAGCCGAGGCCGTGGCGTTTGCCGCCTGGGCCGCCGCACTGGCGTTCACCGCAATGGCATTGGCGCGGTGCGCAGCCGTGTTCGCGGTTGTAGCCACGCTGTTGGCCTCGACCGCCTGCGTGGCCGCCAGCGTCTTGGCCGCCCAGCCCGCGAACCATTCGGAGATCTTGGCAATCTGCATGGCGCCCCAGACCTTGCCGGCCGCCGTCAGCGTGTTGACCAGGATGTCAAGATTGCCGGCCAGGGCGTCGATGACCTTGGCCGCGTTCGCGCTGCTGATCAGGCCCTTGTCGGCCGCGCCCACGTACAGTGTCCACTGCGTGGAGAGGTTCTGCAAAGCACGTCCCACGGTGGGAGGCAGCTTGCCATACTCGCGCGCCACTACATCTGCCTGGCCTTCCAAGGCCTTCATCACAGTTTCCGCCGTCAGGGCGCCCTGCCCTGCCATCTCCCGCAGCTCGGCCGTGGTGACGCCCAGCCCCTTGGACAATGCTTCGGCCAGGCGGGGAGCCTGCTCCATGACCGAGTTGAATTCTTCGCCCCGCAGCACACCTGACTGCAAGCCTTGAATCAGCTGTGTGAGTGCCGCCTTGGCGGACTCAGCGGCGCCGCCCGACAGCTGTGTGGTCTGGTTGATGGTGGTAGTCAAGCGCAGCGCGCGCTCTTGCGCCGCAGCTGCGGCCATGCCGCCTTCCTGTGACGCCTTGGTCAGACGCGCGAACAGGTTGCCGGTTTCTTCCAGCGAGCTATTGGTCGCAAGGGCCACGCGCTGCACGCCCCCGAAGGACTTCTCGAACAAGGGGCCTTCGCCGGTGGCGAGCTTTACACGGGCCTCGAGGTTCTTGAATTCGTCGGCCGTCGCAGCAACGTCTTTTATCAGCCCCCCGAAGTAGCCGCCCCCGATAGCAACCGTGGCGATCTGCTGGATGCGCTGCAGCTGCGTGCTGATCGAGGACATTCCCTCGCGCAGCGTGCGCTGGTTCGCGGCCTGCACCTGGGTAGACTGGGAGGATGCCGCGGCGGCCTGCTGGTAGGCTGGCGCCATGGCCGTGACCGCTTCGCGGACCTGTTGCACGGCGCCCTGCAGATTACGCTCCTGCGCTGCCAGGTTCGTGGTGCTCAGGCCCACGGCCTGCATCTGGTCCCGCACCGATGCCAAGGCGCCGTTCTTGACGCGCAGTTCGCTCGACAACCTCGCAGCGCTGCCAATGGCCAGGTCGTATTCCTTGCGCAGGGCAGCTTCTGCGTTCTGCGCTGCTGTGGCGGCCTGGGCTGCCTCACGCTGGCCGGTCTGCTGGGCCTTCAGCTCGTTCGTCGCAGCCTTGATGCCCTCTTTCAGTCCGTTGACGGTAGCACGGTAATCGTCGGTGCGCCGGGCCGTACTGGTGGTTTCGTCACGCACAGCCTTCAGCGCATCGCGCTTGCGCTGCAGATCTGCCTGGGCCTGCTGGGTTGCCGCTGCCGCAGTCTTTTCGGCTGCAGCCAGAGTCTGGGCCTTGCCTGCGGCATCCTGCACTTCGTTGCCCAGGCGGTCCACCGTGGTCACAGTCTTCTCGAAGGCCAGCGACAGGGCCTGCGTTTCGGTGCGCAGCCGGCCAAATTCGCTTAGCGCCCGTTGCTTGGCTCCCAACGCCTCCAGGGCCTGGGCCGCGTCCTGCGCGCTTTTTTGCAGGTCGCCCTCGAGCACATCCCCGACATCTCGCAGCGTCTTCGCCAGTTGCTCGGCATCGGCCTCTCCCTTGACGGCGGCTTCGATGTCATATTTGATCTTTGGGTCTGCCATGTTGGCGCTCAGAGGTCAGGTGATGAGAGGATTGATCTGGTGCATCGCACTGGTGTGCGCGGGATTGCCGCTAGCCCTGCTGGGCCTGTGGCTGGATTCCGAGCGCCTGATGGCGATCGGCGCCGGGGCCATCGCCACCGTGGTGGTGGGATGGCCGGTGCTGCTGCTGATGGGCGCGGTACAGACGTCTGCACCGCGCCGCTGATCAGTCGCCTGCGGTCGGGAGACGGACCTCGTAGCCCTCGGTCTTTCCGGGCGGCGTGACGATCTTCCCGGTCAGCGTGATGGCTGAGTAGTCCGAGCCCAGGAAGTCGAAACCGCTGTTGGCGCCCAGCACGCATTCGTGGACGTCCGCTTCGACAGGCGACCCGTCGACCATGTTCTTTCCATCGAAGCGCGCCTGGCAACGCACCTGGGTGACACGCCCGCCCAGGATCTTCTTGCCGTCGACAGCCTGGTACGTCGCGGTCAGCTTCACCACATCGTTCTTGCCCGGCGCGCCGTCGACCGCAAGAACACGGATCTCCCCGCGCAGCCAATTGACCTCGTAGTGGGTGCCAAGGACAAATGGATCGCCTGCGCCATCGGGGGCGAGAGAGAACCCCTGCTCCACCAGGTTGCGCTTGCCCACCGACAACCAGACGCCCACGGCGCTGATCGTCATTTCTTGAGCGGTGATCGTGCCGGCGCCCTGGGTGAGCTTCGCGACCAGGCCCTGGAACTGCATCGCCATTGCGGTCGTGCTGGCGGCCGACAGCTCGATAGTGATCTCGGTGGGCTTGGGCAACACCACCGAGGCCCGGGCCTGGCCATAGTCGAGGTGCGACCGGGATTCAGAGACCTTCTCCTCGAAATTGGGCTTGATCTCGAACTTGTCGGCATCCAGCGACGGCCCGAACCCGTCATAGGCCAAAGTGGCCGTGTTCCACGGGTTCAGCGAGACAAGGCCGCCAGCCAGGATGGCGCGTGCTGTAGTAGACATGGTGATTTCCTTCCAAAAAAACAAAACCCGCGCGAGGCGGGCAATCTGCTGAGTCGATCCGGCGCCTATGTCGGATCGCGGTAGGCGAGCGTGAACAGGCCCAGCACCAGGGCGCCGCCCACGTCGATGTTTTCGAGCTGGTAGCGCACCTCGCCCTCGGCCATGCCGCCGCCCTCGATCTCGATGCCCATCCGCGTGAGCAGCGGCATGCACTCGAGCACGGCCCGCTTGGCGACGCGGTAGTCGCCATGGGCCTGCTCGCGTGCGGCTTCCACCCGGCTGATGACACCGAGGGAGAATCCGTAGGAGCGTCGGGAACGCTGGCCGGGCTGGTCGCCCCTGGGCTTGTCCGCCTGGTCCTCCACGAACAGCACCCGCCCGCCCGCCTTCAGGTCGGCAGCGGCCAAGGGGTTGTCGCGCAGCACAGCACCCTGCAGACCTGGTGCGGCCTGCAGCGCCTGGTAGACGGTGCGTCCGATCACGAAAGGCGCGCCATAGCGCAGCACGTCAGGATGGGGCTGGCTCATGGCTGCACGCTGCCCAGCAGCGCCTCCATCTCAGATCCATCGTTGACGCGCTTCGGCTCGGCCAGTACGCGGAAACGGTCACCGATCCGCACGCCGATAGTGGGCTCATCGGCCAGCATGATCAGCACATCGCGCTCATGCAGGCCGTGGATGGAAGGCAGCCGCAGCGTGCGCTCTGCAGCGAAGACCCGGCCATCCAAGGCCTCGTCGTCCATGACGCCGAGAATCCCTGCGGCCGAGCCCACGACTGCACCCTGGCGCTCGATGGAGAACGTCAGGGCGAAGTCGTCGCCGTAGAACACCTCGCGCAGGTCGCGGTCGAGGTCCAGCATGGTCAGGCCTTTCCGCCCTTGGCCTGCTCGGCTGCTGCCTTTTCAGCGGCCAGGCGCTCGGCTTCGGCCTTCTCGGCTGCCGCCTTCTCAGCAGCCAGGCGCTCGGCTTCGGCCCTCTCGGCTGCTGCCTTCTCAGCGGCCAGACGCTCGGCTTCGGCCTGCTCGGCCGCTACCTTCTCGGCAGCCAGGCGCTCGGCTTCGGCCCTCTCGGTTGCCGCCTTCTCAGCGGCCAGACGCTCGGCTTCAGCCTTCTCGGCTGCAGCACGGGCCGCGTCGATCGCCGGGTCTTCCAGCACGCCCAGCGCGACCAGGGCCGCGCCCTCGTCGGCCTTGAGCGTGATGGTGCTGTCCACGTTGTGGCGCTTCCCGTCATGCTTGACGGGTGACAGTACGGTGTATTTCGGCATGGCCGTTACGCTGCTGCCGCGCCCTGGAACAGGAAACCCGCCGTGGCGCCGACCAGCTCGGGGCTGTAGGCGTCGCAGACAGGGTAGTACCAGGTCTGCTCGTTCTTGCCGAAGTACGGCTCTTCGACCTGGGGGCGGTCCTTGAGCTGGTAGGTGTAGCCGTAGTTGGGAGATCCGCGCTGTTGCATGGAGGCCGGCGTGGTGTAAGCCAGGATGGCGTCCAGGCCCCACATGTCCTTGAAGCCACCGTCCTCGTAGTAGGTGGCTTCGCCTTCGACGATGCGATCGATCTCCAGCAGGCGCTGCAGCTGCTCGATGGTCGCCGGCACACGGTCCACCGTCACGCTGATGCGGTCCAGGATCTTGGGGTGGTTGCGCAGCGCCGACAACACCCGGGGGCCGAGGGTCATGACATTGGGCTTCTTGCCGATCTTCTTGCGGATCACTTCTTTGGCCTCGTTGAGATCCTCGGCCGGGTTGCTGTTGGGGTCGGTCCACTTGCTGGAGCCGGACAAGGCCGTCTTGTTCTCCGTGGGGTAGTTGGCAGGGTTGCGCGCCAGATCGGCTGCGAGCTTCTCGCGCTCATTCGCCATCACGTCCTGCACCGTGTTGACCGCCATGGCGCCCATGTCGATGCCGGGCACGGCCTGGGCTTCCTCTTCATTCTCGATGGGCACCTGGCCTTCCAGGCGGTGGTCCACCAGCGAGTACTTGCCCTTGGCATAGCCCAGCTGGATGCGCTTGGTGTTCGCACCAGGCGCACGTGCCGTGTTCACCAGGCGAAAGCTTTCAGGGCCGAAAACCAGGATGGTGCCGGCTCGCTGGCCGACCTGCACGACGGGAAACAGGATGCTGGCGATCTTGGCATTCGGCGAGCCGTAGCCCCGCGCCACCTCGGTGAGGATGGGATCGACGACGCGGAGATCGGAAAGGTTGGGTTGCGGCATGAGTTTCTCCAGAGAATGATTCAGGGATGGGATGGATCAGGCGGCAGCGCTGACCAGGCCGGCGGACGGAACCAGCAGCACCTCGATGCGCTCGCCTGCTGCGGCAGCTACGCCGAGCGCCCGGGCCACGGGGCTCTTGCTGCCCACGGTCAAGGGCACGACACGGCCCTGCGCGTCGACCATGAGGGCTGCGTCCAGAGAGATGGCAGCGCCCGCCTCGACGATGGAGGTGCCCTGCACATCGACGGGCAGCAGATCGCCCGCCTGGGCTGCGCTGGTGCGCGTAACGCCGAAGGCAACGCCGCCGGCGACGGGATAGCCGCCGGACTGCGTGACGAAGCGTTCGGCCGAGACGGCGGCGCTCGCCACCACGGTGAGGGTGAGAGTGGAAATGTTCCCGGAGGGCATGTTGTGCTCCTGGTGAGGGGGTTGACGATTCGGGCGCTCAGCTGGCGTAGCCCAGTTCCTTGAGCGCGGCGACGAAGCTGATGCCCTTCTCCTTCGCCAGGGTCTTGGCCTCTTCGATCTGCTGCACCCTGGTCTTTTCGCCCTTGTCGGCCGGGGCGGCGCTACCCTTGGCGGCCGGCGGCGCATCCTGCTTGTGAGCCTCAATGGCAGCAGCACGCAGCGCCTTCTCTGCACCCAGCACCGCCAGGCTGGCGTCGGCGGCCGAGGTCTTGCCATCGAAGGCCAGGCCCTGCAGCAGCTCCTCGTGGCCGGGCAGGCCCTCGCCCACGGCGAGGACCGCCTTGATGCGGTCGCGCTCCTGGGTGGCGCCCAGAACGATGAACTCGGCCTTGATGGCCGCGAAAATGGGGGCGTGGTCCTGCTCGAAAGACGCACGCGTGATGGGATCGGACATTGATGTTTCCTTTGGATCACGGGTTGAGGTTTTGTCTTTGGGCGCAGCACCGGCGCTTGCTGACGGGGCCACCGGCTTCTTGATCACGGCCTTGCGGCGCGACGCGAACTCAGTGGGATCTGCGGCCATGCGGTCCAGCAATGCGTCGAGGGTGGAGACACCGTCCACCAACCCCGCATCGATGGCCTGCTGGCCACGGAACACGCGGCCATCGGCCATGTGCTCCAGAACTTGCTCGGCGCTGACGCCCCGGTAACGCGCAACGTCGTCCACGAAAAGCGTGTAGACGTAGTCCACGTCCGCCTGGACAACGGCCCGAGCCTCATCGGACAGGGGCTCGTTCGGCTTGGACAAGCGCTTGTATTTGCCCGCCGTGATGCTTTCCTGCTGCACGCGAGACGAGGGATCGAACTCGCGGTCCACCACCACGCCGATGCTGCCCACGCTGACGACAGAGCCGCTGACAAAGATGGCGTTGGCGCCGCTGCCGGCCCACATGCCCGCGCTCAGCAGCATCTCGCTGGCGTGCACGACCAGCGGCTTGATGGCACCGGCATCGTGTATGGCCTGGGCGAACTCCGGCACGCCGATCACGTTGCCGCCAGGCGTGTCCATCGCCACGACGATGCTGCGCACCCGCGCGTCTGCCAGGGCGCTTTCAATCTGCAGCGTGGCCTGCCGGGTGCTGATGCCGCCCGACACCCGCATGAACAGGTTGGCCTTGGGGGCCATCACGCCGGACAGCTTCAACAGCGCCACGCCGCCGGGCAAGACCTCGTACTCCTGCTGTTCGTGCGCCAGCGGCCGGCCCAGCCGGGCCTCGATGGCGTCAAGGTCCAGCTTCTCGCCGCGCAGGTGCATGGCGTAGATACCCTGGATCTCCCGCAGCATGCCCGGCTCGATGGCCCAGGCGCCAAGAATCATGTCGTGCAGCGTCATGGTGTCAGCCTCCCCTGCTCGGCCCGCTGCTCAGGTAGCGGTTCACATCGTTCATGGACTTCTGCAGATCCTTGACGTCGCGCCGGATGTCCGTCAGCGTTTCTTTCATGCGCGAGTCCTGCTCGCGCATGCGCTCGATGGCGACGGTGGCCTGGATCTCGGTGACGCTGACGCGCTTGTCCAGCGTGCTGTACGCGGAAAAGCCGGCCACCAGAAAGCCGACGAAGGTCAGCATGTGACCGAGGTTGATCGTCGGGTCGAACACCATGCGGCGGCGGTGGTGGGTCTCGGTCAAGGGGGCGAGATCAGTGCTCATTCCTGCTCCTGGGGGGCTTGTTTCGGAGGGGTTGCTTTGGGTTGCTGGGGCGCCGCTGCGCCAGCCTTGGGGGTGGGCAGCATTCCGTCCTTGACCAGGCGCTCGTACTCGGCCAGCTTCTGGTCGTAGGTCTCGTCCCAGCCGCTGCCGAACAGCTCCCACTCCGCGCGCTCGCGCGTCATCAGCCGCGCGTCGATGGCCTCGACATAGGCCTCGACCTCGGCCTTGGGATCGATGCTGCCCATGCTGTCGCCCGGCCAGGCGGCACGCGTGTAGGCCCAGCGCAGCAGCGGGTCGGCAAAGAAACCCGGCGCGGGCACGCGGCCGCGCGCCACCGCCTCGGTCAGCCAGGTCTCGAACACCGGCTGGCAAAAGCTCAGCGACAGCCAGTAGCGCACGCTGCGGAAATACACCCAGGCATCCAGCAGCGCGGCCTTGCTGGCGGAATAGCTGGAGTTGAACTGCTTGACCAGCAGCTCGAAGGGGATGCCCAGGGCGACGCCCATCTGCTTGATGACCGCCTGGATGAAGGGCTCGAAATTCGGGTTGGGCCGCACCGGGTTGACGAAGCTGGCTTTTTCACCCGGCGCCAGGCCCACCACGGCGCCCATGCCCAGGGCGATATCCGCGGGCGCCTCGCTCTGAGTCGCGCTGGAGCCATCGAACACCGGCGCAACGCTGCCACCAGGCGCCTCGATGAACACGGTGAGGTAGGCCGTCAGCACTGCGGCCATGATCTCGGCCTCGGTGTAGCGCGAGATCTGCTTGATGCAGTCGATGATCGGCGCCAGGTAAGGCACGCCCCGGGGCATTCCCGGGCGAAGGCAGCGGAAGTGGTGCAGCATGCGGCGGCGACCGCTGCGGCCCAGGCGTTCGATCCATTCGCCCTTGTATGCACCACCCGCTGTTGGCAAGCCGCTGCCCGGGTGCTTGTCGTACAGGTGGTAGGCCTCTGGTGCACCGTGAGCGTTCAGGCGCACGCCGCCGGACTCGGTGTCACTGTCGGCCTTGCCGCCGGGGTTGCCGACGCGGTCGGCTTCCAGCACCTGGATGCGCAGCTCGTAGGGCTGGGTGGCCGTGCGTTCGCCATCAGGCAGAAGGGAGAAGCAATCGCCGCTTTCCAACGCCGACCGCAGGACCAGCGCCTGCAGCTGGTAGAAATTCTGCTTGCCCTCGATATCGCACTCGGTGCTGTCGGCCCACAGGCTGAATTCCTGCTGCACCTTGGCTTTCCACGCCAGAGCGCGGTCGCGCGACCAGCCCAACACCGCCAGATTCGGCTGCGCGCTGAGCGCCAGGCCCGTGCCCACGACCCGGTCGATGTTGGTGTTGATGGCACCCACCGCGATGGGGCTGGTGCGCGCAAGCTCGCGCGACGCGCCACGCTGGAAAGGCAGTTGGCGCATCGTGTCCGACCGGGCATCCCGGGGACGCGGATTCCAGAAGCGGCGCGGAGAGGCAGAGCCGGCGGATGGCATCTCGCCGCCCATGGCCTGCATTGCTCCCAGCGTCTGGACCTTGGCGCGGGACAGCGCCCTATCAGCCGCCCAGCCGGGAGCCACCGCTGCAATCGCGCGGTCAAGCAGATTGAGTTCCATGGCGGTTTACCGGGGGGACAGGTAAACGACGCGGCGCACGCGGCCGGCCAGGCCCTGCAGGCGCTCGATGTTGGCGCGGCACTGCTGGATGCCCGCGCGGACCTGCTCGAGATCAGCGCGGCGATTGCGCCTGGCGGTCTGTCCGTTGCCGATCATGTACTCCTGCGAATTCAGGATGCGTTGCTCGGCGTCGAGATAGGACTGCAGGCGCTCCCGCTCCTGCTGCAGTTCGGTGGCGGCATCAGTCATTACCAAGATCCTTTGGATTGCAGGCCAGCAATCGCGCGCTCGAACTCGGGACGGAAACGCTCCAGCGCCACGCGCTGAACGGTGCCGCTGAAGTCGAGCCGGACCGAATAGTCCGGCGCATTGCTGGTGAAGACGAACAGGGCGCGCAGGCGCTTGCCCTCGCGCCGCCAGATGCCGTCAGGCCGACCACCGCCCTGCGGCTGGCCCACGAACATGTCATTGGCCAGGCGCCGGCCCTTGCGCAGCTTGGCACCCGTGGCACGGTCGCGCGTGGAGCTGGCGGCACGGATGCCCTTGAGGGCGTTGAGGATGGTGCGAACCTGGGCGCCGCTGACGTTGCCGTAGGCATCCAGCTTGGCCGCTGCGCCAGGCATGGCGTACTGCGTGGGCGACAGCACGCCCTGGTAGCGCAGGGCCATCTCCAGGCCCTTGTGCTTGCGCACGCCGCCCTCGACTTCGGGGAACAGGAAGTTTTCCGGGGCCACGCCCGGGGCATGGGCGCCCGTCTTGACCATCACGCGTGCCACCAGGTTGTCCTTGGTGGCGGGCTCGATGCGCAGCGCGTTGAGCGTGTAGGGCACCGGGTTGGAGAACACCTTGCGCATCTCGGCCGGCAGATCCTCGGTCTGCGCCTGTTTGGCGCAGCGGGTCAGCGCCGTGGCCGCAGCATAGGGAATCATGCGCGACGGCACGCCGCGCACGGACGCGATCACGTCGGCGATCGAGGCGCCCGTGCGGTGGATGGAAAGCATGGATGGAAGCTCCAAAACAAAGCCCCCGACTCCTTTCGGAGACCGGGGGCTGATACCGACTTTCGCTGCTGCGGTGGGGTGTCGGGAGGGTGTTTCTGCGTCAGGCGGATTTTTTAGACCTACCTGAATTACTGCGAATTTTGGGGTGTTTTGTCACCTGCCGTCCACGGAAAAAGTGTCACCTCTGGAGGTGACAAAACAGGCTTTGACACTTCGGTCGACTGCAGCTAAAGGAACGAGGAATTGCAGGCGCTCACTGCGGCGACTGAATGGACGTGACCACGCCGTTCTCGAGATAGACATACTGGGATATACCGCCGCCACGGCGATAGACCCACTGCTCATTCACACCGTTGCTGCCGATGGTCTTGTTGATCTTGGTCGGACTGCCCCAAGAATTCTTGACTTGCGATTCAGACATGCCGCGCATGACCTTGCCGGAGATCATTGCGTCGAACTTCTCGTTGTCGTCCCGCATCTTTCCCAGGCGCGCTTGCGCACTGGCCTGATCAGCCCCCGTGTCCATTGCGGGGGCTGCATTGATCACCTCCGCTGACTTGGAGTCATTGGTGCAGGCGTGCTCCTGGTAGGTGACCTTGCCATTGGCATCCTTGCACTTGTTGATGGCCAAAGCTTGACCGCCAATGGCCAAAAGACAAGCCGCCAACACAGTGGCGCGACGAGTACTGCGCATTACCTCTCTCCTGAATAGATTTCTATGGCCCCATTCGTTCCGCAAGAATGGACTGCGATGCGGAATATAGGCGCTTTCTGAAGTCACCCAACACAGAATAGAAATGTTTGCGACTGATTCGCAGTGCCGAGGCCGCCACCTTCACGGGCGCAACCCGGTGCACGTAGTACAGATCGAAGACCTGCTTGTCGAGTGCGTCCGGCTGGCAGGTGTAGGCCAGGTGAAAGGCCGCCAGCTCGGCGCTGCAGGCCGCGTTGGGTCCATCGGTGCGCAGTGGCCTGGTGCGCGTGCCGCTGAGCTGGCCCAATATCGAGCCCATGCTGGGCGATGGTCCGTAGAAGCGCCGCGTGGCCTTCCACGCAACCCAGCGCTCGCACAGCTGGTCCAGATCACGCTGCTCGTCGCTGGCTTCCGGGTCGACGTCATCGTCCGGGGCCGGTGCAGTGGCGGCCAGGCGCAGGGCCTCGGGGTCGTACAGGTCGGAGCGGATCATCGGATTCCCTTTGAATAGATGCGGCGGCCGGCCGGCGCAGAGGGCGCAATTGGCGGCAGTGGGATGGACGGTGTGGCCGCAGCGGCCGGTGGCGGCGCCAGCGGCTGGGCTGCGGGTGCGGCGATTGCCCTCTCGGCAGGTACAGACGTCTGTACGGGCAGATCGGCTGGTGCAGCGGGCGGCTGGGTTGCGGTATCCGTGGCAGGCACAGGCGCGAACAGATCGCCGATGGGCGGAATCAGCTTGTCGCGCAGCCGCTGCCAGTCCAACGGGGTCCATTTGTGCAGGCCCAGCTGGTGGGCGATGGCCAGGTTGTAGACGCTGACGTCCCAGGCTTCGTTGCGCTTGCCGTTGGGCTTGATCCATTCGCGGATGGCACGGCCCTTGTGCCAGCGCACCCGGGGCTGCTCGACCACCATCTGGTCAAACCACTCGATCGGCAGCGTCTGGTTGAAGTGCATGGCCCCTGCGCCTTCGGCGAGATGCATGCGGTTGGACAGCCAATCCTTGGCAACGTCGGTACCCACGGTCCACAACTCCACGCCGCCCGGCGTCTTGCTGCCGCCCCAATCGATGTCCACACGGCTGGGGGAGCTGCCCATGATCGGCTTGTTGGGCCGCGACGAGCCGTGCAACACGGTGCAGTTCAAGGGCCTGCGGGCAGAGCCGTAGTTGTAGACGTCCTGCGTGTTGGCGCCACCGGCGTCGATGCCGTAGGCGCTGATCATGATGGGCCGGCCCGAGGCGTGCAGCAGCGGCGTGCGCCGGATCTCGTCCAGCCGCTGCCAGACACTGCCCGGCGCCTCGGGGGGCTCCGAGGGTGAGCCTTGCAGCACGATGTAGTCGATCACCCAATGCTCCAGGCCCGGACCCCAGGCCTCGATCTGCACTTCCAGACGGTCGGGCTGGGTGTCGGCCGTCATGGTCGCAACCAGCGCCGGATCGGGCAGCACGCGCAGCGGGTACTTCTCGGCGCGGTCGCGCAGCTGCGTGGCCGTGGTGATGGTCTCGGCGTTCTTGTATGACAGGCCCAGCCGCGTGTTGTAGAACACCTGCATGGCGTTGTGATCGCCCCGCTGCAGCTGCGCCTTGGCGTGCGAGTAGTCCCGCGCCAGCGTCAGCCAGGTGATGGCGCCGACCGGCATGTAGAACGCCGACAGCGTGAAGCTCACGGTCTCGCCATCGCCCTTGGATGTGGCGACCCAGCGCGCCTGCCCGCCGGCGGCCACGTCGCGCAGCATGGCGGTCTTGTGGCGCTCATCGATCTCGCAGCCGCAGGCTGGGCACACGAACCAGGCGCGGTCCATGAAGCCGGTCTGCTCATCGCGGGCGAACCGGAAGTTCTCCAGCGCCAGCACATGCAGGTGCTCGCAGTGCGGGCAAGGCACGTGGTAGTACTCCTGCGTGCCCCGGGCAAACAGCTCGTCGATCTTCGAGAAGCCCTCGATGGCCGGGCTGGATGTGTAGAAGAACTTGCAGTCGTTCTCGTACTGCGAGGCCCGTGCCTCGGCCAGGCGCACCGGATCGCCCTCGCCATCGATATTCAGCAGCAGCCGGTCTATCTCGTCGACATAGATGTAGGGCGCCGAGACTTCGGCCAGGTTGGCGGCAGAGCCGGCCGTGTTCATGAACAGCGTGGCATCGCCCAGGAAATCCTTGGCCTGCACCGTATTGCGGGAATCGCGGCTCTTCGAGGCGGCCACGCGCTCGGCCAGCACCGGCACGTTGCGGATCATCGTCGTGACGCGCGCCGAGAAGCGCTTGACCAGGGTATCCGTGGGCTGCAGGGCCAGGATGTTGCGCGGGCGGCAGTGGATCAGCGAGGCGATCCAGTTGAGCGCTGTCTGCGTCTTGAACATCTGGGACGCCACCTTCGCCACCACGCGCTTGCAGGGGTGGCCGGGCGAAAGCACCTGGTGCACACGCCGGGCCGGATAGCTGCGGTCGAACCGGAAGGGGCCGGGCTTGGGGCCGCTCTGCGGCAGCTGCATGAACTTCTCTGCCCAGACATCGCACTGCAGTTCGGGATCAGGGCGCATGCCCTCGATCGCTGCGGCCACCATAAGGCCGTATCCATCCGCCAGGTTCATGATGCCGCTCCCTCGGGCAAGGCACGCTGCAGGCGCTGCTCTGCAATGGCGAAGGCCTTGCGCAGTTCCTCGTTGATCAAGCGCTCGATCTCGCGCGAATCGGCCAGGCCCACCAGCAGGGGCGCCGCCCGCTGGCCCACGCCCATGGCTTCATCACGCAGCGCGCGGAAGGCATCGAACACGCCGCGCCAGGCGGCCTCGCGCTCCACCAGGCGGCCAGCCTCGCGGGCGTTCTCGCGCTCCTCACGCTCCACGGACGCGCGCTCCCGGCGCACGCGCAGGGCCTGGTAGTCGTCGCCGGCCGCAGGCTGGGCCGAATCCGGGGCCTGTGGCGCGTTTCTCGCATCGCCCTCGCCTGCCCCTTGCTCGATGGGCAGCAACGCGCCAGCGCGCCCGCTGTCGGCCCTGGCGCGCGTGTTCTGTGCCCACTGCAGGTCCGCCAGCGCAGCATGGATCTTTCCATCGATCAGCGCGATCCGGCCTTCCTTCACGGCCTTGGCCACGGCCGACTTCGCCACGCCCCGGCGCCGCGCGTACTCGGCCTGCGTGATCAGGTCCATGCGCCCGTTCACTTCGACCCCCGGCGTTCACCGCTTTGTTCACTTTTCCCAAACCCAGCCACTGGCGCCTGCGCGGGGGCCGAATTACCCCCGTGATTCCATGCGCCGGGAGTACCTATGCCGGGGGTGGTGGTGCCGCCGGCCGTCAACAGATCCAGCCCTTCCATTTCTTCCTTCCTCTCTCTATACAAACAAAGAAGTGATTACGTAGTTACGAGCGCGCGTAACAGCGAAACCCGCGCCAGGCTTGGCGCGTTACACGATTACGCCGTTACACGCCTCACGCATGTGCATGCACGCGCCCACACACACCCGCCCACCCGCCTGCATGCACACACACATACGCGAGGCTGCTGTAACGCTGTAATCGTGTAACGACCCGCGCCAGTGCTGGATTCCAGCGTTACGCGTCGGTGTAATGGCGTAACGGCGCTGCACTACTGACCTCCCTGTGGTTCTTGCTCGTTGGGGGCCGGGGCACCGCTGCCATAGCCCGAGTACTTGCGCAGCGCATCCGCGAAGTCGCGCACGGCCGAGGTGGCCCAATCGCCCTCGGTCATGCGCTGCGCGCCCTCGCCCAGGATCGGCTCGGTCACCAGGAACATGCGCTCGGTCTTCTTGGCCTGCCCGGGCCGGGTCACGTTCATGGGCTTGGTGCGCACCGGGCAGCCCTGCCCCTCGGCAAAGCGCACCACCGTGGGCGTGAAGCGCGTCTGGGGGAAGGGGTAGCGGTCGCCCGTGCGCTGACACCATTTCAGGTATGCGGCATAGGCCTGGGTGATGGCGCAGGAGTGGTAGGGCAGATCCAGCTCGCCCGCCTGCCACTCGGACCAGAACAGCTCGGGGCTCTTGCGGTTGATCGCAATCAGTGCCGACTTGGCTTCCGTCATCGGGGCCGGGGCAAAGGGGTGGAAATCGCCGAGCGGGTAGTTGAGCAGGTAGTGGTAGAACGCCTCCACCCCGCCACTGTCGCGCCAGTCGCCCAGCGCCTTGTAGTACTCGAAGCCCTTGGCCCGGGGCGTGTAGACCACCAGGTAGCGCCGGTCGGAGTTGTCCAGCGCCAGCGGCTGCAGCTCGTTGGAGAGGAACACGATGTTCATGTGGTTCTTCTCCTCGCGCCGCGTCAGGTGCTTGGGGTTGATCTGCACAGTGGGCGAGGTGATCAGCGCCTTCAGCCGGTTCTTGTTGTGGACCAGCTCGGCCCGGCTGGACACTTCGTCGCCCACCACGAACAGCTTGCAGCTGCGCCAATCGTTGTGCTTGTCCTCCAGCTCGTCCTGCCCCACCAGGGCGCCGTACTTGCCGTAGATGGCAACCATGATGTCGAACAGGAAGTTCTTGCCCGCGCCCTCATCGCCATGCATCACCACCGCCGTGCGCAGCTTGGTGCCGGGATGCTGCAGTGGGTAGGCCAGCCAGCACAGCAGCCAATGCATGATGTCGCCGGTATCGCCCTCATCGGGCGTGGCCCGGCTGGTCAAGAAGGAAACGAGTTCCAGCATGGGCTGCACGTCGCCCTCTTTCGGCACCATGGCCATGCCGTCGAACAGGTTCACGGTGGAAGCCGGGTCGGCCTGCAGGGTGGGGTCGAACACCACGTCTTCCAGCCGCACCGTGCGCCGCTTCTCGCTGGCCTTCCACATCCGCACCATGTCGGCGCCATGGGCGTGGCCCATGTTGGCGATCTTCATGATCAGCCGCTCCGATCCGTCCCACACCGTGTCCGTGCCGTAGATCAGCGCGAAGTTCTCGATCAGGTGGTTGAACCGGCCCCAATCGATGGTCTTCTCCTTCTTTCGCCCCTGCACAGGCTGGTCGGCGGCAGGGCTCTTGCCACCCCCATCCCCAGAGTCGCGCGCAGCTGCGCCTTTTTTGGGGGACGGGGGGCGCTGGGCGAGATCCGGCGCCGGCCGCGCCTCGCCCGCGATGCGCACACCCGACTGAAAGTCGACGTGCACAACAGCCCCATCCAGCGGCGCTGGCGCGCCGTGAGTGGACGAAGCATGCGACTCTCCGGTCGCATGCGGTGGCGCCGTTGACGGCAATGGCGCCGCGCTGGGGTTGAGGTTGTCGGTGTTCTCAGCCATACCGCCTCGCCATCGCATCGACCACCGCCACCAGCTGCCGGCGGACCACGTCCAGGCCCTCAAGGACGTGCAAATCGTTGAAGTCCGTATCCTTCGGCCCCCGTGTCGAGGCCTTGAAGATGGGCCAGACCAGATCGCAGCCGTCCGTGGCCTTGGCGGCCCGGCTGGCGGCCGTGCGGCCCGGGTTGAGCAGCGCGCCCGTGCGCTTGTCCCGGGTCATGTAGTCGTCGTCGGCCAGGATCAGAATGCGCGTAGCCGGGTACAGCGCCCGCAGCACTCGCACCACCTCGGCCAGGTTGCCGGCGTCCAGGGCCACGAACACCGGGTGCTGGTGGTCGACCGCCATGCGGGCTGTCAGGCCCGTGGCATAGCCCTCGACCACCATCAGCAGCGCGGTGCTGGCAGCGTCGATCTCGCCCAGGCGGATGCAGCAGCCCGGCTTGTCGAAGGCCCGCAGGTAGATCTTCATGCCGTCCGGCTTGATGAACTGCAGCCCGCGCAGTGCCTGGTCGCGGGGCAGATCGGGGCGCACCAGGGGCAGCAGCGTGGTGCCGGCCGGCAGGCGCACCACCACGTCTTCATCACCACGCTTACGGGCAGGCCAGCGCAGCGACAGCTGGCGGTCCAGCGCGCGGAAGGCCTCGCCCTGCACCTGCTTGCGGTCCAGATAGGGCGTAGTGGCCACGCGCACACCCTTGCGCCAGATGTCGATGGCTTCAGCCATCGCATTGGCGATCTCGGCAGCACGCTCGATCGCCACAGCCTCCGCCAGCGCCTTGCGGTGGGCCGCCTGGCGGGCGCGCTCGGCCTCGGACAGGGGCGCCAGGTCAATCTCCACCTTCTGCCAATCGCCGCCATGCCGATAGGTGCCGAACGAGCCGACCACATACGTGCCGCCGGCATCTGGCTGCCACAGGTGCAGCTTGTACCAATCCTTGCCGCCGGCGCCGCAGGTGGTCTTGCGCCCTGCCCTGATCCTGTCAGGCAGATCACGCCGATCCCGGTCGCGCAGCGCGATGCCGAAATGCTCCATCTGGTGCAGCACGCTCTGGTAGTTGTCCATC
The DNA here is from genome assembly GCF_001886655.1 of Delftia sp. HK171. NCBI lineage: Bacteria > Pseudomonadati > Pseudomonadota > Betaproteobacteria > Burkholderiales > Comamonadaceae > Delftia > Delftia sp. HK171. The sequence goes on along the minus strand of NZ_CP018101.1, from coordinate 2,759,609 downwards.
ACGCCCTGCCCTCTTTCAGCCGCTCCAGCCGCGCCACCAGCAGCGATGCGTGGCCCACCGTGCGCTCCAGCTCGCGCGTCAGCTTCGTGGCCTCGGTCACAGGGTCCAGCGGCATGGGCGGCGCGTAGCCTGCCTCATGCAGCAGATAGGCGGTCAGGCCGTGAAAGCCGATCTCGCAGCACTTGCGCATCAGCAGCAGCAACTGGCCCGGGCTCAGCCGCTCGGCCCGGGCCGGGTTCAGCGCATCCAGCAGATAGCGCGCCGCCGCATCGGGCTGCTTTTCGGGGAACAGCAGTTCGCCCACCTTCTTCGGGCCACCGAGGTACTTCACAGCATCCTTGGCAGCCTCCAGCTCATCGTCGTAATTGAGTGCTGGGTCCATGTTTCAGACCTCCAAAATCAGGGAAAACCCTTTCCGACGCGTTCCGAATTTGTCGGAACGCGTCGGAATGCCTGTATGGACAGGCTCTACAGAGGAGAAAGTGGCTTGCGTCGGCCCAACGCCACGCAGCGGCCTGACGGACATCAAGGCCCTGTCCCCTCTTCTCCATAGGCAAACCGTTCCGACGCGTTCCGAAAAATTCGGAACGCGTCGGAATGACTCAGCCAAGCAATACAGGGAGACTTCGATGCATGAACCAACGCACCGAACCCTCGCAAGAAAAAGCCGCCACGGCCCATGCCGGGCACGCGGCGGAAAATGCGCCAGGGGCAGCCCATAACCCAAGCACCCAGCCAATCGGAGATACCAATGAGCGAACAGAACAGCATCCCGTTGAATGCAGATTCCCTGAATGCCATCGTCAATGCACTGGGCGCGCTGGTCTTCGCCACCGTGCGGCAACTGCCTGCGGACAGGCAAGAGGCCTTTGCCATCGACCTGGCACGCTTGGCACGCAACGAAGAAAGGCAGGGCAATCTCATGACGGAGACGCTGCTGCTCGACATGCACCGCGCCGCCCGGGCTGCGGCGAACTGAGCGCAGGCAACGTCAAGCGAAGGCACAAGCCTGTCGGTGAGCGCAGCCACCTACTCGCCCTCGGGCAGCGCCGCGCTGGCCCGCTGGCAGCCCGCAGAGGCACTGATGTAATCGTCCAGGCTGTCGCGCAGAAACTGCGCGTGCTCCAGCGTGATCGCCACGCGCACCGTCGGCTGGCCCGGAATATCCAGTCCCAGGCCCAGGCGCTTGCGGCCTGGACAGACGGGGGTAACGTTGCGCACGTCCGCGTCAAGGTAGATGGCGGGCAGCAGGTTTATGGGCGAAGTCATCGCTTTGCACCTCCTGCAGGGTGGAACTGCCGCGTAGCGCACCACTCACGCCAGCGCTGCTCCAGTCCATCAGCCGGAACCGTGTGTACCTCGCGGATGGATACCGCGTCGAACGCTGCGGCCACCTCTCTGATGTCTGGAAAAGGGCATTCTTTGCTGAGCGCCTTCGGCGCGGCCCTGCTGACCCCAAACCATGGCAGGGCCAACGCGCCAAGCAGCAGGCGGCGGCGGGTGACGCTGTTACGCATGTGCAGCCCCAATCTCGGCGGTTCTGGGATTCACCAGCTCGCGCAAGCCCACCTCGCCCTGCGTCAGCACCTCTATCTGCAGCGCCTCTTCCAGGCTCACACGCCGCGTGCCACGCAGCCAGTGATTGACCTTTCCGGCGCTGACGGGGGGGTCCAGGCGCTGCCCGAAGGAAGCCATGGTGATGCCATGCACTTGAAGGTAAGTCTTGAGCTTCATAGATCCATTATGGATCAATCCACAATGGATCACAACGAAATGGACTCCGTTTTGTGCATTCCCTCCCCGGAGACTGATTGGGACACTATCCCCATGGAAACATGGACAGACAGGGCCAAGGCCCGCATGCGCGAACTTGGCGTGTCTCAGGAGCGCCTTGCAGAGCAGTTCGGCATGACCCCGGCAGGCATGCAGAAGTGGCTGGCAGGGACTCGGCAGCCCGCGTTTGAAGAAATCAACCAGATTGCGGATCGCCTAGGTGTGCCGCGCACTTGGCTGACTTATGGCACAGACCCAAACGACTCAACAGATGGGCTCACAGATCCCGCTAAAACGGTTCTGCGCAAGCTGATCTCAATGGAAAGGGCCGGCCGGATGCCAGAAACCCTCTGGGATGCGATCGGCTTACTGGCGACCGCAGTGGCTCCGCTGCCTGACGAAACCGCCCAGGTCAAAAGTCCTGCCGAAACGAAGAACGGCACAACAAACTAGAGCGCCGCCTGGCCAAGGCAGCGCCAAGATCTATCAGTTCTCAAGACAGCCATCAGGAGGGAGTTCCGATGACACAAAGTAAGCACTGCCTCAAATGCGGGGCGTCCACAGCATTCAGTGACGAGCCACCGCTTGCCTGCCCCACTTGCGGCGCGGTCTACAGCAAGGTCGAGCAGGCATGGCGAGAAGGACAACCCACCCGCCCTCAGCCGACGTCACGCTCCACCTCGACAACACGGCAACATCGGGACGCAGATCACCACGCCTTTGCAGCCAGGCTTAGAGAAGAAAGCATCTACCCAACATTTCGTGCTGTTGTGAAGATCGCCTACTGGCTGGGAGTGGCACTGGCCGTCCTCATCGTGGTGGGCGGGATCTTCACATCGTTCAGTACAGGAGCTGGTGCTTTTATTGGAGGCATCGTTGTTGGCGCACTCGTGTTCGTCCTCGCCAAGGTAGCCAAGGAGATGAGCCTGATGCTGGCCGATCTGAGCGATGCCACCGTCAGATCCGCAGCTCAGGCAGAGGCATCACGTCAGTCAAGCTGAGCTGACGCGCGGAATAAAATCCAAAATGGATTGACACAAATAATCCAATTTGGATAATCACCTCCAACACCCATCCCGGGTGCTGGAGGTTCCATGTCCCTTGCCCCTCTTCTGGCGCTCCATGAAGCGCTGCAGGAAGCCGAGCAGTTCATCGCCGGCTTCGAAAACGATCCCCATCAAGAAACCGACATCGGCCGCCTGCTGAAGAAGCTGCGCGGCCAGCTCGACGTCACCCGCCTGGTCGTCGACGTCACGCGCGCCCAGGCTGCAGCCGATGCTGCCGGTGCCGTGCTGACGGGCGCTGAAATGCGGGGTGCGGCATGAGCGTGCAGCCCATCCTCGATCTGGTGGCCCACCTCACGGGCGGCGCTCGCAGCCCCGACCACGACCTGCTGCTGTCATGGCTGGCCTACCCGCTGCAGCATCCCACTGGCAGATTGACCAAGGCTCTGGTGCTGCATGGGCCGCAAGGCAACGGCCAAGGCACCCTGCTGGAAACCATGGCCCGCATCCATGGCAGCGCCTACCTCTCGCTGGGCAGTGCGCAAAGGCTGCTGGACAGCGGCAACGCAGTGCTGGCCGGCAAGCGCCTGGTGGTGTTCGACAAGGCTCCGCAGGGTGAGGCCACCCATGACGCCCTGGCGCAGCTGCTTGATTCACTCACCCTGCATATCACACGCAAGGGCCACGCCCCTCGCACCGAGCCCAATCGCCTGAACCTGCTGTTCGCGTGCCGCGACAAGTCCACTCAGGGCTGGTCACCGGCCCGATTTCTCACCATAGAAACCGCGCCGCCGCGCGAGCCTGAGTTCTACCGCGCCCTGATCAACTGGCGGGCGACGGAGGGCCATGTGGAGTTCGCTCAGTACTTGCTCCAGTACCCCATCAGTGCCGCCTTCCTGGCCAGCTGTACGCTGGCAGAAGGCGCCGCCGCAGCGATGCCCGAGGCAGCACCCATCCGCACAGCCACGCTGGCCGAAGTGCTGGACCGCGCCAGCGCCACGATCTGGGACGCCGAGCGCACTCTGGACAGGCTCTCCGAAGGTTCTCCGCTGTGGAACCACTGGTATGGCCGCATGTGCGGTCTGTACACGCTGCTGCAGTGCTGTGGCGCCCTGCCCGTCGGGCCGTTCGGCCGCTCAGCCCATGAGCTGCAGGGCCTGCTCAAGGCTGCCCGCCCCCAGCTTCCCGGTGGCTTTGAAACCTACCCGGTCTTTGAGGCGCACCAGTGGCTCATGGAGCATGGAATTCAGGCGTCCGCTGATGAAGTCCCCCACCTGCAGCGCCACCTGGTCGCAGGGCTGATCAAGCAGAAACAGGTTGTAGAACCCGCCACTGGTGGCGTGCACCACGAACTGCTCGCCGTCAACGCTGATTTGCAAAATTCGGCCAATCCACATTCGACCAGTGTAGGGCGTTCACCGCAGGGGGAAACCACAGCCCATGGAGACCAGCCATGGAACTGAAAACCTTCCGCGTGCGCGTGGCCGGCCGCAGCTTCACCGGCGCCTACCTGAGCGGCGCCCTGGCCGTGGCCCTGGCGCAGTGCTTCTACCGCGTGCACAACGCATCGGCCATCAGGGTGCAGCCATGAACACGCGCCGCATTGAACTGGACGGCCCGCACCGCAGCCGCCTGCACCAGCGCCGCGTGCGCCGGCAACTGTGGGCCCTGGGCATCCTGGCCGCAGCGCTGATCTGCAGCCCCTGCATCGCCCTGCTGATCCACAGCTTGGCCGGAGGCACGCCATGACCATGGAGCTGCGCATCCACGGCCAGGTCACCGCCTGCATCTGCCGCACCACGACCGATGGCCGGCCGCTACTGGAGGTGGAGTTGAAGACGCCAGACGGCCAAGCCGTGCATGCGCGGCACATCTACCCCGACGACACCGCCGCCAGCAGCCACGCGGCCATGACGCTGGCGCGCCAGCTCAAGGGCCAGCAAGCCGAGCTGTACACCACCAATCCACGATTCACCTGGCAGCGCATGGACTGCCTGGCGCAGCACATCCGCGCCACGTCCACGCCCTGCCCTCGCAAGGATCTCGCATGAAACCCGCCCTGACCTCCATCGCTCACGGCAACGGCTTCGGCACACGCAGCAGCCGTGGCTCGGACCTGCAGCAGCCCACCCCCACGCCCAAGGCGCTGCGCCAACGCAGCATGCGCGAGCGCGTGGCCACGCCCGCCAACGACCTGCCCATCCGCAACAGCACCGTCACCACTGCGGCCTACAAATTCCCCGAGCTGAATGCATCGGTCCGCCCCGGCGCCATGGACGCCTTCGCCCTGCCCAGCGTTGTCATGGGCGAGCGCATCTACCGCAAGGCACGGCCATGACCAGCACCGCCGCATGCAAGGCCTGCACGCACTGGCTGCCTGACACCAGCGATCCGCGCATGGTGCGCCTGGGCTTCGCCCAATGCGCCAGACACCTGATGCCGGGCCGCACCTTCAACGCCGATTCGCGCTGCGACCAGTTCAGCGCCATGCCCGCCGACCAGCTCGCCGCGCGCCGTGAGGTCGCCGTGCAGCGCGTTCGCCAGCTCAAGCACAAGGAGGTGCGCTGATGGCACCCAAGACCAAAGACCCACTGATCCAGCGCGAAGTGGTGATCAGCGCCGAGGCCACAGGCAAGGGTGGCAAGCCGCATCCCCAGGCCGGCCAGCGCGGCAAGGTGATCGGCAAGACGCCCGGCGGGCGGCAGTACCAGATCGCCGTGGGCGACAGCTTGGTCAACCTGCCCATGGATGCCTTCGAGGTCGTGCAGGCCGAGCGCGAGGACAGCGCTGACGCCGGAGCGATCGTGCACCCCACGCTGCCCCTCGCCCAAATCGCGCCCAGCCGCACGAATCGCAGGGTGATCGAGGACGACGCACTCCACGACATGGCCGCCACCATGAAGCTGTACGGCGTGCTGCAGCCCCTGCTGCTGCGCCGCCTGCCGGCCGAGCGCCTGCAGGACACCTTCGAGGACGAAGCCACGCGCCGCGCCACGCACGAAATCATTGCGGGTGAGCGCCGGTACCGCGCCGCCCAGATCGCGGGCCTGCGCGTGGTGCCGTACATCGAGCGCGACGCGGATAACATGCACGCGCTGCTGATGCAGCTGATCGAGAACCTGCACCGCAGCGACCTCACGCCCCTGCAGGAGGCCCTGGGCGTACAGCGCCTGACCCTGGACCACGGCCTCTCGATCGACGGCGCCGCCGAGGCCCTGCACAAGAGCCGCACCCACGTCTTTGAATCGCTTCGCCTGCTCACGCTGTGCCCCGAGGCTACAGCCGCCCTGGCCGCGCGCACACTGACGCGCAGCGTGGCCCTGCTGGTAGCCCAGCGCCCTACCGAGGCCATCCAGACCGAATACACCAAGCGCGTGCTCACGGGCGGCCCTGATGGTGGCCCCATGAGCTATCGCAACGCCCTGGACCTGGCGCGACGCAGCTACATGCTCAAGCTGGACCAAGCCCCCTTTGCACTGGACGATGCCACGCTGTGCCCGAACGCCGGCGCCTGCGCGGTCTGCCCCAAGCACACCGGCGCGTCGCCCGAACTGTGGGACAAGAACGATGCAGACGTCTGTACCGACACCGCCTGCTTCGCAGAAAAGAAGGACGCCCACTTCGACCGCATGAAGGCCCAGGCCCAGCAGCGCGGCCAGCAGATCATCACCGGCCGCCAGGCGCGCGACATCATGCCCAGCGAGAACGGCGCACCACGCGGCTACCTGCTGCTGGACAAGCCCAGCCAGGGCAGCAGCGCGCCCGTGCGCCAGGTGCTGGGCCAGGACGTGCCGGCGGCCAGCGTCGTGCTGATCGAGGCGCCCAGCGGCAACCTGGTGGAAGCCGTGCCCACGCACACCGCCAGCGCGGCGGTGAAGGTCAAGGGCGAGCGCCAGGCGGCTGCCAAGGCCCAGGCCGAGCCCACGCGGGAAGCGCTGCAGCGCGAGTACGAAATGCGCTGGCGCGAGCGCGCGGCCGAGGCAACGATCGACGGGCTCCTGCGACTTCCCCCTGCGGATCTGGACCACATGCCCAGCCGCGCGGCCCTGCTGATCCTCAAGCTGCTGGCCGAAGGCGTGCCCACCCAGCACCTCCACCGCATGTTCCAGATCGACGGCAACGACAGCCGCGCAGACCTGGACCTACAGAGCGCACTGGAGGATCTGGCCGAGCAGGATCTGCAAGCGCAAATCCAGTACATGCTGATGATGGCCTGCACGCACGACCTACACACGGCCACTCCTATCTTCGACGAGATGGTGGACCTATCCGGCGTGGATCTCGACTCGATCCAGGGCGAGGTGCAAGACGCGATGAAAGCCGAGGCCGCAGCGCGCGCCGGCAAGGCAGCACCCTCAGACAAGGCCACGCCCAAGCTCAAGAAGGGCAAGGCCACGGCCGCAGAGGCCAGCCGCGCAATCGCCGACGCAATGGCCGCCGCAGAGGTATCCATCCCCAACGCCATCGGGCCGCTGCAGCAGGTAAGCACCCGCGCGGAAATCTAAAAAAGTCTGCCCTTCAATAAAAATTCTATCGCCAAATTCAATTTAACAAAACTACAGCAGCCTCCATAACTTTCTTACCACATAAACAATTTCTTCAAAAATCCTCTTTTAAACACCAGAAAAACAAATAGGACCTAAAGATCCATATATTTGGAGAACACTATGAATAAAGCGCAAACAGAAATATTAACCGTCTCCGATCTGGCAGAAATATTAAACTGCGACGCAGAAACTGTTGCAACACGTCTTATTAGCGGTGATCTACCAGGTACAAAGATTGGCCGCGGCTGGATAATACCCACTCAAGCACTTCTCGAACGTTTGAATGAAAAGGCACTTGATGAATCGGCCGAACGTCGGCAAGAAAGAGATATAACCCAATATACGTTGAGCACCGAAATAATAAAAAAACCCAAAAATAGATACTCGAAAAATCCAGGGATAACAAAAAACAGTTCAATACTAACAAGTAATGAGACCAACCGAGGGAAAAAACGTCGCGAACCACCGCCTCTCCCAAGGTTGGAATCAATAGTAATTACCAATTAAAAAATGCAAGAGGAAATTTCCCGATCTGTGGCTGCTTATCAAGATTACAGAATCCACAAATAATGCAGCAATTCCACCTTAAAATATTCCCCAAAATATCAGAAATTAATGCAATTGCAATTTACTTGAAATTCACATTTCAAGCACATCAAGCGACCTATTTTCTGGGGTGAAATAACGCCCAACGACCAAATCAGTGGCCTCAAGATCGGAATTTATCTCCGAAGTGGCAAATATCAGCTGATAGTCAACCTGATATGTTGAACATTCGTCCACAATGATTTTTTGCAACCGATGACTTCTCTCCACCTCCATGCCACCATCATCAATACCGTCTAACATCATAAATCGTGGAAGGCGCATAAATTCTTTTTCAGTACTCACTGTGAGGAATGCCAAGTGGAATATATGACGAAGTACCACGGCGGAGCTTTCCGAAAAATTCCTTACTCCGTTCACGTAAACTGAATTCTCTACAAAATCAAAGGTGGCGAATTCAGCATTAATAAATTCAGGAGTCAATGGCAAATCCATGCCTAACAATCTGACCATCACCTTGCTAACAGCTTCAGCCACCTCCTTCTTCCGGGATTCTTGCTGCCTCTCAAGAAGAAGAATTGAATCTTCTAGCTTACTCTCTTCATTTCTAAATTCATCTCTTTGTTTTTGCAGATCGGTTATTACTGCAGCCAGCTTTTGCTGCTCATAAGCCTGAATTATCTCCCGATCTAATGAACCAAGCTCTCTCGAGGATGCCTCTATAGCCGTCTCCACATCAGTGGACCAGACATTTGCCACACTACTGTAATCCTGTTCCAAAGATCTTATTCGTTGCGACAAATGCGGAAGATCAGTACGCAATTTACTTATCTCCTCCTCTCTAATATTTTTCAGAATACGAGATTCATTAAGCTGAACCGCAATCTCATTCTTCATTCTTAGCAGTTGATTTTTCTCTGCTTCATCTCCAATATCACCGGTGCACAGATGACAAATATTATTATTTTCTTCCGGGCTTGGAAGCTTATTCAAACAACATGGGCAAAAAACAAAGCTCAACTTTCCAAAATAGTTGCGCGTCTCCTTAGACTCATCAAGACTCTGCAACCTAGACTCCAGCTCTTTGATGAATTGGTTCGAATCTTTTAATTCAAGCTCAAGAGCAGAAATCTGATCCTTTGTTTTTGACTCTTCATGTTTGGCATCATTGAGCTGGCTCCTCAAATTATTGATATTCGCCACACTACTCAGATCTGTAGGGACGGATCGCTCCAGCTTTATTTTTGCTATTTTATCGATAAGAGCGTTTCTAGCCGACTCCAATTCGACAGTCCTTTCATTAAGGAACTCTAAATCTGGAGTTTGGCCAGACCGCCCCAGTACTCCAAAAATACTTTTCAACTCACTCTCTCGTTTTGAAATATGAGCCTGAACTTCTCTCAAACGAATCTGAGCATCATGCAAAGTGTCATCATATACCCCAGACAAATAACCACCAATCATCTCCCTATTTAAGGGACTGTCAAAGCTATCAAGCCTAAATATAGGACTATGAACACTCGGCTGATCAGCATAAAGCACCCGTAAAATCTGGTGCATTGTCAGATTTGAAGATCCCGCACCTTGCGCCTGCGGCAAATCAAGAGCCGCAAACAATGCTTGTGAAAAACTGATGCAATTAGCACTTCGCTTAAATGGATAATGCTCCCATTTCAAAAAGCCCGCCTTCAGAGACTCCTCATAGCTCCCCCAAAATATAGCCATCGGCCTTTGGGTTGTCACACCTATATCACGCTTTAAGCACGCAGTCTTGCCGTTCAAAAGAACTTCCACGCAAGTGCTTGTGCATTGAAGCGCTCCCTTCTTCCAACGAATATTTTCAGCACCCAACCCAAAGGCGAGCATATCCATTATTGTTGTTTTCCCCGAACTATTCCTACCTCTTATAATATTTACGCCAGATTTAAACTTGCAGTCAAATGCCACATGAGCGCCCTGAAATACAACCAACCTACTAACCATTAGGGTGGGTTCAAGCAGGGTCATAACGATACTCCATAAGGTGCGTCCTATCCTTTAATCCATTCTTACCTAGCAAAGGCACTTGCGACAAACCAATGATCGCGCTCAAACCAACTGATCCGGTTGACTCCAGAATATTTTCAATTCTCTGCTCAATACCAACCGGCAATGGCTTTAATGAACGAGATACATATCCCTTTGAATAGCTATCAAGATCAAAAAAACCAGATGCGACTACTGATCGCAGCGCTGCATCTTGAATCCCCTTCATTTCATGAAAGGTAGCTACCTCACTTAAAGGGTCCCTATAAATATTTGCAAGCTTCTTTGATTCTCTTCTCAAGCCAATTAACTCCGAAGGAAGTTTTATATTGGCCACGGATCCGGGAAAAACCAGATAGAAATCCAACAATCTAATTTTATCCGTCTCCACTTTATTTATATGCTCTGATATCAACAACAACCGAAATATGCAATGATAAGCATCATACGCAGGATGGTATATCAGCATTTATCCCACCTAATATGGCAGTTTCCACCCAAAAAATACAACATCCCTATCAAATCCATTGAATCGAATTCAAGTATATTCTCACCTAATATTGAACCAGTGGATTGGACAACAACATTAATACTCCCGTCTACCGCTACTCTACCCCCATCCTCCTGAATAACGGGAGTCACGATAAGAGTAAATTTTGCATGCAAATCAGTCAATACGATTGTAAATATTCTTTGGGCAGTCTTTGAGGTTTGAAATCTCAGAATTTTCTTAAAAATCTTCTCTTTAGATTTCATTGCCTCCAATAGCAAATCTTTTCGACCGCTATCAGTAAGTTTAGCCTCAAGCCCTCTAACATCACCATCTACAACCGCACCCATATAATGCAGTAGCTTTTCCGAAAACTCACCCCCGGATGAATCTCCCTGACCATCCACCCTGAGCTTGTCGTAAAGAAAATTCAGCTCTGTATTTACTGAGCCAATTGATGAGAAATTAACAACAGTCGACCTACTATTGTCATACTTATCCCCACCAACTATATCACCCTCTGCCCGGTTATGGCTTTGACTGGTAAACAAGAAAATCACCTACGATTATTTTTATTCATATCACCAGCAGCCATATCGCCGCCTACTATGTTATTTTTCTGAGAAACGATCCGTGTATTTTTATTTCGAGAAGATCGGTAAGAAAACATTATTTTAAGCGTCCAACCCGAACCAAGACCTACCAAAAATGAAATCAAGTGAGTTACCCATTCCATACCTTCTCCTTACGTAGTTGCTAGCCAATGTATCAGAGTGTACAAAAAAGGTCCAGTAGTGGACTGCTGCACTTGCGAACCTATGGTCCACTTCCTCTGTCAAAGTAAATTGGCAGACAATTCCGTCTTATGAATACCACATCCGATCCGCCAAATCCTCAACGCGGAAGCTAGCATATCTCATCGCCATTCCACTCCCCGAGGCCCAGCCCATGATGCGGTGAATCTCGACGTCACGGAACATCCAACCTCCGCTCTTTGTTCGCATCTCGAACCACTGGCAAGTCGCCTCATGCCGAAGGTCATGCTCGGTCAATCCTGGACATTGAGCGTAGCTAAATAAGTTTGCAAATCTGTTCGATAGACGAGAAGACGTTCTCGTTAACTCTCTCTGACCTCCTTCCCCTGTCCACCAAGGAAAAATTGGCTGATCCTCTACGTGCCCGGGAAACATCTCCAAGTAGTGCTTGAGAATAGCGAATAGTTCTGGCCGAATCGGTACGTCACGATACTTCAGTCTGCCATGCCATTGTTTACTAACCTTAGCGCGTATAGTTCGAGTCGCCAAGTTCACTTGGCCAAAGGTCAGCGTGTATGCCTCACGTAAACGCAAACCGGTATAGAGGATCAACAGGAACAAGGTACGCAATGCCGGGGCATCTTCCTGCTTGATGCTGCGCTCCCGATCCGGACGGCGCTCTCCAGCCAGAACCCGCTCGATTCGTTCCAGCTCGCCAGGCAGCAGGCGCCGCTCACGCTGGACGTCTTCCTTGGCCACCTTTGGCTTGGACTGGTCGCCGGCCGCAGCGTTGAGTGCCTCAATGTCCGCGCGATCTTTCTGGGTGTAGGTGGCAGCCCCTTTGGGCAACAGCCGCAGCGGGTTGCCCACCATCGCATCGGGATGTTGTCGAAGCCACCAGTCCAAGCAGCGGGACAGTGAGCCTATGCGTTTGCGGATAGTGCCGGGGGCGAAATTGCGCTCCAGCTTGAGGCTGCGCACCCAGGCCTCGGCCCATTTGTAGGTGAGGTCGGCAATCAGAACCTTACCCAGCTCGGCTACCAGCAGATCAAGAACGGGGATATCGGTGGCAGCTGGCTGGCCGGTATTGATCCAGGCGATCAGCACGAAACGCAGCCGCTCCCTGGGCTTTGGCGCGGAGACGTTCTGCTGCACCAAGCCTGCAGGCACCACGCCAGCAGCGAGCAGCTGGTCGACCTGGTGGCCATACTGCTGGGCCTCGGCCTCGTCGTCGAAAGTCATGTAGACAGGCTTGGGCAGCAGCTTACTGCGGATGGTCAGCTCATAGCGCCCACGGGGCGTCTTGCGCACACTCGACACACTCACCTCCCATTGATGCTCGGGCGGAGTGTACTCACCTCATCGACAAACTCAGAAGATTAGGTGTGGTTCGACCGCAGTTTCGGCGCGGTTTGAGGTCGATTGAGCCCATATTGAGGTGGGCCGGAAATGAAAAAAGGCCCCGAGGGGCCTTATAAGTATTTGATTTTCTTTAAATTTTTTGGAGGCGCGAACCAGAGTCGAACTGGTCTAACCGGATTTGCAATCCGGGGCATAACCGCTTTGCTATCGCGCCAAGATCACTATCAAAACATGCAGCATTGCTGCAGTTTCTAAAACTGGAGCGGGAAAACGGGTTCGAACCGTCGACCTCAACCTTGGCAAGGTTGCGCTCTACCAACTGAGCTATTCCCGCAAAAAATTCAAGCAACCAACCGTCACCTGAATCGGCTGTGCACTAGGCACATCCAAAACTGGAGCGGGAAAACGGGTTCGAACCGTCGACCTCAACCTTGGCAAGGTTGCGCTCTACCAACTGAGCTATTCCCGCTTGAATCATCCATTCTGGCAGCCAACCGCCACCAGAACCGAACAAACCCGAAAGCATGTTCAAAATCTGGAGCGGGAAAACGGGTTCGAACCGTCGACCTCAACCTTGGCAAGGTTGCGCTCTACCAACTGAGCTATTCCCGCATTTCTACCGAAGCCTGACATTCTACAACGTCGTTTGCTGCGATGGGATGAATTGTAGCGTAGTTCTTGGAGGGTTCAGGAAAAACGCTACATTTTTTCATCTTCAGTGCTTGACGGCTGGCTCCACAGGCTTGGATTCCGCTGGCGGCGGCGCTGCGGCCTCCTCCTCGGACAAGGGCTCGGGCACACGCTCCAGCGCCACCTTGAGGACCTGGTCGATCCACTTGACGGGGATGATTTCCAGGCCGCTCTTGACGTTGTCGGGGATCTCCTGGAGGTCCTTGACGTTCTCTTCGGGGATCAGCACCGTCTTGATGCCGCCCCGCAGGGCCGCCAGCAGCTTTTCCTTGAGGCCGCCGATGGCGGTGACCTCACCGCGCAGCGTGATCTCGCCAGTCATGGCGACATCGGCACGCACCGGGATACCGGTCAGCGCAGAGACGAAGGCCGTCGTCATGGCCGCACCCGCGCTGGGGCCGTCCTTGGGCGTGGCGCCATCGGGCACGTGCACGTGGATGTCCTTCTTCTCGAAGGCCTCGTCCTTGATGCCGAGCATGCGCGAGCGGCTGCGCACCACGGTGCGGGCGGCTTCCACGGATTCCTTCATCACGTCGCCCAGCGAGCCGGTGCGCGAGATCACGCCCTTGCCGGGCATGATGGCGGCCTCGATGGTCAGCAGGTCGCCGCCGACCTCGGTCCATGCCAGGCCCACGACCTGGCCGACCTGGTTGTTGTGCTCGGCACGGCCGTAGCTGTACTTGCGCACACCCAGGTAGTCGGTGAGGTTGTCGGCATTGACGACGACAGTGGGCTCCAGTTTCTTGAGCTGCAGTCCCTTGACCACCTTGCGGCAGATCTTGGAGAGCTCGCGTTCCAGCGAGCGCACGCCGGCTTCACGCGTGTAGTAGCGCACGATATCGCGGATGGCGGACTGGTCGACCTGCATTTCGCCGTCCTTCACACCGTTGTTGGTGAGTTGCTTGGGCAGCAGATAGCGGATGGCGATGTTGACCTTTTCGTCCTCGGTGTAACCCGACAGGCGGATCACTTCCATGCGGTCCAGCAGCGCGGGCGGGATGTTCATGGAGTTGGAGGTCGCCACGAACATCACGTCGCTGAGGTCGAAGTCCACCTCGACGTAGTGATCGCCGAAGGTGTGGTTCTGCTCGGGGTCCAGCACTTCCAGCAGGGCGCTCGACGGGTCGCCACGGAAGTCCATTCCGAGCTTGTCGATTTCGTCCAGCAGGAACAGCGGGTTGCGCGTGCCGACCTTGTCCAGGCTTTGCAGCACCTTGCCCGGCATGGCGCCGATGTAGGTGCGACGGTGGCCGCGGATTTCCGCCTCGTCACGCATGCCGCCCAGCGCCATGCGCACGTACTTGCGGCCCGTGGCCTTGGCGATGGACTGGCCCAGCGAGGTCTTGCCCACGCCCGGAGGTCCGACCAGGCACAGGATGGGCGCCTTGACCTTGTCCACGCGCTGCTGCACAGCAAGATATTCAAGGATGCGGTCCTTGACCTTTTCGAGGCCGAAGTGGTCGGCATTGAGCACGTCCTCGGCATTGGCCAGGTCGTGCTTGATCTTGGTTTTCTTGCTCCAGGGCAGGCCCGTGAGCACGTCGATGTAGTTGCGCACCACGGTGGCTTCGGCCGACATGGGCGACATGAGCTTGAGCTTCTTGAGCTCGGCCTCCGCCTTCTTGCGCGCCTCGGCGGGCATGCGGGCCAGCTTGATCTTCTTTTCGATCTCTTCGATGTCGGCGCCGTCTTCGCCCTCGCCCAGTTCCTTCTGGATGGCCTTGACCTGCTCGTTCAGGTAGAAGTCGCGCTGGTTCTTCTCCATCTGGCGCTTGACGCGGCCGCGGATGCGCTTGTCGACGTTGAGGATGTCGACTTCGCGGTCCAGTTGCTCGAAGAGGTTTTCCAGGCGCTCCTTGATGTCCACCAGGTCGAGCACGGCCTGCTTGTTCTCAAGCTTGAGCGGCAGGTGCGCGGCAATGGTGTCGGCCAGGCGGCCGGCATCGTCGATGCTGGCGATGGAGGTGAGGATCTCGGGCGGGATCTTCTTGTTGAGCTTGACGTACTGGTCGAACTGCTGCGTCACGGCGCGGCGCAGGGCCTCGATCTCGCTGGGCTTGTGTGTTTCAGCCTCGGGCGCCACGGGCACGACGGAGCCCACGAAGTGGGTCTCTTCGTCCATGACCTGCTTGACCAGCGCGCGCTGCTGGCCTTCGACCAGCACCTTGACCGTGCCGTCGGGCAACTTGAGCATCTGCAGGATGGTGGACACGCAGCCGACATCGAACATGTCAGCGGCCGTGGGCTCGTCCTTGGAGGCGGTCTTCTGGGCCACCAGCATGATGCGGCGGTCGCCCTCCATGGCCAGCTCCAGCGCCTTGATGCTCTTGGCGCGCCCCACGAACAGCGGGATCACCATGTGGGGGAACACGACCACGTCACGCAGCGGCAGCAGCGCCAGGTCTAGGGGGGTGGAAGGCAAAGGGGTATGTCCTGACATGGGAATCCTCGGTTTGTCAGCGGAAGATGGTCCGCACACCGGTGTATTTCAACCCTGCGGCCCGAAAGGATTTCGGGCCGCAGGGACTTGCGCTGCCGGACCTTTGCAGGCGGCGGCGCATCAGGCCTTCTTGGCCGCTTCGCGGTAAACCAGCAGCGGCGCCTTTCCGTCTTCGATGGTGGACTCGTCCACCACTACCTTTTCGACATTGTCGGCATTGGGCAGCTCGTACATGGTGCCGATCAGCGATTGCTCCAGGATGGAGCGCAGGCCACGGGCACCCGTCTTGCGCGCCAGCGCCTTGCGGGCGATGGCCTTGAGCGCGGCAGGCCGGATCTCCAGCTCCACGCCTTCCATGGCCAGCAGCTTGCTGTACTGCTTGACCAGGGCGTTCTTGGGCTCGGTCAGGATCTGCACCAGGGCGTCTTCGCCCAGTTCGGCCAGGGCCGTGACCACGGGCATGCGGCCGACCAGCTCGGGGATGATGCCGAACTTGATCAGGTCTTCAGGCTCGATCTCCTGGAACACTTCCGAGATGGAGCGCTGCTTCTTGCTCTTGACCGTGGCGCCAAAGCCGATGCCGGACGCCTCGGTGCGGTTCTCGATGACCTTCTCCAGGCCCGCGAACGCGCCGCCGCAGATGAACAGGATGTTGGTCGTGTCGATCTGCAGAAAGTCCTGGTTCGGATGCTTGCGGCCGCCTTGCGGGGGAACGCTGGCCATGGTGCCTTCGATGAGCTTGAGCAGGGCCTGCTGCACGCCCTCGCCAGACACGTCGCGCGTGATGCTGGGGTTGTCGGACTTGCGCGAGATCTTGTCGATCTCGTCGATGTAGACGATGCCGCGCTGTGCACGCTCGACGTCGTACTCGCAGCTTTGCAGCAGCTTCTGGATGATGTTCTCGACGTCCTCGCCCACGTAGCCGGCCTCGGTCAGCGTGGTGGCATCAGCCATGACGAAGGGAACGTTGAGCATGCGCGCCAGCGTCTGCGCCAGCAGCGTCTTGCCGGAGCCCGTGGGACCGATGAGCAGGATGTTGCTCTTGGCCAGCTCAATCTCGTCCTTGCCGGCCTTGTCCTTGTGACGCAGGCGCTTGTAGTGGTTGTAGACGGCAACGGCCAGCGTGCGCTTGGGCAGGTCCTGGCCAATCACGTAGTTGTCGAGGTTGGCCTTGATTTCGGCGGGCGTGGGCAGGTCGCCTCGGCCGTCCTTGGCCTCGGTGCTGGGCTGCTCGTCGCGGATGATCTCGTTGCAGAGATCGATGCACTCGTCGCAGATAAAGACTGACGGACCCGCGATCAGCTTCTTGACCTCATGCTGGCTCTTGCCGCAGAAGGTGCAATAAAGGTTTTTTTCGCTGGAGGAGCCTTTTTTCTCGGCCATGGGGTCGGTGCCTTGTTACAGAAATATGGAAAAGGATGATAACCAAATGGAAAGCGGCGTTTTCCGTAGGGGGAAAACGCCGCCCATTCTCATGCAGCCTCCGGACTTCAGGAGCGCTTGTTGATCACCTGATCGACCAGGCCGTAGTCCTTGGCTTCCTCGGCGGACAGGAAGTAGTCGCGTTCGGTGTCGTGCTGGATCTTTTCCAGCGGCCGGCCCGTACGCTCGGCCAGGATCTTGTTCAGGCGCTCGCGGGTCTTGAGGATTTCGCGTGCGTGGATTTCGATCTCGGTGGCCTGGCCCTGCATGCCGCCCAGCGGCTGGTGGATCATGACCTGGGAGTTGGGCAGCGCAAAGCGCTTGCCCTTGGTGCCAGCGGCCAGCAGGAAGGCGCCCATGCTGGCAGCGATGCCGGTGCACAGCGTGGACACATCGGGCTTGATGAAGTTCATCGTGTCGAAGATGGCCAGGCCGGCGCTCACGGAGCCGCCGGGGCTGTTGATGTAGAACGAAATGTCCTTGTCGGGGTTTTCGCTTTCAAGGAACAGCAGCTGGGCCACGACGAGGTTGGCCGTCTGGTCATTGACAGGGCCCACCAGGAAGATCACCCGGTCCTTGAGCAGGCGCGAGTAGATGTCGTACGACCGCTCTCCGCGGCCGGACTGTTCGATGACCATTGGGATCATGCCCAAACCCTGAGTTTCCAATGCGCTCATGTTTTCTCCAGTACTAGGGGGCTACTTTAGCCGTATCCGGAAAGAAAATGGGGCTTGTGCGCCAAAGCACAAGCCCCGCAGATGCCAACCCGCCCGCCGATCTCACGAAGCGGCAGGCAGGCGGTGCTCAAACCCTCAGGCCTGGCCCATCAGTTCGTCGAAGGACACGGCCTTGTCGGAGACCTTGGCCTTGCCCAGCACGAACTCGGTCACGTTGTTTTCGATGACAACGGCTTCGACTTCAGCCAGGCGTTGGCGGTCGCCGAAGTACCAGCGTGCCACGTCTTCGGGCTTTTCGTAGCTGGCGGCCAGCTCTTCCACGTGGGCCTTGATCTGGTCGGGCGTGGCGTGCAGCTCGTTGGCGCGCACCAGCTCGGCCACCACCAGGCCCAGGCGCACGCGGCGCTCGGCTTGGGGCAGGAACACGTCTTCAGGGATCTCGGCCTTCTCGGCGTCCTTGATGCCGCGCTGCTGCAGCTCGGCGCGGGCGCCTTCCAGCAGACGTGCGACTTCAGCCTGCACCGAAGCCTTGGGCAGTTCCAGCTCGGCCTTGGACACCAGGGCGTCCATCACGGCCTGCTTGTTGCGGCCTTGGACACGGAACTTGACTTCACGCTCCAGGTTCTTCTTGATGTCGGCGCGCAGGCCTTCGACCGTGCCTTCAGCCACGCCCAGTGCCTTGGCAAAGGCCTCGTCCACTTCGGGCAGATTGGCGGCTTCGATCTTCTTGACCGTCACCAGGAAGTCAGCGGTCTTGCCGGCCACGTCCTTGCCGTGGTAATCGGCGGGGAATGCCAGCGGGAAGGTCTTGGACTCGCCAGCCTTCATGCCGCGCACTGCGTCTTCGAATTCCTTGAGCATCTGGCCTTCGCCAACCAGGAACTGGAAGTCTTCAGCCTTGCCGCCGGAGAAGGTCTCGCCGTCGATCTTGCCTTCGAAGTCCACGGTCACGCGGTCGCCGTCCACGGCCACATCGGCCTGGGCGCGCTGTGCGAAGGTGCGGCGCTGCTTGCGCAGGATGTCCACGGTCTTGTCGATGGCGGCGTCGTCCACTTCGGCGGTCAGCTTCTCGACTTCGGCCGAGGTCAGGTCACCGATCTTGACTTCAGGCATCACTTCGAAGATGGCTTCGAACTGGGCCTCGCCCTCGGGAGCGCCTTCCTTTTCGGAGATGCGGGGCTGGCCAGCCACGCGCAGCTTGGCTTCGTTGACGGCCTGTGCAAAAGCCTCGCCAACCTTGTCGTTGAGCACTTCGTACTGCACCGAGTAGCCATAACGCTGGGCCACCACGCTCATCGGCACCTTGCCGGGACGGAAGCCGTCCATCTTCACGGTGCGCGCCACCTGCTTCAGGCGGTTCTCGACTTCGCTCTGGATGGAGTTCAGGGGCAGGCTCAGCGTGATCTTGCGCTCGAGCTTTTCAAGGGTTTCAACAGTAACGGCCATGTTTGTTCCTATGAGGGATTGGACCGTGCCGGCTGCTGTACAGCCCGCACCGTATTGCGCAAAAGTCACGGTGCGACGCGAGCCAAGCCAGTCGGCCGCGCGGCACCTCAGATTTCAAGGGCTTACATCACATGCACCTGGCCGCTGGGGACCGCACATGGTTCGCTCAACCCGTGATGTAAGCGAAGCCGGACATTATAAACGAGGCGGTTTTGCCTTCCAGACGCGCGCTCTTGCAGGGGAATCCCGCAATCCGCCTGGCCAATGCGCCTCCTCTACAGGAAGCGGGCTTGAGCAGTGTTCGCCGCAGTTGAGCGGCGTTGGTGCGTGGTGCGCGGGGGGCGGGTCGTCAACCATTCAAAAACAATCACTTGCCTTCACTGCGCGGGATCCGTGCGGGCCAGCAAAAGGCTTTCGAGGCCGCCCGGCACACGCCAACCCAACATGCGCGCAGCCCGACCAAAGGCCCTGCCAGTCATCGCCAATCAGCATATGAAAAAGGGTCACATCAAATTGAAACATCTGGTCATTCGACCTATACTGTATGTGCATACAGTAGAAAGAAGACGCGATGCAGCACCAGATTGAGACGGTCAGGGACGATGTGGAAAGCGCCAGCGAGCAAGTGGCCGCCATCTGCGAGCTGCTGGCTGCAGCCCGGGGCACGGTCGTGCACGCCTCGGCCATTACCGCATTGCTGCTGCCCGTGTCACGCAAGCTCAGCGCGGCGGCGGGTGACCTGTCCGACCATCTGCATCGCAGCCAGGTAGTTGGCAGCAAGCGCTGCTAGACCCTCTCACCCCCACCATGACAAGACCCCGCCCTGCGGGGTCTTGTCATTTCTGCATTCGGCATGGCCGCTGGCGTGCCCGCAGCGCGCACAGGCTGCAGCGATTGCCGGGCCTGCTCCCGTCGGCAAACATGGCATTCATACCCGGCCCGCGCGCCGGACCCGGCATACCGCCTGCCCGGTGCCACCGCGATCCGGTGGCCTGAGGCGTTCCCGGCATCCGCAGCCACACGCATGGCGGGTGCACCAGGAACAGGTCCGCGCGGGCCGGCCCACGAGGAGCTTCAGTGAGTCTTGCCATTCCCTTTCCCGCGCCGGATCAGGCGATACCACCACCGGCCCGTGCCGCCGCGCCCGCCAACCCTGCACACAGGGAGCGCGCCTGATGCTGGCCATTGCCCGTGAATACGAAACGCTGGACGAGCTGTGCATGCGCCAGCTGGGCGCCACGCGCGGCGTGGTGGAAGCCACGCTGGAGCGCAACCCGGGCCTGCCGGCCCACGGTCCCCATCTGCCCGCCGGCCTGGCCGTCGAGCTGACCGAACCCGCCCAGGCGCCCAGCCTGCCCCTGATCAGTTTCTGGGATTGACATGGACCGAGAAACCATCGTCAAGACCGCCGCCCTGGAAGGCGCCAAGGCCGCGCCTCCCGTCACCGTCGTGGCCGCGAACGTGGCCAATGGCTGGACCATGACCCATACCGCCACCGCGCTGACCATCGTCTACGTGCTGCTGCAGGCCGTGTATCTGCTGTGGCGCTGGCGCAATGAACGCGAGGACCGGCGCGCGCGCCAGGCCGAGGACGCCGCGCGCAGGAAGGCGTCTTCGACCTCCACAGACACCGGAGCGGCCCCATGAGCACAGCGCGCATGCCAGCGGCAGGACTGGGCATTGGCGCGGCCATCGTTGCTGCCTGGATTGCCGCAGAAGGCTTCAGCGCGGCGCCCATCATTCCCGTGCAGGGCGATGTGCCCACCATCGGCCACGGCGCCACGCGCTACGAGGACGGCACACGCGTGACCCTGGCCGACCCGCCCATCACCCGCGAACGGGCGCGCGAACTGGCCATCAACCTGCTGGAGCAGCAGTACGGCGCCTGCGTGCGCGATTCGCTGGGTGACACGCGAGTGCATCCGGCCGAGTTCGCCCAGGCGGTGGACTTCGCAGGCCAGTACGGCTGCGGGGCCTGGCGCGGCTCCTCGATGCTGTCCAGGACACGGGCTGGCGACTACGCCGGCGCCTGCCAGTCCTACCTGTCCTGGCGATTCATGACCAGCACTCAGCCTTTGCAGGGCTTCAGCGCCTATCGATGGGATGGCGCAGGCCAGCCCACGCGCTGGCGCTTTGACTGCTCGGCTCCCGGCAACAAGGTGTGCCGCGGCGTGTGGACACGCCAGCAGGCGCGCCACGCAGCCTGCATGGAGGCCCAGCCTTGATGGACCGCCTGCAAACCCATGCCTGGCAGCTGCTGGCCCTGCTGCTGGCGGCACTGCTGGTCTGGCAGTCGCTGGCGCGGCTGGGTGCCGAGCGCGATGCGGCGCAGGCGCGCACGGATCTGGCGACCGACCGCCAGGCCGCTGCCACCGCCGCCCTGCACGCATCCGAACGCTATCGACAACGGGAAAGAGCCTACCGTGAACGCCTCGACTTTCTTGCACGCGACACGGACCTGGCCCTGGCGCGCGCTGCGGCGGATGCCGATGCTGCCCGCGCTGCTGCTGGCCGGCTGCGCGGCGACCTCGCCGACTACATCACCGCCCACCGTGTCGCCGCCCAGGCTCGCGCCGCTGCCGGACAGTGCGCGCCAGACACCGGCGCCCTCGATCTGCTCGCCGAGCTGCAGCGCCGCGCTGACGAGCGAGCGGGAGCGCTGGCGCGCATTGCTGACGACGCCCGCCACCGAGGCAGCGCCTGCGAGCGCGCCTACGACGCCGGGCTCGCGCTGACGAGTGAAGCGCGCATTCCCCATGTTCCCCGGAATCCATCGGGCCCTGCAGGCGACAGGCATTTGCCGGGCCTTTCAACCAAACCATCTACCCCCTGAAGGAAAACTCTCATGACCATCGAAACCCGAATCGTTGCACTTGCGCAAGCCATCGGCGCCGACGTAAAGGCTTTGCGCTGCGCGCAGGGCAATCTGTGCCTGCTGCCCACAGCGGCAAAGAACAATCTTGTAGCAGCCATTGCCGAACTGCATGGCATGGTTACAACGGGCGGCGTTGTCATTGACGACAGCGTCGGTAACGGCGACACCACAGTCACCTGGTCTGCAGACAAGATCTTCGACAGCATCGAGACAGCCATGCAGGCCTTGAAGAGCGAACTGGTCGATGGTGCCGGAGCCGCCTTGACCACCCTCAAGGAGCTATCCGATGCACTGGGCACCGACCCCAATCTGGCTGCGACGCTGCTGGCCAGCCTTGCGAATCGCGTGCGTTTCGACGAAGCACAGGCGCTGACCAATGCGCAAAAGCTGACCGCCCGGAACAACATCGGTGCGGCAGCCGCAACCGATCTGGTCGCGCTGGCCGCAGCAATGGGCAATACGGACCACAACTACGCTGCCGCATACGGCGCGGCCAAATGCGGATGCCAATGTGGCAGCAACGGCAACGGCAACGGCAACGGCAACGGCAACGGCACGACGCTGCCACGCCAAAACCTGCTCTACAACGCAAGCTTCCAACTGAATCAGCGTGTCGCGGCAGCTGGCAGCTTCGCAGCTGGCGCATACACACTGGATCGCTGGAAGGCCGGTGCCAGCGGCTGCACACTGGCTTTCGCCTCGGACGCAGCACCCAAATCCGTGGAGATCACCGCAGGCAGCCTGCTGCAGATTCTCCCGACAGAGGACCTGGTATCCGGCAAGGTCTATACGCTGTCCTGGACAGGCTCGGCACAAGCGCGTATCGGCGAGGGGCTCTACAGCGCTTCGCCCATCACCTTCACCCATGTCGGCGACAACCTGCAGCTTGAATTCACGGGCGGAGTGGTGGCCGAGCCCATGCTCAACCAAGGCTCGCTGGCAGGCCTGTACGAGCCAGAACCGCTGCCCCTGAATTTGCACCGCTGCGCACGCTTCTTCTTCGTCTACAGCGGATCGCGCGGCATCAACCCGTGGGCCGGACTGTTCTTCCTGCGAGCCAACAGCGCCACGGCAGCGTCCTGGCTTGCACCAGCGCCAACGCTCATGCGGGCCAATCCGACCGTGACCGCCACGGGCTCTCTCGCGTTCTCGTTCTCCGGGGTTGCGACGCTGTTCACGCCGGCAAACATCACCTTTACGGCATACAGCCGTGGGCCCAGCTATATCGAGGGTGATGTGTCCGGCTCAGGATTTCCCGCCAACACCATGGGCTTCATGCGCGGCAACGGCAACGTCAACACTGCCACGCCACGCATCCTTTTCGCGGCCGAGCTGTGAGCCTCTATCAACTGCTACCCAATGGGGCATATCGGCGGATATCAGACCAGGCCGCCATTCCTTTGGATCCGGCAAACCGGGACTACCAGGAAGTGCAGGCCTGGCTTGCAGCAGGCGGCCTTCCACTACCGCTGGAAAAGCCTACAGCCCAGGCCATGGCTGCTGCTTTGCGACAAGCCCTGGCCACCGAGTACGCACAGCGCGTGCAGCTCATCGCTGCACCGTACGACGCGTTTGAGCGTGAGAGCTGGTATGTGCAGATCCTGGAGGCCATGGAGCTCCAGGCAACGCCAGATGCTTCCGCGCCCTGGATCACTGCTGCAGCCGCCGCACGCGGAGTGGAACGCCTGGAACTGGCACAACGCATTCGCGCCAAGGACCAGGCCTACCGCCAGGCACACGGCCTGCTGACAGGGAACCGCCAACGCATCGAAACCGCCATCGATACGGCGGGGACGGATCTGACCAGGCTATCCGGGATCGATGTGACCGCGGGCTGGCCAGCCGCTTCAGGCCCCGCCCCCCACTGACGGTACCAGCCACGGCGGCAAAGCGAATGGCCTCCCCGGCCAGCAGCCGCGCCGCCGTGGTCGAGCGCCCGGCTCGCCCACGGGCATCGCGACAAAACGCTCCGATGCCGCCTACCCCAACCTTGATGGAGAGCTCTTGCCATGCTCAAGCCCGCTAGCCTGCGCGACGCGCTCGTCGCTGCCCTGCCCCAGCTGCAACAGTCGCCAGGGAACATCCGTTTCACCATCCAGAGGGGCCGCGTGATCAACACGGGCACGCCGTCCCTTTCCTGGGAATACCGCTACACGCTGAACCTGGTGATTGCGGACTTCACCGGCAGCATCGATGCCGTGACCGTGCCGCTGCTGGTCTGGGCGCGGCGCCACCAGCCCGACCTGTTCGACCATGCCGAAAGGCGCGAGCAGGCGATCCGCTTCGACATTGCGCCTCCTTCCACGGACCCTGCAGCCGCCTCGCAGCCGCAGCAGCTCGCGATCGAGATCGACCTGGTGGAGGCCGTGCTGGCGCGCCCGCGCGAGGGCAGCCCCGGCGCCTTCGACCTGATCTACAAGCCCGAGCCGCCGGGCCAGCTCGACATTGCACAGCGCCAGTTGTGGGAGCTGTTCCTGTTCGACGAGAAGGTGGCCGAGTGGAACTACGACCCGCGCTGAGGCGTGGCCCTGCTCCATGCCGGGCTGCATGTCGGGCTGCATGTGGCGGCGTGTGCCACGCCCGGCACACGGCGACACGCAAGGGCCCGGCCGGCACCATGAACGCCATGGATTCGCCCGTCGCACAAACCGAGAGCCCGTACGAGATCATCCGCCGCCTGGAGGGGCTGATCCGCACGGGCACCATCGCCGCAGTCCGCCATGCGCGCCCTGCGCGCTGCCGCGTCAAGACCGGCAACCTGACCACCAACTGGATTCCCTGGCTGGCCCTGCGCGCCGCAGGCGAGAACGCCAGCGTCTGGTGGCCACCGGCCGTGGGCGAGCAGTGCGTGCTGCTGTCGCCCGGCGGCGACCTGCTGGGCGCCGTGGCGCTGACCGGCATCTACAGCAGCGCCGCAGCCCAGCCCAGCGACCGCGAAGGGGTATGCCACACGCAGTGGAGCCCCACTGATTTCATGGAGCACGACAGCACCACGGGCCGTCTCAACATCAACGTGGCCCATGGCATCACGCTGCGGGTGGGCAACTCGGTGATCAGCATCGACGAGCAAGGCATCAGCCTGCAGGCCGGCGGCGGTTCGGCCACCGTCAATGCGCAAGGCCTGGCCGGCGCGCCCGATGTGACCACCGGCCCCATCAGCCTGCTGCGCCACCGCCACGGTGGCGTCAGGGCGGGCGACGCCATCACGCAGGGACCGCTATGAACCGCCATACAGGCCTCCGCATCGAGGGCATGGAGCATCTGCGCCAGAGCGTGGCCGACATCCTGTCCACGCCCATCGGCTCGCGCGTGATGCGCCGCGACTATGGGTCGCTGGTCCCGGCGCTGCTGGACCAGCCCGACAACAACGCCACCCAGGCACGCCTGCGCGCCGCCGTGGCCAGCGCGCTGATGCGCTGGGAGCCCCGCATCCGCCTGACACGCATCGTGATCGAGCGCGATCCGGCCATACCCGGGCGCGCCGACCTGACGCTGATCGGCACCTTCAACAACACGCGCCGCCCGGCACCGCTGAGCCTGCAGATGCCCATTGCCCGCACCCTTTCATGAAGCAAGACATGACCCCTGCACTGGACGCCCTGCCGCCGCCCGGCGTCGTCGAGACGCTGGATTTCGAGCGCATCCTCGACGCCCACCGCGCCGATCTGCTGGCGCGCCACCCGGAGGCCGCCGAGGTCCTGGCGCTGGAGAGCGAGCCGCTCAACAAGCTGCTGGAGGCGCACGCCTATCGCGAGCTGCTGTACCGGGCGCGCGTCAACGATGCCGCGCGTGCGCACCTGATTGCGTTCGCCCAGGGCTCGGACCTGGATCACAAGGGCGCCTTCTATGACGTGGCCCGACTGCCCGGCGAAAGCGACGAACGCTACCGCCAGCGCATCCTGCTGCGCGTGCGCGCGCTGGCCGGCAGCGGCACGGCCGAGCACTACGAGCACCTGGCCATGACGGCCAGCCCCAATGTGCACAGCGCCATCGCCACCCAGCCCCAGCCCGGCCGCGTGAGCGTGCAGCTGTGGCTGGTCGAGCCCGCCCTGGCCGAAGAGACGCTGGCCATCGTGCTGTCGGCCCTCAATGCGCCAGGCGCGCGGCCGCTGGGCGTACCCGTGTCGGTATCGCTGGCGCGCCCGCACCCCATCGACATCACGGCGCACCTGCTGCGCGAGCCCGGTGCGCCCGTGGACATCGTGGCGCGCCTGCAGGCCGGCCTGGCCGCCCAGATCGCGGCCTACGCGCTGCTGGGCCGCGATGTGCCGCGCTCGTGGATCACCACGCGCCTGCATGTGGACGGCATTGCCCGCGTCACCTACCCCGACGCCCAGGCCCCGGCCGAGCTCACGCCGCTGGCCGCCGACGAATACCCGGTGCTGGGCCGCGTCCAGCTGGTGGACGAGGGCCTGCAGGCATGAGCACCGCCGCCATCGCCCCGACGGCGCCCCGCCGCCATGTGCTGCCGCCCAACGCCACGGCGCTGGAGAAGGCCGTGGACCAGGTCGTCCCGAATTGGGATGGCCTGGCCGGCGCCTTTCCCGCGCCAGCCCATGGCGAGCCTGCGGCCTTTCTGCCCTGGCTGGCGGCCGAATGGGGCATTGCCCAGTTCGACCGCTACTTCGACGATGTGCCCGCCCTCATCGCCAACGGCCTGCCCTGGCTGCGCGAGCGCGGCACGGCCGCGTCCATGCAGCGTGCGCTGGGCTGGCTGGGCTATGACGGCGCGCAGCTCGACGAGGATGGTGCCTGGCTGCACCTGGACCTGGGACGCATCATCGGCGACGCAGAGCTGGCCAGCGTGGCCCATGTGGTGCGCGCCAGCCTGCCGGCGCACGTGCGCTTTTACCGCGTCTTCCACGGCCACGACCTGCGCCCGCTGCGGCTGGACCACGGCCCGGGCCTGGACGCCGGCATGCTGGACAACGACAGCGGCACCTGGATCGATGTGTCGCCGTATGGCGAACCCGTCAAGCTCAGCCAGGGCCTGCCCCGCCGCACCGGCACCGAGGCACCGCCTTCGGACGGCGTGCTCACGGCCCAGCTGTTCCGCGTCACCACCATCGCCACCTATGCCGACCGCATGCTGCTCGATGCCTGGACGCTGGACAGCGAGATCCTGATCGACGCCAGCCTGGGCATCACCGAAGTCAACGCCACCACCACGGGCGAGCCCGCCTACTACGCGCCGCTGCGGCCCATTCCCGCGCAGGCCATGGCCACCCACAGCGCCTGGACGGCGCCCGCTCCGCTGGCCCTGGCCAGCCTGCACCCCTGGGCCAGCACCGAGCGCCCGCACGACAACACCCGTACCTGGACCGGACGCTGGGACAGCACGCCCTGGCGCCGATCCTTCGAAACCCGCACCACCACCACCGAAGAACCCGAGGAACCCTGAACATGGCAGTTCTGCAGCAAGCGGGCCGCATCGCCCTCGCCAAGGCCGTCGCCGCCCAGACCATCCACATCGCCTGGGGCCGCGGCCTGCCCGCCTGGGACGCCGCGCCCGAGCCCGAACCCATCACCGCCAACGCCCTGGTCGACGAAATCGGCCGCCGCCTGGTCACCGAGGTGCGCTTTGCGCGGCCCGACGACAACGGCGAGATCGAGCTGCCCAGCGGCGCGCGCTACAGCGTCAGCGACACACCCACCACCTTCGTCTACCTGCGCGCGGCCTTCGGCTTCGACGATGCCAAGGGCGAGGACGTGCGCGAGATGGGCGTGTTCTTCGGCACCCAGGTCGCCACCGACGTGCCGCCCGGCCAGCGCTGGGTGCTGGCCAGCCAGCTGACCGGCAAGGGCGAGCTGTACACGCTGGAGCGCCGCCCCCGGATCCTGCGCAGCGGCAGCGTGCGCCAGGTCGAAGAAATCATCCTCCCCTTCTGAACGGCACCCCATGAGCCAGACCAAGATCTACGACCGCTTCGACGCCGGCAAGCGCTACGACAGGCTGCAGTTCGCGGCCGACCGCGTGCTGCAATCGGCCGAACTCAACGAGCTGCAGAGCATGCAGCAGCACCGCCTGCGCGGCATCACCGATGTGCTGTTCAAGGAGGGCGACATCGTCCGCGGCTGCCAGTGCATCACCTCCGCCGACACGGGTGCCACCACCATCGAGGCCGGCGCGCTCTACGTGGCCGGCGCCGTGCGCGGCATCACGCCGGGCACGCTCACCGTGGCCACCGTGGGCACGGTCTACGTGGGCGCCTACCTGCAGACCGATACCGTCACCGAGCTGCAGGACCCCGAACTGCTGAACCCCGCCGCCGGCACGCGCGGCTATGGCGAGCCCGGTGCGCTGCGCGAGCGCGTCACCCTGGTCTGGGGTGCGCAGGGCGACGGCACGGCCGGCACGTTCTATCCCGTGTGGACCATCATCGACGGCTCCGTCATGCCCAAGGAGCCGCCGCCCAACATCGACGCCGTCACCCAGGCCCTGGCCCGCTATGACCGCGACAGCGCGGGCGGCACCTACGTGGTGCGCGGCCTGGACGTGATCATGGGCGAGGACCTGGCCACCGGCCAGCAGGTCTACACCGTGCGCGAGGGCGCCGCCCGCGTCAACGGCCATCCGCTGGAACTGGGTGCCAGCCGCCGCCTGGTCTACGAGGCCAAGCCCGACCTGTTCTTCGTGGACAGCGAGCCCCACACCTCGGCCGGCACGGCCGCCCAGCGCATCCGCTTCGACCGCCAGCCCGCTGTCGGCACGCCCCAGGTGCGCGTGCAGGCGCGCAAGACCGTCACGCTCACGCATGGCGGCTTCACGGGCGCGGCCGACCCGCTGCCCGACAACGCCGTGCTGGCCGTGGACAGCGTGGTCCAGGCCGGCACCACCTACGTGCAGGGCACGGACTGGAAGCTGGTCGGCGGCCAGATCGACTGGAGCCCCTCGGGCGCCGAGCCCGTGCCCGGCAGCACCTACCAGGTCACCTACCAATACATGCTCAACGCCACGCCCACAGCTGTGGACTCCACGGGCTTCACCGTGGAAGGCGCGCTCAAGGACACCCTGGTGCTGGTCAGCTACCACTACGCGCTGCGCCGCTACGACCGCCTGGTGCTCAACAGCGAAGGCCAACTGCAATGGGTGCCCGGCGTGCCCGCCGCCTGGTCGCCCAAGGTGCCGGCAGCACCCAGCGGCACCCTGGCCCTGGCCTCGGTCTACCAAAGCTGGGACAGCAACCGCCGCGTGGACCAGGACGCCGTGCGCGTCGTGCCCATGCAGACCCTCAAGGCCTACCAGGACCACATCCAGACCATCTACGCCGACCTGGCCGAGCTGCGGCTGTCGGTGGACGTGTCGGGGCGGCACAGCGGGGTCAAGAAGGGGTTGTTTGCGGATCCGATGCTGGACAACGGCCTGCGCGATGCGGGGCGCAGCCAGAGCGCCCATATCCTGGGCGGACAGCTGCAGCTGCCCATGAACGCCAAGCTGCACCAGATCGGCACCGACATCACCGCTCCCCAGACCACGCCCTACCAGCCTGTGGTCGTGCTCGACCAGTTGGGCCGGACCGGCTCCATGCTGGTCAATCCCTATGGCGCCTTCGATGTGCTGCCCAGCGCAGCCACCCTGACGCCGGCCGTGGACTACTGGACCGATGTGCAGACCCAATGGGCCAACCCCATCATCCTGCGCCTGACGCCCAGCCAGGCGCGTCCTTCGGAAACCGAAAAGCTGCTGTCCGAATCCACCAGGGCACTGGAGAAGCTGCGCCAGATCGATGTGCAGTTCTGGCTGGATTTCCCGGTGGGCGAAACCCTCACCGAGCTGATCTTCGACGGCATTCCCGTCACGCCCCAGCCCCTGACGGGCGGCACGCTCGTGGCCACGGCGCAGGGACTCAAAGGCACGTTCAAGATCCCGGCGGGCGTGCCCTCGGGCACCAAGAGCGTGCACTTCACGGGACGCGCCGGCAGCCATGCCGAAGCCGTCTTCACAGGCCAGGGCCAGTTGCTCGAGCGCAGCGTGGCCAAGATCACAGTCCAGCTCTACGACCCGCTGGCGCAGACCTTCACCCTGGGCACCACGCGCGAGATCTGCGGCACGCGCCTGTGGTTCGCTGCGGCGGGCGACAAGGATGTGCAGGTGCAACTGCGTGAAGTCACCAGCGGCGTGCCTTCGCGCAGCATCCTGGCCGAATGCGTGCTCAAGCCGGCCCAGATCAGCGCCGACATCGCCGCGGCCAAACCCACGCAGGCGCAATGGGCGCCGGTGCTGCTGGAGTCGGGCGTGGAATACGCCATCGTCGTGCTGACCAACGACAACACCACGGCCCTGGCTGTGGCCGAGCTGGGCGGCTGGGACGCCGCACGTGCCCAGTGGGTCACCAGCCAGCCCTACAGCGTGGGCGTGCTGCTGTCCAGCAGCAACGCCAGCACCTGGACACCGCACCAGACACGCGACATGGCATTCGAGCTGCTGGCGACCGAACACACGGCCAACACGCGCACCATCGAGCTGGGCAGCATCGCCGTGCAGGACGCCACCGACCTCATGGTCCAGGCCGGCGCCATGCTGCCCGCGGCCGACGCGCAACTGGTCTTCGCCATGCAGTTGGAGGACGGCACCACGCTCGAGGCCGCCGCAGGCCAGCCCGTGCAATTGGCCAGCCGCTACAGCGGCAACGTGGCCGTGCGCGCCAAGCTCTCTGGCAACACCAACCACGCAGCCCACCTGCTGCCGGGCATGCAGCTGGTGGCCGGCAGCCTGCAGGCCACGGGCGACTACATCAGCCCCGCCATCAACGCCGGCAGCTACGTCACGCTCAACGTGGTGGCCGAGGCCGTGCTGCCGGCCGGCAGCGCCCTGGCCGTGCAGATGCAGGCCGAAGGCAGCAGCGCCTGGACCAACGTGCCCTACCTGAGCACCAGCCCCCAGACCGCAGGCGTGCTGGAGTTGAGCTACCGCCTCACCGGCATCAGTGCCGAGCGCCTGCGTGTCCGCCTGGTCCTCACGGGCAGCCACGGCGCCCGTCCCCAGGTCACCAACTTGCGAGCCATCGTGATATGACATTGCACGACGACAAGACAGCGCAGGGCTGGCCCCTGCCCCACCCTGACAACCGCCTGGAAGACGACGTGCTGCGCCTGCGCCAGGCCGTGCAGGACGTGGACCAGGCGCTGACCGCAGCGCGCCAGCTCATCGACACCAAGGCCAGTTCCCAGGGCGTGCAGGACGCCATGGACGTCGTGGCCCAGCGCATTGAGCAACTGGAGACCGCCGTCCAGTCGCTGAGCACCGGCAAGGTGGCCAGCGTCAACGGCGTGGCCGGCGTCAACGTCAAGCTCAACCCAGAGCACCTTGCGCTGGGCCCGGCCAACGGCGCCACCAGCGAAAGCTTCGGCTACGACGCCCAGGGCCGCATCAGCAGCATCACGCGCAGCGTCAACGGCTTCAGCGCCACCACCGCCGTCAGCTACGACGGCGCCGGCCGCGTCTCCCAGCAGCAGACCAGCTACCGCGGGCGCGTGCGCACGGAAACCTATGCCTACGACACCGCCACGGGGCGAGTGTCGGGGGTCAATGCTACGGAGGTACAGGGATGAGTTTCGATCCCATCACGAATGCAGGCGTCAAGGCGCTGCAGGGTCAGGTCAACACGGTGCAGTCGCAGACGACTGCGCTGACGACGAAGCTGGCGCAGATCGAGAGTACGTTGGCCGGTTTGGGGACGGCCGCTGCGCGCAAGCCGCTCAGGGTAACCATCTACACCTGGGGCGCCGGCACGCATACGTTTCTGCCCGAGAGCAGCTACCAATATGTCTGGTTGATAGGTGCCGGGGGTGCCGGAGCTGTTGGCTACTCGTACTCCAACACAAGAATGCGCATCGGAACGGGTGGAGGTGCTGGCGACGAACTCTATCGGCGAATCACTCTCACAGGAAGTGCGACCTACGAAGTTGGCGCAGGCAGCTCGGGCCGCGGAGGCAATACAAGACTCGGGCTGCTCTCAGTGGACGGGGGGCCTCCAGGCCAGACCGGTGATTTCGACGTTCCGGCCTATCCGACAACGCAATCGACGCGGCGAGGCCATGGCATAACACCCGGCAATGTGGGAGCACAGGCTGGGGGCTCTTCCAGCATGGGAGTTGGGGGCGTCTGCGGCAACAACACCGTCGATGCTACGTATCCCACGGGATACGGCGCAGGAGGAGGCGGAAGCTACCCTACCCGCGCGGCGACCCCTGGTGCTGGTGGCTACATTCGCATCGAGGAGTATTGACCATGGAACGCTATGCAAAAGTCATCGAAGCGGTGGTAGACAACATCGTGCTTTCCGAGACTGATCTACCGGATTGGATCCCGTGTGGCGACGCCTCTCCAGGCTGGCTGCATGACGCCAACACGGGCCTGTTCACCCCCCCGCCCACGACGGTGTCCACTTCTGCCACACGCCACATCACCCCCCTGGCACTGCGCCGCCGATTCACCCTGACCGAACGCTCGGCCATCGAATGGGCTGCCGTGGACCGTGCCGACACCAGCGAGAAACAGCGCAAGGATGCCGCCATGCTGCGCGCCTGCCTGAAGGACCAGGAGCAGGCCGGCTTCATCGACCTGGACGATGCGGACGTAGCCGCCGGCGTGCGGCTTATCGAGGACCTGCAACTGATCGCACCAGGCCGCGCAAGCGAGATCCTCGGGGCACCCGTCCAGCCCGGCGAACGCCCCTGACATCTCCACCTGCAAAAGCCCCGGCACCTATTGGGCGGCCGGGGCTTTTCCGTTTCTGATCTGCACCCCGAACCGGTGCAAAAGCAAGCCTCTGTGCAGCCCTCCCGCACAGCCAAGGTCGCTGGCGCCCATGCCCCTGCCGCGAGAACATCAATGCAACCCGGGCGCAACGCCAGCGGCCTTGCAGGCTGCAGGCGCCAACCCGGCCAGGACAACCAGGCCGCCTTGGCTGCATGAACTTCAGCATGAAACAAACCATCACTGTCGATCCCGCCAACGCCGCAGCTTGCGCAAAGGTGCCTGCATGAGCCTGGATGCCGTCATCAGTGCCGATCTGGTGAAAACGCGGGCGGAGATTGCTGCGCTGGGCAGTGCTGTGGCGGCTGCGCGCAATGAGATTGCAGGGCTGAACACACAGGTAAGCGGCAACAGTGCGATCAAAAGCGTACAGCGATTGAGAGTTCAGCCAATTGCGGACAACACAAGCCGCATCTACCACAGCGATGTAACGATTAGTGCGATCAATCCCCTGAAGTCAATCGTGCTGATCCGCCGCATCTACTCCGGTTCTCGGTTCGACACCATTTTCCTGGATTGCGAAATACTCACCCCGACGCAGCTGCGCTGTAGCTCCTATGCTTACTACGAAGGAAGCTACAACGCAATTTCCGGGCCTCTCATGGACATCCAGGTGGTGGAGTTCAAGTAATGCCCCACCACTACGCCCAGCTCACCCCCGCCGGCGTGGCCTTCGCCATCACCGAAACGCACGCCGAGCTCAACGCTCCCGACCTGCTCCCCCTGCCCCGCTACGACACCTCGGTGCTCGGCCGCCGCTGGACCGGCACGCACTGGGAGGACGTTGCGCAGGCCCTGCCTGAAAGCCTGGCTGCACCCGCTGCAGCCAGCGAACCCGCCTTACGCCACATCACCCCCCACGCCCTTCGCCGCCGCTTCACCGTGGTCGAGCGCACGGCGCTGGAGTGGGCCGTGGTGGACCGCGCCGAGGCGGGCGAGGCCGACCGGCTCAACGCGGCCACGCTGCGCTCGCTGCTCAAGGACATCGAGCAGGCGCGGCAACTCGATCTTGACGACCCCGAACTGGCCGACAGCCTGCGCCAGTTCGAGGCCTTCGGACTCATCGCCGCGGGGCGTGCCCAGGAAATCCTGGACGGCCCCGTACAAGCCCACGAACAGCCGTGACCACCCCTTTTTGACGACAGCCCCACGGCCCAACCACCCCCCAACCCGGAGAACACCATGGCGACAGCCCCGTTCCATCATGGCATTCGCGTCACGGAAGTGAGCGAAGGCATCAATTCCATCCGCATCGTGTCCACGGCCGTGATCGGCCTTGTGGCCACGGCCAGCGACGCCGATGCGGCCACTTTCCCGCTGAACCGCCCGGTGCTGGTCACCAAGGTCGATGCGGCCATCGGCAAGGCCGGCACCAAGGGCACGCTGGCCCAGGCGCTGAACGCCATCAAGGAGCAGTGCCGCCCGGTGCTGGTCGTCGTGCGCGTGGCCGATGGCGAAGGCGCCACCGAGGCCGAGCGCCGCACCGACCAGGATGCCAAGGTCATCGGCACCACCGCCGGCAACCAGTACACGGGCCTGCAGGCGCTGCTGGCGGCCCAGGCACAGCTCGGCGTCAAGCCGCGCATTCTGGGCGCGCCGGGCCTGGACAGCCAGGCCGTGACCGACGCGCTGGCGTCCGTGGCCATCAAGCTGCGCGGCTTTGCGTATGCAGCGGCCATCGGCAACGATGTGGCCGAGGCCCAGGCCTACCGCGAGCACTTCGGCCAGCGCGAGCTGATGCTGCTGTGGCCCGGCTTCAAGGCGCTGGACCTGTCCACCGCCGCCGTGCAGGACGCCTCGCCCGTGGCCTACGCCCTGGGCCTGCGCGCGCGCATCGACCAGGAGCAGGGCTGGCACAAGACGCTGTCCAACGTGCCGTTGTCCGGCGTGCTGGGCATCTCGCGCGATGTGCACTGGGACCTGCAAAGCCCCGATACCGAGGCCGGCATCCTCAACCAGGCCGGCATCACCACGCTGATCCAGAGCCAGGGCCACCGCTTCTGGGGCTCGCGCACCTGCACGGACAGCGAGCTGTTCCGCTTCGAGTCCAGCGTGCGCACCGCGCAGGTGCTGGCCGACACCATGGCCGAGGCGCATTTCTGGGCCGTGGACAAGCCCATGCACCCCAGCCTGGTCAAGGACATCCTGGAAGGCATCAACACCAAGTTCCGCGAGTTGAAGGCCCTGGGCTACATCCTGGACGGCAAGGCCTGGTACGACGAAACGGTCAACGAGACCGCCACGCTCAAGGCCGGCAAGCTGGTGCTGGACTACGACTACACGCCTGTGCCTCCGCTGGAGGACCTGGGCTTTCGCCAGCGCATCACCGACCGCTACTTCGCCGACTTCGCCCTGCGCGTGGGCACCGGCCAGTAAGCGGCGGCCGCATCCGACACACCCAATACACCGAACACACCGGATACACAGGAGAAAAGCACCATGGGACTGCCCCGCTCTCTCAAGAATTTCGCCACCTTCGTGGATGGCAACTCGTACATCGGCGACATGCCCGAAGTGGGCTTGCCCAAGCTCACCCGCAAGATGGAGAAGTACCGCGCCGGCGGCATGAACGGCGAGGTCAGCCTGGACTTCGGCATGGAGGCCATCGAGGCCGACCTGACCGCTGCCGGCTACATGAAGGAGTTGATCTCCACCTGGGGCACGCTGCGCCACGACGGCGTGCTGCTGCGCTTCGCCGGCGCCCTGCAGGGCGATGACAGCGAAGGCGTGGACTCGCTGGAAGTGGTCATGCGTGGCCGCTTCTCGGAGTTCGACCCCGGCAAGGCCAAGGCCGGCGACAAGACCGAGATCAAGTACAAGCTGGCCGTCAGCTACTACCGCCTGTCCATCAACGGCCAGGTGCTGATCGAGATCGACCCGGTCAACTTCGTCGAAGTCGTCAACGGCATCGACCGCCTGGCCCAGGTCCGCGCCGCGCTGGGCATCTGAGCCTGGCTCAACTGACCGGGCCGGCCGGCCCGGTCCTCCTCTTTTCTTCACCCGAACGCTGACACACCATGGACACCACCAAGCCCCAGGAAGACCTCCAGAACCAGGCTGCCGCCAACGCGGCCGCCCTCGCATCGGGCGATGCGCGCGAGATCACGCTCGACGTGCCGCTCAAGCGCCCCGGCGGCGACCTGGCCCGGGTGCTGGTGCGCCGCCCCAATGCCGGCGCGCTGCGCGGCCTGTCGCTGGTCGAGCTGCTGCACATGAACGTGACCGCGCTGCAGACCCTGCTGCCGCGCGTGACCGAGCCCATGCTGCACAAGGCCGAGGTGCTGCAGCTGGACCCCGCCGACCTGGTGACCCTGGGTACGGAGGTGGCCTCTTTTTTGGTGCCGAAGGCGCAGAGGGAGCAATTCCCGAGCGCGTAGAGGACGCCATGGCCGACCTGGCCATGGTCTTCCACTGGCGGCCGGCGGACATGGAGGACATGTCGCTGGCCGAACTCGGCCAATGGCATGAACGGGCGCGCGAGCGCTACGAAAGCCAGGACTGAGCCAGGACTGAGCACCACCCCCCACTCCATCGCCCGCCTCTCGCCCCTCTCTTGCACGCCCCTTGCCCATGACCTCCACCCAACGCCAACACCGCACCGGCCAGGGAGCCCTCCATGGCCGTTGACACCCTGCGCCTGGACGAGGTGCTCAAGCAGGCCGAGCGCGTGCACCAGCCCCTGGCGCTGCTGGGAAGAACCAGCAGCAACACGGCCCGGGAACTCAAGGAAACGGTCGACCAGTTGAAGAAGCTGCAGCAGCAGCAAACCCAGCTGGGCGACTACCGCGCGCTGCGCAGCGGCCTGGCCGACACCACGGCGCGGCTGCGCGGAGCGCGCCAGCAGATGGCCCAGCTGCGGCTGGAATCGGGCGCGGGCGAGCAGCCCTCGCGCGCCATGCTGCGCGCGCTGCGTTCGGCCCAGGTCGAGGAAGAGCGCCTGGCGCTGCTGCGCGCCACGCAGCGATCGCGCCTGATGGACATGCGCGAAGGCCTGCGCGGCGCGGGCGTGGACACGGGCAACCTGTCGGCGCACGAGCGCAAGCTGCACAACGACATCCGCGCCACCACGGCCCAGATGGAAAAGCAGCGCAAGGTGGTGGCACCGGCCGCCCAGCGGCTGGAGAGGATCGACGCCCTGCGCGAGCAGAGCAAGACCCTGGCCGATCGCGGCCAGGCGCTGCGCGAGACGGGCGGCAAGATGCTGGCGCCCGTGCGCGCCGTGAGCCAGGCCTTCATGACCGACGACCAGGCCGCCGCGCAGCTGCGCGCCACCATGGCGGGCAGCAACGGCAAGCCGGGCGCCGAATACCAGCAGGTGCTGGACTTGGCCAAGAGCCTGGGCACCGACATGCCCGGCAGCACGGCCGACTACATCGCGATGATGAACCAGCTGCAGCGCCAGGGCGTGTCCTCGCAGGATGTGCTGGGCGGCGTGGCCCGGCAGGCGGCCAACCTGGGCGCCGTGCTGCAGATGCCGACCAAGGAGGCTGCCACGCTCGCGGCGCAGCTGCAGCAGGCCACTCGGGCCGGCGCAGGCGACATGGCCGCATTGGCCGATACGGTGCAGCGCGCCGCCCACCTGAACCTGGACCCCGACGAAATGGTCAAGGGTCTGGATGCCATCGGCAAGGCCCTGCCGCAGCTGGGACAGCAGGGCGCAAGGTCGGGACAGATGTTTGCGCCGCTGCTGCTCATGCTCAACGATGCCAGCATCAGCGGCAAGGCTGCCGGCACCGCCGTGGGCAACCTGGTCAAGAACTCCATGGACCCGGCCAGACTGGGCCAGGTCAACAAGATGCTCGCGGGCCAGGGCGTGTCGCTGGACTTCAAGGACGCCAGCGGCCAGTTCGGCGGCACCGAGCAGATGATGGCCCAGCTGCAAAAGCTGCAGAGCCTGGGCAGCGACAAGCTGCGCGCCGCTGCGCTGGACAAGCTGGCGGGCGGCGATGCGCAGACGCGCAAGGCCCTGGAGGCGTTGCTCCAGCAGGGCCCGGGCGGCTACCAGCAGATCGCCTCCCAGCTCAAGTCACAGGCGGATATGGATGGGCGCGTGGCCATCCTGAAGGACTCGGTCTCGGCCCAATACGAGTCCGTCAAGGACAGCTACAACGGCCTGTTGAGCGACATGGGCTCGACCATCGAGTCCGACCTCAAGGCCGTGCTGGGCACGCTGCGCGAGATGACCGAAGGCATGCGCGCCTGGGTCAAGGAGCATCCCCAGATCGTGCAGTGGACGCTGCGCATCGTGGCCGTGCTGGGCCTGCTGGTCGCAGGCGTCGGCGTGGTGAGCAGCGTGCTGTTCGGCCTGCTGGCGCCGCTGCTGCTCACGCGCACCGTGTTCGGCCTGCTGGGCGCGGCCATGGGCGCAGGCAGCGGCGCCTTGGGCGTGCTCAGGCGCGGCCTGGCGGCCGTGGTCCTGTCGCTGGGCATGATGGGCGGCGGCGGCAGTGCCATGGTCCTGCTGTCGGGCGGCATGCGCATGGCCAGCAGCGCCGTGGGCGTGCTCCGGCGCGGCGTGGGCGCCGTGGTCCTGTCCCTGGGCATGATGGGCGGCGGTGGCGGAGCCATGGGCCTGCTGTCGGGCGGCATGCGCATGGCCAGCAACGCTGCGGGCGTGCTCAGGCGCGGGCTGGGCGCCGTGGTCCTGTCGCTGGCCATGATGGGCCGCGGCGCTGCCATGGGCAGCATAGGCACCGCCCTGGCCGGCGCGGGCCGCGCTGCAGGCCGCATCTTCGGCGGCGGGGCAGGCGCAGCCAAAGGCGTGGCCGGCAAGGGCCGTGCGGGCGCCGTCATGGGCCTGCTGGGCGCCGGCCTGGGTGCCGCAGGTGCCGTCGGCGGTGGTCTGGGCGGTAGTCTGGGTGGTGCAGCCGCATCGCTGATGGGCCTGGTGCGCATGACACCCATGGGCCGGCTCGCAGGCGGCCTGATGGGCGCGGGCGGCTCGATCATGCAGAACTGGGATGGCCTGTCCACCGCCGTCAAGGCCGGCGACTGGAAGGGCGTCGGCGGCACGCTGCTGGACGCCGGCAAGGCCGGCCTCGATGGCGCCACGGGCGGCCTGTTCGGCGTGGTCTCTGACCTGGCCGGCAAGGGCATCAGCGGCCTGGCCTCGTCGGTGGGCTCATGGTTCAAATCCGGCGATGCGTCAGCACCCGACCAGGGCCGCGCCGGCGCACTGCGCCAGGGTGTTGCGGCCGCAGCCACGGCGGCCACGCTGGCCACGGGCGCCATGCCGGCCATGGCCGACACGGGCGCCGTGCGCATCGACAGCCGCCCGCCGCTGGCCAGCGCCGCTGCACCCGCGTCGGCACCGGCCCCGGTGGCCGGCGCCACCATCCACATCACCGTCAACGCTGCGCCCGGCCAGGACGCGCAGGCCATTGCCCGCGCCGTGGCCGCCGAGCTGGACCGCCGCGACATGGCCAAGCGCTCCAGCGTGCTGTCGCAGCTGTCGGACATCGACTGAGGAGCATGAGCATGCTGATCACACTGGGCCAGTTTTCCTTCGGCATCGACACACTGGCATTCGACAAGCTGGTGCGCAGCAGCACCTGGCGCCACCCGAGCAACAGCCGCGTGGGCGCGCGCCCCGCCCGCCAGTCGCTGGGCCCCGGCGATGAAACGCTGGGCCTGACCGGCGTGCTCGCACCCGAGTTCCGGGGCACGGCCAAGTCGCTGGACGACCTGCGCGAAATGGCCGACCAGGGCAAGGCATGGGCCCTGGTGGGCGGCGAAAGCATCCTGGGCGCCTGGGTCATCGAGAGCCTGCAGCAGACCGGCACGCACTACACACCGGGCGGCAAGCCGCGCCGCATCGAGTTCGATCTCAAGCTGGCCCGCGTGGACGACCACCTGGCCGAAGGCAGCGGCGGCGTCGATCCCTGGCCCGATGAAGACTTCTGGGAATGGTGGATCTGATGGCCACGCAGGAATACTTGCACGCCAAGCCCCAGTACGAAATCGTCCTGGACGGGCGCGACATCACCAGCAGCGTGAACACGCGGCTGATGAACCTGACGCTGTCCGAATCGCGCGGCGAAGAGGCCGACAAGCTGGACATCACGCTGGACGACAGCGATGGGCGCCTGCCCATGCCGGGCAAGGGATCCAAGATCGCGCTGAAGCTGGGCTGGGCCGGACATGGCCTGGTCGACAAGGGCACCTACGAGGTGGACGAGGTGGAGCACCAGGGCGCGCCCGACAGGATCGTGGTGCATGCGCGCTCGGCCGAACTCAAGCGCCAGCTGCGCACGCGCTCCGAGCACAGCTACCACAACAGCACGCTGGGCCAGATCGTGCGCAGCATCGCCCAGCGCAACGGCCTGCAGGTGCGCGTGGACGCGCAGTTCGAGAACCTGCGCGTGGACCACATCGACCAGACCCACGAAAGCGATCTGAACTTCTGCAGCCGCCTGGCGCGGCAGTATGACGCCGTGTGCACGGTCAAGAAGGGCAAGCTGGCCTTCATCGCCATCGACAGCAAGATCACCGCTGCCGGCCAGGCCGTGGAGGCCGCCACGCTCACGCGCGCCGTGGGCGACAGCCACAACTACCACACGGCCGCACGCAACGACTACAGCGGCGTGCGCGCGTACTGGAACGACGCGGATCGTGCCGAGAAACGCAGCGCCACGCAGGGCGCCGAGGACAACGAAAAGCGCCTGAAGGACACCTACGGCAGCGAGGCCGAGGCGCAGGCCGCCGCCAAGGCCGAGATGGGCCGCATCAACCGCGCCAAGGCCACCATGGGCCTGAAGCTGGCGCTGGCGCGGCCCGACCTGATGCCGCAGACGCCGCTGAAGCTGCAGGGGTTCAAGGCGGAGATCGATGACACGCCATGGCTGGTCGTCAAGATCCAGCACGAGCTGGGCGACGGCGGCTTCACCTCCAAGCTGACGCTGGAGACGCGCGCCAAGTGAGCGAGAGGTAGGCCGTAGAACGCGTCCTGGAGCGGCCGGCGCAGGCCGTTCAGCGCGCGGCCAGGGTCGCCACGGCCATGATGGCGGCGCGGCCCGAATCGTCGGCCCGGCCATAGCAATCGAGCAGCTCGCGCTCGTCGGGCGCCAGGGTCTGGACCGATGCGTTCGCATGCTGGCCCGTGACCACATACAGGACATCCACGCCCAGGCCCGCCATCACGGCCAGGGCGGCCGCATTGGGCGATTGCTCGCCCTTCTCCCAGGTGGCCAGGGTGCCGCGCGAGACGTCGCAGGCGTCAGCCATGGCGAGCTGCGCCACGTCCAGACGCAGACGCTCTTGCCTCAGCCTTTCACCGATGTGATCGAAATTTCTTCTATTCATCAATTGACATGCTCGAAATTTCGAGCAATGATGCAGTCAGCGTGTAACCAAACCATCCAAACCATCCCAAATACTACATGACAGCCATGCACTCCCCCAGAGCCGTGCCCGGTATCCCTGCGGATCCGGTGCTTCATGACAGGCCCGTGCCGCTGCGCATGACGGCATCCGAACGCGAACGCCACGCCCGCTATGCCAGCCGTGAAAGCCGCAGCGCCTCCAACTTCGCGCTGAAGCTGTACCGCATGGGCATGCAGCAGTACGAGCAGCAGATGCCGCCGCTGCCCCAGGCCGATCAGGCGCGATAGCCACCCGCGCCGACCTGTTCACCGCCTTGTCTTCGATCCCAACTGCCCCCAGGAGCCTGCCATGCGCATGATGTGCCCCCACTGCAACGAACACGCCTACACCCGCACCAGCCTGCAGCTGACCAGCACCAGCCGCGAGACCATCTTCCAGTGCCGCAACTTCGAGTGCGGCCATGTGTTCTCGGCGGTCACCGAGATCAACCGCACCATCAGCCCCAGCGCCATCCCCAACCCCATGGTGATCCTGCCGATGAGCACGCACATCAAGCGCAAGCTGCTGCAGACCCAGCTGGACGCCATGCCGTCCTCGCAATACGAAGGCGCAGCGCACCGCGCAGCCCAGGCGGCCGAATCCGCCCAATCCAGCGAAGGCGTGCGCAGCTAGCGCGGCCGGGGCGCCTTCGCCGCTCCTGACGGCGCCCCACCCGGCGCGCGGGCAGCCCGCCTGCACCGCCGCCACCCCACCCCCTTTCCCGCAATCTGCGGAGCCTGCATGAAGGCCCTGCGGGATGCGCTCACCCTGAAACGACCTGGACAGACCATGAAGCTCGGCGACCTGCGCCTTTCCGATCTGATGCGACTGCTGCGGGCAGACGATGCGCCCGCGCCCGAATACCGGCCCGAGGACCCGCCCGCGCTGCCCGAGGCCTACCAGCGCCTGAGCGTCCAGGACTGCCGCATCCGCCTGCGCGAGCTGCAGCGCGAGGCCGCGCAGCGCTGCGCCAACGGCCGCTGCGGCAGCGCCGAAAGCCGCGAATGGGCGGGCCTGGCCAGCCACTACCGCATGGCCCTGGTGCTGCTGGCGGGCATAGACGGCGAGATCGAGGAGCTGGCCCTGCGCGACTGGCGCGAAATGCCGCCGCCCGAGCGCGACGCCATCCGCCGCCAGATCCGAGCGCTGCGCACCTGCCTGCTGCCGCTGCGCGCGCTGGCCCTGAGGACCTGAGCCCATGTCCGTCCTGCTCGCCGCCAAATCCACCGGCCGCAGGCTGCGCACCGCCAGCCTGCAGCAATGGGACCAGCACAAGCCCCGCCCCCACATGGTCCAGCGCGCCATGCAGGCGCTGGAAAAAGCCTTGCCGCCGCAGTGGCTGCAGCCCATGAAGCTGCTGGGCCTGGGCGACTGGCAAAAGGGCGCGCAACACGCCAACGGCCAGCCCGAATGGGCGGCCTGCCACGACGCGCTGGCCGCCATTGACGACTTTGCCAGCCGCCACGGCCGTGCGGCCGAGTGGAATCTGGACGACTACGAGATCTGCCAGATGG
The DNA here is from genome assembly GCF_001886655.1 of Delftia sp. HK171. Taxonomy (NCBI): domain Bacteria; kingdom Pseudomonadati; phylum Pseudomonadota; class Betaproteobacteria; order Burkholderiales; family Comamonadaceae; genus Delftia; species Delftia sp. HK171. Next base: position 2,716,923 of record NZ_CP018101.1, on the reverse strand, counting down.
CCAGGCGCCTGAGCGACGAAGTCGGTGAGCTCGACGCCGGCGCCCAGGCCCAGAACATGGACCTGGCCGCACGCGTGGACCTGGTGCGGCTGATGCTGCGCATGCTGGGCCTGCAGGAAAGCACGCCGCTGGCCGGCGAGCCCGCCATTCGCCGCGCGCTGGACGCGGCCTGGTGGCGCCGCATGCTGCGCCGCCACGTCACGCGCACCGTGGAGGCCGGCGCCGTCAAGCTGGGCATCGTCAACCGCCGCACCGGCGGCTATGCCAGCAATGCCACCGTGCGCCGGCGCACCGCGCAGATCGAACGCAACGCCCGCGCGCTGGAGCGCAGCCTCTACCGAAACGAGGCCGGCCAGGTCTTCACCCTGGCCGAGCTGGCCGCGCTGTCGCCGGCCAACCCCGTGATCCGTGGCGGCGAGCTGATGACGCGCATCCGCGGCGCAGAGGAATATGCCGACGCGCGCAGCCACGTCGGCCTCTTTCTCACGCTGACGGCGCCCAGCCGCTTTCACGCCGTCACGCTGGGCAGCGGCGGCCGGCCGCGCCCCAATCCACATTACGACGGCCACAGCACGCCGCGCGATGCCCAGCTGTGGCTGCGCACCATGTGGGCGCGCGTGCGATCGCACCTGGGCCGCCAGCGCATCGCCATGTACGGCATCCGCGTGGCCGAGCCGCACCATGACGCCACGCCGCACTGGCACGCCCTGGTCTGGGCCGAGTGCGAGGAGCACGCCCAGCACATCGAGGCCGCCATCCGCAAATGGTGGCTCAGCGAAGATGGCGACGAGCGCGGCGCCCAGCGCAACCGCATCAACGTCAAGCGCATGACCGGCGGCGGCGCTGCCGGCTACGTGGCCAAGTACATCGCCAAGAGCGTGGGCCATGCGGCCCTGGCCGACCACCTCGACGTGGTGCAGGGCCGCCTGTGGGATGTGGAGCAGGGCGGCATGCCCGGCCACCGCCGCGTGGACGCCTGGGCCGCCTGCTGGGGCATTCGCCAGTTCCAGGCCGTGGGCATGCCCAGCGTCTGCGTCTGGCGCGAACTGCGCCGTGTCAGCAAGGACCAGGTCGAACAGATCCGCATCGAAGGCGACAAGGCCAGCTGGAAGGCCTGGGGCGCCAGCCACCGCCACGGGCCCGACATCCCCGCCGACTGGCGCCGCTACATGGAAGCCATGGGCGGCCACTGCCTGGCCCGCGACCGCTGGCACCTGCGCATGGCACGCCGCCCCGTGCCCGCCGGCGCCGTCAACCAATACGGCGAGGCCATCGCGCCCGGCTGCGGCCGCGTGGTGGGCCTGGAAACCCGGCGCGGCCAGTGGCTGGTCTCGCGCCGCATCGCCTGGCGCAGCGTGGCCCGCGCCACGCTGGAGTTCCAGGAAACCCAAGGTGCGGAAAGCGCCAAGGGTGCCGAGGTCGCCGAGGTCGCCGACGTGGCCCCGCCGACCCTGCTCGCCCGCGCGCCGCTGGCGCGCGCTTGGACTGGTTTCAATAACTGTACGGCCCGGCTCACGGGCCACACGCTGCGCGCCCTCATCGGCCGCAGCGGGCACCTGCGCGAGGACCGGGGCAACCCGGCCGGGCCCGATTCGGGTGCCGATTCCGCGCCCGATTCCGTGCTGCACCGCCCCGCATCCGGCGCCACGCCATCCAACCACCCTTTCTTTACCAGCTGATCCACCCCAGGAGGACCCACCATGCACCACAACATCACCGCCCTGCGCAGCTACCGCGCCACCCTCATCCCCCACGGCGTGGACGCCGCGCAGCTGGATCAACTGGCCGACGCCCGCCTGCTGCCCGTGCTGCGCCTGAAGGCGGCCAGCGCCAGCCACGCCCAGGCCTGCGCCCTGCTGGCCAGCGGCCGGCCCGTTCTGCGAGTCGAGCGAGTTGAACGTGCGGAGCGCAAGAAGGCAGGCAAGTCCATCACGCCGCGCCAGGCCTGATCAAGCACCCCAGCACCGGACACGACATCGGAGAACACCGCAATGACGCAACAGAACATGGAACTCTTTCACAGCGCCCCGCGCCTGGACACCCAGGGCATCGCCAACTACCTGGGCCTGAGCCGCGAGCACGTCACCGCGCGCCTGACCAAGCGCCCGGACTTTCCCAAGCCCTTCATCAACGCCAGCCGCCGCATCCGCTACTGGCGCATGGCTGACGTCAAGGCCTGGGCCGAGGGGCGCCGGTGAGCCGGCACCAGGCCATCGCCGTGCGCTCAGTGATCGCTGCCCGCAAGAAAACGGCGTGCCTGATCACGCGCCCCGTCGAAGATCTGCCGGGCCATGGGCTGCGGCACGCTGGCCGGCAGGCGCGGCTGCAGCCGGTCGATGGCGCCGTCCAGCGCCTCGACCATCTCCACCATGCTCTCCCAGAGACCTGCGATGCGCGTGGTCTCGGCCAGGGCCTTCCAGTGGCGGCGCTGGATCTCGGCCAGGCGGTAGTGGCGGCTGCGCCCCGGCAGGGCCATGGCCATCCTGGCGCGCTGGCGGGCAATCTTGCCGTGGCCGTGACCGATGATGGGCCAGGCCGACAGCACGTCGTACAGCGGTGTCATCTCATAGCCGCCGCCCGGCTGCAGGAACACCGAGAAATTCTTGGCATGCCCGTCCGTGGCCGCCAGCAGCCAGAACGCCAGCTGGGCCATCACGAAGCGGGCGCAATCCTGGGCAGGCTCGCTGCCATGCTGCAGCACCTGCAGGCACTGCAGCATGCCGGGCCCGCCGTGGGTCTCGTACTTGTTGGCGCTGGCAACGCCGCGCACCTGGCAGAAATCTTCCTGGGGCAGACGCGCAATCCAGCCCTGGGCCGTCCAGGCGCGGTCAAAGCGCTCCACGCACAGCACCTGCTGACCGCCAAAGGTCTCGATGCTGCTGTCGGCCACGGCAAAGCCCAGCTCGGCCAGCAGCCGGGCGCACAGCCACTCATTGGCCACTGACTCGCTCAGGTCGTAGTGCCAGTGCGGCACCACGCCGATGGCCGGCTTCAGGATATGCGTGGTCGGCGTCGCACCCAACGGGCGGCACCACTGGCCGCCATGGCGCAGCACCGCCGTCTTCTCCTGCGCACCGGCAATGGACAGCCGGAACTCCTGGTCCACCTCCAGCGCGCCAAACCCACCACCCAGGCTGGCCAGGTGCTCGGCAATCTGCGCCTCGCTCAGCGGCTCGAAGCGCACCTGGTCGAACCCTTCAGGCACGGCCCCCTCGGGCAGCAGTTGCACGGCACCCACGCAATCGCGGCCAATGGCTTCCAGCAGCGAAAACGCATCGATCCCGCGCAGCCCGAAGCGCTGGTGAACGCGCCGGCGAATGCCCTCGCCGTCCGGCAGCAGGTTGTCGAAATAATGGGCCACCACCTCGCCCGCCACCGTCAGGTCGCGCGTGAAGGGCATGGACAGCGACAGCGGCCGCGCATGCGCGCTCTGCGGCCAGGCCGGGTCATAGGCGAACACATGGCGGCCCGTGCGCGTGACCTCCCAGGAGCCCACCCGCTCCCCATTCATCCAGACGCCCAGCGCCGCCATCACCAGGACCCTTTCGGCTTGCGGTCCTGCCAGTGCGGCGGCAGCGCCTGCGGCTTGAAGGCCACGGGGCGGTCGGCGGGCTTGCGGGGCACGTTGTCACCCGCGTACGGCTGTGGAGCGGGCTCGGCAACCTTCGACGCAGCAGGCACAGGCACAGGCACAGGCACAGGTGCAGGTGCAGACGCAGGAGAAACCACCGCATCCGCCCTGGGCCGCATGAGCAGATCGGCATCCAGCAGTTGCAGGATCTCCATCAGCTGGCGCACGCTGATGGCGGCCGGGTCACGCTCTATCGCCGCCACACGCGACTGGGACACGCCCAGCCGCTGTGCCAGTTGGGCCTGGCTCACGCCAGCGGCCTTGCGCAGCGACTTCAGGTGCAGCGCAAGCTGATCGGGCAGTTGCAACAGGTGGTCCATGGTGTTCTCCTGGCCAGGGCATTCAAAATATCATCTCAAGATGATGAATTGAAATTATCACTCCAGAATAATATTGTCAACATATCATATTGGAGTGATATTTCTGGCAGCCATCTTGCCTACAACCGTGCCGCTATGTCCTCGGCCGTCTCCCGGTAATAGGTATTGAACAGCTCGTTGATATCCACGTGGCCGCTGATGCGGGCCAGCGTCATCACATCCACGCGCTTGCTCAGCCAGGTCAGCGCCGTGGCGCGCAGGTCATGGAAGCGCAGGCCCTGCACCATCACCCGGTCGCGCAGCTTGCGGTAGAGCGTGTCGCGGCTGGCGTCGCTGATGGTCCAGTAGGCGTCGCGCCCCGCAGCCTCGGCGGCGGCGTCCAGCACGCGCAGCAGGCGCACGGCACGGCGCGTCAGCGGCACATGGCGCTCGCCCACCTTGGCCTCGGTCTTGTGGTGCGGCAGGTGGTAGACCCGGCGCTTGAGATCCACATTGCTGCGGCCCATGCGCAGGATCTCGCCGCTGCGCATGGCCGTGTGCAGGGCCACCAGCATGGTCCAGGCCGTCTGCTCCATGGCGGTGACAGGCGCCAGGCGCGGCGAGACATTGGCCGAGCGCAGCATGCGCCGCACCTCGCTCCACTGCCCCGTGCGTCGGCGCGCATGGGACTTGGCCGGCAGCTTGATCTCGGGCCAGGGGCTCTTGCCCACCCATTTCCACTGCTTGACCGCCAGCGTCCAGATCGGACGGAACTGCTGCGCCTCGCGCAGCACGCTGGCGCCAGAGACCTGCTGCAGCCGCGCATCGCGCCAGCGCGCCAGGTCGTCACCCGTGATCTCGTGGAACACCTTGGCCGCCAGCTCGGGAAACTCGCGCAGCCAGGCATCAAAGCGCAAATGGTCGGCCCGCGCAGTGCTGGCCGTCTTTTTGTCGGTGACCTCGCGCCGATAGCGCTCCACCGCCTCGGCCAGCGTGCGCCGCGGAAACTCCCCGCGCGCCCCGGCCAGAATGGCCGCCTCCTCGGCCACGGCCCAGCCCTGCGCCTCGGCCTTGGTCGCCCGCGTGGCGGTGCGTCGAATACCCGCTCGCTCCACCTCGGCCCGCCAGCCGTTCTTCACCTTCCGGAAATACGCCATCCCACCTCCTGCAGCCCGCGCGGGATCACAAGCGGGATCTGCGCGGGACTGTGATGTGATTTTGCGCTGTTTTGTGCCGGTTTCAACCCGTTCCGTTTTGCCCTCAGAACCCAGAAAAAAAGCCCGCCTCCTCTACAGGAAGCGGGCTTGAGCAGTGTTCGCCGCAGTTGAGCGGCGTTGGTGCGTGGTGCGCGGGGGGGACTCGAACCCCCACACCATTGCTGGCGTCAGGACCTAAACCTGGTGCGTCTACCAATTTCGCCACCCGCGCTGGTTCTTGAGGGAGCCGCCTGCGCGGCGGCTCCTAGGTCAGGGCGCAGATTCTAGCCGCAATTGCGGGGTGGATTGCCATACCCCGGATTTGAGCGGCGGCCTCTGCGTTTTCGCCGCCTCAATGCGTGGGCTCGCGGCGCACGCGGAACACGGCGGCGTACATGGCCGGTAGCGCCAGCAGTGTCAGCACCGTGGCCACGATCAGCCCGCCCATGATGGCCACGGCCATGGGGCCCCAGAACACGCTGCGCGACAGCGGGATCATGGCCAGCACGGCGGCGGCAGCCGTCAGCACGATGGGGCGCAGGCGGCGCACGGCGGCCTCGATGATGGCGTCCCAGGCCGGCACGCCGCGCGCGCGGTCGGTCTCGATCTGGTCGATCAGGATCACCGAATTGCGCTGGATCATTCCCATCAGCGCCACCACGCCCAGCAGCGCCACGAAGCCGAAGGGCCGCCCCAGCAGCAGCAGCGCCGCCGCCACGCCGGGAATGCCCAGCGGCCCGGTGATGAACACCAGCAGTGAACGGCTGACACTGCGCAGTTGCAGCATGAGCAGCGTGAAGGTGAGGAACAGCATCACGGGCACGCCGGCGACGATGGCGTCCGAGCCCTTGGAGCTTTCCTCCACGGCGCCGGCCACATCGATGCGGTAGGCCGTGTCGCCCGCGGCGTGCCAGCGCGCCTCGATCTCGCGCAGGCCCGGCAGCAGCGCATGGGTCAGCGTTGCGCCCTGCAGGCCCTCGCGCACATCGCCCTGAACGGTGATGGCGAACATGCGCTTTTCTCGCCACATCACGCCGGGCTCCCAGACCATCAAGGGCTTGGCGATCTGCGTGAGCGGGATCGACTTGCCCGACGCCGTGGGCAGGTAGGCGTTGGCGATGTCGGTGATGGCGTCGCGCTCCGAATACGGCGTGCGCAGCACGATGTCGATGAGCTTGTCACCCTCGCGGAACTGGCCCACGGTGGAGCCGCTGAGCATGACGCGGGCTGCCTGTGCGATGGCCTGGCTACTCACGCCCAGGGCGCGCGCCTTGTCCTGGTCCACCTCCAGGCGCACGGCCTTGACGGACTCGTTCCAGTTGTCGTTGACGCCGCGCATGTCGGCGTTGGCGATCATGACCTGCTTGACCTCGTCGGCATAGGCACGCAGCTTTTGCGGATCGGTGCCGGAGACGCGGAACTGCACCGGATAGGGCACGGGAGGCCCGTTGGGCAGCAGCTTGACGCGGCCGCGCACCTCGGGGAACTCCTGGGCCAGCAGCGCCGGCAGCGCCTTGCGCAGACGCTCGCGCGTGGGCAGGTCCTGGGCGACCAGGATGAACTGCGAGACGTTGTTCTGCGGGAACACCTGGTCCAGCGGCAGGTAGAAACGCGGCACGCCCGAGCCCACCCACTCGCTGACCGTGCGCACGCCCTCCAGCTGCATGAAGCGCTCTTCCACGCGGCGCGTGACGGCCTCGTTGGCGGCCAGCGACGTTCCTTCGGGGAACCAGATGTCCACCAGCACTTCGGGCCGGCTGGAATCCGGGAAGAACTGCTGCTGCACGCGCGACATGCCCACCAGGCCCAGCGCGAAGACCAGCACCGTGATGGCGATGGTCAGCCAGCGGTGCGTCACGCACCAGTTCACGGCGCGCCGGAAGCGGTTGTAGAACGGGCTGTCGAAGACTTCATGCTCGGCCGACGAAGCATTGAGGTTGGTCTCCTCGATGGGCACCTCGCCCGAGGCCACCTCGGGCGGCAGCGTGGCCGCGTGCGGCGGGCGCTTGAGCAGCAGCATGCCCAGGTAGGGCACGAAGTACACAGAGGCGAACCAGCTGAGCACCAGCGCAATCACCGTCACCGCGAAGATGGCGAAGGTGTACTCGCCCGTCATGGACTTGGCCATGCCGATGGGCAGGAAGCCCGCCGCCGTGATCAGCGTGCCGGTCAGCATGGGCTTGGCCGTGATCTCGTAGGCAAAGGTGGCGGCGCGGTACTTCTCGTAGCCCTCCTCCATCTTGCGCACCATCATCTCCACCGCAATGATGGCGTCGTCCACCAGCAGGCCCAGCGCGATGATCAGCGAGCCCAGCGACACCTTGTGCAGGCCGATGTTCCAGTACCACATGGCCAGGAAGGTCGCGGCCAGCACCAGCGGAATCGTGATGGCCACCACCAGTCCCGGGCGCGGGTCGATGTACCAGCGCTTCCACAGCGGCTGGTGGCCCTCGCGCTTGTGCAGGCCCAGGCTGATGAAGCTCACGGCCAGCACCACCACCACGGCCTCGATCAGCACCTGCAGGAATTCGTTGACCGAATCGGCCACCGCCTTGGGCTGGTCCTGCATGTTGGCCAGCTCCACGCCGGCCGGCAGCGTGCGCGCGATGTCGCCCACGGCGCCGCGCAGGGACTTGCCCAGGCGGATGATGTCGCCGCCCTTGGTCATGGACACGCCCAGCGCAATCGTCTCGCGCCCCTGGTGGCGCACCTTCACATTGGCCGGATCGGCATAGCCGCGGCGGATCTCGGCGATATCGCCCAGGCGCAGCTGCGCGCCCGATGCGCCGCGGATGGGCATGGCGCGCAGCTCATCCACCGCCAGGAACTGGCCGGCCACGCGCACCTGCACATCCTCGCGCGGCGTCTGCAGCACGCCTGCGCCCTCGATGGCGTTTTGCTGGCCCAGCTGGCCCAGCACCTGGTTCATGTCCAGGCCCAGCTGCGACAGGCGGCGCTGCGACAGCTCGATGTAGACCTTCTCGTCCTGCACGCCGAACAGCTCGACCTTGGCCACGTCGGGCACGCGCAGCAGGCGCTGGCGCACGTCGTCGGCCATGGTCTTGAGCTCGGCGTAGCTGAAGCCGTCGGCCTGCAGGGCGTAGATCACGCCATAGACATCGCCGAACTCGTCATTGAAGAACGGCCCCTGCACGCCCTGCGGCAGGGTGTAGCGCATGTCGCCGATCTTCTTGCGCACCGTGTACCACAGCTGCTGGACATCGCCGGGGCGCGAGTTGTCCTTGAGCTGGAAGATGATCATCGACTCGCCGGGCTTGGAGTAGCTGCTGATCTTGTCGGCGTAGGGCACCTCCTGCAGCGTGCGCTCGATCTTGTCGGTGACCTGCTCGGCCATCTGCTGCGCCGTGGCGCCCGGCCAGTTGGTGCGCACCACCATGGCGCGGAAGGTGAAGGGCGGGTCCTCGTCCTGCCCCAGCTGGAAGTACGAGGCAAAGCCCAGCAGGAGCAGCACGACGATGAAATAGCGCGTCAGCGCCACATGGTCCAGGGCCCAGCGCGAAAGATTGAAGTGCGCGCCCTGCGGCGCCTTGTGCTTGGGCCCGCTCATTGGGCCGCTCCGCTGGGCGCAGCGCCTGCGGCGGCAGGTGCCTGTGCAGGCTGTGTCTGTTGCGGCCGGTGCTGAGCCGGCTGCTGCTGTGCCGGCTGCGGGGCCTTGTCATAACGGTCCTGATAGACCGTGACCTTCTGGCCTGGCGTGAGCACATGCACGCCGGCGGCCACCACCTGCATGCCGGGCGTCAGGCCAGCGGCAATCACGGCCTCGTTGCCATCGGCCGTGGCCAGTTGCACGGGCTGCAGCTTCACCGTGCTGCTGGCGGCATCGAACACCCACACGGCCGTGCCCTGGCCGCCGCCGCCTTCCTGACGCAGCGCCGTGGTCGGCAGCTTGATCACGGGCTGGCCCGTGGGGCCCATGCCCTCGGGCAATGCGTGGACCGTGGCACCCAGCGGCGGCACGGCGGCCGCATCCGACGCGGGCAAAGCCACCTTCACCTGATAGGTGCGCGTGACCGGATCGGCACTGGCCGCCACCTCGCGCACCTGGCCCTGCAGCGGCTGCATGCCGGCCGACCAGGGGCGCACATTCACCTTCTGGCCCACGCGGATGGCACCGCGCTTGTCTTCGGGCACCACGAACACCACGTCGCGCGGGCCGTCCTGGGCAATGCGCACCACGGGCGATCCGGCCGACACCACCTGGCCGGGTTCGGCATCTATGCCGGTCACCACGCCGGGCACATCGGCCAGCAGCTGCGCGTAGGACTCCTGATTGCTCTGCGATGCCAGCTGCGCCTTGGCCTGGTCCAGCGTGGCCTGGGCGGACTTGAGCGTGGCCTCGCGCCGCTCCAGCTCCGCACCGCTGATGAAGTTCTGCGCCTTCAGCTGCGAGTAACGCCTCACATCGGCGGCGGCAAGATCGCGCTGCGTGGTCGCGGCCGCCACCTGGGCGCGCGCGGCGTCAGCTCCCAGCCGGTAGTCGCTGGCATCGAGCCGCGCCAGCAACTGGCCTGCCTGCACGTGCTGGCCCAGTTCCACCTCGCGGCGAACGAGTTTGCCGGCCACGCGAAAGCCCAGGCGCGACTCTATGCGCGCGCGCACCTCGCCCGCGTACTCCAGTTGCGTGTCCAGCGCGCCCACGCCTACGGTGAGCAGCTTGACGGCGCGCACCGGCTCGGGCGGCGGCTCGGCCTTGGAGCAGGCGCCCAGCGCCAGCGCGGCGGCCAGGCACAGAGGGGCAAGAAGAAGATGGCGCGGCAAAGCGCGCGCGGCAGGGTTCGATGGCAAGTCGGGCATGTGGATCCGGGAGGGCTGGTGCGAAAAGCGGCTGCGGGCTGCAAGATCCGGGCAACATGCCGCGGCAGCTGGCTGGCGCCGTTTACTGACTGACGGGTTAGTAATTTAGGAGAAGCCCTTGAGCCCGTCAAGTGAAATGCATGGCCTTGCGCGCAGCATCGACAATCGGCCACCGTGAAGTCCACCGCTCCCACCCTGCCCACCTCCCCCGCCCCGGTCACGCACTACGAGAACTTTCCCGTGGCGTCCTGGCTGTGCCCGCCCCGCTTGCGCCCGCCGATTGCCGCGCTCTACCACTTCGCACGCACTGCAGACGATCTGGCCGACGAGGGCGACGCCACGCCGTCCGAGCGCCTGGCCGCGCTGGCCGCCTACCGTGCCGACCTGATGGCGCTGGGCACCGAAGGCGAGGCCTCCATGCTCTCCCGCACGGCCTGGCCTCTTGTCTTTGCAGGGCTGGCACCGCAAGTACGCGCCCACCAGCTGCCGCTGGCGCTGATGGACGACCTGCTCAGCGCCTTCGCACAGGACGTGCGCAAGACCGAATCCAGCACCACCTACGCCGACCGCGCCGAGCTGCTTGACTACTGCCGCCGCTCGGCCAACCCCGTGGGCCGGCTGCTGCTGCATCTGTACGGGGTGGATGATGCCGAATCGCTGGCCCGCAGCGACGCCATCTGCACCGCCCTGCAATTGATCAATTTCTGGCAGGACTTCAGCGTGGACCTGCCGCGCGGGCGCCACTACCTGACCGATGCCGACTGCACCGCCCATTGCGTGCGGCGTGAAGACCTGCGCGCCGAGCCCGCTGCACTGACCCCTGCCGTGCGTGCACTGCTGGCCGAGCAGTCGGCATGGGCGCGCGCACTGATGCAGTCCGGCGCACCACTGGTGCACCGCCTGCCGGGCCGCATCGGCTGGGAGCTGCGTCTGGTCGTGCAGGGCGGGCTGCGCATCCTGGACAAGGTCGATGCGCTGCAGGGCGCCAGTCTCTACCGCCGCCCCACCGTCGGCAAGGCCGATGCGCCGCTGCTGCTGTGGCGCGCCCTGCGCATGTGATGGCGGGCCGGCCGTTGTGACACCCAGGCTTTGGCTCCCAGCCGTCCATGGGACAATCCGGCCCCATATGAATCCGGATCAGTACGTCCAAGACAAGGCCGCCGCCTCGGGCAGCAGCTTTTATTACGCCTTCCTCTTCCTGCCGCGCGAGCGCCGTGCCGCCATCACCGCCTTTTATGCGTTCTGCCGCGAAGTGGACGACGTGGTGGACGAAGTCTCCGACCCCGGCGTGGCCGCCACCAAGCTCGGCTGGTGGCAAAACGAAGTGCACCAGGCCTTTGCAGGCAAGCCCTCGCATCCCGTGATGCGGGCGCTCATGCCGCACGCCCCGGTCTACGCCATCGAGGAGCGCCACCTGCAGGCGGTCATCGACGGCTGCCGCATGGACCTGGAGCAGACCCGCTACCTGGACTTCCAGGGCCTGACCCGCTACTGCCACCTGGTCGCAGGCGTGGTCGGTGAAGTGGCCGCGCGCATCTTTGGCCAGACACAGGAAGAAACCACCGCCTACGCCCACAAGATGGGTCTGGCCTTCCAGCTGACCAACATCATCCGCGACGTGGGCGAGGACGCCATGCGCGGACGCATCTACCTGCCCATCAGCGAGCTGCAGCAGTTCGACGTCAAGGCGCATGAAATCACCAAGCGCGAGTACTCCGACCGCTTCACCGCGCTGATGCGCTTTCAGGCCGAGCGCGCCCACCGCCTCTACGACGAGGCCCTGGCCCTGCTGCCCGCCGCCGACCGCCGCACGCAAAAGCCCGGCCTGATGATGGCCAGCATCTACCGCACCCTGCTGCGCGAGATCGAGGCCGACGACTTCCGCGTGCTGCACCAGCGCATCAGCCTGCCGCCTCTGCGCAAGCTGTGGCTGGCCTGGAAGATGCAGGCGCTGGGGCGCATGGCGCGGTGAGCAGAGACAGCGCCAAGCACACGCCTCGCGCCGCTCAGCCGCGCGCCGCCATCCTCGGCGGAGGCTGGGCCGGCTTTGCCGCCGCCCTCACGCTGGCGCGCAGCGGCTGGCACATCACATTGCACGAGGCCGCACGCGAGCCCGGCGGCCGTGCGCGCGGCATGGACCTCGACACGCCACAGGGCCCGCTGCGCGTGGACAACGGCCAGCACATCCTCATCGGTGCCTACACCGAAAGCCTGCGCCTCATGCGCGAAGTGGGCGTGGACCCTGAACGGGCGCTGCACCGCCAGCCCATGGCCCTCCCCTATGCCGATGGCAGCGGCCTGCGCTTTCCCGACTGGCCTGCGCCGCTGGAAGCGCTGGCCGGCATTGCCACCGCACGCGGCTGGAGCCTGGGCGAGCGTGCAGCCCTGCTGGCGCGCGCCGTGCGCTGGCGGCTGGCGGGATTTCGCTGCGCGCCGCAGGCCACCGTGGCCGACCTGTGCGCCGGCCTGCCGCAGCGCCTGGTCACCGAGTTCATCGACCCGCTGTGCATCTCGGCGCTCAACACGCCCATTCACCTGGCCAGCGGCACGGTGTTCCTTCGCGTGCTGCGCGATGCGCTGTTTAGCGGCCGTGGCGGCTCGCATTTCCTGGTGCCGCGCCGTGACCTGGGCAGCCTGTTCCCGGCGCCGGCCGCGCAGTGGCTGCAAGAGCGCGGCCACGCCGTGCGCCTGGGCAGCCGCGTCGCAGAACTGCAGCCCCAGGGCCCGCACTGGACGCTGGGCGCAGCCCAGGCCGAAGACGCGCCCTTCGACGCCGTGCTGCTGGCCTGCCCCGCGCCCGAGGCGGCGCGCCTGGCACTCACCGCCGCAGAGCACGACAGCCTGCCTGCACGCGACGGCATAGCCCTGCAGCGCTGGGCGCAGCTGGCCCAGGACCTGCAGCACCGCCCCATTGCCACCGTCTATGCGCAGGCCTTTGACGCCTCGCACACATTGCCCCCGGGCGCGCCCTGGCTGGCGCTGCGCTCCACGCCCGATGCACCTGCGCAATTCGTCTTCGACCGTGGGCAACTCGGCGGCCCGCAGGGCTTGATGGCCTTCGTCATCAGCGACAGCGCATCGGACCGCGAAACCCTGCAGGCCCAGGTGCTGGCCCAGGCCCGGGCGCAGTTGGGCTGGCATGGACTGGTTGCGCTGCGCACCGTGATCGACAAGCGCGCCACCTTCGCCTGCCTGCCGCAGCTGCAGCGCCCCGGCATGGAGTTGGGCCACGGCCTGTGGGCCTGCGGCGACCATGTGGATGGACCGTATCCGGCCACCATCGAAGGCGCCGTGCGCAGCGGCCTGCAGGCGGCCGAGGCCATCGGACAGGCCCTGGGAGCCGAGGGAAAAGCCTGATCCCCCGGGTATCTCCGTAGCCTGCAGACCCTGGTTTGACAGCAGATTGACAGCCGCCCGCGCCACCATCGCTGGCGCCGCATCCGCTGCCCATTCACTACAACGATAGCCAGGAGACCAGACATGCCTTCGCGCGACTTTCTTCACCACGCAGACCTGCCCCCGCTCGGCCGCCGCCAACTGCTGGCCGGCACGGGCGCCATGGCCCTGTCGGGCCTGCTGCCTGCGGCCGCGCTGGCGCAGGACGCCTGGCCCACGCGCCCCATCCGCTTTGTCGTGCCCTTTGCGCCCGGCGGCAGCTCGGAAATCGTGGCGCGCTCCACGGCCGCCGAGCTGTCCAAGACCCTGGGCCAGAACGTCTTCGTGGACAACAAGCCCGGCGCGGCCGGCAACATCGCCATGCAGGAAGTGGCGCGCGCCGATGACCAGAGCACCGTCATCCTGGGCCACATCGGCACCCTGGCCGTCAATCCCTACATCTTCGACAAGCTGCCCTACGACGCCAACAAGGACTTCCAGCCCGTCAGCCTGCTGGCCAAGGTGCCCAGCCTGTACGTTGTCCACCCCGATGTGCCGGTCAAGAACCTGCGCGAACTCATCGCCTACGCCAAGAAGAAACCCGGCCAGCTCAGCTACGGCTCGGCCGGCAATGGCAGCGCCGGGCACCTAGCCTTCGAGTACCTGAAGATGACGGCCGAGATCTTCATGTTGCACGTGCCCTATCGCGGCACGGGGCCGATGATGACGGACCTGATGTCGGGCCGGCTGGACGCTGCCTCAGTGGGCGCCGCCGCCCTGCTGCCCTTCATCAAGGCGGGCAAGGTGCGCTGCATCGCCACGGGATCGACCCAGCGCCTGCCCCAGTTGCCCGATGTGCCCACCGTGGCCGAGCAGGGCTTCCCGGGCTTCGAGATGACGCAGTGGTACGGCATGCTCGCCCCCTCCAGCATGACCCGAGCCCACGTGGACAAGCTGGCTGCCGAATGCGCCAAGGCCGTCAAGGCGCCCGACGCGCTCAAGCGCCTGCAGGGCGATGCGGCCGAGCCCATCGGCAGCACGCCCCAGCAGTTCGCGCAGTTCATTGCCACCGAGCAGACGCGCTGGCAAAAGGTGCTCAAGCGCGCCCAGGTCAAGCCGGACTGAGCGCACACGGACTGACACCCCCAGGCACAGGCCCCGGCATCAGCTGGCCGGGCCAGCCTTCTCGGCCATGGCGCGCAACACGCCCTGGCCGGCCTTTTGCACATGCTCGGCGCTCAGGCGCGCGGCCTGGTCCGCGTCGCCCTGCTCTATCGCCGCCACGATGGCGTCCAGCTCGGCCAGCGTCTGCGGCAGGCGCCCGGGCTGGGACATGGAGATGCGCCGCAGCACCGTCACGCGGTTGTTCAGCTGCCGCAGCATCTGGCCAGCCACCAGATTGCCGCAGCCCTCGATCAGGATGTCGTAGAACTGGTTCTTGATCGCCAGCAGGGCCACCTTGTCGCTGGCCACGGCGGGCACGGCCAGCTCGCCCAGCTTGGCGCGCAGCGCGGCGCGCTGGCCTGCCGAGGCATGCAGCGCAAAGCCCCGGCTGGCCAGCCCCTCCAGGCTGGCCCGCACCTCGTAGATATCGCGCACTTCCTGCACCGAGATGTCCGTGACCTCGGGGCCTCGGTGCGGAACGATGGTGATCAGCCCCTCGGCCTGCAGATGCTGCAGCGACTCGCGCAGGCACGAACGGCTCACATCAAGGCTCTCGCACAGTTCGCGCTCGGACAGCTTCTGGCCCGGCGCAAACACGCCATCGAGGATGGCCGTGCGCAGGGTCTGCGTCGTGCGCAGGCGCAGCGACGTTTCTTCGCGGGGGACACGCAGCATCTGGTTCATGGGACGAATCCTACCCGCCGATCCAGGGGTCGGACGGACTGACGGATTGTCATACACACACCTGGCGCTGCAGGCAATCCCGATTTTCATCAAGTAGGATTGTCTGACAATCTGATTAAATCCACTCCACCGAAAGACATCTTCACCGCCTTCCATCAGGAGTTTTCATGACCCGAGCCTATGCACCCAAGAACCCCGCCCTCTTCGACCAGGGCCTGTCCACCCGCCGCGAGGTGCTGGGCGCCGAGTATGTCGATGCGTCCATCCAGAACGCCACGGACTTCAACATCGACATGCAGGAGCTGGTCACCCAGTACTGCTGGGGCGATGTCTGGAACCGCCCCGGCCTGGACCGCAGGACGCGCTCCTTCCTGAACCTGGCCATGATCACGGCGCTGAACCGCCCGCATGAACTCAAGCTGCATGTGCGCGGCGCCATCAACAACGGCCTGACCAAGGAAGAGGTCAAGGAGGTCTTCCTGCAGACCGCCATCTACTGCGGCGTGCCGGCCGCCATCGACTCCTTCCGCGTGGCTTCGGAAGTCTTCAAAGAGATGGACATCTGAGGCACGCAGCATGACCACCATAGGATTCATCGGCCTCGGAATGATGGGCCAGCCCATGGCCCACCTGCTGCACGCCGCAGGGCACGCCCTGGTCATCCGGGACGCCGTGCCCGCCGCCACCGCACGATTCGCGCAGGAGCATGCGGGCGTGGCCGTGGCATCCGGCGCGGCCGACTTTGCCGGCTGCAGCGTGGTCTTCACCATGCTGCCCGACTCCCGCATCGTCGATGCCGTGGTCGGCGAACTGGCACCGCACCTGCCGCCCGGCGCCTGCATCATCGACATGAGCTCGGCCGACCCCAACCGCACGCGCGCGCTGGCCGGCCTGCTGGGCGAGCGCGGCATCGGGCTGCTGGATGCGCCGGTCTCCGGCGGCGTCAAGCGCGCCATTGCGGGCACGCTGTCCATCATGGTCGGGGGCGATGCGGACCTGCTCGCCCAGCACCTGCCGCTGCTGCAGCGCATGGGACAGGCCGTCACCCATGTCGGCCCCGTGGGCGCGGGCCATGCGCTCAAGGCGCTGAACAACTATGTCTCGGCAGCGGCCCTCATCGCCACGGCCGAGGCCATCCACGCAGGCGCGGCCTTCGGCATTGCGCCAGCCACCATCGTGGACGTGATCAACGCCTCCACCGGCAAGAACAACACCACCGAAAACAAGGCCCACCAGTTCATGCTGAACGGCGCCTTCAACTCGGGCTTCTCGCTGGCGCTGCAGGCCAAGGACGTGGGCATTGCCCTGTCGCTGGGCCAGGCCATGCACACGCCCATGGCACTGGCCGAACAGGTCAGCGCCATGGCGGCCGAGGCCTCCAGGTCCCTGGGACCCGCCGCCGACCACACCGAGCTGTACAGGTACGTGGCCCCGGCCTGAGCCTGCGCCGTCTCGCCGTCGTCAAGGGCCGCATGCGGCCCTTGCCTTACTGCCTCACGCCACCAAACACGCCACCGACAACCGGCCGCACAGAGCCGGCGGCCCCTGCACGCGCCTCCAGGAGACAAACCCATGCGCCCCCTCATCCGCAATCCTCTCGCCCAGACCCTTCTCGCCGCCGCGCTGGCAGCGGCCAGCCTTGCCGCCCAGGCCTTCCCCAACAAGCCCGTCACCATCGTCGTTCCCTACGCGGCCGGAGGCTCCACCGACGTGCTGGCCCGCGTGCTGGCCGAGGCCATGACGCGCGACCTGGGCCAGCAGGTCATCGTCGAGAACCTGGGCGGCGCCGGTGGCACCATCGGCACCAGCCGCGTCACACGCGCCCAGGCCGACGGCCACACCCTGCTGCTGCACAACATGGGCATTGCCACGGCGCCCGCGCTCTACAGCAAGCTGGCTTTCGATGTGAGGCGCGACCTGGAACCCATCGCGCTGGCCGGCGACGTGCCCATGATCCTGGTGCGCAGCAAAGGCTTTGCGCCCGCCACGCTGGCGGATTTCATCGCCCACATGAAGGCCAAACCGGGCGAAGTGCGCTTCTCGCATGCCGGCGTAGGCGCCACCTCCCACCTGTGCGCCATGCTGCTGCTGCAGACCACCGGCACCGAGGCCACCCTGGTGCCCTACCGTGGCACGGGCCCGGCGCTGCAGGACCTGGTGGCAGGCAATGTCGATGTCATCTGCGACCAGCCCGTGGCCACCGGCCCGCACATACAGGCCGGCATGCTCAAGGGCTACGCCGTCGCCACGCGCGAACGCCTGCCCTCCCTGCCCGATGTGCCCACCTTCGCGCAGGCCGGCCAGCCCGGCTTCGAGCTTGCCGTATGGCACGGCCTCTACGCACCGCGAGGCACGCCCCAGGCCGTCATCGAGCGCCTCAACAAATCGCTGCGCACCGCCCTGGCCGAGCCCGCCCTGGTCAAGCGCTTCACGGACATGAGCGTCATCATCCCGCCCGCAGACCGCCTCACCCCCGACGCCCTGCGCCAGCACACCGCCGCAGAAATCAAGCGCTGGGACCCGGTCATCAAGGCTGCGGGGGCCAAGGCGGAATAGAGGCGCAGCAAGGAGCAGGCAGGCCAGGAAGATAGGCGCGCTGAGCAGGGCACAAAAACCCGACGCAGCCCAAAGCCTGGGACACCGAGCAAGGGCCGCCCCGCCGCGAGGGTGTCGTCCCCCTCCCGCGAAGCGAGAGAGGGGGAAGCCGCGCAGCGGCTCAGGGGGTGACGATCATTTTTCCATCCACCACTGGATGACGATCTTGGCGATGTAGCCGACAAAGCCCACGCCCAGGCCCAGGAAAATCACGAAGGTGCCGAACTTTCCTGCCTTGGACTGGCGCGCCAGCTGCAGGATGATGAACACCATGAAGAGGATGAAGGCCCCCACGCCATAGGTGAGGAAGAAATGGGCGATCTGTTCTTCTGTATACCCGAATATCACGACAACACCGTCCTACATCCTCCCCTGCAGGCCCGGCCGGTCCGGGCCCGCCCGGCTCAACGCGCCGGAAAGGCCGACGCATCGACCAGATCGCGGTACGCGTGCCAGCTCGCGTGCCCCAGCAGGGGCATCACGGCCACCAGTCCCAGCAGCCAGCTGCCCAGGCCCAGCAGGGTCAACAACACAATGAGGGCGGCCCACAGTGCCAGAGGCACAGGGTTGGCCAGCACGGCCAACCAACTGGTCAGCACGGCCTGGCGCACCGTCACCCGCCTGTCCAGCATCAGCGGCATGGCCACCACGCTGGACGCAAAAATAGGCGCTGCCAGAAAACTGCCCAGCGCCAGCCATATCGCAAACAACTGCCCGTCGCGGGCCAGCACCACGTGCTGCACGAAATCCGCCGGAGTGGCGATGCGCACGGGCGAGAGCACGGTGATCAGCGAGGCCGACACCAGCACCCAGCCCGTGGCCGCCAGCGACAGCAGCAGCCCGAACTGCACCAGGCACCAGTAGCCGCCCTGCCCCTCGGCCTTGGACGCGTGGCCGCTTTGCCAGCGCATCCAGGTGCTGCGCACCAGGGACAGGTCGGCGCGCTCGCCACGCTCCAGCGCACGGCTGATGGCGTAGAGGCTGGTTGCCACGACAGGGCCGACGATCAGGAACCCCGACAGGGCCCCAGCCATCAGCCAAAAGCGATTGTGCCCCAGCGTCAAGATCAAAAACCCGATCAAGGTCAAGACCAGGCCATGTGCCAGGCTCAGCCAGGGCGCCCTGGCCATGTCGCGCGCGCCACGCGCCAGCCAGCTCAGGGGGTGTTTCCAGCCGATGCTGCGCACGGCGGGGAGGACGGGGGGGTGGAAGAAAGCGGTGCTGTGGCTGGTGGGCATGGCATGGCGCGGCTTCGCGGGCAGGCAGGGTCAGCTGTCAGCCAGCCCCTGGCACAACTGCGCAAGGCTGGCCACCGTGACGTGGGGCGTGGACCCCTCGTGAGGCCATGCTACGCCCGTGCGGTTGAGCCAGACTGCGTGCATACCCGCATCCATGGCGCCCAGCGCGTCGAGCCGCGCGTCGTCGCCAATGTGCAGCACCTCGTCAGGCGCCACGCCTGCCGCCGCCGCTGCCGCGTGGAAAAAGCGCACGTCCGGCTTGGCCATGCCGGCCTTGGTCGCGCTCAGCGCGGCATGGAAATGCTCGCCAATGCCCACCACGTGCACGCTGGCGTTGCCGTTGCTCAGCGCCACCACGGGCCAGCGCGCGGCCAGGAACTGCAGGGCGGGCAGCGCGTCCTCGTACAGGTCCACGCGCTGGCGCTCGGCAAAGAAGATGTCGAAGGCCGTTTCCGCCAGGCCGCCATCGTCGCCATTGCGCTGCAGCGCCAGGCGGATGGACTCGCGGCGCAGGCCGCTCAGGTCGTGGGCAAGGTCCGGGCGGTCACGCTCGATCTGCACGCGGATGGCGCGCAGGGTGGCCACGTCGCGCAGCGCTGCGGCCGTGGTGGGCGCATGGGCGTGCAGCCAGTCCAGCAGCACCTGTTCGGCGCGCGAGATGGCTGGCCATACGGGCCACAGCGTGTCGTCCAGGTCGATGGAAATGGCGCGGATGCGGCCGCTGCGGCGCAGCTGCTGCAATGCGGCCAATGCAGGGTCAAGAGAGGATTCGGCGAGGGGGGCGATGGTGGCTTGGGACATGGTTCGAGCATAGCGAAGGCAGCCGTTGCCGGCAGCAGCCGGGTCATCCGACTCGCGTGGCAGGCGGCTCCGTCCTGCCACAATCGGCCCATGCCTTCCCGCTTCGCGCCAGAACCTCCATTCCGCCACGACCAACCCCAGCGCACCGCCGTGCTGCTGTGCAACCTTGGAACGCCCGATGCGCCCACGGCCCCGGCCGTGCGCCGCTACCTGGCGCAGTTCCTGGGCGACGACCGCGTGGTCGAGATCCCCAGGATTGCCTGGCTGCCCATCCTGCACGGCATCATCCTGCGCACGCGGCCGGCCAAGTCGGCGGCCAAGTACGCCACCGTCTGGCATGAGAAGGACGGCTCCCCCCTGCAGCACTGGAGCGCGCGCCAGGCCCTGCTGCTGCGCGGCTGGCTGGGCGAGGCCGGGCACAACGTGCTGGTGCGCCATGCCATGCGCTACGGCAACCCGTCCATCCCCAGCGTGCTCGATGCCCTCAAGGCCGAGGGCGCCACGCGCATCCTCATCCTGCCGCTGTACCCGCAGTACTCGGGCACGACCACGGCCAGCGTGTTCGATGCGGTCTATGACTGGGCCCGCACCCAGCGCCATATTCCCGAGCTGCGCTTCGTCAACCGCTACCACGACGACGCTTCCTACATCGACGCGCTGGCCCAGCGCATCGAGGCCCATTGGCGCAGCAACGGCCGTGGCGAGAAACTGGTCATGAGCTTTCATGGCGTGCCCGAGCGCACGCTGCACCTGGGCGATCCCTACCACTGCGAATCGCGCAAGACCGCACGCCTGCTGGCCGAGCGCCTGGGCCTGTCGCCCTCGCAATACCTGGTGACCTTCCAGTCGCGCTTTGGCAAGGCCAAATGGCTGGAGCCCTACACCGAGCCTTCGCTGATCGAGCTGGCACGCAGCGGCACCAAACGGGTGGACGTGGTCTGCCCCGGATTCACCAGCGACTGCCTGGAAACGCTGGAGGAAATCAGCCAGGAAGCGCGCGAGGCCTTCATGCATGCCGGTGGCGAGCAGTTCGAGTTCATTGCCTGCCTCAACGACAGCGCGCCCTGGATCACGGCGCTGAGCCGCATCGCCCAGCAGCATATGCAGGGCTGGCCCACGCAGAAGGCGCCGCAGGCCGAACTCGACGCCAGCCTGGAGCGCGCCAAGGCCGTGGGCGCACAGCGCTGAGGCCGTTCTGCATCTTCTGCACCGCGCCATATAACCCTGCCTCATGAGCAGAATGCATAAGCGTCTTTGTATATAGATGCTGCAAGCGGGACAATTGCACTCCAGTTGCTTGTTCCGCCGGTCTTCCATGATCGGCCCCAGCCATCATGACCAAGACATTTCTTCCCTCGCTGCCCCTGGCAGTCCCGCTGCTGGCGCTGGGCCTCGCCTGCACCGCCTTCGGCACGGCCCACGCCGCCGAACCCCTGCTCACCCCTGCCGGCGTGCAGGCAGCCGCCGGCCAGGACGCCGTGCGCATCATCGACATCCGCGATCCCAAGGCCTATGGCGAGCGCCATATCCCAGGCGCGCTCAACGCCCCCTACGGCAAATGGCGCGGCCCCGCCACCAACCCTGGTGAACTGCCGGAGCTGCCCAAGCTCACCGAACTCGTGCAGTCCCTGGGGCTGACGCCCGCCACCCACGCCATCGTGGTCTCCGCGGGCGCGGACGCCACCGACTTCGGCGCCGCAGCGCGCGTGTACTGGACGCTCAAGCTGCTGGGCCTCAAGGAGCTGTCCGTGCTCAACGGCGGCATGAAGGCCTGGAACGAGCAAAAGCTCCCGCAGGACAACGAGGCCGTCAAAGTGGCCCGCAGCAGCTACCAGCCCCAGCTCGACACCAGCCTGATCGCCACGCGCGAGGACGTGGGCCAGCACGTCAAGCTCAGCAACGCCGCCCTGGTGGACTCGCGCCCCGACGCCTTCTACCAAGGCAAGACGCGCGCGCCCGCCGCCAAGATCTCGGGCACCCTGCCCGGCGCGCAGCAGCTGGACTTCAACCAGTGGTTCGTGCCCGGCACTTCCACCTTTGTCGATACCGCCACGGCCAAGCAGATCGCCGCCAAGGTCAAGCGCGAGCAGGGGCAGGACATGGTGGCCTTCTGCAACACCGGCCACTGGGCAGCCACCGACTGGTTCGGCCTGTCCGAAGTCGCGGGCCTGCCGGGCGTCAAGCTGTATGCGGGCTCCATGGTGGACTGGACGCAGCAGGCCGATGCGCCGCCCATGGCCAACCAGCCCGGCCGCGCCGAATCCCTGGCCTACGACGCCAAGCAGTGGTGGGAAAAAAAGTTCAAATAAACACCCCCTGAGGCGCTTACGCGCCTTCCCCCGTGGCACGGCGCCTCTCTACCCGCTTCGCGGGGGAGGGCGACTGCATGGAGAAAAATGATATGAAACGACTTCCTCTTGCGGCCATCCTGGCCGTTTTCTTTGGCTGGCTTCTGTGGAGCGTCTCGGTGCGCCAGGCCGCGCTGTTCGCCGTGGGCCTGGGCCTGGGCGCGGTGCTGGCCGGCAAGCGCTTCGGCTTCACCACGGGCTGGCGCATGCTGATCGAGGACAAGGACGCCAGCGGCGTCTTCGGCCAGTTGCTGCTGCTGGCGCTGGCCGCCGCGCTGGCCATGCCGCTGCTGGGCCACTATCCTGAACTCACGGCCGCCCTGGGCCCGCCCAGCATCAGCCTGCTGGTGGGCGCCTTCGTCTTCGGCCTGTGCATGCAGATCGCGGACGGTTGCGGCAGCGGCACGCTGTACAAGGCCGGCATGGGCATTCCCATGAACGCGGCCATCCTGCCCGTGTTCGCCATCGGCAGCTTCCTGGGCAGCCTGCACCTGGGCTGGTGGCTGGACCTGGGCAACACCCAGCCCGTGGGCCTGGTCACGGCCTGGGGCTGGGCCCCTGCCCTGCTGGCCACGCTGGCGGCGCTGGCCGTGGTTGCGCTGGCCGTGGCCTGGTATGTGCGTGGCGCCAACATGGCACTCAAGCGCCCGGCCAAGCCGCTGTTCGTGCGCAAGTGGGTGGTGGGCGCGGTGCTGCTGGCCGTGCTGGCCACGCTCAACCTCATCATTGCGGGCCAGCCCTGGGGCGTGGTCTACGGCTTCGGCCTGTGGGCCGCCAAGATCGCCAATGCCACAGGCGCCGTGGACCTGGCCGGCAACTGGTTCTGGAGCCAGCCCGGCAACGCCGCGCGCCTGCACGAGACCGTGCTGCTGGACGTGACCAGCATCACCAACATCGGCATCCTGGGCGGCGCCCTGTGGGTGGCTGCCGCCAAGCCCGTCAATGCCAAGCCGCTCACGGGCACGCAATGGATGGTGGCCCTGGTGGCCGGCCTGGTGCTGGGCTACAGCTCGCGCCTGGCCTTCGGCTGCAACGTGGGCGCCATGCTCTCGGGCATCTCCACGGGCAGCATCCACGGCTGGATCTGGGTGCCGCTGGCCTTTGCCGGCACCATCTTCGGCCTGCGCATCCGTCGCCACTTCAATTTCTGAGAGGACCCGCCATGACACAGCAAAACACCCTGCGCGCGGTCTTCTGGGCCGTGCTCGTCCTCTTCCTGGCCTGGGACCACCTGCACTCGCCCCCCGTGGACCTGCGCTTCGAGGCGCCGCTGATCGCGGCCGGCTCGGGCAAGGCCACGCAAGGCGGGCACTGCTCGATGCCGGCGGGCAAATAGGTCAAGGCAAGGCCAAGGCCAAGGTCAGGGCACGCTGGGCGCCGGCCCCTCGTCCGCGCTGGCCGTCACGGGCAGCGGCGCGGTTTCCACGTCGAAGCCAGCCGCCTGCCAGGCCTTGAGGCCGCCCACCAGCGGGCGCACGTTGGCAAAGCCGGCGCGCTGCAGCTGGCGCGCCAGGCGGGCGGCGGATATCTCGTTGGGGCAGTCGCAGTAGATCACCAGCCCGTGAGGATGGTCGTGCTGGGGCAGCAGGTGCGCATGCGACTCGCCGCCATCGCGCGGGCGCAGCTCCCAGGACTGGGCGCCGGGGATATGGCCCTGGCGGTACTGCGGCAGGGCGCGCACATCGATCACCGTGGGCTCCATGCCCTGGGCATGCAGGCCCGCCAGTTCGCGCACCGACATGCGCGGCATGCGCAATGAACGCACCATGCGATGGCGCTGCCACCACTTGCGCACGATGAACAGCCCCAGCGCCACGCCCAGCAGCAACAGGCCCCACTGGCCCAGTGCCGTGAGCACGCCCAGCAGGTCTTCCACCGTGGAGCTGAACAGCGAGCCCAGGTACACGGCCGAGCCCACCCAGATCAGCGCGCCCAGCCCGTCATACAGCACGAAGCTGCGCAGCGGCGTGCCCATCACGCCGGCCAGCGCGCTGGCGATGGAGGCAAACCCCGGCACGAACTTGGCCACCAGCAGCGACCTTGCGCCCCAGCGGCCATAGACGGTCTCGGTCTGGCGGATGCAGGCATCGGGCGACAGCGAGATGCGGCAGATGCGCCCCAGCACCCGGTGGCCGTAGGCCTTGCCGGCCTGGTACCAGAACAGGTCGGCAATCAGCGCCGCGCTCACGGCCACGGCCACCAGCCACAGCAGGCGCACCCAGTCAGCGCCTTCCAGCGCGCCGGTCACGACCAGCACCGGGTAGGCCGGAATCGGCGCACCCAGCTGCTCGACGAACACATTGAGAAAGACGATGCCGAAGCCGTACTCGCGGATCAGCTCCACCAGAAAACCCATGTCAGGCCTCTCTTGCCCAGACGGTGCCCGCGCCCGAAAAGAAGGCGAAGCTGCACCCGTCGCAAATGCTAGCGCGGCAGCAACATCCGCGCCCGGCCCGGGTTGATGCTCAGCCGCGCTGCAGATGCTCCAGCACCCATTGCCAGTGCGCGGGCACGTTCAGCGCCGGCGCATGGCCGCAGCCGGGCACCTCCTGCCAGTGCAGCAGGCCGCGCGCGCCGGGGCCGCGCGTGGTCATTTCCCGGGCCACCTCGGGCAGCACCAGGTCCGAGTCCACGCCGCGCAGCAGCAGCACGGGAATCTCCAGTGCGTCGTAGTGCGGCCAGATGCCGTAGTCGTCGTCATGGGCCGTGAACTGCTCGATCATGGCCGGGTCGTAGTGCGGCGTGACGCGCCCATCGGGCAGGCGGCGCACGCTGGTTTCGGTGAGCTTGCGCCACTCGGAGTCGCTGAGCCAGCCATAGGGCCGGTAGGCCTGGCGAAAGAAGGCCTCCAGCTCGCCCACGGTGTCGAAGGCCGGCGGCTCGCCCGCATAGGCCTTGATGCGCGCCAGCGCCGACTCGGCCAGCTGCGGCGCATTGTCATTGAGCACCAGCGTCGCAATGCGTGCGCGCAGCGACGGCTCGAACAGGCCCGAGGCGCAGACCGTGCCGATCGCACCGCCCATGGACGTGCCAACCCAATGCGCGCGCTCCAGCCCCAGCGCATCGAACAGCCCGCGCGCAATGCGGGCGTAGAAGCCCAGCCGGTATTCCTCGCGCGGCGCGCGGCTCCACTGGCTCAGGCCCCGGCCCGGCGTGTCGGGGCAGATCACGCGCCAGCCCTGGCCTGCCAGGAACTGGGCCAGTGCATCCATGTCGCGCCCCGTACGTGCCAGTCCGTGCCAGGCGACGACGGTGCCCGCTGGCGACACATCGGGCGCGGGCTGCCAGTCCATGTAGTGGATCTCGTAGCCCGCGCATTGCGTGTAGCAGGAAGCGGGTGCGGGCGCGGATGAGGAAGATGCTTTGGAAGCCATGGGAGAAATCTCTGCTGTGCAGGAGCGGCCGGCCGCCGTGGCCGCCGGCCGCTCCAGGGCCTGGCTCACTCAGGGATGCGGATCAGCCCGTCGCTGACCTCGATGGTGTTGGCCGTGCTGGGCCGCGCCACGAAGGGCGGCACCTGGGCCGCCGTGATGGCGGGCGCCGCGCCCGGCTGGCCGCCGCGCGGCGTGGTGCGCACCACCTGGCTGGCGGGCAGCGCGGTGCTGCTGCGCAGGTTGGCCCACACGGCATCCATGGCCTGGTTGAAGTACGGATGCAGCGGCACGAAGCGCGTGTCGAAGCCCGAGAACGGCAGGAAGGCATCGAAGTGCTGGGCATTCACCACCTCGATATAGCGCAGCCGCGTGTTGCTGCCGTCCAGCCCCCGGTTGAGCACCGTGTAGGCGCGCGCATTGTGGTTGACCGGCACCAGCGCATCGCTGCGGCCCGCCACGATGATAGTGGGCTTGCCGCGCAGCTTGGCGGTGTGCAGCACCTCGTTGATGCCGGCGCGCACGGCGTCGCTCTGGGCACGCGTGGGCACGCTGCTTTCGGAGAGATTGAAGCCGGTCACCGGATCGAAGCCCGTCACCAGCGCGTGCTGGCACAGCGCGTTGTCCAGGCCCAGGTCGGCCACGCGCGTGGAGGGCGACACGGCAAACTGCCAGGCCTTGGCCCCGCCCACCGAGTCGTTGTAGACCACCGTGGCGGGCGTGCCGTTGGCCGTGCCATTGGCCGTGGCAAAGCTCTGAGCCAGCGCGGCCCCCGTGGCGGGCACCACGTCGCCCGTGGCATTGGCGGCCGCAAAGCTGGTGCGGCACAGGTTGGCATCCACGCCAAACCGGCCATAGGCCATGGTGTACATGGCCGACAGGATGGGGCCGTTGCCCAGCGCGTAGTGGGCGTTGTGCATGCGGTCGTGGTCACGCGTCCAGCCGTACAGGCGCAGCTTGCTCAGCGCATTGGCGGCGCGGTCGGCCGTGGTGCTGCCAATGACCAGGCCCTTGGCAGCCAGGCTGGTGCAGCGTGCCTCGGCCCGCGCCGTCATGGCGGTGAGGCCTATGTAGTTGAAGATGGATGTCTCGGTCAGCGCCGCATCGGGGGCCAGCGCCGCGCAGGGCTGGTAGATGTTGCCGTAGGTGGTGTACTCGGCCAGCGTGCGGCCCGGGTTGGGCATGGTCGCATTGCCCACGGCAATCGTGTAGCCCTGGCGCGTGGGCATCTCGGTCACGGGTTCGGAGGCCACCACGCCGTCGATCAGGCCGTCCGCATCCAGCTCGGCCGCACGCAGCACGGCCGCGCCACCGTTGGAGGCCGAGCCCGCCAGCACCAGCGTGTTGTCCTTGCCGAAGGGCACGGGGTCCTGCGTGGTGCCATAGCGGGCATTGAGCACGTACAGCGCATAGCGGGCCGCGGCCAGCGTGTCGTTGCCCCAGTCCTTTTCAGGGTTCTGCTGGGAATGCGCGTGCTTGATGGCGATGCGGTTGGGAAACGCCGCGTTGTAGGCAGCGCGCGCCGCATCGGTCAGCCGTGCGGCAAAGAAGGACAGGCTGCCGGCGTCCGTACGCGTGGCGCGCGTGCCGTCCAGCTTGTTGACGGTGTCGTCGCTCAGGTTGTGCAGGCCCACGCCCTTGCCCGCATCGGTCAGCGCCACGGCGCAGCCCTTCTTCAGGCCCCACTCGCCCGCCGTGCCGATGGCGCCATACACGCCGCGCGAGCCCGAGGACGGGCCCAGCACGATGCAGGGCCGGTTGCGGTCAAAACTGTCCGGCACCTGCACGGCCACCATGGTCTGCTTGCGGCCCGTGCCGTCGTCCAGCACGGCCAGGTACTCGCGCCCGGGGATCAGCCCTTCGCCCGTGGTCACCTGCCCGTCTGCCGTGATGTTGGGGCCGTACAGCGTGCCGTAGCCGCCGCCCGCCGTGGGGTCCAGGATGCCCCGGTAGTTGGAGTACAGCGCATTGCGCCGCAGCTCCGCCGCCGTGGGATTGGCAGGGTCCGCGTACAGGGGCGCGGCTGCGGCGCCCAGGCCGGTCTTGCCCAGGCCGCCCGTCAGCAAGTCCTGCGTGGCCGCCGTGGCGCCCGTGCCGGTGGCCGTGGCCGGATACACCGTGGCGCCCAGTTCGGTAAAGCCCTTGGGCAGATCGTTGCTGGGCTCATGCTCGCCGCTGCCGCAGGCCGCCAGCGCGGCCGCCGCCAGCGCCGTGAAGGCCCAGCGCCAGGGGGTTGCAGGAATCGACGACACCATCTCTTCACGCTTCAACATGCCCATCTCCTTGTGGTAGTTCTCTGATGCACGAATGCGCCAGGGGCCCTGGTCAGGCTCCGGCGCGGGAAGAACGCAGACGCCCCACGACGCCCGTGGGGAAATAGTAGACCGACAACACAAACAGCACGCCCAGCCACAGCAGCCAGCGGTCGGGCGACAGCAGCGCGGCCAGCCAGGGCAGGCTGTGCGCGGCCTCGCTGGCCACGCGCAGCAGGTCCTGCAGATAGCTCTGGGCGATGAGGAACAGCACCGAGCCGATCGCCGCGCCATAGATGGTGCCCATGCCGCCGATCACCACGATCAGCAGGCAGTCCATCATGATCTCGAACGACAGCGAGGTATCTGGCCCGTTATAACGCAGCCACAGCGCCAGCATGGCCCCGGCCACGCATGCGAACAGGGCCGACAGCACGCTGGACAGCGTGCGGTACACCACCACCCGGTAGCCGATGGCCTCGGCACGGAACTCGTTCTCGCGGATGGCCTGCAGCACGCGGCCGAACGGGGAATTGACGATGCGCAGCAGCGCCAGCACCAGCACCACGGCCAGCACGAACAGCAGGTAGTAGGTGATGATGCGGCCGTCGATCAGCACGCCCAGCACCTCGTTCTCGAAGGGCTCGAAGCTGGGCGACAGCCACTCGGGCAGCTTGAAGCTCAGCCCGTCCTCCCCGCCCGTCCATTCCGACAGTTGGGAGGCCAGCGTCTGGAATGCCGCCGCCACGGCCAGCGTGATCATGGCAAAGAAGATGGCCCGCACGCGCAGCGAGAACAGGCCGATGGCCAGCGACAGCAGCAGCGACACCAGCAGCGCCGCGCCCAGGCCCAGCGCCAGAGCGCCCCAGCCCGCACCCATGCGCGAGGACGCTATCGCCACCCCATAGGCGCCAATGCCGAAGAACATGGTGTGCGCAAAGCTCACGATGCCGGTATAGCCCAGCAGCAGATCGAAGCTGGCCACCAGCACCACGAAGATCAGCACCTTGGCCGCCACGTTCAGCGCCTTCACGCCAGGGAACACGAACGGCGCTGCCGCCAGGCCCAGGAAGATCAACAGCAGCAGCACCGCCAGCACGCGGCTGCGCGGCAGGTCGCCGGAAAGCAATCGGTTGAGCATGTCGATCACTCCTTCAGCGGTTCGCCACGGGATAGACGCCCTGAGGCCGCCACAAGAGGATGGCCACCATCAACGCAATGTTGGAAAACAACGCCACCTTGGGCACCAGGAACCCCGTGTAGTTGGCCATCAGTCCCACCAGCAGCGCTCCGATCAGCGCCCCGCCTGTGCTGCCCAGCCCGCCGATGATGATCACGATGAAGATCAGCACATTGACCTGCGCGCCCATCTGCGGCACCACGCTCTGCTGGTACATGCCCCACATCACCCCGCCCAGCCCGGCCAGGGCCGAGCCCGCCACGAACACGCCCACGAACAGGCGGCGCACGCGGTAGCCCAGGGCCTCCACCATCTCGCGGTCCTGCACGCCCGCGCGGATCAGCAGGCCGATCTTGGTGCGCGACAGCGTCCAGGCCAGCAGGGCAAACACCGCCAGCCCCACCAGCACGGCCACCACGCGGTACTTTTCCACGGCGGCATCGCCCAGCAGCCAGGCGCCCTTCATGCCCTGGGGCAGCGGCAGCGGAATCTGCTGCGGGCCCCAGATGAGCTTGATCAGTTCCTCGCCGATGATCATGCCGCCCATGGTGATCAGGATCTGCTTGAGATGCTGGCCGTACACGGGCCGCACGATGAAGCGCTCGAACGCCAGCCCGATGGCGCCCGCCACCAGCATGGCCACCACCATCGCCGGCAGCACGGCCAGCAGGTTGCGCCACAGCTGATCGGACCCCGTCCAGTCGCCCATGGCGCCCAGCACGCTGGTGGCCACGAAGGCACCCAGCGCGATGAACACGCCGTGGCCGAAGTTCAGCACATCCATCAGCCCGAACACCAGCGTCAGCCCCGAGGCGATGATGAACACGATCATCCCCATGGCCAGCCCCGCCACCGTCAGCGTCAGCCAGGTCGAGGCCGAGCCCACCAGCGGCAGCGCCACCAGGGCCAGCACCGGCACCAGCAGCAGCGGCTTGAAATCCCAATCCAGCCTGTTCAGCTTGTTCATAGCGAAAGCCCCAGCAGCGACTGCTGCAACGCCGCGTCTGCCGAGAACTCGGCCATGCCGCCCGCGTGCACCACACGGCCGTTGTCCATCACCGCCACGCGGTCGCCCAGGCGGCGCGCAAAGCCCAGGTTCTGCTCCACCAGCACAATCGTCGTGCCGCCCACCTTGAGCTGCGCGAAGGCCGCGATCATGTTCTCGATGATGGCCGGCGCCAGGCCCTTGCTGGGCTCGTCCACGATCAGCAGATCGCGCGGCTCCACGATGGCGCGTGCCACCGCCACCATCTGCTTTTGCCCGCCCGACAGCTTGCCGGCCGGGTGGTTCCAGAACTTCTCCACGGCCGGGAACATGCCGAAGATCCACTGCAGCCGCTGCGCGTCCATGCGGTCGGCGCGCGAGGCGCCGCGCGCGGCCAGCAGCAGGTTTTCCTGCACCGTCAGGTCCGCGAAGATGCCCATGTTCTCGGGCACATAGGCAATGTTCAGCCGCGCGATCGCCGGCGTGGGCAGGGCCGTGATGTCGGTCCCGCCAAAGGCGATGCGCCCCTGGCTGGCCCGCCACAGGCCCATGATGGTGCGCAGCGTGGTCGTCTTGCCCGCGCCGTTGCGCCCCAGCAGCATGGTCAGCTGCCCGCGCGGCACGGCCAGGTCCACGCCATGCAGGATGTGATAGGCCCCGATATGCGTGTGCACGCCCGACAGTTCGAGCAGGTTGGAGTTTGGGTTGAGGTTGGCGGCAGCGCTCATGCGGCCTCCTTCACGGCGCCCTGCTCCGGCATCACACCCAGGTAGGCCTGCTGCACCACAGGCGAGGCAATGACTTCGGCCGGCGGCCCATCGGCCACCAGCGTGCCATTGGTCAGCACGATGATGCGGTCGGCCAGCTCGCGCACCACATCCATCTTGTGCTCCACCAGCAGGATGATCTTGCTGCGGTCCTGCTTGAGCGTGCGTATCAGGTCCAGGATCACCGGCGCCTCGTCATGGCTCATGCCCGCCGTGGGCTCGTCGAACATATAGACCTGGGGTTCCAGCGCCATCAGCAAGGCCACCTCCAGCTTGCGCTGGTCGCCATGCGGCAGCGCGGCCACGGCCTCGTCGCGCCGGGCGGACAGGGCCACCTGGTCGAGGATGTGCAGCGCCCGCTGCGTGAGCGCGCGGTGGTCGCTCCAGATGCTCCACAGGTTCAGGCCGCGCCGGTGCGGGCCCTCGTCGCGCGCCTGCACGGCCAGGCGCACGTTCTCCAGCACGCTCAGGTGCGGGAACAGATTGGTGAGCTGGAACGCCCGCCCCAGCCCGGCGCGGGTGCGCGCCGAAGGGGCCAGCCCCGTCAGCTCGCGCCCGCCCAGCAGTACGCGCCCGGCCGTGGCCTTGAGCTGCCCCGAGATCAGGTTGAAATACGTGGTCTTTCCCGCCCCGTTGGGGCCCACGATGGCCGTCAGCGTGCCCGGCTCGAAAGCGCAGCTCACGCCGTTGACGGCCACATGGCCCCCGAAGCGGATGGTCAGATCCTCTGTGCGCAACATTGCTCAGCGGCCGTTGCGGATGGGAACCTGCATCTCCTCGGGCTTGATCTCGCGCACCAGCTCGGGCACGCCCCAGGCCAGCGCCGGGTCCACGCGGATCTTGAAGTGGTACATGCTCTGCAGGGCCTGGTGGTCTTCCTTGCGGAAGGTCATCTGGCCCTTGGGCGTGTCGAAGCTCATGCCCTCCATGGCCTTGATCAGACCGTTGGTCTTGGTGTCTCCACCTGTCTTCTTGAGCGCCGTCACGATGGCCATGGCCGCAGAGAAACCGCCTGCCGTGAAGAAATCCGGCGGCGTCTTGTACTGCTTGTAGTGCATGGACACCAGCGCCTCGTTCACCGGGTTCTTGGGAATGCCGTAGTAGTAGTACGTGGCGCCCTCCATGCCCGGCAGATTCTTGTAGGCTGCCATGGCGGGCAGGATGTTGCCGCCCGTGGCGATCTCGATCCCGTAGCGCTTGAGATCCATGTCCGCGATCTTGAACGGATTGCCCGCCCCGGCCCACACGATCCAGATGATCTTCCTGCCCGGCTGGTCCTTGAGCTTGTCGATCAGCCGCTGCGCCCCTGCCGTGAAATCCGTGGTGGCCGCGGGCAGGTACTCCTCATGCGCCAGCTTGCCCTTCTTGATGGAATCCTTGAAGGCCTTCACCCCGTCGCGGCCGAAGGCGTTGTCCTGGGCCAGCGTGGCAATCGTCACGCCCGCCTTGTCGATGGCCACGGCATTGCTGATGGCGTCCTGGCTGGAGTTGCGGCCCGTGCGGAAGATGTACTTGTTCCATTTGTCGCCCGTGATCGAATCGGCCACGGCCGGCTCCACCAGCAAAATCTTCTTGTACTCCTCGGCCACGGGCAGCATGGCCAGCGCCACGCCGGACGACGTGGGCCCCACGGCCAGATCGGCCTTGTCATCGGAATACGCCGTGGCCAGCAGGCTCTTGCCCAGGTCGGGCTTGCCCTGGTCATCCTTCTCGATCACCACCAGCTTTTTGCCATTCACCGCCATGCTGCCGCCCGTGGCGTACTCCAGCCCCATCAGCAGCCCGGCCTGGGTCTGCTTGCCATAGGCCTCCAGCGCGCCGGTCTTGCTGTAGACGTGGGCGATGCGGATCTCGCCCTGCTGGGCCATGGCGGCGGGAGCCGCAGCGGCCATGGTGGCCATGGCGGAGAGTGCGAGGGCGGAATGCAGGAAGGGGCGGCGTTGCATGGTTTGTCTCCTTGGGTTGGCGGCTGGGCTGGCGCCCGCTGCTTTTGTGGGGAGGGACCATGCATGCTTTGTGCCAGGCAGGCCCAGGCGGGCCAAGGAGGCGCAATGACGGGCGCAATGGCAGGCACCGGCAGAGCACGGGCAGCGAGTGCCCGACTATTGAACAGATTGAGTGTCTTGACTTCAGACAGTTGCCTGAATCCGATACAGGGCAAACCATGAATCCCTGGCACCTTCCCCTGCGCTTGGCCACGCAGGGCATCAGGCCTTGGCGAGCCGCTCCTTTGCCAGCTTCGTGCCTTCTGCCAGCGCCTTCAGCTTGCGCCACGCCACGTCCCGGCCCATGGGCGCCAGACCGCAGTTCGTGCAGGGGAACAGCCGCTCCTTCGGCACGAACTCCAGTGCCCGGCCGATGGTGTCCGCCACTTCCTCGGGTGTCTCCACCACGTCGCTGGCCACATCGATCACGCCGACCATCACGTCCTTGCCGGCCAGCAGCCTCATCAGGTCGGGCGGCACGTGGGAGTGGATGCATTCCAGGCTCACCTGGTCGATGCGGCTCCTGGCCAGCGCGGGAAACACCGTCTCGTACTGGCGCCATTCCTCGCCCAGCGTGCTCTTCCAGTCCGTATTGGCCTTGATCCCGTAGCCGTAGCAGATATGCACGGCCGTCGTGCAGGTCAGGCCCTGCGCTGCGCGCTCCAGCGCCTGCACGCCCCAGTCGGCGGCATCCTTCATGTAGACATTGAAGGCGGGCTCGTCGAACTGGATGATGTCCACGCCGTCGGCCTGCAGCGCCAGGGCCTCCTGGTTGAGCAGCTCGGCAAAGGCGAAGGCCATCTTGACCTTGTCGCCATAGAAGCGGTCCGCCACGGTATCGACGATGGTCATCGGGCCGGGCAGCGTGAACTTCAGCTTCTTCCTGGTGTGCGCACGCGCCAGTTGCGCCTCGAAGGCATGCACGCGGCCCTTCAGGCGCAGGGCGGCAACCACCTGCGGCACCATCGCGTCGTAGCGGTTGTCGCGGATGCCCATCTTCACCTTGTTGTCGAAGTCGATGCCCTCCACCTGCTCCAGAAAGCCATGCACGAAATGCTGGCGCGACTGCTCGCCGTCGCACACGATGTCCAGGCCTGCATCTTCCTGGGCCTTGATCCACAGCAGGGTTGCATCGGCCTTGGCCTGGCGAAGCGCATCGCCCTCGGCCCGCCACTGGGGCCAGAGCTTGTTGGTTTCGGCCAGCCAGGCTGGCTTGGGCAGGCTACCGGCGATAGAGGTTTCAAACATCGGAGAATTCCTTCAAGGCAAAGAGGGGTGGTGCCAGCGTACTTCAGGACCGTTGTCCCAAGCCGCTGTGCAATGAATGAAAAATGGTCTGTCTGTCTGTCTGGCCGGTCAGAGCGCGCAATCGGCTGCCCATTGCTCAAGAACATTCCTGTACGGCTTGATGAAATGCTCCTGCGCAAACCTGCCCTGCTTGACGGCCAGCTGGCTGCGCTCTTCACGGTCATAGACAATCTGCGTCAACGAGTAATCATGGTTCTTCAGGCTCGGCTGATAGATTTTTCCTGCCGCGCAATTGGCGTTGTAGATCTCGGGGCGATAAATCTTCTGGAAGGTCTCCATGGTGCTGATGGTGCCGATCAACTCGAGATTCGTGTAGTCGGCCAGCAGGTCGCCCTGAAAATAGAAAGCCAGGGGTGCCACGCTATTGGGCGGCATGAAGAATCGAACCTGCATTCCCATCTTCCCGAAATACCGGTCCGTCGATGAAAGCTCATTTTGCTGATACTCGGCACCCAGTACGGGATGCTGGTTTCCGGTGCGCTGATAGGTCTTGCTGGTAGAGGCGCTGATGCAGATGACCGGGGGCTTGTTGAAGTGCTCCCTGTACGTGCTCGAACGGGCGAATTGCTTGAACAGCTTGCCATGCAGGTCGCCAAAATCGTCCGGCGTGCTGAACTCCTGGCGGTTGATGTTGTACTCCGGCAGCAGAACACTGAAGTCATAGTCGCGCACGTAGGAAGAGAAATTATTCCCTGCAATGCCGGCTATGCGCTTGTTCGATTTCCTGTCCAGAATGCTGGTCTTCAATATCTCGATCAACGGAAATACGCCACTTCCCATCTCGGCACCCATGCCCATGTCCACGGAGATGATGTCCAGCTCGACTGAATAGCGGTCTCCCGTCGGATTGTCCCAATGCGCCAGGTCATTGAAGCGGTTGTCAATCATCCTCAGCGTATGGCGCAGGTTCTGTTGGCGGCTCGCTCCCCGGGCCAGATTGGCAAAGTTGGTGGTAATGCGCGTGCTGTCCGATGGGTGATAGTTCTCATCGAAACGGATGCTCTTGAGGCTGAAGTGCAGTTCTGCGTTCATGGTGATCCAATGACCTGATTTAGAAATAAAAAAGTGGGTTGACTCAGGCCGCAGCCATTTCCTCGGCCAGGCAGGGCCTGGCGCGGTGCATCAGCTCGACCAGCGGCAATGCCCGTTGCACCGCCAGTGCGGCCCGCTGTATCAGGGCCTCGTCGTGCAGGCGGTAGTCCACGAAATCCTTGTCGGTCGCGTAGACGCCCAGGGGCAGCGTGCGCGCCTGGAAGAAGCTGAACAGCGGCCGCAGCTGGTGGTCGATCACCAGGGCATGGCGCTCGCTGCCACCGGTGGCCGCCAGCAGCACGGGCTTGTCGATCAAGGCGTCCTGGTGGACGAAGTCGAAGAAGTGCTTGAACAGCCCGGTGTAGGCGCCACGAAAGACCGGGGTGGCCACCACCAGCACATCCGCCTGCTCCACCGCCGCAAGCTCACGCTCCACCATCTCGGGCAACTGCGAGCGCCACACCGCGCCGGCAAGCTGCGGCGCGAGCTGGCCCAGTTCCACCAGGCGTTGTTCGCACGGAACTTCGTCGGCGATCAGATCGGACAGATGCTCTGCCAGGGCGGCAGATTTGGAGGGGCGTTGCAGTCCACCGGAAACGGCGACCAGACGGAGCGGACGTGACATGGCTGCTTTCACGCGAGATGGCCAAGTTCAGCGCGGAAGCCGGCTCCGGCATCCATGCGATCCGAGGGTGTGGTGATGACCATGACTGCCTCCCAAAATGCAAACGAACAATGGGAGCGAATGGTATGGATGCGAATCGATGAAGTAAAATGGTTTTAATTCACAGATGCATGAGCCTCACTCATGATCAGGCTTGATCCCGCCCCTCTTACCCATCGGCCTTGTCATCGGAATACGCCGTGGCCAGCAGGCTCTTGCCCAGGTCGGGCTTGCTCTGGTCGTCCTTCTCGATCACCACCAGCTTCCGACCACTCACTGCCATGCTGCCGCCCGTGGCGTACTCCAGCCCCATCAGCAACCCGGCCTGGGTCTGCTTGCCATAGGCCTCCAGCACACCCGCCTTGCGGTAGACGTGGGCAATGCGGATCTCGCGCCATTACAGGATGCTTGCTCAGAGCCCCCTCTTATCTGCCAACCGAGCCTGCTCCCTGACCCACTCCCTGTTTTTTCCACGCACGCACCATTCTGGTTTTTTGACCCAATCAGTGAAATACATATTGGGGTGATCTTCCAAAATATTGCAACGCACATAACCCATTTTTGGCATAGCGTAGTATTGCAGCGGAGTAAGCACAAAAATACAAACAGCAATCAAGGAGGCTCCAAATATATTGCTCATGCAAAAAGTGCGGTCAATAATTTTCGCCACCGAAGCACCGCATGGAATGGCTTTAAGCACTGAACCAATAGCCACAATGATTGAAATGATGATGATGTAAATTGACAGAGGTGCTCCGGGAGTTATTCTTACCATCGCCGATCTCTCCGAAATTTCCTCTATTGCAGAAATCAAACCAACATCCAAAACCCACAACCCCATCAACAAGAGACCGATGCAAAACGGTATTACCCAAATGATCATCCCACGAATTCTTTTTAAATCATGCATTTTTATCATTCATTTGATTCTATAAGAAACCATGTTCAAATTTAAGTCAGGCGCTCCGAGCGGCTTGCACTCATCGGATTTCAACAAATACAGCCCGACATCAGTTCCCCCAGGAATACTTCTCAGGGAATCAACAACTCTTTCCTTTATTTTGAATTTCCTGTCCATCATATTCAAGGCAATTCCAGAAACAAACACAACCACAGCCATGGTAAACAAAGGAGCAACTGCGACAGCCGTTACTATCGGCACCATGAATCCAGCTATAAGTCCTATCGAGGTCGCCAGCCCTGCCTTCACCACTTCCACCCCAATCCCGCCCACCAGATCATGCATGGTCTTCTCGTCATTGAAGATGAAGTCCAGCGTCTCGACGGCAGTGGAAACAACGATGCTCAGGATGAAGCCGCCCTTGGCCACGTTCTGCAGGCCACGCATTCCCAGGCCCATCTGGATCATGCGTGGGTGCGTGGCCAAAAAGCGTGTGCCCTGCAGCAACTGATGCCGAAAGCCTGCTCGACCTTTGATGATGATGTAGGAGCCCTTGGCCGTTGTCTTGATGTAGGTACCTGCCCCGGCAATACCCAGTGCGATCAGTGTCTTGGCGATCAGATAGCTGTCGGTTGCAGCCAATGCCGCAGGAAGGGTTACGGGCTTTTCGGCACCGGGGCTGACTGTCTGGCGCCAGTACCGCCCCAGTGCACTCTGGGCCAGGATGCCATGCAACCGCTCGGCCAGCCGCGGGTCGCGGCGGGCCTTGTCCTGCAGGATGCCTACGTACTCCTGGGGCGTGAGCACCAGTACATCTGCCTGTCGGCTGTTCATGGCATTGGCCATTTGCCGGTTGAAGGCCTTGGTGTAGTCGATATAGGGACGGGAGCTGTCTGTGAATTCGCTCATGGCAGTGTTGTCATTGGTGCAATCTCGAAAAAAAGCGCTGCCTGGCTTGCCTTCGGTGGCTATTTCCAATGACGGGCTATTGCTGAAAAGAAGGTCCCTGGCCTGCGTGCGAAAACGCGGCGCACCGGGCTTGCGCAATTGCCATGGGAGTGGCAACTGTGCGCGGTAGACCGGCGTACGCCTCGCCTGTGGATTTTTCAGGTTATGTGGGCGTTTGCAGGGGCCGTACGCGATGCCGTTGCGCCCACAGTCAAATCTCATGCGCCAAAGTGCAAAAAATTGCCACGGCCAGCACCATAGGCGCAGCAAATCCCGGCATACAGGCGCTTGCCGCCCTTGATTCAGCCAAATGAAGCCAGGAACGAGCCGGCATTGCAGGCCCGATATGCCGCATATGCCGCATATGCAAAGCGTGCTGCAGCTCAGCCT
Organism: Delftia sp. HK171; assembly: GCF_001886655.1. Classification (NCBI taxonomy): domain Bacteria; kingdom Pseudomonadati; phylum Pseudomonadota; class Betaproteobacteria; order Burkholderiales; family Comamonadaceae; genus Delftia; species Delftia sp. HK171. The sequence continues at coordinate 2,678,994 of NZ_CP018101.1, read as the reverse complement.
TGAAGGATGTGTGCCTGCACCAGACACTCCCGCAACGCCTGCGCCACAGGCCCCAGCACCCGGTCACGCCTTTGCAGCAGGCCCAGCGTGCGCCACACATCGGGCGCGGTCAGGGGTACGCCGCAGACCTGGGCGTGGTCCTGGCGCAGGGCCAGCTGGGGCACGGCGGCCAGGCCCAGGCCGGCTTCCACCAGGGCCAGGGCGCCTGTGACGTGGTTGCACTCGTGCCAGGCCACGGGCTGCTCGGGCAGGCCGGCCATCACCTGGTCCAGCAGCAGGCGGTTGCCGCTCTTGTGGGAGACGGAGACCAGGCGCTTGCCCGCCAGCTCGGCCCATTCCACCTGGCTGCGCCCGGCCCAGGCGTGGCTGCGCGGCATGGCCAGCACATAGCGCTCACGCGTGAGCGCCTCAAAGCGCAGCGACGGCTCCTGGCTGCCCGTGAAGCTCAGGCCGAAATCCGCATCCCCGCGCAGCACGGCCTCCACCACCTGCTGCGCGCTTTCGTCGATGACGTGCACCTGCACATCGGGCTGCTCCACGGCAAAGGTCTTCAGCACGGGCGGCAGCAGATTGGTGGCCACCGAAGGCACACAGGCAACCGTCACCCGGCCACGGCGCAGCTTCAGCTGGTCATCCACGCGCTGCACGGCCTCGTCCAGGCCGGCCAGGGCCCTGCGCGCCTCCTGCAGGAATTCATGGCCCACCTCGGTCAGTTCCACCCGCCGCGTGGTGCGCTCCAGCAGCCGCGCGCCCAGCACGGACTCCAGCCGCTCCACCCGCCGGCTCAAGGCAGGCGGCGACAGGAAAAGCGCTTCTGCGGCCAGGCGAAAGCTGGCTTTCTCGGCCGTGGTCACGAAGGCGATCAGTTCCCCCATGTCGAATTTGATGCGCTGCACGCAACAGTCCTTCCAAAAGTTGCAATTCACAGAATAACACCCGCTGCATAGGATGGCGCCCTTGATAACGCTGCCCCCTGCGGGCAGGCAAGACCAACAACGGAGACGACATGCACCAACGCAGACTGATCGCAGGCGGAGCCCTGGCCGCTATTCTTTCCCTGGCCGTGGGCACCGCCCAGGCCCAGGACTTCCCCCCAAGAAACCCGTGGTCATGGTGGTCGGCTTCGCCGCAGGCGGCTCGGCCGACATTGCCGCGCGCATCATCGCCAAGAAGCTGGGCGAGAACATCGGCCAGAGCGTGGTCGTGGAAAACAAGCCCGGCGCGGGCGGCAACCTGGCCCACACGCAGGTGGCCAATGGCCCGTCCGACGGCTCGGTGCTGCTCTTCGGCTCCATCGGCCCGCTGGCCATTGCGCCGCACTTCATGAAGATCGGCTACGACCCGCTCAAGGACCTGGCCCCCATCACCATGGGCGTGAACTTTCCCAACGTGCTCGTCGTGCCTGCCGCCACGGGCATCAAGACCCTGGGCGAATACGTGGCCAAGGCCAGGCGCGAACCCGGCAAGCTGGACTTCGCCTCCACCGGCCCCGGCTCCGCATCGCACCTGGCCGGTGAACTGCTCAACGATGTCGCCAAGATCGACACCCTGCACGTGCCCTACAAGGGCGGCGCGCCCGCCCTGCAGGACGTGCTGGGCAACCGCGTGACCTCCTTCTACGCAGCCCCGCCCACGGCCCTGCCCCACATCGAATCCGGCAAGCTGATCCCGCTGGCCACCACGGGCCTCACGCGCCCGGCCTACCTGCCCAACGTACCCACCGTGGCCGAGAGCTTCCCCGGCTTCAACGCCACCAACTGGTATGCCTTCGTGGCATCCGCCAAGACGCCCAAGCCCTTGCTGGACCGCTGGAACACCGAGCTGGTCAAGGTGCTGAACACCCCCGAAGTGCGCGACAACCTGCTCAAGCACGGCCAGACCGCCGCCCCGGGCACCCGCGAGGAACTGGGCCAGTTCATCGCCGCCGAGCACGCCAAGTGGGGCCGCATCATCCGCGAGCGAAAAATCACCGCCGATTGATTCCCTCGGCAGCCGTTAGCCATCCCCCAACCATAAAAAACCAGGAGACAAACCATGACCGCCATCCATTCCACCCCCCTGCCGCCCTCTGTGCAGTCCTCCGTGCCATCCACCCTGCGCCGCCGCACCCTGGGCGCGCTGCTGGGCGGCGCACTCAGCCTGGGCCTGGCCCTGGGCGCTGCCACGCCTTCCACCGCCGCCGCAGATGAAATCCGCGTGGTCACCTCGGGCGGCTTCTCTGCCGCCTATGACCAGTTGATTCCCCTGTACGAGCAGGCCACGGGCCACAAGGTCGTCACCTCGCGCGGCGCCTCCATGGGCAATGCGCAGGACTCCATTCCCAGCCGCCTGGCGCGGGGCGAGCAGTTCGATATCGTCATCCTTGCGGATGGAGCCTTGGACAATCTGGCCGCCCAAGGCAAGGTGGAAGCGGGCAGCCGCGTGGACCTGGCGCGCTCCATGATCGGCATGAGCGTGCGCAAGGGCACGCCCAAGCCCGACATCAGCACCGTGGACGCGCTCAAGCAGACCCTGCTGGATGCCAAGACCATTGCCTACTCGGCCAGCGCCAGCGGCACCTATCTGGCCAACGAACTGTTCCCCCGCCTGGGCGTGGCCGAGCAGATGAAGGGCAAGGCCACCCGCATCCTCAGCGAGCGCGTGGGCGCCGTGGTGCTGCGTGGCGATGCGGACATCGGCTTCCAGCAGGTCAGCGAACTGCTGCCGTTCAAGGAGCTGGAATTCGTCGGCCCCCTGCCCGATGAAGTGCAGCAGCGCGTCTTCTTCTCCGCAGGCGTGGCTACCGGCGCCAAGAGCCCTGAGACGGCGCGCCACCTGATCCGCTTCCTGGCAGCCCCCGCCGCCGCGCCCATCGTGCGCAGCACCGGCATGGAGCCGGCGGCCAAGCCCTGACGGCAGGCCCCCGAGCCCTCAAGGCTCTCTAGGCCCTTAGGGCCCTCAGGGCCCTCGACACACAGGGGGCCTTCACCCCTCCCCGGTTCGACCTCCATTCAGCGGCGCTGCAACGGCAGTGCTGCGGCATGCCGCTGCCCAGCCCTATCACCTTCGCCACACCCATGAACACCAAAACCCTGGTGCTGATCACCCTTGCCGCCGCACCGCTGTCGGCCCTTGCGCAATCCAGCATCACGCTCTACGGCATTGCCGATACCGGCGTGCGCTACACCAGCGGCCTTACCGCCGCCAACGCGGCCAGCAACACCTCGGGCGCCGCGCTGTCCAGCGGCGTCAACACCACCAGCCGCTTCGGCTTTCGCGGGCGCGAAGACCTGGGCGGCGGCATGTACGCCCTGTTCAACCTGGAAACCGGCCTGAACCTGGACACCGGCACCACCGCCAACTCCAGCAAATTCTTCGACCGCGCAGCCATCGTGGGCCTGGGCGGCAGCTGGGGCCAGGTCACGGCCGGGCGCCAGACCAACCTGCTGGCAGATGCCATCAGCCCCGTGGACCCCGTGGGCATGCGCTTCGCCGCCTTCAACCCCAACATCGCCACAGCGGCCCTGAGCAGCCACGGCCTGGGCGTGGAATACGGCAGCGCGGGCGCCACCACGGGCTCGTACCGGCTGGACAACTCGGTCAAGTACACGGGCCGCTTCGGCGGCCTCACCGCCCGTGCCATGTACAGCTTTGGCGAGACGGCGCAAGGCGGCTCCGCCCGCTCATCGGCCGGCGCGGGCCTGGCCTATGGCACGCAGACATGGACGGTCTCCGGCGCCTACCAGCGCTTCAAGACCGCAGACCAATGGGAGCTGAAAGCCGCCACCCTGGGCGCCTCCTACAAATGGGACAACCTGCGCCTTGCGCTGAACACCGCGCGCAGCGACGGCCAGACCAACGCCACCACCAGCCGCACCGTGCAGCGCGTGCACTCGCTGGGCGCCACCTGGTCCGCCCGCAGCACGCTCGACCTGACCGCTGCCCTGTACCGCGTGGAACGCGAACGCAGCGGCCGCGCCGCAGACGGCTACACCCGCGCCCTGCTGTTTGCGGAATACAAGCTCTCGCGCCGCAGCAAGCTGTATGCGGAACTGGACCGCACGCATTGGAGCGGAGGGTTTCAGGGCGGGCAGAACAAGGATGTGGCTACGGGGGTGACTGCGGGGTTGATGCATAGCTTCTGAGGGGCGCTGCAGCGACCCGCAGCACCGGCTTTTGAGGTGCTTGTGGAGGGTTGCTGCAGGCCGACCCAATCCCCCTCAGGCGCAGGCACCAAGTAGTGCCTGCCTCTTGTCCACCAGCATTGATTACAAGCTACTCTGGCCTGGCCAAGCGCGGGACGGACAGCGAATGGGCTGGCCGCTCAGCCCTCGGCGATCTCCAGGCAGACTTCTACGGCAAAGACTTCGAGCGTGAAGGATTTGAGGTTCGCGTGCTTGCTGGCCAAAAGACCAAAGGCAGTGAACAGGTGCGCCGGCGCGCCCACGTGCTTGATGGCTTCCGCCTTGACGGTGACTTCTACAGAGCCGCGCTTCAAACTGCTTCATTGACCGGTTGACTACACCGCCAAAAGAGATAGGTTGGCGCTGAGGCAGAATTAACCTATTTCCTGGCTGAGTGCGCAATGGATCAAGACATCTGCTTTTTCTATTCTCAAGACCGCCAACGTCGCATCGCGCTTTTTCGTCGAGAGGTGGGAAGTTTTGGATTTGTCGAACAGTATTACTTCGACAACGAAGCCGCCGGCATCGAGGGGTGGGCCTCCTGCCCGTCAGAGTCATCCTTCTACGCTGACTTGGAGACTGCCAAGAAGGAAGCGGTACAAGGAATCCGATGGGCTGCGAGCGAAGATGGATTTGTCGCTGCCGGAAATGAGGTTTAGTCGCTGGGGGCGGACGATCCGCCTCGTTGCTCGACCTGCAGCTTGCGACCCGAAACGGAAGTAGCGACCGCAGCAAAGCGGAAATTCAAGCGCAACAATTGCTACGTGTCTCAGGCTTACGTGGAGTTGGACTTTGGAAACTGCCTGGCATATGCCGCCACATGAGCCGGAAACAGCTCTTCGTAGATGGGATACGCAATTCCCAATACGCTTAGCTCCAAGCCTTCTGGCCCGAGCTCAAACGAATGGTCTTCGAGATGAATGGTGCCGCCGCCGGGCAGAGGCGAGCCGTTCGTTAGCCTTACTGAGAGGAAGAGGTGGTCCTGGCTCCCTCCAGCAGATTCGACGACTGCCTTCTGAACGTTGACGTATGCTGGGAGGGGAACGAAGCGCCCGAAGGCGACGTTCACCCCATACCCGACCTTCCACCGCCCGATAATTGACGCATGAACCCCTGGAAGCATGTCATCGCGAAGTTGTCCGACACTGGACCTCTTTTGGCTCACTGGCATCTTTACTCGGGCGTAGCGTTCTACATGTACGTGCCGAGGAAGTCAGACATCGGCTCGGAGACTATCAAGCCCGACTCCGAAGTGCGCTTTGAGGAAATAGCGCGGCTGGACATCATGCGCTCCCTGCGCCTTGGAGGCTTGGAGGCAACAAACGACCTCGACGTATGTCAACGTGCTGTTGCTTCAATTCCGGAAATAGCCTTGCAGGAAATCGAAGGCGGCATTCAGCTGAGTCTGCGCGGCACCGAAGTCCGCTAGTGGCCGAAGCCGGGCCTAGCTACTTGTGAGCGCAGCACCGCAAGGCTGACTGTAAGCGTCCGGTAAAGGCATCCGGCTGACGCCAGTCCCGCTCAAGCGTCAGAGTCGCTCCACCTCTTCGGCGCCCAGCTTGAACCGCTGGCCCGTGGATTCGGTGCCATGCACCTCGAATTCCGTTGCAGCGTCTCTGAGCGAGCTGCGGATGCTGCGAAGCAGCTCAACGGGCATGCCGCGATCCGGATCACTGGTATATCGGCACACCGACGTCTGCGTCTCGCTTGCTGGCACGAGATGGGTTCGAGCAATGTCGATGTCGTTGAAGTCCCCTAATGTGCCCAGTGCCCACTCGTATTCGTTCTCAGCGTCGAACTCGACGGGGGCCAGCCCGATTCGTTCGGCAAGCTCCTCGAGCGAGAGCCCGGTTCTGAAGCTGATCGACAGGTATGTCTTCATCGAGTAAGTTGTGTTGTTGACTTCACTCTTGACATTCTCCTCGCCAGCAATGGGGCAGGAGCTCATTGATGCGGCTGGCCGGCTGCGTCGGCAGCAGTTCCAGCACGTCGCGCAAGTAGGCGTAGGGTTCAAGCTCGTTGAGCTTGGCCGAGTGAATGAGGCTCATCACGGCCGCGCCCTGCTGTTTGCGGAATACAAGCTCTCGCGCCGCAGCAAGCTGTATGCGGAACTGGACCGTACGCATTGGAGTGGAGGGTTTCAGGGCGGGCAGAACAAGGATGTGGCTACGGGGGTGACTGCGGGGTTGATGCATAGCTTCTGAGGGGCGCTGCGAGCACTCGCCCCATTGCCAGCTCAGCCGCTCAGCTTTTTGAACGGCGTGTCGGAAGTGATCCAGCCCTTGCCTTGGGGGCAGATCACTTCCTTGTAACGCAGCTCCTTTTCAAAGCTCCACTGCTGGCCGAGTGCGCAAACGTCCCCTGCGTTGAGGACAAATGCCACCGTCTGTGGATCGCCTTTTTTCAGCAGAACATCGACGCTTTGCGTCGCTTCCCACCGCCCACTCGGTGACTGGCTGCATCCCAAAGTTGCCAGCAACGCCATGATCGCGCCCCTTCGCAGTACGTTTTTCATCAACGGCCCTTCTTGTAGTTGTCGCGCTTCAGAACTCTGTCGGATCGAGAGATGGCGATCAGAAGCTCTTTGGGAGAGACCATACGCGATGAAGACGGAACCATCTGGAACCGTGGGTCATGGGCAAGAATCCCAGCGATCTCAAGCGCTTCAGCCACATTGGTAGAGCAGCTGTTGTCTGTAAGACTGTATGGCTTCTGGGCGGCGACACGGCTGTCAAGTTCAGACTTGATTTTTGCCTTTCCGCCAATGAAACTCGCAAAGTCAGCCCCACAACATCCCGGTACTCCAAGTTGGAACTCAAATAGCCAGATCTTTCAAGAACGGCGTAGCGGCTGTGCGACTGGCTATAGACCTTGCCATCCAAATCAATCGCGGCGTGCCCCCACTGCGATCCTGTGCTGATCAAACGTCCATCAAAGATCAGCACCTCAATCGTTGATGCTTGCTGTACAGGCTCTACGCGCATGCGTTGCGCCATTCTTCTCTCGTAGCCAAAAATCGCAGGCGGCTGCTTCAGGAGCTCGAACATACGCGTCGCTGGTGCTATACGCCCCTTGATCATCACCTGATCACCGGTCAATAGCTGAAACGCCTCGATAGCACGCTCCAGTTCCTGGGACCATCTTCCATCTACCCGCAACTGTCTGCGGCAAGGATCACGTTCAAAGTGCCCATTGAGCAATTTCTGAACAACCACCACGTCCTTGGGATGGTTCATTGCCGAACGGCCCACTGGGCCCGAAATTTTCTCAGTCTGTGACACTCCCGCTCCCTCCGTAGCTATGCATCATGAAAACGATAGTTATAAGCTATCAACGAAGAATGCATAGCTTTATCTGATAGAGGTACACAGGTTTCACGCATGCTCAGGTCACGAGAGCCCCTGCAAACTGCTCTTGCTTACCCTCGAGAGGGCCGAAAACTCCGTTTCCAACGACACTGGACCACCGCAGGAAGGAAGCCGCTGTGGTCATACGCTGACGGGCTACACGAAACGTGCTGTCTGCCCACTTTGCGACGGGGTCACGTCTTTAACGTGAGGCGCACTTCGGCCAGCACCGGACTTTCGATGCCAACACCCATCTTTGCTCAGGAGACCCTGTGAATCACGTAATCGAGGACTGAACGGCAAAGCCGCCACTGCTGGAAGACCCGACATATCCAGGGCGCACCGGCGGGTACGTGGCGCGCATCACCGGGAAGCTTTTGCAGGAAGCGGCGATTGCTGGGCATCGTCAATTGTTTTTGCCCTCGCCGACTTCGGCGACGAGCTCGTGCGTGTATTTGGGCCCGGACGCCAGAGGAACGCCATTGTTCGAGGTGCCTGGCGAGTTTTACGCCGCCGTCTTTTCGCGAATCAAGACTCTGTTCGATCCTGATGCGGTAGACGACGCAGGGGTGCGCATCGTAGCGTACGGCGGTTGTTCATTTGCAATCTCCATCACCGCTCCCTTAGCGGAGCATTGCGGTGCATCGCTCAGCATCCGTCTAGCAGGAGTGGACGAGGTAGACGCCAAGGATGGGGGATAGTGGGCATGGCCTGCAAGAATCGGCCATGAACAGTCAGCCACAGCAGACTTCCGAGCGGCGGCTTAAGGCTGATTGCGGTAGGTGGCAGAAACCGCCTAGAACGACGGCAAACAATACAAACAGACGCTCAAGGCCGCCGGGCACTCATGCTTCCGACCGCAGCAGACTTATACCCCCTTGTTACCCGTGGATAGCTTCAGACCAGTCAAGAGCAAAAGTACCCTGGACATCAGCAAAACTGCGCACGCTTTCTTTGCAAAGTGGCTCTTGTGCCTCACGCTCAATGTGACCAACTCCTCGGTAACCTCGTCGGGCCGAATAGCCTTGCACCGCCGATTGCGCAGTCCGCGCGCTGTCTCTCCAGGGATGGGGCAGTCAATGCAGCCGGGGTAGAATTTTGCTGACCGGTGCTTGCGGTCGTCGTAAACGTGCCAACTCGTAATGCATTCACCCAAACTAAGACTTGACTTGAAGCTGCGCTAGAATTTCCAATATACCTTAGTCAGTGATCCGGTCGAGAATTAATTATTAATCTAACGGAGGATAAATTGATAAAATCAAAGGCCGTCAAAGTCGACCAGAATGTCTCCGGATTTACCTGGGAGGTCACCGATTTTAAGGAGTTGGCCAAACTGATTGCCATAGTAGCGGTCGGCCAAGCTGCGCATGCAGCACGCATATTGGAAAAACTGGAGCCTAATCAACCAGCGTTCTCTGATGGCCTCATGAACGCAGACGCATGTGAGCAGCTGACTATTCAGGCCGGGCTGAAACCTAAAAGCGAAATGGCGGCGCGGGCACATCGTGACGGTTTCTTGTTCGAGTGCATTTCCTGGGTCATTACCCGTCAAGGTGCTAATGAACGGACGTTTCACAAGGATCCCCATACAAGTCCAACCTCGCAGGGTCTCGATGGCTTGATCGTCGAACTGGACGCCAAGATCTCAACAATAAAAGCCGTGACGATCTGCGAGGACAAATGCACGATCAATCCAAGCAATTTATTCAAGTCCCAGGTTATGAAGACCTTCAAGCAACACCATGGTAGGAAAAAGCGCAGCCGTGAACTACTGACGACAGCGGTAGACCTCATCAAGACCGGATTTCCGGATCAGACAGCGGCCACACGGGCCGCCGCGAAGGTTTCAGATCTTGGTTGCCGCATCTACCGGGCTGCACTCACAGTTGATTCCAGCACGTCCACAGCGGAGAAGAGGGCGAAGCTCTTCGAGGGCTACAGTAGCCTTGCAGGTATAACGAAGGCTCAACGCGTTGGCGCGACGTTTGTGGTGAACGGCGATCTTAGAAATTGGTTTCAGCAGCTCGCAGATGCGGTGATTACGGAAATCAAGAGCGGTAAGGTCAAAAATGTTTGATTCTGAAACTGCAGGTCTGCTGGAGTCTGCGCCTGGGGTTCCTGGACTTAATCCTCAAGCCTTGCCGCAGTTGTTGACGCGGCATTATGCGGAGCTCGTCGCCAGGCGACTGCGCGGAGGTCACCCAGGCGAAGATGATCAAGATGGCTTGGAATGGTCTTTAGAGCGCATTGCCGATACCTACGAGATCATTGCGTCAGTCAGCGATGATCAGACCAACAGGCGTCCAGCAGCCTTTGTCGCCGGCACCGCCCAGCAAATCTTGGCGCGTGAGAATGAGGTTACGCAAGGAGATGGGCCGGTGGTGCCTATTGACCGTGACCAGCTCAGTGCATCGATGGCTGCGGCACTTTTGTTTTTCATTGCCGAGCAATATGCCGACGCGTATGAGGCTGGTGGCGCGATAGACACGCGTGGAGAAGATGTCGAAACGAAGCGTTTGGCTGCGCATGTACGAGACCTAGTACGGGGCAGGGTCGCCGCGATCGTACAACGCGCGAGCCAAGGGGCTGCGGTGGCTGATCAGGATCTACCTTTGCAGGCACGTGCTTTTCGGCGGCTCGTCAGCACTCTCGCCGACGGCATCGAATACTTGGCGCGCTACGTGCTGTCTGAGCCGGACCGCGATGGCAAGAGCAACAGGAGGCGTGCCAGAGAACTGTTCCAACAGGTACTCGAGCTATCTGGTCATTCCGGTAAATGGGGAGGGTTGGAAGGGGCCCTGCGTACGTCCTACCCTGGTCCTGCCCATCTGGCGTCGCTCCTGCTTGCCGCAAGTCACGGAATCGGCGCTGCTTGCTTGACCCGGCTTCCTGCGCCGAAAGGGTCAGACACAACCTTCTGGAGCGCGTGGCTGCGGTTCAGAGCGCAGGACAACCCCTACATCTGGCCCAATCACAGGGAGGCAATCAAGGAAGACTTTCACCGAATAGGCAGCAATGCTGTGTTGGTGCTTCCTACAGGAGCGGGCAAGACGACGGTATCGACCCTGAAGATTGCAGCCACCCTGGCCAGCGGCAAGAAAGTCGTTTTTCTCGCACCGACCCATGCCCTTGCCGAGCAGGTCACCGATGACCTGCAGGAGCTATTTCCCACTGATCAGTTCGATTTGAAGGTGTCGGCTGAATTCGATTCGCTTCTGGTCGGGGACAGTACCTTGCAGAATATTGAGGTCATGACGCCCGAAGGCTGCTTGGCCATGTTGTCGTATTCCTCGGAGTCATTCGCCGATGTCGGTCTCTTGGTCTTTGACGAATGTCATCTGCTGAGTCCGGAAAGCAAAAGAATCGGACGAGCCCTGGACGGGATGCTCTGCCTCTTGGCCTTTTGTCAGGCTGCGCCTGATGCCGACCTGCTGTTCTTGTCCGCAATGCTCCGAAACGGAGCCGCTTTTGGCGAGTGGATCAAGTATTTGACGGGTCGAGACTGTGCCGTCGTCGAACTGCTGTGGAAGCCCAGTCGACAAGCCCGAGGGGTAGTGGTCTATCGACGTAGCGATATCTCCGCGGCTGAGGAGAGGGCCCATGCCATCCAAAGCCACCTGGACTTACAAAAAGGTAAGGCCAAGTCGCTCCGTAAGCCCGCAGAAGCGGCACTTACAGCAAGGCCTTACGCCCTCTGGGGCCTGCGCCATAACTGGGCCGATGTGCCGGATTCTCAAGCCCTGACCACAATCTCGGAGGACGAATTCCAACTGAGCGGCCGAAATGGTCGTGGTCGGGTGACAGCGTTGCCTAATGCCAACGAAACGGCCGCCCAGATTGCCATCGCCGCGGCCCAAACTGGTACCAAGTCTATCGTTTTCGTAAACGCAAAAAACGTGTCGGTGAGCACGGCAGAGAAGATTTCCAAGGCACTCAAGCAGGAGATCAGACTTTCGAATGCAGAAAAGGCTTTGTGGTTGAGCATTACTGCGGAGCTAGGCGACTCGAAGCATTCCGTTTTTGGTGCTGGCAACTTTAAGGCAGTTCCGCACAACGCCGCCATGCTGCGCATCGAGCGCAAGCTGTCCGAGCATTTGTACAAGCGGCCTGACGGCGCTATGGCAATCATCGCCACGCCGACATTGGCACAAGGCTTGAATCTACCCGCTCAGCTTGCGCTGCTCGCTGGGGACAAGCGCACTGTCGAGGAAGGAGAAGGACGGGAAGACTTAGAAGCGCATGAGGTGCTGAATGCCGCTGCGCGTGCTGGGCGTGCCGGTCATTTGGCCAACGGCGTCGTGCTGCTGGTGCCGGAGCCGGTGGTGTGCTTTGCCAAGCAGAAAGGGGAAAAAGCGGCGCTTGCAAAACTCAGGGCGGTGCTGCCTGAAGACGACCGCTGCGTGGACATCACCGATCCGCTGGAAAAGATACTGGATCGCATTGCTGATGGAGAATTCCTCGACAAGGAGGTTCGCTATACCGTCAATCGCCTCGCAACGATCGCGGCATCCGATGGGGATACGTCGCAGATGGACCGAATCATGGGCCGCTCGCTTGGTGCGTTCATGGCTCGTCAGCAGGCTCGAGAGGATGAATACACCGCCAAGATCTTAGGGCTCTGGACTGAGGTCCAAGAGGCAGTGGAAGATGAGCCCAAGGAGGTTGTGCTGCGGTTGGCCTCGAAGACGGGGCTGCCGTTGGATCTCCTGGAGCGTCTTCGTCAGAGGCTTAGCAAGACATCGGATGATTTGCCCTTATCGGTTGTTCAGTGGGTTACTTTCATTTTTGATTGGCTCAAGGCCGATACCCAGTCTCGTGACCATCTGCTTGCCGGTGTGAAGGACGCTGCACTCAAGGCTGCTGGCGAGCCGACAAAAGGTGAACTGAAGAGGGGTACGCTTGTCGCCATCGAACCAGGTGTCATTGCCTGGTTAGAGGGTCGGCCGTTCAATGATATCGAAAGGATTCTGAAAGGCGATCCAGATGCCACTGCGCCTACAAAGGCCATGTGTCCTCGGGCGCGTGCGCTAACCTCCACTTTCATCGCTCGTGGTCTGTCGTTTGTCGCGGGTGTGGTCTCCAGGATGGTCATTGAGATGGAAATCGGCTTGGACGATGCGGGCGAAGCGTCTGATGTTATCCGTGCCTTGTCTGTCGCAGTTCGACGCGGATTCGATAGCTCTGCGAAGCTGACGTTTGCCAATCGCCATCCACAGATATTGAGCCGAGTCGAACTCCATCAGGCATATGCTGATGCACCCCTCGATGAAGATTCAGAATTCGACTAAAACTAGGACCTGTAACGTTGGCACCATAAATTAGAAATATCCTAGATAGGCTGTCGCGATCCGGTGCATGCCATTCAAACAGCCGCCGCTTTTGGTCCAACCAATAACTGATGAAAGTGCTGCCAAAAAATCCTCGGCGAAGTAAAAACCTACTGTGTTTTATGACCAGTATACTTATGGCCTCCAACGAGATGAAATTGCTGGAAGCGCTGCTTCTGGTCAATACGCGAGGGATGAGGTCGGTATGTTCCAGTGTCCAGTGACAGCGAAGTTGAGGTTCCATCGTGCGAACCTCAGAAGGCAGTTTGCCGCAAAGTGGGTGTCTTTCGCCCCTCCATCAGAACGACAGCAAACGCTGCGCTGATGCTGCCCCCGTATTCTCGACCCCACCTTCGCAATAAAGCACCTGATCAGCCCCTGCCGCCTGTTGCCGCCTGAACTCCCGAGGCGAACGCATTTTCAACGAAGAATGCGGATGCACCTCGTTGAAGTGCTCGAAGGCCGCTGGCAGTTGCGCCAGTACCGTCTGCGCATCACGCAAGTCCACGCGCGCCACATAGTCGTGCTTGAAGATGTTGACGAAGCTCTCGGCCATGCCGTTGCTCTGCGGGCTGCAGGGTATAGTGTTGTAACGAAATCGCTCACGGATGTGATCTAGTAACCGTGTGGCATATTACATAGGAGGAGTCACGGGTTTCATTGTTGAATTTAGCACTGTATTTATGCTCAGCATATAGACCACAAAGCCGGGCTACAAGCCCATTTTTGTGCCAATTTAGACCGCAAGCACCAGATGTGGCCTGCAGGTTGGCACTGTCTAAACTACGCGGGAATCCATGACCAACTCTCACATCGCATTGGACCACGTCGGGTCGGCCAGCCGCCCCTCGCAGTTCAGCTTAAAAGTTAGACTAAAGTAACAATGCTCTTTTGAGCTGAGGCAGATTTTCATTCAAAAACCGACGGAGAGACCATATGGCTCATGAAGTTACGCTCGATATTGCTACCAAGTTCGTTCTACACAAGGACGTCAAGATTGAAGTGAAAACCGACGAAGGAAAACTTGGTACTTTGCTCGTTAGCAAGGGGAACATCGAATGGCTCCCTAAGGGCAACTATGTGAACAAGAAGCGCCTTACTTGGACAAAGTTTGCCGAGCTCATGCAGGCTGAAGGCAAGGCCGTCAAGGTCAAAAAGAAGGCTGCTGCCTAACCTCGCATTCCAGCGGACCACCTTTGGAGCCCGCGAATACTAGCGTTAGGCATCCAAACATCGCAGAACGGTTCTACAAAGGAGAACTTCATGGCTCAATGCACAGCCCCAGTAAATGGTCACCGCACTTCAAGCGCCGCAGCCAACTGCCCTGCATGCGGCAGTCGCTATGGTGGCTATCGGAGCAGCTACGGCTACGGTAGTGGATACGGATCGTCCAACTCGTCAGGCGGCGGAACCAGCTACGGCGGCGGTAGCAGGTCCAGCGGAGGCGGCTCTAGGCCGCGCTGGTCGCGGACCGGCTCCTCCGTCTTGTACACGCCAGCCCAGGTGGCATCGCTTACTCCAGTTCGCGAGGCGGTTGAGGCCCAAGCGGCGGCAAGGCCAGATCTGCGTGATTGCTTCCTCTGTCATGCGTGGGATGATCGCCGAGGGGCCGCCAAACAACTGCACGACCTCCTTGAGGCGGCTGGCGTAAAAGTGTGGTTTAGCGAGAAGGACTTGGGTCTTGGCGTTCCGATGATGCGCGCGATTGACAAGGGCTTGGCCGCCTCAAAGATTGGGCTTGTTCTTGTGACCCCCGCACTGCTAAAGGGACTGCCGAAAGAGGGCGTCGCGGACAAGGAACTGTCAACGCTTCTGGCGGGTAACCGGCTCGTGCCGATCGTCCACGATACAACATACGCGGAACTCCGCGAGGTCAGTCCAATGCTTGCTTCGCGAAGCGGTCTAGACACTTCGGAAGATTCGATGGCCGTAGTCGCGACCAAAATCGCCGAGCTCGTTGCAATCTGGAGTTGAGCGAATTGAATAAAAATCGGACGGCTGATGCCTAACCATTCCATTGAGGGGAGGCCCATGAGACTACGCCGGTCGGCCCCCCCTCATGTCAGACGTTGAATGTCTGCTGCTTGATCCCACCACGGACGAACGAACGTCTCTTCCTGGGCTCCACAGCGGCCTGTAGGCAGCATCGGACCAAAGTCAGCAATCGCTGCAAAGCCGCCACCCCCCCACAGATCAGCATCACCAAATGGGTCGATATCAGATCAGAAGCTAGACGATCGGCCAAGCCAGCGGCTCAGTTCCGAGGGAGAGCCCAATTGCTTGGCTCTGCGACTGCCTCATCCCAAGCGTATGCACAAGCATTCAAGTTTCCACGACGGATGAAAGAGTCAGCCACCGAGCAACGCCAGACTCAGAGCTTGGCCCCGACCCATATGGCTCGCCCTTGCACCAGACCCTCTGCCTTTCCGGCAATGACGATATCCGGGTGCTCGCTTTTATCGGCGTTGTCAGCCACGGCATACCAAACATCGCCTAGCCGCTGAAAGCGCCGCACAAGCATCTGCCCTCCCCACACGAATGCATAGACGCTGCCACGGCGCGGCGTTTGATCCGCACGATTCAGCAGGAGCACCGCACCGTCCCGGATCGTGGGCTCCATGCTGGTTCCTGCCACATGGACGAGGGCCGCGTTCACCGCACTGACACCAACTGAGCGCAAAAAGTCGCGCCGGAACTGCAATGCGCCAAGCTCCGCCACAAGAGCGTTGCCAACATCCGAGTCTTCGGCCACGCCGACGCTGAGTTGCGAGACCTGAACGAAGTCGCTGTGTTCTTCATCCCCGTCAAGGGAGTATTTCGGCAGATTCAGCGCCTCTTCTATCTCGCGCGCCAGCTTCGCGCCTATGGGCTTTCTCCCTCTCAAGCGATCAGACCAATAACTCGATGTCCGGCCAAGTCGATTGATCAACTCCGAAGGGGAGCCCGAGTTGTCGCCCTTCCGACTGGTCCAGCCCAAGCGCAGGCAAAGGGCATTCAAGTTCGCACAACGGATATTTGACGTGTCGCTCATGGGTGTACTTGAGCCCACGAATTACACCAAAGGGTGTTGACAAGAAGTGATTCCAACGATGCAATGGCGATTGATCGTTTCTATGAATGCACGCTTTCCCTTATTCCATGCGCATCACCCACCACTTCACCCCCGGCCTGCGCTTCGCTGCGCGCTGGAAGTACGCCGCCCGCGCGCCATCGGGGCGGGCCTGTTGGTCGCGGCTGCCGCTGGGGCAGCCGGATGCGGGCAGAGCCGATCCGCATGGCGCCTGGTGGTGTGTGCGGCGCTGCGCTGCCGTGCTGCGGCGTGAGATGTGGCAGTCGGTGAATCTGCCGCCAGGCATGCCCTTGCGGCCGGGGCCGGAAGATGTGGTGCTGGCCCTGCACGCGCTGATGCCGCGTTGGCAGGTGCAGCTCAGCGCCGGGGCCGGGGCCGGGCACAGTCCGCTGCAGTCCTGCACCCGGGCGCTGCTGGCGGGCGGCGGGGCCGTGCTGCAACTGCAGTCAGAGGCGCTGAACCGGTGCCCGCAGAGCACGTTCTGGGCCTGGGTGATTGGTGTGGAGATGCATCAGAGAATGCTGCCCGCGCCGGTGAAGCCATGGCCGTCATGCCGTGCGCCCCGCCCCGTCGCGCTACTCGCCATTCCCTTTGGCTGGAGCATGCCCTGGGCCTGTGGCTATGCGGCGCGGGTGCAGGTGAACCGCGACGGGCATTGCGATGTGGATGGCATTGACGGGCAGTGGCGCGAGTGCCGCTGTCTGGCTGCAATCACGTTGTCGCCCGCGCAACGCGGCAATGCAGGGCCATTGACGGGGCACGCACCGTGTTGAAGTCCACCAAGACAAGGTCCCACATGGATGAGACCACGCACCTCACCCACCGTTTCACCCGAGGGCTTCGCTTTGACGGACTGTGGACCTACTCGGCGCTCACGCCTTCAGGCCGAGCCTATTGGGCACGGCTGCCGGCAACCCGGGCCGGCGGCATGGCTGCAGCAGATCCACAGCGGGCCTGGTGGTGCGTGCGCCAGTGCGTTGCAGTGCTCAATCGCAGGCCCTGGCGTTCCGCGCATCTGCCCTCTGGCCTGCCTGCGCAGCCGGAATGTGGCGATGTGGCGCTGGCCCTGGGCGCAATGCTTGCGGGCTGGAACGTGAAGGTGCTGGATGACCCCTCGACACAGGCGCCGCTGCTGCGCAGCACCGATGCGCTGCTTGCCGGTGGCTGCTCTTTGCTGCAACTGCAGACCGAGGATTCGAGCGATGGCGTGCAAGCCGTTTTCTGGGCCTGGGTGATCGGCGTGGAAATGCACGAGAGGTTCCAGCGTGCCAAGCGCATTTCAGCCTTTGACATGCCCGGGCGCCCTGGCGCGCTGCTGATCTGGCCCTTCGGCTCGCCCCTGGCATGGAATCACGCCTTGAGGGTGACGGTGGATGGCGAGGGGCTGTGTGATGTGGATGGCCTGGATGCGCGCGCAAGCCGGTACCGCTGCACGGCGGCCATCACGCTGGAGCCACTGAGCAACGACATTGCCATCAACGGCGGCTTCTCCTGACCGGCTTTCCTGACCCGAAGAAATGCAGAACTCCAATCTCACGCCAGAGCAGTACGAGCGGGAAATTCCGCTGGAGCCAAGCAGTCCCGGTCAACGCCTCATCAGCGGCCTGCTCTTTGATGGTCACTGGCAATACAGAAGGCGTGCGGAAGCCGGCAAGACCAGCTGGACACAGCTGCCGATGGCCTCCGACCTTGCTGGCCCGGCCGACCCTTATGGCACCTGGTGGTGCGTTCGCCGGTGCGCCGTGGTTCTGGAGCAGCACCACTGGTTGTTCCTGCGGCTGCCCGTTCACCTGCCCCCGCTTCCCGGCGTGGAGGAACTGGCGCAGATCCTTGATGTGCTGCTGCCCGACTGGGACGTGCAGGCACCTGCGGAATGCGCCCGGACGCCCTTGCTGTGCGCCCAGGCGGTCGAGCAGGGAGGCAGTGCCTTGCTGATGCTGGAGTCACGGGAATGCGAAGGGCCCAAGCCGGGCATTTTCTGGGCCTGGGTGGTGGGGTACGAGCCGGAGCTGCCGTTGTCGTGCACCGACGATTGCGTTGCGTCCGACACATTGCCGTCACCGGGTACGCAGGCCATGGCGCCTCCCAAGGCTTTGCTTGCCCTGCCCTTTGGCTCGACCCTGCCCTGGTCCAGCGGGTACGCCACCCGGATCCAGGTGCAAGCCGACGGGACCTGCCTCCTGCATGATGCGGGCGGCCCGTGGCACCCATGCCAGTGGCTTGGCACGGTCACGCTTGCAGCCAGGCCCGCACCGGCCTGACGGTGGTGGATCTGCAGCCGCAATGCACATGCCCAGGTCTCCCATTCGTACCTTCATGCCCGGCCTGCGCTTCGATACGCAATGGCGCTACGAGGTGGGTACACAGACGCGCAAGACGCGCTGGGCCACACTGCCCACGGTTCCCGATGCCCAGTGCCTGCCCGATCCGCTGGGCGCCTGGTGGTGTGCACGGCGATGCGCTGCCGTGCTGCGGCAACGGGCATGGCTGCAGGTGCAATTGCCGCTGCAGTTGACGCCACAGCCCGGCCCGCAAGAGCTGGCGCAGGTTCTGGCTTTGCTGCTGCCCGGCTGGAAAGCGCAGCTTGAGAATTTCCCCGCCCTCGCTCCGCTGCGTTGTGCCCAAGCCATGCAGCGGGGCGGCAGCGCCATGCTGCTGCTGGAAATGCCAGGTCACAGGTTTCGCTACCCGGCGCTCTTCTGGACCTGGGTGATCGGCATGGAGCGATCACCGCTGCGCCTGCGCTCTGCAAACAATCTCACGCGCCTCGAACCCTATCCACCAGCGCAGCCGCTGCCCGAAGCCTTGCTGGCCATGCCCGCCCGCCGCTCAAGGCCCGGCGCCAACCGCCACGTCACCCGCATCCAGATGGACGCCACCGGGCGCTGCATCTCGGATGACGCCGCCTGGCCATCGGATGGATGCAGGTGGCTGGCCTGCATCACGCTGGAGCAGTTGGGCGCGGGTTGAGCTGTGGCCGCGGCCAGGTGCCCTGCGCAGCACGCCTCAGGTCGGCGTATCCACGTCATCCCAGTCATTGCCCTCGAAGCGCACCAGCCAGTTCAGCGCATGGTGGCGCTCCATGAGCACGTCGGCGTTCAGCCCGGCTGGCGCGGACTGCTGTTGCACCTGGGCCTGGCGCACGATCCAGTGCAGGCGGTAGTGCTGGTCCAGGGCGTCGAGGATTTCGCTGTCGGGCCGCATGTGTGCGGCATGCAGGGCGCCTTGCAGGTCGCCCGCCTGCAGCAGGGTGCGCGAGGTGAGCGGCACGTCGCAGATGGCGTCAGGGAAAGGCAGCGCATCGACCAGGCCCAGCGCCCATTCCAGCAAGTACGCGGCTTCGTAGCGCCAACCGAACTTGGCGATGGCCTCTTCGGAGGGCTGGGCAGTGGCCATGAATTCGCGCTCGTTGGGGGTGAGCGCAGCCTGGGCGGCCGGCAGGCGCTGGAACAGCTGTTCGGGGGTGAGCGGTTCGCCACTGTTCAGTGCTTCGTTCAGTGCGTCGTTCAGTGATTCGGCGCGCACGGCGACGGCTAGCAGGGCGAAGGCGCGGGCGGCGATCTCGTCGGGTGCGCGCATGCGCAGTTCGGGCTCGGAGATCAGCGGCGGCAGGCTGGCCGCTGGCGTGAAGCCGCGCTGCGCCAGCAGCTGTTCGCTACGCTGCTTGCGATGCCAGGCCTGCTGCGGATAGGGCAGCGCAGCCTGGTCATCAGGCTCGGCGCCGCTGGCATCCAGCAGGATGCGGCCCTGCGGATCGCGGATGCTGCCGTCCGTCAGAAAGGCGATGGCGTTGGCGCGCTCCGCCCAGCCGGCAAAGGCATCGAGCTGGGCCGGCGCAATGCCCAGGCTCAGGTGCTGCTGCACGCGCTGGATGTGGCGCATGGCGTGGTAGCGGTTGCGCGTCATCTGCCCATCGCCGCGCCCCAGCACATAGCCGACAAAGCCGGAAAGATGGGGCGCCAGCTCAGGGTCCGCAAGATCGCGGCGCCCGGCCAACGTGTGCGGAAAGTCAAGCGCGGGAAGGTCCCAGACGGTGCAGTAGGCGTTGATGAGTACCTCATCTTCTGCGGCATCCGACTGGGGTTCGTGCGGCTGGTGCTGGGTATGCTGGTGTTCCTCTTGGCGAGCGGGCTCGGGGGCGGGCTTGCTGAATGCGGTCTTGAGGCGGGTGAGGAGATTTTTCATGTTCACGGGATTGGTTCCGGACTTGGTTCCGGGGTTGGTTCCGGGATTGGGAGCGGCAGAAAGCGCCCTGCCTCTTGGCGACGGTACGGCCTGCAGGCGGCGGGTGACTCAGCCCTGCAGCTCCAGCACCGCCATCCGGTCATACAGCGTGGCCCGCGAGATGCCCAGCTGGCGCGCCGTGGCCAGCTTGTTGCCGCTGTTGGCGGCCAGGGTGGCGGTGATGGCCTTGCGCTCCAGCTCGGCCACCTGCTGGGCCAGGGGGCGAAGCAGGTCGGTGTCGGCGGGGCTGTTGTGGGCAGGGGACGGGGCGGGTGCAGTCTCGGGGCCGGGCGCGGGGGCGGCGGGTTCCACGCCGGATGAGCGCAGCACTTCGCGCAGTTGCTCTGCGTTGATGGCGGTGTCTTCGCTGCGCATGGCGGCCTGCTCCAGCACGTTGCGCAGCTCACGGATGTTGCCGCGCCAGGTCTGGCCGGCCAGCAGGGCCAGGGCGTCGGGCAGCAGTTCTGGCGGGGGCATGTCGTTGCGCAGGGCCAGTTCTTCGGAGAGGACTTCGACCAAGGCCGGGATGTCGCGCCTGCGTTCGCGCAGCGGCGGCACGCGGATGGGCAGCACGTGCAGGCGGTAGAAGAGGTCTTCCCTGAAGCGGCCATCGCGCACCATCTGCGGCAGGTCGCGCGAGGTGGCGGCCACCACGCGCACGTCAAAGCGCACGAGCTGGTTGGAGCCCAGCGGTTCGATCTCGCCCTCCTGCAGCGCGCGCAGCAGCTTGGCCTGCAGGTTCAGGGGCATGTCGCCGATTTCGTCGAGGAACAGCGTGCCGCCGTCGGCCAGCCTGAACTTGCCGTCGCGCGGCTTGCGGTCTGCGCCGGTGTAGGCGCCGGGGGCAACGCCGAAGAATTCGGCCTCCAGCAAGGCGTCCGGCACGGCGGCGATGTTGACGGTGACGAAGGGGCCGCCGGTGCGGGCCGATGCCGCGTGGATGGCATGGGCCAGCAGTTCCTTGCCGGTGCCGGTTTCGCCCAGCAGCAGCACGGGGCTGAGCGACTGGGCCGCGCGGCGCGCCTGGCGCTTGACCTCCACGGCCGCCGGGCTGCTGCCGACAAAGCTGGCAAAGCTGTACTTGGCGCGGCGCTCGCCCTGCACGGCCACGCGCAGGCTGCGGTTGCGCTGGGCGGCCAGCTCGCGCCGGGCCTCGTCCAGGTCGCGCTGCAGAACGGCGAATTTGCTGATGAGGGGCTGCAGCGTGGTCTCCGGCTGGTCGAAGAGCACGATGCCGATGGCACCGATGACCGCGCCCGCATCGTCCTTGAGCGGGATGCGGCTGACCACGAAGGTGCCGGCGCGGTTGGTGAGCAGGTCGATGAGTACGGGCTCGCCGGTTTCCAGCACCCGGCGCATGCGGGTGTTGGGGATGACGTCCTCGACCATGTGGCCCAGGAAGTCGTCCACCGAGGCCACGCCCAGGTCGGGCAGGAAGCGCTGGTACCCCTCGTTGACCCAGACGATGCGCCCTGCCCTGTCGGCCAGGAACATGCCCTGGCTCATGGTGGAGAACAGCTGGAACATGGAGCGCGCTGCCAGCGCGAGGATGCCGTCGGCATCGAGCGGCAGGGGCTGGACCAGGGTGGGTGTGGGCGGCATGGATGGCATCCTAGCCGAGTCGCCTTGGGTCCCCTTGAGATCCCTTTTTGCAGCCTGCGGGTCTGCCGCGCTCAGCCCTGCGCGATGGCGACCTGGGCGCAGATGGCGCGGCACATCTGCGCCGCCTGCGCGTTGGCGATGAAGTAGTAGATGCTGACGCCTTCGCGACGCCGGCCCAGCACGCCGGCCTGGTACAGCGTGTTCAGGTGCTGGGACATGTTGGGCTGCGTGGTGGTGATGTCGGCGAGCAGTTCGGTCACGTTCTTCTCGCCATGGCACAACACGCTGATGATCTTCAGGCGCACGGGCGCCGCCATGGCACGGAACAGCTCCGCAGCGCTCTCGAACACGCTGTCGTCGCTCAGGTCCATGCTGTCATTGCGGCTGTCCATAGGCGTCTGTCATCCTGGTAATGGAGGGTGGGCGGTTGGCGGGCCGGCATGCTCGCCGCCCCATCGGGCTAGTTTATAGCCCGCAGAGCGGCAGCGCAGGCTCGGCCCGGCTCGGGTTCGGCTTGATCTACGGCAAGGCGCCGTGTCATGGCTCAGAAATCAACCGTGGCCGACAGCATGAAAGTGCGCGGCGCGCCCAGACCCAGGCTGGTCCACAGCGGCGTGGCCCAGTAGGCCTTGTTGGCCACGTTGGTGATGCTGCCGCGCAGCGTGAGCGGGTGGCCGGCCGCCGTGGTCACATAGCGCGCGCCAACGTCGAACACGGTGCGGCCCGGCACGGACAGCGAGTTGTCGGCATTGATGTACTGCCTGGATGCCGTGGTGGCATTGGCCGTCAGCGTCAGGCCCTGCAGGGCAGGCACGTCCCACTCCACGCCCAGCTTGCCCTGCAGCCTGGGCACGCCCGCCGCCAGCTTGCCCTGGTTCACGCCGCCTGCCGTGCGGGTGAGCTTGGGCTGTACGTAGGCAATGCCGCCCATCAGGCGCACGCCCGTGGCCACGTTGCCGAAGAAGCCCCATTCCACGCCCCGGTTGCGTTGCTCGCCGCCAAAGGAGAAGACGTTGGAGACAGGATCGGTGTAGCCGTTGGGGCGCTGGATCTCGTAGAGGCTGAAGGTGTGGGCGAAGTCGCCCAGGTCCAGTTTCAGGCCCAGCTCCTTTTGCCTGGATTTGTAGGGAGCGAACACTTCGCCCGCGTTGGCCGCCGTCATGGGTGCGGTGGCGCCCTGGCTCAGGCCTTCGATGTAGTTGGCGTACACCGAGACACGCTCGCTGGCCTTCACCAGCAGCGCGGCGGCGGGCGTGGTGGCGCCTTCGTCATAGCGCGAGGTGCGCGCGCCCGTGGCCACGTTGAAGGTGTCGCTGAGCACCTGCTGGCGGCGCAGGCCCAGGGTGAGCTGCACGCGGTCCTGCGCAAAAGACAGGGTGTCGGCCACGCCGATGCTGGTCAGCCGCAGTTCGGTGCGCGAGATCGGTGGCGCATTGAAGCTGGTGGCCGGGCCCCAGATGGGGTTGTAGATGTTGGTGATCCAGTCCTGGGCCAGCACGTTGCGGCGGCCGAACTGCTTGTCGGTATGCGTGTAGTAGGTGGCGTTGAGCGCCCACTGGTGGCCCACGCCGGCCGTCTGGAACTTGCCCTTGAGGCCGGCCTCGGCCGACTTCTTGTCCATCTCGAATCCCAGGTCGGCCAGGTTGGTGCGGTAGTCGCCGGCCGTGTTGAAGACCTGGATCAGGTAGGCGCCCGTGGAGCGGTACCGGGTCTTGCTGGTGCCCACGGCGGCATAGGCCGTGACGCTGTCGCCCAGGTCAAGCTCGCCGCGCACCATGGCGCCCTTGTCCTTGGTGTCGTAGAAGGCCCAGCTGGGGTTGAGCAGGGTGTCGGCCTTGGGCGGCCTGGGCACGGGCAGGCCTGCGGCCAGGTTGATGCCGCGGTTCAGGCCGTCGGTGCGGTCATCGCTGCTGTACAGGTCGGCCGACAGGCGCGCGCGCTCGCCGCGCCAGTCCAGGCCCAGCGAGGCCAGCCGGGTTTCCTTTTCCTGTTGGTTCACGGCGCCGTCGCCGTCGCGCAGCACGCCGTTGAAGCGGATGCCGAACTGCTTGCGCTCGCCGAACCGCCGGCCCAGGTCGATGTGGGCGCCCAGTTGCGCATCGGACATGAAGGAGGTGGTCAGCCGCGTCAGCGGCTCGTCGCCCGCGCGCTTGGGCACGAGGTTGACCGTGCCGCCCACCGAGCCGCCGGGCGGCATGCCGTTGAGCAGGGCCGATGGGCCCTTGAGCACGTCCACGCGCTCGAACATTTCTGGCGATGCGCGGTAGAACGGCGCCACGCCGAACAACCCGCCAAAGGTCACATCGCCAATGCTGGAGCTGAAGCCGCGAATGGAATAGTTCTCGCTGATGATGCCGGTCATGCCCGTGCTGAACACGGTGGGGTCGGCGGCGGAGATCACGTCGGTGATGTCGCGGGCCTGGCGGTCGGCCATGAATTTCTCGGTGTAGCTGATGGTGTTGAAGGGCGTCTCCATGAAGTCCTTGTCGCCCAGCAGACCCATGCGGCCGCCCGTGGAGACCTGGCCGCCGGCATAGGCTTCGGGCGCCTGCTGAGCCTGTGCGCGCACGGTGACGGCGGGCAGGAGCACGCCGCCCTCCACGGGCGCTGCGGCGTTGCGGTCGCGGCCCAGGGTGTAGCTGCCGTTGGCTTCGCGCAGCGCGCGCAGACCCTGGCCGCGCAGCAGCTCGGCAAAGCCTTCGGCCACGCTGTAGCTGCCCGACAGGCCTG
This sequence comes from Delftia sp. HK171, assembly GCF_001886655.1. Classification (NCBI taxonomy): domain Bacteria; kingdom Pseudomonadati; phylum Pseudomonadota; class Betaproteobacteria; order Burkholderiales; family Comamonadaceae; genus Delftia; species Delftia sp. HK171. Next base: position 2,654,531 of record NZ_CP018101.1, on the reverse strand, counting down.
AGCTGCTGCGGCCTTGCAGCAGGCTGGAATCCACCGTCAGTTCCACGCCGGCCGCTGCGGCAAAGGCGTTGAGCGCCTGGCCCAGCGGACCGGCGGGGATGTTGAAGGCGCGGCGGACCTCGCCGGGTGCCGCCCCGGAGGCTGCTCCAGATGCGGCCCCCTGGGCAGCCGCCTGCGCCAGCGCGGACGACATGGCCACGGCCAGGCCGCCCAGTGCCAGGCCCGCCATGCAGAGCATTTGCACGGCGATGGCCGTGTGCCTGGAGACAAAGGCCGGGTGCGGCAGGGCGCGCGATGCGCCGTTCTGTGCGGGGCGGGATGGATGGCGTAGTGCCATGCGGGACTCCTTTCGGTTCGGGTAGGCGTTGGGTGTTTCACCTTGTCTTCCGAATGAGAAAGCCAAACCCTCAATCGAGAATGCGATCAATTTGCAACCGCAGTTGCCACCGGGCCCGCGCCCGCTGCCGGCGCATCGCCGTAGCCCTTGAGCACGTCATCGACCATGAGCTTCACCGAGGTCACGCTGGCCGCCGTGACGTACCAGGCCTCTGAATCGACGAAGACCACGCGGTTGTTCTTCCAGGCGCTGGTCTGGCGCAGCAGCGGGTTGTCCATGCCTGCGGCGTCCATGCCGGGGCGGCGCTGCATGATGGCCGTGCGGTCGATCACGTAGAGGATGTCCGGGTTGGCCTGCTGGATGAATTCGCTGGAGATGGGCTGGCCGTGCAGGTCGGCCTCGGCCGCCGTGCTGGCGGGCCTGACGCCCAGCGCGTTGAAGACAAAGCCGTAGCGCGACTGCGGCCCGAACGAGGTGAAGGCGCCGTTGTTGTGCATGACGATGAGGGCCGTCTCCTTGCGCCCTTCGGTGGCGCGCCGGGCCTGGGCCACCTTGTCGTCCATCTCGGCCGCCTTGGCGCGCGCCAGGTCCTGCTTGCCGAAGATGCGGCCCAGGGTCAGCAGGTGATCGCGCACGGTGTCCAGGTGCCGGGTGCCGCTGTTCCTGAAGTCCACGTCGAAATGCACGGTGGGCGCAAAGCCCGAAAGCTCCTGGTAGGCGCTGGCCTGGATAGGCGAGATCAGTACCAGGTCGGGCTTGAGCGCATGCACGCGCTCCAGGTTGGGCTGGACGATGGAGCCCAGGTCCTGCACGTTGGCATCGTCCTTGTACCGGGCCAGGAAGTGGGGCACGAAGTCCTTGGGCATGCCGGCAATGGGCACGCCGAGCTGGTCGAGGAAGTCGGCCTCGTTCATGTCCAGCGCGGCCACGCGCTGCGGCGGGCGCTCCACCACCGTCGTGCCCAGCTGGTGCTGCACCGTGACGGGCTTGAACTCGCCGGCGCCCGCCGCCTGCGGCGCTGCGGCCTGGGTCGACGGGTTGGCGGGCCGGTCGCAGGCCGACAGGGCCAGGGCAGCAGCCAGGGCCAACATGGGAGCGTGATGGGGAACGCGGAACAGACGGGTCACGGGCTTTCTCTCCTGAAAAATGGGATGCATTGCGTTGGGTGTTTTTGGGAGGCCGGGGGCCGGCTCAGGCCCGGCCGCGCCCGCGCACCATGAGCGCGAGGAAGTAGCTGCCGCACACCAGGTTGACGAGGATGCCCACCGAGGTGCGGTAGTTGAAGACATGCTCCACCGCCAGCTGCGCCGCGAGGAAGATGGACACGGCCACGGCGCAGCCCAGCGGCAGCGTGATGCGGTGGCGCGCCGTGCCCGCCAGCGCGTAGCTGATGTGGGCCACGAAGATGCCCATGAAGGCCGTGGGCCCCAGCAGGCTGGTGGACACCGCCACCAGCGCGGCAATCAGCGCCAGCTGCAGGCGCAGCTGGCGCTGGTAGTGCACGCCCAGCGAGATGGCCTGCTCGCGGCCCAGGGCCAGCACATCCAGCACGGGCAGGCTGCGCCGCACGATCACGCAGGCCACGGCCACGATCAGCGCCGACCACAGCAGCTGCGCAGGCCGCGCGCGGTTGAACGAGGTGTAGCTGTAGCCCTGCAGCACAGAGAATTCGCCCGGGCTGATGCGCAGCTGCACGAACTGCGTGAAGGTGCCTATCACCATGCCCAGCACCAGGCCCAGCAGCAGCAGGAAGTACACGTTGTCGCGGCCCCCGCCCAGCAGCCAGCGGTGCAGGGCCCAGGAGTAGCCCAGCATGCAGGCCACCGACAGCCAGAAGTTGCCGCCGGGGCCCAGCACCACCAGGCTTTGCACGCCCATGGCCAGCACCAGCAGCGCCTGCAGCAGCAGGTAGACCGCCTCGTAGCCCATGATGGCGGGGGTGAGGATGCGGTTGCCCGCAAGTGTCTGGAAGACGATGGACGACAGCGCAATGCAGATGCCGCCGATGACGATGGCCGACAGCCGCGTCAGCCGCCGTGGAATGACATAGCCGAAGTCCAGCCCCGAGCCCAGCAGCACGAAGCAGGCCGCCAGCGCGACGGCAACCACGGCAACCACGGCAGCCGCAATCCATGCGGTTGTCTGAGGCAAGGCCTTGCGCATCACGGCCTCCTGCGCAGGATGAGCACGAGGAACAGCACGCCGCCCACGCTACCCGCCGTCAGGCCGATCGGCACCTCGAAGGGGTGCATGATCAGCCGGCCCACGATGTCGCAGGCCAGCAGCAGCGAGGCGCCGCTGAGCGCGACGATGGGCAGGGTGCGGCCCAGGTTCTCGCCGCAGCGCATGGCCACCAGGTTGGGAATGACCAGGCCCACGAAGGGAATGGCGCCCACGGTGATGACCGTGGCCGAGACGGTGACGGCCACCAGCACCAGGCCCAGCGTGGCCAGGGCCGGATAGCTCAGGCCCAGGCTGGTGGCCATGCCCTCGCCCATGCCCAGCACGGTGAAGCGGTGCGCAAACGCATAGGTGAGCGCCACGATGGGCACGATGAGGTAGATGATTTCGTAGTGCCCCTGCACGATGCGCGAGAAGTCGCCCAGCAGCCAGCCCTGCATGCTTTGCAGCAGGTTGTGGCGAAAGGCATGGAACTCGGCGATGGCGCTGAGCACGCTGCCGTACATCAGGCCCACCACGGGCACCAGCACCAGGTTGCGCAGGCGCATGCGGCGGATGATGGCCACGTACAGCAGGCTGGCGCCCAGGCAGAACACCAGCGCGAACACCATGCGCCAGGCCACGCCCCACGCGCCCGAGGTGAAGGCCGAGGCGGGCGCCACCGTCAGCGACACCAGAATGCCCAGCTTGGCCGCATCCAGCCCGCCGCAGGTGGCAGGCTCCACAAAGCGGTTCTGCACGATCTGCTGCAGCACCACGCCGCACACCGACAGACCGACGCCCGTGAGTACCAGCGCTGCCAGGCGCGGCAGCCGGCTGGCCGTGAGGGTGAGCCAGGCATCGCCCGACAGCGACAGCAGCTGCCCCCAGTCCACCTGCCGCGCGCCGATGAGCACGGACGCGCAGCACAGCGCGGCAAACGGCAGCAGCCACGGCGCCAGGCGCGGGGCCTGCGTCCCTGTCTTTGGCTTCGCAGGCTCGCTCAACGGAGGTCCTCGCCCGTGCCTGTGGCCGTTCCCGTGCGCGTTCCCGCAATGCGCCAGCCCTTGGTGGCGCGCCGTCGCGCCAGAAAGCGCGCATACAGGCCCTGCGCCTGCGCCAGCTGCTGCGGCGTACCCTGCTCGCTGACGCGGCCCTGGTCCAGCACGATGATCTGGTCGGCCATGGCGACGGTGGACAGCTGGTGGGCAATCACGATCAGCGTGCGCCGGCCGCGCAGCCGCGCCAGCGCCTGGGCGATGGCGGCCTGGTTTTCGGCATCCAGCGCGGCCGTGGCCTCATCGACCAGGAGGATGGGCGCGTCCTTGATGAGCGCGCGGGCAATGGCGATGCGCTGGCGCTCGCCGCCCGACAGGCGCGCCCCGCCCTCGCCCACGGGCGTGTCCAGACCTTGCGGCAGACGCTCGATGATCTCGGCCACGCCGGCCTGGCGCGCGGCCTCCATCACCTCGGCATCACTGGCCTGCGGGCGGCCCATGCGGATGTTGTCGGCAATGGAGCCCTGGAAAAGGTAGCTGTCCTGGAAGATCTGGCTGATCTGCCCGGCCAGCCGCTCGCCCGCGATCTGACGCACGTCGATGCCGCCCACCAGAACGCTGCCCTGCTGTACATCGAAAAAGCGCGCGATCAGCCGCAGCACGGACGATTTGCCCGAGCCGGAGGCGCCCACCAGCGCCGTCATCGACCCAGGCTCCACGCGCAGGCTCAGGCCGCGCAGCACCTCGGGCTGGCCCGGCGCGTAGCGGAACACCACATCGCGCAGCTCCACGGAGGCATCGCGCGGCGCCTGGGGCACGGCAGGCTCGGGCAGCGGCTGGACCGCGAGGATGTCGCTCACGGCATCGAGCTGCACGCGTGCGGCGCGCAGCGAGTCGGCGTAGCCGGCCACCTCCAGCAGCGGATCGACATGGCGGCAGGCCAGCAGCAGGGCCACGATCACGGGGATGGCGGCTTCCATTCCCATGCCCATGCCCTGTGCTGCAACGCCGCCCAGGCGCTCGTCCAGCCACAGCGCGCCGGCCACCAGCAAGGCCGCAAACACGGCCTGCACGGCCCAGCCATTGAGCACGCCCGACAGCGCCACCAGGCGGATGGACTGCGCGCCCGATGCGCGCTGCCGGCCCAGGGCCTGCTCCAGCCAGCGCGTGCCGCCGCCTTCGCCATTGAAGGCGCGCAGCACCGACTGCGCCTGGGCAAACTCCACCATGCGCTGGCTGGCGCCAGCCATGCTGCGCTGCAGGCGCTCGTCGGCACGGCGGCCCAGGTGCGCGGTGACCAGCAGCACGCCTGCCAGCAGCGGCAGCGCCAGCAGTGCAATCAGGCCCATGCGCCAGTCCATGGCACACAGTGCGGCTACTACGGCAACGGGCGCCACGGCGCCGCTGAACATGGGCGTGAACACATGGGCCGGCAGCTGGGCCACTTCCATCATTCCCTGCGAAACGACGTGGTTGAGCCGGGCCGTGTTCTCGGGGGTGAACCATCCCACGGGCAGGCGGGCCACATGGTCACCCAGGCGGTGGCGTGCCACGCGCAGCACGGCGGCGCCCAGGCCCAGGCCGGCTTTTTCCACCTGGCGCTGCCAGGCCCAGCACAACACCACGCCCGCCAGCAGCACGGCCAGCCAGGCCGCGGCGCCGCGCGTATCGCCTGCCAGCAGGCGCGACAGCACGGGCACAAGAGCGGTGACGACCAGGCCGCTGAGCAGGCCGTGCAGCACGGCCATCCAGGCATAGCGGCGGAAAAGCCGGGCATCGTCGCCCAGCAGTTGCATCAGGGTCTTCAGCATGGCGGCAGCTCCGGGGCCAGGGCGGGGGTGGAAGGCTGGGCTTGCGTGGGCGGTGGGGCATACCCGCCCAGCGCCCACAGCCGCGCGTAGCGTCCGCCCAGCGCCAGCAGCTCGGCATGGCGGCCGCGCTCGCGGATGGCTCCGCCCTCCACCACCAGGATCTGGTCCGCATGCATGACGGTGTCCAGCCGGTGGGCGATGACCAGCAGGGTGCGTCCGGCGGCCAGGCGCGACAGGGCCTGCTGGATGGCGGCCTCGCTCTCGGCATCGGCGGCGGCCGTGGGTTCGTCCAGCACCAGCACGGGCGCATCCAGCAGCACGGCGCGCGCAATGCTCAGGCGCTGCTGTTCGCCGCCGGACAACTGGGCGTCTTCGCCGATCACGGAGTCATAGCCGCGCGGCAGCGCCAGGATGCGCTCATGGATGTGGGCGGCGCGCGCCGCCTCTTCCACCTCCTGCGCGCTGGCCGAGGGCCGGCCCAGCGCGATGTTCTCGCGCACGCTGGCGTGCACCAGGCGCACGTCCTGCAGCACAAAGGCCAGGTGGCGGTACAGCTGCCGGGTCTCGATCTGCCGCAGGTCCACCCCGCCCAGCGTGATGCGCCCTTCGTTCGGGTCGAAGAAACGCAGCAACAGCCGGGCGAGCGTGGACTTGCCCGCGCCCGAGGCACCGACCACGGCGGTCACCGTGCCGGGCCTGAGCGTGAAATCCATGCCCTTGAGAACGTCATGCCCCGCCTCGTAGGCATGGCCAACGCCTTCGAAGCGGACTTCGCAGCCTTGGGGCAGCCTGCATTGATCGGCGGCCGGTTGCTCCAGCACGGGCGTGCGCAGCAGCGCCTGCACGCGCTGGGCGGCGCCCGTGGCGTGGTTGAGCGCATGCAGGTTGAAGCTGAGCAGCTGCAGCGGCGCGCTGATGCCCGGCGCCACCAGGGCAAAGGGCAGCACGTCCACGGGCGCCATCCAGCCCAGGGCCGTGAACAGCGTGCCAAAGGCCAGCACCACGCCCAGCACGGCCACGGGCGCGATCAGAGCATTGGCATTGGCGCGCGCCGACACCAGCGGGCGCGCAAAGCCGAGGAAGGCGTCGGTAAAGCCATCGACGGACTCGCGGTAGCTGCCATGGGCGCGCCCGCTGGCACCAAAGGCCTTGACCACGGGAATGCCGTGCACAAACTCCACCACCGCGTTGTTGATGCGCGCCAGCCCCGCGCCAAAGGCCGGCATGTGGGCGCCGCTGGCCTGCATGGCGTGGCGCATCACCAGAAAGAAGATGCCGAACGGCAGGGCCGAGACCAGGGCCATGCGCCAGTCCATGGCCACCAGGTAGACCGCAGAAGCGGCCACCGTGCCCGCGCCGCGCCCCACGGTGGTGTAGAAGTGCGCGGTCAGCTCGTGCAGGGTGGCCACGTCGTCCTGCATGGCCTGCTTGACCTGGCCCGAGGCCCGCTCGGAAAACCAGCCCAGCGGCACGCGCGCCAGCCGCTGCATGGCCGACAGGCGCAGCCCGTGGGTGAGGCGGTTGTCGGCCAGATGGGCAACCAGCTCGCCCGCCGACACCAGGGCCATGCCCGCGAACAGGCAGACAAGGCACAGCGCGATGACGCGCCAGGCATCTGCCGCCACCATGCCGCCATCGGCCAGCGCCAGCCGCGCGATGTGGGCAATGCCCGCCAGCGGCGCCAGCGCCAGCACGGCGCCCGCAAACGACAGCAGCGCGGCAAGAACAAGCTGCGCGCGGATGGGCTGCAGCGTCTGCGCAATGGGGCCGGGGCCGGCCTGGGGATCATCGGCATCGGTGGAGTGCATGGGATTTCCTGGAAGGCATGGCGGAACAGAAAACAAGGGCTCTTGCCTGTCTTCCGAACGAGAACGCCAAACCCTCAATCCGCAGGGGCAGGAAGTTAAATCAGCCGGTAACGGGCTCCAAGAAACAGGGAAGGCGCCGTGATGAAAGGCGCCTCAGCCCGCCGCCTGCACCGTGACCCAGTAGCGCGTGCGCGCGACCACCTGCACGGGCAGGCCCAGCGCCAGGTTGTGTAGGGCGCGGTCGGTATCGCGCAACGAGAACACGCCCGTGACGCGCAGGTCGGCCACCTGCGGGTCGCAGCGCAGCAGGCCCGTGCGGTAGCGCGCCAACTCGGCCACCAGCTCGCCCAGCGGCATGTTGTCGGCCACCAGCACGCCGCGCGCCCAGGCGGCGGCGCTTTCCTGCGCGGCCACTGGGGGCTGGGCCAGATCGCCGGAGAAGACGGCGCCCTGCCCTGCCTCCACGCGCACCACTTGGCCCGGCGCCCGGGCGGGACGCACTTCCACCGCGCCCTCGAACACGGCCACGCGGGACTGCTCATCTTCCTGGCGCAGCGTGAAGCGCGTGCCCAGGGCCTGCACCGTGCCGTGGCGCGAGCGCACGCGCAGCGGGCGCGGCGCACATTGCGGATCAGGCGCAGTGGTCACGAGGATCTCGCCAGCGCGCAACAGGATCAGGCGCTCGGCCCCGTCAAAGCGCAGGTCGATGGCCGAGGCCGAGGCCAGCACCACCTGCGTGCCATCCGGCAGCGTGATCTCTCGGACTTCACCGCGCGCCGTGCCATGGCTGGCAGCGGCGATTTGCCAGGCATCGGTGCCGCGCACCACATGGGCAATGCCACCGGCCATGGCCATGAAGCCCAGCAACTGCATGGCGCGGCGGCGGCCACGGCGTGGCGCCGGCGACGCAGCGGAGGTGTCCGCCAGCGTATGCCGCGCAATGCCGCCGGGCACGCTGCGCAGCTTGTCGTCAAAGGCCTGCAGGCGGCTCCAGGCCAGCTCGTGCCGCGGATGCTCGGCACGCCAGCGGGCGCAGGCGGCGCGGTCTTCGTCGCTGGCGTCATCGGCCCACAGACGGGCCATCCATTCGGCAGCGCGCTGGACAATGGCCGGCTCCAGCAGCTCGCTGGAGGCGTCGGGCGATGCCGGTGATGAGGACATGCGGTCGGGCCGTTCAGCACACCGGGCCGTGCAGCGCCTGGTAGCAGGCCAGCAGGCCGGCGGCGATGTATTTCTCCACCGAAGACACGGACACGCCCAGCTCGGCTGCGATGTCGCGGTAGGCCATGCCGTCGAGCTTGCACAGCAGCAAGGCCTTGCGCGCCTTGGGCGGCAGGCCGTTCAACGCGGCGTCGATCTCCACCAGCGCCTCCAGCGCCAGGGCACGTGTTTCTTCGGAGGGCGCCATCTGCTCGGGCAGCAGGGCCAGCGCTTCAAGATAGGCCGCCTCCACGCGGCGGCGCCGGTACAGGTCGATCACCAGGCCGTTGGCAATCTGGGTGAGATGGCGGCGGTGCTCGTCGGCCGGCGGAACACGGCCGGTGCGCAGCAGTTGCAGGTAAACGTCGTGCGCCAGATCAGCCGCATCAAAGGCATTGCCCAGCTTGCGGCGCAGCAGGCCGCGCAACCAGCCGTGGTGATCGGTGTAGAGAATTTCGACTTGTTGCTGAAGCGCAAACTCGGCGGCGGCCACGATACCCCTCCCTGTATCCCAGGGCACAGGCAGGCCAGGGACGAATGACAAATGAGAACCATTTGCATTTTATAGGGAGACAGCCCCGCCGCCGCCAACGCCACCATCAACGCCACCTCCACCGCGTGCAGGCGCGGCTAGCGCAGCAGCAGGCCCGGCAGTATGGCGTTCAGATCCACCGCATCGGCCATGGCGCGGTTGCCTTCGTCGCCAGGATGCAGACGGTCGCCCGAGTCGAAGCGCGCCGCCATGCGGGAAGGATGGGCGCCATCGCGCAGCACGGCATCGAAGTCGATGACGGCATCGAAGGCACCACCCAGGCGTATCCAGGCGTTCACCTGCCGGCGCAGATCGTCCTTTTCGGCCTGGTAGTAGTCGTCCAGCGGCGTGTCTGGCAAGGCGCCCTCGAAAGGCGGCAAGGTGGCGCCGATCACGCGCAGGCCGTGGCTGCGCGCCCTGGCAACCAGCTGGCGATAGCCCTCTGCCATGTCCTGCAGCGTGGGACGCGGCGCCTGCCGCGCAAAGGCCGTGCCGGGCCAGGAAATATCGTTGATGCCCAGCAGCACGATGAGGCTGCGCACACCGGGCTGGGCCAACACATCACGCTCCAGCCGCGCCAGCGCATGCTCGCCCATGCCATCCGACAGCAGGCGCGCGCCCGAAATGCCGGCATTGACCACTGCCGCGCCGTGCGGCGCAAGGCGCGCGGCCAGGAAATCCGGCCAGCGGCTGTCCCGGTCCAGGCTGGCTGTGGCGCCGTCGGTGATGGAGTCGCCCATCACCGCTACCACGGGCGCCGCAGGCTCCGCGAGGTCGGCCTCGACCTGAATACCCGCCAACAGCGGGCGGGCCGTGCTGCTGATTGCGCCAGGGTCCGAAGTCCGCAGCGCCGCAGCAGCGGACTGGTCGCCCGCCACGAGCCAGCTGGTCTGACGCCCATCCCAGTGAAAACTCTGCACAGGCGTGGCGCTGGGCAGGTACAGGCTCACGGCCACCTGCGACAGCGAGGCCAGAGGCAAGGCCACAGGGTCGCTGACCAGGGATGCGCCTGCGGCAATGGTGGCTTGCGCGCTGCCGCCAAAGGTCACGGCCTGCAGGCTGCCAGCGTCAATGGCGCCCGCCGGCAACGGCTTTGCCACGGTCGCCCTGCCCACGGTCACAGGCTGGCCGCCATAGGCGTTGGACAGCACGATGCGCAGGCGCGGCCCGCCCAGGCTGATGCGCGCCACCTGGCGCACGGTCTGGTCCTGCAGAACGGCGGGCAGGTTGGTGGGAAAGAGGAAGTCCGCCCCCCAGACCGGCTGCGGGCTGGCCTGCCAGGTGGCAGCCCAGTTGGAGACTTCAGCCGAACCCGCCGGCACCGTCGAATCCGCCATGGCAGGCGTGGAAATCACAAGCGCCAGAAGGGCCGCGCCCGAGGCCGTGGAAAGCGATGGAAAAAGTTGCCGCATGCAAGGAACCCCAAGTCTGTCGATGGCGGGATCATGGATTCAAGGGCTGCGCGGGACTAGACGGTCTGCTGGAACACCATCTGTGAATTTAATTCACGATGAGGCCTGTGCTGTGCTTTGGCAGCGAGGATGGAGTGCGTATTCAAGCGTTTTTTTGTAGGAGCGATGCAAGGCTGAGGCGGTCTTTTGACGGCAAAAATCACATCCTATAGATTCACCCGCGTCAATTACCTGATGTCCAGATATTGCATTTCAGGCTTGAAATCGCCATGCTCACAATATTTCTTCGCCATTTCCGAAGTGTATTCAGTCGAATTCAAATTAGTAGCCGTTATCGCCTTCGTCACATAATAAATTTCTTCACTAGAGCTTATTTTTCCCACCAGATATAGATTTTCACCAAATCCATTCGAAATGTCCTGAAAAGCGCACCACCCTGATTTTATTTTCTCAACGCCCTTTTGAAGCAGCGCCACTCCATTTTTTGATGCTTTCATATTCATCTTTTTCTGAAAATCAATAGATTGAATTTTTTCCAGCTGAAAGAACATATAAAAATGATTAGTTTCCACATCAGCATATATTCTGATATTAAAGGCAGTTTTTGGTAAAAAAACGGGAACCCAAGAGATATATCTTTGCCCATCTTCATCCAATAGATCATAGGAAGAGAAGAAGCTCTCCTTTTCATTCTCGACTGAAGAAATAAGAAAAATAAATCCCAAAAGTGCAACCACAACGAATGATCCGAAAGATACTTTTATTATCTTCTTCATGGACATATATACTCAATACTCATAAAACAAGCGCTTATTTCGCAAGATCCAAAAATGAAAATCAAAAAATTCCTGTGGAGCCTTTATCCCTTACAGCCTAACTAATCTACGTCCGCCGCCAAAAGTACCGCGACTATTGGATAATTTGACATGCATAACAGTAGCGGCTCGGTCAAAAAAAGCCATTTATTGTTTGCAATAACAGCTAGTCCAACATCAGCAAAGAAAAAAATCTGTGCACACCCACTCCAGAATGGATGCAATATTAAAAGACTCGCTTAACTGTGTGAGTGCATTAGTTTAAAAAAGGCTATGGTACTTGGCATAAGTCTTTACTTCAAGAAAAGTCAAATCGCGGTAATATTTTCATCTACCCAAACAACCATATTCACCCACCGAATTATTTCTCACCATTTCTTCTCCAGAAGAAATTATTTCACTATTTTTATAAAGAAATAAGTAAAAACACCATCGTCCATTGATTCTTTGTACGCCACATCATCCTTTAAGTCACTTGAATATTTTCTCAGCTCTTCAAGAACAACTAATTTTGGCGTATATGGCGGAAATACACAAACAAAGTCGTAATCTTTATTTATATGATAATCAAAACCATCTTTTCTGAAGAAAAAATATCCATTTAGCAAAATTAAAATAATAATTACCAATTTAATCTTCATGGAGCTTGCCAGTCTTTTCTTGCATTAAGCGCATCAGAGTTTTTCTATGATCCATACACCGCCATCATCAATACTATCTTGGAAATTATTTTTCACGATCTTTGTCAGGTGTTATTTTTCTCTCTCGCTCTGCTGCTTATTATTACTTCTACAAAAAATCAACACAAGAATAATTATCGGACTAATGAGCAAATAAATCGTCACCAGCATTTTTATATTTCTTGGAACCTCACAATAAACAGAGGAAAATATGCTTATTATCCAAATTGATGCATATATTGCTTTCCTTGTTGAATGCAAATATATAGATCCAACAATGCAAACCAAAAATACGAAAAATATTGCCCAAAAATAATACAACACCACATCGGTTGCAAAAGCGAAAGCCGGCATGGGTAATGCAAGAAAGAAAATCAGTCCAATCGCATCCGCAAGTAATTTTGAACGCATCGATTTCATTGCCTTTGAAATCTTTCCAAGCTTGTTCTGTAATTTTTCCTAGATCACTATTATCGCCCGGTTGTACTATTTCCTGGCTTACGTGATGTGCTTTATGAAGCAATCCTTATTCACCACTCCATAGCTGAAACCTCTGCGAGACGTCCCCTGTGGGTTGTATTCCTGCAGCACATTGCCACAGGGGTCCTACTGTGCGACCCAGGCCACTAACCCTCGCTGGTCGGTCAGGGCCATGGGCGTGCCCAGATGGTCGCAGTGGTAGTGATGGATGGCTACGGAGCCCTGTTACGCTCGCTCCTGCTTTTGCAGTTACTTGCGCATCTCCTGCAGCATTTTCATGGTGTGCTCGTCGTGCATACCCAACATGACCAAGCGATCTGCGCGCGTTTTGGCCCATCTTGTTATAACCCATGGGGCTGAACAATCTACGCATATCGAGACTCACTGTGACTGGTGATCTTTATTTTCAACAATCTCTTTACTTATTAGAAAATCACCGTATGGCCATACGGTTATGGTGGTCGTTCTAATAAAATTGTTATTTCCGTCAGATCTTGAGTGTTTTGATAACTTGAAATAATGAGTTTCTTCTCCCAATGTATTTGAAACACTTATTGATGCAGGGAAAGCAGTTAGTTTAATGTTCGATTCTTTTATCCTAATTACGACATTTTTACGAATTAGGCAGCGATGGCTTTGCCATCCCAATATATCTTTGACACTCAAATCATAGTCTGGATTTCCAAGCTTATTAAAAATATAAGACAAATTAAATCCCTCTATATCCGATAAATCAATTTTCATCGGTGCTATCAAGAAAATTAGCAAAGATATTATTTGAAAAACAAGCGCTGCCGCTATTATGTAAACTGCTGCTTTCATAATCTTTTTCAATCTTTTCATCTTCTATATATTTGATTTTCTTTAGGCTATACACCATTCCATGCCCAACCAGTTGAATGTGATCCGTCTTCTGAGCCTGCGCCAATGGTTGTACGACTCCCCGTCACGAATGGCACATGCCCAGTAGCGTCCCCATATAGGCATGCTACTGCAACAATATTACCAGGCTTTGTAGAAGTAACAAATTCAAATACGGGAATTGCTTTTTGTGGATTTTCCCAATCTCCAGCAGTTGCTGGTCCTCTTGGGATAATTCCGAATCTGTAGCGCGAGGGAGATTCGACATCTGCATTTTCTAGCCCCTCATGAACAAAGAGATTACATTTATTTATTTTCGACCCAAAGCAATAATTGGATGTGTATGAATATCTTTTTTGATTTTTTATTTTTCTCCGCTGCTTTCAAAATTCTCTCTACACACGTTTTTACGGGAGCCAAGCCCAAAGGATCCATGGAAATGATGGGATTTATCGCATATATACTTTGTTACCCCCTCCGGCCAACCCGATCGGTTCCTGATTCACATAACTCCTCACCACCATATCGTAATACCGATGCCGGTTGTAATACAGCCCCGTTTCCCTGTCATGGTGCTGCCCCGGCAGCCGGATCGTCTGGTGGATGCCCTGCGGGTTGTGTTCCTGCAGCACATTGCCCCAGGAGTCCAGCTTTGCGGCCCAGGCCACTTGGCCTGTCTGGTCTGTCAGGGCCATGGGCGTGCCCAGGTGGTCGCAGTGGCGGATGGCGATGCGGGCGTGCTGTTCTTTTTCCTATTTCTGCAGTTTTGTAGTCTTGCTGCAGATCATTAATCGCATGAGCGAGGATGCACTTAATAGAATTAGTAAGCGCAAGATTTTGAAAAATTCCTTAACCTTGCGCTTGATCCATGAGTATTGAATGCAAAGCCACTATTCCATGTTTCCACGAAAGTTGATGTATTAAAAAGAAGTAATTATTTATATAATCTTTATTGATGGTAAATATAATTTATTATAAAAAATAATATTATTACTTCTCTATTATTTCAAAATATACGTTGAAATTTTGTTTACCAAAATAAACATAATCTCATTTTCAATATTCAACTTTTACCAATCGATCAGAAGAGAAGATAAATCTAACATCACCATACCATATCAGATCATTTTCTTTTTTTATTTGAGGATTAGTTTCTTTTTTATTTATGGATGTATTCTCTAACTTATATGCAATCTGCTCCATATTCATCCCCGTCCATTCACGCTCAATGAGCGAAGTGATATTGTCAATATCTGCACGCGCTGATCCACACCCTTGGTCCGAGTAAGATAATGTTATTGATTTATCGACAACCGAGTATGACAAGTAAACAATAACCAAGGTTAGAGCAATTATTAAGATAGATGATTTGTTTATTTTCATAAAATTATTGTCCTGCTTTGGCAGCATCTCTTGCAAAAGTGCGGCAGTGATTTGAGTTGAATGGATTCCAGTTATATTTTTCTCTATCTTTATTTTCTGAAATTTCTTTTGCGTAGTCAGCAACTTTTTTGGGGTCGGCAGAACTGCAGGTTAACTTTGCCGGTGTTCCTTTGCCTGATCTTTTCGAAAGCTGCTCTTCCAGACTTCTCATGGACTCATCTGTTGGAGCACCATCTTTGCCTATTTTCAGATTAGGCATTGGGGTTTGCCGAACGTTTCCGTCGTCTTGGGGTAGTTTGGAGCCCATAATTCCTTTTGCACTTGGGTTGTATCTACCGTATTCGAAATATTGTGTTTTCCCTGAAGCATCATATGTCAATACACCACTATGTCCACCAAGCCATGTGCTTGTTTTACCTTCGGCGTACTCAACCGGATAATCTGGAAAATTAACAACACAGGCTTGCTGTAAGCCTAACGAATCTATCCATCCCGTGGGATTTACAGGGTAGATATAGTGATTATTACCCCCCATCAACCCAATAGGGTCCTGATTGATATAACTCCCCACCACCGGATCGTAATACCGATGCCGGTTGTAATACAGCCCCGTTTCCCTGTCATGGTGCTGCCCCGGCAGCCGGATCGCCTGGTGCAGGCCCTGCGGGTTGTACTCCTGCAGCACATTGCCCCAGGGGTCCAGCTTTGCGGCCCAGGCCACCTGGCCGGTCTGGTCCGTCAGGGCCATGGGCGTGCCCAGGTGGTCGCAGTGGTAGTGGTGGATGGCGATGCGGGCGTGCTGTTCTTTTTCCTGGTCCTGCAGTTGGGCCTGCATGCCGCTGAGCAGGCGGGCCGTGCCCTCGGCCTGTTCGCCCAGGATCGCCTGGGCGCTGGGCGGCAGGCCGTGCTCCAGGGTGTGGCGCAGGTGGCGGGCGGCGTCTTGCTGCATGTCGCGCGGCATGGCGCTGAGCATGGTTTGCATCAGGGCCAGGGCCGACGTGTGGTTGGGGTCGTCCTGGTCGGGCAGGCCTGCGGTGATGGCCTGCACCAGCAGGTGGGGCTGGTCTTGGGGATCGCCGCTGGCCGTGGTGCTCAGGCGCACCAGGGGAGTGAAGCTGCCGGGTTCGTAGATGGTGTGTTCTATGTGGCGGGTGTCATCGCCATGCTGCAGGCGTTCGGTGTGGATGAGGCGGTCGCCGTCCCAGCCGTAGTAGTGGGTGCGGGTGGATTCTGTGGAGTCCGCGCTTTCCACTTGCTGCTTGAGCCTGCGGCCCAGGGCGTCATAGGTGTAACGGCTGTGGTGGCGCAGTTGCTCTGCGTTGCCCTGGATCTGGCTGCTGCGCACCGCTATGAGCTGGTGGGCTCCGTCGTAGTGCAGTTGCTGCTGGCTGTGGTCTGCCTGCATTTGCGCGATGCGGTTGCCGCAGGGGTCGTAGCGCCAGACGCGGTCTTCGGTGAAGCCGATGCGGTTGTCTTCCCAGCGCTGCACGGGGCCTTGCCGCTGGCCGGCAAGGTGGCCCAGGCCCATGAGGTTGAAGTCGGTGTGCCGCCAGTGGGCGTGGACCTGGGCGGCCCAGTTGTCCTGGGTGTTTGTCTGGCCCGATGCACCGGCTGCACCGGGTGCTGGCAGGCGGTTGCCTGCGGGGTCGATCTGCCAGCGGGTGGTGGTCTGGGGGGCCTGGCTGTCGGTGGCCGCTCTCAGGCGCCCTGCGCTGTCGTAGCCGTAGCGCAGCAGCTGCGCGGCCTGGCCCGGGGCGCCGGCCTGTTCGATGGCGACGAGCTGACCCAGGCTGTCGTAGTGGTAGCGACGGCCGAGGATCTGGCCTATGAGGGGCTGGACCAGGTGATCACGGCCTTCCGTGCTTTGCAGGCCTGTGGTGCCCAGGGCCGTGAGTCGGCCCAGGCTGTCCCATTGGCGTTGCACCTGCAGGGGGTTGTCTGCGTCTGCTGCAGAGGTGGGTGGGTGCAGGCTGCGGCGGACTTCGCGGTGCAGGTTGTCGCGTTCGAAGTCGATGAGGCTGGCTCCGTTGAGCTGCAGTCCGTGCACATGGCCTGAGCCGTAGGTGAGCCAGGCGATCTCTCCCAGGCCTTGCAGCTGGCTGTGCTGGCGTGCGCCCAGCGCATCCAGGCTGTGGGCGATGCGGTGTTCGTATTCGATCTGCTCTGCGCCCCCGTTGCCGCCCCCGTCCTTGCCTGGGCGGTACAGTTGCTGCACTTCTGCGGTGATGCGGCCCAGGGCGTCTCGCTCCAGTGCTATGCGGCTTTGCAGTTGGATGGTGTTCTCTGCGGTGTTCTCGCCGGTGTGCTGCCATACGCTGGCCGCCGTGAGGCGCCCGGCCGCATCCCATTCATAGCGGTGGGTTTGTGCGGGCGCATGGGGCGTGGCGGGCAGCTGGCGTTCGGCGAGGCGCCCGCCTTCGTCCCAGCGATAGTGGCTGCTGCTTTGCTGCGCGGCGTTGCCATCCGAGGCTTCCATGAGCTGGCCTGCCGCGTCCCAGCGGTAGCGCTGCAGCCGTTGGTCAAACCCTTCTTCCTGCACGAGCCGGTCCAGCGCGTCCCAGGCAAAGCGGCTTTGCGCTCCGTTCTCGTTGACGAGGCGCAGGAGGCGGCCGGCGCTGTCGTATTCGAAGGCCAGGGTGAGGCCGCCATGTGTTCGCTGGACCAGCCTGCCCCAGAGGTCGTAGCGCAGGTGGATGCTGGGGTCGGCGGCCTGGGTTTCGCTGGAGGTGCCCGCAGGCTGGGCCGGATCGATGCGCGTGAGGTGGCCTGCGCTGTCGTAGTGGTAGCGCTCGATCTGGCCGTTGGGCAGTTCGCTGGCCACGATGCGCCCCTGGCCGTCGCGCTGGTGGCGTTGGCGCTGGCCCAGGGCGTTGTCCACTTCGATGAGCGCTCCCCAGCGGTCGTAGTGGTAGTGCGTGCTGTGGCCCGAGCAGTCGGTGTAGCTGAGCAGTTGGCCCGCGTCGCTCCAGGCCAGCTGTTTGCTGCCGCCCTGGGCGTCTTCGATGCGCCGGGGGCTGTCGCAGGTGAGCGGCGCTTCCTGGGGTCGGGGTAGTGGTAGCGCTCGGTGCTGCCATCGGCCTGGGTGATCTGGGTGAGGCGGCCCCAGGCGTCGTATTGGTAGCCGGTGGTGGCCCCTGCGGTGTCAGTGCTTTGCAGCAGGCGGCCCGTGGCTTCGTCGTGTTCCTGCTGGGTGCTGCGCCCGTCGGGCAGTTGCACGCCGATGAGCCGGCCCTGGCCATCACGCCGCAGGTGCACGCTGCGCCCCAGCGGGTCGGTGCGCGAGGCCAGCCGGCCGAAGCTGTCGTAGGCCTGCAGCCAGCGGCTGCCGTCGGCCTTGTGGTGGGCGATGAGGCGCGACAGGCCCGCTGCGCCTTCGAAGTAGTAGGTCTCGATGCGATCCAGGCTGTCGCTGACGCGGGTGGCGGCACGCGGCTGGCCGTCGGGGCCCGGGGGCTGGGACAGGTAGTCGAAGCGGTAGCTGAGCCCTTCCTGGTTGCTGTGCTCGATGACGCGGGCACCGGGCTGGGCGCTCTCGTAGCGGTAGCGGTGCCAGGGTCCGCTGGCATGGCGGTGGGCGCTGATGCGGTGGTGGTCCCATTCGAATTCGCGCACGAGCTGGCCTGCGCGGTCGTGGACGGTGATGAGGTCGCCTGCGCTGCTGTAGCCGTAGCGCACGAGGGCGATGGGGGTGGACACAGGGTGCAACGGGTCCTGTGTGAGGTCCACGCCTGTGACCCGCCAGCCGTCGTCGGCGCCCCACAAACCCAGCGCATCCCTGCCGCCATGGATGCGCTGGTGCAGCAGCCGGTAGCGCCGGCCTGTGCCGTCGCTCAGCGAGACCAGGCGGCCTGCGGGCACAGCCTCTTTGCCGGCACTGTGGCCGGCCTCGGGTGTGGTGCCGTCGCTGTAGTGGTAGAGCTGGCGGCGCCCGAAGCGGTCGATCTGGGCCATGAGCCGCCAGGGACCGTCGACAGGTTCACCGGGCGCAGGGCCAAAGCCCCAGAGCGTGTCGCCATCGCCGCTGACCGCAAGGATGGCTTGCGGGTTGCGCACCAGTGCCTGCTCCACATGCGACCAGCGTGGGTTCGCAGCCCAAGGCGCTGTGCCGCCTTCCGGCTCCGTGCTGCCGCCGCGCAGCAGCCAGATGTCTTCGCTGGCACTGTGCAGCTGGCCGCCCGGCACCAGAGGCTGGTCGAAGGTGATGACGCGGCCGCTGGCATCCAGCAGCAAGGTGGACTCTTCCTGCAGGCGGATGCTGAGCTCCTGCAGCAGGTGCCAGCCATGGCCCAGCAGGCCGCAGGCAGCGCCGTGCTCGGGGTTGACGTAGCTGCTGTACTGGCGCTGCCAGGCCACAGGCAGCGCAGCCGATGGCAGGGCGAAGTCCAGGTCTTGTGCGCCCCGCAGGACCTTGGCGCCGAGCTGGGGGTTCACAGGGGATCCGACGGTGATGCCGTCCGGGCAGACGGAGCAGGCCAGGCCCCCCTGGCTGCCGATGAGCACGGTGAGCGAGCCGGTGACGATCTTGCCCTTGACGACGCTGTCGGTGATGCGGGCTGCGGGTTTGCCACTCATGCAGACTTCTCCTGAGTGGACTTGATGGCGCAGTCGCAATGTATCGCTGTATCCAGGGCGGCAATTGCTTCACATTGCCTCATTCCGGGTAGAAGGAAACAGTGGCGGATTCTCTGATGGCCAGGCATTTCATGAGAATGCAGTGGCTCGCCCCATGGCGTGCGAATGGCAAATGGTCGTGTCATTGTGTCAACCGCCCTACGGACGGCTCCCTCTCTCGATGAGCGGGAATCATAGACAGGCCACTGGCAATGGCGCAATTGATTTATGCGTCAGACTCCTCTTATAAATGTAAGCAAATTGATTATCTTGGATACATCAGCAATTGAATGCCGCCTCACCAATGGAGGGACATATCGATAAATTTCTCATGCCATTGGTGCAATGGGGATGAGGCGCCTGCTGACCCACATCAAGGCGCGCCAATAAAAAAAGCCCCTGCCTCGGAAGGCAGGGGCTGTCAGGGGCCCGGGGCGCCATGCGTGACACCGCCGGGCCGGCTAGCAACGGGTTGGCATCAGCCTGCAGCCGCCTCCGGCGAGGGCTTGGGCTGCAGGCGCTTGAGCACGCGCGGCACGATGAGCACGCAGGCCACGATGATGATCAGCGTCAGCGACATGGGGCGCTGCAGGAAGATCCACCAGCTGCCTTCGCCGATGGACACGGCATTGCGCATCTGTGCCTCGGCCAGGGGGCCCAGGATCATGCCGACCACGACGGGCGCGGTGGGGAAGTCGAAGCGGCGCATGATCACGCCCAGCACGCCGATGCCGTACAGCAGGAACAGGTCGAAGGCGCTCTGGCGCATGCCGTAGGCACCCACGGTAGCGAAGATCAGGATGCCTGCGTACAGCTGGGGACGCGGGATCTTGAGCAGCTTGACCCAAAGGCCCACCATGGGCAGGTTAAGCACCAGCAGCATCAGGTTGCCGATGTACAGCGAGGCGATCAGCGCCCAGACCAGGGCGGCGGACGAGCTGAACAGCTGCGGTCCGGGGTTGATGCCGTAGTTCTGGAACGCACCCAGCAGCACGGCCGTGGTGTTGCTGGTGGGAATGCCCAGGGTCAGCAGCGGGATCAGCGCGGCGGTCACGGTGGCGTTGTTGGCGGCCTCGGGGCCGGCCACGCCTTCGATGGCGCCCTTGGTGCCGAACTCGGCACGGTTCTCACCCTTGGCCAGCTTCTTTTCGGTGGCGTAGCTCAGGAAGGTGGGGATCTCGGTGCCGCCGGCAGGGATGCAGCCGAAGGGTGTGCCGATGACGGTGCCGCGCAGCCAGGCGGGCCACGAACGCTTCCAGTCGCGGCCGGTCATGTGCACGCGGCCCATCCTGTTTTGCGTATCGACGACCTTGCCTTCGTACATGGCGGCGTACAGCACTTCGGCCACGGCGAACAGGCCCACGGCCACGAGCACGATGTCCACGCCGTCCAGCAGTTCCATCTTGCCCATGGTGTAGCGCGCAGCGCCCGAGATCTGGTCCATGCCGATGCAGCCCAGCGCCAGCCCCAGGAACAGGGCCGTCATGCCGCGCAGCGCGCTTTGGCCGAGCACGGCACTGACGGTGGTGAAGGCCAGCACCATCAGCATGAAGTACTCGGGCGGACCCAGCTTGACGGCAAAGTCGGCCACCGAGGGGGCGAACAGCGTGACGACCACGGTGGCCACGGTACCGGCCACGAAGGAGCCGATGGCGGAGGTGGCCAGCGCGGCACCCGCGCGGCCGCTCTTGGCCATCTTGTTGCCCTCCATGGCCGTGACCATGCTCGCGGTCTCCCCGGGCGTGTTCAGCAGGATGGAGGTGGTGGAGCCGCCATACATGGCGCCGTAGTAGATGCCCGCGAAGAAGATCATCGAGGCGGTGACCTCGACCTTGGCGGTAATGGGCAGCAGCATGGCCACGGCCACGGCCGGGCCGATGCCAGGCAGCACGCCCACGGCCGTGCCCAGGGCGCAGCCGACCAGAGCCCACAGCAGGTTGGCGGGTGTGATGGCGGTGGCGAAGCCCGCCATCAGTGCGTCAAAGATTTCCATTACAGCCACCCCGTCTCAGTCAGGCCCGGCAGGTTGATTGCCAGGAATTGCGTGAAGGCCCAGAACACGGGCGCCGAGATGAGCAGCCCGGTGACCACGTCCTTGACCCAGGTGATGGGTGCGCCCGCCTGGGCCTGGCCGCCAGCACGGCGCAGGCCCTGCACGGCCAGCACGTAGCAGACGGTGCAGCTGACGATGAAGCCCACGGTGCCGATCAGTGCGGCGTTGACCATCAGGCCGGCCGACACCCAGACGAAGGCGCCGATGTCGGCGCGTGGATGGCCGCCAGGTGCGGAGGCTTCGCGGTAGCCGCCCGTGCGCGCCTCCCAGACCAGCCAGGCGCCGCAGACCGCGAGCACCACGGCGCACAGCCAGGGCAGGAAATTGGGGCCGACGCCGCCGTAGCCGGAGTCGGAAGGAATCTGCAGCGCGCCGAAGGCCAGGCCTGCAGCGACGAGCAGCACGCCAGAGCCGACGATGGTCTGCGCGCGAACCGAGGGAAAGCCGCTGGGCTCATCGGCCTGGGCGGCATCCGTGGCAAGTGGATTGGGTTGTGAGGACTCGGACATGGTCAGTTCCTGGCCGCAGCGGAACCGGCGACCGGGCCGGCCACCGCTGCAGACGTGGGGAAAAAATTAAGCCGCCGGGGCCAGCGGGCCGCTGGCGCGGCGCGCGGGCATCTTCCGCTTCTTGAAGCAGGCGCTGCGACTGGCGCCTGCCGTGGCCCGCAGGAGTGCGGGCCTGTGGCCGCACCGGCCCCGCAAGAGGCCGGTGCAGCCGTGCGATCACACCATGCCGGACTTGACCATGGTGGCGCGCAGGCTCGCGAACTCCTGGTCCACGAACTCGCCGAAGGCATCGCCGGCCAGCCACGCGGGCGTCCAGTCGTTCTTCTGCAGAGCCTCGGCCCAGGCCTTGCTCTTGGTGGCCTTCTCCAGCATGGCGACCAGCGCGTCGCGCTGGGGCTTGGTGATGCCGGGCGCGCCGTACACGCCGCGCCAGTTGCCGATCTCGACGTTGATGCCCTGCTCCTTGAGCGTGGGCACGTCCACGCCCTTCAGGCGCTGGCCCGAGGTCACGCCGATGGGCTTCATCTTGCCGGTGCTGATGTACTCGGCGAACTCGCTGAAGCCGCTGCCGCCCACGGTGACGTTGCCGCCCAGGATGGCGGAGATGGCCTCGCCGCCTCCACGGAAGGCCACGTAGTTGATCTTGGAGGGATCGACGCCGACTTCACGCGCGATCATGGCAGCCGCAATGTGCTCGGTGGAGCCGCGCGAGCCGCCGCCCCACTTGACGGAGCCCGGGTCCTTCTTGAGCTGGGCGATCACCTCGGCCATGTTCTTGAAGGGCGAGTTGGCGGGCAGCACGAACACGTTGTATTCGCTGGTCAGGCGCGCCAGCGGCGTGGCCTGCGTCAGGTTCACGGGCGGCTTGCCCGTGATGATGCCGCCCAGCATGACGGCGCCCATGACCATCATGGCGTTGGGATCGCCCTTGCTGCCGTTGACGAACTGCGCAAGACCGATGGCGCCAGCGGCGCCGCCCTTGTTGTCATAGGTGACGGAAGCAGCCTGACCAGCGTCCTGCAAAGCCTTGCCCAGGGCACGGCCCGTGGTGTCCCAGCCGCCGCCGGGGTTGGCCGGCAGCATCATCTTGACGGCGACCGCAGCCTGAGCAGACAGCGGCAGGCTGCCTGCGGCGGCCAGTGCGGCCAGCGACTTCAGAAAAGTATCACGACGCATGGTTTGACTCCTTGTGTTGTAAGGCTGTCGATGATGGGTTCGCTACCTGTCAAATGGCTGTCCAAACCCCTAGGGGAATCCCTAGATCGCTCTTGGCGCGATGGCCTGCATCGCGCCCGGTGCTAACGTGCGGGCCATGCAATTGCTGCTCGTAGAAGATGACAACGCCATGCGCACCACGCTGCAGCGCACGCTGATCCGGCGCGGCATCCAGGTGGAGACGGCGGCCGACGGCCCCTCGGCCCTGGCGCAGTGGCTGGTGCGCGAGCCCGACGCCGTGGTGCTGGATTTGAGCCTGCCCGGCCTGGACGGCCTGCAGGTGCTGGAGCGTGCGCGCGGCCAGGGCCTGCGCACGCCCGTGCTCATCCTGACTGCGCGCGGCACCGTGGGCGACCGCGTGCTGGGCCTGAACGCCGGCGCGGACGACTACCTGGCCAAGCCCTTCGACCTCGACGAGCTGGAGGCCCGGCTGCGCGCCCTGCTGCGTCGCAGCAGCGACAGCTTCGCGCCCAAGCCGCCGCCCGAGACCATTGCCATGGGGGCGCTGCGCTACGACAAGACCAGCGGCGCCATCCACCGCGATGGCGAGATCATGGAGCTGACGCCCCGCGAGCTTGCCCTGATGCACGCCCTGCTGGCGCGCCCCGGCCATGCCGTGGCCAAGGAACGGCTGTTCGCGCTGGTGTTTCCCGGCGAGTCCGACGTGCAGTACGAGGCCGTGGAAGTCGTCGCCTACCGGCTGCGCAAGAAGCTGTCGGGCACGGGCGTGCAACTGGTCACGCTGCGCGGCCTGGGATATCTGCTCAAGGCCGAGTCGGCCTGACGCATTGCCGCATTCGTGCACCGCAAGCCCATGCGCGACCCCGGTCTTCCCCTTCCCGCCCCCGCCCGCGCGCGCCAGCCCTGGTCGCTGCGCCGCCAGCTGCTGACGGGCATTCTCGTCCCCGTCATTCTGTTCATTGGCTTCAATACCTGGAGCCTGTACCACCAGACGCTGGCTGCGCTGAACACGGCCTATGACCGCACGCTGCTGGCATCGGCCAAGAGCATCAGCGAGCAGCTGGATGTGACGGGCTATGACGAGTCCGCCCAGTTGCATGCCATCGTTCCCTACTCGGCGCTGGAGATCTTCGAGGCCGACAACCAGAGCCGCATGTTCTACCGCGTCTCCACGCTGGACGGGGAAATGGTGTCGGGCTTTGGCGAGCTGCCCATGTGGCACGGCGTCATCCCCCAGCGCCCGCCCTACGCGGCCCTGGTCGATTTCTATGACGCACAGTTCCGCGGCCGGCCCGTGCGCATGGCCGTGCTGCTGCAGCCCGTGGCCAGCGCCAAGGGGCGCGGCATGGCCGTGATCCAGGTGGCCGAGACGCTGGAGCTGCGCGAGACCCTGGCCCTGCAGATCCTGCGCACCACGCTGGCACGCCAGGCCCTGCTGGTGGCTGCCGTGGCGCTGATCGTGATCTTTGTGGTGCAGCGGGCCACCCAGCCCGTGCGCCAGCTCAGCAGCGACCTGCGCTCGCGCCCGCGCGGCGACCTGAGCCCGCTGTCGGCCCCCGCTGCGCCGCGCGAATTGCAGCCGTTGCTGGAGGCCATCAACCAGCTCATGCTCCGGCTGCGACAGCTGCTGTCGGACCAGAAGCGCTTTGTGCGCGATGCATCGCACCAGTTGCGCACGCCGCTGGCCGTGCTCAAGGCCCAGCTGCAGTCGGCCCAGCGCGGCGATGTGCCGGCCGAGCAGGCCTTCGAGGAAATCGGCGCCACCGTGGACCGCGCCACGCGGCTGGCCAACCAGATGCTGGCGCTGGCCAAGGTCGAGCAGCTACGGCAGGAAGACAGCGCCGAGCCGGCGTCGCCCGCCCCCAGCCTGCTGGACGAAGTGGTGCGCGACGTGGCCATCGAACTGTCGCCGCTGATTGCCGAGCAGGACATCGATTTCTCCATAGACACCGAGCCCTGCCCCGTGCCGGCCCATGAATGGATGCTGCGCGAACTCACGCGCAACCTGCTGCACAACGCCATACGCCACATGCCTGCGGCCGGCAGCCTGCACATCAGCGTGCACCAGGCCGGCAGCCAGGCCGGCAGCCAGGCCGTGCTCAGCCTGCGCGACAGCGGGCCGGGCATAGACAGCGACCTGGCCCAGCGGCTGTTCCAGCCGTTCTCGGCCGGCAACGCGCGCAGCGGCTCGGGCCTGGGGCTGGCCATCTGCCACGAGATCGTGCAGACGCTGGGCGGCGCCATCGAACTGCGCAACATCTACCGGCAAGGCCTGGTCTGCGGTCTGCACGCGCACGTGGCGATTCCGCTGCAACCGGCCACTGGCAAGCACCCCGCGCCGCGCGCACAATAACGCCATGACCGATATCGAATCCATGCGTCTGGACAAATGGCTGTGGTGCGCGCGTTTCTACAAGACGCGCAGCCTGGCGGTAGAAGAGATCGGCAAGGGCCGCATCACCGTCAACGGAGCCCTGGTCAAGCCCGCGCGCGAGGTGCGCTGCGGCGACACCGTGGTGCTGCGCCAGGGCCAGATTCCGCGCACCGTGGTCATTCGTGGCCTGTCAGGCATGCGCGGCCCCGCGCCCGTGGCCCAGGCCCTGTACGAAGAAACCGCCGCAAGCCTTGCCGAGCGGGAGCGCCTGGCCGAGCAGCGCCGGCTGGCGCCCGAGCCCGCCAGCAGCATTGCCGACCAGCACGACGGCCGCCCCACCAAGCGCGACCGCCGCCAGATCGACCAGGTGCGCGAGCGCG
The DNA here is from genome assembly GCF_001886655.1 of Delftia sp. HK171. NCBI lineage: Bacteria > Pseudomonadati > Pseudomonadota > Betaproteobacteria > Burkholderiales > Comamonadaceae > Delftia > Delftia sp. HK171. Next base: position 2,628,951 of record NZ_CP018101.1, on the reverse strand, counting down.
GCAACTGGGACAGCCGCTGGAGCGCATCCATCGACGACCTGGACCGGCGTTGAATACCGCGGCCCTGCCCGCCTCATGCCTCTTCCAGCAAAAAGGCCATGCGCAACCGCTGCGCATGGCCTTTTCTCATGGGTTTGCGGGCGCAGACCCCTGCGGCGTTCAGACCACCTGGTCCTTGGCCGGTGCGTCGTCCCCCTGCGCACGCGGCAGGATGAGGTTCATCACCATGGCGGCCATGGCCCCCACGGTCACGGCCGAGCCCAGCAGGTACTGCAGCATGTCCGGCAGGGTCTGGACCCAGTCCTTGGGAGCCAGCGTGGCGAAGAAGGAGCAGATGATGGGCACGCCCACCACCAGCATGGCGCGCTCATCCAGGCGCACGTGGCGCAGGATGCGGATGCCCGCCATGGCAATGGTCACGCAGACCACGGCGAACATGCCGCCGATCACGGGCGAGGGAATGGCCGCAATCAGCGCCGAGAACTTGCCCAGGAAGCCCAGGCAGGCCAGCACCAGGCCGGCTGCAATGAAAACCATGCGGCTGGCCACGCCGGTGATGGAGATCACGCCCGCATTGGTGGAGTAGCCGGTGACCGGCGTGGCGCCGATGAGTGCGGCCACGCTGCAGCTCAGGCCCTCTCCCACGGCGCCACGGTCGAGCTGGCGGCTGGTGATGGGCTGGTTGATCACGGCCGAGACCGCAAACCAGGTGCCTGTGGTTTCCGCCATGACCACCAGATAGATCACGACAAAGGTCAGCACGGCAGGCAGGCTGAACTGCAGCGGGTAGTCGATGCCGGCCAGCTTGGGCAGCGTCAGCCAGGGCGCATCCGCAACCGGCTGCCAGGCGAACAGGCCCATGGCCCAGGCCACGGCCGTGCCGCCGGCCAGCGCAATGATCACCGACGACAGGCGCATCCAGCGGCCCAGCCGGTTGTCAAAGCGCAGGCCCAGCATCATGGCCGCGATCAGCAGTGCCGCCGACACCGAAGCCAGGGCAATGGACTGGTTGACCGTCATGCCGCCGTGGACCGAGAACACGTTGGCGCTGAGCGCAATCGGCAACAGCGACAGCCCCACCACGAGGATGATGGTGCCGCCGACGATGGGCGGCACCAGCCAGCGGATCACGCGGTGGAACCAGCCCAGCGCCCCCAGTGCGATGACGATCAGCGCTCCCGGAATCAGCGCGCCATAGACGGCTCCCATGCCGCCGAAGCCGCCGCCCGCGCCAAAGGCCACGGCCAGGATGGCACCCAGCGGAATGTAGGAAGGCCCTTGCGCAACAGGCATGCGCATGCACCAGGCGGTCTGGATCAGCGTGCCCACGCCTGCGGCAAGAAAGGTGGACTGGATCATGGACGCCGCATCGGCTTGCGACAGCGCCAGGGCCGAGGCAATGATGAAGGGCACGACATACACGTCCATGGCCATCACATGCTGCAGGCCCAGCAACAGGGCCTGTGACAGCGAGACGCGGTCGTCGGGGCGGGCGATCAGGCGCCCTTCGTAGGAGGAGGTCGGTTCGGTCATGGGACGGAAAAATGCGGAAAACGGCCGCAGCGCAAAGACTGCGGCGCTCAGACAGCAGTGACAGCGCCGGCGGCCTGGCGCCGGTGCACGCACTCGCCCTGCACCCAGGTACTGGCCACATTGGCGCGCGTGGCGTGGTGGATGATCTTTTGCAGAATGTCGGCCGGGCCATCCGCGCCGGGCCAGATCTGGACATTGGAGTCAGGCCCCTGGCAGTCGATGGCCAGGGCGTCCATGGCGTGGCCGGGCTCGATGCGGCCAATCGGCAGGTCCAGCGCATCGCCCCCCGCCGCCGTGGCCAGCCACAGCGCAAAGACGTGGTCGATGCGGGCCTGCACGCCCTGCCCCGCCCTGCCGCGCTGCGAAGCGCCCAGGGCCGGGTCCACCCCCTCATGCAAGGCCAGCGAGGCCGTCATGGCGTGGCGGCAGGCATCGAACATGCTGGGGCTGTAGCCGCCCGAGATGTCCGTGGCCAGCCCCATGCCCAGGCCCTGCTCACGGCCGCTGCGGGCCGGGAACACGCTGTTGGCGAAATAGAAGTTGGACAGAGGGCAATGCGCTACCGAGGCGCCCGTGCGCGCCATCAGTGCCACGTCATCGGCCGTGAGGAAGTTGGCATGGGCCACGACCGTGCGGCGCGTGAGCAGGCCGAAATCATGCAGCGCATGCGCATCGGTGCGGCCCTGGCGTTCCAGCACATGGGCATGCGCCCAGTCGCTCTCGGAGCAATGGGTTTGCACATGGGCGCCGGTGCGTCCAGCCAGGTCGCCCAGGCCGCGCAGCAGCTCGTCGGTGCACGAAGGAATGAAGCGCGGCGTGATCACCGGCAGCACGCGCTGCTGCGCGTTGTCCGGATGCTGGCGCAGCCAGTCGATGAAGCGCGCCGTCTCGGCAATGCCTTCGGCGGCGCTGGCGTCCTTGTAGTACGGGGGGCATTGCGACGGCTCGTCCATCGCCACCTTGCCCACCAGGGCGCGCTGACCCAGGGCCAGGCAGCGTTCGGCCAGCACCTGGTTGCCCACGGCGTGGATGGTGCCGAAGTACATGGCCGTCGTCGTGCCATTGGCCAGCAGCGTGCGCACCACGCTGTCGTAGACCGAAGTGGCAAAGCCGGCATCGCCGTAGCGCGCTTCCAGGGGAAAGGTGTACTCCTGCAGCCAGGTTTCCAGCGGCACATCCAGGGCCTTGCCGCTTTGCGGCCATTGCGGTGCATGCACATGCAGGTCCACCATGCCGGGCAAAAGGTATTGGCCCTCGGGCAGGCGCTGCAGCGTGCCTGCGGCAGCATGCGCGGCCTCCAGAGCGGCGCGGCGGGGATCACCGCGCTCCAGCACGGCATCGATCATGCCGCGGCCATCCACCACGATCAGCACGTCCTGCTGGATGCGCAGCGCATCCGGCACGGGCGCATCGAAAGCAGTACACAACAGGGCCCAGCCCTGGCCTGGGTCAGCGGAATTCATCATGGAAACGCGGCCCCCTGCCTCACTTGGCCTTGAGCTTGGCCAGGTCCTCGGCCGTCAGCCATCGCCACTGGCCCGGCTGCAGGTCCTCGGTGAGCTCCAGCTCGCCGATCTTCCAGCGATGCAGGCCCTCGACGCGGTTGCCAACGGCCGCGATCATGCGCTTGACCTGGTGGTACTTGCCTTCGGTCAGCGTGAGGTCCAGCACATGCTCGCTCACCTGCTCGCAGGCAGCGGCCTTGACGGGCTTGGGGTCATCGTCGAGCACCACGCCGTCGAGCAGGCGCTGCACCTGGCCGGCATCGACCGGATGCTTGGTGGTCACGCGATAGATCTTGGGCACATGCTTCTTGGGCGAGCTCATGCGGTGGATGAACTGGCCGTCATCGCTGAGCAGCAGCAGGCCCGTCGTGTCCTGGTCAAGCCGCCCCACGGCCTGCACGCCCTGCACGGCACCCTTGTTCGGGCGCAGCCGCAGCGGCAAGGGCAAAAGCGAGTAAATGCTCGGATAGGTCGACGGTTTTTGCGAGCACTCCGTGCCCGCCGGCTTGTGCAACAGCACATAGCCCAGCGCGTGATAGGCCCACTCCACGCCCTGCACGCGATAGCGCAGGCCTTCAGGATCGATGTCCTGCGTGGAGTCGAGGCAACGCACCCAGTCATTGGCCTCGGTGTCCCACAATTCCACCCAGCCCTGCTGGACCAGTCCGGAACACACGCGGCGGATGCCGAACCCTTGGGAATACAGAATGTCTTGCAGTTGCATGTTCATCTTTCAAGCCGTTTGCGCCCACCATGGCGCACGCACATCGCGCAGGCGACGATACAAGTACTTCTGCGCAAACAAGCAAAAAACCCCGTAGCTTTGGGCTACGGGGTTTCTTGGGCTGTAAGAGCCTGACGATGACCTACTTTCACACGGGAACCCGCACTATCATCGGCGCAAAGTCGTTTCACTGTCCTGTTCGGGATGGGAAGGAGTGGTACCAACTTGCTATGGTCATCAGGCATAACTTGTTGTCATGCTGCTCATGGAGCAACACAACGAATTCATAGAGTCTGTAATCAGCTTTGTATTTTGACTGCGCCTTACTTGGCATAACCACCTTGATGATCACGTCATCAAAGTTATAGGGTCAAGCCTCACGAGCAATTAGTATCAGTTAGCTTAACGCATTACTGCGCTTCCACACCTGACCTATCAACGTCCTGGTCTTGAACGACTCTTCAGGGGGCTCAAGGCCCCGGCAGATCTCATCTTGAAACGAGTTTCCCGCTTAGATGCTTTCAGCGGTTATCTCTTCCACACTTAGCTACTCGGCAATGCCACTGGCGTGACAACCGATACACCAGAGGTGTGTCCACTCCGGTCCTCTCGTACTAGGAGCAGGCTTCCTCAAATCTGCAGCGCCCACGGAAGATAGGGACCAAACTGTCTCACGACGTTTTAAACCCAGCTCACGTACCTCTTTAAATGGCGAACAGCCATACCCTTGGGACCGACTACAGCCCCAGGATGAGATGAGCCGACATCGAGGTGCCAAACACCGCCGTCGATATGAACTCTTGGGCGGTATCAGCCTGTTATCCCCAGAGTACCTTTTATCCGTTGAGCGATGGCCCTTCCATACAGAACCACCGGATCACTATGTCCTGCTTTCGCATCTGCTCGACTTGTCAGTCTCGCAGTTAAGCACGCTTATGCCATTGCACTATCGTCACGATGTCCGACCGTAACTAGCGTACCTTCGAACTCCTCCGTTACGCTTTGGGAGGAGACCGCCCCAGTCAAACTGCCTACCATGCACTGTCCCCGATCCCGATAAGGGACCTGGGTTAGAACCTCAAACGCACCAGGGTGGTATTTCAACGTCGGCTCCATGAGAACTAGCGTCCTCACTTCAAAGCCTCCCACCTATCCTACACAGATCCGTTCAAAATCCAATACAAAGCTACAGTAAAGGTTCATGGGGTCTTTCCGTCTTTCCGCGGGGAGATTGCATCATCACAAACATTTCAACTTCGCTGAGTCTCTGGAGGAGACAGTGTGGCCATCGTTACGCCATTCGTGCAGGTCGGAACTTACCCGACAAGGAATTTCGCTACCTTAGGACCGTTATAGTTACGGCCGCCGTTTACTGGGACTTCAATCAAGAGCTTGCACCCCATCATTTAATCTTCCAGCACCGGGCAGGCGTCACACCCTATACGTCCACTTTCGTGTTTGCAGAGTGCTGTGTTTTTATTAAACAGTCGCAGCCACCGATTTTTTGCAACCGCTTTGGGCTCCCTTTGTTCAAGTTCACCTACTTGCGGCATACCTTCTCCCGAAGTTACGGTATCAATTTGCCGAGTTCCTTCTCCAGAGTTCTCTCAAGCGCCTTAGAATACTCATCTCGCGCACCAGTGTCGGTTTGCGGTACGGTCGTGTGTAGCTGAAGCTTAGTGGCTTTTCCTGGAAGCAGGGTATCACTCACTTCGTCTGCAAGCAGACTCGTTATCACCCCTCATCTAAGCCCGGCGGATTTGCCTACCAGGCACGACTACAGGCTTGAACCAACATATCCAACAGTTGGCTGAGCTAACCTTCTCCGTCCCCACATCGCACTACACATCGGTACAGGAATATTGACCTGTTTCCCATCAGCTACGCATCTCTGCCTCGCCTTAGGGGCCGACTCACCCTACGCCGATGAACGTTGCGTAGGAAACCTTGCGCTTACGGCGAGGGGGCTTTTCACCCCCTTTAACGCTACTCATGTCAGCATTCGCACTTCTGATACCTCCAGCACCCGTTACCAGGCACCTTCACAGGCTTACAGAACGCTCTCCTACCACTTGCAATAAATTGCAAATCCGCAGCTTCGGTAACTGGCTTAGCCCCGTTACATCTTCCGCGCAGGACGACTCGATCAGTGAGCTATTACGCTTTCTTTAAATGATGGCTGCTTCTAAGCCAACATCCTGACTGTTTTAGCCTTCCCACTTCGTTTCCCACTTAGCCAATTTTAGGGACCTTAGCTGGCGGTCTGGGTTGTTTCCCTCTTGAGTCCGGACGTTAGCACCCGGTGCTCTGTCTCCCAAGCTGTACTCTGCGGTATTCGGAGTTTGCATAGGTTTGGTAAGTCGCCATGACCCCCTAGCCTAAACAGTGCTCTACCCCCGCAGGTAATACTTGAGGCACTACCTAAATAGTTTTCGGAGAGAACCAGCTATTTCCAAGTTTGTTTAGCCTTTCACCCCTATCCACAGCTCATCCGCTAGTTTTGCAACACTAGTCGGTTCGGACCTCCAGTACCTGTTACGGCACCTTCATCCTGGCCATGGATAGATCACTTGGTTTCGGGTCTACACCCAGCGACTGGACGCCCTATTCGGACTCGATTTCTCTACGGCTCCCCTATTCGGTTAACCTTGCCACTGAATGTAAGTCGCTGACCCATTATACAAAAGGT
>NZ_CP018101.1:745000-2617500 GCF_001886655.1 Delftia sp. HK171 | reverse complement strand
CGGTGATGCCGGGGGGGGTGCCGATGGCCGCCAGATCGGCCTGCGCCATCTCCTGCAGAAGTTCGGCCGCCTCGGCGCAATGCCGGCTGCTGCGCGCGAACGTGGCGCGAAACTGGGGAAAGGCCTGCTGCAGCGCGGGCAGCAACTGGGCGCGGATGCGGTTGCGCGTATAGCGCGCGTCGGCATTGGTCGGGTCTTCCACCCACGCCTGGCCACGCGCCGCAAGCCAGTCACGCAGGACTTGGCCGGGCAGATCAAGCAGCGGACGATGCCATTCGAGATCCGCCCTGCTCCACTGCGCCGGCATGGCGGCCAACCCGGCTACACCGGCGCCACGAGACAGGGCCAGCAGCAGCGTCTCGACCTGGTCGTCCGCATGTTGCGCCAGCGCCATGCTGCGAACGGGCGGCAAGGGCTCTCCGCCAGCGCCCTGCCCAGGCCAGGGTTCGCGGGCGGCCTCTATCAGCGTTGCGTAGCGCAGCTGGCGTGCGGCGTCCTCAGGACTTTGGCCCGGCGCGTGGCGCGCGTCCACGCGGCGAATCTTCAAAGGAACGGCATGCTGCGCGCAGACTTTCTCGCACTGGCCGACAAAGGCATCGGCCGCCGACTGCAGACCGTGGTGCACATGGATGGCCACGACCTGGCCCGGCCAGCGCTCGGCGCAGGCCAGCAGCAGCGCCGTGGAGTCCGCACCGCCGCTGAAGGCCACGGCCAGCGGCAGTTGCGGCGCAAAGCGATGGATGGCCGCGTCCAAAGCGGCACCCGGTGCAGCATCTGGAGCGGCTGCCGGAACATTGCGCAGCGGGTCGGTGATCGGAATTTCCACAGGCTTGGATCAGGTATGTCAGGACTCAGGCCGAGTCCCGGCGCAAAAAGAAAACGGCTCCCAGGGGAGCCGTTCAGTGTGCCAGAGCGTGGCGCGGGCCTTCAGCGGTTGTCGGCCTTGGTATCGGCGAAGCGGCCGTAGCTTTGCAGGCGCTCGTAACGGCGATCCTGCAGTTCCTTGGGCTTGAGGTCCGCCAGCTGGCGATAGGCATCGCCCAGCGCGCGCTTGAGGAAGGCTGCCATTTGCTTGGGGTCGCGGTGGGCGCCGCCCACGGGCTCGTTGACGATCTTGTCCACCAGGCCCAGGGCCTTGAGGCGGTGGGCTGTGATGCCCATGGCATCGGCCGCGTCCTGGGCCTTTTCGCCGGTCTTCCAGAGGATGGAGGCGCAGCCTTCCGGGCTGATCACGGAGTAGACGGCGTATTGCAGCATCAGCACCTGGTCGGCGACGGCAATGGCCAGGGCGCCGCCCGATCCACCTTCACCGATGACGGTGGTGATGATGGGGGTCTGCAGCTGGGCCATTTCGTAGATGTTGCGGCCGATGGCTTCGGACTGGCCGCGCTCTTCGGCTTCGATGCCGGGGAAGGCGCCAGGCGTGTCCACGAAGGTGAAGACCGGCAGGCCGAACTTTTCGGCCGTCTTCATGAGGCGCAGGGCCTTGCGGTAGCCCTCGGGGCGCGTCATGCCGAAGTTGCGCAGCGTGCGCTCCTTGGTGTCGCGGCCCTTCTGGTGGCCGATGACCATGCAGGAAATGCCATTGAAGCGTGCCAGCCCGCCCACGATGGACTGGTCGTCGGCGAAGTGCCGGTCGCCGTGCATCTCGATGAAGTCGGTGAAGCAGTCGCGCACATAGTCCAGCGTGTAGGGACGCTCGGTATGGCGCGCGATCTTGGTGATCTGCCAGGGCGAGAGGTCGCTGTAGATGTCCTTGGTCAGCTGCAGGCTTTTTTTGCTGAGCTGCTCGATCTCTTCCGAGATATCGACTGCGCTTTCGGTCTGCACGTAGCGCAGTTCCTCGATTTTGGATTCGAGCTCGGCGATGGGCTGCTCAAAATCCAGAAAGTTCTTTTTCGCCAACTTGTTTCTCCTTGTCCCAGCCAGGCACGGTGCATGCGTTCCGGCCGGAAAACGGGGGTTGATCGGGTGTGATCGGTTTGTCTTCAGGCTGCAGGCTGCGGTTCGAGCGAGCGCCAAATATACCAAGTCGCCACGGTGCACCACGGCTTCCAGGCCTCGGCAACCTCACGCGCCTCGCTGCGGCTGACGGGGTCGCCTGAAAAATAGTTCTGGCTGATGCCCGAGATCAGGCCTGCATCGTCCAGCGGCAGCACATTGGGCCGCTGCAGGTAGAAGATGAGGAACATCTCGGCGGTCCAGCGGCCCACGCCGCGGATGGACATGAGCTCGGCCACGATGGCTTCGTCACTCATGCCCTGCCAGTCGTCCTGGTGCAGGCGGTGCTCGGTGAAGTGCATGGCCAGGTCCACCAGGTAGTCCACCTTGCGGGCAGACAGGCCCACGGCGCGCATGTCGTCCACCTTGAGCTTGAGCACCAGGTCAGGCGCCATGCGGGCGGGCAGGCGCGCGAACTTGTTCCACAGCGTCTGGGCAGCCTTCATCGAGATCTGCTGGCCCACGATGGAGCGCGCCAGCGTGGCGAAGGCATCGCCGCCGGGCTGCAAGGCCAGGTGGGCAAAGCGCGGGATCAGGCGCTTCATCACGCGATCGCGCCGCACCAGCTGGCGGCAGGCCTCGGCCCAGTAGGCCGGGGCACCCTCGGGCGGTGCGGGCAGGGATATCTTGGCCTTGGGAGCGGAGGCAGCGGCAGCGGCGGCCGCAGGCGCCGAACCTGCGCGCGCGCCCAGCGTCACCATCGGCAGCGGGGCCGGTTGCTGTTCGGGCACGGGCAGATCGGCCACCAGCGGCAACTGCTCGAAATCCATGGTGTCCAGGGGTTTGGCGGAGGCCATCAAAGCACCTCCCCGCACCTGGCGCGGCACATCTGGCAAGGCATACGGATCAGCCCTTTGCGGCTGCCTCCCAGGTCGTGCCAGCGGGGGAGTCCTTGAGCACGATGCCCTGTTCCAGCAGCGCCTTGCGGATGCGGTCGGCCTCGGCCCAGTCCTTGGCCGCCTTGGCGGCTGCGCGTGCGGCAATCTGCGCCTCGATGGCGCCGGCATCCATCTCCGAAGTGCCCGCCTGCAGGAAGGCCTGCGGGTCGCCCTGCAGCAGCCCCAGGCAGCCGGCCAGGGCCTTGAGCAGGCCCGCCGTCTCGGCACTCTTGCTGCGGTTGACTTCGGCAGCCAGCTCGAACAGCACGGCCACGGCCTCGGGCGTGCCGAAGTCCTCGTCCATGGCCGCCTTGAAGCGCGCGGCAGCGGGATGATTCCAATCGATGGCAACCTCGGCGGGCGCGACCAGGCTCAGTGCCGTGTACAGGCGCTTGAGCGCGCCGCGTGCGTCGTTCAGGTGCACGTCGCTGTAGTTCAGCGGGCTGCGGTAGTGGCTGCGCACGACGAAGAAGCGCACGGTCTCGGCGTCGTACTCCTTGAGCACGTCGCGGATGGTGAAGAAGTTGCCCAGCGACTTGGACATCTTCTCGTTGTCCACGTTGATGAAGCCGTTGTGCATCCAGACCTGCGAGAACGGCTTGCCGGTCGCGCCTTCGCTCTGGGCGATCTCGTTTTCGTGGTGCGGGAACTGCAGGTCGGCACCGCCGCCGTGGATGTCGAAGCTCTCGCCCAGCATCTCGCAGCCCATGGCCGAGCACTCGATGTGCCAGCCGGGACGGCCCACGCCCCAGGGGCTGGCCCACTTGACCTCGTCCGGCTCGGCGGGCTTGGCGCTTTTCCACAGCACGAAGTCCAGTGGATCCTGCTTGCCGTCCTGCACGGCCACGCGTTCGCCGGCCTGCAATTCGTCCAGCGACTTGCCCGACAGCTTGCCGTAGCCGGGAAATTTGCGCACGGCGAAGTTCACGTCGCCATCCGTGCCCTGATAGGCCAGGCCCTTGTCCTGCAGGCGGCCGATCAGGGACAGCATCTGCGGCACGTATTCGGTGGCGCGCGGCTCGTGCGTGGGGCGCTCGATGCCCAGGGCGTCGGCGTCCTGGTGCAGGGCGTCGATCATGCGGTCGGTCAGGGAGCGGATGGTCTCGCCGTTCTCGACGGCGCGACGGATGATCTTGTCATCGATGTCGGTGATGTTGCGCACATAGGTCACGCGATGGCCGCTGGCACGCAGCCAGCGCTGCACCACATCGAAAGCGACCATGGAGCGTGCGTGTCCCAGGTGACACAGGTCGTACACGGTCATGCCGCACACATACATGCGCACATGGCCCGGTTCGATTGGCGAAAACGCTTCCAATGCACGCGACAGCGTGTTGTAGATACGCAAACTCATGGATGTTTATCAGGGGAGAAAGGGTCGCTGCAGGGGGCGCGTCCCACGCGCCGCCGGACCCTTGGCGCCGATGCAGGCATGCTCAGCAGGGAGCAGGAGCGGCAGGCGCAGAGCCCGTGTGACCCAGCACACCCCTCAGCTACAATTGACCGCAGTATAAGCCCGCGCCGCGGGGCATTCCCCCGAGGCCCCGAAAGCACCTACATGCCTCTACGCAACTCGTTTCGCTCCGCCCTGCGCCTCGCGGCACTGGCGGCCCTGCTCGCAACAGGCCACGCCCACGCCGACGACTATACGGAAGTGAATCAGTTGCTGCGCAACGGCAAGAGCACCCAGGCGCTGGCACGCGCCGATGCCTATCTGGCCAAGAACGCACGCGACCCGCAGATGCGCTTTCTCAAGGCGGTTGCACTGACCGACAGCGGCAAGACAGACGAGGCCATCGCCGCGCTGAATCAGCTCATCGAGGACTACCCCGAGCTGCCCGAGCCCTACAACAATCTGGCGGTCATCTATGCCGGCCAGAACCAGCTCGACAAGGCGCGCTCCGCGCTCGAATCCGCCGTGCGCAACAACCCCAACTACGGCGTCGCCTACGAGAACCTGGGCGACATTCATGCCCGCCTGGCCTACGAGGCCTACTCCAAGGCGCAAGGCCTGGATGGCCGCGCGGCCAGCGTGCGCCCCAAGCTCAAGCTGCTGCGCGACCTGCTGGCGCCCGTCACCGCCGCCAAGTAGGCCCCCGGCCCACGCGCGCAGCCCTTGCGCCAGCGCGCGTGAGGCGGTCGATCGGGTCTTGCCATGCCTGGCGCGCACCCGCAGGAACCTGCCCGGTTTTCCCCACTCCATCCCCAGCCCTTTGGCTTTCACAGGAGATTCGCATGACCACACGCCGCATTGCGTCGCTTTCCCTGGCCGGCATGGCCCTGGCCGCTTCCCTTTTCACCGCCCTGCCCGCCATGGCGCAGAACGCCACGCCCAAGGTGCAGATCAAGACCAGCATGGGCGACATCGTGCTGGAGCTGAACGAGGCCAAGGCTCCCAAGACCGTGGCCAACTTCATGCAGTACGTGCGCGACAAGCACTATGACGGCACGGTGTTCCACCGCGTGATGGACGGCTTCATGATCCAGGGCGGCGGCATGGATGCCAGCCTCAAGGAAAAGCCCACGCGCGCACCGATTCCGCTGGAGGCGGACAACGGCCTCAAGAATGACCGGGGCACCATCGCCATGGCGCGCACGGGCAATCCCAACTCGGCCACCTCGCAGTTCTTCATCAACGTGGTGAACAACGACATGCTCAATGCGCCCAAGCCTGACGGACACGGCTACGCCGTCTTCGGCCGCGTGGTCCAGGGCATGGATGTGGTGGACAAAATCCGCACGGTGGCCACGGGCAACCAGGGCATGCACCAGAATGTACCCACCAAGCCGGTGACCATCCTCTCGGCCACCGAAGTCAAGTAAACCGCGCGCCGCGCCTTGCGTGGCACGCCCTTCCCCTCCATCCAACAAGGAATCGCCATGAGCAATCCCCAAGTCGAACTCCACATCGCCGGCCACGGCGTCATCACCATCGAACTCGACGCCGCCAAGGCCCCGAAGAGCGCAGAGAACTTCCTGGCCTATGTGAACAAGGGCCACTACAACAACACCATCTTCCATCGCATCATCGATGGCTTCATGATCCAGGGCGGCGGCTTCGAGCCCGGCATGAAGCAAAAGGAGACGGACGCCCCCATCGAGAACGAGGCCAAGAACGGCCTGAAGAACGACAAGTACACCCTGGCCATGGCCCGTACCGGCGACCCGCACTCGGCCACCGCCCAGTTCTTCATCAACGTGGCCGACAACGGCTTCCTGAACCACACCTCGCCCAGCGCACAGGGCTGGGGCTATGCCGTGTTCGGCAAGGTGGTCAAGGGCACCGAGATCGTGGACAAGCTGCGTGGCGTGAAGACCGGCCGCAACGGCGGCCACCAGGACGTGCCCAAGGATGACGTGATCATCGAAAAGGCCGTGGCCCTGTAATCAGGCGCTTCCGCACACTCGGCGGCCGTGCCCTTTCGGGTCCGGCCGCCCTGTTGTCCATGCGCATGGCACCAGGCCGTGCGCATGGACAACAGACCCGCTCCAGAGCCGTCCCAAGGCTCCTACAGCCCTTCATGCAGCGCCCTTGCCGGGTGCCCCGTCCCATGGCCCAGACCGCCGCACCCCGCCCTCTTCCCGAGCCGCCCATTGCGGCCGAGTGGACACTGCCTGCGGGCTGGCGCACGCTGGAGTTCATCTCGGACCTGCACCTGCAGGCCAGCGAGCCCGCCACCGTGCAGGCCTTCCGGCAGTACCTGGCCGCCACGCGGGCCGATGCCGTCTTTTTGCTGGGCGACCTGTTCGAGGTCTGGGTGGGTGACGACGCCCTGCTGGAGCCGGGTAGCTTCGAGGCCGAATGCGCCACCGCCATGCGCGCGGCAGCCACCCGCAGGCCGCTGTTCTTCATGCAGGGCAACCGCGACTTCCTGACCGGCGCGCAGTTCGATGCGCTGTGCGGCACGACCACCCTGACCGATCCCACCGTGCTTGACTGCGGCGACCAGCGCATCCTGCTCAGCCATGGCGATGCCCTGTGCCTGGACGATGTGGACTACCAGCGCTTTCGCGCCATGGCGCGCTCGGCGGCCTGGCAGGCCGGCTTCCTGGCCCAGCCACTGCAGGTGCGCCGCGACCAGGCACGCGGCATTCGGCAGGAGAGCGAATCGCGCAAGCGGGGATCGGACGGCCATGGCGCCGCCATGCCCACCTATGCCGACCTTGACGCGCAGGCCACCCGCAGCTGGCTGCATGCCGCAGGTGCCGCCACCCTGATCCACGGCCACACGCACCGCCCGGCCGACCATGACCTGGGCGATGGCCTGCGGCGCATCGTGCTCAGCGACTGGGATCTGGCGGCGCCCGTGCCCCGCGCCGAGGTGCTGCGCTGGGAGCGCGGCATGGGCCTGCAGCGCCTGCCGCTGTCCGATGTTCTTGAACAGGCCAGCCCGCCATGAGCCTTTGGCAACAAATGGGCCGCTGGGTCCGCAGACTGGGCCGCCGCGCACGCTCCACGGTGTCGCCGGTGCCCGAGATTCCCGCGCCGCTGTGGCTGTCCACGCTGGCCGCCTACCCTTTTCTCGCGTCGCTGACGCTGGAGGAGCAATCCAAGCTGCGCGCCCTGGCCGCCGTCTTCCTGCAGCGCAAGCGCTTCCACGGCGCGCACGGCCTGGAAGTCAGCGATGCCATGGCGCTGGAGATTGCCGCCCAGGCCTGCCTGCCCCTGCTGCACTGGGGCGAGCCGCAGGTCGCGCTGTCCTGGTATGACGACTTTGTCGGCATCGTGGTGCACCCGGGCGATGCCGTGGCGCGGCGCCAGAGCATGGACGAGGCCGGCGTCATCCACGACTACGACGAAGTGATCATGGGCGAGGCCATGCATGGCGGCCCCGTCATGCTCAGTTGGCAGGCCATTGGCGCAGGCCGCGGGCCGCATGCCAGCCACCACGGTCACGGCGGCCAGGTAGCCAACGTGGTGATCCATGAATTCGCCCACAAGATCGACATGCGCAACGGCGGTGCCGACGGCTGCCCGCCCCTGCCGCCGGGCTTCATGGGCAGCAGCTCCGCGCGCCAGGCCCGCGAGATATGGCAGGCCGCCTGGGCACCGGCCTACGACGCCTTCCGTGAGCAGATCACCATCGCCGAGCGCTTTGGTGGCGAATGGCCCTGGCTGGACGGCTATGGCGCCACGGCGCCCGCCGAATTCTTCGCCGTGGCCTGCGAGGCCTTCTTCGTGGACCGCGCCCGCTTTGCCCTGGAATTTCCCACGCTGGCGCCGCTGCTGGCTGCGCTCTTCAAGCCAGCCACCAGTCAACCCTGATCGGAGCAAACCTCCTTCAGGGCCTGGGCGAACAGGCGCTGCTCCTCGTACTGCCCGCCCGCCTTGCGCTCGAACAGGGTGATGGGTGGCAGGGTCCAGCCAAAACGGTGGCGCACGATGCCCACGCCCGCGATGCGCACCAGTTCCTCGGCAATGTCGGCCGGCACGATGGACACGGCACGCTCATTGGCCGCCACCAGCTCGCCGATCACCTTGGCCGAGAGCGTTTCCACAAACGGCGGCGGCGGCTCCACGCCCGCGCGCAGAAAAAAGTCGGTGATCTGCTCGCGCATGGGCGTGCGGCGCTGGCCCAGCACCCAGTCAAGCCCCGTGAGTTCGGCCCATTGCAGAGGTCGGCGCCCCAGCCGCGTGGCCAGGCTGCGGTGGGCGATCAGGCGAGGCTCCTGCTCATAAAGCACGCTGTGCCGTATGCCGCTCATGTCCAGCACAGCCGAGGCGCGGCCAATCACGCAGTCCAGCTCATGCGCGCGCAACTTCTGCAGCAGGCGGTCGCTGGTGTCCTCATGCAGCGTGACCGTGATGCGCCGGCCTTGCGGCCGCGTCCTGCCGATGGCATCGGCCAGCATGCGCGCCGGCAGGAAGGGGATGACACCCACCTGCAGGTGCGCCGCACGCTGCTGCCCCACGGCCTCGATGTCGTGGGCCCAATGGTCCAGATCGGCCAGCATGCCCCGGGCGCGCGCCAGCACCAGCGCACCCAGCTCCGTAGGCTCCATGCCGCGCGCAGAACGCAGGAACAGCGGCGCGCCGAACAATGACTCCAGCTCGGCCAGGGCCTGGGTCACGGCGGGCTGGCTGGTGGCCATGCGCTCGGCCACGCGGGTCAGCGTGCCCAGCTCGCTGATGGAGCGCAGCAGCAGCAAATGCTTCATCTTCAAACGCGTGGCCATGCGGTGGGCCAGTTGGGCAGTGGTCGATGCAGTGCGGTTTTGCGGCATGGGTTCAGGCGTGGCGCGTCATAAGCAAAACCATATTGAACAATAAAAACAAACGAATTTCTGCTTATGCATGCGTTCCAGAATTCCTGCGTCTTGCACACCCAAAACGAAAGGACCAGGCAGACCATGGATGGCATGTTTTTCATCATCGCGCTGGGCGCGGCGGCGGCCGGATTCGTGCAGGGCCTGTCGGGCTTTGCCTTCGGCATGGTGGCCATGTCGTTCTGGGCCTGGGTGCTGGAGCCGCGTGATGCGGCCGTGCTCACCGTCTTCGGCTCGCTGCTGGGCCAGGTGCTGTCGGCCATCACCGTGCGGCGCGGGTTTGCGCTGGCAAAGCTGCTGCCCTTCATCCTGGGCGGGCTTGCCGGCATTCCGCTGGGCGTCTTGCTGCTGCCGCACCTGGACATGGCCTGGTTCAAGGCCCTGCTGGGCGGCATGCTGGTGCTGTGGTGCCCGGTGATGCTGTTGTCGGCCCGGCTGCCCAGGCTGGCGCGCGGCGGCCGGGTGGCAGACGGCGCCGTGGGCCTGGCGGGCGGCGTGATGGGCGGACTGGGCGGCTTCACGGGCACGCTGCCCACGCTGTGGTGCACGCTGCGCGGCTACCCCAAGGATGAGCAGCGCTCGGTCATCCAGAACTTCAACCTGTCCATGCTGGCCGTGACCATGGCCACCTACCTGGGCACCGGCATGGTCACGCGCAGCATGCTGCCGCTGTTCGCCATCGTGGCGCCGGCCATGCTCATTCCATCGCTGCTGGGCTCCAGGCTCTATATCGGTATCAGCGAGGCTCGGTTCCGGCAGATCGTGCTGGGCCTGCTGTGCCTGTCCGGCGTGGCCCTGCTGGCGTCTTCCGTGCCCGTACTTTTGCAGCGCGCGGCCTGAGCGCGCCGCGCGCCGACACTCCATCGGCTAACGGCAGTCAACTATGTGAACCTCTGGCACACGCCGCGCTATGCTTAATCGTATATTACGAACTGCACCAGCCCATCCATGAGAGGCCTTCCGATGTTGACGGCCCCCTTCAAACTCAGCGCAGGCGGCATGGCCGCCCTGGGCGCCGCCGTGTCGGCAGGCGCGTTGCAGTCCGGGGACGGCCAGTGCTGCGGGCACGACCATGTCCGCGAAGAGCATGGCGGCGCAGCGCCCGCCCAGGCGCGCACCCGGCTCTATCAGCTGGACACGCATCTGCACTGCTCGGTGATAGGTACCTGCCTGAGCCCGGCCGAGCTGCGCAAGCTGATGGGCCGGCACATGGATATCAAGGGCAAGACCGACCTGGAACTGCACCACCAGGCCGTGGGCCTGGCGCATGAGAACGGCGACCTGTCCAAGGCCATCCACAAGGCGCTGGACCAGCGCCATGCCGCCGTGATCAAGGGCTTTGCCGCCGCCCAGGACGAGGCTGCACTGGAGGCCGCGTGGAAGCAGGCCTGGCAGCAGGGCGAGATTCCGGGAGCGTACTGGGCCTTGCTCACGCACAAGTGCACCAGCTTTGCGCTGCGGCAAATGGCCTTTGGCGAGGTGCACATGCTGTCGCACCTGATGGGATCGGCCAACCGGCATGAACTCAAGCGCTTCGTGGCACTGGAAAAGGAAAACCTGGAACTGCAGGACAAGCTGGAACGCGAACGCCAGCGCCACCACCAATCCCAGCTCGAACGTGATGCGCTAGCCGGCCAGTTGCGCCAGCAGTCCCTGGACTTCGAAGCCCGCCTGTCGCAACTCAGGACAGGGACAGCCCCTGGCGGCGAGACCCGCCCCGCCGATGCCGGCGCCCTGGTGGGCATGCACACCGAACGGCGCGAGCGTGCAGAACGCGCTGCCGAACAGGCCTGGGCCGAGGCTGGCCGCCTGCAGCAGATGGCCGAGCAATTGCAGCAGCGCGTGCAATGGCTG
This sequence comes from Delftia sp. HK171, assembly GCF_001886655.1. NCBI lineage: Bacteria > Pseudomonadati > Pseudomonadota > Betaproteobacteria > Burkholderiales > Comamonadaceae > Delftia > Delftia sp. HK171. Next base: position 2,606,500 of record NZ_CP018101.1, on the reverse strand, counting down.
GCCGAGGAACTGGCCGCCGCCGAAAAGGAACTGCATCGCGCCGCCACCCAGCCCCAGGCCCCTGATGCCGCGCAGCAGCAGGCGCTGCAGGGCCGCAAGCTGCTCTACGTGGGCGGTCGCCCCAGCTCCACCCCTGCCATACGCGACCATGTGCAACGCCATGGCGGCGAGTTCCTGCACCACGACGGCGGACTGGAGACGCGCAAGGGCCTGCTGGCCGCGCAGCTGCCGCGCGTCGACCTGGTGGTGTTCCCCGTGGACTGCGTGGACCATGATTCCGTGGTCAACCTCAAGCGCCTCAGCGAGCGGCACGGCGTGCGCTTCATCGCCCTGCGCACGGCCAGCCTAGCCAGCTTCGCGGCCACCGTGGCGCGCGAGTTGGCACCGCCCGACGCGGGAACCCGCACCACCAGCGCATCACACTTTTGCCTGCGCCACGGTTGATGGTGCCGCGTGGCGCGGGCCCAGCGCCGGGCCTTGTGTTTTCAGGATTCAATCAGCACCTCAGTACCGCGCATCGGCCGGCTTCTTGTCCTTGGGCCAGTCCTTGTGCTTGTTGGCAAAGTCCGGGCGCGGCTGGTGGCTGAAGTACTCGGCCACATCCACGGCCTCCTGGTCGCTGAGGCCGCCCTGGCCCAGCGGGAAGTTGCCATGGAAGGCGATGGGCATGTTGCGCTTGACGAAGGCCGCTGCCGTGTAGGTGCGCGCCATGCCCGCGCCGATGTTGAAGGACTCGTCACCCCACAGCGGCGGATAGACCCACTGGCCCTTGGCATTCTTCACGCCCTCGCCCTCGCCGCCATGGCAGACCGCGCACTGGGCCGCATAGACCTTCTTGCCGTTGTCCACGTTGGGCACGATGGACTGGCTGATCTTGCCCACGCCCCGGCCTTCGACCTTGTCTTCGGGTTTGGTTTCGCGGCGCATCCAGTCGAAGTAGGCGACCATGGCCTTGATCTCGTCGGACTCCAGCGGCAGAGGCTTGCCGTTCATGGAGCGCAGGAAGCAGCCATTGATGCGGTCCTCCAGCGTGATGACGCGGCCCGCGCGCGGCGCATAGCCGGGGAAGAAGGCCGAGACACCGATATAGGGCGAACCATCGGCCACCGTGCCCGCGTTCAGGTGGCAGCTGGCGCAGTTCAGCGCATTGCCCACATTCCTGGGCAGCAGGTCACGCGTTTCTATGTTCAGGCGGGCGCCGTAGACCAGTTGCTTCGCGTTGGATTCGTCCAGCATGGCGGCCAGGCGCGGCGTCTCGAAGGGGCGCGCGCTTTCGCCCTTGGCGTCGAGCTGCTTGCGCATGGATTGCACCTCCCTGGCATGGATCTCGCGCGCATCGGCACGGCCCCAGCTCTTGCGGGCGAAGTTGAGGATGTCGGCGATCTCCGCATCCTTGAGCTGTGCGAAGGCCGGCATGGTCAGCGGCCGCGCATGGCTTTGCGTGACGGGCGCCTTCCAGCCCACCAGCATCAGATGGATCAGCGTGGACGGGTCCTGCGACTGCAGCGAGAAATTGCCGGCCAGTGGCGGGAACACGTCCTTCACGCCACCGCCATCGGCACGGTGGCAGTCGGCGCAAAACTGCAGATAGCCCAGGCCGCCCCGGCTGGCGTAGAGATCGGCAGGCACGTCGGAAGTCACTGCCGAGGCGGGGGACGGCGCATGCCCGGAAGCCTGCGGCGCCGGATGCGGGGCGATGACCGGCCCCGGCCCCTGGGCCACCTGCATGGGCAGGTCGTTCTTGCCTGCGGGCAGCGACTTCAGATAAGTGCCAATGGCCAGCAGGTCCGCATCGCTCATGTACTGCGTGCTGTGCTGCACCACGTCAACCATGTTGCCGGAGACCGTGCCGTGGCTGTTGCGCCCGGTCTTGAGCAACTGGGCGGTTTCCTCGGGTGTCCACAGATTGCGCAGGCTCAGCGCGCGCCAGTTCTCCACGGTCTCGCCGGCCAGGAAATACTCGCCCTTGCTGCCCTCACCGGTCATGGTCTTTTCCTGGAAGCCCACGCCGCGCGGCGTATGGCAGGCGCCGCAGTGGCCCAGGCCTTGCACCAGGTAGGCACCCCGGTTCCACTGGGCAGTTTGCTGCGGTTGGGGCTGGAAGGGCGTGTCATCCAGAAACACCCAGTTCCACAGCGCCAGGCCCCAACGCTGGTCGAAGGGAAAGCCCAGGTCGGACTCCTTGTTGGCCGCCTTCACGGGCGCCACGCCCTGCAGCAGATAGGCGTACAGGGCCTGCATGTCCTCGGCCGTCATCTTGGCGTAGGAGGGATAGGGCATGGCCGGGTACATGTTGCGGCCATCGGCCGCCACGCCCTTGCGCATGGCGCGGTCGAACTGCTCGAAGCTGTATTTGCCCATGCCCGTATCGGCGTCGGGCGAGATATTGGTGGAATAGATCTTGCCGAATGGCGTCTCCAGCGCCAGCCCACCACCCATGGGCTGGGATTTATTGCCTGTATGGCAGGCAACGCAATCGCCCAGGCGTGCGATATATCGCCCGCGATCGACCAGGGTTCTTTGCTCCGCCGTCAGGTCCGCTGCGTAATCGGCAGGCAGGTCATCAATGATTTGTGGCATTTGCGCATGGTCCACTCCGGGCGCCGGCGCCGAAATGGCCAGTTGCCAAGCGGCGGCCGAGAGCGCGGCCACGCAAAGCAGGCCTTGCTTGAGCGAGAGTTTCATCGTCTTCGATCCACTGAAATGAATTATTATTGAAAGAGGCAAAAACGGATATTGACGAGATACTCAACCCAACGCCTGCAGCCATTGCAGCAAATGATCATCTCTTTGCGCAATATCTTCTTATATATACGAATTCTAGTGGTATCCCCCTATTTTTTCCATGCAAGCCGACGAAAACGATAAGCCAATATCGCATTTAACGCGGGCTTAATCAATGCAAGGAGAAAGCGCGCGCAGCCGCCTAGGGCGCGCACGAAAAAGCGGCCCGCAAGGGGCCGCTGATTTCACCGTCAGTGTATGGGGTGGCGGCTCGCCCGCCGGGCTCAGGCCGCCTGGCTGCAGCGGCGCGCCGCCTGCGCCACGCTGTGCGCGTCCACGCCAAAGTGGCCGCGCAACGCGGCACGCGTGTCACTTCGGCCAAAGCCGTCCGTGCCCAGGGTGAGGAATCGCCTGCCTGCGGGCAGGAAGGCGCGCACGGTCTCGGGCACGGCGCGCACATAGTCGGTGGCGGCAATCACGGGGCCCTGCGTGCCGTCCAGCAGTTGGGCGATCCAGGGCTGGCCCGGTGCCTCACCTGCCAGCATGCGCTGCTCGCAGGCTACGCCATCGCGCGCCAGTTCGCTCCAGCTGGTCACGCTGACCACGGTGGCGGCCATGCCCTCGCTGGCCAATTGCTCGGCGGCCTTGAGCACTTCGGTGAGGATGGCGCCCGATCCCAGCAAGGTGACATGCTGCGTGGCACGGTCCGCATCGCCAAAGCGGCTGAACACATAGCCGCCGCGCAGCACGCCTTCGGCCGCGCCCGGTGGCAGGTCGGGCTGGGCGTAGTTCTCGTTCATCAGGGTGATGTAGTAGAAAACGTCGCGCTGCTCCACCAGCATCTCGCGCATGCCGGCGTCCAGTATCACGGCCAGCTCGCCCGCATGCGCGGGGTCCCAGGCCTTGCAGTTGGGAATGGTGGCCGCCACCAGATGGCTGGAGCCGTCCTGGTGCTGCAGGCCTTCTCCGCCCAGCGTGGTGCGGCCCGAGGTGGCACCCAGCAGAAAGCCGCGCGCCCGCTGGTCGGCCGCCGCCCAGATGGCGTCGCCCACGCGCTGGAAGCCGAACATGGAGTAGTAGATGTAGAACGGCAGCATGGCCAGGCCGTGCACGCTGTAGCTGGTGGCCGCCGCCGTCCAGCTGGCGATGGCGCCGGCCTCGCTGATGCCCTCCTCCAGAATCTGGCCGTCCAGCGCCTCGCGGTAGGACAGCACCGAGCCGATGTCCTCGGGCGCGTAGCGCTGCCCCAGGCTGCTGTAGATGCCCACCTGCTTGAACAGGTTGGCCATGCCGAAGGTGCGCGCCTCGTCGGCCACGATGGGCACGATGCGCGGACCCAGCTGCACATCCTTGAGCAGGCCGCCCAGCATGCGCACGAAGGCCATGGTGGTGCTCATCTCCTTGCCGGCAGGCGCCAGCGCAAACTGCGCGTACTGCTCAAGGGCGGGCACGGGCACGCGGTCACACACGGTTTCGCGGCGCGGCAGTGCGCCGCCCAGGGCCGTGCGGCGATCGCGCAGGTAGTGCATCTCGGGGCTGTCATCGGCGGGCCGGTGGAAGGCCAGGCCCTTGGCCTGCTCGTCACTGAGCGGCAGGTTGAAGCGGTTGCGGAACTCGATCAGGTCGGACTCGTCCAGCTTCTTCTGGCTGTGCGTGGTCATCTTGCCCTGCCCGGCCGATCCCATGCCGTAGCCCTTCTTGGTATGGGCAAGGATCACCGTGGGCTGGCCGCGATGGGCGGCAGCCGCTGCATAGGCGGCATGGATCTTCACCAGGTCATGGCCGCCGCGCTTCAAGCGGTCGATCTGCTCGTCCGTCAGGCCCTGGGCCAGCGCCGCGAGCTCGGGGTTCTGTCCGAAGAAATGCTCGCGGTTGTAGCGTCCGTCCTTGGCGGCGAAGGTCTGCATCTGCCCGTCCACCGTGCCGCCCAGCGTGCGCGCCAGGGTGCCGGTGAGGTCGCGCGCAAACAACCCGTCCCAGTCGCTGCCCCACAGCAGCTTGACCACGTTCCAGCCCGCGCCGGCAAACAGCCGTTCCAGCTCATCGACGATGCGGCCGTTGCCGCGCACCGGGCCGTCCAGACGCTGCAGATTGCAGTTGACCACCCAGACCAGGTTGTCCAGCCCCTCGCGCGCGGCCAGCGTGAGGGCACTCATGCTTTCGGGCTCGTCCATCTCGCCGTCGCCAAACACGCCCCAGACCTTGCGTTCCTGGCAGTCCAGCAGACGGCGGTGCGTGAGATAGCGCATGAAGCGCGCGTGGTAGATGCTGCTGATGGGGCCAATGCCCATGGAGCCCGTCGGGAACTGCCAAAAGTCGGGCATCAGCCAGGGATGGGGATAGCTGGACAGGCCCTGTGCGCCTGCAGCCGGCGCGCTGATCTCCTGGCGGTAGTGCTGCAGGTCCTGCTCGGTCAGCCGCCCTTCCAGGAAGGCCCGCGCATACACGCCGGGCGCGCTGTGCGGCTGGAAGAACACCAGGTCGCCCCGGTGCTGGCCCGGCGCAAGTCCCTCCCGGGCATGGAAGAAATGGTTGAACCCGGTCTCGAACAGGTCGGCCGCGCTGGCATAGCTGGCAATATGGCCGCCCAGCTCGCCATAGGCCTGGTTGGCGCGCACCACCATGGCCAGCGCGTTCCAGCGCATGATGGACGCCAGCCGCTCCTCGATGGCCAGGTCGCCCGGAAACACCGGCTGCTGCTGCGCCGCCACGGTGTTCACATAGGGCGTGTTCAGGTCAGGCTGCCAGCCCAGGCGCTGCTCCCGCGCCATGCGCGCCAGCTCTTCCAGCACGAAGCGCGCTCGCTGCGGACCTTCTGTGGCGACCAGGGCCAGAAAGGCCTCGCGCCATTCGGCGGTTTCCTGGGGGTCGGTATCGATATCGGCCAGCGCGGCCAGTGGCGTGGGTGCGTTCATGTCCGCCACTTTAGGACTGGCAGGCCGGCATGAGCAGCCGTTCATGGATAAGGAAAACGCCATATTCCAGCATTTCATGCCGGTATTTACATAAAATCCGGCACATGAAACTGGACACCATCGACTTGCGCATTCTGGCCGAGTTGCAAACGGACGGCTCGCTGTCCAACGTGGAACTGGCGCGGCGCGTGCATCTGTCGCCCTCGCCATGCCTGGCGCGCGTCAAGGCACTGGAGAAGGCCGGCGTGATCGCGCGCTATGTGGCGCTGGCCAATGCGTCGGCGCTGGGGCTGGGGCTGAATGTGTTCATCAACATCAGCCTCAAGTCGCAGGCCAAGGAATCGCTGGCCGACTTCGAGCGCCGCATTGCCGAACACGACGAGGTCATGGAGTGCTACCTGATGAGCGGCGACGCCGACTACCTGATCCGCGTGGCGCTGGCCGACATCGGCGCGCTGGAGCGCTTCATCGTGGAGCAGCTCACCCCGATTCCGGGCATAGAGAAGATCCGCTCCAGCTTCACGCTCAAGCAGGTGCGGTACAAGACCGCCCTGCCCCTGCCGGCCGCAGGCTGAGGTGGCAGGAGGCTGGCCTCAGCCCGCAGGCTTGGCCATCTCGCCGGTGGCGATGCGGCGGCGCAGCTCGCCCAGCACGGCCTTGAGGCGGCGCTCGTTGTCCAGGCCCACGCGCACCAGCATCTTCTGTCCGCTGGACAGGGCCTGCAGCTCAGGGTCAGCGTATTCGTAGCGCACCCAGGGCTGGATGGAGGGCACCTCGCCCTCCACCTTGGTCAGCCGTACCTGCACCGGACCTGCGGGCTCGGGCGCGGCGCGCAGGTGGTCTATGACGGCAATGAGGCGATCGTTGAAATAGCGGCTGGGATAGCCCAGGTCTTCATAGGCAGTCTGGAACAGGGGGTACAGCCGGGCATAGAGCTTGACGGCCCCGTCCATGGGAATGGACTCGGCAAAGGCCACGAAGGCCTTGTAGCGTGCGGCGTTGGCGGGGGCGATGGCCTGCGCCTCACCCGCCTCCGCCGCGCCCTCCACCGTGAAACGCTGAGGCGCCGGGTGCACGGGCCAAAGCCGCGCAGGGGCCTGGGAGCGGGTCAGGTTGTCCACGGTGGCCACGGCGCGGCGCACAAAGCCGTCCATCTGCAGAAAGCTGCCTGCCTTGTCACGGCCCAGCAGGCCGTTGAGGGCCTGGGTGACATGGGCGTCGGAGTCCTGCAGCGCGGGCAGGCCGGAGGCGGGTTGCTCCAGCGCATCGACAGGGTTCTGGGGCTCGGTCAGCTCGGGCGCGGGGACGGGTTCAGGTTCGGAGGGCTGGGTGGACTGGGCGGGCGCCTGCGCCACTTCCGGCGGCGCCTCGGGCACGGCGGCGGGACGCCACCAGTACCACCAGGCCGCGCCCCCCAGGGCGGCAGCTGCCAGCACCGCTGCGGCGATGCCGAAAGCCGATGGGCCGGAGGATCTGGCGCGGGGGCGGAAGTCTTGGGGATCGCGTTCTGGCATGGATGGGTCCTTTGGCTTGGGCAGGGGGCTGGCAGCTCAGTTGCCGCAGGACGTGCGACAGCAAAGCACAACCAGGGTTCCCCGGCTTTGCTGACACCGGCCCCTGCCTTGTGTTTATAAGCCGCCGCGCTCTCTGCGCAGGCCATCGTGCGCGCCCGGCAACAACGCGTTACCCGGCTTACGCGGCCGTCTCAGCCCTGCGTGCCCAGATCCTGGAGCCAGGCCATGGCGGCCTGCAGCTCGTCGGGGCGGATCTCATGCATGCTGGGGTACTCGTGGTAGCTCAGCTGCAGCGGCAGGCGCTGCACGTGGCTGCGAATGGCGTGGGCGCTGGTCAGCGGAATGACGTTGTCGTAGGTGCCGTGGCTGACCCAGAGCGACTTGCCGTCAAAGGCCGCATCAGGGGCCTGGTGCGGCAAGGCCTCGGGCAGCAGGCGGCTGTGCCAGCACATGGCGGCGCGCAGCAGCGCGGGCTGGGTCAGCAGCAGGCTGAGCGCCATGATGCCGCCCTGGCTGAAGCCGCCCGCCACGGTTCGCTGGGCGGGGATGTCCAGCCGCGCTCCGGCCTGCTGCACGGTCTGGGCCACCAGGGCGCGGCTGTGCTCTTCCTGCGATGCGTGGATGTGGCGCGTGCCGTTGGCATCCACCGTGAACTGGAACCAGGCATGGGCTGAGGGACCCATGGAAAACGGAGCGCGCAGGCTGAGCACGTGGAACTGCGGCGGCACGAACGATGCGAGGCCGAACAGATCCTGCTCATTGCTGCCAACGCCATGCATGAGCACCAGCAGCCAGGGCTGCTGCCCCGGTGCGGGTTGTGCGGGGCGCTCCAGCGCCACCAGAGGCAGGTCGATCATCACGGACTCCTTGGTTTTTTAGCGATTTCCAGGACCGGGGTGGTCCCGGGCAACGCGCCATTGTGGCGCCTCGCCAAGTCCGCGGCAGCAGGAGGTTATGCCGCCTGCGCGTCCTCGAAGGCCATCGCATCCATGGCCAGGATGGAATACATGACTTCGCGGCTCAGATACCGTGGCCGCGCCATGGCGCCAGCCGCGCCCAGCGCGAAGTACAGCGGCATGAAGTGCTCCTCGCTGGGATGGGCGCGCCGGGCCGAAGGCGCGCGGGCGCGGTAGTCCAGCAGCGCAGGCAGGTCCTGCGCCTGCAGGCGCGATTCGATCCAGCGGCTGAAATCCTGCACGTAGGGCGAGGAGGCGCTGGAGCCGCCGACGGCATGGTCGTCCTGCAGGCCATCCTGGCTGCGCAGGGCCTGCACGGCGTCGTCCACCCGCACCGTGGCCTCGCCCGTGCCGCCCCGGAATTCGCCCAGGTTGTGCGTCATGCTGCCGGAGCCGACGATGAGCACGCCCTCATCGCGCAAGCCCGCCAGGGCTGCGCCCAGCGCATGGGTTTCGGCCGGCCCGGCCGAGGCGGGCAGGGACAGCTGCACTACGGGCAGGTCGGCATCCGGCAGCAAATGCATCAGCGGCACCCAGGCGCCGTGGTCGAAGGGCCGCTGCGCGTTGCCGGTGGAGGCAATGCCTGCGGCCTGCAGGCGGTCCATGACTTCCTGCGCCAGCTGCGGCGCGCCGGGGGCCGGGTACTGCAGTTCGTAGAGCGCGGGCGGAAAGCCGCCGAAGTCATGCCAGGTGGAGGGCGTGGCGCCGGTCATGACTTCCACGCCGTGCGACATCCAGTGCGGCGACATGACGACCACGCCGCGCAGCCGGCCGTGGGCCTGGCGCAGCGCCCTGCCCCATTGCGCGAGCACGGGGCCGGTTTCACCCGGCTCCAGCGCGAACATGGGCGAGCCGTGGGAGATATAGAGCACGGGCAGCCGGGCACCGGCAGCGGAGGAAACCCGGGGAGAGTGGGGAGCGTGGGAGTCTTGCATTCCCCTAATGTAGGGACGCCCGGGCGCCGCGCCAAGCCGCCAGCGGCAGCACACATTGTTGCGCTGGCCGGGCCAATCCGAATCAATCGTCGCGCGGGCGCCCGCGCAGGGCCTTGGTGGCGCCGTGCCGGCTCTTGCTTTCCAGGCGGCGCCGCTGCGACCCCAGCGTAGGCCGGGTGGCGCGGCGCAGGATGGGCTCGGGATAGGCGGCGGCCACCAGCACGTTGAGCCGCTGCAGCGCGGCGCGCAGGTTCTGCTCCTGCGTGCGGTGTTGCTGTGCCTTGATGACGACCACGCCCTCGTTGGTGATGCGGCCGTCGCGCAGGGCCAGCAGGCGCTGCTGCACGGCCTCGGGCAGGCGCGAGGCGCGCACGTCAAAGCGCAGGTGCACGGCGCTGGAGACCTTGTTCACGTTCTGGCCGCCTGCGCCCTGGGCGCGCATGGCGGTCCACTGCACCTCGTGCAGCTCGATGGGCCGCATGCGCTCAGGCATCCAGCGCAGCGGTCAATGCCGCCACAAAGGCATCGGGACGCTCATGCATGACCCAGTGGCCCGCGCCGGGCACCAGCGCCAGGCCGCGGAAGTCGCGCGCATGGCGTGCAAAGGCCTGGGCCAGCTCCTGCATCATCGGGCCCGGGTAGAGCGCGTCGTGCTCGCCATAGATGGCCCATACGGGGCCGTCCACGGCCTGCAGGGCGCGGGCCAGCACATCGGTGTGCGAGAGGCGGCGGCGCGGAAGGCGGTCACGCTCCACGTTGAGCACATGCAGGGCCAGCGTGTCCTCGTCGATGAGGCCGGCGTCATGCAGCATCAGCGCCTGCAGGTTGTAGCGGTGGGCCACGGCCTGCGCCTCGGGCGTGGCCAGGTGGCGCCAGCCCTTGAGCCGCACGGCCAGGCCCTTGCCCACGCCCATGCCGGGCGCCCCGGCCAGCACCAGGCGCCGGGCCAGCGTGCCGTCGGCGGCGGCCAGCATGCCGGCCGTCATGCCGCCAAAAGAGAAGCCGACCAGATCACACAGCGGGGCGGCGGGCGCGCCGCCATCGGCCAGCAGTTGCCGCAGGCCCTGGCGCAGCGGCTCGACCAGGGTGTCGGCATCCTGGCCGCCCGGCACGCCGTCGGAATCGCCGAAGCCGGGCAGGTCGGGTATCCACAGCTGGCGCCCCTGGGCCAGCAGCGCGTCCATGCAGCGCAGCCAGTGCGTCCAGCTGCCGCTGCCGCCGTGCAGCATGACGACGGGCAGCTCGCCCGCGCGTGCCTCGCCCCAGACATGCCAGACCATGTGCCCATCCTCGGGCTGCGCGGCAGACAGCGGCGTGGTCAGGCGCCGCGCCTGGGCGCGCAGGCGCTCAATGGCGGCGGGCGTATTCACCACTGGGCCACGGCGTCAATGGCCAGGCCATAGCCGGCCACGCCAAAGCCGCACATCACGGCGCGCGCGGCGGCCGACAGGTAGGAGTGGTGGCGGAAGCTCTCGCGCGCATGCACGTTGCTGATGTGCAGCTCCACCAGCGGCACGCCCGTGCCCTTGACGGCATCCAGCAAGGCCACGCTGGTGTGGGTGTAGGCGGCGGCGTTGAAGATCAGGCCGGCCAGGCGGCCTTCGGCGTGCACGCGGCCGGCTTCGTGGACCCAGTCCACCAGTTCGCCTTCATGGTTGCTCTGGCGAAATTCCAGCCCCAGCCCGTAGCGCGCGCAGGCGGCTTCGCACAGCGCACGCACATCGGCCAGGGTCTGGGAGCCATAGATGGCGGGTTCACGCAGGCCCAGCAGGTTCAGGTTCGGGCCATTGAGGACATAGACGGTTTTCACGGCGGGGACACTCCAGGTTTCCAACGGGCTGGATTATGCGGGCCATCCCCGGCCCGGTCTTGGCGCAGGCACCACGGAAAAAGCCGCCCCAAGGGGCGGCAAGAGTCGGTTCAGCGCGGTTCAGCTCAGATCAACGGCGCCAGTGGCCATGCCCGTGGCCATGGCCATGGCCATGGCGGTACTCGCCACGGTATCCACCCCGGTAGCCGCCGCCATAGCCGTATCCGTAGCCGGGAACGACCACGACGGGCGGAGCACGGTAGACGGCGCGCGGCGCGTAGTAGACCGGCGGCGGGGGCGCGTAGTAGATGGGCTGGGGCGGTGCCACATAGACGGGGGCAGGCGCGACATAGACGGGCGGGCCATACGTGCCCGGCGAATTCAGGCTGATGGACCATTGCACATCGCCCCGGGCCTGGGCGGCGCCCGAAGCCATGAGGGCGGCCAGGGCCAGGCCGGCTGCTGCTGCTTTTGCAACCCACGGGGAAGCTGTCGTTGTCATGGTGTCTCTCCTCGAAGTTGGACAGGCGTGGCAGGCATTGCCGCTGGTGCCGCCTTCCCGCACTTTGGCACAGGGGGACGGCATACGCCCTGCATTCTCAACGCGCGAGAGGGGTCTACGGATGGCAGGCTTTTATACAAGTTTGTTTCCAAATGCCTCAACCCTTGGCTGGCGCGGCTGTCCGAAAGCCGTCCGGAGCGGGTCTGCAGGCGGGCGCCTACAATGCTGCGATGAGCTCTGCTGACGCCTCCCCCATCTCCAAAGATCCGGTCAAACCGAGTAACTTTTTGCGCCAAATCATCGAGGCCGACCTGGCCAACGGTACCCACGCCCAGCGCCGCTGGGGTGGAAGCCCCGGTGATGGCGACCACCACAACCAGGGCCAGGTGGACGTGGCGAAGATCCGCACACGCTTCCCGCCCGAGCCCAACGGCTACCTGCACGTGGGCCATGCCAAGGCCATCTGCCTGAACTTCGGCCTGGCGCGCGACTACGAAGGTGCCTGCCACCTGCGTTTCGACGACACCAATCCCGAGAAGGAAGACCAGGAGTACGTGGACAGCATCATCGATGCCGTCCATTGGCTGGGCTTCGGCTGGAAGGAAGCCGACGGCCACGAGAACCTGTACTTCGCCAGCAACTACTTCGACTTCATGTACCGCGCAGCCGAGTACCTGATCGAGCAGGGCCTGGCCTATGTGGACGAGCAAAGCGCCGACGACATGAAGGCCAACCGCGGCGATTTCTCGCGCCCCGGCGTGGACAGCCCGTTCCGCAGCCGCACCGTGGCCGAGAACCTGGCGCGCTTTCGCGAAATGCGCGACGGCAAGCTGCCCGATGGCGCTGCCGTGCTGCGCGCAAAGATCGACATGGCATCGCCCAACATCAACCTGCGCGATCCCGCCATCTACCGCGTGCGCCATGCCGAGCACCACAACACCGGCAACCAGTGGTGCATCTACCCGATGTACACCTTCGCCCATCCCATCGAGGACGCGCTGGAGCACATCACCCACAGCATCTGCACGCTGGAGTTCGAGGACCAGCGCCCGTTCTACGACTGGCTGCTGGACCATCTGCGCGAAGGCGGCCTGATCGCCGCGCCGCAGCCGCGCCAGTACGAGTTCTCGCGCCTGCACCTGACCTATGTGATCACCAGCAAGCGCAAGCTCAAGCACCTGGTGGACAACGGCATCGTCAGCGGCTGGGACGATCCGCGCATGCCCACCATCGTCGGCCTGCGCCGCCGTGGCTACACGCCCCAGAGCATCCAGGCCTTCTGCGAGCGCATCGGCGTGACCAAGGACTACGCCTGGATCGATTACTCCACGCTGGAAGGCTGCCTGCGCGAGGACCTGGAGAACCAGGCCCATCGCGGCATGGTGGCCCTGGACCCGCTCAAGCTGGAGCTGACCAACTGGGCCGAGGTCTTCGGCAGCGCCGAGCACCTGGAAGCCTGCGAGCTGCCCGCCCTGCCCCACGCCGCCGAAGGCCAGCAGGTGCCGGTGCGCCGCTTCACGCTGGGCCGCGAGGTGTGGATCGAGCGCGAGGACTTCGCCGAAGTGCCGCCCAAGGGCTACAAGCGCCTGTTCCCCGGCAACAAGGTTCGCCTGAAGGGCGGCTACGTGATCGAATGCACGGGCTGCGAGAAGGATGCCGAGGGCAACGTCACCAAGGTGCTGGCCACCGTGGTGCCCGACACCAAGAGCGGCACGCCGGGTGCGGACAGCGTCAAGGTCAAGGCCGCCATCACCTGGGTGGGCGTGGCCGACGGCGTGCAGGCCGAGGTGCGCCTGTACGACCGCCTGTTCACCGACCCGCAGCCCGATGCGGGCGGCAAGGACTTCCTGACGCTGCTCAACCCGGACAGCCTCAAGGTGGTGACCGCCTATGTGGAGCCTTCGCTGGCCAACGCGCAGCCTGACGACAAGTTCCAGTTCGAGCGCTTCGGCTACTTCGTGGCCGACCGCAAGGACCACACACCGGGCAAGCCCGTGTTCAACCGCGCAACGGGTCTCAAGGACTCCTGGGGCAAGTAGGCGCATGGCCCGCTGACGGGCATCTGCACCGCTCCTCCCCGAAGATGGCCCACCATCCTGCTTTGCAGGGGTGGGCCATCGCACATCGGCGCTTTTGCAGGGACCGTGGCCTCAGCACAATGCCAGGCCATGAACCAAGCCTTGCCACAGGCGGCTTCCGCCGCCAAGTTCGACACCTCCCGCGCGGCCGAGTACGAAACGCAAAGCCGCATCGCACTGGCCGGCTACGACGCCTGCCACGAGCTGGCCGCCTGCCTGCTGGCCGCCAGCCTGGATGCCGGCCCGAAGTCCGTGCTGATTGGCGGCGCCGGTGGCACGGGCCAGGAAATCCTGGCCACGGCGCGGCTCAGGCCGCAGTGGAAATTCACGGCTGCCGACCCCTCGGCCCCCATGCTGGACCAGACCATGGACCGCATCGCCGCGGCGGGGCTCTCGGCCCAGGTGCAGGCAGCTCCCTGCGCCGTGCAGGACCTGCCGGCCGGCACGGTGTTCGACGCAGCCACGCTGATCGGCGTGCTGCACCACGTCCCTGACGACGCGGACAAGCTGCAGCTGCTGCAGGCCCTGTCGGCGCGGCTGGCGCCGGGGGCGCCCTTCATCCTGGCCTGCAATCGCCACCGCTATGACAGCGAGCCGCTGTTCCTTGACGCCTGGGCCATGCGCTGGCGCATGGCGGGCGTGGACGAGGCCGCTGTCCATGCGAAACTCGGCAAAATCCGGCAGGGCGCGGTTCCACCGGCCTCGGAGGAGGTGGTGGAGCAGATGCTGGCCCAGGCCGGTTTCGTGCAGCCCAAGCGCTTTTTCTCCAGCCTGTTCTGGTGTGCCTGGATTGCCTTCAAGGCCTGACCACTGAAACACCAGAACGCCCGGCGCCGGTGGACCCGTCCCTTTCTCCCTTTCCCCTTTGATTTGCCTTTCAGCATGAACTTCTCCGCACGCCTTCAGCAACTGCCCACCGTCACCCACCTCGCCGCGCTGCAGCTGGCCGATGCCCAGGGCCAGGTCGTGGCCACCATCGAGAACAAGCCCGGCCAGACCGGCTCGCTGGCCGTGTACCACGCGCTGGCCGCGCTGTACGGCGGCAGCATCACGCCAGCGGCCGCCGAGCTGGGCCTGGAGTGGTATGCCGAGCACACGCAGGACGCCATCGCCTTCCCCGGCAAGCACCCCAACATCGACCGCCTGCTGGCCTGGTCCAAGGGTGCCGAGAGCTACCAGGCCCGCCTGATCGCGGCTTGATCGCGGCCTGAGCGCAGCTTAAGCGCGGCCTGATTCAGCCTGGGTAAACACCGCGTCACAGAAGTTGCGCGCACTGGGGGCATCGGCTGACACGCCGGTGTCAACGCAGCGCGCACTTTGGCGTTCAAATGACATGTGCCTTGCCGCTTCGGCGCGCAAGGCGTTCCTGTCCAGGAGAACGCAATGCTGCAATCCGCCGTGCCCACAGCACGCACCACGGCCCGCTCAACTTCCCACGCTGGCGCCCTGCGCCTGAGCGTGCTGGGCCTGGCCGCCGCCCTGGCGCTGAGCGCCTGCAACGAATCCCAGGACAAGCCCCCGCAGGCCGCCAGCGCGCCGCTGCCGCCTGCCACCGAAAGCGCCCAGCCCGTCGCCACGCCCGTGGCCTATGTGCCGCCTTCGGCCGAGACGCTCTACCAGATGGTGGCGCCCATTGCGCTGTACCCCGACAAGCTCGTGGCCCAGGTGCTGGCCGCCTCCACCTATCCCGATCAGGTCGGCGCCGCCGAGGTGTGGATGGGGCAGAACCCCGGCCTCAAGCCCGAGGAACTGCAAAACGCCGTCAACAGCCAGGACTGGGACCCTTCGGTCAAGTCGCTGGCGCAGTTTCCCAATGTGCTGGCGCAGCTGTCATCCAACGTTCCCTGGACCACGGCCCTGGGCAAGGCCTACTACAACGATCCGGCCGATGTGATGAACGCCATCCAGGTGATGCGCCAGCGCGCCTACAAGGCCGGCACGCTCAAGGACTCCAGCCGGCTCAAGGTGGCCGTGGCCACGGCCGATGCTCCGCCCCCCGTGCCCCAGCCCGCACCGCAAGCCGTGGGCGAGCCGCTGTCGTCCATGCTGCCCGTGCCGGTGATCGACACGCCGCCGCAGTTCATCGAGATCGCACCTGCCCAGCCTGACACCGTCTATGTGCCGCAGTACGACCCGGGCGTGGTCTATGGCGAGCCCGTGCCGATGTACGGCGGATACCGCCCCATCGTGGCGCCGCAACCCGTATACGTGGGCAGTTCGGCCGCGCCCGTGGTGGCGGGGCTGATCGGCTTCGGCGCAGGCGTGATCCTGGCCGAGTCCGTGGACCGCCGTCCCTGGGGCTGGAACTCCTGGGGCATGCGCTGGGGCGAGCCCGGCTACCGCTGGCACCGCAACGAACCGCCGCCACCGCCCTCGCGCCGCCCGGCCGTGATCTACAACAACAACACCTACGTCTCGCGCTCGACCACGGTGGTGCAGAACATCCACAACACGCACATCAACAACGTTGGCAACGTCACCCACATCGCGAACAACCCGCACTTCGAGCCGCGCCGCCCTGACTTCCCGCAGCAAGGTGGTGATCCTCGCTCGGGCGACCCGCGCTCTGGTGACTCTCGTTCTGGTGAACCACGTTCAGGCGGCATGGCCGCTGCGGCCCTGGCCGGTGCCGCAGGCATGGCCGGCGCCGCCGCCGCAGCGCACTCCGGCATGCCCCAACGCCTGGGCCTGAGGCCGCCGCAGGGCGGCCCGCCCCCGTCCGCCCAAGGCATGGTGCCGCCCGGCGGCGCCCAGGGCTTTGCCCGGCACGATGGCGCCGATCGCGGACGCCCGGGCCTCAGGCCCGATGACCGGCCCCAGGCCTCGCTGCAGCCCCGTATGAACCCGGTGCCGGCCTCGCAGCCGGGCCAGTTCGGCAAGTGGCCGCAGTCCCCTCAGTCTGCGCAATCGGCCCCCTCATCACCACCGGGCGCCGCGCAGCGACCTGCGCCAGCACTGCCTGCGGCAGCCATGCAGGGTGACAGGGGCCGCGACTCCCGCGTGCCTTCCTGGTCTTCCGCAGCCACGCAGCAGGGCATGAGGCCACAGGACCGGCAGAACGGCCTGGACAGGCAGGACCGCGACCGCTCCATGGCCGATGCAGCGCGCCAGCGCCAGCAGCAACAGCAGCAAATGGAGACGCAGAGCGCCCGCCTTCGCGGCGAGGAACAGGCGCGCCAGCAACAGCAGCGCCAGGCCCAGATGCAGGCCCAGGCGCAGATGCGGGATCAGGCGCGTGACCAGGCCCAGGTTCAGGCGCAAGCCCAGGCCCGCCAACAGGCCGAGCGCGATCGCCAGGCCTTGCAGCAGCGCTCCCAGGACCAGGCGCGCCAGCAACAAATGCAGCAGCAGCAGCAACAACAGCAGGCACGCGCACAGGAGCAGATGCAGGCCAGGATGCAGGCCCAGCAACAGGCCCAGCAGCAGGCGCAAAGACAGGCCCAGATGCAGGAGCGGCAGGCGCAGCAGCAAAGACAGCAGCAGTTCGAGGCTGCACAGCAGCAACGCATGCAGGCCCAGCAAGCACAGCAGGCACAGGCACAGGCGCGTGCCCAGCAGCAGCAGGCCCGCGCGCAGCAGGAGCAACGCCAGCAACAGCAGCGCATGGCCAACGCGGCCCGCCCACAGGAGCGGCGCGGCGGGCGCGACGAGCGCCGGGACCGTTGAGCGGCGCGCAAGCGCATTTGAATGCCATGGCGTCATGGCGTTGAGGCGATGGCAAGCTGGCGCGCCGGCATGGCGGACAATGGGGCGCTCGACCACAGCCCCCCGCTTCCCTCATGCAGATACCGACGACGAATTCCCGCTCCCGCCGACTGTTTGTGCAATCCCTGTGCGCCTCGGGCGCCGGCCTGATGGTCCCGGCCTGGGCCGCTGCGGCCTCCGGGGAATCCCCCTGGCCGCATGACAGCCGCGTGCCCGGTGGCGTGGCCCGCCTGTCGCTCGGGCCAGCGGCCCAGCGGCCCCAGGTGCTGGCCGGCGACGTGCCCGTGCTGGTGGTGGGCGACATGATCGAATGGACGGCCGTGGTCGGCATTGCGCTGTCGGTGGCGCCCGGCACGCATGGCGTGACGGTGAAGGGCGAGGGCACACCGCGCACCCTGCCCTACGAAGTGCGCGACAAGAAATACACCGAGCAGCGCCTGAAGGTCTCGCCCAAGACCGTGGACCTGTCACCCGAGGACGATGCCCGCTACCAGCGTGAACGCGCCCACCAGCAGACCATCATGGCGCTGTTCACCGAGCCGCCTGCACGCCCTGGCGACCTGCGCATGCGCCAGCCCGTGCCGGGCCGCCGCAGCAGCAGCTTCGGCCTGCGCCGCGTGTTCAACGGCCAGCCGCGCAATCCGCACAGCGGCATGGACATCGCGGCAGCCACGGGCACCAACGTCGTCGCGCCGCTGCCGGGCAAGGTGGTGGATGTGGGCGACTATTTCTTCAACGGCGGCACCGTGTGGCTGGACCACGGCGGCGGCCTGCTGAGCATGTACTGCCATCTGAGCAGTGTGCAGTGCAAGCTGGGCGATCAGCTGGACACGGGAGATGCCTTCTGCAAGGTAGGCGCCACGGGCCGTGTCACCGGCCCGCACCTGCACTGGGGCGTGATGCTCAACCGCACCATGGTGGACCCGGCGCTGTTCCTGGTGGCCTGAACGGGGCCGGCGCCCGCCGGCGTCAGTGGTTGGCTGAGGGAATCGTGTTCTGCGGCGCCACTGGCGTGGGCACGGCGATGGATTCGCGGTCCTGCGCCAGGTAGCGCGACACCAGCTCGAAGAAGCTGTCGTAGAAACCGCTCTTGGCAATCGTCTCGCTGCCCACCTTGACCATGGAGTCGCTGCCCGAGGAGAACGGCAGCGACACCGACCCCAGCGCACCCACGCCCAGGCTGGCCGAGTTGGCGCTCTTCTTCAAGGTATAGCGGTCCTGCAGCGCCGTGACAAAGCCGATGCTGACCTGGCCATCTGCCGTCTCGGGCACGCAGACCACGCGGATGTTCATCTGCAGGTTCAGTTCGGGGTCGGGCTGGAAGCTCTTGCTGCCCTCTATGAGTTCGGGCGTGCGCGCCATGGCGATGTAGCCCTGGCTCAGCAGCGCGCGGCGCGCTGCCTCGCAGGTCTGGGCCGGCGAGGCATCGAACATGCGCGAGAAGGTCTCGGTGGAGCCGAAGCTCTCCTGCACCGGCACATGCTGGGGAATGGTCGAGCCGCAGCCCGCAAGCATTGCAATGATGGCCAAAGCTCCCGCGTAGCGCATGCCACGCACCCTGTTTGCTGCACTCCAACGTCGATACACGAACCTGCTCCTTGCTCCGGCGCCGCAGCCTGCGGATGGCATGGCGGCTGGCCGCCTATTCTCACCTGAGCGCAACGCATCGGCCGGCAACTTTGCAGCAATCCGTTTTTTCCGCCTGCATCAAATAGATGCAAAGGAATGTGAATAGCGCCCCGTTCTGACAGGCGCCGCCGCGCATCTGCGTTATGGTGCCCCGGTTCGGCCAGGGCCGGCGCGGCACATGCCGCGCCAGGGCTGCCACCAGCCCGCCGCGCCTGAGCCTGTCTCCGTACCCATCAACCAAGGAATTCAACATGAAGCCAAGCTGGACCTGGTGCCTGCCCGTGATCGTCACCATGGGGCTCGGCGCCTGCAGCCATATCGACAAGGGTGGCAATGCCGAAGAAGGCGCCAAGACCCAGGCGTCGGCCCCTGCCGGCCCACCCGGTGATGCCCAATCGCTGACCGCCTACCACTGGAATCTTCGCCAGGCCTTCACGCCCCAGGGCACCGAAGACCAGAGCTGGTTCCTGACCGCCGCCTCGCGCAAGCGGCCCCTGCAACTGGAATTCGCCGACCAGCGCCTGGCCGTCAAGAACCTGTGCAACGTGGTGACCACGGGCTACCGCACCGAAGGCAACCGCATCGCCACCCAACGCGCCGCCAGCACGCTGATGGCCTGCGATGACGACCAACTGATGGCGTTGGAGCAAAAGGTGGCCCGCATCCTGCCCACGGCCAAGCAATGGTCCGTGCAACTGGGCGAAGGCAAGCAGCCTGCGCGCCTGACGCTCACCTTCATCGATGGCACGCGCTGGCAGTTCGACGGCTCGCCCACGGCCCAGACCCAGTACGGCAGCGCCGGCGAGCGCATCTTCCTGGAAGTGGCACACCAGCGCACGGCCTGCAATCACCCGCTGATCAAGGACTTCCAGTGCCTGCGCGTGCGCGAGATCCGCTACGGCGACAACGGCGTGAAGACCTCCACCGGCGAGTGGGAGAACTTCTACAGCGAGATCGAGGGCTACAAGCACGAACCCGGCATCCGCAACGTGCTGCGCATCCAGCGCTACAAGCGCCAGAACGTGCCCGCCGACGCATCGGCCTACGCCTATGTGCTGGACATGGTGGTCGAGAGCGAGCGCGTGGGCCGCTGAGCGCGCCTGCCTCCCAACAGCCCTGAAGGCCTGCTTTGCGCAGGCCTTTTTCTTTGCAGGCTCACAGCACCGGGCTCAGCATTGCCAGCAGGTTGTTCCAGATGCGGCGGCCCCAGTGCCAGGCGTGGACCTGGGCGGCCGTGATGCGGTCGGACTGGCGGATGTAGTCGGCCTGGCGCTGGCGGATGGCGCGGGTCACGGCCTCGTCCTGCAGCAGCACGTTGTTCTCGAAGTTCAGGTCGAAGCTGCGCAGGTCCAGGTTGGTGGAGCCCACAAGGGCCACCTGCCCGTCCACGCACAGGGTCTTGGCATGCAGCAGGCCGGGGCGGAATTCATGGAGGATGACGCCGGCCCGCAGCAGGTAGCGGTAGGTGCTGCGGCTGGCCGCGCCCACGATCCAGGAATCGTTGCGCGCCGGCAGGATGAGCGTGACCTGCACACCGCGCCAGGCGGCGGCGCACAGGGCCTCCAACACCGTGGCATCGGGGATGAAATAGGGTGTGGAGATCACCACTTCGCGCCGCGCACTGGCCAGCAGGGTGGACACCAGCTGCGAGGTGGAGCGCGGCCGCTCGGCCGGGCCTTCGGCAATGACGACGGCGGCAAAGCCTTCGGCGGGCATGTCGGCCGGCCCCGCTTCGGGTTCGGCGGCCAGGGGCATGGACAGTCCATGGTCTGCGCTGCGCGCCTGCGCCCAGTCGCTGGCAAAGACCTGCTGCATCTGCGCCACCACCGGGCCTTGCAGGCGCAGCATGATATCGACCCAGGGCGCGTAGCGGGCCTTCACGGCGAAGGCCTCGTCCGCGCAGTTCTGGCTGCCGCAGTATGTGATGGCCCCATCGATCACGGTGATCTTGCGGTGGTTGCGCAGGTCCAGCCGGCTGGTGAACATCACCCTGAACGGGTGGCTGGCCGGCAGGGCCACGGCCAGTTGCACGCCGGCCTGGGCCATCTGCTGCCAGAGGTCGGAGCGCAGCAGCGCGCGCGAGCCCAGCCCGTCCACCATGGCGCGGCAGACCACACCACGCCGGGCCGCGCGCACCAGCGCCTGGGCCACGGCCGTTCCCGTGTCATCGGCCAGCCAGATGTAGTAGAGCACGTTGATCTCGTGACGGGCGGCCTCCATGTCGGCCAGCATGCGGGCGCGGGCCTGGGCACCATCGGCCATGAGCTGCGCGGCATGGCCCGGCTGTACGGGAAAGTGGTTGATGGACGCCGCATAGCCAAAGGCCGCCTGCCATTGCGGCGCGATGCCCGCCACCGGCACGCCGCTGCCCGTGACCGGGGCGCCGGGCGCAAAGTCCTGCACCTTGCGGTACCGGGCCCGGCCTCGGCGGCGCAGCGTCACCTCGCCAAACAGGTAGTACAGCGCGCAGCTCGCATAGGGGAGCAGCACGATGACGGTGAGCCAGCCCATGCGCACGTCGGGCCGCACATCGTCGCGCAGCAGGATGCGCAGGCCAAAGCCTGCAATGAGCAGCAGATGCAATGCAAGAAACAGCCAGGTCATGCAGCCAGCATAGCCGGGGGCCCTGCGGACGGGATTGGGCGGAAGGGATGTTTCACGGCGGCAAACCTGGATCTGCGCGCGGCTGGCCTCGCCTCAGGCAATGAACCGGAATTCCATGCACGCGTCGACCCTTGGATTCAACGATAGTGCACACCCACATTCCAGGAACTTTTCCGCTGGATGACGAAAATGACCGCCGCGTGACGGTTATGCCCAGCGACTGTGGGCCTGCCTGTGGACAAGTTTCGGGACAACCCTGCATCGCCGCGCCAGCCATGGGTTTGCCGCAGGCGCTGAAAAAACAGGCAGATCGCGCAGATGCCGCAATGTTTCACGCGGCGGGGCTGCGCCGTGCAGGCGGGCGCCTCAACGGAAGCGGAAACGGCCTTCGACGAACATGGACGAGCGGTGCCCACCCTCGCTGGCCGGGTCGGCAAACGACCAGAAGGCCTGCACCGTGCCCTGGGCCGTGTCGATGACCTGGCTGACGGTGAAGCCCGTTTTCTCGATCCAGTTGAGGAAGTGCAGGCTGTCGCTGACCTGCAGGTAGCTGAGCCGTTCGCAGCCATCGGATACATGGCCCAGGGAATCGACCACATGCCAGACCATCTGGCCTTGCGGCGTGTACCGCACATCAGCCTTGCTGTCGGGGAAGTCGATGACCGCTTCGCGCCCGATCAAGGTGCCGGCGTATTGCATGGACAACATGGACATGGTGTGTTGCTCCTCTGATGCGGGGTTCTGGCCTGACCCGTGATGGCATATTCTCGCGCCGCGCCGCGGGTGTTTGTGGGAGCAGACCGCATGCCTTCGTCGGCAGCGTGGAGCGGGCACAACGGCCAGCAAGGCGCCGGCATTTCGCAGATACTGCGCGTGCTCCTCCACGGATATCCGATCTTGCCCTCCTCCCCGCTTCCCCCCTCATCGGCCGACAGCCCCGCTGCCGGCCTGCGCAGCAGCGCCTTCGTCCCCTTCGTCATGGCGCGCATGCTGTCCATGTTCGCCCAGCAGATGCAGGCGGTGGTCGTGGCCTGGCAGGTGTATGACCTGACGCGCGACCCCATGTCCCTGGCCTACGTGGGACTGGCCCAGTTCCTGCCCATGCTGGCGCTGCTGATTCCGGCAGGCGACCTCAGCGACCGCATGAGCCGCAAGCGCCTGCTGTCGGGCAGCTGGACCGTGGCCGCCCTGTGCTCCCTGCTGCTGCTGTGGCTGTCCTGGCACGAGGGCGCGGCCGCGCACGATGTGCACTGGATCTATGCCGTGCTGGTGCTGTTCGGCTGCAGCCGCGCCTTCACGGGGCCGGCCCTGCAAAGCCTGCTGCCGCAGATCGTGCCGCGCGAGCAGCTGGCCCAGGCGCTCGCCACCAACAGCATGCTGATGCGCACGGCAGCCATCGCGGCGCCTGTGCTGGGCGGAGTGCTCTACGCCTGGGGCGGCGCCGTGCTGACCTATGCGGTCTGCGGCGTCTCCCTGGTGCTGGCCGTGCTGCTGCTGGGCACAGTGCCCGTGCGCTTTGCCGGGGCCATGGCGCCGGCGGGCGGCTCGCTGTGGCAGCGCTTTGGCGAAGGCATCCATTTCATCCGCACGCGCCCCATCATCCTGGGCACGATTTCGCTGGACCTGTTCGCCGTGCTGCTGGGCGGCGTGGTGGCCCTGCTGCCCGTGTATGCGCACGAGGTGCTCAAGGTCGGCCCCGAAGGCCTGGGCCTGCTGCGCTCGTCCATGACCGTGGGCGAGGTGGCCATGGGCCTGTGGCTGTCGGCCCGTCCCATCCAGCGCCATGTGGGCCGCGTGATGTTCGCCGCCGTGGCCATCTTCGGCGTGGCCAACCTGGTGTTTGCGCTGTCGCACTGGTTCTGGCTGTCCATGGCCGCCCTGATGCTGGCCGGCGCGGCCGACATGGTGAGCGTGTACATCCGCTCGGCCCTGGTGCAGTTTTCCACGCCCGACTCCATGCGCGGGCGCGTGAACGCGGTGAACATGCTGTTCATCGGCTCGTCCAACGAGCTGGGCGAGTTCCGCGCCGGCACCAGCGCCGCCTGGCTGGGCGCCGTGCCGGCTGCCGTGGTGGGCAGCCTGTGCACGCTGGGCGTGGTCGGCAGCTGGATGACCCTGTTCAAGCCGCTGCGCGATGTGGACCGGCTGGAAGACGCGGCCCGCGTGGGCCAGGGCTAAAGCAGCTCGGCCCGCAGCTGCTGCGCACTCCTGGGCGACAGCAGGCCGGGCGCCACGTCAAACACGGTCTTGCAGCCCGTCTGCCCAGACTGCTGCAGCCTGTGCACGGCGCGCGCATAGGCCACGAGCACGCTGGCCGTGAATTCCGGATTGCTGTCCAGCTGCAGGCGGTATTCGATGGAGTGGTGCAGCCCCTGCGAGCTGCGGCCGCTGCGGATGACGAATCCGCCATGCGGCATGGCCGCATGGTCACGGGCAAGTTCCTCGGCGCTGATGAAATGCACCGTGGTGTCGTATTCGTCAAAGTAATGCGGCATGCCGGTGATGGCCTGGCGCACGCCATCGGCATCGGCCCCCTGCTCCAGCACCACAAAGCACTCGCGCCGGTGGCGCTCGCGCGCAGACAGCTCGGGCCGCACGCCGCTGCGCACGCGCTGCACGGCCTCGTCCACGGGAATGGTGTACTGCACACCCCCGGCCACGCCGGGAATGCGGCGGATGGCGTCCGAGTGCCCCTGGCTCAGGCCCTTGCCCCAGAAGGTGTAGGTGGCGCCATCGGGCAGCAGGGCCTCGCCCATGAGGCGTTGCAGGGAGAACATGCCCGGGTCCCATCCCGCCGAGATCAGCGCCGTGGTGCCGGCTGCGCGGGCGGCGGTATCCACCCGGTCGAAATGCTCGGGAATGCGCGCATGGGTGTCGAAGCTGTCCACCAGGCTGAAATGCGCGGCCAGCGCGGGCGACTGCTGCGGCAGGTCGTCCTTGGAGCCGCCGCACAGCACCAGCACGTCGATGCCGGCGCGATGGGCCAGCAGGCTGTCCATGCCGTGCACGGGCGTGCCGGGCTGCAGCGGACACAGCCGGGCCGGATCACGGCGGGTGTAGATGCCGGCCAGCGCCATGTCGGGGTTGCGGGCAATGGCCGCCTCCACGCCACGGCCCAGGTTGCCGTGGCCGACGATGGCGATGCGGATGGGAGCGGTGCTGCGATGGTCCATGCGGTGTGGTGTGGTGCGTTTGAGAGGGGTTCAGAAACTCCGGTTCACGCGGCGGCGCAGAACCAGGCGCGATCTTGCATCGCCATCACGCCGCCAGTCGTGCAATGGCAGGCAGCACTGCGTTGCCCTGCACGGGGGTAGTGCACGGGGGCCTGCATTGGCGGTGGGCGGACAGCGCCTACACTCACGCCCTCATGTTCCAGCCTTCATCCATCCCCTCCCCGGCCCAGCCGCCAGAGCCCGACGACGCGCCGCTGCACATCCTCTGGCGCGACGAGCATCTGGTGGCGGTCTACAAGCCCGCAGGCTGGCTGGTGCACCGCACGGGACTGGATGCGCATGAGACGCGCTTTGTGCTGCAGACCCTGCGCGACCAATTGGGCTGCCATGTGTACCCCGCGCACCGCCTGGACAAGGGCACCTGCGGCGTGCTGGTCATGGCCTTGCATGCCCAGGCCGCCCAGCGGCTGGGCCAGGCCTTTGCCGGGCAGGAAGTGCGCAAGCAATACCTGGCGCTGGTGCGAGGCTGGCTGCCGGATGCGGTGGAGGTGGACCACGCGCTCAGACCCGACGATGCGCCAGAGGACGCGCCAGCCCAGCCCGCACAGACTTCGCTGCGCTGCCTGGCGCGCCTGGAATGGCCCGAGGCCTTTGACCCGCGCCACGCGGCCACGCGGGTCTCGCTGGTCGAGGCCCTGCCCGCCACGGGCCGGCGCCACCAGATACGCCGCCATCTCAAGCATGTGGCCCATCCCATCATTGGCGATGCCACGCATGGCAAGGGACCGCTGAACCGCTGGTGGGCCGAGCGGCTGGGCCTGCAGCGGCTTTGGCTGCACGCCCATGCGCTGGAGCTGGCGCACCCGATGACGGGCGAGCCGCTGCGCTTTGAGGCCGACTGGCAGCAACTGGGCCATGTGGCCGATGTGCAGCACTGGCGCGCGCTGTGCGCTCTGCCCGGCTGGCAGGCCTGTGCGGGCCTGCCGGCGACGGCCCGGCCGGATCAGACGGCTTCGGCAGGCGCGCCCGTTTCAGGCTGCTCCATCAGCGGCGCTGCCACGTAGGCGTAGTCGGCCGAGGCATCGGCCTTGAGCACGCCAGACAGCAGCTCCACCAGGCGTTCGTTGCCCATCTTGAAGCCGCAGGCCTGGGCATGGCCACCGCCGCCAAAGCTCTCGGCCAGCGGTATGCAGTTGAACTCCGAGCGCGAGCGCAGGCCGATCTTCACGCCCTTGGTGCTGGCATGCCACATCAGCGCGAAGCTGCCGCTCTGGCGCGCCAGCAGGTCGCCGACCTGGCTGTGGAACATGCCGGGGCAGTTGACCATCAGCCCTTGCATGCCGTTGAAGACCAGGGGCTGGGCCGCCTCGGAAATGTCGGCGCACAGCTTCTGGAATTTTTCGTCCATGGCGCCGCCGCGCGCCATGAAGGCGGCTTCCTGCTCGGGCGTGAAGGCCGCGATCTCGGCCCAGCGCTCGAAGCTGCGCGGCTCCATGTCCAGCGCCGCGAGAAAGCCCGCGCTCTCGGCGAATTCCCACTTCCAGATGTCGCGGTCCTCGATGAAGCGGATCAGGCCGGGCACGGGCTTGTCGGCCTGAAAGAACTCCCAGGCCAGGCGCGCGCCGGACTTGTTCATGTCGAAGTGCACGACGCCGCAGCGGCACTGGTAGCCGCTCAGCTTTTCGGCAGCGCTCTTGTGGTGGTCCAGCACCACGAGCTTGGCCACGCGCGACTCGATCTCGGCCATGAGCTCGGGCTCGAAGGCGAAGTCCAGCACGTAGACGGCGCGGCCGGCCAGCTCGCCCAGGTCGTCGGCCTTCTGGATCTCGCCATGGTCCAGGCCCCGGAATTCGGCCTGCCCGCCGTAGTACAGCCAGGCCGCCAGTGCCGCGCCGTAGCCGTCCGGGCAGCGGCGGCCGTGGTAGAGGATCAGGGGCTGGGGATCGTCATGCTCGGGGCGCACGAACAATTGCAGGGGCAGGATGGTGTTTTTCATGATGGGGGCGATTGTCGGTCCTGGCGCCATTCCCCTGCACTTGCTCCAGCGCCCGGGCACCCTGGGCAGCCGGGCATTGCGCGGGCTGCTCGCAAGGAACGTAGTGCAAAGCCTGGGCAGCACAAGGCCTATCGCCCCGGCAGGCGCCTCAGGCAAACCACAGGACCTATCATGTCCGCCTTGTCATTGAATTGCTGCGACCGCCTGCTGACCCGCCGGGCGTGCAGGCCGCCGCGGCCCCTGTATGCGATCCACACCCGACATCACCCCCCACCTCGGCTCCCTGCTGAAGTTCCGCCACGACCTGCATGCCAACCCCGAGTTGCGCTACGAGGAGCACCGCACCAGCGACAAGGTGGCGGCCTACCTGATGGCGCTGGGGCTGCAGGTGCACCGCGGGCTGGGCAGGACCGGCGTGGTGGCAAGCATCCACGGCCGGGGGCGCAGCGCCGCCAACCCGGGCCGCAGCATCGGCATACGGGCCGACATGGATGCGCTGCCGGTGACGGAGCTCAACGCCTTCGGCCACGCCAGCCAGAACCCGGGCTGCATGCATGCCTGCGGCCATGACGGCCACACGACCATGCTGCTGGGCGCGGCCACGCTGCTGGCGCAGCAGCCGGATTTCGATGGATCGGTGCACCTGATCTTCCAGCCCGCCGAGGAAGGCGGCGCAGGCGCCAAGGCCATGATGGAGGACGGCCTGTTCGACCGCTTCCCCTGCGAGGCCGTGTTCGCGCTGCACAACTGGCCTGCCCTGCCTGCCGGCGAGATGGCGGTGCGCGTGGGGCCCATCATGGCCTCCACGCTGCGCTTCGAGATCCGCGTGCACGGCAAGGGCGGCCACGCGGCCATGCCCCACACCACACTGGACCCGATTCCCGTGGCCTGCGCCATCGTCGGCCAGTTGCAGACCCTGGTGTCGCGCAGCACCGATCCGCTGGACAGCGCCGTGCTCACCGTGGGCAAGATCACCAGCGGCACGGTGGAGAACATCATTCCCGACGAGGCCAGCATCTTCGGCACGGTGCGCGCCCTCAGGACCGAGACGCAGCAGATGTTCATCGAAGGCATGCAGCGCATCAGCGAGCATGTGGCGGCTGCCCATCTGTGCCGCGCCGAGTTCATTCTCAAGCCCGGCTATCCCAACACCACCAACCATGCGCACGAGGCCCGCTTCATGGCCGAGGTGATGCGCGAGGCGGTGGGCGAGGACCGCACCCACGCCAACATCCTGCCGGCCATGACGGCCGAGGACTTCGGCTTCATGCTGGAGGCCGTGCCCGGCGCCTATGGCTGGATAGGCAACGGCCCCGCCACGGGCGAGCCCGGCGTGGGCCTGCACAACCCCGGCTACGACTTCAACGACGACAACCTGGGGCGCGGCGCACGCTTCTGGGACCTGCTGGCGCGCCGCTGGCTGGAACAGTCCAGGACCTGAACGCCGTCACACGCAGGCTCTCGGGCCTGCCCTCACACGCAGGCTCTTGCGCTGGCCCTCACACGCAGGCCCTTGCGCCGGCTTTCACACGCCGGCAGGCGCACCCAGTTGCAGATCCACCCACTCGACCGCCGGCAGGGGCCGGCCGTAGTGGTAGCCCTGGAACAGCACGTCCTGATTCCAAGCCCGCAGCGTGCCGGCCTGCTCTTCGGTCTCCACTCCTTCGGCCACCACGCGCAGGCGCAGGCGTCTGGCCAGCAGCAGGATCGCCTCCACCATGGCGGCATTGCCCGGCGAGGTATGGCAGTCCTGCACAAAGGACTTGTCGATCTTGAGTTCACGGAACGGCAGCCGCTGCAGATAGGCCAGCGATGAATAGCCGGTGCCGAAGTCGTCCAGCCCCATCTCCACGCCCAGCAGCTGCAGCTCGGCCATGCGCTCGCGCGCCTCGTCCACATCGCGCATGACCACGCTTTCGGTGACCTCCAGCGTGAGGCGGCGCGGGTCGGCCCCGGTTGCGGCCAGGGTGCGCTTGAGCTTGTCCACCACGTCGGGCTGGCGGAACTGCCGCCAGCTGACGTTGACTGACAGCCGCCAGCCCTGCTGCACGAACTCGGGCCGCACCAGCATGCGGCAGGCCTGCTCCAGCATCCAGTCGCCCAGTTGCACGATCAGGTCCGATTCCTCGGCCACGGGAATGAAATCACCGGGCTCGACCATGCCCAGGCGCGGATGGTTCCAGCGCACCAGCACCTCGGCGCCCACACAGCGCCCCATGTGGTCCACCTGAGACTGCAGATAGGGCTGCAGCTCGCCGGCAGGAATGGCGCGGCGCAAGTCCTTTTCGATGCGAAAGCGCTTGCCCACGGCCTCGGCCATGTCGGGCTGGAAGATGACGACCTGGCCCAGCCCGGCCTGCTTGGCCTGGTGCAGGGCCACGCCCGCGCGGCGCAGCACATCGTGGCCACCGCTGTCGGTGCGCGAGGCGGCAAAGCTGGCCGCGCCAATGCTGCAGCTGGCCTGCACTTCCTCGCCGGTTTCCTCCAGCCACAGCGGCCGCTCCAGCGCGTCCTGCAGCACCTGGGCCAGGGCGCGCATGTGCTGATCGACCTCGGCCGCCTCCTGGCCGGCCTTCTCCAGCAGCACGGCGAATTCATCGGCGCCCATGCGGGCCAGCAGCACGCCGTCGGGCAGGGCATCGGCCAGGCGCAGCGCCAGCGCGCCCAGCAGCGCATCGCCGCGCACCGTGCCGCGCACATCGTTGAAGGCGGTGAAGCGGTCCATGTCCAGCAGCAGCAGGCCGTGGCGCGGCTCACCGCCCTTGCCGCCCTCGCGGAATTCGCGCGCCAGCGCGCGCAGGCGCTGGGTCAGCGACAGGCGGTTGGGCAGGCCGGTGAGCGCGTCGAAATGCGCCAGTGCATGGATCTGGCGTTCTGCGCGCATGCGCTCGGACAGGTCCTGCTTGAGTTCCACATAGTTGACGATGCTGCCGTCCGAGGCGCGTATGGGCGCCACCAGCACGGCCTCGGGCAGGTCCTCGCCCTGGCGTGTGCGGTTGGTCATCTGGCCGCGCCACAGCGCGCCCCGGCCCAGCTGGTGCAAGGCCTCTTCCCAGGCCGGCGCGTCCAGGCCCATGGTGGAGTAGCGGTGCGTGGGCTGGCCCAGGACCTCGTTGCGCGCAAAGCCGGTGCGCTGCAAAAAGGCCTCGTTCACGTAGACGATGTTCTGGTGCACGTCGGTGATGACGATGCTTTCGGGGTTCTGCTCCACGGCGCGGTAGAACTTGCGCAGATCGTCCTGGTGCTGCTCCAGCGAGCCCAGCGTGTCCTGCAGTTCCTGGGCACGGCGGATCAGGCTGCGCCTTGCCATCAGCGTGACCGTGCCCGTCAGCCCCAGCATGCCCACGAAGTACAGCATGGAGAACACGGGCGAGGTTTCGCGCTGGCCTATCCAGTCAACGCCCTCGCGGCCCGCCACCCAGAACGCGGCCATGGCCAGCACGGACAGCACCAGCATGGCCAGCGTGGTGCGCACGCCCAGCACCCAGGCGCACATGACGAGCAAGGCCGGAAAGGCCAGCACCGAGCTGCTTTGCACGCCGCCCGTGGCAGCCACCACGGTCACGGCTGCCACCCAGGTGCCCCAGACCAGAAGATTGGAGGCCAGCCTCCAGTGCCGGCGCCAGCCCAGCAGCACGGCGCCGAAGCTCACGCCGGCGGCAACCAGGTTCAGCCGAACGCTGGGCCAGGGAACGGGGTCCTGCGTCAGAAGCGCCATGGCCAGGAGCACGGTGAGGCTGGTGATCCATAGGCTGCCGACCAGAACGACCCGGCGCAGGGACAAATGGATTTCCGCCTCGACTCGATGACGCCGCATGAAAAAGCCCCAACAGAGAAAGAACACTCAACATGCTAGCGGTCGGCGCCGCCTGCGGCTGTGGTGGTTGTGCCACCGCCCCGGTCGGACGCTCTCTTGCACCAAACGGGGTATGCCGGCGCAGGCCGGCGGTGCCTCAGGGCGCGCTTTTGCGCTCGCGCGGGGGGCGCTTGCGCGCCTTGCTGGCGTCCTTGCGCGCCTGGCGCTCGGCATCGCGTTCCTGGCCCACGGCCAGCCACTGCGCGTATTCGTCGGGCGTCTCCAGCGTGATGCGGCCCAGGATTGCTCCGCGGAAATCCGTGAGCACCAGCTCGGCAGCTTTTTGCAGATTGACACGTCCGCCGCTCATCATGGCGCCGCGGCGCCGGCCGATGGCGTCCAGCAGTTCGTCGTCATGCAGGGCTGCAATGCGTTCGTTGTCCAGGCCCAGCTTGTAGCGCGCCTCCAGCAGGTCCGCGTAGTTCTTCTGCAGATAGCCCAGCAGCTCCAGCGCCACCAGTTCCTCGTCATAGGCGTTGCGGCCCACGGCGCCGCTGGCGGCCAGGTTGTAGCCGCTTTGCTCGACGATGATGCGCGGCCACAGCATGCCGGGCGTGTCCCAGAGGTAGAAGTCGTCGGCCAGCACGATGCGCTGCTCCAGCTTGGTGATGCCGGCCTCGTCCCCCGTCTTGGCCTGCCGCTTGCCGCTCATGGAGTTGATCAGCGTGGACTTGCCCACGTTGGGAATGCCGCAGATCAGCACGCGCATGGGCTTGGCCATGCCGCCACGGTTGGGGGCCAGCAGCTTGCAGGCCTCGATCAGCCGGCGCGTGGGTGCGGGTTCGGAGGCGTCCAGCGCAATGGCGCGCGTGTCGCTCTGGGCGTTGTACCAGTCCAGCCACAGCGGCGTGCGCGCGGCATCGGCCAGGTCCTGCTTGTTGAGCACCTGCAGGCGCGGCTTGTGGCCCGTCAGCTCCTGCAGCAGCGGGTTGCTGCTCGACCCCGGCAGGCGCGCATCCAGCACTTCGATGACCACATCGATTTCCTTGACGCGCTCGGTGATCACCTTGCGCGTGAGATTCATGTGACCGGGGAACCACTGTATGGCCATGGGATTACTTTCTGGGAAACGGGGGAACTGGCAGGGGCGCAAGGATAATTCATGGCTTGCGCAGACAGGATGGAACAGCGCGCTGCGCCCCAGCGCAGACCGCAGGCTTCATTCTTTCTTGCGCAAGCCGCAATTGTCCCCCGCTTTTACGCCCCGCCTCACTGCCTATGTCCTTGCCCGATACCCCCTCTTCCCGCTCCGCCTCGCGCAAGGCCGACATCGAACTGTTGATCAAGGGAGTGACCTGCGCCGTGATCGGCCTGGTGATTCTGCTGGCGCCGCAGTTCATGGCACCCGGGGGCATCGTGCAGATGATGGCCCAGTCGTACCTGGTCGGCTGGTTCGCCCTGCTGCTGGGCACGGCCTTCATCGTGCTGTTTGTGGTGCGCCGCAGCAAGGCGCGGCGCTGAGCATGGTGCAGGGCCCGCTGGAGCAGGCGCTGTCGCAGATCGGGCTTTGGCAGCAGCGCGCCCAGGCTGCAGGCATTGCACTGCGCCCGGCGCCGCCCCAGCCCACCAGTTGCTGCGGCCGCGGCTGCAACGGCTGCGTCTGGGAAGGCTTCTACGACGCCGTGCTGTTCTGGTGCGAGGATGCAGGCCAGGCCCTGAGCGGCGGACCTGGCTGAGGCACGGTCAGCGCAGGTTCTCGGGCGACATGTAGCGCAGGCGCCATTCCTCGAAGGACAGCGTGTCCGCGGCCTCGATGTCGCGCTGGTCCTGCACGGACTGCGCCGACCATTGCTCGAAGCGCTGCTGCTGAGCCTGGCTCCAGGGCAGGGCCAGCAGCGAATCGCGGGCCTGCTCGGAACGGGCCAGCGTGAAGCGCGAGAAGCTGTTGCCGTACTCGCCCGTCAGCTCGCCCAGCACATGGGCCGACGGCGTGCGCTCGGGATGCTCCAGGCGTTCCAGCGCCTGGGCCAGCGCGGCACTGTAATCGTGCGTGCCATGCGTGCTGTCCAGCGCCTGGGCATAGGGGCGGCACTGGTCCAGCACTTCATGGGCCCAGTCGCGCAGCGGCACCTCGCGGCCCGCGCGCACCAGCTGTAGGCCGGGCTCGCGGCCACGCTCGGCGGTCAGGTGCTGGTTGTGCTTGAGTTCGGCGATCTCGGCCGGCGTATCGGGCGGGCTGTCGGCATTCAGGCAGTGCAGCAGGAACACGTCCAGCATGCGCATGGTAGGGGCGGCAATGCCCACATCCTCGAAAGGATCGAGGTCCATCAGGCGCACTTCCACATACTCCACGCCGCGCTCGCGCAGGGCATGCAGCGGGCGCTCGCCACGGCTGACGGTGCGCTTGGGGCGGATGGTGCCGTAGAACTCGTTCTCGATCTGCAGCAGACCCGTGCCCAGCTGGTTGTAGTCGCCGCCCGGATTGCGCACGCCCAGCATCTCGTAGGCCGGGTAGGGATGGGTCAGCGCCTCATGCAGCGAATTCGCATAGCCTTCCAGGCCGTTGTAGCTGACGTTGATGCTGGCCTGCGCATCGCTCTGGTAGCCCAGGCGGCCCATGCGCAGCGAGGTGGCATGGGGCAGGTACAGCGCCTGGCCCGTATTGCCCAGCGGCTTCAGGCCATGCTCGCGCCCCTCGACGAAACAGGGACACAGCGCGGGCGATGCGCCGTACAGGTACAGCAGCACGAAGGCATGGCGCCGGAAATTGCGGATCAGCGAGAAATACTGGTCGCTGGTCACGCCGGGCAGCGACCAGTTGTAGTGGATGCCCGAGATGGTCTGCATGCGCCGGCCATAGCGATGGCCCAGGCCCATGCGGTACACGCTCTTGGATCGACCCGAATGCGAGGAGCCATAGCGCGCCAGCGGAATCGTCTCGTCCGTGGGCAGCTGGCAGGGCATGCTGGACGACCACAGCATCTCGCCGCCCGCATCGCGCAGGCTGCGCAGCACGAACTGGTGGATCTGCACCAGCTCGTCCAGGCATTCCTGCACGCCCAGGCGCGCGCCCGTGATCAGCTCGATCTGCGATTCGCTGTAGTCGGTGGTGATGTGCGGATGCGTGAGCGCCGAGCCCAGTGCCAGGGGATGCGGCGTCAGCGCCAGGCTGCCGGAAGGCAGCACGCGCAGGCCCTCCTTTTCTATGCCACGGCGTATGCCCTTGAGCCGCTGGGGATCGGGAACCGCCATGGATGCCTGCGATGTTTTCATTCTTGTTTACCGATTCGTTGATGGGCACCGGCCCACACGGAAACCACCAGGATTCCCGGCGGACCCGACCCGGACGCCGAATGATAGAGAAACGGCAGGAAACGCGATGGCGCCTGTCCGCTTAACCACGCGTTTTGGCCTGTTGCCCCGCATGGCACCGCCGCGAGCGAAAGGAATATGTCAGAGTTTCGCCCTCCCGGCCGGCCCTGCCTTGACGCCGGGCAAGGGCTGGCCGGCCAGCGGTGAAATCACTTGCCGGCCCCCGCTTCATCAACGGGCAGCGGCCATGGCCTTGCCCACTTCCAGCGTACCCTGCGCGGCGCCGCTGGCGGGCACCTGTTCGCCGCTGCGGTCCAGCACCTGGGCCAGTTGCGCAGCCAGTTGCTCCGGCACCTGATCGCCCTGGCCCAGATACACGCCTTCGGTCAGCGTGATGAAGGCCGCCTCGAAGCCGCCCGCGCCTGCGCACAGCGTGGTACGTGTGGGCGCACTTTCGTGGGCCAGCACCAGCATGGCGGGCACCACGGCCTCGGGCTTGAGGGCGGCCAGCACGGCCTCGGGCATCAGGCCTTCGGTCATGCGGGTGGCCGCCGTGGGCGCCAGCGCATTCACATGGATGCCGTGCTTGGCGCCTTCGATGGCCAGCGTCTGCATGAGGCCGACCTGGGCCAGCTTGGCCGCGCCGTAGTTGGCCTGGCCGAAGTTGCCATACAGGCCCGTGGACGAGGTGGTCATCACGATGCGCCCGTAGTTCTGCGCCTGCATGTGCGGCCACACGGCCTTGCAGCAATGGGCGGCGCCCATCAGGTGCACTTCCACCACCAGGCGGAAATCATCCATGTCCATCTTGGCGAAGCTCTTGTCGCGCAGGATGCCGGCGTTGTTGACCAGGATGTCCACGCGGCCCCAGGCATCGACTGCCTGCTGCACCATGGCCTGCACGGCCGCGAAATCGGTGACCGATGCGCCGTTGGCCAGCGCCTGGCCGCCCGCCGCGCGGATCTCATCCACCACGGCCTGGGCCGCCGTGGCCGAGCCGCCGCTGCCATCGACCGCGCCGCCCAGATCATTGACCAGCACCTTGGCGCCGCGCGCCGCCAGCGCCAGCGCATGCAGACGCCCCAGGCCGCCGCCGGCCCCCGTCACGATGGCCACGCGGCCTTCAAACTCAATCGCCATGGAGATGCTCCCTTTGTTGCATTGGATGCCGGCTCCGCCCGCCGGATGGCAAGGCGCCGGTCACCCAGCAATGTAGACGGACGCCGCCTTCATTCCGGTTGCCCAAGCGACTGCGGCAGGGCCGCCAGCCTTGTCCCCACCATTGCGTGACAAGCCTGTGGACAACCATGTGCTGGCCCGGGACTGGTGATCCAAGCGATTGTTTTGAATGGATTTTTTTCTTTTGCCTATTTTTTAATCAAATCCACAAGTCGTCTGCCCGACTTATCCCGTCTCACCCTGAACAATCTTGTGAACAACTTTCACAGCGGGCGGGATAAGCCACACAAGTCATTGATTCAAAAGGCAAACATGCAATCCGCTTAAAAAACAGGCAGAAGACCCCGGATTTTCGGGCCGCGTCCCGCTTATCCACCGCGCAACCCGCATGTACGCATTTACCCCCATTCGTACTGGACAAGCATGTGGACAAGCCGCCAAAAATGCCAAATTCGCAACATAAGTCATTGATTTGTCAAACAAGCCTGCCAATTGCTCAAAAAACAGGCAAACCCATGCTTCACAGCCGGACGCGTTCAAACGCCTTGCGACCCGCTCCCCTCACAGGCCTCATCTCGCGCATGCGCTGCAAGCGCCCCGCAGACGGCACCGGCAACCAGGGGAAAGACATAGACGCTGAGGGATCTGGGAAACGGCGTGCCGGAGGTCGCTGCAAAGCATGCCGCCAGCGCAGCGACACCGCTCACCGCACCCAGCACGGCGCCGAACTCCCTGGTGCTCAGTACCTGGAGCAGGCCCCTGAGAGGCCAGCCGACCACATAGATCACCCCCGCCAAAGCGGCAGGAACAGCTCCTATGCCATAGCCAAACAGGACGAGCAGCCAGTTCACCGAAAGGGACGGCACACCGTCCGCACCCAGAAGCATCACGGTCAGCACGCCCACACCGGGACCGACCAGCAGGAAAACAACCACAGGCAGGAGGTAGGGCTTGATATGCATGGCGCCAAGCCTAGCGCACCGCCGACCGCTGACCGCTGTCCGGGAGACCCACCCCAACCCAGCCCCCTGGCGCCAGACATGGCCCGAGACAGGGTACAAACACCCTTCGCCCCACCGAATTGCTGATCCCCCCTGATTCCCCCTTGATAACCATGAGCCAGGACTCCCCCGCCTCCTCCCCTTTTTCCCCGCCCTTCTTCACCGCCCGCCTCACGCCCAGCGGCCTGCAGGTCGATGCCTGGGCCGACCAGCCGCTGCTGCATTCGCTGGAGCAAGGCGGCGTGGACTGGCCCAGTTCCTGCCGCAACGGCACCTGCCGCACCTGTATCGGGCAGCTGGTGTCGGGCAGCGTGCGCTACGAGATCGAATGGCCGGGCGTGACGCGCGAGGAACGGGCCGAGGGCTGCGTGCTGCCCTGCATCGCCTATCCCGAAGGCGATGTGGTGCTGCAGGACCCCGGCCCCTGAATCCGGCCAAAGCCCGCGCCGCCTGCGACCGATGGCCGCTGGAATAGAATGTGCGCTTTCGCAAGGTCATTCCGGGTCATGCCGATTGCCGACAGCGGCTGCGCCGCGCCACACGTTCTTTGGAAGCCCACTTCTGACGCCTGCCAGGCCGAGGGAGCCGGCGCGTGTGCCGCGCCCCGTCCGCACGACCCGGCTCCTCCAGAAGGCACTCCATGAACAACTCCACGTCCCCCGTGCCCATCTCGCCGGTGGAAGACATCATTGCCGACATGCGCGCGGGCCGCATGGTCATCCTCGTCGATGAGGAAGACCGCGAGAACGAAGGCGACCTGGTGCTGGCCGCCGACCATGTCACCCCCGAGGCGATCAACTTCATGGCGCGCTTCGGCCGCGGCCTGATCTGCCTGACGCTCACGCGCGAGCGCTGCGAATACCTGAAGCTGCCGCCCATGGCCGCGCGCAACGGCACCGTGTACAGCACGGCCTTCACCGTCTCCATCGAAGCGGCCGAGGGCGTGACCACCGGCATCTCCGCCGCCGACCGCGCGCGCACCGTGCAGGCCGCCGTGGCCAAGGACTCCAAGCCCACGGACCTGGTCCAGCCTGGCCACATCTTCCCGCTGCAGGCCGTCGACGGCGGCGTGCTCATGCGCGCCGGCCATACCGAGGCCGGCTGCGACTTCGCTGCCCTGGCCGGCTGCAGCCCCGCCGCCGTGATCTGCGAGATCATGAAGGACGACGGCACCATGGCCCGCCTGCCCGACCTGCAGCTGTTCGCTGCCGAGCACGGCCTGAAGATCGGCACCATCGCCGACCTGATCCAGTACCGCAGCCGCAACGAATCCCTGCTCAGCAAGGTCGGCACGCGCCCGCTGCAGACGGCGCATGGCGAGTTCATCGCCCATGCCTTCCGCGACCTGCCCAGCCAATCCGTGCACCTGGCCCTGGTCAAGGGCCAGTGGGAAGCCGACACCCCCGTGCCCGTGCGCGTGCATGAGCCGCTGTCCGTGCTGGATGCGCTGGAGACCGGCCGCACCCTGCACTCCTGGAGCCTGGACTCCAGCCTCGAATACATCGCCCGCCAGGGCCACGGCGTGGCCGTGCTGCTCAACTGCGGCGAGACCGGCGACCAGCTGATGGCCCAGTTCGACGGCAGCGCCCGTGCCGCCCAGGCCCCAGAGCGCGGCCGCATGGACCTGCGCACCTATGGCGTGGGCGCGCAGATCCTGCGCGAATGCGGCGTGCAGCGCATGCAGCTCATGGGCCAGCCGCGCCGCCTGCCCAGCATGGCCGGCTACGGCCTCGAAATCAGCGGCTACATCCCCAAGGAATAAGAAATGTTGAACGCAGAAAAGGGCCAGGCCCAGAACCTCGACGGCGCGCAGCTGCGCGTCGGCATCGTCCAGGCCCGCTTCAATGAAAGCATCACCAACAGCCTGACCCAGGCCTGCCGCGAAGAGCTGCTGGCCCTGGGCGTGCAGGCCGGAAACATCGACCACGTCACCGTGCCCGGCGCCCTGGAAGTGCCCGTGGCGCTGCAGGCGATGGCCGAGTCCGACCGCTACGACGCCCTGGTGGCGCTGGGCTGCATCATCCGTGGGGAGACATACCACTTCGAGCTGGTGGCCAACGAATCGGGCGCGGGTGTCACGCGCCTGGCCCTGGACTACCAGCTGCCGATCGCCAACGCGATCATCACCACCGAGAACACGGAGCAGGCCATCGCGCGCCAGACCGAAAAGGGACGCGACGCGGCCCGGGTCGCCGTGGAGATGGCCAACCTGCTCCAAACCATAGCCCGAACATGAGCGACGAACAATCCACACCGGCCTCGGGCCGCCCTCCCCGCCAAAGCCGCGGCGGCCTGACCAGCACCGGCGCGCGCAAGGCCGCCTCCAAGTCCAACCGCAGCCGCGCGCGTGAATTCGCGCTGCAGGCGCTGTACCAGCACCTGGTGGGCGGCAACGACGTGGAGGCCATCGACCGCTTCACGCGCGACCTGTCCGGCTTTCACAAGGCCGACTCGGTGCACTACGACGCGCTGCTGCGCGGCTGCATCAACTCCCAGGTGGACCTGGACGCGCTGATCGCTCCCAAGCTGGACCGCACCATGGCCGAGATCTCGCCCATCGAGCACGCCAGCATGTGGATCGGCGTGTATGAATTCCAGCACTGCCCCGACGTGCCCTGGCGCGTGGTGCTCAACGAGTGCATCGAGCTGGCCAAGGAATTCGGCGGCACCGACGGCCACAAATACGTGAACGCCGTGCTCAACGGCCTGGCTCCCACGCTGCGCGCGGCCGAAGTCGAGCATGACCGTGCGGGCAAGGGCTCCGCGCCCGCGCAGCCCGCCGCCGCCAAGGCAGACATGGCCACCGACGCGGCAGCAGATGCCGCCACGGACGCAGCAGCAGACGACGCTGCCGACCAGGCCGCCGGCTGACGCCGCGCCTCGGGTCTTCGGGGCACAGGCCCCGCCGCATCCGGCCATCCATGGCCCGCCCGCGCCTGCCGGGCGCGGGCGCCTCTTCCAGGATTTCACCCGTCATGAAGTTTTCGACCCGCGCCGACCGCATTGAGCCCTTTTACGTGATGGAGATCGCCAAGGCGGCGCAGGAGATGGCGCGCGGCTGCGCGGACAGCGACACGCCGATGATCTTCCTGAACATCGGCGAGCCCGACTTCACCGCGCCCCCGCTGGTGCAGGAAGCCGCAGCGCGCGCCGTGCAGGACGGCGCCACGCAGTACACGCCGGCCCTGGGCCTGCCCCAGCTGCGCGAGCGCATCAGCCACTGGTATGCGCAGCGCTTCGGCGTGGATGTGCCGGCGCGGCGCATCGTGGTCACGGCCGGCGCCTCGGCCGCGCTGCAGCTGGCCTGCCTGGCCACCATCGACGCGGGCGACGAAATCCTCATGCCCGACCCCAGCTATCCCTGCAACCGCCACTTCGTGAGCGCAGCCGAAGGCCGGGCCGTGATGGTGCCGACCACGGCGGCCGAACGCTACCAGCTGAGCGCCGACAAGGTCGAGGCCGCCTGGAACGAGCACACGCGCGGCGTGCTGCTGGCCTCGCCCTCCAATCCCACTGGCACCTCGATTGCGCCGGCCGAGCTGCGCCGCATCCTCGACGTGGTGCGCGCCCGGGGCGGGCTGACCATCATCGACGAGATCTACCTGGGCCTGTCGCATGACGACGCCTTCGGCCAGACCGCGCTGGCGCTGGGCGAGGACGTGATCAGCATCAACAGCTTCAGCAAGTACTTCAACATGACGGGCTGGCGCCTGGGCTGGATGGTGGTGCCCGAGGCCATGGTGCCCGTGGTCGAGCGCGTGGCGCAGAACCTCTTCATCTGCGCCAGCACCGTCTCGCAGCGCGCCGCCCTGGCCTGCTTCGAGCCCGAGTCCATTGCCGAGTACGAACGCCGCCGCGCCGAATTCAAGGCCCGGCGCGACTTCTTCATCCCTGCGCTCGAGGCCCTGGGCCTGCCCGTGCCTGTGCAGCCCGACGGCGCCTTCTACGCCTGGGCCGACTGCCGTGCCGCTGCCGCCAGGCTCGGCGTCCAGGGCAGCTGGGACTTTGCCTACGCCGTCATGGAGCGCGCCCACCTGGCCATCACGCCGGGCCGCGACTTCGGCACGTTCGAGACCGCCGACTTCGTGCGCTTTTCCACGGCCAACTCCATGGAACAGCTGCAGGAGGCCGTGCGCCGCATGCAGCGCCTGCTGGCCTGAGGGCCGCCGCACATGGCCTTCGAATTTCCCATCCGCGTCTACTGGGAGGACACCGATGCCGGCGGCATCGTGTTCTACGCCAACTATCTGAAGTTCTTCGAGCGTGCCCGCACCGAGTGGCTGCGCGCCCTGGGCATAGGCCAGCAGCAGTTGCGGGAACAAACGGGCGGCATGTTTGTCGTAACCCAGGCCCAGCTGCAATACCTGCGGGCGGCCCGGCTCGATGACCAACTCCTTGTTACCGCCGAGCTGCAAAGCAGCGGGCGCGCTTCGCTGACAATACGGCAGCAGGCGCTGCTGGCATCCGCCGGCGATGGCAATGCGCCGCCGCCCCTGTTGTGCGAAGGCACGATCCGCATTGGATGGGTGGATGGCTCGACCATGCGCCCCGCAAGAATTCCGAACCGCATCCTGGAGCAACTCTCATGAACTCCCATGACATGTCCATACTCAGCCTCGTGCTGCAGGCCAGCTGGGTCGTGCAGCTGGTCATGCTGATCCTCGTGGGCGCCTCGGTGGCCAGCTGGGCCACCATCTTCCGCAAGTCGCAGACCTTGAAGCGCGTGCGCTCGCTCAACGACGGCTTCGAGCAGGACTTCTGGTCGGGCACCAGCCTCAACGATCTCTATGCCTCGGCCGCGCACCATGCCAAGCAGGGCGGCCCGATGGAACGCATCTTCGCCAGCGGCATGCGCGAGTACCAGAAGCTGCGCGAGCGCCGCATCGCCGATGTGAACCAGTTGATGGACGGCACGCGCCGCGCCATGCGCGCCAGCTTCCAGCGCGAGATGGACGAGGTCGAGTCGGGCCTGTCCTTCCTGGGCACCGTGGGTTCGGTCTCTCCCTACATCGGCCTGTTCGGCACCGTCTGGGGCGTGATGCACGCCTTCACCGGCTTTGCCAACATGGAGCAGATCACGCTGGCCACCGTGGCCCCCGGCATTGCCGAGGCGCTGGTGGCCACGGCCATGGGCCTGTTCGCCGCCATCCCGGCCGTCACGGCCTACAACCGCTATGCCCACCAGATCGACCGCGTGGCCAGCCAGCAGGAAACCTTCATCGAAGAGTTCTCCAACATCCTGCAGCGCAACGTGGGTGCGACCGGCTCCAACACCCCGTCCGGCCATTGAAGTCGCTCAAAGCCAGCAAGGAGTGAGCACATGCCCGCAGTAGCCTCGCGCGGCGGCCGCAGCCGCCGCACCGTCAACGAGATCAACATGGTGCCCTTCATCGACGTGATGCTGGTGCTGCTCATCATCTTCATGGTGACGGCGCCCATGCTCACGCCGGGCTCCATCAACGTGCCCAGCGCCGGCAAGGCCGCGCGCACGCCCCCGAAACGCGCCGACGTGATGATCGACAAGGACGGCGGCATCCGCATCAAGGCCGGAAGCACCGACAAGACCGTCACGCTCAAGGAGCTGGGCGCAGCCGCCAGGAGCTGGCAGGACCAGCAAAGCGACGACAGCGCCGTGCTGATTTCGGCGGACAAGAAGCTGCCCTTCGAGACCGTGATGGCCGCCATGTCGGCCCTGCAGTCGGCCGGCGTCAAGCGCGTGGCCTTCGGCGTCAAGTCCTCCCAGTAAGCAGCGCCGCCCGCCTTCGATTCCATGCCCAACCTGCAAGACCACGACCAGTTCGCACCGCCGCGCACGCGCGGCCGCACGCGCTCGTGGGCCCTGGCCGCGGCAGCGCACGGGCTGCTTGTGGCCGCCATGCTGTGGACCGTGCGCCCCCCGAAGCAGGCCGACGAGCCCATGGTCGAGGCCGAGTTCTGGTCCACGGCCGCACCCGCTCCCGCCCTGCCCGTGCCTGCGCCACCGCCGCCACCTGCACCCGAGCCTGTTCCCCAGCCGCCACCGCCGCCGCCCGCGCCCGTGATTGCACCGCCCCCACCTCCCAAGCCGCAGGCCGTGGACGACGACCGCGAGGCCGAGATCGCGCTGGAGAAGAAGCGCAAGATCGAGCAGCAAAAGAAGGAGCGCGCCGAACAGGCCGCCCGCGAGCAGCGCGAGAAGGAACGCCAGGAGCGCCTGGACAAGGCGGCCAAGGACAAGGCCGAGCGCGAGAAGGCGGAAAGAGCCGAGAAGGACCGCCGCGACAAGCTCGAGCAGCAGAAAAAGGACAAGGCCGAGCAGGACCGCAAGGACCGCCTGGAGCAGCAAAAGAAGGACAAGGCCGAAAAGGAAAAGGCGGACAAGGAAAAAGCCGCCAAGGACAAGGCCGAGCGCGAGAAAGCCGAGAAGGCCGACAAGGAAAAGGCCGCCAAGGCCGAAGCCGAGAAGAAGGCCGCCGAGGACAAGCGCAAGAAGGAACAGGCCGCCAAGGAAGCCCGCGAGGCCAAGGAAGCCGAGGCACGCCGCCTGGAGAACATCCGCCGCATGCAGGGCCTGGCCGGCAGCGGCGGCTCGGCCGGCGAAGGCGCCGGTGGCAGCAAGAGCGGCGGCTCGGGCAGCTCGGCCGGAGGCCCCTCGGCCGGCTATGGCGCCAAGGTGGCCGCGCGCGTCAAGCCCAACATCGTCTACCCGGACGCCATCAGCGGCAACCCGCGGGCCGAGGTGCGCGTGCGCACCGCGCCCGATGGCACCATCACCGGCGCCACCATTGCCAAGTCCAGCGGCAACAAGGCCTGGGACGATGCCGTCATCCGCGCGCTGCAAAAGACCGAGACGCTGCCGCGCGACATCGATGGCCGCGTGCCTTCGGACCTGGTCATCGGATTCCGCCCGCAGGACTGAACGGGCACAGGCCCTTCATCAAAAAGCCCCGCCGGTACCTGCCTGCGGGGCTTTTTCCATCTTGCGTTGTATGCAATCCGCCACGCGCCTGCGACTTCGCTTGCGGCACCGGCCGCTTGTCCCTAGCATCCCCCGTCTTTGCCGCATTCGCGGCACCCGTCCACCATCGCAAAGGAGAGAACCCATGTCCCATTCGACACGTCCCTTTGCAGTCGTGCACGCTTGAAGCCCTAGCGCCTCCAGGCCACGCTGCAGACCTGATTCCCGGCCCCGCAAGAGGCCCGGCTTTCGGCTGCGCGTGCGCTTTTCCTGATGCCTGTCCATCGAGCTTGCGGCGACTGCCCATTGCGCATTCCGCATCTGCCGGAATGTGCCCCAAGCACTCGATCGAAAGCCATTCATGGGCAATTCCCTTTCGGACACCTACATTGAGGTGTTCGCCAACCGCGGCGTCTGGATTGAAGACGCCGCCATCCAACAACTTCAAACAACGGCCCGCAACCTGGCCGGCATGCGCGCAGCCGTGGGCCTGCCCGACCTGCACCCGGGCCGGGGCTACCCGGTAGGGGCGGCCTTCTTTTCCGTGGGCCGCTTCTACCCGGCCCTGGTCGGCGGCGACATCGGCTGCGGCATGTCGCTGTACAGCACGGAGCTGGCAGCGCACAAGACCTCGGCCCCCAAGCTGGAAAAGGCGGTGGGCAACATCGACGGCCCCCTGCCCCAGGAACTGCTGGACGCCGTTGACATGCAGCAGCTGGAGCACATCGCCCAGGCCAGCGGCGTGGCCGACCTGGCGTATCTGCAGGACAGCCTGGGCACCATTGGCGGCGGCAACCACTTTGCCGAACTGCAGGTGGTGGACACGCTGTACGAGGACGGCGCGCTCGACAGGAAACGCGTGCACCTCATGGTGCACAGCGGCTCGCGCGGGCTGGGCGGCGCCATCCTGCGCGCCCATGTGGAGGCCTTCAGCCACGACGGCCTGGCCGCCAGCAGCGATGCCGCCACGCAGTACCTGCGCCAGCACGCGGCCGCCATCGCCTTCGCCCAGCTCAACCGCGCCAGCATTGCGGCACGCCTGCTGCGCGCCCTGCGCACGCGCGGCCAGGCCCTGCTGGACATCACCCACAACCACGTGATCGCCCACCACTGGCGCGGAGAAGACGGCTTTTTGCACCGCAAGGGCGCCACGCCGGCCGACCAGGGTCTGGTGGTGATTCCGGGTTCGCGCGGCGACTACAGCTACCTTGTGCGGCCCGTGGCCGGGCGTGATGAGGCACTGCACTCGCTGGCACACGGCGCAGGCCGCAAGTGGGCACGCACCGATTGCATGGGCCGCCTGCGCCCGCGCTTCACCCTGGACGAGCTGCTGCGCACCCAATTCGGCAGCGCCGTGGTCTGCGCCGACCGCGAACTGGTCTACGAGGAGGCACCCCAGGCCTACAAGGACGTGGACTCCGTCGTCGCCAGCCTGCAGGAAGCCGGCCTGGTGCAACTGGTGGCGCGGCTGCGCCCCCTGCTGACCTACAAGAAAGGAGCCATGCAATGCTGCTGATCCAGCTGACCGCATCCCACGGCCCCGCCGAGTGCGAGCATGCCGTGCGCCTGACCCTGCGCGAGCTGCTGCGCGACTGCGCCGCCAGCGGCATCGCCGTGGACGTGCTGGAGGAAACGCCCACGCCGGCCGGCTACAAGTCCGTGCTGCTGCGCTGCGAGGGCGACACGGGCCTGCTTCACGGCACGCTGGGCGCCTGGCTGGGCACCATCCAGTGGGTCTTCGACAGTCCCCTGCGGCCCCACCACCCGCGCAGGAACTGGTTTGTTGCCGTGCAGAAGTGCGAGCCGCCCCGGCAATTGCCGGCCGATGGAGAGATCGTCTTCCAGGCCTGCAAGGCCTCGGGCAAGGGCGGCCAGCATGTCAACACCACGGACTCCGCCGTCCATGCCCTGCATGTGCCCAGCGGGATCTCGGTGAAGGTCATGAGCGAGCGCAGCCAGCACGCCAACAAGCGGCTGGC
Organism: Delftia sp. HK171; assembly: GCF_001886655.1. Lineage (NCBI taxonomy): Bacteria > Pseudomonadati > Pseudomonadota > Betaproteobacteria > Burkholderiales > Comamonadaceae > Delftia > Delftia sp. HK171. The sequence continues at coordinate 2,561,755 of NZ_CP018101.1, read as the reverse complement.
GCGCGAGCTGCTGGCCCTGAAGCTGGCGCGCCTCAACGCGCAGGGCGAGGGCCAGGCCCGGCGCACGCGCAGCCAGCAGCACTGGGAGGTGGAGCGCGGCAGCCCCGTGAAGGTGTTCCGCGCCTGAACGCCCGGGACTAACCCCTGGCGCACATGTAGATGCCCAGGGCCAGCAGGCCCAGCATCAGCACGCGCTTGAAAACCTGGGGCGACAGCGACTGGCGCAGCCGCTCGCCCCAGGCCATGCCGGCCAGGGCGGGCAGCAGCATCAGTGCGGAAACCAGGGCCGTGCCCCCCCAGCCCGTCCAGGACGAAGCGGCATGGCCCGGCCCCTGCGCCAGCGCCATGCCCGCGCCCAGCGCCAGCGTGGACACCGTGAAGCACAGGCCCATGGCCTGCATCAGCGCCTGCCGGCCCAGCGCCAGCGATTGCAAAAAGGCCACGGCCGGCACCACGAACACGCCGGTCAACGCCGTGATCCCGCCCGTCAACAGACCGCACAACAGACCCAGCCAGGCCTGATGCCTCTGCGGCAACTGCAGGCCCGGCCCCCACAGGCCCCACAGGGCATAAATAACCAGGGCCACGCCCAGCGCCGTGCGCGCCACGGCGGCCTCGCCCACCGGGCCCCACCACAGCATGCCGCCCACCGTGCCCGCGACAATGCCCAGCTGCATCCAGCCCAGGCGCCGCAGCAAAGGCCGCAGCGATGGCATGGGCCGCATCTGCACCACATTGGTCACCAGGGACGGCAGCAGCAGCCAGGCCGCCGCCTGCCCGGCCGGCATGAACAGCGCCAGCAGCGCCATGGACACCGTGGGCAGGCCCAGGCCCACCACTCCCTTGACGACACCGGCCAGCCCGAACACGGCCACCGCCGCCGCCAGCACCCACCACGCATCCCACATCACGGCCACCCTGCACTTTCACTGACCTGGCTCAGGCCTTTCCTGAACCTCATGGCGCCATGCTCGCGCACCAACAAAGGGATCACAATCGGGAATCTTCAAACCAAGGCTCAGGCATGGCCTGATCCTTCAGCACCACAGGCCATGCGATTCGACCTCACCGACCTGCAGCTGTTCGTCCATATCCTCGACTGCGGCACGCTCACGGCGGCGGCCGGGCGCGCGCACATGACCCTGGCCTCGGCCAGCGAGCGCGTGCGCGGCATGGAGGCGCAACTGGGCTGCGCCCTGCTCGCGCGCCAGGCGCGCGGCGTGCGGCCCACGGCGGCCGGCCACACGCTGGGCCAGCATGCGCGTGACGTTCTGGCCCGGATGCAACGCCTGCGCGGCGACATGGCCGAGTACGGCGCGGGCCTGGCCGGGCATGTGCGCGTATGCGGCAACACCTCGGCCGTGAGCGAGCACCTGCCGCTGGCCGTGGCCGGATTCCTGCGCGGCCATCCGCGCGTGGCGCTGGAGCTGCAGGAATGCCGCAGCGCCGAAGTGCTGGACCGGCTGCGCCAGGGCCTGTGCGACATCGGCGTGGCCAGCGATGCCCAGGACCTGCGCGGCCTGCAGGCCACGCCCTGGCGCCCCGACCCGCTGGTGGCCGTGCTGCCGCACGCCCACCGCCTGGCCCGGCGCAAGCGTCTGGCCTTGCAGGACCTGCTGACCGAAGACTGGGTAGGCCTGCCGCACGATGCCGCCCTGCAGGTGCTGGTGCGCCAGCAGGCCGCCTTGCTGGAAGGGCCGTCGGGAGGGCAGTTGCGCTGGCGCGCCCAGCTGCAGCACCTGGACAGCATCTGCCAGCTGGTGGGCCAGGGCGTGGGCGTGGCCGTCATGCCCGCCGCCGCCGCGCAGCGCCTGGCCCAGGCCAGCGGCGCCCGCGCCGTGCCCTTGAGCGATGCCTGGGCCCGGCGCCAGCTGCTGCTGTGCACGGCCCGGGAAGACCAGTTGCCCGCCCATGCAAGGCAGTTGCTGGTGCATCTGAAGGGGCTGGCGGTCAGTTAACTCTCAAGATCCATGCTCAGTCAGATGCGCGCAGGCACCTTGAATAGATCATTCCAACATCAAGAATATCTGCTCCACCTGATTTTGATCATATTGAATCGGAACAAATTGTCCGACCCAATTTCCCGAAGTCGACCCATTAGCTCCCACAATCGCACTCACCAGCGCACCGCCTACAGCGCCCGCCAGCCCAGCTTGCGCAATGGAAAAATTTTGCCCACTGTAAATAATGGCACGCGCAACAGAATCATGGACAGCCGAGGAATTCCCGCCAGCTGCCCCGCCACCGTTCAATCGATAAAGCCTGAAGCCCACACTCAATCGCTTGTTCTTCGCCAGCCAGAATCCCCCCGCCTCTCGCGTATACACATCGTCTGTTGCTGCAAAATCTCTGTCCAGGAAAACTGCCAAGCCTTCCCCTCGATAAAACACCCCCAAGTCATCTTCAGCTTCAGCCTTGTAGATTCCGGGCATCAATCCGTGATAACGCACCCCATTCTCCTCAGACCCCATAATTGCCTTGAATTTTATGGGATCTTTTATTTCCAACTTTTTCCCTGCATCCACTTCCTTTATCCACCCATTTTCTCCATAGGAAGAGCATGCAGCAAGACCAAAGGAACAGATAACAAAGGTTATCAATCTTAAAATATTCTTCATAGGAATCAGGAAATTAAAATCAAACCATCCATAAAAGGCCCAGCCCCACCTGCAAGTTACTGAATTCTCCATAAAACAAGGTTCAGAAGAGCAGGGTAAATCGGCTCCATGCCGCGTTGACAAGCTCCGCAGGACACCACTCCGAGCATCACCTGTGATACCTGCGCACCAGGCCTCCCGAGGTACTTGCGCATGCCGAGGCAGCCACGGTAGTTCAAGCAAGCGGGAGCCACACCATGCCGCAGTGAAAAGCGCGATGCGGGACAATAGCAGGATCATGACCCTCAAAGCCCCCGAACTGCTGCTGCCGGCCGGCTCGCTCGACAAGATGCGTGCGGCCTACGACTTTGGCGCCGACGCCATCTACGCCGGGCAACCCCGCTACAGCCTGCGCGCACGCAACAACGAATTCCGTCTCGAACAGATCGCCCAGGGCATCTCCGAAGCGCATGCGCGGGGCAAGAAATTCTTCGTCACCAGCAACCTGATCGCCCACAACGACAAGGTGCGCACCTATATCCGCGACATCGAGCCCGTGATCGAGTGCAAGCCCGACGCGCTGATCATGGCCGACCCTGGCCTGATCATGATGGTCAAGGAAAAGTGGCCCGAGACCGAGGTGCATCTCTCGGTGCAGGCCAACACCACCAACTGGGCCACGGTGAAGTTCTGGCAGAAGGCCGGCGTCTCGCGCATCATCCTGTCGCGCGAGCTGTCGCTGGACGAGATCGAGAAGATCCGCCAGGAATGCCCGGACATGGAGATCGAGGTCTTCGTGCACGGCGCGCTGTGCATCGCCTACTCGGGCCGCTGCCTGCTGTCGGGCTACTTCAACCGGCGCGATCCCAACCAGGGCACCTGCACCAATGCCTGCCGCTGGGACTACAAGACGCATGACGCGGCCGTGGATCCCAATACCGGCGAGGCCCTGGCCCAGACCATGGAGCAGGACTTCAGCTTCGAGAAGGCCCGCGAGGAGGCCGACAGCCAGTTCACCAGCACCTGCGGCGACGGCGCGCGCCACCCCAAGGCCGAGCAGGTCTACCTGCTGGAGGAAAAGGGCCGCCCCGGCGAGCTGATGCCCATCATGGAAGACGAGCACGGCACCTACATCATGAACTCCAAGGACCTGCGCGCCGTGGAGCATGTGGAGCGCCTGGTGAAGATCGGCGTGGACTCGCTCAAGATCGAGGGCCGCACCAAGAGCCTGTACTACGTGGCCCGCACGGCCCAGGTCTACCGCCGCGCCATCGACGATGCCGTGGCCGGCCGCCCCTTCAACCCGCACCTGATCACCGAGCTCGAAGGCCTGGCCAACCGTGGCTACACGGGCGGCCTGCTGGAGCGCCGTCCCTCGCAGGACTACCAGAACTACGAGACCGGTCACTCGGTGCTGCAGCGCAGCCACTTCGTGGGCGAGGTGCGCAGCTATGCCGACGGCATGGCCGAGGTGGAGACCAAGAACCGCTTCTCGGTGGGCGATACGCTGGAGATCATCCACCCGCAGGGCAACCGCCAGGTGCTGCTGGAGAAGATGTTCAACCTCGACGGCGAACCCGTGCAGGTCGCCCAGGGCAACCCGATCCGCGTGCGCATTCCGCTGGATGCGCCGGCCGAGGGTGCGCTGATCTCGCGCCTGCTGTGAACCCGGGGCGCAGGCCGCCCTGCTCTTCTTGCCCTTGATTTTTTCCTGGCGGCTGTCCAGGGCCATTGCTGCAATGGCCCGGAGCGGCCGCCGTTCCTTTCATTCCTCATTTCTGCACTGCCATGGACATCGTCGTCAACGAAGAACTCAAGGCCTACATCGACCCGCTGACCCCCGATGAACTCGACGCGCTGGAGCGCAGCATCGTGGCCGAAGGCTGCCGCGACGCGCTCGTGCTCTGGAACGACCTGCTCATCGACGGCCACAACCGCTACGCCATCTGCCAAAAGCACGGCCTGCCCTTCAACACCGTGCAGGCCACGCAGTTCAAGAACATGGACGACGTGCACCTGTGGATGATCGACCAGCACCTGGGCCGCCGCAGCGTGTCCGACTTCCAGCGCGGCGTGCTGGCGCTGCGCAAGCGCGAGATCATTGCCACGCGCCGCTCGGCCGCCGCCGCCGCCGTGATGGCCGCCAAGGCCGATGCGCCCCAGGCCGAGGGTGAAGCCCCCTGGGAAGGCGAGACCGACCCCGTGGTCGCCGCCGCCCTGGCCAGCGTGGCCAAGGTGCCCGACGAGGCACTGGACACGCGCGAGGCCCTGGCCCGCGTGGCCCGCCTGTCCAGCAGCCAGGTCAAGCTGATCGAGACCATCCAGCAAAAGGCCGCGCCCGAAGTGGTGGCCGCCGTGCGCTCGGGCGACATCTCGCTGAGCACCGCCGCCGTGGTCGCCAGCCTGCCCGTGGACGAGCAGCAGGCCGTGGCCGCCGCAGGCGCCGACGAACTCAAGCAGGCCGCCAAGCGCGTGCGCGATGCCAAGAAAAAGCCCAAGGCCGCCAAGCCCGAAGCCGACGCGGCCGACGGCGAAGGTGCGGCCGTGACCGCCTCGCCCGAGGAGCTGCAGCAGCGCGTGAACGAACTCGAAGCCGAGAACGAGCGCCTGCGCCAGCAGATCAAGGCGCTGCAGGAACTGCTGGCCGAGCAAGGCTGAAGCGGCGCCCGCACCCAAGCACGCACGCCGCCATGACGCGCTACCAGGAGTTGGCCGACGATATCGAGGCATCCATCACCGCAGGCGTTCTGTGCCCAGGTGACAAGCTGCCCTCGGTGCGCCAGACCAGCGAGCGGCGCGGCGTCAGCGCCTCCACCGTCTTCCAGGCCTACTACCTGCTGGAGGCGCGCGGCCTGGTGCGCGCGCGCGAGCGATCGGGCTACTTCGTGGCCCAGCGCCCGCGCAGCGCGCCGCCCGAGCCTACCGAGCCGTCTTCGCCCGAGGGCGACAGCTTTGCCGTGGTCGACGTGAGCGAGCGCGTGTTCGAGGTGCTGGAGTCGGCCATGGACCGAGATGTCGTGCCCCTGGGCTCGGCCTTTCCCTCGCCGGGCCTGTTCCCGCTGCGCCGCCTGGGCCAGTGCCTGGCGCATGCCGCGCGTGAGGCAGACCCGCGCAGCGCCATCGACGACCTCACGCCCGGAAGCCTGGCGCTGCGACGCCAGATCGCACGCCGCTACCTGGCCGACGGCCTGGCGCTGACGCCGGCCGACCTGGTCATCACCAACGGCGCGCTGGAGGCTCTGAACCTGTGCCTGGCCGCCGTCACGCGGCCCGGCGGCGCCGTGGTCATAGAGTCGCCCTGCTTCTATGGCGCGCTGCAGGCGCTGGAGCGCATGGGCCTGTCGGCCATCGAGGTGCCCACCCATCCGGGCGAGGGCATGGACCTGAACGCGCTGGAGGCAGCACTGCAGCGCCACAGGCCCCAGGCCATCTGGCTGATGACCTGCTTTCAGAACCCGCTGGGCAGCCTCATGCCCGAAGCGCGCAAACGCGCGCTGGTGGAGCTGGTCACGCGCCACCGCGTGCCGCTGATCGAAGACGACGTGTACGGCGAGCTGTACTTCGGCGAGCGCCGCCCGCCGCCGGCCAAGACCTTCGACACCGAAGGCTGGGTGCTTCACTGCAGCTCGTTCTCCAAATGGCTGGCGCCGGGCTGGCGCACGGGCTGGGCCGCCCCCGGGCGCTTCACGCGCGCCGTGGCCCGGCAAAAGCTCACCACCACGCTGGCCACGAATGCACCCACCCAGCAGGCGCTGGCCGACTACCTGGAAAGCGGCGGCGCCGACCGCCACCTGCGCCGCCTGCGCCAGAGCCTGGCCCTGCAGCGGGACCACATGGCATCGGCCATTGCCCGCCACTTTCCACAAGGCACGCGGGCCACGCGGCCCGAGGGCGGCTACTTCATGTGGATAGAGCTGCCGCCATACTGCAATGCGCTGGCCCTGCACCGCGCGGCGCTGGCGCGCGGCATCAGCGTGGCGCCGGGGCCGATCTTCTCGGCCTCGCAGGCCTTCGTCCACTGCCTGCGGCTGAACTACGGCCATGACTGGAGCGACGAGACCGGGCAGGCCCTGGCCACGCTGGGCGAGCTGGCCCGCGCAATGCAGCCCCTTCCAACAGCAAAAGCAGCAAGGTAAGCGCCCGCTGCGCTGGCAGCACCTGCTGCGCTGTAGCGCCCGGGCAACGCGGCCCGGCACAGCTGCTGTCAGCCTGGTGCCGAGCTGGATGATTCTCATTTAGACTCGCACCCCGAACCGGCATCGCCGCCATGCATGCTGACCGGTCCTTGTCTCCTGCTTCCGCCTCGCCCGCCGCCACGCGTCCTGCAGCCTGCCAGCCGACCCTTCAGCGCTGCACCATTCCCAGAGGCACAAAGGAAGTTTTCCATGGTTTCCAGCAATCACTGCGCCACGCTCACACGCTGCGCGGCCGCTGTCGCCGCCGCCCTGCTGTCGCTGCAGGCGTCGGCACAGGCGCCGTCCCCCACCACCACCGCACCCGAGGCCGGCCTGTCCGCCATCACCGTCACAGGCAACTGGCTGGACAACCCCACCGAGGAAAAGGTGCTGGACCATGCCGGCGCGCGCACCATCGTCGAACGGGCGCGCATCGAGGAAACCGGCTCCTCCAGCCTGCGCGACGTGCTGCGCCTGGTGCCCGGCGTGCAGGTGCAGGACAGCAACGGCACGGGCGGCAGCGATGTGTCCCTGAACATCGGCGTGCGCGGCCTGACGGCGCGCCTGTCGCCGCGCTCGTATGTGCTGATGGACGGCGTGCCCGTCTCCTACGCGCCCTACGGCCAGCCCCAGCTGTCGCTGGCGCCCGTGTCGCTGGGCAACCTGGAGTCGGTGGACGTGATCCGCGGCGCGGGCTCGGTGCGCTACGGCCCCCAGAACGTGGGCGGCATCATCAACTTCGTCACGCGCGCCATTCCCAAGACCTTCGCGGCCGAGGCCTCGGTGGGCACCGAGATCTACAGCCACGGCGGCAATGCCAAGACCACGCCCAGCCTGTTCGTGGGCGGCACCAACGAATCCGGCCTGGGCCTGGCCCTGCTGTACTCGGGCACGCATGGCGACGGCTGGCGCGCAGGCAATGACAAGACCGACATCGACGACATCCTGCTCAAGGGCGCCTACCGCATCTCGGCCCAGGACGACATCGCCGTCTCGCTGCACCACTTCGAGGGCTCGGGCCGCATGCCCGGCGGCCTGACGACGGCGCAGTACGCGGCCGACCCGTTCCAGTCCACGCGCTCCTACGACAGCTTCGACGGCCGCCGCACCGATGCCTCGTTCAAGTACAACCACAAGGACGGGCGCAACAACTTCGAGGTGCTGGGCTACTACGTGGACTCGTTCCGCGGCAGCTACATCGAGCAGGACAACGCCAACCAGCGCCGCCTGACGGCCGCGCCGCGCAGCTACCACTACTTCGGCATCGAGCCGCGCTACTCGCGCCTGTTCGAGACCGGCTCCGTGGTGCAGGAAGTCAGCGTGGGCTACCGCTACCTCAAGGAAAGCAGTTCCGAAGTGGCGCTGCGCACCGCCTACTACAACCCCGCCACCATGGCCAATGCCATGGCCCTGCCGATCACGCCCTACCAGACCAGCCAGGGCGGCACCACGGCCCATGCCTTCTATATCGATGACCGCATCGACATCGGCAACTGGACCATCACGCCCGGCGTGCGCTACGAACGCATCAACTCCTTCAACAACGTCAGCAACCTGGGCGCCGATGGCAGCACCGTCACCAGCCAGCTGTTCCCCAAGGCCGATGCAAGCGAGTTCCTGCCCACGCTGTCCGTGCTCTACCGCATGAATGCGCAGTGGTCGCTGTTCGCCAACGCGGGCAAGTCCTTCGGACCGCAGCAGTACGCGCAGCTGGCCCAGACCGAGCGCGGCCTGCATCCCGAATCGGCCAAGACCTATGAGGTGGGCACGCACTACAACAGCCCGGCGCTGAACGCCGAGCTGACGCTGTTCAACATCGACTTCGACAAGGAACTGCTGCTGACCCGCGTGGGCGTGGACGGCATCTGGACCGACCTGGGCGCCACGCGCCACCGCGGCATCGAGTCCTCGCTGCGCTACGACCTGGGCCAGTGGAATGCCGCGCTCAAGGGATTGACGGCGGGTGTGTCCTATACCTACACCGAGGCCGTCTCGCGCGCCGGCGATTTCGCGGGGCGCGACCTGCCGCTGTACTCGCGCCACACGGGCCAGCTGTGGGCGCGCTATGCGCTGGGGCAGTGGACGCTGAATGCGGACCTGGCCGCGCAATCGAAGCAGCGCTCTCCGGGGTCGGGCACGCAGTATGTGACGCAGGAAGATGCTGCGGGGCGGCTGGGTGATATCCCCGGGTTTGCGACCGTGGGCCTGCGTGCGGGCTATGACTTTGGCAAGTCGCTGAGCAATCTGCGGGTGGCCGTGGGGGTCAAGAATCTGTTCGATCGCAGGTACTACACGCGGTCTACGGACAACAACGGGGGCAAGTATGTGGGGATGCCTCGGACGTTGTATGTGCAGGGGACGTTGCCGTTCTGATGCTTTGGTTTACGTGGGTCTGTTTTTGACCCTGCCGGGTGGTATTTTTCTGAGGCCGGGTCTCGGCCCGGCGGCCGACCTCCTTTTCTTTGATTCGTCACCGGTACGCCGGCCGAAGAAAAGGAGGCAAAAGAAAGACGACCCGAATGTCCGCGACCCCTTGCTGCGCTGCGGGGCAACCTGCGTCGGGCCGCCTGCGGGGTTCGCCGCAGAACTCACTGCGCGCTGCGCGCTCCGTTCAGACAACTGCGGCGAGTCGGTTGACGAAGCAGTCCTGTCCTTCGGCAAGACTGCAACCCCGCAGGCGGCCCGACGCAGGCGCTGACATACGGGGAGTGGGCATGGGGCGGGCCTTCGCTTCGCTCGGCCCGTTTTATTCTTTTTAGCCTTCTGCTGTGAATCCCACGCGCTTGACGATGGGGCCCCATTTGGCGAGTTCGGATTGCAGCAGCGCGGCAAGTTCGGCGGGGGTGGAGGATTGGGCGTCCAGGCCGAAGGTGGCCAGGCTGTCCACCACGTCGGGCGTGGCCAAAGCCTTGCGCATGTGGCCGTTCAGGCGCTGCACGGTCTCGGCGGGGGTCTTGGCAGGCACGAAGAAGGCGAACCATTCGCTGTGCGCCATGTCCTTGTAGCCCTGCTCCACCAGCGTGGGCACCTGGGGTGCGAAGCGGCTGCGCTTGGCGCCGCTGACGCCCAGGATGCGCATCTTGCCGCCGGCCAGGTGCTGCAGCATGTCGCCCACGGGGCCGCAGACGGCGGAGACGTTGCCGCCCAGCATGTCCAGCAGCGCCGGCTGGGTGCCGCGGTAGCCAGCGTGCTTGAAGTCCACGCCGGCATGCTGGCCCAGCAGGGCGCCGATGAAGTGCGGCGTGGAGCCGGGCGCGGGCGAGCCGAAGTTGGCGCCTGCGGGGTTGGCCTTGGCCCAGGCGAAGAATTCGGGCACCGTGGTCACGCTGGCTGGCACGGCGGGGCCGACGGCGAAGCCGAAGTCGAAGATGCAGCCCACGGTGACCGGCGCCAGGTCGGCCACCGGGTCATAGGGCAGCTTCTTGTAGATGTGCGGGTAGATGGACAGCATGGACGTGGGCGTCTGCAGCAAGGTGGCGCCGTCTGCGGGCCGGCCCTTGACGTAGCTGATGGCGATCTGCCCGCCCGCGCCGGTGCGGTTTTCCACCACGGCGGTCTTGGCATAGCCCGACAGCTTGGTGCCCACGCGGCGGCAGATGGCGTCCGAGGTGCCTCCGGCCGCGAAGCCGGTGATGATGTTCAGGGTCTCGATGGGGCCCTGGGCCTGCGCCCAGGCCTGCTGGCCCAGGCTGGCCAGCAGCGCACCCGCTCCAGCGGTGCCCAGCCATTGGCGGCGGTCGATGTTCATGCGTATGTCTCCGGTTGAAATTGAAACTCTGAAAAAAACAGTGGGGGAACAGCGGGGGAAATGCGTGCCAGCCCGGCGGCTTCAACTGTCGTCGCGCAGCCAGACCACCTGGCCCGAATGCGTGACCGCGCCCTGGTGGGCCGGGCGCACGGCGAGCGCGTATTTTTCCAGCACGCCACCCAGCGGCGGGGCCTGGCGGCGCGCGGCGGCTGATTGTTCCAGACGTGCGGCCAGTTCGGCCTCGCCGATTTCCACCGTGATGCTGCGCGCATCGGCGCGGGCGTCGATGGCAATGAGGTCGCCGTCGCGCAGCGCGGCAATGGGGCCGTTGTCGGCGGCCTCGGGGCCTGCGTAGCCGATGCACAGGCCGCGCGTGGCGCCAGAGAAGCGCCCATCGGTCAGCAGGGCCACCTTGTCGCCCATGCCCTGGCCATACAGCAGCGCGGTGATGCCCAGCATCTCGCGCATGCCGGGGCTGCCGCGCGGGCCTTCGTTGCGGATGACGATGACATCGCCGGCCGCGTACTGCATGGCCTGCACGGCGGCCTGGGCCTGTTCCTCGGACTCGAAGACGCGCGCGGGGCCCCGGTGCACCAGGGTCTTGAGGCCGGCCGTCTTCAGCAACGCGCCATCGGGGCAGAGGTTGCCCTTGAGCACGGTCAGGCCACCGTCGCGCGTGATGGGATTGCCGGGCGTGCGCACCACCTCGCCATCGGGCGGCGCGGCATCGGCCAGTTCTTCGGCCAGGGTGCGGCCCGTGAAGGTGAGCGCATCGCCGTGGACAAAGCCCTGCTCCATCAGCGTGCGCAGGATCACGCCGGCGCCACCGATGTAGTACACGTCGCGCGCCAGGAAGCGCCCGCCGGGACGCAGGTCGGCGATCAGCGGCGTGCGCGCGAAGATCTCGGCCACGTCGTCCAGGTGGAAGCGGATGCCGGCCTCGTGCGCGATGGCCGGCAGGTGCAGGGCGGCATTGGTCGATCCGCCCGTGGCGCTGACCACGGCGCAGGCATTCTCCAGCGCCCGGCGCGTGATGATGTCGCGCGGCAGCGGGCCGCCGCCTTCGGCGCTGGCCCACACGGCCTGCATGAGCTGGCGCGCGGCGCGGCGCATCAGCGGTGCGCGCTCGCTGAACACGGCGGGCACCATGCTGGAGCCGATGGGCGCCAGGCCCAGCGCCTCGCTCACCATGCCCATGGTGTTGGCCGTGAACTGGCCTGCGCAGGCGCCGGCCGTGGGCAGGCAGGCGCGGCTCATGGCCTCCAGGTCCTGCGCCGTGGCGGTGCCGGCCAGCACCTGGCCGATGGTCTCGTAGGTATCGACCACGTTCAGGTCTCGCCCGTGCACGCCGGGCGCCTGCCCCGGCAGGGCCGAGCCGCCATGCACGAAGACGCTGGGCACATTGCAGCGCACCATGCCCATCATCAGGCCCGGCAGGTTCTTGTCGCAGGCGCCGATGGCGAAGATGCCATCCCACTGGTGGCCGCGCACCGAAGCCTCCACGCTGTCGGCGATCAGCTCGCGCGAGACCAGCGAAAACCGCATGCCCGAATGCGCCATGGTCAGCCCGTCGCTGACCGACACCACCGGGCATTCATGCGGCGTACCGCCCCCGGCATAGATGCCGGTCTTGGCATGCTGGGCCTGGTCGCGCAGGTTGAGGTTGCAGGGGCTCATCTCCCCGCCCGTGTGGAACACGCCGATGTGCGGACGCTCTATGTCTTCGTCGTCCTGGCCCAGGGCATGCAGGAAGCTGCGCGTGGTGGCACGGATGGTGCCGGAGCGGATCAGGGCGGAGCGAAAGGGCGTGGCCGCTGCCGGGCTGCCGCCGGTGGTGCTGGTTGTGGTGGTGGTGGTGGTGGAGGAGGCGGCCAGCGATGCGGAGGCGCTGGACTCGGAAAAGACGTTGTCGGGGGAGGCAGGTTTCTTGTTCATACGCGGGACGGAAAACAGCCGCCCACCATAGCGGGGTCTGCGGATTTCCCTATGAGCATTTACACCAGATCGTGTCGCCCGGGAGTCGCCGCCCTGCAAGCCGCCTCGGTGCCGGCAGGATGAAAAAAAGGCCCCGGAACAAACTTCCGGGGCCTCAAAACCGATGCCAGCCCGCGCTGCAGCGGACCAGGCATCGTGCACAACAACTGCGCCGTACTCCTGAATCAATCCATCCAACCGGCCCTTCAGCGCGGCACCAGGAACGTGCTGTGCGCCTGCTTGGAGAGCGCCGGGTCACCCACCGCCGTGGCCGTGATCTCCACGCCGTGCGAGCCAGGGCCGGCCGCGCCATAGGGCGCCTGCAGCCGCACCACGACCCAGCGGTCCTGGGCCGCGCCCACGTCCACCTCGGTCTCCGAAGCCACGCGCAGGCCCTCGATGCCCGAGGCCGACAGCACATAGCGCTGGTCCTGCTCCGTGGCATTGCCGATCTGCACGCGGTAGATGTTCTCGATCTGGCCGCCGGCCACGATGCGCGACAGCGTGCCCCGGTCGCGCACCACGTCCACCTTCAGCGGCGTGCGCAGCGCCAGGCTGGCCACCATGGCCGTGGAGATGGCCACCAGCGCCGTGCCGTAGATGAGCACGCGCGGGCGGAAGATGCGGCGCACCAGCTCGCTCTGGCGCCAGCCCCGGGCCACGCCGTTCTGCGTGGACAGGCGGATCAGCCCGCGCGGGTAATGCATGCGGTCCATGACGCTGTTGCAGGCGTCGATGCACAGGCCGCAGCCGATGCACTCGTACTGCAGGCCGTCGCGTATGTCGATGCCCACCGGGCAGACCTGCACGCACAGCGTGCAGTCGATGCAGTCGCCAAGCCCCTGGGCCCGGTAGTCCACCCCCTTGTGGCGCGGGCCGCGCGATTCGCCGCGCGCGGTGTCGTAGGTGACGACCAGGGTGTCCTTGTCGAACATGGCGCTCTGGAAGCGCGCATAGGGGCACATGTGCTTGCAGACCTGCTCGCGCAGGAAGCCCGCGTTGCCGTAGGTGGCCAGCGCATAGAACAGCACCCAGAAGATCTGCCATGCGCCGGTGAGCGCCAGCACCTCGGGCAGCAGGCTGCGGATGGGCACGAAGTAGCCGACGAAGGTCAGCCCCGTCCACAGCGAGATCAGCAGCCACAGCGCATGCTTGCCGCCGCGCCGCGCGATCTTCTCCGCGCCCCAACCGCTGCCGTCCAGCCGCAGCCGCGCGCTGCGGTCGCCCTCCAGCCGGCGCTCCACCCACATGAACAGCTCGGTGTAGACCGTCTGCGGGCAGGAAAAGCCGCACCACAGCCGCCCCGCCACCGTGGTGAACAGGAACAGCGCCAGCGCCGAGACGATGAGCAGCACCGCCAGGTAGATGAAGTCCTGCGGATACAGCAGCCAGCCGAAGACGTAGAAGCGCCGCTGCTCCAGGTCGAACAGCAGGGCCTGCCGGCCATGGATCTGCAGCCAGGGAATGCCATAGAAGAACAGCTGCGTGAGCCAGACCATGGCCCAGCGCCAATGGGTGAAGCGCCCCGTGATGGAGCGCGGCTGGATCTTCCTGCGCGATTCGAACAGCGGGGAATCCGCGCTGGCGTCGGTGATGGGAATCACCTTGCGTGGCGCGGGCCGCGGCCGGGGGGCTGCGGCGGTTTCATCGGGAAGCGGTTTCGGTCGTTCTGACATGCGGGGCCTTCGCCCCGGCCGGTGCGCCCTTGATGCGGGCTTGTCATGAATTGCCGGGGACTGCCTGGACTATGCCCAGCGCCCTGCCCCGGCGGTAGCAGCAGATGCAGCGGATTCGACCGTATCAGATGGCGGGTCAGGCCTGCGGCGAGCGCAGCGCCGCAACGGCAAGCCGCAGCCCCCACAGCACCAGGCACAGACCCAGCAGCGCCGTCAGCGTGCCGATGCGCACATCGGCCTGGAGCACGCCCCAGCGGCTGAAGATCTCCGTCCAGTCATGGTCGCCCCCGCCCACCAGCGGCAGCACCTGGGCGCGCGCGTCCTTCATGTAGTGGGCCACGTTCATGAGGCTCTCTCCCAGCCACATCAGCGCGGCAATCCAGCCCGTGCGCTGGCCCTGCCTGTGGAAATGGCGCATGAACAGGGCCGGGAACAGCAGCTGGAACAGCGTGCCGCCGTAGACCGAGAGATGCTGCGAGAACAGGGCCACCAGCGGATGCCCGGCTTCGTGCAGTGCCAGGTTGGCGTTGTCCAGCAGCATCAGCCAGCGGTCCTCGCTGAAGAAGTGGCTCCAGATGATCCAGGCGGCAAAGGCCGTCAGCGCGATGGCGGCAGGCCGGGTGACCGGCTGCCACTCGATCTGCCCGTCCAGCGCATCGCCGCGCTTCATCGCGCCTGCCCTGCAGGTTGTGGGTGCGGGTGCTGGTGCGGGAGCGTTTGCGCACCAGGGCAAGGGGCAGGCAGGAAAGGCATGTCGGCAGGATTGGGCTAGGCAGCAATGGCAAGAGGATGGCAGGACTCTGGCCGCGATCTTCCCACGGCTCCCCCGGCTCGCCGGAATGCCGTCCTGCGCCGCCATCCATGCACGCGAGGTTCTGGCACAGTCGGGCATCCGACTCTTCAAGCCAAGGAACGTCCGCACCATGAACCTGCGCCCCCTATTGCATGACCTTGTCCGCCAACATGGCCTGGACCGCAAGGCCGCCGTGCAGCTGTTTGCACTGGCGGGATTCGAGCAGGAACCGGCTGCGCTCAGAACCCGCCTGTGGCCCGTGGTGGCCTTGCTGGGCGCGGCGCTGGGCGGGCTGGGCATCGTGCTGTGGATTGCCGCCAATTGGGAGAGCATGGGCCGCATGCAGCGCTTTGCCCTGCTGCAGGGCTTCGTGCTCGTGATGTGTCTTGGCGCGGCATGGCGCGCGGCGGCGCGCGTGCCGCTGTCCGTGCTGGCGCTGCTGGGCACGGGTGCGCTGTTCGCCTTTTTCGGGCAGACCTACCAGACGGGAGCGGACCCCTGGCAGCTGTTTGCGCTGTGGGCAGCGCTGACCCTGCCGCTGGCCCTGGCGGCGCGCAGCGATGGCGTCTGGGTGCCCTGGGTGGTGGTTGCCATGACGGGCATTGCGCTGTGGGCGCAGGCCCATACGCCGCAGTTCTGGGAGGTGGAGTCGCGCGACCTGGGCGTGCATGCCGTGGCCCTGGGCGCCGCCCTTGCCGTCACCGCGGTCATGGCACCGGCCCTGCGGCGCTTCACGGGCGCGGGGCTGTGGGCCTTGCGCGGCGCGGGCGCGCTGGCGCTGGCGATGATCACCTCCACAGCCGTCAGCGGGCTGTTCCACAGCACGGTGGCGCCGCAGTACCCGCTGGGGCTGGTGCTGCTGGCAGGCGCGGCGGCGCTGGCGGGCCAGCGCAGGCATTTCGACATCTTCCTGCTCAGTGGTGCGGCGCTGGGCCTGAACGTGCTGCTGGTGTGCGGCCTGGTCTATCTGCTGCTGGAAAAACTGGGGGCGGACTTCACGGGCATGCTGCTGCTCGTCGGCCTGGGCGCTGCGTGCCTGCTGGCGGCCACGGTCAGCCTGGTGCTTCGAATGTCACGCAACGCGGAAGGAGGCCTTCAATGAGCCACGAACACGACACCCTGCTGCGCCAGGCCGTGGACCAGGGCATCCTGCCGCCTGCCGCATTGCAGGACCGCCGCCCTGCCGCCAACGACCGCCATTGGGCGGTGGTGCTGCTCACGGCGCTGGGCGCCTGGCTGGCCCTTCTGCCCTTGCTGATTCTGTTTGCGTTTGCCCTGTCCGACTGGATAGAGCGCGGCGCCGGCACCTATGTGATCGGCGCCATGATGCTGGCCGCAGCCGTGGCCGTGCTGCGCGCCGAGGAGCTGCCCGTCTTCCTGGAGCAGCTGGCCCTGCCTGCCATGCTGACCGGCGCCGGCCTGCTGGGCTTTGGCCTGGCGCGCGACCTGTCGGGGCAGGCTGCGGGCGCGATAGGCCTTGCCATTGCGCTGGCCTGCACGGCCGCCATTCCAAGGCCCTGGCTGCGCGTGCTGCTGGGCGCCGCCTGCGCGCTGCTGTTTTGCACCATGCTCTGGCCGGACAACGATCCATCCACCCTGTACGCAGGCCTGCCGACCTGGGTCATCGTGCATGCGGCGCTGCTGCTCTGGATGCTGCTGCTGGCAGCCCAGTGGCGCGCGCTGGGGCAGTCTGCGGCACAGACCCGCATGGCGGCGGCGCTGGAGCCCTTTGCCACGGGCTGGCTGCTGGCGGTGCTGGCTGGCCTGGCCTTTCTGTCCGGCAGGAGCTTCATGGTGGCCGGCGTGCTGGGCGGCGGCCTGGCAGGCGAGCTGGCGCAGGAAGCCGCCCCGAACATCTCCATGGGCGTTCTGACGCAGGCCGGCTCGGCCGTGCTGGCCCTGGCAGCCGCCTGGTTCGCCCAGCGCGCATGGCCCACGCTGCGGCAGCCGCGCGCCGCCGTGGCTGCCGTGGTGCTGGCCGTGCTGAGTGCCTTTCTGCCCTGGCTGGGCGCCTGCCTGCTGGCGCTGGCGGTGACCGGCACCAGCGGCCGCTGGCGGCAGGCCGCAGCGGCCGCCCTGGCTGCGGCCTGGATCGTGGGCAGCTTCTACTACCAGCTGGCCTGGCCACTGGCCACCAAAGCCATGGTGCTGGCCGGCTGCGGCGCCTTGCTGGGCCTGCTGGCCTGGGCAGGGCCGCGCGCCGCATCCCTGCCAGGCAGCGCGGAGACCGCCGCCGCATCAGGCGCCGCGCCCCTGCAGCGCTGGGCGCCGTGGCTGGTGGTGCTGACGGCGGCCTGCACGCTGGCGGTGGCCAATATCGGCATTGCGCAAAAGGAACGCACCATCGCCCAGGGCCGCAAGGTGTTCGTGGAACTGGCGCCGGTGGACCCGCGCTCCCTGATGCAGGGCGACTACATGCGCCTGAACTTCCGCCTGCCTTCCGAGGACAGGGACGTGGAGAAAGAGAACCTGCGCAGCGGACGCCTCTACGCCATCGGCAAGCTCGATGAGCAGGGCGTGGTGCAGTGGCTGCGCACCGGCACGGCCAGCGAGCCGCTGGCGCCCGGCGAGCAGCGCTTTGAACTCACCCCGCGCGGCGGCCGGTGGACGCTGGTGACCGATGCCTGGTACTTCCGCGAAGGCGATGGCCAGCGCTGGGAGCAGGCCCGCTACGGCGAGTTCCGCGTGGAGCCCGACGGGCGTGCGCTGCTGGTGGGCATGGCCGATGCACAACTGCGCCCCATCGTGCCCTGAGCGCACCACGCAAATCACTCGAAACTGTCGCCCTCGGCCAGCGGCGCATGCCGGTAGCTGGCCGGCGTGCGGCTGAGCTTGACGGGCGCGCCCAGGCCCCGGTAGCCGCCCGCCATCTCCACCACCATCTCGCGGTGCAGGGTATGCGGGTGGTTGAGCGCCGCGTCCACGCCCAGCACGGGCGCGGCGGGCACGCCGATGGCCATCAGCGCATCGGCCAGCGCGGGGCCGTCGCAGGCCTGCAGGGCCTGCTCCAGCAGCGGCTTGAGCGCATCGCGGTGGTGCGAGCGCTGGCCGGCCGTGGCAAAGCGCTCGTCGGCCACCAGCTGCGGGCATCCCAGGTGCTCGCACAGCAGGCGGAACTGGCGGTCGTTGCCCACGGCCAGGAAGACCGGCGTGGTGCCCGTGGCAAAGCTGTCATAGGGATAGATGTTGGGATGGGCGTTGCCCGAGCGCCCCGGCGTCCTGCCGCTCATGAACCAGTTGCCCGCATGCGGGTGCAGCAGCGAGATGCCGCTGTCGTACAGCGAGACATCGACCAGCTGGCCCAGGCCGCTGCGCTGGCGCTCCTGCAGCGCCAGCAGCACGCCGATGACGCCGTTCATGCCCGTGACCATGTCCACCACCGGCAGTCCCACGCGCAGCGGATCGCCGCCGGCCTCGCCGTTGACGCTCATCAGCCCCGTCATGGCCTGGATGGCCGCGTCATAGCCGGGCCAGGCGCCCAGCGGGCCATCGGCGCCGAAGCCGCTGACGCGGCACCAGATGAGGCGCGGAAAGCGCTCGCGCACCTGCTCCCAGCCAATGCCCCATTTCTCCATGGTGCCAATCTTGAAGTTCTCCACCACCACGTCGGCCTGCTCCATCAGCGCCAGCACGGCCTGCTGGCCTTCGGGCTGGGACAGGTCCAGGAACTGCAGCCGCTTGTTGCGGTTCAGGCCCCGGTAGTAGGAGGACACACCGTCCTGGCACGGCGGCCCCCAGGCGCGCGTGTCGTCGCCCTGCGGCGGCTCCACCTTGAGCACGTCGGCACCGTGGTCGCCCAGGATCTGGCCGCACAGCGGGCCACCAAGAATGCGGGAGAGGTCGAGGACACGGATGCCCTGAAGGGCACCATTGGCTCTGCTCATAAAGTTTCTTTCTTCATTGGCACAAGGTGCAAGACTGGCGTGCTTCAAGCCACCGGGGCGCCCAGCAAGGGCCGCCCCGCAGCGAAGGCGCCGTCCCACTCCCGCGTGCGAGAGAGGGGGAAGCGGCGTAGCCGCTCAAGGGGGTGTTCTCCATCTGTTCAGTCGAGCTTCGCGCCGGAGGCATCGACCACGGCCTTCCACTTGGTCACTTCCTGCGCGATGAAGGTCGACAGCCCCGCTGGCGACAGATCCGATGCCGGCTCCAGCCCCTGGTCGGCAAAGGTCTTGCGGATGCGCTCGCTGCTCAGGGCCTTGCGGAAGGCCGCGTTCAGCGTCTCGATGCGGTCGGCCGGCGTGCCGGCCGGTGCCACCACGCCGAAGAACACGCTCACGTCGTAGCCGGGCAGGCCCTGCTCGGCGATGGTGGGGATGTCGGGCATGGCCTGGGAGCGCTTTTCCGTGGCCACGCCAATGGCCTTGAACTTGCCGGCCTTGATGTAGGGCATGGCGGTGAGGATGTCGGTGAAGGTCATGTTCACCTGCCCCGCCAGCAGGTCGTTGAGCGCCGGTCCCGTGCCCTTGTAGGGGATGTGCTGCAGCGAGGTGCCGGCCATCTTGTTGAACAGCACGCCCGCCAGGTGCGAGGAGGCGCCGTTGCCCGAGGACGCATAGTCCAGGCTGCCCGGCTTGGCCTTGTCCTGCGCGATCAGCTCCTGCACGGTGGTGGCCTTGGTCGCCGGGTTGACCACCAGCACATTGGGCAGGTGGCCCACGCGGATGATGGGCGCGAAGCTGGTCTGCGGGTCGTAGTTGATCTTGCGGTACAGGTGCTTGTTGATGGCCAACGGCCCCGAGGTGCCGAACATGATGGTGTAGCCGTCGGGCCTGGCGCGGGCCACGAAGTCGGCGCCGATGTTGCCGCCCGCACCGGCCTTGTTCTCCACGATCACGCTCTGGCCCAGCGTCTCGGTCAGCGATATCGCCAGCGTGCGGGCCATGGCGTCCGTGGGCCCGCCGGGCGGGAAGGGAACGACGAAGCTGATGGGCCGCTCGGGAAAGCGTTCGGCCAGTGCGGTGGCCGGCAGCGCGGCGGTGGCGGCGAGCGCACAGGCCCACAGGAATCGGCGTTTCTGGAAGGACGGCTTCGGGTCAGTGCAAGGCATGGTGTTTGTCTCCGGTACTTGTGCGGTCATCCCTGTGGACGGGATGTGTGTTCTGGGTCGGTGCGGTCGATGGGCTCAGCGTGTCCAGCCTTCGGGCAGGTCGCCTGCCGCCAGCGGGTCGCGCGGCAGCACGCGGTGCAGCAGCACCAGCTGGGCCCAGCGCATGCGTTCGGCGCTGCTGGTGCAAGAGGCCTCCCAGGCCATGGCCGTGGCCGTGAAGCAGTGGTACAGGCCCGAGGCGGCAGCGCGCGCCAGGCGGTCACCGCCCTCCTCGGCCGCGCGCAGGGCCAGGGCCGCAGCCTTGTCCATGCTGGCCGACAGCGCGGCCTTGAAGTCCGTGGCCGCCTCGGTCTGGGCCAGCAGCTGGGCCGCGTGGTCGCGCAGCACGGGCAGCGAGCCTTCGCGCTTGATGGCGCGGATCACGTCCAGCGCCACGATGTTGCTGGTGCCTTCCCAGATCGATCCCAGGTGGGAGTCGCGCACCAGGCGCGGGTCGCTCCATTCCTCGATGTAGCCGCAGCCGCCGCGCACTTCCATGGCGTCGCCCGTGACCTTGCGCGCGTCGCGGCAGGCGCGGAACTTGATCATGGGCGTGAGGATGCGCAGCAGCGCGTAGGCGCCGTCTTCGCCTGCGTCCGAACGCTGCAGCGCCTGGGCCGTCTGCAGCACCATGGTGCGGGCCTGCTCGGAGTAGATGCGCAGCTTGTCGAGCTGGCGCTGCATCAGCGGCATGTCCTGCAGGGCCTTGCCGAAGGCGCGGCGCTCGCGCGCCACGTACTCGGCCTCGGCCACGGCGCGGCGCATCAGCCCGGCCGAGCGCACGCCGTTGGACAGGCGCGAGTTGTTGACCATGTCGGCCATCTGCACGAAGCCCCGGCCCTGCTCGCCCACCAGGTAGGCGACGGCGCCGTCGAGCACGATCTCGCCGCTGGCCATGGAGCGCGTGCCCAGCTTGTGCTTGAGCCGCACGATGCGGTAGTGGTTGACCGAGCCGTCATCGAGCCGGCGCGGCAGCAGGAACAGCGAGATGCCCTTCATGCCCGCCGGCGCGCCTTCCACGCGCGCCAGCACCATGGCGAAGTCGGCATCGGGGTTGGAGCAGAACCACTTGTCGCCGGACAGGCGCCAGCTGCCGTCGGCGGCCGGGCGGGCCAGCGTCTGGGTGTTGGAGATGTCCGAGCCGGCCGCCTGCTCTGTCATGAACATGGCGCCCTGGGCCTGGTCCTCGAAGCGCAGCTGCGTCATGCGCGGCCAGTACTTCTCGACCAGGGCCGGCTCGCCGTACTTGCGCAGCGTGCGCGCCAGCGAGTCCGTCATGGACAGCGGGCAGCACAGGCCGAACTCGGCCTGCACGAACAGATAGGTCAGCGCGTACTTGGCCAGCGGCGGCAGCTTGCCATCCCAGCCCAGCACGCCCGTGCGGTGCGACATGACGGCCAGGCCGAACTCGCCATAGGCAATGCGTTCCATCTCCACATAGGCCGGGTGCTTGACGATGCGCTGCGCATCGCGCCCCGTGCGGTCGCGGTGCTCCAGCTCGGGCGGGTTGCGGTCGGCGGTCAGCGCCCATTCATCGATCTCGCGGCCGGCCAGGGCGCCCATGCGCTCCAGATGGGGCTGCAGGTGCGCGTTCACCTCGGGCGGCAGGTACAGCGCCAGCAGCGGCTGCAACTGCGAATCGGTGGTGTACAGGTTGCTGCCGTGGCGGTCGGGCACGGCCTGGAAAGCCTGGGCGGGGGAAGACTGCATGGCGGCCAGCGCCTGCGGTTCGGGGTTCATGGTCTGTCTCCTGTGCGGGAACCGGGCCCGGGCGCATGGGCTCCGGGTCTTGGGGATGCCCCCATTCTTGGAAACAGTCCTATTCGAGTCAAATATCGATAACGTATTGATCAATAGTCAAACCGGATAGAACGCCATGGAGCTGAGACAACTGAGGTACTTTCTGGTGCTGGCCGAGGAGCTGCACTTCAGCCGCGCAGCCCAGCGCCTGTCCATCTCCCAGCCGCCGCTGAGCGTGGCCATCCGCCAGCTGGAGGAAGAGTTGGGCGCCCAGCTGTTCGAGCGCACCAGCAAGGAGGTGCGGCTCACGGCCGCCGGCAAGCACCTGCGCGTGCAGGCCCAGGACATCATGGAACAGGCCCAGCGCGTGCGCCAGGACATGCGCGCCATCGCCGACGGCGTGCAGGGCCGCATCCGGCTGGGCTTTGTGGGCTCGGCCATCTACCGCGGGCTGCCCGAGGCGCTGGAGAGCTTTCGCGCCCGGCACCCGCTGGTGCGCATCGACATGCTGGAGCTCAACAGCGCAGAGCAGATCGCCTCCCTGCAGCAGGAGCGGCTGGACCTGGGCCTGCTGCACGCCACGCGCCCCGCGCCCGGCCTGCAATCACACACCCTGGTGAGCGAGCCGTTCATGGCCTGCCTGCCCGCAGGCCATGCGCTGGCCGGCCAGCGCACGCTGCAGGTGCGCCAGCTGGCGGGTGAGCGCATGGTGCTGTTCTCGCGCCAGGTCTCGCCCGACTACCACCAGCAGATCTGGCAGATCTGCCAGAGCGAGGGCTTCACGCCCGACCTGCACCACGAGGTGCGGCACTGGCTGTCGGTGCTGTCCATGGTGTCGCTGGGCCAGGGCGTGTCCCTGGTTCCGTCCTGCCTGAAGCGCGTGGGCTTTCCGGGGCTGGCCTTCGTGCCCATCCAGGGCCGGCACCCGCAGTCGCAGATGCAGGCCATGTGGCACCCGGGCCATGTGCAGCCCCTGGTCGAATCGCTGCTGGCCCACCTGCGCGACAGCGTGGGCAGGCTGGGACAGCAGCCATAAACGCCACACCCTTGCTCAGTTCACCATGTCCAAAACTGGCGTGACCCAAAAGCGAGGGACACCGAGCAAGGGCCGCCCCGCCGCCAGGGTGTCGTCCCCTTTCCAGGGGGAAGCCGCATAGCGGTTCAGGGGGTTTCCAACTTCATTCAAGGAGCTGCCTGAGAACGTACGGCAGGATGCCGCCGTGCCGGTAGTAGTCCACCTCGATGGGCGTGTCGATGCGCAGCTTGACCACCACGGTCTGCTTGCTGCCATCGGCACGCGTGATCACCAGCTGGGCCTCGCTTTGCGGCGCCAGGTCGGCGGCGGGAATCACTTCCACGAACTCCTCGCCCGTCAGGCCCAGGGTCTGCCAGCTGTCCGTGCCCAGGAACTGCAGCGGCAGCACGCCCATGCCGACCAGGTTGGAACGGTGGATGCGCTCGAAGCTGCGCGCCACCACGGCCTTGATGCCCAGCAGCTGCGTGCCCTTGGCGGCCCAGTCGCGGCTCGATCCCGTGCCGTATTCCTCGCCCGCGAAGATCACGGTGGCGCGGCCCTCGGCCTGGTACTTCATGGCCGCGTCGTAGATGGGCATCTTGGTGACCTGGCCCGTGCCGTCGCGGTACAGCGTCAGGCCGCCCTCCTCGCGCGAGCCATCGGCCTGCGCCGGAATCATCAGGTTCTTGATGCGCACGTTGGCAAAGGTGCCGCGCATCATCACCTCATGGTTGCCGCGCCGCGAGCCGTAGCTGTTGAAGTCGGCCTTTTGCACGCCGTGGGCCAGCAGCCACTGGCCTGCGGGCGAGCTTTCCTTGATGGAGCCGGCCGGCGAGATGTGGTCGGTGGTGATGGAGTCGCCGAACAGCGCCATCACGCGCGCGCCGTGCACCACGTAGGGGTTGGAGCCTTCGGCGCCAGCGGCGGGCGCTTCCAGCTCAAGCCGGAAGCCGTCGAAGAACGGCGGCTCGGCAATGTAGGTGCTCTCGGGCCAGGTATAGGTGGCGCCCGTCACGCCGTGGATCTTTTCCCAGAGCTTGCCGGGCTCGGAGCGCACCTTCTCGTAGTTCTCGCGGAAGGCCTTGCCGTTCATGGCGTACTTCATCAGCGCGTGGATCTCTTCGCTGGTCGGCCAGATGTCGCCCAGGTAGATGTCACGGCCGTTCTTGCCCTGGCCCACGGGCTCGGTCATCAGGTCGCGGCGCACCGTGCCGGCAATGGCATAGGCCACGACCAGCGGCGGGCTGGCCAGGAAGTTGGCCTTGATGTTGGGGTGGATGCGCGCCTCGAAGTTGCGGTTGCCCGACAGCACGGCCGCGCAGACCAGGTCGTTGCTGGTGATGGCCTCGTTGAGCTCCGGCGTGAGGTCGCCCGCGTTGCCGATGCAGGTGGTGCAGCCGTAGCCGGCCAGCGCAAAGCCCAGCTTTTCCAGGTAGGGCAGCAGGCCGGCTTCGGTCAAATACTCGGTCACCACGCGCGAGCCCGGCGCCAGAGAGGTCTTGATGTGCGGCTGCACCGTGAGCCCGGCCTTCACCGCCTTCTTGGCCAGCAGGCCGGCGGCCAGCATCACGCTGGGGTTGGAGGTGTTGGTGCAGCTGGTGATGGCGGCAATCAGCACGTCGCCGTTGGCGATGCTCAGGCGCTTGGGCGGCGTGGGGCATCGACCGGCGCCTCGCTGTGGGCGGCCTCCAGCTTGGGCTTGTTGGCCTCCATCTCGGCCAGCGAGCGCTGCGCGCCGGGCGGATGGGCCGGCGTCTCGGGCGCCACCTCGCCCTCGCCGCCACCCCCTACGCGAAAGCTCCGGCCCAGCCGTTCGATCGGCTGGTTGAACCCGTTGTGCGCCGCAGGGGCGCTGAACAGCTCATCGAACTTGGACGACACATTGCCCAGCTCGATGCGGTCCTGCGGGCGCTTGGGTCCGGCCAGGCTGGGCGCCACCGTGCCCAGGTCCAGGCGCACCACATGCGAGTAGTCGATCTCGCCGGCGGCTGGCACGCCGAACAGTTCCTGTGCACGGAAATAGCCCTCGAAGGCCTCGATCTCGGCCTTGCTGCGGCCCGTGCCCCTGAAGTAGTCGATGGTCTTTTCATCGACGGGGAAAAAGCCCATGGTGGCGCCGTACTCGGGCGCCATGTTGCCGATGGTGGCGCGGTCGGGCAGCGCCAGGGTGCGCGTGCCTTCGCCGAAGAACTCCACGAACTTGCCCACCACCTTCTCGCGGCGCAGGATCTCGGTCACCGACAGCACCAGGTCGGTGGCCGTCACGCCCTCGCGCAGCTGGCCCGACAGCTCGAAGCCCACCACATCGGGCGTGAGGAAGTACACCGGCTGGCCCAGCATGGCCGCCTCGGCCTCGATGCCGCCCACGCCCCAGCCCACCACCCCGATGCCGTTGATCATGGTCGTGTGGCTGTCCGTGCCCACCAGGGTGTCGGGGTAGTGCACGCCGTCCTTGGTCTTGTGCACGCCGCGCGCCAGGTACTCCAGGTTCACCTGGTGCACGATGCCGAAGCCCGGCGGCACCACGCCGAAGGTGTCGAAGGCCTGCATGCCCCACTTCATGAACTGGTAGCGCTCCTTGTTGCGCTGGAACTCCAGCTTCATGTTCAGGTCCAGCGCCTTCTTGGTGCCGAAGTAGTCCACCATGATGGAGTGGTCCACCACCAGGTCCACGGGCACCAGCGGCTCGATGGACTTGGGCTTCTTGCCCAGCCTGGCGGCCGTGCTGCGCATGGCGGCCAGGTCGGCCAGCAGCGGCACGCCCGTGAAATCCTGCAGCACCACGCGCGATACCACGAAGGGGATCTCGTCCACGCGCTCGGCCTGGGGCTTCCAGTTCGCCAGCTGCTCCACATGCTCGCGCGTCACCTTGTTGCCATCGCAGTTGCGCAGCACGGACTCCAGCACGATGCGCAGCGACACGGGCAATCGCCGGACCTGTGGATATTGCCTTGCCAGTTCAGGCAGGGAGAAGAAC
The DNA here is from genome assembly GCF_001886655.1 of Delftia sp. HK171. Classification (NCBI taxonomy): domain Bacteria; kingdom Pseudomonadati; phylum Pseudomonadota; class Betaproteobacteria; order Burkholderiales; family Comamonadaceae; genus Delftia; species Delftia sp. HK171. Next base: position 2,535,974 of record NZ_CP018101.1, on the reverse strand, counting down.
TTGCCCTTCTTGCCCCCCGCCGCAGCAAAGGACTTGAGAGTGTTTTCATATTCGTGGCGCATCGTGAGACTCCTGGATGAAACTCTGGGAAGGCACATGCGCGCCGCCTTTTCCGGGCTGCTGGGCATGCACCAAGACTCTGATTTCCATTGTGCCCAGAAGTGCCCGCGGATGCTGTGGTCCATTGGCGATAGTCACACGCGGACAACGCTGTCCGCGCGGCAAAAGCGGCAGGCTTTCACAGGGCTGTCATCGAACCGGCCAGCGAAGCCCTGCTGCGCCACAACCCCGCGCACTGCAGATCGCCCAGCGCCACGCCGATGGCCGCCTGGCCCAGCACCCATGCCCAGCCTGCGGGCGCAGGCTCCAGCACGCCGCTGTACAGCACCACGCCGCACGCCAGGGCCCAGCCGAAGTTGCCGAACACGGCAAGCGCCACCAGCCCCCTGCTGCGCGGCATGCGGCACGCGCCCCAGCCAGCCACGCAGGCCCAGGCCAGCAAGAAGCACCCCGTGCCCAGCAGCAGCGCCTGCGGCAAGCCCGTTGAAACGGCCAAGGGCTGCGAAAAAGCCAGCTGCACCGCACCGGCCGCGGCGCAGCAGATGGCGTCGGCCCACAGGGTGCGGGACAGGAAACGGGCATGGGAAAACATCGGCATCAGCACTCCTTGTGGATCGCCGGGCATGCACCTCGCAAGCCGGCCCCACCGATGCTCCGCCGCCACCGCCCCCCGAGTCCATGACCTGCCAGGTCATGCCAGCCCCGCTGGAGCAACTCCAGTCGCTATGCCACAATCCGCACCAGCCCCCTGTCACGGGGCCGGTGCTTGAAAACACCTTTGAAGAATAGCGGAGCGGCCTCCCCGATAGCGAGGCCTTGTCACGTCTGATTTGCTTGGATCGTGGGCGCTTGCCTGCATCCGAACGGTTTGGGACGGGATGGGGCTCACCGCAAGGCTGCCCGCACGACTATTCTCGTGTTTTCAACATCCCGTCCACCATTGCTGTGCTTGAAAACCCGGCCTGGTGGTTCAGTCTCGAATAGGAGCACGGAACCATGTACATCGCATCCATCTCGATGGCCCGCCTCACCTTTGCACGGAGAGCCGAGCCATGACACCCAGACCCCCACCAAGCGCCGAGCATTTCACCCAGGTCGTGACCGAGGTGGACCGCCTGGTGCAGCAAGGCTGTGCCGAAATCTCGGCACTCTCCCGCATGGCCCTGCTGTGGCTGGAAACGCCCGAGACCAGCAACCGCCTGGACGTGCTCGCCAGCGCCCTGCGCACCATCCGCAACAGCGCCGACATGCTGGCCAGCGAAACCAGCGGCGAAGTCGTCGCCGTGGGCTGCTCCCACTACGTCAAAAGCAGCACAGCCCCCTGACCCGGGCCCAGCGCAGCAAAGGCCCGCACCAGCTCCCCGTATGCCAGCGCCTGCGTCGGGCCGCCTGCGGGGTTGCAGTCCTGCCGAAGGACAGGACTGCTTCGTCAACTGACTCGCCGCAGTTGCCAGGTCATGCCAGCCCCGCTGGAGCAACTCCAGTCGCTATGCCACAATCCGCACCAGCCCCCTGTCACGGGGCCGGTGCTTGAAAACACCTTTTCCAAGACTAGCGGTGCAGCCTCCCCGTCAGCGAGGCTTTGTCACGTCTGAATCCTGTATTCGTGGGCGCTTGCCCACGTCTGTGCGATTTCGGGCGGGATGGGGCTCACCGCAAGGCTGCCCGCACGACTAGTCTCGTGTTTTCAACATCCCGCCCACCTGCCTGCGCTTGAAAACGCAACCCGGTGGTCTCAAGCCTCGACTAGGAGCACGGAAGCATGCGCAACGTTTGCCTTTCCACGGCCTCTCTCAACCTTGCATGGAGAGCCGAGCCATGACACCCAGACCCCACCAAGCGCCGAGCATTTCACCCAGGTCGTGACCGAGGTGGACCGCCTGGTGCAGCAAGGCTGTGCCGAAATCTCGGCACTCTCCCGCATGGCCCTGCTGTGGCTGGAAACGCCCGAGACCAGCAACCGCCTGGACGTGCTCGCCAGCGCCCTGCGCACCATCCGCAACAGCGCCGACATGCTGGCCAGCGAAACCAGCGGCGAAGTCGTCGCCGTGGGCTGCTCCCACTACGTCAAAAGCAGCGCAGTCCCCTGAACCCGGCCGAGCGCAGCAAAGGCCCGCACCAGCTCCCCGTATGCCAGCGCCTGCGTCGGGCCGCCTGCGGGGTTGCAGTCCTGCCGAAGGACAGGACTGCTTCGTGATCTGACTCGCCGTGATTGTTTGAACGTAGCGCGCAGCGCGAAGTGAGTTTCACGGCGAACCCCGCAGGCGGCCCGACGCAGGTTGCCCCGCAGCGAAGCGAAGGGGTCGCGGGCATTCGGGTCGCATTCTTTGACCTGACCTTTCTTGGCGAATCAAGAAAGGGCAGTCGGCTGCCGGGCCGAGACCCGGCCTCGAAAAACAACGGCCCGGCAGGGTCAAAACAAGCCCGCTGTAGTCATGACATGGCAACACGCGCACCGCCAACCACATCCCGCGTGCGCCGCAACCCAGTCCACTGCAACTCAGCCAACACCACAACCACCACCGCCTGAGCCAACACCCACGCCACCCCCCAGGCAGACAACCCCAACCCACCAAACGCCAACAGCGCAACACAGCCCACAGCCCACCCGAAATTCCCCACAACCACCAGCCCGATCAACCGCCGCGGCACAGGCGAGCGCGCCGCCATCCACGCAGCCAGCAGCGCATAGCCCAGCAAAAACCAGCCTGTGGACTGCAGCAGCGCCAGGGGCAACCCCGTCACATCCGACAGCGGCTGCCCCGCCACCAGTTGCAAGGCGCCCGAGGCGGCGCAGGAAGCAGCATCGACCCACATCACGCGGGGCAGGAAACGGGGGGAAGCAAACATCGACATGGCGAACTCCTTGAGAGCAACAGGCATACACCGTGCATGCCATGGACTGCATGGTCCGCCGCAGGCTGCACAGGGTCGATAACCTCGCAGGTCATGGCCGCCACGCCGGCCCCGCCGCTACGATGCGGACCATGACCTCCACCGCCCATCCACCGTCCGCGCGCTCGCCCTTCGGCGACCATCTGCGCCACTGGCGCCAGCACCGCCGCCTGAGCCAGCAGGGCCTGGCGCTGGAGGCCGAGATCTCCACGCGCCACCTGAGCTATGTGGAAACCGGCCGCGCCCAGCCCAGCCGCGAGATGGTGCTGCGCCTGGTCGAGCGCCTGGGCGTGCCGCTGCGCGAGCGCAATGCCCTGCTGGTGGCCGCAGGCTACGCGCCCATGTACCAGGCCCGGCCGCTGGACCACCCGGACCTGGCCGCCGCGCGCCAGGCCGTGGACCTGGTGCTCAAAGGCCACGAACCCAATCCCGCCCTGGCCGTGGACCGGCACTGGAACCTGGTGGCCGCCAACGCCATCGTGCCGCTGCTGCTGGCCGGCGTGGCGCCCTGGCTGCTGGAGCCACCCGTCAATGTGCTGCGCCTGAGCCTGCACCCCGAAGGCCTGGGCCCGCGCCTGGCCAACGCAGCCCATTGGCGCGCGCATCTGCTGCACCGCCTGCAGCAGCAGATTGCCGCCACGTCGGATGCGCAGTTGCAGGCGCTGCACGACGAGATTGCCGCCTACCCGTTCAAGGAAGATGAAGCGGACTCGCATGGCGCAGCACCTGCCAGCCACATCGCCGTGCCCTTCGCGCTGGACACCGACCATGGCCGCCTGAACTTCATCAGCACCATCACCATCTTCGGCACACCGGTGGATGTGACGCTGCAGGAGCTGGCCGTGGAGTCGTTCTTTCCGGCGGATGCGCAGACGCAGGAGGTGCTGGGGCGGTTGAGGCAGGCTGCGTAAACCGGAAAGTACAGAGCCAGAAAGCAGCAAAGCCCGCCGAAGCGGGCTTTGCTCATGGAGCCGGATCAGGCCGGACTCAGGCGCTCACGCCCCTGGCCACGTCCGCGTACTCTTCGATCTGGTCGAAGTTCATGTAGCGGTAGACGCTGGACTTGTCGGCATCGATCACGCCCATTTCCTTGAGGTATTCCTCCTTGGTGGGCAGCTTGCCCAGGCGCGATGCGATGGCGGCCAGCTCGGCCGAGCCCAGGAACACGTTGGTGTTCTTGCCCAGGCGGTTGGGGAAGTTGCGGGTCGAGGTGGAGATCACCGTCGCGCCTTCGCGGACCTGGGCCTGGTTGCCCATGCACAGCGAGCAGCCCGGCATTTCGGTGCGAGCACCGGCCGTGCCGAAGGCTGCGTAGTGGCCTTCCTTGATCAGCTCGTTCTGATCCATCTTGGTGGGCGGAGCCACCCACAGCTTGACGGGGATGTCGCGCTGGCCGCCCAGCAGCTTGGCTGCTGCGCGGAAGTGGCCGATGTTGGTCATGCACGAACCGATGAAGGCTTCATCGATCTTGGTGCCGGCCACTTCGGACAGGAACTTGGCGTCATCGGGATCGTTGGGGCAGCAGACGATGGGTTCCTTGATGTCGGCCAGGTCGATCTCGAACACGGCAGCGTATTCGGCGTCCTTGTCGGCTTCGAGCAGGTCGGGCTTGGCCAGCCAGGCTTCGACCTTCTCGATGCGGCGCTGCAGCGTCTTGGCGTCGGCGTAGCCGTCGGCGATCATGTTCTTCATCAGAACGATGTTCGAGGTCAGGTACTCCTTGATCGGCTCGGGGTTGAGCTTGATCGTGCAGCCGGCAGCCGAGCGCTCGGCCGAGGCGTCGGACAGCTCGAAGGCCTGTTCCACCTTCAGGTCGGGCAGACCTTCGATTTCCAGGATGCGGCCCGAGAAGATGTTCTTCTTGCCAGCCTTGGCCACGGTCAGCGCGCCTGCCTTGATGGCGTACAGGGGAATGGCATGCACGAGGTCACGCAGGGTGACGCCGGGCTGCATTTCGCCCTTGAAGCGCACGAGCACGGACTCGGGCATGTCCAGGGGCATCACGCCCGTGGCGGCGCCGAAGGCCACCAGGCCGGAACCTGCGGGGAAGGAGATGCCGATGGGGAAGCGCGTGTGCGAGTCACCGCCCGTGCCCACGGTGTCGGGCAGCAGCAGGCGGTTGAGCCAGGAGTGGATCACGCCGTCACCGGGACGCAGGGCCACGCCGCCGCGGTTGCTGATGAAGGCAGGCAGCTCGCGGTGGGTCTTGACGTCCACGGGCTTGGGGTAGGCAGCCGTGTGGCAGAAGGACTGCATGACCATGTCGGCCGAGAAGCCCAGGCAGGCCAGGTCCTTGAGCTCGTCGCGGGTCATGGGGCCGGTGGTGTCCTGCGAACCCACGGTGGTCATGCGCGGCTCGCAGTAGGTACCGGGGCGCACGCCCTGGCCTTCCGGCAGGCCGACGGCGCGGCCGACCATCTTCTGGGCCAGCGTGAAGCCGGCGTTCGAAGCAGCGGGCGCCTGGGGCAGGCGGAACACGGTGGATGCAGACAGGCCGAGGAATTCGCGGGCCTTGGCGGTCAGCGAGCGGCCGATGATCAGGTTGATGCGGCCGCCGGCGCGCACTTCGTCGAACAGCACGTCGCTCTTGAGCTGGAACTCGGCGACGGTTTCGCCGTTCTTGACCAGCTTGCCGTCATAGGGCAGCACGTCGATGACGTCGCCCATCTCCAGCTTGGTGACATCGACTTCGATGGGCAGCGAGCCCGAATCTTCCTGCGTGTTGAAGAAGATGGGAGCGATCTTGCCGCCCAGGGTCACGCCGCCGAAGCGCTTGTTGGGCACGAAGGGGATGTCCTGGCCCGTGGCCCAGACGATGGAGTTGGTGGCCGACTTGCGCGAGGAGCCGGTGCCGACCACGTCGCCCACGTAGGCGACCAGGTGGCCCTTCTTCTTGAGGTCGTCGATGAACTGCATCGGGCCGCGCTTGCCGTCTTCCTCGGGCTTGAAGGCCGCGTCGGGACGGGTGTTCTTGAGCATGGCCAGGTAGTGCAGCGGGATGTCCGGACGGCTCCAGGCATCGGGCGCGGGCGACAGGTCGTCGGTGTTGGTCTCGCCGGGCACCTTGAAGACGGTGACGGTGATCTTCTTGTCCACTTCGGGGCGCGAGGTGAACCACTCGGCGTCAGCCCAGCTCTTCATGACTTCCTGGGCCTTGGCGTTGCCGGCCTTGGCCTTGGTGGCCACGTCGTTGAAGAAGTCGAACATCAGCAGCGTCTTCTTCAGCGCATCGGCGGCCACGCCGGCGACTTCGGCGTCGTCCAGCAGCTCGATCAGGGGATGCACGTTGTAGCCACCCACCATGGTGCCCAGCAGCTCGGTGGCCTTGGCCTTGGAGATGAGAGCCACCTGGATGTCACCGTGGGCCACGGCTGCCAGGAAGCTGGCCTTGACCTTGGCGGCATCGTCCACGCCCGGAGGAACGCGGTGCGTGAGCAGGTCGAGCAGGAAGGCGTCCTCGCCAGCGGGCGGGTTCTTGATCAGCTCGATCAGTTCGGCAACCTGCTTGGCTTCCAGCGGCAGCGGGGGGATACCGAGCGCGGCGCGTTCGGCCACGTGGTCACGGTAGGCTTTCAACATGATTCTCTCTCCATGGTTTTCTAAAGTGGGGCTGCTTGCGGGACGCTCAGGTCCGGGCCTGGATTACTGGCCGGCGGGCTTGGGTGCTTCCAGCAGGCTGGGAGGCGGGTTCTTCTTGATGGCCTCGGCCACCTGAAGCTGATCGGGGCTCATGCATTCGTCGGCCAGGCGCTGGCCGACCTTCTGGTTCATGAGCATCGATTTGTTGGCGATCTGCAGCCAGACGGCGCCGGCATGCTTGTCTTCCAGGCGCACGGTGCCGGTCGAGGTCTTGACGGGCGACATGTGGTACTTGAAGCCCTTGCCGTCGATGTTGAAGTAACCCGGGTTGGCCTGGTCGGCCGTCACATTGACGAAGGCGCCCAGCTCGCAGGGGATGCGGCCGGTGTGCACGCGCTCGGAAATGGCCAGGTCTTCGGCGGACAGCGGCTGTTGGGCAGCAGTTGCGACGGCGGCCGCACCGCCGACGGCGGCAGCGCCGGCAGCGGCCTTGGCCGTGGTGGCCTTCTTGGCGGGGGCCTTCTTGGCCGCAGGCTTGGCGGCGGCCTTGGCCGGCGCCTTCTTTGCGGTGGCGGGCTCGGCGGCGCTGGCACCCAGGCCCATGGCCAGCAAGGGGGCTGCGATCAGGATGGAGGCGATAGCTGTCTTCATACGTTGGGCTCCTGCAAATTCCCGGTGTGGGCTAAGCAAGTGATTCTGATGCAAACCAGGGCTGCACCTGTGGGGGCAGCGCCTGGCCGGTCTGGTGGGCACGTGTGAGCAACTGCCAGAAATAGCGGTAGCTCGCCCGGTCATGTAATACACCATCCACGCTGACGGGCGCCCAATCGGCGGCCTCGGCGGCGGTAAGTATTTGTGCGGCCTGCGCCACTTCGTCGGCCTGGGGCGCGAAGGCGGCGAGGATGGGGCGGATCTGGTCCGGGTGGATGCTCCACATGCGGGTATAGCCGAGCCGCCGTGACGCCTGTGTGGCAGCGGCCTGCAGCGCCTGTGGATTCCTGAATTCGGTGACCACGCAGTGCGAAGGCACCTTGCCGTGCGCGTGGCAGGCGGCTGCGATCTCCAGCTTGGCACGCACGACCAGCGGATGGTCGAACTGGCCGGCCGAGCCCATGGCCGAGGCAGGAATCGCGCCGCCATGGGCCGAGACGAAGTCCATCAGGCCGAAGGAAATGCTCTGCACGCGCGGGTGCGCGGCAATGTCGAAGGCACGGTGCACGGCGGCGGGCGACTCGATGAGCACATGCAGCGGCAGTTCGCGGCAGCCCAGGCGACCCAGATGCCGCTCGGCCAGCAGCACGTCGTCCACGCTTTCCACCTTGGGCAGCATGAGGTGGCACAGGCGGTCACCGGCCTCGCCGACGATGATGTCCAGGTCCTGCGCGAAGCTGGCGTGGTCCACGGCATGCACGCGCGCGGCCACGCGGGCACCGGGCGCGGCATCGCGCGCCAGCGAGGCCACCAGGCGCGCATGGGCCGCCTCCTGGCCCACGGGGGCGCCATCTTCGCAGTCCAGCGTGACGTCGAAGACGCAGGTGCCGAACTCGGCCATCATCTCGGCCTGCAGCTGCAGGCTCTTGCGCATGCGCACTTCCACGCCGCTGTAGTGGTCACAGACGGGCAGGTGCAGGGCACCGCCCTGCGCATCGAGCAGCACCTGGGCCGGGTGTGCGCGAGAGGGTGTGGACGTGGCGGCGGTCATGGCTTGCGCTGGGCGACGATGAACAGGCGGGGGAAGGCCAGCAGGCGCCGGCCGTCGGCGCGCACGCCGTAGGCGGCGTCCACGCGGTTTTCGTATTCGGTGAGGAAGTCGGCCTGCAGGGCTTCGGGCAGGCCCTCGACGAAGGGCTTGAGGCCGGTGCCGCGCAGCCACTGGACGATGGCGCCGGCCGAGTCCATCGGATGCTGGTAGACGGTGTGCCAGACATCGACGGCGCCGGCCTCGACGCCGGCCTGCTCCTGCGGACCGGCCAGCAGGTCGTAGTAGCTGCGGATGGGCAGGATGTCGGCCCGCACCTTGGCGGCATCGCCGATGTAGGCGGCAAACTTGGGCAGGCTGGCGATCTCGCGCATCACGCGGTGCGTGGCTTCCTGCCGGTTGTCGGGCATCTGTATCGCCAGCACGCCCCCTGGCGCCAGTTGGGCGAACAGGCGGGGTATCAGCGTTTCATGCTCCCCCACCCACTGGAGGGAGGCATTGGCATAAATCAGGTCGGGAGCGCTCTCGCCGGGGGCGGGCGTCCAGGAAGCAATGTCGGCCAGCGCGAAGCGGGCCTCAGGCAGATGCTGGCGCGCGGTGGCCAGCATCGCCTGGGAGTTGTCTATGCCGGTGATCGTGGCACCGGCATAGCGCTGTGCAAGCAGCTCGGTGGAATTGCCCGGCCCGCATCCCAGGTCCACCACATGGCGGGCCTGGGCCAAGGGCACACGCGCCAGCAGCTCGGCTGCGGGGCGCGTACGCTCATTGGCGAAACGCAGGTAAAGCGCGGGATTCCAGTCGAGCATGGCTTGCCGGCGGCTTACAGCAGGTGCTTGACGCCGTCCTGTTCGCCTTGCAGCTCGGCCAGGGTCTTGTCGATGCACTCTTGCGAGAAGGCGTCGATTTCCAGGCCTTCGACGATCTTGTACTCGCCGTTCTCGGTGGTGACCGGGAAGCCGAAGACGATGCCGGCGGGGATGCCGTATTCGCCATTGGAGGGCACGCCCATGGTGACCCATTCGCCGCCCGAGCCCAGGGCCCAGTCGCGCATGTGGTCGATGGCAGCGTTGGCAGCCGAGGCAGCCGAGGACAGGCCGCGGGCGGCAATGATGGCGGCGCCACGCTTGCCGACGGTGGGCAGGAACACGTCCTTGTTCCAGGCCTGGTCGTTGATCTTGGCCTTGACGCTTTCACCGTTGACGGTGGCGAAGCGGTAGTCGGCGTACATCGTGGGCGAGTGGTTGCCCCAGACGGTCAGCTTGCGGATGTCGCCCACCTTGAAGCCGGCCTTGGCAGCCAGCTGCGATGCAGCGCGGTTGTGGTCCAGGCGCAGCATGGCGGTGAAGTTCTTGGCCGGCAGGTCCGGAGCCGACTTCATGGCGATGTAGGCGTTGGTGTTGGCGGGGTTGCCGACGACCAGCACCTTCACGTTGCGCGAGGCAGCGGCGTTCAGCGCCTTGCCCTGGGCCGTGAAGATCTGTGCGTTGGCAGCCAGCAGGTCGGCACGTTCCATGCCGGGGCCGCGGGGACGCGCGCCGACCAGCAGGGCGTAGTCGGTGTCCTTGAAGGCTTGCAGGGGGTCGGAGTGGGCTTCGATGCCGGCCAGCAGGGGGAAGGCGCAGTCTTCGAGTTCCATGATCACGCCCTTGAGCGCGTTCTGGGCCTTCTCGTCGGGAATCTCCAGCAGTTGCAGAATGACGGGCTGGTCCTTACCCAGCATTTCGCCGGAGGCGATGCGGAACAGCAGGGCGTAACCAATTTGACCGGCGGCACCGGTGACGGCGACACGAACGGGCTTCTTGCTCATGATGAAACTCCAGGGATGGGGAAAAAATCAGGTGTTATCGGCGCCAGGTCGCACCAGCGTCAGAAACCAGCAGCCCGTGCTCCGCAAACAACGCGAAAGTGTACTCCCGATTTCGAAGCCCGGTCAATTTGTCTTATGTCTTATATAAGATATGATCGACGTCTGTTTCCAAGTCTTTCATCTGCGTCGCCGGGAGCCTCCCCACCCCGAACTTTTCCATGCCAGTCCTGCCTCCCCTCGCCTCAGACAACGCCGCTCCCACCATCGGCGCGGGCGCATCGACCCCGGCCTTCAGCCCTTTGTATCAGCAGATCAAGGGACTGATACTGCAAAGCCTTGAAGCAGGCGAATGGCGGCCCGGCGAACTGATTCCCAGCGAGATGGAGTTGGCGGCGCGCTTTCGCGTGAGCCAGGGCACGGTGCGCAAGGCCATCGACGAGCTGGCCGCAGAGAACCTGGTGATGCGCCGCCAGGGCAAGGGCACCTTCGTGGCCACCCACGCGGCCCAGCATGTGCAGTACCGCTTCCTCAAGCTGCAGCCCGACGGCGGCGACCAGCAGGGCGAGGGTCGTGCCGAGCGCCGCATCATCGACTGCCGGCGCCTGCGCGCATCGGCCGACGTGGCGCGCGGCCTGGCGCTGCGCAGCGGCGATGCCGTGATGCATGTGCGCCGCGTGCTGTCGTTCTCCGCAATCCCGACCATTTTGGAAGACATCTGGCTGCCGGGCCACGCCTTCAAGGGCCTGACCGCCGAGCAGATGTCCGCCTACCAGGGCCCCACCTACGCCATGTTCGAGCTGGACTACGGCGTGCGCATGGTGCGCGCCGACGAAAAGATCCGCGCCGTGCTGCCCGAGGCAGAACAGGCCCTGCTGCTGGATGTCCCCAGCACCACGCCCCTGCTGAGCGTGGAGCGCACCGCTTACACATACAACGATGTTCCCATGGAGTTACGCCGTGGCCTGTACCGCACCGACACCCATCACTACCGCAACGCGCTGAGCTGAACGATCCGTTCCCCAGAGAAGCGGGCGAAAATACGCAATTCCCAGCAAAGCTGTTTTTATTGCATTGCAATAGAATTTTGCATCGCCGCCCCTGAGCGATTACGAAGCAGTTACATCCACGAAAGTACCCTGCCATGACTGAGCAAGCCAAAAAGCGGCCAGAGTTCCGCAACATCAACTTCTTCAAGGACCTCCCCACCTACCGGTTGCCGCCGGCCGGCATCGTGTCCATCCTGCACCGCATCAGCGGCCTGCTGATGTTCATCCTGCTGCCTTTCATCCTGTGGATGATGGACATGTCGCTGACTTCGGAGATCTCCTTCGACGGCTTCACCTCGGTTTTCGCGGGTCCCTTCGGATGGTTCCTCAAGCTCGTGTGCCTGGCATTGATCTGGGCCTACCTGCACCACTTTTGCGCCGGCGTCCGCCACCTGTTCATGGATGTGAACCACCACGCCGTCAACAAGCAGTTCGGCAAGTCCTCGGCCCTGGTGGTGCTGGTCCTGAGCGTTGGCCTGACCCTGATCCTGGGTGCCAAGCTGTTCGGCCTGTACTGATTCACGATCTCTCCCTCACGATAAGGAAAAAGAACCATGTCCGTGAATTACGGCTCCAAGCGCACCGTGGTCGGTGCGCACTACGGCATCCGCGACTGGATGGTGCAGCGCGTCACCGGCGTGCTGATGGCACTGTTCACCATCGTGCTGCTGGCCAAGCTGATCTTCAGCACCGGCTCCGTCGGCTATGACCTGTGGGCCGGCATCTTTGCCCCGCAGTGGATGAAGTTCCTGACCTTCGCCGTGATCGTCTCGCTGGCCTGGCACGTCTGGGTCGGCGTGCGCGACATCTGGATGGACTACGTCAAGCCCGTGGGCCTGCGCCTGGTGCTGAACGTTTTCACCCTGGTCTGGCTCGTCGGCTGCGCCGGCTGGGGCATCCAGATCCTGTGGCGTATCTGATAGAGACGCGGTCTCCACGATTGAAGGTTAAGAATGAGCTACTCCAAAGCAAACATCACCAAGCGCAAGTTTGACGTCGTCATCGTCGGCGCTGGCGGCTCCGGCCTGCGTGCCGCGCTGGAACTGTCGCGCGCCGGCCTGTCCGTGGCCTCGCTGTCCAAGGTCTTCCCCACGCGCTCGCACACCGTGGCTGCGCAAGGCGGCGTGTCCGCTTCGCTGGGCAACATGAGCGAGGACAACTGGCACTACCACTTCTACGACACCATCAAGGGCTCCGACTGGCTCGGCGACCAGGATGCGATCGAGTTCATGTGCCGCGAAGCGCCCAACGTCGTGATCGAGCTGGAACACTTCGGCATGCCGTTCGACCGCAACCCCGACGGCACCATCTACCAGCGCCCCTTCGGCGGCCACACGGCCAACTACGGTGAAAAGCCCGTGCAGCGCGCCTGCGCCGCGGCCGACCGTACCGGCCACGCCATGCTGCACACGCTGTACCAGCAGAACGTCAAGTCCAAGACCAACTTCTTCGTGGAGTGGATGGCGCTGGACCTGATCCGTAACACCCAGGGCGACGTGGTCGGCGTGACCGCCATCGAACTGGAAACCGGCGACCTGTACGAGCTGCACGCCAAGGCCGTGCTGCTGGCCACGGGTGGCGCAGGCCGCATCTTCCAGGCATCGACCAATGCCTTCATCAACACCGGCGACGGCCTGGGCATGGCTGCACGCGCAGGCATCCCGCTGCAGGACATGGAGTTCTGGCAGTTCCACCCCACCGGCGTGGCCGGCGCGGGCGTGCTGCTGACCGAAGGCTGCCGTGGCGAAGGCGCCATCCTGCTCAACAGCGAAGGCGAACGCTTCATGGAGCGCTACGCTCCCACGCTGAAGGATCTGGCACCGCGCGACTTCGTGTCCCGCTCCATGGACCAGGAAATCAAGGAAGGCCGTGGCTGTGGTCCCAACAAGGACTACATCCTGATGAAGCTGGACCACCTGGGTGCAGACACCATCCGCAAGCGCCTGCCTTCGGTGGAAGAGATCGGCCACAACTTCGCCAACGTGGACATCACCAAGGAACCGATTCCCGTGGTGCCCACCATCCACTACCAGATGGGCGGCATTCCCACCAACATCAACGGCCAGGTCGTGGTGTGGGACGGCCAGCAGAACAATGTGGTCAATGGCCTCTATGCCGTGGGCGAATGCTCCTGCGTGTCGGTGCACGGCGCCAACCGCCTGGGCACGAACTCGCTGCTGGACCTGCTGGTCTTCGGCAAGTCGGCCGGCAAGCACATCGTGCAGTTCGTCAACGGCTTCGGCGACCACAAGGCCGTGCCGGCCGATGGCTCCGAGCGCACGCTCACGCGCCTGAACCAGCTCGACGACTCCAAGGAAGGCACCTACGCCCAGGACCTGGCTGGCGACATCCGCGCCACCATGCAGCAGCATGCCGGCGTGTTCCGCACGCAAAAGAGCATGGACGAAGGCGAAGTCAAGATCAACGCCATCCGCGAACGCGTGGGCTCCGTGACCCTCAAGGACAAGTCCAAGGTCTGGAACACCGCCCGCATGGAAGCGCTGGAAGTGGACAACCTGATCGAAGTGGCCCAGGCCACCATGATCTCGGCCGCTGCCCGCCACGAATGCCGCGGCGCCCACACCGTGTACGACTACGAGCATCCTGCCGACCACGCCGAGTTCCCGCTGGGCCGCAATGACAAGGAATGGCTCAAGCACACCCTGTGGTACAGCGCCACCAACAGCCTGGACTACAAGCCCGTGAACCTGAAGCCCCTCACGGTGGACAGCGTGCCGCCCAAGGTCCGCACGTTCTAATCCAGCAGCCCACGAGAGAACAGACAAATGAAGCGCACTTTCAAGATCTACCGCTACGACCCGGACAAGGATGCCAAGCCCTACATGCAGACCGTCGAGGTCGAGCTGGACGGCCACGAGCGCATGCTGCTGGACGCCCTGGTCAAGCTCAAGGAGATGGACCCCTCCATCTCGTTCCGCCGCTCCTGCCGCGAAGGCGTGTGCGGCTCGGACGCGATGAACATCAATGGCAAGAACGGCCTGGCCTGCCTGACGAACATGAAGACCCTGCAGGGCGACATCGTTCTCAAGCCCCTGCCCGGCCTGCCCGTGATCCGCGACCTGATCGTGGACATGACGCAGTTCTTCAAGCAGTACCACTCGATCAAGCCGTACCTGCAGAACGACAGCTTCGCGTCTCCCACCAAGGAACGCCTGCAGTCGCCTGAAGAGCGCGAAGAGCTCAACGGCCTGTACGAGTGCATTCTGTGCGCCAGCTGCTCCACCAGCTGCCCCAGCTTCTGGTGGAACCCCGACAAGTTCGTGGGCCCGGCCGGCCTGCTGCAGGCCTACCGCTTCATCGCGGACAGCCGCGACGAGGCCACGGGTGACCGCCTTGACAACCTGGAAGATCCGTACCGCCTCTTCCGTTGCCACACCATCATGAACTGCGTGGACGTGTGCCCCAAGCACCTGAACCCCACGCAGGCCATTGGCAAGATCAAGGAACTGATGGTCCGCCGGGCCATCTGATGACCATGACGAATACTCTGCTCGACGAACGCGAGCGAGACCTGCTGCGCTGGCGCTGCCGGCGTGGCCTGGTCGAGAACGACCTGTTCATCGCGCAGTTCTTCGCCACCTACGGAGACCAGCTCACGCGGAGACACGCGAGCGGTCTGTCTGCCTTGATGGACCTGGCAGACAACGACCTGATGGACCTCTTCTTGCGCCGCAAGGAGCCTGAAGGTGAACTCGATACCCAAGAAATCAGGGAAGTTCTGGAACTGGTGCGCAAGCGCAAGCCCGGTTCTCTCCCGCTAGTAGGCTAGGCAATCTAGAGAAGGAAGTTTGGAAATGAAACTCGCAGACAACAAAGCAACGCTGTCATTCAGCAACGGCGCTCCCAGCGTCGAGCTGCCCGTCTACCAGGGCAACGTCGGTCCCGACGTGGTGGACATCCGCAAGCTGTACGCGCAGACCGGCATGTTCACCTATGACCCGGGCTTCCTCTCTACCGCCTCGTGCCAGTCCGCCATCACCTACATCGATGGCGACAAGGGCGAGCTGCTGTACCGTGGCTACCCCATCGAGCAGCTGGCCAAGAACTGCGACTACCTCGAGACCTGTTACCTGCTGCTGTACGGCGAGCTGCCCAACGAGTCCGAGAAGGCCGACTTCGTCGAGCGCGTGACCAAGCACACCATGGTCAACGAGCAGATGCAGTTCTTCCTGCGTGGTTTCCGCCGTGACGCCCACCCCATGGCCGTCCTGACGGGTCTGGTCGGCGGCATGTCGGCCTTCTACCACGACAACATGGACATCAACAACGCCGAGCACCGCGACATCGCCGCGATCCGCCTGATCGCCAAGATGCCCACGCTGGTCTCCATGGCCTACAAGTACGGCATCGGTGCGCCGTACATGTACCCCAAGAACGACCTGAGCTACGCCGGCAACTTCATGCGCATGATGTTCGGCAACCCCTGCGAGGAGTTCAAGGTGAACCCCGTGGTCGAGCGCGCGCTGGACCGCATCTTCATCCTGCACGCAGACCACGAGCAAAACGCCTCCACCTCCACCGTGCGCCTGTGCGGCTCGTCGGGCACCAACCCCTTCGCCGCCATCTCGGCCGGCGTGGCCTGCCTGTGGGGTCCTGCCCACGGCGGCGCCAACGAAGCCTGCCTGAACATGCTGGAATACCTGCAGGCCAACGGCGGCGTTGCCAAGGTCGGCGAGTTCATGGAACAGGTCAAGGACAAGAACAGCGGCGTCAAGCTGATGGGCTTCGGCCACCGCGTCTACAAGAATTACGACCCCCGCGCCAAGCTCATGCAGGAAACCTGCAATGAAGTGCTGGCCGAACTGGGCCTGGAAAAGGACCCCCTGTTCGCCCTGGCCAAGGAAGTCGAGAAGATCGCCCTGGAAGACGACTACTTCGTGCAGCGCAAGCTCTACCCGAATGTGGACTTCTACTCCGGCATCGTGCAGCGCGCCATCGGCGTGCCCGTGAACCTGTTCACCGGCATCTTCGCCCTGGCCCGCACCGTGGGCTGGATCGCCCAGCTCAACGAGCAGATGGCCGACCCCGAGTACAAGATCGGCCGTCCCCGCCAGCTGTTCACGGGCTCCGTGTCCCGCGACGTCAAGCCGATCGGCCAGCGCTGATCGCAGGTCCGGGCCTCAGCGGCCCGGCACCCAAAAGCCCCATGCCTTTGCATGGGGCTTTTTTCATTTGCGAGCCCACCGCTCCAGAAGGCCGCGCCAGTCCTAGGAACACCATTTTCCCTATCGTGGCATGCCCATTGATTGAGCCTATCCACCTTAAGGTGGCCGTTGACCCTCCCTCAAACGGGATGGAGCCGCAGCGCAATGCCCGCTGCCATTCAACGCAACCCCGGGACTCACATGCCTGTCGAAATCAACAAGGACGGAATGCTCATCCATGCGCGCGTCAGGAACGCGCGCAGCCCCGCCATCGAGAGAGGAAAGCGGACCGCCGCCATCACCGGCATCGTCGTGCACCAGACCGATGCCAACACGGCCCAGTCTTCGCTCAACAGCTACAGGAACCCGAAGGCCAATGGGGCGCATTTCCTGATCGACAAGGACGGCACCATCTACCAGACTACTGCCATCTATCAGCGTGCCAACCATGTGGGCCCGCTGAAGGCGAGATGCCTGCTTGTGGGGAAATGCAAGGCCAGGGACTATGAAGGAGCGGGCGTAAAGGGAATGCACCGCATCGAGATGATGAAAGCTCCTGGCGATCGCTATCCGAGCAACATGGAAGCCATAGGCATCGAGATGGTTGGCAGGGCTGTGTTGCCGAAAGGGTTCAAGCCCCCTCAACGACGAAAGGAACTGAGTCCGGAAGGGATTCGGGGAGAATTTGGCGTCTACCCCACACCGACTGAGGCACAAAACCGTGCTCTGACATGGCTGGTTGAAGCACTGCAAGATTCCATGCAACTATCGCCCAGTGAAGTCTTCAAGCACCCTGAAGTAAGCCGGAAGAACCTGTCCGAGGCAGAAGGCGCAAACTGGGAAATGGCACCATGAGCTTCATTCTCATTCGCACTGTGACTGTGATTTCGGCAATGGCTATGGCATCGATGCTCCATGCGGCCGATGCCAGATACCCAGTCAGGCAAGTACAGAAAATCGAAATCTTCGAGCCCTCTGGTGGCTCGTCTTGGGAGGACAAAAACTGGCTTGATTGCAACGATGTGATATTGACCGAAGAGGATGTGCGATATGCGCTGCAGCACATGCGCAAAATTTCAGAGAAGCACTACTTCGGGGAATATATGGAAAGAACAGGGTGTTCAGGAGGGGCGTCCGTCAAGTTCAAGAGCGGAAAAATCATCGTCATGGGAATCGAACCCACAGGACGTATTAATCTTTTCGAGGCCAACAAGAAGCTGGACCCTATTGGAGTACCTGGAAGCTTCTACGACTGCCAACCCTGCAACAAACGCAAGATGGACCTGCTGCAGGACGCCCTGGACCGCGCAACCGAACGACGGCTCAAGGAGCTGAAGAGGCAGGGAAGACTTCCTCCATGAGCCGCCTCCATTCGATCTTCTGGGAACTCATTTCGGCGATGCCCGATCCCCGCTCAGGCACGCTCCACCGACCCGGCTGCAACGGCAGGTGGCCTGGTGAACAGCCCGCTGGCCGGCTGCGCCGCCTAGCCTGAGCGCCGGAGCCAAGCCCCCTGCTTCACGCAGCAGCGCGGTTTCGCCGACAATGCCCCCCCGGCCCTCGTGGCCGGCCCTTTCTTGCGCCGGGGTTCCGGCCCCAGCCACTCCCTGCACACCATGAACTTTGCCTCCCTCGGCCTGAGCCCGGCGCTGGTCTCCAGCCTCCAAGACCTGGGCCTGGTCGATCCCACGCCCATACAGACCCAGTCCATCGCCCCCGTGCTTGCGGGCCGCGACCTCTGGGCCTGTGCGCCCACGGGCTCGGGCAAGACGGCCGCCTACCTGCTGCCGCTGCTGCAGCGCTGGATGGATGGCGGCAAGGCCCAGGGTGCCCAGGGCGGCTTTGTGCGAACCCTGACCACGCTGATCGTGGTGCCCACGCGCGAGCTGGCCCAGCAGGTGGGCGAGACGCTGTCCGACCTGGGCCGCGCGCTCAAGCAGCCGCCGCGCATCGGCGTGGTCTATGGCGGCGTGTCCATCAACCCGCAGATGATGATGCTGCGCGGCAGTGCCGATTTCCTGGTGGCCACGCCGGGCCGCCTGCTGGACCTGGTGGAGCACAACGCCGTGCGCCTGTCCGCCGTGCGCCACCTGGTGCTGGACGAGGCCGACCGCCTGCTGGACCTGGGCTTTCAGGACGAGCTGCAGCGCGTGCTGGCCCTGCTGCCGAAGCAACGCCAGACCCTGCTGTTCTCGGCCACCTATCCCGATGCCGTGCAATCGCTGGCCACGGGCCTGCTGCACGATCCCGTGCAGGCCCGCGTCGATGCCGCCGAAGGCCAGGATGCCGCCAGCCCGCAAAGCATCACCCAGCGCGCCATTGCCGTGGACCGCGCGCGCCGCACGCAATTGCTGCGCAAGCTGGTGCAGGGCGACACCGCTGCGGGCACCGACCCTGTCACGCTCGAACGTGCCCTGGTCTTCGTGGCCACGCGGCACACGGCCGAACTGGTGGCGGAAAAGCTCTACAAGGCCGGCATCTTCGCCACGGCCTTCCATGGCGACCTGAGCCAGGGCGCACGCAAGGAAGCGCTGGCCGACTTCAAGGCCAAGCGCTGGCAGGTGATGATCACCACCGACCTGGCGGCGCGCGGCATCGACATCACCCAGCTGCCCCTGGTCGTCAACTACGACCTGCCGCGCTCGGCCACCGACTATGTGCACCGCATCGGCCGCACGGGCCGCGCGGGCGAGGACGGCACGGCCATCAGCTTCGTGACGCCGGCCGACCAGGCGCACTGGGCGCTGATCTGCAAGCGCAACCAGCTGGACCTTGAACTGGAGCAGTTGCCGGGCTTCGAGCCCACCGAGCCCGTGCCGCCGCCTCCGGTGGCGCAGGACGGCAACGGCGGCATCAAGGGCCGCCGCCCCAGCAAGAAGGACAAGCTGCGCGCCGCGGCCGCCGAAGCAGCCGAGACCGCAAAAAAGAACTGAGCGTTTCCGGTTCAGCCCGCGCCGCCTCGCCCACCAAAGCGATCCCGGTACGCCACCGGGGTAATGCCCAGGTGGCGCACGAACAGGTGGCGCAGCGCCTGCTCCGAGCCCAGGCCCACGCGCGCGGCCACGGTCTTGAGTGGCAGATGGGCCTGGCTTTCCAGCAGCTGCTTGGCCGCCTCCAGCCGCGCGCTCTCCACAAAGGCCGTGGGGCTTTGCCCGGTTTCCTGCTGGAACACGCGGCGCAGGTGCCGCTCACTCATGTGCGCCTGCTCGGCCATCTGCGCAAGGGTCAGGGGCTCGGCCAGATGGGCCATCACCCACTGCTGCACGGCCTGCACGCCGCCGTGCTGCGCGGCCTGGGCCGCCAGCGGCACGCTGAACTGCGACTGCCCGCCGGGGCGCTTGAGATACATGACCAGGTCGCGCGCCACCTCCAGCGCCAGCGCGTGGCCGAAATCCTCCTCCACCACGGCCAGGGCCAGGTCGATGCCGGCAGTCACGCCGGCCGAGGTCCACAGCTGGCGGCTGCCTTCGCCATCGCGGATTTCCTCGCGCAGGTAGATGGCATCGGCATCGACCTGCACGCGCGGATGGCGCTGGGCCAGTTGCGCCGTCACGCTCCAGTGCGTGGCCGCGCGCCGGCCGTCCAGCAAGCCCGCCTCGGCCAGGAAGAAGCTGCCCGAGCACAGCGCAATCAGCCGCTGCACGCGCGGCGCCACGCGGCCCAGCCAGGCGACCAGCTCGGCCGAGCCGCCCAGCACCTGCTCGATATGGCGCGAGCCCACGACGACCACGGTGCAGCCCATGCCTGCAGCCTCCAGCCCGGCCAGCGTATGCGTGGCCTCCAGCGACATCAGCGTGTCCGAGCGCACGGGCCCTTGCCGCTGCGAGACCACGCGCACCTCGTAGCCGTCGCTCTGGCCGCGCGCGCGCAGGTGCACGTTGGCATAGTCGAACACCGACATGGGCCCTATGGCCTCCAGCGCCTTGAAGCCGGGGTAGACGACAAGATCGATGCGGTGGGCGCTGGCGTGGCGGTGGTCCATGGGAAACGGCGGGCTCGGAGGCGGTCAGGGTGGAAAGAATGGGGCGGACTATACGAAAAGACGCAAGCACCCACGGTCAGCAGGCCCGGCCGACGCCGGCCACACCCCTCAGATTCGGACATATCACCTGGGGCTGCGGCCATGATGCGGCCGGGCCGCCCGGCCATGGCCTACATTCAAGGCTTCGCGGAGCGCGCGCACTGCCGTTCCTGAGCCACCCCGACAGAAAGACACGCCCATGAAATCCAAAGCCGCCGTCGCCTTCAAGGCTGGAGAACCCCTGCAGATCGTCGAGATCGACGTGGCCCCCCCGAAAAAGGGCGAGGTCCTGATCAAGATCACCCACACCGGCGTCTGCCACACCGACGCGTTCACGCTGTCGGGCGACGACCCTGAAGGCATCTTCCCCGCCGTGCTCGGCCATGAAGGCGCGGGCATCGTCGTCGAGGTCGGCGAAGGCGTGACCAGCGTCAAGCCCGGCGACCACGTGATCCCGCTGTACACCGCCGAATGCGGCGAATGCCTGTTCTGCAAGAGCGGCAAGACCAACCTGTGCGTTTCCGTGCGCGCCACCCAGGGCAAGGGCGTGATGCCCGACGGCACCACGCGCTTTTCGTACAACGGCGAGCCCATCTACCACTACATGGGCTGCTCCACCTTCAGCGAATACACCGTGGTCGCCGAAGTCTCGCTGGCCAAGATCCACCCCGATGCCAACCCCGAGCAGGTCTGCCTGCTGGGCTGCGGCGTGACCACGGGCCTGGGTGCCGTCAAGAACACCGCCAAGGTCCAGGAAGGCGACACCGTGGCCGTGTTCGGCCTGGGCGGCATCGGCCTGGCCGTGATCCAGGGCGCCAAGCTGGCCAAGGCCGGCCGCATCATCGCCGTGGACACCAACCCCTCCAAGTTCGACCTGGCCCGCACCTTCGGCGCCACCGACTGCGTGAATCCCAAGGATTTCGACAAGCCCATCCAGCAGGTCATCGTCGAGATGACGGGCTGGGGCGTGGACCACAGCTTCGAGTGCATCGGCAACGTCAACGTGATGCGTGCCGCCCTGGAATGCGCGCACCGCGGCTGGGGCCAGTCGGTCATCATCGGCGTGGCCGGCGCGGGCCAGGAAATCTCCACACGCCCCTTCCAGCTGGTGACGGGCCGCAAGTGGCTGGGCACGGCCTTCGGCGGCGTCAAGGGCCGCAGCGAACTGCCCGGCATGGTCGAGCAGGCCATGAGCGGCGAGATCCAGCTGGCCCCCTTCGTCACGCATACCATGGGCCTGCCGGAGATCAACGAGGCTTTTGACCTGATGCACGAAGGCAAGTCCATCCGCTCCGTCGTCGTGTACTGAAGCTCCCCCTGAGGCGCTGCGCGCCTGGGCAGCGCCAGTTTCATGGGCCGTTGACCGTGTATAGCGTATCAACTCCCATCTTTGAATGCTGCACGCACCGCTTGCCAAGGTGCCCGTAGCATTTTTCTTTTTGAGGAACACCATGTCCGCACTGCCGCCCCTGGAACTCAAGAACGCCCATGCCTGCTTCGGCGGCGCACAGCGTTTCTACGAGCATTTCTCCGCCGAGATCGGCCTGAGCATGAAGTTCTCGGTCTTCCTGCCGCCCAAGGCCGTGGCCGGCGAGAAGGTGCCCGCCGTGCTCTACCTGGCCGGGCTGACCTGCACCGAAGAGACCTTCATGACCAAGGCCGGCGCCCAGCGCCTGGCCGCCGAGCTGGGCATTGCGCTGATCGCGCCCGACACCAGCCCGCGCGGCGCAGGCCTGCCCGGCGAGGCCGATGCCTGGGACTTCGGCGTGGGCGCGGGCTTCTACCTGGACGCCACCACCAAGCCCTGGGCGCTGCACTGGCGCATGGAAAGCTATCTGCTGGGCGAGCTGCTGCCGCTGATCGCCGCACGCCTGCCTATTGACGCGCAGCGGCTGGGCATCTTCGGCCACTCCATGGGTGGCCACGGCGCGCTCACGCTGGCGCTGCGCCATCCGGGCCGCTTCAAGAGCCTGTCGGCCTTCGCACCCATCGCCAACCCCGTCAACTGCCCCTGGGGACAGAAGGCCTTCTCAGGTTATCTGAGCGATGACCGCAAGGCCTGGGAAGCGCATGACGCCAGCTGCCTGATGGCCGCCCAGACCCAGGCGCCCTACCCGGCCGGCATCCTCGTGGACCAGGGCCTGGCCGACAAGTTCCTGATCGAAAAGCAGCTGCTGCCCGAAGCCTTCGAGGCCGCCTGCGCCCAGGCCGGCCAGCCGCTGACGCTGCGCCGCCACGGCGGCTACGACCACGGCTACTACTTCATCCAGAGCTTCATTGATGACCATCTGCGCCATCATGCAGAGCAGTTGAGTACCCCCTGAGGCTCTTCGCGCCTTCCCCCTGAAAGGGGGACGACAGCCTCGCTGCGGGGCGGCCCTTGCTTGCTGTCCCTGGGTTGGAGCGCGCCAGTTTCAAAGATTGGGCACAAGACCATAGAACGGGCGCGTCTCATCCAGGCATGCGCCCCGCGCGCATGTCCTGCGCAATACGCTCCAGTACCTGCGGCAGGTCCTTCACGCTGGCGATCACGTGGTGGGCGCCGGCTGCGCGCAGCTTGGCCTCGGCGCGGGCCACGCGCTCGCGCACTTCTTCGGCGGGGGCGGCGGCCAGTTCGGCGGGGGAGTAGCCGACTTCGTTGCCGGACAGGGTCAGGCCCACGGTCCACATGCCGGCGTTAAGGCCTTCCTCGATGCCGGGCACGGTGTCGTCCACCTTCACGCAGGCACGCACATCGCCGATGCCCAGCGCCAGCACATTGGCCAGCGCCATGAAGGGGCCGGGGCGGCCGCCTGCGGCCATTTCATCGCCGGCCACCACATGGTCGGGAGCCAGGCCTTTGGCCGCTGCCTGGGGCAGCAGCTGGTTCAGGACTTCACGCGGATAGCCCGAGCACGAGCCCACCTTCAGGCCCTGCGCGCGCAGCCAGCCCAGCAGCTCAGGCGCGCCTTCGATGGGTGCCGAGAACTCGCCGACCTTGGCGATCTGCATGGGCATGAAGCGGGCGTAGATGGCGTCCACGTCGGCGTCGCCAGGCTGCTGGCCGAAGGCCTTGTGCCATTGCGCGCGGATGCCTTCGTCCTGCAGCAGCTCGTGGATGTGCTGCCACTTGGACAGTCCCATGGGGCCGCGAGCCTGGGCCAGGGTGATGGTGATGCCGAAGCTGGCAAAGGCCTCGACAAAGATCTGCGTGGGCGCCAGCGAGCCGAAATCGACCAGGGTGCCGGCCCAGTCGAAGATGACGGCCTGCAGCGGCGACAGATCGGCGGCGGCGGTGGAGACGGTGGTGTGGTTCATGGTGCTTTTTGACTAGGAAAGAGGTTCAAACAGAAGAGGGCCGCGCGCGCCTGTTCATTCCAGCGTGCGGATGAAATTGCGCCCGCGCGGGCCGGATGCGGCCGACTGCAGCAGCTGCTGCCACTCATCCCCAGGCACGCCGTAGTGGGCGGGATCGGTGGCCACGCCCAGGCCTTCGAGGAAGTTGCGCAGGCGCTGCACGGCCAGCTCGCCCGTGGCGGCATCGAAGATGGACAGCAGGGCCGCGTCGGCCTGGTCGTCGGCGCCCAGGGCCATCTCCAGCACCAGCGGCAGGCTGAACGAGCAGGCAATGCCGTGGGCCACGCCATGGCGCAGCGTGATGTCGTAGGACAGCGAATGCGCCAACGCCGTGCGGGTGTTGGAGAAGGCCAGGCCGGCCATCAGGGCAGCCTCGGCCATGCGGCTTCGCAGCGGCAGGCTGCCCAGGTCCTGCATCAGCGCGGGCAGCGTGGCCAGGGTGCGGCGCGCGGCGCCCACGGCCAAGGTGGTGGAGACGGGATTGCGGTGCCGGTTCCAGATGGACTCCAGCGCATGCGACAGCGCATCCAGCCCCGATGCCAGCGTGGCGCCGGCCGGCAGGCTTTGCATGAGCTGCGCGTCGATGATGGCGGCCTCGGGCCAGGTCCAGTGCTGGTGCAGCGAGTGCTTGCGGCCAGCGGCCTGGTCCCAGATCGTGGCCCAGGGCGTGACCTCGCTGCCCGTGCCGGCCGTGGTGGGAATGGCGATCAGCGCCTTGTGGCCTGCAGCCGGCAGGGCCAGCCCCTGCTCCAGGGCCTGCAGCAGTTCGCCGAAACGCCGCGTGGGCGTAGCGCACATCAGCGCCTTGGCCGAGTCGATGGCGCTGCCTCCACCCAGGGCCACGATGCACGGGACCTCGGCGTATTCGCGGTGCACGCGGTCATACAGCGGGGCCAGCCACTGCACATCGGGGTTGGGCGCAATGCCGTCCACCACGCCGCGCAGCTGGCTGCCCAGCCGTTGGCGCAGCTGCTGCACCAGGCCCAGGGATTCGGCCTCGGGAAACGTCACCAGCAGGCAGTCTCGCCCGGCCAGCAGCTCGGGCAGGCGGTCCAGGCGGCCGGGGCCGGCATAGATGGCAACGGGGTTGTGATAGGTCCACACAAATCGGTCCTTTGAATGAAACGGGGGCGCCGGGAAAAGCGCAGCCCTCAATGGCGGGTGCCCTGCTGGATGCGGCGGCGCAGCCAGTGGGAGACGAGATCGGCGGCGATCACCATCACGGTGATGACCACGATGCAGGTGGCCGTCTCCTGGTAGCGGAACAGCTTGAGGCTGCCGACCAGCTCGAAACCCAGCCCGCCCGCGCCCACCATGCCCAGCACCGTGGCCGAGCGCAGGTTGACCTCGAAGCGGTAGAGCACGACCGCGATCCAGGCCGTGATGGCCTGCGGTATCACGCCGAAGACGATGAGCTGCAATTGCGTGGCGCCTGCGCTGCGCAGGGCCTGCAGCGGGCCGTCGTCGATCTCTTCGATGCTCTCGGCGAAGAACTTGCCCAGCATGCCCATGCCATGCAGGGCCAGGGCCAGCACGCCGGGAAACGGCCCCAGGCCCACGGCCGAGACAAAGACCAGCGCCAGGATCAGCTCGTTGATGCTGCGCACCACGTTCAAGAACTGCCGCGTGATGCGCCGCAGCCAGTGCCAGCCATGCAGGTTGCTGGCCGCGATGAAAGACAGCGGCAGCGCCAGCACCACGGACAGCAGCGTGCCCCAGATGGCGATCTGCACCGTCTCCAGCGCAGGCGCCATCAGGCGCGGCAGCATGCTCCAGTCCGGCGGCACGGAGCGCGCCACGAAATCCGCGATCTGGGGCATGCCTGCCGCCAGTTCGCCCCAGCTCATCTGCGCGCCGCCCGCGCTCCAGTGCAGCACCCAGGCGATGGCCAGGGCCGCAGCCGCATAGCCGGTCCAGCCCAGGGCGCCGTGGGGGCGCGGCGCGGTCCATTGCCAGCGGTCGCGCGGCTCGGGGCTCCAGGAATTGGCGCTGGTCATCACAGTCCTCCTGCGGGCGCGCTGGCCCGCATCCACGAGGCAGACACCGGCGCCTGCGCATGCAGGCCGGCAGGCCCTATGGCCTGCGCGCCCGGTAGTGTGTCCGGTTCTGCGCCCTGCCCTGCTCCTTGACCTGCGCCTTGCCCTGCAGTGGGCTGCGCATGGTAGATGGCCTGCAGCGCGGCCTCGTCCAGCGCCTGCGGCGATCCGTCATAGACCATGCGGCCCTGGGCCAGGCCCAGCACACGGTCGCCGAACTCCCGCGCGTAGTCCACTTGGTGCAGGTTGCAGACCACGGCAATGCCCAGCTCGCGCGTGGCATCGCGCAGGTACTGCAGCACGCTGCGCGCGGTCTTGGGATCCAGGCTGGCCACGGGCTCGTCGGCCAGGATGACCTGGGGCTGCTGGGCCAGCGCGCGGGCAATGCCCACGCGCTGCATCTGCCCGCCCGACAGCGCCTCGGTGCGCTCCAGCGCCTTGTGGGCCAGGCCCACGCGCTCCAGGCACTGGTCGGCCAGACGGATATCGCTTTCGCGGAACAGCTGCAGCACCGAGGCCAGGGTGCCGGTCTGGCCCAGGCGCCCGGTCAGCACGTTCTTGCGCACCGACAGGCGCGGCACCAGGTTGTGGTGCTGGAAGACCATGGCCACGTGGCGAGCCAGCTCGCGCCGGCTGTGCCTGCCGCCGCCCAGCATCAGGTCCATGCCGCCCACCTCCAGCGTGCCGCTGTCGGCGCGAGCCAGGCCGTTCATGCAGCGCAGCAGCGTGGACTTGCCGGCCCCCGACAGGCCCAGCATGACGACGAACTCGCCGGGCTGCACATCCAGGTCGATGCCATGCAGCACGTGGTTGCTGCCATAGCTCTTGCGCAATTGGCGGATGCGGATCATTTCATGCTCCCGAGGTCGAGCTTCAGGGCCTTGGCCGTCTGGCGTACCACGTCGTAGGCCTTGTCATCCGTGGGCGCGAAGCCGTCGAGCACGCCCTGGTCGCCCCAGGGCAGGTCCTTGACCTCGGCCAGGGCCGCAGCCACCTTCTGCTTGGTGCCGGCGTCCAGGTTCTTGCGCCAAGTCATGGGCGACTCGGGGATGGGCTGGGAGCGCCAGACGATCTGGAAGTCCTCGCGCTTGACCAGGCCCTTGCTCACGGCCGAGTCGAAGATGCGGTCGGCCACGGCCGCCGCATCCACCTTGCCGTTGGCCACGGCCATGATGCTGGCGTCGTGCGAGCCCGAGAAGATCACGCGCGAAAAGCCCTTGTCCGCATCGAAGCCCTCGGCCATCAACCCGGCCTTGGGAAACAGGTGGCCCGACGCCGAGGTCGGGTCCACAAAGGCAAAGCTGCGGCCCTTGAGATCGGCCACGCTGGCCGGGCCCTTGTCCTTGCGGGAGATCACCATGCTGTGGTACGCGCTCTTGCCCGTCTTCTTGGTCACGGCCACGGCAAAGGCTTCGGCGCCTGCCACCTGGCTGGCCAGCACGTACGAGAACGGGCCGAGGAAGGCGATGTCGATCTTGTTGGAGCGCAGCGCCTCGATCACGCCGTTGTAGTCATTGGCCACGAAGGGCCGCACCTTCATGCCGGTACGGGTGGCCAGCTGGTCCATGACCTGCTGGCTGGCGCGGATCATGGCCTGCGCGTCCTCCGAAGGGATCAGGCCCACGCGCAGCTCGGCGCTCTGGGCAAAGGCGGCAGTGGTAGCGGTGGCGGCGGTGGCGGCCAGGGCCAGCACGGCGCCGGCATGGCGCAGCCAGGTCTTGCGGTTCATCTTCATGGGAGCGTTCCTTTGCATCAGGTCAGGCACATCGGCAGATCGGTGGATCCGTGAATCGCCGGCCAAATCGCCAGGCGGGTGGGGATGGCTGAATGCTAGGAGCGACATATTTCTGCCATGTGAAAGTTTCAGAATCGGTTTTGACAGCATCCATAGACAAAACCTTGAGATACCGACTTTCGTGAGCAACGCCCGCTACCGCGCCTTCATCGCCGTCGCCCACCACGGCAGCCTCAGCGCCGCCGCCCGCGCACTGGGCGTGAGCCAGCCCACCATCTCCACGCAGATCGCCACGCTGGAGCGCCAAAGCCAGATCGAGCTGTTCCACCGCCGCGGCTACCGCATGACGCTCACGGGCGCAGGCGCCAGACTGCTGCCCATGGCGCAGAAAATCATGGCGCTGGAGGCCGAGGCCGAGTTCTTCCTGCGCGACTCGGGGCAGTTGCACCAGGGCGAGCTCAAGATCGGCGCCGTGGGGCCCTTCCATGTGATCGAAATGGTGGCCGCCTACCGCGCACGGCACCCGGGCATGCAGCTGTCCATCCGCATGGGCAACTCGCAGCAGGTGCTGGCCGACCTGGAACGCTACGACACCGACGTGGCCGTGCTCGCCGGCCTCTACGACCGCCCGGAGCTGCTGGCTCGCGAGTACGCGCGCCACGCCATCGTGCTGTTCGCCCATGTCGCCCATCCCTTCGCGCGGCGCAGCGAAATCGCGCTGTCCGAACTGCAGGGCCAGCCTTTGCTGCTGCGCGAGCACGGCTCGACCACGCGCACCGCGCTGGAATCGGTGCTGCAGGCCGCCGGGGTGCAGCCGCGCACCGAACTGGAGATCGGCAGCCGCGAAGCCATACGCGAAGCCGTGGCCCGCGGCCTGGGACTGGGCGCCGTGTCCGAAGCCGAATTCATCCCCGACCCGCGCTTTCGCCCGCTGCGCATCGCGGGCGACCCGGCCAGCACCACCACCTATGTCTATTGCATGCGCGAGCGCAGCGACAGCCTGCTGGTGAGGTCTTTTCTGGAGGCGGTTTGAGGGCCGCGCCGGGCCCCCTCGGCACCCCGCCTCAGCCCTCCACCCTGATTCCGCGCGCCTGGATCAGCCGGGCCCACTTCGCCCGTTCATCGCGCATGAAGGCGTCAAAGCGCTGCGGCGTCCCCCCTCCATCCTCTGCGCCGAACTCTTCGAGCTTGGCCACCACATCGGGCATGGCCAGGATGCGGTTGACGTCCGCATTGATGCGGGCCACCAGATCGGCGGGCATTCTTGCGGGGCCCACCAGGCCGAACCAGATGCTCGCGTTGAACCCGGAATAGCCCTGCTCCGCCACGGTGGGAATCTCCGCGAAGGCCTTGGCGCGCTTCATTCCCGTCTGAGCCACTGCATGGACTTTTCCACCCTTGATGAAGGGCGCCGCCGTGGTCATCCCCTCGAACGCGTAGTCGATCTGGCCGCCCAGCAGATCCGTCATCACGTTCGACGCGCCCTTGTACGGGATATGGAGCGCGGACACCGCCGCAGTCTGCTCGAACAGCGCCAGCGCAAGGTGCTGGGCCGACCCCGTGCCCGAGGAGCCGAAGCTGACCTCCCCCGGCTTTTGCTTCAATGCGGCCAGCAGGCCCTGCATGGTGGCGGAAGCCTTGGGGCTGGCAATCAGGACCTGCGGGGTCTGGCCCACCAGGGCGATGGCGGAGAAATCCCGCTCCGGCGAGAAGCCGAGCCTGGGGTTGAGCGCAGGGGCAATGCCCAGGGCATTGATGTGGCCCATCATGAGCGTCTGCCCATCGGGCGCGGCCCTGGCGGCCTCGGCAGCGGCAATCAGCCCCGCCGCGCCTGGCCGGTTCTCGACGATGACGGGAGTGGCCCACAGCTGGTTGAGCCGGTTGGCGATGATCCGCGCCAGGATGTCCGTGCCGCCGCCTGCCGAGAAGCCGACGAGGATTTTGACCGGGCCCGCTGGCGGCCTGGCCTGTGCAAAGCCCGGATGGGCATGCAGGGCGGCGGCTGCGGCGGCCGAGGTCAGGAACTGTCTGCGTTGCATGGCTTGTCTCCTTGGATGATGGGCTGGCGGCGGTCTTACGCCACCGAGGTCCAGCGGCCGAACCGGGACACCTGTGCCTCGTCGAAATTGAAGCCGAGCCCCGGCGTCTGGTGCAGCACGACACGGCCTTTTTCCTGCGCCAGCTGGCGGTCCAGCAGGCGGCGGAAGTTCAGCACCTGGTCATCCCAGAAGAACTCGACATAGCGCGCATTGGGGGTCGCGGCCACCAGCGGCGCGTGCACATCGTGAAACCAGTGCGGACACATCTGCAGCCCATAGCCAGCGGCCATGGCGGCAATGCGCTTCCACTCAGTAATGCCCCCGCAGACTGCGGCGTCGGTCTGCAGGATGGATGCGGCGCCCATGTCGAGCAGATGCTTGTGGTACCAGCGGCCATAGCCGATTTCCGCGGTGGCCACGGGAATGCGGGTGAGCTTTGCCAGGCGGGCGTGGCTTTCGACATCGTCGGGGCTGAACGGCTCCTCGATGAAATAGGGGTCGTATGCCTCCATGCGGCGCAGGTACTGCATGGCCTGCACGGTGTCCACCCAGCCGTTGTTGCAGTCCAGCATGAGCTCCACGTCCGGGCCGATGGCCTCGCGCGCCGCCTTCACGCGCGACTCCTCGCCCTGGGGCGACCAGCGGCCGGTCTTCATCTTCACGGCCTGAAAGCCCAGCTCGACATAGCCGGCCATCTCCTCGCCGACATGGCCGGCGGTCTTGCCGTCCACGTAGTAGCCGCCGCTGGCATAGGCCGGCACCGTGTCCAGCTCCACCGCGCCCAGGTACTTGTGCAACGGCAGCTGGGCGGTGCGGGCATTGAGATCCCACAGCGCAATGTCGAGTGCGCTCAGTGCGCGCATCACGGTGCCCATGCGGCCTTGCAGCAGCGCCTCCTGGTACATCTCCTTCCACAGCCCTTCGACGGCCAGGGACTCGCGGCCCAGCAGCACAGGACCGAGCAGCTGCTCGACCGCGACGCGGAACAGCTCGCCCGCCGCATTGCCCACATAGCAAAAGCCGAGGCCTTCGACGCCGTCGCTGCTGCGGACCTTGACCAGCCCGTAGTGGCGGTCGACCACGGTGCGGTTCGACAGATAGGTGACCTTGTCCAGCGGCACGCGGGCAACGCAGACTTCAATGGATTCGATGAGGGGCATGAGCTCTCCTGACATGGTTTGGAAGCGGGAACGAGCGAACTTTGCGCTTCAGGAGATCTGCAACAAAGATGGTGTCCCATGGTTCAGATGACGCAAAATGCGTCGCATGGATTCGCGCTTTCTCCAGAGCTTCATTGCCGTCGTGGACTGCGGCTCGATGGCCGACGCCGCGCGCAGGCTGGACCTGCCGCCCACCACCGTGGCCCAGCAGATGCGTGCGCTGGAGGCCGACGTGGGCTGCGCACTGCTCACGCGGGTGGGCCGGACGGTACGGCCCACCGTCGTGGGCGCCCGGATCGTGGAGCATGCGCGGGAGGTGCTCAAATCCGTGGAGAACCTGAGGTCGGCCGCATCGGCCACCGAGCTTCCCGCAGGCCCATTGAGGCTGGGGGCAACGCCCACGGCGCTGATGGGCCTCGTGCCCCCGCTGCTGCGCCGGTGGATGAGCGCCCATCCGGCCGTGCGCGTCTACATCGAACCCGGCACTTCCTCACTGCTGCTGGACCAGGTGCAGGCCGGCCATCTGGATGCGGCCATCCTTGTGCACCCGGCCTTCGCCATGCCCAAGACCTGCGAATGGCGGCTGATGCGCAGCGAGGCGCTGATTCTTCTCGCGCCCCGGGACATGAAGGTGCGCGATCCGCTGCTCACGGCCGCACGCGAGCCCTTCATCCAGTACGACCGCAAGGTGGTGGCAGGAAAAATGGCGGATGAATACCTGCGGGGCCACGGCATCAAGCCGAAAGTGCGCTTCGAGCTGGACGGCATCGAGCAGATCGCACAGCTGGTTGCGGAAGGCTTCGGTGTCTCCATCCTGCCGGACTGGCCCGTGCTGGGACCGCCGGATGCCAGAACGCGCCGATGGCCGCTGCCCCCTCCGAGCCCGTCCCGCGAAGTGGGCATGGTGTGGCTGCGATCGTCGGTGCGCTCCCCGCTGGCAGCCGCCTTGTCCGAGCTGGTCGACTACCGCTAGCGGACCATGCCCTGGCCTGTGCCTGGCACGCAGGCTCTCAGAACAGGCTGCGCTGCGGCAGCAAAAGCGCCGGGTGGTAGAGGCTGCAATCGAGCCGCAGCGGCTCGCGGTTGAACCCATGCCGACGGCAGGCCAGGGCAAAGCGCTGGCGCAGCAGCTCGGCCCAGTGGCCGGTACCTTTCATGCGCTGGCCGAACTCGGCGTTGTACACGCGGCCGGCCTCGCGCTGCTCGCCCTGGATGCCGTGCAGGTCGCGCACGCGCTCCATCACGCGGCGGGCGCGGTCGGGGTAGTGCACCTGCAGCCATTGCTCGAACAGCGGCGCCACTTCCCAGGGCAGGCGCAGCACGGCATAGAAGGCGTGGCGCGCGCCTGCGTCGGCGGCCGCCTCCAGCACCTTCTCCAGGTCTTCGTTGATGAAGGGAATCTGCGGTGCCAGGCTCACGCCCACGGGCACGCCCGCCTCGGTCAGCGCGCGGATGCTGCGCAGCCGGCGGTGCGGCGCGGCGGCGCGCGGCTCCAGGTGGCGTGCCAGGTCGGCATCCAGCGTGGTCAGCGTGATGTGCACCGAGGCCAGGCCCTGGCGCGCCAGCGGGGCCAGCAGGTCCAGGTCACGCTCCACCCCGCTGCCCTTGGTGACGATGGAAAACGGGTGGCGCGCCTCGGCCAGCACTTCGATCAGGCGGCGCGTCAGCCCCAGTTCGCGCTCCACGGGCTGGTAGCAGTCGGTGACCGAGCCCAGCATCACGGGCGCGGCCACATGGCTGGCGCGCGACAGCTCGGCGCGCAGCAGCTCGGGCAGGTTCTGCTTGGCGATGAGCCGGGTCTCGAAGTCCAGCCCCGGCGACCAGCCCAGGTAGCTGTGCGTGGGCCGGGCATAGCAATAGATGCAGCCGTGCTCGCACCCCCGGTAGGGATTGAGCCCCATGTGAAACGGCAGGTCGGGCGACTGGTGGCGGCTCAGCGCCGAGCGGGCCTGCTCCCAGCGCAGTTCGGTGCGCAGGGGCGCGGCTTCCTCGTCTTCGGCCGGCGCCTCAAGGCTGCCCCAACCGTCATCGAAGGCCTCGCGCGGGTCGGTGGTGAAGCGGTGGGCCAGTTGGCTGGCTGCGCCCCGGCCCTTGATGGCGTGCAGGGGCACCCGGGCCGTGTCGTGATGAGGCGTGGGAGGACTGGGAAGCATGGAGCAACTGTATAAAAATACAGTCATACCGCCAAGCACTCCCCGCATGCCTGCAGTTGCGAAGTGGGTTTTGCCGGCTTGGCAAGTGCCCACGCCAATCCGCACCGCACCGTGCGGGTTCGCTTGGCAGAACCCACACGGGCCTGCACAATGGGCCTATCGCACCAACTTGGTGCTTTTCTCTTTTCTGAAGATGCCTTGGCCCGGACAACCGCGTTGCCCGGGCTTTTGTCCGTTTGGGCGCCGCTGCCCTTCACTGCAGCCACGGCGCAAGCACACAAGGGAGCCAACACCATGGAGCGCAAGCCCCACATCATTCTTTCGTCCCTGGACCTGGAGCGCATCGAGGCCCTGCTGGACAAGCAACCCGCCTTCCCCGGCCGCGAGGCGCTCGAGGCCGAGCTGGACCGCGCCGACGTGCTCGAACCCAAGGAAATGCCGCCCAATGTGGTGACCATGAACTCCACCGTGCGCTTCACGCTGCTGGAGTCGGGCAAGTCCAATACGCTGACCCTGGTCTATCCCAAGGAGATGGATGGCAGCTCCGACAAGGTGTCGGTCTTCGCGCCCGTGGGCATTGCCCTGCTGGGCCTGAGCGTGGGCGACCAGTCGCGCATGGCCGGTCCCTCGGGCCAGGTCACCGTGCGCGTGGATGCCATCGAGTTCCAGCCGGAAAGCGCGGGCGAGCTGCACCGTTGAACGCCGACCGGCGTGAAGCGAAAAAGGCAGCCAACCGGCTGCCTTTTTTGTTTGTGGACTGATGCACCGCGCCTCAGCGCAGGCCTGCCAGAAACGCCGCGATCAGGCCGGTGCCCACCAGGCCCGCCTGCCAGCGCAGCGCCATGTGCCAGCTGGGAACGTGGCGCTCCACGCGCTCGTACAGCAGATGGCCGGCCGCAATCGACAGCACAAAGGCCGTGCACATGCCCAGCAGGGCGGCGGGAATGGAATGTGGCCAGAAATGGCTTTCCACGGCATTGACCAGCAGGCAGACCGAGAAGTGCACTAGAAACACCGAGTACGAAATCTTGCCCAGCCGACGCAGCGGCGCCCAGCCTTGCGCCTGCGCAAACGCAGGGCTGCGCATGGCCACGACCAGGGCCAGCGCCGTGGCACCGGCCAGCGCGATGCGGTCGCGCCACTCCAGTGCCACTGCCGCTACGACCAGGGCCACGATCAGCAGGGACCAGCTCCAGGCCGTCGAGGACTTGTCCGCATGCGCGGCCCAGTAGGCCAGCATGCCCAGGCCGTAGGCGCCAAAGAAGTACGGCGCCCACACGTCCCATTGCGCATCCAGATTGAAGCCCAGCAGCGAAGCCGCCACGCCGATCACCACCAGCGCCTGCGCCACGCTCAGCGTCCAGGGCCAGCAGCGTGACAGGGCGTCGCCGCCAAAGCGGCGGCGCAGCAAGGCACCGCCCCAGCGCGTGCCGGCCAGCAGCAGCGCCGTCAGCGCAAAAAGCTGGAAGTCGATGGACACATACCAGACGCCGGCGGACAGCGACTCCTCGCCCACGATGTTCTGCAGCAGCAGCGCATGCGCCACCAATTGCCAGAGATCGGGCTCGCCCGACACCGAGGCATGGTCGAACCAGGGCCGCACGACCGCCGAGACGACGACGGCCACGACCAGGGCCACCGCATAGGGCACGACCAGACGCACGAAGCGGCGCCCGATGCGCGACCACGGATCGCTGTGCTGGCCGTGGCCTTGCGGCGCCATGCTGGCTGCCGCCAGGTAGCCGCCCAGCACCAGGAAGATCTGCACGGCCATGCGCGCATATTCATAGAGCCAGTCGATGAGTTCCGGCGCGGCCGGATGGGCGATATCGGACATGGGGCCGTAGAAGGCCAGGTGGTGCCAGACGATGGCGGCACAGGCCAGGCCCTTGGTGCAGTCGATCAGCGCACTGCGGCTAGCGTGGGACATGGGGCAATCTGCAATCTGCGAACGGGTCGGTAAGCGGGAGGCGCTGGGCCCGGGCCGCCTGGCCGCAAGCCCGCAAAGGCGCCATTGTGCGCCTTTTGACCGCGTCTTGCAGAAAGCTGACGCACCGCTTTCCAAGCCGCCCAGGACATGCCGGCACGCGAAGGCACAATGCATGCCATGACGCAATCCAAACCTCTTCCGGCGTTGAACCGGCAGTTCGTCTCGCACTTCGGCGAGATGGGCAGCCGCTGGGGCATCAACCGCACGGTAGGCCAGATCTACGCACTGCTGTTTCTTTCGCCCGAGCCGCTCAATGCCGACCAGATCGCCGAGACGCTGGAGTTCTCGCGCTCCAACGTGAGCATGGGGCTCAAGGAATTGCAGGCCTGGCGCCTGGTGCAATTGCGCCACCAGCCCGGCGACCGGCGCGAGTATTTCGAGGCGCCGCAGGATGTCTGGGAAATCTTCCGCCGCCTGGCCGAGGAACGCCGCCGCCGCGAGATCGAGCCCACCCAGTCCATGCTGCGCGCCGCCATGCTGGAGGAAGTCACCACCGAAGAGGAACGCTACGCCCAGCAGCGCATGCGCGACATGTACGAGCTGATCGACCGGCTCATGAACTGGTTCGACGACGTGCAGCGCCTGTCGCCCGAGACCGCCATGCAGCTCATGGGCATGGGCACGGCCGTGACGCGGCTGCTGGATCTGAAGGACCGCATCACGGGCGGCAAGGGCCGCGCCAAGGCGGATGACACCGACGATTGAACCTGGCAAGCCTGCGTACAAAAATGAGCTCCCGAGGGAGCTCATTGTGTTTACAGCAATGCTTCATTGGCGGTAAGCGCGTGCAAAAACTGGCGTAGCCCAAAGCGAGGGACACCGAGCAAGGGCCGCCCCCGCAGCGAGGGTGTCGTCCCCCTCCCGAAGAGAGAGGGAGAAGGCGCGAAGCGCCTCAGGGGGAGCTTTATTTCTCCCGGGCCAGGAGTTCGCGGCGCGTGGCCTCGTCGTCCATCAGTTCGTACCACATCGCGTTGAGCACCGCGAAGGCGGCCGCCAGCGGCAGGCCGAGCAACCAGGCGAAGTACCACATGGTGTTGTGTCCTTTCTTGACGTTGACTGTCGTTTCTTGATTCGGTGGATCAGTACGAGTGGCCACGGCCCTCGATGATGGCCATCGGGTCGACCTTGCCGCGCAGCACGCTGTAGACCCAGCTGGTGTAGGCCACGATGAGGGGCACGAAGATCAGCGCGCACACCAGCATGATGAACAGCGTCACATGGCTGGACGAAGAGTCCCAGACCGTGAGGCTGTGCTGCGGGTTCAGCGACGAGGGCAGGATGAACGGGAACATGGACGCCCCCACGCTGGCGATGATGCCGGCAATGCCCAGGCCGCTGGACAGCAGGGCCAGCCACTCGCGGCGCAGCCACAGGCCCAGCGCCGCCAGCAGCGGCATCAGCAGGCCGATGGCCGGCACGGCCCAGAGCACGGGCCGGGCCTGGTAGTTGGCGAACCAGGCGCCCGCCTGCAGCGCAGCCGTCTTGAACAGCGGATTGGACGGTCCGGTGGTGTTGATCTCGCTGGTGATGCGGTAGCCATTGAGCGCGGCCAGCCACACGCCGGCCACCGCGAACAGCACCGTGGTGGCGACGGCCGCCACCATGCCGAAGCGGCGCGCGCGCGCGGCCACATCGCCCTCGGTCTTGAACACCAGCCAGGACGCACCATGCATGAGCAGCATGCACAGCGAGACCAGGCCGGCCAGCAGCGCAAACGGGTTGAGCAGGCCGAAGAACGTGCCCTCGTAATAGATGCGCATGTCGGGCGCCAGGCGGAAGGGCACGCCCTGCAGCACATTGCCCAGTGCCACGCCGAAGATCAGCGCAGGCACCACGCCGGCCATGCACAGCACGGCATCCCAGCGCGCGCGCCAGGCCGGCTCCTCGCGCTTGCTGCGGAACTTGAAGGCCACGGGCCGCAGGATCAGCGCCACCAGGGCCGCGAACATGGCCAGGTAAAAGCCCGAGAACGAGACCGCGTACAGCTGCGGCCAGGCCGCAAAGATGGCACCGCCGCCCAGGATGAGCCAGACCTGGTTGCCTTCCCAGACCGGGCCCAGAGAGTTGATGACGACGCGGCGCTCCACGTCGGTCCTGGCCGCCAGCGGCAGCAGCGCGGCAGCGCCCAGGTCAAAGCCATCGGTGACGGCAAAGGCGATGAGCAGCACGCCCAGCAGGCCCCACCACAGCAGGCGCAGGATGTCGTAGCTGATTAGTTCGTGAAGAATCATGGTGACAATCTCCCTTGGTCATTGCCCGCGGGCGAGTTTTTGCATCAGAGGGAAGTAGGTGGTCAGGTGCGGTGCGCTTTCCTCCTGCGGTCCCTTGCGGATGGCCTTCACCATGAGCTTCATCTCGATGACGAAGAGCACGGAGTAGATGGCGATGAAGCCTGCAATCGTCAGCAGCAGCGTGCCCGCGCCCAGGTTGGAGACGGCCAGCGCCGTGGGCAGCACGCCTTCGATGATCCAGGGCTGGCGGCCCACCTCGGCCACGATCCAGCCGCACTCGGCCGCGATCCAGGGCAGGGGAATGGCGATCACGGCCAGCTTGAGCATCCACGGATGGGCGTCCAGCCTGCGCCGCACCGACAGCCAGAAGAAGGCGGCCGTGAGCGCGATGAAGAACATGCCCAGCCCCACCATGATGCGGAAGGCCCAGAACAGCGGCCCCACTGCCGGCACGGTGTCCCAGGCGGCCTGGGCGATCTGCGCGTCCGTGGCCTGGCGCGGGTCGTCCACGTAGCGCTTGAGCAGCAGCGCGTAGCCCAGTTGCCCGCCCTTGTCCTCGAAGATGGCCTTGGCCTCGGCCGGCACCTGGCCCGTGGGGCCGGCGGCGCGGATGGCCTCCAGTGCGCCATAGGCCTCGATGCCGTTGCGGATGTACTGCTCGGTGCGCTGGACCAGGTCGTTGATGCCGGGGATCTCGGTGGTCAGCGAGCGCGTGCCGATCAGGCCCATGACCCAGGGAATGTGCACGGCGTAGTGCGTCTCGCGTGCGGCCTTGTCGGGGAAGCCGAAGGCCGTGAAGGCGGCCGGTGCGGGCT
Source organism: Delftia sp. HK171 (assembly GCF_001886655.1). Classification (NCBI taxonomy): domain Bacteria; kingdom Pseudomonadati; phylum Pseudomonadota; class Betaproteobacteria; order Burkholderiales; family Comamonadaceae; genus Delftia; species Delftia sp. HK171. The sequence continues at coordinate 2,498,207 of NZ_CP018101.1, read as the reverse complement.
CGGTGTCCCACATGGCCTCGATGGCGGCCAGCTTCATCTTCTGGTGCTCCGACGACAGGTAGCCGCTTTCATCGCCCAGCACCACCACCGACAGCGCGGCGGCCAGGCCGAACGAGGTGGCCACCGTCATGGAGCGGCGCGCCAGCTGGATGTGCCGGCCCTTGAGCAGATACCAGGCCGAGACGCCCAGCACGAAGATGGCCGCCGTCACGTAGCCTGCCGAGACCGTGTGCACGAACTTGGCCTGGGCCACGGGGTTGGTCAGCACGGCAAAGAAGTCGGTGACCTCCATGCGCATGGTCTGCGGGTTGAACGCCGCGCCCACGGGGTTTTGCATCCAGCCGTTGGCGATCAGGATCCATAGCGCCGAGAAGTTCGAGCCCAGGGCCACGCACCAGGTGGTCACCAGATGGCCGACCTTGCTCAGGCGGTCCCAGCCGAAGAAGAACAGGCCCACGAAGGTGGCTTCGAGGAAGAAGGCCATCAGCCCCTCGATGGCCAGCGGCGCGCCGAAGATGTCGCCCACGTAGTGGCTGTAGTAGCTCCAGTTCATGCCGAACTGGAACTCCATCACGATGCCCGTGGCCACGCCCATGGCGAAGTTGATGCCGAACAAAGTGCCCCAGAACTTCGTCATGTCGCGCCAGATGGTGCGGCCCGTCATCACGTAGACGGTCTCCATGATGGCGATGATCACGGCCAGGCCGATGGTCAGCGGCACGAACAGGAAGTGGTAGAGCGCCGTTACCGCGAACTGCAGCCGCGATAGATCGACGATGTCGAGGTCCATGGTGAGATCCTTTCTCTCGGGGGTACTTGGTGAAATCCTTGATCAGCCGTCCTGCCGCAGGCGCGCCAGGGCCGCCTCGAACGGCGGTGTGCCGCGCAGCGCCTCGGACACCACGCGGCCCTTCTCCACCCACAGCAGCCGGTCGGCCAGTTGCGCCTCCCGCAGCTTGTGGGTGGCCAGCACCAGGGTGCGGCCCCGGGCTGCACTGTCCAGCCGCACCAGCAGGTCGGCGGCCGTGCGTGCATCCAGGCCTTCGGTCACTTCGTCCAGCAGCCAGCAGCGCGCGGGGCTCAGCAGCAGCCGCGCCAGCGCCAGGCGCCGTGCCTGGCCGCCGGACAGGCCCAGCCCGCCCTCGCCCAGCCGCGTGTCCAGGCCCTGCGCCATGGCGCGCACATCGCCGGCCAGCCCGGCGACTTCCAGCGCCGCCCACAGCGTGTCCTCGGCGGCCTCGGGGCAAGCCAGCAAAAGGTTGTCGCGCAGGCTGTCCTCGAACAGTTCGGTGCGCTGCGTCATCCAGGTGCAGCGCCGGGCACGCACGGCGCCGGCCAGCGGCTGGAGCTCGCCGGCCATCAGGGACAGCAGCGTGGTCTTGCCCGCGCCGCTGGCGCCCAGCAGGGCGACACGCTCGCCTTCGGCGATACGGATGTCCTGGGCCAGCACGGCGGCACGGGGTGCCACGACCTGCTCCAGCTCAACCGCCAAGCCCTGCCTGGGCGCAGCCGGTTCGCAGGCGCCTTGCGCAGCGCCATCGCGCAGGGCAGGCGCCAGCCGGCGCGCGGCCAGCCAGCTGCGGCCGGCCTCCAGCGCGCCACGGCGCAACGCAGCAAAGGGCTCCATGGCCGTCAGCGCCAGCAACAGGGCCAGCGCAGCCACGGGGGCGCCCAGCAGGCCGGCCTCGGCCAGCCAGCCTACGCCCAGCAGCACACCGGCCAGGGCCAAGGCGCCGCACAGGCCTTGCACGAAGGAGGTTCGGGCCTCCAGGCCGTGGAGCTCGGCGTCGGCCTCGGCCACGCGGGCGTCCAGGGCGGCAATGCGTTCGCAATGCGCGGCCAGGGTGCCGGCCATGGCCAGCTCTGCCTGCCCGGCCACCAGGTCGGCCGTGCGGGCCCGCAGGGACTCCAGCGCCAGCGCGCGGCGCACGGCGGGCCGGCGCGCACTGCGCGCCAGCCACAGGGCGCTGCCCAGGCCCGTGACCAGCAGCCACGCAGCCAAGGCCATGCCCAGCCACCAGCGCATCAGGCCCAGTGCCAGGGCGGCCATCAGCGTGGCACCCGTGGCGGCCAGCAAGGGCACGAACAGGCGCAGGTACAGGCTGTCCAGCGCATCCACGTCAGCCGTCAGCCGCTGCAGCAGGCGTGCGGGCCGCAGGCGCAGGCTCAGGGCGGCAGCAGGGGTGGCCCAGCTGCGCAGCAGCCGCTCGCGCAAGGCGGCCAGCACGGCCAGGGTGGCGTCATGGGTGACCAGCCGTTCGGCATAGCGCGTGCCCGTGCGGCCCAGGGCCAGCAGGCGGATGCCGGCCGAGGGCATGAAGACGTCGAAAACGATGGCCGTGGCCGGCAGCAGCCCGGCCAGCGCCGTGGCCGTGATGAACCAGCCCGACAGGCCCAGCAGTGCCATGCCCATGAGCACCGTGAGCAGGGCCAGCAGCGCGCCGCCCAGCCACAGGCGCCGGGGCGCCATGCGCGCCAGGGCGGCAAGCACGGGCCGGAGGGTGGAGCGGGGCTTCATGCGGCCAGCTCCTGTGGGGCGGCATGGCCCGCCAGTTCCACCACGCGGTGCATGGCGGCGGCCAGTTCGGCATCGTGGGTGGCGACGATCAGCGTGCGCCCGCGTGCCAGCTGCAGCAGGGTATCGGTGACCTGGGCGGCCGTGGCCGGGTCCAGGTGGGCCGTGGGTTCATCGACCAGCAGCAGGCCTGCATCGCGCGACAAGGCCAGGCGCGCCAGTGCCAGGCGCACGATTTCGCCGCCCGACAGGCCGGCTCCGCCCTCGCCCAGCGTGGCGCCGGGCCGGGTCTCGGCCAGCTTGCCCAGCCCGGCCAGCCGCAGGGCCTGGCGCAGTTCGCCGAAGGTGAATCCCGGGCGGCTCAGCCGGAGGTTTTCGGCCACCGAGCCGGCGAACACATGGGGGCTCTGCCCCATCCAGGCCATGCGCGCGCGCAGCCGACCGGCCGATTCGCCGTCGAGCAGCTGGCCGTCGATATGGATGCGCCCAGGCTCGGCCACCGGCAGCAGGCCTGCAATCTGCGCCAGCAGCAGCGACTTTCCGCTGCCGCTGGGGCTCCACAGCGCCACATGCTCGCCAGGCCGCACGTCCACCGTGAGCGCCGGCAGCGTGACCGCGCCGCCTGGCGCCTGGGGCCGCACCTGCTCCAGGTGCAGGGCGCAGGCCTGGCCGGCCGCCCTGCCGGGCGCAGCCAGCGCGCCGGGCAGCGGCTGCGCATCGCGGCCCAGCTCGCCCAGGGCCTGCAGGGCGGCCTCGCCGCTGGCGCGGTCGTGCCAGACGGCAGACAGCTCACGCAGGGGATCGAAAAAGCTGGGCGCCAGCAGCAGCACGAACAGCGCCTGGCCCAGGCTCAGTGTCTGGCCCCAGCTGCCAAACGGCAGATGGCCCAGCAGGTGAAAGCCCACGTAGACGGCCACCATGGCCACGCCCAGGGCCGAGAACAGTTCCAGCACCGCAGAGGACAGAAAGGCGATGCGCAGCACGCGCATGCTGCGTTCGCGCAGGGATTCGGCATTGGCGCGCAGCCGCTGCGCCGTGGCATCCACCGCGCCCAGGGCGCGCAGGGTGGACAGGCCGCGCAGCCGGTCGAGCAGGAAGGCGTTCATGCCGCCCAGCTCCACCATCTGCGCCTGGCTGGCCGCCTTGGCGCGCCAGCCGACGATGGCCATGAACAGCGGGATCAGCGGTGCGGCCACCACCAGGATCAGCGCCACCACCCAGCTCTGGCTGGCCACGGCCAGCGCAATCACCAGCGGCACGGTGCGCACGCGCCACATGGCGGTCTGGTAGCGCGACAGCCAGGGCACGATGGCCTCGGCCTGCTCGGCCATGGCGCTGGCCGCCTGGCCCGAGGCCGCGCGCTGGCGGTCCAGCGGCGAGGTGCCCGCCAGCGTGCGCAGCACCTGCGCGCGCAGCGCACTCACCAGGCTGCGCGCCTGCAGATTGGCGCGGCGCGTGCCGCTGGCATCGCACCAGGCGCGCAACCCGCCCAGCAGTGCCACGCCGGCCGCAAGCTGCCACAGTGGCCACAGCGGCTCCACGTCCGCGCCATCGGCCATGGACTGCACGGCCAGCGCCAGCAGCAGCGCCTGGGGCAGCCACAGCAGCGAGGCCAGCACCAGGCGCCCCGTACCCGCCATCGGACGACGCGCCAGCTGGTGGAACTCAGGCAATGACGGGGTACAAGGTTTGTTCATTTATTCTGTAATTTCAGTATTTACTGAAATTACGCAAAGAATTCTAAACAAACTTGCTCCAGGCAAGTCGCTCGTAGGGGGAAGCCGAGTGAAGCAGTCAAGCGTGCGCAAGGGGTTTTGCGCAAACAACTTCGAGAACCGGTCCCGCACAGCGTGGGTAATACCCAAAGAAAACGGCGCCCGAAGGCGCCGTCTGGCAGGGTAGGAGAAGAGCCCGTCCTGGACTCCCCGACCTTACGGGGTGGACAGCAGGCGGTCGCGCGCCTGGTTGTATTCGCGCTTGAGACGCTCCACCAGCTCGCCCGCACCCGTGACTTCGCGGATGGCACCGATGCCCTGGCCGCAGCCCCAGATGTCCTTCCAGGCCTTCTTGGCGTCGCCGCCGAAGTTCATCTTGCTGGGGTCCGACTCGGGCAGGTTGTCGGGGTCCAGGCCTGCCGCACGGATGGACGGCGCCAGGTAGTTGCCGTGCACGCCCGTGAACAGGTTGCTGTAGACGATGTCGTCGGAGGTGCCGTCCACGATGGCCTGCTTGTAGGCGTCGTGCGCACGCGCTTCATGCGTGGCAATGAAGGCCGAGCCGATATAGGCGAAGTCCGCTCCCATGGCCTGGGCCGCGAGGATGGCACCGCCCGAGGCGATGGAGCCCGACAGCGCCACGGGGCCGTCGAACCATTCACGGATTTCCTGGATCAGCGCGAACGGGCTCTTGACACCCGCATGGCCGCCCGCGCCCGCCGCCACGGCGATCAGGCCGTCGGCCCCCTTTTCGATGGCCTTGTGCGCGAACTTGTTGTTGATGATGTCGTGCAGCACCACGCCGCCCCAGCTGTGCACAGCCTGGTTCACGTCCTCGCGCGCGCCCAGGCTGGTGATGACGATGGGCACCTTGTACTTGGCGCACATCTGCATGTCGTGCTCGAGCCGGTCATTGCTCTTGTGCACGATCTGGTTGATGGCGAACGGCGCCGAGGGCCGGTCCGGATGGGCCTTGTCCCAGGCGGCCAGGGTCTCGGTGATCTCGGCCAGCCAGTCTTCGAGCTGCTCGGCCGGGCGCGCGTTGAGCGCGGGCATGGAGCCCACGATGCCGGCCTGGCACTGGGCGATCACGAGCTTGGGGTTGCTGATGATGAACAGCGGCGAGCCGATCACTGGCAGGGCCAGTTTCTTCAGCGCCGGGGGAAGCTTGGACATGCGTTGTCTCCGTTGGTTCTCGGTGTCTCTGTCTGCGTTGTGCCGTGCGCAAGCGCCGGGTCAGAAGGCGTCCATGGGCAGTGCCATCACGCTGTCGCCGCCGTGCACGATGGCATCGCGCAGGCCCGCCGCCTTGACGAGGATGTGCTCGGCATAAAAGCGCGCCGTCGCAATCTTCGCGCGCATGAAGGCCTCGTCCTGTCCCTTGTGCAACAGCTGCTCGGCCACCAGCAGGGCGCGGCCCATCTGCCAGCCTGCCACCAGGTTGCCCGCCAGCATCAGGTAGGGAACGCTGCCGGCGTACACGGCATTGGGCTCGGCCTTGGCCTGGCCCGAGACGAAGTGCACCGCCTCCACGAAGGCCTGGCGCGCAGCGGCCAGCTGGCGGGCCACGGCCAGTGCCTCGGGCGTGCCGCTGGCGGCCAGCTCGGCCTCGGTCTTCTCGATCTGGCCCGCAATGGCCAGCGCGGTCTGGCCGCCATCGCGCGCCGTCTTGCGGCCCACCAGGTCATTGGCCTGGATGGCGGTCGTGCCTTCGTAGATGGTCAGGATCTTGGCGTCGCGGTAGTACTGGGCGGCGCCCGTCTCCTCGATGAAGCCCATGCCGCCGTGCACCTGCACGCCCAGGCTGGTGACTTCCAGGCTCATCTCGGTGCTGTAGCCCTTGACCAGGGGCACCATGAATTCATAGAAGGCCGCATTGGCCTCGCGCACCTGGGCGTCGGCATGGTGATGGGATGCGTCGTAGGCCGCGGCGGCCGTGGCCGCCATGGCGCGGCAGCCCTCGGTGTAGGCACGCATGGTCATGAGCATGCGGCGCACATCGGGGTGGTGGATGATGGTGGCGCTGGCCTTGACGCTGCCGTCCACGGGACGGCTTTGCACGCGCTCGCGGGCATAGGCCACGGCGTGCTGGTAGGCGCGCTCGGCCACGGCAATGCCCTGCACGCCCACGGCGTAGCGGGCCGCGTTCATCATGATGAACATGTATTCGAGGCCGCGGTTCTCCTCGCCCACCAGGTAACCGATGGCCCCGCCGTTGTCGCCGTACTGCAGCACGGCCGTGGGCGAGGCCTTGATCCCCATCTTGTGCTCGATGCTCACGCAGTGCACATCGTTGCGCGCGCCCAGCGAGCCATCCTTGTTGACCAGGAACTTGGGCACCACGAACAGGCTGATGCCCTTGACGCCCTCGGGCGCCCCGGCCACGCGGGCCAGCACCAGATGGACGATGTTCTCGGCCATGTCGTGCTCGCCATAGGTGATGAAGATCTTGGTGCCGAAGACCTTGTAGCTGCCATCGGGCTGCGGATCGGCCTTGGTGCGCACCAGGGCCAGGTCGGAGCCGGCCTGGGGCTCGGTCAGGTTCATGGTGCCGGTCCACTCGCCGGTCACCAGCTTCTCGAGATAGGTGGCCTTGAGCTCATCGCTGCCGGCCGTCAGCAGGGCCTCGATGGCGCCATCGGTCAGCAGCGGGCACAGCGCAAAGCTCAGGTTGGCGCTGTTGAGCATTTCCACACAGGCCGCGCCAATCGTCTTGGGCAGGCCCTGGCCGCCAAAATCCTGCGGATGCTGCAGCCCCTGCCAGCCGCCTTCGGCGTACTGGCGAAAGGCCTGCTTGAAGCCCGCCGTGGTGGTGACCACGCCATCCTTGAGGCTGGAAGGCGCCACGTCGCCCGGCAGGTTCAGAGGTGCCACCACGCCTTCGCACAGCTTGGCGCATTCCTCCAGCACGGCCTGGGCCGTCTCCAGGCCAGCCTCCTCGAAACCGGGCAACTGCGCCACCTGGTCGATCTGCGCCAGATGCTCCATGGCGAACAGCATGTCTTTGAGGGGAGCCGAGTAAGTCATTGTTGAACCTTCCTGAACAGAGCCTGGACCGCCGGCGCGCAGCGCGCGGCGACCTGGGACAGCGGGCACGCCGCCACGGCACTACTGCATTGCAGCGTTATTGCGTGACGCGGCCCGATGCGTTGACGATGGACAAATCCACGAATTTCGAGCCCGCCTGCGAGCCCGGACGATAGGTAACCCAGTAGCCGCCCAGATCGAAGGCGTCCAGGCCGCGCAGCGAAGCGGCCAGCTTGTCGCGCGTCAGCGGCTGGGTGCGGCGCATGGCCTCCACGATGACGCGGGCGTTCACATAGCCTTCCATCATGGCGTAGCTGACCGGCACGGTCAGCGACTTGCCGGCAGCGGTGGCCGCGTCCCTGAACTCCTTGTTCAGGCGCATGGTCACCTTGTAGGGACTGGGCACGACCTGGGCAATGGACAGGCCGCTCATGAACTCCACGGGCAGGCGCTTGGCCAGTTGCTCGATATCGGCTTCGGACGTGGCGTAGATCGGGGCCGTGCCACCCGCCATGCGGTACGCCTCGACAAAGGCCGAGGTCACGGGGCTGGAGGCCACCACCATCACGGCCTGCGCCGAAGGCTGGGCCTTTTGCAACTGGGACACGGCCTTGTCCATGGCACCCTTGCCCGTGCTCAGCGAGGCGCTGACCACCAGCTTGGCCTTGGAAGGCGCAATCGCCTTGTCCACGAGTTCCGCCACGGCCTTGGCATCCGGGCGTTCGTCATGCAGCAGGGCCAGGCGCGTGATGCCCACGGTGGCCAGGTGCGAGGCGATCTTGGCCATTTCCTCGGGCAGGTTGGCGCGCGTGCTGAAGATCTGGGGATTGCTCAGCACCCGCGTGTCCGTGCTCTGGTAACCCACCAGGGAGATCTGCGACTGGTCGAGCAGCTTGCTGTCCAGCAGCGCCGCCATGTTGCGGTTGCCGAAGTAGCCGGCCAGCACCACGGGCTTGGACTCGTCCAGCAGCTTGCGGGTCTTGTCCACGGTTTCCTCGGGGTGGCCCACATCGTCCACGGTGACCAGTTGCACGGGCTGACCCTGCACGCCGCCGGCCTTGTTGATCTGGTCGAAGTACAGGCGCATGCCCTGGGCATAGGCACGGCCCTGCGTCGCACCGGCTCCCGACATGGGTGCCACCTGCCCTACCACCCAGGCATTGGCCTCGGCGGCCAGCGCCATGGCGCCACAGACAAAGGCCACGGCCGTGCGGGCCAGGCGCAAGCGCATCATCTTCATTTCAATCTCCCTCTCGGTTCATGCCATCGCCAGCACCGGCTGGCGGCCAAGTCCGTTGTTGTAGTCGGTGGTGCGCGCCGTGACCAGCGGACCATCCCGGAATCCATGACGGAAAAAGAGGGGCCTATGCCCCTCATTTTTCAGCTTCAGCCGCTTACAGCGCCTGCACCAGTTCCGGCACGGCCTGGAACAGGTCGGCCTCCAGGCCGTAGTCGGCCACCGAGAAGATCGGTGCCTCGGGGTCCTTGTTGATCGCCACGATCACCTTGGAGTCCTTCATGCCGGCCAAATGCTGGATGGCGCCCGAGATGCCCAGGGCGATGTACAGCTGCGGCGCGACGATCTTGCCGGTCTGGCCGACCTGCAGGTCATTGGGCGCATAGCCTGCGTCCACCGCTGCGCGCGAAGCACCGATGGCGGCACCCAGCTTGTCGGCCAGGGGGGTGATGACTTCCTGGAACTTCTCGCTGCTGCCCAGCGCGCGGCCACCGGAGACGATGATCTTGGCGGCCGTCAGTTCCGGGCGGTCGTTCTTGGTGACCTCGCGGCCCACGAAGCTGCTCTTGCCGTTGTCGCCAGCGGCTGCCAGCTGCTCCACCTGGGCGCTGCCGCCCGTGGTGGCCGCTGCGTCAAAGCCCGTGCCGCGCACGGTGATGACCTTGATCTTGTCGCTGCTTTGCACCGTGGCAATGGCGTTGCCGGCGTAGATGGGACGCTCGAAGGTATCGGCGCTGTCCACCTTGGTGATGTCGCTGATCTGGGCCACGTCCAGCTTGGCGGCCACGCGCGGCGCGGCGTTCTTGCCGCTGGCGGTGGCGGGGAACAGGATGTGGCTGTAGTTCGAAGCAATTGCCAGCACTTGCGCTGCGATGTTCTCGGCCAGGCCGTCCTTCAGGCTGGCGCCGTCGGCGTGGATGACCTTGGACACGCCAGCGATCTGGGCAGCGGCCTGCGCGGCGGCGCTGGCATTCTCGCCCGCCACCAGCACATGCACGTCGCCGCCGCAGGCCAGGGCCGCAGTGACGGTGTTGAGCGTGGCGCTCTTGATGGAAGCGTTGTCGTGTTCTGCAATAACGAGGGATGTCATGTCTGCGAATTCCTTTAGATGACCTTGGCTTCGTTCTTGAGCTTGCTGACCAGGGTCGCCACATCGGGCACCTTCACGCCAGCGCCGCGCTTGGCGGGCTCGGCCACCTTGAGCGTCTTCAGGCGCGGGGCCACATCCACGCCCAGCTCTTCAGGCTTGACCGTGTCCAGCTGCTTTTTCTTGGCCTTCATGATGTTGGGCAGCGTGACGTAGCGCGGCTCGTTCAGGCGCAGGTCGGTGGTGATGACGGCGGGCAGGCTCAGGGCCAGGGTTTCCAGGCCGCCGTCCACTTCACGCGTGACATTCACCTTGTCGCCAGCGACTTCAACTTTGGAGGCGAAGGTGGCCTGGGGCAGGTCGGCCAGGGCCGCCAGCATCTGGCCGGTCTGGTTGGCGTCGTCGTCGATGGCCTGCTTGCCCAGGATGATCAGGCCAGGCTGCTCCTTGTCCACCAGCGCCTTGAGCAGCTTGGCGACGGCCAGGGGCTGCAGCTCCTCGGTGGTCTCCACCAGGATGCCGCGGTCGGCACCGATGGCCATGGCCGTGCGCAGGGTTTCCTGGCACTGGGCCACGCCGCAGGAGACGGCGATGACTTCGGTGGCCACGCCCTTTTCCTTGAGGCGAACGGCTTCTTCGACGGCGATTTCGTCAAAGGGGTTCATGCTCATCTTGACGTTGGCGATGTCCACGCCCGTGCCGTCCGACTTCACGCGGACCTTCACGTTGTAGTCCACCACGCGCTTGACCGGGACCAAAACCTTCATTGCAGCGGCTCCTGATTGATTGATAGATTGACGTTTACGTAAACCGAAATCATTGTATGCGGCGCTGCAGCAGCTGCGGCAGGTTTCCCTGACGGCCGAGGGCCGCATGCGCGCTCACAAAAAAGAACGATCGTGCCATTTTAAGCACGACCATTGAGATTTCCTGCGGGGGAACAGCCTGAACTCAGGGTATGCACCTAGGAATAATCCTAGCTGCTTTTCTCTGCTGCCTGAGCCACCACGCCCCCGCGTTCGGTGATCTGTACCACCTGCTTGGGAACTGGCAGGCTCACGCCCGCCGCACGCAGGCCGCGCAGCACGGCGAGGTTCACCTCGGAGCGCACATTGCCCTGGCCATTTTGCGGGTCGTTGATGTAGTAGCTGAGACTGAACTGCAGACCCTGCTCGACGAAGTCGACCAGAGCCACCGAAGGCGCCGGCGTCTTGAGCACGCGCGGCTGCGCGGCTGCTGCTTCGAGTAGGATGCCGCGCACCTGCTCCACATCGCTGTCCATGCCCACGACGATGTTGGTGGACAGGCCGAACTTGACGTCGAATCCGGTGAGGTTCTCCACACGCTGGGTGATCAGCGTCTCGTTGGGCACGATGGATTCGCGGCCGTTGAGCGCGCGGATGATGGTGTAGCGCGTGCGGATGTCGGTGATGCGGCCCTCGAAGCCATCCACGCGCACGTTGTCGCCGATGCGCAGCGCGCGCTCGATCAGCACCAGAAAGCCGCTGACGTAGTTGGAGGCGATCTTCTGCATGCCGAAACCCAGGCCCACGCCGATGGCGCCGCCCATGACGGACAGCGCCGTCAGGTCCACGCCCACCATGGACAGCGACACCAGCAGGCCCACCAGGATCAGCACGCTGCGCGTGATGTTCATGGCCACCTTGCGCATGGACAGGTCGCTGACCCACTGGTTGATGACCTTCTGCTCGAACAGCGTTGCCACCCACAGCACGGCCACCATCATCAGGCCCGCCGACAGCGTGCCCTCGATCAGGTTGAGCAGGCTGACCGGCGTCTTGCCGATGTTGAACTGCAGGGCCTCCAGCTCCTCCATGACCTGCGGCAGCAGGCCGATGCTGTGCAGCACTGCCGCGCCCCAGGCCAGCCAGGAAAAAATGCGCTCGATCAGGCGCACCACGGTGGAATTGGGGAAGGTCCGGCTGAGCACCCGCGCCACGAAGCGGATCACCGACAGGGACACCAGCAGCGACACGGCCACGCGCAACCAGAACACCGTGGAAAACCGCGCCAGGATCTCCTGGCTGGTGAAGACCAGCACCAGCGCCAGCAGCGGGAACAGGGCGCCATCGAGCGCATGGCGGCCTATCCATACGGAGGGCTTTCCATCGTTGAGATGGCCGTAGCGCGCATGCAGGCCGCGCATGGCGCCGTAGGCCAGCAGCAGGCAGGCGATGAGCACGGAGAACTCCAGCCAGGCGCTGGAGCTTTGGAAGTCGTTGATGAGCTTGTCGAAGATGTCCATGGGTCAGGGCCGTTCCGCCGCAAGGGCGCAGGCCGCCATCATCGCGCAGATCCAGGACAGGCCGACCGGACCGGGACCTACATGCAGGTCGGTCAGCGGCCCGTCTTCCAGGCCGGTTCGCGCTTGGCGGCGAAGGCCTGGGCGCCCTCCTGGGCGTCGGCATCCATCATGTTGGCGGCCATGGTCTGGCCGGCCAGCTGGTAGGCCGCCTCGATGCCCATCTCGCGCTGCCGGTGGACCAGGGCCTTGCCCATGGCCACGGCCACACGGGGCTTGCTGACGATGGACTGCACGAAGTGCTCGACGGCATCGTCCAGCGCCTCCTCGGTCACCACGCGGTTGACCAGGCCCTGCTCCAGCGCCTGCTGCGCGTCGATGAAGTCACCCGTGAGCAGCATCTCCATGGCCTGCTTGGCCGGCACGTTGCGCACCAGCGGCACGCTGGGGGTGGCGCAGAACAGGCCATAGTGGATGCCGCTGGTGGCAAAGCGTGCCGCCTGCGCAGCAACGGCCAGATCGCACTGGGCCACGAGCTGGCAGCCTGCCGCCGTGGCAATGCCGTGCACGCGCGCGATCACGGGAACGGGCAGCCGGTGGATGGACAGCATCATGCGGCTGCACTGGGCAAACAGCTTCTGGTAGTAGTCCAGCTGCGGATGGGCGGCCATGTCCTTGAGGTTGTGCCCCGCGCAAAAGGCCTTTCCGGCCGCAGACAGCACGACCACGCGCACAGACTCGTCGCGCGCCACGTCATCCAGCGCCTGCTGCAGCTGCGTGAGCATCTGCTCTCCCAGGGCATTGAAGCGCTGCGGGTCGTTAAGCGTGAGGCGCACGACGCCGCGCGCGTCGCGCTGCACGTCGAGCAGGGGGCTGGCTTCAGAAGGATGGGGGCTCGCGTTCATGGTGCTCCAGATCCGGTTCAGAGGTCGGCCAGCACGCGCACGTGCGCTTCCACGCTGCGCGCAAGCGGCCCCATCACATAGCCGCCTTCCAGGCAGGAGACGATGCGCCCCTTGGAAAAGCGCCGCGCGATGTCCTTGATGCGCGAGGTGATCCAGGTGAAGTCCTGCTCGGTCATGCCCAGCTGGCCCATGTCGTCCTCGCGGTGGGCGTCGAAGCCGGCGCTGATGAAGATCAGCTCGGGCTTGAAGGCCTCCAGGCGCGGGATCCACATCATCTCGACGATTTCGCGGATGTCCATGCCCTTGGTATAGGCGGCCACCGGCACGTTGACCATGTTGGAGGCCGGATGCTGGTCGCCGCTGAAGGGGTAGAACGGGTGCTGGAAGATGCCGCACATGAGCACGCGGTCGTCGCCGGAGAGGATGTCCTCCGTGCCGTTGCCGTGGTGCACGTCGAAATCGATCACGGCCACGCGCTTGAGGTGGTGGCGGCTGAGCGCGTACTTCACGCCCACGGCCACGTTGTTGAAGAAGCAAAAGCCCATGGCCTGGTGGCGCGTGGCATGGTGGCCCGGAGGGCGCACGGCGCAAAAGGCGTTCTCCAGCTCGCCGGCCATCACCGCATCGGTGGCCGCCAGCGCGGCGCCGGCCGCATGCAGGGCGGCCGAGAAGGTGTGGCTGTTGATGGAGGTGTCGGTGTCGATCTGGGAGTACTCGGGGCCGCCGGCCTGCTGCTCCTCGACCAGGCGCTGTGTCAGGCCCTGCAGCGCGGCCACATGCATGCGGTCATGGGCCAGTTCGATGTCGGCCAGCGAGGCCTGGGGGGCCTCGTGCCGCTCCAGCGCATCGGCCACGCCGGTCACCAGCAGCCGGTCCTCGATGGCGTCGAGCCGGGCCGGGCATTCCGGGTGCCCCGGCCCCATCTCATGCCGCCAGCACTCCCTATGGGTGAAATAACCCGTCTTGCCCACAGTGATGTCTCCGCGATGTTTTTTTTAGGATAACGTCGCGCCATGCAAGCAACACACAAGATCAAGGCGCTTCTGGATCAGCTTAACACGGTGGTTGTAGGGAAACCGGCTCAGGTCCGCGACAGTGTGGCCTGCCTGCTGGCCGGGGGACACCTGCTGCTGGAAGACGTTCCCGGCGTGGGCAAGACCACGCTGGCGCATGCGCTGGCACACAGCTTCGGGCTGCAGTTCTCGCGCGTGCAGTTCACGGCCGACCTCATGCCCAGCGACCTCACCGGCGTGTCCATCTACGAGCGCGCCAGCGAGACCTTTGTCTTCCACCCGGGCCCCGTTTTCGCCCAGGTGCTGCTGGCCGACGAGATCAACCGCGCCAGCCCCAAGACGCAAAGCGCCCTGCTCGAAGCCATGGAGGAGCGACAGGTCTCGGCCGAGGGCCGCACGCACCGCCTGCCCGAGCCCTTCTTCGTGATCGCCACCCAGAACCCGCAGGAACAGCTGGGCACCTTCCCGCTGCCCGAAAGCCAGCTGGACCGCTTCCTGATGCGCATCAGCCTGGGCTATCCCGACCGCGCGGCCGAGCGATCCCTGCTGTCCGGCAATGGCCGGCGCGCCCAGGCCGACGCGCTGGCACCGCTGCTGACCACGCAGGAGCTGCAGGATCTGCAGGCAGCCGTGCTCCAGGTGCATGCCAGCGATGCCCTGCTCGACTATGTGCAGGACCTGCTGGAAGCCACGCGCTCGGGCCAGTGGTTCGTGCAGGGCCTGTCGCCTCGCGCGGGCATTGCGCTGCTGCGCGCGGCCCGGGCCGTGGCCCTGATGGAAGGGCGCGACTACGTGGCGCCCGACGATGTGCAGGCCATCCTGCCGCAGACGGCGGCCCACCGCCTGGTACCCATAGGCTCGTCAGGCCGGGGCGCCGTGGAGCAGGTGCGCGCCATGCTGGACGCCGTGGCGCTGCGCTGATGCCGGCCGCCCCCGCGTCTTCGCCCGGCGCCCCCCAGCCGGGGGCATCGCTGCGCCAGCGCTGGTCTCCCGCGCGGCGCGTGCGCCAGTGGTGGCATGCCCGCCTGCCCCGCACGGACAGCCTGAAGCTGACCCAGCGCAATGTCTACATCATGCCGTCGCGTGCAGGCTGGGCCCTGGCGCTGACGTTGTGCGTGCTGCTGGTGGCTGCCATCAACTACCAGCTCAACCTGGGCTATCTGCTGACGTTCCTGCTGGCCGGCAGCGCGGCAGCGGGCATGGTGGTCGGCCACGGCAATCTGCGCGGCCTGGCGTTGCACCTGCTGCCGCCGGTCGGCAACTTTGCCGGCCAGCCCTGCCGCTTCGACGTGGTGCTGCACAACACGCGCCGCAGCACGCGTTGGGGCATAGGCCTTGCCGTGCAAGCCGATACGGCGGCCACCGACTGGACCTGGATCGATGTCCCGGCACAGGGCAGCACCACGGCGCAACTGGCTTTCACGCCACTGCGCCGGGGCCTGCAATCGCTGCCCACGATCACGGCGGCCACACGCTACCCGCTGGGCACCTTCCGCGTCTGGGCGCTGTGGCGCGCGCAGACCCAGGCCTGGATCTACCCGGCGCCCGAACACAATCCCCCGCCCCTGCCTGCGGCCAGTGCCGATGCCGGCGGCCGCAGCGCGGCCTCCACGCGCCACGGCGACGAGTTCGATGGCGTGCGTGCCTACCGGCGCGGTGATGCGCTCAAGCTGGTGGTCTGGAAAAAGGCCGCCCAGGCCTTTGCCACGGGCAGTGACCAGCTGGTGAGCCGCGACCGCCCGCTGTCCCAGCAGCACCGCCTGTGGCTGGACGCCAAGGCCACCGGCCTGGCCGACCCCGAGGCCCGCCTCAGCCGCCTGACCGCCTGGGTGCTGGTCGCACGCCAGCAGGACCTGACCTGGGGCCTGCGCCTGCCCGACGGCCGCGAGATCGCCCCCGACCAGGGCGCGGCCCACGCCACGCTCTGCCTGGAAGCCCTGGCGGCCTGCCCATGAATTGCACGTCCATGCCCTCCTCCTTCCAAGCCATTGCGCAGCCCGCGGCCACCTGGCGCCAGCGCCTGGCCGCCCTGCCGCGCGATGCGCGCGACACCCTGTTCCTGCTGGCCGTGGTCGCCTGGGTGCTGATGCCCCAGGCCGCCCACACGCCCTGGTGGACCATGGTCTTCGTGGCCGGCCTGCTGCTGTGGCGCGGCCTGCTGGCCTGGCGCGGCCAGCCCCTGCCCGGCCGCTGGGTGCTGGGTGGATTGCTGCTGCTGGCCGTGGGCGCCACCTGGGTCTCGCACGGCACCTTTATCGGGCGCGATGCGGGCGTGACCCTGATCGTGCTGCTGCTGGCGCTCAAGACGCTGGAGCTGCGCGCCCGGCGCGATGCCATGGTGGTGTTCTTCCTGGGCTTCTTCGCGCTGCTGGCCAACTTCTTCTACTCGCAGTCCCTGCTGCTGGCCCTGGCCATGGTGCTGGGCCTGCTGGGCCTGCTCACGGCCCTGGTCAATGCCCACATGACTGCCGGCCGCCCCCGCTGACACAGGCGCTGCGCACGGCAGCCCTGCTGGCGCTGTGGGGTACGCCGGTCATGGTGGCGCTGTTCCTGTTCTTCCCGCGCATGGCGCCGCTGTGGGGTGTGCCTGGCAACGACCTGGCCGGCCGCAGCGGCCTGTCGGAAAACATGCGCGTGGGCTCCATGGCCTCGCTGGTGCTGGATGAAAACGTGGCCCTGCGCCTGCGTTTCGATACGCCCGATGGTGCTCCTCCGCCTGCCAACACCCTGTATTTCCGGGGGCCCGTTCTGTCGCGCTTTGACGGACAGGAATGGCAGATGGACACGGAGGCCGTTCTGGAGGACGCGCAGTTGCGCGTCTCCGGCAAGGGCGTGAGCTACCAGATGACCATCGAGCCCAGCCGCCGCCCCTGGCTGCCCCTGCTGGACGCCGCGGCCAGGGCTCCCGAGCTGCCCCCCGGCATGGGCAGCGCCCGCATGACGCCCCAGCTGCAATGGCTGACCTGGCGCCCCATCACCGACGTGGTGCGCATCAGCGCCCAAAGCCATGTGCAGTTCAGCTACGGGCCGCTGCAGCCCACCCGCGCCCTGCGCCGGTACACCCAGCTGCCGCAGGGCAGCAACCCGCGCACGCTGGAGCTGGCCCGGCAGATGCGCGCCGACCCGCAACTGGCCGACGCCCCGCCCCGCGCCTGGGTACAGGCCGCGCTGGCGCGCCTGCGCACGGGCGGCTACACCTACACGCTGGACCCCGGCGTGGTGGACAGCGTGCACACGGCCGATGACTTCTGGTTCGACAGCAAAGAGGGCTTCTGCGAGCACATCGCCTCGGCCTTCGCCGTGCTGATGCGCGGCATGGGCGTGCCTGCCCGCATCGTCACCGGCTACCAGGGCGGCGAGCGCAACCCTGTCGATGGCTACTGGACCGTGCGCAACGCCGACGCCCACGCCTGGACCGAGGTCTGGCTGGAGGACGAGGGCTGGGTGCGCATCGACCCCACCGGCGCCGTGGCCCCGTCGCGCGTGGGCGAGTTCCAGCGCCTGCGCGCCCCCCAGGGTGCCATTGCAGGCGCCGTGGGCAACTTCGTGGGCGTGGGCATGCTGCAGCAGATGCGCGCCGTGTGGGAGGCCGTCAACAACGGCTGGAACCAGTGGGTGCTGAACTACACGCAAAGCCGCCAGCTGGACCTGCTCAAGAACCTGGGCGTGCAGTCACCATCGTGGGTGGACATGCTGCGCCTGCTGGGCGCACTGGCCGGCGTGGCCGCACTGGCCTGGCTGGCCTGGATGGCCCGCGCCCAGCGCAACAGCCGCGATGAATGGCTGCGCCTGATGGACAGGACCCGCGCCCGGCTGCGGCGCATCGGCCTGGACGCCGACGCCAGCCTGCCCCCGCGTGCGCTGGCAGCCCAGGTCATGGACCGCTGGGGCCAGGACGATGCCAAAGCGGCCCAGGCCCTTCACGACTGGCTCCTGGGCATGGAGCGCCAGCGCTACGCACGCGCCCCCCAATCCGCACCCGATACCCCCGGCCTGCCCGCCCTGCGACGCCAATGGCGGGTGCTGGACTGGCCACGCAATCCGCAGCCACGGCCACAAGCCGCCGCTGCCGGCCCCACGACAAGCACACCATGACCAAGCAACGACTGATCCCCTCCGCCCTGCTGCTGCTTGCGGCCGCCGCCCTGCCCTGCGGCGCGCTGGCCAGCAAGCCGGCGCCCGCCCAGACCGGCGCAGCCAAGACTGCCGCCAAGTCCACGGCCAAACCTTCCACGAAAAAGCGCACGGCCGCTGCTGCCGCCGCCACGGCGGCAGGCGGCGCCGCCGTGGCCAGGACCGTGCAGGGCAGCACGCCCTACGGCGAACGGCCTGATGCCATGCAAATGGCCGCCGACATTGCGATGCGCCACGACCTGCCGGTGGACTGGGTGCGCGACACCATCGCCCAGGCGCGCTTTCTGCCCCAGGTGCCCCGCCTGATGACGCCCGCTGCCCAGGGCACGGCCAAGAACTGGGGCGTCTACCGCAGCCGCTTTGTCGAGCCCGTGCGCATACGCGCCGGAACCCGCTTTTGGCAGGCCAATGCCGCCGCGCTGGCGCGTGCCGAAAAGCAGTACGGCGTGCCGGCCGAAATCATCGTCGGCATCATCGGCGTGGAGACCATCTACGGCCAGCAGATGGGCAATTTCCGCGTGATCGACGCCCTGACCACGCTGAGCTTCGACTTCCCCGCAGCCCACCCCCGCGCGCAGGCACGCACCGAGTACTTCCGCGGCGAGCTGGAGCAGTTCCTGCGCTTCACGCACCGCGCCGCAACGGACCCGTTCTCGCTGCGCGGCAGCTACGCGGGCGCCATGGGCATGGGCCAGTTCATGCCCAGCAGCTGGGTGAAGTGGGCGGTGGACTTCGACGGCGACGACCGCATCGACCTGTTCGGCAGCGCGGCCGACGCCATCGGCTCGGTGGCCAACTACTTTGTCGCGCATGGCTGGAAAAGCGGCATGCCCACCCACTACCCTGTGATCATGCAGGCCCAGGGCGCCGACCTGGCCGCCCTGCTGGCGCCCGACATCCTGCCCCAGTTCACGGCCGACGAGATGGCTGCGCGCGGCGTACAGCTGCCGGGCAGCGGCGCGGCGCATCAAGGGCCGCTGGCCCTGGTCAAGCTGGAAAACGGCGCGCAGGGCCAGCCGCTGTACATCGCGGGCACGGAGAACTTCTATGCCATCACGCGCTACAACTGGTCCAGCTACTACGCGCTGTCCGTGATCGAACTGGGCCAGGAAGTCGCTGCGGCCATGGGCCGCTGATCCGGGCCATCCAAACCGTCGAGGCGGTCAGGGCCGGCGCATGCGGCACATCGCAGGCTGCTCGGCATGCGCCGCCTCGATCTCTCGCACCACACGGAAGCCGTAGCCCGAGCCCTCCACATCGAAGGGCACGCCGGGCGCGCCCTGCCTGTCCATGACGCCGACCACCAGCGCCTGCTGGAACTGGTGGTCGGCCGCGCGCATGCGGCCCTTGCGCCCGGCCAGCGCCACCTCGGCGCCTTCCAGCGCCTGCGCCACGGCCACCGTGTCGGTGCTGCCCGCACGCGCCATGGACTGGGCCAGGGCCTCGATCATCAGCTGCATGCGCATGTGCACATAGTCATCGGCAGGCCTGGGAAAGCGCTCGCGGAATGCCTTGTAGAAGGCCTGGCTGTCGGGGCCCGGCACGTTGGGCAGCCAGTCGGCCACGGCCAGCACCTTGCCCACGCCTGCCTCGCCTAAAGCGGCGGGTGCACCCAGCGCATTGCCGTAGAAGGTGTAGAAGCGGCCGTCAAAACCCGCCTCCCGCGCGGCCTTGACCAGCAGCATCAGATCGTTGCCCCAGTTGCCCGTGATCACGGCCTGGGCGCCGCTGGCCTTGATCTTGGCGGCATAGGGCGCAAAGTCCTTGACGCGGCCCACGGGGTGCAGCTCGTCGCCCACGATGGCCACATCGGGCCGCTGCGCGGCCAGCTGGTGCCGTGCCTCGCGCAGCACGGCCTGGCCAAAGCTGTAGTCCTGCCCGATCAGGTAGGCGCTGCGCACGGCCGCGTCCTCGCGCAGCACTTGCATCAGCGCGGCCATGCGCATGTCGGCATGGGCGTCGAAGCGAAAGTGCCAGAAGTTGCAGCGCTCGTTGGTGAGCGCAGGATCGACGGCCGAGTAGTTCAGGTACAGCACGCGCCGGGCCGGATCGCGCTCGTTGTGCTTGGCAATGGCATCGACCAGCACGGCGGCCACGGCCGAAGAATTGCCCTGCATGACCACGCGCGCACCGCCGTCGATGGCTGCGCGCAGCGCGGACAGCGCCTCCTCGTTCTGGCCCTTGCTGTCATGGCGTTCGATGGCCAGGGGCCGGGCGCCGCCCTGCGCGGCCGGCAGTGGCACACCGCCGCGCGCATTCACGCGCTCGGTGGCCCACAGCAGGTTGCGGAACACGGCCTCGCCCGTATTGGCAAAGGGGCCGGACAGGCTTTCGATCAGCGCCAGCCGTATGGGCTCGCCGCGCGGCGGGGGCACGGGCTGTCCGCGTTCGTTTGCGGCCTGGGCCGCCAGCGCGGGCGCCGCAAATAGCGCCATGGCACCGCTTTTCAAGACCTTGCGGCGCAATTTATTCATGGCTTTTTCCCTCTTGAAATGCGTTCAACGCCGCTCAACTACGCTCCATGCGGCGACAACTTCGATGAAGCCGCGCAGTTTATAGGAGCCACTTCACCATGATCTTCTCGCCTGTTCTCCGCCGCAACGCCTTCAACCCCCAAGCCGCCGATCTGGCCCTGCAGCGCTTCCTGCAAGGCACCCTGGGCAACGCCGCCCCCTCCCCCTCGTCGGTGCAGGTGCAGCGCGATGAAAAGGCCACGACGCTGCAGCTGGATGTGCCCGGCCTGTCCCGCGAGCAGCTGCAGCTGAGCATCGAGGGCGCCGTGGTCCGTCTGTCCAGCGTCGAGGGTGCGCCCCGCCAGGTGCAGCGCGCCTGGGAGCTGGACCATGAGATCGACACTGCCGCCAGCAGCGCAAAGCTGGAAAACGGCGTGCTCACGCTGTCCCTGGCCCGCCTGGAACCGCAGAGCAAGGCCACCACGCTGAGCATCCAGTAAATCCGGTCATCGAGTTTGTGCACCCGGGCTGTCAACCAATCCTTTCTTCCCTCCTCTTAGCAAGGTGACAGCCCGTTTTCAAAGCCCGGCACATGCCGGGCTTTTTTTGTGCTGCACAGGCTGCGCATCGAGGTGGCCCGCCGCACAGCGCGGCGATGGGGAAGGCAGAGGCGGCCGAAGAATCAGGCCAGCGAATCGAGCGGCCAGCGCGGCTTGACGTCGAAGGCGTAGTGCCTGTTGGCCACTTCCCGGCCCGCCTGCAGGCGCATGGCGGCGGCCATGGCGATCATGGCGCCGTTGTCGGTGCACAGGTGCAGCTCGGGGTAGTGCACGCGCAGCTTGCGCTTGGCGCAGGCCGCATCCAGCTGGGAGCGCAGCAGCCGGTTGGCACCCACGCCGCCGGCCACGACCACGCGCTTCATGCCGGTCTGCTGCAGCGCGGCCAGGGTCTTCTTGACCAGCACCTCGACGATGGCGGCCTGCGTGCTGGCGGCCAGGTCGGCCTTGCGCGCCTCCAGGTCTTCGCCCAGCTTCTTCGCCTGGGTCAGCACGGCCGTCTTCAGGCCGGCGAAGGAGAAGTCCAGGTCGCCCGAATGCAGCAGCGGCCGGGGCAGCTTGAAGGCCTGGGCATCGCCGCCTTCGGCCAGGCGCGAGAGCACGGGACCGCCCGGATAGGGCAGGCCCATGAGCTTGGCCGATTTGTCGAAGGCCTCGCCGGCCGCGTCATCGATGGTCTCGCCCAGGATGGCGTAGCTGCCCACGCCGTCCACGCGCATCAGCTGCGTGTGGCCGCCCGAGACCAGCAGGGCCACGAAGGGGAATTCGGGGGGATCGGCACTCAGGAAGGGCGACAGCAGATGGCCTTCCAGGTGGTGCACGCCCAGCACGGGCTTGTTCAATGCCGCAGCCATGGCGCAGGCCACGCCCGCACCCACCAGCAGCGCGCCGGCCAGGCCGGGGCCGCGCGTGAAGGCGATCACATCGACCTGGTCCAGCGAGCGGCCGGACTCGCCCAGCACGTTTTCGGTCAGCGGCAGCACGCGGCGGATGTGGTCGCGGCTGGCCAGCTCGGGCACCACGCCGCCGTAGGCGCGGTGCATGTCGATCTGGCTGTGCAGCGCATGGGACAGCAGCGTGGGCACGCCCGTGCCATCGGGGGCCTCGACCAGGGCCACGCCGGTTTCATCGCAGGAGGATTCGATCCCCAGAATCAGCAAACTCATGGGGCTGAAGTGTAGAACCTGCGGGCGCGGCGCACGGCCACCGGCATCAATGGCCCCTGGCAGGCGGGCAGTTGCACGGCCGGCGCTCCGCTACAGGTTGTCTATGTAGGAAGAGCGCGAGAACCGCACGGGCTCGAAGCCGTCGGAGGTCCAGATTTCGCTGGCGATCAGTGCCTGGGCATCCATGGGGCGGGCAAAGTAAAAGCCCTGCAGCTCGTCGCAGCCCAGGGCCTGCAGCACTTCGCGCTGCTGCTGGTTGGTCACGCCTTCGGCCACCACGCGCAGCTCCAGCGCATGGGCCAGGCGCACGATGGCATCGACCACCGCCCGCGCATCGCTCTTGAGGGCCACGTCGCGCACAAAGCTGCGGTCGATCTTCACCTCGTCGGCGCACAGCTGGCGCAGCAGGGCCAGGCTGGAGTAGCCGGTGCCGAAGTCGTCGATGGAAATCTGCACGCCCATGCCCGTGAGTTCGGCAATCACGGCCATGGTGGTCTTGTCGTCCTCCATGGCCACGGACTCGGTGATCTCGAAGACCAGTTGCTCGGGCCGGATGTGGTGCCTTGCGATCGCCTCGGCGATGAACTGCGCCAGCCGCGTCTGAAAGAGCTGGTAGCCCGAGATATTGATGGACACCCGCATGAAGCGCCGCTCGCGCGCCCATTGCGCGGTCTGGCGGCAGGCCTCGTCGATGACCCAGTCGCCGATCTCGCTGATCAGGCCGAAGCGCTCGGCCAGCGGGATGAACACGCGGGGACTGATCAGGCCGAACTGCGGGTGGTTCCAGCGCGCCAGCGCCTCCACGCTGCGGATGCGGCCCGTGCGGGTATCGATCTTGGGCTGATAGAACAGCACCAGCTGCTGGCTGGCCACGGCGCGGCGCAGGGCCTGCTGCAGGTCGAACTGCGCGGCCACGCCCTGGCGCATGCTTTCCTTGAAGATGGCGTAGGTGTTCCCGCCGGCACGCTTGGCCGTGTACATGGCGGCATCGGCCGCCGCCATGAGCTTTTCCTTCTTGCCATGGTCGGGATAGATGGCCACGCCGATGGAGCTGCTGATGGAGACCGCTTTTCCTGGCAGGTCGAACGGCTGGCTCAAGGCCTTCTGCACACGGCCTGCCATGGCCACGGCGTCGTCCACCGAAGCCAGGCAGCCCAGCAGCAGCACGAACTCGTCGCCACCCACGCGCGCCAGCGTGTCCGATTTGCGCGTCATATGGCCCAGGCGCACGGCCACCTGGCACAGCAGCGCGTCGCCTGCGGCATGGCCTTCCACATCGTTGATGGGCTTGAATCCATCCAGGTCGATGTACAGCAGGCCCACGCGCACCGGGCCGCAGGGCCCCGGCTGCTCCACCGAGCTGTCGGCGCGCGCAATCGTGCGGCCCAGCCGGTACTCGAACAGCGCCCGGTTGGCCGTACCGGTCAACGGGTCCCGGAAGGCGATGCGCTTGAGCTTCACATTGGCGCGCAGCAATTTCTCATTGCTCTGCTTGAGCGACTGCGTCAGGCGCTGCGCCTTGCAGCGCATGCGGATGTAGAGCACCGAGCACACCAGCAGGAAGGCCACGAACGCACCGGCACCCCACGGGCCGAGGGCATGCCATCCAGCGAACCAGACGCCCTCATCGGCCAATTGCGCCGACGCGACGCCATCCGGGGCAGCCGCAGGCACCTGACCCTGCACCATGCAGGGCAGCAGCGAAGCCAGCCAGCACGCAAATGCCGGGCCGCGCCAGCGCGCAGGTATCCACCGGGACACCCCATCGGTCATGAACAGCGAATGCATGGGGAAAAACCGATCTTCTCGTGATATTTCAAACTCATGCCGATTCAGCCTCACTGCCGCATTGCGCAGCCCAATGCCGTGGTCTGCGTTGCCATGTGCGCTGGATGAACGGGGCTTTTCTTGAAAAACCGCCCCATTCGCTTTGCAAACATTCGACACGCTTACACGTCAGTTTGTGTATCGAAAATTTCAAATCATTAAAAAAATTCTATCAAATCATCGATACCGTGCCCATGCAAGCACCGCGCGACGCCCCGGCATGGGAATTGCATCCAGGCCCCTTGCACCAAGGCAAACTGCATCAAGGCAGGCAGACAGGACCAAGCCCCCCATGAAAACCGCTCTCAACTTTCTTGTGGCCGCGCGGCAGTGCGAAATCGGCGAGCTGGAGCAACTGCAGCGCACCAGCGCCCTGGTGGATCTGCTCAGCCGCCTCATCCATGCGCTGCAAAAGGAGCGCGGCCTGTCCAACGTGTTTCTGGCCAGCGCAGGCGCGCGCGGCGGCCCCGCCAGGCTGGCGCAGATGGCCGAGTGCGACCGCATGGCCGCTGCGGCGCGCGACGGCTTCGAGCTGGTGGACATGCAGCCCGGCGGTGCGGGACTCACCGGCCACCCCGGCCATGGCGCGCGGCTGTTCAGCCGCATCGCCCATGTGCTGCAGTGCCTGGACG
Source organism: Delftia sp. HK171 (assembly GCF_001886655.1). NCBI lineage: Bacteria > Pseudomonadati > Pseudomonadota > Betaproteobacteria > Burkholderiales > Comamonadaceae > Delftia > Delftia sp. HK171. Next base: position 2,473,676 of record NZ_CP018101.1, on the reverse strand, counting down.
CCTTGCCCGCGCTGCGCGAGCGCGTCGCCAGCCGCACGCTGTCGCCGGAGGCGGCCACGGCCCTCTATATCGATCTGGTGGCCGGCCTGCTGGCCGTGGTCTTCGAGGCGGCGGACAGCGCGCCCGAGCCCGGCATCTCGCGCCTGCTGGTGGCCTTGTTCAACTTCATGCAGGGCAAGGAGTTCGCGGGCCAGGAGCGCGCCACGGGCGTGGCTGCGTTCGGCGCGGGCGTGAGCGATGCGCCGCGCCAGCAGCACTGGCTGCACCTGATCGCCTCGCAGGAGCGCTGCTTTCAGGTCTTTGCGGAGTTCGCGCCGCCCCATTCCCTGGCCGTGTGGCAAGAAAGCAGCGCGGCCGACGCCACGCTGGCCGTGATCGAGCGGCTGCGCCGCGTGGGCTGCACGGCCACGGCGGGCGCGCCTTTGTCCGTGGAGATGGCCGAGCCCTGGTTCGACAGCTGCTCGCAGCGCATGGACGCGCTGCAGACCGTCGAGGCCCGCCTGACGGCCGAGCTGCAGCAGCAATGCCAGCACCGCATTGCCGATGCCCGCACCGCCCTGCAGACGCTGCTGCAGGCGCCTCAGGCCTTGGCGACCACGCCGGTCTCGGCCACGCTGGCGCCGGGCGAGCTGCAGCCCCCGGCTGCACGGCTGGGGCCGCAATTGGACCGTTCCGTGATGGACCTGGTGCAGGACCAGTCGCAGCGCCTGCAGGCCATGCAGGCCGAGCTGGAGACCGTGCGCGCCACGCTCACGGAGCGCAAGCTGCTGGAACGCGCCAAGGGCCTGCTGATGGCGCGGCGCCAGCTCAGCGAAGGCGAGGCCCACAAGCTGCTGCGCCAGACCGCCATGAACCAGAACCGCCGCCTGGCCGATGTGGCGCAGGCCGTGCTTTCCATGGCCGATCTCCTGCCACCCGCGCCTTGAACGCCGGGCCGGTGCGAGCCATGCTGCAGTGCAGCACCGACTTGGTGCCATGGAACGCACCAGAAGGTGGCCCGGCGAGGACTGCAAGGCCGATGGACGGCATGGCCCCCCTGTGAACACGGCCTGGCACGCTTTCTGCATTGACTCTGGCAACTCCCGGCCAAAGGCGGCCGGGACCCCGGTCTTGATTCAAGGCCCCAGGACAACGGCGTCACTCTCCCCGCGCAGCGCGGCTGGAGAGGACGCCGTTTTGCTTGGAGCAGGGCCCGTTTGCAAGTGTTCCATTCCCGACGATCGAAGGAGTTCCGCCATGGCGTCAAGCCCCAAGCCCACCACAGGCCCTCTCACCGCCGGCCCGGCCCTGCCCCGGCGCGACTTTCTGCGCCAGGCCGGCACGCTGGCAGGCGGTGTGGCGCTCTACACCCAGCTGGGCCACCATGGCGCCTGGGCGGCCGGCTCGGATGCGCCAGAGAAGAAAGAGGTGCGCATCGGCTTCATCCCGCTGACCGACTGCGCCAGCGTGGTCATGGCCTCGGTGCTGGGGATCGATCAGAAGTACGGCGTCAAGATCATTCCCTCCAAGGAAGCGAGCTGGGCCAGCGTGCGCGACAAGCTGGTCAACGGCGAGCTGGACTTTGCCCACGTGCTCTACGGCCTGGTCTACGGCGTGCACCTGGGCGTGGGCGGCGCCAGGAAGGACATGGCCGTGCTGATGACGCTCAACCACAACGGCCAGGCCATATCGCTGTCGAAGAAGCTGGCCGACAAGGGTGCCGTCAATGGCGCGGGCCTGGCCAAGCTGATGGCCAGCGAAAAGCGCGAATACACCTTTGCCCAGACCTTTCCCACGGGCACGCATGCCATGTGGCTGTACTACTGGCTGGCGGCCAACGGCATCCACCCGCTCAAGGATGCCAAGGTCATCACCGTGCCGCCGCCGCAGATGGTGGCCAATATGCGCGTGGGCAACATGGACGGCTTTTGCGTGGGCGAGCCCTGGAACCACCGCGCCATCATGGACGGCATCGGCGTCACGGCCGCCACCACCCAGTCCATCTGGCAGGACCACCCCGAAAAGGTGCTGGGCACCACGGCCGAGTTCGCACGCCAGAACCCCAACACGGCACGTGCCGTGACGGCGGCCATCATCGAGGCCAGCCGCTGGATCGACGAGAGCCTGGCCAACAAGACCCGCATGGCCGAGACCATCGCCGGCAAGGCCTATGTGAACACGGGCGTGGATGCCATCAACCAGCGCATCCTGGGCCGCTACCAGGACGGCATGGGCAAGACCTGGGACGACCCCAACCACATGAAGTTCTACGGCGACGGCAGCGTGGGCTACCCCTACCTGTCCGACGGCATGTGGTTCCTGACCCAGCACAAGCGCTGGGGCCTGCTCAAGGACCACCCCGACTACCTGGGCGTGGCCCGCTCCATCAACCGCCTGGACATCTACCAGCAGGCCGCCACCGCCGCCAAGGCCCCGCTGCCAAAGGCGGAGATGCGCAGCAGCAAGCTCATGGATGGCACGGTCTGGGACGGCAAGGATCCGCGCAAGTACGCAGACAGCTTTGCCATCAAGGCCTGAGAGATCCCCTTTGAAGCCCCACCCCACAGAGGAACACACCATGGTCAGCGCCGTCTTCCACTTCCCGGCCGAATCCGCTTCCGCGCCGGCAGCCGCTTCCACACCGATCTCCGCGCAGGTCTCAGGGCCCGCCGCTCCAGCCGCGCCGGCCCCCCAGGCCCGGGCACCCGCCGCCCCGCGCGACTGGGCAGCGCTCTCGCGTGCCTTCTGGCTGGCCGTGCTGCCGCCGCTGTGCGGCCTCGGTTTGCTGGTGGGCGTGTGGTCCCTGGTGGCTGCAGGCTCGGGCCAGAGCATTCCGGGGCCACTGGCGACCTGGCACCAGGCGGTGGAGATTTTCAGCGACCCGTTCTACCGCAACGGCCCCAATGACCAGGGCGTGGGCTGGAATGTGCTCGCTTCGCTGCAGCGCGTGGCCGTGGGCTTTGGCCTGGCGGCGCTGGTCGGCATTCCGGCCGGCTTCGTGATCGGGCGCTTCAATTTCCTGTCGCGCATGTTCAACCCACTGATCAGCCTGCTGCGCCCGGTGTCGCCGCTGGCCTGGCTGCCCATCGGCCTGCTGGTCTTCAAGGGCGCCAACCCGGCGGCCATCTGGACCATCTTCATCTGCTCCATCTGGCCCATGCTCATCAACACCGCCGTGGGCGTGCAGCGCGTGCCCCAGGACTACATGAACGTGGCGCGCGTGCTCAACCTCAGCGAATGGAAGATCGCCACCACCATCCTGTTCCCCGCCGTGCTGCCCTACATGCTGACCGGCGTGCGCCTGGCCGTGGGCACGGCCTGGCTGGTCATCGTCGCGGCCGAGATGCTCACCGGCGGCGTGGGCATCGGCTTCTGGGTCTGGGACGAGTGGAACAACCTCAACGTCAAGAACATCATCATCGCGATCTTCGTGATCGGCATCGTGGGCCTGCTGCTGGAGATGGCCCTGGTCAAGCTGGCAACGGCATTTACGTTCGAAGAGGTGAAGGCATGAATGCATCGTCCAAGTTCATCGAGGTCCAGGGCGTGGAGCAGAGCTTCAAGACCGCCAAGGGCCTGTTTCCGGCGCTGCGCAATATCGACCTGACCATTGCGCGGGGCGAATTCGTCTCACTGATCGGCCACTCGGGCTGCGGCAAGTCCACCCTGCTGAACCTGATCGCGGGCCTGACCACGCCCACCACGGGCGTGCTGCTGTGCGCCAACAAGGAGATCAAGGGCCCCGGGCCCGAGCGCGCCGTGGTCTTCCAGAACCACTCGCTGCTGCCCTGGCTGACCTGCGAGGGCAACATCCACCTGGCCGTGGAGCGCGTCTATGGCCGCACGGAAAGCCGCGCCCAGCTCAAGGCACGCACCCTGGCCGCGCTGGAGCTGGTGGGCCTGGCCCATGCCGCGCACAAGCGGCCCGGTGAAATCTCGGGCGGCATGAAGCAGCGCGTGGGCATTGCGCGCGCGCTGTCGATGGAGCCGCAGGTGCTGCTGATGGACGAGCCCTTCGGCGCGCTCGATGCGCTCACGCGCGCCAAGCTGCAGGACGAGCTGCTGGAGATCGTGGCGCGCACGCAAAGCACCGTGGTCATGGTCACCCACGATGTGGACGAGGCTGTGCTGCTGTCCGACAAGATCGTGATGATGACCAACGGCCCGGCAGCCACCATCGGCGAGGTGCTGGAAGTCGGCATCGCCCGGCCGCGCAACCGCGTGGCGCTGGCCGAGGACGACCGCTACCGCGAGTGCCGCAAGGCGGTGATCGATTTCCTCTACACGCGCCAGGGGCATGTGGAAAAGGCGGCCTGAACCTTCGCCGGTCCTGCCGCCTTCCAGGCCCTGCACATTGCGGGCTGGCCGGGCCCCGGCTCAGTGCCGGCCCGAGATGTAGTGCTCCAGCTGCTCGATGATGAACTTCTGCTCGGAGATGATGTCCTTGACCAGGTCTCCGATGGAGATCAGGCCCAGCAGCTTGCCGCCCTCGTCCACCACGGGCAGGTGGCGCAGCCGGTTCTCGGTCATCACCGCCATGCATTCCTGCGTGGTCTGGGTGGGGCCGACGAAGAGCACGTCGCGCGTCATCACGTCGCGCACCAGGGTGGCGCCCGAAGTGCGCCCCAGCAGCGCGATCTTGCGCGCGTAGTCGCGCTCGGTGACGATGCCTGCGATCTCGCTGCCCTCCATCACGAGCAGGGCGCCAATGCCCTTGTCGGCCATGAGCCGCAGCGCGTCGAGCACGGAATCGGTAGGCGCGATGCTGTACACCGCGCCGCTGGCCTTGGACTTGAGAATGTCTGCAACTGCTGTCATGGGTGCCTTTCAGTCGTTCGCCAATTCGGTTCTAGTGTCATCCGAACTGCGCCCAAAAAGCAACAGGGCCAGCGCGTGTATGCACACGCACCGGCCCTGCCCGTTACCCTGATCCCAACCTATCCGTTAGTCCTGCAATAGAGCCGCCTGCAGCGCATACGACTGGCGCTACCTAAGCCAGGGACGCCGAGCAAGAGCCGCCTCGCGGCGGGGGCGCCTAGCCGACGGCGTCGTCCCCCTCCCGCGAAGCGAGAGAGGGGGCGCCGTGCAACGGGAAGCCGCGAAGCGGCTCAGGGGGTGTTGCATCATTTCAGCGGCGGCCGCCCAGCAGGCTGCCACCAATCTTCATCAGATCGCTGAGACCTACCTGGCCGTCGCCATCCTGATCGAGCAGGCTGCCCAGCAAACCACCACCCAGGCCGCCCTGCTGCTGGGCCTGCGCATGCTCGCGGCCCAGCACCTGGCCCAGGCCGCCGGCATCCATGCCGCCTGCGCTCACGCGCTGTGCAAGAAAGGACATGACGATGGGGGCCAGCAGCTGCAGCAGCTGGGCCGCGCCGCCGCTGCCCAGGCCCGTGGCCTGGCCCAGTCCGTCCTGCGCGCGCTGCTGGTTGCCGCCCAGGATGTGGCCCAGGATGGCCGCGCCATCGAGCCCGCCACCTGCATTGCCGCCCGCGCCTGCGCCGCCACCCAGCAGCGAGCCCAGCAGGCCGCCGAGGTCCAGGCCGTCACCGGCGCCGCCGCTGGCCGCGCCATGGTCGCGCTGCAGCGCGCCGAAGAGATTGGCCGCGCCCTGCGGATCGGCCGCATTGCGGCCCAGCGAGGCCAGCAGCACGGGCAGGGCCGCGCCCACCGCGCTTTCGGTCTGGGCGGGGCTGGCGCCGATCTGGTCCGCCATCTGCTGCATGGGCGCGCCCTGCAGTTGGGCCATCAGTTCGGCGGCCAGGGAAGAGCTGGAGTTCATGGTCGTTCCTTCATCCGGTCGCCCGGTCAACACAAAACCACATGGTATGCGCAAGCCTGCGCAGCGCACATGACGGCGCCACGTCCAAGTGTCAACGATGTTTTCCAGCGGCCGCAGGAACCCGCAGGGGTCAGGTCGTGGTCAGCACCCTCTGCGGCTGCGCGCGCGCCTGCCGCATCTGTGGCGGGCTCTGCACCTGGCTACGTGCCTGGCCGCCTGCCGGGCTCTGTGCCTGGGCCTTCATGGACCGGCGCAGGGCCACGGCATCGCCCGCTGCGGCAGGCGAGCGGCCCGTGGCGTCCAGCCGGAAAACCTGCACGGTTTCCGACACGGTCTGCGCCTGGGCCTGCAAGGCCATGGCCGATGCCGCGTTCTGCTCGACCAGGGCCGCATTCTGCTGCGTGATGCTGTCCAGATGCGCCACGGCCGCATTGACCTGCGAGATGCCGCTGAGCTGCTCGCTGGAGGCGCTGTGGATCTCACCGATCAGCAGGCTCACGCGCCGCACCAGATCCAGCGATTCGATCATGGTCTTCTGCGCCACCTCGGTCCTCTGGTTGCCGTCCAGCACCTTGGCGGCGGAGTCGTCGATGAGCTCGCGGATCTCCTTGGCCGCCGCCAGCGTGCGCTGCGAGAGGCTGCGTACCTCGGCCGCCACGACCGCAAAGCCCCGGCCCTGGTCGCCTGCGCGCGCGGCCTCCACGGCAGCGTTCAGCGCCAGGATATTGGTCTGGAAGGCGATGGAGTCGATGAGCTGCGTGATCTCGCCGATGCGCCCCGACGCGGCCTGGATCTGCTTCATGGTGGCGGCCACCCCATCGACGGCGCCGCTGCTGCGTTCGGCCACCTCGCTGGCCTGGGCGGCCAGGTCCGTGGCCTGGCGGGCCGAGTCGGCCGTGTGCTTGACGGTGCCCGTGATCTCCTCCATGGAGGCCGCCGTCTGCTGCAGGTTGCCCGCCTGGGTTTCGGTGCGCGCGGACAGGTCATGGTTGCCCTGCGCGATTTCCCGGCTGGAGATCTGCATCTTGTCGCTTTCCTCGCGCGCATCGCGCACGATGGACAGCAGGTTCACGTTGAGCTGGCTCAACGCCTTCTGCAGATCGCCCACCACGTCCTTGCGCGTGATGCGTATGGTCTGCGTCAGGTCGCCGGCCGCCAGGCGGTTGGCCAGCAGCACCATCTGCGCCAGCGGCGCCACGGTCAGCCGGTAGGCCCAGGCCCCGGCCAGGCCCGTGAAGATGCAGACCCCCAGCCAGGCCAGCGCAGACCATGCGTCCAGCGTATGCCCACCGGCCAGCGCCGCGCCAAAGGCCGCCGCCACCACCATGAAGAAGATCAGCACCAGCTTGCCGGCCAGGCCCAGGCTCAATGCGTTGGCCAGGCGGCCGCGCAGGTTGTTGCGCAGCAGGTGGCCGGCACGCAGCACGTGCACCCGGCGCCCGGCGTCCTTTTCGGCGCGCATGGTGGCGTAGAGGCGCTCGGCCGCATCCGTCTGCTCGCGCGTGGCCTCGGTGCGCACCGACATGTAGCCCGAGGGCCGGTCGCCCTCCATCAGCGGGGTGACATTGGCCATGACCCAGTAGAAGTCGCCGTTCTTGCGCCGGTTCTTCACGGGGGCGGACCAGGGCAGGCCCGCCGAGATGGTCTCCCACATGTCGCGGAAGGCTTCCTCGGGCATGTCGGGGTGGCGGATCATGTTGTGGGGCTGGCCCAGCAGGTCTTCGCGCTCGTAGCCGCTGACCTCGATGAACATCGGGTTGCAGTAGAGGATGCGGCCCTTCAGGTCCGTGGTGGAGACCAGGGTCTGGCCCTTGGGAAACGAGTACTCGCGCGTACTGACCGGCAGATTAACTCTCATAGGCATCCCTCCCTTGAAGAAGAAAAATCCTGCGTGCCCCATCCGGCCCAGCGAGCCGCTGGCCGGAGTTCAAAGTTTTTACCCCGAACCGCCCCATTTGAAACAAATAAAAACAAAACCTCCATTGGATTCAGACATCTGATAGGACCGTATCGATAGCACGCGCACCGCTTTGATGCATGCGGCGCACCAGCCTGGCACGGCCGCGCGGGCTCGCGTCCCCGGGCGATCAGTCGCCACAGGGCAGCAGGCCTGGCACGCAGCTTGCTAAATCCCGGGCGTGGCCATGAAGGGCCGCAGGGCCAGGCGCAACGACGTGCCATGGCCCGGGACAAAGGCGTCACCCCGCGCGCAGCCATCGGCCGCGCAGCGTGGGGACGCTTTTTTTGTTTTCCGAACCGCAACGGGGGCACGATGAAAAAATCCAGGCTGGTGATGGTGGGCAACGGCATGGCCGGCGTGCGCACGCTGGAGGAGCTGCTCAAGATCGCGCCCGACCTGTACGAGATCACGGTATTCGGGGCCGAGCCCCACCCCAACTACAACCGCATCATGCTGTCGCCCGTGCTGGCGGGCGAGCAGCAGCTGGACGAGATCATCCTCAACGACTGGTCCTGGTATGCGCAGCACGGCATTACCCTGCATGCGGGCTGCCGCGTGCACGCAGTCGACCGGGCGCGCCGCGTGGTGCACGCCGTGGACGCGGCCGGACAGCCGGTGAGCGCCGAGTACGACCGGCTGATCCTGGCCACGGGCTCGCGCCCCTTCATGCTGCCCGTGCCCGGGCGCGAGCTGGAAGGCGTGCTGGGCTACCGCGACATTGCCGACACCCAGGCCATGATCGCGGCGGCCGCCAGCCACCGCCATGCCGTGGTCATCGGCGGCGGCCTGCTGGGCCTGGAGGCCGCCAACGGACTCATGAAGCGCGGCATGGACGTTACCGTGGTGCATGCGGGCGAGCGCCTGCTGGACCGCCAGCTCGACGAGACCGCCGCCGCCATGCTGCAGGCCTCGCTGGCCGAGCGCGGCATGCGCTTTCTGATGCAAGCCCAGACCCGGGCGCTGACGGGCGACGGCCAGGGCCGCGTGGCCTGCGTGCACCTGCAGGACGGGCGCGAGGCACCGGCCTCGCTGGTGGTCATGGCCGTGGGCATCCGGCCCGAGACCACGCTGGCCGAGCAGATGCACCTGCACGTGCAGCGCGGCATCGTGGTTAGCGACACGCTGCAGACCGTGACCGACCCGCGCATCTACGCCGTGGGCGAGTGCGCAGCGCACCGGGGCGTGGCCTACGGGCTGGTGGCGCCGCTGTTCGAGCAGGGCAAGGTGCTGGCCAACCACCTGGCGGAGATGGGCATCGGCCGCTATCCGGGCTCGCAGACCTCGGCCAAGCTCAAGGTCACGGGCATCCATCTGTTCAGCGCGGGCGACTTCCGCGGCGACGAGGGCACGGAGGAAATCGTGCTCAGCGACCCCGGCGCGGGCGTGTACCGCAAGCTTGTGCTGCGCGGTGACAGGCTGGTCGGCGCCTGCCTGTATGGCGACACCGAGGACGGTGGCTGGTACTTCCGCCTGTTGCGCGATGGCGTGGCAGTGCAGGAACTGCGCGACCGCCTCATGTTCGGCGAAAGTCAAGCAGGCCAGGCCAGCAAGGCCAATCAGACCGACCCGGCCAGCGGCGCGTGACGGCGCCCGTGCCCTGCCCCTCCCTCATCCACCCCAGGCCCACCATGCAAGAAACCCGATCCACCTGCCCCTATTGCGGCGTAGGCTGCGGCGTCCTCATCGAAAGCGATGGTGCGCGCATCACGGGCGTGCGTGGCGATCCGGCGCACCCCGCCAACCACGGCCGCCTGTGCACCAAGGGCAGCACCCTGCACCTGACGGCCTCGCCTGCCCTGGCACAGCAGACGCGGCTGCTGCAGCCCGCGCTGCGCGCCACGCGCGGCGCGGCGCCCCAGGATGTGGGCTGGGATGCCGCACTGGACCTGGCCGCCGGCAGGCTGGCCTCCATCGTGCAGGAGCACGGCCCCGACGCCGTGGGCCTGTATGTGAGCGGCCAGTTGCTGACCGAGGACTACTACGTCTTCAACAAGCTGGCCAAGGGCCTGATCGGCACCAACAACATCGACACCAATTCGCGCCTGTGCATGAGCAGCGCCGTGGCCGGCTACAAGCTCACGCTGGGCGCCGACGCGCCACCGGCCTGCTACGAGGATGTGGACCATGCGGACTGCCTTTTCATCGCGGGCAGCAACGCGGCCTGGGCGCATCCCGTGCTCACGCGACGCATCGAGCAGGCGCGTGCCGCGCGGCCGCAGATGAAGATCATCGTGGCCGACCCGCGCCGCACCGACACGGCCGGCATGGCCGACCTCTTCCTGCCGCTGCGCCCCGGCAGCGACACCCTGCTGTTCCACGGCATGCTGCACATCATGGAACTGGAAGGCTGGCTGGACCAGGCCTACATCGCACGCCACACCAGCGGCTTTGCCGACCTGCAGGCCCTGGTGCGGGAGGCCACGCCCGAGCGCGTGGGCGATCTCTGCGGCCTGCCCCGGCACGATCTGTTCCAGGCCGCGCAATGGTTTGCGCTGGGCGGGGATGCACGCGACGGCGCCGCCCGTGGCGCAACGCTCAGCCTGTACTGCCAGGGCCTGAACCAGAGCAGCAACGGCACGGCCAAGAACGCCGCGCTGATCGGCCTGCACCTGGCCACGGGCCAGATCGGGCGCGCGGGCGCGGGGCCGTTTTCGCTCACGGGCCAGCCCAATGCCATGGGCGGGCGCGAGGTGGGCGGGCTGGCCAACCTGCTGTCGGCCCACCGCGACCTGGCCAACCCGGCCCACCGCGCCGAAGTGGCCGCACTGTGGGGCGTGGACGCCGTGCCGCCCCGCCCCGGCAAGACCGCCGTGGAGATGTTCGAGGCCGCCGCCGAGGGCGAGATCCGCGCGCTGTGGATAGCCTGCACCAACCCTGCGCAAAGCATGCCCGACCAGGCCCTGGTGCGGCGCGCGCTGCAGCGGGCCGAATTCGTCATCGTGCAGGAGGCCTTTGCCACCACCGCCACCTGCGCCTACGCCGACCTGCTGCTGCCCGCCACCACCTGGGGCGAGAAGATCGGCACGGTGACCAACAGCGAAAGGCGCATCTCGCGCGTGCGCCCCGCCGTGGCCGCACCCGGTGCCGCGCGCCATGACTGGCGCATTGCCGTGGACTGCGCGCGGCGCATGGAGGCACGGCTGCGCCCGGGCCGGCCCAGCCTCTTCCCCTACGACACCGAAGACGCCGCTGCCGGCGCCCAGGCCATCTGGAACGAGCACCGCGAGAGCACGCGCGGGCGTGACCTGGACATCACCGGCCTGTCCTGGGATCTGCTGGACGCGCAAGGCCCCCAGCAATGGCCGCTGCCCGAAGGCGCAGCCCAGGGCCGCGCACGGCTCTACGAAGACGGCCGCTTTCCCACGCCCGATGGCCGCGCACGCTTTGCCCTGCTGCCCTGGCATCCGCTGGCCGAGCCGCCCGATGCGCACTACCCCTTCAGCCTGACCACGGGCCGGCTGCGCGACCAGTGGCACGGCATGAGCCGCACGGGCCAGCTGGGCCGTTTGTTCGGCCATGCGGCCGAGCCCTGCCTGCAAATGCACCCGCGGGACATGGCCGAGCGCGGCCTGCGCGCGGGCGACCTGGTGCAGATGAGCAGCCGGCGCGGCGCCCTGCTGGTGCCGGTGCAGCCCGATGACACGCTGACGCCCTCCCAGCTCTTCATGGCCATGCACTGGGGCGGCGAGTACCTGGGCGGCACTTCAATGGGCGGCATCAACGCCCTGACCACACCGGCCTTCTGCCCCGGCTCCAAGCAGCCCGAACTCAAGCACACGGCCGTGAAGCTGCAAAAGGCCGAACTGCCCTGGACCCTGCTGGCCATGGCCTGGCTGCCCGAGGACCGGGTGCTGGCCGTGCGCGAGCAGTTGTCCGCCCTCATGCCGCACTTCGGCTTTGCCAGCTGCGTGCCCTTCGGCAATGCCGTCCCGCTGCAGGACGCCGCCCGGGCCCGGCACGGCGTGCTGCTGCGCGCCGCCGCGCATGAGGCGCCGGGCGAGGCCGTCCTCGCACGGATCGAATCCCTGTTGGGCCTGGATGCCGCCGACACCCTGCGCTACACCGACCGCCGCCGCCAGCACAGCCGCGCGCTGCGACTGGACCGCCACAGCCTGTCCACCACGGTCGAGGCCCTGCTGCTGGCGGGCGACACGCGCGCGGGCAGCTGGCTGTCCACCCTGCTGCAGGACCAGATGCCGGCACAGGACTATGGCCGCCTGCTGCTCATGCCCTCGGGCTCGGCGCCGCTGGCCATCCAGCCGCGTGCGCGCCAGGTCTGTACCTGCTTCGATGTGGACGAGACCACCATCGCAGGCGCGCTTGCGCGCTGCGAGGGCAGCGACGACGCGCGCCTGGCAGCGCTGCAGGGCCAGTTGCGCTGCGGCACCAATTGCGGCTCCTGCCTGCCCGAGCTCAAGCGCCTGGTGCGCCACATACCCCTGGCGGAGAGCCAGGAGTCCGCATGAAAGAGGCGATTGAACAACGGGTTTGCATATATAGCGAAAAGTAATGAAACCTGCGGGAAAATATGCCCCCACAGGATTCCACCCACGATTGCAACGCCATGGGCATCAGCCAATACATCAAGGAAATAGGCCGCGGCGCACGCGGAGCCAAGGCGCTGGAGCGCCCGCAGGCGGCCGACCTGTTCGGCCAGGTGCTGGACGGCGGCGTCAGCGACCTGGAGATCGGGGCCTTTTGCATCGCCATGCGCATCAAGGGCGAGACCGTCGAGGAGATGAGCGGCTTCCTGGACGCCGTGCATGCGCGCGTCGCCCGTTTTCCCGCCTCGGCCAATGGCCGCCCCGTGATCGTGCTGCCCAGCTACAACGGCGCGCGCCGCCTGCCCGTGCTCACCCCCCTGCTGGCCCTGCTGCTGTCACGCGAAGGCCTGCCCGTGCTGCTGCACGGCATGCGCACCGAGGCGCGCCGCATCCTGGCCAGCGATGTGCTGCAGGCCCTGGGCATTGCGCCGCTGCCATCTCCCCAGGCCCTGGCCGGCGGCCAGGTGGCCCATATCCATACCGAACATCTGCACCCGGCCCTGGCGCGCCTGCTGTCCGTGCGCGAGGTCATCGGCCTGCGCAACCCGGGCCACAGCGTGGTCAAGCTGCTGGCGCCCTGCGACGGCCCCTCCCTGCTGGTGACGGCCTACACCCATCCCGAGTACCTGCCCATGCTGCACGGCACCTTCGGGACACTGGGCATGAATGTCCTGCTCTCGCGCGGGCTGGAAGGCGAGGTCGCGGCCGACCCGCGCCGGCTGCCGCGCTACGACGGCTTTGTGGCAGGCGCCCACCAGCTGCTGGCCGAGCAGCAAAGCGGCACCGCCTCCGACGTGCCGGGCCTGCCCGCCGAGATCGACGTGGACACCACGGCGCGCTACACCGAAGACGTGCTCGCGGGCCGGCTGCCCGTGCCGCCCGCGCTCACACGCCAGGTGGAACACATCGTCCACCTTGCCGATCAGATTCGCTGAATACCCCAGAAAAAACGGAGCCCCGCCATGACGACCCCGTCCCACACCCCCGCGAACACCGCCCGGCGCGGCACCTGCACCCTGGTCGGCGCCGGCCCCGGCGACCCGGAGCTGCTGACCATCAAGGCCCTCAAGGCCATACAGGCTGCCACCGTGCTGCTGGTCGATGACCTGGTCAGCGACGCCATCGTGGCCCATGCCGCGCCCACGGCGCGCATCGTCTACGTGGGCAAGCGCGGCGGCTGCAAGAGCACGCCCCAGGCCTTCATCGAAAAGCTCATGCTGAGCGCCGTGCAGGAGGGCGAGACCGTGGTGCGCCTGAAGGGCGGCGATCCCTTCATCTTCGGGCGCGGCGGCGAAGAGGTGGAGCACCTGCGCGAAGCGGGCGTCGAGGTCCAGGTCATCAACGGCATCACCGCTGGCCTGGCCGGGCTCACCAGCCTGGGCGCCCCGCTCACGCACCGCGACCGCGCGCACGGCGTGGTCTTCATCACGGGCCACGCCAAGCCCGGCGACAGCGGCACCGACTGGCGCCAGCTGGCCGCCACCGCACGCGATGCGCGGCTCACCCTGGTGATCTACATGGGCGTGAGCAGCGTGGAGCACATCCGCGCCGAGCTGCTCAATGGCCTGCCCGCAGCCACGCCCGTGGCCGTGATCCAGCACGCCAGCCTGCCACAACAGCGCCACGCGCTGACCACGCTGGGCGCGCTGGTGGAGTGCATTGCCGACACGGGGCTGGGCAGCCCCAGCGTCATCGTCGTTGGCGATGTGGTCCATGGCGTACGGGCAATGGCCGAACCTCAGACGCAGCTCACCGCTGCGGTTGCAGCCGCCTGAGTGCGAGATTGCTGCAATCAAAAATCTATCGATTCATAAAAGTCATTAGTTTTCATTAAAAATCCCCTGTTGGCTGCCGAAACGGCGTTTAGACCGTTTTGGCAGACCGTCAGCTCCGCCAGGCGGCGGTAGCGCCATCGGGGGATTCCATGAAAACACCAGGCCTTACTTTCACTTCCACAGCTGCGCAGATACGGCTGTCCGCATGGCGGCGCACGTGGTCGCCGCTGCTGGCCGGCTGCGCGCTTGGCATGGCCCTGCTCATGCCCGGCCTGGCTGCAGGCGCCGAAATGGTGCTGGCCACGCGCGTCACGGCCGCTGCAAAGCCCTGGCTCACACCCGCGCACCGCCAGTGGCTGCAGGCGCGCGGGCCGCTGACCGTGGGCATTTCCCTGCCCGACCATCCTCCCCTGGAAATGATCGATGGCGAGCGCTTCCAGGGCATCACGGCCGACCACCTGGGACTGCTGTTTCCCGCACCGGTGCGCTTCAAGACCTATGGATCGCGCGTGGCCGTGCTCGATGCGCTGCGGCGCGGCGAGATCGACCTGGCCTGCGAGGGCACCGAGCTGGAGGCCGAACGCGCCGACCTGGCCCTGAGCGTGCCCTACCTGCCCAGCCAGCCCGTGCTGGTGTCGCTCTCGCATGCGCCCTTCGACGCGGAGCGCCGGGGCGCGCGGCTGGCCATGACGCCCAACCAGCTGCTGCGCTCCCAGGTTGCGGCCGCCTATCCTCTCAGCGAGCTGCTGACCTATGAAACACCCCGCCGCGCGCTGGAGGCGCTGAGCCTGGGCGAGATCGACGGCTTCGTCGGCGACACGGTCACGGTGCACTACCTGATCCAGGCCAACTACCTGCTCAACCTGCGCGTGCAGGGCTTTGCCCCCATAGAGAGCCGAGGCTTCGGCATGCTGGTGCGGCATGACGATACGCAGTTGAAGGCCTATCTGGACCAGGCCCTGCCCACCATCACCTTGCAGCATGGCGACGACATTCTGCACAGCTGGACCGGCAGCCGCCGTCCGCTGCTGGGAAGCGACCGCGTGGCCCTGACACCCTCGGAAAAGCAGTGGCTGGATGCCCATCCCCGCATTCCCGTGGTGCTCAACAGCTCGCTGGGATCGCTGGGAAAGCTGAATGCCGACCGCCAGGCCGAGGGCATAGGACCCGACTACCTGGACCTGATCAGCCACCGCTCCGGCCTGCAGTTCGACTACGTGACCGCACGCAACTACAACGAACTCGAGGCCATTCTGGGCTCGGGCAAGGCCCTGCTCACCCCCGTCTACACCTCGCCGCCGATTGCATCGCCCGATATCAAGCTTCTGCCGCCCTACCTGCGCAGCGCGGTGGTGGTGCTGGCCCGGCCCGAGGCGAACGCGGGCACACAGCGCGACAAGGGCATACACCACCTGCAGGGACTGGAGGGCAAGCGCGTGGCCATGGTGGCTGGCTTCTTCCTGGAGGACACGGTGCGCCGCGAGCATCCGCGCATACGGCTGCAGCTGTATCCCGACCTGGCGCAGGCCCTGGCCAGCGTGGCGGCCGATGACAGCGATGCCTTCGTCGGCAACGACTACGCAGCGCGCTATGCCAACGCCCAGCAATTGGGCAACCAGTTGCAGCTCACCGGCATCCTGGAGGACTACACCCGCCCCGTGAGCCTGGCCGTGCATGCCGCCGAGCCCGAGCTTCTGAGCATTCTGGAGAAGGCCCAGCTGTCCATCTCACCCGAAGAAATGGCCGAAATCGTGCGCCTGTGGGCGCCGCGCGATAGCGGCAGCGGCACGCGCTTTTGGCGCGAGCACCGCCAGCGCCTGCTGCTGCTGCTGGCAGCGCTGGCGCTGGCCACGGCCACCTCCCTGGTCTGGGGCTTTTACCTGAGCCGCCAGATGCGCAGGACGCGCCGTGCCGAGCGGCGCGCCGAGGCCGCCAACCGGGCCAAAAGCCTGTTCCTGTCCACCACCAGCCACGAGATACGCACGCCGCTGAGCGCCATCATCGGCCTGCTGGAGCTGGCGCAGGACCGCGAAAAACTCGGCCTGCCCCACCGCGATACGCTGGCCGCGGCCCACAAGGCCTCCCAGGGCATGCTGCTGCTGCTGGGCAATGTGCTGGACCTGCACCGCATCGAGTCGGGCCACATCGACTCCACGCCCCAGCCCGTGGCGCTGCGGCCGCTGATCGAAGACATGGCCCCGCTGCTGCAGGGCCTGGCGCACGGCAAGCGGCTGTCGCTGCGCACCCAGGTTGGCAAGGGCGTGGACCACAGCGTGACGGCCGACCCGCTGCACCTCAAGCAGGTGCTGTTCAACCTGCTGAGCAATGCCATCAAATTCACCGAACGCGGCAGCGTCACCCTGCGCGCGCAGGGCACCCGCCGCCATGACCGCCTGCTGCTGCAGATGGAGGTGGAGGACACCGGCATCGGCATTGCGCCGCAGGACCAGGCCCGGCTGTTCAAGCCCTTTTCGCAGGTGCCGGGCACCCATCAGGACCAGGCCTTCGGCAGCGGCCTGGGCCTGAGCATCACGCGCCGCCTGCTGGAGCACATGGGGGGGACCATCACCCTGGAGAGCGTGCCGGGCCGGGGCTCACGCTTCACGGTCAGGTTGAGCCTGCCCCTGGTGGAGCCGGACGACAGGCCGTCGGCCGAAGAAGTATTGCCCCGGCTCATGCCCGCGCCCCTGGAGCTGCGTGCAAAGGCCGATACAGGCACCGAGCCCCTGCCCGAAGTCCCGGCCGAGCCCGAACTCAGAATCCTGGCCGTGGAAGACTATATGTTCAATCGCGAGCTGCTCAAGAGCCAGCTCACCGCGCTGGGCCACGGCATCTCGCTGGCCGGCGATGGGCAGGAGGCCTGGGCGCGTTGCCTGGTCGAGTCCTTTGATCTCATCATCACCGACGGCCGCATGCCGATCATGGACGGCTTCGAGTTCATCCGGCGCCTGCGTCGGCGGGAAGCCGAAAACCAGCTGCGCCGCTGCCGCGTGATTGCGCTGACCGCCAGCCCCGAGGCCTCCGAAGCCCTGCGCTACCTGCAGGCCGGTGCCGACGAGGTGCTGTCCAAGCCGGCCTCCATGGAAGACCTCAGGCGCGTCATCGAGCAGGTGCGGGACGAGTTGCAGGGCAGCGCGCCCGGCACCTGGCATCGGCCACCGGCCGCACCCTCCACGCTCAGCCCGGCTTGACCGAGCTGCTGGCCGTCACGCGGCTTTGCTCGAAGCGCTGGGCCAGCTCGCGGCGCAGGTCCTTGCGGATCAGCGCGGCCTGCCAGCGGCGCTTTTCCTCGTCGGTGGCCGGCACCAGCGTGGGCACGGGCGCAGGCTGCTTGTTCTCGTCCACCGCCACCATGGTGAAAAAGCAGCTGTTGACATGGCGCACCACCTGGGTGCGGATGTCCTCGGCCACCACCTTGATGCCGATCTCCATCGACGACTTGCCCGTGTGGTTGACGCTGGCCAGGAAGGTCACCAGCTCGCCCACGTGGATGGGCTGCAGGAACATCACCTGGTCCACGCTCAGCGTGACCACATAGCGGCCCGCGTAGCGGCTGGCGCAGGCATAGGCCACCTGGTCGAGCTGCTTGAGAACGGCGCCGCCATGGACGTTGCCCGAAAAGTTCGCCATGTCGGGCGACATGAGCACGGTCATGCTCAGCTGGTGCGATGGGAAATTCATCATTGGATTTTAGGAAAAAGCGCCATTGCGCGAGAATGGGCGCCCTTTTGCCCCCCGAGTGACGTTTTTGTGACCTCTTCCCTCTCTTTCGACGCCATCGTCATCGGCGCCGGCGCGGCCGGTCTGTTCTGTGCGGCCCAGGCCGGACAGCGGGGCCTGTCGGTGCTGCTCCTGGACCACGCGGAGAAGGTGGCCGAGAAGATCCGCATCTCGGGCGGCGGCCGTTGCAACTTCACCAACCGCGACCTGGACGTGCGTGCGCCGCACAAGCACTTCGTGGGCGGCAACCCGCAGTTCTGCCGCTCGGCCCTGTCGCGCTACACGCCGGCCGACTTCATCGCGCTGATGGACAGGCACGGCATTGCCCACCATGAAAAGCACAAGGGCCAGCTGTTCGCCGACCGCTCGGCCGAGGACATCATCGCCATGCTGCTGGCCGAATGCCAGGCCGGCGGCGTGCAGCGCTGGCAGCCCTGCAAGGTCGATTCCGTCGCGCATGCGGATGGCCAGTACCGCCTGCAGACCAGCCGTGGCGCCGTGCAGGCGCCCAGCCTGGTCATCGCCACGGGCGGGCTGTCCATTCCCAAGATCGGCGCCACCGACTTCGGCTACCGCCTGGCCCAGCAGTTCGACCTGCCCCTGGTCGAGCGCACTCCGGGCCTGGTGCCGCTGACCTTCGATGGCGATGCCTGGGCACCCTACGCCCAGCTCGCCGGCCTGGCCCTTCCGGTCGAGATCAGCACCGGCAGCAAGAAGGAACGCATGGCCTTCATGGAAGACCTGCTGTTCACGCACCGCGGCCTGTCCGGCCCCGCCGTGCTGCAGATCTCGAGCTACTGGAAGCCCGGCACGCCCCTGTGCATCAACCTCGCCCCCGAGGTGGACCTGCAGGACGAATTGCTCAAGGCCAAGTCGCGCTCGCGCAAGCTCATCGCCAACGAACTGGCGCAGTGGCTGCCCTCGCGCCTGGCCGATGCCTGGGTGCAGCAGGACGCGGCCTGGCAGCGCCCCATTGCCGAAGCCTCGGACAAGGCCCTGAACCAGCTGGCCGAGCGCCTGTCGCGCTGGGAGATCGTGCCCACCGGCACCGAAGGCTACAAGAAGGCCGAAGTGACGCTGGGCGGCGTGGACACGCGTGCGCTTTCGCAACAGACCATGGAATGCAAGACCCAGCCCGGCCTGTACTGCATCGGCGAAGTGGTGGACATCACCGGCTGGCTGGGCGGATACAACTTCCAATGGGCCTGGGCCAGCGGGTATGCGTGCGCGCAGGCCTTGCCTTGTGCGTGATTTGTCAGATCGCTTTCGTCTCGCGTATAATCGCCCGCTTTGCTGGCAATTGCCCCGTCGGCCAATACTAGTTAACTATTGACGGGGACCAACCGCTGCACATGGCTCTCAGGCCCGATCTTCCCGAGAACCCGCTGTCAGCACAGATATCTGGAAATCTAGCTAATGACCACCATCCGCGTAAAAGAAAACGAGCCCTATGAAGTTGCCCTGCGCCGCTTCAAGCGCACCATCGAAAAGCTCGGCCTGCTGACCGACCTGCGCGCTCGCGAGTTCTACGAGAAGCCCACATCCGAGCGCAAGCGCAAGAAGGCTGCCGCCGTCAAGCGTCACTACAAGCGCGTTCGCAGCATGCAGCTGCCCAAGAAGCTGTACTGATCAGCTCTTGACCAGCCGGCTCTCGTCAGCCGCAAAACCCGCGCTCGGGACGCCAGGCGCGGGTTTTTTGTTTTTGTTTTTTGGTTTTTGTTTTCCGACGCCACTACCTCAGGAGAAATGCCATGAGCCTCAAGGCCCAGATCACCGAAGACATGAAGACCGCCATGCGCGCCAAGGACAGCGAACGCCTGGGCACCATCCGCCTGCTGCTGGCCGCGATGAAGCAAAAGGAAGTCGATGAGCGCGTCGAGCTCGACGACGCCGCCGTCATCGCCATCGTGGACAAGCTGATCAAGCAGCGCAAGGACAGCATTGCCGCCTTCGAGGGCGCGGGCCGCCAGGACCTGGCCGACAAGGAAAAGGCCGAAATGGCCGTGCTGACCGCCTACCTGCCCGCACGCATGTCGGCCGAGGAAGTGGCCACCGCCGTGAAGGCCATCGTGGCCGAGCTGGGCGCCTCCGGCCCCGGCGACATGGGCAAGGTCATGGGCGCGGTCAAGGCGCAACTGGCTGGCAAGGCCGACATGGGCCAGGTGTCCGCTGCCGTCAAGGCCGCCCTGGCAGGTTGAGCCTGCTGCGGCAGCCGCGCCCTTTTCAGGACGCTGCTGCCGCCCATTCCTGCTGAAAGTGCTCCTGCAGGAATTCGACACAGACACGCACCTTGGCCGACAGCTGCAGCCGCGTCGGATAGACCGCCCAGACATTGGCCTCCTGCCGCCATTCGGGCAGCAGCTGCACCAGGCGCCCGGCCTGCAGATGGGCGCCCACATCCCACAACGAGCGCAGCGCAATGCCGCGCCCGTCCACGGCCCACTGCACCACCATCTCCCCGTTGTTGGCCGACAGCGGCCCCGTGACCTTCACCGATTGCTCGGCGGCGCCCGCGCGCAGCCGCCACACGCCAAAGGCCTGGTCGCGCTCCTTGATGGCCAGGCAGTCGTGGGCCGACAGCTCGGCCGGCGTGCGCGGCGTGCCACGGCGCGCCAGGTAAGCAGGCGCCGCGCACAGCACGCGGTGGTTGTCGGCCAGCCGCCGCGCAATCAGGTGGGGCGCAATCTCGTCGCCCACGCGCACATCCAGATCGAAGCCCTCCCCCGCCACATCCACCAGCCGGTCGAACACATCCAGCCGCACCTGCAGCCCCGGATGGCGCTCCACCAGTCGGGACAGCGCCGGCGCGATCACATGCCGCCCGAAGCCGAAGCTGCTGCTCACGCGCAGCAGGCCGCGCGGCTCGCTGCGCGTAATGGCCACCTCCTGCATCAGTTGGTCCATGTCGTCGAGGATGCGCTGCGCCCAGTGGAATACGCGCTCGCCCTCCTCGGTCACGGCCACGCGGCGCGTGGTGCGGTGCAGCAGCTTCACGCCCAACTCCTGCTCCAGCAGGCGGATGCGCTTGCTCACATAGGCGGGCGATGCACCCAATTCCTCGGCCGCAGCGGCAAAGCCGGATTTGCGGGCCACCACGGTGAAGACACGCAGGTCTTCGGGAGCCGGTTGTTTATTCACGATCTGTAAACAATGGAACCACAGTTGGCCGATTGTATTTAGCCCTGGCGCAGCCAACAATGCCATGCATGCGGCCAGGCTGTCAGCGGCGCCGCTTCATATCCATCCATTCGATCCAAGGACAGACACCATGCAAGACACATTCAAGATCGCCGTCATCGCCGGTGACGGCATTGGCAAGGAAGTCATGCCCGAAGGCCTGCGCACGCTGGAGGCCGCCGCCAGCCGCTTTGCGATCAAGCTCGAATTCCACCATTTCGACTGGGCCCACTGCGACTACTACCTGGCCCACGGAAAAATGATGCCCGACGACTGGAAGGCGCAGCTCTGCGGCATGGACGCCATCTTCTTCGGTGCGGTGGGCTGGCCCGCCACCGTGCCCGACCATGTCTCGCTGTGGGGCTCGCTGCTCAAGTTCCGCCGCGAGTTCGACCAGTACATCAACCTGCGCCCCGTGCGCCTGTTCGAGGGCGTGCCCTGCCCGCTGGCCGGCCGCAAGCCCGGCGACATCGACTACTACGTGGTGCGCGAGAACACCGAAGGCGAATACACCTCGCTGGGCGGCATCATGTACGAGGGCACGGACCGCGAGATCGTGATCCAGGAATCGGTCTACTCGCGCAAGGGTGCCGAGCGCCTGCTCAAGTACGCCTTCGACCTGGCCCAAAGCCGCGAGCGCAAGCACGTCACCCTGGCCACCAAGAGCAACGGCATCGCCATCAGCATGCCCTGGTGGGACCAGCGCGCCGAGGACGTGGCCAAGGCCTACCCGGACGTCACGCTGGACAAGCAGCACATCGACATCCTGACCGCGCGCTTCGTGCTGCAGCCGGGCCGCTTCGACGTGGTGGCCGCCACCAACCTGTTCGGCGACATCCTCAGCGACCTGGGCCCGGCCACCACGGGCACCATCGGCCTGGCCCCCTCGGCCAACCTCAACCCCGACCGCAGCTTCCCCAGCCTGTTCGAGCCCGTGCACGGCTCGGCCCCCGACATCTATGGCAAGAACATCGCCAACCCCATCGCCATGGTCTGGTCGGCAGCGCTGATGCTGGACTTCCTGACCCACGGCCAGGGCGCAGGCCGCGCGGCGCACGACGCCATCGTCTCGGCCATCGAGGAAGTCATCAGGAGCGGCCCCCGCACGCCCGACCTGGGCGGCACGGCCAGCACCACCGAAGTGGGCCAGGCCATCGCGGCGCAGATCGCGGGCAAGTAGGCCTCAGGGCTGCTGCGCCTGCCGGGGCCGGCGCACGGCCCTGATGCGGCCGCTTTCTCCGCCGCCGCAGAAGAAGCGGTCGCCGCCGTCGGATTCCAGCCCCGACACGCCGGTGCCCGCCGGCATCTCCAGTCGCTGCAGCACGGCACCGCTGTCCGGGTCCAGGCGCCGCAGATCGCTCTGGCCCTCTTCCCAGGTGCCGTGCCACAACTGGCCGTCCACCCAGGAGACGCCGGTGACGAAGCGGTTGGACTGCAGGGTGCGCAGCACCGCCCCGGTGTCGGGATCGATCTGATGGATCTTGCGGCCGTGGTACTGGCCCACCCACAGCGAGCCTTCGGCCCAGGCCATTCCCGAATCGCCGGCATCACCACCGCCCCCGGGTGCAGGAATGGTGGCCAGCACGTGGCCGGTGGACAGGTCGATCTTCTGGATACGGTCATTGGCGATCTGGAACAGATGCCGGCCATCGAAGGCCGTGCCGGCATCGCCCGGCACAGGGATGCTGCGCACGATCCGGCCGCTGTCGGGGTCCAGCGCCTGCAATTGGGTGCCGGTGGCGAACCAGACCTGGCTGCCGTCGTAGGACACCCCGTGCACGCAATCGATGCCGGGAAAGGGACCGTACTCGCGGATGATTTCTGCAGCTTCTGTCTTCATGCGGAACTCCTGGTTGCGTTGGTCGGCCCATGCTAGCCAGCCGGCAGCACAGCGGGGAGTAACAAAGTCGTCGTGAATCCCGGCGCAGGCCGGGCCACCCAGCGGCGGGCGCGCCCCCGGCCCACGGGCTGCGCCAGCGCGTCGCGCTCCAGCGCCTCCAGGGTCCTCTGGACGCTGCGCTGGCTCGCGCCCAGTGCCAGGGCCAGCGCCGAACTGGCCCAGGCCTCGCCATCGGAGAGCAGCGCCAGCACCGGCCCGCACAGCACGCCCGGCGCACCTTCCACGGGCCGTGCCAGCACGGCCACCCGTGCCTGCCGGGGCGCCAGCACAAATCCCAGGGGCGTGGCGTGAACTTCGGCCAGCGGCCGCAGCAGGCGGCGCAGGCGGCCGATCTCGACACGCAGACGCGCACGGTACGAATCATCGGCCTGCCGGGCGCGAAATACCTGCGCCACCAGCGCCTCGCGTGAGACATCGCCGGGCCAGGCCTCGCCCAGCGCGCGCGCCAGCGCAAACAGCACCGGGCGCCCCGCCAGCGAGACCGCCACCGCTCCGGCGCGCACCGCATGGCGGCAGGCATCCACCACCAGCGCGCCCGAGGCCAGCAGGGTCCCGGCCTCATCCAGCGACAGCAGCTTCTGAGCCTGCGGTCCGGCCGGCTCCCGCTCCAGCAGCACTGCAGCAGGCGCGTGCAGGGCCTGGGCGGCCTGCCCCACCTCGGCGGCCAGTGCTGCAATGCCGGCGGCGCCGGCCGCCTGCGCGGCATCGGCCAGCGCACTGTGCGCCGCACGGATGTCCAATCGGCGCATGGCGATACCCGCCAGGGCCAGGGCATGGAACGCCTGCAAGGCGGCAGGCAGCAGCGCGGGCCGCAGTCCGCCCAGCAGACCCTCGGCCTCGCCCAGCCGGCCCAGCAGCAGGCACCGGCGTATTTCCAGATAGCCAGCATGCGCGGCGTTCACAGGATCGCCATGCGCCTGCAGCACCGCCCGCGCCGCAACCAACCTGCGGGCCGGCCATGCCAGCTCGCGCAGGGCCAGTGCAATCTCGGCCTCGGCCACTACGCAGCGGGCGCGGGCCACGGCCTCATGGGTGCCGAAGGCGCGCGCAGCGCTGCGCAGCAAGGCCCTGGCCCGCACCAGATCGCCCAGCTGCGCCATGGCGATGCCACGCAGTGCCAGCGCGGGCGCATCGTCGCGCAGCGCCACCCGGTTCAGCGCACCAAGGGGGTCGCCAACCGCGAGCGCACGGGCCGCCGCCGTGATCAGAGAATCCATGCCCATCCCATCCATCGTGTGCGGCACGGCTGTGCCTGCAATTCATCCCGGGCCAACGCACGGTCACGGCCCGGTCATCGGTGGGCGCTAGGCTGGGTCGCCAAGCCCCCTGCAAAACGCTCTGCCAAACGCTCTTCCAAACGCTTTTCCACGCCCACTCCCCCGCCATGATGCTCCGCCGCCATCTTCTGCTGTCCGCCGCTGGCGGCTCGCTGCTGCCCTCCATCCTCCAGGCCCAGGTGGCCCCCGCCGCCATCACGCGCGACGCGGCGCGGCCGCTGCTGCCCTCGGGCCTGCAAAGCGGCGATGTGCTGGCTGACCGCGCCATCGTCTGGGCGCGCGCCAGCCGCGATGCGCGCATGTGGATCGAATGGTCCACCACCTCCGGCTTTGCCAACCCCACGCGCGTGCGCGGGCCTGATCTGCTGATGGACAGCAGCGACGGCACGGGCCGCATCGACCTGCAGGGCCTGCCTGCGGGCCAGGACATCTTCTACCGCGTGGTGCTGGAGGACTTTGCCAGCGCCAATGTGCGCTCGCCCGCCGTGCAGGGGCACTTTCGCACGCCGCTGGCGGCGGGCATGCCCGCCACGCGGCCGCTGCGCCTGGTGTGGAGCGGCGACACCGCAGGCCAGGGCTTCGGCATCAACGAGGCCTTTGGCGGCATGCGCATCTACGAGGCCATGCGCAGGACCGACCCCGACGTGTTCCTGCACAGCGGCGACACCATCTATGCCGACGGCCCCATCGCCGCGCAGATGAAGCTGCGCGACGGCACGCTGTGGAAGAACCTGGTCACGCCCGAGGTCGCCAAGGTGGCCGAGACGCTGGACGAATTCCGGGGCCGCCACCGCTACAACCTCATGGACGCCAACGTGCGCGCCCTGGGCAGCGAGGTCGCCCAGATCTGGCAGTGGGACGACCACGAGGTCACCAACAACTACTCGGACAGCAAGAGCGTGGCCAACGACGCGCGCTACACCGAAAAGAACGTGCAGCTGCTGGCGGCGCGCGGCCAGCGCGCCTTCATGGAATACGCGCCCATGCGTCCCTTCGGCGCGGCCATGCACCAGCGCCTGTACCGCCGCCTGCCCCAGGGCCCGCTGGCCGACATCTTCGTGATCGACATGCGCAGCCACCGCGGCCCCAACAGCCACAACCTGCAGGCGGCCGAAGGCCCGGACACCGACATGCTGGGCCGCCCCCAGGTGCAGTGGCTGCTGGACGGCCTCAAGCGCAGCCGCGCCACCTGGAAGCTGATCGCCAGCGACATGCCCATCAGCCTCTTCGTGCCCGATGGCAAGGATGCCGAGGGCCGCGCCCAATGGGAGGCCGTGGCCAATGGCGAGCATGGCGCACCCCGGGGCCGCGAGCTGGAGATGGCGCGCCTGCTCAAGGGCATCAAGGACGCGGGCATCCACAACGTGGTCTGGCTCACGGCCGACGTGCACTACACGGCGGCCCACCATTTCAGCCCCGAGCGCGCCAGCTTCCAGGACTTCGACCCGTTCTGGGAATTCGTCTCCGGTCCGCTGAATGCGGGCGGCTTCGGCCCCAACGAGATGGACAAGACCTTTGGCGGCGAAGTCGTGTTCCAGAAAAGCGCGGGCCACGCCAACTCCGCGCCCAGCGAAGGCTTCCAGTTCTTCGGCCAGCTCGACATAGACCACCGCAGCCAGGCGCTGACCGTGGTGCTCAAGGACCTGGACGGCAAGGCGCTGTACACGAAGACGCTGGAGCCGCAGCGCAGCTGAGCCTGCCGCCTGGAGATCACGGCATTGCCCCCGCCGCAGGCCCCTGGCCGGCGAACAGGGCAAGATGGCCGGCTGCGGCATTCGGGCCGCTCAGACACAGCACGGAATCTCCATGAAGCACTACGACTACATCGTCATCGGCGGCGGCAGCGGCGGCATTGCATCGGCCAACCGCGCCGCCATGCACGGGCGCCACTGCGCGCTGATCGAAGCCGGCGAGATCGGCGGCACCTGCGTCAACGTGGGCTGCGTGCCCAAGAAGGTCATGTGGCATGCGGCCCAGATCGGCGAAGCCATGCACCGCTACGGCCCCGACTACGGCTGGGATGCCACCGTCAACCGCCTGGACTGGCAGCGCCTGCTGGACAGCCGCAGCGCCTACATCGACCGCATCCATGCCTCGTATGAAAGCGGCCTGGCGCGCAACAAGGTCGAGCTGATCCAGGGCTTTGGCCGCTTCGTGGATGCACGCACCGTGGAGGTGGGCGGCCAGCGGCTCAGTGCCGATCACATCCTCATTGCCACGGGCACGCGCCCGGCACGGCCCGACATTCCGGGCGCCGAGCTGGGCATCGACTCCGACGGCTTCTTCGCCCTCAAGGCCCTGCCTGCGCGCACGGCCGTGGTGGGTGCCGGCTATATCGCCGTGGAGATTGCCGGCGTGCTGCACGCGCTGGGCTCGCAGACCCATCTGTTCCTGCGCCAGAACTCGGCACTGCGCGGGTTCGATCCGCTGCTGAGCCAGACCCTGATGGAGATCATGGAGGCCGAAGGCCCCGCCGTGCACCGCCAGGCCACCCCGAAGGCCGTGGTCCGCAACGCAGACGGCAGCCTTGATCTGCAACTGCAGGACGGCAGCAGCCACACCGTGGACTGCGTGGTCTGGGCCGTGGGCCGCAGGCCCGACACCTCGGGCCTGAACCTGGAGGCCGCGGGCGTGGCGCTGCAGGACAGCGGCCACATCGCGGTGGACAAGTTCCAGGACACCAATGTGCCCGGCATCCACGCCGTGGGCGACATCACGGGCCGCATCGAACTCACGCCCGTGGCCGTGGCCGCAGGCCGGCGGCTGTCCGAGCGCCTGTTCAACGGCAAGACGGGCGAGCACCTGGACTACGACAACGTACCCACCGTGGTCTTCAGCCACCCACCCATCGGCACCGTGGGCCTGACCGAGCCGCAGGCACGCGAGCGCTTTGGCGACGATCAGGTCAAGGTCTACCAATCGGCCTTCACCGCCATGTACACGGCGGTCACGCGCCACCGCCAGCCCGCGCGCATGAAGCTGGTCTGCGTGGGCCCCGAGGAACGCATCGTGGGCATACACGGCATAGGCCTGGGGATGGACGAGATGCTGCAGGGCTTTGCAGTGGCGCTCAAGATGGGTGCCACCAAGCGCGACTTCGACGACACCGTGGCCATCCACCCCACGGCGGCCGAGGAGTTCGTGACCATGCGCTGAACAGGCGCACAGCCTGACCTCAGCGGTTGACCACGGCCTTGGGCAGGGCCAGCGTCAAGAGGCTGCCGGCCACCAGGCAAGCGGCGAACAGCAGCAGGCCTGCGCTCGACGAGTGCGTGAGATCCTTGAGCCAGCCCAGCAAATAGGTGGCCGCAAAGCCTCCCAGGTTGGCAATGGAGGCGATCAGCGCAATGCCTGCGGCCGCCGCCGGCCCCGTCAGGAACGTGGCGGGCAAGCACCAGAACACGGGAAAGGCGGCCATGATGCCCGCCGTCGCCAGAGAGAACAGCAGCACGGTGGCGAACACATGGCCGGTGTACAGCGTGCTCAGCGCCATGGCGGCCGCGCCCGCCAGTGCCGGCAGCACGATGTGCCAGCGCCGCTCGCGGCGCCGGTCGGAGCTGATGCCGTTGAGCAGCAGCGCAGCGATGGCAAAGGCATTGGGAACGGCCGTGAGCAGGCCGATCTCGGCCGTGCTCCTGACCCCGGCCTCGCGGATGATGGTGGGCAGCCAGAAGCTGATGGCATAGGTGGACATCATCAGGCTCAGGTCGATCAGGCCCAGCAGCCAGACCCGGCCGCTGGACAGCGCCGCCCACAGCGAATGGTGGGACTCGGCCAGCCTGTCGCTGTCGAGGTTGGCGCGCAGCACGCCCTTGTCGCGCGGCGACAGCCATTTGGCCGACTCGATGCTGTTGGGCAGGAAGACGAAGACCAGCAGGCCCAGCACCACCGAGGGAATCGCCTCCAGGAAGAACAGCCACTGCCAGCCCGCATGGCCACGCACGCCGGCAAAGGCCGTCATGATCCAGCCCGACAGCGGCGCCCCGACCAGGCTGGCCAGCGGCAGGCCGATCAGGAACAGCGCCATGATCTTGCTGCGCATGCGCGTGGGATACCAGTAGGTCAGGTACAGCATGACGCCGGGAAAGAACCCCGCTTCGGCCACACCCAGCAGAAAGCGCAGCACATAGAACTGCATGGGCGTGCTCACGAACATGGTCGCGCCCGAGATCAGGCCCCAGGTGATCATGATCCGCGCGATCCACAGCCGCGCGCCCATGCGCGCCAGCACCAGGTTGCTGGGCACCTCGAAGAGGATGTAGCCCACGAAGAACAGGCCCGCACCCAGGCCGTAGACCGTCTCGCTGAAGCCCAGGTCCTGCTGCATCTGCAGCTTCGCCAGCCCCACGTTGATGCGGTCCAGATAGGCGGCCAGGTAGCACAGGCAGAAGAAGGGCACGAGCCGCCACGTCACGCGCCCGTACAGCTGCCGCCGCTCCTTCTCCTGCTCCCGCAAATGGACCCCCTGCCCCTGCATACCGCCAATGCCTGCATTGCTGTGAACTGACATTTCAGCTCCTTGCTGTGTTGACCATTGCCACCGTTCATGGCCCTGCGTCGCCGCGTTGGCGCACTGCAGCCGGATCCGGCGGAAACATCTGTCTGCAGTGGAAATTTCAAGTGCCTACGCTCAATGCTACGCACGATAGTCAAAAACAAATCAAGTAGTTTCCCGATAGTCATCATCCATTAATTGGCACAAAAATCCCTGTACGCAAAGGAAACAAGGGGCATCAACTCACGCAATGCCTTGGTGTTCCTTTGTAGTGAACCCGACTCAATTCAAGTGCATACGCTTCAAAACCCCGAACCCGCGGAATGAAATCCGTGATCAGAACCAAGGAGACACCCCATGTCCAGACTGCATTCAAGGACAGGACACGCCATTGCCCTGGCCGCCCCGGCACTTGCCCTGCTCCATGCCATCGCACCGCTGCCGGCGGGCGCGCAGGTCACGCTGCAGGGTCAGATCGATGCCTTCGCGGGGTTCTCGCGCCCGCTGGGCGCGGACAAGGGCACGGGCGTGCTCGCGCCAGGCGGCATGCAGACGAATTTCTGGGCCTTGCGCGGAACGGAGGACCTGGGTTCTGGATTGAAGGCCGT
This sequence comes from Delftia sp. HK171, assembly GCF_001886655.1. NCBI lineage: Bacteria > Pseudomonadati > Pseudomonadota > Betaproteobacteria > Burkholderiales > Comamonadaceae > Delftia > Delftia sp. HK171. The sequence goes on along the minus strand of NZ_CP018101.1, from coordinate 2,444,459 downwards.
GTTTGCACTGGAGGCCTTCTACCGCGCGGACAGCGGCGCCGAAGGGCGTTTTGCCAATGACGCCTTCTTTGCGCGCAGCGCCTATGTGGGCCTGAGCAGCGGCTGGGGCACGCTGCAACTGGGGCGCAACACCACGCCCTACTGGCTGGCCACCATCGCCTTCAACCCGTATGCAGGGTCCTTTTCGTTCTCACCCGCGGTGCTGCACAGCTTCGGGCCCAACGGCACGGCCGCCGCGCCGCTGCGGGGCGACTCGGGCTGGAGCGACAGCCTGCTCTACACCAGCCCGTCCTGGGGCGGATTCACGGCACGGCTGCAGTATTCGTTCGAGCCGCCTGCCGGCACGCCCGCATCCCAGCGCCGCGATGCGGACAAGCACGGCGCCAGCCTCAGCTATGCGGGCGGCGCATTCGCCGCCGCCCTCGCCTACCAGAGCGTGGCCTATCCCAATGTCGCCACCACCGCTACCGCCACCGGCTTTGACCGCCAGAGCGCCTGGCTGCTGGGCGGCTCCTACGATCTGGGCATGGTCAAGCTGTTCACCCAATACCAGCGGCTGGCCGACACCGTGGCCGGCGCGGACCGCCGCAGGAACAGCGGCCAGTTCGGCCTGTCCATTCCCGCAGGCCCGGGCGCCGTGCTGGCCTCATATGGCCATGCGCGCACCTCGGGCGCCGAAGACGCCAGGCGCAACACCTGGGCCGTGGGCTATGACTACCCCCTGTCCAAGCGCACGGACATCTACCTCAACAGCCTGCACGACCGCATCACGGGCACGGGCGCCGGCAGCGGCCAGACCTGGGGCCTGGGCCTGCGCCACTATTTCTGAGCCCTGGGCTGGGGCTGGGGCTGGGCCGGTGGCTGCTGCACCACGCGCAACACCGTCTCCACCATGTGGTCGCCCCAGCGCTGCAGCTCGGCCTGCTGCAGCAGCTCCTTGTCGAAGAAGGCGCTCAGCGTGTGGCGATTGGAGAGGTAGAAGTAGCCCAGTCCCATGACCGTGATGTAGAGATCGTCGATGTGCACATCGGGACGGAACAGGCCCTGAGCCATTCCCGATTCCACGGCCTTGCGCAGCAGCGTGATGGCGTTGGGAAAGAAGTCGCGTATGCCCGAGGCCTTCTTCAGGTGCTTGCCCTTGAGCAGGTTTTCGGTGTTGAGCAGGAAGATCAGCTCCGGGTGCTCCTGGTAGTAGCGCCACATGAAGCGCACCACGGCCTCCAGCGCAGCGCGCGGATCGTCGAAGTCCACCAGCAGCTTCGCCTCGGCCTCCACCAGCTTGCGGTAGGCGTTCTCCAGCACGGCGGCGAACAGCTTGTCCTTGCTGCCGTAGTGGTAGTAGAGAAGGCTCTCGTAGCACTTGGCCTGCTTGCCGATGCGCTGCACGCTGGCGCCGTCGTAGCCACTTCTGGCGAACTCGATCTCGGCCGCCAGCAAGATGGCCTCCTTGGTCGTCTTGCCGGTCTTGGCAGTCCGCTTGCGCCCCGCAGACGCCTTGGCAGGGGCCTTGGAAGGGGCCTTGGAAGGGGTCGACTTCGCAGCGGCTTTCCTGGCGGGCGCAGCCTTGCGCTTCGGGGTGGCGGGAACTTCCTCGGGATCAGTGGTCATGGGCACGGCGTCAGGTGAAGGGGGCGTTGCGTCGGCCATTCTAGGGAAAAACGCCATATTGAAATTGAGTGTTCACTCAAACAAAATTGAGCGAACACTCAACAAGGAGAGCCCCCATGCAAACCTATGTACTCGATACCTGGTACCCGCTGACCTGGTCGCGCAACGTGGGCCGCCAGCTGTCGGCGCACCGCATCGTCGAACGCGACGTGGTGCTCTACCGCACCGAGGCCGGCGCCGTCGTGGCCATGGAGGACGCCTGCCCCCACCGCCTGCTGCCGCTGTCCATGGGCAAGCTCAAGGGCGATGCCATCGAATGCGGCTACCACGGCCTGACCTTCGACTGCAGCGGCCGCTGCACGCGCGTGCCGGGCCAGGACATGATCCCGGGCAACGCCGTGGTGACCACCTATCCGGTCAAGGAGAACATGGGCCTGGTCTGGATCTGGATGGGCGATCCCTCGCGCGCCGACAGCGTGCCGGTGTTCGACCTGCCCCAGTACCACGACCCGGCGTGGAGCGCCGTCGAAGGCGATGCGCTGCGCATAGAGGCCAACTACCTGAACCTGGCCGACAACCTCTGCGACCCCGCCCATGTGAGCTTCGTGCACCTGAGCACGCTGGGCAACGCGGCCAGCGAGGACATCCCCGTGCACCACGAGGAGCTGGACGGCCGCATCGTCACCTGGCGCTGGATCATCGATGCGCCGGCCATTCCGCTGTTCGCCAAGTACGGCAATTTCAGCGGCAACGTGGACCGCTGGCATTACTACCACTACCACGCGCCCAGCATCGCCATCATCGACTTCGGCAGTGCCGCCACGGGCACGGGCGCACCCGAGGGCCGGCGCGACAACTGCATGCAGATCTATGCCTGCCACTTCATGACGCCCGTGGACCGGAACACCTCCATCGACCACTGGCTGCACGTCAAGAACTTCACGGCCGATGCCGACACCAATGCGGCCCTCTCCGCCGACTTCCGCGTCGCCTTCGCCGAGGACAAGGCCATCCTCGAAGCCATAGAGCGCAACGAAAAGCGCTTTGCCACGCGCAAGACCATCAAGATCGCCATCGATGCAGCCCCCCGGCGCATGCGCCGCATGGTGGACCGCATGATCGAGGGCGCACCCACGGGCGGCTGAGGAGCGGGCTATGCACGACGATACCCACCCCACCCTCCCGCCCATCGGCTGCAACGGCCGTGGCGTGCAGCGCTCCTCGCGCCACCAGCCCATCGGCCTTCAGGAGCTGCCCATACGCGAGCAGTTCCGCCTGGTCAGTGAAACCGGCGCCTTCGACTGCTTCGACCGCCTGCCTCTGCGCACGCAAATGGCCGAGTACGAGGCCGCCATCGCCGAGTTCAACCTGCCCGTGCACACGGCCAGCTGGTTCTACCGCCTGGGCGAGGACGAGGCCCTGCTGGCCCACAACCTGCGCATCTGCCAGGCCATAGGCGCGCGCTGCCACAACATCATGACCTTCAAGCACCACCGCGACGGCCATGTGCTGGACGATGCCGAGATCACCGACCACTACCTGCGCGTCTACGACGACGCCATGTCTCTGGGCGTGGAGCCCAGCTTCGAGCTGCACGTCAACATGTGGACCGAGGACTTCCTGCGCGTACGCGAGGTGGCCCGGCGCGTGCAGGCGCATGGCGTGCCCTTCCACTTCACGCTGGACTACAGCCATGTGAACTTCAAGATCGGCAACCCGGCCGAGCAGAAACTGTCGGGCGTGCGCGAACTGGTCGAGAGCGGCGAACTGGTGCTGGACCCCTTCGAGCCCGGCTCGCTGTGCGAACAATGGCTGGACATGGGCATCGTGCGCTGGGCCCAGCTGCGCGCAGCCGGCCCCAACCAGCCTCTGAACCTGTGGCACCGCAACGAGGACGGCAGCCCGGGCCGGGGCATCCAGTACCCCATGCTGCGGCCCGGCCCCGGCGAATGGCATTCGCCCTGGCACGCCTATCTGCTGGAGCCCTCCAAAGAGGCCATCCGCAAGGTGCTGGCCTACCACCACGCGCACCCGCACAGCCCGCTGCGCCACCTCACCACCGAATTCATCAACCTGCCCGACTACGGCCTGGGCGCACGCTATGACCTGCTGGCGCAGAACGTGGCGGCCGCACGCTTCATGCGGCAAGCCTGGGACGAGATCTGCGCCCGCCCCGCAGTCCAGGCCTCGTGCAAAGGTGCATCATGACCCCCGCACAACACGCCCAAGGCCACGCCGTCATCATCGGCGCCGGGCATGCCGGCGGCACCCTGGCCGCCCTGCTGCGCCAGTACGGCCACCCGGGCCCCATCACCCTGGTCGGCGGCGAAGACCTGCCGCCCTACCAGCGCCCGCCGCTGTCCAAGGCCTGGCTGCAGCAGCCCATGGGCCCGGACGATCTGCTGCTGCGGCCCGCCAGCGCCTATGCCGACCAGGCCATTGCCCTGCGCCTGGGCGTGCGCGCCATGGCCATAGAGCCGGGCTCGCGGCAGGTAGCGCTGAACGACGGGTCGGCACTGCACTACGACCAACTGGTCATTGCCACAGGCGCCGCACCGCGCTGGCTGGCCCTGCCCGGGGGTGAGCGGCCCGGCGTGACCTACCTGCGCACCATGGAAGACGCGCAGGCGCTGCGGGGCCACCTGCAGACCGCCCGTTGCCTGGCCATCATCGGCGGCGGCTATGTGGGTCTCGAAGTCGCGTCCACGGCCCGCAAGCTGGGGGTGCAGGTCCGGGTCATCGAGCGCGAAGGCAGGCTGCTGTCGCGCAGCGCCTCGCCCCAGATGGCCGCAAATCTGCACGGCCTGCATGCAGGCCAGGGCGTGGAGGTGCATTTCAACGCTTCGGTCACCGCCATCCAGGGCGACAGCCCCACCGGCATCACGGGCCTGAGGATGGCCGATGGCTCCCGCCTGGAGTGCGATGCCGTGCTCATCGGCGTGGGCGCAGCGCCCAGCGTGGAGCTGGCACAGTCCCTCGGCCTGGACTGCGCGGGCGGCATTGCCGTGGACGGCGAAGGCCGTACCGCCATGGCCGGCATCTACGCCATAGGCGATGCCACGCGCCGCCCCCTGGCCGGCTACCCCGGGCTGCACCGGCTCGAAAGCGTGCCCAGCGCGCTCGAACAGGCCCGGCGCGCAGCCTGCTCCATCACGGGCCGCGCACTGCCCGCCCATGAAGCGCCCTGGTTCTGGTCAGATCAGTACGACACCAAGCTGCAGATCGCCGGCCTGCCCGGCCATGGCGACCAGACCGTGCTGCGCGGCGACCCGGCCAGCGGCAGGTTCGCCGTCCTGCACCTGCGCGGTGGCCAGCTGTGCGCCGCCGAATGCGTGAACTCACCGGGCGAATTCATGGCAGCGCGCAAGGCCATCGCCGCCACGCACTGCGCCGACCCCGGTTTCCCGCCCCTCCCCCCAAAAGCCCCACCCACGCCATGACCACCATCACCTTCATAGAACACAGCGGCCGCAAGCACGTGGTGCAGGCCACCGACGGCCAGAGCCTCATGCGCGCCGCCGTCTCCAACGGCGTGCCGGGCATCGATGCCGAATGCGGTGGCGCCTGTGCCTGCGCCACCTGCCATGTCTACATACAACCGGAGTGGCTGGACCGCGTGGGCCCGGCCCAGGGCGGCGAAAGGGAGATGCTGGACTTCGCCCTCGACGTGCGCGGAGACTCGCGGCTGGCCTGCCAGATCACGGTCTCGCCGCAGCTCGACGGGCTGGTGGTGGGCATGCCGGTGGCGCAGAGCTGAGGGCTGTGCCGATGGGGATGCAACCCCGGGCAGCCCGCCCTGCAATCGCGCACCACCCATGTCACCTAACGCAAGGCCGTGGGTTCCGGAACGCGTCAAGCGGCACCGCAAGCCATTGCCTGGAATCGAGAGGGCGAAGGGCTATCTCAGCCCACTACATTGGGTAATCAAATATCTCAAGAGAACCTGAGATCGTGGTCGGTAAATAGCACCTTGTATACCGGAGCAAAATCATCGTCTGAATTTATCAGCGTGAAATCCATATTCATCAAAAGAACACTCTTTTCCAGAATGACAAATCCAGCCGATACTATCTTTTCAATTATTTGATTCAACAAATGATCGCACCCTGCCCCTGAAATCACCTGCCTGCCAGATTTATCAGAATTTTCCAGGATGACCACATAATTTCCGACCCAGGAAATAAAAATCTCATAACAACCAATACTGCCATTGATGTCAAGGCGATAGCACACATCATCGTTCACATCTGAATAGTCTTGTGCCTCAGCGATATGCTCAATCGATTCTTTCAGCGCACTGGCATCACAGGATGGAGCAGATAATTTAAAGTAATTGGGTTCACGCAATGAACCATATTTCACCAGAACCTGTTTAGAAATATCCTGGATAATTGTACTCATTGAGTCAAATCCCCTGAAGGGTGACTTTCTTCATTCCACCCGTTTTATCCAGCAAAACAAGATCACGATAATATCCGGAATCTTCGTCAGGCAAATAAATATCAATCTTGAAATTCCTTGCCATAAAAGCAAAGATTGAATTCTCCACCACAACATCCTCTTCAAGATATACAGTGACCATTTTCATCCCTTGGAATTCATGAGAATCTTCAATCAGCAAAACAATTTTTGCCTTTTGCTCCACGATCTGCTCGACTGAATCTATTGCACAAACATCACCAGGAGAAAGTTCCAAGGAACTCGCAAGATAACCGATCAGTGCTGCAGCCTCATGAACGCCGTCTACAAGAAAATTATTCCAGATCATGAATTGAATCTCATCCAGATGGATTCTTAAATCATCTTCAGCCAACAGAAACCCAAGACATTCCTACAGATTCAACTCCTTTTCAAACAGAGATATCGCTTTCAACATCAGACTCTCTGGTGCATCTTGGCAAATCAGCAATACAAACCTCACGCAATTGAGACCGGGAAATGCCCCATGAGCGAAGAATTCAACGGCATCCTCCAAGCTCTCGCTCAGGGAGATAGTGACAGCATCCATATCGCCGGTGTCCAGAATCAAGTCATCAATGATCTCTTCCGCGCCAGAGTAGTCTCCCCATGTCGCAAAGAATTCACACCCGATCTCCAGCAACCTCGTTATTGCAAGATTGAATCCGGGGTCCTTACCCTTCCCCGTCACAACGAAACAGCCATGCGGAAGCGGACTGGATTGAATTCCACCCGCATCGCAGGTTTTCGATACTACAAGCATGTTCTTCATGGGCGCATCTACATGTCCGATTGAACCCACTTCACCTCAGATGGGTGAATGGAAAAATTCGCCATCAGCTTGTTGATGGCAAAAACCGTCTCAACACCTCTGTCCACATAGATCGCTGTGCCTTTGGCTGGCGAATTCACGTAGAAATGAAAGAGGATGGTACCAACATCCTTATCCAAGGCATAGCAATAATGGCAGACATCCAGATCGTCAACATCTCTCACAAAATGCAGTCCGTGCTTTCTGGACAGCTCCGAAGGCCCATCAGACAACAGGATGACCGGCTTTGATTCGCCGCTGGGCCATGGATTATCTTCAGACATTGCTGCGTTTCCTTATCTGCCATGTTGCAATTGCTCGCCGTGGCGTGCTGTGGCCAACGACTTGCCCACCACTCCCCGCAAACACTCCACCAGCAACCGCGTCGTCGCCGTCATCGGCTGGCCGCGCAGGGTGATCAGGCCCACGGGCGGCAGGTCGATGGGCACGGGCAGGTCCAGCACGGCGACCAGCCCCTGCTGCGCGAAATGCTCGGCCACGCCGCGCGCCATGAAGGCCACGGCGCCGCGCTGGTGCAGGAAGCTGATCTGCGACAGGAATGAGGCGGACTCCACCAGGTCGGCGGGCGGATGCAGGCCGTGGGCGAAGAACTGCTGCTCCAGCTTCACGCGCAGCGATGCCCAGGGCGGGGGCATGACGCAGGGCATGTCGGCCAGCGCCTGCCAGCTCGCAGGCTGCGCCAGCAACGCATGGCCGGGGCGCACGACGGCGACCATGGGCTCGTCGTACAGGGCTTCGGTTTCCAGGTCGGGCGAGGCGTAGCCGGGTTCCAGCCGGCCCACGAACAGGTCCAGCTCGCCCATGCGCAGCTTGGGCAGCAGCCGCGTGAGATCGCCCTCCTCGACCAGCACCGTGGTCTGGGCCGATCGCGCCTTCAACTGCTCGACGGCCCGGGCCAGCAGCACGGGCGTGGCCACGACCATGGCGCCCACGCTGGTGCGCCCGCGTGTGCCGCTGGCCTCGGCCGCCATTTCATCGCGCGTGCGTTCGAAGCCCGCCAGCACCGAGCGCGCAAAGCGCACCATGCTGACGCCGGCCGCCGTGGGCTCGGTGCCTCGCGTGGAGCGCTCGAACAGCGTCATGTCCAGCATGCGCTCTATCTCGGCCAGGGTCTTGGAGACGGCGGGCTGGGTCACGGCCAGGAACTCGGCGGCGCGGCCCAGGTGGCGGAACTGGTCCAGCGCCACCAGCAGCTGCAGGTGGCGCAGCTTGAGGTTGGAGCGCAGCACGCGGTCTATCTTGCTCATAGGGTCTTCATAGCTTTGAGGTTATGAAGCCAGTCTATCTTTTCATTGGATTGTCATGATCAGGCGCTGAACAATCGCGCCAGTCAGCCCAAGGCCCGGATCACAGGGCTGCAAAAAGCCAATACAGGAGACAAGCGATGAACACCCCACGCACACGCCATGCAAGCCGGCGCGAATTCGTGCTCGCCACGCTCGGCGCCAGCGCACTGGCCGCCACCGGCCCCCTCTTCGCCCAGAACTGGCCCGAACGCCCCATCACCTTCATCTGCCCCTGGCCTGCGGGCGGCACGGCCGACCAGTCCATGCGCGCGCTGTGCACGGTGGCCGGCAAGCTGCTGGGCCAGCCGATCGCGGTGGAGAACCGTGCGGGCGCGTCGGGAATGATCGGCGCCAAGGCGCTGGCCTCGGCCAGGGCGGACGGCTACACCATCGGCCAGGTTCCCATCTCGGTCACGCGCTTTTCGCAGCTGGGCAGCCTGCAGGCCGATCCGCGCAAGGACTACACCTACATCGCGCGCACCTCGGGCCAGACCTTCGGCATTGCCGTGCCCGCCAATTCGCCGTTCAAGACGCTCAAGGACTTCGTGGCCGCCGCCAAGGCCCGGCCTGGCCAGGTGACCTATGCCCATGCAGGCGTGGGCGGTGCCACGCATGTGGGCATGGAGGAATTTGCGGGCGTGGCCGGCATACAGCTCAACCATGTGCCCTACAAGGGCGGCGCCGAGGCACTGCAGGGCGTGCTGGGCGGCCACGTGGATGCGCTGGCCGACTCCAGCTCCTGGGCTCCCCATGTGGAGGCCGGCAAGCTGCGCTTGCTGGCCACCTGGGGCGAGCAGCGCACGGCGCGCTTCAAGGACGTGCCCACGCTGCGCGAATGCGGCTACGACGTGGTGGTCGATGCGCCCAACGGCATTGGCGCGCCGCGTGGCCTGGACCCGGCCGTGGCGGCCAGGCTGCGCGAGGCCTTCCGCGCCGCCGTGGCCAGCCCCGAGTTCAAGTCCGTGGCCGAGAAGCTGGATGCGCCGCTGCTCTACCTGGACGGCCCGGACTACGAGAAATACGTGAACACGGTCTATCAAAAAGAGACCGTTTTGATCGACAAGCTCAAGCTGCGCGAATTGATGAAGGGCTGACAGCCCGCGAACCCACACCGATGAAAGCCCCGCATGTCCCGCACCGATAGCCCCCTGCTGCACCTGCATCCCAACGACAACGTGCTGGTCGCCAAGACCGCTCTGTCGCTGGGCCAGGAGATTCCCGAACTGGGCGTGCGCGCCCGCGCCCAGGTGCCTGCGGGCCACAAGATCGCCGCGCGCCGCATCGCAGAGGGCGAGCAGGTGAAGAAGTACGACACCGTGATCGGCGTGGCCATGCGCGAGCTGGAGGCCGGCGACTATGTGCACAGCCACAACCTGCGCATCGTGGACTACTACCGCGACCCGGCCTTCGGCGCCGACGTGCGGCCCGTGGACTATGTGCCCGAGGCGCAGCGCGCCAGCTTCCAGGGCTTTGTGCGCGCCGGCGGCGGCGTGGGCACGCGCAATTTCATCGGCATCCTGTCGTCGGTGAACTGCTCGGCCACGGTGATCAAGCGCATTGCCGCGCATTTCACGGCCGAGCGCATGGCGGCCTTCCCCAACGTGGACGGCGTGGTGGCCTTCGCCCAGACCAGCGGCTGCGGCATGTCCTCGCCCAGCGAGCATTTCGACGTGCTGCGCCGCACGCTGGCCGGCTATGCACGCCACCCGAACCTGGCCGGCGTGCTCATCGTGGGCCTGGGCTGCGAGCGCAACCAGGTCGATGCCCTGGTAGAGTCGCAGGGCCTGAGCGAAGGCCGGCTGATGCGGACGCTGGTGATGCAGGAAGTGGGCGGCACGCGCGTGACCATAGAGGCCGGCATCCGCGCCATCGAAGAGATGCTGCCCGAAGCCGACGCCGCGCGGCGCAGCACGGTCAGCGCCAGCCACCTGAAGATCGGGCTGGAGTGCGGCGGCTCGGACGGGTTTTCGGGCATCACGGCCAACCCGGCCCTGGGCGCGGCCATGGACATCCTGGTGCGCCACGGCGGCACGGCCATCCTGTCGGAAACGCCCGAGATCCATGGCGTGGAATTCATGCTCACGCGCCGCGCCATCACGCCTGCCGTGGGGCAGAAGCTGCTGGACCGCCTGGCCTGGTGGGAGCGCTACGCGGCCGGCCAGAACGCGCAGTTCAACGGCGTGGTCGGCCACGGCAACCAGGCCGGCGGCCTGGCCAACATCTTCGAGAAATCGCTGGGATCGGCCATGAAGGGCGGCACCACGCCGCTGCGCGCCGTCTACGAATACGCCGAGCCCATCACCGAGCCGGGCTTTGTGTTCATGGATTCGCCGGGCTACGACCCCGTGGCCTCCACGGGCCAGATTGCCAGCGGCGCGCACCTGATCTGCTTCACCACCGGGCGCGGCTCCATGTTCGGCAGCAAGCCCGCGCCCACCATCAAGCTGGCCAGCAACACGCCCATGTACCGCCGTCTGGAAGAGGACATGGACATCAACTGCGGCCTGATCGTGGACGGCGAATGCGGCGTGCCCGAGATGGGGCAGCGCATCTTCGCGCAGATCCTGCGCCACGCCAGCGGCGAGCCCACCAAGAGCGAGGCCCTGGGCCTGGGCGACCATGAGTTCGTGCCCTGGCACCTGGGCATCGTGAGCTGAGCCGCCCCCTCCAACCCTTGCATCCAACGATCCCATGCCACTGACCCTGACCCGCCCCGAGCTGCTGCGCAGCGCCAACTTCATCGCCGGCCAATGGACGACCGCGACGGCCACGCCCGCCGCACCCGCCCTGCACCTGGCCGTGACCGACCCCGCCACGGGCGAACTGATCACCGAGGTGCCCGACTCCGGCGCCGCCGAGGCTCGCGCCGCGCTGGACGCCGCGCATGCCGCCTTCCCCGCCTGGCGCAGGACGCCTGCCAAACAGCGCGCCGCCATCATCAAGCGCTGGAACGACCTGGTGCTGGCCCACCAGGACGACCTGGGCCGCCTCATCAGCCGCGAGCAGGGCAAGCCCCTGGCTGAGGGCAAGGGCGAGGTCGCCTACGCGGCCAGCTACATCGAATGGTTCGCCGAAGAGGCCACGCGCATGAACGGCGAGATCATTCCCGCGCCCGTGCCGGGCCGGCGCATGTTTGCGCTGCGCGAGCCCGTGGGCGTGGTGGCTGCCATCACGCCCTGGAACTTTCCGGCCGCCATGATCGCCCGCAAGATCGCGCCCGCGCTGGCCGCCGGCTGCACCGTGGTCTGCAAGCCCGCGGAAGACACGCCGCTGACCTCGCTGGCCCTGGTGCTGCTGGCCCAGGAGGCGGGCGTGCCTGCGGGCGTACTCAACATCGTCACGGCCTCGCGCGAGAAGACGCCCGAGGTGGTGGATGTCTGGCTGGACGACGCGCGCGTGCGCAAGATCACCTTCACGGGCTCCACGCCCGTGGGCAAGCACCTGGCGCGGCGCAGCGCCGACACGCTCAAGAAGCTCTCGCTGGAGCTGGGCGGCAATGCGCCCTTCATCGTCTTCGAGGACGCCGACATCGATGCCGCCGTCGATGGCTTCATGGCCGCCAAGTTCCGCAATGGCGGCCAGACCTGCGTCTGCCCCAACCGCGTCTTCGTGCACCGCAGCGTGCACGACACGTTCGCACAGAAGCTGGCCGCGCGCGTGGCCGCGCTGCACGTGGGCCCGGCCAGCGACCCGGCCTCGCAGATCGGCCCCATGATCAATGCGCGCGCCGTGGAAAAGATAGAGCGCCATGTGCAGGACGCCGTGGCGCGCGGCGCCAGGGTGCTCACGGGCGGCAGGCGCCTGGATGCCCTGGGCGCCAACTACTACGCGCCCACCGTGCTCACGGGCGCCGATGCCTCCATGGCCTGCGCCTGCGAGGAAACCTTCGGCCCCGTGGCGCCGCTCACCGTCTTCGACAGCGAGGACGAGGTCATCGCCGCCGCCAACGACACGCCCTTCGGCCTGGCCGCCTACTTCTACAGCAACGACGCACGCCGCATCTGGCGCATGGCCGATGCGTTGGAGACCGGCATCGTCGGCATCAACGAAGGCGCACTGGCCGCCGAGGCAGCGCCCTTCGGCGGCGTCAAGGAATCCGGCTACGGCCGCGAGGGCTCCACCCACGGCCTGGACGACTACCTGCACACCAAGTACGTCTGCCAGGGCCTGCTGGACTGAATCTTTCACTCAACGAAATCACCGGACACCATGCCAGCCCATAACCCCTTCAAGACCGCCCTGGCCGCAGGCCAGCCCCGCATCGGCCTGTGGCTGTCCATGGCCGACCCCTACCTGGCCGAGGCGGCCGCCACCTGCGGCTACGACTGGCTGCTGATCGACGGCGAGCACGCGCCCAACGACGTGCGCAGCACCCTGGCCGCGCTACAGGCCGTGGCCCCGCACCCGGCCCAGGCCGTGGTGCGTGTGGTCGAAGGCAGCACGGCCCTGATCAAGCAGATGCTGGACATAGGCGCCACCACCTTGCTCGTGCCCATGGTGGACACGGCCGAACAGGCGCGCGCCGTGGTGTCCGCCACGCGCTACCCGCCGCTGGGCGTGCGCGGCGTGGGCAGCGCCGTGGGCCGCGCATCGCAGTGGAGCGCACGCGCCGACTACCTGCAGGTGGCCGACGACGAGGTCTGCCTGCTGGTCCAGGCCGAGACCGTGACCGCCCTGCAGAACCTGGCGGCCATCTGCGCGGTGGACGGCGTGCACGGCGTCTTCATCGGCCCCGCCGACCTGGCCGCCTCCATGGGCCACCGCGGCAACCCGGGCCACCCCGAAGTGCAGGCCGCCATCGAAGCCGCGATGAAGACCATCATCGCCAGCGGCAAGGCGGCCGGCACCCTGACCTCGGACCCCGCCCTGGCCCGACGCTACCTGGATCTGGGCTGCAGCTTCGTGGCCGTGGGCGTGGATGTGCTGCTGTTTGCGAATGCGGCGCGCAGGCTGCGGGGGCAGTTCGGGGATTCGCTGGTGGCCGCGCCTGCACAGCAGGCAGCTGCCGCCTATTGAATCAGCCAGCCACCAGCCAGGCCAGCAGCCCCGCCGCCGCTGCAGCGGCGGCCACACGCCGCGCGAACTGCGGTGCATAGGTCAGCAGCAGGCCCAGGGCCAGGGCCGCAAAGGTCAGCAGGCCCAGCCAGGCGGCCACGGCCACCGAGGCATTCCAGCGCAGCAGGCAAGGCGCCAGCGACACGGCCAGCAGCGCGTAGCCAGCCAGCCGCCAGGCCTTCAGGCGTGCGGGTGCCAGGCCTTCGGTGCCCAGCTGGTCCTGGTGCCGGTCCATGGAAGCGGCGATGACGGCAAAGCCTGCAAAGGCCAGAAAAAAGGCGGCAAGAATCATCATGACGCGCGCTCCAGCGTGGGGGCATGGCTGGCGGCACGGGCTTGCGTGCGGGCGGCTGCAGACACTGCAGCGGCTGCCGGCTTGCCGCGCAGCAGCCACCAGGCCACCACGCCGTGGATGGCGGCCAGGCCCAGCATCAGCAGCTCGAAACTGGCGATGCTCCACTGCCCGTTGGCCAGGGTCTGCACCAGCGATGCGCCGCCCGTCAGCAGGTTGAGCAGGGGCAGCAGCGCGTACAGCACGGCGGCCAGCGCCATCTGCTGCAGCCAGGCATTGCGGTGCGAGACCAGCAGCGGATGCAGCAGGCACAGCAGCCAGATGATGAAGAAGCCGTTGATTTCCCAATCACTGCGCCCCTGCATGGGCACGGGCAGCAGGCGGTTGAGCCAGAAGAAGCCGGCCACGGCCACCGACAGGCCCGCGATGGAGCCCACGTTGAGCACCTCCACCAGACGGTGGCTGAAGGGCGTGCGGCCCAGCTTGCGGCGCTCGGGCATGCGCTTGACCACCCACAGCACCATGCCCGACGCGGCCATGAAGGTGCCGACCACGCCGCTGAGCAGCAGCAGCCAGCGCGTGGCGGGCTCTGCAAAGCGGCCCAGGTGCACGCCGGTGATCACGTTGCTGGTGGCGCGCACCCAGGAGATGGCGGGCGCCTCGGGGCTGGCCTGCAACTGGCCGGTCACGCCGTCGAAGCGCAGCGTCTCGGACTGGCCCCGGTTGATGAGGCTCATGCCGCCGCCTTCGCGCAGTTCGACCACCGCGCGCGAGGTGCCGGGCGCGTTGACCGTGATGCTGCCCACGCCGTGCTCGGGCCAGCGGCGCGCGCCCTCGGCCATCATGGGCGCGATATCGGCCAGCGCGGCGGCCTGGCGCTCTTGCTTGCCACCGCGCGCGCCCGGGCCCTGGTTGGCCGCCTGCCCGCGCGCACCCCGCACATCGGCGAAGTAGGCATTGGTGTCGCCGTTGTAGGCCGCCTGTATGCCCCAGGGCATGAGCATGAACATCAGCAGCACCAGGCCGCTGAAGGTGATGACGATGTGAAACGGCAATGCCAGCACGGCCGTGGCGTTGTGCGCATCCAGCCAGGAGCGCTGGCCCTTGCGCGGGCGGAAGGTGAAGAAGTCCGTGAAGATCTTCTTGTGCGTGATCACGCCCGTGATGATGGCCACGAACATCAGCATGGTGGCGAAGCCCACGATCCAGCGGCCCCAGATGCGCGGCATGGCGTGCAGCTCGAAGTGGAAGCGGTAGAAGAAGTTGCCGGCGCGTGTCTCGCGCGGCTCCAGCTTCTCGCCCGTGGCGGCGTCGATCTCGGCGCGCTTGGTGCCTGCGCGGCCCGCGGCGGCGCCGGGCTCGCGCCAGGATGCGGCCACCGCCACCTGGCGCGGGCCGGGCAGGCCCAGCGTCCAGGTCGTGGCCTCCGGCGCGATGCGCTGCATGGCGTTCAGTGCGCGCTGCGCGGTGTCGGCGTCCTGCACCGAGCCGTGCAGCTCGGGCCGCATCCAGTCGTTGATCTCGTCGCGGAAATAGCTCAGGGTGCCCGTGAAGAACACCGCGTAGAGCAGCCAGCCCAGCAGCAGGCCGCTCCAGGTGTGCAGCCAGGACATGGACTGGCGCAGTCCCTCGGGTTTGCCGTCTGCCCTCATGCGGCGGCTCCGTTCGACAGCATCCAGGCCAGAAGTCCCAGGCCCGCGCCCGGCAGGCCGATCACGGCCCAGGCGCGCCAGGCGCTGGCGCAGCCAAAGGCCCACATGGCCGCCACGGCGTAGATGATGAAGGCCAGCAGCGTCGAGCCCAGCGCCGCATCGGCCCGTTCCACGCCCAGCCAGACCATGGCGCGCGCGCCCGTGGCGGCGCAGGCGGCCGACAGCAGATAGCCGCCGCCGATCGCCGCCAAAGCGCGCGAGGCCACGGCCACGCGGTAACGCAGCAAGGATGGAGAGGACCCTCCCGGGGTCGAGGCTTGCATGGGGATGACCTTTCTTGCGGATCGTTGCCCGTCATGGACGCCGCGGCCGCAGCGCAGGCCCGGACGGACAAAGGCGCCACAACAGTTCAAGGTCTGTGCGGCGCCGGGGGCTGGCCGCGCGCCTGGAGCACGCCGCCTGTCAAAGAGCGGGAATGATAATGATTTTTATTACCCGAGTCATTTAAAGAAATGCAAAGCCGGCCTGCTGCCACCGGCCCCGGCCATCTCCCTGGCGCCTTTTCCCCTATCGCGCCCGCCCCGCCAGCCAGCGCCCGCCGAACTGGTTGATCACCATGCCCGCCAGCACGGCCAGCGTGCCCATCCACTGCATCAGGGTAGGCCGCTCGCCCAGCAGCAGCATGGCCGAGACCAGGCCCACCACGGGCACCATCAGCGACAGCGGCGCCACCGTGCCGGCCGCATAGCGCTGCAGCAGGCGCGTCCACAGGCCGTAGCCCAGCAGCGTGGCCAGCAGCGCCAGGTACAGGATGGAGGCCACGGCGGTCAGGTCGATCCCCGCCAGTTGCTGCACGACCGTATCCGCGCCATCGGTCCAGACGGCCAGGGCCATCAGCGGCGCAATGGGAAAGATGCTGCTCCAGACGATGAAGGGGAAGGGCTCGTAGGGGCCGCTGCGCGCCGCATAGCGCGTGATCATGTTGGACACGGCCCACATGCAGGCTGCGCCCACGGTCAGCAAAAAGCCGGCCAGCGTCATGGCGTTGTCGCCTTCGCCATGGGCGCTGCCAATGGCAACCAGCCCGCCCAGCGACACCACCAGGCCCAGCCAATGCCACAGGCGCGCGGGCTCGCCCAGCAGGAAGGCGGCCAGCAGCAGCGTGACGAAGGCCTGCGTCTGCAGCACCACCGAGGCCATGCCGGCCGGCATGCCCAGCTTCAGGCCCAGGAACAGCATGCCGAACTGGCCCACGCCCTGCACCAGCCCATAGGCGGCCAGATAGCGCCAGCCCACCGACTTGGGCGGGCGCACGAACAGCAAAAAGGGCAGCGACGCCACCACGAAGCGCAGCGCGCTCAGCAGCATGGGCGACAGCGTCAACAGGCCGAACTTCATGGCCACGAAGTTGGTGCCCCAGATCAGGATGACCAGCAGCGCACGCGCCCAGTCGCCACGGCTCAGGTGCTGCGCGGTCATGCCCTGCCCTCGGTGCAGCGGGGCCTGCAATGGTCAGGAACAGCGGCCGGCAGCACCGGCAAGGAACAGGAAGAAGGCATGGCGGGCAATGGGCAAAAAGAAAAGGGGCGGATCACATCCGCCCCCGGCGTTTGTACCACCGCAGCCCGTGCGCTGCCGGGCGGCTGTGGCTCGGCCCTGCGTTTCAGTCCGCCGCGTAGTCGATGGGATCGTGGGCATGCTGGCGCCCCAGCGCGCCGGCCATGGCCAGGATGAAGGCCAGGCCGCGCCGCACATCGGGCTCGCGTGCCATGCGCATCAGGCCGATCAGGGTGGGCGTTTCCTCCATGGCCTGCACCTGGGCCGCCGCCATGCGTGCGGCATTGACCGCGGCCCAGGCCCCGCCCACGCCATCCTCGAAGGCCTTGGCGACCTTCTCGACCATGTAGTCGTCTGCCATGTCCACCAGGTCCGCCGTGGCCGACAGCAGATCAACCACGCGGTTCAGGCGCCGGCCCGCCAGTAGCGGCTCCAGCTTGCCCATCAGCTCGGCCAGCCCCTGCAGCGCGGCGTCGTCCTGCAGCAGGCCGCCAGCGGCGGGCTGCGCCACGGGAATGTCGGAAGCGATGTTCATCTCGGTGCTCCTTGTCTTCGTGCTTGGAATGACAATGCAAAGGCCCTGGCCTCAGACCAGGGCGCGGGCCACGGCCCAGTACATGCCGCGGTTGAAGCCCTTGCGCATCATCGAGCCGACCTTGGTCGGCGGCGTGGGCTTGACGTCGACCTGGTAGTCGTACCAAAGCGGCATGCCGCCGTCCAGGCCCATCTGGGCGATGGCCACCACGCGCCCGTCGTAGGCATCGCTGGTGCGGCCGAAGCGGATCTGCGAGGCGATGTTGTTCACCACCACGGGCGACTGGTTGTGGCAGGCGCCGCCGGCCTTGCTCACCGGCAGGTCCACCGTATCGCCCAGCACATAGACATGGCTCTGGCCCAGCACCTGCATGGTCTCGTGGTCGGTGGGCAGCCAGCCCTCGCCGTCCTGCGCCTGCGACAGGCCGCAGTCGCGCACGGCCTGCACGGCGCGTATGGGCGGCGTGGCCATGAGGATGTCGAAGTCCTCGGCCTGCCCCTCTTCCGAGTGGGCCACCCGGGCCTCGGGGTCCACGCGCGCCAGCGTGAAGCCGCGCTGGTGGCGAATGCCGCGCTGCTCGAACACCGTGGGCAGGATCTCGCAGGTGTCCTTCTGCAGGAACAGGCAGTTGCGCAGCAGCTGCGAGACCGTGGGATAGGTGTAGACGATCTCCACCTTGTCGCGCACGCCGCGCCGGCGCAGCAGGTCGTCCAGCATCAGCGTGGTCTCTATGGGCGCGATGCCGCACTGGTGCGGCACATTGGGCGTCTTGGGAAAGGTGACGGTGACGAAGATGCGGCCCCTTTCTATGCGCGCCAGCTTGTCGGCCAGCTGCCGCGCGGGCGCGTGCTGGTAGAAGTGGTCGCCGGCCTCGGCCAGGCCTTCGATGCGCTCGGGCGAGGGCACGCAGCCCGTGGAGATCACCAGATGGTCGTAGCCGAAGCGCTTGCCGCTCTTGCAGTGCACGGCCTGCAGCGCGAAGTCGAAGCGCTCGACCTCTTCCACCTGGAAGTCGATCTCGGGCCGCAGCAGGCCGCGCTGCCTGCGCCGCAGTTCGTCGCGGAAGAAGGCATTGAAGGCCACGTACATGAAGGCCGGCTTGTAGTAATGCCAGGGCGAGTTCGACAGCATGGTGATGCGCACCTTGCCTGTGACCACCTCCGGATACAGCTTGCTGACCAGGTGGTTGGCGGTCATGGTGCCGCCAATGCCACCGCCGATGATCAATATGTGATGCGCCATCCCTGCTACTCCTTGTGCTTTCGCCTCAGTGGAACAACCGCTGGCGCCGCACGGCGCCAGCGCCGGAAAATGCGCCGCTCAGTCAGGCTTGAGCGATCGCCACACCCCGTCCCAGAGCGCGTCGAACAGGGGCTCTATGGGCGTGTCGATGATGCCGTCCAGCCGCAGGCAGATCATGCGGATCGCGCTGCCGTACATCAGGCTGGCCGCCACCATGGGCTCCATCTGGCGGATCTCGCCATCGGTCATGCCGGCGAACACGAAGCCGCGCATGCGCACGAAGGCCGAGGCCGAGCAGATGGCCTGCTCGTCGGGCAGAAACTCGCGGTGGCGCGCATTGACCACGAAGCCCATGGCCTCGGGCTCGGCCTCGGCCAGCCCGAACAGCATGCGCAGCACCTCGCGGCAGCGCTGGGCGCTGCCCGCGTGCCGCTCCTCGATATCGTCGAGCAGCACATTCATGCGCGCCAGCAAATGCCGGTACAGCTCGCGCGCAATGCCTTCCTTGTCGGCAAAGTGGTTGTAGAAGAAACCGATGGACACGCCGGCCTCGGCGCACAGGTCCTGTATCGAGGTATTGAAGAAGCCCCGCTCCACGAACAGCCTGAGCGCCACGCGCAGCGTCTGCACATGGCGCGATCCCGCGTGCGGGAAGAAGGTCCAGGCCTCGTCTTGCATGAGAACCGATAGTAGAACGAATCTTCATTCTATTTTTCACAAGCACTTGCAAACTACACCAGGGTTTTCCAGAAAAGACGGTACCCAGTGCATCAGCCGCAATGCCTCGCCCATTCCCGGCCATTGCCCTGCGGGACCGTAGAATCCGCGCGCAGCCATTGGAGACAGAGACAACAATGACGGGCTGCACACGAATCCGACCCAAAGGCTTTTTGCAAATGCAACTCCCCATCCACGTCATCGACGCATTCACATCGGAACGATTCAAGGGCAATCAGGCCGCCGTCATTCCCCTGGATGCATGGCTTGCCGATTCCACGCTGCAGGCCATTGCCGCAGAGAACAATCTCTCGGAAACCTCGTTCCTGGTCTGGAGTGCCGAGCGCGCCGCCTTCGAGATCCGCTGGTTCTCCCCGCTCACGGAGATCGCGTTCTGCGGCCATGCCACGCTGGCAAGCGCCTTCGTGCTGTTCGAGGCCGACCCGGCGCTGCGCAGCATCACGTTCTGGGCCGCTGCCGTGGGCAAGGTCACCGCCACGCAGGAGGATGGCGGACGCATCGTCATGACCTTCCCGCGCCGCGATGCCAAGCCGCTGGATGAGGTGCCGGCCGCGCTGCGCGAAGGCCTGACGCCCGCACCCAAGGCCTATCTTGTGAACCAGCAGGCCTACGTGGCGGTCTACGCCGCCGAGGCCGATGTGCTCGCCGTCAAGCCGGATCTGGAACGCCTCAAATCGCTGGGCCCGCTGGACGTGGTGGTGACGGCGCCTGCGGATGCGGGCGCCTCGTATGACTTCGTCAGCCGCTATTTCTGGCCCGCCAATGGCGGCGAGGAAGATCCCGTCACGGGCTCCATCCATGCGGCGCTTGCGCCTTACTGGGCCGGCAGGCTGGGCAAGAACCGTCTGATCGGCCACCAGGCCTCGCGCCGCACGGGCACGCTGTTTTGCGAATTGACCGATGCCAGCGTCGAGGTGGCTGGCCACTGCGCGCGTTACCTGACCGGGACGATCACCGTCTGACTCCGGGCCCGTCCCGATGGAGCCGACGCGGAAGGCACATCAGCGCCGAAGGCAGCGGCCGGCGCCATCGATCAGGCGGGCCATTTCCCTGTCCACGCCCAGGTCGGCGCAATAGGCGCCAGCCCCGCGCAGTGACAGATCCAGAGTGGCAGGCTTGCTCCTGGACACCTCGGCCCTCAGCCGAAAGCCCGCCACGTTGGGCGCGCCGTAGTCGGCCGTCTCCAGCACGCCCGCCCGGGTGTCGCGGACGGAATGGCCGTTGCCAAGGTTGTAGGCGCCCTCGTTGCCGGCCATGGCTTCGTCAAGGCAGGCAAAGGCCTGCTCGGCCGAGGCGCCTTGGGGCAGGACCAGCGACGCGGTTGTGCTGGGGCCCATGGCATCGCACATGCCTGCAGAGATTGCGCAGCCGCTCAACAGGCCTGCAAGGCCCAGTACCCATATCCGCATTCACGCTTCCTTTCCAGAGGCCATGGAATCCGCGGCAGTGTATCGACCCGGCGGCGGCGCCGGGCTCGCAATGCGCAGGGAATAGTCTCTCGCCTTGCCGATACCCCCGAGACACGCAGGTACCATCCGCGCATGAGTACCCACTACGAATCCCTGTCGCAAGCCGACGCCTACCGCGACGCCTTCGACGTGGAAGCGCCCGCGGCCAGCGAGCGCAACATGACGCCGCGCAAGTCCGGCTTTTTCATCCGCAGCGTCGCCGTGGCTGCAGAGGCAGCCGCTGAGCAGGCAGAACCTGCAGCTCCCGACACACCGCCGGCAGCACCCACCACTCCCGCACGCGAGCTGGTTGCCGCCCAATGGGGCCTGGTGCCGCACTGGGTGAAGTCGGCCTCCGACGGCCGGCTGCGCGCGCTCAAGCTGGTGAATGCGCGCTCCGAAACGGTGTCCACGGCCCAGGCCTTCCGCGATGCCTGGCTCAATGGCCAGCGCTGCATCGTGCCCATGGCCGCCTTTTTCGAGGATGACTACCGCAACGGCAAGGCCCTGCCCACGCGCATCTCGCGCATCGACGGCAAGCCCATGGGCGTGGCCGGCGTGTGGGCGCAGTGGACGGGCCCGGACGGCGAGGTGCTGCTGAGCTACGCCCTGCTCACGGTCAACGCCAACAGCCATGCGCTGCTGCACCGCTACCAGCAGCCCGGCGCGGAAAAGCGCATGCCGGCGATTCTCAACGAAGGCGCCTACGACGCCTGGCTCAACGCGCGCGTGGAAAAGGCCCGCGAGTTCATGCGCCAGTACCCGTCCAACTGGCTCACCGCCAATCCGGTGGAGCGCAAGGCCGACAAGCGGCCTCCAGGCCTGATGGGCTGATGGGCTGACGGGCTGACGGGCTGACGGGCTCGCGCATGGCCCTTGTCCCGCGCGCTACGGCGCCTTGGGCAACGCGTTGATGGTGCGCAGGATGTCGCGCGTGATGCCCTGGCGCTTGGGCAGGTCGGCCAGCCGGTGGGGCGTGTCCATGTTCATGGCGAAGAACACGGGACCGGCCGGCCATTCCACCCAGCCCACCCACCAGCCGATACGGCCCGTCCAGCCGGTTTTGGCGCGCAGTATCCAGTCCGGGCCGGCCTCGTTGATCATCACGTCCTTCACCAGCCGCTGGTGCTCCACCGGCAATGGCAGCCGATTGCGGTACAGCCGCTGCAGGAAGGCCACCTGCTCCAGCGCCGAGATGGCCAGGTCGCCTTCCACCCAGAAAGGCGCCTCGCCCGTGGCCAGCGCATTGCCGTAGTCGATCTTGCGCATGTAGGCAGCCTCACGCGCGCTGCCAAGCTCCCTGGCAAAGCCTTCGTACACCCAGACGGTGGAGTTGCGCATGGCCGAGCGCAGGTCCTGATCGGCATTCCAGGCCGGCAACTGGCGCTTCACGCCATCCCAGGGAATGCGCTGGAATTCATCGCGCAGCAGCCCGGCGTCCAGCGCGAACAGGCTGTGCGGGATCTTGAAGGTGGAAGCGGGCGAGTAGCGCCGCGCCGCGCGGTCACGGTTGTGGACGTAGACGGCTTCGGCCTGGCCTCTGGCATCGACCACGACGATGCTGCCATCGACCTTGGCATCGGCAAAGAAGCGGTCCCATTCGGGCTTGTCCTGCAGTTCGGCAGCCGCCAGCGCCGCCTGTGACAGACAGGCGAGCAACGCGGCGCACATCAGATTTCTTCGATTCATGCAGGCAGTTTAAGAGCTGCACCACCGCACGGCGATGGTGCACCGCCCGCCCGGCTGCCCTGTTTTGACTCGCGGTTTTCCCGTTTTGGTGTTCCGGCTGCATCGCGCGGGCCCCAAGGGCCCCGTGTGCGCTGGCACGACTTGTGCAAGGCCGCTGCAGGCCGGCCAATGCAGCCATGGCGGCAACGGCAGACGGCCCCATGACCACAACAAACAAGGGAGTCATTGCATGCACAGGTGCGCACGGGCATTGAGAACATTGGTGGCGGGAGGATGGGTCGCGGTCCTTGGTGCGGCGCAGGCGGCCGAGCAGGCGATCACGCGGCCGTCGCTGGTGGCGGTGGAATCCATCAGCGCCGTGGACACGGTCTGGCTGATGACGGCCACGGTGCTGGTGCTGCTGATGACGCTGCCCGGCATTGCGCTGTTCTATGCGGGCATGGTGCGCCGCAAGAACGTGCTCAACACCATGGCCAGCGTGGTGGCGATTGCCTGCCTGGTGAGCATTCTGTGGTTTGCACTCGGCTACTCGCTGGCGTTCACGCCCGGCAATGCGTGGATAGGCGGTGATTCGCGCGCCTGGTTCGCGGGGCTGGATTTCAACGCCGCCAAGGGCCTGGTGGCCGTGAGCCACCTGGCGCCGCATGTGCCTGAAGCAGCCTACGCCATGTTCCAGCTGGCCTTTGCCGTGATCACCGCCGCCTTGCTGGTGGGCGCCTGGGTGGAGCGCATGCGCTTCGGTGCCATGCTGATCTTCGTGGGGCTGTGGAGCCTGCTGGTGTATGCGCCGGTGGCGCACTGGGTGTGGGAGCCCGGGGGCTGGCTGGCGCGCATGGGCGCGCTGGACTTTGCCGGAGGCACCGTGGTGCATGTGAACGCGGGCGTGGCCGGCCTGGTCTGCGCCTGGTTCCTGCGGCCGCGCCGCGGCTATGGGCACGAGCCCTTCGAGCCCTACAACCTGGCCCTGACCATGATGGGCGCAGCCCTGCTGTGGATGGGCTGGTTCGGCTTCAACGCAGGCTCATCGCTGGCCGGGGACAGCCGCGCGGCGCTGGCGCTGGCCGTCACCCACATTGCCGCCAGCGCGGGCGCGCTGGCCTGGTCGCTGGCCGAGTATGTGGTGCGAGGCAAGGCCACGCTGCTGGGGCTGTGCTCGGGGCTGGTCGGCGGCCTGGTGGCGATCACGCCGGCAGCGGGTTTCGTGACACCGCTGTCGGCGCTGTGCATCGGCCTGATCGCCGGTGTCGCCTGCTACTGGGGCGCCACGGGCCTCAAGCGGCTGCTGGGCGCGGACGATTCGCTGGATGTGTTTGGCGTGCATGGTGTGGGCGGCATCGTGGGATCGCTGCTGACAGGCGTGTTTGCCAGCCCCCAGATCGGCGGCGTACAGGGCAGCGTGCTCACCCAGGCCGTGAGCGTGCTGGCCGTGGCCTTGTTCACGCTGGTGGCCACGGCCGTGCTGCTGTGGCTGCTGGACATGCTGATCGGCCTGCGCGTGGACGAGGAAAGCGAGCTGCAGGGCCTGGACCTGGCGCTGCACCGCGAGCGCCTGAGTGGATGAACGGCCGAGCCGCAAAGCGGCCCGGCGCCCGATGATCGTCAAACCGAAGGAGTGCCCCTACATGCCCGAAAGCGAACTCCTGGCCATCGCCGCGCACCTGCATGTGCTGCTGCGCAGAAGCTGCGGCCGCGTGACCGATACCGAATGGCTGGCGGCCAATGCCGAGTACGCCGCCGAAATCATCCGCTTCGCCCGGGAGCAGGAAGGGACGCGCAGCACGCCCGAACTGGTGGACTGGACCCATCGCTTCGAAGCGGCCTGGAATGCCGCGCTGGCCGGGCCCGCCGAGCGCTCGCCGCTCATGCAGCGAGCCGGCGAGCTGATGCGCCAGCGCGCGGAAAACCGCAAGTACGTGGGCACGCTGCGCTAGCGTCTTGCCTGATCAGGCCGGTGGCGCGGGCACGGAGTGCAGCAGCACGGGCGCGTCGCCATCGCCGTTGACGCTTTCCATCTGCACGCCAAAGCCCCACAGGCGCGCTGCGTGCTTGAGCACTTCCAGCGCATCGTCGGACAGGGGCCGGCCCTGGTAGCGCGTGTGGCGCAGGGTCAGGCAGCGGTCGCCGCGCAGGTTCACGTTCCAGACCTGGATATTGGGCTCGCGCGCGCCCAGGTCGTACTGCTGCGACAGGGTCTGGCGCAGGGTGCGGTAGCCGTCGTCGTCGTGGATGGCGCTGACCAGCAGTTCGCGCTCGCTGGCATCGTCATGGATGGAGAACAGGCGCATGTCGCGCATCAGCTGCGGGCTCAGGTACTGGCCGACAAAGCTCTCGTCCTTGAAGTTCTGCATGGCATGGTGCAGCGCCGGCAGCCAGGGCGTGCCGGCCAGGTCGGGGAACCAGCGGCGGTCTTCCTCGGTCGGGTCCTGGCAGATGCGGCGGATGTCGCGGTACATGGCAAAGCCCAGCGCATAGGGATTGATGCCGCTGTAGGCACGGTGGCCAGCCGGGGGCTGGTAGATCACGTTGGTGTGGGAGGACAGCCATTCGATCATCACGCCGTCGGTCAGCCAGCCTTCGTCGTACAGGGTGTTGAGCAGGGTGTAGTGCCAGAACGTGGCCCAGCCCTCGTTCATCACCTGGGTCTGGCGCTGCGGATAGAAGTACTGGGCGATCTTGCGCACGATGCGCACGATCTCGCGCTGCCAGGGCTCCAGCAGCGGGGCGTTCTTCTCGATGAAGTACAGCAGGTTTTCCTCGGGCTCCTTGGGAAAGCGCTCGCTGTGCTGCGCCGCGCTGTCCTTGCCGGGGCGCGCCGGCAGGGTGCGCCACAGCTCGTTGACCTGCTGCTGGGCATAGGCCTCGCGCTGCTCGCGCTCGGCCCGCTCGCGCGCCAGGCTTTTCTTGGAGGGGCGGCGGTAACGGTCCACGCCCAGGTTGGACAGCGCGTGGCAGGAGTCCAGCCATTGCTCCACCGTCGTCAGGCCATGGCGCTCCTCGCACTGGGAGATGAAGTCGCGCGCATAGACCAGGTAGTCGATGATGCTGCCCGCATCCGTCCACATGCCGAACAGGTAGTTGTTCTTGAAGAAGCTGTTGTGGCCGTACGCCGCATGGGCGATCACCAGGGCCTGCATGGCGGTGGTGTTCTCCTCCATCAGATAGCTGATGCAGGGATTGGAGTTGATGACGATCTCGTAGGCCAGGCCCATGTGGCCGCGCCGGTAGCGCCGCTCCGTCGCCATGTATTCCTTGCCATAGCTCCAGTGGCGGTAGCCCACGGGCATGCCCACGCTGGCGTAGGCGTCCATCATCTGCTCGGCCGAGATCACTTCCAGCTGGTTGGGATAGGTGTCCAGGCCGTAGCGTTCGGCGGCGGCCGCAATCGCTGCGTGATAGCGCTCGATGAGCTCGAAGGTCCAGTCGCTGGGATCGGGCAGAGGCTCGGCCGGCCGCGCCCCCGCCGGCAGCGGCGCGGAGGGCACGATGCGCTGGGCCCGGTCGCTGGCCAGATGGGATTTCCACTGCGGCGTGGCATGGCGGGGCGCCAGCACGGGATAGTGAGAGAGGTTCATACCGATACCCCCTCTTTCTTGAACAGGTCGCGGAACACGGGATAGATCTCGCTGGCGTCCGACACCTTGCGCATGGCGAAATGCGAGAACAGCGGCAGCACCTGGCTGTACTCCTGCCACAGGCTCTGCTCTTCCTGCACCACCTGCACATAGGCGAAGTAGCGCACCAGCGGCAGGATTTTCTCGACCAGCAGGTTGCGGCAGTTGGAGCCGTCGTCGCCGAAGTTGTCGCCATCGCTGGCCTGGGCCACGTAGATGTTCCAGTCCCCGGACGGATAGCGCGCGCGGATGATCTGGTCCAGCAGCACCAGCGCACTGCTGACCACCGTGCCGCCGCTTTCCTGGGAGTGGAAGAACTCGTCCTCGCTGACCTCGGCCGCCTGCGTGTGGTGGCGGATGAAGACGATGTCGATCTTCTCGTAGTGCCGCGTCAGGAACAGGTACAGCAGGATGAAGAAGCGCTTGGCCAGGTCCTTGCGGTCCTGGTCCATGGAGCCGGACACATCCATCACGCAGAACATCACGGCCTGGCTGATGGGCGCAGGCACGCGCGTGCGGTTGCGAAACCGCAGGTCGATGGGGTCGAGAAAGGCCACCGTGCCCATGCGCAGCTTCAGCGCATCGATGCGCTGCTGCAGCTCGGCCGCCGCCTCGCTGGTGCCATCGTCCTGCGCCAGCAGCGCTTGCAGCTGCTCCTCCAGTGCCTTGAGTTCGCGGTGCGGCGCCTTGGTCAGCGCAATGCGCCGGCCCAGGGCGCCGCGCATGGTGCGCAGCAGGGCCAGGTTGTGCGGCGTGCCGTCGTGGCTGTAGCCGGCGCGGCGCGTCTTGTACTGCATGGTGTTGCCGATGTGGGTGCGCAGCAGCCGCGGCAGGGCCAGGTCTTCAAAGAACAGTTCCATGAACTCTTCCTTGGTCAGGGTGAAGGTGAAGTCGTCCTCGCCCTCGCCGCTGTCGCTGGCCTGGGAGCCGCCACCGCCTGCGCCGCCCTGCGGCCGGGCAATGCGGTCGCCGCGCACATGCTCGGTGTTGCCCGGGTGCACCGTGTCATGGACGCCGCCCTGCCCGTGGTGGAACACGGGCTCGCGGATGTCCTTGCGCGGGATGGAGACGCTCTCGGACTCCTCCATGTGGCGGATGCCGCGCTTGTCCACCGCGCGGCGCACCGCCTCGGCGATCTGCGCCTTGTAGCGGCGCACGAAGCGCTCGCGGTTGCCCACCGACTTGTTCTTGCCGGCCAGCCTGCGATCGATGATTTGCAATGCCATCTGTTCCCCCCAGCCCGGGCGCGCCGAAGGGCGGCGCACCCACCCGTCAGTTGCTCTTGCGAACGCGCAGGTACCACTCGCACAGCAGGCGCACCTGCTTGGACGTATAGCCCTTGGCCTCCATCCGGGTGACGAAGTCCTCGTGCTTGCGCGCGTCCTCGGCACTGGCCTTGGCGTTGAAGCTGATCACGGGCAGCAGCTCCTCGGTATTGGAGAACATCTTCTTCTCTATCACCACGCGCAGCTTCTCGTAGCTGGTCCAGCTGGGGTTCTTGCCCTGGTTGTTGGCCCGCGCGCGCAGCACGAAGTTGACGATCTCGTTGCGGAAGTCCTTGGCATTGGCAATGCCCGCGGGCTTCTCGACCTTCTCCATCTCGGCATTGAGCGCGTTGCGGTCGAAGGCCTCGCCGGTATCGTTGTCGCGGTATTCGCTGTCCTGTATCCAGTAGTCGGCATAGGTGACGTAGCGGTCGAAGATGTTCTGGCCGTACTCGCTGTAGCTCTCCAGATAGGCGGTCTGGATTTCCTTGCCGATGAACTCGGCATAGTGCGGCGACAGGTACTCCTTGATGTAGCTGGTGTACTTGGTCTCCAGCTCGGCAGGGAACTGCTCGCGCTCGATCTGCTGCTCCAGCACATACATCAGGTGCACCGGGTTGGCCGCCACTTCGGTGCTGTCGTAGTTGAAGACCTTGGACAGGATCTTGAACGCGAAGCGCGTGGAGATGCCCGACATGCCCTCGTCCACGCCCGCATAGTCGCGGTACTCCTGGAAGCTCTTGGCGCGCGGGTCCGTGTCCTTGAGGCTCTCGCCGTCATAGACCTGCATCTTGCTGAAGATGCTGGAGTTCTCGGGCTCCTTCAGCCGCGTGAGCACGGCGAACTGGGCCATCATCTTGAGCGTGCCGGGCGCGCACACGGCGCTGGCCAGGGACGACTCGCGGATCAGCTTCTCGTAGATGCGCACCTCCTCGGAAACACGCAGGCAGTACGGCACCTTGACGATGTAGACGCGGTCCAGGAAGGCCTCGTTGTTGCGGTTGTTGCGGAAGGCCTTCCACTCGCTCTCGTTGCTGTGGGCCAGCACCATGCCGTCGAAGGGAATGGCGCCAAAGCCTTCCGTTCCCTTGTAGTTGCTCTCCTGCGTGGCCGTCAGCAGCGGGTGCAGCACCTTGATGGGCGCCTTGAACATTTCCACGAACTCCAGCAGGCCCTGGTTGGCCAGGCACAGGCCGCCCGAGTAGCTGTAGGCGTCGGTGTCGTCCTGGGCAAAGTTCTCCAGCTTGCGGATGTCCACCTTGCCCACCAGGCTGGAGATGTCCTGGTTGTTCTCGTCGCCGGGCTCGGTCTTGGCAATGCCCACCTGCCTGGAGATGCTGGGATAGCGCTTGACCACGCGGAACTGGCGGATATCGCCGCCCAGCTCCTCCAGGCGCTTGACGGCCCAGGGCGACAACACATGGTTGAGGCAGCGCCGGGGAATGCCGAACTGCTCCTCCAGCAGCGGCCCGTCCTCCACGGGGTCGAACAGGCCCAGCGGCGACTCGTTCACGGGCGAGCCCTTGAGCGCGTAGAACGGCACCTTCTGCATCAGGTATTTGAGGCGCTCGGCGATGGAGCTCTTGCCACCGCCCACGGGACCCAGCAGATAGAGGATCTGCTTGCGCTCTTCCAGGCCCTGGGCCGCATGGCGGAAGAAGCTCACCACCTGCTCGATGGAGTCTTCCATGCCGTAGAACTCGGCGAAGGCCGGATAGCGCCGGATGACCTTGTTGGCAAACAGCCGCGACTGGCGTGGATCATTGCGCGTGTCCACCATTTCAGGTTCGCCGATGGCTGCCAGCATGCGCTGGGCAGCACCTTCGTAAGCCATGGGATCGCGCTGGCACAGGGCGAGAAATTCGTCCAGCGACATCTCTTCTTCGCGAAGGCGAACGTAACGTGCAGCCGAGTTGCTGATGACATCCATACGACCTCTCCCGGCGGCACCCGAGGGCGAACAGTGCCGCGAAGTTGCAAGGCATTCGCTACCGTGTGGAACTGTTGTAGCACCTTGCATCGGCTTTGAATAGCTCATACGTCCCACATGTCTGCATTGCGCGCGAGGTCACAATGTCAGGTTCCTGGACTACCCCGCTTTTTGCGGCGCCGGGACAGGGGCTTGAGCCAGCCGGGCCTGCAGCAAGGCCCGTGAATACAGCGCCTGACGCTCCCACTTTTGACAAATGATAGTCCGCACTCACACAGCGGCACAGGCCCGAATTCAGAACCGATGTCTCCTGCCGACAACCCCCTACTTGCCGCCGGTCGCCCATCGCGCAAACTGGCTGCCGTGACGCCGATGCACCTGCTGTGGGCCATGTGCCTGGTGCTCGGCCTGCTGCTCGCCCTGCTGGCACCGGGCCTGGCCAAGGCCGCACCGGCAGCAGGCCCTTTGGGTGCCTTGCAGGGCACGCTGGGCGGTGGCTCCGCGTCCGACAAGGAACGAAGCAACGCCATTCAGGCCCAACTGGATGCCGCCGCATCGGCGACAAAGGAAGCCGATGCGCTGGCGCAGGAACTGGACCGCCTGCGCGCCAGGGCACGCACGCCCGTGCCTGCCCTGCCCGCGCCGCTGAGCGACGAGCAGCTGGGCAGCCTGTTCGATCGCTGGAAGGAACGCGTTCCCGCCAACGCCAGCCAGGAAGTGCTGGAACGCCTGCTGGCCGATGAACGCGATGCCATCGCCGCACTCAAGGTGGGCATCGAAAAATCCGCGGCCGACCAGGCCAACCTGGTCTCGCAGCCCGGCCCGGGACGCATCGATCTGTCCATCCTCCAGCAACGCGCGCAGGAAAACGCCGAGCCCGTGACCGCCGAGCCCGGCGAAGCCCCCGACCTCACCCAGGCCCGCCAGGCACGGCGCAGCGCAGAGCACCGCCGCGCCCTGCTGGAGCTGGCGCTGCGCCAGGAAGAGCAGTCCACCATCGAAGCCCGCCAGCGCCTGCTGGCCGCCCAGCTGCAGGCCCAGCGCCGCGAGCTGCTCGAGCGCATGCCGCGCGCCGCCTGGCTGACCCAGCGCATTGCCGAGCGCAGCCGCCAGCAACTGGAGCAGCAGGTGCAGGAGATGGAGCTGGCCGCCCAGCACGCTTCCGCCGCCGATCCCGCCATACGCGACCTGGCCCAGCGCAATGCGGCGCTGGCCGCGCAGATCCTCAAGAACTCCAATGAACTGGCGCAGGAGCGCAAGACCCTGGCCAATGACGAATATGTCCGCGACCAATTGAGCGCCACGCTGCGCGACACCCAGGCACGCCTGCGGCTGGGCGGTGGCAGCGCGGCCGTGGGCCAGTGGCTGTGGCAGCAGCGCGTGGAGCTGTCCTCCGGCAACACCTTGCAGTCCAGGCACCGCGCCGTGCAGCGCCAGCTGGCCGAGCTGCGGCTGATGCTGTTCAACTCCAGCAAATGGCGCCAGAACCCCGGCGCGGACACGGCGGCACAGGCCCCGGCCGACGCTGCGGATGCAGGCGGCGTGGCGGCACCTGAACCTGCCGCCAGCGTCACCACGGCCATCAATGCCTCCACCTCGGCACAGCAGACCGCCCTGCTGGCCCGGCAGGTGGCGCTCACCGATCAATTGCAGCCCGTTTTGCTGCGCCGCATTGCCGTGCTGGAGCAGACCGATGAAGCCCTGCGCGCCGCCCTGCGCAGCGGCAACGAACTGCGCCAGGTGCTGGACAAGGAGCTGCTGTGGTTCCCCAGCCACCGCCCCATGGACCGTACCTGGCTCAGCGAGTGGCAGGCGCTGGAGCAGGACATCGAAGGCAGCAGCTCCCCCTGGAAAACCGCGCGCGCCCTGGCCGCCAGCATCTGGAACGATCCCTGGGCCTTTGGCGCCGTCGGCCTGATCGTGGCCCTGCTGCTGGGCCTGCGCCGCTATGCGCTGCGCCAGCTGCAGTCCATCGCCGTGCGCGTGGGCGACTTCATGCGCGACAACTTCGGGCTGAGCCTGCTCGCGCTGGGCTGGAGCCTGCTCTACACCCTGCCCTGGAGCTTTGCGGCCGCGGCGCTGGGCAGCCTGCTGCAAGGCCCCGAAACCGTGGGCACGGCGCTGGAGCCGCTGGGCGCCACCCTGGTCCAGCTCAGCGATTTCATCTTCGTGGCCACCTTGCTCAACGCCCTGTTCTGCCCGGGCGGGCTGGCACTGGCCCACTTCGGCTGGCCGGCCGCCCGCGTGCAGATGCTGCGCCAGATGGTGCGCCGCGCCGCCTGGCTGATCGTGCCCGCCGAACTGCTGGGCGGCCTGGCCTTCTACAGCCATGACAACCACGCCATCAGCACCTGGGGGCGCATCTCCATCCTCATGCTGTCGCTGGGACTGGCCTGGATGGCCTGGCTGTACTTTCGCCGTGTCATGCAGCAAAAGCGGCCCGGCATCCACTGGGGCCAGATCGTCAGCGTGGTGCTGATGCTCATGCTCAGCGCGCTGGCCGTGGGCATCGTGCTCGGCTATGTCTACACGGCCACTGAATTCATCCAGGCCCTGATGGCCAGCTTTGTGTTCCTGGGCGCGGTCGAGGTCGTGGTCAACCTGCTGCGGCGCTGGCTGCTGCTGGGCGAGCGGCGCCTGGCGCTGAACCGGCTGCGCGAAGCCGCCAGGCTGGCCCAGAGCGGCTCGGGGGTCGATACCGGCAAGGCCCCCACCGACGAAGCCACCCAGATGGCCCTGGTCACCGTGGGCGCCCAGGCGCACAGGCTGCTGGGCCTGCTGCAGCAGGTGCTGGTCGTGCTGACCCTGGTCTACGCCTGGCTGCCCGTGCTGCCTGCGCTGCTGCGCTCGGAAGGCGTGGTGCTCTGGTACACCACCAACACCGGCGCCGACGGCATCGCGCATGCCGCCCCCGTGAGCCTGATGGACGCGCTGCTGGGCGTGATGATCCTGCTGCTCACCTTCAGCTTTGCGCGCAACCTGCCGGGCCTGCTGGAAGTGACGCTGTCGGCCTCCAACCGCATCAGCAGCTCCGCGCGCTACACCCTGGCCACGCTGGCGCGCTACGCCATCACCATCGCGGGCACGGTCAGCGCCTTCACGCTGCTGGGCCTGCGCTGGGGACAGCTGCAGTGGATGGTGGCGGCGCTCACCGTGGGCCTGGGCTTTGGCCTGCAGGAGATCTTCGCCAACTTCGTCTCCGGCCTGATCCTGCTGGTGGAGCGGCCCTTCCGCGTGGGCGATGTCATCACCATCGACACCCTCACCGGCACCGTAACGCGCATCCGCACGCGGGCCACCACGGTGCTGGACTTCGACAACAAGGAAATCGTCATCCCCAACAAGACCTTCATCACCGGCCAGGTGACGAACTGGACCTTGAGCGACGACGTGACCCGCCTGGTGATCGACGTGCCCGTGGCCCACGGCAATGACCCCGAGCGAGTGCGCGACATGCTGCTGGCGATTGCCAGGGAACACCCCCAGGTGCTGCGCGAACCCGAGCCCAACTGCTGGTTCATGGCGCTGGAAGGCAACGGCCAGCGCTTCGAGCTGCGCGCCTACGTGGGCAAGGTCGAAGACCGCCTGCCCGTGCGCCACGACCTCAACCGCCGCGTCAACGACCGGCTCAAGGACGCTGGCATTGCCGTGGCCTTCCCGCAGCTGGACCTGCATGTGCGCAACATGCCGGCCCATGCACCGGCGCAGGCACCGGGGCAAGCACCGGGGCAGACCCCACCCCATCCGACGGCATGAGGCCGGCAAGTTCCCCGGTTCCACGCGCACAGCGCGGCATTGCCCCGCTCGCGGTCAGAACACTTCCCAGTTCTCGTCCACACGCTCGCCCGCATTGCGCAGCGGGGTGACCTTGGCAGGCGCTGCAGCAACCCTGGGTGCCGCTGCGGACGCCATCGTCCGATGGCCGCCCTTGCTGCCTGCGGCGGCCGGCGCTGGCGCCTGGGCCGGCGCTGGCGCCTGGGCCGGTGAGGACGCGGGCAGGGACACGGACGAGGACACCCCATCCAGCTTGAACAGACTGACCAGATCGACCAGCCTGGCAGCCTGCGCGTTCAAGCTTGCGGCAGCCGCCGCCGATTCCTCGACCAGGGCCGCATTCTGCTGCGTGACCTGGTCAAGCTGTACGACGGCATCGCCCACCTGCGCCACACCGTCGGCCTGCTCGGCCGTGGCCGCGCCTATTTCGCCGATCAGGTCGGCAACGCGCTGAGCCTGCTGGACGATGTCCTTCATCGCGGAGCCCGTCTCGCTCACCAGGCCCGAGCCCTCGTCCACCTTGGACACGCTCTCGCCTATCAGGGCCTTGATCTCCTTGGCTGCCCCCGCGCTGCGCTGGGCCAGGCTGCGCACTTCGGATGCCACCACCGCAAAGCCTCGCCCCTGCTCGCCGGCCCGCGCCGCCTCCACGGCGGCATTGAGCGCCAGGATGTTGGTCTGGAAGGCAATGGAGTCGATCACGCCGATGATGTCCTCGATCTTCCGGGAACTCGCGGTGATCTGCTCCATGGTGGCCACAACGCGGTCCACGATCTTGCCGCCGCCGGTGGCGGCCTGGCTCGACGAAGCGGCCAGCTGGGTGGCGGTACGCACCGTATCGGCATTGAGCTTGACGGTGGCGTTCATCTCCTCCATGGAGGCGGCGGTCTGCTCCAGGTTGCTGGCCTGCTCTTCCGTGCGCTGGCTCAGGTCCGCATTGCCCGAGGCAATCTGGCTGGCGCCGGTCGCAATGGATTCGCTGCTTTGCCGCACATCGGCGACCACGCGCGCCAGGCCGGCCCGCATGTCCTCCATGGCGCGCAGCAGGCTGGAGGTGTCGCCGGGCGCCAATTGCACTTGCACGGACAAATCGCCCTGCGCGATCTGGCGTGCCACCCCGGCGGCATAGGAGGGCTCGCCGCCCAGTTGCTGCCTGACCGTCCTGGTGATCATCCAGGCCACCAGACCGCCCAGCGCGGCGGCCAGCAGCGTCAGCACCAGCATGGCCACGCCGTCTTCGGCCACGCGGCGCAGCGAGCCGTCCACGGTGGCCTGCGTCTGTGCCTTCTGGTAATCGACCAGCGCCTCGACCGCATCGAAATAGGTCGTCTGCAAGGAGCGCAGGCGCCCCATGATCAGATCCCTGGCGGCATCGCCCTGGTTGGCCAGGCCCAGGTCACCGGCCTGGCGCATGGTCTCCACGAAAGGCTGGCGCGCCTGCCGTATGTCGGCAAAGAGCCGGCGCGCCTGCTCGGTCTGCAGGCGCTGGTCCAACTCCTTCATGACCAGGCCGTTCCTGGCAACCACCTCATCCAGCCGGCGGCTCTCCTCGGCCATCTGCGCCGGGTCGGTGATCAGCGCCAGATTGCGCACCACCCGCGCCGACACATTGGCGTTGTCCTTGAGCGATTGCAGCCGGGCCAGATTGCCCATGCGGTCCTCGGCCAGCACGCGCAGCTGCTCGCCCTGGTCACGCAACTTCATCCAGCCGAAGGCCGCCACGCATACGCAAACCACGATCACAGCGAAAAAACCCATGCCCAGCATGGTTCCCAACTTCATACGCCTCAGAAAACCCACGTCGCTCTCCCTCGAACCACCTACGCAAACCGGCCAGACTGCTGGCACGGAAGAAACACATTCAGGAACAAATTTGACAATTTGAATCAGTCGTGTCGCCTTCCCAAACCCTGCACATCCAGTAGGACAGCGCCTTGCCGACATGCAGGCATCGGGCTGCCAGCGGTCTGCAGTCAGCGATGGGAAGCCAGGGGCGCGTAGATATCCCGCAGCAGGTGCTCCAGCTGCGCCAGCACCATGGCGCTGGCCCGGCTGCGGACGGCCTGCGGCTTCGTGGCCGTGAGCACGTCGCGGTAGAGGTGCTCGACGTCGAGGGGGCGGATCACCGTGGAGCGCCGTGGCCGCAGCATGCGCAGGCTGATCCACGGCAGCACACTGGCGCCCAGCCCTGCGCGCACCGCACCGATCTGGGTGGCAGTGGAGTTCACCTCGCCTGCCACCTGGTAGCCGGTGTCCAGCGCCGCAAAGGCCCGGTCCAGCGCACCGCGCGTGGCATTGGGCAGGCTGGGCAGCAGCAGTGGATGCCGTGCCAGATCCTGCAGCGACATGGGCTTGCCATCCGCCTCGGGCGCCAGGGCGCGGGCGCAGCCGAAGAAGAAAGGCTCGCGTACCACGGGCCGCGTCTCCAGCTTGGCCGTGGCCTCCGAGGCATAGAGCACGCCCATGTCGAAGCGGCCACTGTGCACGCCCTCCACCAGATGGCCGCTCAGCCCTTCGTGGATGGACAGGATGACGGCCGGCCAGCGCTCACGGCAGGCGGCCAGCAGGGGAACGGCCAGCACCTGGGCGATGCTGCCCGCAATGGCCACCGATACAGAACCGGCCACCTGCGATTCCTCGACCTGAACGCAGGCCCGCGCATCGGCCACCTGCCGCAGGATGGCCTGTGCCTGGCCGTACAGCAGCCGGCCCGTGGCCGTGGGCTGCACGCCCAGCGCGCCACGCACCAGCAGCGTGCTTTGCAGTTCCTGCTCCAGCAGCTTGAGCTGGTGGCTCACGGCGGATGGCACCACGTGCAGCACATCACAGGCGCGGGTGATGCTCTGGGCATCGATCACGGCAATCAGGTATCTGAGCTGGCGCAATTCCATGTCAGGTCCGAAGAGGGGTTCGATTTGCACGAAGGCCGGTTCTGAATTCCTCAGCCATGCGCTGCGAGGTGCTGCCTACATTGTGCTTACCGCCACTCCGCTACCCAAGCCCCATGCCGTTCCACCCCCGATCCCTGCTATATGTTCCTGCAACCTCCGCACGCATGCTGGCCAGCGCAGGGCGGCGCGGTGCCGATGCCCTCGTGCTGGACCTGGAAGACGCCATTGCCCCCGCGCAGAAGGAGCAGGCCCGCGCCATGCTGCAACCGGCCATCGCCAGCCTGCGCGGGCCGTGCCCCGTGCTGGTGCGCATCAACGCGGACAGGGCATTGGCACAGGCCGATACCGAGGCCGCCTTGCAGGCTGGTTGCGATGGCCTGGTCATCCCCAAGGTGGAATCTGCCGCCGATGTGCAGCGCATCGCAGCCCTGGCCGATAACCACGGCAGCCCGCCGGTGCTGCTGCAGGCCATCGTGGAGACGCCCACCGGGCTGATGCGCCTGCAGGACATTGCCCGGGCCTCGCCCCGGCTGGTGTCGCTGGCCTTTGGCGGCGAGGACTTCGCCACTGCATTGGGCGTGGCGCCCACACCCCAGGCCCTTGCCATGCCGGCACAGGCCGTGGTCATCGCAGCCGTGTCAGCCGGGCTGCATCCCATGGGGCTGGCAGGCAGCATCGGCGGCTATGCGGATCTTGCGCAGTTCGGCGAACTGGCCCGGATCTCCCGCGCACTGGGCATGCAAGGTGCCGCCTGCATCCACCCGGCCCAGTTGGCGGCCGTGCACGCAGCCTTCGGAGCCAGCCAAGAGGATCTGCGCCAGGCGCGCGACACCGTGCTGGCCTATGAACAGGCGCTGGCGCAGGGACAGGGCGCCGCGGCCGTTGACGGCCGCATGGTCGATGCACCCATTGCAGAGCGCGCACGCCAGTTGCTGCGCAGCACCGGGGAAGCCGCATGAACGCCACGGACAACACAGGCGCCCTGCCCCTGCGCGGCATCCGCGTGCTCGACCTGTCGCGCCTGGCTGCAGGCAACATGCTCACGCTGCAGTTGGCCGACTTCGGCGCCGAAGTGATCAAGGTCGAGGCGCCAAGCGGCGACACCCTGCGCGACTGGAAGAACGACGGCCAGCCGCTGTGGTGGCAGATCTACGCGCGCAACAAGAAAAGCATTTGCCTGGACCTGCATGACGGGGCCGATGTGCAAAGTCTTCTGCAGCTGGCCGAATCGGCACAGGTCCTGGTGGAGAGCTTTCGCCATGGCGCACTGGAAAAGTTCGGACTGGGACCCGATGTCCTGCTGCAGCGCAATCCCCGCCTGGTGATCGTGCGCATCTCAGGCTGGGGCCAGACCGGTCCCTATGCGCAACGGCCCGGCTTTGGCACCCTGGTCGAAGCCTTCTCGGGCTTTGCCCAGAAGAATGGCTTTCCCGACAAGCCGCCCGCCCTGCCCAACCTCGGACTGGCCGACATGATCGCGGGCCTGGCGGGCGTGGGCGCCACCATGTTCGCACTGCGCGAAGTGGAAACCAATGGTGGCCGCGGCCAGGTGGTGGACCTGTCGCTGCTGGAACCCATGTTGGCCGTGCTCGGCCCCGACCCCGCCATCTTCCAGCGCACCGGCCAGCGGCCACGGCGCATGGGCAACCGTGCCGACATCGCCGCACCGCGCAATGCCTACCAGTGCGCCGACGGGCGCTGGCTGGTGATGTCGGGCTCCACCCAGCGCATGGCCGAACGGATTTTCGAGGCCATGGGCCGCAAGGACCTGTGCAGCGATCCCCGCTTCGCCACCAACGCGGCACGGCTGCGACATGTCGATGCGCTGGACGCGCTGATCGCCGGCTTTGTGGCACAGCGCAGCCTGCAGGACAACCTGCTGCACTTCGGCCAATGGGAGGTGACCGTGGGGCCGGTGCTTGACGTGGAGCAGTTGCTGGCCGACGAGCATGTGCGCGCCAGGGCCTGCATCACCTGCATCCCCGATGCCGACGGCCAGCCGCTGCCCATGCACAACGTCTTTCCGCGCCTGTCGCGCACACCCGGGTCCATCCGCAGCCTGGGCCCTGCGCTGGGAGAGCACCAGCACCTGGTGCCACCGGGCGCCTGGAGCGATCACCCTGCCCCGACCGAATGAACCCTCAGCCCATACAACGAAGGAGACATACCATGGCCTTTCTCAGGACTTTGCTCACCAGGGTCGCCACGGCGGCAGCCCTGGGTCACGCCGCCCTGCTCTCTTTGCCAGTCCACGCGGCCCCTGCGCAACTGGTCACCCTGGTGGTGCCTGCCGCGCCGGGCGGCTCCAACGACATCGTGGCGCGCGTCATGGAGCCGCTGCTACGCGGCGAACTCGACCGGCCCGTGGTGGTCGAGAACCGGGGCGGCGGCGGGGGCAATGTCGGCGCAGCCTACGTGGCACGCGCCGAAGCCGGCAGCAACATCTGGCTGCTGACATCAGCCAGCATCGTCACCATGAACCCCGGCTTGTTCGCCAACCCGGGCTTCGACACGCTGCGCGACTTCGTGCCCGTGGCCGGCATTGCCAGCGTGCCCCATGTGCTGTTGGTCAACAAGGACTTTGCGCCGTCCACCCTGCCCGAGCTGCTGGCCTTG
This sequence comes from Delftia sp. HK171, assembly GCF_001886655.1. Classification (NCBI taxonomy): domain Bacteria; kingdom Pseudomonadati; phylum Pseudomonadota; class Betaproteobacteria; order Burkholderiales; family Comamonadaceae; genus Delftia; species Delftia sp. HK171. The sequence goes on along the minus strand of NZ_CP018101.1, from coordinate 2,405,980 downwards.
CTGCGCAGGGAGCCGGGCAGGTACTTCTTCGGCTCTGCCGGTAACGGCACCTACTCGCACATCCTCATGGAATTCCTCAAGCGCGCCGAAAAGGTGGATGCCTCCCATGTCCCCTTCCGTGGCGTGGCCCCGGCCATGACCGAACTGATGGCCGGGCGCATACAGATGCTGATCAGCACCCTGCCTTCGGCCATGCCCTACCTGCAAAGCCGCGACGTCAAAGCCCTGGCCGTGTTCTCCGACCAGCGCAGCGAGTTCCTGCCCGACCTGCCCCTGGCCCGCGACACCGTTGCCGGCCTGGTTGGCGACCTGTGGATTGCGCTGTACGCGCCCAAGGACACACCCTCGCAGGAAGTGCAGCGCATGCGCCAGGCCGTGGACAAGGCCCAGGCATCACCCGGACTGCGCGAGAAATTCCGCAAAATGGGCGCCAGCGTCTACGCCCCCACCGCTGCAGAACTGCGGCTGCAGACGGCAGCCGACCTGGCACGCTGGAGCCAGTTGATCCGGCAGGCAGGCATCCAGGTGGACTAAGCAGCCGGCCCATTTCAAGACATTCCAGAGCATTCCAAGGAGACTCCATGAAACTGCTGAGATTCGGCCCCGAGGGCCAGGAAAAGCCGGGCCTGCTGGATGCCGAAGGCCAAATCCGCGATCTGTCCGCCCTGTTGGACGACTACACGCCCCGCCTGCTGGGCCGCGAGGCGCTGCGGGCCCTGGCCGCCATCGACCCTGCCAGGCTGCCCCTGGTGCAAGGCCCGGTGCGCATCGGCATGCCGTGGAGCGGCATGTCCAAGTTCGTCGCCATCGGCCTGAACTACCGCGACCATGCCGAGGAAGCCGGCATGCCCATCCCCAAGGAGCCCATCCTCTTCGCCAAATGGCCCAGCTGCGCCTGCGGCCCCGACGACGACATCCCCCTGCCCGAAGGCAGCACACGCATGGACTGGGAGGTGGAACTGGGCATCGTCATCGGCGAGCGCGCGCGCAATGTGTCCGTGGCCGATGCGCTGGAGCATGTGGCCGGCTACTGCCTTGCCAACGATGTGTCCGAGCGCGAATACCAGATCGAGCGCAGCGGTGGCCAGTGGAGCAAGGGCAAGGGCTTCGACCGCTTCGGCCCCATCGGCCCCTGGCTGGTCACGCGCGACGAAGTGCCCGATCCGCAGGCCCTGCAGCTATGGCTGGATGTGAACGGGGAGCGCCGCCAGAGCGGCAGCACGCGCACCATGATCTTTGGCTGCGCCGAACTCATCAGCCACTGCAGCCGCGTGATGACGCTGGAGCCCGGCGACCTCATCATCACCGGCACGCCCCCGGGAGTCGGGATGGGCATGAAGCCGCCGCGCTATCTGAAGGCTGGCGATGTGATGGAGCTGGGGATCGAGGGGCTGGGCGTGCAGAGGCAGCGAGTGGTGTAGATCCACAAAAAAGCGGCTTCAAAAAGCCGCTTTATTTTTGAGCTGAACCAGCGCTCAGCTGCCCGCCACCTTCATGCGGTTGATCAGGATCGAGCCCACGGTCTTGGCGCCGTAGTTGTAGGCATCTGCGCCCACGGCCTCGATGCCCTTGAGCATGTCCTTGAGGTTGCCGGCGATGGTGATCTCATGCACGGGGAAGGCGATTTCGCCGTTTTCCACCCAGAAGCCGCTGACGCCGCGCGAGTAGTCGCCGGTCACGTAGTTCACGCCCTGGCCCATGAGCTCGATCACGAACAGGCCCGTGCCCAGCTTCTTGAGCATGGCGGGCAGGTCGTCGCCGGCCTTGGTGCGGCGCGAGGTCATGACCAGGTTGTGCGATCCGCCAGCATTGCCGGTGGTCTTCATGCCCAGCTTGCGGGCCGAGTAGCTGGACAGGAAGTAGCCCTCGACGCGGCCGGCATCCACCACCTTGCGGGCCTGCACGCGCACACCTTCCTCGTCGAAGGGCGAGCTGCCCTTGCCGCCGAGGATGAAGGGGTCTTCCGTGATGTCGATGTGCTTGGGGAAGACGGGCTTGCCCAGCGAGTCGAGCAGGAAGGTGCTGCGGCGGTACAGCGCGCCGCCGCTGACGGCCTGCACGAAGCTGCCCAGCAGGCCTGCGGCCAGCGTGGACTCGAACAGCACCGGGCATTCGGTGGTCGGGATCTTGCGGCTGCCCAGGCGGCTCAGGGCGCGCTGGGCGGCGTAGCGGCCCACGGCTTCGGGCGAGGCCAGGTCGGCCGCGTTGCGCATGGAGCTGTACCAGGCATCGCGCTGCATCTCGCCATTGCGCCCGGGCAGCGATGCGATGGGCGCCACCGACAGGCTGTGGCGCGAGCTGGCGTAGCCGCCACGGAAACCATTGGTGTGGGCGCTGAAGAAATGGCTTTGCTGGGCCGAAACGCCCGCGCCTTCGCTGTTGGTGATGCGCTTGTGCGTGCGCAGCGCGGCTTCCTCGCATTGCAGCGCCAGTTCGGCCGCAGCCTCGCTGGTGAGATCCCAGGGGTGGAACAGCTGCAGGTCGCGGTGGGTGCCGGGCTGGGCGATGTCGGCCGCATCGGGCAGGCCGGCCATGGGGTCCTCGGCGGTGAAGCGTGCGATGTCGTAGGCGGCCTGCACGGTCTGCTGGATGGCGGCATCCGAGAAGTCCGAGGTGCTGGCGTTGCCACGGCGGTTGCCCAGGTAGACGGTCACGCCCAGCGACTTGTCGCGGTTGCGCTCCACGGTCTCCAAAGCCCCCTTGCGCACGCTCACGCTCAGGCCGCAGCCCTCGGAAGCCTCGGCCCCGGCGTTGGTGGCGCCGAGCTTCTTGGCGTGGACCAGGGCACGGTCCACCAAGTCTTCAAAAAACGGTTGGCTGTAGCTGAAGCCGGAATCAGCCTGCGGTTTGGCGGTGCTTGCCGAGCGGGGACGGGGTTTTTTCATAGCGGCGGCTATGATAGCCGCCACTGCAGCGCTCTCCGCGCCGCCACTGCATTTGTCCCCTACCCCATGTCACGCAAACCCAAAAAAGGCTACTACGTCAAAGGTCACTTCGTTGCCGAAGGCAGCGAACTCGACCTGCAGCTCAAGGCCGAACTCAAAGGCACCCCCGACTCCAGCAAGACGGATCTCAAGCGCGAGTCCGACGCCTTGCAGGACCTCGGCAAGGATTTGCTGACGCTGCGCTCCGACCTGTTCAAGCGCCTGCAATTGCCCGACCAGTTGGCCGATGCCCTGGCCGAGGCCAAGCGCATCACCAATTTCGAAGGCAAGCGCCGCCAGATGCAATTCGTCGGCAAGCTCATGCGCAAGCTGGACGAGACCGAGATCGCCGCCGTGCGCGCGGCACTGGACGAGCAGCACAACGGCTCGGCCGCCGAGAAGATGGCCTTGCACGCCGCCGAGCAATGGCGCGACCGCCTGATTGCCGAGGAATCGGCCCTGTCCATCTGGCTGGACCATTTCCCCGACACCGACACCCAGCAGCTGCGCGCCCTGATCCGCCAGGCCCGCAAGGACATGCCGGGCGCCCATGAGGCCAATGTGCAGGAATCCACCGGCCTGGCCCAGCGCAAGGGCCGCGCCTACCGCGACCTGTTCCAGCTGGTTCGCCAGCAGTTGGGCGGCACGGGCCGCGAGGCTGCCGAGGACGGTGACGGCGCTGGCGAGGAAGCTGACGATGAGTGAACCCGTCCATGACGCTGTGCGCATCGGCATCGTCTCGATCAGCGACCGTGCCAGCAGCGGCGTCTATGAGGACAAGGGCCTGCCGGCCCTGCAGGACTGGCTCACCCGCGCGCTCAGGAACCCCATCACGTTCGAGCCGCGCCTGATCCCCGACGAGCAGGCCGGCATCAGCGCCACGCTGATCGAACTGGTCGATGCGGGCTGCTCCCTGGTGCTGACCACGGGCGGCACCGGCCCCGCGCCGCGCGATGTCACGCCCGAAGCCACGCTGGCCGTGGCCGACAAGGAAATGCCGGGCTTTGGCGAGCAGATGCGCCAGATCAGCCTGGCCTTTGTGCCCACGGCGATTCTGTCGCGCCAGGTGGCGGTGATCCGTGGCAAGAGCCTGATCATCAACCTGCCGGGCCAGCCAAAGGCCATTGCCGAAACCCTGGAAGGCCTGAAGAACCCCGATGGCACGCAAAAGGTCAACGGCATCTTCGCGGCCGTGCCCTATTGCGTGGACCTGATCGGCGGGCCCTATCTGGAAACGGACGACAGCGTCTGCAAGGCGTTCCGCCCCAAGAGCGCAGTGCGCACCGCGCGACCTGCGGCCTGAGCGCGCGGACACGGCAAACGACAAGCAGCCTGCGGGCTGCTTTTTATTTTTTCAGCCCTTTGAACCACCGCTGAATCCGGGCCCGCAATTGCCGTTTGCCGTCATCACCCAACGGCATGCTGCTTGCCAGTTTCAGTGCCGCATCGACCTGTACATGGCCATGCTCCATCAGTGCCATGCAAAACAGCCGGTCCTTGTCTCGCCCCGCCTGGGCCTTGGAGAGAAAGAGATCCAGCACATCAAGGCAATAGCCGACGCGATCGTTGGTATTGCCGTTCTGGATACGGTGCAGCCGGTTTTGCCAGCCTGAGGCAAGCACTGCCGTGTCCGGGCCCACGCCCTGTGCGTAGTAGCCATTGGACTCGTGGAAGCGAGAGCCTTCGCCAATGGATCCATCGATCCGGTCGGCCAGATCCGGAGCGTTGAGCGGATAGATGTCCGCCTCTGCGGACATCTTGAAAACCGGCTCGGGATACGGGATGGAGCCCAGGATTGCCTGGCTTCCCACGATGACGAATTCATACTCATTCGTCACATCCCCGCTGGCACGAATGATGTGCTCAAGATCCTCTCGGTTCATAGGCCCGCCCTGTATCTCCCAATGCAACGCCCCGCTTGAGATCCCCCACCTGCGCCAGTACCTGCTGGCGCACCTGTTCGGGCAGCACCGATGTCAGGGGCGAGGCCTGGCGCAGTTCCTGGGCCCTTCGCGTGCGGGCCAGGATGGTGCGCCAGCGGCCATTTTGCAAGACATCCTGCCACTGCCTCCACAGGCTGGCGGAATGCGAATCCCCCTGGCTCAACCACCGCTCCAACGTGTCCTGTGCCTGCTGCAGCAATGCCGGGTCTGATCGCACAATGCGCACGGCTTCTTCATGCAATGCCAGGCTTTGCAGATCCTGCACTTCATGGCGCGCATCCTGCGCACGCACCAGAACCTGTACGACGGGCCTGGCATGGCGCGAACGGGCTGCGGCAGTTCCTGCGGGCGCGGGCTGCAGGGCGTCGCCCGCCAGCAATGCCAATTCTCCCCCTATGCCCAGTTCCGACATGACCCGCAGGTACGTGCCCATGGATGGCCCGGGATCGCCGGACTCGACTGCAGCGAGCGTGCTGCGGGATATGCCTACGCGCGAGGCCATCTCGACCGTGCCCAGCCCCTGCTCCTTGCGCAGACGCTTGAGCCGGTCACCGAACTGCAAAAGCAGTTGGCGCTGAAGAAGGGTGGACTTTTCTGGCGTTTTCATTTGTCCATTATTCTAAGCAAAACCTAAATTTTTGATTGTTTTTCTAGACAAACTAATTTAAGACCAGTGCTTTTGCATCTCCAAGTCAAGGAACGGAAAAGCAGGTCCTGACGCGCGCACAAGCCACGGCCGGGATGCGCAGCGCATGGCGATCAATCAACGGGCCAGCCACGTTGCAAGAATGAGCGGCTGGACTGTCGCACCGGGGCCACCAAGCCCGTGCTTGCCCCAATGCGGCAGGCCCCTGTCCCTGCCAGCATGGAATCACCCCGGCCCCTGCGCAACAGCAGCGGGCTTTTTCCATCCAAAGCAAGGAGACTTCATGCAGCAACGCCCCAAGACATCGCTGATGACACCGCTGGCCCTGGCACTGTGCGCCGCCGCACTGGCAACGCCGGCCCTGGCGCAGCAGGACAAGGTTCGGATCGGCTTCATCACCGACATGTCCAGTCTCTATGCCGATGTCGAGGGCAAGAACGGCGCCGTGGCCATTCAGATGGCCATTGACGACTACGGCGGCAAGCTGCTTGGCAAGCCCATCGAGCTGCTGACGGCCGACCACCAGAACAAGGCCGACATTGCCGCCAGCAAGGCACGCGAGTGGATAGACACGCAGGGCATCAGCCTGGTGTTTGGCGGCACGAACTCGGCCACGGCCCTGTCCATGGCCAAGGTGGCGCAGGAGAAAAAGCGGGTCTTCATCGACAACGGCGCGGGCAGCTCGGCGCTGACCAACGAGCAGTGCAGCCCCTACACCGTGCACTACGCCTTCGACACCGTGGCCCTGGCCAAGGGCACGGGCGCGGCCGTGGTGGAGGCCGGCGGCAAGAGCTGGTACTTCGTGACGGCCGACTATGCCTTCGGCCATGCGCTGGAGGCCGATACCACCAAGATCATCGAGGCGCGCGGCGGCAAGGTGCTGGGCTCGGTCAAGACGCCGCTGAACGCCAGCGACTTCTCCAGCTTCATGCTGCAGGCGCAGAACTCCAAGGCCCAGATCCTGGGCCTGGCCAATGCGGGTGGCGACACCATCAACTCCATCAAGGCCGCGCGCGAGTTCGGCGTGACCAAGGACATGAAGCTGGCCGGCCTGCTGGTGTTCTTCACCGACGTGCACAGCCTGGGCCTGAAGAACACCCAGGGCATGCAGTTCACCACCAGCTGGTACTGGGACATGAACGATGCCTCGCGCAAGTTCGCCGATGCCTTCATGGCCAAGACCCAGCGCCGCCCCAGCGAGATCCAGGCAGCCGACTACTCGGCCACCATGAATTGGCTCAAGGCCGTGGAGAAGGCCGGCACGCTGGACGCCGACAAGGTCATGGCCACCTGGCGCGGCATGAAGATGGATGACTTCTTCGGCAGCGGCTACCTGCGAGAGGACGGCCGCTACGTGCACGACATGTACCTGATGGAAGTGAAATCCCCCGCCGAATCCAAGGGCACCTGGGACTACTACAAGCTGGTCAAGAAGCTGCCGGCCGAGCAGGTCTGGACCACCAAGGCCGAGAGCAAGTGCCAATATTGGCGCTGAACTGGCGCTGAACTTGCGGTGAGCCGGGAGGGGCAGCCCGGCTGCTCCCGCCCCTCGCTTTTCTCCACTGAATCTCCATGCCTTGGTCAATGCCGGGACATCGAACCGCGCCAGACTGGTAAGTTCGAGCATTGGGCGCGGCGCCGGGCAGGGACTTCTTCCCCTGCGGCCGACCGCGCGGCAGGGGAAGAATGAAGTTCAATCGCAAGTGGACCATTGGCGCCGTGGTGGGTGCCTGCATCATCGCCGGGGGCGCACTGTGGAAGGCCAGCGCCAAGCCCGCCACCCGGTACGCGACGGCCGCCGTCACCGTGGGCAACCTGGAGCAGACCGTGCTGGCCGTAGGCCGGCTGCATGCCAAGGAGCTGGTTGCCGTGGGCGCCCAGGTCTCCGGACAGGTCAAGCGCCTGCATGTGGAACTGGGGCAGCAAGTCAAGGCCGGCGACCTGATCGCCGAAGTCGATGCCCAGCCGCAGCGCATCAAGCTGCGCAATGCCGAGGCGTCCGTCACCGCCTTGCAGGCACAGCTCGCCGCGCGGCGCGCGGCCCTCGTCCAGGCCCGGCTCACCTTCCAGCGCCAGCAGGAACTGCTGCAGGCCGACGCCACCTCGCGCGCCGACCATGAGGCCGCCAAGGCGGCGCTGGACACGGCCCAGGCCGAGGTCGGCGCCCTGCAGGCCCAGATCGAGCAGGCACGCACCCAGGTGGAGACCGAGCGCATCAACCTGGGCTACACCCGCATCGTTGCGCCCATGGACGGCGTGATCGTGGCCGTGGTCACCAAGCAGGGCCAGACCCTGAACTCCTTCCAGACCACACCCACCATCGTCATGCTGGCCAAGCTCGACGTGATGACCGTGCGTGCCGAGATTGCCGAGGCCGACGTGGACAAGATCCAGCTCGGCCAGACCGCATGGTTCACCACGCTGGGCAGCAACCGCCAAAAACACATGGCGAAGATAGAGCGCATCGAGCCCGCACCCACCTCCATCGTCAATGACGCGGGCGGCGGTGCCTCGCCCGCTGCGGCCACGCCCGCCGCCAAGGCCATCTACTACAACGCCCAGTTCGACGTGCCCAACCCGGACGGCAAGCTGCGCCCTTCCATGACCGCCCAGGTCACCGTGCGCGTGGCCCAGGCCGACAAGGCCGTGCTGGTGCCGGCCGCCGCACTGGGCAGCCGGGCAGAGGACGACAGCTACACCGTGCGCGTGCGCGACGGCGAAGGCAAGGTCGCCGAGCGCAAGGTGCGCATCGGCCTGCGCACCAATGCCCAGGCCCAGGTGCTGTCGGGCCTGGAGGCAGGCGAGCAGGTGGTGATCGGCGAGGCGGGCCCGAGCAACGCCCCCGCCGCCGACCCCATGGGAATGTGAGCATGGACCAGCCATTGCTGCAAATGCGGGGACTGCGCAGGGAGTTCCCCGCCGGTGACACCACGGTCGCCGTGCTCAAGGACATCGACCTGACCATCGAGGCCGGCGAGATGGTGGCCATCGTCGGCGCCTCGGGCTCGGGCAAGTCCACGCTGATGAACATCCTCGGCTGCCTGGACCATCCGACCTCGGGCAGCTACCGCATCGCCGGCCGCGAGACCGGCGAGCTGGGCCCCGATGCGCTGGCCGCGCTGCGGCGCGAGCATTTCGGCTTCATCTTCCAGCGCTACCACCTGCTGGCCGACCTCACGGCCCAGGGCAATGTGGAGCTGCCATCGGTCTACGCCGGCACGGCGCCCACGGACCGCCATGCGCGCTCGGCCGCCCTGCTCGAACGCCTGGGCCTGGCCGACCGCATGCAGCACCGGCCGGGCCAGCTGTCGGGCGGGCAGCAGCAGCGCGTGTCCATCGCCCGCGCGCTGATGAACGGCGGCGCCGTCATCCTGGCCGACGAGCCCACGGGCGCGCTGGACAAGGCCAGCGGCGAGCAGGTCATGCGCATCCTGCAGGAGCTGCATGCCGACGGCCACACCATCATCCTGGTCACGCACGACATGGCCGTGGCGGCCCACGCCTCGCGCGTGATCGAGATCAGCGACGGCGCCATCATCGCGGACCGGCGCAGCGCCCCGCATGAAAGCAAGCCCCCGCTGGAGGCCACAGCCGCCCCGCGCGCCGCCTCCTGGCGCATGTTCGGCGACCGCTTCGGCGAAGCGCTGCGCATGGCGCTGCGGGCCATGAACGCGCACCGCCTGCGCACCTTCCTGACCATGCTGGGCATCATCATCGGCATCTCTGCCGTGGTCTCGGTGGTGGCGCTGGGGCGCGGTGCGCAGCAGCAGGTGATGAACCAGATCAGCGAGCTGGGCACGAACACGCTGGACATCTTCCCGGGCAAGGACTTCGGAGACACGCGCGCCGCCGCCATCGAGACCCTGGTCGCCGCCGATGCCCAGGCCCTGGCCGAGCAGCCCTACGTGGACAGCGCCACGCCCAACGTATCGGTCAGCGTCACGGCGCTGTACCGCGAGAACGCGGCCATGGCCCAGGTGACGGGCGTGGGCTTCGAGCATTTCCGCGTGAAGGGCCTGCGCCTGGCGTCAGGGCGGTTCTTCGACCAGCGCGACGTGGACCTGCACGCCCAGGTCGCGGTCATCGACCAGAAGGCCGCCACCGCGCTCTTCCCCGGCAACCCCAGCCCGCTGGGCGAGGTGGTGATGCTGGGCGAGATGCCCGTGGAGATCGTGGGCGTGCTGCGCCCCGCGCAAAACAGCTTCGGTGGCTCCACGCCCACCTTCTTCGTGCCCTACACGGCAGCCGCCACGCGCCTGGTCGGCAAGTACCACCTGGACAGCATCACGCTGCGCATCAAGGACGAGGTGCCGGCCGAGATCGCGCTGAAGGCGGCCACCAGCCTGCTCACGGAACGCCACGGCACCAAGGACTTCTTCGTCTGGAACTCCGACCAGATCCGCCAGGCCATCACGCGCACCAGCACCACGCTGACGCTGCTGGTCTCGGCCATCGCCATGATCGCGCTGCTGGTGGGCGGCATCGGCGTGATGAACATCATGCTGGTGTCGGTCACCGAGCGCACGCGCGAGATCGGCGTGCGCATGGCCATCGGCGCGCGCCAGTCGGACATCCTTCAGCAGTTCCTGATCGAGGCCGTGCTGGTCTGCATCGTGGGCGGCATCCTGGGTGTCTCTCTGGCGCTGGGCCTGGGCCTGGCAGTGAGCCTGTCGGGCTCCAGCTTCCAGCTGTCGTTCTCGGCCGCCTCCATCGTGCTGGCCGTCGCCTGCTCCTCGCTCATAGGCATCACCTTCGGCTTCCTGCCCGCGCGCAGCGCGGCGCGCCTGGACCCCGTCCAGGCCCTCTCCAGAGATTGACATGCATATGCTCAAGACCAGCGCGCTGGCATGCGCCGTGGCCCTTGCGGGCTGCGGCGCCATCACGCGCACCCCCTACGAAGCGCCACAGGTGGCGCTGCCCGCGCAGTTCGAACATGTGCAGGCATCGTCCCCGACAGCCACGCCCACGCCCATGACCGATGCCTGGTGGCGCGGCTTCGGCGATCCACGGCTCGATGCCTGGATTGACCTGGCGCTGGCGCGCAACCCTGACATGGCCACGGCCGGCATCCGCGTGCGGCGTGCCGCGCTGCAGGCGCAACTGGCAGGCCATGCGCTGCTGCCCCAGCCCAGCGGCAGCGTAGGCACGGGCGCCAGCCGCCCGCTGTCGGGCAGCCAGCGCAGCACCCTGGAGAACGCCAGCGCCACACTGGGCGTGGCCTGGGAGCTGGACCTGTTCGACCGGCTGGGCGCGCAGCGCGATGCCGCCGTCTTCGAAGCACAGGCCAGCGTGCAGGACAAGGATGCCGTGGCGCTGTCGCTGACCACCACCACGGCCAGCCTGTACTGGCAGCTGGCGCTGGCCAACGAGCGCCTGGACATGTCACGCCAGAGCCTGGAGTACGTGCGCCGCACCATCGACCTGGTGCAGGCCCAGTACCGCAGCGGCGCAGTGTCCGGCCTGGAGCTGCGCGAGGCCCGGCAGGCCCTGGCCGAGCAGCAGGCCCTGCTGAGCCAATACACCCAGGCCCGCGCCGAACTGCGCCAGGCATTGGCCGAATTGCTGCAGGGCGCCGAGCCGCCCGGTGGCGAGCCCCAGGCGCTGCCCGTGGCCGACCTGCCCGCCGTGCAGCCAAGCCTGCCCGCCGACCTGCTGGGACGCCGCCCCGACCTGCGCGCCGCCGAACTGCGGCTGCGCGGCGCCCTGGCCGGCAGCGATGCCACGGCCGCCAGCTACTACCCGCGGCTGTCGCTCACGGGCAGCCTGGGCACATCCAGCAGCACCCTGCTCGATGTGCTGGCCAATCCCGTGGCGGCCCTGGGCGCCAACCTGGCCCTGCCGTTTCTCAATGTGCGCGAGATGCGGCTGAACACCGCCATTGCACGCAGCCAGTACGAAGAGGCGGTGGTCAACTTCCGCAAAACGCTGTACGCCGCGTTGGCCGAAACGGAAAAATCCCTGTCCGCCCGCACCGAACTGGCCCTCCAGGAAGAGGCCCAGCAGCGCGCCACGCAGGAATCCGTGGAAATCACGCGGCTGTACGAGGCGCGCTACCGCGCCGGCCAGGTGCCGCTGCGCACCTGGCTGGACGCCCAGGAGCGCCGCCGCGCAGCGCAGCTGGCCCTGTCCGCGCTGCACCTGGCACGCCTGCAGAACCAGCTCACGCTGCACAAGGCGCTAGGCGGAGGGTGGCCGGCTTCCTGAAGCCACCACCCAGGGTCCGCCAGAGTCAGAACGAATGCGCCATGCCCACGTAGAAGCCGGTCTGGCTGCCGCCCGGCGCCGGGTTGTTGTTGGTGGTCTCCACCGAGAAGTTCGCATTGCCGCCATTGCGCACATTGCCCACGCTGGCGTACAGCAGCGTGCGCTTGGACAGCGCGTAGTCGGCGCCCGCCATGAACAGGTTGGCGCTGCCGCCGCCGTTGTTGACCGTGGTGCGGTAGCCCGCCCCGATCAAAGTCAGCGGGCCTGACACCTTGTAGCGCGCGCCCATCCAGTACTGCCGCGCCTTGTTGGGCACGCCAGCCGCGCTGTCGGGCGCAGACAGCTGCTCATAGCCCGCGAACAGCTTGAGCGCGGACAGCGTCACCGTGCCGCCCAGCGTCAGGTTGCGGGAGGTGGTGTAGAGATCGCTGAAGCGGCCATTGGCATCGCGGGCCACATCGTAGATGGCGCGCAACTCGAACGTGGGCGCGGTATAGGACACGGACAGCGCATCCTTGCGCAGCCGCGATGCGCCCTGCGGCTGCTCGCCCAGGCCGGTCAGCGCGAGCACGCGCAGGCCGCCCCAGTTCGGCGTCTCATAGGAAATCATGTTGTCATGCCCGCCCCAGTTGCGCCCCCGCACCAGCGTGGCCGAGCCGATGAACTGCTGGCCCGTGGGGTCCAGCGCCCAGTGCGCATCCGAGATCGACAGGTCCTTGCCCAGCTTCAGCGTGCCCCAGCCGCTGCGCAGGCCCACGAAGGTGCGGCGGTTGAAGAAACCTGCGCCGTTGAACTTGGCATCGTCGATGCTGAAGCCCGACTCCAGCGTGAACAGCGCATGCAGCCCGCCGCCCAGGTCCTCCTCCCCCTTGAAACCCAGCATGCTCGTGCCCCACTGGTTGCCCACGGCCCGCCACAGATTGCCAGAGCCCCCCGTGGCCGGGTCGTACACATTGCTCTGGTAGTCCACCCCCGCGACCACACGCCCATAGAGCGTGACCGAACTCTGGGCCTGGGCCACCAGGGCCGTCCCAAATGCAAGCGCCGTGCCCAGCCATTGAATGGTTCTTCTAGCCATGTCGTCTCCTCCTCCCGATTGCCAGTTGGCGAAAGCCCTCGCCACGAGGGCCAGGGCGTACTGAAATCCTTGCCGGCCACGCGTGAAAACTGCGGCCGTGCAGTCAGCGCGTTCTTGTTCTTGTGCCTGCGAAGCCTGCGGGGCAACGCCGGTAACGGCTGGCCATGGAATTCTCGGTGGGAGAAGGTGGCTGGAGATAAACGATTCGGCGACGGACTGATCCTCAGCCATCACGGACCGCTAGGTGTTTTCCCAAGGAAAGGCCGCCGCGCCATCCACGGCGGCCACCGGGCCGCGCATTGCACGCAGCCCGGATCGGCTCAATGCCGCGCGATCAACGCGCCGTCGTATCGCTGCTGGCCGCCACGATGGGGATATAGAACTCCCCGCCCGCGCGGTTGAATTCCTCGGCCTTGGCCTGCATTCCGGCGGCAATGCCTTCCTGCTCCGCCACGCCCTTGGCGGCGGCGAATTCGCGCACTTCCTGGGTGATCTTCATGGAGCAGAACTTGGGGCCGCACATGGAGCAGAAGTGCGCCACCTTGGCGCTGTCCTTGGGCAGGGTTTCGTCGTGGTAGGCCTGGGCGGTGTCGGGGTCCAGGCCCAGGTTGAACTGGTCCTGCCAGCGGAAGTCGAAGCGGGCCTGGCTCAGCGCGTCGTCGCGGGCGCGGGCGCCGGGGTGGCCCTTGGCGACGTCGGCGGCGTGGGCGGCGATCTTGTACGCGATGATGCCCTGCTTGACGTCGTCGCGGTCGGGCAGGCCCAGGTGTTCCTTGGGCGTGACGTAGCACAGCATGGCGGTGCCGAACCAGCCGATCATGGCCGCGCCGATGGCGCTGGCGATGTGGTCGTAGCCGGGGGCGATGTCGATGGTCAGCGGGCCCAGGGTGTAGAACGGCGCCTCGTGGCAGTGCTTGAGTTGCTCGGTCATGTTGGCCTGGATCATGTGCATGGGCACGTGGCCGGGGCCTTCGATCATGGTCTGCACGTCGTGCTTCCAGGCCAGCTGGGTCAGCTCGCCCAGGGTCTGCAGTTCGGCGAACTGGGCTTCGTCATTGGCATCCGAGGCGCTGCCGGGGCGCAGGCCGTCGCCCAGCGAGAAGCTGACGTCGTACTGCTTCATGATGTCGCAGATGTCCTCGAAGTGCTCGTACAGGAAGCTCTCGCGGTGGTGGGCCATGCACCACTTGGCCATGATGGAGCCGCCGCGCGAGACGATGCCCGTGCGGCGCTGGGCCGTGAGGTGGATGTAGGCCAGGCGCACGCCGGCGTGGATGGTGAAGTAGTCCACGCCCTGCTCGGCCTGCTCGATCAGCGTGTCGCGGAAGATGGGCCAGGTCAGGTCCTCGGCAATGCCGCCCACTTTCTCCAGCGCCTGGTAGATGGGCACGGTGCCGATGGGCACGGGCGAGTTGCGGATGATCCAGTCGCGCGTGGTGTGGATGTTCTTGCCGGTGGACAGGTCCATCACGTTGTCCGCGCCCCAGCGGATGGCCCAGACCAGCTTCTCGACCTCTTCCTCGATGCTGGAGGTGACGGCCGAGTTGCCGATGTTGGCGTTGATCTTGACCTTGAAGTTGCGCCCGATGGCCATGGGCTCGATCTCGGGGTGGTTGATGTTGGCCGGGATGATGGCTCGACCGCGCGCCACTTCGTCGCGCACGAATTCGGGCGTGATGATCTTGGGGATGGCCGCGCCCAGGCCGTTGCCGGCCAGGCGCGCCTCGCGCGCGGCGTCCTGCTGGTACTCGGCCATCCATTCGCGGCGGCCGTTCTCGCGCAGGGCCACGTATTCCATCTCGGGCGTGATGATGCCCTTGCGCGCGTAGTGCATCTGGGTGACGTTGCCACCGCTCTTGGCGCGGCGCGGCTGGCGCTGCAGCGATGCGGCCTCGGCCCGCAGGCGGGCCACGCGCTCGTCTTCCTCGCCGCGCTTGCCGCCGTCGTCCAGTGCCTGGCGCAGGCGGCCGGCGTAGTACTCGCTGTCGCCGCGCGACTCGATCCAGGCATTGCGCACGCCCGGCAGGCCGCTGCGCACGTCGATGGCCACGGCCGGATCGGTGTAGGGGCCCGAGGTGTCATAGACGCTGACCTGCTCGCCATTGGTCAACTGGATATCGCGCACGGGCACGCTCAGGCCGGCATGCAGGCTGCCTTGCAGATAGCTCTTGGTGGAGGCCGGGAACGGCTTGCGCGACTGCGCCAGCAGGTCGGAAAAACGCTGTGCGTCTGGAGCTTCGCCGGCTGCGGGGGTGAAGATGGAATCGGGAGCGTTCATGTCGGGTTCCTTGCGTTCAAAGCGTCGATCAACAACGCTCCGGGAACCGGACACTCCTTGGGCTGTGCCAAAGGCCGCGCACCGGGCTATGCCAGTGTGGGCCTGCCAGGGCCGTATGGCCTTGGCCCCTGGTTGCCACGCACGCCAAGGCGCACGAGCAGCCTTGGTTGGCAAGGGCCGATGTGCGTTGGATGGTGGCCTGCCTGGCCGTTGCGGCCCTGCGTGTATCCGCCGTGGCGGACTTCCATCCTCTGACTTCGGCCCCGCTTCAGGGTCCCGCTCTTCTTCCGCCGGTATCAACCGGATCAAGTTCGTCGGGTTCGCCGCCTGGCCCATGCAGCGCATGGACCGGTTGGCATCTCAGTGCATCAGCACACCCCGGAGCAGAGCGCAGTATAGGGGATGGCAAGGCGCCCTTGCCCTGCGGGTTTGCCCAGGGGCCTGAAGGCCCTGCTCAGTCGAAGCCGCGCATCTGTGCCCATTCGGCCACCGGTGCGCGCGTGGCGCGCCAGCCGTTGATGGGGGCATCCTTGTCCTCGTAGCCCAGCGCAATGCCGAAGGCCACGTGGTAGCCCTCGGGCAGCGCCAGCGCCTGGGTCACGGCGTCGTTGTAGCGGCGCCAGAAGCCCTGGGCGCAGGTGGCCAGGCCATTGGCGCAGGCCAGCAGCATGAAGGACTGCAGGTAGATGCCCAGGTCCACCCATTGCGGCAGGCCCATGCGCTCGTCCACCGCCACGATCAGGCCCACGGGCGCGCCGAAGAACTGGCCGTTGCGGGCCAGCTGCTCCAGCCGCGCGGGCTTGTCGTCGCGCGGAATGCCCAGCGACTGGTACAGCTCTTCGCCATTGGCAAAGCGCCGGCTGCGGTAGGGCTCCCAGAGATTGGGCGGGTAGGACAGGCCGGGCTGGGCGTCCTGGGGCTCGGCTTCGGCAACGGCGGTGAGCAGCTGCTGCAGCGGCTCACCCGCCAGCGCCAGCACGCGCCAGGGCTGCAGGTTGCCGCCCGAGGCCGCTTGTGCCGACTGTTCCATCAGGGAGCGCACCAGGGCCGCATCGGGCGACTGGGGCAGGAAGGCGCGCACGGAGCGGCGCGCATGCAAGGCCTGTTCAACGTTCATGCTGGTCGGAGTCTCCGGTCTTCTTGGGGGATCTTGGGGATCTTTGGTGATCTTCTGCAGGCCTACTTGCCCATGATCTGGTCGATCTTGTCCTTCTGGAAGGCCTGCGGGCGCTCGGACTCGCAGGGCACGCAGTCGCCCACCTTGCTGCCGGCCGAGAGCTTGGCAATGGCCTCCCACAGCAGCGCGATCTGCTGCTCATGCGCGGCCGCGCCATCGCTCAGGCCGCGCATGGCCTGGGCCACGGGGTCCATTTCCTGGGTGATGCCGTAGGCCGTGAACGGCTGGGGCGCGGCAGAGGCCGGGACCTTGATGGACTCGGCCTTGGCCGATGCCAGGTCGTGCTCGGTCACGTCGGCGCTGTGGCCGTTCTTGCTGGCGATGATGCGCGCCGGAATGCCCACGGCCGTGGCGCCTGCGGGCACGGGCTTGATGACCACGGCATTGCTGCCGATCTTGGCACCGTCGCCCACCTCGAAGCCGCCCAGCACCTTGGCGCCCGCGCTGACCACCACATCGCGGCCCAGCGTGGGATGGCGCTTGGCGCCCTTGTACAGCGAGGTGCCGCCCAGGGTCACGCCGTGGTAGATGGTGCAGCCGTCGCCGACCACGGCCGTCTCGCCGATGACGACGCCCATGCCGTGGTCTATGAAGACGCGCTCGCCGATGACGGCGCCGGGGTGGATCTCGATGCCGGTGAGCCAGCGGCCGATGTGCGAGATGAAGCGCCCCAGCCACTTGAGGCCATGGTTCCAGCACCAGTGCGCCGGGCGCTGCAGCCAGATCGCATGCAGACCCGGATAACAGGTGATGACCTCCCAGGTGCTGCGTGCCGCAGGGTCGCGGTCGAGGATGCACTGGATATCGGAGCGCAGGCGGTCAAGCATCTAGGGGCTGGTTATTGTTGACAAGACCGCTCAGTCTAGCGTTTCGGTGGGGTGCTCTGCAGCATGGCCTTCGCAACACCGCGCAGGATGTGGATTTCCTCTGCGGTCAGTTGCGAGCGGTTGAAAAGCTGGTTGAGGCGCGGCATCAGCTTCTTGGGTGCGGCCGGATCGAGAAAGCCGATATGCGCCAGCGCCTGCTCCCAGTGACCCAGCATGCCGGCCACCTGGGCCGCGTCGGCACGCTGCGGCGCGGGCGTGTGCTCCACCACGGGAAAGCCGCCCAGCGCCTGGCGCCATTCGTAGGCCACCACCTGGATGGCTGCCCCCAGGTTCAGCGAGCCAAACTGCGGATTGGACGGAATCGACAGCGCCACATCGCTGCGGTAGACATCGTCGTTGCTCATGCCGAAGCGCTCGCAGCCGAAGAGGAAGGCCACGCCCGACTGGTTGCAGCGCGGCGCGGGAACCGGTGCGGACACGGATGCATCGGTGGGCAGCGCCGCTTCATCGGGCGCATCGGCCTCATCGGGCGCATCCAGCACATCCAGCGCCCCGCTGAGCAGCAGCTCGAAATGCTGGCGCGGCGTGCGCGTGGGCGGGCCGAAGTCGCGCGGCGTCATGGCCGTGGCGCACAGGTGGCTGATGCCGTCCAGCGCCTCCTCCAGCGTCTCGACCACGCGCGCATTGCCCAGCACGTCCAGCGCGCCGCTGGCCCGCTGGATGGTCTCTTCCTTGCGCAGCACGTTGGGCCAGCGCGGGCGCACCAGCACCAGGTCGTCAAAGCCCATGGTCTTCAAGGCACGGGCGGCGGCGCCCACATTGCCGGCGTGGCTGGTTTCTATCAGTACGAATCGGGTTTTCATGGCGTCGCTGGCCTGCCGGCGCCGGCAGAGCCCCCAAGACGGGACAGGTTGCGCAGCACAAAACGGACAAGGCGGGTAAAATTGCGCGCTATTGTCGCCGCCCCGCATCGCCGGACGCGGCTTTTTCCGTTCTTACCCGCGTCAAACAGCCTGCTTTTGCCAGAGAGGACCGTCCTCTCCTTGCACAGCCGCTGCTCCGCCAACGCCTCACAATCTATGTCGACCAACCTGCATCCCATGCTCAACGTGGCCATCAAGGCCGCACGCGCCGCCGGCGCCATCATCAACCGCGCGGCTCTTGACGTGGAATCCGTGCGTGTCGCACAAAAGCAGGTCAACGACTTTGTGACCGAGGTGGACAAGGCGGCCGAGCAGGCCATCATCGAAACCTTGCTGGGCGCCTACCCGGGCCACGGCATCCTGGCCGAGGAATCGGGCAACGAGTTCGGCGCCAAGAACTCCGACTACGTCTGGATCATCGATCCGCTGGACGGCACCACCAACTTCATCCACGGCTTCCCCGTGTACTGCGTGAGCATTGCCCTGTCCTTCAAGGGCAAGGTCGAGCATGCCGTGGTGTACGACCCCTCGCGCAACGACCTGTTCACCGCCACGCGCGGCCGCGGCGCCTACCTGAATGACCGCCGCATCCGCGTGTCCAAGCGCATCCAGCTCAAGGACAGCCTGATCTCCACCGGCTTCCCCTTCCGCCGTGGCGACAACTTCAAGCAGTACATGAACATGCTGGGCGACGTGATGCAGGAAACCGCAGGCGTGCGCCGCCCCGGCGCCGCCGCGCTGGACCTGGCCTACGTGGCAGCCGGCTTTGCCGATGGCTTCTTCGAAAGCGGCCTGCAGATCTGGGACGTGGCCGCCGGCAGCCTGCTGGTGACCGAGGCCGGTGGCCTGGTCGGCAACTTCACGGGCGAGGCTGATTTCCTGGAGCAGAAGGAATGCCTGGCGGGCAATCCGCGCATCTATGGTGCGCTGGTCGGCATCGTTGGCAAGTACAGCAAGTTTGCTTCGGCTGGTGAGAAGGCGGGTGTGCGGCAGGCGCTGTCTGATTCTGGAGAGGCGGCTCCCGTCGCTGATGCTGAAACTGCTGAGTCTGAGCAGCAGCCTGAGGCTTGATTCCGGCTTCTCCTGGCTCTCTTTAAAACAGCTCCTTCTAGGGGCTGTTTTTCATTGGGCCTTTGGATTTGGGACGGGGCGCTTGTTTTTGTCCCTGCCGGGGGGTTGCTTTTCGGGGCCGGGTCTCGGCCCGGCGGCCGACTGCCCTTTCTTGATTCGCCAAGAAAGGTCAGATCAAAGAAGGCGACCCGAATGCCCACGTCCCTTCGCTTCGCTGCGGGCAACCTGCGTCGGGCCGCCTGCGGGGTTCGCCGTGAAACTCGTTGCGCGCTGCGCGCTTCACTCAAACATCACGGCGAGTCAGATGACGAGGCAGTCCTGTCCTGCGGCAGGACTGCAACCCCGCAGGCAGCCCGACGCAGGCGTGGGCATACGGGAGGGGTGAGAGCGGGACACGGTCAGGGGCAGCATGCTGCCCACTGCACGTTTACCGCCTCTTTTACCTCGCGCGTGCGTTGATCACAGCCTCGGCCACGTTGCGCGGTGCTTCGGCGTAGTGCTTGAACTCCATGGAGTAGGTGGCACGGCCTTGCGTTTGCGAGCGCAGGGAGGTGGCGTAGCCGAACATTTCGGACAGGGGCACTTCGGCCTTGATGGACTTGCCGCCGCCGGCCATGTCGTCCATGCCCTGCACCATGCCGCGCCGCGAGGACAGGTCGCCCATGACGGTGCCGGCGTAGTCCTCAGGCGTCTCGACTTCCACGGCCATCATGGGTTCGAGGATGACGGGGCTGGCCTTTCTCGCCGCTTCCTTGAAGCCGAAGATGGCCGCCATCTTGAAGGCCATTTCGTTGGAGTCCACGTCGTGATAGGAGCCGAAGGTCAGCGTGACCTTGACGTCCACCACGGGGTAGCCGGCCAGCACGCCGCTGGTCAAGGCCTCGACCACGCCCTTTTCCACCGCAGGGATGTACTCGCGCGGCACCACGCCGCCCTTGATGGCGTCGACGAACTCGAAGCCCTTGCCGGGTTCCTGGGGCTCCACCGTGAAGACCACGTGGCCGTACTGGCCCTTGCCGCCGGACTGGCGCACGAACTTGCCGTCCACATCGGTGACTTTCTTGCGGATGGTCTCGCGGTAGGCCACCTGGGGCTTGCCCACGTTGGCTTCCACGTTGAACTCGCGCTTCATGCGGTCCACGATGATTTCCAGGTGCAGCTCGCCCATGCCGGCAATGATGGTCTGCCCCGATTCCTCATCGGTGCGCACGCGGAACGACGGGTCTTCGGCCGCCAGGCGCGACAGGGCAATGCCCATCTTTTCCTGGTCGGCCTTGGACTTGGGCTCCACGGCCTGGGCGATGACGGGCTCGGGGAAGACCATCTTCTCCAGCACGATGGGCGCGGACGGGTCGCACAGGGTCTCGCCCGTGGTCACGTCCTTCAGGCCCACGCAGGCGGCAATGTCGCCGGCGTGGATTTCATCGACCTCCAGGCGTTCATTGGCATGCATCTGCACGATGCGGCCGATGCGCTCCTTCTTGTCCTTGACGGAGTTGAGCACGCTGTCGCCCTTGTTGAGCACGCCCGAGTAGACGCGCACAAAGGTGAGCTGGCCCACAAAGGGGTCGGTCATCAGCTTGAAGGCCAGGGCAGAGAATTTCTCGCTGTCATCGGCATGGCGCACGATGATGGAGCCGTCTTCCGCATGGCCTTCCACGGGTGGCACCTCCAGCGGCGAAGGCATGAGCTCGACCACGGCATCCAGCAGGCGCTGCACACCCTTGTTCTTGAAGGCCGAGCCGCACAGCATGGGCTGGATCTCGCCCGCAATGGTGCGCAGGCGCAGGCCGCGCAGGATGTCGGCCTCGGGCAGGTCGCCCTCTTCCAGGTAGCGGTTCATCAGGTCTTCGCTGGCCTCGGCAGCCGCCTCCACCATGGACTCGCGCCACTTCTTGGCGTCTGCCACCATGGCTGCGGGAATCTCCTGGTACTCGAACTTCATGCCCTGCGTGGCCTCGTCCCAGATGATGGCCTTCATCTTGAGCAGGTCCACCACGCCGGTGAACTGCTGCTCCGCGCCAATGGGCAGCACGATGGGCACGGGGTTGGCCTTGAGGCGGTCGATCATCATCTGCCGCACGCGCAGAAAATCCGCGCCCGTGCGGTCCATCTTGTTGACGAAGGCCAGGCGCGGCACCTTGTACTTGTTGGCCTGGCGCCAGACCGTCTCTGACTGCGGCTGCACGCCGCCCACGGCGTCATAGACCATGACGGCGCCGTCGAGCACGCGCATGGAGCGCTCCACCTCGATGGTGAAGTCCACGTGGCCCGGGGTGTCGATGATGTTGATGCGGTGCTGGTCAAAGCGGCCGTCCATGCCCTTCCAGAAGCAGGTCGTGGCCGCCGAGGTGATGGTGATGCCGCGCTCCTGCTCCTGCTCCATCCAGTCCATGATGGCGGCGCCCTCGTGCACCTCGCCCAGTTTGTGGCTCACCCCGGTGTAGAACAGGATGCGCTCGGTCGTGGTGGTCTTGCCGGCATCGATGTGCGCGGAGATACCAATGTTGCGATAGCGTTCTATGGGGGTATGGCGGGCCATGAAAGGACTCCTGGGTGCTGCGAAAGCGTAAGTGCGTGATCTGCCGGTTCGAAGGGTCGGATTCTCGCGGGGGTTGAATGAGGGTTGATGACAATTGGAATGTACGAAGACAATCGTACTATCTTCCGCAACTTCTTGCAGAACGATCCATGTTTTCACCACGCCATGACCCTGTCTGCCAGATAACTGCCCGCGCCACGCCGCATCAGCGACGTGCGGCATTGCTTCCATGGCACAGTGGCGCCCCATCGACTGGACGATTCATGCTTGCCAACCACCCCGACCGCGAACAGATACGCCTGGAAAACCTGCTCAACGCCTTGGGCAACCCCCTGCGCCTGGCCGTGGTGCGCGCGCTGGCCGCAGGCCATGAGCGCGCCTGCGGCTCGCTGCTTCAGGGCCAGTCCAAATCCACCATGACCCACCACTGGCGCGTGCTGCGCGACAGCGGCGTGATCTGGCAGCGCCCCGATGGCCGGGAAAACCTGCTCTCCCTGCGCCGCGAAGATCTGGATGCGCGCTTTCCCGGCCTGCTGGACGCGCTGCTGCAGGCCCTGGCCGAAGACCCGCTCACCGAGCAGGCAACGGCAGCGCACCTCAAACCCTGCCCTTGAAGCCCCGCCCCTGCAACGCAGGCGGCAGCCCTGCGCCCTACCCCTTCACGGCAAGCCCCGCAGCAACGCCCTCGTCCGCAAACCGCTTGGCCGCCTTGAGCAGATAGCTCACGGCATAGAGGATGGGGTCATCGGCCTCGTCGCCATTGAGATGGTCCACCACCTCGACGGCATAGCCCAGGTCCACCGCCGTGTCGTGCAGCAGGCCCAGCAGTTCCTTGTCCTGCGGCTCCAGCGACTGCGCCTGATCGGCCTTGGCGTAGTAGATGCGCAGCAGGTCGCGGCAGACGCAATTAATGGCCGTGACCTTGTGGCTGGCGTGCAGCTCCAGCACTTCGAGGGCAGCGCCCAGGTGCAGGACGGCGTCGATGGCTAGGTCTTCAAGTTTGGGGAGAGAGAGGTCCATCGGATCTTGCTGTTCGTGAATGATGTTGCGCAAGTCTTGCCTCAGGTCAGCAGTTAAGCGACGTTTTTTTAAACCCATGATGCTTTGAGCGCCATGCCAAACCCTCTGCACAACGCAGCCAGCCTGTTTGCAAACACGATACCTTCAACTCGCCTGAGAGGCTTGCGGAGGTCAATCTCGAATACGAACAAGTGCATCGCAATGCTAATTAACACTCAGTGCATCTTTTCGTGATCTCTGGCACTGCATAGTGCAGCGCCTTGATGGCGACAGATTGATCAAGAAAATTACTGAAGAATCAAAGATGTCGTAGCTGGGAGCTAGCAAGGAGTACAGCCTAAGAAGATGTCTCAACCGGGATTACCCGAGTAGCGCTCGTTGGCAACATCGCAGACAGTAATAGTCTTATAGGCATAATTTATACATCACCAGGAATATTCATTTCAAAAACTTGGATTTCATAATAGGTTTCAATTAGCACACTCTAATCCACTTATATACGTCACAACAAAATCTACCAAAAGATATTTACAAAGAAATAATCTTGTGGTAAGATATTCTTACTTGTGGTAAGAACGGAGAAACAAATGGATGCTTCGCAGGTTAAAAAAGCGCTAGAAGAGGTCTTGAAATTTATTCAAAAGACCAGTGGATTGGACTGCCCACCATTGACTGGAAAAACCAAACCAATTGAAGAGATTCCTGAGTTTGACAGTAAAATATGGCCTATCGCTACTGGCCTACTAGCAGATAAGCTAGGTATCACAATTCCAAATGATGTGAATATTTTTGCAAAAAAAGGCACAGACGAAGCATTGACTATTGATGAAACAGTAGCAGCAGTACTAAAGCTTATAAAGAAACAAGCAGTTTCAACACCAAAAATAGCAGGTGCTCGATGATTCCGAAGGTAGATGCGAGCCGCCCTGCTATTGCCACACGGCTAAGAGAGGCAAGAAAGGCCGCGGGGCTTTCTCAAGGTCAAGTAGCCAAATTACTCCAAATGCATCGCCCCACTATTTCTGAAATAGAGGCAGGCAACCGTCGAGTTTCAGCCGATGAATTAACCATTTTCTCCAATACGTATGACGTAACGGTCTCTTGGATTTTAGGAGAGTCTGCGGAGCAGCTAGAAGCGGCAGACCCTCGTCTGCAGCTTGCAGCCAGAGAGTTAAGCAAGCTTAAATCTGATGACTTAGATCGCCTGCTTCGTCTTCTTGCCTCTATGCGAAGTAATGACGATGAGAAATCAGTTGGAGAATAAAAATGACTGCTCAGCTCGCACCACTTTCAGCTAGAGACCGCAAAGCCCTTATTTTACAAGCTCAGCAAGCGTCAGCAGCCACCCGAATAAAAGCAGGTTTTGATCTCAAAAGCCCGATTTGCATATACGGGTTAAGTGAATCGTTAAATGTCCCTGTCCGTTTCAATGACATAAATATGGAAGGGATGTATGATCGCACACCTAAACCAAGAATTCATATTTCAGCTCTTCGTCCTTTAGCTCGGCGTAATTTCACATGCGCGCATGAGCTTGGACATCATATCTTTGGTCATGGCTCAACTATTGATGAGCTACAAGAAGATTTAACAAAACGACAAGACCGCCCACCAGCAGAAATATTGGCAGATGCGTTTGCAGCGTTCACGCTAATGCCAACGCTTGGTCTACGTGAGGCATTTTCTGCACGGAAACTAGATCCAAACAAGGCTACGGCATTGGAAATGTATGCGATTGCCTGTAACTTCGGGGTTGGGCAGTCAACGCTGGTTAATCATCTTGCATACGGAATTCGCACGATCAGTATAGATCACCGTAATAAATTGGGGAAGATTACCCCAAAAATGATTCGTACTGCGCTGCTCGGTGTAGAAGTATCTGAGCCGCTAACTGTTGCAGATGAATACTGGAACTCGTCAACGCTAGATGTAGAACAGGGAGCTTTATTATTGCTACCTGCCGGCGTTGTTGTTGATGCTGCAGTTTTATCTCCCGAACAAACCCTGACAACGGGTCGACTTTTTCGAGCTGCAAAGTGTGGCATTACAAGGATTGCAATTCCAGCAACTTCTTGGGCCACTTACGTTCGGATAGCACCACGGAAATACGTTGGTCTGGCAAAATTTCGTCACCTAGAGGAGATAAATGATGAGTAAAAAATCTGATCCGTCTGTTCCCAATTTGATTAATGAAAAAAACTTGTCTTATGCATGGGCAAAAGCCTTTTTATTTGCAAAGCAGAATTCTGGCACTGAAATATCCCCACTAATCATTAGTATCTCTGGTTTTGATCAGAGTGGTGCACCCACTGAAGACCTTAGACTTAGAGCTGCACTAGACAAAGCGTTGTCCGCGAAGAATCGCCGAAGTATTGAGAATGTTGCCTTTACAATATTTCCTCAACGTTTATGGCAAATTGCGCAAGGAGACCGTAATGCACTTTTCCGAATGTATATGGATGCCTATCCACGTTATGTTGCCAGAAATAAATCCGGAAATAGTAGAGGATTGTATTTTCAAAGGCTGATTACACAGGGTCCAGAGAGTACTCAAGGCAATCAACTTGAGTGGATTTTGTCTCAATTTGAAGCTAGAGCGGGAGTTCGCGACTCAATGTTTCAAGCTAGCATTTTTGACCCATCGAGAGATCATACGTCTACTGCACAATTGCAATTTCCATGCTTACAGCATGTTAGCTTTGACCGAACTAAGAAAGGTCTCGTTCTAAACTCTTTCTATGCAACACAGAAGTTATTTTCAAAAGCATATGGAAATTATCTTGGACTTTCTCAACTAGGTGCCTTTATGGCACATGAAATGGGAATTCAGCTCGCTAGGGTGAATGTTTTCATCGGTGTTGAAAAATTAGATGAGTATCCAAAATCCGATCCAGTTTATGATCCTCTCGTAGAAATTGCGAACGAGGCCGTCAAAGAGTCTAAATAGTGAAATCGAATCCAGAGGTGAAAGATTCTTCAAACCAAAGGAACTATTCCGCCAACCCAAAAGGGATGGCGGACTATTCAAATCATCTTTTACCGATAAAAGTCACGCCTGTATTTGATAGTTATTGGCGTTTTGCAGCGGAGAGACAAAAGGTATTTCTCCGAAGATTGGAAAATAGTCCAGCCCCGTGGACAACAGATCCCGTCATACTTAAACACAAATTTACCAACGCCTATCGTGCCTCAGATCGGGTTAGCCAGTATTTGATAAAGCGCGTCATCTATCGTGATGACTTGCCCTCAAACTCAGCAGAAGTTCTCTTTCGAATAATTCTTTTCAAACTTTTTAACAAAATAGAGACTTGGCAGTTACTTGAAAATACTTTTGGGGAAGTTTCCTATAAAAACTACAAGTTTGAGCACTATGATCATGTTTTAAGTAGCGCCATGAAGGCTGGCGGGCGCATTTATTCAGCCGCTTATATTATGCCACCGGGGGGATCTGCATTCGGCCATCAAGCCAAACATCAAAATCACTTACGCTTATTAGAAAAAATGATGGCGGATAATCTTGCCGGGCATTTAGAGCAACTAAAAAAAATGCAAACTGCATTTGAGCTGCTCCGAAGTTATCCAACAATAGGTGATTTCTTGGCATATCAGTTTATCACCGATATAAACTATAGCGAAATCACTCAATTCTCTGAAATGGACTTTGTTGTTCCAGGACCTGGAGCAAAGGACGGCCTGAGAAAATGTTTCTTGGATAGTGCTGGCCTTAATGAAGCTGAGTTAATCAGATTAATGGCAGATAACCAAGAGAGAGAATTTGATCGCCTAGGTATTAACTTTGAATCCTTATGGGGAAGGCGCTTACAGCTAATAGATTGTCAAAACCTTTTCTGTGAAATCGATAAATATGCAAGAGTTGCCCACCCAGATATCACCGGTATATCAGGTAGAACGCGCATTAAGCAGAACTTCACACCTACAGGCCCAATAGAACAACCGTGGTTCCCTCCCAAATGGGGTCTAAATAAAAAAATAGACGAAACCCTCACACCTCGAGCATTTGATACCGAGATTAACCTACTATCTATCCAGGGAAACTTAGACTTCAAAGGCACATAATGAATTTCAACGATTACCAGCAGCAAGCTCAATTAACTGACAAGATCCCCTCACAGGAGAGTTCTAGCGACGTAAACGCTTCATTAGTAGTTCCTTTTCTGGGACTTGCTGGTGAAGCAGGAGAGCTACTCAGTGAGTATAAAAAACATTTACGCGACGGTGACGCACATAGATTATTTAAGGACCGCGTTGAAGAAGAGCTCGGCGATTTACTTTGGTACATTGCTAATCTCGCAACCAAATTTGGTTTAGATTTAAATCAAATAGCTCAAACAAACCTTAATAAAACTCAAAATAGATGGGGGCAGGGCGATACATCAACTGTGGCTTTTGACAAAGACTTTCCAGAGAGTGAACGATTGCCAAGAAAAATGCAGGTTGAGATAAAAACAATAAGCAATGGCAAAAATCCAAAGATCAGATTGATGATTAATGGCATTGAGACCGGAGACCCTTTAACAGATAACTCCAATGATCCAGATGGATATCGCTTCCATGATGTTTTCCATCTGGGCTACATCGCTGTTCTTGGATGGTCACCCGTAATCAGAAAGCTAATGAAGCTTAAGCGGAAAAGTGACAGTGACAAAGATGAGGTAGATGATGGTGGCAGAGCCCAAGTCATCGACGAAGCTGTTTCAGCTCTTGTATTTGATTATGCAAGAAATCATCAATGGCTTGATGGAATTTCAACGATAGATGACGAACTTCTAAAAACAATCAAGGGTCTAACTTCATTCCTCGAAGTAAAAGAAAGATCTTTAGCCGAATGGCAAAACTCCATATTACAGGGTTTTCAAGTTTGGAGGCAGGTCAAAGAGCACGAAGGTGGCCGTATATTGGTAGATCAAGATACTCAAAAATTAACTTTTATGGGCCCTCCATCAATTTAAAAACACAATTTACAACTATGACTTTCGCTCATGTTATGGATCGAAATCTCCACAAAGGAAATTTCATAGTTCATGGTATTGATATCGTCGACACGTCACGCTTTGGAAACCTAGTTAATAAACTAGCATCGAACCACTTACACCTCTATTTCACAACGAAGGAGTTGAATTCCGCTGGAGAAGATATCCGCCGCATTGAAAAACTAGCATCACGCTTCGCGATTAAAGAGGCTGTAATGAAAGCACTTAAAATAGGTTGGGGAAATGGTATTTCTTTTGTAGATGTCGAAATTCTTCACAATGACCTCGGAGCACCAAAAGTACAACTCCATCGACTAATTCACAATTTAGCGAAAGAGCAAAATATCTCTCATTGGCTTGTAAGCGCTAGCCATGCGGGTTCCATAACGATTGCAAGCGCAATCGGTCTATCTGATTAATAGAAAAATACACAACACCTTACATCATAAAATTTATTTTCAGCAACAGTCCCAACACCTTTGATTAATAATAAATTATGGCTGGAATTTCATATTAATCTGCGAATTACCATCCATTCTTTTTCGGCTACTTTGTAGAATCCGTACACGTCCCCCCCCTTAGTCTTGCCCGTGACCGCAAGCCCTCCCGAACAAAAACATTGCCTCACAGGAACAGTGCCCGGATAGCTGTATAAGCCAGT
Source organism: Delftia sp. HK171 (assembly GCF_001886655.1). NCBI lineage: Bacteria > Pseudomonadati > Pseudomonadota > Betaproteobacteria > Burkholderiales > Comamonadaceae > Delftia > Delftia sp. HK171. Next base: position 2,377,695 of record NZ_CP018101.1, on the reverse strand, counting down.
AGGCCGGAATAATTAAAGTTGAAAGAGTCGGTCGCTACAACAGTCCCCACTGACGCAGAAGGGCAGCATGTTTGCTTTTTTCCAGATATTTGCTGTACAGCAAATATCTGGAAAAGCCATACCTTAGCTGCTCTACAAAGATCCGCTCAGTGGAGGCGTGCACGGGTTAGGTCGTGACCCAAGCCCCCACACACTCCCTCCACACCCCCACCCCATAATCCCGCCCGCAACCCCCAGCCCTCCCCCGGCCCTTCTTGCAGGCACAAGACATGACTTCACTGACCGAGCTGTGGCAGGCAGCCATCACCTGGCTCGCCACCCACGCCGTAACTCCCACCGTCCACTGGCTGGACATCGCCCAGGCGGCCGGCGATCCGCGCGAGATTGCCGAGGCGGTGCTGATTGCCGGGCTGCAGCTGTTCCTGATCGCGGGCGTGATGCGGCCGCTGGAGAGCCTGTTTCCGGCCGAGCGCTGGAGCGACCGGCGGCTGACCACGGTGGACCGCAACTACACGCTGCTGATGCTGCTGGGGCTGTTTCCGCTGTTCAGTTTTCTGGTGCTGATGCCGTTTGCCAGCATGCTGGGCGGCGGGCCTGCGGCCGAGGAGGCCACGGGGCTCAAGCATTGGGTGCCGTGGTTTGCGGACCATCCGGTGGCGCTGTTCCTGGTGTACTACGTGGTCTACGACTTGGTGTATTACTGGATGCACCGCGCCCAGCATGTGATTCCCTGGTGGTGGGCCATGCACAGCATGCACCACAGCCAGCGCCAGATGAGCTGCTGGAGCAATGACCGTAGCCATTACCTGGACGGCATGCTGCAGTCCTTCATCCTGGCCACGGTGGGGCTGGCGATGGGGGTGGAGCCTTCGGAGTTTGCGCTGCTGGGGCTGCTGAGCGAGCTGGTGCAGAACTTCTCGCACGCCAATGTGCGGCTGCGCCTGGGCTGGCTGGGCCGCGTGGGTGAGCGCGTGCTGGTGGGCCCGCTGTTCCACCGCCACCACCACATGCTGCGCGACCCGGATCGGCCCACGCGCCACAACTGCAATTTTGGGCAGGTGCTGCCCTGGTGGGACATGCTGTTTGGCACGGCGCTGTACACCGACGAGCCCGTGCGCCCCACGGGCGTGAGCGACCCCGAAGTGGATGCCGACAACGAGCGCGGGCTGGTGGCCATGCAGTGGCATACGCTCAAGCGGTTCTGGGGGGCGTTTCGCCGGCGCGAGGGCTGGCGGCTGGGCGATGTGTCCTTCGGGCCGGGCTACCGGCCCATTCATGACGACGACGGGGCCCAGCCTCACCCTGCGGCCGGGGCGGCTGCGGTGACTGGGGCGTCTGGGACGACAGGGGTTGCGCCTACGGCTCCAGGTTCGGCCGCATCAGCGCCTCGAACCACTCGATGAAAACCGCCAGCCGGCGAGAGCGCTGGCGGCGGTGCGGATACAGCAGGGCCACGGGCATGGGCGCTGCGCGGTGGGCGGGCAGCACTTCCACAAGCTCGCCCGTGTCCAGCAGGTGCTGCACGTCATAGCGCGGGATCTGGATCAGCCCCAGGCCGGCGCGGCAGCAGGCGATGTAGCTTTCTGCGTTGTTGGTGACCACACGGCTGGGCACGGCCAGGGTCTGCGGCCCATCCACTCCATCCACCCCATCCACATCGCTCGCCCCACTCCATTCCCAGGGCAGTTCCCGCCCGGTGCGCGGCGAGGCATAGCCCACGCTCCAGTGGCCGTGCAGCAGGTCCTGCGGCTGCTCGGGCAGGCCGTGCTCGCGCAGGTAGGCGGGGCTGGCGCAGTTGATGAGGGCAATGCAGCCCTGCGGGCGCACGACCAGGCTGCTGTCATGCAAGGTGCCCACGCGCACGGCGCAGTCCACGCCTTCCTGCACCAGGTCGATGGCGCGGTCTGACGAGCCCAGCACCAGCTGCAGCCCCGGGTGCCGGCGCATGAGCCCCGGCAGCGCGGGCGCCAGCAGGCGGCGCGCGATGCGGCTGGGCACGTCCACATGCAGCCGGCCCGTGGCCTGGCGCGTGCGGGCCTGGAACATCTGCTCCACATCCTCGGCCTCTGACAGCAGCGGGCGCACACGCTCCAGCAACTGGGCACCATCGGCCGTCAGGCTGACCTGGCGCGTGGTGCGGTGCAGGAGCCTTGCGCCTACCTGCTCCTCCAGCTGCTGCACGGCGGCGGAGACCGTGGCGCGCGGCAGGTCCAGGGCATGGGCGGCCTTGATGAAGCTGCCCATCTCGGCCACCTGCATGAAGATCCGGTATCGGTCGAGTCGGTCCATGGGACGCAGCATAGTCCGTGCAGCGGTCCTTCTACTTGGCCTACTTGGTGGTGTAGCCGCCGTTGATCAGGATGGTCTGCCCGGTGATCCACCAGCCGTCGCTGACCAGGTGGCGGATGAAGGGCACCACGTCTTCGATATGCGTCAGCCCCGAAGGCGAGAACGGCGACAGCGCCGCCGCGCTCTTGTGATAGGCCACGGCGTCCGCGCCTTCCTGGCCGTAGAAGAACGGCGTGTCCATCGGCCCCGGCCCCACGGCCGTGACCGAAATGCCCCGCGCCCCGAACTCCTTGGCCGCCGCCCGCGTGAAATGCTCCACCGGCGCCTTGGTACCCGCGTAGGAGGAATAGAACGGCGTGAACGCGCCCAGCAGCGAAGTCACCAGGGTCACGATCTTGCCGTGGTCGTTGACATGGCGCCCCGCCTCCTTGAGGAAGAAAAACGCCGACTTGCCGTTGACGGCGGCCATCTCGTCGTACTCCGCCTCGCTGATCTCCATCAGCGGCTTCTTGAGCACCTTGCCCACCGTGTTGATGGCAATGTCCGGCCGGCCCACGGCGTCCACGGCCTCTGCAAAAAGCCGCTCCACAGCGCCAGCGCGCGTCAGATCACCCTGCAGCGCCACGGCCTCTGCGCCCAGCGCCCGCACTGCGGCCACCGTGGTCTCAGCCTCGGCCCGGGAAGACTCGCTGTTGTAGTGCACCACCACGGCCCGCGCGCCGTGCCCCGCCAGATCACGGGCAATCAGCCCGCCCAGATTCTTGCCGCCGCCTGCAATCAGCGCCACCTTGCCGCGAATGGAATGGTCTGCCATGGAAACGCTCCTTGTGCTTGGATGAAGCACCCAGCTTAGGCAGCCAGCCCCCTGCGATAAACCCGCGCAGCCGGGATGGATCATCCAGAAAACCAGAACAATCAGCCGCGCCCAGCGGCTCCCTGCCCCCGGCAGTCCGCTCCGCCCCCCCTCCCGTATGCCCGCGCCTGCGTCGTGGCGCTTGCGGGGTTGCAAGCCTGCCGAAGGACAGGCTTGCTTCGTGATCTGACTTGCCGCAGTTGTCTGAGCGGAGCGCGAAGCGCGCAGAGAGTTCTGCGGCAAACCCCGCAAGCGCCACGACGCAGGTTGCCCGCAGCGCAGCGGAGGGTCGCGGGCATCCGGGTCGCCTTCTTTGGCCCGGTTTCTTGGCGAGACAAGAAAGCGGGTCGGCCGCCGGGCCGAGACCCGGCCTCGAAAAAACACCCCCGGCAGGGTCAAGAACAAGCTACACACCGCCCGTGTCCCAAGACATCAGGACAGCTCCCGCTCGTACATATATCTCCGCGACCAAGGCAACGAAGCAGCCCCCTGCCCCGCCCTCCGACAAACAACCTGAAAGATAGACACATCATCGTGTTCAAACGCATAAGCACACCCCGCCAGATACACCCTCCAGATCCGAAACCTCTCCTCCTCCACCAACGCCCGAATCTCCGGCACACAAGCCTCAAACCGCTCCAGCCACAACTGCAACGTGCGCACGTAATGCCGCCGCAACCCCTCCACATCCAGCACCTCCAGCCCCCCACGCTGCATGGCCTCCAGCGCCAGACTCAGGTGCGGCAGCTCGCCATCAGGAAACACATACCGGTCGATGAACGCACCGCCGCCCAGGGCCGTGGCGCCCACGTCGGCATCGGTGGAGGTGATGCCGTGGTTCAGCGCCAGGCCGTCATCTGCCAGCAGCTCGCGCATGTGCGCAAAGTACATGGGCAGGTTGCGGCGGCCCACATGCTCGAACATGCCGACGCTGGTGATGCGATCAAAGCGCCCCTGCACGTCGCGGTAGTCCTGCAGGCGGATCTCGATGCGGTCGGCCAGGCCGGCAGCGCGCACGCGCTCGGTGGCCGCTTCGAACTGGTTGCGCGACAGCGTCACGCCCACGCATTGCGCGCCAAAGTGCTGGGCCGCGCGCAGCACCAGGGCGCCCCAGCCGCAGCCGATGTCCAGCAGCCGCTGGCCCGGCTGCAGGCGGATCTTGGTGAGGATGTGGTCCAGCTTCTTGCGCTGGGCGGTGGCCAGGTCCTCGTCGCCGTTCTCGAAGTAGGCGCAGGAATAGACCATGCCCTCGTCCAGCCAGAGGCGGTAGAAGTCATCGGAGACGTCGTAGTGGTACTGGATGGATTCGCGGTCCGTGCTGCGGCTGTGCCGAAAGCGCCTGGCCGCGCGTGCCACAAGCGCCAGCCGCCCCGGCCCCTTGCCCGCGCCCTGGGTCTTGGACATGCGGCGAGCCAGCGCATAGCCGAAGTCGATGATGTCGGGCAGCCGGCCGTCGATGTCGATCTGGCCCTTCACATAGGCCTGGCCCAGGTGGTCCAGGCTGGGGTCCAGCAGCAGCGGCAGGGCCGAGGCGCTGCGCACGGTGAGCGTGACGCGCGGCTGCTCGAAGCGGCCGAAGTCGAACTGCTCGCCATTCCACAGCACCAGCCGCGCCGGCAGATCGGCCCGCGCACGCACGGCCTCGGCCCAGCGCCTGAGCTTCTTGTCCCAGAACATCGTGCATCTCCCCGGGGCTGGCGGCGCCCCCTTTTTGACATGACCCGCATGAACCGCATGAAAAGCAAATGACGAGTCTTGCCGCTTCATGTGACGGCAAGACGTCAGCACGGCTGCCCGCGCCGGTAGCGGATCGATACAGACCCGATGGCGCCCACACCCCGCCAGCGGCCCGGCTTGGGGCACACTGGCCGGCGTTCCAACTGCCCCGGCGCGAAGGCGCCTGCGACAGACCCATGCAAGTCCATGACCTGAGCATCGAACACTGCATCGAGCACCGCAACGAACAACGCAGCACCGGCGGCCACCGCCGGCCGGATTTCAGGAACCTGCCATCGAACTGGAGCCAGTGACGCCATGGCCATGACCCATACCCAGGCGCTGTCCAAGCTGGCGGCCGATACCCTGGTGCAGACCCTGGAGGAAGACGTGGCGCGCGTGATGGCGCGCACGTTTGCGCTGGGCCGGCACGATGCCGCTATCGCGGCCAACTACGGCGGCTATGCCCTGCCGCCCCTGCTGCGGCGCTGGAGCTGCGTGCTGCAGGCAGATGACGCCAAGGCAACGGCGCTGTACCGGCACAAGACGGCGCTGGCCCTGGCGATCGTGCTGCACAGGAACGGCCTGGCCGACGCGGGCCTGAACGCGGCCGCGCGCACGGCCATCGATGTGCTCAATGCCGAGGTGGCGCTCAGCGATGACTTCTTTCGCAAGTCGGCGCAGATCCGCCAGGACTTCCTGGACACACCGCCCGCGCCGCCCAAACGCTCGCCGGGCCTGCCCGACAGCCTGACCTTCTACCGCGCGGCCGACGTGGTGGCCATGGAGCTGGACGGGCGCTTTTACGCGCTGTACGTGCACGGCTGCGCCCGGACCAACCAGAGCCCCATCGTCGAGTTCTACGATGCGGTGTTTGACCACCTGCCGCAGATGGCGGAGCTGGCCGACGTGCGCGCCCGGGGCCGGCGCTACAACGATGGCGTGGGACGGGTGGCGCGGTTTTCCATATCGGGCCTGAAGTTCCTGCCCGACCCGGCCGGCCAGTTCACCCTGGTCAAGGCCTGCGTGGAGACGCCGCCGGACCCCGGCCATCTGCAAAAGGGCGACTGGCTCTACACCGTGTCCGACATCTTCGAGCTGCAGTCCGAGGTGGACTCCATGTTCGGCCCCGGCGGCAAGCCCTGAGCCTTGAGCCTTGAGCTTTGTGTCCTGACAGCGGCCTGTTCTTGCCTGTTTTCAAGAGGAAATTCATGACGCATCCCCGGCCTTCCACTCTGCCCTCCCGCATGGCCTTGCCGGCCGTGCTGGCAATGGCTGCCACGCTGGCCCTTGCGGGCTGCAACCAGCGGCATGACACAGCAGCCATGGAATCTGCGCCCGCCCCCGCGCCCATGGCGGGCGGCGCCGGCATGAAGCAAGGCCGCGCCGCCACCGTGCAGGCCGAGGATGCGGCAGCAGCCGCACCAGAGACATCGGCGCAGGACGAGATGGCCCAACGTTTCCTGGCCGTGCGCCAGGAGCTGAACGTGGAAGTGCCGCAGGCGCAGCTGGCCGATGCCTGGGGCCAGGTGCGCGACCTGTGTGCCACGCTGCGCTGCGAGTTGCTGTCGGCATCCCTTCTGCGCGAGACGCCCCAGCAGCCCGGCAACGCCATGCTGGAGATGCGCGTGGCGCCGGCCGATGTGCAGCGGCTGCTGGGCACGCTGGCCGGCGTGGCCACCATCGTGTCGCAGAACACCATCAGCGAGGACAAGACGGCCGAGGTGATCGACGTGGAGGCGCGCATCAGGAACCGCACCGAGTTCCGCGACAGCCTGCGCCTGATGCTGCGCGACACCACGACCAAGCGCACCATGTCCGACCTGCTGGAGATACAGCGCACGCTGTCGGACACGCAGGCCGAGCTGGACGCCATGGCCGCCCAGCGCAAGGTGCTGGAGCAGCAGACCAGCAAGCAGCACATACAGATCCAGTTCACGCCCACCCGCGCCCTGGTGCAGGGCGGCACCAGCTACAGCCCCATAGGCCGCGCGCTGCGCGATGCCGGCCACGTTCTGGGCGAGAGCATGGCCGCGCTGATCACCTTCGTGGCGGCCGTGCTGCCCTGGCTGGTGCTGGTGGTGCTGCCGCTGGGCTGGGTGCTGCGCGCGCTGTGGCGGCGCAGGCGTGCCAGGAAGGCCTGAGCGGCACGGCAGGATCAGGAAGTACGGCGGCACGGAGACCGGCCCGCCCGGCGGCCCTGCCGTGCTCCAATCAAGCCATGCCCACCGAACCGAGCCTTGACGACCTGCGCCGCCATGCCGTGGCGCGCACCCTGTTCACACCGACCACCCTGCCTGCGGCCATACAGCGCCTGGGTTTTGTGCAGGCAGACCCGATTCGCGCGCCAGCCCGGGCGCAGGACCTGACGCTGCGCCACCGCGTCAAGGACTACCGCGCCGGCGACCTGGAACGCCGCTACGCGCGCCTGGCGATCGACGAGGACTGCCTGGTCAACTACGGCTTTCTGCCCAGCGAGCACCTGGCGCTGATGCACCCGCGCCAGGCCCGCAAGGCCTGGGATGCCGAGACGCAGCGCAAGGCCGCCGAGGTGCTGGCCTTCGTGCGCGAGCGCGGCGCCGTGCATCCGCGCGAGGTGGAGCAGCATTTCTCGCACGGAAGCGTGAAGAACTACTGGGGCGGCTCGGGCAGCGCCAGCACGCAGTTGCTCGACGGCATGCACTACCGGGGCCTTCTGCGCGTCAAGCGCCGCGACAGCGGCACGCGCGTCTACGAGGCAATCGCTCACCCGCCGGCCGACGACAGCCCCGCCGCCAGCGCCCGGCGCGCCGCCGCGCTGATCGACCTGGTGGTGCGCAAGTACGCACCGCTGCCGGCCCCCAGCCTGACCTACCTGGTGCGCCTGCTGGGCTACGGCGCCCCCCATCTGGCGCAGCAGACCCAGGCGGCGCTGCGGCTGGCGCGCGAGCAGCTGGCCAGCTGCCGCATCGACGGAACCACCTGGTACTGGCCCGCCGACGAAAACCCACGCTCGCGCCGCCATGCCTTCGACGAGCGGCTGCGCCTGCTCGCGCCCTTCGATCCCGTGGTCTGGGACCGGCGCCGCTTCACGCTGCTCTGGGGCTGGACCTACAAGTTCGAGGCCTATACGCCACCGGCCCGGCGTCAGCTCGGCTACTACGCCCTGCCCATGCTCTGGCAGGGCCATGTGATCGGCTGGGCCAACCTGCAGGCGCGCGACGGCCGGCTGGAGCCGTCATTCGGCTATGTGGCCGGCGCGGCGCCCGGCGATGCCGCCTTTCGCAGCGCGCTGGATGAGGAACTGCAGCGCATGGAGCTGTTCCTGGCGCCGCGCTGAGGCTCATGCACTCGCCCCCTGCGCGTGTTTACCGCCCCACAGGAGCAGCGGCAAGGCAGCTCAGGGACAGTCCGTTCAGAAGGTTCCGCGCAGCGTGAGCGTGGCATTGCGCGGCATGCCGTAGTAGGTGCCGTTGCGCGCGCCGCCCACGGCAGCCCAGTAGACCTTGTCGGTCACGTTGCCGATGTTGAGCGCCGCCGTCCAGTTGCGGTTGATGCGGTAGGAGGCGCGCAGGTCCAGCACGGCATGGCCGGGGTTCTGCACGGTGTCCACGCGGGCATGGCTTTGCGCGCTGAGGTTGGCGCCCACTTTCCAGGCCGACCATTCGCCGGGCAGCGCGTAGCTGGTGGATACGCGCAGCAGGCTGCGCGGCGTGTCGGTGCTCAGCGAGCTGCCTTCGTCGTCGCGCGTGTTCAGCCAGGTGTAGCCGCCCGAGACCTGCCAGCCGCGCGCGACCTCGCCACCGATTTCGGCATCGAAGCCCTTGCTGCGCAGCACGCTGGAGTTGCGGTAGCAGTCATTGGTGGTCACGCCGGGGCACAGGCCTTCGTTGCCGGTGTCGAACACGGCCACGTCGCGCTTCTTGATGTTGAAGACCGAGAAGGCCACGTTGAGCTTGCGCTCGAACAGTTCGCCCTTGATGCCGGCCTCGTAGTTGGCGCCCACGGCGGGCTTGAGGCGGTTGCCCTGCACGGTGGCGTACTGCGACTGGGGCTGGAAGGTGCTGGTGTAGCTGGCATAGACGGACCAGAGCGGATCGATGTCGTAGACCAGGCCCGCATAGGGCGTGAAGCGGCCGTTTTCGCGGTAGTCGTTGGTCAGGGCGCCGGTGAAGGTGTCGTTGGAGCGGAACTTGAACCAGTTCAGGCGCCCGCCCAGGTGCAGGTGCAGGCGTTCGGCCAGCTGCAGGCGCCCGCTGCCGTAGATGCCCAGCAGTTGCTTGCGCTCCCTGAGACCGAAGTCATAAGGAGGGGCCACGGGATCGGGGATGCGCGAATGGTCGAAACGGAAGACGTCCAGGGGCATGGCCTCGCCAGAGGAGGCCGACTGGGTCAGCACCTTCTGCTGGGTCCAGCTGGTGCCGAACATGACCTTGTGCGTGCCGCCCAGCGCCTGAAAGCTGCCGGTGACGTTGGCATCCAGCCCCGTGGCATCGATGTCGCGCGCAATGAAATCGTTGCCCACGTAGCGCAGGCCCTGCAGGGTAACGGGATCGATGGCGCCGCGCGCCGACCCCAGCTTCTGGTCGATGGTGGTCTTGCCGTGGTTGAGCGTGAGCTTGGCCACCCAGTCGCCTCCCATGCGGTGCTCGACCTCGCCGAACACGTCATCGACCTGGGCCTCGTGGCGGTTCCAGCGCTGGCCCAGCGAAGTGGAGCGCGGCAGGCCCAGCGAGGCGCCGTTGGAGTAGCTGGGCAGGCCGAAGATGCTGTAGCCGTCGATGTCGGTCTGCTCATGGCGGTAGCCCGCCGTGACCTTGGTGCCGGCGCCCAGGTCGGCGTCGATCACGCCGTAGAGCATGGGCGAGCGCGAATGCACCAGGTCGATGAAGCTGTGGCGGTCGGTATAGGCGGCCACCACGCGGCCGCGCACCGTGCCGGCCTCGTTGAGCGCGCCGCCTCCATCGATCTCGGTGCGGAAGTTGTTCCAGGAGCCGATGCTCTGGGCAAACTCGAAGTGCTTTTCCGCACGCGGGCGCTTGCGCACCATGTTGACCACGCCGCTGGGGTCGCCCGCGCCCACCACCAGAGCGCCTGCGCCGCGCAGCACTTCCACGCGGTCGAGGATGGCCGTGTCCATGGGCACCCAGCCCGTGGGGCTGTAGGTGCCGCCGGCCACGCCGTCGAGCAGGTAGTTGGAGTCCGGGATTTCGTAGCCGCGCATCATGTAGACGTGGGCCCCGAAGTTGCGCTGCGACTTGGTGGCGCCCGTGGTCTGCAGGATCACGTCCTCGACGGAAGACAGGTTCTGGTCATCCATCTGCTGGCGCGTGACCACGGTCACGGACTGCGGTGTCTCGCGAATGGACTGCTCCATCTTGCCGATGCTGAGAGCGCGCGTGGTGTAGGAGCCGGTCTGCTCGGTGGTGGGGCTGGTGATGGCCTGGGCCGTGACGCGCACCTCGGCCATGGCCTGGGCCGTGCCTGCGGTGCGTGCAGCGGCGGCTGCGGAGGCTGGAGCAGGCGCTGCGGTGCGCAGGCCCCAGTTGCCCGAGCCCGTGCGCACCAGCTCCAGCCCGCTGCCCTGCAGCGCCGCGCGCGCGGCCTGCTCGGGGGTATAGCTGCCGCGCACGGCGGGCGCGGTCAGGCCGCGCACCAGCTCGGCGTCGATGCCGATCTGCTGGCCGCTTTCGGCGCCTATGCGCGCCAGCGCGCTGCCCAGCGGCTGGGATGGCAGGTCGTAGCTGCGCACGGACGAGGCGGCTGGCGCAGCGGGCGCGGAAGGGGAAGTCTGGGCGTGGGCGCTCAGCGCGCAGGCCAGGGCGGCAGCGGCCAAGGTGCGCAAGGGCAAGGGGCAGGAGAGCAGCATGCGGGTTCTCGACAAGGAGGTTGGAAGGGCCTGAAAAGCAGGTTTCCAAGGCTTGTCGAGCGCGCCGCAAAAAGTGTTCATTTTTTTGCGCGCAGGCACCGACCTCACCCGATAGTCACTCGATGGTCACCAGCCAGCCACGCTGGTAGACGTTCACGGCAATGGGCAGGGTCTCGGCCAGCGCCGCCAGGGCGCGGTCGGTGTCGTCCAGCGAGAAGGTGCCGTAGACATGCAGGGCCGCCGCACGCGGCGCCACGCGGATGAAGCCCGCGCGGTAGGCGCGCAGGGCCTGCACCACCTCGCCCAGCGGCTGGTCGTGCGCCTCCAGCATGCCGCGCTGCCAGGCCGACGCGGTGCCGGGCTCGGTCGCATCCTCGGCAATGCCCGCCGGACCGAAGCGTGCACTGCGGCCTTGGGCCAGCACCTGGCTTGCACCCTGTGGCGTGGTGATCTCCACGCTGTGCTCAAGCATGCTCACCAGGCTGCTGCCGGCCTCCTGGCGCACCACGAAGCGCGTGCCCAGCGCGCGCACCTGGCCGTGGGCCGTGCGCACGGTGAAGGCGGCGCCCCCTTGCCCTGCCTCCCAGGCCTGTGGCGCTGCATGCGCCAGCAGCGTGCCCTGGCGCAGGATGACGGTGCGGCGGCCAGGGCCGAAATCCAGGTCCGCCGCCGAGCGCGCATCCAGCGTGATGGTGCTGCCATCGGGCAACGCAAAATCACGCCGCTCGCCCGTGCCGGTGCGCAGGTCGGCAGCCCATTGGCTGATGGGTGCGTGGCGGTGGGCCACGAAGGCGGTGCCCACAGCCATGCCGCCCAATCCCAGTGCGCCGCGCAGCAGGCTGCGGCGACGGCGGATGCGCGATTCGGCACGCTGCAGCGCCTGGCCCATCAGGCTGCCCGAGGCCGCAGGCGCGCCGGTGCGCAGCGGCGACAGCATCTGCTGCAGCGGTGCCTGCAGCCGCTCCCAGGCCAGGCGGTGACCGGCATCGGCCCGCAGCCATTGCTCGAAACCCTGGCGCTCGCCATCGCTGACGGAGCCCGAGTTCAGCGTGACCAGCCAGCCCACGGCCGCCTCGGTGGCGGCATCCAGACTGCTGCCGTCCTGCGAAAGAGAGGCCGCCATGTCAGCCGCCGCGCGCCACCGCAATGCCGGCCTGCTGGCGGGCCAGCGCGATGGCGATGCGCCGGAAGGCCTCGGCCATGTGGCGGCGCACCGTGCTCAGGGAAATGTCCAGCTGGTCGGCAATGGCCTGGTAGGTCAGGCCGTCGATCTGGCTCAGCAAGAAGGCCTGGCGCGCCTTGAGCGGCAGGCCGTCCAGCGCCTGGGCGATGTGCTCCAGCGTCTCCAGCAGCACGGCGCGCTCTTCGGGAGAAGGCGCCAGCTCCTCGGGCTGCAGGGCCAGGGTCTCCAGATAGGCCCGCTCCAGCTCGCGCCGGCGCCACAGCGTGAACAGCAGGCGCTTGGCAATGGTGGTCAGAAACGCGCGCGGCTCCTGCACCACGGCAGCGGGGCGCGCGGCCACCACGCGCACAAAGGTCTCGGACGCCACATCCTGCGCCTCGGCCGTGTCGCGCAGCCTGGCCTTCAGGCGCGACAGCAGCCAGGCATGGTGGCCCACATACAGCTGCTGGACCTGGAGCATGGATTCTGGAGGCGTGTGCGGCACGGACATGGGGCGGTATTTTAGCCGCCCGCAATAAGAATGGTTTGCATTCCACCCATGGACGCGCCAGCCATGACGCCCGCCTACCCAGGGGCGATGCCCACGCGAGCGCGTCCCAAGCATCCCAAAGCCAGTGGTAAATTGAGGCTTGGCTTTTGCAAACCACATCTCGCGAGACAGACAGGCAATGAAAAAAATAGCAATTGTGATCGCTGCAACGTTGGCGGCATCGGCGAATGCAGCTTGGCAATACCAGCAGCAGGAAGACAGGATGACGAGTGAGAAAATGCAGTTTGCATATATCGAAAGCAACAACTCACTCAATCTACCATTCCCTTATGCCGGGAAAAACCACGGCACGCTGACTGTGCGCAAGCAACGCAAGGCGGGACTGGAGGTCTATCTCTCCATTGAAAAGGGCCAGATCATTTGCCCCATTTCCAGCGGCTGCAAGATTCAGGTGAGATTTGATGATGGCAAACCCATGGATTTCTCGGGATCGCCTTCAGCCGACCATGACTCGACAATCGTCTTCCTCAAGGACGCACAGCGTTTTATCAATGCAGCGAGCAAGGCCAAGCAAATTCTGGTGCAGGCGAATATCTATCAAGCGGGTTCACCCATCCTTGAATTCCACTCCGGAAAGCCACTTGAGTCCCTGGAGTGGACACGCAAAGCAGTGAAATCTCGCTGAAGGCAAGCGCCTGCGCCAAGGGAGCCCGCCATGGTTGGTGTCCCAGCCTACCTGCCGTGCAGGCGAGTCAGCCAGCGCCACAGATCTTGCCCCCGCGGAGCCCACCCGACCCCGCCTAGTCAATAATGTGACCTTTGCCCGCTGCCGCATCCCACACCAGGGAGATGGTCGATGACGGGCACCGCGACACAAGAACATCTGCGCCTTCCTCCGGCCCCGCGCCACCAAGGAAGGCCCTGCCCGGCACCTGCATGCCGCTGCAACCTGTTGATTCCCAAGCCAATGAGCGACCTCTCGCAAAGCACACAGCCCTCTCCGGCCCCTGATCTGTCGGCGCACACGCCCATGATGCAGCAGTACCTGGGCATCAAGATCAACTACCCCGACACGCTGGTTTTCTACCGCATGGGGGATTTCTACGAGCTGTTCTTCGGGGATGCGGAGAAGGTGGCGCGGCTGCTGGATATCACGCTGACCACGCGCGGGCAGACGGCGGGGCAGCCGATTCCCATGGCGGGCGTGCCCTTCCATGCGCTGGAGAACTACCTGGGCCGGCTGATCAAGCTGGGCGAGTCGGTGGCGATCTGCGAGCAGGTGGGCGAGGTGGGCGCCGCCAAGGGCCCGGTGGAGCGCAAGGTGGTGCGCGTGGTGACGCCGGGCACGCTGACCGACAGTGAGCTGCTGTCGGACAAGAGCGAGGCGATCTTGCTGTCCCTGCACACGGCCGGGCGCCAGCGCTGCGGCCTGGCCTGGATGGCGGTGACGCAGGGGCGCATCCATCTGGCCGAATGCTCACACGACGAGCTGGGCGCCTGGATTTCACGCATTGCGCCCAGCGAGCTGATCTACAGCGCAGGCGTGACCGAGCGCTTCGAGCAGAGCCTGTTCGCGCTGCGCCATGGCGGCTCCATCGCCTGCCCGCTGTCGCCGCGCCCCGACTGGCAGTTCGACGGCGGCCTGGGCGAGCGCAAGCTGCTGGAGCTGCTGGGCGCGGCCAGCCTCAAGGCCTGGGAGGCCGAGGACCTGCCGCTGGCCCATGGCGCCAGCGCCGCGCTGCTGTCGTATGCGGAGCACACGCAGGGCCGCAGCCTGTCGCACATCCACGCTCTGCAGGTGCAGCGCGACGATGAGCTGATTGCGCTGCCGCTGGCCACGCGCCGCAACCTGGAGCTGGTCAAGACGCTGCGCGGCGAGGATTCGCCCACATTGTTCTCTCTGCTGGACACCTGCATGACGGGCATGGGCAGCCGCCTGCTCAAGGCCTGGCTGCTGGAGCCGCGCCGCGACCGCACGCAGGCCATGGCGCGGCTGGAGGCCACGCGGGCGCTGCAGGGCGCCAGCGCAGGCGGCATGGCCGCGCCCTGGCAGCAGTTGCGCGAGCAGCTCAAGGGCGTGAGCGATGTGGAGCGCATCACCGCGCGCACGGCGCTGCGCCAGGTGCGCCCGCGCGAGCTGGTGGGACTGGGCCGCACGCTGCACAAGGCCGCCGTGCTGGCCCAGGCCGGGCAGACGCCTTCGGCCCACCTAACCCAGCTGTTTGCCGACCTGCAGCCGCCCGAGGGCTGCGCCGAGCTGCTGGTGCGCGCCATCATGGAAGAGCCGGCCGCCCTGGTGCGCGACGGCGGCGTGTTCGCCACGGGCTACGACGCCGAACTGGACGAGCTGCGCGCCATCCAGAACAACTGCGACGACTTCCTGCTGGAGCTGGAGGCCAAGGAAAAGCTGCTGACCGGCATTCCCAACCTGCGCGTGCAGTTCAACAAGGTGCACGGCTTCTATATAGAGATCACCAACAGCTACAAGGACGCGGTGCCCGAGCGCTACCGCCGCCGCCAGACGCTGAAGAATGCCGAGCGCTACATCACGCCCGAGCTCAAGGCCTTCGAGGACAAGGCCCTGTCCGCGCAGGAGCGTGCGCTGCAGCGCGAGAAATTCCTCTACGAGCAGTTGCTGGACCAGTTGCAGCCCCATGTGCCGGCGCTCACGCGCGTGGCCGGTGCCATTGCCGCCATCGACGTGCTGTGCACGCTGGCCGAGCGCTCGCTGACGCTGAACTGGTGCGCGCCCGAGTTCGTGAACCATCCCTGCATCGAGATCGAGGCCGGGCGCCACCCCGTGGTGGAGGCCCGCATGGCCGAGACCTCCAGCGGCAGCTTCATCGCCAACCACACGCGCATGAACGCCAACACGCGCATGCAGGTCATCACCGGCCCCAACATGGGCGGCAAGTCGACCTATATGCGCCAGGTGGCGCTGATCGTGCTGCTGGCCAGCATGGGCTCGCATGTGCCGGCGTCCAGCTGCCGGCTGGGGCCCATCGATGCCATCCATACGCGCATCGGCGCGGCCGACGACCTGGCCAATGCCCAGTCCACCTTCATGATGGAGATGACCGAGGCCGCGCAGATCCTGCATTCGGCCACGCCGCACAGCCTGGTGCTGATGGACGAGATCGGCCGGGGCACCAGCACCTTCGACGGCCTGGCGCTGGCCAGCGGCATCGCCACCCAGCTGCACGACAGGACGCGCGCCTTCACGCTGTTTGCCACGCACTACTTCGAGCTGACCGAGCTGCCGGCCAAGGCACGCGCGGCCGTGAACATGCATGTGAGCGCCGCCGAATCGGGCCAGGACATCGTCTTCCTGCACGAGATCCAGCCCGGCCCGGCCAGCCGCAGCTACGGTATCCAGGTGGCCAAGCTGGCGGGCATGCCGGCCGGCGTGCTGCACCACGCGCGCCATGCGCTGGAGGCACTGGAGGCCCATGCCGACGAGGGCCGCCTGCAGGTGGACCTGTTCGATGCGCCCGACATGCCCGAGCCCGAAAGCCGCCACGACCCGCTGGCCCAGGCGCTGGCCGCCATCAATCCCGACGCACTGAGCCCGCGCGAAGCGCTGGAAGCCCTTTACCAGCTCAAGAAGATCGCCGCCTGAACGCGGTCAATCGCCTCGCACTAAACTTGTCGATCCCGCAGTTTCGGATGTTCCCATGACTTATTGCGTTGCCATCAAGCTCAACGCCGGCCTGGTTTTCCTGGCCGACTCGCGCACCAATGCCGGCCTGGACCAGATCAGCTCGTTCCGCAAGCTCATGGTCTACGAGAACCCCGGCGACCGCTTCATGGTTCTGCTGTCGGCCGGCAACCTGTCCATCACCCAATCGGTGCGTGAGCTGCTGGAGAGCCAGCAACTGCGCGACGAGGCCACGGGCGACATGCTGACCATCTGGAACGTGCGCAGCATGTTCGATGCGGCCCGCGTGCTGGGCGCGGCCGTGCGCCATGTGTTCGAGCGCGACGGCGTGGCACTGTCGCGCTCGGGCGTGGACTTCAATATCTCGCTGGTGCTGGGCGGCCAGATCCAGGGCGAGAACATGCGGCTGTTCCAGGTCTACTCGGCAGGCAACTTCATCGAGGCCACGAGCGAGACGCCCTACTTCCAGATCGGCGAGTCCAAGTACGGCAAGCCCGTGCTGGACCGCGTGATCACGCCGCGCACGCCGCTGGACGAGGCCGCCAAGTGCGCCCTGGTGTCCATGGACAGCACGCTCAAGTCCAACCTCTCGGTGGGCCTGCCGCTGGACCTGATCGTGTACGAGAAGGACCGCTTTGCCTCCGACAAGATCGTCAGCATCGACGAGAGCAATCCGTATTTCCGCATGCTGCACGACAGCTGGGGCGAGCGCCTGCGCCATGTCTTCGACAGCATCGAGGACCCGGCCTGGGATGGCGGCGATTCCGCGGTGCCCATCCGCGTGCACAGCCGCCAGGCCCAGCCGCTGACCAAGGTCACCGCGCCGGCCGGCGCCCTGCGCTCCAATGCGCGCACCATGGGCCGGCTGCCGCCTGCGGCGCTGCGCCAGCCCTATCACAGCGGCACGGGTGCAGGCCTGGGCACCTCCACGGCCGACGGGCTGGCCACCTCGCCCATGACGCCCCTGCAGCCGGGCCCGGCATCGCCCATGCGACCGGACGCCGGGCAACCCTCCGGCCACCAGCAAGGCATGCCGGATGCTCCGGACCGAACCGGCCAGGAGCCCCAGCCGTGAACGCGGCCCGGCCCGCGCTGCGGGCCGACAGCGATGCGGGCACGGAATCGGCACCGCTGCCCGTGGTCTTCTCGCATGCCAACAGCTTTGCGCTGCCCACCTACCGGCTGCTGTTCTCGCTGCTGGCCGAGCGCGGCATCGCGGCGCAGGGCGTGGAGCGCTTCGGCCATGACCCGCGCTTTCCCGTCACCAACAACTGGCCGCACCTGGTCGAGCAACTGGCCGAGTTCACGCGCGCCGAGGTGGAGCGCGTGGGCGGTCCGGTCTTTCTGGTCGGGCATTCGCTGGGCGGTTTCCTGAGCGTGATGACGGCTGCACGCCACCCCGAACTGGCGCGCGGCGTGCTGCTGATCGATTCGCCCCTGCTCAGCGGCTGGCGCGCCAATGCCGTGGGCGTGGCCAAGCGCACGCAGCTGGTGGGCTCGGTCTCGCCGGGCAAGATCAGCGCCCGCCGCCGCAATGCCTGGGACAGCGACGAGGAGGCGCTGGCCTACTTCCGCGCCAAGAAGGTGTTTGCGCAATGGCACCCGCAGGTGCTCCAGGACTATGTGCAGGGCGGCCTGTCCGATGTGGACGGCCGGCGCACGCTGCACTTCACGCGCGAGGTGGAGACCGCCATCTACAACACCTTGCCGCACAACCTGGCCTCGCTGCTGCACCACCATCCGCTGCGCTGCCCGGCGGCCTTCATCGGCGGGCGTGCCTCGGTGGAGATGCGCCAGGTGGGCATGGACCTGACGCGCCGCATCACGCGCGGGCGCGTGATGATGCTGGACGGCAGCCACCTGTTCCCCATGGAGCGGCCCCACGCCACGGCCGCCGCCATCGAGGCCTCGCTGCTGAACCTGCTCGGCCCCGAGGGCTGAACCGGGCACCCCGAATGTGAAAAGGCCACCTTGCGGTGGCCTTCTGCGTTGGTGCCTGAGGAATGCCTGGGGCCCTTCGCCCAAGCCTGGGTCAAACCTCGCTCCAGCTCACGACGCCGGTGAAGGCCGTCACCAGCACGATGATGCCGAAGGCGATGCGGTACCAGGCAAACGGCACGAAGCTGTTGGTGGAGATGTAGCGCAGCAGCCAGCGCACGCACAGCCAGGCGCTGATGAAGGAGAACACCAGGCCCACGGCGAACATGGGGATGTCGGCCACCGACAGCAGGGCGCGCTCCTTGTAGAGGCTGTAGACGCCGGCGCCGATCAGCGTGGGAATGGCCAGGAAGAACGAAAAATCGGTGGCCGCCTTGCGCGACAGGCCCATGAGCATGCCGCCGATGATGGTGGCGCCGCTGCGGCTGGTGCCGGGAATCATGGCCAGGCACTGCACCAGGCCGACCTTGAGGGCATCGAGCGGCGTCATCTCGTCCACGGTCTGCACGCGCATGGCCGAGGCGGGCCGGCGTTCGGCCCACAGGATGACGAAGCCGCCCAGGATGAAGGTGGTGGCCACCACGGTGGGCGTGAACAGGTGCGCCTTGATGAACTTGCCGAAGATCAGCGCCAGCACCACGGCCGGCAGGAAGCCGATGATGACGTTCAGCGTGAGCCGCTGCGCCTGGCGGCTGGTGGGCAGGTCGACCACGGTGGAGCGGATCTTTTGCCAGTACACCAGCACCACGGCGAAGATGGCGCCGGTCTGGATGGCGATGTCGAAGACCTTGGCCTTGGCATCGTCGAAGCCCAGCAGCGAGCCTGCAAGGATGAGGTGCCCGGTGGAAGAGATGGGAAGGAACTCCGTCAGCCCTTCCACGATGCCCATGATGGCAGCCTTGACCAGCAAAAGAATGTCCACAGCAAGCGTCCTGTCGCAATGCAAAAGTGGGCCATTATCTGCGCTGGCCATGGCCTGCCGGTGTCCTCCTGCCCGCCTGTCAGCGGCAATCGCAAACTTTTACAACGCGCGGCCCGCGACGTTGCTGCGCGCCCGGCACTGTGCTGCAATGTGGGTGCGCTGGACTTCAGCGCGCCTTCAAAACCATTCCATCATGAAAAAAATCGTTGTTCTGGCAGTTGTCTCCCTGGCCTGCAGCATGGGCATGGCCGCAGGGGACAAGGCTCCCACGGCCCAGCAAAAGCTGATGGGCACCTGCAACACCGAAGCCACCGGCAAGAAAGGCGACGAGCGCAAGGAGTTCATGAAGTCCTGCCTGTCCGACGGCAAGAAGCGCCAGCAGGAACGCATGAAGACCTGCAACGTGGACGCCACGGGCAAGAAGGGTGATGAGCGCAAGGCGTTCATGAGCGAATGCTTGAAAAAGGATTGACCCCCTGAGCGGCTGCGCCGCTTCCCCCTTCTCGCTTCGCGGAGGGGGACGACACCCTCGGTGCGGGGCGGCCCTTCCTCGGTGTCCCTCGCTTTGGGGCGCGCCAGTCGGGATGGCCTTGAGCCCGTCAAGCATTGCAAAAAGCCACCGTTTTCGGTGGCTTTGCTGTTTAGGCGGATAGTTTTCTGATTTGGCTATCAATGGAGCCGTGCACTACCGACAGCCGTTCAAACTCGCAGGGCTCAAGCGCGGGCAGCCGAGCAAGGGCCGCCCCGCAGTGAGGGCTGCGTCCCCCTCCGCGAAGCGAGAAGGGGGAAGCGGCGCAGCCGCTCAGGGGGTCATCTTCCTAGCTCTGCGTTTGCGCCACCAGATGATGACGCCGGTGATCGACAGGACGGCGACGAGCACGCCGACGAAGGACATGAGCACGCGGCCGGGGGTGCCGAGGATGCGGCCGCTGTGCAGGGGAAGTTGCAGCTGGACGAAGACGTCGGCAGCCGTGCCGTGCCAGGGGCGGTAGGTGCCCAGGACTTCGCCGTTGTCCGAGCTGACGTAGATGTTGGACAGGCCCATGCCCATGGCGCCGGTTTCGTCGTGCGGGTCGAAGAAGGAGATGTTGTAGAACGGGAAGTCGCCGCCCCACCAGATGCCGCCTGCGGGCTGGGCGAAGCCCAGGCGCTTTGCCTCGCTCTGGGCGATGGCGATGGCCTGGGCGAACGAGACCTTGGGCACGAGGAGCGTGCCCTGGGGCGCAGGCTTGAGGGTTTCGTAGGGGCCGGGCGTGGTGGTGGAGACGGTGCTCATCACCGGGTAGAAGACTTCGCGGTACAGGTTCAGCGAGAACGAGGTGAAGGCCACGATGACGATGACGGCCCAGACCCACAGGCCCCCCGCGCGGTGCAGGTCGAAGTTGAGCTTGTAGGCGCCGCCGCCCCAGCGCACGCGCCATGAGGGCAGCCAGCGGCGCCACCACGATCCCACGGCCGCCGTCAGGCGCGGGGCGCTTTTCCTGAGCTTGACGGGAAAGGTCAGCAGCAGCGCGACAAAGCTGTCGGCCACCCACAGCAGGGCCAGGCTGCCCATGAACCAGTAGCCCCAGCGGTCCGTGCCCCAAAAGCGCGGGGCCAGCAGGCTTTCGTGCAGGTGGCGCAGCCAGGGCATGAGGTTGCGCTGGCTGAGCGCGAAGCTGCGCCCGTTGCGCTGGCCGGTGATGTGGCCGCTGACAGGATCGACGAAGACCGTGTCATATCCCAGCGCAGGCGCCTGGCCCGTGGCCGGGTCGGGCCGGGGGCGCACCATGAACATGGCGGCTTCGCCCTCGACCAGGCCCAGGGTCATGTAGCTGATCTCGGCGCGCGGCTCGCTGGCCTGCACGGCGGCGGCCAGCTCCAGCGGGGTCTTCAGCGGGCCGCGTGCCGGGGTCTCCAGCATGTCGGCGTTGAGCCATTCGTCGATTTCATGGTCCCAGGACAGCACGGCCCCGGTGAGGCCGGCCATGGTGAGGAAACCGGCCAGCACCAGGCCTATCCAGCGGTGCACCACCGTCCACAACGCGCGCATGCTTCAGATCGCTCCGGCTCAGAAGTCCACCGATGCGCTCAGCGAGAAGGTGCGCGGCATGGACTGCACCAGGTAGTTGGCGCCCGGGTAGCCGCCCACGGACGACCAGTAGCCCTTGTCGAACAGGTTGTCGATGCGCGCGCGCAGGGTCAGCAGGCGGTTGTTGCCGATGTCCATGAGATAACGCGCGCCGATGTCGGTGCGCGTCCAGGAGGCCACTTTCAGCGTGTTGGCGCCGTTGGCGTACTGGCTGGAGGTGTGCATCACGCGCGCATTGAGGGCCAGGCCCGAGACGCCGGGCACATCCCAGTCCACGCCCAGGTTGAGCAGGCGCTTGGGCACGCCGATGGCGTAGTTGCCGATGGTGGTGGCATCGGCGGCCTCGCGGATCTTGGCCTCGCTGAAGGTCACGCCGCCCAGCACGCGCAGGCCCTTGACGGGTTCGCCGAAGACCGTGGCCTCCAGGCCGCTGTTGCGCTGCTTGCCGTACTGGCCGAAGACCTGGTTGGCCACATAGGCCGAAGGCATGTCCGTGGTGTACAGCGCCACCGTGGCGCCCAGCTGCTGGCCCTGCCACTTGAAGCCGATTTCCTTCTGGCGCGACTTGTAGGGCGCGAACACCTGGCCACCGTTGGACACGGGCAGGTCGTTGGCCGTCTGCGGCGCCACGGCGCCCTTGGTCAGGCCTTCGATGTAGTTGGCGTAGACCGAGGTGTTCTCGCTGGTCTTGAACACCAGGCCCAGCATGGGCGTGGTGGCCGACTTCTTGTAGTTGTCGGTCTGCGCGCCCGTGTTGTAGTCGTAGCTGCTTTGCTCGATGCTCTGGCGGCGCACGCCCACGGTCAGGCGCAGGCGCTCGTCCAGCATCGTCAGCGTGTCGCCGATGGCAAAGCTGTTGAGTTGGGTTTCGCCCACACGCGTGGGGTCGGCCAGGTTGCCGCCGAACAGCGTCATGGCGGGGCGCGCGCTGCTCCAGGGGTTGTAGATGTTGTTGACCACGCCAAAGCCCATGCCCCAGGCATTGCGCTCGGTGGCCGAGTAGGTGCTGGCCGTGGCCACCAGCTCGTGGCCCACGCTGCCCGTGGCCAGGCGCGTGCGGATGCCGACCTCGCCCGTGCCCACACTGTCCTTGCGCTTGTTGTCGAAGCGCGTGCCCGTGGTGTCGCCGGCCGCATTGCTCACGGTCACGCCGCTCAGGGAGTTGTCTTCCTTGCCGCGGCGCAGGCCGCCTGCGGCCCAGGCGGTGGTTGTGTCGTTGATGTCCCATTCGGCGCGCAGCGTGGCGAACAGGTCGCGCTCGGTGGAGTACGACCAGTTCTGGCCGTAGTTGGTCTTGTTGTCGGGCACGGCCGGAATGAAGCTGCCCGGCGTCACGCTGGGGCGGCCGCCGTTGTAGCTGTTGCGCTGGTAGCCCACGTCGCCCGACAGGCGCACGTTGCGGCTGCGCCAGTCCAGGCCCACGCCCAGGGCGGTGAGCGAGCGGTCTTCGCCATCCACGCCCGTGCCGCCGTCGCGGCGCACGGCGTTCAGGCGGATGCCGGTGCTCTGGTCAGGGCCGAAGCGGCGCGAGATGTCGGTGGAGACAAAGGCCTGGCCGCCCGTCTGGATGCCGGCGCCCACGCGCGTCAGTGCATCGTTGCCGGCGCGCTTGGGCAGCAGGCTGATGGTGCCGCCAATGCCGCTGCCGCCCGGTGCCGCGCCATTGAGGAAGGCATTGGCGCCGCGCAGCACCTCCACGCGCTCGAAGAATTCCGAGGCGATGTACTGGCGCGGCAGCAGGCCGTACAGGCCGTTGTAGGCGATGTCGTCCGAGTACACCGGGAAGCCGCGCAGCACATACAGCTCCTGGAAGTTGCCGAAGCCGCGCGCCTGGCGCACGCCCGGGTCGTTGAGCAGCACATCGCCCACGCTCTTGGACTGGGTGTCTTCGATCAGCTGCTGCGTGTAGCTGGTGGTGGAGAAGGAGGAATTCTTCCAGTCCAGCGTGCCCAGCACGCCATTGCGCGCGCCCGTGGCCACCTGGCCGCCTGCGAAGGGCTTGGACAGGCCCTGGGCCGATGCGTCGGCACTGGCCTCCACCGTCACGGCCTCCAGCACGGGGTCGCCGCCCCGGGTCTGGGCAATCAGGGCCTGCTGGCTGCACAGGCAGAGAACGGCCAGGGAAATCGGGCGGATGGAGGGCATGAGGATGATATTGAGAATGATTTACAGAATCCGTTAGCTTACCAACCACGTTAGGGCGCTGCTATGAATTTTCTCAATCTGTTGCATCGAAGCAATCCTCCAAGTGATTGAATTCAAAGGACCTTCGCAATAGTTTGTGCGCACTCCCCATAGCCGCAATCTTCCAACGACCACGGAGATCCCTGCAGCTCGCGGCGCCCCGATGCATCTGGCACCCTGCCGGCGACCGTCCGTCGCATGGCGCTGGCCCGGCCCGCGTCCGGCAGCGACAGTCCTGTCCCATACAGGCCCACCAACCCGGGCCGCACGCCAGGACACCGCCATGCAAATGACACCGCTGATCGCCATCCACATGAGCGCCGCCCTCGGGGCCACGGCCACGGGTGCCATCGCCCTGCTGGCACGCCGCCAGGCCGCCGTCCATCCCCGCCTGCACCGCGCGGCCGGCTACGCCTTCGTCACGCTCATGGTCTGCGCGGCGGTGTCCGCCTGCTTCATCCGCGACTACCGCCTGCCCAACTGGGCCGGCTACACGCCCGTCCACCTGCTGGTGCCGCTGACCTTTGCCGGCCTGGGCCGCTCGTTCTGGCACCTGTACCACGGCAACATCGCCGGCCACCGCAAGATCATGCGCAGCGTCTACATAGGCGCCTGCGTCGTGGCGGGCCTGTTCACCCTGCTGCCCGGCCGCTATCTGGGCGACCTGCTGTGGCAGCAGCTGGGCCTGGCCTGACGCCGCTTTCCTTCCCCCTGACGGAGAACTTCCCATGCGCACCCTCGATACCCTTGATCCCCGCGATCCCTCTGCCCGCCACGACGACGATGCCCTGGAGCGCATGGCGCGCCGCCGCGCAGGCGCCAAGATGGGCTGGATGATCCACGCCAGCGTCTATGTGCTGGTCAACCTCGGGCTGGCGGCGCTGTCGCTGTCCCAGGGCAGGCACTGGGCCATCTTCCCGGCCCTGGGCTGGGGCCTGGGGCTGGCCATCCACGGCGCCGTGGTCTGGCTGGCCCTGCCGGGCAACGGCTGGCACGGGCGCATGGTGGAGCGTGAGCGGCAGGCGCTGCAGTCACGCCAGGACCGTGCCCGCTGAGCGACGCCATGGGACTACCATTGCTCTCCATGCCCGACCTCGCATCCAACGCCCCATCCCAGCGGGCCGCACAGGGCCACATCGTGGAACGGACCACGCTGCTGCGCCACGGCATCGCAACGACCTCGGCCTGCGCCCTGATTGCCGCCGCATTCAGCCTGAGCAACCACGGCCGCTGGGACGTGAACCTCATCTACTCACTGTCGATCGGCCTGACCAGCTGGCTCACCATCGAACTGGGCCGCTGGCGCCTGACGCGGGGCCAGGACATTCCCTGGCCCGGCGGCTGGCGCGGCGCCGCGCTGGTGGTGGCCGGCATCGTGACGGGGTTCGTGATCGGGTCGCTGATCGGCACGGCCTACAGGCAGTGGGCCGATCCCGACGCCAGCACGGCCCTGATGCACCGGCTGTGGATACCTCTGGCCGTCACCATCGTCGCCAGCACGGTGATGTCGCTGGCCTTCTTCCTGCTGGGCTACTCGCGCCACCTGCAGATGCAGGCCGAGCAGGCCCGCCGCCAGGCGGCCGAGGCCAAACTCACCCTGCTGCAGGCCCAGCTGGAGCCGCACATGCTGTTCAACACCCTGGCCAACCTGCGCGTGCTGGTGGCCAGCGACCCGCAGCGCGCCCAGGCCATGCTGGACCATCTGATCGCCTACCTGCGCGCCACGCTGGGCGGCTCGCGCAGCACCGAGCATGCGCTGGGCGAAGAGTTCGCACGCCTGCGCGACTACCTGGCGCTGATGTCCATCCGCATGGGCCCGCGCCTGCAATACACGCTGGACCTGCCCGAGGATTTGGCCCAGGTACCTGTGCCGCCGCTGCTGCTGCAGCCCCTGGTGGAAAACTGCATACGCCACGGACTGGAGCCCAAGCTGGAAGGCGGGCATATCGCCGTGCGCGCGCGCCGCACCGCCGGCGGCCAGCTGGAGTTGACCGTGGCCGACAACGGACTGGGCCTGGACACCGGAGCGCCCGCCCTGCCCGGCAGCCGCTTCGGCACGGCCCAGCTGCGCGAGCGCCTGGCCAGCCGCTATGGCGACGCCGCACACTTCGAACTGGCCGCCCTGCCCGAAGGCGGCACGCTCGCCAAAATCACCATTGCCAACGCCGGTTGAAATGACCTCCTCCCCCGCGCCCTGATCGCCGAAGACGAACCCCTGCTGGCCGAGGACCTGCGCCAGGCCCTGGCCCGCGCCTGGCCCGAGTTGCAGATTGCCGCCATGGTGGGCGACGGCCTGAGTGCCGCCCGGCAGGCGCTGGCGCTGCAGCCCGATGTGCTGTTCTTCGACATCCGCATGCCGGGCCAGAGCGGCCTGGAGGCCGCTGCCGAACTGGCCGACGCCTGGCCCGAGGCGCAGCCGTTTCCCATCCTCGTCTTCGTGACCGCCTATGACCAGTACGCCATGGACGCCTTCGAGGCCCAGGCCGTGGACTACCTGCTCAAGCCCGTGCAGCCCGAGCGGCTGGCGCGCAGCGTGCAGCGCCTGCGCGAGCTGCTGGCCCAGCGCACGGTGGCCCCGGCCGGCGCTGCGCTGGCGCAGGCGCTGGAGCAATTGCGGCACCTGGCCGGTGCCACGGCCCCCGCCGCCGAGCCGCCGCTGCAGATGATCCAGGCCGGCGTGGGCACGCAGATCCAGATGGTGCCCGTGCACGACGTCGTCTATTTCGAGGCGGCCGACAAGTACGTGCGCGTGCTCACGGCCTCGCATGAGTACCTGGTGCGCACGCCGCTCAAGGAGCTGCTGCCCCGGCTGGATGCCGAGGAATTCTGGCAGGTGCACCGCGGCACGGTGGTGCGTGCGGCGGCCATTGCCAATGCCCAGCGCGACGAGGCCGGCCGGCTGTGGCTGCAGCTGCGCGAGCGAGCGGAAAAACTGGCCGTCAGCCGCCTCTACGCGCAGCGGTTCAAGGCGATGTAGGCGGCGATGTAGACGCCGGCTCCGTCAGCGCAGCGGCGGCTGATCGGGCAGGTCCAGCACGTCATCCCAGGCCACGCCCTGCATCTCGTCCCAGTGGGCGACGATCACGCAGCGGGGGCCATGCCCGGCCACGGGCGCAGATTGCTGGCCGGCCCGGTTGAGCCCCGCCAGCGTGCGCTGCACATGGTCGATCGATCCCCGGTCCAGCGCGGCCAACGGCTCGTCGATCAGCAGCAGCGGCACGCCGCTGGCCCAGCCCGCCGCCATCCACAGCTTGCGCAGGCTGCCCGTGGACAGGGCCAGCAGGGGCTTGTGCAGATGGGGCTCCAGGCCCAGGCCGTCGGCATGGGCCTGCCATGCCGACTCGCTCCAGGCCGGGTGCAACTGCCGCTGGGCCTGCACCCATTCCTGCGCGGGCCGGGCGCGCTCGGCATTGGACAGCTCGGCGCGCGGGTCGCGCCAGAACAGCGCGGGGCGCTGCGACGGGTCCGGCTGCTGCGGATACACCAGGCGCCCGCCCTGCAAGGGCAACTGGCCGGCCAGCATTTGCAGCAGGCTGGTCTTGCCGCAGCCCTCCCCGCCGCGCACCAGGCACAGGCCCACGGGCCAGTCGTGCGAGGCGCCATCCCACAGCAGCAGGCCCGGCTGCCCGAAGCGCAGGGACTGCGCGCTCACCATCGGCGGCGCCATCGATTGCTGTGCGGTGTCCATCTGAATGTCTTTCCGGTTCTGCGATGCGGGCGATTGTGCACGCGGCACAATGCCGGGCTTTCCCTTTTCCAACCACGCACTACGCATGCGGACCGCCACCATGACCCTCGACTACCTGGATTTCGACTACAGCGAAGACGACGAAGGCACGGGCTGCTGGGACGCCATGGCCAGCGTGCCCGCCACGCGCGTACCGGCGCTGGCGGCCGAGGTGGAGCAATTGCTGGCCTGGGCGCACCGCCGCTTCAAGGGCCGGCGCGGCCCCATCGAGGAAGGCGGCGACTGGGACTACGAGCTGCAGGCCCAGGACGACGGCGGCCAGCCGCTGGCCTGGCGCTTTGACGCAGCCACGGCGCGCCTGCAGTCCGTGGCGGCCGGGGATGGCCGCACCACAGTGAACCTGTCGATCAGCGGCAGCGCGGCCTTCGGCGAAGCATTTCGCCAGTCCTTCGAGCTGCAGGACTGAACATCAGCGCGCGACAGCCTGCGGCCCCTGCACGGAGGCCGGCCCCAGCGGCTCCCAGCGCCCGGCCACGTTCTTGAGCAAGGTGTTGACGGCGGCCAGCCGCCGGTTGCGCACATCGATCAGGCTGCGCCGCGCCGACAGCACCGTGGTTTGGGCGCTGAGCACATTCAGATAGGCCACCGTGCCCGCGCGGTACTGGTTGTTGACGACATCCAGCGCCTTCTGCGCGGCGGCCACGGCCTCGACCTGCACCTGCTGCTCGCGCGCCAGGGCGGATGCGGTGACCAGGTTGTCCTCCACCTCCTGCAACGCCGTCAGCACGGTCTGGCGGTAGGTGGCGGCGGCCAGGTCCAGCGAGGCACGCGCCGACTCAACGGCCGCCGTGCGCGCGCCGCCGTCGAACAGCGCCAGCGCCAGCGAGGGGCCCAGCGACCAGAACAGGTTGGGCGCACTCACCAGGTTGGACAGCGATGCACCCCGGTAGCCGGCCGTGGCCGACAGCGTGAGCGCCGGGAAGAAGGCCGCGCGCGCCACGCCCACCTGGGCGTTGGCGGCGGCCACGCGGCGCTCGGCCGCCGCAATGTCTGGGCGCTGCTCCAGCAGTTGGGACGACAGCATGGCCGGCACCTCGGGCGGCGGCGGCAGTTCGGCGCCGGCCTCCAGGCTGAAGGCCGCAGGCGGCAGGCCCAGCAGCGCGGCCAGCGCGTGCTCCAGTTGGGCGCGGCTGGTCTGTGCCTCGATGAGCTGGGCCTGGGTGCTTTTGTACTGCGCCTCGGCCTGGGCCACGTCGGCCGACGAGGCCACGCCCGCGCGGTAGCGGTTATTGGTGAGCTTCAGGCTTTGCTCGTAGCCCTGCAGCGTTTCCTGCAGCAGCCGCACGCTGGCGTCGGCCGCGCGCAGCGAGAAATAGGTCTGCGTGATCGATGCCTGGGCCGACAGCCGCGCGGCGGCCAGGTCGTCGCTGCTGGCCTGGGCGCTGGCCTGGCTGGCGCTGACCGTGCCCGACACGCGGCCCCACAGGTCCAGCTCCCAGCTGGCGTTCAGGCCCAGCGAGTAGTTGGTCGAGATGTTGCCGCTACTGCCGGTGTTGCCGGTGTTGCCGCCCGTGCCTGATGCACCGGAGGCCCCGCCGCTGCGCGAGCGCGTGGCGCCGGCCGTGCTGCCCAGCGTGGGGAACAGCCCGGCCTGGCTGCTGGCCACGGCCGCCTGCGCGGCACGCAGGCGCGCGGCGGCCTGGGCAATGCTCTGGTTGCCGGTGGCGGCCTGCTGCTGCAGGCGGTTGAGCTGCTCGTCGCCGAACAGCTCCCACCAGTTGTCGGGCACTTGCGCGCGCGACGGATCTGCGGGCCGCCAGATGCCGGCCTCGGCCGCCTCGGGCGTGGCTTCCTTGAACTGGGCCGGCACCTCGAGTGCGGGGCGCTGGTAGGCGCTCTGCGTGGAGCAACCGGCCAGCAGCGCGGCGGCCAGCCAGATCGCCGGGGAGTGAAGTGTCTTGAACTGCATCAGCTTGGGCTTTCGGATTCGGTTCACTGGGGTGATGCGGCTGGCACAGGGGTGCCACGGTCCTTGCCCTGCACACGGCCACGCAGGCCCATGACACGCTGGCGCAGCCTGTCCAGCAGTACATAGACCACGGGCGTGGTGTAGAGCGTGAGCAGCTGGCTCAGCATCAGGCCGCCCACGATGGCAATGCCCAGCGGCTGGCGCAGCTCGGCGCCATCGCCCCGGCCCAGGGCCAGCGGCAGCGCGCCGCAGATGGCCGCCAGGCTGGTCATGAGGATGGGGCGCAGCCGCAGCTCGCAGGCGCGGTAGATGGCCTGGGCGGCCGTGGCGTGGCCGGCGCGCTGCCGCTCCAGCGCGAAGTCGATCATCATGATGGCGTTCTTCTTGACGATGCCGATCAGCAATATCACCCCGATCAGCGCGATCAGCGAGAACTCCGTCTTGAACAGCATCAGCGCCATCAGCGCGCCCACGCCCGCCGAGGGCAGCGTGGACAGGATGGTCAGCGGATGCACCAGGCTCTCATAGAGCACGCCCAGCACCAGGTAGATGGTGATGATGGCCGCCAGGATCAGCAGCGGCTGCCCTGACAGCGCCTGCTGGAAGGCCCCGGCCGTGCCGCTGAAGCTGCCGCGCACCGACACGGGCACGCCCAGCTCGGCCACGGCCGCGCGGATGGCATCACTGGCGTCCGACAGCGCCACGCCCTCGGCCAGGCTGAAGCTGATGGTGCTGGCCGGCGTGCCCCGGTCGTGGTTCACGGCCAGCGGCGTGTTGGTGGTGGTGATGCGCGCAAACGAGGTCAGCGGCACCTGCACGCCCTGGTTGTTCACGAAGAAGAAACCGCGCAGCGTCTCGGGGCTTTGCAGGTAGCGGGGCGCGGCCTCCATCACCACGCGGTATTGGTTGAGCGGGTTGTAGATCACGCCCACCTGGCGCTGGCCGAAGGCGTTGTTGAGCGTGCCGTCGATCTGCGACACCGTCAGCCCCAGGCGCGTGGCCGCGTCGCGGTCGATCACCAGCGAGGTCTGCAGGCCGAAGTCGGACACATCGCTGTTCACGTCCGTGAGCTGGGGCAGTTGCGAAAGCACCTGGCGGATGCGCGGCTCCCAGGTGCGCAGGTCCTGGATATCGTCGGCCTGCAGCGTGTAGTCATACGAGCCCGAGCTTTGCCGCCCGCCGATGCGGATATCGCTTTGCGTGACCATGAACAGCCTCGCGCCGGGCTCGTTCTTGAGCTTGTCGCGCAGGCGGTTGATCACCTCGTCGGAAGACACCTTGCGCTCGGCCAGCGGCTTGAGCGACATGAACATGTTGGCCGCATTGCGCTGGCCGCCGCCCGTGAAGCCCGTCACGTACTCCACGGCCGGGTCTTCCTGCACGATGGACAGGAAGCGCTTGAGCCGCTGCTCCATGGCCTGGTAGGAGGTGGACTGGTCGGCCCGGATGAAGCCCATCACGCGGCCCGTGTCCTGGCTGGGCATGAAACCCTTGTCGATGGCCATGTACAGGTGCACGTTCAGCGCCACCACGCCGGCCAGCACCAGCAGCACCAGCGGCTGGTGGCGCAGGCACCAGGCCAGGCTTGCGCGGTAGCCGGACATGGCCCGCCGCTCGGCCCGGCCCACCCAGGCGCCGAAGCGGTCCCATGCGCGCTGCAGGCCATTGCGCGGCCGGCCCGGCTGAGCGACACGCTGCGGGCGCAGCAGCGCCGCGCACATCATGGGCGTGGTGGTCAGCGACACCACCATCGAGATCAGAATGGCCGCCGACATCACCACCGCGAACTCGCGGAAGAACCGCCCCACGATGCCGCCCATGAACAGGATGGGCACGAACACCGCGATCAGCGACAGGCTCATGGACACCACGGTGAACCCGATCTCGCGTGCCCCGTCCAGCGCCGCGCGCAGCGCGGTCTTGCCGCGCTCCATGTGGCGCATCACGTTCTCCAGCACCACGATGGCATCGTCCACCACAAAGCCCGTGGCCACGGTCAGCGCCATCAGCGACAGGTTGTCCAGCGTGTAGCCGGCCAGGTACATCACGCCGAACGTGCCCGCCAGCGACACCGGCACGGCCACGGCCGGAATCAGCGTGGCCCGGCCATTGCGCAGGAACAGGAACACCACCAGGATCACCAGCGCCACGGCGATCAACAGCGCCCGCTCCACCTCCACCACCGAGGCACGCAGCGTGGGCGTGCGGTCGGACACGATGGTCAGATCGATGGCCTCGGGGATGGACGCCTTGAGCTGCGGCAGCAAAGAGCGCACGCGCGCCACGGCCTCCAGGATGTTGGCATCGGGCTGCTTGAAGATCTGCAGCAGGATGGCGGGCTTGCCATTGGCCACGCCGTAGTTGCGCACGTCCTGCACCGAATCCGTGACATCGGCCACGTCCTGCAGCCGGATCGCATTGCCATTGCTCCAGCGCAGCACCAGCGGCGCATAGTCGGCCGCCACGCGCGCCTGGTCATTGGCGGTCACCTGCCAGTAATGGTCCTCGCGCTCCACCGCGCCCAGCGGCCGGTTGGCATTCGTGGCCGAAATGGCGGTACGCACCTGGTCCAGCGACACGCCATTGGCCGCCAGCTTCACCGGGTCCAGCTCCACGCGCACGGCCGGCAGCGCCCCGCCGCTGATGGACGCCTGGCCCACGCCCTCCACCTGCGACAGCTTTTGCGCCAGCACGGTGGACGCCGCGTCATACATCTGCCCGCGCGTCAGCGCGCTGGACGTCAGCGCCAGGATCATGATCGGCGCATCGGCCGGATTCACCTTGCGATACGTGGGATTGCCCGGCATGCCCGAAGGCAGCAGCGTGCGCGCCGCATTGATGGCGGCCTGCACATCGCGCGCCGCGCTGTCCACCGTGCGCGACAGATCGAACTGCAGCGTGATGCGCGTACTGCCCAGGCTGGAGCTGGACGTGATCTCATTGACCCCCGCAATCGCCCCCAGCGCCCGCTCCAGCGGCGTCGCCACCGTCGCCGCCATCGTGTCGGGGCTTGCACCCGGCAGGCTGGCCGACACCGAAATCGTCGGATAGTCCACCTGCGGCAGCGGCGCCACCGGCAGCAGGAAATACGAAACCGCCCCCGCCAGCGCCAGGCCGATGGTCATCAGCATGGTGGCAATGGGCCGGAAGATGAACGGCGCCGAGAGATTGGAAAGCTGGCTCATGATCCAGCCCCAAAAACCCCAGGCCGAGCGAAGCGATGGCCCGAGCAAACTCCCCTTCTGCCCGCGCCTGCGTCGTGGCGCTTGCGGGGTTGCAGTCCTGCCGAAGGACAGGACTGCTTCGTCATCTGGCTCGCCGTGATTGTCTGAACGCAGCGCGCCAGCGCGAAGTGAGTTTCACGGCGAACCCCGCAAGCGCCACGACGCAGGTGGCCCCGCAGCGAAGCGAAGGGGTCGCGGGCAGTGGGGCGCGCTTCTTTGCCTACTTTCTTGTCGCGCGACAAGAAAGTAGGTCGGCCGCCGGGCCGAACCCCGGCCAGCGGCGCCAGCCAAAAGCGCAGATCAAGCTCAAGCATGGGCCTGCTCCGAAGAAGCACTCCGACGATCCCGCCACCTCTGCGCCCACCCTTCAAAAGTCAGATAAATCACAGGCGTAGTGAACAGAGTCAGCAACTGACTCACCAGCAAGCCCCCCACCAACGTCACCCCCAACGGATGCCGCAACTCACTGCCCACCCCCGTCCCCAGCATCAATGGCAAGGCCCCCAGCAAAGCCGCCAGGGTCGTCATCAGGATAGGCCGGAACCGCAGCAGGCAGGCCTGGTAGATGGCCTCGCGCGGCGTGTGTCCCTCCTCGCGCTGCGCCTCCAGCGCGAAGTCGATCATCATGATCGCGTTCTTCTTGACGATGCCGATCAGCAGCACGATGCCGATGATGGCGATGATGTCCAGATCCAGCCCCGCCAGCAGCAGGGCCAGCAGCGCGCCCACGCCGGCCGAGGGCAGCGTGGACAGGATGGTCACCGGGTGGATGGTGCTCTCATAGAGCACGCCCAGCACGATGTACATGGTGATCACCGCCGCCAGCACCAGCAGCAGCGTGTTGGACAGCGAGGCCTGGAAGGCCAGGGCCGCGCCCTGGAAGGCGGCATCCACCGACAGCGGCATATGGCCCTCGGTGCGCAGCTGGGCCATCAGGTCCTGCACGGCCTTGACCGCATGGCCCAGCGACACGCCGGGCGCAGTGTTGAACGAGATGGTGGCGGCCGGCAGCTGCCCCACATGGTTCACGGCCAGGGCCATGGGCCGCTCGCTGACCGTGGCCACCGAGGACAGCGGCACGGGCGCGCCGGCGCTGGAGGCCACATAGATGGCCTGCAGCGACTCGGGCCCGATCTTGAACTGCGGCGCCACTTCCAGCACCACGCGGTACTGGTTGGACTGCGTGAAGATGGTGGAGATCAGCCGCTGGCCGAAGGCGTTGTACAGCGCCGTGTCGATGGCCGCGACCGTCACGCCCAGCCGGCTGGCCTGTGCCCGGTCGATCTGCACGAAGGCCTGCAGGCCCTGGTTCTGCAGGTCGCTGCCCACGTCCACCAGCTCGGGCAGGTCGTGCATGCGCTCGACCAGGGCCTGGGTGCTGGTGGTCAGCTGCGCCATGTCGGGCGAGGACATCAGCAGCTGGTACTGGGTGCGCGCCACGCGGTCCTCGATGGTCAGGTCCTGCACGGGCTGGGCGTACAGGCGTATGCCCGGGATCTGCAGCGCATCGTCGGACAGGCGGCGCAGCACGGCGGGCACGCCATCGCGCTGGCCATGGGGCTTGAGGTCGATCAGCAGCCGGCCCGTGTTCAGCGTGGTGTTGCTGCCATCGACGCCGATGAAGGACGAGATGCTCTGCACGGCCGGGTCCTTGAGCAGCAGCTCGGCCAGGGCCTGCTGGCGCTCGGCCATGGCGGCAAACGAGATGGACTGGTCGGCCTCGGTCGTGGCCTGGATGGTGCCCGTGTCCTGGTCCGGGAAGAAGCCCTTGGGCACGGCAAAGTACAGCAGCACGGTCACGGCCAGCGTGGCCAGGAAGACGATCCAGGTCAGTCCCCGGCGGTCCAGCACCCAGGTGAGGATGCGGCCGTAGCCGGCAATGGTGCGGTCGAAGAAACGGCCCGTGGCGTGGTACAGGCGGCCGTGCTTCTCCTCCTCTGCCCCTTCGGGCTGGTGGCGCAGCAGCCGTGCGCACAGCATGGGCGTGAGCGTCAGCGAGACCACGGCCGAGATCAGGATGGCCACCGCCATGGTGATGGCGAACTCGTGGAACAGCCGCCCCACCACGTCGCCCATGAACAGCAGCGGGATCAGCACGGCGATCAGCGAAATCGTCAGCGAGATGATGGTGAAGCCGATCTGCTTGGCGCCCTTGAGCGCGGCCTGCATGGGCGGCTCGCCCTTTTCCACGAAGCGCGCGATGTTCTCGATCATCACGATGGCATCGTCCACCACGAAGCCGGTGGAGACCGTCAGCGCCATCAGCGTGAGGTTGTTGATGGAAAAACCGGCCAGGTACATCACGCCGAAGGTGCCGATCAGCGACAGCGGCACGGCAAAGCTCGGGATCAGCGTGGCCGAGGCGCTGCGCAGGAAGACGAAGATCACCGCCACCACCAGGGCGATGGCCAGCATCAGCTCCAGCTGCATGTCGTTGACCGAGGCGCGGATGGTCACCGTGCGGTCGGTCAGCACCTGCACGTCCAGCGAGGCCGGCAGCGTCTCCTTGAGCTGGGGCAGCAGCGCCTTGATGCGGTCCACTGTCTCGATCACGTTGGCGCCGGGCTGGCGCCGGATGTTGAGGATCACGCCTGCGCGCGAGCCGCCCTCGGGCGTGCCGGCCCAGGCGGCCAGGCGCGTGTTCTCGGCATCGTCCACGGTCTGGGCGATGTCGGACAGGCGCACGGGCAGGCCGTTCTTGAAGGCGATGATGAGGTTGCGGTACTCGGCCGCCGACTGCAGCTGGTCGTTGGCATCGATGGTGGAGGCGCGCGCCGGGCCGTCGAAGCCGCCCTTGGCCTGCTTGACGTTGGCGGCGGCGATGGCGGTGCGCACATCGTCCAGCGTCATGCCCAGGCCGGCCAGCGCCGTCGGGTTGGCCTGGATGCGCACGGCAGGCCGGCGCCCGCCGGCAATCGCCACCAGGCCCACGCCGTTGACCTGCGAGAGCTTGGGCGCCAGGCGGTTTTCCACCAGGTCGTTGACGCGGATCACCGGCAGCGAGGGCGAGGTGATGGCCAGCGTGAGGATGGGCGCATCCGCCGGGTTGACCTTGCTGTACAGCGGGGGCATGGGCAGGTCGCTGGGCAGCAGGTTGGAGCCCGCGTTGATGGCGGCCTGCACCTGCTGCTCGGCCACGTCCATGGCCATGTCCAGCGCAAAGCGCAGCGTGATCACCGAGGCGCCGCCCGAGCTGGTGGACGACATCTGCGACAGCCCCGGCATCTGGCCGAGCTGGCGCTCCAGCGGCGCGGTGACGTTGGAGGTCATCACGTCGGGGCTGGCACCGGGGTACAGCGTGGTCACCTGGATGGTGGGGTAGTCCACCTCGGGCAGGGCCGAAATCGGCAACAGCCGGTAGGCCAGCAGGCCGGCGATCAGCACCGCCACCATCAGCAGCGAGGTGGCGACGGGTCGCAGGATGAAGATGCGGGAAAGATTCATGGGGCCGCCTGGAAGGGCTTGCAGTCTTCAGGTGCCGGGGCGCTGCTCAGCGCCCGGCCGGAGCGGGAGCTGCGGGAGCAGCAGGCGCAGAGGGCGCAGAGGGCGCGGCAGGTGCCGGGCCGGGCGAAGGCTGGGGCGATCCGGGCGACGGTGCCGGCGACTGGCCTGCGGGCGCGGAGCCTTCGGCCGCCGGCGCGGTCACGTTGCCGCCGTTGCCGCCACTGCCGCCATTGCCACCATTGCGCTGCCCACCGCGCTCGGCACGCAGCTTCTGCAGGTAGGCCTTGCGCTCGTCGGGGTTCATGGTCGCCAGCTTGGCGCGCACATCGGGCGGCAGATTGCGCATGCCGCGCGGCTGGCCGGAGGCATCCTGCACGGCTTGGTCCACCTTCTGCACCTTGTCGGGCTCGATCACCGTGACCTTGGCGCCTTCGCGCAGGCGGTCAATGCCATCGACCACCACCTGCTCGCCAGGCTTGAGCTCGCCCTTCACGCTCACCCGGTCGCCATCGGTCACGCCCACGGCAATGCGCCGCTGCGTCACCGTGCCATCCTCCTGGACCAGGTAGACGTAGTTGTTCTGCACGGCCGTGGTCGGCACGGTCAGCGCCTGCTCCAGCCGGTCCACTTCCAGCTTGACGTTGACGAACTGGTTGGCGAACAGCCGGCCCTCGGCATTGTCGAAAGCGGCCTTGGCCTTGATGGTGCCGGTGGCGATGTCGATGCTGTTGTCCACCGCATTGAGGCGGCCGCGCCCCAGTTGCTGCTTCAGGTCACGATCCCACAGCTCCACGGGCAGCTCGCGCCCCTCGGCCAGGCGCCGCGCCAGCGTGCCCACATGGGCCTCGGGCACGGAAAACACCGCGTCGATGGGCTTG
Source organism: Delftia sp. HK171 (assembly GCF_001886655.1). NCBI lineage: Bacteria > Pseudomonadati > Pseudomonadota > Betaproteobacteria > Burkholderiales > Comamonadaceae > Delftia > Delftia sp. HK171. The sequence goes on along the minus strand of NZ_CP018101.1, from coordinate 2,341,340 downwards.
ACCTGGGTGATGGTGACGATGCCGTTGGTGTCCGAAGGGTTGACCACATTGCCCCGGTCGGCCTGGCGCAGGCCCAGCCGGCCCGCAATGGGCGCCGTGATGCGCGTGTAGCTCAGTTGCAGCTTGGCCGCATCGGCCTGGGCCTGGTCGGCGGCCACTGTGCCCTGGTACTGGCGCACCAGCGCAGCCTGGGTATCGACCTGCTGGCCGGCAATGGAATCCTGTGCCTGCAGCTCCTTGTAGCGCTGCAGGTCCAGCTGGGCGTTCTTGAGCAGCGCCTGGTCGCGCTGCAGCGTGCCCTGGATCTGGTTGAAGCTGGCCTGGAAGCTGCGCGGATCGATCTCGGCCAGCAGCTGGCCGGCCTTGACCTCGTCGCCTTCCTTGAAATGCAGGCGCAGCAACTCGCCCGACACCTTGGCGCGCACCACGGCCGTGGCGCGCGGGTTCATGGTGCCGATGGCGCTGATCAGCACGCGCATGTCGCGCCGCTCCACCACGCCCACGGACACCGGCTGCGCCTGGGCACCCATGGCGCCGGGGCCGCCAGGCCCACCCGGCCCGCCGGGGCCGCGCCGGCCGCCTCCCGCACGCCCGCCACCCGGGCCGGGCGCACCGGCCGAGGCCTGCTCGCCCTGCGCCGGCGCCCGCTTGTTCCACCACCACAGCCCGCCCCCCGCCACCAGGGCCAGTGCCACCACGCCCCACATCAGGGCGGGCCGTACCCGGCCGCGCTGGCGTACGCCGTGGGCATCTGCAACAAAGGGGCTGCTTGACAGGCGTTTCATGGTCACTGCGGGAAGTCGTGGGAGGAAACCGTGGGTCCGGCCCCGGAACAGGGAACGGCGGCGGATGCGGCTATGGTAGCCAGTCCCATGCTCTCCAAAACGAGGCAGATCGCCGTTTTACGCAGGCATTACCCCCGCTTTACCCCGGCTTTACCCGCTCTGACCAGAGCGTTTTCGGAACAGGTCGAGCACCCGTCGGCAGGGTCTCAGACAGGGCACGGCGCTCAAAACACTGTTGACCCAGGCACGGCCAATGCGGGGCGCATCAGCCCGAAATTCCATTGAAAACAAGGCATTGCACCGCACCCCGGCGCGGGCCGCGCCTCGCCCCCCGTTGGACTGCCCCCCGCGCTTGTGGCTACGATGCGCGGCCGCCGGCCTGCAAGCGCAGGCCGCCATCCATCCGTCCCAGGAGAACACCATGACGACTGCCAACCCACGCCTGACCGACCACCCCGAAGAAGCCGCCGTGCGCGTGCCGCTGGAGCTGTACATGCGCGGCCATGCCGAGGACAACAGCGCCCACATGCGCGCCGCCTTCATGCCCACCGCCCGCATCGAAAGCGTGCGCGAAGGCCCGCTGACCTCCTGGGACATCGACACCTACTGCGCCCGCTTCAAGGGCCAGCCCGCCGCCGACGAGGCCACGCGCCGCCGCAGCATCGACGCCATCGACATCGGCGGCACGGCGGCCAGCGCCAAGATCACCCTGGTGCACGGCGCCATCACCTTCATCGACTACTTCGTGCTGCTCAAGACGGAAGCGGGCTGGAAGATTGCCAACAAGGCCTTCCATGCCCAGCCGCACTGACATCACCAGGGCTTGAAATGGGCCAGCAGGCCGTAGGTCAGCGCACCAGCCAAGGTCGGCATGGCAATGCCTCCACGCACCAGGCGTGCGAGGCAGATGGCCAGCAGCGCCAGGGCGATCACGGCCACCCGCCCCCAGCGGACATCGCTGACCAACAGCCCCCAGGTTGACACCACGAACAGGGCAGCGATGGCGGCGGGCCCGACACCCGCCAGCCACCTCTGCACCTTCCGGGACGCCCGTGCAGAGTGCCCTCTGCGGCGTGCCTGCCACAACGGCAACCAGCGCAGGCCAAAGGTGCCGACACCGCACAACAGCAAGATCCAGAATGTGTACGACATGGTGATCAGCGCCTATCGGCCGTGGCCGCATGCGCCAGCGCACCGCACAGGATCGCCAGCGCCAGGGCGTGGTAGCCCGGAATGAAGCAAACCAGCACCGCAGCGACCACGGCGGCCGTGAGCACCGCACGCCACCAGCGCAGCACACCCGCCTCCAGCAGCAGCGCAAAGAACAATGCCGGCAGAACGAAGGCCAACCCCTCGCGGACGGCTGCCGGCCACCGATCCACCTCGCCCACCAGCGTCACCCCCATCACCGTGCCGCCCACCCAGGCCGCGTAGGCGCCAAGTTGCAGGCCCAGAAACCAGTGCTCGCGCTCGGCCTCTGGCACGCCCTGCATCTTGCTCATGGCGGTGGCAAACACCTCGTCGGTCAGGCCAAAGGCCAACCAGGGCGTGGCCAGGCGCTGCCGCGGCCCCAGCACCACCTGCAGGGCCGGGCCATACAGCACATGCCGCGCATTCATCAACAGCACCGTGGGCAAAGCGGTCCACAGCCCGGCTCCCGAAGCCAGCAACGAAATCAGCAGGAACTGGCTGGCTCCGGCATAGACCAGCACGGAAGCCAGCACCGCAATGGATGGAGCAAGACCCGCCTGAACGGCCGCCACGCCAAAGGAAAAAGCAATCGGCAGATAGCCTGTTGCCACGGAGAGGCTGGCCGTCAGGCCGGCCAACATGAACCGGCCTCGTGTCATGCCGCTCATGCGCCCCGCCTACGAAACGTCATTACATGAGTGCCACCATCGTGCGCTTGGTCACCGCAAGTGGCGTACACGCGTCTGTGCCGAAGCAGTTCCAGGCCGGTACCTGCGGCCAGTTCCAGAAATCGGCGGACATGGGTCTTGCATTCGACTTCATAGTCGAACCCCGCCACCATGGCCTGCAATTCCAGCCAGAAAAAACGTACATATGCTCCGACCGCGTGGGCAGGCCGCTTGTCCAACGATGCCTGCCGGACCTGTGCAAACAAGTCTCGACATAGCCGCACAGCAGCCAATGACTGACCCTGCTCGGCTAAAAAGACCGCTTGACCGAGATATTGCTGAAACGCGCGATACAAGCTGTAGTCCAGATCGTCCATACGGGGGAGATCACAGCATTCCATCGCGGCGGCAACGTGGAGGATGTAGGCACTGTGATGGCGAACCAGCGCGGCATTGCGTGATTCAACATCACGGAACGAGGGCAAAAACTCATCGGCCACAGACAAAACACCTCCAGGCTTGAGAAGCATCCGGGCTTTTTGCAGCATGAAGGCTGTGTTGAAGTGGTGCGATGACCCCACGGATGTGATCAGTTCAGATTGACCATGGGAGAGATCCAACTCCAGGAATCCGCCCTGATGTAGAGAAATTCCTTCTCGCCCTTCTACATTGATGCGCAGACACGCATACGCCACAGGATCTGGTTCCACAGCCAGCGCCTTCAAGTCCGGTAAAAGCTCCTGCAGCATCAGCAGAGGAAGACCAGGCCCAGTTCCGATATCCACGGTCTGTCGCGCTGGCGTGAAGTCCACAACATCCTGGGCCATGGCAACGACCTGTCTTGCATACGCAGGATGAAGCAACTCGAATGCGTCGTAGTGCTCGACCTGAATCCGGCTCGAGAACGCACCTGCTTCAGTGGATGGCTCCACAGATACAACAGCCTGTCGATCAAGCAATTTCAAAGTCTTAGGCAGTATCAATTGGCCCGATTTCAAAGCACACTCTCCGCCCAGTGCCTGTAGCACCTTGTGCTCACTGACAAGATCATCCTCAACGAACCTTGACTCGGAGATCAGATCAGCCTCAGCCTCTCGGGCCAGTACCAGCGCTCGGCAGCCCAATGCCGTTCGGGCCAAGGGATGATTCGTCTCGGTAAAGGCCTGTGCGAAATACCGAGGCAGAACTACCATGAAAGGCCCTTCGACATCGACACCCATGAGCACCGACTGCGGCCAGCGATAGCTCGCAGAATCCATCGAAAGCAGTTTGTCCCGCAATAGTGCAAGCGCGGCTGCCGACTGTAGCCGGCAACCTCTAAACCGGAGCATCATGGCGCCAAACCCATTGGCCACTTCGATGAACACACGCGTCAGCATGCACTCCACACCTTCCCATGCGGCAGCGGTGACGGGCCATTCAAGAGCACAGAAAAGGTCAGCGCCTGGCGGTGCCGCCGATGCTGGGTACTCGACGAACACAACGGCCTGCGCTGGCTTTCCCATAGCGCCATAAACATGAGGAACATCAGCGGGAAAAGAATGAACTTCGCCAGAGTTGAGCACCCTGGGAGCCAGCAGGTCTCCGACCAACATGGGGCCACTGGTCACAACTACTTTCTCCCTCACGCCTGGGGATGTGCAGCAGATTGCTTGGTGTGGCCCGCCGCCAAGTGCATGCGGTAGGACTCGATGGAAGAACCACTTTCATCGTCAGTTCGTTCAATAAAACGAACGGCGACCTGGCCGTCGCCGATTTGAACCGGACCTAGACTGGTCCCAGATACCAATTGACCAAAAGGCGTATCGAGCGCATTGGCAATCGCCCACAGCGTCTCTATTGTGGGATTACCCTGAGCAGACTCCAGTCCTGACAAGGTGGACTTGGCAATCCCGCAACGTTGGGAAAGCCCTGAAAGAGTCAGCCCACGCTGTTCACGCAATTGGCCCAGATTTCGGGCTAGAGTGTCGAGAATCTGCATGATCGATCCTGGCTATAAAGAACGAATGTTCAATATAAATCACAAATCGATCAATTGAAAGTTTTCACTATTGGCAATGGGTACCACATAGCCCAGGCGGAGCAGGTTATACCCCGCACACCAAGGGCGTAATGCCCTCGGGCCCGTCATCCTCCAGCGGCTGCGGGGGCTGGGCTGCGGCGAGCTTGCCTTCTTCCACGGTCATGCCGCGTGGCAGGGCCACGCCGTTCTTGGCGGCCAGGACCTCGGCCATGATGCTGACGGCGATTTCGGGAGGCGTCTTGCTGCCTATGTACAGGCCGATGGGGCCGCGCAGGCGCGCGAGCTGTGCGTCGCCCAGACCGAAGTGCTCGCTCAGGCGCTGCAGGCGCAGGGCGGTGTTGCGGCGCGAGCCGATGGCGCCGACGTAGAAGGCCGGGGACTCCAGGGCTTCCATGAGGGCCAGGTCGTCGAGCTTGGGGTCGTGCGTGAGGCCGATGATGCAGGTGCGCGCATCGGCGCGCATGGTGCGCACGAGGTCGTCGGGCATCTCGCGCGACAGCTGCACGCCGGCCACGCTCCAGTGGCGGCTGTATTCCTCGCGCGGGTCGCAGACGGTGACCGCAAAGCCGTTGAACAGCGCCATGGTGGCCAGGTATTCGGACAGCTGGCCTGCGCCGATGAGCAGCATGCGGTACTCGGGCCCGAAGCTGTTGGCGACCTGCTGCCCGGCATGCACCAGCGGCTCGGGCGCGTCGCTGACCTGCTGGACGACCTGGCCCGTAGCCTTGTCCACGGTGCGCCGCACCATGCGGCCTTCGTCCAGCCATTGGACGAGTTGCTGCAGCGCAGCAGCGTCGGGATTGAATTCGAGCAGCAGCTCCAGCGTGCCGCCGCAGGGCAGGCCGAAGCGGTGGGCCTCGTCGGCGCTGACGCCGTAGCGCAGCAGCCGGGGCGCGCCGTCGCGCAGGGCGTCGGCGTCCGAGGCGTGGCTGTAGCGGGCGATCAGGTCGTCCTCGATGCAGCCGCCGGACACGGAGCCGACCACGGCGCCCGAGGCCCCCAGCGCCATGATGGAGCCGATGGGCCGGGGCGACGAGCCCCAGGTACGCACCACCGTGGCCAGCAGCGCGCGCTCGCCCTGAGCGCGCCATTGCGCGAGGTGGCGCAGAACATGAACATCCAGGTTTTCCATTGCAAATCTCCACGCCGGCACCTGGCTTGCCTGTGCAGCTGGGCGCCTGGCGTTTTTCGGCGGCTATTGTGCTGCGCCAGCGCGCATCGTTCAGGGTGGGTGGAAAAAGCCGTGGGTCGGCGCAAGGACTCAGTACCGCGAGAGCAGCCAGCCAGCCCCGAGAACGACGACGATGGCCAGCCCCCAGCACCACAGCGGGATGGCGCGGCGCGAGCGTTCCTCGGCCTCGGTGGCCGGTGCGGCATCCAGCGGCGTGGCCACGCCGGCTGCGGCGTCGTGCTCCCAGGCCTGGGCGTCCACGGTGGGCTCGATGTGGCCGGTTTCATCGGCCAGGCCGGCAGGCAGGTGGGACAGGTCGGCGGTGTCGCCTGCATCGGCAGGCGCTGCGGGCGCGCGCGGGTGGCGCTGCTGCATCAGCGTGTCGAATCGCGCGAAGAAGTCGTCGGCCATGTTGCGGGCTGCGCCGTCGATCAGCCGCTGGCCCAGCTGGGCGATCTTGCCGCCGACCTGGGCCTGCACGCTGTAGCTGAGCAGGCAGCGCGGCTGGCCTGCGGCGTCAGCGGGCTCGGGGGTGAGGGTGACGTCGGCCTCGCCCTTGCCGAAGCCGGCCACGCCGCCCTGGCCTTCAAAGGCGATGCGGTAGCGCTCGGGGGGCGTGATGTCGGACAGCGTGACCTTGCCGCTGAACTTGGCCGATACCGGCCCCACCTTGACCGCCATGCCCACGGCGTACTGGTCATCGCCCAGGGGTTCGAAGCGGTCGCAGCCGGCCAGGCAGGCCTTGAGCGTTTCAGGATCGTTGAGCGCCTCCCAGGCCTGCTGCTGGCTGACGGCAAGGGAACGGCTGGCTTGCATTTCCATGGCAATTCCTTTCTGCGATGGGGGTGGCCGCAAGCGGCTCAGCGGCCTGGCGCCGCCAGCAGCCGCGCCAGGTGACTGGCCAGTTGCTGCAGCGATTCCAGGTTGTGTACCGCAAGCATGGCATGGGCATGACGATGCAGCACGGCTGCCCCCTGGGCCAGTGGGGCATACCCGTCAAAGCGCAGCAGCGGGTTGAGCCACAGCAGCCGCGCGCTGTGGCGGCGCAGCCAGGCCAGTTCGCGGTCCAGTTCGGCGGCATCGCCGGTGTCCAGGCCGTCGCTGATGATGAGCACCAGGGTGCGCCGGCCCACCAGGCCTGAAACCCGGTGGCGCGCATGCAGGCGGCGCAGTTCGCCCAGGCTGCTGCCCAGGCGCGTGCCGCCGCCAAAGTCGGCGATGGCGGCGTTGGCGCGCTCGAGCATGGCGTCGGTATCGGCCTGGGCAAAGGCCGGGCCCAGGTCGCGCAGCTCGGTGCCGAAGCTGAAGACCTGGCGGCGCAGGCCCGCATGGCGCTGCGTGCTGGTGGCCGCGTGCAGGAAGGCCAGCAGCAGCCGCGCATAGCGCTCCATGGAGCCCGAGACATCGACCAGGGCCAGCCAGGGCAGCGGCAGGCGCCGGCGGTCGCGCCGCAGCAGCTGCAGCATTTCGCCGCCGTGGCGCGATGCCGCACGCAGGCTGGCAGCCCAGTCGGGCACCGCGCCGCGCTGGCCGGTGCGCGTGCGGCGGCTGCGGTAGCGGGGCAAGGGAAGGGCAATGTCCCGGGCCAGGCGCTGCACCAGCAGGTATTCGCTGGCGCTGAGCTGGTTGAAGTCGGCATGGCGCAGGCGGTGGCGCTCGCTGGCCGTCATGGCGGCGTCCAGCTTCAGCTCTTCATCGACGGTGGCCCTGCCCTCGCCGGCCTGGCGGGGCGACAGGGCTTCCTGCACGCGCGGGCGGTGGCGCGGCGCGGACGGCCGGGGCGCCTGCGGCAGCAACTGGGCCAGCAGTTGCCTGGCCACATCGGGATTGCGGAAGTAGGCGTCGAACAGTTCGCGGAACACGGCGCGGTCCTGGGCGTTGCTCACAAATACGGCCTCCAGCGCGGCGGCCATGTCCTCGCGCGCCAGGCCGACCAGGGACAGGGCCTGCTGGGCCAGCGCCATGCGCCCGCCATCCACGGGCACGCCCGCGCGGCGCAGCGCACGCGCAAAGCCGACCAGGTTGCCAGCCAGCTTGCCGCTGCGCGCATCGCCCAGCCAGCTGGTGCGCTCGCCCCCATCGGCGGCACCGGCGGCACCGGCTGCACCAGCCGTCACGGCGCGGGCTCCGGCGCCAGCAGTTGCTGCAGCCGCTCGGGCGTGAGCGCGGTCACGTCCTCGCGCTGCTTGAAGAGGATGCCGGCCGTGTCGTGCACGACTTCGGGATCGACCACCAGAGTGTCCAGAGCCACCAGGGCCTTGGCCCATTCCACGCTTTCGGCAATGCCGGGCACGCGCTGGAAGGCGTCGGCAAAGGGCTGGCTGCGCAGCCGTCCCACGAAGCTCGCCACCTGGGCCGTCAGGGCCTGCCCGGCCCCGGGCACCAGGGCGCGCACGATGGCCAGCTCGCGCTCGCGCCCGGGATAGTCCAGCCAGTGGTAGAGGCAGCGGCGCTTGACGGCGTCGTGCAGGTCGCGCGTGCGGTTGCTGGTGAGCACGGTCACGGGCGGCACGCGCGCCGCCACCGTGCCCAGCTCGGGAATGCTGACCTGGTACTCGCCCAGGTACTCCAGCAGGAAGGCCTCGAAGGGCTCGTCGGCGCGGTCGATCTCGTCGATCAGCAGCACGGCGCCGGGCTCGGGCTGCTGCAGGGCCTGCAGCAGCGGGCGGCTTACGAGGTAGCGCTCCTGGTAGACCTCCTGCTCTGCGCGCTGCAGTCGGTCCTGCTGCGGTGCGGCCGCGGGCTGCGCCGAGGCCAGCTCGGCCGCGCGCAGGTGCAGCAGCTGGGCCGCGTAGTTCCATTCATACAGCGCCTCGCGCTGCTCCATGCCGTCATAGCACTGCAGCCGGATCAGGCGGCGCGCCAGCACGCGTGCCAGCGCCTGGGCCAGCGCGGTCTTGCCCACGCCGGGCTCGCCCTCCAGCAGCAGCGGCCGCTGCAGCCGCAGGGCCAGGAAGACGGCCGTGGCCAGGCGCCGGTCGGCGAAATAGCCTTCGGCCTGCAGCGCGGCGACCAGGGCGTCTATGGAGGCAATGGCTTGCTCGGAAGGCATCCGCCGTGTCACCCCAGCATCTGCGATACCGCACGCTGCGTCTGCACGCTGATCAACTGCGCCCGGTAGCGCGCGCTGGCATGCAGGTCGCTGTTGAGGTCGGCATGGTCGATCAGCACCTGGGCGGCCGCGTCGGGTGTGAAGCTCTGGTTGAGCGCGGTCTCCAGCCCCGCATGGCGGAACACGCTGAGCCCGGCGCCCGTGATGGCCACGCGCACGCCGCTGTCGGTCTGGGCGACGAAGACGCCCACCAGGGCGAAGCGCGAGGCGGGCTGCTTGAACTTGAGGTAGGCGGCCTTCTTCGGCACGGGAAAGCGCACGGCCGTGATCAGCTCGCCGCTGCCCAGCGCCGTGGTGTACATGCCCTGGAAGAAGTCGTCGGCCGCGATCTCGCGCCGGTCGGTGACGACGGTGGCGCCCAGGCCCAGCACGGCGCTGGGGTAGCAGGCAGCGGGGTCGTTGTTGGCCAGCGAGCCGCCGATGGTGCCGCGCGCACGCACCTGGCGGTCGCCGATGCCGCCGGCCAGCTCGGCCAGGGCCGGGATGGCGGCCTGGACCTGCGGGTTGGCGGCCACGTCGGCATGGCGCGTCATGGCGCGGATTTCCACGGTCTGGCCGTTGACGGCGATGCCGGCCAGGCCCTGGACGCGGTTCAGGTCCACGATCTGTTCGGGCCGCGCCAGACGCAGGCGCATCGATGGCAGCAGGCTCTGGCCGCCGGCCAGGTACTGGCCTCCCTGCGCGGCCAGCGCGGCGGCGTCGGCCGTGGTGCCCGGGGCTTCATAGGTGAATGCGTACATGGCGCTCTCCTCAGGAGGTGGCTGCGGCGTCGATGGCCGACCAGACACGGTGCGGGCTGGCCGGCATGTCCAGGTCCCTGACACCCAGGGGATGCAGTGCGTCGAGCACGGCATTGATGACGGCGGGCGGCGAGCCTATGGCCCCCGCCTCGCCGCAGCCCTTGGTGCCCAGCGGGTTGTGCGTGCAGGGCGTGCAGACGGTGCCGAGCTTGAATTCGGGGAAATCGTCGGCGCGCGGCATGGCGTAGTCCATGAAGCTGCCGGTGAGCAGCTGGCCGGTCTCGCGGTCGTAGACGCAGTTTTCCAGCAGCGCCTGGCCTATGCCCTGGGCCACGCCGCCGTGCACCTGGCCCTCGACGATCATGGGATTGATGATGGTGCCGAAGTCGTCCACGGCGCTGAAGCGGTCCACGCGCACCACGCCCGTGGCCGGGTCCACCTCGACCTCGCAGATGTAGGTGCCTGCGGGAAAGGTGAAGTTGGTGGGGTCGTAGAAGGCGGTTTCGTTGAGGCCGGGCTCCAGCTTGTCCAGCGGGTAGTTGTGCGGCACATAGGCGGTGAGCGCGATCTGGGCGAAGGGGATTTTCTTGTCCGTGCCACGCACCGTGAACTCGCCGCCCGCGAAGTCGATGTCGGCGTCGCTGGCCTCCATCAGGTGGGCCGCGATCTTCTTGGCCTTGGCCTCGATCTTGTCCAGCGCCTTCATGATGGCCGCGCCGCCCACGCTGATGGAGCGCGAGCCATAGGTGCCCATGCCGAAGGGCACGCGGCCCGTGTCGCCGTGGACGATGTCCACGTTCTCCACGGGTATCCCCAGGCGAGCGGCCACCACCTGGGCAAAGGTGGTCTCGTGCCCCTGGCCGTGGCTGTGCGAGCCCGTGAACACGGTGACGCTGCCCGTGGGGTGCACGCGCACCTCGCCGCATTCGAACAGGCCGGCCCGCGCGCCCAGGGCGCCCGCGATGTTGCTGGGCGCCAGGCCGCAGGCCTCGATGTAGCTGCTGTAGCCCAGGCCGCGCCTGAGGCCCCGCGCCTCGCTGTCGGCACGGCGCGCGGCAAAGCCGGCCACGTCGGCCAGGGCCTCGGCCTTGTCCATGCAGGCGCCATAGTCGCCCACGTCGTACTGCAGGGCCACGGGCGTCTGGTAGGGGAAGCTGGTGACGAAGTTGCGCCGCCGTATCTCGGCCTGGGTCAGGTTCAGCTGCCAGGCGCAGCGGCTGACCAGGCGCTCCAGCAGGTAGGTGGCCTCGGGCCGGCCCGCGCCCCGGTAGGCATCGACGGGCGCGGTGTTCGTGAACCAGGCATCGACCTCCACATAGACCTGGGGCGTGGCGTACTGGCCGGCCAGCAAGGTGGCATAGAGGATAGTGGGCACGGCGCTGGCGAAGGTGCTCAGGTAGGCGCCCAGGTTGGCATCCGTGTGCACGCGCATGGCCAGGAACTTGCCGCTGGCGTCCATGGCCATCTCGGCATGGCTGACGTGGTCGCGGCCATGGGCGTCGGTGAGGAAGGACTCGCTGCGGTCGGCCGTCCACTTGATGTTGCGGTTGAGCTTTCGCGCACCCCAGGTCAGGCAGACATCCTCGGCATACAGGAAGATCTTGGAGCCGAAGCCGCCGCCCACGTCGGGCGCGATCACGCGCACCTTGTGCTCGGGCAGGCCCATGACGAAGGCCGTCATCAGCAGCCGCTCGACGTGCGGGTTCTGGTTGGCCACGTACAGCGTGTACTCGTCATTGGCGCGGCTGTAGCTGCCGATGGCCGCGCGCGGCTCCATGGCATTGGGGATCAGCCGGTTGTTGACCAGGTCCAGCTGGGCGATGTGGGCGGCGCCCGCAAACACGGCATCCACGGCGGCCTTGTCGCCGATGGCCCATTTGTAGCAGTGGTTGTCGGGGGCGATGTCGTGCACCACCGCGCCGGGCACGCTGCCGGCCGCCGCGTCGGCCACCAGCACCACGGCGGGCAGCGGGTCGTAGTCCACCTCCACCAGCTCGGCCGCGTCGCGTGCCTGCTCCAGCGTCTCGGCCACGACCATGGCGACCTGGTCGCCCACGTAGCGCACGGTGTCCAGCGCCAGGATGGGGTGCGGCGGCTCCTTCATGGGCTCGCCGTTGGTGCTGGTGATCAGCCAGCCGCAGGGCAGGCCGTTGATCTTGTCGGCCGCCACGTCGGCGCCCGTGAGCACGCCGATGACGCCGGGCGCGGCCTTGGCCGCATCGGTGGAAACGGAGCGCACACGCGCATGCGCGTGCGGCGAGCGCACGAACACCGCATGGGCCTGGGCGGCCAGCGCGATGTCGTCGGTGTACTGGCCCGCGCCCGTGAGGAAGCGGTAGTCCTCCTTGCGCTTGACGGGCTCGCCGATGTGGGGGAGCTTGGAAAAGTCGGATGCACCCATGGCTGTCTCCTTGTGGTGACCTGCGGCGCTCAGGCCGCAGGCCCTGCCATGGCCTGGCTGCCCTTTTTCACGGCGGCCACGATGTTCTGGTAGCCCGTGCAGCGGCACAGGTTGCCCTCCAGCGCCTCGCGGATCTCGCGATCGCCCGCGCACGGCTGGCGCTGGCACAGGTCCACGGCGCTCATGACCATGCCCGGCGTGCAAAAGCCGCATTGCAGGCCGTGGCACTCCTTGAAGGCCGCCTGCATGGGGTGCAGGCCGCCGTCGATATCCGCCAGCCCTTCGATGGTGCGCACCTCGCAGCCCTCGGCCTGCACGGCCAGCATGGCGCAGGACTTGACGGCGTGGCCGTCGACGATGACGGTGCAGGCCCCGCACTGGCTGGTGTCGCAGCCCACATGCGTGCCGGTCAGGCGCAGGTGCTCGCGCAGCGCATGCACGAGCAAGGTGTTGGGCGGAACGTCGATGCGCTGCGCGCGCCCGTTGACGGTGAGCTGGACATTCATCGTGCTGTCTCCTGCCTGTGATCGGCGGTGATCTGGAACGTGGGGGAACGCCGGGAACCTCGCCTGCCATGGTCGCCCTGCCCGCAGGCGCCCGTTCTAGGGTTGACCCGCAAGCCCGGGCCGGGCGGCGCGGATATTCTCAAAATGACACAGTTGCCTGCGCAGCCTCCGCCATCAGCGGCCGGGTCTTCGCCTGCGCCCGCTTCTGCGCCCGCTTGTGCACCCGCCTGCCAGCCCGTTCGCAATCCCTTGCCAGCCAGCCACAGGAGTTCCCGCCCCATGTTCGCCCTGAGCCCCGACGCCGCGCAGCCCTGCCCCGCCGATCCGCGCCACCAGCAGGTCGCCCGGGCCCGCAGCCTGGTTTTCGGCGATCAGGCGCTGGCCGGTTCACCGCCCGGCATCGCACCCTGGCTGTGGCGCTCCTGGCAGCGCTGCCTGGCGGCAGGCCGCCGCCCGGACGAGCGCGTGGTCTACGAAGCATTGGGGCCGCATGCGCTGCGCCAGACCCGTGATGGCCATGAGGTGCTGCTGCAGGCCGCGCGCCCCGTGATGGCCCAACTGGTGGGCGCCGTGGGCGCCATGCACTACTTCAGCCTGCTGACCGATGCACGCGGCACGGTGCTGGAGGTGCAGGGGCCGCTGGAGCGCAGCGACATCCGCGTGCAGGCCATCGCCCGCGTGGGCGTGGACCTGTCCGAGCAGGGCGTGGGCACCACGGCCATTGGCGCGGCCCTGGCCGAGCACAGCCCCGTCTGGCTGCACCGGGCAGAGCATTTCTTCGAGGCCAACCGCCACTACAGCTGCGCGGGTGCGCCGCTGTCCGGCCCGGACGGCCGCTGCCTGGGCATGCTGGACATCACGGGCGTGGATGTGCCGGAGCGGCCCGAACTCATGCACCTGGCGCTGCGCTGCGCCCGCGCCATCGAGGACCGGCTGCTGCGCGCCCTGCCCCATGCCCTGCTGCTGCACCTGAACTGGCCCGGCGGGCCGCTGGGCCAGGAGGGCGAAGGCCTGCTGGCCGTGGACGCCGAAGGGCATGTGGCGGGCAGCAATACCCTGGCCCGCCAGCTGGTGCCCCAGCCGCTGTCGCTGCCGGGCCAGCCGCTGCACTGCAGCGAACTGCTGGCCATGCCCTGGACGGCGCTGGTGGACCATGCGCGCCAGCGCCCCAACGAGCCGCTGCGCCTGCCGCTGTGGTCGGGCCTGCGGCTGCAGGCCCTGGTGCAGCCCGGCCCCCAGCTGCGCCAGCTGCTGCCTGCGCTGGGCACGGCAGCGCTGGCCACAGCCGCCCAGCCCAGCCCGCTGCGCGCCAGCGAGGGCGTGCTGATCGAGCAGGCCCTGCAGGATGCCCAGGGCAATGTGACCCGGGCCGCCCGCGCGCTGGGCATCAGCCGCGCCACGCTGTACCGCAAACTGGGGGCCCGCAAGCCGGTTTCACCGCCCTGAAGGCCGGTGTACTGGGGTTCCTACCGATTTCTTAGGGGGTGGATACGGCCGCGAACCCTGGCGGGTCTTCGTAAAATCCAGGCTTTCCGGTCCAGGCGCCGACAAGAGCGCAGCGCACAGGCCTACAGGCCGCCGCTTGAAGGACCCCACAGCCTATCCTTTGGAGACACCATGCAGGCTCTATGCACAACACCCCAGTCCCACGGCGCAAGCCAGGCACCGGCACGCCCGGCACGTTCCACCGCTCCCGCGGGCGCAAGCCTCTCCATCTAGCCATCGGCCCCAGCGGGCCTATTTTTTTGTTCATACAAGGAGAGCAAGCGTGTCAGGACTCCTCAAATTCGCCATGGGCATGGACTGGGTATCCACCAAACTCAGCAAGGTCGCGGGCTGGGCCGTGCTCGCTGCCGCACTGATCTCCGCAGGCAATGCGGTCACGCGCTACGGGCTGGACATGAGCTCCAACGCCTGGCTGGAGATCCAGTGGTACCTGTTCGGCACCACGGTGATGCTGGGCGCGCCGCTGGTGCTCAAGCTCAACGAGCATGTGCGCGTGGACATCATCTACGGCAAGCTGCGCGGCAAGGGGCCGGTCTTCGTGGACCTGTTCGGCCTGATCTTCTTCCTGCTGCCGGTGATGGGCCTGCTCACCTGGCTGACCTGGCCCTTCTTCTGGAACATGTTCGTGACCAAGGAGATGTCCGGAAACATCGGCGGTCTGATCCGCTGGCCCGCCGGCCTGCTGCTACCCCTGGGCTTTGGCGCCATGTTCCTGCAGGGCGTGGCCGAGATCATCAAGCGCGTTGCCTATCTCAACGGCAGCTACGCGATGACGACGCACTACGAGAAGCCGGTTCAGTAACCCCGGCCCAGCTCCCACCGACTTCTCCAGGACGACACCAGAATGCACATGGAAAACTTTGCCCCGATCATGTTCACGGGGCTGATCGTGATCATGCTGATCGGCTTCCCCGTCGCGTTTTCGCTCGCGGCGCTGGGCCTGTTCAGCGGCTTCTTCGCCATCGAAATGGGTTGGTTCCCCGCCAACTTCATGTCCACCCTGCCGATCAACATGTTCGGCATCCTCTCCAATGACCTGCTGCTGGCCATCCCCTTCTTCACACTGATGGGCGCGGTGCTGGAGAAATGCGGCCTGGCCGAGGACATGCTCGACTCCATGGGCCAGCTGTTCGGCCCCGTGCGCGGCGGCCTGGGCTACTCGGTCATCATCGTGGGCTTCATCCTGGGCGCCATCACGGGCACCGTGGCCGGCCAGGTGATCGCCATGGCCATGATCTCGCTGCCGGTGATGATGCGCTATGGCTACAACATGCGCTACGCAACGGGCGTGCTGGCGGCCTCGGGCACCATCACGCAGCTGGTGCCGCCCTCGCTGGTGCTGATCGTCATGGCCGACCAGCTCGGCCGCTCGGTGGGTGACATGTACAAGGGCGCCTGGGGCCCGGCCATCCTGCAGGTGCTGATCTTCGCCATCTACACCTTCATCCTGGGCCGCATCCGCCCCGAGTACGTGCCCGGCCTGCCCCGCACGGCACGCACCCTGCACGGCTGGGCGCTGTGGGGCAAGTGCCTGCGCGGCATCATTCCCTCGGCCATCCTGATCTTTGCGGTGCTGGGCTCCATGGGCGGCCTGCCCTTCATGGACCATGCCATCGCCACGCCCACCGAAGCCGGCGCCATGGGCGCTGTGGGCTCGTTGATCCTGGCGGCCATCCACAAGCGCCTGAACTGGCAGCTGCTCAAGGAGGCCATGGACGGCACCATGCGCCTGACGGCCATGGTGGTCTTCATCCTGATCGGCTCGCGCGTGTTCTCGCTGGTGTTCCAGGGCGTGGACGGCGCCATCTGGATCGAGCACATGCTCACCGACCTGCCGGGCGGCCAGATCGGCTTCCTGATCGTGGTGAACATCTTCATCTTCTTCCTGGCGTTCTTCCTGGACTTCTTCGAGATCGCCTTCATCATCTTGCCCCTGCTGGGCCCGGTGGCGCACAAGCTGGGGATCGATCTGGTCTGGTTCGGCGTGCTGCTGTGCGTGAACATGCAGACCTCGTTCATGCACCCGCCCTTCGGCTTTGCGCTGTTCTACCTGCGCGGCATCTCGGACACGCTGTTCAAGGAAAAGCGCATTGACCGGCCCGTCAAGTCCAGCGACATCTACATGGGCTCCATTCCCTGGGTGGTGATGCAGCTGATCCTGGTGGCCATCGTGATCTTCTTCCCGCAGACCGTGACCGTCTTCCTCGACAAGGAGGTGGTCGTGGACCTGGACAAGGTCCAGCTGGAGATGCCGGCCGACATGCAGCCGCAGGGCGGCAGCATCGACCTGGACAATCCGTTCGGCGCGTCCGCAGATACACCGCCCGCCGATACGCCACCCGCTGACACGCCCGCAGCGCCCGATGCTGCACCGGCTCCGGCTGAACCGGCAGCGCCCGCGCAATGACGCAGGAGCCGTCCACTGCGGCGCTGGAAAGCGCCGCCTACCCTCCGCTGGTGCGCGTGATGGCCGTGGCCATCGTGCTTGCACTGGCGGCCTTCGCTGCCTGGTCGGCGCCCGCATTGAGCGATGCGCAATGGTCGTTCGCCAGCCTGAGCACCTATGCGCTGGCCGCCGTGCTCATCGCCTGGGTGGGCTGGTGGATGGTCTTCAGCCGCACCCGATACCAGGACGGCGAGCTGACCCAGACCTGGCTCTGGGACAAGCGCGTGCAGGCGCGCGAGGTGGCCACCTTCAAGATCGTGCACTGGCCCTGGCTGCAGGGCTTGGTGGCGCCGCGCATGCTGGTGCGAAGGCGCAACGGCTCCATCGCCTGGATGCATTCGGCCGACCCGCGCCTGCTGGTCGCCTTCGGCGAAGCCGTAGTGCAGCAAGGCATGCAGCCCGCAGCGGCACAAACCTGAAGCCGCGCCAAAGAAAAAGCCCCGCTGGTATTGCGCCAGCGGGGCTTTTTTGTCGCGCAGCAGGCCTTGCGGCCTGCCTGCGCTCACAGCTTCTGTTGCTGCATGAAGCGGTCGAAGGTGCCTTCGGTGAAGCGGAACCAGGCGTTCTGGTCGGCCAGGAACTTGGCGTAGTCGGTGTAGACCTTCTTCCACTCGGGATTGGTGTTGTTCAGGTCGGCATAGATCTGCTGGGCCGACTTGAAGGCGGCCGTCATCACGTCCTGCGTGAACGGGCGCAGCTTGGTGCCCGAGCCCACCAGCTGCTTGATGGCAACGGGGTTCTTGGCGTCGTACTTGGCCAGCATGGTCACGTGGGCGTGCGAGGCGGCAGCCTCCACCACGGCCTTGTATTCGGCCGGCAGGCCTTCCCAGGCCTTGGTGTTGATGTAGAAGTCCAGCTGCGGACCGCCTTCCCACCAGCCGGGGTAGTAGTAGAAGGGCGCGACCTTGTTGAAGCCCAGCTTCTGGTCGTCATAGGGACCCACCCATTCCAGCGCGTCGATCGTGCCCTTTTCCAGCGCGGGATAGAGGTCGGCGCCGGGGATGGACTGGGGGATCACACCGAAGGGCTCCAGCACCTTGCCCGCAAACGGGTTGGTGCGGAACTTCAGGCCCTTGAGGTCGGCGACCGACTTGATTTCCTTGCGGAACCAGCCGCCCATCTGCGCGCCCGTGTTGCCGCCGGGCAGGTTGATGATGTTGTACTTGGCGTAGAACTCGCGCATGAGCTTGAGGCCGTTGCCCTCGTACATCCATGCGTTCATCTGGCGGGCGTTCAGGCCGAAGGGAACAGCGCAGCCCAGGCAGAAGGTAGGGTCCTTGCCGTAGAAGTAGTAGGGAGCGGTGTGGGCCATTTCCACGGCCGCGCTCTGCACGCCGTCCACCACGCCGAAGGCCGGCATCAGTTCGCCGCCTGCGTGCACCGAGATCTGGAACTTGCCGCTGGTGGCTTCGCTGACCTTCTTGGAGAAGACTTCCGCCGTGCCGTAGATGGTGTCCAGGGACTTGGGGAAGCTCGATGCCAGGCGCCAGCGGATCGCCGCTTGCGCATGCACGGCGGGGGCTGCACCAGCAGCCAGGATGCCGGCGATACCGGCGTTTTTGAGGATGGAACGACGATCCACTTCACTCTCCTTGATGAACGGAATTTCTGGGCGGGCTGCCAATCTGTGTCAGCTTGTATGACCGCCTGAAAATGTACATGAGGAGAGGGCAGGCACCGCCCCCAAATGGGCTGTGCCTTCTAGGAACTTCTACCTACGAAACGCCCGCAACTCTCGCGCTCACAGCCGCACCACGCTCATGTAGCTGCTGTAGCGGAATTCGGAAAAACGGTCCCACAGCAGCTGGTCGCGCTGGAAGCTGCGCAGGCTGTGGTGGATCTTCTTGAACTGGGGTGACTTGGCGTCGTTCTCGGCCAGCACTTCCATGGAGGCCTTGAAGCCCGCATCCATGAAATCCTTGGGAAAGGCGCGCAGCTGGACCTTGTCGCCCAGCAGCTTCTTGAGGGCCCCAGGATTCAGCGCCACATAGCGCGAGGTCATCTCGCGCGCGGCCACGGCGGCAGCGGCATCGACCATGGCGCGGAACTCGGGCAGCAGCGACGCATAGGCCTTGGTGCTGATGAAGAAGGACAGCTCGGCGCCACCCTCCCACCAGCCCGGGTAGTAGTAGTAGGGGGCGACCTTGCTGAAGCCCAGCTTCTGGTCATCGTAGGGGCCGACGAATTCGGCCGCGTCCAGTGTGCCCTTCTCCAGTGCCTGGTAGGTGTCGCCCACGGGAATGTTGTGGGCGACCACGCCCAGCTTGTGCATGGTGTCGCCGAACAGGCCGCCGCCTAGGCGCATGCGCAGGCCCTTGAGATCGGACAGGGTCTTGATCTCCTTGCGGAACCAGCCGCCCATCTGCGTGCCGGTGTTGCCCGCGCTCAGGCTCTTGATGCCGTACTGGGCATAGAAGTCGTCCATGAGCTTGCGGCCGCCGCCGTGCTCCATCCAGGCGTCCATCTGGCGCGCGGTCAGGCCGAAGGGAATGGCGCAGCCCAGCGCGAAGATGTAGTCCTTGTCGGTGAAGTAGTAGGGTGCCGTCAGCGCCATCTCCACGGTGCCGTTCTGTATGCCATCGACGACGCCGAAGGCCGGCATCAGCTCGCCGGCAGGGTGCACGCTGACCTCGAACCGCCCGGCAGACAAGGCCTTGAGCGTGCGCGCAAAGGTCTCGGCCGAGCCCAGGATGGTGTCCAGCGACTTGGGAAAGCTCGCAGCCAGCCGCCAGCGCACCGTGCCTGCCGCCGCATCCTGCGCGTGGACTGCGGGTGCGGCCGCCGCTGCCAGCACGCCGGCCATGCCTGCATGTTTGATGAGTGAGCGACGGTCCATGGATGGCTCTCCCTGATGGCCTTTTTCAGCAAAAAAAACGCACGTCTGCACGTGCGTTCGCTACTGTAGCAGGCGCCAGCCCTGCCAACGGTCCCGCAGCGCGCCTGAAGAGGCTCCCGCAGGCCGCCCGGCGCCAGCTGGCGCGGCCTGCGGCGCATCTGACGGAAAGCTTGCGGGGCGCCAGCCCTGCTCAGGCCACGGCACGCTCGGGTGCCAGATGGGCGCGGACCGAAGCCTCGATGCCCGCCGCATCCAGGCCCTGCAGGGCCAGCAGCTTGGCGGGATCGCCGTGCTCGATGAACTCGTCGGGCAGGCCCAGCTGCAGCAGCTGTCGCGTGATGCCGGCGGCCTGCAGCGACTCGGCCACGGCGCTGCCTGCGCCGCCCATGATGCAGCCCTCTTCCACGGTGACGATGAGCTCGTGCGTGGAGGCCACCTGGCGCAGCAGTTCCTCGTCCAGCGGCTTGGCCCAGCGCATGTTGACCACGGTGGCGTCCAGCGCCTCGGCTGCGGCCAGGGCCGGGTACAGCAGGGTGCCGAAGGCCAGGATGGCGACCTGCTTCTTGGCAGACTCGCGGCGCACCTCGCCCTTGCCGAAGGGCAGGCCCTCCAGGCTCTCCAGCGGCGCCACACCCACGCCCGCGCCACGCGGGTAGCGCACGGCCACGGGATGGTCCTGCTCGTAGGCCGTGGTCAGCAGCTGGCGGCATTCGCGCTCGTCGGCCGGGCAGGCCATGCTCATGTGCGGAATGCAGCGCACGAAGGCGATGTCATACGCACCTGCGTGCGTGGCGCCATCAGCGCCGACCAGGCCTGCGCGGTCCAGCGCAAAGACCACGGGCAGCTTTTGCAGCGCCACGTCGTGGATCAACTGGTCGTAGCCGCGCTGCAGGAAGGTGGAGTAGATGGCGACCACGGGCTTGAGGCCCTCGCAGGCCATGCCGGCCGCGAAAGTGACCGCATGCTGCTCGGCAATGCCCACGTCGTAGTAGCGGCCCGGAAAGCGCTTGTGGAATTCCACCATGCCCGAGCCCTCGCGCATGGCGGGGGTGATGCCCACCAGGCGCTGGTCCTTGTCCGCCATGTCGCACAGCCAATGGCCGAAGACCTGGGTGAAGGTCTGCTTCGGGGGCGTGGCCGGCTTGACCAGGCCCACGCTGGGATCGAACTTGCCGGGGCCGTGGTAGGCCACGGGATCGGCCTCGGCCAGCTTGTAGCCCTGGCCCTTCTTCGTGACCACGTGCAGGAACTGCGGGCCCTTGAGGCTCTTGATGTTCTCCAGCGTGGGGATCAGCGAATCGAGGTCATGCCCGTCGATGGGGCCGATGTAGTTGAAGCCGAAGTTCTCGAACAGCGTGGCCGGCACGACCATGCCCTTGGCCTGCTGCTCCAGCCGCTTGGCCAGCTCCAGCAGCGGAGGCACCTGCTTGAGCACGCTCTTGCCCATGTCGCGCGCCTTGGCGTAGAACTGCCCGCTCATGAGCTGGGCCAGGTAGCGGTTGAGCGCGCCCACGGGCGGGCTGATGCTCATGTCGTTGTCGTTGAGGATGACCAGCAGGTTGGCATCGGTCACGCCGGCGTTGTTAAGCGCCTCGAAGGCCATGCCGGCCGTCATGGCGCCGTCGCCGATGACGGCGATGGCGCGGCGGTCCTCGCCCTTTTGCTTGGCAGCCAGGGCCATGCCCAGGGCGGCCGAGATGCTGGTGGAGGAGTGCGCCGTGCCGAAGGTGTCGTACGGGCTCTCGGCGCGCTGCGGAAAGCCCGACAGGCCGCCGAACTGGCGCAGCGAGGCCATGCGCTCGCGCCGGCCCGTGAGGATCTTGTGCGGATAGGTCTGGTGGCCCACGTCCCAGACCACGCGGTCGTAGGGCGTGTCGAACACCGCATGCAGCGCCACCGTCAGCTCCACCGTGCCCAGGTTGGAACTCAGATGCCCGCCGGTCTTGGAGACGCTGTCGAGCACATAGGCACGCAGTTGCTGGGCCAGGGTCTTGAGTTCGGCACGCGACAGACGCCTCAGATCCGCGGGATCGTCGATGGTCTGCAGCAGGGAGTAGGTGTTCGTGGTCATGCTAGGTATCTTGGAGCGGCAAGGCCGCGGTCCGTATTGTCAGTGGGTGCGGCTCACCACCATGTCGGCAAGCGCCGCCAACGCGCGGGTATCAGGCAGGCCGCTGCGCGCCAGCGCCGCGTGCGCCAGGGCGCACAGCTCGTCGGCATGGGCGCGGGCCTGGTCCAGGCCCAGCAGCGAGACGTAGGTCGGCTTGTCGTTGGCCGCGTCCTTGCCGGCCGTCTTGCCCAGGGTGGCCGAGTCGGCCACCACGTCGAGGATGTCATCCACCACCTGGAAGGCCACGCCCAGCGCCTGCCCGTAGTCGGACAGCGCCTGCCAGGCCTGGGCATCCACGCCCTCCTTGCAGGCCGCTCCCATGAGCACGCTGGCATGCAGCAGGGCGCCGGTCTTGAGGCGGTGCATCTCGCGCAGTTGGGCCTCGCTCAGTTGCAGGCCCACGCTGGCCAGGTCGATGGCCTGGCCACCGGCCATGCCCTGCGCGCCTGCGGCACGGCCCAGCAGCCGGCACAGCCGCGCCTGCAGGGCGTCAGGCATGCTGCCGGCCTGATCGGGCTCGGGAACGAGCAGCTCGAAGGCCAGCGCCTGCAGCGCATCGCCAGCCAGCAGGGCCGAGGCTTCGCCGAACTGCACATGCACCGTGGGCTTGCCACGGCGCAGCACGTCGTTGTCCATGCAGGGCATGTCGTCGTGCACCAGCGAATAGGCATGGATCAGCTCCACCGCGCAGCCGGCACGCACGGCCGCGGGCTGCAGGCCATCGACGGCCTCCGCGGCGGCCCAGACCAGCAGCGGGCGCAGGCGCTTGCCGCCATCGAGCACGGCGTAGCGCATGGCCTCGCCCAGGCCCGCAGGCGCATCCACGCCCACCCATTGCGACAGCGCGCTTTCGGTGCGCGCCAGGCGATCGGTCATCCAGCAGGGGAAATCCAGCGCGCCGGGGCCGGCCGGCTGGGAAACATCGGAAGCGCAAGTCATCACGGCACTCATGGCAATCTTCAATCCTGGCTCCACGGGGCCAGCGTCCCCTCGTCAAGCACCTTGACCTGTTCCTGCACCGCGTCGAGCTGGCCGCGGCAATAGCCGAGCAGCTGCGCCGCGCGCTGGTAGCCTGTCAGCATCTGCTCCAGAGGCAGCTGGCCCGACTCGATCTGCGCGATGAGCTGCTCCAGCTCCTGCAGCGCGGATTCGTAACTGGTGGGCTCGGCAAGAGCCTTGGGAGCAGCCTTGGGCATGGTGCGATGGCGGTGCGTTGTGGGGAACCGACGATTCTAGGCGCCCCTCCGTGACCGTGCCGCCAATAACCGGACAGCCCTTGACAGGCGGCATCCGGCGCGCGCAATACACGTACCGGGCATCCGGAAATAACCCCACGGGCTATAATCCCATTCCCCGTCAAACCGGCCCCTTGCCTGGGCATACGGTCGGGCTCATCGACAAGAGACAGCGCCTCGGGCGCCGCTTCTTTTCACGTCGTGAAGCCTGCCTCCATGTCCAGGAACGGCCGGTTTTGCTTTTTCCAATCCCGTGCGCACGCGCACCCTCCCTGTGGGGAGTCTTTAGGTCAGGTCACCCATGTCTGATTTAAGTCTTCAACTGCAGCAGGCCGCAAGCCAACTACCAGTTTCCAGTTACTTCGACCCTGCGTTGTTCCAGCGCGAGTTGGAGACCATCTTTCAACGCGGCCCGCGCTACGTGGGCCACCAACTGGCCGTTCCCGAGATAGGCGACTACTACGCCCTGCCCCAGGAAAAGGAAGGCCGAGCTCTGGTGCGCAACGCCAGGGGGCAGGTGGAGCTGATCTCCAACGTCTGCCGCCACCGCCAGGCCGTGATGCTCAAGGGCCGGGGCAATCTGATGACCGAAGGCAAGGGCCATGCGGGGGGCAACATCGTCTGCCCGCTGCACCGCTGGACCTACAGCACCAGCGGCGAGCTGCTGGGCGCACCGCACTTCAGCCACGATCCCTGCCTGAACCTGAACAACTACCGGCTGCGCGAGTGGAACGGCCTGCTGTTCGAGGACAACGGCCGCGACATCGAGTCCGACCTGGCCGGCATGAAGCTGCGCGAGCAGCTGAGCTTCGAGGGTTTCGTGCTCGACCATGTCGAGATGCACGAGTGCAACTACAACTGGAAGACCTTCATCGAGGTCTACCTCGAGGACTACCACGTGGGCCCCTTCCACCCGGGCCTGGGCAACTTCGTGACCTGCGACGACCTGCAGTGGGAGTTTGCCAAGGAGTACTCGGTGCAGACCGTGGGCGTGGCGCCCGGCTTTGCCCAGCCCGGCTCGGACACCTACAGGAAGTGGCACGACGTGCTGCTGGCCTACCGCAACGGCGAGCTGCCCGAACGCGGCGCGATCTGGCTGACCTACTACCCGCACATCATGGTGGAGTGGTATCCGCACGTGCTCACGGTCTCGACCCTGCACCCGCTGGCGGTGGACCGGACGCTGAACGTGGTCGAGTTCTACTACCCCGAGGAGATCGCGGCCTTCGAGCCCGAATTCGTGCAGGCGCAAAAGGCCGCCTACATGGAGACCTGCATCGAGGACGACGAGATCGGCGAGCGCATGGACGCCGGCCGCAGGGCCTTGTACGAGCGCGGCGACAACGAGGTCGGCCCCTACCAGAGCCCCATGGAAGACGGCATGCAGCACTTCCATGAGTGGTATCGCGGCGTGATGGGTGACGCAGTCCCCGCACGCTGATCTGCTCCGGCTCTCCCGACGGCCCGCATTCGTGCGGGCCGTCTGCATTAGGCCGTCTGCATTAGGCCGTCTGCATCGGGCCGCTTGCAGCGGGCCGTCAGTATTGAGCGGCAGGCCAACTGCACAGCTCCTCTGAATGCAAGCGCCCTGATGTGCCCAATGGGCAGGGCTGGCGGCGGCAATGCATCCCGAGGCAAGTCCAATGTCTTGGCTTATGCAATACAGTTCCTTGCGCGTGTCCCTGCCACGGCCCTGGGCCGTACGCAGCCAGGCGGCATGCGCCAAAAACAAAACCCAACCCTTTTCTCGTCCAGCGCCGCGGCCCTTGTGCGGCTCTATCCGGTCATTTATATGCAAGCCCTGTGGATGGTGGCGGCCGCATTCGTTTTTGCGGTCATGAGTGTGTGTGTGAAGTTCGCCTCCCAGGATTTCAACGCGGCGGAAATCGTCTTCTACCGCGGGCTGGTCAGCATGGTGGCGCTGTGGTGGCTGGCGCGCCACCAGGGAATCTCGCTGGCCACGCGCTATCCGCGCGAGCATGCCTGGCGCAGCTTCGTGGGCGTGACTTCCATGGGCGCCTGGTTCTACTCCATCGGCCATCTGCCGCTGGCCACGGCCGCCACCTTCAACTCCATGAGCAGCATCTGGATGGCGGTCTTTCTGATCGGCCAGGGCCTGCTGCTGCGCCACCAGCTGCGCCGCCAACCCGAATCGCATGCGCTGCGCGCGCTGCCGCCGTTTCCCTGGAGCCTGGTCGCCACCGTGGCCCTGGGCTTCGTGGGCGTGATCCTGGTGCTGCGCCCCAGCGCGGCGCCGCAGGAATTCGTGGCCAGCGCGGGCGGCCTGATCGGCGGGGTGTTCGCCGCCATGGCCTATATGCAGGTGGCCACGCTGTCGCGCATGGGCGAGCCCGAGGCGCGCGTGGTCTTCTATTTCGCACTGGGCTCGGCCGTGGCCGGCGCCCTGGCCATGTGCTTTACGGGCGTGTCCGTCTGGCCGGGCTGGCGCGCGCTGTGGCTGCTGCCCGTGGGCGTGCTGGCCGCCGTGGCCCAGGTCTGCATGACGGCGGCCTACGCCTCGGCCAGCAACAGCCGCAACACCCTGGTCGTGGCCAACCTGCAGTATTCGGGCATCGTCTTCGCGGCCCTGCTGAGCTTGGCGATGTTCGGCGAAAGCGTGCCGCTGATCGGCTGGGCCGGCATTGGCCTGATCGTGGCCAGCGGCGCCCTGGCCACGGCCCTGCGTTCGCGCGGCTGACGCCGCCGGCCCGCCTGGGGCCGTCGCATAATGGATCGGATCTTTTGCCGCAGGCGCACCACCGCCTGCACAGGCCTTCGGAGTTCCGCATCCATGACTTCCAACACCCCCTACCAGACCCACCAGACCCTGATCTCCGTCCAGGAGCTGGCCGCGCTGCAGGCCAGCGGCCGTCCGCTGATGGTCTTCGACTGCAGCTTCGACCTGACCCAGCCTGCGGCCGGCAAGGCCCAGTACCTGCAGGCGCATATTCCAGGCGCCGTCTTCGCCGACCTGGACCATGACCTCAGTGCCAAGCATGGCGTGCCCGGCGCCCATGGCAGCGTGGCGGCCAGCGAGCAGGCCGCCTCGGGCGGCCGCCATCCGCTGCCCAACCGCGAACGCTTTGCCGTGTGGCTGTCCAGCATCGGTTTTTCCAACGACATGCAGGCCGTGGTCTATGACCGCAATGGTGCCAACCACTGCGGGCGCCTGTGGTGGATGCTGCAATGGGCCGGCCATGGCGATGTGGCCGTGCTCGATGGAGGTCTCCAGGCCTGGCAGGCCGCAGGCCAGCCTGTGGCATCGGGCGAGGAAAGCGCGCGCTTCCAGTCCAACTTCGAGCTGCGCGAGCCGCTGCAGCAACTGGCAACGGCGCAGCAGGTGCTCGATGCACTGGGCAGCGCAGGCCAGACCGTGGTCGATGCACGCGCCCCCGCCCGCTACCGCGGGGAGGTCGAGCCGCTGGACCCTGTGGCCGGCCACATCCCGGGCGCACTCAACCGGCCCTTCACCGAGAACATCGCCGCCGACGGCCGCTTCAAGCCTGCCGCCCTGCTGCGCGCGGAGTTCGAACAGCTGCTGGCAGGCCGCGATCCGGCCAGCGTGGTGCACCAGTGCGGCAGCGGCGTGAGCGCGCTGCCCAACCTGCTGGCGATGCGCATTGCGGGGCTGCCGCCTGCAAGGCTGTTCGCGGGCAGCTGGAGCGAGTGGTGCAGTGACCCGAAGAGGCCGGTGGAGCGCGGCTAATTCGGCTTATGCCTCCCCTTGGGGAGGCTGCACAATGACAGCACTGTGTCAAAAGGCCGACATGCAACAACACCACTGCAGCGGCCTGCTCCCAAGCCCCCAGACGGCGGGGCCTGAGCGAAATCGAGTCATCCAAACCTTGCTACAGGTGTAAGGTAAATCTTACAAACGCCGTCTCACAACCAGACATCCGGCGCAGACCTGCCCCGACTTCAACGGCGAAGGGCCCTCCTCCACAATCCATCTCAACAGATCGCAACAGGTTGAACATCTTGTTTCTACCCGGGCGTTGCGGCTGCCGAGATGCAAAGGATGGTCCTATGAACAATGAACAGCTGCTTGCCGAAATCCGCGAAGCCAACCTCACTTACCTGATGCTGGCCCAGACCCTGATCCGCCAGGACAAGGCCGAAGCGGTGTTCCGCCTGGGACTGAACGAAGAATCGTGCGACCTGCTGGCCGCACTGTCGGCAGCCCAGGTGCTGAAGCTGGCCTCGCGCAACACCTTGCTCGCCAGCTTCCGGGTGGACGACGAAATGGTCTGGAGCTTGCTGACCAACCACAGCAGCAACAAGATCGGCAACGGTGCGACCAACACGCTGCACGCCAACATCCTGATGGCCAGCCGCGTCTCCGAAGTCCTCTGATCCGCCTGAAGAACTCTGGAGCCCGCCATGTCCACCCCCGCCAAAAGTGTCCTGAACGAGTCCAAGCAGATCGAGCGCGCCGCCATGCTCATCGAAATGGGTGCACGCATGCAGGTGCTCGAATCCGAGACCACGCTGTCCTACGAGCGCCTGATCCGCCTGTACAAGGAGATCGCCGGCAAGTCGCCTTCCAAGGGCCAGCTGCCGTTCTCGACCGACTGGTTCCTGACCTGGCAGGAGAACATCCACAGTTCGCTGTTCCTGAATATCTACGAATACCTGTCCAAGGGCGCCGAGCTGGATGCCGTTGAACAATTGACCAAGGCCTACCGTCTCTATACCGAGCAGATCCAGGCCGCCGAACTGGAAGCGCTGCTGTCCTTCACCCGCGCATGGCGCCTGGTGAAGTTCGTCGACGCGCAGATGCTGACCCGCACCCAGTGCACGGTGTGCAAGGGCCAGTTCGTGACCGAGCCCTACGAGAACGAGCGCCACTACCAGTGCGGCCTGTGCAATCCGCCCGCACGCGCCGGCAAGAGCAAGAGCGCCGGCTCGCTGATGCTGCACTGATGATCTGCACTGCGCATCGCACCCGCGATGCCGCCACAGGAATCCAGGAATCTAGACCGTCCCGCCTGCCCTGGCGGCGCAGTCCCTGGCGAACTGCGGCAGTTTCTCGCCCGGCAGGGCGCGGCTGAAGTACCAGCCCTGCACCAGCAGATCGCCCTCGAAGCCCAGGGACTGCAACTGCGCCTCGGTCTCCACGCCCTCGGCCACCACGTTCAGCTGCAGCGCCTCGCAAAAGCGCAGCAGGCCGTCCAGCACCAGCTCGCCCTTGGCATGGCCGCTGGCCACGACGAAGCTGCGGTCGATCTTGATGGCATCCACATCGAACTGGTGCAGGTAGCTCATGGACGAGAAGCCGGTGCCGAAGTCATCGATGGACACCTTGGCGCCCAGCGCATGGATCTGCCCTATGGCGCGGCGGATCGCCTCCACGTCGCCCACCATTTCTTCCTCCGTGATCTCCACGCCGACCTGCCCCTTGGCCTGGGCCAGCAGCAGCATCAGGCGCGAGCAGTGCTCGGGCGAGGTCAACGTGGCACCCGACACATTGATGCTGATCGGCATAGCAAAGCCCTCCTGGCGCCAGTGCCGGCTCTGGCGCACGGCAGCGCCCGCCACCCACAGGTCCACCTCGCGCATCAGCCCCGCATCGGCCAGCCAGCGCAGGAAACTGCCGGGCTGCTGCAAGCGGCCCTGCGCGTCCCGCGCGCGCAGCAGGGCCTCGCAGCCCAGGCACAGGCCGCTGCGGTGCGAGACCTGGGGCTGGAATTCCAGGTGAAACTCGTACTCGCTGATGCGACGGATATGCGCCAGCATGGTCTCGCGCCGGGCCTGCGCCTGGTGCGCCTGCACCAGCGGATCGCGCACGATCAGGCCGGCCTCTTCGGGCAGGCGCGAGAACGTGGTGTCCAGCGCGTGCAGCACGATGGCACCGTCGTCCTGGCCCAGCCGGTCGATGGCCCGCACGTAGGGCGCATAGATCAGCGCTCCCAGGGCCGTCAATGCCAGTTGCAGCACCACGGCCGCCATGTCCCCGCCCGTGCTCACATAGGCATTGAAGACCACGGGCGCAGTCAGCGGCAGCACCATGGAGGCCGGTGCCACCCAGCCGGCCTGCACCACCGTGACGGCCACGACCAGGTTGATGGCGGGTACCGCGAGAAACGGCACGAGCAGGCGCAGGTTCAGGATGATCGGCAGCCCGAACAGCAGGATCTCGTTGACGTTGAGCAAGGAGATGGGCAGCGCCGCCAGCGCCAGCACGCGCAGGCCCCGCCCCCGGCAAAACAGCAGCACGGCCAGCGCCAGCGACAGCGTTGCGCCGGAGCCGCCGATGAAGACGAAGGAGCCCATCAGCCCGCCGCTGAGCGCCCAGGGCGCCTGCAGCCCCTGCGCCATCGCGGCGGCATTGGCCACCACCGCCTGGTCCAGCACCTGGAAGAAGGGCTGCATGGCGTAGTAGCCCTGGACGCCGAAGAACCAGAGCACGGAATTGAGCAGTGCCAGCGTCAGCCCGCTGCGGTAGGGGTTCTCGGGGCCCGCGATGGCCAGCGGCAGTTCGGCCCGCGTGATATCCGGCAGCACCTGTTGCAGGCCCAGCAGCAGCAGCACGAGCAGCACGGCGACAAGGGCGCCGGGAACGACGAGGTTCATGACCTCGCGCACGTTCTCGCTCACGAAGCCGGTGCGCGCGATGCGCGTCCAGCGCAGCCGGCTCAGGCGCGCCATCAGGGGCACGGTGATCAGGGGGGAGGCTATGGAGATGAACAGCACCAGGGTGGCCGCCGCGCGCGGATGCTCGCTCAGCAGATAGATGGCCATCTGCACATGCGCGAAGCACAGAAAGGTCACCGGCAGGCGCGGCAGCCGGTGGCGTATGGAGAGCATGTAGCCGATGGATGCGGCCACCAGCAGCGGCAGGATGCTGCCGATCTCCGCGTGCAGGCCCGCAAGCACCCGCACCACGGGTTCGGGCTGGCCGGACATCTGCGCCAGCGCCGACAGGATGAGGAACAGGGCCGAGACCAGCAGACAGGGAACCAGCCAGAGCAGGCCCTCGCGTATGGCCCGCATGGAGTTGGCGCCGGCCAGCCTGGCCAGGCGCTGTGTCAGGAACAGTTGCACGTCCGGAAAGCCGGCCCGTGACCTCTTGTTGCCCATGGCTCCCACCCTTTTCTTCCCGGCAGAAGTCAG
Organism: Delftia sp. HK171; assembly: GCF_001886655.1. Taxonomy (NCBI): domain Bacteria; kingdom Pseudomonadati; phylum Pseudomonadota; class Betaproteobacteria; order Burkholderiales; family Comamonadaceae; genus Delftia; species Delftia sp. HK171. The sequence continues at coordinate 2,311,497 of NZ_CP018101.1, read as the reverse complement.
GCGCTCCTGTCCGGAGCACATCGTACAACGCCGGCCGCAAAGGGCTGTTGCGGCCTCCAGAGAGCAGGATCAGCCCGTGTTGCGCACCCCGGCCGCGATGCCGTTGATGGACAGGTGGATGCCGGTCTTGATGCGCTCATCGGTCTGGCCAGCGCGCCAGCGGCGCACCAGCTCCACCTGCAGATGGTGCAGCGGATCGATGTAGGGGAAGCGATGGCGGATGGAGCGCGCCAGCGCTTCGTTGTGGGCCAGGCGCTGCTTGTCGCCCGTGATGCGCGCCAGCGCATCGACGGTGCTATGCCACTCGGCCTCGATGGCGCTGAAGATACGGCGGCGCAGGCGCGCGTCCGGCACCAGGTCGGCATAGCGCGAGGCCAGGTTCAGGTCGCTCTTGGCCAGCACCATGTCCATGTTGGACAGCAGGGTACGGAAGAACGGCCACTGGCGGTACATCTTCTGCAGCAGGGCCAGCTGGGCCTTGCCATCCTTGCCCGGCTGGTCGATGAAGGCCTTGACCGCGGCGCCAAAGCCGTACCAGCCCGGCAACGTGAGCCGGCACTGGCCCCAGCTGAAGCCCCAGGGAATGGCGCGCAGGTCCTCGATCTTCTGCGAGGGCTTGCGCGAGGCCGGGCGCGAGCCGATGTTCAGCTCGGCAATCTCGCGGATGGGCGTGCTGCTGAAGAAGTAGCTGGTGAAGCCGGGGGTCTCGTACACCAGGGCGCGGTAGGCGCCCATGCTGGCGTCGGACAGGAAGGCCGCCGCATCCAGGAAGGCGCGCGTGGCCGGCTTGGTCGGCTGCAGCAGCGTGGCCTCCAGCGTGGCGGCCACCAGGGTCTCCAGGTTGCGCCGGCCGATCTCGGGGTTGGCGTACTTGGAGGCGATGACCTCGCCCTGCTCGGTCAGGCGGATCTGGCCACGCACCGTGCCCGGGGGCTGGGCCAGGATGGCCTGGTAGCTGGGGCCGCCGCCCCGGCCCACGGTGCCGCCGCGGCCATGGAACATGCGCAGGCTGATGCCATGGCTGTCGGCCAGCTCGTCGAACAGCTCGACCAGCGAGATCTCGGCGCGGTACAGCTCCCAGTTGCTGGTGAAGATGCCGCCGTCCTTGTTGCTGTCGCTGTAGCCCAGCATGATGTCCTGCTCGCCGCCGCTGCGCTGCACCATGGCCGCCACGCCGGGCAGCTGGAAGTAGCGGCGCATGATGGGCGAGGCGCTGCGCAGGTCGCCAATGGTCTCGAACAGCGGCACGACGATCACATCGCAGATGGCGCCGTCGTCCAGCGTGCCGCGCAGCAGCCCGGCCTCCTTTTGCAGCAGCAGCACTTCCAGCAGGTCGCTGACCGACTCGGTGTGGCTGATGATGCAGTGGCGTATGGCCTCGGCGCCCAGGGCCGCGCGCAGGCGGCGCGCGGTCTCGAAGATGGCCAGTTCGCCGCGCGCATGCTCGGAATAGTCGGCGCCCACCACGCGCAGCGGCCGCGCCTCTTCCAGCAGGCGCACCAGCAGGGCGCACTTGGCGTCTTCCTGCAGGCCCGAGTAGTCGGGCTCCAGGCGCGCGGCAGCCAGCAGCTCGGCCACCACTTCCTCATGCTTGTCCGAGCTTTGGCGCAGGTCCACCGTGGCCAGGTGGAAACCGAAGACCTGCACGGCGCGCATCAGCGGGCGCAGACGCTGGGGCGCCAGCACCTCGCCGTGGTTGCGGCTCAGGGAATCATCGATGACGCGCAGGTCGGCCAGGAACTCCTCGGGCGAGGCATAGGCGTTCTGCGGCGCCACGGCGTGGCGCGCGGCCTCGCCGCCCGTCAGCCCCTTGAGCGTGGCCGCCAGGCGCGCGTAGATGCCGGTGAGCGCGCGGCGGTAGGGCTCGTCGGAGCGGTGCTCGTTGGTGTCGGGCGAGCGCTCTGCCAGCGCCTGCATCTCGGTGGACACATCGGTCAGGCGCTGGGACAGCGACAGCTCGCCGCCCAGGTAGTGCACCTCGCGCAGATAGTGGCGCAGGGCCACGTCGGCCTGGCGTGACAGCGCCAGCTCCAGGCTCTGGGCCGTGACATTGGGGTTGCCGTCACGGTCGCCGCCGATCCAGTGGCCCATGCGCAGGAAGCTGTGCACGGGCAGGGTGTTGCCCAGCTCCTGCTCCAGTTGCGCATACAGCTTGGGGATCTCGCGCAGAAAGGTGGCTTCGTAATAGGACAGCGCGTTTTCGATCTCGTCGGCCACGGTGAGCTTGGAGTAGCGCAGCAGGCGTGTCTGCCACAGCTGGCTGACACGGGCGCGCAGCTGGGCCTCGTTGCGTTCCAGCTCGCGCGGGGTGAGCGCGTCCTTGGCGCTGTTGTACAGCTGGGCGCGGGCCACGATGTCCTCGCGTGCGGCCAGCAGTTGGGAGATGTCGCGCTCGGCCACCAGAATGCTCTGGCGCTGCACTTCCGTGGGGTGGGCCGTGAGCACGGGCGCCACATAGCTCTTGGCCAGCGTCTGCGCCACGGTACCGGCCGAGATGCCGGCCCAGCGCAGGCGCGCCAGCGCCACTTCGATGCTGCCTTCCTGGGTGTTGCCCGCGCGCTCGTGCACGGCGCGGCGGCGGATGTGGTGGCGATCCTCGGCGAGGTTGGCCAGATGGCTGAAATAGGTGAAGGCGCGGATCACGCTCACCGTCTGGTCCGTCGTCAGGCCCTTGAGCAGACGCTTGAGCGCGCGGTCGGCGGTCTCGTCGGCATCGCGGCGGAAGGTCACCGACAGCTGGCGCACCTGCTCGATCAGCTCGAAGGCCGCCACGCCTTCCTGCTCGCGGATCACATCGCCCAGAATGCGCCCCAGCAGGCGTATGTCCTCGATCAGCGGCAGGTCCTTGTCCGTCTTGCGGACAGGCTTGTCATCACGCCTGTCATCTCGCGCATTGCTCTTGCGGGGGGCGGTGGCCATCAACGAATCTCCTGGAATCGGTCAGCGTATCGGTTTGCTTGGGCTTCGGTCCTGGTGCCGGGTTTACTGCGGCGCAGCATGCTAGCATCCCGCGCTCCCCCCGAGGCACCTGATGAACACCAAACCACTTCTCCCCCACTCCATCGTGATCGCCACGCGCGAGAGCCAGCTGGCACTGTGGCAGGCCGAGCATGTCCAGGCGCTGCTGCGCGCCCGGGGCATCAGGTGGAATTGCTGGGCATGACCACCAAGGGCGACCAGATCCTGGACCGCACGCTGTCCAAGGTCGGCGGCAAGGGCCTGTTCGTCAAGGAGCTGGAAGTGGCGCTGGAAGAAGGACGCGCCCACATCGCCGTGCACTCGCTCAAGGACGTGCCCATGGAGCTGCCCGAAGGCTTTGTGCTGGCCTGCGTGATGGAGCGCGAGGACCCTCGCGACGCCTTTGTCTCCAATCGCTACGCCACGCTGGCCGAGCTGCCGCAGGGCGCCGTCGTCGGCACATCGAGCCTGCGCCGCCAGGCACTGCTGCAGGCCCTGCGCCCCGATCTGAAGATAGAGCCGCTGCGCGGCAACGTGAACACCCGCCTGCGCAAGCTGGACGAAGGCCACTACGACGCCATCGTGCTGGCCGCCGCAGGCCTGATGCGCCTGGGCCTGGCCGACCGCATCCGCGCCAGGTTCGCGCCCACCGGCATGCTGCCGGCCGCAGGCCAGGGCGCGCTGGGCATCGAGGTGCGCGCCGACCGCCAGGACCTGATCGACGCGCTGGCCCCGCTGGCCCACCAGACCACCTGGCTGACCGTGACCGCCGAGCGCGCCGTCAGCCGCTGCATGGGCGGCAGCTGCTCCATGCCGCTGGCGGCACACGGCACATTCGACGGCCAGCAACTGCGCCTGGACGCAGCCTGGGGAGACCCGGAAGGCCGGCTGCCGCTGGTGCAGGTGCACGCCGACGCCACCGTCACCGACTTCGCCAGCGCAGACGCGCTGGGCCAGCACGTGGCTGCGCTGCTGCAGGCGGCCGGCGCCCAACCGGCCCCCAAGCTCTAGACGGCACGCCCACATGCCACCGCGCATACTCGTCACCCGCCCGGCCCATGACGCAGCCGCGTGGGTGGATGCGCTGCAGGCCCGGGGCCTTCCGGCCCAGCCGCTGGCGCTGATGGCCATAGGCCCCTGCCGCGATGCGGCCACGCAACAGGCCTTGCAGGCCGCCCGCAACGCGCTGCGCGAAGGCCCGGGCTACCGCGCCGTGATGTTCGTCAGCGGCAATGCCGTCCAGCATTTCTTCGGCACCGCCCCCGCACGGCTTGCGGCCTCCACCCGCGCATGGACGCCCGGCCCCGGCACGGCCCAGGCGCTGCTGGCCCTGGGCATTGCGCCAGCACAGATCGACGGCCCGCCACCGGACGCCGCCCAGTTCGAATCCGAAACGCTATGGCAGCGCGTGCATGACCAGATCCATCCGGGCGACCGCGTGCTCATCGTGCGCGGCGACAGCCAGGCAGGAGCGCCCAGGACCGTGCCGGCCACGGCAGGCGCCGGCCGCGATTGGCTGGCCGCCCGACTGCGCGAGGCAGGCGCCCAGGTCGAAATGCTGGCCGTCTACCAGCGCGAACTGCCTGCCTGGGATGCAGCCCAGACGGCACTGGCACGCCAGGCGGCCGAAGATGGCTCGCTCTGGCTGCTCAGCAGCGCCGAATCCGTTGCCAACCTGCAACAGCTCCTGCCGGGCCAACCGTGGCAAAAGGCGCGAGCGCTTGCTACGCACGAGCGAATCGCCGCCCAGGCCAAACAACTGGGATTCGGATATGTCAAGCAATGTCGGCCGGCTCTGGAGGACGTGGTTGCGTCGATAGAATCGACGCCATGAGTTCCGACGCAGCGCAAGACCGCCCCACCCCGCAGGACCTGACGCCCCCAGCCTCCGCCGCAGCATTCGCTGCCGGCTCCGCCCAAAGCAGCCCCGCTGCAGACCTGCGCAGCGGCTCCTCTGCCCTGGTCCTGGGCGTGGGCGCCGTGGCCGTGGCGGCGCTCATTGCCTGCGGCATGCTCTGGCAGCGCCTGGGCAATATCCAGGAACAATTGGCCCGCCAGTCAGCGCAGTCCGGCTCCCAGTCGGTCGAGGCCCGCACCCTGGCGCGCGACGCCCAGGACCTGGCCCGCGACAGCGCGGCGCGCACCTCGGTGATGGAAGCGCGCATTGCCGAGCTGTCGCTGCAGCGCACGCAGCTCGACGAACTCCTGCAAAGCATGTCGCGCTCGCGCGACGAGAACCTGGTGGTGGACATAGATTCCTCCATCCGCCTGGCCCAGCAGCAGGCCGAGCTGTCCGGCAGCCTGCAGCCGCTGGTGGCCACGCTCAAGAACGCCCGCCAACGCATAGAGCGCGCCGCACAGCCCCGTCTGGCTCCCGTGATGCGGGCGCTGGACCGCGACCTGGAGCGGCTGGCCCGCATGAGCGTGACCGACACTGCCGGCCTGCTCACCCGCATCGAAGACCTGGTACGCCTGGTCGACGAGATGCCCCTGCTCAACGCCGTGGCCCAGCCACGCGCCAGCCGCCATCGCGGCGTGGCCGGCCAGGCGGCCCGCCAGCCCGAGCCTGCCCCCATCGAGGGCAGCCCCACCGAGTGGAGCTGGTGGCAGTCCTGGGGTGAGCGCGGCTGGACGGCCGTGCGCGAAGAGGCCCAGGACCTGCTGCGCGTCAGCCGCATCGACCACCCGGACGCCATCTTGCTGGCGCCCGAGCAGGCCTATTTCCTGCGCGAGAACCTCAAGCTCAAGCTGCTGAACTCGCGCCTGGCCCTGCTGTCGCGCCAGTGGGATGCGGCGCGTGCCGACCTGGCCGCCTCGGGCATGGCCGTGAACAAATACTTCGATCCTGCCGCGCGCCGCACCCAGATCGTGCAGGCCCAGCTGCAGCAGATCCAGGCCAATCTGCGCACCACCGAACAGCCGGCGCTGCAGGAAACCCTGGCGGCGCTGGCAACAGCCGCCGCAGGCCGCTGAGCAGCCGGGAGACAGACGAATGCGCGCTGCACTGTGGTTGATCGGTTTGTTCGGCATGGCCGTTGCGGCCGCCTTGTTCGCGGGCTCCAACCAGGGCACGGTGACCCTGTTCTGGGCGCCCTACCGGCTGGACCTGTCCCTGAACCTGGCCATTGCCATCATCGTGCTGGCCTTCGTGCTGCTGTATGCCGCGCTGCGCGCCCTGGCCGCGCTGCTGCAGATGCCGCACCAGGCACGGCGCTGGCGCAGCCAGCAAAAAGAGCGCGCCATGCACCACAGCCTGCTGGAAGCCCTGTCGCACCAGCAGGCCGGCCGCTTCCTGCGCGCACGCAAGTCGGCACTGGCCGCCCTGGCGATGGAGGAGTCCCTGGCCGAGGCCCATGCCGCCGTGCCACACGGCACGCGGCTGCGTGCAGCCGCCCACATGGTGGCCGCCGATGCCTCCCACGCCCTGCAGGACAGCCCGCAGCGTGACCACCACTGGCGCGAAGTCCTGGCCAATGCACCGGCCCAGGGCAATGCCCAGGAGCAGGAAATGCGCGAAGGCGCCCAGATGCGCGCCGCGCGCTGGGCCCTGGACGACCGCGACGCAGCTGATGCGCTGCGCCGCCTGGCCGAACTGCCCCAGGGCGCGGCACGCCGCACGATTGCGCTGCGCATCCGCCTGAAGGCCTCGCGCCTGGCCGGCCAGACATCGACGGCGCTGGACACGGCGCGCCTGCTGGCCAAGCACCGCGCCTTCTCGCCAGCGGCCGCCGCCAGCGTGGTGCGCGGCCTGGTGCTGGAGAGCATCAACGAGGCACGCGACACCACGCAGCTGCAGCACTTCTGGCTGTCGCTGGACGGTGAGGAACGTGCCATGCCCGAGATCGCGCTGCCGGCCGCATCGCGCCTCATGGCCCTGGGCGGCGAGGCCGCGCAGGCCCGCGCCTGGCTGCTGCCCGTGTGGGAACGCCTGCTGTCCCATGCCGGCCCGCGCAGCGAATCGCATCTGCCGCGCCTGGTCCAGGTGCTGGAGCCCTGCCTGGACGGCCTGGATGGCACCTGGCTGGCACGCATCGAGGCGGCCACCAACAGCCATCCGCGCGAACCCCGCCTGCAATACCTGGCCGGCATGGCCTGCGTGCAGCGCCAGCTCTGGGGCAAGGCCCAGCAACTGCTGCTGCGCGCTGCGCCCCATCTGCAGGAAAGCGCACTGCGCACCCGTGCCTGGCAGCGCCTGGCCCTGATGGCCGAGCACCGGGGCGATGCCGACGCAGCCGCAGCCGCCTGGAAGCAGGCGGCGCAGGCCGTGGTCATGCTGCCCGCCGATCCCGCCCGGCCCTGAACTCCCGCAGCCCGCGCGTAGTGCGGGTGCTGCGGGTGCTGCGGGTACCACCGGTGCTGCGGCCTTCATCTTTTTTGAATTGAGCCGTCAATACCGCTGAACTCTTTTGGATTTGCCGCTTCCTACACTGCACGTTGTCCGCAGTGCACGAAGTTCTCGCAGAGCGCACCGCACCCTTTTTGCCATCCAGGGCCCCTTCACAGGGGCCCTGAACGGTTCCAAAGCCTGCCGCCATCCATGACAGAGTCCTCAGCCCGCGCCAACGCGCCAGCAAAATCCTCCTCCAGAGCCACGCGCTATACCGGCGTGGCCATGGCCGCCCACTGGGTGCTGGCACTGGGCCTGATCGCCGCCCTGGGCCTGGGCTGGTACATGACTGGCCTGCCGTTCTCCCCCTCGCGCCTGAAGCTGTACAACTGGCACAAGTGGCTGGGCGTCACGCTTTTGTCGCTGAGCCTGCTGCGCCTGCTCTGGCGCGTCACCCACCGCCCGCCCGAGCTGCCGCCCGCCGTGGCCCACGCCATGCCGCAATGGCAGCACTGGGCCCACAACGGCACCCACCACGCCATGTACCTGCTGTTCTTCGCCGTGCCCCTGCTGGGCTGGGCCTACAGCTCGGCGGCCGGCTTTCCCATCGTCTTCCTCGGCATGCTGCCCCTGCCTGACTTCGTGAGCGCCAGCCCCGAACTGGCGGAAACCCTCAAGCCCCTGCACGGCTGGGCGGCCTGGGCCCTGGTCGTGCTGATTGCCATGCATGTGGGCGCCGCCCTCAAGCACCAGTTCATCGACCGCGACGGCCTGATCTCCCGCATGCTGCCGGGCCGCGCCTGAACCTTTCGCCAACCTCTCGCCAGCCAGGGCCGGTGTACATCCGGCCCCAGCCACCCCCTGACCGGATTTTCCCGACCCCTAGGAGTCTCGCCATGCGCTTTTCCTCCACGCTGACCACCATCGCCCTGGCCGCTGCGGCCCTGGCTTCCCAAGCGGCACTGGCCGAGCAAAAGCTCGTGCCCGCACAGAGCGCCGTGAACTTCACGGCCAAGCAGATGGGCGTGCCCCTGCAGGGCCACTTCAAGAAGTTCGATGCCCAGGTCCAGTTCGACACCTCCAAGCCCGACACCAGCAAGATCCGCTTCACCGTGGACACCGGCAGCGCCACCATGGGCGCCAAGGAAACCGACGCCGAACTGCCCAAGGCGGATTGGTTCAACGTCGCCAAATTCCCGCAGGCCGTGTTCGACTCCACCGCCGTCAAGGCGCTGGGCGGCGGCAAGTACCAGGTGGACGGCAAGCTCAGCATCAAGGGCCAGGTCCAGAACGTGAGCATTCCCGTGCAACTGGCACAGTCCGGCACCACGACCACGGCCACCGGCACGCTGCCGCTCAAGCGCCTGCAATTCAAGATCGGCGAAGGCGAATGGGGCGATACCTCCATGGTGGCCGACGAGGTGCAGGTGCAGTTCAAGCTGGCACTGACCGGCGTGGGCAAGCTGTAAGCCGCGTCCCTGCCCAAGATCGGCCATTTTCTTTCCCGTTTCGTGCAACCCCAACCTAGGAGTTCTTTCATGCGCACTTCCGTGTTTGCCCTGGCCATTGCCGGCCTGTTCGCCACCGCTGTCCAGGCTGCTCCCGCAACCTACGCCATCGACCCGACGCACACCTTCGCCACGTTCGAGATCGACCACAACGGCGCCTCGACCAACCGCGTGCGCTTCGACAAGAAGAGCGGTACCGTGGAATTCGACCGTGACGCCAAGGCCGGCAAGGTCGAAGTCGTGCTGGAAATGGAATCGCTGAGCTCGGGCACCGCCGCCTTCGACAAGCACCTCAAGAGCGCCGACATCTTCAACGTGGCCAAGTTCCCCCAGGCCAAGTTCGTCTCCGACAAGTTCGTCTTCGACGGCGACAAGCTCAAGGAAGTCACCGGCCACCTGACCATCCTGGACAAGACCCAGCCCGTGACCATCAAGGCCAACAAGTTCACCTGCTACCCCAACGCCATGCTGCAAAAGCGTGAGACCTGCGGTGGCGACTTCGAAGCCGTGATCGACCGCACCGCCTTCGGCGTGAACTACGGCGTGGACTATGGCTTCCCCAAGCAAGTGCGCCTGGTGATGTCCATCGAAGCGGTCAAGCAGCAGTAAAACCGCATTCGCCGCAGTGCCTTTCAGGGCGCTGCCGCCCAAAGCCCGTGATCCGCAAGCCGGTCACGGGCTTTTTTTTGCCTTTTCTGAATTCCCGGAAAAGACCTTGCCAATGCTCTCCATTCGCACCTGCTCCACAGAGGCACAGCGAGCACATTGGCGGCCTTTGCAAATGCATCAAATTGATAGCGATTTCACGGTCATTGAGAAGTCGCAGCATAACGATTCCTCGATATCGATAGATACAAATAGACATACTCCAAAAAACTTACTTTAAATTTCATTTTCCGATCACTCCCTGGCATTCACCCATGAAGCAGATCTCCATTGCCCCCGCCGTTGTCGCCGCCATTGCCGCCCATTCATTCCCAATGGCCGCCAATGCCCAGAGCATCACGGTCGCTCCGGCTGCCGCCGTCGCGGCAACCGCGATTCCGGTGGACAACCCTTGGAGTCTGTTGGCCCTTGCCATAGGGCTGGCCATGGCCGCCTGGCTGGTGCTGCGCAACCGGCAGCACCGGGCGCTCTTCATGGCGCTGTGCACCAGCGCCATCGTGTGCGCCACGCTGTGGCACAGCCCCGATCTGCGTGCCCAATTGACGGGCAGCTTTACCAACCCGGCGGGCGAGACACGGCCATTGCTCGTTGCGCAAATTGTCAATGGCGGCAATATCAATGGATTTTCTGCAGAAGATTTCACCAATGATTCCGGTGTGGCACTCAAAATCACCGCCATTCAGCCACCGAATTTGAATCAGTGTTTTCCCTCGGGTTTCACCCATCTCATGCCGCCAGGGGCACCGCCCGCATCGCCCCCACCTCTTTGCGCCGTGGGCAACACCATTGCGCCCAATGGCACATGCCGGGTGAATGTGGAAACCATTTGCCGCGCCGAGGCAGCCCAGGCCACGGCCGGCGCCAGCCCCACCACGCTCAGCGTTCCCGGCGCGGGCCTGTCATTTGCCGCAGGCAGCACCGGCACGGTGAACGTCAGCAACAGCGGCGGCTCGGCAGCGCTCAATGTGCAGGCCACCATTCCCGCAGGCAGCGGCATCACCATCTCCTCCAACAGCTGCGCGGCAACGCTGCCTGCGGGCTCCAGCTGCGCCATCACCCTGACGGCACCCGCAGCGGAAGGCCCGACCACGGTCAGCATTGCCGGCAGCAACGCCGCAGCCACCACCACCCCGGTCACCGTGACAGGTGGCCCGGCCCCGACCACCACGCTGAGCATTCCCGCCACGCCGCTGTCGTTTGCGGCGGGCAGCACGGGATCGGTGACCATCACCAACAGCGGCGGCGCAAATGCGCTCAATGTGCAGGCCAGCATTCCTGCAGGCAGTGGCATCACGGTGTCCAACACCACCTGCCCTGCCGCCCTGGCACCCTCTGCCAACTGCACGATCACGTTGACCGCGCCCTCGGCGGAAGGCCCGACCGCCATTGGCTTCGGCGGCAGCAATACAGCGTCCACTTCCGTGCCGGTCACGGTGTCGGCAACCGGCACGCCCACGACGCTGAACATTCCGGCGACGTCCGTGTCCTTCGGAGCGGGCGGCGCCGGCTCGGTGACCATCACCAACAGCGGCAGCGCACCTGCGCTCAATGTGCAGGCCAGCATTCCAGGGGGCAGTGGCATCACGGTGTCCAACACCACCTGCTCCGCCATCCTGGCTCCCTCGGCCAGCTGCACGATCACGCTGACAGCCCCCTCGGCGGAAGGCCCGACCTCCATCGGCTTCGGCGGCAGCAACACGGCTTCCACGTCCTTGCCCGTCACGGTGACGACTGCCGTCCTGCCCGCGACGCTAACCATTCCCTCGGCTTCCCTGTCCTTTGGAGCGAACGGTGCTGGCTCGGTGACCATCACCAACAGCGGCAGCGCACCTGCGTTCAATGTGCAGGCCAGCATTCCGGGGGGCAGCGGCATCACGGTGTCCAACACCACCTGCGCCGCCATCCTGGCTCCCTCGGCCAATTGCACGATCACGTTGACTGCCCCTTCGGCCGAGGGCCCGACCAACATCGGCTTCGGCGGCAGCAATGCGCCCGCCGCTACCGCACAGGTCACGGTCACCGCACCCGTCGCGCCAACCGCGCCTACCGTTCCCCCGGCACCCGTGCTGTTCGGCGCCTACGGCGCAGGCTCGGTGACCATCACCAACAACGGAACGGCGCCTGCGTTCAATCTGCGGGCCATCATTCCGGTCGGCAGCGGCATCACGGTGGCCTCCTCCACCTGCCCGGCGTCACTGCCGGTGGGCGCAAGCTGCACCATCACACTGACGGCGGCAGGACCGGAAGGCCCGACGAACATCGGTGTTGGCGGCAGCAACACGCCGGCCACGACGGTGCCTGTCACGGTGACGACCCCTGTCACGCCGACTACGCTGAACATTCCCACCGCCCCCGTGTCCTTCGGCACCGGCGGCGCCGGTTCGGTGACCATCAACAACAGCGGAAGCGCACCCGCGTTCAACGTACAGGCCACCATTCCGGCCGGCAGCGGCATCACGGTGTCCAACTCCACCTGCGCCGCCATCCTGGCCCCCGCTGCCAGCTGCACGATCACGCTGACGGCCGCTGCGGCCGAAGGCCCGACCAACATCGGCTTCGGCGGCAGCAACACGCCGGCCACGACCGTGCCGATCACGGTGACAGCCCCCGTCGTGCCCACCACGCTGAACATTCCCACGACACCCCTGTCGTTCGGCACCGGCGGTGCAGGTTCGGTGACCATCACCAACAGCGGAAGCGCACCCGCGTTCAACGTACAGGCCACCATCCCGGCCGGCAGCGGCATCACGGTGTCCACCACCACCTGCCCCGCCATCCTGGCCCCCGCTGCCAGCTGCACGATCACGCTGACGGCCGCTGCGGCCGAAGGGCCGACCGCGATCAGCTTCGGCGGCACCAACACACCGGCGACGACGGTGCCGGTCACGGTGACGGTCCCCGTCGCGCCGACTACGCTGGACATTCCCGCCGCACCCGTGTCGTTTGGCACCAGCGGAGCGGGCACGGTGACCATCACCAACAACGGATCCGCACCGGCGTTCAACGTGCAAGCCACCATTCCGATCGGCAGCGGCATCACGGTGGCGTCCAGCACCTGCCCCATCTCCCTGGCCCCCGGGGCCGACTGCACGATCACGCTGACGGCTGCGGCGGCAGAAGGCCCGACCGCGGTCATCTTTGGCGGCAGCAATACGCCCACCACGACCGTGCAGGTCACGGTGACGGTGCCCGTTCCCACGACCACGCTCTCGATACCCAGCGCTCCGCTGTCGTTCGCTGCGGGCGGTTCGACAACGGTCCTCATCAGCAACACTGGCGCTTCTGCGGCCTTCAACGTGACCGCCACGGCGCCAGCCGGTAGCGGAATCACCGTGCAGTCGAACACGTGCGGTGCCGCACTCGCCTCTTTGGCCAGCTGCGGCATCACCCTGACTGCGGCCGCCGCCGAAGGCCCCACGGCCATCAGCTTCGGCGGCAGCAATACGCTGGCCACGACCGTGCCGGTCACGGTGACGGCGCCCGTCACGCCGACCACGCTGGGCATGTCCACCACGCCCGTGTCGTTCAACACAGGGACAACGGGCTCGGTGACCATCACCAACAACGGTGGGGCCCCTGCGCTCGACGTTCAGGCCACGATTCCGGCAGGCAGCGGCATCACGGTGTCGGCCAACACCTGTGGTTCATCGCTGGCAGCGGGGGCCAATTGCACGATCACGCTGACTGGAGCCACGCCGGAAGGTCCGACGGCCATCAGCTTCGCTGGCAGCAATACCCCGGCAACGTCCGTGCAGTTCACCGTGACGGCGCCCAGCACCACGACCACGCTGGGGATCTCTGCACCAACTCTGACGATTGCTTCTGGCGGCACAGGCTCCGTGACCATCACCAACACGGGATCGAATGCCGCCACCGGCATCGGCGCCACCATCCCCGGCGGCAGTGGGCTGTCCGTTTCCGGCAACACCTGCGGGCTGTCGCTGCCGGCCGGGGGGACTTGCACGGTGACCTTCACCGCAGGTGCGGACGAGGGGCCGACCAATGTCACCATCCAGGGCAGCAACACCGACACCGCAGCCCTGTCGATCACGGTCTCGGGTTCCATCGACATTGGCGCCTACCACCTCGATGGCACCTGTGGTGTGCTTGGCGTCCTTGGCCCCGGCTTCACCCTCACGGCAGGCTCTGCGCCGCTTCCCGTCGGCACTACGGTGACCATCACCGGTTCGGGAGTTGCCAACATCGGTGTGTTCAGTGTGACGGGAGGCACAGCCAGTGTGTCGGTACTTTCCCCAACCTCCCGCCAGGTCACCCTGACCTCGGCACTGCCGGCAGGGGCCGTGATCGCGTTCAGAACCACGCTGTCCATCAGCGTCGCCTTCACGCTGAATGGCTCGACGACGCTGCCCAACGGCTATGCAGGCACAGGCGGGAAGCCCGCTGGCAGCGTGAGTTCCACGCTCATTCTCTGCAGCGCCACCTGATTGCAGGCGCTGCGGCAATACCCGGAAACCTCAGCGTTGGCAAGGCGGGGCCTCGAAGGCCCCGCCTTTTTTCTGTCCATCCCGCACCACGCCCGCCAGCCTGCGCACCCCTTGCTCGATGGCCTGCGGCTGCAGGCTCGCATAACCCAGGACCAACCCGGCGCAGGACTGGCGGCGATGGGCATCACCGGCCGCATAGAGCGGCGAGATGGGGCGAACGCCCACGCCACGCTCTCGCGCCAACCGCACCAGGGCAATCTCATCGCGCTGATGCACGGCAGGCACCCAGGCCACCACATGCAGGCCGGAGGCCGAGCCTTCGACCTGCACCGCGCCCGGCAGGTGCCGCTCCAGCGCCTGCAGCAATGCCGCCCGCCGGCCTTCGTTGCGACGGCGGGCAGCGCGCACATGGCGCTCGTAGCTGCCGTCCTCGATCAGCGCGGCCAGCACCAGCTGGTCCAGGCGCGGTGCATGCCGGTCGGCCAGCCGCCGGGCTTCCCGGAACACGGGCACCAGGGACGGCGGCAGCACCAGGTAGCCCATGCGCATCTGCGGCGACAAGGCCTTGGAGAAAGTGCCGACATGGATGACGCAGCCCACCTCGTCAATGGACTGCAGGGCGTCGATGGGGCGCAGCCCGTAGCGGAATTCGCCGTCGTAGTCGTCTTCCAGAAGCCAGGCACCCGTGGCGCGCGCCCAGGCCAGCAGTTGCTGCCTGCGGCCTATGGGCAGCACGCCGCCCAGCGGAAACTGGTGCGAGGGCGTGACATAGGCCAACCGCGCCTGGCGCCCGGCCAGCGCCGAGGTATCCAGGCCCTGTTCATCGACGGCCATTTCCTGCAGGCATGCGCCCTGGGCCTCGAACACGCGGCGCGCCATCAGGTAGCAGGGCTCTTCCATCAGCACGGTCTCGCCCGGATCGACCAGCACGCGCGCGCACAGGTCGATGGCCTGCTGCGAGCCCTGCACCACCACGATCTGATCGGCCGAACAGACAAGCCCCCGCGCCCGGCGCAGATAGCCTTGCAGCGCCATGCGCAGCGCCGGCTCGCCTTCGGGCGCGTCGTAGGACAGGGAAGACTGGCGCTGCACGATGGCGCGGTTGTAGGCGCGCCGCCAGGCCAGCGTGGGAAAGTCGTCAAAGGCCAGGGCGCCGTAGAGAAAGTCGATCGGGGCCGGCCCACCATCGCCTGCTGCCGGCGGCAGGGCTGACGCCAGCGCATCCACCCGCTGCCCATAGGAAGACAGCCGGGGACGGCCATGCTGCTGGGCCGCTGACGGCATGCTGCGCGCACGGCTGCGCTGTGCCGCGCCAGCCGCCACGCGCGCCCTGCTGCCTGGAGCGGTCTCCAGATAGCCTTCGGCCGCAAGCTGCTCGTAGGCGGCCGTGACGGTGGTGCGCGACACGCCCAGGTCCAGCGCCAGGGCGCGGGTGGAGGGCAGGCGTGCGCCCACGGCCAGGCTGCCGTCGGCCACCTGTGATTTCAGCCATTCGTGGAGGGTGCGGGCGCCGGGCGCTGCACCGGCATGGCGGGTGAAAGCGGATTTCAACTGGTCTGCCAAAAAATCACAAAACTGGATTTTTCATTGTGCCAGGGATGGTGGATAGTCCGGTTTCCCCCGATGCCGGCACACCAGCCCAGGAAGCGCCCATGTACACGCCCGCCCATTTCTCCCTCACCGATTCCGACAGCCTGCACGGCCTGATCCGCAGCCACCCCCTGGGCACGCTCGTCACCCAGGCCAACGGCGTGCTGGACGCCAACCACCTGCCGTTCCTGCTGGATGCGGACCCAGGGGAGATGGGCACGCTGAGCGCTCATGTGGCCCGCGCCAATCCGCTGTGGCAGCAGTGCCGCGACGGCGCCGAGGTGCTGGTCGTCTTCCGTGGCGCCGAAGGCTATATCTCGCCCAGCTGGTATCCAAGCAAGCACGAGACGCACCGCCTGGTGCCCACCTGGAACTACGAGGCCGTGCATGTGCACGGGCAAATCAGCATCCATGACGACGAGAGATTCGTGCGCGGCCTGGTCGGGCGGCTCACGCGGGTCCATGAGGCATCGCAGGCCCAGCCCTGGAAGATGTCCGACTCGCCGCGTGAATTCATCGACGGCATGCTGCAGGCCATCGTCGGCCTGCAGATCCGCATCACCCGCCTGGAGGGCAAGGCCAAGCTCAGCCAGAACCGGCAGGCCCGCGACCTGGAAGGCGCCATCGGCGCGCTGCGCGAGCGCGGACAGGAGCCGCTGGCCGGTGCCATGGATGCGGCGCCGCGCCTCTAGCGCCTGCCATCCTCACACAGATTGCCAACCACCGATGTACACATCCACCTTCACCTTCGCGCCGGGCGAATATGACGCGCCATTCCATGCCCTTGACGGCCGGATCGCCGAGATCGCCCGCGCCATCCCCGGCTACCTGGGCGAAGAGGCCTGGGAGAACCCCGCCACAGGCCTGGTCTCCAACGTCTACTACTGGCAGACATGGGAGGCGCTGCAGCAACTGATGCGCCACCCTGCGCACCTCGAAGCCAAGCAGCAACAGGCGCGCTGGCTCAACGGCTACCAGGTGGTGATCGCCCAGGTGGTGGGCAGCTACGGCGATGGCGGGATAGCGCACCCGCTGGCCACCGCTGCGCAAGGCACTGCGCATCCGGCTCGCTGACCGGACCCGCTTTTGGCCCGATGATGGCGGCCATGCGATGGCGTTTTGATCCTGTTTCCCTGGCGTGGGCGGTGGCCCTGTTTGTCTTGCTCGTGCTGCTGGCCACCGTCGGCGCGCGCTGGGGCTGGGTGCGCAGCTTCTTCGGCGACGTGATGGCCGTGGCCTGGGTCTATGCCGTGTTCAAGACCGTGATCGCCGCGCGCGTGCTGCCGCTGGCGTCGGCCGCGCTGTGCGTGGGCCTGCTGGTGGAGCTTGGCCAGTTCCTGGCATCGACCTTCCATTTGCACATTCCCAACCGCGCTTTGCGCATCGTGCTGGGCAGCACGGCCGACTGGTGGGATGTGCTGGCCTATGTGATGGGTTTTGCAGCCGTGCTGGCGGTGGAGGCTGCGTTCCGTGGCCGCAGGCGTCCCGTCTTCACGGCATAAACCCGCAGCGGTCCGCTACGGCTCTGGAACAAACTCCTCGACAACGGATTCGCAGTGGATTTTCAGCCGCCCATAGTGGGACAGCTGCAAGAACAGATGCTGCGCCCTTGCTGACGAAGGCCTCTTCGTATCCCGCTGCAGCACTTCGCAGCGGTCCAGGCAGTCATCCATCTCTGCGGCTGCGTCGCGCTGGACGTCGGCAAAGTACGCCTGCACGGCAGGAAAGTTGACGATCCGTTCAAGGCGGATGGCTACCCTGGCCTGCGGCCTGTCGAACACGGCATAGAGAAAGAAGCACAGTTCCACGCTCCGGGCCGCCACACCCAGGCGCACCTGCTCCAGCAGTCCATCGTGGTACTGGTACTGCAATCGATGGCTCCGCGCCGGATCAGGCCCGTACAGCGCAGCCGCCGGCCTTGAGCACCCGCTTCGTAGAGGCCGGATACCGCTCCAGCCTGTCCGCCGGCCGGCGCGGCCTGGCCACCAGCTCGCCACCGCAGTTGGGGCAGGCGCCGTGCAGCACATGATCCGCACAGCCGGCACAGAACGTGCACTCGAAGGTGCAGATGCGAGCCTCGGCAGACTCTGGCGGCAGGTCCTTGTCGCAGCATTCGCAGTTGGGTCGAAGCTCAAGCATCGGTGCACTCCGGGTGTGGTCCATGAAGACTGGCATCCTAGTGGATGTGCTCTGCCGGGGAGCGGTCCTCGCTCTCCATCTGCAGCGTCGTATGGTGCAGGTCGAAGCCGGCCTGCAGCCTGTCTTCGATATCGCGGCGCACCTGCTCGCCGTCCGCGCCGGGCAGCAGCACCACATGGCCGGTCAGCATGGGCTTGCTCTGCGTGACCGCCCACAGGTGGACATCGTGGATCGCTGCCACGCCCGCCGTGCCCGCAATCGTCTCGCGCACTGCCTGCAGGCTCATCCCTGAGGGCACGCCTTCCAGCAGGATGTTGATGCACTCGCGCAGCAGGGTCCAGGTCCGCGGAAACACCATGAAGCCGATGCCCACGGCCACCGCCGAGTCGATCCACCGCCAGCCCGTCAGCCAGATCAGCGCGGCACCGGCGAGCACGCCAACCGAGCCCAGCATGTCCGCCCATACCTCCAGGTACGCGCCCTTCACGTTCAGGCTCTCATCCTTGCCACCCGACAGCAGGCGCATGGAGAGCAGGTTGATCACCAGGCCCACGGCCGCCACCGCCATCATGCCCAGGGACTGGATTTCTGCAGGCGCCGACAGCCGGCGGTAGGCCTCATACAGGATGTAGAAGGCCACGCCCAACAGCACCAGCGCGTTGACGGCGGCGGCCAGGATCTCGAAGCGCGCATAGCCGTAGGTGCGCAGCAGGTCGGCTGCCTTGCGGCCGGCACGTATGGCCACCAGGGCCAGCAGCAGCGCCATCGCGTCGGTCAGCATGTGCATGGCGTCGGAGATCAGGGCCAGGCTGCCCGTGACGATGCCGCCGATGATTTCCACCACCATGAAGGTGCCGGTCAATCCGAAGGCAAACCAGAGACGGGATTCCGGCAGGGCACGCACGTCGCCGTGCTGATGGCTGTCGCTCATGAGGCTCCTTGACTTGAAAACGGTTGTGAACAGAGGGTCGCTGCACCGATGGCATCCATGGCAGGCAGGGGCACGGACCTCCATGAGAAAGCATGAAGTAACTTGAAGGTCAAGTGCTGCCGGCAACTCGGCACCGCAGGTGGCCCGGACACCGCAGCGCGCATATCCCTGCATCCATCGCGACATTTCATTTAGGTAAATTGATTACGAATAGTAGAATTAACACATCCACCAAGGAGACATTCGATGAACACAAGCGCCCGTCCCGACCTGTCCACACTGCCACCGCCCGCCGCCGTGCAGCAGCTGCACCACTACGCCTACAAGGCCCGCGATGCCGAGGAGACCCGCCACTTCTACGAGGACATCCTGGGCCTGCCGCTCTATCACATCATCCAGAGCGACTACGTGCCCAGCACGGGCGAGTACTGCCCCTACACGCACTTCTTCTTCCGCCTGAAGGATGGGTCGTTCATCGCCTTCTTCGACATCGGCGACGACGAAAAGGCCCTGCCCTCGCCCAACACGCCGCTGTGGATCAACCACATCGCCTTCCGCGTGGACACCGTCGAGGAACTGGAGAACACCAAGGCCCGCCTGGTGGCGCATGGCATCGAGGTGCTGGGCGTGACCGACCACCACATCTTCAAGAGCATCTATTTCTTCGATCCCAACGGCATCCGCCTGGAGCTGTCGGCCCAGCTGGCCGACGAAGTGCAGATGGCGCGCGAAAGCACCACCGCCCACGCCCGCCTGAACGAGTGGACGGCACGCAAGGAGCAATGGCGCAAGGAACGCGCCGAAGGCAAGGCCGCCCAGCCGCTCAAGCCCCAGAGCAACGACCGGCCCGAGTTCGTCCCCGACGCAGCGGCCTGAATAAGACCCGGCGAACAGGCAGGCGGACGGGGTCGGTAGAATCCCCGTCAAACCGTCATCCATTTCGCATATGCAGACGGCATCCCTTCAACGGATGCCGTTTTCATTTGCCAAACGCCATTCGCACAATTCCCCGCAAGCAAGCCATGAGCGACACCATTGCCCAGCCAGGCCTCGACAGCCTGTCCAAATCGTTTGAACCCGCCGCCATCGAGGCCCAATGGGGCCCTGAATGGGAAAAGCGCGGCTACGGCGCAGCCGGCGTGCGCGGCACGGGCCAGGCAGATGCATCCCAGCCATCGTTCTCCGTCCAGCTGCCGCCGCCCAATGTGACGGGCACGCTGCACATGGGCCATGCGTTCAACCAGACCATCATGGACAGCCTCACGCGCTACCACCGCATGAAGGGCCACAACACGGTCTGGGTTCCCGGCACCGACCACGCGGGCATCGCCACCCAGATCGTGGTGGAGCGCCAGCTGCAGGAGCAGGGCATCGCCAGCCGCCACGACATGGGCGCGACGCCTCCCGAGGCGCGCAAGAACTTCGTGAGCAAGGTCTGGGAGTGGAAGAACCAGAGCGGCAACACCATCACCGGCCAGATGCGCCGCATGGGCGACAGCGTGGACTGGAGCCGCGAGTACTTCACCATGGACGACAAGCTGTCGTCCATCGTCAACGAGACCTTCGTGCGCCTGTACCAGCAGGGCCTGATCTACCGCGGCAAGCGCCTGGTGAACTGGGACCCCAAGCTGATGTCCGCCGTCTCCGACCTCGAGGTCGAGAACGAGGAAAAGGACGGCTCGCTGTGGCACATCGCCTACCCGCTGGCCGACGGCTCGGGCCAGCTCGTGGTGGCCACCACGCGCCCGGAAACCATGCTGGGCGACGCGGCCCTGATGGTGCACCCCGAGGACGAGCGCTACCAGGCGCTGATCGGCAAGACCGTGATCCTGCCCCTGGTGGGCCGCGAGATCCCCATCATTGCCGACGACTACGTGGACCGCGAGTTCGGCACGGGCGTGGTCAAGGTCACGCCTGCGCATGACAACAACGACTACGCCGTGGGCCAGCGCCACGGCCTGCCGATGATCTGCGTGCTGACGCTGACGGCCACCATCAACGACGAGGCGCCCGAGAAGTACCGCGGCATGGACCGCTTCGTGGCGCGCAAGGCCATCGTGGCCGACCTGGACGCGGCCGGCCTGCTGGTCGAGACCAAGAAGCACAAGCTCATGGTGCCCATCTGCACGCGCACGGGCCAAGTGATCGAGCCCATGCTGACCGACCAGTGGTTCGTGGCCATGAACAAGGTCGGCGAAGGCGATGCCACCGGCAAGTCCATCGCGCAGAAGGCCATCGATGCCGTCTCCAGCGGCCAGGTGCAGTTCGTGCCCGAGAACTGGGTCAACACCTACAACCAGTGGATGAACAACATCCAGGACTGGTGCATCTCGCGCCAGCTGTGGTGGGGACACCAGATTCCCGCCTGGTACGACGAGGACGGCAAGGTCTACGTGGCCCGCACCGAGGAAGAAGCCCGCGCCCAGGCCCCCGGCAAGACGCTCACGCGCGACGAGGACGTGCTGGACACCTGGTACTCCTCGGCCCTGGTGCCGTTCTCCACCATGGGCTGGCCGAACCAGACCGAGGCGGCCGACGATGACTACAACCTCTACCTGCCCAGCTCGGTGCTGGTCACGGGCTACGACATCATCTTCTTCTGGGTCGCCCGGATGATCATGATGACCACGCACTTCACGGGCCGCGTGCCCTTCCGCCATGTCTACATGCATGGCCTGGTGCGTGACGCCCAGGGCAAGAAGATGAGCAAGTCCGAGGGCAACGTGCTCGACCCCGTGGACCTGATCGACGGCATCGACCTGGACACCCTGCTGGACAAGCGCACGCAGGGCCTGCGCCGCCCCGAGACCGCGCCCCAGGTGCGCAAGAACACGCAAAAGGAATTCCCCGAGGGCATTCCCGCCTACGGTGCCGACGCGCTGCGCTTCACCTTCGCGGCCCTGGCATCGCTGGGCCGCTCCATCAACTTCGACAGCAAGCGCTGCGAGGGCTACCGCAACTTCTGCAACAAGCTGTGGAACGCCAGCCGCTTCGTGCTGATGAACTGCGAAGGCCATGACTGCGGCCTGCTGCCCCACACCAAGGAGCAATGCCAGGCCGGCGGCGAGTTCGCGGGCTACATGCAGTTCAGCCAGCCCGACCGCTGGATCGCCTCGCAGCTGCAGAAGGTCGAGGCCGAAGTGGCCAAGGGCTTTGCCGAATTCCGCCTGGACAACGTGGCCAACGCGCTGTACGACTTCGTCTGGAACGAGTTCTGCGACTGGTACCTGGAAATCGCCAAGGTGCAGATCCAGACCGGCAACGAGGCCCAGCAGCGCGCCACGCGCCGCACGCTGATCCGCACGCTGGAGGCCATTCTGCGCCTGGCCCACCCCATCATCCCGTTCGTGACCGAAGCCCTGTGGCAGAAGGTTGCCCCGGTCGCCGGCTTGCCCGGCGAGTCCGTGGCCGTGGCCCGCTACCCCGAGGCCCAGCCCGAGAAAATCGACGAGGCCGCCATCGCCTACGTGGGCCGCATCAAGCAGATGATCGACGCCTGCCGCACGCTGCGCGGCGAGATGGGCGTGTCGCCCGCACAGCGCCTGCCGCTGCTGGCCGTGGCCAGCTCGGCCGACGAGGCACAGTTCCTGCGCACCAATGCCGCCGTGCTGCAAAACCTGGCCAAGCTCAGCGAGGTCAAGGTGTTCGACGACGAAGCCGCCTGGGCCGAGGCCGCCCAGGCCGCCCCGGTCTGCGTGGTGGGCGAGGCGCGCCTGGCGCTGTTCGTGGAGATCGACGTGGCCGCCGAAAAGGCCCGCCTGTCCAAGGAAGCCGCACGCCTGGAAGGCGAGATCACCAAGGCCAATGCCAAGCTGGGCAACGAGGCCTTCGTGGCCAAGGCGCCCCCGGCCGTCATCGACCAGGAAAAGAAGCGCGTGGCCGATTTCGGCGCCACGCTGATCCGCATCCAGGAACAACTCGCCCGCCTGGGTTGACATGGAATCTCCCCCTGAGCGGCTGTGCCGCTTCCCCCTCTCTCGCTTCGCGGGAGGGGGACGACACCCTCGGCGCGGGGCGGCCCTTCCTCGGTGTCCCTGATCTTGGGCTGCGCCAGTTTCATCGTCCGAGGGCATCAAGTCGCACAATGAAAGCTGAGACACTTAGCGAAGAAGACGCAAAGCCGCACGCTTTTTCCATCACCTGAATCCCAAGATTTTCATGAGTAATCAGACCCGTGTCCGCAAAGCCGTGTTTCCCGTTGCCGGGCTCGGCACGCGCTTTCTGCCCGCCACCAAGGCCTCTCCCAAGGAGATGCTGCCCGTGGTGGACAAGCCGCTGATCCAGTACGCCGTGGAAGAGGCCTACGAGGCCGGCATCCGCGACATGATCTTCGTCACCGGCCGCAGCAAGCGCGCCATCGAGGACCATTTCGACACCGCCTACGAACTGGAAAACGAACTGGAGAACGCCGGCAAGCAGGCCATGCTGGAGCTGGTGCGCAGCATCAGCCCCGCCGACATGAACTGCCTGTTCGTGCGCCAGCCGCGCTCGCTGGGCCTGGGCCATGCCGTGCTGTGCGCCGAGCCGCTGGTGGGCAACGAGCCCTTTGCCGTGCTGCTGGCCGACGACCTGATGGTGGGCGAGCCTGGCGGCCCCGGCGTGATGGCGCAGATGACATCGGCCTTCCACAAGCAGGGCCGCTCCCTGCTGGCCGTGCAGGAAGTGCCGCTGGAGCAGACCAAGCGCTATGGCATCGTGGCTGGCGAGCCGGCCGGCGGTTCGCTGATGCGCATCGAGAAAATCGTGGAAAAGCCCGCGCCCGAGAAGGCCCCCTCGCGCATGGGCGTGGCTGGCCGCTACGTGCTGACACCGGCCATCTTCGAGGAGATCCGCAACCAGCCCAAGGGCGTGGGCGGCGAGATCCAGCTGACGGACGCCATCGAACGCCTGATGGCCCATGAAGCCGTCTACGCCTTCCAGTACCAGGGCAAGCGCTACGACTGCGGCAGCAAGGAAGGCTTTTTGCAGGCCACGGTGGAACTGGCGCTGCAGCACGAGGATGTGGGCGCGAGCTTCCGCGAATACCTGCAGGGCCTGAGCATCTGAGGCCGGGCCTCAGAGCCGCCCCTGCCCCATGCAAAAGGCCTGCGAAAGCAGGCCTTTTTCTTTGGAGCGAACCGCGTGCAGCCGCTCAGCGCCGGCGCAGGATATGGATGAACTCCGCACCCACGGTCTGCTGCTCCACCAGTTCATTGCCGGTCTGCTTGGCAAAGGCCTGGAAGTCGCGCAGCGAGCCCGTGTCGGTGGCCACCACCTTGAGCAGCTGGCCGCTGTCCAGTTCGGCCAGCGCCTTCTTGGCCTTGAGAATGGGCAGCGGGCAGTTGAGCCCGCGCGTGTCGATTTCCTTGTGAATTTCCATCGGATGCACCTCTTGAGCCTGGGATTCTAGGCGGCATCGCGGCTGAGGCCGGCAGCAGTGTCTTGATCGGCGCGACTCGCTTCAGCCTCCTGGGCCTGCTCGGCACGCTTCCAAAAGTCACGGATCACAGGATCATGCCCCCGGCTGCGCAGCCACTTGGCCAGCGCCATGCCGGTGCCCGAAGGCCAGGCCTGGACTTTCTCGGGCTCCAGCAGGCGGTACTCGAGCAGCTCGGGCGACAGCCGCACCTGGCCGCTGGCGCGCACATGGAAGGCGATGATCACCTGGTTCATGCGCAGGAACTCATGCACGCTGATCAGCTCCAGCGACTCGGCCTGCAGGCCGGTTTCCTCCGCCACCTCGCGTGCCACGCCCTCCTCGGGCGACTCGCCGGCTTCCATGAAGCCCGTGATCAGGCCGAAGACCTTCTCGGGCCAGGCCGCATTGCGCGCCAGCAGCACCTTGCCGTCCAGCTCCACGATGGCGGCCAGCACCGGCGTGGGATTGTTCCAGTGCGTCCAGCCGCACTCGGGGCAGCGCAGGCGCGATACATCGCCGCCGTCCTCGGCCTGGATCACCCACTGCAGGGGCGTTGCGCAGTGCGTGCAATAGCGGGTTTCATAGTGCATGGGGCTGTTCCTGGTTTTTTGCTGTCCTGGCTCAATGCAAACAGGAAGGCCCGCCGGAAGGCGGGCCTGTCGCTGCGTCAGGCGGGGAAGACGCCCGTGGACAGATAGCGGTCGCCGCGGTCGCAGACCACGAAGACGATGGTGGCGTTGTTCTCGCGCTCGGCAATCTGCTGGGCCACCCAGCAGGCGCCCGCCGCCGAGATGCCGGCAAAGATGCCTTCCTCGCGCGCCAGGCGGCGCGCCATATCCTCGGCATCGTCTTGCCCGACGAGCACGGTCTCGTCGATCAGCGAGGCGTCATAGATCTTGGGCATGTACTCCTCGGGCCACTTGCGGATGCCGGGGATGCGCGATCCTTCGGCCGGCTGGGCGCCCACGATTCGGATGGCCGGGTTCTTTTCCTTGAGGAACTTCGCCACGCCCGTGATCGTGCCCGTGGTGCCCATGGCGCTCACGAAATGCGTGATCTCGCCGCCGGTCTGCTCCCACAGCTCGGGGCCGGTGGTCTCGTAGTGGATGCGCGGGTTGTCGGGGTTGCCGAACTGGTCGAGCACCACGCCCTTGCCCTGGGCCACCATCTGGTCGGCCAGGTCGCGCGCGTATTCCATGCCGCCGCTCTTGGGCGTGAGGATCAGCTCGGCGCCATAGGCCTTCATCGTCTGGGCACGCTCGATGGACAGGTCCTCGGGCATGATCAGCACCATCCGGTAGCCCTTGATCGTGGCGGCCATGGCCAGCGCAATGCCGGTATTGCCCGAAGTCGCCTCGATCAGCGTGTCGCCGGGCTTGATGTCGCCGCGCTCTTCGGCGCGGCGGATCATCGACAGGGCCGGCCTGTCCTTGACCGAACCGGCCGGGTTGTTGCCTTCCAGCTTGCCCAGCACCACGTTGCCACGTTCCTGGCGAGACTGCGCACCGATGCGCTGCAATGCCACCAGGGGCGTGCGGCCGATGGCGTCTTCGATGGTCGGATAAATTTTCATAGCCTCACACTGTGCCATAATTCGCCCCTGCGCTAAGTAGCCCGGGTGGTGAAATTGGTAGACGCAGGGGACTCAAAATCCCCCGCCGCAAGGCGTGCCGGTTCGATTCCGGCCCCGGGCACCAGAGATTACGTAGCCGAAAAAGCAGTCCCCTGCTTTTTCGGCTATTTCTTTTCCGGCCGCTGTCTTCACAGCGTCCGCACAAACCTCAAGCCCCTTTGCATCCAGCCGTGTTCAACGGCTGCACTGCATTTCAAGGCCCTCCAGCCTGCACCGATCCTGCGTCCTCATGCCTTGGGCGGGATGACGCCTGCGCGCTTTTCGCCGCACAGGGTCCAACCTGTGTACAACTTTGGCATCAACCGCCTCTCAAGGCCTGCCAGGCCTGGACCTTGGCCCATGCTGAAGCCTCCTTGAAGCAGCTCCATCCCAGCCCGCAGGCAGGGCTGCAGCCCTGCGTCAAATTCAGCACTTTCCCTCTGAAAACCGCCACTTGCACCACCGTCATGCAGCCCTTGCCCAGCGCGGGCACCAGCCCGGTGCGCCCACGGTTCGGGCCTGTGAAAGCCCATGAAAAAAGCCACCCTGAGGTGGCTTTCTTTCTCCACAGATCCATTGAACAACCCTGTGGATAATCAGTGAACAGCAAGTGAACGAGGCGTCCAAGTGCTTGCATTCACTGGCCGCAGGCTAAGCTGCCTGCAAATCAGGCAACCTCCAGATCCAAGGGAAAACCCTCGATTTGGAAGGTGCCTGACACACCTCGCCTCAGGCATCCGTGCGGCGGATCTGCGCGCGCCCTGCCGCCGTGATGTGCCATTGATGGCTGCTGTCCACTTCGACCAGTCCACGCTCGCGCAGCCTCTTGGACAGATGCTCGCGCGCCGCGCTTTCCAGCGACACGGGCTCGCCCATCTCCAGCTTCTTGAGCACTTCGAGTTCATCCACCGTCGGCTCGTACACGGGTGCGTGATATGTGGTTTCGGCCATCGCTACTCCTTCGCTATTCAAAGTCTCATGCCCCAGGACTCTCGGGGGCACGGACCCAAACATAGCCTTGGCCCGGGAGCCGCGCAATCGGTGGCCGCACCTTTTTTCGAGTTGTGGGCGATGATTGCACGCTTTGCGGCGGCGTCCCACAGGCGCCAGGGCCAGGCCCCGGCCTGACAACGGGCGATCCACGCTCTTGCCGCACCCGCCCCGTTGGCCGCTCCCTCACCATCTGACCCAGGAATTCAGGTTTTCATGCTGTACGCCATCACCGCCTTGTTCGCCTTCCAGTTGCTGGGGGAGGCCATCGTCCAGCTCACGGGGCTGCCGCTTCCGGGCGCGCTCGTGGGCACGCTGCTGCTGCTGGGGGCGCTGCTGCTGCACGGCCGCCTGCCCGAGTCGCTGGAGAAGGCCGCCGGCGTGCTGCTGCAGAACATGATGCTGCTGTTCATTCCCGTCATTGCAGGCGTGATGCTGGAGTTCGACCGGCTGTCGCGCGAATGGCAGCCCTTTGTGATCGCCTGCGTGGCGGGTGCGGCCATTACCTTCCTGGCCACGGCCTTCACCTTCCGCTGGTGCCTGGAGCGCCAGCGCGCCCGCGAAGCGGCCGCCAGCCGGGGAGACAAGGCATGAGCGCGCTCGCCACCCACTGGCAAAGCGCCTGGCAGTCGCTGTCCGGCAATGCCTCCACCGCCCATCTGCCCTGGCTGGTGCTGACCATGGCCGTCTACCTGGCGGCCATGGCGCTGTACCGCCGAAGCGGCAACCATCCGCTCCTGATTCCCGTGTTCACGGCCGTCGTCGTCATCGTGGGCGTGCTGCTGGCCACGGGCACCTCCTATGCCAGCTACCGCAGCGGCGTCTCGCTGCTGGGGCTGCTGATCGGCCCGGCCACCGTCGCGCTGGCAATTCCGCTGTACGCCCAGCGCGAGCGCATACGCGCGCTGTGGCTGCCCATCAGCGTGGCCCTGGCCGTGGGCTGCGTGGTGGCGTTGCTGTCGGCACTGCTGATCGGCTGGAGCCTGGGTGCCACGGTGCAGACGCTGGTGGCGCTGGCGCCCAAGTCGGCCACCATTCCCATCGCCCTGCCCATGGCCGAGCGCTTTGGCGGGCCGGCCTCGCTGGCGGCCGTGGCCGTGGCCATCACCGGCATTGCGGGCACGATGATGGCGCCGCTGCTGATCCGCCTGGTGCGCAGCGATGACCCGGCCGTGCAGGGTTTTGCCCTGGGTCTTACGGCCCACGCCATTGGCACGGCACGCGCGCTGCAGGTGAATCCGACCATGGGCGCCTTCTCGGCCCTAGCCATGGGCCTGAACGGCGTGGCCACGGCCGTGGTCATGCCGTTGTGCCTGGCCGTGCTGCCCTGGTTTTGAGCACGATTGCGGGTTTTCCCCAGAGACACCCCCACAAGCCTGTGGACAAGCGCCGCCAGCAGCAAGGATAAGTCAGTTAAGTGACTGTCATCGTTGAACAATCCAAAGCCTGCTTAATTTTCAGGCAGGCCGGTGCTCCCTGGCGCGCTGCTGCAGCCATGAAGAGAACACGCGCAGGGCGGGCGCGGGCTGCGCATCGGGCGCCAGGGCCGGCGTGACCAGGTAGTAGGCGCGGTTGCCGCGCAGTGGCTGGGGGCAGGCAATGATGAGGTCGCCGCGCGCCAGTTCCTGCTCGATCAGCATGGGTGGCATCAGCGCCACGCCCAGGCCCTGGCTGGCGGCCACAGCCAGCATGGAGAACAGCTCCAGCCGCATGCCATCCAGCGCGCGCGGCGCGGCCACGCCCATGGCATCGAACCACTGCTGCCAGCCGTAGGGCCGCGTGCTTTGCTGCAGCAGCGGCATCCGGGCCACGATATCCGCCCCCACGGGCAGCCAGGCGCGGCCCGGCTCGCGCGCCTGGGCCGTGGCCAGCAGTTGCGGGCTGCACACGGGCACCACCTCTTCGTCCATCAGCCATTGCGCCTGCACACCGGGCCAGCGCGCCACCTGCTCGGGCGTGCCTGCATAGAGCGCGGCGTCGAACACGGTATCGGCGAAAAGGAAGGGCCGCGTCTGCACGTCGATGTGCACCGTGACCTCGGGATGCTCGCGCGCCAGCTGCGGCAGGCGCGGCAGCAGCCAGCGCGTGGCGAAGGTGGGCACGGCAGCCAGGTTGAGCGGGCCGCCTTCGCCCTGGTGGGCCATGATGTCCAGCGTGTCGCGCTCCAGGCCGTGCAGCCAGCGCGAGACCTGCTGGGCGTACTGCGTGCCCGCCTCGGTCAGCAGCACGCCGTGGCGCGTGCGCCGGAACAGCTGCACGCCCAGGAACTCCTCCAGCGCAATGATCTGGCGTGAGACCGCGCTTTGCGTGAGCGACAGTTCCTGCGCAGCACGCGTGTAGCTGATGTGCCGGGCGGCCGACTCGAAGCAGGCCAGGGCTTGGGTGGATGGCAGGGCTCTACGCATATCTCATGAATTCAACGCACTCCAATGGCACGCATCATAGGGAATAACCCGCAACATGGAATCCATACATGCGCTTTACGCATTCATGGATGAACAAACATCGTTTGCGCCACGCGCAGGCCCGCTTCTAAGATGCGTCGCAACAACGCTCCATGGCCACAGCCTGCCCGGCTTTGGCATATGGCAGCGACCCGCCCTTGACCTCTTTGTTTTTGGAGAAACCACGCCATGGCCCGCAACAGCTTCCAATGGGATGACCCCTTCCAGCTCGACCAGCAACTGAGCGAAGACGAGCGCATGATCCGCGACGCGGCCCATGCCTACTGCCAGGAGAAGCTGGCCCCCGCGTGCTGGAGATGTTCCGCCACGAGAAGTCCGACGTGAGCATCTTCCGCGAGATGGGCGAGCTGGGCCTGCTGGGCCCCACCATCCCCACGCAGTACGGCGGCGCCGGCCTGAACTACGTCAGCTACGGCCTGGTGGCGCGCGAGATCGAGCGCGTGGACTCGGGCTACCGCTCCATGGCCAGCGTGCAAAGCTCGCTGGTGATGGTGCCCATCAATGAATTCGGCACCGAAGACCAGAAGAACAGGTACCTGCCCAAGCTGGCCAGCGGCGAGTTCATCGGCTGCTTCGGCCTGACCGAACCCGACCACGGCTCCGACCCCGGCAGCATGTCCAGCCGCGCCTACAAGGTGGACGGCGGCTACCGCCTCAAGGGCAACAAGATGTGGATCACCAACAGCCCCGTGGCCGACGTGTTCGTGGTCTGGGCCAAGGAAGTGACCGAGGACGGCCATGTGGGCGAGATCCGCGGCTTCATCCTGGACAAGGGCATGAAGGGCCTGTCGGCCCCGGCCATCCACGGCAAGGTGGGCCTGCGCGCCTCCATCACGGGCGAGATCGTGATGGACGACGTCTTCGTTCCCGAGGAAAACGCCTTCCCCGAAGTGCGCGGCCTCAAGGGCCCCTTCACCTGCCTGAACAGCGCACGCTTCGGCATCGCCTGGGGCGCCCTGGGCGCAGCCGAGTTCTGCTGGCACACGGCGCGCCAGTACACGCTGGACCGCAAGCAGTTCGGCCGCCCCCTGGCTGCCAACCAGCTGATCCAGAAGAAGCTGGCCGACATGCAGACCGAGATCACCCTGGGCCTGCAGGCCGCGCTGCGCGTGGGCCGCATGAAGGACGAGCACCAGAACGTGATCGAGATCACCTCGCTGATCAAGCGCAACAACTGCGGCAAGTCGCTGGACATCGCCCGCATGGCGCGCGACATGATGGGTGGCAACGGCATCAGCGACGAGTTCGGCGTGGCCCGCCACTTGGTCAACCTGGAAGTGGTCAACACCTACGAAGGCACGCACGATGTGCATGCGCTGATCCTGGGCCGGGCCCAGACCGGCATCGCAGCTTTTGCCAACTGACCCCCTGAGGCGCTTCGCGCCTTCCCCCTTCTCGCTTCGCGGAGGGGGACGACGCCCTCGCCGCGAGGCGGCTCTTGCTCGGCGTCCCTGGCCTGTTCCACGCCCGTGTCACACGCTATGGGTGATGGAAGCTCAAGCCCTCAGCTGAACTACCAGCGGCATCGGGCGCGCTCATATTTCTTCTCTCTCATGTCCTCCACATCCTCCGCGCCGGCCGCATTGGCTGGCATCAAGGTGCTTGATCTTTCCCGCGTGCTGGCCGGGCCCTGGTGCACGCAGACACTGGCCGACCTGGGTGCCGATGTGATCAAGGTCGAGCGGCCCGTGGCCGGCGATGACACGCGCCACTGGGGGCCTCCGTTCCTGCCGCGCGACGATGGGCAGGCCACGCAGGAGGCCAGTTATTTCACGGCCTGCAACCGCAACAAGCGCTCGGTCACCATCGACATGTCCACCCCCGATGGGCAGCAGCTGATTCGCCAGATGGCGGCCGGGGCCGATGTGCTGGTGGAGAACTTCAAGGTCGGTGGCCTGGCCCAGTACGGGCTGGACTACGAAAGCCTCAAGGCGCTCAACCCGCGCCTGATCTATTGCTCGGTCACGGGTTTCGGCCAGACCGGCCCGTATGCCGAGCGCGCGGGCTACGACCTCATGGTGCAGGCCATGTGCGGGCTGATGAGCATCACCGGCCATGCCGACGAGGCGCCCGGAGGCGGCCCGCTCAAGGTGGGCGTGGCCGTGATCGACGTCTTCACGGGCCTGTATGCCAGCAATGCCATCCTGGCCGCGCTGCATGCGCGCCAGGCCTCGGGCCGGGGCCAGCACATCGACATGGCCCTGCTCGACGTGGGCATGGCCGTGCTGGCCAACCAGGCCGCCGGCTTTCTGGCCACGGGCGAATCGCCGGGCCGCGCCGGCAACATCCACCCCAGCCTGGCGCCCTACCAGGACTTCGCCACGGCCAACGGCAACGTGCTGCTGGCCATTGGCAATGACGGGCAGTTCGCGCGCTTTTGCGCCGCCTTCGGCGAAGCCGGCTGGGCGCAGGACGAGCGCTTTGCCACCAACACCGCGCGCGTGCGCAACCGCCAGGCGCTGCTGGAGCGGATGGTGCCCCTCATGAAGACACGCGGCACGGCCGAATGGATTGCGCTGCTGGAAGACAAGGCCGTGCCCTGCGGCCCCATCAACACCATCGCCCAGGCCTTCGACGACCCGCAGGTGCGCGCACGCGGCATACGCGTCGAGCTGCCGCGCGAGGCCGGCGACGGCATCTCGCGCATCGCCGGCGTGGCCAGCCCCATGCGCCTGAGCGATACCCCGCCCGTGCTGCGCAGCGCACCGCCCTCCCTGGGCCAGCACACCGATGAAGTGCTGGGCGAGCTGGGCATTGCGCCCATGGCCATCCAGGCGCTGCGCTCGCGCGGCGTGGTCTGATCGCCAGCGCCGCGCAACACCTCCTCCACATTTCTCAGCCCAAGCACCGCCATACGAATGTCCTAAAGAATCACGCCCTCCCACCCGTCGGTGCCTCACAACAAACGTCCACAACATCCATTCAAGGAGACAACACCATGACTCACACCTCCCGCATCGCGCTCGCCGGCATCCTCGGCGCCCTCGCGCTTTCGGGCGCAGCCCATGCCCAGGGCTACCCCACCAAGCCCATCAAGCTGCTCGTGCCCTTCGCGGCCGGCGGCACCACCGACCTGATCGCGCGCATCGTGGCCGAACCGCTGGGCCGTGCCCTGGGCCAGCCCGTGGTGGTCGAGAACAAGGGCGGCGGCGGCGGCAGCATCGGCGCGGCCGAGACGGCGCGCTCCCAGCCCGATGGCTACAGCCTGGGCATCGCCACCGTGTCCACCACGGCCACCAACCCGGCGATCAACCCCAAGATCCCGTACAACGTGCTGACCGACTTCACGCCCATCGTGAACATCGCGGCCACGCCCAACATCATTGCGGCCAACCCCAAGTTCGCGGGCAAGAACTACCAGGAGTTCCTGGCCGAGGTGAAGAAGAACCCCGGCAAGTACTCCTACGCCTCGCCCGGCAACGGCAGCATCACCCATCTGATGATGGAGATGTTCAAGCTGTCCACTGGCACCGACATCACCCACGTGCCCTACCGTGGCAGCGGCCCCGCGCTGAACGACGCCGTGGCCGGCCAGGTTCCGCTGATCTTCGACAACCTGCCCTCCGCCCTGGGCTTCGTCAAGGAAAAACGCCTGGTGCCCATCGTGGTGGCCGCGCCCCAGCGCCTGGCCGCCCTGCCCGATGTGCCCACCTTCAAGGAAGTGGGCCTGGCCCCCGTCAACCGCATGGCCTACTACGGCATCGTCGGCCCCAAGAACCTGCCGCGCGACATCGTGGACAAGGTCAACGCCGCCACGCGCAAGGTGCTGCAGGACCCCGCCATCAAGAAGCGCATCGAGGAAACCGGCTCGCTGATCGTGGCCGACACGCCTGAGCACTTCTTTGAAGAGATCAAGGCCGAGCTGGCGGTCTACAAGGACGTGGTGCAAAAGCAGAACCTGACGATGGATTGAGCCTGCGCGTCACCCACTGACCATCCCCGCCACGGCGGGGATTTTTTTCAGGCTTCGCCAGCGGTAGGCGACAGCAACGCCTCACACACCTCGCACAGGCGCTCAGCCAGGCGCCGGCCCGGCGCCGACAGCTGGGCGCGCACGTGCAGTGCCACTTCCACATCAGGCACGGGGGCGAAGCCGGCCATGCCGTCGAGCAGGCGGTGGCCGGGCCCGACCAGCCGGCGCGGCAGCAGGCTGATGCCCAGGCCCTGTTCCACGGCGGCTTCCAGGCTGGCCAGGCTGGCGCTCACATAGGCCAGGCGCCAGCGCCGGCCTGCGGCATCCAGCGCATGCGTCATCTCGCTGCGGTACAGGCCGCCCTGCGGAAATACCACCAGGGGCAAGGGATCCATCCCGTGGCAGGGATGCCGCGCACTGTCTATCCAGGCCAGCGGTTCGGGCCAGCGCGCCATGCCGGGCGTGCTGCCGCTGCGCTGCTTGACGATGGCCAGGTCCAGCTCGCCGGCCTGCAGTTGCTGCCATATCGCCTGCGACAGTCCGCTGGTCAGCTCCAGGCGCAACTGCGGCTGGCTGCGCGCCAGCGCGCCCAAGGCAGGCATCAAGGCATTGCCGGCAAAGTCCTCTGGTACGCCGATGCGCAGCACGGCTTCGGTGGCGCCAGCCAACTGCTCCACGGCCTCGTCCATGAGGGCCAGGATGCGTTGCGCATAGGCCAGCAAGCGCTCTCCTTCCAGCGTGCATTCCACATGGCGCCCGCTGCGGTCCAGCAGCGTGCAGCCCATTTGCTCCTCCAGCCTGCGGATCTGCTGGCTGACCGTGGACTGGGTCAGGTGCACGCCCTGCGCCGCGCGCGTGAAGCTGCCGGTTTCGGCCACGGCGCAGAAGCTGCGCAGCAGGGTGGGGTCTATGGAAGAGGGTTGCATGGGGCGTGGGCGGATTTCAGTGGCTTTGTCACTGCCCTGCATTTGATCATTTAATTTTCCAATTGATGGCCCCCGTCCTAGACTGCGGCCTCAGCTCCCGATTGCCCAGCCATCCCCATGCAAGAACAAGAACACATCCGCCTGCTGCGCCATGCCGTGCAGCTGGCGCACGACAACCGCCTGCGGGGCGGGCGGCCCTTCGGCGCCCTGCTCGCGCGCGAGGGGCAGATCCTGTCCACGGGCGTCAACGAGATCGTGCAAAGCCATGACCCCAGCGCCCATGCCGAAATGCAGGCGCTGCGCGCAGGCACGCGCGCCCAGGCCAACCCCAGCCTGGCTGGCTGCACCATCTACGCCAGCGGCCACCCCTGCCCCATGTGCCTGGCGGCGCTGGTGATGGCCGGGGCCGAGCAGGTTTTCTTCGCCTTCGACAACGCGGATGCCCAGCCTTACGGCCTGTCCAGCGAAGGCGTCTACCAGCGGCTGCGCATGCCGCTGCAGCCGCCACCGCTGCCCCTGGTTCGGCTGGACACGGGCATCACGGCGGCCCAGCTGTATGGCAACGCCCCCTGGGCCTGAAGCCATGTCGTCCATTGCGCCTGCACGCACCGAGGCGCCTGCCGCAGCGCACGCCATTCCAACGGCGCTGTGGCTGGCCACCGTGGTCCTGGTCACGCTGAACCTGCGCCCGTTTCTCACGGCCATCGGCCCGCTGGGCCCGCAGATACAGTCCGCCACCGGCATGGATCTGTCCACGCTGTCCTGGCTGACGCTGCTGCCCATGGCGTTGATGGGCGTGGGCGCCTGGCTGGCCCCGGCCGCGCTGCGGCGCCTGGGTCCGCGCTGCGCCGTGGTCGGGTCCTTGGCGGTGATTGCGCTGGGCTGCGCGCTGCGCGTGGCGGGCTCCAGTGCGGCCGCCCTGCTGGCCACGGCCGCGCTGTGCGGCGCTGGCGTGGCCCTGGTGCAAGGCGTGCTGCCGGGCCTGATCAAGCGCCAGTCGCCCGCACGCATGGCCCAGATGATGGGGTTGTACTCGGCGGCGCTCATGGGCGGCGGGGCGCTCGGTGCCCAGATTTCGCCGCTGGCCGTGCAATGGGGACTGGACTGGCGCTTTGCACTGGCGCTCTGGACTGCCCCCGCCCTGCTGGCATTGGCGCTGGCGCGGCATGCGCTGAGCACATTGCCGGGTCCGGCACCCATGGCGGCCCATGCCTCGCAAGACACCGGCTGGCTGCGCCAGCGCCCGCGCACCTGGCTGCTGATGGCCTGCTTCGGCCTCATCAATGGCGGCTATGCGGCCATGGTGGCCTGGCTTGCGCCCTTCTACCAGACGCACGGCTGGAGCCCCGCGCAAAGCGGCGGCCTGGTGGCCCTGCTGTCGGTGGCCCAGGCCAGCGCCGCGCTGGGACTGCCCGTGCTGGCTTCGCGCCATGCCGACCGGCGGCCATGGCTGGGGTTCACGCTGCTGTGCCAGATCATCGGCCTGGCCGCGCTGGCCTGGTGGCCTGATGCGGCGCCGCTGCTCAACATCGTCATCCTCGGCATCGGCCTGGGTGGCTGCTTCGCGCTGATGATGGTGGTGGCGCTGGACCATCTTCCCCACCCCACGCAGGCCGGTGCGCTCAACGCACTGATGCAGGGCGGCGGCTTTCTGATTGCGGCGCTGGCGCCCTATGTGATCGCCCGGCTGCACCAGTTCACGGGCGGATTCGGCGCCGGCTGGCTGGCCCAGATGGCCGCCGTGCTCGTGGTCTGCGTACTGGTGTCACGCCTGGCGCCGCAGCGCTACGCCCAGGCCATGCGGGCACCCGGCGACTGACCCGCTTCAGTGCGCGGCCTGGAAGCCGGCCGACCAGCGCACGAAGGCCCAGATGCACCAGGCCAGGCCCAGCGCCACCAGGCCGCCGCCGATCCAGCCGATGTTCTGCATGCCCGCGTGCATGCTGACCTGGCTGCCCAGCAGCGCACCGCCGCCAATGCCGATGTTGAAGATGCCCGAGAACATGGACATGCCCACATCGGTGGCGTCGGCCGCCAGCTTGAGCACCTGGGACTGCATGGCCAGGGCGAAGCAGATCATGGCGACACCCCAGACCGAGCTCATCACGTAGAGCGATGCCTCATGGCCCGAGGCCGGCACCAGCATCAGCAGGCTGGCCGACAGCACGCCAATGGCGGCCAGCAGAAAGCCGCGCGGATGGCGCAGGCCCCACCAGCTGAACATCACGCTGCCCACGATGCCCATGCCGCCGTACAGCAGCAGCACGGCCGTGGTCACCTTGCCCTCGAAGCCCGCGATGTCCTGCACGAAGGGCTCGATATAGCTGTAGGCCGTGAACTGCCCGGTGATCACGACCACCAGCAGGATGTAGATGGACAGCAGCGCCGGGCGGCGCAGCAGCATGGGCACGCTGGCCAGGTTGCCCGCGTTCTCGCTGGGCAGGCGCGGCAGCAGCCGGGCCAGGGCCACCATGACGATGGCGGCCACCCCGCCCACGGCCAGGAACGTCGTGCGCCAGCCCAGCCATTCGCCCACGATGCGACCCAGCGGAATGCCCAGCACCATGGCCATGGAAGTGCCGGTGGCCAGCAGGCTCAGCGCCACGGCCTTCCTGCCGGGCGGTGCCACGCGCACGGCCAGCGAGGCGGTGATGGACCAGAACACCGCGTGCGACAGCGCAATGCCAATGCGGCTGACCATGAGCGAGGCAAAGCTCCAGGCCACGCCCGACAGCACATGGCTGGCCACGAACAGCGCGAATACGCCCATCAGCAGCTTGCGCCGCTCCACATTGCGCGTGAGCAGCATGAAGGGCAGCGAGGCCAGGGCCACGATCCAGGCATAGATGGTCAGCATCAGCCCGACCTGCTCGGTGGGCATGGCAAAGCTCGCGCCAATGCTGCTGAGCAGGCCCACGGGCACGAACTCGGTGGTA
Source organism: Delftia sp. HK171 (assembly GCF_001886655.1). NCBI lineage: Bacteria > Pseudomonadati > Pseudomonadota > Betaproteobacteria > Burkholderiales > Comamonadaceae > Delftia > Delftia sp. HK171. Next base: position 2,274,693 of record NZ_CP018101.1, on the reverse strand, counting down.
TTGAAGACGAAGGCGCCCAGCGCCAGCGCGATCACGCTGAGCCAGGCCTGGGCGGCCGTGGGTGTGGATGACGCGGAAACGGAGCCGGCCGCAGCGGAGACGGAAGGGGGCATGGGGAACGTGGGGCCTTTTTTGTTGCAGCGCAATATTGTGCTGCGCCATGCGACCGCCTGATGTCAGCTGCCGCGCAGGCCCCAGTGCCGCCAGGGAGACTCAGGCCGGAGGCAGGTGGCAGACGGCCTCGATGTTGTGGCCGTCGGGGTCGAGCACGAAGGCCGCGTAATAGTCGTCGTGGTAATGCGGTCGCAGGCCGGGCTCGCCGTTGCAGCGCCCGCCTGCCGCCAGGGCCGCAGCATGGAAGTCGTCGACCATGTGGCGGTTGTCCACGCGGAAGGCCACATGGATGGGCGGCTGGTTGGGCCTGCCCCCGCTGATCCAGAAGTCGGGCTTGGGCGGCTCGCCGAAGCCCGCAGTGTTCGTATGGCCCGTGACTTCGGCAGAAAGCTCCATGAGGATTTCATAGCCCAGCGGCGCCAGGGCGCGTGCATAGAAATCCTTGCTGCGCTCGAAGTCCGATACGAGGATTCCCGTGTGGTCGATCATGGCTGTGCTCCTGCCTGTTCATGACGGACACCAGCATGCCATGGAGACCGCTGCGGCACCAGTGGACTGGCGCAGGTGTTCAGTAAGCGACGGTGAAACGCTGGCGCAGGTGCAGGCCCTTGTCCAGCGCGTCGACCAGGGCCACGGCCAGGTCCGCCGCCGAAATCGTGCCGGGCTGGCCATCGGCCTGCATCAGCGGCTCATCCTTGCCCGTGCGGTATTGGCCTGTGCGTTCGCCATGGTCGCCCAGATGCAGGGCAATGGGCGGGCTCAGCATCGTCCAGTCCAGGCCCTGCTCCTTTTGCAGATCGTTGAGGGCATCGCGGGCAGCCGAGGCGCCAGGCTTGATGGCGGCCGGGAACTCGGGCGTGTCCACCAGTTGCTTGCCGGGTGCGATGTAGAGGCTGCCTGCGCCGCCGACCACCAGGTAGCGCTTGATGCCGGCCGCCTTGGTGCCCGCCACGATGGCGCGCGAGCCGCGCATGAAGTCCTCATAGATGTCGGGATTGCCCCAGCCCGCGTTGTAGGCGCTGACCACGGCGTCCGCGCCCGCCACGGCGCGCTGCACGGCGGCGGCGTCCAGTACATCGGCCTGCACGGCCTGCAGCCGCGGCTGGGCCGCCAGCTTGGCGGGGTCGCGCACCAGGGCCACGACCTCATGGCCGCGCTGCAGCAGCTCCTTCAATACCGCCGAACCCACAAAGCCGGTTGCGCCAATCAATGCCACTTTCATCTTCGGTCCCTTATGGCGCCAGGGCGCCTGTTCACGATGGCATTGAGATTACGCCGTTCACAATGCATGCGGTAGACGGCAATTTTTACCAAGACCTTGAAGTGCAGCTTCACAATACAGCCCATGGATGACTACAAACGCATGGCCGTTTTCGCCGCCGTGGTGCAGCACGGCTCCATGAGCGCCGCCGCGCGTGCCCTGGGCATGAGCCCGTCGGCCGTGAGCCAGCAGGTGCGCCAGCTCGAACGCGACGGCGGCGTCACCCTGCTGCACCGCTCCACCCGACAGATCGCGCTGACCGACACGGGCGAGCGCTACTACCAGCAGTGCGCCGCCATGGCCCAGGCCGCCAGCCAGGCGCGGGCCGAGCTGGCGGCCGCGCGCGACGAGCCCGGCGGCGAGCTGCGCCTGTCAGCCACCGTGGGCTTTGCCCGCCACATCGCGCCGGCCCTGGGCCACTGGCTGGCCCGGCACCCCGCACTGCGCCTGCACCTGGATGTGGACGACGCGCCCATCGACCTCATACAAAGCCGCATCGACCTGGCCTTGCGCTTCGGCCGGCTGGCCGATTCCGGCTGGGCCGCCCGGCGCCTGGGCGCCATGCGCAACTGGCTGTGCGCCTCGCCCGCATGGATACAGGCCCAGGGTGGTAGCGGTGCCTGGCGCCACCCGGCACCGCTGGCCAGCATGCGCTGGCTGGGCCTGGCGCGCGAGGGCCAGGGCCAGGCCCTGCGTGCCGAGGCGCGCCACCCTGACACGGGCGAGACCTACAGCCTGCAGGTGCTGCCGCATGTGGCCAGCAACAACCAGCTGTCCATCCAGCAGATGTGCGAGGCCGGCCTGGGCCTGGCCCTGCTGGGCAGCATGGACGTGGCCGACACGGTGGCCGAAGGCCGCCTGGTGCGCCTGCTGCCCGACTGGGACTTCGGCGGCCTCGACATCTGGGCCGTCACCCCGCAGCGCCAGGCACAGCCCGCCAAGGTGCGCCAGGCCATCGCTGCCTTGCAGGCCTATCTGGCCCGGTTGCCGGGCGTGGTCGATGCGCCGGCCCCGGCCTGAGGATCATGGACAGCGCACGAAAAAAAGCCCGCACGGGGCGGGCATGAAAACGAAGGAAGGACGCTCGCTCAGTCGAGGGCTGTCTTCTGGCCGTTCTTGAACACGCTCAGCGTGTACGAGGGATTCTTCATCTCGCCATTCTTCTCGAAGGCGATCTTCGAGGTCACGCCCGAGTAGTCGGCCTTCTGCAGGAAGGGGATGTAGACCTTGGGGTCCCAGGAGTTGGCGCGCTTCATGGCGTCGGCCAGCATCATGGTGGCATCGTAGAAGTACGGGCTGTAGACCTGGAACTGGCCGGGGTACTTGGCGTCGTAGCGCTTTTTCCATTCCGTGCCGCCGGGCATCTTGGCCAGCGAGGCGCCGCCATCGGCGCAGATCACGTTGTCCAGCGGCTTGGCACCGGCCGCCACCTTGGCCAGCTCGGGCACGCACAGGCCGTCGCCGCCGAAGTACTTGGCATCGTTCAGGCCCAGTTGGGCCATCTGGCGCAGCATGGGGCCGGCCTGGCCGTACATGCCGCCGTAGAAGATGCCATCGGGCTTCTTGGCCTTGATCGAGGTCAGGATGGCCATGAAGTCCGTGGCCTTGTCGTTCGTGAACTCCGAGGCCACGACCTTCACGCCCAGCTTTTCCGCATCCTTCTTGAACACATTGGCCAGGCCCTGGCCGTAGGCCGTGCGGTCATCGATGATGGCCACGGTCTTGAGCTTGAGCGTCTGCGCCGCGTACTTGGCCAGTGCCGCGCCCAGCGCGTTGTCATTGGCGATCACGCGGTAGGTGGTGTTCCAGCCGGGCTTGGTCAGGTCGGGGTTGGTGGCCGCGCCCGTGATCATGGGAATGCCGCAGTCCTGGAAGACCTTGGACGAGGGAATGGCCACACCCGAGTTGAGGAAGGCCACTGCGCCCGCGACCTTGTCGTCGCACAGCTTCTGCGAAGCGGCCGTGCCCTGCTTGGGATCGGCCACATCGTCTTCGGCCACCAGCTGGAACTTGACCTTCTTGCCGGCGATCTCCATGCCCTTGGCATTGAGCTCGTCGATGGCCATGCGCACGCCGTTTTCGTTGTCCTTGCCGAAATTGGCCTGGGGACCGGACACCGGGCCGATGTGGCCGATGCGGATCACCTGCTCCTGGGCCATGGCCACGCCACCCATGCCGGCCACGACGGCCACGACGGCCGCAATACACAACTTCCGGGACATCTTCATCGCGCACTCCTCAGTTGAAACAGGCCGTCACGTTATTCCCGTCATCGCGGCTTGGCAATGCCGCGTGACGGGGCCGCGACACTCGGCACCAACTCAGTGTTTACGAGCATCCGTCCCCACCCAAAGCTGTGCTGGGTGGCGCGCCGCAACCGGCGACGCAGGCGGCGCTTGCAACTCAGGCCGCGCGGGCCTGGCCCAGCGCCTGCACCTGGGCCAGCTGGTCCAGGGCCGCCAGGCAGGCATGGGCCACCTCCACGCCCTTCTTCACGAAGTGGGCGCGGAAGAACTCCACATGGTCGCCGTGCTCGTGGAAGTCGCGCGGCGTGAGCACGGCGGAGAACACGGGCACCTCGGTGTCGAGCTGCACGCGCATCAGCCCGTCGATCACGGCCGAGGACACGAACTCATGGCGGTAGATGCCGCCATTGACCACCAGAGCGCAGGCGACGATGGCGTCGAAGCGGCCAGTGTCGGCCAGCTTCTTGGCCAGCAGCGGGATCTCGAAGGCGCCGGGCACATTGAAGTGGCTGATGTTCTGCGCGGCCACGCCCTGGGCCTGCAGTTCGGCCGCCATGGAGTCGCGCGCCTGGTGCACGACATCGGTATGCCAGCTCGCGCAGATGACGGCCACGCGGCTGCGGCCCGCGACGGCCCTCCACGGCGTGCCCGAGGCCGTGCCGTGTGCGGAGAAATTCAAGGAGACAGGAGTCTGATTCATGGTGCTCTTTCAAGATGAGACAAATGAATCAGGGCGCGCGCCATGGCGCCGCATGGCGCGGCGCAGCCCATGGGAAAACCATGGGCATGGCGCCTGCCATGCAGGTGCTGCGCGATCTCTTTCATCCGGACTGTGACCGTCGGCTCTGGCATCTCACCAGATCTGCTGACCCCGGCCGGCCTTGCGGCTTGCCGGGCGCTCGCGGGCTCCTGGACACATGCCGAAAGACAGATCCAGATACCGCCGGTGGGGAATTTCGCCCCGCCCTGAGAACGCTGCTTTGCGGCGCACGGACTGCGCACCGCCAAAGACAGAGGCCATTCTAGCCGCGCCCGCAAGCCATTGCCGCGATCGGGGCGGCAGGCGCCCTTGCGCACCACGCCTGCGCAATTCATCTGGCAACACCTACAGAATATGGGCGAATTGCTATCAAAATAGAAGCTCCGCTGTCGCCCTTGTTGCCTTGCAAGGACGACCCAGGTCAACCAATACGGCCTGTCAAACGTCATAGGAAGAGATCCAGACAGGAAACACGCCTTTGCCCGGACCCCATACCATGCCCCGTTCCAACGCCCCCACCGCGCAGTCACACCAGCAGCGTGACCTGCGCCCCCTGCGCATGCTGCGCCTGCTGGCCGGCCTTGGCCTCGCCGCCCTGGTCACCGCCTGCGCCGTGCCGCCCGATGGCTACTCGGACATGGGCTCCGGCTACCCCAGCTATCCGACCTACCCCAGCTACCCCTCTGGCGGCGGCGTCATCTACCCCTCCTATCCCACGCAGCCCGCCTATCCCGACAACGGCTGGTACGAGCGCCAGCGCCTGCAGCGTGAGCGCGATCGCCTGCAGTACGAGCGCGAGCGCATTCAGCAGGAGCGCAACCGCGACGCCTGGCGCGACCGCCAGGAGCGCGAGCGTGAAATGCGCGAGCGCGACCGGGACCGGGACCGCCAGGCACAGGACCGCGACCGCCAGTTGCGCGAGCGCATGCAGGAGCAGCAGCGCCGCGAAGCCGAGCGCCAGCAGCGGGACCGCGAGCGCGACCAGGGCCAGCAGCAACGCGATCGTGAACGCCAGCAACGCGACCGGGAACAGCAGCAGCGTGACCGCGAGCAGCAGCAACGCGCCATCGAGCGCATGCAGCGCGAAAGCCAGGGCGGCGGCAACCCCTACCCCACGCAGGATCCGCGCCACTGGCGTTGAACGGCTGACCAGCGGCATGTCCAGCCCCCTGCGCTGCGCACCATAATCGGCAATGCACCACATCCCTGTGCCGTTTGTGATGGGAAAGGAAACCGCCATGCACCGCACCCAAGACCTTTGCCAGCGCCGGGCACTGGCGGCGCTTGTACCGATGCTTGCAACGCTGGTGGTGGCACTCACCGCAGGCCCGGCCTCGGCCCAGGTCATCCGCTGCACGGACGCCAAGACCGGCCGCGTCACCTACACCAACAGCAGTTGCAAGGACGGCGAAAACCGCGTGCAGGTGCAGGAAGCCCCCAGCCCCGAAGAGCTGGAACGCGAGCGCGCGCAGGCTGCCGCCGCCATAGAGCGCAAGAACCAGCAACTGACCCGCGAAGAGGCCGAGCGCCGCGCACGCGCCCAACAGCAGGAGCGCGAGGCGCGCAGCCGGCGCGAGCGCGAGAACTCGGCGCAGCGCGACAGCGGCGACTCACCTGCCTGCCAGCAGGCGCGCCGCCGTCTGGACACCATCCTGGCCGAGTCCAATCCCGATCCCGCCACCTGGGGCCCGCGCAGTCAGGCCGCCCAGCAGCAAATGGAAATGGCCTGCCTGGGCCCCAAGGCCTATGAGCAGCTGCAGCAATCGCGCGCATTGCAGCCCAATGCCATCAACCGGCCGTGGATCGTCGGGCGCCCCGTGCCGCCGCAGCCGCTGCCGCCTTCGGCGCCCATCTCGCACTGCAACGTATTTCGCTGCTACGACACCAACGGCGGCATCCATCCGCGCTGATTCACGCGCGCAGGCCCTGCTCCACGGTGGGGTAGCGCAGGCGCAGGCCCAGCTCGGCCTTCAGGCGCTGGTTGCGCAGGCGGCGTGACTCCCCCATGAAGCTCAGCAGGCTGGCCGGCAGCTCGCGCTGTGCCTGCTCGCGCGTGATGCGCGCGGGGCGCGGCAGGCCGTAGAGATCGGCCGCAAAGTCGAAATAGTCCCCCATGCGCAGCTGCGTATCGTCGCTGGCGTGGTACATGCGCTGCGGCCGGCCGCGCCACAGCGCCCGCACGCAGGCGCGGGCCAGATCATCGGCATGGATGTGGTTGGTGTAGACATCCTCTGCGGCACACAGCAGGGGCGTGCCGCGCAGCAGCCGCCCGCGCGGCGTACCGTTTTCCCGGTCCGGCGCATAGATGCCCGGGATGCGCAAAATGCTGGCGCGCAGGCCGCCGCGCCCGGCAAAGCGCACGGCACGCTCGGCGTTCACGCGGCGCTGGGCACGCGCCGTGGCCGGTGCGGGCGGGCGGCTTTCGTCGATCCAGGCGCCCTCGCAGTTGCCATAGACGCCGGAGGTCGAGCCATAGACCAGGCTCGCCGGCCGGCCGCGACGGCGCAGCACGCGCAGCAGGGCCGTGGTGCGCGGGTCCAGCCACCAGCCCTCTTCGCCAGCGGGCGGATTGGGTGGCGGCGCCAGGTGGACGACGCGCGTGGCCAGGCCGGCCAGACGGCGCAGCGTGGCTGGTGCGTCCAGATCGCCCAGCAGCGGCGTGATGCCGCGCCCGCGCAGATCCTGCAGGCGCTCGGCGCCACGCGTCAGGGCCAGCACGCGCGGGCCCCGTCGTGCGGCACCGGAGCGCGCGCCGGGCGCGCCCGCCAATGCACCAGCCACGCGCAGCCCCACGTCGCCGCAGCCGACGATGAGCACGCGTTCGCGTCGAAAGCGCGCCGGCAGCGCGCCCAATGGGTTTTGGTTTGAGGGCAAAATCCTGGCCTGTTGCGAGGGCGGCCACCCGCGCGCCGCCGGTCGCGGCAGCGGCATGTCCGTCCGGGAAAGAAGATCGCCGGCGCGCTCCACGCGCCCGCCAGCGCCCCCGAGGATACCGAGAACATGACCGAGATAGCCAACGCTTCCCACGAAATCACCGTACAGCCCAGCGGCCGCGCCTTCGCCACGCAGGGCAGCGAGACCATCCTGGCCGCCGCCATCCGCTCCGGCGTGGGCCTGCCCTATGGCTGCAAGGACGGTGCCTGCGGTTCCTGCAAGTGCAAGAAGCTCAGTGGCGATGTCACCCATGGCCCGCATGCCGACAAGGCGCTGACCGCCCAGGAAGAGGCCGACGGCTATGTGCTCACCTGCTGCGCCAGGCCGGCCACCTCGGTGGTGCTGGAGTCGCGCCAGGTCACCGATGCCAGCGCCTTTCCCATCAAGAAAATGCCCGTGCGCGTGGCCACGCTGGAGAAGAAGTCGCACGACGTGATGCAGGTGCGCCTGCAACTGCCCGCCGCAGACAAGTTCCGCTACCACGCAGGCCAATACGTGGAGTTCATCCTGCGCGACGGCGCCCGCCGCGCCTACTCCATGGCCACGGCCCCCCACGTGCAGGACACGGCACCGGGGCTGGAGCTGCACATCCGCCACATGCCCGGCGGCAAGTTCACCGACCATGTGTTCGGCGCCATGAAGGAAAAGGAAATCCTCCGCGTGGAAGGCCCGTTCGGCAGCTTCTTCCTGCGCGAGGACAGCGACAAGCCCATCATCCTGCTGGCCTCGGGCACGGGCTTCGCCCCCATCAAGGCATTGCTGGAGCACATCCGCCACAAGGACATCCACCGCTCCGTCACCCTGTATTGGGGCGGCCGCCGCCCCGAAGACCTCTACATGGACGCCTGGGTGCGCGAACAGGCCGAAGCCATGCCGCAGCTGTGCTACGTGCCCGTGGTCTCGGATGCCCTGCCCGAAGACGCCTGGACCGGCCGCACGGGCTTCGTGCACCAGGCCGTGCTGGACGATTTTGCCGACCTCTCGGGCCACCAGGTCTATGCCTGCGGCGCGCCCATCGTGGTCGATTCCGCGCACCAGGCCTATGTGCACCAGCGTGGCCTGCCCGACGAAGAGTTCTACGCCGACGCATTCACCACGGAAGCCGACAAGGCGGCCTGAAGCCAGGGCAGATCAATCAATACGCAGAAAAACTGCTCTGCATACCTACGCGCAGCCAGGTGTCGCAATTTTTTTGCACAATAGCGCCCCTATGAACCGTAGAAACAGCCTTCTCTCGGTCATGGCGGCCGCTGCTGCCCTGGCCTCCCCGCTTGCCCTGGCGCAAGAGCCCATCCGCCTGATCGTGCCCTATGCGCCCGGCGGTCCGCTGGACATCACCTCGCGCGCGCTGGCCGAGCGGGTGCGTGACTCCCTGGGAGTGGTGATCATCGACAACAAGGCCGGCGCCGGCGGCAACATCGGCGCCGACGCCATTGCCCGCGCCACGCCGGACGGCATGACCATCGGCCTGGCCGCCACGGCCACCCATGCCGTCAATCCCTGGCTGTACGCCAAGATGCCCTATGACGCGGGCAAGGACTTCGCCGGCATCACCCAGATGGTGCGCGTGCCCAATGTGCTGGTGATGAACGCGGCCCGTGCCGAGCAGCTCAAGATCCACAGCGTGGCCGACCTGATCGCCTACGCCAAGGCCAACCCCGGCAAGCTCAACTACGGCAGCGGCGGCAACGGCAGCGCGGGCCACCTGGCCGGCGAAATGCTCAAGCAAAAGGCCGGCATCTTCGCGCTGCACGTGCCCTACCGCGGAGCCAACCCGGCCCAGCTGGCCCTGCTGTCGGGCGAGGTGGACTTCAACATCGACAACCTGGCCGCCGCAGCGCCCAACATCCGCTCGGGCAAGCTCAAGGCGCTGGCCGTGACCACGCTGAACCCCACCACGCTGCTGCCCGGCGTGCCCGCACTGTCCAAGACCTTCCCCGGCTTTTCCATCGACACCTGGTGGGGCCTGGTGGCCCCGGCCGGCACGCCCAAGCCCGTGCTGGACAAGCTGAGTAAGGCCTTTGGCGATGCACTGGCCGCGCCCGAGACCAAGACCCGCTTCGAGACCCTGATGGCCGAGCCCGTGTCCTCCACGCCCGCCGAATTCGACAGGTTCATGGCCGCCGAGCGCGCCAAGTACCAGCCCATCGTCAAGGCCTCCGGAGCGAAGGTGGACTGAGCCGATCCACCGCGTCCCGACTGGCAAAAAGCCGCAGCCGCCCTCAGGGCGCTGCGGCTTTTTCATTCAGGCCACTGTCGGGATTCAGGCTTGTCGGAGATGCCAGCCAGGCTTGTGCGCCAGACAAATGCCCTGCCCCGCCACGGCCTGCAATTGCCCTGGCGTGATGCGCTCAGGCGCGATCTCGGCCAGCGGCACGAGCACGAAGGCGCGCTCGTGCATGCGCGGGTGCGGCACGCTCAGGCGCGGCAGCGCGATGCGCTCGTCGTCCCACAGTTCGATGTCCAGGTCCAGCGTGCGCGGCGCGTTGCGGTAGGGACGCTCACGGCCGGCCGCCAGTTCGATGGCCTGCAGCGCATCGAGCAGCGCCAGCGGCTGCAGCGTGGTGTGCACGGCGGCCACGGCGTTCAGATAGTCCGGACCGCTGGAATCGACGGGCGCCGTGCTGTAGAGAGAGGACACGGCCACAAGGCGCGTGCCAGGCAGGCCGCCAATGGCCTGCAGCGCCTGGGCCAGCGCCTGGCCCCGGTCGCCCAGATTGGCGCCCAGGCCAATGGCGACCCAGTGCCCCGGCTCAGTCATCCCCGCCCACGGCGCCATCACCACCGCCCTGTGGCTTGCGGCGACGGCGGCGGCGCTTCTTGGGCGCTGATCCTTCCTCACCCTCCACCTGGGGCAAGGCGGCAGCAGGTGCGTCGGCCTGCTGCGCTTCGCCAGCGCCGGCCTCCTCGCGCGCAGGGCGAGCCTTGGCCACGCGGTGCACCTTGGGCTCGGCGCTGCGCTGGCGGGCGCGCTGCTCGTCGCGGGCCTGGGCGATCAGGTCGTCGCGGCGCGCGTCGTCGGCGTTCTGGAATTCCTGCCACCAGCTGGCCAGGCTTTCATCGACCTCGCCGATGTCGGCGCGCAGGCGCATGAAGTCGAAGCCCGCGCGAAAGCGCGGCTGGGCCACCAGGCTGAACGGCGTGGCGCCCGTGCGCTTGTCGAAGCGCGGCTGCATGACCCAGATCTCGCGCATGTCGGCGGCCAGCTTGCCGCGGCCCGAGACATCGCCGATGCGCTGGTCGAACACTTCGTCGATGGATTCCTGCAGCGCGGGGAAGGGGTGCTGGCGCTGGTTCAGGCGTCGCTCCCAGCCGGTCTTGACGTCATGCCACAGCACGCAGGCCAGCAGGAAGCTGGGCGCCACGGGCTTGCCTTCCTCGACACGGCGGTCGGTGTCGGTCAGCGCGGCGCGCACAAAGGGCTGCTCCGCGCGCTCGACCACCACATCCAGCAGCGAGTAGATGCCGCGTGCCAGGCCCAGGCCACGCAACTGCTCCACCGAGGCCAGCGCGTGGCCGGTCTGCAGCAGCTTGAGCATTTCATCGAACAAGCGGCTTTGCGGCACATCGGCCAGCAAGGGCTCGCATTCCACCAGGGGCTTGGCGGTCTTGGGCTCGATCTTGAAGCCCTTGCCCGCCAGCTTGGCCGCGAAGCGCACGGCGCGGATGATGCGCACCGGGTCTTCGCGGTAGCGCGTGGCCGGGTCGCCGATCATGCGCAGCATGCGCTTCTTGGCGTCGTCGATGCCCTTGTGATAGTCCACCACGATCTGCGTGCGCGGGTCGTAGTACATGGCGTTGATGGTGAAGTCGCGGCGCGTGGCGTCCTGGTCCTGCGGGCCCCAGACGTTGTCGCGCAGCACGCGGCCGCTGGCGTCCACCGCATGGTGCATGCCGGCGAGCTGGGCCTTGCTGGTGCGCTCGTTGCCGCTCACGGCCTCGGCCGCGCTGTTGTCCAGGAAGGCGCGGAAGGTGGAGACTTCGATGACCTCGTTCTCGCGCCCGCGGCCATAGACCACGTGCACGATGCGAAAGCGCTTGCCGATGATGAAGGCGCGGCGGAACAGGCCCTTGACCTGCTCGGGCGTGGCATTGGTGGCCACGTCGAAGTCCTTGGGGCGCAGGCCCAGCAGCAGGTCGCGCACGGCGCCGCCGACGATATAGGCCTCATAGCCGGCATCCTGCAGCGTCTCGACCACGTCGATGGCACGCCGGTCCACCAGGTTGGGGTCGATGCCGTGCACCTGCACGGGCACTTCCTGGCGCTTGCCGAAGGGGGACTTGCGGGCGCGGGGGGCAGCCGAGGTCTTGCCCAGCAGCTTGTCGATGATGTTCTTGATCATGGTGCTTCGCCAAACAGGTCCAGAATGCGCCAGCCACGTTCCTGGGCCAGGGCGCGCAGCCGTGCGTCGGGGTTGGTGGCCACGGGATGGTCCACGCGTTCGAGCAGGGGCACGTCGTTCCAGGAGTCGCTGTAGAAGAAGCTCTCCACGCCGCCCCAGTCCAGGCCACGCGCATCCAGCCACTGCTGCATGCGCTGGACCTTGCCGTCGCGCATGCTGGGCGTTCCACGGATCTCGCCCGTGAACCAGCCCTGGGCGTCGCGCTCCAGTTCCACGGCAATCAGCTCCTGCACGCCCAGTGCGGCGGCGATGGGGCGCGTCACGAACTCGTTGGTGGCCGTGACGATGATGATCTGGTCGCCCGCCTGCTGGTGCGTGCGCAGCAGCTCCAGTGCCTGGGGACGGATCGCGGGGGTGATCACCTCGCGCATGAAGCGCTCATGCGCCTCGCCGGCCTGTTGCGCGCCACGGCCGCAGAAAGCCTCGGTGGCAAAGCGCACATAGTCGTGCACGTCGAGCGTGCCGGCCTGGTAGTGCGCGAAGAACTCGGCGTTGCGGCGGCCGAACTCGGCCGGATCGGTCCAGCCGATGCGCGTCGTGAACTCGCCCCACTCGTAGTCCGAATCGAGCGGCAGCAGCGTATGGTCCAGGTCGAACAACGCCAGCCGGGGCCGGAGTTGCTTCTGATCAGAGGTCATGCATATCCTAAAAAAATGGGTCCCGCGCTGCCCTTGCAACGCAGGCTCCGCCGGCTCCCGCAGTCCCTGCCCACACGAGAATGTGGGCTCATTCGGTTTCCAGCATCGTCTTGAGCAACGGGATGGTGATGGCGCGCTTGTTGCGAAGCGCAAAGCCGTCGAGCATGTCGAGCAGCTGCATCAGGCTGCCCAGGTCGCGTGAGAAGCGCTTGAGCATGTAGTCCATCACATCGTCGCCCAGAAAAACGCCACGGGCATCGGCCTCCTGGCGCAGCACCGCGCGGCGCGCGGTTTCATCGAGCAGTTGCAGCTGGAACACATGGCCCCAGCCCAGCCGCGTGCGCAGATCCTCGCGCAGCTTGAGGTCGGCCGGCGGCAGGGGGCCGGCACCCAGCACCCAGCGCGGCGAGCCCGTGGCCGGGCTCGTCGCATTCACGAACCAGTTGAAGGCCCGCGCCTGCTGCAGCGGAGTGTAGATGTCCACGTCGTCCATCAGCACCGCCGCCCAGCGCTCGTCGAACGGCGGCGGGAACAGGGTGGATGCATCCATCCAGCCCACCATGGCGCCCTGCTCGCGCAGCGCCTCACGCACGGCCTTGAGCAGGTGGGTCTTGCCCGAGCCCGACTCGCCCCAAAGATAGGTGGGCACCGGCGTGCGGGCGGTCTGCATGCGGCCGTCGCCCACCCAGTGGCGCAGATGATCGATCACTGCGGCATTGGGACCGACGAAAAAGCGCGACAGCGTCGGACTCGACGCCATGCTGATATCCAGAGCCAGCTGCTTCATCTGCGACATACGCGCAGCGCCCCCTTTCCTGTGTCCAGGCGGGTCCATGCGGCAAAAGCAGGCAGAGGAATCGGCAACGGCATTGGGTTGAGAGCAAAGACAGGCCCGCCTCGGCGCAGCGCTGCGGCAAGGCGGACAACGCCCGGGAGCTCCCGGGCGGACGAGGGATTTTAGTCTGCGCGGCGCCCGGCACGGCGGCAGCCGGCCCGCATGTGCAACGAAAGCCCCCTCGAAGCCCACTGGCGCGCGCGCCTGCCGGCGGCCGGCGCCGTAGAATCCCGGGGTTCCAGCCCGGCATCGGGCCTACCGCACCGTACCCATCCATGAGCTCTTCTGCCCCCTCCTCTACCCCGATTTCCTACAAAGACGCCGGCGTCGACATCGTCGCTGGCGATGCGCTGGTCGAGCGCATCAAGCCGCTGGCCAAGAAGACCATGCGCGAAGGCGTGATGGCCGGCATCGGAGGCTTCGGCGCGCTGTTCGAGGTGCCCAAGCGCTACAAGGAACCCGTGCTGGTCTCGGGCACCGATGGCGTGGGCACCAAGCTCAAGCTGGCCTTCGAGTGGAACATGCACGACACCGTGGGCATCGACCTGGTGGCCATGAGCGTCAACGACGTGCTGGTCCAGGGCGCCGAGCCCCTGTTCTTCCTTGACTATTTCGCCTGCGGCAAGCTGGACGTGGACACGGCCGCTGCCGTGGTCGGCGGCATTGCACGCGGCTGCGAGCTGTCGGGCTGCGCACTGATCGGCGGCGAAACCGCCGAAATGCCCGGCATGTACCCGGCCGGTGAATACGACCTGGCGGGCTTTGCCGTCGGCGCCGTCGAAAAATCCAAGATCCTGACGGGCCAGAGCGTGGCCGCAGGCGACGTGGTGCTGGGTCTGGCCTCGGCCGGCGTGCACTCGAATGGCTTTTCCCTGGTGCGCAAGTGCATCGAGCGCGCCGAAGCCCAGGGCAGCCTGCCCGAATCGCTGGACGGCAAGCCGTTCAAGCAGGCCATCATGGAACCCACGCGCCTGTACGTGAAGAACGTGCTGGCCGCACTGGAGCAGCACCCCATCAAGGCGCTGGCCCACATCACCGGCGGCGGCCTGCTGGAGAACATCCCCCGCGTGCTGCCCGAAGGCCTGGCCGCCCACCTGGATGCCGGCAGCTGGCCCCAGACCGAGCTGTTCGCCTGGCTGCAGAAGACGGCCGGCATCGACGCCGTGGAAATGAACCGCACCTTCAACAACGGCATCGGCATGGTCGTTGTCGTGCCTGCAGAGGCTGCCCAAGCCACGGCCGCCACGCTCAAGCAACTGGGCGAGACGGTCTACACCATCGGACGCATCGCCGCACGCGGCGAGGGCGAGCCTGTCGAGGTCCGCTGACCACGGGCCCGCAGCGCATGACCCAGCACCTGCCCTCGCCCATCATCTCCCCGCAGCCCGCGCCCACGCGCGGCGTGACGCTTTCCAGCTATGTGCTGATGGCAGGCGCCCTGCTGCTGATCATGTGGCAGGGCCTGTTGCCGGGCATGCTCTGTGTCTGCGTGGGCTTTCTGGTCACGCGCGCTCTTGCCGGGCTGCTGGCACGGGCCCAGCCCAAGGCCCGGCGCGGCTCGCTGCCGCGCTGGACCCAATTGGTGGCAGCCACCATCGTCATTCTTGCGCCGCTGGCCCTGCTGAGCGGCGCGCTCTCGCATACACGCACCTACATCACCGACGCGCCGCAGCAGTACCGCGAGCTGCTCGACTATCTGGCCCACACGGTGCTGGAGCTGCGTGACAAGCTGCCCGCCGACATGGCCGACCAGTTGCCGGACGGCGCGCAGGAAATCCAGCACCTGCTGGCCAGCTACCTGGCGGCCAAGGCCGGCGCCCTGGCCCATGCGGGCCGCGCCTGGCTTACCGGCCTGCTGTACGCCTATGTGGGCCTGATCATCGGCGCGCTGGCCGCCGTGCGTCCCATCACCACGCGCCGCCCGCCCCTGGTGGCTGCGCTGCGCGAACGCATCCGGCTCATGGGGCTGGCCTTCCGCCAGATCGTGGCGGCGCAGTTCTGGATTGCGGCCTTCAACACCTTCCTGACGGCCATCTTCCTGCTGGGCGTGCTGCCGCACTGGAACCTGACCCTGCCCTACACGCCAGCCCTGATCACGCTGACCTTCATCGCGGGCCTGGTGCCCATCGTGGGCAACCTGCTGTGCAATGCGGTGATCACCATCGTGGGGCTGTCGGTCTCCCCGGTGGCCGCCGCGGCCTGCCTGGGCTTTCTGATCCTGATCCACAAGGCCGAGTACGTGATCAACGCCAAGGTGGTGGGCCAGCGCACGCACATGGGCGTGTGGGAGCTGCTGGCCGTGATGTTCGTGGCCGAGTCGGTGTTCGGCCCCGCAGGCCTGGTGGCGGCGCCACTGTTCTACGCCTATCTCAAGAAAGAGCTGGAAGCCGTCCGGCTGGTCTGAGCAGCGCTCCGACCCTGGGGGCTGCCGCCGCTACAGCCCCCTGAGCCGCCGGATCACCTCGCGCACGGCCACGGCCTGCGCGCCCTGCTGGGAATGCAGGAAGCGCTCCAGGTCTTCGAGCGCACGCTCGGTCACTCCCCATTGCGCATAGGCCAGCCCCCGGTCCCGGAAGATCTCCGGCATGTCGGGCCGCAGCACGGCCAGCCGGTTGAGCACGGCCACCAGCAGCGGCCAGTCGCGCCGCGCATGGTGAATCTCCTGCAGATTGCGCAGCATGCGCTCCAGGATGTCGCGCGGCGATGCGCCCTGCAGGTACATGCCCAGCGGAGCCGCCTCCTCGGCGGACAGGCCGGCGTTCTGCCAGAAGGGCTCCAGCCGTTCGGCCAGGCTGTTGGCCGAGAAGGATTCACCGCTCAGCGGGTCCATCACCACCTGCCCCTGGGGCAGACGCAGCTTGACCAGGAAATGCCCGGGAAAGCTCACGCCCTGTGCCGGCAGATCGATGGCCGCAGCCAGCTCCAGCCAGATCAGCGCCACACTGATGGGAATGCCGCGCCGCGTCTGCAGCACGTGGTGGATGTAGCTGTTGGACGGGTCGTAGTAATCGTTGAGATTGCCGCCAAAGCCCAGCTCGCCATAGAAGAACTGGTTGAGCACGCGCAGGCGCTGCAGCGAATCGGTTTCGCCGGCCAGGCGCTGGAGCAGGCGCACCTGCAGCCGGTCCAGCTCGGCGCTGGCCGCCTGCAGGTCGAGATCGGGCACGGCATCCTGGGCGATGCTGATTGCCGCCTCCATCAACGGCAGGTGGTCATCGCTTTGCACCAGCGCTGCAAAGTATTGCAGGGCCGTTGGCGTGTCTTCGTAACTCCAGCTCATGATGCTTTGTATATTGCAGCGCCCAAGCCTGCAATTATGCGGGTTTGGGCAATGCCTCTCAGCGCCGCAGCAGTGCGCGCAGCTTGAGCCCCGCCGCCCACAGCGCACCGAAGTACAGCAGCACCGAGGCGGCCATCAGCGCGGCGAGCAGGCCCACACGCTGCCAGCCGTTGGCGCGCAGCGCGATCCAGTCGAAATGCTGGCTGCCCCAGGTCAGCAGCACGGCCAGCAGGCTGCTGGCCGCGATTACCTGCAAGCCCAGCCGGCCCCAACCCGGCTTGGGACGGTAGACACCCCGGCGCAGCAGCCCCCAAAGCAGCCAGCCCGCATTGACCAGGGCCGCCAGGCCGATGGACAGCGCCAGGCCGGTATGCGCCATGAAGGGCACCAGGACCAGGTTGAGCAGTTGGGTGATGACCAGCACCACGATGGCGATCTTGACGGGCGTGCGGATGTCCTGGCTGGCGTAGTAGCCTGGCGCCAGCACCTTGATAGCCACCAGGCCCACCAGGCCTGCGCCGTAGCCGACCAGCGCCAGGGCGATCTGGCCCACGTCGCTGTCCTGCAGCGCACCGCGGTGGAACAGCGTGGCCACCAGCGGCTCGGCAAAAGTGAGCAGGCCCACGGCGCACGGCACGGACAGCAGCACCACCAGGCGCAGCCCCCAGTCCAGCATGGCCGAGTAGCGCTCCGAGTCGTCGGCCGCCTTGGCAGCGGCCAGCTGGGGGGTGAGCACCACGCCCAGCGCCACGCCCAGCAGCGCCGTCGGAAACTCCATGAGCCGGTCGGCATAGAACAGCCAGGTCACGCTGCCCGGTTGCAGATAGGAGGCGATCTGGGTGTTGATCATCAGCGAGACCTGGGCCACGCCCACGCCCAGCAGGGCCGGCGCCATCAGCTTGAGGATGCGGCGCACGCCGGCCTCGGCCCAGGCTTGGCGCAGCGCAGCTGGCGAAAAGCCGATGCGCGGCAGCAGGCCCAGGCGCGCCAGCGCAGGCAGCTGCACTGCCAGCTGCAGCACGCCGCCCAACATCACGCCACCGGCCATGGCATAGATGGGCTCGATGCCGCGCGCCTGCAGCCAGGGCGCGCCCCAGAAGGCGGCGGCGATCATGGCCAGGTTCAGCAGCACCGGCGTGGCGGCCGAGACGGCAAAGCGCCGCCAGGTATTGAGCACACCGGCCGACAGCGCCACCAGCGACATGAAGCCGATGTAGGGGAACATCCAGCGTGTCATCAGCACGGCGGCGTCATAGCCCTCGGGCGACTGGCGCAGGCCGCTGGCCAGCAGCCAGACCAGAAGCGGCGCGCCCACCACGCCCAGCACGCAGGTCACCAGCAGCACCCAGAACAGCAGCGTGGCCACGTGCGAGATCAGCGTGCGCGTGGCCTCTTCTCCCTCCTTGGCCTTGCTGGCGGCCAGCACCGGCACGAAGGCCTGGCTGAAGGCCCCCTCGGCGAACAGCCGCCGAAAGAGATTGGGAATCCTGAAGGCGACATTGAACGCATCGGTCAGCGCATTGGCTCCGAACATGGAGGCCATGAGCAGATCGCGCACCAGCCCGGTGATTCGGGAGGCCAGCGTCAGCAGGGAAACGGTGGAGGCGGCTTTGAACAGTGACACCGTGGGGAGTGTATGCGCTGGCATGCCCCGCCGGCCGGCGCTCCAGGCGGGCCTGGCCGCTCTTGCACTCCGTTGCAACAGGCCGGCCCGCGCGGCCTGGGCCCTCAAGGCCCTGTCCGGGCTGCGTGCTATAATCCCGCGCTTCGCCGACAACATCCTCAGACACTAGGAATACATATCATGGCATCTAAGCCCGCAAAGAAGAACCCCCGTCTCGCCTCCGGCCGCAAGCGCGTCCGCCAGGACACCAAGCTCAACGCAGCCAACACCTCGCTGCGTTCCAAGTACCGCACTGCCGTCAAGAAGGTCGAAAAGGCCGTTCTGACTGGCGACAAGGCCAAGGCAACCGAACTGTTTGCCGCAGCCCAATCCGTTCTGGACACGATCGCCGACAAGGGCATCTTCCACAAGAACAAGGCCGCTCGCGACAAGAGCCGCCTGTCCGCCAAGGTCAAGGCCCTGGCCGCCGCCTAATCCAATTAGGCAACCGCACGGATGGCTCCGGCCATCTGCCGTTTGTAACGGGTGCGCTGTCAGCGAACGAGAAAACCGCCTTCGGGCGGTTTTTTTGTGCCTGAACGATGCCCCTGCATCCGCAGGATCCACCAAAAAAGCCCCACCCTCCGGAGCACAGGCAAAAAAAAACGCACCCCAGGCGCGCTTCACATCGGACGGGAACGACCCGCAAAAAAAGAAGCCGGCCTCAGCGGGCCGGCTCGTCCGGTATCAGGCAGGCCTCGGCAACCTGCAGGTTGTTGTCCTTGGCGAAGTTCAGGCAGAAATCCCAGGCCATGGGCTCGTAGTCGCGCAGGTCGCGGTGCACGACCACGCACTTGACGCCATTGAGCGTTGTGGGAACACACCAGGGCGAGTAGCTCAGGTGGCTGCCGCGCTGGGCACCACCGGGGCGAAACTGGCTCATGACGCCTGCCAGCCGCTCAGCCCAGTCGCTGGGCCGGAAAGTCTTGCCTTCGTGGGTGATGCCCTGGATGAACAGTTCTTTGCTGGAGGGAGAGACCATCAGGATGCACGCCAAAATACGACTTGCGCAACAAGGAACAACACAGGCGACCTGCCAAGGGGCACGGCGCCCTGCCACATCCTGTTTGCGCAAGTCCTTCAAAAAAGTCAGAGCCCACAGGCAGGATCGCTGCCAGCAGGCCAAGCCGGCATTTTATCTCTTATATAAGAGCTGAGGCCTTGTTGCAGCGCACTACCCAAGTGTGGCGTAGGTTCATTGCATGGCTGTGATGCGCAAACCGCAACGGTAGGCCATCGCGCGGCCCCTAGAATCGGGCTTCGCTGTTTTTCAGGCATCTGCGGCGGCAACGCCCGGATGCCGTTTACTTTCCAGCTCAGGAGATTTTTGCAATGACCGCTTTCATTGAGGCTGCCTCGCCCCACGTGATGAACACCTATGGCCGCGTACCGATCGCTCTGGAGCGAGGCCAGGGCTGCCGCGTGTGGGACGTCAACGGCAAGCAGTACCTCGATGCGCTGGGCGGCATTGCAGTGAACACGCTGGGCCACAACCACCCCAAGCTGGTGCCTGTGCTGCAGGACCAGGTGGCCAAGCTCATCCACACCTCCAACTACTACCACGTGCCCGGCCAGGAAACGCTGGCCAAGCTGCTGACCGAGCGCGCGAAGATGACCAATGTCTTCTTCTGCAGCACGGGCCTGGAGGCCAACGAGGCCGCCATCAAGATCGCGCGCAAGTACGGCGTGGACAAGGGCATCGCCAAGCCGGTGATCGTGGTCTACGAGCATGCCTTCCACGGCCGCTCCATCGCCACCATGACGGCCACGGGCAACCCCAAGGTGCGCGACGGCTTCGGCCCCCTGCTCGACGGCTTCCTGCGCGTGCCGGTCAATGACTTCGAGGCGCTCCAGAAGGCCACGGCCGGCAACCCCGACGTGGTGGCCGTGATGATGGAGCCCATCCAGGGCGAAGGCGGCCTGCACCCCATGCGCATCGAGTACATGCAGCAGGTGCGCGCACTGTGCGATGCCAACGGCTGGCTGATGATGTTCGACGAAGTCCAGGCCGGCATGGGCCGCACGGGCAAGTGGTTCGCCCACCAGTGGGCCGGCATCATCCCCGACGTGATGACCCTGGCCAAGGGCCTGGGCTCGGGCGTGCCCATCGGCGCCGTCGTGGCCCATGGCAAGGCGGCCACCGTGCTGCAGCCGGGCAACCATGGCTCCACCTTCGGCGGCAATCCGCTGGCCATGCGCGCGGGCATCGAAACCATCCGCATCATGGAAGAGGACGGCCTGCTGGCCCACACCACCAAGGTGGGCGACCACCTGAAGGCCTCGCTGCAAAAGGAACTGGCCGAGGTCAAGGGCGTGGTCGATGTGCGCGGCCAGGGCCTGATCATCGGCATCGAGCTGAACAAGCCCTGCGGCGCCCTGCTGGGCCGTGGCGCCGAAGCCGGCCTGCTGTTCAGCGTGACCGCCGACACCGTGGTGCGCCTGGTGCCGCCGCTGATCATGACCGAGGCCGAAGCCGACGAAGTGGTCGCCAAGCTCAAGCCCCTGATCGTGCAATTCCTGTCCGAATGAGTACCTGCCTATGACTGCCATCAAGCACTATCTGCAGTTTTCCGACTTCACGGCCGACGAGTACGCCTATGTGCTCGAACGCGCGGCCCTGATCAAGAAGAAGTTCAAGGGCTACGAAAAGCACCACACGCTCAGCGACCGCACGCTGGCCATGATCTTCGAGAAGGCCAGCACGCGCACCCGCGTGAGCTTCGAGGCGGGCATGTACCAGCTCGGCGGCTCGGTGGTCCACCTGACCACGGGCGACAGCCAGCTGGGCCGCGCCGAGCCCATCGAGGACAGCGCACGCGTCATCAGCCGCATGACCGACCTGGTGATGATCCGCACCTATGGCCAGGACAAGATCGTGCGCTTTGCCGAATACTCGCGCGTTCCCGTCATCAACGGCCTGACCAACGAGTTCCACCCCTGCCAGATCCTGGCCGACATCTTCACCTTCATCGAGCACCGCGGCTCGATCCAGGGCAAGACCGTCGCCTGGGTCGGCGACGGCAACAACATGGCCAATACCTGGCTGCAGGCGGCCGACCTGCTGGGCTTCACCGTCCACGTCAGCACACCGGGCGGCTACGAGGTGGACGAGAAGCTGGCCTTTGGCGGCAAGACCCCGCGCGAGGGCTGCTACAAGGTCTTCAAGGACCCGCTGGACGCCTGCAAGGGCGCCGACCTGGTGACCACCGACGTGTGGACCAGCATGGGCTACGAGGCCGAGAACGAAGCCCGCAAGAAGGCCTTTGCCGACTGGTGCGTGGACGCCGAAATGATGGCCGCCGCACGTGGCGATGCCCTGTTCATGCACTGCCTGCCCGCCCACCGCGGCGAGGAAGTGGAGGCCGAGGTCATCGACGGGCCGCAGTCCGTGGTCTGGGATGAGGCAGAGAACCGGATGCATGTGCAGAAGGCTCTGATGGAGTACCTGCTGCTGGGCCGCCAGCCGAACTGATAACGCAGTCCGCTCAAAAAAGAATGCCTGCAGGCTTTGCGCCTGCAGGCATTCTTTTTTCCCGGCGGAAGTTCGGGCCGTGGCCTTACGGTCCCCGCTTGTCCGGTGCGCAGCTGTCCCCGCCGCAGGCACTGCAGCCGCCACAGCCGCCCGCATCCTTGGGCGCCAGAGCCGGATGCATCTGCCCGGCCTTCTGGCGCCAGCGCGCGGGCAGATAGCGCCAGACCAGAGACACGCCGGCCAGGGCCACGATCAGCCCGACGATGATGTTCTGCCACATGGTGCTTGTTCCTTTCAGCCCGCGCCCAATGCGATGGCCACGCGGTAGGTGATGAAGCTGGCAAGGTAGGCCAGCGCGAACAGATAGCCGGTCATCAGCAGCGGATAGCGCCAGCCGTTGGTCTCGCGCCGCACGGCGGCCAGCGTGGAGATGCACTGGGGCGCGAACACGAACCAGGCCAGCAGCGACAGCGCCGTGGCCATAGACCAGGTGTGGGCGATCAGCGGCCCCAGTTGCTCGGCCATGGCCTCGTCGCTGGCGGCGGACAGGGCATAGACCGTGCCCATGGCGCTGACGGCCACTTCGCGCGCGGCCATGCCCGGCACCAGGGCGATGGCGATCTGCCAGTTGAAGCCGATCGGCGCCAGCACCACCTCCAGCCAGCCGCCGATGCGGCCCGCAAAGCTGTAGCGGATGGCCGCTTCGGTGACGCCATCGGGCGGCGCCGGGTAGCTGGCCAGGAACCACAGCACGATGCTCACGGTCAGGATGATGCCGCCGACGCGGCGCAGGAAGATCATGGCGCGCTCGTACAGGCCCAGGGCCAGACTGCGCGGGCTGGGCCAGCGGTAGGAGGGCAGCTCCATCAGCAGCGGCGTGGGTCCGGCGCTGCGGCCGGCCAACTTGGCCACGCCGGCCACGGCCATGGCGCTGACGATGCCGGCCACGTACAGCGCGAACAGCACCAGGCCCTGCAGGTTGAAGATGCCGCCCACCGTGCGCTCGGGAATGAAGGCGCTGATCAGCAGCGCATAGACCGGCAGGCGCGCCGAGCACGTCATCAGCGGCGCGATCATGATCGTCACCAGGCGGTCGCGCCAGCTGGTGATGGAGCGCGTGGCCATGATGCCGGGCACGGCGCAGGCGAAGCTGGACAGCAGCGGAATGAAGGAGCGGCCCGACAGGCCGACCTTGCCCATGATGCGGTCCAGCATGAAGGCGGCGCGCGGCAGGTAGCCCGAATCCTCGAGTGCAAGGATGAACAGGAACAGGATCAGGATCTGCGGCAGGAAGACCAGCACGGCGCCCGTGCCGGCGATCACGCCATCGGCCAGCAGGCTGCGCAGCGCGCCTTCGGGCATGTGCTCGTTGACCAGGGCCGAGACGGCCGAGACGCCGCCCTCGATGCCGTCCATAAGCGGCTGCGCCCAGCTGAACACGGCCTGGAACATCAGGAACAGCGTGGCCGCCAGCAGCAGCATGCCCCACAGCGGGTGCAGCACCACGGCGTCGATGCGGTCATCGCGCCGGGTGTCCACCACGGGTTCCTTGACGCAGTCGGCCATGATGCGGGCCACCTGCTGGTGCAGGGCCAGCACCTGCTCGCGCGCATCGCCCGGGTGGGCCGGGGCCTGCAGCTGCGGCGCTGCCAGGGCGCGGGCTTCGGGGCCGTCCAGCCATTGCAGCAGTTCGCGCGCGCCGTCCTGGCGCACGCCCACCGTGGACAGCACGGGCATGCCCAGGGCGCGTGACAGCGCCTCGCGGTCGATATCGATGCCCTGGCGCTTGGCCATGTCGCTCATGTTGAGCACCAGCAGCATGGGCAGGGCCAGGCGCTGGGCTTCCAGCACCAGGCGCAGGTTCAGGCGCAGGTGGGTGGCGTCGGTGACGCAGACCAGCAGTTCGGGAGGCGCCTCGCGCGCGTGGCGGCCCGAGACGATGTCGCGCGTGATGCGTTCGTCCTCGCTGTGGGCGTGCAGGCTGTAGGTACCCGGCAGGTCCAGCACGCGCACACGCCGGCCGCTGGCCGTGCTCAGCCAGCCTTCCTTGCGCTCCACGGTCACGCCCGCGTAGTTGGCCACCTTCTGGCGTGCGCCAGTCAGCAGGTTGAACAAGGCTGTCTTGCCGCAGTTGGGGTTGCCCAGCAAGGCCAGGCGCAGTGCGGAATCACCACCGCCGCCACCACCCTGGGCAGGCTGCAGCGGCTGGATGAGTTTGGGAGAGGACGACGCGCTCATGCCACCGCCTCAGGTGCCACGCGCACCAGGGCCGCCTCATGGCGGCGCAGAGCGAACGTGGCCTGGCCCACGCGCACGGCCAGCGGGTCGTCGCCCGGAAAGCCTGCGGCCAGGATGCGAACGGGCTCGCCCGGCAGGAAACCGATTTCCATGAGACGCAGCAGCAGTTCCTGCTCGGCCGTGTCGCGCGCCGCATGGAGTTCGACCACGCGCGCCGGAACCTGGCGCGGCAGCGCATCCAGGGTGATGGCCGCAGCGGTGGCCGGGCTTGGAGAGCTGGGAGGCGCGGACAGCGCGGACGGAGCCGTGGCGTCCGTCCCGGGATTCATCGAATGCATGGCGTGTTGTATCAACTGATTTTTATTCTCATTTTGATTTTGATCGAATCCCCGTGGGAAGCCCGCGCATGGTATCGGAGTAAGAGGCAGGGTCTTGCCAAATGGCCGTCATGGTTTTTGGCCGGTTCCAGGCGCCCCGCACGCGTGCGCGCGACAATCGCGCTCCCACGATCCGCACCTGCACCTGCTTGCCCACGCCATGACCCATCCCTGCCTGAGCTGCGGCGCCTGCTGCGCATCGTTTCGCGTGGACTTTTCCGTGCACGAGTCGCAGGAGCATGGCGGCCGCGTGCCGGCCGGGCTGATCGAGGAAGTCACCGACTACACCTGCCGCATGCGCGGCACGGACTGGTCGCGCCCGCGCTGCGCAGCGCTGGTGGGCAAGGTGGGCGAGAAGGCCCATTGCGGCATCTACGAGTGGCGGCCCTCGCCTTGCCGCGAATTTGCGGCCGGCAGCGATGCCTGCAACCGCGTGCGCGTGCGCCATGGCATGCAGGCGCTGGACAGCGGCCTGCTGTAGCAACCAGCCAGGCGCCAACAGCCGCCACCACCAGCCGCTATTCCACGGGCAGCCCCGCCAACTGCCCCTTGAACTCCTGCAGCGAGAAATGCGTGTGCACCTGGCGCACGCCGGGCAGCCGGTGCAGGCGGGTGAGCAGCAGGTCCGAATAGGCATCGAGATCGCGCGCCACGACGACCAGCAGGAAGTCTTCCGGCCCCGAGATGCCGTGGAACATCACGACCTCGGGAATGGCGCAGACCGCTTCCTGGAAGTGGCGCGATGACTCCTCGTTCTGATGGTCTATGCCCACCATCACGAAGGCCAGCACGCCAAAGCCGATGGCGCGCCGGCTCAGCGCGGCGTGGTAGCCGGTGATCACGCCCTCATCCTCCAGCCGCTTGATGCGCCGCCACGACGGCGATTGCGACAAGTGCACGCGTTGCGCCAATTCGCCCGAGGTCAGCCGCGCGTTGTCCTGCAAGGCGCGGATCAGCAGCCGGTCCGTTCTGTCGATCTCGATTGACATAAACCACCTATGAATTCATGTTTCACAGAATAACTTATCCAAGATCAAGCGCATTTAGGGATAACTACTAAACGCCCTGCGAAGGCCGTAACTAGCATCCGCCTCCGAAGCCCCCCACAGCAACGGAGACAACAACCCATGCCAGCCTTCGAAGACATAGTCCAGCGCGAAGCCGGACTCCAACAGCAGCTGTCCGCCGGACAGATGACCATGATCGCCATCGGCGGTGCCGTCGGCACCGGCCTGTTCCTGGGCAGCGGCTTTGCCATCGGCTTCGCCGGGCCCAGCGTGCTGATCAGCTATGCCATCGGCGCGGTGATCTCGCTGCTGCTCATGGGCTGCCTGGCCGAGATGACGGTGGCCCATCCGACCTCGGGCTCGTTCGGCGCCTATGCCGAGCACTACATCGCCCCCTGGGCCGGCTTCGTGGTGCGCTATGCCTACTGGGCCTGTGTGGTGCTGGCCGTGGGCACCGAGGTGACGGCCGTGGGCCTGTACATGGGCTACTGGTTCCCCGAGGTGCCGCGCTGGGCCTGGGTGGTGATCTTCTCGGGCGCGCTGATCGGCGTGAACATGATGAGCGTCAAGGCCTTCGGCGCCGTGGAGTACAGCTTCTCCATGATCAAGATCATCGCCATCGTGGCCTTCATCGTGGTCGGCGCCTGGGTGGTGTTCGGCACCCGGCCGGCCGGCGTGGGCTTTGCCAACTACGTCAACAACGGCGGCTTCTTCCCCAACGGCCTGTGGGGCACCTGGGTGGGCGTGATCATCGCCATCTTCAGCTACCTGAGCATCGAGATGATCGCCGTGGCCGCTGGCGAGGCCAAGGACCCGCAGCGCGCCGTCACCAGCGCCTTCCGCTCCACCATGGTGCGCCTGGTGGTGTTCTATCTGGCCACGATTGCGCTGATGCTGGCCATCGTGCCGTGGTCGGCCGCCGGCAAGGACGGCAGCCCATTCGTCAAGGTGATGGAGATCATCGGCCTGCCCGGCGCGGCCAGCGTGGTCAATTTCGTGGTGCTGGTGGCTGCCCTCTCGGCCATGAACAGCCAGCTGTACATCACCACCCGCATGATGTTCAGCCTCTCGCGCGCCGGCCATGCGCCCGCCGTGCTGGGCCGCGTGAACTCGCGCGGCGTGCCGCTGCCGGCGCTGCTGCTGTCCTGCCTGGGCATTGCCGTGGCCACGCTGTTCAACATCATCAATCCCGAGCAGTCCTTCATGCTGATGATGGCCGTGGCCATGTTCGGCGCCATGTTCACGTGGTTCATGATTTTCGTGACCCACCTGTTCTTCCGCATCCACTGGGTGCGCCAGGGCAACAAGCCGCTGGCCTTCCGCATGTGGGGCTTTCCGGTGCTGACGCTGCTGGGCGCGGCACTGATGCTGGCCGCCCTGGTGTCCACGCTGTTCACCGACGTGTTCCGCCTGACCGTGCTCACCGGCCTGCCCTTTTTGCTGCTGCTGGGCGCCATCTACGCCATCTGGTACCGCAAGCCGGCCGGCCAGACCGCAGCCGCTCCTCAAGCCAATCCCCCAACCCAGGCCCAGGCCCAGGCCCGGTGACATCCGGCCTTCCGTTTTTCTCCCTACCTTAGAAACATGACGACTCTTGCCCCCCTCGATACCGCCCGCGCCTCGATGTTCAGCCACGTCCCGCCCTACCCCGGAGATCCCATCCTGTCGCTGATGGAAGCCTTTCAGCAGGACCCGCGCGCCGACAAGGTCAGCCTGAGCATCGGCCTGTATTTCGACGAGGCCGGCCGCCTGCCCGTGCTGGACTCCGTGCGCCAGGCTGGCGATGCCCTGGCCCGCGAGCAAAGCCCCAGCGGCTACCTGCCCATCGAAGGCATAGCCCCCTACCGCCAGCTGGTGCAGAACCTGGTGTTCGGCGCTGAGCACGAGGCCGTGCGCGCGCAGCGCATCGCCACCGTGCAGACCTTGGGCGGCTCGGGCGCGCTCAAGCTGGGCGCGGACTTCATCAAGCACTATTTCCCCGACGCCGAGGTCTGGCTCAGCGATCCCACCTGGGACAACCATCTGGCCATCTTCCAGGGCGCGGGCCTGCGCACCCACAGCTACCCCTACTACGACGCGGCCACGGGCAGCCTGCGCTTCGACGCCATGCTGCAGACACTGCGCAGCCTGCCCTCGGGCAGCGTGGTGCTGCTGCATGCCAGCTGCCACAACCCCACGGGCGTGGACCTGTCGCGCGAGCAGTGGCAGCAACTCATCCCCGTGATCGTGGAGCGCGGCCTGATCCCCTTCGTGGACATGGCCTACCAGGGCTTTGGCGATGGGCTCGATGAAGACGCCTGGTCCGTGCGCGCGCTGGCCGATGCGGGCGCCCAGGCCTTTGTGGCCAACTCGTTTTCCAAGAACTTCTCGCTGTATGGCGAACGCGTGGGCGGCCTCAGCGTGGTCTGCAGCGACGCGGCCACGGCCGGCAATGTGCTGGGCCAGCTCAAGGCCACGGTGCGCAGCAACTATTCCTCGCCCCCCACCCGTGGCGCGCGCCTGGTGCAGCAGGTGCTGGCGTCGCCCGAACTGAGCGCCCAATGGGCACAGGAGCTGGCGCAGATGCGCGGCCGCATCAAGGACATGCGCGCCCAGCTGCACGGCGCGCTGCATGAACGCTTTGGCGAGCGGCGCGACTTCGGCTTCCTGCTGACCCAGCGCGGCATGTTCAGCTACACAGGCATCAGCGAGCCCCAGGTCCACCGCCTGCGCGACGAACACGGCGTGTACCTGATCCGCTCGGGCCGCATGTGCATGTCGGGCCTGTCCGGCGCCAACGTGCAGTACGTGGCAGACGCCATTGCCACGGTGCTGGAGGCACCGCAATGAGCGGCTGCCCCGTCCATGGAGGCCTGACCGAGCGCATCGTCGCCGAGGAAAGGGCGCAGCTGGATTTCAGCCAGTCCATGAGCTATGGCGACTACCTGCAGCTGGACGCCATCCTCGGCGCCCAGCAACTGCTGTCGCCCACGCATGACGAGCTGCTGTTCATCATCCAGCACCAGACCAGCGAGCTGTGGATGAAACTGATGCTGCACGAGCTGGGCGCGGCCACGGCCGCCGTGGCGGCCGACCGCCATGCCGATGCCTTCAAGATGCTGGCCCGCGTGAGCCGCATCATGGAGCAGCTGGTGGGCGCCTGGTCCGTGCTGGCCACCATGACGCCTACCGAGTACACGGCCATGCGCCCGTATCTCGCCAGCTCCAGCGGCTTCCAGAGCTACCAGTACCGCTGCATCGAGTTCGCGCTGGGCAACAAGAATGCCGCCATGCTCCAGCCCCATGCCCACCGGCCCGACCTGCTGGCCCGGGTGGATGCCGCATGGCGCGCACCTTCCCTGTACGACGAGGCCCTGCGCCTGCTGGCACGCCAGGGCCTGGCCATTCCTGCCGGGCACCTGGAACGCGACTGGACCCAGCCCTACACGGCCAGCCCCGAGGTCGAGGCCGCCTGGGCCCAGGTCTACCGCGACCCGCAGTCGCACTGGGACCTGTACCAACTGGGCGAAAAGCTGGCCGACATCGAGGACGCCTTCCGCCTGTGGCGCTTTCGCCATGTGACCACGGTGGAGCGCGTCATCGGCTTCAAGCGCGGCACGGGTGGGACCGGCGGCGTCAGCTATTTGCGCAAGATGCTGGACGTGGTGCTGTTCCCCGAAATCTGGTCCGTGAGAACGAAACTGTGACCCCTGAGCGGCTTTGCCGCTTCCCCCGCTCTCGCTGCGCGGGCGCGGGACGACACCATCGCTGCGGGACGGCCCTTGCTCGGCGTCCGCCGATGGGCCGCGCCAAGTTTCCGACGCAAGAACACCATGCCTTCGCATGTAGTCAAAACACAAGGAAATCCATGAAGCAAATCATCGACGTGGGACTGCCGCCGCTCAAGCAGCCCTTCTCCTGGGCCGTCAAGGCCAGCGGCCAGATGCTGTTCACGGCCCACGGCCCCGTGCGGCCCGACGGCAGCATCGACACCGGCCCCATCGAACAGCAGGCGCGCCTGACCTTCACCAACCTGCGCAACGCGCTGCAGGCCGCAGGCGGCACGCTGGCGCATGTGACCCAGGTGCTGATCTATATGACCGACGTGGCCGACATGCCGGCCATCGACGCCGTGTACCGCGAGTTCTTCGAGGCGCCCTACCCCAACCGCTCCAGCAT
This sequence comes from Delftia sp. HK171, assembly GCF_001886655.1. Classification (NCBI taxonomy): domain Bacteria; kingdom Pseudomonadati; phylum Pseudomonadota; class Betaproteobacteria; order Burkholderiales; family Comamonadaceae; genus Delftia; species Delftia sp. HK171. The sequence continues at coordinate 2,245,307 of NZ_CP018101.1, read as the reverse complement.
GGGGATTTCGGCGCTGGTGGTGCCGGGGATGAAGCTGGAGATCGTGGCCTACGCCATGCTCCCCTAGAGGATGTGACGGACATGCCGGCGCCCCGCAATTGCGTTCAATACAGGGGCGGCGTGCGGGACGAGACTGCGGGCCTTGTGCAGTCCTGCGTCCGCGCGAAATCTCATGTCCTCCTCGCTGCTCGCCATGGGCGTCTTCACCCTCGTCGGCGCCATCACGCCCGGCCCCGTCAATGTGCTGGCCCTGCGCCACGGCGCAGCGCGCTCGCGCCTGGTCTCTGCCGCCTATGTGCTGGGCGCCAGCGCCAGCTATGCGGCCGTGGTCTGGGTCATGGGCCAGGGCGCACAGTGGCTGCTGCAGACGCTGCCGCAGCTGTCTGCGGCCGCGCAGTGGCTGTGCGCTGCCTATCTGCTGTGGCTGGCCTGGCGGCTGGCCAACGCACCTGTGGGCCAGGCCGGTGCGCAGCAGCAGGCCGGATCGCAGCGCACGCTGCAGGCCCTGCTGCAAGCGCTGTTGCAGGGCACGGCCGTGCAGACGCTCAACCCCAAGGCCTGGCTGGTGGCGCTGGCCGGCGTGGGCCTGTTCGTGCTGCCCCACGCGAATGCGCCGTGGGCGCTGCTGCAGTTTTGCGCCATCTCGCTGCTGGCCTGCCTGGTGGGGGTCGGCAGCTGGGCGCTGCTGGGGCAGCTGCTTTCGGGCTGGCTGCGCACCGAACGCCGCCAGCGCCTGTTCCACCGCCTGCTGGCCCTGCTGCTGGTCGCCAGCGTGGCGGCCATGCTGGCATGATGGCTGGCCGCCATGACTTCAACCTCTCCCCACCGCTTCCACCGCCATCCGGCCGCCCCCTGGGCCGAGCTGCGCGACAGCGCGCGCTCGCCGCATTGCTTTCGGCTGCACATGCATGCCGAGTATTCGATAGGCATCGTGGACGCGGGCCGCACCGTGTTCCACCATGCCCACGGACCGCAGCCTGTGGAAGCGGGCGGCGTGGTGCTGATCGAGCCCGGCGCCTGGCATGCCTGCAATCCCGACCCAGGCGCGCCGTGGTCCTACCGCATGCTGTTTGTCGATGCCGACTGGCTGCACGCGCGGCTGGGCGTGGCCGCGCTGCGCTTTCCCCGGCGCACGCTCACGGATGCGGACATTGCCCGCCTGGTGGATGGCCTGTGCCGCCCCGTCGATGGCACGGCGGCCGCCGACCGCCTGGCCCTGGGCCTGGAGCACCTGCTGGACCGCTGTGCCCAGCCCGCAGCCTTGCCCCTGCCCGGCGATGCGGCGGCCCTGGCCCCCGCACTGCAGCGCCTGCATGCGGGGCCCGATGCGGGCCTGACCGTGCAATCGCTGGCCCAGGAATGCGGCATGAGCGCCACGCGCTTCATCCGCCGCTTCAAGTCCGCCACGGGCATGACGCCCGGCAGCTACCGCCTGAACCTGCGCATCAACGGCGCGCGCCGCCTGCTGGCCACGGGCGCGGCGCTGTCCGATGCGGCCTATGCCATGGGCTTTGCCGACCAGGCGCACCTGCAGCGCGCCTTCAAGGCCCACCATGCGCTGACGCCGGGCTGCTACGCACGCGGCGCCTGAGCCGGTACCTGGGTCGGCCGCACCTGAGCCGGCCGCACCTGAGCCGACCGCATCTGGGCCGGACCCTCCCATGGTTTTGCAGCGGCCAGCCCGGGGCCGGCGGTGAAAGCGCAGATACTTACGCCTTCCGCTTTCAGCCCCCACCTGCCGCGCACCATGGCCGCCTTCCAAGACATTCAGCAACGAGAAACCGGCCTGCGCCAGCAGCTGTCCGCCGCCCAGATGGTGATGATCGCCATTGGCGGCGCCATCGGCACCGGCCTGTTCATGGGCAGCGCCTTCGCCATCGGCTTCGCCGGCCCCAGCGTGCTGGTCAGCTATGCCATCGGCGCGCTGATCTCGCTGCTGCTGATGGGCTGCCTGGCCGAGATGACGGTGGCCCACCCGACCTCGGGCTCGTTCGGCGCCTATGCCGAGCACTACATCAGCCCCCTGGCCGGCTTCATGGTCCGCTATGCCTACTGGGCCGCCGTGGTGCTGGCCGTGGGCATGGAGGTGACGGCCATCGGCATCTACATGGGCTACTGGTTCCCGGACGTGCCGCGCTGGATCTGGGTGCTGGTGTTCTCGGGCGCGCTGGTGGCCGTCAACGCCAGCAGCGTCAAGGCCTTCGGCCAGGTGGAGTACGGCTTTTCCATGGTCAAGATCATCGCCATCGTGGCCTTCATCCTGATCGGCGCCTGGGTGGTGTTCGGCTCGCAGCCCCAGGGCATCGGCTTTTTCAACTACACGGCCGATGGCGGCTTCTTCCCCAAGGGCCTGTGGGGCACCTGGGTGGCCGTGATCATCGCCATCTTCAGCTACCTGAGCCTGGAGGCCGTGGCCGTGGCGGCCGGCGAGGCCGAGGACCCCAAGCGCGCCATCACCCGGGCCTTTCGCACCACCATGGCGCGCCTGGTGATCTTCTACCTGGCCACGATCGCGCTGATGCTGGCCATCGTGCCCTGGCAGCAGGCCGGCACGGACAAGAGCCCCTTCGTGAAGGTAATGGAGATCATCGGCATCCCGGGCGCTGCCAGCATCATCAACTTCGTGGTGCTGGTGGCCGCGCTGTCGGCCATGAACAGCCAGCTGTATGTGACCTCGCGCATGATGTTCAGCCTGTCGCGCGGCGGCTATGCGCCCTCGGTGTTCGGGCGGTTGAACAGCCGGGGCGTGCCCGTGGCGGCGATTGCCATCTCCTGCCTGGGCATTGCCGTGGCCGTGGCCGTGAACCTGTGGAAGCCCGAGGGCTCGCTGCTGTGGATGATGTCCGTGTCCATGTTCGGCGCCATGTTCACCTGGTTCATGATCTTCGTGACCCATCTGTTCTTCCGCGCGCGCTGGTCGCGCGAGCATCCGGGCCAGCGCCTGCAGTTCCGCATGTGGGGCTTTCCGCTGTTCACGCTGGCCGGCGCCGCGCTGATGCTGGGCGTGATCGTCACCACCTTTTTCACCGAGGTCTTCCACATGACGCTGCTCACGGGCCTGCCCTTCCTGGGCCTGCTGGCCCTGGTGTACGCGCTGTGGTACCGGCCCCGCGCACAAGCGCGCAAAAAGGACTGAAGCCATGACCCGCAGACTCTGGGACATCTCCCCGGCCGTGCAGGCCGCCAGCCCCGTCTTTCCCGGCGACACGGCCTACAGCCAGCAGTGGTGCGCCACCATCGGGCCGGGCTGCCCGGTCAATGTCAGCGCCATCACGCTGTCGCCCCATGTGGGAGCGCATGCCGATGCACCGCTGCACTATGACGCCGACGGGGCATCCATCGGCAACGTGGACCTGGACGCCTTCCTCGGCCCCTGCCGCGTGATCCACGCCATCGGCAAGGGACCGCTGGTCGAATGGGAGCACATCGCCCACGCCGTGGAGCATCTTCCGGCACGCGTGCTGGTGCGCACCTACGAGCGCGCCCCCACCACCTGGGACCAGGAACTGGCCGCCTATGCACCGGCCACGGTGGAGCGCCTGGCCGACCTGGGCGTGAAGCTCATCGGCATAGACACGGCCAGCATCGACCCGGCCAGCAGCAAGAGCCTGGACAGCCACCAGGTGATCCGCCGGCGCGGCCTGCGCGTGCTGGAGAACCTGGTGCTGGACGAGGTGGCCGAGGGCGACTACGAGCTCATCGCCCTGCCGCTCAAGCTGGTCGAGGCCGATGCCTCGCCCGTGCGCGCCGTGCTGCGCGCCCTGGCCTGATCCCTGCCCGCATTGCGGCGCCGGCCCTGCCCGCGCCTTTCGCCTTTTCGATACCCAAGGAGACCCCGTGACGAGCCTGCAAGACTGCCTCACCCTCGATGCGCAAGACCCGCTGCGCGCCTTGCGCGACCAATTCACGCTGCCCGAAGGCGTGATCTACCTTGACGGCAATTCGCTGGGCGCCAGCCCCCGCGCCGCCGCCGCGCGCGTGGCCGAGGTGGTGCAGCAGGAATGGGCGCAGGGCCTGATCCGCTCGTGGAACGATGCCGGATGGATCAGCCTGCCCCAGCGCCTGGGCGACCAGTTCGCCCCCTGGCTGGGCGTGGGCGCGGGTGAGCTGGTGTTCACCGACACGGCTTCCATCAACCTCTACAAGGTGCTGACAGCGGCGGCCCGCATCGCGCGCGAGGACGCGCCGCAGCGCAAGCGCCTGATCAGCGAGCGCAGCAACTTCCCCACCGACCTCTATATCGCCCAGTCGGTCTGCCAGGAATACGGCCTGGAGCTGGTGCTGCTAGAACCCGAGGAAATTGCCGGCGCGCTGACCGACGAGGTGGCCATCTGCATGCTCACCCATGTGAACTACCGCACGGGCGCCATGCACGACATGGCTGCCGTGACGGCTGCCGCGCAGGGCAAGGGCATTCTCTGCGTCTGGGACCTGTGCCACAGCGCGGGTGCCGTGCCTGTCGATCTCAAGGGCGCAAATGCCGACTTCGCCATCGGTTGCAGCTACAAGTACCTCAACGGCGGCCCCGGTGCGCCGGCCTTTGTCTGGGCCAACCCGCGCCTGATCAACCGCTTCTGGCAGCCGCTGTCGGGCTGGTTCGGCCATGCCGAGCCTTTCAAGTTCGTGCCGGACTACCACCCGGCCCAGGGCATACAGCGCTACCTGTGCGGCACCCAGCCCATGGTCAGCCTGAGCGTGCTGCAGTGCGGCCTGGACGTGTTCACGGCCGTGGAGCCGCTCGGCGGCATGGACGCGCTGCGCAACAAGTCGCTGGCGCTGACCGACCTGTTCATCGCCCTGGTCGAGGAACGCTGCCAGGGCCACGGCCTGGGCCTGGCCACGCCGCGCGAGCACGGCCGGCGCGGCTCCCAGGTCTGCCTCACGCGCGAGGAGGGACTGGGCGTGGACGGCAAGGACAGCGGCGCCTATGCCATCGTGCAGGCGCTGATCGCGCGCGGCGTGATCGGCGACTTCCGCAAGGGCGACAGCACGGGCCTGCACAAGGACATCCTGCGCTTCGGCTTCACGCCGCTGTACGTGGGATTCGAAGACGTCTGGCATGCCGTGGAGCACCTGCGCCAGGTGCTGGAATCGGGCGAATGGCGCAAGCCGGAGTTCAACCGCGTCAATGCGGTGACCTGAAGCCTGGAGCCAGCCCTTCAGAACGCCGTGGACGACAGCGAGGCCCAGAGGTGGGCCGCGACCAGGGCGCGCCAGGGTGCGAAGTCCCGCAGCCACAACTCGGTCTGCACCGCGTCCATGGCGCCCGTCTTCAGCAGCAGGGCCAGGGCCCGGCGCACGGCCACATCGCCGTGCAGCGGGCCGTCCAGGTGGCCATAGCCGCGCAGCAGCATGTAGTTCACGGTCCACGGGCCTATGCCCTTGAGGGCCAGCAGCCGCTCGCGGATCTCGGCCACCGGCAGTTCAGGCAGGGCCGCCCAGTCGTCCAGCGGCAATTCACCCGACTGCACGGCCTGCGCCAGCAGGCGCAGCGTGTGCGTCTTGCTCCGCGAAAAGCCGGCGGCGCGCAAATCCTCCTCACCGAGCTGCGCCAGCTGGGCGGCCTCCGGCATGCACCACAGCTGCTGCGGCGCGTCGGCATGGCCATCGTGCAGCGCCACCGGCTGGCCGGCTGCGGCGATCAGGCGGCGGCGCAGCGACACGGCTGCCGCCACGCTGATCTGCTGCCCGGTGACGGCCCAGCTCAGCGCCTCCCAGGGCGTGCAGGCCGCCGGCACATGCAGGCCACGCTGGCGCGCCAGCAGCGGCCCCAGCCGCGCATGGCGGCCAAAACGGCGCTCGAATTCGCCCACATCCTGGGACAGTCCGAACATGCGCCGCAGCATGGCGGCCAGCACATCGTCCATGCCGGTGACTGCGCCTGCACCGGCAGGCAGGCGCCATCGAGCCTGCACCACGGCCGCCTCTTCGCACTGCTGCGTCAGCTCCAGGGTCAGCAGCGTGGGAAGGCCCTTCCACATCAGGCCCTTGTGCATGCGGATGGTGTCGCCGTTCTGCAGATCGCATTCGGACAGGCGCTGGGCATCGCGCCGGTGAAAGCCCCAGAACTCGTTCATGCGGTAGCCGGCCGGCAGCGTCAGTTGCTGCTGCGCCTGATGGATCTGGCCGGTGCCACGCCCTTGCCCTTGTCCTTGCCCGCTCATGCGCTTCCTGCCTGGCGCAGCGGTGCGTGCCCGGCGTCCTTGCCAGCGGCCTCCTGCGCCTGGCGCGCCTCGCGCAGCAGCAGGGCACGCTTGCGCTCCACGCCCCAGCGGTAGCCGGAGATGCTGCCGTCGTTGCGCACCACGCGGTGGCAGGGCACGGCCACGGCAATCGGGTTGGCAGCGACGGCGCTGGCCACGGCGCGGGCGCCCGTGGGCATGCCCAGGCGCAGGGCCAGTTCCGAATAGCTCAGGGTCTGGCCGGCCGGAATGGCGCACAGCGCCTGCCACACGCGCTGCTGGAAGACCGTGCCCTGCACATCCAGCGGCAGCGCCAGGCCGCGGCGCGGCTGCTCGACCAGGGCCACGACCTGGGCCACGGTGTGCTCGAAGCCCGCATCGCCACCCACCAGCTCGGCCAGCGGAAAGCGCTGCTGCAGGTCCTGCACCAGGGCCTCGGCGTCGTCGCCCAGCAGTACGCAGCACACGCCGCGCTCGGTGCTGGCCACGAGGATGCTGCCCAGCGTGCATTCGGCCACGGCAAAGCGGATGGTCTGGCGCATGCCGCCGCGCCGGTAGTCGCCGGGTGCCATGCCCAGCATGGCGCCTGCGTCGCGGTAGAAACTGCTGCTGGCCGCATAGCCGCTGGAGTAGGCCGCATCGGTGACCGAGTCGCTCTGGCCCGGCTGCAGCGCCGCGCGCAGGGCATGCGCGCGATGGGCCTTGGCATAGGCCTTGGGCGTGAGGCCCGTGGCCTGCTTGAACAATCGGTGCAGTTGCCAGGGGCTCAGGCCCGAGCGTTCGGCCAGCTGGCCCAGGGCGGGTGGGGGCTCCTCGGTCTCCAGCCAGCGGCAGCATCGGGCCACCAGGGCCGTGGGGTTGGCAGTGGCATCGCTGGCTTGATTCATGGCTTGGTTGGACACGGCATGTCTTTCTGGGTCATCGGATGCCCTACTCTACGCAGCCCGGAGCACCCGCGCATCCCGCTTCTTGCAACCCGCAGGATTTCAGCGCGGGATTCGGTTACGCTGCGCCCTGCATTTTCCGCGTCGAGACTTGCGAGACTCCCACATGACCACCGAACACTCCGGCTGCCCCATGAACAGCCCCGGCCGCACCGAATCCATCGTCAAAGAGGAGCGCGCCCAGCTGGACTTCAGCCAGTCCATGAGCTATGGCGACTACCTGCACCTGGACCAGATCCTCACGGCACAGCATCCGCTGTCGCCCGCGCATGACGAGATGCTGTTCATCATCCAGCACCAGACCAGCGAGCTGTGGATGAAGCTGATGCTGCATGAGGTCCGAGCCGCCACGGCCGCCATCGCAGGCGGCACGCGTGCCGACGCCTTCAAGATGCTGGCCCGCGTGAGCCGCATCATGGAGCAACTGGTCAGCGCCTGGACCGTGCTGTCCACCATGACCCCGCCCGAGTACACGGCCATGCGTCCCTACCTGGCCAACTCCAGCGGCTTCCAAAGCTACCAGTACCGCTGCATCGAGTTCTCGCTGGGCAACAAGAACGCCGCCATGCTCCAGCCCCATGCCCACCGGCCCGACCTGCTGGCCCAGGTGGAGGCGGCATGGCGCTCGCCCTCGCTCTACGACGTGTCCCTGCAGTTGCTGGCGCGCGAGGGCATTGACGTGCCCGCCGACCGGCTGGAGCGCGACTGGACCCAGCCCTACGAGGCCAGCGAGGGCGTCAAGCAGGCCTGGATCACCGTCTACCGCGATCCCCACAAGCACTGGGACCTGTACCAGCTCGGCGAAAAGCTGGCCGACATCGAGGACGCCTTCCGCCTGTGGCGCTTCCGCCACCTGACCACGGTGGAGCGCGTCATCGGCTTCAAGCGCGGCACGGGCGGCACCGGCGGCGTCAGCTACCTGCGCAAGATGCTGGACGTGGTGCTGTTCCCCGAAATCTGGGCGCTGCGCACCGAGCTGTAAGAACTGGCGGGCGCCACCGACGGCAGACCGCTGCGGTGGCGACAGCGCGCAGGCGCGCAAACGGGTAAGCTGCGGCGCCAGGAGAAATACCGTGTCCGCAGCGCCGCAACAGCCCCCACACAACAACACACACACAGAGGCTTCGCAGACCTCCACCGCAGCACCGCCGCCGCGCAGCCAGCTGCTGTGGGCCATGCTGCTGGCCCTGCTCTCGGCCTTTGCGCTGAGCCAGGCCTTTCGCACCACCACCTCGGTCATGGCCACGGGTCTTCAGCAGGATTTCGGGCTTACGGCCCAGTCGCTGGGGGCCTTTGCGGGCCTGTTCGGCCTGTCCTTCGGCGTGGCCCAGCTGCTGATGGGCATCGGCATGGACCTCTACGGCCTGCGGCGCACGGTGCTGCTGTCGTTTCCGCTGGCGATTGCGGGGTCGGCACTGTCCGCCGCCGCACCCAACTACGGCTGGCTGATGGTGGGCCAGTTGCTGATCGGCGTGGGCTGCTCGCCCGCCTTTCTGGCCTGCACCATGTTCATCTCGCGCCACTTTCCCATGGACCGCTTTGCCTTTCTGTCGGGCGTGGGCATGGGTGTCGGCGGTCTGGGGCTGCTGTTCACAGGCACGCCACTGGCCTGGCTGGTCCAGCATTTCGGCTGGCGCTCGGGCTTTGCGCTGCTGGCCGTGATGTCGGCCCTGTCGTGGCTGCTGATCTGGTGGCGCGTGCACGAGCCCGCCCGCAGCGGAGCACAGACCGCCGCACGGGAAAGCTGGGGCGTGGCGGCACGCCGCATGGCCGAGCTGTTCACGCTGCCGCACACGCTGGGCATCGTCCTGCTGGCCATGGCCTGCTATGCATCGTTTCTGGCGCTGCGCGGCCTGTGGCTGGGGCCGCTGCTCATCCATCGCTATGGCTTTTCGCTGGTGGAAAGCGGCAATGTGGCGCTGGTCGTATCGATGATCTCGCTGTTCAGCCCCGCGATTTTCGGGCGCATGGATCCCGGCCCAGGACGGCGCCGGCGCTGGCTCACCAATTACTCGCTGCTCATGGGCAGCCTGTTCATGCTCATGGCCTTTTTGCACCATGGCTGGACCAATGTGGCGCTGATCTTCGCCATGGGCCTGCTGTCGGGCTATTCGGTGCTGCAGTACGCCGATGTGCGCGCTTCCTACCCCCCAGAGATGACCGGCCGCGCGCTGTCGCTGTTCACCATGGCCATGTTCCTGGGCGTGGCCCTGGTGCAATGGTTCACGGGCTGGGTCGCCGCCTGGGCCGAGGCCTGGGGCGTGGAGCCCTACAAGGCCGTGATGATCTCGATTGCAGCCACGCTGGTGGGCGCGTCGACCGCGTTCCGTTTCCTGCCCTCCTCGCCGCTGCTGCGCCAGGCCCCGGCCGCCTAGCGGCCGGAGTCTCTGTCTCTACAAGGCGTTGGCGGCCGAGCCATCGCCACGGTACAGCCAGGGCAGATCCATCAGCCGGGAGCCCAGCAGGCGCAGCGACAGGTCACGCCCCCAGCGCACGGGACCCGTGGCATGGAAGATGCGGCCATTGCGCTGCGAGCGCGCCTGCACGCGCGCATTGCGCTGCCAGCGGTTGAGCGCGTAGCGGCGCAGGCGCATGTTGACGTCGAGATCGTGCATGGACAGGGCGCGCTGCAGCTCCGCTGCATCTTCGATCGCCATGCCGGCGCCCTGGGCCAGGTAGGGGCGCATGGGATGGGCCGCATCGCCCAGCAAGGCCACCACGCCGCGCGCCATCTGCGCGGCCGATTGCACGGGCGGGCGGTCGCCCACCGGCCACAGCCGCCAGTCGCCACCGGCTGCAGGCACATGCTGGACCAGGTCCAGCAGCTGGGGGCAACTGCCCTGCAGCACCCGCACCAGATCGTCAAGATTGCCCGCATGGTCCCAGTTCGCCAGATCCTCGGGCGCCGGGCCCTGGATGATGATCACCAGGTTCTGCAGCTCGCCCCGGCGCACGGGGTACTGGATGGCATGCATGCGCGAGCCCAGCCAGGCCGTGACATCGGTGGCCCGCAGGCGCTTGGGCAGCTGGGCCTGGTGCACCAGGGCGCGGTAGGCCAGGTGCCCGGTGACACGCGGCGGGCCGTCGCCCAGCAACTGCTGGCGCAGAACGCTGCGCACGCCATCGGCGGCGACCAGGGCATCGCCTTCTATCAGCTTGCCGGCCCGGGTTCGCACGGTGACCACGCCGTCGGTCTCGGAAAAGCTCTCGATGGGCTGGCCCAGGTTCAGGTGCATGCCCGGATAAGTCTGAGCGGCTTCCCGCAGCAATTGCTGCAGATCGGCCCGGTGGATGGTGGCGTAGGCCGCGCCATAGCGTTGCACGGACTCGCTGCCCAAGGGCATGTGCGCCAATTCCTGCCCGGTGACTGCGCTGCGCACGCGCAGGCTGCCCGGCAATGCCACCACCTGCTGCAGCGGTTTTTGCAGGCCCCAGGCCTGAAGCCGCCGCACGACATTCGGACCGATCTGGATTCCGGCGCCCACTTCACTGAGCGCGGGCGCCTGCTCGAAAAGACGCACTTCCCAACCCGCCCGCGACGCACCGATGGCGGCGGCCAGGCCACCAATGCCGCCGCCGGCAATCAACACCTGCTTGTTCATGTGCGTATTGTGCCCCTGCCGCCAACCATGGCGGCCGGGGCCTGATTATTCAAGTCGGACACCGCTGAAGAAAATCAAAGAATGCTCGGAATCTTCTGAAACATGCGCGCATCCCCCAGGCATTGAGGCGCATCAAGATCCCAAAAACGGGCATCTCGCCACGCACCAGACTGCCATAAAGGACATCGCCCCACCATCACCTGTGCGGCGCGGCCAAAAATCGGCCTTTGCATCGCCGCTCTGGAAATGTCCATACACGGATCCACACTTTATGCCTCAGATGATAGAGATTCTCAACTGAGACAATCTTTTGACAAATGGCCGTGACAATGAAAAAAGCCCGCACTGGGCGGGCTCTTTCATGCGCGACGGGAAAATCAGATGACAAACTTCTCACGGTCCTGATTCTGAATCCACTTTGGCGGCTTGCCGCGTCCGGTCCAGGTTTGGCCGGTTGCGGGATCGCGGTACTTGGGAGCCACTTTGGCGCCGGTTGTGCCAGCGGTACGACCACGAGCTGCAGGAAACACGTCATCGGCAGTCAGACCATATTCGGCAATCAAGTTGCGAACCTGTCCCACGGCGTCGGCAAGCTCGCGCTTGCGTGCTTCCTGGATCTGTTGCTCCAGTTCCTGTCGCTGCTTCAGCAGTTCCTTGTAAGAGCTCATGGTATGCGCCTTGAAAGTAGTTTAAGAGCTTTCATTATAAAAACATAATCAGCCCATGGCGCAAGACGCATGTAAGCAAAACCCACAATATCGCTGCTGCCTATTGCGAAGAGTAGTTCTCGGATAAATCCGATATGGCCAGCACCTTGTCAATGCGTTTGCCATCGAGATCGATGACCTCGAAGATCCAGCCTGCACAGCTGACCCGTTCCCCCAGAATGGGCAAATGACCGCTTTCTGCCATGAGAAGGCCCGCCACGGTGTTGTATCGGCCGCGGTGCTCATCGGGAAGATCACGAATATCGAGGCGCGCCTTCAGCTCCGATATGGGCATCAGGCCGTCCAATAGCCAGGAGCCATCCTCGCGCTGCATGGCCCAGGCTTCTGCCTCGGTCACAGGCTGTAACTCGCCGGTAATCGCCTCGAGCAAATCCCGGGGCGTCATGATGCCCTGCACCACGCCATATTCATCCACCACAAACACCATGCGCCCGGACCGGGCACGCAATTGCTCCAGCAGCTCCATGGCGCTGAGCGTCTCGGGCAGGAAAGAAGCCGGCAGCACATGTTCGTACAGCGTGGTGCCGGCGGCATCCGAGCCCAATGCCAGCAGGCGCGCCACGCTGATGATGCCGACCACGTCATCCAGCGAATTGCGGCACACCGGGTACCAGGAATGCCCGCCCTTCGAGTGGTCGTCGGCCGAGGCCTGCAATGCCTCGGTGACGGTCATGTCGGCATCCAGCCATTGCACATCGCCGCGCGGGACCATGATCGACGTCAGTGAGCGGTCATCGAGGTGAAAGACGTTTTGCACCATCTGGTGCTCGTTGGCCTCGATCACCCCGGCATCCCGCCCTTCGGCCAGGCTTGCCACGATTTCCTCTTCGGTCACGGCGCGCGCTGCGGATTCATTGATGCGCAGCAGAGTCAGCATGGCGCGCGTGGAAAAGGCCAGCAGCCGCACAAAGGGCTTTGCGGCGGATGCCACCCAGGTCATGGGCCGGGAAACCACCGTGGCCACGGTTTCGGGATAAAGCTGGCCTATGCGCTTTGGCACCAGCTCGCCGAAGACGATGGTGACGAAGGTGATCACGGTCACGACGAGCGCCGTGGCAGAAATGCTGGCCGCGCGTTCCGGAATTCCCAGGCCCAGCAGCCATGCGGCCAGCCCGTCACTGAAGGCCGCCTCGCCCAAAATGCCGTTGAGCAGGCCGATGGAGGTGATGCCCACCTGCACCGACGAAAGAAATTGCGTGGGGTTTTCGAGCAAGGCCAGTGCTGCCACCGCACCCTTGTCGCCTGTTTCAGCCAGTGCCACCAACCGAGCCTTGCGGCTGGAGGCCAGTGCCAATTCGGACATTGCAAACACCCCATTGAGCAGCGTAAGCAACGCGATCAGCAGAAAATCCATGGTTCGTATATCAGAAAGAAGACCATGGCACTTTACTGTATCGGCGATATCCAGGGATGCCACGACGCCTTTGAGCGCCTGCTGCACCGCGTGGACTTCTCCGCCAGCCGCGATACCTTGTACATCCTGGGCGACCTTGTGAACCGCGGTCCGGAATCGGACAAGGTGCTGCGCACCTGCATGGCCGCCGGCGACTCTATGCGCGCCCTGCTGGGCAACCATGACCTGCACCTGCTGGCCGCTGCCCAGGGCGTGCGACGCAGCAGCCGGCGCGACACGCTGGCCCGGGTGCTGGATGCGCCCGACCGCGATCAGCTGCTGGACTGGCTGCGCCACCAGCCGCTGGCGCGCAGCCACCGCATGGCGCATGGCGAGGAACTGCTGATGGTCCATGCCGGCGTGCTGCCGCAGTGGAGCAGCCAGGACGTGATGGCGCTGGCGGGCGAGGTGCATTCGGTACTGCGCAGCAAGCAGTTGCCCGATTTCTTGCAGGCCATGTACGGCAACCAGCCCGATCGCTGGTCACCCGACCTGCAGGGCTGGGAGCGCCTGCGGGTCATCGTCAACGCCTTGACCCGGCTGCGCTTTTGCACCGCACAGGGTGTCATGGATTTCGACAGCACCGAGTCGGCCGAGCAGGCGGCGCCCGGCCTCATGCCCTGGTTCGACGTGCCGGGCCGCGCCACGGCGAGCGCAACGATTGCGTTTGGCCACTGGTCCACGCTGGGCCACATCAGCCGGCCCGACCTGGTGGCGCTGGACACCGGCTGCGTCTGGGGTGGCTGCCTGAGCATGATGCGTTTCGGCGATCACCTGGCGGACCGGGAACTGATCCAGGTGGACTGCCCGCAGGCGCAGGCCCCGGGCTGACCTGGACGACGCCGATGAGCGAGCGCCCATGAAAAAACGCCTGCAAGGCAGGCGTTTTTCGTGAGGCAGGCGGCTTGCGCGGCGCTCAGACCTCGGAAGTGGCGACGGGTGCCACAGGCGGGACCGGCGCGACAGGCGCAACAGGCGCCTTGAACAGCGCGGCCAGCTTGCGCTTGGGCTTGATGCCGCTGCCCGCCTTGGGCGCGGCAGCACCCTGGCTGTCCCAGCTCGCATCGACGCTGGCGGTTGCCTCGTAGGGCTTGTCGAAGAACGGGTCCGAATGCGCCGGGCGCTGGGCCATGCGCGAGCCGCGATGGCCAAAACCGGAACTGCCCCGCGACGCATCACCGCCGCGATCGCCACGCTCGGCGCCGCGATCCCGTTCACGACCGTAGCCGCCGCTGCTTTGGCGCGGCAGCTCGTCAAAACGGTGACCACGCGGTGCGCTGCCACGGAAATCTTCCATGGGGCAGGCCTCGACGTTGATCTTCTTCTTGATGAGCTTCTCGATCTCGCCCACCAGGCGCGCATCGTGGTTGGTCACCAGGGTCACGGCAATGCCGGAGGCGCCTGCGCGGCCCGTGCGGCCGATGCGGTGCACATAGTCTTCGGCGTTGAAGGGCACGTCGTAGTTGAAGACGGCCGGCACGTCCTTGATGTCCAGGCCACGGGCCGCGACATCGGTACACACCAGCAGATCCACCTCGCCGCGCTTGAAGGCTTCAAGCGCCTTCAGTCGCTCGTCCTGGCTCTTGTCGCCGTGCAGCGCCGTTGCGCGCAGGCCATCACGCTCCAGAGCGCGCGTCAGGCGCGCACAGCCCAGCTTGCTGTTGGAGAAGACGAAGGCCTGGCGGATGTCGCGCTGCTTGAGCAGGGAGCGCAGCGCATAGCGCTTGTCGTCGTCGCTGACGCTGTAGAAGCGCTGCTCCACCGTGGAAGCCGTCTCGTTGGGGCGGGCCACTTCGATGGTGACGGGGTCCTGCAGGTAGCTGCTGGCCAGGCGCTTGATCTCGGGCGAGAAGGTGGCGCTGAACAGCAAGGTGGTGCGTGTCTTGGGCAGGTGGGACAGGATGCGCTGCAGATCGGGCAAAAAGCCGATGTCCAGCATGCGGTCTGCCTCGTCAAGCACCACGTACTCGACCTGGTTGAGCACGGCGTTCTTGGCTTCGATGTGGTCAAGCAGACGGCCCGGCGTGGCCACCAGCACCTCGACGCCCTTCTTGAGCTCCAGCGTCTGCGGCTTCATGTCCATGCCGCCGAACACCACGGTGCTGCGCAGCTTGGTGTACTTCGCATACTGGGCGATCTGCTGGGCCACCTGGTCCGCCAGTTCGCGTGTGGGCAAAAGCACCAACGCCCGCACGGGGTGGCGTGCAGGCGAAGCGGAGGTATTTTCGTGGCGCATCAGCCGCTGCAGCAACGGCAGCGAGAACGCCGCCGTCTTGCCTGTGCCGGTCTGGGCGGCGCCCATGACATCCTTGCCGGTCAGAACGACCGGAATGGCCTGTGCCTGGATGGGCGTCATGGACTCGTAGCCCATGTCGGCCACTGCGCGCGCCAGGGACTCAGCCAGCTGGAGATTGGAGAAAGAGCTTGTCATTGAGAGCGCTATTGTCGCACCTAGCGCGATTTGTGCGTTGCAATAACGCCAATTGGCACCTGGACAAGCATGGCGTTGTGTGAGCGCAACCCGCAAAAACCCGGTATGAGGGCCCGCAATGCGGGCATTTTGTCGTCGCCGGGCAGCCTCCAGATGAAAAAGCGGCCCCTCGCAGGGGCCGGCGAACCTTGAACAGCAAGGCGAGTGTAGGGGGTACTTCTCAGAGAGAAGCGGCCGAAAAAGTGTCGCAGGACTTGACGCTGCCGGTACGCAGGCCGGTGCTGAACCAGCGCTGGCGCTGGGCGCTGGTGCCGTGCGTGAAGCTGTCCGGCACCACGGCGCCGCCGCCTGCGCGCTGCAGGGCGTCGTCGCCGATCTTGGATGCCGCATTCATGGCCGACTCCACATCGCCCTGCTCCAGGATCTGGCGGGCGCTTTGCGCGCGGTTCGCCCAGACGCCGGCCAGGCAATCGGCCTGCAGCTCCAGCTTGACCGACAGATGGTTGTATTCGACCTTGCTGACGCGGCCACGGGCGCGGTCCACCTGGGCGCTGATGCCCAGCAGGTTCTGCACGTGGTGGCCCACCTCGTGGGCAATCACATAGGCCTGGGCGAAATCGCCGGGCGCGCCCAGCTGGTTCTTGAGCGTTTCGTAGAAGCCCAGGTCGATATACACCTTCTGGTCGGCAGGGCAGTAGAAGGGCCCCATGGCCGACTGCCCCGTGCCGCAGGCCGTGGGCGTTGCGCCACGGAACAGCACGAGCTTGGGATCGGTATATTGGGCGCCACCTTGGCGGAACACATCGCGCCAGACATCTTCGGTATCGGCCAGCACGGTGGAAACAAAGCGGGCGAGCTTGTCATCGGCCGGCGGCTTGTGGGCCGGGCCCTGAGGCTGCTGCACCTGCACCGGCGAGCCGCCGCTGAGCGCACCCAGGATGGTCAGCGGGTTGATGCCCAGCACCCAGCCGCCGACCAGGGCGATGACGATGGTGCCAATGCCTATGCTGCGTCCGCCGAAGACGGGGCCGCCGCCACCGCCACCCTCGTCACGGCGGTCTTCCACATTGTCCGACTCGCGGTTGCCATCCCATCTCATGGTGTTCACTCCTGGATCTGTGCTGCAGCCTGCAGCATCGGGCGGCGATATTACGTCGGAACCTGCAGGACTGCAGCGACCGCAGCTGTGGCAATGATACGGCGTGTATCAGCGCACGGGCTGCACCGCCATGGGGGCGGTGGCGGGTGGCGCCTGGCTGCGCAGGACCTGCTCGCGGGCCACCAGCACCATGGCGGCCAGCAGCGCGGCGACGATGCCCAGGCCGATGACGACCGCCAGGCCCAGCCCCCATCCGCCGCGCCTGCGCCGCTCGCGTGCGGGCTCGCCGGGCCGGCGGGGCGCGGGAGCCTGCTCGCTGGGCGGCTGCTCGCGCTGCCACGGCTCGGGCGCGGGTCCGCGCCGCTGCTGCTCATAGCGCGGGGCCGATTCCTTGCGCGGAGCTTCGGGCCGCGCCGAACCGTCCCAGCGGGGCTCTTCGCGCGGATAAGAAGGCTTTTGTGACATAGGCGACATCGTAGTGCCTGCGCAGGCCCTCACGGGCCTGTGCGCAGCACTGGACACATCGCGAATTGGTCGATCCAAGCCTACTGTGTACAGTCGCGGCCATGAGCCATTCCAGCATGCCCTCCTCCACCGCCCTTGACGCCCAGGCCACGGCCGGGCTGTTGCCCTGGAACGAACTGGCCGAAGAGATCGCCGCCCTGCTGCTGCAGCCCCAGGCAGCGCAGGTGCCGGCGCGCATCGTGATGCCCCTGCCGGCCGGTGGCAGCCTGTTTTGCATGCCCGCCACCGACGGCCAGGTGGCCATGACCAAGCTGATCAGCTTCACGCCCGGCAACGCCGGCACGCCGCGCGCCACCATCCAGGGGGATGTGGTGGTCTTCGACGTGGCCACGGGCGAGCGCCGCCTGATCCTGGACGGCCCCACGGTCACGGCGCGGCGCACGGCCGCCGTATCGCTGCTGGCCGCGCAAAGGCTGGCGCCGAATCCGCAGGGTCCGTTGCTGATCGTGGGCGCCGGCGTGCAGGGCCTGGCCCATTTGCAGGCCTTTGCCGCAGGCCTGGACGTGCGCGAGGTTCAGGTGGCATCGCGCAGCGCGCAGAGCGCCCAGGCGCTGGTCGACCAGGCCCGGGCCATGGGACTGCAGGCCACCGCCGTGGAGGATGTGGAGGCGGCGGCGCGCCACTGCCCGCTGATCGTGACCTGCACGCCCGCCCGGGCCGTGGTGCTGCGCGAGGCGCCGCGCAGCGATGCCTTCATCTCGGCCGTGGGCGCCTTCACGCCGCAGATGGTGGAGCTGGCACCCGGCCTGTGCCAGGGCTTGCTGCAGTCGGGCCGCGTGGTGGTCGATACCGGGGATGCGCTGCATGAGGCCGGTGACCTGCTGCAGGCCGGCATCGATGTCGCCGCCCTGCCCACGCTGGAGCAGGTGGTGCGCGAGCAATGGCCGCGCTCGGATTCGCCCGTGCTGTTCAAATGCTGCGGCTGGGGTGGCTGGGATCTTGCAGCCACCCGCCTGGCCATGCGCCGGACCGCACTCCAGAACAGTTGAAAGCGGATTTCTGCGTTGAACGAGCTTTTCCCCCCGGATTCCCCCGCCCCGGCTTCCAGCACCGCGCCCAGTCGCTGGCAGCGCCTGGGCCTTCGCACGCAACTGGCCCTGGTCTTCGGCTCGCTGCTGGTGGGCGTGACGGTGCTGATGTCGCTGGCATTCGGCGAGCTGCTGCGCTGGCGCATGGAGCGCGAGGTCAGCGCCTCGCTGCATGCCATGGCCTCCAACGCCGCCCGGCAGCTGTCCGATGGCCTGTTCAGCCGCGCCCATACCGTGGAAGTGCTGGCCGCCTCGCCGGAGCTCTGGATCCAGGGGCTGGAGGCCCCGGGCGTGGGCGCACTGCTCAACCGCGCCCGTTCACTGACGCCCACCAGCCTCTGGATCGGCGTGGCCGACGCCGAGGGCACGGTGCGCAGCGCGACCGACCAGGTGCTGGTGGGCCTCGATGTCAGCGACCGGCCCTGGTTCGAGCCGGGCCTGCAGCGCGTCCATGTGGGCGATGTGCGCGCCTCCTCGCCTGTGATGTCCGCCTTGCTGCCGCCTGCGGCCGACGGCGCGCCGCGCCGGTTCATGGACTTCGCGGCGCCCATTCGCGTGGGCGATCTCACCCAGGGCGTGCTGTGCATGCACAGCAGCTGGGAATGGGTGCGCGAAACCATGCAGACCCTGCAGCAGGCCGACAGCGCCGACCGGCAGATCGGCCTGTTCATCTTCGACCGGCGTGGACGGCTCATCCACGCGCCGGGCGACAGCCTGGAGCCGTTGCTGGCCCTGGACCAGCGCCTGCCGGTGGCCCATACCGTGTCAGCCGACACGGCCGATGCCACGCTGCAGCCCGTACAGGTGGCGCGCTGGCAGGACAGCCCGCAGAGCTTTCTGACAGCCACCGTGCCGCTGCAGGCCCACAACCGGGCAACCGCCATGGGCTGGCACATCGTGGCCCGGCAGCCGCATGACAGCGCCTATGCGCCCGCGCGCCAGGCCATGCACCAGGTGCTGGCCGGCGGCCTGGCAGCCGCGCTGGTGGCCGCCGTCATCGCCTGGCTGGTGGCGCGCAGGCTGAGCCAGGATCTCAAGCGCCTGGCCCGTGCCGCCAATGGCATCGACGGCAGCGGTGCGGCCTCCGACATCCCGCAGCTGCACAGCAGCCGCGAAGTGCACCGCCTTTCGCAGGCGCTGCGCGGCAGCATTGCCCAGTTGCGCTCGGCCAATGAGGCCATGGAGCGCCAGGTGCGCGAGCGCACGCTGCAGCTGCAGCAGGCCAATGCCGAACTGGAGCACCAGGCGCGCAGCGATCCGCTCACGGGCCTGCTCAACCGCCGGGGCTTCGATTTCCAGCTGGACTTCGCCATGGCGCTGGCGCGCCGCAGCGGCCGCCCCTTGAGCGTGCTCGTCATCGACGTGGACTACTTCAAGCGCATCAACGACCAGCACGGCCACGACATGGGCGACGCCGTGCTGCGCACCCTGGCGCGCGCCTTCCGCATGCGGCTGCGCGAGTCCGACGTGCTGGCCCGCATGGGGGGCGAGGAATTCCTGGCGCTGCTGCCCGACACCACGGCCGATGCCGCCGTGGTCATTGCCGAGCAACTGCGCGAACTGCTGGCCTCCACGCCCATGGCCCACGGCGAGCCCGTCACCGCCAGCGTGGGCGTGGCCACGCTGCGCGGCACCACGGACACTGCCACCGCCATGCTGCGCCGTGGCGACGAAGCGCTGTACGAGGCCAAGGGCGCGGGCCGCAACAACGTGCAGCTGCAGCGCTGAGGCGGCCCCGCGCCGCTTTTCCCGCCCTCGATTTCCTGACTGCCGCAAAACACCTGTGCGGCAAAAAACACCACACTAATACTCAAATTGAGCATATTATTCGCAGCCATCACCAGCCCTTTCCACAGTCCCGGACGGCCACCATGCAGCTCAAATCCGTGCAGTACGACAAGCCCCATTTCTCCCTCGCCGGCCAGTGCGGCATCGGCGAGGCCTGGGCCCGCATTCCTCCCGAACTTGACCGCGCCCAGCGCCTTCGGACCGCCGAGCGCATACGCGCCCTGCTGCACGAGCGCGATGCCGTGCTCGTGGCCCATTACTACGTGGACGGCGAACTGCAGGACCTGGCGCGCGAGACCGGCGGCTGCGTGGGCGATTCGCTGGAGATGGCGCGCTTCGGCGCCCAGCACCAGGCCAGCACCCTGGTCGTGGCCGGCGTGCGCTTCATGGGAGAGACCGCCAAGATCCTCAGCCCGGAAAAGCGGGTGCTCATGCCCGACGACGACGCCAGCTGCTCGCTGGACCTGGGCTGCCCGGCAGACGAGTTCAGCGCCTTTTGCGACGCCCATCCCGACCGCACGGTCGTGGTCTACGCCAATACCAGCGCGGCGGTGAAGGCGCGCGCCGACTGGGTGGTCACATCGTCGGTGGGACAGGACATCGTGGCCCACCTGCACGCCTGCGGCGAGAAGATCCTCTGGGCGCCCGACCGCCACCTGGGCGCCCACATCCAGCGCCAGACCGGCGCGGACATGCTGCTGTGGCATGGCTCCTGCCTGGTCCATGACGAGTTCAAGGCCGACGAACTGGCCGCCATGGCGCTGGAGCACCCGCAGGCCGCCATCCTCGTGCACCCCGAGTCGCCGGCCGCCGTGGCCGCCCAGGCCGATGTGGTGGGCTCCACCACCCAGCTCATCAACGCGGCAGGCCGGCTGCCTACCGACACCTTCATCGTCGCCACCGACCAGGGCATCCTGCACGACATGCGCATGCGCTACCCGGGCAAGACCTTCCTGCCCGCGCCCACGGCCGGCCAGGGCGCCACCTGCAAGAGCTGCGCCATGTGCCCCTGGATGGCGATGAACAGCCTGCACGGCGTGGAACTGGCCCTGGAGCAGGGCCTGTGCGCCATCGAGGTGGACCCCGCCATTGCCCAGGCCGCGCGCCGCCCCATCGAACGCATGCTGGCTTTCGCGGCCGGCCACCGCCAGCCCGTGCGCGCCAGCGGCGACCTTGCGCGCGATGCAGCGCTCTTCCAGCATTTCGGTCCCGCCTGAGGACAGCGCCATGACACAGCCTTGCACAGACGTACTCATCATCGGCGCCGGCCTGGCCGGCATGGCCGCCGCCCTGTCGCTGCCGCCGCATCTGCGCGTGGCCCTGCTCAGCAAGGGCGCGGCCGAGGAATGCGCCAGCGCCTGGGCCCAGGGCGGCATTGCCGCCGTGCTGGATGCACAGGACAGCATCGACGAACACGTGGCAGACACCCTGGTCGCGGGCGCAGGCCAGTGCGATGCACAGGCCGTGCGCGCCATCCTTGAGCAGGCGCCTGCCGCCATCAATTGGCTGGTGGCCCACGGCGTGCCTTTCACGCGTGACGACAGCGGTGGCCTGCACCTCACGCGCGAGGGCGGCCACGGCCGCAGCCGCATCGTGCATGCCGCCGACTGCACCGGACAGGCCGTGCACGCCGCCCTGCTGCACGCCTGCCGGGAGCGCGCGAACATCGATTTGCATGAGCACACCAGCGCGCTGGACCTGCTGACCGAAGGACAGCCTGCGCACTGCACAGGCGCGCTGGTGCGCCTGCCCGATGGCCACCAGCAGCGCTGGCATGCCGCGCATACCGTGCTGGCCACGGGCGGGCTGGGGCAGGTCTATCCCGCCACCACCAACCCGGCCACCGCCACGGGCGACGGCGTGGCCATGGCCTGGCGCGCGGGCTGCCGTGTGGGCGACCTGGAGTTCATGCAGTTCCATCCCACGGCCCTGCAGGTGGGCGGCCGTGCGGCCGGCCTGGTCTCCGAGGCATTGCGCGGCGAAGGCGCCCTGCTGCGCCTGCCGGACGGCACGCGCTTCATGCCTGCCCATGACGAGCGGGCTGAACTGGCGCCGCGCGACATCGTGGCCAGGGCCATCCGGCACGAGATGGACCGCCATGGCCTGGCCTTCGTGCACCTGGACATCACCCACCGGCCACGTGCCTGGCTGCAGTCGCATTTCCCGGGCGTGATGGCCCTGTGCGCCAGCCATGGCATCGACATTGCCACGCAGCCGATTCCCGTGGCCCCCTGCGCCCACTACGCCTGCGGCGGCGTGCTGGCCGATATCGACGGGCGCACGGATGTCGATGGCCTGCGCGCCATTGGCGAGGTGGCGCGCACCGGCCTGCACGGCGCCAACCGGCTGGCCAGCAATTCGCTGCTCGAATGCGTGGTGATGGGGCGGGCTGCCGCCCGGGCCATCGCGCAGCAGCCGGCTGCCGCCCCTGCGCCGGCCCGGCCGACCGAAACCCTGCAGGCCGGCGCACAGGAGCAGGACACGGCAGCCGTCGCGCAGGAGTTGCGCCAGCTCATGCAGGACTGCGTGGGCATACAGCGCAGCGACCAGGGCCTGGCGCAGGCCGTGCAGCGCATTGCGGCATGGCGTGAAAGGCTGGCACCTGCCGCAGGCCATGCGCTGCGCAACCAGCTCGATGTCTGCTGGCTCATGGCCACGGCCGCCGCCGCACGGCGCGAGAGCTGCGGCGCACATTCGCGCATCGACGCCGCCCTGGCGCTGGTGGAATGAAAATGGCCCCCACGCTCCCCTTGCTGCGCAAGGTCCGCTGCCCCCCGAGGGGGCTGCTTTTCATCTTGGGGCGGCCCGGCGATGAAAAATGGCCCCCACGCTACCCTTGCTGCGCAAGGTCCGCTGCCTCCCCGAGGGGGTTGCTTTTCATCTTGGGGCGGCCCGGCGATGAAAAATGGCCCCCACGCTACCCTTGCTGCGCAAGGTCCGCTGCCCCCCAGGGGGCTGCTTTTCATCTTGGGGCGGCCCGGCGATGAAAAAGGCCCGCAGCTTTCGCTGCGGGCCTTGTCTTCCGGGCCAAAGCCGTCAGGCCTTGGGAAGCGTCACGCCCACCTGGCCCTGGTACTTGCCGCCACGGTCGCGGTAGCTGACCTCGCAGACATCGTCGGGATCGCTCTCGAAGAACAGCACCTGGGCGCAGCCTTCGCCGGCGTAGATGCGGGCGGGCAGCGGCGTGGTGTTGGAGAACTCCAGCGTCACATAGCCTTCCCATTCGGGCTCGAAGGGGGTGACGTTGACGATGATGCCGCAGCGCGCGTAGGTGCTCTTGCCCAGGCAGATGGTCAGCACGTTGCGCGGGATGCGGAAGTACTCGACTGTGCGCGCCAGCGCGAAGCTGTTGGGCGGGATGATGCAGCTGTCACCCTCGAAATCGACGAAGCTCTTTTCATCGAAGTTCTTGGGGTCCACCACGGTGCTGTGGATGTTGGTGAACACCTTGAATTCGGGTGCGCAGCGGATGTCGTAGCCATAGCTGCTGGTGCCGTAGCTGATGATCTTGCGGCCATCGACGTTGCGAACCTGGGCCGGCTCGAAAGGCTCGATCATGCCGTGATCCTCGGCCATGCGACGGATCCACTTGTCGCTCTTGATGCTCATGGCAATTCCTCGTTCCCTAGCTGCACTTGTCAGGCGCCAGCACCCGGCCGGGCACTGGCGCAAAGGCGCTATTTTGCTTGAGAAACGACGGTGCGCTCGATCAGGCGGTCATCGCCCAGGATGATCATGGCGAACAGCAGCTCGTCCAGGCTCTCGGCCTGGCGGGTCTTGCGCTCGAGCAGCGGCGTGCAGGCCGGGTTGATGACCACGAAGTCGGCCTCGCAGCCCGGCTGCAGGTTGCCCACCTGGCCCGCCAGGCCCAGGGCGCGCGCCGCGCCCGCCGTGTGCTGCCACCACAGGTTGCCCGGAGACAGGCTCAGGCCCTGCTTGGTCTGGCCCTCGCGGCCCGCCACATAGGCGGCCTGCATGGTGCGGAAAGGGCTGAAGCTCATGCCGCCGCCCACGTCGCTGGCCAGGCCGTAGAGGAACTGCGCGGCATCGGCCCGCGCAAAGTCGAAGAAGCCGCTGCCCAGGAACAGGTTGCTGGTGGGGCTGACGGCCGCAGCGGTGCTGCGTTCACGCATCAGTGCGCGGTCCTCGTCGTCCAGGTGGATGCAGTGCGCGTAGACGGCGCGCTCGCGCATCAGGCCGAAGTCGTCGTAGACCGACAGATAGCTGCGGGCCTTCGGAAAGAGCTCGGCCACCCAGCGCACTTCGTCCAGGTTCTCGGCCACGTGCGACTGGATCCAGACATCGGCGTACCGTGCGGCCAGCTCGCCCGCGCCGCGCAGCTGCTCGTGCGTGCTGGTGGGCGCAAAGCGCGGCGTGATGGCGTAGCCCAGGCGGTCCACGCCATGCCAGCGCTGGATCAGGTTTTCGGTGTCGATCAGGCTTTGCTCGGTCTGGTCGCGCACGCCGTCGGGGCTGTGGCGGTCCTGCAGCACCTTGCCCGTGATCATGCGCATGCCGCGCGCCTGCGACGCGCCCATGAACGCATCGACCGAACCCGGGTGCGAGGTGGCAAAGGCCAGCGCCGTGGTCACGCCGTTGCGCTGCAGCTCGTCCAGGAAGAACTCGGCCACGCTGTCGGCATGGGCGCGTTCGCAAAAGGCCGACTCGTGCGGAAAGGTGTATTTCTCCAGCCAGGGCAGCAGGCCGGCGGCGGGCGCGCCGATCACATCGGTCTGCGGATAGTGGATGTGCAGGTCGATGAAGCCCGGCGCCAGGATGCGACCCGGCAGATGGGTGACTTCGGCGCCCGGCTGTCCGGTGAACTGCGCCTGCAGCGCTTGCCAGCTGCCGGCGGCGACGACGCGCTGCTGCCCCCTGTCATCCGGGGCGACGGCCAGCAGGCCGTCTTCGTCGTAGAGCGCCTGGCCATCGTCGGCAAAACGCAGCAATGAGGAACGGTAGATTTGCATGCCGCCAAGCTTAGCGGGCGGACAGGCAGATGCCATATCCGCAGCGCTATAGGCGCCATTGGCAGGCGCCATCCTAGGGTTTACGCCAGGATCGGACGCCCCGCAGGCGGCATCACTTGGGCAGGGTGGCCTGCACGCCTTCCACCAGCCAGTTCATCTGCAGGATCTGTGCATCGTCCAGCTGCTTGCCGGCAGGAATGCGCACCTGGCCCTGGTTGTCGCGCACCGGCTGGTCGCCGGCCTTGAAGGGCTGCAGGCGGCCCTGGGCCATGTCCTTTTGGCGCTGCAGCACTTCCTCGCGCACGGCGGGCGGCAGCTTGGGGCCGAAGCCCTCCACGCGGATCATGCCCTCGCGCACGCCGCCCCAGGTGTCCTGGCTCTTCCAGCTGCCGTCCAGCACGGCGCGGGCGCGCGCCGTGTAGTAGTCGCCCCACTGGTGGGTGACGGCCAGCAACTGGGCGTCGGGCCCGTCCTTGCGCATGTCGGAGTGGTAGGCAATCGCCATGCGGCCGCGCTCCTGGGCGGCCTGCATCACGGCCGTGGATGCGACCTGGAAGGACACCACGTCCACGCCGCCGTTGAACAGCGCCATGGCCGCATCGCGCTCGCGCGGCGGGTCGAACCAGGTATCCAGCCAGACCACCTTGACCGTGGCCTTGGGATTGACAGAACGCATGCCCAGCGTGAAGGCGTTGATGCCTTGCAGCACCTCGGGAATCGGAAAGCCGACCACGAAGCCGGCCACGCCCGTCTTGCTGGCACGGCCGGCGGCAATGCCCGACAGATAGCGGCCCTCGTAGTAGCGCGCATTCGAGGTGGCCACGTTGTCGGTGCGCTTGAAGCCCGTGACCGACTCGAACTTCACCTGCGGGAAGTCGCGCGCCACGCGCATCACGGACTCGGTGTAGCCGAAGCTGGTGGTGAAGATCAGCTGGTTGCCCGAGGCCGCCAGGTCGCGCAGCACGCGCTCGGCGTCGGGGCCCTCGGGCACGCTGTCCACCGCACGGGTCTGCACGCGCGGGCCCAGGGCCGCCTGCAAGGCGCGCCGGCCCTCGTCGTGCTGGCGCGTCCAGCCGGCGTCGAGCACGGGCGTCAGATAGACGAAGGCGGCCTTGAGGGGCGCGGACCCTGCGGGGGATGAAGGGGCGGGATGGCCTTGGGACAAGGCCGTGGATACAAGACTTGCGGCCGCGACTGCGGCTGCGAGGTTTTTGTACATGGTGTTCCTCTACATGGCCCGGAAATGAAAACGCACCGGCCATGGGCAGCGGCCGGTGCGGGGCGCGATTATAGGCAGCGGCCCTGAGGGCTGCCTGGGCCTGCGCTTATGGCCTCCATAAGGGACGGCAGATACCGTCCACTAAGATCGTCGGCAAATTCCAACCCCAAGCAACCACCAAGGAGTACAGGACCATGCCGATGTTCGTCGATACCTCGCCCCCGGGGCAGTGCCTTTTTTGCCGCCTCGTGGCGGGCGAGATCCCGTCCGCCAAGGTGTTCGAGGACGAGCAGACCATCGCCTTCATGGACATCGGCCAGGTCAACCCCGGCCATGTGCTGGTGGCCAGCAAGCGCCATGCCGTGACCCTGCTGGACCTCACGCCCGACGAGGCCGGCGCCGTGATGCGCACGGCCCAGCGCGTGGCGCAGGCCGTGCAGTCAGCGTTCGACCCCGAAGGCATCAGCCTGTTCCAGGCCAATGGCGCGGCCGGCGGGCAGACCGTCTTCCACTTCCACCTCCATGTGCTGCCGCGCCACGAGGGCGACGGCGTGGGCCTGGGCTGGCCGCGCAAGGAGCCCGGCATGCAGGCGCTGCAGGACCATGCCGAGCGCCTCAGGCAGGCGCTGGCCTGAACGGGCTCAGGCCAGGGCGGCGTATCGGGCGAACACGGCCTCCAGCTGGCGCATCCAGTGGGCGCGCTGCTGGGGTGTGACGAAGCTGGCGTCAAAGCTGTTGACCGCCAGCTGCCAGGCCTGCTGCGAGTTCATGCCCGTGGCGGCGAACAGCTGCAGGTAGTTCTCGTTCACATAGCCGCCGAAATAGGCCGGATCATCGGAGTTGACCGTGACCTTGAGCCCTGCCTCCAAGAGCTGGGGCAGGTTGTGCTGGGCCAGGTCGGACACCACACACAGCTTGAGGTTGGACAGCGGGCACACGGTCAGCGGCACGCCGTCGCGCACCAGGCGCTGCATCAGGGCCTCGTCGCGCGCGGCCTGCACGCCGTGGTCTATGCGCTCGGAATGCAGCACGTCCAGCGCGCCCCAGATGTAGGCGGGAGGTCCCTCCTCGCCCGCATGCGCGACCAGGTGCAGGCCCAGCTCGCGGCAGCGCGCGAACACGCGGGCGAACTTCTCGGGCGGGTTGCCGACCTCGCTGCTGTCCAGCCCCACGCCGATGAAGCGGTCGCGCAGCGGCAGCGCGGCCTCCAGCGTGGCGAAAGCGTCCTCTTCGCTGAGGTGGCGCAGAAAGCTCAGGATCAGCGCCGACGAGATGCCCTGCTCTATCTCCGCATCGCGGCAGGCGCGGTACAGGCCGTTGATCACGGTCTCCATGCCCACGCCGCGCTGGGTGTGGGTCTGGGGGTCGAAGAAGATCTCGGCATGGACCACGTTGTCCTGCGCGGCGCGCGTCAGGTAGGCGCGGCCCATGTCGTAGAAATCCTGCTCGTACAGCAGCACGCTGGCGCCGGCGTAGTAGATGTCCAGAAAGCTTTGCAGGTCGGTGAAGGCATAGGCGCGGCGCAGGTCTTCCACGCTGGCGTAGGGCAGCTTCACGCCGTTGCGCTGGGCCAGGGCGAAGATCAGCTCGGGCTCCAGCGAGCCTTCGATGTGTATGTGCAGCTCGGCCTTGGGCATGGCCTTGAGCAATTGGGGCAGATGCGCGGCATCCACGGCGGGTACGGTGTGCATCAGCAGACTCCGAAGGTGATGCCGCTGGCCCGGAGGTAGCGGCGGTAGGCGGACGACATGCGGTCGGCCGCAGAGTGCATTTCGGCGCGCGGGTCCAGCGGCAGGCACTTGGGCTGCTGGGACTCCAGCACGGGCTGGTCCTGGCAGAAGATGGTGTGCTGGAATTCCTGCAGCTGGGCGTCGGGCGAGTCGAAGTCTGCCACGGCCAGCCGGAACCAGACGCGGCTGGTCTCGGGCGTGACGGGGCAGATGAACAGTGCGATGGACTCGCGCCAGCCTACCTTGGTGGTGCCGGACTCGGGCAGCTTGGTCAGCACGGCAGCATAGGGCGCCGTGACTTCGTAGGTGTATTCGACCTCGGCCGCGCTGGTGGAGTGCAGGTTGGACTGCGGCTGCACGGCCTTGCAGCCCGTGGCCAGCACACCCGTCGACGTGGTCTCCACGGCATAGGCTTCGATGGCCGTGGCGTCGCGGCTGCCCAGCCAGCCTTCGTGGACAAAGCCGAAGTGCGACATGTCCAGGAAGTTCTCGATGATGCGCGGCGCGCTGGCGGCCACATCGTAGGGGCCGCAGTTGAGCTTGCGCAGGTGCGCGTCCGCCTCGGCTTCAAAGGCTGGAAGTGCCGCCAGGGCCGCCAGGGCCGGAGCCGCCGAGAGCTCCTCGCCCGTGGCCAGCCGCACCCAGACCAGGCCGTAGGCTTCCTGTGCCTCGAAGGCCTTCACGCATTGCGAGGGCGGCGGCGTGAAGCTGGGCAGGGCCGGCACCTTGACGCACTGGCCGCTGTCGGCGAACTGCCAGCCGTGGTAGGGGCATTCAAGGTGGCCGTTCTCGACACGGCCCATGGACAGGCGTGCGCCACGGTGCGGGCAGCGGTCCACGAAGACGCGGACCAGGCCTTGCGGATCGCGCCACAGCACCAGGGGCTGGTCCAGCAGTTGCACGCCCAGCGGCGCATCGACAACTTCGTGGGCCTGGGCCACGGGATGCCAGAGGGAGTTTTCGATCATGGGGGAATCTCTTGCTGTCAGTCTGTTCCGCGGCGGCGGGCAGGCCGCGGCTGGGAGCGAGCATAAACCCACTCGATGCGCAGCACAGGTACGGCACAGGTACGGTAAAGGTGCGGCACCTGTTCAGCACCTGTTCAGCACCTGTTCAGCACCTGTGCGGCGCATGAACGCCAAGGCCGCCCGAAGGCGGCCCTGCCGGCGGCAGGCAACCCGGCCTGCGCCGGGCGGCCTGGCGTCTGTCTTACTTGCTGTCCTGGCCCGGCACCTTGCCTTCCACGCCCTTGACGTAGAAGTTGATGCCCGTGAGGAACTTGTCCTCGGCCACGGCGTCGGCGGCCAGCAGTTCCTTGCCGTCCTGGCCTGCGATCGGGCCCTTCCAGATGTGGAAGGTGCCGTCCTTCAGGCCCTTCTTGACCTCTTCGATCTTCGCCTTGGCTTCGGCGGGCACGTCATCGGCCAGCGAGACGATGTCGATCGCGCCTTCCTTCACGCCCCACCAGGTCTGCTGGCTGCTCCACTTGCCGTCCAGCATCTCGCGCACGGTCTTGGTGTAGTAGGGCGTCCAGTTGATGATGGCCGAGCCCAGGTGGGCCTTGGGGCCGTAGGCCGTCATGTCGGAGTCCCAGCCGAAGGCGCGCTTGCCCTTTTCCTCGGCCGTCTTGAGCACGGCGGCGGAGTCGGTGTTCTGGAACAGGATGTCGGCGCCGCCGTTGATCAGCGAAGTCGCAGCCTCGGTTTCCTTCGGGGGGGCGAACCACTCGTTGACCCAGACCACCTTGGTCTTGATCTTGGGGTTCATGGACTGCGCGCCCAGCGTGAAGCTGTTGATGTTGCGCAGCACTTCGGGAATCGGCACGGAGCCGACCACGCCCAGCACATTGGACTTGGTCATGGAGCCCGCGATGATGCCGGCCAGGTAGGCGCCTTCGTAGGTGCGGCTGTCGTAGGTGCTGACGTTGGCGGCGGTCTTGTAGCCGGTGGCGTGCTCGAACTTCACATCGGGGAAGTCGGGAGCGATCTTCTGGATGGGCTCCATGTAGCCGAAGGTGGTGCCGAAGACCAGCTTGTTGCCGTTGGCGGCCATGTCGCGCAGCACGCGCTCGGCGTCGGCGCCCTCGGGCACGCTCTCCACATAGGAGGTCTTGATCTTGTCGCCGAATTCCTTCTCCAGCGCCAGGCGGCCCTGGTCGTGGGCAAAGGTGTAGCCGCCGTCACCGACGGGGCCCACGTAGGCGAAGGCGATCTTCAAAGGCTCGGTTGCAGCGGCAGCAGGGGCCTCGGCAACGGGAGCGGGCGCAGGCGCGGCCTCCTCCTTCTTGCCACAGCCGGCCAGCGCGGCGGCGGCCACGGCCGACAGCGCTGCCACCTTGATCAGGGAGCGTTTGTGAAGATCAGTCATCGAAGTTTCCTCAAGTGGTCCTGCGGCAGGCAGGAAGAAGGCGGTGTCCGCAGGGGCGCAGACCCGCCGCGATGGGTCCCGAGAATAAAGCAAGAATGGCGCCAGCCGCCTGCGCCAGAGCCACCAAGCATGCGGGAAAACCACATTTTGGGGGCTTTGCACAATCGTGGTGCATAGGGCGGACCCGTCTGGCGGATCGCGGCAGAAAAAAGGGCCCGAAGGGCCCTTGGTGCATGGACTGCCGTCGGATCACTTGGCGCCCGGCACCTTGCCTTCGACGCCGTTGACGAAGAAGTTGATGCTGGTCATGAAGCCCAGATCGCCGACCTGGCCTGCCGTCAGCACTTCCTTGCCGGTGTTGTCCTTGATGGGGCCGGTCCAGACGGCGAAGCTGCCGTCCTTCAAGCCGTCGCGTGCCTTGGCGACCTTGTCCTTGATGTCCTGGGGCACGTCGTCGGCGATCTTCACGAGGTCGATGGCGCCTTCCTTCACGCCCCACCAGAACGAGCCGCCCTGCCACTTGCCGTCCAGCGTGTCCTGGGTGACCTTGCTGTAGTAAGGCGTCCAGTCGATCACGGCCGAGCCCAGGTGGGCCTTGGGCGCGAAGGCGCTCATGTCGCCGTCCTTGCCGAAGGCGCGCGCACCGCGTTCCTCGGCCGTCTTGAGCACGGCCGGGGAGTTGGTGTTCTGGTAGAGCACGTCCACGCCGCCGTTGATCAGCGAGGTGGCAGCCTCGGACTCCTTGGGCGGGGCGAACCACTCGTTCACCCAGACCACCTTGGCCTTGATCGAGGGATCGACGCTTTGCGCACCCAGCACGAAGCTGTTGATGTTGCGCACCACTTCCGGAATCGGCACCGAGGCCACGACGCCGACGGTCTTGGTCTTGGTCATGCCGCCGGCCACGATGCCGGCCAGGTAGGCGCCCTCGAAGGTCTTGGTGTCGTAGGTGGCCACGTTGTCGGCGTTCTTGTAGCCGGTGGCGTGCTCGAACTTCACGTCCTTGAGGTCGGCCGCGACCTTCTGCACGAACTCCTGGTAGCCGAAGCTGGTCGCGAAGATCAGCTTGTTGCCCTGGCCGGCCATGTCGCGCATCACGCGCTCGGCATCGGCGCTCTCGGGCACGCTTTCGACAAAGGAGGTTTCCACCTTGTCGCCGAACTTCTCCTGGATGGCCTTGCGGCCCAGCTCGTGCTGGAAGGTCCAGCCACCGTCGCCGATGGGGCTGACGTACATGAAGCCGATCTTGAGCTTCTCGGCCGGCGCCTGGGCGGCAGGCGCGGCAGCGGGAGCAGGCGCTGCGGCCTCTTCCTTCTTGCCGCAGGCGGTCAGGGCCGCCACCGAGATGGCCGACAGGCCGATCATCTTCACGAGCGTGCTTTTCAGGCCAGGTTTCAGGGTGCGTTCGCGCAAAGCGGGCATGCGTTTGTCCTTTTGTGGTTCTGGAGGGAGAGAAAAAAATGAAAGCGTCAGGAGCCCGGGTAGAAGGGCTTGCCCAGCGAGGCCGGCATGTTGGCACGGATCCAGGCCGGATTGCGCGAGATCAGCACCAGCACGACGATGGTCGCCAGGTAGGGCAGCATGGACAGCAGCTGGCTGGCCACCTGCACGCCCGTGGCCTGCAGGTGGAACTGCAGCATGGTCACACCGCCGAACAGGTAGGCGCCCAGCAGCACGCGCGCAGGGCGCCAGGTGGCAAAGGTGGTCAACGCCAGCGCGATCCAGCCCCGGCCCGACACCATGCCCTCCACCCACAGCGGCGTATAGACGGTGGAGATGTAGGCGCCGGCCAGCCCGCACATGGCGCCGCCGAAGACCACGGCCGCCAGGCGGATGCGGCGCACCGGATAGCCCAGCGCGTGGGCCGACTGGGGCGACTCACCCACGGCGCGCAGCACCAGGCCGGCCCGCGTGCGGTAGAGGAACCAGACCAGGGCCGCCGCAATGACCACCGCGCCATAGACCAGCGGATGCAGGCGGAACAGCGCCGTGCCGACCACGGGCAGGTCGGACAGCCAGGGCACGGCGAACTTGGGCAGCTCGGGCAGGCGCGCCTGCACATAGCCCAGGCCCAGGAAGGCCGAGAAGCCCGTGCCGAACAGCGACAGGGCCAGCCCCGTCGCGTACTGGTTGGTGTTCAGCCAGATCACCAGCACGCCGAATATGGCAGCCAGCAGCGCGCCCGCGCCCATGCCGGCCAGAAAGCCCACGGTGGTGCTGCCCGTGTGGACCACGGCGGCAAAGCCCGCAATGGCGGCGCACAGCATCATGCCCTCGGCACCCAGGTTGACGATGCCGGCCTTTTCATTGATCAGCAGGCCCAGCGCGGCCAGCGCCAGCACGGTGCCGGCGCTGAGCGTGGAGCCCAGCAGCAGTGCATAGGATTCCATCAGCGGGCCTCCTTGACGGCAGGCGACGCTGCGGGCGGGACCACGGGCGTGCGGGACACCCACCGCACGCGGTAGGCCACCAGCGTGTCGCAGGCCAGCAGCGTGAACAGCAGCAGGCCCTGGAACACGCCGGTCAGCGCCTTGGGCAGGCCCAGGCGCGACTGGGCGAGTTCGCCCCCGATATAGAACATGCTCATGAGAATCGCGGAAAAGATCATGCCCACGGGATGCAGGCGGCCGACGAAGGCCACGATGATGGCGGCGAAGCCGTAGCCGGCCGGGACATAGGGCGTGAGCTGGCCCAGCGGGCCGGCCACTTCCAGCGCACCGGCCAGGCCGGCGGCGGCGCCCGAGATCAGCAGCGCCGTCCACAGCGCGCGGCGCGAGGAAAAGCCCGCGTAGCGCGCAGCAGCCGGGGCCAGCCCACCGACCTGCAGCGCAAAGCCGGCACGGGTACGGAACAGGAAAACCCACAGCATGGCCGCCGCAGCCAGCGCCAGCAGCAGCCCGATGTTGGTGCGCATGCCCTGCATGAGCTTGGGGATCTGCGTGACGCGCTCGAAGGTCTTGGTCTGCGGGAAGTTGTAGCCCATGGGGTCCTTCCACGGCCCGTAGACCAGAAAGCCCAGCACCAGGGTGGCCACGTAGACCAGCATCAGGCTGACCAGGATTTCATTGGCGTTGAAGCGGTCGCGCAGCAGGGCCACAATGCCGGCCCAGACCATGCCGCCCAGCATGCCGGCCACCAGGATGGCGGGCACGATCCACGGGCCCGTGGTCTTGTCCGCCAGCAGCGCCACGCCGCCTGCGGCCACGGCGCCGATCACGAACTGGCCTTCGGCACCGATGTTCCACACATTGGAGCGAAAGCACACGGCCAGCCCCAGCGCGATCAGCAGCAGCGGCGTGGCCTTGACGGCCAGCTCGCCCAGCGCATAGGTGGACTTGACGGGGTCCCAGAAGAAGGCCTGCAGGCCGCGCACCGGGTCTTTGCCCAGCATCACGAACAGGCACACGCCGATCAGCACGGTGATGGCCAGCGCCAGCACGGGCGAACCGTAGGTCCACAGCTTCGAGGCCTGGGGGCGTTGCTCAAGCTTGAACATGGGCGCCTCCCCTGGCGGCGTTCTGGGCGGCGTTCGGGGCGGCAGCACCGTCCCACAGGCCGCTCATCCACTCGCCGATCTGCTGCACGGTGGCATCGGCCCGCGCCACCGAGGGCGACAGCCGGCCCTTGGCCACCACATGCAGGCGGTCACATATTTCGAACAATTCGTCCAACTCCTCGCTGAGCACCAGCACGGCGCAGCCTTCGTCACGCAATTGCAGGATGGCGCCGCGGATCTGCGCGGCCGCCCCCACGTCCACCCCCCAGGTAGGCTGGGAGATGATGAGCAGCTTGGGCCTGGCATCGATCTCCCGGCCCACGATGAATTTCTGCAGGTTGCCGCCCGACAGCGACTGCGCAGCCGCGTTGGGGCCACCGGCCTTGACGTTGAAGCGCGCGATGATGGCGCGCGCCTGCTCCTGCAACTGGCCCATGCGGATCCACCCGCCCGCGCCCAGCGCGGTCTTGCGCGTCAGCAGCAGGTTGTGCGCCAGGCCCATGCTGGGCACGGCACCGCGGCCAAGACGCTCCTCCGGCACGAAGTGCAGGCCCAGCGCACGGCGCCGGCCGGGGCCCAGGCGCCCCGCCTCCCGGCCGGCAATCTGCACCATCTCGGGCGCCGCGCGCGTGTCCTCGCCGGACAGCGCATACAGCAATTCCTTCTGGCCATTGCCCGAGACACCGGCGATGCCCACGACTTCGCCCGCGCGCACATCGAGCTGTATGCCATGCAGGTCCACGCCGAAGGGCTCCGAGCGCGCCAGCGCCAGGCCCTGCACGCGCAGCACGCTGGCGCCGACCTGGGATTCGCGGTGCGTGAGCTCGGGCGGCTCCGAGCCGATCATCAGCCGCGACAGCGAGGCATTGCTCTCCACGGCCGGGTTGCACACACCCGTCACCTGCCCGCCGCGCAGCACGGTACAGGCCGTGCACAGCGAACGGATCTCGTGCAGCTTGTGGCTGATGTAGAGGATGGAGCAGCCCTCGGACGCCAGGCGGCGCAGCACGACGAAGAGCTTCTCCACCGCCTGCGGCGTGAGCACCGAGGTGGGCTCGTCAAGAATGAGCACGCGCGGGTGCGTGAGCAGGGCGCGGATGATTTCCACGCGCTGCATCTCGCCCACGCTCAGCGTGTGCACGGGGCGGTGGGGATCGACCTCCAGCCCGTAGTCATGCGCCGTGGACTCGATGCGCTTCACCACCTCGGCCAGCGGCAGGCTCTTGTCCAGGCCCAGCCAGACGTTCTCGGCCACGGACAGCGTGTCGAACAGGCTGAAATGCTGGAACACCATGGCGATGCCCAGCTGGCGCGCCTCCTGCGGGTTGCGGATGTGGACCGGCTTGCCATCGACCTCGATGCGGCCCTCGTCGGGCTTGACGGCGCCGTAGATGATCTTCATCAGCGTGGACTTGCCGGCACCGTTCTCACCCAGGATGGCATGCACTTCGCCGGCGCCCACGGTCAGCGAAATACCGTTGTTGGCCACCACCGCCGGATAGCGCTTGGTGATGCCTGTCAGCTGCAGCCGGGGCGGTGCGGCGGCTGGCAGGGGGACTGTATCGGGGGGATTCATGGCTGGGATTGTCTTTCAATTTCTGCAACAAACTGGAACACAAGTCCTTGAAACCGCCTCGGCGGCCCTCATATCGACCACCACTTTGTTCACCAAAAAGGCGGTTCCTGCCGCCATCGCCTAGCGGGCACGGGACATCAGGGCCACATGCCGCACGGCGTCGCGCAGCCAGCGCGTGGAGGCGCCCATGTGCGTGCGGGCGTGCCACAGCTGGTAGTACACCAGCGGCGCGAACTCCACCGGGCAGGGCAGGATCACCAGGGGCAGGCGCTGGCTGAAGCGCTCGCAGAACAGCCGCCCCGTGGTCAGCACCAGCAAGCTGGTGGCCACGATGTCGGGGATCAGGCTGAAATGCGCGCAGCGCGCCGCCACCTGGCGCTGCAGGCCCATGCGGGACAGCTGGTCGTCGATCACGCCGCGCGCGCCCGGATAGGTGGGCGTGGGCGCAATGTGCTCGGCCTCCAGCCACTGGGCCACGTCCCAGCCGCGGCGCACGGCCGGGTGCTGGGGGCTGACCAGGCAGACCACCTCGTCCTCGAACAGGCTGGCCATGTGCAGGCCCTGCGGCGGCTCGGGCCAGTTGCCGATCACCACGTCCACATCGCCCTGGGCCAGTTGCACCTCGTAGTGCGCGTCGCCGTTGAGCGCCAGGATGTCCACGGGGCAGCCGGGCGCCTCGGTCTTGAGATGGGCCACCAGGCGCGGCAGGAACAGCGGGTCCAGGTAGTCGCTGGCGGCGATGCGGAAGGTGCGCGTGGAAGTGCGGGGATCGAAATGGCGCGCATCGCTGAACAGGCCCTCGGCCGCGCGCAGGATGTCGGCGGCCGGCTGCACCATGCGCAGCCCGGCCTCGGTGGGCTGCATGTGCGCGCCCGAGCGCACCAGCAGCGAATCGCCGGCCAGGTCGCGCAGGCGCTTGAGCGCAGCGGACACCGCCGGCTGGTGCATGCCCAGGCGCAATGCGGCACGCGAGACGCTGCGCTCGGTCAGCACCGTGTGCAGCACCCGTATCAGGTGCAGATCAATCTTGTCGAACAGGGCCTGGTCGCGCATGTAGCGAAGCAATCAGCGAAAAAAAGAGCGGTCGCGCCGGGGACGCGCCGCAGGTCATGGGGAGCCCGCAGCGTAACCCAGCCATGACCCCCGCCAGCTAGATACAAGCACCAAGAATGCCCTGGGCAGGGGCGGTTAAACACTTGTGCACGCAGCACATGCAATATGCGAGCCAGTCGCCGGCAAACCATTGTCCAAACCTATACAGACTTCCAGACTGTTAGCGTGATTCAATGAAATCGCTTCAAAAGGAAGTGGATTGCAGGAGACAAGACGATGAAACAGCCAACCCCTTTTTCGGGCATGGTGGCCGCAGCCACGCTCGCCAGTGTGCTGACCGCCTGCGGCGGCAGCGGTGACTCAGGCCTGGGTGTCATCGAGATACGCAGCCTGTCCAACCGGGCCGACATGATCAGCGACGGCAATGCCTATATTGAAATTGTGCTGCCCAAGGGCAGCCCGCCCGGTGCGCTGAAGGTGGCGCTCAATGGCACGGATGTCACCGCCCGGTTCGCCCAGCGCGCCAATGGCCGGATTCTGGGCCGGGTCGAGGGATTGAAGGTGGGCGCCAACACCCTCACCGCCACGGCGGCCGGCAGCGCGAGGGCACGGCTGGACATCACCAACCATGGCCGGGGCGATCCCATCTTCGCCGGGCCGCAGACCGCGCCGTGGATCTGCGCCACGCGCAATGGCGCGCAAGCCACCGTTTCCGTGCCGGGCACGGCACTGTCGGCGACCGTGACCACGCGCGTCAGCGGTCTCGATACCGATCCGGTGGATGTCCAGTGCAATACCAGGACCCAGTACACCTACTACTACATGCCCAAGGCCAGGCAAGGCAGCGCCTGCACGATGGGTCCGGCAGGCGCCACGCCCTGCCATGTGGCCTACGACCCATCGCAGCGCCCGGCCGACAGCGAGATCGCCGACTTCACCAACGACCGCGGAGATACGGTCAAGCACCTGCTGCGCATGGAAACTGGCGTCATGGGCCGCGGCACCTTCCAGATCCTGGCCTACCATGACCCCGCGCAGGCCTGGACGCCCTGGGAGCCGCAAAAGGGATGGAACGGCAAGGTGCTGTGGCGATTCGGCGCAGCCGCTTCCGGCAATCGCTTCCAGGAGCCGGCGGTCAACCTCCTCGACCAGTTCAGCGGCAGCCTGCCGTTCGACCCCAACGCGCTCGCGGCAGGCCACATGGTCGTGAAAGCCATGCTGACCAACCACCTGCACAACAACAACGAGTTGCTGGCCGCCGAGAACATGATGCGCATCAAGGAGCATCTGATCGAGAACTACGGCGAAGTGCGCTACACCATGGGCGACGGCGACTCGGGTGGCTCCATGATGCAGACAGTGATCGCCTCCGCCATGCCGGGTCTGCTGCAGGGCATACAGACGGGGCTGAGCTATCCCGATGCTGTGTCCACCTGGATGGAAACACGCGACTGCGGCCTGCTGTCCAGCTACTACAGGACGGCCGCAGGACAGGCACTGAGCGACACCGCGAAGGCCGCCATCAACGGCCATCCGGCCAGCTACTGCGACAAATGGGTAGGGAGCTTCATCGCCCCGCAGAACCCCCGGCTGCCCGACAACTGCGGCGTGGGCTTTCCCGCCTCCATCGTCTACGACCCGCGCACACGCGGCCAGGGCGTGCGCTGCTCGATCCACGACATGCTGGTCCCGGTGTTCGGGACGTTCAAGAACACCGACGGCCACACCAAGCCGCAGCTGCCGTATGACAACACGGGCCTGCAGTACGGACTCAAGGCACTGCAGTCGGGCGCCATCGACGCGGAGGCTTTCGTGCAGCTCAACGAAGGCATCGGCAGCTACACCAACGACATGGACTGGACCGGCGGCACTGCGTCCCGGCCGGCAGCCCGCGAGCGGGCCGTGGCCAGCCTGCTGCCCAGGCTCTACAGCAGTGGCCTCACCAGCAACGGCAGGAACCTGTCCCAGGTGGCCATCATTGACCTGCGGCCCGAGGGCGGCAGCGACATCCACATGACTTGGCGCAGCCTGCAGCAACGCGCACGGCTGGATGCCGCCAACGGCCACCATGACAACCATGTGATCCGTGCCAGCAAGGGCATGGTCCCGCTGCTGATCGCCCCGGCCATGCGACGCGAGGCCTTTGTCATGATGGACCGCTGGCTGACCGCCGTGGAGCGCGACACCACCGGCGCTGCGCTGGCACAGAAAGTGGTGCGCAACAGGCCTTCGGATGTCAGGGATGGATGCATCGCCGCAACGGGAGCCGCCCCTTCGGATCTCGACAAAGTCCTGGCCCTGGACGACCCAGCCTGTCCCCTCAAGCCGACCCTGTCGCCACGCCAGGTGGCCGGAGGCCCGCTCGTGGAGGACATCTACCAGTGCCAGCTCAAGCCCCTTTCGTTCACCAGCCCGGAGTACGCCGGCATCACCTTCAGCCCGGCCCAGCAAAAGCGCCTTGCCGCAGTGTTTGCGGCGGGAGTGTGCGACTGGAGCCAGGCCGGAACGGGCCAGAGCCAGGAGGCGGCCTTCCTGACCGATTTCAGTGCCGGCCCGGCGGGCACCAAGGCCGGGCCTGCTCCGGTCTCGCGCAACGATTGAGTTGCGCCTTGCGCGAAGTCCCGCAGGCGTCCGGGGGCCGGTGATCAGGGTTTGCAGCGTGCCAATTCATGCAATGAAGCAGCAGACTTTCATTGAAGATTTGCATCAAGCACCATGCAGCCGCCCACGATCAACGCCGTCCTCAAGTCCGCGCCCTTTGCGCCCCACCTGAGCAGGGCCCACCTGCTCAGGTTGCGGCGGGAGGTGCTGTTGCGGCACATACCGGCCGGCACCCCGCTTTGCCACAAGACGCACCGGGCCGGCCACTGGGCCGGCGTCGTCCAGGGAGCGGTCAAGATCCATGCACTGTCGCCTACCGGGCGCAGCACCACGCTGGCCACCTTTACCCCGGGTTGCTGGTTCGGCGAGGGCACACTGCTCAAGCACGAATGCTGGCCGTTCGACGCGACGGCGATCGAGGATACGCTGGTGGCACTGATGCCGGCCAGCACCTTTCACTGGCTGCTGGAGCGCAGCCTCGGCTTCAACCGCTTCCTGCTGGACCAGCTCAATGCGCGCCTGGGCCAGTTCATCGGCCGCTGCGAGCATGCGCGGCTGCACCATTCCAGCCGCCATGTGGCGCACTGCATCTCGGAGCTGACCGATTCGAGGCTGTATCCGGACAACGGCAACCGGCACCTGGGCATGTCGCAGGAGGAGCTGGCCAGCCTGGCCGGCGTGTCGCGCCAGATCGTCAATCGCACCCTGGGGAGCTGGAGGACATCGGAGCGGTCCGCGTCTCCTATGGCGCATTGACACTGATCGATCCCGAAGGACTGCGGCGCTTCAGCGAATCCTTCGAGTGAGGCACGGCCCCGGCGCTCAGGCGGCCTCCAGCACCTCGACGCGGTTGCGGCCCTTGCGCTTGGCCGCATAGCAGGCCAT
Organism: Delftia sp. HK171; assembly: GCF_001886655.1. Lineage (NCBI taxonomy): Bacteria > Pseudomonadati > Pseudomonadota > Betaproteobacteria > Burkholderiales > Comamonadaceae > Delftia > Delftia sp. HK171. The sequence goes on along the minus strand of NZ_CP018101.1, from coordinate 2,205,690 downwards.
GTCGGCCGAGCGCAGCGCGCTGCTGACCGTGTGCTGGCGGGCATCGAGCACCACCATGCCGACGCTGGCGCCCATCAGGTAGCGCTGGCCCTCGTGCGCGCCTTCCCAGTCCTGCACGGCCATGCACAGGCTTTGCGCCAGCAGCATGCCCTGCTCCGCCGAGGTGCCCGCCAGCAGCACGGCGAATTCATCACCGCCCAGGCGCGCCACCCAGCCCAGCGGCCGGACCACGCTGTCGATCAGCCGGGCCATGTGGCACAGCACCTCGTCGCCCGCCGCATGGCCGCCCTGCTGGTTGACGTGGGCGAAGTGGTCCAGGTCCAGGAACAGGATCACGCCATGCTGCTGCAGGCCGACGGTCTCCTCCTCCGCCTCTTCCTCCGCCTCTTGCGCCTCCTCGACCGTGGCGACGGCGGTGTTGTCGCTGTGCAGCAGGGCGGATTCACCCTGCTGCAGCGCCTCGGCCGGCCGGCGCTGGGCGGCACTGCATTCCTGCAGCCATTCATGCAGGCGCATGGCAAAGGCCTCGCGATTGGGCAGCAGGGTCAGCGGATCGTGCATGGCCTTCCAGCCCGGCTGCTCGCGCACCAGTCGCTGCATGGTCACGTCCTCGACCACCCAGACCAGGGTGGGGTCTGCCGGCACCACGGCGCGCGGCTCCAGGCCGCGCTGCAGGCGCTGCAGGCTCTGGCCGTGCAGGCGCACCCAGATGGGGCGGCCGTCCTTGCGGACAAAGCACTGCTCGCTGTCGAACTGGCCGTACATGTCCAGGTCCTTGCGCACGCGCTCCAGCAATTGGATGTGCGCCGCGTCGGAGGCGCACAGCTGGCGTATCGCCTGCCCCTGCAGCTCGCGCGGCGGGTAGCCGAGCATGCGCGCGGCCTGCAGGCCCACCAGCTCCAGATGCGCCGACCGCGTGACCACCAGGCCCACGGGCGCGTAGTCCATCAGCGTCTGCAGCTGCAGTTGCAGCCGGCCGACCTCGTGCGCCTGCTCCTGCCCCATCTGCCCCAGGCGATGCAGGGCCTGCCACAGCGTGGAGGCTTCGCCCCAGGCATGGGTCCAGGGCATGCGCCAGCCGCCTTCCTCGGCATGGCCCGGCTCGGGTTCGGGCGCGGGATCGGGCTCCTCGGCCATCAGCCTTCCCTGGCTCGCCAGCCATTGGCGTGCAGTGCGGTGCAGGGCCGCCATGGGTTCGGTGACCAGAATCAGCAGCAGGACCAGCAGGCCAGCGACACCGGCCACGACGGCCAGCAGCCACCACAGCACGCGCGGCGCCAGGCTGGGTGCGATGGCTTCCTCGGGGGTGATCCTGACCACCAGCCACTGCGGCAGCGGCATGCCTGCCGTCGTCACCAGATAGCCTGCGCGCCGCTGGGTGTCGGGGCCCACCTGCACTGCGCCGGCCGCGGGGTCCTGCAGCCAGTCCGCGCCCAGGCCGGGCTCGGCCTCGGCGCGTGCCGACCAGCGCGAGGGGTCGGAGTGGGCCAGGATCTGCCCGTCGCGCTGCATGACCAGCAGGCGCCCGCCGGAGCGCGAGGGATCGATGCTGGGCGGCAGCAGGGCCTGGGCAGACATGCGCACGCCGGCCGACAGCACGCCGCTGACCGTGCCGTTGCCGGTGCGCAGCGGCACGGCGTACAGCAACTCCATCATTCCGGGATCGGCTCCCTTGCGCACCATGGTGGAGACCACGGGCCGGCCATCGGCCAGGCTGCGCCGCATCACGTCGCGCACGCCTTCGTCCAGATCGACCAGGGGCTCTGAACGGCCGCCGCGCAGGCTGAGTTGCAGCTGGCCACGCGCGTCGGCCAGTTGCAGGGTGTCGAACAGCCGCACGGATGCGTCTCCGCGCAGCATCTCGCCCATCAGCCGGCTCGGGTCGCTGCCCTGGTCGGCAATGCCCTGGGCCAGCACCCACAGCAGGCGCTGCTGCTGCTCCAGCCGCGCAGCCAGCATGCGCGCCACGGTATCGACCTCGTCGGCCTGCCGGGCCATGGCGCGCTCCAGCGTCTGCTGGCGCATGTTGTGCGAGACCCACCAGGCACTGCCAAGGCCCGCCAGCAGCACGGCCGCAGCGGCCAGCGCCAGCACCGTGCAGCGCATGGCGCCCCAGCCTGTGGCCGCGCGCGGCCGCGAGGGTGAATCCGGCAGCTGCGGAGCATCCTGGGATGCCAGCAGTGCCTGGAAAAAGGGAGATCGGCGGGCGTCCAGTGACATGACGCCATCAATATATGCAGGCCCGAAAGCCGTCCCACTGGGTGGAACCCGCGAACCAGTGGATACCCCGCCCCGCAAGGCCCGGCGCTTGCAGGCCGGCACCCGTCAGCGGCGTGGGAATCAGCCTACTGCGAGCACTTCGAGGGCCGCCGGCTTGGGCAGATCAATGACATTGCCCCGGCCCGCGATGAGCCCGTGCTCACGCAACTGGCGCAGCACGCGCGAGAAGGTCTCGGGCGCAATGCCGAGCTGGGCGGCGATGAGCCGCTTGCGCAGGTGCAGCGTCACGCGCAGGCCGCCAGCTTCGTGCGGCATGGCATGGCGCAGCAGCCACTGGGCGCAGCGCGCCTCGGCGTCCTTGGACAGGCGGCTCACCGCCAGCTCGGTCTGCGCGCAGTAGGCCTGGGCCATGTCCTGCAGCAGTTGCTGGGCGGGCGAAGGCAGCTGCGAGACGGCCTTCAGGAAGTCGGCCTGGGGCAGTTGCTGCACGCGGACATCGCTGTCGGCCAGCATGTCCAGGCTGCTGCCGCGCCGCTGCAGCACAAAGGCCGCATCCAGCCAGGCTGGTCCCTCCACGACACCGAGCTGGTGGCGCATCTGCCCACCCTGGCCTATGCCCAGGAGCACGCGACCGCGCTCCAGATACATCACCGTATCCGGCGACTGCCGACGCAGCCTGAGCCAGGTACCCGCGGCCAACACCTGGGCGGAACCCGGCGCGAAGGCGAAAGCTTGCAAGGAAGACAGGGCGAACATGCATGCAACTTTGCCGGCTTTGCTCCCGCCGCGTTTTGAGCCATGTCAATCCACCGCCAGCACACCGGTCCGCAGGCGGCATACTTGTCACAAGAATGTCACCAGTGAAACGTAATGTATCCAACTGAAAAGTTGAGCCCATGATCGATCCCCAGATGCTCGCCAGCCTGCCCGCTGCCGCGGCCGTGCTCTCCGCCGCCGTGCGGTCCGGCGCAGGCCCCGTGGCGCAGCTCATGCGCGCGGGCGGCCTGTACTGCGTCTTCCAGCCGCTGGCCGACTTGCGCAGCGCCAGCATCTATGCGCATGAGGCGCTGATCCGCGGCCCTCGGGACATGCCATTGCATACGCCCGACGCCCTGCTCAAGGGCGCTGCGGCCGAGGGCATTCTTCGGGAATTCGAGCTGCTGGCGGTCTGCGTGGCGCTGCAGGACTGGGGCCGGCAGAGTGCGCCGGGCCGGCTGTTCGTCAACCTCAGCGCCCAGGCGCTGGTGCAGGCCGTGGGGGTCTGCGGCCCCGGCATGGTCGGGGACACGGTGCGCAGCTTCGGCGTGCAGGCCCGCTCCCTGGTGGTGGAGATCACCGAACACGACCATGTGACCGACATGCCCGCCGTCTGCGCCGCCGTGAAGGCCGTGCATGCCACGGGCGCGCGCCTGGCGCTGGATGACTTTGGCGACGGCCGATCCAGCCTGCGCCTGTGGTCCGAGGCCAAGCCCGACTTCGTCAAGATCGACAAATACTTCATCCACCAGATCGAGCAGCGCCCGGCCACGCTGCAGTTGCTGCAGGCCATCAAGGGCATTGCCGAGGTCTTCGGCACCACGCTGATCGCCGAAGGCATAGAGACCGAGGATGAGCTGCGCACCCTGCGCGACCTGGGCATTCCATATGGCCAGGGCTGGCTGCTGGGCCGCCCTGCCGAAACCGCCCAGCCCCAGATCAGCACGCAGGCGCGCAGCGTGGCGCAGGACCCGCGCGTGGCCGTGCTGCCCCACCAGGGACACAGCGCGCGCCCGGGGGTGCTGCGCAATCTGATGGTGATGCAGGCGCCCTGCGTGGTGCCCACGGCCAGCAACGACGAGGTGGCCGAGCTGTTCCAGGCCGGCCAGCAGCTGCATGCCATTGCCGTCGTGGAGGCCGGCCGGCCGCTGGCGCTCATCAACCGCCAGCAGTTCATGAACCACTACGCCACGCTGTACTTCCGCGAAGTGCACGGGCGCAAGCCCTGCCTGGCCTTTGCCAACGTGCAGCCGCGCATCGTGGAGCTCGATTGCGATGTGGACCAGCTCGTGGGCATCCTGACCTCGCAGGACCAGCGCTACCTGAGCGACGGCTTCATCGTCACCGACAACGGCCGCTATGTGGGCCTGGGCACGGGCGAGCAGCTGGTGCGCCGCGTGACCGAAGCCCGCATCGAGGCCGCGCGCCACGCCAACCCGCTGACCTTCCTGCCCGGCAACATCCCCATCAGCCTGCACATGCAGCGACTGCTGGACAGCGGCGCCGGCTTCGTGGCCTGCTACGCCGACCTCAACCACTTCAAGCCCTTCAACGACCACTACGGCTACTGGCGCGGCGACCAGATGATCCGCCTGGTGGCGCGGCTGGCCGTGGCGCACTGCGATGCGCGGCGCGACTTCGTTGGCCATGTGGGCGGGGACGACTTCATGCTGCTGCTGCAAAGCGAGGACTGGCAGCGGCGCTGCGAAGGCATTGTGGGAGCCTTCGCCAGCGAGGCGCGCCAGCTGTTCGACGACCAGGCGCGCGAGGCCGGAGGCATCTGGGCCGAGGACCGCCACGGCATCCGGCGATTCTTTGCCTGCACCACGCTGTCCATCGGCGTGGTGCGCGTCACGCCGGGCAGCGTGCTGGCACCCGAGGACATCGCCAATCTCGCGGCCCTGGCCAAGCAGCAGGCCAAGGCGCAAAGCCTGCCGGGGCGCGGCGCCATCGCGCTGCACACGCCGCGCGATGAAGCGCGGCGCCCGGCCCTGCACGGCACCGCAGCGGCCTGGCCTGCCTGAAACAGAAAGCCCGCAGGCTCTTGCGAGGCTGCGGGCTGGTGGCTGGCCGCCGAACGCTGACAGCAAACGCCGACAGCGTCTGGGCGCGGCCCAGCGATCAGTTCACCGATGCACCAGACTCGTACCAGCGCTTGACCATGCTGCGCTCGTCATCGTTCAGGGCACCCGGATTGCCAAAGGGCATCTTGCGCAGTTGCACCACCTGCTGGTAGATCTGCTGGGCGTGGGCCTTGACCTGCTCAGGCGAGTCCAGGCGCACATTCTTTTGCTGCAGGGCGGCACCGTGGCAGACCACGCAATGCTGCTGGAAGAAGGGCGCCATCTGGGCGTAGCCCACGGCGCCGTCGGCGGCGGGAGCAGCGGCCGCAACGGGTGCAGCGGCTTCGGCACCGGGCGCCGCCGTCGCAGCGGGCTCGGCACCAGCAGGCGCCTGCACGGCGGCGGGAGCCGGTGCGGGGGCTGCGGCAGGCGCAGACACAGGGGCGGCGGCAGGCGCCGGTGCAGGCTTGAGCCAGACGGCCGTGCCGATCAGCACCAGCACGCCGACCAAGGCGTAGGGCCAGGGATGGGCATTGCGGCCCAGCTTGAAGCCGTGGCGCATCACGAAGAACTGGCGGATGGCAGCGCCCGCGAACATCATCAGGATCAGCACCAGCCAGTTCAGCTCATGGCTGTACAGCCAGCCGTAGTGGTTGGACAGCATGGCGAACAGTACCGGCAGCGTGAAGTACGTGTTGTGCACGCTGCGCTGCTTGCCGCGCTTGCCGTGGATGGGGTCCACGGGCTGGCCTTCCTTCAGGGCCTTCACCACCGTGCGCTGGCCGGGGATGATCCAGAAGAACACGTTGGCGCTCATCGAGGTCGCCAGCATGGCACCCATCAGCAGGAAGGCGGCCTGGCCCGGGAAGATGTGGCAGGCCAGGAAGGCCGCGATGCACACCAGCACCAGCACCATGGCGCCCACCGTGGCGTCGCCGTTCTTCTTCTGGCCGAAGACGCGGCAGATGCCGTCGTACAGCAGCCAGAACACGACCAGGAAGGCCAGGGCCGAGGCAATGGCCGCAGCCGAGCCCATGGCGTTGGGATCGGCCGGATTGACGAGGTAGATCTTGGCGTTCCACAGATACGACACCGTCAGCAGCGCAAAGCCGCTGAGCCAGGTGGTGTAGCTTTCCCAGTAGAACCAGTGCAGGTGGTCCGGCAGCTTGGGCGGGGAGACATTGAACTTGACGGGGTGGTAGAACCCACCGCCGTGCACGGCCCAGAGTTCGCCGCTGACGCCCTGCTTCTTGAGGTCTTCATCGACAGGCGGCGTCAGGCTGCTGTCGAGGAAGACGAAATAGAAGGAGGAACCGACCCAGGCGATGGCCGTAATGACGTGGAGCCACCGCAACAGCAGGTTGGCCCAGTCGAGAATGTAGCTTTCCATAGCTCTCAACCTTGGCAGCGTGGGGGCCGCCGGTGTTCAACCTGCTCACCACTGCGGGCGCTCTGAGCAGAAGAAAAAGGCCGCGCACCCGGTAGATATACCGCCGGTGCACCGCTGCGACCATTTCGTAGACACAAAGTGTATGCAATTTTTCGACAGCCAGCCGGCTTGCGCGACATCAATTCACTAGAGATTTCCCTGATTCTGCGCAGGCGCGGCGCTGCGCCGCTGCAGCAGCTGCGCTGCCACGGCCACCGCGATCACCTCAGGCTCCTTGCCCTTGATGCCGGGCACGCCGATGGGGCATGTCACATGGTCCAGCTCCGCATCGCTGAAACCACGCTCGCGCAGCCTGCGCCGGAAGGTGGCCCATTTGGTGGCGCTGCCGATCAGGCCCACATAGGGCAGGTCGCCGTGCTGGCGCTGGCGGCTCAGGCATTGGGCGACCACCTCCAGGTCCTCGGCATGGCTGAAGCTCATGATCAGCACCTGGGAGCCGGTGGGCAGGTCGGCCACGGCGGACTGCACGGGATCAGAGTATTCACACTGCACGAGCTCGTGCTCCTCCTCGGGGAAGACCGAATCGCGGCTGTCCACCCACATCACGCGGTAGGGAAGATTGCACAGCAGGCGCACCAGCGCATGGCCGACGTGGCCTGCGCCGAACAGCGCCACGCAGTCGCGCGGCGGCTGCAGCCGCTCGCGCAGCATGTCCATGCGGCCCTGGGGCACCAGCACGAACCTCAGCATCACCACGCCGCCGCAGCACTGGCCCAGGCTGGGGCCCAGCGGATAGCGGTGCTGGTGCTCGGCGAGGGCGGGACCGGCCTGCCCAGGCTGTCCGGGCAATCCGGCCTGAAGCGCCGCGTCGCGCAGCAGGCTGCGCGCGCGGTCGATGGCGTCGAACTCCAGGCGCCCGCCGCCAATGGTGCCGGCCACGCGGTCGGCAAACACGGCCATCCAGGCGCCACGCTCGCGCGGCACCGAGCCGCGCGACTCCATCACCTCGACCCAGCACAGCGGCCCCTGCGCAAGGCCCTGCTCGACTTTCTTGAACGTGTCACTCCACATGGGCGCACCTGACAGCCCGTCGTGGCGCCTGCGGGCTTCGTTGGAATTTGTTGCGGGATTTTCCGCTGCGGCACTTGAGTTTTGCGCTCCGACTGCCGGTGCCGCAGCGTTTCAGGATACGCTCGCAATCATGCCCGATTCCCCCGATTCCTCTCAGCACAGTTCCGTGCAAAAGCCACGTTCCGGCCGTCCCTGGCTGTGGGCGGGGCTGATGGCCGCCATTGCCTCCCTGGTCACGGCCTGCAAGTCGCCACCCGGCCCCGGCCCGCGCCCCGACGAGGCCACCTCCAGCGCACAGCTGCAGTACCGCAAGGTGGCGGCCAACCATCTGTACGCGCGCAATGCCGAGCGCATCTACAAGGGCCAGCTGCCGCCCATGCTCTACGCCATCGGCGTGCTGCAGGTGCAGATCGACCGCAACGGCCAGGTCCAGCGCCTGCACTGGATGCGCGCGCCCAGCCATGCCCCCGAAGTGGTGAGCGAGATCGAGCGCCTGGTGCGCGCCGCCGCGCCCTTCCCCGCCCCGGCCGGCGCCGCCCGCATCACCTATACCGATACCTGGCTCTGGGACAAGTCCGGCCGCTTCCAGCTCGACACGCTGACCGAAGGCCAGCTCTGAGCCTCAGGCCGCCAAAGGCTGGCTCATGCCGGTTCAGGCAGATTCACGCGGCTGGCCGTCGGCAAAGCTCCTGGCGCTTCTGAGCAGGCAGGTCACGGCATAGAGCACCAGGTCCTCCGGGGCATCGTCGTTCACGCGGTCGATGACCTCGATGGCATAGCCCAGGTCCTGCGACATCTGCGGCAGCACGCCTGCCGCACGGTCGCCGGCCTGCAGGCTGGCTACCGCCTGGTCAGCGCTGGCGTGGTAGCCGCGCAGCAAATCACGCGCGGCACACACCATGGCCGAGCCGGCGCGCTCTGCATGCAGCTCCAGCACGCCCAGGGCCGCGCCCATGTGGCACAGCGCATCGACCGCCAGCACCTCCTGGTGCTGTGGTGAATATCTTCGGTGACTGCGGCCCGATGGGTTGACTGTCTTCATGGCTCCCCTTGCGCGGGACCGTGCTGGTCCCGAAGCAACAATACCTTTCAGGTCCCTTGCAGTCAATACCTTTCCGGTCCATGATTGCCGGCGATGAAACAGACCGATCCTCAGTACAAGCTGCGCCTGCCGCAGGAACTCAAGGACCTCGTCGAGGAGGCAGCCAAGCGCACCGGCCGTTCCATGAACGCCGAAGTCGTGGCCCGGCTGCAGACCACGTTCGAGGCCCCTCTGCTCGGCCGCCTGTCGGCCGCGACGGACCCTGCGCTGGAATGCGAGGAGCCCGTGAGCATCTACGACATCAAGATGAGCGCCGAGGCCGTGGAGCGCATCGAAAAGCGCCTCGAACGCATAGAGCAGGCCGTGCTCCCGCCCGCTGCGCCGGGCAGCGCCAATGAAGACGGCGCCGCTGGCGCCGACTGAGACAACCGCACAAAGAAAAAACCGGCCCGCAGGCCGGTTTCGTTCAAAGGCCCCTCAGGGCCGGGATCACTCGACCACCTTGGTGATCTTCGAGCCCTGCAGCGACACGCCGGCTTCCAGACCCGCATTGGTCAGCACATAGCTGGTCACGGGGCCCTGGGCGGTCGTGGTGTCCACGCTGCCATTGGCGCCCACCTTGCCTGCGGCCACCGTGGCATCGGCGCCCACGGACCAGCCCTCGCTGGCCAGGAACTTGTCCAGCGCTTCCTGGGTGTTGAACACATAGATCACAGCCTTGGACTGGCCACCGGCCTGCCAGCCCACCGAGGCGCCTGTCGTGCTGTAGTAGCCCTTGTTCTGGCCGCCGACGCGCAGAACGCCGCGGCCATGCTCGACACCGATGACGAAGCTGCCGCCGATCACCGAGGGGAAGATCAGCACGCCCTTGGAGCGGGCCACCATTTCCTTGGAGCCTGGCGCCGTCTGGTACAGCCGCTCCAGCGCAGCGTTGGCGCGCGCATTGACGGTGGTGGCATCAGCGCGCGGCGCGGACTGGGTTTCCGGCTTGGTGGTCGTGCAGCCGACCATGGCAATGCTGCCGGCCGCCAGTGCAGTGGCCATCACGACGGTACGCAAAGAAAACTGACGCATGGGAAAACCTGCCTTTCTTGATTGGACGTTTTGGGGAGACCCCATCGGTTCATTGGATTGATCACCTTGCCTCACGGTCCCGGGCACCCCTTCCAGTGCTCGCAAACCGTTTCTGAGACAGGCTGGGGATGATGCTAGGCGGCTTTGCGGTACTTGTGATGAGACATGTCACAAGTTGCGCCATAGGACTACAGGCCCGCAGGAAATGTCTGAAAATCCCGTGCCGGGCCGCCACAGCCGACACCGAAAGCGCGCTGATGCCAGAATGCACGCACAGCAACACCCGGCCCACCGGGCCTATCCACACCGAGGGAGTTCATGAAGTTCTGGAGCCACTTTCACCATCCCCAGGCAGCCATGGTGCTGCTGCGCGTCACGCTCGCGGTCCTGTTGCTTTTTCACGGCTGGGCCAAGCTGCGCTACGGCATAGGCAGCATCGAGCGCATGGTGGAGTCCACGGGCGCACCGGGCTGGCTGGCCTATGCGGTCTATCTGGGTGAGGTGGTGGCGCCGCTGCTGCTACTGGTCGGCCTGTGGGTGGTGCCTGCGGCGCTGGTGATTGCGATCAACATGGTCGTGGCCTTTGCGCTGGTGCACACGGGCCAGGTGATGCAGCTGCACAGCTCGGGAGGCTGGGCGCTGGAGCTGCAGGCCTTCTTCTTCATCACGGCCCTGGTCGTGGCCATGGGGCATTCCAAGGGCAAGTAGCCCGCACGCTTGCTGGAGCCCCAAAAGCAACGGCCCGCAATGCGGGCCGTTTTTCGTTTCAGGGCTCACTCCAGGCCATCCCCCGACAGCCTGCCTGCAGCAGGGCTCAGGAGCCCCGGTACGTGGAATAGCTCCAGGGGCTGACCAGCAGGGGCACGTGGTAGTGCTGGTCGGCATGGGCCACGCCGAAGTCCAGGCTCACCTTGTTGAGGAAGTTGGGCTCCGGCAGTTGCACGCCACGGGCCTTGAAGTAGGCCGCCACGTCGAAGGTCAGGCGGTAGGTGCCGGTCCTGAGGCTGTTGTTGTCGAACAGCGGCGCATCGGTGCGGCCGTCGTGGTTGAGCACCAGGCTCTTGATCAGCGTGGCCTGGTCGCCATCGGTGGAATACAGCGCGACAGCCATGCCGGCTGCGGGGCAGCCGTTCATGGTGTCGAGGACGTGGGTGCTCAGGCCCATGGAAATCTCCTGTGCGGCGGGAGCTGGCCCGCCCGGTTGTCATTGGTTGGTCAATGCACGGAGCGCGGCGCGCGACAGCACTCGCGGCCCTGCCCTGCATTCGCAAAGTGTATACAGTTTTTGTACGCCCTTGAAGGGCGTTGCACAGCCGACGCCTAGGCAGATACCCGCACTTTCGGCGCCCGGGCCGGCGCGCGGGAAGCCTGCCGACGCCATGCTTCTACACTGTGGTCCGCCGCCGCCCCGGCCGCAGGACCCTCCGGCCGGCGCACACAGGGCGGCACAGGACGCGCGCTCTTTTTCCACTGTTCCACTGTTTCATCTGCCAAGGAGATACCGATGCAACTTCGCTCCCCCTTGCTTGCAACCAGCCTGGCGCTGGCCATTGCCAGCCTGGCCGCCTGCAGCAGCACGCAGCCGCCCGCGGCTTCGGCGGCGCCAGCACCCGTGGCCGCAGCGCCTGCCCCGGCAGCGGCGCCCATCACGCAGAGCAACGCGGCCCAGGCCGCCAGCGCCGCCTATGACTTCGACATGGATGTGTTCCATCCCGTCGTGGGCAGGAGCGGCATGGTGGCCAGCGAGCAGGAGCTGGCCTCGCGCATCGGCCTGCAGATCCTGAAGTCCGGCGGCAATGCGGTGGACGCCGCCGTGGCCATGGGCTTTGCGCTGGCCGTGGCCCTGCCCAACGCAGGCAACATCGGCGGCGGCGGCTTCATGGTGGTGCATGACGCCAAGAGCGGCAAGAACATTGCGCTGGACTTCCGCGAGGTCGCGCCCTCCAAGGCCACGCGCGACATGTACGTGGGTGCGGATGGCAAGGTCATCGACGGCAAATCGCTCTACACCCACTACGCCGTGGGCGTGCCCGGCACCGTGGCCGGCATGGAGCATGCATTGAAGAAATGGGGATCGCTGCCCTTGTCCACGGTGATTGCGCCGGCCGCAAAGCTGGCCGACAAGGGCTTTACGGTCAGCGAGACCCTGGCCAAGATCCTGGAGCAGGAAAAGAAGAACATGGGCCAGTGGCCCGCCACCCAGGCCATCTTCTGGCGCAACGGCGAGCCCCTCAAGCGCGGCGACCGCCTGGTGCAAAAGGACCTGGCGCAGTCGCTGCGCCTGATCGGCCAGCAGGGCTCCAAGGTGTTCTACGAAGGCTCCATCGCCCGCAAGATCGCGGCCGAGATGGCGCCGCATGCAGGCGCCCTCTCGCTGCAGGACCTCAAGAGCTACAAGGTCGCCGAGCGCGAGCCTCTGCGCGGCACCTACCGCGGCTACGAGATCGTGACCATGCCGCCACCGTCCTCCGGCGGTGCCCACCTGATCCAGATCCTCAACATGATGGAACGCTGGCCCATGAACCAGTGGGGCGTCAACAGCGCGCAGAGCATCCACTACATGGCGGAAAGCATGAAGCTGGCCTATGCCGACCGTGCCGAATACCTGGGTGATCCCGACTTCGTGACCGTGCCGCTCAAGGGCCTGACCTCCAAGCGCTATGCCGAGGCACTGGCCGCCGGCATCGACCCCTACCAGGCGCGCGCCGGCAAGGACATCCGGCCCGGCAAGCCCCAGCCCTACGAGAGCGACCAGACCACGCACTACTCGGTGGTGGACAAGGCGGGCAACGCCGTGGCCGTGACCTATACGCTGAACACCAACTTCGGCAGCGGCATCGTGGCCAAGGGCACGGGCATCCTGCTCAACAACGAGATGGACGATTTCTCGGCCAAGCCCGGCGTGGCCAACGCGTATGGACTGGTCGGCGGCGATGCCAATGCGGTGGCCGCAGGCAAGCGCCCTCTGTCGTCGATGACGCCGACCATGGTGCTCAAGGGCGGCAAGCCCGTTCTGGTCACCGGCAGCCCCGGCGGCGCACGCATCATCACCACCGTGCTGCAGACCGTGGTCAACACCATCGACTTCGGCATGAACCCGGCCGAGGCCGCCGCCACGCCGCGCTTTCACCACCAGTGGACGCCCGATGAGCTGCGCGTGGAAAAGGGCATCAGCCCCGACACCGTGGCCCTGCTCAAGTCGCGCGGCCACAACGTTGCCGTGAAGGCGTCGATGGGCCGCACGCAGACCATCGAGCTGCGCGACGGCATGCTCTACGGCGCCTCCGACCCGCGCAACCCCGACGGGCAGACACTGGGATATTGAAGAAAGAAAAAGCCGCGCCCGTTGCCGAGCGCGGCTTTTCACAACAGGGCGGCGCAAGGCCGCCCTCCCACCAATCGTTGTCTCAAAGGCCGGCCATCAGTCCTGGACCTTCTGGCCCACTTCGAAGTTGGCCTGGATCTCCAGCGCACGCACCATGCCCGAGTGGTCCCAGTTCGCGCCGCCGTGGGCCACGCAGCTGTTGAACAGCTCCTGGGCCTGGGCGGTGTTGGGCAGGGACACGCCGAGCTGGCGCGCGCTGCTCAGGGCCAGGTTCAGGTCCTTCTGGTGCAGCGAGATGCGGAAGCCCGGATCGAACGTGCGCTTGATCATGCGCTCGGCATGCACTTCCAGGATCTTGGACGAGGCAAAGCCGCCCAGCAGCGCCTCGCGCACGCGGGCCGGGTCGGCGCCGGCGCGCGACGCGAACAGCAGGGCCTCGGCCACGGCCTCGATGTTCAGCGCCACGATGATCTGGTTGGCCACCTTGGCGGTCTGGCCGTCGCCGTTGCCGCCCACCAGGGTGATGTTCTTGCCCATGCGCTCGAACAGCGGCTTGACGCGCGCGAACACGTCCTCGGGGCCGCCGACCATGATGGACAGGGTGGCGTTCTTGGCGCCCACCTCGCCGCCGGAGACCGGCGCATCCAGGTACTGGGCGCCGATGGCCTCGATGCGGCGAGCGAAGTCCTTGGTGGCCACGGGCGAGATGGAGCTCATGTCCACCACCACCTTGCCGCTGCTGCCCTTGAGGCCGGCGGCCACGCCGTCCTCGCCGAACAGCACCTTCTCGACATCGGGCGTGTCGGGCAGCATCAGGAAGATGATGTCGGCCCGCTCGGCCACGCCGCGCGCCGTGGTGCACTGGGTGGCGCTGCTCTCGGCGATCTGCGCGGGGATCTTGCCCAGGGTGTTCACGAACAGCTGGTGGCCGGCCGTGAGCAGGTGGCCCGCCATGGGCGCGCCCATGATGCCCAGGCCCACGAAACCAAGCTTGAGAGAGGATGCATTCATGCTGTGTACTCCTTGTCGTTTTTGAAAAGCTGAAAAAAACTCCGGCGGCGCTCAGGCGGCGACTGCCGCGCGCACGCTGGTGTGGGCGTCCAGCCAGCCCAGGCCCGATTCGGTATCGCGCGCGGGCTTGTACTCGCAGCCCACCCAGCCCTGGTAGCCGATGCGGTCCAGGTGCGCGAACAGGAAGGGGTAGTTGATCTCGCCCGTGCCCGGCTCGTTGCGGCCCGGGTTGTCGGCCAGCTGCACGTGGCCGATGCGCGCCAGGTGCTTTTGCAGCGTGGCCGCCAGCTCGCCCTCGGTGCGCTGCGCGTGGTAGATGTCGTACTGCACGAAGGCGTTGGGCGCGCCCACCTCGTCGAGGATGGACAGGGCCTCGTCCGTGCGGTTCAGGTAGAAGCCGGGAATGTCGAAGGGGTTGATGGGCTCGATCAGCAGGCGCAGATTGGCCGCGCTCAGCGCCGATGCGGCAAAGCGCAGGTTGTCCACGAAGGTGCGGCGCAGCAGCGCGGCATCGGCACCGGCAGGCGCCTTGCCGGCCAGGCAGTTGAGCTGGGGCACGCCCAGCGCATGGCCATAGGTCACGGCCTTGGCCACGCCGGCGCGGAACTCGTCCACGCGGTCGGGGTGGCAGGCAATGCCGCGCTCGCCCGCATCCCAGTCGCCGGCCGGCAGGTTGTGCAGCACGATCTGCAGGCCGTGGGCGTCCACGCGCTCCTTGATCTCTTCGACCGTGTGGGCGTAGGGAAACAGGAATTCCACGGCCTCGAAGCCGGCGCGCGCCGCGCGCTCGAAGCGGTCGAGGAAGGGCACCTCGGTGAACAGCATGCTGAGGTTGGCAGCAAAACGGGGCATGTCAGAAGTCTCCGGTAGTCGTTTGGTGGGTTGGGAGCGGCAGGGCACGCAGGGTGCCCCGCCGATAGAAAAAGCAGTGCAGTGCAATGCCGTGCGATGTGCCGTGGCGGGCCGGTCAATCCAGCAGTGCAAGCGCGCTGGGCACGTCGGCCGGCGCTGCGGCCAGGTCCTCGAACTCGATCACGTTGTCGATCTCGGCGCCCATGGAGATGTTGGTCACGCGCTCCAGGATGACCTCGACGACGACCGGCGTGCGGTGCTCTGCCATCCAGGCCTCGGCCTGCTGCATGGCGGGCGCGAAGTCCTCGGGACGGTGCACGCGGATGGCCTTGCAGCCCAGGCCCTCGACCACCTTGACGTGGTCCACGCCATAGCCCTTGGACTCTTCCTTGTCGTCGACATTGATGTTGTCGAAGGCCAGTTGCACGCAGTAGTCGATGGAGAAGGCGCGCTGCGCCTGGCGGATCAGGCCCAGGTAGCTGTTGTTGACCAGCACATGGATGTAGGGCAGCTTGAACTGCGCACCCACGGCCAGCTCCTCGATCATGAACTGGAAGTCATAGTCGCCCGACAGCGCCACGATCTTGCGGGCCGGGTCGGCCACGCGCACGCCCAGGGCGGCCGGCACGGTCCAGCCCAGCGGGCCGGCCTGGCCGCAGTTGATCCAGTTGCGCGGCTTGTAGACATGCAGGAACTGCGCGCCGGCAATCTGCGACAGGCCGATGGTGGAGACATAGCAGGTGTCCTTGTCCAGGCTGCGGTTCATGCACTGGTAGACGCGCTGCGGCTTCATGGGCACGTTGTCGAAATTGGTCTTGCGCAGGTACTCCACATTGTTCTTGCGGGCCTGGCATTCGGCCACCCAGCCGCTGCGGTCCTTCAGGCGGCCAGCCGCCTTCCACTCGCGCGCCACCTCCACGAAGAGCTTGAGCGCAGCGCCCGCGTCCGAGACGATGCCGTAGTCGGGCGCGAACACGCGGCCGATCTGCGTGGGCTCGATGTCCACGTGCACGAACTTGCGGCCCTTGGTGTAGACCTCGACCGAGCCCGTGTGGCGGTTGGCCCAGCGGTTGCCAATGCCCAGCACGAAGTCGGAGGCCAGCATGGTGGCATTGCCGTAGCGGTGGCTGGTCTGCAGGCCGCACATGCCGGCCATCAGGCGATGGTCATCGGGAATGGTGCCCCAGCCCATCAGGGTGGGAATCACGGGCACGTCCAGCAGCTCGGCAAACTCCACCAACAGCTCGGAAGCGTCGGCATTGATCACGCCGCCGCCCGAGACCAGCAGCGGGCGCTCGGACTCGTTGAGCATGGCGATGGCCTTTTCCACCTGCTTGCGCGTGGCAGCCGGCTTGTAGACCGGCAGGGGCTCGTAGGTATCGATGTCGAACTCGATCTCGGCCAGCTGCACGTCGATGGGCAGGTCGATCAGCACGGGGCCGGGGCGGCCCGAGCGCATCAGGTGGAAGGCCTGCTGGAAGGCGCGCGGCACCTGGGCCGGCTCCAGCACCGTGGTGGCCCACTTGGTCACTGTCTTGGCGATGGAGGCAATGTCCACGGCCTGGAAATCTTCCTTGTGCAGACGCGAGCGCGGCGCCTGGCCCGTGATGCAGAGAATCGGAATCGAATCCGCGCTGGCCGAGTACAGGCCCGTGATCATGTCCGTGCCGGCCGGGCCGCTGGTGCCGATGCACACGCCGATGTTGCCGGCCACGGCGCGGGTGTAGCCCTCGGCCATGTGGCTTGCGCCTTCGACGTGGCGCGCCAGGATGTGGCCGATGCCGCCATGGTCCTTGAGCGCTGCGTACAGCGGGTTGATGGCGGCACCGGGAACGCCGAATGCGACGGTCACGCCTTCTTTTTCCAGCACGCGGACTGCGGCTTCGATTGCTTTCATTTTTGCCATGGGAGGTCTCCTTCAAATTGGAGTCAACTCTAGGCAGACAGGCCGATTGGCGGAACGCCTGCGCAGACCATAAAATTTATTCCGCACAGGAATAACTACCAATGAAAAAGGAGACAGCGCCATGGACAGACTCGATGCCATGCACATGTTCGTGCGCGTGGTGGAGACCAGCAGCTTCACCAAGGTCGCGCACGAATTCGCCACCACGCAGCCCACGGTCACCAAGCAGATCGCAGCCATGGAAGCGCGCCTGAAGGTGCGCCTGCTCAACCGCAACACGCGCGGCGTGAGCCTGACCGAAGCGGGCGCGCTGTACTACGAGAAATGCAAGGCCATCGTCAACGACGTGGCCGAGGCCGACAAGGTGGTCCAGGTGCGCCAGACCCAGGTGCAGGGCCAGCTGCGCATTGGTAGCTCGGTGGCCTTTGGCCGGCGCGTGCTGATACCGCTGGCGCTGGAGTTCATGGCGCACAACCCCCAGGTGCAGGTCGACCTGAGCTTCGAGGACCGCTACACCGACCTGGTGGCCAACGGCATCGACGTGGCCCTGCGCCTGGGCAAGCTGGCCGACTCCAGCCTGGGCGCACGCACGCTGGGCGTGAACCCCTGGGTGCTGGTGGCCTCGCCCACCTACCTGCGCAAGCGCGGCACGCCGCGCCGCCCCTCCGACCTCAAGGAACATGCCACGCTGATCTACAGCAGCGTGCAGGGCAACGACATCTGGCGCCTGCGCAACGCCAGCGGAGAGCCGGTCTCGGTGGCAGTCACGGGCCGGCTGCGCTCCAACAACCTCTCGGCCCTGCTGGCGGCCTCACGCTCGCACATGGGCATCGCCGCCCTGCCCCGCTACGTGGCCCACGACTCCCTGGAAGCCGGCCGCGTGGTCGAAGTCCTCAAGACCTGCCGCCTGCCCGAGCAGGAAATCCACGCCGTCTACCCCTCGCCGCGCCTGGTGCCGCAGAAGGTGCAGTCCTTCATCGCCTTCCTGCAGGGGCGGTTCGATGCCGAGTGGTGGGAGACGCTGCCGCGCGGGGCGTGAGGCCAGGCGCTGCGCATTGGCAATGCAATGTATGTACATTGAGAAGAATGCCGCCCGAACGGCATGTCTGATTTCCGTCTTGCGAGGTGACCGCCATGTCCAAAGAAGTGCAAATGACATTTCGTGTCGAGCCCGAACTGCGCTCGGAGTTTGCCGACGCTGCCTTGCTGGAAAACCGCCCCGCAGCACAGGTGCTGCGCGAGTTGATGCGCGCCTATGTCAACCAGTCGCGTGAGCGCGTCAGCGGCCCTGTGAACGCCGCCATTTCCGCAACGGAGAAACGTCGGCGCGAAGCAGCCGTCAACTTCGCCCGCGCGTCCATCGGACTGGAAGGCTTCATGCCTTCCGAAGCTGCTGAGACCGGCGCACGCCAATTCATCCGGGGTGATATCCAGCTTGCCGATTTCGTCCAGGTGAAGGTCAATGCGCGATGAGTTCCCGCCTGCATCCGCGAGCACGTTGACTGCAGCGCAGCGTCAGCAACTCGAAGCCGATCACACATTCAAACGGCTTGTCGAGCTGGAGCTGGAGCCTGTGCGCGGCAGCTTCGACGCCGCGCACCTGAAGGCAGTCCACCATCGCCTCTTTCAGGACTTGCCGGACGCCGGCTTCCACGAGGTCACGCCTGGCGAATTCAGAACACAGGTGCCCCATGGCCAGGACTGGATGAAGCAGCGCGGCCTATCGACCATGGGAGGCACTTTCCATGTCGTCTATTCACGCATGGACGACGCGGCCATGGCCAGACTCGACAAGGCCCTCGAAGAAGCCAGCCCCGACGAGCTGCGCGGCTTGAAGACCGCTGAATTCACGGCACGGCTTGCCAGGATGTACATCGAGTTGGACTATGCCCATCCATTCAGCGATGGCAACAGCCGAACGCTTCGCACCTTCACCAGGCAGCTCGCCAGGGAAGCTGGATATGAGGTCGATTGGGCACGATTCGGACACAGTGAGACCGGGCGTGATCTTCTCTATATCGCACGCGACCGCAGCGTGAACGAGCTGGCGAAGCCGCACGTGCAGCACGAAAACACCATGCGAAAAATCCTGCGCACGCAGGACCGGCTGAAAGTCCATCCCGCCCTGCCCGACTTGCTGCGCGACGCAGTACGTCCGAGCCGCGCAGTGGCCTTTGAGCAACTGAACGAGCGGGAAGCGTTGAGCGAGCATCCCGAGCTGGAAGCGGCATACAAGACCGTGCATGCAGCAGCGACCCGCCTGGCCTCGCAGATGCCGGGCCATCCCGAGGCGCAGAAAGTCGGCATTCAGTCAGTCATGAACCATGTTCAGAACTGCCTGAATGCCGGGGAGACCGTGCACTTCGTCCGCAGCCACGAAGGGTGAAGCGCAGGCACGCGCCGCTGTGGCAAGGGGCCGAACCCGCTCAAAGCACCAGAATCGCCCGGAAGTCATTCACGTTGGTATGCGTGGGCCCGGTCACCACCAGATCCCCCAGCGCATCAAAGAACCCATACGCATCATTGCGGTCCAGGTACTCGGCAATCCGCATGCCCTGGTCCTGGGCCCGCGCCAACGTATCCGGTGACACGCGCGCCCCCGCGTTGTCCTCCACGCCATCGATGCCATCGGTATCGGCCGCCAGCGCCCAGACCTTCTCCTGCCCCTGCAGGGCCTGGGCCAGGCCCATGCAGAACTCGCCCGCGCGCCCGCCGCGCCCCTTGGGCGTGCCGGCCGGGCGCTGCCGGATGGTGACCGTGGTCTCGCCGCCGGACAGGATCACGCAGGGCTTCGCAAACGGCTGGCCGTGTCGGGCCACGGCGCGCGCCAGGGCGGCGTGGACCTTGGCGACTTCGCGCGATTCGCCCTCGATCTCGTCGGACAGCACATGGGTGCGCAGGCCCGCCGCCTCGGCCACGCGTGCGGCCGCCTCCAGCGAGTGCTGGGGCGTGGCGATCATGTGGACCTCGTGGCCGTCGAAGCGCGCGTCGCCGGGCTTGGGTGTTTCCAGCTCGCCCGCCTCCAGCTCGCGGCGCACGGATTCAGGCACGTCGATGCGGTAGCGCGTGAGGATGGCCAGCGCGTCGGCGCAGCTGCTGGCATCGGGCACGGTGGGGCCGCTGGCGATGATGGAGGGGTCGTCGCCCGGCACGTCGCTGATGGTCAGCGTGACCACGCGCGCGGGTGCGCAGGCCGCGCCCAGGCGCCCGCCCTTGATGCGCGACAGGTGCTTGCGCACGCAGTTCATCTCGCCGATGGCGGCGCCGCTTTCCAGCAGGGCGCGGTTGATGCGCTGCTTTTCCTCCAGGTCGATGCCTTCGGCCGGCAGGGTCAGCAGGGCCGAGCCGCCGCCCGAGATCAGGCACAGCACGAGGTCGTCCTCGGTCAGCCCTTCGGTCAGCGCGAGGATGCGCTCGGCGGCGGCCAGGCCTGCCGCATCGGGCACGGGGTGGGCGGCCTCGACCACTTCGATGCGCTGCGCCAGGCCTTCGGGGCGCGGCGGGATGTGGTGGTAGCGCGTGACCACGAGGCCGGACAGCGGCGCGTCCGCTGGCCACAGCGCCTCCAGCGCCTGGGCCATGGAGCCGCCGGCCTTGCCCGCGCCCAGCACCAGGGTGCGGCCCTTGGGAGGCTTTGGCAGGCATTGGGCCATGCTGTACAGGGGCTGCGCATCCTTGACCGCAGCGCGGTAGAGGTCGAGCAGAAAGGCTTGGGGATCGGTGAGGTGCAGGTCCGTGGTGCTGGTCATGGTGTGTTGTCTCCGCCGGGCATTATGGAATTTCCTGCACCGGCGGTGGCATGCGGTCAAGTCACAACTGATTCGCCCGGCCTCGTTCCTCGCGCCAACTCAACTCAATCCAGGGCCACCTTGGCATCCTTGACCAGCCTGGCGAAGCGGTCGGTGTCGTCGCGAATCTGGCGAGCCATCTGCTCGGGTGATCCTCCGATGGGCTCGGCGCCTATCTCTTCCATCTTCCTGCGGAACTGCGGCGACTCGATGATGCGGTTCATGTCCGCGCCCAGCCGCGCCAGTACATCCCTGGGCGTCGCGGCCGGTGCCAGCACGCCGAACCAGGTGCCCATGTCAAAGCCCTTGAGGCCGGCCTCGTCCAGCGTGGGCACATCGGGCAGGGCCACCGAGCGCCTGGCCGTGGTCACGGCCAGCGCGCGCAGCTTGCCAGCCTTGATGTGGGGCAGCACAGGCGTGACGGTATCGAAGGACATGGCGATCTGCCCACCCAGCAGATCCGTGGTCAGCGGCCCGCTGCCCTTGTAGGGCACGTGCAGCAGCTGCACGCCGCCCATGGACTCGAACTGCGCGCCGATCAGGTGCTGGCCCGTGCCCGCGCCATTGGAGCCATAGGCCAGCTTGCCGGGCTGGGCCCGGGCCTGGGCCAGCAGCTCCTGCACGGTTTTGGCGGGCACCTGCGGATTGACCACCAGCACATTGGGGACCACGGCCACCACGGTGATGGGCGCCAGGTCCTTCTGGAAGTCATAGCCCAGCCTGCGGTAGACGCTGGTGGCAATGGTGTGGTGCACGGCGCCCATGAGCAGGGTGTAGCCGTCAGGTTTCGCCTTGGCCACATGGTCGGCGCCCAGGGTGGCGCCCGCGCCGGGGCGGTTTTCCACGACCACGGGCTGGCCCAGGCTTTTGGACAGCTCCTGGCCCAGCGCACGTGCCAGCACATCGGTGGTGCCGCCTGCGGGAAACGGCACGATGAGGTTGACCGGGCGCGCCGGCCAGGCCTGGGCCCAGGCCGAAGACATGGCGGCTGGAATGGCGGCGGCGGCCAGCGCGCACGCGGCGGCAACCCTGGTGATGCGGTTCATGGTTTGTCTCCTGTCTTTTCTTTTGTGGGTTATCGGACCATGCAGCGCGCGCTCAGGCAGGCACGGGCTCGGCCTGGGCCTCGGCGGTCTGCGCGCGCAGCCGAGTGCAGACCGCGTCGGTGACCTGGCGCGTGGTGGCCTTGCCGCCCAGGTCGCGCGTGTGCAGCGCGGCATCGGCCGTCACCTGCTCCACGGCCTGCATCAGGCGCTGCGCGGCACGGTGCTCGCCCAGGTGCTCCAGCAGCATCACGCAGCTCCAGAAGGTACCCACGGGGTTGGCCAGGCCCTGGCCCATGATGTCGAAGGCCGATCCGTGGATGGGCTCGAACATGCTGGGGTAGCGGCGCTCCGGATCGATGTTGCCCGTGGGCGCAATGCCCAGGCTGCCGGCCAGCGCGGCCGCCAGGTCGCTGAGGATGTCGGCATGCAGGTTGGTGGCGACCAGGGTGTCCAGCGAGGCCGGGCGGTTGACCATGCGCGCCGTGGCCGCGTCCACCAGCTCCTTGTCCCAGCGCACGTCGGGGAACTCGGCGGCCACCTGCACCGCGATCTCGTCCCACATCACCATGGCGTGGCGCTGGGCGTTGGACTTGGTGATCACCGTCAGCAGCTTGCGCGGCCGCGACTGCGCCAGGCGGAAGGCGAAGCGCATGATGCGCTCCACGCCCGCACGGGTCATCATGCTCACGTCGGTGGCCACCTCGATGGGATGGCCCTGGTGGGCGCGGCCGCCCACGCCCGCGTATTCGCCTTCGGAGTTCTCGCGCACGATGACCCAGTCCAGGTCCTCTCGCGCGCAGCGCTTGAGCGGCGCATCGATGCCGGGCAGGATGCGCGTGGGCCGCACATTGGCGTACTGATCGAACCCCTGGCAGATCTTCAGGCGCAGGCCCCACAGCGTGACATGGTCGGGAATGTGCGGGTCGCCGGCCGAGCCGAACAGGATGGCGTCCTGGCCGCGCAGCGCGTCCAGCCCGTCGGCCGGCATCATCTCGCCGTGCGCGCGGTACCAGTCGCCGCCCCAGCCGAAACTGGTGAAGGCAAAGCCCAGGCCGGGCTGGGTTTCGGCCAGCGCCTGCAGCACCTCCTGCCCTGCGGGCACCACTTCCTTGCCGATGCCATCGCCGGGAATGCAGGCGATGCGGTATGTCTTTGTCATGAGGGCTCCTTGGATTGCGGTGGATGAAGTGCCATGCGGTTCCATGGCCTTGTCCGTGAATCTATCGATGGAACAACGCCGCGCGCGCCTCTAGAGTGATGGCATCGTTCACTTTGATTCAACAATGAGCACACCCGTCTCAGCGCCATCGGAGATGGCCTTCTTCTGCCTGCTGGCCCGCAGCGCCAGCCTGTCGGCCACGGCCCGCGAGCTGGGCATCACCACGCCGGCGGCCAGCAAGCGCCTGTCCCAGATGGAGGCGCGGCTGGGCGTGCAACTGGTCAGCCGCACGACGCGGCGCCTGGGCCTGACCGATGAGGGCCAGACCTACCTGGCCCATGCGCGGCGCATCCTGGACGACATTGCCGCCATGGAGCAGGCCGTGGCCGGCATGCCCGGGCAGCCGCAGGGCCTGCTGCGCATCAATGCCACGCTGGGATTCGGGCGCAGCCATATCGCGCCGCTGATCGCCAGCTTCGTGCGCAGGCACCCGCAGATCCAGGTGCAGCTGCAGCTGTCGGCCTCGCCGCCGCCGTTGGTCGATGACAGCTTCGACCTGTGCATACGCTTTGGCGAGCCGCCGGACGCGCGCGTCATCGCGCGGCGCCTGGCGCCCAACCGGCGGCTGCTGTGCGCGTCTGCCGTCTACCTGGCACGGCGCGGCACGCCGGCCACCCCGCGCGAGCTGATGCAGCACGACTGCATCGACATCCGCCAGGGCGACGACACCCACGGCGTCTGGCGCTTCACCCACAACGGCCCCGGCCGCAAGACCGAGGCCATCCGCCTGCGCGACAGCCTGAGCACCAACGATGGCGAGATCGCCGTGGGCTGGGCCCTGGCCGGCCTGGGCATCGTCATGCGCGCCGAATGGGATGTCGCCCGCTACCTGCGCAGCGGCCGCCTGGTGCAGGTGCTGGCCGACCATGCCACGGCGCCGGCCGACATCCATGTGGTCTATCCGCAGCGGCATGCGGCAACCCAGCGCGTGCAGCGCTTTGTCGAGCACCTGGCACGGCACTTCGATACGGCCGCGCCCGGTTTCTGAAAAGGGATGCCGTATGCGGGGAAACGCCAATAAGCAGTAGACAGAAACTGTATACAACTCTTGTGACCAGCCGCTATGATGGCTGAATGGAGACTTCCACCACCAGTTTCATTGTCGAGAGCCTGACCCGGGCCATCGTCGAACACCGTCTTCTGCCCGGCACCAAGCTGGCCGAGCAGAAATTGGCAGACCATTTCGGCGTCTCGCGCACCTTGGTGCGCCAGGCGCTGTTCCAGCTGTCGCAAAACCGCCTGATCCGGCTCGAACCCGCGCGCGGGGCCTTCGTGGCCACGCCCTCGGTGGACGAGGCGCGCCAGGTCTTCGCCGTGCGCCGCATGCTCGAAGCCGAGATGGTGCGCGCCTTCATCGCCCAGAGCACGCCGGCCAAGATCCGCGCGCTGCGGCAGCACGTGGCGGCCGAGAAAAAGGCCATGGACGGCAACGACGTCGGCCAGCGTACCGAGCTGCTGGGCGACTTCCACGTGCGCATGGCCGAACTCATGGGCAACGAGGTGCTGGCCCAGCTGCTGGGCGAGCTGATCTCGCGCTGCGCGCTGATCACGCTGATGTACCAGTCCAGCACGGCCGCCGAGCATTCCCATGACGAGCATGCCGAAATCGTCACGGCCCTGGCCGGCGGCGACGCCGACCACGCCGTGCAACTCATGCAGCAGCACCTGGACCACGTGGAAGCCGGCCTGACCTTCGACCGCGACATGCCGACCAGCGATCTTTCGATGGCCCTTTCCTCCGTATCCGCATGACCTACGACGCCACTGCCCCCTATCCTCGCGACCTGATCGGCTACGGTCGCACGCCCCCGCACGCCCGCTGGCCAGGCCAGGCCCGCGTGGCCGTGCAGTTCGTCCTCAACTATGAAGAGGGCGGCGAGAACTGCGTGCTGCACGGCGACGCCGCCAGCGAGCAGTTCCTGTCCGAAATGTTCAATCCGGCCGCCTACCCCGAGCGCCACATGAGCATGGAAGGCATCTATGAATACGGCTCGCGCGCAGGCGTCTGGCGCATCCTGCGCGAGTTCGAGAAGCGCGGGCTGCCGCTGACCGTGTTCGGCGTGGCCACGGCCCTGCAAAAGCACCGCGAGCTGGCCCAGGCCTTCGACGAGCTGGGCCATGAAGTGGCCTGCCACGGCCTCAAGTGGATCCACTATCAGAACATTCCCGCCGAGGTCGAGCGCGCCCACATGCAGCAGTGCATGGAGATCTTCGGCGAGCTGTACGGCCACGATGGCGACCACGGCCTGGGCTGGTACACGGGCCGCGACAGCCCCAACACCCACCGCCTGGTGGCTGACGACGGCCGCTTCGCCTACGACAGCGACTACTACGGCGACGACCTGCCCTTCTGGATGAAGGTCGGCAAGAGCGACGGCAGCACCCGCAGCCAGCTCATCGTGCCCTACACGCTGGACTGCAACGACATGCGCTTCGCCCTGCCCCAGGGCTACTCGCACGCCGACCCGTTCTTCCAATACCTGAAGGACACGTTCGACGCCCTATACGCCGAGGGCGATCCGGCCGGCGATGACTCCCCCAAGATGATGAGCATTGGCATGCACTGCCGCCTGCTGGGCCGCCCCGGCCGCATCACGGCACTGCAGCGCTTTCTGGACCACATTCAGCGGCACGACAAGGTCTGGGTCTGCCGCCGCATCGACCTCGCGCGCCACTGGGCGCACCACCATCCCGACAAGGAATAACGCAGCATGGCTCTGACGCTGGAACAACTCAACGCCGCCGACCTGGCCACCGTCGCCAGTCTGCTCGACGGCCTCTACGAACACTCGCCCTGGATTGCCGAGGCCGCACTGGCCCAGCGCCCCTTCCGCTCGCTGGCACAGATCAAGTACGCCATGGCCCAGGTGCTGGACAAGGCGCCGGTGCAGGCCAAGCTCGACCTGATCCGCGCCCACCCGGAGCTGGCCGGCAAGGCCATGGAGACCAACACGCTCACGGCCGAATCCACCAATGAGCAGAACAAGGCGGGCCTGACCCGCTGCACGCCCGAGGAGCTGGAGCACATCCGCAAGCTCAATGCCGAGTACGGCAAGCGCTTCGGCTTTCCCTTCATCCTGGCCGTGCGCGGTCCGCGCGGCGCGGGTCTGGCCAAGGCCGAGATCATCGAGACCTTCGAGCGCCGCCTGCACAACCACCCCGACTTCGAGCTGGGCGAGGCGCTGCGCAACATCCACCGCATTGCCGAGATCCGCCTGAACGACAAGTTCGGCTACACGCCCGAGCTGGGCAACGATGTCTGGGACTGGCAGGAAAAGCTGGCCCAGCACAGCGACCCCGGCTATGCCGAAAAGGGCCAGCTCACCGTCACCTACCTGACCGATGCCCACCGCGCCTGCGCCCAGCGCATCAGCCACTGGATGCGCGACTGCGGCTTCGACGAGGTCGAGATCGACGCCGTGGGCAACGTCGTGGGCCGCTACAAGGCGGCCACCGAGGACGCCAAGACCCTGCTGACCGGCAGCCACTACGACACCGTGCGCAACGGCGGCAAGTACGACGGCCGCCTGGGCATCTTCGTGCCCATGGCCTGCGTGCGCGAGCTGCACCGCCAGGGCAAGCGCCTGCCGTTCCACATCGAGGTCGTGGGTTTTGCGGAAGAGGAAGGCCAGCGCTACAAGGCCACCTTCCTGGGCTCGGGCGCACTGATAGGCGACTTCAAGCAGGAATGGCTGGAGCAAAAGGATGCCGACGGCATCACCCTGCGCGAGGCCATGCAGCACGCCGGCCTGTGCATTGACGACATCCCGAAGCTGCAGCGCGATACGGCCCGCTACCTGGGCTTCATCGAAGTGCACATCGAACAGGGCCCGGTGCTCAACGAGCTGGACATCCCGCTGGGCATCGTCACCTCCATCAACGGCAGCGCGCGCTACATCTGCGAGATGATCGGCATGGCCAGCCACGCCGGCACCACGCCCATGGACCGCCGCCGCGATGCCGCCTGCGGCGTGGCCGAGCTGGCGCTGTATATCGAAAAGCGCGCCGCGCGCGACGGCACCTCGGTGGCCACCATGGGCCAGCTCAATGTGCCCAGCGGCTCGGTCAACGTGGTCCCCGGCCGCTGCCAGTTCAGCCTGGACCTGCGCGCGCCCACCAACGAGCAGCGCGACGCCATGGTGGCCGACATCCTGGCCGAGATCGAGGCCATCGCCCAGCGCCGTGGCCTGCGCTACAGCACCGAGCTGGCCATGAAGGCCGCCGCCGCCCCCAGCGCCCCGAATGGCAGCAGCGCTGGGAAGCCGCCGTGGACGCCCTGGGCGTGCCCCTGTACCGCATGCCCAGCGGCGCCGGCCACGACGCCATGAAGCTGCACGAAATCATGCCCCAGGCCATGCTGTTCGTGCGCGGCCTGAACGCCGGCATCAGCCACAACCCGCTGGAAAGCTCCACCGCCGACGACATGCAACTGTCCGTCGATGCCTTCTCCCACGTACTGAACCAGCTGGCCCAAGAGCAGCAATGACCGACATGAACCAAGACAAGCAAGCCACCTACGCCGCCCTGGACGCCTGGATCGACCAGCATTTCGATGAAGAGGTGCAATTCCTGCAGGCCCTGGTCCAGGTTCCGACCGACACCCCGCCGGGCAACAACGCCCCCCACGCCGAGCGCACGGCCGAGCTGCTCAAGACCCTGGGCTACGAGGCCGAGAAGCACACCGTGCCCGAGGCCGACGTCAAGGCCTACGGCATGGAGTCCATCACCAACCTGATCGTGCGCCGCCCCTACGGCAGCGCAGGTGACGCCGGCGGCGGCCTGACCATTGCGCTGAACGCCCACGGCGACGTGGTGCCGCCCGGTGAGGGCTGGACCCAGGACCCCTATGGCGCCGCCATCGAGGACGGCAAGCTCTACGGCCGCGCCGCCGCCGTGAGCAAGAGCGACTTCGCCACCTTCACCTACGCCGTGCGTGCGCTCGAAGCCGTGGCCCGGCCCTCCAAGGGCGCGGTGGAACTGCACTTCACCTATGACGAGGAATTCGGCGGCATCCTGGGCCCCGGCTGGCTGCTGGCCAACAACCTCACCCAACCCGACCTGATGGTCGCGGCCGGCTTCAGCTACGAAGTCGTCACCGCCCACAACGGCTGCCTGCAGATGGAAGTGACCGTGCAGGGCAAGATGGCCCACGCCGCCGTGCCCCACACCGGCGTGGACGCGCTGCAGGCAGCCGTGGTGCTGATGAACGCGCTGTACGCCGAGAACACCAAGTACCAGCAGGTGACCTCCAAGGTGCCGGGCATCAAGCACCCCTACCTGAACATCGGCCGCATCGAAGGCGGCACCAACACCAACGTGGTGCCCGGCAAGGTCGTGCTCAAGATCGACCGCCGCATGATCCCCGAGGAAAACCCGGCCGAGGTCGAGGCCAGCATCCGCGCCGTCATCGCCCAGGCCATTGCCGACTTCAACGCCAAGGGCGGCTACACGGGCGAGGATGCCGTGCGCGTGGACATCAAGCGCCTGCTGCTGGCCAATGCCATGACGCCGCTGGCGGGCAACAAGCCCCTGGTGGACGCCATCCAGGCCCATGGCGAAGCCGTGTTCGGCGAAAAGCCCCCGGCCGTGGGCACGCCGCTGTACACCGACGTGCGCCTGTACGTGGAGCGCGGCATTCCCGGCGTGATCTACGGCGCCGGCCCGCGCACCGTGCTGGAGTCCCATGCCAAGCGCGCCGACGAGCGCCTGGTGCTGGAGGACCTGCGCCGTGCCACCAAGGTCATTGCGCGCATGCTGTGCGACCTCACGGCCTGACCGCCTGACGGCCCGCATCAAGGCCTGACACCCAAGCCCGGCGCCGCCGGGCTTTTTTGCGCCCGGGCACAGCATCGGGGCGCATGCACCACCGCAGCCCATGCCGTGCGCCAGAGCCGCGCCCAAGTCGCGCCAAGCCGCGCCAAGCCGCACGGTAGCGGCCGCCAGGCACCAGCACGGTGCCTAGTGCTTGCCAGGCGGCTGGCATCCATCTTGCAATGCACCATGGCACTCCCGCCCTGGCAGGCGCTGCGCACAAAAACGGGTTGGCGCGACTGCCGCAACAGGGTTTACCGGGAGCAGAAATTTCCCATGATCTGTATACACTTTTTGTATGGATGTTGGCGCCGAACCCTGCCACGCCGGCGTCCGTTCCCATAAATCCCGAGGAGACAAATCCCCATGCAATCTTCCGTTCATCCCGTCGATGAGATGCTGCCCGCAGGCAAGCTCACGGCGCTGGGCCTGCAGCACGTTCTCGTGATGTATGCGGGCGCCGTGGCCGTGCCCCTGATCGTCGGCCGCGCACTCAACCTGCCGCCCGAGCAGGTGGCCCACCTGATCTCGGCCGACCTGTTTTGCTGCGGCCTGATCACGCTGATCCAGGCCATGGGCGCGACCCAGTGGTTCGGCATCAAGCTGCCCGTGATGATGGGCGTGACCTTCGCCAGCGTGGCGCCCATGGTGTCCATGGCGCAGAGCACGGGCGGATCGGCGGGAGCGGGGCTGATCTTCGGCTCGGTGATCGGGGCGGGGATCGTGTCCATCCTCATCGCCCCGCTGATCAGCCGCATGCTGCGCTTTTTCCCGCCCGTGGTGACCGGCACCATCATTGCCGTCATCGGCATCAGCCTGATGCGCGTGGGCGTGAACTGGATCTTCGGCAACCCCGTCGGCCCCACCGCGCCCAGCGTACCCAACCCCGAGCACCTGAAATGGCTGGCCGACGCCCAGGCCACGGCCGGCGCGCCGGGCTCCTCGCTGCCGCCCGTGCCCAAGGGCTTCGCGGTCGTGCCCACCATTCCCAATCCCAAGTACGGCGACCTGACCGGCGTAGGCATCTCGGCCATCGTGCTGCTGTCCATCCTGCTGATCGCGCGCTTTGCCAAGGGCTTCCTGGCCAACGTCTCGGTGCTCATGGGCATCCTGATCGGCGGCGTGCTGTCCGTGGCCATGGGCCTGATGGACTTCAGCAAGGTCGCCAAGGCCGAATGGTTCACGATGGTGCTGCCCTTCGAGATCGCCACGCCGGTGTTCGACCCCATCCTCATCCTCACCATGAGTCTGGTGATGGTGGTGGTGATGATCGAGTCCACCGGCATGTTCCTGGCCCTGGGCGACATGACCGATCGCAAGATCAGCCAGGACGAGCTGACACGCGGCCTGCGCACCGACGGACTGGGCACGCTGATCGGCGGCATCTTCAACACCTTCCCCTACACCAGCTTCTCGCAGAACGTGGGCCTGGTCGCCGTCACCGGCGTCAAGAGCCGCTGGGTCTGCGTGGCTGGCGGCGTGATCCTGATCGTGCTGGGCGTGCTGCCCAAGATGGGCGCCCTGGTCGAGTCCCTGCCCACCGTGGTGCTGGGCGGCGCGGGCCTGGTGATGTTCGGCATGGTGGCCTCCACCGGCATCCGCATCCTGAGCAACGTGGATTTCCAGACCAACCGCAACAACGCCATGATCGTCGCCGTGTCCATCGGCGTGGGCATGATTCCGCTGGTGGCGCCGAATTTCCGCCAATGGATGCCCCACGGCATTCATCCGTTGATCGAATCCGGTATCCTGCTGGCCTCGATTACCGCGGTGGCATTGAACATTTTCTTCAACGGAGCCAGCAGCGATACCTCTGCTGCCGTCCGGGCCGCACGCCAGGCAGACGCCCACTGATGAAACAGTGCCCGCCCTGGCGGGCACGCCCAACAATCGCCCGGCCTACCCGCCGGGCTGTGCGCCCCCTGCCGTCCATAGGCGCCAGGGGGCTTGTTGTCGAAATCCCTGAGGCAAAACTGTCCTGACCCTCATAGGCTGTAGCTATCCGGTAAGCTCCGAGAGCATTTGCAGAGAATTCCTGTATGACCCAAAACCTGTCCAACGCCGAACAAGCCCTGCGCGACGCAGCCCGCGAATACCATCGCAGCCCCAACAAGGGCAAGATCTCCGTCACGCCCACCAAGCCCTTGTCCAACCAGCGCGACCTGTCGCTGGCCTATTCGCCCGGCGTGGCCTACCCCTGCCTGGACATCCAGGCCGACCCCTCGCTGGCCGCCGAATACACGGCGCGCGGCAACCTGGTCGGCGTCATCACCAACGGCACGGCCGTGCTGGGCCTGGGTGACATCGGCCCGCTGGCCGGCAAGCCGGTGATGGAAGGCAAGGGCTGCCTGTTCAAGAAGTTCGCCGGCGTCGACGTGTTCGACATCGAACTGGCCGAGCGCGATCCGGACAAGCTGATCGACATCATCGCCTCGCTCGAACCCACGCTGGGCGGCATCAACCTCGAGGACATCAAGGCGCCCGAGTGCTTCTACATCGAGCAGGAGCTGTCCAAGCGCATGAACATCCCCGTGTTCCATGACGACCAGCACGGCACGGCCATCATCTCCAGCGCCGCCCTGCTCAACGGGCTGGAGCTGGTGGACAAGCAGATCGGCAACGTCAAGATCGCCGTCTCCGGTGCCGGCGCTGCTGCCATCGCCTGCGTGAACGTGATGGTGGGCCTGGGCGTCAAGCGCGAAAACGTCTTCATGTGCGACTCCAAGGGCGTGATCTACGAAGGCCGCCCCGGTGGCCTGGACGCCTCCAAGGCCCAGTACGCGCAAAAGACGGACGCCCGCACCCTGGCCGATGCCGTCAAGGACGCCGACGTCTTCCTGGGCTGCTCGGCTCCCGGCGTGCTCACTGCCGACATGGTCAAGACCATGGCCGACAAGCCCATCATCCTGGCCCTGGCCAACCCCGAACCCGAGATCCGCCCCGAGCTGGCCAAGGCCGTGCGCCCGGACTGCATCATGGCCACGGGCCGCTCGGACTACCCCAACCAGGTCAACAACGTCCTGTGCTTCCCCTACATCTTCCGTGGCGCGCTGGACTGCGGCGCCACCAAGATCACCGAAGCCATGAAGCTGGCCTGCGTGCGCGAAATCGCCGCACTGGCCAAGCAGGACGTCAGCGATGAAGTCGCCGCCGCCTACCAGGGCAAGGAGCTGAAGTTCGGCCCCGACTACCTGATCCCCACGCCCTTCGACACCCGCCTGATCCTGCGCATCGCGCCGGCCGTGGCCAAGGCTGCCGAAGAGTCCGGCGTCGCCACCCGCCCCATCGCCGACTACGACGCCTACCGCGAGAGCCTGACCCGCTTCGTCTACCAGACCAGCATGTTCATGCGTCCGGTGTTCGCCGCTGCCAAGGCCAACCAGCAGCGCGTGGCCTATGCCGAAGGCGAAGACGAGCGCGTGCTGCGCGCCGCCCAGGTCGCCGTCGATGACGGCCTGGCCAAGCCCATCCTGATCGGCCGCCCCGCCGTGATCGAGGCCCGCATCGCCAAGGCCGGCCTGCGCCTGGTGCTGGGCAAGGACGTGGAGATCTGCAACCCCGAGGACGATCCGCGCTTCCGCCAGTACTGGGAAACCTACCACCGCCTGATGGGCCGCAACGGCGTCACGCCCGAGACCGCCAAGGCCGCCGTGCGCCGCTCCAAC
This sequence comes from Delftia sp. HK171, assembly GCF_001886655.1. Classification (NCBI taxonomy): domain Bacteria; kingdom Pseudomonadati; phylum Pseudomonadota; class Betaproteobacteria; order Burkholderiales; family Comamonadaceae; genus Delftia; species Delftia sp. HK171. Next base: position 2,173,451 of record NZ_CP018101.1, on the reverse strand, counting down.
ACGCTGATCGCCGCGCTCATGGTCCACCTGGGCGATGCCGACGCCATGCTCTGCGGCCTGGTCGGCAAGTTCGACAGCCACCTGGCCCATGTGCGCGACGTGCTCGGCCTCAAGCAAGGCGCTGGCGAATTCGCCACCGTCAACGCCGTGATGCTGGACAGCGGCACGCTGTTCATCGCCGACACCTACATCAACGAGGCGCCCAACGCCACCGAGCTGGCCGACATCGCCCGCCTGGCGGCCGAGGAAGTGGCCCGCTTCGGCCTGCCGCCCAAGGTGGCCTTCCTGTCGCACAGCAACTACGGCTCGTCCAGCCGCCCCTCGGCGCTGAAGATGCGCGCCGCGCGCGACCTGTTCGCCGCCGCCAACCCCGACGTGGAATGCGATGGCGAAATGCACGGCGACTCCGCCCTGTCCGAAGCCATCCGCGACCGCGCCCTGCTCGAGTCCTCGCTGCACGGCGAGGCCAACGTGCTGATCTGCCCCAACCTCGACGCCGCGAACATCCTGTTCAACGTGCTCAAGACCACGGGCGGCCACGGCACGACCATCGGCCCCATCCTGCTGGGCGGCGCTGCAGCAGCCCATGTGCTGACCCCCTCCGCCACCGTGCGCCGCGTGGTCAACATGACGGCCCTGGCCGCAGCCCAGGCCATCGCTGCCCGCGGCTGATCCGCGCCGCACCCAAAAAAGGCGCCCCTTCACAGGGGCGCCTTTTTTACGCCCCCTGCCCCGGCAGGAGCGGCCTAAGCCCGGCTAGAATACGCAGCTTCGGAGACTTGGGTGAGCGGTTTAAACCAGCAGTCTTGAAAACTGCCGACGGGCAACCGTCCGTGAGTTCGAATCTCACAGTCTCCGCCAGATTCAGATGATCAGAAACAAAGCGCCTGCCCAGGCGCTTTTTTCTTGTCCATCGCGCACCAGGCAGGTTCAACCAGCGCCCCGCCCCCGGCTGCAGCCACGCAGCCCGCCGTGAGCCCGCAGTCAACGGTCTCCACACATTCTTCACACAGTCTTTACATTGGATTAACCAAGCAGACATAAGCTGCCGAGCTTCTAGCGCTCGCGTAAGCCAAGAGTCCGTAGCCAACGCTGAAGCTCCCGTTCGACCGCCTTCCTGGGAATTTCCCCTGTGCCAGCGCACTTGTCATCGCCGCTGGCATTTCCTATGACCCATCCCGTCCCCTCACAAGCAGCGAGCGCGATCACGCGAAGCGCTCCGCTGGCCATGCCCGCACCGTCGCTTTCCCTGGACATCAAGGTCCTCATCGGCCTCTTTCTCTTTTCGGTGGTCTGGCTGCTGCAGATCGACAGCTCCAGCCTCACGGCACCCAAGGACAACCTCGAACAGCTGACCTGGGTGCACAGCCTGGAGTGGGGCTACTACAAGCACCCGCCCCTGCCGACCTGGCTGCTTTCGGTGCCGGTCCATTTGTTCGGCCTGTCTGCGCGCACCAGCTACGCCACGGGCGCGCTTTTCACGCTGGCGGGCCTGTTCCTTTTCTGGAAGCTGCTGAATGACTTGCGCGGCAGCCGCTACGCCATGCTGGCCCTGTTGGCGGCCATGTGCATCACCTACTACAACGAGCGGATGCACTTCTTCAACCATGAAGTCGTGCTGATGCCTTTCTTTGCGGCCAGCGCCCTGCTGGTGTGGCGTGCGGTGGGCAGCAGGCAGCTGCGCTGGTGGGCCGCCCTGGGCTGCTGCCTGGGGCTGGGCGCACTGGCCAAGTACCAGATGATCCTGGCCGCCGTGGCGGTATTCCTGTTCTGGCTGGCGTCAGGCGCCTGGCGCGAGCGGGTCCACATGATCGGCCTGGTGCTGGCGGCAGCCATCTCGCTGGCCATCATCTCGCCGCACCTGTACTGGCTTTTCCTGAACGACTTCGGCCCCATCCGCTATGCCACCGAATCCTCGCTGGGCGCCAGCCTGGGCGGTGGCGCAAGACTGCTCAATACGCTGCACTGGCTGGCCGACCAGCTGCTCAACCGTGCATTGCTCGCCTGGGTGCTGCTGGGACTGGTGATGGCCCTGCACCGCCGCAGCCGCCTTGTGCCGCAGGACACACCGCAGCGTCCCGGGACAGCCGATGCATCGCGCGCGCTGATCCTGTGCTTTGGCATCACGCCTGTCGTGCTGACCTGCGCCATCGGCATCTTTGCGGGCTCGTCGCTGCAGTTGCACTGGGGCACGCCCTTTCTGCTGCTGGCCATTCCCGTCGCCCTGGAGCTGGCCGGTGCCAGGCTGCACGCGTCGCACATATCGATCACCACCGCCATCAAGTGCTTCGTGGCACTTCAACTGGCCTTGCTGCTCGTGGCCCAGATGACCTCGGCGCGCAGTGAACTGCGGCTTAACAGCCGGCACTGGAGAAACTTCGATTCAAAGGCCTTGAGCCAGGCGCTTGCCGAACCCGCGCGCGAAGCGCTGGGCGGTGATATCCGCGTGATCGCAGGCCCCACGGCCGAGGCCAAGGCCCTGGCCCTGAAGCTGCGCGAAAAGCCGCTGGTGCTGATCGATGGCCGCATGGACATCAGCCCCTGGATTTCCCAGCACATGGTGGATGCCTGCGGGGTGCTGCACCTGCAGCTGGCGGCATCGCAGCCGCCCGGCCATCAGCCGGTGGGCGAAGGCTTTCCATCCCTCTTCTGGCGTGTCACCCCGCCGGAGGAAGATGCGGGCAACTGCGTCGAAAGCTGAACAGGGTGATGGCTGGGCCGGGCCGGGCACTAGCGAACCAGCACGTGCCGCACATCGATGGCAAAGCCGCTCAAACCCTTGCCCGGGGTTTCGCCGTCTTCGACGTCCACATCGAACAACTGCCAGTGCGCTTGCCTGCCTTGCGGCAAAGGCAGACAGGAGATCTGCGGCCCCATGTCGATCATGGCTGCGATGTTGTTGACCGCCTGCACCTGTGCCGCTCGCACCAGGGGCATCAGCAGTTCGTCGGCAATGCCCAACGCGCGCAGGCGGCCCAGCGCCTGCTGCGCATCGCTGAGCAACGGGCCTTCGTTGACGTTCAGATCTCCTTGGTGCAACTGCTCCAGCCAGCGGCTGTCGCCGGCAGCCGATACCTCGCTGCACAACCCGTGAACCAGTGCCGCCATTGCCACGGTGGGCTCTCCGCGGCTTTCGCTCAGAGCCCATAGCACGGGCTCGGCCATACCAAGCGATTCGTAATAAGGGAACAGCCCGTGCAGTTCGGGATGCTGTTCGAGCAGGTATTCGCTGTAAGTCTTCTTGGGCTTCTTGGACATGGGCGCGCTATGTGTTTCAAATCAAGGCTTGTCAATTTTCTGCTGTCTTGGCTGAATCACGGTCACATATCCAATGACCATTCCACCGATCAAGGCCATGGGCCAACCCAAAAGAAACACCACCACATAGGCCATGGATGCACCGCCGCCTGCATAGGGCGCGCATTCTTGTGCATTGGCCCACAGACTGAAAATCAGCACCGTTGCCGCAGAAACCAGGCAAGGCCAGGAACTGGGCCAAGCCAGCATGCCCAGCGGCACCAGCATCACGAGTGCATTGGCAAGCCAGAAACGGGTCAGACCTGCATGGCACCAGATCTGTGTGAACAGGGATTGAATGGGAAAGCTGGCAAGCAGGGCCAGCATGCCAAGCCGTCTGACCGCGTAATGGCGACGCAAAAATCCAGGCCTCATGTCACATTGCCTTGCTCGAGAAATGATGGGCAGAAAGAATACGCTGCTTGCGGGCCGCGCCTGTCCGCATTGCGTGATTGCACCCATTGTTGAGAACCACCACCGTGCCCATGAAATCCCCTTGCGAAGAACTCATCGACATGCTGGGCCAGCCCTATGACGCCGGCAAAGTGGCCCAACTGCTTGGCCCACTGGGTGTCAAGCGAATGCCCAGGCCGTCGAGCCATTTTGATGACGACATCATCTGGTCCGCCAAGTCCTCGCTGCGCATCGATGTCTATCGTCCCCGGGCACTTTCCAGGCGGACGGGGAGAGACTGGGAGGATGGCGATGTCTGGCTCATTGGCTCCGTGCATTTTCTTGCGCCGGGGGCAGACAGCAGAATCCGGGCCGTATTTGCGGGCAGCCTGCCTTCGGGGCTGAGCATGCGATCCGCACCTGAAGCGCTGGTGGCGGTTTTTGGGCCGCCGCAAATGGATGATGGGATCGAGCGACCGGGACATGGCGGACGTCTGCTGGCCTGGCGCAAGCCGCAGGTCAACATCGTGGCTGAGTATGAGGACGCGGGCGAAGCTGGCTCCATCACCAGCTTTGTGGTGTGCCTCATCGGCTGCATAGGTGCCTGGCGCCACGACGATCCGGAGGTCTTCGCGCCCTGAGGACCTGGCGGCCAAATCGCGCCTTGCATCCTCAACCCAGGGCAGGCGCTCGCAGATACCCCATCAGCACCTGCACGATGCCATCCTCCAGGGCCTGGGGGGTGAACATGGCAGGCGGATCGATGACGGCGGCATGCACCAGGGACTCCATGGTCTGCAGCAGCATCCAGGTGGCCAGGTCCAGATCGCGGTGGGCGAGCTGACTGCGGTGCAGCTCCAGGAGCTGGCGCACCTGGCGGAAGATGCCGCCGTCCGCCGCGCTTTGCTCGCGCGGCGCGTCGAAGAAGGGGAACTCCTTTTCCAGCACCCGGTGCAGATCGGGCTCGACCCGGTGCGCCGCCAGCAGCGCGCGGACCATGGCCTGCACATGGCCTTGCAGGCCCTGCGGCGGCTCTGCCGCAAGCACGGCGGCAATGGCCGCGTACATCTGCGCGGCGTGGCGCTCGTGCAAGGCCGTGATCAGCGAGTCCTTGTTGGGAAAGTACTGGTAGAGCGAACCCACGCTCACACCTGCGCGCTCGGCCACCAGATTGGTGTTGGTGGCGGCGTAGCCGCGTTCTGCAAGAACGCGAGCCGCGGCCTCCAGAATGGCCTCGACCGTGGCAAGGGAACGCGCCTGCCGTGGCTGCTTGCGGGGCTGGGGCGGTTGCCGCTGCGCCGCCTGCGAATGCGAGTTTTCAATGCGAGCCATGGCTCATATTCTCCTGGACATGTGACCTGAGTTTTTACTCGTATTTGAAAGGGAATGCACATGTCTTCCGGAATTTCGCCATCCGCGGCCGCGTCGCCGCCGGTGAACGCATTTGCGCGGCTGCTGCCGCTGACGCTGGCGGTCTTCGTCAGCTTTCTCTGCCTGGGCATGCCCATGCCCGTGCTGCCCCTGCACCTGAGCCAGACCCTGGGACTGGGCACGCTGGGCGTGGGCACGGTGATGGGCTGCCAGTTCGCGGCGGCCCTGCTGTCGCGGGCCTGGGCCGGCTCTCTGGCCGACACGCGCGGCGCCAGGCGTGCCATGGTGCTGGGTATGTTGCTGGCCGCCGCTTCGGGCGTGGCCTACCTGATGTCCCGCGCCTTCGAGGGCGGACAGGCCGGAGTCTGGGTGCTGGCCGCCGGCCGCGTGCTGCTGGGCTGCGCCGAGAGCCTGATCATCACAGGCGCCCTGAGCTGGGGGATGGGAATGATCGGCCCGCAACATGCTGGCAAGGTGATGGCCTGGGTGGGCATTGCCATGTACGGCGCCTATGCGGCGGGCGCGCCGGCCGGCGTGGCAGTGCAGGCTGCCTGGGGCTTCTCGGGCATTGCCGTGGCCACCATCGTGCTGCCGCTGGCCGCCCTGGCCATGGTCTGGGGCCTGCGCGCCACGCCAGCTGCGGCCCAGCGCCGCACGCCGTTCTACAAGGTGCTGGGCACGGTGTGGCTGCCCGGCCTGGGGCTGGCCCTGTCCAGCGCGGGCTTTGGCGTGATCACCACTTTTGCGGCGCTGCTGTTCGCGTCGCGCGGGTGGGGCGCGGCCTCGCTGGCCTTTACGGCCTTCGGCCTGGCCTTCATCGGGGCGCGTTTGTTCTTCGGCCATCTGCCTGACAAGCTGGGCGGCGTGCGGGTGGCGCTGGCCAGCATTCCGCTGGAGGCAGCGGGCCTGCTGCTGATCTGGGGCGGCGGCGATGCGGCCTGGGCCTACGCGGGAGCCGCACTCACCGGCTTCGGCTATTCGCTGGCCTTCCCGGCCTTCGGCGTGGAGGCCGTCCGCCGTGCGCCACCCCAGGCGCGCGGTGCGGCCATGGGCGCCTATGTGGCCTTCTTCGACCTGTCCATGGGATTGACGGCTCCCGCCGCCGGGCTGCTGGCCAGTGTCACGGGCGTCGGAGACGTGTATTTCGCCGCCGCCGTGAGCGTGGCCCTGTCCATTGCCGTGGCCCTGCTGCTGCGCGTGAACGCAGCCCGGGGAGCCTCCCATGGCTGAGCCGCTTCACACCCCCGCCGGCACGCAGCGCGCCCTGGGCACCGTGGTGAACGTGCAGTCCATCACCCCGCGCATGCGCCGCATCACGCTGGGCGGCGAGCAGATTGCCGCCTTCTCGCGAGCGCCCGCAGCGGATGCGCCCGCCGCCTGGGTCAAGCTGTTCCTGCCGTCCGGCGAAGGTCGGGCCTATACGCTGCGCAGCGTGGACCGCCAGGCCGGCACGCTGGACATTGACCTGGTGCTGCATGGCGATGCGTTCAATGCCAAGCATGAGAACAACACCTCAGCTGGCGGCGACAGCCCCGCCTCCCGCTGGGCCGCCCAGGCCCGCGTGGGCGAGCAGGTGGCCATTGCCGGCCCACGCAGTGGCGGCTTCGCTCCACCAGCCGACACCGATTGGATGATGCTGGCAGGCGATGCCTCGGCCCTGCCGGCCATGCAGTCCATCGCCGCGAGTCTGCCGGCCTCCGCCCGGGTCAAGGCCTATGTGGAAATCGTCGACGACGGCGAATGCCAACCCATGGACAGCGCCGCCAACTGGCGCACCGAGTGGATCACCGCTGCGCCAGGCCAGCCCGGCCAGAGGCTGTGCCAGCGGCTCATGTACCGGCCGCTGCCGCTGGGCACCGGCTATCTGTGGATGGCCGGCGAGTCCGGCGCCATGCGCACGTTGAAGATGCACTTCCTGGACCGTGGCATCGCCCGCACCCAGCTGAGCACCAAGGGCTACTGGAAATCCGGCGAGGCGGACCACAAGGATCGCCAGGGTCGCTAGGGCCGCGCACGCAGCTTTCTCCCCCCATCAACAGCGCCACATCCCCCGGGTAACCACCCGGACGCGGGATGCAGGCGCTCACTAGAATCAAAAAATGAACTTTGACATCAACATTCAAATTCAATGAAAACCAATGGCTGCCAGACGGCGCCTCCCTCGGCCTCCGAACTGCATGCGGCGTATGCAGCCGGCACGCTGACGCCCATGCAAGCCACCGAGCACTGCCTGCGGGTGGCCTGCGCAAGCCAGTCCGTGTTCACGCGCATCACGGCGGACCGCGCGCTCGAAGAGGCCCGGCAGTCCACCGAGCGCTGGCGCGCGGGCCGGCCGCTGGGGCCGCTGGACGGCATCCCCATCAGCTGGAAGGACTTGTTCGACGTGCGCGGCACGCCGACCACGGCGGCCTCGGCCCTGCTGCAGTCGGCCGCGCCAGCCCGGGCCGACGCCGCCGTGGTGGCGCGTGCCGCAGCGGCCGGCATGGTCTGCCTGGGCAAGACCAATCTCAGTGAGTTCGCCTACTCGGGCCTGGGGCTCAATCCCTGCTTCGGCACGCCGGTGTTTGCACATGAGGGAGGCCACGACCGAGCGCCCGGAGGCTCGTCCAGCGGCGCTGCGCTGGCCGTGGCCCTGGGCTGCGGGCCGCTGGCCATGGGCACGGACACGGCGGGGTCCGTTCGCATTCCCGCCGCCTTCAACGGGCTGGTGGGCTATCGCGCCAGCAGGGGGCGCTATTGCCTGCAGGGCGTGTTTGCGCTGGCGCCGTCCCTGGACACCCTGGGGCCGCTGGCCCTGAGCGTGGCCGACTGCATGGCGCTGGACCGCGTGCTGCGCGGGCTGACCGACGACGGCCATGCCAACGCATCCCCCGCAGCGGACCTGCGCAATCAGGTGTTCTGCACGGACCTCAGCCTGCTGGATGACGACCGCGTGCAAGCTCCCGTGCGCAACAACCTCCTGTCCTCCCTGGCCTTGCTGGAGACCCGGGGTGCCCGCGTGGAGCGCCGCACGCTGCGCAGCCTGCGCGCCGTACGGACGCTGACCCGGCGCCATGGCTGGCTGGGCGCCCATGAAGCCTTTGCCACCCACCGCGCACGCCTGGACGATGCCGATCAGGCCGCACGCATGGACCCGCGCGTGCGCCAGCGCCTGGAGGCGGCCAGGCATCTGAGTCCTGACAGCTACCGGACATTGATCGCCCAGCGCGCACCACTGATGGCCTTGTTCGCGCAGGAGCTGGGCGATGCCACCCTGGTGCTGCCCACCACGGGCCACAGCGCCCCCCTGCTGCTGCCGCTGCTGGACGACGACAGGCTGTTTGCCGAAACCAACCTCGCCACGCTGCGGCTGACCATGCCGGGCAGCTACCTGGACACGCCGGCCGTGGCCCTGCCCAGCGGCGTGCAGCGCATTCCCGGCCTGGACGGCAGGCCTGCGTTTCTGCCCACGGGCCTGCAGCTCATGCGCCCCCGGGGCGATGACGACCGGCTGCTGTGCATTGCGCTGAGCGTCGAACAGGTTCTTTCTCCCTCCACCGTTCCCATTGATAGGAGTGCATGACATGAGCAAGGAAATCCAGATCACGTTTGGCGTGGACGTCGACGCCGTCGGCGGCTGGCTCGGTTCGTATGGCGGGGAAGACTCGCCCGACGACATCTCGCGCGGCATGTTCGCGGGCGAGGTCGGCTCGCTGCGGCTGCTCAAGCTGTTCCACAAATACGGCCTGAAGACGACCTGGTTCATTCCGGGCCACTCCGCCGAGACCTTTCCCGAGCAGATGAAGGCCGTGGTGGACGCGGGCCACGAAATCGGCATCCACGGCTACAGCCATGAGAACCCGATTGCCATGACGCCCGAGCAGGAAGAGGCCGTGCTGGACCGCAGCATCGAAGTCATCACGCGGCTGGCCGGCCGCGCGCCCACGGGCTACGTCGCTCCGTGGTGGGAATTCAGCCCGGTCACCAACGAGCTGCTGCTCAAGAAAGGCATCAAGTACGACCACAGCCTGATGCACAACGACTTCCATCCCTACTACGTGCGCGTGGGCGACCAGTGGACCCGCATCGACTACAGCAAGCATCCCGACACCTGGATGAAGCCCTTGGTGCGCGGCAAGGAGACACGGCTGGTCGAGATCCCCGCCAACTGGTATCTGGACGACCTGCCGCCCATGATGTTCATCAAGAAGTCGCCCAACAGCCACGGCTTCGTCAACCCGCGCGACATAGAGCAGATGTGGCGCGACCAGTTCGACTGGGTCTACCGCGAGCACGACTACGCGGTCTTCCCCATCACCATCCACCCCGATGTCTCCGGCCGCCCCCAGGTGCTGCTGATGCTGGAGCGCCTGATCGAGCATTTCCAGTCGCATGAGGGCGTGCGCTTCATGACTTGCGACCAGATCGCCGACGACTTCCTGCGCCGCCAGCCGCGTTGATGCCGCATCCCACCTCAGCGAGGACACCATGAATACCTCCGCCATTGCCTCCGACGCCCCAGGCGCCGGCCATCCGGCCCCGGCCGGCATCGATGCCCCCTGGACCGCGCCCACCGTGACGCGCAGGCAGGTCAGCTACGCCACCTGGGTCTGCTTTTTCGCCTGGGTCTTTGCCGTCTACGACTTCATCCTCTTCGGCACCCTGCTGCCGCAACTGGGCGAGCACTTCCAGTGGAGCGCCGAGCAGCAGGCGCGCCTGAACACCTGGGTGACGCTGGGCACGGTGATCGTGGCCTTTGCCATCGGCCCCATCGCCGACCGGCTGGGGCGGCGCAAGGGCATCATCATCGCCGTGGCAGGCGCCGCGCTGTGCTCGGGACTGACAGCGCTGGCCGGCTGGGTGATCGGGCTGTCGGCGGGCCTGGGCTTCGTGCTGCTGATCGTGGTGCGCTCGCTGGCGGGCCTGGGCTACGCCGAGCAAAGCATCAACGCCACCTACCTGAGCGAGCTGTTCTCCCTGGTCTACACGGACCCAGCCTCGCTGCGGCGGCGTGGCTTCATCTACTCGCTGGTGCAGGGCGGTTGGCCCGTGGGCGCCGTGCTCACCGCCGTGCTGGTGGCCCTGCTGTATCCGCTGGGCGAGCGCTGGTTCGGCCAGGGCGGCGGCTGGGCACTGTCCTTCGTGTTCGCCATGTTCCCGGCCCTGGTGATCGCCGTGCTGGGCAGACGGCTGGTGGAAACACCCCAGTTCCTGACCGCGCGGCGCGTGGCCGACCTGCGCCGCGCCGGGCGCGAGGCAGAGGCCATGCGCCTGGCGCAGGAGCATGGCGCCAGCCCACAGCAGGAGCAGCACACCGGCCTGTCGGCCATGTTCCGCGGTGCCTCGCTGCGGCCCACGCTGTCGCTGGCCCTGGGCTTTTTCCTGAACTGGTTCGCCATCGTGATCTTCGCAGTGCTGGGCACCTCGGTGCTGGGCGGCGCGGGCGGCACGCCGGGCAAGGGCGTGGATTTCTCCAGCGCGCTGCAGGTGCTCATCATCTCCAATCTCGCGGGCTTTCTGGGCTATGTCTTCCATGGCTGGCTCGGTGACCGCATAGGCCGGCGCAACGCCGTGGCCATAGGCTGGATGCTGGGTGGCCTGGCCTTCGCTCTCATGCTGAACGCGCCCTCGGGCGACTTCTGGCGCATCGTGCCGCTGTACTCGCTGGGGCTGTTCTTCCTGATCGGCCCCTATGCAGCCGCCCTGTTCCTGATTGGCGAGAGCTTTCCCAGCCACATCCGTGCCACGGCCAGCTCCTTCGTCAACGCCATGGGCCAGGTGGGCGCCATCGCGGCAGGCTTTGGCGTGACCTGGACGCTGTCGCAAGGCTCGGACTGGGTGCAGGCGGCGCTGTACTGGGGCGCCATTCCCTGCGCGGCCTCGGGCCTGCTGATGTTTCTGGCGCCCCATGTCGATCCCGAGACCGTGAAGTGAGGCCGCCATGAACCCGGACACCCCCAGCAACAAGGTGGCCCTCGTCACGGGCGCCGCCAGCGGCATCGGCCAGGCGCTGGCCCTGGCCTATGCGCAGGCAGGCATTGCCGTGGCCGGCAGCTACTACCCCCGGGATCCGCACGATCCCGGCCAGACCCTGGAACTCGTCGAACGCGCGGGCGGGCGGTGCGTCATGGAGGCGGTCGATGTGGGCGATGCCGAACAGGTCGAGCACCTGGCCCGGGTCGCGGTGGACCGCTTCGGCCGGCTGGACTTCGCCGTCGCCAATGCGGGTTTGCTGCGCCAGGCGGCCCTGGTCGAGATGAGCGATGCGCAGTGGCTGGAGGTCATCAACATCGACCTGGGCGGCGTGATGCGCACCTTCCGGGCCAGTGCGCGCCACATGGCTGCAGGCGGGGCCATGGTGGCCGTCTCCTCCATTGCAGGCGGCGTCTACGGCTGGGAGCAGCATGCCCACTATGCGGCCGCCAAGGCAGGCGTGCCAGGGCTGTGCCGCGCCGTGGCCATGGAGCTGGCACCGCGCGGCATACGCTGCAATGCCGTGATTCCGGGCCTGATCGAGACGCCGCAATCGCTGGACCCGGTCAACTCGCTGGGGCCGGAGGGCCTGGCGCAGGCGGCCAGGGGCATCCCGCTGGGACGCGTGGGGCAGGCCCACGAAATCGCCGCCCTGATCCGCTTCCTGACCAGCGACGACGCCTCCTACATCACCGGCCAATCCATCATTGCCGACGGCGGCCTGACCGTGCGCTGGCCCAGTTGAGTACATCCGACATGAACACCTCCAAGCCCCTGGACGGCCGCCGCGCCGTCGTGACAGGCGCGGGCAGCGGCATCGGCGAGGCCATCGCCCTGGCCTATGCGCAGGCCGGCGCGCAGCTGTTGCTGGCCGACATCGATGCCGCCCGCGCCGACAGCGTGGCCCGGCGCTGCCGCGCGCTGGGCGCGCAGGCCGAGACCGTCATCGGCGACGTGGGCGACGAGTCCACGGCCCACCGCATCATCGACCGCTGCGTGCAGGCCTTCGGCGGCATCGACATCCTGGTGAACAACGCCGGCATGCTCACCCAGTCGCGCTGCGCCGACATGTCCACCGCGATGTGGGACGAGATGCTGCGCGTGGACCTGCGCAGCGTCTTCCTGTGCGCGCGGCGCGCGGTGCCGCACATGCAGGCCCAGCGCTGGGGCCGCATCATCAACATCGCCTCGCAGCTGGGCATCAAGGGCGGCGTGGAACTGAGCCACTATGCGGCGGCCAAGGCCGGCGTGATCGGCTTCACCAAGTCGCTGGCGCTGGAAGTGGCACCCGACAATGTCCTGGTCAACGCCATTGCCCCCGGCCCCATCGCCACGCCGCTGGTCGATGGCATCAGCGCGGACTGGAAGCGCGCCAAGGAGGCCAGCCTGCCGCTGGGCCGCTTCGGCCGCGCCGACGAAGTGGCGCCCACGGCGGTGCTGCTGGCCTCCGATCCCGGTGGCAATCTGTATGTGGGACAGACGCTGGGGCCCAACTCCGGCGATGTCATGCCGTGAAAAGAAGCACCCCCTGAGTCGCTTCGCGCCTTCCCCCTCTCTTCGGAGGGGGGCGTACGGGCAGCCGGCGACACCCTCTGTGCGGGGCGGCGCGGCCGGCATAGGCCCTTCCTCGGTGTCTCTGCTCTTTGGCTGCGCCAGTTTCGCAGGCGGCTCCATTCGCAACCGAAAGGGTTTCTGTCATGTGTGGAATGTGCGGTTTGCTGCAGGCCTCCGGCCACTGGAGCCAGGCGCCGGTCGGATCGGCCGGGCGACGCCAGCGGCTGATTCAGATTGCGCGCGCCAACCGGCTGCTGGCGCTGTGGCGGCTGCGGCTCAGCGATTTCCATGGCCAGTCCTATGTGCTGGCCGGCCCCACGGGGGCCAGCGTGCTGATTGCCGATTTCGGCGCGCTGTGGCCCGCCGCCGAGCAGATGCTGGGCCGAGCCCTGGATCCGCTAGCCATGCCGTGGCAGCCGGCGCAGGCACAAGGGCAGGCACAAGGGCAGGCACAAGGGCAGGCACAAGTGCGGTCACAAGGGCGTGCACCAGCGCAGGAACACAGGGAGCAGGCGCCATGAGCGGCCTGACGGACCACCACGGCGAGCGGCTGCCCGTAGGCGTGCTCACGGGCTTTCTGGGCAGCGGCAAGACCACGCTGCTCAGGCAGTGGCTGCAGGACTCGCCCGCGGGCGAGACTGCGGTGCTCATCAACGAATTCGGCGCCGTGGGGCTGGACCATCTGCTGGTGGGCCGCATAGACGCCGACACGGTGCTGCTGGACAACGGCTGCGTCTGCTGCGCCATACGCGGCGAACTCAAGGACGCTTTGTGGCGCCTGCACCAGCGCCGCCTGCGCGGCGAGCTGCCGCCTTTTCAAAGGGTGCTGATGGAGACCACGGGGCTGGCCGCGCCCGGCCCCGTGATCGCCACCCTGATCGGCGATGCGCAGCTGCGCCGGATCTTCAGGCCGGCCTTCATCTCCACCGTGGTCGATGCGCTGCATGCCCCGTGGCAACAGTCCCAGCGCCCCGAATGGCTGGCCCAGGTCGCGGCGGCCGACCGGCTGTACCTGAGCAAGACCGACCTGGCCACGCCACAGCAGGCCGAGGCACAGCGTGCGCAACTGGCGCAGATCAATCCCCTGGCCAGCATCGTCACCTGCGGCCCTGGCGCAGGGGTACCGCCTGCCTGGCAGATGCAGGAATCCCATGCTCTGCAAACCGATTGGCTGGCACGCGCCATTGCCGGCACGCCGCGCGGCCGCACGGGCCAGGGCCAGGGTCAGGGTCTGCACGCAGGCGCCCAGGCGTTCTGCGTGGAACTCGACAGCCCGGTGGACTGGTGCGTGCTCACCCTGTGGCTGACCATGCTGCTGCACCGCCATGGCGACCGGCTGCTGCGCCTGAAGGGACTGGTGGCCGTGGCCGCGGATGGCTGGCCGCAGGGGCAGCCCACGGCGCTGCACGGCATGGGCCATCTCATGCACGCCCCCGAGCACTTGCCCGAGTGGCCGGGCGAGGACAGGCGCTCTCGCCTGGTCTTCATCACGGCCGGGCTCGATGAGCAGCAGGTCAGGGCTTCCTGGCAATCCTTCCAATCGTTCTACCGCCTCCACTCGCAGGACAATGGCAGCCAGACCCCGGCAAGCCCCTCACCCCACACTGCGTGAACCTCCACGGCAAGGACCGCAACATGCGCAAGAACGATCCCGAACTGCGTGTCCTCGGCACCTCGGTGACGCTGACCGAAGCCCTGCGCCAACGTGCGCAGCAGGACCTGGGCATACGCATCCATTTCGAGGTGCTGGACGGCTTCGACGCCCAGCGCCAGGCCGTGATGCGCCAGGACAGCTTCGACCTGTACGACCAGTGGTTCCACAGCGTGGATTTCCTGTGGCCCACCGGCACCCTGCAGCCCATCGACACGGCGCGCCTGACCTGTTGGGACGAGGTCAACGCCCTGCCCCGCACCGGCCGCATCACGCCGCAGGCGGCCTTTGGCGCGGGCTGCAATCCTGTCACGCGCCTGTATGTGCAGGCCGATGGCAGCGTCAGCGATGTGCCCAGTGCGCATATCTCCATGCTGCCGCTCACGCACAACGTCGACAGCTTTGTCTACCTGCCCGCCGCCCTGCCCGCGCTGTTCGACCAGGCCGAGGAAAGCTGGTCCTGGCTGGTCTCCCCCGCCTGCCGAGGGCGCGCTGCGCTGCAGGCCGATGCCGCCATCGGCGCACTGGACGCGGCCCTTGCCCTGCAGGCCAGCGGTGACATGCGTTTCGGCGACATCAGCAACCTGGGGCTGGAGGAAATCGACCGGATGATGGCCGTGCTGCTGCAGCGGCAGGAGTCCGAGCAGTTCAGGGGCTTCTGGGGCAACTACGCCGATGCGGCACGGCTGATGATCGATGCAGGCGTTGCCATCCAGAGCCACTGGTCGCCAGCCATGGGCCACTACCGCGCAGCGGGGCTGGACTACCGGCTGGCCTGTCCGCGCGAAGGCTACCGCGCCTGGTACGGCGGCCTGGGCATCTC
The DNA here is from genome assembly GCF_001886655.1 of Delftia sp. HK171. NCBI lineage: Bacteria > Pseudomonadati > Pseudomonadota > Betaproteobacteria > Burkholderiales > Comamonadaceae > Delftia > Delftia sp. HK171. The sequence goes on along the minus strand of NZ_CP018101.1, from coordinate 2,158,410 downwards.
CAGCCAGGCCAGGGGCGACACGCTGGATGCCGCCTACCGCTACCTGAACTGGTGGCAATCCGGCTGGCCCGGTGCCGCGATGGCGCGGCAGGGCTACTACATCTCCAACCCGCTGCGCACGCGCGAGCACCTGAGCGCCAGCGAATGGGACTACTGGTACGCCGGCCTGCCTGCCGCCGAAGACCTGCAGGGCACCGACGGCCAGCTCGTGGTCCCGCGCGGCAGCGTGCGCGACGGCGGCTCCTACGAGCAGCGCCTGGGCCGCATCGCCGTCTGGAACACCGTCATGGACGAGCACAACTACCTGGTGCGCCAGTGGGCCACGCTGCTGCGCCGTGCGCGCGCCTTATAGTCCTGCCCGATGACGGCGGCACACGCACACGCACACGCAGATGAAGCAGGAATGAGAAGAGCCACACAAGCATCCACGCAGACTGCGCCGGACGAAGAGACCGGCGAGAGCGGCGAATCTGGCGATTCCGAGCGCCGGCTGCGCTATGAACTGATACGCCAGCGCCTGCGCCAGGCCATCGTCGAGCAGCGGGTGGCGCCCGGCCTGGTGCTGCTGGAGGGGCCGGTGGCCAAGGTCTTCGGCACCAGCCGCATTCCCGTGCGCAAGGCCTTCGAGCTGCTGCATGCCGAAGGGCTGCTGAGCACCTTCGACGGACGCGGCTACCTGGTCGCCCGGCCCGGGCAGGCCGTGCAGCCCCAGCGCCTGACGCTGGACGCGCAGGCCCTGGGCCTGGAGGCGGGCCAGGCCACGATCCACATTCCATCGGAGAGCGAGCGCATCCACGACGAGCTGGAGCAGTCCATCTCCATCGCCATGATCTTCGGGCGCTTTCAGATCGATGAGAGCGCCGCCATGGACCACTTCAACGTCAACCGCGTGGCCCTGCGCGAGGTGCTGAGCCGGCTGGTAGATAGAGGGCTGGTGGAGAAAAGCACCTACGCCGCCTGGCGTGTGGCCGCGCTGACGGCACGCGCGGTGAATCAGGACTTCGAGCTGCTCGCCTTGCTGGCGCCCGCAGCGCTGCGCGAAAGCGGGCCGCGCCTGGACAGGGACATGCTCGCCAGTCTGCGCCACGGCCTGCAAGGCGCGACGGCGCCAGGTGTTCTGGACACGCAGGAACCATTGCGCCTGGAACAGCGCCTGGAACAACGAGTCGAGCAGCACCTGCATGGCGACTTCCTGGCCCGGCACCCCAACGACAAGCTGGTGGGCATGCTGCAGCAGTGCCAGATGCCCTGGCTGATCCACAGCACCTTCTGCCGCATGTTTCCGCAATCGCCCAACCCGCCGCTGACCGAGAACTGCCGGCAGATCGTCGATGCCTTGTGGGAGGGGGAGTATGAGCGGGCCGCACAGGCGCTGCAGGACTATCTGGCCCAGGCGCGCAAGCGCGCCCAGCTGCAGCTCAAGGTGCTGGCCGTGCTGCCTGAGACGCAGCTGCCCGCCTACCTGGTGCGGCAGACCTGATCTTGTGATTCCTGCAGTCGGCTGCCGCTGCCCGGCGCGGCTGGTTGCATGTGGAACCGCTGGTTTGCCTGCCGTTCACCGGGCGTTTACGCAAGCACGGCATATTGGGCGCCCAAAGGACCGCACCGATGAACGCCCTGCGCATCAGCACCACCGTCTTCACCGAAGCCAGATTCTGGAGCCTGGTGGTTTTCTCGGTCGTTCTTCCCTGCGCCATCTACGCGGCCCTGCTGGCCAAGCGCAGCATCTCGCGCACCACGGTACTGCTGTTCGGGCTGGCCCTGGTGGCCATGGCGGGGGTGGATGTCTACCTGCTGCAAAGCCTGGCATCGGCGGCCCGGCAGACGCCGTCGCTGTCGGACAACGCCATCTTCGTCTCGGAGCTGTCCACGGCGCTGTACCTGCTGCCGGCCATGATTGGCGGGATCGGCGTGAACATGACCTCGCATGTGCTGATACAGCATCTGTTCGATGCGGAGCGCCGGTTCGACAGCAACCGCAAGAACGAGACCACCTGAGCCGGCCGGGCCCCGCCTGGCGCTATCGGACGCTATCGGGCGCTATCGGGAGCAACCGGACTCGGCCCGGTTCAGCCCATCACGTCTTCGGAAAAGAGCTGCCAGCGCCCGCCCGTCTTGCGCCAGTACTGGCGCAGCGGCAGGCCTTCGGCGAAGGACTTGCTGCTGGCGCGCAGGTTGACCACGCGGATCTCTCCCTTGGCATCTTTCCAGGAATAGATGGACAGGTCCTGCAGCGTCACGCCGGGGCGGTTCAGGTAGGCAGCCAGCCGTTCCTGCGATGCGCGCGAGGCGGGCGACTGCAGCAGGTCCGGCGCGTAGAGCGCGGCCAGCTTGCGCGGGTCGGCCCCGTCCCAGGCGCTCTTCCATTCCTCGACGACACGCACAAAGGCATCTGCCGCCTTCTGCTGGGCCTGGGCCTTGGGGCCACCCACTGCAGCTTCTCGCGGATCAGCACCGGCGTCTGCCGGTCCACGGTCTGCATGAGCAAGGTGAGGTCGGGGTTGGCCAGCACCAGGCAGCCATCGCTGGCCTCGGGCGCGCGCGAGAACTGGTCGGGCGGCGAGCCATGCAGCCAGATGCCGCTGCCCGAGCGGCCCACGGCCTTGTCCCAGTCGTTGGGAAAGTTGACCGTGAGCGCACCCTTGCCATAGAACTCCGGCAGCCGGGGTCCGGGGATGTGGCGGCCCACGAAGTAGATGCCCAGCGGCGTGCGCTGGTCGCCTTCCTGCCATTTGTCCGTGCCCAGCTTGCCCACGGAGACATAGAAATCCCCCACCAGCCGCAGCCCGCCCGCCTCATGGGCGAACAGGTACAGCCGTGACTTGCTGGCGTCGATGGCAATCGCATGCCGCACCGACGCGCCCAGCATCAGGAACTCGCCCGGAACGGAGCCCGCGGGCGGCGCGCCGCTGTCGGCCTGCAGGCGGCGCTTGAGTTCGTTTTGCAGATCCTGCAGCTGGGCCTGCGTGGGACTGGCCGGGCCTTCCAGCCGCGCGACACTGCCCACGGACAGGTTGTGCCGCACCAGCACGCCCTGGCCCGGATGGCCGGGAGCGGAGGAGGCGGCGACGGGCGTGCCCGCCAGCACCTCGCCGGCACGGCCGGTCTTGAAGCGCAGCAGGTCGGCATACACCAGCTGGGCTGCGCGGAAATTGGGAACCTCGGCGGTGAGATCACCGGCGGCCTTCAGCGCGCCGTCCAGATCCCGCTGCTCCACCTGGCGGATGATGGCCAGCAGGCGCGCCTCCGCCTGGCTTTGCTGCGCGGGGGCGGCGGCCTTGGCATGGGTGGCTGCCACGGCAGCGGCACCGCCCGCCGTGGCCACCGCAGCGGCGGCCAGGGCGGGCTTGCCCGATGCCGCGCGCAGCCTGGCTGCGCCCGCCTTGCCGGAGGCAGGCTTGGAGGAGACAGGCTTGGCAGCTGCCGTTTTGGAGGCCTTGGCCTTGGCCTGCCTGGCATGGGCTGCCGGGCTGAAGGACACCGCGGACAGCGCGACCAGCAGCACGGCCACCCCGGCGGCCCGCGCATGCAGGCGCAGCAGGCCGGTGGGTGGCAGTGCCAGGGGACGCGCTTTTTCAGGCATCAGGAGCCGGTTCCTTCATGGGTGATGCGCCATTGTCCCTTTTCGCGCTGCATGCGCAGGGTCTTGCGGGTAGTGGTCTTGAGCGCGCCCGATGCGTAGTACTGGCGGAACTGGGCCGTGGCCTTGTCGCCATCCACGGTCACCTTCAGGTCGCGCACATTGACGACGATGGCGGTGCGGCCAACGATGCGCTGGCGGCGCTGTTCCTTCCACTTGGCCAGGCTGCTGCCATCGGCCGGGGAGAAGTGGTCGCTGTAGGCGTCCAGGTAGCGGTCCATGTCCTGGCCGGCCCATGCGGTGGACCAGGCCTTGACGGCGGCTTCCACTTCCTGCGCGGCAGCCGATTGTGCGGCCTTCTTCTCATCGACGGCAGGCGCTGCCTTGGCAGGCTCGGCGGCGGCCACGGCGGTGGCGGCTGCTGCGGTGGCCGGAGCAGCGGCCTTGGCCGCTGCCTGCCTGGCTTCCTCGGCCGCGCGGGCCTTGTCCTGTGCTGCCTGAGCTGCCTGAGCTGTCTTTTCCTGGGCCAGCTTGGCCTCTGCCGCCTTGGCTTCCGCCGCCTTGGCCTGGGCCAGCTTGGCTTCTGCAGCCTTGGCCTCGGCAGCCTTGGCTTCTGCAGCCTTGGCTTCCGCCGCCTTGGCCTGGGCGGCCTTGGCATCGGCGGCCTTCACTTCAGCGGCCTTGAATTCGGCAGCCTTGGCCTCTGCGGCCTTGGCTTCGGCGGCGCGGGTCTCGGCCAGCTTGGCGTCGGCTTCTCGGGCCTGGGCTGCCTTGGCATCGGCCACCTTGGTCGAAGCGGCCGTTGCCGTGGCCGTGGCCTGGGCCGTCTTGACCTGGGCGCCGCCCTGCTTGGGGAAGATCTGCGTGATCAGGGCCAGCTTGGGCTGGATGGCCTGGCGCGATCCGTCCAGTTGCAAGGCCTTGGCATAGGCATCGCTGGCCATGCGCGCATACAGGTCGCCCAGGTTCTCATGCGCCGTGGCGTAGCTGGGGTTGGTGCGAATGGCCTGCTCCAGCACTTCCGAGGCCTTGCGCTCCTGGCCCTCGGCGGCGTAGAGCACGGCCAGGTTGTTGTAGGGCTCGGGCAGGCTGGGGTAATCACGGGTCAGCGCCGTGAAGATCTTGATGGCCTGGGCGTTCTGGCGCTGCTCCGCGGCGATCACGCCCTGCAGAAAGCGCATCTGCACATCGGCCGGGTTCTGCTTGAGGTAGGCCTCGGCCTGCTTGGCGGCCTGGGGCGCCTTACCCTGCTCCAGCAGCCGGGAGACCTCGTCCACCGCCTCCTGCGACGCATGGGCAAACGCCCCGCACAAAGCGGCCCCCAGGCTGAAGGCGGCAATGGCCACAGGTCGGGCTATCCGCAAATAGGTACGACCCGGCACTCGCGACGGAACTCTGGACGAAATCAGCATATGGGCGCTCTCTACGCAATGAAAGTTGGAAGACGGGCCTGTTCGCTTTTGGGCTTCTTGCACACGCCGATATGCGCCTGCAGCCAAAAGCCAGCGATTTTATAGGCGAAAGCCACCTTGCCCCGCTGCATGGGTCCTTGAGACAAGGGCCATGAAACACGGCGCAAAGCCTGCTCCGAGGTAACGGAGCGGACCGGGCGGCGTTACGTAACGTGTGCCGTAACAGACCGTTGCTGAGACATTGTGATCAATAACAAAAACCATACAAATCAATATCTTAGGAAGATTCCTAGGCCATCCAGACCTGCCACCGGCACATGGCATGCATGTTGCACAAAAGGGCTCGACAGATTTCACGGCTTCCAAGCCACCGTCTGACCTTGTCGTTTCAACCCTTGTCTGGAGAGAGCAAATGACCGCCCAATCGATGCAGCCCACTGGCAACACCACCGTCAGCCCCGTGCAGTTTGCTGACCAGCAGCCCTCCACCGTTGTGCTTGCACAGCTGGGCACATCGAACACGCAGCCCGGCGCGGCTGCGGTGCTCATGCCCCGGGGCGCCGGTCCCGCCACGATGTCCCAGGTCAGCCCGGGCGTGCAGATCGTGCGCAACGGAGAAACCCTGATGGCCCAGCCCGGCAGCGCGCTGCAGGTGGGCGACAAGATCATCGTGCCCGCCGACGGCAGCGCCAAGGCGCTGTTCCAGGGCAAGGACGGCCAGACCCTGGTCGGCACCTTCGAGGGCGGCACGCAGGCCACGCTGACCCAGCGCGACGGCGACGGCGCAGGGGCCATGGTGCTGGACCTGGCCTCTGGCAACGTCCAGGTGGCACCCGCCAATGACGGCGACGCCCTGGGCCTGATCGTCACCAAGGAAAGCGCCGCAGCCGCAGCCGGTGGCTCCGTGCTCAGCGACTTCCTGCTGGCCGGCCTGATCGGCGCGGGCGGCGTGGGCCTGATCGCAGCAGCCAACAGCAGCGACGACGATCCGGCGCCCCCGCGCCCGACCGACCCCACCAACCCGACGAATCCGACGGATCCCACGAATCCGACCAACCCCACGAACCCGACAAACCCCACCAATCCGACGGACCCCACGAATCCGACCAATCCCACGAACCCGACAAATCCGACCAATCCTACGAATCCGACCAATCCCACGGATCCTACGAACCCGACCAACCCCACCAATCCAACAAACCCAACGAACCCGACCAATCCGACGGACCCCACGAATCCGACCAATCCCACGAACCCGACAAATCCGACCAATCCTACGAATCCGACCAATCCCACGGATCCCACGAACCCAACCAACCCTACGAACCCGACCAATCCGACCAACCCTACGGATCCCACGAACCCGACCAATCCCACGAACCCCACCAATCCGACCAACCCCACGGATCCCACGAACCCGACCAATCCCACGAACCCCACCAATCCGACCAACCCCACGGATCCTACGAACCCGACCAATCCCACGAACCCCACCAATCCGACCAATCCCACGGATCCGACGAACCCGACCAACCCCACCAATCCCACGGATCCGACGAACCCGACCAACCCGACCAATCCCACGGACCCCACCAATCCGACGGATCCCACGGACGGCCATGGCCTGATCACCTCAGTGCAGGACGTGGTGGGTGCGCTGTCCGGTGGCACGGTCGCCGGTCCGGTGGGCAACCTGATCGATACGCTGGTCAATCCCGGCAGCGGCACGCTGTCCGGGGTGACAGGCCTGCTGGAGAGCCTGACCAGCACCAATGGCGGGCCGCTGGGCGTGCTCACCGAGCTGGTGGACGGCCTGGTCAATATCCAGAATCAGGGCCTGGAGCCCCTGATCAGCACGCTCAATGAGCTGCTCAAGGGCCTGGACGAAGCGGGCTCCGGCGGCTCCATCGGTACGGTAGTGGACAACGTGCTCGGCGGCCTGCTCGACGAAGACGGTGCGCTGGGCGGCCTGCTGGCCGGCGTGGGCGGACTGCTGGGCGGCCTGGTGGGCGGCGGAACGGGCAATCCTCCCGGTACGCCGGACAGCGGCGTGGTCACCTCCGTGCAGGACGTCGTGGACGGCCTGCTGGGCGGCACCGTGGCGGCCCCCGTGGGCCAGTTGCTCGATGCGCTGACCAATCCCACGGACGGACTGCTGTCCACCGTGACCGGCGCGCTGGAGAACCTGACCAATGTCGAGGGTGGCCCCCTGGGTGTGCTGACCGAGCTGGTCAATGGCCTCACCCAGGTGGACGGCGAAGGCCTGGCCCCCGTGATCGGCACGCTCAACGAGCTGATTGCCGGTCTGGGCAACGGCCTGGGCGAAGATGGGCTGGGCGGACTGGTCGGCAGCCTGCTGGGCGGCCTGGTGCCCGGTGGCGGCACGGGCGGCGGCACGGGTGAAGGCCTGGTCACCACGGTGCAGGATGTGGTGGACGGCCTGCTTGGCGGCACCGTCGCAGCCCCTGTGGGCCAACTGCTGGACGCGCTGGCCAATCCCACCGATGGCACGGCCTCGGTCGTCACCGGCCTGCTGGAAGGCCTGACCAGCGTGGACGGCGGCCCCCTGGGCGTGCTGACCGAATTGGTCAACGGCCTGACCCAGGTGGACGGCCAGGCCCTGCAGCCGGTGATCGGCACCCTCAACGGCCTGATTGCCGGCCTGGGCAACGGCCTGGGCGAGGGCGGCATCGGCGAGCTGGTGGACGGCCTGCTGGGCGGCCTGATCCCGGGCGGCACGGGCGGCGGCAGCGGTGATGGCCTGGTCACCACGGTGCAGGATGTGGTGGACGGCCTGCTCGGCGGCACCGTCGCAGCCCCTGTGGGCCAACTGCTGGATGCGCTGACCAATCCCACCGATGGCACGGCCTCGGTCGTCACCGGCCTGCTGGAAGGCCTGACCAGCGTGGACGGCGGCCCCCTGGGCGTGCTGACCGAACTGGTCAACGGCCTGACCCAGGTGGACGGCCAGGCCCTGCAGCCGGTGATCGGCACCCTCAACGGCCTGATTGCCGGCCTGGGCAGCGGCCTGGGTGAAGGCGGCATTGGCGAGCTGGTCAGCGGCCTGTTGGGTGGCGACGGCGGCCTGCTGGGCGGCGTGATCGGCGGCGACGGTGGCTTGCTGGGCGGCGTGCTTGGCGATGACGGCCTGGTCGGCGGTCTGCTGGGTGGCGACGGTGGCCTGCTGGGTGGTGTGCTTGGCGATGACGGCCTGGTTGGCGGTCTGCTGGGCGGCGATGGTGGCCTGCTGGGCGGCGTGCTTGGCGACGACGGCCTGGTCGGCGGCCTGCTGGGCGGCCTGGTTCCGGGCGGCGGCACAGGCAGCGGCGACGGCCTTGTCACCACGGTGCAGGACACCGTTGGCGACCTGCTCGGCGGCACGGCCGGCGCCCCTGTGGGCCAGGTGCTGGATGCGCTGATCGACCCCGGCACCGGCGCACTGTCTGTGGTCACGGGTCTAGTGGAAGGCGTGACCCAGGTCAACGGTGGTCCGCTGGGTGTGGTGACGGACCTGGCCAACGGTCTGACGCAGGTCCCGGGCCAGGCACTGCAGCCGGTGATCGGCACCGTCAATGGCGTGCTGGCCGGCCTGACCGGCGGCGATGGCCTGCTGGGTGGTGTGGTCGGCGGCGACGGCGGCTTGCTGGGTGGCGACGGTGGCCTGCTGGGCGACGTACTTGGCGGCGATGGCGGCCTGCTGGGTGGCGTCCTTGGCGATGATGGCCTCGTCGGCGGTCTGCTGGGCGGCGTCCTTGGCGGCGATGGCGGCCTGCTGGGCGGCGTACTTGGCGATGACGGCCTGGTCGGCGGTCTGCTGGGTGGCGACGGTGGCCTGCTGGGCGGTGTCCTTGGCGATGATGGCCTGGTTGGCGGCCTGCTGGGCGGCGATGGCGGCCTGCTGGGTGGAGTGCTTGGCGATGACGGCCTGGTCGGCGGTCTGCTGGGTGGCGACGGTGGCCTGCTGGGCGGTGTCCTTGGCGATGATGGCCTGGTTGGCGGCCTGCTGGGCGGCGATGGCGGCCTGCTGGGTGGAGTGCTTGGCGATGACGGCCTGGTCGGCGGTCTGCTGGGTGGCCTGGTTCCGGGCGGCGGCACAGGCAGCGGCGACGGCCTTGTCACCACGGTGCAAAACACCGTTGGCGACCTGCTTGGCGGCACGGCCGGAGCGCCTGTGGGCCAGGTGCTGGATGCGCTGATCGACCCCGGCACCGGCGCCCTGTCCGTGGTCACGGGCCTGGTGGAAGGCGTGACCCAGGTCAACGGTGGTCCGCTGGGTGTGGTGACGGACCTGGCCAACGGTCTGACGCAGGTCCCGGGCCAGGCACTGCAGCCGGTGATCGGCACCGTCAACGGCGTGCTGGCCGGCCTGACCGGCGGCGATGGCCTGCTGGGTGGTGTGGTCGGCGGCGACGGCGGCTTGCTGGGTGGCGTGCTCGGCGATGACGGGCTGGTCGGCGGTCTGCTGGGTGGCGACGGCGGCCTGCTGGGCGGCGTCCTTGGCGGCGATGGCGGCCTGCTGGGTGGCCTCACGGGCGGACTGACGGGCGGCTCCGGCCTGGTCGGCGGCCTGCTCGATACGGTAGTGGGCGACAACGGCATCGTTGGCGGACTGCTGGGCGGCGACGGCGGCCTGCTGGGCGGCCTCACTGGCGGTCTGACGGGCGGCTCCGGCCTGGTCGGCGGGCTGCTCGACACGGTGGTGGGCGACAACGGCATCGTTGGCGGACTGCTGGGCGGTGACGGCGGCCTGCTGGGTGGCCTCACTGGCGGATCGGGCCTGGTCGGTGGCCTGCTGAACACCGTGACGGGCGACAACGGCGTCGTCGGCGGGGTGCTCAACACCGTGGCCGGTGACAACGGCGTCGTCAGCGGCGTTCTGGACACGGTGGCAGGCAACAACGGCATCGTCAGCGGCGTGCTCGACACCGTGGCCGGTGGCAGCGGCATCGTCAGCGGCGTGGTCGACACCGTGGCGGGTGACAACGGTGTCGTCAGCGGGCTGGTCAACACGGTGGCTGGTGACCACGGCATCGTCAGCGGCGTGGTCAATACCGTGGCCGGCGACAACGGAATCGTCAGCGGCGTGGTCAACACGGTGGCCGGCAACAACGGCATCGTCAGCGGCCTGCTGGGTGGCGGCAGCAGCGGCGGCGGCCTGCTGGGCGGGCTGCTGGGGGGATCGTCCGGCGGCGGGCTGCTCGGTGGCCTGCTGGGTGGCACATCGCACGCGGCAGCGGCCTCGGTCGCCGAGCTGGATCCGATTGCCACCTCCATCAGCAGCCATGCCAGCAGCACGGCCGATGCAGCAGCCAGCGTGCTGACGCAGCAACTGCACCACAACACCCTGCTCTGAGCGGCCGCGGCGCCTGCGGGCGCCGCATCCATCCCCTGCGCCGCCGCCCCACGGTGGCGGCGCACGTCCCAGGAGATCCTCCATGTCACACACTTTCAGGCTGTGCACCATCGTGCTGCTGGCCGCAGGGCTGGCCGCCTGCGGATCCACCGCCACCACCAGCACGCAGCGTTCCGAGCACCACTACGCCTTCGGCAAGACCCCGGCCCCGGCGCCGGCAAGCTCCGGCGTCGCGCCCGTGGTGGCCACCACGCAGGCCGACCAGCGCGGGCCCGCCAACGTCGCCCACATCGTCTACTTCGACTTCGACGCCTACACCATCCGCAACAGCGACCGGGCCATCGTGGAAAGCCATGCGCAGTGGCTGCGCAGCAATCCCGGGCGCTCGGTGATGCTGCGCGGCCATACGGACAGGCGCGGCGGCATCGAATACAACCTGGCGCTCGGCCAAAAGCGTGCCGACGCGGTGCGCAACAGCCTGCAGCTGCTGGGCGTGAACCCAGCCCGCGTGGAGTCCGTCAGCTACGGCAAGGAGCGGCTGGCCGACGAAGGCACGAGCGAAGAAGCCCACCAGCGCAACCGGCGCGTGGAATTCGACTACCGCTGAGCCGCCGCGCTCCGCATCCGCCTGCCGCCGGGCCGCCATGAAGGAACAGATCCGCACGCGGTCGGTGCACCGCGGCCCGGCGTCCCGTCCCCACGGGAAGAGCAGCCTCCCAATGACCCTGACCGAGGCCGAGAGCATGTTGTCGCAGCAATTGGCAAATGGCCTGGAGTACCTGGCACGGCACATGGTGCTGCTGCCCGAACCCTACCCCGGCTGCATTCTTTTCTTCACGGTGTCGGCCGAGAACAAGGTTGCCTCCGTCTTCCACGTGCGCGCCACCACGCTGGAGGCTGCCTGGCGCGAGGGTGCGACACGCGTGCGCCAATGGGCCTGGGCCCGCAAGCGTGACGAGGTCGATCTGCGCATCGACTGGGCGCAGGACATCACGCCCCTGAAGGCGGACAGTCCGCTGCCGGACTGCAGGGCCTGGACCCAGGCGCCCATGCGCTCCCTGGCCCTGGCTGATGCCGGTCTGGAGCGTGCGCAGCTGCTGCAGCCCCTGCTGCCAGATCCGCACCCGCTGGGCAGTGAAACAGGCAGCGCCCAACGGCCCCTGCACCCGCCCTGCCTGCTGCTGCACCTGCGCGGCATCTATATCAGCGGGGAGCAGCCCGCCCTGGCCGTGCCGCGCACCGACCCGCCCGAGCAGCGCCTTTGGCCCCACCTCGTGCCCGTGCACGCTGCGCTGCAGCAACTGCTGGCGCAGCAGGGCAAGGACGGAAGCTGGCCCGGTTGCGGGGATGTCTGCGACCACCTGGGCGTGACCTACGCCCTGCTGCAGGCCCAGCGCCATGCGGGCAGCGCCGCGCTGGCGCAGGCCATTGCGCTGGCCGTGGACCATGTGGAGCAACGGCTGCAGCCATTGCCCGGCGACTGCCTGCCCAGCGCGCTGGCCATGCTGGTGCTGGCCCGCCACCTGCGCAACAGCTTTGTCCTCGGGCCGGGAGCCGACAGCCAGGCCCGCGCCCGCATTCCGGCGCTGATGGACCCGCTGGCGGAAAGCCTGCTGTCCATGGCTGCCGCTTCGGCCAGCACCACCAAGGCTGCCGCCGCTGCCGCCAATGCCGCTGAAGCAGGCACACCCCGCTCCGGCCAGCCCATGCTGACCTGGGCCGAGCTGGCCATGCATGTCTATGCAAGCTCGCGCCCCCCCACCAGCGACAGCCCCACGCTGCGCGCGGCGCGCAGCGCCCTGCCCGACACGGCGGCCCTGCCTGCCGCCTTCCTGCAGGCCGCGCTGCCGCAGCTGCTGGGCATGGATGGCGGCAATGACGGCAATGGCGACGACGATGGCGACGATGGCGAAAGTGTCGAGAAGGCAGGCGCCCTTTGTGCACGCTGGATAGGCATTGCCCTGGTCGAGAGCCTGCAGCTCGACGCAGGCCTGGAGCCGCAGCCCACCGACCTGCTGCGCCAATGGCAGATCAGCCTGCAGCGCCATCTGCAAGGCATGGCCCAGCGCGCCATCTGGCCTGAGCAGGCGCTGTACCTGCCGCCCGCCCGGCGCCGCCATGCAGCCTTTGCCGATGGCAGCCTGCGCCAGGTCCTGCAGTCCCCGCGCGAAATCGCCTGGCTGCTGGCATCCAGCCTGGCAGGCCTGGAACTACTGGACGCCCTGACCCAGGCACTGCGCGCGGCCACCAGCCATGCCGCTGCCGAATCCGGGGAAGACGCGCTGCCTGCGCAGGCAGGCCACGGCTTGAGCGCGGGCGACAGCCCTGCCAAAGCTTCCCCGCCCTCGCCATCACTCTCCCTCGCGTCGCGGGCCGATGAGACTGCGGGCCAGCCGGCTTTCCCGCCCCCGCCGGCTCCATGTACCCGCCCATGTCCTGGGACAGAGCTTCCCTGGCCGAACTGATGAACGGGCGCTGGGTGGATGCAACGACAGAGCCCAGCACAGATAGCGGCACCGGCTGCGCGGGATTGGACGCCAGCCGCCTGCACCACCAGCCCGGCGCCGCCGTGCTGGTGCGGCGTGCGGGCATGGCCCTGGGCGTGCAGGCTGCGGCCCTGCCCACGCTGCGCGCCTCGGCGCTTATCAGCAGCAGCCCGCAGGGCCTGCTGGACCACGGCGTTCCGGTGCTGCATGTGCCTGATATGGAAGAGGGCCTGCGCAATCTGGCGCAGGCGGCCCGCCGCCGCATCCAGTCGCCCGTGGTCGCCGTCAGCGGCTGCGTGGGCAAGACCTCCACCCTGGGCATGATGCGCCAGTGCCTGCAGGACGGGGGGGACGCGCGTGGCGATGCCCTGCTGTCCCAGGGCACGGCGCTGCAGATGATCAATTGGAGCGAGGCCTCGCCCTGCGCCCTGCTGGAGCTGCCATTGCAGGCACTGCGCGGCGACCTGCCGCTGATTGACCCAGATATTCTGGTTATTACTAATCTTTCAATAAATAACACCCCCATTCAGGGGAGTCCGAGCCCTCCGGACAGGCCGGTCTGTCCGGTGAAAGAAAATACGAAGCATTGCAGGAAGTGCTTGAAGCCATGCAGCTCATGCACAAAGGCAGTGCGCTGGTCACCGATCAGGACATAGGTGAAAACCCCAGTGTTATTGAGCATGCCAAACGCATGGGACTGCGCCTGATCACGTTTGGCCCCCATTGCAATGCACAGGTCCGTGAAATGGGGTTTCACAATGGAAATCTGCAAATAGGCATGGGCAGCCTGCGCCTGGGCATTTCCCTGCAATCCGACGGCCACCACATGGCACTCAATGCGCAGGCGGCCCTGGCGGCCCTGCATGCATTGGGCTATGCGCCCGCACAGGTGCAGGCTTCCCTGGCCCATTGGCAGCCCATGATCGGAGCCGGGCAGCCGCAGCTCCTGCCCAGTGGAATCTGCCTGCTGGACCACAGCCTGAGCAACCACTTACTGTCCATGACAGCTGCATTTTCCCAACTGCAGTCGGTCGCTCCCCATGTGAGCAGAAGGCTGATCGTGCTGGCGGGCATACAGCCCGGCCAGGCCAGCATCGACGCTGCGCAGCTGGCCCTGGAGCCGCTGGTGCGGGATGCCCAGGCCCGGCGCGTGCTGCTGTACGGGGAGCCGCTCAGGCCGCTGGCGGCAGCCTTGGGCGATCTTTTGCACGTCAATTGGTATGACGATCTGAATCAGCTGATTTGCTCGCTGCTGAGAACTACCCATAAAGGCGATACGGTTTTGTTGGCCGGCCGCGCCACGACCAATCTTGCCCTGGCGGCCGATGCCATACGAGATAGTTTCAGTGGGCACGGGGGCCATTTAATAGCGTCTATTCAGGCTCCCTGCTTTGATCCACATCAAAAACAAATGAACATGCATTCTTGATTGAATAAAACTTATAGAGGGCTGTATATAACTCGCTACAGTGTTTGTGAAACGAGTACCTTTACATTTTGTAAAGATGCTTACTAAGCCCATCAGAACATGATCCGATACCTTCTTCCCCGTCAGTTGGCCAAGGCCACGGCGATGCCGTCGGGAACGGAGACGGTGGGGGCTTTTGCATCTGCCATCGCCGAGTCCTTCGACCGGGCTGCGCACCAGCTGCGCCGGGCTGGCTGGCTGTCGCTGCCCATCAGTCTGCTGGGCCTGCTGCCGTCCATCTTCCTGCTGCAGGTCTACAACCGCGTCATTGCGCGTGGCGGCACCGCCACCCTCACGGCCATGGTGGCGGGCGTGCTGTTCTTCCTGGGTGTGGAATGGTGGCTGCGGCGCAGGCGCGCCCGCGCCCTGCGCGAAGCCGGCGCCATGATCGACCGCGACGTGTCCCAGGCGCTGATGCACTCCATGCTGCGCCACCCGCTGGCCGCGCTGGAGCAGCGCTCCTCCAGCCAGTGGCTGCAGCTGTTCCGCGACGTGAGCGCCATGCGCTCGGGCATGTCCGGGGGCCTGGCGACCTCGCTGCTGGACCTGCCCATGGCCCTGCTGGCCCTGGTCGTCATCGGCATCATTGCCTGGCCCGTGCTGCCGGTGATTCTGGTGGCCATGCTCATCATGGGCGTGCTGGCCTGGTGGTGGGCCGACGAGGTGCGCAGCGGGCGCGTGGAGGAAATCGCCCAGGCCCGCATGCTGGACCGGGGCACGGCCGAGATCTGCAATGCCCGCGCCACGCTCAAGGTGCTGGGCTACGACGCCGCCGCACGCCAGAACTGGCAAAGCGGCTATGACCGCTGGCTGGCCGAGAGCTTTGGCAAGAACGGCGAGATGGAGAACGCACGCGAGGCCAGCACCGTGCTGCTGACGCTGTTCTCCATTGCCGTGATCACCGTGGGCGCCATTGCCATCAATGCGCAGTGGATGAGCATCGGCAGCCTGATGGCCGTGAACCTGCTGTCGGGCAAGGCGCTGGGCCCCATCTCGCAACTGGCCAGCAACTGGCGCTCGCTGGCCCATGCCAACGAGGCCGCACGACGCCTGCAGGCCGTGCTGGAGGAACCCGTCGAGGCCATGACCGACACCGTGGACCTGCCCCGGCCCCAGGGCCGGCTGCGCCTGGACCAGGCAAGCTTCCACTACCCGGGCGGCCATGTGGCGCTGGAGCAGGCATCGCTGGAGATCGGCCCCGGCGGGCTGCACGCCATCGTGGGGCGCAACGGCGCCGGCAAGTCCACCCTGGCCAAGCTGCTGGCCGGCCTCTACCAGCCCACGCAGGGGCGCATCTTCATCGATGAATACGACATGGCCCAGTTCCCGCGCGCCGAACTGGGCCGCTGGATAGGCTGCCTGGCCCAGCAGGTGTACTGGTTCAGCGGCCCCATCGTGGACGGGCTGCGCATGGTCAACCCCGATGCCGACGACCACAAGATCGTCACCGCCTGCCAGATCTCGGGCGCGCACGGCTTCATCAGCCGCCTGCCCCAGGGCTACCAGACCGTGCTGGGCGAAGGCGGCGCGGGCCTGTCGGCCGGCGAGCTGCGCAAGCTGGCCCTGGCCCAGCTGTTCCTGCGCAACCCCTCGGTGCTGATCCTGGACGAGCCCAGCAACGACCTGGACTTCGAGAGCGAAACCGCGCTGCTGCAGACGCTGCGGCAGATTGCGCTCAAGCACACGGTCATCGTCGTCACGCACTCGCTGCGCGTGGCCTCCATGGCCCAGCACCTCTACCATGTGCGCGGCGACGGCGGCATCGAGCATGGCTCGCCCCAGCTGCTGCTGCCCCAGCTGTTCGGCTCGGCGCGCGAGCCTGCGGCTTCCGCAGCTCCCGCAGCACCCGCAGCGTCCGCAGCCCCCGCAACGCCGGCCGACCCGGCTCCGCATGCCGATCACCCCGCCGTGGCGCAGGAGCTTGCCTCATGAGGGCCGGGCGCTACGACGACCTCCCCCTGGTGCTTCGCCAGTCGAGCGAAGCGCAGGCGGCCGTGCACGGCCAGCCGCCTGCGGACGCGTCCGGCGCAACGCCCCCCACCCCTGGCCGCACCGCCCTGGCGCGGGGCAAGTGGCTGCTCGTCATCCCCGTCGCCGCCCTGGTGGTCACCGGCCTGTTCTATCCGGTGGAGAACGTGGTGGTCGCCAGCGGCCAGGTCATCCCTTCCGACCGCGTGCAGACCGTGCAGCATCTGGAAGGCGGCATCGTCACCGCCGTCCATGTGCGCGAAGGCCAGGCCGTGACCCAGGGCCAGCCGCTGCTGGAAATCGACCTGGGCAGCAACAGCCTCAACCTCGAACAGCTCACCGCCCGCATGGCCACGGCCCAGGCCGTCAAGGCGCGTCTGGGCGCGGAAAGCCAGGGCCGGCCGCTGCAGCGCACCGCCTTCCCCGCCGACCTGGACGCGCAGGTGGTCCAGGCCGAACTGGGCGCCTTCTCGGCGCGCGCGCTGGAGCACCAGGGCAGCCTTGCCGCAGCCCAGGCACAGCTGCAGCAGGCGCGCGGCGACGTGGCCCAGGTGCAGGCGCGCATCGAGGGGTTGGAGACCAATCTGCGCCTGCACCAGCAGGAGGCCTCCATTGCCGGCCAGCTTGCCTCCGAGCAGCTGATAGGCCAGCTGGAAGTGCTGGACAAGCAGCGGGCGCTGGAGCAGGTGCGGGCCGAGCTGGCTGCCTCGCGCCAGACGCTTTTCAGCAACCGCGCCAAGATCGAGCAAGCCCAGGCCAAGCTGCAGGAGACCCAGGGTGCCTTCCGCCGCCGCGCCTCCGACGAGCTGGCCCAGACCGAACGCGAGCTGGCCAGCCTCAACGAAGACCTGGTCCGCGCCCGCACCCAGCGCACGCGCACCGCCGTGCTGGCGCCCACCAGCGGCTTCGTCAAGGGCCTGCGCAGCTCGGGCGCAGGCTGGGTGGTCAAGCCCGGCGAGCCCATCCTCGAAATCGTTCCGGACAAGGACGAAGTCATCGTCGAGGCGCGCCTGAGCCCCGCCGACCGTGGCTATGTGCACCCCGGCCAGGCCACCCGGGTGAAGATCTCGGCCTACGACTTCCTGCGCTACGGCTCGGTGCCCGGCCAGGTCACCCTGGTGGCTGCCGATGCCGACCGCGATCCCAACCTGGCCGACTCGCCCTCGTACTTCCGCATCCAGGCCAGCCTGGAGCAGCCCTGGGTGGGCCGCACCGACAACCGCATCACCACCGGCATGCAGGCCGAGCTCGACCTGCTGCTGGGCCACGAACCCTTTATCTGGTATTTGCTGCGGCCCGTGCTGCGCATCCAGAGCGAAGCCTTCCGGGAGCCCTGATGCCAGGCCGCCCGACCTCCCCTTCCATGGGCTGGCACGCCCGCTGCCACGCCCGGCTGCGCCAGCTGCTGGCCGCTGCCTGCTGCCTGTCCGCACTGCAGGCGCTGCAGGCCGCTGCCGCGCCCGTGGCTGCGGTGGACAGGGACCTTGATACGGACATCGGCATGGTTGCAGCAGCCGCGCCCGTATCCGCAACACCGGACCCCGTGGTCCTGCGCCTGGCCCAGCACCTCACGCCCGGCACCCTGGCCAGCGACGGCGGGCAGCGCCGCCTGCTCGATGCCCTCTACGCCCTGATCGACGAATACCCCGACGTGCGCAAGGCGCGCGCCGCGCTGGAATCGGCCGGGCATGACGTGAACACCGCGCGCGGCGCGCGCTGGCCCACCTTCAAGGTGGGTACCAACACGGGCGATGCCAAGCTGCGCCGGGGCCGCGAGTCCTACACCGCCGTCAACGCCGAAGTGCGCATGGCCCTGCTGGACGGCGGCGCCATCGGCGCGGGCATACGCTCGGCCGAATCGCAGGAGGCGGCCCAGGGCAGCGTGCTCTACGGCACGCGCCAGAACGTGCTGCTGGAGGCGCTGACCGCCCTGCTGGAGCTGCACCGCTTCGAGGACAAGGCCCGCGTGGCGGCCGAGTCGGCGCGCATCATCGGCCAGCTGGCGCGCATCGAGGAGCGCCGCGCCGAACTGGGCGCCGTGGGCCGCAACGACCTGCGCCAGGCCGCCTCGCGCCAGGCCGGCGCCCTGGCCCAGCAGCACGCGCTGGAGTCGCAGCGCATGGATGCGCAGGCCCGCTTCACGCGCTACTTCGGCTTCACGCCCCAGCCCGGCTGGCTGCCCCAGCTCAACGTGCCCGTGCAATGGATGCCGGCCAACGAGGACTCGGCCCTGCAGGCCTCCGAAACCGTCAGCCCCGAGCTGCAGGAGATGGAGCAGCAGATCGAGAAGGCCCGCGCCGAAGTGGACCGCAGCAAGTCCCAGCGCTTTCCCACGCTGGCCGCCGTGGTGGCCCACACGCGCGACCCCAGCGGCGTGCTCTATGCCGAGGGCACGCGCTACGGCGTGGAGCTGAGCTGGAACTTCGGCAACGGCTTCGAGCTGCGCGACCGCATCCTCAAGGCCATCAACGAACTGCAGGCCCAGGAAGCGCAGCAGGAAACCGTGCGCCGCCAGGTGCGCGAAACCGCCTCCGCCGCCTGGGGCCGCACCCAGTCCGGCCGCCAGCGCGAAAGCCAGCTGGCCGACGCCGTGCGCGAGGCGCGCGCCGCCTTCGAGGGGCGCCGCCGCCTGCTCGAAGTCGGGCGCGGCAGCCTGGCCCAGGTGCTGGACGCCCAGCTGGACATGCAGCGCCTGCTGCTGGACGAGGCCGACGCCATCTACGACCAGCGCATCAACGAACTGCGCCTGGCACGCACCACCGGCCGCCTCCTGCCCCAGGACCCGCCCGACCATTGGCTGAACGCGCTGTTCACCCCGCAAAAACCGATTCCGGCAGGTGGTGGTGCGCCAGGCACTGCCCCCATGGACGAGCCCGGGAACGCACCCGGCCCTGCGCCCGACATCCAACCCGGCCCTGCGCCCTCGCGCATCCGCCCCGAACCCCAGGACGCTGCCGTGGCCACCCTGTCCGCCAGCGCCATGCCCCAACGAATACAGCTGCGCCTTGAGCAGCAGTTGCGCCCCGTTTCAGACGCTTTTCCAACCACCGCCTCGCGACAGCAGTGGTGAAGTGAGAAGCGGCAGGTGAGGTTTCCCGTGCAGCGGCCGGCTTCTGCCCATCGCCAGCCGCCGCCATCGACAACGATGGGCTTTTGCAACCGAAAGGACGATGCCATGACCGACATCATCAAGAACTTCTGGAAAGACGAAGAAGGCGCCACCGCCATCGAGTACGGCTTGATCGCCGGCCTCATCGCCGTGGGGATCGTGGTGGGCGCCACCGCGCTCGGCACCAATCTGAATGGGCTGTTCACCCGGATCGCCACCAAGCTCACCGGCTTCGTTCCCTGAGCGCCGGCTCCGGCGCGATCTGGCCGGGCTCGGGCGGGGCTTGCCTCCGCCCCCGGCGCCAAGGCATTTTGCAAACCGAAAGGACCATGCCATGACCGAAATGATCAAGAACTTCTGGAAAGACGAGGAAGGCGCCACCGCCATCGAATACGGGCTGATTGCCGGCCTGATTGCCGTGGGCATCGTCGTGGGCGCCACCGCGCTGGGTACCGATCTGAACGGACTGTTCAGCCGGCTTGCCACCAAGCTCAACGGACTTGCCCCCTGAAGATGGAGTGGGCCTCGCTATGGCTGTGCGTCTGCATCACATGGCTCGCAACGATTGCGGTCATGGATCTGCGCATCCGGCGCGTGCGCAACTGGATGGTGCTGCTCGGCCTGGCCACAGGCGCGGGGGCGCTGGCCAGTGGGGCGCAGCCGT
The DNA here is from genome assembly GCF_001886655.1 of Delftia sp. HK171. Lineage (NCBI taxonomy): Bacteria > Pseudomonadati > Pseudomonadota > Betaproteobacteria > Burkholderiales > Comamonadaceae > Delftia > Delftia sp. HK171. Next base: position 2,138,370 of record NZ_CP018101.1, on the reverse strand, counting down.
TCCAGGTCTCGGCCTGGAACGCGCTGGCCGGACTGCTGGCGGGGTTTGTCGTGCTGCTTCCTTTCTATGCACTGCGCTGGATGGGAGCGGGCGACGTCAAGTTCGGCGCGGTCGCAGGGCTGTGGTTCGGGCTGAGCTTCGACCTGCTGCTGATCTGGACTGGCGGCAGCCTGCTGGCCGGCCTGCACGGCCTTCTGGTGCTGTCATTGCGCCACCTGAGCCACAGCCCCACCGGCCTGTGGCTGCAGGCCCGGCTGCCCCTGGCCTGGGCGGCCCGCCTGGCACCGCTGGGCGCTGCGTCTCAGCCCGCAGGCGCCACCGATGGACCGCGCCAGCCCCAGCGCTCCATTCCCTATGCCGGCTACATGGCCATTGCGGCCATCGCCCTGGCCTGGCGCCACAGCCAGCCGCTTGCCTGAACGGGAGATGCCCATGCCGATCGCTTTCCCCTCGCCACGCACCACACGGCCCGGCCCCGCCGCAAGCCGCCGCCGTGCGCTATCCGGACGCTTTCCTGCCCTGGCGGACCCTCTGCGCCATGGCAGGAAAGCGCCAGGGCAGCCCCCATGCCTGAACACCGTCGCCACCCACTTGCACCAGGAGCCCCAGCCATGAACCTCACCAAGATTCTTGCCGGACTGCTGGTGGGGCTGGCCATCGTGCTCGCAGGCCTTGCCTGGCTGCTGGGCAGCCAGCCCGCAGGCCCCGTGGCCCAGCCCTCACCGGCCGCCTCGGCGCAGCCGGCCCCCGAGCCCGTGCCGCAGCATGCCGTCGTGGTCGTGGCCCAGGCCATTGCCGCAGGCCAGCGCATCGGCAGCGAGGATGTGAAGCTGGCCCAGCTGCCCGCCCCCGTACCCGGCAGCTTTGCCGCGACCGACGACGTGCTGGGCCGCACCACGCTGATGGCGCTCACCCCGGGCACCCCGCTGTTCGAGCAGCAACTGCTCAGCGGCCTGGCGCTGCAGCTGGAGCCGGGACAGCGCGCCCTGGCGATTGCCATCCGGGAGCAGATGGCCGCGGGCCACCATGTGCGCCCCGGCGACTTCGTGGATGTCTACTTCACGCTGGACGGCAAGTCCGACCAGGCCCCCGTGGACGCGCAGACCCGGCTGCTGCTGGCGCGCAGCCGCGTGCTGGCCTACGGCTCCGGCAGCGTGGAACGCCCGCCCATGTCGGCCGTCCAGCGCCAGGCGCAGCAGGACAAGGAATTGGCAGGCTCGTCGCTGCGCCGCGCCAGCGCTGCGGATCAGACGGGCCAGCGCCCTGAGAACGTGCAATCGGCCGTGCTCGCCGTGCCGCTGGACGATGTGGAGCGCCTCACCCTTGCCGAGAAATTCGGCCAGCTCACCCTGGCGCTGCGCAACCCGGACGACCTGTCCGTGCCCGATCCCAAGCTCTTCGCCGCCCTGCCCGGCGCACTGCAGCCGGTGGCGGGCCGCCTCCGGAAAGACCAGGCACTGGAGGGTGCAGACCGCGCCTTCGCCGGCCTGCGCATGCAGGACCTGGCCACCGGCGCCGACGCCAAGAACATCCGCAAGCCTGCCGCCCAGCCCATGACGGCCTTCGCACCCGCCGTGCGGCCGCCGCCGCAGCGGGCCCCGCGCGAACGCACCGTGGAGCTGCACAACGGAGCCGCGGTGCAGATGGTGAACTACTGAAAACACACAACAAGAGGGAGATGCCATGAAGTGCAAGAACATCTCGACGGCCGGAGCAACACCGCTGCAGCGCGCGGTCTGGACACTGTGCGGCAGCATGGCCTTGCTGGCATTGCCGCCAGCGGTGTCGGCGCCTGCGGACACCGCTGCCGTCCAGGGCATGCACGCCCCCGGCGCCGGGGACATGCCCTCTGGCGACTCCCTGCAGCTGGTGGCCGGACGCCAGCACCTGATGCCGCTGGCCAGTATTCCGGGCCGCATCGCCGTGGGCGACCCCAATGTGCTGGACGTGAAACTGCTGCGCGCCACGCCGGGCTCCGGCGCCAGTGCCGGCTCCGGCTCCGGCGGCACCGAGCTGCTGCTCACGCCCAAGGCCCAGGGCAGCACCACGTTGGTGGTGTGGCCCCAGAAAGGTGGCGCACCCCAGCGCTGGGAGGTCCAGGTCCGCGGCCAGCACCTGCTGCTGGAAAAGCGCCTGACCTCGGTTCCAGAACATGCCCAGGCCGTGGCCGAACTGCGCCAGTACGCGCCCGCCCAGACGCTGCTGGTGGACAACTCGCAGATCGACGTCAAGAGCAACACCGTCCAGGTGGACGTGCAGGTGGTGGAGTTCAAGAAATCCGCGATGAAGCGCATCGGCGTCAACATCTACAGCGGCGGGCGCAACAACCAGGGCTTCAGCTTCGGCAGCTTCAGCCCCGGCGTGGTGGGCAGCATCAGCACCAATACCAACGGCACGGGGACAGGAACGGGAACGGGCAATACCGGCTCGGGAGGCACGGGAGGCACGGGCTCGGGCGGCGTGTCCAACAACACATCGTCGGCCATTGCCAGCGCCATGAGCCTGGTGATGACCTTCGGCAAGGCCTTCAGCGGCGCCGGCATCGTCACGCAGCTGAGCATCCTCGAAGGCAATGGCATGGCGCGCGTGCTGGCCCGGCCGACCCTGCTGGCCCAGACCGGCCAGAACGCCAGCTTCCTGGCCGGCGGCGAGCTGCCGATCCCGGTGCCCGCGCGCGACGGCAACATCGCCATCCAGTACAAGGAATTCGGCATCAAGCTGCAGCTGACGCCCACCATCCTGTCGGACGATCGCATCGCCCTGAAGGTCTCGCCCGAGGCCAGCGACCTGGACTTCAACAGCGGCGTGACCATCAGCGGCGTCACCGTGCCCGCCATCCGCACGCGCCGCGCCGACACCTCGGTGGAGCTGGCCGATGGCGAGAGCTTCGTCATCGGCGGGCTGGTCAGCCGTGCCACCACCTCCAACGTCAGCAAGGTGCCGGTGCTGGGCGATCTGCCCATCCTGGGCACCTTCTTCAAGAACCTCAACTACACGCAGGAAGAGTCCGAGCTGGTGATCATCGTCACCCCGCGCCTGGTCCACCCGCTTCCCGCCAGCACCAATCTCGAAGCCCTGCTGCCCGGTGCGCAATCCGAGCAGCGCAACGCCGGCAAGGTCTGGCTGCCCTACCTCGCCGGCGGAATGAGCACCCAGACCGCCGTACCCGGCTTCTCGTACTGACGACATGACAAGCAAGCCCACCGCAACCGATTCGCCTGTGGACGCCACAGGCTCGCCGGCCATCGGCTCACCCACCTCGCTGGAGACCCTGCTGGGGCTGCGTTCCTCGGCCTCGCTGGCCGGCAAGCCGCAGCCCGGCACCGATGCGCTCGCGCAGGACAAGTCACCGCTGGACAGGATGCCCGCGCCCGCCGCGCCCCGCCCGACGCCGCAGCCGCTCGACAACGACCTGCAGGTGGAGCTGCTCTTCATCCACGCAGGCACCCCCGAAAGCTCGCTGGCCCAGGCCTGGCTGCAGCACATGCTGGACGGCGCACGGCTGCATGTGGCGCGGTTCCAGGACAACGTCACCGAGCAGGTGCAGCGCTACATGCCGCATGCCGTGCTCGTGCATTTCGACCCGCTGTCCACCGACGAGGCGGCCCACCTGGCCTCCCAGCTGCACATCTCCCACCCCCACCTGCCCTGCCTGGCCGTGGGCCGCACCAAGTACCCGCAGTGCATGCTGGCCGCGCTGCGCGCCGGGGTGCAGGACTTCCTCGACGTGGACGGCCCCGTGCAGGCCGCGCACCAGACGGTGATCGATCTGATCAAGCGCGTGCCCCCGTCGGCCTCGGGCATGCCCAACGCGCCGCTGACCGCCATCATGTCGGCCCGCGCCGGCCTGGGCAGCAGCCTCATGGCATCGCACTTGGCCTGGTACCTGCAAAAGCGCCTGCATGGCACGACGGCCGTGCCGGGCAAGGACGCCACGCCCCGCGAGATCAGCAACGAGACGCTGGACGGCCTGCTCATCGACCTGGGCTTTCCCAGCGGCGACTGCGGGCTGTACCTGGGCACGCTGGGCGACTTCGACTTCATCGAGGCCGTCAACAACCTGCGCCGCTTCGACCGGCGCCTGGCATCGACGGGACTGGCCCGCCATGAAAGCGGCCTGCGCCTGCTCACGCTGCCGCGCCAGCCCGCCCGCCTGCGCGACGTCTCCTATGCCGATGCCGACGCGCTGCTGCTGCGCCTGCGCCAGTACTTCCGCCACATCGTGGCCGACCTGGGGGCCGTCGTGCCCACGCAGCTGGCCATGCGCGTGGCGCTGCGCGCCAGCCAGATCTGGGTGGTCTGCGACCAGAGCGTGGCCAGCGTGGTCTCCACCACCGAGCTGCTGCGCCAGCTCGACGAGCAAAAGGTCGATCGCGAGCGCGTGCAGCTCATCGTCAGCCGGCACGACAGCCAGCTGGAGCTGGAGGCCCCGCAGATCGCCAGGCAACTGCAGCTGCCGCTGCTGGCCACCATTCCCGAGCGCCGGCGCGAACTGGTCCAGGCCGTCAACCAGGGCCAGCTGCTGCCCAGCCGGCTGCAGCGCGAGCCCTATGTGCAGGCCGTGGAAAAGCTCGCCACCTTGCTGATCACCACCCACCACCAGGCCCATGCGGGCGATCAGGCCGCGCCCGCCCGGGGCCTGAACCGTTTCTTCCACCGAACAAGAAGCTGAACGCACCATGACGACCACGGCTTATTCCCATCTGGCCGACGCCCAGGCCAGCGAGTTCGAGCGAAGCGCGCTGTTCCTCGACCTGAAGAACCGCACGCACGAGCACCTGCTCAGCCGCATCGAGGAGCTGGGTGCCGAGTTCGGCCGTTGGTCGCAGGCCGCCATCGCGCAGTTCGTGCTGATGGAGTTGGACAGCTTCATCCGCCTGCACTCCGTGCCCGTCAACGAGCAGGAGGCTCTGCAGGTGGCGCGCGCCCTCACGCGCGAGCTCACGGGACTGGGGCCGCTGCAGCCGCTGCTGGAAGACCCGCTGGTCGAGGACATCCTCATCAACGGCCACGGCAACATCTACGTCTCGCGCGGCGGCGTGCTGCAGCGCGAGACGCTGCACTTCAAGGACGACGAGCATGTGCTGCGCATCGTGCGCCGCATCCTGGCGCCGCTGGGCCGGCGCCTGGACGAGTCCAGCCCCATGGTCGATGCCCGCCTGCCCGATGGCGGGCGCATCAACGTCATCATCGAGCCGCTGTCCATCGACGGCCCCTCGGTCTCCATCCGCAAGTTCCGCAAGGACCCGCTGACACCGCCCGAACTGGTGCAGCTGGGCACCTTCAACCAGGACATCTGCCGCATCCTGGAGATGGCCGTGCAGGCGCGCTGCAACATCCTGGTCAGCGGCGGCACCAGCTCGGGCAAGACATCCCTGCTCAATGCGCTGGCCAGCTTCATCCCGGGCAGCGAGCGCATCGTCTCCATCGAGGACACGGCCGAGCTGGCCCTCAACCACAACCACGTGGTGCGACTGGAAAGCCGCCCCGGCGGCTTTGACGGCTCGGGCCACGTCAGCATCCGCGACCTGCTGCGCAACAGCCTGCGCATGCGGCCCGACCGCATCATCGTCGGCGAAGTGCGCGGCGGCGAGGTGCTGGAGCTGCTGCAGGCCATGAACACCGGCCACGACGGCTCCATGGGCACCATCCACGCCAGCTCGCCGCGCGAATGCCTGTACCGCGCCGAAATGCTGGCCGGCTTCGCGGGCTTTCAGGGCAGCGAGGTCAGCCTGCGCCGCCAGATCGCCAATGCCGTGGACTTCATCGTGCAGATCGGCCGCCTGTCCAACGGCCGCCGCCGCCTGCTGTCACTGACCGAGGTCACGGGCATGACGGACAACATGATCTCCATGCAGGAGCTGTACCGCTACGAGCCCCAGGTGGGCCCTGACGGGCAGGAGATCGACCAGTGGGTGTCGCTGGGCATCTCGCCGCACTCGCCCAAGCTGCTGAGCTGGTGGCGCATGCAGCAGCAGACCGGCCACGGAGGCGTGCGATGACAGGCCTGGCACCCGCCGTCCTCATCCTCGGCGCGCTGGCCTGCCTGCTGCTGGCACTGGCGCTGTGGGTGATCATGCGCGGGCGCCGCAAGGAGCATGAGCAGTCAATCAACCTGCACATGAAGCGCAGCGTGGACGGCCACCGGGAGGTGATCTCGCCCTCCCCGCCCATGGCCGAGCCCGCCTTCCGCGCCCCCGCGGCGCAGCCCGCGCCCTCACCCGCTGCCGTGCAGTGGCTGGCCCAGCGGCTGGGCGTCCAGTCCTGGGGAATCTCGTCCAACACCCTGGCCCTGTTCGCCATCACCGGCCTGGTGCTGGCCTTGCTGGCGACCAGCCAGGCAGGTGCTGCCGCGGGGCTGGTGGTGGCCGTGTTGTATGCCGTGGTGCTGGCCTTCGGCATCTGGCGGCGGCAGGCCAAGCGCCGCGAAAGACTGCTGCAGCAACTGCCCGGCTTCCTGGACAACATGGTCCGCCTGATCTCCATCGGCAACTCGCCGCACGCCGCCTTCCAGATGGCGCTGAACAATGTCCCCGATCCGCTGGGCGACGCGCTGCAGCAGGCGGCGGCCATGCTCAGCGCATCGCCCGACCTGGGGCAGGCCATGGGCCAGTTGGAGCGCAACTGGCGCCTGCCCGAATTCGGCCTGCTGGCCGCCGTGTTCCGCATGAGCGTGCGCTATGGCGGCCGCGCCGACCTGGTGCTGGAGCGTGTCTCGGCCTACATCCGCGACCGCCAGTCCGCCGAGCGCGAGCTGCATGCGCTGTCCTCCGAGATCCGCATGTCGGCCTGGGTGCTGGCCCTGCTGCCCCTGGTGGTGGGGACGCTGATCATGGTGATCAACCGCGGCTACTTCATGCGCATGTGGAACGACGACAGCGGCCAGACCATGGTCCTGGTCGCCGCCGCCCTGGAGGCCCTGGGCGCCTTTCTTCTCTACCGGCTGGCCAAGCTGAGGTGAACCCATGACAGCACAGTCACAGGCCCACCCATCCGTCTGCGCAAGGAGCCACGCATGACCACGCAGCAACTGTGGATCGCCAGCATCAGCCTGGGCGCGCTGGGACTGGTGCTGTGGGCCTGCGCCCTGGTGTGGAAGCTGTGGCGCTCGGCCCGTGCCTCCAGCCAGGTCGCCAGGATATTACAGGCGCGCGATACCGCATCGACCCCGAAGGCCGCCACGAAGAGCGCCATGCAGGCCAACGACGCGCAGCTGCTCAACCCGCTGTCCATCAACGTGCGTTCCTCCGATTCGCCACAGGCGGTGGCCGCCAACCTCCCGCCCCCGGCCTGGCTGCAATGGGGCGTGGCCAAGGCCTTGCTGGCCGATGAGGACCGCAAGCTGCTGGACCAGGCCGGCGTGGGCACGCGCAACGGCAGCATGGCCTATGTGGCCAGCCGCATGGTGCTGTGCGTCGTCCTGCCCCTGCTGGCGCTGGGTGTGCTGCGCCCCGGCGAAAACGCGGCGCTGATCTACGGCTTTCTCGGGGTGAGCCTGGGGCTCATGCTTCCCAAATGGTTTCTGCGCTCGCGGGCCAAGGGCCGGCGCGAGCAGGTGGTCGAGGAACTGCCGCTGTTCGTGGACCTGCTGCGGCTGCTGCAGGGCGTGGGCCTGAGCGTGGACCAGAGCCTGCAGATCCTGGCCTCGGAATTCAAGAGCGTGCTGCGCGTCATCAGCGGAGAACTGGCCCTGGCCAACCAGCTCTACAACACCGGGCGCACGCGCGAGCAATCCTTCCAGCGCATGGTCAACATGAGCGCCGACGACGACATGAGCGCCATCGTCAACCTGCTGGTGCAGGTGGACAAGCATGGCGGCGCCGTGCAGGAGCCGCTGCGGGAATTCAGCATCCGGCTGCGCGAAAAGCGCCAGGCCAGCTTCAAGGAAAAGATAGGTTCCATCACCGTCAAGATGACGGGCGTCATGGTCCTCACGCTGCTGCCCGCCCTGCTCGTCATCACGGCGGGCCCCGGCTTCCTGGCCGTGATCAGGGCATTGACCACCATGGGAGGACGCTAGGCATGCGACACCAGGAAAACACCCGCGCAGGGCGGACGCCAGCGCCGGCACCCCTTGCAACCCTGGCAGCCATGGCGACCCTGGCCTTTGCCCTGGCCGGCTGCGCCAGCAAGGGACCGCAGGGCTACGGCGCCCCTTCCGCGCAGCAGGAAACCGCCGCCCAGGCCCAGCAGCAATTGCAGAACGCCCAGCAGGCCACCCAGGTGGACAACGCCCAGACCTATCTGGACCTGATCACGCAGATGCAGCAGGCGGGCCAGTGGTATGCCTCGCTGGCGCACACCGAAGCCTTCGAGCAGCAGTACGGCGTGAACCCGGAGTCGCGCCTGATGCGGGCCGACGCGCTGCGCAACACCGGCCAGGTCGAGCAGGCCCGCCAGGCCTACCTGGCGCTGCTGCAGGGCGCCACCACGGCGCGGGCGCGGCGCGGCCTGGGCCTGCTGTACGCAAGCCAGGGCCAGTATGGCCAGGCCGTGGAGCAGCTGGACAAGGCGCGCCAGCTCAACCCCATCGACGCCAACGTGCTCAGTGACCTGGCCTACGCCCACATGCTCGACGGCCGGCTGGCCGCCGCGCAGATGCCCATCATGCAGGCCTCGCAACTCGCCCCGGCCAACGCACGGGTGCAGCTGAACATGGCGCTGTTCTGGCTGGCCAGCGGCAACCAGGCCCAGGCGTCGCAGCTGCTGCGCCAGCTGGCCCAGCCCCAGTCCAAGGGCGCCCTGCCCATGATCGACCAGACCTCGCTGCAGACCCTGCAGGCACAACTGACCAGCGTGCGCGATGCCGTGCGCCTGCGCGGCGACAGCCTGCCCGCCGAGGCCGGTGCCGGTGCCGCTGTGTCCAGCGCCCCTGTGCTGCCTTCTGTGCCGCCTTCTGTGCTGCCCCCTGCACTACCCCCTGTGCCGACCCTGGGCACCCGCCCCGAAGCACGCGCCACCGAGGCCCTGCCCGAGACCCTGCCGGCCGGCATCACCCGGCGCATTCTTCTTTCCGAGCCGCCCGGCGCCGCAGGCGCAGCACCGGCCTCGCCACTTTGAGGAGCACGACATGCCAGACACATACCGCATGGAACCACCGCGCCGCACTGCAGTCGCCAACGCTCTGGCCCCCTGGCTGCTGGCCGCCGGCCTGGCCCTGCTTCCCGCGGCCGCGCTGCATGCCCAGGCCTTCGGCGAAGTGCAGAGCCCGCCCGAGCAGGTGGATGCACGGCCCCATGTGTTCGCCGAGCCCTCCACCGACTCCATCCTGGTCGGCTACACGCTCTACACCAACCCCGATGGAACCGTGATGTACCTGCCCCGGCGCGAGATCGACATCGGCGGGGGCACCCTGCGGCTGCTGGAAATGCAGCACAGCCAGCCGGGCCAGCGTGCGCGCCCCATCGCGGGCGAGCAGGCGCGGCGCAGCTATGCGCGCTACCTCAAGAGCTTCGAGACGGAAATCCCCGCCCTGTACAAGACCGGCGTCGAAGCCGGCGGCAAGAACTGAGGCCGGCCCCGGCCACGGCTTGCAGGAACGACCATGACCCGGCGCCAACCCCGCGCTCACCGCCCCTACCGATCTGCCAGCCTGCGGCAGCGGGGGGTGTATGCGCTGGAGTGGGCCATCATCTTCCCGGTGTTCTTTGCCCTGCTGTATGCCTGCATCAGCTACGGGCTGGCGTTCCTGGTGCGCGAATCCATGCAGGCCGCCGCCGAAGACGCCGCGCGGGCCACGCTGCGCTACCAGACCAGCCGCAGCGCCCGCCTGGACGCGGCCCGCAGCCTGGTGCAGCAGCGGCTCGACTGGCTGCCCGCCGACCTTCGGCCCACGGCAGGCAGCATCGACGTGCGCATCTGCAGGCTGCAGAACAGCGAACTGTGCTCGGCCACGCTGACCTGCGGCGTGCTGGTTGCCGAACGCTGCATGGTGCGCGTGGGCTTCACCATCCCTTATGGAACCAGCCCGATAGCGCCCGCCCTGCCGGGCTTCGGCCTGGTCATGCCCACCACGTTGACGGCCAGCGCCAACATCATGGTGGACAGGGGGGGGCTATGAGATACCCCCTGAGCGGCTGCGCCGCTTCCCCCTTGAAGGGGGACGACACCCTCGCTGCGGGGCGGCGCGGCCGGCTTAGGCCCTTGCTCGGTGTCCCTGGGTTGGGGCATGCCGTGCGTGAGACGGCGCCCTATGCATCGTCCCGCACTGCAACTTGCCGCGAGAAGACAGTTCAGGACACCTTTGCTGCGCGGCGGCAGCGTGGCGTGGCGGCGGTGGAGTTCGCGTTGATCGCCGGGGTGATGGTGATGCTGCTGATGGGCATGTTCGTGTACTGGCGCGTGCTGCAGGCCCAGCAGTCGCTGGCGCGTGCCACGGGCGATGGTGCGCGCATGGTCCAGCATCTGGCGTTTGGCGGGATGGCGGGCTACAACCCGGCCAAGCCAGCCGAACGCGCCAACATCCTGCAGGCCACCAGCGATGTGGTGAACCAGAGCCTGGCGGCCAGCGGCATTCCGGCGGGCACGGCGCCCACCCAGATACAGATCGACTGGGGCACTTCCCAGGCCACGCTGAGCGTGGTGTACATGCTTCCCCCCGTGATGGGCCAGGGCCTGCAGGTGGGCAGCCAGACCTTGGGCGAACCCACGCGCCTGGAGTCCCGCAGCCTGATCAGGCTTGCGCCCGGCAGCTAGACAGGAGGACCAGAGCATGCTCACCCACCTCCCCGCATCCGTACACCGCCCCCGCACGCGCCGGCAAGGGCGCCGACAAGGGCGCCGGCAAGGCGGCAGCCTGCTCGTGCAGTTCGCCCTGCTGGGCTCGGTGCTGTTCCTGTTGCTCGGCGTCGTGGACCTGGGCTACATGTACTACGCCAAGCGTGACCTGCAGCGCATTGCCGATCTGGCGGCCACCCAGGCGGCCCAGGCCATCAATGCCGAGCGCAGCAACCGCGCTGCCTGCGTGACGGCGGGCGAGGACAGCATCACGGCCAACTGGCCGGTTCCACTGACCCGCAACAGCACCCAGACCGTGGTCAGCTGCGGCAACTGGAACCCGGCGGACCCGGCGCGCCAATCGAGCGGCGGCCGCTTCTTCGACGCCAGCTCCGGCCCGCTGAACGCGGCGCGCGTGACGGTGGGCGGCACCTCGCCCACCATCTTTCCCGGGCCCTGGAGCCGTGCCGTGGTGGCCGAGGCCATTGCCATGCGCAACGACTCGGTGGCGTCCTTCCAGGTGGGCTCGCAGCTGCTGCGCTTCAACAAGGACACGCCGCTGGGCGGGCTGCTGGGCCTGGTGGGGCTGGACGTGGGCATGCTGACCCTGCTGGACTCCAAGGGCCTGGCCGATGCCAAGATCAGCCCGGCCGGCCTGCTCAAGGCCCTGGGCGTGAACCTGGGCATAGAGCAGCTGCGCGCGCTGTCGCCCGAGGGCCTGGCCAACATCGCCAGCGTCACCCTGCTGAACGTGATCGACGCCTCCATCAGCGCCATCACCGACAACGCGCTGGCCGTGCAGCTCAATGCGCTCAAGACCCAGATCATCAACGCGGGCCTGAGCACCATCAAGATCCCGCTGGGCAGCCTGGATGACCAGAAGGGCCTGTTCGCCTTCCTGGGTGCCGGCCGCACCGATCCGCTGAACGCGGCCATGGACGTGCAGCTGGGCATTGGCGACCTGCTGAAGACGGCCATTGCCATCGGCGCCAACGGCCATGCGCTGCAGGCCAACCAGCTCGATGTGGCCGGGCTCATCAAGGGCCAGCTGACCATCGTGCAGCCGCCCACCATTGCCGTGGGCCCCGTCGGCACGCAGGGCTACAGCGCGCAGATCCGCCTGAACCTGAACGTGGACACGGACCAGTTGCTGGGCGGCGCACTCAAATGGCTGGTCAAGGACATCCTGGGCACCCAGGTCAAGCTGCCCATTGCCGTGGACATCACCAACGCCACCGGCACGCTGACCGCGCTGCAGTGCAGCGCCAGCCCGCAGACCATGGACCTGTCGGTCAAGTCATCCATCCTCAATGCCTGCGTGGGCAAGATGGACCCCAACAACAAGCAAAGCTGCGAGAAGGGCCTGCAAAATGAGCAGCTCATCACCCTGCTGCACCTGCCCGTGCTGAACGGCAAGCTGTGGGTGCCGGCGCTGGAGTACACGGACTCCACCACGGGCCTGGGCATGGAGCCGGGCTACGAAGACCCGGCCGACCCCAACTGGTCCAAGACCAACCGTTCCACGCAGGTGAACCAGCTGGCGCTGGGCGACACGGTCAACAACATCGTCACGGGACTGCTCAACCTGCTCAGCGGCCTGCTGCAGCCACCGAACAGCACGCCCACCGACATCACCACGCGCCTGCTGGGCTCCTACCTGGACGCCTCCATGGTGAACGGGCTCTACAACGTGACCAGCCTCACCAACCTGCTGCTCAGCGGGCGCGGCGTGGCCGGCGACAAGGACTACATGCCGCCGCTGCTCACGTCCAACTTCACCTTCAACAACGCCATCGCCAAGTCCTGCCTGCTGGTGGCCTGCCCGTCCTCCACCTGGAACAGCGGCACGTTCTCGGCCGCCCTCAACTCCTACACCAGCGTGCCCGGCGGCCTGCTGGATGTGCTGGGCATCTCCACCTACGACAACGGCTACCAGAGCTGCGCGGGCCTGCTCAGCTCGCTGCTCAACTGGAATGGCTGCGTCAAGAACAACGTGACCAAGCTGCTGACCTCGCACCCGCAGTACCTGTACGCGATCAACCCGAACAGCCCCGAGATCCAGTCCCTGCTCAACCGCGACAACAACCTCACCTGCACCGGCGCCCTGTGCACCCTGCTCAAGCCGCTGGTCACCACCGTGCTCAAGCCCATCCTCAACGGCGTGGGCACGCTGCTGACCAGCGTGCTCAAGGACACGCTGGGGCTGGAGGTGGGCCGCACCGACATCAAGGCCCTGTCCATCGGATGCGACACGGCGCAACTGGTTTTCTGAACGGCAGGCAAGGCCATCCAATCCATGAATCGACAACGAGGGAATGCAACGTGAATCTGGACGAGCTCGTCATCTATGTCTGGGAAGGCCAGGCCGACATCGCCGAGCGGGTGGAGCGCTGCGTGCTCAACCTGGGCGTGGACGTGGTGCGCGCCGACGGGCTGACCCTGCCCGCCGACACCAGCGAGCTGGGCAATGCGATCGCCGTGGTCAGCGTCTCGGTGCTGGAGGGCGCGCGCTTCACGCGCCAGGGCGTGGAGGGCACCTTCGGCATGCCCGTGCTGTGGGTCAGCGCCAAGCAGCGCGACGCCAACGCCGGCACCTATGCCATGGAGTACTCGCATGTGCTGCCCTTCGACTTCACGGGGGCCGAGCTGCGCGCCATGCTGGTGCGCATCCTGCGGCGCATGCAGAGCAACCAGCGCCAGGTGCAGCGCTCGGAGGACATCATCGCCGTGGCCGACTGCATGCAGCGCCTGCTGCGCGACGTGGACACCTTTGCCGACTGCGAGCACAGCGTGCTCATCATCGGCGAGACCGGCGTGGGCAAGGAGCGCATTGCCGAGCGGCTGCACGAGCGCAACAACCGCTACGGCCAGGGCCCCTTCGTGGTGGTCAACTGCGGCGCCATCCCGGACGGGCTGTTCGAGTCCCTGTTCTTCGGCCATGCCAAGGGCTCGTTCACGGGCGCGGTGAATGCCCACAAGGGCTATCTGGAGCAGGCCAACGGCGGCACGCTGTTCCTGGACGAGATCGCGGATCTGCCGCTGTACCAGCAGGTCAAGCTGCTGCGCGTGCTGGAAGAGCGCGCCATCACGCGGCTGGGCTCGGCCGCCGCCGTGCGGCTGGATTTCCGGCTGGTGGCGGCCACCAACAAGCCGCTGCGCGGGCTGGTGCGCGAGGGGCGCTTCCGGGCCGACCTGTTCTTCCGCCTGGCCGTGATCGAGCTGCAGATTCCCAGCCTGGAGGAGCGCGGCGAGGCCGACAAGCTGGCCATCTTCCACGCCATCCTGCGCAAGGTGGTGGGCGAGGCCACGATGAAGGAGCTGGGCGAGGCGCCCTTCTTCATCCTCGACGCCGTGGCCCAGATGTACTTCCCCGGCAATGTGCGCGAGCTGCGCAACCTGGCCGAGCGCATCGGCGTGGCCGCCCGCCAGACGCGCGACTGGAACGCCGACGGCGCAACGCAGCGCATCCTGCAGCACGCCCAGGCCCTGTCGGCCACCACCTTCCCGCCGGAAGCGGGCGCCGCCGAGCCCCTGCTGGCCGACCGCAGCAACTGGGACATGGACGAGCGCAACCGCATCATCGCGGCGCTCAACACCAACGACTGGAAGCGCCAGAACACGGCCCAGCACCTGGGCATCAGCCGCAAGGTGCTCTGGGAAAAGATGCGCAAGTACCAGATCAGCGACGGCGAGCCCGAAGTGCCCGTGCCGGGCTGAGCACGCCCTCCGACACATCCCCATCCCCCACGCCATGGAGACCTCCACGAACATGCAGGACAAGCCGGTCATCATCTTCGTCAGCGCCGTCTACCCCAGCCAGTACAGCCTGCTGTGCAGCCACCTTCGCGCCAGCGGCGCGGCCGACAGCTGGTTCATGACCATGCCCGGCCATGCCGAGAACTACGCCAGCCAGTGCGACCACCTGCTGTCGTTCCGGCCCGATGGCGACATCGTCGGCCCGCAAAGCTACTACTACTCCAGCAAGGTGGAGCGCTCGGCACGCATAGGCCGCGGCCTGCTGCAGGGCCTGCAGGCCTTCGAGAAGGAAAAGGGCAAGCGCATCGACGTGGTGGTCGCCCACTCGCTGTGGGCCGCGCCCAACCTGCTGTACGGCGAGATCGATGCCGCCATCGTCAGCTACATCGAGTTCCCCAGCTACCGCGTGCACGGCAACGAGCCCGACTACCCGCCCGACCTGTCCCAGCGCCTGGCCGACCGCAACATGGAAATGCTGCACTACCACCAGGTGCTGTGCAGCGACCTGACCATCACGCCCAGCGCCCATGCGCGCTCGCTGTTCCCGCCGCTGCTGCAGGAGCGCGTGGCCGTGCAGTTCGAGGGCTTCGACATCCAGGCGCCCGACGAACAGGCCGAGCCGCCGCCGCGCCAGGACACGCGCTTCACCGTGGCCTTCTCATCGCGCGACCTGTCCAGCTCCAAGGGCTTCGAGACCTTCATGCGCCTGGTCGACCGACTGGTGCGCGAGGGCGACGGCCAGCAGATGCGCTTCATCGCCCTGGGCGACCCCACGGCCGTGACCTACGGTTACGAACAGCAGTGGGTGGAGCGCCGCTACCAGGGCAAGGTGGCCAGTTTCCGCGACCATCTTCTGCAGATCCACCCGGCCGCCCAGGTGGTGGAGTTCCCGGGCAAGCTGCCCTATGACGAGTTCGCGCGCACGCTGGCCTCGGTGGACCTGTTCCTCTATCCGCTGCGCTACGGCGTGGCCAACTGGGGCCTGATGGAGATCCTGGCGCGCGGCGGCTGCGTGATCGGATCGAACTGGGGCTTTGTGCCGGAGCTGGTGCAAAACGATGTCAACGGCCTGCTGCTGCCCGACAGCGACGACGCCTGGATCGGCGCCATCCGCCAGCTGCGCGACGACCCGGCCCGGCGCCAGCGCTACGGCCGGGCCGCGCGCGAAACGGGCAAGCGCTTTCACATCTCCAACGTGGCCCCGCGCTTCATGGACCTGTTCCGCCTGGCCATGGCGCGGCGCAGGGCCGCCCCGCTGATGCTGGAGTGAGATGCCGGACGGGCCCGGGCCAGGCACGGGCCAGGCACGGGCCAGGGGCGACCCAGGCGCGGCCCAGGGCCGGATAGGTCCAGGCCTCAGGCCCGCGCCCGCAGGAAAAATCCCGTACCCATGCCGGCCTCGGCGGCCGACACCTCGGCTCCACCAGACACGGTGGAGGCCGCCACAAGGGCAGACATGCGCTCCATGCCGCTCCAGCTCAGGGCCATGTCCAGCTCGTCGCCGTCCTGCACCTCGGTCGCCTCCAGCACCTCCAGCACGTCTTCCACGCGCACCACCTGGTCCAGCAGGCCATGCAGCGAGGGCCGGGCGATGAAGAAGCCCTGCGCGCCATGGGCGCCCGCCAGCGCCACGGCCTCCAGGCCCTGGGCGGACTCGATGCCTTCCACGATCACGCAGGCGCCCCGGTCGGCGCACAGGCTGACCAGGCCCTGCATCATCCGGGCCGAAGGCCGGGCCTGCAGGCTCTGGTCCAGCACGGACTTGTCGATCTTGACGATGTTGGCGCGCAGCTTACCCAGAATGTCCAGGCCGCCGCGCCGGGGCACGATGTCGTCCAGCGCCACGCGCACGCCCAGGATCTGCAGGTGCCGCACCAAGCCCAGAGCGGCCTTCTCGCAGGGGAAGGCGCCGGTCTCGGTGATCTCCAGCACCAGGCGCTGGGCGATCTCGGGCCGGTCCTCCAGGTAGTCGAACACGCCGTCCCACCAGGCGTCGTCGCAGAACGAGGCGGCCGACAGATTGCAGCCCAGGCTGTGGCCGGTCTTCATCTCCAGCGCACCTATCACCGACCACAGCACGCTGCGGTCCAGCCGCGCGGCCAGGCCCAGGCGCTCCAGCGCCTCGATGGCATGGGGCACGGCATAGTTGTCGTAGGCAGAGAACACGCTGCGGCGCAGCAGGCACTCGTGGTAGAGCGTGCGGCCCGCGCCGGCCCCACTGCCCCCGCCTGCCATGCCTGCGGGCTCCAGCAGCGTCACGGGCTGGAATGCCAGCGCCAGGTGGCCCAGCCGCAGATCGTCCAGCAGGCGGCCCGCCAACTGCATGTCGGCCTGGTAGGCCTTGATCAGCCTGGGGTGCATCCTGCGCACCGCCATGTCCTGGACACCCGCCGTGGCGTGGCCCTTGCCGCGTATCTCGTGCAGGCCCGTCAGGGAGACGCAGCCCAGCGCCTGCACCTCGGCGCGCAGATAGGCCTGGCGCGCGCCGTCCACCACCGGGTCGCGCACCAGGGCGGACTCCAGCGCATGCATCCAGCCATGCCGGGCCTGATTGCCGGGCAGCACCGTGTCGGCCATCGTGCGGGGATCGAACCCCCGAACCAGCACCGTGTCGCCCGCACGCTCCAACGATTCGGCATCGATGCCCAGACCCGTGAGCCGGTCCACGCAGGCCCGCATGGCCTCCTCGCAGAAGCCGTTGCCGTAGACGCTGCGCCAGGTCTGCAGGGGCGACAGCCAGATGGCCAGGTCCACGGGGGTGTCGCCGGGCGGAGCTTCGATGATGTCGTCGTGCATGGTGTGCTCCTTCATTCAACGGCCTGCAATGGGTTGTGAATAGCAGTGAAATCCGATCGCCCTGCGCCCCCGGCCGGACGGCCCGCCGCCGAGCACGCCGGCATCCACGGCCGACAGCGCCAGGTCCACATGACCGGCCACCAGGTCAAAGACCACCGAGCAGGCATCCGCCTTGCGGCTGAAATACGCCAGCGTGGCGTCCGTGCCACCTGCGAAGCTGCCCAGCAGCGCCTGCCCGTCCTGTTCCTGGAACACGGCCTGCGCGCCGCCCTGCTGGGGCACGATGACGCGGTCGCCCTGCTGCAGCACGGCGCCGGCCTGGGCCGCGATCACGTCATTGCGCCGCACGATGCGCACGCCCTCGCTCACGCGCGTCAGCATTGCCACCGGCGCCATCTGTGCATGCGCGCCTCCATCACCGGCCTCGCGCGCAGAGGCAAAGCCAGAAGCGCGCGGCACCGCCGCAGACGCAAACGAGGCGGGCACGTTCAACGGCTTGCTGCGCGCCCTGTCCGGGTGGGCGCGCAGTCGCGGCAGGGGCACGCCTGCAAACGACAACGAGACAGCGGCCATGGTTTCTCCTCCGAAAGACAGCGATCGATGGGGCGGGTGGCGCAGCGCCCGGTTTTCCAGACACTGCGACAAGCTTTTTGCATCCTGTTGCAACAAGCGTGCCATGGGCCTGGACGTCTTCAACCAACGCAAAGCCATCTGTAACCTATTGATTTATTTGAACACCCACGCACAGCCGTCGCCATGTCACCGCGCGGCGTTACGGGCGATGTCACGTAACGCCGGCGCGCCAAGGCGTTACTTTCGCAGGGGCCGCGCAGGGCGGCGCGGCCCTGGCTGCCAGGCGCGGACCCCCTTTCGGTGTATGTTCCAGCGCATCACTTTCAGGAGCCGGCCCTGTCCCCGCAAAAGTCCATCCAACGGGATCTGGTGATCCTCTGGCTCACCATCTCGGCCGTCGCCCTGGTGCTGGCGTGGTTGCTGCTGCTGCTGAGCCGGCAGGGCACCGACCAGCAGGTTGCCCGCGCCCGCGACGCCGCAGGCGTCAGCTGCAGCGCACTGCAGGCCGGGGCCGCGCGCATGGGGCTGGCGGGGCTGATGGCGGACACGCCCAGCGCACAGGCCCGGTCCGCCGCGCAGGCCGTGCTGGACCTGGCGCTGCGCGAGCGCCCCGGCATGGAAGGCGGCTTCTGGCGCGAGGGCCCCGGCGTGGTGGCCTATGCCTTTCCCACCTATGACGGCTCGGGCATCAAGCGTGATGCGCCCAGTGCGGAGATGGAGCGCATCGCCTCCACCGCCCAGCGCGCGCGGGACAGCGCGGGGCTGGTGACCGACCTGCGCCCCGGCCTGCGCGAGGCGGTGGTCTTTGCCGCCTGCCCGGCCCAGGCGGACGCACCCGGGCTGGTGGCCTGGACACTGATGCGCGTTCCCCTGATCAGCGCCGACGTGGTCAACCCCCTCATCCTTGCCGTCAGCCTGCTGCTGGGCATGGTCCTGGTCTCGGGCCTGTGGCTGGGCAGAATGCTCCGGCGCTGGCAGCGGCAGTCGGCACAGATGGAGCAGCAACTGCTCGGCGCCGAGCGGCTGGCCACCCTGGGCCGGCTGTCCGCAGGCCTGGCACACGAGATCCGCAACCCGCTGGGCACCATGCGCATGAAGGCCGAGACCGCGCTGGCAGCGCCCGCGCCACTGCGTGAAGCGCGCAGCCAGGGCGCGCTGGAGGCCGTACTGGCCCAGACCGCGCGCCTGGAAGACCTGGTATCGAGCCTGCTGGCCTTGACCCAGCCCTTCCGGGTGCAACCGGAGCCGGTGGACCTACAGCAGCTGCTGGACGAAAGGCTGCAGGCACATGCCGAGCTGGCCCAGGCCAGGGGCGTGCAACTGGCAACGGCGGTTTCCGCCGGCCTTGCCCGGGACCTGCAGGATGGGCGCCGCCCGCTGCTGGACCCCGTGCAGATGGCCAGGGCGCTGGACAATCTGCTGCTCAACGCACTGGCGCACACGGCGGCCGGCGGCCGGGTGGAACTGGGCGCGGACCGCAGCGGCACCACCGTTTCCCACCGCAACAGCCCGCTGCAACTGTGGGTGGCCGATGACGGCACGGGCGTTGCGCCCGAGCTGCGCGACACGCTGTTCGAGCCCTTCACCACCGCGCGCCCGGGCGGCACCGGGCTGGGATTGGCGCTGGTGCGCGAAATCGTGCTGGCCCATGGCGGCCGCATCGCGCTGGGCAAGACAACACAAGGCACCCGCATAGAAATGGAATTTCCATGGCCCGCATCCTGATCGTGGACGATGACACGGCCTTCCGCGAAAGCCTGGCCGAGATGCTGGGCGACCTGGGCCACGCGGTCAGCGCGGCGCCCACGGTGGCGGCGGGGCTGCAGGTGCTGCAGGCCGGTTCGGTGGATGTGGCCATCGTCGATCTGCGCATGCCCGGCGAGGACGGGCTGGCCTTCCTGCGCAAGGCACGCGGCCTCTCGCGGGCGCCCTGCATCATGCTCACGGCCTATGCCAGCGGCAGCAACACCATCGAGGCCATGCGCCTGGGCGCCTTCGATCACTTGACCAAGCCCATTGCCAGAACCTCGCTGGTCGAGGTGCTGGAGCGCGCCTTGCTCAGTGCCGGCCAGGCCGGCAGCCCTGAGAACGCCGCACAGAATCCGGCGCAGAACCCGGAGCAGGAAGGCGATGAAGCCGAGCTGGTCAGCGGCAGCGAGGCCATGCGGCAGGTCTTCAAGCGCATCGGCCTGGCGGCGGACAGCGACGCCACCGTGCTGGTGCTGGGCGAGACCGGCACGGGCAAGGAACTGGTGGCACGGGCGCTGCACCGCAACAGCGCCCGGGCGGAGCGCCCCTTCGTGGCCGTTAACTGCGCGGCCATTCCCGCCGACCTGATGGAAAGCGAACTCTTCGGCCATGTGAAGGGCGCCTTCACGGGCGCCGTCAGCGACCGCGCCGGGCGCTTTCGCGAGGCGCAGGGCGGCACGCTGTTCCTCGATGAAGTGGGCGACATGCCGCTGCCCACGCAGGCCAAGATCCTCAGGGCGCTGCAGGAGCGCGAGATCACGCCCGTGGGCGCCAGCCGGGCGCTGCCCGTGAACGTGCGCATCATCGCGGCCACGCACCGCGACCTGCCCGCCGCCGTCAAGGAGGGTCGCTTTCGCGAGGATCTCTGGTACCGGCTCCAGGTCGTGCCCGTGCACCTGCCGCCGCTGCGCGAGCGCCTGGGCGACGTGCTGCTGCTGGCCGAGCATTTCCTGCGCCAAGGCGGCGGCGCCTCGCCCAAGCGCCTGGGAGCCGACGCCGCGCGGCTACTGCTGGCGCACGACTGGCCCGGCAATGTGCGCGAGCTGCGCAACGCCATGGAGCGCGCGGCCCTGCTGTGCCCCGGGCCGGTCATCGGGGCCGAGCACATCGGCCTGCAGCCTGCCGCGGCGCACGGGCCCGCCATCGACTGGAACGGCCCGCTGGCCGCCGCCGTCGCCCAGCTGGAGCGCGAAATGGTCACGCGTGCCCTGGCCGCCGCCACGGGCAACCGTGCCGAGGCCGCGCGCCGCCTGGGACTGTCGCGCCAGCAGCTGTACCGCAAGCTGGCGGAGTTCGGGCTGGGCTGAGGCAGCAATGGGCGCATGGGCGCATGGACGCACGGACGGCGCCGCATGTGTCCGATACGGTGACAACTGCTGTCTCCGCATCGGACACCGGGCCCGCAGCATCCGCTGCAAGCCCTTGATTTCATGAGGATTCCTGATGGCATGGCACTTGCATTGACGGATGCGTGTCCATCGCCAACCAAGGAGCCCTCATGTCCCGATTTGTTCTTTCCTCCGCCGTTCTGTGGCTGGGTTCCAGCGCATTGAATGCGCATGCCGTGCCGCCCGGCGGCTTCGCCCCTTCAGGCCCTTCAGCCCCTGCAGGGCCTGGCGCGCCGCACGCACAGGCCGTGCTTGAAAGCGCCGTCGCCCGGCTGCTGACCAATCCGTATGGAGAGGTGGACGGCCTGCGCCTGACCGACGGCACGGTGGTCCGGTTCCCGCCGCATATGTCCGACGCGCTCACGGCAGCCGTGAAGGTGGGCGACACGGTGCGCATCATCGGCCGCAGCGAAGCCGGTGGTGCGGTCAAGGCAGATGCCATCGTGAACTCGGCCAGCGGCCAAACCGTGTACGACCAGCCGCCCGCCCGCGACGGCGCGCGCCCCATGCCGCCGCACCTGCGCATGGCCGGCCTGCAGACGCAGCAGGCCCAGGGCCGCATTGACGTCGTACTCACCGGCCCGCGCGGCGATGCCAACGGCGTCATCCTGTCCGACGGCGCCATCGTGCGCTTTGCCCCCCATGCGCTGCAGCAGCCGCTGCAGCCGGGGCAGCTGTTTGCCGCCTCGGGCCTGGGCACGCGCAACGCGCACGGCACCTCGCTGGAGGCCACCAGCATGGGTGCCAGCCTGTCGGACCTGCAGCCGCTGTACGACCGCGCGCGCTGACGCCACCGCCCGGCCCCAGGGGCCGGGCGGGCTCCTGCCCCCATCCTGCTTTTCTGCTTTTCTGCTTTTCTGCTTTCCGGCTTTCCTGCTTGCCCGCTTTCACCGAACCCCACCATGTCCCCCAAGATCGCCCCCGTCCTGCTGCTGCTGATCTCCAACGTCTTCATGACCTTCGCCTGGTACGGGCACCTGAAGTTCGAGAACCGGCCGCTGTACCTCGTCATCCTGGTGAGCTGGCTGATCGCGCTGGCCGAGTACTGCTTTGCCGTGCCCGCCAACCGGCTCGGTCATGAGGTCTACAGCGCGGCCGAGCTCAAGACCATCCAGGAGGTGATCACGCTGGTGGTGTTCGCCGTCTTCTCCGTGCTCTACCTGGGCGAGAAGCTCACCCTCAACCACCTGGTGGGCTTCGGCTTCATCTGCCTGGGCGCCTTCTTCGTGTTCAAGGGCCCCCTGCGCTGAAGGAAGCCGCCATGCACCGCACACACCACCATGCGCGGCGCTGGCTGCCGGGGCTCAACTTCTTCCTGGCCGATGTGCGCGACGGCCTGGGACCGTTCCTGGGCGTGTTCCTGCTCGCCCAGGGCTGGCGGCTGGACGACATCGGCTACGTCATGGCCCTGGGCGGCATCGCGGGCATGCTGGCCACCACGCCGCTGGGCGCGCTGGTCGATGCCTCGCGCCGCAAGCGCAGGCTGCTGGCTGCGGCCATCGCCCTGCTGCTGGCGGGCAACCTGGCCATCTGGATCGCACCATCGCTGGCCGTGACGGCGGCATCGCAGGTCATCACCGGCGTGGTCGCGGCCTTGATCGCACCCTGCCTGCTGGGCATCACGCTGCAGATCACCGGCCATGCGGACCTGCCCCGGCAACTGGGCATCAACGAAGCCTGGAACCACGCCGGCAACGTGGCCACGGCCGCGCTGGCGGGGGCCATGGGCCTGCGCTGGGGACTGCCTTCCGTCTTCGTGCTCATGGCCCTGATGGGCTGCGCCTCGCTGGCCTGCCTGGCGCTGATGCGGCTGGATGAAACTCCGCAAGGCATGCCGCCCCCAGAGCAGGCCGGGCCTTGCGCACCCGGCCTGCTGCACGTGCTCACGGGCACGCCGGCGCTGCGGGTGCTGGCCGTGGCCATGCTGCTGTTTCACCTGGGCAATGCCGCCATGCTGCCCCTGCTGGGCCAGGCCGCCGTGGCGCGCGGCCATGCCAATCCCAGCGGCTTCACGGCGCTGACCATCATCGTGGCGCAACTGGTCATGATCCCCATGGCCCTGCTCGCCGGGCGCCACGCCCAGCGCAGTGGCTACTGGCTGCTGGTCAAGGCGGCCCTGCTGTCGCTGCCGCTGCGCGGCCTGGTCGCCGCCACCTGGGACTCGGACTGGGCGCTGATCCCCGTGCAGGTGCTCGACGGCGTGGGCGCGGGGCTGCTGGGCGTTGCCCTGCCGGGCCTGGTCGCGCAGACGCTGCGCGGCACCGGCCACGTCAACGCGGGCCTGGGCGCCGTGATGACGCTGCAGGGGCTGGGCGCGGCCGCCAGCCCGGCACTGGCGGGCTGGATTGCGCAGCGCTTCGGCTTTGATGCGGCCTTTCTTTCGCTGGGCGGCATCGCGGTGCTGGCCCTGGCGCTGTGCTGGTTCGGCGCGCCTGCCGAACCAAGGGCTGCACACCTCCGGCCAAAGACCTGAAATCAGGCCATGCGCGGCCAGCTTTCAGGGCATCTGGAAACATTTGGGGGCCTGGAAACATAGGAGAATTCCTAGGACCCGAATCAGAACCCGCGCCATCGCGGACTTGCCTCCCAGCGGCCAGCGCCTGCCGCCCCCGAATGACTGTCAAGAACAAGAAGCCTTCCGCGCGCAAGCGCAGTTCCTCCCCCGCCTCCAAGAAGAAAGCCTCCAGCCGCAGCGGCCTGTGGCGCTCCATGTTCGCCGCCCTTGTGGCGGCAGCGGGCACCTTCCAGATCGCCAGTTGCAGCCTGGACCCGAACTGGCACCCCAAGCTGCCGGAGCCGCCCTTCCTGTCCACCCTGCCCATCCCCGGGCTGGAGCATCTGCGCAAGCAGCCGGAGACAGGTTCGGGCACGGCCTCCGGTGGCGGCAGCCCGCCTGCCGGCAGCATGGCCACGGGCTTTTCGCACTGCCGCGATTTCTTCCCCGGCGGCGAGCCGCCAGCCCTGCAGATCCAGCCCCAGCAGCGCGAGCTGTGCTTCAGCGCCTTTGCCGTGCTGCACAGCGGCCAGACCAAGACGCCCGTCTTCGTGGTGGAGCGCCTGAACCGCAAACTGCTGGACCAGGGCCAGGGCCTCAAGCGCAGCGACAAGTTCTATGCCGATGCCCGCCTGCCCCGCGCTGAGCGCGCCGAACTGGACGACTACCGCCGCTCCGGCTACTCGCGCGGACACATGGCGCCGGCCGGCGACATGTACTCCCCCGAAGCCATGGCCCAGAGCTTCAGCCTGGCCAACATGGTTCCGCAGGACCAGACCCACAACGGCGGCGTCTGGAGCAAGGTCGAGCAGGACACGCGCCGCTACGCCCAGCGCGCCCAGGGCGATGTCTATGTGTTCACCGGGCCGGTGTTCGACGGCCAGCCGCTCACCATCGGGCCGGGCAAGGTCCATGTGCCCAGCCACATTTTCAAGCTGGTCTACGACGCGAGCACGGGGCGTGCCTGGGCGCACTGGCAGGCCAATAGCCCGGATACGCGGATGAGTGCGCCGATCAGTTATGAGGAGTTCACTCGGAGGACGGGGATGCCGTTGTTGGCGGGGGTGATGAGGGGGCGGGGTTAGCGTTTCGCGCTGGTTGCTGGCGTAGGGTGGGGTCCTGTTTTTGACCCTGCCGGGGGGTTGTTTTTCGAGGCCGGGTCTCGGCCCGGCGGCCGACCTACTTTCCTTTGTTTCGCCAAAGGAAAGTAGGCAAAGCAAAGGCGACCCGAATGTCCGCGACCCTCCGCTTCGCTGCGGGCAACCTGCGTCGTGGCGGTTGCGGGGTTCGCCGTGAAACTCTCTTCGCGCTGCGCGCTACGTTCAGACATCACGGCGAGTCAGATCACGAAGCAAGCCTGTCCTTCGGCAGGCTTGCAACCCCGCAACCGCCACGACGCAGGCGCTGACATACGGGGGTGGGGAGAAGGGGGCGCGCTACGCGCTGCGCGCTGCTGGCGCTGGCGCTGCGGCTCAGGGGGTTACTGTGCGCCGGTCCAGAACCTTGTCTATCAGGCCCCATTCGCGGGCCTCTTCTGCGGTCATGAAGCGGTCGCGGTCCAGGTCGCGTTCTACCTCTTCGTAGCTGCGGCCGCAGTGCTGGGCGTACAGGCGTGTCACGCGGTCCTTGGTGCGCAGCATTTCCTCGGCATGGATGCGGATGTCGGAGGCCTGGCCCTGCACGCCGCCCAGCGGCTGGTGCACGTGCAGGCTGGCGTTGGGCAGGGCCATGCGGTGGCCGGGCTCGCCGGCCATGAGCAGGAAGGAGCCCATGGAGCGCGCCGTGCCCATGCACAGCGTGTGCACGGGTGACTTGATGAACTGCATGGTGTCGTACATGGCCAGGCCGCTGGTGATCACCCCGCCCGGCGAGTTGATGTAGAGGTGAATGGGCTTGTCCGGGTTCTCCGCCTCCAGGAACAGCAGTTGCGCGCAGACCAGGGCAGAGACCGCATCGTTGACCTCGCCGTTGAGAAAGATCACGCGGTCGCGCAGCAGGCGCGAGTAGATGTCGAAGGACCGCTCTCCGCGCGCCGACTGTTCGACAACCATGGGGACGAGCATCATCGATTCGCGCATGGGCGAACTCCTGTGTGTGGTGGTGAAAAAGAAAGGGCTGCGGCCCTGCGCCGCATGCCCCGTTGCCGGGGCCCTCAGGTCGCGTGTATCAGGTCACGTGCATCAGGTCGCGTACATCAGGAAGCCGCCGTCGTTGGCCGCTTCCCTGGCGGGCTGCAGCCGCGCATCGGTCAGCACATGGACGATGCGCAGCAGCGTGCCGCCATCGGCGCCGGGGCTGATCTGCAGGTCCACCGTGCTTTCCAGAAAGGGCGGCTCCGCCTCGCGCAGCCGCAGGCGCAGTTCCTGCTGCGGCACCTGCAGCAAAGGCTCGGCATGCTCGGTGCCCGGAAGCCACTGCGCGCGCAGCTCGGGAATGCTCAGCGCGCGCCAGACCTTCTCGGGCGGGGCGTCCAGCGCGTACTCCTGCACCAGCTCGCGGGCCGTATCGTCGGTGTCCATATTGCTCATCTTGTTCATTGGTCCATGTCCTTGAGCAGGCCCTTGAGTGCATCCACGCGCTGCGGCCAGTAGGCGCGGTACTTCGCCAGCCAGCCCGCAATCTGCGCCAGCCCTTCGGGATCGACCTCGTAATGCATGAAGCGCCCCTGCCGCTGCTCGCTCACCAGCCCCGCGTTGCGCAGCACCGCCAGATGCTGGGACATGGCCGACTGGCTGATGTCCATCCCCTCGCGCAGCGCGCTGGCATGCATGCTGCCAGCGGCCAGCTTCTCGAAGATGGAGCGGCGCGTAGGGTCGGCCAAGGCCTTGAAGATGTCGTTCTCGGGCATGGCGACACTTTAGCAACCACTTATTTCAAACGCAAGCCCCGCACGCCAATCCCGCCGCCACGCCCTCATCCGCAAACCGCTTGGCCGCCTTGAGCAGATAGCTCACGGCATAAAGAATGGGGTCGTCGGCCTCGTCGCCATTCAGATGGTCCACCACCTCGATGGCATAGCCCAGATTCACCGCCGTGTCGTGCAACAGGCCCAGCAATTCCGCGTCCTGCGGCTCCAGCGACTGCGCCTGATCGGCCTTCACGTAGTAGATGCGCAGCAGGTCCCGGCAGACGCAATTGATGGCAGTGATGTTGTGGCGAGCGTGCAGGTCCAGCACATCCAGCGCGGCGCCCATGTGCAGGACGGCGTCGATGGCGAGGTCGTCGAGCCGAGGCTTGGCAGAAGCAGCCGATGAAGGATCGGGATGATGAGGCATCCTGCGATGCTCGTTGAATCGGCGAGGGGCGTCTCTACGGAATTAGTAGAACGGAAGGCAAGCTGGGATGGTTGTCTTCGGCTTGGATACGAAGATGGCGGCCACCCGTGGAAATGTCTCACCGGATTGCGCAAATCCTCGGAGTGCCGACTGCCTACCTTTACTGCGAGGACGATGATCTTGCCGAAGTGATCCTGGCGTGGAGCAAGCTTGCTCGCGGTGGTCGGGCGCAGGCGAAAAAAGCTGTGTTGGGGTTGGTGGCTGGGCGGCAGGGGTGAACGCCTAGGCAGCCGCTATGACGGGATGTCGGCAGGATTGCGCGGCAAGAGATTGCTGGCTGCGTATCAATATCGTCAGAGAGGCAGCCTTCTCAGACGGCGGCAGACGGCCAGGAGCAGCCGGTGGCTTCGAGTAAAAGCAGACGTTCAATGTTCACAAGGAGCGGACCATTCAACACCAAGCGGAGGGCTGCTGTTGAACGTTCCGCTCGAGGGAGTTGTTAGATCGCTTCCCCGTAAGTTCAGATGCGATCAAAGCAATATCACGTCCGTTTCCGTTAGCCGGTAAAGCTGAACTTGGATCTCGCTACGCGCCAAAGCTGCTGCCAAGTCCTTAGCCAAGGTCTCATCAGCGGGCAACACGAGAGTGCGTGAACATTCAGCACTTTGGGCGTGAACGATTAGTTGGCCAATGCCTGTATAGATATCTCCTCGCGTTGCCGATGTCTTTACCTCGAAAGCCTCTACTAGGTCAGAGCCCTTCGCGACACCGAGGTCAAGTAGCGTGTTTTTTACTACGCGATGGCCAGCTTTCACGCCCCTTCGCTTGCGCCACTCCTGCAGCGCCTTGACGACTTCGCCGTGCCTAGAAACATAGTCAATGTCGCGTGCTGCGATTCGTCCTCTCTTCCGCCCAAAGAATTCATCGAAGTACTCCCGCAGCTTCCGCTCCTTCTCCCTAGCTTGTGTCGTCTGCGTGTCTCCGTTGCGGACCGCCGCCTTGAAGTCAATGATGGATTGGAGATATGCAATTGCTGGGCGGACAGCCCCTCGCCCCGAAACGGGCATCACAAGAATTCCTTCTTTATGTGATCCGTCGCTGGCGAGGACAGCTTGAAGCTGGAGATCTGCCCAGGCAACGAGCGCATCCTTCTTGACGCCTTCAGCGCCACCTCCGACACGCCCGGAATGGAAGAGATAAGTCCGGCCGCTCGTAGAGTCTCGAGCAAAGAAACCAGCAATGGAGTTATTGCGGCCCACGTAAGGCGTGTTTACCTCTACTGCAATCGCCACGCCGGCCCCATCTCCAATTCGCCCGAACCAATTCAACCTTCTGGGGTTCGCGACCTCGTCCTTGTGGTCGGAGGACCAAAACCAGTACGTTCCGTTTGTGCGTACACTTGCTTGCGGTTGTCGACCACCTTGCCAGCCGATATCCCGAACTGTCGTTGTCGGAAACTCGCGGCGAATTGTCGCTTCGAGCTCAGACTGTGCCTTACGAATCTCTGCGCGGTCTTCAATCAGTATGAACATTGAGTGGCCTAGTCGTGGGAGTTTGATACGGTCTAACGCTCGACATGAGAGTCGCTCGCCAGCAAGCCGGATAGCGTCCTCTCGACGGCAGGGTTAGGTAGCGTCCGCCTGCACAAGGGCCGCCTCCAGTTCAGGAAGAAGTGCGCTCAGAACGACCAGGCTTTCCTTCACGAGGATTCGATCCCTGTCGTTGCTGGGATCTTTCGACCCATGGAGCAAATTGCACCGGATTTGGTATAGAACGCCGACAACGCCAGCCAAACGGCCAACCGCTGTTTCGGCTTCGCTTCGATACATAGCAGCGCATCTCTGTGAGGCAGCTCTGAACTTTGGATCCCATCGGTTTAGAAGCAGATTGGCTGGTGGGACCGCGAGGATCTGATCTACTGATTGGGTGCTCTGACGCAGGACTCGAACTGCGGCTAGCTCGCTCATATTTCGCCGAATACAAGTCATTACTCTCGATCGTTCCCGAGCATCGGTCTCTCCGCCGTACAAGGCATTGAATGCCATCCAAAGTTCTGAGAATTCTCCCCACTCATGCGGGGCGCCCATTCTGATTCGGCGTGAGAGATCAGCGCGTAGTTGTGCAGATGTAGTCGCCATGAGCCACCTAACGCAATGTAGACCGCGCCAACCCGCAGGCCATATCTGGCACTTGCGGTCTAAATTGGCACGCAAAAAATGCCGCAAGGGGCTTGTAGCCTAGCCCTGCAGCAGGTGTACTGAATAAAAACACAGAGCCAAATCTAGCCATGAGATCCGCTACCTCTTCTCCTTTACGTGCCACATGGCTGTTGAATCAGATCCGCGGGCGACTTTGTAACAAGCACTATAGCTTACGCAAGGAGCAGGCCTATGTCCAATGGGTGCGCCTGTTTTTGAAATGGCACGGTTTGCGACATCGCGAGACATGGGGCGGTAGAAAATCGAGGTTATTCAAACCATGCTGACCTATAAGTGACGGCTTTCTAGTTTCTAGCTGGATAACGGCTCAGGGTCGCCAGCCGACTGCTGGCCGGCAGCTTTAGGCTGGTTGCGATCTGTTAGCAGATACCCAACGAGCTACATCGACAGAGCCTGAGCTGCCATAGCCTGCAAGCGCTATTCCTGCAGTAACAGGACCCCGCTATCGAGCAAGGCCGGATTGCATCGAGAGATCCGAAGGCTGAATTGACACGTGCCCTCAAGAATTCATCGGGCCACCACATCCAGGCGCGGCACCACCTCATCGTCATCATCGTCATCGCCGGGCAGCAGCTCAAAGGCCTTGAAGACCGCGCGCTCGACGCGCTTGGCCACGTCTTCGTCGCTGAAGACCCCGGGGTACGTCTTGCGCAGCCTGCTGCTGACCTTCATGTTGGTCACCAGAGATCGGATGATCGTCGCATAGTCCTCATCACGGCCCTCGATGATTTCCTTGAGGCTGTCGCGTGCGGCGTCGTAACGCAGGAGGTACACGGCCTCGTCCTTGAGCCCGTGCAGGATCGAGTGGCGGATGACGTCAACCAGGTACTCGGACTGGAGGGTGAGGTCGGCATAGCGCCAGGTGGCCAGGCCCCGACTCCAGTCGGCTACGTGCAGGTTGGACTCGACACCGTCTTCATGTTTCACGGTCGCGCCGAACGTGCACACCGGATTCATCGTGACCATCAGCGGCCGCGAAAGGTGCTCCAAGGCGGTGTCATAGGCGGCGCGCCGCATGGCGTTCTCGCTGATCACCGCCGAGACCGGCAGGATCACCGGCGCTGGCAGGAAGCCATCGCGCCGAAGGATGTCGTTGATCAGGAAGCGCGAGAGCCGGCCATTGCCGTCACTCAGCGGGTGGATGTAGACGAAGCCGAAGGACAGGGCCGCCGCTCGCAGCAGCGGGCTTTGCCCACGGGTACGCTGCTCGAACGCACGCAGCCCCTCCATCATCTCGGCCATCATTTCATGGTGCGGCGCCAGGTAGTCGATCACGGGCTCGAAGATCGAGTTGGTGTGCCCGACAAAAACCGGGGACCGGCGAATGCCTAGCTTGGCGCCCACCATCTTGTCGCTCATGACGGCCCGCTGAATCAGCAGCATCCCCTCTTCCGTGAGTGCGGACTCGATCTTGCCGCAGTGCGTGCTCATGGCGCGCGCCAGACGGCGGATGCGGTCATCTTCCTTGCCCTCGGACTCGATGGCAAAGCTGGCCTTGCTCTCCTTGATGGTCAACCAGTTGACAGCACGCTCTATCGTCTCGAGCCCGAACTGATCCACCATGCTGTCGATCTCCGCGCGCAGTGGCGCTGGATCAGTCGGGCCTCGCTCCCCAAGGTCGACCATTGGGCAAAAGGCGCGGGTGCCTGGCAGGTTGTTGTTGATGCGCCAACGGCGCACCTTGTCCGCCGCCGTGGCGGTGAGGTACTGGGACGGGGCGAGCAAATCGACATAGTTCCCGCCGGCGTCGCCCACCCCATCCAGGATGGCGCCAGTGAGCCACTCATAGAGGAAGCCGCAGCGGCGCGCGTATGCACCCGTGGGTTCTTCCAGCACCCATTTGGCGATGGGCTCAGGTCCGGTGACTTCGAAAAGGCGGGTGAGAAAGTCCAGCTCGACGCCCTCATGCTTGAGTGCAAACGTCAAGTGCGCGCTCAGCGTCGCATCCGGCTGGTAATGGGCTGGGTACGTCTTGACCGTGAAGCCGTTTGACACCGCTCTGGAGCGCGCCGAGCCTATGACGCTGCGGACCCGAAAGGGCTGCACCGGCGCCACGTCGTACTCCTGCGACAGCCAGTTATATCCGGCGTATCCATCTACATTTTGCATACGGCGCCCTTGAAACAGTTATCTGCGCCATTCTCTACAACAAAACACTTACGATCAACGGCACGCGTCAAGGCCCGCACCAGATCGACGAACATGGCAGTCGGCGCCGGATTCGCTCCGCGCTAGGGTCACTTTTACTGCGAGGCATATTCGCCGCTCCCTTCAAGCGCCGCTCCCGTCCTGCGAGGCCACTACCGCGCGGTGGTTGGATTGGCCACCCGAACATCCTGTCCAGCGGCTACAAGCGGAGCATCGACTTTGTCTGCACCGTATTGACGGAAATGCCTCACTGCCACAGGATTTTTGCCGCAGCATCGTTGGACCTTCCGCAACCTACCCGAGAGGTACCCTATGGCTGAACAAGCGACCCAGGACAAGCAACCTCAACCTGATCTGGCCGAGTTCAATGCGTTCTTTCCATCCCGCTACTCGCTCAGTCAGTTCACATCGCCCAAGTCCGACCTGCGGGATGCCGATTACGCGACAACCTATCAAGGAAGCAAGAAGATCCTGATGATCGGCGCGGACGAGCGCTACCTGCTTACCGACAACGGCAGCTTCTTTTCCACCGGCAACCATCCGGTCGAAACCTTGCTGCCCATGTACCACCTCGACAAGGCAGGCTTCGCCTTCGACGTGGCAACGGTTTCGGGAAACCCCGTCAAGTTCGAGTTCTGGGCCATGCCCTCCGAAGACGAGACGGTCAAGGGCTTCTTCGACAAGTACCACCCGCAGTTCAAGCAGCCGTTGCGCCTGTCGTCTGTGCTGGCGCAGGGCCTGGAGCAATATGCGGCCATCTTCGTGCCTGGCGGGCATGGCGCACTGATCGGCCTGCCCGACAGCCGTGACGTGGGGGCGGTGCTGGAATGGGCGGCCGCCAACAACCGGTTCGTCATCTCCCTGTGCCACGGCCCTGCCGCATTCCTCGCGGTTGGCGATAGCGACATCTACCGGGGCTACAAGATATGTGCCTTCCCCGACGCGCTCGATGCGCAGACCCCCGACATCGGCTACATGCCGGGTCACCTGACCTGGAAGTTCGGCGAAAGACTCAAGGCCTTGGGAATCGAGATCGTGAACGATGGCATCTCGGGCGCGGTGCACCGGGACCGGCAACTCATCACGGGCGACAGCCCGCTGGCTGGCAATGCGCTCGGCAAGCTTGCCGCCAAAACCTTGCTCGCGGAAGTCGCAGCCTGAAGTAAACGTTTCCGTTTCGTGTTGTCAGCCGCAGCAAGGCGAAGTTCGGCTCAGGGTCGTTCCACTGCCGCTTTTTCCGCTGGCAGTTGCAGCCCGTATGCCAGCGCCGCACCCAGCGCGTCAATGACCGCCCGCACGCCCGGCACGTTGCGGCGGTCGCGGTGATAGGCCAGGTACACCGGGCAGGACGGCAGTGGCGCGTCCACCTCCAGGCGCGCCAGGCCGGGCACGGCATGGGCCATGGCGTCGGGCAGCAGGCAGATGCCCTGACCTTGCTGCGTGGCCTCCTGGCGGGCCAGGTCGGAGCCGGATCGAAAGACGAATCGGGTGGCGCCCCGGCTGGCCAGCCACAGGTTGGAGGCGTCCTGCCGGCCGATGGCCAGGTCCTGTCCCACGAAATCTTGGCTGGCGAAGTCCTGCACGCGAAGGTGGCGATCCGGCAGGCGCTGCTCGACATAGCCGTGCGAGGCGTACAGGCCAAACGTCAATTGCCCCACCCCTTTCTCCACCACCACGGCCGAGCTGGAGCGCCCGACCCTGAGCGCCACATCCACTTCGCGCCGCCCGACATCCGTGAAGCGCGACTCCACGGCCACTTCGATATGCAGCCCGGGATGCGCGCTTCTCAACTGCGAGAGCACGGCGGTCACGGGCTTCACGAAGCCCTCTCCCATGCTGACGCGAATGGTGCCGGTCAGCGCATGGGCCTTCTCATCGGGCCGGTCGTCGCGCTTGATGCCGCCCAGTCCCAGCTCGAATTGCTCAGCCAGCTCCACCAGTTCCATCGCATCGGGCTCGACCGTCGTCCCTGCGCTGCTTCGGTGTACCAAGGCGCGGCCCAGGGATTGCTCCAGCGCTTCGATGCGCCGCGCGACGGTCGAGGTGGACAGGCCCAGGGCAGCGCCTGCAGCAAGCAGGCTTTGGTGGCGGTGAAGCGCCAGGAGCACGCGCAAGTCATCCCAGGTGGTGGGCGGTTGGTTTTTCATGAATGCAAATCAGCTTACCAGCGCTGCCCATTCCCAGCCGGGCACCCCGTCGCAATACTCGAGTGCATGAAAACCCCTTTTGATTTCTCCCAGAAAACCGTCCTGGTGACCGGTGCCTCCATGGGCATCGGCGAAGTATTCGCCAGGGAGCTTGCCCGCCGTGGCGCCAAAGTCGTGCTGATCGCGCGCAGCCGCGACAGGCTCGAAAAGCTCGCCAGCGAATTGCCCGGCGCCGAATTCCTGGTCGAGGACCTGGCGACACCCGGGGCGGCCCGGCGGGTTTTCGAGGCCGTCAGCGCCAGGGGCCTGCTGCCGGATCTGCTGGTGAACAACGCAGGCTTCGGCACCCATGGCAGGTTTGATGAACTGGCGCTGGCCATGCAGCGGGAGGCCATCGACCTGAATGTGGGCGCCCTGGTGGAGCTGACGCACCTGTGTCTCCCCGCACTGGAGCAGCGCCAGGGCGGCGTCATCAACATCGCCTCCACGGCAGCGTTTCAGCCGGTCCCGTACATGGCGGTCTACGCCGCGACCAAGGCCTTTGTCCTTTCGTTCAGCGAAGCGCTCTGGGCCGAGTACCGGCCACGCGGCGTTCGCGTGCTGGCGTTGTGCCCGGGCGCTACCGACACGGCGTTCTTTGCCCGCGCCGGCGAGGCCGCATCGTTTGGGAAAAAAGCGTCCAGCGAGGACGTGGTTCGCCTGGGGCTGAAAGCCTTCGACGACAACCGCGCCTCGGTGGTGCACGGTTGCGCCAACTACCTGACGGCCCTGGGCGCCCGCGTTGCCACGCGCGAGTTCATGGCCCGGTTCACGGCGCGCGTGATGAGGCCTGCAGCGCAGCCGGCTTGAATGCCCACGGTCTCAGGGATGCAAGCTTGCCGCGGCCCGGCCATTCCTGGCCCCGGCCTGCGTTCACCAGTCAGCCGCCACTGCCGTCAGCCCTTCGTGCGAGGGAAAGTGCGGCAGCACCTCCTGGGCCAGTTCCTCCAGCACCTCGGCGGGCGGGCGCTGTGTCCACTGGATGCCCAGCGCCGCGTGGTTCACCCCCGCCGCCTGCCAGTGTTCGAGCAATGCCACCAGTCCCTTGCGCCCGGTGCGCAGGACATAGCCCCCATGCAACGGGGTTGGGGGATGGCCGGGGTCATCGACCAGGTCGATCCACTCATTCGTCATGTGCGGGCGGAATGCGCCTCCAGGGATCAGGTCACGCCAGGCACGGATTTTTTCCGCCAGGTGCTGGGGCCCCCGGGGGGTATGGGTGGCACCGGGGTAGGTCAGCCAGCCATCTGCATGCTCAGCAATCCACGCCAGCGACTGGCTTGACGATCCCGTCACCATCAGCGGAATGCTCCCCGCAACGGGCTGGGGGAGAAACTCGGCTCCTTCCAGGCGCCCCAGCGGGGAATCGATGTCCAGGTGCCCGGGCTGCATGAGCTGACGCATATAGGCCACGGCCTGGGAAAAGCGCTGTGCCCGGGCCGCGTGTTCCAGTCCGTAGGCGGGAAACTCCATCGGCCTGTCGCCAGAGGCCAAGCCCATCACCAGCCGGCCGCCGGAGAGCTGGTCAATGCTTGTGGCGGCCTTGGCCAGGTCGATCGGATGGCGCAGGGAGACGATGGCGCTGCCGGTGGCCAAGGCGATCTTGCGGGTACGGGCCGCCAGGAAGGACAGGTAGGTGAAGGGGTCGAACACCTGCCCTGCGTCCCCGAACGAGGGATCGAACAAGGGGACATCGCGCACCCACACGGCGGCAAAGCCATGCTGGTCGATGCGGGTGACCAGATCGGCCTGCCCGCGCAGCACCGACATGTCGCCCTTGTAGCTGCGCAGCGGCAGGAAGATGCCCACGGTCAGCCGGTCTGGTGCAAACATGCGCCGGTAGCCAGGGTGTGCGTAGAACGAGGCATAGGAAGCCCCACCCGTGCGCGGGGAGAGAGGAGTTGCGTTCATTGTCTGGACCTGACTCGTGTTCATGCGCCGGTTGCCGGTGCCGGCAGCGTGATGCCCTTGCGCACCGCAGGCCGCGCCGCGACCCGCTCATGCCATGCGCTCAGATGGCGGTGCCGGCTGAAGTCGAAGTGGATGATTCGCGCGATGTGCGTCCAACCGAAATGGGCAATGTCTGCAATGGAGTAGCAGTCGCCGGCCAAGTAGGAACGGCCCTCCAGCGCGTGGTCCAGCACCGTGAACGCCTGCTCCGTCAGGCGCCGGTAGCGTTCGATTGCGGCAGGAACCGGGCTGTCCGCGAACAGCTCGAAGTGCACGCGCTGGCCCAGCAGCGGCCCGACACTGGACGCATGGAATTGCAGCCATTTGATCGCCTCCCAGCGGGCCTGCAGGTCCTCTGGCAGCAGGTGCCCGCTCCTGTCGGCCAGGTACAGAAGAATGGCCGCTGACTCAAACAACACCACACCCGTCTCGCTGTCCGTGAGCACGGGAATGCGGCCATGGGGATTCAGCGCCAGAAAGGCCGGCTGCCGGTGCTCGCCTTCATCGATGCGCACATGGTGCAGCTGGTAAGGCAGCGAAAGTTCTTCAAGCGCAATGGTCACCTTGAAGCCATTGGGGGAGCTGTCTGAATAGAGATGGAGCATTTAAATTTTAGATAAACTTAATTCATAGAATCGCTGGAAAGACTTATTTTCAACAGATATACGTCTAATTTAAAGCGATGATTTCTGCTCCAAGAATTTAGTAAATCTAAAAATAAGATGACCTACCCATTGCAGGCGCTGCGCACTTTCGTGGAAGTGGGGCAGCGCAAAAGCGTCAAGGCCGCGGCACAGGCCCTGCACGTCACGCCCGGCGCCGTCAGCCAGCAGATCCGCGTGCTGGAAGACCGCCTGGGAGTGGTGTTGCTGGAGCGTGAGCGCCTTGGCATGCGACTGACCGAGGCAGGCGCCAGCGTGTTCCCCAGGCTGCGCGAAGCGTTTCTTCAAATCGACCAGGCCATGCACGACCTGGAAAGCACCAAGGCAAGACGGAGCCTGACCGTCAGCACGGTCGCCACGTTCGCGGCATCGTGGCTGGTGCCCCGGCTGGGGCGTTTCAAGCAATTGCACCCGGACATCGAAATGCGCGTGGAGGCCACGTCGGAACTGGTGGACCTGCGGCGCGACCGGGTGGACGTGGCCTTGCGCCATGGGCTGGGAGACTATCCGGGGCTGGAGGTTCTCCCCCTCATGGCGCCAGTTCTGACGCCCGTCGCCTCGCCGGGGTTCCTGAAGGCGCACGGGGCAGTGATCCATGAGGCAGGCGATTGCCTGGGCTACCCCCTGCTGCATGACGGCGACCGCGCAGACTGGCCGCTCTGGCTGAAAGCGCATGGCGTGGCCGACGACATGCGCGCGGAGCGCGGCAGTGCCTTTGACGATGACTTCCTGCTGATCCGTGCGGCAGAGGCTGGCCAGGGCCTGGCGCTGGTGCCGCAGGCCTATGCCCAGGAAGAAATCGCGGCGGGCCGGCTCATCCAGGTGCTGGACAAGCCATGGCCCGCACGATTTGCCTACTACGCGGTGACGCGGCCCGGAGCGGCCGACCGCCCCGAAGTGCGCGCGTTCCTGGACTGGATTCGCGACGAGGCGGGGAAAAAGCTGTCCCCTTCCCAACCTTAGCCCAGCACGAGCCTTGCTAGCCTTGGCACATGCTGATCTCCGAACTCGCCCAGCTCACGGGCGTCTCCATCCACGCGCTGCGCCACTACGAGCGCGCGGGCCTGCTCAAGCCCCGGCGCCTGCCCAATGGCTACCGCGACTATCCGCGCTCGGCCCGGCGCGAGGTGGTGTTCATCGCCATGTCCCGCGCGCTGGGGTTCGGGCTGCCGCGCATTGCGGAGAACCTGCGCGCCTGGCGTGCGGGGCGCATAGGCCCCGGTGACCTGGCCGATGCCGTGCAGCAGCGCGTGCAGGAGATAGACGAGCAGATCGCCGCGCTGCAGGCCCAGCGCGCCCAGGCCCTGGACCATGTGCAGTGGCTGCGCGCCCGCCAGGCCGAGCGGGATCTGGCGCAAACGGCACCGACCCCAGCCAGCACCCCCGACAAACCCGCCGCGCCCTGGCCGCGCGTGCGCCGTGCCGTTTCACCCACTACGAAGGAGACAAGCCATGACTGAGCCGACCACGCACCCCACCCCATCCACCCAGGCGCTGCAGAAGGCCGTGCTGGCCATGCCCATGGCGCGCACCCTGGGCCTGCGCTTTGTACGGGCCGAGCCCGGCGCCACCGAGCTGGAGATGCCCATTGCCGATGCCCTGTGCTTTCAGCCGGGCCAATTACAGGCCACGGCGATCTTTGCGCTGGGCGACTTTGCGGCGGTGTCGGCCGCAGGTTCACTGCTGCCTGCTGGCTGGGCCAATGCCACGGTGGACGGCAGCGTGAAGCTCTTCGCCCCCGCACGCGGCACCCACCTGCGCGCGCGCGGCCGCGTGGTGGATGCCGGCCGCGTGCTCAGCATCTGCGCGGCGGACCTGTACGCGGTGGCCGAGGATGGACATGAAACGCATTGCGCGACCTGGCTGGGGACGGCGCGCAATCTGGAGCCGAGGCCCGTGCGGGCCTGAGAACGATCCCCCGGTCTCCCCACCCCGTATGTCAGCGCCTAAGTCGTGGCGGTTGCGGGGCTGCGAGGTTGTCGAAGGGCAGACGACCTCGCCAAGGCCACCACAGCTACAAGCTTTCCTTCAAGCCAATCTTCTCTTCAGATAGAGACTCTCGCCTATAGTGAATAAGCAATACCAACATCACACAGGACATGAGAGAAGAAAACGAGAAAATATAGTTGATCATGGAATAGCTGGAGCCATGAAAACCCAATGACATTGGAGCAAAAAACACCAATGCGTAAACAACCCAAAAAATGATTCTTGACGACCAATAAAGACCTAGCCCCCCAGAAATTGCTGCGACATAGAAGAACACCGCATCCGTAATTCCTTTGCACACCAAGGAAAGGAAACCTTCCCCGACAATTTGAGAACCATTCGCTTCTGATATTTCATAGAACAGCATGAATACAGACAATGCAACAACTGGAATAATGGCACAAAAAATCATCAATGACGATGAATCTTTGATGAACTGAAATTGCACTACCCATTTTCCACGATTTTTGGATATCTCCATTACCAGAAGAGCACAGACTCCCATGGCAGGCAGTTCTGCCAGCAGCAATATGGCAGAAGCTTGAGATTGAATTGCAGAATACATTGCACCCAGCCCTGCAACAGACATTGACAATATATAAAGCAGATATTTCCCAAAGAACGCATTGGCATAGCCAGGGATCAAGACGGAAAATATTCTTCTACCAGGCAATCCACGAAAATTGAATGAAAAACTGAATTGACCGTATTTCCGCATCAAAGCATATGCGGCAACGGAAAAAATGATGTCACTGAACAGATAGGCAAGAGCGATCGAATCATCACTCATCCACTCATTCTTCCCAAGCAGCGCCAGCACCACAATGACGCAGGCTACATGGAAAAAAACCTGCCACATTCTGAATTTTGCAACGATGGCAGTATGTGATCTTGACTCAAGAACGCAGCTACATACATTGATGATTCCGAAGAAGGGAATACACAGAATTATCAATCTTGCCTGCGATACGGCCCCATCCAACAGTTCCTCTGGCAAACCGGATATCAGGGTCTTCGAGATAACAGGAAGCCAATACACCAGAATAAAACAAAACCCGGTGTATAGGAGGACCAGCCAAAGCAGCAAACTGATGAGTGAGTCTGACTGCTCCTTATCTTTGCTGGCAGCTATTTCCGAAAAGAAGATGGCGCCAATACTCGCTGGCAATACAAAGAAAAGTGATGCAAAGGAAAGGGCTATGCTGAATTGGGCAACGAGAGTCGAGCTATAGAAACTAATGGCAAAAATGGTGACCATGGAGGCAAGCGGTGGGGCAGATCGCCCAACTGCAAGATCAAATACCCGCTTTGCATCACCAGGCCTCATACTTGATCGTCCTCCGCAGAATCAAACCCCATTATATATGACTCAAATTCTTTGAAATGAAGATCCTGCTCTTCTTTGATAGAGCCATTAATTTCCCTTGTCCTTCGCCCCTCTCATCCCGGAATATGGACCACCATAACAATGACGGCCAAATATATTGGTGCAATCCTCGAAATACATCTGGATGCAGCAATAGAAGAATTTTTTAATCCGATATGAATAAATCAATCATTCATTGCAAAAATGCATGATGCAATCGGACTGATCTGAAAGTCTTGATGCACAGCCTGGGCTGCACCAGCGCCTGAATGGAATTCGCAGTCTGCCGACCCTGCTTTTACATCGGCGGCTCATATGCATGCCATTGCGCTGTGGCCGTTGCATTGCAGTCCTGCCGAAGGACAGGACTGCCCCATTGCCTGACGCGGGTCCAAAACAGACCCGGCCAGTCAACTCACCCCCGCAGCTTCGCCCGCCGCGCCTTCACCGCCGCAGCCAGCTGCTCCAGC
Source organism: Delftia sp. HK171 (assembly GCF_001886655.1). Lineage (NCBI taxonomy): Bacteria > Pseudomonadati > Pseudomonadota > Betaproteobacteria > Burkholderiales > Comamonadaceae > Delftia > Delftia sp. HK171. The sequence continues at coordinate 2,098,633 of NZ_CP018101.1, read as the reverse complement.
ACAGGCACGGTCTGCTCCAGGCTGATGCAGGCATCGGTCACGGACACGCCATGCGCCAGCGGCTGGCCGTCCACGATGTCCTGCCGCCCTTCCTGCAGGTGGCTTTCGATCATCAGCCCCGTGATGCGGGCATCGCCACCGGCGATCTGCTGGGCCACGTCGGCCGCCACGTCGATCTGGCGGCGGTGCTGCTTGCTGCTGTTGGCGTGGGAGACATCGATCATGACCTGCGGGCGCAGGCCTGCGCCTTCCAGCAGGGCGCAGGCGGCCTGCACATGCTCGGCGCCGTAGTTGGGCTGCTTGCCGCCGCGCAGGATGACGTGGCAGTCGCCATTGCCGCGGGTCTCGAAGATGGCGGACTGGCCCATCTTGGTCATGCCCATGAAGGCGTGGGGCGCGCTGGCCGCCTGGATGGCATCGCTGGCCACCTTGACGCCGCCGTCCGTGCCGTTCTTGAAGCCCACGGGGCAGGACAGGCCGCTGGCCAGCTGGCGGTGGCTCTGGCTTTCCGTGGTGCGCGCGCCAATGGCGCCCCAGCTGACCAGGTCGCTGATGAATTGCGGCGACAGCAGGTCCAGGAATTCCGTGCCCACGGGCAGGCCCAGGGCCAGCACGTCCAGCAGCAGGGCGCGTGCCATTTCCAGGCCTTCGTTGATGGCGAAGCTGCCGTCCAGGTGCGGGTCGTTGATGTAGCCCTTCCAGCCCACGGTGGTGCGGGGCTTCTCGAAGTAGACGCGCATGACCACGAGCAGCTCGCCGGCCAGGGCGTCGGCCTGGGCCTTGAGCTGGCGCGCATAGTCCATGGCCTGGTCGTGGTCGTGGATGGAGCAGGGACCGACGACGACGATGAGCCGGTCGTCCCGGCCCTGCAGCACGTCCGAGATGGCGGCGCGGCTGGTTTCCACCAATTGCTGCGCGGCTTCGGGCGCGGGCAGCCATTCCTGCAGCAGGGCCGGGGTGATCAGGGGGCGCACGGCCTTGATGCGCAGGTCGTCGATGCGGGTGGTGTCGTGCGTGCTCAGGGGCACGGCACTGCGTTGTACGTGGGTGGGGGTGGTCATGGCGCTATTGTGGCGCCTTGAGGTTTCCCGACCGGGGCGGGCAAGTGGCTTGCCCGCCCCTAGGCATCGACTTACTGAGCCGCCGGTGCCGGTGCCGGTGCCGGTGCCGGTGCTGGCGCAGGCGCGGACTCTGGCGCAGCCGGCACAGCGGCCGGTGCCGCGCCGTACTGCCAGCCGGCGGGCAGCAGGCCATCGACCCAGTGCAGGCGCCAGGCCATCAGCGCCAGCAAGGCCACCACGGCCAGCGCCACCAGGGTGTTGCGCAGGCCGTTGCCTTCCGCATAGGGATCGCCCGCCGTGCGCCGCGCGCCCACCGGCACCTTGGCGGTCTGCGACAGGCTGCGGCCCAGCGGCAGGTTGATGCGCATGCGGCCGTTGATGGCCCAGCCGCTGGCGTCCAGGATGGGCCCCAGGCTGCGCTGGCGCAGCTTGAGCCAGGCAATCATCATGCTGGGCCCGGAGATGGCCGCGATGAGGCCGACCAGGGCCACGGGAATCCAGGGCCCCAGGTCGATGAACTTGCCGAAGATGCCCACCAGCACGGCGCTGATGGAGCCCAGCGCCACACCCAGGGCGGCCACGGTGCCTACATCGGTCTTGCGCGATGCGGCCGCAGCGGTGGCGGCTGTGGCGGCTGTGGCGTTGGCCGCAGCGGTGCCGGGCGCCGTGACCAGCTGGCCGGCCTGCGTGCCCAGGCTGGCGGTCACGCCCTCTTCCTTGGCCGAGGCGCGCTTGGCCACCTGTTCCTCCACCATGCGCAGGAACTTCTTGTAGGGCAGGAAGAAGGCCTGGCCGATGCTGGTGGGGTTCTCGATGAGCTTGACGATGGTGGCGTCCCAGTCGTTGCCCGCGCGGTCATAGAACACGCCGTTGCGGCCCACGAAGAGAAAGTCCACATCGCCCGCCGTGAAGGCCGCGACGATGGCTTTCTTCTTGCCCTCGCGCCGCAGCTCGCAGTAGGCCAGGCAGGTCTTGGCACGGCCGGCCAGCGCGGCGTGGGCGGCGGTGTCGCTCACTTCCACGGTCAGGTCGCAGCTGCGCGCATCCAGGTAGAGCGTGCCGGCCTGGAAGGCCGCGCCCTCGCGCCGGCAAAAGAGGCTGAACGAGACGAAGTTGTTGAGCAGCACCAGCAGGTCGCGCTGCAGGCGGATGAGCTTTTCCAGCGCCACGGCCTGCAGGCTGTGTTCCTTCTCGGACTCGTCCTGGGCAATGAGGTCCAGCAGCGCGGCTTCCTGCCCGCCGTCCAGCAGCGCCTGCACCTCCTGTTGCGACAGGGCATCGAGCGGCGTGGCGGGACGGGCCGCCAGCCATTGGCGGCAGGGCTGCAGGGCGGCCTTGACCTGCTCCCACTGCGCGGCGGTGATCTCCTGCAGGTCTTCGCCCAGCACGGGCTGCACGGCCTGCTCGCGCAGGGCCTGCAGCGCACCGGCCCAGGCGGGGTTCACGCCCTGGGCCAGCGGCAGCGCGCGGTCGGCCGCCACGGCGGCCAGCGGCAGCGCGGCAATGGCCTGGGCGCCGCTGTCCAGCACCTCACGGCCCAGGGCGGCATAGCCTTCGATGGAGGGGTTGAGCGGGTCCTGCGCACGCGTGTCGAAGGCGGCCAGCCGCGTGCGTGCGAAGAAGTCGTCCACCTTGGCCTGCACCGCGTCCACGGCGCGGGCCGCGGCCAGGGCCTGGTCGCGCTCGGCAATGCCGCAGCCCAGGGCTTCGGCGCCTGCATGCCAGTCGCGCAGGGAACGCAGGTCGGCATAGAAGGACTCGGCCTGCTTGCGTGCGATGCCGGCCACGCCATCGGCGCCCGCCGCCGTGCCATAGGTCTTGCCGATGCGCTCGACCAGCGCGGCCAGCGCCTTGTCGTCCCCGGCGGTGGCGGGGCTGACGATGCCGTCGCCATTGAAGCGCATGGCCGCCAGGGAGGCCAGGCGCTCGCGCACCTGGGCCAGGCTCAGCGCGGCGCCGCCGGCCTGGCCGGACAGGGCCAGCATGCGCTCGGCCTCGGCATGCAGCAGGGCGCCCTGCTCGCTGTCGCGCTCCAGGCTGGACAGTTGCAGCACGTCGCCGCCATCGGCCAGCACCTGGGGATCACGCACGCGCGCCACGGCCCATTGGCAGGCGGCAATCAGTTCGGGCGGGCGGATGCGGCCGTCCTTGTCTTCGTCGATCAGGTCCAGCGTGTCGCTGTCGAACTCGATGCCGCGCGTGGGGCAGGCCAGGGCCACCCACAGCTTCTGGTCCAGCTCGCCGATGTGCGCAATGTCCTGCCCGGTGCGGATGACCACCTGGTCCACTCCACCGGCGCGAAAAAACTCCCAAGCATGTTGCTGCTGCATGAAATACCCAACGGCCGCTCTGGCCAACATTCAAAAAACGAAAACGAAAAACCGAAAAAGGGCCGCAGTTTAAAAGTCATTCGGCCTGCTCAATTGAAGACATTTGTCAACGATGGGCGTCAGCACAGGCTGTCAGGGCTGGCGCTTTGTGTGAAAATAAAAGCACTGAATAGATACTTTATTGCCTCCCATGCCCTCCAACTCCACCGCATCGGCCCCTCAACAAGGCCGGGACAAGCTGCACCTGCAGCTGGCGCGGCTGTTCCGCAGCAAGGTGTCCACGGGCGCCTGGCCCGTAGGCAGCGCCATTCCCACGGTGCAGGAGCTGGAGGCGCTGCATGGCGTGTCGCGCACCACGGTGCGCATGGCACTGGGCGCCCTGGTGGCAGAGGGCCTGCTGCTCACGCGCAAGCGCGGCGGCACGCGGGTGATTGCGGCGCCCTACAAGCCGCCGTCCTTTCTGCTGCCCACCAGCTGGAAGGAGCTGGTGGCCTTTGGCGCCCACATCGGCCAGATCACCCTGCACACCGGGCGCGACTGCCTGCCGCCGATTCCCGAAGGCTTCCCCGACGTGGGCCGCATGGCCCCCGCCTACGTGCACCTGCTGCGCGTGTACGACCATGACGCGGCGCGGTTCTGCCTGTCGCAGCTGTACCTGGAGCAGGAACTGTTCCCCGAGATCGAGGCCCAGCTGGAGCGCAGCTCCCTGGCCGTGGCCCTGAGCAGCGACCCCTCGCGCATTGCCGTGGCGCGCCAGCACCTGAGCGTGGCGCCGGCCGACGAACTGGCCGCCGAGCACCTGGGCGTGGCCCTGGGCACGCCGCTGATGCAGGCACTGCGCTGGGCATGCAATGCCGACGGGCTGCTGATCTACTGGGCGCGGGTGCGCTTTCTCAGCGAGTACGTGCATATGGAAATGGATCTCCTGAAATGAACCCGACTTCCTCATTCCCCGCTTCACGCCCGCATGCGGGCCGCGTGGCCTGGATCACCGGATCGACCAGCGGCATCGGCCTGGCCGTGGCGCGCCATCTGGCCAGCGAGGGCGCAGCCATCGCGCTGCATGGCCAGGCCGCCGCATCGGCCGAGACCGATGCGCTGGTGCGCGAGATCGCCCAAACGCATGGCGTGCCGGTGCGCCACTACGGGTTGGACCTGCGCGACGCCAGCGCCATCGCCCCGCTGGCCCGGCGCATTGCGGCCGAGCTGGGGCCCATCGACATCCTGGTCAACAACGCAGGCATGCAGCATGTGAGCCCGCTGCTCGAATTCCCGGCCGGCAAGTGGGACGAGCTGCTGGCCGTCAACCTGTCGGCGCCCTTCCACGCCATCCAGGCCTGTGCGCCGCAGATGCTGGAGCGCGGCTGGGGCCGCATCATCAATATCGCCTCGGTCAGCGGGCTGGTGGGCGTGGCGCGCAAGCCGGCCTATGTGGCCAGCAAGCACGGGCTGATCGGCCTGACCAAGTCGGTGGCGCTGGAGTTCGCCACCACGCCCGTGACCTGCAACGCCATCTGCCCCGGCTGGGTGCTGACGCCACTGGTGCAACGACAGATCGATGCGCTGGCAGCGCGCGAAGGGCTGGATGCCGAAGCGGCGGCGCGCCAGCTGCTGGGCGCCAAGCAGCCTTCCCAGGCCTTCGTGACCGTGGAGCAGGTGGCGGCGCTGGCCGGTTTCCTGGCCAGCGAGCAGGCCGCCCAGGTGCGCGGCGCACACTGGAACATGGACGGCGGCTTTGCCGCTGCCTGAGCCGGCCCTGCCTGAACCGCCCCGCCCGACCCCTTTCATACCAACGACAGACAAACCCAACCAGGAGAGACAGATGTCCTTGAACGAAACCCATGACGCAGGCCTGCGCAGCTGGGTGGCCTCGGCCAATACCGGCGCCAGCGACTTCCCCATCCAGAACCTGCCGTTTGCGGTGTTCCGCCGCGCAGGCAGCCAGGAGGCCTGGCGCGGCGGCGTGGCCATTGGCGACCAGGTGCTGGACCTGGCGCGCGCAAGCGCCCTCAAGGCGCTGGGCGATGCCGTGCAGCCGCAGCTGGAAGCCGCTTCGCAGCAGCACCTGAACGGCTTCATGGCCATGGGTCCGGCCGCCTGGTCGGCCCTGCGCCTGGCGCTGTCGCGCGCGCTGCGCGAAGGCGCTGCCGCACAGGCGGCGCTGCAGGATTGCCTGGTGGCCCAGTCCGACGTGGAGTACACGGTGCCGGCCCAGGTCGGCGACTACACGGACTTCTATACCTCGGTGCACCACGCCACCAACGTCGGCAAGCTGTTCCGCCCGGACAACCCGCTGATGGAAAACTACAAGTGGGTGCCGATCGGCTACCACGGCCGTGCGTCCAGCCTGCGTGTGTCGGGCGTGGACTTCCGCCGCCCCATGGGCCAGCTGAAGGCGCCCGACGCCGCCGCACCCGCGCTCAAGCCCTGCGCACGCCTGGACTATGAGCTGGAGATGGGCATCTACACCGGCGCCGGCAACGCCTGGGGCGAGGCGATTTCCATGGACGTGGCAGAGAACCACATCTTCGGCCTGTGCCTGCTCAACGACTGGTCGGCGCGCGACATCCAGGCCTGGGAATACCAGCCGCTGGGCCCTTTCCTGTCGAAGAACTTCGCCACCACGGTCTCGCCCTGGGTCGTGACGCTGGAGGCGCTGGAGCCCTACCGCACGGCCTTCACGCGGCCCGCCGCCGATCCCCAGCCCCTGCCCTACCTGAGCTCGGCCGCCAATTCCGAGCGCGGCGCGTTCGACGTGCAGTTGAGCGTGGCGCTGGAGACCGGCCGCATGCGCGCCGAAGGCCAGGCTGCGCAGCAGATCACCCACACCAGCTACCGCCACGCCTACTGGACCATGGCCCAGCTGGTGGCCCACCACAGCGTCAACGGCTGCGACCTGCAGCCCGGCGACCTGCTGGGCACGGGCACGCTGTCCGGCCCCACCTCCAGCGAGGCCGGTGCGCTGCTGGAGCTGACCGAAGGCGGCAAGAAGCCCGTGGCCCTGGCCAATGGCGAGAGCCGCACCTTCCTGCAGGATGGCGATGCCGTGATCCTGCGCGGCTGGTGCGAGAAGCCGGGCGCCGCGCGCATCGGCTTCGGCGAGTGCCGCGCCACCGTGCTGCCCGCGCGCCAGGCCTGATGGCAAAGGCAGATCGATCGGGGCCGATGGAGGGGCCCGATTGATCTGCGCGATTGATCTGCGCGATGGATCTGTCCGATTGATTCACCCGATCGATCCGCCCGAATGTCGTGATTCCGACAGCCATGAGTGCATGACACAATTGCTGACATGCCCGCCCCATCGGAAGACGCCATCTCAGCACCTCCCGCCACCATCGACTTCGGAAGGCAGGCGGCCCCTGCTCGGCAGGAGCCCGCCTTTGCCGAGCCCGGCAGTGCCAGCAGTTCCGACACGGCCGACTCTCCCAAGAGCCCCAGCAAACTGCCGCCCTCTATAGCCAGCGCCTTCGCCGCCGCAGCCTATGCACTGCAGCACGGCGATGACGGCACTGCCCCCAACGAACGGGCAGGCGCCGGCGCACATGCCGGCGTCACCAGCTTCACGGGCGGACAGGGCACCGGCCTGATGCCGGGCCTGTACGCCAGCCTGATTGGTGAGCCCTCACGCGACTACTACCTGCGCCTGTTCGAGCGCTTTGACGCGCTGGGCAAGCCCTTGCCTACCTGGAACCTGGCCGCAGGCCTGTTCACCCTGCCCTGGTGCGGGCTGCGCGGGCTGTGGCAAGAGGGCGGCCTCTATGCGCTGGCCGCCGGCGGCACGGGCCTGGTCTGGGGCCTGTTGCTGCGCCCCGCGCTGGGCCTGCCCCCGGCGATTGCCCACGGCATCGATGCCACGCTGATCCTGCTGGCCATCGCCATTCCCGGCCTGGGCGCCAATGCCCTGTACTGGCACCATGTGCGCCGCCACACGCTGCAAGCCATTGGCGAGGCCCCCAACATGGCCGCAGCGCACGAACGCCTGGCCCGCCGCGCGGCCACGCCCCTGCACAAGCGGCTGGCCGTGGCGGCCGGTGCGGTGCTTGCCGCCGCTGCCGGTGCAGGCATCTGGGCGCTGTCGGGCATGCCACATTTCATGGCGGCACAGACCGAGGTGATTCCGTCCGAAGCCATACCGGCCACTGCACCAGTTTCGCCCGCTGCACCAGCCGTGGTGCCAGCGCCCGCCGCAGCCGTACCTGCCGTCGAAACGCCAAGGACGGAACCGGCGCCCACTCCCGCCTCCACTCCCACGCCCCAGCCCCAAGAGCCGGTTGCCCAGACCGAGGCGCGCCCTGATCCGCAAGCGCCCTTGCCCGCCGCCGGCAGCACCGTCTCCGGCACGGTCGAACCCATGCCCGTCGTGGCAGCGGCCGGCGCTGCGGGAGCCGTCGCGGCCACTGCAGCTGCAGCCATTCCCGTCAAGGCCGCGTTGGTGCCAGCCAAAGCACCTGCACCTGCACCTGCACCTGCACCTGCACCTGCACCTGCACCTGCACCTGCACCTGCACCTGCACCTGCACCTGCACCTGCACCTGCACCTGCACCTGCACCTGCACCTGCACCTGCACCTGCGCCTGCGCCTGCGCCAGCGTCCGTGCACGCAGCCACGCCAGCGCCCGCCAAGCCCTCCAAGGCGGCGGCTGAAACCAAACCAGCCAAGCCCGCCAAGCCTGCCGAACCCGTCGCAAAGGCCGCGGCACCTGCCAAGGCCGCCTCGGCGGCTCTGGAGCCGGGCAACTACTACATCAACATCGGCGTGTTCTCTGAAGCTGGCAATGCCGGGCGCGTGGTGGAGCGGCTGGAGAAAGCCAAGCTTCCCACGCTCAGCCAGACCCTGCACAGCAACAAGGGCGAGATCGTGCGCGTGCGCTCGGGCCCCTTTGCCAAGCAGCGCAGCGCCGATCAGGCGGCCGCCAAGATACGCGCCATGGGCATGGAGGCCACGGTCTTCCACCACGCCCCCGCGGAAGGCCGCAGCGCGCGGCGCTGAAGCCTTTGCTGCCACCTGTTACTTCCGCATGCCTTCGGCTTCGCCTTGGCCCGGCTCAGCCCGGCTAAGGTATGCGGCATTGTCCGAGGCAGCGCGCCCGCGCCCGCCCTGATACTGCGCAGCAACACCCCATGAATCGAGGAGACAGACCATGCCGATGACCGCCCCCGCCCTCCAACGCCGCCTTGCCGCCCTGGCCCTGCTGGGCGCCACCACCCTGGTGGCAGGCTGCGCCGGCATGAGCAATCCTTTTGGTGGCAGCAGCGGCGGCGCGGCGCAACCGGCACCGCGCCCCGTGCAGGTCTGCAATGCGGCATCGGCCCAGTCGTTCGTGGGCAAGAGCAATACATCGGCCACGCTGGAGGCCGCCCGCAAGCAGTCGGGCGCCTACATGGCCCGCGTGCTGCGCGAAGGCCAGCCAACGACGATGGAGTTCAACCAGGAACGCCTGAACCTGGTGGTCGATGGAACCGGCCGCATCGTGGCCGTGCGCTGCGGCTGATCGCCGACCGATTGCGCTGTGGCGCTGGATGAAAAAAAGGACGCCTCGGCGTCCTTTTTTCAACGGCGGTTCGCAGGTTCACTCGGCAAGAAACAGCTCCTGCAGGTCGCTGAGGAAGTCAAAGCCCCGCTCCGTAGGCACCACCCGGCCCAGGTCGCGCGTGATCAGGCCCTTGGCCTGTGCGGCGTCCAGCCCCTTGGCGATGGACGACAGCGGCAGGCCCGTGCGCTCCATGAAGTCCTGCAGCGCAAAGCCTTCGCGCAGGCGCAGCGCGTTGAGCATGTACTCGAAGGGCAGGTCGGCACGGCGCACCTCGCCGTCCTGCGCCAGCGGCGCGCCGGCCAGGGCCTGGTCCATGTAGCGCGCGGGATCGCGAAAGCGCACCTGGCGCACGATGCGGTGCGCAAAGCTGAGCTTGCTGTGCGCGCCCGCGCCTATGCCCAGGTAGTCGCCGAACTGCCAGTAGTTGCGGTTGTGCCAGCACTGGTGGCCCTCACGCGCATAGGCCGAGATCTCGTAGCGCTGCATGCCCGCGGCAGCGGTGCGCGCGGTGATGCGGTCCAGCATGTCGTAGGCCAGGTCGTCCTCGGGGATGGCAGGCGGAAACTTGGCGAAATACGTATTGGGCTCGATGGTCAGGTGATAGACCGACAGGTGCGGCGGGGCGAAGGACATGGCCACGTCCAGGTCCCGCGCCAGGTCCAGTTCGGTCTGGCCGGGCAGCGCGTACATCAGGTCGATGTTGAAGGTCTCGAAGCTGTCGGCCGCCTCGCGCACGGCCGCACGCGCCTGGGCGCCGTCGTGCACGCGGCCCACGGCCTGCAGCAGGCGGTCGTCAAAGCTCTGCACGCCAATGGACAGCCGGGTGACACCGGCCGCGCGGAAGGCGCGGAAGCGGTCGGTCTCGAAGGTGCCGGGGTTGGCCTCCATGGTGATCTCGCAGTCGGCCTCCATGCGCAGGCGCGCGCGGATGGCGGCCAGCAGCCGGTCGATGGACTCGGGCGCGAACAGGCTGGGCGTGCCGCCGCCGATGAAGATGCTGTGCACGGTGCGGCCCCAGATCAGCGGCAGCGCGCTTTCGAGGTCGGCGACCAGGGCGTCGATGTAGCGGTCTTCGGGCAGCTCGGGGCCGTCACGGCCATGCTCGTGCGAGTTGAAGTCGCAGTACGGGCACTTGCGAATGCACCAGGGCAGGTGCACATACAGCGACAGCGGCGGCAGGCTGCCCAGCTGCAGCGTGCCTGGGCGCATGTAGTGCTGGATGTCGCGCTGCACGGCGGCCTGGGCGCCGGAGGCCGAATCCTGGGGCTGGATGGGAATCATCGCACCCAGCGCTCGCGCACGAGTTCGATCATCTGCAGCGTGGCGCGGCCGCGGTGGCTGTGCGCGTGCTTCACGGCCGGGTCCATCTCGGCAAAGGTCTGGCCCAGCTCGGGGATGTACATCACGGGGTCGAAGCCGAAGCCCTGCATGCCACGGCGCTCGGTGGTGATCTCGCCCTGCACACGGCCCATGGCGATCAGCGGCTCGGGGTCCCTGGCGCTGCGCACGCCCACCAAGGTGCTGACCATGGCGGCACGGCGGTCGGCCACGCCCTGCATCTGCTCCAGCAGGGCGCGCACGTTGTTGTCGTCGCTTTTCTCGTAGCCGAACTGCGTGCAGTAGTAGGCCGTGTCCACGCCCGGCAGGCCGCCGAAGTGCGAGACGCACATGCCGGCGTCGTCGGCAATGGCGGGCAGGCCCGTGCGCTCGGCCGCGAAGCGGGCCTTGGACAGCGCGTTCTCCACGAAGGTGCAATGCGGCTCGGGCGCCTCGCCCTCGAACAGGTCGCCCTGGCGAATCAGTTCAACGCCCAGCGGGGCGAACATGGCTTGCAGCTCGGCGAGCTTGCCGCGGTTGTTGGAGGCCAACACAATCTTCATCGTAGAAATCCAGTCGGGCGCCCGTGCGCCCTTTGTCGTCAATAGGTTCGGTAGTCCATGCGCGCCACCGGCACCGCTGCTGCGGGCCGGCAGCGGTGTTCAGCGCTTGAACTGGCGCTCGGCCGAGCGGCGTATCGCCTCGTTGATCTCGGCGATGGAGCGCTCGATGGCGGCGTCATCCAGCTCATCTTCCAGGTCTTCGATTGGCCCCCCCTGGATCGTGGATTCAAACGCGTCGTTCTCGATGTCCTGGGTGGAGATGCCCATGGTGGACTCGAAGGCGTCGGGCGTCTCCCACTCCATGGCGATGGCCGTGACGTTGTCGCTGGCATCGCCCGCGTTGCGCAGCGCCGTTTCCACCAGCTGGGGGATGGCCTGGGACACGGTGCGGCCGTGCAGGGTGCGCATCAGGTGCCCTTCGTCCACGCTGCCCCACAGGCCGTCGGAGCACAGCAGCAGCTTGTCGCCCTGCTCCAGCCGGCGCGGCTCGGTCACATCGTAGATGGGCTTGGACGGCGAGCCCAGGCAGGTGAACAGCACATTTCGGCTGGATGTCTTGAGCTGCGCGGCGATCTCGCCCATCTCCAGATAGGAGTGGTCGCGCGTGCGCACCAGCAGCTCGCCACCGCGCACCAGGTACAGGCGCGAGTCGCCGCAGTGGATCCAGGTGATCTTGCCCTTCTGGATGACGGCCGCCACCAGCGTGGTGCGCGGCGTATCGATCATGCCCTTGGCGCTGGCGTAGCGCAGGATCTGCCGGTGCGCGTGCAGCAGCGCATCGACCAGAAAGCCCTGCGGATCGTCCAGCAGCGGCTTGGCCTGGCGCTGGAAATGCACGGACATCACCTGCAGCGCCAGCTGCGCGGCGACCTCGCCTTCGGGATGGCCGCCCATGCCGTCGGCCAGCACGAAGAGCACGGCCTCCCGCGTGTAGCAGTAGCCCATGCGGTCTTCATTGAGCGCCCGGCCGCCGCGGCGGCTCAGCTGAAATACCGAAAACCTCATGGCTTGCGCTCCTGGCCGACGGCCGGCAGGCCTGCCGCGCCGCTGATCTTCTGCATGTTCTTCTTGGCGTCGGTCACCAGCGTGTCCAGTTGCAGGCGCATGCGTTCGGAGACACTGAGCTTGGTGTAGCGGCGCTCACCCTCGCGGCTCAACTCCTTTTGCAGCGCAAACACCGACTGCGGGCGCGAACCCGGGTCCATGGCCATGCACCACTCGACGACTTCGATGAGGTTGTCCGAGTACACGCCGCGCAGCTTGGTCAGCGCCAGCGTGAGCCGGTCCTTGTCCTGGCGCTGCGGCGCCTCGTTGGGCGGAAAGCCCTGCATGCAGGCATAGATGCAGGCGCCAATCGCGTAGATGTCGGTCCAGGGGCCGAGCGACGCATCGCGGCGGTACATCTCGGGTGCGGCAAAGCCCGGCGTGTACATGGGGCGGATGAAGTTGCCTTCCTTGGACAGCACCTCGCGCGCCGCGCCGAAGTCGATCATCACGGCACGGTCGTCATTGGTGATGAAGATGTTGGCCGGCTTGATGTCCAGGTGCAGCATCTTGTGCTGGTGCACGATGCGCAGGCCGCGCAGCACCTCGTCGAACAGCGAGCGGATGGTCGATTCGCGGAACACCTTCTCGGCCTTGAGCTCGCGCGCCGTGACAACGAAGTCCTGCAGGGTGGCACCCTCCAGGTAGTTCATCACCATGTAGACGGTTTCGTTCTCGCGAAAGAAGTTGAGCACGCTGACCACGGAAGCGTGCGAGATCTGTGCAAGGGAACGCCCTTCCTCGAAGAAGCTCTTGAGGCCCAGGCGGTACAGTGAAAGCTTTTCGGGAGCCACGGCGGGCTGCAACTCTCCGGGGGCACGGGTGGCCAGCGATGCGGGCAGGTATTCCTTGATCGCAACCTGCTTGCCCTCTGCATCCAAGGCCAGGTAAACGACGCCGAAACCGCCGGAAGCAAGCCTGCGCACCACCCGATAGCCGCCGATCGTGCTGCCTGGCGGCAATGGCGCCGGCTTGATCTTGGAAGACATTTTTCTCCGGTGAGTCTCAGGGATGAGGCGAAACCCGGATAATCGGGCAATTGCAAGCATCCATCAAAAGTCCAATGCCAGTTTACAGCATGACCGGATACGCCAGTGCCCAGCACGGCGCGTCCGCAGAAGATGGTGGAGCGTCGGGCCGCAACAGCCGGCTCGGTCTGGAGATCCGCTCGGTCAACAGCCGCTTCCTGGATCTTTCGTTCCGCCTGCCCGACGAGTTGCGCGCCCATGAGCCGGCCCTGCGGGCCCTTCTGACCGCCCGCCTCAAGCGCGGCAAGGTCGAAGTGCGCGCCGCCATCGACAACGACGACGGCAACTCCCTGCCCGACCCCTCCACCGCCATGCTGCAGCGCCTGGCCATGCTCCAGGACACCGTCCAGTCATGGCTGCCCGACGCTCGCAGCCTGTCCGTCTCCGACGCACTGCGCCTGGCCAGCAGCGGCGCCAACTCGGCCATCGACTGGAGCAGCATGCTGCCCACGCTGGCAGAGCAGGCCCTGACCGAACTGCTGGAGGCCCGCGCCCGCGAAGGCAAGCGCCTGGCCACCATGCTGCTGGACCGCATCGCCCAGCTGCGCAAGCTCGCGGCAGACGCCACGCCCCTGGTGCCCCAGCTCGTGGAGCAGCAGCGCCTGCGCTTCATGGAGCGCTGGAAGGAAGCGATGGCCCTGGCCGAAGGCGCCGTGGCGCCCGAAGCCGCCCAGGACCGCGCCCTGACCGAGGCCACGGCCTTTGCCATCCGCATCGACGTGGCGGAAGAAGTCACCCGCCTGGACTCGCACCTGGACGAGATCCAGAGCCTGCTCAAGAAGGGCGGCGAGATCGGCAAGCGCCTGGATTTCCTGATCCAGGAACTGCACCGCGAAGCCAACACGCTGGGCTCCAAGTCCGCCACGCTGGAGCTGACCCGCATCAGCGTGGACATGAAGGTGCTGATCGAGCAGATGCGCGAGCAGGTGCAGAACATCGAATAAGCCCATCACAGATGCCCATGCGTAACCAAACTGCGCACAAATCCATGGATTACCCCGGAAACCTCTTTGTCGTCTCGGCCCCCAGCGGGGCCGGCAAGTCCAGCCTGGTGCGAGCCCTGCGCGAGTTCGATGCGCGCGTCTCGCCCTCCGTCTCCCACACCACCCGCGCGCCGCGTGGCCAGGAAAAGCATGGCCGCGAGTACTACTTCGTCTCCGACCAGGAATTCGACACCATGGTGTCGAACAACGCCTTCGTCGAATGGGCGAATGTGCACAGCCGCCGCTACGGCACGGCCAAGAAGGCGCTGGAAGAGCGCATCCAGGTCGGCACCGACGTGCTGCTGGAGATCGACTACCAGGGCGCGCTGCAGGTCAAGGAAGCGTTTCCGAACGCCGTTCTGATCTTCATCCTGCCGCCCAGCTGGGACGAGCTTCGCGCACGCCTGGAAAACCGGGGCGAGGATGCGCCCGAGGTGATCGAACTGCGCCTGACGAACGCGGCCGAGGAGATGGCCCAGGTGGCGAAATTCGACTTCGTTATAATCAACGAATTGTTCGAGAGCGCACTGTTTGATCTCAAGACGATCATCCACGCCCAGCGCCTCAAGTATGCGGCTCAGCGCAGCCGCCGCGCAGAGACCTTCGAGTCTCTCAATATTTCTGTACCCAACTGACGTTTCCCGGAGATCCTGATGGCACGCATCACTGTTGAAGACTGCCTGGAGCAGATCCCTAACCGCTTCCAGCTCGTGTTGGCCGCCACTTACCGCGCCCGCATGCTGAGCCAGGGCCACACGCCCAGGATCGAAACCAAGAACAAGCCCGGTGTCACCGCCCTGCGCGAGATCGCCGAAGGCAAGGTCGGCCTGGAGATGCTGAAGAAGGTTCCGGGCTGATTTGCTGCAAAGCAACACAATGGCCCCACAAAGAGCACCGCACAGCGGTGCTTTTTTACATGAAGCCTGCACAAACCCGCATGCACGCTACATTTAAGTCATGAAAGCGGCCTTGACTTCGTTCACAGCCCCCTCTGATCCCGTACCGACACCCCGGCCCGAGCGCATGTCTGCAGAGCAGGCAGCGAGCGTGTCGGCCAATGCCTTTGCCGGACTGATGGAGCACCTGGGTTACCTGGATGCCACCAGCATCGAGCAGGTGCGCGAAGCCTATGCCTTTGCCGACCTGGCCCACAGCGACCAGTGGCGCAGCAGCGGCGAACCCTACATCACCCATCCCATTGCCGTCACCGCGCTGTGCGCGAGCTGGAAGCTCGACGCCCCGGCCCTGATGGCCGCGCTGCTGCACGATGCGATGGAAGACTGCGGCGTCACCAAGGCGGACCTCGCCCAGCGTTTCGGCCAGGACGTGGCCGAACTGGTCGACGGCCTCACCAAGCTGGACAAGCTGCAGTTCAACACGCGTGAGGAAAACCAGGCCGAGTCCTTCCGCAAGATGCTGCTGGCCATGGCGCGCGATGTGCGCGTCATCCTGATCAAGCTGGCCGACCGCACCCACAACATGCGCACCATGGGCGACATGCCGCGCAACAAGTGGGGCCGCATCTCGTCGGAGACGCTGGAGATCTACGCACCCATCGCCCACCGCCTGGGCCTGAACCAGACCTACCGCGAGCTGCAGGACCTGGCCTTCCGCCACCTGCACCCCTGGCGCTATGCCACGCTGGAAAAGGCCATCGCCCGCTCGCGCAAGCGCCGCCGCGACCTGGTCCAGCGCGTGCAGGACGAGGTCAATGCGGAGTTCGCCGGCGCAGGCCTGCAGGCACGCCTGGCCGGGCGCGAAAGCACGCTGTATTCGCTCTATCTGCGCATGGAGAAGAACCAGCTGAGCTTTGCCAAGGTGACGGACGTCTACGGGTTTCGCGTCATCCTGCCGCGCGTGATCGACTGCTACACCGCGCTGGGCGTGCTGCACCAGATGTACAAGCCCATGCCGGGCCGCTTCAAGGACTACATCGCCATTGCCAAGAACAATGGCTACCAGTCGCTGCACACCACGCTGGTGGGCCCCTCGGGCGTGAACATCGAGTTCCAGATCCGCACCGAGGAAATGCACATCGTCGCCGAAGCCGGCGTCGCCGCGCACTGGCTGTACAAGGCCCAGCCCGGCCACGATTCCGAGCAGCTGGGCACGCAGTGGCTGCAGTCGCTGCTGGACATCCAGAACGAGACGCGCGATGCGGCCGAGTTCTGGGACCACGTCAAGGTGGACCTGTTCCCCGACGCCGTCTACGTGTTCACGCCCAAGAGCGAGATCATGGCCATGCCGCGCGGCGCCACCGTGGTGGACTTCGCCTATGCCATCCACAGCAAGGTCGGCAACCACATGACGGCCGCGCGCATCAACAACGAGGAAGTGCCGCTGCGCACCGAACTCAAGAGCGGCGACGTGGTCCAGATCGTCACCTCCGAGGACGCCACGCCCAACCCGGCCTGGCTGGGCTTCGTGAAGACGGGCCGCGCGCGCTCCAAGATCCGCCACTACCTGAAGTCGGCCGCGCAAAGCGAATCGGCCCGCCTGGGCGAGAACCTGCTGGCCCAGGCCATGCGGGCCGAAGGCATGGATGCCGTGCCGCCGGCCGACGAGGCCAACCAGGCACTGTGGGACGAGGTGCTGCGCATGGCCGGCAGCCGCAGCCGCGCCGACCTGATGGTGGACATCGGCATGGGCCGGCGCATTGCGTCGCTGGTGGCCTCGCGCCTGACGGCGCTGATGGCGCGCCACGGCCACCGGCCCGACGCCCTGCTGCTCACACGCGAACGCTTCAACTCCAGCAACCGCCCCTTCCAGGGTGCCGTGCTGCTGGACGGCTCCAACCAGGGCTCCATCCACTACGCGCAATGCTGCCGCCCCGTGCCGGGCGACCCCATCGTGGGCTACCTGGGCAGCGGCGAAGGCCTGATCGTCCACCATGCGCAGTGCAAGATCGCGCAGCGCCTGCAGGAAAAGGACAGGGACCGCTTCATCGTGGTCGAGTGGGCCGATGACATGGATGCCGCGCGCCTGTTCGAGGCACGCATCGTGGTCACCGTCAACAACGGCAAGGGCGTGCTCGCGCGCGTGGCGGCCGAGCTGGCCGGCGCCGAGGTGGACATCCTGCGCGTGGACATGGCCGACGAGGCCGCCATGAGCACCACGGACCTGTGCTTCGTGATCTCGGTGCACGACAACCAGCAGGTGGAGTCCGCGCTGCGCAACCTGCGCCGCGTGCACTCGGTGGTGCGCGCATCGCGCGTCATTCCCTGATGAACACTGCCCCGCTCCTGCGGGGCTTTTTCATTGCGCCAGGTCCTGGGCCAGTTGCTGCAGCAACGGGCCGCAGTCCTGCTCGATCTTGAGGGCCAGCAAATCCTCGGAGCGCATGCGGCCCTGGTTGATGGCGGCCACAGGCTTGCCCTGGGCCACGGCCTCATGCACAAAGCGCAGGCCTGAATACACCATCAGCGAAGAACCGGCGACCAGCAGCCCGCCGGCCTGCTGCAGCATGGCGCGCACGGCCTGCAGCCGCTGGCTGGGCACGCCCTCCCCGTAGAACACCACATCGGGCTTGAGCACGCCGCCGCAGTGCGGGCAGGCCGGCACGTCGAAGCGGCTGAAGTCGCGCCCCTCCAGATCGGCATCGCCGTCGGGCGCGGCCTGGGCGCTCAGGCCGGCCCAGCCGGGGTTGCGCTCCAGCAGCATGGCCTGCAGCACGGCGCGCTCCATGCCGGTGCCGCAGCCCATGCAGCGCACGGCGGCGATGCGGCCGTGCAGGTCGATGACGCCATCGCTGCCCGCTGCCGTGTGCAGGCCGTCCACATTCTGGGTGACCAGGCCTTCGATCCATCCGTGCCGCTGCAACTGCGCCAGTGCCGCGTGGGCCTGGCCGGGCCTGGCCTGCGCCATCACGGGCCAGCCCAGCAGGCTGCGCGCCCAATAGCGCTGGCGCGTGGCATGGCTGCCCATGAAGGCCTGCAGCGTCACCGGCTGGGGGCGCTTCCACTGGCCTTCCAGATCCCGGTAGTCCGGAATGCCGGAGCCCGTGCTGCAGCCCGCGCCCGTCAGCACCAGCCAGCGCCGGCCGGGCGGCAGCAAGGCGCGCAGGGCCAGCCCGGCATCGTGCAGAACCGGGGATGGTGATGGCGGCGGAGCGATGGCAGTCATGGCCGCACAGCATAGCGGCCCCGCACGCCCAATGCAGAAACACCGTGTTGCACTCCGAGCCGGGGCGCAGCGGAGACAATGGCCGGATGCACCACGCACACGCCACCGCCCAAGCCACAGCCCAAGCCTTTCCCACCGCCCGCCATCCCGCCGCGCTCAACCGTGCCGCCCTGGCCACCGCCCTGGCCACCGTGCTGCTGGCCGGCTGCGCGTCACGGCCGGCGCCTGCGCCGGTCACGGTGCCGCCCTCCAGGCCCGCCCCCACGGCGCCTGTCGCGCCCGTGCAGCCCGAACCGGCCCCCGCGCCGGATGCCGCCCAGCAGGCCGAAGCCACCAGCTTCGAAGCGTGGAAGCGGGATTTCGCGCGCAGGGCGCTGGACGCCGGCATCTCGGAGAAAACCGTGCGCAGCGCACTGGAGCCTACCCGGCTGCAGCGCCGCGCGGTGCAGCTGGACCGCTCGCAGCCCGAGTTCACGCGCACGCCCTGGCAATACCTGGACAGCGCCGTATCGGCCCAGCGCATTGCCCAGGGCCGCGCCAAGCTGCGCGAAGCGGCTGCACCGCTGCAGTCGGCCAGCCAGCGCTATGGCGTGCCGGCCGAGGTGATCGCCGCCATCTGGGGTATGGAAAGCAATTTCGGCAGCAACTTCGGCAACTTCCCCACGGTCGATGCGCTGGCCACGCTGGCCTTTGACGGCCGGCGCGCCGCCTGGGCGCAAAAGGAGCTGCTTGCAGCCCTGCGCATCATCGACAACGGCGATATCGATGCGGCCCACATGATCGGCTCCTGGGCGGGTGCCATGGGCCACACGCAATTCCTGCCCTCCGTGTTCCTGGCCTATGCGGTGGATGCCGATGGCGACGGCCGCCGCGACATCTGGGGCAGCCTGCCCGATGTGACGGCCTCCACGGCGAACTACCTGGCCCATTCGGGCTGGAAGACGGGCGAACCCTGGGGCGTGGAAGTGCGCCTGCCGGCAGGCTTTGACCATGCACGCGCCGAGACCAGCGTGCGCCAGGACAGCGCGCAATGGGCGGCCGAGGGCGTGCAGGCCGTGGACGGCTCCGCCCTGCCCTCCATGGCCGATGCCAGCGTGATCGCACCGGCCGGCGCGCGCGGGCCGGCCTTCATGGTGGGTGCCAACTTCCGCACCATCCTGCGCTACAACAACTCCGTGAATTACGCGTTGGGCGTGGGCCTGCTGTCGCAGCAACTGGCCGGTGGCCCGGGTGTGCAGGCGGCCTGGCCGCGCGATCTGGCACCGCTGTCGCGCGACCAGTTGCGCGCCTTGCAGGCCGCGCTCAACGAACGGGGATTTTCGGCCGGCACGGCCGATGGCGTGATGGGCCCGGCCACACGCGCGGGCCTGCGCCAGTTCCAGCAAAGCCAGGGCCTGGTGGCCGACGGCTATCCCACGCTGGAGCTGCTGCAGAAACTGCAGCCCTGAACGCTTACCCGGCGGCGCTGCCCGGCTCCGGGTAGGTGACTTCCAGCACTTCCAGCGTGCGCACACCTGCGGGTGTGGGCAGGGCCACCTCGTCGCCCACACGGGCCTTGAGCAGGGCGCGCGAGACGGGTGCGATCCAGCTGACCTGCTGGCGTGCGCTGTCGGCCTCGTCGATGCCCATGATGGTGATGGTGCGCTCCTCGCCCTCGTCATCGACATAGGTGACGGTGGCGCCGAAGTAGATCTGCTCGCTGCCGGCATGCACGGAGGGATCGACCACCTCGGCGATCTCCAGCCGCTTGGTCAGAAAGCGGATGCGCCGGTCGATCTCGCGCAGGCGCTTCTTGCCGTAGAGATAGTCGCCGTTCTCGGAGCGGTCGCCATTGCTGGCCGCCCAGTGCACGATCTCCACGATGCGCGGGCGCTCGTTGTCGATCAGGTCCAGCAGCTCCGTCTTCAGCCGCTCGAAGCCCTGGGGCGTGATGTAGTTCTTGCCGCCCGGCGGCAAGGGCGGCAGGCCGACTTCATCATCGTCGTCGCCGTCGGATTCCTTGGTGAAAGCCTTGCTCATAGGGAGCCGATCTTCACACAGATCACCGCAGGAGGCGAAGACGCCGCACAAACCACGACACCAACCGAGCACAAACGAAAAAGCCTCAGAACTTTGCAGTTCTGAGGCTTGTCGTTTTGGTGCGGCTGGCAGGAATCGAACCCACGACCCCTTGGTTCGTAGCCAAGTACTCTATCCAGCTGAGCTACAGCCGCCAAGCTTTGAATTATAGCGTGCTTTTTGAACGCTTACGGAAAACCATGAAAATATCGAAAAATAACCGTTGCCCAGCGCCTGAACCATTGCCACGGCCTCCGTGCGGGCCTGTGCGGGCCTGTGCGGGCGCCTGAAACGAAAAAGCCTCAGAACTTTGCAGTTCTGAGGCTTGTCGTTTTGGTGCGGCTGGCAGGAATCGAACCCACGACCCCTTGGTTCGTAGCCAAGTACTCTATCCAGCTGAGCTACAGCCGCCAAGACAACGATTGTATATCAATTTCCGGCCTCTCCGCAAAAATTGCAACCATCGCAAACTCCGGGCCCCGTGGCGCACCGGCTGGCCTATATTGGCCGGTCGCGGATGCAGGCCCTGCCCTGCACCTGCGCGGGAGACAAACACAGCGAGCGGCCCGCCGCAGCGGCGGGAACGACAAGACATGACAGACAAGCGCGCGGCCACGCAGCCGCAACCGCCCGAGGGCGCCATGTGGGGGCAGCTGTTTCGCCGCAGCGCCCGCCCCTCCCTGAGCCTGCAGGGCCAGATCCGCGAGATGCTGGTCGATGCCATCCTCTCGGGCATCCTCGCACCCGGCGAATCCATTCCCTCCAGCCGCGAGCTGGCGCGCCACCTGGGCGTGGCACGCATCACCGTCGTGCTGGCCTACCAGCAGCTGGCCGAGGAAGCCTTTTTGCTGAGCCGCCAGCGCAAGGGCCACTTCATCCATCCCGACGTACTCAAGGGGCGCACGCCGGGCGGCGCTGCGGCCAGCAGCACCCCTGGCGAAGGCCGCCGCACCGACTGGTCGCGGCGCCTGTGGCTGCTGCCCAGCCAGCAGCGCAGCATCGTCAAGGAAGAGGACTGGCAGCGCTACCCCTATCCCTTCCTGTACGGCCAGTTCGACAAGGAGCTGTTTCCCACGGCCGCCTGGCGCGAATGCTGCCTCAAGGCCCTGGGCGTGCTGGACATACGCCAGTGGGCGCCCGACCAGATCGCGCGCGACGACGAGATGCTGATCCAGCAGGTACAGACCAAGATCCTGCCGCGCCGCGGCGTCTGGGCCTCGGCCGACGAGCTGATCATTACCGTGGGTGCGCAGCACGCCCTCTACATGGTGGCCGACCTGCTGATGCGCGAGGGCACGGCCGTGGGCATTGAGGAGCCCGGCTACCCCGACGCGCGCAACATCTTCAGCAGCCGTACCTCCCAGGTCATCCCGCTGCCGGTGGACGGCCAGGGCCTGCCGGTCACGCCGCTGCTGCGCCAGCTGGACTACCTCTACGTGACGCCCAGCCACCAGTGCCCCACGGGCGTGACCATGCCGCTGGCCCGGCGCGAGGCGCTGCTGGAGATGGCCGAGGCGCACGACATCATCCTCATCGAGGATGACTACGAGAGCGAGAGCAGCTTCGACGGCCAGCCCATTCCGGCGCTCAAGAGCCTGGACCGCAGCAACCGCGTGATCTACGTGGGCAGCCTGTCCAAGAGCCTGGCGCCGGGCCTGCGCGTGGGCTACATCGTGGCTGCGCCCGAGCTGATACGCGAGCTGCGCGCGCTGCGCCGGCTCATGATCCGCCACCCCGCCACCTTCGTGCAGCGCACGCTGGCCATGTTCATCTCCCTGGGCCACTACGAGGCCCAGCAGCGGCGCCTGGCCCAGGCGCAGAAGGAGCGGCACGCGGCCCTCACGGCCGCCATGGCCGAGCATGCGCCCGGCTGCCGCATCACACCCGTGCGCGGCGGCGGCTCATGCTGGGTGCAGTTGCCCGACCACATTCCGGTCGATGCCCTGGCGCAGCGCGCCGCAGCGCACGGCGTGCTCATCGAGCCCGGCGATGTGTTCTTCGCCCGCCCGGGCACGCCCGGCAGCTTCATGCGCATGGGCTACCAATCCATACCCGCCAACGACATCGGCCAGGGCGTGAAGGCCCTGGCCGATGCGATCCGTGAGGAGCAGAAGTAACGTGAGGAGTAGCCGGGACCGGCCCTGCCGGTCCCGTCGCCCCTGGGTCAGTACTTCTGCGGCTCGGGCTGCGCGGCCTCGGACAGCGAGGACACCACCGGCGCCACGCCACGCTGCAGGAACTGCCGCACGCCATAGGCCAGCAACAGGATGCACAGGCTGGCCACGCCCAGCGCCAGCGGTGTGCGCTGCTCGGGGATGAAGGCCATGGCGATGACGATGGACAGCATGCCGAAGATGGCGAACCAGGTCAGGTACGGATAGCACCACATGCGCACCTTGAGCAGGTGCGGCGCCTCACGCTCCAGGCGGGAGCGCAGGCGCAGCTGCGAGATGGCGATCAGGATGTAGACGAAGATCGCCACCGTGCCGTAGGAATTGACCAGGAAGGCGAACACCTTGTCGGGCGACACATAGGACATCACCACGGCGCCGTAGCCGAACACCGTGGCCACCAGGATGGCGCGCGTGGGCACGCCGTTGCGGCTGACCTTGGCCAGCGCCTGGGGCGCATCGCCGCGCCGCGTCAGCGCGAACAGCATGCGCGAGGATGCATACAGCCCCGAGTTCAGCGCCGACAGCACGGCCGTCAGCACGATGGCGTTCATGATCTGCGCGGCAGCCGGCACGCCCATGGTGTTCAGTGCGCTCACATACGGCGTGGCGATGCCAACCGCATTCCAGGGCACCAGGCAGGCCACCAGGAAGATGGAACCCACATAGAACACCAGCACGCGCGTGATCACCGAGCTGGTGGCCTTGGCCACGGCCTTCTGCGGCTCGGCCGTTTCAGCCGCCGCAATGGTCACGATCTCGGCGCCGAAGTAAAAGCCCGTGGCCGCCACGGCCCCGGTCAGCACCGGCACGATGCCGTTGGGCATGAAGCCGCCATTGCCGGTGAGGTTGCCGAAGTGCATGCCCTGCGACGCAGGCGTCAGGCCCAGCACGTAGACGCCGGCCACGAACAGGAAGACCACGATGGCCGCCACCTTGATGGAGGCGAACCAGAACTCGAACTCGCCAAAGGACTTCACCGAGACCAGGTTGGTCAGCGTCAGCATCACCAGCAGCACCAGGCTGATGCTCCAGTTGGGGACATCGGGCAGCCAGTAGCGCACCAGGTCGGCACCGGCCACGGCCTCCAGCGCCACGACGATGACCCAGAAGTACCAGTACATCCAGCCCGTCAGAAAGCCTGCCAGCCGGCCTACGCCGGGGCGGTCGCGCCAGGCCTCTCGCGCATATTCGTAGAAGGACCCTCCGCCGGGCATGGAGCAGGCCAGCTCGCCCAGCATGCGCATGACCAGCACCACGAGCAGGCCCGTGATGAGGAAGGAAAGAATCGCGGCCGGCCCGGCCGACTTGATGACGACGCCGCTGCCCACGAACAGCCCGGCGCCGATGACGCCGCCCAGGGCGATCATGGTCATGTGCCGCTGTTTGAGCCCATGTGAAAGCCCCGGCGAAGAGGCTTGCTGATGTCCGATCATGTCTTGTCTCCTGTTGCGTTCAGGCGCCACGGCTGATGCTCTGTTGTGGTGGCTGCGCAGGTGCGCGCCTTGCCGTGGCGTATCCGGTGTTCCCGGTGGCACGGGGCCGCAAGGCCCCGCGCCGTCAGGCGGCCGCCACCGGCGGGCGGTCCTTGCGGAAGGCGTTCTTCACGGCGATCTTTCCGTCCTTGAAGGTGAAGACATCCACCATGCGCGCTTCCACGCGCAGGCCGTCGGCCTTGGTGCCCTTGAAGGTGCTCTCGGACACGCCACGGTCGCCCTGCACGAAATGGTCTCCATCGAGCCAGGCCGCATCGGGGAAGGCCTGCCAGGCCATCTGGAAACCCTCGCGCACCGCCTGGCGGCCGACGAAGCTGCGGCCCATGAGATCGGGCCCGGCCACGGCGTGGAACTCGCATTCATCGGCCATGAAGCCCATCAGGGCCTCGATGTCGTGGCGGTTCCAGGCCTCGGCGAAGCGGGCCAGGAACTGGGCATCCGGAGGGTTGGTGTCTGCGCTCATGCTGTCTCCTTGTCTGTGGTGGGTACCACGGCGCCGGGCCCCGGGCAGGGCCGCCGCGCCGCGTCATCGAAATGTCGATGGGCCATGGTAGGTAGCAGGCACACGGACCCGTTAGAACCAGATGCCATCAATCGTTAGGTCCAGGCGCGCGCACCGGCCGCCACTGGCTCTATCGAAAGCTGGGCTGTGGCGCTAACTGGCTCCATGGCCTGCTGGCTATGCTGATTCCATCGTCGGCGCACCGCCTTGCAGGGCTCGCCGGCATTGGCCCCATTCCACCGAATCCATAGCAAAAAGCGGCAGATCCCAAGCCGCCGCACCAGGAGACATCCGCCATGAAAGCCGAGGACATCCGCCCCAGCCACCTGCGTCCCTACGACCCTCAGTACGACCCGCTGGTGGCCGCCAACCCGGGCCACGGCACGGGCTATGCGCCCACCTACTGGGTCGGCACGGCGGGACGCCCGCCAGACGATGACGGCCCGGTCAGCGGCGACATGGACGTGGACGTGGCCATCGTCGGCTCGGGCTTCACGGGCCTGGCCACGGCCCTGTTCCTGGCGCGCGAGCACGGCATACGCGCCGTGGTGCTGGACGCCAACCAGACCGCCTGGGGCTGCACCAGCCGCAACGGCGGCCAGGGGCAGAACGCCAGCGGGCGCCTGTACCGCTCGCAATGGATCGCACGCTGGGGCAAGGACGTGGCGCTCAAGCTCGACGCCGAGATCCGCGAGGGCTTCCAGACCTTCAAGGACCTGGTGGCCGAATTCCCCGAGTGCGAGCCCCAGCCTGGTGGCCACCTCTACATCGCCCACCGCGAAAAGAAACTCGACTTCCTGCGCAACGAGACCCAGATCATGCGCGAGGTCTTCGGCTACGACGCCCGCATGCTCAGCCCTGAGGAGCTGCGCCGCGACTATGTGAACGACGCCGACAGCCACGGCGCCATGCACGAGCCCGACGGCATCGGCGTGCACCCGCTCAAGCTGGCCTTCGGCTACCTGCGCAAGGCGCGGGAGCTGGGCGTCAAGGTGCACCCGGCCAGTCCGGTGCTGGGCGTCGAGACGCGCAACGGCGTGCACCACCTGCGTACGCCCGGCGGCACCGTGCGGGCGCGTGCCGTGGGCTTTGCCACGGGTGGCTACACCAGCAACGCCCTGCATGGCAGCCTGCGCTCCAAGATCATGCCCATCCTCTCGAACTCGCTGGTCACGCGACCGCTGACCGAGCAGGAGCTGGAGGCCACGGGCTTCAAGACCACCCAGGTCATCACCGACACCCGCACGCTGCGCTTTTACTACCGCCGCCTGCCCGACAACCGCGTGCAGATCGGCAGCCGCAGCGCCGTCACGGGTGCCGATGCGCCCAACCCCATCCACATGGCCAAGCTGGTGGACGGCCTGCACCGCAAATTCCCGGCGCTCAAGGGCATCACCATCGACTACTCCTGGTGGGGCTGGGTCGATGTGAGCCACGACATGATGCCGCGCGTCTTCCAGCCCGATCCGGCCCAGAGCATCTTCTACGCCGTGGGCTATGGCGGCAACGGCGTCTCCTTCTCGGCCCACGCGGGCCGTCGCATGGCCGAGCGCATCGCGGGGCGCCAGAGCAAGACCTTCGAGCTGCCCATCTACAACTCGGAGCTGGAGTATCCGAACGTCTTCAACATGGTGCGTTCGCCCGCGTTTGCGCCGTTTCGCCGGCTGGGGCAGCGGTTCCTGTACCACTGGTACTACATGCGCGACGAAAAGCTCTGAACCCCAACCGATTGCTGCTTGGGCCGGCCTCCTGCAGGGGGCCGGCCCTTTTTTTCAGCAGCGCCGGGGGCAGCCACCTGCTACCGGTTCCGCATCCAGTCGGCCGTGTTCATGAAGCTGGCCTTGAGGCGCACGCGCAAATCCTCGGGCACGCCGGTCTCGCCCATGGCCTGGTCCATGCAGGCCACCCATTGGTCGCGTTCCAGGATGCCGATGGAAAACGGCATGTGGCGCATGCGCAGGCGCGGGTGGCCGAAGCGGTCCTGGTAATGGTCCGGGCCGCCCAGCCAGCCGCACAGGAACCAGAACAGCTTCTGGCGCGCATCGGCCAGCGTGCTGCCGTGGGCGGCACGCAGTTCGGCATAGCCGGGCTCCAGGTCCATGAGATCGTAGAAACGGTCCACCAGGGCCTGCACCCTGGGCTCGCCGCCGATCCATTCATAGGGGGTCTGGGGGGCGTTGTTCTGGGATTCCTCTGACATGGCGAAAAGCGGCTGGCGGCTGAGTGAAACCCGCGATTGTCAGGCATGTGCCATGTCCGTGCCCGTACCGGTATCCGTGGGGGCCCCGGCACGCAGGAAGCCGTACACCGCCAGCGCCGTGAGCACCGTGATGCCCGCCAGCACATCCAGCAAGACGCCAAAGGCCTGGCCATAGGCCGCCAGCACGGCGGGTGCAGACAGGCCGGGCAGCAGGGCCATGGCCTCGGCGATGTTCCCCGTCACCAGCAACTGCGCCGCGCGGCCGGTGGCATGCACCGCCTGCGCCGCCTGGGGCGCCTGAGCTGCCAGGGCCGACAGACGCCATGCCAGCAATGCAGCCAGCCCCGCGCCCACCAGCGCCAGCGCCATGCCTTCGCCCGCCACGCGCACCGTGCTGAAAATGCCCGTGGCCATGCCGGCGCGCTCGCTGGGCACCACGCTCACGGCCAGGCCATCCATCAAACCCCAGGGCAGCCCGATGCCCAGGCCGATCAGCAGCAGCGGGGGCGCCATCTGCGCAAAAGCCGTGCCCGGCGCGCACCCGCCCAGCCACAGCAGGCCCGCCGCGCACACCAGCAGCCCCGCCAGGCACAGCAGCGCGGCCGAAACCCAGCGTGTGAGCCAGCCCGCCAGCAACGGCACGAACAGCATGGGCAGGGACAGCACAAACATCAGCTGCCCCGCCTGCAGCGGCGCCATGCCCTCCACGCCGATGAAGCGCACCGGCAGCAGCACCAGCAGCACCACGAAGGCATAGGCCGGCGCACCCGCCAGCAACTGCACGCCCACGAAACGCGGATAGCGAAACAGCGACAGGTCCAGCATGGGCTGCCCCGTGCGCTGCTGCACGCGCCGCTCCACGGCCACAAAGGCCGCCAGCGCCAGCGCGGCACCGGCCAGCGGCAGCAGCGCCGCCCCGCTGGACCAGCCCGCCTCCGGCCCCTGCAGCACGCCCCAGGTCAGCAGCGCCAGGGCTGCGGTGAACAGCAGCGCACCCGCCCGGTCCAGCCGCTGCGCCTTCGGATTGCGCGACTGCGGCATGCAGCGCTGCCCCAGCACCAGCGCGGCCAGCGCCACGGCGGCCACGCAAAGCACCACGCCGCGCCAGCCCGCCAAGCCCAGCAACCAGCCTGACAGCAGCGGCCCGAAGGCCAGGCCCACGCCGAACGACGTGCCCACGCAGCTGAAGGCCCGCATGCGCCCCGCTCCATCGAACACCTGGGCCAGCGCCGCCGTGCCGCCCGCCAGCGCGGCCGCCGCGCCCAGGCCCTGCAGCGCACGCAGCAGGTTGAACACGACAATGGCCCCCTGCCCGCCCAGGCAGGCCTGGGCCAGCGCACTGAGCAGCACCACGCCCAGCCCGGTCAGGAAAACGCGCCGCCGCCCGTGCAGATCGGCCAGCGCGCCGGCCGCCATCAGCGTGGCGCCAAAGCTCAGCATGAAGGCATTCGTCACCCAGTTGAGCGCCAGCGGCCCGCCGCCCAGCGCCTCGCGCAGCGCAGACAGGGCCACGGCCGGCCCGGTAAAGCTCAGCGGCATCGCCAGCGCCGCAAGGCACACCGACAACAGCACCCAGACCGGGGACGCACGCGGTCGCGCTGTACCGTGGAGCGCACCCGGTGCGCGGGAAGAAGTCAGGCAGGAGGACATGGTTGGCAAGGCTTTCGCAATTTCCCGGCCGCACATGGCCAGGCATGCATGAACGATAAAAGCGCTGCAATGCCGTGAAAATAGGCGCCAGACTCCCCACACTCCCAACCCAAGGTTGGCAATCGACATGGACAGCTTCAGCGGACTCGAATCCTTTGTGCGTGCAGCCGACCTGCTGAGCTTTGCCGAGGCCGGGCGCGCCCTGGGCATCTCGGCCTCGGCCGTAGGCAAGAACGTGGCGCGGCTGGAACAGCAACTGGGCCTGCGCCTGTTCCAGCGCACCACGCGCCAGGTGCGGCTCACGCAGGAAGGCGCGCTGTTCCATGAGCGCTGCCGCCGCATCCTGGATGAACTGCACGATGCGCGCGCCACCATGCAGGCCGCCGCCGAGGCGCCGCGCGGGCGGCTGCGCGTGAGCCTGCCCACCATCGGCTACCGCTTCCTGCTGCCCGTGCTGCCCGAGTTCCAGGCCCTGTACCCGGAGGTTGACCTGGACCTGGACTTCAACGACCACCTGGTGGACGTGGTCGAGGCCGGCCTGGACGTGGTCATCCGCAGCGGCGAACTGGCCGACTCACGCCTGGTCGCGCGCCGGCTGGGTCCGTTCCGCTTCATCCTGGCCGGCTCGCCCGACTACCTGGCGGCACGGGGCATACCGCAATCCCCCGCCGAACTGGCACAGCACAGTTGCCTGCGCTATCGCTTCCTGAGCAGCGGCAAGCTGGAGGAATGGGTGCTGCCCGGCATGCCGCCCCACCTGCCCGCCGCCCTGGTCTGCAACAACATGGAAGCCATGCTGGGCGCGGCCGTGGCGGGCATGGGGCTGGCCTATATGCCGGACTTCCTGGCGCGGGATGCACTGGGGCGTGGCGAGCTGCAGCGGGTGCTGGCGGAGGACCTGACGCACACGGGGCAGTTTTCGGCGCTGTGGGCGTCGAGTCGGCAGTTGTCGCCTAAGGTGAGGGCGTTTGTGGATTTTGTGGGGGGAGGTTGTTCAAGGAGGGCTGAGTTGTGTCTCTGCTCGCCGGAGTCGCCTTTTTTTGCCCCTGCCGGGTGGTTGTTTTTCGAGGCCGGGTCTCGGCCCGGCGGCCGACCTACTTTCCTTTGTTTCGCCACCGGTACGCCGGCCGAAGGAAAGTAGGCAAAGCAAAGGCGACCCGAATGTCCGCGACCCCTTCGCTTCGCTGCGGGGCAACCTGCGTCGTGGCGGTTGCGGGGTTCGCTGCGGAACTCGCTGCGTTCACTTCGTGAACTCCGCTCAGACAACCGCAGCGAGTCAGATCACGAAGCAGTCCTGTCCTTCGGCAGGACTGCAACCCCGCAACCACCACGCCGCAGGCGCTGACATACGGGGAGTTTTGACGGGCCGTCGCTTCGCTCGGCGCCGGCTGTTGGCTGTTGGCTGTTGGCTGTTGGCTGTTGGCTGTTGGCTGTTGGCTGTTGGCTGTCCCTCAGCCTCCCCCCTTCTGCCCACGCCTGCGTTGGGCGGGATGCGGGGTGGCAAGCCTGCCGAAGGACAGGCTTGCTTCGTCATCTGACTTGCCGCAGTTGTTTGAGCGGCGCGCGAAGCGCAAAGCGAGTTCTGCGGCGCACCCCGCATCCCGCCCAACGCAGGTCGCCCCGTAGCGAAGCGAAGGGGTCGTGGGCAGTGCGGGGCGCGCTTCTTTGCCTACTTTCTTATCGCGCGATAAGAAAGTAGGTCGGCCGCCGGGCCGAACCCCGGCCTCGAAAAACAACCACCCGGCAGGGACAAAAAACAGAACCCAAAGACCTACTCAGCCACCTGCCTCAACGTATCCATCACAGGCCTCCTCAACACCTCCCGCAACGCCCACCACCCCGCCATCCAGGCCAGCAAGGCCCCGGCAACAGCCCCCGCCAGCGGAGCCCACCAGGGCACGGTCCAGTTGAACTCGAACACCCAGCGCGCCAGGGCCCAGCCCACCGCCCCCGCCGCGCAGCTGGCCAGGAAACCCGCCAGCAGGCCCACACCGGCCAGCTCGGCCCGCTGCACCTGCGCCAGCAGCCGGGCCTGGGCACCGACGGCGCGCATGATGGCGTACTCGCGCGCGCGCTCCTCGCGCGTGGCGGTGACGGCGGCGAAGAGCACGACCAGGCCGGCGGCCAGGGTGAAGCCGAAGAGGAATTCCACCGCGCGTATCACCTGGTCCAGCACGCGCTGCACCTGGGCCAGCGTGGTGCTCAGGTCCACGTTGGTGATGTTGGGAAACTCGCGCACCAGGGCGTTGTCGAAGCCCGCCACGTCGGGCGCGCGGTAGGCGGCCAGGTAACTGACGGCCACGTCGTCCAGGTGGTCCACGGGATAGATGACGAAGAAGTTGGCGCGCATCGATCCCCAGTCCACCTTGCGCAGGCTGGTGATGCGCGCCTCGCTGGGCACGCCGCCCACGTCGAAGCCCAGCGTGTCGCCGAGCTTGAGGCCCAGGGTCTCGGCAATGCCGTCCTCCACGCTGATCTCGCCCTTGGCGCCAGGCGTCCAGGTGCCCGCCGTGATCAGGTTGTGTGCGGGCGCCTGCGCCGTGGTGGAGAGGTTGAACTCCCGGTCCACCAGGCGCTTGGCGCGGTCTTCGCTGAAGTCGGCGGGGCCGACCGGCTTGCCGTTGACGGTGACCAGACGCCCCCGGATCATGGGGAACCAGTCATAGGAGGTGACGCCAGCCTTGGCCAGCGCCGCGCGGAAACCGTCGGCCTGCTCGGGCTGCACGTTGATGACGAAGCGGTTGGGCGCATTGGCCGGCGTGGCCTGGCGCCAGCTACCGATGAGGTCGGTGCGCAGCAGCACCAGCAGCATGAGCGCCAGCAGCCCCACGGCCAGGCTGCTGATCTGCACCACGGCATAGGCGGGGCGCGCGGCGATCTGGCGCGTGGCCAGCACCAGCCAGCGCGGCGCCGTGCTCTCGTGCACCAGGCGGCGCAGCACCTGCACGGCCAGCCAGCCCAGGGCCGCGAACAGCAGCACGGCCACGGCAAAGCCACCCACGGCGATCAGGCCCAGCTTGATGTCGCGGCTGGCCGCCAGCAGCAAGGCCGCAAAGCCGGCCACGCCCACGGCCAGCACCACCACCGAGGCAGGCTTGAGCGCGCCCAGGTCGCGGCGCATGACGCGCAGCGGCGGCACGCGCGCCAGTTGCAGCACGGGCGGCAGGCCAAAGGCCAGCAGCAGGGTCAGCCCCATGCCCACGCCGAAGGCCGCAGGCCACAGGCCTGGTGCGGGCAAGGCGGTTTCCACCAGCCCGGCCAGCAGCAGCACGAACACATGGTGGATGGCCCAGCCCAGCAGCACGCCCGCGGCGCTGGAGGCCAGGCCGACCAGCACGAACTCCACCGTGTAGGCGCCTGCAATGCGCCGCTGGCTCTGGCCGAGCACGCGCAGCATGGCCGAGGCGTCGAGGTGGCTGTTGGCAAAGCCGCGTGCAGCCAGGGCCACGGCCACGGCCGACAGCAGGGCCGCCAGCAGGGCGACCAGGCTCAGGAATTTCTCGGCGCGGTCCAGCGTCTGGCGCATCTCGGGGCGGCCGCTGTCCAGCGACTCCACGCGCACGCCATGCACGCCGGGCGCCTTGGCCTGCTGCTCGGCCCAGACGCGGTAGCGCTGCACGGCTGCCTCGGAGCCATCACCCGCGCCGGCCACGGCCAGGCGGTAGGTGATGCGGCTGGCCGGCTGCACCAGGCCCGTGGCGGCAAGGTCGGCGGAGGTAATCATCACGCGCGGCGCAAAGTTCATGAAGCCCGCACCCCGGTCGGGCTCGATGGAGATGATGCGCGCCACGCGCAGTTGGGCGTCGCCCAGCAGCAGCATGTCCCCCACGCCTATGCCCAGCGACTCCAGCAGCGGCGCATCGACCCAGGCCTCGCCCCGCGCCGGTATCTCGCGCGTGGCCCGGTCGGCCGCGCCGGGGGCATCGGCCACGCGCAGGCTGCCGCGCAGCGGATAGCCTTCGGGCACGCTCTTGAGCGCCACCAGGCGGCTCATGCCGCCTTGCGCATCGCTGGCGCGCGCCATGGTCGGGAAGCTGGATGTCTCCAGGGCCTGCAGCCCTTCGGCGCGTGCGCGCTCGGCAAAGGCCGGCGCCGTGGGGTTGTCGCCCACCACGACCACGTCGCCGCCCAGCAGCTGGCGCGCATCGCGCTGCAGCCCCGCCTGCAGCCGGTCGGCAAAAAAGCCCACCGAACTGAGCGCGGCCACGGCCAGCATCACGGCGACGATCAACAGGCGCAACTCGCCCGCGCGCAGGTCGCGCCACAGGGTGCGCCAACCCAGGGTCCATGCAGAAGATCCATTCATGCCGCGCAGATTAGCGCAGGCGAAGATGGGCACCCGGGCGCCACGGCTATTGGCACGGCTATTGGCACGGCCGTTCAGAACGATTGGCACGGCCGTTCAGAACATCAGCCGCAGGCCAAAGTCCAGCCCGAGCGCGCCGGCCGGCTGCATGCCGCCCGTGGTCAGGTAGCCGGGCTGGGGCAGGATGGCCGGGTTGCTGACCACCAGCGGCGTCACGCCCATCACGCCCGGGTTGTTGCGCCCGTTGCCCACGCTGATGCGCGACACCGTGGCGTACAGCGCCGTGCGTTTGGACAGCGGGTGCACATAGCCCAGGGCGAGCTTGTTCACCGAGGAATCGCCGTCGGCCAAGCCCTGGCCATTCCTGAACTGCACACGTGCATAAGAGGCGCGCAGCGCCCCCTGGCCCACGGGGATGTTCACGCCGGCCAGAACGCCCAGGTAGCGGTCGTTGATGGCGGCCAGCGTGCCGGGGTCGCGCCGCTCGTTGCGCACGCCGGACCATTCGCCAAACAGCTTGACCGGGCCGAAGTCATAGGAGCCGCCCAGGTTCAGCGAACGGATCTTTTCCGCGCCGGCGCCCGAGGTGCCCAGGGTGTTCTCGCCATAGCCCAGCGCCACATCGGCCGCCCCCATGGCCCAGCCGATGCGGGCACCCGCGTAGCGCCCCCGCTTCGAGCTGTTCTCGGGAAAGGCGTACATGGCCTGCCCGTAGACGCCGCCCAGGCCCGGCGGCAGGAAATAGCCGATGGAGTTGCCTGCGCGCAGATAGGTGTCCGTGCCCGCCGACAGCCCGCCGCCCAGCAGGCCGCCCGTGGCCAGCGCGCGGGCGATGGCCAGGTTGCTGTTGACCACGGCGATCAGGTTGGTGCCCACGCCGTTGACGGTGAAAGGGTCGAAGGCCCAGTCGTTCAGAAACGAAGGCGTGTGGTCGCGCCCCATGCGCAGCTCGCCCAGGCGCCCGGACAGGCTGATGGTGGCGCGCCGCCCGAAGTTGAGCGCGCCGCCGCCCGTGTCATTGGCCACCGGCGCCTCCAGCCACAGGCCGGCCATGAGGCCGCCGCCCAGGTCTTCGCTGGCGCGTATGCCGATGCGGCTGGCCAGGTTGCCCGAGGGCGACAGCGCCCAGGTGCTTTGCCGCGCCGAGCGCGCGGGGCCCGTGTCCCAGGATTCGCTGCGCACGCTGTAGCGGCTGATGCCGGCGTCCATCACGCCGAACAGCGTGACCGAGGTGGGCGCCTGGGCGGCGGCCGCGCCTGTCAGACACAGCAGGCCCAGCGCGTGCAGGCCGCAGGGATGGGGGTGAAGTCGGGGCATGGAGGTCTCCTGTTCATCGTGGGGCTGGCGCGGTCCTGCGCCACGAATCGACTCTAGGAAAGCCATCGCGCCGCTTCTTGGCAGTTCATGCCAACGGCTTTGCAATTCACGACATGCGCGGGTTGCCCTGGTCAGGGTTGCCATGGATTTGTCCCAACAAGGCAAATGCCTGTCCCCCAATGGCAAGTCCCGGGAAAGCGGGCTTTCGATACTGGATGCCAGAACACGGAACAAGGAGACACGGATATGAGACTGCCCCACGCCATCGCCACGCTGCTCGCGGGCTGCGCCATCACCATCGCCATCGGCGGCACGGCCTGGAGCCGCCAGCCGCTCAGGCTCATCGTGCCCGCACCGCCGGGCGGCACCATGGACATCGTGGCGCGCGTCGTGGGCCAGCAGCTCGCGTCTGAAACAGGCCAGGCCGTGGTGATAGACAACCGCCCGGGCGCAGGCGGCCTGCTGGGCATGCAGACCCTGCTGCAGGCGCCCGCCGATGGGCAGACGCTGCTGGTGGGCGCAAGCAATCTGCTGGCCGAGATCCCCCATGTGATCAAGATGCCCTTCGATCCGCTCAAGGACCTGGTGCCCCTGGCCTCGTTGGCCCGCTCGGGCGTGGTGCTGGTGGCCGCGGCCAGCCAGCCCGCCCAGGACTTGCAGGAGCTGCTCGCGCAACTCAAGGCACGCAAAGGCCAGACCAGCTTTGCCAGCTACAGCCCCGGCACCGTGTCGCACTACGCCGGCCTGATCCTCAGCGACAAGGCGGACCTGGACCTGCAGCACGTGGGCTACGCGGGCTCGCCGCCGGCCGTGCAGGCCCTGCTGGGCGGCCAGGTGGACGTCATGTTCGACGGCATGCTGACCTCGGTGCCCCTGATCAGGGCCGGCAAGCTGCGTGCCTACGCGTTTTCCGGCCCCCGGCGTTCGCGCCACCTGCCCCAGGTGCCGACCACCGCCGAACTCGGCTACCCCGAGCTGCAGTTTCGCGGCTGGGTGGGCCTGATCGCGCCGGCCCGCCTGCCGCCCGAAACCATGGAACGCCTGCGCGCCGCCATCGGGAAAGCCGCCAGCGCGCCGGCCGTGCAGCAAAAACTCTCCGACGTGGGGCTGGAGCCCGAGGTGCTCACCGACACCGCCGCGCTGCAGCGCGAGACACGCCAGATGTCCGAGCGCAACGCCGGCATCGTGAAGAAATACCAGATCACCGCGAACTGACTTCCAGGGAAACACCGACCATGCAGATCCGACAGATCACCCCCGCCATCGGCGCCGAAATCTCCGGCATCCATCTCGGCGATGCCGCACGCGACGCCGCACTGTTCGCGGACATCCGCGCCGCGCTGCTGACCCATCGCGTGCTGTTCTTCCGGGACCAGGACATCACGCGCGCCCAACATGTGGCCTTTGCCAGCCGCTTCGGCCCACTGGAGGACCATCCCGTGGCAGGCAGCGATCCCGAGCACCCTGGCCTGGTGCGCATCTACCGCAGCGACGATCCGCACAGCTACGAAAACACCTGGCACTGCGATGGCCTGTGGCGCCCCAACCCGGCCATGGGCGCGGTGCTGCGCTGCATAGAGTGCCCGCCGATCGGCGGCGACACCATCTGGGTCAACATGGTCAA
Organism: Delftia sp. HK171; assembly: GCF_001886655.1. Classification (NCBI taxonomy): domain Bacteria; kingdom Pseudomonadati; phylum Pseudomonadota; class Betaproteobacteria; order Burkholderiales; family Comamonadaceae; genus Delftia; species Delftia sp. HK171. The sequence continues at coordinate 2,063,327 of NZ_CP018101.1, read as the reverse complement.
GGCCTACGAGGAGCTGCCCGAGAGCATCAAGCGCAGCATCGACGGCCTGCGCGCCAAGGCCGGCATAGAGCACACCTTCGGCGCCGTGATGGCGCCCGAGGCACGCGCGCGGCTGGCCAGCGAGCACCCGCCCGTGGAGCATCCCGTGGTGCGTACCCACCCCGAGACCGGCGAGAAGCTGCTGTTCGTGGGCGCAGGCTTCAGCACCCACTTCGTCAACTACAGCACGCCCGAGAACGTGCGCCACGGCATAGACAAGGCGCCCGGCGCCGCGCTGCTGATGAACTACCTGATCAGCCGCGCCACGATTCCCGAATACCAGGTGCGCTGGTCCTGGAAGCCCGGCGACGTGGCCGTCTGGGACAACCGCAGCACCCAGCACTACGCACTCAACGACTACTACCCGGCGCCCCGCCGCATGGAGCGCGCGGGCATCGTCGGCGACATCCCGCGCTGAGGCCCTGCACAGACTCTTTCCACACCCCCCCCCACCTACCCACCGGAGCGTCCCATGAATTTTCTCGATGGCCACCTGTTCCCCGAAAACCAGCAGCCCCTGATCATCACGGCGGCCCCCTATGCGCCGGGCTGGCTGCCCGGCGATTTCCCCGAAGACATTCCCGTGACCATGCAAGAGCAGATCCAGAAGGCCGTGGACTGCTACAACGCCGGCGCCACCGTGCTGCACCTGCATGTGCGCGAGCTGGATGGCAAAGGCAGCAAGCGTTTGTCGAAGTTCAACGAGCTGATCGCCGGCGTGCGTGCGCGCGTGCCCGAGATGATCATCCAGGTGGGCGGCTCCATCAGCTTCGCGCCGGAGACCGAAGGCGCAGCCGCCAAGTGGCTGTCCGACGACACGCGCCACATGCTGGCCGAGCTGGAGCCCGTGCCCGACCAGGTCACGGTGACCGTCAATACTTCGCAGATGAACGTGACGGAGCAGGCCGAGGACGCGGACTTCAGGGGCACCTCGCGCGAGAAGCCCGCCATCTTCGACGCCTACAAGGAGATGACCGTGCCCGCCCAGCCCGGCTGGGCCGAGGAGCACATCCGGCGCCTGTCGGCCGCCGGCATCCAGAGCGCCTTCCAGTGCTACAACATCAACAGCTTCGAGTCCGTGGAGCGGCTCATGCGCCGCGGCATCTACAAGGGCCCGCTGGTGATGAATTGGGTGGCGATTGGCGGCGGCATGGACGCGCCCAGCATCTACAGCCTGGCCCACTTCGTGCGCGCCGTGCCCGATGGCGCCGTGCTCACCGTGGAAAGCAATGTGCGCAACGTGCTGCCCGTGAACATGATGGGCATCGCCATGGGCCTGCACGTGCGCTGCGGCACCGAGGACTGCCTGTGGAACCAGTCGCGCAGCGCCAAGGCCAGCACGGTCTCCCAGATCGAGCAGCTGGTGCGCATCGCGCGCGAGTTCGGCCGCCCCATCGCCACGGCGCAACAGGCGCGCGCCATCAGCAAGATTGGCGTGTTCTACGACACCCCCGAAGAGACATTGGCGGCCAACGGCTTCGCGCCCAACCGCAACGGCGGCAACCAGGGATTTCTGCGCAAGACCGCCTGACGCACTAGGCCTCGCCAACCCTTCCCTGCCCCCGCCTGCGCCAGTCCGAGACGCTGGCGCCGAAAGCGGCCCGGAACCAGTGGCAAAAGCCGCTGGGCGCGGCAAACCCCAGCAGGCCCGCCACCTCGCCCAGGGGCTGGCCACCGTCTTGCAGATGGCGCAGCACCAGTTCCCTGCGGAGGGTGTCGAGCAGCGCCGAGAAAGTCTGCCCCTCCGCAAGCAGGCGGCGGTGCAGCGTGCGGCGGTCCATTCCCAGCTGGCGTGCCACCTGCTGGGCCGTACAGCGGCCGCCCGGCAGCAGTGCAATGATCAGCTCCCTGCAGGCCGCCTGCATGCCTTCGCCCCGGCTGCGCAGCGCCTGCTCCAGATGGCTTCGCGCAAAGCGCGCAACGCCCGAGCCCTGCGCCTGGCCGCATTCGCGCAGCAGTTGCAGATCCGCCAGGCGGCAGACCATGCCGTTGAAAGGCTGGTCAAACAAAGGGGTTACGCCGAAGAAGGCACGGTGGGCCGATGCATCGGCCGGTGCGCGGTGTGCGAAGCTGACCTGCTGCGGGCGCCACTGGGCGCCGATCAGCTCGCGCAGCACGCGAAACATCACGCCCACCGCCAGCTCCATGGACTGGCGCATGGCCATGCCCGCGATGGGCACCAGGTCCTGGCGCACCAGCACCCCGGAGCCCGCGTCCTCGATGCGTACGAACATGCCCGCACTCAGCAGCTTGAGGTAGCGGCACAGCGTGTCCAGCGCCTGGCGCGGCGTGGGCTCTTGCTGCAGCACAAGGCTGATGGGGCCCAGGTGGGACAGGCTGCGCCGCGCCGCCAGGCGCAGCGCGAAATCCTGCGTTCCCGTGGTGCGCGCGGCCACCTCCAGCAGCTCGCGCACGGCATGGATGGGAATCAGCGTCTCCGGGTCGTCGAGCAGGCGCGCCGACAGTCCCGCCGCGCGCACAAGGACGGCGGGATCATGGCCCAGGCTTTTCACCAGGTCGGCATAGCCATGCAGGCTGGCACTGCGGATAAGGCCGCAGGTGACGGGCCTGCGGCCTGCGGCCACGGTGCCGATGGCATGGAGCGCAGGGGTCTGCATGGCAGGTCCATTTCAGGGAATCAGCACCGTCGCGCCCGTGGTGCGGCGCGACTCCAGCGCCCGGTGCGCCTGGGCCGCATCAGCCAGCGCAAAGCTTTGCTGGGGCTCGCTGGCGATGCGCCCGGCCAGCACATGGTCGAACAGCTCGCGCGCCATCTCCAGCATGTGGGCGCGCGGCTGGATGTAGTGCACCATCGCGGGCCGCGTCATCCAGATCGATCCCTTGGAGGCCAGCAGCTGGGAGTCCACCACCACCGAGCCCGACGAGGTGCCGTTGCTGATCAGCCGGCCGCGCGGCTGCAAGCAGTCCAGCGAATCCATGAGCGTGTCCTTGCCCACCGAGTCATAGACCACGGGCACGCCCTTGCCGCCCGTGATCTCCATCACGCGGTCCACGATGCGCTCGCGCGAGGTCACGATGACGTGGGCGCAGCCGTTGGCGCGCGCGGCGGCGGCCTTCTCGTCGGTGCTCACCGTGCCGATCATGGTCACGCCCAGGGCCCGCGCCCATTGGCAGGCGATCAGCCCCACGCCGCCGGCCGCCGCGTGGTAGAGGATGGTTTCGCCCCCCTGCAGCGGATGGACCTGGCGGAACAGGTACTGCGCCGTCATGCCCTTCATCATCAGCGTGGCCGCCGTGCGGTCGCTGATGCCATCGGGCAGCGGGATCAGCACCTCGGCCGGCATCACGCGCACATCGCTGTAGGCGCCCTGCGGGCCCATCAGGTAGCCCACGCGGTCGCCGGGCCGCACTTCGGTCACGCCCTCCCCCACGGCCTCGACCACGCCCACGGCGTCCGAGCCCAGGCCGTTGGGCAGGGCCAGCGGATAGCGGCCCGTGCGGAAATAGATGTCGATGAAGTTGACAGCGATGAAGCTGTGGCGCACGCGCGCCTGGCCGGGTCCGGGCGCGCCGGCCTCGGCATGCTCCAGCCTGAGCACCTCGGGGCCGCCGGTGGTATGAAAGCGTATGGCCTTTGCCATGGAGTCTCCTTGTGTAGCGCCTGGGTGGGGCGCCCTGCATCAGTTGAGCCGGATGTCGAAGTTCCGGACGATCTCGGCATTGCGGTCGAACTCGGCGCGCAGGTCGGTGGACATCTGCTCCAGCGAGCGATCGCCTTCGACGGGCTCGAAGCCCGTGCCCGCATAGCGTTCGCGCACGGCCTTGCGGGCGTTGACCCGGGCCAGCGCGCCGTGGATCTTCTCCAGCAGCGGGCGCGGCGTCTGCGCCGAGGCGAACACGCCGCTCCAGTTGCTGAAATCCACCTCGGGGTAGCCCAGCTCGGCCAGCGTGGGCACCTGCGGGTAGTCGGGCAGCCGGCTCTTGTAGGCCACGGCCAGCAGCCTGACCTTGCCGCCCGCGATCAGCGGCTTGGAGGTGACCGATCCGTCGAACATGAGCGGGATCTGGTTGCCCATGACCTGGGCCAGCGCGGGCGCCGAGCCCGGGAAGGCCACATGCTCCATGTCCAGGTGGGCCCTTCTGTTGAGGATGGCGCCCGCGTACTGCGAGGCCGTGCCCTGGCTGTACGAGGCGAACGACAGCGTGCCCGGGTGGGCCTTCACGTAGGCGATGGCCTCGGCCCCGTCGCGCGCGGGAAACTGCGGCGAGGCGATGAACAGCATCACCGAGCGCGCCATCTGCGCCACGGGCCGCACGTCCTTCAGAGGGTCGAAGCCGACCTTGAGCACATGGGGCACCTCGGTGAGGATGTTGGTCACCGTCACCAGCAGCGTGCTGCCGTCGGCCGGCTGGGACAGCATGTGCTTGACGGCGATGGCGCCACCGGCGCCGGGCCGGTTCTCGACGATGACGGGCTGGCGTATCTCATGCGCCAGCTGGTCGCTGATGATGCGCGCGAACACATCGATGGTGCCGCCGGGCGGCGCCGGCACGATGAGCCGGACCGGCTTGTCGCCGAAGGCGTGGGCGCCACCGGCCAGCAGCGAGGCGGCCAGGGCGATGGCAGTCCAGGGGGGCATGCGTTGCATCGTGGGCTCCCGGTTCAGGCGGCCTTGCGCAGAAATCCCTGCTGGGCGCCGTTGCGGTTGGGTGCGAAGCCGTTGGCCGCCAGCGTCTCGTCCACGGTGCCGTAGAACTGGCCGATCCGGCAGATTTCCCGCGCCTGCTGCGCCGTGGCGATGGGGCGGCCGAACTCGCCTGCGATGCGCACCAGCTGCTCGATCTGCGCCACCGTGCCCATCTTGGCCGTGCGGCGCTGGTTCCAGAGGTTGTCCTCGGTGCCGCAGCGCACATGCAGGCCCATGGCGATGCCCATCATGTTCACGGGCAGCACGTTGAGCACCGAGCTTTCCACGGTGAGCACGGCGCCGTCGGGCACGGCACGCACGAAGTTGGCCAGGCTGTAGACGCTGGGCGCGTCCATGCCGCCGCCAATCGCCACCCAGTTCATCACCAGCGGGCCCTTGTAGATGCCCCGGCGCATGAGCCGCTCCACGGACTCGAAGCTGTTGATGTTGTAGCACTGGAAGGCGCTCTGGATGCCGGCGGCCGACAGGCGCCGGATGTGCTCCTCGGCCCAGCCGGGCTGGGCGGGCACGGTCATCTCCTTGTAGGCATTGAAGACGGCCGGGTCCTCCATGGAGGTGCCGCGTATGTCGCGCGCATCGAACTGCTCCAGGAAATTCATCTGCGAGGTATTGATGGTCACCGTGACCTGGTCGGGCACGGGCTCCAGCTCGGCCAGCATGTGGCGCGTGTCGTCGGACAGCCACTTGGCGGCCGCGCCGTCCGTCTCGGGAGCAAAGCTGATCGATCCGCCCACCTGGATGATCATCTCGGGCACGCGCGCACGCACGCCGGCGATCAGCTCGTTGAACTTGGATAGGCGCTTGCTGCCTTTGCCATCCAGCTCGCGCACATGCAGGTGCAGCACGGTGGCGCCGGCGTTGTAGCAGTCCACGGCCTTCTGGATCTGCTCGTCCATGGTCACGGCGATCTCGCCGGGAAAGTCCGAGGGCAGCCACGAGGGCGCATAGGGCGCGGCCGTGATGATCAGGGGCTGCTGGTTTTCGGGGAACAGGTGGCCGTCGAGAAAGTTCATGGCATGTCTCCTTGTGTCGTGATCGTGGTTCAGAAGGTCGGCGTGCCGACGATGCCCGCGCGCTCCATCTTCCGGTGGCTGGGCGGGTAGTCCATGGCCGCGTAGTGCTGGGTGGCGCGGTTGTCCCAGATCGCCACGCTGCCCGCCCGCCAGCGCCAGCGCACCTGGTACTCGGGGATGGCAGCCTGGCCGATCAGGTACTGCAGCAGGCCGGAGGCGCCCTGCGTGAAGTCCTGGCCCACTCGCACATTGGCGGGCGTATGGAAATTGGTGAAATGCGTGGTGAAGCCGTTCACGAACAGCACCTTCTCGCCGGTCTCGGGATGGGTGCGGACCACGGGATGCTCGGCATCGGGGTACTGGGCCTTGAGCGCCAGCCGCCTTTCGATGGGCATGGCCGCACCGAACGTGCATTCGATGCTGTGGCGCGCGCGCAGCGGCGCGATCAGCGCCTTGACGGCGTCCGGCAGGCGTTCGTAGGCCAGCGCCATATTGGCCCACAGGGTGTCGCCGCCCACGGGCGGGCATTCCACGCAGTGCAGCACGCAGCCCATGGGCGGCGCCTCGCGCCAGGTGGCGTCGCAGTGCCAGGAATTCTCGTAGCGGTCGTTGGGCTGCTCGGGCGTCCTGTAGATGCGCACCAGGCCCGGATGCTCGGGGTCGCTGCCGGCCACCGGATGGTCCTCCAGCTCGCCGAAGCGCCGCGCAAAGGCCACGTGCTCGGCGCGCGCCAGGCCCTGGTCGCGCAGGAACAGCACCTTGTGGCGCAGCAGCGCCGCCCGGATCTCCGAGAAAAGCGCGTCGTCGCGCACCGCGTCGGCCAGCCGCACGCCGAGCAATTCGGCGCCGATGGCGCATGTCATGGGCTCTATGCGCATGCCTGTCTCCTGTCATTGTTGTGAAGGCCCGTGGCGGCACGGTCCGCCCGGCGTGGGGCCGGTCTCTGCAATGTAGGAAAACCCGGTTCCGCGGACTATGCAAGCCATGCCATCCTCTTTGCATTTCGTGCCACCAGGCCACGGACTGACAGGAGGGCAAGCATGGTCACCATGGTGCGCGCGGCGGCCTTGACCCATTTTTCGGACGTCATGCGCGAACTGGGCGGCGACCCCGACAAGGCACTGCGCCAGGCCGGCCTGCGGCCCGCGCTGCTGCGCGAGCAGGACCAGCTGATCGACGTGGCCATCGTCGCGCGCCTGCTGGAAGACGCGGCCCAGTCCACGGGCTGCGAGTCCCTGGGCCTGCGCATGGCCCGGCACCGCCAGCTGTCGAGCTTCGGCGCCGTGAGCCTGCTGCTGCTGCACCAGCCCACGCTGCGCCATGCGCTGGACACGCTGGTCGCGCACATGCACCTGGTCAACGAATCGCTGCTGATCCACCTGGAGGATGCAGGGGGCATCGTCATCCTGCGCGAGGACTTCGTCCTGCACGGCGCCATGCGCCAGTCCGTGGAACTGGCCATGGGCGTGCTGTGGCGCATGTGCGAGGCATTGCTGCGCGAGCGCTGGCGGCCGCAGGGCGTCAGCTTCAGCCACGCGCCACCGGCCGACCTGTCCGAGCACCGCCGCATGTTCCGCTGCCGCATCACGTTCGGCGCCGAGTTCAACGGCATCGCCTGCCGCGCCGCCGACCTGGACGAGCCCAACCCGCTGGCCGACCCCGCGCTGGCGCGCTATGCGCTGCGGCTGGTGGAGGCCATGCCGGCCCACCGTGCCGCCTCCGTGGGGCATCAGGCGCGCCGGGTCATCTACCTGCTGCTGCCCTCGGGCAACGCCACCTGCGCAGGCGTGGCGCAGGGTATGGGGCGCAGCCTGCGCACGCTGCAGCGCGAACTGGACCGCGAAGGCCTGAGCTTCAGCGAGCTGCTGACCGAAGTGCGCCACGAGTTGGCCCTGCGCTACCTGGACCACCCCCACTACAGCGTGGGCCAGATCGCGTCCATGCTCGGCTATGCCAGCCACAGCGCCTTCACGCGCTGGTTCGCCGCGCAATTCGGTTGCGCGCCCGAGTCCTGGCGCAGCCGCGCGCAGGGACTGCCTCGCGCCTGACGCACCGGGCGTTCCTGGCGCACCTGGCGCACTTGGCGCACCTGACGCACCACCACGGCGCACCCCGCCCCTGCACGGTGCGGCGGGCGCATTGCGGTGCACGCTGTCTGCGCACCAGACAGCGTGCACCACGGGCAGGCACCGCGCCGCGGTGCTGGCACGGCACTTGCATTGGCTGCCCTGACCCGCTGGCCCTGGCCTGCGGCCCGCAAAACACTGGATGCGCAACGCAGGACGCCAGATGAACATCGTTGTGATCGGCCACGGCATGGTGGGCCACAAATTTCTCGAGCAGCTGCATGCCCTGGGCGTGGCAGACGCGAACGTCACCGTGCTGTGCGAGGAGCCGCGCGCCGCCTACGACCGTGTTCACCTGTCGGAATTCTTCTCCGGCAAGAGCGCCGAGGACCTGAGCTTGGTGGCGCCCGGCTTCTTCGAGGCCAGCGGCTTCACGCTGCGCCTGGCGGCCAGGGCGGCAGCCGTGGAGCGGCGCGAGCGCACCGTGACCACGGCCGATGGCGAAGTCATCCCCTACGACAGGCTGGTGCTGGCCACGGGCTCGGCGCCCTTCGTGCCGCCCGTGCCCGGGCGCGACCGGCCGCACTGCTTTGTCTACCGCACCATCGAGGACCTGGAGGCCATGCAGGCATCGGCCGCGCGCTCCAGGACCGGCGTGGTGGTGGGCGGCGGCCTGCTGGGCCTGGAATGCGCCAAGGCCCTGCGCGACCTGGGCCTGGAGACCCATGTGGTCGAGTTCGCCCCGCGCCTGATGGCCGTGCAGGTGGACGACGGCGGCGGCCGCGTGCTGCGCAGCAAGATCGAGGACCTGGGCGTGCAGGTGCACACGGGCCGCAATACGCTGGAGATCACCGACGGCGCCACGGCGCGCCACCGCATGGTGTTTGCCGACGGCACGCACCTGGAGACGGACATGATCGTCTTCTCCGCCGGCATCCGCCCGCGCGACGAGATCGCCCGCCAGTGCGCCCTGGCCATAGGCCCGCGCGGCGGCGTGGCCGTGGACGACCATTGCCGCACCAGCGACCGCAACGTCTACGCCATTGGCGAATGCGCCTCCTGGCGCGAGCAGACCTTCGGCCTGGTGGCACCCGGCTACGACATGGCGCGCGTGGCGGCCCGCCACATTGCGGGCGAGGCCGAGGCCGCCTTCGGCGGGGCCGATCTCAGCACCAAGCTCAAGCTCATGGGCGTGGATGTGGCCAGCATCGGCGACGCCCAGGGCAAGACGCCGCGCAGCCGCAACTACCAGTTCATCGACGAGCGCAAGCAGGTCTACAAGAAGATCGTGGTCAGCGAGGACGGCCGCCAGCTGCTGGGCGCCGTGCTGGTGGGCAATGCCGACGAATACGGCACCCTGCTGCAGATGACGCTCAACAGCATCGCCCTGCCCGAGGAGCCCGAGTTCCTCATCCTGCCCTCCAGCGACGGCAAGGCCAAGCCCGGCCTGGGCGTGGACGCCCTGCCCGACACGGCGCAGATCTGCTCGTGCAACAACGTCACCAAGGCGCAGATCTGCGCGGCCGTGGGCGAAGGCGCCTGCACCATGGCCGAGCTCAAGTCCTGCACCCAGGCCGGCGCCACCTGCGGCGGCTGCGTGCCGCTGGCCACCCAGGTCATGAAGGCCGAGATGGCCCGGCGCGGCATGGCCGTCAACAACCACGTCTGCGAGCATTTCCCGCACTCGCGCCAGGAGCTGTACCACCTGGTGCGCGTGGGCGGCATCAAGACCTTCGACGAGCTGCTGCACCGCCACGGCAAGGGCCTGGGCTGTGATGTCTGCAAGCCGCTGGCGGCCAGCATCCTGGCCTCGTGCTGGAACGAGTTCGTGCTGCAGCCGCAGCTCGCCAGCCTGCAGGACAGCAACGACTACTACCTGGGCAATATCCAGAAGGACGGCAGCTACTCCGTGGTGCCGCGCATGCCCGGCGGCGAGGTCACGCCAGACGGCCTGATCGCCGTCGGCCAGGTGGCCAAGAAATACGGCCTTTACACCAAGCTCACGGGTGGCGCCCGCGTGGACCTGTTCGGCGCGCGCGTGGAACAGTTGCCGCTGATCTGGGAGGAGCTGATCGCGGCCGGCTTCGAGTCCGGCCATGCCTACGGCAAGTCGCTGCGCACCGTCAAAAGCTGCGTGGGCTCCACCTGGTGCCGCTACGGCGTGGACGACAGCGTGGGCCTGGCCGTGCAGCTGGAAAACCGCTACAAGGGCCTGCGCGCGCCGCACAAGATCAAGTTCGGCGTCTCGGGCTGCACGCGCGAATGCGCCGAGGCCCAGGGCAAGGACGTGGGCGTGATCGCCACCGACAAGGGCTGGAACCTCTACGTCTGCGGCAACGGCGGCATGAAGCCGCGCCATGCCGAGCTGATCGCCTCCGACCTGTCCAAGGACAGGCTGCTGCAGCTCATCGACCGCTTCCTGATGTTCTATGTGCGCACGGCCGACCGCCTGCAGCGCACCAGCACCTGGCGCGAAAACCTGGAAGGCGGCCTGGACTACCTCAAGGACGTGGTGGTCAACGACAGCCTGGGCCTGGGCGCCGAACTTGAGGCCCAGATGCAGCATGTGGTGGACACCTACCAGTGCGAGTGGAAGACCGCCGTCACCACGCCCGAAGTGCGCCAGCGCTTTCGCAGCTTCATCAACAGCGACCAGCCCGACGAGCACATCGTCTTCGTGCAGGAGCGCGGCCAGATCCGCCCGGCACGCAGCGAAGAGCGCAGCGAGGCCCTGGTCTGATCCAGGCCTGATCCCGGCCCGCACCCACACCACCGACAAGGCACCGCCATGACACACCCCGCCCAAGAACAGTGGATGCCCGTCTGCGCCACCCGCGACATCGTCCCCGACACGGGGGTCTGCGCCCTGGTCGAAGGCCGGCATGTGGCGGTCTTTCGCCTTGGCGAAGACCGCTTCTACGCCATAGACAACGTGGACCCGCGCTGCGGCGCCAGCGTGCTCGCGCGCGGCCTGGTCGGCAGCCTGGGCGAGCGCGTCGTCGTCGCCTCGCCCATCTACAAGCACCACTTCGACCTGGCCACCGGCGAATGCCTGGAAGCGCCCGAGCACTCTGTGCGCGTGCATGCGGTGCGCAATGAGAATGGGCAGCTGCTGGTCGCGCTGCACTGAGGTCTCGGTCAGATCAGCAAAACTGGGCATGGCGCCGAGAGCTGGTTTGAGCAAGGTCTTCACGAAAGGCGATTCACGGCCTTCGAAGTTGGAAATTTCCAGCGTTGATATGGACGTCAGACCGGGCTGCTTGACGCAGATCGAAAAGCGCGCCGTTCAACATACGCAAGCCATCATGTTGCACTTCATCCAGAAGCCAGACTTCGGTCTCGCAAAAAGCAGGCTTCAAGCGCATTCACTTCGCACCTTCGAGGAGGCGAGCTAAGGCGCCAAAGGTCACGCACACAGCAAACAGAAAAGCCCGCTGGCTGTGTCAGCGGGCTTTCCGTCACAACCCCTTAGACAAGGGGTTCTGTCAACAGGTCATAGGTCATGTTGACGCTGCCGTTTCCATTGGCAACAGCCCAAATCCCCTGGCCAGGCGGCACATACAAAGAGTACTGCGCGCTGATCGTCGGAATGGGAGTGCCGATGAAGATCAAGCGCTTCGTACCATCGCCATATGCCGATGGGGCGGCTGTGTCAGCGTACACCTGCACACCGATCGTGCCAGCATAGGAATTGACGTACAGCGTGCGGATCACCAGGCCATGGAGATTGTTGCCAGGCGCGACCACCTGCACGACGGAGGTATTGACACCCAGGTTCGCGTACAGGGCGCCGATGGGGGTGGGCTTTGCAAGAGTTGTCATGGCGATTGCCTTTCATCTAAGTTGACAGGCGCTCGATGGCACTCATATTGGGGGCTCTCGACCCTCAAGGAATTCAGCGTCCCGCAGCGCGGGCACTTGATGCTCAGTTTCTGGAAGATGCCCATTGCAAGTTTGCGATTGCAGCTGGAACACCTCACCTCTTGCATTCCATACTCCATTTGGACGGTATCCGTTGATTGTTGCGATGGCTTCATTCTGCTGGACCGATTGCGCCAGTGCGCAGACCAGGCGGCTGTTTGTCTTGTGGCGCATCGGCTCACATGTCCCCCGCCATGCAGCGGCTGCTGCGACAAGATGCGCGCGAGACCCGCAACGTAGGCGCAACGCTGTTCACCAGCCTGCTGCGCGCCGAGCTGCGCGGCGTGCGCTGGATACGGTGCAAGCGCACTCCAACGCAGTCACCAGGGCCGGCCTGGCCGAAAGCTCTGCCTTGGGCATCGGGCAGACGCCTGCCTATGATGGCGCTCTGCCGATCCTCCGATATGCCCCTGGCGCCCTCACCATCCATGAACTACCGCATTGAAGACCACGTCCCCGCCGTCCAGGACTACATCCAGATCCGGCTGGCTGCCGGCCTGAGCCGCAAGTCGCCCGAGGCGGCCGCCATCGGCCTGAAAAACGGCCTGTTCAGCGTGGTCGTCTATGCCGATGCAACGCCGGTTGGCATAGGCCGCGTGATCGGAGACGGCGGGTGCTTCTTCGAAATCGTGGACATCGCCGTCATCCCCGAGCACCAGAAAAAGGGCCTGGGCCACCTCATCATGCAGCGCCTGATGCAGTACATCCACGGCAATGCCCTGCCCACGGCCTATGTCAGCCTCATGGCCGACCACGGCACGCCGGAGTTCTATCGCCGCTATGGGTTCGAACCCTCCCTGCTGCCCAGGAAGGCGGGCATGTCCTTGCGCATTGTTTGACTGCAGAGGCCCGATCAAGACAGAGATGAACAACAAACTGAGAGCAGCGGCAGTGATCGCCGCAGCGTTTTTGGCCGTTGCCTTCCTTGTGCCTGCGCCGAAAAGTGTGCCGCTCACCGAGCGCTATCCCAGTCCGTGGAAAACTGATTTCAGCCGAGACATCGCCATCGCGCTGGGCAAGAACCAAGCTATCGGCTGCGTGCAATTCCAATACCGGGAGAGCCGCCTGGACCCAGGCGAGTACCTTGTGTACTGCAATGATCGGGGCATGTGGAGGTCCTACCTGGTCTGGATCCCGTCGCAGAAGATCACCGGGCCGCACATGATTGATGCATCGATTCCGCCGTGATCGAAGAATCCTCACTGGCGTGCAAGATGGCGCTGCATTGAGTTCAGCCACGTCCCATGCCGGCGGCGCGGCACCATGAAATCCGCCCGACAGGGCGCCTGCCCGTGCCCGACCTGCGGGCTCAGGCGTACAAGGACAGCAACGCCAGGCACACGATGACCACGATGGCCGCCGTGATGACCATCACCCTGAAGCCGCCGTCGCTGCTGCGCAGCAACCGCAACTCCAGCAGGGCCGCGCCCACCCGGGCCATCCAGAAACAAAGCAGTTCCACCATGGGCGCAGCATAAGCGGCCCGGCAGATCAGGTGCGGGGCGTGGAAAATGCCGGCGAGCGCCTGGGCATCGCAGGCCATCGAGATGTCGTGAAGCCCGTTACCCACAGGGAGGTTTATGGAACAGATTCGGGAACAGTCAGCTGGCAGCAGGCCAGCCACAAAGAGGAAAAGAATCCTCATGGTCTGCACAGGGAACATCTGCCGCAGCCCCACGGCCCATGGCGTGCTCGAGAAAATGGTGGCCGACGCGGGCCTGGCGGGCCGCATCGAAGTGGACTCCGCAGGCACGCACGGCTACCACGTGGGCGAGGCCCCCGACCGCCGCTCCCAGGCCCATGCCGCGCGGCGCGGCTATGACCTTTCGCAGCAGCGCGCGCGGCAGCTGCGGGCCGAGGACTTCACGGCATTCGACCAGGTGCTGGTGATGGATGGCGCCAACGAATCTGCAGCGCGCAGAATCTGCCCCGAGTCCGAATGGCACCGCGTACAGCGGCTGACGGACTTCTGCACCGAGCACTCCGCGCGCGAAGTGCCCGACCCCTACTACGGCGGCGACCGGGGTTTCGAGGACGTGCTGGACCTGGTGGAAGACGCCTGCGCGGGGCTGCTGGCCACGCTGGGCATGGCGCCGCGCAAGGGTTGACAGGCCACGGCACCGCTTGCGCATGCGAACCCTCATTCTTTGCTTCGGCATCCTGGGCACGCTTGTGTTCGGCGCAGCCTTCGCCCTGTCGTTTTCCTCGCCATTGCTGGTCGAGAGCCTGGGCAAGGAGATCATCCGCATCGAGATCGAGCGCAGGCTGGGCACCCAGCTGGATACGCTTTCAGGCTCGCGCATGGCGGGCCTGGCCCAGAAAGCGCTTGGCAGGACAGATAGCGAGATCGCCGCAGTGCGGCGCGAGATCGAGGCAGGCATTCCCGACAAGGTGGCCTCGGTCATGACCGACATGCGCCGTGCTGACTGCGAATGCCGCAAGCGCAAGGCCGTCTACACGCAGCAGCGCCAAGCCACCCAGCTGGCATCGCTGATCCAGATGCGCGCCCGGCTGGTGGAATTCATCGAGTCGGCCTACCACCAGACCACGGCCAGCCTGCTGCGGGAGTTCAGGATCTTCACTGCGTCCAATGCGCTGGTGTTTCTGGCCCTGACCGGCGTGACGGCGCGACGCAGGCGGGCGGGGCTGCAGCTGGCACTGCCCGCCATCGTGCTGGTGACCGCCTCGGCGGTGACTGCCATGCTGTATCTGTTCGCACAGGACTGGCTGCACACCATTGTGTTTGGCAGTTACATCGGCCTGGCCTACATGGCCTATCTGGCCTTTGCCATCGCACTGCTGTGCGACATCGCACTCAACCGGGCACGCCTGTGCACACGGGCCATCAACGGCCTTGCGTCGTCTTTTGGTTCGGCATTCGAGGTCTTGCCTTGTTGAGCCCAAGGCCCACCTTGGCCCGGTAACTGCCCCGATCACAGCAGCGGCACGGCCTCCATAGCCCTACCCACCCGCCACCACAATCCGCCCCTTGCCCGCACGCTTGGCCGCGTGGGCACCGAAGGTGCGCGCATGCTGCTGCAATGGATGCGCGCAGAGGCCGGGGAATCGCCAAGCCTGGATCTGGGTTATGAGCTGGTGGTGCGACAAAGCAATTGACTGGCTGATGCCTGGATATCCATTCGCATATTGAGATAGAGTTCGGCGGCTTGGCCATTCCCGCCCAGGCCCTTCTTCTCCACTGCGTCTGCGCAATGGAGATTTTTCATTTCAATCCATCTTCAAAGAACATGAACACCATTGCATTGGGAGGACGCCTGCGGCCGCAAGGCGCAATCCGGACTCGCCGGATCATGGCCGCCTTGCTGGCTGCGAGCGCTGTACTGTGTGTGCCGAACGGAGTATCGGCGGCCGAGAACGATGCACTATCTGCCTCTCTGGCCGCATTCGGTGATGCCGCTGCGGCAAGACGCCTGGAGGACCAGATCGCGGATCTTGTGAAAAAGCGCAATCAGGCGGGCATGACCAAGCTGGTGGGGCAGATCGCGCAGAACGACGGGGCTTTCATGGAAAAGATGGACAGCCTGACGCAGGCCAAAAATCGGGTTCCTGATCCTGAAATGACCAGGATTGCCATGGCCCTGGGCCCTTGCCACCATGCCGGTTTTCTTCTCAGGAAAATGGCCTTCACCCTTGCCGATGGTCAGGCAAAGCCCATCATTCGCAATGGGGTGATCATGATTGACGGAACGCACATGGACGATATGTATGCCGAGCAAATGTCGCGCTGTGAAAGGCTGGCCAAGCAGCCCATGCGGAAAATCAAGATAGGCTCCATGTGCTCCGTCAATGGCTCGGGTTGCGACGAGGATCCGGATATGGATTGAAGAGGCCGAGCGCTGAAAAGCGAATGCAAGGAAAGAAAAGGCCGGGTCTGCCGCCCGGCCTTTGGTGACCGGCCCGGCGGTGACTTTTGGTTCGGCATTCGAGGTCTTGCCTTGTTGAGCCCACGGCCCCACCTGCCCCGGCAACTGCCCCGATCACAACGGCGGCATAGCCCCAAAATCCCTACCCGCCCGCCACCACAATCCGCCCCTTGCCCGCACGCTTGGCCGCGTACATGGCCTCGTCGGCGCGCTGCAGGAGCTGGGTGGCATCTTCCCGGGAGGCATTGAGGGCGATGCCCATGCTGGCGCCGACCTGCACGGTGGCACCGCTGTGCAGGCGGATGGGCTGGCGGATGGCGGCCAGGCAGCGCTGCATGATCTGCCGGGCGTCGTCGGCCGAGGCCAGTTCGTCCAGCAGCAGCACGAACTCGTCTCCGCCCAGGCGGGCGACGCAGTCGGTTTCGCGGGCCTGGGTGGTGAGGCGGCGGGCGATGATGCGCAGCACTTCATCGCCGGCGTCGTGGCCTTCGGTGTCGTTGACTTGCTTGAAGCCGTCCAGGTCCATGAAGCAGACGGCCAGCTGGCCGGGGCCGCTGGCCTGGGCCAGCGCGCGCTGCAGCCGCGCCTGCAGCGCGCGGCGGTTGGCCAGGCCGGTCAGCACGTCGTGCAATGCCTGGTGCTGGGCCGCCTGCTCGCCGCGCTTGAGGGCGTCGATGTCCACGAAGACCCATATCGATTCGCCATCGGCCAGGCCCGCGCCGCTGACATCGACCCAGAGCAGGCTGCCATCGCTGGTCTGCAGCTGCATCTGGGCGTGGCATTTGCCGCTGGAGCGCAGTGCGCCGTAGGCCAGTTCGCCGGAGCGTTCGTAGGTCTCCTCGTCCGGGTAGAGGATGCGCGCCGAGTGGTCCAGCAGCTCGCCGGCCGGGCGCTTGAGCATGCGCTGCAGGGCCTGGTTGGTCCACAGCAGCCGGCGCTCACGCAGGCGGGCGATGCCGATGAGGTCGTTGTCCATGAACAGTTCCTGCTGGCGCAGCAGCTCGGCGAGCCGGATGCGCGCCACGCGTTCGCGCTGCTGTAGCAGATAGAGGCTGACCGAGCCCAGCGCGATCAGCGCGATGCTCAGGCCCGTGAGCGCCCAGGCACGCCAGGCCGATGCACGCCACCCCGCCAGGTAGCTTTCCGTGCCCAGGCCGGTGAAGACGGTCAGCGGGTAGCCGGCCAGGCGCTGGTAGGCCGTGATGCGCTCCACGCCATCGAGCAGCGTGGGCGTGATGTACCAGCCAAGCTCCCGGTCATCGGCCAGGGCCCGGTGGTACTCGCCCGAGACTTCCGAGCCGCCGATGCCGGCCATGGGCTGGGGATCGCCTGCCGCGTAGCGGGCCACCAGCAGATCCTTGTCCGAACGCAGCGCAATGGCGCTGTCGGGCCCGAAGGCCTGGCGGCGGAACAGCGACTGGAAATGCTCGGCCGCGACGACCGCGTAGACGATGCCCTGGAAATCCCCGTCGCCGGATTGCAGCCGCCGCGCCAGCACGATGGCCCATTTCTTGAAGGAGTGGCTGACCAGCGGGTCGGAGACCACCATGCGGTCGGTGTTGCGCGCCCGGTCGAAGTAGCCTCGCTCGGCCACGGAAAATGCCGGCTCCTCCTCGTTCGCACTCTGCAGGACCTGGCCATTGGCGTCGGTGACGCGCAGCGCCGTGACGAAGGGAACGAGGGCGCGCTGCTCCTGCAGGATTTCATAGAGGGCCAGCGCCGCCACGTCCGCGCCTTCCAGACTCCGGCTGCGGTAGCGGCCCGCGACGGTGGCCAGGGCGTTGTCCACCAGCCGCATCTCGGCGTTCAGCTCCAGGCTCAGGCTGCGGGCCTGGTTCCGGGTGACGGCCACGCCCAGGTCCAGGTCGGCCTGGTGGTTGGCACGCAGGCTCAACCAGGTGGCCAGGCCCAGCAGGCCGGCCACCAGCAGGTTGCCGAGCACCAGGCGCAGGAGCACCTTGTCGGAAAGAAGCCTCTTCATGGCGCCGGGTGTCCCTTTCCTACTTGCTGGATGGGCATCGGGGTGGATGGACCGGCCCATTTTTAGCACAAGGCAAGAGCACTCCATGCCAGGTCGCACGCCATGGCAGCGGCGCCTTTCGGCGCTGCGCCCGGCCCCCCTCAGGGCATGCGCCAGCTCAGGCCCGCGTACACGGCCCGGCCATCTCCGGGAAAGTAATAGGCACCGTCCACGCCGCGCACATTGGCCTGTACGGCCGTAGTCGCGGCATAGCGCCGGTCGGTCAGGTTGCGGCCTTCGACGAACCAGCTCCAGCCATCGCCCAGTGTCCCGCTCAAGCGCAGGTTGAGCAGCGCATAGCCATCGGAGGCCACGGTGTTGGCATGGTCCACCCAGGTGCGCGAGGGCAGCCACTCCAGGCCGGGCGCGACCGTGACCTGCTGCGTGGCCTTCCACTGCAGCTCGGCCCGCAGCAGGTGCGGTGGAATGCCGGCCAGGCGGCGGCGGCCGTAGACGGCGTCGTTGTCAAAGCGCAGGTCGCTGTAGAGGTACTGGGTGCGCAGCGACCAGCGCGGCGCAAGCCGTGCCTGCATGGACAGCTCCAGCCCCTGGTGGATGGTGCGGTCGGCATTGGTGGTGCCCAGGGCCGCGCCGCTGGCGTCGGTCAGCGCCAGCAGTTCGCGGCGCACGCGCGAGTGGTAGATGGCGGCGTCCCAGGCCAGGGCCTCGCCGTGGCCGCGCCAGCCGGCCTCCACCGTGGTTGCGCTTTGCGCGCGCCCCAGCGGCAGCGAAGGCTGGTAGACCAGCTCGCCAATGGGCGGAGCCTCGAAGCTGCCGCTGATGTTCGCGTACCACTGCGACGTGGGCGTGGCCGCGAACAGCAGGCCCAGCTTGGGCGAGGTGTGGCTGAAATCCACGTCGTAGCTGGAGGCGGGCGCCAACAGATTGTCCTGGCGGCGCTGGGCGCGCACGAACTGCAGGCCGGCCTGCAGCGTCCAGCGGGTGCTCAGGCCATGGCTGTATTCGCCATAGACCACGTCCTGCTGCGCCTTCACGCGCGTGCGCCCCGTGGACGTGCCGGCCGCGCCGCCCGCATTGGTGTAGCGCCATTCATCGCCATCGAGCTGCGCGCTGGAAAAGCCCAGCACCAGCCTGCGCGTGAGGCCGCCGCCCTGCCCCAGCTCGGCCACCAGGCGCGAGTCCAGGCCCGTGTCGCGCATGTCCTGCTGGACGATGCCCATGGTCATGGGGTGGAAGCGGTCGCGCTGCGCCGCGAACAGCGAAGTGGTCCAGCGCAGGCCTTCGCGCGGCTGCCAGTCCATGCGCAGGGCGCCGCGCGTCTGGCGGTAGTTGTTGCCGGCGTCCTGCGCCACATAGCCGTGCGCGGCCTGGCGCGGATTGGCCAGCATGGCCGCGCGCGTGAGGCTGCCGGGCATCTGCATGTCGGCATCCACATGGGACAGGAAGGCGCGCAGCTCCAGCGTATCGGTGAGCTGCAGGCCCACATTGCCGGACAGGCGCTGCGTGCGCCAGGCCGACTGTTCGCGCCAGCCGTCCTGCTCGCTGCGGCTGAAGTTCAGAAGGCCATCCACCCGCTCGCCACGGCCCGCCAGCTGGGCCTGTGCCTGCCGCTGGCCGAACGATCCGGCCTGCAGCCGCAGCGATGCGGCAGGCGCCGTCAGGCCGGTCGGCGAGACAAAGTTGATCGCGCCGCCCAGGCTGCTGGCGCCGTACTCCAGCGCATTGGCGCCACGCCAGACCTCGACATGCTGGGCCGCCATGGGGTCGATGGACTGGAAGTCCGCCGCGCCATCGGCCTGGTTCAGCGGTATGCCGTCCTGGTACAGCTGTATGCCGCGCATCAGATAGCCGCGCTGCACGCCCGAGCCCCGGATGGACAGCCGCGTCTCCGGGCCGTGGCGCGTCTGTGCGAGCACGCCCGGCGCGTAGGCCAGTGCATCGGCGGCGGTGCTGGCACGCCCGGCCGCGTAGCTGGCTGCATCGATGACGGCCGTGCCGCCTGCGCGCTGCGACAGCTCATCGCGCGCAGCCTGCACGGCCTGGGCGGCGCGGGCCTCGGGCGTGGCGGCGGCGCCGCGGGCGCGCACCTCCACATCCGCAAGAACAGGTTCTGCCTGGGCCAGGGCGGAGGATGCCGCGCAAAGGCCTGCGGCGCCGGCCAGAGAAAGTGCAAAGCTCTTCATGCAGCCCCCAGGATCTGCCGCAGATCGGCCGCGCAGTCCTGCGCGTCCTGCTCATGGCGGAACGCCACGCGCAGCCGGCCCTCGGGATCGAAGACATAGGTGATGGCCGAGTGGTCCATGGTGTAGGACGCACCCGTGGGCACCTTCTTGTAGAAGACCTTGAATTCCCTGGCAACCTCGGCCGTCTGCGCCTCGTCACCGCGCAGCGCGACAAAGCCGGGGTCGAAGGCGCCCACATAGGCCTTGAGCACCTGGGCCGTATCGCGCTCGGGATCGATGGTGATGAAGGCCACGGCCAGGCGGGCACCATCGGCGCCCAGAAGCTCGCGTATTTCCAGCGCGCGCGTCAGCGCCGTGGGGCAGACATCGGGGCATTGGGTGAAGCCGAAAAAGACCATCAGGGCCTGGCCCTTGAAGTCGGCCAGCGTGCGCTCGCGCCCATCGGCATCGCGCAGGCGGAAGTCCCGGCCGTACTGCGCGCCGGTCAGGTCGATGCCCTTGAACGGCACGGTGGCGGGCTTGCAGCCGGCCAGCAGCGCCAGTGCGGCCAGGCCGCCGCCAAGGCAGGCGCGGCGAGACAGGGCAACGGGAGCAACGGATGGGAGGGTCGAAGAAAAATCGGCGGCGCGCTGCGGCGCCGCATGGCAATCGGAACGGAACATGGCTTCCCTGCGTGGAATCTTGGCGAAGCCGCACCGCCAAGGCTGCGCCCAGCCGGTGCGGCAATGTTCTGAGACAGGCCAGCGGCCAGACAGCGCGGGACAGCGCTGCACAGCAGCCGAGGGCTCAGGCGATCAGCAGCAGCAAGGGAGGCCCGCGCGGCGGCAGCGGCGCGCCGACCAGGGAGGCAATGCGGGCAGAGACGATGGGCTGCAGCGCGCGGCCCAGCGGCTGCGGTTGTGCCCAGGAGGGGGAGACATGCGCGGGCGGCGGCGTCACCGCCAGGCACAGCGGGCAGTCCAGCGAATGCTGGGCAGACACCGCCTGCCCTTCTTCACCGTTGACCACGACCAGCTTGACGCTGCCGCCAGCCGTGCAGACCAGCTCCATGGCCTGCGGGTGCACCAGGGGCGATGCAATGGCCAGGCCCAGCGTCAACGCGAACCACGCCATGACCAGGCGGGCCAACGAGACGGAGTTGCGCAGGGCGTGCATGGCTGGGGATTATGGGGCTGAGATGCCGGATATGCGTGGTATCCGTAGCCGCCCGCCCGCATGGGCCATCCCATAATCGCCTTTTCCCCAAGCAGTGACCGCCATGTCGAAACTCCATGTTGTGCAGCAGGGCCAAGGCCCGGCCCTCGTTCTGAGCCACGCGCTCGGTTGTGACCTCCAGATGTGGGACGGCGTTGCCCAGGCGCTGGAAGACCGCTTCACCGTGGTGCGCTACGACCACCGGGGCCACGGCCGCTCGCCCGCCATCGGCGAGGCTTTCGACATGAACGACCTGGCAGACGACGCAGCCGGCGTGATCGAGGCGCTGGGCCAGGGGCCGGTGCACTTCGTGGGCCTGTCCATGGGCGGCATGACGGCCCAGGCCCTGGCCGTGCGCCATCCGGCGCTGGTGCGCAGCATCACCATCGCCAATTCGGCCAGCTACTACGACGAGGCCGCGCGCGCGGGCTGGCAGGCGCGCATTGCCACCGTGCACGACCAGGGCGTGGCGGTGATTGCCGACGGCGCCATGCAGCGCTGGTTCACCCCCGAATTCCGCACCGGGCAGGCGGCCCGCGTGGCCACCTTGCGCGCAGGACTGGAGGCTTTGGCGGCCAAGCCCTATGCGGCCGCCTGTGCGGCCGTGGGCGGCATCGATTTTCGCGAGAGCAATCGGCGTATCGCCTGCCCCGCGCTGCTCATTGCGGGCAGTCGCGATGAGGCCACGCCGCCTGCCCTGTCCGAGGACATGCAGGCGCAGATTCCGGGCGCGCAGCTGGTGTCGCTGCCCGCCGCGCATTTGAGTGCCGTGGAAATGCCCGTGGAGTTTGCGCGGTTGGTGAGCGACTTTGTCGCGCAGGTCCGCTAGATCTGCAGCCCCACCCCAACGGTATGCGCGCGCTGAGCGAAGTCGCTATCGTGGAGGACATCACGGAGGGCACCAGGGCCGGCACCAGGGCCGGCATCACGGCCGGCAGATCAACTCCGCCACGTCCATCAGCAGGGCTTCATCGATCTGCTCGCGCAGGTCCACCGCCAGCCTGCGCCGGTAGAACACGCCCAGGTCCAGCCCCACGCCCAGCGCGCGGATCTGCACGTCGCCCGCGCGCTCGTGCCGGGCGATGACCTGGCGCAGGTGCTGATCCAGGTAGTGCTCGTCGTTGGCCTGGTGCGTGGCCGTGTCCATGGGGCAGCCGTCCGAGATGACGAGCAGGATGCGGCGCTGCGCGGGCCGCGCCAGCAGCCGCTCGCAGGCCCATTCCACGGCCTCGCCATCCACGCCCTCGCGAAAGAGGTCGGGCCTGCGCAGCGCGGCAATGCCGTGGCGGGCGTGGCGCCAGGGTTTGGCGGCATCCTTGAAGACGATGTGCAGCCGCTCGTTGAGCCGCCCCGGGATGTGGGGCTGGCCCGCGCGCTGCCAGTCGCGGCGGGCGCGGCCGCCGTTCCAGGCCTGGGTGGAAAAGCCCAGCACGTCCACCGGCACGCCGGCCATGGACAGCGCGCGGCCCAGCAGGTCCACCAGCAGGGACAGCGGGCGCGCATGCGCCTTCATCGAGCCCGAGCAGTCCAGCAGGAGGGCCACGGCCGCATCGCTGACGGGGCGCGGCAGCTCGTTCCTGAAGATGGCGCGCTGCTGCGGATCGCTGACCAGTTGCGCCAGCCGGCTTGCATCCAGGTGGCCATCCTCCAGGCCGAACTGCCAGCCGTCGTGGCGCGGCACGGCCAGGCGCTGCTGCAGGTGGCGGGCCAGCCGGCCCGCGTGCAAGCCGCTGCGCGCCAGCTCCTCATCCATCTGCCCGCGGAACTCGGCCAGTTGCGCTGCGCGGATCAGCTCGGCCGCCTGCGCCTCGCGGTCGTAGGCGCGCGTGAACACGCGGTAGCTGTGGGCCGAGCCGGCCCAGGCGCGGCTGTCGCCGCTGAGCGCCACGGGCGGCGCATCCAGGCTTTGCGATTCAAAGTGCAGCGGCAGCGCGAAGCTGCCCCGCCGGCGCGGCCCGCCAGCGCCGCGCGGCGCCTCTTCCTGGGCTGACCGCACGGCCTGCCCCACCCAGCGGCTGATGGCCAGGGCCGGCGCAATGAAGGCCTGCTGGTCCTGCCGGTGGCGGCGCAGCAGGGCCCACTGCGCGCCCAGTTGCGCCGACAGGCCGGCGCGCGTGGCCTCGGCCAGGTCGGCCAGGGCATCGGGCGGCTCATGGCCGCTCAGGCGGCTCCAGGCGGTCAGCGCCACGGTGAACAGCAGGATGCCCAGGCTGCTTTCGGTCAGGCCCGAATCGGCAAAGGCCTGGCTCCAGTGCACAAAGCGCGCATGCAGGTTGGCGCGTGCGCCGGGCCATTCCTCGGGCGCCAGGCTTTCCACGCGCAACTGCTCCAGCAGTTCGAACACCAGCCGCTCCACCGGGTCTCCGGGCAGGTGGCGCGCGTGCAGGCCGGCATCGCTCAGCCGCAGGCGCAAACTGGCGCCGTCGAGCAGGCCGCGCTGGTCGGCCAGTTGAGCGGGCACGTCGGATTGGTGGGCCGCTGCCAGCACCACGGGCGCCGTGCCCCGGTACAGCGTCTGCCCGCTCCATTGCAGCGAGGCGTCGCCCGCCATGGCGCGCAGCAGCGCGCCGCCCCAGGCCTCCATGCGCGCCAGCGAGGGGGATGCCTCAGCAGGCATGGGCGGGCTCGTCGCGCAGCGCCAGTTCCTGGCCGAAGCAGCGCTGGAAGTACTCGGCCACGATGGCCCGCTCGGCCGGCTCGCACTTGTTGAGGAAGGACAGCTCGAAGGCCAGCCGCAGGTCGTGGAAGATCTGCGCGTTCTCGGCCCAGGTGATGACGGTGCGCGGCGACATCAGCAGCGACAGGTCGCCCACCGCAAATCCCTTGCGCGTGAGCGCGGCCAGCGCCACCATGGCGGCCACCTGCTCGCGCCCCTGCGGCGTGGCCAACTGCGGCACGCGCGCCAGCACGATGGCGGCCTCCTCGGCCGGTGCCAGGTAGTCCAGGCTGGTGACCAGGTTCCAGCGGTCGAGCTGGGCGTGGTTGAGCATCTGCGTGCCGTGGTACAGGCCGCTGAGGTTGCCCTGGCCCAGGGTGTTCATGGTGGCGAAGAGGCGGAACTGCGCATGCGGCTGGAGCACGCGCTTTTGGTCCAGCAGGGTGAAGCTGCCCTCGCGTTCGAGCACGCGCTGGATGACGAACATCACATCGGGCCGGCCCGCGTCGTATTCATCGAAGACCAGGGCCACGGGCCGCTGCAGTGCCCAGGGCAGGATGCCTTCCTGGAACTGCGTGACCTGGCGGCCCTCCTGCAGCACGATGGCGTCCTTGCCCACCAGGTCCAGCCGGCTGATGTGGCCGTCGAGGTTGACGCGCACGCAGGGCCAGTTCAGCCGCGCCGCCACCTGCTCGATGTGGGTGGACTTGCCCGTGCCGTGCAGCCCCTGGATGACCACGCGCCGGTTGTGCGCAAAGCCGGCCAGGATGGCCAGCGTGGCCTGCGGGTTGAAGCGGTAGGCCGGGTCCACGGCAGGCACATGCTCGCTGCGTTCGGCAAAGGCCGGCACCTGCATGTCGGTGTCCAGGCCGAAGGTCTCGCGCACGCCAAGTGTGCGCGTGGGATGCATCAGGGTCAGCTCAGTCATCGTCAGGGGCTCCCGGGGGGACTTCGTCGTTGATGCGCGCAATCGCCTCGGCCGCCGCGCGCAGTTGGGGAAGAAAGGACAGCGCCCGCTCGCGCGTGAAACGCATGATGGGCGCCTGCACGGCCAGCCCCATGTTCGAGGGGCCGCCCTGGATGGAGGGCACGAGCACGCCCAGGCACAGCAGGCCGGGCAGGAACTCCTCGTTGTCGAAGGCATGGCCCTGGGCGCGCACCTGGTCCAGTTCGGCGTCCAGCGCGTCGAAGGCCGTCAGCGTGTTGGCCGTGAAGCCTTCCAGCGGCACGGCCGACAGCAGCCGCCTGCGCTGCGCGGGCGCCATCTGGCTCAGGAACAGCTTGCCCGTGGCCGAGCAATGGGCCGGCACGCGCGAGCCCGGGTGCAGATAAAAGCGCAGCGGCGCGGGCGTTTCCACGCGGTCCAGGTAGAGCACCTCGCTGCCCGAGAAGGCGGTGATGTTGCAGCTCTCGCCGATGTCGCGCACCAGCTGGGCCAGCACCGCGTGGCGCGCGCCATGCGTGGTGTTGTTGAGCAGCACGCTCTCGGCCAGCCGCATCAGGCGCCGGCCTGTGCCGTAGTGCCGGCCATTGCCCTCGCGCTGCAGGATGCCCGCGCCTTCGAGCTGCTGGAGCATGCGGTGCATGGTGGGCTTGGGCAGGCCTGTCTCCTCGACCATGGTCTGCAGCGTGAAGGGCTCGTTCTTCTGGGCAATGGCCTCCAGCAGGGCGAACAGCCGCAGGTTGGGCGTGTCGCCATCGATACGGGCAGGGATGGGGTCACGGGTGTTCATGGTGTTGGTCATCATATGTTTTTCAATTTTTCGAGTCAATTTGTTCCGAAAAAAGAAATTTGTTTGACATCCAGGCGAAGTCAGTCCTAGACTTGCGCCGTAATTTCTTTTTTCGGAACATTAAGTTCCATTTTCAAGGAGACAACATGACTGCAGCCAACAATCGTACGGTGGTCGAAGGCGTCCAGAAGATGACCCCTTCCGAAGCCTTTGTGGAGACCTGCGTTGCCAACGGCGTCACGGAGATGTTCGGCATCATGGGCTCGGCCTTCATGGATGCCATGGACATCTTCGCGCCCGCCGGCATCCGCCTGATCCCCGTGGTGCACGAGCAGGGCGCGGCCCACATGGCCGACGGCTATGCGCGCGTCTCGGGCCGCCACGGCGTGGTGATCGGCCAGAACGGCCCCGGCATCAGCAACTGCGTGACCGCCATCGCCGCCGCCTACTGGGCCCACAGCCCCGTGGTCATGATCACGCCCGAGACCGGCACCATGGGCATGGGCCTGGGGGGCTTCCAGGAAGCCAACCAGCTGCCCATGTTCCAGGAGTTCACCAAGTACCAGGGCCATGTCTGCAACCCCAAGCGCATGGCCGAGTTCACGGCCCGCTGCTTTGACCGCGCCATCTCCGAGATGGGCCCCACACAGCTGAACATTCCGCGCGACTATTTCTACGGCGAAGTGCAGTGCGAAATCCCCAAGCCCATGCGCGTGGAGCGCGGCTCGGGCGGCGAAAACAGCCTGCAGGCCGCCACGGAACTGCTGGCCACGGCCAAGTTCCCCGTGATCCTGGCCGGCGGCGGCGTGGTCATGGGCGATGCGGTCGAGGAATGCAGGCAGCTGGCCGAGCGCCTGGGCGCACCCGTGGTCACGGGCTATCTGCGCAATGACGCCTTCCCCGCCAAGCACCCGCTGTGGGCCGGCCCGCTCGGCTACCAGGGCTCCAAGGCCGCGATGAAGCTCATCGCCCAGGCCGACGTGGTGATCGCGCTGGGCTCGCGCATGGGCCCCTTCGGCACCCTGCCCCAGCACGGCATGGACTACTGGCCCAAGAACGCCAAGATCATCCAGGTCGAGGCCGACCACACCAACCTGGGCCTGGTCAAGAAGATCTCGGTCGGCATCCACGGCGACGCCAAGGCCGTGGCACGCGAGCTGGGCCGCCGCCTGCAGGGCCAGACCCTGGCCTGCGACGCCACCAAGGCCGCGCGCGCCGACACCATCGCCACCGAGAAGGCGGCCTGGGAGAAGGAGCTGGACGAGTGGACGCATGAGCGCGACCCCTACAGCCTGGACATGATCGAAGAGGCCAAGGGCGAGCGCACGCCCACGGGCGGCCAGTACCTGCACCCGCGCCAGGTGCTGCGCGAGCTGGAAAAGGCCATGCCGCCGCGCGTGATGGTCTCCACCGACATCGGCAACATCAACTCCGTGGCCAACAGCTACCTGCGCTTCGACGAGCCGCGCAGCTTCTTCGCGCCCATGAGCTTCGGCAACTGCGGCTATGCCCTGCCCACCATCATCGGAGCCAAGTGCGCGGCGCCCGACCGGCCGGCCATCGCCTACGCCGGCGACGGCGCCTGGGGCATGAGCATGGTGGAGATCATGACCGCCGTGCGCCATGACATTCCCGTCACGGCCGTGGTCTTCCACAACCGCCAGTGGGGCGCGGAAAAGAAGAACCAGGTGGACTTCTACAACCGCCGCTTCGTGGCCGGCGAGCTGGAAAGCGAAAGCTTCGCGGCGATTGCCAGCGCCATGGGCGCCGAGAGCATCGTGGTCGACCAGATCGAGGACGTGGGCCCGGCGCTGCAAAAGGCCATCGACCTGCAGATGAACCACGGCAAGACCTGCGTGATCGAGGTGATGTGCACGCGCGAACTGGGCGACCCGTTCCGCCGCGATGCGCTGGCCAAGCCCGTGCGCTTCCTCGAAAAGTACAAAGATTTCGTCTGAAGCTGTCTGACACCCCCTGAGGCGCTGCGCGCCTTCCCCCTCTCTACCCGCTGCGCGGGGGAGGGGGACGACACCCTCGGTGCGGGGCGGCCCTTCCTCGGTGTCCCTGGGATGGGCCGCGCCGGTTTCATGCGCCTGGGTGAAGCGCAAGGCCCTCGAAAGCCGATTCCCAGATTCCCTGCGTTGCTCGCGCCGGGCCCTGTACTTTCCCGCAGGAGCTTTCATGGTCCCCCCACTTTCACTCGCCGTGGCCGCCGATGATGCGCCCGCCACGCACCGCCCCCATCTCCAGCACTTGCTCGACCAAGCCAAGGCGCAAGGCCCCATTCCGGTGGCCGTGGCCTATCCCTGTGATGCGGGCTCGCTGCAGGCCGCCATGCAGGCCGCGCAGGCGGGCCTGATCACGCCGCTGCTGGTGGGCCCCGAGACACGCATCCGGGCGGCGGCCCAGGCAGCCGGGCTGGATCTGGCGGGCGCCTGCATCCACTCCACAGCCGACGATCCGCGCGCGGCGGCGGCCCAGGCGGCGGCGCTGTGCGGCAGCGGCCAGGCCCGCGCGCTGATGAAGGGCAGCCTGCACAGCGACGAGTTGCTGGGCGCTGCCGTGGCGCGCGAGGCCGGCCTGCGCGGCAGCCGCCGCGCCAGCCATGTGTTCGTGATGGACCTGCCGGGCTTCGAGCGCCCGCTGCTGATGACCGATTGCGTGGTCAACATCTTCCCCACGCTGATGGACAAGCGCGACATTGCGCAGAACGCCATCGACCTGGCCCGTGCCATCGGCATTGCGCGGCCCCGCGTGGCCGTGCTCTCGGCGGTGGAGACGGTCAACCCCGCCATTCCCGGCACCATCGACGCGGCCGCGCTGTGCAAGATGGCCGACCGGGGGCAGATCAGCGGCGCCATCCTCGACGGGCCGCTGGCCTACGACAACGCCATCTCGCTGCGCTCGGCGCATCACAAGGGCATCGTCTCCGATGTGGCAGGCCAGCCCGACGTGCTGCTGGTGCCCAGCCTGGAGGCCGGCAACATGATCTACAAGCAGCTGGTCTACATGGCCGATGCCGAGTGCGCGGGCCTGGTGCTGGGCATGCGCGTGCCCATCGTGCTGACCAGCCGTTCGGACTCGGTGGCCAGCCGCATCGCGTCCTGCGCGCTGGCCGTGCTGGCCGATGCGGCGGGCGGCAAGGAGCAGCCATGAGCCAGGTTCAAGCCCCGTTGGCAGCACAGCCGCCCGTGCCGCGCATGCTGCAATGGCTGAAGCTCCTGCCCGGCACAGGCCTGTCGGGCGTGATTGCGCTGGCAGCCACCTTCGTCTCCACGCTGCACGGCGGGCCGCAACTGCTGTTCGCGCTGTTCTTCGGCGTGGCCTTTCACTTCCTGAGCCAGGACGCGCGCGCCAAGCCGGGCATCGAGTTCTGCGCACGCGGCGTGCTGCGCCTGGGCGTGGGGCTGCTGGGTGCGCGCATCACGGCCACGCAGATCGCGGGCCTGGGCTGGACCACGGCGCTGATCGTTATCGCCGCCGTGGTCACCACGCTGCTGTGCGGCACGCTGCTGGGCCGGCGCCTGGGCCTGACGCGGCCGCAGGGCGTGCTGTCGGGCGGCGCGGTGGCCATCTGCGGCGCCTCGGCGGCGCTGGCCATCTCCTCGGTGCTGCCGCGTGACAAGGACAGCGACCGCTTCACGCTGACCGTGGTGGTCACGGTCACCGTGCTGTCCACGGCCGCCATGGTGCTGTACCCGCTGGTGGCGCGCGCCCTGCATCTGCCGCCCGAGCTGGCGGGCCTGTTCATCGGCGGCACCATCCACGATGTGGCCCAGGTGGTGGGCGCGGGCTACACCATCGACCAGGCCACGGGGGACTACGCCACCATCGTCAAGCTGTTCCGCGTGTCCATGCTGGCCGTGGTGGTGGTCATGGTCTCGGCCCTGTTCAAGCGCCAGCGCGAGGCTGCGGCCGAGCAGCACCACGGCAAGAAGCCGGGCCTGGTGCCCTGGTTCCTGTGGGTGTTCGTCGCGCTGGTGGCCATCAACTCGCTGGGCTGGGTGCCGCCGGGCCTGCAGCACCAGTTGAGCGACCTGTCGCGCAACTGCCTGGTGCTGGCCATTGCGGCCCTGGGCCTGAAGACCTCGTTCCAGCAACTGGCCCAGGCCGGCTGGCGGCCTTTTGCACTGCTGGTGGTGGAGACGCTGTGGATGGCGGCCTTCGTACTGATCGCCATCGAGTTCGAGATGCGGTGAACGCAGGCGCAACACGGCAGTTTTCCAGGGCCCGCCATGCGCGGGCCCTTTTCATTTCTCATGGAACCGGCGCATTTGATGTTCGCGCATTGAGGTGATACATTTGCACACAATTTTTTGACGCACATCAACGCCCAACACGAGCCGTGAACGTTCTTCGCAAGCAAGCCGGCAGATTCCGCAGACGCACTGCCATCCAGGTCCTCGCCCTCCTGCGCAGGCAACAACCCCTGCAAGCTGCCTTGCTGCGGCTGCTTCCGTGCCTGCTGCTGCTGGCCGGCTGCGCCGTGCTGCTGGACTCCCTGGTGCCCATCCCGCTGTGGGCCATCGCCGGCCTGACCGGGGTCATGGCGGGCTACATCGCCCACAACTGCCAGGCGTTTGTTGCATCCCAGCGCAGGAAATCCATGCTGCGCCATCTCGCGCGCTGCTGCCTGCTGCACGCCCAATGAAACACAGGCGTCCGGGTCGTCAGGCGCCGCTGCTGGCATAGGCCGTCAGCGCCTGCGCGACCGCCTTGAAGACCACGGCGCAGCGCTCGCTCTTGCGCAGGTCCTCATGCATGGCCACCCAGGTATCGAGCTTCCATGAGAATGCCTGCGGCAGCACCCGTACCAGGCCCGCGTCCCTGGCCGCCAGCGCTGACTGGCAGATGCCGATGCCAAAGCCAGCGCGGATGGCGCCCAGCTGCGCCAGGTCGCTGTCCGAGCTCAGCGCCATGGCCTCGCGCGTGAACATCGGAAACTGCTGCTGAAACCTGCGGATGAAGGCGTTCTCATGGTCAAAGCCGATCAGCGAATGCCCGGCCAGCTCCTGCAGCGAAGCCGGCACGCCATGCCTGGCCAGATAGCTCTCATGGGCATGCAGCCCCAGTTCGATGGCGCCGATATGGCGGGCCACCAGCGCCTCCTGCTGCGGCCGGAACATGCGCACGGCCACATCGGCCTCGCGGCGCAGCAGGTCATCGACCGCGTTGGACAGCACCAGCTCGATGCGCAGTTCAGGATGGGCCGCGCGCAATTGCGCCAGCACGGGCGGCAGCAGCTCCACGCCCACGACCTCGCTGGCCGTCAGGCGCACCGTGCCGCGCACGCCCGCGCCATGGCTGGCCGCCACGCGGCGCAGCGCGGCAGCCGTTGCGGCCATGCTGGCCGCATAGGGCTGCAATTCATAGGCCGCCTCGGTGGGCGCGAAGCCATCGGACGAACGGGTGAACAGTTGCAGGCCCAGCGCCGACTCCAGCCCGTCAATGTGCCGGCCCACGGTTGGCTGTGCCAAGCCCATGGCCCGGCCCGCCGCTGACAGCGACCCGGACTCCAGCACCTGCAAAAAGCTGCGATACCACTCCCAATGGGGTTCCGACATCACTGATCCATTCATTTATGCATGGACACCAGAAGATTCTAGGCAATTTTCCTTTTGCAGCGTGTTGCGGACACTGGCGTGGTCACCACAGGACACGCACCATGCCATCCATTGCACTTTTCGGCGCCGCAGGCGCCATCGGCCAGAGCCTGGCCGCCGCGCTCAGACAACAGGGCCGCGCCTATCGCGTGGTCGGCCGCAACGCAGCCAGCCTGCGCCAGACCTTCGGCGCCGATCCCCTGGCCGAGATCGCCACCTGGAACCCGGATGTCGCCGGCTCCATCGAGGCGGCCGCCCACGGCGTCGACACCCTGGTCTACCTGGTAGGCGTGAACTACTGGCAGTTTCAATTGCATCCCGAACTGATGCGCAAGACGCTGGAAGGCGCCATTGCCGCAGGCGTGCGCCGCATCGTGCTGATCGGCACCGTCTATCCCTACGGAAAGGCCCGCACCCTTCCCGTGGCGGAAGACCATCCGCGCGAGCCCCATACCTTCAAGGGCCGCATGCGCAAAGCCCAGGAGGACCTGCTGCTGCAAGCCCATGCACAGGGCCGCATCGAGGCCACCGTGCTGCGCCTGCCCGACTTCTACGGCCCCGGAGTGCACAACAGCCTGCTGCACGGCGCCTTCGAGGCGGCGGCCCACGGCGGCCGGGCCGACATGATCGGCCCGCTGGACCGTCCGCACGAGTTTGTCTATGTGCCTGATGTGGGCCCCGTCGTGGCGCGCCTCATCGACACGCCGCAGGCATTCGGCAGGGTCTGGCACCTGGCTGGCGCGGGGGTGATCACGCAGCGCGACATCGTCTCGGAGATCGAACGCCTGAGCGGCAGGCCGTTGAAACTGCGCATCGCGGGCAAGACCGCGCTGCGCCTGGCCGGCCTGTTCAGCCCCTTGATGCGCGAACTGGCCGAGATGCACTACCTGCTGACCGATCCGCTGATCATGGACGACTCGGCACTGCACGCCCTGCTGGGCCCCATCGCCAAGACCCCCTACGCCCAGGGCATACGCGCCACGCTGGATGCCGCCAGGGCGGGCTCGGGCTCAGCTGTGAACTCCAGCCCGCAGCAGGCCACGGCCTGAAAACAAAAAAGCCCTGACAGCAGAACTGTCAGGGCTTTTGTCTATCTGGCAGGGGAGGAAGGACTCGAACCCTCGCATGCCGGAATCAAAATCCGGTGCCTTTACCAACTTGGCGACTCCCCTAGAAGACGTAAATTCTAATACGTTTTTTTGGGCCGAAATCCAAAATTCAGAAAATTTGGTCCAAAACGTTCTTCAATCATTCCGGCGCCAACGCGGCATCCAGCTGGCCACGAATCGCCTGCTGCCCCGCCGCCGTGAAGCAGCCAATGAAGACAAAGGCGGACCCGGCCACCTGCGCCGCGCCCAGATCCGCCACGCGCAGCCGGCCTCCCACCACATGGATTTCTTGCAAAGGCTGCTGCCCCCGCAGCCGCACGATGCCCTTGGCCCGCAGCAGCGGCACCGGCAGGGTGCGCAGTGCCTGCCTGAGGCGCTGCTTGTCGAATTGCCGGTGCGTGGTGTACGAGAAACTGGTGATTCCTGCCATCCCGGCAAGACCTGCCGTGCCATCCACGGCCCTCTTCCAGGCGCCACCTTCACCCGCAAGCGCACCCAGCAGGCGCTGCGGGTGCTGCGGTTGGCGTGGCAGGGGCACAGCGTCCAGGAAGACGGCCAGGGGGATCTCGCCGCCCTGTGTGGTCAGCACCATGGTGTGCGGGGCGATCTCGGCCAGGCGCTGCCTTGCCTTGCCGATCATCGGCGCGCCGGCCAGGTCGGCCTTGGTCAGCACCAGCGCCGTCGCGCCGGCGATCTGGCGGCGGACCATGTCGCCGACCAGCGGGTCGCACAGTTGCTCATCGACGTCCTGGACATCCACCGCCACCAGGATGGCGTTGAGCTGCAGTGCGGGGTCGAGCATGCCGACATGGGCGATGCGCACGGGGTCGGAGACGCCGCTGGCCTCGATGACCAGCAGGTCCGGGCGGTCGGGCCGCACGCCCACGGCGGCCAGGGCCTCGGCCAGCCGCCCGCCGATGGAGCAGCAGATGCAGCCGTTTTCCAGCTGCAGCACGTCGCTGCTGCGTGTGCGGATCAGGGCGGCGTCGATGTTGATCTCTCCGAAGTCGTTGACCAGCACGGCCACGCGCAGGCCATCGGCGCGCTCCAGCAGCCGGTTGAGCAAGGTGGTCTTGCCCGCGCCCAGATAGCCGCCCACGACGACCATGGGAATGGGCGCCCGCTGCGCCGCGGCGGCCGGCGTGCTCATGGCAGGGACCCGGGCGCGGGGAAGATGCGGCCGCCCAGCACGGTGCCCCAGACCTTCACATCCTTGAGCGTCGCTGGCGCCACCGCGCGGGGATCGTCTTCCAGCACGGCGAAGTCCGCCAGCTTGCCGGGCTCGATGCTGCCCACGCGCTGCTCCAGCTTGAGGGTACGGGCCGCGCCCATGGTGATGGCATGCAAGGCATCGTCCACCGACAGGCGCTCGGCCTCGCCCAGCACGCGGCCTGAAGCGGTTTCGCGCTGCACGGCGCACCAGGCGGTGAACAAGGGGTTGATGGGGGTGATGGGCGCATCGGAGTGCATGGAAAAGTCCATGCCCAGGCGCCGTGCCGTGCCCGCCGCATTCATGCGCGACGCCCACTCGATGCCCACGGTCTGCCCGGCGTGCGCATCGCCCCAGTAATAGAGGTGGTTGGAGAAGAAGTTGACGCACATTCCCAAGCGCGCGGCGCGCTGCAGCTGGGCGCTGCTGGCCAGCTGGCAGTGCTGCAGGGTGTGGCGATGGTCGGCGCGCGGGTGCCTGGCCAGCAGGTCCTCGATCACATCCAGCACCACCTCGGTGGCCTCGTCTCCGTTGGTGTGAATGTGCAGTTGCAGCCCGGCCAGGTGGAAGGGCTCGAACAGCGCGGGCAGCTGCGACGGCGGAATCAGCCACAGGCCGTTGGGCTGCCCGCCCGCGTAGCCGGGAGCGCGCAGGCGCGCGGTGAAGCCCTGGATGGAGCCGTCCACAATGAACTTGACGGGGCCGAACTGCAGCTTGTCGCTGGCCGACGATGCGGCAGCGGCGTGCACGCGCGCGGCGCCGCCTTCCGGGTTGCGCTGCGGCGCAAAGGCCGGGACGATGCGCAGCGGATAGGCCGCGTCACCCGTCACCTCGCGCAGCGCGGCCAGGCCCTGGGGCGAGAGATCGCTGACCAGGTCGGTGGCCGTGGTCACGCCCGCGAGCTGGGCCACGCGGCCGAACTTCCAGATCGCCTCGCGCTGCTCGGCAGCGGCCAGCGACAGCGCGCTGCCGATCACCTTCTGTACCGGATACATGGCGGCGAACTCCTGCAGCTCGCCCGTGGGCTGGCCCTCGGCGTCCTTGTGGATGCCGTCGATATCGGTGTCCTCGTCGATGCCGGCCAGCGCCAGCATGGCCGAGTTCACATTCATCAGGTGCACGCTGGCGTGCAGGATGACGATAGGCCGCGTGCGCGAGACACGGTCCAGCTCGCGCACCGACAGCCGGCTGCTGCCAAAGAGGATGGGATCGAACCCCCAGGCCAGCAGCGTGGCCTGCGCGTCGGGCAGGGCACGCTCGGCCTCGGCCAGGCGGGCCAGCACGGCGTCCAGCGTGCGCAGGCCGGGCCACAGCCGCCCGTCGGGATCGCGGCGGTCAAAGTAGCCCAGGTAGACCGCATCCCACATGGCGCCTTCCATCAGGTGGCTGTGGGCCTCGATCAGGCCGGGCATGAGCACCTTGCCGCGCAGGTGGTCGATGCGCTCGGCATCGGGCCAGGCGGCCATGTCGGCCTCCCCGCCCACCGCCAGCACCGTGCTGCCCCGCACGGCCACATGGGTGGCCTGTGGCTGGGCCGGGTTCATGGTGAGGATGGTGCGCGCCGCGAAGATGCGCACGCGCTCGCTGGTTTCGTGGTTCATGGGGATGTTTCCCTCAGGCGGTCTTGACGTGCGCCGCACGCGGCAGGCAGTGGACGATGGCCGTGACCAGCAGATTCAGCGCCAGGCTGATGAAGCCCAGGTTGATGCCGCCGAAGTCCGGTTGCTGCAGGTACAGCACGATGGCCAGCGCCTGCCCGCAGACGATGCCCAGGGCAATGGCCAGGGGCCGGATGCGCCAGCCAAACAGGATGGCCATCATTCCCGGGAAGAACTGCGTCACGCCGTAGTAGGTGGTGTTGATCAGGGTCAGCATCAGGTTGGGCGTGAGCAGCGTCATCACGATGGACAGCAGCAGGTAGATGACGATCACCACCTTGGCGCCCTGCTTTTGCTTGGCCTCGGGCAGGCCGGGCAGCAGGTTGCGCGCCACGATGGGGCCGATGGCCAGGCAGATGCCCGCCAGCACCAGCAGGCCCGACAGCGCGGCGCCTGCGGCGACCAGGCCCAGCAGCCAGTCGGGCAGCAGGCGCACGGCAGCGGCGAAGAAAGCCTCGTTGGGCGATGCCAGTTCCAGGTTCTGGCTGATGGCGTAGTACGAGGCCAGCACCAGGAACGGGTACATCAGCATGTACAGCGGCATGGCGATCTGCGTGCGGCGGATGGTGTGCGAACTCTTGGCCGTGAAGAAGTTCTGCACGGCGAACGGCATCATGTAAAAGCCCAGCGCCTGGAACAGCATGGTGCTCATGGAAAAGCGCAGCTGCGTATCGGTCATGTGGTTGCTGACCTTGGCACTGGCGGCGGCGAACACATCGCCCACCCCGGCATGCCAGCCCACGGCCACGCCCGTGGCGATGATGGCCACCACCATGAGGATGTCCTTCAGGATGGCGATATAGGCCGAGGCACGCACGCCCGAGATGGCGATGTAGGTGAAGGCCAGGCCCGCCGAGATCAGCAGCAGGTGCAGCGGCTGGAAGTTCCAGCCCAGCCCCTTGAGCGCCGCCACCAGCCCCGTGAACTGCAGCTGGCCCCAGGGCAGCAGGAACAGGATGGCCGAGCCGGCCACGATCAGCTCCAGCGCGCGGCTGCCGAAGTGGCCCTTGAACAGGTCCGGCAGCGTGATGGCGTTGTGGCGCAGGCCGGCCTTCCAGATCATGGGGCCGAGGAAGTAGCCCAGCGGATAGGCCAGCAGGATGTAGCCCAGGAACCAGACGCCATAGGTCGGCCCCTTGGCGTAGATGCCGCCCGGAAAGCCGACCATGGTGCCGATGCTGTAGATCTCGCCGGCGGCGAGGAAGAACACCAGGTAGGCGCCGAACTGGCGCGAGGCGACGAAGAAGTCATGCACGCTTTGCGCACCCTTGCCGGTGCGGGAACGGATGGCCAGGTACAGGGACAGTGCGATGAAGCCCAGAAAGACTGCGGTGGTCATGGCGGTGCTCCGTTCAGGCCGACTGCACGTCGTCGGCTTCGTGGCGGTCGAACATCAGCCAGCACACGAGCATGCACAGCGACGTCAGCACGAACCACATGAAGATCCACAGGTAGATGAAGGGCACGCCGAACACGAAGCGATCGACGGACGCGACCCAGGGAAGCAGGCCGATCACCGCGATGTACGGGATGCCTATGCCGATGAACAGCTTGAGCATGATTTGTCTCCTTTGCTCCGATGAAAGAGTTGGCGGTTGTGGCCGCTCTATAGGACGTTTCAATGTCCATGGATGCGATCTTAGGAAGTGCCTACCTATAATTCAAATGAGAAATTTGCCAACAAACCATGAGGACTTCGCATGGATACCCAGAAGCTGCGGCACTTGCTGGCCATCGTCGAGCACGGCACTTTTTCAGACGCGGCGCGTGCCGTGCACCTGACCCAGCCGGCGCTGAGCCGCAGCATCCGCGCGCTGGAAGACGAGCTCCGGGCGCAGCTGTTCGACCGGGGCGCGCGGCGTGCCCGGCTGACGGTCTTCGGCGAACTGGTGGCCGAGCGCGCACGCCGCATGCGGCTGGAGGAAACCCAGCTGCGGCGCGACCTGGAGCTGCTGCGCGGCGGCCAGGAGGGTGCACTGGCCATTGGCGTGGCGCCGGCCCCGGCGGCACTGCTGCTCAAGCCCTTTCTGATCCACATGGCGCAGGCGCATCCGCGCATCAAGGTGCGCACCGAGATGGGTGCCACCAGCGCCCTGCTGGAGCTGCTGCGCAATGAGTCGATAGACGCCATCGTCGGCGACGCCTATGTGCTGCGCGCCGCCGAGGACGTGGACATGGAGCTGCTGGGCGAGTTGCCCGCCGGCCTGGTCTGCCGCGCGGGCCACCCCGTGCTGCAAAACCCCGGCATGGACGAGATCCGCCGCTACCCCCTGGCCACCACCACGCTGAGCACGGCCATGGCGCGGCAGCTGGCCGAGCTGTGGGGCGAGGGAGCCGAGCCCGACAAGCTGTTCACCCTGCACTGCAACAACCTGGAACTGCTGCGCAGCGTGACCCTGGCCACGGACACCTTGCTGTTCGGCGTGCTGTCCATCACGCGCCAGGAGCGCGCCAGCGGCACCATGGCCGAAGTGCCCCTGCCCGCCGATCCCCGGCGCTGCGGCCGCTACGGCATGGCGCGCATGGGCGCGCGCAGCCTGTCACCGGCGCTGGAAACCGTCTATGCATTCACCCGCACGCACTGGCGGGAGCTGTCCGAGCACGACCAGTGAAGCCGGGCAGGCGCAAGTCATGCGTCAGCCCGCGCCAGCGGCAATGTCTGCGTGCGCAGCCACTCCAGCACCAGGGCGAAGCGGGCCTCGTCATGCACCGGCCTGGGTGACATAAGCACGTAGTGCGAGCCGTCGGCCACAAAGCCGCGCGGCGCGCACAGGGTGCCGCTGGCCAGATCGTCGGCCACCAGCGCCAGCGGCCCGATGGCAATGCCCGCCCCGGCAACGGCAGCCTGCAGGCTCAGGTAGAAATGCTCGAAGCGGGCCTCGCGCCCGGGCTGCAGCGGCACGCCGGTCAGCTCGCTCCAATGCCGCCATGCGTCCGGGCGCGATGCCGTGTGCAGCAGCACGCCGCCCAGCGGCCCGGAGCGTGCCAGCGTCTTCGCAAGTGCAGGCCGGCAGACGGGACCCACGTGCTCCTGCAAAAAGGGCTCGGCAACCACATCGGCGCCCATGTCGAAATCCGCGCGGCGTATGGCCAGATCGATGCCTTCACGCGCAAAGGGCACCGAGCCGCCGGCCGACACCAGGCGCAGCTCGCGCTGCGTGCCGATCGCTTCCTGCAAACCGCTCAGGCGGGGAATCAACCAGCGCATCAGAAAGGTGGGCTCGCAGGACAGCACCAGCGGCCGGTCCGGCCCGGCGGCCTGCCGCGCACGGCCCAGCGCGCCGCGCAGGCGCTCCAGCGCCAGGGCCACCTCCTCGGCCAGCACACGCGCCGTGGGGGTGGCAATGATGCTGCGGTTGCTGCGCTGGAACAGCGCAAAGCCCAGCGCCTCTTCCATGTCGCGCACGGCGCGGCTCACGGCGCCATCGGTCAGGTGCAGCTCGCGCGCGGCCTTGGAAACGCTGCCATGGCGCACCGTGGCTTCGAAGGCACGCAGGGCGGACAGCGGCGGCATATGGGTGGGTGGGGCCATGGGACTGGAGGGCGGCATCGGACACATCGGACACATCGAAGAAAGGGAGTGGAGAGAAATTTCAATTGACTTTTGATCAACTGAATACTGAATCCATATCGATTTTCTGCAGTGCGATTTTCATGCAAAGTACCTCCATCGATTGAGCTTTCAGCAATGACCATGAATGAAGCCCCCGCCATCGCCCCCGCACCCCTGGCCATCACCATGGGCGATCCCGTGGGCATAGGCCCCGAGATCATCGTCAAACTGGCCATGGACCCCGCCCGGCCCCGTGCGCCTTTTTTCGTCATCGGCGACACGGGGCGGCTGCAGCGGGCAGCCGACATGCTGGGCGTGCAGCCGCGCATCCACGCCATCGATACGCCGGCCCAGGTTCCCGCCACCGTGCCACCCGCCACCGTCTTCGTGCTCCAGACCGGGGACCGGCTGCCCGCGGACCTGGCCTGGGGACGCATCGATGCGCGCGCCGGGGCCGCATGCCATGCCTACATACAGCGCGGCATCGACCTGGCCCTGGCCGGCGAAGTCGCAGGCCTGGTGACCGCACCCATCCACAAGGAGGCGCTGCGCGCCGCGGGCTGCCCCCACCCCGGCCATACCGAGATGCTGGCCGAGCGCTCGGGCACACGCGACTTCGCCATGATGCTCGCCAATGACGAGCTGCGGGTGCTGCTGGTCTCCATCCATGTGCCGCTGCAGCAGGCCATTGCCGCAGTCACGCCGGACAACGAACTGCGTGCCATCCGCCTTGCGCACCGGGCCTGCCGGGCGTTCGGCATCGCCCGGCCCCGTGTGGCCGTGGCGGGGCTCAATCCGCATGCCGGCGAGAACGGGCTGTTCGGGGACGAGGACCGCTCGGTGATCATCCCCGCCATTGCGGCCGCACGGGCCGAAGGCATAGACGCCAACGGCCCCTGGCCGGGCGACACGGTCTTCATGCGGGCACGCCGGGGCGAGTTCGACGTGGTGGTCGCCCAATACCATGACCAGGGGCTGATTCCCGTGAAGTACCTGGGCGTCGAGCAGGGCGTGAACATTACCGTGGGCCTGCCCTTCGTGCGCACCTCGGTGGACCACGGCACGGCCTTCGACATCGCCGGCACGGGCCGTGCGGACCATGCCAGCCTGGCCTGCGCGCTGCGCCAGGCCGCGGCCATGGTGCAGGCGGGCCGCTCCGGCGCCAGCGGACAGGCGCAGCGCCCGGACTTCATCTTCATGCTCACGCAGCAGGACAAGACCATTGCCGATGCGCGCGAGCGGCTGCGCGAAGTGCTGGCCCAGGGCGTGCGCCATGTGGGCTTCAAGGACATAGGCCTGCCCCTGCCACAGCTGCGCGAGCTGGCCCGGGACATCCGCGCGGGCGGTGCCAGGGTCTATCTGGAAGTCGTCAGCCTGGACGAGGCCAGCGAGGTGGCTTCGGCCCGCGCGGCGGTCGAGCTCGGTGTGGACGTTCTCATGGGCGGCACGCGCCCCGAGGCGGTGCTGCCCGTGCTGCGCGGCAGCGGCATTGCCTACTATCCGTTCCCCGGCAGGATCAGCGGGCATCCGAGCGTGCTTTCAGGGCCGGCCGAGGACATCGTGGCCAGCGCGCGCCGCATCGCGGGGCTGGAGGGCGTTCATGGCCTGGACCTGCTGGCCTACCGTTTCCGGGGCGACGTGCCGGCCCTGATCAAGGCGGTCTGCGATGCGGTGGACAAGCCCGTGGTCGTGGCCGGCTCCATTGATCGCAGCGAACGCATCGCGGCCGTGCTTGCCAGCGGTGCCGCGGGTTTCACGGTAGGCACCGCCGCCTTCGAGGAGACTTTTCCAGCCGCGCGGCCCGGGCTGGCGGCGCAGTTGCAGGCCATACAGGCGCTGGTGGACTGAGAGCGGGCCGGCCATCGCGCGCACCTCCCGCACCTCTGACAACGCACGCAACTCTCGCACCTCCCGTGCCTGCCACGCCTCCCGCACATTCCGCGCGCCGGTGTCATGGGCCAGCAACTGGCGCCGCTCGGCTTCGGCCAGGCGGTGGGTCTTCAGCCGCTGGACCACATGGAACTGGCGCTTCTTGGTCATGAGGGACGCGCCGCCTGCAAAGCCTTCCATGCGGCTTGCCGCCTTGCCATGCTGCGGGGCATTCCAGGGGTACAGGCCTGCCACCAGGGTCACAACGACAGCCAACGCCATGACCACGAGCGCCCGCCAGGGTGCCCGGGGTCTGCGTTGGCCTTGCCTGTGATGCGCCTGAGAGTTCATGAAGACAGGGCAAATGATTGCGGCAGCTTGCATTGGTGCAGGTGCTTTAGCCTGCATCAATGAACCTGGCCTGATACCAGTCCAAAAACCAATCAGAACCTGGCGCACTTCAGTTGCGCCATTCCTTGATTCTCCAGCAGCCGGAATCTGATGAGAACCCTCGTTTTCCAACAGATGCATTGCCTGAAAACGGAGATAACGCCCAGCAGCCTCTATTGCCGCATGAAAAACAAATGATTCATTGCTATCAATAGAAAACCTGAAACCCATCCATGGCAAAAAAGCAAAGCCCGCCAACTGCCCTCTGGGCACTGCCAGCCAGGGACCGCAACGCCACAGATGAACATCGAATAGCATCACCCTTTCCCCTACCATCCGGCAGCATGCCGTCCTACTGGATAAACCATGCCATTTAGGGAACGATGATATTCACCCTGAATACCTCTCATTCGGCACACCATTGACAACGGCCGGTCTTTGAAGTGCAGCGCCGGTATTTGCAGGGCCCAATCGATGGCTGCACGCATTCAGCCATTTTCCGCGGTTTTGTGATCAGTTGTTTTGGCCATATGGCTTGGCATCCGATGAATAAAGCAGGGATCTTGGTTGATGATTCGAACGCTGCCGCGGACCGTTGCCGGCCCCGCTGGAGTCTGGTCGCGCCTGCCGCTCGCGTGCCTTGGGTGGAGCCTGGCAGCCGCTCCCGTCTTTCTGTGCGGCGCACAGGCGCAAACACCTTCTTCGGCGGCCGTTGCCGGTACCTCCATGGCTGAGGCACGCATCGAATCCCTGGACCGCGACCAGGCCGAGCAGGCCCGGCTCAAGGCACTCTCCGAAGGGGCCGCCCCTGCCTACCAGGACCGTTTCATGGATCCGGACGAGATCGCACAGTCCGCTGCCGCCCAGCCCGAAACCGAGCAGCCCGAGGGCTTTCGCGCCTGGGTGGTGGAAAGCCGCCTGGGCCTGGGCGAATCGCGCACCACCGGCTATGGCCGCCAGCGCGCCACAGAAATCGGCCAGCGCCTCGAATACCGCCGCGAGACACTGAACTACGGCGAGTTCACCCTGCAGGCCGAAGGCCGGCACCTGAGCGGCGACAACTTTGGCAATGGCCTGAGTACTGGCGGCTTGAGTATTGGCGGCCTGGGCTATGCCCGGCAAGCCACGAGCGAGCGCTTCACGCTGCGCAACCTTGGCTTTCCGCTGACCACGCAGACCTTCGCCGACACGGCCGTGGGCGACCTCTACAGCGAGCTGACCGATGGCCTGGCGCGCAACTACCGGCTGTCGCTGGGCTCGACCACGGTGCGCGGCGCCTCGGCGCGCATCTTCCGCCCGGATCTGGACCTGCGCGCAGGCTACGGCCAGCGCGGCCTTCTCACGGGAGGGCCCTACCCCGGGTTCGAGAAAAACCAGGGCACGCTGGGCTGGCTGGGCGCCACCGTGCGGCTGGATGGCCCCTGGTTTGCCGCCTTCCAGCTGGACCAGGCCGACGATATTCCCGCCTACTACAGTCCCAGGCACTACCCCGGCGATGACACGCAATACGACCCCGGCTCCGCCCTGGGCCTGGGCAGCAAGCGCGTGACCAGCTGGGCCGCCTCGCTGGGCTACGGGCGCGGCGTGCTGCGCGATGGCGACTTCAGGCTCCGCACCACGCTGCTGGGCAGCCGTACCAGCGCGCCCCTGTCCTCTCCAGCGGCAGGCACCGCCGGCATGGAGGGCCGTAGCGCCCAGGGCCTGTTCATCGAGGCCAGTGCGCGCGCTGGCGCCTACCGCCATGAATTCGGCCTGCATGCAGCCCAGCCCCAGCTGCACTTTGGCGACTACGCGCTGTCCAGCGCGGCGCGCGGCGCCTATTGGCGCGTGGACCGCCATGTCACCCGCCTGAGCTGGGGCATGGGGCTGGACTACGAACGCACGCCGCAAACCACGGCGCAGGATGCAGGCTTTCAACTGTCGGGCTACCGCCGCCTGGGGGCGAATGGCAATGCCCAATACCAGTTCGACCGGCACACGGCCGTGGGCGGCAGCTTCAGCGCCTACCAGACGCGCAACGATGCGGACACCGCAGGCGGCGGCCAATCGCGCAGCCTTTATGGCAGCGCGTTCTACCAGACCCGCTTTTTCGACTGGCCGCGCAGCCGCTTCATGCTGACCGTCCGGCGCAACGAGCTCATCGTGCTGGGCGACTCCTCCGCGACGGGCCAGGAAGTGCAGTGGGAGCAGGACTGGGCCGGTGCACGCCAGGCAACGCTGCGGTCCGAGCTCACCACCACGCTGGGCTATGCGCGCGACCGCAGCGGCGGCATGTCGCGCAACTATCCAACGGCCGGGCTGCAATGGCGCTACTGGCTGGAAAGCGGGCTGCAGCTGGCCGGCAACCTGCGCTACACCTCGCAAAGCGGCAGCCTCTACACCAGCCGGGGCCTGTCGGGCTCGCTGTCGGCCGAGAAGGAACTGGGCCGGGGCTGGCGCATGGGCTTCATGGCGCACTTCAACCAGGCCCGGTCCTCGCTGCTGCCCACGCCCTCTTCCCTGCCCAACCTCTACCGCAGCGACGAGAAGACCGCCTATGTCTACCTGCGCTGGGAAGGCAGCGCGGGCACGGCCTATGCGGCCGCAGGCGCACCCGGCGAAGGCGTGGGCGGCGGCAGCCTGTCCGGCCGCGTGTTCTACGACGCCAACCGCGACGGCGAACAGCAGGCGGGCGAGGTGGGCGTGGCCGGCGTCGAGGTGGTGCTTGACGGCCGCTACCGCACGGTGACCGACCGCGATGGCCAGTTCGAATTCCCGGTGGTGCCCACGGGCCACCACCGGCTGTCGCTCACCCAGGAAAGCGTACCGCTGCCCTCGGGCGCCTCCGGCGACAACACCAGCAGCGTGCACGTGCCCCTGCGCGGCCAGGCCTCGGCGTCGATTGCCGTGGTCAAGGTGGGCGAGTGAGTGAATGAGTGAATGAATGAGTGATTAAGGCGCACAGGCTTCCCAGGCAACCCGTTCCATCCAAGGAGATTCCATGAACCGAACACCCATCGCCCAACGCCTGCTGGCCGCATCGCTCGGCGGCCTCGGCCTGGCCCTGACCACGTTGCCTGCCATGGCCGAGAGCCAGTACGGATCGGGCACCGGAACCATCACGGCCCAGGCCAAGGTCAACCTC
Organism: Delftia sp. HK171; assembly: GCF_001886655.1. Classification (NCBI taxonomy): domain Bacteria; kingdom Pseudomonadati; phylum Pseudomonadota; class Betaproteobacteria; order Burkholderiales; family Comamonadaceae; genus Delftia; species Delftia sp. HK171. The sequence continues at coordinate 2,019,471 of NZ_CP018101.1, read as the reverse complement.
AGCGTGACCGTGCCCAAGCTCATCTTGCTGCGCGTGGGCTCGACCAATACCACGGTGGACACGGTGACCTGGACCTCGACGCTGAGCATCCCCGGCGTACCCACCACGCCGCTGGCCTCCGTCAACAACACCAACGTGGACTGGAACGGCGCCGCGCCCACCGTGGCCACCGCCTCGGCTGCCGCCACGCTCACGGTCTATGCCTGGACCAATGCCGGCGCCGGCACCATCAACTGCGCGGTCGGCGCCTGGAATGCCACGGGCGGCCCCGCCAACGCGGACTTCACCGTCACGACCACCGGTAACCTGCCCCACCCCGGGCCCAATCTGGGTGCCTGCGCATCCACCTCGTTCCCCTCCAACGTGGTTGCTACGGGAACCTGGGCATATGCGCTGGGAGGTACGCCGGCCAGCTGGGCTGCCAATACCTATACCAACGTCATCACGTATACGGCCCAGGGCATCTGATGGACAAGGCATTGCCTCGCCTGCTGGCCGCAGCGGCCCTTGCCGTTGCCGTGCCGCCCGTGCAGGCCGTCTTCACCATCGTGACCGACAACGATCCCCTCAACTACAGCCTGACGCTGCGCGTGGGCACGGCCGGCGCCACGGTCGATACCGTGGCCTTCAGCGTCACGGGGGCCAATGTCGGCCTCACGCCGGCCCCTGTGACGGGCACGCCCAGCATCGGCATCTCCGTGGCGCCCACACGCCCCATGCTGGGCACGGCGATCTCCAGGCCCGTGACGCTGGTCGTCGATTCGAGCACCGCCCTGGCATGCCAGTCGGGAGGCTGCGGTAGCGCGACGATTCCCTTCAGCAAGATCAGCTGGGCGGCCACCGGCAACGACACCGCCGCCTCCGGCGACATACAGAGCGGCCGCTTCACCGCCAGCGCCAGCCAGACCATCGCCAGCTACAACGCCAATGCTTCGTTCTGCACGGGCATCCTCTGCCCTGCGTTGGGCTGGACTTTCCAGTCACGGCAACTGACCGGCACCGTGCTGCAGTTCACCTACGACAACGACGTGGTCTACCCGGGCGGCAACTACAAGGGCACCGTGCGCTTCACGGCATCGATGGTATGAGGCGGTTGGCCTGGCCGCTCCTGTGCATGGCACTGGCCTGGGCCACGGCCCTCGCGGCGCATGCCGAAGTGGCGCGGCTGGACGACTCGGCCTCGCCCCGGTCCCAGGTGCGCAGCGACTTCGCCCGGGCCAGGGTTGTCGGCGAACGGCTGCTGGAGCTGCCCATGGGACGCATCGAATACCGGCTGGCCACGGCGCCCCATGTCGGCCGCACGGCGCGCATCTTCTATGTAATTCCCGCCCTGGTCACGGGCCTGCGCTCGCCTGCGGGCATGCAGGTGCAGTGGCACGGCAACGGCGTGTTTGCAGGTGGCACGGGCCGGCCCGGCGACCGGGTCCAGGTCTGGAACGGCGTGGTCCGCACGCCCTGGATGGCCGAGGTTTTCGACATCACGCTGCACATCGACCCCGCCGAGCTGCGCCTGACCCGGGGCTCGGCGCTGAGCTTCGAGTCCTACTTCGAGATCGAGACCCTGCCATGAAAGCCCCTCCCATCGCCGTTTCACTGGCCCTTCTGATCGCCTGCAGCGGCGCCGCCGCCGCACCGTTCGAGCTGGCCGTGGCGCCCTCGCGTTTCGAGCTGTCGGCCAAGCCGGGTGCGCGCACGGGCCAATCGCTGGACATCCACAACCTAGCCTCGGCACCCACCGAGGTGGCCATGCGCACCATCGACTGGACCTATTCCGACACGGGCGACATCACCTACCACGACGAACTGCTGCCCGGCAGTTGCCGGCCCTGGGTGCTGCTGGAGCGGCGCAGCGTCACGATTGCAGGCCGCAGCAAGAAGGCCTTCCGCTTCCAGGTGGAGCCGCCTGCCGATGCGCCGCGCGGCGAATGCCGCTTCATGATCGCCATCGAAGGCGTGGAGCCCGCGCAGCAGACCGTCATACGCAGCGGCGGCGCCAGCCTGAGCCTGCCTGTCACGGGCCGCATCGCGGTGGCCGTCTACGTGACGCTGGGAGGCGCTGCGCCCCAGCTGGACATTCGCCAGCTTTCCATGGCCGAAGACGGCAAGACGCGCCGCGCCCTGGTCACCGTCAGCAACACCGGCGATGCCCATGGCCGGCTGGAAGGCAGCCTGGACGCCGTGGACAACAAGGGCCGCCGCTTCGAACTGGTGCCGGAAGGCACGCCCATACTGCCCGGCCAGACACGCACGCTGGCCCTCATGCCCAAGGGTGAAGACGGCGAGCCCGCCCCGCAGCCCGTGTATCCAGTCAAGGCCAAGGGCAGCCTGGACTGGGAAAAAGGCAGCTTCAAGATCGATGTGGAACTGAAGTGATGGCAACCAGGACGATGGCGTGGCTGGCCCTGTCCATGGCGCTGGGCAGCCTGGGCCACACCGTGCATGCGGCGTCCAGCACCACAGGCCCCAGCCTGCTGGTGCCGCTGAGCACCTCGGTGAACCTGGACTTCACCATCGCCATCGACAAGTTCATCTTCTTTCGCATAGGCGACGGCACCTGGCCCACGCCCGGCGGCACGACCAGCAGCGTGGCCTTTGTGCTCGCCCCGTCCATCCCTGGCGTGCCCACCACGCCCGTGGCGGGCAGCAACACCTCGGTGAACTGGAGCGGCGCGGCCCCCAGCTTCAGCATCACGCCCAGCGGCAATGTGCTGCCGGTGGAGGTGCGCAGCAACGCAGGCCAGGTCACGCTGCGCGCCACCGCCACCACGGCGCTGGCCAGCGGGGCCAATACCATCCCGCTGTCGGAGATCACCATCGCCACCAGCGACAGCAACCTGCCCGCGCCGCTCATACCCAATACGGGAACGGGCGCAGCGGTCAACGTGGTGGCCACCGCCTTTGCGGGGCTGGTCACCCAGCGCACGGCGAACTGGACCCTGTCCTATGCCAACCTGGCCTCCCGCAGGGCAGGCACCTACACGGGGCAGGTCACCTTCACGGCCAGTTCGCCCTGAGCGCCCTGAGCGCTCTGGGCGCTTTGGGCGCGCTCAAAGGCCCAGGTACAGCGCAACCAGCGACACAGCAGCCGGCACTGCCTGCACCCAGAGGATCTTGCGGCTGGCCGTGGCGGCGCCATACACGCCGGCCACCAGCACGCAGATCAGGAAGAAGTACTTGAAGCCCAGGCCATCGGCCCCCTGGGCCAGCCCCCAGATCAGCCCGGCGGCGAGAAAGCCGTTGTACAGGCCCTGGTTGGCGGCCAGTGTCCTGGTCTGCTGGGCAAATTCGGGTGTCAGGCCAAACGCGCGGCGTCCGGCCGGCTTGTCCCAGAGAAACATCTCCAGCACGAGGATATAGACATGGATTGCGGCGACGATGCCGATGAGTACGTTGGCCATCTGGGATGGGAAGAAAGTGGACAGGCCTCTGTATACGGGATGCACCCACACCCGTCCATGGCCGCTGTGCTACACAGGGCCTGCCACCACCCCTTCCCTGTCACCCGGAAGACTTGCTGCCGGGGTGCGACGGTTTTTCCGCGCCCTGCGCAGGTGCCACGGCACCAGCGGCCGCACCGCCCAGCGCACCGGCCACGCTGCCTACCGTGCCACCGACCACCACGCCCACCGGGCCGGCAATCGCAGCACCCGCCGCAGCGCCTGCAGCGGCTCCGGCCAGCACGCCGCCGCCGATGAATACCGAGCGCGACTCGCGCTCTGCATCCTCGGGCGACAGTTCGAACTGCGCGGACGCATCGGGGTCCTGCGAAGGAACACCGTGGCCGGGGCGTGCCTGCTCGGCAAGGTCTTCATCCTCGGGGCATCCGTGGACACCGGCTGGATGGGCTGGATGGGTTGGATGGATGGCTTGTTGCTTGCATTCATGGGGCTCTCCTTCGGGGCATGCGACACGCATGCGGGACTGCATGCGCTTCATTGCCCTGTGGTTTTTGTTGTACGCCTCGCCCTGCCGCGCCGCAGCCGGCCCAGGCTACTGCCCCGCGTCAGCCAAGGCCCGCAGCCCCGCCGACCTTGACTACAGGGGCTCGTAGGACCTGGCCTCCGCCGCCCAAGGCACCTCCTACGCCCGTCGCGGCGGCCCGACTACCCGGTGCCCGCAGATGCCGTCCTAAGCTAGAACCCAGAAGCACACAGGCTTCGACTTCGCCAGGCGATGCACAGGTTTTCTTGACAGGCCGGCTACCGCGCCCCATTCAAAGCCGCATCGCTCAGCCGCCAGACGCACCGCGCTGGCGGGTCAGCACAAACCCACTCACTGGAGAACGTCATGGTCACACCCAACACCGCATCGAGCGTCATTTCTTCCGAAACCGTCAGCGGCACCAATGTCTACAACCCGGCAGGCGACAAGCTGGGGACCATAGACACGCTGATGATCGACAAGCTGTCCGGCAAGGTGCGCTATGCCGTCATGGAATTCGGCGGCTTCCTGGGCATCGGCACGGATCGCTATCCGCTGCCCTGGGAATCCCTCAAGTACGAGCCCAACATGAATGGCTACGTGGTGTCGCTGACGCGTGAGCAACTGGACAACGCGCCCCGCTACGAGCGCGATACGGCTCCGGCATACACCGATGAATATGGCCGCCGCGTGAACGACTACTACGGCGTGCCCTACCTGTAAATCCCGACCCTTGCGGTCTTTGACACAGCCCCGTTCGCGGGGCGTTTTCTTTGGCGCGGATAGCTGCCAGCGAATGGCCAAGGAAGAACGCCCTGCGCGACTTCACTCCCTCATTCCTGGAGAACTGCCATGAATACCACCCCACCTGCCATCGACTACAAGGCTTGCATGGACGCCTGCCAAGCCTGCGTCATTGCCTGCAATACCTGCGCCGCCGCCTGCCTGGAGGAGTCAGACGTCCAGATGATGGCCGCCTGCATTGCCCAGGACCTGGAGTGCGCGCAGATCTGCGAACTGGCCGTGGCCGCAATGGCGCGCCATAGCCCGCATGCGTCGGACATCTGCCGCCTGTGCGCCCAGATCTGCCAGGCCTGCGCCGACGAATGCAGCAAGCATTCCCACGACCATTGCCAGACCTGCGCGGCAGCCTGCCAGCAATGCGCCATGTCGTGCAATCTCATGGGCATGCAGTCGCACTGACACGCCTGGCATGGGCCATGACAGCCGCCCTGGCAGAAATCCTGCAAACACGCAGGAAAAAACGCCACCGGCGCTGTCGCCAAACGCCACGCCTTCGCGGAACCGGGCCTGCCTACACTTTGATGCATATCCAGCACACAGGAGGCAATCATGGCACTCGAAATCAGCGCAGAGGAACGGTTCTTCACCCTGCTGAACCAGTTGAAGCACATGCCTCCCTGCTCATCCCGCCAGGAGGCACACGACATGCTGTTGCTGCTCTGGATGCGCATCTGCGAAGGCGCCGGCGCTCGCCGTGAATTGCTCAACCGCATGCGGCAACGCACGCTGTGCGCAGAACATGGCTGGAAAAACCTCGACAAAAGCCCTTGCCATCTGGATTCGGACACCCTTCCGGGCATCCGCATCTATCTGCATTCCAACGGCACCATCGTCATTCAAAGACAGGGGGGAGCGCAGGATTCCGAAATCCTGCACTTCAGCTCCAGGCGCGAATTTGCCGAGGCCTAGGCCCGGTCCGCGCGCAGCGCATGGGGGCAGTCGGAGCAGAGGCTAGGTGCAAACACCAACGATGTCCCACATGCGACATGGGCCCTGTCTCCATAGAATGCGTCATTGTGTAGCACACTATCCATGAGGAATACATGACAGCAGATTACAAAACCCTCCTCCAGCAGAAGGCCGAGCTTGAGGCAAAGATCGCCGCCACCCTGAAGGCGGAAAAAGGCGGAGTCATCGCCAAGGTCCGCGAACTCGTCGAGCAGTTCGGTCTGACCCAGGATGACATCTTCAGCACCGGCAAGGCCAAGTCCGCCAGCATTGGCGTGGCCAAATACCGCGACCCCGCCAGCGGAGCCACCTGGACCGGCCGGGGCAAACCGCCGCGCTGGATTGAAGGCAAGGACCGCAAGGCCCTCGAGATCTGAGCACGGCCCGCCAACGCGGGCCTTTTTTATGGCCGCAACTGCCTGCTGCGCGAGAACGTGAGCATCCAACTACTGCGCGAGGTATTCGCATCCACCGGCGAAATCGGCTTTACCTGCCACGTCCGCGCTGATGTGGTGATTCCCTACCCGCAGACCTTCGCAGTGGTCAAGGTCGTGCGCGCGTAAGCACAGCCAGGCCCAGATACAACAAAGCCCCGCATGGTTCGCCCAGCGGGGCTCTTTTGAAACATATAGTCAATGCAGCGGAGTGCCCGAGCTGGTCTTAGGTCCAATTGCGAAGAGGTGCATTAAGCCATTCTCCACAGTAGAAGTTATTTGAAGCCCAAGATTGATTGGCTAGCCTCGTAACAAAAACTATGTCATTTCCGTCAACAACTCGAGTTATCAAATCTCTCACTTGGCTTGCTGTCTGGGTTGTGTCAAGCAACCAAACAGACTCCATGCCTTTGAGATAGCCCCCTGATTCCCCGGCCCCGTCCTATCGCTTATCTTTGAAGATAGGAACAGGACTGTGCATATGACTAGGCATACGGAGTCAGTAGAGGTAGTCGTGAAGGACCAGCGCCGCAGGCGCTGGTCTCTCGCAGAGAAGGCGGCGCTGGTGCGCCGAACCTACGAACCAGGCATGAGCGTGTCATTGGTCGCTCGGCAGGAAGGCGTTTCGGCTGGACTGCTGTTCCAGTGGCGCAAGCTCGAACGGCAAGGTGCTTTGACCGCCGTCTCCGCTGGCGAGGCAGTCGTGCCCGCATCCGAACTGGCGGCTGCTCGCGCGGAAATCGCCAAGCTGCAGCGCGTGCTCGGCAAGAAAACCTTGGAGAACGAAATCCTCAAGGAAGCCGTGGAGTACGCCGCAGAAAAAAAGTGGATTGCGCGCTCGCCCTTGTTGCCCGGGGACGACCAGTGAAGACGGTTTGCCGGACGATGGGGCTGGCGCGCTCGCATGTGCGCGACCTGCTTGGGCGCGGTGAAGACTGGACCGATGGCCGCAGCCATCGCACACCCAGCGACGATGCCGGGCTGCTCGCCGAACTGCGCCAGCAAATTGCCGACTTGCCCAGCTATGGCTACCGACGTGCCTGTGCCTTGGTGAACCGCCAGCGTGCGGCACGGGGCGCCCCGAGGGTCAATGCCAAACGCGTCTATCGCGTCATGGCACAAGCCGCTCTGCTGCTGCCCAAGGCGCCTCGCCGGCGCCAGTCCGCACGCTCGCATGAGGGCCGTGTTGCGGTCTCGCGCAGCGACCTTCGATGGTGCTCCGATGGTCTGGAAATCAAGTGCGATTCAGGTCAGACTGTGACGGCCACCTTCACCAAGGATTGCTGCGACCGTGAGGTGATGGCTTGGCGCGCGTGGGAGGGCAAAGGGCTGCCAGGTGAGCCGGTACGCGAGATGCTCATCGAGGCCGTGGAGCGCCGCTTCGGCTCGGTCGAAGCGGTCCCGCAGGGCCAGGAGTTGGAGTTCCTCAGTGACAACGGCGGTGCCTACATCGCCGCCGAAACGAGGGCGCTGGCACGCGCGCTGGGCCTGAAGCCCATCAACACTCCCGTCTGCAGCCCGCAGAGCAACGGCATGGCCGAGAGCTTCGTCAACACCTTCAAGCGCGACTATGTGGCGCGCATGGACCTGAATGACGCGCAGACGGTACTGGCGCAACTGCCTGCGGCCTTCGAGCACTTCAACGAGGTGCATCCGCATTCTTCGCTGAAAATGCGGTCGCCTCGGGAGTTCAGGCGGCAACAGGCTGCAGGGGCTGACCAGCTGCTTTATTGCGAATAGGGTGGGGTCGGGAATACGGGGGCGACATCACCTTTGCAGTAGTTGTATTGCTTCAGCAGGCTGTGCAGCGGCTCGTAATTTCGACCTGGGTTCTTCAAGTCGTAAGTCACCAAAAGTATTGCCATTGAGTCCTCCTAATGGAGCTCGAAACTTATCAGCATTTGCTTACAACTGATGTCAGGGTTTCTTTGGACTCATAGCCACCCAACCTCTCTCACCTCGCGCAGACGACTCACGAAGCAATCATTGACTGCCAGGAGAACGCCTCGGGCGTGCAGGCGCGCCGCTGCAGTTGCTGGAGGCGATAACAGGGCCACGATCTTCCTGGGGCGCCCCAGGGGCATCCGCAGGGCGGCCAAGGGGTAGGGGGCGGCCAAAGTCCGGAGCCTTTGCCGACCTAGACCGCCCTATTCCTCACGCGCAAAAAATTCCCCCCGTTTGAATTTTGTTAATCAAACAGAAACGCCCCGAAACCCAACATCCATTCGGGTTTTCGGGGCGTTCCGATTCTTTGATTCCTTGATTTTTCGTTAAAGCTTTAACATCCAGCCATCGCACCTGACGATGCCCAGCAAGGCGTCAAACTGGTGACTCATTCAAGGTCCACTTGGCAAGACGGTCCCGGAAACCGATCGAGGCAGCAACCGCATCAAACAGCTTGATAGCGAAGTTCTGCAGCAGTGGGTAGTGAGGGATAGTCTTCGCTCCTGTCACGATGTACTCCAGCTCCTTCGTGCTGTACATCACATTGAGCAAAGTCAGCACAGACTCGTCCAGGGCGTGCGATTGAAGCAATGAGTCGAGCCCGTTTTCCTTGCTGGCTGTGAAAGCCTTCTCCAAGTCATGGCCCAGCTTACGGCGAAGGTGCTCAAGCGTGACGCCCTTGCTCAGCAGAAAAGCCTTGAAGGTGAGTTCCAAGCCATGACCCAAGAGATATAGGGCAGGGACAGGGGGCATGACCATGCGGGAATCTAGCTGGGCCGCACGTTCGTACACAACGAAGGCAGCCTCCAGGAACTCATGTCCGTAGCGGACCATCCCCATGGGCATCGTTCGCCCAAGATCGTCATGCGGATCGGGTTGGTTCGCTTGACTGGCCATCGCTTCATCCAGTGATGGGTAGATTGATGGGACAACAAAAAAGCGCCTCGGAAGGCGCTTGTTTGCTGACACATTGGCGGAGAGGGAGGGATTCGAACCCTCGGTACGTTCGCACGTACGCCTGATTTCGAGTCAGGTACAATCGACCACTCTGCCACCTCTCCGCAGCGTCGAAGCTGAAATTATAGCCTAAAAATTCAGGCCTTCAGCAAAGTCTGTCCACCCATGTACGGGCGCAGCGCCTCGGGGATGGTCACCGAGCCGTCGGCGTTCTGGTAGTTCTCCAGCACCGCCACCAGCGTGCGGCCCACGGCCAGGCCGGAACCGTTGAGCGTGTGCACCAGCTCGTTCTTGCCCTGGGCATTCTTGAAGCGTGCCTGCAGGCGGCGCGCCTGGAAGGCCTCGCAGTTGGAGACCGAGCTGATCTCGCGGTAGGTGTTCTGCGCAGGCAGCCAGACTTCCAGGTCATAGGTCTTGGCCGCGCCAAAGCCCATGTCGCCCGTGCACAGGCTCATCACGCGGTAAGGCAGGCCCAGCTTCTGCAGCACGGCCTCGGCGTGGCCGGTCATTTCTTCCAGCGCCTCGTAGCTCTTTTCCGGATGCACGATCTGCACCATCTCGACCTTGTCGAACTGGTGCTGGCGGATCATGCCGCGCGTGTCGCGGCCGTAGCTGCCGGCCTCGGAGCGGAAGCAGGGGCTGTGGGCCGTGAGCTTGATGGGCAGCTGGTCCTCGGCCACGACCACGTCGCGCACGAAGTTGGTCAGCGGCACCTCGGCCGTGGGAATCAGGTAGAGCGCCGCGTTGTCGGGCACGGGCTCGCCGTCCTGGCCGCCCTTCTTGGCGGCGAACAGGTCGCCCTCGAACTTGGGCAACTGGCCCGTGCCCTTGAGCGAGTCGGCATTGACGGCGTAGGGCACATAGCACTCGGTGTAGCCATGCGAGTCGGTCTGCAGGTCGATCATGAACTGCGCCAGGGCGCGGTGCAGGCGGGCGATGGGGCCCTTCATCACGGTGAAGCGCGAGCCCGACAGCTTGACGCCCATGTCGAAATCCAGGCCCAGCGGCTGGCCCACGTCCACATGGTCCTTGACCTCGAAATCAAAGGTCTTGGGCGTGCCCCAGCGGCGCGCCTCCACATTGCCGCTTTCGTCCGCACCGACGGGCACGCTGTCGTGCGGCAGGTTGGGCACGGCCAGCAGCATGGTCTGCAGCTCGCCCTGGATCTGCTCCAGGCGCGTGGCCGACTGGTCCAGCTCGGTCTTGAGGCTGCCGACTTCGGCCTTGGCGGCCTCGGCAGCGTCCTTCTCGCCCTTGCCCATCAGCATGCCGATCTGCTTGGACAGCTGGTTGCGCTTGGACTGCAGCTCCTCGGTCCGCGTCTGCAGGGACTTGCGCTCTGCTTCCAGGGACTGGAAGGCCTCCACATTCAGGAAGGCCTGGGGCTTTTTGCGGGTCTCCAGCCGTGCGACGGCCGAGTCAAGGTCTTTGCGAAGAAGAAGGATATCGAGCATAGCCGGCAATTTTAGGCGGTATCGCCATGGCAGCGCCCGCCCCTGGGCGTTGGGGGTCTTGCCGCTACAGAAATCCCGCGCCAGCGCCGATACTTCCGATATGCCGCCCACAGCGGTTTGCGCACCCGGGAGCACCCATGTTTTTTGTCTTCGGTCCCAACGGACAGATGTTTCGCGGTCCCGCCGAGCGGCTGGGCCAGGTGGCGCCCGTGCGCCGCGTACAACGCCCGCAGGCCCTGCGCACGCGCTCGGCCGATGTGATGGCGGGCGACGCCACCGCCTCGTTCCCCGCCATCCTGGCCGACCTCGCGGGCCAGCCTGCCGCCGCGCCGGAGCCCGCTCCGCGGCTGCGCGGAGCGGTCGATGCCTACCTTTCCACGGAAAAAGGCCCCAGCCAGCCACGCCAGCCCCTGCAGACCGTGGCCGACGTGATGAGCCACGAGGCCGTGACGGTATCGCCCGAGGCCGGTGTCAACGACGCCTGGCGCGTGCTGGCCGAGCACGGCGTGGCCCAGGCGCCCGTGCTGGATGCCGGTGGCCGCGTGGTCGGGCTGCTGCTGCGTGCCGACATGGCGCCGCTGGACCTGCTGCCCGAGCCCGGTGCGATCAAGGACGCCATTGCCCTGGCGCGCCGGCCCGTGAACGAGGTCATGATCTCCCCCATTCCCACGGTGGCCACCACCACCGACCTGCGCCGCGTGGCCGGCGTGCTGCTGGAGACCGGCCTGCCGGGCCTGCCCGTGACCGATGAGCAGGGCCTGCTGGCCGGCTTCATCAGCCGCACCGACATCCTGCGCGCCGTGGCCTCCGATCCTCCGCTGGATCTGTGGAGCTGAGGCTTTCGGCCCCACCATGCAAAACGGGCGCCAGGCGCCCGTTTGCTTTTTGGCCAATGTCCGCTGCGCCTGCGGTTCAGCCGCCCGTCTCGGGCTGCTTGCCCACGGAGATCTCCAGCCCCGTGGCCGCGTCGATCTTCAGGCCCTTGGGCAGCGGGAACTTCACGGTCTCCTCGATGCCATCCATCTTGCGCACCGACAGCGCGCCCAGCTGGCGCAGGCGCTGGATGACCTCGTCCACCAGCACCTCGGGGGCGGAGGCCCCGGCCGTCAGGCCCACGCGCCCGGCATTGGCAAACCATTCCTCGCACAGCTCGCCCGCGTTGTCCACCATGTAGGCGGGCGTTCCCAGGCGTGCGGCCAGCTCGCGCAGGCGGTTGCTGTTGGAGCTGGTGGGGCTGCCCACGACGATGAGCACATCCACCTGCGGCGCCAGCACCTTGACGGCGTCCTGGCGGTTTTGCGTGGCATAGCAGATGTCCTGCTGCTTGGGCTCGCGCACCTGCGGAAAACGGGCGCGGATGGCCGCCGTGATGCCGGCGGCATCGTCCACCGACAGCGTGGTCTGCGTGACCACGGCCAGCTTCTCGGTCTGGCGGGGGGTGACACGGGCCACATCGGCCTCGTCCTCGACCAGGTGGATGCCCTCGGACAGCTGGCCCATGGTGCCCTCGACCTCGGGATGCCCCTTGTGGCCGATCATCAGGAACTCGTAACCTTCCTTGGCGAGCTTGGCCACTTCCACATGCACCTTGGTCACCAGCGGACAGGTGGCGTCGAAGATGGAGAAACCGCGCCGCCGCGCCTCTTCCTGCACCGCCCGGCTCACGCCGTGGGCGCTGAACACCAGGGTGGAGCCGGGCGGCACGTCGTCCAGCTCCTCGATGAAGATCGCTCCCTTGGCCTTGAGATCGTTGACCACGAAGGTGTTGTGCACGATCTCGTGGCGCACGTAGATGGGCGCGCCGAACTTGGCCAGCGCACGCTCCACGATCTCGATGGCGCGATCCACGCCGGCACAGAAGCCCCGGGGCTCGGCCAGCAGGATTTCCTGGGGCGAGGTCGAATCCAGCACCTCAGAGCACCCCGATGATCTGCACTTCGAACGTCACCGGCTGGCCCGCCAGCGGGTGGTTGAAGTCGAACAGCACGGCGCCGTCCTCGCGCACCTGCACCACGGCGCCCGCGTAGCTGCCCAGGCCGTCGGGCGTGGGGAACTGCACCACGTCGCCGGGCGCGTACTGCTCGTGCGGGTCGCCCAGCTCGTTCATCAGCTTGCGCGCCACCCACTGCATCATGTCGCCGTTGCGCTCGCCAAAGGCTTCGCCGGCCGGCATCTCGAACGTGGTGCGCGTGCCTTCGGCCAGGCCCAGCAGGCGCTGCTCGACGGCGGGCGACAGCTCGCCCGCGCCCAGGGACAGCGTGGCGGGCTTGTCATTGAAGGTGTTGATCACATCGCCTGCAGGCCCGGACAGGCGGTAGTGCAGCGTGAGGAACGAGCCGGTCTGGACCGTGGGGAGGGCCGAGGAAGAAGCGCTAGAGGTCATGGAAGTCCCGATAAACTGGCCCGTATTGTAGAAAAACATCCATGCCCCCACGCCCCGTGCAACGGTGTCCCTGCGGCGCCCCCACCTGGCTGAACCATGGCTCTCAAAGACCTGCCCGCCCAGGCCCAGCCGCGCGAAAAGCTCGCGGCGCGCGGCCCCTCGGCGCTTTCCGATATCGAACTGCTGGCCATCGTGCTGCGCACCGGCATGGCCGGCAAGGGCGTGCTGCAGCTGGCCCAGGAACTGCTGCAGCTGCCCGGCCGGGCCGGCCTGTCCGGGCTGCTGCAGGCCGGGCACGCCGACCTGAAGGCCATCAAGGGGCTGGGGCCTTCCAAGTGCGCACAACTCCTGGCCGTGCTCGAACTGGCGCGCCGCGCCATGGCCGAGCAACTGCGCGAGCGCCCGGCCCTGGCCTCGCCCGAGGCCGTGGCGCGCTACCTGCAGCTGCACCTGGCGGCGCGCCAGCATGAGGTGTTCGCCGTGCTGTTCCTGGACGGCCAGCACCGGCTGATCGCGCTGGAAGAAATGTTCCGGGGCACGCTCACGCGCACCAGCGTCTACCCCCGGGAGGTGGTGCTGCGCGCCCTGCACCACCATGCGGGCGCCGTCATCCTGGCCCACAACCATCCCAGCGGACAGGTCCAGGCCAGCGCCGCCGACAAGGCCGTCACGCAGAGCCTGCAGGCCGCCCTGGGCCTGGTGGACATCCAGGTGCTGGACCATGTGATCGTGGCGCCCGGTGCCTCGCTGTCCATGGCCAGCGAGGGGCTGATGTAGGCAGACTCTGTAAAATGAGAAAAATTCTCATTTGCAAAACCGCTGCACCATGCCCTCCCCGTCCACCGCCGACCCGGTGCACACGCTCTACGTCGCCCACCATGACTGGCTGCACGGCTGGCTGCGGCGCAAGCTGGGCAATTCCCACCAGGCCGAGGACCTGGCGCACGACACCTTCGAGCGCGTGGTGGCGTCCCGGCAGGCCCATGCCATCCAGGAGCCGCGCGCCTACCTGACCACGCTGGCCCAGCGGGTGCTCTACAACTTCTGGCGCAGGCGCGAACTGGAGCAGGCCTGGCTCGATGCGCTGGCCACGCTGCCCGAGGAAGTGGCGCCCTCCCCCGAGGACTACGCCCTGGTGCGCGAAGCCATCGAGGCCCTGGACCAATGGCTGGACGGCCTGCCCCCGAAGGTGCGGCAGGCCTTCTTGCTGCGCCGGCTCGACGGCCTCAAGCACGCAGAGATCGCCGAAGCCATGGCCGTGTCCATTGCCACGGTGGAGCGCTACATGAAGCAGGCCCTGGTGCACCTGTACCTCTCCCCGCAGCCCTTCCCCGGTTGATCGCCTGCATGGATGCCGCCACCGATCAGGCCATCGACTGGCTGGTGCGCCTGGACTCGGGCCACGCCAGCGATGACGACCGCCGCGCCTTCGCCCATTGGCTGCGCCAGTCGCCCGGCCATGCCCAGGCCTGGGCCATGGTGCAGCAACGCCTGTCCGCCGGGGTGGAGCCCGCCCTTGTGCAGTTGCGCCGGCAGGGCGGGGGCACGGCGGCCCTGGGCCTGCAGGCGCTGGTGGCGCCCATCCCGAAGGCCGCGCGCAGGCGCGGCCTGTTGCGCGGTGGGTTGGCCGCCCTGCTGGCCAGCACCGCCACGGCCTGGCTGGTGCACCGGCAAACACCGCTGACCACGCTGGCCGCCGACCTGCGCACGGGCACCGGCCAGCGCAGCCACCACCGGCTGCCGGACGGCAGCGAGATCGAACTGGACGCCCGCTCGGCCGCCGACATTGCCTACAGCGACACCCGCCGCCTGGTGCGCCTGCGCGAAGGCGCGCTGCTGGCGCAGGTGGCTGCCAGCGCGCCGGGCCAGCCCCTGCGCCCGTTTGTCGTGCAAAGCGCCCAGGGCACGGCCCAGGCGCTGGGCACGCGCTTCATGGTGCGCCAGGCAGAAGGCAGCACCCTGGTGCATGTGCTGGAGCACAGCGTGCTGCTCACCAGCCTCAACGGCCGGCAGCACCGGCTGCAGGAGGGCCGCAGCGCCTGGATCGACGCCGACGGCATCCGCACGCAGGACACCGCCCACCTGGCGCCGGCCGCCTGGGCCGACGGCGTCATCGACGTGCGCGACCAGCCGCTGGGCGAGGTGATCGACGCGCTGCGGCCCTACCAGGCCGGCATCATCCGCATCAGTCCCGAGGCCGCGCGCCTGCGGATCTTCGGCGTGTTCCAGCTGGCCCGGCCCGACCAGGTGCTGCAGGACCTGGTGGACACCCATCCCGTCAGCGTGCGCCGCTGGGGGGACTGGCTGACGGTGATCGACGTGCGAGACCGGTCCGCTTGAATCTTTTTTGCGCCGCGTGAGGGGTTTTGCCGCCCTTGTCGCACATACGGAATGAAAGCCCTTCATTTCCACCGCAACGACAAGGACCTCCGACTCCATGGCCTCCGCACGCCGCCCTCTCCGTACCCCGCAGCCTGGCAGCACGCCCGCACACCGCAGGCCGAGCCCGCCCTCGCTGCTGCTGCCCGTGGCCGCCGCGCTGGCCTGGTCGCTGTCCGCACCGCCGCAGGCCTGGGCACAGCCGGCGGCGGCCAGCAAATCGCAGGCAGCCGCCACGCTGGAATGGGACCTGCCCGCCGGCGCGCTGGACGACTCGCTGGCGCGCATCGCCCGCCAGGCCCAGCGCAGCATCAGCGCCGATCCAGCCCTGCTGGCCGGCAAGCGCGCGCCCGCCATCCGGGGCAGCTACAGCGTGGAGCAGGCCGCCCAGCTGGCGCTGGGCGACAGCGGGCTGCGGCTGGCACGCACGCCCCAGGGCACGCTCACGGTGCTGGCCTCCGCCGCCGCGCCCGCGGCGTCACCGGCCACGGCAGCGCCGGGCCGCGCCCAGGACCATGCGCTGGCCGAGGTCAAGGTGGTCGCCCAGGCCGACCGGGCAGGCACGACCGAAGGCACGGGCAGCTACACGGCGCGCGGCCCCAGCGGCGTGGCCACGGGCCTGGCGCTGAGCGTGCGCGACACGCCGCAGTCGGTCAGCGTGATGACCCAGCAGCGCATGGAGGACGAAAACCTCACCAGCATCAGCGACGTGCTGGCGCGCGTGCCGGGCATCTCCACCTCGGCGCTGGGCACCGAGCGCAGCAACGCCAATGCGCGCGGCTACCCCATCACCAACTACCAGCTCGACGGCGTCAGCACGCACACCGAATTCCTGGGCCTGGACGCCCTGCCCACACAAAGCATTGCCGACATGGCGCTGTACGACCGCATCGAGGTGCTGCGCGGCGCCTCGGGCCTGACCACGGGCGCGGGCGATCCGTCCGGCATCGTCAACATGGTGCGCAAGAAGCCCACGGCGCAGTTCCAGGGCTCGGCCGAGGCCAGCGTGGGCGCCTGGGGCAACCGGCGCGGCGTGCTGGACCTGTCCTCGCGGCTCAACGCCTCGGGCAGCGTGCGCGGCCGCCTGGTCGCCGTGCACCAGGAGGGCGACAGCCACATCGACTTCTACAGCAAGAAAAAAGACGTGCTCTATGGCGTGATCGAGGCCGACCTCACCTCCACGCTCAAGCTCACCGCCGGGCTGGACCACCAGCGCGGCCGCTCGCGCGGCTCCATGGCCTACCTGGGCTTTCCGCTGTTCAGCAGTGATGGGCGGCAGACCGACTTCCCCGTCTCCTTCAACCCGGCCAGCCGCGACAACCGCTTCAACACCGACTCCACCAGCGCCTTCGTCACGCTGGAGCAGGCGCTGGCCAACCGGTGGCAGCTCAAGCTCTCGGCCAACTACCTGCGCTCCAACCAGCGCGAAGACGCGGTCTACCTGGCCGTCAACAACAGCCTGTTCGACCGGGAGACCGGCGATGGCCTGTCGCTCAACGCCGAGCGGCGCGACTATCGGCTGCGCAACAAATCCGTGGACATCAACCTGCGCGGCCCCTTCAACCTGGGCGGGCGCGAGCACGAGGCGGTGCTGGGCTTCGACTACACCGACTTCCAGAGCCTGACCGACGGCAGCTTCGACATCACGGGCCTGCGCAACAAGCCCGTCAACATCTACCAGTGGGACAGCAGCGGCAGCCCGGTGTTCGGCGACCGCTTCGTGGTCTTCGACAGCACGCGCCGCCAGACCAGCCTGTACGGCGCCGGCCGCTTTGCGCTGGCCGACGACCTCAAGCTCATCGTGGGCGGCAAGCTGTTCAACTACGACAGCGACTACCGCACCGACACCACGGATGGATACCACCAGACCTCGCCCTCGTCCGAACGCCGCGTCTTCACGCCCTACGCAGGCCTGGTCTACACGCTGAACCCGCAGCACACGCTGTACGCCAGCTTTGCCACCATCTACAGCCCGCAGACCTCGCGCGACCGCAACGGCTCCTTCCTGGACCCGCAGGAAGGCAACACCTACGAGGCCGGCATCAAGAGCGAATTCCTGGACGGGCGCCTGGCCACCAGCGCCGCCGTCTACCTCATCCGCCAGGACAACCTGGCCGAGTCCGATCCCGGCCAGTTCATCCCGGGCACCACCACCACCGCCTCGCGCGCCATCAAGGGCGCCAAGACGCGGGGCCTGGACCTGGAAGTCAGCGGCGCCATCAACCGCCAATGGTCGATTGCCGCCTCCTACAACTTCAGCGCCTCCGAAGACGCCACGGGCCAGCGCATCAACACCACCTTCCCGCGCCAGATGGCCCGCCTGTGGACCACCTACCGCATGCCCGGCGAATGGCGCAGGCTGACCTTGGGCGGTGGCGTCAACTGGAGCAGCGGCATCGAGTACAGCGGCGAAGCCTGGCAGGTCGGCAAGCAGGTCAGCGCGCGTCAGGCCTCCTACGCCGTGGCCGGGCTCATGGCGCGCTATGACGTGAGCGACCAGCTGTCGCTGACGCTGAACGTCAACAACCTGTTCGACCGCAAGTACATAGCGGCCATGTCCGGCTGGTGGTACTCGGGCATGTACGGCGCGCCGCGCAACGTCCAGGTCAGCGCCCGCTATCGCTTCTAGGCTCGCCGGCCATTGAGAGGGCGCCATGGCCGCCGGGGTGCCGAAATTGCGGTACAACCGGCGTCACCATGACTTTGAAAGCCACCAGCCTGCAGGACCTCGCGCCAGTGCGCCGCGCACTGGCCGAAGCCGCCGCCCAAGAGGCCCTGCTCCAGCAGCAGCGCGCCGAGGCGGCGCGCCGCCTCCTGGCCGAGCAAAAGCTGTTCGAAAACACCGTGGGCCCGGTGCATGCGCTCAAGTCCGCGCACGCCCGCCACCTCCACGCCCCCGAGCCCCCCGAGCCGCTGCCCCTGCAGCTGGAGCTGGACGAGCAGCGCGTGCTGCAGGAGGCCATGAGCGACGAGTTCGACGTCAGCACCCTGCTGGACACCGACGACCAGCTCAGCTTCCGGCGCCCCGGCATCGGCCTGGACGTGACGCACAAGCTGCGCGCCGGCCAGTGGAGCATCCAGCGCCAGCTGGACCTGCACGGTCTGCGCGTGGACGAGGCGCGCGAGGCGCTGGGCCAGTTCATCCGCCTGTCCCACCGCACCGGCATACGCTGCGTGCGCGTGGTGCACGGCAAGGGCCTGGGCTCGCCGGGCAAGACCCCCGTGCTCAAGGGCCGCGTGCTGCGCTGGCTGGTGCAGAAAAAGGAAGTGCTGGCCTTTGTGCAGGCCCGCCCGGCCGAAGGTGGCGCGGGCGCCCTGGTCGTCCTGCTGCAGCCGGGCAAGCGCCAGCTGTACTGAAGGCGTGGATGGCGTGAACGGTGATGGGGTTCAGGCCGCGGCCACCGCCGCCGCCTTGCGCGCCCGCCCTATCACCAGCGCCATCACCGCCGCCACCAGGCAGGCCAGGCCGGCCGCATACAGCGCGGGCGTATAGGTCAGCAGCAACGTGCGCGTCAGGCCCGCGCCCCAGGCAGCGGTGGCCGCGCCCAGCTGGTGGGCCGCGAAGATCCAGCCGAACACCAGCCCCACCTTCTGCGGCCCGAAATGCTGGGCCGTGAGCTTGACCGTGGGCGGCACCGTGGCGATCCAGTCCAGCCCGTAGAACATGGCGAACAGGCCCAGGCCGTAGAAGGTGAACTCCGAATGCGGCAGCCAGAACAGCGACAGGCCGCGCAGCCCGTAGTACCAGAACAGCAGCTTGCGGTTGTCGTAGCGGTCCGACAGCCAGCCCGACAGCACGGTGCCCACGAAGTCGAAGGCCCCCATCATGGCCAGCACCGACGCGGCGGGCACCGCGCCCATGCCGTTGTCGCCGCACAGCGAGATGAAGTGCGTCTGCACCAGGCCGTTGGTGGACAGGCCGCAGATGAAGAAGGTGCCCGCCAGCAGCCAGAAGGTGCGGTTGCGCGCGGCCTCGGCCAGCACCTTGAAGGGCGTGCCGAAGTTCATGGCCATGGCCGGTGGCGGCGGGGCCGATGTATCGCCGCCAAAGGGCGCCAGGCCCAGGTCCGAAGGCCGATCCCGCACGAACAGCAGGGCCAGCACCGCGATCAGGGCGCTGGCCACGAACACCGGCACCGTGGCCGAGCGCCAGCCCCAGTGCTCGATCATCCAGGCGGCCAGCGGCAGGAAGGCCAACTGCCCCGTGGCCGCACTGGCCGTGAGCACGCCGATGACCAGGCCCCGCCGCGCCGCAAACCAGCGGTTGGCCACCACGGCGCCCAGCACCAGCGCCGTCAGGCCCGTGCCCATGCCCAGCAGCAGGCTCCACAGCAAAAACAGATGCCACAGCTGCGTGGCCTGCGTCACCATCGCCATGGCGCCGCCCACCAGGGCCAGGCCCATGCACATCACGGCACGCAGGCCGAAGCGCTCCATCATCACGGCGGCAAACGGCCCCAGCAGGCCGAACAGCGCAAAGCGCAGCGCCAGGCTGCTCGATATCTGCTCCGTACTCCAGCCGAACTCGCGCGACAGCGGCTGCAGCATGGCGCCCGGCAGGCCCAGCGCCGCCGACATGGTCAGCATGGTGAGGAAAGTGATGGCCGCGACCAGCCAGCCGTAGTGGATGCCGCGCCGCTGCAGCCAGCGCGCCGTGGAGTTGGAGAGCATGGGAGTCTCTTCGGGGGTTGGGAATTCGGTAGGGCCTACGCCTGCGGGCCGTCTGCAGCGTTGCCATCGCCATCGAGCAGCACCAGGCATTCGTCGATCAGCGCATGCAGGGCCGCCACGCGCTCCAGGCCCACGCGGGCGTTGAGCTCGTTCTGTGCGGTCTTCCAGCTTTGCTTGGCCTCTTCGCGCTTGGCCTGGCCCGCGTCGGTGATGTGCACCAGGCGGCTGCGCTGGTCCTCGCCCTGGCCCATGCGCACCCAGCCGGCGTCGATCAGCGGCTTGAGGTTGCGCGTCAGCGTCGAGGCGTCCATGCGCATGCGCCGCGCCAGGTCCGAGGGCCGCACCGGACCGGCGGCCAGCACATGGCTGAGCAGCGAGTACTGCGTGATGCGCAGCCCCGTCTCGTTCAGATGGGCGTCATACACCTGGCCCACGCTGCGCATGAGCTGGCGCACGCGGTGGTTGGTGCAGCCCTGGGGCACGGCGAGGATGTCTGGATTCACTGGCATGGCGCAGATTATTGCATATACAACTGTTGTAGATACAATAATATCCACGCCGCCATCCCAGACAGCCTGGCGCCCGCACTTTTCCCAATGAAAGAGAGACATTCCATGGACACCCGCACCCACTCCCCGGAGCAGGCCGCCCACAGCCTCACCTCCAGCGCCACTTCCAGCGCCACCACCGGCGCCATCTCCCCTGCCCTGCAAGCCTGGCTGGACGAGGAACAGGCGGTCACCCTCCGGCTGGACGCCGGCCCCGGCGCAGGCGTATCGCGCCCGGACCAGGTCGCAGGCCGCAGCGGGCTGGAACTGATGCAGGCCATGCTGCTCGGCGAGCTGCCCTACGCGCCCATTGCACGCACGCTGGACTTCATGCTGATTTCCGTGGGCGAAGGCAGCGCCGTCTTCCAGGGCCGCCCCGGCGCCAACCACCTCAACCCCATGGGCACGGTGCACGGCGGCTGGTTCGCCACCTTGCTGGACTCGGCGCTGGGCTGCGCCGTCCACACCTGCATGCCGCCGGGCCGGGGCTACACCACGGCCGAGCTGGGCGTGAACCTGGTCAAGGCCCTGACCCCGCGCGTGCCGCGCGTGCGCGCCGAAGGCCGCGTGCTGCACTGCGGCCGCCAGCTGGCCACGGCCGAGGCGCGCCTGGTCGGCCCCGATGGCACGCTCTACGCCCACGCCACCACCACCTGCCTGGTGTTCGAGATGCCTCCTGCGCGGTGAGCACGCTGAACAAGCCGAGCACGCTCAACACGCTCAGCGCGCAGAAAGCCGCCACCAATGCAAAAAGCCCCGTGCGCCAGGCACGGGGCTTTTTCCTTGCCGGTCCGGCTTACTTCGACAGATCCAGGCGGTACTTGGACGTGCCCTTGCCCGAGCCGTCATCGGCCGCCACCAGCGAGATGTTGGCCAGGCCCGCCGCCTGCGCCACCGGCAGCGCGTTGGCGCCGGAGCTGAACACCACGTTGGCCGAGGTGGCCACCTTGGTGAAGCGCCAGCTCTTGGCCGCGCCATTGGCAGCACGCGTGATGCTGCCCTTCTTGCGCACGTAGCCGATCACCACGTCGCGGTTGGCGTCCGGCGAGGCCCAGATGGCGCTGGAGCCGTCGAGCTTGGCGATGAAGCTCTTGCCGCTGGTGGCGCGGTAGTTGTTCGTGGCGATCACGAACTCCTGCGCCGGGTCGATGGCCTTGCCCAGGTACTGCAGGTTCCTGATGCGGCTGCCCACGGGCTGGGTCACGTCGATCTCGTACTGCACATCGGCCGTGGTGAACATGTCGAAGTTGTAGCCCGGGAAGGTGCTGATCAGCTGCTGCTCACCCGTCTTGGCCGGATCGATCTGGTTGAAGCGCTTGGCAGCGGCCTCCAGCCAGTCCTTGATGTCGGCGCCATTCACCTTCACCGCATACACGGTGTTGGGGTACAGGTACAGGTCGGCCGCGTTGTAGATGGCCAGCGGGCCCACGGCCACGTCGGTGTAGTCGGCGCCGCCCTGGAAGCCCGACTTGAACGGCGCGCTCACCGACAGCACGGGCAGCTGCGCGTACTGCGGCAGGCTGGCCTTCACATAGTCGGCCACATAGTCGCGCTGCGCCTGGTTGACGATCTGGATGGCGCCCGGGTCGCCCACATCGGCGAACAGCGTGCTCATGCGGAAGTCCGTGCTGCCGATGGGCGTCTTCACGTACTGGATGGCGGCCTGGTGCTGGCTCTCGATCAGCGGCGCCACCGTCGGGTCCACGGCCACGTAGGTGGCCTTGCCTGCGGCGTCCTTGCCGGTCTGGATATTGCGCAGCTCGCTCTTGCCCGCGCTCTTGTCCACGCTCCACTGCTTGCCGTCCCACTTCAGCGCCAGCTGGATCACGCCCAGCGCCTTGCCCCAGGAACTGGCCATCACCGACTGCACGCCGTTGATGGTGCCCGCCTTGTTGTCCACGCCCGCCTGCGTGAACGCCGGCGTGGCCGCCGCATCGGGGAACACGCTGTGCTGGTGGCCCATGACCATGGCGTCGATGCCGGCCACCTTGCTCAGGTGCAGGCCGGGGTTCTCCATCGTCGGCGAGTAGGCCGCGCCGTCCAGGCCGCCGTGCAGCATGGCCACCACCACATCGGCGCCCTTGGCGCGCATCTCGGGCAGGTACTTCTGGGCGGACTCCACGGCGCCTTCGGTGTAGAGCTTGCCTTCCAGATAGCGCTTGTCCCAGTTCATGATGCCCGGCGTGGTGAAGCCGATCACGCCGATCTTGATGGGCAGCTCCACCGCCTTGCCATCCTTGTCCTTGGCCGCGATCTTGCGCTCCAGAATCACGTAGGGCTGCACCAGCGGCTGCTTGGTCTTGCTGCTGTAGACATTGGACAGCGCCATCGGAAAGCCATTGCCCGCGCACTTGAGCGCCTTGTCCACGCCGTCCACATCCAGGCCGCCGCCCAGCACCTGGTTCAGGAAGGGCAGGCCGTAGTTGAACTCATGGTTGCCCAGCGTGCCCGCATCGAAGCCCAGCGCGCCCATGGCCTTGTACATGGACAGCTGCTGCGTGCAGGGGATCTTGGCCACCTCGGCCTCGTAGTCGGCCAGGGCCGTGCCCTGGATGGTGTCGCCGTTGTCCACCAGCAGCGTATTGGCAAACTCCTTGCGCGCCGCACGCACCAGCGTGGCCGTGCGCTCGAAGCCGTAGGAGGCATCCTCGGCCAGCTTGAAATAGTCATAGCTGCGCACATTGAAGTGCAGATCCGTGGTCTCCAGCACGGCCAGCGTGGCCGTCGCGGGCTGGCTGGCCACCGGGGGCGTCGTGCTGTCGTTGCTGCCACCGCAGGCGGCCACCAGCGCGGCGCTGGCCAGGACGCTCAGCGCCAGGCGGCGGGACAGGAGCAGGGATTGCAATGTGGGGAGTTTGCTCAGCGGCATGTGGTTTTTGTGGGGGTGGTGAAGGGGGTGAGTGTGGTGGTGGGGGTTTACAGGGGTGTGACAGGTGGGCTGTTCTGGTCTTGGTCAGGTGCTGTTTTTTGTCCCTGCCGGGAGGGTTCTTTTCGAGGCCGGGTTTCGGCCCGGCGGCCGACCTCCTTTTCTTTGATTCGTCAAAGAAAAGGAGGCAAAAGAAAGACGACCCGGATGTCCGCGACCCCTTCGCTGCGCTGCGGGGCAACCTGCGTCGGGCCACCTGCGGGGTTCGCTGCGGAACTCGCTGCGTTCACTGCGTGAACTCCGCTCAGACAACCGCAGCGAGGCAGATGACGAAGCAGTCCTGTCCTTCGGCAGGACTGCAACCCCGCAGGCGGCCCGACGCAGGCGCTGACATACGGGAGTTGTTGCGGGCCTTCGCTGCGCTCGGCCTGGTTTCTTGATACGCGCCGTTAAACTTGCGGCGAGCCGAAAGGCTTGGTGTGTCGTAACACCAGCACGTAGAGGTTGCAGCCCCCACCTAGAGCGGGGCCTTTGTTTCATACAGGAACCAAGTTATGCACCCTCTCATCGCCGCTCAGGCCGCCCCTCCCCAACCACCTTTTCTTCCCACCTGGCGGCAGGCCATGCATGCCTCGCTGGGCCTGGTGCACAGCACGCTGCAGCAGTTGATCGAACTGATGGTCGACGATCCCGACAGGGACGACAGCGAAGTCGATGTGGACTGCGCCGTGGAGCTGGCGCTGGAGCACATCAAGCGCATGAGTGTCCAGCAGCATGCGGACCGCTATGCCTTCGAGGTGGAGTGGATCAAGGCGACGGCGGCGCTGCGGCTGGCGCAGGGCTCCTTCGGGCGGCCGGAATCACGCTTTGGCCTGCGGCTCAAGGATGCCATCCAGCAGCTGGAGATGCTGCCGGAGCTGGTGGAGTTCGTGGACCAGGACGACGGCGAGTGAACTGTGCGGCGTGCCCGTATCTCTGTGAGAAACTGGCCCGCCGAACACCCCCTTGCCTTCACCCATGGAACTGCGCCAGCTGCGCTACTTTGTCGATATCGCCAAGACCGAGCACCTGACGACATCGGCCAGGAACCTCTATGTCACACAGTCCACGCTCTCGCATGGGCTGCGCCAGCTGGAAGAGGAGCTGGGCATGGCGCTGTTCGAGCGCATTGGCCGGGGGCTGAAGCTGTCGCAGGCGGGCGTGGTGTTCCGCAACTATGCGGAGCGTGCGCTGCATGAGGTGGAGGCCGGGCGCATGGCGCTGGCCGACCTCAGCGAGCTGCAGACCGGCACGCTGACCATCGGCGTGATTCCCACCTTCCTCAACACCCTGGTCGCCCCGGCCGTGGCGGCTTTCATGCGCGCCTATCCCAAGGTCAACGTGGTGGTGATCGAGCTGCTGGCCCCGCCCGTGGAGCAGGGATTGCTGGACGGCAGCCTGGACCTGGGCGTGAGCTTTCACCCGCCCCAGCGCGCCGAGCTGGACGCGCTGCCGCTGTTCGACGAACGCATGATGCTGCTGGTCAACCCATCGCACCCGCTGGCCGGGCGCCGCACGCTGTCCGTCAAGTCGCTGGCCGGCGTGCCCCTGGCCCTGCTGCCGCGCACGTTCTACACGCGCAGCCTGATCGAGGACGGCCTGCGCACCGCAGGCGTCACGCCCTTGCTGCGCGCGGAAATGGGCTCAGTGGAATCGCTGATCGCGCTGTGCCGCTGGGGCGACATGGCCACCATCGTCCCCGAGCGCGCCGCCCAACAGGCCACGGACATGGTGGCCATCCACCTGGTCGCCCCCCAGCTCATCCGCACGGCAGGCCTGCTGTGGCGCCGAGGCGCCAGCTACAGTGCGGCCGCGCGCGAGTTCGCGGCGCAACTGGCCCCCGCCACAAGAACCAACATGCCCCGCTAAAAAAACCCCAGGCCGAGCGAAGCAAAGGCCCGAGCAAACTCCCCGTATGTCAGCGCCTGCGTCGTGGCGGTTGCGGGGTTGCAAGCCTGCCGAAGGACAGGCTTGCTTCGTGATCTGACTCGCCGTGATGTTTGAACGTAGCGCGCAGCGCGAAGTGAGTTTCACGGCGAACCCCGCAACCGCCACGACGCAGGTTGCCCCGCAGCGAAGCGAAGGGGTCGCGGACATTCGGGTCGTCTTTCTTTGGCCTACCTTTCTTCGGCCGGCGTACCGGTGACGAATCAAAGAAAGGTAGGTCGGCCGCCGGGCCGAGACCCGGCCTCGAAAAAACACCACCCGGCAGGGTCAAAAACCCGCTCACTGCAAAGAAGGCCGCTGCCTCTCAGGCACCCGAGTACTCAAAGAAGCCGGCACATAAGCCGCATCAAAACTACACCCCACCCCAAACTTGGCCTCATTCCCCACACAAGCAGCAGCAATCCCCGCCGCAGTCGGCTTCACCCCCGCCTCCACCCACTGCATCAACGCAGTCATCAAAGTGGGATAGGTCGCATCGCTGATATAGCTGTGCGTCCCCTGCCGCGTAAAGGTCTGCACCAGCCGGTCCCCGCTGCCGCCCTGCTGCATCACCGAACGAAACCGCGCATCCAGCTCCACAAAGGCCGTGGGGTCGCTGATCCACTTGGCCGAGAGGACCGGCACGCCAATCTTGCCCAAGGGGTCGGTGTCATCGGCGAACTTGCGGTAGGCCGCAGGGTCGGCGCGGTAGCGCAGCACGCCGGCATTGAGCGCGGCATCGTCGGCCGAGCCGGCATAGACCGCACCCTCGTTGCCGAAGGGGCTGGCGCCGCCCGTGCGCTTGGCCGAGATGTCCTGGAAGTGCATGGTGCCCCAGTTCATGTGCGACTGGATGGCGCTTTCGGGGATCTTGATGACCTTGGTGATGGTGTCGATCTTCGCCTGCTGCGCGGCCGTGCGCTGGGCGGCGGGCTTGTCCAGCGCCAGGCATTCGTTCACGCGCAGGGCCACGTCGGCCTGGCGCATCTTGGCATCTGCGGGCAGGCCCAGGTTGAGCGCGTACTGCGGCTCATTGGGGCGCGGGTGGTTGGCGCACAGGTACTGGTAGACCACGCGCAGGTCGGTGCGGAAGTCATAGGCATGGGTGCCGCCGCCCAGCACGCCGCTGGTCAGCAACACGCCGTCATAGGGGCGCTCGCCCACGGTCTGCTCGTTGAACATTTCCGCGCCCTTGGCCGCCACGCCCGCACCCCAGGACTGGCCGTGCAGGATGGTGCGCTGCGGCTTGGCCACATGCTGGCGGAAGATGCCGCGCAGGCGCTCGGTGTCCTCGGCGGCGGCGCGCACTTCCACGCCGCCCTGGCGATAGGTGGAGCCGGCCCAGGCGTAGCCTGCGCGCACCATGATGGACCAGCGCACCAGGTCTTCGGCCGCACGGTCGGCGGTGGGTGCGGCCAGGTCCGGGCCGCCGTGGGCGTGCAGCACCAGGGTGCCGTTCCACTGCGCGGGCTTGGCGATCAGGTAGTAGGCGCCCTTGGAGTCCTGCCCGGCCCAGCAGCTGATGCCCGCAGGAATCTCGGCGGGGCAGGCCGTGCTCTTGGGCGCGGTCTCGATGGAGGTGACCGGCCCGTGCAGCACGGCCGAGCCGCCGCCGCAGCCGGCCAGGGCGAGCGCGGCCAGCAGCGAGGCGCTGGCGGGACGCAGGGGGAAATACGCGGATGCTTGCATGTCTTGTCTCCTGTCTTGGCTTCTTGTTGGAAGTCACCTGCCGCGCCGCGGCAAGCGGTCGCATCGGTGACTGGATCGGATTCTGTAGAGGCTTGTCCAATATTTCAAAGATTTTTAGGATATCGGCTGGATACTTTTCACATATATGGAACTGCGCCATCTCCGTTACTTCCTGGCCGTGGCCGATACCGGCCACATCACGCGCGCGGCCGAGCTGCTGGGCATGCAGCAGCCGCCGCTGTCGCAGCAGATCCGCGCGCTGGAGGAGGAGCTGGGCATTGCCCTGTTCCGGCGCCACCCCAAGGGCGTGGACCTGACCGACGCGGGCCTGGAGCTGCAGGGCGAGGCCACGCGGCTGCTGGCCGACTTCACCGCCATGCGCGACCGCATGCAGGCCTTTGCGCGCGGCGAGCGCGGGCGCATCCATGTGGGCTTCACCAGCTCGGCGGCGGCCCATGCCTTCACGCCCGAGGTGCTGCGCCTGTGCCGTGGCCGCCATCCCGACATTGCGCTGGATGTGAGCGAGAACAATGCCGCCGAAATCACCGAGGCCGTACAGGCCGGGCGCATGCACTGCGGCTTTCTGCGCGTGCCGGTGGCCCGGCCCAAAGGCCTGGTGTTCGAGACGCTGCTGCAGGAGCCCGCGCTGCTGGCCATTCCCGTGGACCATAGGCTGGCGCGCGATGCATCGCGGCCCGTGGCGCTCAGGCAGCTCGATGGCGAGCGCCTGATCCTTGTGCGGCGCACGGGCGCGCCGGGGCTGTATGCCAATTTGCTGGCGCTGTGCGCCCGGCACAAGGTACAGGTGGAGGTGGCCGCCGAGGTGGAACGCATGATGACCAATGTGAACCTGGTGGCGGCGGGCGTGGGCCTGTCCATCGTGCCGGCCTCGGTGCGCGGCGCCCATCCCGAGGCCGTGGTCTACCGTGCCTTCGAGCCCGCCGTGCGGCTGAGCGCCCCGCTCACCCTGGTGCACCGCGAGGCCGGCACGGAAACCGGCGGCGCAGGACCCGCGGCCACCTTCATCGCCCTGGCGCGCGAGCTGGCGCAGCGCCACCAAGCGCCGGGCGGCTGAAGCATGCAGGCACCGCAAGGCACCGATACCGGCCGGCGCGCCCTGCTGGCGGCGGGTGCCTGCGCGCTGGCCTGGCCCGCCCAGGCATGGGCGGCCCGGCCCGCCTGGCCGGGCGCCAGCGTGCGGATCGTGGTGGCCTACCCCGCAGGCGGTGTCAGCGACATGGTGGCCCGCGCCCTGGCCGAGCAACTGGCGCAGCAATGGGGCACCGCCGTGATCGTGGACAACCGCCCCGGCGCCAGCGGCACCGTGGCGCTGGAGCTGCTGGCGCGCAGCGCGCCCGACGGCCGCACCCTGGTCTTTGCCGCCGCCACCGCCGTGGGCCTGGCCGCAGCCTCCGTGACGCCCGTGGCCGGCGTGATGCGCACGCCCATGCTGCTGGTGGGCACGCCGGCGCTGAAGGCCGCAGATTTCGAAGGCATGCTGGCCGAGGCGCGCGGCATGCCCGGCGGCATCCGCTGGGCCACCACGGGTGAGGGCACGACGGGCCACGCCGTGCTGCAGCGCATAGAGCAGGCCACGCGCATTCCCATCGTGCATGTGCCCTACAAGGGCGGGGGCCAGCAGCTCAACGATGCGCTGGCCGGGCATTTCGAGCTGCTGTCCACCAATGTGGCGCCGCTGCAATTGCAGGCGCTGCGCGCGGGCCGCCTCAAGGCCCTGGCCGTGGGCGCGCCGCAGCGGCTGGCAGCCCTGCCCGATGTGCCCACGCTGGCGCAGTTGGGCCATGCGCAGGCCAATCTGGATTCGCTGTTCGGCCTGTTCGCGCCGCCGCAGATGGCGCCAGCGCTGGCCCAGCGCATCAATGCCGCGGTGGCCCAGGCGCTGCGCGCGCCGTCCATCCGCAGCCGGCTGGAGGCGGCCAGCAACCAGCCGTTCGAGGGTTCGGCCGCAGAGTTCGCGCAGCAGGTGATGCGCGAGGCCGGGCGCTGACCGCCCTGCATCGCTCCCCCCGCACCACGCCCTGCACCACGCCCTGCACCACGCCCTGCACCACGCCGGACTGGCTCAGCGCGCGTACTTCTTCGCCCCGGCCACGCAGACCACGGCCGCCATGGTGACCAGCACCATGCCCCAGCTCACCTGCTCGTGCAGCAGCAGGGCCGCCAGGCCCAGGCCCATGAAGGGCTGCAGCAGCTGGATCTGGCCCACGGCCGCAATGCCGCCCTGGGCCAGGCCCCGGTACCAGAACACAAAGCCGATGAGCATGCTGAACAGCGAGACATAGGCCAGGCCCAGCCATGCAGGCCGGCCCACATCGGCCAGCGATGCCGGCATGCTGATCAGGGCGGCGGGCAGCATGACGGGCAGGGCCAGCACCAGCGACCAGCTGATGACCTGCCAGCCGCCCAGCGTGCGCGACAGGCGCGCGCCCTCGGCATAGCCCAGGCCGCAGACGATGATGGCGGCCAGCATCAGCAGATCGCCGCGCAGCGAGCCCCCGGCCCCGCCCACGGCCGCATAGCCGGCCACGAAGGCCGCGCCCGCCAGCGAAAACAGCCAGAACGCCGGGCGCGGGCGCTCGCCGCCGCGCAGCACGGCGAACACGGCCGTGGACAGGGGCAGCAGGCCCACGAAGACGATGGAATGCGCCGAGGTGACGTACTGCAGCGCCAACGCGGTCAGCAGCGGAAACCCCACCACGCCGCCCAGCGCGCTCAGCGCCAGCGAAGGCATGTCGGCACGCGCGGGCCGGGGCTGGCGCAGCGCCAGCAGCATGGCCAGGGCCAGCAATGCCGCGATGCTGGCGCGCGCACAGGTCAGGAAGGTGGGGTCCAGGTCGGCGACCGCCACGCGGGTGGCCGGCAGCGATCCCGCAAAGATCGCCACGCCGATGAATCCGTTGATCCACCCGCTGCTTGTCTTGTCCATCAAAAAGCTCCTTGGTTTGCAGCAGGCAGTGGGCCATTGCACGGCCGGATCTTCCATAGACAGTCCAATACAATTCAAAAGAACTGTTATGCACACAAATCCACTACAGAAGAGAGAGCAGCCATGCGCAGCGGCACACGCATCCAGGCGGTGATGGAAGAGATCCAGTCGCGCATCGCCGCGCGCACCTACCTGCCCGGCACGCGCCTGCCCTCGGTGCGCGCGCAGGCGCAGGCCATGCAGGTGTCGGTGTCCACGGTGGTGGAGGCCTATGAGCGGCTGGCGGCCGAAGGGGTGATCGCCTCGCGCCCGGGCTCGGGCTTTTATGTGGCGGGGCCGGTGGCGCCGCTGGCGCTGGGCGGTATCGGGCCGCGCGTGGACAGGCAGGTCGACCCCCTGTGGCTGGCCCGCCAGTCGCTGCAGGCAGATGCCCACGCGCTCAAGCCGGGCTGCGGCTGGCTGCCTCCTTCATGGCTGTACGAGGAAGGCGTGCGCCGCGCGCTGCGCTCCCTGGCGCGCTCGGGCACGCTGGAGCTGACGGAGTACGCAACGCCGCTGGGCCACCCGGCACTGCGCCGCCTGCTGGCGCGGCGCATGGCCGCCATGGGGCTGGAGACCTCGCCCGAGCAGATCCTGCTGACGGAGTCGGGCACGCACTCCATCGACCTGGTCTGCCGTTTCCTGCTGGAGCCCGGCGATACGGTGCTGATCGACGACCCCTGCTATTTCAATTTCCATGCGCTGCTCAAGGCGCACCGCGTGCAGGCCGTGAGCGTGCCCTACACGCCGCAGGGGCCCGACGTGGCCCGGTTCGCCGACGCGCTGCAGGCCCACTCGCCACGCCTGTACATCACCAATTCGGCCATCCACAACCCGACGGGCGCCACGCTGTCGCCACTGGTGGCGCACCGCATCCTGAAGCTGGCCGACAGCTCGGACCTGGTGATCGTGGAGGACGACATCTTCTGCGACCTGGAGACCCATGCGGCGCCCCGGCTGGCGGCCTTCGACGGCCTGTCGCGCGTGATCCAGATCGGCAGCTTCTCCAAGACGGTGTCGGCCTCGCTGCGCTGCGGCTTCATCGCGGCGCGGCCCGACTGGACGCAGGACCTGGCGGACCTGAAGATCGCCACCAACTTCGGCGGCGGGCGCATGGCCGCCGACATCGTGCTGCGCACGCTGACCGACAGCGGCTACCGCAGGCACATGGAGTCCGTGCGGCTGCGGCTGGCGCAGGAAATGGAACGCACGGCCGCGCGGCTGCAGGCCCTGGGCATGAAGCCCTGGCTGGTGCCGCAGGCCGGCATGTTCCTGTGGTGCCAGTTGCCCGGGGGCATGGATGCCACGGCGCTTGCGCGCACCTGCCTGGAAGATGGCGTGGTGCTGGCGCCCGGCAATGCCTTCAGCCAGTCGCAGAGCGCAGGCGATTTCCTGCGCTTCAATGTGGCGCAGTGCTCGGATGCGCGGATCTTCGAGGTGCTGGCGCGGGCGCTGAAGGGCTAGGCCGTTTCAGCCTGCAGCAGGCCGCGCACCCGTGCCTGCACGTGTTCCAGGGACGGCGGCAGGTCGAACAGCACGCGGTAGACGATGGGTGCGGCCAGCGCGTCGATCAGGGTGTCCGCAGCGGGCATCGCCTCGCCACGCCGCACTGCGCGCTCGCCGATCTGCGCCAGTTGCCCGCGCAGGATTTCCACGCAGGCGCAGGGCGTGTGCTCGTTGCCCGCTGCGGCGGCCATGTCGCGCAGCATGGTGCGTCCCAGCGGCGAGGCCGATTCCTCCAGGAACTGCTCGGCCCAGGCCAGCAGGTCGCCCTCCAGCGTGCCCGTGTCCAGCGGCGGCGCTGTGGGCCGGATGATTTCCACGGCCACATCGGCCAGCAGCTGCTGTATGTCGCCCCAGCGCCGGTAGAGGGTGGACGGCGTCACGCCCGCCTGGGCGGCGATGAGCGGAAAGCTCAATTCCTCGCGCGGCATGGTTTCCAGCAGGCCCTTGACGGTCTGGTAGACCGTGGCCTGGATGCGCGCGCTGCGTCCGCCGGGACGGGCGGGACCGCCTGTTTTGGAAAGGGATGGGACTTGCGTGCTCATGGTTATTAAAGCTAAAAATTTGCGTTAGCAGCGCACAAGCGCAGAATTCGCTAACGCAAAAACTTTGCATTAATTGTGCAGCAGGGCTCTTAACCATGTCGGTACTGCAACCATCCAACTCCACTCCCGCTGCCCGGCCCGGCCGCAGCCTGGCCGTCCTGGCCTTCGGCCTGGGCAGCTTCTTCGCGGCCTCCAGCGCGCCCACGCCGCTGTACCGGCTCTACCAGCAGGACTGGGGCTTTTCCTCCGGCATGCTGACCCTGGTCTTCGCGGTCTATGCGCTGAGCCTGCTGCTGGCCCTGCTCACCACGGGCGCGCTGTCGGACCACCTGGGCCGCAAGCCCGTGATCCTGGCGGCGCTGGTGCTGGAGATCGTCTCGCTGGCGGTGTTCGCCCGCGCGGGCGACGTGCAGGCCCTGGTGCTGGCGCGCGTGCTGCAGGGCTTTGCCACCGGCATGGCCAGTGCGGCCATGGGCGCGGCGCTGCTGGACCTGCACCGCGAGCGCGGCACGCTGGTGAGCACCATGGCGCCCATGGTCGGCATGGCGGCGGGCATTGTCGTGGCGGGCGAGTTCGCGCAGCTGTGGCGCCAGCAGCTGGGCCTGGTGTTCTGGCTCATGGCGCTGATCTTCGTGGCCGTGGCCGCCGCCATGGCCGTGCTGCCCGAGACGGGCGCGCGCCGCCCCGGCGCACTGGCCGCCATGCGCCCGCGCGTGCGCATTCCGGGCCAGGCCCGGGCCGACTTCATGCGCGTGCTGCCCATGAGCATCACGGTGTGGGCGCTGGGGGGCTTTTACCTGTCGCTGGGCCCTTCGATGATCCGCTCGGTCACGGGCTCGGAGGTCGCCGCCAGCTTTGCCGTGTGCATCAACACGCTGAGCGCCGCCGCCGCCATCTGGACGCTGCGCAGCCGCGCGCCGCGCGCCATGCTGCAGTTCGGCGGCAGCGGCCTGCTGGCCGGGGTGGCCCTGTTGCTGGTCGGCGCCCATCTGCAAAGCCTGCCCCTGGTGCTGGGCGCCTCGGTGGTGGCGGGCGCGGGCTTTGGCGTGGGCTTCCAGGGTGCGCTGCGCAGCGTGATCCCGCTGGCCGAGCCGCACGAGCGCGGCGCCCTGATCTCGGCCATCTACATCGCCAGCTACCTGGCGTTCAGCGTGCCGGCCATCGCAGCGGGCATGGCCGCCGCGCGCTTCGGCCTGTTGCCGGTGACCTATGCCTACGGCCTGATGCTGATGCTGTTCGCGGGCCTGGCGCTGGCGGGGACGCGCCAGCCCAGGCCGGTGGTGGTGTCCTGAGGCATTGGTTGAAAAATAAAACCATAGCAATCCACCCTTATTCCACCTGATGATCAACGGAAAGTAACGGAGAAAATCTCAGCGGCAGCGCAAAAAAAGTTCAGCCGAACTTGCAGGATCGGCAAGGCTTGTTCGGCATACGGGGAGTCACACCACTTTTCCCAGCCCCATGCCCCGCACCCACCCCCACCAACCCCAGGACGGCCTTGCAGTCGCCCGGGGCTGGCCTGCGTCCATGGGGATGGCTGGGGTGGCAGCGGTGCTGGGGGTGGCGATGCTGGTTGCCACGGCAGCGGACTGCGTCCATGCGGCGCCGTCCGCCCAGGCCGCCCAAGCCGGCCAGCGCAGCTTTTCGATTGCGGCCGGCCCGCTCACGCATGTGATCGCGCAGTACGCCAACCAGGCTGGCGTTGCGCTGTCGTTTGATGCCGCGCAGCTGGGCCGGTTGCAGTCCCCGGGGCTGCAGGGCAGCTATGGCGTGGAAGACGGTTTTGCCAGGCTGCTGCAGGGCACGGCGCTGCAGGCCGTGCGCGAGTCCAGCGGCGTCTATACACTGCGGCCGCTGCCAGCGGCGGCCTCGGGCACGGGCGGGCAGACGCTGGGCACGGTCACGGTCCGGGCCACGGCGCCGGCCAGTGCCACGACCGAAACCTCGGACAGCTACGCGGCCAGCCTGGTCACGGGCTACAAGGGGCTTCAGTCGGTGCGCGACATCCCGCAGCCCGTGACCGTGCTCACGCGCCAGTGGCTGGACGAGCAGGCCCTGCCCGACCTGCATGCCGTGCTGCAGCACACGCCGGGCGTGACGGTGGAGTACATCGACAGCGAGCGCATCGCCTATTACTCGCGCGGCTACCAGATCGATTCGCTGCAGGTGGACGGGCTCAATGTGAACCAGGTGGCCTCGGCCTCCACCTTCATCCAGCCCGATACGGCCATGCTGGACCGCGTGGAGGTGCTGCGCGGCGCCACGGGCCTGCTGCGTGGCGCGGGCTCGCCCTCGGCCATGGTGAACATGGTGCGCAAGCGGCCCACGGCGCAATGGCAGGGCTCGGCCGCGCTGACGCTGGGTTCCTGGGACCGCCAGCGCATGGAGGCAGACCTGTCCGGCCCTCTGAACGCAGCCGGCACGCTGCGCGGCCGGCTGGTGGCGCTGGCGGACGACAAGGCATCGTTCCAGACCGCGCGCAAGGAAAAGCGCCTGGGCCTGTACGGCGTGCTGGAGGCGGACCTGGGGCCGCGCACCACGCTCACGGCCAGCCTGCAGCACACGGACCTGCAGGCCACGGGCTCCTGGGGCGGCCTGCCTGCCGCTGCCGACGGCAGCCAGCTCGGTCTGCCGCGCAGCACCTACCTGGGCACGCCCTGGAATACCTGGGACCGCCACAACCAGCAGGCCTTTGCCGAGCTGGAGCACCGGCTGGACAGCGGCTGGCAACTTAAGGCCCAGGCGGCGCACACGCGGTTTCGGTCGGACGGGTTCAAGCAGACCTCGTTTTCCAGGGCCAGCGACAGCAATCCCTACCTGTTCGACGTGAGCACCTCCATCTATGGCGGCGACGGCAGCACGCAGAACGCGCTGAACCTGCTGGCCAGCGGCCCCTTCGAGGCCCTGGGCCGCAGGCACGAGCTGTCGCTGGGCGCCGACCTGCAGCGCATCCGCAGCACGGGCGCCACGGGCTACTGGGGCGTGAGCCCGCTGCGCAATGTGGACATCCGCGGCTGGAATCCGTACATCAGCTATCCGGAGCCGTTCTACAGCGAGGGCAACGGCAACACCTATTCATCGCCCGTGTCCCACATACACCAGTACGGCGGATTCGCGCGGGCCCGGCTGTCGCTGACCGACTCGCTCACCGCCATTGCCGGCGCGCGCCTGAGCTGGTGGAGCTATCTCGAACCCGGCAATGCCCAAAGCGGTTACAGCGTGCGCCGCGAGCTGACGCCCTATGCGGGCCTGGTGCATGCGCTGTCGGACACGCTCGACGCCTATGCCAGCTACAGCGAGATCTTCAGCCCCCAGGACAAGAAGGCCGCC
Organism: Delftia sp. HK171; assembly: GCF_001886655.1. Classification (NCBI taxonomy): domain Bacteria; kingdom Pseudomonadati; phylum Pseudomonadota; class Betaproteobacteria; order Burkholderiales; family Comamonadaceae; genus Delftia; species Delftia sp. HK171. The sequence continues at coordinate 1,984,144 of NZ_CP018101.1, read as the reverse complement.
GACGGCAGCATCCTGGCGCCCGCCCGGGGCGAGGACCTGGAGGCCGGGCTCAAGGGCAGTTTCATGGACGGCCGGCTGCAGGGCAGCGTGTCGGTGTTCCGCATCCAGCGCGTGGGCAGCGCCATGCAGGACACGGCATCGGCCATGCCCTGCCTGCCGTACTACCCGACCAGCCACTGCTTCATGGCCGGCGGCAAGAGCCGCAGCCAGGGCTGGGAGCTGGAGCTGTCCGGCGAGCCCGCGCCAGGCTGGCAGGTGCTGGCCGGCTACACCTACACCCAGGCCAGGTACCTGCGCGACACCTCCGAGGCCAACGTGGGCCAGCCGCTGCGGCCCGTGGACCCGCGCCATGCGCTGCGCCTGTTTGCCAGCCACCGCTTCAAGGGGCCCTTGCAGGGATGGACCGCAGGCGCCGGCGTGCGGCTGCAAAGCGATGCATATGCCAGCGTGGGCGATGTCACCACCCGCCAGGGTGGTTATGCGCTTTTTGACGCGCTGCTGGCCTACCGCCTGGACGACACCTACTCGCTGCAGCTGAACGTGAGCAACCTGCTGGACAAGCGCTACTACGCCAAGTTCTCGCCCAACAGCACCTACTTCAACAACTACTACGGCGATCCGCGCAACGTCACGGTGTCGCTGCGCGCGCGCTTCTAGGGCCACGGCCGGCCTGCCCTCCTTTCCCTGTTTTTCTTCCCCGGTTCTTCTTCACGGTTTTTCCAACCTTTGCACATGACTGCCATGACGCACCCCAGCACTCCTGCGGACTCCCGCTTCGCTCCCCATCCCCTCACGCGCCTGATCCGCCAATGCCTGGGCGCCGGCCTGGCCCTGGCCGCCGTGGGCGTGGCGGCCCAGACGGCCGAGGGCCCGGCCCTCAAGGAAGTGACGGTGAGCGACCAGGCCGAGGCCATTGGCGGACTGCAAAAGACCTATGCCGGCGGCCAGATCGCGCGCGGCGGCGACCTGGGCATCCTGGGCAAGACCGACCAGATGAACGTGCCCTTCAGCACCACCAACTACACCTCGGAGCTGATCGAGAACCAGCAGGCGCTGACCATCGCCGACGTGGTGATGAACGACGCCTCGGTGCGCACGCTGCAGGCGCGCGGCGGCTATGGCGATGACTTCCAGGTGCGGGGCTTTTCCCTGTCCATGCGCGATGTGTCGGTGAACGGCCTGTACGGCCTGTCGCCCTCCACGCGCCTGCCGCTGGAGGTGATCGAGCGCGTGGAAGTGCTCAAGGGCCCCGGCTCGCTGACCAATGGCGTGGGTCCCAGCGGCAGCATCGGCGGCAGCATCAACGTGGTGACCAAGCGCGCGGGCGACGTGCCGCTGAACCGCCTGACCGCCACCTACATGGGCAAGGCCCAGTTCGGCACCCACCTGGACGTGGGCCGCCGCTTTGGCGAAGACAACCAGTGGGGCGTGCGCGTGAATGGCGTGTGGCGCAATGGCGAAGGCAACATCGACGGCGGCCGCCAGCGCCTGGGCCTGGCATCGGTGGGCCTGGACTACGAAGGCCAGGGCCTGCGCTGGTCGCTGGACGCGCTGACCACCAGCGGCAAGACCACGGAATTCCGCCCGCAAAGCGCCTTCCTGGCCGGCATCACCCAGGTGCCCGCCGTGCCCGACAGCCGCACCAACTTCAACCCGGGCACGGAGCTGCTGGACAAGGCCAAGACCGTGATCTCGCGCGTGGAATACGACATCAACGCCAACACCTCCGTCTACGGCGGCGTGGGCTACAGCGATGTGTCCAGCGACCAGAGCTTCCCCACGGCCGTGCAGCGCATCGACTCACTGGGCAACTTCACGGTGCGCAACGGCTTCTACGACGAGTTCAACAAGACCACCTCGGCCGACGTGGGCCTGCGCACGCGCTTCAAGACCGGCGCCATCGGCCACACCGTGGTGGCCGCGGCCAACTACATGGACCGCGAGAGCGGCTACTTCTACCAGCTGACCACCAAAGCCGTCCCCTCCAACATCTACAACCCCGCGCCCCTGCCGGCCATCGACTTCGTGCGCGGCGCGCCCACGAAGAACGCCGAGCTGACGCAGCACAGCCTGGCGCTGGCCGACACCATGGCGCTGTTCAGCGACCGCGTGCTGGTGACCGTGGGCCTGCGCGACCAGACCATCGACCAGAAGAACGCCAGCGGCACCACGCTGTACAAGGCCAGCGCCGTGACGCCGCTGGCCGGCGTGGTGTTCAAGCCGCAGAACAATGTCTCGGTCTACGCCAACTACACGGCTGGCCTGTCGGCAGGCGGCACGGCCGGGCCCAACACGGCCAATGCCGGCCAGGTGTTCGCGCCGCAGAAGTCCAAGCAGTACGAAGTGGGCGTGAAGGTGGACTGGGGCCGCATGACCACGCAGGCCGCGCTCTACCAGATCCAGCGCCCGGGCTCCATGACCGACCCGGTGACCAATGTCTACAGCTTCGGCGGCGAGACGCGCAACCGCGGCCTGGAGCTGACCGCCTACGGCGAGATCCACAAGGGCCTGCGCCTGCTGGCCAGCGCGGCCTTCAACAACGCCAAGCTCTCGCGCACGGCAGGCGGCGTGAACCAGGGCAACGATGCCAACGGCGTGCCCGAGCGCACCTTCAACCTGGGCCTGGACTGGGATACGCCCTGGGTGGAGGGCCTGAGCCTGAACGGCCGCGTGATCCACACCTCGTCCATGTACTACGACGCGGCCAACATCCTGCGCATGCCCGGCTGGACACGCCTGGACCTGGGCGCACGCCTGCGCACCCACGTGGCCGGCAAGCCGGTGGTGCTGCGCGCCAGCCTGGAGAACGTCAGCAACAAGAGCTACTGGGTGACTGCCGCCGGCTACACCACCACGGGCGCGCCGCGCACGCTGATGCTGTCGGCACAAGTGGACTTCTAAGCCCCCGGCCACCGGCAACCGCCCCGCCCCCGGCATGGCGCCGGGGGCGCGGTGATGGCGGGGGCCGCAGGCCCCCTTCTGTCAGAGAAAAAAACACCCCATGCAAAGCCACACGATCAAGACCTGGGCCTGGTTGCACAAATGGAGCAGCCTGGTCTGCACCGTCTTCATGCTGCTGCTGTGCCTGACCGGCCTTCCGCTGATCTTCCACCACGAAATCGGCCACCTGCTGGGTACCGAGGTGGAGGCTCCGCCCATGCCCCAGGGCACGCCCCATGCCAGCCTGGACAAGGTGCTGGAGGTGGCCCGCGCCCAGCACCCGGACCGCGTGGTGCAGTTCGTCTCCAAGTCCGACGACACCGACGACCTCTGGTTCGTCACCATGACGCCCACGCCGGCGCCCACGGACGATTTCCGCTCCGTGGTCATCGATGCGCGCACGGCCGAGCTGCTGGCCCAGCCGCGCTTCGACCAGGGCTTCATGTGGGTCATGTTCAAGCTGCACGTGGACCTGTTCGCGGGCCTGCCGGGCAAGCTGTTCCTGGGCCTCATGGGGCTGCTGCTGCTGATCGCCATCGTCAGCGGCGTGGTGCTGTACGCGCCCTTCATGCGCAAGCTCGATTTCGGCACCGTGCGCCGCACGCGCCAGCCGCGCCTGAAGTGGCTGGACCTGCACAACCTGCTGGGCATCGTCACGCTGGTGTGGCTGTTCGTGGTGGGCGCCACCGGCATGATCAATACCTGGGCCGACCTGCTGATCAAGTACTGGCAGCATGACCAGCTCAGCAGCGTGCTGGCGCCCTACCAGGGCCAGGACACGGTGCCGGTAGCGGAGCGCGCCTCGCTGCAGCAATCGCTGCAGGCCGCCCAGCAGCAGGTGCCGGGCACCAAGCTGTACTTCATCGCCTTCCCCGGCACCACGTTCTCCAGCCCGCACCACCACACCTTCTTCCTGCGCGGCAACGAGCCCCTGACCTCGCGCCTGTTCCTGCCCGTGCTGGTGGACGCCAAGACCGCCCAGGTCACGGCCGCGCCCGCCCTGCCCTGGTATCTGACGGCGCTGCTGGTGTCCCAGCCGCTGCACTTCGGCGACTACGGCGGGCGGGCCATGCAGATCCTCTGGGCGCTGCTGGACATCGCCAGCATCATCGTGCTGGGCACGGGCCTGTACCTGTGGGTCAAAAAGGGCAAGAGCCTGCCGGCCCCGCAGCCCGCGCCGCGCGGCAAGGAGGTCTCGGCATGAGCGGCGCGCAACACCGGGGCTTTCTCGCCCTCTGGGGCTGGCCCATCGCACTGGGCGTGCTGACGGCCATCGGCCTGGTCTCGGCCCTGTTCAGCGACGGCGGCCTTGGCGACATGCTGGCCGGCGTCTGCCTGGCCATTCCCACGGCGGCGGGAATCTGGCACGGCTGGGTGCGGCGCAGCCCGCCGCAATGACGGCGGGATGGCGGGATGGCGGAATGGCGGGCGCGGTGTCAGCCGCGCCGGGGCCGCTGGCCCGCGCCGTCCAGCATACCCAGCAGGGCCGCGCCCAGTTGCCGCCAGGCATCGGTGGCGCCGGCCCAGTCGCTGGCCAGGCAGGCCTGCTCCAGCGTCTGCGCCAGGCCGCTGGCCTGCTCGTGCCCCAGCAGGCGCAGCACGCTTTTGAGGTTGTGCGCCAGCCGGCGCAGCGCCGCGGCGTCGCGCGCGGCCAGCAGGTTTTCGCCCAGCGCCACATCGTCGGGCAACTGCGCAAGACAGCTGGCGCGGTAGCTGTGGAACAGGGCGGCATCGCCGCCGAAGTAGCTGGAGACGGCGGCCGGGCCGCCATCCGCCGGCATATCCGCAGGCATATCCGCCTGCATATCCACCGGCACATCTGCACCGGCAGCTTGCACGCTGGCTGGCGCGGGCGAGCCGACCGGTTGCGCCGCCAGCACCGATTCCACGCAGTCCACCAGTTGCGCCACCGACACGGGCTTGCGCAGCACGCCCCAGACCTGCAGTTGCTCCAGCCGCAGCGCCACGTCGGCCCGCACGCCGGCGCTGAAGACCACGGCGCTGCAGCCGGCCTGCGGGGAGCTGCGCAGCCATTCGATGAGCTCGACCCCGGAGGCGCCGGGCAGCATCAGGTCGGTGATCAGCAGGGCAAAGGGCTGGCTCTGCAGCAGGCTCTGCGCCTGCTCCGCACTTGCGCAGGACACCAGGGTGAGGGGCATGCCCTCCAGCGCCAGCGTGACGAATCGCGCAATCGAGGCATCGTCCTCCACCAGCAGGACCGCAGGATGGGCCGGATTCACGCTGCCTGCCTGCCCAGCAGCTCGCCCAGCGCCTCGGGCAGCTCCTGCACGAGCTGGGGTTTGTGGATCACGCGCGCGCCGCCCAGTGCAAAGGCGTAGGCCTCGCGCTCTGCCGCATCCAGCGAGGTGACCACCAGCAGCTTGCAGCGCGCGAACTGCTCATGCGTGCGCAAGGTGGTGATGAGGGCCGCGCCGTCGATGTCGGGCAGCAGGATGTCCACCAGCAGCACGTCGGGCTGGATCTGCCCGTACAGCGCCATGCCGGTGATCCCGTCGTGCGCCACGTGCAGCTGCACGTCGGGAAAGTGGCGCTGCACCAGCAGGCGCACCAGGTTCTGGAAGTGCACGGAGTCCTCGATCAGCAGCACGCGCGGGCCCGTGCCGGCCTGCGCGGGAGCGGGCGCCGGGGCCGCCGCTGGTGCCCCGGACGTGGCGGCCGCATCGCCCTGCCTGCCGCGCCAGCGCTCCACGGAGGCGCGCGTGATGCGCCGGTGCCCCCCGGGGGTCTTCCAGGCCTCCAGATCGCCGCGATCGACCATGAGCTGAACCGACCGCACCGCCATGCCCAGCAGCTTGGCCACCTCAGCGGTCGTGTAGTGCGGAATTTGGCCTGGTGGGGTGCTGTTCTCGGACATGGCAGCAATTTTGCATCAAATACGATTAAAAAAAACAATACAAATTTGATGAATTTGATATTTATGATTCAATCCAACGCAGAACCCTTCAACTGCGTTGCGAAAGGCCCGCCATGAAGAAGATACTGATCGCCGAAGACCAAGCCGACATCCGCAAGCTGTTGCGCATGACGCTGGAGTCCAGCGCATACGAAGTCATGGAGGCGCCGACCGGTGACGAAGCCTGGGCCCTGGCCCAGCGCAGCCAGCCCGATGTCGTGCTGCTGGACATGATGATGCCGGGGACGCTGGACGGCCTGGAGGTGTGCTGCCGCATCAAGACCTCCTACGACCTGCGGCACACGCGGGTGATCCTGCTGACGGCCCGGGGCAGTGCGCAGGACCGCGAGGCGGGCTTCAATGCCGGTGCCGACGAATACCTGCTCAAGCCCTTCAGCCCGAACCGGCTGCTGGAGACCCTGGCCAGTCTTTACAGGAGCGACTGATGACGATGCACACGCAGGCCGCCGCGGGCCGATGGCAGATACCGTCCGGGAACGCCGCGCGCCTGTCCGCGCTGGTGCGGGCCGTTGTGTTGCCCGTTGTACAGGCGCTGCTGCTGGCACTGGTGCCGGTCTGGGTGGCGGTGCTGGCCATGGGGCCTGGCGCAGCACGGGCCGGCGAGGTGCTGGACCGCGTGGCCAGCAGCCACACGCTGAAGGTCTGCATCTGGCCCGACTACTACGGCATCACCTACCGTGACGCACGCACGGGCAGGCTCACGGGCATCGACGCGGAGCTCTCGGCAGAGCTGGCCAAGGACCTGGGCGCGCGGCTGCAGCATGTGGACTCGTCCTTCTCGCGGCTGGTGCCCGACCTGCTGGAGTCGCGCTGCGACGTGGCCATGTTCGCCGTCGGCATCCTGCCGCAGCGCCAGCAGCAGCTGCGCTTCACCCAGCCCTACCTGAGCAGCGATATCTACGGCATCACCACCAAGAGCAACCCCGCCGTGCGCAGCTGGGCCGACATCGACCAGCCCGGCGTGCAGGTGGCCGTGCAGCGCGGCACCTTCATGGAGCCGGTCATGCGCGAGTCGCTCAGGCATGCGCACCTGGTGCTGGTGGAGCCGCCGCAAACCCGCGAAAAGGAACTCATGGCCGGGCGCGTGGACGTGTTCATGACCGACTACCCGTACAGCCGCAAGCTGCTGGACAGCTCGGACTGGGTGCAGCTGATCGCGCCGCCCCAGCCCTTCCATGTGCTGCCCTACGGCTATGCGGCCAGCCCTGCCGACGCCCAGTGGCTGGCGCGCCTGAACCAGTTCGTCTCGGACATCAAGCGCGACGGCCGCCTGGCCAGGGCCGCGCGCCACAACGGCCTGACCGCCATCGTCGCGCCCTGAAACTTCCGATGGAGCACCTTCATCATGTCTGAACGAGCTGCCGCGCATCATTTTCTCGGAGCCCGGCGCAGTGCCCACATCAAGGCGCTGGTGCTGACCTTTGCACTGTGCGTGCTCGCCGGACTGGTGCTCTTCGTCTGGAGCCAGCTGCATGCCGATGCGGACCAGAGCAAGTCCCAGGCCTCGCTGCTGGCCCGCGTGCTGGAGGACCAGACGGCCAAGACCTTCGAGAACACCGAAATGGCCCTGGCCAGCCTGGCGCACAACCCGGCCATCGTGGCCGCAGGCAGTGGGCGCGGCACGCGCGAGGCCGCCATGGCCCTGCTGATCGCCCAGTTGCCCTACCTGCGCAGCATGGCGCTGATCGACGACAAGGGCCTCATCCTGGCCAGCACCCAGGCCGGGGAGGCCGGCCAGCAGATCAACACGCAGGATCTGCTGCACGACAAGGCGGCCGTCCTCGTCCCCGGCAAGCCCCAGCTGGGCCGGCTGGTGCCCGGCCGCAGCCTGTCGTCGCTGGCGCCACGGGCGCATCCGACGCCGCGCGGCGTGTCCTTTCTGCCGCAGTTGCTGACCTTCCACCAGGACAACGGCATGCCCGCCGTGCTGGTGGCCCTGATCAATCCCGACGCCGTGGCCAACTTCTACCAGTCCACGCTGGAGACACTCAGCTACGAGGCCGTGCTGCTGACCTATGACGGCCGACCCCTGGCCAGCACCAATGAGGGCACGGGCGTGCAGGCGGCCGCCGCGCTGCAGACGCCGCTGTTCCAGGAATGGCTGCCGCACAGCGAATTCGGCTCCTACATCGGCGCGGGCATGCTGGGCCGCCACCAGATCGTGTCGTTCCGCACGGTGCGCAACTGGCCGCTGCTGCTGGTGGTGGAGGAGCCCTACGCGGCCATGGTGGCGCGCTGGCGGGACAACGCCTTTGCCTTCTTCGTGGCCGGCGTGGCCCTGCTGGCCCTGGTGCTGGGACTGAGCTGGTCGGTGCTCAAGACCCGCAGGGTCCAGAAGTCGGCACTGCAGGCCATGGAGCAGGCCCAGGCGCGCCTGGCGCGCAGCGAGCATGAGATGGCCGTGCTCATGCGCAGCGTGCAGGAGCTGATCTTTCGCACCGACAGCCAGGGACTGCTGACCTTCGTGAACGCGCGCTGGGAGCAGCTGACCGGCCAGCCCAGCGCCGAGGCCGTGGGCCAGCCGCTGGAGAACATCGTGGACGGCTCGTACCTGGCGCAGATCCAGGCCCTGCTCGATCCACTGGCCCGGCTGGCACCGCGCAACTGCCAGGCCATGTTCCGCCTGCCGGGCAACCGGGAGATGCTCTGCGACATCGCCGTGGTTCCCCTGCTGCGCGACGGCCGGCTGGTGGGCTTTGCCGGCAGCGCCGTGGACGTGACCGCCCGCTGGAAGGCCCAGCAGGAACTGCAGACCCAGCTGGCCTTCCAGCATCTGCTGTTCGAGACCACGCCCCTGCCCATGCTGGTCACCGACGCGGACCAGCGCGTGGCCCTGGTCAACAAGGCCTGGGAGGACTTCTTCGGCCGGGGCCGCTACGCCGTGCTCGGCCACGAGATCAAGGGCCTGCACGCACGCGACGATGCCCTGCTGCAGATGCGCAGCAACCAGGTCGTGATGCGCTCGGGCCAGCGCATGATGGTGGAGGCCCGGCTGCCCCATGTGGACGGCAGCTACCGCGATGTGCAGATCTCCAAGGCAGCCGTCAAGAATGCCCAGGGCCAGATCACCGGCGTGCTCAGCATCTTTGTGGACGTGAGCGAATTCCGCGCAGCCGAGCATGCCACCCGCGAAGCCCGCGACGCGGCCGAAGAGGCCTTCCGCGTGAAATCGGAATTCGTGGCCAACATGAGCCACGAGCTGCGCACCCCGCTGCAGTCCATCATGGGCTTTGCCGAGCTGGGCGGCCTGCGCTCGCGCGGCAATCCCGCCATGGCCGACATGTTCAACGACATCCACGAGGCGGGCATACGCATGCTGGCCCTGGTCAACGACCTGCTGGACGTGGCCAAGCTGGAAAGCGCCGTGGGCACCATCCACGTGGAGCGCACCGACCTCAGGAGCCTGATACGGCCCGTGGTGCGCGAGCTGGAGCCGCAGCAGCAGCAAAAGCTGATCGACCTGCGGCTGGAGCTCGACGACACGCCGCTGATCGCCAAGGCCGACCCCGTGCGCTTCCAGCAGGTGGTGCGCAATGTGCTGGCCAATGCCATCAAGTTCTCGCCCATTGGCGGGCGCATCGATGTGCAGGGCCGCATCGATGAACAGGGCGATATCTGCATCGCCGTCTCCGACCAGGGGCCGGGCATTCCTCCGCAGGAACTGGACAAGATCTTCCAGCCCTTCGTGCAGTCCAGCAAAACCCGCAACGGCTCGGGCGGCACCGGCCTGGGCCTGGCCATCTGCCGCAAGATCATCGACGCCATGGACGGCACCATCGCCGCCAGCAACCGCCCCGAAGGCGGATCGCTGTTTCGCATCACCCTGCCCTGCCGCACCGGCGCATCGGAGACGCGGCCGGCGGAGTTGCTGTAGCGGAGCCAGACAGGGCAAAGCGCGCGTGGGCATTCGGCAACAAATGAGAAAAAGTCTCATTTAGAATGCCGCAACCTTGCTCCCTGAACCTGCCGGTCGGCACGCCCGGCCTCCATTCCCGTTCGTATGACACGCCATCCGACTCCCGCAGCCTGGCTGGGCCTGGACCTGCGCTGGGCCTACGGCAGCCTGCTGCCCGCCATCTGGCGCAGCACGCGCTGCATCCACCGTGCGCAGGATGTGCTGCATGACGCCTTCGTGCGCTACGCCCTCAGCGGCAGGCATGAAGGCATCGCCCAGCCGCACGCCTATCTGCGCGTGGTGGCGCGTACCGTGCTCGCGGACCAGATGGCGCATGAACGCCGCTTCGTGCCCCTGCCCGACCTGGCAGGCGAGCCGGACTCCACGGCCCCCGGCAAGCGCGCGGACGCCATCGCCGTGCAGGAAGCATTCACCGCGCCTTCCGCCGAGGTGCTGGCCGATCTGCAGCAGCGCCTGGCCGCTGCGCAGCGGGTCATCGAAGGGCTTCCCCCGCGCTGCCGCGAGGTGTTCTGGCTGTGCAAGGTGGAAGGCCATTCCCAGCCCAGGATTGCCGCCACGCTGGGCATCAGCCTGAACATGGTGGAGCGCCACCTGATGCGCGCCCTGCTGGACCTGCGCGCCGCGCGCGAGCTGCTCGCGCCATGACCACGCCGCGCGAAGAGGCCGCGCGCTGGTTCATACGCATGCACCGGGATGCGGGAGCGCAGCCCGGCGCCGCCGACGCCGACGCCTGGCGCACCTGGATGGACGCCGACCCGCGCCACGCCGCCGAATACGCCGCCTTCGAGGCGCTGTGGCAGGACTTCGACTCCACGCCCCGCACCGAGGCCCTGGCCACGGCCGTGAACACCGCCGCACGCCAGCGCCGCAACACGCGGCGCGCAGCCATCACCCGCGGCGTGCTGGGCGTTGCCGGCCTGGGCACGGCGGGCCTGCTGGCATGGCGCGGCTGGCTTGAATGGCAGGACACCACCGTGTTCGCCCTGGCCCGCGACAGTGCGATTGGCGAACGCATCGTGCTGAACCTGCCCGACGCCAGCGTGCTGACCCTGGGACCGGCCAGCCGCATCGCCACGCGCTACACGCGCCGCCGGCGCGCCGTGGTGCTGGAGCAGGGCGAGGCCCTGTTCGACGTGGCCAGGGATGCAGACCGCCACTTCACCATCGACGCAGGCCAGGCGCGCATCACCGTGCTGGGCACGCGCTTCACCGTCAACCGCCTGCCGGGCCTGGTGCGGGTGAGCGTGGAGCATGGCACGGTGCGTTTGGCGGTGAAAGGTGCTGAAGGAGAACCGTCCCTGCTGCTGCAGGCTGGCGAAGTGGGGGAACTGCCGGACGAAAGCGCCGGTGCTGTCCCCGGTGCCGATGGCGCCCACGCCAGCCCCCGCCCCCGCCGCGTGCAGCGCGATGCGCGCGACAGCTTCTCGTCCATCGAACGCGGCCTCATCGTCTTCGACAGCGCCGGGCTGGGCGAGATCGCGGCCACGCTGTCGCGCTGGCGCCGCCAGCCCGTGCGTGCGGCCGTAGCCGACGGCACGGGCGGGCCGCGCATCACGGCCGCCGTGCAGCGCGCCGATGTGGAGAGCTTCCTGGACGCGCTGCCGCGCATCGCCGCCGTGCGCGTGCAGGAGCGCGACGGCGCCACCTGGCTGGCCCCGCGCAGCACGGCGCCGGAAAAAATCCGGAAAAACTGAAAAAAAACGGCCAACACACATCAGGGATCCGGCGGGCTGCCCCGTCATACAGGCGAGCACAACCGATTTCCAGGAGAACGTTCCCGCCATGCCTGCCCGCCCTCTTTCCTCCCGCCCGGCACGCGCCTGCCTGTCCCTGCTCGCCTGCGCGGCGGCACTGGCCTGCACGCCAGCCCTGGCCGCCCCTGCCGACATCGACCTGCCGGCCCAGCCGCTGTCCGACGCCATCAAGGCCCTGGCGCGCGCCACCGGCACCAGCATCGCGGCCGACAGCGCCCTGCTGGCAGGCAAGACCGCGCCCGCCGTCCAGGGCCGCCTGGAGCCGGCCGAGGCACTGCAGCGCCTGCTGGCCGGCAGCGGCCTGCAAGCCTCTGCCCAGCCCCAGGGCGGCTGGCTGCTGCGCCCCGCCCCGGCGCGCCCGCAGACCGCGCTGGACGAAGTACGGGTGACGGCCACGGCCCTGCGCGACGGCCGCACGGAAGGCACGGGCAGCTACCGGGCGCCCTATGCCAGCGCGGCCACCAAGATCGAGCTGACGGCGCGGGAGACGCCGCAGTCCGTGTCCGTGATCTCGCGCGCGCAGCTCGATGACCAGAACTTCGTGGAGCTCACCGAAGCCGCCAAGGTGGTGCCCGGCATCGTCGTGCGCCGGCAAAGCAGCACAGGCGGGCGCAGCGACATCCTCTCGCGCGGCTACCAGTCGTCCACCTACCAGTTGGACGGTCTCACCGTCAGCGGCAACCCGGCCACCCAGGAAACGCTGGACCTGGCCCTGTTCGACCGGGTCGAGGCCCTGCGCGGGCCGGCCGGGCTGTTCTCGGGCGCGGGCGAGCCCAGCGTCATGCTCAACCTGGTGCGCAAGCGCGCCCTGCCGGACTACCAGGGCCAGGGCGCCATCGGCCTGGGCTCGCGGGGCCGCAAGCGGGCCGAGGTGGATGTCACCGGCCCGCTGTCCGAAGATGGCCGCCTGCGTGGCCGGGTGGTGGCGCTGCACGAGAACTTCGGCAGCCCCGTGATGGCCATGGACGGCCACAAGCAGGCGCTGTATGGCACGGTGGAGCTGGACATCACTTCCCAGAGCACGGTCTCGGTGGGCGCCACCTGGCAGCGCGGCCGGGGCAACTACGACACCGGCCTGCCCGCCCACGCCGACGGCAGGCTGGCCCCCATTCCGCGCGACGTGGCCATTGCCGCCGATTGGGGCCGCGCCGCGCCCGAGTCGCTGGCCGGCTTCATCGAGTCCGAGACGCGGCTCGACGGCGGCGGCCTGTTCAAGGTGGCCGCGCGCCGTGTGCTGCGCCAGCAGCGCGACAAGTACATCAACGGCTACTCGGCCGTCTCGGATACCGGCATCAGCCGCTTCACCCAGGCCCAGACCGTGGACCGCGACTATGCCGACACCACGGCCGACATCTACTACAGCACGCCCTGGCAATGGGCCGGGCAGACGCACCATTTCATCGCGGGCGCGGACTACCGCAGCTCCAACATGCACCTGCGCATGCTGCGCGGCGCCATGAACACGCCGGCCGACCTGTTCCACTACGACCCCTCCTCCATCCCCGAGCCCAGCTTCAAGCCCTTTGCCGACGACATCACGCGCACCAGCCTGCGCGGCGTCTACGGCCAGTTGCGCATCAAGCCCACGCAGGCCCTCACCCTGGTGGCGGGCGCGCGCAAGAGCTGGTGGAAGACAGAAACCTCGGATCGGCTGCAGAACACGCGCTCGGGCTACGAGGTCGATGGCCAGTTCACGCCCTTCGGCGCCGTGCTCTTCGATCTGAACGACAGCTGGACGCTCTACGCCAGCCAGTCGCGCATCTTCCAGCCGCAAAGCGGGCGCCTGGCTGGCGGCGGCCAGATCGCCCCGCGCGAGGGCCGGCAGGTGGAGGCCGGCATCAAGGGCAGCCTGCTGGACGGACGCCTGAATGCCACCGCCGCCATCTACCGCATGCAGGACACCAACCGCGCGCTGGCCGACCCCGCCGACGCCGCCTTCGTCATCCCCGCAGGCAAGGTGCGCTCCGAAGGCTTCGAGGCCGAAGTGGTCGGCTCGCTGTCGCCGCGCTGGGACGTGGCGGCCAGCTACGCCTACATGCGCTCCAAATACCTGCAGGGCACCGTCACGCAGACGGGCACCGACTTCAGCACCATGTCACCGCGCCACAGCGTGAACCTGTGGGCGCGCTACCGCGTGGCCGGCCCCGTGGCCCAGGGGCTGGAGCTGGGCGCGGGCGTGCGCGCCGTCAGCGAGTTCTACGACACCCTGGGCACCGTGCGCTGGCGCGCGGGTGGCTACGGCGTCTGGTCCGTCTATGCCGCCTACCCGCTCACCCCCAAGGTCAAGCTGGCCGTGAACATCGACAACCTCTTCGACCGCGTCTACTGGGAGCGCGTGAGCACGGCCACGCGCAGCAACTACTACGGCCTGCCGCGCAGCATCATGGTCACGCTGCGCAGCAGTTTCTGAAGGTGCCCAGCCGCGCGCCGAGCCACCCTGTCAGCCCGCCATGCAGCCCAAGCCTCGCGGCAAGGAGGTGGCAACATGGGCGGCGCGCGGCGCCAGAGCCTCCTGCCCACCTGGGGCTGGCCATCGCCCGGGGCATTTCCATGGTGGCAGACATCTGGTACAGAAGGCTAGGGCGCGGACACCGAGCTCGCCGAGTGCCTGCCTCTGGCACCATAGGCTGGTCCGGACATCGGGCCGCAACCTGAGGCAGGCAGGCCATGCACGATGCGACGGGTGGTATTCATCGGCACATCGCTGCGTGCGGCATTGCCGGTAGCCACCTGGTATCCGGTGATGGCCGTGTGCAGTTCACCGCCGGGCTGGCACGATGGCAAGCCCACGCTGTCACAAAAGCCGGCCACGGTTTCGGGAATAGGCTCTCCGCGCAAGAAGGGCAGATTGGGCCTGGCGGCGAAACGATTGAGCGCCTGCGTGATATCTATCCAGCGATACAGCAACTTGACTTGCTCGATGCGCTCATACGCCTCCTTGTCCAAGGGTGCCAGGCCATCGATGAAATGCTGGGCCAACAGCGTGCCGGAAGCAGCGATGCGGCCCGTGAACTTTTCATCTGCCGGCGTTTCCCCGGGAACGACACTGACACCGCGCAGCCATGCGGCGGCTCCGGGCTCAAGCGCCTCGAATGCTGCATCGACCTGCTCTCTCAGGCCATGGGCATCGGCAAGCCGCGCTGCTCGCGCCAACGGCCAGTTCCAATAGCGCCCTGAACTCACGTCGACCAGGCTGCCGGCCGCCTTTGTCAGCGCCAACTGGACCTCTCGTATGGCCCGCCCTCTACGGCCCTGCGGTGAATTGCGCAAGGTATCCCACGATGCAAGCTCCTTTTCGCTGAACGCGTGCTTTGCCAGAACCGGGAGCATTTCGCGCACGGCTACCGAATAGGGCTCCGGCGGCAGATCGGAATATGCTTCGCCTGTCATCCAGCGCAGGACTTCCGTGCTTGCCGCAACCATTGCTGGCGCAGCTTGCTGGGGAAACTTCCGATCCAGTGCAGTGCAGCGATCCAGCAGCAGTACACGGCGCGCATTGTCGTGAGCCATCAACCAGAGATCTACACCGTACGCCATGTTTTCCCGCATGGCAGCCGAGCCATCCAGGCCATGGGGAACCTGAACGGACAGTGCCTGGGCCTGCGCTGGACTCGCTGCCACCAGGCAAGAAAGCAGCGGCACAATGGCCGCTGCATACAGGGATGCACACGCGGTGTGCAAGCTGCGCATGCCGAATGTGGAGCGCTTTGTATTTTGCATTCCTGCATTCTCGGCCAATTGCACGTGCCCTCCGTCCACATCATCGCTTGGCTTCCTGCGTTGCGGCCTCTTCTTCACGATCCGGTGCGTGGCATACCGATGCCGCTTCACTTGATCATCTGGCAAGCCACTGCCGAATTGAAGCGGATGCTCTTTCCTGAATTGCCGATGTGCAATTCATCGGCCGAGCCCACCATCAAGGTGGTCTTCTTGCTGGTCTCCTTGAAATAGGAAGCCTCTTCCGTGCTCGCGAATTCATTGATCTTGCTCACGCCCAGTTTTTTGGCCATCTGCTTGCCGGATTGCCTTTTCAGATAGACCGAGATCTTTTTCTCGCCATCGGAATCCGTCACATCGGCCGCCAGCACTTCATCGCCGAATCATCGCGCCAGACTGCGCACTGCATCACCGCAATTCATCCGCTCCTGCATTGGCTGCAGGGTCAGGCGGGTTTGCCGCTGTCTGCTGCCTCCCCGGGCGCAAGCGCTCCAGTGCAGCCTGCCACATCCCACCGGCCCGGCAGCATCTAGAGTGACGGCACACCGTCGGCACGACGGATTGCCGCACGCACTCAATTCATCGATTTCATCGAACAATTCCTGGAAAATAATTCACTGGAACAGTGCAATACATGCCACTACGCTTGTGGCATGCAAGACCGTTTCCTGATCGAGCGCATCGAGGCGCGGATCCTCGACATTCCCACCATCCGTCCGCACAAGCTGTCGTTCGGCTCCATCAGCCGGCAAAGCCCGGTGATCGTGCAGCTGTGGCTGCGCAATGGCGCCACGGGCTTTGGCGAGGCCGCCACCATCGGCGGCCCGTCGTGGAACGAGGAATCGCCCGAGAGCATCCACCACGCCATCACCAACCACCTGGCGCCCAGCCTGATCGGCCAGGACGGCGCGCGCTTCGAGGCCTGCCTCTCGCGCATGGACCTGGCCTGCAAGGGCAATGCCTTTGCCAAGAGCGCCGTGGAAATCGCGCTGATGGACGCCGTGGCCCGCAGCCTGCAGTTGCCGCTGTGGCAATTGCTGGGCGGCAAGCAGCGCGACAGCCTGCCCCTGGCCTGGACGCTGGCCAGCGGCGACATCGAGCGCGACCTGGCCGAGGCCCATCTGCGCCTGGAACAAAAGCGCCACCGCATCTTCAAGATGAAGATCGGCGCGCGCACGCCCGAGGCCGACGTGGCCCATGTGAGCGAGATCGCGCGCGGCCTGCAGGGACGCGCCACGCTGACCGTGGACGTCAACCAGGCCTGGGACGGCGCCACGGCGCGGCGCTTTCTGCCGCAATTGATCGATGCCGGCGTGACCCTGATCGAGCAGCCCGTGGCCGGCTGGAACGTGCCCGCGCTGCGCGAGCTGACGGCCACGCTGCAGGGCGCGCTGGTCATGGCCGACGAGAGCGTGTGCACGCCCTACGACGCCATGCGCCTGGCGCGCGAGCAGGCCAGCCATGTGTTCTCGCTCAAGGTGGCCAAGCACGGCGGCCTGCTGCGCACGCGCAAGGTGGCGGCCATTGCCCAGGCGGCCGACATCGGCTGGTACGGCGGCACCATGCTGGAGACCTCGATCGGCTCGGCCGCCTCGGCCCATGTCTTTGCCACGCTGGGCGGGCAGCACTACAACTGCGAGCTGTTCGGCCCCCAGCTGCTGGTGGACGACATCGTCACCGAGCGCATGGCCATCCGCGACTTCGAGCTGCAACTGCCCGACGGGCCCGGCCTGGGCTTGGAGATCGACCTGCAGCAGCTGGACCGCTTCGACCGCGCGCTGGCCGGCAGCCAGCCGCAGCACTTCGACATGGGGCAGGCCCGGACCGGGGCTGCGACCTGAATTCCTTTCATTCCTCCTGGAGACAAACATGCTTTATCTGGTCCGCATGGACGTGAAGATTCCCCACGACCTGCCCGCCGACGTGGCAGCCGAGATCAAGGCCCGCGAGAAGGCCTATTCCCAGCAGCTGCAGCACGACGGCCGCTGGCCCCACATCTGGCGCGTGGTGGGCGAGTACGCCAACTACAGCGTGTTCGACGTGGCCTCCAACGACGAGCTGCACGAGCTGCTGCAGGGCCTGCCGCTGTTCCCCTACATGGACATCCAGGTCACGCCGCTGGCAAGGCATCCCTCGGCCATCGCCTGAGCACAGCCCAAACCAAGACCAAATTTTTCGGAGACAACTGAAGTGAATGTGAAACGCCGTTTTCTGACCGCCGCAGCCGCAGGCCTGTGCCTGTCCGCCGTGATGCCCGCCGCCCATGCGCAGGCCCCCGAGGCCAACTGGCCCAGCAAGCCCATCCGCTGGATCGTGCCCTTCCCGCCGGGCGGCGCCATGGACGCCATCGCGCGCACCCTGGGCGAGAAGGCCGGCCGCACGCTGGGCCAGCCCTTCGTGATCGAGAACCGTCCCGGCGCCGGCGGCAACATCGGCGCCGACTTCGTGGCCAAGCAGCCCGGCGACGGCTACACGCTGATGATCACCTCCATCGGCATGGCCACCAACAAGCCGCTGTACCGCAAGCTCAGCTACGACCCGATCAAGGACTTCGCCCCCGTGGGCGTGCTGGCCGTGGTGCCCAACATCCTGGTCACCAACTCCACCCAGCCCAACGTCAAGAGCGTGGCCGACGTGGTGGCCGCCGCCAAGGCCTCGCCCGGCAAGCTGACCTATGCCTCGGCCGGCAACGGCACCTCCATCCACCTGGCAGGCGAAGTGTTCAACTCGCTGGCCGGCGTGGACATCCTGCACATCCCCTACAAGGGATCGGGCCCGGCCGTCTCCGACCTGCTGGGCGGACAGGTCAACTACATGTTCGACTCCATCACATCGGCGCGCCCGCACATCCAGTCGGGCAAGCTGCGCGCCCTGGCCGTGACCACGGCCAAGCGCTCGTCCAGCATGCCCGACGTGCCCACCATGGAAGAGGCCGGCATCAAGGGCTACGAGGTCTCGCCCTGGTTCGCCGTCTTCATGCCCGCCAGCACGCCGCCGGCCATCGTCAAGAAGCTCAACCAGGTCTTTGTGGCCGAGATGAAGCAGCCCGACGTGCTCGAACGCTTCAAGGCCATCGGCGCCGAGGTCGTGGGCTCCACCCCCGAGGAAGCGGCCAAGCACCTGCAGGCCGAGTCCGTGCGCTGGACCAAGGTGATCACGGAGCGCAACATCAGCATGGATTGAGCGCTTCTCTTTTCCAGGACATCCCATAAAACCACGAGGAGACAAACATGTCCGAACTGTCCCAGGACCAGCTGCTGAATCTGGTCAACAGCAAGCAGATCGCCCCTGGCAGCGACCGCGTGCGGGCGCTGACCCAGCGCATCGTCAGCGATCTGTTCCACACCATCGACGAGATGGATGTCACGCCCGACGAGTTCTGGGCCGCCGTGGACTGGCTGGGCCGCCTTGGGAGCAGCGGCCAGCTGGGCCTGATCACGGCAGGCCTGGGCTTCGACCGGCTGCTGGACATCCGCAGCGACGAGGCCGATGCGCGTGCCGGCCGTGCGGGCGGCACGCCGCGCGCCATCGAAGGCCCGCTGTTCGTGGCCGGTGCACCGCTGTCGCAAGCGGAGGCGCGCCTGGACGAGGGCGAGCCCCAAGGCGAGGTCTTCGTGATGGAAGGACGGGTGCTGGATCTTGACGGCCAGCCTCTGCCGCATGCGCTCATCGATGTCTGGCATGCCAATGTCCAGGGCGGCTACTCACACTTCTTCCCGGGCATGAAGCCCTACGAGCTGCGCCGCCGCATAGAAACCGACGACCAGGGCCGCTACCGCTTTCGCAGCTATGTGCCGCCCGGCTACTCCATACCGCCGAACAGCCCCACCTCGGAACTGTTCGACGCGCTGGGACGCCACGGCCATCGTCCCGCCCACATCCACTTTCTCGTGGTTGCACCCGGCATGCGCACGCTGACCACCCAGGTCAACCTGCCCGGCGATACCTACCTGGACGACGACTTCGCCTTCGCCACGCGCGACGGCCTGATCGTCGAGCTGGAGCGCGGCGTGGCGCCGGCCGGCTATGAGTCGCTGGGCGTGAACGCGCCTTTCGTCCGCACGCGCTTCGACTTCGTGCTGCAGCCCGCAGTCAGCGAAGGCGAGTCCTTGCCGCTGACACGCATGGAGCGTGTGCGCGCCTGAGGCTGCGCCACCTTCCGGTGCCTTCCGGCCTGCCATTTTTTCGATTCTTCCGTTCCACAGCAGGCCGCCCCTTGGAGTGCGGCCTGCTTCACCGTACCCGCTTCCCACACCATGACCAGCCTGCATCGCATCGCCGCAACCCTGCTGACCGCCACCGTGGCCCTCGTGCCCGCCCTGGGACACGCCCAGGCTCCGGCAGCCTTTCCTTCCAAGCCGGTGAACATCGTCGTGCCCTACGCGGCCGGCGGCCCCGTGGACAACCTGGCACGCGCGCTGGCCACGCGCCTGAACAAGGTCTGGTCGCAACCCGTGGTCATCCTCAACCGCACAGGCGCCAACGAGATCATCGGGGCCGAGTACGTGGCCAAGAGCGCACCCGACGGCTACACGCTGTTCGCCGCGACCGAAGCGTCGCTGACCATGAACCCGCACCTGTACAGGAAGCTGCCCTACAACCCGCAAAAGGACTTCGCCCCCATCTCCCGCCTGATCAGCGTGCCCATGGTCTTCTTCGTGCCCCAGAGCTCCAAGGCCGGCACGCTGCAGGAGTTCATCGCTCAGGCACGCCAGGCAGGCAAGACCAAACCGCTGACCTATGGCTCATCGGGCGCGGGCGGCATCGTGCACCTGCCGCTGGCCATGTTCGCCAAGCAGGAAGGGCTGGAGATGGTGCACGTGCCCTACAAGGGCGCCGCACCGCTGATCCCCGAAGTCATCGCCGGCCAGATCGACGCAGCGGTGCTGGGCGTGTCGGTGATCGAGCAGCACATCAAGTCGGGCAAGCTCAAGGCCCTGGCCGTGTCCTCGGAGACACGCAGCATCGCCCTGCCGGATGTGCCCACCTTCAAGGAAGCCGGCGTGCGCGACATCCAGGCTGTCTTCAACATCGGCCTGCTGGCACCGGCTGGAACGCCGGCGCCCCTGGTGGAGAAGATCGCCGCCGATGTGCGCCGCGTGCTGCTGGAGCCCGAATTCCGCAAGACCCAGGTGGACGCGTTCTCTTACGTGGCCGTGGCCTCCAGCCCCGCCGAATACCGCGACTTCCTGGCGCGCGACTACCAGGTGCAGGGCGAACGCGTGCGCACCTCGGGCGCCTCGCTGGATTGAACCGGACGGAGTCCGTTCAGCTCTGGACTGCGGTGCGCTTGGCAACCACGTGCACCGCAGCCGCAGGCCTGCGCCCCCAGTTCATCAGCGCCGTGCCGGCCACGGCCATGCCGCCGCCCAGCACGATGCTGGCATCGATGCTCTCGCCCAGCCACAGCGCCGACAGCGCCACGCCGATCACGGGCACCAGGGTGATGTAGCCAGAGGCCGCACCCGCGCCCAGCGCCTTGACGCCATCGAAATACCAGGCATAGGCCAGGGCCGTGGCGCCGAAGGCCAGGAAGGCCAGCGCACCCCAGGCGGTTGCGTTGCCAAGCACGGCGGCCTGCAGGCCGGCCGGCCCCTCGACCACCAGGCTGGCCACCAGCAGCATGGCCGCGCCCATGGTCGAGGTCACGGCCGTGGCCGACAGCGCATCGACACCCGTGAGCAGCCAGCGGCCGATCAGGGTGTAGGTCACCCAGCACACCACGCAGCCCAGGATCAGCAGCTCGCCGGCGCCCACCGATCCCTGCAGCAGCGCCAGCGGCTGGCCATGCGAGATCACCACCACGGCGCCGCAGGCCGCCAGCGCCATGCCCAGGGCAATGGTGCGGTTGAGCCGCTCGCCGAACAGCCAGACCGCCAGCGCCAGCGTGAGCACGGGGTTGAGCGTGATCACCAGGGCCGCCTTGCCGGCCGGCACATGCTGCAGCCCCATGAGGAAAAAGGCCGCATAGCCGAACACGCCCGTGGCGCCGGCGGCCGCCATGCCCAGCCAGCGTTTGGCACTCCATTGCCTGAGACCGGCCATGCCACCGGCCCAGTACAGCCAGGGCAGCAGCACGGCGGCGGCCAGCAGGAAGCGCAGGCTGGCGGCGGCCAGCGGCGGCATGTTCTGTGCCACCACGCGGCCCGCAGGCCAGGAAGCGCCCCACAGCAGGGCCATGCCGACAAGCCGCAGGTGGGGACCGAAGAAGCGTTGAAAATTCATGGCGCGTACTATGTGCTCATATTGATTCATAGACAAATGAGCGAATGCTCATGACCTGGACACCGTGATCCCATGACCTTCACCCAGCTCGAAGTGTTCGCGGCGCTGGCCCGCGCCGGCAGTTTCTCGCGCGCGGCCGCGCTGCTGGGCATTACCCAGAGCGCCGTCAGCCATGCCCTGCGCGCGCTGGAAGGCGAGCTGCAGGTGCAGTTGGTGCGGCGCGAAGGCCCCCACTCCCCACTGACCGACGCAGGCACGCGGCTGCTGCAGCGCGCCAACGACATCCTCCAGCAAAAGGAGGCCTTGCGGCAGGAGGCCGATGCCGAACGCGGCATGGCGCGCGGCACGCTGCGCGTGGCCTCGTTCGGCGCCACCTCTTCGCTGCGTCTGCTGCCACCGCTGATCACCGAATACCGCCGCCGCCAGCCCGCCGTGCTGGTGCAGATCGACGAGCAAAACGACGACACCGTGGTCAAGTGGCTGCTGGAGCGGCGCGTGGAGATCGGCTTCGTCGTGCTGCCCGATGAGCGCTTCGAGACCGTGCCCCTGGTGGAAGACGAACTGGTGGCGCTGCTGCCCGCATCGCACCGGCTGGCGGCCCAGCGCAGCATCCGCGCAGCCGATCTGCAGGGCGAGGCCTTTGTACGCACCTCGGCCGGGTCGGGCGCGCACATCGACCGCTTCCTGGCCGAGGCAGGCGCCCAGCCTGCGGCCATCTACCACTTCGAGCAGATGTCCTCCATGCAGGGCTTCGTGGCCCAGGGTCACGCCATTGCGATTGCCGCACGCCTGGCCGTGCCCGAGCAGGCGCCTGAAGGCATGGTCTACCGCAGCCTCGCGCCCCGCCAGCGCCGCGTCACCGGCCTGGCCGTACGCAGCATGGAACGGCTGTCGCCGGCCGCTGCCGGCTTTGTGGAGCTGGCGCGGGAGATGGCGAAGAAGAAGCAGTTTGGCTAAGCCTACGCCGCCGACGGCAAGGTCAGCGGATGCAGCACCAGCGCCTCGCGCACGATGGGCTTGAGCGCCTGCGCCTCGTCGGGGCTGGCCAGCACGCGGGCCAGTTCGGCGCGCATGCGGGGCTCCCAGAATTTGCGGATGTGTTCGGCAATGCCCTGCAGGGCCTCGTCGCGCTCGGGCATGGCCTCGAAGAACTCGCCGATGCGGTTGGCCATGCGGACCAGGTTGGCGCTGTCCATCACTTGCCTCCCGCCACGGCCATGCTGCCTGCCTGCGCGGCTTGCAACAGGCCGATCTGCTCTTCGTGCATGCGCGCAAAGCCGCGCTGCCAGTCGGACGGCTGGGCGTGCTGGGGGACGGGCAGCACCTGCACGGCCGTGACCTTGTATTCGGGGCAGTTGGTGGCCCAGTCCGAGCTGTCGGTGGTGATGACGTTGGCGCCCGATTCGGGGAAGTGGAAGGTGGTGTAGACCACGCCGGGCTGTATGCGCTCGGTGACGGTGGCGCGCAGCACGGTCTCGCCCGCGCGGCTGGCGATGCCTACCCAGTCGCCATCGCGTATGCCGCGGTCCTCGGCGTCATGCGGATGGATTTCCAGCCGGTCCTCGCTGTGCCAGTGGCTGTTGTGCGTGCGCCGGGTCTGGGCGCCCACGTTGTACTGCGACAGGATGCGCCCCGTGGTCAGCAGCAGCGGAAAGCGCTGGGTGACCTTCTCGTCGGTGGCCACGTACTGGGTGATGATGAAGCGGCCCTTGCCGCGCACGAAGCGGTCCCTGTGCATGATGGAAGTGCCGGCCTCTTCGGTGCTGTCATTGCAGGGCCATTGCACGCTGCCCAGCCGGTCGATCTTGTCGTAGTTCACGCCCGCGAAGCTGGGCGTGAGCGCGGCGATCTCGGCCATGATCTCGCTCGGGTGC
Organism: Delftia sp. HK171; assembly: GCF_001886655.1. Taxonomy (NCBI): domain Bacteria; kingdom Pseudomonadati; phylum Pseudomonadota; class Betaproteobacteria; order Burkholderiales; family Comamonadaceae; genus Delftia; species Delftia sp. HK171. The sequence goes on along the minus strand of NZ_CP018101.1, from coordinate 1,960,783 downwards.
GTGTAGTGCATGGCGTAGCCCAGCGCATTGGCCAGCAGCTGGGTGACTTCCCAATCGGCATAGCCGGCCAGCGGCGCCATGACCTTGCGCACGCGCGAGATGCGGCGCTCGGCATTGGTGAAGGTGCCGTCCTTTTCGAGGAAGGAAGCGCCCGGCAGGAAGACATGGGCGTACTTGGCGGTTTCGTTGAGGAAGATGTCCTGCACCACCACGCATTCCATGGCCGAGAGCGCGGCCGTCACATGCTGGGTGTTGGGGTCGGACTGCACGATGTCCTCGCCCTCGCAGTACAGGCCCATGAAGCTGCCGGCCAGGGCCGCCTCGAACATGTTGGGAATGCGCAGGCCGGGCTCGGGGCTGAGCGCCACGCCCCAGGCCCCCTCGAACTCGGCGCGCACCGTGCTGTCCGAGATGTGGCGGTAGCCGGGCAGCTCATGCGGGAAGGAGCCCATGTCGCAGGAGCCCTGCACATTGTTCTGGCCGCGCAGCGGGTTCACGCCCACGCCTTCGCGGCCCACGTTGCCCGTGGCCATGGCCAGGTTGGCAATGCCCATGACCATGGTCGAGCCCTGCGCATGCTCGGTCACGCCCAGGCCGTAGTAGATGGCCGCGTTGACGGGAGTGCCCGCCGCGTGGTCCTCGGCACCCAGCGCATACAGGCGCGCGGCGCCGCGCACCAGGTCAGGCGCCACCCCGGTGACCTCGGCCATGGCCTCGGGCGAGTTCTCGGGCCGGGCCACGAATTCCTTCCACTGCGCGAAGGACTTGGCATCGCAGCGCTCGGCGATGTAGTCCTCGGCCAGCCAGCCTTCGGTGACGATGACATGGGCCAGCGAGGTGATCATGGCCACGTTGGTGCCGGGCCGCAGTTGCAGGTGGTAGTCGGCGCGGATGTGGGGCGACTTGACGAGCTCGATCTCGCGCGGGTCGATGACGATGAGCTTGGCGCCCGCACGCCGGCCGTCGCCGCGCAGGCGCTTTTTCATGCGCGAGCCGAACACCGGGTGCGCGGCCGTGGGATTGGCGCCGATGACCATGACCACGTCCGTGTGCTCGATGGACTTGAAGGTCTGCGTGCCGGCCGAGGTGCCATAGGTCTGGCCCAGGCCATAGCCCGTGGGCGAGTGGCACACGCGCGCGCAGGTATCGACGTTGTTGTTGCCGAAGGCCGTACGCACCAGCTTTTGCACCAGGTAGGCCTCTTCGTTGGTGCAGCGCGAGGAGGTGATGCCGCCAATGGAATCCTTGCCGTGCTTCGCCTGGATGCGGCGGAACTCGCTGGCCGTGTGGGCAATGGCCTCTTCCCAGCTCACTTCGCGCCAGGGGTCGGTGATCTTCGCGCGGACCATGGGCCGGGTGATGCGGTCCTTGTGCGTGGCATAGCCCCAGGCAAAGCGGCCCTTGACGCAGGCATGGCCCTCGTTGGCCTGGCCTTCCTTCCAGGGCACCATGCGCACGACCTGCTCGCCCTTCATCTCGGCCTTGAAGCCGCAGCCCACGCCGCAGTAGGCGCAGGTGGTGATGGCGCTGTGCCCGGCCTGGCCCAGCTCGGTCACGGTCTTTTCCTGCAGCGTGGCCGTGGGGCAGGCCTGCACGCAGGCGCCGCAGCTGACGCAGTCGCTGTCCATGAAGCTGCCGCCCTGCCCCGCCGTGACGCGCGACTCGAACCCCCGGCCCGAGATGGTCAGTGCAAAGGTGCCCTGCGTCTCCTCGCAGGCGCGCACGCAGCGGTTGCAGACGATGCACTTGCTGGGGTCGTAGCTGAAGTACGGGTTGGAGACATCGACCTCGGCGCGCGCCTGGCCCTTGAAGTGGTTGGCGCCGTCGAAGCCGTAGCGCACCTCGCGCAGGCCCACGGTGCCGGCCATGTCCTGCAGTTCGCAGTCGCCGTTGGCGCTGCAGGTCAGGCAGTCCAGCGGATGGTCGGAGATGTACAGCTCCATCACGCCGCGGCGCAGCTCCTGCAGCTGCGGGCTTTGCGTGCGCACCTTCATGCCCGGCTCGGCCGGCGTGGTGCACGAGGCCGGAAAGCCCTTGCGCCCCTCGATCTGCACCAGGCACAGGCGGCAGGAGCCGAAGGGCTCCAGGCTGTCGGTGGCGCATAGCTTGGGCACGCTGACGCCGCCTTCCATGGCCGCGCGCATCAGCGAGGTGCCCTCGGGAACGCAGACCTCGCGTCCGTCGATCTGCAGGGTGATCAGGCGTTCGGACGGGCTGGCGGGCGTGCCCCAGTCGGCTTGCTTCAAATGTTCGAGCATGGTGTTCTCCGTTCAGGCAGCCGCTGCGGCCGTGGTGGACTCGATGCCGAAGTCCTGGGGGTAGTGGTTCAGCGCCGAGCGCACGGGATACGGCGTCATCCCGCCCATGGCGCACATGGAGCCGTGCTGCATGGTGTCGCACAGGCTTTCCAGCAAGGCCACCTGGCCGGCGTGGGCAGCAGGGTCGGTGCCGGCGCGCACGATGCGGTCGATGACCTCCACGCCGCGCGTGGAGCCGATGCGGCAGGGCGTGCACTTGCCGCAGGACTCGATGGCGCAGAACTCCATGGCGTAGCGCGCCAGCTGCGCCATGTCGGCCGTGTCGTCATGCACGACGATGCCGCCGTGTCCCACCACGTTGCCCTTGGCGGCATAGGCCTCGTAGTCCAGCGGCGCATCCCAGTCGGCCGGCGCCACATAGCTGCCCAGCGGGCCACCCACCTGCACGGCCTTGATGGCGCGGCCGGTGGCCGTGCCGCCGCCGAAGTCTTCCACCAGCTCGCGCAGGCTCAGGCCGAAGGCCTTTTCCACCAGGCCGCCGCGCGCGATGTTGCCGGCCAACTGGAACGGCAGGGTGCCGCGCGAGCGGCCCATGCCGAAGCCCTGGTAGAAAGCCGCGCCGCGCGCCAGGATCAGCGGCACCGTGGCCAGCGTGATCACGTTGTTGATCACCGTGGGCCGGCTCCACAGCCCCGCTATGGCCGGCAGCGGCGGCTTGGCGCGCACGATGCCGCGCCGGCCCTCGATGCTCTCCAGCATGGCCGTTTCCTCGCCGCAGACATAGCTGCCCGCGCCCTTGCGCACCTCCATGTGGAAGGCCCTTCCGCTGCCGGCCACGTCGCGGCCCAGCCAGCCTGCGGCCTCGGCGCGCGCAATGGCTTCGCGCAGGGTGGCGATGGCATGCGGATACTCGCTGCGCACATAGACCAGGCCCTGCGTGGCGCCCACGGCCAGGCCCGCGATGGCCATGCCTTCGATCAGCGTGTAGGGGTCGCCCTCCATCAGCAGCCGGTCGGCGAAGGTGCCCGAGTCGCCCTCGTCGGCGTTGCAGGCAATGTACTTTTGCGGCCCCGCTGCGGCGGCCACGGTCTTCCACTTGATGCCGGCCGGGAACGCCGCACCGCCACGGCCGCGCAGGCCCGAATCCAGCACCTCCTGCACGATGGCCGCGGGCTCCATGCGCGCCGCGCGCTCCAGCCCCTGCCAGCCGCCATGGGCCGCATAGTCGGCCAGGTTCAGCGGGTCGATGACGCCCACGCGCGCAAAGGTCAGGCGCTCCTGGCGCGCCAGGTAGGCAATGGCCTCGGTCAGTCCATGGCACAGCGCATGGCTGCCGCCCTGCAGCATTCCGGCATCGATCAGGCCCGGCACCGCATCGGCCGTGACCGGGCCGTAGGCCATGCGGCCTTCGGGCGTCTCGACTTCCACCAGGGTCTCCAGCCACAGCAGGCCGCGCGAGCCGTTGCGCACGATCTGCACCTGAAGGCCGCGCGCCGCGCACTCGCGCTGCAGGGCGCCGGCCACGGCGTCAGCGCCCACGGCCAGCGCGGCGGCATCGCGGGGCACATAGACGCGCACGCCGGGGCCTGCCCCTGCTCCTGCCTCTGCCCCTGCCCCTGCATGCGCAGGCTGGGCCACCGGCTCGCCAGCCTGCTTCGGCTGGCGGCATTGCGCGATGAGTGCATCCAGTCCGTTGGCCGAAACATGCGCATGGGGCTGGCCATCGAGCATCACGGCAGGCGATGACGCGCACAGGCCCAGGCAGTAGACCGGCTCCAGCGTGACGGCGCCATCGGCACTGGTTCCATGCCCATGCCCGTGCCCACTCGATCCGCAGCCCAGCGCCTGGCCTGCGTGGGCCAGCAGCGCGTCCGCACCGCGCGACTGGCAGGCCTCGGCGCGGCAGACCTGCAGCACATGGCGGCCCGCTGGCGTGCTGCGGAAATGGGGGTAGTAGGAGATGACGCCATGCACCTCGGCACGCGAGAGGTTCAGCGCATCGGCAATGCGCGGCACGGCGGCTTCGGGGATATGGCCCAGCATGTCCTGCACGGCGTGCAGCAACTCGATCAGGGGGCCGGGGCGCCGGGCATGGACGGCAATGGCGTGCTCGACGGCCTCGCGCTCATGGGCGCCGAGTGCGCTGTTGGCAACAGCGGCATGGAGGACGGCAATGGGAATGATCTTCCCTTGTGTGGCTGGCATGGGTATCCCTGCTGGCTTTCGTTGTGGGGAGCGGCGCGGTCCGGTCCGCTGGCGCTTTGTCTCTCATGCCATTTCAAGGCCTGCCGGGCAAGCCGTCAAATTCAAACGGATGATTGCGCCATTCAATCGGCAAATGAGCCGCCGGGCAGTGCTGCGCCTGCTGCCTCAGGTCTTGCGGATGCCGCAGCCAGCGCGGGTTTGCGCCACTTGGCAAATGCGCCCGGCTTGTCGCAAATCACACGGTATTTGGTGTGAATTTTGATAAGCTCACGCGCACCATGAACCACCAGCCATCAGCCATGACGCCACAGGATGGCTATCATTTTTCAGACCAGATCGGCCACCTGCTGCGGCGTGTCTATCAGCGCCACACTGCACTCTTCCAGCAATACATTCCCGACTCGCAGCTCACGGCTGCGCAATTCGTGGTGCTGTGCTCCGTGCGCGACAACAGCGGCAGCTCGCTGGCAGACATCGTCAAGGCCACCGTGATCGACCAGGCCACCATCCGCGGCGTGGTGGACCGGCTCAAGCAGCGCGAACTGGTGCAGGTGGACCATGACCGCATCGACCGCCGCAAGGTCGTCATCAACCTCACCGAGGCCGGCCAGGACCTGGTGCGCGACATGGAGCCCTTCGCCAAGCAGATCACCGAAAGCACCTACGGCAAGCTCAATCCGGCCGAGCGGCTGGCGCTGGATTTTCTGCTCAAGAAGATGCTGGAAGGTGGCGAGGCGGATTGAAGAGCCCCTGTTTTCATGAGGATGGCTGCCAGGCGATTTCAAAGGGCTTGGGCCCTCGCCGTCAAAGCCCCATCAACCCAGGCAGTGCCTTTGCGCACGACCTGTAGCAAAGAAAAAACAGATTCTCACGCCCATCTTCCGGATAGAGATACCCGGCGCCTGCTGCATTGATGCTCCACCCATAGACCACGCCATTGCGCCGCAGCTTCCCACTGAAGGCGCAAGGCAGAATGATCGATTCATAGTGGAAGGTGGAGAAGGAAACCTCGGTTGCCGTGGAGAAATAACGGATGACATCCTTGGGCCGCAGCGCAATTTTCTCGCAGCCCATGGTTTGCCCTTCTCCGACCGAACGATGGATCGAGCCGAGCAAAACCACTGGTTCTTCCTGGTTGGCCATCGCCTTTCGGGGAGCGACCAGCACTGAAAGGCAGAGCACAGCCAGGATTGCCGTGGCGACCAGGCCATGCCTGCGATAGCTGCCATTCAATGACATGAGAACAAGGCTCCGCTGAAGATATGGCGCAGCGAATTGCTTGCGCCAGGAGCAGTCATTGTGTCGCATGGACCGGTTGAGCTCACAGGAGCTTCAGTCCATGGAAGTTCTCCAGCAAATCGGACAAACCGCACGCTCTGCCTTCGAAAAAGGCCTGATCCTCATTTGGGGATCCCATAAAAAAAGGCCTGCTTGCGCAGGCCTTTTCCATTCGAAGTTCTTTCTCGGCGTCAATCCAGCGCCCGGTTGCGCGATTCCACATCCACGGCCCAGATCGACAGGGCACCGCCCACCAGCATGGCGGACAGCACGGCCAGCGCCAGGGTGAAGTGGGTGGCCATGATGGGCGCAATGATGGCCGGGGCAAACAGGCCGCCGAAGCGCGCCACGGCGCCGGCCATGCCCATGCCGCTGGCACGCAGGTCGGTGGGGTAGACCTCGGGGGTGAACGCATACAGCGCGCCCCAGGTGCCCAGCAGCGAGAAGCTCATCAGCAGGGTGGAGCCGATGACCACGAAGGGCGACGAGCCCAGGCTGTAGAACATGCAGCCGACGGCGCTGAGCAGCAAAAAGCCGATCAGCGTGGGCTTGCGGCCCCAGCGCTCCACGCCATAGGCCGACAGCGCAAAGCCGGGCAGTTGCACCAGGGCCAGCACCACCAGGAAGACCTGGCCGCGCATGAAGGCAAAGCCCTCGCTGCTGAGCTTGACAGGCAGGTAGACGAAGACACCGTAGTAGGCGATGGAGATCAGCGCCCAGGCCAGGAACAGCGAGAGGCTGCGGCGGCGCAGGTCGCCGTTGAACAGCGCGAGGATGGATTTTCGCTCCTGCTTTTCAGGCTGCAGGGCGGGGATTTCCGCCGTGGTGCCGTTGACCTTGGCCACCCGCTGCAGCACCTTGCGCGCCTCTTCGGACTTGCCGTTGCGGTTGAGGAACATGGGCGACTCGGGGATGTAGAAGCGCAGCACCACGCCGATCAGCGCGGGCAGTCCGGTCACGAAGAAGATCACGCGCCAGGCATCGTCACCCCAGGACACGGCCACCAGCGCCAGGATGGCCAGGAAGATGGTGCCCACGGCCCAGAACGATTCCAGCAGCACCAGCCAGCGGCCACGGCGGTCGCTGGGCAGGAACTCGGCCATCATGGTGTAGTCCACGGGCAGCGTGCCGCCCACGCCGATGCCGGTGATGAAGCGCAGCACCAGCAGCCAGGCGAACTCGGGCGCAAAGGCCGAGGCCACGCCCGCAAAGGCGTCGATCACCACGGCCATCATCAGCACCGGGCGGCGCCCGATGCGATCGGCCAGACGGCCGAAGACGAAGGCGCCGATCAGCATGCCGATGAAGAAGAAGGTGCCGGTCTGCAGCGCCTCAGGCACGGTCTTGCCGAAGGTCTTGGCAATGGACGGCGCGCTGAAGCCGATGGACAGCACCTGCATGGCATCGGCCAGCCAGACCAGCCCGAAGATGACGAACAGCCGATATTGGAACTTGCCGACACCCGCTGTCTGGATGCCTTTTTCCACCGAAATGTATGTAGATGACATGCAGGGACTCCTTTTCTAGCCATCGCAATTGTTGAATCTGTCTTTTCCCAGGCAAGGCCGTTCAGCTTGTGTTGCCGTCTCCTGCCGTGCCTTCCACCCTTCACACATCCGGAGCGAACCGCTCCCTCGGCGCCATCTCCATGGCCCGATGAAAAATTTCCGGATGTCGGTCTCTGCATCCGGGCGATGGGCGCACTGCGGACAGGCTGCACATCGACAGCACCGTCCGTTGTTGCCCATCACCCGTCCCCAGCATCAGATGTCAGGACCCAGACCCTGGAGAGATTCCAGGGCAAGGTGTCCATATCCGCGGCATCGCCCCTGCCGCCGCCCATTGCTGCCCATTGCCGCCCTCAGTGCGCATGCGCCTGTGCCTGCATGCGCAGCCGGTTAATCGTCTTCGTGTCGTCTGGCCAAGCTTTTTCCTCCGGTGCAAATCGTTCGCGCAAATATCCGAGCAGGTCCGCGATCTGCCTGTCGTCCAGGCTGTCCCCGAAGCCGGGCATGTAGCCCAGCGCATCGTCGGCCGGCGCCTGTATGCCGTTCAGGATCACCTGGACCAGGTTGTCGGGGCTGGCCGCATGCAGGTTGGTGTTCAGGGCCAGCTGCGGCTTGACGCCGAACAATGTGGGACCGCTGCCCGCCTCATGGCAGACGGCGCAGGCGTTCTGGTAGATGCGCTCGCCATTGGCGTGGCGGTCCAGGGCCCTGGCAGGTGCGACCGCAGACGCCGCCGCCTGCACGGCGGCCGGTGCCGGTGGCGACATGGCCGGGTCGGCCTGGGCGGCCTGTGGGGCCTGGCCCGGCAGTTCCATCAGATAGGTGGCCATGGCGCGCACATCGGCTTCGGGCAACTGGGCCAGGCCGTGGATGACGGGCGCCATGGGGCCGGCCGCCACGCCGTGGCGGGCCGAGAAGCCGGTGCGCAGGTACTGGTACAGCTCTTCGCGGCTCCAGGGCAGCTTGCCGCCGGCCAGTTGATTAAGCGCGGGCGCCGTCCAGCCTTCGGCCTCGCCGCCGCCCAGGTAGTGGATGCCGGTCTTTTCGGCACCCAGCGCATTGCGCGGCGAGTGGCAGGCCGCGCAGTGGCCCGCGCCTTCGACCAAGTAGGCGCCCCGGTTCCATTCGGCGCTGCGCGCGGGGTCGGCCTTGAAGGGCGTGGCGTCGTGGAACAGCAGGTTCCAGCCCGCCATGGCCGGGCGCAGGTTGTAGGGGAAGGCCAGCTGCGTCTCGGGCGCCTTGGCCTTCACGGCGGGCTGGGACATCAGGTAGCCGTAGAGGGCCTGCAGGTCGCCATCGCTGAGCTTGGCGAAGGCCGTGTACGGGAAGGCCGGATACAGCTGGCGCCCATCCTGGTGGATGCCGTGGCGCATGGCGCGCTCGAAGGCCGCGTAGGACCAGCGGCCGATGCCGGTTTCGTTGTCGGGCGTGATGTTGGTGGAGTAGATGGTGCCGAACGGCGTCTCCAGCCCGAAGCCGCCGGCATTGGCCGCACCGCCCGGGGCCGTGTGGCAGACCACGCAGTCGCCCGCAGCGGCCACCAGGCGGCCGCGCTCCAGGGCCTGCGGCGAGTACAGGGAAACGTCGGGCCCGTCGGTCAGCGGCAGGGCCGGCTTCAGCGGCCAGGCCATGGCCGCCATGCCGGCAAGGCCTGCGGCGCCTGCGGCCAGCCAGCCCCAGCCACGGCCGGGCCGCGCCGCACCGGGCTTGCCGGCGCCCTCGCCCGCCAAGGCCAGGCGCAGTTGCTCGGGCTGGAAGGGCACTTCGCGCAGGCGCACGCCTGTCGCATGGTGAATGGCGTTGGCAATGGCGGCGGCGGCGGGCAGCGTGGCCACTCCGTCCAGCGCCAGATCGCCCTGGCGGATGACCGCGACATCGCCGGGCGCATGCTGCGCCAGGTCGGAGCCGGGCTTGGCGATCACGTCGAAAGAAGCAGCGGAAGCTGTGGCCCCTGCCCAGTCGTCAAAAGCGGGCGCCGTGCCCAGCAGCCGGCGCGCGTCGGCCAGCAATTGCGGGTCCTGCTGGACGATCTCGGGCCGCGTGCTGGCGGCCTGCGCCGCTTGCAGGCTGCGGCTGTCATGGCCGGCCACGACGCGGGTCACTTCGATCTCGCCCGTTTGCGGATGCACGGCCACCTCGGCCACCCAGGCGCTCCAGGCATGGAGATCGGCGCCCTGCACATCCAGGGTCTGCAGCTGGGCGGTGGCAAAGCCCCGGCCCAGCAGGCGGCCATCGGCGCCCTCGTGCGACGGTGCCTGCTGCGATGCCTGCGCACGCTCGGCCACCTGCCGGGCCAGATCGCGCACCGGGCCTTCGGGCAGGTGCTGCAGCCGCCATTGCAGCGGATCACGGCCCTGGTCCAGCGCCTGCTCATGCCAGTGGCTTTCGCGGGCAAAGACCTGGGCGGCATTCAGATCATCAACGCCGGCATGCCGCAGGCTGGCGGCCAGCCTGCGTTCATGCACTTCGCCGGCATCGAGCACGGTGGCCAGGGCCGCGGCGCGCGCCAGCTCGGGCTGGCTCAGCAGGCGCGCCATGCTGGGGCGCACGGCCCAGGGCGTGTCGGACAGCAGCAGGTCTGGCTGCGGCGATGCATTGCCCGGTTGAGGCTGCACCACCGTGTCGGCTTCAAGCCCTTGCGAAGGCTGCGCATCCACGCGCAGCACCAGCTCCCGGCTGTCTGCGCTGCCCGCAGCAGTCCAGGCCTCGCAGGCCACGCTGACAGGCCGGCCCACGGCCTGGGACAGCAGGGCCGCATCGGCCGCAGCGTCCATGAGATCCAGCACATGCGGGGTGCCGGCCGCCGTGGCCGGCAGGCTGAACAGCCGCAGCGCGGACTCGGGGCATTGCAGCAATGCGGCCAGTTCACGGCCGATCATCTGCCGCACATCGGCGTCGCAGGGCGGCAGCCAGACGCTGGCATGGCCGTCCAGGCACCACACGGCTGCGCGTGCGGCACCCTCGCAAGACACGGGCGCCGCCATGCGCCAGACATAGCGGCCGGCATCGGGCAGGTCGGCCTTGTCAGCCTTGTCGGCTCTGTCGGCAGCACGGGGCGCGCTGGCGACCCTGGCTTCCTGCCGGTCATCCCAGGCAGGGGCCAGGCCGGCAGCGGCCTGCCGGGCATGGACAGGCGCCACGGCCACCACACCCAGAAAATGCCCGCGCTGCACCGCAGCCACCACGCCGGCCATGGCCTGGGCGTCCTGCAACCGTGCATGCAGGGGCACGCTGCCCCGGTAGCGCAGACCGTCCCAGGCCGCGACGGGCGGGCGCAGCGCCAGGCCGTGCAGCAGGTCGGAAGGCAGGGCGGGAGTGTTGCCGGCCGGGCTCATGGCTGGACCTCGCCCGCGCTGGAAGATGGAAAACCGGGGGGCGCCTGCAGCGCGGCGCGTTGCGCACGCAGCTGCACGGCGCGCAGGGCGGCCTGCATGATTTCCACATGCGTGCCGCAGCGGCACAGGTTGTGGTGCAGCTCGTTGCGCAGCTCCTGCTCGGTGGGATTGGGGTTGCGGCGCAGCAGGGCCTCCACCGTCATGATCATGCCGTTGAGGCAGTAGCCGCACTGGGCCGCCTGGCAGTCGATGAAGGCCTGCTGCGTGGGGCCGGGGCACTGGCGCGAGCCCAGGCCTTCCAGCGTGGTGACCTCGCGGCCCACGGCCGCCCGCACGGGGATCACGCAGGAACGCGCGGCCACGCCATCGATCAGCACCGTGCAGGCGCCGCATTCGCCCAGGCCGCAGCCGTACTTGGGCCCGTTCAGCTCCAGGTCATTGCGCAGCACATGCAGCAGCGCCGTCCCGGGCGCTGCCGGCACCTCGCATGCGCGTGCATTGACCTGCAGGCGGATGGGGCTGGGTGTACTGCTTGGATGGTCTGGGGTTCCCATGGGACGAGGCTCTTGCAACTTGGCTGCGGTTCAGGATGTCGGCGTTCTGCGGCCGGACAGGAGGGGGGATTCCCTCCCCTCCCCTCGTCCGGCAAGGCAGCGAGTATCAGGCCGCTGCCTTGACCTTGGGCTCGACCAGGGGCACGTTGAACACGTCGTAGCCGAAGCACCAGGACGGATCTTCGTTGGTGCGCAGCCAGGTGTTGTCGTGCGAGATGCGCTGCACCTTGCTGGCGCGCTCGGCACGGTTGGCCTCGTACAGGGCGAAGGCCAGTTCATGGTTGTGCGCGCCGACTTCCTTGAGGCAGCGCGCCAGCATGGCGCCGTCCTCGATGGCCATGGCCGCACCCTGGGCCATGTGGGGCTTCATGGGGTGGCAGGCATCGCCCAGCAGCACCAGGCGGCCACGGCTCCACAGCGGCAGCGGATCGCGCTCGAGCAGCGACCACTTGGTCACTTCCACGGTGGCGTCGATCAGTGCCTGCACGGTGGGATGCCAGCCCGAGAAGGCCTCGCGCATCTCTTCCTTGCTGCTTTCCAGCCAGCGGTCGTTGAGATCCCACTTCTCGACGGGCACGCCGGTCACGTAGTACAGCTCGTCGGCCTTGCCGGTGACGAAGTAGGTCATCATGTGGCGGTCATCGCTCCACCACTTCACGCACGCGTCGAAGGGCAGCATGCCGGCCTTGACCTCGGGCGTGGGGAACACGGCGCGGTGGGCCAGGTAGCCCGCGTACTTGGGCAGCTCCGGGCCCAGCAGTTCCTCGCGGATGCGGGAGTTCACGCCATCGGCGCCGATGACGATGTCCGCCTCCTCGGTCGTGCCGTCCGCAAAGTGCATGACGACCACATTGCCGCGGTCCTCCACCTTGGTCAGGAACTTGCCGTAGGCCATCACGCTGTCGGGCAGGGCCTCGACCAGCAGCGCATGGAAGTCGCCACGGTGCACGGTCAGGTAGCTGGCGCCGTATTCCTTGACGGCATAGTCGCCCAGCGGAATCTGGGCCAGCACGTCGCCAGTCTGCCAGTGGCGGCTGTACCAGTAGTCGGGATGCGAGCCCTGCTCGTTGAGCGCGTCCTCGATGCCGATGCGGCGCAGGATCTTCATCACATTGGGCCCGACGTGGATGCCGGCTCCCAGGCGCGAGAAGCTGGGCGCCTGCTCATAGACGCGGACATTGAAGCCTTCCTGGAGCAGCAGCTTGGCAGCTGCAGCCCCGCCGAGACCGGCGCCGACAACGGCGATTCGAGGGGATTGAGACACAGTTTTCTCCTTGCAGGAATGTTGAAAGCCAGACGGGGCAACCGTTGCTTCGGCGCGTCCTTGCAGGGTGTAGAGCAGGAAGCGTGCCAGGCAACAAAACACTTAATTCAGGTGTATGCGCTTGAATTTTTCAAATCGACGCATGCACCATAGGGCGGCAGAATAAATTGAAGTTCGCCATTTTTGGTGCAATTTCTGCACCAAATCAGTACAAACCCCGAGAAAATTCTCATTTGCAAGGCGGCACGTCTTTTGCAAGAATAAAGCGTACACACTCAGTTGATTCTGATCAGAAACCCTCGAAACTTCGCAAAGGCAAGTCCATGACCAAAACGTTCCGCATCGGCCAGATCGTCCCCAGCTCCAACACCACCATGGAGACCGAGGTGCCGGCCATGCTGCAGGCCCACTCCACGCTGCGCCCGCAGGACCGCTTCACCTTCCACTCCAGCCGCATGCGCATGAAGAAGGTCCAGAAGGAGGAGCTGGCCGCCATGGACGCCGAAAGCGACCGCTGCGCGCTGGAGCTGAGCGACGCGCGCGTGGACGTGCTGGGCTATGCCTGCCTGGTGGCCATCATGGCCATGGGCAAGGGCTACCACCGCGTCTCGCAGCAGCGCCTGACCGAGCGCACGGCCAGCAATGGCGCCACCGCCCCGGTGATCACCAGCGCCGGCGCGCTGGTGGAAGCGCTCAAGGTCATGGGCGCCAAGAAGATCGCCCTGGTGGCGCCCTACATGATTCCGCTGACCCAGCTGGTCATGGACTACGTGGCCGCCGAAGGCTTCGAGATCGTGGACTGGCGCGCGCTGGAGATCCCCGACAACCTGGACGTGGGCCGCCACGACCCCGCCAAGCTGCCCGGCATCGTGGCCGGCATGAACTACGCCGACGCCGATGTGATCGTGCTGTCGGCCTGCGTGCAGATGCCCTCGCTGCCGGCCGTGGCCCAGGTCGAGGCCCAGACCGGCAAGCCCGTGCTGACCGCCTCCATCGCCACCACCTATGCCATCCTCAAGGAACTGGGGCTGGACCCCGTGGTGCCGGGCGCGGGCGCGCTGCTGTCGGGCGCCTATCCCTACGACACCGGCACCAGCGCAGCCAAGGCCTGAGGAACACACGCATGACCAGCCACTCCAGCTCCCCCACCCCCAGCACATTCCGCTACGGCGGCAACGTCCACGCCAACGGCATCCGCCAGCACTACCTGCGCTACGGCGGCGCCGAGGGCGAACGCGCGCAGCGCGACGCCGTCATCCTGATCCCCGGCATCACCAGCCCGGCCGTGACCTGGGGCTTCGTGGCCGAGCACCTGGGCCGCCAGTTCGACACCTATGTGCTCGATGTGCGCGGGCGCGGCCTGTCGTCCTCCGGCCCGGGCCTGGACTACAGCCTCGATGCCCAGGCCGCCGACGTGGCCGCCTTCGCCCAGGCCCTGGGCCTGCAGCGCTGGGCGCTGGTCGGCCACTCCATGGGCGGGCGCATCGCCGTGCGCGCCGCGCGCAGCCAGCCGGTGGGGCTCACGCGCCTGGTCATCGTCGATCCGCCGGTCTCCGGCCCCGGCCGCCGCGCCTACCCGGCCGCCCTGCCCTGGTATGTGGACTCCATCCGCCAGGCCACGCTGGGCATGGATGCCGAGGCCATGCGCGCCTTCTGCCCCACCTGGACCGAAGAGCAGCGCCAGCTGCGCGCCCAGTGGCTGCACACCTGCCACGAGCCGGCCATCGTGCAAAGCTTCGAGGACTTCGGCCGTGACGACATCCATGCCGACCTGCCCCGCATCCAGCACCCGCTGCTGCTGGTCACGGCCGAGCGCGGCGACGTGGTGCGCAGCGAGGACGTGGCCGAGTGGCAAGGCCTGGCACCCCAGACCGAGCATGTGCGCGTGCCCAACGCCGGCCACATGATCCCCTGGGACAACGAGGCCGGCTTCTATTCGGCCCTGGGCGATTTCCTCGGCGCGCGGGTGGACTGAATGTCCAACCGCAGCCCACTCCCATCCATCGCGACACCAAGGAGCCGACCATGTCCGTCAGCGATATCGATCTGATCCACGCCTGGAAGCAGGTGCTCACGCTGTCCCGGCTCGAAGCCGGCCAGACCGTCACCGTGCTCACGGGCGCCGACACGCACCCGCAGACGCTGCGCTGCGCCATTGCCGCCTCCAGCGAAATGGGTGCGCGCGTCAACCGCCTGGACCTGCCGCCCGTCAATGCCGAAAAATCACTGAGCCGCGACTCGCTGGCCTACCTGGGCACGACGCCGCTGACCGGCAACCCCGCCGCCATCGCCGCGCTCAAGGCCAGCGACCTGGTGCTGGACCTGATGACGCTGCTGTTCTCGCCCGAGCAGCACGAGATCCTGCAGACCGGCACCAAGATCCTGCTGGCCGTGGAGCCGCCCGAGGTGCTGTGCCGCCTGGTGCCCACCGAGGGCGACCGTGCGCGCGTGCAGGCCGCATCCAAGCTGATCGAGGCGGCCGGGCAGATGCACATCACCTCGGCCGCGGGCACCGACCTGCGCTGCCGCCTGGGCAGCTTCCCGGCCATCTGCGAATACGGCTTCGTGGACCAGCCCGGCCGCTGGGACCACTGGCCCAGCGGCTTCGTGCTGACCTGGCCCGACGAGGGCGAGAGCAACGGCCGCGTGGTGCTGGACCGGGGCGACATCCTGCTGCCCATGAAGGACTACGTGACCGAGCCCATCGAACTCGTCATCGAAAAGGGCTACGTCACGCGCATCAGCGGCGGCCTGCAGGCCGACATCCTCAAGGAGTACATGGCCTCCTACGAGGACCCCGAGGCCTACGCCGTCTCCCACATCGGCTGGGGGCTGCAGCCGCGCGCCCACTGGTCCATGCTGGCCCACTACAACAAGGAAACCCACATCGGCATGGACGCCCGCGCCTTCGAGGGCAACTTCCTGTGGTCCATGGGCCCCAACAACGAGGCCGGGGGCAGCCGCACCACGGCCTGCCACATCGACATCCCCATGCGCCACTGCTCGGTGGCGCTGGACGGCAAGCCCACGGTCATTGACGGCGTGGTGCAGGACGAGGAAGGACTGGCGCGCGCCGCCAAAAGGTCCAAGCAAGGAAAGGACATCGCATGACCACGACAACTACCGGCCAGGCCACCGGCGCGCAGAGCGTTCCCACCGAGGGCGTGCAAGGCGACATCTCTGCTGACATCTCGGTTTATGCACGCCAGGGCTTCGGCACGCCGCTGCCGCTCAAGGCCCCGTTCGGCCTGCTCATCATCGACTTCGTCAACGGCTTTGCCGACCCGGCCGTCTTCGGCGGCGGCAACATCCCCGAAGCCATCGCGCAGACGCAGCACCTGCTGGCCCATGCACGCGAGCGCGGCTGGCCCGTGGCGCACAGCCGCATCGTGTTCTCGGACGACGATGCCGACCACAACATCTTCTGCCTGAAGGTGCCCGGCATGCTGACCCTGAAGGAAGACAGCCCCAACAGCGCCATCGTGCCCCAGCTGGCCCCGGCCGCTGGCGAATACGTGGTGCGCAAGAGCACGCCTTCGGCCTTCTTCGGCACCATGCTCGCACCCTGGCTGGCCCAGCGCGGCGTGCAGACCCTGCTGGTGGCCGGCTGCGTGACCAGCGGCTGCGTACGCGCCAGCGTGGTCGATGCCATGCAGTCGGGCTTTCGCCCGCTGGTGGTGGCCGACTGCTGCGGCGACCGCGCCCTGGGCCCGCACGAGGCCAATCTGTTCGACATGGCCCAGAAGTACGCGGCCGTGATGTCGCTGTGCCAGGCCATCGCCGACACCGACGCCCTCGCCGCAGGTTGATCCCACCGCGCCAACGCGCCTATGGGGCCGGCCCTGCGCAGCCGGCCTCGGAGTGCATAACATGCACAGGGCACGCCTGAAAGCGTGCCCGCGAAGAACACCGCCCCATGAACCTGCCCCAGCCCCAAGCCCTGCACGCACAGCTGCTCACGCGCGCCGACACCCTGCTCGTGGTGCGCCAGCCCGTGGCGCCGCCGCGCCCTGCGCCCGGCCAGCCCGGCACGGCCACCGACTATGTGCAATCCACGCCCGAGGTCTTCGTGGCCGTGCTGGCCGACGAAGCCGCGCCCCAGGGCTGGCGCGCCCTGGCCTTCAACGGCCATGTGGACCTGGGCACGGGCATACGCACGGCGCTGGCGCAGATCGTGGCGGAAGAACTCGAAGTGCCTTTGGCGCGCCTGGACATGGTGCTGGGCCACACGGCCGCCGCGCCCAACCAGGGCCCGACCATTGCCAGCGCCAGCATCCAGATCTCGGCCGTGCCGCTGCGCCGCGCCGCCGCCCAGGCGCGCGAGCAGTTGCTGGCGCTGGCCGCGCAGCAATGGAGCGTGGCGGCGGACCGGCTCCAGGCACGGGATGGCGCGGTGCGCTTTGCCGATGGCCGCGATGCCCGCGAACTCGGCTATGGCGATCTGCTGCGCGGCCAGCAACTGCAGCTGACGCTGGCCCCGCCCGATCAGGAAGTGAAGCTCAAGCCCGCCAGCGAATACCGGCTGGTCGGCCGTGGCGCGGCGCGCGTGGACATCCCTGCCAAGGCTACGGGCGAGCTGAGCTTTGTGCACGATGTGCGCGTGCCCGGCATGCGCCATGGCCGCGTCATCCGCCCTCCGCACCCGGGCCGCGACGGTGGCGATTTCATCGGCCGCTGCCTGGTGGCCGTGGAGCGCGACTCCGTGGCCCACCTGCCCGGCAACGTGCAGGTGGTCACCGAAGGCGACTTCGTCGGCGTGGTCGCCGACCGCGAGGAACAGGCCATCGCCGCCATGCGCGCGCTGCGCGTGCAATGGCAGGCCGTGCCGCCAGCGCCTGACTTATCCGATCTGGCTGTGGCGATACGCGCCAATCCCGCCCAGCACCGCTCGCTGGTGGACCAGGGGTCTGTGGACGACGCCTTCGCGGGCGTCGGCACGGGTGCGGCCACCGAACTGCGCCGCAGCTACGTCTGGCCCTACCAGATGCATGCCTCCATCGGCCCGTCCTGCGCCGTGGCCGATTTCAGCGAGGGCCGTCTCAAGCTCTGGGCCGGCACGCAGAACCCCCACATGCTGCGCACCGACCTGGACCGCCTGCTGCAACTGGGCGAGGACCGCATCGAGATCGTGCGCCTGGAGGCGGCCGGCTGCTACGGCCGCAACTGCGCCGACGATGTCTGCGCCGACGCCGCCCTGCTGTCCATGGCCGTGGGTGCGCCCGTGCGCGTGCAGCTCACGCGCGAGCAGGAACACCAGTGGGAGCCCAAGGGCACGGCCCAGCTCATGGACGTGAGCGCGGCCATCGATGCCCGGGGCGAACTGCTGGCCTACGACTTTGCCGTGCGCTACCCCTCCAACGACGCGCCGCTGCTGGCCCTGCTGCTCACCGGCCGCATCCCGGGCGAGCCGCGCACGCTGGAGATGGGCGACCGCACCGCCGTGCCGCCCTACCGCTACGCCAGCCAGCGCATCACCTGCCATGACATGGCGCCCATCGTGCGCTCATCCTGGCTGCGCGGCGTCTCGGCCCTGCCCAATTCCTTTGCCCACGATTGCATGATCGACGAGCTGGCCCATGCGGCCGGTGCCGACCCCGTGGACTACCGTGTTCGCCACCTCGATGATCCGCGCGCCGTCGAGCTGATCGAGGCCACGGCACGCCACGCGGGCTGGCAGCAAAACCAGCCGGGAAGCCGGGGCCGCCCCGGCGCCGACGGCCTGCTGCACGGGCGCGGCGTGGCCTATGCGCGCTACATCCACAGCCGCTTTCCCGGCTTCGGCGCGGCCTGGGCCGCCTGGGTCATCGACATCGACGTAGACCCCGCCAGCGGCCGCATCACCGTGCGGCGCCTGGTCGTGGGCCAGGACACGGGAATGATGGTCAACCCCGACGGCGTGCGCCACCAGATCCACGGCAACGTCATCCAGACCCTGAGCCGCAGCCTGATGGAGAAGGTCGCCTTCAATGCGCAAGGCGTGGCCAGCCGCGAGTGGGGCAGCTACCCCATCATCGGCTTCCGCGACCTGCCCCCCATCGAAGTGGTGCTGATGCCGCGTCAGGACGAGCCCCCCATGGGTGCAGGCGAATCGGCCTCGGTCCCCGGCCCGGCCGCCCTGGCCAATGCGCTGTTCGACGCCACCGGCCGGCGCTTCTACGCCGCGCCCTTCACGCCCGACGTGGTGCGCGCCGCACTGAATGCCGCGCCGAACGCCACGCCAGAGACTGCACAGCCCGCCTAGTCTTTCAGCGCCCCCGCATGCCGCAGGCACTGCGCACGCCAACCGGCGTCGTCCTGCAGTTGCAGCGCCGCCTGCAGCGCGCGCGTGGGCGCCACGCCCTGCTGGGCCATGAAGCCTATGGGCGTGACCAGTTCGGGCGAGCGCAGCGGCCGGGCCACCAGGCCCGGCATGTGGCGCACCGTGGCCACCATGGCGCCGGGCAGCACGGTGGTCATGCCATCCGTTCCTTGCGCCACGGCCATCACCAGGGTCAGCACGGAGTTGGTTTCCATGGCGGGCTGCACGGCCATGTCCACGGCGGCGAAGGCCTCGTCGATCACCGTGCGGTTGTGCATGTCGGGCGTGAGAAGGCACAGCGGCATGCCGGCCACTTCGCGCCAGGCGATGTCGGCGCCAAAGGCAAAGGGCCGGCCCTCGCCCTGCCCATCGCAGCACTCGCGGCACAGCAGGTAGTAATGCTCCTCGTACTGGGGCCAGGACTGCAGGCGCGGTCCGCGCGGCGGCATGCGCGCGCTGTAGCCCAGGGCCAGGTCCAGCGACAGGTCTTCGAGCCCGCTCTCGATCTCGGCCGAGCTCATGGACAGCACCACGGGCGTGATGCCCGGATGGTGCTCGCGCAGCAGGGCCGCAAAGCGCGTGAGCATGGGCATGGCCGTGGGCACGGCCGCCATGCGCAGCTGCCCGCGCAGCGCGCCGGCGGCGGCGCTCAGTTCCTGGCGCAGGCCTTCCTCGGCCCGCAGCATGGCCAGGGCCGTGGCCAGCACCTGATCGCCCTCGGGCGTGAAGCCCGCGAACGAGCGGCCCCGGCGCACGATGACCGTGCCGAACTCCTCCTCCAGCGCGCGCAGCGCATTGGACAGCGCCGGCTGGGTGATATGGCATGCCAGCGCCGCGCGGCCGAAATGGCGGTGCTCGTTGAGCGCCGCCAGATACCGCATCGAGGTCAGCAGGTTCATGCCGGCAGCGCCAGAAGGGTCAGGTTCCCTGGCTCACCGTGATGGTGGGGAACTTGCTCGTGAAATCGCGTGCCTTGAGCGCCACCTTCACGGCCAGGTCGCGCGCCACCTTCTTGTAGATCTGCGCGGCCTCGCTGTCGGGCTCGGCCACCACGGTGGGCTTGCCGCTGTCGGCCTGCAGTCGGATCTGCAGCGACAGGGGCAGTGCGCCCAGGTAGTCGATGCCGTACTCGGCCGCCATCTGCTTGCCGCCCTCGGCGCCGAAGATGTGCTCCACATGGCCGCAGTTGGTGCAGACGTGGGCCGCCATGTTCTCCACCAGGCCCAGGATGGGCACGCCCACCTTCTCGAACATCTTCACGCCCTTCTTGGCGTCGATCAGCGCGATGTCCTGGGGCGTGGTGACGACCACGGCGCCCGTCATGGGCACGCGCTGGGCCAGCGTCAGCTGGATGTCGCCGGTGCCGGGCGGCATGTCCACCAGCAGGTAGTCCAGATCCTTCCAGTTGGTCTGGCGCAGCATCTGCTCCAGCGCCTGCGTGGCCATGGGGCCGCGCCAGATCATGGCCTGGTCGTTGTTGACCAGGAAGCCGATGGACATGACCTGCACGCCGTGGCTTTCCATGGGCTCCATGGTCTTGCCGTCGGGGCTTTCGGGGCGGCCGGAGATGCCCATCATCATGGGCTGGCTGGGGCCGTAGATGTCGGCGTCCAGGATGCCCACGCGCGCGCCCTCGGCGGCCAGCGCCAGCGCCAGGTTGGCCGTGGTCGTGCTCTTGCCCACGCCGCCCTTGCCGGACGAGATGGCGATGATGTTCTTGACACCCGGCAGCAGCTGCACGCCGCGCTGCACCGCATGCGCGGCGACCTTGGACGTGATGTTGACCGAGACATTGCCCACGCCCTCGACGGTCTTGGCCGCCGCGACGAACTGGCCGCGCAGCGCCGGCACCAGGCTTTGCGCCGGATAGCCCATCTCCACGTCGAAGGCCACGTCGGCCCCCGTGACCTGCAGGTTGCGCAGGGCGCGGGTGCTCACATAGTCCTTGCCGGTGTGGGGGTCGAGCACGCTGGAGAGCGCGGCCAAGAGCGCTTGTTCTGTGACTGCCATTGCTTTGATTACTCCTAGAGCCGGATAGTCTATCCAAGGCACCATCCCCTCGCTCACGCGAGACAATGCGGGCCTTGCTGCCTTTGCGGCCCCTGTTCCCGCCTTTTTCCGCGAAAGATCCGCCCCGTGAAATTCAAGATGGCCCACAACTCCCTGTTCGCGATCCTGCTGCGCTCGCGCTGGTGGATCAGCATCGCGCTGGCCGCGCTGGTGACCCTGGTGTCCACGGCGCTGCTGCCCAAGGACATCGCGCCGTTCGCCGCCATCACCGCCCTGCCCTTCTTCGGCATAGGCTGCGTTGCCGCCTGGCGCCAGCTGCGCGCGCCCAGCCCCGCCAAGGTGGAGCAGGCCCTGGAGATCGCCGCCCAGCAAAGCTGGCGCGAGTTCGCCGATCGGCTCGATCGCGCCTGGCAGGCCGAGGGCTACACCGTGACCCGCCTGTCCGACAAGGATGGCGCCGACTTCGTGCTGGAACGCGAAGGCCGCACCACCGTGGCCAGCGCCAAGCGCTGGAAGGCCGGCGTGCACGGCATGGAGCCGCTGCGCGCCCTGCTGGCCGCAGGCCAGGCGCGCGATGCGGCCACGGTCTGCTACCTGTCGCTGCAGCCGCCGGCCGAGAATGCGGCCGCCTGGGCCAAGCAGCAGGGCATCGCCCTGATCTCCGGCAAGGACCTGGGCTCCCTGCTGGCCAAGGCCTGATCCCTTCGGGGTCATCCCCTGATCTGATGACGGCCGGCGCGCGGCACACTCCAGGCATGCCCGATGCCGCGCCCTCACCCGACTCCAGCCTCCCTCCCCCCAGCACCGGACTGCTGCTCAGCGGCGGCGGCGCCCGCGCCGCCTACCAGGCCGGCGTGCTGGAGGCCATTGCCGAGATACGCCGCGCCTGCGGCCAGCAGCATGGCCCCAATCCCTTCCCCATCCTGGTCGGCACCTCGGCCGGCGCCATCAACGCGGCGGCCCTGGCCTGCGGCAGCGACCATTTCGACCGGGCCGTGCGCCGCATGTCGCGCATCTGGCGCAACCTGCGGCCCGAGGACATCTACCTGTCCGACTCGCTGAGCGTGCTGCGCAGCGGCGCACGCTGGCTGACCCTGCTGTCCCTGGGCTGGGCCCTGGCGCGCTGGGGCCGCATGCGCCCGCGTTCGCTGCTGGACAACCAGCCGCTGGGCCGGCTGCTGTCGCGCGGCCTGGTTCCGCTGGAACGCCTGCCGCAATTGATCGCGGACGGCCACCTGCGCGCGCTGGCGGTGTCCGCCTCCAGCTACACCACCAGCGAGCACGTGACCTTCTGCCAGGCGCAGGACCAGCTCCAGCCCTGGGTGCGCAACCAGCGCAAGGCCGCAGCCGCCCAGATCACGCACGCGCACCTGCTGGCCTCCTCGGCCATCCCCTTCATCTTTCCGGCCACGCCGCTGCCGCTGGACGGCGCCACCGAATACTTCGGCGACGGCTCCATGCGCCAGACCGCGCCGCTGGCGCCCGCCATCCACCTGGGCGCCGAGCGCATCCTCGTCGTGGGCGCGGGCCGGCGCACCGAGCCGCCGGCCAGGCCGCCGCCAGAAGGCGCAAGCTACCCGTCGCTGGCCCACATCGCGGGCCACACGCTGTCGAGCATCTTCCTGGACGCCCTGTCCCTGGACGTGGAGCGCGCCGAGCGCATCAACCAGACCCTGGCCCTGATCCCGCCCGCCGACCGCGAACGCAGCCGGCTGCGCCCGCTGCAGTTGCTGGTCATCTCGCCGTCCGAGCGCATAGACGCCATCGCCGCGCGCCACGTGGGCCAGCTGCCCCTGCCCATGCGCACCCTGCTGGGCGCCCTGGGCGTGCGCCAGGACGCCAGTGACCCGCGCGGCGCCGCCCTGGCCAGCTACCTGCTGTTCGAGCGCAGCTTCACCCGCGAACTCATGGCCCTGGGCCGGCGCGACGCGCTGGCGCGGCGCAGCGACATAGAGCAGTTCCTGGGCTGGCAGCGACCGCTGGTCGCCAACTGACGGCCTGCAGCCAACAGGCCTAGCGCAGCGAAGGCCCGCAACAACTCCCTCGTATGTCGGCCTGCACGGAAAAGCCATCGCCGCCCCACAACCGCCCAGCCCTTCTAGAATGTCAGGTTCCCCCGAGAAAGCCGCCATCCATGACCGCACGCAAACTCTTCGTCACCACCGCCCTGCCGTACGCCAACGGCAACTTCCACATCGGCCACATCATGGAATACATCCAGGCCGACACCTGGGTGCGTGCGCAGCGAATGCAGGGCAACGCGGTCAACTTCGTGGGTGCCGATGACGCCCACGGCGCGCCCATCATGATTGCGGCCGAGAAGGCCGGCAAGACGCCCCAGCAGTTCGTGGCCGACATCGCCGCAGGCCGCAAGCAGTACCTGGACGGCTTCCACATCGCCTTCGACAACTGGCACAACACCGACGCGCCCGAGAACCACGTGCTGGCCCAGCAGATCTACAGGGACCTGAAGGCTGCCGGCTTCATCGAGACGCGCACCATCGAGCAGTTCTTCGACACCGAGAAGAACATGTTCCTGCCCGACCGCTTCATCAAGGGCGAATGCCCGCGCTGCCATGCCAAGGACCAGTACGGCGACAACTGCGAGGTCTGCAGCGCCGTCTACGCGCCCACCGACCTGATCAACCCCTACTCGGCGCTGTCCGGCGCCAAGCCCGTGCTCAAGAGCTCGGAGCATTTCTTCTTCAAGCTGTCGGACCCGCGCTGCGTGGAGTTCCTGACCGAGTGGACCCAGGACGGCCAGCATGTGCAGCCCGAGGTGGCCAACAAGATCAAGGAATGGTTCGGCGTGCGCACCAACCCGGACGGCACGACCAGCGAGGGCCTGGGCGACTGGGACATCTCGCGCGACGCGCCCTACTTCGGCATCGAGATCCCCGATGCGCCGGGCAAGTACTTCTACGTCTGGCTGGACGCGCCCGTGGGCTACCTGGCCTCGCTCAAGAACCTGCTGGACCGCCGTGGCGAGGACTACGAGGCCTACATGGCCGACCCCACGCTGGAGCAGTACCACTTCATCGGCAAGGACATCATCACCTTCCACACGCTGTTCTGGCCCGCCATGCTGAAGTTCAGCGGCCGCAAGACGCCCACCAAGATCTGCGTGCACGGCTTCATGACCGTGAACAACGGCGAGAAGATGAGCAAGAGCCGCGGCACCGGCCTGGACCCGCTCAAGTACCTGGGCCTGCAGATGAACCCCGAGTGGCTGCGCTACTACCTGGGCGCCAAGCTCAACGGCAAGAATGAAGACATCGACTTCAACCCCGATGACTTCATGGCCCGCGTCAATTCCGACCTGATCGGCAAGTACGTGAACATCGCCTCGCGCGCTGCCGGCTTCATCGCCAAGCGCTTCGACGGCAAGCTGGGCACGGTCAGCGAAGACGGCCAGGCCCTGCTGGCCCAGCTGCGCGGCCAGAGCGAGGCCGTTGTCCAGGCCTTCGAGAACCGCGACACGGCCCGCGCCGTGCGCGAAATCATGCAGCTGTGCGACCGCGTCAACGAATACGTGGATGCCAACAAGCCCTGGGAGCTGGCCAAGCAGGAAGGCATGGACGCCCGCCTGCAGGACGTGTGCACCACCTGCATCGAGGCCTTCCGCCTGCTGACCATCTACCTGAAGCCCATCCTGCCGGCCGTGGCCGAACAGGTGGAAGGCTTCCTGAACGTGGCGCCGCTGCAGTTCGCCGACGCACAGAACCTGCTGGGCGCCGGCCATGCCATCGGCCTGTACAAGCACCTGATGCAGCGCGTGGACGTCAAGCAGCTGGAGGCCCTGTTCGAGGCCCCCGAGCCCGTGGTCGAGAAGGTCCTGCCCGGCGGCGAGGAGATTGCCGAAACCATCAGCATCGACGACTTCGCCAAGGTGGACCTGCGCATCGCCAAGATCGTGGAATGCAAGCCCGTGGAAGGCTCGACCAAGCTGCTGCAGCTCACGCTGGACGTGGGCGAAGGCAAGACACGCAACGTGTTCTCCGGCATCTCCAGCATGTACCAGCCCGAGCAGCTGCAGGGCAAGCTCACCGTGATGGTGGCCAACCTGGCGCCGCGCAAGATGAAGTTCGGCATCTCCGAAGGCATGGTGCTGGCAGCCAGCCACGCCGATGAGAAGGCCAACCCCGGCATCTACGTGCTGGAGCCCTTCCCCGGTGCCACACCTGGCATGCGTATACATTGAAATGCCCCCTGAGTCGCTTCGCGCCTTCCCCCTGAAGGGGGACGACACCCTCGGTGCGGGGCGGCCCTTCCTCGGCGTCCCTGACTTAGGCTCTGCCGGTTTCAAAGATTGCGCACAGTGTGTTGGACGACAATCATGAAGTCTGCAAAGTCCCGCAAGCCCTCACGGTCCCCGGCCCTGGGGGCTTTTCTTTGCCTGTGCGCCGCGGCCCTGCTGTCCGGCTGCACCGTGGTGACCGTGACGGCCACGGCGGTCAGCGTCACGGCCTCTGCCGTGGGGCTGGCCGCGGATGCGGCCGTGGGCACGGTCAAGATCGTCGGCAAGGGAGTGGGCAAGGCCGTCGATGCGATGAGCGATGACGGGGCAGCCGCAGACAACAGCGGCATCACGGTCCGCTACCGCACGCCCGATGGGCAGCCTCTGACGCCCTGAGGCTACTGCCCGGCGTAGCGCCCGGGCCGGTGGCTCACGGCCAGGAACACGCCCATGATCACGGCCGCCAGCACCGACCAGGCCACGCGCTCGAAGGGCACGACCCACAGCGCCAGCAGCACCACGCAGCAGTCGATGGCCATCTGCACCTTGCCGGCGCGGATGCCGTAGCGGTCCTGCAGATAGAGCGAGGCAATGGTGGCGCCGCCCAGGCTGGAACGGTGGCGCGCCAGGAACAGCAGGCCCGAGCCCATGAGCAGGCCGCCCGCGATGGCGGCAAAGGCCGGGTGCAGGTAGTCGATGTGGATGAGGCGCGGCCCCATTTCGGTGATCAGCGACAGCGCGCCCACGCAGATGAAGGTCTTGACCGTGAAGGTGCGGCCCACGCGCGTCCAGGCAAACCAGTAGAACGGGATGTTGATCGCGAAGAAGACCAGGCCGAACGGCCAACCCGTGGCGTAGTGCAACACGAAGGCCAGGCCCGCCGTGCTTCCGGTCAAAAGCCCCGCCTGGGCGAACATCATCATGGCGATGCCCACGAACAGGGTTCCGGTGAAGAGGGCCTGGACATCCTCGAAGAGGCCATGGCGCAGCGAAGCGGTGGCCGGGACAGGCGCAGCAGGCGCGGCAGCGGGTAGGGAAGGCGTGGACATTGTCGGGGTGATGACAGATCTATCGTCGCAAAGGCCCCGGTTCGGGGCCTTCACCGTACCCATGGGGTGTCATAGGTACAAACCCGGATTCTAGAGATTGTTGCCCCGGCGCGCTGTGGCGTGCAGGGTACAGCGCATCGCAGGATGCTTGCAGGAACTTGCAAGGGCCTGCTGTCAGGCGCCGCCGTGCAGTTTCTCGCGGCCCGCGCTGCGCAGCACGCGTCCGTCGGGCCCGAAGGTCACGGTGAACTCCATGTCGCGCGTGGGGGGATCGATGTAGTTCCAGTCCCAGTCGGTTTCCTGCTTGAGCTGGTAGGGCGTGATCTTGGCGGGCTTGCCCAGCATGCGGCGCACCTGCTCCTCGTCCATGCCGGGGCGGATTTTCTCGAAGTTGTGCGGCGCCAGCACCTGGCGCAGCGCGCTCATGCGGCCATCGGTGCCGATGGTGATCATGTAGTTGCGGCTGCCGGCGGGCTGGCGGTTGTACTCGAAGGTGCGCGAGCCGTCGGGCTCGGTCCAGATGCGTTCGGGCTCGCCAAAGCGGGCGCGGACGTCGGCCTCGGTGGACAGGCCTTCTTCGAGTTCCTTGATGTTTTGGGGATCGCAGCCGGGCAGCGAGAGCATGCCCATCACGGCCACGGCAACCCCCAGAAGACGGGAGACTAGGTTCATCGGCGGTGTCCCGGTAAAATCACGCGATTCAAGAGGTTATCAGACTATGTCATTCTTTCGCCGCCCCGACTATCGCTCCGACGCCACCAACTTCATCAACGATCTGAAGAAGCAAAAGCCCGAGCTGCCCAGCCAGCAGCTGGCCGGCCGCTCGCTGCTGTGGGACAAGGACGTGAACCACGAAGTCTGGGAAGACCTGCGCGCCGGCCGCGTGGACCAGAAGCCCTACGTCTACCAGACGAACTCCTGATTGCCCATGCGATGAAAAATCAGCCTGTTCCCACCGTGCACCCTGCGCATGCGGCATTCGCCCAGGCAGCAAGGCATGGCCGAGGCTGAATCCGCGCTGGCGCCTGCGGGCGCCTCCGCCACATCCCCCCCTCCTGGCGACGGCACCCCGGTCGTGATCGACCAGGTGGCTTTGGCGCGCCTGTACGGCGAGCCGTTGTTCGCCCTGCCGCAGGATCTGTACATCCCGCCCGATGCGCTGGAGGTCTTCCTCGAAGCCTTCGAAGGGCCGCTGGACCTGTTGCTGTACCTGATCCGCAAGCAGAACTTCAACATCCTCGACATTCCCATGCTGGACGTGACGCGCCAGTACATGCGCTATGTCGACGAGATCCGCAGCCGCAACCTCGAACTGGCGGCCGAGTACCTGCTGATGGCGGCCATGCTCATCGAGATCAAGTCGCGCATGCTGCTGCCGCCCAAGAAGCAGGAAGGCGGCGAAGAGGCCGAGGACCCGCGCGCCGAGCTGGTGCGCCGGCTGCTCGAGTACGAGCAGATCAAGCTCGCTGCCCACCAGCTCGGCCAGGTGCCGCACTACGGACGCGACTTCCTCCGGGCCCAGATCCACATCGAGCAGAACCTGCAGCCGCGCTTTCCCGATGTGGACGTGGCCGAGCTGCAATCGGCCTGGCGCGACATTCTCAAGCGCGCCAAGCTCGTGCAAAGCCACAAGATCACGCGCGAGGAACTCTCGGTGCGCGAGTACATGAGCCAGGTGCTCAAGGCCCTGCAGGGCCGGCGCTTCGTCGAGTTCGAGACCCTGTTCCAGCCCGAGAAAGGCTCGACCGTGCTGGTCGTCACCTTCATCGCCCTGCTGGAGCTGGCCAAGGAAACGCTGATCGAGATCACCCAGGCCGAAGCCTTTGCGCCCATCTACGTGCGCCTGGCCTATACGCCCGTCTAGCGGGCACGGACACAGGCACGCGCACACCGACAGGCCGGCTCCACCGGCCTCCATGCACCATGACTTACAGCGTCAAAGAAATCTTCTACACCCTGCAGGGCGAGGGCGGCCAGGCCGGCACGCCGGCCATCTTCTGCCGCTTTGCAGGCTGCAACCTCTGGACCGGCCGCGAGCAAGACCGCGCCAGCGCCATCTGCCAGTTCTGCGACACCGACTTCGTGGGCACCGACGGCACGCTGGGCGGCAAGTTCGCCACGGCCGACGCCCTGGCCGAACGCATCCTGTCCCAATGGCCGGCCGGCGACAGCCAGCACCGCATGGTGGTGCTGACCGGGGGAGAGCCCCTGCTGCAGGTGGACGAGCCCCTGATCGCCGCCCTGCATGCGCGCGGCTTTCGCATTTCCGTGGAAAGCAACGGCACCGTGGCCGCGCCCGAGGGCATCGACTGGCTGTGCATCAGCCCCAAGGCTGGCGCCGACTGGGTGCAGCGCAGCGGCCAGGAGCTTAAGCTGGTCTGGCCGCAGCCCGGCTTCGATCTGCAGGCCATCGAGGCCGGCACCCGTTTCGACCGCTATTTCCTGCAGCCCATGGACAACGTCCTTCAGGCCGACAACACGGCCGCCTGCATAGCGCAATGCCTGCAGCGCCCGGCCTGGCGCCTGAGCCTGCAGACCCACAAGCTCACCGGCATCCGCTGATTTTTGCCATGCAGTTCACCGTACACCAGCGCTTTTTCTTCGATGCCGCCCACACGCTGGAGCGCGCCATCGAGACCGAGAGCAGCCGCCGCATCCACGGCCACACCTACTATGCCGAAGTCAGCGTCACCGGCCCGCGCAATCCGGACAACGGCATGGTGATCGACCTGGGCTACCTGCGCTCGCGCCTGAAGACCCTGGGCGACGCGCTGGACCACCGCTTTCTCGACGAAATCCCCGGCCTGGGCAAGCCCACGCTGGAAAACCTGTGCCTGTTCATTGCCGATTCCCTGGCCGACCTGCAGCCCGCCCCCAGCCGCATCCGCGTATGGCGCGACAGCATCGGCGATGGCTGCGTGCTCGACCTGAACTGAAGCCAGGCCCCTCAGCGGCGCCACTGCCGTTGAACAACTTCACGGCCTTCATGGGATTTCTCCTTCGCATATAGACTTGGTGGCTTTTTTTGCCAGCCAAGGCCCCATCAAGACCGCGCAAAGCGCCCCTCGAGAGACAAACATGTTCCGCACCCTGCTCAAATCCAAGATCCACCGCGTCAAGACCACGCAATGCGAGCTGCACTATGAAGGCTCCTGCGCCATCGAC
Source organism: Delftia sp. HK171 (assembly GCF_001886655.1). NCBI lineage: Bacteria > Pseudomonadati > Pseudomonadota > Betaproteobacteria > Burkholderiales > Comamonadaceae > Delftia > Delftia sp. HK171. Next base: position 1,931,622 of record NZ_CP018101.1, on the reverse strand, counting down.
GAGGACCTGCTGGACGCCGCCAACATCGTCGAGAACGAGCAGGTGCACATCTGGAACATCGACAACGGCGAGCGCTTCGTCACCTATGCCATCAAGGGCCAGCGCGGCAGCGGCATGATCTCGGTCAACGGCTCGGCCGCGCGCCGCGCCGCCGTGGGCGACCTGCTGATCATTGCCTCCTTCGCCCAGGTGCATGAGACCGACGTGGCCACGCACCAGCCGCAGCTGGTCTTCGTGGACGATGCCAACCGCCAGGTCGAACTGCGCCACCACGTTCCCACGCAGCAGCTGTGAGCTGCGCTGCGGTGTGACAATCGCGCGATGACTCAATCGCTTGCCGCCCGCAGCCTTGCGGCTGTGTGGCACCCCTGCACCCAGATGAAGCGGCACGAGGCCGCGCCCCCCATCGCCATCGCGCGCGCCCAGGGGCCCTGGCTCCACGACACCGAAGGGCGCCGCTACCTGGATGGCGTCAGCTCCTGGTGGGTCAACCTCTTCGGCCACAGCCATCCGCACATCCAGGCCGCGCTCACCGACCAGCTCGCCAGGCTTGACCATGTGATGCTGGCCGGCTTCACGCACGCGCCCGTGGTGGAGCTGTCCGAACGGCTGGCCACGCTCACCGGCCTGGGCCATGCCTTCTACGGCAGCGACGGCGCATCGGCCACCGAGATCGCCCTCAAGATGAGCGCGCATTACTGGCGCAACCTGGGCCGCCCTGCCAAGAGCCGCTTTGCAGGCCTGGCCGGCGGCTACCACGGCGAAACCGTGGGCGCGCTGGCCGTGACCGATATTCCCATCTTCCGCGAAGCCTATGCCCCCCTGGTGCGCCTGGCCGACACCGTGCCCAGCCCCGATGCACGCGGCGCGCAAGGCGGCGAAAGCCCGGTCGATGTGGCACGGCGCGCCGCCGAAGGCCTGCGCCAGTGGCTGGAGCAGCACCACGAGACCACGGCCGCCCTCATCGTCGAGCCGCTGGTGCAGTGCGCGGCCGGCATGGCCATGCACGACCCCGAATACCTGCGCCTGGCGCGCGCCCTGTGCGACCGCTACGAGGTGCACCTGGTGGTGGACGAGATCGCCGTGGGCTTCGGCCGCACGGGCAGCATGTTCGCCCACCAGCAGGCCGGCATACGGCCGGACTTCATCTGCCTGTCCAAGGGCCTGACGGGCGGCACGCTGGCCCTGTCGGCCGTGCTGACCACCGAGACCGTCTACGCCGCCTTCTACGACGATTCCGTGGCGCGCGGCTTCCTGCACTCGCACTCGTACACCGGCAACCCGCTGGCCTGCCGCGCGGCCCTGGCCACGCTGGAGCTGTTCGAGCAGACCGATGCCATCAACGCCAACCTCGCGCTGGCGCAAAGGCTTGACGGCGCCTTCGCCCCTTTGAACCAGCACGCCCGCGTGCGCCACGCACGGCGCCAGGGAATGATCTGGGCCTGGGATGTGCAGACCTCCCTGCCCGATTTCTCGCGCCGCTACAGCGCAGCCGCACTGGAGCGCGGGCTGCTGCTGCGCCCTATCAGCAACACCCTCTACGCCATGCCGCCCTATTTGCTGGACGAAGAAGCCGTGCAGCACTTGGCGGCCAGCGCGCTGGCCGCCCTTGAAGACACCCTGGCCCAGGAGAACCATTCGTGAACGCCCACCGCACCATTGGCTGCTTTGTCACCGGCACCGACACGGGCGTGGGCAAGACCCTGGCCTCCTGCGGGCTGCTGCATGCGCTGGCCCGCCACCATGCCCGCGTGGTGGGCATGAAGGCCGTGGCCGCAGGCGCCGAGCCCGACGGCCACGGCGGCTGGGCCAACGAGGACACGCTGGCGTTGCGCGCCGCCTCCACCCTGGCCGTGCCGCCCGAACTCGACAACCCCGTGCTGCTGCCCGATCCCATGTCGCCGCACATCGCCGCGCAGCGCGCGGGCCGCTCCATAGAGATCGCACACATCGTGGACAGCTACCGGCGCCTGGCCGAACAGGCCGACGCCGTGGTGGTGGAAGGCGCGGGCGGCTTTCTCGTGCCGCTGTCCGACCAGCTCTCGGGCGCCGACCTGGCCTGCGCGCTGGACCTGCCCGTGGTCATGGTCGTGGGCCTGCGGCTGGGCTGCCTGAACCACGCCGCCCTCACGGCCGAGGCCATCCGCGCGCGCGGCCTGCGCCTGGCCGGCTGGATTGCCAGCCGCGTGGACCCCGCCATGCTGGTGCCCGAGGAAAACATGGCCTGGCTGCGCCAGCACCTTGGCCGGCAACTGCAGGCGCCGCTGCTGGCCGACATCCCCTTCCAGCAGCACCCCGACCCGCGCGCCACCACCTATACCCTGCCGGAGCAATGGCAATGAGCGGCTCCTGGCTGGACGACATCCCCGCGCGCATCGCCGAGCTCGACGCGGCCCACCTGCGCCGCCGCCGCCGCGCCACGGCGCCGCTGCAGGGCGCCGCCAGCGGCGCCCACATGGAGGTGGACGGCCACCCCATGCTGGCCTTTTGCAGCAACGACTACCTGGGCCTGGCCGGCCACCCCACCCTGGTGCGCGCCGCCTGCGCGGGCGCCCAGGCCTTTGGCGTGGGCTCGGGCGGCTCGCCCCTGGTCAGCGGCCACAGCACGGCCAACGCCGCGCTGGAGGAACAGCTGGCGCACTTCGTGCAACTGCCGCGCGCGCTCTACTTCTATGCGGGCTACGCCACCAATGCCGGCATCGTGCCGGCCCTGGTGGGCGCGGGCGATGCCCTGTTCTCCGATGCGCTCAACCACGCCTGCCTGATCGACGGCGCCCGCCTGTCGCGCGCCCAGGTCCACCGCTATGCCCATGCCGACCTGACCGATCTGGCCGCGCAACTGGCCGCCAGCACGGCCCGGCGCAAGCTGGTCATCAGCGATGCCGTGTTCAGCATGGACGGCAACGTGGCCGACATCCGCGGACTGCTGGCGCTGTGCGAGCAGCACGACGCGCTGCTGCTGCTCGACGACGCGCATGGCTTCGGCGTGCTGGGCCCACAAGGCCGGGGCAGCCTGGCCGAGGCGGGACTGACGGGCGCAAATGCCTCGCCCCGCGTGCTCTACATGGCCACGCTGGGCAAGGCCGCTGGCGTGGCCGGTGCCTTTGTCGCAGGCAGCGACATGCTGGTCGAGTGGCTGCTGCAAAAGACGCGCAGCTACATCTTCGCCACGGCCGCGCCGCCCATGCTGGCCAGCGCGCTGCAGGCCAGCGTGGCCCTGATCGAGGCCGAGGACGAGCGCCGCGAGGCCCTGGCCGAACGCATTGCCGAGCTGCGCGCCGGCCTCACGCCGCTGCTGGCGCGCACGGGCTGGCAGCTGCTGCCCTCGCGCACCGCCGTGCAGGCCCTGGTCATAGGCTCCAACGCCACGGCCCTGGCCGTGATGGAAGGCCTGCGCGAGCGCGGCCTGTGGGTGCCCGCCATCCGCCCGCCCACCGTGCCCGAAGGCACGGCGCGGCTGCGCATTGCGCTGTCGGCCTCCCACACGCGCATCGACGTGCAGCTGCTGCTGACGGCGCTGGACGAGGTCTCGCGCCTGGCCCCACCCCTCCCCTGAATCCCTCTTCACCACCGGAACGGAGACATCCATGCCCCATCTCTACGTCGAATACACCGACAACCTCGCCGGCCTGCCCGGCCAGCAACTGCTGACCGAACTCAACGCCTTCGTCTGCGGCCACCCCAGCATCCTGGACGAGGCCGACGTCAAGGCCCGCCTGCTGCCGGTCAGCCAGTTCGAGATCGGCTCGGCACCCGCCAACCGCGGCTTCGTCCACGTGCAGCTGCGCCTGCTGGCGGGCCGTACCGACACGGCCAAGAAGGAACTGTCCGAAGGCATTGCCGCGGTGCTGCGCCGCCTCACGCCCCAGCCGGCCGGCATGATGGTCCAGCTCAGCGTGGAAATCGCCGACATGGACAAGCCCAGCTACTACAAGGGTCGCCTGTAAGGCAGGCGCCGGGCCTTGTCCGCCGTGAGCACCCGCGCACGCTGCGCGCAATGCCTGCGCCCTGAGCGCACCTGCCTGTGCCCCCTGGTGCAGCCGGTGCCGCATGCGGTGCAGCTGCTGGTGCTCCAGCATCCCGAGGAAGAACTGCAGGCCAAGGGCACGGGCCGGCTGCTGCACCTGTGCCTGCCCGCCAGCCGCCTGGCGGTGGGCGAGGCCTTCGAGCCAGCGCAGTTGCAGGCACTGCTGCACGCGCCCTGGCAGGCCGGCGACGCCCCGCGGCAGGCCGTACTGCTCTATCCGGAAACGCCGCACGGCGATCAGTTGGGCCTGGCCAGGCAAGCGCCCTGGCCGCAGCCCGCGCCATGCCCCGAGGACCTGTGCCTGGTGGTGCTGGACGCCACCTGGCGCAAGAGCCGCAAGATGCTCTACCTCAACCCCGGCCTGCAGGCCCTGCCGCGCCTGGCACTGCAGGGCGACCTTCCCGCCTCGCGCTACGGCGCCCTGCGCAAGGCCCATGCGCCGGGCCAGCTGTCCACACTGGAGGCAGCGGCCTGCGCGCTGCAACGGCTGGCGCCTGCCGGCCCGTCGCTGCAGCCGCTGCGCGATGCTTTCGAGGGGCTGCTGTCCCTGCATGCCCTGCACAGGCCCGAATGAAAAAACGCCTCGGGGAGCGAGGCGTTTTTCATGGCGGCCGGCCCTGCTTCAGTTTTCCGGCGTGATCCTGGCGAACTTGACCAATTCGGCGTACTTGCCCATGTCGGTACGGATGATCTGGGACAGGTTTTCGTCGCCCGTGGGGGCAATGATGCCCGCCCCTTCCAGGCGCGCGCGCATCGCCGGATCGGCCAGGCCCGCCTTCAAGGCCTTCTGCAGGCTGGCCACCACATCGGCAGGCAGGTCCTTGGGTCCCGCCAGCCCGAACCAGCCGCTCAGCGCGTAGCCCTTGAGCGCCGCGTTCTCGCCCAGTGCGGGCACGTCCTTCATCATGGCGATGCGGTGGGCCGTGGTCACGCCCAGGGCCTTGATCTTGCCGCTCTGGATGAACGGAGCCGCCACCGAGGGAGAGACGATGGCGAAATCCAGGTTGCCGCCCGCCAGGTCGCTGGTCATCGCGGCCGATCCCTTGTAGGGCACATGGACGATGTCCACCCCGGCAATCTTCTTGATCAGCTCGCCCGAGAAATGCGGCGTGGACCCGATGCCCGGGCTGCCGTAGCTGTACTTGCCGGGATGGGCCTTGGCCAGGGCGATGAACTCGTCGATGGTCTTGGCCGGCATCTTGGTGCCGGCCACCCACAGGTTGGGCAGCACGCCGGTCAGCGCGATGCCGGTCAGGTCCGTGGCCGGGTCGTACTTCTGCGCGGCGTTGACGAACTTCGTGCCCGCCAATTCGTTGCTGGAGCCTGCGAGCAGGGTATAGCCGTCGGCCTTGGCACCGACCACGCGCTGCGCGGCCACCACGCCGGCGGCACCGGGCACGTTGTCGACCACGACGGTCGCATTGAGGTGCTTGGCCAGGATGTCCCCCACCACGCGCCCCACCAGGTCGACCGAGCCGCCTGCCGCGTAGCCGACGACGACGCGAATGGGCTTGTTGGGATAGGTGGTCTGGGCGCACAGCGGGCCCGCCGCCAGGACAGCCGCGGCGCTGATCAGCGCGCGGCGGGAAATACGGAATTCATGCATGGATCGATCTCAGGGGAGACAGGTATCAGCCAACAATCAAAATGATATTGCTCAACAATATTCACCGATTGTCTGACATTGCCTTGTGGAATCCATCCCTGAAAACCATGAGTTCCGCCCGTGGGCCTAGCCTGCTATTCAGCGCAGAACCGCCGGCAGCCAGCCGCGCAGGCTGTTGACGAAGGCCCAGCCCTGCACGCGCGGCAGATCGTCCAGCCGCACCGGGTGCTCCACCACGCGGCCCTCGTCCAGCGCCACCGCGCGGCCCACGCCGGGCAGCAGGCCGCTGGACAGCGGCGGGGTCACCCAGCGGCCCGCCAGCAGCACGGCGATGTTGCCGCGCGTGCCCTCGGTGATCTCGCCGTCCTCGTTGTGGAGCACGGTGTCGAACACCGAGGCGTCGGTGGGCTGCAGGCTGTCGTAGTGCGCGCGGCGCGAGGTCTTGAAGCGCACCCAGTCGCCATGCGCCACCGCATTGGCGATGGGCCGGCCGGCCAGCGCCAGCCGAACAGGCGTGGCGGAAGGCGGCAGCGGCGCCGCCTGGGTCTGTATCCGCCCCGTGGCATCCAGCGCCAGGCGCACGCGCCAGTGGCCGCTGGCGTGCGCCTGGCGCAGCTGCTGCAATGCCTGCTCCAGCACGGCATCCGTGCAGGGACGGCCGAAATGCCGCGCCGCGTCCTGCATGCGCGTCACATGGCGCTGCAGGTGGATGAAACCGCCATCCCGCAGGGCCAGGGTTTCCAGAATGTCGAAATCGAAGTCCGTATCCGCCATGGCTGCACGCCCTTTCACACCTTGTCCAGAAAAGCCCTCTTGTGGCGCCATTCCTGCCATTCGGCAGGCGCCTCGGCGCCCGAGGTGATGCCGCTGCCGATACCGCAGCGCAGTTCCGTGCCACGCGCCACCACCGTGCGTATGGGCACATTGAAGGTGGCGTGCACGCGCCCCGCGGCGATGCCGGGCCGCACCACGCCCACGGCGCCGCAGTACACGCCGCGCGGACCCGATTCCAGTTCGTGGATGAGCCGCATGGCCTGGCGCTTGGGCGCACCCGTGATGGAGCCGCAGGGAAACAGTGCCGCAAACACGTCCGCCAAGCCCGTGCCGGGCCGCGTGCGCGCCTGCACGTCGGACGTCATCTGCCACACGGTGGGCAGGGGTTCGGCATGGAACAGGCGCGGCACCTGGACGCTGAAAGGCTCGGCAATGCGCGAGACATCGTTGCGCAGCAGGTCCACGATCATCACGTTCTCGGCCCGCTCCTTGGGCGAGGACCGCATGGCCTGGACATTCGCCTCGTCCTGTGCAGGCGTGGCGCCACGGGGCGCCGTGCCCTTCATGGGGCGCGTGAGGATGCGCTCGCCATCCCAGTCGAAGAACAGCTCGGGCGAGACGGACAGCACCTGCTCGTCGCCGCTGTCCATGCAGGCCACGTAGCCGCCGGGCTGGGCACGGCGCAGCGCGGCGAACAGCGATGGAATGTCGCCCAGCAGCCGGCCCATGAACTGGGCCGTGTAATTGATCTGATAGCAGTCACCGGCCGCAATCGCCTCGTGGATGCGCGCAATGGCGGCATCGAAATCCGCGCGCTCCAGGCCGGGCTGCCATTGCACCTGAGATTGCACCTGAGATTGCACCTGAGGGCCGGTATCGACTGCGTCCGCGTCTTCAGGCCAGGGCCGGGGGCCGTCGAAGACGGCAAACCAGGCCAGCGGCTCGCCTGGCGGCGTGGCATGCAAGGCGCCCGCGTAGGCCGCGTCAAAGGCCGCCGCCGCCTCGTAGCGCACCCAGCCCAGGCACCACAGACCGGCCTGGGCGGCCTGCTCCACGGCGTCAAGCACACCGCGCACCTGCTCGGGCGCATGGGCGGCCAGGCTGCGCAGCGGCGGCCCGAAGCCATGGCGCAGCCGGGCGGCCGAACCGTCATGGGGGTTGGGAAAATCGATCAGAAACTTCACAAAACGGCCGTCAACGCATGCTGTACTTGCATCAGCAGCTTCGCTATCGATAGCAGCCACTGACACGGGGCCGCCCAGTGTAGAGCGAGGGAAACAAAAAAGCGCCCCGAAGGGCGCCAAACCAAGCATCCCGAAAGGACGCTTTCCACCAACAGGCCCGGCACCATGCCGGACCCATATCCATTCACATCACTTCTGCGTGACGGTGTGCTGGCCTTCCAGGCGGGCCACGGCCTCACGGTAGGCGGGGCCGCTGCGCAGTTGCTGGTAGCGGGCCAGGCCGCGCTGGTATTCGGCCGAGTTGTAGCTGATGTCGCGGTCAGCCGAAGGCGAGGGCAGGTAGGTCATGCCCGCCTGGTGCCACATTTCGAGGTCGGCCAGCACTTCGGCGCGGCTCAGGCCTGCGGTGGCGGAGGACGATGGGGAAACGGCTTCTTGGGCCATTGCAGTGCCGGCGAGGCCCAGGGTCAGGGCGGCCAGTGCAGCGGAGAGGGTACGCATGTCAGATCCTTTCAAAAGGCCGCTCGGCATTCATTTCCTCACGGCATGGACGTACTATGCGGCGCTGCAGCATTCTTCGTCTGTGCGTTTTCTCACGTGTTTTCGCATCCGGCCCGGGCGGCCCGCTGCCTTTTCACCCGTGCTCCCCTCGACAGAGGGCGAATTCACGCGTTCCTGAAACAGTGTTTTTCGCGGCTTGAAACAGCCGCGGCAGGCAAAGGCTCAGCGCGCTTCCTCGAGCAGCACGCGCAGGCCTTCGACATGGCAGATGCGCAGGTTGCGGCCTTCGCGCCGCAGCAGGCCCAGGCGCACCAGGCGCGACATCTCGCGCGCCACTTCCTCGCGGCTGGAGCCCAGCATCAGGGCCAGGTCGGTCTGCCGGGGTGCGGGCGCCAGCAGGGCCTGCCCCTGGTCGATGCCCGCGCGCTCGGCACGTTCCAGCAACTGGGTATGCAGGCGGCTGCGCACCGACAGCGTTCCCAGATCCACCATGCGGCGCGCCAGCGCCACGGCCAGGTCGCTGAGCCGGCCGATGAAGGCGCGCAGGACCTGGGGCTCGTTCATGAGCAGGGCTTCCACATCCTCATGGGCCAGCGAGGCAATCAGGCTGGGCACTCCCGCCTCCACCACCAGGGGCATGGCCGTGCAACCCACCTGCTGCTGCGGCAGGCCGCCGAAGAACACGCCCTGGGCAATCTCGCCCAGCGTGAGCCCGCGCCCGTTGGGGGCATAGCTGCTGACGCGCAAGCCGCCCTGCACGAGCATGTAGAGACGCTGATCGGTGTACGCGCCCTCCAGCGTCTGGTGCAGCGCCAGATGCTGCCAGCGGCACTGCGCCGCCAGTTCGGCCAGGCGCTCGTCGGTCAGGCTTTGCAGCACATGGACCTGGCGCAGGCCCTGCCAGGCCACGGCGGGAAGAAGCGGAGATGTCTGTAAGGAACCGGACATGGTGCAACACCGTTGAAGCGCATCCGCAGGGCCTGTGCGGGCCCTGTCGTCCGTCGCGGGAAGTACAGCATAGCGGGATCGCATAGACTCGTCGCGCGCCGGGAATCGCACTGTCCGGCTCCCCGGATGGCCGCACCGCGCAGCACAGAAAAAAGGGAGGGCTTCATGGAATCGAGCATCGAATCGGCACGACCACCCGCGCGCCCGCAGGCCACCGTGGCGGCCTGGGCGCAATCCGTGGAACAGGCGATCGCCAGCCAGCAATGGCATGGCGCGTGGCGTGCACTCATAGACGCCGCCCTGCCGGCCGAAACCGCCGTGCAGCAGAGCCTGCTGACTGCGCTGGATGCCTGGGATGGCCTTGCGGCCGATTCCGGTGCAGAGCCACGCCGCGCGCTGGTGCAGCAGGCCTTCGATGCCCTGCATGCCGCCCATGCCCCGGGCCAGGCGCTGCAGGCCGACTCCGCACCTCCCCGCGCGCACCGTGTACAGGGACGGCAACTGGTCAAGCGCTACCGGCGCGGCGGCTTTGCGCTGGGGCCGGTGGATGTGGCCGTGGAGCCGGGCACCATCCTGGGACTGGTGGGCGAGAACGGCAACGGCAAGACCACCTTGCTGCGCCTGCTGGCCGCCGATCTGGCGCCCGACGCAGGGCAGCTGGACTGGGGCGTTCCCGCCACCGATGCCTACCTGCTGCGCACCCAGCTCGCCTATATCCCCCAGCGCCCGGCCGTCTGGGGCGGGCGCCTGATGGACCATCTGCAATTCGCCGCGCGCAGCCATGGCGCCGTGGGCCCACGCAACATCTGCCTGGTACAGCTGGTCATCGCGCAGCTGGGGCTGCGCGCCTTCCGGGGCCACCAGTGGAAACAGCTGTCCTCGGGCTACAAGATGCGCTTCGAGCTGGCGCGCGCCCTGCTGTGCCGGCCGCGCGTGCTGCTGCTGGACGAGCCCCTGGCCAATCTGGACATCAACGCCCAGCAGACCCTGCTGACCGATCTGCAGTCGCTGGTGCGCTCGCCCTGGCAACCCATGGCCCTGGTGCTGAGTTCACAGCAGCTGTACGAGGTGGAAAAGGTGGCCGATCAGGTGCTGTTCCTGGAGCAAGGCCAGCCGCGCAGCGTTCAGCAGAGCTTTGCCGCCATGGAAGGCTGCGCCATCGAGTTCGAGACCGGCTGGGCCATGGCGCAACTGAAACCCTGGCTGGACCGGCTGCCATCCCATACGCACCAGCTCAGTGGCCAGACCCACATAGTGAGCTTTCACGTGCCGTTCACGGCAGCGCAGTTCCTGGCGCAGGCCGTGCAGGCACAGATGCCCGTGCGCTATTTCCGCGACATCACCGCATCCACCCGCCGCCTGTTCGTGAGGGACTGAGCCATGCCACGTTTTTCCGATATGACGAACCGCTGGGACCAATGGGTGCTGATGCGCTGCCCCCTGCTGTGGCAGCTGCGCCTGCACTGGTATCTGCCGCTGGCGCTGCTGTGGTGCGTGCTGGTGCTGGGCATCTGGATGCAGTGGATGGCCGAGCCGGCGCGCTGGATGGGCTCCCTGCCCGGCGTTGCGTCCACGGCCCCGCAAACGCCCGAGCAATTGGCACTGGACATCGGCTTCGTCGTGGCCTGGATCGTGGCGATCGGCCTGGCGCTGTGGTGGTTGCTGCGCGTGCGCATCCACAACCGCTGGCGCGAACACGCCCCCGTGGGCCGCTGGGGCCTGTGGTGGGAGTACCTGTGGGGAGCCTTGTTCCTATCGCTATTGTTCGCGCCTGCGATCGCCTTTTCGCCCATCTATGAAATGCGGATTCAGCGCCAATGGTCGGACACGGATGTCAGTGCACAGATCCAGACTGTCGAGCAAGTCGCCGCCCTGGAGGCGCTTGTCGCGCCACGCCAGGCGGCCATGCTCGTGGAATGGATACGTGTGCTGCGCGAGGAAGAGGTCGATCCGGCGAAGTACCCGAGCATCCAGGCCCTGGTCTGGTTGATGCGCGGAGACCATGCCGCGATTGCCGCGACACTCGAGCGCTACGGCCAGCCATTGCAGGCCAGAGGCTATGTGCGCCAGTCTGCCAGCTCCGCCCAGGACGAGGCGGAGCACCTGCTGGCCAGCTACCGCAGCGCGCTGCAATCCCCCCTGGCCGAGGAATGGCGCGCCTACTTGGCAGCGAACCCGGAACCAGGGAATGGCGAGAAGGCATCCAGAGCGCAGAACTCCAACTGCAAACCAGCCCTGGGTCGCAGCAGGCCTTTGGATCTGGAGCCGGATCCGCGCAAATGCTTCGGTACCTATCTGGCCCAGAGCAACCGTGAGTGGCTCATGCTGCTGGAGATGTTCGACAGCCGGTGGAGCCCGCTGCAGCATGTGCAATGGAAGCACGCGCGCTACGGCTTGGCCCTGCCGGCCTACCAGGAAAGCCATCTGCGGCGCGCTGACAGGTCCCGCGACGACGAATGGCCAAGGATGTCCCAGTTGCTGGCGGCCGCCAGCGCTGGCTTTTTCCTCGCCTTGGCCCTGGTGCTGGTGCGCCTGATGCCTGCCATGCAGCTGGTGGCCTGGGGCGCATGCCTGGTCCTGACCTTGCTTGGCAGCGTGCTGGCCGGGATGCTGGGAATCACCAACCTCTATGTGCTGGGGCTGTTTCCAGCCGCGCTGATATCGGTCGCCTGGCTGCGCATCCGTGTGCTCAAGCGCCCCTGGGCCGGCGCGGTGCTGCTGGCCCTGGGCATGTCGCTGGCCCTGATATGGCTCGCCGCCGCCTGGTCCAAGTGGTCCGCACTGCTGTTGCCCCAACCCGCCGGCAGCGCAGACCCTTGGACGGATACCCAGCACTGGCTGGACCTGCTGATGGGCGCGCCTGCCGTGGCAGCCAGCACGGCCATGCTCGTGGCCCTGCTGTCTCCGCTGTGGCGCCGATGGCGTGGCCTGCCCGAAAGGTGACGGAACAGCAAAGGACAGCTCAGGGACAGGTGCCCCCCGCGCGCATCGCATAGACTCGCGGCAATTCCATCCCCCTCCGAGCGCCCCATGACCCAAGCACCCGTCACCGCCGGCACGCCCTACGGCACCATCCCTCCCGCCTCGCCGCTGCCCCAGCGCCGCCCCGTGAGCCTTCCGCGCCTGGCGCAGATGCGCGAGGCCGGCGAGAAGATCACCATGGTCACCGCCTATGACGCCACCTTCGCGGCCGTGGCCGATGCGGCCGGCGTGGAGTGCATTTTGGTGGGCGATTCGCTGGGCATGGTCTGCCAGGGCCTGCACAGCACCGTGGGCGTGTCGCTGCAGGACATGTGCTACCACACGGCCAGCGTGGCGCGCGGCCTGCACCGCGTGCAGGGCACGGCCTGGCTGATCGCCGACATGCCCTATGGCAGCTATGCAGAAAGCCGCGAGCAGGCCATGCGCAGCGCCTGCGAGCTGATGCAGGCCGGCGCCCATATGGTCAAGCTCGAAGGCGGCGGCTGGACCGCGCCCACCGTGCAATTCCTGGTCGAGCGCGGCGTGCCCGTCTGCGCCCACCTGGGCCTGACGCCGCAGACCGTGCATGCGCTGGGCGGCTACCGCGTCCAGGGCAAGAGCGACGAGGGCGCGGCCACGCTGCGCCGCCATGCGCTGGAGCTGCAGGATGCAGGCGCCTCCATGCTGGTGCTGGAGATGGTGCCGGCACAGCTGTCGCGCGAGCTCACGGCCGAGCTGCCGCACTGCCACACCATCGGCATCGGCGCGGGCAGCGGCACGGCCGGCCAGGTCCTGGTGCTGCACGACATGCTGGGCGTGAACCTGGGCAAGATGGCCCGCTTCGTGCACAACTTCATGGCGGATGCGGGCAGCGTCAAGGGCGCCTTCGAGGCCTATGTGCATGCCGTGAAGAACGGCAGCTTCCCCGACGACAGCAAGCACGCCTGGTAGTCCGGCAGGCTGCACGATCCGTTTTTCCGCTTTCCGCTTCCCGCTTCCCGTTCCCCCGTTTTCCCATGCAAATCGTCCACTCCATCGCCGACCTGCGCGCCATCCTGTCGAGCAAGGGCCGCCCCGCCTTCGTGCCCACCATGGGCAATCTGCACGACGGCCACCTGTCCCTGGTGCGCGCCGCGCGCCAGCACGGCGACATTGCCGTGGCCAGCATCTTCGTGAACCGCCTGCAGTTCCTGCCGCACGAGGATTTCGACAGCTATCCGCGCACCTGGGAGGCCGACTGCGCCAAGCTGGAGGCCGAAGGCTGCGACCTGCTGTTCGCCCCGCGCGAAGCCGATCTCTACCCCGAGCCGCAGACCTTCAAGATCCAGCCCGACGCGCAGTTGGCCGACATCCTCGAAGGCCATTTCCGCCCCGGCTTCTTCACGGGCGTGTGCACCGTGGTGATGAAGCTGTTCTCGGCCGTATTCTTCGCCAGCGGCGGCGGAACGGCCGTGTTCGGCAAAAAGGACTACCAGCAGTTGATGGTGATCCGCCGCATGGTCGAGCAGTTCGCCCTGCCCGTGAACATCGTGGCCGGAGACACGGCGCGCGCCGACGACGGCCTGGCGCTGAGTTCGCGCAACGGCTACCTGAGCGACGACGAGCGGCAGCAGGCCATGGCGCTGTCGCTGGCGCTCAAGCAACTGGCCGATGCCGCGCGTGCGGGCCAGGCGCCGCTGGCCGAACTGGAAGCCTGGGCCATGCAATCCCTGGCCGCCCAGGGCTGGGAGCCCGACTACCTGACCGTGCGCCTGCGCCGTGACCTGCAGCCGCCCGCCGAGGGCGCGCAACTGGCCGGTGCACCACTGGTGGCCCTGGGCGCCGCGCGCCTGGGCAAGACCCGCCTGATCGACAACCTGGAGTTCTGATCCAGCGCAAAACCCTGGCGGCCATGGCGGTCCAAGCTGGATGCCATGGCCAAGAAATTCCCCATCCACCCCGCCCATCCCGAGCGCACCTGCTGGGGATGTGACCGCTACTGCGCCCGCGACGAGCTGGCCTGCGGCAACGGATCGGACCGCACACAGCACCCGGTGGAGATCTTTGGCGACGACTGGATGGAGTGGGGCCTGCCGCCCGAGCCCGCTGCAGACAAGGCTCCCGGCCTGGACAGCGCGGCGCGCTGAGACCGCACCCCGCCCTCTGCCCTCAGCCGACCGCGGCCACCTCGGCGGCGAGCGCCTCCACCAGCCACTGCACCTCGGCCACGGCCGGCCGGTGCAGCGGCAGCAGCGCATGGACCTGGAAGGGAATGGAAAACGCCAGCGGCCGCACCACCAGCTGCGGCCCGGCGCAGGCACTCGCCGTCAGCGGATTGACGATGGCCACGCCCAGACCGTGCTGGACCATGGCGCAGACCGCCACGGCGCTGTGGGTCTCCAGGTGCAGCTGGCGCTGCACGCCGGCCTGCTCGAACACGGCATCGATCTGCTGGCGATAGGGATCGTCGCGCGCCAGGCTGACAAAGCTTTCCCCGGCAAAGTCAGCCACCTCCAGCACCGGCCTTGCGGCCAGCGCATGGCCTGCGGGCAGCACGGCCACCTCGTCCATGGCGGGCAGCGCAAGGGCACGCGTGCCCGGAGGCGCCTCGGCCAGTTCGGCCAGGCCCAGGTCGTAGCGCTGGGCGGCCATCCACTCCTGCAGCAGCGGCGCCTCCTGCGTGGCCACGCTGACGGCCACTGGGCCGTGCTCCGCATGCAGGCGCGCCAGCGCTGCGGGCAGCAGCGCATGGCTGAGGGCGGGCAGGCACAGCACGTTGATGCGCGCCTGGTGCGGCCGGCCCAGGGCCAGCGCATGCTCGACCACGCGGTCCAGACCCTGCCAGCTGCGCTGCACCTCGGCCCACAGCGAGAGGGCGCGTGCCGTGGGCCGCAGCCGACCCTGGGCACGCTCGAACAGCGCATAGCCCAGCAGGCTCTCCATCCGCGCCAGTTCGCGGCTGACGGTGGGCTGGGAGCTGAACAGCATCTGCGCCGCCGCCGTGGCGCTGCCGCTGAGCATGAGCGCGCGAAACACCTCCAGGTGGCGGTGGGAGATGCGGGGCTCGGGGGACGTGTGCGGCAGCGCGGGGTCTTGCATGGCCAAAGCATATCCAAATCAAATAGACACCATAAGAACAAGCATTGGACTGAATGACTCCCATCCGCCATCATGCGCGGCAGTTCCCCTGAAAGAGACACCATGTCCAATCCCTTCTCGCCCGCCCAGCTCTGGGCCCTGGCCGACCAGCACGGCACGCCGCTGTGGGTCTATGACGCCGCCACCATCCGCGCGCGCATCGCCCAGCTCAAGGCCTTCGACACCATCCGCTTTGCGCAGAAGGCCTGCTCCAACATCCACATCCTGCGGCTGATGCGCGAGCAGGGCGTGAAGGTGGACGCCGTCTCGCGCGGCGAAATCCTGCGCGCCCTGGCCGCCGGCTACGCAGCCGGCCATGGCGACGACCTGCACAGCGACATCGTGTTCACCGCCGACGTGATGGACGAGGCCACGCTGGCCTGCGTGGCCGAGCACAAGGTGCCCGTGAATGCCGGCTCCATCGACATGCTGCACCAGCTGGCCCAGGCCTCGCCCGGCCATCCCGTGTGGCTGCGCATCAACCCCGGTTTTGGCCACGGCCACAGCAACAAGACCAACACGGGCGGCGAGCACAGCAAGCACGGCATCTGGCACAGCGACCTGCTGGCGGCGCTGCAGGCCATCCGCGACGGCGGCCTGAAGCTGGCCGGCCTGCACATGCACATCGGCTCGGGCGTGGACTACGGCCACCTGCAGCAGGTCTGCGGCGCCATGGTCGAGCTGGTGCGCGCCACCCGCCAGGCAGGCCATGACCTGCAGGCCATCTCGGCCGGCGGCGGCCTGTCCATTCCCTACCGCGATGGCGACGCCACCATCGACACCGCCCACTACCACGGTCTGTGGGATGCGGCACGCAAGGACGCCGAGGCCATCGTGGGCCATGCGCTGGGCCTGGAGATCGAGCCGGGCCGCTTCCTGGTGGCCGAGTCGGGCGTGCTGCTGGGCCAGGTGCGCGCCACCAAGAACGCGGGCAGCAACCATTTCGTGCTGGTCGACACGGGCTTCAACGAGCTGATGCGCCCTTCCATGTACGGCAGCTGGCACGGCATGGAAGTGCTGCGCCGCGACGGACAGGCCATGCCCCTGCGCGATGCCGTGGTCGCCGGCCCGCTGTGCGAATCGGGCGACGTGTTCACCCAGGGCGACGGCGGCGTGGTGCTGCCGCGCGCGCTGGCAGGCGCCTCGGTGGGCGACCTGCTGGTCATCCATGACACGGGGGCCTATGGCAGCTCCATGTCCAGCAACTACAACACGCGCCCGCTGGCCGCCGAGGTGCTGGTCGATGGCGACAGCGCGCGCCTCATCCGCCGCCGCCAGACGGTGGAGGAACTGCTGGGTCTGGAGCTGGGCCTGTAACTGGGCCTGTAACTGGGCATGTAGCGCGCCAGGCGCCAGGATTTCTGACGCAAAAAAGCCCCGGGGCCTTCCACCCCCGGGGCTTTTTCATCGCCGGGCCGCCCCAAGATGAAAAGCGGCCCCCTCGGGGGGCAGTGGACCTTGCGCAGCAAGTGTACGTGTCAAGGACATGGGTAACAACTCAGCTCACAGACATGGGTAACACTTCAAGCTCACATAGTCCTTCTGGGGTCCTCGCACATCCTCTTCGTTGAAGCAGCCCAGTCGCACCGGCCCCAGATACACATCCCACTGGCCAGCGGCCACCTCCTGCATCCCGATCCACTGCCCCGCCAGCAGGTAGCCTATGTAGACCCGCAGCGCTCGCCAGTAAATCAGGCCGTTGTGGCTGACTCGAACTCGTTCCCAATGCTTCGGGTACTGCAGCTCGGGTAGCTTTGAGGGGTATGGCCTGGCCGAGTCGCTGTAGTGCTGGGCCGGCATGCTTTGCTGCAAGGCCTCATGCGGGCGCTGCTGGTTGTAGTGCTCCACAAAGGCATCGAGCTGCATCTGCAATGCCGCTTTGTCCGCCGCAGGCTCTTTGCCCAGGGCATGCTTGAGCGTGCGGTGCATCCGCTCGTGGCGACCGTTTTGCTGTGGCTTGCCCCTCTCGATGCGCTCCGGCCTGATGCCCAGCCTTATCCACCATATCGCCAGGCGTGACAGGCCCGCCACGCCAGTAGTCGCGAACGGCGGACCGTTGTCACTGCGTATGCGCTCGGGCAGTCCGTATTGCCGAAACACCTGTTCAAAGCTGCGTTTGGCATCCTCGTAGTTGGGGCTGTCGTAGACATGCACGGCCAGCAAATAGCGGCTGGCGTGGTCCATGATGGTCAATGGATAGCACCAGTGACCATCGGCTGTCTTGAACTGGCCTTTGTAGTCTGCACTCCATTGGGCTGCTTGCTCGTTCGCAAGGGCTGGGCCGTAGGCACCGAGCGTCTGCGTACACGCCTGCTGCAAACAAGCCCCTCAGCCTTCAGCACGTTGTAGATGGTGGTTTTGCTGGGTGTCTCCTGTGGGCCCCAACGCTGCAGGAGCAAAGCGTGCAGCTTCTTGGGCCCCATCTGTGACCTTTGCTGCGTGCGCAACTCAATGATGGCCCGGCGCTGTGCATAGCTGATCGCCTGATTGTTCCCGTGGGGCCTGCGACTGCGCTCTTGCAATCCATCCATGCCCAGTTGGCGGTAACGCTCAACCCACTTGTAGGCCGTCTTGCGGCTGATGCCGTAGCGCCTGCACAGCTCGCTCAGCGGCACGCCACTGCGCAGATGGTCGGCTATGAAGAGCAGTTTCTCGTCCATGGGTGCGCACTCCTTCCAGGGCATGGTGATCGCTCCTTGGCTGCTGTTGGCTACAGCTGCCAAGCTTGGATCTGTTACCCATGTCCTTGTACTGATGTGTCACCTATGAGTGTGAGTCGTACCCAAGGGAAGCGTGTGGGCCATTTTTCATGGACACCGAAGAATCACTCGCCGCGCGGATCGCGCGCCATCAGGTGCTGCACGGCCTCGGCCGCCTGCAGCCGGCCATCCAGCAGCTCGACCACGGTTTCGGTGATGGGCATCTCCACATTCAGCAGCCGCGCGCGCGCCAGCACGGTGCGCGCGCTGTACACGCCCTCGGCCACATGGCCCAGCGAAGCCACGGCCTGCTCAAGCGTGCGGCCCTGAGCCAGCAGCAGGCCCACCTTGCGGTTGCGCGACAGGTCGCCCGTGGCCGTCAGCACCAGATCGCCCAGGCCGGACAGGCCCATGAAGGTCTCGGTGCGCGCGCCCAGGGCCAGGCCCAAACGCGTCATCTCGGCCAGGCCGCGCGTGATCAGTGCGGCGCGGGCGTTCAGGCCCAGCTGCAGGCCGTCGCACAGGCCGGTGGCAATGGCCAGCACGTTCTTCACGGCGCCGCCCACCTCCACGCCCACGATGTCGGCATTGGCATAGACGCGCATGGCGCCGCCGTGGAAGGCGGCCACCAGGGCGTCATTGACCTGGGCATGGCGGCTGGCCGCCACCAGGGCCGTGGGCTGGTGGCGTGCCACCTCGGCCGCGAAGCTGGGGCCGCTGAGCACGCCGCACAGCAGATCGGGCGCCACCTCGGCGCAGACCTCGTGCGCCATCAGTCCATGGGCCGCGGCCGAAGCGCCTGCGGGCACGGCCTCGAAACCCTTGCACAGCCAGGCCACGGGTGCGGGCACATGCTGCAGCCGGCCCAGCCATTCGCGCAGGGCAGCCATGGGCGTGCCGATCACGATCAGGTCGGCGGCCGCCAGATGGCCGTCGATCTCGCCATGCACCACCTGCAGCGCGGCAGGCAGTGCCACGCCCGGCAGGTAGCGTGCGTTCTCGCCGCTGCCGTGCATGGCCTGCGCCTGGGCAGCGTCGCGCGCCCAAAGGGTCACGACACGCCCGTCACCGCGCGAGGCCGCGCTCATCGCCAGCGCCGTGCCCCAGGCGCCTGCGCCAATCACCACAATGTTCATATCTGCTCGACGTTGAAGAAGCGACGTTGATGAAAAAAAGAGGCCCTCGGGCCTCTTTTCTTGTACCACAGCGATGCGACGCGCCTGGGCGCAAATCACATCGTCCGGGAATGGACCGGCTTACTGCGGCAGCGAGTTGCCGTCCGCCTGGGCGGCTGCCTGCTGCTGCTCGTACATGGCCTGGAAGTTGATCTCGGCCAGGTGCACGGGCGGGAAGCCGGCGCGGGTGACCACGTCAGCCACGTTGCCGCGCAGGTAGGGATAGATGATCTGGGGGCAGGCAATGCCGATCACGCCACCCATCTGGTCTTCGGGCACGTTGCGGATCTCGAAGATGCCGGCCTGCTTGGCCTCGACCAGGAACACGGTCTTGTCCTGGATCTTGGTCTGCACGGTGGCGGTCACGGCCACTTCGTAGATGCCTTCGGCCACGGGAGTCGCCTCGACGCCAAGCTGGATGTCCACGCTGGGCTGCTCCTGCTCCAGCAGGATGGCGGGCGAATTGGGCTGCTCCAGCGACAGGTCCTTGAGGTAGACGCGCTGGATCTGGAAGACGGGAGTGTCCTGTTCGGCCATGGAATCAGTCTTTCTGGGCAAAAAACCCTGGTGCGGTGACCAGGGCATCAAAAAAATCACCAACAAAATGCCCGCTGCCAAGAGCTTGCGCAGCGGGCACCTGGGCCAGCATTATGCAGTGCCCGTGTTTCAGCTTTGCAGCAGAGGCACCAGACCGCCGTCGGCGTCCAGCGCCATCAGGTCGTCGCAGCCGCCCACATGGTGGTCGCCGATGAAGATCTGGGGCACCGTGCGGCGGCCCGTGCTCTGCATCATCACGTCGCGCGCGGCCGGATCGGTGTCGATGCGGATCTCTTCGATCTGCTCCACGCCCTTGGACTTGAGGATCTGCTTGGCCCGAATGCAATAGGGGCAGACAGCGGTGGTGTACATCTTCACGGCTTGCATGTGCGTCTTTCTTCGAGTTTGCGGCGTGCCGCCGGCTGGCGCCCGGGGCGCGGAGCAGCGGCTTCCATCGCCGTCAGATGGGGGCGTCTCAGGCCTTTTCAACCGGCATGCCGGCATCGCGCCAGGCCTTCAGGCCACCGGCCAGGGCCTGGGCCTTTTCGTAGCCCAGCTTCTTCGCAATGCCTTCGGCACGGGAGGCGCGGTTGCCCTTGGTGCAGATCAGCACCAGCGGCAGCGCCTTGTTCTTCACGGTGGTGGGCAGCTTTTCCTCGAACTGGCTCAGCGGCACATTCTTGGCGCCGTTGGCATGGGCGGCCGCGTACTCTTCGGGCTCGCAGACATCGATGACCACGGCCTTTTGGCGGTTGATCAGTTGCACGGCCTGCGCCGCCGTCAGCGAGCCGCCGCCTGCGCCGCGCACGAGGGGCAGCAGCAGCATCACGCCGGAAGCCAGCGCGATCAGGATCAAATACCAGTTATCGATGATGAATTTCACGTCATTCCTTGGGTTGGCAAACCTGTCAATTCTAGAATGCTGGCTTTTGCCCCCGCGACAGCCCAGCTTTGTCGCATCGAGAGACTTAGAAAGCCGCCATGTACAAGCTCGTGCTGATCCGCCACGGTGAATCCACCTGGAACCTCGAAAACCGCTTCACCGGCTGGACCGATGTGGACCTGACCGCCACCGGCGTCGAACAGGCCAAGAACGCCGGCCGCCTGCTCAAGGGCGAGGGCTATGACTTCGACCTGGCCTACACCAGCGTGCTCAAGCGCGCCACGCGCACGCTGTGGCACACGCTGGACGAAATGGACCGCACCTGGCTGCCCGTGCAGCACAGCTGGCGCCTGAACGAGCGCCACTACGGTGGCCTGCAGGGCCTGAACAAGGCGGACATGGCCAAGCAATACGGCGACGCCCAGGTGCTGGTGTGGCGCCGCAGCTACGACACGCCGCCGCCGGCCCTGGAGCCGCAAGACCCGCGCAGCGAGCGCAGCGACGTGCGCTACGCCCAGCTGGACCCCAGCCAGGTGCCGCTGACCGAATGCCTGAAGGACACGGTGGCCCGCGTGCTGCCGTTCTGGAACGAGTCCATCGCGCCCGCCATCCTGTCCGGCAAGCGCGTCGTGGTCGCGGCCCACGGCAACTCCATCCGCGCGCTGATCAAGTACCTGGACGGTATCTCGGATGACGCCATCGTCGGCGTCAACGTGCCCAATGGCATTCCGCTGGTCTATGAGCTGGATGCCAATCTCAAGCCCATTCGCCACTATTACCTGGGCGATGCAGAAGCTGCCGCCAAGGCTGCAGCCGCCGTGGCCGCACAGGGCAAGGCCTGAGCCGGGCCCCCTTGAGGTGAGCGCCTGCTGCAGAAATTGCGCTTGCTGCGCCGTTTTTAGGGAACCACGCGGGCGCTTGCCTTTCCAAGCGGGTGTATATTGACGCGGTTAAAGGGGTGATATGGGCCAGAAAATCAAAATTGCCGGCTGGGTTTCCGTAGGCGTAATCGCCGGAGCACTGACCACGGTTTCCTTGCAGACCGTGGCCCGCGGTGCCATGACCCCGCTGCCGCTAGAAGAAATGCAGCAATTGGCGCAGGTCTTCGGCATGGTCAAGGCCAGCTACGTCGAGCCTGTCGATGACAAGAAGCTGATCACCGATGCCATCTCGGGCATGGTCTCCAGCCTCGACCCGCATTCGCAGTACTTCGACAAGAAGTCCTACAAGGAATTCCGCGAGAGCACGTCGGGACGCTTCATTGGCGTGGGCATCGAGATCACCTCGGAAGACGGCCTGATCAAGGTCGTCTCGCCCATCGAAGGCTCCCCCGCCTTCCGCGCCGGCCTCAAGACGGGCGACCTGATCACCAAGATCGACGACACCGCCGTCAAGGGCCTGTCGCTCAACGACGCCGTCAAGCGCATGCGCGGCGAGCCCAACACCAAGGTGCAGCTGACCATCCTGCGCAAGGATGAAAGCCGCAGCTTCCCCGTGACCATCACGCGCGAGGAAATCAAGACGCATTCCGTCAAGGGCAAGGTCATCGAGCCCGGCTACGGCTGGATCCGCCTGAGCCAGTTCCAGGAACGCACGGTGGACGATTTCGTGCGCAAGGTCGAGGAACTGTACAAGCAGGACCCCAACATGAAGGGCCTGGTACTGGACCTGCGCAACGACCCGGGCGGCCTGCTGGACGCTGCCGTCGCCATCTCGGCAGCCTTCCTGCCGCCGGATGTGACCGTGGTCTCCACCAACGGCCAACTCGCCGACAGCAAGGAAACCTACAAGGCCTCGCCCAGCTTCTATGCCCGCCGCGGCATGGGAGACCCACTGCAGCGCCTGCCGGCCTCGCTCAAGAAGCTGCCGCTGGTGGTGCTGGTCAACGAAGGCTCGGCCTCGGCCAGCGAAATCGTGGCCGGAGCCCTGCAGGACCACAAGCGCGCCGTCATCATGGGCAGCCAGACCTTCGGCAAGGGATCGGTGCAGACCGTGCTGCCGCTGGGTGCAAGCACGGAAACCGGCCTGAAACTGACCACGGCGCGCTACTACACGCCCAGCGGCAAGTCCATCCAGGCCAAGGGCATCGTGCCCGACGTGATGGTGGATGAGACGCCCGAAGGCGACCTGTTCGCCGCCCTGCGCATGCGCGAGGCCGACCTGGAAAAGCACCTGTCCAGCGGACAGGGCGCCGAGGTCAAGGACGAGGTGCGCGAGAAAGCCCGCGAGGAAGCCCGCAAGCGCCTGGAAGAGGAAGCCAAGAAGCCGCCGGCCGAGCGCCGCCTGCCCGAGTTCGGCACCGAAAAGGACTTCCAGCTGCAGCAGGCGCTCAACCGCCTCAAGGGCCAGCCCGTCATGGTCAGCAAGACCCTGACCGAGCGCGAGCCCGAGAAGAAGGAAAACTGACAGCGCGGCGCGGACCGGGTCCGCGCCTGCACCAAGCCGGGCCGCGCGCCCGGCTTTTTCACGTCTGGAGACGCGAATGAACGACGATCAACTGCTGCGCTACTCGCGCCACATCCTTCTCGACGAAATCGGCATCGAGGGCCAGGAGCGCATCCTGGCGGCGCATGTGCTCATCATCGGCGCAGGCGGCCTGGGCGCGCCCGCCGCGCTGTACCTGGGCTCGGCCGGCATAGGCCGCATCACCCTGGTGGACGACGATGCGGTGGACATGACCAACCTGCAGCGCCAGATCGCCCACACCACGGACCGCGTGGGCCAGCCCAAGGTGGAATCCATACGCACGGCCGTGCACGCCATCAACCCCGGCATCCGCATCGACTGCCGCCAGCAGCGCGCCGACGACGCCCTGCTCGACGAGCTCGTGCCGCAGGCCAGCCTGGTGCTGGACTGCACGGACAACTACCGCACGCGCCACATGATCAACGCGGCCTGCGTGCGACACAAGGTTCCCCTGGTGGCGGGGGCGGCCATCCGGCTGGACGGCCAGCTCATGGTCATGGACCCGCGCGACGAGAACTGCGCCTGCTATGCCTGCGTGTTCCCGCCCGATGCGCAGTTCGAGGAAGTGCAGTGCTCGACCATGGGCGTCTTCGCGCCCGTGGTGGGCGTCATGGGCACTCTGCAGGCGGCGGAAGCCCTCAAGCTGATCGCGGGATTTGGCACGCCTGCAACAAACCGCCTGACCATGTTCGACAGCCGCAGCCTGGATTGGAGTAGCATGCAAACCACTCGTGTACCGGAATGTCCCGTTTGCGGTAACAAGGCGTAGGAATCGGCTGACCTCCACGCCGATCCCTCACTGGCACAATCGCCCGCTGTCGCGCAGGACAATGGAGGCCGGGCTCCACCGGACTCCGATTGCCATCCGCGTCCCTATTGGATACAGCCGTGAAATTGCGCACCTATCTTGTTGAAGACAACCCTACGATCCGCGAGAACCTGATCGCCACGCTCGAAGAACTGGCCGATGTCGAGGCCGTGGGCATCGCGGAGACGGAGAGCGCGGGGACGGACTGGCTTCAGCAGAACCCCGACGCATGGGATCTCGCCATCGTCGACCTGTTCCTGCGCCAGGGCAGCGGCCTGGGTGTGCTCACTGCCTGCCGCGAGCGCCAGCCGCACCAGAAGATCGTGGTGCTCAGCAACTATGCCACCCCCGACATCCGCAGCCGCTGCGCCCAGCTAGGCGTGGATGCCGTCTTCGACAAGTCCAATGAAATCGACGCACTCATGGACTATTGCATGAATATCGATGCGGCGTCACTCAACCAACTCAAAACAGCCTGAACCCAAAGCACTGCATTTGATTTTTCACCAAAGAAAAAGGCTGCACGACTTGATAATCGTGCAGCCCGTATTTTCTATTGACTGAAAATCAATCGATCAGCCTGTTCTTCAGTGCGTAATACGTCAGATCGCTGTTGGAAGACAATCCCATTTTCTCCATGAGTCGCGTGCGATAGGTGCTGACCGTCTTTACGCTCAGTGAAAGCGACTTTGCAATATCACCTGCGGTTTCGCCACGCGCGAGCTTGAGGAAGACCTGGAACTCACGCTCGGACAGCTGTTCATGGGCTGGCGCGTCATCCTTGCGGTTGAGCTGCTGGGCCAGCAGGTCGGCCACGGCGGGCGTCAGGTAGCGGCGGCCCAGGGCCACGGTGCGGATCGCTTCGGCAATCTCCTGGGGATCGCATTCCTTGTTCAGGTAGCCGCTGGCGCCCTGGCGGATCAGGTTGATCGCGTAGTGCTCCTCGGGATAGCCGCTCAGGATCAGGATGCCCATGTCCGGCGCCTTGGCGCGCAGCATGGCCAGCGCGTCGATACCGCTTTGGCCGGGCATGGACAGGTCCATCAACAGCACGTCGATCTCGTGGGCACGCACCAGATCGATGGCCTCGCGGCCATTGGCGGCCTCACCGACTACACGCAGGTCCACGTGTTCCGAGAGAAACTGACGCAGGCCCGAGCGCACAATTGCATGGTCGTCCACAATGCCAATTCTGATCATGAATACCTCTTTTTCGGGGACCAGCGGGATCGCTGGTCGTGCAAACAATATATGGTAACGGCCGGCGCAGGAACTGCCCCGGCAGCCGATAACACGAATTATGCAGAATATCGGCGAAGATCTTGTAGGTGAGAGGATGCTTATGCGTTGGATAAATTTCCGAAGAATTGCGATCAGCCTGGCATTCGCCATCGTCGCGGCCGTGCTGCTGGTGAGCATTAACGAGGCCAGCTACAAGCGCTCCACCAAGGCGCTGGAGGCCATGACCCAGACCCAGAACACCCGCTCGGAGATCAGCCAGCTGCTGCGGCTGATGCTGGATGCGGAGACCGGCCTGCGCGGCTACCTGCTCACGGGCGAGGAGCGCTACCTGGAGCCCTACAGCAAGGCGATCACGGCCATCAACTACAACATGGACGAGCTGCGCCAGATCTTCATCTACGACCCGCAGGAGCTGGCGATCTTCACGCCGCTGGCGCGCCAGGTCGAACGCAAGATGAGCGAGATGGAACTCAGCCTGCGCCTGTACCGCCAGGGCAACGAGGAGGCCTGGCGCTTCGTCATGTTCACCGACGTGGGCATGGAGAACATGGACGCCATCCGCGACTACACGGGCAAGCTGCTGTCAGGCATAGACCAGCGCTCGGCCAAGAACCTGCAGGACATCGAGCACACGCTGTCGCTGTCACGCATAGGCATCGCCACGGTCACGGCCCTGGGCGTGCTGGGCTTTTTCATGTACCTGCGCCAGGCCCACGCGCTGCAGCAGGCCCACCAGCGCGAGCAGGAGATCCAGCGCGACGAGCGCAACCGCCTCGAAGCCCTGGTGCGCGAGCGCACGGCCACGCTGACGGAACTGGCCAACCACTTGCAGCAGGTGCGCGAGGACGAGCGCGGACACCTGGCGCGCGAACTGCACGACGAGCTGGGCTCGCTGCTGACGGCGGCCAAGCTCGACGTGGCGCGCCTCAAATCCAAGATCGACCTCAGCGCGCCGGACGTGGGCGAACGCGTCAGCCATCTGGTGGAGACGCTCAACAGCGGCATCGCCCTCAAGCGCCGCATCATCGAGGACCTGCGCCCCTCTTCCCTGTCCAACCTGGGCCTGACGACGGCGCTGGAAATCCTGGCGCGCGAGTTCGGCGAGCGCAGCGGCATCGAAGTCACGGCCAACCTGGAGCAGGTGGAGCTGCCGGAATCCACCCAACTCACGGTCTACCGCATCGTCCAGGAGTCGCTGACCAACATCGGCAAATATGCCAAGGCCAGCCATGTCCTGGTCTCCGTGCACAACTATCCGACCTATGTGACGGTGCAGATCCAGGACGACGGCGAAGGCTTCGAGACCTCGGCCATGCGCCCCAACTCCCACGGGCTGGCCGGCATGCGCCACCGCGTGGAGGCCGCAGGCGGCCGCCTGACCGTCTCGTCCGAACTGGGCAAGGGCACGGCGATCTCCGCCGTCATCCCGCTGGCGCCGATCTCCACGGACAAAAGCGCCGGTACGGTCGCCACCGCCTGAAGCGGCAGCATCCGCCATGCAAAAGCCCCTGCGCGCCCACGCGCCAGGGGCTTTTTTCATCGCCCGGCCGCCCCAAGATGAAAAGCAGCCCCCTCGGGGGGCAGCGGACCTTGCGCAGCAAGGGTAGTGTGGGGGCCATTTTCCAGGCGCGCCCCCGAATGGCCGCAGCCGGCGGCGGCTGCAAGCCCTGCGCAGCCGGAGCATTCCTACACTGCCCCCCCGCCTAACCCTGACGCCATGCCACGCCGGCCACCGTCAGATGCACCTTTGGCGGCTCAGTACAGTCGAACCCATGCAAACAGCACTTGGCCCATCCGCCCCGTGCCGTTTCTTGGAAACGAACAACCCAAGGAGTTTTACATGCTGCACTACGCCATCGTGTTCTTCGTCATCGCCCTGGTAGCCGCCATATTCGGTTTTGGTGGTATTGCGGCAGGTGCTGTAGGCATCGCCAAGATCCTGTTCTATATTTTCGTGATCATGGCTGTCGTCACCTTTGTGATGAGCCTGATCAAGAAGTAGCGGCGGCGCCGCCTTCAGCCCCCTGCCAGCCCAAGCCCGCTTACCGCGGGCAGCCAGCCCGGCAGCCCGACCGCCTTTCGCATTCATGCCAGTTTTGAGGAGATAGAACCAATGAGCCAAGCCGAGAAAGCCGTGAACAAAGCCGCCGATACCGCCAAGGACGTTGCCCAGGATGTCGCGGACGCCGCCAAGGAGGCCGTCAACACGACACGCCGCACTGCAGCGAATGCGCTGGACAACGCCGAGGAAGGTGTCCAGTCCATCGAGCGTGAACTGAACCCCGTCATCGATGACCTCGCGGCACGTGCCCAGGAACTGGCCACACGCGGCATCAACTTCTGCGCCGACAGCTCCGACCGCGCCCGCCGCCAGCTGCAATCGGCCACCGAGGCCACCACGCGCTACGTCATCGAGCAGCCTGGCCGCTCCATCCTGCTGGCTGCAGCCACGGGCGCTGCCCTGGCCACCGCGTTCTTCATGAGTTCCCGCTCGCGCAAGTGAGCTGCCGCCGAGTCCCCTGAGTTCCCTCGAGTACCGTTACCCTCAATTTTCTTGTCCAGGAAAGAACTGATCATGCAAAAGTACACCCGTGCCATCGCTTTCGCTCTCGTCGCCGGTGCCACCGTGCTCGGTACCACCGCCTGCTCCGTGGCCCGCGACCAGCAGTCCGTGGGTTCGTATGTGGATGACGCCGGCATCACCACTGCGGTGAAGGCCAAGATGGCAGAGGACAAGAGTGTCTCGGCCACTTCCATCAGCGTCGAGACCCTGAACGGCACGGTGCAGCTGTCGGGCTTTGCCAAGTCCGAATCGGAAAAGGCGCGCGCCGCCGAGATCGCCCGCACCACCAAGAACGTGCGTGAAGTGCGCAACAGCATCGTGGTTCGTCCCTGATGCAGGCCCCTGCGGGGGCTGATCCAAGTACAAGGCCGGAGACTTCCGGCCTTTTTTCATCCAGGGCTCCAACTGCCGCACGGTCCGCCGCGAGGATTGCCGACCATTGCAGCCGACGGCAGGTACGACCCCTTTCCACCGTGCGCCGGACATACGGCGTAAAGTGACCGACATGCGAGTCTTCAACTGCGATGCCTGTGGCCACCCGGTCTTCTTCGACAGCGTTCAATGCGTGCACTGCGGCGCCACCCTGGCCTTCCTGCCCGAGCGACTGCATGTGGCCTGCCTGCGCCCGGTTTCCGGCACGCGGGACAGCGTGCTGTGGGAGAGCCTGTCCTCGCTGACGAGCGGCAAGCCGCCAGGCCGGCTCTACAAGATGTGCAGCCACCGGGGTCCCGTGGGACAGTGCAACTTCGCCCTGCCCGCAGACGATCCCCATGCGCTGTGCGAGTCCTGCCGCCAGACACGCTGGCTGCCCGATCTGTCAGACCCGTCCAATGCGCTGCGCTGGACCCGGATCGAGGCCGCCAAGCGCCAGCTGTTCTACACGCTGGCCCGCCTGGGCCTGGGTCCCCGGCCTGGAGAGGATGGGCCGCGCTTCGAGCTGCTGGCCGACCTGCCGGGGCAGGCGCCCGTGATGACCGGCCATGCCAACGGCACCATCACGCTGAACGTGGTGGAAGCCGACGATGCCGAGCGTGCCCGGCGCCGTCAGGCCCTGCACGAGCCCTACCGGACGCTGGTGGGCCATCTGCGCCATGAATCCGGCCACTTCTTCTGGGACAGGCTGGTGGTGGGCGCGGGCCGTATCGAGGAATTCCGCCGCCTGTTCGGCGACGAGCGCCAGGACTATGGCCAGGCCCTGCAGAACTACTATGCGCGCGACCCGATGGATGAGCAGTGGCGCGACAACTTCGTCAGCGCCTATGCCACCTCCCACCCGTGGGAAGACTGGGCCGAAAGCTGGGCCCATTACCTGCACATGGTGGATCTGCTGGAGACTGCGGCCAGCTATGGCACCTGCATCACCATGCCTGGAGGCTCAGGGACAAGTACAGGCTCGGGCACGCAGCCGGCGCTGTGCGTGCAGGACCCTTTCGCGGTCCATGCACAGCCGGACTTCGGCACCATGCTGGACCAGTGGGTGCCGCTGACGCTGCTGACCAACAGCCTCAACCGCAGCCTGGGCCATGGCGATGCCTATCCGTTCGCCCTTTCGGCCGGGGCCAGGCGCAAGCTGGAATTCGTGCACGCCGCCGTGAATGCGAGCGCCACGCGGCAGGCTGCCTTCTAAGAAGGAACTGCGAGAGGGTCCTGGCCGCCCTTGCCGGGCCTCAGGACAGCCAGGCGGTCAGGGCATCAGGGCGCGGGATCAAGGCGTGCGATCAGGTGGTGCGTCACGACCCACGATTGGCCTGCACCTTCTGCAGAAGGCGGGTACGCACGCTGGGAGAGACGAACTTGTCGATCTCGCCATCCAGCGTGGCGATCTCGCGCACGAAGGTGCTGCTGATGAACTGGTAGCGGTCGCTGGGCGTGAGGAAGACTGTCTCCACCTCGGGCATCAGCGTGCGGTTCATGCCGGCGAGCTGGAACTCGTAGTCGAAGTCGGTGACCGCACGCAGGCCGCGCACCATGGCCTTGCCGCCGCGCTCGACCACGAAGTCGCGCAGCAGGCCATGAAAGCTCTCGACCTGGACATGGGGATAGATGGACACGGCCTCGCGCACCATCTGCATGCGCTCCTCAAGATTGAACATGGTCTTCTTGTGGTGGCCCGCCGCCACGGCAACGATGACGTGGCTGAACAGCTGGGTCGCGCGGCGCACCACGTCTTCATGACCCAGCGTGATCGGATCGAAAGTTCCGGGATAGACGGCAATCACGTCGTGGCTCATGGCGGTCGCTTTCATTGGCTGCGCGTGCCCTGTCCGGCACGGATGGCGCATTATGCATTGCGCTGCAGCATGGCCGGTCGGCTGTGCGACAGCCGCGCTCCTGCCAGGGAACGCGGCCGCCGCAGCGCCCTTTACTCGTCCTGCGGTGCCTTGCGCAGCAGGTGGGCGTGGACGGCGCCCGCCTTCAGATGGCGGAACAGCTGCAGGCCACCGGCCTCGGCCAGTTGCTCCTCGGTCCAGGCCTGGGGCGCCTCCAGATAGACATAGCCCGTGGCGGACACCGCCTGCGCGGCGGCCTTCAGCGCAGGCTCGAACAGATCGGCATGGTCGAACGGCGGATCGATCAGCACCAGGTCCAGCGTGCCCGGCGCCACCTGGCGCAGGCAGCCGATGCCATCGCCGCGCAGCACGCGCACGGACTGGGCGTCCAGGCGCTCGCGCAGGCGCTGCAACTGCTGGACCAGGGTGGCGTCCTGCTCGTTCATCAGCACGTTGGTCGCGCCGCGCGATGCGGCCTCGAAGCCCAGCGCGCCCGTGCCCGCGAAGGCATCCAGGCAGTGCCAGCCCGTCAGGTCCTGGCCCAGCCAGTTGAACAGGGTCTCGCGCACGCGATCCGGCGTGGGCCGCAGGCCCGGGTGCTGCGCCACGGGCAGCCGCGTGCGGCGCCATTGGCCGCCGATGATGCGGACCTCGCCTGCGCCCACCGGCGCCGGCCGTCCGGCTTTCGCCTTGGCGGCAGCAGGCGCTGCGGCAGCTGCCTTGGGTGCTGCGGCCTCGGCCGTGGCCTTTTCCAGCCAGCGCTTGCCGGCAGGGGTATGAATTTTGATGCTGTTGCGGCTCATTGTTTGCCTCCCACGACGACGGTCACCATGCGCTCGGGCTGCAGCATGCGCTGCATGGCCTCGCGCACATCACGCACGGTGAGCGCCTGCACGCGCTCGGTCCAGTGCTCCAGGTAGTCCAGCGGCAAGCCGTTCCAGGCGATGTTGGACACATTGCCCAGCAGCTTGCGGTTGCTGTCGATGCGCAGCGCAAAGCCGCCGATCAGGTTGTCCTTGGCGGCCTTGAGCTCCTTCTCGGTCGGGCCTTCGGCCACGAAGCGGCGCAGCGTGTCCTGCGACACCTTCAGGGCCTCGGCTGCCTGGTCGGGGCGCGTCTGCAGGGCGATCGTGAAGGCGCCTGCGTCCAGGCCCGGCGAGAAATCGCTGTAGACGCTGTAGCTCAGGCCGCGCTTTTCGCGCACTTCCTCGGTCAGCCGCGAGGTGAAGCCGCCGCCGCCCAGGATGTGGTTGCCCACCAGCACTGCCATGAAGTCCGGGCTGTTGCGTGCAATGCCGGGCTGGGCGATCAGCACCTGCGCCTGGGCCGAGGCGAAGGGGATGTTCTCGTTGACTGGCGCCTTGAGCGCCTGCACCTTGGGCACGTCGGGCAGGGGCGCGCAGGCACTGGCGTCCTGGCCCTGCGCCGCCTGCAGCGGAGCCAGCAGTTGCTGCACCAGCTGGTCGGCCTGCTCGCGGCTGACCGCACCGACGATGCTGACCTTGGCGCGGCAGGCCGCGATCAGGCGGCGGTGGAAGGACTGCATGTCGGACAGGTCGATGTGCGCGAGGCTCTCGCCCGTGGCGCGTGCGCCGTAGGGATGGGTGCCGAACACGCCCTGGCTCAGGGCCTTGCCGGCCACCGTGCCGGGGCGCGTGTCCGATTCCTTGATGGCCGCAGTCCAGCGCTCACGCTCGCGCAGCCACACGTCCTGCGGCCAGCTGGGGTTGGCGATCTGGCGCGCCGCCAGCGCCACGGCGCGCTGCAGCAGCGCAGGCTCGGTCAGGGAGCGCAGCCCGTAGCTGAAGCTGTCGCGGCCCGCCTGCGCGCCAAAGCTGGCACCCAGATCGGCCCAGGCCTGGCCCAGGCCGTTCTCGTCCAGCGCAGGCGCATCGCCCTGGGCGGTCACACCCTTGGAGGCCATCAGCGCCACGGCGCTGGCCAGGCCGACCTGGCTGGCGGGATCGCGCCGGCTGCCGGCATCGAAGTCCATCTGCACATCGACCATGGGAATGCCCGGGCTGTCCACCAGCCAGACCTGCGCCCCGCTGGGCTGGGTCCAGTGCTGGATGGGCAGCAGGGCCCATGCGGACGTGGCACCAAAGCCCAGGCCCACGCCTGCCAGCACCGTGCTGGCCACCATTTTTTTCATGTTCTTCATCTTCACTCCAGCGTGCTTCGGGGGCATCAATGCAGGGGTCCGCCGATGCCGGCACCCGCATCGGGGCGACGGGGCTTGCCGCCTTCGGGCAGGGGTTGCGGCACCAGGGTGCCCACCGTGAGCTGGTCATCGCCAAAGTACTTGGCAGCCACACGCTTGACGTCATCGGGCGTGATGGTGCGCAGCTGGGTCAGCAGCTGGTCTTCCGCATCCAGCGGCATGCCCTGTATCCAGTAATTGCCCAGGCTCTGGGCCTGGCCCATGACCGAATCGCGCTCGTAGACATTGGAGGCCATCCACTGCGTCTTCACACGCTCCAGCTCGGCGGGCTCCACACCATCCTTGGCGACCTTGGCCACTTCGGCGCGCAATGCCGCCTCGACCTCGGCGGCAGTCTTGCCTGTGGCGGGCACGCCCGTCAGCATGAACAGGCCTGGGCCACGGCCCATCAGGGACATGGAGCTGCCCGCGCCATCGGCCACGCGGCCTTCGCCCTGCACCAGGGCGCGCTCCAGGCGGGCACCGTCATAGCCGTCCAGCACGGCCGACAGAACCAGCAGCGCCAGCGCATCCCGGTCGTCGGCCTGCAGGTCGCTGACGCGCGTCAGCGAGGGCGCGCGGAAGGCCAGTGCCACCAGGGCCTGCTCGGCCGGCTGCTTGACCTCGATGCGGCGGATGCCGATCTGCGCGGGCTCGGTGCGCGGCTTGCGCACCGGCAGGGCGCGTGCGGGAATGCTGCCGTAGTACTTCTCGGCCCAGGCGCGGACCTTGGCCACGTCCACATCGCCGGCAATGACGATGGTGGCATTGCCGGGCACATACCAGCGGCCGTGGAA
This sequence comes from Delftia sp. HK171, assembly GCF_001886655.1. NCBI lineage: Bacteria > Pseudomonadati > Pseudomonadota > Betaproteobacteria > Burkholderiales > Comamonadaceae > Delftia > Delftia sp. HK171. Next base: position 1,898,864 of record NZ_CP018101.1, on the reverse strand, counting down.
GTCGCGCACGTCGCCGGGCGTCAGCGCGTCCAGGTCGCTCATCCAGCCGATCACGGGGCGGTGGTAGGGCGAGGCCACGAAGGTCGCCGCCATCAACTGCTCCATGAGCACGGCGCGCGGCTGGTCCTCGGTGCGCATGCGGCGCTCTTCCTTGATGACCTCGATCTCTTTCTTGAACTCGCTGTCGGGCCAGTGGTTGTTGGCGAAGCGGTCGGATTCGAGCTTCATCACGTCTTCCAGGCGGCTGGACGGAATCTGCTGGTAGTAGCCCGTGTAGTCGCGGCTGGTGAAGGCGTTTTCCTGGCCGCCCAGCGCTGCCACGCGGCGCGAGAACTCGCCGGGAGCCACCTTGCGCGAGCCCTTGAACATCATGTGTTCGAGCGCGTGGGCCACGCCCGAGGTGCCATCGACCTCGTCCACGGAGCCCACGCGCACCCAGACCATGTGCACGGCCGTGGGCGCGCGCCGGTCGGGCTGCACGATGAGCTGCATGCCGTTCTTCAAGGTGAATTGCTGTGCCGAAGTGGCGGTGCGCGTGCCGCCGGCGGCCTGGCTGGCCACCGTCTGCAGCAGCGATGAAGGGATGGAAGAGGATGCATCCGGGGCTGCCAAAGCAGCCCCGGTGCCCATGCAGGCCATTAAGCCCAGGAGGGTGAGTGCATGTTTCATAGAATGCTGTGATTCTAAGAACCTGCCGATGTTCAGTTTTTTCAAGAAAAAGCCCACCCCCTCCGCCGCCGAGATTTCCCCGACGGACAGCAGCGCCGCGCCTGAAAAGGCCGGCATTCCCGCAACCCCACCGCAGGACAGCCCCCCAGCCCTGCCACCGGCCGCGCCAGCGGCCCCGGCCGCCGACACCGGCAGTGCCTGGTGGCGCAAGCCCTTTGGCGGCGGCAAGGGCGATGCCGCGCCCCCCGAGACCCCGCCTGCCCCAGCTGCTGCACCCGCGTCCACCATCGCGCCTGCGGACTTCATTGCCGCGCCCGAGCCCACGGCCAAGCCCGAGGCCGAAGGTGCCAGCCGCCAGAACTGGATGCAGCGCCTCAAGACCGGCCTGCGCAAGACCGGCAGCAGCATTGCCACGGTCTTCACGGGCACGCAGATCAACGATGCGCTGTACGAGGAACTGGAAGACGCCCTGCTGATGGCCGACACCGGCGTCAAGGCCACCGAGCACCTGCTCGCCGACCTGCGCCGCCGCGTCAAGGAGGCCAAGGCCACCGACCCCGCCGCCGTCAAGGCGCTGCTGGCCGATGCCCTGGCCGACCTGCTGCGCCCGCTGGAAAAGCCGCTGGTCATAGGCGAGCACCAGCCCACCGTGATCATGGTGGCTGGCGTCAACGGCGCGGGCAAGACCACCTCCATCGGCAAGCTGACCCGTCACCTGGCCGACGAAGGCCAGAGCGTGCTGCTGGCCGCCGCCGACACCTTCCGCGCCGCCGCGCGCGAGCAGCTCGGCGTCTGGGCCAACCGCAACACGGTGGAGATCGTCAGCCAGGAAGGGGGCGATCCTGCAGCCGTGAGCTTTGACGCCGTCACCGCCGGCCGCGCGCGCAAGAAGGATGTGGTGCTGGTGGACACGGCAGGCCGCCTGCCCACCCAGCTGCACCTGATGGAAGAGCTGCGCAAGATCCGCCGCGTGGTCAGCAAGGCCGACGCCACGGCACCCCATGAGGTGCTGCTGGTCATCGACGGCAACACCGGCCAGAACGCGCTGGCCCAGGTGCGCGCCTTCGACGATGCGCTGCAGCTCACGGGCCTGATCGTCACCAAGCTCGACGGCACGGCCAAGGGTGGCGTGCTGGCTGCCATTGCCCAGGAACGGCCGATTCCCGTGTACTTCATCGGCGTGGGCGAAAAGGTCGAGGACCTGGAAACCTTCAACGCCCGGGAGTTCGCGCAGGCGCTGCTGTCCTGAGGCCACCCGGCACACCACCACCCGAAGGAGCGCGCTGCGCTCCTTTTTTCATGGGCATGCGAGCGCAGCGAAGGCCCAGGCATGCAGGCAAGGGTTTTCCCTTGATTCGAATCAAGCCGCAGGTTTTATGCTTTGCATTGATTTATAAGAAGAACGTTGTTTTATACAAGAAACAATCGATAGCCCTCAGGCATTTCTTTTGCTTGTACCTGCCTTGCCTTGTTCCCCGGAGTTCCCCATGAAAGCCCCCACCTTGCTCGGCGCTGCCGCCCTGCTGGCCGCAGCCGCATGCCAGAGCGCCCTGGCCCAGGATGCCGCCGCGCAGCAGCAACTGGCCGCCAAGCCTTTCACCATCGTCGCGCCCTTTCCGCCCGGAGGCCCGGTCGATGCGCTGGCCCGCCTGCTGTCCACGGGGTTGGCCGAGCGCTACAAGCAGACCTCGGTGGTGGAGAACAAGCCCGGGGCCAACGGCAATATCGGCATCGACATGGTCAAGCGCGCCGCGCCGGACGGCCATACGCTGCTGGTCGTGCCCCAGGGCAACCTGACCATCAATCCCACGCTGCTGGCCAGGCCCGGCTACAGCGTGGAGGCGGACTTCGCGCCCGTGGCCTCGCTGGCCAAGGCGGCCAATGTGATCGCCGTGCACCCTGGCGTGCCCGCCAAAACGGTGCAGGAGCTGGTGGCCCTGTCCAAGGCCAGGCCGGCCACCATCAGCTATGCCTCGCCCGGCGTGGGCTCCAGCCTGCATCTGGCCGGTGAGCTGTTCAAGCAGCAGACCGGCGCCGACATCCTGCACGTGGCCTACAAGGGCACGGCGCCCGGCCTCAACGATGTGCTGGGCGGCACGGTGCCGATGATCGTGGGCAATGTGCCCGCGCTGCTGCCGCATGTGCAGTCGGGCAAGCTGCGCGCGCTGGCCGTGACCGACCCGGCGCGCAGCAAGTACCTGCCTGATGTGCCCACGCTGGCCCAGGCGGGCGTGCCGGGCATTGCCATCTCGTCCTGGTACGGCGTGATGGCGCCAAAGAAGACGCCGCCAGCCGTGCTCAAGCAGCTGGAAAAGGATATTCAGGAGATCTTCAACACGCCGGCCGTGGTCAGGCAGCTGGACCTGCAGGGGATCGAGCCCTGGGTGGTCACGGGCAGCGCCTTCGGCGAGCTGATCCGCAAGGAGACAGCGACCTGGGTGCCCGTGATCAAGGCCGCCAACGTCACGCCGCAGTGATGCGGGGCGCGGCGGCCATGTCTGCAGCGTCCGCCACGTCCCGGGTCGAGACCTGGGAGCGCAGCCACTGCGCATAGTCGGCCATGCAGCGCTCGGTGCGCATGGTGATCTGCGGCACGCTGTAGCTGTGCCCGGCGCGCAGCAGCCGGGCCAGGCGCTCCAGCACGTCGGGCAGGGTCTTGCAGACCAGCCGCCACTCGGGCGTGGCGTGCATCTCGCCCTCCCACACGTAGTGCGAGGTGATGGGCTCCACCTGCACGCAGGCCGCAGCCTGCTGCTGCACCAGGCTGCGCGCCAGATGGGCGGCCTCCTCGGCGCTGGGGACGGTGGTGGCCACCACGCACAGCGTGGACCAGGGCGAGGCGGGGTTCTTGGCGGAAGTCATGGAGGCGTAGTCTACGGTTGCGCGCTGCAGGCCGGTACGGGCCTTTGCGGCGTCAGGCCATCAGCCCCTTTTGCCGCGCCTGCAGCCGCGCCAGGCCCAGCAGCGCATCCGTGAAGGGCGTGTCCACGCCGCACAGCTGGCCCATTTCGCGCACCGCGCCCACGAGGGCGTCGAGCTCCACGGGCTTTCCGGCTTCCACGTCCTGCAGCATGGAGGTCTTGAAGGCGCCCAGCTTGAGCGTGACCGCATGGCGGTCTTCGGGCGATTCGTTGATGGGCAGGCCGATGCGCGCGCCGATCTCCTTGGCCTCCAGCATCACGCGCGTGATCAGGCCGCGCACCAGGTCGTCGCCCAGGATGCGGTCCGAGGTGGCACCCGTCAGCGCGCTGACGGGGTTGACGGTCATGTTGCCCCAGAGCTTGTACCAGGCGTCGCGCTGGATGTTGTCGGAGACCTTGGCCTCGATGCCGCCACGCTGCAGCAGTTGGGCCAGTGCCGCCAGGCGCGGCGTGGGCGGCTGGCCGGGCCCTGTGGCCAGGGGCTCGCCCAGGATGAGGCTGTTGCCGAAGTGGCGGCGCACCACGCCGGGCGCATCGTTGGAGCAGCTGGCATGGACCACCGAACCCAGCACCTGGCCCAGCGGGATGGCTTGCGCAATGCGGCCTTCAGGGTCCACGGCTTTCAGCTGCCTGCCGCGCACGCTGGCATCGACACCGCCGTGCAGAAACCACCAGGGCACGCCGTTCATGGCCGTGAGCACCACGGTCTGCGGGCCGATCAGCGGGGCAATGCGCTCAGCGACATCGGGCATGCCCGGCGCCTTGACGGAGATGATGACCAGGTCCTGCACGCCCAGGGCGGCCGGGTCCTGTTCGGCACGCAGCGCAAAGTGCTCGCGCTGCTCGCCGTGCACCAGGGTCAGGCCCTGGGTGCGCAGGGCCTGCAGCGCGGCGCCGCGCGCCACGGCGCTGAGCTGGCAGCCGGCGCGGGCCAGGGCCGCGCCCATCCAGCCGCCGATGGCGCCGGCGCCGAAGATGCAGGCCTTGTCGAATGAAATGCTTGTCTGTTCCATGGTCATGCGCGGGAAGCTCCGGGTTCAAAGATCGAGATAGCTGCTGTCGCGCCGGTTCACGCGGCGCACCAGGTGGTCGAACACATCGCGGGCACCGCCGTGGCTGTCGTTGAAGGTCAGCGAGTCCTCGTTGCAGCGCTGAGCCATGGCGTCGGAGACCATGCGCGGCGCGCCCATGGACAGGGTGGCCATCTGCACGTCGCAGGCGCGCTGCAGCGTCCACAGCACCACGAAGGCCTGGGGTAGATCGCTGCCCCAGCTGAGCAGGCCATGGTTGCGCAGGATCACGGCCTTGCGGTGGCCGATGCTGGCCAGCAGGCGCGGCCCTTCGTCGGCATGGATGGTGATGCCCTCGAAGTCATGGTAGGCCACCATGCCGTGCAGCTGGGCGCTGTAGAAGTTGCTTTGCGATAGGCCCTGCTCCAGGCAGGCCACTCCCATGCCCGAGGTGGTGTGCGTGTGCATCACACAGTGGGCACCCGGCAGTCCGTCGTGGATGGCCGCATGCACCACGAAGCCGGCCGGATTCACCGGATGCCGCGAGCCGTCCAGCACCTCGCCGCGCACATTGATGCGTACCAGGTTGCTGGCCGTGACCTCTTCGTAGTGCAGGCCGAAGGGGTTGATCAGGAACTGCTTTTCACCGCCCGTCACGCTGTCGGGCAGGCGCACCGTGATGTGGTTGTAGATCAGTTCGTCCCAGCCCAGCATGGCAAAGACGCGGTAGCAGGCGGCCAGTTCGATGCGGGCGGCCCGCTCATCAGGGTGCATGGAGCAATTCATGGTGTGGCTCGTGGGATGGGTTCTGAGGTGGGTCTTGAGGTGGGTTGTGCAGTGGCTTGTGGGTAAATCAGGCATCCAGCCCCTGGTCCAGCGCTTGGGAGGCACGGCCCAGCTTGTCCAGGATGCGGTCCAGCATGGCGCGCTCATCGGCCGTCAGGGCATTGAGCAGGGCCGCCTGGTAGGGGCGTGCGCGGGACAGCACCTCGTCGAAGAGCGCCTGCCCTGCTTCGCTCAGCTGCAACAGGTGGCGCCGCGCGTGCTGCGGATCGGCGCGGCGCAGCACCCAGCCCCGGTCGATCAGCGGCTGCAGCGCGCGGCTGATCTGGGCCTTGTCCATCAGGCTCAGGCGTGACAGCGCGCTGGCATGCAGCTCGCCGTGGCGCTGGATCTGGCCCATGAGCCGCCACTCGGTCAGCCCCACGGGCGATGCCGGCGCGATGTAGTGGCGCGTCACCTGGGTCTGCAGCGCATTGGACAGCGCGCCCAGGCGGAAGGTGATGAAGTCCTCCAGCGCCAGCGTCTGGCTGCAGACCTGCGTGTCCGGTGCAGGGCCGGTGGCGGCATCGGCGGCAGGGATCGTGGATGTGCGTGGGCGGGGCATTGGGCGGAGGGAACCGGGCGGCGACGGCGATTGCGATGGCCGCATGATCCACCAATGTTGACATATCAACATTGGTGGCAACCCTGAGAGCCCTGGCGGCCTGCAGGCCGCCCGCAGGCGCAGGGTGAAACCCGTGCGCCCGCGCCGCGCTCAACGCTTGAGCAGTTCGTTGGAAGGCAGGGTCTCGTCCAGCAGCTTGCGCGCCGTCTCCACGCCGGCCACGGGCAACAGCGCCGGGTCCAGCAGGCCCACCTGCACCAGCACGCTGGCCTGGTCCCAGTAGATGTGCTCGTGGTAGAGCTTGTCGCCCCGGAACTTGACGACGGCCAGCAGCGGGATCTCCACGCGCCGCCCCGTGGGCCGCACGCCGGGCAGCATCCACGGGATCTCGGTGGTGTGCGTGAAGCAGAACAGCATCTCGTCCACCACCTGCGAGGCCCCCACCGTGCGTGAAATCGGCGTCAGCGACGTGTCGGGCGGATTGCTGTTGACGAAGTGGTTCGTATAGAAGGCGTGCAGGTTGCTGAAGCCTACGCCGCCGGTCATGGTGGGGATGTGGTTCACATAGGGCTCGGCCACCATGGTGGCCATGGTGTCGTCCACGTTGCGCGTGGCGAACTCGTACTCGCAGTGCTTGTCCCACAGCGCGGCCAGGTCAAAATGCGGGCCGATGGCGGACTTGAGTGTGGCAATGCTGCGCTCGTGCGCCATCAGGGCCGAGGCGCGGTGGAAGTGATCGCCGCCCTTGCGCGCGAAGGCATGGTCCACGCCCGGATAGACATGCACGGCCACGCCGGGACGCCCGCCCAGCGCCTGGACGATGCGCTGGCGCGCCTCGGGCGGGCAGAAGGCGTCGAGCTCGGCCACATGCAGGGTGAGCGGGCAGCGGATGCGCTCGGCCTCGTCCAGCGCCGCCTCGATGCCCACGCCGTAGTATCCGACCACCGCATCGGCATCGGTGCGGCAGGCGGCCAGGTAGGCCAGCTTGCCGCCCAGGCAAAAGCCCAGCACGCCGGCCTTGCCGTCCGTGACCTCGGGGCGCTGGCGCAAGGCGTTCAGGCAGGCCTGGATGTCCTGCACGCCCAGGGCCTCGTCGAATCCCTTGTAGAAGCCGAAGGCGCGCTCCCAGTCCGCCGGCGTGTAGCCCAGCTCCACATCGGGCTGCTGGCGCCAGAACAGGTCGGGCACCAGCACCACGTAGCCTTCTTCGGCGTAGTAGTCGGCCACCTCGCGCATGGTGGCGTTGACGCCGAAGATCTCCTGCGCCAGCACCAGGCCGGGGCCGCTGCCCGAGGCCGGCACGGCCAGGTAGGCGTTGAAGCTGCCGCTGCCGTCCAGCGCGTTGATGCGCACATGGCGGCTTGCCGGGGGTTCTTTCTGCTGCATGGGGTTGTCTCCGTTTCAAAGGGTGGGGAAAGCTGCGGTGCCGCTTTTTTCATGACCCGTCATACGCATTCGGGGTGCCGCACCGTCACCTGATAGTAGCCCGCGTGAAAGGCCAGGGGCTCGCCGTCGAAGCGTTCGCAGCGCTCGACCTGTCCGATGAAGATGAGGTGGTCGCCGCCATCGTATTGCCGGACGTTGCGGCAGACGAAGCGGGCCAGCACGCCATCGATCAGGGGCACGCCGGCCGGGCCTTCCGCGCAGTCCAGGCCGCCGAACTTGTCTTGCTGCGGCGTGGAAAAGCGCCGCGACAGAAGGTGCTGGCCCGCAGCCAGCACGTGGATGGCGAAATGGCTGGCGCCCTGGAAATCGCAGACGCTGGGCGCCTGGCGCGCCAGGCTCCACAGCACCAGCGGCGGGTCCAGCGAGACCGAGGAGAACGAGTTGGCCGTCATGCCCACGCGCCGCCCGTCCGGCGCGCGCGTGGTGATGACGGTCACGCCCGTGGTGAACTGGCCGAAGGCCTTGCGCAGCTCGCGCGGATCGAAGGAGCAGGCCGGGGCGGCGGCCGGGGTGTCGCATGTGCTCATGGCGGCCTCTGCGGCTAGGCGGGGACGGCTGCCATGGCGGCGATGGCCGCGCAGCTGTCGATGTAGTGGTCTGCCTCGCCCGCGTCCGCGAACCAGGGGAAGAAGGTGCGTGGGTCGTCGAAGCCGTTGGCAAAGGCGCTGGCCAGCGGTGCCAGCGTGCCCGCGCTGGCCAGCAGCTTGAGCACATGGGGTGGCGGTGGCACCAGCAGCATGTTGGTCCACTGCGTGACCCATTGCGCATAGCCGAACCAGTAGCGGTCGAAGGTCTGCTGCATCCAGGCGGCGTCGAATGCGCCATTTCCATCACGATTTCCGTCACCATTGCCGCCGCCATTGCTGCGTGCCAGGATGCTGCGCAGATAGGTGTCGGCGCACTTGGCCGCGTTGTTGGAGCCTTGGCCCGTGATGGGGTCGTTGAGCACCACCACGTCGCCCATGCCCAGCACCTTGCGCCCCGACGGCAGCGTGGCCACGGGCTTGCGCACCGTGGGGGCGAAGCGGCCCGCGAGGATGCCGTTGTCATCGGTCAGCGCAATGTCGCGGCAGCGCTCGGCCTCCCAGGGGACGAAGGTGTCGAGGATCCAGCGGCTGCGCTCCAGGTGCTGCTCCGGTGTCTTCACATCGCCCCAGCAGTCCATGGGGCCGCCGGGCACGCCTTCGAACACCATGATCTCGCAGGGGCCCGTGGTCGTCAGCGCCGGGAACACGAAATACTCGCCCACGCCCGGCAGCAGGTTGAAGGACACGGCGGAGAACGGCTCGCGCGGCTTCATGCCCGTCACATAGGTCAGCGCCAGCGCGCGCTGGGGCTGGTCGAAGCGCGAGCGATGGGCATCGCGCTCGAACAGCCTCGATATCTCGCCCTTGCCGCTGGCGACCAGGGTCAGGTCATGGCTGCGCGTGCATTCCTCCAGCTCGGCGATGCCCGCATCCTTGAGCACCAGCTCGCCGCCCTGGCGGCGGAAGTCGTCCATCCATGCGGGGATCTTCAGGCGCTGGTCCACGGACTGCGCGCCCGCGTTCAGACGCGCCGCCCAGTCGATGGCCTTGTCGACCGCCTTCCCGCCGTGCTGCGCCGGATGCGGCACGCACAGGCCGATGCCCTCGACCACCGGGCATTCGCGCGACCAGTGGTCCAGGCCCAGGCCGCGCTCTATCTGCAGCGCGCTGTCGAACATGCACTGGCTGGACATGACCCGGCCCTGGGCGATGTCCTGCGCCGTGCGGTTGCTCAGTATCGTGACCTGATGGCCCGCGGCCAGCAGGCCCAGGCCCAGTTGCAGGCCCGACTGGCCGGCTCCGACGATGGCGATTTTCTTCATGGCTGTCTCCTTGCGGCTCCGTGTCCGTACTGCGTACTAGTCCATCAATTGGGGAATGGCGGCCACGGCGCGCTCAGGCCCCATGGCGCCGTAGCCGCCGTCCACCGCGTAGTCGGCGCCGGTCACGAAGCTGGCATGGTCCGAGCACAGGAACAGCACCACCTGCGCCACCTCGTGCGGATCACCCACGCGGCCCAGCAGGTGAAAGGGCGCGGCCACGCGGTCGGTCTTGGCGCGGTCGCCGCCACTGAGCCGGTCCATCACCGCCGACCAGGTCCAGCCCGGGCAGACGCTGTTGACGCGGATGCCATCGGCCGCCAGGTCCATGGCCATGCTGCGCGTGAGCTGCTTCATGGCCGCCTTGCTGGCCGGGTAGAGCCAGCGCCCCGTCTGCGCCGCTTCCGAAGAGATGCTGGTGAAATTCACCACGGCCCCGCCACCGGCGGCCACCATGTGCGGGTGCACGGCCTGCAGCATGGCCACGGCGCTGGCGACGTTCACGTTGAACGAGGCCAGCCAGTCCGCGCGCGGCGACTGCAGGCCTTCGTCTACATACGAGCAGGCCAGGTTGACCAGGATGTGCACGCCGCCGTGCCGGCTGCATGCCTGCTGAACGCAGGCGGCGACCTGCGCGTCGTCGGTGATGTCGGTGCGCACGAAAAGCGCGTCCTCGCCCAGCGCATCGGCCAGCACCTGGCCGTTGTCGGCATCGATGTCGGCAATGACCACCTTCACGCCGGCCGCGTGCAGCGCACGCACCACGCCGGCGCCTATCAGGGTGGAGCCGCCGGTGACGATGGCGCTTTTGCCTTCGAGTCCCTTGAACATGACGCTTGTTCTCCCGTGTGGATGCCAGGCCGGGCTGGCCTGTGCAGCACACGTTACGGGGGGCCGGGCCGCGCAGGCATCCGGCAAGCGCAGGCACTGTCCCTGGCGCGCAGAAATTGGCTCCCGGGGAATGGTCCGAATTGTGGGAGCGGGTGGTTTTTGCTACGTTCTGCCCAGCCTATGGAACACGCCATGCACACACCGCTGCCGCTGCAGCGCTACCGGCTTTTCGAGAGCCACGACATGGACGAGGCCCGCGAAAGCGTGGCGCGCGTCTTCTGTCCGCATGGCCTGGGCATGCTGCGCCCGCGCGCCGAGCTGGACGCCTGCCACCACAGCGCGCCGCTTTCCCGCAACGTCAGCCTGAACTATGTGCAGTACGGTCCCGGCGTGCACATCGAGCCCGGCTACCTGCGGGACTTCTTCCTGCTGCAGATTCCCCTGCGCGGCAGTGCCGAGATCCGCTGCGGCGCGCAGCAGGTGGATGCCACGCCGCGCCTGGCCTCCCTGCCCTCGCCGACCGAGCCGCTGTCCATGCGCTGGGCCGACGACAGCCCGCACCTGATCGTGCGCATGGCCCGCCCGGCCCTGGTGGCGCGGCTGGAGGCGCTGCTGCAGGCGCCCGCAGGCCGGCCCCTGGTGTTCGATCTGGGCGTGCCGCTGGACCAGCCGGCGCTGGCACCGCTGGTGCATTTCATCGACTGCCTGCGGCACACGCTGGATGCGGGCAACGCCCTGCAGGCCACGCAGGCACTGGCCCAGCATGCGGAGGAATACCTGCTGACCAGCCTGCTGATGTCGGCCACGCACAGCCACAGCCGCGCACTGGCCGGGGACAGCCGGCGCAGCCTGCTGCCGCGCGGCGTGCGCAAGGCCCAGGAGTACATGCAGGCCCATGCCGACCAGCCCCTGTCGCTGGCCGATGTCTGCCGCGAGGCCGGCTGCAGCGCGCGCACGCTGCAGGCAGCCTTCCGCCAGCACGCAGGCATGGGGCCCATGGATTTCCTGCGCCAGCTGCGGCTGGACCGGGTGCGCGCCGAACTCCAGGCGGCCAAGGGCCCGGGCGCCGCAGCCGGCTCCGGCGTGCGCGACGTGGCGCAGAAATACGGCTTCCTGCACCTGGGCCACTTCGCGGCCCAGTACCGCAGCCGCTTCGGCGAGCTCCCGTCCGAGACGGCGAGCCGCCGCGTGCAGGCCTGAGGGCCTGACTTTGCCGGTTCAGCCCCGGCCCACGAAGGGCATCTTGGTGGCCATCACCGTGTGGAACAGCACATTGGCCTCCAGCGGCAGGCTGGCCATGTAGAGCACGGACTGGCCCACCACATCCGCGTCGATCAGCGGCTCCACCGCGATCTCGCCATTGGCCTGGGGCACGCCCTTGGCCATGCGCGATGCCAGCTCGGTCATGGCATTGCCGATGTCGATCTGGCCCACGGCGATGTCGTAGGCACGGCCGTCGAGCGCAGCGGTCTTGGTCAGGCCCATGACGGCATGCTTGGTGGCCGTGTAAGCGCTGGAATTGGGGCGCGGCGCATGCGCGGAGATGGAGCCGTTGTTGATGATGCGGCCGCCGCGCGGCGACTGGTCGCGCATGGTGCGAAACGCCTGCTGCAGGCAATAGAACATGCCGTTGAGGTTGACATCGACCACCTCGCGCCACTGCTCGGGCGTCCAGTCCAGGAAGGAGCCGGGCGGATTGCCCCGGCCCGCGTTGTTGAACAGCAGGTCCACGCGACCGAAGCGCTGCACCGTGCGTGCGAACAGCTGCTCCACGGCAGCCGGATCGCTGACATCGGTGGCAATGCCCAGCATGCGCTCGCCTGCGCCGTACTTTGCCTGGGCCTCGGCGCAGGTCTCATCCAGCGGCGCCTGGCGGCGGCCCGCCACCACCACCTGGTAGCCAGCGCCCGCCAGGGCCAGCGCCACGGCCTTGCCCACGCCGGTTCCTCCGCCCGTGACCACGGCCGTCTTTGCGTTCTTCATCTCCATTGCTTGTCCATCCTGTAGTGCATGTGTTGCAGCCGCCGCCCGCGCACCGGTGGCGGGCGGCGCCGCTGCATTGTCGGCGACGCGCCGGGCCTGAGGACTGTGCCGCAGGCGACACCATCGCCACACTGCGGACGAAGCTCAGGCAAAGCGCCAGGCAATGGAGCCCAGCGGCCCGTAGTCCACATGGAAGCTGTCGCCGACCTCGGCCGTGACGGGCCGCGTGAACGAGCCGGCCAGCACCACCTGACCTGCGTCCAGCTGCTCATCCCATTGCGCCAGCCGGTTGGCCAGCCAGGCCACGCCCGTGGCCGGATGGTTGAGCACGGCGGCCGCCACGCCGGACTCCTCGATCACGCCGTTGCGCTGCAGCAGCGCCGACACCCAGCGCAGGTCCACCGCGTCGGGGCGCACGGGCCGCCCGCCCATGACGATACCGGCATTGGCCGCGTTGTCGGCGATGGTGTCGCGCACCGTGCGCATGGCCTGGGTATCGCGGTCCTTTTGCTCGATGCGGGCGTCGATGATTTCCACGGCGGGCACCACCCAGTCGGTGGCGGCCAGCACATCGCACAGGGTGACGCCCGGCCCCTTGAGCGTGCGGCCCAGCACGAAGGCCAGCTCCACCTCCACGCGCGGAGCGATGAAGCGCGCAAAGGGAATGTCGCCGCCGGGCTCGAAGAACATGTCGTCCAGCAGGGTGCCGTAGTCGGGCTCGGTGATCTGCACGGCCTGCTGCATGGCACGCGAGGTCAGGCCGATCTTGTGGCCCCTGACCGTGCGGCCCTCGGCGCGCTTGAGCCGCATCCAGGCGCGCGAGATGGCGTAGCCGTCCTGCACCGTCATGTCCGGATGGCGGCGGGAAAAGTGCCGGACCTGCACCCGGCTTTTTTCGCTGGCGTGCAGCTCGGCCGCCAGGCTGTCTATGGTGTGTTGCGCAAGCATGGGCGGCCCTTCAGCGCGCGGCGGCGCCATCGTCGGCCCAGGCCAGGTAGCTGTCGGACACGCCCTGGCGCTGCATGGCATCCCACTGCGCCACCGAAGGCGTGGGCATCTGGAAGGCATCGCCCACGCGGCCATACCAGCCGGGGTTCTGCAGCCGCGCGATCAGCTCCATGGGCGCGGGGTCGAAGTACATGAGCTCGCCATCGACCACGGCCGCATCCATGACATGGGCGGCCAGCACGTCGGCCAGCACCAGGCTGCGCACGCCGTCGATGTCGATGAGCTGGCGCACGCGGCACTCGAATGAAGCAGGGCTGTCCACGATGCGCGGCGCCTTCACCCGCCGTGCATCGCCCAGGACCAGGCCGGCCTGGGCCGACTCGTCCACCTGCGCGCCGAACTCTATGGCCGTCACCGCCATGCGGCGCGCCAGCGGCTCGGACACCAGGTTCACCACGAACTCGCCCGTGGCCGCGATGTTGCGCGCCGTGTCCTTGAGCACGCCCTGGCGCGAGCCTATGCACACGCACAGCAGCGGCGGATCGCCCGACATGGCGTTGAAGAAGGAGAACGGCGCGACGTTGACCGTGCCGTCCACGTCCACCGAGCTGATCCAGGCGATGGGACGGGGCAGAACCAGGGAGTGCAGGATGTTGCTGCGCTGCTCGCTGTTGAGCGATTGCATTTCAAAGTACATGGGATTCCGGAGGGGAAGGGAAAAAGGGAGGGCGTCGCGTCACTCGTTGCCGGCGCGCGCCGCGTCCTGCTCGGCCTGGGCGATGCCCGGGGCGCGCGCATTGGACTGGTGCAGTTCCACCAGGTTGCCGGCCGGGTCGCGTAGGAACAGCTGCTTGAGGCTGGGCGATGCCACGTTGTCCAGCGTGAAGTAATCGACGCCGCGCGCCTGCAGCTCCTGCTCGGCGCCGAGGATGTCGTCCACGGCCAGCGCGATGTGGTTGGACACGGGGTCCTTGCCCGGGCCCTGCGCATAGCGCGACGGCCCCTCGCTGCCGAGGATGTGCAACTGGCTGCCGTTGGGCAGGTTGATCCAGGAGCCGTAGATGCCGGGAATCTTCCAGCGCGCGGCGTCCTGGGGCAGGTTCAGCACTTCGCGGTAGAAGTCGAGCATGGCGTCGGCCTGGGCGTGGTTGACGCCGAATCCGACATGGTGGAGTTCCAGAACTTTGATGGGCATGGGATGTCCTTGCAGATTTGTGTGCCGCCAAATAATACGTTTAACGTACTATACACAAAGCGTAATATATGAAAGCCGTAAAATCAACCGCCCTTTCTTCTTCCGCCTTCAACCCGCCTTCAACCCGGTTTCACCCGCTTCCATCCACTCCCATGAGTCCGCGCAAGACCGCTGCCGCACCGGCCCCCGATTCCACCCCCCTCGCCAACGCCCCCGAAGCGCTGCGCCCGCACCTGGCCCTGATGGCCGAGACCGCGCAGCCCGGCACCGACACGCCGGCCGCCGGCCTGGGCCTGCTGCTGCTGTGGCTGGCCGACGATGTGGAGCAGCGCGCCAACGCATCGCTGCAGGCGTTCGGCCTGTCCGAGAGCAAGCTCGACGTGCTCATGATCTTCGGCCTGGCCGAGCGCGGGCTGCTGGGCGACACGGTGGTCACGCCGTCCTATATCGCCAGCTACGTCGGCGTGACGCGCTCGTCGGTGACGGGCCTGCTGGACTGGCTGGAAAAGCGCTCGCTGCTGGCGCGCAGCCTCAGCCAGGAAGACCGCCGCAGCTTCGACCTGGCGCTCACCGACCAGGGCCGCGAGGTGCTGGCCCGCGCGCTGCCGGCCTTCTGGCGCATGTGCGAGTCCCTGGTCGACTACCTGGACGAGGGCGAGCGTGCCAGCCTGCAGTCCATCCTCTTCAAGGCCTGGACGAGGATGAAGGCGCAGCAGGGCGCTTGATCCTGGGAGCGCGGCAGGCCGCCCTGGCTGCCGCAAGCCTGCGCAGCCGGCACGGTGCCATATTTCGCGCGGGCATAAGCTCAATCTTGCCTGTGCAAAATTTCCTTTGCGATCAATGCCTTGCGCCGCGCATGGCTCGCTATAAGGAAATGTGAATTCCGTCGTGGTGCGCGCCGGGGCCGGGTGTTGCAATGCCTTCAGAGGCCATGCCGGCAGGCGCCATGTGGGCGCCGGCGCCGGGCCTGGCCGAGCTGGAGGAACCACGCCTTGCCCACGCGCAGAAACACATTGCTCTGGTCGCTCGCCGCCACGCTGGCGCTGCCCGGCCTTGCGGCGGCCGCCGCGCTGAAGATAGGCGTCACGCCCGGCTCGCTGGCCGACTCCGTGGAGGTCGCCGCCAAGGAGGCGCGCGCCCAGGGGCTGGACGTGCAGGTCATCGAGTTCACCGACTGGACCACGCCCAACACGGCGCTGGCGGCCGGCGACATCGACCTCAACTACTTCCAGCACCAGGCCTTCCTGGACAACGCCATCCGCGAGCGCGGCTATGCCTTCACCAGCGTGGCCACGGGCCTGCTGCCCAACATCGGCCTGTACTCGCTCAAGACCCAGCGCTTTGCCGACCTGAAGGAGGGAGCGCGCGTGGGCGTGGCAAACGACCCCGTCAACCAGGGGCGCGGCCTGCTGCTGCTGGAGAAGGCCGGCCTGATCCAGCTGCGCGAAGGCAAGGGCCCGCGCGCGGGGCTGGACGACATCGTGTCCAACCCGCGCAGGCTGCGCTTTGTCGAGATCGAAGGGCCGCAGCTGGTGCGCGCGCTGGACGATGTGGACCTGGCCCAGGGCTACCCGGCCCACTTCGTCAACGCCGGGCGGCCGCAGGTGGCCGGCAATGCGCTGCTGTATTCGGGCATTGACGACCTGTACTACGCCATCCGCTTCGTCTCGCGCCAGGACAACGCCAGGGACCCGCGCATTGCGCAGTTCGTGCGCATCTACCAGACCTCGGGCGCCGTGCAGGCGCAGATCCACAAGTCCTTCGCCGCCAACGACAGGCTGTACAGCCTGCCGTGGCGCAAGCCGTGACGCGGCCCCTTCCTGCCTTTTTCGAACCCTTTTTTCCGGAGATCCCGATGAAGCTTTCCCGTGCCCTGATCGCCCCGCTGGCCGCCCTGGCCCTGTTCTCCGCCCACGCTGCCGACAAGCTGCGCATCGGCGTGGTGCCCGGCGCCTACGCCGACTCGGTGGCCGTGGCCGCCAAGGAGGCCAAGGCCCAGGGCATCGATGTGCAGGTGGTGGAGTTCACCGACTGGACCACGCCCAACGTGGCCGTGGACTCGGGCGACCTGGACATCAACTACTTCCAGCACCAGCCCTTCCTGGACAACGCCATCCAGAAGAACGGCTACAAGCTGGCCAGCGCGGGCACGGGCATCCTGGCCAACGTGGGCCTGTACTCGCTCAAGCACAAGGCCATCGCCCAGGTGCCGCAGGGCGGCAAGGTGGGCATTGCCAACGACCCCGTGAACCAGGGGCGCGGCCTGCTCTTGCTGCAGAAGGTGGGGCTGATCAAGCTCAAGCCCGGCGTGGGCTACCTGGGCAGCCTGGACGACATCGTCGAGAACCCCAAGAAGCTCAGCTTCGTCGAGGTCGAGGGGCCGCAACTGGTGCGCATCACGGGCGACGTGGACCTCGCCCAGGGCTACCCGCACTTCATCGTGGCGGCCAAGGCCTTCGATCCGTCCAGCGGGCTTGCATATTCGGGCATCGAGGACGCGCGCTTTTCCATCCAGTTCGTGGTCAAGGCCAACCGCACGCAGGACCCCGTGGTGCAGAAGTTCATCCGCATCTACCAGAACTCCGATGCGGTGAAGGCCGAGGCCCAGCGCGCCTTCTCCAACGACAAGCGCCTGTACAACCTGGCCTGGGTCAAGCCCTGAGCGGCGCGGGGAGGACTTCAGCCATGTCAACCAGCATTGCAGCCAGGCAGCCCCTGGCGGACAGGCCGGCCCACGAGGCGGACAGGCGCTCATCGGCAGCGGCCGGCAGCACGCGGGAATCCATCCGTGGACCCGGCGCCGTTGCCTTCAGCGGCGTGGCCAAGACCTACCAGTCTTCGGCCGGTCCCGTACAGGCGCTGGACGCGATCAGCCTGGAAATCGCGCCGGGCAGCATCTTCGGCATCATCGGGCGCAGCGGCGCGGGCAAGTCCAGCCTGCTGCGCACCATCAACCGGCTGGAGCAGCCCAGCAGCGGCCAGGTGCGGGTCGACGGCGTGGACATCGGCACGCTGGACGAATCGCAGCTGGTGCAGCTGCGCCGGCGCATCGGCATGATCTTCCAGCACTTCAACCTGCTGTCGGCCAAGACGGTGCATGACAACGTGGCCCTTCCGCTGCAGGTGGCGGGCCTGCCGCGCGCACGCATCAATGCGCGGGTCAATGAGCTGCTGGCCCTGGTGGGCCTGCAGGAGAAGGCTGGCACCTATCCGAGCCGGCTGTCGGGCGGGCAAAAGCAGCGCGTGGGCATTGCCCGCGCCCTGGCCACCGACCCCGAGATCCTGCTGTGCGACGAGGCCACCTCGGCCCTGGACCCCGAGACCACGCAGTCCATCCTGGAGCTGCTGCGCACCATCAACCGCAAGCTGGGCATCACCATCATCCTGATCACGCACGAGATGAGCGTGATCCGCGAGATCGCCGACCGCGTGCTGGTGCTGGAGCAGGGCCGCATCGCCGAGCTGGGCGAGGTCTGGAAGGTCTTCGGCAACCCGCAGCACCCGGCCACGCGCGCCCTGCTGGCACCGCTGCAGCACGGCCTGCCCGACGACCTGCGCCAGCGCCTGCTGAGCACCGCGCCCGCAGGCCGCCACGAACGCATCCTGCAGCTGACCTACCGCGGCGAGGACGGGCTGGAGCCCGACTTCCCGCGCATCGCCCAGGCCCTGGGCGGCCGGGTTCGCCTGCTGCATGGCGGCGTGGACCGCATCCAGGGCCATGCCCAGGGGCAGCTGCTGATCGCGCTGGGCGGCGGCACGGCCGCGCATGACTGGCACACATTGACGCAGGGCCCGGCGGCCATTGCGCATGACATCAAGGATCTCGGATATGTCGCTGAATCTGTCCATTCCCATTGAGCGCTACGGCAACGCGCTGGCCGACACGCTGATGATGGTCGGCGTCTCGGGCGGCATCGCGCTGGCGGCGGGCATTCCGCTGGCGGTGCTGCTCATCGTCACCGCGCCCGGCGGCTTCCTGGCCTCGCCGCGCACGCACCGCGCGCTGGGCAGCGTGATCAACGGCTTCCGTGCCACGCCCTTCATCGTGCTGCTGGTGGCGCTGATCCCGTTCACGCGGCTGGTGACGGGCACGACCATCGGCGTGTGGGCGGCCATCGTGCCGCTGGCCATCAGCGCCACGCCGTTCTTTGCGCGCATCGTCGAGGTCAGCCTGCGCGAGGTCGATCCCGGCCTCATCGAAGCCGCCCAGGCCATGGGCTGCCGCAAGTGGGACATCGTGCGCCACGTCTACCTGCCCGAGGCCCTGCCCGGCATCGTGGGCGGCTTCACCATCACCCTGGTGGCGCTGATCAGCTCCTCGGCCATGGCCGGCGCCGTGGGCGCGGGCGGCCTGGGCGACCTGGCCATCCGCTACGGCTACCAGCGCTTCGACACCCAGGTGATGCTGCTGGTGATTGCCGTGCTGATCGCGCTGGTCACCGTGGTCCAGGTCCTGGGCGACCGCTACGTGCGCCGGCTGCGCAGCCGCTGACGCTGAAAACAGGCGCCACGCCTTTCCCTCCGGGCCCCCGCCTGGCGGCCCTCTCCCCACCGACTCAGCAACGAGGCACGGAATGACCACACCGGATGCCCTGGGCGCAGCCTTGCCCGGCAACACACACCACACCCCGGGCGGGGCGCTGCGGCGCCTGCCCCTGCCGCCCTCCCCTCCGCACCGCATCACCAGCGAGGCCGAGGCCCTGCAGGCCGCCCAGACCCTGGCCGATGAATGGCGCGTGGACGCAGCGGCCCGCGACCACGAGCGGCGCCTGCCCTGGCAGGAAATCGAGCGCTACACGGCCAGCGGGCTGGGCGCCATCACCGTGCCCCGCGCCTACGGCGGCCTGGGCGCCTCGTACGAGACGCTGGCCCAGGTCTTCGTCACGCTGTGCGCGGCCGACCCTTCGCTGGGCCAGATTCCGCAGAACCATTTCGCCGTGCTGCAGAACCTGCGGGACATGGGCAGCGAGCCCCAAAAGCGCCGCTGGTTCGCCGACGTGCTGGCCGGCCACCGCCTGGGCAATGCCGGGCCGGAGCGCAAGGGGCGCGCCGCGCATGTGCTGGAGGCCACGGCGCGCCTGTCGCGCGATGCCGAAGGCGGCCTGCGCGTCAGCGGCACGCGCTTTTACTCCACGGGCTCGGCCTTCGCGCACTGGGTTCCGTTTCGCGCCCAGGACGAGGAGGGCCGCATCGTGCAGGTCTGGGTGCGGCGCGATGCGCCGGGCGTGACCGTGTTCGACGACTGGGACTCCTTCGGCCAGCGCACCACGGCCAGCGGCAGCGTGCAGCTGGACCAGGTGCAGGTACAGCCCGAGGACGTGGTGCCTGCCTGGCAGTTCGAGGCCACGCCCTCGCTGTCCGGCCCGGTGTCGCAGCTGATCCAGGCCTCCATCGACGCAGGCATTGCCCAGGGCGCGCTGCGCGACGCGGTGGACTTCGTGCGCGACAAGAGCCGGCCCTGGATGGACTCCGGCGTGGCGCGAGCCAGCGACGATCCCCACCTCATCCACGAGGTCGGCCAGCTGCAGATCGAGGTGGACGCGGCCCATGCCGTGCTGCTGGAGGCCGCGCGCACGCTGGATGCGCTGGCTGCAGCGGCTGGTGGCGCGGTGGACGAGCAGGCCAGCGCCCAGGCCTCGGTGGCCGTGGCCGAGGCCAAGATCCTCACCACCGAGGCCGCGCTGCAGGCCGGCGAGCACCTGTTCGCGCTGGCCGGCTCCTCGGCCAGCCGCGCTGCCCACCGCCTGGACCGCCACTGGCGCAACGCCCGCGTGCACACGCTGCACGACCCCGTGCGCTGGAAATACCACCTGCTGGGCAACTACCTGCTCAACGGCGCCCTGCCGCGCCGCCACCAGTGGAACTGACCGCCATGACACAGACATCGACCCAAGAGCTGCAGGCCCTGGCCTCCACACCGGGCAGCCAGCCCGCTCCCGCAGCGCCTCCGGCCCGGCCCGCCCACATCATCGGCAGCGAGGCCGAGGCGCTGGAGGCGGCCCGCAGTTTTGCCGCCCTCATCGCCCCCGGCGCGCTGGCGCGCGACCGCGACCGCCTGCTGCCCTGGCAGGAGGTGGAGCAGTTCAGCCAGAGCGGCCTGTGGGGCATCACCATTCCCCGGGAGTACGGCGGCGCGGGCGTGTCCACGGCCACGCTGACGCGGGCCATTGCCCTGATTGCGGCGGCCGATGGCAACTTCGGCCACATTCCGCAGAACCACTACTACTCGCTGGAAGTTCTGCGCGTGGGCGGATCGCCCGCGCAAAAGGCCTTCTTCTATGACCGTGTGCTGCGCGGCGAACGCCTGGGCAATGCGCTGGCCGAGATCGGCCACCGCGACTTCCAGCGCCGCACCCGGCTGCTGCGCGAGAGCGGCGGCTGGTTCGTGCAGGGGCGCAAGTTCTATTGCACGGGCGCCCTGTTCGCGCACTGGATTCCCACCCTGGTCAGCGCGCAGGAAGAGGCGCCGGGGCACGGCGAGCGCATGTATCTGGTCTTCATCCCGCGCGATGCGGCCGGCGTCACCGTCACCGACGACTGGGACGGCTTCGGCCAGCGCGTGACGGGCAGCGGCTCGGTGCAGTTCGACCGCGTGCGCGTGGAGCCCGAATGGGTGGTGCCCTTCACCAGTTCCTTCGAGCGGCCCACCACCATCGGCCCCTTCGCCCAGATCATCCATGCCGCCCTGGACGCGGGCATTGGCCACGGCGCGCTGCAGGCCGCCCTGCCCTTCATCCGCGAGCACGCACGGCCCTGGGTGGACGCGGGCGTGGCCAGCGCCACGCAGGACCCGCTGCTGCTGCAGCAACTGGGCAATGTCCACGTGCGCCTGCGCGCCGCCGATGCCCTCGTGGCCCGCGCGGCCCTGGCCGTGGACGCCGCGCAGCGCGCGCCCACGGACGACAGCGTGGCCGCCGCCTCGGTGGCCGTGGCCCAGGCCAAGGCGCTGAGCACCAGCGCCAGCCTGCTGGCGGGCAGCAAGCTGTTCGAGCTGGCGGGCACGGCCTCCACCCTGGCGGGACAGGGCCTGGACCGCTTCTGGCGCAACGCGCGCACCCACACCCTGCACGACCCCGTGCGCTGGAAATACCACGCCGTGGGCAACTACGTGCTCAACGGCATACGCCCGCCGCGCCATGGCGCGCTCTGACCTTTATCAACGACACAGGAATGCAATGATGACAACGACCTCCCCCACCCTCTGGCCCCGGCTGGCCGCCTTCCTGGGCGCTGCCCTGCTCGCGGGCAGCGCCCTGGCCGCGCCCCTGAAGATCGGCGTGGTGCCGGGCATCTTCGCGGACTCGGTGGAAGCCGCCGCCAAGGAAGCCAAGAAGCAGGGCCTGGACGTGCAGGTGGTGGAATTCACCGACTGGGCCACGCCCAACGTGGCGCTGGACGCGGGCGACATCGACCTCAACTACTACCAGAACAGCAACTACCTGGCCAATGCAGCGCGCAGCAAGGGCTTCAAGTTCACCAGCGTGCAGGCGGGCATCCTGTCCTATCTGGGCCTGTACTCCACGCGCCACAAATCCCTGGCCGACCTGCCCACGGGCGCCAAGGTGGCCATTGCCAGCGACCCCGTCAACGTGGGCCGCGGCCTGCGCCTGCTGCAGCACGCGGGCCTGATCACGCTGCGCCCCGACACCGGGCTGCTGGGCACCCAGGCGGACATCGTCTCCAACCCCAGGAAGCTGCAGTTCGTGGAGATCGAGGGCCCGCAGCTGGCGCGCACCACGCCCGACGTGGACCTGGCCCAGGGCTTTCCGTATTTCATCATCGCCTCCAAGGCCTTCGATGCCAGCAAGGGCCTGGCCTACACCAGCTACGAGGACGACTCCTGGGCCATCCAGTTCGTGGCCCGCAGCGACCGCGCGGCCGACCCGCGCATCGCCCGCTTCCTGGACATCTACAAAAACTCCGACGTGGTGCGCAAGACCATCCACGCCTTCTACCTGAACGACCAGAAGCTCTACCGCCTGGCCTGGTTGAAGAACTGACGCAACGGACTGCAGGACCCGCCCCATGACGCAAGCCAAGCGCCACATCCACGTCAACGCCTTCAACATGAACTGCGTGGGCCACATACACCACGGCCTGTGGACCCATCCGCGCGACCGCTCCACCGAGTACGGCACGCTGGCCTACTGGACCCACATCGCCAGGGTGCTGGAGGAAGGCCTGTTCGACGGCATCTTCATCGCCGACGTGGTCGGCTACTACGACGTCTACCAGGGCGGCGTGGACCTGACCCTGCGCGAAGGCATACAGCTGCCCGTCAACAACCCCTGGCTGCTGGTCTCGGCCATGGCGGCGGTGACGCGGCACATCGGTTTCGGCCTCACGGCCACCGTGGGCGCGCACCAGCCCTATACCTTCGCGCGCGACGTGACCACGCTGGACCAGCTGACCAATGGCCGCATCGGCTGGAACATCGTCACCGGCTATGTGGACAGCGGCGCGCGCGGACTGGGCCAGGACGGCCTGGCCGAGCACGACAGCCGCTACGACCGCGCCGACGACTTCCTGGAGCTTTCCTACAAGCTCTGGGAAGGCAGCTGGGAAGAGGGTGCCGTGATCGCCGACAAGGCGCGGCGCATCCACGCCCTGCCCGGCAAGGTACACCCGGTGGTGCACGAGGGGCCGTTCTACCGCGCCAACGCCATCCACATGAGCGCGCCTTCGCCCCAGCGCACGCCCGTGCTGTTCCAGGCCGGCACCTCGCCGCGCGGGCTGCGCTTTGCGGGCCGGCATGCCGAGGGCATCTTCATCGGCGCGCGCACGCCCGAGGCCGCGCGCGAGGCCTCGCGCCAGCTGCGCCAGGCCGCCGTGGACGCGGGCCGGCGTCCCGAGGACATCAAGATCTACGCCGGCGTGGCCGTGGTGCCCGGCCGCACCGAGGCAGAGGCGCGCGAGAAATATGCCGACTACCTGGCCCACGCCAGCGCGGAAAGCGGGCTGGCCCACTTTGCCGCCAGCACCGGCGTGGACTTTGCGCAGTACGGGCTGGACGACCCCATCTCCTTCGGCAACACCAACGCCATCCAGTCGGCGGCCCAGGCCGCGCAGAAGCAGGGCTGGACCACGCGGCGCAAGCTGCTGGAGCAGTTCACGCTGGGCAGCCGCTACGCCACCATCGTGGGCGACCCGTCCCAGGTGGCCGACGAGCTGGAGCGCTGGATCGACGTGGGCGAAATCGACGGTTTCAACCTGACGCGCATCGTCGCGCCCGAGACCTGGGAAGACTTCGCCCGCCTGGTCGTGCCCGAGCTGCAGAACCGGGGCCGCTACCGCACCAGCTACGGCGAGGACGCCACGCTGCGCCAGCGCCTGTTCGGCCAGGGCGACCGCCTGCCCGCCAGCCACGCCGCCGCGCGCTGGCGGCGTTGAAGGCGTTGCAGGCCTTCGCCATCCTCCCCCTACCGGCCCGTTGCCCGGCCCTGCCTTGCAGGCAGGCCGGGTTGGCGGGCCTTTGAATTTGCAAAGCCATGACCACCACCCTCCCCTGCGCCACCGAGCCTGCGGCCTACGCGGCGCCCGGCCCAACCACAGACGGCCCGGCCGATCCCGACGCGCCCTCGCTGCCATCCCTGCAAGCACGCTTTCGCCCTGTGTTCGACCGCATCGCCCAGGGTGCGGCCGAGCGCGAACGCACGCGCAGCCTGGCCCATGAACCCATCGCCTGGCTGCGTGACAGCGGCTTCACCGCGCTGCGCGTGCCGCGCCGCCTTGGCGGGGCCGGCGCCAGCGTGGAGCAGCTGTTCGCGCTGTGGACCGAACTGGCCGAGGCCGACTCCAACGTCGCCCAGATCCTGCGCCCGCACTTCGGCTTTCTGGACCGCGTGCTCATCGACCGCGATGCCGCCACCCAGGCCCGCTGGCTGCCGCTGGCCGCGCGCGGCGCCGTGTTCGGCAATGCCACCACCGAGGTGGGCACGGGCACCCTGGGCACGCTGCAGACCACCCTGGTGCCCGATGCGCAGCCCGGCTGGTGGCGGCTGGACGGGCGCAAGTTCTACAGCACGGGCACGCTGTATGCCGACTGGGTGACCGTGGTGGCGCGCGCGGTGGAGCCGGGCAAGGAAGACCAGACCGTGCACGCCGTCGTGCCCACCTCGGAGGCCGGCGTGCAGCGCTTCGATGACTGGCGCGGCTTTGGCCAGCGCCTGACCGGCTCGGGCACCACCGTGCTCAGCCAGGTGCGCGTGCCCGACGACGCCGTGATCCGCTTCCCGCGCGCCCAGCCCACGCCCCTGGTGGCTTATTTCCAGCTGGCCCACCTGGCCACCCTGGCCGGCATTGCCCGGGCCTTGCAGCGCGATGCCATCGCCTATGTGCAGGCGCGCCGCCGCGTGTTCAGCCACGGCAGCGCCACCCTGCCCAAGGACGATCCGCTGGTGCAGCACATCGTCGGCCAGCTGGCCGGCACGGCCTACATCGCGGGCCTGGCCGTGGCCGACGTGGCCGCCGAGCTGGGCCGCATCGCGCGCGAGCGCGAGGCCGGGCGCGAGGTGCCGCTGCAGCAACTGCATGCTCTGGAGCTGCGCACGGCCCAGGCCCAGGTGGCCGTGGTCGATCCCGTGCTGCAGGCGGCCGCGCGGCTGTTCGAGGTGGGCGGCTCCAGCGCCCTGTCCGAAGACCTGGCACTGGACCGCCACTGGCGCAATGCGCGCACCCTGGCCTCGCACAACCCCGTGCTGTACAAGGCCCGCTCGGCGGGCGACATCCTGCTCAACGGCGCCGACCCCATCTACTACTGGCACGTGGGCGTGACGGGTGTGGCGGCAGTGGCGGGCTGAAGGCCCTTGCGCGGCCGCGCTGCGCAGGGACGGGCGCAGCGGCCGTGCCCATATCGCCAGAACGCATTAGCACATGCCATGCGCCACAAAATCCCCTTCAGAAACAAGCACTTGCCAAGGCACCCAAACCGATAAGCAAATGCGTTAAGTTTCTTTCGCCATACCGGCGTTCGGCCCTGTAATGAAGGCATCCATCCCACCTCATCCGGGCTGGCAGTCTTCGCAAACCGCATGCCGCGCTGCCTCCTGGAACCCACGCCAAGGAGTTTCCATGAGCCGATCGCTGAAGACTGTCATCGTCAATGGCAGCCTGAGCCGCCCCTCCCGTACCCGTGTCCTGCTGGACGCCCTGCATGCCCGCCTGGGCCAGGAGCTGCCGCTGCAGGCACAGGTCATCGACCTGCTGGACCTGCAGCCCCATCTGGGCGCGGCCCTGTCCAAGAACGACCTGCCGCCGGCCACGCTGCAGGCCATCGAAGCCATCGAGCAGGCCGACTTCCTCATCGTCGGCGCGCCGGTCTTCCGCGCCAGCCTGCCGGGCCTGCTCAAGCACCTGTTCGACCTCATCGACCTGGACGCGCTGCAGGGCACGCCCGTGCTGCTGGCCGCCACCGGCGGCAGCCCGCGCCACGCCCTCATCCTGGACCACCAGCTGCGCCCGCTGTTCGGCTTTTTCTCGGCCCTCACCCTGCCCATTGGCGTGTACTCCACGCCCGAGGACATCCAGGACGGCCAGGTCCACAGCGAATCGCTGCGCCAGCGCATCGAGCTGACCGTGCAGCTGTCGGCCCCGGTGCTGCGCGGTGCGCTGCAGCAGCTGGTGCAGGCCCAAATCCAGGCCGAGGCACAGCCGCCTGTTCCCGAAGCCGCCGACCTGGCCCTGGCCGGGCAGCCCGCGTGAGCCAGGCACAGGCCGTCCCTGCGGACCCGATAGCCACTGCGCAGGATCTGGCGCAGCGCCTTGCCGCCACAGCGGCCCTGCGCGATGCCGCAGGCGGCACGCCCAAGGCCGAGCGCGATGCGCTGCGCGCCAGCGGCCTGCTGGCACTGAGCATTCCGCGCGAGCTGGGCGGCCTGGGCGCGGACTGGGTGCAGACGCTGGAGACGGTGCGCATCCTGGCCACGGCAGACGGCTCGCTGGCCCATGTCTACGGCTTCCAGCACCTGCACCTGGCCACCGTGCAACTGTTCGGCCAGCCCGCCCAGTGGCGGCCCTGGCTGCTGCAGACGGCACGCCACCGCTGGTTCTGGGGCAATACGCTGAATCCGCTGGACCGCCGCACCACGGCCACGCGCCAGCCCGGCCACTGGGAGTTTTCGGGCAAGAAAAGCTTCACCTCGGGCGCACTGGACTCGCAGATGCTGGTGGCCTCGGCCATCGATGCCGACAGCGGCCAGTTGCTGATCGGCGTGGTGCCCACGGAGCGCACGGGCATCACCTTGCTGCGCGACTGGGACAACATGGGCCAGCGCCAGACCGACAGCGGCTCGGCCCTGTTCGAGCGCGTGCGCGTGGAGGCGGCCGAGCTGCTGCTGGATCCCGGGCCGCTGTCCACGCCGCATGCCGCGCTGCGCCCGCTGCTGGCACAGCTCATCCTGGCCCATCTGTTCCTGGGCATTGCCCAGGGCGCGCTGGAGCTGGCGCGCGGCTACACGCTGAACGAGGCGCGGCCCTGGTTCAAGTCCCCTGCCGATGCGGCCGGCGCAGACCCCCACATCCAGGCGCTGTATGGCGAGCTGTGGGCCGCGCTGGAAGGCGCGCGCCTGCTGACCCTGCAGGCCGCGCAGCGCTTTGACGCCGCCTGGCGCCGTGGCCCGGCGCTGACCGCCCACGAGCGCGGCGAAGTCGCCGTGGCCGTGACGGCCGCCAAGATTGCCACCACGCGCTCGGGGCTGGACCTGTCCAGCCGCATCTTCGAGGCCACGGGCGCGCGCGCCACGCACGCGGCGCTGCGCTTTGACCGCTTCTGGCGCAACCTGCGCACGCAGACGCTGCACGACCCGCTGCACTACAAGCTGCAGGAGCTGGGCGACTGGGTACTCAACGGAACCCATCCGCAGCCCAGCTTCTACTCGTGACGCCGCGCCATGAACACCCGTCTGCCCACCTGGCCGCCCGGCAAGTCCTCGGCAACACCTGCGCCCGTACCTGCAACCGTGCATGCGCCCGCAGCCTCTGCCGCGCACGATGACGGCGCCACGCCCGCGCCGTGGATACTGCAAGACCCGGCCTCGCAGGCCCTGCTCAAGACCATGGGACAGGTGGCCGCCAGCGAGGCCGGCGTCCTCATCCTGGGCGACAGCGGCGCCGACAAGGAAATGGTGGCCCGCCACATCCACCGCCTGAGCCCGCGCCGCCACGGCCCCTTTGTCGCCGTCAACTGCGGCGCGCTGTCCGAGGCCCTGATCAACGCCGAGCTCTTCGGCCACGAAAGCGGTGCGCTGACGGGTGCCTTCGGCAACCTGCCCGGCCGCTTCGAGGACGCCCACGGCGGCACCCTGCTGCTGGACGAGATCGACGACCTGCCCCTGCACATCCAGAGCAAGCTGGTGCGCGTGCTGCAGGGCAAGGCGGTCACCCGCATCGGTGCCAGCCAGCGCACGCCGGCCGATGTGCGCGTGCTCGCGGCCAGCAGCGCGCCGCTGCACACCAAGGTGGCGGCGCGGCGCTTTCGCGAAGACCTGTACTACCTGCTCGATGTCGTCACCCTCACCGTGCTGCCGCTGCGCCAGCGCCCGGCCGACATCCTGCCGCTGGCGCGCCACTTCATCGCGAGCTACTGCCAGCGCATGCGCTACGCGCCCATGGCACTCAGCCAGGACGCGCAGCGCAAGCTGCTGGAACACGACTGGCCCGGCAACAGCCGCGAGCTGGAGAACGTCATCCACCGCAGCCTGCTGCTGACCCAGGG
The DNA here is from genome assembly GCF_001886655.1 of Delftia sp. HK171. Classification (NCBI taxonomy): domain Bacteria; kingdom Pseudomonadati; phylum Pseudomonadota; class Betaproteobacteria; order Burkholderiales; family Comamonadaceae; genus Delftia; species Delftia sp. HK171. Next base: position 1,870,917 of record NZ_CP018101.1, on the reverse strand, counting down.
CATGCACATCGGCGCGGGCGACCTGCATATCGCCAGCAGCCAGGGCGAGCCCGATCCCGTCCCCACACGCGAGGCCGAACACGGCGCCCAGGCCGCCGCCGCCGAACTGGCCCTGGGCGAAGCGCTGGACAGCCTGTGCGACGTGCATGCCGAAGGCCTGGAGCAGCACGTGCTGGGCGCCCTGCTGCTCAAGGCCTGGCAGCGCAACCGCGGCAACCAGGTGCAGACCGCGCGCCAGCTGGGCATCAGCCGCAGCGTGGTGCGCGCGCGGCTGCAGCGCCTGGGCCAGGTGCCGGGCGAGGCCGCGCCACCGTCTTTTCCATCGTCCCCGGAGATCCCATGAGCCAAGACCCCCACGCATCGCCAGACATCTTCTGGTTCCTGCCCACCTCGGGCGACACGCGCTACCTCGGCACCTCCGACTTCGGCCGCGCCCCCACCAACGCCTACATGCGCCAGATCGCCGTCACGGCCGAGGAGCTGGGCTACGACGGCCTGCTGATCCCCACCGGCAGCTCCTGCCTGGACCCCTGGGTGGTCGCCTCCAGCCTGGTGCCCGTCACGCAGCGCATCAAGCTGCTGGTGGCCCTGCGCACCTCGCTGGGCGCGCCCGTCTCCAGCGCACGCCAGGCCGCCACGCTGGACCAGGCCCTGGGCGGGCGCCTGCTGCTCAACGTGGTGCCAGGGGGCGATGCCACCGAGCTGGAGGCCGACGGCATCTTCCTGGCCCACGACGAACGCTATGCCTACGCCGATGAATTCCTGACCATCTGGCGCCGCCTGCTGGCCGGCGAGGCCGTGGATTTCGACGGCAAATACTTCAAGGTCAAGCAGGGCCGCAACTTCTTTCCCCCGGTGCAAAAGCCGCATCCGCCGCTGTACTTCGGCGGCTCCTCGGACGCCGCCCACGACCTGGCCGCGCGCCAGGTTGACGCCTACCTCACCTGGGGCGAGCCCCCCGCCGCCGTGGCCGAAAAGTTCGCCGACATCCGCCGCCGCGCCGCGCAGCAGGGCCGCCAGGTGCGCCTGGGCGTGCGGCTGCACGTCATCGTGCGCGAGACCAACGAGGAGGCCTGGGCCGATGCCGAGCGCCTGATCAGCAAGCTCACCGACGAGGACATCGCCCGCGCCCAGGCCGGCTATGCGCGCATGGACTCCGTGGGCCAGTCGCGCATGGCCGCGCTGCACGGCGGGCGGCGCGACCGGCTGGAGGTGGCGCCCAACCTCTGGGCCGGCGTGGGCCTGGTGCGCGGCGGCGCGGGCACGGCCCTGGTCGGCGACGCGGCCACCGTGGCCGAGCGCCTGCGCGAGTACGCCGCGCTGGGCGCGGACAGCTTCGTGCTGTCGGGCTACCCGCACCTGGAGGAATCCATCCGCTTTGCCGAGCTGGTCTTCCCCCTGCTCGGCAAGCGGGCCGTCACCACCAGCGACCAGGCCCAGACCGGCGGCGCCTTCGACATCCGCAGCATCCAGCGCAGCCAATCCGCATCGTGAGCCGACCGGGGCCCCGGCCCCCGCACAGACCGGAGTCTGTGCACGCAACGCGATCAACGCCACAATCCGCCCGTCCCCCACGATGAGAGCGTGACGTTGCCATGAGCCTGAGAATCGATGACGAAATAACCTTCCGCAGACTGGAGGTGCTGCTCGCCTTCCTGGAGACAGGCAATCTCGCCAAGACGGCGGAACGGCTGGAGACCAGCTCGGTCAGCGTGCACCGCGCCCTGCATGCGCTGGAGGCGGGCATGCGCTGCGCCCTGTTCCGGCACGAGGGGCGCAACCTCAAGCCCACCGAGGCAGCGCAGACCCTGGCCGATGTCGCCAGGGAGGTGCTGGCCACCATGTCCGAGGGCATACGCGCCACGCGCGAGGTGGCAGGCTACTCGGCGGACCGCATCCGCATCGGCTCGCTGTACTCCCTGACCAACCGCACCGTGCCGGCGCTGGTGATGGCGCTGAAGCTGCGCCGCCCCGATCTGCAGACCGAACTGGTGCTGGGCTCGAACGCCGGCCTGCTGGAGCGGTTGCGCAACGGAACGCTGGACGCGGCGCTGATGGCCATGCCGGACAACGCCGCCGACATGCAGACGCAGCTGCTGTTCGAGGACGACATTTTCTTTGCCGCGCCCGTGGGCTCGCCCTATGCGCATCTGGCCGAGGTCGATCTGGGCGCCATGGCGCGCGAGAACTTCGTGAGCCTGGGCGAAGGCTTTGCGACCTATGGCGGCTTCATCGAGTCCTTCCGGGTGGCCGGCTTCACGCCCAACGTGGTGATGAAGACGGATGACATCTTCTCGCTGATGAACCTGGTCAGCGGCGGCGTCGGCTACACGCTGCTGCCCGGGCGGGTGCGCGGCGTGATGCCGCAGAAGGTGCAGCTGATACCGCTGCAGGCCAGGTATCTGATGCGCCAGACCATCGTGCTGACCTTTTTGCGCTCCCGCGAACGCGACCCCAACCTGCTGGCCCTGCTCAGCGTGTGCCGCCTCGCGGACGGGCAGCTCGGCTGACCCGGCGGCATGCCGGGGGCGACAGCCCCGCTTCGCCGGGTTAACCCTTCATTGTTTCTCTCTGCGTAATTGTTGGCGCTCGCGCTTTATTGATGCGCTCCGGGCCGCCGCGTACCGTGCATACCAGCATGCACACGTATTGCAGGCGCATAAAAAACCGGAGACATCGCATGAATTCCCATTGGATATCGATTGGCGCGTTGATAGGCATGTTCATCCTGGCGACGGCACTGCCCATCAACATGGGCCTGCTGGCCTTTGTCGGGGCCTTCCTGGTCGGCACCCTGGTGGCCGGCATGGGGACCAAGGCCATCATTGGCGGCTTTCCCGCCGACCTGTTTCTGACGCTGGCGGGCATCACCTACCTGTTCGCGCTGGCGCAGAACAACGGAACCATCGACTGGCTGGTCCGCATGGCGGTGCGCGCCGTGCGCGGGCGCATTGCCGCCATACCGTGGATCATGTTCTTCATTGCGGCCCTGCTGACGGCGGTGGGCGCCGTCAGCCCTGCGGCCGTGGCCATCATCGCGCCCATTGCCCTGGGCTTTGCCGCCAAGTACGGCATCAATCCGCTGATGATGGGTCTGCTGGTGATCCATGGCGCGCAGGGCGGCGGCTTCTCGCCCATCAGCATCTACGGCGGCATCACCAACAAGATCGTGGCCAAGGCGGGCCTGCCGCTCAACGAGATGGCCACCATGCTGGCCAGCATGGGGGTCAACCTGGCCGTGGCCGTGCTGCTGTTCTTCCTGATGGGCGGCGCCCGGCTGATGCGCATGAAGGCCGATGCCGATGGCAGCGTGCCCGCCACGCCGCGCGTCTCGCATGCCCAGGGCGGCGCCCAGGTGTATGGCGACGCCGAAGGCGAGGCCCTGTCCGAGGAGCGCAACACGGCTGCACGCTCCAGCGACTCGCTGATGCGCGCCGCCCCTGAACAGGACGCCGCCCCGCAATCGCGCAGCTACCAGGTGGCCACCGTGGTCGGCCTGCTGGCGCTCGCGGTCCTCACCCTGTTCTTCAAGCAGGACATCGGCTTTGTCTCCATCACCATCGGCCTGGTGCTGACGCTGATGGCGCCCAACCTGCAAAAACGCGCGCTGGGCCAGGTGTCCTGGCCCGAGATCATGCTCATCGTGGGTGTCAGCACCTATGTGGGCGTGATGGACAAGATGGGCACCATCGACTTCGTAGGCCACAGCGTGGCGCAGCTGACCTCGCCCCTGGTGGCGGCCTTGCTGCTGTGCTTCGTGGGCGCCGTGGTGTCGGCCTTCGCCTCCTCGACGGCGGTGCTGGGCTCGCTGATTCCGCTGGCCGTGCCCTTCCTGCAGGGTGGCTCCGATGTGAGCGCCGTCGGCTTCATCGCGGCCATGGCCGTGTCCTCGACCATCGTGGATGTCAGCCCCTTCTCGACCAACGGCGCCCTCGTCCTGGCCAATGCCAAGGGCGTGGACCGCGACCGCTTCTTCCGCCAGCTGATGGTCTACGGCGGCCTTGTCACCCTGGTGGCGCCGCTGCTCGTGTGGCTGCTGTTCGTGGTCCTCTAGCCAGGCCCTTCGACCGGAACGCCCGCCCCCTGCCCCCTCCATGTCACGCCAACCCCTGATATCCCATGACTGACCCCTCCTGGAACCTCAAAGCCGGGGAGCGCGCCGCCAGGCTGGCGCGCGCCCGGGCCGCCCTCGGGCCGCGCCTGGCCGGCAAGCGCGTCGATGCCGGCGCCATCACCGAGCTGCTGCACGCCGTGCTGGCGCCCGGCGACCGCGTCTGCCTCGAAGGCAACAACCAGAAGCAGGCCGACTTCCTGGCCCGCGCCCTGGTCCAGCTCGATCCGCAGCAGGTGCACGACCTGCACATGGTGCAGTCGGTGCTGGCGCTGCCGGAGCACCTGGATGTGTTTGAAAACGGCATCGCGCGGCGGCTGGACTTCAGCTTCTCCGGCCCGCAAGGGGCGCGGCTGGCCAAGCTGGTCTCGGCCCGGCAGCTGGAGATCGGGGCCATCCACACCTACCTGGAGCTGTTCGCGCGCTACTTCGTGGACCTGACGCCCAAGGTGGCCCTGGTGGCGGCCCACGCGGCCGATGCCCAGGGCAACCTGTACACCGGCCCCAACACCGAGGACACGCCGGCCATCGTCGAGGCCACGGCCTTTTCGGGCGGCATCGTCATCGCCCAGGTCAACGAGATGGTGGATGGCACCACCACGGCGCTGCCGCGCGTGGACATTCCCTCGGACTGGGTGCATTTCGTCGTGCAGGCGCCCCGGCCCAACGTCATCGAGCCGCTGTTCACGCGCGACCCGGCCCAGATCAGCGAAATCCAGGTGCTGATGGCCATGATGGCCATCAAGGGCATCTACGCCGAGTACGAGGTCCAGCGCCTGAACCATGGCATCGGCTTCGACACGGCGGCCATCGAGCTGCTGCTGCCGACCTACGGCGAATCGCTGGGGCTGAAGGGCCGCATTGCGCGGCACTGGGCGCTGAACCCGCATCCGGCGCTGATACCGGCCATCGAGGCCGGCTGGGTGGAGTCCATCCATTCGTTCGGATCCGAGCTGGGCATGGAGGACTACATCCGGGCGCGCTCGGACGTGTTCTTCACCGGCGCCGACGGCAGCCTGCGCAGCAACCGCGCCTTCTGCCAGGCGGCGGGCCACTATGCCTGCGACCTGTTCATCGGCTCGACGCTGCAGATCGACCTGGACGGCAACAGCTCCACCGCGACGCTGGGGCGTATTGCCGGCTTCGGCGGCGCCCCCAACATGGGCGCGGACGCGCGCGGCCGGCGCCACGCCAGCGCCGCCTGGCTCAAGGCCGGGCGCGAGGCGCGGGCGGGCCGCAGCGGCGCGGCAGGCACGCCGCGCGGGCAAAAGCTGGTGGTGCAGATGGTGGAGACCTTCCGCGAGCACATGCAGCCCGCCTTCGTGGAGCGGCTCGATGCCTGGACGCTGCAGGAGCAGGCCGGCATGGACCTGCCGCCCATCATGATCTACGGCGAGGATGTGACCCACATCCTGACGGAGGAAGGCATTGCCAACCTGCTGCTGTGCCGCAGCGACGAAGAGCGCGAGCAGGCCATCCGCGGCGTGGCCGGCTACACGGCCGTGGGCCTGGCGCGCGACCGTCGCATGGTGGAGAACCTGCGCGATCGCGGGGTGATCCGCCGTCCGCAGGACCTGGGCATCGACCCGCGCCAGGCCACGCGCAATCTGCTGGCCGCGCGCAGCATGCGCGATCTGGCCCAGGCCTCGGGCGGGCTGTACCAGCCTCCCCGCCGATTCAGGAACTGGTAGGAGAGACGATATGAGCGAGATACCCGCAGGGCTGGAGTCCCTGAGCTATTGCTTCGCAGGCGGCCGGCCGGCCGGCGCCTTTGCCCCCGTCCTGGTCGGCGTGGTCGGCTCGGGCAACCTGGAGGTGATGCTGGAGAGCACGGGCGGCGATGGCTGCGAAGTGCAGGTGCAGACCTCGGCACACGGCTTCGGCGCCATCTGGCAGGCCGTGGTGGAGGATTTCCGCGAGCGCCACCCCGTGGGCGGCGTGCGCGTGTCCATCAACGACATGGGGGCCACGCCGGCCGTGGTCAGCCTGCGGCTGGACCAGGCCCTGGCCGAACTGCAGGGAGGCCAGCCATGATCAGCTACGCGGAATGCACGGCGCGCGAGCGCCTGGCGAAGCTGCTGGATGCCGCCAGCTTCCATGAATGGCTGCCGCCCTCCGAGCGGCTGACCAGCCCGCATCTGGCACAGCTGGGCGTGCCCAGCGCCTTTGACGACGGCGTGGCCATCGGCCGGGGCCTGCTGGGCGGGCGCACGGTGTTCGTGGCCGCGCAGGAGGGCGAATTCATGGGCGGCGGCGTGGGCGAGGTGCATGGCGCCAAGCTCGTGGGCCTGCTGCGCCGCGCCCTGCTGGAGCGGCCCGCGGCCGTGCTGCTGCTGGCCGAGTCGGGCGGCGTTCGGCTGCATGAGGCCAATGCCGGGCTGATCGCGGTGTCGGAGGTCATGCGCGCCCTGCTGGACGTGCGCGCCTCGGGCATCCCTGTGGTGGTCCTCATCGGCGGGGCCAACGGCTGCTTCGGCGGCATGGGCATCGTGGCACGCTGCGCCGACCAGGTGGTGATGAGCGACATCGGCCGCCTGGCCATGTCGGGACCGGAGGTGATCGAGGCCTCGCACGGCGTCGATGAATTCGATGCGCGCGACCGCGCCCTGGTCTGGCGCACCACCGGCGGCAAGCACCGCTGGCTGTGCGGCGACTGCGATGCGCTGGTGGCCGACGATGTCGAGGCCTTCCGCGCCGCCGCCATCGCCGCGCTGGACCACTCCCGCCCGGTCACCCTTGAAGGAATGCTGCAGGAGCATGCGCTGCTGCGCGCGCGGCTGGACACCCTGGACGCCCTCAAGGCGGGCAGCGCCATCGGCCCGCAGGACGAGGCCATGCGCCTGTGGCAGGCCCTGGGCGTGCCCGACGCCTGGCGCGTACCCGACCTGGACGCCGCCGCCGTGCGTGCCTTGCGCACGACGCCCGCCACGGGCATTTCACAGGAGTAGCCGCCATGCAATGGAACACACTTGCCGAGCACCTGTTCGGCCCGGGCCACCAGATTCAGGCCAACGGCGATTTCCTCGAAGGCCACGCCGTGTTCGATGGCCAGACCCTCGCCATCGTCGGCACCACGGGCCACGCGCCCATCGGCGTGCGGCTGGCCCTGGCCCAGGCCCGGGTGGTGCTGGAGACGGTCGGCGCGCACCCTGGCCGCCCCATCGTGCTGCTGATCGACACGCAGGGCCAGCAACTGCGCCGCCATGACGAGCTGCTGGGCATCAACCGCGCCATGGCCCACCTGGGCACCTGCATCGACCTGGCTCGGCGCCGGGGCCACCGCGTCATCGGCCTGGTCTATGACCAGGCGCTGTCGGGCGGCTTCATCACCTCGGGCCTGATCGCCGATGCCTGCTACGCCCTGCCCGAGGCCGAGATCCGCGTGATGCGCATCCCCGCCATGTCGCGCATCACCAAGCTGCCCGAGTCCCTGCTCAATGCCCTGTCCGAGTCCAACCCGGTGTTCGCGCCCGGCGTGGGCAACTACGTGGCCATGGGCGGCGTGCGCGGCCTGTGGCAAGGCGATCTGCAGGCGGCGCTGCGCGACGCCCTGGCCCACAGCCCGCGCGAGGACATGCGCGCACTGGACGGCGCCGAGCGCGGCGGCCGCAAGCTGGCCGCCGAGGTGGTGCAGCGCGTTCTGGCCGCTGGATGAAGGCAGGCCGCAGCATGCTGGACACCCTGCACCGCCACCAGCTGGTGGACCTGGGCCCGCAGGCCTGGGCGGACCTGCTGGAACGCCCTTGGGATGCGCAGGCGCGCGAGATCCTCACGCACTGGCGCGACCATGCACTGCCGCTGGTGGTCGCGCGGCAGTCGGCCGAGCATGCCGCCGCCGGCCTGATGGCGCTGGGCCTGCCTGCGCCCGGGCGCTGGCAGCGGCGGCGCATGGGCTTCGATGTGGCGCGCGGCGCGGCCATCGGCACCCGCGAATTTCCCTCGCTGGACGAGCTGATGGCCTCGCACACGATCTCGTACTCGGCCTCGCCCCTCGCCACATACGGCACCTTGCAGCAGTGCCTGCGCGCTGCCGGGGCGACGGGCTTTGTCTTCGGCAGCCACGGGTGGCAGTGCATCACGGGCCTGCCCTATCTGCGGCCCGGCTCGGACATCGACCTCTGGGTGCCGGTCGATGGCGCCGAACAGGGCGATCGGCTGGCCAGCCTGCTGCAGGCCATGCCGCAGGAAGGCCCGCGCGTGGATGCCGAGCTGGTGTTTCCCGGCGGCTGGGCCGTGGCCTGGCGCGAATGGGCCGCCTGGCGTGCAGGCAAGGTGCGATCGGTCCTGGTCAAGGGCCTGCACGGGGTGGCACTGCGTGAAGACCATGAATGGTGTGCGTCGGCTGCGGCGCCTGGAGTTCCTGCATGAAACCTGCCCTTCTCCACCCGGCCCGGGCCTTGCCATCGACCGGGCATATCGGCCGCGCGGCCACGCTGGCCCTCTACGACGAGCTGTCGCTGACACCCAAGCCCGGCCTGGTGACCCTGGTGGACCGCGGCAGCCATGACGACATGGATGCCCACAGCTTCATGCGCAGCCTGTTCGCGCTGCGCAGCTACTTCCCCAAAATGGCCCAGGCAGGCAGCCAGGGCGCATCGTTTCCCGTGCTGGAGCGCCTGGGCATCGAGGCGGAGCAGCGCATGCTGGCCGCCACCGGCGGCATCAACACCCACCGTGGCGCCGTCTTCATGCTGGGCCTGCTGTGCGCGGCCGGCGGCGCGGTGCTGGCCGAGCAGGCCCGCATTCCCGGCGCCGCATGGCTGCGCGAGGCCCTGTGCCGCCACTGGGGGGAGGCGCTGCACCAGCGCAGCCTGCGGGCCTCCGCCCTGCCCGGCGGAATCGCCGCGCGCCGCCACGGCCTGCGGGGCGCCTCGCAGGAGGCTGCCCTGGGTTTCCCCATCCTGTTCGAGACCGCCGTGCCGGCGCTGGCCAGAGCGCATGCCAGCGGGCTGCCCGCTCCCTTGGCGCGGCTGGAGGCCCTGTTCCACATCATGGCGGTGCTGGACGACTGCAACCTGGCCCACCGCGCGGGCATGCAGGGGCTGCGCCATGGCCAGGATGCCGCGCGGCGCTTTCTCCAGGCGGGCGGCTGCGCGCATCCCGAAGGCCTGTCCAGGGCGCAGGCCATTTGCGACGATTTCGTGGCGCGCCGCCTTTCGCCGGGCGGCGCGGCCGATACCCTGGCGGCGGCCTGCTGGGTGCTGCGTGTCTGCGAGCGGCCATGAGCTTTGCACTGCTGTTTTCGGGCCAGGGTACGCAGCATCCCGCCATGCTCCCCTGGCTGGCGGACGATGCATGGACACAGGCAGTCTGCGAACAGCTGCAGGTTTCGCACTGGCGCGACAGGTTGGCCGATGCGCCGTGGGCCGAGTCCAACGCCGTGGCCCAGCCGCTGCTGGCGGGCCTGGCCATGGCCGCGTGGATGCAGCTGTCCCCGCAACTGCCCGCGCCTTCGGCCGTGGCGGGCTACAGCGTGGGGGAACTGCCCGCATTCGGTGCCGCGGGCGCGCTGGATGCCTGCGACATCGTTGCCCTGGCCACGCGCCGCGCGGCGGCCATGGACCGCTGCGCGCAGCAAATGCCCGGCGGCGGGCTGCTGGCCGTCAGCGGCCTGCCGCCCGCACGCATGGCCGCCCTGCTGGAGACGACCGGGCTGGCCGTGGCCATACGCAACGGCCCCGAGAACCTCATCCTGGGCGGCTCCCATGCGGCGCTGGAGCAGGCGCAGGCGCTGGCGGCCCGCCAGGGCGCGCATGCCACCCGGCTGCGCGTGCAGGTGGCTTCCCACACCCCGTGGATGCGCCAGGCCGCCCAGGCCTTCGCACAGGACCTGGGCCAGGTGGCCGTGCACGCGCCCGCCGTGGCGCTGTTCAGCAACACGGCCCGGCGGGTGCGTGACGCCGCAGGCGCCCGTGCAGCCCTGTCCGAGCAGATAGCGGGCACGGTGCACTGGGACGACTGCATGGACAGCATTGCCGCACGCCAGGTGCAGTGCGTTCTGGAAATCGGCCCCGGCCAGGCGCTGGCACGCCTGTGGAACCAGCGCCATCCGGACATTCCGGCCCGCTCCTGCGACGACTTCCGCAGCGCGGCGGCCATTGCAGGCTGGATAGGCAGGCACTGCGGGGACTGAAGCCCCGGAGCCTTGCGCCGCAGCCTTTGCGCCTGAGCTTTTTGCACCGGCTTCGTGCCCCTTGATTTCTAGACCCAGGAGACAACCACCATGAGCCAAGACCTTGCACCGTCCCTTGCACCGTCCTATCCCCCATCTGCAGAGCTGGCCCGCAATGCGCGCGTGAGCGGGCGCGCCGCCTATGACCGGCTCGTCGCGGAGGCGGACGCCGACCCCCAGGCGTTCTGGGGCCGGCTCGCACGCGAGTTCGTCGCGTGGAAGCGCCCGTTCACGCGCGTGCTCGATGAAAGCCGCGCCCCGTTCTACGAATGGTTCAATGACGGCACGCTCAACGCCAGCTGGAACTGCCTGGAGCGCAACATCCAGCGGGGGTTGGGCGAGCGCACGGCCCTCATTTTCGAAGCCGATGACGGCGCCGTGACGCAGGTGACCTATGCGCAGCTTCTTGTGCGGGTCAATCGCCTGGCCAACGCCCTGCGCAGCCTGGGCGTCGGCAAGGGCGACCGCGTCGTCATCTACATGGCCATGTCGATTGACGGCGTGGCCGCCATGCACGCCTGTGCACGCATAGGCGCCATTCACTGCGTGGTGTTCGGAGGCTTCTCCGCCACGGCGCTGCGCGACCGCATCGCGGACACGGGGGCCTGCGCCGTCATCACGGCAGACCAGCAAGTGCGGGGAGGACGGCAATTGCCCCTCAAGAGCATCGTGGACGAGGCCCTGGCCCAGCCCGGCTGCGAGCAGGTCCGCCACGTGCTGGTGGCACGGCGCACGGGCGGCGCCATCGCCATGCACCAGCCCCGGGACCTGTGGCTTGAAGAAATCACCGCAGCCCAGAGCGATGTCTGCGAACCTGAATGGGTGCAGGCCGAGCATCCGCTGTTCCTGCTCTACACCTCGGGCTCCACCGGAACCCCCAAGGGCGTCCAGCACGCCACGGGAGGCTATCTGCTGCATGCCGCCGTGACCTGCGCCTGGACCTTCGACCTGCAGCCCTCCGATGTCTTCTGGTGTACGGCGGACATCGGATGGGTGACCGGCCATACCTATATCGCCTACGGCCCGCTGGCGCTGGGCGCCACGCAGGTGGTGTTCGAGGGCGTGCCCACCTACCCGGACGCGGGACGCTTCTGGAAAATGATCGAGGCCCATGGGGTGACGGTCTTCTACACGGCGCCCACGGCCATTCGCTCGCTGATCAAGGCCGCCGACGCCGATGCGCAGGTCCATCCCGCGCGCTACGACCTGGGCAGCCTGCGCATCCTGGGGTCCGTGGGCGAGCCGATCAATCCCGCTGCCTGGCACTGGTACCACGAGCAGGTGGGCGGGGGCCGCTGCCCCATCGTCGATACGTTCTGGCAGACGGAGACGGGCGGGCACATGATCACGCCGCTGCCCGGAGCCACGGACCTGGTGCCCGGCTCCTGCACGCTGGCCTTCCCGGGCATTGCCGCCGCCGTGGTGGACGAGGCCGGCAACGAGCTGCCCTGGGGCGACAGCGGCATCCTGGTGATCAAGCGCCCCTGGCCCTCCATGATCAGGAACATCTGGGGCCATCCCGAGCGGTTTGTCGCCAGCTACTTTCCCGAAGAATTCAAGGGCCGCTACTACCTGGCGGGAGACGGCGCGGTCCGCGATGCGCGCACCGGCTACTTCACCATCACCGGCCGCATCGACGATGTGCTCAACGTCAGCGGCCACCGCATGGGCACGATGGAGATCGAGTCCGCCCTGGTGGCCATGACCGACCTGGTGGCGGAGGCCGCCGTCGTGGGGCGGCCCGATGACACGACGGGAGAGGCCATATGCGCCTTCGTCGTCCTCAAGCGTTCGCGGCCCAGCGGCGCCGAGGCGGCAGACATCGCCAGGCTGCTGCGGGAGTGGGTGGCCAAGGAGATCGGGCCGATCGCCAAGCCCAGGGACATCCGGTTCGGCGACAACCTGCCCAAGACCCGCAGCGGCAAGATCATGCGGCGATTGCTGCGCAGCATTGCACGCGGCGAGCCCATCGTGCAGGACACCTCCACCCTGGAGAACCCGGCGATCCTGGAGCAGCTGTCACAGGCCTGCTGAAGGCCAGGCTGCAATCCACAAGCAATGCAGCCTTGTCAGGCTGCGAGGCCTGCAAGGCAGCCCGCCCGTTCAAGCTCCCAGATGTTGGAAAGCAGCTGCCGGGCACGTCCCTCGCCGGCAACGGGCGCGGCAAGCTCGATGAACTTGTCCTCCAGCGCCCCATCCGACAAAGGCAGCTCGGGATCGCCCTTGCGGTCCGGCTGGAACCAGCCATGGCGGCGGCCATCCCAGGTGACGATTTCCACGCGCGCCGATCTCTTGCCAGGGAAGGCCCGGTCGATCTGCGGGTCCACCGCAACCTGGACGCGCTCGAGCATCGCGCGAACGGCGGGATCGGCCAGGCGCTCCGGGGTGTACGCCGAAAGCCGCACGCTGCCATGGACCAGGGCCGTGGCCACCACGAAACGAAGACTGAAGCGGGCTTCGTTTTCCGTCGCAGGATCGGTGTAGCAGGCAATATCCAGGGCCGGGCCATAGGTGGCCACGGCCACGCTGCAGATGTCGTCCGCCCGCAGGGCATGCTGGCTGCGCAAGGCCAGTGCGGCGTCGATGGCCGCAAAGGTATGGCCGCAGCCGACGTGGTTCTTGAAGGTGAGCCGGGTGATGTGGAAGTCCCTGCCCAGCGTCGCACCGATGTCTGACCAGTCGGGTCCGTCGCTGACTGCGCGGCCCAGGCCCAGCTCTCCATCCAGCACGTCCAGCGATCCCGTCACCCCCTGGTGCGCAAGCTGCGCGGCCAGCAGGCCGGCCTCCGCTGCGCGACCGGCATGCAGGGGCTTGGACATCGAATCCATGCGAAATGCCTGCTGCAAACCCGCAGAGAAGGTGGCCGCCGTGGCCAGTGCATGGGCGAATTGTCCTGCATCCAGCCGCAGCGCATACCCTGCGGCCGCCGCTGCCCCGAAGACGCCCACGGTGCCGGTGTTGTGCCAGAAGCGGTAGTGGGCCCGGCCCAGGGTCACGCCGATGCGGGTGGAGACCTCATAGCCCAGCACCACGGCACGCAGGAAGTCCAGGCCACTGGCCCCTGCCTGCTGGCTTGCCGCCAACGCCGCCGCAATGGTTGCGGCCCCGGGGTGGTACATGGCATCGCGGAAGCTGTCGTCCACCTCGGCGGCATGGGCCGCCGAACCGTTGAACAGTGTCGCCGCCCGCGCCGTGGCCATGCGGCCGTTTCCAAGCCGGCAGGAGCCGCGGTCCAGGTCCTCGGCAAGCACCTGCTCCAACTGTGCAAGAGGGGCCGCGCCCAGCCCCGGGAACAAAGCGGCATACCAGTCGATCACGGCACGCTTGGCATGGTGGATGACGGTTTCGGGAAGCTCGGTACGGTGGTATTGAGCGGCAAACTGCCCGAACACTTCGGTCGCATGCATGTGTGGTTTCCTTGGATTGGCCCTCAATGAGGCCGTCTTTTTCTGGAAGAAATGTGCAGTACCTGGCACCCTCAGGCCAGAACCAGCACACCATCCGCAGCGCACACGCCCTGGCCCTGCGGCAGCACGAACACCGGGTTGATCTCCGCCTCGATCACGCGGTCGCCCAGCTGGGCGGCCATTGCAGAGAACGCGACGATGGCATCGGCCAAGGCATCGACATCCGCCTTGGGGCGGCCGCGAAAGCCGTCCAGCAGCGGCCAGGTCTTGAGCTCCCTGGCCATCTCCAGCGCGTCAGACAGGCTCAGCACCCCCAGCTGAGAGCCGTCGTCCGGCAGCAACCGCAGCGTGGTGTCCTGGAACAGCTCGGCCGTCACGCCTCCCATGCCCAGCATCACGGCAGTACCCAGCGCATCCTTGTGCAGGCCAAGAATCAGCTCGATGCCGCCGGCCACCATCTGCTGCACCAGGAACCGGTCCGGGCGCACGCCCGCCCTGGCCTGCACGTCGTCCACCATCGCGCCCAACCGGGCACCTATGGTTTCCGCCGTCAGGCCGACGGCGACACCGCCGACATCGCTCTTGTGCGTGATCCGGGACGAAAGGATCTTGAGCACCACCCGGCCGCCCAGTTCGCGCGCGGCGGCTTCGGCCTCTTCGGCGGTGCGCACCACGCGCTCGGCCGCGCACGGCACGCCGAAACGGCGGAAAACGGCCTTGGCCTGCGCTTCATCGAGGCAGCCAACGGGCAGGTCCAGTTCCTGCAGGGTGTCCTTGCCGACGACCGGCTCGGAAGGCGCACCCTGGAAGCCGTTGACGCGCAGCATGCCCGCCAGCGCGGCCGTGCAGCTTTCCGCCGCAGCGAAGGCCGGCACGCCGCGTTGCGTGAGCAGCGCGCCGATCTCCGGCGCATGCGGGCTGACGTAGGCCAGCACCGGCTTGTCGGAGTGGGGGAGGCACTCCTGGATGGCACCGGCCAGCAGCTCGGGCATGGCCAAGCTGGAGGAGCCGACGATGATCACCAGCGCGTCGTAGCTCGGGCTTGCCAGCAAGGCATGGATGGCGCCGCGCAGCAGGTCGGGACGCAGGCCCGCCAGGGTCACGTCGATGGGGTTGCGGTCCAGCACGGCCTCGCTGCCGGTCTGCAGCGCACGCAGTGCGTCAGCCGTCGCCTGGTCAGGGGCCGGCGTGTCGAATCCGGCCACGCCCAGATCGTCCGATACCAGGGTGCCCGCACCGCCGGTGGACGTCAGGATGGCGATGCGCCTGCCGCGCAGCCTGCGGCCCGTGGCCAGCGCAGCGGGCACGTCCAGCAGGTCGGCAAAGCTGTGCGCACGGATCACGCCGACCTGCCGGAACAGCGCGTCGTACATGCGATCCGCACCGGCCATGGCGCCCGTGTGCGATACGGCGGCCTTGGCGCCGGCCTCGGAGCGGCCGATCTTGAAGGCCACCACGGGCTTGCCGGCACGCGCGGCCTTCAGGCAGGCGGCACGGAACCTGGCGGGATGGCGCACCGTCTCCACATACAGCGCGATCACCTTGGTGGCCGGGTCATCGGCCAGGTGGTCTATGAAGTCGGCCAGTTCCAGATCGACTTCGTTGCTGGTGGAGATGAGCTTGGACAGGCCGATGCCACGCGCGGCGGCGCGCGACAGCAGCGAGCCCAGGATGCCGCCGCTTTGCGAGACGACGCCGATGCCTCCGACGGGGAACTCGTCCATCTCCAGTGCGCCCGAGGGCGACAGCACGATCCGGTCGGTCAGGTTGACCAGCCCGATGGTGTTGGGCCCCAGCAGGCGCATGCTGCCGGCCGCCTCGATCAGCTGCCGCTGGCGGTGCGCCCCGTCCTCGCCCGTTTCCGTGTAGCCGCTGGCCAGCACGATGGCTGCCGCGCAGCCCAGCGCCGACAGCTCCCTGACGGCCTGGTGCGCACGCTCGGCGCCAAGCAGCACCACGGCCACATCAGGCACTTCAGGCAACGAGGCCACATCGGGATAGCAGGCCAGATCGCCGATGCGCTCCACGCGCGGATTGACGGGAAGAATGCGGCCGGCAAACCCGTGCTTTTGCAGGTAGGCCACCGGGCGGCCCGTGGTTTTCTTCAGGTCGGCAGAGGCGCCTATGACGGCGACACTGCGCGGCGACAGCAGCTTGGCAATGGCTTCGCTCATGGCATCACTCCTTGCCGGCCGTCTTGGCCAGGAAGGCCTCCACCGATGCGCGGTGTTCACTGCTGGTGTAGCAGATGCCCTGGGCCTGGCTGCCCTGGGCGAAGACATCGTGCGAAGACAGCTCGAAGCTCTGGTTCAGGATGGTCTTGGTCAATGCCAGCGCGGTGGAAGAAGCCGAGGACAGCTCGCGCGCCCAGGCCTGGGCGTCTGCCACCAAGGTCTCGGCACTGGCCTGGCGGTCCACGATGCCCAGGGCCAGGGCTTCCGGCAGCTTGACCTGGCGGCCGGTGAAGATCAGCTCCTTGGCCTTGGCCAGGCCCACACGGCGCGGCAGGAAATACATGCCGCCGCCGTCCGGGATGATGCCGCGCAGCACATAGCTCCACGCGAAGCTGGCCCATTCGCTGGCGATCACGAAGTCGCAGGCCAGCGCCGTGTCTGCCCCCAGGCCCGAAGCCGCGCCGTTGACGGCGGCGATCACGGGCTTGGGCATGGTGTGCAGCAGGGCCTGGACATGGTGCACGCGCTGCTGGCGTTGCCAGCCGTTGAAGCCCACCTCGCCCGCGGGAGCATTCATGCGCCTTTGCATTCCGGCAATGTCCCCGCCTGCGCAAAATCCCTTGCCCGCGCCTGTCAGCACCAGGGCCTTGATGGCCTTGTCTGCCGCCACGCGCTCCAGGGCATCGATGAACTCGGTGCGCATGTCGTCACTCATGGCGTTGCGCTTGTCGGGGCGGTTCAGGGTCAGGGTCGCCACCGCGTCGGCGACATTCAGTTGGATCAGTTCGTAGTTCATGGCGTGCTCTGAAAGCGATCGCAGCCAGTGCGATCAATCGGGATGGATGTTGTTTTGCTTGACGATCTGCGCCCAGCGCTTTTCCTCGGCCTGCACATAGGTGTCCAGTTCCGCCGCAGGTCCGGCATTGACCATCAGGCCCTCGTGCTCCAACTTGCGAACGAACTCCGGCGAGCGGGCCGCCTTGCGGGCCGCGGCGTTCAGGCGATCGATCACGGCAGCGGGCGTGGCGGCCGGCGCGTACAGGCCGTACCAGCTCTCGACGCGGTAGCCCGGGACGGTGACGGCGATGGGTGGCACGTTCTTGAATGCCGCAGACGGCTCGGCCGTGGTGACCCCCAGCACGCGCAGCTTGCCGTTGTCGATGAAGGTGGATACCGCCGCCGCCGTGGCAAACATCATGTCCACCTGCCCGCCCATGAGATCGGTGAGCGCCGGGCCTGCGCCGCGGTAGGGCACATGGGTGAGCCTGACCTTGGCAAGGTTGGCGAACAGCTCACCCGCCAGATGCGCCGAAGTCCCGGCGCCCTGCGAGGCATAGGTCAGCTTGTCGGGACTGGCCTTGGCGGCGGCCATCACGTCCGCCACCGTCTTGTACGGACTGGCGGCGGGCACCACCAGCACGTTGGGGCCGCGGCCGATCAGGATCACCGGGGCAAAGGCTTTGTTGCTCCCGTACGGCAGCTTGGCCTGCAACGCCGGATTGACGGCGTGCGCGAACGAAGCCACGACCAAGGAATATCCGTCCGGCGCACTCTTGGCAACGTTGTCGGTGCCGATGATCGTGCCGGCACCGGGCTTGTTGTCCACGATGACGGGCTGGCCCAGGTCCTTGGCCATCTCGGCCCCCAGCGTGCGGGCGATCAGGTCCGTTCCACCGCCTGGCGCAAAGGGCACGACGAGGCGCACGGGCTTTTCCGGGAAGGCTGCAGATGCTGCGCTGCAGACAGTCGCGAGCACGGCAATGAACGCAATGGCCCTTGCACAACGGCGGGCGGCGAAACTGGGCATGGTGTGTCTCCTGGTTCTATGGACAGAGGTCCGGTCACTGCGCCAGCGTTGCGATGACGCTGGCGACTGGCTTGTGAAAGCTTAGGGAAACGCACCGCGCTTGTGACCCCCCATATTCCAACCAGTGAAACTCCAAAGCGGGCGCGCCAGAGCCTGCGGCTGCATTTCCCTTGCATTCGGTGGAATACTTGGCTTCCATCAGGCGCCCGTACCCGGGCAGGAAGAACACAGCTTTCGACACCGGGGCAAGCGCGTCCTCCCACCAGCGGCAGCAGCATGACGAACAGGCGATCCCCCATCCTCCATGACAAGCCGGGACAGTCCCCGAGCAACCGCTCCCTGGAAAGAGGCGTCGAAATACTGCGTGCGTTCAGGCCCGGCTCGGAACTGCTGGGCAACAGCGACCTGGCGGAACGCACCGGCCTGTCCAAGGCCACGGTCACCCGGCTGACGCAGACCCTGGTGGGCTGCGGCATGCTGCAGGCCGACCACCCGAGCCGGGCCTTTCGCCTGGCCCCGGCGGTCCTGAGCCTGGCGCACGCCATGCGCACAGGCTCGACGGTGCTGTCGATTGCGGCGCCCCTGATGCGCACCCTCGCCGAGACACGCAGGATCAACGTGGGCCTGGCATGTCCCGACCGGGACGAGATGGTCTACCTGGAATCCATCCGCTACAACCGCCGGATCGTGCTCAGGCATGTGGTCTCGGGCCAGCGCGTTCCCATGGAACTGACATCACTGGGGCGTGCCTACCTGGCAGCGGCGCCATCGGCCAGGCGCAAGGCCTTGCTCGACAGCTTCAGGCTCAAGAGAGGCGCCCAATGGCCTGCGCTGGAGCAGCAGATCCAGGCGGCGATCAAGTCCGTGAAAAGCCAAGGCTTCTGCGCCGCATCGTGGCAGCCGGAAGTGGTTGCGCTGGCCACGCCGCTGGTGACACCCGATGCCATCTATGTCCTGAACTGCAGCGTCTCCACCACGGAGCCTTTGCCGGCCATCGTGCAGGAGCTGCATCCGGCCTTGCTGCAACTGGGCCGGCAGATTGAAAGCCTGCTGGAAAAACTGTAATGCTCTCCCAGCAATATGCGCCCACCGCTGGCAAGCAGGGTTTCCAAAAATCGCTCAGACTAGGCACAAACGACTTTTGGCACTCCAAAAATGAGTGCAACCGTCTGAAAAACCCACGGAACTTTGGCTTTAGCACTCGGTCATAACGAGTGCTAATATGAAGGAATGGAAGAAAGGAACTCTGCAATGACAAACGCCTCCGGCTCCATTGCGACCACCTTGGCACCCGCTAACCCCTGGGCCCTGGTGCCGCCTCTGGGCAATTTGGATGCCTACATTTCCGCGGTCAACCGCCTGCCCATGCTCACCCTTGAGGAAGAGCAGGACTACGCCCGCAAGCTCAAAGAACACAGCGATCTGGACGCCGCAGGGCGTCTGGTGATGTCCCACCTGCGCCTGGTGGTGTCCATCTCGCGCCAGTACCTGGGCTACGGCCTGCCGCACGGCGACCTGATCCAGGAAGGCAACGTGGGCCTGATGAAGGCCGTCAAGCGCTTCGACCCCGATCAGAACGTGCGCCTGGTGAGCTACGCCATGCACTGGATCAAGGCCGAGATCCACGAGTACATCCTCAAGAACTGGCGCATGGTCAAGGTCGCCACGACCAAGGCCCAGCGCAAGCTGTTCTTCAACCTGCGCTCCATGAAGCAGGGCCTGAAGTCCGACGCCGCCATGGCCGAGGACGGCGCCATGCTGCGTGACACGCTGACCTCGGGCGAGATCGACGCCGTGGCCGAGAAGCTCAACGTCAAGCGCGAAGAGGTCATGGAGATGGAAACGCGCCTGGCCGGTGGCGACGTGCTGCTGGACCCCTCGCCCAGCGACGATGGCGAGCAGGCCTTCGGCCCCATCGCCTACCTGGCCGATGGCGCCCACGAACCCACGGCCATGATCGAGTCGCGCCAGCGTGACCACCTGGCCACCGACGGCATTGCCATGGCGCTGGATTCGCTGGACGACCGCAGCCGCCGCATCGTCGAGGAGCGCTGGCTCAAGGTCAACGACGACGGCTCGGGCGGCATGACGCTGCATGAGCTGGCCGCCGTCTACGGTGTCAGCGCCGAGCGCATCCGCCAGATCGAGGTGGCTGCCATGAAGAAGATGAAGAAGGCCCTGGCCGAGTTCGCCTGATGGCCTGACGGCCTGGGCTGACAAGCCGCTTCAAGACAAACCCGGATAATCTCCGGGTTTTTTATTGCCCGCAGCCTTTGCGGCCCCCACGTACCCCATGCCCGCCAGCGCCATCTCGCCACTACGCCGCCTCTTCGCCAATGCCTTGGCCACCGCCCTGGCCTCGGCCCTGCTGCCTTGCGCTGCCGTGGCGGGCGACAACTGGCCCAGCAAGCCGCTGCACCTGATCGTCGGCTTTCCCGCAGGATCTTCCCCGGACCTCACGGCGCGCGCACTGGCCGAGCCGCTGGAAAAGCGCCTGGGCCAGCCCGTCATCGTCGAGAACAAGGTGGGCGCAGGTGGCAACATCGCAGGCGAGCAGGTGGCCCGTGCGCGCGACGACCATACCTTCAGCGTGATGATCAACGGCAACCTGACGATTGCCCGCCTGCTCAACCCCGCCGTGCGCTACGACCCTGTGAAGGACCTGCAGCCCGTCAGCCTGATCGGCGTGGCGCCCCTGGTGCTGGTGGCTCCGGCCGGCGCGCCCGAGGGCCGGGCCTTCCTGGAGGCCGCTGCCCAGGCCGGCAACCGCTGGAGCTACGGCTCCCCTGGCGTGGGCACGGTGGGCCACCTGGGCATGGAGCTGCTCAAGAGCCGCTCCGCGCTCAGGCCCGAACACATTCCCTACCCCGGCTATCCGCAGGTGTTCAACGCCATCCAGGGGGGCGACCTGCAGCTGTCCATGCTGCCGCCCGCACTGGCCATGGCCCAGGTGCAGGCCGGCAAGCTGCGCGGCGTGGCCGTGACCTCGGCCGCGCGCAGCCCTCTGGCGCCGGGACTGCCCAGCCTCAAGGAGCTGGGCGTGGGGGATTTCGATCTGGAGATCTGGAACGCCGTGGCCGCGCCCAAGGCCATGCCCGCCGCCCATGTGCAGAAGCTGGCCGAAGCGGTCAGCGAGATCGTGCGCTCGCCCGAGATGCGTGCACGCCTGGCCGCCCAGGGCTGGCAGGCTGTCGGCAGCTCGCCCGAGGGCCTGGCCCTGCGCATACGCCAGGACGTGACGGCACTGGGCCGCATCATCCGCGAACAGGGAATCCACGCGCAATGACGTGCTCGATCACACTGCCATGACCGCTGCCCAAGCCTTCACCGAACTCAACGCCTGGCAGGTCATGGCCTGGGGCCTGCTCTTCTTCGGCGTGCTGTACACGGCCGGCGGCCGGGGCATGACGGCGCTCACGCGCTGGCTGCAGCGGCGCGGCGTGGGCCGCGTGCTGGACACGCGCCCGCTCAAGCCCGACCAGTTGCGCCGCGAATGGCGCCAGTCGCTGCATTCGGTGCTGATCTTCGGCATCGGCATGATCGTGCCCTGGGGCCTTCTGCAATTGGGTTGGGCGCGGCTGGAGCCCGATGCAGGCCCCTGGCGCATTGCCATCGAAATCGTGGTGCTGCTGATCTGGAACGATGTGCATTTCTGGATCAACCACCGCCTGCTGCATACGCGGCTGCTGGGGCGCTTTCATGGTGACCATCACCGCTCCATCGTCACCACGCCGTGGTCCACCTACAGCTTCCATCCCATCGAGGCGCTGATGCTGGGCAACGTCATCCTGCTGCCCATGGTGGTGCATGACTTCAGTTTCTGGTCGCTGGCCTCGGTGCCGGTACTCAGCCTGCTGCTGAACGTCATAGGCCACTCCAACTACGACTTCTTTCCCGGGGTGCCCGACACGCATGCGCTGGCCGCCAGCCGGCGCCACCATCTGCACCATGCCCGGCCCAATGGCAACTACGGCTTTGCGCTGGCCTTCATGGACCGGCTGATGCGCACGCGCGTGGCCCTGCCCGCCACGGCCCGGCCCAGGACGGAATGAGCCGACCGCCTGCTCGCCACGTCCAGCCACGGCTGCCCCGGCTGCGCCACTGGCGCGACCTGCAGTCGCTGGCCTATCTGGTGGCGCTGCCGCTGATCGTGTGGTGGCAGTGGCAGCACGGCTGGAACCTGTGGCTCTACGGGATCGAGCTGTTCCTCACGCTGGGCGTGGGCGTCATCCACCACAACCACACGCATTTGCGCATGTGGCGCGGGCGCTGGGCCAACCGCATCACCGACTACTGGCTGACCCTGCTGCAGGGCCACCCGACCTTTGTGTTCTGGCCCGCCCATGTGGCCAACCACCACCGCTTCCGCCACGGCCCGCGCGACATGGCGCGCACCTACCGCTTCGGCGGCGACCACAACCATCTGCTGGGCTACCTGCTCCACCCGCTGCAGGCCGGCTGGGTGCTGTACCCGCTGTTCCTGCGCTGGCTGGGCCAGTTGCGGCGGCATTGGCCCGGCGCCTTTCGCTACTGCATGGGCCAGTACCTGCTGTGGCTGGGCAGCTGGGCGCTGCTGCTGTCGCTGGATTGGCAAAAGGCCTTGCTGCTGGTGATCGTTCCCCAGCTGCATGGCCTGCACTGGCTGCTGGCCACCAACTACCTGCAGCACGCCCATGCCGATGGCCGGCCACTGACGCGCAGCCAGCGGCTGGACAGCGCCACGCCACTGAACTACGCGCGCAATTTCGAGGGCTGGGTCAATCCGCTGCTGTTCAACATCGGCCTGCACACGGCCCACCACGAGCGGCCCCAGGCCCACTGGTCCGAGCTCACGCGCCTGCACAGCGAACACTATCGCCAGCGCGTGGCCCCTGCGCTCAACGAAGGCGGACTGCTACCCTACATGGCCCGCGTCTTCGTGCTCGGCACGGTCTGGCCGCCGGCGCGCACGCGTGCGCAAATGCCTCCCGGAACATACGACTGATACGACCCTGAACCCATGCCCGTCGCCTATTCCAACGTCTATCTGCATGCCGCAGGCATGTTCCTGCCCGGTGAACCCGTGGACAACGCAGGCATGGATGCCTACGTGGCGCCGCTCAACCGCCTGTCCGAGCGCCTCAAGCGCCGCATCCTGGCCGAGAACGGCATTGTCCAGCGCCACTACGCCATAGACGCCGAAGGCCGCACCGTCCACAGCAACACGGCCATGGCCGCCCAGGCCATCCATGACTGCCTGGCACAGGCCGGGCGTGCGCTGGGCGATGTCGGCTTCCTGGCCAGCGGCTCGTCGGGCGGCGATGCGCTCATGCCCGGTTTTGCCAACATGATCCAGGGCGAGATGGCCGCGCCGCCCATGGAGACCCTGTCCGTGCACGGCGTCTGCGCCGCCAGCGTGGGCGCGCTGCAGGCAGCGGCCCAGGCCGTGGACCGTGCGCCCGACTCGCTGGCCCTGGCCGTGGCCAGCGAAATGCCCTCGCGCCTGTTCAAGCGCTCGCGCTTCGCGGCCCAGGGATACAACACGGATTTCGACGCCCACTTCCTGCGCTGGATGCTGTCCGATGGCGCAGGCGCCGTGCTGCTGGGCGGCCCGCAGGCCCTGCCCCAGGCGCCGGGCCTGCGCCTGAAGCTGCGCTGGACGCACCTGCGCAGCTTTGCGGGCGACTACCCTGTCTGCATGCAGCTGGGCCTGACGCCCGACCGCGCCACCAGCCACCTGGACTTTGCCGCCTGGGGCGATGCCGAGGCCGCAGGCGCGCTGTCGCTGCGCCAGGACATCCGCCTGCTGCCGCACCTGTTCGATGTCTGCATCCACGAATACGCCCACCTGGCCCACACGGGCTGGGTGCCCGAGCGCGGCATCGACCATTTCCTGTGCCACTACTCGTCCGAGCGCTTCATCCCCGTGGTCGATGAGCTGCTGGGCAAGGCCCAGCTCGGCATCCCGCGCGAGCGCTGGTGGAGCAACCTGGCCTGGCGTGGCAACACGGGCGCGGCCTCCATCTTCGTGATGCTGTCCGAGTTCCTGCGCACGGAATCGGCACGCCTGAAGCACGGCGACACCGTGCTGTGCTTCATTCCCGAATCGGGCCGCTTCACGGCCGGCTACATGCTGCTGGAAGTGGAGGATGCGGCCCAGGCTCCCACCGCCACCCCGGCCACGGCCGCAGCACGCAGTGCCACCGCCGAAGCTCCCGCTGCCCCGGACCTGCTGCCCGATGTCTCCACCATCGCCCCGCCCCACGACCCGAACCAGGCCCCGGCCACGCTGGCGCCGCTGCTGACCGAACTGGCCAGCCTCTGGCAGGACTACCGCTCGCGCGTGTGGCGCACGCCGCTGCTGCAGCGCATACGCACAGGCAGGCTGCAGACCGCCGACTACGTGCGCTGGATGAGCCACTGGGTTCCCCAGGTGCGCGAGGGCAGCCTGTGGATGCGCGAGGGCGCGGCATCGCTGACCGGAGAACACGCGGCGCTGGCCGCGCTGATCGACGTGCATGCGGGCGAGGAGCAGAACGACTTCCGCATCCTGCACGAGGACTACCTCAAGGCCGGCGGCACCGAGACCGACCTCACCCGCCTGCGCCGCAACCCCGGCGGCGAGGCGCTCAACGCCTACCTGCACGGCCTGGCCGCCACGCCCAATCCGATCGGCCTGCTGGGCGCCATCTACATCATCGAAGGCACGGGCCAGCGCATCGTGCCCAGCCTGCTGCCGCTGCTGCGCGCCAGCCTGCCGCTGCCGCCCGATGCCTTCCGCTTCCTGGAATACCACGGCGCCAACGACGAACACCACCTGGAGCGCTGGCTCATGGCCGTGCAGATGGTGATGGCGCTGGACGACACAGACGGCAGCGGGGGCACGGCGGCGCAGGCCATCGTGCGCACCGCGCGCCACACGGCGGCGCTGTACCTGATGCAGTTCGAGCATGTCCTGCCCGAGGAGCACTGATGCAACCACCAGACTTCATCGAACCGCCCCACGACGAGCGCGACCCCAGCCCCTGGCGCGCGCTGTACCTGGACCAGAGCACGCCGCTGCCCGACGACGTCAAGGCCGCCTGGCTGCGTGACTGCAGCAGCGGCTCGCGCCAGTACCTACTGCCCTTCCTGCGGCCGCTGGCACGCACCAGCATCGTGCTCATCCAGATCCTCAAGGTGCTGCTGCCGCGCAACTGGGCGCACTCCAGGCTGCTGCACCGGCTGCTGGCCTTCAGCATGAACCGCTTCGTCTCGCCCGAGGCCAACTGGCTCATCCTGCGCCATTTCCACCTGGGCTCGCAGATCCTGGCCTTTGTCGCGGCCAATGCGCCCACGCCCGTGTCCACCACACCGCTGGAGCCGGACAGCATCGACGACATCAAGGACGACCTGTTCCTCAGGCACGACCTGAACCTGTTCAACTTCGTCATCCGCCTGAACAACGCGCTGCGCGCCGCAGGCCAGGAACTGCAGCCCGTGGCCGAGCCCGACTTCGCCATGCTGCGCAACCCGCCCCTGCGCCTTGAGGACATGCCGCGCGGGCGCCTGAACCTGCTGGACCTGCAAAGCGCCATCGAGGTCTACACGCCCGTCTACCAGCTGCTGCTGACCGACAACGACTTCTGGCGCGCCAGCAACTCGCTGCAGCTGGACGAGACCGTGGCTATCTATGCGGCCAAGATCCTCGCCTCGCCCGAGCACCTGGTCATGCTCAACAACAAGCACCCGCTGGTGCCCCTGTCCACCCTGCGGGCCGGCCACCGCCTGGTGCTGCACGGCCTGTCCACCGAAATGCTGCACTGCCTGCTGATGAAGGTCGCCAGCGGCGACATCCCGCTGCCAGCCCGCGAGCTGGCACGCATGCGCGAGGCGGCCCGCGCCCACGGCAGTGGCAGCAGTGACGGCAGCGGCAGCGCCAACAACGCCGACAGCACCGCCGCCGTCTGACCCAGGTCAAGAAACAGCGGCAGATGGCCGCCATCACGCGCGAAACGCGTTACATCGCGTTGCATTCAACGGCATAGCCCGCTAGCCTGCACGGCTTCTCCCGGGGCGCGCCGCCCGGGTCCACTGCCGGTGCCCTGGGTGGCTGTCTGCCCGCCCAGGCTGCGGCGCATCCTAGCCTGCGTGCCCCATGCCATCGTCGTCCTCCACGCCTTCAGCGGTTCGCTGCAGCGAATGCATGCGTTCGTCCCATTGCCTGCTGGGCCAATTGCCCGAGCCCGCATTCCAGCAATGGCTGCCGCACATCCGCGAACGCGGCCTGGCCAAGGGCCAGAAGCTCCAGGCGCAGGGCAGCGTCGCCCATGAATTCCAGGTGATCAAGATCGGCTTCGTCCTGGCCATCCGCCGTGGCGGCGACGGCGTGCAGCGGCCCGTGGCCCTGTTCGGCAACGGCCACGCGCTGGGCAGCCCGGGCTGGCTGCAGCAGCCCTCGGCCATGCACTTCGAGGCCCTGGGCCCGGGGCGCATCTGCTGCGTGGACATCGCCACCATCACGCGCCGCGGCCTGGTCGATGCCGCCTTCGTGCGCGCGCTGGCCACCAGCTACACCTGCAACAACGCCCTGCTGGCGGAATGGGCCCACATCGTCCGCATCCCCGGCGTGCTGCGCCAGCTGGCCGCCACCCTGATGCAACTGGCCGTGCTGCAGTCAAGCCTGCTCGTGCGCCTGCCCAGCCAGGGCGCACTGGCCGCCCTGCTGGCCACCACGCGCGAGACCATTGCACGCAGCCTTGTGCGCCTGGTGCAGCTCGGCGCGCTGGAGCGGCCGGATCGATGGCACTGCGTGCTGCAGCCTGCGGTGTTGTTGAGGATCAGTGGGGGTGGGGTGAAGGATTTGGAGTACCAGGGGATGGGAGGCTGAACACCCATACCAGGCTTCTTTTGTAGCCAACTGGCTACAATCCAACCATGTACAGCGTCATCGAAACCGAGACGTTTGCTGATTGGGTAGACAGCATTCGTGACATGCCAACTCGTATCTGCCTGCGTCGTCGCCTGGGCAAAGCCATGCGCGGAAACCTGGGAGACGTGAAATCCGTTGGCGAGGGCCTATGGGAGATGCGCGAGTTTTTCGGGCCAGGTTGGCGCATGTACTACATCCAACGCGATCATGTTCTGATCGTGATGCTTGGCGGCGGAGACAAGTCCAGCCAGGCACAGGACATTGCTGCGGCCAGGGCGATGGCCAGGGAGATCAAGCTATGAGCAACATCAAGATGCGGCCATTCGACATGGCCAACTACCTCGGCACCGAAGAGGAAATCGTGGAGTACCTGCGCCAGGCGCTGGAAGACAACGATCCGGCCGAACTGGCTGCGGCGCTGGGCGACATCGCACGCGCGCGCGGCATGACTCAGCTCGCTCGCGACACCGGACTTTCTCGGGAAAGCCTCTACAAAAGCCTGTCTGGCGAACGGGCGCCCAGTTCCGAGACGCTGTTCAAGGTGATTCAGGCCATGGGCTTCAGGCTCACCATCGCTCCTGCCGCATCGCAGCAGCCAGCAGCCTGACACTCGGATCACCCGCTTACTGTACCAACACCGCCTCTGCAGGCCTTTGCAACAGAGGCGGAATCTGCTCTGCCGGCATGGCGCGGGCGAAGAGCCAGCCCTGGTAGGCGTCGCAGTCCAGGATGCGCAGCAGGCGCAGTTGCTCGGCGGTTTCCACGCCTTCGGCCACCACCTGCAGGCCCAGGGTGCGGGCCAGCGCGATCACGGCCTTGACGATCTTGGCGTCGGCCGGGCTGTCGAGCATGGGGCCGATGAAGGTGCGGTCTATCTTCACGCGCGAGACGGGCAGATCGCGCAGGTGGGCCAGCGAGGAGTAGCCGGTGCCGAAGTCGTCCAGCACCACGCAGACGCCGGCCGCCAGCAGGCTGCCCAGCAGCTCGCGCGCCTGCAGCGGGTCGGTCATGGCGGCGGACTCGGTGACTTCCAGCTCCAGCAGGTGCGGCGGCACGCCATGCCGGGCCAGGCTGGCCATGAGGCGCTGCTGCAGGTCGGCCTGGCGCAGTTGCTGGGCCGAGAGGTTGACCGCCACGCGCAGCGGCATGCCTGCGCGCAGCCAGTCGCCGGCCTGGCGGCAGGCAGCATCGATCACCCACTCCCCCAGGGCCAGGATCAGGCCCGTGGACTCGGCCACGGGCACGAAGCGTTCGGGCGAGACCCAGCCCATTTGCTCGTCGTTCCAGCGCAGCAGGGCTTCCACGCCCTGGACCTGGCCGCCCAGCACCTGCACCTGGGGCTGGAAGTGCAGGCTCAGCAGACCCCGGTCCAGGGCACGCTTGAGGCGTTCGTGCAGAAGCACTTTCTCGGCCATGGCCTCGCCCATGGCGCTGGCATAGCGCGCATAGGAGGAGCGGCTGCGCTGCTTGGCGTCGTACATGGCCATATCGGCATAGCGCATGAGGGTGGCCGCATCGCCCGCGTCCTGCGGATAGAAGGCTGCGCCCACGCTGGCACCGAAGTTCAACGCGTAGTGGCCTATGGTGCAGGGCCGGCACAGCTCGTGCAGCAGCGCGTCGATGCGCTGGCGCAGATCGGGCTCGTTGCAGGGCTGCAGCAGGGCGGTGAACTCGTCACCGCCCATGCGCGCCAGCGTGGCCGAGCCGCCCAGCGCGACCTGCAGGCGGCGCGCCACCTCCTTGAGGACCTGGTCGCCCACGTCGTGGCCATAACCGTCGTTGATGGCCTTGAAGTTGTCGAGGTCGAGCAGCAGCAGCGCAAAGGACGCGGGTCCGGCGCCCGATTCAGACTGCGCCTGCGCCTGCGAGATCGCCTGTTCCACCTGCAGCCCGAACTGCCAGCGGTTGAGCAGGCCGGTCAGCGTGTCGTGGGTGGCGTGGTAGTGCATGCAGGCTTCCATCTGGCGCAGCTGCGACAGGTCGCGCACAAAGGCCACGGCCACGCCACTGCCGTGCGGCGAGTGGCCCAGGGCGATGTCCACCGACAGGCGCTTGCCGTCCTTGCGCAGCAGCCACAGGTCTCGCCCCTGGCCCATGGGCCGGCGCGCGGGCTGGGCGAAGTAGGATTGCAGCTGCGGCCCGTGGGCCGCCTGCGCCTCGGCCGGCAGCAGCATGTGCAGCGAGTGGCCCAGCAATTCGGCGGCGCCATAGCCGCTCATGGCCTGCATGGCGGGATTGGCCAGCAGGATGCGGCCGCTGCGGTCCACAAGCAAGATACCGTCGGGCGCGGCCTCCATGGCCACGCGCTTGAGGTCTTCGTCCAGCGCCTCGCCCGGTGCGGCGGGATCGCAGGCAACCATGCTCCAGCCCGCCGCCATCATGCGGACGCCCCGCTGCCGTGAAAGACCGATGCCGCCGCCTCCAGCGCCTGCGCCTGTCCGGCCAGCAGCTGTGCGTGCCCGATGGTGTCGCGCGCCAGGGCGGCATTGTGTTGGGTCATCTGTTCGAGCTGCTGCACGGCGGCCTGCACCTGCTGCACGCCGCCGGCCTGGGCCTGGCTGGCGGCCTGCATGCCTTCGGCCAGCACCAGTTGCTCGCGCATATCGGCCTGCACGGCCAGCATGGCCTCGCCCACTTCACGCGCCATGGCGCAGCTTTGCGCCACCTGCTGCTGCGATGCCTCGATCAACGCCTTGATCTGGCGCGCGGCGTGGGCGCTGCGCTGGGACAGGCCCCGCACCTCGTCGGCCACCACGGCAAAGCCCTTGCCGTGTTCCCCCGCGCGTGCGGCCTCCACGGCGGCGTTGAGCGCCAGCAGGTTGGTCTGGAAGGCGATGCCGTCGATGAGCGAGCTGATCTGCCCCACCTGGTCGCTGGTCTGGGCCACGCCGCGCATGCCCTGGTCCAGTTGCACGACCATGCGGCTGCTCTGCCCTGCCATGTCCACGCCGTGCCGCGCGCGGGCGGCGGCCTCGCCGGCCTGGGCGCTGCTGCGCTCGATGGCGCTGGCCAGGGCCTGCATGGCCTGGGCCGATTGCTCCAGGCTCGCGGCCGCGGCCTCGGTGCGGTCGCTCAGTTCGGTGCTGCCCTGCTGCACGGACAGCGCGCAGCGGCGCACCTGGTCGCTCTTGCCCTGGATGTCGCCGACCAGGGAGACCAGGTTGAGTCCGGTCTGCCGCACGGCGCTGCCGATGGCACCGATCTCGTCCGTGCGCTGCAGGAACCGTGCATCGGTCTGCTGCCCGCTGGCCACGGCCTGGGCCTGGCCGCGCAGCGCCGCCAGGGGCATGAGCAGCCGGCGGCGCAGCCACTGCCCGGACGCCGCGCAGGCCAGGCTCCAGATCAGCCAGGCCGGCCAGACCTGGGCCAGCGGCACGGCCGATGCCTGCAGCGCGGGTGACCACAGTCCGGCCGACCCCAGCAGCCACAGGCCGGCCACCACGGCCTGCACGCGCCAGGCCAGTGGCCGAAAGCGCCACCACCGCTGCAGTGCGCCCACGGCGCCGCGCCCCACGGGAAAGCCCCGGTGCAGGCCAAGTGAGCGCACGCCGGCATTGATCTGTTCATAGAGCGCCGCATGCTGCTGCACCTCGCGCGGCTCGGGCCGGGTGCGCACGGACAGGTAGCCGACCACGGCGCCCGCATGGCGTATGGGACTGGCGTTGGCGCGCACCCAGTAGTGGTCGCCGTTCTTGCGCCGGTTCTTGACCAGGGCGCTCCAGGGCAGCCCGCGCTGGATGGTGGACCACATGTCGGCAAAGGCGGCAGCCGGCATGTCGGGATGGCGCACGATGCTGTGGGCCTTGCCGTAGAGCTCGGCGGCCTCGAAGCCGCTGACGCGGATGAAGGCATCGTTGGCATAGACGATGCGCCCCTTCAGGTCGGTGACGGAAAGAAGCGTCTCTCCTTCGCTCAGAGGGTACTCACGCTGGGTGACGTACACGTTTCGCCGCATGGATCAGGTCTCTCGGAGATGGGCGGGGCGTCGGCATGACACCCCCAGGCGGGGCCCACTCTAAGCAGTCCTGAGGCGATGCACATCAGGGATGGTGTGCTGCAGCGCACCTAAACGCAGCCAATGTGACGGGGGTCACATTGGCTGCGGCGCGCGCAGGATCAGGAACGCTTTTCCTGCAGCAGGGCCTTGACGTCGGCGCCCAGCACCTGCGGGCCGCCGCCGTATCGCTCATACACGCGCAGGCGGCCGGCCGTGTCATAGACATAGCTGCCGGCCGAATGGTCCAGCGTGTAGGTGCCTTCGGTCTTGCCGGGCACTTTTTTGTAGAAGAGCTTGAAGTCCTTGGCCACGGCCGCCGTCTCGTCCGGCGTGCCGTGCAGGCCGACGAAGCCGGGGTCGAAGTTGCCCAGGTAGGCCTTGAGCACCTCGGGCGCGTCGCGCTCGGGGTCCAGGGTGACGAAGACGCCCTGCAGCCTGTCGCCATCGGCGCCCAGCTGCTGCTTGACCTCGACCAGCTCCTGCAGGGTGGTGGGGCAGACATCGGGGCATTGCGTGTAGCCGAAGAAGACCACGACGACCTTGCCCGCGAAGTCCTTGATGCTGCGCTGCTTGCCGTCCACATCGCGCAGGGGAATGTCCTTGGCGTACTCGGCGCCCGTGACATCGACACCCTGGAAACTGGTCTTTGCCTCGCGCGAGCATCCGCTCAGCGCCAGGGCGCCCCATGCCATGGCGGTCAAGCCCAGAACGCGCAGCGCTGTCCGTTTGTTCATGCTTCCTCAACAAGGTAGTTGCCGCAGGCTGCGTGGCCGCAAAGGCTGCGCGCCGGCCCGGGCTGGAAAGGGAAAAGGCGAAAGCGTCCGCTGAAGGCGCTTTCGCACAGCCGCAAACCATAACCCATAACCGCAAGACCCCGGCGCCGCGGGGCCTGCCGGCCGGCCTACCGGGGCCGGCCAGCCTTACTCGCCGTCGCCCGGACGCCCTGCCGTGTCCCAGGAGGCCGATGCACGCAGCAGCCGGTCCAGGTCGCGCTTGGCCTTGCCGGCATCGGCCATGCCCAGGCCTGCGGGCATGCGCATCATCCAGTGGCCCTGCGGGTCCACCACGTACAGGTGGTCCTGCAGCGCATGGCCGGGCGCCGGCTGCAGCCAGCCGCGCAGCACGGCCTCAGGCACGCGCAGCACCGTGGCCTGGGCCAGCGCGGGGCGCAGGTGCGCGGGCACGGGTGCGTCGTCGGAGATGAGCCAGACCCGGTCCAGCCGGTCCTTTTCGCGGCCAAGTGTCTCGCGCAGCTGGCGCTGCAGATAGAGATGGCTTTCGCAGGCGCTGCCGCAGGCACCGCCCGCCACGCTGAGCAGCAGCCACTGGCCCTTGAGCGACTGCAGCGGCAGCGGCGCGCCGTCCAGCGTGGTGGCCGTGGCCGAAGGCAGGGCCGGCTGGGCCGCGATCAGCTCGCCAAAGCTGCGCTGCTGGCCAGGCCGCAGCACGTAGTAGGTGAAATAGGAGGCCACCACGGGCGCGGCGCAGACCGCGAACACGGCCAGCATCTTCCAGCGGCCGCTGCGCGTGCGCTGCGCGCCGGCAAGGGCCGGCTGCAAGGGTGGCAGGCCATGGACAGTCATCTCCAGGGGAGTCTCAGGAGCGGGCATGGCGCGGGCGGACAAAGCGTCGGACGATTTGGAACCAGACATACAAAAGCGTGATCAGGGCCGCAAGTCCAAACCATTGGAACGCATAGCCATGGTGTTTCTCGACACCGGCCGTCACAACGGGCCAGTCGCGCCGCAGGCCTTCGCTGGCTTCGCCGGTCTGCAGCAGGCTCCATTCGCGCAGCGGCAGCCCGGAGGCCACGGCCCATTCGGCAATGTCCACATTCTGTCGGATGCGCGACTTTTGCCCATCAGGGTCTGCCCCTGCACGGCCGAATTCGTAGAGCCGGGACGGCGCGGCCTCCATGCGCCCGTCAACGGTCACCAGGCCTTCGGGCGTCTGCACCTCGGGCAAGGCCGTGCGGTCCAGGAAGTTGCGCGGCACCCAGCCGCGCTGCACGGCAATCACCACATCTTCATGCGGCGCGGCCAGCCGCAGCGGCGTGAGCACAAAGAAGCCCGGCTGGCCCTGCATCTGGCGGTTGTCCAGGTACAGCGATTGCCCGGCAATCCAGTGGCCCTGCAGTCGCACGGGCCGGTGCAGCCAGGGCGCCGCCTCGGTGTTCAGGGCAGCACCGGGCTGCATGGGCGCCAGCTGCGCGTTGTCCAACGGCGGCAGGCCCTGCTGGCGCTGCACGGCATCGAACAATTGCTGCTTGTAGGCCGCGCGCTGCAGTTGCCAGCGGCCCAGGGACAGTGTGATGGCCACGCCGATCAGCGCAGCCAAGGTGATCAGTACAAACCGCCAGCGGTCTGGCATTCTGGAAACACGCACCGGATAATCCACCCATGAAATTCGTGATCGTTCTCGCCCTGCTGGCCATTGTCGCCAGTCTGGGCAGCGCCTTGTTCTTCATGATGCGCCGCAATCCCGAAGACCAGGAGGGTCCGGGCGACGACAGGCGCCGCAGCCGCGCCATGTTCCGCGCACTGGCGCTGCGCGTGGGCCTGTCCATCACGCTGTTCCTGTGCGTGCTGCTGGCGGCCAAGCTGGGCTACATCCACCCCACGGGCTGGACCGCCGGGCAATAGACAAGCCCCCTGCCTCCGCAAACAAAAAGAAGCGCCCAGGCGCTTCTTTTTGCATGGGGCGGGCAGACCCTCACATCCAGTACACGAGGACGTAGAGGAACAGCCAGACCACGTCCACGAAGTGCCAGTACCAGGCCGCGCCCTCGAAGCCGAAATGCCGCTCGGAGGTGAAGTGCCCCGCATGCAGGCGCATGGTGATGAAGAACAGCATCAGCATGCCCACGAAGACGTGGAAGCCGTGGAATCCTGTGAGCAGGAAGAAGGTCGAGCCGAACACGCCCGAGGACAGCTTGAGGTTCAGCTCGGTGTACAGGTGGTAGTACTCGTAGCCCTGCACGCACAGGAAGACGAAGCCCAGGATCACCGTCATCCACATGAAGGCGATGGTGCGGGCGCGGTGGCCGGCCTGCAGCGCAT
Organism: Delftia sp. HK171; assembly: GCF_001886655.1. NCBI lineage: Bacteria > Pseudomonadati > Pseudomonadota > Betaproteobacteria > Burkholderiales > Comamonadaceae > Delftia > Delftia sp. HK171. The sequence goes on along the minus strand of NZ_CP018101.1, from coordinate 1,837,300 downwards.
GGTGGGCAATGGTCAGCGTCACGCCCGAGGTCAGCAGCAGCGCCGTGTTGATGGTGGGCAGCCAGAACGGGCCCACGGTCTGGAAGGGCTCGACGCTGTTCGCCGGCGAGGCCGTGGCGCCCGCTGCCATGCTGGGCCAGACGGCCTTGAAGTCGGGCCAGAGCAAGGCGTTGTCCAGGCTGCCCAGCGCAGGCACCGAATGCGAGCGCGCCCACCACAGGGCGGTGAAGAAGGCGCCGAAGAACATCACCTCGGAGAAGATGAACCAGCTCATGCTCCAGCGGAAGGACAGGTCGATCTTGCGCCCGTACTTGCCCGACTCGCTCTCATGCGCGGCTTCCCGGAACCAGAAAAAGAGCACGGCCAGCCACCAGACCAGGCCAAGGCCCAGGCTGTACATGCCCCATTCATGCCCATTGATCCAGTTGCCCGCGCCCAGGATCAAGAAGAACAGCCCCGCCGCCGCCATGACGGGGTGGCTGGACTCGGCCGGCACGTAGTAGTAAGGCGTTTTGCCGTGGGTGGTTGCACTCATTGCTCAGCTCCTGAAATTCTTGGTTCTCGGTTTCCCGTCTATCACTCTCTGTCCCCGATGGCCGCGCCGCTCAGACCACGAGCTTGACCAGCGCGATCAATCCCAGCACCAGCACGAAGATGGCCGCCAGCCCCACCGCAATCACATGCAGCGGCGTGATGCGCTCCCCGTCCTGCTGGTACTCGCTTCCCCTGCGCACGCCGAAGAGCGACCAGGCCACGGCGCGCACCGTGCGCCACACGCTGGGCGGGCGGCGCGGCTCCCGTGGCTGCGGCGCATTCATGAGGCGGGCTCCTGCTTCGGCCCTGCCGCCACCGGCGCCTCGCCCGTGGGTGCGGCCGGCGTCCTGCCGCCCACCTCGAAGAAGGTATAGGACAGCGTGATCGTGGTCACATCCTTGGAGATGCGCGGATCGATCACGAAGGCCACCGGCCACTCGCGCTTTTCTCCGGGCTCCAGCGTGTACTGCGAAAAGCAAAAGCACTCCAGCTTGTTGAAATGCGCGGCCGCCTGGCGTGGCGCATAGCTCGGTATCGCCTGGGCCGCCATGCGGCGGTCCTGCACATTCTGGAACTCGTACATGACCGTGGCCAGCTCGCCCGGATGGACCTGGATGGAGCGCTGCGCCGGCTTGAAGTCCCAGGGCCCGCGCGCATTGGCGTCGAACTCCACGGTGATGGTGCGGCTCTTGTCCACCTGCGAGTTGGCGGGCAGCTTCACATCGCGCCCGGCCGTGCCGTTGCCCGGCACCTGGCGCTCGGACAGCGACAGGATGTTGATGCCCGTGAGCTCGCAGATGTGCTTGTAGATGGGAATCAGCACGTAGCCGAAGGCAAACATGCCCAGCGCCACCACGGCCAGCTTGCCCACCATCTTCGCGTTTTCACTGCGCACGCTCACGGACGTCCCTCCTGTTGCCTGCCCTCAATGGAGCACGGTGATCTTGATCACGAAGCCGGCCAGAAAGACCAGCGCCACCGATACCAGGATCAGCGCCAGCCGCAGGTTGGCTTTTCGTTGCTGTGCGTCCATGTGCATCTCCCTTGGGGCTTGCATCAACCGATGATGCGGGTGGCGGTGGCATCGAGCTTGGGCGGCGTCTCGAAGGTATGGAACGGCGCCGGCGAGGGCACTTCCCACTCCAGGCCCTCGGCGGCCTCCCAGGGCTTTTGCGGCGCCTTCTCGCCCTTGCCGCGCATGGCGGGCACGACGACGAAGAGGAAGAAATACACCTGCATCAGGCCAAAGCCCAGCGCGCCCAGCGAGGCCACCATGTTGAAGTCGGCGAACTGCATGGGATAGTCGGCATAGCGGCGCGGCATGCCGGCCAGGCCCAGGAAGTGCATGGGGAAGAAGGTGACGTTGAAGAAGATCAGCGAGCCCCAGAAGTGGATCTGGCCGCGCGTCTCCGAATACATCACGCCGGTCCACTTGGGTGCCCAGTAGTAGTAGGCCGCGAACATGGAGAACAGCGATCCGGCCACCAGCACGTAGTGGAAGTGGGCCACCACGTAGTAGGTGTCCTGCAGCTGGATGTCGATGGGCGCCATCGACAGGATCAGGCCCGTGAAGCCGCCCATGGTGAACACGAAGATGAAGCCCACCGAGAACAGCATGGGCGTCTCGAAGGTCATGGAGCCGCGCCACATGGTGGCCACCCAGTTGAAGATCTTCACGGCCGTAGGCACCGAGATCAGCATGGTGGCGTACATGAAGAACAGCTGGCCCGTGACGGGCATGCCGGTCGTGAACATGTGGTGCGCCCACACGATGAAGGACAGGATGGCGATGGACGAGGTCGCATACACCATGGAGGCATAGCCGAACAGCTTCTTGCGGCTGAAGGCCGGCACGATCTGGCTGATGATGCCGAAGGCCGGCAAGATCATGATGTAGACCTCGGGGTGGCCGAAGAACCAGAAGATGTGCTGGTACATCACCGGGTCGCCGCCGCCTGCGGGGTTGAAGAAGCTGGTGCCGAAATGGCGGTCCGTCAGCGTCATGGTGATCGCGCCGGCCAGCACGGGCATGACGGCGATCAGCAGGTAGGCCGTGATCAGCCAGGTCCAGGCGAACATGGGCATCTTCATCAGCGTCATGCCGGGCGCGCGCATGTTCAGCACGGTGACGATGATGTTGATGGCGCCCATGATGGAGCTGGCGCCCATGATGTGCATGGCCAGGATGGAGGTGTCCATGGACGGGCCCATCTGCAGCGTCAGCGGCGCATACAGCGTCCAGCCTGCGGCGGGGGCGCCGCCGGGCATGAAGAACGAGCCCACCAGCATCAGGCCGGCCGGGATCAGCAGCCAGAAGCTGAAGTTGTTCATGCGCGCGAAGGCCATGTCGGAGGCGCCGATCTGCAGCGGCAGCATCCAGTTCGCAAAGCCCACGAAGGCCGGCATGATGGCGCCGAACACCATGATCAGGCCGTGCATGGTGGTCAGCTGGTTGAACAGCTCGGGGTTGACGATCTGCAGCCCGGGCTGGAACAGCTCGGCGCGGATCAGCAGAGCCAGCACCCCGCCCACCATCAGCATGGTGAACGAGAACAGCAGGTACAGCGTGCCGATGTCCTTGTGGTTGGTGGCGAACATCCAGCGCCGCCAGCCCGTGGGCGTGGCGTGGTGGTGATGGTCGTCATGCCCGTGTCCATGCTCGTGCTCATGCGCATGTTCGTGGCCCTCGCCCGCAGGGCTGTGGATGGGGGGAAGTACGGCGCTCATGCTGTTATCTCCAATCGCTCATCTGTCTTGCGGGCTCACTGGCCGGGGAACTTGCCGGTGCGGGCGGCCACGAACTCGGCCGGCTGCACCAGCTGGCCGGTCTTGTTGGACCAGTGGTTCTTGGCAAAGGTGACCACGGCGGCCAGCTCGGTATCGCTCAGCTGTTTCCAGGCGGGCATGGCGCCGTTGGCACGGCCTTCCAGCACCACATGCATCATCTCGGCCGTGGGGCCCAGGACGATGGGACTGCCGTCCAGCGGCTTGATGGGACCGGCGCCCTTGCCGTTGGCCTGGTGGCAGGCCGCGCAGTTGGCCGCATAGACCTTCTCGCCACGTGCCATCAGGTCGGGCAGGCTCCAGACCTTGCTGGGGTCGTCCTTCTTGGCGGCGGCGATCTTCTTTTGCTCGTCCACCCAGGCCTTGTAGCCGTCGCTCGACAGCACCTTCACGTGGATGGGCATGTAGGCATGCTCCTTGCCGCACAGCTCGGCGCACTGGCCGTAGTAGTCGCCGGTCTTTTCGGCACGGAACCAGGTGTCGCGCACAAAGCCCGGGATCGCGTCCTGCTTGATGCCGAAGGACGGCACCATGAAGGAGTGGATCACGTCATTGGCCGTGGTGATGATGCGCACCTTGCGGTCCACGGGCACGACCAGCGGGTTGTCCACCTTGAGCAGGTAGTCGTTGGGTGCCTTGGAGACATCGCCGCTGTCGGACAGCGCGCGGTGGCTGCTGTCCAGCGTGGAGATGAAGCTCAGGCCCTCGCCTTCGCCGTTGATGTAGTCGTAGCCCCATTTCCACTGGTAGCCCGTGGCCTTGATGGTGACATCGGCGTTGGTGGTGTCCTTCTGCGCCACCAGCACCTTGGTGGCCGGCAGCGCCATGAGCACGACGATGATGAACGGCACGATGGTCCAGACCACCTCGACCGTGGCCGATTCGTGGAAGTTCGCGGCCTTGGCACCGCGCGATTTGCGGTGCTTCCAGATCGAATAGAACATCACGGCGAACACGCCGATGAAGATCACCGTGCAGATGATCAGCATCATCCAGTGCAGGTAATGCTGCTCATGCGCGATGCGCGTGACCGCCGGATGAAGGTTGAGCTGATTGACGGCCGGGCCGCCTGGCAGATCTGTCGTCGCATGCGCAAGGGAGCCTCCCCCTGCCACACTCATCAAGCCCCAGAGAACCAGCTTGGTGGAAATGCTTTTCATAGTTTTCACTTACATCTAAGCCTCGGGTTATCCACTCGCTCCGCTGCGCCGGCGTGGGGGCCCGCGCAGCCAGACCGTTCAACGCCTGCCCAAAGGGCAACTCCCGGCCTCAACTGTCCGAGCATGCATGAAAGCGCCGCAGATGTGCCTGCGCGCAATCACCAATAGCGTGCCAGCCGGCATCAACGGCAGCTCGGACGTGGGACCAGGATTCGGGCGTACAGCCATCCCCGCCTGCGCCTGCAGGCGCATGAATTCGGAGGACAGCAGCAAGGTGGACGGAAGAATGCGCGCACGCCGGCCATTCAGGGCATGTGTGCCATGGGGGCCGGGAGCGGATTGGAAAAGGGGGCGCATGCGGCCCGGCATGCGACGCAGAAGAGGGGACAGCAGGGACAGAAAGACCAGTGCCCGCTCCCAGAGGAACAGGCACTGCTGCAGCCGGTGATGATCAAACTCGTGGGCGGGCCGCTCCTGGATGGGTCGGCCCGTTCTCGTTCCCGTGGCAAAACGAAACACCAAATCGTCTCCCCTTTCGGCCTGCGGACCGCTGGTCTTTTCCCGGCCCGGGAAAGCGAGCCCAGGGAAAAGCTGTTGTCTCTGTCAGCTCGGGAAAAGTGTAGACGTTTTTGTTTTCGATCAATGACCGGAAAGCGACATTGGGGCTATCGCAAACCCGTGTTGCGCGGCTGGCGCAGCATGCTGCGCATGTCCTCCAGCGATACGGCGCTGCTGGACTCCAGGCGCACGCGCGGCTGCGGCTTGTAGGCGTGGCCGTAGACGATCTCGAAGGTCAGCGCCAGTTGCCCGTCGGGGCCGGCCAGGCGCTCGCGCAGGGCATCGTGCAGGCGCTGCTGCCAGCGGCGGCCGCGCAGCGCGGAAAAGCGCTGCGGATGGAAGTTGCGGCCCAGTTCGCGCAGCTCCTGCAGCAGCCGCTCGGGCGTGGCAAAGGTCAGCGTGATGTGCTCCATGTCCATCACCGGCTCGCTGAAGCCTGCGTGCACCAGCATGTCGCCCCAGTCATGCATGTCGGTGAAGGCCTGGCCGGCGGGCGGCCAGCCCAGCTGGGCGTAGATGGCGTGCAGCTCGCGCAGCGTATCGGGCCCCAGGCAGGAGAACATCACATAGCCGTCCACGGACAGCGCCTGGTGCCAGCGCGTGATCAGCGCCTGCGGGTCGGCCTGCTGGTGCAGGGCCATGTTGGCCCACAGCATGTCCACGCCGGCAGGCTCGGGCTCGCCGAAGCGCGTGGCGCCCCCGGTCCAGCGCGCGGGCTGCCACCAGCGCGCGCCCAGCTGCTCGCGGGCTGCGGCCTCGTGCAGCGGCGAGGCTTCATAGACCAGGCATTCGGACTGCGCATAGCGCTGGCGCAGCAGCGCATGGGCCTGAAGGCCGCCGCGCACGGGCTGCCAGTGGCACCAGCGCTGGGGCGGCTTGACGATCCAGTCCAGCCGCTCCTGCATGCGGCGCGCCACCTCCTCATGCAGCCACGGCGAGGCCGCAGGCGCGGCCTGCTGCCAGCGCAATGCGGCGGCCGGATCGATGGTGGGGGGCAATTCGTGGGACATGGCTGGGCGGGGAATCCGGGCTCCTCGAAAGACAGGCGCCCGGCCCCGGAGCAAAGGGGTGGCGGACGCGGCGCGAGTATATTGACTCCATGCCCAACCTGCCTGCGTCATGGCTTTCGCACTGGCATGCCGGCCTGCCCAGCCAGTGCGCCGTCTGCCGCCGCTGGCCGGCGCAGCGCCTGTGCCAGGACTGCCGCTTGCGCTGGGCCAGGCCGCTGCCGCGCTGCGGGCTTTGTGCCATGCCGCTGCCAGCGGGGCACGGCGCCAGCGGCGGCCAGCAGGTCTGCGGTGCCTGCCTGGTCAAGCCTCCGCCACTGACGCACTGCCTTGCCGCGCTGGACTACGCCTATCCCTGGCACACGGTGATCGGCGACTTCAAATTCCGGGGAGACACCGGCCTGGCACGCAGCCTGGCCGCCCTGCTGCTGGAGCAGCACGGTGCCCGCGAGCAGCTGGAGCAATGCGATCTGCTGCTGCCCATGCCCCTGTCTGCCCAGCGCCTGCGCGAACGCGGCTTTCACCAGGCCCTGGTGCTGGCCCGTGCGCTGTCCGGCCCATCCACCCGCGGCAAGCTGCGGCACCAGGCCGTGCAGCGCGCCCACACGGCACAGGCCCAGCATGACCTGCCGCGCGCCCTGCGCCTGCGCCAGCTGCGCGGGGTCTTCGCGGTGCCGCCGGCGCAACTGCCCCATGTGCGCGGCCGCAAGGTCCTGCTGATCGACGATGTGATGACCACGGGCGCCAGCCTGCATGCGCTGGCCACCTGCCTGCGCCGCGCAGGCGCGGCCGAGGTCAGCGCCCTGGTGCTGGCGCGCACGCCCTGATCGTGGGGTTCGGGGCCCGGGGGCATAGGCCGCCGCGAGACAATACGGGCCATGTTCCATATCGTTCTCGTCGCGCCGGAGATCCCCCCCAATACCGGCAATGTGATCCGTCTGGCCGCCAACACCGGCTGCAGCCTGCACCTGATCGAGCCGCTGGGCTTTTCCATGGAAGACCGCCTGATGCGCCGTGCCGGCCTCGACTACCACGAGTACGCGCCCGTGCGCCGCCATGCCGACTGGCAGACCTTCCTCCAGGACTGCCAGCCAGACCGCCAGCGCATGTTCGCCATGACCACGCACAGCAGCAGCCCCGCCCACGCCATCGGCTTTCAGCCTGGCGACTGGCTGGTGTTCGGCTCCGAAAGCAAGGGTCTGCCCGCCGAGGTGCGCGAGCAGTTCCCGCCGCAGCAGCGCCTGCGCCTGCCCATGCTGCCGCAGCAGCGCAGCCTGAACCTGTCCAATGCCGTGGCCGTGACCGTGTTCGAAGCCTGGCGCCAGCAGCAATTCGTGGGCGCTGCCCTGGCCGAGGGAGCAGCCGGCGCGGCCTGAGCGATCGGCCGGACCGGGCGGAAAGTTCCCGGCCGATTGTTTCAACAGCTGAAAAAGCGCATTGCCAATCCAAGGGTTTTTCCCGATTCCAAGCCGTCCTACATTTGAGTCATGGGCTCTACGTTACCAAGCGATTTCCGCAAAGAACGCCCTGTCCCAGAAACAAAACAAAGGACTTGAATCATGAAGAACACCCGCCGTTTTGCCGTCCTGGCCGCCCTCTCCATCTCCGCCATCGCCGCCCAGGCTGCCGGCTTCGACTACGCCGACAACAGCAGCTACCCGCCCGAAGTGAAGACCCAAAGCACGCTGACACGTGCCCAGGTCATGGCCGACCTCAAGGCCGCCCAGGCCAATGGCACCATGCCCTCCGTCGCAGAAGGCTACCTGCCCATCCAGAACACTGCCACCGCCACCGTGAGCCGCGATGAAGTGCGCCGCGAAGCCGCCGCCGCCGAGCGTTCGGGCCAGCTGAACTTCGGCGCCTGAGCCTCAGCCCCCCGCAACCGCTGCCACCACGCAGCCAGCCCGCAGGTGCCCCCTGCGGGCTTTTTTCATCGCCGGGCCGCCCCAAGATGAAAAGCGCCCCCTTCGGGGGCAGCGGACCTTGCGTAGCAAGGGCAGCGTGGAGGTCAGTTTTGATTCAGGCCTTGGCGCCGTAGTTGCGGGCCACGGACTCGGCCACGCAGGCGGGCTTGTCGGCGCCTTCGCGCTCCACGGTCACCAGCCAGGTCATCTGCAGGCCACCGGGCTCGATGGGCTCGGCGGCCTGCAGCGTCAGGCGCGCACGCAGGCGGCTACCCACGGGCACGGGAGAGGTGAAGCGCACGCGGTTGAGGCCGTAGTTCACGCCCATTTGCGCGCCTTCGATGTGAAAGCAGTTCTGGAAAAACTGGGGGATCAGCGACAGCGTCAGAAAGCCGTGCGCAATCGGCGTGCCGAAGGGGCCCTTGGACGCGCGCTCGGGGTCCACATGGATCCATTGCTGGTCGCCCGTGGCATCGGCGAACAGCTGCACCTGCTGCTGGGTGATGGTGATCCAGTCGCTGACGGCGACTTCCTGCCCCACGCAGGCACGCACTTCGGAATAGGAATGGAAGGTTTTCATGCCCCAAATGGTAGGGGCCGGTGCCGCGCGCTCCATGTCGGGCGCGCGACAGGCTAGGGTTAGTCCAGGGTGGATGTCACCTGGACGCGCGCTGAACAAAGAACAGGCCTGTGCCCACGGCCATCAGCAGTGCGCCGAAGACCCGGTTCTGGCTGCGCACCGCACGCGCGCTGCGCATGAAGCCGCGCAGGGCGCTGGCGCTGGCCGCATAGCCGTGCATGACCATGGTGTCCACGGCCAGCATGGTGGCGGCCAGGATCAGCAACTGCAGCCACAGCGGGCGGCTGGTGGTCATGAACTGGGGCAGCACGGCCACCATGAAGATGATGCCCTTGGGATTGGTGGCATTGGTCAGGAAGCCCGTGAGCACGCGGCGGCGCACGCTGAGCTCGGGCATGGATTCCTGGGTGGCCAGGGGTGCGGCACCCGAGCGCCATTGGCTGATGCCCAGGTAGATCAGATAGCAGGCGCCGACGATCTTGACGGCGTTGAACGCCCATTCGGAGGCCAGCAGCAGCGAGCCCACGCCCGCACCGGCGATCAGCAAGATGGTCAGCAGCCCCAGCTGCAGCCCGAAGATGGTGGCGCTGCTCTTGCGCACGCCATACGACAGGCCATGGCTCATGGACAGCACGGCGCCCGAGCCCGGGGAGACCGCAATGATCCAGCAGGCCACAAAGTAGGCGATCCAAGTATGCCAATCCATGCCAAACACCTTAAAAATACGGAGCAGGCCGGCATCTTAAAACTGTGCAGCCGATGTGGCGCACTGCCGCAGCAAAGCCGGATGGGGCGGTGAAGCATTCGATGGCATTTTTCATCGCCGGGCCGCCCCAAGATGAAAACGGCCCCCTCGGGGGCGCCCGGCCAGGGGCAGCGGACCTTGCGCAGCAAGGGGAGCCTGGGGGCATTTTCAACCCTGTCAGGAAGCTGACCCGGCTGTGAGAGTGACACAATCAATTGCCCCAGGGTAAACACCAACTCCAAGATCCCAAGCTCCCATGGAACACAGCGCCCCCATCTGGCTGACCTACGGCTTTCTCTATCTCACCGCCGCCGTGCTGGCCGTGCCCATTGCGCGTGCCCTGGGCCTGGGCGCCATCATTGGCTACCTGGGTGCCGGGATTGCCATGGGCCCCTGGGGACTGTCGCTTGTCAGCAATGTGGATGACATTCTTCACTTTGCCGAGTTCGGCGTGGTGCTGATGCTCTTCGTGATCGGGCTGGAGCTGCAGCCCAGCCGCCTGTGGGAGCTGCGCCGGCCCATCCTGGGATGGGGGCTGGCGCAGATGCTGGCCTGCACGGGCGTGCTGTTCCTGGCGGCCTGGGCCTTCGGCTTTTCCTGGCGCGTGAGCCTGATCGCGGGCATGGGCCTGGCCCTGTCGTCCACGGCCATCTGCCTGCAGGTCATGGCCGAGCGCAACCTCATGCGCACGCCCAGCGGCCAGGCCGGCTTTTCCATCCTGCTGTTCCAGGACGTGGCCGCCATTCCCATCCTGGCGCTGATCCCCATCCTGGGCGCGGTCAAGGCCGCCAATGCCACGCACACCGACAGCCACCTGTGGCTGCAGGTGCTCAAGACCGTGGGCACCATCGCTGCCGTGGTGGTGGGCGGCCGCCTGCTGCTGCGCCCCCTGCTGCGCTGGATCGCGCGCAGCCGCACGCCCGAGATCTTCACGGCCACCTCGCTGCTGCTGGTGGTGGGCATTGCCATGCTGATGGTGCAGGTGGGCCTGTCCATGGCGCTGGGCGCCTTCCTGGCCGGCGTGCTGCTGGCCGACAGCGAGTACCGCAGCGAGCTGGAGACCAACATCGAGCCCTTCAAGGGCCTGCTGCTGGGCCTGTTCTTCATGGCCGTGGGCATGAGCATCGACTTCGGCGTGCTGCTGCGCGCGCCCTGGGCCATGGCGGCCATGGTGCTGGGCTTTCTGGCGCTCAAGGGCGCCGTGCTCTACACCCTGGCCCGCGTGCTGAAGCTGCCCTGGCGCGAGCGCCCGGTGTTCGCCCTGCTGCTGGCCCAGGGCGGGGAGTTCGCCTTCGTGGTGTTCCAGACGGCGGCGCAGTACAAGGTGTTCCACCACAGCATCTCGTCCATGCTGGTGGCCGCCGTGGCCCTGTCCATGCTGATCGGCCCGCTGGTGCTGGTGCTGATGGACAAGCTGCTGCTCAAGCGCTTTGCCGACATGAAGGATTGCCAGGTCGACGGCGCGGGCCAGCCTGCCAGACCCCATGAAATATCGGAGCCGCAGGACGCGCAAATCATCATTGCGGGCTTTGGCCGCTACGGCCAGATCGTGGCACGCGTGTTGCTGACCCAGGGCGTGCCGGCCACCATCCTCGACCACAGCGTGGAGATGCTGGAAGTGGCCCACACCTTCGGCTACCGCGTGTTCTTCGGCGATGCCACGCGCATGGACCTGCTGCGCATTGCCGGCGCGGACAAGGCGCGGGTGCTGGTCATTGCCGTGGACTCTTCCGAGCAATCACTGAAGATCGCTGCCCGCGTGCGCAAGCGCTTTCCGCACCTGGAGATCGTGGCCCGCGCGCGCGACATGGCCCACTGGTACCAGTTGCGCGACCTGGGCGTGCACCATGTCGAGCGCGAAGTCTTCGAGTCCAGCCTGGTCTCGGCGCGCACCGTGCTGGAACTCGCCGGCCACAGCCCTGCCGAGGCCCAGCGCACCACCACGCGCTTTCGGGAGCACAACCTGGAGCTGATCGAGCGCATGTACCCCCACCACAAAGACCAGGCCCAGCTCATTGCCGTGGCCAAGCAGGGCCGCCAGCAGCTGGTCGAGCAGATGGCCAAGGAGCGGCAGGAGGCCCAGGCGCAGCAGGAGAAGGACCAGGCGCCGCAGGAAGCCCCGCCGCCGCCCGGCCCCTGAAAACCGGGCCTCAGGCCGCGCCCAGCGCCCGCACCATGTGGTCCACGAACTGCGCCAGCTTGGGCAGCTGGCGGCGGTCCGGCAGATAGACCAGGTGCACCGGGCGCGGCAGTGGCACGCAGTCCTGCAGCAAGGGCACCAGCCGGCCCGCGGCCATGTCGGCGGCCAGCAGCACCTCGGGCTGCAGGATCAGGCCCAGGCCGCGCAGCGCCGCATGGCGCAGCCCGTCGCCGCTGTTGCAGCGCAGGCGGGCGTCTTCGGGCCACTGCACCGAACCCGAGCCGTCGCCGCGCAGAATCCATTCCGAGCGGCGCTGCCAGACCGCGTAGCTCAGGCAGTCATGGCGCGCCAGATCGTCCACGCCACGCGGATGCCCGCGCCGCCGCAGGTACGAGGGCGCCGCCGCGATCACCATGCGATAGGGCTGCAGCGGCCGCGCCACCAAGCCTTCGCCGCCCACGGGGCCGATGCGCACGGCCACGTCGATGTTCTCGCCCACCAGGTCGGCCATGCTGTCGCTCAGTTGCAGGTCCACGCGCACCAGCGGATTGGCCAGCTGGTAGTCGGCCACCAGCGGCGCGATCACATGGTTGCCCAGCGTGGTCGGCGCGCTGATGCGCAGCAGGCCCTGGGGTGCGCTGCGGCTGCGCTCCACGGCAGACTCGGCCCAGCGCAACTGCTCGAAGACCTGGCGGCTGTCCTCGTAGAAGCTGCGCCCTACCTCGGTCAGGCTGTGGCGCCGCGTGGTGCGCTGCAGCAGGCGCGCGCCCAGGTGGGCTTCCAGTTGCTGCACATGCTTGCCCACCATCACGGCCGAGATATCCAGGCGCCGCGCGGCCTGGGCAAAGCTGCCGTCCTCGACCACGGCCATGAAGACCTCCATATTGCGCAGCTTGTCCATGGATTACTAACCAATGCTTAGTAGTACAAAAAGATTTCGCTACTTTATGGCATGAGCGATTTGCAAAACACTGGAGGCCTGTTCACTCCTTCCGAAAGAAAACCGCATGAAGATCCTGCTCATCGGTGCCACCGGCACCATCGGCCGCGCTGTCCACGCCCTGCTGGCCCCGCGCCATGAGATCGTCACCGTGGGCCGCAACAGCGGCGACCTGCGCGCCGACTTCACGCAGCCCGAGACGCTGCAGAAAATGTTCGAAGCCGCCGGCCAGGTGGACGCCATCGTCAGCACGGCCGGCAAGCTGCACTTCGGCCCGCTGTCCGAGATGACGGCCGAGCAGTTCAACTCCGGCCTGCAGGACAAGCTGCTGGGCCAGGTGCGGCTCGCCCTGCTGGGCCAGCGCTGGCTGCGCGACGGCGGCTCCATCACGCTGACCAGCGGCGTCGCCGCCACCGAGCCCATCCGCCACGGCGCCAATGCATCGACGGTGAATGCCGCCCTCCACGGCTTCGTCACCGGCGCTGCGGTCGAACTGCAGCGCGGCCTGCGCATCAATGCCGTGAGCCCCACCCTGCTGACCGAATCGGCCCAGGCCTATGGCTCGGTCTTCCCCGGCTTCGAGACCGTGCCCGCCGCCCGCGTGGCCCTGGCCTACCAGCGCAGCGTGGAAGGCGCCCAGACCGGCAGGGTCTTCGAGGTGCTCTGATCCCTGTCTTGCGGCGGGCCCTCGGCAAAGTCCTTGCGTGCCCGCCCAAAAGGGCTGCGTGCTACGCTGCGCGCCACCATGTTCAACCCCACCCAAGCCGATGTGCGGCGCTTTTTCTGCGGCGTGCGCACCAAGATGCTGAACGGCGCGCCGATGGAGGCCATAGAGACGCTGGCCAGCCTCTGGATTGCCGAGCATCCCGAGTATTTCGATGACCTCGCCGACGTGGACGCCGCCCTGCTGCGCGACTACGACGCCACGCCCGGCGTGACCAATCCGTTTTTGCACCTGTCCATGCACCTGTCCATCAGCGAGCAGTGCAGCATCGACCAGCCGCGCGGCATACGCCAGGCCGTGGAGCTGCTCAGCCGCCGCCTGGACTCGCTGCACGACGCCCACCACGCCACCATGGAATGCCTGGGGCAGATGCTCTGGGAAAGCCAGCGCTCGGGCCGCCCCCCGGATGGCGAGGCCTACATTGCCGCCGTGCAGCGCCGCGCCACCAGCGACGGCGCCAAGGCCACGGGCGGCGCATAGTCCGGGCCGTTCAGCGCCTCAAGACAAAGCCCGAAACAAAGCCCGAAAAAAGCCCGCAATTGCGGGCTTTTGCTTTGGAGGAAAGGCGCGACCTACTGCGATTTCTGGCCCAGGCGGAAATGGGGCTGGGGCAGGGTCTGCAGCTCGCCATCCAGGCTGCCGATGTAGTTGGCCAGCGCCTTGAGTTCGCTGTTGGTGAACTGCTTGGCAATGCCGGCCATCACGCCGTTGCTGCGGCCGATGTGGGGGTTGCCTTCGGTCTTGTAGGACTTGAGGGCAGAGTACAGATAGTCGGCATACTGGCCCGCCACCTTCGGGTAGCTGGGGTCGATGGGCTTGGAAAAACCCTGGCCGTGGCAGGAGACGCAGGCCCCTTTTTGCAGCAGCGCGGCAACCTGGGTGCTGGGCTCGCGGACCTTGGCGTCGGCAGCCTTGGCCAAGCCATGCTCGGCGTAGTACGCGGCCACGTCGGCCATGTCCTGCTCGGTCAGCGGATCGGCGATGCCGCGCATGGTGGGATGCTTGCGCTCGCCCTTCTGGTAGGCCTGCAGCGCGGCCACGATGTAGGGCGCGCCCTGTCCTGAAATCTTGGGGACCTTGTACACCTCGGGGAAGCTGGCCTGGTAGCCCTGGATGCCATGGCAGCCAATGCACATGGCGATCTTCCCCTCCCCTGCCTTTGCGTCACCTTTGCTTTGCTGGGCCTGTGCCACAGGGGTCACAGATGCGACAGTCAGCGCCAATACCGTGGTCAAAGTTTTTATCATTTTGCGCGCACAATCCTTCAAGAGTTCTGACGGATGCCTACTGCTGAGCGGGTAGCGCGAACGATTATGGCAGTCACCGTCAAGCGTCCCCATCAATACTTACGCTGATACCGCCCATGAAATTTCAAGGTTCCGAGAACTACGTCGCCACCCAGGATTTGATGCTCGCGGTGAATGCCGCAGCCACCTTGCAGCGCCCGCTGCTGGTCAAGGGAGAGCCCGGCACGGGCAAGACCATGCTGGCCGAGGAAGTGGCCGCAGCGCTGGACATGCCGCTGCTGCAGTGGCACATCAAGTCCACCACCAAGGCCCAGCAGGGCCTGTATGAATACGACGCCGTCAGCCGCCTGCGCGACTCGCAACTGTCCGACATCGACGGCGGCGAGCGCGTCAAGGACATCCACAACTACATCATCAAGGGCGTGCTGTGGCAGGCCTTCACGGCAGACCGGCCCGTGGCCCTGCTGATCGACGAGATCGACAAGGCCGACATCGAATTCCCGAACGACCTGCTGCGCGAGATCGACCGCATGGAGTTCTATTGCTACGAGACGCGCGAGATGATCCGCGCCAAGCACCGGCCGCTGGTGTTCATCACCTCCAACAACGAAAAGGAGCTGCCCGACGCCTTCCTGCGCCGCTGCTTCTTCCACTACATCAAGTTCCCCGACGCCGACACCATGCGCCAGATCGTGGCCGTGCACTTCCCCAAGCTGCAGGGCGAGCTGCTGACCGCCGCGATGAAGGTGTTCTACGACGTGCGCAACCTGCCCGGCCTCAAGAAGAAGCCCTCCACCAGCGAGCTGATCGACTGGCTCAAGCTGCTGGTGGCCGAGGACATTCCCGTGGAGTCGCTGCAGACCGCCGAGGGCAAGGTTGCCGTGCCGCCGCTGGTGGGCGCCCTGCTCAAGAACGAGCAGGATGTGAGCCTGTTCGAGAAGCTGGTCTTCATGAACCAGCGCAACCGCTGAGGCCTGCGCCCATGCCCCATCCCGAACACACCAACGACACGGGCGTGCCGGCCCTCACCGGCCAGGTGACGACCATTCCCGTGGCCGGCGCGGTGGCGCACCAGGGCTTTGTGCGACCCGTGGTCATGCGCTTCAACGGCGTGCGGCTGGAGCCCCTGGCCCTCGCCCATGAAGCCGGGCTGCGCGAGGCCGTGCAGGACGGCCAGCTGTGGCGCATCCGCGTGACCTCGGCGCCCGAGCCCGGTGATGTGCGCGCCTATATCGAGGCCGCGCTGGAGCAGCGCAGCCTGGGCAAGCGCTTCGCCTTTGCCGTGCTGGACGACGACAGCGGCAAGGTGCTGGGCACCAGCAGCTACCACGACATCCTGCCCGAGGTGCGCCGCGTGGAGATCGGCTACACCTGGTACGCGCGCAGCGTGCAGCGCACCCATGTCAACACCTCGGCCAAGCTCATGCTCATGGGCCATGCGTTCGACACGCTGTCCTGCCATGTGGTGGGCTGGCGCACGGACTGCTTCAACTTCGCCAGCCAGCGCGCCATCGAGCGCCTGGGCGCCAGGAAGGACGGCGTGATCCGCGGCCACGCGCTGCGCCGCGACGGCACCATCCGCGACACCGTGATGTACAGCCTGCGCAGCGGCGAATGGCCCGAGTCGCGCGCCCAGCTGCTGGACCAGTTGCAGCGCCATTCGGACGGCAGCACCGCCGTGGCGCGCACATGAGGGCGCGTACGCCGGGCCTTCGGGAGATGCCATGCTGATCGACTTCTTCTACACCATGCGCGCGGCCAAGCTGCCCGTCTCGGTCAAGGAGTTCCTGACCCTGCTGGAGGCACTGCAGGCCGGCGTGGTCGGCCCCAAGAGCGACGACGCCTGGAGCCTGGACGACTTCTACCACCTGGGCCGCACCGTGCTGGTCAAGGACGAGAAGCACTACGACAAGTACGACCGCGCCTTTGCCGCCTACTTCAAGGGCGTGGAGATGGTGGCCGACCTCACGCGCGAAATTCCCCAGGATTGGCTGAAGAAGCTGCTGGAGCGCGAGCTCTCGCCCGAGGAAAAGGCCGCCATCGAGGCCATGGGCTGGGACGAGCTGATGGAGACGCTCAAGAAGCGGCTCGAAGAGCAAAAGGAGCGACACGAAGGCGGCAACAAGTGGATAGGCACGGGCGGCACCAGCCCCTTCGGCCACGGCGGCTACAACCCTGCCGGCGTGCGCATCGGCGGGCCGGGCCGCAACAAGAGCGCCGTCAAGGTCTGGGAGCAGCGCGCCTACCGCGACTACGACGATACGCAGGAGCTGGGCACGCGCAACATCAAGGTCGCGCTGCGCCGGCTGCGCAAGTTCGCCCGCGAAGGCGGCGAGCTGGAGCTGGACCTGCCCGACACCATCCGCAGCACGGCCGCCAACGCGGGCTACCTGGACATCAAGATGATCCCGGAGCGCCACAACAACGTGAAGGTGCTGCTGCTCATGGACGTGGGCGGCACCATGGACGAGCATGTGCAGCGCGTGGAAGAGCTGTTCTCCGCCGTCAAGAGCGAGTTCAAGCACCTGGAGTTCTACTACTTCCACAACTGCGTCTACGACTTCATGTGGAAGAACAACCGCCGCCGCTTCGCCGAGAAGTTTCCGACCTGGGACATCATCCGCAAGTACAACAAGGACTACAAGCTGATCTTCGTGGGCGACGCCACCATGAGCCCCTACGAGATCCTGCAGCCCGGCGGCAGCGTGGAGTACATGAACGAGGAGCCCGGCGCCGAATGGCTGCAGCGCCTGACGCATGCCTTCCCGCGCTTTGCCTGGATCAACCCCGAGCCGCCCGGCGTCTGGCAGTACCGCCAGAGCATCAGCATCATCCAGCAGCTCACGGGCAACCGCATGTACCCTTTGACACTCAAAGGTCTGGAAGACGCCATGCGCCTGCTGTCAAAATAGGCCGATGCCCAAGCTCCCCCCCGCGACAGCGCCGGCCCGAGGGCCGGCGTTTTTGTTTCTGTTGAGTGCAGCCCTGATGCTCGGTGGCTGCAGCCTCCTGCCGTCCAAGAATGATGACAAGGACACGGACCCGTCGCTGATTGCAGCGACCGGCGACCCGGCCTTCTCGCTCGTCGTCGATGCGCCCAAGGAAGTGCGCGAGCTGCTGGAAAAGCACCTCGAACTGCGCCGCTACCGCTACCAGAGCGATCTGCAGCGGCGCGAACTCACGCGGCTGCTGGGCACCACCGACGCCAACGTGCGCGACCTGATCGGCACGCTGGGCTACTTCAGCCCCACGGTCACGGTGGAGATCAAGGAAACGCCCGAATCCGAAGAGGCCCCGCTGCAGGTCACCGTCAAGGTGGACCCGGGCGAGCCCGCCACCATTGCGCGCAGCCAGGTGCGCTTTGCGGGCGTCAATGCCGATGATCCCGACGGCGCCTCCCAGCGCGCCACCATCGAAGAGGACTGGCCGCTGCAGCCCGGCCAGCGCTTCAGCCAGTCCAACTGGAGCCAGGCCAAGAGCCAGGGCCTGCGCACGCTGCAGTCGCGCCGCTACCCGCTGGCGCGCATCGACTCCAGCCTGGCCGACATCGACGCCGACACGCATGAGGCCGATGTCAGCGTGGCCTATGCGCCCGGCCCGGCCTACACCTTCGGCCCGCTGCGCATCGAAGGCGCCCAGCGCTACGACCCCGTGGGCACGGCCCGCATCGCACGCCTGCCCGAGGGCGAGGAATACGACCAGACCGCCCTGGTCGATGCCCAGCTGCGCCTGGCCAGCAGCGGCTACTACGACTCCGTCTTCCTCACGCTGGCCAACGTGCCCCAGCAGGGAGAAAGCGCCGCCGAGGATGAGGAGGCCCTCAAGCGCAAGGGCGCCCAGGTCACCACGCCCGTCATCGCCCAGGTGCGCGAGGCCCAGATGCAGAAATGGGTCTTCGGCGTGGGCATGAGCACCGACACCGGCCCGCGCCTGAGCGTGGACCACATCCACAACCGCCTGCCCTGGCTGGGCTGGCGCGCCGTCACGCGCATGCGCTTCGACCGCAAGAACCCGCTGATCTCCACGCAGTGGACCGCCCTGCCCGATGAAACCCTGTGGCGCTGGTTCACCACGGCCAAGGCCGAGCGCGCGCCCTCGGGCGACTTCGATGTCAACAGCCTGCAGCTGCGCGCCGGCCGCACCAAGTCCGAAGACCACATCGACCGCAACTACTACCTGCAGTACGACTACGCCAAGACCCAGGGCGAGGGCGCGCCGCCCTCCAGCTCATCGGTCACGGCCAACTACGGCTGGACGGGCCGCTACTTCGACAGCACGCTGGCGCCCTCCTCGGGCTTCGGCTTCGCCTGGGAAGTCGGCGCGGGCACCACGCTCACGCCCCAGCGCACGCCGTTCGGCCGCGTCTCCGGCCGCTGGCTCAGCCTGATTCCCATCGGCGAGGTCGATCCCGAGACCAAGCGCCGCAGCCGCCTGGCGCTGCGCGCCTCCGGCGGCGCCCTGCTGGCCCGCAAGGATGCCGACCTGCCCGTCACCCAGCTGTTCATCACCGGCGGCGACAACACCGTGCGCGGCTACGGCTACCAGAGCATCGGTGCACGCACCGACAGCGGCAAGGTCATCGGCGGGCGCTACATGGCCGTGGGCAGCATCGAGTGGCAGCGGCCCATCGTCATCAAGGGCAACACGCAGGACTGGGAGCACGCCGTCTTCCTGGACGCCGGCACCGTGGGCGATGCGCCCGACTCCATGTACATGCGCGTGGGCGTGGGCACCGGCCTGCGCTGGCGCAGCCCCGTGGGCCCCGTGCAGGCCGACATCGCCTGGGGCGCCCAGAAAAAACAGCTGCGCCTGCACCTGCGCCTGGGCTTCAACTTCTGACCATGGTGGATTCCCGCTTGAATACCCCTGCCTCCTCCGCCGCGCCAGATCAAAGCCCCCAGGCGTCCCCTCCCCCGCCCGCGCCCCGCCGCCGCCGCTGGCTGCGCGCCCTGCTCTGGTTCTTCCTGGTCCTGGTCCTGCTGCTGGCCGCCCTGCTGGGCTCCGCCTGGTGGTGGAGCGGCCGTGCCGATTCGCTGGCCTACACCCTGCAGCGCGTGGCCGGCTGGCTGCCCGCAGGCCAGAGCCTGCAGGCCAAGGAAGTCACCGGCACCGTGCGCCAGGGCGGGCGCATCGGCTGGCTGCAATGGCAAAGCCCCACCATGAAGGTGGAGCTGCGCGACGCCACCATCGGCTGGCAATTGCGCCCCCTGCTGTCGCGCACCGTGCGCCTGGGCGAAGTGCGCATCGCCGAGCTGAGCATTGCCAGCACCCCCGACCCCGAGGACAAGAAACCCGTCGAACCGCTGCAGCAGCTCGTGCTGCCCGTGAAGATCGACGTGCCCTTCCATGTGGAACGCATCGTCTGGCAAGGCCCGCCCCAGGCCGAGGTGCTGGGCCTGCAAGGCCACTACATCTATGACGGCAGCGAGCACCAGCTGGACGTGCGCGACCTGCAATGGGCCGATGGCAACTACCAGGCCAGGCTGCGCCTGCAGGCCCGTGCGCCCATGGCCATCCAGGCCGAGCTGCAGGGCGACCTGCAGGCGCCGGCCATGGCTTCGGACGACGAGGCCTCCACGGCCAAGGCCCCCAAACCTGCACCGCTGGCCGTGCAGGCCAAGGCACAGATCGACGGCACCCTGGCCACCGCCGCTGCGCAACTGGGCATCAAGCTCCAGGTTGATGCCAAGCCCGGGACGGTGTCCGAGGAAACGCCTGCCCCTGCCGCCGTACAGAAATCCGCCAAGGCCGATGGCAAGAACGGCAAGGCCAGGGAGCGCAAGGAAGCCGCCCCCGTGTCCGAACCCATGCATGCGGACATCGAGGCCAGCATCCGGCCCTGGCAGCCCCAGCCGCTGCAGACCGCGCGCGCCCAGCTCAGCCAGATCGACATCGCCGCCTTCTGGCCCCAGGGACCGCGCACCCGCATCAGCGGCGAATTGCAGGCCGGGCCGGATGGCAAGGCAGCTGATACAGCCCAGGCACCCGCCACGGAACAGGCATCGGACCAGGCACCAGGCTCGGCCATCGCCACCACCGCCTGGCAGCTGACGACACGCCTGAACAATGCCATGCCCGGTCCCTGGGACCGCCAGCGCCTGCCGCTGGACCAGATCGAGGCCGCGGTGCGCTATGACGGCCAGCAGTGGCTGCTGGAGCAGGCGCAGATCGCCATAGGCTCGGGCAGCATCGACGCCCAGGGCCGCTTCGAGCCCGCCACCAAGGTCTTCGAAGGCCAGGCCAAGGTCCAGCGCCTGGACCCCGCCGCGCTCTACAGCATCCTGGAAGCCGCACCGCTGCAGGGCGAGCTGCGCGCCAGCACCACGGCAGAGCAGCAGGTGGACTTCAGCGTGGACATCCAGGCCGCAGCCGCGCCCGCGGGCGGCAAGCGCCAGCCCCTGCGCATCGAGAAACTCGCCACCAAGGGCCGCTGGGCCCAGCCCGTGCTGTCGCTGGAGAACCTGCAGCTTGATGCGCTGCAGGC
Organism: Delftia sp. HK171; assembly: GCF_001886655.1. Taxonomy (NCBI): domain Bacteria; kingdom Pseudomonadati; phylum Pseudomonadota; class Betaproteobacteria; order Burkholderiales; family Comamonadaceae; genus Delftia; species Delftia sp. HK171. The sequence continues at coordinate 1,816,493 of NZ_CP018101.1, read as the reverse complement.
CTCGGTGCGCAGCCGCAGCCTGCAGTTCGACACCGAACAGCAAAAACTGCAGACCGCGCTGAAGGCCGAGCTGCCCGGCGCCGAGCTCTCGCTGGACGGCCACATCAGCCCCGCCGCAGGCCAGGGCAGCAGCCAGCTCAAGCTGTCGTCACTCACCGCCCTCACGCAGTGGCTGCGCAAGCTGCCCGGCATGAAGGACCCGCTGGCCGGCGCCCTGGTCGAAGGCCAGGCCCAGCTGGACGCCAGCTGGCGCGGCGGATGGGGCGCACTGCAAAAGCGCATGAAGGCCGCCGTGGGCGACCCGCTGCCCGCCAGCGGCCTGCAACTGCAGGCCGACCTGCAGGCCGCCAAGCTGCGCTACCTGCCCGCCAACACGCCGCCCGAGCAGGCGCTGGAGCTGCCCGAGCTGCGCCTGGCCCTCAAGGGCTCGCCCGAGCAGGCCAGCCTGACCCTCACCGGCCAGGCGAAGCGCGGCACGCAGACCGCGCAGATCGACACGGCCCTGCAGGCAGGCCTGGCCACGGCGCGCGGTGCCGCGCCCCTGGACTGGCAGGCCAGCATCGACAGACTGCAGGCCCGGCTGAATCCGGGCCAGGACCTGCCCGGCCCCTGGCAGTTGCAACTGGCGGGCAAGCAGCCCGTGCAGATTGCCCAGCGCACCACGGGCCGTACCGTACTGTCCACCACGTTCACGGCGTCGGCCGGCAGCCTGCAGGTCACGCCGCCCACGCTGGCCCAGCGCCGCGCCAATGCCGAGGCGCCGCAGCCCGTGCTGCTGGCCTGGGACGACACTCGCGCCACCCAGGGCGGCGACGGCCGCTGGGCCCTGCGCAGCACCGGCCGCGCGCAGGCCCTGCCGCTGGCCTGGGTCGATGCCCTTTCCATGGCCGAGGAGCCCCCGCTGGCCGCCATGGGCCTGAGCGGCGACCTGAGCTTCAACGCCCGCTGGGACCTGGACACCACCGGCCCCACGCTCAAGGCCGAACTGCTGGTCGAGCGTGCCGCCGGCGACCTGCGCCTGGCCGTGGAAGACGGCTCGGGCACCACCGTCATCCACACCACCGGCCCGCGCTCCAGCAAGCCCGGCGAAGTGCGCACGCATACCGTGCGCGGCGCCGGCATGCGCGCCCACATCAAGCAGGCCCGCCTGAGCGTGCGCGCCCAGGGCGACGACGTGCAGGCCAAGCTCGACTGGGACAGCGAACGCGCCGGCACCCTGACCGCCCAGCTGGGCACGCGCCTGGCCCAGCAGGACGGCACCTGGACTTGGCCCGAGAAGGCCCCGCTGTCCGGCCAGATCGACGCCCGCATGCCCGACATCGGTATCTGGGCCCTGTTCGCCCCGCCCGGCTGGCGCGTCACCGGCTCGCTGCAGGCCAAGGCCGAGATCAGCGGCGACCGCCAGAACCCGCAATGGCAGGGCAATCTCTCGGCCGACGGCCTGAGCATCCTGTCCGCGCTGGACGGCATCGACCTGCAAAACGGCGTGCTGCGCGCCCGCCTGCAAGGCAACCGGCTGGACCTGACCGAGCTGCGCATGCAGGGCGGGCGCGGCAGCAATGCGCGCATCCTGGGCTACAGCGGCAACCTCACCACGGCCCCGCGCGAAGGCGGCGAACTCACGGGCTCGGGCTTCGTGCGCTGGGACCCGCCCAACGCCGATGGCAGCAACTCCGGCCTGAGCATGGACCTGCGCGCCCAGGCCACCAGGCTGCAGGTGCTGGTGCGCGCGGACCGCCAGGTCAGCATCTCCGGCGGCCTGCAGGCCAAGCTGGAGCAAGGCCAGTTCACGCTGCGCGGCGACCTCACCACCGACCGCGCCACCATCATCCTGCCCGAGGAATCCGCCCCCTCGCTGGACTCCGACGTGGTCGTGCACTCGGCCGCCTCGCGCAAGGCCGAGCAGGAAGCGGCGCGCAAACAGCAGCAGGCCGACCGCAAGGCCCAGGCCCGCGCGGAAACCATCAAGCTGCCCGACATCCTCGTCAAGCTCGACCTGGGCCGCGACTTCGCGCTGCAGGGCTACGGCATCACCACGCGCCTGGAAGGCGCGCTGGAAGTGCAGGGTCCCACCGTGGCGGGCGGCCCGCCGCGCATCACGGGCGAGATCCGCACCGTGCAGGGCCGCTACCGCGCCTGGGGCCAGTCGCTGGACGTGGAGACCGGCCTCATCCGCTTCAACGGCCCCTATGCCAACCCCTCGCTGGACATCCTGGCGCTGCGCCCCAACATCGCCGTACGCGCAGGCGTGCAGGTGCAGGGCACGGCCAATGCCCCGCGCGTGCGCCTGTACTCCGACCCCGAAATGCCCGATGCCGAAAAGCTCTCCTGGGTGGTCATGGGCCGCGACCCCGCCACGGGCGGCGCCGAAAGCGCCCTGCTCCAGCAGGCCGCGCTGTCCCTGCTCAGCGGCGGGCGCAACAACAGCGGCAAGATCGCCAGCAACCTGGGCCTGGACGAAATCGGCTTCAAGGGCCCGGGCGGCGAAGGCTCCACCGGCGCCGCCCTCACCCTGGGCAAGCGCCTGTCCAGCGACCTCTACGTCACCTACGAGCAAAGCCTCTCGGGGGCCATGGGCACGCTGTACATCTTCTACGACCTCTCGCGCCGCCTCACCCTGCGCGGCCAGACCGGAGAAACCAGCGCGCTGGACCTGATCTACACCGTGCGCAAGGACTGACGCCCCAGCGCCCCGCATGCCGCCCTCCCGGCGGTGCGCGGGGCGGGTCCGGCGTGGGTTTACAATCGCCGTTTGCTCCTCTCCGTAGTTCAATGGATAGAACGGGCGCCTCCTAAGCGCCAGATACAGGTTCGATTCCTGTCGGAGGGACCATTGAATTGCTTCTGTATCAATGGCTTGCGAATTGCACTTGGCCCCCGGGGACATGCCTGGGCACAGGTGGCGTAGAAACAAGAAAAGCCCCTCGGCATCAGAAAGGTGCCGAGGGGCTTTTTGCGTTCGGTCCAGGGTCAGTGCGAGCCGGCCAGCCAGCATGCATGCTGGCTCTGTCCAGAGGCGCGAACTGGGTAGCCGGGTTTCGATGAAAAGATATCGATTACTTCACATTTGATATCCGCTTGCGCTCATGCAGCAAGCACTAGGATCGGATTTACCCAGGGAATCAGGTAGCGACAGCCCAGTTGTCCAACTGCAGGCCGGGCACCTTGGCGAATTCGCGGGTGTTGTTGGTGACCAGCAGGGCCCGCTGACTGAGGGCGTGGGCAGCGATCATGGTGTCAAGCGCGCCTATGGGACTGCCTCGACGCTCCAGATCGGCACGCAGGTCGCCATAGGCCCACACGGCCGCCTCGTCAAACGGGAGGATGGTGAGCGGGGCGAGAAACATCTCCAGGGCCTGGCGGTTACGGGCCGAGCCGCCTTTGGCCACGCCAAAGGCCAGTTCGGCAGCAACCACGCTGCACAATCCCACCTCGCCCATGCGGTACTGCTGAAATCGGGCCAGCACCTCCGGGGGCTTGGCATTGATGATGTAGATGCAGATGTTGGTGTCGAGCAGGATCATGGGCTGATCTCGTCCCGCTGCTGGGCATCAGGCTGCTCGCGCTCGAGCACAAAGCCCGGTTCAAACTGAGCCAGCCCGGCTTGCAGTGTTTGCCAAGGGTCGTCTGCGGGCAGCAGCAACACGCCGTTGCCGAAGTGCTTCACCACGACTTCAGTGCCCGTGAAACGGTATTCCTTGGGCAGCCGCACGGCTTGACTGCGGCCGGATTGGAAAAGGCGTGCGGTGTCCATGGCGGGCTCCTTGATTGGTAGCCACCAATGGTATCTACCGCTTTTCACTCTGTCCAGCACGGCTTGTGTGCGCTGCAATTTTGCTATTCATTCAGTAGCTATTGACGCTTTTCAGATATGTGCCGCGCAGGCCGGGAGCGTTGAAGGTCTCCAGCCTCACCCCCGCCCAGCCAGCTCCGCCACCCCTCGCACCAGCGCACGCCCAGCGTCCGTCGCCTTGCCGTAATGCGCCAGCAGTGCCTGCACATCGGCGTCGGGCGCATGGGAGCGCAAGGACAGCAGCACGTAGCCGATATCGACGCCGGCAAGGTGCAATTGCTGCAGCGCCGTGGCGTCGGGGACGAGGGCGCCGGACTCGAATTGCTGCAGGACCTGTTTGGCTTGGCCGGCCTTGCGGGCGAGTTCGGCTTCGCTGAGGTTCAGGCGCTGGCGTTCCTGCTGCAAGCGGGCCGCGAGGGTCGGTTCGGGGCGCTCGTGCTGGATGGCGTTCGGGTCAAACAAACGTTGACCTGTTAGCAGGTAGGCGACGTCCACACCCTGCTCGGCGACAGCCATGAGATAACCCGCATCTGGCTTTCTGACGCCCTTCTCATAGTTGAGCTGAGACATCTTTGACACTCCCGCGATAGTGCCAAACGCCTCCTGACTGAGGCCGAGCCTATTCCTTTCCTCCGTCAGGCGCGCAGAGAAGTCAAACATTTTTTATATAAACTATTGACGATCAAATTTTTGTTTGATAGCCTATGGGTGCATTGTCGCTACAAGCGTCAAATACTACCTGACCCCTCAGGCGGCTCCTTTGCGCGCCTGTACGTTGCACGAAGGAGGTCCATGAAGCACGCTGCCGCGAAACCGCCGCGCAAGAAGCTTGCTGCGGCGCACCGCGCGCTGTTTCAGCAGGCGGCTGAAGCACTCCAGCAGGCTGCAATGACTGCCGAAGACCACCGGCACGGCGGCGAATCCGACCGCCTGCTGCGCATCGCCAGCGGTGTGGCCCGCAGCGCCGCGCAGGCCGACTCATCGCGGGACCTGCGGGACCTGCAGGACATCGCCTTTGACGTGGCGGCCTGCATCAACGCGGCGCGGCTGGTGCCCGGCCATGCGGAATCCGCCCCGCGCTCCGGCCTGCTGGGCCAGGCGGCGCAAGCGCTGTCACAGATCTCTGAAACGCCGGCGGACCACATCGTTTTCCCCCGTACCACGCTGGCCAGGCTGCAGGCGCAGAGCGTTGCCGATCCCGTGCCCGCACAGTGGCGCGACCTGGCCCGCCAGGCCAATTACGAGGCCCAGCAGTTGGCACAGGCGCTGATGCAGATGGGCCATCGCCAGGACACGGAGACCCATGTCGTGGCGCACGGCATGGCGGCGCGCATTGCGCAGCTGACGGAGATCGTTTTCGTGGCCGCCGCCCTGCATGGCGAGCACCGTGATGGCTGGGGCTCGCCGGTCCTGCGCGACGTGCGCCATATCTTTGAAGGCGGCATGGGCCGCCTGGGATGAGCAGGGCGCGGCTCAGCTCTGGACGACGACGTTCTCCAGCCTCAGCACGGCTTCGCGCACCTCGCCCAGGCGCGTGTCCTGCGCCTGCGAGGCCTGGATGATGGTGTCCATGATGTCGCTGGCGTTCACGGCCGCTGCGCGCATCTGCTTCATCATGTCGCCCGATTCATTCACACGCTCGAAGCCCAGTTGCACGCTGGCCGCAGACGCGCCGATGACGGATTTGACCTCCCTGGCGGCCTCGGCGCAGCGCTGGGCCAGGCTGCGCACTTCGCCGGCCACGACACCGAACCCGCGCCCCTGCTCGCCCGCACGCGCGGCTTCGACGGCGGCGTTGAGCGCCAGCAGATTGGTCTGGAAGGCAATGCCATCGATCAGGCCCACCATCTCGCCAATGCGCCGGGAGTTGCTGGAGATGCTGGACATGGCGTCGACCGCGCTGTCCAGGGCCACGTCGCCGCGCTGGGCAATGCGCGTCACGTCCCGCGCCTGGGCATGCGCGTCATGCGCCTGGGCAGCGCTGTCGCGCACCAGTTGCTGCAGTTGCTCGAAAGCCGATTGCACCAGGCGCGTGGCCTCGTAGCGCTGCGTGATGTCGGTGGCGTACTTCACCACCTTGAAGGGCTGGCCGGACTGGTTGAGCACGGGGCTGTAGTTGGCCTCGATCCAGACATCGTTGCCCAGGCGCCCTATGCGCCGGAACTGGCCCCGGTAGTGCTTGCCCTGCGACAGGTGCGCCCAGAAGGCCGCGTACTCGGCCGAGCTGCGCTCCTGCGGGGCCACGAACATGCTGTGGTGCCGGCCGACCAGCTCGTCTTCGGACGCATAGCCCATGGCCTCCAGAAAATTGCGGTTGCAGCGCAGGATGCTGCCGTCCAGGCCGAACTCGATCACGGCCTGGGCCCTGCCTACCGCCGCCAGTTGGCTGCTGGCTTCGGCGTCGCGCAGCACTTCGGCCGAGATATCCATGGCGTACTTGACGACCCGCAGCACCTGCCCACGGCTGTCGAGCACAGGGCTGTAGTTGGCCTGCAGCCAGACCTCCCGCCCCTGGCGGTCGATGCGCCGGCACCGGCCCACAAAGGCCTGCCCGCGCGCAAGCCGTGCCCAGAAGTCCCGATAGTCCCGAGCCTGCGCATCCGCCGGGTCCAGGAAGATACGGTGGTGCTGCCCGCGCAGCTCGTCCAGCTCATAGCCCATGAGGTCCAGAAACTGCGCGTTGGCGAAGAGGATGTGGCCCTGGGGATCGAGCTCTATGACGGCCTGGGTGCTGTACAAGGCCTTCAGTTGGGAGCTTGGGGAATCGGAACGCAGGCCGAGCCTGGACAGGATGGAGCGGATGCCGCGCATGGGAGCCCTTGTTATTCAGCGCTGAATGGGTGATTTGCGCCCGACAATGGGCTGGTCTGGCAACGATTGTATCTGTTTGCTATTTTCTGCGTCCTTCGCATTGACATGCACTTTCTGTCAGAAGAAGCCTACAGAAATAAAAAAACTCCTCTTCAATTCACAATTGTTTGCATTTTCTCAAGGCATCCAATTCCCTTTTCCGACCCAAGTCTTTCAAGCAGCAAGAAACACATGTAACTAATTGATATAGAGTTCGCAGCATTCCGTCGCCTGGCGGCGTCCTCTATCTTGTGTGCTTGAAAAATGTCTTGTGGCGTTCGGGTGATCGATTTGACTTCCAGCCTGGGCGGCCGCGCCCTGGCCAAGCTGGGCGTGGCCTACGCCCCCGGCAAGCCGCGGGTTGCCGTGAGGCTGGCGGACTCGGAAAGCGCCCCTGTCATCGACTGGGGCGGACCGCCGGGGCGGGATGAGCCGCTGTGCGAGCCCTCGGCGCCGAGCGCCCTGGTGCTGCTGATCGGCCCCGGCGCCGTGCATCAGGCCAGGGAGTTGTTTCAAAGAGCATTGAATGAGGCCGTGCGTTGCGTACGCATTTTTCTGATGCCAAGCGCCATCATGGAAGAAATAGCGCTCAAGCAAATGCTGATGCCGCACCATGAATCCATTCAGCTTTACCGATTACCGGACAGCAGTTCAGAAACACTTTGGTTTGTTTTGATCGAAGAGCTGCAGAAGCTCTCAGCCCGATTTTCATCCGGTGGCAACACCGATTTCAGAAAAAGAGAAGTTTCAATGTCAAGCAATCTATCCCAATCCATGCAATCCATTATTTCCATCGAAGGCGCTATGGCAGCGGCCCTGGTGGACCATCAAAGCGGGATGTGCCTGGCCCAGGCGGGCAGCGGCGTGGATCTGGAGCTTGCTGCGGCAGGCAATACCCAGGTGGTGCGGGCCAAGCTCAAGACCATGGAGTCGCTGGGACTGCGCAAGGGCATCGAAGATATTCTGATCACCCTGGGCGACCAATACCATTTGATCCGCCTCATCCCCAACAGCCCCGGGCTGTTTCTCTACCTGGTGCTGGACAAGGCCCGTGGCAACCTCGCCTTGGCCCGCTACAAGCTGACGGATATCGAGCGGTCGCTGAAGGTGTGATCCTGGGACTGCGGGGCTTGGGCCGAGGCATGGCCGGCCCGGTCATCGGGCTGCCCACTCGGCTACCATCGGTGCCCCAATCCCCATGCAGTTTCCCCGAAAGGCCCTCATGCTGCTGTACGCCGATTCGCAATTCGCCTCTCCCTATGCCATGTCCGTGTTCGTTGCGCTGAAGGTCAAGGGGATTGACTTCGAGCTGCGCACGCTGGACATTTCGGCGGGACAGAACACCGGGGCGGACTATGTGGCTGCATCGCTCACTGCGCGCGTTCCCACACTGGTGGATGGCGACTTCAGCCTGTCGGAGTCGTCGGCGATTTCCGAGTACCTGCAGGACCGCTTTGGCGGCGCCCCGCTCTACCCCCAGGATGCGCAGGCGCGTGCCCGCGTGCGCCAGGTCCAGGCCTGGCTGCGCAGCGATCTGATGGCACTGCGCTCGGAGCGCAGCACCGAAGTGGTGTTCTACCGCCCCACGCCCACGCCGCTGTCGGATGCGGGCCAGGCGGCGGCGCGCAAGCTGTTTTCGGTGGCGGGAGCCTTCATCCGCTCGGAGGACGACCACATTGCCGGCCCATGGTCGATTGCCGATGTGGATCTGGCGCTGATGCTCAATCGCCTGGTGCTCAACGGCGATGCCGTGCCTGCGCCGCTGGCCGCCTATGCGCGCCGGCAGTGGCAGCACCCCGCCGTCCAGCAGTGGCTGGCCCTGCCCCGCCCGCCCCTGGCAGGCTGATCCGAACGGATACGGCAGGCCATGGACAGCCTTCTCTACATGGGCGTGCGGATCACGCCCGCATCACTGCCCAGCGATGCCTCGCCAGGCGCCTGGCTGCCGCGTGCCACCTTGCTGGAGGTGGCCAGCGGCAAGGCCCTGGAGGCCATCACCGATGACCAGCCCTGCGACACGCAGCCAGAGGCCGATGCCCGCGCGCTGCGGCTGGGCAAGCGCCATGTGATGAAGGTGCTGCATCAAGGCTGAGGCGCCAGGGTGCTGGCGGCCTGCCCGCGCCCCTCAATCCATCTTCACGGCCACCAGCCTCCACCCCATCAGGCCTTCGCGCCTGAAGATGAAGCCGCCCGGCTCGCCGCGCGGGTGCACGAAGACCTTGGACCAGCCCTGGTACTCCACGGAGTAGTCCTTGCGCGGCGGCCCGCCCTGGGTGTCCACGCCCACGCCTGCGGCGGCCACGTCCGTGGGTTTGCCGGGCTTGCCTTTTTCCAGCATGAGCATGACGCCGTCGGGCGAGACCAGCGCCTCGGTGAACTGGCTGACCAGGCCCTGGGCCAGTTGCTGGCCAAAGCCTGCAAGCGGGTTGGATGAGCTGTCCGCAGACCCGCCCATCTGGGACTGCAGCCTGGCCATCATCTGGCCCTTGATGCTTTCGCGCAGCGCAGGGAAGTCCACGTAGCCGGACAGGGCCTGGGCGTCGCGGCGCTCCACGGCCTTGCCGATCTGGTGCAGGGCGATGTAGGGCGATGCGTAGAGCAGTCCGGCCGCAGCCACGCAGAGGGCGGCCAGCGCGCGGGCAAGGGTTTTGGGTTTCATGGATCTCTTTCGTGAAGGCAGGCCAGAGGCCTCGCGCAAGCGCGGATGAACGCGCATGAACCGCGCATGAACCGCGCATGCACAGCGCATAAAGGCGGATTCTAGGCGGGCCGTTCGGCGCCGCAGCCATTGCCAGGGCCGTTGCCGCCTGTATTTTTCATAGCGAAAAAATAGCGAAGCAATACGCAGAGAGCCCCTATCAGGCCAAGGCCAATACCTGAAAAACTGGTATTGCCTGGAGCATTCGATTCATACTATAGTTTGTAACAAATAGTTTACAAACCAATACAACATGGATCGCCATTGGCCACGCAGGCCATCGGCAAGCCAGCATCGCCGTTTCCGGATGCCTGTGAGCATTTGTGCAGACCGGGCATTTCCCGTTAGTGAAATCTCATTTTCATTACCGATTCCGTTATGAGAGATGCGAGCCATCACGGGGCGGCCTGACAACGCAAGTACCCACCAACCATCCGCAATGCATGCAAAGGACGCAGTATGAATAATTTCAAGTTATCGACTCGCCTGACCGCCTTGATTGGTTTTCTCTCACTGCTCATGATCGTGATCGGCGCTTTCGGGCTATATGGAATCAGCGAGTCCAACCGCCGATTCAAGGTGGTCTATGAAGAGCGCCTGGTCGCACTGGGCGATCTGCTGGAAGTGCAGCGCCTTCTGCTGCGCAACCGCCATGCGGTCTCGGGCGCCATTGCCGTGCACCTGCCCGAGTACACGCAGCAAAAGCAGCAGGAGATACAGATCAACATCAACGACGTGAACAAGGCCTGGGCCTCGTTCCGCCAGACCCGGATGACCGAGGAAGAGGCGCAGCTGGCCGACCGCTTCGAGGCCGTGCGCGCGCTGTTCCTGCAGGGCTTTCTGAAGCCGGCCCAGCAGGCGCTGCAGTCCGGTGACCTGGAGCTGGCCCGGCAGCTGCTGATCGACAAGGACGAGGCGCTGTACGCGCCGCTGCGTGATGTGATCGTGCAGCTGACCGCGCTGCAGACCCGCGTCGCCAAGGAGGAATACGACGCCGCGCAATCGCTGTACCAAGTGATTTTTGCGGTGGCCGTGGGCTCCATCATCGCGGGCGTGCTGCTCGGGGTGCTGCTGGGCTGGTCCATCATCCGCAACATGGCACGGTCGCTGCGCCTGGCCATTCATACGGCCGATGCCGTGGCGGCGGGCGACCTGACACGGCACATCGATGTGCGCGGCAAGGACGAGGTGTCCATGCTGCTGCGCGCGCTGCAGACCATGCAGGAGGGGCTGCGCGGCGTAGTGCGCCAGGTGCACCAGGGATCGGTCAGCGTGGCAGCGGCCAGCGGGCAGATCGCGCAGGCCAACCAGGACCTGTCCTCACGCACCGAAAGCCAGGCCAGCGCCCTGCAGCAGACGGCCGCCTCCATGGAGCAGCTCAGCTCCACCGTGCGCCAGAACGCCGACAACGCGCAGATGGCCAACCAACTGGCGCTGGGTGCCTCCACCGTGGCCGAGCAGGGCGGCGAGGTCGTGCGGCAGGTGGTGGACACCATGCGCGGCATCAGTGATTCCAGCCGGCAGATCGCCGACATCATCAATGTGATCGACGGCATTGCCTTCCAGACCAATATCCTCGCGCTGAACGCGGCCGTGGAAGCCGCGCGTGCGGGCGAGCAGGGCCGGGGCTTTGCCGTGGTGGCCACCGAGGTGCGCGGCCTGGCCAGCCGCAGTGCCGAGGCCGCCAAGCAGATCAAGCAACTGATCACCGACAGCGCCAGCCGCGTGCACAACGGCAGCGCGCTGGCCGACCAGGCCGGCACGACCATGGCCGAGGTGGTGGACGCCATACGCCGAGTGACGGATCTGATGGGCGAGATCAGCGCCGCCAGTTCCGAGCAAAGCTCGGGCGTGGCCCAGATCGGCCAGGCGGTCACGCAGATGGACCAGGCCACCCAGCAGAACTCGGCACTGGTGGAGGAGATGGCCGCCGCCGCCTCCAGCCTGCGCGGCCAGGCCGGCGACCTGGTGCGCACGGTGGGCGCCTTCAAGCTGGAGGCGGCAAGCGGCCATCAGCATGCCGCCGTGGAACTGCAGCGCAGGCAGCCCATGCTGGCAGCAGGCTGAGACGGCAAGAAAAAAGAGCGCGCGCGAGAAGCAGCGAGACAGGCCGGAGCAAGGCAGCAACAGGTCTTGGCCGCCGGGCCAGGCCTGCGGCTGGCTCAATGCAGCGCGTTGCCTCTGGCTTCGCGGCTGCGCGCCATCTTGACGCGGTACATGGCCGCATCGGCCTTTTGCAGCGCGTCGTCGGCATCGATGGAGTCCGGCCGCAGGCAGACCACGCCCACGCTGGCGCCGCCGTAGTCCAGCGTCTTGCCATCGGGCAGATCGACCTGGAAGGCCGAGGCATCCGACAGGCGCTGCTGCAGTTCACGCGCCACGGCATCGGCCTCGCTGCCGAACAAGGGCCCCACGCCGATGAAGACGAACTCGTCCCCGCCAAAGCGCGCCAGCATGTCGGCGCTGCGCAGGTGGGCGGACAGGCGTTCGCCCATGGCACGCAGCAGCGCGTCGCCGGCCTCGTGGCCGTGCTCGTCGTTGACGTTCTTGAAGCGGTCCAGGTCGATGAAGCCGACCACCACGCATTCCTGGCTGCGTGCGCACCGGGCAATGAGCCGGCCCAGCTCGTCGGTGAGACAGCGCCGGTTGGGCAGGCCGGTCAGCGGGTCCAGCAAGGCCAGCGCCGCCAGCTCCCGGTTGGTCCGGTTCAGGCTGGCGATGAGCTGCTCGCGCTCCACGCGCTCGGCAATCAGGTTGGCGAACAGGCGCAGCATGCCTTCGGCCTCGCTGCTCAGGGCCTGCGAGGACTTGCTGGCCGCGCACAGCGTGCCATAGAGCTGGCCATCCGAAAAACGCACGGGCGCGCTGGCGTAGGTGCGTATGCCCAGTTCACGCGCGGCCTCGGAGTCTCCCCAGCAGGCGCCCACATCGGGCGTGTACATGCGGCCTTCGTCCAGGGCGCGCTTGCACAGCGTGTCGCCCCAGGGAACGACCAGGCCCTCGGGAATCTGCATCTCGCTGGCGTTGCGCGCGTACAGCACGCGCTGCTGGCCCTGTTCTTCGTTGATGGTGGTGAGATAGGTGGACTCCAGCTGCGTGCTCTCTTCGAGCATTTGCAGCAGGGGCCGCGTCAACTCTTCCAACGAATGCGCCTGGGTCACGGACTGGGACAGGCGCTGGACAAGGGACTCCATGAAATACCTCTCGAAATAACTACGGATGCAGACTGCCCGCGCGCCTGATGAGGGAATGGCAAGGCAGGCGGGCCGGCACCAATTTGGGGATTGTGACCCGGCCGGACGCAAGCTGGAAGCATTCCCGCCGCGCGCTACACGCCGATAGGCCTGCGCGCCACGCGCCGCTGTCAGCGGCCCGACACAGGCGGCCACAGCACCTGCACGCGCAGGCCGCCCAGCGTGGGCGAGCGGTCCAGCAGCAGGCGTGCGCCATGCCGTTCGGCAATGGTCTGCACGATGGCCAGGCCCAGGCCGCTGCCCTGCGCCTGCTGGCCCGCAGAAGCCGCTGAAGCCGCAGAGGGCCCACGCACAAAGCGCCGCAGCACCAGTTCGCGCTCGCTTTCGGCAATGCCGGGGCCCGAGTCCTCGACCACCAGGGCGCGGCCCTGTGCATCGCTGCGCCAGCCAACATCGACGCGGCCGCCTTGCGGAACGTACTTGACGGCGTTGTCCAGCAGGTTGCGCACCAGCATCTGCAAGGACTGTGCGTCGCCCGCCACGGCAAAGGACTGCCGCAGTTGCGGGGACTCGCTCAGGCCCATGTCCAGGCCGTGCTGCTGGGCCGCCACGGCCTGGTCCGCCAGGGCCTGCTCCACCACCTCGCGCAGGTCCACTTCGGCAGGTGCGGCCGCGGCAGCGTCGTGCCGGCCCTGCATGCCTTGCACGCCTGGGGCCGTGCCTTGTACCGTGCCTTGGGCTTCCTGTCGCGCCAATGTCAACAATTGTTCGACGAGCCGTGTGGCCCGGTCTATGCCGGCCGAAAGACGCTGCACGGCCTCGTCATGCGCTGCAGCATCGGGCGCGCGCTGCAAGGCCACCAGTTGCAGCTTGAGCGCGGCCAGCGGAGAGCGCAGCTCGTGCGCGGCGTCGGCCACGAAGTGCTGCTGCGCCTCGAAGGCCTGGCCCACGCGCTGCAGCAGCGCATTGAGCTCGGCCACCAGGGGCCGCACCTCGTCGGGCAGGCCCTCGGCAGGCACGGGCGCAAGGTCCTGCGGGCGGCGCGTGGCCAGTTCGCGGCGCACGCGCTGCACGGGCGCCAGCGAACTGCGCACCACCCACCACACGGCCAGCGCCAGCACGGGCGCCAGCAGGGCAATGGGCAGCAGGCTTTGCCAGGCGGCGTCGCGCGCCAGCGTGCGGCGCACGCGCATGTCCTGCGCCACCTGGATCACCTGCGAGCGCGTCTGCAGCGAGAACACGCGGTACACCGTGCCGCGCGCGGGCACGTCGGCAAAGCCCAGCACGGCCATCTGCGGCAGCGCGGCGCCCAGGGCGGATTCAAAAATGCGCAGGCCTTCGTTGGTCCAGACCTGGACGATGAATTCGTGGTTCTCATCCTCGGGCGGCGTGCCCTGGGGCCTGCCGCGCGCATCCACCGGCAGGCCGGCGCGCAGCGCAAATGCGGTCTGCTGCATCTGGTAGTCGAACAGGGTGTCGGTCTGCAGCAGCGCATTGCGGTAGGCCAGCAGGCCCTGCAGCAGCGCCGTGAGTACGATGGCCGCGCCCAGGAACAGGAGCAGCCGCGTGCCCAGTGCACCGGGCAGGCGGCTGCGCGCCCGGGCGATAAGGGAGGAAACAAGGGAGGAAGCCGGCGCCGTCATGGCTTGGGCACCATGTAGCCCACGCCGCGCACATTGAGGATCAGCCCCGCGCCCAGCTTCTTGCGCAGGCCGTGGATGTAGACCTCGATGGCGTTGCTGCTGACCTCGTCGCCCCAGCCGTAGAGCTTGTCCTCGATCTGCTGGCGCGACAGCGTGCTGCCCGGGCGTGCCAGCAGCGTCTCCAGCACCGCCCATTCGCGGCCCGAGAGCACCACGTCGCGCCCATCGACGCTGGCCTCGCGCGTGGCGGGGTTCAGCCGCACGCCTTCGCGCTCGTACAGCGGGTCGGACCCGCCAGAGGCACGCCGCGCCAGCGCGCGCAGGCGCGCGAGCAACTCGTCCAGGTCATAGGGCTTGACCACGTAGTCATCGGCCCCCGCATCCAGCCCGGCAATGCGGTCGCGCACGGCATCGCGCGCCGTGGCCACCAGCACCGGCGTGCGGTCGCGGCGCCCGCGCAGATGGCGCAGCACCTGCAATCCGTCCTGCCCCGGCAGGCCCAGGTCCAGCAGCACCATGTCATAGCCATGGCCGCCACCCGGGCCGGGGCACAGGGCCGCATCGGCCTGCAGGCCGTCACGGACCCAGTCCACCGCATGGCCCTCGCCGCGCAGCAGGGTCTGCACGGCCTCGCCGATCATGGCGTCATCTTCGACAAGCAGTAAGCGCATGGTTGAAGAATAGCTCCCTGCAAGGCTGGCTCAGTTCTGAGGCACATGCCGCCCGAAACTGGCGCGCTCAAACGTCAGGGACAGCGAGCAAGGGCCACCCCGCCGCGAGGCTGTCGTCCCCCTCCTTCGCGAAGCGATTAGAGAGGGGGAAGGCGCGCAGCGACTCAGGGGGTGAGCGGCGGTCACACCGCCGCTTCAATCTTAGGCATGGCCATGCGGGCCTTGGTCAGCGCCATGCCCAGGTTGGCCGTGCGGCGGCAGACGAAGACGGCCACGTAGTCGGGCATGAGCTTGCCGCGCAGGAAGACGTGGATGAGGTTGTCGCTGTTGACGATGAGTTCCTGGAAGTAGTGGTGGCCGTCGTCCTTGAGGCCGCGCGACTTCTTGAACAGGCTCTCGATCATCGAGACATTGGGGCCGTTGAACAGGTCGGCCGTGGCAGCGGCCACCAGGTCGATGACTTCGCGCGGATGCGAGTCCACCGTGCGGATGGCCAGCAGCATGCCGGAGGCGGCATCCACGTAGCCGATGGCCAGGCACTCGGGCACGGACCCGGCCACCTCGCTCAAAACGTTATCCAGGCTCATTGCAGCTTTCCTTTTTTTGTGAATGGATGTGATCGGTCAGCCCATCTTCAGCAGCAGTGCCACTTCGTACGCGTAGAGCAGGTCCTCCTGGGCCTGGGACTGCACGTACTGGGCGTCGATGAGGCGCACGCGGCGCAGCGCCTCGTCGGCGGTGAGGCCCTCGCGCACCAGCCATGCGGCCAGCACCGTGCCCGTGCGGCCCAGGCCGGCCAGGCAGTGCACGGCCAGCACCTCGCCCGCGCGCAGCATGGCCGACATGCGCGCCAGCAGCATCTGGATCTGGGCCACCGTGGGTGATTCGTGGTCGCGCACCGGCAGGTGCAGGTTGCGCAGGCCGTGCCGCTGCAGCGGCTCTTGCGGCAGGTCGTTTTCGGTCAGCGTGATCAACACGGTGACACCGCAGCCGCGCAGGGCCTTCAGGTCAAAGTCCATGGACTGCACCACGCCGGGCTGCGGCGCACCGGCCAGCCGGCCCGGCACCAGCCAGGCAAAACCGTTGGGGCCACGGCTGGCGGGCACGGCCTGCGGGTCGGCGGCCAGCGGCTGCCAGTCCACCAGCACGGCGGGATTGACGGCGCGCGGCCGGGCAGCGGGTGTCGGTGCGGGTACCGGCGCAGGCATGGATGCAGGCACGGGTGCAGGCGCAGGCTCAGGCGCAGGCTCAGGTGCAGGCATGGGCTCGGATGCAGGCTCGGCGGCCACTGCATCCGACAGAAATTCGGAGATCGCGGCCACGGCCGCGGCAGGCAGGGGTGGCGGCAGGGGCACGCCCTCCTCCAGGTCTTCGGCCCGCGCATCGGGAGAGGCCACGGCACAGCTGCCGGTGCGCAAGAACTGCTGGCCTGCCAGCGACAGCGGTGCACGCTGAAAGGCTTCCATGGATTGCGCCTCGGCGATGCGGCCGCCGGCCAGCAGCAGCATGTCCTGCGCCACGGCCTGCGCGTGCTGCTGCTGGTGCGTGCTCATCAGCACGGCGGTGCGCTGACCCACCTGGCGCAGCAGTTCCAGCAGCACGAAGGCCTCGTAGCCCTCCAGCTCGGCCGTGGGCTCGTCCACCATCAGCAGCGCCGGCTCGGCCAGCGCCTCGCGCAGGATGGCCACGGCACGCTGCTGCACGGGGGACAGCTGCAGCGCCGGCTGGTCGAACATCAGCGCAAGCTCGGGGAAGCCGAAGGCCTGCACCTGGGCGCGGCACCAGTCGCGCAGCTCATGCGGCACCAGCTTGAGACGGGGGCGCGCCAGCTCCACGATGGCGTCGAAGGTGCTGGCCATCATCAGCCTGGCCTGCTGCTGCACCAGGCGCGGCGCCTGCAGGCCGCTGCGCCATGGCTGGCCCGCGTAGCGCGTGCTGCCCCAGCGGCGAAAACGCGGGTTGGCGGCATTGAGATCGGCCAGCGTGCGCAGCAGGGTGGATTTGCCCGATCCCGAAGGCCCCAGCAAAACGGTGACCCCCCGGGCGGGCAGTGCGAAGTCCACCTCAGCCAGGATGACGCGCGCACCGAACGATGCGCCCAAACCCGCCACCTGCAAGCTGTAGTCCTGATTCAAAGCCGTGCCTTTCCTGTGATGCGTTGCGCCCCCAGGGGCCGTATTCCGTGAATCAAGACGGTCAGCGCACGCCTCGATGGGCCGGCAGTCTAAGCGGTTTCCCTTACATCAATCCGTCACAAAAAGAAACATTACTAACGCAAACGGGCGTCATTTCACACGATACAACCATCACATTGGCGTACCGATCCTTGGACCGCTGGCATTTTTCTCTGGTTTTTCCAAAGCGATAGCCCCGGCGCATTCACGCCGGGGCCGTGCGATCAATCAAGTGTGTGGATGCTTCTGGTCCCTTACCTCCTTTCACTTACCCGAGACGTACGGGGACAAAGATCCTGTTGCCATCGCGCCAGATCAGCACGGCCACGGTCTTGCCGGCCTTGGCCATGGCGGCGCGCACGGCCTCGATATCACCGGCAGGCGTGCCGTTGATGGACAGCAGCACATCGCCCTGGGTGATGCCGGCCTCGGCGGCCGGGCCTGCGGCGTCGGCCACGACCAGGCCGTCCTTCACGCCGATCTGCTGCTTTTCCTCGGGCTGCAGCGGGCGCAGGGCCAGGCCCAGCTTGCCCTTGCCGGCGTCGGGCTTGTCCTTGGCCACCTTGGCGGCCTTGTCGCTGGCATCGCCCAGCACGGCATTCAGGGTACGGGCCTCGCCGTTGCGCCATATCTCCAGCGTGACCTTCTGGCCCGGCAGCGCCTGGCCCACAAAGGCCGGCAGATCGCCCGATCCCACGATGGGCTGGCCATCGATCTTGCGCACCACGTCACCGGGCTCCAGGCCTGCCTGGGCGGCGGGGCCGCTCTTGTCCACGCTGGACACCAGGGCGCCTTCGGGACGGTCGAGCTTGAAGGAGTCGGCAAAGGCCTGGTTCACCTCCTGCACGGCCACGCCCAGCCGCGCATGCTGCACCTTGCCCGTGGCCACGATCTGCTGCTGCACGCGCGTGGCCACCTCGATGGGAATGGCGAAGGACACGCCCTGGTAGCCGCCCGAACGCGAGTAGATCTGGCTGTTGATGCCCACCACCTCGCCGCGCGCATTGAACAGCGGGCCGCCCGAGTTGCCGGGGTTGATGGCCACGTCGGTCTGCAGGAAGGGCACGAAGGAGTCGTCAGGCAGGGTGCGGCCCTTGGCGCTGACCACGCCGGCCGTCACGCTGCTCTCGAAACCGAAGGGCGAGCCGATGGCCAGCACCCAGTCGCCCACGCGCAGATCGGCCGTCTTGCCCAGCGATACGGTGGGCAGGTTCTTCGCCTCGATGCGCAGCACGGCCACGTCGGTCTTGGGATCGGCGCCCAGCACCTTGGCGCTGAACTCGCGCCGGTCGGTCAGCTTGACGGTGACTTCCTTGGCGCCACGCACCACGTGGGCATTGGTCAGGATCAGGCCGTCGCTGGAGACGATGAAGCCCGAGCCTTCGCCGCGCGTGGGCACATCGCGCTGGGGCTGGCCCTGGCCCATGCCCGGCATGCCGGGCACGCCGAAGCGGCGGAAGAATTCAAAGAACGGATCGTTGGGGTCCATGCCCTGCAGGCCCTGACCTTGGCCCTGGCCCTGCCGCGCAGCGGCCTCGTCGCCATCGTCGCCCATGGCGCGCGAGCTGCCGACCACGCTGATGTTGACCACGGCCGCGCCGTTGCGCGCCGTGATGTCGGCAAAGTTGGGCGCCGCCACGGCGGCGGGAGAAGCTGGAGAAGCGGTAGAAGCAGGCTGTGCTGCAGGCGCAAACAGCGACGTGGCGGCACGCGCATCGCCATGCACCACACCAACCAGACCGGCGCCCGTGGCGCCCAGGGCGCCGATGGCACCTGCGGCCACCAGGGCCAGCACCAGACGGCGGGGAGTGGACAGAATCTTGTTCATCGCAGACCTTTCCTCAAAAGCAGCGTTCCTTGCTGCGTTGAGGAGAAGTCTGAAGGGGCAGACTTAGGCGAGGCTTAGAGGGCGCTGGCCCTCACCCATCCACTCTGCGCAAAACCCAGCAAAGCGCTGCACGACCTGCCTGGGCTTGAGGCTGCGGGACTGAGCAATGCCCAGGGTGACAACCGCCACCTCGTCCTTGAAGGGTCGGATGATGAAGTCCACTCCATCCACCGTGCGCGTGGACTGCAGGGGAAAGTTCAGGATGCTGAATCCCAGTCCATTGGCCACCATGCCGCGCACGACCTCGGGCTGGGCGGAGCGAAAGGCAGGCACGGGCCGCTCGCCCACGGCGTCAAACAACCGCGCGAAATACTCCCGGCTGTGGGGCAGGTCGAGCATGACATAGGGCTCTGCAAGCAGGCTCTTGAGCGTGACGGCGCGCTGGCAGGCCAGTCGGTGCCGCGCCGGCAGGATGGCGTAGGGAGGCAGCGTGCGCAGCGGCTGGAAGGCGATGTCGTCGGTGAGGTCTATGTCATAGGTGAGGGCCAGGTCCAGCGTGCCGTCGCGCAGGCTGGTGAACAGGTCCTCCTGGTGGGCTTCGGCCGTGCGGAAGGTGATGCCCGCATGCTCCGCCACGAAACGGCTGATGAGCCCGGCCAGCAGCGGCGGGGCCAGCGAAGTGAGGCAGCCCAGCGCAATGCTGCCCGACATACCCGAATCCAGGCTGCGCGCAACGCCTTGCAATTCTTCCGCGTTCTTGAGCAGGCTTCGGGCCATGCCCAGTATTTCGCGCCCGGCCTGGGTCAGGGACAGCCCGGCCGCATGGTGGCGGATGAACAGTTGCACGCCAAAGGATTCCTCCAGCTCGGCGATCGCCGTGGAGATCGACGGCTGCGAGACATGCAGCAGCCGCGATGCGGCAGTGAAAGACAGCGCCTGGGCCGTGGCGACGAAGTAGCGCAGCTGGCGAAGCGAGTACCGCAGCGATAGGTTTTCCACGGGCTTGGCTCCAGCGGCAACGAAGGCTCTACATAAAACAAAACTATGTAATGCATCTTATTAATATTCTTTATAAATAGCCACTTTCTCCCTAAATTTCCTCCCCAGACAGACCCATCTGACCCACGGAGGACGACATGCAGACAGCAGACCAGGGGCACGTTGCCCAGGCCCCGAACAAGGCACAGGGAGACAGCGCGCCATGACAGCCAATCCCATTTCCATCGACACGCTGGTGGTCGGCGCGGGCCAAGCCGGCGTGGCCATGAGCGAGCATCTGGGCCGCATCGGCGTGCCCCACCTGGTCCTGGAGCGCGAGCGCATTGCCGAACGCTGGCGCACGGGCCGCTGGGATTCGCTGGTGGCCAACGGCCCCGCCTGGCATGACCGCTTTCCCGGCTTGGAGTTCGACGATCTGGAAGCGGATGCCTTCGCACCCAAGGACCGGGTGGCCGAGTATTTCGAAGCCTATGCCAGAAAGTTCGGCGCCCCCATACGCACCGGCGTGGAAGTGACCCGGGTGGTACGCAATACGGGCGTCGAAGGTTTTACCGCAGAGACCTCCGAGGGCCTGGTCCACGCTCGCCGCGTGGTAGTGGCAACCGGGCCGTTCCAGCGCCCGGTGATCCCCGCGATAGCCCCTGGAGACAAGCGGTTCACACAAATCCATTCCGCGCACTATCGCCACCCCGGGCAATTGCCCGAAGGCGCCGTGCTGGTGGTGGGGGCTGGTTCATCGGGCGTGCAGATCGCCGATGAACTGCGGCGCGCCGGCCGAAAGGTCTATCTGTCGGTGGGCCCGCATGACCGGCCACCGCGCTCTTACCGCAACCGCGATTTCTGCTGGTGGCTGGGCGTGCTCGGAGAATGGGACAAGGAGACGGCTGCACCGGGCAAGGAGCATGTGACCATTGCCGTCAGCGGGGCGCGCGGCGGCCAGACCATCGATTTTCGCCGTCTCGCCCATGAAGGGATCACGCTGGTGGGCGTGACCCGGGTCTTCGATGATGGTGTCGTGTCCTTCGCGCCAGACCTGATCACCCATCTGACGCGCGGCGACGAGAACTACCTGTCGCTGCTGGACGCAGCGGACGCCTATGTGGCACGCAACGGCCTGGACCTTCCCGAGGAGCCCGAGGCGCGGCGCATGCTGCCCGATCCGCCTTGCGTCACGCAGCCGCTGGCGTCGCTGGACCTGGTGCAGGCCGGCGTGTCCTCCATCGTCTGGGCGACCGGCTACGCGGTGGACTACCGCTGGCTGCAGGTCGATGCCTTCGATGCCAGTGGCAAGCCGCGACACCAGCGCGGGGTTTCGTCCGAGCCCGGCATCTATTTCCTGGGCCTGCCCTGGCTGTCGCGGCGCGGCTCCAGCTTCATCTGGGGCGTCTGGCACGACGCCCGGCATATCGCAGACCACATCGCCATACAGCGCCAGTACCTCGCCTACCGCGATGCAGCCCACCGCACGCCCTCGCACGGGGCACCCACCCAGGCCGCCCATCCCACAGGAGCGCAATGATGCCCGCCCACACACAGCCCCCTACCCACACGCGCATCCGGATGTTCAACACCAAGGACACCTATCCCAATCAATCGCTGGACAACGACCTGTGCCAGGCCGTGCGCGCCGGCAACACCGTCTATGTGCGCGGCCAGATCGGCACCGATTTCGAGGGCAATCTGGTCGGCCTGGGCGATCCGCAAAAGCAGGCCGAGCAGGCGATGAAGAACGTCAAGCAGCTGCTGCAGGAAGCGGGCAGCGACCTGTCGCACATCGTCAAGACCACCACCTACATCGTCGACCCGCGCTACCGCGAGCCCGTCTACCGGGAAGTGGGCAAGTGGCTCAAGGGCGTGTTTCCCATCTCCACGGGGCTTTGCATATCGGCCCTGGGACAGCCGCAGTGGCTGATGGAGATCGACGTGATCGCGGTCATCCCCGAGGGCTGGCAGCCCGGCGCGCAGTGAGGAGCAGGACATGACCTTCTCCATCCTCTGGCAGGCGTATCGGCCGCAGATGCAGGACTACCTGACGCGCGCCCCTGGACCCCACGGCCGCACCCAGCTATGGAGTGCCTGGCGATGACTAAGCCGACAAGTCGCGATCTGCTCAGGTCGCTGGTGGGATTTCCGACCGTCAGCCGGGACTCCAATCTGGCACTGATCGGCTTCATCCAGCACTACCTGGCCGACCTGGGGGTGCAAAGCGAACTGCTGCACAACGCCGAGGGCACCAAGGCCAATCTGTTCGCCACCATCGGCCCACGCGACCGTGGCGGCATCGTCCTGTCCGGGCATACGGACGTGGTTCCCGTGGACGGGCAGGCCTGGACCATGGAGCCTTTCCGCCTCACCGAGGCCCATGGCCGCCTGTATGGCCGGGGCACGGCCGACATGAAGGGATTCATCGCATCAGTGCTGGCCGCAGTGCCGCTTTTCCTGCGCCAGCCCCTTTCCATGCCCGTGCACCTGGCTTTTTCCTACGACGAGGAGGTGGGCTGCCTGGGCGTGCGGTCCCTGCTGTCGGAACTGCAAAACCGCCCCCACAGGCCACGCCTGTGCCTGATCGGCGAGCCTACGGAACTGCAGCCGGTGCTGGGACACAAGGGCAAGCTGGCGATGCGATGCCGCATCCAGGGCGCGGCCTGCCATTCGGCCCATGCGCCGCGCGGCGTCAATGCCATCGGATACGCGGCGCGCGTGATCCGCAAGCTGGACGAGATCGGCGCAAGGCTGTCGCGGCCCGAGCACCACGACCCGCGCTTCGATCCGCCGTTCTCGACGGTGCAGGTCGGCGTCATCCAGGGCGGACGCGCGCTGAACATCGTGCCTGCCGAGTGCGAGTTCGATTTCGAGGTTCGCGCCCTGCCAGGCTTCGATGCGCATGAAGTGGCGTACGAACTGCAGGACTATGCCGAGACCGATCTGCAACCACTCATGCAAGCGGTGCAGCCCGGCACCGGCATCCGCTTGCAGCCGCTGAGCGCCTACCCGGGACTGGCCACACCGCCCGAGAGCGAGGCTGCGCAACTGCTGACGCTGCTGAGCGGGCGCAGGGATTTCGGCACGGTGGCCTTCGGTACGGAAGGCGGACTGTTCGACCAGGCGGGCATCCCCACGGTGGTGTGCGGGCCGGCCAGCATGGACCAGGGGCACAAGCCCGATGAGTTCATCACCGTGGAACAACTGCAGGCCTGTGACGCCATGCTGGCCCGCCTGGCGGCCCACCTGACGCAAGTTGACGGTGCCACCCAGGACCCGGCCCGGCCACAAGCGGAGGACAGCCGCCACCCACAGTGACCGCAGCGGCGGATGCCGCGATTTTCCACCGACATAAAACATCGGACGCACCCAACGTGCCAATGCACAGGCACACGGACGTCACGCAACCGCAACTCCACTATCTGGAGGAGACACCATGGAACACAACGACAACACCCTGCGGCTGGAAGACAGCACCATCCAACCCATTCCCGCCCATGAACGGCATGGCAAGGCCAGCGACCTGTTCACCATCTGGTTCGGCACCAACGTCATGCTGCTGACCGTGGTCACCGGGGCCCTGGTCGTCACGGTGTTCAAGCAGCCGTTCTGGTGGGGCACGCTGGCCATCGTCGTCGGCAATCTGGTCGGCGCGGTATTCATGGCGCTGCATGCGGCGCAGGGCCCCCAGCTGGGCGTGCCCCAGATGGTGCAGACGCGCGGGCAGTTCGGCTCGCTGGGCTCTTTGCTGGTGGTGGGCCTGGTGGTGGTCATGTATGTGGGCTTCTTCGCCTCCAACCTCGTGCTGGGCGGACAGTCGCTGCACAGTCTGAGCAGTGCCGTGACGGTCAACCAGGGCGTGGTCGCGGTGGGCCTGCTGAGCCTGGTGGCCACCATCTTTGGCTACCGGCTGATCCACATCTACACGCGGCTGCTGACCTGGTGCGCAGGCGCGGTGCTGGTGCTGGCCTTCGCCTGGATCATCTTCGTGCACGGGCTGCCGGCCGATCTGCTGTCGAAGAACGCACCCAGCCTGACGGGATTTCTGGGCAGCATGTCCATCGCCGCGCTCTGGCAGATCGCCTATGCGCCCTATGTGTCCGACTACTCGCGCTACCTGCCGGCGGACACCGGCCCGCGCGTGGCCTTCTGGGCCAGCTATGGCGGCTGCACCCTGGGCTCCATCTTTCCGATGGTGCTGGGCGCGCTCGTGGGCCTGACGGTGGAGGGCGATGACATCGTAAAAAGCCTGAGCACGCTGACGCAGGGCATCAGTCCGCTGGTGATCAGCGTGCTGACGCTGGGCATCGCGGCCACCAACGCCATGAACCTGTACTGCGGCGCGCTGTCCACGATCACCATCGTGCAGACGCTGCGGCCTTCCTGGTCGGCCAAGGCGGCGGCGCGCGCGGCCTGTGCCTGCCTGCTGTTCGGCATCGCCTTGACGATTGCGCTGGCCGGCCAGGACAACTTCCTGGCCACCTATACCCACTTCATTTTGTTGCTGTTGTGCGTAATGGTGCCCTGGACTGCGGTGAATCTGGTGGACTACTACCTCGTCCGCCACGGCCAGTACGACGTGGATTCCTTCTTCCGCCAGGACGGCGGCATCTACGGGCGCTTCAACGGCGTGGCCATCTTTTCGTACGCCTTTGGCATTGCCGTGCAACTGCCTTTCGTCGCCACCGATCTGTACACCGGCCCCGTTGCGAAGATGCTGGACGGCGCGGACATTTCCTGGATCGTCGGGCTGATACTGACATCGGTGGTGTACTACGTGTGCCAGAAGCGCTTTGCGCCGATCCCCGCCCCCATGGCCCTGCCATGACATCCGCCATGACCAGGACAACCCTGCAGCAGCCGTACCTGCCCCCGAGCGCCCAGACACAGCGGGCCCTCACGTCCATCGAAGCCATTGCGGCCATACAGCAGGGCCGGCTTGCGGCGAGCGACTATTTGGCCACCCTGCTCGCGCATGCGCAGGCCATGTCGGGGCTCAATGCGCTGACGGCGCTGGACGTGCAGGGCGCGCTGGCGGCTGCGCGGCGCATCGACGCACTGCCTGCCGACGCCCGGGCGCAATTGCCGCTGGCCGGCCTTCCCATCGTTGTGAAGGACAACATCAACACGCGAGGCCTGCCGAACACGGCAGGAACACCGGCGCTGGAACACTTCATCCCCCGGGACAACGCGCCCTCTGTGCAGCGCCTGCTGGATGCGGGGGCCATTGTCCTGGGCAAGGCCAATATGCATGAGCTGGCCTTCGGCATTACCAGCACGAATCTTGCGCCGCATGCGGGGCCTGTGCGCAACCCCTACGACCCCAGCCGCATCCCGGGCGGCTCGTCGGGCGGCACGGCCGCCGCCATTGCCGCGCGCATCGTGCCTGCAGGGCTGGGCACGGATACCGGAGGCTCTACGCGCATTCCTGCGGCGCTGACCGGCATTGCGGGCTTTCGCCCCTCGGTGGGCAACGGCGGCGCCAGCCGGCGCTACCACGACCCGAATGCGGTCGTCCCCATCAGCCACACGCGCGATACCGTGGGTCCCATGGCGCGCAGCGTGGCCGACATCGCCCTGCTGGACCAGGTCATCACGGACAGCGGTCCCCTGCCTGCGATCGACCTGCGGGGCCTGCGCATCGGCCTGCCCGCTCCGTTGTGGGAAGGCCTGGAGCCCGAGGTCGAAGAGGTGGCGCGCGCCGCGCTGAGGCGGCTTGAAGCCGCTGGCGTGATTCAAGTGGACATGGCCATGGCCGAGCTGCTGGACATCAACAGGCATATCGGCGCACCGCTGGCGCTGCATGAGTCGGCCGAAGACCTGCCGGCATGGCTTGCTGCCAACGAAGCGCCGGTCCGTACCGTGGCCGACATTGCCGCGCGCATTGCCAGTCCCGATGTGCGTGACATGTACCAAGCCGTGCTCGCGGACGAGGCCGCAGACCAGTACGAAGAGGCCATGACGGTCTGGCGGCCCCGGCTGCAGCAGTACTACGCCACGGCCTTTGCCACGCACCGGGTCGATGCGTTGCTGTTCCCCACCACCCGGCTCGCGGCCGTGCCGCTGGACGAGGTGAACGGCTCCTCGACAGTGTCGATACAAGGAGCGGAGACGGTCAGTACCTTCGAGGCCTTTCTGCGCAATACCGATCCGGCCAGCAATGCCGGTCTGCCTGGCCTTTCGCTGCCGGCCGGCCTGACGCCACAGGGGCTGCCGGTGGGCATCGAACTGGACGGCCCCGAAGGCAGCGACCGCCGCCTGCTGGCGATAGGGGTGGCCTTCGAGCAGGTGCTGGGACTGCTGGCCGCGCCGCGGCCCTGAGTCACAGGCACAGCCTGCGGTGCCGCCGCTCAGATCAGCGCCAGCACCTTCTCCGGCGGACGGCACAGCGCTGCGCCCTTGGGTGTGACGACGATGGGGCGGTTGAGCAGCACGGGGTGCTCGGCCACGGCGGCGATGAGCTGCTCATCGCTGACGGATGCATCGCCCAGGCCCAGCTCGGTGTAGACGGCTTCCTTGCTGCGCAGCAGCTCGCGCACGGGCACGCCCAGCCGCCGGACCAGGGCCTGCAGTTGCGCAGCGTCCAGGGGCTGGGCGATGTAGTCGACGATGGTCGGCTCCACGCCGTTGTCGCGCAGCAGGGCCAGCGCGCCGCGCGAGTTGCTGCAGCGGTTGTTGTGGTAGATGGTGATGTCGGTGCGGGGTGCGGTGGTGTTCATGGGCCGCAGTGTAGGCCCATGAAAATGCGCATCAGGCCACGGCTTCCTCGGGATGGGCATCGACCTCGCGGCCGGGCAGCAGCAGGTTCAGCCCCACCGCGACCAGGGCGCCGACGGTGATGCCCGAGCCGAAGACTTCGCGTACGAAGGCAGGCATGCGGGCCAGCAGGTCCGGGCGCACCGTGACCGCCAGGCCGCAGCCCAGCGAGACCGCGATGATCAGGCTGGCGCGCCGCGAGTGCTCGGCGCCGCTGAGCATGCGGATGCCGGCCGAAATGATCATGGCAAACATCATCAGCCCCGCGCCGCCGAGCACGGGCTGCGGAATCGTCACCACCAGTGCGCCCAGCACAGGAAAGAGTCCGGCCAGCAGCAGCATGACGCCCGTCAGCATGACCACGTGGCGGCTGGCCACGCCGGTCAGCGAGACCACGCCCACGTTCTGGGCGAAGGTGGACAGCGGAGGGCTGGACATCACGGCGGCGAAGGCCGAGCCCACGCCATCGCACAGCATGCCGCTGGACAGGCGCTTGCCGTCGATGCGCGTCTGCGTGGCCGCGCCCAGGGCCATGAAGGTGCCCGTGGTCTCGACGATGGTCACCAGAAAGGCGATGGACATGGCGACGATGCCGGCCACCGGGAACGTCATGCCGAAGGTCAGTGGCTGCGGGATGGCGAAGACCGCGGCCTCGCTCACCTGGGTGAAGTCGATCAGGCCCAGCGCCAGGCACAGCACATAGCCGCAGGCGATGCCCAGCACCACGGCCGAGGCAGAGACGATGCCCCTGCCCCACTGCACGAAGCCGATCACCAGCACCAGCACGAAGCCGGCGATGGCCAGGTGGCCGATCGCGCCGTAGTCGCTGCGGCCCACGCCGCCCGCAGCCCAGTCCACGGCGACGGGGGTCAGCGACAGGCCGATCATGGTCACGACCACGCTGGTCACGGTGTGCGGAAAGAAGCGGCGGATCACGGGCATGAAGTAGCTGCCCACGATCATCACCAGCGACCCTACCAGCGAGGAGCCCAGGATGCCGGCCACGCCATGCTCCAGCCCCACGCTGATGCCCGCGCCCACGAAGGCGAAGCTTGTGCCCATGACGCAGGGCAGCCGTATGCCCACGGGCCCCACCCCCCTGCACTGGACGATGGTGACCACGCCCGAGCCCAGCAGCGCTGCATTCACCAGGGCCACGATCTGGTCGGCCGGCAGCTTGAGCGCCCCGCCGAAGACCAGGGGCACGGCGATGATGCCGCCCAGCGCCGCCAGCAGGTGCTGCAGCGACAGAAGGACCGTGGTGATGAGCATTGGCGGTCGGTCTTCCACCTTGTAAAGCAGTTGTTCCATTGTCTTGTCTCCTTGTGTCCTGGCCGTCGGCCTCTTCAGAGGCGCTTGTATGTATGTCGGGGCAGTGGTGCCGGAAAAGGGTGGGGGTCCTGAAAGTGCTGTCCGGGTCTTCGAGCCTCCTGGAGATGCTTCGGGGAATGGCGCAGGGCGGCACGCCGGCACCCGCGATGGCCTGGGTGCCGGCCTGCCGCGCTGCAGGGATATGTCAGTGGCCCGCTGCGCGCTCGAACAGCGTGCGGGCCAGTTCGCGGTGGCGTGTCAGCACGCGCGGCAGGTCGGCCGTGAGCAGGTGGCCGTCACGCACCACGACGCGGCCGTTGATGACGCTGGTGGACACATCGGTGGGCGTGCAGAACACCAGCGCGGCCACGGGGTCATGGCCCGCGCCCGCGTAACCCACGCCCGACATGTCGAAGGCCACGAAGTCGGCCGACATGCCCGGCGCCAGCGCGCCGATGTCATCGCGCCCCAGCACGCGCGCGCCGCCCAGCGTGGCGATCTCCAGCGCCTCGCGCGCGCCCATGGCGGCAGGGCCGTGGCCCACGCGCTGCAGCAGCAGGGCCTGGCGCGCCTCGCCCAGCATGTGGGCGCCGTCGTTGGAGGCGCTGCCGTCCACGCCCAGGCCCACGGGCACGCCCGCATCGCGCATGGTGCGCACGGGCGCAATGCCCGAGGCCAGGCGCATGTTGGAGCACGGGCAATGCGCCACGCCCGTGCCCGTGCGTGCGAACAGCGCAATGCCCTCGGCATCGAGCTTGACGCAGTGGGCATGCCAGACATCGGGGCCGACCCAGCCCAGGCTTTCGGCGTACTGCGCGGGGGTGAGGCCGAATTTCTCGCGAGAGAAGGCGACGTCGTTGTCGTTCTCGGCCAGGTGGGTGTGCAGCGACACGCCGTGCGCACGCGCCAGCACGGCGGACTCGCGCATCAGCTCGCGCGTCACCGAGAACGGCGAGCATGGCGCCAGCACCACGCGCAGCATGGAGTGGCGTGCGCTGTCGTGGTACTGCTGGATCAGGCGCAGGCTGTCGCGCAGGATGGCTTCCTCTTCCTCCACCACCGCGTCAGGCGGCAGGCCGCCCTTGCTGCGGCCCAGGCTCATGGAGCCGCGCGCCGCATGAAAGCGCATGCCCATCTGCTGCGCCGCGGCAATGGAGTCGTCCAGCCGAGCGCCATTCGGATACAGGTACAGGTGGTCGCTGGTGGTGGTGCAGCCCGACAGCATCAGCTCGGCCATGGCGGTCTGGGTGGAGACGTGGATCATCTCCGGCGTGAGGTGCGACCACAGCATGTACAGGTTGGTCAGCCACGAGAACAGCTCCGCATCCTGCGCGGCCGGCACGGCGCGCGTGAGGCTCTGGTACATGTGGTGGTGCGTGTTGACCAGGCCCGGCATGAGCACGTGGCCGCGCATGTCCAGCACCTGGGCCGTGCCGTCGTCCACCATGCGGCGGTACTGCGGCGGCAGATCGGCCGTGGCGCCCACCCATTGCACGGCCGGGCCGTCGGCCACCAGGGCGCCGTCGCGGATCTCGCGGCGCTGCGCATCCATGGTGACGAGTACATCGGCGTTCAGTGCGATCAAGGTCATGGCGTTCTCTTCTTCGAAATGGAAAAGCCGCCAGTCTAGGAAGGACAAGCCATTGCCGATAGCGCTGAATTCCGCCCGATGTGTCCACAAAAAGTGGACAAGTGACTAAGACTCACCGCCCCCCGGCAAACAGCCTTGCCAGCGCCTGGCCGATGGACTGGGCCATCAACTCCCCCGCCGCGCTCAACTGACCCCTGGCCCGGCCGGTCAGCACCAGCGTCTGCCGCCGCAGATGCGCATCGCGCAAAGGCACGAAGACCAGGGCATTGCGGCTGCGCTCCTCCATCACGTCCAGCGGATTGAGCAGGGCAATGCCCTCGCCCAGCATGACCAGGCGCTGGATCAGCGCCATGGAGGTGGATTCGGCCACGGGCGTGACCTCGATGGCGTTGCGCGCAAAGGCTTCGTCCAGCAGGCTGCGGATGGACAGCGGCGGCGCGGGCAGGATGAGCGGATGGCCTATGCACTCGCTGAGCAGCACGGACGATTGGCGCGCCAGCGCATGCCGGGGCGGCACGATGGCGCCGATCTGCCATTCGCTGGTGGCCAGCGCGCGCAGCGCGGGGCGTTCGGACAGGTCGTAGGCCAGGCCCAGGTCGGCGTCGCCGCCTTCCACGGCGGCCGCGATGTCGCTCAGGGGCAGGTCGATGATGCGCACCACGATGCCCGGGTGGCGCTGGCGGAATTCATGCACCAGCGAGGGCAGCAGCGAGCCGGCCAGCCCCGTGGTCGCGGCCACGGTGATCTCGCCGCTGCGCGCGCCCTGCAGTTCGGCAATGCGCTCGCGCAGCGCCGCATGCTCGCGCAGCGTGGCGCGCACATGGGCCAGCACCATCTCGCCCGTCGGGGTGAGGCGCAGGCGCTTGTGGATGCGCTCGAACAGGGGCGTGCCCAGCTCGGCCTCCAGGTCGAGAATCTGGCGGTTGACGGCCGTGGGAGCCACGTGCAGATGTTCGGCCGCCTTGCGGATGGAACCGCGGCGGACCACTTCGTCGAGATAGCGCAGGACTCTGG
This sequence comes from Delftia sp. HK171, assembly GCF_001886655.1. Taxonomy (NCBI): domain Bacteria; kingdom Pseudomonadati; phylum Pseudomonadota; class Betaproteobacteria; order Burkholderiales; family Comamonadaceae; genus Delftia; species Delftia sp. HK171. Next base: position 1,785,989 of record NZ_CP018101.1, on the reverse strand, counting down.
CGTGCATGGCGCGAGCGTAGCGGGGTTTGCCGGGCCGCGCTTTGCAGCACTCGGCAGCGCAGGCTCAGCGGGCCGTGCCCGGGCGCTCGGCGCGCAGCGTGCGGCTGAGCATGATCACGGGGATCAGGCCCACCAGCACCAGGGCCAGCGACGGCAGGGCGGCCTCGCCCAGGCGTTCGTCGCGCGCGAGCTGGTAGGCCACGACGGCCAGGGTGTCGCTGTTGAAGGGGCGCAGCACCATGGTGGCGGGCAGCTCCTTCATCACATCGACGAAGACCAGCAGCGCCGCCGCCGCCGTGGAGCGCCTGAGCAGCGGCCAGTGCACGCGCGACAGCATGCCCCAGGCGCCCGTGCCCAGCATGCGGGCCGAGTCGTCCAGGCTGGGAGCGATGCGCGCATAGCCGCTTTGCATGGACTGCAGGGCCACGGCGCAAAAGCGCACCAGGTAGGCCCAGACAATGCCCACGGCGGTGGCCGTGACCAGGCCGGCAAAGCCCCATTCGGGCCGCACCTGCTGCACCCAGCCCACGGGCAGCAGCAGGCCGACGACGACGACGGCGCCCGGCACCGCATAGCCCAGGCTGGCCAGTTGCACCACGCCGCGCGTGACGGCCGACTCCTTGTGGCGGCGCACGGCAAACGCCAGGGCCACGGCGATGATGACGGCCAGCACCGAGGTGATGGTGCCCAGGCGCACGCTGTTGAGCGCCCAGTCGAGGAAGCGGTCCCAGGGCAGCACCGACCAGTCGGCCCCCAGCGGGCGCAGCATGAAGAACACGGGCGCCACAAAGCCCATGAGCACGGGCAGCAGGCACGCCAGCCAGGCCAGCGCGCAGCGCCAGCCGCGCAGGCGCAGCGGCTGCGCCTCGGCCGAGCTGGCGCGGCCCGCGCCGCCGGTGACGAAGCGCATGCGCCGCTGGGCGCGCAGCTCCAGCTGCAGCAGCAGCACCACCAGCACCAGCAGGAAGGTCGCCAGCTGCGCGGCAGCAATGCGGTTGTCCATGGACAGCCAGGCCTTGTAGATGCCCGTGGTGAAGGTCTGTATGCCGAAGTAGCTGACCACGCCGAAGTCGGCCAGCGTCTCCATCACCACCAGGGCCACGCCAGCGGCCACGGCCGGGCGCGCCAGCGGCAGCGCCACCGACCAGATGCGCCGCGACAGCGGCGCGCCCATGAGGCGCGCGGCCTCCATCAGGTGCGCGGCGCGCTCGCCCAGCGCGGTGCGCGCCAGCAGGTAGACATACGGGTAGAGCGAGAAGATGAAGACCCAGACCGCGCCGCCCAGGCTGCGCACCTCGGGCAGGAGCCGGCCTTCCAGGCCATAGGTGTCGCGCAGCCAGGTCTGCAGCGGGCCGCTGAACTGCAGGAAGTCGGTATAGGCATAGGCCGTGACATAGGCCGGCATGGCCAGCGGCAGCAGCAGCAGCCATTCGAGCTGGCGCCGGCCGCGGAAGTCGAACAGCGTCACGGCCGCCGCCGTGCCCGTGCCCACGATGGCCGCGCCCAGCGCCACCAGCAGGCCCAGCCAGACCGTGGTCCACAGATAGCCGGGCAGCACGGTGGCCGCCATCTCGCGCAGGATGGAGCCGGCCAGGGCATCGCCCTGCCCCACGGGCAGCCAGGAGCCGAGCACGGCCAGCACGGGCAGCATCAGCACCAGGGCCAGAAGAAGCAGGGGAAGGGAGCGGAGTACGGACGACAGACGGCGCAAAGCGGAGGTCTCGGCTAGAGGATGAGGGGGAGGATCTGGCTGCCGGGCTATGGAACGGGCCGGGATCCGCGGCTGCCGCCGGCCTGTGGGCCGATGTGCCGCCGAGACCGGACGTGCCTGCAGGCTGCTGGAGTCGGCGGGCTCCGGGCATGCCCCTGGCCCGCCAATGCAAATGCGAATTCTATTCATTTGCGCGGTTCTACAATCGCCGCATGTTTTTGACCGTCTCCCAACTCGAGGTGCGCTACCCGGGCCGCGACAGGCCTGCCGTGCAGGGCGTCACGCTGAATCTGGCCGCTGGCGACATCGGCGTGCTCATCGGCCCCTCGGGCTGCGGCAAGACCACGCTGCTGCGGGCCGTGGCGGGCCTGGAGCCCGTGAGCGGCGGCGAGATCCGCATCGACGGCCAGCTCGTGGGCAGCGCGGATTTCTCGCTCCCTCCCGAGCAGCGGCGCATCGGCATGGTGTTCCAGGACTATGCGCTGTTCCCCCACCTGAACGTGGGCCGCAACGTGGCCTTCGGCATCCACCATCTGCCCAAGGCACGCCAGGCCGAGCGCGTGGCCGAGGTGCTGGAGCTGGTGGGCCTGGCCGGCAGTGCAGGGAGGTTTCCGCACGAGCTGTCAGGGGGCCAGCAGCAGCGCGTGGCACTGGCCCGCGCACTGGCGCCCAGCCCGCAGCTGATGCTGCTGGACGAGCCGTTCTCCAACCTCGACGTGGACCTGCGCGAGCGCCTGGCGCATGAGGTGCGCGGCATCCTCAAGGCTGCAGGCGCCACGGCCCTGTTCGTCACGCACGACCAGCTGGAGGCCTTTGCCATCGGCGACATGATCGGCGTGGTCCACCAGGGGCAGCTGCAGCAGTGGGACGACGCCTATTCGCTCTACCACCGCCCGGCCACGCGCTTCGTGGCGGACTTCATCGGCCACGGCGTCTTCGTGCCGGCCACGCTGGCGCCTTCGGGGGCCGGCGGCGTGGTGGCGCGCACGGCGCTGGGCGATCTGGTCGATCCGGCCACCTGCCCGTTGCCCGCGCAGTTCCCGGGCGGCGAATGCGATGTGCTGCTGCGCGCCGACGATGTGGTGCACGACGATGCCTCGCCCGTACAGGCACGCATCCTGCGCAAGGCGTTTCGCGGCTCGGAGTTCCTCTACACGCTGGAGCTGGCCAGCGGCCACAGCGTGATGGCCCATGTGCCCAGCCACCACGACCATGCGGTGGGCGAGTGGGTGGGAATCCGGCTCGACATGAATCACGTGGTCGCCTTCCCGCGAGAAACACAGGGCGCCCCGCAGTCCGCTGCAGCCTGAACCAGCGGCGTCCGCCGCGCCGTCCGGGCTTTGTCATTCGACGGTCACGGGTGGAACCCAGAATCAGTCACATCTTGTGACAATTCAAGGCCACCCCATGTTTGCTCTGGACCCCTCCTCCACGCAGCACCCTGCAGCGGATCACCTACCCGACCCTGCCCCCATTCCCGCGCTGGCCCCGGCGCCCGCCGCGCCGCGCCTCGTGGCCCGTGCAGGCCAGCTCAGCCAGCCCACGGCACCGATTCCCCCGAGACCAGCAACGAGGATGTGCACCGGCTGTTCAGCGAGCAGCCCCTGCTCGAAACCCTGGCCGTGGTGGCCGATGACCGGCCGCTGGGCCTGATCAACCGCCAGCGCTTCATGGAGCAGTACGCGCGGCCCTTTGCGCGCGACGTGTTCGGCCGCCGCAGCTGCCTGGTATTCACCGACACCGCGCCCATGGTGGTGGCGGCCGGCCTGCCCATCGACCAGTTGGTGCAGCAGGCGCTGGCCAGCGGCAGCCGCGTGCTCAAGGACGGCTTCATCACCGTGGAGGAAGGCCGCTACGCAGGCATAGGCACGGGCCACGCGCTGATGGCCGCCATGTCCGACATCGAGGCCGACAAGACGCGCCAGCTCATGGCCAGCATCGACTACGCCAGCCTGATCCAGCGCTCGCACCTGGTCGAATCCGACCGCGTGCTCGCCAGCCAGCTGGCCGACCACGGCCTGCTGTGGGAGCCGCGCGACGTGGTGGGCGGCGATGCGTATTTCTTCCGCGCCACACCGCAGGGCCTGCTGGGCTGCATGTTCGACTGCACAGGCCACGGCGTGCCGGGCGCCTTCATGACGCTGATTGCACTGTCCTTTCTCGAACAGGCCGTGGCGCCTGCAGGTATCGGCACCAGCGCCGGCACCGGCGCGGCCATCGACCCCGGCGCCCTGCTGGGCCAGATGAACCGCTACATCAAGCGCGTGCTGCAGCAACGCAGCCGCGACGTCCAGCCCGCCTGGGGCGCACCGGCAGCGCCCGCCGATGGCCTGCCCGCCGAAAAATCCTCCAGCGACGGCCTGGACGCCGCGCTGTTCCTGCAGTCGCCCTGCGGCACGCAACTGCGCTTTGCCTCGGCCCGGCTGGACCTGCTGGTGGCGCCGCCCGGCGTGCAGGAGGCGGCACAGGTGCAGATCCATGCCGGCGACAAGCTGGGCATAGGCTATGCGACCACGCCCGACGACGCGGCCTGGAGCACGCAGGAGCTGGAGGTCGCGCCCGGCTCGCTGCTGATGGTGGCCACCGATGGCGTCATCGACCAATTGGGCGGCCCGCGCCAGATCGCCCACGGCAGAAAGCGCCTGGCGCGCTTCCTGCACGAACAGCACGACCGCCCCGCCGCCCAGGCCTGCGCCGAATTCCGGCAGGCCTTTGCCCAGTGGCAGGGCACGCAGCGCCGCCGCGACGATGTCTCGCTGCTGGTGTGGCGCAACCAGGCCCTGCAGCCATGAGCCCGTCCGAATTCGCGCACCTGCGCGCCCAGGCCGAGCACAACGGCTTGCTGCTGTACTACGCGGGCACCTTCAACCCCAACGTGATCCAGGCGGCAGCCGACACGCTCAAGTGCCGGCTGGCCAGCGAGGATGGATCGAGCAGCGCCAAGCGCAAGCTGTTTTCCACCTTCATCGAAATGGCGCAGAACGTGCTGCACTACGCGGCGCCGCTGCCTGCCTCTGACGCCGGAGCCAGCCAGGCACTCGGCGAACCCGTGGCACAGGGCGCCATCGGCGTGGGCCGCATCGATGCACCGGCCGGTGCCCCGGACGCGGGGGCCGATCAGGCACAGGCGCGCTTCTGGATTGCCTGCAGCAACGCCGTGCGCCGCGAACATGTGCCGCGCCTGGCCGCCAAGCTGGATGCCGTGCGCGCCATGAGCCACCCCGAAATCAAGGCCGCCTACAAGGCCCAGCTGCACAACACCGACCACGGCGCCAGCGATGACATCAGCCGCGGCGCGGGCCTGGGCTGGCTGACCATTGCGCGCGACGCCTCGGCACCGCTGCAGTACCACATCGCCACGGGAGAGGACGCCGCAGATACCGCGCCCCATGCCGTGTTCCACGTCAAGGCGTTGATCTGAGCGCCGGGACCCCTTCCCGAATCCGAATGACGCCGCCATGCAAGCACTGAAATCCGAACGCACTTCCGTCACGCCCGAAGTGGTCTTCTCGCCGGCCGAGCAGCTTTTGCGCATCGAAGGCGAGTGCTATCCCGAAAACCCGCTGCCCTTCTTCAACCCCCTGCTGGCCATGCTGGGGCAGTACTTCGAGGCCAGCCAGCCCGCACGCTTCGTGGCCGAGGTGAAGCTGCAGTACATCAACAGCGCATCGACCATGGGGCTGCGCTCGCTGTTCGAGCTGCTCGACCATGCAGGCAGCAAGGGCACGGACATCCGCGTGATCTGGGCCTTCGACGAGGAAGACGACGCCATCGAGGAACTGGGCGCCGACCTGGTGGAGGACTTCGCCAACCTGGTGCTGGAGCGACAGCCCTACAGCAACTGAGGGCGGGCCTGCTCCGCCCTGGCCTTCAGGCCAGCGGCTTGCCCATGAGCACCGTGGTCAGGCCGCAGTCCCATTCCTCGTCGGGATAGGTGTCCAGCGTGGCGTAGCCCTGCGCCGTGTAAAAGCCCAGGGCCTGGGTGTTGAAGCTGTCGGTCTCCAGGCGCACCTGGGCGTGGCCGGCGGCGCGCAGAGCCTGCTCGGCATGGGCCAGCAGGGCACGGCCCACGCCGCGCCCCTGCCAGGCCGGCAGCACATGCAGGGCGCCGATGAAGTCATCCACCCAGTCCACGAAGCCGACGACCACGCCACCGCACTCGGCCACCCAGAACAGGTGGCCGCGCGACTGCACGTACTGCGCGGTCTTGCCGGAGGCGCAGAACTGCGCATGCTTGTCCGCCGTCAGCTGGGGCTTCCAGGTGCTCTCGTAGGTGGCCCAGAGAACGGCGTTCAGGGCAGCGGTGTCATCAGGCCGCGCGGGCCGAAGCGTGAGGGTGTCAGTCATATCGCTGGCAGCGTTCAGGCCTGGCGCAGCCGGTCCACCTCGGCATGCAGGTCCTGGGCCCAGACGCGGCGGTCGCGGCCATCGGCCGTCTGCGGCTGGCCATAGTGGACGACGGCCACCAGGTCGTCGGCGCACAGCGTGCGCCAGATGGAGCCCAGCAGGGTCTCATCGCCCTCGTAGCTGGGTGCGTGGCTGATCTGGCCGGTGGCGCCGTCGATGAAGCGCAGGCCCACGGGCAGCACGGGCGCATCGATCTGCACGGCCGCCTGCAGCAGGTTGGCATGAAAGGGCAGCAGCTTGCGGCCGTCGCCCGTCGTGCCTTCGGGGAAGATGGCCAGGATCTCGCGGCGCTGCAGGGATTCCTCCATGCTCTGCACCATGCGCCGGGCATCGCGGCGCGAGGTGCGCTCGATGTACAGCGTGCCCGCCGCCGTGGCCAGCGTGCCGATCAGCGGCCAGCCCTTGACGTCGGACTTGGAGATGAAGCGGCAGTGCCGCGCCGCATGCAGCACGGGAATGTCGAGCCAGGAAATATGGTTGCTGACCATGAGCATGGGGCCCTGGCGCGGCGGCTCGCCCTGGATCTCCAGGCGCACGCCCGCATGGGCCAGCAACTGCAGGGCCCAGGCCTGCACATGGGCGTGCTGGCGCGCCTCGGGCAGCTGCGGAAAGCGCAGGGCCACGATCCACAGCCCCTTGCACACATGGCCGAACAGGCGCGCTGCGCGCAGCGTGGCGCGCCCTCCCCTGCGCAGACGGCTCATGTTCAGCGGCGTTCGTAAGCGATACGGCCATCGACCAGCGTGCAGCGCACACGGGCCGGCAGCTCGTAGCCGCCGAAGGGCGTGCTCTTGCCCTGGCTGGCCAGTTCCTGGGGCTTCACGGTCCAGGCCGCCTGCGGATCGACGATGCACAGGTCGGCCACGCCGCCCTCGGCCAGACGGCCCAGTTGCTCCTGCAGCTCGCCCAGCGCCGATCCCAGCACCTGCACGGGCGATGCCGTGATGGCGGCCAGTGCGCGGTTCAGGGGCACACCGCTTTCCTGCGACCACTTGACGGCCAGCGACAGCAGCAGCTCCACGCCCGTGGCGCCGGGCTCGGCCTCGGCAAAGGGCAGGACCTTGGCGTCTTCATCGACGGGCGTGTGGTCGGAGACCAGGGCGTCGATGGTGCCATCGGCCAGCGCGGCAGACAGCGCATCGCGGTCGCGCTGCTGGCGCAGCGGCGGCGTGACGCGTGCGCTGCTGTCGAAGTAGCCGATATCGGTGTCGGTCAGGTGCAGCGAGTTGATGGACACGTCGGCCGTGACCTGCAGGCCTTCGGCCTTGGCACGGCGCACCAGTTCCACGCCTGCGGCGCTGGACAGGCGGCACAGGTGCACGCGCGCCTGGGTGCCGCGCATCAGCTCGAAGATGGTGTGCAGGGCAATCGTCTCGGCCGCCACGGGCACGCCGGACAGGCCCATGCGCGTGGCCAGCGGGCCGCTGGCGGCCACGCCCTTGCCCAGGTACAGCTCCTGCGGGCGCAGCCACACGGTGTAGCCGTAGGTGGCCGCATACGCCAGCGCGCGCTGCAGGGTCTGAGTGCTGGTCATGGGCACTTCGGCCTGGCTGAAGCCGATGCAGCCGGACTCGGTCAGCTCGGCCATCTCGGTCAGCACCTCGCCCTTGAGGCCCAGCGTCAGCGCGCCCAGCGGGAACAGGCGCGACTGGTGCAGCTTCTCGGCGCGGAACTTGAGCATCTCCACCAGGCCCTGCTCGTCGAGCACGGGGTCGGTGTCGGGCGGGCAGACCAGGCTGGTCACGCCCCCGGCCACCGATGCAGCCATCTCGGACTGCAGCATGCCTTCGTGCTCGTGGCCGGGCTCGCGCAGGCGCACGGCCAGATCGACCAGGCCCGGCAGCACCCAGCAGCCGGCGGCATCGATCTCGCGTTCTGCGGCAAATCCCTCGGGCGCCTTGCCGATGGCCAGCACCTTGCCGCCGTCGATGGCCACGTCGGCCTGCTGGTCCAGGCCCCGTGCCGGGTCCATCACTCGGCCGTTGCGGATGAGTATCTTCATGGTTTGCTACCCCGTAGACCGCAGGCGGCGCATGGGCTGCGGCCTGCGGCGATCAAAAACATATGCGTGTGTGAAGGCTCAGGCTTCGTTGCCGGCCACTATCGACATGACGGCCATGCGCACGGCGATGCCGAACGAGACCTGCGACAGGATCACGGCCTGCGGGCCATCGACCACTTCGGAGTCGATCTCCACGCCGCGGTTGATGGGGCCCGGGTGCATGACGATGGCGTCCGGCTTGGCCAGGCGCAGCTTCTCGGCCGTGAGGCCGAAGCTCTTGAAGTATTCCTGGCTGGACGGCAGCAGGGCGCCGCTCATGCGCTCGTTCTGCAGGCGCAGCATGATGATCACGTCGCAGTCCCGGATGCCCTCTTCCAGCGTGTGGAAGACGCGCACGCCCATCTGCGCCAGGTCCGGCGGCACCAGGGTGCGCGGGCCGACGACGCGCACTTCGGCCGCGCCCAGCGTGGTCAGCGCATGGATGTCGGAGCGCGCCACGCGCGAGTGCAGCACATCGCCCACGATGGCCACGCGCAGGTTGGCGAAGTCCTTCTTGTAGTGGCGGATGGTGTACATGTCCAGCAGCCCCTGCGTGGGGTGGGCGTGGCGGCCGTCGCCGGCATTGACCACGTGGACATGGGGCGCCACATGCTGGGCGATGAGGTAGGGCGCGCCCGACTCGCTGTGGCGCACGACGAAGATGTCGGCGGCCATGGCCGAGAGGTTGGCGATGGTGTCCAGCAGCGACTCGCCCTTGCTGGCCGAGCTGCGCGCGATGTCCAGGTTGAACACGTCGGCCGACAGGCGCTTGGCCGCGATCTCGAACGTGGTGCGCGTGCGCGTGCTGTTCTCGAAGAACAGGTTGAACACGCTCTTGCCGCGCAGCAGCGGCACCTTCTTGACCTCGCGGTCATTGACGCTGACGAAGTTGGCCGCCGTGTCCAGGATGTGGGTCAGGATGTCCTTGGACAGTCCTTCGGTGGACAGCAGGTGGATCAGTTCGCCGTTCTTGTTGAGCTGGGGATTGCGCTTGTACAGCACGGTCAGGCCTCTTGGATGCGGAATTGGAAGACGCCGGCGTCATCGCGCGCCAGCGACAGCAGGCGGTCGGCCGGCAGCGCGATGCGCGCGGCGGCAAAGTCGGCCTGGAAGGGCAACTCGCGCCCGCCCCGGTCCACCAGCACCGCCAGGCGCACGCAGGCCGGGCGGCCGTAGTCATAGAGTTCGTTGAGCACGGCGCGCACGGTGCGGCCGGTGTAGAGCACGTCGTCCAGCACCAGGATGTCGGCGCCGTTGACGTCAAAGTCGATCTGCGTCTGGGCGCTGGTGGCCATGCCGCGCTGCGCGAAGTCGTCGCGGTGCAGGGCCGAGGACAGCACGCTGGGGTTGCCGGGCAGGTTCAGGTCCTTGTGCAGGCGCTCCACCAGCCAGGCGCCGCCCGAGGTGATGCCGGCCAGGCGGGTTTCAGGCCCCATGAGGCTGCGCACGCCGCGCAGCAGTTCGCGGTACAGGGCCTCGGCGTCCAGCACCAGGCTGCCGGCTCCCGCAATGGTTTCACTCATGGAAGACTCCTCAAAAACTGTTCAAGAATGATGCAGGCCGAGGCCGCATCGGCATCCCTTGCGCCACCGGCCAGGGCCTCGGTGGTGCTGTAGCGCTCGTCCACCTCGTAGACAGGCAGGCCGAAGCGGCTCTTGAGCTGGCGGCCGAACTTCTTCGCCCGCGCCGTGTTCTCGTGCGCATTGCCGTCGGGGTGGTAGGGCACGCCGATGACCAGCGCGTCGGGCTGCCACTCCTTGATGCGCTCGCCGGCCTGGGCCAGGCGGGCCTCGCCGGCCTCGGCGCGGATGGTGGGCAGCGGGTTGGCCGAGCGCAGCATGCGCGTGCCCACGGCGCAGCCCGTGCGCTTGGCCCCGAAGTCGAAGGCCACGAAACTCTGGAAATGGGAGGGAACGGTGGGCGGCACGGCCGTGCCGGCTGCCGCTGCTGCCTGGGACTCGGGAGCGGGCAGGCTCATGCGCGCCCCGCTTCGGGCGAGATCATCCAGCGCTGCAGGCCCAGCAGGCCCAGGGCGCGGTCATAGCGGTCGTCGACCGGGGTATCGAAGATGACGTTGGCGTCGGCGCCCACCGTGAGCCAGGCGTTTTCGGCCAGCTCCGACTCCAGCTGTCCCTCGCCCCAGGACGCATAGCCCAGGGTGACCAGCAGGCGCTTGGGGCCTGCGCCGTCGGACAGGGCTTCGAGCACGTCCTTGGAGGTGGTCATCTCCAGGCCGCCGGGAATGGTCATGGTCGAGGCGTAGGCGGACTCGTCGTCGGGCGCGCCTTCGATGACCATGGGGTCGTGCAGCACAAAGCCGCGATCGGTCTGCACGGGTCCGCCGTTGAAGACACGGTTGCCGCGAAGGTCCTCGCGGCCCAGGGCCAGATCCACCTTTTCCAGCAAGCCTTCCAGCGTAAGCTGCGAGGGCTTGTTGATAATCAGACCGAGCGCACCGCGCTCGCTGTGTTCGCACAGGTAGATCACACTGCGCGAGAACGCTTCGTCTTCCAGGCCAGGCATGGCAATCAGGAAGTGGTGCGTCAGATTGATAGGCGCAGTTTCAGCAGACATAACCACGGATTTTACCGGCGATCCATGCCACCTTCTTACCCTGTGGGCTTGGTCTGGCTGCGGCGCGACCTGCGCCTGGCCGACCATGCTGCCCTCTACCACGCGCTGCGCCAGTGCAGGCAGGTGCATTGCGTGTTCATCTTCGACGACGACATCCTCGCCCCCCTGCCCCGTGCAGACCGGCGCGTGGAGTTCATCTGCCAGAGCCTGAGCGGGCTGGACGATGCGCTGCGCGAGGCCTCGGGCCGCGCCGACACCGGCCTCATCGTGCGCCGCGGCCAGCCCGCAGAGCAGATCCCGGACCTGGCCCGGCAGCTCGGCGCCCAGGCCGTGTTCTGCAACTGGGACGACGAGCCCGACGCCCTGGCCCGCGACGCCCGCGTGCGCCAGGCCCTGGCCGCCGAGGGCGTGGCTCTGCACAGCTTCAAGGACCACATGGTCTTTGCGCGCGACGAGGTGCTGACCCAGGCCGGCGCGCCGTTCTCGGTGTTCACCCCGTACAAGAACGCCTGGCTGCGCCAGATCACGCCCTTCTTCCTGTCCGCCTATCCCAGCGAGCGCGACCTGCTCGAGCGCCTGGCCCCGCGCCCCGAAGGCGAGCGCCGCCCCGTGCCCACCGCAGCCGACCTGGGCTTCGAAGCCGGCACGCTGGACGGCCTGCGCCTGCCCACGGGCTGCGCTGGCGCCGAGGAACTGCTGGCCGACTTCCTGCCGCGCCTGCCGCGCTACAAGCAGGCGCGCGACTTTCCCGCCGTCAAGGGCCCCAGCTACCTGAGCGTGCACCTGCGCTTTGGCACGGTTTCCATCCGCCGCCTGGCAAGGCTGGCCTGGGAGCAGACGCAGAGCCAGCCCCATGATGCCGAGGGCGCCGCCACCTGGCTGTCCGAGCTGATCTGGCGCGACTTCTATTTCCAGATCCTGGCCCACCATCCGCACGTGGTGCACGCCAGCTTCAAGCCCGCCTACGACGCCATCGTGTGGGATACCGGCCCCGAGGCCGATGCGCTATACGCCGCCTGGTGCGAGGGCCGCACCGGCTATCCGCTGGTCGATGCCGCCATGCGCCAGCTCAACACCACGGGCTACATGCACAACCGGCTGCGCATGGTGGCGGCCAGCTTCCTGGTCAAGGATCTGGGCATAGACTGGCGCCGGGGCGAGGCCTGGTTTGCGCGCCAGCTCAACGACTTCGACCTGGCGGCCAACAACGGCGGCTGGCAGTGGGCGGCCTCCACGGGCTGCGATGCCCAGCCCTGGTTCCGCATCTTCAACCCCATCACGCAAAGCCAGAAGTTCGATGCCGATGCGCGCTTCATCGAGCGCTACGTGCCCGAGCTGGCCCGCCTGCCCGCTGCGCTGCGCCACGCGCCCTGGCAGGCCCGGGCGCTGGAGCTGGCCGAGGCCGGCGTGGTGCTGGGCACGGACTACCCCCATCCCGTGGTGGACCACGCAGCCGCGCGCGAGCGCACGCTGGCCCGCTACGGCGTGGTCAAGCAGGCCGGCTGAAAAAACTGCTGGAATAAAAAAAGAGCAGCGGATGCTGCTCTTTTTTGTTCAGGCCACCAGCCTTCAGGCCCCTTCGCCCAGGGGCTCGCTGTCCACCTGCTGCGCCTGCAGCGACTGCGGCGCCAGCGGGCCGCCGCTGATGCTGCCGCCCTGCAGGGAGTAGTGCTGGATCAGGCCCAGCAGTTCCTCGTCCGAGTAGGGCTTGCCCAGGTAGTGGTTGGCGCCCAGCTGGCGCGCCATCTCGCGGTGCTTCTGGGCGATGCGCGAGGTGATCATGACCACGGGCAGGTCGCGCAGGGCCTCGTCGGCGCGGATGTTGCGCAGCAGGTCGAAGCCGTCCATGCGCGGCATCTCGATGTCGGACAGCACCAGGGTGGGGCGCTCCTCGGCCAAGCGTTCCATGGCCTGCAGGCCGTCGGCCGCCAGGGCCACGCGGTAGCCTTCGCGCTGCAGCAGGCGCTGGGTGACGCGGCGCACGGTGATGGAGTCGTCCACCACCAGCACCAGCGGCACCGAGGCCGGCCCTGCGCTGGCCAGCACGGCTTCGCCGTCGCCCTGGCCTGCGGCGCGCTCGGCCTCTTCGGTCCGGGCGCGCACCTCGTCGCCATAGACGTTGGCCAGCGCCACGGGGTTGTAGATCTGCACCACGGCGCCCGAGGCCAGCACCGACATGCCGGTCAGGCCGGGCAGGCGGGCCAGCTGGGGGCCGAGGTTCTTGATCACCACTTCCTGGTTGCCCAGCACTTCGTCCACGTGCAGCGCAATGCGCTGCGCCGCGCTGCGCAGGATGACCACGGGCCGGGTGCGGCCCACGGTTTCCTCGCTGCGCAGCGAGGACTGCCACAGCGCGCCGGCCCAGTAGAAAGGCAGGGTCTCGCTGCCGTCTTCGAAGCTGTGGCTGGCATAGGCCTGCTGCAGCAGCTCCAGCGGCGCGCGGCGCACGATTTCCACCAGGCTGGCGGGCACGCCGACCAGCAACTGGCCCGCGCGCAGCATGACCACCTGGGTGACGGCGGTCGTCAGCGGCAGCACGAGGCGGAAGGCACTGCCCCGGCCCGCCTCGCTGTGGGTTTCGATGCGGCCGCCCAGCGCGTTGACTTCGGAGCGCACCACGTCCATGCCGATGCCGCGCCCGGCCACGCCGGTCACCTCGGTGGCCGTGGTGAAGCCGGGCTCGAAGATCAGGCGACCGGCGTCCTGCTCCGTCAGCGTCTGGTCCTCGGGCCACAGGCCCTGGGCCACGGCCTTGTCGCGGATGCGCTGCAGGTTCAGGCCGGCGCCATCGTCCTCCACCGACAGCGCCACGTCGTTGCGCTCCTGGCTCAGGATGATTTCAATGGTGCCCATGGCGGGCTTGCCTGCGGCGGCACGCTGCTCGGGCGACTCGATGCCGTGGGCCACGCAGTTGCGCAGCAAGTGCTCGAAGGCCGGCATCATGCGGTCCAGCATGCCCCGGTCCATTTCAATGGTGCCGCCCAGAATGTTCAGCCGCACCTGCTTGCCCATCTCCTTGGAGGTCTGGCGGACCACGGCGTACAGGCGCTCGGCCAGGGAGTCGAACTCCACCATGCGCGTGCGCAGCAGGTCGCGCTGCAACTCGCGGGCCTGGCGGCCCTGGGCGACCAGGTCGTCCTCGGCGCCGGCCATGTCGCGCTGCAGGTTGCGCTGCACGGTGGCCACGTCGTTGACCGACTCGGCCATCATGCGGGTGAGTTCCTGCACGCGCGTGAAGCGATCGAACTCCAGCGGGTCGAAGCCCACGGCCGAATCCTTGGACAGGGCCAGGCGCGACTGCATCTGGCTTTCGGCCTGGACCTCGATGTCGCGCAGCTGCATGCGCAGGCGCTCCAGGTTGCCGGCCAGCTCGTCCAGCGAGCCACGGGCCTGGGCCAGGCGCGCATCGACACGCGAGCGCGCAATCAGCACCTCGCCAGCCTGGCTGATCAGGCGGTCCAGCAGCTGGGCGCGCACGCGCACCGTCTGCTGGGCACCGGCGCGCAGCGGCGCAGTGACAGGCGCTGGCACAGGGGCCGCGGCCGCCGGTGATCCAGCCGCTGCCGATGCATCGGAGGCCGCAGCCGCTGCGGGCTCGTCGAGGGAGATTTCATCGCCCAGGTCCAGCGGCGCTTCCTGCGCCTGCTCACCGGCCACGCGCAGCACGTCGAAGCCGGCCTGCAGCGCGTCGAAGCTGCCCAGCAAGGGCTCGATCTGCTCGGCGGTCGGAGATTCGCCATCGACCCGCTCCACGGCAGATTCAAGGCGGTGGGCCATCTCGCCCAGGCGCATGGCGCCCGCCAGCCGGGCACTGCCCTTGAGCGTGTGCAGGGCGCGCAGGGTTTCGTGGCGCGCCTCGTCCAGCGAGGGCCGGCCATGCCAGCGGCGCAGCGCGGCGCCCAGGCGGGGCAGCAGCTCGATGGCCTCTTCCTCGAAGATGGGGAACAGGTCGGGATCGACCTCGTCCAGCGCATCGATGTCATCGTCCAGGTCGCTGCCCACGGCCACGGCATGGGCGATGGCCTCGTCGATGCGGCGCTGCAGCTCGGCTTCGTGGCGCGCATCGTTGACCAGGGGACGCATGGAGTAGGCCAGGGGCGCCACCGACGGTGTCTGCGCCTGGGCACCGGCGTCGAGCACGGCGTCCGTGCCATCGCTGGCGTCCTGAGGCTCCAGCTGGTCCAGTTGGTCCAGCTGCTCCAGCGCGTCCAGGCGGCTGTCCGGCGCGTCTGCGGCCTCGATGTCCAGCGCCAGCAGTGCCTGCAGGGCCTCTTCCACGCCCGGCTGGGGCGTCTTGAGGAAACCGGCGGCGAACTGGTGCAGCAGGCGCTGCACTTCGTCGGAGGCCGCCACGCAGGCGGCAACCTGGTCGGGCGTGCCACAGCGCTGCGGCTGCAGATGGGTCAGCGTATGTTCCAGCAGGCGCGCCAGGTCCGACAAGGCCTTGAAGCCCACGGTGGCCGAGCTTCCGGCCAGCGAATGCGCAAAGGCGACGGCGTCGTCGGGCACGGGCTCGCCGGGCTCGGTCGCCCATTGCTGCAGCGTCAGGTCCAGGCGGCGCGACCATTCGTCGGCCTCGTTGAGGTAGACGTTGTACAGCGGCGCGCTGATGCGCAGGCCATCCACGATCTTGAAGCCGTCGGCGTCAATGCCGGACAGATCCTCGTCGCCGGACTCTTCGGCCTGCGGGGTTTCTGCCTCGGGCACCTCGGGCACCTTGACCGGCTCGACTGCGTCGGTTGCTTCAACCGCTTCAACCGCTTCTGGCGCTTTGACCGCTTCGACCGCCTCAACCGTTTCAGGCACCGCGATCATCTCGATCGCTTCGGCGGGTGCCGCTGCCGGGGTCAGGCCCAGATCCAGGTCCAGCCCCTCGAAAGGCGCCAGGGGCACGGCGGCTTGCGGTGCTTCAGTTTCAGTTTCAGTTCCAGCTTCGGCCTCGATGGCGGCGGCCTCGGGCAGCGCGGGCGGGTCGCCCGCGACGACGGCCAGGGCCTCCTGCTCGCTGTCGCGCATGGCAGCTTCGAAGGCCGCAAAGTCCAGTTCCTCGACGGCGTCGGTGGCCAGTTCGGCAGGCGCCTCGGCGGCTTGCGGCGTCAGTGTCTCCAGCGACTCCTGAGGCGCGGCAGCCGAAGGCTGGGGGTCCGGCTCCAGCAGGTCGAAGTCCAGCGCAAAGTCCAGCTCGCCAGAGGTCTGGACGGGCTGGACGGGCTGGACGGGCTGGACGGGCTGGGCGGGCGTGGCCTGCTCAGGCGCATCCAGGTGTTCTGCCTGCGGCTCCTGGGCCACGGGCGCGAATTCCTCGATTGCGGCGGTAGCGGGTGCGGGCTCGAGTTCGGGCTGTGCGAGGGGCTCGGCACGCGGTGTGCGCGGCACCAGGGCCACGTCGGCGCGCAGGCCTTCCAGGCGCATGGCATCGGCCGCAGCGCGGAAAGGCGTGGCCTGCCAGGCATCGGCCTGGTGGCGCTCTATGGCCGAGGCCCAGGCGCCAAAGGCGCGCAGCGCATCGCTGGCCAGCTCCTGCATGGGCTGGGGCATGGCCTTTTGCTCGGCCAGCCAGGCGTTGAGCATCTGCTCCATGGCCCAGCCGGCTTCGCCGAATTCATCCAGGCCCACCATCCGCGAACTGCCCTTGAGCGTATGGAAGGCGCGGCGCAGCGTGGTCTGCTCGCTGAGGTTGCCCGGCTCGTCGGCCAGGGCGCGCAGGGCCTGCAGGCCGTTGTCCACCACCTCGCGGGCCTCTTCCAGGAAGATGCCCAGCAGTTCGTCGTCCGAGTCTTCTTCCGAGACCGACAGGCCGGCCGGCGGGGGCACGGGCTCGGACACGGATGCAGAGACGAATTCAGAGACGGCTTCAGGCGCGGATTCGGCTGCGGGCTCTGGCTCGGCCAGGGACTGGTCCAGCTGGAAGACCGGCTCGGCCGGCGCTTCGAGGGCCTTGGCGAATTGCGCCAGTTCCGCGGCATCGGCCAGCGCGTCCTGCTCGGCGGCCGCGGGCTGCGCCAGCGGCTCGGTCGCGATGTCCACGGGAGCCGGGGGCGGCGGGGGAGGCGTGGAGGGCGCGGCAAATTGCGGCTCGGCGATGGCGTCCTGCGGCACGGGCAGCGGCTGGGCCACGGCAACGGCTTCGCGCTGCGGCGGCACGGCGGCGGTATCCAGGGCGGGCAGTTGCTCGGGAGCCTTGCCCGCATCATCGGCCCGGTGGCCGCGACGGCCCATGAGGATGCGCAGGCCGCCTTCGGCCTCGTCATAGACGAAGAGCTTGCGCGCCATGCTGCGCTGGTAGCTCAGCATGTCGATCAGAAAGCCCATGGCGCCCAGGCTGTTGCCCAGTTTCTCGAACATCTGGGGACGTTCTGCGTCGTCGATCTCACCCAGCACCAGCCGTTCCACGGTCTCGCGCATGCGCTGCATGGCCTGCGTGGCCTGGTCCAGGCCCAGCACGGACAGCACGCCGCGCATCTGGGCCATCTGGCCCGAGACGGGTGCCAGCACGGTGGCATCGGCAGGATTGCGGAAATACTGGTCCAGGTGCCGCTCGGCCTCGGCCAGCGTGGCACGCAGCTCGCCCACGACCGAGCCCATGGTCTGGTGGTCGCTGGCCTGGCGGTACAGCTCCTCCATCCAGGGCTCCAGCGGACGCGCGGGCGCGCCCTGCAGGGATTCCTCCAGGCGCTGGACCAGGTTGGCGGACTGCTCGGCCAGTTCCTCGTCGCCCATGTCCATGGTGGCAAAGGCCGCCTGCAGGTAGAGCACGGAGGTGGCCACTTCCATGGCCAGTTCGGCCGGTGGCGGCTCGCCGATGCGGGCCACGGTTTCGGCCACCTTGATCAGCATGCGCGCCAGGCCATGGCTGGCCGGGTGCAGCTTGACCAGGGATTCGGCCACCTGGGCGAACTGGTCCACCACGGTCTTGGTGCGGGCACGGTCGCCGCCGGCCAGGGCGGACCAGGTATCGGCTGCCGTGGTGATGCGCTTGCGCGCCTGCACCAGCACCGCCGGGTCGTAGCGGCCAAAGCGTGTCTGCTGGTAGTCCACCTGGGGCTGGGCCTGCATGCCGTAGGCCTGGCGCACCGCCTGCAGGGCGGCGCCAGCCTGCTCGGCAGGGCGGGCCTGGGCGCAGAAGAACAGCAGGTCCTGCAGCAGCCGCGCAGGCGGCGTGCGGTCGCCCTTGGCCATGGCCGCGTACTGCATGAGCACGCGCGAGGCCATGCGCTTGACGTACAGGTCGACCACGATCATCCCGCGCGACTGCGCGTCGAAGAAGCCGGCCGCCACCTTCCAGAAGCTGCGCGCGGTGACATCCTCGGTCTGGCCCACGGCAAAGCGCAGGCACAGGTCGCGCATCTGGGCGGCGGCCTCGCGGTCGTCGCTCTTGACCATGCGCAGCACCACGCCGTCGAGCAGGGCCCGGGCATCGGGGCCGTAGGCCAGCGGCTCGGGCTGGCGCGCCCACTCGGGCTCGCGCGCGCGGCGCTCGGCAGGCCATAGGTCGGCCGGATGCACCTTGTCGTTGCCGGCCAGCGCCTGGGTGTCGCGGTATTGGGGAAACAGGGCCACGGCCGAGACGGTCTTGCCGGCCAGCACGGTTTCCAGGTATTCGATGAGCGCGAAGCTGGCGCGCTCCAGCGTGGCGGCGGCCTGGTCGGTGCACAGCTCGGGGCGCTGCACGAAGCGCTGCACGGCGCTTTCCATGCCGCGCAGCACCAGGGCCGGAGAGCCCAGGCCCACCATTTCGAGGGCGCCGCAGGCCTGGTGCAGTTGCTGGCGGGCGATGCGCAGGGCCGAGGTGTCAAGCTCCTCAAGGTCCGAGGCGCGTGCCGCATCGGCATCGCGCACGAAACGGGCCACCGCCTTGCTCGCCCCTTCCAGCGACTTGCGCAGCTCATCGAGCACCCAGGCCAGCGGGCCCAGGTCCTGTTCGGTGTGCGCGGCCTGCGCCGCGCCCGTTTGCGATTCGTCAACCACTGACATGGACAGTTCCCCAAGCCCCTAGGGCCTGTGCATAGCTATGTTGGACCGGGTCAGGCAATCTTGAAACGCGCCACCGACTGGCGCAGTTCCTCGGCCATGTGCGAGAGTTCGCGCACCTGCTGTGCCGTGGTGCGCGTACCTTCGCCCGTCTGCTCGGTCACCGCGAAAATGTGCTGGATGTTCTCGGCCACGTCGTTGGCCAGAACGGCTTCGCGCGAGGTGGACGAGGAGATCAGCTCGATCAGCTCGGCCAGATGGCGCGACACGGAGTCGATCTCGGTCAGCGCGGTGCCGGCGGAGTCGGACAGGCGGGCCCCCTCGACCACACCCTGGGTGGAGCGCTCCATGGCGGCCACGGCATCCTGGGTGTCGGTCTGAATCGCCTTCACCAGCGCCGCGATCTGGCGCGTCGCGTCGGCCGAGCGTTCGGCCAGGCGCTGCACTTCTTCGGCCACCACCGAGAAGCCGCGACCGGCTTCACCGGCCGATGCGGCCTGGATGGCGGCGTTCAGCGCCAGCACGTTGGTCTGCTCGGTAATGTCGGAAATCAGCTCGGTGATTTCGCCGATCTCCTGCGAGGATTCGCCCAGCCGCTTGATGCGCTTGGAGGTTTCCTGGATCTGGTCGCGAATGGAGTTCATGCCGCCGATGGCGTTCTGCACGGCCTTCAGGCCCAGGTCCGCAGCTTCCAGCGACTGGCGCGCCACCTGGGCAGATTCCTGCGCCTGGGTGGAGACCTCGTTGATGCGGCCGGCCATGTCCAGCACGGAGCGGCCGGTTTCGCGGATCTCGCGCAGCTGTTCGGTCGATGCGGCCAGCAGCTCGGTGGAGTTGGCATCCACCTCGGCCGTGGTCTGCGCCACGCGCGTTGCCGTGTTCTGCACGCTGCCCACCAGGGCGCGCAACTCTTCCACCGTGTAGTTCACCGAGTCGGCGATGGCGCCGGTGATGTCCTCGGTCACGGTGGCTTCCTGCGTCAGATCGCCCTCGGCCACCGACTGCAGCTCGTTCATCAAACGCAAAATGGCGGCCTGGTTGGCGTCGTTGATGCGCTTGGCTTCATGCTCCTGCACGCGCGACTCTTCCTGGCGGCGTTCGGCAGCTTCCTGGCGCAGGCGGCTGTCGAGCAGCTGCACGCGGGACAGGCCCACGCCGCACAGCAGCACCAGCACGGTGGCCAGGGCCAGCAGGCCCATGGGCAGCGAGCCGATGCCGGCGCCGCTTTGCAGCTTGTTCTGCAGGTCTTCCAGCTGGCGGCGCAGCGGTTCGCTGTCGGCGTTGATGGCGGTCTGTGCCTCGCGGGCGGAGACCAGGCCCTGCAGGTTGCCCAGAATGGCGCTGGCCTCGGTGCGGGTCTCTTCGTAGAGCTTGATCAGTGCCTCGATCTGCTCGCGGGTCTGGGCGTCGCGCGTGGGGGGCAGGCGCAGTTCGCTGCTGCCGCCCAGCAGGCTTTCGGAGATTTCCTTGAACGAGTTCAAGTCCTTGCCCAGCAGGAACACGGCCTCGGGGCTCACGCCTTCGGCGGTCTGGAATTCGTTGGCCGACTTGCCGATACGCTGGGTCAACATCACCAGCTGGCCTGCGGCCGAGATCTCGGCGGGGCTGGCGCCCTGCTGCAGCTTGAGCGAGGAGATGGTTTCGGCGATCTCCAGCAGGTCCGAGGACTGGCGGTTGATGGTGCGCAGCGCGTCGCCGACCTGGGTCAGGATCTGCTTTTGCTCCATCACCACCTTGGCGCTTTGCTCGGCGCGCTCCATCAGCGGCATGATCTGGCCCAGCTCGTCGGCGTAGGCGCCGCCCAGCGGGCGCACGCCCATGGAGTCATCGCCCGAGGTGAGGGCGCGCACGTTGCGCGCCAGCACGCCCGCACTGTCTTGCACGTCCGCAAACGAAGGTGCCGCGCCGGTCAGCGCCTGCGACACCGACTTGGCAAGGCGCTGCGACTGCATCAGGGCCTGGCCGGTGGCGGCCAGCTGCTGTGCCGAGCCGTCCGCCTGGCGCAGCGCCCATGCCGCCGCCAGCACCAGGGCCAGCACGGAAACGCCCAGCAGCGTGGACAGCGTGCGCTGGTGGCGCGCGGCAGGCGCGCGGCCCAGCAGCGGCAGGACCACCGTTTCCTGGTCCAGGACTGCGCCGGCATCGCCCGGCATGGCGTCGGGCGCGCCCTGCACGGTCATGGACGCATCGAGTGCGTACATATCCTGGGAGACGGTGTCTCCGAGCATGCTGTTGTCCGCGCCCGAGCCGGAGTCGGCCGGCTTGCGTTGGAAGCGATTTGCAAGACGTTGCAAGAATGACATGGGACGACCTTCAGAAACTCAGGCGCGAATGCTCAGAAACTCGGAGGTTTGGGACAGGCGCTGCAATTGCAGCTCCTGCCAGCGGTGGCCCGCTTCATCGATATGCACGGGGCCGAAAAAGGCGGGGGATTGCTCGGGCGCGGGCTCGGTGCGCACAAAGGCGTCGGCGCTGCGCAGGCCCTGCAGGCGGTCCACCAGCAGGGAGGCGTTCACTTCCAGCGCGGCATTGAAGGCCAGCAGGCTGGACTCGGCCAGCGCCGGTTCGCTGCGCGCCACGCCATGGCCCAGCAGGCTGGCCAGGTCGATCACCCCGGCCAGGGTGCCGCGCAGGTTGGCAATGCCCAGGAACCAGGGCTTTGTATAGGGCACGGGCTGTACGCCGGCCCAGGGAAAGATCTCGCCGGACTGGCCCAGCGGCATCAGGTAGTTGCGCCCGCCGGCCTGGACGGCCAGCCAGGCCGCCACCTTGACGCCTTCGCTGCGTGCGGCCTGGAGACGGCCGGCCAGACGGGATTGCAGATCGCGCAGTGCTTCACGGTTCGCCATGGCCAGCGCACCGCGTCAGTTCAGCGCCGCGATCTTGGCCTGCAGCTCGCCTGCATCCACCGGCTTGGTGATGTAGTCACGCGCGCCCTGGCGCATGCCCCAGACCCGGTCGGTTTCCTGGTTCTTGCTGGTGCACATGATGATGGGCAGGTCCGCGTACAGCGGGTCGCGCGTGATGGCGCGCGTGAGCTGAAAGCCGTTCTGGCCGGGCATGACCACGTCCATCAGGATCAGGTCGGGCCGGTCTTCGGCCAGGCTGCGCAGGGCCTCTTCGCCGTTCTCGGCCGTACGTACCTGCAGTCCCTGCTTTTGCAGCATGTCGGACAGAAACATCAGTTCGGTCTTGGAATCGTCCACGACCAGGACTTTGCGGATGGGCATCAAAGTGCTCCTATGGTTTGCTTGCCGAACTGCTCCACGGCCTGCAGCAGCTGGTCTTTGGTGAAGGGTTTCGTGAGGTAGTCCTGGCAGCCCACCATGCGCCCGCGCGCCTTGTCGAATACGCCGTCCTTGGACGAGAGCATGACCACGGGCGTATCGGAGAAGCGCGCGTTGCGCTTGATGATGGCGCAGGTCTGGTAGCCGTCCAGCTTGGGCATGAGGATGTCGCAGAAGATCAGCTGGGGCTGATAGTCGTTGACTTTGGACAGTGCGTCGAAGCCGTCGTCGGCCAGGAGCACTTCGTGCCCGCCCTGTTTGAGGAAGATTTCTGCGCTGCGGCGGATGGTATTGCTGTCATCCACCACGAGTACGCGCAAGGGTGCGCCCGATGTCGTCACTGAGAAACCTCCCGGAAATGTATGAGTCGGCGCGGGTGGTCCCGCGCTCAGATTTCGACCATCTCAAAGTCTTCTTTACGTGCACCGCATTCGGGACAGGTCCAATTCATGGGCACGTCATCCCAACGCGTCTGGGGTGCGATGCCATGCTCGGGGCAGCCTTGCGCCTCGTCATAGATCCACCCGCAGATCAAGCACATCCAAGTTTTAGGGTCGGTCACAGCTTAAAGGGCCTTCACATAGAATGCAACGATTGTATCTAGTCATAACCACCCGCCACGGCCTTCGCTGGCGGGGCGCAAACTGGGCTGAGCCATGGCATTGAACCCCTCCAACTCCCCCAGTCCCGACACCGAATTGGTGGACGAAACCGCTCCCGTATGCGTGCTGGTCTTCAACGCCAGCGACCCCAGCGGAGCAGGTGGCCTGTCGGCCGACATCGCCACCATCGCCTCGGTCGGCGGTCATCCGCTGCCCGTGGTCACGGGTGCCTACGCACGCGATTCGGCCAAGATCTTCGAGCATTTTCCCTTTGACGACGAGGCCGTGGCCGAGCAGGCGCGCGCCGTGCTGGAGGACATACCCGTGTCCGCCATCAAGGTCGGCTTCGTGGGCAGCCCGGGCAACCTGGCGGCGATCGCCGAGATAGCTTCCGACTATCCCGACATCCCCATCGTCTGCTACATGCCGGACCTGTCGTGGTGGGAGGAAGACCCGCTCGACCAGTACATGGACGCGCTCAAGGAGCTTGTGCTGCCGCAAACCTCGGTGTTGGTTGGAAGCCACA
The DNA here is from genome assembly GCF_001886655.1 of Delftia sp. HK171. Classification (NCBI taxonomy): domain Bacteria; kingdom Pseudomonadati; phylum Pseudomonadota; class Betaproteobacteria; order Burkholderiales; family Comamonadaceae; genus Delftia; species Delftia sp. HK171. Next base: position 1,762,870 of record NZ_CP018101.1, on the reverse strand, counting down.
GTACGCTGTGCCGCTGGCTGCTGCCCGACTGGAGCAACAGCCGCAGCCCCACGGCGCGCGACATCGCCATGGCGGCCGAGGCCCTGGAAGTGCCCTACGTGCTGGTCACCGGCATCCCCCTGCCCGACCAGTTCGTGGACAACGTGCTGGCCACGGCGCAGTCCGTGCTGGGCAACAGCAAGTACGAGATGTTCGACGCCACGTTCACCGGCTCGGGCGACACCCTGTCGGCCGCGCTGGCGGCCCTGGTGGCCAGCGGCAACGACCTGGGGCTGGCCACGCAGGAGGCGCTGGAGTACCTGGACCGCAGCCTGGACAGCGGCTTTCGCCCCGGCATGGGCCACTTCATCCCCGACCGCATGTTCTGGGCCCAGCCCGAACCCGAGGACGAAGACGCCGAGGCCGCCGAGCCGCTCACCGAGCTTGACGCCGACACCCAGGCCATCGAAGGCTTCGTGATGCCTCCCCATGACACCAAGCATTGAGGCAGGCCACCCCCTGAGCGGCCGGCACAGGCCCTTGGCGTGGCACCTCTGGCTTGTACCCCGCACATGGCAGACTCCTGCACTATGACCACTGACCTGAATATTCCCCTGTTCGAACGCGCCAAGGCCGTGATCCCCGGCGGCGTGAATTCACCCGTGCGCGCCTTCAACGCCGTGGGCGGCACGCCGCGCTTCGTGCGCCGTGCGCAGGGCGCGCATTTCTGGGACGAGAACGCCCAGCAGTTCACCGACTACATCGGCTCCTGGGGTCCGATGATCCTGGGCCACGGCCACCCCGAGGTGATGGCCGCCGTGCAGGCCGCCGCGCTAGAAGGCTTCTCCTTCGGCGCGCCCACGGAGCGCGAGGTCGTGCTGGCCGAGAAGATCCTCTCGCTCATGCCCTCCATGGACATGGTGCGCATGGTCAGCTCGGGCACCGAGGCCGGCATGAGCGCGCTGCGCCTGGCGCGCGGCTTCACGGGCCGCAACAAGATCATCAAGTTCAACGGCTGCTACCACGGCCATGCCGACGCGCTGCTGGTCAAGGCCGGCTCGGGCCTGGCGACGTTCGGCGCCTCCTCCTCGGCCGGCGTGCCGCAGGACGTGGTCAAGGACACCGTGGTGCTGGAATACAACGACGTGGGCCAGCTCGAAGAGGCCTTCGCCCAGTTCGGCGACCAGATCGCCTGCGTGATCATGGAGCCCATTGCCGGCAACATGAACTTCGTGCGCGCCAGCGTGCCCTTCACGCGCCGCATCCGCGAACTCACGCGCGAGCATGGCGCGCTGATGGTCTACGACGAGGTGATGACCGGCTTTCGCGTGGCCCTGGGCAGCGCCCAGAGCCTGTATGCCCAGCAGATCGAAGGCTTTGCGCCCGACATCACCGTGCTGGGCAAGGTCATCGGCGGCGGCATGCCCATGGCGGCCTTCGGCGCGCGCCGCGAGATCATGGAAAAGCTCTCGCCCCTGGGCCCGGTCTACCAGGCCGGCACGCTGTCGGGCAACCCCATCGCCACGGCCTGCGGCCTCAAGACGCTGGAGCTGATCAGCGAGCCCGGCTTCCACGACGCCCTGCACGCGAAGACCGGCCGCCTAATGGCCGGCTTCAAGGCAGAGGCCGACGCCGCTGGCGTGCCCTTCAGCGTGGACCACCAGGGCGGCCTGTTCGGCTTCTACCTGCTGCCCGAGCTGCCCAGCACCTGGACCGAGGTCATGAAGACCGATGGCACACGCTTCAACCGCTTCTTCCACGGCATGCTGGAGCGCGGCCACTACTTTGCGCCCGCCCTGTACGAGGCCGGCTTCGTGAGCGCCGCGCACACGGACGCGGACATCGACAAAACCATCGAAGCCGCGCGCGAAGTGTTCAAGACGCTCTGATATCCGCAGATATCTTCCCTTGCACGCCAACGCCACCAACGCCGTGATCCGGCGCTGGCGTGCAGGTCACATCACTCGTCGTCGCCCTGGTCCACGAACTCCACCAGCTCCGGCAGCATCTCCAGCTGCTGGATAGCGTCCTTGAGCCGCAAGCCGAAGCGTGATTCCGGCCGCCCGAAGGCGCCCTGCGCCAGCCGCAGCGCCGCCGTTGCCTTGACCCATTCCACCTCGAAGGCATAGCGGTCCGCGTGCTGCTGGACACTCATGCGCTTGATGTGTTCCAGCGCCAGCTCCACGACGCAGTCCACATCGATTTCACTGTCGTCCCTGTCGGGATCGTCGGTCATCAGCTCGATCAACTGCTGCAGCGTGCTGTGCACCAGGCCCAGCGAAGCATGCATGGCCTGCTGCCAGGTGGGAAGAAGGGGTGGTTGGGGAGAGTTCGCCTGTACGGCGGTGAGAGGGTGCATGTCTTGGCTCCTGTTGGAATCAAGGAACCACCCGCGCCGCTTCGACACGGAAACAGGTGGACGGGATGTTCGAAGCACGTCAACAGCCGTGCGGACGCCCTTACGGGTAGTCCCATCCCGCCCATAACCGGCAGGACTCGCGCGCACGAACGCACCAGCCCCAAAGATCTGGACATGACAGAACCCCGCTTGTCGTTGGGGGTCACAAACGCTGTTGAAAAGGTGCTTCGACACACCAAGCCTTTCGGCCTGCAGCAAGTGTAATAGCTGAGTACTTCAAAACAAGGCCGAGCGCAGCGACGGCCCGCCCCCACTCCCCGTATGTCAGCGCCTGCGTCGGGCCGTCTGCGGGGTTGCAGTCCTGCCGAAGGACAGGACTGCCTCGTCATCTGACTCGCCGTGATTGTTTGAACGTAGCGCGCAGCGCGAAGTGAGTTTCACGGCGAACCCCGCAGGCGGCCCGACGCAGGTTGCCCCGCAGCGAAGCGAAGGGGTCGCGGACATCCGGGTCGCCTTTTCTTGGCCTACGTTCTTTTGGCGAAGCAAAAGAAGGTAGGTCGGCCGCCGGGCCGAAACCCGGCCTCGAAAAACAACGACCCGGCAGGGTCAAAAAGAAACCCCAGCCCTTACCGAGCGAAGGCGGAAAACGCACCCCGCGCCCGCTCCACCTCACCCCTCACCACACACCCCAAAGCATGGTCATTGACCAACCCCATGGCCTGCATGAACGAGTAGACAGTCGTAGGCCCCACGAACTTCCACCCGAGCTTCTTCAGCTCCTTGGACAGCGCCCGAGACTCGGCCGTCTCGGACACGGGCGCGCCACCACCGGTCACGGGTGCAGGCGCATGGCGCCAGAAGAAGGCCGACAGCGAGCCTTGCGCCTCCACCATCTCCAGCGCCCGCTGCGCGTTGTTGATCACGGCCTCGATCTTGCCGCGATGCCGCACGATGCCCGCATCGCCCAGCAGCCGCAGCACGTCGTCTTCGGTGAAGCGCGCGACCTGGTGGAAGTCGAAGCCCGCAAAGGCCGCGCGGAAGTTCTCGCGCTTGTTGAGGATGGTCAGCCAGCTCAGGCCGGACTGGAAGCCTTCGAGGCTGAGTTTCTCGAACAGGCGCCGGTCGTCGGTGACGGGAAAGCCCCATTCACGGTCGTGGTAGGCCAGGTAGCCGTCCGTGGCGGCGCACCAGTGGCAGCGCGGCCGGCCGTCGGGGGCGGTGAACAGGCGGGACATGGTCAGGATTTCCCGGGCTCGGGAGATGGGAGGGACAGCAGCCAGGCTGCCATCTGCAGGGATTGCGCCGTATCGAGGTGCGGATGGCGCGGCATGATGGCGCGGCCCCATTCGCCGGCCCCGCCCTCGCGGATCTTGCGCGCCAGGTAGTCGGCGGCATCTTCGCGGGCCCGGTAGCGCTCGGCGATCTGCTGGAAGGACGGGCCCACGTAGTGGCGCACCAGGCCGTGGCAGCGCAGGCAGTCATTGCCCTCGACCAGGGCCTTGCCGGCAAGCAGCCGGGGGCCTGCATCTGTACCTGCACCTGCATTTGGATCTGCAGCTGCCGCCACGGCAGCCGCCGGCAGGCCAGCAGCAGGTGCAACGGGCGCAACAGCCGGCCCGCGCATGATGCGCCAGCCGATGTTGAAGACACCCAGAGCCACCAGCAGCATGAAGACCACGAGCGCCCAGCCCAGCCAGCGGGGCCGGTGGGGGGCGTCGTCGCCCTCGTCGTCTGCGTCAGGAGGCAGTTGGCCGGCCATCAGTGGCGGAAGTGGCGCACGCCGGTGAAGACCATGGCGACGCCGCGCTCGTTGGCGGCATCAATGACTTCCTGGTCGCGCATGGAGCCGCCGGGCTGGGCCACGCAGGTGGCGCCTGCGTCAACGACCACGTCCAGGCCGTCGCGGAAAGGGAAGAAGGCATCGCTGGCCACGACCGTGCCCTGCAGGCTCAGCTTGGCGGCTTCGGCCTTGATGGAGGCGATGCGCGCCGAGTCCAGGCGGCTCATCTGGCCTGCGCCCACGCCCATGGTCATGCCGTTCTTGCAGAACACGATGGCATTGCTCTTGACGTACTTGGCGACCTTCCAGGCGAACAGCAGGTCCTGCAGTTCTTCGGGCGTAGGCTGCTTGACGGTGACGACCTTGAGGTCGGCCAGGGCCAGCTCATGGTTGTCGGCGGTCTGCAGCAGCAGGCCCGAGCCGACGCGCTTGGCGTCCATGGCGTTGCGGCCCTGGTCCCAGGCGCGCTCGCCGCCGGCCGGCAGGGCGATCTTCATCAGGCGCACATTGACCTTGGGCTTGAAGATTTCCAGCGCCTCGGCCGTGAAGTCGGGGGCCATCAGCACCTCGACGAATTGCTTGACCACGGCCTCGGCCGCTGCCTTGTCCACCGTGCGGTTGAAGGCGATGATGCCGCCGAAGGCGCTGGTGGGGTCGGTCTGGAAGGCCTTGGCATAGGCTTCGTGCGCGTCCTTGCCCACGGCCACGCCGCAGGGGTTGGCGTGCTTGACGATCACGCAGGCGGGCTGCTCGAAGCTCTTGACGCATTCCCAGGCGGCGTCGGCGTCGGCGATGTTGTTGTACGACAGCTCCTTGCCCTGCAGCTGCTCGCCCGTGACCAGGGAGCCGGGAGCCGGATACAGGTCGCGGTACAGGGCGGCCTGCTGGTGGCTGTTTTCGCCGTAGCGCAGGTCCTGCACCTTGGTGAAGTGGCCGTTGCTCTGGCCGGGGAAGGGGCTGCGCTCGGGCACGTAGGCTTCGGACAGCTTCTCGTCCTCGAACTTCACGCTGGACAGGTAGTCGCTGATGGCGCCGTCGTACTGGGCGATGCGGTTGAAGGCGGCCACGGACAGCGCAAAGCGCAGCTTGTCGGACAGCTTTCCGTTGGCCTTGAGTTCACCCAGCACGGCCTCGTACTGGCCGGCGTCGGTGATCACGCCCACGTCGGCCCAGTTCTTGGCGGCAGAGCGCACCATGGCCGGGCCGCCTATGTCGATGTTCTCGATGGCGTCGGCCAGCGTGCAGCCGGCCTTGGCCACGGTGGCCTCGAAGGGGTACAGGTTCACCACCAGCAGGTCGATGGTGTCGATGCCGTGCTCCTTGAGGGCCGCCATGTGGGCGGGCAGCTCGCGGCGCGCCAGCAGGCCGCCGTGGACCTTGGGGTGCAGGGTCTTGACGCGGCCGTCCAGCATTTCGGGGAACTGGGTGACTTCGGCCACCTCGGTCACGGGCAGGCCGGCCTCGGCCAGCAGCTTGGCGGTGCCGCCGGTGGACAGCAGCTTGATGCCCAGGGCGTGCAGGCCTTGGGCGAATTCGACGATACCGGTCTTGTCAGAGACGGAGAGCAGGGCGTTCATGGGCGTCAGTGCAGGGAGTTTGAAGAAATGGAGATTCGTGCCGCTCAGAGCATGTCGTGCTCGAGCAGCTTCTTGCGCAGCGTGTTGCGGTTCAGGCCCAGCCAGTCGGCAGCGCGGGACTGGTTGTTGTCGGCCTGGGTCATCACCACTTCCAGCAGCGGCTTTTCGACCAGGTGGATCAGCATGTCGTACATGCCGTTGGGCTTTTCGCCGTCGAGATCGCGGAAATACCCCTCCAGGCTTTCACGCACGCATTGTTCGATGTTCTGGTTGCTCATACTGTCATTCCTGCGGGCTCTCCGAATTCGGCGCTTGTGGCGCCGGCATCGATGGCGGCCGGTATCCGGTCCATCTGTGCGCCCAGGGCGTCCAGATAGTCGGCCACGGCCTGCCATTGCACCGCGCAGTCCTCGATGGTGTTGATGTGTTGTCTGAATGCTTCACCGCCCGGCAGGCTGCGCAGGTACCAGGCGATGTGCTTGCGCGCGCTGCGCACGCCGGTGCCCTCGCCGTACAGGCTGTAGTGGTCCTGCAGGTGGTCCAGCAGCAGCCGGCGCAGCTCGGCCACCAGCGGCGGGGCCATGTGCTCGCCCGTGGCCATGAAGTGCGCGATCTCGCGGAAGATCCACGGCCGGCCCTGGGCCGCGCGGCCGATCATCACGGCGTCGGCGCCCGTGTAGGCGAGCACGTCGCGCGCCTTCTCGGGGCTGGTGATGTCGCCATTGGCCACCACGGGCACGCGCACCGCCGCCTTGACGGCAGCGATGGTGTCGTACTCGGCAAAGCCCTTGTAACCCTGCTCGCGCGTGCGGCCGTGCACGGTGAGCATCTGTATGCCCACCTCCTCGAAGCGGCGGGCCAGCACCACGGCGTTCCTGTGCGCGTCGCACCAGCCGGTGCGCATCTTCAGCGTGACGGGCACGCCGTGCGGGGCGCAGGCCTCTACAACAGCCTGGGCAATCTCCACGGCCAGGGCCTCGTTCTGCATCAGGGCCGAGCCGGCCCACTTGTTGCAGACCTTCTTGGCCGGGCAGCCCATGTTGATGTCGATGATCTGGGCGCCGCGGTCCAGGTTGTAGCGCGCGGCCTCGGCCATCATCTCGGCGTCCGTGCCCGCGATCTGCACCGCGATGGGGCCGGGCTCGCCTTCATGGTTGGCGCGGCGCGAGGTCTTGAGGCTGTTCCACAGGTCCTTGCGTGATGTCACCATCTCGCTGACCGCGTAGCCCGCGCCCAGGGCCTTGCACAGCTGGCGGAACGGCCGATCCGTCACCCCGGCCATGGGGGCGACGAACAGGCGATTGGCCAGGGCATGGGGGCCTATGGACAGGGGTGGGGAGGACATCGGAAAAGCCGGAGAAAACGCGCGCGCCGAGCACAAAACGGGCGGCAACAAAGGACCAAGATTGTACCTGCCCAAATTTTCAGCAGGGCTAAAACCGGGCCGTCAAGACGGCCAAGCAGCGAAAACAAGACAGTGCGCAGTTTTCATGGTGTGGGCACGAAGGTGCGCACCTGGCCCGGAACGGCCTGCAGCCCGTAGGCACCGAGCCGGCCCTGCCACCAGCGGCGGTTGAATTGCACGTCGGGAGAGACCTGGTCGTCGGGCATGGGTCGCAGGCCGACCTTCTGCAGCCCGGCTTTCGGCTGCCCGGCTGTCTGCGGCCCAGCTGTCTGCAGCCCAGCCTCCAGTCCCAGGTCCAGCGCCTCGCCGTCGGCCAGCGGGCCGCGCACCACGGCCATGGCCTTGCGCCCGTCGGTCACCCAGGCGTCCAGCACCAGGGCCGGGCCGGGCTCGGACCCGGCCAGGCTCACGCAGCCTTGCAGACGCGGCTCCAGGCCCAGCGGCTCCAGCTCACGCTGCAGCTGCTCCAGCCTGTCGCCCACGGCCGGGTCCGGCAGGGTGCAGCCCTTGGCCTGCAGCGCCTTGCCCCAGGCGGAGGGCGGTGCAGCCTGGGCGGGCGGCGCCTGGACAGCGGCCTGTGCCACCACGGTGGTGTCCTTGCCTGGCGGTGGCTGCAACGCAGCGCAGCCGGCCAGGCCGGCTGCTGCCATTCCCAATGCCGCCCATCCCGCCCATCCTGCAATCCGCCCTGTCTGCATGACGCCCCCTGTGCTTGTGGTTCTGGAACAGGCCTCACGATAGCTTCAGGCCGACAAAGCGTCAGCCAGCGCAGACCTACACTTACAGCACCTATGGAAGTCTGGATGCATCAACTGCTGGGCTGGCTGGCGCTGCCGCAGTTCGGCCTCAGCACCGTGTTCATCGTGGCCCTGATTTCGGCCACGCTGCTGCCGCTGGGCTCCGAGCCTGCGGTGGTGGGCCTGCTGCAGCTCAACCCCGATCTGTTCTGGCAGACGGTCTTCGTGGCCACGGCCGGCAATACGCTGGGCGGCGCCATCAGCTGGTGGATGGGCCTGGGTGCGCACAAGGCCTGGCGTGCGGCCCGCGAGCGGCGGCGCGCCGGACTGCCCGAGGATCTGCGGGCCAAGCCGCCCCGCGCCCTGTCCCGCCATGAGCGCCGCGCCCGCGTGTGGCTGCGCCGCCTGGGCGCCAAGGCCTGCCTGCTGAGCTGGCTGCCCGTGGTGGGCGATCCGCTGTGCGCCGTGGCCGGCTGGCTGCGGCTGCCGTTCTGGCCCTGCGTGTTCTACATGGCCATCGGCAAGTTCCTGCGCTATGTGGTGATGACGGTGGTGCTGCTGCAGTTGCTGCCGGCTTCCTGGGCCAGCTGAGGCCGAAGCCCTCCCACCGAAGCCCTCCCCTTTTGCGATCTACGCCTGCGGCTCGCGCGCCCAGGGTGCCAGCGCGAAGTGCGCGGCCAGGAAATCGATCAGCGCCTGCACGCGCGCCGGCCGGGCACGCCCGGGTGGCGTGACGATGTGCAGGGCGATGGAGGGCACCTGCCAGTCGTCCATGCAGGTCTGCAGCGCACCCGATTGCAAATCTTCCCAGGCCAGGAATTCGGGCTGCAGGGCCAGGCCCAGCCCGGCGCGCAGGGCCGGCGCCAGGCCCTCGGCATTGTTCACGCGCATGGCCGTGGGCACGACCTGGGCGAACTCGCCGCGGCGCGCATGCACGAAGCGCCAGGCCTCGCCCAGGCGGCTGTGCACATAGCGCAGCGCGCGGTGCTGAGCCAGCTCGCGCGGATGGGAGGGGCGGCCGTGGCGCTCGAAGTATTCGGGTGATCCCACCAGCAGCAGGCGCACCGTGCACAGGCGCCGCGCCAGCAGGCTGGAGTCGGGCAGCGAGGAGATGCGCAGCGCGATGTCGAAGCCCTGGGCCACGACGTCGATCAGCTCGTCGCTGAAGTGCAGGTCCAGCGTGACTTCCGGGTGCTCGGCCATGAAGGCGGGCACGGCCGGCGCCAGGTGCGAGATGCCGAACGACATGGGCGCCGCAATGCGGATGGGGCCGCGCAGGCTTTTGGACTGCTCGCTGATCTCGGCCTCCACGGCCTCGCCCTCGGCCAGGATGCGCGCGGCGCGCTCCAGCGAGGCCTGGCCGCTGGCCGTCAGCGACATGCGCCGCGAGGTGCGGTGGAACAGGCTGGTCTTGAGCCGCGTCTCCAGCCGTGTGATGGCCTTGGAGATGGTGGGCTGGGAGACGCCCAGGTCGGCGGCGGCCTTGGCGAAGGAGCCCGTTTCGGCCACCTTGGCGAAGACGGCCCAGGCTTCGAGGTCAGGAAGTCTTGGCATGAAAGTTTTGGAATAGATGTCTTTGCATATTTTCTATTCTCTTCTTGATCGGCAAAACATAAAGTTCATCCATCGCAACACACAACGCAGCAGGAGAACACCATGATCGAACGCCGTCCCTTCCAAGCCCTTGGCGGTGCCAACCACGGCTGGCTCGATGCCAAGCATCACTTTTCCTTCGCCGGCTACCACGATCCGGCCCGCATGGGCTGGGGCGCGCTGCGGGTGTGGAACGACGACACCATCGCCGCCGGCACGGGCTTCCCGCCCCATGCCCACGCCAACATGGAAATCATCACCTATGTCCGTGAAGGCGCCATCACCCACCAGGACAGCCTGGGCAACAAGGGCCGCACCGAAGCGGGCGATGTGCAGGTGATGAGCGCGGGCACCGGCATCCGCCACTCGGAATACAACCAGGAAAAGGACACGACGCGGATTTTCCAGATCTGGATCATGCCCGACGAGCGCGGCCAGCAGCCCCCGTCCTGGGGTGCCAAGCCCTTCCCCAAGGGCGAGCGCTCGGGCAGCTTCGTGGCCCTGGCCAGCGGCCTGCCCGGTGACGAGGACGCCCTGCCCATCCGCACCGCCGCCCGGGTGCTGGGCGCCACGCTGAAGGCCGGCGAGAGCACGGAGTACCGCATCGGCCGCGACCGCCTGGGCTACCTGGTGCCGGCCAGCGGCTCGGTGCAGATCGACGGCGTGACGCTGCAGGAGCGCGACGGCGCCGCCATCAGCGATGTGGACAGCTTCCGTGTGACGGCCCTGGCCGACACCGAGCTGGTGCTCGTCGACACGGCGCGCTGAAGCGCCCTGCCCGCCTCTTTCCAAGAAAACATTTCCCGTACCCCGTCCAACCCCTCACAGGAGATCACCATGACCGACCGCAAGTACCTCGAAGTCCTGACGCCCGCCAACAGCCAGATCATCTTCATCGACCAGCAGCCCCAGATGGCCTTCGGCGTGCAGTCCATCGACCGCCAGGTGCTCAAGAACAACGTGGTCGGCCTGGCCAAGGCGGCCAAGGCCTTCGGCATCCCCGCCACCATCACCACGGTGGAGACGGGCAGCTTCTCCGGCCACACCTATCCCGAACTGCTGGCCGTGTTCCCCGAGCACCAACTGCTGGAGCGCAGCTCCATGAATTCCTGGGACGACCAGAACGTGCGGGACGCACTGGCCAGGAACGCCGCCCAGGGCCGCAAGAAGATCGTGGTCTCCGGCCTGTGGACCGAGGTGTGCAACACCACCTTCGCCCTGTCGGCCCTGCATGACACGGACTACGAGATCTACATGGTGGCCGACGCCTCGGGCGGCACGTCGCTGGACGCGCACAACTACGCCATGGACCGCATGGTGCAGGCCGGCGTGGTGCCCGTGACCTGGCAGCAGGTGCTGCTGGAATGGCAGCGCGACTGGGCCCGCCGCGAGACCTACGACGCGGTGATGGACATCGTGCGCGAGCATTCCGGCGCCTACGGCATGGGCGTGGACTATGCCTACACCATGGTGCACAAGGCGGCCGAGCGCGTGCAGCATGGCGAGACCGTGGGCCCGAACCCCGCCAAGGCCTGAGCACCAGCGCCGCCGCCGGCCCCGTCCACGGAGTGACACCATGAAGCTCTACGCACTTTCCCTTGGGGCCGGCCTGCTGGTCGGCGTGGTCTACAGCCTGCTGCAGGTGCGCTCGCCCGCACCGCCGCTGGTGGCCCTGGTCGGCCTGCTGGGCATCCTGGCCGGCGAGCAGATCGTGCCCGTGGGCCGGCATCTGCTGCAGGGCATGGACCTGCGCAGCGCCTGCAGCAAGACGCAGGCCACCGAGCATGTGCTGGGCCAGCTGCCCGGCCGCAAGAACGCCGATGCCGATGCCGATCGGCACCACGGCTGACCCCTCCCCCTCTCCAAGAAAACTGCACCATGACCACGCGCAGAAAAGTCCTGGGCTCCGCTGCCACCCTTGCCATGGGTGGACTGCTGGGTTGCACCACCAACGCTCGCCAAGGAGCCTCCATGTCCGATTCCACGCCCGAAGTCATCTTCCACAACGGCCGCTTCACCACGCTGAACAAGGCCCAGCCCACCGCCACCGCCGTGGCCGTGAAGGACGGCCGGTTCATCGCCGTGGGCTCGGACGCCGAGGTGCTGGCCCTGGCCGGCAGCGGCACGCGCCGCATCGATCTGCAGCGCCGCAGCGTGCTGCCCGGCCTGTTCGACAACCACACGCACGTGATCCGTGGCGGCCTGAACTTCAACCTGGAGCTGCGCTGGGACGGCGTGCGCTCGCTGGCCGACGCGCTGGACATGCTCAAGCGCCAGGTGGCCATCACGCCTGCGCCGCAGTGGGTGCGCGTGGTCGGCGGTTTCACCGAGCACCAGTTCGTGGAAAAGCGCCTGCCCACCATCGACGAGATCAACGCCATCGCGCCCGATACGCCGGTGTTCCTGCTGCACCTGTATGACCGCGCCCTGCTCAACGCGGCCGCCCTGCGCGCCGTGGGCTACACCCGCGACACGCCCCAGCCCGCAGGCGGCGAGATCACGCGCGATGCCAACGGCAACCCCACGGGCCTGCTGCTGGCCAAGCCCAACGCCACCATCCTCTACAGCACGCTGGCCAAGGGTCCCAAGCTGCCGCTGGACTACCAGGTCAACTCCACGCGCCACTTCATGCGCGAACTCAACCGCCTGGGCGTGACCGGCGTGATCGATGCGGGCGGGGGCTTCCAGAACTACCCCGACGACTACGACGTGATCCAGAAGCTCAGCGACGCCAACCAGATCACCGTGCGCCTGGCCTACAACCTGTTCACGCAAAAGCCCAAGGAGGAGAAGGCCGACTTCCTCAACTGGACGCAAAGCGTGAAGTACAAGCAGGGCAACGACTATTTCCGCCACAACGGCGCGGGCGAGATGCTGGTGTACTCGGCCGCCGACTTCGAGGACTTCCGCCAGCCGCGCCCCGACATGCCGCCCAGCATGGAGGGCGACCTGGAGGAAGTGGTGCGCGTGCTGGTGCAGAACCAATGGCCGTGGCGCCTGCACGCCACCTATGACGAGACCATCTCGCGCGCGCTCGATGTATTCGAGAAGGTGCACCGCGACACGCCCATCGACGGCCTGAACTGGTTCTTCGACCATGCCGAGACCATTTCGGACAAGTCCATCGACCGCATTGCGGCGCTGGGCGGCGGCGTGGCCGTGCAGCACCGCATGGCCTACCAGGGCGAATATTTCACCGAACGCTACGGTGCACGCGCCACCGAGGCCACGCCGCCCGTCAAGAAGATCCTGGAGCGCGGCGTGAAGACCTCGGCCGGCACGGACGCCACGCGCGTGGCCTCCTACAACCCCTGGGTGTCGCTGTCGTGGATGGTGACGGGCAAGACCGTGGGCGGCCTGCAGATGTACCCCCAGCGCAACCTGCTGGACCGCGAGACCGCGCTGCGCATGTGGACCGAGAACGTGGCCTGGTTCTCCAACGAGGAAGGCCTGCGCGGCCGCATCCAGGTGGGCCAGCTGGCCGACATGATCGTGCCCAGCAAGGACTACTTCGCCGTGCCCGAGGACGAGATCTCCTTCCTCACCTCCGAGCTCACCGTGGTGGGCGGCCGCGTGGTCTATGGCGCAGGCCCCTTCCAGCCGCATGACGACAACCCCCTGCCGCCGGCCATGCCCGACTGGTCGCCCGTGCGGCGCTTTGGCGGCTACGGCGCCTGGGGCGAGCCCGAGGGCGCGGGCAGGAACTCGCTCAACCCCGCGCGCTACCGCAGCCTGGCGGCGGCCTGCGGCTGCGGCACCAGCTGCGGCATGCACGGCCACAGCCATGCCGACGCATGGGCATCGAACGTGCCGACCTCGGACCCCCGAAGCTTCTTCGGCGCGCTGGGCTGCTCCTGCTGGATGGCCTGAGGAGCAAGGCCATGTCCATCGATTCCAAGCCGTCTGCCCCAGCTGTTGCCGGCAGTTCCTCCGGCAGCTTCGCGCCGCTGCGCCAGCCCGTGTTCGCGGTGCTGTGGGCGGCCACGGTGCTGGGCAACATCGGCAGCTTCATGCGCGATGTGGCCAGCTCCTGGATGGTGACCGAGCTGTCGGCCAGCCCGGCCGCCGTGGCCCTGATCCAGACGGCGGCCACGCTGCCCATCTTCCTGCTGGCGATTCCGGCCGGTGTGCTGTCCGACATCCTGGACCGCCGACGCTTCCTGATCGGCATCCAGATCCTGCTGGCCGCCGTCAGCGCCAGCCTGCTGCTGCTGGCACGCACCAATACGCTGACCGTGGAGTACCTGGTGGCGCTGACCTTCGTGGGCGGCATAGGCGCGGCGCTGATGGGGCCGACCTGGCAGTCCATCGTGCCCGAGCTGGTGCCGCGCAGCGACCTCAAGAACGCGGTGGCGCTGAACTCGCTGGGCATCAACATCGCACGCGCCCTGGGCCCTGCGGCCGGCGGCCTGCTGCTGGCCAGCTTCGGCGCGGCGGCGGCCTATGGCGCGGACGTGGCCAGCTATGTGTTCGTGATCGCCGCGCTGGTCTGGTGGAAGCGCCCCAAGGCCGAGGTCTCGGCCCTGAATGAGCAGTTCTTCGGCGCCTTCCGCGCAGGCCTGCGCTATGCGCGCTCCAGCCGCGAGCTGCATGTGGTGCTGCTGCGCGCCGCCGTGTTCTTCCTCTTCGCCAGCTCGGTCTGGGCCCTGCTGCCGCTGGTGGCGCGGCGCATGCTGGGCGGCTCGGCAGGCTTCTACGGTGTGATGCTGGGCGCCGTGGGCGCAGGCGCCATCCTGGGTGCACTGGTGCTGCCGCGCCTGCGCAAAAGGCTGGATGCCGATGGCCTGGTGCTGCTGTCCTCCGTGCTCAGCGCCGCCGTGATGGCCGCGCTGTCCACCGCGCCGCCGCAATGGGCTGCCGTGCTGCTGATGCTGGTGCTGGGCCTGGGCTGGATCATTGCGCTGACCACGCTCAACGGCGTGGCCCAGGCGGTGCTGCCCAACTGGGTGCGCGGCCGGGGACTGGCCATCTACCTGATGGTGTTCAACGGCGCCATGGCGGGCGGCAGCCTGGCCTGGGGGCTGTTCGCGCAGGGCGTGGGCATTCCCACGGCGCTGCTGATCGGCGCGGCGGGCCTGGTGGCCATCTCGCTGGTGTTCCACCGCATCAAGCTGCCCACGGGCGAGGCGGACCTGCAGGCCTCCAACCACTGGCCCGAGCCGCTGCTGGCCGAACCCGTGGCCCATGACCGCGGCCCGGTAATGATCCAGGTGGAGTACCAGGTGCGCCGCGACGACCTGCCAGCCTTCATCGAGGCCATGCAGCATGTGGCGCGCGAGCGGCGGCGCGATGGCGCCTATGCCTGGGGCATTGCCGAGCACACGGGCGAGCCGGGCCGGGTGATCGAGTGGTTCCTGGTGGAGTCCTGGGCCGAGCATCTGCGCCAGCACCAGCGCGTGTCCAGGGCCGATGCCGATCTGCAGGCCCAGGCGCTGCGCTTTCACATCGGCCCCGAGCGGCCCGTGGTCCACCACTTCCTGGCGCTGGATGCCGCCAGTGCCGCCAGTGCTGCCAGTGCCGCAAGCGGGCCTGCGCAGGCACCGGCGCACGGCCACGCCCACTGAAGCGTTGCGGCAGGCCGGCCCCTGGCCTGCGCCTGGCCTGCGCCCGGCCTGCCAGGACACCTCAGCGGATATCCAGCCGCTCCAGCGCACGCACCAGGTCGGCCAGCGTGCGCACCTGCATCTTGCGCATGGCCTGGCCACGCCGTACCTTCACCGTGATCTCGCTCACGCCCAGGTCTGCCGCGATCTGCTTGTTCAGCAGGCCGCGCACCACGCCCACGACCACTTCCTGCTCGCCGGGCGACAGCGATTGCCAGCAGGCGCGCAGCGCCTGTTCGCCGGCGTCCAGCGCGCGGCGCTGGCGGTCCAGGGCAATGCCCTGCTGGATGGCGTCCAGCAGGTCCTGGTCGCGGAAGGGCTTGGTCAGGAACTCGATGGCGCCGGTCTTCATGGCCTCCACGCTCATGGGAATGTCGCCATGGCCGGTGATGAAGATGGTGGGCAGCTTCAGGCCCATCTCCAGCATCTGGCGCCGGAAATCCATGCCGCTTTGGCCCGGCATGCGGATGTCCAGCACCAGGCATGCAGGCCCCGCGGGCGGCTGCCGCTGCCAGTGGTCCAGAAACTCGCGCGTGGCGCCGAAGGCGCGCACGCACAGGCCGACCGAAGCCAGCAGGTCCTCGATGGCGGCGCGCACCGAGGCGTCGTCATCGACGATGTAGACAAGTGCCTCGGCTTCGGCCGTGGAGGGTTCAGCCATGGCGCAATCCCGTGGAAGACCTGTCGCCCGTGGCCGGGGCGCAGGCAATGGTGATGTGAAAGACCGTGCCGCCGCGCGTGTCCTCGCGGTCCGTGGCCCAGATGCGGCCGCCGTTGGCCTCGGCCATATGGCGGCAGATGTTCAGGCCCAGGCCCATGCCGTCGGGCTTGGTGGTCCAGAAGGCATCGAACAGGTGAGTGCGGGCCAGGGGCGACAGGCCTTCGCCCGCATCGGCCACGGTCAGTACCAGTTGCTGGCCCAGGGCCTGGGTGGTGACGGTGATGCGCCGCTGCGCGGCCGGCGTGCCCTGCATGGCATCCATGGCGTTGAGCAGCAGGTTGGCCAGCACCTGCTGGATGTGCACGCGGTCGGCCCAGGCCGGCTGCAGCGCGGGCGCCAGTTGCAGGTCCAGGGCCACGCCGCGCCGGTCCAGCTCGGCGTCCGACAGGCGTGCCATCTCGCGCACGGCGTCGTTGAGGTCGAAGGACTGGCGGCTGGGCGCCTCGCCGCGCGCCATGCTGCGGATGCGGGCAATGACATCGCTGGCGCGCTGCGCATCGCCCAGGATGCGCTCCAGCGCCTGGCCGGCCTTGGCGAGATTGGGCGGCTCCTGGGCCAGCCAGCGCTGGCAGGCATTGCCGCTGGTGACGATGGCGGCCAGCGGCTGGTTGACCTCATGGGCGATGGAGGCCGTCAACTGCCCCAGGCTGGTGGTCTGGGTGATGCGCATCAGCTGGGTGCGCGCCTCATGGGCCGCGTTCTGGGCCGCCACCATCTTCAGGCCCAGATAGGCCGTGATGGCAATGGCCAGAATGCTGATCACCATGTTGATCAGTCCGGTGCGATAGGCACCGGCAGGCGTGAGCGCAAAGCTGGCCAGGGTCAGCACGATGCACAGCGCCGTGAGGCCGATGACCACGCGCGGGCTGAACCAGCGCACCGCCACCAGGATGATGGCGGTATGGAACACGGCGGCCGCCACGGCGTAGTCGGTCAGCGTGTCGAGCGCGAAGATCGCGGCCATGGCGACGCCCATGGCCGCCAGGATCAGGGCCCGGGGCCAATGGGGAAAGCGGCGCAGAGCGGTGGTCATGGCGTGCAGGGAAAAGGAATGGACTGTCAGCTGCCAATTCTCATTCAAGAAGGCGCTGCACCTGAATGCAAGCTATACCCGAACCGTACGATACTGGCGCGACCCAAAACAAGGGACACCGAGGAAGGGACGCCCCGCACCGAAGGTGTCGTCCCCTCCCGCGTAGCGAGAGAGGGGGAAGCCGCGCAGCGGCTCAGGGGGTTCACAACACTGGCCGCCGGCCCACGCTCAGTTGGAGCTCCACCGTGGCCTTGGCCAGCTCGGTCTCGGCCTCCAGCGATCCCAGGTAGGCCTCGTCGGCCGAGCGCTGGGCGGACAGCAGCTCCAGCAGCGAAGCCTCGCCATGCCGGTAGGACAGGCGTATGCCTTCGAGCACGCGCTGCGCATCGCGCAGCACGCCGTCGCGGTAGCGCTGCACGTTCTCGCGCGCGGCGGTCAGGCGAAAGCGCGCGCCGCGCACATCGGCCTCGGCCCGGTTCTGGGCCTGCTGCAGGGCCAGCATGGCCTGGGTCACGGCCGCCTCGGCCTGCACCAGATCGCCCCGGTCCAGGCGCGACAGCGGCAGCGGCACGCTGACCGAGACCGACAGCGTGCGCGAGCGCCCGCCGCCATCGAAGGGATTGCCCTGGGCATCGGTGCCGGCCGCCGTGGACGGCACGGCGGCCATGCCCACGGCCAGCGTGGGATTGACCCAGCGGTTGGCCCGGGCCAGGCCCGCGTTGTCGCGCGCATGCTCCAGCGCCGCCTGGGCGATGCGCACCTCGGCGCGCGACTGCAGCGCCTGGGCGACCAGGGCGTCGGCATCCTCCAGCCCCGAGTCTTCGGCCAATTCCATGAAGCCGCATTGCAGCGTGTCGCTGGCAAAGACTTCGGACAGGCGGCGCCCCAGCGGGACGGACAGCGCCAGCCGCGCGGTCTGCGCCTCGGCGCGCGCCTGCACCACCTCGGCCTGGAAGCGGTCGCGTTCCACGCGCGACTGCAGCCATTCCACGCCGCCGATGTCGCCGGCCTTGCGCCGCAGCTCGTTGGCCTGCACCACGTCGCCCAGCGCCTTCAGCGTCTGCTGCTTGCGCTCCAGCGCCAGCGAGTCGCGGCAGGCCTGGGTGTAGTCCTGGGCGGCATCGGAGAACAGTTGGCTGCGCACGCCTTCAAGGCCGGCCTCGGACAGGCGCACCTGGCTGCGTGCGGACTGGATGCGCGCGGCGCGCTTGCCGCCCGTCTCCAGCTCCATGCTGATCTCGTAGTTGCGCGTGGTGGGCCGGGGCTGGCCGGTGCGCACCTGCTCGCGCGAGGCGCCCAGCGTGAGGCTGGGGTCGGGGCGTATGCCGGCGATGCCGATGCCGGCACGCGCGGATTCCACGCCCTGCTCCTCCGAGCGCAGCAGGGGGCTGTGCTGCTCCACGGCGTTGAGGTAGTCGGAAAAGCGCAGGCCGGCGGACGGCGCCGTCTGCGCCTGGGCTGCGGCGCCAAGGCACAGCAGCAGGGCCAGGGCCTGCCTGGGGAAGAAAAGGGTCGTTTGCATGGCGACTCGCATCAATGGGGTTGGCTCGTTGCGGTGTGCCGGCGGCCCTCGTCCTCGGCGGCATCCGGTTCGCCGCTCTCACCGCGTTCAGCGGCGCGGCGCTGGCGGCGCTCGGCCGCGCGGGCGGCACGGGCCTCGATCACGTAGTAGAGGTTGGGCAGCAGCAGCAGGGTCAGCAAGGTGGCGCTGAACAGGCCGCAGACGACGACGGTGGCCAGGGGCCGCTGCACGTCGCTGCCCAGGCCCGTGGCCAGCATGGCCGGCGTGAGGCCGAAGGCGGCGACGGTGGCCGTCATCAGCACGGGGCGCATGCGGCTGGAGGCGCCTTCGAGCACGGCTTCGCGCAGGCCCAGGCCGTCCTCGCGGCGCAGCCGGTTGATCTGCGAGACCATGAGCACGCCCGAGAGCACGGCCACGCCGAACAGCGCGATGAAGCCCACGGCGCTGGAGACGTTGAGCGTCATGCCGCGCAGGTGCAGGCCCGCAAAGCCGCCGATCATGGCCAGCGGCACCACGCCCAGCACCAGCAGCGGCTGGCGCAGGTTGCCGAACTCGCCGAACAGCAGCACCAGCATGATGCCCAGCGTCAGCGGCAGAATCATGAGCAGCCGCGCCTCGGCACGCTGCAGGTTCTCGAACTGGCCGCCCCACTCGATGTGCAGCTTCTGGCGGTCGTAGTCCAGGTGCTGGTCGATGGCGGTGTGCGCATCCTTGAGGAAGCCCGCCAGGTCGCGGCCGCGCACATTGAGCTTGACGAGGATGTGGCGCTCGCCGCCCTCGCGCACGATGACGCTCTGGCCCACGGTGGTGGTGATGCGCGCCACGTCGGCCAGCGGCACCTGGGCGCCGTTGGCCGCCGACAGGCGCAGCGCGCCGATGGCCTCGGGGCTGCTGCGCGTGTCGGGCGTGAAGCGCACGGCCATGTCGTAGCTGCGCTCGCCAACGTAGAGCTGGCCAATGGAGGCCCCGCCCACGCCGGTGGAGATGAGCTGCGCCACCTCGGAGGCATGGATGCCGTAGCGCGCGGCAGCCGCGCGGTCCAGCGCAATGCGCAGGTTGGGCAGCGGCGGCTCCACGTCCACGGCCACGTCGGCCGCGCCGGGCACTTTCTCCAGCACGGCCACCAGGGCATCGGCCACGCGCCGGTCCTCGGCCAGGTCCTGGCCGAAGACCTTCACCGTGAGGTCGCTGTGCGCGCCGGACAGCTTGTCCTGCACGCCGTCGATCATGGGCTGCATGAAGCCCACGGAGTAGCCGGGCAGCTGGTCGAAGCGCGCGGCCATCTTCGCGATCAGCTGCTGCTTGGTCAGGCCCGACTTCCATTCGCCATAGGGATGCAGGCCCACGCTGGCCTCGATGTGCGAGGGCGTCCAGTAGTCCGTGCCGTCATCGTTGCGCCCGGTCTGGGTGACGATGTAGGAGACCTCGGGGAACTCCAGCGCAGCGCTGCGCAGCGCGTCGGCCATGTCGCGCGCCTTGTCCAGCGTGATGCCGGGCGGCATCTGCACCTGCAGCCAGATGGAGCCTTCGTCCAGGTACGGCAGGAAGTCGCGGCCCATGGTGCCGGCCAGCACGCCCAGCGCCAGCAGCGATGCTGCCACGGCCCCCGCCAGCCAGCGCACGCGGCCCACGGCCACGCCCAGGAAGCGGTCATAGCCCACGCCCAGCCGGTGCAGCACGGGGTTGTGGAAGATCCTGCGCGGCCTGCGGAAAGCCAGCCAGGCCAGGGCCGGCGTGAGCAGCAGGGCCACGGCCAGCGCCCCGACCAGGGCCGCGCCCACGGCGCTGGCCATGGGCGAGAACAGCTTGTACTCGATGCGCTCGAAGGCGAACAGCGGCAGGTAGGCGGCCGCGATCACGCACATGCCGAAGAAGATGGGCCGCGCCACCTGCAGCGTGGCCGTGATGGCATCCCTGGGCGTGAGCGGCCGGTTCTGGTCGGCCTCGCGGCGCCGCAGGATGTTCTCGACCACGACCACAGCCCCGTCCACCAGGATGCCGAAGTCGATGGCGCCCAGCGACAGCAGGTTGGCCGGAATCTTCGCGTGGTGCATGAAGATGAAGGCCAGCAGCAGCGCCATGGGAATGGTCAGCGCCACGATCAGCGCCGCGCGCGGGCTGCCCAGGAAGACCAGCAGCACCAGGGTGACGACGATCAGGCCTTCGGCCAGGGTCTTGCCCACGGTGTGGGTGGTGCGCTCGATCAGCGTGGTGCGGTCCAGGTAGGGCACGACCTTCACGTCGGGCGGCAGCAGCTTGCCGTTGAGCTCCTCCACGGCGGCATGGATGCCCTCCAGTGCCTGCGAGGGGTTGGAGCCCTTGAGCAGCAGCACGATGCCCTGCAGGGTGTCGGAGTTGCCGTCCTTGCCCAGGATGCCGCGCCGCTCCACGTTGCCGTAGGTCAGCCGCCCCAGGTCCTTGACCAGCACGGGCGTGCCGCTGTCCGTGGTCTTGACGACCACGTTGCCCATGTCGTCCAGCGAGCCCAGCAGGCCCACGCCGCGCACCACATAGGAGACATCGCCCCGGTCGATGACGCTGCCGCCGCCGCTGGCGTTGTTGGCATTGATGGCCTCGATCACCTGGGACAGCGCCAGCCCGTACTGCAGCAGCCGCGCGGGGTCCAGCTCCAGCATGAACTGCGTGGTCAGGCCGCCGAAGTTGGTCACATCCACCACGGACTGGGCCTTCTTCAGGCGCGGGATCACCACCCATTGCTGCAGCTCGGACAGCTCGCGCAGGCTGCGCACCGGGCTTTCCAGCGTGTAGCGGTAGACCTCGCCCGTGGGCGAGCTGTAGGGGTCCAGCCCGGCGCGGGCACCATAGGGCAGCGTGACCTCGTCGATGCGCTCCTTCAGGCGCTGGCGCGCCCAGTAGCCGTCCACGCCGTCCTCGAAGACCACGGTGATCAGCGACAGCGCGAACAGGCTTCGCGAGCGCAGCACGTGCATGCCGGGCGTGGCCAGCAGGGCGCGCTCCAGCGGAATGGTGATCTGCTGCTCTATCTCCTCGGCCGCCAGGCCTGGCACCTGGGTGACGATCTGCGAGGTCACGTCGGCAATGTCGGGATAGGCCTCCAGCGGCAGCTGCTTCCAGCTGAACACGCCATACAGGGCCGCGAAGCAAAAGACCAGCCAGACCACGCCGCGGCGCGAAAAGCCGATGTTGACGATGCGCTCGATCATTGCAGCAGCACTCCCCCGTTGACCACCACGCGCTCGCCGGCCGCCAGGCCCGAGAGGATCTCGGCCTGGCCGTCCTGCTGCGCGCCGACCTGCACGTCGCGCGGCTCGAAGCGCCAGCCGCCCTTGTCCACGAAGACGCGCGTGCTGACCTGGCCCTGCAGCAGGGCCGCGGCCGGCACCATCACGGCCTGGCGCGCCGGGGCGTCGAAGCCCACGCGCGCAAACATGCCGGGGCGCAACCGCCCTTCGGGGTTGTCCACGGCCACGCGCACCTTGACGCTGCGCGTGGCGGTGTCCACCAGCTCGCCCACGTACTGCACGCGGCCCTGCAGCTGCAGGTCGGGATAGGCGGCCAGCGCGATGTGGGCCTGCTGGCCCACGTCCACATGGGCCAGGTCGCGCTCGCTGACGCTGGCGCTGAGCCAGACCTTGCGCAGGTCGGCCACGGTCATGACGGAGGCATTCACATCGTTCCAGTAGCCGCCCTGCGAGCCCGCCATCTCCACCACGCGGCCGCTGATGGGCGACTTGACCACGTAGCTGCCGCGCGAGCCTTCCTGCACGGCCGCACCCAGCTGGGACAGGTGGTCGGAGGCGGCGCGCGCATCGGCCCCCGCGGCGGCCAGCGACTGCTGCGCGGCCTCGTAGTCCTTGCGCGCGGCGATCTCGGCATCGAACAGCAGCTTCTGGCGGTCGAACTCCTGGCGCGCGTGCAGCAGCGCGGCCTGGGACTTGGCGTGCTCGGCACGCACGCTGGAGATCTCGGAGGAGTCCATGGTGATCAGCGCATCGCCGGCCTTCACCGCATCGCCCAACTGGTGGTGCAGGCGCACCAGGCGGCCCGCCACGGGCGGCGTGATGCGGACCAGCTTTTCAGGCTCGGCCTCGATGGTGGCGGGGGCCGACAGGCGGGTCTGCAGCGGCTGCAGGGCGATCTCGGCCACCTGCAGGCGCTCGCGCAGCGGCGAGCCTTCGGGCACCACGATGAGGTTGCCTTCCCGGCGCACGGGGGCAGGCTGCGGGGCGGCGGTGGCGGCGGTGGCGGGGGTTGCCACTGCAGCCTGGGTTTCGGCCGGGCCGTTGCAGGCGGCCATGGCCACGCTGATCAGCAGCCCGCCCACAGGCCAGGCGGCCGCCAGCAAGGGATGGCGCGGGTGCAGGCCATGTGGTTGGCCATGGGGTCGGCCTGGTCGTTCAGAAGCGAGAAAGCGGGTCATCCTGAGGTCTCCGGGTGCCACGGACCCGCGCAGACCTCTCGCCCCTTCAGGCGATCACAGGCCTCCGCCCGGGTCCGGGCAGATCAAGAAATGGAAGAAGGGAAAGACGGGAAGGGACGGCGCGGCAGCGCCTGGCAGGATCGGGATCGGAATCAGGATCGGGGTCCATGGGGTACTCCTTTGCGTGTGGGTGGCGCAGTCCCCGTGCAGGCCGGGAGCCCTGTTTGCTGCAGTGCAATATGTGCCCGGAATTATCAAAGGCGAAAGTGCCTGCGGCCAGCCTTTGTTGGGAAGGCTGGCCTGTTCATTGGTGGATGCGGGATATACCTTCGTATAGAAGATGGCCGGCACAAGGCCCCCTCGGCTCGGCCCGGCCCAGCCCAGCCCGGCCCGGAAAGAAAAAAGCCGCCAGCGCTGAGCGGGCGGCTTGCGGACGATGGCCTGCAGGAAAGCTCAGTCCACTTTCAGGCCGATGGCTTTCACCAGTTCGCCAAAGCGCTCGCGCTCGGTGGCGTGGTGGTCGATGAAGGCCTTGCGGCTCAGCGGCGCGGGCGTGGCGCCCAGGGTGAGGATGACGTCGTTGACGTTCTTTTGCTCCAGCGCCTTGGCCACGGCAGTGCGAACGGCCTCGATCACCGATTCGGGCGTGCCCGTGGGCGCGTAGATGCCGAACAGCGTGTCCGCATCAAAGCCCGGCAGGCCGCTTTCGGCCAGCGTGGGCACGTTGGGGTACTGCGGCGAGCGGTGCGGGCTGCCGATGGCCAGCAGGCGCAGCTTGCCGGCCTCGACCTGCTTGAGGCCCGGACCCGGGTCGAACCAGAACTGCAGCTGCCCGCTGAGCACGTCGCTGAGCGCCGGGCCCGCGCCCTTGTAGGGGGCGTGCACGGCATCGACACCGGCCATGCGCTTGAACATCTCGCCGGCCAAATGGGGCGAGCTGCCCTGGCCCGGCGAGCCGTAGGACAGCTTGCCGGGGTTGGCCTTCAGGTGCTTGATGAACTCGGCCACGTTGGTGGCGGGCACGGCGGGATTGGTCTCCAGGAACACATGCACGCGCGCCACGGCAGCCACGGGCGTCAAGTCCTTTTCGGGATTGAAGGCCAGCTTGCTGTAGATCATCGGGTTGATGGTGATGGCCCCGCCCGAGCTGAGCAGCAGCGTGTAGCCATCCTTGGGCGCGCGCACGGTTTCGCTGATGCCGATGTTGCCGCCCGCACCGGGCTTGTTGTCCACCACCACCGACTGGCCCAGCACCTGGGACATGGTGGGCGTGATGGCGCGCGCCAGCACATCGGCCGCGCCGCCGGGCGCGAAGTTCACCACCAGGCGCACGGGGCGCTCGGGCCATTTGTCGCCGGCCTTCTGCGCCAGCGCAGGGACCGAGGCCGTCGCGCCCAGCAGGGCCAGCAGGCCCAGGCGGCGCCAGCGGCTGAAGGGGGTTGTCTTGTGCATGAGCTATGTCTCCTTGGGTTATGAGTTCTTGAAAACGGTGAGGGCGCCTGAAGCAGCAGCGGCGCAGCGGCGCTACGGTCAGTCCAGCCGTATGCCCGCCGACTCGATGACCAGGCCCCAGCGCCGGCTTTCGCTGCGCCAGTAGTCACGCATCTGCGCAGGCGTGCCGGGCAGCGGCTCCAGCGACAGCGCCTCGAAACGCGCCAGCACGGCAGGCGAGCGCAGCGCCTGCTGCAGCGCCACGGACCAGGCCTGTACGGTGGCGTCGTCCGTGCCTGCGGGTGCGACCAGGCCCTGCCAGGCATGGGCCTCGAAATCCTTCACGCCCTGCTCGGCCAGTGTGGGCACGCCCGGGTGGCTCTTGAGCCGCTCGGCGCTGGCCACGCCGATGACGCGCAGCTTGCCGGCCGCAATGTGCTGGGCCGCCGCCGCGCTGTCGGCCAGCATGAAGGGGATCTGGCCGCCGATCACATCGATCAGGGCCGGCCCCGCGCCGCGATAGGGCACATGGGACATCTTCAGGCCCAGGCGCTGGGCCAGCAGTTCGGTGGCCAGGTGGTGCGGCGTGCCCAGGCCCGGGCTGCCATAGCTGACGGGGCCTGGCTGGGCCTTCACCCACTGCGTGAACTCCTGCAGGTTGTGCACCGGCAGCTGGTTGCCGACCACGAGGAACAGCGGGAAACGCGCCAGCAGGCCGATGGGCACGAAGTCCTTCTCGGCGTTGTAGGCCAGCTTGCGAAACAGGTGGGGGTTGGCCGCCAGCGTGGCGAAGTCGGCCGTGAAGACCAGGCTGCCCAGCTCGCGCGTGCGCGCCGCGTATTCGGCGGCGATGTTGGTGCCGGCCCCGGGCTTGTTCATGACGACCACGGTGCGGCCCAGGGCCTTGCCAAAGGACTCGCCCACGGTGCGCGCCACGGCGTCCGAGCCGCCGCCTGCGGCAAAGCCCACCACCCATTCGACGGGCTTGCCGGTCTGTGCGTGTGCCGTGCCCATGCCCAGCAGGGGCGGGGCGCCTATGGCCAGTGCGGCCTTGAGTGCTTGTCTGCGCAGCATCTTGTCTCCTTCTTGTAG
Organism: Delftia sp. HK171; assembly: GCF_001886655.1. Classification (NCBI taxonomy): domain Bacteria; kingdom Pseudomonadati; phylum Pseudomonadota; class Betaproteobacteria; order Burkholderiales; family Comamonadaceae; genus Delftia; species Delftia sp. HK171. The sequence goes on along the minus strand of NZ_CP018101.1, from coordinate 1,737,636 downwards.
TGGCTCGTTTTGCCTTGAGCGCGTTCAGCGCGGTGCGACGGCGCCCGCGTTCTCGGACAGGCTGACCAGTGCGTGCAGCGTGCGCGTCACGGGCACGGCAATGCCCAGGCGGTCGGCCACCTGCAGCACGGCACCGTGGATGGCGCCCGTCTCGGTGGCACGGCCGGCCAGCAGGTCCTGCAGCATCGAGGGCTGGTGGCCCCGGTGGTGGTCCAGCGCATCGCGCACCGCCGCACCCACGCGCTCGGCACTGGCGGCGACGCCATGGGCATGGGCGACGGACAGCACCTCGTCCAGCACGCGCTGCAGCAGGGCCTCGCCCTGCGGATTGGCCAGTCCGTCAACGGTCTGGCGCGTCACGGCGCACACGCCGTTGAAGGCGGCATTGAAGGCCAGCTTCTCCCAGATGGCTTCCTGCACCTGCGGGTCGATGCGGCAATGCATGCCTGCGCGGTTGAGGTCTTCCGCCAGCAGGTCGAAGACCGCGCTGCGCTGGCCATCGCAAGGCATGAAGCGGATACCGCCCTGCCCCATGGAGCTCACCTCGCCCGGCGACATCACGCGCGCAGGCCAGGTGGTCACGCCCACGGCGATGCGTTCGAGCGGCACCATTTCACGCAACACATCGGCATGGCTTATGCCGTTTTGCAGGCTCAGGAAGTGCGTGTCCGGCCCGATGAGATGGGCAATGCCCTGCAGTGCAGCGCGCGTGTGGGCCGACTTGGTGAAGACCAGCCACAGCGCGGGCCCGGCCGTGAGCTGCTCGGCCCGCGCCGCATGCACGCGGGCCTGCAGCAGCCCCTCATCGGTGTGGCAGCGCGCGCCATCACGGTTCAGGGCCTGCAGCAGCTCGTCGTTCACATCGACCAGGGTCACGTCCAGGCCGATGCGGGCCAGCCGCGCCCCGAACAGGGTGCCCATGGCGCCTGCGCCGAGGATGCCTATGCTTCTTGTGTTTTCCATTGCCGTGTCTCCTGCAGGGGGCTTCGCCTCAGGCGACTTCGACCTCGACCACGATGGGCCGGGGATGGGCCAGCGCGCGCGCCAGCACATCGGCCAGCTCGGCCGCGTTCTCCACGTGCACGCCGTCGCAGCCCTGGCCACGGGCCAGCGCCACGAAGTCGATGTCGGGCAGCTCGGTGCCCTCGACCTTCTCGCCCTCGCGGTAGCCGAAGACATGGGCGAAGTCCTGCAGCGCCGCATAGCGGCGGTTCTTGAGAATCACGAAGCTGATGGGCAGGCGCAGCTGGGCTGCGCTCCAGAGGGCCTGGATGGCATACATGGCCGAGCCGTCGCCGATGACGGCGACCACCTTGGCCTCGGGCTGCGCCAGCGCCACGCCCACGGCGGCCGGCATGCTGTGGCCCAGGCCGCCGCTGCACATGGTGTAGAAGGTGCCCGAGTGGAAGATGGGCAGGTAGGTCTGGATGGTGGAGCGCGAGCTGGGCGCCTCTTCCACCACGATGCTGTGGCGGTCGCGCACCTGGGCCAGCGTGTGCATGGCAAAGGCCACCGACATGCGCTCGCCTGCGGCGGGCGCGGCCGGCACGGGCGCTGCGGGCCGGGGTGCGGGCGCCTGGCGCGGTGCGGGCGCGGGGCGCTGCAGCAGCTCCTCCACGCCCATGCGCACATTGCCCACGGCGGCCGTGCCCACGGGGGCCCAGGCGGCAATGGCCGGGTCTTCGATCAACTGGTAGAGCGCCGTGCCTTCGGGGATGTGCGGGCCCTCGCCTTCCACGTGGTAGGTGAAGGCGGCCGCGCCCACGGCGAAGACCACGTCATGGCCGGACAGCAGCTGCACGATGCGCTCGCGCATGGCGGGCAGGAAGCCGGCGAACAGGGGATGGTCCTCGGGAAGCTGCAGCGCCCGCTCATGGGGGCCACGAAGACGCGGGCCTGGTGGCGCTCGGCCAGCGCGACCACGGCATCCCAGCCCTGGGCCCGGTCCACGGCCGCGCCCACGACCAGGGCCGGGGCACGCGCGGCGTCCAGCGCCTGGCCGATGAGCTCCAGCGTGCGCGGATCGGGCCGCGTCTCGAAGCCCACATGGCGCAGCGTGACGGGCTCGGCCGGCTTGTCCCAGTCATCGGCGGGAATGGAGACCAGCACGGGGCCGCGCGGCTCCTGCATGGCGATGTAGTAGGCGCGCGCCAGCGCCTGGGGCACGTCTTCGGCGCGCGCGGGCTCGCAGCTCCACTTCACATAGGGCTTGGGCAGCTCGGCGGCCTGGTTGGAGTGCAGGAAGGGGTCGAACTGCAGCAGCGAGCGCGCCTGCTGGCCCGCCGTGATCACCAGGGGCGTGCGGTTCTTGAAGGCCGTGAAGATGTTGGCCATGGCGTGGCCCACGCCCGCAGCCGAGTGCAGGTTCACGAAGCTGGCATTGCGCGTGGCCTGGGCGTGGCCGTCGGCCATGCCCACGACGACGGTTTCCTGCAGGCCCAGCACATAGGAGAAGTCTTCGGGGTAGTCGCGGAACAGCGGCAGCTCGGTCGAGCCCGGGTTGCCGAAGATGCGCGTCATGCCCAGCTCGCGCAGCATGGCGATCACGGCATGGCGCACGGTGTAGGTCGCGGCGGAAGGGGATGCCTCGGCGGGCTGGCTGCGCGGTGTGGTGGGTGCTTGCAAGATGGGGTCTCCTGGGGAATGGGCCAGCCGCCCGGTGCGTGCCGCGCGGTGGCCATGGAAGTCGGTGCCCATGGTGCAGGCGCTTATGATTTCCAGCAATTGAATAAACTATCTAAGAGATATTCACCAAATGGATATCAAGAACCTGGACCTCAACCTGCTGCGCGTCTTTGACGCCGTGTACCGCCACTGCAGCGTCAGCCGCGCGGCCGAGGAGCTGGGCATGTCCCAGCCCGCCGCCAGCCAGGCCGTGACGCGGCTGCGCCTGCTGCTGGGCAATCCGCTGTTCGAGCGCGCGCACGCAGGCGTGCGCCCCACGCCGCGTGCCGAGCGCCTGGCGCTGGCCGTGCGCCAGGCGCTGGAGGTGCTCGAAGTCGCCATGTCCGAGGCGCAGAGCTTCGAGCCACTGCAGGCGCGCCAGCGCTTTCGCATCCACCTGAGCGACATCGGCGAGGCGCGCTTTCTGCCGCCGCTGATGCAGGCGCTGCACCAGCGCGCCCCGCATGTGCAGCTGGAGACCCTGCCCATGCCGCTGGACGGCATTGCCGATGCGCTGGACCGGGGCACGCTGGACATCGCCATCGGCTTTCTGCCGGGTGGCACGCGGACCCGGCAGACCGTGCTGCTGTCCGACCACTACGGCGTGCTGCTGCGCAGCGGCCACCCCGCGCTGGCGCACGTGCCCGAAGACGCGCCACTGGCGCTGGCCACGCTGCGCCAGCTGGACTTTGCCGCGGTGCGCTCGCACTCGGAAACCTTGCGCATCCTGCAGGCGCTGCGGCTCGATGAGCGCATCCGCCTGTCGGCCGCGCATTTCATGGCCGTGCCCTCCATCGTGGGCAAGACCGACCTGGCGGTGATCATGCCGGCCGAGATCGCGGCCGGCTTTGTCGAGCGCGGCGGCTATGCGGTGCGCGATGCCGACCTGCCCGATCACCGCTTCGACGTGTCGCTGCACTGGAGCTGGCGCTTCGAGCAGGAACCGGCCAAGCGCTGGCTGCGCGAACTGGTCTGCGAGCTGTTCCAGCAGCCCCGGCACCGCGAGGCCGCCGCGCCCTGAAGGGCCGGCCGTCACGGGCATGACTTGCGGGCTGCCAACACTGGGGAGCCGGGCCTGCCGACTCAGTTTCGTCTAAGAAACCGGCGCCAGACTGGTCCCTGCGCCGACAAGGGCACGCGGCCGGCCCCGCCGAAGATGGACACCGGCCTGTTTCATCCACTCTCCAGGAAAGACTCACCATGCAACTCAAGGACAAGGTCGCCTTCATCACCGGCTCGGCCAGCGGTATCGGCAAGGAGATCGCCACGCTGTTCGCCAGCGAAGGCGCGCGCATCGTCATTGCCGACCTCAACAAGGAGGCGGCCGACGCCACGGCGGCCGAGCTGCGCGCCACGGGAGCGCAGGCCATGGGCGTGGCCGTGGACGTGACCGACGAGGCCCAGGTCAACGCCTCGGTCGAGGAGGCCGCCCGGGCCTTCGGCGGCATCGACATCCTGGTCAGCAATGCCGGGATACAGATCGTGCGTCCAGTGGAGGAATTCAGCTTCGCCGACTGGAAGAAGATGCTGGCCATCCACCTGGACGGCGCCTTCCTCACCACGCGCGCCTGCCTCAAGCACATGTATGCGCAGGGCCGCGGCGGCAGCGTGATCTACATGGGATCGGTGCACTCCAAGGAGGCCTCGCTGCTCAAGGCGCCCTATGTCACGGCCAAGCACGGCCTGATCGGGCTGGCCAAGACCGTGGCCAAGGAAGGCGCCAAGCACGGCGTGCGCGCCAATGTGATCTGCCCGGGCTTCGTGCGCACGCCGCTGGTGGACAAGCAGATTCCCGAGCAGGCCCGCACGCTGGGCATCAGCGAGGACGAGGTCATCAAGAACGTGATGCTCAAGGAAACCGTGGACGGCGAGTTCACCACCACCGAGGACGTGGCCCGCGTGGCCCTGCTGTTCGCGGGCTTTCCCAGCAATGCGCTGACCGGCCAGTCGCTGGTGGTCAGCCACGGCTGGTTCATGCAGTGAGTCGCCAGTCGGCCACTCAATCGCCCCTCAATCGGCCTTCAATCGGCCTTCAGGCCCAGCGCCCGGGTCACGGCCGCATAGCGGTCGATGTCGGCCGCGATCAGCGCCTGGAATTGGCCCGGTGTCTGCCGCGCCAGGGTGTAGCCCTGGTCGCGCAAGCCAGCGCTGACGGCGGGATCGGCCAGCGCCTGCTCCAGCGTGTCATGCAATGCCTGCACCGTGGCCCGGGGCGTGGCGGCAGGTGCCAGCAGGCCGTGCCACTGCTCCACCGCAAAGCCCGGCAGGCCGCGCTCGGCCACCGTGGGAACGCCGGCCAGCTGCGGCAGTCGCTGCGGCGCCGTGACGGCCAGGGCGCGCACGCGGCCTGCAGCGATCATGGCCGAGGCACTGCTGGCCGTGACCATGCCCGCCGACACCTGGCCTGCCGCCACGGCCGTGATGGCCGGGCCGCAGCCCTTGTAGGGCACATGCTGCACAAAGCGCTTCGCGTCGCGGGCCAGCATCTCGCCCGCCAGGTGCTGGGGCGTGCCGTTGCCGCAGGAGGCGAACAGCAGCGGCCGTTCCTGGCGCGCCTGGGCCAGCGCATCCTCCAGCGTCTGCAGCGCGCTGCCCGCAGGCACGACCAGCACCGAGGCGATGGAGCCCGCGTTGAATACCGCCGTGAAGTCCTTGCGCGGGTCGAAATCCAGGCGCTCGTAGACACCGGGGTTGATGGCGAACGAGCTGTTGGCCATCAGCAAGGTGCTGCCGTCCGCTGCGGCCTGGGCCACGGCATGGGCGCCGATGTTGCCGCTGGCGCCGGGCCGATTCTCCACCACCACGGGCTGGCCCAGGCGCTGCTGCAGCTGCTCGCCCAGGCGCCGCGCCAGCAGGTCCGTGCCGCCGCCCGGCGGAAAGGTCACGACGATGGTGATGGGCCGCTCCAGGCGCGTGCCGGCCTTGCCCGGCGCCGCCAGCCACAGCCCCGATGCGCCCGCCAGCAGCGCGCAGGCCACCAGCGTCCAGAGTCTCCGTCGCTTCAAGGTACGCCCTTCAAAAAACATGGCAACTGCTCCACTGGGCTAGGTGCAAAAAACCCGCGCAGCCCAACTCAGGGACACCGAGCAAGGGCCTAAGCCGGCCGCGCCGCCCCGCAGCCAGGGTGTCGCCGGTTGCCCGGACGCCCCCCTCCCGCGCAGCGAGAGAGGGCGCCGTGCACACGGGGGAAGCCGCGCAGCGGCTCAGGGGGTGCCTCATTTCAGGTGTCGAGGCCGATGTCGAGAACCCGGGCGCTGTGCGTGATCCAGCCCACGGCGATCTGGTCCACGCCGGTCTCGGCCACGGCGCGCGCCGTCTCGGGCGTGATGCGGCCCGAGGCCTCGGTCACCGCGCGCCCGCGCGCCATGGAGACGGCCGTGCGCAGCGTGTCCAGGTCCATGTTGTCCAGCAGCACCACTTCCACGCCCAGGGACAGCGCCACCTCCAGCTGCTCCAGCGTGTCCACCTCCAGCTGGATCTGCACCATGTGGCCCACGCCTGCGCGCGCCCGGGCCAGGGCTTCGGCCACGCCGCCGGCCAGCGCGATGTGGTTGTCCTTGATCAGCACGGCATCGTCCAGGCCGAAGCGGTGGTTGCTGCCGCCGCCCACGCGCACGGCGTACTTCTGCAGCGCGCGCAGGCCCGGCATGGTCTTTCGCGTGCAGGTCACGCGCGCGCCCGTGTCGGCGATGGCCCGCGCGATCGATGCCGTGGCCGTGGCCACGCCGCTCAGGTGGCACAGGTAGTTGAGCGCCACGCGCTCGGCCGTGAGGATGGCGCGCGCGCTGCCGTGGATGCGCGCGATCTCCTGGCCGGGCGCCAGTTCGCTGCCATCGCGCAGCACCGGCTCGAAACGCGACTGCGCATCCAGCGCACGGAACGCCAGCCGCGCCATGTCCAGCCCGGCCAGCACGCCCTCCTGGCGCGCCACCAGGCGCAGTTCGGCCTGTGCGTCGGCAGGAACAATGGCATCCGTGGTCAGGTCGCCCGCGCGGCCCAGGTCTTCCAGCAGGGCCGAGCGCACCAGCGGCTCCAGCATCAGGTCGGGCAGCGGCGGTACCGGCAGGCGGGCACTGAGGGCATTGGCAATATTAATGCTCATTTTGAGTATATGTAGGTCAAAAAAATGTGGCGCGCGGCCTTGCGGGCTTGAGCGAGGAACTTATGCTAGGTACGAGCATAAGTGCTGTCAAGCCATTGTCACAATCGGGCAAGTGCCGTGCAGCTCAGGGGGAACCGTCGATGCCCTTGGCCAGGGGCAGCTTGCTGCCGGAGATGGCGCGTTCCAGCAGCACATCGCTGCGAAAGCGGAACAGCTTGGCCGGCCGGCCCGCCGAACCCACCGTGAGCTGGCCGGTTTCCTCGACCAGATCCTGCTGCTCGATCAGGCGGCGGAAGTTCTGCTTGTGCAGCCCGCGCCCGGCCAGGGCCTCCACCGTCTGCTGCAGCTGCAGCAGCGTGAACTCGGGCGGCATCAGCTCGAACACCACGGGCCGGTACTTGATCTTGGCCCGCAGCCGCGCCATGCCCGTGGCCAGGATGCGGCGGTGGTCGTGGTGCATGGCCTCGCCGGGCAGCATGGCGGCCGCGCCATGGACGCGGTGGGCCGCCTCCTGCACCAGTCCGGCCTCGTACAGCAGCTCGTAGCGCTGCAGCACCATGTCCTCGTTCCAGGGCCCGCCGTCCAGGCCGAAGGCAATGTCCGCGCGCTGGCGCCGCAGCGCACGCTGGGCGCCGCGCGCCTCGGCCATCCAGGCATGCAGGCGCGGAGCGATGTGGGAGCGCAGCAGGGCCGGCTCGCCGCCGCGCCAGTCTTCCCAGGGAAAGTAGCGGTACCAGTCCTGCCAGACGGCCTGCCCCGCGCTGCGGTCCGCAGACTCGCGCGTCAGCCCCAGGTAGCTGACCGAGATCACGCGCGCCCCGCTGGCATCGGTGCGATCGCCATCGGCAAAGGTGTAGAGCTGCTCCATGTAGCCCAGCGGGTGATGGGTCTGCTCCTCCACCCAGGCGCGCAGGCCGGCCTGCAGCGAACGGTGCCCCACCTCGAACGGCCCCGCCGGCAGCAACTGCCCGTCCGCCGTGGTCAGCACGCGCGGTGTGCCCTGGGTCACGGCCGCCAGCACGGCGACGAGTTCGGCATGGATGGGAGAGGCTGCGGGACTGGTGGGGTGGGGCACGAAGGTGAGGGAGGTCGGTTGGCGGGATGGGTGATTATGGTGGGTTGCAGGGGCCGGGTTGCCCGCGTTCACGCAGGGCGGCCCAAGCTTCCGATGTACTGGTCCACCATGGCCTTGGCCTGTCCCAGGCTGCAGCCATGCTCGCTCTGGCAGACCCTGATGGCCGCCATCTTCTGCAGGGGATCGGCGGCAAGGGTGCGCCAGTCGATCTTTGCGGGCTCTGGCGCAGGGCCGTGCCGCGCGTCTCCCTCCTCCACCGAACGCACTTCCCAGCGCGCCACGACGGGAAAGGAAAGGTCCACGGCAGGCAGCCGGCCCAGTTCGGCCGCCAATTCATCCTGTGAAATCAATGAAGCCACCTGGCGAACACGCGCCCGGGGCCCATCGCGCCAAGGACTGATCTCCAAGGGGCGCCGGCAGAAATCCTGCAGATAGTCACCCAACTCCTGCGTCATGAAGCGCGCGGCCTGCTCGACATCGGCCCGCAACAGTTGCAAAGCCTCCGACTGCGAGAAGTCATCCAGCTGATCGCTCAGGTCCGCAAAGGCCTGCAGAAATCCCGCGCAGACAAAGTCATCGAAGCAGGCGTGCGAAACACTGCTGGCCTCGTCATCGTGCAACACCAGCGCCACGCCCACGCCATGCGTGTCCAGCGGCGTCAGGCACCAGGCATCGCCGGCGCCCGACTGGGCGAATGGCAAAAAGCTCCGGCCGTTCTGTGCGCCAGGATGAAGCCAGCCCTCGATGATTTCCCGGCTGGCTTCGGCGTCTATCCATTCGAAGTCCTGCCAACTCATGAACAAGGGCGGGTCCTGCAGGCAGCGCTGGCGCCAGGTGGCGGCCCAATCCGGACCGTAGACGGTCTTTCCCGATGCCAGGAGGTCGCTCAACAGCGGCGGAAGCGCAATGCCGGTCTGGATGGAGAGGTCGGCGTAGGTGGTCATTGGATTCATCCCACGTCCATATGCAGCCGATGCCGGCCGCAATGCACGCACTGGAAAAGGCAGCCGGAAATCATGCCGTCCGTGGACATGCGCTCCAGCATCCACTGCGCATCGTTCCTGTAGCTGCCTTCGATGTCGGGCAGGACTTCAGCAAGGAAAGGCTCGACGGCCTGCCTGTCGGCGTGACCCAGGAAGACACAGGGTGCATTGCAGTGCGTGAGCCACACGGGCTGCTGCCAGGCCCTGTAGCCGGGCGTGCGCTGAGCTATTTCCAGCAGCAGTTCCCTGGCGATGGTGGGATCGGGGTCTGCCGGATCAGGCGACACGCCTTCGATATCGGTGTATCCCACAAGTTCGCCGTCGTATGTCTCGCAAGCCTGCCCGCTGGCAATGCACCAGGGACACAGGTAGTCGGGGCTTTGCTGGCTGTAGAACGGGCCCTCGTACTTGAGGCTGCGGTTTTGTCCGCAGCAGGAGCACACACCCTCTTCCTGCTCGAAGACGGTTTCATAGGCACCGGGATGGAATCTGAAATGCGGGCGTTCCATTGCACGGACTCTCTTTCCCGATTGATTGGAAAGGTGCCATTGTCCATGGCAGCTCAGCGCGTGGGAATGAACGTTTCTGGCAAGAAAAAACCGCGCAAAGCGCGGTTTTTCCGAGAAGCGCGGGAGCTGCTCTAGCAGCCCCGCTGCAGCATGTGCCGCCTCAGACGTTGAACAGGAAGTTCATCACGTCGCCATCCTTGACGACATATTCCTTGCCTTCGGCGCGCATCTTGCCCGCGTCCTTGGCGCCTTGCTCGCCCTTGAAGGCGATGAAGTCGTCGAAGGCGATGGTCTGGGCACGGATGAAGCCGCGCTCGAAGTCGCCGTGGATGACGCCTGCGGCCTGGGGGGCGGTGTCGCCGACCTTGATGGTCCAGGCGCGCACTTCCTTGACGCCGGCCGTGAAGTAGGTCTGCAGGCCCAGCAGGCCGAAGCCGGCGCGGATCAGGCGGTTCAGGCCAGGTTCTTCCAGGCCCAGTTCCTGCAGGAACATGTCGCGGTCCTCGTCGCTCATCTCGGCCATTTCAGCCTCGATCTTGGCGCAGATGGCCACGACGGGAGCGCCTTGTGCCTCGGCATAGGCCTTGAGGCTGTCGAGCAGCGGGTTGTTCTCGAAGCCGTCTTCGCTGACGTTGCCCACGAACATGGCGGGCTTGGCGGTGATCAGGCAGAACTGCTTGAGCAGGGGCGCGTCTTCCTTGGAGACGGGCACCGTGCGTGCGGGCTTGCCCTGGTCCAGGGCAGCCTGGATGGGGGTCAGCAGCGCCACCACCTTGGCGGCTTCCTTGTCGTTGCCCGACTTGGCGGCCTTGCTGTAGCGGTTCAGCGCCTTCTCGACGGTGGCCAGGTCGGCCAGGCACAGCTCGGTCTGGATGACCTCGATGTCGGCGATGGGGTCCACCTTGTTGGCCACGTGGATGACGTTCGGGTCTTCGAAGCAGCGCACCACGTTGACGATGGCGTCGGTCTCGCGGATGTGGGCCAGGAACTGGTTGCCCAGGCCTTCACCCTTGGAGGCGCCGGCCACCAGGCCCGCGATGTCCACGAATTCGACGATGGCCGGGACGATGCGCTCGGGCGTGATGATGTCGGCCAGCTTCTGCAGGCGCGGATCGGGCACTTCCACCACGCCGGTGTTCGGCTCGATGGTGCAGAAGGGATAGTTCTCGGCGGCGATGCCGGCCTTCGTCAGCGCGTTGAAGAGAGTGGACTTGCCCACATTGGGCAGGCCCACGATGCCGCATTTGAGGCTCATGGCAGGGCTTTCTACAGGGATTCTGGGGACAAACCCCGTATTTTAGTCAACCGGGCATTTCCTGTCGTTTCAGGCGAACTGCCAGTCGCCGGCCACGGACTGGCCAACGACCAGTTCGGCCCCGTCGTGCAGGCCTTCCAGCACGGCATTCATGCCGAAGGTGATGGCGCCATCGACACGGTCGTCCTGGCGGTAGGTACGGATGGCATCACCCACGGCGGTGCCCTGCACGGCCGTGACGGGGTCGATGTCGGGAATGGGGCAGCGTGTGCAGGGCTTGGCCATGCGCAGCCGCAGGCCCTGGGCATCGAGCACGTCGAACCCGTCGACCCGGTCCTCGTCATGGGCCTCCAGGCCTTCGATCACGATATTGGGGCGAAAGCGCCGTGCGTCCACCGCGGCGTGGCCGGCTGCCTGCAGGCGCTGGTTGAGTTCATCCACGGCCGCCTGGCTCAGTACCAGCAGCGGATAGCCGTCCGCGAAGTGCACGGGCGCTGCCTCGCCCCCGGTCCAGCGCTCGCTGGTGCGGCGCGGCGCCGCCGGGTCGAAGCGCACCAGGGCGCAATCCGCGCCCAGGGCCTGGGTCAGCCAGCGCGCTGCCTCCGGCCCCATGTCCCAGGCCTGCACCCAGTCCGACCAGACGCGCGCCCGACGCTCCGGCCCCGTGGCCTGCAGCGCGATGCGCAGCGGCGGCTGCTGGGGAAAGTGCAGCACCAGGTGCCCGGCCTCCAGCTCGGGGCGTATCCAGGCCATGCGCGAATGGTCGCGCTGGGTCAGGAATTCGCCCTGCGCATCGACCACCATCCAGTGGCGGTCCCAGGCCAGGCCGGTGGCGCCGACGCCGCTGCTTTGCAGCGCGATGCCCGCGCAGGATTTGACGGGATATACCCACAACTGGGCAATGCGGCCCTGCACGTCTCTTTCTTGGTCAAACATCGGATAGCTCTTTTTGGGAAATCTGGAGTGTGTATGCCATCCATGGTGCGAATGGCGCCATGCGATGGGCGGCAATATGCCAGATGGCGGCACAGGCTGCGGCAGATCACGCCAAAGCCGGAGTTTGCGCCAGTTGGAATCCCCGGCATGGCCCGGACTCCTACAATGCCGGCCATGGCGCAAACCTTTGATGTATGTATACGCGGGGCCGGCATTGCAGGCCGGACCCTGGCTCTCCTGCTGGCCCGGGAACGGCTGCGCGTGGCCCTGGTGGTGGCCGCGCCGACCGGCAACGCGCCCGATGTGCGCGCCTACGCGCTCAATGCCAGCGCACGCGGCCTGCTGGACAGCCTGCGTTGCTGGCCCGATGACCAGCACGCCACGCCCGTGACGCAAATGGAGGTCTTTGGCGACCTGGACGGCCATGTGCTGTTCGACGCCGCCAGCCAGGATGTCGAGGCCCTGACCTGGATCGTCGATGTGCCCGCGCTGGAGCAGCGCCTGGCCGAGGCCGTGCGCTACCAGCCCATGGTCGAGGTGGTGGAGCAGCCCGTGGCGGCGCCGCTGACGGCCATCTGCGAGGGCCGCGCCAGCCGCACGCGCAGCGAGTTCGGCGTGGACTTCGCCGTCACGCCCTATGCACAGCACGCCATCGCCACCCGGCTGCACTGCGAGCTGCCGCACGGACAGGTGGCGCGACAGTGGTTCACGCCCGAAGGCATCCTGGCCCTGCTGCCACTGGACGGCCCGCAAGGCCACAGCGTGGCCGTGGTCTGGTCCATCGCCCGCGAGCTGGCCGACGGCTGGCTGGCCGCCGACACACAGGACTTCACCGCGCGGCTGGAAGCCATCAGCCAGGGCGCGCTGGGGCGGCTGGAGCTGAGCGCACCGCGCATGGCCTGGCCGCTGCAGCAGGCCGTGGCCGACCACTGGTGCGGCTCCATGCCCGACGGCGATGCACGCTCGGCCCGCAGCTGGGTGCTGGTGGGCGATGCCGCCCACAACGTGCATCCGCTGGCAGGCCAGGGCCTGAACCTGGGCCTGGGCGATGTGCAGGCGCTGGCACGCGTGCTGCAGGAGCGCGGCTACTGGCGCAGCACCGGCGATCTGCGCCTGCTGCGCCGCTATGAACGCGAGCGCAAGGCCGCGCTGGCGCCCATGGGCCTGGCCATGGACGGGCTGCAGCAGCTGTTCAGCCGCTCCGAGGTTCCGGTGCAGATGCTGCGCAACTGGGGCATGAAGGGCTTCGAGCGCTTCGGCCCGCTCAAGGACTGGATGGCGCGCCAGGCCATGGGCCTGGACCCGCGCAGCGGCGCCTGAGCCTGGAGCCAAGCCGATCCCGTGCCGTTGAACCCTTTGCCGTTTTGCGACTCGTACCCCTGCTCCGTGGCGCCCCGCGCCGCGCAATCCCCCTCAACCACGGCGCGGCCGGCCTGAACGCGGCCCCGCCCACCCACCGCATTGCCATGAAACTCTTCGCCTGCCTGCTGACGGCCGCCAGCCTGACCTGGAGCCTCGGTGTCCATGCCCAGGACGCCAACCTGCGCAAGACGCTGACCGAGCGCATTCCCCAGCTGGAAAAGATCGACGAAATCCGCCCCACGCCCATGTCCGGCCTCTTCGAGGTGCGCATCGGCACGGACCTGTTCTATACGGACGCCAAGGGCAACTACCTGATCCAGGGCGAGCTGATCGACACCAAGGCGCGCCGCAATCTCACCGAAGACCGCATGAACCAGCTGACGGCGGTGGACTTCAAGCAGCTGCCGCTCAAGGACGCCGTGACCATCGTCCACGGCAAGGGCGAGCGCAAGATGGCCGTGTTCGAAGACCCCAACTGCGGCTACTGCAAGCGCTTCGAGCGCGACCTGCAGACCGTGGACAACGTCACCATCTACCTGTTCCTGTACCCCATCCTGAGCCCCGACTCGGCCGAGAAGTCGCGCAACATCTGGTGCGCCAAGGACCAGGCCGGTGCATGGGCTGACCACATGCTGCGCGACAAGGTGCCGGCCGCCGCCCAGTGCGACACCTCGGCCGTGCAGCGCAACCTGGCCTTTGGCCGCAAGTACAAGATCACGGGAACGCCCACCGTCATCTTCACCAACAACACCCGCGTGCCTGGCGCCATCAGCGCCCAGGAAGTCGAGAAGAACCTGGCCGCAGCCGCAGCCGCGCGCTGACCGCCACCGGGCGGGCCCGGCGCCATGGACGCCGGGCCCGCCCACCTGATCCCCCTCGGCCGGAGCTTCCCGGCTCCAGCCCGCCGCAGCGGGCCCGGGCAGCCTCCAGGCCACACCTGCAGGAGCCCGAATGACCTCTCCCCTCGCCGCCACCGCCACTGCCGCAGCGGACATCCACTACCGCGTGCAGGCCCTTGATGTGGACGCGCACCTGTTCAGCGTGCAACTGCACATCGCCCGCCCGGCCGCTGGACAGACCCTGTCGCTGCCGGTCTGGATTCCCGGCAGCTATCTGGTGCGGGAATTCTCCAAGAACCTCCAGGGCCTGTCTGCCGAGCAGGACGGCCGCCCCATCGCGCTGGCCCAGCAGGGCAAGAACCTCTGGCAGGCCGATTGCGCAGCCGGCGTGCCGCTGGTGCTCCACTACCAGTTCTGCGCCTATGACAGCTCCGTGCGCACGGCCTGGCTGGACCGACGCCGCGGCTTTTTCAACGGCACCAGCCTGTGCCTGCGCGTGCACGGCCAGGAAGACACGCCGCACACGCTGCAGCTGCTTGCGTCGGACGCCACGGCATCGTGGCAGGTGGCGACCGGCCTGGACGCCGTGGACACCGATGCGCGCGGCTGGGGCCTGTACCGCGCCGCCCACTACGACGAATTGGTGGACTGCCCCGTGGAGATGGGCAGCTTCTGGCGTGGCGACTTCGTGGCCGCGGGCGTGCCGCACAGCTTCGTCGTCGCAGGCGCCGCGCCCAGCTTCGACGGCGCGCGCCTGATTGCCGATGCACGCAAGATCTGCGAGACCGTGCTGGCCTTCTGGCACGGTACGGGCGAGCAGGCCACGCCCGCACCCATGCAGCGCTACGTGTTCATGCTCAACGTGGTCGATGACGGCTATGGGGGCCTGGAGCACCGCAATTCCACGGCCCTGATCTGCGGCCGGCGCGACCTGCCGCGCGTGGGCGAGCGCAAGGCCGCCGAGGGCTACACCACCTTGCTGGGCCTGATCAGCCACGAGTACTTCCACACCTGGAACGTCAAGCGCCTGCGCCCGGCCGAATTCGCGCGCTACGACTACGGGCAGGAGAACTACACCGAGCTGCTGTGGTTCTTCGAAGGCTTCACCAGCTACTACGACGACCTGCTGCTGCGCCGCGCCGGCCTGATCGACAACGCCCAGTACCTCAAGCTCGTCACGCGCACCATCAACCAGGTGCTGCAGACGCCGGGCCGACACCTGCAGTCCGTGGCCCAGGCCAGCTATGACGCCTGGGTCAAGTACTACCGCCAGGACGAGAACACGCCCAACCAGACCGTCAGCTACTACACCAAGGGCTGCCTGGTCGCACTGGCCCTGGACCTGCAACTGCGCCGCGAAGGCCGCAGCACGCTGGACGACGTGATGCGCGCGCTGTGGCAGCGCTGCCAGGGCGGCCCCATGCGCGAGGCCGACGTGCTGGCCGTGCTGCAGGACCTGGGCGGGCGCAGCTTCGCGCCCGAGATCACGCAATGGGTGCACGGCACCGACGACCTGCCGCTGGCCGAGCTGCTGGCCGCGCACGGCGTGCAGGCCAAGGCCGAGCCGGCGCAGACTGCCCAGCGCCTGGGCCTGCGCGTGCAGGAAAGCCAGGGCATCACCATCAAGACCGTGCTGCGCGGCGGCCTGGCCGAGCGCGCAGGCTTCATGGCGGGCGACGAATGGCTGGCCATCGAGCTGCCCACCGGCGCCGAGGATTCACAGCCCGCGCGCTGGCGCATCACCCGGCTGGACGACGTGGCGCTTTATGCAGGCACGGCCCTGGACATCGTCGCCTGGGTGGCCCGCGACCGGCAGATCCTGGCCTTGACCCTGCCCTGGGGCTCGGGCCTGCTGTCCGAGGCCGCCGCCATGGTGGAGAAAACGGACAACGGCGATGCAAAAGCTGCCACATCCGGCACCCTGGCGGCGCCCGCCCCCAGCAATCTCGGACTGGAAATCACGGACGAGGAGACCGCTGGACGCTGGCTGGCCGGGTACACCGGCACTGCGCAGGCGCCTGCCACGCCCTGAACGGCGCATGCCGTCCCGCGCCGCCGGCCGGTTATTCTTGAGGATCACGACGACAACCCCAGCAGGAGACTCCCTTGGCCTACGAAATGATTGAAGTTCGCGTCGAAGCCGACAAGGTCGGCATCATCACGCTCAACCGCCCCAAGCAGCTCAACGCGCTCAATGACCAGCTCATGGACGAGCTGGGCCAGGCCCTGCAGGCCTTCGATGCCGATGAGGCCATCGGCTGCATGATCATCACCGGCAGCGAGAAAGCCTTTGCGGCTGGCGCCGACATCGGCGCCATGGCCAAGTACAGCTTTGCCGATGCCTACAAGGGCGACTACATCACGCGCAACTGGGAAGCCATCCGCTCCATCCGCAAGCCCGTGATCGCCGCCGTCAGCGGCTTTGCCCTCGGCGGCGGCTGCGAGCTGGCCATGATGTGCGACTTCATCATCGCCGCCGACAACGCGAAGTTCGGCCAGCCGGAAATCAAGCTGGGCGTGATCCCCGGCGCGGGCGGCACGCAGCGCCTGCCGCGCGCCGTGGGCAAGTCCAAGGCCATGGACATGGCCCTCACGGCCCGCATGATGGACGCCACCGAAGCCGAGCGCGCCGGCCTGGTCAGCCGTGTCGTGCCCTTCGACAAGCTCATGGACGAGGCGCTGGGCGCCGCCATCATCATCAGCGGCTTCTCGCAGATCGCCGTCATGGCGGCCAAGGAATCGGTGAACCGCGCCTTCGAGGGCTCGCTGGCCGACGGCGTCATGTTCGAGCGCCGCCTGTTCCACGCGCTGTTCGCCACCCAGGACCAGAAGGAAGGCATGGACGCCTTCGTCAACAAGCGTCCCGCCAGCTTCAAGCATCTCTGAGCGGGCTGAAAGTCGCGCTACAATGCGCGTCTTCCGGCAAGGCGCAGCAAGCCTCTCGCAAAGAAATTTCGAGAAATTTGCACAACTTGCCGGACGGGCCGAAAATTCTGCATATAATTTAGGTCTTACGGCGCTTTAGCTCAGTCGGTTAGAGCGATGGAATCATAATCCACAGGTCCGCGGTTCGAATCCGTGAAGCGCCACCAAACAAAGAAAAGGGTCTACGTGCAAACGTAGACCCTTTTTCCGTTGGCGCCGCCTCCGGCTGCTAGCTGCCGCGCTCCAACGCAATCCAGTGGTTGTCCAGCGCCATGCCGGGAACCGGCACCGTGCGCAGCACCTGGCCGCGCTGGCGCAATTGGGCCTGGCGTGCGCCGCCCATCCACAGCGCGGGCTCGGCAGGCAGGGGCAGGCCCTTGGCATCCAGCGAGACACTTGCATTGGCCACGCAGTACACGCCCGGCATGGCATCGCCGCGCAGCCAGCGGCCACTGGCCTGGCCGCTGTCGGGCACCTGCCACCAGGTGACGGTGTTCACGCGCGGGCAGCTGACGGCAAAGAGCTGGCCGTCGCAGCCTATGTCGCCGCCATAGCCGGCCAGGGGCTCGCGCCCTTCGGGCAGGGGCACGGCATGCAAACGGTGGCCATCGAACAGGGCCAGCACGGGCGCGGCGGCGCGCGCTTCGGTGTCGCGGTGCTCGGCCTGCAGCGCAATGCCCAGCCAGCGGCGCGCGGGCGCGTGGGCGACCTGCGGGCCCCAGGCCAGGTGGCGCAGGCTCAGGCGGTTGTCGTCCAGCTTCCACAGGCCGGCACGGGCGCCGCCTTCGGCCGGCAACAGCCGTGCGATGGACGAATCCATGTGGTCCAGCTGCAGCTTGCGCCGGCCGGTTTCGGACTGCGTGGGAATGCCGCCGTTGGCGACCATCAGCGTGCCGTCGGCGTCCAGCAGCAACTGGTGCGGGTCCATGCCGCCCGTGCGCCATTCGGCGATCTTCTCCAAGGTGATGGCATCGCGCACGCCGATCAGGCCCTGGGCATCTTCCAGGTCGGTCTCTGTGGTGTAGAGATGGCGGCCATCGGCGCTTTCGATGACATGGCCGTTGAAGAAGCGGTCGGGCTCGATCCACTGCCACTGCGCATCCTCGGCGGCCTGTCCCGGCTTCAGGCGCACCAGCCAGTCACCGGGGCGGCGGCTGGCGAAGACCACGGAGCCGTCGCGCAGCGCGGCCATGCCATGGGCGCGCGTGGGCACATCCAGGGCCTGCAGCACCTGCAGCGGCCTGTCCACCTGCGCACTGGCCTGCACGATGCCGACACGCATCTGCTCGCCCTGCATCCAGGCCGCAGCCAGCGACCGTGCCGGTCCAGACGGCCTGGCCGCATGGGAGGTTGCCAGCGGCATGGCAGCCAGCAGCCCCATGCCCTGCAGCCAGCGGCGGCGATTCAGCGCCTGCTCAATCCCCGTCGGCATCCGAGAACCCGATGTTGACTTCCAGCGCAGGCGCCACCTCGCCTTCCATGAGGCGCTTGAGGCGCGACAGTGGCTTGGTCGCGGCATCGACGGCCTTGGCGCTCGGCTCGGTCAGAGCGCGCATGCCGGCATCGGCTTCGTTGACGGCCTTGAGCCAGCGGTCGGCCAGCGGGTTGAGGCCACGGCCGCGCAGGTAGGACTCGATGGGCACGATGTCCACGCCGGGCTGGGGCACCTTGCGGTCCACGCTCACGGCCAGCGTGCGCAGGCCCTGCCAGTGCGCGCGCCAGATCTCAACGGTGCTGCCGCTGGCCAGGTGCTCCCAGGCGGGGGGCTTGCTGCCCGCACTGCGCAAAGGCTTTTCCATGTCCGCCCAGCGCAGGCGCTCCAGGCCGCCCACCCACTGGTTGATGAACTCGGCCATGGCTTCGGTGGTGGCATCGCCATCCTCGGACCAATCCTGGGCCGCGAGCTTGGCAAAGCCGTTGCTGAGGATGCCCATCTCGGCGCCGATTTCCTCGGCCACCAGGGTGGCATAGGCGCAGGCCGGCGTCTGCGGCTCCACGGGCTGGGTCCACAGCAGGTTCTCGAGCGCCGGGTATCCCTTGGCGGGTGCGCCGATGCGCTCCATGGCAGCCAGATCGGCGGGGGCCGACTGTATGGCCTTCTTGAGCAGGGCCGGGCGCATGGGGCGGAAGTCCACCAGACGTGCCGAGCGGCGCTCCACCAGCGGCCCCAGGGCCACGGCAGAGAGGCTGCTCCACTGCCGCGACGATTGCACATAGGCCTGGCGCGCCGTCTGCAGCGTGGCGGCAGCCGCCCCCGCAGGTGCCGCAGGTGCCGCGCAGTGTGCGCGCAGCGCCTGGCTCAGCGCCTGGGCGGATGCCTGCGCGGCCTTGGCCTGGGGCGAGAACCATTGGCCGTACAGCCCCTGCACGGCGTGGGCCGTGTTGTAGAAGGGAATGGCCATGTTGGCATCCACTTCCTGGGCATGGACCGGGGCGGCGGCCAGCAGCGCCAGCACGGCGGCACAAAGGATTTGGCGAGGGGTCATGCGCATGTCTTGCATCAGAGGGACTCCACAAATTTGACCAGGGCTTCACGGTCTTCGGCGCTGAACTGGCGCACCTGTTCGCGCGCGGCTTCGGCCTCGCCGCCGTGCCAGAGGATGGCTTCCAGCACGCCGCGCGCACGGCCGTCGTGCAGCAGGCGCTGGTGGTTGTTGACATCGGGCAGCAGGCCTATGCCCCACAGCGGCGGCGTGCGCCACTGGCGGCCTGAGGCCTTGAAGTCGGGCCGGCCATCGGCCAGCGCATCGCCCATGTCGTGCAGCAGCAGGTCGGTGTAGGGCGCAATGGTCTGGCCCGACAACCCCTTGCTGCTGAGTGCCGGCGACAGCGCGGGAAACAGCTCCCCGCCCGTCTTGTACGAGGGCCGGTGGCACTGCGCACACTGGGCCTGGTGGAACAGTGCCTCGCCACGGCGCACGGCCGGGTCGCTGGCGTTGCGCCGTGCAGGCGGCGCCAGCGTGGCCTGGTAGAAGATCACGTCGTCCAGCACGCGGTCCTCGATCTCCACGCCCTCGGCGCCGTTGCCGTCGGGCGCGGCCAAGCAGTCCTTTTGTGCGGGCGTGCAGGCCTGGTGCGGGAAACGCTTCGATGTGATGCCGATATCGCCCAGGAAGGCCGAAGCCGTCTGGTGGGCAATGGAGGCCACGTTGGCCTTCCAGCCGAAGCGGCCCAGCATCATGCGTTCGCCGTAGGCATCCCAGACATAGTTGGGCTGACCCTTGATGGGGCCGCCCAGGGCCGCCTGGGCGGCAGCGTTGGCCAGGATCTCGGACTCCGGGATGTGCTCCAGCAGGCCCAGGCCGATGACCTGGGGCGCAATGCGCGGGCTGGTCATCAGGTTGGCGGCCAGGGGGCCGTAGTTGAGCGCAGCCAGCTCGTAGACCGGCTTTTCCAGCGTGTAGGCCGTGCCGTCGGCAAAGCGGCCATGCACCTGTTCATAGCGGATGCGCAGCTGGCCCTCGCCCTTGACGCCCAGCACGCCCTCGGTGTTGAACTGGTCGCCATAGACCGGGTCCGGCACCGGGCTGCCGTGCGGGCCTTCGCCCGGAATGGACAGCCGCATGAGCAGGCCCGCGAAGGGCTGGGGCTTGAGCGGGTTGTGGAAGTCGGGCGGCTGGGCGCGGCCGTCCTGCACATGGCAGCCGCCGCAGGAGCGCGCCAGGAAGTGCGGGCCCAGGCCATCGCGCGCCGTGGTGGAGGCCGGGGCCTGCACCCAGTTGCGCTTGAAGAAGGAGTTGCCGATGACGAAGCGCGTGCGCTCTGCATCCTCCAGGTTGGCGGCGGGCAGCGAGAAGGCGTTGCGGCCCGTGGCGTGGACCGTGGTCTGGCCGCCCGGGGGCAGGGGCTCGCCGGGTGCCGCGAACAAAAGAGCTGGATCGGGAGCTGGATCGGGAGCAGGCTGCGGTGCTGGCGCGCGCGCTGGCGCGGCAGCCACCGTGTCCTGCTGTTGGGCCGAGCAGCCCATCAGGACCAGGGAGGCAGCGACCAGCAGCGGGGGGAGAGATTCATGGGTGGGGACGTCCCTGGAAAAGCCAGGGCCGCCGAACCCTTTCGGGGGCGGCGGCCTTGGCACATGGGCGCAGGAATGGATGGACGCTGGCGTGGATGTTCTTTTAGTTGGCCTTGGGGTCCACCAGGTTGAGCTGGGTGATGCCGACGGCATTGGCCGCCTCCACCAGGTCCTTGCTCTGCTGGACCAGGCTGTCGATGGTGGCCTGGATCTTGGCGCGCGAGGCCGAGTCGCGTGCGCCCTGGATGGCCTGGTCGAACGGCGCGGGAATGGCCTGGGCCGCCTGCACCGACTGCATGATCTGGCGCGTGGTCCTGTCGGCCAGCGCGCTGTCCTTGGAGGCCACCCAGTCCTTGATGCCCGGGCCTTGCAGCTCGCTGCCATCCAGGCGCTTGTAGCTGCCCTGCCAGACGTTGAGGATGCCCTGGGCATTGGTCACGGCATCGCGATGCGTGTTGTCCGAGAAGCAGGAGTGCTCGTCTTCCTGGTCGCGGCTGGCCAGGGCCACCTCCAGGCGCTCGCCGGCCAGCTCGCCGCGCGACAGCGAACCCAGGCCCACGAAGATGCGGCGCAGCGCATCGTCGGGCTTTTTCTCGAACTGGGCGCGGAAGTTCTTGGGCGAGCCGGGCTTCCACTGGTCGGCCACGGACTGCAGGTCCTCGATCAGCAGCGCGGTCACCACCTTCAGGTACTCGCGGCGGCGGTCGGCATTGGACTTCTTGCCATCGACGAAGTCGGTGTACGGACGCGCGCCGGGCCCCTTGTCGTTCAGGTCCTGGCCCCAGAGCATGAACTCGATGGCGTGCCAGCCGGTGGAAACATTCTCCTCGCCGTCATGCTCGTTGAGCTCGGCCAGGCGCTTCTTGGTGATGGCTTCCTTGCGGTTGTTGATGATGCCGGCGTTGGGATTGCCTTCCACATAGTCCACATAGGACTCGTCCATGGGCCAGGCGTTGATCTGGCCTTCGGGTCCTTCATCGTTGTCGATGGGACCGGCGTAGAAGCGGAAGGCCTCGGTCTGGCCGTAGTACTCCCGGGCATCCAGCCAGGCCTTGCGTGCCTGGTTCAGGCCCTGCTCGCTGGGCGCCGCCAGAAAGGCCGCAATGGCTTTCTGCATGGTCTTGGCGGAGCTGATGGAGTCCGAGTAATTGGCGTGCACCAGGGTGCCGTAATGCTTGACCACCTCCGCAACGGAGAGGCTCTTCTTCACGGGCTGTTGAACGGTGCCGGCGGCTGCGGCCTGGCTCATCGGGGCGGCCGCGCCCAGGGCCAGGGCGGCTGCAATCAGGATGGGATGCATGGCAGAAAGGATCGGAGGTTGGAGAACTCGGAATGCCAAACTGTAATGAGAATTGTTTTTATTGGCAAAACCTGCGAGATATCGCCGCACTGCACCGCAAGGTCATAGACGGACCCGGGCAGAAATGGGGCGCGCCAGCGGCGCAATGGCCGCAGCGGGCGCCAGCCTAGCACGAGCACCCTTGGCGCCCCGGCCAAAGACCCAGCGCCCTGGCATAAGCCCCGCAGCTTGCCTTGGCTGGCGACTTGCCTTACCATTGCGCCCGCTCGCATGGGCCGCCCTCTCCTCGCAGGGCCTGCCCACTGCCTCCAAGCCCTGATCGCCCAGCCGATTTCAGGGCTTTCGCTTTTTGCAGAAGCGGTCTTTTGGCGCTGCACCTTGCGCTCTGTCTTTTGCGCGCAGCCCCTGCCATGCTCCGGCATGCCGGCCGCCCAGCTTGTTTTCCCACCAGGATTTCCCGTGCCCATCGCCACTCCAGGATGCCGCACACGCGCAGCGTGCCCGCACGCCGGCCCAGCCGGCGGCGCAGGCGTTTTGCGTGGTGCCGCACCCCAGCGAGAGCGCGCGCCGTCCTGGCTTTCAAGGATTTTCACGTGACCACCACTTCCTCCGGGGCGCTCGCAGCCACTGCTGCCGGCGCCAGCACAGACACGCATGTCGGCACACATGCCACCCAGGTCAATGGCTACAGCTGGAAGGCCCTGGCCGGCTCGGCCGTCGGCTATGCCATGGACGGCTTCGACCTGCTGATCCTGGGCTTCATGCTGTCGGCCATCTCGGCCGACCTGCACCTCACGCCGGGCCAGGCCGGTTCGCTGGTGACCTGGACGCTGATCGGTGCCGTGTTCGGCGGCATCTTCTTCGGCCTGCTCAGCGACCGCTACGGGCGCATCCGCGTGCTGACCTGGACCATCATGCTGTTCGCAGTCTTCACGGGCCTGTGCGCATTCGCGCAGGGCTACTGGGACCTGCTGGCCTACCGCACGATTGCGGGCATCGGCCTGGGCGGCGAGTTCGGCATCGGCATGGCACTGGCCGCCGAGGCCTGGCCCGCACGCCACCGCGCTCGCGTCTCGTCCTACGTGGCCCTGGGCTGGCAAATGGGCGTGCTGGGTGCGGCGCTGCTGACGCCGCTGCTGCTGCCCCTCATCGGCTGGCGCGGCATGTTCCTGGTGGGCGTGATACCGGCCGTGGTGGCCTGGGTGATCCGCAACAAGCTGCACGAGCCCGAAGTCTTCGTGAAGCGCCAGCAGTCCGCCACGCCCTCGGCCCGCGTGCCGGTGCTGCAAAGCCTGAAGCTGCTGGTGAAGGACCGCGCCACGACCAAGGTCAGCCTGGGCGTGATCGTGCTGACCTCAGTCCAGAACTTCGGCTACTACGGCATCATGATCTGGATGCCCAGCTTCCTGTCCAAGCAACTGGGCTTCAGCCTGACCAAGTCCTCGATATGGACTGCCGTGACCGTGGTGGGAATGATGGTCGGCATCTGGGTCTTCGGCCAGCTGGCCGACCGCATCGGCCGCAAGCCCAGCTTCCTGATCTTCCAGCTGGGCTCGGTCATCATGGTCGTGCTCTATTCGCAGCTGTCCGACCCCACGGCCATGCTCTGGGCAGGCGCCCTCATGGGCCTGTTCGTCAACGGCATGATGGGCGGCTACGGCGCCGTGATGAGCGAGGCCTACCCCACCGAGGCGCGCGCCACCGCGCAGAACGTGCTGTTCAACATCGGCCGCGCCGTGGGCGGACTGGGCCCGGTGGTGATCGGTGCGCTGGCCATGAGCTATTCGTTCCAGGTGGCGATCGCCCTGCTGGCGGCCATCTATGTGCTGGACATGCTGGCCACGGCCTTCCTGATCCCCGAACTCAAGGGGCGCGAGCTGTCCTGAGCGGCTCAGATCCTCCGGCTCGGAACGATGCCCCACAATGCAAAGAGCTGTCGATGGCAGCTCTTTTTTTGTCCGGCAACCGGCGTGCCCAGGCTCAGCCGCCTTCGCTGCACTCCAGGTTTTCGATGCGGTCTGCCGCCTCTCGGATGTCTTCCTGGAACATCTGGTCTCCCAGCATCACGGAGACCTGGCCCTCAAAGCCGCGCAGCTTGACCAGCGCAGCCTCGTAGCCGCCGCTGCCCATGCGCTTGAGCCCGCACAACGCATAGAGCTTGGCCACGGGAGATCGGCGCGGATCGTCGATCACCGACAGCAGGACGGCATTGGCCTCGGGCCGCCTGAGCATGGCCTCCAGGTGCCGCTCCGCAGGCGAGATCTCGCCCGCGAACCCGACCAGCCCCAGGTTGAACTGCGAGGCATCCAGAGGAGCCGGGTCCAGCGGACGGGACATGGCCGGGGTGGACAGGAGCAGGCAGATCAGGGCGGCGGACAGGGTGGTCTTCATGGCAGGGGCAAGGCCGTGGATGGCCTGGTGAGGCAGTCGAAAAGGATCTTCGATGCAAAGCGTGGCAGCAGGTTCCCACACCACCGCTTTCACCGCCTTCATCCGCCAAACAGCCACCCTGCGGCCAGCGTGCCGGCATAAAACAGCAGCAGGGTCACAGGCACCAGATGCCAGCCCCAGACCCGGAACCACCAGTGATTGAACCAGGTCACCAGCGCACCGATGACGGCGCAGATGGCCAGCGCATCCAGCCGCTGCCGAAAACTGTCAGCAACACCTTCGGACGCGAAGAAGATGAACGCCGCGATGAAGGAACACAGCAGGGCGGTGTAGACCGCCACTTTCTCTTGCCTGCGCAATTTCAGGATGCTCATGGAGGGCCAGGGAGGTTTCGATGATTCGGTCGTCAGAAAAGCCCGCGCCGCCAGAGCGCGCAGGTTTCACAGCGGCGCAATTCTTCGTATACCGCCCTGAATGCGCCATCAGACCCGTCCGAATCTGCAGCCACTGCTGCGCATGCGCAACGCGCTGCTGCTCCTTCAACACTCCATCCGCCCCACCCGCTCAATCAGCCACGGCCAGCACCACGGCGGACTCCGGCACCGTCAGCCAGACCTTGCGCCCTGCGCGCAAGGTCCAGGACTCGCCCTCGGCCGGCTCGGCCGCGTAACCCACGCCGCTACCGCCCCAGGGCAGTTGTGCCACCACTTCACGCGGCCCCGCCCTGTCGGCCCGGGCCACGCGCTGCACCTGGGCGGGCCAGGCATTGGCCTGGGCATGCACATCGGAGCGTGGCGCCGAAGGCAGCACCTGCACGGCTGCGGCCTTGCACAGCGCCATCAGGGGCAGGCCCGGCGCCAGGCCCAGCAACTGGGCGCTTTCTTCGGTGATGCGTGCGGCAATGCCTGATGCATCCCCGCCGCCGTCGGGCAGCAGCCAGACGCGGACCTGGGCGCCCTGCGCCTGCAGGGAACCAACCCGGCAAGGCCACAGATTGCGCATGCTGGTGCGCAGGCCCAGCCCCAGCCCGGGAGCCGCCGAAGAAACGCCGGCGGGCCCCCCAAAGCGCTGCAGCACCTGCGCGCGCGCCTGCTCCAGCGCATCGGCCATGGCCAGCAGGGACTGCCCGGCCTCGGTGATGCGCGCGCCACCACCGCCGGCGCCACCCACCGAGCGCTCCACCAGGGCACGGCCCGCCAGATTGGTCAGCACATCCAGCGCCTGCCAGGCCGCCTTGTAGCTGACACCCGCCTCGCGCGCGGCCTGGGAAATCGAATGCCCTGCCGCGATATGCCGCAGGATGGCGATGCGCCGGTCGGCCAGGTCATGGCCCAGCGCGGGCACCAGGTCTGAGGGAGAAGCGGGGGTTGCGGCTGTCATGCGCAGCATCATGCCCGCCAAGCGTTATTTCCCGCCAAGCAAAACGCCTGCACCCTGTATGCGCATTTTCAGGTCGTTACACTGCGCTATTCACCAACGGAATAGCGAGAGACCCATGAACGTGAACCAGCCCCTGCGTGCCACCGCCTTCGCCGCCCTTGCCCTGTTCGGCTGGGCCGCCGCGCAGGCCGCCGAAGTGTCGGTGGCCGTCGCCGCCAACTTCACGGCGCCCATGCAGAAGATCGCCGCCGAGTTCGAGAAGGACACCGGCCACAAGGCCCTGCTGTCCTTCGGCGCCACGGGCAAGTTCTATGCGCAGATCGTCAACGGCGCGCCCTTCCAGATCCTGCTGGCCGCCGACGACACCACGCCCGAGAAGATCGCCAAGGAAGGCCGCGGCCTGCCCGATTCGCGCTTCACCTACGCCATCGGCCAGCTGGTGCTGTGGAGCCCCAAGGCCGGCTATGTGGACGACAAGGGCGAGGTCCTCAAGACCGGCGACTACAAGCACATCGCCGTGGCCAATCCCAAGCTGGCGCCCTACGGCACGGCAGCCATGGAAGTACTGAACAAGCTGGGCATCACGGCCCAGGTGCAGCCGCGCATCGTCATGGGCGAGAACATTGCCCAGACCTACCAGTTCGCGGCCACGGGCAATGCCCAGCTGGGCTTTGTGGCCCTGTCGCAGGTGATGGAAAACGGCAAGCTGCGCGAAGGCTCGGCCTGGCAGGTGCCCGGCTCCATGCACGAGCCCATCCGCCAGGACGCCATCGTGCTCAACAGCGGCAAGGACAACGAAGCCGCCGCCGAGCTGATGAAGTACCTGCGCGCCGACAAGGCCCGTGCCATCATCCGCTCCTACGGCTATAGCTTCTGACACCTGTTGAGGCGCGCTTGCGCGCCTTCCCTCTCTCCTGGGGAGGGGTCGGCCGGCACGGGCCCGTGCTCAGCGTCGCTGAGCCGGGCCGCGCCGGTTTCGTGCGTTGAGTGAGATCCAACAGCGCTGCGAACCACTGAATTCTTCCCGCATGATTCTTACCGCCGACGACTACGCCGCCATACGGCTGACGCTGAAACTTGCCAGCGTGACCACGGTGCTGCTGCTGACGCTGTGCACGCCGCTGGCCTGGTGGCTGGCGCATACGCGCTCGCGCTGGCGCGGCCCGATTGGCGCCGTGGTGGCGCTGCCCCTGGTGCTTCCGCCCACGGTGATCGGTTTTTACCTGCTGGTGACCATGGGTCCCAACGGCCCCGTGGGGCAGCTGACGCAGGCGCTGGGGCTGAGCACCCTGCCCTTCACTTTTCCGGGCCTGGTCATCGGTTCGCTGGTCTATTCCATGCCGTTCACGGTGCAGCCGCTGCAGCGCGCCTTCGAATCCCTGGGCACGCGGCCCATGGAGGCTGCGGCCAGCCTGGGCGCGGGGCCGCTGGACCGCTTCTTCACCGTGGCGCTGCCGCTGGCGCGCCCGGGCTTCATCACGGCGGCCGTGCTGACCTTTGCGCACACCGTGGGCGAGTTCGGCGTGGTGCTGATGCTGGGCGGCAATATTCCCGGCGTGACGCGCGTGGTCTCGGTACAGATCTACGACCATGTGGAGGCCATGGAGTACGCCCACGCCCACTGGCTGGCGGGTGGCATGGTGGTGTTCTCCTTCCTGGTTCTTCTGGCCCTGCACCTGTTGCAGCCGCGTGAGGAGCGCCGCGCATGATGACCGCCTTCTCTCCCTCCCTGATGTCCGACGTCGCGCACCCCCATCCCTCCTCGGAAATCATCGCAAACCTGGCGCTGGAACGTGCCGACTTCCGCCTTGACGTGCAGCTGCAGTTGCCCGGGCGCGGCGTCACCGCCCTGTTCGGCCCCTCGGGCTGCGGCAAGACCACCTGCCTGCGCGCCCTGGCAGGACTGGAGCGCGCGCGCGGCCGCGTCGCCGTCAACGGCGAGGTCTGGCAGGACGATGCGGCCAGCCAATGGCTGCCCACGCACCGCCGTGCGCTGGGCTATGTGTTCCAGGAAGCCAGCCTGTTCCCGCACCTGACCGTGCGGCGCAACATCGACTACGGCATGCGGCGCACGCCGGCCGCGCGGCGCAAGGTATCCCAGGACCAGGCCGTGTCCCTGCTGGGCATAGGCCACCTGATGGACCGCATGCCCTCCACCCTGTCGGGCGGCGAGCGCCAGCGCGTGGCCATTGCTCGGGCGCTGGCCACCAGCCCGCGGGTGCTGCTGATGGACGAGCCCCTGGCCGCGCTGGACGCCCAGCGCAAGGCCGAGGTCCTGCCCTACCTGGACCAGCTGCGCCGCGAACTCGACATTCCCGTCCTCTACGTCAGCCACTCCATCGACGAGGTCGCTCGCCTGGCCCAGCACCTGGTGCTGCTCAAGGCAGGCGGCATCGTCGCGGCCGGCGCCACCAGCGAGCTGCTGGCACGGCTGGACCTGCCCCTGAGCATGGGCGACACGGCAGCGGCCATGGTCAGCGCACAGGTCCAGCAGCACGATCCCGATGCACACCTGAGTACGCTGTCCTTCGATGGCGGGCGCCTGCGCCTTGTCATGGCCTCCCCGCGCCCCGTCGGCGAAACCGTGCAGTTGCGCGTGCAGGCACGCGATGTGAGCCTGAGCCTGCAGCACCCGCAAGACAGCAGCATCCTCAACATCCTCCCGGCCACCGTGCAGGAGCTGCGTGAGGACGGCCCGGGCCAGGTCATGGTCTCGCTGCAACTGGGCCCGTCCCGCCTGCTGGCACGCATCACCCTGCATTCCGCCCGGCAGCTGGGCATTGCGCCGGGCATGCATGTCTTCGCCCAGATCAAGGGCATGGCATTGCTGGACTGAGCACGCGCGGCGGCGCCGATATCATGCGGAAGCCGCCTGCGCGGCCCACGCCATGAACGCCACCACCGAACACGCCCCCGCACCCGTCCCCGCCCCAGACGCAGGCCCCGGCGCAGCAGATGCTGCATGCGCCGCCCCGCCCGCCATTGCCGCACTGCGCACGCATGCGGTGGCGCGCCACCGGCTCGGTGAAGGCGGCGCCGTCAGCATCCAGGCCGAACCGCAGGTGCTGGCCAGCGAAGTCCCCATCGCCCTGGTGTTCAATGGCATCTCTCACGCCGTGATGATGGGCACGCCCTCGGACCTGGAAGACTTTGCGCTGGGCTTTGCGCTCACCGAAGGCATTCTGGACAGCGCTGCCGACTGCTACGGCATCGAGGTGCGCACCGTGGCTGCACAGGCCGCAGGCCTGCCGGCCGGCATGGACGGCATCGAGGTGCAGCTGGACGTGGCCTCGCGCTGCTTCGCCCGCCTCAAGGACCGGCGCCGCAGCATGAGCGGGCGCACGGGCTGCGGTGTCTGCGGCGTGGACAGCTTCGCGGCGCTGGACCTGTCCTTCGACCCCCTGCCCGCGCACGACTGGATCGCCCGTGTCGATGCCGACACCGTCTGCGCAGCCATCGCGGCACTGCCGCCGCTGCAGTTGCTCAACGCCGAAGCCGGCGCCGTGCATGCCGCAGGCTGGGCAGGGCTGGACGGGCAACTGACGGATGTGCTCGAAGACGTGGGCCGCCACAACGCGCTGGACAAGCTGGTCGGCCGCCTCTCCCGCACGGGCCGCCTGGGCGAGGCCGGCTTTGTCGTGCTCTCCAGCCGGGGCAGCCATGAGCTGGTGCGCAAATGCGCCAAGGTCGGCATCGCCGCCCTGGCCACCATCTCCGCGCCCACGGCCATGGGCGTGCAGATGGCCGAACTGATCGGCCTGCGCTTCTGGGGCCTGTGCCGCCCGCCCAAGGCGGTGCTGTATGCGCCGGGCCGCACCTGACCCAATGCCCGAGTGCCGCGCCTGCGCGGCGGCAAGTTCGTAGAATCGCGGGTTCAGCCCCTGGATGTACACCATGAACCGCTGCAAGCCCCATTTCTCTACCGTCCGCCGCCTGTGTGCCGGCGCCCTGCTCGCCGGCCTGGCCTGCGCCAGCCTGGGCGTGGCCGCGCAGGGCCTGCCGTCCAACGAGACGCGCAATTTTCCGCCGCAGGCCCAGTTCGGCGAGCTGGTCGTGACCCAGTTCCCCGAGGTGGAGATCGACGGCAAGACCATTCGCACCAGTCCGGGCTTTCGCCTGTTCAGCCCTGAACGCACGCTGGTGCAGGCCATCAATTACCAGGGCAGCAAGCTCGTGGTGGGCTATGTGATCGAGCCGCAGACGCAGTGGCTGCACCAGGCCTGGATCCTGACCAAAGCCGAGGCCGACAAGCACTACAAGCCCAAGTCGATGCTGCAGCGCATCTTCAACTGAGCACCGCGCACACCACAGCAAGCGCACAGCACGTACACGGCTGACGCGGCCCGCGCCTTGCGGGGCGCAGCGGCCCGGCCATGGGGCACGCCGCCCCCTGGCCGAGCCACCTTCATTTTTTGCAGACCGCCGCTTGCAGTGCGGCGGCTGCCTGACGGAACCCCACCATGTCCAAGAAAGTCTTTATCAAAACCTTCGGCTGCCAGATGAACGAGTACGACTCGGACAAGATGGCCGATGTGCTGGGCGCAGCCCAGGGCTACGAATCCACCGATGACCCGGAGCAGGCCGACCTGATCCTGTTCAACACCTGCTCGGTGCGCGAGAAGGCGCAGGAGAAGGTGTTCAGCGACCTGGGCCGCTACAAGCACCTGAAGGAACGCGGCGTGCTCATCGGCGTGGGCGGCTGCGTGGCCAGCCAGGAGGGCGAGGAAATCATCAAGCGCGCGCCCTATGTGGACGTGGTCTTCGGCCCGCAGACCCTGCACCGCCTGCCCGAGCTGCTCAATGCACGCGCCGCCAAGCACAAGCCCCAGGTCGATATCAGCTTTCCCGAGATCGAGAAATTCGACCACCTGCCGCCCGCGCGCGTGGAAGGCTCCTCGGCCTTCGTCTCCATCATGGAAGGCTGCTCCAAGTACTGCAGCTACTGCGTCGTGCCCTATACGCGCGGCGAGGAAGTCAGCCGCCCGTTCGAGGACGTGCTCATCGAGGTCGCCGGCCTGGCCGACCAGGGCGTGAAGGAAGTCACGCTGCTGGGCCAGAACGTCAACGCCTACCTGGGCAAGATGGGTGACACGGCCGAGATCGCCGACTTTGCCCTGCTGCTGGAGTACGTGTCCGAGATCCCCGGCATCGAGCGCATCCGCTACACCACCAGCCACCCCAACGAGTTCACGCCGCGCCTGATCGAGGCCTACGCTCGGCTGCCCAAGCTGGTCAGCCACCTGCACCTGCCCGTGCAGCACGGCAGCGACAAGATCCTCATGGCCATGAAGCGCGGCTACACGGCCATGGAGTACAAGAGCACCATCCGCAAGCTGCGCGCCATCCGGCCCGAAATGGCCATGAGCAGCGACTTCATCGTGGGCTTCCCCGGCGAGACGGAGGAAGACTTCCAGAAGATGATGAAGCTCATCCACGACGTGCGCTTCGACAACAGCTTCAGCTTCATCTTCAGCCCCCGCCCCGGCACGCCGGCCGCCAACCTGCACGACGACACGCCGCACGAGGTCAAGCTGCGCCGCCTGCAGGAGCTGCAGGCCGTGATCAACAACAACATCAAGGACATCAGCGACGAGCGCGTGGGCACGGTGCAGCGCCTGCTGGTGGAAGGCCTGTCCAAGCGCGATGGCAGCGAACTCATGGGCCGCACCGAGTGCAACCGCGTGGTCAACTTCCCGGGCAACGAGCGCCTGATCGGCCAGATGATCGATGTGAAGATCACCGAGGCCCGCACCTTCACGCTGCGCGGCGAAGTCGTGGTGCGCCACTGACCCCAACCCGGCCCCGGCGGCCCAGCGATCTCCTGCGTAACCAAAGCCCGGCAATGCCGGGCTTTTTTGCATGTAACAGGACGTGAAAACAGCCCGGCCACTCTGGCATGGTGCCGGCTGGGCCGCTAGCATCGCGGGGTCGCCGCCCTGAGGTCCGTCGGCCTGCATGGCTTTTCCAGCTTCGCTTGCTTGCTATCGATTCCATGAACACCTCCCAGCCCGCCAACGCCCAGGCCGTCCTTGAGGGCGAAGCCCTGCATGCCTTCATGGACCAGGCGCACGACCTGCTGCAGCAGGAGGATGATGCCAGCCCCATCGCCCCGGCCGAACGCCAGGCGGCCGTCATGGAGCTGCTCTCGCAGCAGCGTTTCGCCCCGGCCACGGTGGGCGAGCTGGAGCGTCTGCACGATCTCTGGCTGGACCTGGAACGGCCCGAAACCGCCAACGCACTGCTGCGCGAACACCGCGCTGCCACGCTGCAGCCCTTGCAGGGCGACAACCACCTGCTGGCCACGGCCAGCCTGGCGCTCAGCGACATCCAGAGCCGGCTGCGCTTTGACCGTGAAGGCGGCGTGGCCCTGCTCGCGCCCGCTGCCGATCTCATGGGCCGGCTGCCGCACACCGGCGAGCCCTACCGCTACTGGAACGGCTGGCACTACCTGGCCCGCGAAGCCCAGGCCTGGGAGCTGGCCGAGCAAGGCGTGGACCTGCAGCGCAGCCACGAACGCAGCGACCCGGATGGCGAGGCCTCCCCCGCGCGCCGCGACGCGCGTGCCTGCCTGCGCAAGGCCGAGCTGGCCCGTCTGCGCGGCGATGTGCCCGCCACCGTGCGCCAGGTGCAGGCCGCCACGGCGCTGCTGACCCAGGCCGATGCAGAGCAGAACGTGGACTTCGACGACTGGCTGCACCTTGCGCGCGAGGTCCTGCCGCTGGCCCCGCAAAGCGTTCCGGCCGTGCTCATGGCGGCGGAGCAGCACCTGGCCCGCACCGAAAGCCCCGCCGCATCGCAGGCGGTGCGCACGCACCGCAAGGTCCATGCGGCCCGGCTGCAGGCCATGGCCTGCCATGCCATGGGCCAGCCCGAGGCCGCGCTGCAGCTGGCTGCGCTGGGCCGCTTCGGCCTGGTGGATGACTCCGACGATGCCTTCAGCGGCCTGGTGCTGCAGTGGCTGGAAGAGGCGGGCCGCCTGGCCGATGCGGCGGACCTGGCGCTGGAAAGCGTGCTGCACAGCCGCCCCGGATCGGCCCGTCAGGGCTATGAACTGGCCTTGCGCAGAGTGGACAGCGACACCGCCCATGCACCGGCCTGGGCGCTGATCCTGGCCTGGGCGGGACTGGATTCCGACATGCAGGAGATCCTGGAAGACAGCCCGGCTGCTCCGCGCAGCGCCGACGACTACCTGGCCCTGGCGCGCACCCAGGCGCCCGGCCACCCTCTGCTGGACCTGATCGACGGCTGGCGCCTGGCCAAGGACCGCCAATGGGAGCAGGCCCTGCCTCTGCTGGAGCGCGGCGTGTCCGACCAGCCCCGGCACGCCAACTCCGAGCTGCTGCCCATGCTCTGGGCCGCGCGCTTCGCCGTGCTGCCCGCCGCGCAGGCGCTGCAGCGCCCCTTTGCGCAGGGCCATGGCGCCCACTGGTGCTATGCGGCGGGCGTGACCCTGGACGACGAGGACGACCTGGCCTCCCTCATGGGCGAAGGCCGGCAGGTGCCGGGCGACGAGGCGCGCGAGCCGCTGGTGCAGCGTTACTACGAAGAGGGCCTGGCCCGCTTCGAAGCCTTCTGGGCCACCGGCCAGGGCCGGTACAAGGACGCACACCTGCACGTCTACTCCATGCTCTGCAACAACCTGGCCATCAAGTACCGCTCGCAGCAGCGCTATGACGAGGCGGCGGCCCTGCACCACAAGGGCCTGTCCAGCAGCCCCTTTGCCGAACACCACGACGGCCTGCTGTGGTGCGCCATCCGCCGTGACGACCGCCCCGGCATCGTCACGGCGGCCGAGCAGCTGTGGCACTTCACCCAGGACTACGGCTACAGCCGCCACTGCCCCACGGACTACTTCCCCAGCGCGGCGCTGGCGCTCTACCAGCTGGGCCGCGCAGGCGAAATCGGCATCTGGCTGGAGCGCCTGGACCAGTGGTTCGAGGAACTGGACGAGGACGACCAGCGCGAACAGCGGCGCGACTACCTGGCCTCGCTGATGTCCCTGCTCGACTTCTTCTCCGAAAACCATGGCGAACTGGTGCGCCCGCGCCTGGACGCCCTGCTGCCCGAAGTGCGCGCCCTGGGCGAGTGCTACACGCTGCGCCGCCTGGCCTGCGCCATGGAAAGCTGCGGCCCCATCGACCAGGCCGTGGCCCTGCACCGCGAGGCCATCGCCAAGCTCACGCCCGACGACGGCGAGGCCGAGCACAGGATGGCAAAGGACGGCCTCAAGCGCTGCCTCAAGCTGCGCTCGGACAGCAAGCCCTGGTGGAAGCTGTGGTGAACCCGGGCGCCGGTGCCAACGCCGCCAGTGCCTATCGGCCGCGCGACGTGGTCAATGCGCCGGCCATCAAGCAGCGCATCCGCGAGCGCAGCGCCGCACGCGGCGACAGCGAGGAGATCGCCGCCTGGCTGGCCAACCACTTCTACCGCCATGTGATCGGCAACCTCGACGCCGATCCGCCTGCCGTGCAGCCCGTGTCCACGCAGGCCGAGCTGCTGCGCCTGCACCGCCGCGCCGAGCCTGCCGCCTGGGCGCTGGAGCGCCTGCGCGAACATGCGTCCCGCCAGCCGCTGTCACCGGACAGGCCGGCGGCCGACGGCAACGCGCCGCTGTGGTGGGTGGAGCCCGACAGCGCAGCCCTGCTGGCGCTGGAGAGCCGGCTGCTGGAGTTCCTGTCCACCCGGCGCGGCACCGCGCTGGAAGGCAAGCTGCAGCGCATCAACTGCCCGCAGGCGCTGGCGCGCTGGACGCTGGAGCACCTGGCCTTCGCCCGGAGAAGCGACAGCGGCTGGGCCGAGCACCGGCCCGGCGCCGTGCGCCCGCTGCTGCGTGGCCAGCTGGGTGTCTTCGTCGAATTCGATGCCCAAAGCCCGGACCTGCGCGCCGAAATGGCCTATGAAAGCCAGATGATGCGCCACTGCCTGGGCCAGTTCAGCGAGCGCGGCGCACTGCGCGGCGGCTATGGCGAGCACTACGCCGAAGCCTGCGAGCAGGGCCGGCTGCGGCTGTTCAGCTACCGCACGGGCACGGCCCAGCCGCGCATCACCGTCAGCGCCCAGGTGCGGGACGACGGGCGGCTGCGCATCGACCAGATCAAGGGCAAGCAGAACCGCCCGCCGATTGCGCGCTACCTGGCCGATGTGCTGGCCCTGCTCAATCACCTCGATACCGATGGCGAGGCGCCGGCGGACGCCCTGGCCATGGGCATCGTGCGCCGACCGGCACAGCTGCTGGCCACGGGCAGCGCGGCTGCCTGGTGCGCGGCCAGCGAGCTGCACACCGAGGCCGAGCAGCTGTGGCTGCTGCAGTCCCACCCGGCGCTGCTGGAGCAGCTGGACATCCGGTCGCCCCTGATGCAATGGCTGGTCGTGGCACGCCGCGACACCGTGCCCGTGCCCGCCTTCGAGCGCATGCCGCGCAGCGCGGCCCTGCAGCAGTCGCTGGAGCTGGCGCGCCGCCGGGCGGGATCGCCGGGCAGGACAGGAAATCCGCGATGAACGCCTTCACCCTTGTTGTGCTGTCTGCATTGGTCTGGTGGGCAGTGCGCGCCGGCCTGCGGCGCATGCGTGCGTCGCGCCAACGCGGTGACTTCAGCAACTACCGCAGCGGTGACGCGGCACTGGACTGGGCCCTGGCCCTGGCCCATCCCATGGCCTTTCACGCCATTCAGGGCGGCTTTGCGGACCGGCAGCTCAACGGCGCCGACTCCGCCCTGACCACCCAGCTGCGCCCCATGGTGCTGCACCACCTGGGCCTGCGCACCGACCTGGACGATGCCCAGATCGCACGCCAGTTGCCCGACGGCCTGCGCCAGCGCTGGTTCACGCTGGACCTGCAGCGCCTGCAGGCCGGTGACGATCCCCATGCCGCCATGGCCTTTGCCTGCGCACGCGTGGCCTTCCATGTGCGCTGCGCCTGGCTGCTGGGCTGGGTGGACGAGTCCCTGCACCAGCAGATCCTGCACCTGAACGCATGCCGCGCGCGGGACTGCTTTGACAGCTGGCAGGCCTTCGGCCTGGCCTACGCACGCGGCCGCAGCCAGTGGCTGGCCCGTGGTCGCGCCGACGTGCTGGGGCGCAGCGTGACGCCCGAGCAAGTGCAGCAGTGGGTGGCCGACCCCCGCCACCCCTGGCATGCCATGCCCTGGCAGCAGCAGGCCGTCCGGTGACTGCCGCCAGGTGGGTGCGCCGCCTGCCCTGCCTGCCCTGCCCGGTGCTCAGCCTTCGCCATGCACCTTGGCGAAGGTGAGGATCACCTCCCGCACCACCTGGCGCTGAGGCGCGGGCAGCTTCAGAAAGGCATCGAAGGTTTCGCGTTCGAGATAGCCCACGCCCGGCTCCTGGCATTCGAGCGGCGACGGCAGGGACGGCGGGGACCGCTGGGCTGATTCGCCATAGCGCAACACGTCGGGCTCGACCTCGAGCAGACCCGCCAGCAGCACCAGCTTGTCCTGCTCGGGAACGGCCTCGCCGTTCAGCCAGCGCGAGACCGCCTGGAAGGAGATCGGCCGACCCCAGTAACTGGAATTGAACAGCTTCAGAAGCACGCTGGGCCGGGGCTCCAGTCCCGCAGCCTCGATGGCCTGGCGCAGGCGCATTGCGAATTCGAGCTTGTTACGCATTCCGACACCCTGGATTTCCCTGGAATCTTGATTGAATCATCAGCCCGTCGCCCGGCCAGCGTTCAGGCGAAGATGCTGCGCGCCTCGGTGAAGCGCTTGGCGAAATAGGTGTTGTCCATGCGCACGCGCTGCACCGTGCCGCCGCTGGACGGTGCATGCACGAACTGGCCGTTGCCCACAAAGATGCCCATGTGCGAATAGCGCGCGCCCAGGGTGTTGAAGAACACGAAGTCGCCGCGCTGCAGGCTGCGGCTGCCCACGGGATTGCTGAACTGCGCCCACTGCGCCGTGGTGCGCGGCAGGCGGTTTTCGGTGATGCCGCCCACGGCCCACTGGATCAGGCCGCTGCAGTCGAAACCGCCTTCGGGCGAATTGCCGCCATAGGTATAGGGCGTGTTGACCACAAGCATGGTGCGCGCCAGCAGCGCCTCGCGCAATTCGCCGTCCAGATTGAGCGCCTGCGGCGAAGGCACCGGCGCCGGGCCCGCGCCCTTGCGTGGTGCGGAAGAGCAGCCAGCCAGCAGCACGGCGGCCGCCAGCAGACCCCAGTCACGGCGCGAGAGCCGCACGCCGGTCACCGGAGACACCGCAAGGGAAGTCGAAACACCAGCCTTCATGGCGCTGCATGTTCTCACAAAGCCCTCGCGGCCAAAAGAAAAGCCGCAGGCTGCGCTGCGGCTTGGCGGCAAAGAGCGCGCGGCCCGGCGGCTCAGGCAGTGCCCATCAGAACGGGAGCTTGGGCATGCCGCCGCCACCGCCCATCATTCCCTTCATGGCCTTCATGCCGCCCATGCGCTTCATCATCTTCATGAGGCCGCCGCCCTTCATCTTCTTCATCATCTCCTGCATCTGCTCGAACTCCTTGAGCAGGCGGTTGACTTCCTGGACCTGCACGCCCGCGCCGTCGGCAATGCGCTTCTTGCGCGTGGCCTTGATGATCTCGGGCTTCTTGCGCTCCTTGGCGGTCATGGAGCAGATGATGCCTTCCTTGCGGCGGATCTCGCGCTCGGCCTTGTCCATGTCCACCTGGCCGGCCTTGGCCGTGAGCTGGGCCGGCAGCTTGTCCATGAGGTTGGACAGGCCGCCCATCTGCTTCATCTGCTGGATCTGGGCCAGGAAGTCGTTGAGGTCGAAGCCGTCGCCGCTCTTGACCTTCTCGGCCAGCTTCTGCGCGGCCTCCATGTCCACGCCCTTGGTGACCTGCTCGACCAGGGCCACGATGTCGCCCATGCCCAGCACGCGCTGCGCGTGGCGGTCGGCGTCGAACACCTCCAGGCCGTCGATCTTCTCGGACACGCCGGCGAACTTGATGGGGGCGCCCGTGATCTGCCGCACCGACAGCGCCGCGCCACCGCGCGAGTCGCCGTCGAGCTTGGTCAGCACGATGCCGGTCAGGGGCAGCGCTTCCTTGAAGGCCTTGGCCGTGTTGATCGCATCCTGGCCCTGCATGGCATCGACGACGAACAGGGTCTCGACCGGCTTGAGCGTGGCGTGCAGATCCTTGATCTCGGCCATCAGCAGCTCGTCGATGGCCAGGCGGCCGGCCGTATCGACCAGCAGCACGTCAAAGAAGTGGCGCTTGGCGTAGTCCAGCGCGGCCACGGCGATGTCGTGGGGTTTCTGGTCGGGCGTGGAGGGGAACCACTCGGCACCGGCCTGGGCGGTCACGGTCTTGAGCTGCTCGATGGCGGCGGGGCGGTACACGTCGCCCGACACGGTGAGCACCTTCTTCTTGCGCCGCTCGATCAGGTGCTTGGCCAGCTTGGCCGTGGTCGTGGTCTTGCCGGCGCCCTGCAGGCCCGCCATCAGGATGACGGCCGGCGGCTGGGCGTTGAGGTTGATGTCGGCCACGCCCTCGCCCATGGTGGCGGCGAGTTCCTTGTTGACGATGGACACCAGCAGCTGGCCCGGCTGCAGCGAGCCCAGCACCTCCTGGCCCAGCGCCTTTTCCTTGACGCGCGCAACGAAGTCGCGCACCACGGGCAGGGCCACGTCGGCCTCGAGCAGGGCCATGCGCACTTCGCGCAGCATGTCCTGCACGTTGGATTCGGTGATGCGGGCCTGGCCGCGCATCTCCTTGACGAGTCGCGAAAGTTTGTCGGTCAGAGCGGAGGCCATAAGCGGGGAGGAACTGGAGTCGTCGGAAAGGAAAAGGTGTGCTGCAGCGAGCCAGCCGGGGCCAGGTGGCCAAGTGGGGCCGGGTCGCGGCACGGACCCTGCAGATCCCGATGATTCTACCCGCTGCCCCTGCCGGGGTAAGTACCGGCCTTCCGTGCCCCACGGCACGCACTGGCCAGCAGTAACATGCGCAATGTCTCCATAGTTTATGGCTATCACATTCCGCAATGCTGGCTTGCTACCGCCTGGGAGTCTTCATGCCTGATACGCCGTATCGCCAGTTCCTGGACCGTGTGCCCGACGGTTTTCTTCTGTTTGACGAGCAGGGCGGCCTGCTCGATGCCAATGCCCAGGCCTGCGCCAGCCTGGGCCATCACAAGGCCGCCATGCTGGGGCTGGGCATCATGGACGTATGGCTGGACCTGGATGGACGGCCGCGTGATTTCTGGCGGGACATGGTCGTGGACAGCCAGGCCCGTCTGCGAGGCCGGCTGACCCGCCGCGATGGCAGCAGCTTGCCCGCCGAGATCCATGTCCATTGCCTGTCACTGTCGGGCAGGCGGCTTTTCTTCACTACCTGGCACGACCTCGGCGAGCGCACCGGCCAGGACGAGCCGATCGGCCAGCCCAATGCGCAGCTTGAGCCGCACCTGCAAAACCGCACCTGGCCGTGGCAGGACTCGACGCGCCTGCTGGAGACCGTGATGCGCGAGACGCCCGACCTGGTCTTCGCCAAGGACCGGCAGGGCCGCTACACCTTCGCCAACCCCGCCACAGCCCGCTTTGCCGGACGCGCGCCCGAAGACATCGTGGGCAAGACCGACCAGGAGCTTTTCTCCGACAGCAGCTTCACCGACAGCGACCGCCGGGTGCTGGACAGCGATGCGCCCGTGGTGATGGACGATCATCTGCTGGTCGACGGGCAGCGCCGCATCTTCCAGTCCACCAAGATTCCCTATCGCGATGCCGAGGGCCGGACCGTGGGCGTGCTGGGCATTGCGCGCGACATCACCCTCATGCGCCAGACCGAGTCCCAGCTGCAAAAAAGCTACGACGTGCTGCGCCAGGCCGAACAGCTGGCGCGCCTGGGCAGCTGGACATGGGAACTGGACACCGGGCACTTTCAGGCTTCGGAGATGATGTATGTGATGAACGGCCTGGACCCCCAGGGTCCGCCACTGAAGCGCCATGCCCTGCGCGCCATGCTCGGGCCGCAGGATCTTGCCCGGCTCACCGCTGCCGTGGATCTGTGCATCAGCACCGGCCAGTCCTACAGCCTCGATGTGGTCCAGTGCTGCCCGGACGGCCGGCAGTTCGCCGCCCGCCTCATGGGCCGGGCCCTGCGCGACGAGCAAGGCCGCATCGTCGCGCTCAGCGGCACGCTGCAGGACCTGTCCGAACGCGAGGACGCACGCATGCGCCTCGAAGCCCTGGCCGACAACCTGCCCAGCGGCGCCATCTACCGCCTGGAAGGCGGCTTGACGCAACTGCGGCTCAGCTACATCAGCGCCGGCATAGAGAACCTGATCGGCGTGCCGGCCCACGCCATCATGGCCGATCGGCAGGTCTACCTGAATGCCATCCATCCCGAGGACCTGCCGCTCTACCAGGGGATGATGCAACGCTCGATCGATACGCTGCGGGTCTTCGATTGCCGCTTTCGCGTGCTCAAGCCCGACGGAGAGATCCGCTGGCTGCGCTGCCGCTCGGCCCCCCGGCGCTGTCAGGAGGGCATGGTCTGGGACGGCATCATGCTGGACATCACCCGCGAGCGCGAGGCCGAGCAGGCGCTGCATCAGGCCAAGGAAGCCGCCGAAGCGGCCGAACGCGCCAAATCGGATTTCCTGGCCATCATGAGCCACGAAATCCGCACACCCATGAATACCGTCATCGGCATGACGCGCCTGGTGCAGCAGACCGCGCTGACATCGCGC
Organism: Delftia sp. HK171; assembly: GCF_001886655.1. Taxonomy (NCBI): domain Bacteria; kingdom Pseudomonadati; phylum Pseudomonadota; class Betaproteobacteria; order Burkholderiales; family Comamonadaceae; genus Delftia; species Delftia sp. HK171. Next base: position 1,697,229 of record NZ_CP018101.1, on the reverse strand, counting down.
CAGCGCGGCTACCTGGAGAAGGTGGAGCGCTCGGCCAGCGCCCTGCTGGCCGTGATCAACGACATCCTCGATTTCTCCAAGATAGAGGCGGGCATGCTGGCGCTGGAGGAAGTGGACTTCGCCCTTGACGATGTGCTGGAGACCGTGACGGCCTCCACGGCACTGCGCGCAGAGGAAAAGGGGTTGGAAGTGGTCTATGCGCTGGACCCGCAGCTGCCGCCCCGTTTGCGCGGCGACCCAATGCGCCTGGGCCAGGTGCTGACCAACCTGGTCGGCAACGCCATCAAGTTCACCGAGCATGGCGAGGTGGTGATCTCCCTGCATCTGGCGCCGCCACCGGTGGACGCGCCTGCGGATGCCGATGCGGACACCACGGCAGCGCCCCTGCACCACCTGTGCGTGAGCGTGCGCGACACCGGCATAGGCCTGGATGCATCGCGGGCCGAGCGGCTGTTCCAGCCCTTCACCCAGGCCGACATCCAGACCACGCGCCGCCACGGCGGCACCGGCCTGGGCCTGGCCATCTGCCACAGGCTGGTGCAGCTCATGGGCGGCGAGATCGGCGTGTGCAGCCAGCCCGGCCAGGGCAGCGACTTCCGCTTCACGGCCAAGGTCCGGCTTGCCACGGATGCGCTGCCGGACGGCCACGACAACCTGGGCAGCACCGGCGTTCTCATCGTCGACGACAACGCCAGCGCGCGCGAGGCGCTGGCCGCCATGGTGCGCAGACTGGGCATGCGCTGCGATACGGCGGCGGACGGCATGCAGGCGCTGCGCATGCTTCAAGAGGCCGCACGCCAGGAATCCCCCTATGGCCTGGCCCTGCTGGACTGGCGCATGCCCGGCATGGACGGACTGGAGCTGGCACGCCGCATGCGCGAGCGACAGGACCTGGTCAAGACCCCGGCTGCGCTCATGGTCACGGCCTTCGGGCGCGACGAAGTGCAGCTGCGTGCCGCGCAGTTTGGCCTGCGGGGCCTGCGAGGCCTGCTGATCAAGCCCCTGACCGCATCGGCACTGAGGTCCTGCATCCGGGAGGCGCTGCGGGACCCGGAATCGACCCAGCCCGAAGACCCGGCGGCCGGCCCGTCGCCACAGCAGCGCTACCCCGACCTGCCTGGGCGCAGGGTGCTGGTGGTGGATGACAACGTGCTCAACCGCGAGGTGGCCACCGAGCTGCTGGAGCAGGCCGGCATATCGGTACAGACTGCGCAAGACGGTCTGCAGGCGCTGCAGCTGCTCGACAGTCAGCCTTTCGATGCCGTGCTCATGGACGTGCACATGCCCGGCATGGACGGCCTCAGTGTCACGCGCGCCCTGCGCACGCGCAGCGCGCTGCGGCATCTTCCGGTGATCGCGCTGACTGCGCAGGCCTATGTCGAGGAGCGCGCCCGGATCGAGGCCGCAGGCATGAATGCCCATCTGACAAAACCCGTTGACGATGTGCTGCTGTACGAGACGCTGCAGCGCTGCCTGCGCGCAGCCCCGCCGACAACGGCAGCGCCTGCGCCGGCCCCGCCCTCCCGGCCCACGCCGCCAACCCCTGCCCCGGCCTGGGATCCTGTGCAGCTGCGGCAATGCCTTGCCAGCCAATCGCCGCGCATGCTGCATGCGATCGAAGGCTTTGCCCAGGACTTTGCCGATGCGCCGCAACAGCTGCGCAGCGCCGCGCGCAGCGGCAACTGGGCAACCGTGGCGTTGTTGGCGCATACCTTCAAGGGCAGCCTGGGCTACCTGGGCGCGAACCTGCTGGAGCAATGGTCGGCCATGGCCGAGACCGGCGCGCATGCCTGCCTGTCAGGCGACGGCAATGGCGGGAATGCCCGGCCCAGCGGTGATCTGCCATCCCTGGTCCAGGCGCTGGCCGATGGGCTGCAGGGCCTGCTGGCGGAAATCGCCGTGCGGTCCAGGCAGTTGGCCTTGCCACCCCTGGCCACGGTGTCCAGCGCTGCGCCCCCGCAGCAGCGGCAGCGGCAGCGGCAGCCGATGACCGCAGAGGAAGTCTCATCCACGCTGGCTCGGCTGCGGCTGCAGATTGCCGACAGCGACTATGCCGCCGTGGCCGAACTGGAACGGCTGCGGCCCCTGGTCAGCGGGCGCCATGCGTCCGTGCTGCAGCGCATCCAGCGCTGCACCGAGTCCCTGGAAACCGAGGCGGCGCTGCAGGCGCTCGATCAGCTGGCGCGGAGCATGGCCGCGAACCGGATGGCCCTACAGGGAGCTGCAGATGCTTGACGCCCTGACCGGGTCGGAGCTGCCCACGGTCCTCATCGTGGACGACGAGCGGCTGAACCGCAGCATGCTGGCCGAGCTGCTGAGCCCCCACTACCGAGTGCTGCTGGCCAAGGATGGCCCTGGCGCCCTGGTGGTCGCCCACCGCGAAGCCCACCGCCTGCAGCTGATCCTTCTGGACCTGGCCATGCCCGGCATGAACGGCTACGAGGTGCTGGGTGCGCTGCGCGCGCAGGAGCGCACCGCCCATATCGCCGTCATCTTCATCACCGGACAGAGCAATGCCGAGGCCGAGGAATACGGCCTGCGCCTGGGCGCGGCCGACTATGTCTCCAAGCCCATACGCCCCGCCGTGGTCGAGGTGCGCGTGCGCAACCAGATACGGCTGGCCCTGCAGCGCCAGGCCCTGGAGCGCCTGGCCATGGTGGACGGGCTGACCGGCCTGGCCAACCGGCGCCACTTCGACGACGTGCTGGAGCGCGCCTACCGCCGCAGCCTGCGCACGGGCGAGCCCGTGGGCCTGGCTCTCATTGATATAGACCACTTCAAGCAATACAACGACTGCTATGGCCATGTGCAGGGGGACGAGGCGCTCAAGGCCGTGGCTGCCACGCTGCAGCGCCATGCGCGCCGGCCCTACGACCTGGCAGCGCGCTTTGGCGGCGAGGAATTCGCGCTCATCCTCCCCGGCGAAAGCGACGCCCCGGCCATGGCCGAGCATTTCCGCCAGGAAGTGCTGCGCCTGTCCATCGCCCACGCCGCCTCTCCCACGGCGCCGCAGCTCACCGTCAGCTGCGGCGTACTCACCGTGCGGCAGCCGTCTGCCGCGCCTTTGGAAACCTGGCTGCAGAAGGCGGACGGCCTGCTCTACCAGGCCAAGGCCCAGGGGCGCAATCGCATCGAGGCAGCCGCGGAGCCCTGAAAATGCGCGCCGAACCACGGTATGGCACCCGGATTCTGAGCCTGCACAACCGGCGGCGGGAAAGCCACAGCTATCATTGAAAGATGCTCTCCGTCCCCCTGATTTCCGCCAACGTATCGCCCCTGGGCTGGATGCTGGCGCTTGCCGCAGCCGTGGCCTATGCCGTGCCAGCCGCCGGCGCCCGACGCATCAGCCAGGCCGGCGCCCGCATTGCCCTGCGCCTGGCCTGGGTGCTCCACGCCCTGGCCCTGGCCTGGGGCCTGCTCGGGGAGCAGCCTCACTTCGGCTTTGCACCGGCCCTGTCCATGACGGCCTGGCTGGTGCTCACCGTCTATGGCGTCGAGCAGCAGCTGTTCCCCAAGATGCGCGCGCAGCTGGCGCTGTCCGCGCTGGGCACAGCCGCCGTGCTCATGGCCGCGCTGTTTCCGGGAACGCCCCTGCATGTCAACGCCTCGCCCTGGCTGCCGCTGCACCTGGCACTGGGAATTGCCTCCTACGGACTGTTCGCGGCCGCCGTGGTCCACGCCTCGCTGATGACACGCGCCGAGCAGCACATGCGGCTGGGCGGCGGTGGCCATGACAGCGGCCTGCCGCTTCTCACGCTGGAGCGCCTGACCTTCCGCTTCGTGTCCGCAGGCTTTGTGCTGCTCACGGCCACGCTGGCCGCAGGCTGGCTGTTCGGCGAACAGCTCTATGGCAAGGCCTGGGTCTGGAACCACAAGTCTGTGTTCTCGCTGCTGTCGTGGCTGACCTTTGCCGTGCTGCTGATCGGCCGTGCGCGCTTTGGCTGGCGTGGCCGCAGCGCCGTGCGCATGCTCTATGCAGGCGCCCTGCTGCTGCTGCTGGCCTATGCGGGATCGCGCTTCGTCATGGAAGTGCTGCTGGAGCGCACCACATGAAGTACCTGCTGGTCCTGATCGTCATCATCATTGCAGTCGGCGTCTGGCGCAGCCAGCGCCGTGCCGAGGCCCGCGAGCGGCGCCAGGCCGCTGCGCCGCGCAATCCGGCCAACCCGGCCAATGCGCCGCTGGCGGCACCGCAGGACATGGTCGAATGCGCGCACTGCGGCCTGCACCTGCCGCGCAGCGAGGCCATCGAGGCGGCCGGCCGCAGCTACTGCAGCGCAGAGCACCGCACCCTGGCGCAACGGCGCTGAGCATGCAGGACGCGGCCCCCCCCCAGCCACCCACCATCGACGAGGCCGCGGCGCAGTCGCCGCACGACGCCAACGCCCCCTTTGTCCGGCTATGGCAGGGCTTCCTGACCGGCCGCGTGCTCATCGCCACTGCGCTTTTGCTGCTGCAGCTGGCGCTGCTCAGCGTGCAGCCCGGCGGCAATTCCCTGGTCTGGCTGGTCTGCCTGGGCTACCTGGGGCTGACGCTGCTGCTGCGGCTGACGGCACGCGCGCAGCCGCCGTCGCCCCGCGCCGGCGTGCACTGGCTGCCCGTGATCGGCGTGGACATCGCGGTCATCTGCCTGCTGCAGATGCTGCAGACCGGACCGCTGAACTACTCGGCCCTGCTGGCCATTCCCATCCTGATCTCGGCCGTGCTGGGCAATCTGACGCTGGCCCTGGCCACCACGGCCAGCGTCACGCTGCTGACCCTGGGCTGGGTGGCATGGCAGGACGTGGCTGGCCGCATAGAAAGCACCCAGGCCTACTACCAGGCCAGCTTTGCCTGCGCAGGCTATTTCGCGGTGGCCTATCTGACGCACGAACTGGCACGCCGCGTGCGGCGCGAGCGCCACCTGGCCCAGCACAGCAGCCGCAAGGCCCAGACGCAGGAACAGGTCAATGCCCTGGTGATCCGCCACCTGGGCGAAGGCGTGCTGGTGGTCGATCCCCAGTTCCGCGTGCAGCAGGCCAACCCGGCCGCGCTGCACCTGCTGGGGCTGGCCGACGCGCATGCCCTGCCCTTCGCCCTCAAGGAGCATTCCGGCTGGCAGCGGCTGCAGGACGCCGTGGCCCAGAGCTTTGCCCAGAACCTGCCCATCTCGGCCGCCATCCATCTGCAGTCCATCGGCCAGGAAGGCATGACGGGCCTGCACCTGCGCACCTGGCTGACCGAGGTCGCCACCCCATCCGACGCCGCCGACGCGGCCGAGCCCGCGCTGCTGCAGCAGCTGTGCGTGGTCTTTTTGCATGATCTGCGCGAGATGGAGGCGCGGCTGCGCACGGAAAAGCTGGCGTCCATGGGCCGCATGTCGGCCGCCGTGGCCCATGAGATCCGCAATCCGCTGGCCGCCATCACCCAGGCCAATGCCCTGCTGGCCGAGGATCTGGCGCAGGACCCGGCCCAGCAGCAGCTGTGCCGCATCGTGGGCCAGAATGCCGAGCGCCTGGCACGCATCGTCGAGGACGTGCTCAACATCGCCCGGGCCCAGCAGCACATTGGCGAGGCGCATGCCGGTCTGCTGGCCCTGGACCAACATGTGGCCCAGGTTTGCCAGGAATGGCAGGCCCAGGGCCAGCCAGTGCACAGCATCCAGCTCCTGCTCGACGCCAGGGACAAGACCGTGGTGTTCGATGGCGAGCATCTGCGCCGCATCCTGGTGAACCTGCTGGACAACGCCCGGCGCTACCGCAGCAACGCCCACGAGCCACACACGCTGCAGGTGCTGACCGGCGCGCCGGCCGGCGGCCAGATCTGGCTACAGGTCTGGAGCGACGGCGCCGCGCTGGAGCCCACGGTGCAGCGCCATCTGTTCGAGCCCTTCTTCTCTTCGGAAAGCCGCTCCAGCGGCCTGGGCCTGTATATCTGCCGCGAGCTGTGCCAGCGCTACGATGCCAGCATCAGCTACCAGAGGCTGTCGCGGCCCACGCCGCACGGCCCTGTCGAGGGCAATGCCTTCAGCATCGTGTTCCGTGCCGGCCCGGCCTCGGCCCTGCCGGCCTCCCTGTTTGATCAGATTGTGGTGTGATGCCTTTGAACTCCCTGCCCGCTGCCGCATCGATCCTTGTCGTGGACGACGAGCCGGATCTGCGCACCCTCTATGAACTGACCCTTCTGCGCGAAGGCTACCGCGTGGAAACCGCCGCCAGCGTGGGCGAGGCGCGCGAGCAACTGCAGACCCAGCGCTTCGACGTGGTCATCACCGACATGCGCCTGCCCGACGGCATGGGCATGGAGCTGCTGCAGGACCTGCGCAGCCAGCAGCGGCGCGAGCGCTGCGTGGTCATGACGGCCTACGGCTCCGCCGAGAACGCCGTCGAGGCCCTGCGCTCAGGCGCCTTCGACTACCTGACCAAGCCCGTGGACCTCAAGCAGTTCCGCCTGGTCGTGGCCTCGGCCGCCCAGGGCGTGGGCGGTGTGCCGGCCCCGGGCGTGATGCCGGCGCGCAACCCTTCGGCCGCTCCCGCCGCCAGTCCGGTCCTCAACGGCAGCGGCGCACTGGACGCCATGGTCGGCGAGTCGCCCGCCATGCAGGCCGTCAAGCAGCGCATTGCCAAGGTGGCCCGCGGCATGGCGCCGGTGCTGGTGCATGGCGAGTCGGGCACGGGCAAGGAGCTGGTGGCCCGCGCGCTGCATGCCTGCAGCCAGCGTGCCCATGGCCCCATGGTGGCCGTGAACTGCGGCGCCATTCCCGAAAACCTGCTGGAGGCCGAGTTCTTCGGCGCGCGCAAGGGCTCCTATACCGGCGCCACCCAGGACCGCGACGGCTACTTCCAGGCTGCGCGCGGCGGCACCTTGTTTCTGGACGAGATCGGCGACCTGCCCCTGGCCATGCAGGCCAAGCTGCTGCGCGCCATCCAGGAGCGCCGCGTGCGCCCCCTGGGCTCCGCACAGGAGGAAGCGGCCGATGTACGCATCGTCAGCGCCACCCACCGCGATCTGGCTGCCGATGTGCAGCAGGGGCGCTTCCGGCAGGACCTGTACTACCGCCTCAATGTCATCGAGGTACTGCTGCCCCCGCTGCGCGAGCGCCGCGAAGACCTGCCTGCCCTGTGCCGCGCCCTGCTGGCACGGCTGTCGCAGGAATCCGGCCTGCCCATGCCCGAGATCGACGAGCGTTCAGTGCAGCAGATCGCCCGCCTGCCCCTGCCCGGCAATGTGCGTGAACTGGAGAACCTGCTGCATCGCGCCATCACGCTGGGTGAGGACGGGCCGCTGCGCATAGATCCCGAGATGCAGCTGCCCTGCGGCACGCCGCCCGCACCGCCCGCACCACCCGCATCCGCCTCGCCCTCTTCTTCGCTCTCGCCTTCGCGCCCCCTGCCGCTAGGCGGCCCGCTATCGCCAGAGCCAGCCGATGCCGACCTGCCCCGTGACCTGCAGGCCTGGCTGGACGAGCGCGAGCGCGGCATCCTGGTGCAGGCGCTGCAGGAAAACGGCTTCAACCGCACGGCCACCGCCGCGCGCCTGGGCCTGAGCCTGCGCCAGATCCGCTACCGCATCGACCGGCTGAACATCGCCCTGCCCGGCGATGCCAGCGCCGAGACGGACGGAGGCGGCCATGGCGAGGCCTGATCCGCAGGCGCAAGCCACCCAGGCCCCGGCCTGGACCTGGCAAGGCGGCTGGCTGCAGCAGGCCCGCCACCTGCCCTCGCCCAACTTTGGCGAGCGCCCGACCCAGGCGCTGGTCGATCTGGTCGTCGTGCACTCCATCAGTCTGCCCCCCGGCGAGTACGGCACGGGTGCGGTCCAGCAACTGTTCACCAACCAGCTCGACTGGGACGCCCATCCTTACTACCAGGGGATACGCGGCCTGGAGGTGTCGGCGCATTTCTTCATCACGCGCCAGGGCGAGGTCTGGCAGTTTGTGGACTGCGATGCGCGCGCCTGGCATGCAGGCGCTTCCTGCTGGCGGGGCCGCGACCGCTGCAACGACGACTCCATCGGCATAGAGCTCGAAGGCCTGGAGGGCCTGCGGTTCGAGCCGGCCCAGTACGCGGCGCTCGATGCCCTGTGCAACGCCATCGCGGCCCGCTACCCCGTGGCCCATCTCGCAGGCCATGAGCACATCGCGCCGGGCCGCAAATGCGATCCGGGCGCAGGCTTCGACTGGCACCGGCTGCGCGGGCTGCTGGCCCACCACCCAGCCACGGCGAACTGGCAGCTGCCGCCGGGCGCGGGCCAGCCCTCCACGTAAGCGCACACCCTCATCGCAGGCACCGCCAGATCTTGCGCAAAACCCCGCTTGTCCACAGGCAGAGGACAAAGGGTCTGTCAATCCAGAAAGCAACCGATGTGGCGCGCCAGGCGCACGCAGCGGCTGCCTGATCATTTTTTACAAATTCACGCATGTGTCGCAGCCCCACTGTCCATGGGGCTTTCAGCGGTCCGACCGGCGCAGGGCCAAGGCTGCAGCGGCTTGCGGCGGACCATCGCCCGCAAGCCACGGCGCAGCGGGCCTTTGCTGCTATTGGCTTGTAGGTTGCGCACCCGTTTGGCGCAGCGCAAACAGCGGTTTTCCGGCCGTGAGTACCCCGTGTACATGAGACGGCGATACACTACAGGTAGTGCCCAGAAGCACGCTGGACACCATATCTAGTGTTCACAAGCTGTGCACACCCTGTGAAAACGGTGTGTACATCCGACCCCGATTCCATCTCCCAGCAAGCCTGCCCCAAGTGCAGGTCCGCGTCCGTTCTATCCACAAACACCCGTTGAGGAAACTCATGCAAGAAGCACTGAATTCTTTGGCTCCCGCTGCGCACGGTGATGCTGCCAATCCTTCCTCCGCCCATCACCTGTCCGTGCAGGACGGCTACCAGATCATCCGCCGCAGCGGCGATGTGGTGCCCTTCACGCCGCAAAAGATCGCCGTCGCGCTGACCAAGGCCTTCCTGGCCGTGCGCGGTGCCCAGGGCGCGGCCTCCGCCAGCGTGCGCGAGACCGTGGACGAGCTGACCCAGGCCGTGGTTCGCGCACTGCTGCGCTCGCGTCCGGGCGGCGGCACCTTCCATATTGAAGATGTGCAGGACCAGGTCGAACTGGGCCTGATGCGCGGCGGCCACCACGACGTGGCACGCGCCTACGTGCTGTACCGCGACCGCCGCAACCAGGAACGTGCCGAGCAGAAGAAGGCCGCCGAGGCCGCAGCGGTTGCCGCCGCCGCACCGGCGCCCGTGCTGCATGTGACCGACAACGGCCAGCGCGTGCCGCTGGACCAGGCCCGCCTGCTGGCGCTGATCGAGGCGTCGTGCCGCAACCTCAACGCCGATATCCAGGCCGCCCCCATCGTCGCCGAGACGCTGCGCAACCTGTACGACGGCGTGCCGATCGAAGAAGTCTTCAAGGCCTCCATCCTGGCCGCCCGCACGCTGATCGAGAAAGACCCCGACTACACCTACGTCACCGCCCGCCTGCTGCTGCACACGATCGTGCGCGAGGTCATGGGCCGTGACGTGCACCCGGCCGACATCCAGGCGGCCTACGCAGAGTACTTCCCCGGCTTCATCCGCAAGGGCGTGGACAACGAGCTGCTCAACCCCGAGCTGCTGAACTACGACCTGCCCCGCCTGGCTGCCGCCATCAAGGCCGAGCGCGACGAGCAGTTCGACTACCTGGGCCTGCAGACCCTGTACGACCGCTACTTCCTGCACGTGCGCAAGACGCGCATCGAGCTGCCCCAGTCCTTCTTCATGCGCGTGGCCATGGGCCTGGCGCTGCAGGAAGAGGACCGCAATGCGCGCGCCATCGAGTTCTACGAGCTGCTGTCGTCCTTCGACTTCATGAGCAGCACGCCCACGCTGTTCAACAGCGGCACGCTGCGCTCGCAGCTGTCTTCCTGCTACCTGACCACGGTGCCCGACGATCTGGACGGCATCTATGAGTCCATCAAGGAAAACGCCCTGCTGTCCAAGTTCGCCGGCGGCCTGGGCAACGACTGGACGCGCGTGCGCGCCCTGGGTTCGCGCATCAAGGGCACGAACGGCGAGTCGCAGGGCGTGGTGCCCTTCCTCAAGGTGGTCAACGACACGGCCGTGGCCGTGAACCAGGGCGGCAAGCGCAAGGGCGCCGTCTGCACCTACCTGGAGACCTGGCACCTGGACATCGAGGAATTCCTCGAACTGCGCAAGAACACCGGCGACGACCGCCGCCGCACGCACGACATGAACACGGCGAACTGGATTCCCGACCTGTTCATGAAGCGCGTCATGGAAAAGGGCCACTGGACCCTGTTCTCGCCCTCCGATGTCGGCGACCTGCACGACCTCTTCGGCGCCGCCTTCGAGCACGCCTACAAGGCCTACGAAACCAAGGCCGACAACGGCGAACTCAAGCTGTTCAAGCGCATCCCGGCCATGGACCTGTGGCGCAAGATGCTGTCCATGCTGTTCGAGACCGGCCACCCCTGGGTCACCTTCAAGGACCCCTGCAACGTGCGCTCGCCCCAACAGCACGCCGGCGTGGTGCACTCGTCCAACCTGTGCACCGAGATCACGCTGAACACCAGCGACACCGAGACCGCCGTCTGCAACCTGGGCTCGGTCAACCTGGCGCGCCACATCGTCGATGGCGCCATCGACCACGGCAAGCTGCGCAAGACCATCACCACGGCCATGCGCATGCTGGACAACGTGATCGACATCAACTACTACGCCGTGCAAAAGGCCAAGGACTCCAACCTGCGCCACCGCCCCGTGGGCCTGGGCCTGATGGGCTTCCAGGATGCGCTCTATGAAATGCGCATCGCCTACGCCAGCGACGCGGCCGTCGAGTTCGCCGACCAGTCGATGGAAGCCATCTGCTACTACGCCTACTGGGCCTCCACCGAACTGGCCAAGGAACGCGGCCAGTACTCCAGCTACAAGGGCTCGCTGTGGGACCAGGGCATCCTGCCGCTGGACACGCTGAACCTGCTGGAGAAGGCACGCGGCGGCTATGTGGAAGTGGACCGCTCCTCGCGCCTGGACTGGGATGCCCTGCGCGCCAAGATCGGCCAGCACGGCATGCGCAACTCCAACTGCGTGGCCATCGCGCCCACGGCGACCATCTCCAACATCGTCGGCGTCGATGCCTCCATCGAGCCCTCGTTCGGCAACCTGTCGGTCAAGTCCAACCTGTCCGGCGAGTTCACCGTCATCAACCAGTACCTGGTGCGTGACCTGAAGCGCCTGGGCCTGTGGGACGACGTGATGGTCATGGACCTCAAGCACTTCGACGGCTCGCTGCGCCCCATCGACCGCGTGCCCCAGGACGTCAAGAGCCTGTACGCCACCGCCTTCGAGGTCGAGCCCACCTGGCTGGTCGAGGCCGCTGCGCGCCGCCAGAAGTGGATCGACCAGGCCCAGAGCCTGAACATCTACATGGCCGGTGCATCGGGCAAGAAGCTGGACGACACCTACAAGCTGGCCTGGCTGCGCGGTCTGAAGACCACCTACTACCTGCGCACCACCAGCGCCACCAACATCGAGAAGTCCACGGTGCAAAGCCGCGTGCTCAACGCCGTGCCCTCGGCCGCCGCCGCACAGCCTGCCGCCGTGAACACCTCCAGCGCCCTGGAAGCCGCGGCAGCCGCCGCACGCGCCCAGGCACCGGCGACGGACATCAAGTTCTGCGCCATCGACGATCCCGGCTGCGAAGCCTGCCAGTAAGCCGCGCAGCGCGGGGCCTCGCCACGGCGCAGGCCCCGCGCCCTGCCCGCCAGCCAGCGCCATGCGCAGGATCTTCGCCATGGACCTTGGGCCTGCTCAACACGCCAGGCCACCCATGGTCCTACATTGACCGGAGCAGAAAGAGAGGACTCTTTCGCACCGAATGAACTGAACATATGCCCCAGGGCATGCCGGAGAAAATTGCAATGCTGACCTTTGACGACGACGCCACCCTCTCGAACACGCCCAGCGGCGCGGAGGCTGCGCCGAGCACCACACACAAGCGCGTGAATGCCGCCGACAAGCGCATCATCAATGCCAAGACCGACGTCAATCAGCTGGTGCCGTTCAAGTACAAGTGGGCCTGGGAAAAGTACCTGGCCACCTGCGCCAACCACTGGATGCCGCAGGAAGTGAACATGAACCGCGACATCGCCCTGTGGAAGGACCCCAACGGCCTGACCGAGGACGAGCGCCGCATCATCAAGCGCAACCTGGGCTTCTTCGTGACGGCCGATTCGCTGGCCGCCAACAACATCGTGCTGGGCACCTACCGCCACATCACGGCGCCCGAATGCCGCCAGTTCCTGCTGCGCCAGGCCTTCGAGGAAGCCATCCACACCCACGCCTACCAGTACATCGTGGAGTCGCTGGGCCTGGATGAGGGCGAGATCTTCAACGCCTATCTCGAAGTCCCCTCCATCCGCGACAAGGACGAATTCCTGATCCCCTTCATCGAAGCGATCATGGACCCCGCCTTCAAGACCGGCACCTTCGAAACCGACCAGACCCTGCTCAAGTCGCTGATCGTTTTCGCCTGCCTGATGGAGGGCCTGTTCTTCTACGTGGGCTTCACGCAGATCCTTGCGCTGGGCCGCCAAAACAAGATGACCGGCGCCGCCGAGCAGTACCAATACATCCTGCGCGACGAGTCCATGCACTGCAACTTCGGCATCGACCTGATCAACCAGCTCAAGCTCGAAAATCCACAGCTGTGGACACCCGAATTCAAGGAAGAAATCACGGCGCTTTTCGTCAAGGCCGTCGAGCTGGAATACCGCTACGCAGAGGACACCATGCCGCGCGGCGTGCTCGGAATGAACGCATCGATGTTCAAGGGCTACCTGCGCTACATCGCCAACCGCCGCGCCACGCAGATCGGCCTTGAGGCCCTGTTCCCCAACGAGGAAAACCCGTTCCCCTGGATGAGCGAGATGATCGATTTGAAGAAGGAACGTAACTTCTTTGAGACACGCGTCATCGAGTATCAAACCGGCGGCGCACTTTCCTGGGATTAATCGCTTCTCTGCAGGCACAATGCGAACCATGACGCGCTTCACGCTTTTGCAATACCGATGGTGTTGCGGCGTGGGGCGTCTCCGTGTTCATTGCGATGCGTCACTCCACATCGCTTTGGATCGCTTCGGAGCCCCGTACCCCGAAGTGTTTTGTGCAAATCAACGAAGGAGAAGATGATGGCAACTGCGAAGAAGACGGCCTCCACCAAGGCCCCCACCGACAAGAAGACCACTGCCAAAAAGGCGGCTGCTCCCAAGGCTGAAACCGTGAAGAAAACCACGGCCACTGCCAAGGCAGCACCCGTCAAGAAGGCTGCTGCACCTGCTGTGAAGAAGGCTGCAGCTCCTGCTGCCAAGAAGGCCGCTGCACCTGCTGCAAAGAAGGCTGCCGCTCCTGCCAAGAAGGCTGCTGCTCCTGCTGCGAAGAAGGCTGCCGCTCCTGCCAAGAAGGCTGCTGCTCCTGCTGCGAAGAAGGCTGCCGCTCCCGCCAAGAAGGCTGCTGCTCCTGCTGCGAAGAAGGCTGCCGCTCCTGCCAAGAAGGCTGCTGCTCCTGCTGCAAAGAAGGCTGCCGCTCCCGCCAAGAAGGCTGCTGCTCCTGCTGCAAAGAAGGCTGCCGCTCCCGCCAAGAAGGCTGCTGCTCCTGCTGCAAAGAAGGCCGCCGCTCCTGCCAAGAAGGCTGCTGCTCCTGCTGCAAAGAAGGCTGCCGCTCCCGCCAAGAAGGCTGCTGCTCCTGCCGCAAAGAAGGCCGCCGCTCCCGCCAAGAAGGCTGCTGCACCTGCCGCAAAGAAGGCCGCTGCTCCTGCCAAGAAGGCTGCTGCTCCTGCTGCCAAGAAGGCCGCTGCTCCCGCTGCCACAAAGGCTGCTGCACCTGCCGCGAAGAAGGCCGCTGCTCCCGCCAAGAAGGCTGCCGCTCCTGCTGCTGCCAAGAAGCCCGCTGCAGCCGCCAAGCCTGCCGCAGCGCCCGCCAAGGCCGCAGCAGCTCCTGCCGCTCCCGCCAAGAAGGCTGCAGCCCCGAAGAAGGCCGCTGCTCCCAAGAAGGCCGCAGCAGCTCCCGCCGCTGCCGCGCCCGCAGCTCCCGCTGCCGCACCCGCGCCCATCGCGCAAACCCGCCTGGCTCCCCAAGCCGCATGGCCCTTCCCCACAGGCAACAAGCCCTGAGACTTTTCCGGTCTCAAAGCAAAAAGCCCGGCTCTTTGGAGTCGGGCTTTTTTCATCGCCGGGCCGCCCCAAGATGAAAAGTGCCCCCTCGGGGGCAGCGGTCCTTGCGCAGCGAGGCAAGCGTGGGGGCCATCTTTCATTGTGAAGCCGGCGGCTGCGCCGCCGGCCGGTGTTCCCGGCTTCAGGGCTGGGCGAAGTCCAGCACGTAGTTCTGCGGGCCACGGCTGGCAATCTTGAGCGCGCCCAGGCGGTTGCCCAGTTCGGCGCAACGCACCAGGTCCCAGCCACGCTCCAGGCCGAACAGCATGGCGCCACGCCATGCGTCGCCACATCCCGTGGGATCGACCACGGCGGCGGGCTGCACCGGCGCCACCAGGGTCTTGGCGCCTTGCACCCAGACCTCGCAGCCCTCTGCCCCCAGCGTCACCACCAGGCCTTGCACCTGCCCGGAAATCTGCTCCAGGCTCCAGCCCGTGCGCTCGCTGAGCATGCGGGCCTCGTAGTCGTTCACGGCCACCCAGTCAGCCTGCTCGATGAAGCTGCGCAGCTCCTGTCCATCGAACATGGGCAGGCCCTGGCCTGGATCGAACACAAAGGGAATGCCGGCCGCCTTGAACTGCTGGGCATGCTCGAGCATGGCCTGGCGGCCATCGGGCGCAATGATGCCCACGCGCACCTGCTCCTTGAGCTCTGGCGTGATGCGGTTGCCGTGGGCCTGCATCATGGCGCCCGGGTGGAAGGCCGTGATCTGGTTGTTGTCACGGTCCGTCATGATCATGCACTGGGCCGTGTGCGTGTCCTGCAGCTGGCCGATGTGCGCGGTCTGCACGCCCAGTTCGTCGAGGCGCTGCACATAGTCGGCGCCGTCGCTGCCCACCATGGCCATGGGCCAGGCATCACCGCCCAGCAAGCGCAGGGCGTAGGCGATGTTGCCGGCGCAGCCGCCGAAATCGCGGCGCAGCGTGGGCACCAGGAAGGACACATTGAGGATGTGCAACTGGTCAGGCAGGATCTGGTCGGCAAACCTTCCCTCGAAGGTCATGATGTTGTCGAACGCAAGGGATCCGCAGATGAGAGCGGCCATGGTGTGTCTCGGCTTTCTTGAAAGTCAGGGGGATTCAGGGATAAAAAACCAGGGCCCGATAGCCGGCCACGGCCGCCTCCAGGCCTTGCACTTCGACCGGGGCCGTCACGCTCCACTCGCCATGGCCCTCGATCTGCGCGGGCGCGCCGAACTGGTCAAGCCGGATCACGCGCCGCAGCAGCAGCTTGTCCTGGGCATCGGTGAGCGTGAGTTCGACAGCGGGCATGGCCACGGGGAAGTCGGAACGGTTCTCCAGGCTCAGGCTCCACTGGTACTGGCCGCTGCGCGGCAACTGCCGAAAGCCCGAACTGCCGATCACTACGTCGCCGATCTGGCGGCGCGGCTGCAGCTCGCAGCCCGCCATGGCGCACAGGGCCTGCAGCGCAGGCGCCAGCGAAGGATGCTGCACGGCCAGCGCATCGCGCTGGCCCCACATGACCTGGCCTGCCAAGGCGCCCACGCCCAGCAGGCTGCCCATCACAAGCGCCACGCGCACGGCAGGCCGGCGCCAGAAGGCCTTGCGCCGCGCCTGGCGCACAAAGCCGGGCTCGGCCTCGGGCAGCGCGGCCGCAGCCTCACCGCTGCCCTCGCCATCGCTGTCCGGCCAGCGGGAGAACTCCGGCGAAGGCACGGAGGCCTGCGCCTGCGGCTCCGATTCCCGCAGCAGGCCGGTTGGCACGGACGGCGCAGGCGCATCGGACGACTTGTCGGATGGCTTGTCAGATGACTTGTCGGATGGCTTATGGGGCCGTGTGAACGGCGCGCCTTCCTCATCCTTTGCCGGTGCGGGCACAGGAGCCGCAGTGTCAGGCTCGGGTCCGAGCAGGCCGTCAACGGCCTGCTCGGCCTGGGCAGCGGGCGGGGACTTCGGCGCTGCCCGGGACGCAGCCAGGATCTCGTCCACCAGCGACGCTCCAGGCAGCGCGCTGCCCAACTCTTCGGCGGCGCTGGCGGAGGGGTCCTTCGCGGTCACAGGGGGCGAAGGCGGGGCCTCAGGAGCCGGCACCTCGGCCGGCGGCATGGACGGCGAAGGCTCGGCCCTGGCAGCCGCAGCCGTGGTTGCGGTGGATACCGCAGGTGCCGCAGGTGTGGCAGGTACAGAGGGTGCAACAGGTGCAGCAGGTGCAGCAGACCCCGATGCGCCCCGCCCCGGCAATCCGCTCGGCGCCGTCGGCAGCCACATGGATTCCCTGAATTCGCAGATGTCATCGTCCTCGAATTCGGCCGGGTTGTGCGATGCCCCGCCAGCCACCGGAGTGCCGGCCACCGAGGTGCCGGCCGCGTTCACAGGTGCCGTGGGCAGGGGCTGCAGGTCTTCGGAGGCATCGAACACTTCATGGCAGACGCCGCAGCGCACCCACCCCTGCGAAATTCGCAGCTGGTCGGCCACCACTTTGAAGCGGGTTCCACAGGCAGGACAGCGGGTGACTTGGCTCATCAGCGATCGATTGTAGGCAGCTGCTCGCGGCCCGCGCCACGAAGGCGGCGGCCGCGCGGGGACTCGGGCCGGAAATCAGGCCGCGCGGCGCGCGGTCATCAGGATCCAGCCATCTTCGCTGTCGGCCACTTCCAGCGCCAGGTACGGCGCATAGGCCTCCTTGAGCTCGTCGGCCTGGCGCTCCAGGATACCGGCCAGCACCAGGCTTCCACCCGCTGCCACGCGGCCGCACAGCAGCGGCGCCAGCACCTTGAGCGGCGTGGCCAGGATGTTGGCCAGCACGGTGCGGTATTCGCCGTTGCCGGCATCGGGCAGGCCCGCCTTCAGTTGCACGGCGTTGGCATCGGCGTTGTAGCGCGTGGACTCCACGGCTGCCGGGTCGATGTCCACCGCGTCGATGTCGGTGGCACCGAACTTGGCTGCGCCAATGGCCAGGATGCCCGAGCCGCAGCCGTAGTCCAGCGTGCGGCCAAGACTGCCTTGCGGCTGGCGGGCGATCCAGCGCAGGCACATGCGTGTGGTCGGGTGCGTGCCCGTGCCAAAGGCCAGGCCCGGGTCCAGGCGGATGCTCACGCGCGCCTCGGGCGGCAGCTCGTGCCAGGTGGGGACAATCCAGAATTCGGGCGTGATGTCCACCGGGGCGAACTGCGACTGCGTCAGGCGCACCCAGTCCTGCTCCGGCACCTGCTTGACGGCGATGATGCTGCAGCCCTCGAAGAAGTCCTGGGGCAGCAGCAGATCACGCGCCTCTTCGGCCGCTTGCTGCGAGGGGAACAGCGCCACCAGGCGGCTGCGCTGCCAGCCGTCCTTGGGCGGCGGCATGCCGGGCTCGCCGAACAGGGCTTGCTCGGCCTCGGTCTGCGCGTCGGCATCCTCCACCGATACGCTCAGGGCGTCCAGCGCATCCAGCGCATCGCTGACGGTCTCAACCCGGTCTTCCGGGCACAGCAGGCTCAACTCGAACATGGGCCCATCCTTTTCTATGCAATAAATGAAAATGCTGGCCGCCGTCGCCGGGGGCCAGCATGCAGGGTCAATCGGGCGACCTGCTCAACGCTTGTTGGCGTTGCGGTGCGCCAGCCACTCTTCCAGGTAATGGATGTTGGTGCCGCCTTCCATGAACTTGGCGTCCACCATCAGATCCTGATGCAGCGGGATATTGGTCTTGATGCCTTCGACCACGGTCTCCAGCAGCGCCGTGCGCATGCGCGCCAGCGCCTGCTCGCGCGTGTCGCCGTGGACGATGATCTTGCCGATCATGGAGTCGTAGTTCGGCGGCACGAAGTAGTTGTTGTAGACGTGCGAGTCCACGCGCACGCCGGGGCCGCCGGGGGCATGCCACATGGTGATGCGGCCCGGCGACGGCATGAAGTTGTAGGGATCCTCGGCATTCACGCGGCACTCGATCGCATGGCCCTTGAGCTGGGCATTGATCTGGCGCTGGGTGAAGGGCAGCTTCTCGCCTGCGGCCACCATGATCTGGGTGCGCACGATGTCCACGCCCGTGATCAGTTCGGTCACCGGATGCTCCACCTGCACGCGGGTGTTCATCTCGATGAAGTAGAACTCGCCGTTTTCAAAGAGGAACTCGAAGGTGCCGGCGCCACGGTAGCCCAGCTTCTTGCAGGCAGCGGCGCAGCGCTCGCCGATCTTCTCGACCAGGCGGCGCGGAATGCCCGGAGCCGGCGCTTCCTCGATGACCTTCTGGTGGCGGCGCTGCATGGAGCAGTCGCGCTCGCCCAGGTAGACCGCGTTGCGGTGGTTGTCCGCCAGGATCTGGATTTCCACATGGCGCGGGTTCTGCAGGAACTTTTCCATGTAGACGGCCGGATTGCCGAAGGCTGCACCGGCCTCGGCCTTGGTCATCTGCACGGCATTGATCAGCGCCGCCTCGGTATGCACCACGCGCATGCCACGGCCACCGCCGCCGCCTGCGGCCTTGATGATCACCGGATAGCCCACGGCCTTGGCGATGCGGCGGATCTGCACGGGATCGTCAGGCAGCTCGCCATCCGAGCCGGGCACGCAGGGGACGCCCGCCTTGATCATGGCCTGCTTGGCCGAGACCTTGTCACCCATGGTGCGGATGTTCTCGGGCGTGGGGCCGATGAAGGTGAAACCGCTCTTTTCCACGCGCTCGGCAAAGTCGGCGTTCTCGCTGAGAAAGCCGTAGCCGGGGTGGATGGCCTCGGCGTCGGTCACCTCGGCGGCCGAGATGATGGCCGGCATGTTGAGGTAGCTCAGCGGCGAAGGCGCGGGGCCGATGCACACGGCCTCATCGGCCAGCTTGACGTACTTTGCGTCACGGTCGGCCTCGGAATACACCATCACCGCCTTGATGCCCAGTTCACGGCAGGCGCGCTGGATGCGCAGGGCAATCTCGCCCCGGTTGGCAACCAAAATTTTCTTAAACATGAAGGTCCTCGCGACTTGGTGCCTGCGCCGGTACGCAGGCCGAAGCCGTCAGTTGAGCCAATTGCTCTGTCGCGCCGCGGCATGCGTTCGCGCCAGGGCGTCGTGCCGCTTGCGGCATCGCTCGCCTGCAGGTTACTCGATCACGAACAGGGGCTGGCCGTACTCTACCGCCTGGCCGTTTTCGCCCAGGATGCGCGTGATCGTGCCGCTCTTGTCGGCTTCGATCTCGTTGAGAATCTTCATCGCCTCGATGATGCAGATGGTCTCGCCTTCCTTGACCTGGTTGCCCACTTCCACGAAGGGCTTGCCGCCAGGGCTGGAGGCGCGGTAGAAAGTGCCGACCATGGGCGACTTCACCACGTGGCCGGAGACGGCTGCCTCGGCCGGTGCCGCCACGGGCGCTGCGGGGGCAGCGGCGACGGGTGCCGCCATCGGCGCGGCCATGGGAGCCTGCATGGGCGCTGCCACATAGTGCTGCACCACGGCGCCTTCGCTCTTGACGATCCGGACCTTGCCCTCTGCTTCGGTGATCTCCAGTTCCGACACGTTCGATTCGGACACCAGATCAATGAGGGTCTTGAGTTTTCGCAAATCCATGGGAGCTCCAGCGGCTAACAACTAAATAGGGCGCGAATTTACTCCAATTTCGCCCTTCTGCGTGCTTTGAGGCATATTTTTCATCAACGTCGCCATGGAATTCAGGGCATTTCCTGAGCTTTCACAGCTTCGGCGATGCGAAAAATCAGCCTTTTGCGCTCCAGGAAGCCAGATCTTCGGTAGTAAGCTCACCTATTTTACGTTGCTGCACCATGCCATCTTCGCCGAGCAGCACGGTGAAGGGCAGTCCGCCCTGCAGATTGCCCAGCGAGCGGGTCAGGCCCAGACCGCCTTCCACCGCCAGCGCCACAGGGAAACGCAGGGGTGTGCGACCCAGGAAGCGCTGCACTGCCTCCGGCTTGTCCACAGCCAGGCCAATGACCTGAATACCATGCTGGTCTTGGCGCGCCGAGAAGGCATCGAGCATGGGCAGCTCGCGCACGCAGGGCGGGCACCAGGTGGCCCAGAAATTGACCAGCACCGGCTTGCCTCGCCAGCGCGACAGCGTCATGGCCGAGCCATCGGGCGTGATGAAGCGCTGCTGCCACAGCTGCTCTTCTGCACTGGCATCCATGGCGTGCGGCTGAAAACGCCACCACGCAAACCCTGCCCCACCCAGGCCCGCGGCGGCGGCAACGCCGCCCATCAGCCAACGGCGGCGGGAAGATGTGTTTTGCCCTGCATCCACTGAATCAGCCACGGTCGGCCTCCTCTTCATCCTGATCCAACAGCCTGCGCAGCGCCTCGGCGCTGCCGCGCGGGCTGCGCCCCTGGCCGTCGGGCTTGAGTGCGCCACGCAGATCATCATGGTCGTACACCAGCAGATGCACGCCCACGGACTCGTTCAAAGGGCGGCAGAAGGCGTGGATGCTCAAGGCCTCCACGGCCTGCCCCGTAAAGCCGGTGACGGTGCTGGGCTCGTACTCCACATGCTGGTTGATCAGCGCGATCTCGGCCGACTTGGGGTCGTCGCAGAACAGCTGCAGGTAAATATCGGACAGGCGGGTGGCTGTGCCGCGCCAGACGGCGCCGGCCAGATGGGGCCGGAACTCGGCCAGGCGGTCCATCCATTGCAGGGCCAGTTCGCGCAGGGCCTGCAGTTCCTGGGGCTGGGTGTCGGCGCAGAACAGGGCAATGTATTCACGCACGGCCTCTTCCACCAGGTCGTTGCCCGGCAGCGCGGTGCGCGCGGGCAGCCCCAGCTGGCGAAGTGCGCGGTGCTTGGCAGCCCCCCATTCCAGCCCTTCCTCGACCACGAGGCGGGCCGCGGTCTGGGCAATTTCGGCAGTGGCTTGGTCCATGGCTTTCCGATCCGCTGTATCCCTACATATATATAAGAGGCCTTCCCTGCGGATGGCCCCGGGCCATTGTGACCCAAGCCGCGGCACCGCCGGCCGCAGACGGGCTTTGCACGTTCCCGCCAGCGCCTTGCACCGGCGATTTCGCAACCTTGTGTTTCCGGGACCCGGTGCCTGCTGGGCCGCAAGCTCCTGTTTTTGCAGGACAGCCCTCCCGGACATGACGGCAACCGTAGAATGCCCGGCCATGCACATACATATTCTGGGCATCTGCGGCACCTTCATGGGCGGACTGGCCGCACTGGCGCGCGAGGCAGGGCACCGCGTCACAGGCTGCGACGCCGGCGTCTATCCGCCGATGAGCGATCAGTTGCGTGCACTGGGCATCGACCTGATCGAGGGCTACGGCGCCGACCAGATGGCCCTGCAACCCGACATGTATGTCGTGGGCAACGTGGTCAGCCGCGCGCGGCTGCCCGACGGCAGCCCCAAGTTCCCGCTGATGGAGGCGATTCTTGAAAGCGGCGCCCCCTACACCAGCGGTCCGCAATGGCTTTGCGAACAGGTGCTGCACCATCCGTCCTGCCCGCGCCATGTGCTGGCCGTGGCCGGCACCCACGGCAAGACGACCACGACGTCGATGCTGGCCTGGATTCTCGAATGCGCAGGCCTGGCTCCGGGCTTTCTGGTCGGCGGCGTGCCGCTGGACTTCGGCGTCTCGGCCCGCCTGGGTGCATCCAGCCGCCCGACGCCAGGCCAGGGGCCGGCTGGCGCGGAGCCCGTCTTCGTCATCGAGGCCGATGAATACGACACGGCCTTCTTCGACAAACGCAGCAAGTTCGTGCACTACCGCCCGCGCACGGCCGTGCTCAACAACCTGGAGTTCGACCACGCCGACATCTTCGAGGACCTCGGCGCCATCGAACGCCAGTTCCACCATCTCGTGCGCACCGTTCCCGCCTCCGGGCGGCTGGTGGTCAACGGCATAGAGGAAAGCATCACCCGCGTGCTGCACCAGGGCTGCTGGAGCGAGGTCTCCAGCTTCGGTGCGGTGGTCAGCGATTTCAGTGCCCAAGGCGATCCCAGCGCCTTCGACGTGCTGCACCGTGGCCACAAGGTCGCGCGCCTGGAATGGGCACTGACCGGGGAGCACAACCAGCTCAATGCGCTGGCCGCCATTGCAGCGGCCGAGCATGTGGGCGTGACGCCGGCCCAGGCCTGCGAAGCGCTGGCGCGCTTTCAGAACGTCAAGCGCCGCATGGAGCTGCGCGGCATGGCGGGTGGCGTGTCCGTCTACGACGACTTCGCCCACCATCCCACGGCCATCCGCACCACGCTGGACGGCCTGCGCCGCAAGCTCGGCAGCCAGGCACGCATCCTGGCGGTGTTCGAGCCGCGCAGCAACACCATGAAGCTGGGCACCATGAAGTCGCAACTGCCCTGGGCCCTGGAAAGCGCCGATCTGGTGTTCTGCCACACGGCCGGCCTGGACTGGGATGCTGCCGAGGCGCTGCGCCCCCTGGGCGTGGGAGCCGGCCACAAGGCGCAGGTGGCTGCAGACATCGATACGCTGATCGGGCAGATCCGCGCAGCCGCCCGCCCCGGTGACCACGTGGTGTGCATGAGCAATGGCGGCTTCGGTGGCATTCACCCCAAGCTGCTGGCGACGCTGCAGGCCGCAGGCTGAACCGGGCACGGCCCCCAATGAAAGAAGCCCGGGTCATGCCCAGGCTTCTTTGCTGTATCGCTATCTGTCCGTCGTCAGTAACTGATGGACATGGCCGGCACATCGACACGGATCAGCGGCTTGGACAGCACGGCCTGGGCGGCCACGGCATAGCTGTTGCGCCATTGCTCGTCGTCGAACAGCCCGGAGCGCGTACGCGCCGCACGCGCCACCACCACCAGCTTGTCGGCCAGCAGAACCTTGCCGCTGGCGCGCAGGGGTTCGCAGTCCATGGAGATGAACTGCTGGTCCAGCCAATGCCGTCCTTCATCGGAACTCATGGGGGTGAGCCCGCTGGTGTCCGTGCGGTACTCTTGTCCGGCATCCAACACCACAATCACTTCGCTGCGCATGGAACTCCTCTCTTCATTACGGGATACGGCCCTGTGTCTGCTCATGCAGACAGGGCTGTCACTCATGCCCTGAGCTTAACCGCAAGCGCCTTTTCCACACCCCGGGCAAGCTGACATGCCTCAAGTGCCAGAGACTGGCACCGGCGCTGGAGCCGGCACTGCCGCCAGCAGGTGTTTCAAGGCCTGCCCGCGCCTGCCCAAAGGTGCAAACGTACAATGGCCGACAGATTTGGCCCCGTTTTTTCATGGACCTCACCGCATGACAACCGACACCACGCACCAGAAACTGCTCGACCAGTTGCAGCAACTCGAAGACGAGTTGCGCAGCCAGAGCCTCTGGTCGGCCGTGGCGCCCAGCCCTGAGGCCATGGCATCGACCATGCCGTTCATGTACGACACGCTCAAGCTGCAGGAATGGCTGCAGTGGGTTTTCCTGCCCCGGCTGCGTGCCGTGGTCGATGCCCGCGGCCAATTGCCCTGCCAAAGCCACGTGCATCCACTGGCCGAGCATGAATGGAGCCAGCCCGTGGCATTCGACAAGCGCCAATTGCTGGTCCTGCTGCTGGGCATAGACGACACGCTGAACCAGGGCGGACTGACCCCGCCGGACGCCACGCCGCCACACTGAACAAGAAAACCGGGACATGGAAAAAACGGGGCATGCATGCCCCGTTTTCTTTTCCGGCTCAGGCGGCAACCAGGGCCGCAGCCGGCTCGGGATGCTTGACGCGGCGCTGCTGCACGGCGTCGGACAGTTCGGCCAGCGTTGCCAGGGAATCATCCCAGCCCAGGCAGGCATCAGTGATGCTCTGGCCATAGGTCAGCGCAGCCACCTCATCCTTGCCGGGCGTGAACTTCTGGGCACCGCCCACGAGATGACCCTCGATCATCACGCCGAAGACGCTGCGCGAGCCGCCGCTGATCTGTCCGGCGATGTCGCGTGCCACATCCTTTTGGCGCTCATGCTGCTTGGAGCTGTTGGCGTGGCTGCAGTCCACCATCAGCGTGGGAGGCAGGCCGGCCTTTTCCAGATCCTCGCAGGCAGCGGCCACGTTGGCCGCGTCGTAGTTGGGGGTCTTGCCGCCGCGCAGGATGACGTGGCAATCCTGGTTGCCTGCCGTGTTCACGATGGCAACCTGGCCATTCTTGTGCACGGACAGGAAGTGGTGGCCGCGGCTGGCCGACTGGATGGCGTCGGTGGCGATGCGGATGTTGCCGTCCGTGCCGTTCTTGAAGCCGATGGGCGCCGAGATGCCCGAGGCCAGTTCACGGTGGACCTGGCTTTCCGTGGTGCGCGCACCGATGGCGCCCCAGCTGATCAGATCGGCGATGTACTGGGGCGAGATCACGTCCAGGAACTCGCTGGCGGCCGGCACGCCCAGGCGGTTGATGTCGATCAGCAGTTGCCGCGCAATGCGTAGGCCTTCGTCGATGCGGTAGCTCTGGTCCAGGTAGGGATCGTTGATCAAACCCTTCCAGCCCACGGTGGTGCGCGGCTTTTCGAAGTACACGCGCATCACGATCTCCAGCGTGTCCTTGTACTGCTCGCGTATGGGCGCCAGGCGGCGTGCGTACTCGATGGCGGCCGCCGGATCGTGGATGGAGCAGGGGCCGACGATGACCAGCAGGCGGTCATCCTCGCCAGCCATGATGTTGTGGATGGTGCGGCGGGTGTCGCCGATCAGGGTTTCGACGGCCGTACCGCGGATGGGGAAGAAGCGAATGAGGTGCTCGGGAGGGGGCAACACGGTGATGTCCTTGATACGTGCGTCGTCGGTTTGGCCAGTCTTTTGGGAACCGCCGCGATACCAGGAATCGGCGAGGGAAGCTTGATGAGCAGTCATTGCTTGCTTTCGTGAGGAAAGATGGATCGTGGAAAACGGAGCGAAGAATCGGGAGGGAAAAACAAAAAACCGCCGGGCTTTACAGCTTCGGCGGTTTTGAGGGAGGTTTGTTCGGGTGCGCGCGCTTACCTCTCTTCCGCCGGGGAGGAGAACCAAAAGTAAAAGTAGAAGGAGGCACGGGCTTGCATGGGGATCGAATGTAGCACAGTCATTTTTCGCAGTGCAACATGGACATGAGGGCGGGGAAGCAGCCCTTCACCGTGCCACAGAGAGAAAGCACAAAATCATTGATGCAATAAAACTGCTTTTTTCTCAGTTTCACGCAAAAATTCTTCAGGCATATGTAGAAAATCACGATGCCATGCAGTTTTATTGCCATCGGCCATGAAAACGTGCAAACCCCGGGAAATGATGCATCTGCGCGTCACGCAAGGGCGCGATCAACGCCGCAGCAATGCGTCACGCAGCCTGCGCAGGGCCCGGCGCACGGCGCTCAAGGGTTGCCATCGGCGCGCCTTGTAACCAGACAGGATGGAAGTCACATCGGCTTCGCCGGCCACGGCAGCGGATTCGGCAAACATGTCCGTCAGCAGGCAGGCATCGCCCAGCAGACGCCAGCCCAGGCGCTCGCAGCGGCGGAAGTGCTCGGGCTCCTGGGCATCGCCCACCAGCACGGACTGCTGCCAGGCGTGGACGGCCTCCCTGAAGCCTTTGAGCAGACGCTGGTAGGCAGGAAATTCGTAGAGGGCATGCCAGCCCGTGGCCAGCGTGGTGAGAAAGTGCTGGTGGTCCAGCACCGCCAGGTCAAGCTGCTGTATGGCGTCTTCCACCGCGGGGCGCGGGCTGCCCGCATAGCGCACGCGCACGGACTCGTCCAGCGCGACGGCCAGCAAGGCCAGTTGCTGGTGCATGGGCTGCAGGTCGCCCACGATCAGCTCATGCTGCCAGAAGCGGCTCAGCCGCGACTCGCCGGCCCAGGCACGCCATTGCTTCGGCAGGCTGCGCAGGGGATGGACGGAGGTCCGCGGGCCTGGCCGGGAGGAAAAGGAAAGCTGGGTCATGGAATCGGCGCCGGGCGGCGCCCACCGAACGCGGCGGGCCGCGTCAGGCAGGACAGGGCCCGGCCTGCCGTGCAGGGCGCGGGCATGGGACCGTCAGGCCGTGCCGCCCACCGTCAGGCCGTCGATGCGCAGCGTGGGCTGGCCCACGCCCACGGGCACGCTCTGGCCTTCCTTGCCGCAGGTGCCCACACCGCTGTCCAGGCGCATGTCGTTGCCGATCATGGTGATGTGCTTGAGCGATTCCGGGCCGCTGCCCACGATGGTCGCGCCCTTGACGGGGTACTGGATCTTGCCGTTCTCGACCCAATAGGCCTCGCTGGCGGAGAACACGAACTTGCCGCTGGTGATATCGACCTGGCCGCCACCGAAGTTGGTAGCGTACAGGCCCTTCTTGATCGAGGCCACGATTTCCTGCGGCTCCCGGTCGCCACCGAGCATGTAGGTGTTGGTCATGCGCGGCATGGGAATGTGGGCATAGCTTTCGCGGCGGCCGTTGCCCGTGGGCTTGACGCCCATCAGGCGGGCATTCATCGCGTCCTGGATGTAGCCCTTGAGGATGCCGTCCTCGATCAGCACATTGCTCTGGCTGGTGCAGCCTTCGTCATCGACGTTGAGCGAGCCGCGGCGATCGGCCAGCGTGCCGTCATCCAGCACGGTGACGCCCTTGGCAGCCACGCGCTGGCCGATGCGGCCGCTGAAGGCGCTGGCACCCTTGCGGTTGAAGTCGCCTTCCAGACCGTGGCCCACGGCTTCGTGCAGCAGCACGCCAGGCCAGCCTGGGCCAAGCACCACGGTCATCTCGCCAGCCGGCGCGGGACGGGATTCCAGGTTGGTGAGGGCCGCGCTCACGGCCTCGTCCACGTACTGGGTGATCTGCTCGTCGCTGAAATAGGCCAGGCCGAAACGGCCACCGCCGCCGGCAGAGCCCACCTCACGCCGGCCCTTTTGCTCGGCGATCACGGTAACCGACAGGCGCACCAGCGGCCGCACGTCGGCCGCCAGCGTGCCATCGGCACGGGCCACCAGCACCACGTCGTACTCGCTGGCCAGGCCGGCCATGACCTGGACCACGCGCGGGTCCTTGGCGCGGGCCAGTTTCTCGACCTTGCCCAGCAGCTCGACCTTGGCCGTGCTGTCCAGCGTGGCGATGGGGTCCAGGCCGGGATACAGCGAGCGGCTTTGCGCAATCTTGGGAGCATTGGCGCGCACGCGCTTGCTCTGGGCCGCGCCCGAGATGGAGCGCACGGTGCGCGCGGCATCCAGCAGCGAGGCTTCGGAAATATCGTCGGAATAGGCAAATGCCGTCTTCTCGCCACTGACCGCACGCACGCCCACGCCCTGGTCGATGCTGAAGCTGCCGGTCTTGACGATGCCCTCTTCCAGGCTCCAGCCTTCGGCGCGGGTGTACTGGAAGTAGAGGTCGGCGTCGTCGACCTGGTGGCTGCGGATCTCGGCCAGTGCGCGCGCGAGATGGGTTTCATCGAGCCCGAAGGGCTCAAGCAGCAACTGGCGCGCTGTGGCCAGGCGTTCAATGGTGGGTTCGCGGGAGATCATTCACGCATTGTAGAGAGCCGGCCATGCCCTCGCCGTGCAACGGCTGCGGCCAGCGGCTTGCCAACCCACAAAAAAGAACGGAATGCCGCTCCACCAGGCTGAGCGGCATTCCGTAGGCATGCATCCGCGTGGATGGCGAACATGCTGGCCCATGTCCGCACTTGCTTTGTAGCCTGCCCTGGCGGCGGTGGCAAGTGAGCAGACTCCCGCAGAAACTATCAAAAAAGGAGCAACCAGCGCTTTTGGAGTCTCATTTTCCAAGCCAAATCACAGGAAGGAATGCGACGCCGGATACCGCAGGCATCCAGACTCTTTGACATTTGCGGGCGCCTTTGGCGCCGCAAAGTGCGATTCAGAGCGGCCCGCCGCCCTCGCCCGGCAGTTGCCGCTGCGAGCGCGCCACCGACATCAGCACGCCCAGCGCCAGCCCCAGCGTGACCATGGCCGTGCCGCCATAGCTGATGAAGGGCAGCGGCACGCCGACCACGGGCAGGATGCCGCTGACCATGCCCATGTTCACGAAGGCATAGGTGAAGAAGATCATGGCCACGGCTGCCGCCATGAGCCGCGCGAACAGCGAGTTGGCCTGGATGGCGATGGCCAGCCCGCGCCAGACCAGCAGCAGGAAGGAGACGATGATGAACAGGTTGCCGACCAGTCCGAACTCCTCGGAATAGGCCGCGAAGATGAAGTCGGTCGTGCGCTCGGGAATGAACTCCAGGTGGGTCTGGGTGCCCGCCATGAAGCCCTTGCCCCAGACACCGCCCGAACCGATGGCGATCATCCCCTGGATGATGTGGAATCCCTTGCCCAGCGGGTCGCGCGTGGGGTCCAGCAGGGTGCAGACACGGGTTTGCTGGTATTCATGCAGCACGGGCCAGCGCACGCCGTCGGCGCACAACTGGGGCTCGTACAGCACGATGAGCGTGATGCCGATGGCGCCGGCCAGCACGGGCGGCACGATGAGTTTCCAGGGCAGGCCCGCGAAAAAGATCACGGACAGGCCTGCGGCCATCACCAGCAGCGAGGTGCCCAGGTCGGGCTGCTTCATGATCAGCCCCACGGGCACCAGGAGCAGGACCATGGCGATCACGAAGTCCGTGCCGCGCAGCTGGCCCTCGCGGCGCTGGAACCACCAGGCCAGCATCAGCGGCGTGGCGATCTTCAGCAGTTCGCTGGGCTGGATCACCACGCCCACGTTGACCCAGCGCTGCGCCCCCTTCTTGGTGATGCCGAACAGCGCCACCGCCACCAGCAACGCCACGCCCAGCATGTACAGCGGCACGGCCACCTTCATGAGCTGCTGCGGGGGAATCTGGGCCACCACAAAGAGGATGGCCGCCGCGATCAGCATGTTGCGCCCATGGTCGGTGAAGCGCGTGCCGTGGTCGAAGCCCGAGGAGTACATGGCGATCAGCCCCGCCGACGCCAGCATGCCCACGAACAGCAGCAACCAGAAGTCAAAGCCCCGCAGCAGCGGGGCAACACGTTGCCAGAGGGAGGGCTTGTCGAATTCGGTCACGGGGATGGTCGGTCGCGGGCACGGGCCGCCATTATCCCGTGGCGCATGCGGCCCAGCCCGGCGCAGGGTTGCCCACGGAGGCGGTTGTCATCCAGCTGTCGGCCCGGGCCTTCCCTGCTGGGCGCCGCCTGCCGCAGCGGCCACAATGGGCCATGAGCCGTCCGGGCCGCATTCCGCGCCCGGCCCCAGCAACGCAAAGGAGAGCGCCCGCCATGACCACCACCCATTTGCTGTACCTGCACGGCTTTCGCTCCTCTCCCCAATCCAACAAGGCCCGGCGCCTGGCAGAGCATGTGGCCACGCGCCATCCCCATGTGCGCTGGTGGAGCCCGCAACTGCCCCCTTCCCCGCGCGAAGCGGCTGCCCTGATTGCCGATGGCATCGGCAGCTGGCCGCGCGAGACCATGGCCGTGATCGGCTCCTCGCTGGGCGGCTACTACGCCAGCTGGGTGGCCCAGCTGGCGCGCTGCCGCAGCGTGATGATCAACCCGGCCGTCAACCCGGCGCGCGATCTTGAAAAGTACATCGGCGAGCAGACTTCCTGGCACAACCCGGAGGAGCGTTTCTTCTTCCGCCGCGAATACATCGAGGAGCTGCGCGCGCTGGACACGCGCCATATGACACCGGCCGCCCCCGAAATGCTGCTGGCGGCCGAGGGCGACGAGGTGCTGGACTGGCGCGAGATGAGCGCACGCTATCCGCATGCGCTGCAGATCATCCAGGAGGGCGGCGATCACGCGCTGAGCAACTTCGAGGAGTACTTGCCTCAGCTGGACGAGTTCCTGAATCTGGCCTGATGCCGCGCAAGACTGCGCGGCAGCTGCCAGCCGCAGCATGGGAGAATGTCGGGCTATGCACGCATTGTTTGAAGAATCCGGCAAGTTCCTGGCCGGCCGCATCCTCTCCGAAGCCGACACCTCCGCCCAGGTGGAGCTGGACTCGGGCAAACGGGTCAAGGTCAAGTCGGCCAACATCCTGCTCAAGTTCGACAAGCCGGCGCCTGCCGAACTGATCGCCCAGGCGCAGGCGCAGGCCGCCCAGATCGATCTGGACCTGGCCTGGGAATTCGCCCCCGAGGAGGAATTCGGCTTCGCCGACCTTGCACGCGACTATTTCTCGGACAAGGCCACGCTGGCCGAGCAGGCCGGCGCGCTGTTCCGTCTCTACGACGCACCGCACTACTTCCGCCGCTCCGGCAAAGGCCGCTTCAAGAAGGCGCCGGCCGAGATCCTGCAGCAGGCGCTGGCCGGCATAGAGAAGAAAAAGCAGATCCAGGCCCAGATCACGGCCTGGGCCGAACAGCTGGGCGCCGGCGAATGCCCCGGCCCCATCCGCGAGCAGCTCTACAAGATCCTGTTCCGCCCCGACAAGAACGCCGCCGAATACAAGGCCGTGGTCGAGGCCAGCCGCGCCACGCGCCTGGCACCGCTGGACCTGCTGCACAGGGCCGGCGCCATTGAATCGGCCTACGAGTTCCACTGGAAGCGCTTCCTGTTCGACCACTTCCCCAAGGGCACGCAGTTCCCGGCCCTGCAGGCACCCCAGCCACCGGCCGACCTGCCGCTGGCCGAGGTCCAGGCGTTTTCCATCGATGACTCGGCCACCACCGAAATCGACGATGCGCTGTCGGTGCGCGGCCTGGGCACGGGCACGGTCACCGTGGGTATCCACATCGCCGCGCCCGGTCTGGCCATCGTGCCGGGCACGCCGCTGGACCAGCTCGGCCGCTCGCGCCTGTCCACCGTCTACATGCCCGGCTACAAGATCACCATGCTGCCCGACGAGGTGGTGCAGATCTACACGCTGGACGAAGGCCGCGCCAACCCCGCCGTGTCGCTGTACGTCACCGTGGACGAGGCCACGCTGGAGACCACGGCCAGCGAGACGCGCCTGGAGCGCGTGCCCGTGCAGGTCAACTTCCGCCATGACAAGCTGGACCACATCGTCACCGAGCAGTGGCTGGCCGACCCCTCCTTCGAGGTCGAGGGCACGCCCGAAGTGCTGCAAGGCAAGCGCGCCGAACTGACGTTCCTGCAGCGCTGGGCCAAGCACCTGAAGGCCGGGCGCGAACTGGTGCGCGGCAAGCCCGAGAACTTCAACCGCCCCGACTACAACTTCCGCCTCGTGGGCAACGGCGGCGCCGAGCCCCGCGGCAACGAGCAGGTGGAGATCAGCGTGCGCAAGCGCGGCGCGCCGCTGGACCTGATCGTGGCCGAGGCCGCCATCGTGGCCAACAGCACCTGGGGCGGCTGGATGGCCGAGCTCGGCGTGCCCGGCATCTACCGCAGCCAGGCCAGCCTGGCGCCCGGCATCAAGGTGCGCATGTCCACCAAGGCGCAGCCCCATGCAGGCATCGGCGTCAAGAGCTATGCCTGGGCCACCTCGCCGCTGCGCCGCTACGTGGACCTGGTCAACCAGTGGCAGATCATTGCCTGTGCGCGCCACGGCAAGACCGCCGCCCTGGCTGCGCCGTTCAAGCCCAAGGACGCCGAGCTGTTCGGCATCATCAGCAGCTTCGACGGGGCCTACAGCGCCTACAACGGCTACCAGGCCGGCATGGAGCGGTTCTGGACGCTCAAGTACCTGCAGCAGCACGCCATCACCGAGCTGACGGCCACCGTCATCAAGGAAGGCATGGGCGGCGGCCTGCTGGTGCGCGCCGATGACCTGCCCCTGGTCTTCCCCGTGCTGGGCGTCACCGGCCTGCCGCGCGGCGCCCATGTGCGCGTGCGCCTGGGCGAGATCGACGAGATCGCGCTCGATGTCTCGGGCACGCTGATCGAGCGCCTGGATGGCGATGCGGCGGCCGCTGCCGATGGCGCCGAAGACAGCGCCGAGGATGACGAGGAAGCCGTGGCCGGCCCCATCGCCATCGCCGTGGACATGAACGAGACCGATGGCACACCGGCGGCCGACCCCGCCCAGCCCTGACCTGCCTCACATCCGAGCAACTGCCCCAGATCTGACGTGAAACTGCCTACCGCCCTCCGTTCCCTGAGCACGCTGCAGTTGGCACTGGGCGTTTCCATCGCCCTGCATGCCGGGTTGTTCTCGTTCCGGTTCATCGACCCGGAGCGCTTCGACCGCGTGTTCCAGGACACGCCGCTGGAAGTCATCCTGGTCAATGCCCGCGCCAACGAGCAGCCCGACAAGGCGCAGGCCATCGCGCAGACCTCGCTGGCCGGCGGCGGCGAGGCCGACAAGGGCCGGGCCTCCAGCCCCATGCCCTACTCGGCACTCACGGCCGTGGGCGACGACTTCGAGGAGCGCCAGCGCCAGATCGACTCCATGCAGGAGCAGCAGACCGTCTTGCTGACGCAGTTGCGCAAGCAGGTCGCGGCCCTGCCGCCGCTGGACCCGCGCGAGGCGGCCAAGCAGACCAAGGAGCAGCAGGCCCAGCAGGAAAAGCGCCAGCAGTTGGTCAAGCTGCTGGCCGAGATCGAAAAGCGCATCAACGAGGAAAACGCCCGCCCCAAGAAGCGCTATATCAGCCCGTCCACGCGCGAAGCCGTCTACGCCATCTACTACGACGGCCTGCGCCGCAAGGTCGAGGACAAGGGCACGGAGAACTTCCCCGAGCAGGCCGGCAAGAAGCTCTATGGCGAGCTGGTCATGATCCTCACCGTCAACCACGACGGGCGGGTGCTGTCCACCGAGATCGTGCAGGGCTCGGGCAACCGCCTGCTGGACACCCGGGCCGAGGCCATTGCGCGTGCGGCCGGCCCCTTCGGCCATTTCGGCCCCGCCATGCGCGCCAAGGCCGACCAGATCGCCGTGGTCTCGCGCTTCAAGTTCACCCGCGAGCAGACGCTGCAGACGACCGTGCAGTAGCGCCCTCCTCCTCTCTTCGCGCACCCTCCTTTTCCGACATGACTTCCGCCGCCAACTCCTCCGACCGCTACTGCGTCATGGGCAACCCCGTCGCGCACAGCCGTTCGCCCTGGATCCATGCCCGCTTTGCCGAACTGTGCGGGCAGGACCTGCACTACGAGCGCCAGCATGTGGAGCTGCAAGGCTTTGCCGAGGCCGTGCGCGGCTTTGTCGCGGCAGGCGGACGCGGCTGCAATGTCACCGTGCCCTTCAAGCTGGAAGCAGCACAGCTGGCCACCACCTCCAGCGAGCGCGTGCAACTGGCCGGCGCCGCCAACACCCTGGTGCTGGCGGCGGACGGCATCCATGCCGACAACACCGACGGCCTGGGCCTGGTGGCCGACATCGTGCGCAATGCGGGCGTGCCGCTGGCCGGGCGCGACCTGCTGCTGCTGGGCGCGGGAGGCGCCGCAGCCGGCGCACTGGGCTCGCTGCTTGCCGAGCGCCCGCGCCGCATCGCCGTGGTCAACCGCACCTTCGAGCGCGCCCAGGCCCTGGTGCAGCGCCATGCCGCTATCGCCGCGCACCATGGCGTGGAACTGGTGGCGCTGGAGCAGCAGGCCGTGGATGAGGATTTCGACGTGGTCATCAACGCCACCGCCAGCAGCCTGGCCGGTGCCGAGGTGCCCGTGCCGGCCCGCGTGCTGCGGCCTGGCAGCCTGGCCTACGACATGATGTATGGCGCCGCAGCCCAGGGCTTCCTGCAATGGGCCGAGCAGCATGGCGCCCAGGCCCGCGACGGGCTGGGCATGCTGGTGGAGCAGGCGGCCGAATCGTTCGCGCTGTGGCGCGGCATGCGCCCGCCTTCGGCCCAGGTGCTGAACGAGCTGCGCGCCCATATTGCTCAAGGCGGCTGAGCGCTTTATGAAATCCCTGGCACGCGCCCTGCTACTGGTGCTGTGCGCCGGCTTGCTGCTGCAGCTGTTCTTTGTGCTGCGCATTGCGCTGATGGTGGTGGTCGATCCCGAATCCACGGCCTTTCAGCGCTCCGAGGCCTGGCAGATGCTGCGCAGCTCCGAAGGCCTGCACTGGAGCCAGCAATGGCTGCCCTACGACCGCATCGCGCCCACGCTCAAGCGCGCCGTCATCGCCTCCGAAGATGACAGTTTCACCGAACACCACGGGGTGCAATGGGAGGCCATCGAGAAGGCCTGGCAGCGCAACCAGCGCGCCGAAGCCCGTGCCCAGAAGGCAGACAACGGCAAGGCGCCCAAGATCTACGGCGGCTCCACCATCACCCAGCAGTTGGCCAAGAACCTGCTGCTGTCGGGCGAACGCAGCCTGCTGCGCAAGGGCCAGGAACTGGTGCTGACCCAGCTGCTGGAACTGATGCTGAGCAAGCAGCGCATCCTGGAGATCTACCTCAACAGCGTGGAATGGGGCCAGGGCGTGTTTGGCGCGGAGGCTGCAGCCCGCCACTACTTTCGCAAGAGCGCCTCACAGCTCAGCGCGGCCGAGGCCGCACGCCTGGCCGTGATGCTGCCCCAACCCAAGCGCTTCGAGAAGCTGCCCAACTCCGGCTATCTGCTGCAGCGCACGCGCACGGTCATGCAAAGAATGCCCAGCGCCGTCATCCCCTGAACGGCTACAGTCACGCCATGCGCATTCTTGGAATAGACCCCGGGCTGCAGACCACGGGATTCGGCGTGATCGACGTCGACGGCCACCGCCTGGCCTATGTGGCCAGCGGCACCATCCGCACCACCGGCATCGCGCTCGGCGACCTGCCGGGCCGGCTCAAGCTGCTGTTCGACGGCATCTCGGAAGTCGCCAACCGCTACCAGCCCGACACCTCGGCCGTGGAAATCGTCTTCGTCAACGTCAACCCCCAGTCCACGCTGCTGCTGGGCCAGGCGCGCGGCGCCGCGCTCACGGCCCTGGTCAATGCGGGCCTGCCGGTCGCCGAATACACGGCACTGCAGATGAAAAAGGCCATGACCGGCCACGGCCGCGCGGCCAAGAGCCAGATCCAGGAAATGGTGCGCCGCCTGCTGCAACTGCCCGGCCTGCCCGGCACCGACGCAGCCGACGCCCTGGGCCTGGCCATCACCCACGCCCATGCGGGCGCCGCCATGTCGAAGATGGCCGAGGTCACGCAGCTGCAGCGCCGCCAGCACGCCGTCTACAAGGGCGGCAGGGTGTATTGACTCCCCCTGAGGCGCTGCGCGCCTTCCCCCTGAGGGGGACGACAGCCTAGCTGCGGGGCGGCCCTTGCTTGCTGTCTCTCGCCTGAGCGCGCCCTCCGCAAGCGCCATGGTCTCGATCTCGCTACCGCAACTGCGTTGAATGGGATGCGAGTCAGAGCCGCCCTCAGACGATGCGTCCAAAGAACAGCACGGCGAAGAAGGTCACGCCGGCAATCACGGTCCACTTGAGGATGATGAAGCCCCAGCGCTTGTAGTGCGGCCGGCCCGTGCCCAGGTAGAACGCGAAGGAGACGGCCGAGGCCAGCAGCAGCAGGGTGGCCAGCCAGCGGAAGATCAGCATGGCGGCGCTCGCCTCACCAGGCCCGCGCGGGCTGGGCGAAGCCCTTGGGTGCCTGGCGCTCGCTGTCGAAGCTGACCAGTTCCCAGGCGTCGGGCTGGGCCAGCAGGGCACGCAGCAACTGGTTGTTCATGCCGTGGCCCGAGCGGAAGGCGCTGTAGGCGGCAAGCAGCGGCCTGCCGATCAGGTACAGGTCGCCGATGGCGTCGAGGATCTTGTGCTTGGCGAACTCGTCGTCGTAGCGCAGGCCGTCGCTGTTGAGCACCTTGTAGTCGTCCATGACGATGGCGTTGTCCATGCCGCCGCCCAGCGCCAGGCCATGGCTGCGCAGCATTTCCACGTCCTTGGTGAAGCCGAAGGTGCGCGCGCGTGCGATATCGCGCGTGTAGTTGTCCTCGCCCATGTCGAACTCCACGCACTGGCCCGTGGAGTCCACGGCCGGATGGGCGAAGTCGATCTCGAAGCGCAGCTTGAAGCCGTGGTAGGGGTCAAAGCGCGCCCACTTGAGGTTCTGGCCCTCGCCCTCACGCACCTCGACGGGGCGGATGACGCGGATGAAGCGCTTGGGAGCCTTTTGCAGCTCGATGCCCGCGCTTTGCAGCAGGAACACGAAGGAGGCGGAGGAGCCGTCGAGGATGGGCACTTCCTCGGCGGTGATGTCTATATAGATGTTGTCGAGCCCGAGACCGGCAATGGCCGACATCAGGTGCTCCACGGTATGCACCTTGGCGCCGCCGGTGCCGATGGTGGAGGCCATGCGCGTGTCGGTGACGGCTTCGGCCGAGATCGGGATGTCCACAGGCTCCGGCAGGTCCACGCGACGGAACACGATGCCGGTGTCGGGCTGCGCGGGTCGCAGCGTCAACTCGACGCGCTGGCCGCTGTGCAGGCCCACGCCAACGGCACGGGTGATCGTCTTGATGGTGCGTTGTTGGAGCATCCGGCTATTTTAGAACGCGGCAGCCGTGCGCAGGGCATGGCCCTGGCACGGCTTTCGCTATCACGGCTATGCAGCGACCGTATGGGCCGCTGCTCAGTCAGCCTGCTTGCGCAGGAAGGCCGGGATTTCCAGATCGTCCATGCCGCCGGAGGCCAGGGCATCGACGCGGGCAGCGGCCTGCGTGCGGTTGGTACGCCAGACGCTGGGGACCGACATGTTGTTGGCATAGTCGGCGCCGCCAGCGGCACCGCCGACCAGGCCGCCGGCTGCCGTGGCGGCACCCATGGAGGCCGAGGGCAGCTGGTAGCTCATGTTGTCGGTACCGGTGCGCAGACCGCCCTGCACCACCTGCATGTTCTGGCGGCGTGCGCTGGGGCGCGACAGGCCGGTGGCGACCACGGTGACGCGGATCTCGTCGCCCAGGGTGTCGTCGTAGGCGGCGCCGTAGATCACGTGCGCATCGGGCGAGGCATAGGCATTGATGGTGCTCATGGCAAGGCGCGACTCGGACAGCTTGAGGCTGCCCTTGGCGGCCGTGACCAGCACCAGCACGCCCTTGGCGCCCGACAGGTCGATGCCTTCCAGCAGCGGGCAGGCCACGGCCTGCTCGGCGGCGATGCGCGCGCGGTCGGGGCCGGCGGCCTTGGCCGTGCCCATCATGGCCTTGCCGGGCTCGCCCATGACGGTGCGCACGTCTTCGAAGTCGACGTTCACATGGCCGTACTCGTTGATGATTTCGGCAATGCCGCCCACGGCGTTCTTGAGAACGTCGTTGGCATGGGCAAAGGCCTCGTCCTGCGAGATGTCGTCACCCAGCACGTCCAGCAGCTTCTCGTTGAGCACGACGATCAGCGAATCGACATTGGCTTCGAGCTCGTTCAGGCCGCTGTCGGCGTTGGCCATGCGTCGGCCGCCTTCCCACTCGAAGGGCTTGGTGACCACGCCCACGGTGAGAATGCCCATTTCCTTGGCCACGCGCGCGATCACGGGCGCAGCGCCCGTGCCCGTGCCGCCGCCCATGCCGGCCGTGATGAACAGCATGTGCGCGCCTTCGATGGCGGTGCGGATGTCGTCCTCGGCCATTTCGGCAGCCTCGCGGCCCTTGTCGGGCTTGCTGCCCGCGCCCAGGCCGCTGCCACCGAGCTGGATGGTGCGGTGGGCGCTGCTGCGCAGCAGCGCCTGCGCGTCGGTGTTGGCGCAGACGAATTCCACACCCTGCACGTTGCGCGCAATCATGTGCTCGACGGCATTGCCGCCGCCGCCGCCAACGCCGATCACCTTGATCTGCGTACCCTGGTTGAATTCTTCAACTTCAATCATGTCGATGGGCATGTTGGTTCTCCTGTAGCTCTCTGTAAGTGGTCACCACCGTCTGGGGAAAATTCTGTCTTCTGTCCGGTATTCGGAAGCCGGTGGGCGGGCCGGTAATGCGCAGTCGATGAAAGCACATATCAAAAGTTCCCCACGATGAAGTCTTTGAAACGGCCAAAAGCGGTCTTCATCGACCCACTCTTTTGTGCCACCTTGAAACCGCGCAGGCGAGCCAGGCGGGCCTCTTCGAGCAATCCCATCACGGTGGCGGCGCGGGGTTGGGCCACCATGTCTGCCAGAGCGCTCGAATACTTGGGGATGCCGCGGCGCACGGGCTTGAGGAAGATGTCCTCGCCCAGTTCCACCATGCCCGGCATGACGGCGCTGCCGCCGGTCAGCACGATGCCCGAGGACAGAACTTCCTCGTAGCCGGAATCGCGCACCACCTGCTGCACCAAAGAAAAGATCTCTTCCACGCGCGGCTCGATCACGCCGGCCAGCGCCTGCTTGCTGATCATGCGCGGGCTGCGGTCGCCCAGGCCCGGCACTTCGACCTGGGCATCGGGGTCGGCCAGCAGTTGCTTGGCATAGCCGCTTTCGACCTTGATGTCCTCGGCGTCCTTGGTCGGTGTGCGCAGCGCCATGGCGATGTCGCTGGTGATCAGGTCGCCCGCGATCGGGATGACGGCCGTGTGCCGGATGGCGCCGCCCGTGAAGATGGCCACGTCGGTGGCGCCCGCGCCGATATCGACCACGGCCACGCCCAGCTCGCGCTCGTCGTCGGTGAGCACGGCCTGGCTCGATGCCAGCGGGTTGAGCAGCAGCTGTTCGACCTCCAGGCCGCAGCGGCGCACGCACTTGATGATGTTCTCGGCCGCGCTCTGCGCGCCCGTGACGATGTGGATCTTGGCCTCCAGGCGGATGCCGCTCATGCCGATGGGCTCGCGCACTTCCTGGCCGTCGATCACGAATTCCTGCGGCTCGACCAGCAGCAGCCGCTGGTCCGAGGAGATGTTGATGGCCTTGGCCGTCTCCATCACCCGCGCCACGTCGGTGGCCGTGACTTCCTTGTCCTTGATGGCCACCATGCCGCTGGAGTTCAGGCCGCGGATGTGGCTGCCGGTGATGCCGGTGCACACGCGCTGGATCTTGCAGTCGGCCATCAGCTCGGCCTCTTTCAAGGCCTGCTGGATGCTCTGCACGGTGGCGTCGATGTTCACCACCACGCCCCGCTTGAGTCCGTTGCTCGGGGCCACGCCGAGGCCGGCGAGCTTGAGTTCGCCGTTGTACAGGACCTCGGCGACCACGACCATGACCTTGGCCGTGCCGATGTCCAGTCCGACGATCACATCTTTGTATTCTCTTGCCATATCAGCATCCGCCCCCGGTTGGTTCTGTCCTGTCGCTGTGTCGCTGCATGGTGTGCGTGTACATAGGTCTTTCCTCCCTCGTCTTCAGCGTCGGGGACGCACTGCAGCCGGCGCCTTGGCCGTGCCGGTGGTCACACCGCGCAGCCTCAGCGCATATCCGTCTTCGTAGCGCAGGTCGGCCGACTCGATGGCGTCGGCCTTGCGCTTGTATTGGGTCGTGATCTGGGGCAGCGTGCGCACGAAGCGCTGCACGCGCTGCAGCACGGCTTCCACGCTGCCGCCACCCAGTTCGATCTGTGCATCATTGGCCAGCCTGAGCTGCCAGCTTCCGCGCGCATTGAGCGTGAGCCCGTCGATCTCCACATCCAGCGGCCCCAGCGCCGGCACCAGCAGCCGGTACATCTGCAGCATCTGCGGGGCGCTGTCCTCGGGGCCCTGCAGGCGCGGCAGGCCGTCGCGGTCGAGCTCGCCCAGGTTGGCCTCGAAGACCTCGCCAAAGCTGTTGATCAGGCCGGTGCCCGAATCGGGGCCCCAGAAGGCCTCGGCCACATGCTCGTGCAGGATGACGCGCAGGCTGTTGGGATAGTCGCGGCGCACCTGCGCCTCGCGCACCCAGGGCACCTGCTCGAACGCCGCCTTGGCGCCCTTGAGGTCCACGGTGAAGAAGTTGCCCGTGAGCACGGGCGCCACGTTGGCGCGCAGCGTCACCGTGTTGTTGTGCACCAGCTCGCCCTCGACCACGATGCGGCCGATGTTGAAGGCCGGGTGGCGCAGCGCCCACCAGCTCACCGCTGCCAGCCCCAGCGCAGCCACGCCCACGAACAGGACCGTGGCGGTCACGTTCATGAGCTTGACGTCGAAGGGGGCCGGCAGGGAGTAGCTCATGCGTGCTCCTGCTCCGGTTGCGCGGCGTCCAGCGCGGCGCTGGCCAGGATGCCCAGGCAGAGGTTTTCGTAGCTCACGCCGATGGCGCGGGCCGACATGGGCACCAGCGAGTGGCCCGTCATGCCCGGCGAGGTATTGATCTCCAGCAGGAAGGGCTTGCGATCGCTGGCGCGGATCATGATGTCGGCGCGCGACCAGCCGCGGCAGCCCAGCGTGCGGAAGGCGCGCACGACGATGCGCCGGATCTCTGCCTCTTCCTCGGCGGGCAGTCCGCTGGGGCAGTGGTACTTGGTGTCGTCGGTGAAGTACTTGTTCTGGTAGTCGTAGTTGCCTTCGGGGGCAACGATGCGGATCACGGGCAGCGCATGGGCGCCCTCGCCGGTGCCGAGCACGGGGCAGGTGGTCTCGTCGCCTTCGATGAACTCTTCGCAGAGCACTTCGGGGTCATAGCGGGAGGCCAGCACATAGGCCTGCTCGCATTCCTCGGCCGTCCAGACCTTGGTCAGGCCGATGGTCGAACCCTCGCGCGAGGGCTTGACGATCATGGGCGCGCCCAGCGCCTGCAGCGCGGCGCGCGTCTCGCCTGCGCTGGCGACCAGACGCCAGTCCGGCGTGGGCAGGCCCTCGAAGCGCCAGATGCGCTTGGTCATGATCTTGTCCATGGCGATGCTCGAGGCCATAACGCCGGGGCCCGTGTACGGGATGCCCAGCAGCTCCAGCGCGCCCTGCACTGTTCCATCTTCGCCGTAGCGGCCGTGCAGCGCGATGAAGCAGCGGTCGAACCCTTCCTTCTTCAACTCGCCCAGGTCACGCTCGGCGGGGTCGAAGGCATGGGCGTCCACGCCATGCGACAGCAGGGCCTTGAGCACGCCCGTGCCCGACATCAGCGAGACCTCGCGCTCGGCCGAGCGGCCGCCCAACAGCACGGCCACCTTGCCCAGGGCCTTGACATCGATCTGGGTGCCGAAGCTGCTCATTGCGCAGCTCCCTGCTGCGCCTGCAGCTCTTGTTTCTGAAGCATTTCAACCAACTTTCCGGGCACGGCGCCAATCGAGCCTGCCCCCATGCACAACAACACGTCGCCATCGCGGGCATTGACGGCAATGGCCGCCGGCAGCTCGGCAACGTTTTCCACAAACACCGGCTCGACACGGCCGGCCACGCGCAGGGCGCGTGTCAGCGAGCGGCCGTCGGCCGCCACCACGGGCGCCTCTCCGGCCGCATAGACCTCGGTCAGCAGCACGGCGTCGGCCAGGCCGATGACCTTGACGAAATCCTCGAAGCAGTCGCGCGTGCGGCTGTAGCGGTGCGGCTGAAATGCCAGCACCAGGCGACGGCCCGGGAAGGCGCCGCGCGCGGCGGCCAGCGTGGCCGCCATCTCGACGGGGTGGTGGCCATAGTCGTCGATGACGGTGAAGCTGCCGCCGTCGGCAGTCGCCAGTTCGCCATAGCGCTGGAAGCGCCGGCCCACGCCCTTGAAGCTTTCGAAGGCACGCAGCAGCGCGTCGTCGGAGATCTCCAGCTCCATGGCCACGGCTACGGCCGACAGCGCGTTGAGCACGTTGTGCTCGCCCGGCAGGCTCAGCACCACGTCCAGGTCGGGATAGCTCTGGCCGTTGCTGCGGCGCACCGTGAAATGCATGCTGCCAGCTTCGGCGCGCACGTTGAGGGCGCGCACCTGGGCGTCCTCGGCAAAGCCGTAGGTGGTCACGGGGCGGGCCACCTGGGGCAGGATCTCGCGCACGGCCGGGCTGTCCACGCAGACGATGGCGCGGCCGTAGAACGGCATGCGGTGCAGGAAATCGACGAAGGCGCCCTTGAGCCGGCCGAAGTCATGGCCGTAGGTTTCCATGTGGTCGGCGTCGATGTTGGTGACGACGGCCATCACGGGCAGCAGGTTCAGGAAGGAGGCATCGGACTCGTCGGCCTCGACCACGATGTAGTCGCCCTGGCCGAGCTTGGCGTTGGCGCCCGCGCTGTTGAGCTTGCCGCCGATGACGAAGGTCGGGTCCAGCCCGGCCTCGGCCAGCACGCTGGTCACCAGGCTGGTGGTCGTGGTCTTGCCATGGGCACCCGCGATGGCGATGCCCTGCTTGAAGCGCATGAGCTCGGCCAGCATGAGCGCACGCGGCACGACGGGAATCTTGCGCTCGCGCGCGGCCAGCACCTCGGGATTGTCGGACTGCACGGCGGTGGAGGTGACGACGGCGTCAGCCCCTTCGATGTGCGCGGCCGCATGGCCGACGTGGGTGGCGATGCCCAGGCCGGCGAGCCGGCGCAGCGTGGCGCTGTCGGACAGGTCCGAGCCCGAGATGGCGTAACCCAGGTTGTGCAGCACCTCGGCGATGCCGCTCATTCCGGCGCCGCCGATGCCGACGAAATGGATGTGATGAATGGCGTGCTTCATGCGGCCAGTTCCTCACAGGCGGCGACCACCTCGGCGGTGGCATCGGTCTTTTGCATTTTCTTGGCTTTTCCAGCGCGCTCCAGCAGCGTCGCACGCTGCATATTTTGTAGCATTTCGGCCAGGCTTTGGGCAGTCAGTGCGCTTTGTTGCATCAACCATCCACCACCGGCATCGACCAGGAAACGCGCGTTCGTGGTCTGGTGGTCGTCCACAGCGGACGGGAAGGGCACATAGATGGCTGCGGCGCCCACGGCCGCGATCTCGGTGACCGTGCTGGCGCCAGCGCGGCAGACGATGACATCGGCCTCGGCAAAGGCGCGCGCGGTGTCGTCGATGAAGGGCGTGAGCTCGGCCGCGACGCCTGCGGCGGCATAGTTGGCGCGCAGGGCATCGATCTGCGCGGCGCCGCTTTGGTGCAGCACGACGGGCCGCACATCGGCAGGAATCAGGGCCAGCGCCTGGGGCACGATCTCATTGAGCGCCTTGGCGCCCAGGCTGCCACCCACCACCAGCAGGCGCAGCGGGCCGCTGCGGCCTGCGAAACGCTGCTCGGGCGCGGGCTGCTCGGTGAAGGCCTGGCGCAGAGGATTGCCGACCCAGCGGCCCTTGGGGAACACGTTGGGGAAGGCGGTGAAGATGCGGTGGGAGACGCTGGCCAGCACCTTGTTGGCCATGCCGGCCACGGAGTTCTGCTCATGCAGCACCAGGGGTTTGCCGGCCAGCACGGCCATCATTCCACCGGGGAAACTGATGTAGCCACCCAGACCGACCACCACGTCGGGCTTGACGCGGCGCACCACGGCCAGCGCCTGCCAGAAGGCACGCAGCAGGCGCATGGGCAAAAAGGCCAGGGTCATGATGCCCTTGCCGCGCACGCCCGAGAACTCGATGGTCTCCAGCGGGAAGCCCTGGGCCGGCACGATGCGCGACTCCATGGAGCCGGGCGCGCCCAGCCAGCGCACGTTCCAGCCGCGCTCGCGCAGGGCCTGGGCCACGGCCAGGCCCGGGAAGATATGTCCGCCCGTGCCGCCGGCCATGATCAGGGCCGTGCGCTGGCGTTGCGTGCCTTGGGAGATGGGCTGCTGTGTCATGCATGCCCTCCCTTCATCAGCAACTTGTTCTCGTAGTCCACCCTTAACACCACCGCTATCGCTATCAGATTCATCAAAATGGCCGAGCCCCCGAAACTCATCAGGGGCAGCGTCAGCCCCTTGGTCGGCAGCGCGCCCAGGTTCACGCCCATGTTGATGAAGGCCTGGAAACCCATCCAGATCGCAATGCCCTCGGCCACCAGGCCGGAGAACACCCGGTCCAGCGCAATGGCCTGCCGCCCTATGAGCATGATGCGGCGCGTCAGCCACAGGAAGGTGACGGCGATCAAGAGCACGCCGACCAGGCCGAATTCCTCGCCGATCACGGCCAGCAGGAAGTCGGTGTGCGCCTCGGGCAGCCAGTGCAGCTTCTCGACGCTGCGGCCCAGGCCCACGCCGAAGATCTCGCCGCGACCGATGGCGATCAGCGCATGCGACAGCTGGTAGCCCTTGCCCAGGGCATGCTTTTCGTCCCAGGGATTGAGGTAGGCAAAGATGCGCTCGCGCCGCCATTCGGAGGTTGCGATGATCAGCACGAAGGCCAGCACCACCAGGGCCGCGATCAGGAAGAACATGCGCGCATTCACGCCGCCCAGGAACAGGATGCCCATGGCGATCACCACGATCACCATGAAGGCGCCCATGTCGGGCTCGGCCAGCAGCAGCACGCCGACCAGCACCACGGCCAGCCCCATGGGCAGCACGGCGCGGAAGAAGCGCTCCTTGACCTCCATCTTGCGCACCATGTAGTCGGCTGCATAGATGAGCACGGCGAACTTGGCCAGTTCGGACGGCTGGAAATTCATGATGCCCAGCGACAGCCAGCGCCGCGCACCGTTGACCACGGTGCCCACGTGCGGGATCAGCACGGCCACCAGCAGGACCAGGGACACCAGGAAGAGCTTGCGCGCCATGCGCTCCCAGGTGGCCATGGACAC
Source organism: Delftia sp. HK171 (assembly GCF_001886655.1). Taxonomy (NCBI): domain Bacteria; kingdom Pseudomonadati; phylum Pseudomonadota; class Betaproteobacteria; order Burkholderiales; family Comamonadaceae; genus Delftia; species Delftia sp. HK171. The sequence continues at coordinate 1,652,889 of NZ_CP018101.1, read as the reverse complement.
CTGGAAGGCCAGCAGCGCGCCGACGAAGGCCATGCCGATGGACATGGCATGGCGCATCAGGAAATGGGTGGGCGCGATCTTGCCGAAGCGCGGATTGTCCGGCATGGCGATCGATGCCGAATACACCATGATCAGGCTCCAGGCCAGCAGGCCTATGACCACCCAGATCAGGGCCTGGTCCAGGCCGAGCACGCTGGCAGGCGTCTGCGTGGGCCGGTGGTACTGGGGGCCGCCCAGGCGCACGGGCAGCACGTCGATGGCCTTCTCCTGCGCTCCACCGAACCAGGAGCGCATGCGGCCCAGGACCTGCGATACGGCGGTCATGCAGCACCTCCGAGTTCATGCCCGGCATCCAGCGCCAAGGCGCGCACGGCATCGACGAACTGGTGGGCCCGGTCCTCGTAGTTGCGGAACATGTCCAGGCTGGCGCAGGCGGGCGACAGCAGCACGGCATCGCCCTCATGGGCGCGCGAGGCGGCCAGCTCCACAGCGTCGGCCATGGTGGTGGCATCGACCAGGGGCACGCCGCAGTCCTGCAGGGCGGCGCGGATGCGGCCGGCGTCGCGGCCGATCAGCACGGCCGTGCGCACATGGCGCGACACGGGCGCGACCAGCGGAGAGAAATCCTGGCCCTTGCCGTCGCCACCCAGGATGACCACGATGCGGTGGTCAGGTCCCAGGCCGGACAGCGCGGCCACGGTGGCGCCCACGTTCGTGCCCTTGCTGTCGTCGTAGTATTCCACGCCGTTGACGCGGCCAATGGGCTGGACGCGGTGCGGCTCGCCCCGGTATTCACGCAGTCCATAGAGCAGCGGCGCCAGCGTGCAGCCGCCCGCGCTGGCCAGGGCCAGGGCAGACAGGGCGTTGATGGCGTTGTGCCGACCGCGGATGCGCAGTGCGTCGGCAGGCATGAGGCGCTGGATGTACAGGTCTTCGGCGTTCTTGCCCTTGGCGGTTTCGTCGGCCTCATGGGCGCGCACCAGCCACGTCATGCCGCTGACCACTTCCAGGCCGAAGTCGCCGGGGCGGCGCGGCATGTCGCCGCCGAAGGTGATGTGGGCACGCTGCTGGGGCTTTTGGCGCTTGCCCGGTGGCACCACGGGCGCCGGCAGCATGCGCATGACCTCGGGGTCTTCGCGGTTGAGCACCATGGTGCCGCTGCTGCCGAAGATGCAGGCCTTGGCATCGGCATAGGCGCGCAGGCTGCCGTGCCAGTCCAGATGGTCCTGGGTGATGTTGAGCACGGCGGCGGCCGTGGGCTCGAACATCTGCACGCCATCGAGCTGGAAGCTGGACAGCTCCAGCACCCAGGCCTGGGGCAGCGTTTCGGCATCGATGGCCTGGGTCAGCGTGTCCAGCAGCGTGGGGCCGATATTGCCGGCCACGGCCACGCGCAGGCCCGCATGCTCCAGCAGTTGGCCGGTCAGCGAGGTGACCGTGGTCTTGCCATTGGTCCCGGTGATGCCCAGCACCGTGGGACGGTAGCCATGGGCTGCGGCCAGGGCCTTGAGCGCCATGGCGAAGAGATCGAGCTCGCCGCCCACGGGCAGGCCCTGGGCGCGCGCCGTATCGACCACGGGCGCCACGGCGGCCGGGCTCAGGCCGGGCGAGCGGTAGACCAGGCCCAGGCTCTGGCCGTCCACCAGCTGCGCCGTGAGCTCGCCGGGCACGAAGCGCACCTGGGGCAATTCGGTGGACAGCTGCTGCAGCTGGGGCGGCGCCTGGCGCGTATCGGCCACGATGACTTCGGCGCCGCAGCGCACGCACCAGCGTGCCATGGCCAGGCCCGAGGCACCCAGACCCAGCACGAGCACGCGCTGGCCCTGCAGGTGCTGGACCTGCTCGCCGGGCCAGCCGGCAGCCACGGGCGGCAGCACCTGTTCGGATTCAACCGCCTCTTCGGCGGCAAGGGGCGTGACCTCGGCATCGGACGAGTCGGAGATGCTGGGGTCCGCAAAGATCTGGGCCACGAAGGCCGCAGCATCCTTGGCCGCCGTCAGCGTGGCGATGTCGGGCACGGGCTCGGTAAGGGCCACAGGCACCTGCGGCACCTGCGGCACCTGCGGCACCTCGGCAGCCGGAGGCTCCGCCTCGCCGTCGCCAACTGGCGCGGGAGCCGGTGAATCGTCCAGGACCGGATCCGCAACCACCTGCCCCTCGGGAGCGAGGCCGGGCATTCCAGCCGGCTCCGCCAGCTCGACAAGCTCGGCAGGGGACGCCGGCACGGCGGGCTCGGTGGCCGTCAGTGCGTGGAGGTCGGTCTTGAAGTCTTCGGTGTTCATGCACTCACCTCAGCTTCAGCGTGGACAGGCCCAGCAGGCACAGCAGCATGGTGATGATCCAGAAGCGGATCACGACCTGGGTCTCCTTCCAGCCACTCTTTTCGAAGTGGTGGTGCAGCGGCGCCATCTTGAGCAGGCGGCGTCCTTGGCCATAGCGCTTCTTGGTGAACTTGAACCAGGTGACCTGCAGCATCACCGACAGTGCCTCCACCACGAAGATGCCGCCCATGATGGCCAGCACGATTTCCTGGCGCACGATGACGGCAATGGTGCCCAGCGAGGCGCCCAGCGCCAGCGCACCCACATCGCCCATGAACACCTGGGCCGGGTGGGCGTTGAACCAGAGGAAGGCCAGGCCCGCGCCGGCCATGGCCGCGCAGTACACCAGGAGCTCGCCCGAACCCGGGATGTGCGGGAACAGCAGGTACTTGGCGTAGCCGGCATTGCCGGTGACGTAGGCGAAGATGCCCAGGGCCGAGCCCACCATGATCACGGGCATGATGGCCAGGCCGTCCAGCCCGTCGGTCAGGTTCACGGCATTGCTGGCGCCCACGATGACCAGGTAGGTCATGATCACGAAGCCCAGCACGCCCAGCGGGTAGCTGACTTCCTTGAAGAAAGGCACGAGCAGGCCCGCCTTGGGCGGCAGGTCCAGCGCAAAGCCGGACTGCACCCAGGTGACGAACAGCTCGAAGACCTGGGCATTGGAGTTCTCGGAAATGCAGAACACCAGGTACAGCGCTGCCAGCAGGCCGATGACGGACTGCCAGAAATATTTCTCGCCCGAGCGCATGCCTTCGGGGTCCTTGTTGACCACCTTGCGCCAGTCGTCCACCCAGCCGATGGTGCCAAAGCCCAGTGTGACCAGCAGCACGATCCAGACGAAGCGATTGGACAGGTCGAACCACAGCAGCGTGGAAACGGCAATGGACAGCAGGATCAGCGCCCCGCCCATGGTGGGCGTGCCGCTCTTGGCCAGATGGGTCTCCATGCCGTAGCCGCGCACGGGCTGGCCGATCTTGAGCGAGGTCAGCATGCGGATCAGGCGCGGCCCGGCCAGCAGTCCGATGACCAGGGCCGTGAGCGCGGCCATCACGGCGCGCATCGTGAGGTACTGGAAGACGCGCAGAAAGCCGAACTCGGGGGACAGGCCCTGCAGCCATTGGGACAGCATCAGCAGCATGCGGCCTCCTTCTTGCAACCGTCATCCTTGCCGGCCGCCTCGACCGCCTGAACCACCTGCTCCATCTTCATGAACCTCGAACCCTTGACCAGAATGCTGCCCACCTCGGGCAGCGCGGCACAGGCTGCCTGCTGCAGCGAGGCCATGTCTTCGAAATGCCGCGCACCTGCACCGAATGCGGTGGCGGCGGATGTGCTTTGCGCGCCCAGCGTGAACAGCCGGGGTATGCCCAGGCTGCGCGCCAGCGCGCCAGCTTCGGCATGGAATTGCGGCCCCTGGTCGCCGACCTCGCCCATGTCGCCCAGCACCAGCAGCTGGGGAGCGGGCAGTTCGCGCAGCACCTCGATGGCCGCGGCCACCGAGTCGGGATTGGCGTTGTAGCTGTCGTCGATCACGGTGACCGTGCGGCCCTGCACCGAAACGCCCAGTGCGCGCGAGCGGCCCTGCACGGGCTCGAACACGCTCAGGCCGCGTGCAATGTCGGCCAGCGGCACACCGGCTGCCTGGGCGCAGGCCGCAGCGGCCAGCGCATTGCGCACGTTGTGGCGGCCGGCAATGTGCAGGCGTACCGGGGCCTCGCCCTCGGGCGTGACCAGGGTGAACTGCCAGGCATCGCCCAGCCACAGCGCATCGCGCGCATGGACCTGGGCGCCATCGGCAGACTCGCCGAACAGCAGGCACTGGCGCGCAGCGGCCAGCTCGCGCCACAGCGGCGTGTAGGTGTCGCCGGCCGGGAACACGGCCACGCCATCGGCGGGCAGGGACAGCAGCACGCTGCCGTTCTCGCGCGCCACGGCCTCGACCGTGTGCATGAATTCCTGGTGCTCGCGCTGCGCGTTGTTGACCAGGGCCACCGTGGGCTGGCCGATGGCGGCCAGCTCGGCAATCTCGCCGGGATGGTTCATGCCCATCTCCAGCACGGCCACGCGGTGCTGGGCGGTCATGCGCATCAGGCTCAGCGGCAGGCCGATGGAGTTGTTGAAGTTGCCGCGCGTAGCCAGGGCCGCTTCGCCCGCATGGGCGCGCAGGATGGAGGCCACCATCTGCGTGACCGTGGTCTTGCCGTTGCTGCCTGTGACGGCAATCAGCGGCAGCGCAAAGCGCGCGCGCCAGGCCGTGGCCAGCGCGCCCAGGGCGGCCAGCGAGTCGGGCACCTCGATGCCGGACAGGCCTGCGGCCTCCAGGCCGCCATGGGCCAGGGCTGCGGCAGCGCCGGCCTCGCGGGCCTGGTCCAGGAACTGGTTGGCATCGAAACGCTCGCCCTTCAAGGCGACGAACAGATCCCCGGCCTGCAGCGTGCGGGTGTCGGTGTGCACGCGCGTGAGCACGGTCTGGCCGTTGCCGACCAGCCGTGCCTGGGGGATATGCGACTGGATCAGCTCCAGCGCTTGTTGCAAGGTCATCATGACCGCTTCTTTCCTTCGCGGGCCGCCAGCGCCTTGTGCGCCTCGGCCATGTCGGAGAACGGATGGCGCTGGCCCGCCGTCTCCTGGTAGTCCTCATGTCCCTTGCCAGCGATCAGCACCACGTCGCGTTCGCTGGCGTGCGCAATCGCCTGGGCGATGGCCGCTGCGCGATCGGCCTGGGACTGCAGGTTCTCGCCCGGCTGCATGCCGGCCAGGATCTGGTCGATGATGCGTTCGGGCACTTCGCTGCGCGGGTTGTCGCTGGTGACCAGCACACAGTCGGCATTCTTCTGGGCGGCCTGCCCCATGAGCGGCCGCTTGGTGGCATCGCGGTCGCCGCCGCAGCCGAACACGCACCACAGCCGGCCACGGCGCTGCTCGGCGGCCGGGCGCAGGGCGCGCAGGGCCTTGTCCAGCGCATCGGGCGTGTGGGCATAGTCCACGGCCACCAGCGGCTGGTCGGGCTGGACGATCTGCTGCATGCGGCCGGGCACGGGCTCCAGGTGGGCGCAGGCCGCAACGGCCTGGTCCAGGGTCAGGCCCAGGCAGCGCAGCGCGGCCAGCACGCCCAGCAGGTTGGATACGTTGTACTGGCCCACCATGCGCGTGTGCATGCGCAGGCTGTGGCCGGCCTCGATCACGGTGAAGCTCAGGCCCTCGGCACCCAGCGCAATGTCCTTGGCCTGCAGGCGCGCCGCGCCTTCGATGGAAATGCTCCAGACGTCGAGCGCGGCAGGCTGCTTGCGCGACTGCAGCGTGGCCCACAGGCGTGCGCCATGCGCGTCGTCCACATTGACGACGGCGGCCTGCAGGCCGGGCCAGTCGAACAGCGCGGCCTTGGCATCCCAGTAGGCCTGCATGCTGCCGTGGTAGTCGAGGTGGTCCTGCGTGAAATTGGTGAACAGCGCCAAGCGGATGCGCGTGCCGTCCAGCCGGTGCTCGACGATGCCGATGGACGAGGCCTCGATGGCGCAGGCCGCCAGGCCCGCATCGGCGTACTCGCGGAACGCGCGCTGCAGCCGCACCGGGTCGGGCGTGGTCATGCCCGTGGATTCCATGGCGGGCGGAATGCCCACGCCCAGCGTGCCCACCAGGGCGCAGCCGCTGCGTTCCTGCAGCTTCACCTGGGCCAGCGCGTGCGCCAGCCACCAGGCGGTGGTGGTCTTGCCATTGGTGCCGGTCACGGCCAGCACGTCGATCTGGGCGCTGGGATGCTGGAACCACTGGTCGGCGATCAGGCCCGTGGCGGCCTTGAGGCCGGGCAGCGCCGCGATGTGCTCGCCGCAAAAACCGAAGGCTTCGACACCCTGCGCTTCGACCAGGCAGGCCATGGCACCGCGCTCCAGGGCCGAGGCCACATGGGCGCGGCCATCGGTGGCCGCGCCGGGCCAGGCGATGAAGGCGTCGCCGGGCCGGACCTTGCGGCTGTCGGTCTGCAGCGTGCCGCTGCCTTGCAGGCGGGCGGCCAGCCATTGGACAGCCTCGGTGGCCGTGGACAGCACCCGCAGGGCTTGGGAGGAACTCATAGCGAGGGCTCCTCCACGGGGTTGGCGACGATCAAGGGCTTGACTTCCATATCGGGCTGCACGCCCATCAGGCGCAGCGTCTGCTGCACCACTTCACTGAACACGGGTGCCGCCACGGTGCCGCCGTAGATGGTGCCTGCACTGGGCTCGTCCACCATCACGGCGACGATGATGCGCGGGTTCTCGATGGGCGCCATGCCCGTGAACCAGGCGCGGTACTTGCCGGCGGCATAGCCCTTGCCCTGCTGCTTGCGGGCCGTGCCCGACTTGCCGCCCACCGAGTAGCCGATGGTCTGGGCGCGCTGGCCCGTGCCGCCGGGGCCGGCCGCCAGGGCCAGCATCTTGCGCACCTCGTTGGCCGTGCGCGGCGAGAACACGGGCACGCCCACGGGCGGCTCGTCGGTCTTGACCATGGTGGCCGGAATCACGCGCCCGCCGTTGGCAAAGACGGTGTAGCTGCGCGTCATCTGCAGCAGGCTGGCGGACAGGCCGTAGCCATAGCCCATGGTGGCCTGCTCCACCGGCCTCCAGGTCTTGTAGGGACGCAGGCGACCGCTGGCGGCGCCGGGGAAGGAGATCTGCGGCTTCTGGCCGAAGCCCACGGCCGAGAAGGTTTCCCACATTTCCTTGGCCGGCATCTGCAGCGCGATCTTGGTCGTGCCCACGTTGCTGGACTTCTGGATCACGCCGGCCACGGTGAGCAGGCCGTAGTTGTGGGTGTCGGAAATCGTCGAGCCCGTGACGTTGACGCGGCCCGGCGTGGTGTCGATGGGCGTTTCCGGCTTGAACCGGCCCGACTCCAGCGCCAGGCCGATGGTGATGGGCTTCATGGTCGAGCCGGGCTCGAAGGTGTCGGTGATGGCGCGGTTGCGCAGCTGCTCGCCCGTCAGGTTCTTGCGCTTGTCGGGCACGTAGCTGGGGTAGTTGGCCAGCGCCAGCAATTCGCCGGTGTGCGCATCCATGACCACCACGCTGCCCGCCTTGGCCTTGTGCGCGATGACCTGCTCCTTGAGCTTCTGGTAGGCGAAGTACTGGACCTTGCTGTCCACGGACAGCTGGATGTCGCGGCCGTCCTGAGGCGGCACTTCCTCGCCCACGCCCTCGACCACGCGGCCCAGGCGGTCCTTGATCACGCGGCGCGAGCCGGGCTTGCCGCCGAGCTCCTTGTCGAAGGCCAGCTCCATGCCTTCCTGGCCATGGTCTTCCACATTGGTGAAGCCCACGATGTGGGCGGCCGATTCGCCTTCCGGGTACTGGCGCTTGTATTCCTTGCGCTGGTAGATGCCCTTGATGTTGAGGGCATGGATCTGCTGGCCAACGTCCCAGTCGAGCTGGCGCTTGATCCAGACGAAGGTCTTGTCCTCGTCGGCCAGCTTTTCCATCAGCGCGGGCAGCGGCATCTCCATGAGCGCGGCAAGCTGCTTGAGCTTGGCCTTGACCTCGGGGTCGTCCTGCTCGACATCTTCGGGAATGGCCCAGATGCTGGCGGCCGGCACGCTGGAGGCCAGGATCAGTCCATTGCGGTCCAGCAGGCGGCCGCGGTTGGCCGGCAGCTCCAGCGTGCGCGCAAAGCGCACCTGGCCCTGGCGCTGGAAGAAGTCGTTGCCGAACACCTGCACATAGGCCGCGCGTGCACCCAGGCCGACAAAGCCCAGGCCCAGCATGGCCACGATCATCTTGCTGCGCCACAGGGGAGTCTTGGACGCCAGCAGGGGACTAGAGGTGTAGAGCACGCTGCGCGTCATGGAGCCACTCCGGTGCGCGCATCGTCATTGACGTACTGGGCGATGGCCGGCGTGGCCGGCTTCATCTGCAGGCGCTCGCGCGCCATGACCTCGATGCGCTGTGGCGTGGCCTGGGCGCGCTTTTCCACCTGCAGGCGCTGCTGCTCGGTGGCCAGGCGGCGCGACTCGGCCACGGCACGGTCCAGTTCGGTGAACAGGCGGCGCGATTCGTACTGGTTGTGCACCAGGAAGATGGCGCTGGCCATCACCGCCAGCAGCAGCACGAGGTTCAGGCGCAGCATGCCACGCCCTCCTCTTGCGCCAGACGGTGCATGCGCTTCATGCAGGCACCCCAGTGCGGCGAGCCACGCGCATCACGGCCGAGCGCGAGCGCGCATTGGCGGCGACCTCGGCCTCGCTGGGCTTGATGCGGCCCAGGGCTTCAAGGCGCATGGGCGTGGGCACGGCAAAGGGCGCGCGCCGGTCATAGACTTCCTTGGAGTGCTTGGCGATGAACTGCTTGACGATGCGGTCCTCCAGCGAGTGGAAGCTGATCACCACCAGGCGTCCGCCCGGCGCCAGCACGCGCAGGCTGGCCTCTAGCGCCTGTTCGAGCTCTTCAAGCTCGGCATTGATGAAAATCCGAAGAGCCTGGAATGTGCGTGTCGCTGGGTTCTGCCCAGCCTCGCGGGTCCGGACCGCGCCAGCCACGAGCTCGGCAAGCTCCGCGGTGTTGCGAAGGGGCCCCTGGCTTTCGCGCCGAGCAACAATCGCCTTTGCAATGGGGCCAGCAAACCGTTCTTCGCCGTAGTCACGTATCACCTCCGCAATCTGCTGGGCATCGGCTTCCGCCAGCCAGTCCGCCACGCTCTGGCCGCGCGTGGTGTCCATGCGCATGTCCAGCGGACCCTCGAAGCGGAAGCTGAAGCCACGCTCGGGGTTGTCGATCTGGGGAGAGCTCACGCCCAGGTCCATCAGCACGCCCTGCACGCTGCCGGCCGGCAGCTCGCTGAGGTGGCGAAACCCTTCGTGCCGAATCGAAAAACGCGCATCGGTGATGCGCGCTGCCTCTTCGATCGCGTCCGGGTCCTTGTCGAACGCCAGCAAGGCCCCATCCGGCCCCAGCCGCTGCAGGATGCGCCGGGAATGCCCGCCTCGCCCGAAGGTCGCGTCCACCCATTGCCCGGCAACGGGCTGTGCGGCGCCGTCCAGCAGCGCATCGACGGCCTCGTCGAGCAAAACGGTGATGTGTTGCAACGGCTGATTCAAGAAAACGCCTCTTTCCTAGAAAGCAAAATCCTGGAAGGCCGCAGGCATTTCTTCCTGCATGGCCTTCGCTTCATGTGCCTCATAAGTGGCCTTGTCCCACAGCTCGAAATGGTTCCCCATGCCCAGCAGCACGACCTCCTTGGTCAGACCCACGGCTTCACGCAGCTCGGGCGACACCAGCACGCGGCCGGTGGCATCCATGTCCACGTCCATGGCGTTACCCAGGAAGATGCGCTTCCACCACTGCGCCGACATGGGCAGCTGCGCGATCCGCTCGCGAAACTGCAGCCACTCCGTGCGCGGGAACAGCATCAGGCAACCGTGGGGATGTTTGGTGAGGGTGACCTGGCCCTGGGCCATGGCCACAAGGGCGTCACGATGCCGGGTCGGCACAGACAGCCGCCCCTTTCCATCGAGATTCAGCGAGGACGCCCCTTGAAACACGGTCAGTCACCCCGGTCGGTTGGAGCCATCGCGTCCCGGAAATCGGGGCACAAAGGCAACTTTCACCACTTAATTGCACTTTTTTGCACTGTAGCAGCAATTTGGTGTTTCACAACCCGGGAATGGACAATTATTTGCAATGAAATCAACAACTTAGAAGCCGAATGCAATGTGAGTGGTGACAAAAATCCCTGGCTTTACAAGTACTTAGAGGACTGACTGCAAGTGATCTCTCAAAGCCTGCACGCAATTGCAACGATTCAATTCGCCGGCGACCGGTTGCAACTCGGGCAACCCTCCTACAAAAAGTGACTGCCCGGCAATGCGGGCAGTCACTTCGGTGGCGGCTGCGCGGCAGCCGGCCCGTTTCAGAGGATGAAGCGCGAGAGGTCTTCGTCCTGGCTCAGGGACTGCAGACGCTGGTCCACGTAGGCCGCGTCGATGGAGATGGTCTGGCCCGACAGATTGGCCGCGTCGAAGCTGACCTCGTCCAGCAGGCGCTCGAGCACGGTGGACAGGCGGCGGGCGCCAATGTTCTCGGTGCGCTCGTTGACATCGAAGGCGATGCCGGCGAGCCGGGTGATGCCTTCGGGCGTGAATTCCAGCGTGACGCCTTCGGTGGCCAGCAGCGCCTGGTACTGCTTGACCAGGGAGGCATGGGTCTGGGTTAGGATGGCCTCGAAGTCCTGGACCGACAGCGAGTCCAGCTCCACGCGGATCGGGAAGCGCCCCTGCAGCTCGGGGATGAGGTCGCTGGGCTTGGACAGGTGGAAGGCGCCCGAGGCGATGAACAGGATGTGGTCGGTCTTGACCACGCCGTACTTGGTGGAGACGCTGGTGCCTTCGACCAGGGGCAGCAGGTCGCGCTGCACGCCCTGGCGCGAGATGTCGGAGCCGCTGGTTTCCTGGCGCGTGGCCACCTTGTCAATCTCGTCGATGAAGACGATGCCGTTCTGCTCGGCATTGGCGATGGCGCGGGTGCGCACGTCTTCCTCGTTGACCAGTTTTGCCGCTTCCTCGTCGGTCAGCAGCTTCATGGCCTCGGCAATGCGCAGCTTGCGCGTCTTGCGCTTTTCCTGGCCCATGTGGCTGAACATGCCGCGCAGCTGCTCGGCCATCTCTTCCATGCCCTGGGGACCCATGATCTGCACCTGGGGCGGCGCGTCGGCGACATCGATCTCGATTTCCTTGTCGTCGAGCTGGCCCTCGCGCAGCTTCTTGCGGAAAACCTGGCGTGCCGTGTTGTCGGCGGCCACCTCGCCGCTGCGGGCCTGGGGCACGAGCACGTCAAGGATGCGGTCCTCGGCCGCGTCTTCGGCGCGCAGGCGCAGCTTCTTCATGTCGGCCTCGCGCGTCTGCTTGACGGCCACCTCGGCCAGGTCGCGGATGATGGCATCCACGTCCTTGCCCACGTAGCCCACTTCGGTGAACTTGGTGGCCTCGACCTTGATGAAGGGGGCATCGGCCAGCCGCGCCAGGCGGCGCGCGATCTCGGTCTTGCCCACGCCTGTGGGGCCGATCATGAGGATGTTCTTGGGCGTGATCTCCTGGCGCAGGCCGTCGGCCACGTTCTGGCGGCGCCAGCGGTTGCGCAGCGCGATGGCCACGGCGCGCTTGGCGCCAGCCTGGCCGACGATGTGGCGGTCCAGTTCGGAGACGATCTCCTGGGGGGTCATGGCAGAGGACATGGTGTGTATTCGATGCATTGCGCCGCCAGCCCCGTTGCCTGGCCGCTGGCGACTGTGAGTTTCAATGCCGTGCGTTTCGATCGCCGGCCTGCTGGGCAAGCCGGCGCCGCGCGGGTGTCAGAGCGTCTCGACCGTGTGGTGCATGTTGGTGTAGATGCACAGCTCGCCGGCAATGGCCAGCGACTTGCGCACTATCTCCTCGGCCGACAGCTCGGTATTGGTCAGCAGCGCCTTGGCCGCAGAGTGCGCGTAGGCGCCGCCCGAGCCGATGGACACGATGCCCTGCTCGGGCTCCAGCACGTCGCCGTTGCCGGTGATGATCAGCGAGGCCGATGCGTCGGCCACGGCCAGCATGGCCTCCAGACGGCGCAGCACGCGGTCGGTGCGCCAGTCCTTGGTCAGCTCGATGGCTGCGCGCGTCAGGTGGCCCTGGTGCTTTTCCAGCTTGGCCTCGAAGCGCTCGAACAGCGTGAAGGCGTCTGCCGTGGCGCCGGCAAAGCCGGCAAGCACCTTGCCGTGGTAGAGCTTGCGCACCTTGCGCGCGGTGCCCTTGACGACGATGTTGCCCAATGTGACCTGGCCATCGCCACCGATGGCGACCTGCACGCCTTCGGGGGTCTGCCGGCGCACGCTGATGATGGTGGTGCCGTGATACTGTTCCATAGCGGTGCCAGATGAGGGCGAAGGCGGCCTTCTCAAGGGTCTGCTCAAAGAATGCCCCCGCGCTCTTCGCGGCGGGTGCGCCGTCCTGCCGCAAGGGGTGTGGCGCAGCCGCCGCGCGGCGGGATCAGTCCCGCCGTGGAGTGACCTGCGCGTGCTCCTGGATGCCGATCACGTTGAAGAACACCGCCACCAGCTGGTGCAGCTGGCCGAACTGCAGCACATGGCCCAGCGACTGCATGTGGGCAGCCCAGTTGAGCACGGAGCCGGCCGCCGCAAAGTCCATGCGCACCAGTTGGGTGCAGTCGATGAACACGGGCTCGCCCAGGCTGGCCCCCTCCTGCACCGGGTCCAGCCAGGTGGAGGCATCGCCTTCAATGGTGCCGGCCAGCGCAAATCGCACGGCGTCCGCCGTGGCAGCAATGCCTGCCTGCAGGGGCGCGTCCGCGCCCTCGGTTTCGATGGCTTGCGTCAGGCACTGGCAGACCGGGTCCACCCACGAGGGAGGCGAGACCTCATAGGTGACGCAGTAGTCCAGCGCCACCAGCTCGAAATCATCCTGCCGGTTCATCAAACGCAGCACCGCCATGCGCAACCGCCACCACAGCGTATCCACGCTGGAATCGCCCGAGGGAGCCAGCGTGCCCAGCAGCGCCAGCAGCCGGTCCGCATTGAGCAGCACGAACACGCCCTGCGAGCCCGCCCATTGCTGCAGCAGCGCCTCCAGGGGCGTGGCCGCCGCATCGTCGATGCCGGCCACGGCAGCCCAGTCCAGGGTCCAGGGGCTGGAAGCCTTGGCCTGGGAGGCCTTCAGCGCCGTCACGGCACTCGGCGTGATCTGTGCAGGTGCGCTCCAGCGCCAGCCACGCCCGGCCGCTGCGCCCGGCATGGACACCACGGGGGCGGTGCGCTGTTGCGGCATCGCAAACCATTGGGGAGCGGAGCGGCCAAAGCGCGCCGCGAATTCGATGCCCGCCTTGTCGAACTGCAGCGGGCGGTCGGCCGCACGGTACAGGTCCAGCAAGGCCAGCCACACCGGCAGCTGCGCGGGGACATCGCGCCGGTCTATCAGCTCCAGCATGCCCTGCTCGGCACCATCCACATCGCCATTGGCAAAGAGGATGGCCGGCTCTTCCAGGTCGGGATCGTGCTCGAACACCACGAAGCAGGGCGGCACCATGTCCATGGGCTGCGGCGGAGAGACCTCGGTGGCCGCGAAGGCCGGCAGGAAATCGGTCGCCCCCTCCAATGGCCGCAGGGGGCGGGCCATGGGCATGGGGTCAATGATGGGAGCCGTCGAGACGGAGGGCACCTGCGGCGCAGGCGCCAGGCTCATGGGCAAGGTAGTGGCAAAGGCCGCCACGTCGCCGGCCGAGGCAATGGCCGGCGGCACCACGTCGCTGAGCATGGGAATCTGCCCAGACGGCGGCGGCTGCTTGCGAAACGAGGCCGGAGCGGGGTTGCCACCCGCAGGCAGCGCCATGGGAATGGTGGTTGCATCGGCCGCCTGCTTGCCCCGCCACCATTGCTGGGACATCTGGGCCTCGATCTCGTCGATCTTCTTGAGCGTGACGGCGCGTTCACCGGAGGATTTGGAGCTCAGCAGGCTGCTGAGAAATTGCGAGCCCTGCGCGGCGGGGCCGGGCACACCGACCGGTGCGCTGCCCGGCCTGGAGGCCTGTTGCAGCTCGGCCTGGCGCAGGCGGCGCAGCTGGTCGAACTCGCGCTTGCGCACGAAATCGTTGCGGCGCTTGCGCTCGATCATTTCCTTGAGCGCCTGCTTGCTGTACTGGCTTTCCTGCTCCCCGTCCAGGCCGTCGAGGTCGGACCAATTGACCGTAGGGTGGCGCACAAAGCGCACCACCTTGGACAACAACCCCCCCGATTTGCTGCTCTCTTCTTTTGCCATGGCGAGTCAGATTAGCACCGACGGCCTGCAGGCCGTTGCTGCAACTCAATCCCCATACATCTTCTGCTTGAGCTCACGGCGCTGCTGGGCTTCCAGCGACAGCGTGGCCGTGGGGCGGGCCAGCAGGCGGCCCACGCCGATGGGCTCGCCGGTCTCGTCGCAGTAGCCGTAGTCGCCCGCGTCGATGCGTGCAATGGATTGCTCGATCTTCTTGAGCAGCTTGCGTTCGCGGTCGCGCGTGCGCAGTTCCAGCGCATGCTCTTCCTCGATGGTGGCGCGGTCGGCCGGATCGGGAACCACCACGGTGTCCTCGCGCAGGTTTTCTGCCGTCTCACCCGCGTTGGTGTGCATGTCGTGCTTGAGAGTGAGCAGCTTGAGGCGGAAGAACGCCATCTGCTTCTCATTCATGTATTCGTCATCCGACATGGCCAGCACTTCGGCATCCGTCAGTTCTTCCACCGACTTGGTCTTCCAGGCATTGGCCAGCTTGGGGTCTCGTTTCGTCGATCCCGACGAAGGCGTTTGCGTAGTGGTAGGCATAGTGTTGGTTTCGCTAACTTAGTCCGCGCCGAGGGCTTCGGACGGGGCCATGGATGGTACTGTCAATCGGGGCGCCCGGGTCGAATGCCGTGTAGGACAGCCGATCGCCGCAGTTGCGGAACCTGCCGGCTTCCCCGTGCGGCGGGGTGCGGCAATCCAGGCCGTGCGGCGGCCGTGCGTGCAAAGAGCCCTTTTGCGGTCAGCAAGGGACACCAGGTCGGCAACGCCGACCGCAGTGCGGACCGCGGCCTTCTGGCTTGCAGCCGGGGCCGGTGCGGCCACTGACGGCTTCTTGCTGGATTCGGCGCTCACTTGCTGTCTCCTCACGGTATGGGCGACCCCTGCGGGGCAGTCCATTGGGCTTGGGGGCTCTCTTCAGGGGCGCGATTGTATCGATGCTCTACAGGAGCGCAAGCCGTTGCACATACCCCACAGGAATGCAAAGGGGCCGCCCACGCATGCGGGCGGCCCCTGTGTCATTCAGATGTCAGCAAAAAGCCATCCGATTGCCCACAAAGGTTCACAAAAAACTCAGACCAGGCACTGCTCCAGGCCCTGCAGGAAGATGTCCTGGGGCAGGTCGATGCCAATGAAGACCATCTTGCTCTGGCGCTTTTCGCCCTCGGCCCACTGCGGTCCCAGGTCGCTGCCCATGAGCTGGTGCACGCCCTGGAAAATGACCTTGCGCTCCGTGCCCTGCATGTTCAGCACGCCCTTGTAGCGCAGCATGCGCGGGCCGTAGATGTTGACGATGGCGCCCAGGAAGTCCTCCAGGCGGGCAGGGTCAAAGGCACGGTCGGCACGGTAGACGAAGCTCTTGACGTCGTCATCGTGGTGATGGTGGTGCGGATGCTTGCAGTGCTCGCCATGCTCGTGGTCATGGGCGTGGTCGTGCCCGCAGTTCTCGTCGTGCTCATGGCCATGGTCGTGGCCGCAGTGCTCGTCATGCTCATGCTTGTGGCCATGGTCATGTCCGTGGTCGTGATCGTCTTCCTTGAGGAAGTCAGGATCGATGTCCAGCTTGGCATTGAGGTTGAAGCCGCGCAGGTCGAAGACTTCGTTCAGGGGCACTTCGCCGAAATGCACGGCGCGGATGGGCGCGCGCGGGTTCATGTGCTTGAGGCGGTGGATGAGCGCGTTCTTCTCGTCCTCGCTGACCAGGTCGGTCTTGGACAGGAACAGCTGGTCGGCAAAGCCCACCTGGCGGCGCGCCTCCTGGCGGTCGTCCAGCTGCTGGTTGGCGTGCTTGGCATCGACCAGGGTGAGGATGGAGTCGATCAGATAGGTCTCGGCGATCTCGTCGTCCATGAAGAAGGTCTGGGCGACGGGGCCGGGATCGGCCAGGCCCGTGGTCTCGATCACGATGCGGTCGAACTCCACCAGGCCCTTGCGGCGCTTGGCGGCCAGCAGCTGCAGGGTTTCGCGCAGGTCTTCGCGGATGGTGCAGCAGATGCAGCCGTTGCTCATCTGCAGGATCTGCTCCTTGGACTCCGTCCTGAGGATGTCGGTGTCGATGTTCTCTTCGCCGAACTCGTTCTCGATCACGGCGATCTTCATGCCGTGGGACTCGCTGAGCACGCGCTTGAGCAGCGTGGTCTTGCCCGAGCCCAGGAAGCCGGTGAGGATGGTGACGGGAATCAGTGCCATGGGATTGCTTTCAGAAAATTCAGCAAAGGGAAGCGGCAAGGCCCGTCCACCATGGACGGGCCTTGTCGAAAAGACGTTCCGAATAAGTTTAGCGAGCCTGTCAAGTGCCGTTTTGCCAGAGGGCTTGGCCTTTTTTATCGGAGGCCGCCCTTTTCATCGCTATCGCCATTGCCATCGCCACTGTCGCTGCCGTCCCCACTGTGGCGCCGCGCGCGCGGATGGGCGCTCTCGTAGGCCTGGGCCAGATGCTGGAAATCCAGGCGCGTGTAGATCTGCGTGGTCGAGATGCTGGCGTGGCCCAGCAATTCCTGCACGGCGCGCAGGTCGCCGCTGGACTGCAGCATGTGGCTGGCAAACGAATGCCGCAGCACATGGGGATGGACACCGGCCGACAGGCCGGCCTGCTGGCCGCGCTGGCGCAGCCGCGCCCAGACCGACTGCGCGCCCAGGCGTTCGCCGCGCCGGCCAATGAACAGCGCCGGCTCCTGCCGCGCCGCCCGGGCCGCCGCGCCAGCCAGGCCCGTCTCCCGCAAGGCCAGCCAGCGCTGCAGCGCCTGCAGCGCGGCGGCGCCCACGGGCACGGTGCGCCGCTTGCCGCCCTTGCCCTGCACATGGGCGTCGGCGGCCTGCAAATCTATCCAGCCACGGCCCTGGCGTTGCGTGTTCTGGCCGGGCGCCACGTCCAGGCCCACCAGCTCGCCCACGCGCAGGCCGCAGCTGTAGAGGAGTTCGGTGATGGCGGCGTCACGTGCCTCGATCCAGGGGTCGGCGTCGGCGTTGCTGAAGGCGGCCAGCTGCACGGCGTCATCCACGCCCAATGCCTTGGGCAGGGGTTTGGGGGCCTTGGGACCGCGCACGCCCTCGACGGGATTGAAGGGCACCAGCGATTGCTGGGCTGCCCAGCGGAAGAAGCTGCGCCAGCCCGACAGGATGAGCGCAATGCCGCGCGGGCTGCGGCCCCGGGAATGCATCTGGGCCACGAAGCGGCGGATATGGGCGGGCTGCAGCGCCAGCAGCTCCTGGCCGGCGTCGCGGGCCATGGTGCAAAGCCGGGCCATGTCCAGCGCATAGAGTGCGCAGGTGCGGTCGGCCAGGCGCTTTTGCACGCGCACATGCTCCAGATAGGCATGGACGGCGGCGGGGAGCATCGCCAGGTTTTCTGCCGCCAGATCCTCTGCCGGAAGGTCGCCTTCCGGGAGCCCGTCCCTGTCCGATGCTCCCGGCATGGGCTTTCAGCCGGTCAGCCGCGCGCCAGGGTCAGCGGCACGGGCCGCATGCGCGACAGGGCCGCGCTGGCCAGGGCCGAGATGCGCGAGAGGAATTCCGTGCCCATGGTGGCCTCGAAGCGCAGCGGATCGGGAGACCCCAGCACCAGCATGCCGAAGGCATTGGCCGGGTTGATGCTGTCGCCGTCATGCAGCGTGAGCAGGGCCAGGGACTGGGCCGCATCGGGATCGACCAGCCAGCCGCCGGGCTCGAAGCCCATGTTGGGGCCGCAAAACGGCATGGTCAGCGACGCCGCAAAGGATTTGGCGTCCTCGCTGACGCCCATGGTGTAGATGCTGCTGGTCTGGGCGCCGGAGACGTTCCACAGGCGCAGGGCCACCTGGGGCACCTCGAAGACATGCTGCAGGCTGGCCGTGAGCGCGTGGGGCAGCTCGCGCAGGTCCTGGACCTTGGCCAGTGCGCAGCTCCAGGCATGCAGCTTGTCGCCGATGGAGGCGTTCTCGCTGCTGTGGCGCATCATGTCCATGATGCGGTGCTCCAGGCCCTTGATCTTCTCGCGCAGCATCTCGGCCTGGCGTTCCTGCAGGCTGACGGTACGCGGGCTGTGGCTGCTGACCAGCTGCACACGCGCGAGCATCTCGGCGTGGCGCTCGAAGAATTCCGGATGGTTCAGCAGGTAGTCGGCAATCGTCTCTTCGGTGACGGCGATATCGGTAGTGCTGTTCATGGCTGGTCGGGAACCTCGATCTGTCCTTCAAAAACAAACTCTGCGGGGCCGGTCATGCGCACTGCGCCGCCGTCCCACTCGATGGTCAGCCGGCCGCCGCGGGTGTGCACATCGACGCGCGCGTCGAGCAGCCCCCAGCGAATGCCGGCCACCACGGCCGCGCAGGCGCCCGTGCCGCAGGCCAGCGTCTCGCCGGCACCGCGCTCGTAAACACGCAGCCGGATCTGGCCGCGATCGACGATCTGCATGAATCCCGCATTGACGCGCTGGGGAAAGCGCGCATGGCGCTCGATCAGCGGGCCCCAGGTGGCCACGGGGGCGTGGTCCACATCGTCCACCAGTTGCACCGCATGCGGGTTGCCCATGGAAACGGGGGCGATCCAGACCGTGGCCTCGTCGCCCAGCTGCAGGGGCCATTGCTGCGCCGCACCCAGCGGGCGGGGCACAAGGTCTGCACTATTGAAGGGCACCAGGGAGGGTTCCAGCACGGGCTGGCCCATGTCCACGGTGACGCGGCCATCGGCATGCAGCTCGGGGGCGATGAGGCCGGCCAGCGTCTGCACGCGGATGACGGACTTGCCGGTCAGGCCCTTGTCGTGCACATAGCGCGCAAAGCAGCGCGCGCCGTTGCCGCACTGCTCGACCTCGCCGCCGTCGGCGTTGTGGATCACATATTCGAAATCGATGCCTTCGGCGGGCGAGGGCCGCACCGTGAGGATCTGGTCGGCGCCCACGCCGAATTGGCGATGGGCGAGGAAGCGGTACTGGGCTGCGCTCAGGCCCAGCGGGCCGGCGGTTTCGTCGAGGACCACGAAATCGTTGCCAGCGCCCTGCATCTTGGTAAAGCGGATCTGCATCCGGCGATTATCCCCTGCACGGCAGCCTCATGGCGCAATCCGGGGCCATGCCCCGCAGCAGTACTTGCGTCTCTTGCGCAACAGCGGCGGGCGGGCCAATCCGCATAATGCCCCCATGACCCGCCCCAGCCAGCTCCTGCACCCCCAGCGCCAGCCCGTAGACACGCTCAAGGCCTCCACCGTTTTGCTGCTGCGCGACTGCGTGGACGGCAGCGGACTGGAAGTGCTCATGACAAGGCGCTCGCCCAAGGCCAGCTTCGTGCCCAGCGCCTATGTCTTCCCGGGCGGCGGCATCGAGGCCCAGGACGCGGCCGAGGCTGCCCATGCCTGCGCCGACACCCGCCCCGCCCAGGCCGCTGATGCCTTGCGCATCACCCAGGCCATCGCCGGCCTGCGCGAGACTTTCGAGGAACTCGGCATCCTGCTGGCCCACGATGCCCTGGGTCGGCCGGTATCCGCCGCCGAACTGGCCACGCTGGACCGCAAGGCGCCGCTGGTGCCCCAGTGCGAGGCACGCGGCCTGCGCCTGGCCGTGGATGCGCTGTGGTACCTGGCCCACTGGACGGCCGACCGCGACCAGCCCCGGCGCTTCGATGTGCCCTTCTTCGTGGCGCGCATGCCCGAAGACCAGGAACCCGACGCCGACGGGTCGGAACAGTTCGAGCCCATCTGGGTGCGCCCGCAGGAAGCGCTGGAGCGCCACCGCGCGGGCAGCTTCCCCATGATCTTCCCCACCATCCGCACGCTGGATCGGCTCAGCCGCTTTGCCGGCACCGATGCCGTGTTCGCCGCCCTGCAAGGCGAGCAGCCGCTGTGGCAGTGCTGCCCGCGCACCGGCTTTCTCAATGGCAAGGAAGCCCGCCACATGGAGGACGAGGCCCCCTTCGGCGAGCTGGAAATGGTCTGCCCGGACGGCCAGATCCTGCACACGCTGGACTGGCAGAGCGAGCGCGCCGTGCCACTGCGCAAGAACCTGCTGCGCCTGACGGCACCCAACCCCGGCGTGATGACCGGCCCCGGCACCAACAGCTATCTGGTGGGCGATGCCGCCACGGGCTACGCCGCCATCGACCCCGGCCCGGCCGACGCCGCCCATGTGCAGCGCCTGTTCGATGCGGCGGGCGGCGACATACGCCACATCCTGTGCACGCATTCCCATGCCGACCACTCGCCGGGCGCCGCGCTGCTGCAGGCGCTGGCCGTGCAGGCCGGCAGGCCCAGGCCCGCCATTGGCGGCCTGCCCTCGGCGCCCACGGCCCGGCCGGCCAGCCGCTTCACCCCCGACTACGCACTGACCGACGGCCAGCGCATCGTGCTGCAGGATGCGCAAGGCGGCACCACCCACACCCTGCAGGCCGTGTTCACGCCCGGCCATGCGGCCAACCATGTGTGCTTTGTGCTGGAGGAAGACGCCCTGCTGTTCAGCGGCGACCACATCCTCAATGGCAGCACCA
This sequence comes from Delftia sp. HK171, assembly GCF_001886655.1. Taxonomy (NCBI): domain Bacteria; kingdom Pseudomonadati; phylum Pseudomonadota; class Betaproteobacteria; order Burkholderiales; family Comamonadaceae; genus Delftia; species Delftia sp. HK171. Next base: position 1,632,346 of record NZ_CP018101.1, on the reverse strand, counting down.
CCATCATCGATCCGCCTGACGGCAACATGCGCGACTACATCGATTCGCTGGACAGGCTCGACGCGCTGTGCGCCGCGCACGATGCGCGCTTCATCCTGCCGGCCCATGGCTATGTGCTGGGCTTTGCGCGCCAGGCGATCGCCAAGCTCAAGGCCCACCGGCTGGCGCGCGAGGCCAAGGTGCTGGCCGCCATGCAAAAACAGCCTGACGGCAGCGTGCAGGACTGGGTGCGGCTGGCCTATGACGACGCCCCGCCGCAGCTGTGGCCGATTGCCGAGCGCTCGCTGCTGGCGCATGTGGAGCGCATCCGTGCGCTGTGCGGGCGGCAATGACCGGCAATGACCGACGACGCGCGCGGGGCCTGGTATCTGGTTAAGCTGCGCGCATGTCTGAATCTGAAAGCGTTCGCCTGGCCAAGCGCCTGGCCGAACAGGAACAATGCTCGCGCCGCGAGGCCGAACTGCATATCACCGCCGGCAACGTCCAGGTGGACGGCAAGGTCGTGCAACTGCCCGAGACGCGCGTGCGCCCCGAGCAGCAGGTCACGCTGCGCAGCGGCGCCCAGCCCGAGGCCGTGCCGCCCGTCACCCTGCTGATGAACAAGCCTGCGGGCTATACCCAGGGCCGGCCCTATGGCCGGGTGCGCAGCGCCCACTCCCTGCTGGGCGAAGCCAGCATGGCCCAGGTGGACACGCCCATGCCGCTGCTGGTGCTGGCCCAGCATTTCAAGAACCTGGAATCCTTCCTGCCCCTGCCGCTGCCAGCCAGCGGCCTCATCGTCTACACCCAGGACAAGCGCGTGGCGCGCAAGCTGGGCGAGGAAGGCATGTGGCTGGAGCAGGAATGCATCGTCGGCGTCGAGGGCCAGATCCACGAGGACGGCCTGGAGCTGATGAAGGCCGGTCTGCCGATCGGCAAGCGCCAGCTGCCGCCCTGCCGCGTGAGCTGGCAGAACGAGAACCATCTGCGCTTTGCGCTCAAGGGCATCGCGCCCGACGAGATCGACGCCATGTGCACCGAAGTGGGCCTGCGCGTGGTCAGCCTGCGCCGCCTGCGCATTGGCCGCCTCTCTCTGGCCAAGGTGCCCGAAGGCCAGTGGCGCTACCTGATGCCCTGGGAGCGGTTCTAGGCCGGCATTGCCGGGTGCGCGGCGGGCAGCACATTCGGCAAATGAGAATCATTTCATAGAATGCAGGATTCCCGTGCTGCCTTCGGGCCTCCCGCATGCCTGCGCCCGCCTCTTCCTCTTCTTCCCTGCTGAGCACCTTCCAGGACAGCTACCACGAGCTGGTGCGCTTCGTGGCGCGCCGCGCCGGCCCGCAGGCCGCGCGTGACCTGGTGCATGACGCCTGGATACGCCTGGCCGAACGCCAGCGCGGCGAAAGCGATGCGCCCGCCGCGCCGGACAGTCCGCCAGGCGCCAGCCGCGCCTATCTCTACGCGGTGATGGAGAACATCGCCATCGACCACCTGCGCCATGGCCAGCGCACGGCCGAGCGCTTTGACACCAGCGCGAGGGAAGGCGAGCCGCCCTCCCCCCTCAGCCCCGATGTGGCCGACACCCATTCCTACCGCCAGGCCCTGGCCGGGGTCGAAGGCGCCCTGGCGCAGTTGCCCGCGCGCTGCCGCGACATCTTCCTGGCCGACCGCATCGAGGGCGCCTCGCATGCCGAGCTGGCCGAGCGCCACGGCGTCTCGGTCAAAACCGTGGAACGCGAGGTCATGCGCGCCATGGACAGCGTGGAAGCCTCGCTGCGCCGCTGGCGCGGAGACACCGCCGCACCCGCACCACGCACGGGCCGCCGCCGCGCCCTGTCCACCCTGCTGGGGATGGCGGGCCTGGGTGTCGGCAGCCCGGCGATGTGGCTGGCCTGGCGCCAGTGGATGCCGCAGTACCAGGTGCGGCTGGCCACGGCCACCGGCCGCCTGCTGAACCAGCCCCTGCCCGACGGCAGCAGCCTGACGCTGGACGCCGCCAGCCGTGCCGAGGTGGACTTCTACGCCACGCGCCGCCAGGTGCGGCTGCTGGCCGGCAGCGCCTTCTTCGCCGTGGCGCGCGACACGGAACGGCCCTTCGTGGTCCAGGCGGCGGACGTACAGGTCACCGTGCTGGGCACGCGCTTCGAGGTGGCGCTGGAGGACGATGCGGTGCTGGTCGCCGTCGATGCGGGCCGCGTGCAGGTGCGCGACGGCAGCGGCGCCCGGCATGAACTGGGCGCAGGCCAGATGCTGCGCCTGGCGCCAGGCCAGACGGCCGCCGTGCAAACCGTTGCGGCAGTGGCCGCCTGGCGCGAGGGCTGGCTGGACTTCCAGAACACGCCGCTGGCCGAGGTCGCCCGCCGCCTGGAGCGCTACAGCCTGCAGCCACTGCGCGTGGAGCCTGACGCCGCCGCCCTGCCCGTGCTGGGGCGCGTGCGCATTGCGGCGGCCCAGGGCTGGCTGCGCATGCTGCCGCGCACCCTGCCGGTCAGCGTGCAGGAAGAGGTGCAGGAAAAGGAGCAGGGCCCGGGAACCGGGCGCACCCTGGTCATCCGCCGCCGCAGCTGATGCGCCGATGCGCCCATGGCCCCGGAATGCACGGCACATGCGCACCAGGCGTGAGGGAATGTCTGCGCCCGTTCGTATAGGCATGAGGACCCGGGAACGCGACGCATTCGCAGCCCGGAAATCGCCATTGCCCAGATCCGCCACGGGACCTTCCATGTCTTCCTTCCCCTCCAAGCCTTCCCGCCTTGCCCGCCACCATGCCGTTGCCGCGGGCATCGCGCTGCTGGCCCTGCAGCTGTCTCCAGCCGCTCTGGCCCAGGCGGCACCGGCCACAGCCACGGCCGCCAGCACCGACTTCCACATTCCCGCCCAGCCGCTGGACCAGGCGCTGGCCCAACTGGCCCGCCAGGCTGGCCTGCAGCTGCTGGCCGCGCCTGAACTGGTGCAGGGCCGCCGTGCGCCCGCCGTGGAAGGGCGCCTGAGCACCGCCGCCGCCGTGGCCCGGCTGCTGCGCGGCAGCGGGCTGGAAGGCCATGTGAGCCAGGGCACGCTGGTGGTGGAAAAGCCCGCCGGCACCGTGGCCCTGCCCGAAGTCACGGTCTCCGCCGTGGGCGAGACCACGACCACCGAGGGCTCGGGCTCCTACACCACGGGGCTGATGAGCACCTCGACCAAGCTGCCGCTGTCCATCCGCGAGACGCCCCAGTCCCTCACCGTGGTCACCCGCCAGAAGATGGACGACCAGGGCATGCTGTCCATCGACGACGTGGCCAACAGCACCACCGGCATCACCATCAACCGCTGGAGCGACGACCGGGCGCGCTATTTCTCGCGCGGGTTCGTGATCGGTTCGTTCCTGCAGGACGGCGTGCCCGTCTCGTATGAAACCGACACCTCCACCTACGACACCATGGCCATGTACGACCACGTGGAAGTGGTGCGCGGCCCCACGGGGCTGATGACGGGCGTGGGCGACCCTTCGGGCACGATCAACTTCGTGCGCAAGCGCGCGCCGCGCACCACCCAGCGCTCGGTCACCCTGCGCGGCGGCAGCTGGAACCAGGCCGTGGGCGAGGTCGATGTGGGCGGCGCCCTCAACGAGGACGGCTCGGCGCGCGGGCGTGTGGTGGCCTCGGCCCAGTCGCGTGACCACTTCATCGATGGCTACAGCAGCCGCCGCCAGCTGCTGTACGGCACCGCCGAGTTCGACCTGGGCCGCGACACCACGCTGAGCGTGGGCGGCTCCTATGTGAACGAAGACAACCCCGGCTCGCAATGGATGGGCGTGCCCATGGGCTTCGATGGCTCCTTCCTTGACATTGCGCGATCCAGGCGTTTCTCGCCCTCCTGGAGCAAATGGGACAAGAAGGAGGTCAGCCTGTTCGCCGACCTGGAGCACCGCTTCGACAACGGCTGGAAGGCCAGGCTGGCCGCGCGCGCCCTGCAGGCCAAGTCCGCGCTGGACGGCGCCTACCTGGTCTCGGGCGGCCTGGACGACCAGGGCCGCACGCGCTACGACGTGGCCGGCGGCCTGTACGACTACGACAAGCGCCAGCTCAGCCTCGATGCCTCGGCCCAGGGCCCCGTGCGCCTGTTCGGCCGCGAGCATGACCTGGCCTTCGGCGTCAGCCGCCGCACCATCCGCTGGAGCGACCAGGGCTACAGCTACCTGTCGCCCACGGGGGAATGGCTGATCGCCAATGGCGTCGATCCCTATACCTGGAACCCCGACTCGCTGGACCGCTCCGGCCTGCTGGCCGAAGACCTGTGGACGCGCCGCCAGAAGACCACGCTCACCTCGGCCTACGCCACGGGCCGCTTCCTGCTGGCCGAGCCACTGAACCTGATCGCCGGCGCGCGCCTGGACTGGTACGACTTCACCAACGTCCAGCGCCAGGGCAGCTGGAGCCGGGAGCGCGAATTCAGCGAGAAAGCCCATGCCACGCCCTATGCGGCGCTGACCTATGACATCAGCAAGACCTACTCGGCCTATGCCAGCTACACCAGCATCTTCCGGCCGCAGGATTTTCTGGATGTCTCGGGCAGCATGCTGGCGCCGGTGGAGGGCCGCAACTTCGAGCTGGGCCTCAAGGGCAGCTACCTGGACGAGCGCGTGAACCTGGCCGTTGCCGTGTTCAACACCACGCAGGACAACCTGCCCCAGGCCATCGCGGACATCAACTCCTGCACGGTGAAGACCAATTGCTACCGCTCGGTGGGCAAGGTCAAGAGCAAGGGGCTGGACGTGGACATCAGCGGCGAGATCCTGCCGCGCCTGAACGCCGGCCTTGGCTATACCTTCACCCAGGCCAAGATCGCCAGCGACAGCACCGAAGGCGCCAAGGGCGCGCCCTATGCCAGCTACACGCCGCGCCACCAGCTCAAGCTGTCGGCCATGTACCACCTGGGCGGCGAGCTGGGCGCATGGCGCGTGGGCGGCGGCCTGCGCTACCAGAGCCGCACCACCTCCGAGTCGCTGACCAGCGCCGAAGGCTATGCAATCCGCCAGTCCGCCTATGCCGTGGCCGACCTGGTCATCGGCTATCGGGTGAACCGGCAGCTGGACCTGCAGATGAACATCAGCAACCTGTTCGACCGCCGCTACTTCGAGACCCTGGGCACGAACAACGGCGGCAACTATTTCGGCGTGCCGCGCAGGCTGCTGCTGACGGCCAAATACCAGTTCTGAACCGCCCATGAAAATGCCCCGCCGGTGGCGGGGCATGAAAGAAAGTGTGAAGCGCGCCGATAAGCCGGATTCTGTGCACGCGGTTGCCCGCATGTGACCGCCATTAATCTGGGCCGGGCGTCGCCGCCCGGCTCGGTGCTACCTACCCGCACACTCCGGGGGCCCCGTCAACGTGTGCCTACTTGGTATTGCTGCGCGTAGAGATTGCCCGTTTCACCCGGGGACGCGTTCCGCGTCCCCGGGTGGCTATGGGGCCCAGGCTTTCGCCTGGGCGTCTGGCTTGCGCCAGCCGTCGCCAGCTTGCGCTGGCACCCCATAGAACACCAAGTTGGCGGCACATGTCCCCGACTCGTCTCTGTTGCTCTGATCCTCACCTCACGGTGGACAGCCGTTAGCTGCTACGCTGCCCTGTGCAGTCCGGACGTTCCTCCAGTGCCGTGTTTCCACGATTGCACCAGCGGCGGTCTGGCGTGCTTCACGGGCGGCATTATCTCGCGGCTTGGGCCGGGCTGCAGGCAGATGGCGCAACAGCCTCACGGCGGCATGCAGAACTCGCGGCGGAATTGTTCGGGTGAGGTGCCGGCCTCGCGCTGGAACATGGCGATGAAGGCCGAGGGCGTGCTGTAGCCCAGGTCATAGGCGATCTGCTGCACGCTCAGGCCGGCCTCCAGCGCGTCGATGGCCAGCAGGTAGCGCATGCGCTGGCGCCATTCGCCCAGGCCCATGCCCAGCTCGCGCTGGCAGTGGCGCGCCAGGGTGCGCTCGGTCATGTGCACGCTGGCGGCCCATTGGGCCAGGCTGCGGTGGTCCTCGGGCGCAGCGCGCATGCGGGTCAGCACTTCGACCAGGGCCGGGTGTTCGGCGGCCGGCAGATAGCCGGGCTCCACGGGAACGGCCCGCAACTGGTCGTAGAGCACACGGGCCAGGCGCAGGTCGGCATCCGTGGCGGGAATGTGCACGTCGCGCACGGCAAAGTCGGCCAGGATGGCCTTGACGATGGCGCCGATGCGCATGGAGCACGGCTGCGCCGGCAGCTCCCTGCACAACGCAGGCGCCAGGTAGACCGAGCGGTAGACCACGGCGTGCGCCACGTGGCAGCTGTGCACCACGCCGGGCGGCACCCAGACGCCGTACTGCGGCGGCGAGACCCAGTGCTGGCCTGCCGTGTCCATGCACATGCTGCCGTGGGGCGTGTAGTTCAGGTGACCCCAGCTGTGGCTGTGCGGCGGCACCTCGGTGTCGGCGCCGAATTCGTCGTAGCGGAAGTAGTACTCGCCCGGCACATCCTCGACGTTCTGGATGTGCATGGGCTTGCTGGGACGGGGCATGGCGGATGGTCCGGGTTGCGCTATCGATTGTCCGAAACCAGGGATGCACTCCAAGTCGGACAGAACGATCATAGGACCAGTCTTAGGAGTCTTCCAATGGGGTCTTACCTTTTCCCTTTGATCGCCGTGCTCATCTGGTCGGTCAATACCGTGGTCAGCAAGATGGCGGCCGACAGCATCGGCGCGGCCGAGATCGGTTTCTACCGCTGGCTGGTGGCGGCCGTGCTGTTCACGCCTTTCCTTTTGCCGTCCATCTGGCGCCAGCGCGCCGACATCCGGCCGCTGCTGCCGCGCCTCATCGTGCTGGGGATGCTCGGCATGGTGATCTACCAGAGCCTGGCCTACTACGCGGCCCATATGACATCGGCCACGCACATGGGCCTGATCGGTTCGCTCACGCCCATGATGGTGCTGGGCCTGTCCACCGCCATGCTGGGCCAGGCGCTGAGCCGGGGCGCCGTGCTGGGCTGCGTGCTGGCCATTGCGGGCGTGGCCCTGGTGGTGTCTTCGGGGCAGCCTGCCACCTTGCTCACCCAGGGCCTCAATGGCGGCGATGCGCTGATGTTCGTGGCCATGCTGGCCTATGCGGTCTACAACATCCTGCTCAAGCGCTGGCCCATGCCGCGCCTGGCCACGGTGCAACTGCTGTACCTGCAGATCCTGGTGGCCGTGATCGCGCAGCTGCCGCTGTTCCTGATGGCGCCGCGCACGGGGCTGAACGCGACCAACCTGCCGCTGGTGGGCTTTGCGGGCATCATGGCCTCCATCGCCGCGCCGCTGCTGTGGATGATGTCGGTGGCGCGCATCGGGCCGGGCCGCTCCAGCATGTTCTTCAACCTGGTACCCATCTTCACGGCCGTGATCGCCTTCATGGCGTTGGGTGAGCCCCTGGCGGCCTACCACGCCGTGGGCGGCGTGCTGACCATTGGCGGCCTGCTGCTGGCCGAGCTGTGGAAGCAGCCTTTGCGCGCACCGCGTGCCGCCGCCACCGCCTGAAAAAATCAGGGTTTTCCCGAGCGCAAATGGTGCACGCATGCTGCATGCCGGTGCGGCGCCCGCACCAGCTCTGCCCATAAGAATTTGCATTCAGGCCTGCTCATAATTTCTTGTTGGACAGCCCTGTCCCGCCTTTCGATACTGCCGCCACAGGAACAGCTCCAGACGCCCGGCCGGTCTCACTGCAGACCCGCCAGCGCCTGAAGCCCCTAAGACACACGGGCCCCGCCCCGGTCCGTGTGCCCGCTGCACCGTCGAAGACAGGAGACACCCCATGAGCAGTCCGGCATCCGCCGCACATTCCCCCGCCCACGGCGCCGGCCAGGCATCGCCGCCCGACATGGACGCCACCTACCGCAAGATCGCCTGGCGCCTGATTCCCTTTCTGGTGCTGCTCTTCATCCTGGCATGGATAGACCGCGTCAACGTCGGCTTCGCCAAGCTGCAGATGCTGGACGACCTGCAGTTCAGCGAGGCCATCTACGGCCTGGGTGCCGGCATCTTCTTCATCGGCTACTTTCTGTTCGAAGTGCCCAGCAACCTGCTGCTGGAGAAGATCGGCGCACGCAAGACGCTGGCGCGCATCACCATCCTGTGGGGCGCGGCCTCCATGGCCATGGCCTATGTGACCACGCCCACCATGTTCTACGTGCTGCGCTTCATCTTGGGCGTGGTGGAGGCCGGCTTCTTCCCCGGCGTGGTGCTGTACCTGACCTACTGGTTCCCGGCCCGCCACCGGGCGCGCGTCAACGGCCTGTTCATGACCTCGTTCGCCATTGCGGGCGCCGTGGGCGGCCCCATTGCGGGCGCCATCATGAATGGCATGCAGGGCGTGGGCCATCTGTCCAACTGGCAGTGGCTGTTCATCCTGGAGGGCATTCCCTCGGTGATCGCCGGCTTCTTCGTGCTGCTGTACCTGCCCGAGAAGCCCGCCAACGCCAAGTGGCTGAGCGCGTCCGAGCAGCGCGCCGTGACCGCCGCCGTGGAGGCAGAGAACCAGGGCGGCCACAAGCATGTGTCCTTCCTGGACGCCTGCCGCAACTACCGCGTGTGGCTGTGCGCTGCCGTGTATTTCTGCATCGTCAGCGGCAACGCCACCATTGCCTTCTGGTCGCCGTCCATCATCAAGGAGATCGGCATCCAGAACACGCTGCAGATCGGCCTGATCTCGGCCATTCCCTTCCTGGCCGGCACGCTGGCCATGGTCTGGAACGGCATGCATTCGGACAAGACGGGCGAGCGCCGCATGCACTGCGCCCTGTCCGCGCTGATCGCGGCGGCGGGCCTGATCCTGACGGGCCTGTTCCTGCACAACGCCGTGCTCGCCCTGTGCGCGCTGACGCTGGCCTCCATCGGCATCCTCGCGGCCTTTCCCGTGTTCTGGTCGATTCCTGCCGCCTTCCTGGCCGGCACGGCGGCGGCCGGCGGCATTGCGCTGATCAACTCCATCGGCAACCTGGCCGGCTTCGTGGCGCCCTACATGATCGGCGCGCTCAAGACCAGCACGGGGTCGCTGTCCTCGGGCCTGTACTTCGTGGCCGCGCTGGAATTCATGGCCGCCTTCCTGGTCGTGCTCTTCGTCAAGAAGCAGTGATGCCTGCGCGCCGCACCGCGCGCGCCACTGCCCCCTCCTCTTTCCCACCGGGGCCTGCGGCCCCGCCTTTTCCCTGGATCGCCTGCCATGCAACTGCAGTTCACCACCCCCGAGGGCCAGACCTTCGCCCCTGAATTCGACACCCTGATCGTCGCCGGCTGGGCCGGCCGCGACCGCGAGGCCATCGAGCACCACATCGAGGAGCTGGCCGCCATCGGCATTCCGCGCCCCAGCGCCGTGCCGCTGTACTACCGCATCTCCAGCAACCAGCTGAGCCAGCGCAGCGCGCTGCAGGTGCTGGGCCCGGACTCCTCGGGCGAGGTCGAGGTCTTCGTGTTCACGCACGAAGGCGAGATGTTCGTGAGCCTGGCCTCCGACCACACGGACCGCAAGCTGGAAGCCTACAGCGTGGCCTTTTCCAAGCAGGCCTGCGTCAAGCCCGTGGCCACCCAGGCCTGGCGCTTTGCCGACGTGGCCGGCCACTGGGATGAGCTGGTCGTGCGCTCGTGGATCGTGGAAGACGGCCGCGAGGTGCTCTACCAGGAAGGCACGCTGGCCAGCCTGCGCACGCCCCAGGACCTGATCGCAGGCTTCACGGGCGGCAAGGATCTGCTGCCCGCAGGCTGCGGCATGACCTGCGGCACGGTGGGCGCCATCGGTGGCATCCGCCCCTCGACGCAGTTCTCCATGGAGCTGTACGATCCCCGCAGCCAGCGTTCCATCCGCCACAGCTACCGCAGCGAACTGCTGGACGTCGTGGCCTGAGCCGCGACTCCGATCCGCCCACGCCCGCCTTCACCCACAGGACTTCCCACATGACCCAAGCCCTCCCCCTGCCCAGCCTGGAACTGGCATCACAGCGCCTGCATGGCGGCGAAACCACCTCGGTGCAGCTGACCGAGCAGGCCCTGGCCCGCACCATGTCGGGGGAAGGCCCCAAGGTGTTCACGCGCGTGTTCCAGGGCGCGGCCCTGGCCGAGGCCCGTGCCAGCGACGTGCTGCGTGCGGCCGGCCTGGCGCGCTCGCCCATCGAGGGCCTGCCGGTCTCGGTCAAGGACCTGTTCGACATCGCCGGCTTTCCCACGCTGGGCGGCTCGCGCCTGCTGGCCGACGCACCGCCCGCGCAGCGCACGGCCGAAGTAGTGCAGCGCCTGCGCCAGGCCGGCGCCGTCATCGTGGGCACGACCAACATGACCGAGTTCGCCTACTCGGGCCTGGGCATCAATCCGCACTACGGCACGCCGCGCAATCCCTGGCAGCGTGACGAGGACGGCGGCCGCATCCCGGGTGGCTCGTCCTCGGGCGCGGCCATCTCGGTCACCGACGGCATGGCCATGGCGGCCATCGGCTCGGACACGGGCGGCTCGGTGCGCATTCCTTCGGCGCTGTGCGGGCTCACGGGCTTCAAGCCCACGGCGCGCCGCGTGAGCATGGAGGGCGTGCTGCCGCTGTCGGCCAACCTGGACTCCATCGGCCCGCTGGCCCCCAGCGTGCGCTGCTGCGCCACGCTGGACGCCATCCTCTCCGGCGAGCCGCTGGGCGAGCTGCATGCCGCCCCGCTGCAGGGCCTGCGCCTGCTGGCACCCACCAACGTGGTGCTGGACGGCATGGACGCCACCGTGGCCGCCGCCTGGGAGCGCGCCCTGTCCCTGCTGTCGCAGGCGGGCGCCCACATCACCCATGCCGTGGTCGCGCCCTTCGGCGAGCTGGCCGACATCAATTCCAAGGGCGGCTTCACGGCCGCCGAGGCCTGGGCCTGGCACCGCCACCACATCGCCACGCGCCTGTCCGAGTACGACCCGCGCGTGGGCACGCGCATCCTGCGCGGCAAGGACATCAGCGCGGCCGACTACATCGACCTGCTGGCACGCCGCAAGCAGTGGATTGCCGCCGTCAGCGCCCAGATGGCCGACCATGACCTGATCGTCATGCCCACCGTGCCCGTGGTCGCCCCGAAGATCGCCGACCTCACGCAGAGCGACGAGGCCTACTTCGGCGCCAACGGCCTGATCCTGCGCAATCCCACGCTGATCAACTTCCTCGACGGCTGCGCCATCTCCCTGCCCTGCCAGCGCGCAAGCGAGGCGCCCGTGGGCCTGAGCCTGGCCGGCCTCGGCGGGCAGGACCGGCGACTGCTGTCCGTGGCCCTGGCCGTGGAGCAGCTGCTGGCTTCGGCGCAGGGCTGATCGACCAGGCGGCCTCGGGCCTAGCCGCCCAGGCCGCTGCCCGGCAGCCGCGCCACGGCCTGGCCGTGGTTCAGCGCAAAGGCGGCGGCGGTCTCCTCGGCCGCGCGCGCCACCACTTCGGTCAGCGGGTTCTGGTGGTCATTGCGAAAGCAGGCCACCAGCGGCAGCGAGGGGAACTCACGGTCCACGCGCAGCAGGCGCAGGCGCTGCTCGGCCAGCTCGCGCTGGATGATGGCCGGCGGCACGGCGGCCACGCCCAGGCCGTCGCAGACCACGCGGATCATGGTCGCCACCGAGGCGATGCAGTTCAGGTGCACCGAGGCGCTGCTTTCGGTGGAGAACAGCTGCTCGATCACCGCATACGGCTCGGAGCCGCGCGCAAAGCACATGATGGGAAAGGCCGCCAGCTCGGCCAGGCTCAGGGTCTCGTCGCCAATGCCCAGCTTGGGGCTGCCCACCCAGGCCATGGGAAATTCACCCAGCGACAGATGGCCCACGCCGGCCGCCGTCACGGGCTTGGCCTGCAGCGACAGGTCCAGCTGGCCCTTCACCAATTGCTCGGACATGTGCAGCGTGGTGTCGCAGGCGATCTCCACCTGCAGGCGCGGATAGCGCTGCTGCAGCAGCGCCAGGAAATCGGGAAACCAGCTGTGCACGATGGACTCGATGGCGCCGATGCGGATCACGCCGGCATAGGCCTGCTTGTCCAGCATGTCCTCGCGCATCTCGCGCATGAGGCGCAGCATGCGCTCGGCATGGACCAGGGCCTTGGCGCCGTCGGCCGTCAGCGTGACCTCGCGCACGCCACGGTCGAACAGGCGCACGCCGAACTCCTGCTCCAGCGTGGCGATGCGGCTGGAGACGGCGGCCTGCGTGGTGTACAGCCGCTCGGCCGTCATGCGGAAATTGCGCAGCTCGGCCAGCAAGACAAAGGTTTCCAGGAACCGTAGATTCATGCGGCGATGTTAGCCGTCCAGGCCATATCGATATAGCCCATGCATAGAACAGCTGCGTGCACAATGAATGCCTGGTTTTCGCGCAGCGTCTGCGCGCCACCCCCGACTGTCCAACCACCACCCCAAAATCGCGGAGGTCCGATGAGAGCTGACAACATCCTGCAAACGATTGGCAACACGCCCCATGTGCGCATCAACCGCCTGTTCGGCGCCGGTGCCAATGTGTGGATCAAGTCCGAGCGTGGCAACCCCGGCGGCTCCATCAAGGACCGCATCGCCCTGGCCATGGTCGAGGACGCCGAGAAGTCCGGCGCCCTGCAGCCCGGCGGCACCATCATCGAGCCCACCAGCGGCAACACCGGCGTGGGCCTGGCCCTGGTGGCCGCCGTCAAGGGCTACAAGCTGGTGCTGGTCATGCCCGAGAGCATGAGCATCGAGCGCCGCCGCCTGATGCTGGCCTACGGCGCCAGCTTCGACCTCACGCCCAAGGAAAAGGGCATGAAGGGCGCCATCGCCCGCGCCCAGGAACTGGCCAGCCAGACGCCTGGCGCCTGGATTCCCCAGCAGTTCGAGAACCCCGCCAACATCGATGTGCATGTGCGCACCACGGCCCAGGAAATCCTGGCCGACTTCCCCGAAGGCCTGGATGTGCTGATCACCGGCGTGGGCACGGGCGGCCACCTGACCGGCGTGGCCAAGGTGCTCAAGGCCAGGTTCCCCCAGCTCAAGGTCTTCGCCGTGGAGCCTGCCGCCTCGCCCGTGATCTCGGGCGGCCAGCCCTCGCCCCACCCCATCCAGGGCATTGGCGCAGGCTTCGTGCCCAAGAACCTGGACACCAGCCTGCTGGACGGCGTGATCCAGGTCGAGGCCGAACCCGCGCGCGAGTACGCACGCCGCTCGGCCCGCGAGGAAGGCATCCTGGTCGGCATCTCCTCGGGCGCCACCCTGGCCGCCATTGCGCAAAAGCTGCCCGAGCTGCCCGCAGGCGCCAAGGTGCTGGGCTTCAACTACGACACGGGCGAGCGCTACCTGTCGGTGGAAGGCTTTCTGCCGGCCTGACCGCCCTGCACCCTGAACAAGCCAAAGGCCCTTCGCGGGCCTTTTGTCATGGCAGAGCCGTTCAGATCGTCAGGCCCTGAGCCAGGTGCCGCAGCAGCGCATCCACCTTGGGCAGCAACTGGCGGCTGCGCGGCCAGACCAGGTGCAGCGGCAGGCCATCGACTTCGGCGCCGGGCAGCAGCCGCAGCAGGTGGCCATCGCGCAGCGGCGCTTCAACCATCCACGTGGCCAGTTGGGCGATGCCGCAGCCCGCCATCACGGCAGCCACCACCGCTTCGCCATCGCCCAGCACCATGCGCGGCTGCACCGCAATGGCGCCGGCACTGCTCTGCCATGCACTCATGCCTGCATCGGTCCTTCCATAGGCCACGGCATCATGGCCGGCCAGTGCCTGCAGGCTGTCAGGCGCTCCGCGCCGCTCCAGATAGGCAGGCGATGCGCAGAACACCAGCCGCTCCCGCCCCAGCAGACGCTGGCCCAGTCCCGCAGGCAGCTGCACGCTGCCGCCTATGCGCACGGCCACGTCGATGCCTTCGTCCACCACGTCCACGAAGCGGTCCGTGAACGACACCTGGGGCTGCACCGCCGCATGGCGCTGTGCAAACTCCAGCAGCAGCGGCATCACCTTGAGCCGTCCGTACAGCGCCGGCAGGTCCACGCGCAGCCTGCCTGCGGGCTCCAGGTGCTCGGCGGCCAGCACCTGCTCGGCCGACTCCAGCTCGCCCAGCACGCGCACACAGGTGCGGTAGAAGGCCTCGCCGGCATCGGTCAGCCGCAGCCGCCGCGTCGTACGTTCAAACAGGCGCGTCGCCAGCCGGGCTTCCAGCCGGGCCACGGCCTTGCCCACGGCCGAGCCTGTCAGGTGCAGCCGCTCGGCAGCAGCCGTGAAACTGCCCGCGTCTGCGGTACAGACAAAGGCCTCGATGCCCTTGAGACGCTCCGAAGGAAACATGGCGATGGCGGCTTTCATTCAAGAATCCATTTCCAGTATCTGCAGAAAATTCATCCGAGATAAGAATTCACATCTTAAATAAGCTCGCGGGCCTGTTGTTTCTTTTCCCCGGAGTCTTTGCGCATGTCCCCTGCCCCATCCCTGAACCGCGATGCCCGCCCCTCCATTCCTGCCACCCAAGGCAAGGCCGCCACCGCCGTGCTGGCGGTGGCGGCTTTCGTCATCGTCACAACGGAGTTCCTGATCGTCGGCCTGCTGCCGGCGCTGGCGCGCGACCTGGGCACCAGCGCTGCGGCGGCCGGCCAGCTGGTCACGCTGTTCGCCCTGGTCGTGGCGCTGGCCGGTCCGCCGCTCACGGCCTGGCTGGCACCGGTGGGCCGCAAGCGCCTGTTCGTGGCCATTGCCCTGCTGTTTGCGGGCTCGAATGCGCTGGCGGCCGTGGCGCCCAGCCTGGGCGTGCTGGCACTGGCGCGCCTGCTGCCGGCCATGGCGCTGCCGGTGTTCTGGGGCACGGCCAGCGAGACCGCCGCGCAACTGGCAGGACCGTCACGCGCAGGCCGTGCCGTGGCCAGCGTCTACCTGGGCATTTCTGCGGCGCTGCTGCTGGGCATTCCCCTGGGCACGCTGGCCGCCGATGCCGTGGGCTGGCGCGGCGCCTTCGGCCTGCTGGCCCTGCTGTCGCTGCTGGTGGCCCTGGCCCTGCAATGGAAGATGCCGGCGCTTGAAGGCGCGCCCCGCATGCCCCTGGCGCAGCAGTTGCGCGTGTTGCGCACTCCCCGGTTCCTGGCGCAGATTGCGCTGTCGGTGCTGGTCTTCACGGCCATGTTCACGGCCTATACCTATCTGGCCGAAATCCTGGAGCGCGCCGCCGGCGTGGCACCCGCACGCGTGGGCTGGTGGCTGATGGGATTTGGCGCCGTCGGCCTGGCCGGCAACTGGCTGGGCGGGCGCTGGGCCGAGCGCCACGCGCTGAGAGTCACAGCGGTCCTGTGCCTGGTACTGGCCCTGGGCATGGCGGCCACCGTGCAGTTGGCCCAGGCCTTGCCCTGGCTGGTGGTCGCGCTGGCCGTCTGGGGCGTGGCCAACACGGCCCTGTATCCGGTCTGCCAGATCCGCGTCATGCAATCCGCACCCCAGGCGCAGGCCCTGGCGGGCACGGCCAATGTCTCGGCCGCCAATGCCGGCATTGCGCTGGGTGCCCTTTTGGGCGGATGGGCACTGCAGACGGCAGGCCCTCTGTCCACGGGCCGGGTTGCCGCCGGCCTGGCCATGCTGGCGGCCGTGGCGGCGCTGTGCATGGCACGCTCGGGGCGAGCAAGGCACGCGCACTGCGCATGATCCACTCCATGAAGAGCCAGGGCCGGCAACCGCAGCGGCGTGCATTGTTGCTGGCCGCTGCATGCTGCGTTGTCTGCACGCGCACAAAGTGAACAGCCTCGGGCCTGGACAATCCGTACCGGCGCCGCGACCGCATCCCGGACCGCGGCCTGTGTGCAGCGGAGACGTGACGCCCAGCCCGGCGTAGGACAGTTGTGTGGAGATTTCTTACAAAACATGTTGCGCCCACAGGTCATGCTGAACGCGCATCGGGCAAACCCGACTCTGGCCTACGATGGTCTGACCAAGGAGTAAAAAAATCTTGTTCGGTTTCTTTGAAAAACGCGTTCCGCCCTATCCCAGCGTCGAGCCCACGGTCCCTCCCAAGGGCTTTTTCGCCTTCATCTGGGCCTGCACGCAAGGCATGCGCGGCTGGATCGCGCTGCTGACCTGCACCTCGGCGCTGCTGGCCGTCTACGAGGCGGCGCTGTTCGCCCTCATGGGCCATGTGGTGGACTGGTTGTCCACGGTGTCGCCGGCCGGTTTCTGGGCAGAGCAGCGCGGCACGGTGTGGGGCATTGCCGCCGTCCTGCTGTCCAGCGTGCTGCTGCTGGCCTTTCACACGGCGGTGATGCACCAGGTGCTGGCCATCAACTTCCCGATGCGGCTGCGCTGGGTGTTCCACCGGCTGATGCTGGGCCAGAGCATGTCGTTCTATGCCGACGAGTTCGCGGGCCGCATCACCACCAAGATCATGCAGACCGCGCTTTCCGTGCGCGAAGTGGTGTTCATGGTGGTCGATGTGCTGGTGGGCGTGAGCGTCTACATGATCGGCATCCTGATCCTGGCGGCCAGCTTCGAGTGGCGGCTGATGATTCCGTTTGCGCTGTGGCTGGCCGCCTATATCGGTGCCTGCTGCTACTTCGTTCCGCGCCTGGGCAAGATCGGCAAGGAGCAGGCCGATGCACGCTCCATGATGACGGGCCGCGTGACCGATGCCTACACCAACATCGCCACCGTCAAGCTGTTCGCCCACACGCGCCGCGAGGCCGAGTACGCGCGCAACGCCATGGAGGCCTTCAAGTCCACGGGCTATGCGCAGATGCGGCTGGTCAGCCAGTTCGAGATCGTCAACCATCTGATGATCACGATGCTACTGGTGGGCTCGGCGGGCACGGCGCTGTACCTGTGGTCGGCCGGACAGGCCAGCGCAGGCGTGGTGGCGGCCATCATCGCCATGGCGCTGCGCCTGATGGGCTATTCGCACTGGGTGATGTGGCAGATGACGGGCCTGTTCGAGAACGTGGGCACCATCCAGGACGGCATCCTCACGCTGACCAAGCCGCGCACCATCGTGGACGCGCCCGACGCCAGGCCGCTGCAGGTCACGCACGGCGCCATCGCCTTCGAGGACCTGAGCTTTGCCTACAAGGACGGCGGCAAGCAGGTGATCGACCACCTGAACCTGCACATCCGCGCCGGCGAGCGCATCGGCCTGATCGGCCGCTCGGGCGCGGGCAAGTCCACGCTGGTGAACCTGCTGCTGCGCTTCCATGAAGCCCAGGGCGGGCGCATCACCATCGACGGCCAGGACATCCGCACCGTCACGCAGGACAGCCTGCGCGGCGCCGTGGGCATGGTCACGCAGGACACCTCGCTGCTGCACCGCTCCATGCGCGACAACATCCTCTACGGCCGCCCCGACGCGACCGAGCAGGAGATGCTGGCCGCCGCGCAGAAGGCCGAGGCCTCGGACTTCATCGCCACGCTGACCGACCTCAAGGGCCGTGGCGGCTACGACGCCCAGGTGGGCGAGCGCGGCGTCAAGCTGTCGGGCGGCCAGCGCCAGCGCGTGGCGATTGCGCGCGTCATGCTCAAGGACGCGCCCATCCTGCTGCTGGACGAGGCCACCAGCGCGCTGGACAGCGAGGTCGAGGCGGCCATCCAGCAAAGCCTGGACAGCCTCATGCACGGCAAGACCGTGATCGCCATCGCCCACCGCCTGTCGACCATCGCGGCCATGGACCGGCTCATCGTCATGGACCAGGGCCACATCGTCGAGCAGGGCACGCACCAGCAACTGCTGGAGCTGGGCGGCATCTACGCCAAGCTGTGGTCGCACCAGAGCGGCGGCTTCCTCGCAGAGCAGGGCTCGGAAGCTGCCAACGCCAACGGCTAGACGCTCGCCAGATCCCGGTCCAGCTGCGTATGCAAGGTGTAGCGGCTGGCCGGGTGCAAGGTCACGCTGAGGTCCATCAACTCTCCATCGGTATCCAGGTAGCGGCGCACGATCTTCAGCGCCGCTGACCCTGCCGGGGACTGCAATTCCTCCGACAGCGCCTCGGGAATGAGCGCCCCCACCACGGCCTGCCGCACCCGCGCGATGCGCAGGCCGTATTGCTGCTCCAGCAGGCTGCTGACCAGCAACTCGGGCGCAGCGCGCACGCGCTCGGCCAGTTCCTGCGTGTCAAAGCGCTGCGCATCCACATAGACCACGGTCCAAGCAATGGGCAGGTGCGGCGCGGCGCCGTCGCGGCGCAGGCTGCAGATGGCCAGCCAGCGGCTGCCGGCCGGGCAGTCCAGTTCGGCGGCCAGGTCCTGGTCCAGCACCACCTCCTCGATGCGCCGCACCTCGCGCACATGGGTGGCGCCGAACTGCACCAGGTCCTCCAGCGAGGTCAGCGCCTGGCGGTAGTGCGCATGGGGCTGCGCCGCCTCCACGCGCGTGCCCACCTTCTTGCGCCGCGATACCAGCCCCGACTGCTGCAGCTCGGCAATCGCCGCGCGCACGGTGTGGCGGCTCACGCCATAGCGGTCGCACAGCTCCAGCTCGGTGGGCAGCAGGGCGCCCACGGCGTATTCACCCGAGGCAATGCGCTCGGACAGGTCGCGCGCCACCTGGGCATAGCGTGTCTCAGCCATGGGCGCAGGCCCTCACCCCAGGCAAACCCGGATGTTCGTAATGTACGTACATAAATAAAAATATCGATATGTCCGAACTTAATCGCAATTGCGCACCATGACCCTTCCGTCCTTCACCTCCAGCACCGCCATCGATTCGCTGCTGTTCCGCGACGCCTTCGGCACCCCCGCCATGCGCGCCATCTTCGCCGACAGCGCGCTGGTGTCGCGCTACATCGAGGTCGAGGTCGCGCTGGCGCGCGCCCAGGGCCGCTGCGGCGTGATTCCGGCCGAGGCCGCACATGAGATCGCGCAGCGCTGCAGCCTCGACGCGCTGGACTTCGAGCTGCTGCGCAAGGAAACCGACATTGTCGGCTACCCCATCCTGCCGCTGGTGCACCAGCTGGTGAAACAGTGCGGCGACGCAGGCCGCTACATCCACTGGGGCGCCACCACCCAGGACATCATGGACACGGCCACCGTGCTGCAGGTGCGCGATGCGCTGGACCTGGTCGATGCCGACATCGCCGCGCTGCGCACCATCCTGGCCGACCTGGCAGAACGCCACCGCGACACGCCCATGGCCGGCCGCACGCACCTGCAGCACGCCCTGCCCATCACCTTCGGCTACAAGGCCGCCATCTGGCTGGCCATGTTCGACCGCCATGCCCAGCGCCTGAAGGAACTGCGCCCGCGCGTGCTGGTGGGCCAGTTCGCGGGGGCGGCAGGCACGCTGGCCTCGCTGAGCGGGCGGGGCCTGGAAGTGCAGCAATTGCTGATGGAAGAACTGGGCCTGGGCGTGCCCGCCACCACCTGGCATGTGGCGCGCGACGGCCTGGCCGAAGCGGTGAATTTCCTGGCCCTGGTCACCGGCTCGCTGGGCAAGATCGCCTACGACGTGATGCTGCTGTCCTCCACCGAGTTCGGCGAGGTGTTCGAGCCCTTCGTCACGGGGCGCGGCGCCAGCAGCACCATGCCGCAAAAGCGCAACGCCATCTCCAGCGAGCTGATGCTGGCCGCCTCCAAGGCCGTGCGCCAGCATGCGGGCCTGATGCTGGACGCCATGGTCCAGGACCTGGAGCGCGCCACCGGCCCCTGGCACGCCGAATGGGTGGCCCTGCCCGAGAGCTTCGTGCTCTCGGCCGGCGCCCTGCACCAGGCGCGCTTCATGCTGGGCGGCCTCATCGTCGATCCCGGACGCATGGCCCGCAACCTGGACATGACCGACGGCCTGATCGTGGCCGAGGCCGTGATGATGGGCCTGGCCCCGCACACGGGCCGCCAGCAGGCACACGACATCGTCTATGCCGCCTGCCGCAGCGTCAACGCCGAGGGCGGCACGCTGGCCGATGCGCTGGCCCGCCTGCCTGAAGTCACGGCCCATTTCGACCGCGCGGCGCTGCAGCGCCTCACCGACCCGCGCAACTACCTGGGCGAGGCCCCGCAGATGGTGGACCGCGCCCTTGCGCTGTCGCGCGCCCATACAGCCAGCGGCCGCTGACACCCCGGCCCAGGACAGAACACAGCACTACAGGAGACAACACCATGCCTTTCCATCTTCCCCGCCTGCCACGCCTGGCCCTTGCCCTGGCCGCCACCACCTTCGCCCTGGCCGCGCACGCCCAGGGCGGCTACCCCGCCAAGCCGCTGACCTGGATCGTGCCCTTCGCGGCCGGCGGCCCCACGGACGCCATGGCGCGCGACATCGCCCAGCGCACCAGCACCCAGCTGGGCCAGCAGATCATCATCGAGAACGTTCCGGGTGCGGGCGGCACCATCGGCGCGGCCAAGGCGGCGCGCTCGGCGCCCGACGGCTACAGCTTCCTGGTCGGCCACATGGGCTACATGGGCGCGGCGCCGTCGCTGTACAAGAAGCTGGCCTATGACCCGGTCAAGGACTTCGAGGCGGTGTTCCGCTTCCCCGACACGCCGCTGGTGCTGCTGGTGGGCAAGAACTCCCCGTACAAGACGGCCGAGGAGCTGGTGGCCTTCGGCAAGCAGAACCCGGGCCGGCTGAACTTCGGCAACGCGGGCGTGGGATCGACCTCGCACCTGGTGGCCGCGCTGTTCGCCAGCCGCGCGCAGATGGAGATCACCCAGGTGGCCTACAAGGGCGCGGCACCGGCCATGACCGATGTGATCTCGGGCCAGGTCGATGCCATGTTCGACCAGACCAACACCGCCCTGCCCCAGCTGGCGGGCGAGCGCATACGCGCCATCGCCCTCACCTCGGACAAGCCCATGCCCCAGTTCCCGGGCGCGGCAGCGCTGGGCCAGAAGCTGCTGCCCGGCTTCGAGACCGCCACCTGGTACGGCATCTACGCGCCCAAGGGCACGCCGCGCGACGTGGTGCAAAAGGTCTACCAGGCCTACACCAAGGCGCTGGCCGACAAGGCCTGGACCGACAGGATGGCCGCCCAGGGCATACGCCTGCTGCCCGCAGATCAATACGCCCCCGAAGCCCTGGCACGCCACACGGCCGCCGAGGTGGAGCGCTGGCGCAAGGTGGCAGCCGACGCGAAGATCTCGCTGGACTGAGCCCATGGACCAGACACGCACCCAGGCCCAGGCACCGACCCAAGCTCATACCCGCATCGAGCACGATGCCTTCGGCCCCGTCCACATCCCTGCCGACCGACTGTGGGGCGCGCAGACCCAGCGTGCGCTGGAGCTGTTCACCATTGGCGAGGAGCGCTTTCCGCAGGGCCTGTACCGCGCCTTCGGGCTGCAGAAGCTGGCGGCAGCGCGCGCCAACCGGCGCCTGGGCGTGCTGGACGACGAGCGCGGCGCGGCCATTGAGGACGCAGCCGCCGAACTGCGCGACGGCCTGCTGGACGCGCATTTCCCGCTGACCATCTGGCAGACGGGCTCGGGCACGCAGACCAACATGAATGCCAACGAGGTCATCGCCAACCGCGCCAACCAGATGCTGGGCCAGCCCCCGGGCACGCGCAGCCCGGTCCACCCCAACGACCATGCCAATGCCTCGCAGTCGTCCAACGACAGCTTTCCCACGGTGATGCACCTGGCCACGGCGCTGGAGCTGCGCGACCATCTGCTGCCCGCCCTGGAGCGGCTGCAGCAGCGCCTGCAGGAACGCGCCCTGGCCTTTGCCGGCGTGCTCAAGGTGGCGCGCACGCACCTGATGGACGCCGTGCCCATGACGCTGGGCCAGAGCTTCGAGACCTTCGCCCACCAGGTGGGCCATGGCATCCACCGGCTGCAGGCCACCCAGCCCCGGCTGTGGAGCCTGGCCCAGGGCGGCACGGCGGCCGGCACGGGACTCAACGCGCCGGCCGGATTCGACCGGATCTTCTGCGAGGAGATACAGGCGCTCACGGGCCTGGCAGTCACGCCCAACCCCTGCAAGTTCGAAGGCATGGCCGCGCACGATGCGCTCATCGAGGTCTCGGGCGCGCTCAACGTGGTGGCCGGTTCGCTGGCCAAGATGGCCAATGACATCCGCCTGCTGGGCTCAGGCCCGCGCTGCGGCCTGGGGGAGCTGGTGTTTCCCGACGATGGGCTGAGCTCCTCCATCATGCCGGGCAAGCGCAACCCGACCGTGGCCGAGGTCGTGGTCCAGGCCGCCTACCAGGCCATGGGCCACCACCTCACCGTCACGCTGGCGGGCTCGGCCGGGCACTTCGAGCTCAACGTGGCCAAGCCCGTGCTGATCCACCACCTGCTGCGCGCCATGCGCGCGCTGGGCGACGCCAGCCGCGTGTTTGCCGAGAAGCTGGTGGCCGGCCTGCAGGCACACACCGAGCGGCTGGAGCAACAGGTCAGCCACTCGCTGCTGCAGGCCACCGCGCTCAACCCGGTGCTGGGCTATGACGCCGTGGCACGCATCACGCGCGAGGCCATGGCGCGCGGCATTGCGCCGCGCGAGGCGGCCGTGGAGCTGGGGCTGGTCACGGCGGCCGAGTACGACCGGCTGGTGGACCTGCGGGCCATGGCCGGGCTGCCGCCCGCGTAGCGGCCTCAATCCTCCAGGCCTATGTTCTGCACGATCTTCTTCTCGTCCTCGAACGCCTTCCTGGCGAACGCCGTGTACTCCTGGCTGCCGCGGAACTGCGTGCGCACGCCGTAGTTGCCGACGACCTGGCGGAAGGCCGGGTCGTCCATGGCGGCCTTGATGGCGGCTTCGAGCTTGCGCACGATCTCGGGCGGCAGGCCGCGCGGCCCGGCAATGCCCAGGGGCGAGGGCACATCGAAGGCATAACCGGCCTCGCGGAACGTGGGCACGTTGGCAAAGGCCTCGGGCCGCACCTCGGAGGCCGATGCCAGGGCGCGCAGCTTGCCCGAGCTCAGGTACGGCAGCACCGTGTTGGCGTACACGCCGGACTTGATGTGGCCGGCCATCAGCGAGTTCAGCGCCTCGGCATCGCCCTTGAAGGGCGCATGCGTGAAGCGTGCGCCCGTGGCCTGCTCCAGCAGCGCCATCACCACATGGTTGGCCGTGAACTTGCCCGGCGTGCCGTAGTCCACGGCGCCCGGATTCTTCTTGGCGAACTCGACCAGATCCTGCACCGTCTTGAACGGCGAGTCCTGGGGCACGGCCAGCACGAAGTCATAGGTCATGTAGGTGGCGATGTAGCTGAGATCGCGCACCGGGTCGTACTGCACCTTCTGGATGTGGGGCTGGCGGAAGATGCTCACGGGCGCCAGCGTCAGGCGGTAGCCATCGGGCTTGGCCGTGCGCATCTCCATCACGCCCATGGACGCGCCTGCGCCGGGCTTGTTCTCGATCACCACGGTCTGCCCCAGCTGCTTGCCCATGCCCTGGGCCAGCGCACGCGCCACCACGTCGGTCACGCCGCCCGCGCCGTAGGGCACGACCAGGCTGATGGGGCGGCTGGGATAGCTGTCCTGCGCCCATGCTGCGCCCGTCATCAGGACCGATGCGCACATCCATGCGCCAAACACTCGTCTTTGCATTTCCATCTTCCTCAGAGGCTCACGACCATCGAACTTGCTGCTGTTCAATTTAGATGGATGCATGCCAACCATGGATTCGGGCAAGCCCGTAGCGTTGGGGCTTGTGGGGAAAACGCGCAGCGTGGGTGCGGGACTGATGGCTCTATAGCAGGGGGTGGCGTGGTTGCTTGGTTTGCGGGGGGTGGTGGGGTGTTTTTTCGCGCATTGGGGTGGGTGGGGCATGTCTTTGAGGCGACAGTCATGGGGCGTGTGCCCTCAGAGTGGCTGCCATTCAGGGATGCTTTTTTGTCCCTGCCGGGTGGTTGTTTTTCGAGGCCGGGTTTCGGCCCGGCGGCCCCTCTATGTCAGGATAGTTGTCGCCTCAGCTTCCCTTTGCAAAGCAGGCGGCACCATAGAGCGCAAGATGAAGCAGATCCGTTACACCCCCGAGCAAAAACTCTGGGCACTCGAGCAAATGAAGCCACCGCTGAACCGCACCGTGGTTGAGCTGGCCAAAGAAACCGGCATCACTGCCGTCACCCTGCGCACCTGGCGCGATGCGGCCCGCCAGGAAGGGCAATGCGTGCCCGCTGGCCAGCCCAGGGAGCGCTGGAGCAGCACCAGGAAATTCCAGGCTGTCCTGCAGACAGCGCCGCTCAGCGAAGAGGAGATCGCGACTTACTGCCGAACCAGGGGCATCCTGCCCGAGCAGCTGCAGCAATGGCGCCAAGCCTGCGAGCAGGCCAACGGCGGTGCAGGTCCTGTACATGAACAGGGCCGTGTGATCAGCGCTGACACGCAGCAGCAGTTACGCAATCTCGAGCGGGAACTGCAGCGCAAGACCGAGGCGTTGGCGGAGGCAGCCGCATTGCTGGTTCTCAGAAAAAAAGCGGATGCGATCTGGGGCAAGGACGAGGACGTCTGATCAACACCCAAGATCGCAAACAGGCCATGGAGTTGATCGACGAAGCCATTGGCAGTGGCGCCCGGCAAGGGCCGGCATGTGCTGTGCTGGGCCTGAGTCTTCGGACTATCCAGCGCTGGCGAACCCGGCCCTCGGATGGACGCCCAGGTGCCCGACACGAACAACCCGCCAACAAGCTCAGCGAAGCCGAGCGTCAGGCTGTGCTCGATGCCGCCAACCGTGCCGACTGCGCCAGTCTCACGCCGCACCAGATCGTGCCCAAGCTGGCTGACGAGGGCCTGTACTTGGCCAGCGAATCGACGTTCTACCGCGTGCTCAAGGCCGCTGGCATGAACCGGCGACGGGGACGCAGCAAAGCGCCGGTGGCGCGGCCCTTGACCACGCACAGAGCGGACGCACCCAACCAGTTGTGGTGCTGGGACATCACCTGGATGCCCAGCACCGTCAAAGGCCGCTTCTTCTACTGGTACATGGTCAAGGATGTCTACAGCAGGAAGCTCATCGCCAATGAAGTGCACGAAGCCGAATCCTCGCAGCATGCATCCCAACTGCTGCACAAGGCCTGCCTGCGTGAGCAAACGGCAGGTAGCCCGTTGGTGCTGCACTCAGACAATGGCTCGGTAATGAAGGGCTCGGACCTGCTGATGGCAATGCAGACACTGGGTGTGGTGCCGTCATACAGCCGACCTCGGGTCAGCAACGACAACGCCTACGCCGAGGCCTTGTTCCGCACGGCCAAATACTGTCCGCTGTGGCCCGAGCGCCCGTTCGACAACGTGCGGCAGGCCAGGCAATGGGTGCTGCGCTTTGCAGATTGGTACAACGAAGAGCATCGCCACAGCGCGCTGAAGTATGTAACGCCAGGCCAGCGTCACAGAAGGCAGGACCGGCGGTTGCTGCAGCAACGCATGCAGCTGTACGCGCAGGCCAGAAAGCGCAACCCACAGCGTTGGAGCGCAGGGCCGCGCAACTGGCATCTGCCGGATGAGGTGTACCTCAATCCGGAGCGTGCGCAACATGAGATAAGCAGGCGAGTGGCCTGACGACTGAAGCGACAACTACCTTTACACACGCCGCGCGATAAGAAAGTAGGCAAAGAAACGCGCCCAAATGCCCGCGACCCCTGCGCTTCGCTCCGGGGCAACCTGCGTCGTGGCGGTTGCGGGGTTCGCTGCGGAACTCGCTTTGCGCTTCGCGCGCCGCTCAGACAACCGCAGCGAGTCAGATCACGAAGCAGTCCTGTCCTTCGGCAGGACTGCAACCCCGCAACCACCACGCCGCAGGCGCTGACATACGGGGAGTTTGCCCGGGCCTTCGCTTCGCTCGGCCCCTGGTTTGAAGCCGAACGCAGTGATGGCGCCGGCTGTTGGCTGTTGGCTGTTGGCTGTTGGCTGTTGGCTGTTGGCTGTTGGCTGTTGGCTGTTGGCTGTTGGCTATCCCCGGCCTCCCCCCTTCTGCCCACGCCTGCGTTGGGCGGGATGCGGGGTGGCAAGCCTGCCGAAGGACAGGCTTGCTTCGTCATCTGACTTGCCGCAGTTGTTTGAGCGAAGCGCGCCAGCGCGCAGCGAGTTCTGCGGCACACCCCGCATCCCGCCCAACGCAGGTCGCCCGCAGCGAAGCGAAGGGTCGTGGGCAGTTTGGGGCGCGCTTCTTTGCCCCGCTTTCTTGTCGCGCGACAAGAAAGCGGGTCGGCCGCCGGGCCGAAACCCGGCCTCGAAAAACAACCACCCGGCAGGGGCAGGCTATGGACCCCATAAAAGAAAAGCGCCACCAGCATCCCTGCCAGCAGCGCCTTCATCAGTCAATCATCAGACCAAAATCAGCGAACGGTATCGCCCAAAACAAGCCCTTCACGGCGTGGATCAGCCCCACCTTCCAGCTGCGCCTGCCCATTGCGCTGCACCCGCAAGATGGTGCCGATGCCGCTGGACTGCGCACTGATGGACACCACATGGCCCAGGGCACGCAGGCCGCTGACCAGCGGATCGTCGTTGCCGCCATTGGCCGTGTTGATGTTGGGGTGCTCGCCGCCCACGTTGGTGGTCGGGCTGTTGGCCGCGCCGAAGTCCACCATCGATGTGGCCTGCTGGGCATCCAGACCCCAGTCCAGCGCGCCGACCAGGGTCTTGGTCACGTACTGGATGATGGTGCTGCCGCCCGGCGAGCCGGTGGCCATCTTGAAGTCGCCGGCGGTGCCGTCGGTCTTCAGGTCGAACACCAGCGTGGGCGCCATGGAGCTGCGCGGGCGCTTGCCGGGCTGAACGCGGTTGGCGACCGGGCCTTCGGTGGTGCTGGGGATGGCAGCGAAGTCGGTCAGCTGGTTGTTGAGCACAAAGCCGCGCGTGACGTGGAAGGAGCCCATGCTGGACTCCACCGTGGTCGTCATGCTCAGTGCGTTGCCCTTGGCATCGACGATGCTCATGTGCGTGGTGCCGGCCTCCTTGACATCGACCACTCCCTGCGAAGGCGTGCCGAAGTTGCCTGCCTGGGCCGTGCCCATGCTCTTGGTCGTGGAGATGAGGGCGGCGCGCTGGCGCAGGTAGCTCTTGTCCAGCATCAGCGCCGGCGAGCCGCCGGGCAGGGGCACGAAGTCGGTGTCGGCCACGTACTTGTCACGGTCGGCATAGGCCAGGCGCAGGGCTTCGCTGACCAGGTGCACGCCCATCACCGAGGGCTTGCCGCCCTCGCCATCGATGGCAGTGGGCGCATAGGCCTTGAGGTCGAAGTTCTCCAGAATGCCCATGGCCTGTGCCACGGCGATGCCGCCGGACGACGGCGGCGGCATGCTGCAGACCATGTAGCGCGCGCGGTAGGTGGTGCAGACGGCCTCGCGGCGCTTGGCCTCGTAGCTGGCCAGATCCTGCAGCGTGGTCTTGCCGGGGGTGATGGGGGCGCCGTCCGAGACGGTCTGCGTCACGCCCACCTTGCTGACGATGGCCTGGGCCAGGTCGCCACGGTAGAAGGCATCGGCACCGCCATTGGCGATGCTGCGCAGCGTGTCGGCATAGGGCTGGTTGACGAACTTGGCGCCCAGCGCCAGCGGCTTGCCCTGGGCATCGAAGTAGAGCTTGGCGGCATCGGCGTCTCGCGCCAGTTCTACCTTGGAGCCGTCCAGCGCCGCAGCCATGCGGCCGCTGATGGGAAAGCCCTTGCTGGCCAGGTCGATGCCCGAATTGAACAGCTGGGGCCACGCGGTCTTGCCGTAGTCCTTGTGCGCGAGTTCCAGCATGCGCACCACGCCTGGCGTGCCGATGGAGCGGCCGCTGGCGCGCGCCGAGGGCTTGGGCGCGGTCTGGTCGGCGGTGTCGTCCACGTAGCGCAGGTAGTTTTCGGTGGCGGCGGCCGGCGCGGTCTCGCGGCCGTCATAGGCCACGACCTTGCCCGTGGCTGCATCGCGGTAGAGCATGAAGGCGCCACCGCCGATGCCGCTGGACTGCGGCTCCACCAGGCCCAGCACCATCTGCACGGCCACGGCCGCATCCACGGCCGAGCCGCCGGACTTGAGCACCTCGCAACCCGCCTTGGACGCCAGCGGGTTGGCCGTGACCACCATGTACTTGGAGGTGTGCAGGGCCTTCTTGCCGAGGCGGTAGCCCGACGAGGGTTCGGGTGCGGCCGGATCACCGGGCAGGCCCGAGCCCACGACCACGCTGCCATCGCCCGAGGTGATGGCACAGGCGGCCAGGTCGTCCTGGCCCGATCCGCCATTGCCACCGCCTCCGCACGATGCGAGGAACAGCGGCGTGGCGGCCGCAAGGCCGATCCACTGCCATGCAGGCAGGCGTTGCCTGGAAGGGGGTTGCTTCATGAAATGTCTCCTTGTGGTGCGTGGAATGCGTTGATCTTGTTCACCTGGGGCAGCACCCGCCCGCAGGCTTGCCGCGAGCTTACATCCGTTCCACCACCACTTCGCGCAGATGCAGCCACCCCATCAGAGCGGGACTGAAGGACCCCGCTCGCGGATGGCCGGCCCTGCATGCAAGGTCCGTGCCCGGATCGGGACGACACCAGCACCAGAAATATCTGGCGGAAAATCCGAACCCGAGCACACCCCAAGGCTGTGCGGCCCGCAGCCTGTGCGGTCGCCCACTTTGGCTTACCATCGCCGGCCCTCTGCTTGATAGGTACAAGCCATGATCCGCGTCTCTGAACTGAAACTGCCCCTGTCGGCGGTGCAATACCACCCCGACAGCCACACCGAATATCTGCCCCTGGAGCCGCTGCGCGCCCTGGCTGCGCGCCAGCTGGGCATTGCCGAGGAGGCCATTGCCTCCGTGCACGTGCACAAGCGCAGCTTCGATGCGCGCAAGGCCGAGCTGCTGGCCGTCTACATCGTCGACCTGACGCTGGCCGACGAGAGCCAGGAAGCCGCGCTGCTGGAGCAGTTCTCCAGCCATGCCCATGTGAACCCCACGCCCGACATGCGCTGGCATGCCGTGGGCCAGGCGCCTGCCGATCTGGCGCGCCGGCCCGTGGTGGTGGGCTTCGGGCCCTGCGGCATCTTTGCGGCCCTGGTGCTGGCACAGATGGGCTTCAGACCCATCGTGATTGAGCGCGGCCGCTCGGTGCGCGAGCGCACCCAGGACACCTGGGGCCTGTGGCGCAAGCGCGAGCTGGTGCCCGAGTCCAATGTGCAGTTCGGCGAAGGCGGCGCAGGCACCTTCTCCGACGGCAAGCTCTACAGCCAGATCAAGGACCCGCGCCACCTGGGCCGCAAGGTGATGCAGGAATTCGTCACCCACGGCGCACCGCCCGAGATCCTCTATGCCGCGCACCCGCACATCGGCACCTTCAAGCTGGTGAAGGTCGTCGAGGGCATCCGCGAGGAAATCATCCGCCTGGGCGGCGAGATCCGCTTCGGCCAGCGCGTGTGTGACATGCGCATCGAGGGCGAGGGCGAGGACCGCCATCTCACCGCCCTGGAGGTGCTGGACCAGGACAGCGGCGAGCGCCAGTGGCTGGAGACCGACCATGCCGTGATGGCCCTGGGCCACAGCTCGCGCGACACCTTCGCCATGTTCTACGAACGCGGCGTGCACATGGAGGCCAAGCCGTTCTCGGTGGGCTTTCGCATCGAGCATCCGCAGGGCCTGATCGACCGGGCGCGCTGGGGCAGGCATGCCGGCCACCCGCTGCTGGGCGCGGCCGACTACAAGCTGGTGCACCACGCCAGCAACGGGCGCGCGGTCTACAGCTTTTGCATGTGCCCGGGCGGCACCGTGGTGGCGGCCACCAGCGAGCCCGAGCGCGTGGTCACCAACGGCATGAGCCAGTACTCGCGCGCCGAGCGCAATGCCAACGCGGGCATGGTCTGCGCCATCGACCCCTCCGACTATCCGCGCGATGCCAAGAGCTTTGCCTGGGCCTTCGACGGCAAGACCCATGGCGTGGAAGACCTCAAGGACGGCGAGCTGCACCCGCTGTCGGGCATCGTGCTGCAGCGCCAGCTGGAGACCAAGGCCTACCTGCTGGGCGGACGCAACTACAACGCGCCGGGCCAGCTGGTGGGCGACTTCATCGCGGGCAAGGAATCGGCCGCGCTGGGCGAGGTCGAGCCCTCCTACCAGCCCGGCATCACGCTGACCAACCTGCACCACGTGCTGCCGGCCTACGCCATCGAGGCCATGCGCGAGGCGCTGCCCGCCTTCGGCAAGAAGATCCGCGGCTACGACATGCACGACGCCGTGCTCACCGGCGTGGAAACGCGCACCTCCTCGCCCGTGAAGATCGAGCGCGGCGCGGACTTCCACAGCCTGAACACGCGCGGCCTGTACCCGGCCGGCGAAGGCGCCAGCTACGCGGGCGGCATCCTGTCGGCCGGCGTGGACGGCGTCAAGGTGGGCGAGGCCGTGGCCTGCGCCATCCTCGGGCTGCCCCTGCCCTCGTCGGGCGCACGCGGCTCCGGTGGCGCAGCATGACACCGCGTCCGCACCGTTTCGCCGCCCCCTCGCGCACCCAGCTGCTGGCCGCCATTGCGGCCATGGGCGTGGTGGTGCTGTCGTCCAACATCCTGGTGCAGTACGCCATCAACGACTGGCTGACCTGGGGTGCCATCACCTATCCGTTCGCCTTCCTGGTGAGCGAGCTGGTCAACCGCAGCTTCGGCCCGCAGCAGGCCCGGCGCGTGGCCTGGGTGGGCTTTGCCGTGGCCGTTGCCGCCTCGCTGGTGCTGGCGCCGCCGCGCATCGCGCTGGCCTCGGGCGCGGCCTTCATTGCCTCGCAGTGGCTGGACATCGGCGTGTTCCACCGCCTGCGTGCAGGCCGCTGGTGGCGTGCACCCCTGGTGGCCACGCTGCTGGCCGCCTGCCTGGACACCTTCCTGTTCTGGAGCATCGCCTTCGCAGGCGCCGCCGAGCCCTGGGTGACCTGGGCCCTGGGCGACCTGGGCGTCAAGCTGGTGCTGGGCGTGGCGCTGCTGCTGCCCTTCCGGCTAGCCATCGCCCGGTGGTGGAAAGGCCCATCGGCAATCGCTAGCGCCAAATAAAGCCGACGCGGTTCGCACGGACTCGATCTCAAGCCAGGGGTACCGAGCAAGGGCCTACGCCGGCCGCGCCGCCCCGCAGCGAGGGTGCCGTCCCCCTCCCGCGCGGCGAGAGAGGGGACGCCGTGCAACGGGAAGCGGCGTCCGCCGCTCCGGGGAGTCCAATAACTATGGGTTGCGCTGCAGGTAGTCCACGGCCAGCGCGGCCAGTGAACGCGCGCCCGTGGGCAGTTGCTTCTCGTCGATGTCGAACAGCGGCGAGTGGTTGGACGGTGCCTTGGCAAAGTCCTGGCCTGCCGGCGGCGCGCCCAGGAAGTAGAAGAAGCCCGGCACCACCTTCTGGAATTCCGAGAAATCCTCGGAGCCGCTGACCTTGGGAATCACCATGGCCTTGCCGCCCATGGCCAGCTTGAGCGCGGGCAGCGAGGCTTCGGTCAGCGCGGCGGGGTTGGTGGTCACCGGATAGGCCACGGGACCGAAACGCACCTTGGCCTTGGCGCCGCTGGAGGCCGCGATCTGCTCGGCCGTGGCGGTGATGCGCTTGTGCGCCTCCTGGCGCATGTCCTCGTCGAAGGTGCGCAGCGTGCCCTGCATCTCCACGTTGTCCGGGATGATGTTGTAGCGCGTGCCGCCCTGGATGGAGCCGATCGTCAGCACGGCCGGCTCCAGGCTGATGTTGAGCTGGCGGCTGACCACGGTCTGCAGGCCCAGCACCACCTGGCTGGCCGCGACGATGGGATCGACCGCATTCCACGGCGACGAGCCATGGCCGCCCCGGCCCTCGACCTGGATGCTCAGGCTGTCCGAACCCGCCATCAGCGGCCCGCTGCGATAGCCCACCATGCCCGAGGGCAGGTTGGCCGTGATGTGCAGGCCGTAGATGGCCTGCACGTCCTTGAGCACGCCGGCCTCCACCATGGCCTTGGCGCCGAAGCTGGGCACATGGCCGTGGGCATCGGCCTCCACCGGGGCGCCTTCCTCGGCGGGCTGGAAGATGAACTTCACCGTGCCGGGCAGCTTCGCGCGCATGCCGGCCAGCGCCTCGGCCGCGCCCATGAGCATGGCCACGTGGGCATCGTGCCCGCAGGCATGCATGACCGAAACCTCCTTGCCCATGTACTGGGCCTTGGCCTTGGAGGCAAAGGGCAGGCCGGTCTTCTCGGCCACGGGCAGCGCATCCATGTCGGCACGCAGCGCCACGGTCTTGCCCGGCTGGCCGCCGCGCAGCACGCCCACCACGCCCGTGCCGCCCACGCCGGTCTGCACCTCCATGCCCAGGCGGCGCAGGTGATCGGCCACCAGCTTGGCCGTGCGTTCTTCCTGCCCCGACAGTTCAGGGTGCTGGTGGATGTCGCGGCGCCAATCCACCATCTTGGGCGCCAGCGGCTGGATGGCGGCATCCAGGGCCGCCAGGCCCTGTGCATCGAGCCCCTGGGCGCTGGCCGCCAGTGGCAGGCCGCAGGCCAGCAGCCCGGCCAGGGCGATGGAGCGCAGGCCTGTGCGCGGGAAGGAGGAAGGCTTTGTCTCGGCGCTGGTGTGGAGCATCTTCGTGGTCCTGGAAAGTGGCACAAGCAGCCATGCTAAAAGTGAAGCACGTATGACGGGCACGTCAAAATCGCCATTCGAGGAGCCAGAACCGCCATGCCCCGAGCCTTCATCATCGAGCTGCCCTGCCTGGAGCACAGCGCCATCGGCCATGCCGCGCACCTGGTGGAGATGCTGCGCAGCGCCAACCTGGTCGCCAGCCTGCGCCTGGGCCGGCGCGCACCGCGCTTTGGCTGGCGCTGGGTCGACGGCCAGGGCCGTCCCCTGCCTGCCATGCCGCATGCGGCCGAAGGCGCGGCAGCCGAGGGACCCGCGCAGGCCGTCTTCGTGAGCGCGCTGCACTGCCCCGACATTCCCTCCATCCGCGACATCGTCGCCGCGCATCCTGCCCTCACCCGGCGCATCACCACGGCCTTCGACCAGGGCCTGGCCGTATGCACGCTGGGCAGCGCCGCCTGGTTTGCGGCAGCGGGCGGCCGCTGCCAGGGCCGGCTTGTGGCCCTGCCCTGGTATTTCATGGGTGGCTTCGGCCTGGACTTCCCGGGCATCGAACTGGCCGAGGGCCAGCCCTTCGTGGACGACAGGCCCTGGCTCAGCGCCTCCCACCCCGAAGCCCTGGCCCCCATGGCCGTCGCGCTCACACGCCATGCCTTCGGCGACGACCTGGCCGCAGCGCTGGCCGCCGTGCTGCAGCCCGATGCCCAGCGTGAACGCGCCACCCGCGCCGCCCTGCAGGACCGCCGCATTCCCGCCACACGCAACAGCGTGCTGGCCCACGCCATCGCCTGGCTGGAGGCGCGCGTGGAGCAGCCCTATGACCTGCAGGCCCTCGCGGACGCGGCATCCACCAGCCCGCGCACCCTGCTGCGCCACTTCCAGCAGGAACTGGGCCACAGCCCGCTGGACCACCTGCACCGCCTGCGCTGCGCGCGGGCCCGGGTGCTGCTGGAGATCACGCTGGAGAGCGTGCCGTCCGTGGCGCTGGCCTGCGGGTATGGGGATGCCTCTGCCTTTCGGCGGGTGTTCTTGCGGTATGTGGGGATGGCGCCTGCGGCCTATCGGGAAAGGCATGCGCTGAGGGCGCCGAGGAGGCGGTGGAGGGTGGGGGCTGCTTGATTGTTTTTGCCCCTGCCGGGGGGGTTCTTTTCGAGGCCGGGTCTCGGCCCGGCAGCCGACTGCCCTTTCTTGATTCGCCAAGAAAGGTCAGATCAAAGAAGGCGACCCGGATGTCCGCGACCCTCCGCTTCGCTGCGGGCAACCTGCGTCGTGGCGGTTGCGGGGTTCGCTGCGGAACTCGCTGCGTTCACTGCGTGAACTCCGCAACCGCCACGCCGCAGGCGCTGACATACGGGGAGTTGGAACGGGCCTTCGCTTCGCTCGGCCCCGGTTTGAAGCCGAGCGGAGCGATGGCGCCGGCTGTTGGCTGTTCCCCAACCTCCCCCCTTCTGCCCACGCCTGCGTTGGGCGGGATGCGGGGTGGCAAGCCTGCCGAAGGACAGGCTTGCTTCGTTATCTGACTCGCCGTGATTGTTTGAACGTAGCGCGCAGCGCGAAGTGAGTTTCACGGCGAACCCCGCAGCCGCCACGACGCAGGTTGCCCCGCAGCGAAGCGAAGGGGTCGCGGACATCCGGGTTGTACGTGTCAAGGACATGGGTAACAACTCAGCTCACAGACATGGGTAACACTTCAAGCTCACATAGTCCTTCTGGGGTCCTCGCACATCCTCTTCGTTGAAGCAGCCCAGTCGCACCGGCCCCAGATACACATCCCACTGGCCAGCGGCCACCTCCTGCATCCCGATCCACTGCCCCGCCAGCAGGTAGCCGATGTAGACCCGCAGCGCTCGCCAGTAAATCAGGCCGTTGTGGCTGACTCGAACTCTTTCCCAATGCTTCGGGTACTGCAGCTCGGGTAGCTTTGAGGGGTATGGCCTGGTCGAGTCGCTGTAATGCTGGGCCGGCATGCTTTGCTGCAAGGCCTCATGCGGGCGCTGCTGGTTGTAGTGCTCCACAAAGGCATCGAGCTGCATCTGCAATGCCGCTTTGTCCGCCGCAGGCTCTTTGCCCAGGGCATGCTTGAGCGTGCGGTGCATCCGCTCGTGGCGACCGTTTTGCTGTGGCTTGCCCCTCTCGATGCGCTCCGGCCTGATGCCCAGCCTTATCCACCATATCGCCAGGCGTGACAGGCCCGCCACGCCAGTAGTCGCGAATGGCGGACCGTTGTCACTGCGTATGCGCTCGGGCAGTCCGTATTGCCGAAACACCTGTTCGAAGCTGCGTTTGGCATCCTCGTAGTTGGGGCTGTCGTAGACATGTACGGCCAGCAAATAGCGGCTGGCGTGGTCCATGATGGTCAATGGATAGCACCAGTGACCATCGGCTGTCTTGAACTGGCCTTTGTAGTCTGCACTCCATTGGGCTGCTTGCTCGTTCGCAAGGGCTGGGCCGTAGGCACCGAGCGTCTGCGTACACGCCTGCTGCAAACAAGCCCCTCAGCCTTCAGCACGTTGTAGATGGTGGTTTTGCTGGGTGTCTCCTGTGGGCCCCAACGCTGCAGGAGCAAAGCGTGCAGCTTCTTGGGCCCCATCTGTGACCTTTGCTGCGTGCGCAACTCAATGATGGCCCGGCGCTGTGCATAGCTGATCGCCTGATTGTTCCCGTGGGGCCTGCGACTGCGCTCTTGCAATCCATCCATGCCCAGTTGGCGGTAACGCTCAACCCACTTGTAGGCCGTCTTGCGGCTGATGCCGTAGCGCCTGCACAGCTCGCTCAGCGGCACGCCACTGCGCAGATGGTCGGCTATGAAGACCAGTTTCTCGTCCATGGGTGCGCACTCCTTCCAGGGCATGGTGATCGCTCCTTGGCTGCTGTTGGCTCCAGCTGCCAAGCTTGGATCTGTTACCCATGTCCTTGTACTGATGTGTCACCTATGAGTGTGAGTCGTACCGGGGCGCGCTTCTTTGCCCCGCTTTCTTGTCGCGCGACAAGAAAGCGGGTCGGCCGCCGGGCCGAAACCCGGCCTCGAAAAACAACCACCCGGCAGGGGCAAAGACAGAAAAACAGACCGACGAACAAAAGGATCAACGGACCAGCAAAACCTAGTCCACCGTCACCTTCGCCTCCCGAATCACCCTCCCCCACTTCTCCGTCTCGGCAGCAATGAACCGATCGCACTCCTCAGGCGTGGACCCCTCCGCAAACGTCCCCATCACCTGCTCCAGCCGCTGCGACACCTCGGCACTGCGGATGATGCGCGACACCTCGGCGGACATGCGCTGCACGATCTCGCGCGGCACGCCGGCCGGCGCGATCATGGCCGCCCAGGTGCTGCCCAGCAGGCCGTCGTAGCCCTGCTCCACGAAGGTGGGCACGTCGGGCAGCGCGGCCAGGCGCTTGTCGCTGGCCACGCCGATGAGGCGGATGCGGCCCGCCTTGGCGGGCTGGATGAGGTTGGGCGGCGGGTCCAGGAACAGCGGGATCTGGCCGCCCATGAGGTCGGCCAGCGCAGGCGCGGCGCCCTTGTAGGGCACGTGGACCATGTCCGTCCTGGTGAGCAGCTTCATCAGCTCGGTGGTCAGGTGGGCGCTGGAGCCGCTGCCCGAGGAGCCGAAGCCCACCTTGCCGGGATTGGCCTTGGCATAGGCGATCAGCTCGGGCGTGGTCTTGAAGGGCGCGTTCATGGCCACGGCAGCGACCAGGGGCGAGACGCCCATGAGCGAGACGCCGACCAGGTCCTTCTTCGGGTTGTAGGGCAGCTTGGGATAGAGCGTGGTGTTGGCCGCATAGGCCGCGATGACCACGCCGAAGGTGTGCCCGTCCGGCGCGGCCTTGGCGATCTGGTCCACGCCGATGATGCTGTTGGCGCCGGGCTTGTTCTCCACGATGACGGGCTGGCCCAGGGCCTTTTGCAGGCCGACCTGCAGCAGGCGCGCCATCTGGTCGGTGAAGCCGCCTGCCGTGTACGGAACGATGATGCGGATGGGCTTGGAGGGCCAGGGGCTCTGGGCCCAGGCCGAGGGGGCTAGCACGGTGGTGGCTGCTGCAGTGGTGGCTGCTGCAGCGGCGGCAGCGGTCGATTGCAAAAAGCCGCGGCGGGAAGTCGAAGGCATGGTGTCTCTGGGTTCTTCTAAGGGAAAAAAACGCCGCGCAACAGCGCGGCGTTTGGTGGAAAACAAGGCTCAATACCCCCGCGCCACATCCACAAGGTTGAGCAGCGGCTCGCCCGCGCGCAGGCGGCGCAGGTTCTCCAGGCACTGGCGCGCCACGGTGTCGGCCGAGGCCTGGGCCGCGATGTGCGGCGTGACGAAGGCCTTGGGATGGCCCCAGACCTTGTTGCCGGGCTGGGGCGGCTCGTCGCGCAGCACGTCCAGCGCGGCGCCTGCCAGGTGGTCTTCGTCGAGCAGGGCCAGCAGGTCGTCTTCCACCACCTGTTCGCCGCGCCCCACGTTGATGAAGTAGGCGCCACGCGGCAGCAGGGACAGGGTTCTGCGGTCCAGCAGGTCGCGCGTCTCGGGCGTGAGCGGCAAGGCGCAGACCAGGATGTCGCTGGTGGACAGCAGTTGCTTCAGACCTTCGGCACCGCTGTGCGTGGCCAGGCCTGCAATGCTCTTGGCGCTGCGGCTCCAGCCTGCGACGGGGTAGCCGATGGCCTGCATGGCGCCGGCCACGAAGCGGCCGACCTCGCCCAGGCCCAGGATGCCCACGCGGCAGTCTGCACTGGCGCGCACGGGGCGGCGCAGCCAGTCGCCGGCCTGCTGCTGGCGCGCGAACAGGTCCAGCTCGCGCGTGTGGCGCAGCGCGGTGCCGACCACGTACTGGGCGATCTCCACATGCTGCTGCGGATCGACCGTGCGCGCCACGGGCAGGCCGGCCGGCAGGTCGGGCACGGCCAGCAGCTTGTCCACGCCCGCGCTGGGCGCGCACAGCAGCTTCAGGCCCGGATAGGCCGGCAGCACGCCCGGCTTGAGGCTCCAGGCGAGCATGGCCTCGACCGCGTCGGCCGGCGCCTCTTCGCGGTGGCCCCAGACCTGCACGCCGGGCGCCAGCGCGCGCAGCGAATCGACGATGGGCGCGCCCATGCTCGGGTGGATATTGACCAGAATTCCCATTGATTTCTCCATGAATCTGAGCACTGTTCGCTGCCTGCGAAACAGCAACAGCCCAAGCGCGGGACACCAAGCAAGGGCCGCCCCGCAGCGAGGGTGTCGTCCCCCTCCCGCGAAGCGAGAGAGGGGGAAGGCGCGCAGCGACTCAGGGGGTGTTAGTCCTTATAACTTGGATCGATTCGATCAAGACGGCGCAGCAGGCCGGGCCAGGCCAGGCCTGCGCCCTTGCCCTTGGTGACCTGGCGCGACTGGTTGACCGCGTCGGCAATGATGTCCTGCGGGATGCGCGTGAGCTCGCCGCCGCCCGACTGCGCCAGGATCTGGATGCGGCAGGCCGACTCCAGCGTGTACATGGCCAGCACGGCCTCGGCCACGTTGCGGCCGCAGGTCAGCAGGCCGTGGTTGCGCAGGATGAGGAAGTTGCTGGCGCCCAGGTCATCGACCAGGCGCGGCTTCTCGTCGTCACGCAGGGCCACGCCTTCGTAGTCGTGGTAGGCCAGGCGCGCCAGCGGGAAGATGGACTGCTGGGAGATGGGCAGCAGCCCCCCTTCTGCGCCGAGACGGCCACGCCGTAGCGCGTGTGCGTGTGCAGCACGCACTGCACCTCGGGACGGCCGTCGTGGATGGCGCTGTGGATGACGAAGCCGGCCGGGTTGACGTCGTATTCGGTCTCCATCAGCGGCCGGCCTTCGTGATCGACCTTGACCAGGCTGGACGCGGTGATCTCGTCGAACAGCATGCCGTAGGGGTTGATCAGGAACTGGTCGGGCTGGCCCGGCACGCGCGCCGAGATGTGGGTGAAGATCAGGTCGTCCCAGCCGAAGTGGGCGACCAGCCGGTAGGCGGCGGCCAGCTCGATGCGGGTCTGCCATTCCTCGGCCGTCACCTGGCGGCGGACCTCGGACATCGTGGTGTCGTTGCTCATGGGGTGTACCTCTTGGTGGACATCGTGGTGGACATCGTTTGGAGAAAGAATCCGTCGGTTCAGCGCCCCGTCGCGTACTGGTCGCGCAGCTCGCGCTTGAGCACCTTGCCGATGGCGCTGCGCGGCAGCTCGGCAATGAAGCGCAGGTCCGCCAGGCGCTGGGTCTTGCCGGCCCGCTGGTTGTACCAGCCCATGATGTCCTCGGGCAGGGCCGGCTGCCCCGCGCGCGACACCACGTAGGCCACGGGCGTCTCGCCCCATTGCTCGGACGGCACGCCGACCACGGCCACGTCGTCCACGGCCGGGTGGGCGCGCAGCTGGGTTTCCAGGTCGCTGGGGTAGATGTTGAAGCCGCCGCTGATGATCATGTCCTTGCGGCGGTCGAACAGGGTGAGGAATCCATCGGCATCGAAGCGGCCCACGTCGCCCGTGCGGATGAAGCGCTTGCCCGTGGGGTCGAACCATTCGGCCTCGCGCGTCTTGGCGGGCTGGCCGTGGTAGCCGGTCATCATGCTGGCCGAATGGCCCACGACCTCGCCATCCTCGCCGGGAGCGACCTCGCGGCCGTCCTCGTCGATGAGGCGGATGTCATGGCCCTCGGCGGGCTTGCCCACGGTGTGCAGCTTGTCCTGGTGCAGATGGGCTTCGAGGATGCAGGTGCCGCCGCCTTCGGTCATGCCGTAGAACTCGGTCAGGCTGCCGGGCCAGCGCGCCACCACGTCGGCCTTGAGCTCGGCCCGGAACGGCGCGCTGGTGCAGAACTTGGCGCGGAAGCTGGACAGGTCATGCTCGCCGAACTGCGGCAGCGCCATGATGCGCTGGTACTGCACGGGCACCAGCATGGTGTGGGTGACGCGGTGCTGCTGGGCCAGCTGCAGGTAGCGGGCCGCGTCGAATTTGGGCATCAGTACCACGCAGCCGCCGCTGCCCAGCGTGGGGAAGAACACCACCAGCGTGGTGTTGGAGTACAGCGGCGTGGCCAGCAGCGTCGTGCCCTCGGGGCCATAGCCGTAGACGCTGCCCCGGTTGATGTGGGCCCAGCGCATGCCGTGCGACTGCACGATGCCCTTGGGGGTGCCCGTGGTGCCCGAGGAATAGATGATGTTGAACGGCGCGGCCGGCTCCACGCTCACGGGCGCGGGCTGCGCGCCTTCGGGCGCCAGCCAGTCGTCAAAGGCCCGGCCGGGCGCGGCGCCGTCCAGCGAGATGCATTGCAGGGCGCTGTCGGCAGGCACCAGGTCCTGGGCCGCCTTGTCGAGGAACAGGTGGCGCGCCTGGGCATCGCGCAGCATGGAGGCCAGGCTGTCGGCCGTGGAGGACGGCGCCAGCGGCGCAACCACCACGCCCGCGCGCAAGGCGCCCAGGAACAGCGCGGCATAGCGCACCGAGTTCAACGCGCAGATGGCAATCGCCTGGCCAGGCTGCACGCCGTCGCGCTGCAGCGCGACGGCCACGCGGTCCATGAGGGCGTCAAGCTGCGCGTAGCTCAGCGTCTGCTGGTCGTCGCGCAGCGCGGCATGGGCAGGCTGCTGGCGCGCGTGGCTGCGGATCAGTTCGGCCAGCGTGGTGAAGGGCGCATCGGGCGAAGGCAGGGAGACAGTCATGAGGGACTCCGTTTCA
Source organism: Delftia sp. HK171 (assembly GCF_001886655.1). Classification (NCBI taxonomy): domain Bacteria; kingdom Pseudomonadati; phylum Pseudomonadota; class Betaproteobacteria; order Burkholderiales; family Comamonadaceae; genus Delftia; species Delftia sp. HK171. The sequence continues at coordinate 1,592,363 of NZ_CP018101.1, read as the reverse complement.
CGAATTCACGAATCTCAAGCGGACTGCGCCCGCCAGCCCCTGGCCCTGCGGGCGCATTGGAGGACAGGCCTACTTGGCGGCCAGGCCCAGGCGGTCGATCAGGACCTTGTCCTTGGCATAGGCCTCGCGCACCCACTGCGCATAGTCGGCGCCGGAGCGGTACCAGGCGTCCTGGTTCAGCTGCTTGAGCACCTCGATGTGGCGCGGGTCATCCATGGCCTTCTTGAAGGCGTCGTGCAGCTTGCGCACCACGGCCGGGTCCATGCCCTTGGGGCCGGCCAGTCCGTAGGGCGAGGTGGAGACCACGCCATAGCCCAGTTCCTTGGCCGTGGGCACGTCGGGCCAGCGCTGGGTGCGCTTTTCGCCGAAGGTCATGAGCAGGCGCATCTGGCCGCCATCCACATAGGTGTCCCAGCCCGAGGCATCGCTTTGCGCGGCCACGTGCCCGCCCAGCAGGGCCTGCTGCAGGTCGGCGTTGCCCTTGAAGGGCACGTGGTTGAGCGTGACCTTGGCGTTCTCGGCCAGCTCCTCCATCAGCAGGTGGGGCGAGGAGCCTATGCCGGTGGAGCCGTACTCGATCTTGCCGGGGCTCTTGCGCGCGGCGGCAATGTATTCGTTGAAGCTCTTGTAGGGCGAGTCCGAGCGCACCGTGAAGCCGAAGGTGTAGCCCGAGACGCCGATGATGTAGGTGAAGTCCGTGACCGGGTTCCAGGCCGTCTTCTGCATGTGCGCCATGCGCAGCATGGACATGGGGAACTGGGTGATGGTGTAGCCATCGGGCTTGGCCGTGCGGGACATGTTGCCCGGGCCCAGCGTGCCGCCCGCGCCGGGCTTGTTCTCCACGATGATGGTCTGGCCCAGCTGCTTGCCCGCGATGTCGGCCAGGGTGCGCATGTGGCGGTCGGTGGAGCCGCCTGCGGGGAAGGGCACGATCAGCGTGATCGGGCGCGTGGGAAAGTCGCTGGCCTGGGCCCATGCCGGTGCGCTGGCGCCCGTGGTGGCCACAAAGACAACAGCCGCAAGCGCAAGGCTGCGGCGGCCAATGGAAATCTGCATATCTGTCTCCTGCATCTCTGAACCAGGTGGGGCCGGGGCACATGCCTTGTGTGCCGCTCTGGCCAGGGCCCGGATGCTTCACCCGGGCCCGTTGGCACCGCCTCCCGGTGCGGTGCCTTGCGTTCTTACAGCGACTGCACCAGCTCGGGCACGGCCTGGAACAGGTCGGCCTCCAGGCCGTAGTCGGCCACCGAGAAGATCGGTGCCTCGGGGTCCTTGTTGATCGCCACGATCACCTTGGAGTCCTTCATGCCGGCCAAGTGCTGGATGGCGCCGGAAATACCGGCCGCAATGTACAGCTGGGGCGCGACGATCTTGCCGGTCTGGCCGACCTGCAGGTCGTTGGGCGCATAGCCTGCGTCCACCGCTGCGCGCGAAGCACCGATGGCGGCGCCCAGCTTGTCGGCCAGCGGGGTCATGACTTCGTTGAACTTCTCGCTGCTGCCCAGCGCGCGGCCGCCGGAGACGATGATCTTGGCGGCCGTCAGTTCCGGGCGGTCGTTCTTGGTGACCTCGCGGCCCACGAAGCTGCTCTTGCCGTTGTCGCCAGCGGCTGCCAGCTGCTCCACCTGGGCGCTGCCGCCCGTGGTGGCCGCTGCGTCAAAGCCCGTGCCGCGCACGGTGATGACCTTGATCTTGTCGCTGCTTTGCACCGTGGCAATGGCGTTGCCGGCGTAGATGGGACGCTCGAAGGTGTCAGCGCTGTCCACCTTGGTGATGTCGCTGATCTGGGCCACATCCAGCTTGGCGGCCACGCGCGGCGCGGCGTTCTTGCCGCTGGCGGTGGCGGGGAACAGGATGTGGCTGTAATTCGAGGCAATTGCCAGCACCTGGGCCGCAATGTTCTCGGCCAGGCCGTCCTTCAGGCTGGCGCCATCGGCGTGGATGACCTTGGACACGCCAGCGATCTGGGCCGCAGCCTGCGCAGCGGCGCCGGCATTCTCGCCCGCCACCAGCACATGCACGTCGCCGCCGCAGGCCAGGGCCGCAGTGACGGTGTTGAGCGTGGCGCTCTTGATGGAAGCGTTGTCGTGTTCTGCAATAACGAGGGATGTCATGTCGCTGTCTTCCTTAGATCACTTTGGCTTCGTTCTTGAGCTTGCTGACCAGGGTCGCCACATCGGGCACCTTCACGCCAGCGCCACGCTTGGCGGGCTCGGCCACCTTGAGCGTCTTCAGGCGCGGGGCGACATCGACGCCCAGCTCTTCAGGCTTGACCGTGTCCAACTGCTTTTTCTTGGCCTTCATGATGTTGGGCAGCGTGACGTAGCGCGGCTCGTTCAGGCGCAGGTCGGTGGTGATGACGGCCGGCAGGCTCAGGGCCAGGGTTTCCAGGCCGCCGTCCACTTCACGCGTGACATTCACCTTGTCGCCAGCGACTTCGACCTTGGAGGCGAAGGTGGCTTGCGGCAGGTCGGCCAGGGCCGCCAGCATCTGGCCGGTCTGGTTGGCATCGTCGTCGATGGCCTGCTTGCCCAGGATGATCAGGCCGGGCTGTTCCTTGTCCACCAGGGCCTTGAGCAGCTTGGCGACGGCCAGGGGCTGCAGCTCCTCGGTGGTCTCCACCAGGATGCCGCGGTCGGCACCGATGGCCATGGCCGTGCGCAGGGTTTCCTGGCACTGGGCCACGCCGCAGGAGACGGCGATGACTTCGGTGGCCACGCCCTTTTCCTTGAGGCGAACGGCTTCTTCGACGGCGATTTCGTCAAAGGGGTTCATGCTCATCTTGACGTTGGCGATGTCCACGCCCGTGCCGTCCGACTTCACGCGGACCTTCACGTTGTAGTCCACGACACGTTTGACGGGTACAAGGATTTTCATGAGAAAGCTCTTTCCTGGTTTTTGAAGTACGACCTACGCAAGAAGGAACAAGGCAAGCGGCTTGCCATGGGGCGCAGCACGTTGTCGCATCCTGTTTGCGTAAGCCCTATGGGCGGTCAGCGGGCCAGGCCTGCCAACCGCTCGTTGATCAGTGCATGGGCCTGGTCCATGATGCCGGAGATCAGCTGCTGGACCGTGGGCACGTCGTTGATCAGGCCGGCCACCATGCCACAGGACCAGACGCCTGCGTCCATGTCGCCGTCATGCATGATGCGCGGATAGACGCCGGCCACCTCGGGCGCGATGTCGGCAAAGGTGATGGCCGCGCCCAGCTCGCGCTCCTTTTGCAGCAGGCGCTCGGTGGCCGGGTTGGTCAGCACGCGCTCGGTGTTGCGCAGCGGGCGCATGACCAGGCGCGTGTCCAGCTCGCTGGCCGCGACGATGGCCTGCTTGACGTTGTCGTGCACGGGCGCTTCCTGGGTGGCGATGAAGCGCGTGCCCATGTTGATGCCCTCGGCGCCGAGCGCCAGCGCAGCCACCAGCGAGCGGCCGTCGGCCATGCCGCCCGAGGCGACAAAGGGAATCTTCAGTTCTTCGGCCGCGCGCGGCAGCAGGATGAAATTGGGGATGTCGTCCTCGCCCGGATGGCCTCCGCATTCGAAGCCGTCCACGCTGATGGCGTCGCAGCCGATGGCCTCGGCCTTGAGCGCATGGCGCACCGAGGTGCACTTGTGGATGACCTTGATGCCGGCTTCCTTGAGCGCGGGCAGCCATTTCTGCGGGTTGTTGCCCGCCGTCTCCACGACCTTGACGCCGCCTTCGATGATGGCCTTGACGTAGCCCGGGTAGTCGGGCGGGTTGACCGAGGGCAGGAAGGTCAGGTTGACGCCGAAGGGCTTGTCCGTCATCTCGCGGCAGCGCGCGATCTCGCGCGCCAGCAGTTCGGGCGTGCGCTGGGTCAGGCCCGTGATCAGCCCCAGGCCGCCCGCGTTGGAGACGGCGGCGGCCAGCTCGGCCAGGCCCACATGGTGCATGCCGCCCTGGATGATGGGGTGCTCGATGCCAAAGAGTTCGGTGATGCGTGTCTTCATGTCGATGTCACTCCACTGCAATGCCCTTGTCGCGGATCAGCTGGCCCCAGCGCGTGTAGTCCTGCTGGATGCGCTGGCCCAGCTGGGCGGGGTTCTGGTAGGCGGCGATGGCGCCTGCGTTGAGCAGCTTTTCCTGGATGTCCTTGTCGGCCAGGATCTGCTGCACTTCGCTGGCGATGCGGTCGACCACGGCCTTGGGCGTGCCCTTGGGCGCCAGCAGGCCGCCCCAGGAGACGGCGTCGTAGCCCTTGATGCCCTGCTCGGCAATGGTCTTGGTGTCGGGCAGCATGGCCACGCGCTGGGGCGATCCCACGGCGATGGCGCGCAGCTTGCCGGCCTGGATATGGGGCAGCGCGGCCACTAGGTCGGCATACATGATGGGCACCTGGCCGCCGATGGTGTCGGTGATGGCGGGCACGCCGCCCTTGTAGGGCACGTGCTGCATGTCGAAGCCGGCCATCTGCTTGAGCAGCTCCATGCTCAGGTGGCCGAAGCTGCCTGCGCCCGAGCTGGTGTAGTTGAGCGCGACCTTCTGCGCCTTGGCGTGGGCGATCAGGCTCTTGAGGTCGGTGACATCGGGCAGCAGCGTGGGGTTGACCACGATGACGATGGGCAGGTCATAGACCGTGGCCACGGGCGTGAAGTCCTTGACGGTGTCGTAGCCGGCCTTCTTGTACAGGTGCGGCGCCAGCAGCGTGGGCGTGGCCAGCATCATCAGCGTGTAGCCGTCGGCCGGGCTCTTGGCGACCTGCACGGCCGCGATGGAGCCGGAGGCGCCAGGGCGGTTTTCCACCACCACGGTCTGCTTGAGACGCTCGCCCAGCTTCTGGCCCACGATGCGCGATGCCGTGTCGGTGGGGCCGCCCGCCGGGAAGGGCACGACCAGCCGCAGCATCTTGCTGGGCCAGCCGGTCTCGGCCAGGGCGCCGCCGGCCAGGCCGGCCAGCAGCGGGGCTGCGGCCAGGGCCAGAACGCTGCGCCGCGTGGGGCGTGCCGGGGATGCGGGATTGCGCGTGTACATGAAGTCTCCTCTCAAAGCTGTCTCAGCAGTCGTCGGTGGCGGCCCGCTGCCGCGGGCCGGAAAAATCAATCAAGCTTCGCGCCGGCTTCTTCCACCAGCGCCTTCCAGATCGGCATGTCGCGCTGGTAGTTCTCGCGGAAGGCCTGCGGGCTGTTCATCAGCGGCATGAAGCCTGCTCCCACGGTGCGCTCCAGCACCTTGGGGTCCTTGGCGATTTCGCGCAGGTGGCCGTAGAGCTGGTCCACGATCTCCTTGGGCACGCCGGCCGGTGCGCCCATGGCCACCCAGCCGTAGATGGCGTAGGCGTCGTCGGTCACGCCCTGTTCATGGATGGTGGGCAGCTTGGGCAGGATTTCCATGCGCTCCTTGCCGGTGACGCCGATGGCCTTGAGCTTGCCCGAGTCGATGAAGGGCTTGGTGTTGAGCGCGCTGGAAAAGCACATCTGCAGCTGGCCGCCGATCAGCTCCTGGATCATGGGCGCCTCGCCCTTGTAGGCGGCGTGGGTCATGTCGGCGTCCATGGTCTTGCTCATGTAGGCACCGGCCAGGTGGGCATACGAGCCCACGCCCCAGGAGCCGTACGAGAGCTTGCCCTTGTTGGCCTTCACGTAGGCCAGCAGCTCCTTCATGTTGTTGGCCGGCACCGAGGGATGGACCACCAGGGTGACGGGCGCCGCCGCGATCTGGGTGACCAGGGCGATGTCCTTTTGCGGGTTGTAGGGCAGCTTGGTGTAGAGGAACTGGTTGATCAGCATGGAGGTGCTGAGCGAGACCAGCAGGGTGTGGCCATCGGCGGGCGCCTTGACCACGGCGTCCGTGCCCAGGATGCCGGCCGCGCCCGCGCGGTTGTCGATGACCACGGGCTGGCCCACGCGCTTGGCCAGGGCCTCGCCGATGGTGCGCGCAATGATGTCGGTGGCGCCGCCCGCGTTGAAGGGCACGACCACGCGGATGGGCTTGGTGGGCCACGCTGCCGGCTTGCCGGCCTGTGCGAGGGCGCTGGTGGCGCCCGTGGCCAGCAGGCTGGTGCCGCCGATGGCGGCCAGCCCTTGAAGAATGTCGCGGCGTGTGACTTGGTTGCTCATGGTTTTGTCTCCTGGGTATTGCTGTCTATGGGTGCCGTCTTGGTGCGGCATGCAAACCTGGCGGGTCGGGAGCCGGGCATCAATGGCCCCCGTGGAATCAGTCGCGTGATCGGTCCTCTTATCCCTGTTGCGCAGGCGTCTCGGGCAAGGTCAGCACGCCCTTGGACTGCAGCTGCTGCAGCTGCTCGTCGCTCAGGCTCAGCAGCCGGTGCAGCACCTCGCGCGTGCCCTCGCCCAGCGTGGGCGGTGCATGGCGGATGGGCAGGCGCTGGCCGTCCAGGCGGTAGGGCGGCGCGAACACGGGCGTGGTGCCGACCACGGGGTGGGGCATGTCCTGCAGCAGGCCGCCACGGCGCGTGCGCTCGCTGGTCAGGGCCTCGTGCAGGCCGGCCACGCGGCCGCAGGGGATGCCGGCGGCCGTCAGGCGCTCCAGCAGCAGATCGCGCGGGAAGGAGCGGATCAGCTCCTTGAGCATGGGGCCCAGCTCCAGACGGTTCTTGGCGCGGTTGACGTTGGTGGAGAAACGCTCGTCCTCGACGATGTCGGGGCGCATCACCACCTGGCGGCAGAACTTGTCGAACTGGGCGTTGTTGCCCACGGCGATGATCAGCGGGCCGTCGGCCGCCTCGTACATGCCGTAGGGAACGATGGAGGGGTGGGCATTGCCGTAGCGCTCGGGGTCGTGGCCGAGCTGCATGGCGTCCAGGCCGTAGTAGCCGGTGATCATGATGCCGCTGTCGTACAGCGCCATCTCGATGAGGCGGCCCTTGCCCGTGCGCTCGCGGCGGAACAGCGCGGCCAGGATGGCCTGGGCCGCGTACATGCCGGTCATGAGATCGACCACGGCCACGCCGAACTTGAGCGGCGGCGTGCCGGCCTCGCCGTTGAGCGCCATGAGGCCGGCCTCGCCCTGGATGACCAGGTCGTAGCCGGGGCGCTTGGCCTCGGGGCCGCTGCTGTCATAGCCGGCCACGGCGCAGTAGATGATGCCGGGCTTGATGGCCTTGAGCTGTTCGTAGCCCAGGCCCAGCTTCTCGGCGCCGCCGGTCTTGAAGTTGTGGATGACCACGTCGAACTGGGGCAGCAGGTCGTGGACGATCTTCACGCCCTCGGGGGTCTGCAGGTCCAGCGTGATGGACCGCTTGTTGCGGTTCATGCTGTTGTAGTAGGTGGTCTCGGTCTTGCCGATGCGCAGGCCCCAGTCGCGCGTGTCGTCGCCGCGGCCCGGGTGCTCGACCTTGACCACTTCGGCGCCGAAGTCGGCCAGCACCATGCCGCACAGCGGCCCCGCGAACACGCGCGAGAGGTCGAGCACGCGCACACCCTCCAGCGGGAAGTCGATGTCCTGGTTCTGATCGTTGTGGCTGTCGGCCATGTGCGTTGTCTCCTTGGAAAGTCTTTTAGGTCTTGAGCGGTTTCAGCCGCGCAGTTTGGTGAAGTCGGCAGCGCGCTTTTCGAGGAAGGCGCCAATGCCTTCGCGCGATTCCTCGCTCTCCTGCGAGCGCACCATGTACTGCGCCTCCAGCTCCAACTGCTCTTCCAGCGTGTTGCGCGGCGCCTGGCGGCACAGGTCCTTGATCAGGGCCATGGCCTGGTCGGGGCCGGTGGCCACCTGGGCGGCCAGCGCCACGGCGTCGGCCTGGGCCTGGCCCGGTTCGGACAGGCGGTTGACGGGGCCCAGGGCATGCAGGCGCTCGCCGCTGATGCGCTCGCCGGTCAGGCACAGCTCGGTCAGCACCTGGCGCGAGACGAACTCGGCCAGGAAGGCGGTGGCGCCGCCATCGGGCGTGAGGCCGACCTTGACGTAGGCGACCGAGAACACGGCGTTCTTCGCCGCCACCAGCATGTCGCAGGCCAGGGCCAGCGACAGGCCCGCGCCGGCCGCCGCGCCTTCGACGGCGGCGATCACGGGCTTGGGAAAGTCGCGCACGCTGCGGATCAGGTCATGCAGGCCTTCGAGCTTGGCGCGTCGCTCCTGCACCGGCAGCTCGCGGCGCTTGGCCAGCTGGCGCAGGTCGCCGCCCGCGCAGAAGTGGCCGCCCTCGCCCGTGAGCACCACGGCGCCCACGGTGGGGTCGGTCGCCGCGCTCTTGAGCGCCGCCGAGACGGCCGCGTAGAACTCGGGCGACAGCGCATTGCGCGCGGCCACGTTGTTGTTGGACAGCACCAGCACGGCGCCTTCGCGGCGGGTCAGCAGGACTTGGTTCGCTTCGGTCATGGCGGCTTTCCTTGGCTCAGTGTTGCGAGCCGAGTGCGATGTAACGCGACAGATGGTGGTCCTCGTCGCCGAACTGGTGGTCGATCATGACCAGGCGCTTGGCGTAGTGGGCCAGGGGCAGCTCCCAGGTCATGCCGATGCCGCCATGCATCTGGATGCTTTCCTCGGCCACCACGGTGCCGATGCGGCCGATGCTGTACTTGGCGGCCGACAGGGCCTTCTCGCGCGCCACGCGGTCTTCGTCCGCAATGGCGGCGGCCGCGTTGATCACGGCCGAGCGCGCCTGCTCCACTTCCAGCAGCAGGTCGGCCATGCGGTGCTGCAGGGCCTGGAAGCTGCCGATGGGCACGCCGAACTGCTTGCGCGTGCGCAGGTACTCCAGCGTCTGGTCCTTGGCCACGTCCATGGCGCCCACGGCCTCGGCGATCAGCGCCAGCACGGCGTAGCCGCTGATACGTTCCAGCAGGGACAGGCCCTGGCCTTCTTCGCCCAGCAGGGCGTCTGCCCCGACCTGCACCTTGTCCAGCACCAGCTCGGCCGCGCGGCCGCCCTCGATGCGGTTGTAGCCGCGCTTGGCGATGCCTGCGGCATTGCCGGGGACCAGGAACAGGCTGATGCCGGCCTCGTCGTACTGGCTGCCCGAGGTGCGGGCCGAGACCAGCAGCAGGTCGACCTTCTCGCCGAAGGCGACCACGCCCTTGGCACCGTTCAGCACCCAGCCGTCGCCGCTGCGCACGGCCGTGGTGGCGACGTTGTTGAGCTCGTAGTGGCTGCCGGGCTCGTCATGGGCCAGGGCCGCAATGGACGTGCCGTCGATGATGGCTGCCAGCTGTTCCTTTTGCGCATCGCTGCCAGCCGCGATCAGGGCCTGGCCCACGACCAGGGCGCCCAGCAGCGGCTCGGCCACCAGGCCACGGCCCAGGCATTCGAAGACCACGCTGATGTCGAAGCCCTGGCCGCCGAAGCCGCCAGCGTCTTCCGGGAACAGCGCGCCGATGGCGCCGATGTCCGCGAACTGCCCGTACAGCAGCGGGCTGTGGCCTTCCTCGCCATAGGCGACGTGGTTGCGCGCCTCGATGGCGTACTGCTCGGAGACGAAGCGGTTGAGGCTGTCCGCCAGCATGCGGCGGTCTTCGGTGTGTTCGAAGTTCATGTTCCGTTTTCCTTGCCGGATCAGAGGCCGAGGATCATCTTGGAGATGATGTTCTTCTGGATTTCGTTGGAGCCGCCGAAGATCGACAGCTTGCGGTAGTTGAAGTACGCGGCGGCGGCCGTGGCGGCAGCCGCGTCGCCGATGGCGGGCTGGTCGTAGCCGGCCTGCAGGGCCTCTTCGATGAAGGGCGCGGCGTAGGGTCCCATGGCGCGGCGCACCAGGGACAGGATTTCCTGGCGGATCTCGGTGCCGCGGATCTTGAGCATGGAGCTTTCGGCGCCCGGCACGCCGCCGCCGGCCACGGCGGCGATCACGCGCAGGTTGGTGGTCTTCATGTTCTCCAGGTCGATCTCGACCTTGGCCAGGCGGGCCGCGAACAGCGGGTCCTGCGTCAGCGGCTTGCCGTTGCGCAGCATGCGGCCGGCGACGGCCTTGAGCTTTTCCAGGCCGGCCACCGAGAAGCCCACGCCCGCGATGTTGGTGCGCTCGTAGGTCAGCAGGTACTTGGCGTAGGTCCAGCCCTTGTTCTCTTCGCCGACCAGGTTCTCCACGGGCACCTTGACGTCGGTGAAGAAGACTTCGTTGACCTCGTGCTCGCCGTCCAGCGTGATGATGGGGCGCACTTCCACGCCGGGCGAGTTCATGTCCACCAGCAGGAAGCTGATGCCCTGCTGCGCCTTGGCCTCGCGGTTGGTGCGCACCAGGCAGAAGATCATGTTGGCGTGCTGGCCCAGCGTGGTCCAGGTCTTCTGGCCGTTGACGATGTAGTGATCGCCATCGCGCACGGCAGACGTCTTGACCGAGGCCAGGTCCGAACCCGAACCCGGCTCCGAATAGCCCTGGCACCACCAGTCGGCGCCATTGAGGATGCGCGGCAGCCAGTGGGCCTTCTGCGCCTCGTTGCCGTACTTGATCAGGACGGGGCCCAGCATGCTCAGCCCAAAGGGCACGATGCGCGGCGTGCCCGCCAGTGCGCATTCATGCTCGAAGATGAATTTCTGCACCGCGCTCCAGCCCGGGCCGCCGTGCTGCTCGGGCCAGTGGTTGGCCAGCCAGCCGCGCTCGTTGAGGATGGCGTGCCAGCGCTCCATGTCCTGCTTGCTCAGCTGCAGGCCGTTCTTGACCTTGTGCGACAGGTCCTCGGGCAGCTTGTCCTTGAGGAAGCCGCGAACCTCGTCGCGGAAGGCCAGTTCTTCAGTCGTAAATTGCAAATCCATTGCTATTCCCCAGTAATCCGTGGCGTTGTAAGCCGTTTGCAGCCCTGAAATTGGCGTGCCCTAAGCGAGGGACGCCGAGCAAGGGCCGCCCCGCAGCAAGGGCGTCGTTCCCCTCCCGCGAAGCGAGAGAGGGGGAAGCGGCGCCAGCCGCTCAGGGGGTGCTTATTCAATAAATTTCGAACAGGCCTGCGGCGCCCATGCCACCTGCGATGCACATGGTGACCACGCCCCACTTGGCCTTGCGGCGCCGGCCTTCCAGCAGGATGTGGCCCGCCAGGCGCGCACCCGTCATGCCGAAGGGGTGGCCGATGGAGATGGCGCCGCCGTTGACGTTCAGGCGCTCGTTGGGAATGCCCAGCTTGCGCTGGCAGTACAGGGCCTGGGAGGCGAAGGCCTCGTTGAGTTCCCACAGGTCGATGTCCTCGACCTTGAGGCCGTGGCGCGCCAGCAGCTTGGGGACCGCGAAGACGGGGCCGATGCCCATTTCGTCAGGCTCGCAGCCGGCCACGGCAAAGCCGCGGAAGGCGCCCAGCGGAGACAGGCCCAGGCGCTCGGCCTGCTTGGCTTCCATCAGCACGCAGGCCGACGATCCATCGGACAGCTGCGAGGCATTGCCGGCCGTGATGAACTGGTCCGGGCCCTTGACGGGTTCCAGCTTGGCCAGGCCTTCCAACGTGGTGGAGGCGCGGTTGCAGTTGTCCTTGGTGGCGACCACGTCGCGGTAGGTGATCTCGCCCGTGTCCTTGTTCTTCTCGGCCATGCGTGTGGCGCAGGCAATGATTTCGTCCTTGAACAGGTCGGCGGCCTGGGCGGCGGCCGTGCGCTGCTGGCTTTGCAGCGAGAAGGCGTCCTGGTCCTCGCGGCTGATGCCGTAGCGGCGCGCCACGATGTCGGCCGTGTCGATCATGGCCATGTACAGCGCGGGCTTGTGCTCGACCAGCCAGGGGTCCATGTCGGTGGGCAGGTTGTTGCCGGGGCGGATGCCCGAGATGGTCTCGACGCCGCCGGCCAGCATGGCGTCCACGCCCTCAGCCACGATGCGGCCCGCCGCGATGGCGATGGACTGCAGGCCCGAGGCGCAAAAGCGCGTGATGGTCGTGCCCGCGATGGACAGGGGCAGCTCGGCGCGCAGCACGGTCTGGCGGCCCAGGTTGCGGCCCTGGAAGCCGTCGGGGTTACCGCAGCCCAGGATCAGGTCCTCGATCATGGCCGGGTCGATGCCCGAGCGCTCGACCGCGGCCTTGACCGAGAAGGCCGCCAGCTGGGCGGCGGGCGTGACGTTGAACTCGCCGCGGTGCGACTTGGTCAGGGGCGTGCGGGCAGTGGAAACGATGACGGCTTCGCGCATGGTCGGTCCTTGCTTGTCTCTGGAAAATTGTTGTGGTTGTGCACGGCCCTGCCCGCTCTGCGTTGGACGGAGCGGGTCAAGGGCATGGCGGGGAAACGCGGGGGCGGCTTACGCTGCCTTGTTCAAGCTTTCGAAATCGCGGCCTTCGGCGACCAGCTTTTCGAGCAGGGGAGCGGGCTTCCAGAACAGCGCGTCTTCCTTGGCGAATTCGCGGATGTCGGCCAGCACCTTGTCCAAACCTTGCATGTCGGCCCACTTCATGGGGCCGCCACGAAAGCGCGGGAAGCCGTAGCCGGACAGGAAGGTCACGTCCACGTCCAGCGGGCGCAGGGCAATGCCCTCCTCCACCACCTTGGCGCCTTCGTTGACCATGGCGGCCATGTAGCGGCGCATGATTTCCTCAGGGGTGAACTTGCGCGGCGTCACGCCCTTCTTGGCGCGCTCGGCATCGACGATGGCCAGCACTTCGGGGTCGGGCTGGCCGACGCGTGCGCCCTGCGGGTAGAGGTAGAAGCCACGGCCCGTCTTCTGGCCGAACCAGCCGCGCTCGCAGACGCGGTCGGCCACTTCGACATAGCGGGCCTTGGGATCGCGCGTGGCAGCGCGCCGCTTGCGCGTGGCCCAGCCGATGTCGCCGCCGGCCAGGTCGGTGACCTGGAACGGGCCCATCGGGTAGCCGAAGCCGCGCACGGCCTCGTCGATCTCGTAGGGGCTGGCGCCGTCTTCCATGATGTAGTCGGCAGCCTGCTTGTAGACGGCCAGGATGCGGTTGCCGATGAAGCCGTCGCAGACGCCGGCACGCACGGGCACCTTCTTCATGCGCTTGGCCAGCTCGAAAGCCGTGGTCACCACGTCGGGCGCCACCTTGGCGGGCACCACGATCTCCAGCAGCTTCATGATGTTGGCGGGGCTGAAGAAGTGCAGGCCGATCACGTCCTGCGGGCGCGAGGTGGCGGCGGCAATGGCGTCGATGTCCAGGTAGGAGGTGTTGGTGGCCAGCACGGCGCCGGGCTTGCAGACGCGGTCCAGTTCCTTGAACACGGCCTTCTTGACTTCGAGGTCCTCGAACACGGCCTCGATCACCAGGTCCACATCCTTGATGTCGTCATAGGAGGTGCTGGGCGTGTAGCGCGCCATGACGGCGGCCTTGGCCTCCTCGGTCATGCGGCCCTTGGCGATCAGGCCGTTGTAGACCTTCTCCACATTGGCCTGGCCGCGCGCGATGGAGTCGGCGTCGCGCTCGATCATGGTCACCGTGAGGCCCGCGTCCAGCGCGGACACCGTGATGCCGGCGCCCATGGTGCCGCCGCCGATGACGGCGATCTTGGCAAAGTGGCGCGGCGCGGCAGCCTTGGCCTCGGGAATCTTGGCGGTTTCGCGCTCGGCGAAGAAGGCGTGGATCAGGCCGGCGCGCTGCGGGCTGTTCAGGCATTCCACGAACAGGGCACGCTCCTTGGCGATGCCTTCGTCGAAGGGCAGCTCCACGGCGGCGCGCACGCATTCCACGATCTTCAGCGGCGAGAACAGGCCGCGGCTCTTCTTGGCGGTCTCTGCGGCCAGCGCGTCGAGTTCGGCCAGGGCGGCAGCCTTGTCGGCGATTTCAATGTCACGCGTGCGGCGCGGCGCGGTATTGGTTGCCAGCAGCTCGTTGGCGTAGGCCAGGCCTGCGGCCGTGGCGTCAGTGCCGTCCACCAGCTTGTCCACCAGGCCGGCGGCCAGCGCGGCCTTGGCCGACAGGTGCTTGCCGCTGAGCATGAGGTCGGCTGCCGCCTTCACGCCCATCAGGCGCGGTGCGCGCTGCGTGCCGCCGGCGCCGGGCAGCAGGCCCAGGTTGACTTCGGGCAGGCCAAGCTTGGCAGCCGGCAAAGCCAGGCGGTAGTGGGCCGACATGGCCACTTCCAGGCCGCCGCCCAGGGCCGGGCCATGGATGGCGGCGACCACGATCTTGTCGGAGGCTTCAAGGCGATTGAGCACCTCGGGCAGCGAGGGCGGCATGGCGGGCTTGCCGAATTCGCGGATGTCTGCTCCGGCGATGAAGGCCTTGCCCTCACCCACGATGAGCACGGCCTTCACGGCGGCATCCGATTCGGCCTGCTCCACGGCAGCCAGCAGGCCGGCGCGCACGGCCTGGCCCAGGGCATTCACGGGGGGGTTGTTGATGCTGACCACCAGCACGGCACCATCAAGGCGGGTCTGGACCACGGAAGCCTGGGCTTGTTCGCTCATCTGTATGTCTCCGAACTTGGGTTTTCCACTCAAAACATCCATTCTTGCCACGACAATGGTTCTTTACAATCCCATGAATGATTGACAGACTGTAAAAAAATCTTTGACATTGAAGCGCTTGCGCGCCTTCCCCCCTCTATTTGCTGCGCGAGGAGGGGGACGACACCATCGCTGCAGGGCGGCACGGCCGGCGTAGGCCCTTGCTCGGTGTCCCTGGTTTTGGAGCCCCGCCCATTTCATAGGCTGTGGGCGAAGCAAAGTATCTGGACATATCCATGGATCTGAACTCCCTGACCCTGCTGGTGGAAATCATCGATAGCGGCAATCTGAGCCAGGCGGCGCGCAAGCTGAAGATGACGCGGGCCAATGTGAGCTATCACCTGACGCAGCTGGAAAAATCGGTGGGGGTGCAGCTGGTGCGGCGCACCACGCGGCGCGTGGAGCCGACCGAGGTGGGGATGCGGATGTACGAGCATGGCCGCGCGATCCAGAACGAGATGATGTCGGCGCGCGAGACGATCACGTCGCTGGGCCAGGGGATGGCAGGCCGCGTGGGGCTGAGCGTGCCCAGCGGCTATGGGCAGATCGTGATGAGCGACTGGCTGATCGAGTTCAAGCGGCTGTATCCGGGCATCGTGCTGGATGTGCTGTTCGAGAACCGCGCCGACCATTTGCGCGACGAGGTGGACATCGCCATCCGCGTGATCCAGGAGCCGCCGCTGTCGGTGATTGCGCGCAGCCTGGGCAATGTGCACTACGTGGCCTGCGCCTCACGCGAGTATGCGCAGCAGCACGGCCTGCCCACCACGCTGTACGAGCTGCGCAACAGCCCCCTGATCACGGCCGGCGTGATGGGCCGCCAGCTGCGCCTGTCGGCCTACCAGGGGACGGACCGCCAGGAGGTGCTGCTGGCGCCGACCATGATCTCCGAGCACTTCCCCTTCCTGCGCCAGGGCATTCTGGCGGGCCTGGGCGTGGGCCTGGTGCCCGACTACGTGGTGCAGGACAAGGTGGCCAGCGGCGAGGTGGTGCTGACCCTGCAGGAGTACCGGCTCAGCATCTTCGGCACCCACATGTACCTGCTGTACCTGCCCGACCGTCATCAGACGCGGGCCGTGCGCACCTGCATCGACTTCCTGCTGGCCAAGGCCGGCCAGGGCGGCAGCGGCGACGCTGCCGCCACCTGACTCAGCGGCGGTACCAGCCGCCCGGGCGCTGGTACCAGCCACGCGGGCCATGGTCCCAGCCGTGCGGACGCCAGCCATAGCCGGGGTGCGGCGGCGCGGCCCAGTAACCGGGGCGCCAGGCATAGCGGCCGCCACCCCAGCCCCAGGAGCCGCCGATCCAGACATGAACCGGCGAGGGAGCGACCGGAATGACCTCGGTCTGCAGCGGCGGCGGCGCCATGGGCGCGTAGACCACCTCGCCCGAAGGACCTACGGGATAGGCAGGCGCCACCACGCAGCCGGTCAATGCCACAGTGGCGGCAGCCAGGACCAGGGCCGGAACCAGGCGACGGCCCGGCGTTTGAATCGATACAGACTTCACGATGCACTCCTGGCCGCGCTTAGTGCGGCCATGCAGATACAACGAAAAAGCCCCTGCCGGTTGTTGACAGGGGCTTGTGAAGCCTGGGTAAAGATCAAGTCTGGCTGTACGTGAGGTTGAGACGGGCCCTACATCCAAGGGTTCAAGACGCGCACTCCATGAACATGGAAGGGCTCGAAATCCTTGATGTTGCGAGTGACCACGCACAAGCCATGCACCTTCGCCGTGGCCGCGATCAGGCTGTCGGCCAGCGGGCGCGGCGCAGGCACGTGGTAGGCCGCGTTTTCCATGGCAACCATCGCATCCACAGGCAGCACACGCCCCTGAAAGGCCGTGAACACGCGT
Source organism: Delftia sp. HK171 (assembly GCF_001886655.1). Classification (NCBI taxonomy): domain Bacteria; kingdom Pseudomonadati; phylum Pseudomonadota; class Betaproteobacteria; order Burkholderiales; family Comamonadaceae; genus Delftia; species Delftia sp. HK171. The sequence continues at coordinate 1,576,234 of NZ_CP018101.1, read as the reverse complement.
TCCACCAGCCAGCGGCGCAGCACCTGCCCGGCAATCGGGTCTTGCCGGGCTTTCAACTGCACGCCTTTCTCCAGCTCCATCAGCGTGATCGCGCTGATGAAAAGGGAGTCGGCCGCGACCGATTGCGCCCAGGCCACAACGCCATCGTTCGCGCGGCCCGACGATGCCTTGCGCAGTTCGGAAACGATGTTGGAGTCCACCAGATACATCAGGACAGGTCCACGGCGCGCGGCAAATCCTTCGTGCGCTCAATGTCGAAATCGATATCGGCGGCCTCGGGCATGGCCAGCAACTGAAGAATGTTCCGGGTCTGCCCCGACAGTTCACGGAATTTCTCAATGCTCATCAGCACGTGGGCAGGTTGCCCCCGGTCCAGGATGTAGACCACGTCATCACCGCTGGCCGCTTTCTTGGCAGCGGAAACATGCTGATTGAATTCACGGCTGCTGAAGGTCGAAATCTGCATGACGCACCTCCGTCAAAGAAAATGCTTGTACGTTACTACATTCGCATAAATGCAGCACCGGACAAGCATTTCTGATGGGGCTTCGGGAAGCGGAGCCCAGTCGATGACCGGGCCCCCACTGGACAGGTTCCAGCGTGTCGAACCTGATGCTGAATCAGAGGTTCTGCGCGTTCTGCAGGGCGGCAATGCGCTCTTCGATCGGCGGGTGGGTCGAGAACAGCTTGCCGATGCCGCCGGCAATGCCCATGGCGGCCACGCTCTTGGGCAGCTCGCCGGGGTGCATGCCGCCCAGGCGGGCCAGGGCATTCATCATGGGCTGCTTGCGGCCCATGAGCTGGGCGGCGCCCGCGTCGGCGCGGAATTCGCGCTGGCGCGAGAACCAGGCCACGATGATGGCGGCCAGGAAGCCCAGCACGATGTCCAGCACGATGGTGGTCACGTAGTAGCCGATGCCGGGGCCCGAGCTGCTTTCGTCGTTCTTGCGCAGGAAGCTGTCCACGGCATAGCCGATGACGCGCGACAGGAAGACCACGAAGGTGTTCATCACGCCCTGGATCAGGGTCATGGTCACCATGTCGCCATTGGCGATGTGGGCGACCTCGTGGCCGATCACGGCCTCCACCTCTTCGCGCGTCATGCCTTCCAGCAGGCCCGTGGACACGGCCACCAGGGCCGAGTTCTTGAAGGCGCCGGTGGCGAAGGCATTGGGCTCGCCCTCGTAGATGCCGACTTCGGGCATGCCGATGCCGGCACGGTCGGCGAAGCCGCGCACGGTGTTGACGATCCAGGCCTCATCAGCGTTGCGCGGCTCGTTGATCACGTGCACGCCCGAGCTCCACTTGGCCAGCGGCTTGGAGATCAGCAGCGAGATGATGGCGCCGCCAAAGCCCATGATGAAGGCGAAGCCCAGCAGGGCCCCGAGGTTCAGGCCATTGGAAGTCAGGAAGCGGTTGACGCCCAGCAGGCTGGCGACGATGCCCAGCACCACCACGACGGCGACGTTGGTCAAAAGAAAAAGTGCGATGCGTTTCATCAGTGGGTTCTCCACAAAGTGGGGAAAGGGGGAAGGATCTGGGCCCTGCAGCGTTGAAAAGTGAGGGCCCCACCGGCTGTTTTCAAGCCGGGTCCTGCGCCGTTGTCATTCCTTGTTGTGATGCTTGTGCGGAACGGGGCGCCCGGAACACGAGAGAGTCATCATAGAAGGAAAAGTTCTCGTTCTCGTGGCACCAGCCGGGCACGCCCAGCACGGGCAAGGGTGCAAAAGGCTTGCACGCCAGCGTGTCGGCCTCCAGCCAGATGCTGCCGGCTAGCCAGGCGTCGATGTCCGACGTGGCGGGGCCTGCCGTGGCGCCTGCACCATCCGTGTGCACGCACAGCACATGGGCCGTGATGGGCTTGCGCGGCTGCACCAGCTTTTCCAACAGCGCATGGCCTATGGGCAGCAGCCTGGCCTGCCGCCACAGTGCGCGCTGCTCCACGAAGAGCTGGTGCCAGCGCCGGTGGCGCAGCGCCTCGCACAGCGCGGCCGGCGCCAGCAGCAGGGCGCCGTTCTCGTCCAGCACGGTGACGGCATCGCGCAGCGGCCCGCGCTGCGCGCCCACGCCCGCCTGGGCAATGGCACGGGCCTGCAGGGCATTGCAGCGCTGCTTGAGCGCGGGCCAGCGCAACCAGATCAGGCCGTTGAAGAAATCATGCAGGTTGTCGCGCGTGGGGATGCAGCGCGTCTCGAAGATGAACTGCTCGTAGGCCTTGCCTTCGGGCAGATCGTGCTGGGGCACAAAGCGCCAGGGCAGCGCCTGTGCGTCGGCCAGTGACTGCAGGGCCTGCCAGACCGGCCGGCCCTGCGCCACCTGCAGGCAGGCCGCCCTGCCCTGCGCTTGCAGCCCCTGCAGCCAGGGCGCATTCCAGTCGATGGGAAACGTCAATTGCCGGACGGCCTGGACTGGGCCTTGGCCAGGCGCTTGTCGCGCACGGCCACGCGCGAGGTGCCCTCGTCGCGCATCTCGAAGGCCTGCGTGGCCGCCAGCAGCTTGGTGAGCGTGGCGTAGCCGTAGTTGCGCGCATCGAACGAGGCCTTGTTGCCGATCTGCGCGCCCACGGCGCCCACATGGGCCCAGCCGCTTTCGTCCTGCGTGGCGTTGACGGCGCTGCGCAGCATGGCCAGCAGCCGCTTGTCCTGGCGCAGTTCCTGGCTGGGAACGCGCAGACAGGGACGCTGGGGCTGGGCCTGGGGTTCTGCCGAGGGTTCGTTCTCGGCCTGGGCCGGCGCACGCTCCTTTCCAGCGCCGTTCGGCGGCTGGGGAGCGGTAGCCACCGCAGCTGCAGCCACGGGCGGCACCGCCGCCTGGCCCGCCTCATGCGCGGCGTCCTGGCCATTGCCGTTGGCGGGCGCCGCCTCGCCCAGCGCCTCCAGGTACAGAAAGCGCGAGCAGGCATTGACGAAGGGCTGGGGCGTCTGCGCCATGCCAAAGCCGTAGACGGCCGCGCCCTTGGAGCGCAGGTGCATGACCAGCGGGGTGAAGTCGGCGTCGGAGGAGACGATGCCGAAGGCGTCGGGCCGCTCGGTGTAGAGCAGCTCCATGGCGTCCACGGTCATCGCCATGTCGGTGGCGTTCTTGTGCTTGGAGTAGTCGAACTGCTGCATGGGCCGCAGTGCGAAATCGAGCAGCTTGCGCTGCCAGCCGCTGAGCGAATGCTTGGTCCAGTTGCCGTAGGCGCGGCGGATGTCGATGACGCCGAAGGTCGACAGCTCGGTCAGGATCTCGTCGATCATCTCGGCCGGCGCGTTGTCGGCGTCGATCAGCAGGGCGATGCGCGGTTGCGGCTCAGGCATGGCAATCCTCTGGCGGGTGGCAGTCCCGCCAGCTTAAACCAGCTTCCAGGGCAGAGCTTCGCCCGAGCGCAGCGGCTTCAGTTGCGCCTCGCCGAAGGCGAAGCTGTCCGGCGGCGTCCAGCTTTCGCGCACCAGGGTGATCTTGCCGGTGTTGCGCGGCAGGCTGTAGAAGTCCGGTCCGTTGAAGCTGGCGAAGGCTTCGAGCTTGTCCAGCGCGCCGGCATTGTCGAAGGCCTCGGCATACATCTCGATGGCGGCATGGGCGCTGTAGCAGCCCGCGCAGCCCGTGGCGTGTTCCTTGAGATGGGCCGCGTGCGGCGCGCTGTCGGTGCCCAGGAAGAACTTGGGCAGGCCGCTGGTGGCCGCCTCCACCAGGGCCAGGCGGTGCGTCTCGCGCTTGAGCACGGGCAGGCAGTAGTAGTGGGGACGGATGCCGCCCGTGAAGATGGCATTGCGGTTGAACAGCAGATGCTGGGGCGTGATGGTGGCGCCCACGAAGCGGTCGGCCTCGGTCACATACTGGGCGGCTTCGCGCGTGGTGATGTGTTCGAAGACGATCTTGAGTTCGGGGAAGTCGCGGCGCAGCGGGATCAGGTGCTGGTCGATGAAGGCGGCCTCGCGGTCGAACAGGTCGATGTCGCTGCTGGTGACTTCGCCGTGCACCAGCAGCAGCAGGCCTTCGCGCTGCATGGCTTGCAGCGTGGGGTAGATCTTGCGCAGGTCGGTGACGCCGTGGTCGCTGTTGGTGGTGGCGCCAGCCGGGTAGAGCTTGCAGGCCACGACGCCGGCCGCCTTGGCGCGCACGATTTCCTCGGGCGGCAGGTTGTCGGTGAGGTACAGCGTCATCAGCGGCTCGAAGGCCATGCCCTCGGGCACGGCCGAGAGGATGCGCTGCTTGTACTCCAGCGCCTGCTCGGCGGTGGTCACCGGCGGCTTGAGGTTGGGCATGATGATGGCGCGCGCAAATTGCGCGGCCGTATGCGGCACCACGCTGCGCATGGCTTCGCCATCGCGCACGTGCAGGTGCCAGTCATCGGGACGGGTGATCGTGAGGGTGTTGGTGGAGGCGGTCATTCCGCCATTTTCCCATCGCCGCGAAACCGTGGACCAATTGCGGGGCACGCCACCCTCGGGACTGGCGCGTGGCTAACGCGGTCGCAGGTGCTGCGGCCCCAGCTGCTGCAGGTTTTGCACGCCGATCAGGGCCATGTTGCGCCGCATCTCGGCCGCCAGGATGGCGATGGCGTGCAGCACGCCGGCCTCGCCGCCCACGGCGCCCGCATAGTTGAAGGGCCGGCCCACGAAGACGAAGTGTGCGCCCAGGGCCAGCGCCACCAGCACGTCGTTGCCCCTGCGAAAGCCGCTGTCGATCATCACCGGGTAGTCCGGCCCCAGCGCCTCCACCACCAGGGGCAGCATGTGCAGGGGCGAGACCGCGCCATCGAGCTGGCGGCCGCCGTGGTTGGACAGGATGATGGCGTCGGCCCCGGCATCGCGCGCGGCCAGCGCGTCCTGCGGGCTGAGGATGCCCTTGACCACGAGGCGGCCCTTCCAGCGCCGGCGTATGAGGGCCAGGTGTTCCCAGCTCAGGTGGTCGCGTGCGCCGAAGTCGCGCGTGACGGTGGACGAGAGAATGGGCGCGCCGCGCGTGGCCTGCGAGTTCTCGAAGTGCGGCATGCCGTGCCGCACCAGGGTGCGCAGCGCCGTGCCCAACAGCCAGCGCGGATGGGTGATGCCCTCCCACGCCAGGCGCAGGCCGGGCCGCAGCGGCGTCGAGAAGCCCGCGCGGATGTTGTTCTCGCGGTTGCCCGACACGGGCGTGTCCACGGTGACGACCAGGGTGGCGAAGCCTGCGGCCTCCACGCGCCCCAGCAACTGCACGATGCGTTCGGTCTCGCCCGGCACATAGGCCTGGAACCAGGCCTGGGGATTGGCCTGGACCACCTCCTCCATGCGGATCAGCGAGGTGCCGCTCAGGATGGCCGGGATGCGGGCGGCCGCCGCCGCGCGCGTCTGCACCAGGTCGCCCCGGTAGGCCGACAGCGCGCTGATGCCCATGGGCGCGATGCCGAAGGGCGCAGCCCAGGTCTGGCCCAGCAGCGGCGTGGCCAGCGTGCGGCGCGAAGTGTCGGTGAGCACGCGCGTCACCCAGCGGTGGGCATCGAAGGCCTCGCGGTTGGCGCGCAGGGATTTGTCGGTCTCGCAGCCGCCGCTGACGTAGGCGAAGATCGGCGCGGGCAGGTGGTGGCGCGCCGCCCGCTCGAAATCATCGAGCGACAGGATGCGCCTGAGCCTGCGCGGCGTGGCGGAGGCCTGGCCCGCGCCCAAGAGTGCGGGTAGGTGTGCGGGCAGGGGTGCGGAGGAACTGGGGGTGTCGAGCCGGTCGACCTCGATTGGGGCTGCCATGGTCAGTTGATCTGGAACTTGCCCTCGCGGATCAGCTTGCCCCATTTGGCGTGCTCGCTGCGAATCCACTCGCCGAACTGCGCGCCATTGGCGGGCGTGGCCATGCTGCCTTCCTGGGCCAGCTTCTCTTTGACCTCCTTGGTGGCCAGCAGCTTCATGGTCGCGTCGGCAATGCGCTCGGCGATGGGGGCGGGCAGGTTGGCCGGCCCCACCAGGCCCAGCCAGGTGGAGGCCTCGAAGCCCGGATAGCCCTGCTCGGCCACCGTGGGCACGTCCGGCAGGGACGGCACGCGCTGGGCCGAGGTGACGGCCAGCGCACGGATCTTGCCCGTGGCCAGCTGCGACATCACCGACACCGTGTTGCCGAAGTACAGGTCCACCTGCCCGCCCATCAGGTCGGTGAGCGCGGTATTGGCGCCCTTGTAGGGCACCTGCAGCACCTCGATGCCCGCGCGGCGTGCCAGCATTTCCCCGGCCAGGTGGCCTACCGTGCCATTGCCGGCCTGGGCGATGCCGTAGGTGCCGGGCCTGGCCTTGGCCGCCTTGATGAAGTCCTGCAGGTTCTTGAAGGGCGAGTCGCGCCGCACGGTCAGCACCACGGGCTGCAGGGCCACGCTGGCGATGGGCGTGAAGTCCTTGAGCGCATCGAAGGGCATCTTGGCGTAGAGGCTGGGATTGATGGCCAGGTTGGCGGCCTGCCCCATGCCGATGGTGTAGCCGTCCGGCGCGGCCTTGGCCACGGCATCCAGGCCGATGTTGCCGCCCGCGCCGGGCTTGTTGTCTATGACCATGGTCCAGCCCATGGCGAGGTTGAGCCGGTCGGCCACCAGGCGCGAGGTGGCATCCGTGCCGCCGCCGGGCGGAAACGGCACGACCAGGCGCACGGGCCGCTGCGGCCATTCGCCCTGGGCCAGCGCCAGTGCAGGGAAGGCCGTGGCCAGGGCGGCGGCAGCGCCGCCCAGAAGATGCCGTCTGCGCATTGTCATTGTTTGTCTCCTTGGAATCGTTATGGCGGGAAAAAGTCGGGCGCAGCCTGCGCGCGGGACGCTAGACCGGCAGGCCCTTGGCGCGCAGCACGGCGTCGAAGCGCTCGGGGTCGGCCGTGCCGCTGCGGTTGGTCTCGCGGATGACGGCCTCGCGGGCCAGGTGGGCCTGGCTGCGGCGCAGCACCTCGGCGGCCTCGGCCGCGGGCACGGCGATCACGCCGTCGGCATCGCCCACGATCAGGTCGCCGGGCAGCACGGCCAGGCCGGCGCAGGCCACGGGCACATTGATCTCGCCCGGGCCGTCCTTGCTGGGCCCGCGGTGCGTGTGGCCGCGCGCAAAGATGGGCATGCCGTCCTGCGCCCATTCGCACAGGTCGCGGATGGCGCCGTCGATGACCAGGCCGCCCAGGCCACGCGCCAGGCAGGTGGTGCGCATCAGGCCGCCGACCAGGGCCTGCGAGACATCGCCGCCGCCGTCGATGACCAGCACATCGCCGGGCTGCACCATCATCAGCGCCTTGTGGATCATGAGGTTGTCGCCGGGCCGCACGCGCACGGTGACGGCGGGGCCGCAGAGAACGGCCTCCAGCCGCGCGTGGTACTGGCGCAGGCCGATGGCGCCGACATTGCGGCTCATGGCGTCGCCGATGGCGGCCACGGGAATGGCCTTGAAGGCCTGGACGACGTCGGCCTCGGGACCTGCGGCGCGCGGATGGATGCGGTAGCCCGCAGGCCATTGGCTGGATGGGGTGGTCATGGCAAATCTCCGGGAAAAAACAGCTCAGCGCAGAACCTCGGGGTTCACGCAGTGGGAAGGGTCGGCGGGGCTGCCCTGCAGCCAGCCCAGCACATTGGCGGCGGCCATGCCGGCCATGGCCGCCAGCGCAGCGGGCGTGGAGCCGCCCACATGGGGCGTCAGCACCACGTTGTCCAGCGCGGCCAGGGCGTGGCCTACAGGCAGGGGCTCCTCGGCCATGGTGTCCAGGCCGGCGGCGGCCAGGTGGCCGCTGCGCAGGGCGTCGATCAGCGCCGCCTCGTCCACCACCTCGCCCCGCGCGGTGTTGACCAGCAGGGCGCCGCGCGGCAGCTGGGCGATGCGGCCGGCATCGAGCAGATGGCGCGTGCGGGCATTCAGGGGCACGTGCAGGCTGAGCACATCGGACAGGGGCAGCAGCTCGTCCACCGAGCCCAGCATGCGCACGCCCGCCACAGTGCCGGGCCCTGGGGCGCAGGCCGGATCGAACGCAGGGTCGAACGCTGGATCGAAGGCCACCACCTGCATGCCCAGCGCCAGCGCCACGCGCGCCACGCGCTGGCCCACCTGGCCAAAGCCCAGCAGGCCCAGGGTGCGGCCGCTCAGCTCCAGGCCGTCCTGGGCGCGGGACCAGCGGCCGCAGCGCAGCTCGGCATCCATCCAGGCGATGCGGCGGGCGGCCGCGAACATCAGGCCCAGCGTCATCTCGGCCACGGACTGGGCATTGGCGCCCGGCGTCACATAGACCGGAATGCCCCGCTGGCTGGCCGCGGCCACATCGATATTGCTCACGCCCACGCCGTGCTTGGAGATGACCTTGAGCGTGGGACAGGCCGCGATGGCAGCGGCCGACAGCGTGGCCGTGCGCGAGATCACGGCATCGACGCTCTCGCGTGCCAGCACGGCGGCAACCTCGGCCTCGCCGCCGCCGTCTTGCAGGTACAGCACGCGGCAGTGCGCCGCCTGCAAGCGCTGCAGCCCGGCGGGCGCCAGGCGTGGCGCGGTCACGAAAACGGTGGGCGGGTGGGTAGTGGCGGTCATGGGAACGGGCAATTCGCTTTGTCGATGCACCGCATTCTTGTGAGCACCATCCATTCCGTCCATTCGATAATGTTCATTCAAACATCACTTTTATTCATCGATGGACCTGCACCTGCGCGACCTGCGCTTCTTCGAGATCGTGGCCGACCTCGGGCACCTGGGCCGGGCCGCAGAACAGCTGGGGCGCACCCAGCCCGCGCTGAGCAAATGCATACAGCGCCTGGAACTGACCGTGGGCGGCGCGCTGTTCGAGCGTGCCGGGCGCGGCATACGCCTCACGCCGCTGGGCGATGTGCTGCTGGCCCGCGCGCGCATGCTGCGCAATGCCAGCCAGGAGGCGCTGCGCGAGGTGCGCGACTTCAACGAAGGCCATGCCGGCCATGTGCGCATCGGCAGCGGGCCGGTGGCCGCCGATCACCTGCTGCCCGAGCTGTGCAGCAAGGCCCTGGCCGACGGGCGGCGCATCACCATCAGCATCGTGATCGGCCCCAGCTGGGAACTGCGCGACCGCCTGCGCGAGGGCCAGTTGGACCTGCTGATCGGCCTCACGGCCGAGGGCGATCCGGAGCTGGTCTCCCACCCGATCGCCGAGGACGTGGTGGTGGTCGCGGCGCGCCAGGACCATCCCGTCTTCGAGCGCCAGCGCATCACCATGGCCGCGCTGCTGCGCCATCCCTGGGCCCTGCCCAGCGCCAACATCCCGAGCCGGCAATGGCTGGACCAGGCCTTCACCTCGCGCGGCATGCCGGCGCCCACGGTGCAGGTGGAGGCGGGCTCCATACCGCTGCTGCCGCGCATGGTGGCCAAGACCGATCTGCTGACCTTCGTCTCGCGCCACACGCTGCGGCTGGAGCGCAGCCGCACGCTCAGGGAAGTGCGACTGCCGGCCACCACGCTGCGCCGCCACCTGGGCGTGACCTGCCGGCGCGACGGCTATCTGTCGCCCGCGGCCCGGCACATGCTGGAGCTGCTGCGCGCCGACGGACAGGCCCTGTTCGGCGAGGATGCCTCGCCGCTGGACGAGGGCTGATTCCAGCGGACCGGGGCTAGGGCCCCGGCCGCGCGCGCGCATCGGCCAGGCGCAGCAGGCCCGCCAAGTCGACGATGGTCAGCCGGCCATAGGCGGCCTGCAGCAGGCCGCGCTGCTCCAGCAGGCGCAGCTCCTTGTTGATGGTCTGGCGCGAGACCGAGAGCATGGCGGCCAGGTCGCTCTGCGAGATGCGCAGCACCACGCCCTGCCCGTCGGGCGCGGGCTGGCCATGCGTGGGGGCCAGCCGCGCCAGCAGCTCGGCCACGCGGTTGTCGATGTTGCTGAAGGCGTGGCGCTGCTGGACGACGATCAGCTCGTGCATGCGCGCCAGCACCAGCAGGCAGATGTCCTTCCACAGCGGCGGATGGGCATCGAGCAGGGCCAGGAAGGACTCGCCGGGGATCTCCACCAGCACGGTGGGCTGGTGCGCGTGGTAGTCGTAGACGAATTGCGTGTGCTCCAGCAGCCGCGCCAGGCCGACGATGTCGCCCGCGCTGTGCATGGACAGCACGAAGCGCGAGCCCGTGGCGTCCACGCCGCCCACTTCCACGCAGCCCGAAGCCACCACCAGCACCTCGCGCCGCTTGGGGTCGGCGGCGCGCACCTGCTGGTGGCGCTCGTAGCGGCCCAGTCGGGACAGCGCCGTCAGCTCATCCAGCACCTCGGGCGGCCAGTTGCGCAGCATGCGGCACAGGCCCAGGGCGCGGCGGATCAGCGCCGAAGGGTCGGCCACGGGAGCAGGCTTGGAGCGCATGGTTCTCTCACGATGTCGAAGGCCCCGGGTTAGTCCGGTGCCCATGTACCGCCATTTGTCAATGGCTTGACAGAGTGCATCCCCTGTCGCTCGGGATAGTAGCAAGCAAGCCACCGGGCAAAGCATCCGGGGCGCTACCAAGGAGACAAGTTCGTGAAGCACAAGCATTGGCTGGCCGCCGGCGGCATGGCGGCCCTGGGCACGTCCGCGTGGGCCCAGAGCAGCGTGGAGATGTTCGGCATCGTCGACGTCCACATCAACAGCGCAAGGTCGGGCGCCACGCGCCTGAGCCGGCTGGAGGACGGGGGCAGCGCGGCATCGCGCATCGGCTTTCGCGGCAGCGAGGACCTGGGCGGCGGCCTGCGCGCCCAGTTCATGCTGGAGGCCGGCGTGGCGCCGGACACGGGCCTGGGCACCATTCCCGGCCCGGGCCTGGCCTTCACGCGGCAGGCCTGGGTGGGACTGAACAGCGGCTGGGGCGCCGTGGAGATGGGCCGCATGTATACGCCCATGTTCGGCGCGCTGTTCCGCGCCGATCCGCTGGGCATGAACGCGCTGTTTTCCTCGCTGAACCTGGTGTCGGCCACCGATGCCCAGGCCGGCCTGCGGCCGTTTGCGGCGCGGGCCAACAACCTGGTGCGCTACCGCACGCCGGCAGGCCAGCCCTGGCTGGCGGACCTGGCCTATTCCTTCGGCGAAGTGGCTTCGCCGAACAGCAGCAACGGCCGCCTCTACGGCGCCACGCTGGGCTGGAACCAGAAGCCCTGGTTCCTGGCCTACAGTTTCCAGAAGTCCGTGGAAGGCAGCGCCGCCGCACCCGTGGCCGCGCCCGCCACCAGCCAGTACCAGGCGTTGTCGGCCAGCTGGGAGGCCCTGGACGGGCTGCGCCTGACGGGCAACTACGTCATCAACCGCGTGGACCGTGCCGGCACACCCAAGGCGAAGCTGGCCCAGCTGGGCGCCGATTGGAGCGTGGATGCGCGCTCCAAGCTGCTGGTCTCGGTGGCGCGGCGCGAGGTGGGCGGCACGGACCGCGCCCAGAACACCTGGACGCTGGGCTACGACTACGCGCTGAGCAAGCGCACCGTGCTCTACGCGCGCTGGCTGCAGCTGGGCAATGCGGCCAATGCCTCGGCCGCCATTGCCAACGTGCCGGTGGCCGCCAACAGCGGCGACGGCGTGCGGTCCCTGGCGCTGGGCGTGCGCCACAACTTCTGAGGGACACACATGACCGACAGCCATTGCTTTGACACCTCCCGGCTCGACGCGCTGTTCGCGCCGCGCTCCATCGCCGTGGTCGGCGCCTCGGACCAGGCCAGCAAGATCGGCGGCATTCCGCTGGACTACCTGCTGCGCTTCGGCTACGGCGGCGCGCTGTATGCGGTGAACCCGCGCGCCAGCCGCGTGCAGGGCCTGCCCGCGCACGAGCGGCTGGCCGCCATCGGCGCGCCGGTGGACCTGGCCATCGTCGCCGTGCCGCAGTCGCAGGTGGCCGGCGTGCTGGAGGATGCGGCCGCCGCGCGCGTGCAGTCCATGGTGCTGTTTTCCTCGGGCTATGCCGAGACCGGCTCCGACGGCACGGCCGCCCAGCAGGCGCTGGCGCGGCGCGCGCAGGAGGCGGGCATACGCCTCATCGGCCCGAACTGCCTGGGCTTCATGCGCCCCGGCCACCAGGTCTACGCCACGTTCTCGCCCGCGCCGGGCGGCGGGCTGGTGCGGCCCGGGCGCATCGGCATGGTCAGCCAGTCGGGCGCCTTCGGTGCCTATGCCTACAGCCTGGCGCGCGAGCGCGGGCTGGGCCTGTCGCTGTGGGCCACCACGGGCAACGAGGCCGATGTGCAACTGGCCGATGGCCTGGCCTGGCTGGCCCAGGACCCCGAGACCGACGTGATCATGGCCTACATGGAGGGCTGCCGCGACGGCCCCCGGCTGCGCGCTGCCCTGGCCCTGGCGCAGGAGCGCGGCAAGCCCGTGGTCATGTGCAAGGTGGGCACCAGCGCCCTGGGCGCGGCCGCCGCCGCATCGCACACGGCCTCGCTGGCGGGCAACGATGCAGTCTATGACGCGGTGTTCCGCCGCTACGGCGTGCTGCGCGCGCATTCCATCACCGACTTCTTCGCGCTGGCGGCCAGTGCCTCCATCGCCCGGGCCCCCCAGGGGCGGTCCATCGGACTGTTCACGGTCTCGGGCGGCGTGGGCGCCATGATGGCCGACGACGCCAGCACAGCCGGCCTAGACGTGGCACCGCTGTCCGATGCGGCCCAGCGCCAGCTGCGCGAATGGGTGCCGTTTGCCGCGCCGCGCAACCCCGTGGACATCACGGGCCAGGTCACCAACGACATGACGCTGCTGGAGCGCAGCGCCCGCCTGATGCTGGCCGACCGGCAGTTCGACAGCTGGCTGGGCTTCTTCGCGGCAGGCGGCCTGTCCGACGCCTTCTGGCCCGTGCTGCAAAGCCTGGTGCAGACGCTGCGCACCCACCATCCCAACACCCTGCTGGCCGTCAGCACGCTGTGCCCGCCCGAGCGCCGCGATGCGCTGGAGGCGCTGGGCTGCCTGGTGTTTGCCGACCCGGGCGCGGCCATACGCTGCATTGGCGCGCTGGCCCGCCTGCATGAAACACCGCAGGCGCTGCCCGCGATGGCCGATGCAGGCAGCGCGCTGCACCTGCCGGCGGGCACGCTGTCGGAGCAGCGCAGCATGGCCTTGCTGGCCGAGGCCGGCGTGCCCGTGGTGCCGCACCGGCTGGTGCGAACGGCGGCCGAGGCAGCGCAGGCCGCGCAGGAGATGGGCGGACGCATTGCGCTCAAGGTCTGCAGCGATGCCATCGCCCACAAGTCCGACGTGGGCGGCGTGGCACTGAACCTGGCGGATGCGGCCGGCGCCCAGGCCGCCTTCGACCGCATCCTGGCCAATGCGCGCCAGGCCCGGCCCGATGCGCACATCGACGGCGCGCTGGCCGCCCCCATGGTGCAGGGCGGCGTGGAGTGCATCGCCGGCGTGCACCGCGACCCGGTATTCGGCCCGGTGCTGATGTTCGGGCTGGGCGGCATCCATGCCGAGATCCTGCGCGATGTCTCGCTGCGCCTGCTGCCCATCACGCGCGACGACGCGCTGGCCATGGTGCGCGAGCTGCGGGCCTTTGCCGTGCTGGACGGCGCGCGCGGCCGCCCCCGCGTGGACCTGGACAGCATTGCCGACACGCTGTGCGCCCTGGCCGGCTTTGCGCAGCGCGCAGGCGCCACGCTGGAAAGCGCCGAGATCAACCCCCTGATCGCCCGCCCGCGCGAGGACGGCGGCTGCGTGGCCGTCGATGCGCTGGTCATCGGCAGGGAGGCTGCATGAAAGCCGACACCCACCCCATCGCCCGCCCGGAGGCCACCATGAACACACCCCTGCTGCGCACCGCCGCGCTGACCTGCCTTGCCCTGGCCTGCAGCGCCGCGCTGGCCCAGGACGGCTATCCCGCCCGTCCCGTTCGCATCGTCGTGCAATACCAGGCCGGCGGCTCCACCGACACCGTGGCGCGCATCCTGGCCGAGGGCCTGGCCAAGCGCCTGGGCCAGCCCGTGGTGGTGGACAACCGCAGCGGCGCCGGCGGCATCATCGGCACCGAGCATGTGGCCAAGAGCGTGCCCGACGGCCACACCCTGCTGCTGACCGTGCCCGGGCCCATCACGGCCAACCTGGTGCTCTACAAGAAGCTGCCCTACGACCCGCGCACCGAGCTGCGCATGGTCTCGGACGTGGTCTCGCCCTCCATGGTGATGGCCGTCAACCCGGCCGTGCCGGCCAGGGACTTCAAGGGCCTAGTAGAGGCCGTGCGCCAGTCGCCGGGCAAGTACGCCATGGGTTCCTGGGGGGCGGGCACGCAGCCGCACCAGGTCCAGGTCTTCATGGACAAGGCCTACGGCCTGCAGTCGCTGCACGTGGCCTACAAGGGCGAGGGGCCCATGTCCATCGACCTGATCAGCGGCGTGATCCAGATGACGCTGGGCTCGGCCGCCACGCTCAAGCCCTTCATCGACGCCGGCAAGCTGCGCGCCCTGGCCGTGGCCGGACCGCGCCGCAGCAAGGCACTGCCCGATGTGCCCACCTTTGCCGAGCAGGGCTACCGCGAGCCCGTGTATGCCATCACGGGATCGATCTCGCTGATGGCGCCCGCGCGCACGCCCGACGCCATCGTCGAACGCCTGGGCCGCGAGGTCGCCGCCGTGATGCGCGAGCCCCAGGTGCGCCAGCGTGTCGAGGCGCTGGGCCTGGAGGCCCAGGGCAACAGCCCGGCCGAGGCCAGCGCCGCCTACGCCGCCTTCTTGCCCGTGGCGCTGGACCTGGCGCGCTCCACGGGCGTGACCCTCGACTGACCCCCTCATCCCCTGAAGAAAACAATGGACATGAACCCGACCCCTCCCTCCCTGCCCGAAGTCCGCCGCGCCCTGGCGCGCTCCATCGGCCTGGCCGCCTTTGTCTACGGCTATCCGCTGATAGAGACCTACCGCACCTGCCGCCTGCAGACCGATGCCGGCGCCGCGCGCGCCACCGGCCTGGGCCTGGACATGCGCGGCGACTTCGACACGCTGCACCACAGCCAGCGCCCCTCCACCCATGAGGACCGCGACGTGGTCACGCCCGCCAACGACCTGCTGTACTCGCTGGCCTGGATCCACCTGGCCGACGGCCCGCGCCTGCTGACCGTGCCCTCCAGCGCCGCGCATCCGGGCCGCTATTTCGTGCTGGCCCTGTACGACGCCTATACCGAGAATTTCGAGAACCTGGGCCCGCGCAACTGCGCGCCCGAAGGCGAGACCGTGGTCCTGGTCGGGCCGGGCGGCCAGGTGCCGGAACACCTGGCCGGCCACCGTCTGGTGCACTGCCCCAGCAACCTTGTCTGGCTGATCGGCCGCACCGTGGTGGGCGATGCGCCCGACTGGCCTGCAGCCCGCGCGCTGCAGGCCGACATCCGGCTGGAGCCCGCGCCGGGCACGCCGAAAGGAGGCCGCCCGGCCGCCGTCACGAACTGGGTCGGCCCGCCCGTGGACGCCATGGCGGCCGCCTTCGAGAACCAGGAGCCTGCGGCCGAGGTTGCACCGCGATTTTTTGCCAACCTCTGCCATGCGCTGGCCGAGGCGCCTGGCCGCAAGGAGGACCAGGGGCTGCTGTCCTGGTTCGGCCAGGCCGGCCTGGTGGCCAGCGCCCACATGGCGTGGGAGCAGCTGGAGGAGCCCGTGCGCGAAGGCCTGACCGAGGGCTTTGCCGACGGCGTGCGCACCGTGGCCGCCATGGGGCGCAACCGCCGTCCCCGGCCGTGGACCATGACGCCGTCCACCGGCCGCTACGGCAGCGAGTACCTGGGCCGCGCACGCACCGCCTACCTGGGCCTGGGCGCGCTGGCCACCAGCGAGGCCATCTACGCCGCCGCCCACCACGACGCAGGCCTGCAGCCGCTGGACGGCAGCCAGCGCTATGTGCTGCGCTTCAATGCCGCCGACATGCCGCCGGCCGACGCCTTCTGGTCCGTCACCCTGTATGACGCCGACCGCTTTCTCTACGGCAACGAGATCGGCCGCCACTCCATCGGCGACCGCACGCCGGGCTTGCTGCGCGAGGCCGACGGCAGCCTGCAGATCGACCTGGGCCATGCCCGTCCGGCACAGGGCGCCGCCAACTGGCTGCCCACGCCGCACGGGCGCTTCTACCTCATCCTGCGCATGTACCACCCGCAGGCAGGCGCGCACCAATGGCCTGTTCCGCCCCTGCAGCCCGTGGCCGCATGAGACACGCCATGGACCTGAGCACCCTGGCCGAGGAGGCCGTCATCCACACCTGCCCGCTGTACGAGATGCGCCGCATGCGCGCGGCCACCTCGCCCCGGCGCAATGCGGCGGGCGAAGCCGCGCCCGCCCCGCAGCGCTGGTGCAACCAGTTCGTGCATGCGCGCCAGCTGCTGCGCGCCGGCACCAGCCGCGTGGTCACGCCCAACAACGACACGCTCTACACCAACGCCTGGCTGGACCTGGGCGCCGGGCCGCTGGTGATCGACGTGCCCGACACGGCGGGCCGCTACTACGTCCTGGGCCTGCTGGACTTCTTCACCAACCCCTTCGCCCACCTGGGCCAGCGCCTGACGGGCACGGCGGCGCGCTCCTTCCTGGTCACGCCGCCCGGCTGGCAGGGGGCGCTGCCGCCACCGTTCGATGCGCCCGGCGCACACATTGCCGCGCCCACGCCCTGGCTGTGGGTGATAGGCCGCATCCTGGTCGATGGCGAGCATGACCTGCCCGCCGTGCACGCGCTGCAGGACGGCTTTGCGGTGCGCCCGCTGGCCGACTGGCAGGCGGGCACTCCCTCGCAGGCCCGCGCCTTCGACCCGGACTGCGATCCCCAGGCCCCGCCAAATGCCGAGCACTATGCCACACAGGTGAATGCCGCCTTGCGCGACAACCCGCCGCCGGCAGGGCATGCCGCCCGGGTCGCGCGCTTTGCGGCCGTGGGCCTGGGCGCCGGGCTGGGCACACCCGACGCGGAACAGCAAGCCGCACTGCAGCGCGCCCTGGACAGCGTGCTGCCCCGGCTGCGCGCAGCCAGCACGGGCCGGCGCCTGGACTCGGGCTGGGAACTCCCCGCCCTGGTCGAAGGCAGTTTTGGCGACGACTTCCAGGCCCGCGCCGAAATTGCGCTCAAGTACATCGGCATGCTGGAAAGCCGCGAGGCCATCTACCCGCTGGCCTGGCATGACGCCCAGGGCCAGCCCCTGCACGGCAGCCGCCGCTACCGGCTGCGCTTTGCACCAGGCGCGCTGCCGCCCGTGCAGGCCTTCTGGTCCCTGACCCTCTACGGCGCCCACGACTGCATGCTGGTGGACAACCCCATCGACCGCCATGCCATCGGCGACCGCACGCCGGGCCTGCGCCCCGACGCCGATGGCGATGGCAATGGCGACGGCGATGGCGATGGCGATGGCGATGGCGGGTTGACTATCCACATCAGCCACGCGCCACCGGCCAGCGAAGACCCCCGCGCCAACTGGCTGCCCGCGCCGCGCGAAGGCTTTTACCTGTGCCTGCGCGCCTACATGCCCCAGCCCGAACTGCTGGACGGCCGCTACGCCCTGCCCCCCATCGAACCAGACCCGGAGACCCCATGAACGCCAGAGACGACGACAAGCCCTTCTTGCTGGTGGGCACCGGCAGCGAAACCGTGGCGCCGGGCCTGCACATACTGCGCGGCCAGGGCCAGTCCTTCGTGGCCGAGACCGACGCGGGCCTGGTGGTGATCGACGCCGGCCCCGGCGGCAAGGTCAGCCAGGACATGATCGCCAGCCTGCGCCAGCTCAGCGACGCGCCCGTGCATGCGCTGTGCTACAGCCACGGCCACATCGGCTACAACGCGGGCGTGCCCGCCTGGCTGGAGCATGCGGCCGCGCGCGGAGAGCCTGTGCCGCGCCTCATCGCGCACCGCAACCTGCCGCGCCGCCAGGCACGCTACCGCGAGACCCGGGCGCTGCAGCACCGCATGGCCGAGATCCAGTTCAACCGCAGCGCGGGCTTTTTCGAGCACCGGCTGGACATGCACGAGCCCACCGAAACCTTCGACACGCGGCTGGAGATAGGCAGCGGGGACAGCCGCATCGAGCTGTTCTGGGCGCCGTCCGAGACCGACGACGCCATCGCGCTGTGGAGCCCCGGCCAGCGCGTGCTGTACGGCGGCGCGGCGCTGCTGGACTCCATCCCCAACATCGGCACGCCCTTTCGCACGCTGCGCGACACCGTGCGCTGGGCCGACACGCTGCAGGCCATGGCCGCGCTGCGCCCGCTCAAGGCCGTGCGCGAGTTCGGTCCCGTGATCGAGGGCGAGCAGGCCGTGCAGCAGGTGCTGCTGCACACCGCACAGGCGCTGCGCTGGCTGCGCGCCGAAGTCGTGCGCCTGATGAACGAGGGCCTGAACGAGCAGCAGGTGCTCGCGGCCATGGACTATCCGCAGGAGCTGTTCGGCGTGGAGTGGATGAAGCCCACCTATGGCGACCCCAGCTACATCGTGCGCGACATCTACCGATCGGAAAACGGCTGGTGGGACCGCAACCCGACCACGCTGCACCCGGCCCCGCCCGAGGCCGCAGGCGCCGCCATTGCCGATGCCATCACCGACAAGCCCGGCCTGGTGGCCAGCGCCCAGGCGCTGGCCGACGCGGGCCAGTGGCAGCTGGCCCTGCATGTGATCGACGTGCTGGCCACGGCGACCGGCGACGCGCCCGAGATCGGCCAGGCCCGCAGCCTCAAGGCCGCCTGGCTGCGCGAGCGTGCGCGCGAGGTGGACAGCTATGTCTCGCGCAACCTCTACCGGGTGGGAGCCGACATGATCGAGCAGGGCACGCAGGCGCGCCTGGGGCTGCGCTGACGGGGCCGCACACAGGAAAGGCGTCACAAGGCGACACAAGGCGACACAAGGAGACAAGTGCATGAAGACGATGAAGAAGCACGGCATGGCCCTGGCACTGCTGCTGGCCATGGCCTGCACAGGCCACGCCCAGCCGGCACAGGATGCCGGCAACTACCCCGCCCGCCCCGTCACGCTGATCGTGCCCACGGCCGCCGCCGGCGGCACGGACACCATCGCGCGGGTGTTTGCCGAAGGCCTGACCCGGCTGCTCAGGCAACCCTTCGTGGTGGACAACCGGCCCGGCGCCAACGGCCTGGTCGGCGTGGAGCAGGCCGCGCGCAGTGCGCCGGACGGCTACCGGCTGCTGTTCACCTACACGGCGTCCATGGCCGTGAACCCCAGCCTCTACCGCAAGGTGCCCTATGACCCGGTAAAGGACTTCACGCCCATTGCGCAGATAGGGCGCGCCGGCAATCTGCTGCTGGTCTCGCGCGATCTGCCCGTGCATTCGCTCAAGGAGTTCGTGGCCTATGCAAGCGCACGGCCCGGCCAGCTCAGCTACTGCTCCTGGGGCCAGGGCTCGGGCGGGCACCTGACCATGGAATTCCTGCTCAAGCAGGCCGGCCTGCAGATGCAGCATGTGCCCTACAAGGGCAGCAGCCCCTGCGTGCAAGGCCTGCTGGGCGGGCAGGTGCAGGCCGCGTTTGCGGACACCTCTTCCACCGTGGAGCTGGTGCGTGCGGGCCGCGTGCGCGCCATCGCCCACAGCGGCGACAAGCGCATTCCCAGCCAGCCGGACCTGCCCAGCCTGACCGAGGCGGGCTACCCGTTCCACAACTATTCCTGGTACGGCGTCTTCGCGCCCGCCAAAACGCCGCAGCCCATCGTGGACAAGCTCAACGCCGCAATCAACCAGTTGCTGCAGGACCCGGCCACGGCCAAAAAGCTGGGCGAGCTCAACCTGACCGATCTGCCCCGGACCACGCCCGCGCAATTCGCCGACACGCTGCGCCAGGACCTGGCGGACTGGGGCCGGCTGGTGCGCGAGGTGGGCGTGCAGCTGGACTGAGGGCAGGCCCTTGGCGGGCCAGGCTCACTCGGCGACGATGCCCGTCCTGCGCACCACCTCGCCAAAGCGCTTGAGGCGCTCGGACATCATGGCCTCGAAAGCCGCGGGGCTCATTTCCTCGGGCGGGGTCACGCCCCGGTCCTGCAGGCTGGACACCATGGCCGGCGCCGTGGCGGCCTGGCGCACGGCCTTGAAGAGGGCCTGCACCACGGGCGCGGGCGTGCCGGCCGGCGCGGCCAGGCCGGTCCAGGAGCTCATGTTCAGCTGCGGGTAGCCGACCTCGGCCAGCGTGGGCACATCGGGAATTTGTGCCACGCGCTGCTCGGAGGCCACGGCCAGGGCGCGCACCTTGCCCGCCTGGATATGGGGCAGCATGGAGATGAGGTTGTCGAAGAACACCTGCACCTCGCCCGCCAGCACCGAGGTGACCAGCAGCGTGCCGCCCCGGTAGGGAACATGGGTGATGTCCAGGCCCGCATCGGCCTTGAACATCTCCATGTTGAGCTGGCCCATGCTGCCCGTGCCGCCGCTGCCGTAGTTGAGCTGGCCAGGGTGCTTTTTGGCATAGGCGATGAACTCCGCGAAGCTGCGGATGGGCAGGCTCGCGGGCACGACCAGCACATTGGGCAGGCGGCCCAGGATGGCGATGTTCTCGAAATCCTTGATGGGGTCGTAGCCCACCTTGGGCTGGGTCAGCGGATTGGCCAGGTGGCTGCTCTGCGAGGACACGACCAGGGTGTAGCCATCGGGCCTGGCGCGCGCCACGGCCAGCGCAGCCACCGAGCCGCCCGCGCCGGGCCGGTTCTCCACGACGATGGGCACGCCCAGGATGCGTGCCATGGGCTCGGCATACTGGCGCGCCATGGCGTCCACCGAGCCACCGGCCGGAAACGGCACGATGAAGCTGATCTGGCGCGTGGGGTAGCCGGCGGCCTTGCCTTCGGCGGCCAGCGCCGCAAGCGGGGCCAGCACACCCAGGCCCAGCCCCACGCCGAGCACGCGGCGGCGGGAAGGGTGGCTGGCAGCCTGGCGGGCGATAGGGGTCATGCTCATGTCTCCTCCTTATGGAAATACGTCGGCTGCGCCCGGCCATCCGGGGCGCCCTGGGGGCGCCCTGGGCGTGCCCTGCTTACTCGGCCACGATATGGGCCTTGCGCACCACCTCGCCGAAGAGCTTCAGGCGCTCGGCCATCATCTTCTCGAAGGCGGCGGGGCTCATCTCCTCGGGCGCGACCACGCCGCGCTCCTTGAGGCTGGCCACCATGGCCGGCGCCGTGGCCGCCTGGCGGATGGCCTTGTACAGCGTCTGGACGATGGCGTCGGGCGTGCCCGCAGGCGCCGCAATGCCGGTCCAGGAACTCATGTTGAGCTGGGGATAGCCGACCTCGGCCATGGTGGGCACGTCGGGCAGCATGGGCAGGCGCTGCTCCGAGGCCACGACCAGGGCGCGCACCTTGCCCGACTGCACGTGGGACAGCATGAAGACCAGGTTGTCGAGGATGAACTGCACCTCGTTGCCGATGGCCGCCGTGACCAGCGGCGAGCCGCCACGGTAGGGAATGTGCGTGGCAAAGATGCCCGTGGCGGCCTTGAGCATTTCCACATTGAGCTGGCCCATGCTGCCGATGCCGGCGCTGCCGTAGTTGACTTGGCCGGGGCGCTTTTTCACGTACTCGATGAACTCCTGGAAGTTCTTCACGGGCAGGCTGGAATGCACCATCAGCGCATTGGGCTGGCGGCCCAGGATGGCAATGTTCTCGAAGTCCTTGATGGGGTCGTAGCCCACCTTGGGCTGGGTCAGCGGATTGGCCAGGTGGCTGCTCTGCGAGGACACGACCAGGGTGTAGCCGTCCGGCTTGGCGCGCGACACGTACTGCGTGGCCACCGAGCCGCCCGCGCCGGGCCGGTTCTCCACCACGATGGGCACGCCCAGGATGCGCGACAGGGGCTCTGCGTACTGGCGGCCCATGATGTCCACCGAACCGCCGGGCGGAAACGGCACGACCAGCGTGATCGGGCGCGAGGGGTACTTGTCATCGGCGCGTGCGGCCAGCGGCGCCAGCGCGGACAGGCCCGCCAGGCCAAGGCCTGCGCCCAGCAGCTTGCGGCGGGTGTTCAGGGAGGGGTTCACGGACAGGTTTTTCATGGGTATCAGCGCAATCAGGGGTGATCAAAGATGGCGAGGGCCACGGCCTGCGCGCGCGGCACGAAGGTAGCCAGCTCGCAGTACTCGCGCTCGGTATGGGGATGGCCGCCCACGGGGCCGGTGGCGCACAGCGTGGGCACGCCCACCGACGCGGTCAGGCCGCTGTCGGCCGCGCCGCCCGTGAACTCGCCCTGCACATCAAAGCCCAGCGACTGCGCGCCGCGCCGGTACAGCTGCAGCAACGCATCAGGCGTGGGCGCCATGGGCAGGGTGCGGCGCACGGCGGTGACGCGGCCCTGGGTGCGGGGCACGGATTCTTCCTCCACGATGGCGCGGATGCGCTCCATCAGCGCATCGGGATCGGTCTGGGCCGTGTAGCGCACATCGAGCTCGGCCTTGGCGTGGGGCGCCACCATGTTCGGCACGATGCCGCCCTGCAGCACGCCCACATTGGTGGTCGTGCCCGTGGCGGGATCGGTCAGCGCATGCAGGGCCAGCAGCTTGCGCGCCATGGCCTCCAGCGCGCTGGCGCCGGCCGCGTGGTTGATGCCCGCATGGGCGGCCACGCCCTGCACCTCGAACTCCACGGCCATCGATCCCTTGCGGCTGGTCACCAGGTTGCCGCTGACGCGGCCGGGCTCGGCATTGAAGACGGCGCGCGCACCGCGCACCGTGTCCATGATGGTCTGGCGCGTGGCGGGCGAGCCTATCTCCTCATCGCACGAGAAGAACAGCTTGAGCGGCGCCGTCAGGCCGCCACAGCGCGCAAAGGCCTCGGCCACGAAGACGTTGAGCACCAGGCCCGACTTCATGTCGGCCACGCCGGGACCGTAGGCCCTGCCCTCTTCCACGCGGAAGGGGCGGCGCGCCACGGTGCCCGCCGGGAAGACCGTGTCCATATGGCCCATCAGATAGATGGGCGCGCCTTCGGCCGGGCCGTCCCCGTCGGTACCGACGACATCGGCATGCAGCAGCACGCCGTAGCCGGGCACGTCCTCGAAACGCACGGCCACGCCGGCCGCCTCCAGCCGCTCGCGCAGCGCCTGGGCCACGGCCAGGATGCCGGCTTCATCGCGGCTGCCGCTGTCGATATCGACAATCCTGTGCAACAGGTCTTGCATGGCCTGCTGCTGGCCGCCCAGCCAGTCCAGCAGTCTCGCGCGCTGCTGCACGCGGCTTTGTTCGAGGGTATCGTGCATGGTGGAATCTCCAGAGTGCATGCAGTGTTGCACGCGACCCCCTATTTTGCAATACACGTTGCATATACAAGAAAAATATGAAATCACCATTGCAAAAAGCCGCACTGCTGCTGCCGCAGCGCCTGGCGCAGCAGGGCGCGGAGCTGACGGCCAGCGAGCTGACGCTGGCCCAGACCCTGGGCAGCAACTACCCGCATGCGCTGCTGGAGTCGGCCACGGCGCTGGCCGCGCACACGGGCACCAGCGCATCGACCGTGGTGCGGCTGTTCGCCAAGCTCGGCTATGCCAGCTATGCCGAAGCCCAGCGCGAGGCGCGCGGCGAGGTGACGGCGCTGCTGCAGACGGCCGCCCAGCGCGCGCCCGTGCTGCTGGGCGCGCAGCGCAGCCTGAGCGAGTGCGTGGACGATGCGCTGCTGCACGACCAGCACAACATCCAGGCCACGCGCGAGGGGCTGGACATGGCGGCCTTCGAGGCCATGGCCCGCAAGCTGGCCCAGGGCGAGGGCCGCGTGTTCGTGCTGGCCCAGCTCAACAGCTCGCCGGTATCTGCCTGGCTGGCCCTGCACCTGAACATGTGCCGCCCCGGCGTGCAGGAGCTGGATGCCGGAGCCATCGCGCCGGCCGACCAGCTGCTGTGGATCGGCCCCTCGGACACGCTGCTGGCCTTCAGCGTCAGCCAGTATTCGCGCGGCACCTTCGAGATAGCGCAGCGCTTTGCCGACGCCGGTGCCCAGGTGCTGGCCATCACGGACAGCCCCGCCGCGCCGCTGGCCACCGTGGCCCACCACTGGCTGCAGGTGCGCACGGCCAATGCCTCGCCCTTTCACTCCTACACGGCAGCCTTCTACCTATGCAACGCCCTGGTCTCGGCCGTGGCCCAGCTGCGCCACAAGGATGTGTCCGAGGCCCTGGCCCGGCGCGACGCGCTGTGGAAGGAGTTCAACCACCAGTTGATCAGGACGCCCGAGCCGCGCGCCGCCGCACGGCGCAGCCCCGGCCGCTCCAGAGCGGCAAAAGACTAAGGGCGCCGAAGCGCCCTTGTCTTGAGATGGCCTGCTGCCTGCCGGCAGCAGCCGATCAGTGCTGCAGGATCTTGTTGAGAAATTCCTTGGTGCGCGGCTGGCGTGCTTCGGGGTTGCCGAAGAATTCGTCCTTGGAGCAGTCCTCCAGGATCTTGCCGCCCACGTCCATGAAGATCACGCGGCTGGCCACCTTGCGTGCGAAGCCCATCTCGTGGGTCACGCACATCATGGTCATGCCTTCGTTGGCCAGGCCGATCATCACGTCCAGCACTTCGCCGACCATTTCGGGGTCCAGCGCGGAGGTGGGTTCGTCGAACAGCATCACGATGGGGTCCATGGACAGCGCGCGAGCAATGGCCACGCGCTGCTGCTGGCCACCCGACAGCTGGCCCGGAAACTTGTCCTTGTGCGCCGTCAGGCCCACGCGGTCCAGCATCTTGAGGCCACGCTTCTTGGCATCGTCCGGGCTGCGACCCAGCACCTTGATCTGGGCGATGGTCAGGTTCTCGGTCACCGACAGGTGCGGGAACAGCTCGAAGTGCTGGAACACCATGCCCACGCGGCTGCGCAGCTGGGGCAGGTTGGTCTTGGGATCGTGCACAGCCACGCCGTCCACGAAGATCTCGCCCTTCTGGAAGGGCTCCAGCGCGTTGATGGTCTTGATCAGCGTGGACTTGCCCGAGCCCGACGGGCCGCAGACCACCACGACCTCACCCTTCTGGATGTTGGTGGAGCAGTCGGTCAGCACCTGGAAGCTGCCGTACCACTTGGAAACGTTCTTGAGTTCAATCATTGCAATTCCTCAATGGGGTGCTGGCTCATCGAATGATGGCAATCTTTTTGTGCAGGCGCTTGACTGCCCACGAGAGCGAGTAGCACAGCACGAAGTAGGTCACGCCAGCGGCCAGATAGGATTCGATGGGACGGCCATAGTTCTTGCCCGCCACTTCGAAGCCCTTGAGCATGTCGTAGGCACCGATGGCATAGACCAGCGAGGTGTCCTGGAACAGGATGATGGTCTGCGTGAGCAGCACCGGCAGCATGTTGCGGAAGGCCTGGGGCAGGACCACGAGGCGCATGTTCTGGCCGTAGGTCATGCCCATGGCCTGGCCCGCGGAGACCTGGCCGCGCGGGATGGACTGGATGCCCGCGCGCATGATCTCGCTGAAGTAGGCCGCCTCGAAGGCGATGAAGGTGATGATGGCCGAGACCTCGGCGCCGATGGGCCGACCGATGATCAGCGGCATCAGCAGGAAGAACCACAGGATCACCATCACCAGCGGCACGGAGCGCATGCCGTTGACGTAGAGCGTGGCGGGCACATCAAGCCACTTCTTGCCGGACAGGCGCATCAGCGCCAGCACGGTGCCGAAGAGCACACCGCCGATGGTGGCGATGACGGTCAGCGTCAGGCTGAAGTACAGGCCCTTCAGCACGAAGTTGCTGAACAGGTCCCAGGTGAAGAACGACCAGTCGATTTGCAGGTTCATGTCAGTGTCCTCCGCCGCTGGCAGCGATCAGGCCCGGGACGCGCGAACGCTTCTCGATGAAGGCCATGATGCGGTTGATGGCAAAGGCGGAAATCACATACAGGCCGGTGACGGCCAGATAGATCTCGATGCCGCGCGAAGTCTCTTCCTGCGCCTGCATGGCGAACATGGTCAGCTCGGCCACGGACACGGCGAAGGCCACGGACGAGTTCTTGAACACGTTCATGGTCTCGCTGGTCAGCGGCGGGATGATGATGCGGAACGCCATGGGCAGCAGCACGTAGCGGTAGTACTGGAACGTGGTGAAACCCATCGCCATGCCCGCATAGCGCTGGCCGCGCGGCAGCGCCTGGATGCCCGAACGCACCTGCTCGGCGATACGCGCCGAGGTGAAGAAACCCAGCGCCAGCACCACGAGCACGAAACCCGGCAGCGACTTCAGCGCAGGAACAAAGGACGGAACCACGTGGTACCACATGAAGATGTGGACCAGCAGCGGAATATTGCGAAACAGCTCCACCCAGGCATTGCCCAGCCGCACGATCCACGGCCGGCCCTCCAAAGTGCGCAGCGTGCCGATCAGCGATCCGACGACCAGTGCGATCACCAGCGACAGCAGCGACACGGAAATGGTCCAGCCCCAGGCCGACAGCATCCAGTCCAGGTAGGTGATATCGCCGTTCTTGCCGAAGCAGCTTTGACCGACCTCTTGGGTAATGGTGTCCTGGCAGAACACCTGCCAATCCCAACTCATAGGAGCACCCCTTCATTCAAAACACGAAATGCGTGCCGGCAGAAAAACCGGCGACGCAACAAAAAACGCCCCTTCCAACCGCATGGCAGAAGGGGCGGCATTCAGCTGGTGCTTACTTGACTTCGTACGACTCCATGGGCTTGTCGTTGGGGTGGGCCCATGCGTCCTTGGTGGCGTCGGACAGTGGCAGGCCGACCTTCACGTTGGCCGGGGGAATCGGCTGCATGAACCACTTGTCATAGAGCTTGGCCAGCGAGCCGTCGGCGATCTGGCGCTTGATGGAGTCGTCCACGGCCTTCTTGAAGGCGGGGTCGTCCTTGCGCAGCATGCAGGCGATGGGCTCGACCGACAGGGTTTCGCCGACGATCTTGTACTCGGCAGGTGCCTTGGACTTGGAGATGTTGGCGGCCAGGATGGAGCCGTCCATGATGAAGGCGTCGGCACGGCCGGTTTCCAGCATCAGGAAGCTGTCGGCGTGGTCCTTGCCCATGACTTCCTTGAAGGTCAGGCCGTCGGCGCGCTTGTTCTTGCGCAGGGTCTGCACCGAGGTGGTGCCCGTCGTCGTGACGATGGTCTTGCCGTTCAGGTCCTTGATGCCGGTGATGCCGGAGTTGCCCTTGACGGCGATGCGCACTTCTTCCACGTAGGTGGTCACGGCGAAGGCCACATCCTTTTGGCGGGCCTGGCTGTTGGTGGTGGAGCCGCACTCGATGTCCACGGTGCCATTGGTCACCAGGGGGATGCGGTTTTGCGAGGTGACGGGCTGGTACTTGATGTCCAGCTTGGCCAGGCCCAGCTCCTTCTGGATGTCGGCCAGCACGCGCTCGCCCATCTCGGTGTGGAAGCCCACGTACTTGCCATTGCCCAGCGTGTAGCCCAGGCCGGAGGATTCACGCACGCCCAGCGTCACGGCGCCGGAGGACTTGATCTTGGCCAGGGTGTCACCAGCCTGCGCGAAAGCGCTGCCTGCAGCCAGGGCGGTCACGGCGATGGCCAACAAATGCTTCTTCATACGGGTCTCCTGAGATGAGAACGAAAACGGTCTTGATGAGAACGGTCGAGTCGCCTTGTGGGCTTGCTCGAACTATCAACGATGTGACACATATTGTGCAATCACGCACGGTGCTGGAGCACCGACACGTGCTAGGGCTTTCCAGCACGTCAGCCGGATTCAGGTAAGCAACTGCCGTGCCATGGCACGCGTTTTTTGCCCGATCCAGCGCACCGGCGGTCCTGCACACGGCGTGGTTGCTGTGCGCGCACTCTAATGCCAGGGCCGGTGGCACAGCCAATGCCGTTTGCAAAAGCCCTTATGCATGCTATGCATAATAGGTGTTTACCCTAGGCATAACCCGTGCACCAAGTCGGGCTCTTGCCGGGCACCCGCATGCACCAACGTGCAGCAAAAAGGGGCTGCGAGAGCCCCTTTTTTCCTGATGCGTGCCGTTTGGCGTGTCAGCCGATGGTCTCGCCCTGCTCCAGCAGGAAGTTCCACAGTGCGCCGGCCACGCCCTGGGGCGCATCCTTGCTGGCGGGTTTTTCACGGTAGGCGCGCACTTCCATGTCCATGCGAAAACCGTTGTCGCCCGCAGGCGCGGCGCTGACCAGGCGCCCGGCCTCCAGCTCGTTGCGCACGGCGCTGAACGGCAAGAAGGCGACGCCATGGCCTTCCAGCGCCATGGCCTTGAGGCCTTCGGCCATGTCGGTCTCGTAGACACGCTCCAGGTGCACGGCCTCGGCCGCTTCCTTGAGGATGAGCTCCGTCACCCGGCCCAGATAGGCGCCGGGCGCATAGCCCAGATAAGGCAGCGGCTGGCCCTGGCGGCCCGGCAGCTGGTGCAGCGGCAGGCCGTCGGCGTCGGGCTTGGCGTAGGGGGCGAGCACCTCATGGCCCAGGCTGACCATCTCGTAGCGCGCAGGGTCAAGCTGGAAGGGCTGGGACGGATGGAAGTAGGCGATCAGCAGGTCGCAGCCGCCTTCGACCAGGCGCATCACGGCGTCATGCACGTTGAGCGCGAACAGCCGGCTGCGGAAGGGCCCGAACTTGGCCTGCACGCTGGAGACCCAGTTCGGGAAGAAAGTGAAGGCCAGCGTGTGCGGCACCGCAAACCCCACCATGCCCTTGCCCGCGCTGACGTGGGCACGCAGCATGGTGCGCGTGCTCTGCAGCGACTGCAGCATCTCCAGCGCCTGGTCATACATGGTCTTGCCGGCCGGCGTGAGCCGGGTCGGGTAGGAGCTGCGGTCCACAAGGTCGGTGCCGGCCCAGGCCTCCAGTGCCTGGATGCGGCGCGAGAACGCAGGTTGCGTCACGTGCCGCAGTTGGGCGGAGCGGCTGAAACTGCGTGTTTCAGCCAGGCTGACGAAATCTTCTAGCCATTTGGTTTCCATGGGCCTCATTATCCGCCGGGCCGTGACGGGTGCCTGACAGGGCAGGGATGGTCCCTCTGGCACACCGCATGGATGCGCACATAATGGCGCTGCGCCGCATTTACCCAATGTGACATTTTTTCCTCACGGCCCCCGGCACACGACGCCGAGGAAGCTCAGTGACTGCATCTGCCCCGCCATGTGTAATTTTCTGACTCCCCGCGTCCATGTCATCCCCTCCCACCGAAAACGGCGCCGCTGAGACGCCTTCGCAGCCGGACGAGCCGCGTTCGCTGCGCATCGAGGACTGGCTCACCGTGGTGATCATGGCCCTGCTGGCCCTGATCACCTTCGCCAATGTGCTGGTGCGCTACTTCACTTCCTCCTCCTTCGCCTGGACCGAGGAAATCTCGGTCTTCCTGATGATCCTGCTGGCCATGGTCGCGGGCTCGGCGGCCGTGGCGCGCAACGCCCATATCCGCATCGAGTACTTCGCCGAAGGCGGCAGCGCCCTGCGCAGGAAGCGCCTGGCACGCTTCGGCACGCTGATGGTGGCCCTGCTGTTCGCCGTGATCGCCGCACTGAGCGTGCGCGTGGTCTGGGACGACTACCGTTTCGAGGAAACCTCGCCCGGCATCGGCGTGCCGCAGTGGTGGTATTCGATGTGGCTGCCGATTTGCTCGGCACTGATCACGGTGCGCGCGCTGCAGCTGTTCCAGCGCCAGGGCCGCCCTGGCGCCTTCGATGACAGCACCGGGGAGAAGGCGCAATGATCGCAACCCTGCTCTTCATCGCCTTCCTGGGCCTGATGTTCCTGGGCGTGCCGATCGGCGCGGCCCTGGGCCTGGCGGGCGCCGCCGCCATCGCGCTGGCCAGCCCCGACACGCAGTGGTTCGGCCTGCTGGCCGTGCCGCAGAACTTCTATGCGGGCCTGGGCAAGTACCCGCTGCTGGCGATTCCGATGTTCGTGCTCGTGGGCTCGATCTTCGACCGCTCTGGCGTGGCGCTGCGCCTGGTGAACTTCGCCGTGGCCATCGTCGGCCGCGGCCCCGGCATGCTGCCCCTGGTGGCGATTGCCGTGGCCATGTTCCTGGGCGGCATCTCGGGCTCGGGCCCGGCCAATGCCGCCGCCGTGGGCGGCGTGATGATCGCGGCCATGAGCCGTGCCGGCTATCCCGGCAGCTTCTCGGCCAGCGTGGTGGGCGCGGCTGCGGCCACCGACATCCTGATCCCGCCGTCCGTGGCCTTCATCATCTACTCGGTGCTGGTGCCCGGCGCCTCGGTGCCGGCGCTGTTTGCGGCCGGCATGATCCCCGGCATCCTGGCCGGCGTGGCGCTGATCATTCCTGCCGTTTGGATGTCGCGCAAGCACAAGATGGGTGCGCTGGAATCGTCCATGCCGCGCCCGCCGTTCTGGCGCAGCCTGCGCGAGGCCTCCTGGGGCCTGGCCGCTCCGGTGCTGATCCTGGGCGGCATGCGCGCCGGCTGGTTCACCCCCACCGAGGCCGCCGTGGTGGCCGTGTTCTACGGCCTGTTCGTGGGCATGGTGATCCACCGCACCATCACGCTGCGCGACCTCTACCCCATCCTGCGCGAGGCCGGCGAGCTGTCGGCCGTGATCCTGCTGGTGGTGTCGCTGGCCGGCATCTTCGCGTTCTCGCTGTCCACGCTGGGCGTGATCGATCCGGTGGCCAAGGCCATCGTGGACTCGGGCCTGGGCGAGTACGGCGTGATGGCGCTGCTGATCCTGCTGCTGATCACCGTGGGCATGTTCCTGGACGGCATCTCCATCTTCCTGATCTTCGTGCCGCTGCTGCTGCCGATCATGCAGCACTACAACTGGGACCCGGTGTGGTTCGGCGTCATCCTCACGCTCAAGGTGGCGCTGGGCCAGTTCACGCCGCCGCTGGCCGTGAACCTGATGGTGTCCTGCCGCATCGCGGGCGTGCGCATGGAGTCCACCGTGCGCTGGGTCGGCCCCATGCTGCTGGCCATGTTCCTGGTGATGATCGCCGTGATCGCCTTCCCGCAGCTGGCTCTCTGGCTCCCAGCACGCCTGGGCTACTGATTTCCCAAAAATTCAACAAGGAGACCTTCGCAATGAAACTTCGCACTTTCCTCGCCAGCGGCCTGGCCGCGGCTGCGGCCCTGGCCCTTTCGTCCGCTCCCGCAGTGGCGCAGACTCCGGCCAAGTACAAGAGCGAGTACCGCATGTCGCTGGTGCTGGGCACGGCCTTTCCCTGGGGCAAGGGCGGCGAGATCTGGGCCAACAAGGTGCGCGAGCGCACCAACGGCCGCATCAACATCAAGCTCTACCCGGGCGTGTCCCTGATCCAGGGCGACCAGACGCGCGAATTCAGCGCGCTGCGCCAGGGCGTGATCGACATGGCCGTGGGCTCCACGCTGAACTGGTCGCCCCAGATCAAGGAGCTGAACCTGTTCGCCCTGCCCTTCCTCATGCCCGACTACGCCGCTGCCGACGCGCTCACGCATGGCGAGCCCGGCAAGCGCCTGTTCCAGCGCCTGGAAAAGGCCGGCGTGGTGCCGCTGGCCTGGGGCGAGAACGGCTACCGCGAGATCAGCAACTCCAAGCACGCCATCAAGACCCCTGCCGACCTCAAGGGCCTGAAGATCCGCGTCGTGGGCTCGCCGCTGTTCCTGGACACCTTCACCGCGCTGGGCGCCAACCCCACGCAGATGAGCTGGGCCGATGCCCAGCCCGCCATGGCCAGCGGTGCCGTGGACGGCCAGGAAAACCCCGTGTCGGTCTACATGGCCGCCAAGCTGCAGTCCGTGGGCCAGAAGCATCTGACGCTGTGGGGCTACATCAACGATCCGCTGATCTTCGTGGTCAACAAGGACATCTGGGCCACCTGGACCAAGGAAGACCAGGACATCGTGCGCCAGGCTGCCGTGGACGCCGCCAAGGAGCAGATCGTGATCGCGCGCAAGGGCATGATCGAGGCCGACAAGCCGCTGCTCAAGGACCTGGCCGCCAACGGCGTGACCGTGACCCAGCTCACACCGGCCGAGCGCGAAGCCTTCGTCAAGGCCACGCGCCCCGTCTACGACAAGTGGAAGCAGCAGGTCGGCACCGACCTGGTGGATGTGGCGGAGAAAGCCATTGCCGCGCGAACTCGTTAGAATGCTATCGGTTGATCGCACACTCCGGTAGAAGCAAAAGGCCCCGCTCTGCGGGGCCTTTTTTTCGCCATCCTGCTGCGCAAGGGCGACCAGGACTTCAGCCGGCCCATCAAGGCACGCCTTGCTGCGAAGCTGGTCCAGTGCAATGGCACAGCCCCTGCTGCCTAGGGGGCAGCGGCTCCCGCACCCGTCGCGCCACCCAGCAACATGTCTGTCCCCATCTCGCACAGCAGCTCCTCCAGTGCGCCCGAGGCGATCAGCGGCGAGGCCTCCAGCGAGGCGAAGCGCACCGTGCCCAGCACGGCCCGCGTGGCCACGTAAAGGCGCGCATAGGACAGCGAGGGGCCACCCCAGCGCTGCAGGTGGGCGGCCATGCGCTCGGCGGTCTCGCGCATGGACAGGGCAATGCGCTCGTCACCATCCTGCAGCCAGGCAAAGCGCGCCAGCTTGCGCCGCGCAGGCGTGCGGCCCGCAAAGCCCTCGACGATGCAGGCGACCACGCCGCGCGCCACGGCCTCGCGCGGCAGGCCCTGCTCCGACGCCTGCTCCAGCCAAGCCTCGATGGCCGCGACGGCCACACGGCGCTGGCCATCGACCATGGCGCGGAAGACGGCCTGCTTGTCGGGGAAGTACTGGTAGAGCGTGCCGATGGAGACGCCTGCGCGCTCGGCAATGCGGTTGGTGGTGAGCGCGGCTTCGCCCTCCTTGACCAGAATCTGAGCTGCTGCCTGAACAATGGCCTGCAGCGTGCGCTGCGCACGGGCCTGTACGGGCTGTCTTCTTCTCTGGGATTCAGTGGTAGCGGAGGTATGGGAGGGCATGCGGCAAAACCTGAGCACAAGGCGAGTTTTCTGCCCGGAGTTTAAGCACTACAGTGGCCGGCCATTGCAGCAAATCCCAAGGAATACACCATGAAGAAGCATCAGCACACCGGCGCGTGGGAAGCCCTGGCGTGAAGGGCGTGCAACTGCTGGCCCTGGCCGCCGCCCTGTTCGACACGGCGGCCGCGCTGGCCCACTTCGCCTGCATCGTCTGGGGGGGACGCGGGCTGCGGATCATGGGTGCCGGCGAGCGCATGGCGCGCATGGCCGAGGCCGGGCACTGGTATCCGCCACTGGTGTCGGCGGCCATCGGCGTGGTGCTGTCGCTGCTGGCGGGGTATGCGCTGGCAGGCACGGGCCTGCTGGGTCCCCTGCCCTTCATGCGCCCGGTGCTGGCCGGGGCCGGCCTGGTGCTGGTGGCGCGGGCCGTGGCCTATCCATGGCTGAAGCCGCGGTTCCCGGACAACAGCGACCGCTTCTGGCACGTGTCCTCGGCCATCTGCCTGGTCATGGGGCTGCTGCACCTGGCAGCAGCTGCCGGGATGGCACAGGGCTGAATCCAGCCTCAGGCCGTGACGGGCGAGACCAGCGGGCGGCCTTCCAGGTGGCAGCGCATGTTGGCGATGAAGCGGTCCACCGAGGCCTGCACGGCTTCGGGCGACCAGCCGCCCACATGGGGAGTGAGCACCACGGCGTCCAGGTCCAGCAGTTCGGCCGGGGGCGCGGGTTCGCTTTCGTAGACATCCAGGCCCGCTCCGGCAAGGCGGCCTTCGCGCACGGCGGCGGCCAGGGCGGCGGTATCGACCACGCTGCCGCGCGCGATATTGACCAGATGGCCCTGCGGGCCCAGCGCATCCAGCACCTGCGTGTTGATGAGGTGGCGCGTGCCCGGGCCGCCCGGCGTGGCGACCAGCAGCACATCGGCCCATTGCGCCAGGGACAGCAGATCGCCGAAGTAGCGGTGTGGCAGCTCACTGCGCTGGCTGCGGTTGTGGTAGCCGATCTCCATCTCGAAGCCCAGCGCGCGCTGGGCGATCTTGGCGCCGATGGCGCCCATGCCCAGGATGCCCAGGCGCTTGTGCGAGACATTGGGCGGCAGCGGCATGGCGGTGCGCCAGACGCCGTCGCGCGTGGCGCGGTCCAGGCTCACCAGGCCGCGCACGGAGGCGATCAGCAGGCCCATGGCGTGGTCGGCCACGCAGTCGTCATTGGTGCCCGCGCCATTGCCCACGGCAATGCCATGGGCCTGCGCATGGGCGACATCGATGTTCTCGTAGCCCGCGCCCAGCGCGCAGACCAGCCGCAGCGCAGGCATGCGCTGCATCTGCGCGGCCGACAGGCCGATGGAGCCGATGGTCAGCACGGCCTGGATGCGTGCGCCGTGCTCGGCGAGAGCCGCCTCGCATTGGCTGGCGTCGGGCGCGTAGAGCAGGTCGAAGGAGGGAAAGGCCTGGGCCATCTGGCGCAGATGGCCTTCGGCGTTGAAGTTCAGGACAAGCAGGGCAGGTTGCATGGCGAAAGAGCGGCGCCCGCTGCCGCAGGGAAATCAGCGGCTTCAACGGGCTGTGGGCAAGGGAAAACCCATTGTCCACCCGCCAGGGGCCCTGCGCAGTGCCGCGCTACAGGTCCAGCACCAGCCGGGCGGATTTCGCGCGCGAGCAGCAGGGCAGGAACTGGTCGCAGGCGGCCTGCTCGTCTTCGGTCAGGTACATGTCGCGGTGCTCGGGCTCGCCCGAGAGCACGCGGGTGAGGCAGGTGCCGCACACGCCCTGCTCGCACGAGGTCTGCACCTCCACGCCGATGCCGGCCAGCGCCTGGACCACGGTCTGCTCGGGCGCCACGCGCACCACCTGGCCGGTGCTGGCGATCTCGATCTCGAACCCGGCATCGCCCTCGCGCTGCACGGCCTCGCCCGCGAAGAACTCGTAGTGCAGACTGTCCTCGCCCCAGCCCGACGTGCGAGCCATGCCCAGCGCCGCGTCCATGAAGCCGCGCGGGCCGCAGACATACAGGTGCAGGCCCGCCTGCGGGGCGCCGAGCAGCTGCGCCATGTCGAGCGCGCCCTCGCCATCCACATGCAGGTGCACGCGGTCGGCCCAGGGCATGGACTGCAGCAGGGCCGTGAAGGCCATGCGCTCGCGCGAACGCGCGCAGTAGTGCAGTTCGAAGTCGGCACCCTCGCGCGCCAGCTGGCGCGCCATGGCCAGCACGGGCGTGATGCCTATGCCGCCGGCCAGCAGCAGATGACGTGCAGGCCCGCCCGCATGCAGCGCGAAATGGTTGCGCGGCGCGCCGATGGCGATCTGCTGGCCTTCCTGCACCTGTTCGTGCACGGCGGCCGAGCCGCCGCGCGAGGCGGCCTCGCGCAGCACGCCGACCACGTAGCGGCCGGTGTCCTGCGGGTCGTTGCACAGCGAGTACTGGCGCACCAGGCCGCCGGGCAGGTGCAGGTCGATGTGCGAGCCGGCCGTGAAGGCGGGCAGGCTCTGGCCGTCCAGCGGCACGAGTTCAAGGCTGCAGATGTCCTGCGCCTCGGCGCACTTGCGCGCGACGCGCACCTGGAGGATGGAGTTGGCTTGCATGGGAAAAACGTGGGAATGGAGAGGTTCGGAAAAATCAGGCCGCCGCCAGCGCCTGGGCGCTGGCCTCGCGCAGCCGGTGGATGACGCGGCGCGCGCGGTTGGGGCCGGCGTCCACGTGGATGTCGATGACGGGGCGCGCGCCAAAGCGCTGCTGATTGCGGAACTGGGCCTCGATGACGACCTTGTCTTCCTCGAAGGTGGCAGCCGTCTGGTCGATCACCAGGCGCGTGGTGTCCTGCATGTCCGGATGCGGGTTGGTGGCAATGGTCCAGAAGTAGTGGGCCGAATGCTCGGTCTCCGGCGTCACGCCGTGAAAGCCCCGCATGTGAAAGCCTTCGCGCTGCGGGTCGTCCAGCTGCCCGCTGCCTGCGTCCATGGCGCCGGTCCAGATGCGCACATGCGAGGGGTGGAACTCCACCTCCTGCCAGCGGTCGATGCGGCCCGCGAACGGCCAGGCCGCCGCATAGGTGGGCGGCGGGTCGGAGTCGGGCATCCAGCGCAGCACGGTGACGCTGTCGCCCTCCTGGCGCACCTTGAGCTCGGCATTCATGTGGACGCCGGCATTGCCGCCAATGGTCTTGAGGTGCACATAGCCCAGGTGGCTGAGGTCCAGCAGGTTGTCGTGGATGAGCTGGTAGGGCGCGTCGTAGTGGTAGACATCGCCGCCGAAGCGGTAGCGCGCATCGCCGTGCACGGGATAGTCGGGCGGCTCATGCGCGGGCACGGAATCGGGCGTGGCGCCCATCCAGATCCAGAGGATCTGGTCACGCTCGCGCAGGTCGAAGGACTTGACGCAGGCCTTGGGCGGTATGCGCTGCTGGCCCGGAATCTCCAGGCACTGCCCGGCGCGGTCGAACAGCAGGCCGTGGTAGCCGCAGCGCAGGCCGCGCGCCTCCACCGTGCCGCAGGACAGCGGCAGCTCGCGGTGGCAGCAGCGGTCTTCCAGCGCGGCGACGCTGCCATCGGGCGTGCGAAACAGCACGACGGGCCGGCCCAGCAGGGTGCGGGCCAGCGGCGCGTCGTGCAGCTCCCAGGCAAAGCCGGCGACATACCACTGGTCCAGCGGGAAGGCGGGCGTGGAGACGGGCGTGGAGGCGGGTGCAATGGTGGTGCATTCGGTCATGGGGTTCTCCTTCTTGTCTGCAAGTCGCGCTCAATGCGCCGACAGCGTGCGGCCCGTGGCTGCGGGCCTGCCGGCTTCAGGCCCTTGCAGCCGGTGCAGCGACACGATGCAGGCCGCGAACACGAAGGCCGCGCCATAGCCCACGTACAGCTGGCTGGCCGACCAGGAGGCGTCGAGCAGCGAGCCCGCGACCATGGGCGAGACGATGGCGCCGATGCGCCCTATGCCTATGCCCCAGCCCACGCCGGTCACGCGCACCTCGCCGCCATAGACCATGGGCGCGATGGCATAGAGCCCGGCCACGCAGCCGTTGACGAAGACGCCGATCAGGAAGGCCAGCGCATACGACAGCAACAGCGAGCCCGGATTGCTCACGATGAAGCACAGCAGCACGGCCGTGGCCAGCATGAAGCCGGCCAGTGCGCGGTGCACGGGATAGCGCGCCGCCAGCAGGCCCAGCAAGGTGGCGCCCAGGATGCCGCCCAGGCTTAGCAGCACGCCGCCGGTCACGCCCTGCTCGGGCGTGAGGCCCGAGGCGGCAAGCAGCTTGGGCGTCCAGCTCATGACGAAGTAAAAGCCGAACATCACCGCGAAGAACGACAGCCAGACCAGCAGCGTGGGCCGGCGCAGGCCCGGCGCAAACAGCTGCAGCGGGCCACGCCGCGCCGGCCCCGCCGATGCGGGCGCGGCAGGCGGCAGCGCAGCCAATGCGGGCAGGCCCAGCCGGCCGACCAGGGCATTGAGCCGCTGCAGCGCGCCGGCCGGG
This sequence comes from Delftia sp. HK171, assembly GCF_001886655.1. Lineage (NCBI taxonomy): Bacteria > Pseudomonadati > Pseudomonadota > Betaproteobacteria > Burkholderiales > Comamonadaceae > Delftia > Delftia sp. HK171. Next base: position 1,539,102 of record NZ_CP018101.1, on the reverse strand, counting down.
CGCCGCGCCAGCAGGAAGTCCATGGACTCGGGCAGTCGCCGCCAGGCCAGGACCAGCACGCCCAGCGTCACGCAGCCGCCGAAGAGGAAGACGGCGCGCCAGTCATGGCGCCCCAGCAGCCACACCGCGATGGAGCCGCCAATGCTGGCGCCCAGCGCGTAGCCCGTGGACTGCAGGGTGACGGCCAGGCTGCGCCAGCGCTGCGAGGCGTATTCGCTGGCGATCACGTTGCTGCAGGCCAGGATGCCGCCCACACCCAGGCCCGTGAGCACGCGCAGCGCCGCAAGCTGGATGGCGCTGTGGCTGAAGGCCGAGCCCAGCATGCCCACGCCCGAGAGGGCCAGGCAGGCCAGGATCAGCGGCCGGCGGCCCAGCCGGTCGGCCCAGGGCGCGATCAGCAGCGATCCGCCCGCCATGCCGAACAGGCCCGCACTGAGCAGAAAGCCCAGCTGGGCGCCGCTGAGCTGCCAGTGCGCCGACACAGCCGAGGCCGTGAAGGCCATGACCAGCACGTCGAAGCCGTCGATCATGTTGAGCACCATGCACAGGGCTATGACCGACCACTGGAAGCGCGTCATGGGCCGCTGGTCGACGCTTGCACGCAGGTCGGCGCTCATGGCCGCAGCTCCTGCGAAAAGGGGATGGAAGATGCGGCGGCGCGGGGCCGCTGCAGGCGAGGGGCAAGCAGGCAGGCAGTCATCGTGGGTCTCCTTGGGGTCGAAGCTCTGGCCGAGCTTTCTTGTGTTTTCAGCCGTTTTTCAGCAGTTCATTACGTATGCTGAATGTGATTCAGTTTACTGAATGATGATGTACGTCAAATACCGGGTTTCCCCGATCAGGGTCGGCTCGCCATGCGCGCTGGCGGCCAGGCCGCCCTCAGTCGGCGGACGATGTTTCCGTGGATTCGCGCACGTCGTGCAGTTGCACGAACTTGCGCAGCAGGCGCTTGAACTCGGCCTGCTCTTGGGGTTCGAGCGCGGCCAGCATGCGCTCGTGCAGTTCGTGGACATTGGGCACGAAGCCGGCCAGCATGGTCTCGCCCTCGGCCGTGAGCGTCAGGCGCCGCTGGCGCCGGGGCAGGATCTCGCGCAGCACCCAGCCCTTGGCCTCCAGGCGCGCCGCGATGTCGGCCGTGGTGGAGTTGTCCAGCGCCACCAGCCGCGCCAGCGTCACCTGGTCGATGCCCGGCTTTTCCTGCAGCATGCGAAGGATGGCGTACTGCACGGGCGTCACGTCCGGCCCCAGCACGTCGCGGAACAGCTGCGCCGCGATCTGCTGCGCGCGCCGGATCAGATGGCCCGGCTGGTCGTAGAGGTCGATGGAAAGCGGATCGGAGGCGGAGTGGACCATCGGTGGCGGCAGGCCTTGCGGCCCTGGGGTTGAAGCCCGCCGAGGTTACCCCATCCCCGGCACCGCCCGCGCCTGCTGGCCTGGCCATGCCGGCAGCCTCAGGCCACGGCGGCGGCAGGCTGGGCCGCTGCTGCGGCCACCGTCGCGGCCTGCTGCTCCTGCGCAATCCATTTGTCGATGACCTTGCGCGACTGCACGCCGCCCGCATCGATGTTGAGCTTGAGCAGCTTGCGGTCGGGGTGGGCACTGAGGTTGCGCTGCTGCAGCTCCAGCATCTGCAGGTCTTCGCTGAAGATCTTGTGCTGGCCCTCGCGGATGCGGTCGGTGACTTCGGCATCGCCCGGATTGAAGCGGCGCGCCATGCCCCAGAAGTACCACATGGACTCCTCGGTCTCGGGCGTGATGAAGTCCACCACCATGCTGTAGACCTTGTGCTCGTCGGGCGCGTCGTAGCCGCCGTGGCCTGCATGGGCTACGCCGACCTCGATCAGCACATGGCTGGGCGGGGTGAAGCGGCAGACCTGCCAGCGGTCCACGGGCACCTCGTCGGCCAGGCCGTTGCTGCGCAGCGCCATCTTCCAGAACGGGGGGCGGGGATGTCGTTCATGAAGCGGCTGGTGACGACCTCGACATCGGCGCCCTCGCCGCGCGTCTCGGTCTTGCAGGGCGTCTCGTCGATCTCGGCCTGGCCGATGGAGCTGGCGTGCACATAGGTCTCGTGCGTCAGGTCCATGAGGTTGTCGATCATCAGCCGGTAGTCGGCCTGGATGTGGAACATGCCGCCGCCGTAGGCCCATTCGGGGTTGTCGTGCCAGGGCAGCTTCGGAATCAGGGCGGCATCGGCCAACGCCTTGTCGCCAGGCCAGACCCAGATGAAGCCGTGGCGCTCCTCGACGGGATAGCTGCGGATCTCGGGGAAGCCGCGCACGCGCTGGCCCGGCATGGCAATGGTCTTGCCGTCGCAGCCCATCTCCAGCCCGTGGTAGCCGCAGACCAGCTTGCCCTCGCAGACAAAGCCCAGCGACAGGGGCGCGCCGCGGTGCGGGCAAAAATCCTCCACGGCGGCAACGCCGTGCTGCGCGCGGTAGAAGGCAATGCGCTCGCCGCAGATGCGACGGCCCAGCGGCTTGTCCTGGATCTCGTCGGACGTGGCGGCCACGTACCAGGTGTTCTTGGGAAATGTGCTCATGGGGGGTCTCCTTTATGGGTGGGGTCCGCAGTCCTTGGCGCTGCGGTGGCTGGGGCGCAGGCGGCCGAGGCCGCCGGCGCACATCAAGCGCACATCAAGCGCACATCAAGCGCACATCAAGCGCGGATCAGACTCGAATCAGGCTCGGATCAACTGCACGCCAGGAACCGCATGGCTGCCGGGCTCGCTCACGGCCTCGCGCAGGTTGCGGCGCGCAATGCGCGAGTGCTCTTTCATCAGCGCCTCGGCCCGGGCGCCCTCGCGCGCGGCAATGGCGTCCAGCACCTGGCGGTGCTGGTCCTGGGCCACCATCAGACTGTGGCGCGCACGCGGCGATTCGGCCCGCGCCAGCACAAAGCCCGAAGGCGAGGCGAAGGGCATGCGCACCACGCGCTCCAGCTCGCGCTGCATGACGCTGCTGCCGGCCATGGAGTGCAGCAGGTCGTGGAATTCGGAGTTCAGCGCCACATAGCGCGAGAAGGCCTCATCGCCCCAGTCGGCCGTCTCCAGCACACGGTCGATGGCATCGAGGCAGCGGCCGGCCTGCGCCAGCAGCGGCTCGGCCACGCCGCGCTCGGCCGCCCAGCGCGCGGCCAGGCCTTCCAGCGTGCCGCGCAGTTCGATGGCATCGGCCACATCGGCCTCGGAGAACAGCCGCACGCGGTAGCCGCGCCCGCCGGCCATGGCTTCGAGCAGGCCTTCCTGCTCCAGCCGCATCAGCGCGGCGCGCACCGGCGTGCGGGAGATGCCCAGGCGCTGCACCACGGTCAGCTCGGCGATGCGCTCGCCTGCGGGCAGTTCGCCCGCAAGAATCATCTCGCGCAGTTGCAGCTGGGCCTTGATGACCTGGGAGTGTCTTTCCGCTTCGGAGGCGGCGGGGGCAAGCTGGGGGCTCATGGGGCTTTGTCTGGATGGAATGGCGTGAATGTATACATCCAAGGCGATTCATGGTGCATTTTTCCGCAAAAACACGGGAAAACACCAATCAAATGTATACAACCAATCCCAGCAAAGACAATGACCCGCCTGTTTGTATACATCGCCATGGCATCATGGCCGGCTCCCTTTTTCCCCTGCCGCTGCAACCCAGGAGGTCACCCTTGCCGACGTTTTCCCGACACCCCGCCATGGCCGCCCACATCCTCAACCTGGCACGGGATGCCAGCGCCGATGCGCAGGCTCCGCAGGCCTATCCGATCAAGGACTTCTTCCGCAATCCGGAGCGCGGCTTCTTCCGCCTGGCCGATGACGGAAGCATGCTGGGCTTCATGCAGCCCGTCAGCGTGGATGGCCATCCGGCGCGCATGAACATCCATGTGCAGGCGCTGGAGGGCAGCACCCCTGTGGGCGAGCCGCGCCGCATCACGGCCGAGACCGAGCGCGACATCAGCAACTTCTTCTGGAAGGGCTCGGACGTGGTGCTCTACCAGAAGGACTTCGGCGGCGACGAGAACTTCCACGTGCTGGCGGTCAACGCGCGCAGCGGCGAAGCCACCGACCTGACGCCCTGGGACGGCGTGCGCGCCAGCATCGAGGACGACCTGGAAGACGACCCCGACCATGTGCTGATCAGCCACAACCAGCGCGATGCCGAGGTCTTCGACGTGTACCGCGTGAACGTGCACACGGGCGCGGCGCAACTGGTGGCGCAGAACCCCGGCAACATCGTCGGCTGGCAGACCGACCATGCGGGCCGCGTGCGGGCCGCCGTGGCCAGCGACGGCCTGAACAGCGCCCTGCTCTACCGCGACGACGAGGCCGGCGAGTTCCAGCCCCTGATCACCACCGACTACCGCACCAGCGTCAGCCCGGCCTTCTTCACCTTCGATGACCGCAGGCTCTACGCCCTGTCCAACCGGGGCCGCGACAAGCTGGCCCTGGTGGTCATCGACCCGGCCCGGCCCGACGAGGAAGAGGAAATCTTCGTGCCCGAAGAAGTCGATCTGGGCGCGGCGGCCTATTCGCGCAAGCGCCGCGTGCTGACCCTGGCCGCCTACCAGACCGACAAGCCGCAGTACCGCTTCTTCGATGCCGAGACCGAAGCCCTGTACGGCCGGCTGGCCGCGCAGCTGCCGGGCTACGACTTCGCCATCCAGGGCGCCAACCGCGCCGAGGACAAGTTCATCGTCGCCGCCTTCAACGACCGCACGCCGGGCGCGCGCTATATCTACGACGCGGCCGCCGATGCGCTGACCAAGCTGGCCGACATCAACCCGGCCATTCCCGAGTCCGCCATGTCGCGCGTGCAGCCCGTCAGCTACACCAGCCGCGACGGCCTGACCATCCACGGCTACCTGACCCTGCCGGCCGGCCGCGAGCCCAGGAACCTGGCCTGCATCATCAACCCGCACGGCGGCCCCTGGGCCCGCGACGGCTGGGGCTACAACCCCGAGGTGCAGTTCCTCGCCAACCGGGGCTTTTGCGTGCTGCAGGTGAACTTCCGGGGCTCCACGGGCTATGGCCGCGCGTTCTGGGAAGCGGGATTCGGCCAGTGGGGCCTGAAGATGCAGGACGACATCACGGACGGCGTGCACTGGCTGATCGACCAGGGCATTGCCGACCCTGCGCGCATCGGCATCTACGGCGGCAGCTATGGCGGCTATGCCACGTTGGCCGGCGTGGCCTTCACGCCCGACCTGTATGCGGCGGCCGTGGACTATGTGGGCGTGTCCAACCTGTTCACCTTCATGAAGACCATTCCGCCCTACTGGAAGCCGCTGCTGGACCAGATGCACGCCATGGTGGGCGATCCCGAGCGCGACAGGGAGCGCCTGGCCGCCACCTCGCCAGCCCTGCATGTGGACCGCATCAAGGCGCCGCTGTTCATCGCCCAGGGCGCGCGCGATCCGCGCGTGAACAAGGACGAGAGCGACCAGGTGGTGAAGGCGCTGCGCGAGCACGGCGTCGAGGTGCAGTACATGGTCAAGGACAACGAGGGCCACGGCTTTCACAACGACGAGAACAAGTTCGAGTTCTACGAGGCCATGGAGCAGTTCCTGGTCACGCACCTCAAGCCCTGAAGCCGTCCAGGCGCCAGGCCACCCGGCCGCCCGGTCGCCCCGCGCTACAGCACGGCGGGCTCCCCGCTTTGCTGCAGCGCCCACATGTCCGCATAGCGCCCGCCCGCCGCGACCAGCTGGGCGTGGGTGCCGCGCTCGACGATGCGGCCCGCATCCATGACCAGGATCTCGTGCGCATCGACCACGGTGGACAGGCGGTGGGCAATCACCAGCGCCGTCTTGTTGCGCGCGGCGCTTTGCAGCTCGGCCTGGATGGCGCGCTCGTTGGCCGAGTCCAGCGCCGAGGTCGCCTCGTCAAAGATCAGGATGGGCGGGTCCTTGAGCAGGGTGCGCGCAATCGCCACCCGCTGCTTTTCGCCGCCCGACAGCTTGAGGCCGCGCTCGCCCACGCGCGTGGCATAGCCCTGGGGCGTGGCCTCGATGAAGTCGTGGATGCGCGCGGCGCGCGCGGCCGCCACCACTTGGTCCCGGCTGGCGCCGGGGCGGCCGTAGGCGATGTTGTATTCCACCGTGTCGTTGAACAGCACCGTGTCCTGCGGCACGATGCCCACGGCGCCCCGCACGCTGTCCTGGGTCAGCTCGCGCAGGTCGCGCCCGGCGATGCGCACATGGCCGGACTGCACGTCGTAGAAGCGGAAGATCAGCCGCGCCAGCGTGCTCTTGCCCGAGCCCGAAGGGCCGACCACGGCCACGGTCTTGCCGGCCGGAATGGTGAAGCTCACGTCCTTGAGGATGGGCCGCTCGGGGTCATAGGCAAAGTCCACATGCTCGAAGCGCAGCTCGGGCGGTGCGCCGTCGGCCGGCAGAGGCCGGGCGCCGGGCGCGTCGGCCACCTCGCGCTCCTTGTCCATGAGGGTGAACATGCGCTCCAGGTCGGTCAGGCTCTGCTTGATCTCGCGGTAGATCACACCCAGAAAGCCCAGCGGGATGTAGAGCTGGATCATGAATGCGTTGACCATGACCAGGTCGCCCAGCGACAGCCGCCCGTCCACCACGCCCTGCGTGGCGCGCCAGAGGATGGCGACCAGGGCCGTGGCGATGATCAGCTGCTGCCCGCAGTTGAGCATGCTCAGCGTGGTCTGGCTCTTGAGGCGCACGCGGCGCAGCGCCTCCAGGTTCTCGTCATAGCGCCGCGCCTCGAAGCCCTCGTTGCCGAAGTACTTGACGGTCTCGTAGTTCAGCAGCGAGTCGATGGCCTTGGTGTGCGCCGCCGACTCCTGGGCATTGGCCTCGCGCCGAAAGCGCGTGCGCCACTCGGTCACCGTGACGGTGAACGTGATGTAGAACACCAGCGCCGCCAGCGTGATGACCGCGAACCAGATGTCGAAGCGCAGCGCCAGGATGCCCAGCACCAGCGCCATCTCGATGAAGGTGGGCAGGATGCTGTAGAGCGAATACGAGATCAGCGACTCGGTGCTGCGCACGCCGCGCTCGATGTCGCGCGTCATGCCGCCGGTCTGGCGCTCCAGGTGAAAGCGCAGGCTCAGCGCATGCAGGTGCTCGAAGGTGGACAGCGCAATCGCCCGCGAGGCGCCCTGCGTGGCCTTGGCAAAGACCAGGTCGCGCAGCTCGGTGAACAGCGAACTGGAAAAGCGCAGCAGCCCGTAGGCCAGCAGCAGGGCCACGGGCACGACGAGCACCGCGCGGGCATCGCCGGCCTTCAGATCCAGCGCATCGACCAGGTGCTTGAGCAGCACGGGCACGCCCACGTTGGCGAGCTTGGCCCCGATCATGAAGCCCAGCGCCGCCAGCACGCGCCACTTGTATTGCCACAGGTAGGGCAGCAGGCGCCGCAGCGCGTTCCAGTCCCGCGACGGTGCCGGGGTTGGGACTAAGGGTAAATCCGTAGGGGAAGCGCTCTCGCGTCGCATGAAAGACAATTCTCGGTTGTTATATTGACCCGATTGTGCCCATGCCACCCCGCCCCGACCTCCCGCCCCATCCCTTGCCCGCAGACAAGGAGCTGGTTCTCAAGGTCATTCCCATGCCCGCCGATGTCAACGCCAATGGCGACATCTTCGGCGGCTGGGTCATGGCGCAGGTCGACCTGGCGGGCTCGGTGCTGCCATCGCGCCTGGGCCAGAGCCGCATGGTCACCGTGGCCGTGAACGAGTTCATCTTCAAGCAGCCCGTGCGCGTGGGCGACATCCTGTCGTTCTACTCCAGCGTGCAGCGCGTGGGCCGCACCTCGGTCACGGTGGATGTCGAGGTCTATGCCGAGCGCTTTGCCGACCAGGGCCGCTTCGTCAAGGTGACCGAAGCCCTGCTGACCTACGTGGCCATCGACGGCCAGGGCAAGCCCCAGTCGCTGCCGGACAACGACCAGGTGCGTTCCTGGCGCGCAGCGGCCGAGCGCAATGCAGAACGAAAGCAGCAGCAGGCCGGCTGAACCCGCCCACCTCTGCAGCCATGAAAAAAGCGACCTTCGCAGGTCGCTTTTTCATTTCCGGCAGCAGAGATGGCTCATGCCAGCGACGGCGTGACGCGCGGCTGCAGCGAAGCCGCTGCGGTGGCCGCAGCCAGGGCAGCGGAACTGCTGGCGGCGCTGTCGCTGGAGACGGCCGACGAGGAAGAGGACAGGCTGGAGGCGCTGGACGCCACGGCCGAACCCGAAGATGAACGCGGCGAGGAACCGGCCTCGATCTGGCCTGTGAGCTCGCCACCCTCTTCGATCACCACCTTGCCGTAGCGGATCTTGCCGCTGACCTTGCCCGTGCCGTAGATGACCAGCTTCTCGCGCACGGTCAGCGTGCCGTCGAACACGCCATGGATCTCGGCGATATCGATCTCGGCCGTGCCATGGAAGGCGCCCTGCTCGGCGATCTGGATCACGCGCGAGTCCATGGTGGCCTCCACCGTGCCTTCGACCACCAGCGTGTCGCAATCGGTGATCTCCACGCCCTTGAGCTTGATGTTGGGGCCCACGGTGAGCTTGCTGCCCGGAGAGTCCTGCGACACAGGCGAGGCCTGGCGCTGGGTGGATGCCGGGCTGCTCACGCTGGAGCTGGGCATGACGGCTCCCGAAGGGCTGCCGCCCGTGCTGGCGGCGCCTGTGCCGCTGCCCAGGGTGTTGCGGGAGGTGAAAGCATCGTTGTCGCGCTTGCCAAAGAACGGGTTCTGAACAGCCATGGGTGGGTCTCCTTCGGAAAAATCCGATGCTACGCACACGAACTGGCAACAAATGCCGGCATCTCGCAAGAACGGTAACGAGATGGTTCTCCCGTTTCATGTGCTTGCAAGCCTTTCTCGATCACACACCGCGCATGCGCAGGTCGCGCAGCGGACATGCGCAAATCAATAGGTGCATCTACACTTATTTCCATTCCAGGCAACCTGCCCCTCGCCCCATGACCTCCTCCACCTCAAGCGCCGCCAGTCCGGTCTGCACCTGCTTCATGGTGCGCAGCCTGTCGCGCAAGATCTCGCAGCTCTATGACGACACGCTGGCGCCCAGCGGCCTGCGCGGCACGCAGTTCAGCCTGCTGGTGCAGGCACGCAATGCGCCCGACGGCCCGCCCACGGTCTCGGCCCTGGCCGAGCAGTTGCACACCGACCGCACGACAATGACGCGCAACCTGCGCACGCTGCAGCAGGCCGGCTTCATCGACCTGGTTCCCGGCGCGGATGCGCGCAGCCGCTGCGTGGTGGTCACGCCCGAAGGCCGCGCCCGCATCCGCGAGGCTGCCGCCCTGTGGCGCCAGGCCCAGCAGCGCGTGCGCGAGCTGTGCGGCAGCGAGCAGATCGGCGCGCTGGAAAGCCTGGTGCTGGGCATGCTGCCCGTGCTGGAAACCGCCACGCAGGAGAGCGCGGAATGAGCGCCGCCCTGCCCTCCGCAGCCCCTGGCGCTGCGGCCAGTGGGTCCGCGCATCCGTTGGTCAGCGGCCCCATCGCCTCCACCCTGATGCGCCTGGCCGTGCCCAACATGGTGGCGCTGAGCATGTCGGTGCTGGTCGCCGTGGCCGAGACCTACTACGTGGGGCAGCTGGGAACCGTATCGCTGGCGGCCATGGCCCTGGTGTTTCCGCTGGCCATGCTCACGCAGATGATGAGCAACGGTGCCATGGGCAGCGGCGTGTCCTCGGCCATCAGCCGCGCGCTGGGCGCGGGCGACGGCGCGCGTGCCTCGGCACTAGCCCTGCACGCCATCGTGATCGGAGCCATCGCGGGGCTGCTGTACTCGCTCATCTTCGTGCTCTGCGGCGCCACCTTCTACGGCTGGCTGGGCGGGCGCGGCGAGGTGCTGGCGGCGGCCACGGGCTTTGGCGCCGTGCTGTTCAGCGGCGCCATCCTGGTGTGGCTGTGCAATACGCTGGCCTCGGTGGTGCGGGGCACGGGCAATATGCGCATGCCGTCGGCCGTGATCTTTGCGGCCTCGCTGGTGCAGATCGTGGTGGGCGGCACGCTGGGGCTGGGCCTGGGGCCCATGCCGCGCTGGGGCATGCCGGGCGTGGCCGTGGGCAACATCGTGGCCATGGTGCTGGCCGTGGCGGCCTTTCTGGCCTACCTGCAGTGGGGCCAGCAGCGCCTGCAGCTGGACTGGCGCACGCCGCGCCTGGCCTGGCCCATGTTCCGCGACATCCTGCGCGTGGGCGCCCTGGCCTGCCTGTCCCCCGTGCAAACGGCGCTGGCCGCGCTGCTGCTGACAGGCATGGTCGCCCGCCTGGGCCCGCTGGCCCTGGCCGGCTACGGCATAGGCCAGCGGCTGGAGTTCCTGCTGATCCCCATGGCCTTCGGCGTGGGCATGGCCGCCGTGCCCATGGTGGGCATGGCCATGGGCGCCGGCCAGGTCGCCCGCGCGCGCCGCGTGGCCTGGTCGGGCGGCGCCATGGCCGCCGCCCTGCTGGGCGTGCTGGGGCTGGTGGTCATGGTCTGGCCGCAGCTGTGGTCAGGCATCTTCACCGGCGACCCGGCCGTGCGCGCCTACGCCGACCTCTACCTGCGCACCGTGGGCCCGGCCTTCGGGCTGTTCGGCCTGGGACTGGTGCTGTACTTCGCCTCCCTGGGCGCAGGCCGCGTCTGGGCTCCCGTGCTGGCCGGCACGGTGCGCCTGCTGATCGTGGTGGTGGGCGGCGGCTGGCTCATGTCCAGCGGCCTGGGCAGCGCCCAGTCGCTGTTCATCCTCGTGGCCGTGGCCATGGCCGCCTATGGCGCAGGCACGGCCTGGGCCGTGTGGCGCGCGCGCTGGGGGTGAAGAGACGCAAAAAGAAGGCCCGCAGTCAGCGGGCCATGCTTCAAGAAACGATGTACGCCGCCGTCCCCGTGGACAGCAAGCTGCCATCGGCCCCCAGGAATTCCATGCGCGTATTGGCCACGCGCGAGCCGAGCCGCAGCACCTCGGCGCGCAGGATGAATTCGCTGCCTATGCCGGGGCGCAGGTAGTCCACGCGCAGGTCGATGGTGCCCAGGCGCGAGAAGCGATGCAGGCGCTGCAGCGGCGCATCTTCCATGTGCTTGGCACCGATGGCCGCCATGACGGCCAGGCCGCCCATGGAGTCCAGGCCGGCGCTGATCACGCCGCCGTGGATGCGCTGGTAGGCGGCGTGGCCTATGAGCTCGGGCCGCATGGTGATGCGGCCTTCAACCCGCTCGGGCAGCACTTCGGTGATGCGCAGGCCCAGCACCTGGTTGAAGGCGATCTGGCGCTCGAACACTTCGCGCAGCCCGGCGATGAACTCGGGCTCGAATTGCACGGGCGCCTCGGAGGCCTTCGTGGATTTCAGCACTGGCTGAAGTCCGGCTTGCGCTTCTCCATGAACGCGGTGAACGCCTCCTTGGCAGCAGGCCCGCCCATCAGCTTGCCGAAGCTCGCTCCCTCCTCGGCCATGCGCTCGCGCACCAGGCCGGACTGGCCGGCCTTCATGAGGCGCTTGGTCTCGATCAGGGCCGACAGCGGCTTGGCCGCCAGCTTCCTGGCCTGGGCCTGAGCCAGTGCATTGCATTCGCTGGGCGGCACGACGCGGTTGACCAGGCCCACTTCCAGTGCGGCTTCAGCCAGGAAGGGCTCGCCCAGCAGCAGGGCCTCGGCCGCGCGGTGGTAGCCGAGCATCTGGGGCAGCAGCAGGCTGGAGGCCGCTTCGGGGCACAGGCCCAGGTTCACGAAGGGCAGCGAGAAGGCCGCGTTGTCGCCCGCATAGACCAAGTCGCAGTGCAGCAGCAAGGTAGTGCCGATACCCACGGCCGGGCCGCAGACGGCGGCGATCACGGGCTTGGGAAAGGCGGCGATGTTGTGCAGGAAGCGCCAGACGGGGCGCTGCTCGCCCTCCGGCCTGGCGGCGCCGCCGGCCGACTGCTTGAGGAAGTCGGCAATGTCGTTGCCCGCGCTGAAGATGGCCATGTCGCCCTGGAAGACCACGCAGCGCACGGCGGCGTCTTCGCCGGCCTGGGCCAGCGCATCGGCCATGCTGGCGTACATGGCCTCGGTAATGGAGTTCTTCTTGTCTGCGCGGTTGAAGGTGATGGTGCAGACACCGGCTTCGGTGTGCACGAGGATGTCCTGGGTGGTTTCGCTCATGATGGTCTTGCCTTGCTTATTCCTTGAAATACACGATCTGGTGGCTGCTCGCCAGCATCACGCCGGCCTCGCTCCACAGCTGGGCGCTCTGGTCGAAGAAGCCGTTGCGAAATTCCTGGCCGCGCGCCTGGGCCAGCAGGTGGCCCGTGCCTGCGGCGGCCAGTTCCTCACGCCCCGCATGGAAGTAGACGGTGATGGACACCGTGCCCGCCGGGGTGCGCTGTGCGCGGCGCAGCCACACGCGCGGGAAGAATACGTCAGCCAGGCCGGCCAGCGCGCAAAAATCCAGTGCGCGCGGCGGCTCGTCGCGCACCCACAGGCGCGTGAGGCTGTCGGTCTCGCGGCCATCCCAGGTCTGGGGAATGATGCCGTCGAGAAAGCGCATGTCGTAGCGGTTGAGCCATTCCACGCCGCCCAGCGGCGGCACGCGCGGCACGGCGGCAGGCGACGGCACCTCGGGCATGGCCAGGTCGGTACCGCCCCAGGTGCTGCGCCGCACGGCCGTGACGGCCGTGGCCGTGGTGACGACCTGGGCATCACCATCCTGGTCGGGCTGGGTGATGGTCAGCAGCCAGTGCTGGGTGGAGCGGTTGGTGCGAACGGGGCGGGCCTCGATGTCGAAGCGCCCCGCGCCCAGCGCAGCTGCGTAGTTGACGGTGATGGACAGCGGATCGCCCAGGCACAGCGGATGCTGCTGGATGGCCTGCACCAGCGCGGCGGCGGTGATGCCGCCGTACGGGCCCACCATGTTCCAGTAGTCCTGCGTGGTCTGGCCCTGGTAGTGGCCAACGGCGCCGGTGGGCGTGAGCGCCACGGCCTGGTCGAGAGGATGGATGTCTGTGCTCATGGCAAACGAGTGTGATGGCAAGCGTCGCCCGCGTCCGTCAAGCCGGCGACTCTGCGGGTGAGGGAAAGCGCGGGTGGGCCGCGGCGGCCGGCGCCTTGGTCCAGCCCGAGAACACGTCCACGGCCCGGCCCCAGAGCGCGTCGCGCATATCGGCGCGGAAGAAGCCGAAATGCCCTATGCGCCGCAACTGCAGCGCCTTGGGCTCGATGCGCTCGATGCGGCTGGGGGCATTGGCGTAGAGCGCGAACAGGTGCTCGGTGCCGCGCCAGGTCATGAGTTCGTCGTCGCTCATGGACAGCGCCATCACCGGAAAGCGCACGGCGGCGTAGCTGCGCGCGGCGGCCTCGCCCTCGGCACCCACGCTGTAGCGCGGATTCAGGCACCAGCGGCGCCACTGCAGCATGACGCCGGCCGGCAGGTCGCCCACCTTGCGCAGGCGCCGGCCCGGAAAGTAGCCGCACAGGCGCGTGGCCACGGGCACCAGCACATGCCAGAAATAGGGAACCATGCGCTTGAGGCGGGGCGCATTGTCGCGCCAGTAGCCGCTGCCGGCCGCAATGCTCAAAAGGCCGTCCACCAGCTGCGGGGAGCGCAGCAGGCCCGGCAGCTGGGCGCCCAGGCTGTGGCCGATCAGGAACAGCGGCTGGTCCGGCAACTGCGCCTTGGCATGGGCGATGACTGCCTCGTAGTCGCGCGCCCAGTCGCACAGGTCGGCACGCACCTGGCGCAAAGAGCCTTGCAGGGAATCGCCATGGCCCCGGTAGTCAAAGCTGGTCACCCGATAGCCCTGGCCCGCAAGCCAGGTGGCAAAGGCCTCGTAGAAGGCCTGGCGCACCCCCATGGCCCCGCCGATCACCACGCTGGCGCGTGGCGGGCCAGCGGGCGTGTAGACGCGCAGCGCCAGCGTGGCGCCATCGCTGCTGAGTTGGTGTTGTTCCATGGCTGTCTCCTGGTCGGTGCCGCAATGTGCTGACACCAAGTCAAAAACCGGCGCGGCCCCACGCCAGAGACACCAAGGAAGGGCCGCCCCGCACCGAGGGTGTCGTCCCCCTCCCTCGCGCAGCGAGTAGAGAGGGGGAAGCGGCAAAGCCGCTCAGGGGGTGCTACATCCTCTCGAAGATGCCGGCGGCGCCCTGGCCCATTCCGACGCACATCGTCACCATGCCGTAGCGCAATTGCTTGCGGCGCAGCGCATGCACCACGGTGGCCGAGCGGATGGCGCCCGTGGCGCCCAGCGGGTGGCCCAGGGCAATCGCGCCGCCCATGGGGTTGACCTTGGCGGGGTCCAGGCCCAGCGTGTTGACCACGGCCAGCGACTGGGCGGCAAAGGCTTCGTTAAGTTCGAACCAGTCGATGTCGTCCTGCTTGAGGCCCGCATAGCGCAGCGCGGCCGGGATGGCTTCGATGGGGCCGATGCCCATGATGGCCGGCGGCACGCCCTTGCTGGCATAGCTCACGAAGCGTGCCAGCGGCGTGAGACCGAAGCGCTGCACGGCGGCGCCGCTGGCCAGGATCAGCGCGCCTGCGCCATCGCTGGTCTGCGAGCTGTTGCCAGCCGTCACCGAGCCGCGCGCCGCGAACACGGTGCGCAGCTTGCCCAGGCCTTCCAGGCTGGTGTCGGGGCGTGCGCCCTCGTCCAGCTCCACGGTGCGCGTGCGCACCACGGGTTCGCCCTTGGCCAGGTCCAGGCTCCGGTCGGTGACCTCGATGGGCGTGATCTCGTCCTTGAACTCGCCGGCCTGCTGCGCGGCCAGGGCACGGCGGTGCGACTCCAGCGCAAAGGCGTCCTGCGCATCGCGCGAGACCTTCCACTGCTGGGCCACCTTCTCGGCCGTCAGGCCCATGCCGTAGGCAATGCCCACGTCGCCATCGCGCTCGAAGATGGATGGCGACAGCGAGGGCGCGTTGCCCATCATGGGCACCATGCTCATGCTCTCGACGCCGGCCGCGATCATCACGTCGGCCTCGCCCACGCGGATGCGGTCCGCCGCCATGGCCACGGCCGACAGGCCCGAGGCGCAGAAGCGGTTCACGGTGATGCCGCCCACGCTGGTGGGCAGGCCCGCCAGCACGGCGCTGATGCGCGCCACGTTCAGGCCCTGCTGGGCCTCGGGGATGGCGCAGCCGCAGATGATGTCCTCGATGGCAGCCGGGTCCAGCCCCGGCACCTGGGCCAGCGCGGCCTTCAGCGTGGTCGCCAGCAGGTCGTCGGGACGGTAGTTGCGGAAAAAGCCCTTGTGCGACTTGCCGATGGGCGTGCGCGTGGCGGCGACGATGTAGGCGTCTTGGATTTGTTTCATGGAGATTGCTCCTAGATCTCAGTTATTCGCGGCCCGCAACGCAGGCATGTCCCAAGTCAGGGACAGCGAGCAAGGGCCGCCCCGCCGCGAGGCTGTCGTCCCCCTGGGGGAAGGCGCGAAGCGACTCAGGGGGGCATATCAATTCCGGACGGGCTTGCCGGTGTTCAGCATTCCGAGAATGCGTTCATGGGTCTTCGGATGGCCGATCAGGTGGCAGAACGCCTTGCGTTCGAGCTTCATCAGATAGGCCTCGTCCACCAGGGTGCCCGCATCCACGTCGCCGCCGCAGACCACGTTGGCGATCAGGCTGGCCACATGCTGGTCGAACTCGCTGATGAAGCCGCCGTCACGCATGTTGACCAGCGAGCCCTTGATGGTGGCCACGCCGCTGCGTCCCGCCACGGGGAAGCTGCGCGGCAGCGGCGCGCGCCAGCCGCCTGCGGCCATGGACTTGGCCTCGTTGATGGCGACGAAGAGCAGTTCGTCCTTGTGCGGCACGATGAGGTCGCTGTCCAGCAGGTAGCCCAGCTTGCGCGACTCGATGGCACTGGTGCCCACCTTGGCCATGGCCGCGGCCGTGAAGCCTTCGGTCAGGAAGGGCAGCAGGTCCTTGCCCGTGCTGGTGGCGGCGTTCTCTGCCGCACGGCGCGCGATATAGGTCAGGCCGCCCGCGCCGGGCACCAGGCCCACGCCGACTTCCACCAGGCCGATGTAGCTTTCCATGTGCGCCACGCGGCGTGCGCTGTAGACGGCCAGCTCGCAGCCGCCGCCCAGCGCCATGCCATGGATGGCCGCAACCACGGGCACCTGGGCGTAGCGGATGCGCAGCATCAGGTTTTGCAGCTCCTGCTCCACGCTTTCGATGGCGTCGGCGCCGCCGATCACGAAGGCCGGCATGGTGGCTTCCAGGTCGGCGCCCACGCTGAACGGCGCATCGCCCGACCAGATGACCATGCCCTGGAAGTCGGCCTCGGCCACGTCCACGGCTTCCATCAGCGCTTCCATGACTTCGGGGCTGATGGCGTGCATCTTGTTCTTGATGCTGGCGATCAGGATCTGGCCGTCCAGCGTCCAGGTGCGCAGCGCCTTGGATTCGGCGATCGTGGTGCCGGCCGTCTTCCAGTCGGGCAGGCTGTCTTCGCCCAGCAGCTTCTCGGGGAAGATCTGGCGCTCGTAGACGGGCAGCACGCGGCGGGGCACGAACTGGCCCTTGGCAGGGCTCCACGAGCCCTGCGCCGTGTGCACGCCGCCAGCCTCGGCCACCGGGCCTTCGAAGACCCACTTGGGCAGGGGCGCCTTGCTCAATGCCTTGCCGGCATCGATGTCCTCCTGGACCATCTTCGCCACTTCCAGCCAGCCCGCTTCCTGCCACAGCTCGAACGGGCCCTGCTTCATGCCGAAGCCCCAGCGCATGGCCTGGTCCACGTCGCGGGCAGACTCCGCAATGCTCTCCAGGTGGATGGCCGCGTAGTGGAAGCTGTTGCGCAGGATGGCCCACAGGAAGCGGCCTTGCGCGCCCTCGGCATTGCGCAGCAGCTTCAGGCGCTCGGCCGCGGGCTTCTTGAGCATGCGGCCATAGACCTCGTCGGCCTTGCCGCCGGCGGGCACGTAGTCCTCGCTGTCCAGCTCGAACTGCAGGATGTCGCGGCCGACCTTCTTGTAGAAGCCCTTCTTCGCCTTCTGACCCAGGTTGCCCAGCTCGATCAGCTTGGCCAGCACGGGCGGCGTGCCGAAGCTGCCGTAGAAGGGATCGGTCTCGGCGTTGAGGTTGTCCTGCAGCGTCTTGATCACATGGGCCATGGTGTCCAGGCCCACCACGTCGGCCGTGCGGAAGGTGCCGCTGGATGCGCGGCCCAGCTTCTTGCCGGTGAGGTCATCGACCACGTCGAAGGTCAGTCCGAAGTTCTCGACCTCTTTCATCGTGGCCAGCATGCCGGCGATGCCGATGCGGTTGGCGATGAAGTTGGGCGTGTCCTTGGCGCGCACCACGCCCTTGCCCAGGCCGCTGGTGACGAAGGCTTCGAGCTGGTCCAGCACCACGGGCTGCGTGGTCGGCGTGGCGATCAGCTCCACCAGCGGCATGTAGCGCGGAGGGTTGAAGAAGTGGATGCCGCAAAAGCGCGGCTTGATCGCGTCGGGCAGCGCCTCGGACAGCTTGGTGATGGACAGGCCCGAGGTGTTGGACGCCACAATGGCGTGCTTGGCCACATGGGGCGCGATCTTGGTGTACAGATCGAGCTTCCAGTCCATGCGCTCGGCAATGGCCTCGATGATCAGGTCGCAGCCCTTGAGCAGCTTGAGGTGCTCCTCGTAGTTGGCGGGCTGGATCAGGTCCGCGTCCTCGGCCACGCCGATGGGCGAAGGCTTGAGCTTCTTGAGGTTGGCGATGGCGCGCTCGGCGATGCCGCTTTTCGGGCCTTCCTTGGCAGGCAGGTCGAACAGCACCACGGGCACCTTGACATTGACCAGATGGGCGGCGATCTGCGCTCCCATCACGCCAGCGCCGAGCACGGCGACTTTCTTCACATTGAATCGGGACATGGATGTTCCACAAGTGGGAGGAAGGAGGCCGCTGCGGCCGCCCTCCGGAATGGTTACTGCACTCGCACCCAGGTCTGGGTGCGGCCGAAGGGGCCGATGGAGCCGCGCACCTCGAGCTTGGCGCCGCCCTCGATGGGCGTCAGGCGCAGCGTGTAGGTCTTGCCGTTTTCGGGGTCGAGGATCTTGCCGCCTTCCCAGACGTCCTTGCCCTCGGCCTTCTTGGCGCCGCGGATGATCTCCAACCCCTTGAGCGGCTGGCCCTTGCGGTCGTCCGAGCATTCGGTGCAGGTGGCGGCCGGATCGGCGCCCTTGCGCAGGATCTGCTCGATGCGGCCCGTGACCACGCCGTCGTTCTCGGCCACGCGGATCTCGGACTTGGCTTCGCCGCTCTTGTCGTCCACGCTCTTCCACAGGCCCACGGGCGTCATCTGCGCCTGCGCTGCGGCAGCCGTGAGGCCCAGGACCATTGCTGCCAGTGCTTGATATGCCTTCATTTCAAACCCCTTTCGCCTAGAAAGGCGCGCAGGCCACGCTGATGCGCACAGCCCGCGCTCCCATGTTGGAGTGAAGCCGTTCAGGCCAGCGCTGCGTCCGTGTCCATCAGGGACTTACTGCCCGCGCGGGCCGTGCGCATCAGCGTGGCGGTCTCGGGCAGCAGCTTGGCGAAGTAGAAACGCGCGGTCTGCAGCTTGGCCTGGTAGAACGGGTCGGTGTTGCCCTTGGCGATTTCGCGCAATGCCACCTGGGCCATGCGGGCGAAAAAGTAGCCGAACACCAGGTGGCCCGCCACACGCAGGTAGTCCACGGACGCGGCACCCACCTCGTCGGGGTTTTGCATGCCCTTGAAGCCGATCTCGGTGGTGAACTTGGTCATCTGGTCGCCCAGGTAGGCGATGGGGTTGATGAACTCGGCCATCTTCTCGTTGACGCCCTCTTCCTCCACCAGCTGCGCCACCAGCTTGCCGAACTTCTTGAGCGATGCGCCCTGGTTGCCCAGCACCTTGCGGCCCAGCAGGTCCAGCGCCTGGATGCCGTTCGTGCCTTCATAGATCATGTTGATGCGCGCATCGCGCACGAACTGCTCCATGCCCCATTCGGTGATGAAGCCATGGCCGCCATAGACCTGCTGGCTCATGGTGGTGGCCGTCCAGCCGTTGTCGGTGATGAAGGCCTTGACGATGGGCGTCAGCAGCGCCACCAGCTCGGCGCTGTCCTTGCGCACCTTTTCGTCGGGGTGGTTGAACTCCTTGTCGATCAGGAAGGCGCAGTAGGTGACCAGTGCACGGCCACCCTCGGCATAGGCCTTGGCCGTCAGCAGCATGCGGCGCACATCGGGGTGGACGATGATGGGGTCGGCCGGCTTGTCCTTGGCCTTGGTGCCCGACAGGCTGCGCATCTGCAGGCGGTCCTTGGCATAGGCCAGGGCGTTCTGGTAGGCCACCTCGGTCAGGCCCAGCGACTGGTTACCCACGCCCAGGCGGGCGGCATTCATCATCACGAACATGGCCTGCAGGCCCTTGTTCGGCTGGCCCACCAGGGTGCCGATAGCGCCGTCGATATTGATCTGTGCCGTGGCATTGCCATGGATGCCCATCTTGTGCTCCAGCGCGCCGCAGAAGATGGGGTTGCGCTCGCCCAGCGAACCATCGGCCTTGACCACGAACTTGGGCACCACGAACAGGCTGATGCCCTTGGAGCCGACCGGCGCATCGGGCAGGCGGGCCAGCACCAGGTGGACGATGTTGTCGGTGAAGTCGTGCTCGCCCGCGCTGATGAAGATCTTGTTGCCGGTGATCTTGTAGGTGCCCTCGGGCGCGCCGGCCACGGGCTCGGCCTTTGTGCGCAGCAGGCCCAGGTCGGTGCCGCAATGGGGCTCGGTCAGGCACATGGTGCCGGTCCACTCGCCGCTGGTCAGCTTGGGCAGGTACAGCTTCTTTTGCTCTTCCGTGCCGTGCACATGCAGGGCTTCATAGGCGCCGTGCGACAGGCCCGGGTACATGGTCCAGGCCTGGTTGGCGCTGTTGAGCATCTCATACACCGCCGAGTTCACCGCAAAGGGCAGGCCCTGGCCGCCGTAGGCCGTGTCGCAGGACAGCGAAGGCCAGCCGCCTTCCACATACTTCTGGTAGGCCTCCTTGAAGCCCTTGGGCGTGGTGACCTCATGGGTTTCCTTGTTCAGCACGCAGCCCTCTGCATCGCCGCTGATGTTCAGCGGAAACGTCACATTGGCCGCAAACTTGCCCGCCTCTTCGAGCACGGCATTGATGGTGTCGGCATCGACCTCGGCATGCGCCGTCATCTGCTGGTAGTCGTCCGTGACCTTGAACACCTCGTGCATGAGGAATTGCATGTCGCGCAGGGGCGGGTTGTAGCTGGGCATTTGTCTTCTCCTGTGATGGCGGGGTTTGCGGTGGATGCGGTGAAAACGGTGGAAGCGAAAAAATCAGGCCGGGCCGGCGTAGCGCGCCAGAATGCTCTCGAAGCCGTCGATGGCGCGCTGCATGGAGCCTTCGTTGCGCAAAAAGCGCGCCTCGTAATGCAGGGCCAGGATCAGGCCGTGGATCTCGAACAGCAGCTGGTTCTCATCCAGATCGGCACGCAGATCGCCGCTCTCGCGGCACTGCACGATGGTGCGGCGCATGGCCGCGTGCCAGGTCTGGACCGAGGCCGTCAGCGCATCGCGCACCGGCCCCGTGCGGTCGTCGAACTCCACGGCGCCGCTGATATAGATGCAGCCCGAGTCCAGCTCGATCGACGTGCGCTTCATCCAGTTGTCGAACAGCGCCCGCAGACGCGCCACGCCGCGCGGCGCCTGAAGCGCGGGAAAGAACACTTCCTGCTCGAAACGGTCGTGGTACTCATGCACCACGGAAATCTGCAGCTCCTCGCGCGAGCCAAAATGCGCGAACACGCCCGACTTGCTCATGCCCGTCAGCTCGGCCAGAGCGCCGATGGACAGGCCCTCAAGCCCGATGTGCGTGGCCAGGTTGAGGGCAGCCTCCACAATGGTGGCCTTGGTCTGCTGCCCCTTGTGCAGCGCGCGGCGCGGCGCGGGCGCTGCGGCTTCGTGCACGGAAGAGCCCGCCTTGGGATCGGCTGTGGCGTCAGCGGTCAAACGGGTGATGCGGCGTGGGGCGGAAACGCTGGACATGCGAAATTCTTGTTAAAACGAACGTTCGTGCTATTTTGCATGGAAAGCTTGTCGCGGCGAAGACATGCGGGGGAAAACACCTAGCTTGTGGGCGAGCACGCAGAGGCTCGCGCATGAAAAAAGCCGGCATCAACCGGCTTGCGCAAGACACAAATCCCTCTCGAACCCACGCCTTTCCGGGTCGTGATCTCAGCCCTGGTTCAGGTGTTCACCCCTGTGCCTTCACGACGGCGCAGCCTGAACGCCCCCCCAGCCACCGCGATGCTCAGCAGTGCCAAGCCCCAAGGCGACAGCACGGGAACACTGGCTGCCGCCGAGGGCGATGGTGGTGCAACAAATGCGGTGATCTGCAGCACAACCGTCGTTCCATCCTGCACGAGATGGCCAGTTGCCCCTGCGGGCAGCGCCCCCAGCGTGAACAACCCATCGACACCTCCGGCTCCTGCATCGAGCAGCGTATAGCTTTGGCCGGCAGACAACGTACCGCCAAGATTGCTCACATTGAGGGCGGCCCCGTCGACCCATGCCGCCTTGTTTGATGGTGCCGCACCCGGGCCCGTGACTTGAATCAGATCGGCGGCGCCAGTGCCTGCATTGATCTCCGCCTCATAGATGCCGGCACGCATATCCAGAAAGGCTGCACTGACTGTCCCGATCGAATGACCGGGTGCCAGTGTCCCATTGAGCACCAGAGCGCCATTGATGGAAGCTGTTCCCTTGAAGCGACTGCCCGCGGTCGTCAGGCGAATGTCCGCCGCGATCGCAGCCCCTTGCAGCACCAAGGTATTGTTGGCTCCCTTGAGCTGGATGGAGGAGCCATTGCCAGCGCTGCCAGCAGCCAAAGGAGTTCCGCCCTGGCCCGCGGTCACGGTAGAAGTGACAGTCACTGTATTGCCGGACCCTTCCACACGTATTCCATCACCGCCCACTCCGCCGAATCCGCCACCCGGCACGCCCACGCTATCGCCTCCATCGCCGCCGGATGCCGACGCGATGGTGATGACATTGGCATTGCCGATGACGTAAAGACCGGATCCACCGCCACCACCGCCTCCGGCCGTACCACTGTCACCTCCACGGCCTCCCGTGGCGACTCCGATGGTGCAGCGCGCCCCATTGGATCGAATGACCACGCCAGCTCCGCCACCACCGCCACCGCCACCGCCGGAAGACATTCCCACGGCGCCGCCTGCACCTCCCGCGTAGCCGGCAGCCGAGGCGACCGCGCCACCGGCACACATGCTGGCGTCAGCCCCGCCGCCACCTCCCCCACCGGCGAAGTTGCCAAAATCTGCGTCGCCACCAGCGGAGTTCATGCCCCCGGGGGCACGCACGTGCGACAGATCCAGACCACCGGCCGCACCCCAAAGCGATGCGGGAGCACCCAGTCCATCCAGGGTGGACATTGCGCCCAACCCACCGGCATTGCCCTGCCCTCCGGCACCGGGGCCGGAGCCTCCGGAACTGCCGACGCCATTTCCGCCAGCGCCGCCTCCGTGTCCACTGCCTCCACCCCCGCTGATGTCCATGATTCCCACGCCACCCCCGCCTCCTGCGCCACCTGCCCATGCGTTGGGAAGCGCCATGCCCATGACAAACAGGCTGGCCGACGCCAGTGCTGAGACACGCAGCAATTCAGGAAACGAAGGGAGTGAATCAATGGATGATCTGGACATTTTGGGGCAACGACACAGGCAATTACAACTGTAAGAGACCGTAAATTTAAATGAGATTTACCCAGAATCGGGCATCTCTGAATTTATTTTGCGTACCGCGGCCCGATTCATCCAATCATGATGGCACTCGAAGACAAATGCAAAAAAGCCGGCAATTGCCGGCTTGCGTGCACGCCTTGCGGCCCGGTCATGCCTCCACGGCAAAGACCCTGATGCCCTTGAAGCGCATGCGCCTCCCAGGCGGCAGGTCGGCATTGATAGCGGCCTCGGTCACTTCCCAAACCCGGCTGTCCTCGAAGTGGACCGAGAAGCGCAGAACGCCCTGGACCATGGAGGCCAGCACCACGCGCTCGCGGCCATCGCGCGACCGGATGGGCAGTCGAAAGCTGTCATCCTTGGCCAACACCTGCGCGCCTGCCCGCAGCTCGGCAGAGAGGGCCAGCGTGGCGCCCACCGGCACCGTCGCATCGGTGAAGTCGGGAGTATGTACAAAGTCCTCCTTGTCGGCCGCGATGCCGGTGATGACGATCTCCGGCATCGCGGGTTCGGGCACCGGCTCGGGCGGGGCCTCATAAGGCAGTTCGACCCAGGCCAGGCCCGTGAAGTTGCTGCGCGGGCGGCCCGCTGTCTCGTGCGTCTGCATGTTGTCGGGTGGCAGTGTCGTCGTGCGCGAGCCGGGCATGGTGGACATGCCTGCGTACCAGCCCCAGAGGTTGAATTCGTAGTTCATGCGGCACCCAGTTCGTAATAGAAGTCGCGGTCGTTAAGGGTCTCCGAAACATGTACGACGGAGTCCAGCCCCTGCGCTACATACAGGCCCTTGCCGGGCCCCAGGCCAAACATGGCTTTCCCTGCTGAGGTGCTATCCCCTGACACATTACTCCCGGCAAGTGGGGGAAATGCCCGCCAAGTGATCCCATCCGCCGACACAATCAACCGGACTCGACGGATTTGAGCCCAATCGACCGTATACATCTTCAAATAGGCACAACCGTCAGCCATCACCGCATACTGCGGGACACCGAGACAACGCTCTCCGTTCTCTCCATCAAAAACCTGCCACGATTGCACGGAAAAACTCGCACCGTCTTCTGTCACGATGGACCTGACCGTATTGCCCCGCACTTCAACCAGCACGAATCTGCGCCCTACTGCAAAGGCATTCTGGGGCTGGATGTCCGCACTGAGCTTGAAGGCAGCGAACGTAGTCGATACGGAAAAATTCAGTCCATCGACCGATGTTGCCAGTACGGTGCCATCGGAGGAAATGGTCAAGTACCGCTCCCCGTTGTAGACCACGGATTGCCAGGAAGTGTCCACGGGCATCACCAGGCTTACGCTGGCGCTTGTTCCAGTTTCGCAACGACTCAGCCCACGAAACTCAGGAAAGCCGTAGAAAAACCCGCCAGCACACATGACCCGTCGGACCGCCCCCAGAGGCGAAGACGTGAATGTCAGACCATCGTTGACACTGACATACGACTCGTATTGCGTGGCACTTGAGGAGGGAACGCCGCTGCCGCATGCAATCACGACATTGCCGCCGCGCTCAGCAATCGAGTAAATCGCAGGCCAGCGTCCGCTGCCGGTATGGGTGAAGCGCAGCACCATGGTCCTGAGGTCAGCCGAGGTGTAGACCTTGTCACCAACCACCAGGAAGTTGACTCGACCATTGTTTACACCGTGATCAGGGACGATGTTGGGAGGCGATGTTGCACCAAGGGGCCGAAAGGCGTTGGCTGTCAACATGGACACACTTGGTACCTTTCGCTCCTCCCCGCTCCAGATACGCCGGCGCATCAGCGCGGCAGGTTGGCCATAGATATTGTTGAAGGAAAGCATCAGATCCACCCAAGGGTTGCGGTTTGAGTAAATACGCGGTCGGCATAGCGCGAGTCCAGCGCCAGGTCGTCCTCGATTCCGGAAAACTTGCCTCCGTTGCGCCTGAGCACGGGCGTCAGCGCACCGGAGCGGTTGGTGACGCGCAGTTGCTCCTGCGGCGCGGACCCGGCCGGCATCAGGCATTCGCACTGCGGGTGCAGGACGATGTAGTGCATGCCGACGATCAGGTGATGGGGCCCTGCCGTTGTCAGCTCCTGCTGCGGCATGGACTGCGGTGAACCGGACAGCCGCCAGCCCGCGGGATCCTGGGCCGGGTCGAGCGCGCTGGCCGTGGTGCCGGCTGGTACGCGCCGATAGGTCAGCAGCGACTGGGGCGACCACACGGCGTCGCCCTGGGCGTAGCTGCCCGGCGCCCATCGGGAGGCACCGGCGACAATGGCAGCGTTCTGGGCGCTGGTCGCGGCGGCGGAGGCGGCGGCCTGCGCAGCGTTCTTGTTGCCCTCGACCGTCAGCATGGCCTGGGCCATTTCCGTCAGAAACGTCGTGAGCCAAGTCACCAGGCCCGCCGTCCAGTTACGAAAGCCCGTCAGCCAGTTCAGATAGACATCCGTCTTGACGTCGAAGACGTCCTGCGGGTCCGTGCGACGATTCGGGATCGCCACCGATTCCTCGGGTGCACTAGGTGGGGGTGTGAAGTTCATCGTCTTCCAGTCCTTCAATGGTTAGGTTGCAATCGGAGAAGCCATGGGCCACCAGAACCTGGTCGAAGCCCGTGATGTAGCCGTAGGTGGTGAGCACGCCGTAGCCGCGCGCACCTATCCAGACGACCGGTCTGGCGCGATACGCCAGGATTTCGTTGCGCACGCGCTCGTACTGCGTGCCGTGAACGAGGACCTGCAGCTTCAAGCGGTCGCTGTAGGCGCCGGGCTCGGCCATCCAGCCGCCCCAGTCGTCGCGCTTCTTGAGGCTCCAGTCGTCGAAGCTGACCGAGGGCCGCCACTGCGTGTTGCCCAGCCAGACGGCACGGCCGATGACGACTTCGGCGCAGCGCGCCTTGGCCCCCAGGTTGGCGATGCGTATCGTGATGCTGGCCTGCGTGTAGGCCGGCAGTCCCGAGATGGACAGCTTGCGTTCGCGCTCTATGGGGTTGAAGAAGTAGCCCCAGTGCGAATTGCCCGAAGGGCGCAGCACCAGGCGCTGCCCGCTGTGGAACACCTCGCCGGCCACGGGGTCGGTCATCACCACCTCGACCGTGTGCGCCTGCAGGCCCAGCAGCTCGATGTCCGTGACCACGCGGCCGGGCTTGATGGTGACCTCGATAAGGTCATCGGCCTCGGTGTACGAGCCCAGGCTGGCATCGAACATGCGCAGCCGGTTTTCCACACCGCGCCTTTGCCACTTGCCTTCCGAACTGGCGGGGTCATTGCCGGTATTGCTGCCGGCCATGCTGCGCCAGATCACGCGCGAGGCGTCGATGATCTCGTCGTTGAGCGCATAGGCCTTGCTGGCGGACCAGGGCTGCAGGCCGCTTGCGGCGACGTTCGTGCTCATGTTGTCCAACGTGATAGGCAGGGGCGGCACAAATCCCATGCCGCGTGTGAATTCATCGTTCATGCGGTCTCCCTTTGCTTGACGCCGATGGCGTCGCTCTTGCGAGCCATCTTTTCGAGGCTTTGCAGCAGCACGATCTGCTGGCGCCCCAGGTCATAGGTCAGACGCTGCAGGGACTCGAGGGCCCTGTGCAGGTCGCCGCCCTGCATTCCCTCCAGCAGGCGCCGCGTCTGCTGGGCGCTGTGGATCCGTGAAGGTCCGGTGAACTCGAGCTCGGGGCCGTTTTCCCCGACCAGGCGCAGGCCGCCGAAGTGCTCGCCACCCGAGGCGAAGCGCGGAATGCCGAACTGGTCCAACGCCGCCAGCACGTCGCGCTCCGAGTAGCCATACAGATAGGCAAGATCCAGCGCCGTGCCCCCCTGGGCCTTGATGTCATTGGCCAGTCCCACCAGGTCTCCGGTGCCGTCGTACTTATGGAAGGTTGGCGAGAGCGCATCGAGCTTCTTGGCTCGCTCGGGATCCGTTTCGTAGTCGTAGATCGCGAAGCCATCACCGAGCACGGCAATAGGCATCTTGTACTTGCTATACACGGTGGAGCTGCCACCTCCACCCCCAGGACCTGGCCCCGGACCAAGTTCCGCGCCCCCGCTGCCGCCACCGGAACCGCTTCCGCCAGAACCAGCACCACCTCCGGTACCAGCTCCTTCCTTGAGCAGTGCCGCGCGGAATTCCGCCCATGCGAGATCGGACGACAGCAGCCGCGTGTCGATGCCACGCGCTATGTCCAGCGCCTCCTTCTCGGTCTTGAGCAGCCGCTCCAACGCATCGACCTGGCTTTTTTCCTGCTCCAGAATCAATTCATCGGCAGACAGCTGCTCGCCTGCCGCGTCATGCAGTACTTCGAGCTTGTTGGCCAGGATCAACTGCGCGGCCTCATAGTCCAGGCGCGAGCGGAAGTTGCCCGAGGAAATACCGCCGCGCGCAACCGAGACGGCCTCGCCGATGTCAGCCGATTCGGGCAGATAGCCCGTGCGCCGGTACGCAGCCAGTGCCTGGTCAATGACCTCGTTGGCTCTGGCCAAGGCCATGGCCTGGGTGCTCTCGATCTGGCCGCGCAGTTCGACGACATGCCCGCGCAAGGTGTCCATGAGGGCGCGCTCGGTATCCACGCGCTCCTGCGCGACATCGACGCGTGCCTGTATGGCCGAGCGCTCCGCATCGACGGAACGCTGCAGCAGGCTCCACGCCGCATCCGTATCGGCCTCGTTCTTCTTCGCCTCCTGCGCCTGCTCCTCCTGCTTGCGCTTGGCTTCCTCCGCCTGTTTGGCCGAAGCCGCCGCAGCATCCTCGGATGTCTTGGTAACGGCCTTGAACGTGTCGTTGAGCTTGAGCAGCTCGGCAGCGGTCTCGGCCGAAGATTTGCCGGTGCCGCCGATATTGCCGATCAGCTTGTCCATACCGGCAGTGAAGTCGGCCAGCGACGTGCTGGTGTTTGCCAGGTTCTCGAGATCGGCCGCGAGTTTCCCGATATCGCCCGAACCTTCTCCCAGAGTAGAGCTGGCCCAGTCCTTGAAGGCGCCAGTCTTGGCCATGTCCTTGAGGCCTTGCGTGCCCTGGACCTTGGAGATGGCGTCCTTCAATACCTTGGCATTCGCCTCCTCGGAGTTGGCTGCCTTGAGCTTGTCCTCCACCAGCTTGCGGAACCGGGCCTGGGCGTCGTCGGCATCCAGGTCGATGTCCACGCCCAAGTCCTTGAGCTTGCTGCCCATCTCGCGCTTGGCGATGGTCTTGCGCTCGTCCTCGCTATAGAAATTCTGGTAGAAGCTGCCGGCGTTGGCGTTCAGCGTCTCGATGCCGCCCGAAGCCTTGATCAGGGACTCGAAGGCCAGGTCGGTCAGGTCGGCAAAGCCCGTGATCTTCTTGCCCAGTTCCTCGAAGGAGCGGCCGATCAGGTCGATGGTCTGGAAGGCGGCCTGCAACGCCTCGACATTGGGTGCTTCGCCCAGCGAGTCCAGCGTGGTGCGCATCCAGCTGGGCAGGTCCGCCTTCTTGAGTTCGGACACCAGCAGGGAACCGGTCTGGCCCAGGAAGGCCTTGTAGGCCTCGTCCGGGTTGTTGCCCAGCGAGCGGTTCTCGAAGCCGGCCAGGATCATGCCGGTCGTCTTGTCGATGATCTTGGCGTAGCCGTAGGCGTCCTCGTCGCTGTACCGGCCGTTGACGGCAAAGCCGCCGACCAGGTCGATGCCGCGCGCGCTACCCGTCGCGTATTTGCTGAGAGACCCATAGACCGAGGCCAGGCCGTCCAGGCTGGTCTTGAGCTGCTTTTCGACGGCATCGCTGTGGCGCTGCGTCAGATCGTCATACCAGTCTCCGGCCGCACGGCCGAACAGCTGTTCGGCGGCCCTGTCGTTGCCGACGCCAGCGGTGCTGTAGGCGGCGCCAGCGTGGTTGGGGCCGCGGGAGCCGAAGGCCTTGTCCAGGGCTCCGCCCAGGAAGCTGCCGACCATCGTTCCGATTCCGGGAAGAATCCACGTCCCCACGGCTTGGCCGACAGCTGCGCCATATTGCCCCTGAGACAGGCTATAGAGACTTCCCAAATAGCCTGCGGCAGACCCCAGCCCACCTTTAAATCCAGGGATGTCTTTCAACCAAGAGTCAAACCTCCCCACGGTCCGGCTCAGGTCAAGCATCGCTCCACCGGCCTTGTCCCAACCGTTCACGACGAGCTTGAACGCAGAATCACTGAGGAACTCTTGAGCTGAGCTACCCCAGGTTGACCAGTCCGTCAGTCCCCCCCCCAAGCCCGCATCTGTCAAGCCACCAGGTCCAGAAGTTCCCGGAGCCCCTGTTTTACCGAAGAGGTTGCCGATGAATCCTTGCAACTGAGCAATCACAGGAACAAGGAATGGCCGTGCAAACGCCTTGTACATCTCATCGGCCACCGTGGCCTTGAACGTCGCGCTCAGGTTCTTGGTGAACGTGCGCCAGCCTTCCGTACCGTTGGCCAGCATGTCCGTGAAGCCCTTGCGGAACATCTCGTCCATCTGGTCAACGGACTTCTGGGTTTCCTGCATGCGGGTGCGCTCGGCGACATTGGTCTTGGCCTGGTTCGCAGCGGCCGTGGCGTCTTCCTTGAGCTTCTGGGCAGCTGCGGCGTCCGTGGGATTCTTGGCCGCGATGTCCTGCAGCTTTTTCTGGAGATCAATCTCGATCCTGTACTGCGCCAGGGCGATCTCCCGATCGCGCTGAGACATGGCGGCCAGGGACTGCTCGAACTGGGTCGCCTCGTTGGCCTCCTTCACGCTTTGCGCATACTCGGCCACCATGCGTGCCGAGTCGTTGTAGCCCTTGACCCTGGCGAGTTCGCGCGTGGCATCGGCCTCTTTGCCCACGGCCTCGGCGACGTCCTTCGAGCATCGGACGCTCTCTTGCTTGGCTGCGTTGTCTTGCAGTTCCGCGATGGTCTTTTCGACCTGCTCCTGCCGCAGCTGTCCCAACGCATCGCCAGTCAGACCGATCGCGAGGGTCTCCTGCCGGGCGAGGTCCAGGTTCTTTTCGGCCAGTCCGGCCTTGGTCTGGTGCTCCTTGACGAGTTGCGCCACCTCCTGCTGCCTTTTCTGCAGTTCCTGATCGCGCTTGAGCTCCTCATTGTCCTGCTGCGTTCTGGCTGGCACGGCCGGTGGCGCGTAGCTGACGGTGCGGGGTACCGCAGGCGGCTCTTTCTTCTGCGCAGGCGCATCGGTTTTCTTGCTTTGCTCCTGCGGCTGTGGCTGTGGCTGTCCCACCAGCGGCGGATTGATGAACCCGCGGCCGCCGCCTGCATTGCGCTGACCCTGTGCCGCCATCAATTCGCGCTGCACCTGCTGCAATTTTTCGACCAGGCGCTGGGCATCGTCATGGGCCGTGCGCACCCACACATTGCGCGATGTCGCTGCCCCCTTGGCCTGCAGCATCTCCAGTTCAGCCCTGGCGCGCGGAAGCTCCTTGGCCAGATAGGCTGCCTTTTCCGCATTCGACTGGAAGGCCGTGCTGATGTATTGCAAGCCCACCGCGCGCCCGGCTATGTTGCCCAGGCCGCTGCTGATCTGGCCCAGGAAGCCCGACCCGTTGTCACGCGCGCGCGACATGGACTCCGAAAAGGCGTTCATGTCGTTGGCCGCTGCATTCATGCCAAAGGAGATCATCTGGCTGATGCCGGAATCTCCCACGGCGGACTTGAGCTTGTCCCAGGCGTTGGCCATGCGTTGGGTGCCGGCATCCAGCCTGTCCGCCGCCTTGTCCGTCCCCTCTCCCAGGGAGCTTTGCAGCGCCTGCGAGAAACGGGGCAGAAAGTCCTGCGTCACGACCTCGCCGGTCTGCAGCATCTGGGAGAACCGCTCCTGTGTCACACCCAGGGCCTGAGCGCCGACCAGCGCCGCATCCGGGATATGTCCCAGTTTCTCGCTGAAGTCCGACGCGCCTATCGTCCCCTTGCCCATCAGGTCGAGTACGGCTGCCAACGAGGCATTGCCCTGCTCCACGGAAAGGCCCATGGCCGCGTTGGCCGAGGCAATCCCCGTGAAGATGCTCTGCACCTGCGCGCCTTCCAGCGCCGTACCACGCGCCTTGGTGGCGAAGTCGGCGTAGGCCTGGCCGGTGGCATTGAGCTGCAGGCCCAGCCGATCGGCCAGGGCCGTGACATAGGCCAGTTCCTGCGCGCCCTTGCCGCCGGTGGCAAGGTCCAGCCGCGTACGCAGATTCTCTGTCTGGGCACTGGCCGTGTAGAGCGCCTCTCCCACCTTGGCCGCCGAACCCGCCACCTCCAGCAGGGCATTGGCGCGGCCTGCAATCTTGCCCATGGAAGTGGACAGGCTCTCGACATCGACGCTGGCACGCGCCGACACAAGTCCCGTATCCGTTGAGGCACCTGCGAACTGCGACATGCCGGCATACGCCTGCTGCAGCTTGCCGTGGAGTTTGTCGAGCTCCTGGGAGAACTGGGCATTCTGCGCACGCAGCTCGCTCAGGCTGGGCGTCTGGGCGATGCCTATGCTTTTGACCGCTGTACTCATGCTGATCTCTGTTCGGTATGCTTGACCGCTTGTGTTTGTCTTGAAAGGCCGGAGCCGAGGCCCCTATGCCTCAGCCCCGGTTGAGCTGGCGCAGCGCCTGCGCCTCCAGTACCTGCAATTGCGCGAAGACCTCGCCGCGCTGCGCGGCGGGCACCGCGTAGCGGCGCATCACGATCTCGGCCCCGGCGTAGTCCAGCCCGTCCCAGTGCCACTGGCCCCAGGGCGTGGCCGTCCTGCGCCACTGGGTGGAGCAGCCGAGGTACACGCTCCAGGCCATCGCATGCTCCGGCCACAGTTCGTAGTCCTCGGGGTGCTGCCGTTGCAGATCGCCGGGCACCATCCGGTCGGGGTCGATCCCCATCTGCGCGCACTGGGCGCGCAGCTCGTCGTCTACGAGATAGCGGTCTGCGCCGTCGAGGCCGAGGTGATGCCGGACAGCGCCACGGAGTTTTTTGTGGCGGCATCCCGCTGGTGCACGTTGAGTCCGTCGAACCAGGCCACGGCCATGGCCTGCTCCAGTCCCGGGTAGGCCTCCTCGGCCGCCAGGCGCTCGTCGCGGCTGTAGGGCACGGGTGTTCCTTCGTCGCCCAGCATCCCCTCCCAGCCCACAACCACTTCGTCGAGCAGCTCAGGGATGGTCATGCGCCGTACCTCCTGCGAGCCATCGGGCTGCGTGGCGGGCTTGCCGACGACGATGAGTTCATTGATCTCGTCACGCCGCGCCTTGCCCAGGCGCTTGAACACGACGGCAAAGTGATGGGCTCCGAACCTGCCCTCATCGACGGGCAGGTACAGCGTTGCGGGAACGGAGATGGTGGACTTGAGCCCGGAAATCTTGACGGCCATGGTGATCCTTGGATGTGTAGTTGTCAGGCAGGGAGGTGAGGCGTCAGATCTCGATGGACCATTCGTCGTTGCCCGCGTCGGAGGGAATGAACGACAGGGGGATGGTGATCATCTGCACGCCATCGCTGTCGCTGTAGGTCGGCTTGCCGATCTGGGCGCGCGCGCTCTTGAAACTGACGGTGTTGGTGGCGCCCGGGCCATGCTTGAGCGTGACGGGCACGATGGCGCTGGCACGCGCCAGGCCGATCCAGTCCTTGGTGGCCACGCTGGTGTTCTCGAAGGTGACGCTGCCCGTGGACTTGCGGTCCGTGATTTCCACGGTGTCCACGTTCATCAGGTCGCGCTTGACCACCTGGTTGCCGCACTTGAAGCTGAAGGCGCTGCAGGCCACCGCCAGGCCGTCGAGGGTCAGTTGGGTGTTGGTCTTGTTGACGCCCAGGGGAGCGACGAAGTCGCTGTAGTCCACTGCCGGCAGGGCCTCATCCACTGCGGGGACAAAGGAGCCCGTGAACTCGAACTTCCACTTGGGAATGGCCTTGGCATCGGTGCTGAATTCCACCTCGCCGCGTGCACCATGCATCTTGTAGAGGGTGCCGTCCACGTTGCCGTAGATGGTCACGCTCTGGATGCCGTCGGTCACGGGAGAGAAGACTGTCTTCACGCCAGTCTCGGTGCTGGCGCTGGCGGCGCACGCACGCAACAGGTCGGTCACGCCGGGACGCTCACCCGCTGCGGCCACACCCGCGAATTCCACGGAGAACGCCACCTTCTGGTATTCGGTGACCAGGGTGCTGCCGCTGGAGCCGAAGAAGGGACGGATGTTGTTGCGCTCGACCACATCGCCCTCGATGGGGGTGAGGGTCACGTCGCTGACCAGCATGGCATTGGCCGCCAGCGGCACGACGGCCGTGCCGACAACGGTTTCAACCAGGGCCAGGAGGGCCATCTTGCGCATGATCTTTGCTGCCATTTGGAAAATCCTTTGAAGAGATGAGGAGAGGTTTCGCGGCCTTGGGCGCCGTTCTCCAGCGCTGCGGACCACAGGGGTTGCGGGAAAGTTGCGGGTATCCGGTCTAGGCCCGGTTCGGTGGTGTGCAGGTCACAGGTAGCTCCAGGTTCTGAGTTGCAGGACAACGGAGTGGCAACGCACTCCCGCGAAATCCACAGGCTCGGCTCGCACGACCTGCACGCCATCGGTGCTGTCGTCGCTGCCTGCCAGGGGACCGGGCTGGCACGCGCCGCCCAGGGTCGGATCGGCTCGCACCAGGGCGCGGAACTGCTCGACCAGGTCGTCAAGCAGCAGCTCGCTGGCCTGGGTGTCGGCGATGGCCAGGTAGCCATGCAGCGTCCATTGGTGCACGCTCACCGTGCGGGCCGTGCTGCTGCCGTGCTCGGCCGTGCTGCTTCTGCGCAGCCACCAACCGCGGACATGGGCCGTGCCTGCTGTAGGCGGCGTGTACGTGAACAGGGCGGCCAGCTCGGCATCGCTGGCGGCATGGCGTTCGCGGTCCTGCACAACGCCGATCTGCGGCACCGAGGCCAGCACGGACACGATGGCGTTGCGATGCTGGGCCAGTGCATTCATGAGCGCAGCACCGGAAAGGCCGCCGTCACGCTCGCCGCAGCCTCGGCCACGATGGGCCGCAGATGAGCGGCAAAGAGCAGGAACAGTTGTGCGATGGCGTACATGGGTCACTCCGTTGGGGGACGCAGAAAACGATGCGTCGTTGCGATGGAGTGACTGTGCCGAGGCAGGCAAAAATGAATAAGGCCTGCATATGCAGGCCCGGTTTCAGAGTCCACAGGCGCGCGCCTTCTCAGGCGCAGCGGATCTGGATGCCAGGCACATGTGCCTTGGCCCGACACATCCCAACGGCCAGGCAAGCGCAAACGTCCTGCCGCTCGGGCAGGCACGGATGCACGAAAGAGGAGGACGAGAAAGGCTGGGAGAAGACGGAAGCGCGCAGGCTGGCCTCAGGCCTGCGGCAAAGTCTTTGGAGCGATGCTGGGAGGCGCGGCCCGGGGGCTAAAGTTCTCCGCCGTGCCAGAGGACCCGGCCGCAGATGCGCAGCCGGTTGGCCGCTTCGCCTTCCAGAACCTGGGGCGGATAGGCGGGGTTGTAGCTGACGATGCGCACACCGCCCGTGCTGAAGTCGCGCTCCAGCAGCTTGACGTAGTTCTCACCCTCCAGCTCGATCACATAGACACCATCCTGGGTCAGCGTATCGACCGAGGTGTTGACCAGCAGGATGTCGCCATCGTTGATGCGGTCCGCCATGGATCTTCCACGGGCACGCACGATCTTGGCGTTGTGCCTGCCCAGTCCCTTGGACTGCAGCCAGGACGAACGGAAGGCGAAGCGGCCTATCACCTCGTCGGGGCCATTGACGGCCCCATGCCCTGCGCTGACGTGCGCATCGAGCATCTCGATCTGCGTGAACTCGTCCTCGGCCGCCCCACCATGCCGAGCCCCAGGCTTCGCTGCGCCCGTGCCGTTGAAATACTCCAGCGGCCGGCCCGCTCGCTGCGAGGCCCGCAGCAGTTGCCGTGCTGGCACTTCCCCGCGCTTGCGCCAGGTCCGCACCGTTTCAGGCTGCACCTCCATGCCCGCCATCCAGTCTGGTCCCAAGGCTTCAGCCATGCGCGCCAGTACCTCATCAACGTTGGATGTAAGCGCATCAGTCACAGGTTTTGCAGGCATGGCGAATCTTGACAGTGGTTCGTTATGGACCAAGAATATGGTTCAAATTGAACCGTTTCCTTTTGAACCAAGAGCGTACAGCCAAAATGCATTCCGAACACCATCCGGCACCCGCCTTCCAGGGCTTTCGGCCTGCTGCCCTGCCCCCCACCATCGGCATGCACACGCCCGTGGCAGCTGCCTTGGACCCGCACCATGGCACTTGCAGCGATCTGCTTCCGCCCCTGCTGCAGGACTTCGAGCGCCTGATCGGACTGCAGCCCACGATGGCCCTGGTGCAGCGCTGGGGTGGACTGCGCATCTACGTTCCCACGCCGGACAAGGTCACACCCGAGCATCCCTATGCAGCCACCATCGGCGTGCCAGCCTTGCTCCAGCTCGCTCGTGAGTATGGGGGCCTGCCCCACTTCCAGCTGCCCAGGGCAGCGCGTGCACTGCAGGCACTGCGCAACCAGCGCATCGCTGCAGACTACGCCACGGACAAAACGGCCCGGCAGCTGGCTGCCGAGCATGGGATTACGGAAGGCCAGGTGGGGCGCATCGTTGCGGCGCTGGGCGTGACAGCACCGGCCAGGCGACGGCGCAATCTCGTGGGCTGAGCACAGCCACCGCGACGAAGCAAGGCCGTGGTCGCAAAAAAAGCCACCGGCGCAGGCGGGTGGCTTTGCTGCAAAGCGGACCCTGGGGTCCGCTGGGCCATGTTCAGACCATCAAGGCCAGGCTGGCTTCCAGATGCTCGGTCGGCAGGCGGCGGAAACCCGAGCGCGCGTAGCGCTGCAGGCGGCCCAGCGCGAACGATGTCAGCACGCTGGCGGCCACCTGTGCATCGACCGTCGGGGCGGAAGAGCCCAGCGCACCGGCGGCGGGGCGCAGGCACTGGCGCAGCGTGGATTCGATGCGGTCGAAGAACTGGTTCATGCGGGCCTGAAGGCGCTCGTGCTCGAAGACGATGGCATCGCCCACCATGACGCGCACCATGCCGGGGTTGCGCTCGCCGAACTGCAGCACCAGGGAGATCACGCGGCTGGCCTGGCGCATTCCGTCCACTGCGGGCCGCTCTTCCTCCGGCACATCCCGCCCGACGATCTGCTGCACCAGCGTGAAGACGGATTGCTCGATGAACTCGATCAGTCCTTCGAACATCTGGGCCTTGCTGGCGAAGTGGCGGTACAGGGCTGCCTCGCTGACGCCCAGATGGGCTGCCAGCGCTGCCGTGGTGATGCGTTCTGCGCCCGGCTTCTCCAGCATGGCCGCAAGCGCCTGCAGGATCTGCTCGCGCCGCTCCCCGGGTTTGGGGCGTTTGCGCGCAGGCGTAGGGGCGGAAGCGGAGGCGGCTTCGTCGGAAACGACATCAGCGCCAGGAGCGGATAAAGGCGACAGGACTTCAGACTCGGACATAAGCAGATCAACTATTTGTAAGTAATTCTCTCACAGCCCTCGGCGGCAACTCCGCACAAAGCTGTCCCCATGAGCGCAACCGTCAGGATCGCTTGCCTGTTGCTTGCGCTGCTATTGTTTCCGAGAGCATGGCCGGCATTTGCAATGGAAGCTCCAAGCGTACCAGCAGGCCCTTGCCTTGCGCTGCGGCGCCAAAGGCCAGAGTGCCCTGGTGCAGCAGGGCGATTTCTTCGGCAATGGCCAATCCCAGCCCGGTGCCGTCACCGGCCGCGCCCTGCGCGCGGTAAAAGCGCTGCGTGATCTGCGAGCGCTCGGCCTCGGGCACGCCGGGGCCGTCGTCCTCGATCTCCAGGAAGGCCCAGCCTTGCGGCTCATCCGCAGACTGTGCCGCGCCATGGTACATGCCGCAGCGCAGCGTGACGCTGCCGCCGGGCGGCGTGTACTTGATGGCGTTGTCCACGAGGTTGGAAACCAGTTCGCGCAGCAGCCAGCTGTGGCCCCAGACACTGGCGGCCGCCACGTCAAGGCCGAAGTCCAGCCCCTTGGCGCTGGCCTGGTCGAAAAACATTTCCAGCATGCTTTCGCACAGGTCCTTGAGGTCCACCTTCTGCAGCGGCTGGACTTCGGCATTGCGGGCGTCGGCACGTGACAGCGCCAGCAACTGGCGTGCCAGCTGCGAAGTGCGCCGCGTGGCATCGCGCAACTGCTCGATCTGCGTCACGCTGAGCACCACCTGGGCCTCGGTGCCCTTGCGCCTCGCCTCGGCCTGGGCAGCCTGCGCGCTCAGCGCCCAGGCCTCGACCTGGGCCTGCAAGGCCGCCAGCGGCGTGCGCAATTGATGGGCCGCATCGGCCACAAAGCGCCGCTGGCCTTCGGCCTGGGCGTTGACCAGTGCAAACAGGCGATTGAGCGAGCGCACCAGCGGACGGACCTCGGCCGGCGAGCTGTGCTCCGAGATGGGACTGAGGTCGCGCGGCGAGCGCCGTTCCACCGCCTGGGTCAGGGTCAGCAGCGGCCGGAAAGCCCGGCTGACCGACCAGTAGATGGCGATGCCGGCACCCGCGATCAGCAGCACGCTGGGCAGCAGCACATGCAGCAGCAACTGGCGCACCCATTGCTGGCGCACATCGCCGCCATCGGCCAGCACCAGCACCATTTCACCGGCGCCATAGGTCTCGGCGCGCATGACGGCCACGCGGTAGGTCAGGCCGTCATGCTCCTGGCTGTGGAACTCGGCCAGCGGCGTGGAAGGCACGTCGAAGCGGATCCAGGTGTCGCCGGCAACGACATGGCCCTGCAGGTCGCCTATGGCATATCCGACGTCGTCGCCGCGCTGGCGCAAGACGTCCTCGATGGCGGGCGTCAGCGCCACCAGAGGCGGCGTTCCCTCGGCGATCGACGGAGCCAGCACCGAATCGGCCAGCGCAGGCAGCAGGCGCAGCAGGCGCTGGTCATGCTGGGTGGAGGCTTCGTCTGCCGAGCGATAGCCGAACCAGCCGCCCATCAGTGCCAGCAGCGTCAGCGGCACCACCAGCAGCACCAGCAGGCGAAGGCGCAGATTGGCCGTCATGGGCGGTCAGCGCCTGGGACCATGCGCCATGTCCGCATCAGGCGGCGGTATGCGAGAGTTCCAGCCGATAGCCGAAGCCCCGGATGGAACGAAGTGCCACGCCATGCGGCTCCAGCTTGCTGCGCAGGCGAGAGACATAGACCTCGACCGCATTGGGCGTGATCTCGCGGTCCCAGCCCGTGAGCGCCTGCAGCAGCTTGTCCTTGCTGGCGGGCTTGGGCGCGTGGATCAGCAGGTATTCCAGCACGGTCCATTCACGTGGGCCCAGGTCGATGGGCAGCAGTTTTCCCTCGCTCTCGTCGTCCTGCGCAGGCTGGCGCGCGCCGGCGCGGCGGCCTGCCGTGTCCAGCTCGATGGGACCGAAGCTCAGGACGGCCGATGTGGCTGCCTGCGAGCGGCGCAGCAGCGCGCGCAGCCGGGCGAGCAGCTCGGGAAGCTCAAAGGGCTTGACCATGTAGTCGTCGGCGCCCTGGTCCAGGCCCTGCACGCGGTCCTGCAGCGCATCGCGCGCCGTCAGGATCAGCACGGGCATGGCCGAGCTCTCGACGGCGCTGCTGCGCAGGCGGCGTGTGAGTTCCAGCCCGTCGATGCCCGGCAGGCCGATGTCGATCACGGCCAGGTCGAAGGCTTCCTGGGCCAGCACCTCCAGGGCGCGCTCGGCACTGCCGACCCAGTCCACGGCATACCCCGCATCGGACAGCCCCAGCTTGATGCCGCTGGCCACCATCACATCGTCTTCCACAAGAAGCAAACGCATATCAAACCTAAAAAACAAAAGCCGCCCAAAGGCGGCTTGCAGCAAACCGGCCCAGGCCGTCAGACCACGCCCGGGCCATGCACGATGGTAACGCGAACCGCAAAGTCCGCGCCATCGGGCCTCAATGGCTGCGGATCATGGTGCCGTAGGCCTGGTCGGTCAGGATTTCCAGCAGCATGGCATGCGGCACGCGGCCATCGATGATGTGCACGGCGTTGACGCCGGCCTTGGCGGCATCCAGGGCACCGCTGATCTTGGGCAGCATGCCGCCCGAGATGGTGCCGTCTGCGAACAGCGCGTCGATCTCGCGCGCAGTGAGGTCGGTCAGCAGGCTGCCCGCCTTGTCCAGCACGCCGGGGGTGTTGGTCAGCAGCACCAGCTTTTCGGCCTGCAGCACGGTGGCCAGCTTGCTGGCTACCACGTCGGCGTTGATGTTGTAGCTCTCGTTTTCCTCACCAAAGCCGATGGGGCTGATCACCGGGATGAAGGCGTCATCCTGCAGCGCGCGCACCACGCTGGGGTCGATGGAGACGATATCGCCCACCTGGCCCACGTCGTACTCGATGTTCGGATCCTTGTTGTCGACCATCTTGAGCTTGCGTGCGCGGATCAGGCCACCATCGCGCCCGGTCAGGCCCACGGCCTTGCCACCGGCCTGGTGGATCAGGCCCACGATGTCCTGCTGCACCTCGCCGGCCAGCACCCATTCCACGACTTCCATGGTTTCCGCGTCGGTCACGCGCATGCCCTGGATGAACTCGCCCTTCTTGCCCAGGCGGTTGAGGGCCGTCTCGATTTGCGGCCCGCCGCCATGCACCACCACCGGATTCATGCCCACCAACTTCAGCAGCACCACGTCTTCCGCGAAGTCGGCCTGCAGGGCCGGATCGGTCATGGCGTTGCCGCCATACTTGATGACCATGGTCTTGCCATGGAACTTGCGGATGTAGGGCAGGGCCTGGGCGAGGATTTCGGCCTTGTCGCGGGGGGCAATCGAGAGGATATCGTTCATGGTGCTAGCCCTGGGGCGTGGAAGTAGTCAACAACAAGGCGGGCATTGTGCCGCAACTGCGCGGCAGTGTTGCATGCCCGGATGACGGAACGCCCACTGGCGCCCGGCCATCATCCATTGTTCTGCATCCAGCCCGGCAGCTTGAAGCGCACGATGGCCAGATAGGCGATCACATAGCTGACCACGAACAGCAGGCAAAAACCCACCAGAACGGGCGTGTTGCTCCAAAACAGCAATGCCGGCACCACGGTCAGCAGCGTGAAGGCCCACAGGTAGGGAGAAGTCCGGTTATTGCGGCGCAGCATGCGCCGTGCCAGATCGTCGTCGAACACGCCGCGCACGATGCGCCGGTAGATCAACTGGTGGAAATGCAGCGCATCCGCCATGCCCGGCGACATGCCGCGCATCAGCTTGCGGTAAATGGAAAACACCGTCTCCCAGACCGGATAGATCAGCAGCAGCATGGGAAACCATGGCGAGACTGCGGAATTGCGCTGCACCAGGGCAATGCTGGCCAGGGCAATCGCCAGCCCCCAGACATAGGCCCCGCCATCGCCTGCAAACATCATGCCGCGCGGGTAGTTCCAGACCAGGAAGCCGCAGGTGGCGGCGGCCAGCGTCACCAGCATGGCGGCCAGGGTCCGGTCCCCCACCTGCAGGGCCACGTGGGCCAGCGCCAGGCAGATGATGGTGGCCACCATGCCGGCCAGCCCGTTGTAGCCGTCGATGATGTTGAAGGCATGGGGCAGGCCCGTCAGGGCCAGGACGGCCAGGCCCATGCCCAGCCAGGGCATGGCCGGACCCAGTGCCTGCTCCAGCCAGGGCCAGCCGAGCCGGGGCACGGTGAGGCCGCACAGCAAAACCGCCAGCACGGCGCTCAGCAGGGTGAGCACCAGCCGGTAACGCACGCTCAGGCGCTGCGATACATCCTCGATGACGCCGCCGACCACGGCCGGCAGCATGGCGGCCAGGCACACAACCACCCACAGCTGCATGCGCAGCGAGGAAGGATCTCCGCGCATGCTCAGCCAGGTGCCCACACCCCAGGAGACAGCCAACCCGAGGTACATCGGCACGCCCCCAAGCCGGGGTACCTCGCCGATGTGAAAGCGCTGCGGCTTGTCGTATCCGTAAGAGGACGTCGAGGACCGCCCGGCCCAGCGCACCAGCAGTGCACAGCCGGTGCAAGACACCATGAAGGCCAATACCGCCATCCAGATCACGATGACTCCCCGTGCAGGCTGCGCAGCGAGGGCGCTGCCTGCGGCAGGTCTCGGGCCTTGCGGTAGGCCGGACGGCTCCACAGCCGCAGCAGGCTGGCCACGTGCCATGCGCCATGGCGCAGGCTGCGCCGGCTCGCCCTCTGACCCGCATGGACGACAGGCAACTCACCGCGCCGAAGCTCTCCGCCCAGCACCCGCAGGCGAAGGCACAGATCCACATCCTCACAATACATATAGAAACCTTCGTCAAACCCACGCAGCCGCATCCAGCTATCCCGGCCCAGCACCAGGCAGGCCGCATTGACCCATTCCACACGCTGCTCCACACGCCCGTGCAGCTTGCGTCGCAGCAAATTCCAGAAAGATGGCAGCTCCCGCTCGGAATCCTGCAGCGTGCCGTCTTCGCCGATCTGCGGGGGATAGGCCAGGGCCAATCCCGGCCGGGCCGCCAGCGCCAGAAGCTCTTGCAGCGGCTCTTCCTGCGCTCCCCAGTACACGTCAGGATTGATCACGCAGACAAACGCCTCCCGGGCATTCGCCAGCGCCCGGTTGTGGTTGCAGCCAAAACCCAGGGGTTGCGCATTGCGCCGTATCTCCAGGACAAAAGGCCAGCCGGTCGCTGGAGCCAGGGGCTCCGGTTCGGGAATATTGAGCGTCAGCACCACTCGGGACATCGGCGCCAGGCACGCTGACCCCAGGCATTCAAGCAGCCTCTGTATATGAGCGCCATGTCCGTGGCTCACCACCGACACGACCAACGATGAACCCATCAATGCCGCCCTTCAGATCTTCAAATTCCAACCCGCATACCTGCGCCGAAAAAACGGCGGCTCCGAGTATTCAGCGGAAGGCGCCCGGAAGGCGTCAGCGGGTATGCCGTGATGCAAGGAAATGCAACAGCCGCACAAAATGTCATTAACCCGCCATGCCAAGCAATCACTGCGGTGGCCGGGATTATGATGCGCGACAATCTGCCGCCCGGACTTCCGGGATTTTTTGCGCCTGGCGTGGGCATGCCCTGCTGCTCTCTGCAGACCGGCCACGGTCGACTGGCGCAGATGAATATGACGGGCGATCGATCCCTGCCCGGACCGCGCCCGGCACCTCATTTCCTATGACCACACCCATTCCCGATCCCCACGTCTACCTGCGCACCGTCGATCTGAACGAGCGCACGTCGCTGTCCGTGCTGGCCGGCCATGTCCGCGCCCAGGCGCACATACTGGATCTGGGCTGCGGCAGCGGCGCGCTGGGCGCCTTCCTCGCCGAGCACAAGCAATGCGTCTGCGACGGCGTCACCCTGAGCCAGGAAGAGGCCCGCCATGCCGCGCCCTTCTACCGCCATGTCCATGTGGCCGACCTGGAGGACTGCGACCTGGACCAGCTCTTTGGCGACGCGCGCTATGACTACATCGTCTGCGCCGACGTGCTCGAGCACCTGCGCCAGCCCGAGCGCATCCTGGCTGCCTGCCGCAAGCGGCTGACACCCGAAGGCCGTCTGCTGATCTCCGTACCCAACGCAGGCTACAGCGGCCTGGTGGCAGAACTGCTGCACGGCGAATTCCGCTACCGCGAAGAAGGCCTGCTGGACCGGACACACCTGCGCTTTTTCACGCGGCGCTCGCTGTCGCGCTTTCTGGCCGAGCAAGGCTGGCAGGTGGATGACATCGACACCATCGAGCGGGCGCTACCCGAATCCGAATTCCGCGTCGCCTACGACAGCCTGCCCCCTGCCGTTGCCCGCCACCTGCTGGCCACGCCCGATGCACTGGCCTACCAGTTCATCGCCAGTGCAGCGCCCGCCGCCCAGGCGCTGCCCATCGAGCCGCCGCTGAACTACCCCCAAGGGCATGCGCTGTTCACGGCCCAGCTCTACATGGCACGCGCTGGCCGCTATGAGGAAAAGAGCAAGCTCTCCACCACCGGCATCATTGGCCAGGCACGTCAGACATTGCGCTTTGCACTGCCCGACCACAACACTTCGCTGAGCCATCTGCGCCTGGACTTGGCCGACCGGCCGGGCTTCGTGCACCTGTACCGGCTGGCCTTGCTCGATGCGCAAGGCGCTGTCGTCTGGCAATGGCTGCCCGAGGATTCGGACGCTGCCTTGTTGGGGCAACGCCCTCACCATCAGCTGGTGTGGAACGGGCCCCATCCGGCAGGCGCATTCGCGCTGATGCTGCTGCTGACCGGCGATGACCCCTGGTTCGAACTTCCCATTCCCGCAGAAACCCTGGCCCCCTTGCGTGGCGCCTCGCTGGAGATCGAGATGGGATGGCCCATGTCGGCCGACTATCTGGCACTGGCCGGGGCCGTGCAGCCGCTTGAGCGGCAGATCGCGCAGGAACGCAGCAGGGCCAATGATCTGCAGGACCAATGGCACACACAGCGCATGCTGCTTGAGCAGCAGCATGCGCAGGATGTCCAGCAGTTGGAGGAACGCAGTGCTTCGATCCAGCGCCTGCAGCACCGCAATGCCTTGTTGGAAGACAGCCACCAGTCACAGAGCAAGGAGCGCGCCATCTGGCAACAGGAGGCCACCCGCGTACAGCGGGATTTCGCACGCCTGGAACAGCACCTGCGCGACATCGAGAACTCCACCGTCTTCCGGGCCACGCGCCCCCTCGTCCACGCCAAGATGCGCATTGACCGCCTGCTGGGCCGCACGCCAGTGCCTGCCCCCGTCCTCCATACACCCGTACCCGAGCCGATGCCCCAGCAGCCCGTCGATGTGATCGTGCCCGTGTACCGCGGCCTGGATGACACGCGCAACTGCATCGAATCCGTGCTGGCCAGCCCCTGCCGCACGCACTGGCAACTCGTGGTCATCAACGATGCCAGCCCAGAGCCCGAAGTCACGGCCTGGCTGCGCGAGAAGGCGGCACAAGAGCCTCGCATCACCCTGCTGGAGAACGAGGAGAACCTCGGCTTCGTCGGTACCGTCAACCGGGGCATGGCGCTGAACACCGCCCATGACGTGCTGCTGCTCAACAGCGACACCGTGGTCGCCAATGACTGGCTGGACCGCATCCGCCAGGCTGCCTACGGCGATGCACGCATCGCCTCCGTCACGCCGTTTTCCAACAACGCCACCATCTGCAGCTACCCGCGCTTTTGC
This sequence comes from Delftia sp. HK171, assembly GCF_001886655.1. Taxonomy (NCBI): domain Bacteria; kingdom Pseudomonadati; phylum Pseudomonadota; class Betaproteobacteria; order Burkholderiales; family Comamonadaceae; genus Delftia; species Delftia sp. HK171. The sequence goes on along the minus strand of NZ_CP018101.1, from coordinate 1,495,448 downwards.
GAGGGCAACGACCTGCCGCCCGGCATGGATACGGCCGCCATCGACGCACTGTGCGCGCGCACCAATCCCGGCCAGGTGGTGGACGTGCCGACCGGTGTGGGCTTTTGCATGTACATCCGCCGCGACAGCCTGAACGCCGTCGGCCTGTTCGATACCGAGCACTTCGGCAAGGGCTATGGCGAAGAAAACGACTTCTGCCAGCGTGCCGCAGAGGCTGGCTGGCGCAACCTGCATCTGCTGGACACCTTCGTGCTGCACACGGGCGGCGTGAGCTTCGGAGAAAGCAAGAGCCCGCGCGAACGTGCCGCCATGGAAACCCTGCGCCGCCTGCATCCGCGCTACGAAGCCGATGTCATGGCCTTCGTCCAGGCCGACCCTGCGCGCACCGCGCGCCTTGCGCTGGACGTGGCACGCCTGCAGGCAGAGGCCGCACACCAGCCTGTGGTGCTGGCCGTGCTCCACGACCGGGCGGGCGGCACGGTGCGCCATGTGCGCGAACTGGCGCAGTTCCTGCAAGGCAAGGCGCTGTTCCTCATGCTCTCGCCAGCCGCAGGTGGCACCGTGGTATTGCGCCGTGCCGAGGAAAAGGAAGCATTCGAGCTCGCCTTCCGCATCAACGACCAGATGGAGGAACTGGTGCAGGCACTGCGCCAGCTGGGCGTGGTGCATGTGCACTACCAGCATCTGCTGGGCCACAGCGAAGCCATCCTGGACCTTCCCGCCCGTCTGGGTGCAGCCCATGACTTCACGGCCCATGATTTCTATACCTACTGCAAGAACATCTCGCTGACCGGCATCGACAACCGCTACGTCGTGCCGCCCCGCGCGGGCGAGTGCGGCTGCTGCGAACCCACGGACACAGCCCCCTACGCCGGCACCGTGGCCCAGTGGCGCCATCGCAATGCACTGCTGCTGAACAACGCGCGCCATGTACTGGCCCCCAGCCAGGACACGGCCCGCCGGATCGCCGGTTTCGTGCCCGGTGCCCGCGTCCAGGCGGTTGCCCACACCGACCTGCCGGCACAGCTGCCGGCCCCGGTGGCACACCCGCTGGCCGCCACGGCCCCGCTCAAGATCGTCGTACTGGGAGCCATGAGCGCCATCAAGGGCGCCGACGTACTGGAAGCCGTGGCGATCGAAGCCGCCAAGCGGGGAGCTCCTGTGGAATTCCATCTGCTCGGCTATGGCTACCGCAGCCTGCAGACCCAGCCGCGCGCACGCCTGACCGTGCACGGCGGCTACAAGGAAGAAGAACTGCCTGCTCTGCTGCAGTGGTTGCAGCCCGACCTGGCCTGGTTCCCCGCCCAATGGCCGGAGACCTACAGCTACACCCTGAGCGCCTGCCTGGCCGCCGGGCTGCCGATCGTCGCGCCCGACATAGGAGCCTTCCCCGAAAGGCTGGCGGGCCGCGACTGGTCCTGGGTCATGCCCTGGGACGCCAGCACCGCCCAATGGCTGGACTTCTTCGCGCAAATACGCGAACGCCACTTCATTGAAGGGCAGCCACCGCAGCAACCCACCGCGACAGAGAGTGCGGCCGCCCAGCCGGGAGCCACTTTCTATGGCGACGGTTATCTCCAGGGACTGCAGCCGCGCGATCAGGCTCTGCTCCAGCCCCTGGATGCGGCCTTCCTGGCCACACATCGCCTGCAACGCCAGGACCATGCGGCAAGATCTGGGGCCTTGATCCTGCTGGCCCATCTGCGCTCGCTACCCATCCTGCGCGGCGTGGCCAGGCTTATTCCCGCGCACTGGCAGCGCCGGGTCAAGAATTGGCTGCAGGCCTAGGCTGCGTCCCTTGAGTGGCAGGCCAGCGCTTCAATCAACGCTTGGCCGCCTGAATGCAGGGGCGCTCCACACAATGCCAGGACAGCAGGGCCAACGCCAGGATCAGCCCCAGAGACAACAGCAAGCTGACCCACAGCGGCCATACCCTGCGCAGACACAGTTCAACGACGGCTTGCTGCACAGGGAAAGCGTAGATGTATACGCCATAGGACAAATCTGCACGCCAACGGCTGCCAGCCTTCGGATTGCCCACGAAGGCCACATAGAGCGTCCCGCAGGCAATCAGGACCCAGACGGCAACCTGCCGCCAAAGCGCAACGTCAGCCAGCAATGCGCATACGATGGCGCCCAATGCAATTGCAGCCATCCATGCATGGGGACGAACGCGGTAGGCTGCCATCGTGCTGCCCAGAAAAAACGGCACGCCAAAGCCACAGAAATCCCGCCATCTGAACAACTCGGCCACCGGACCACCCGTGGTTGCCAAGGCTTCATCCCACCCTCCGCTGCGGGCAAGCTGCCACGCAATCGCCAGCAGGAAAGCCGACAGGGGGTAAATCCAGCGGCGCCCTTTGGCAAACCATGCCAGCGACGCCAGCAGCAGGTACATGAAAAGCTCGTAGCGTATGGTCCACAGCGAACCATTGACTGCGCGCGCAAACGGATTTGACTCGAACACACCTGGCAGGGTCTGGACGGTCGCCAAGCCCATCACATTGTTCAGGAAGTTATTCCAGGTTCCTCGCGCGGCCCAGTATTCAGTGGACGGCATCGTGGTGACGGCCCAGCCCAGCACAAATACCGAAAAAGTGACAGCCACTGCCAGACCCGGGAAGATGCGCATCAAGCGCTTCAGCCAAAAGGCGCGCCACATGGGTGCCCGCATCCAGCTCTCGCAAACCAGATAGCCGCTGATAAAGAAAAACACATAAACCGCCAACGACCCGAGGCTATGCCCCGGAAATGGCACGGGCAGATGGAGTCGATACAGAAAATCTCCGTGCGCGGCGAAGACGGCCAGAGCCGCCGCAAGGCGCAGTAGATCAAAGCGGTTGCCGATGCCTTGGGAATTCTCCATGCAGCATTAACCCTCTGCCAAACTCAAAAACGATGCGCCAGACGTTTGAAACGCAAGGCGGGAGCCTCCACCAGATGCCAGGAGGCATAACCAGCAACCAACGCCAGCATGAGCGCGGCCAGAAGGCTCCAGGCAAACGGCAAGTGTGGCCACGTCGCCTGCACTGCCTGCTGTATCGGGCATCCCAACACATAGATGCCATATGAAGGGTCTCCTGCCCGGTGCAGCCAGGAAAAGACAGGGGCGCGCAAAGATCCAAGATAGACCAGAAGCGGAGGAAGCAGCAGCAGCCCCGCCGTGTGCTGAAGCTTCAATCCGAAGAACAGCACGGCAGACAACGGCAGCAGTACCAGCACCATCACACCGCCGTGCTCAGCAAACCTCTGTTGCCACAAGGCAAGCAGGCTGCCGAAGGCAAAGTAGGCAGGATACTCAAACCAATGCCGCATTGACCCTGTCAGGTCCGCGTTTCTCATTGCCAAAAAGAAGGCCAGATACGCCAGAAGCACGGTATATGCCAATGGCCTCCAGCGGAAAACCCCCAGGGCGCCAGCACCCACAAGGACGGCGTAGCACAACAGCTCCAAGGGAATCGTCCATAAAGGGCCATTCATCAGTCCTGCCAGTGGATTTGCAGGGAACACCCCAGGCATCACGACATAGGCCTTGACCAGCAAGAGATTGCGCCAATGCGCCAGCGTTTCCGGATGAATCAGGAATTCGCCCAGTGGCAACGACGTGAAGATGGGACCGAACAGAAATACGCCCGCCAAGACGGCGACAAGCATGCCTGGCCAAAGTCGCAGCAACCTCTTGAAAACGAATGCCAGAACCCGAGGATCGCGCAACCAGCTCAATGTGACAAGAAAGCCGCTGATGCTGAAAAAGGTCATCACGGCCACTCCGCCTACCATGTCTGCGTGCAGCCACCCGGGAGGCTTGGTGCCCGTGATGTGGAAGTGATGGCTGAATATCACGGCAGACGCTGCCGCCATGCGTAACACATCAAAACCATTGTGATGCGCAGGCCGCGCCGTGAGGCCAGGAGCACTCATCGCAAGCTCAGCTCTTGCCCAACAACAGCAAAATCTCGTTGTTGCGCAGCCACTCCTCGGGGTAGCGCCCCGCCAGCGCCTCGGGAATAGCCATGTCCACCTGGCGCCGCTCCTCGCGCAACACCTCAAAGCCGGCCTGACGAGCGATATCGACCAGCTCGTCTGCCGTCAACCGGTTCAGCGCCTGGTACTCCTTGAAGACAAAGCGCTTGTAGCCATCGACACCGAAATCGGCAAAGCCGAAGTCCACCTCGGCGGCGTCCAGCGGACCTTCATGCTTTTCGATGATGCTCCACAACTCCTCCTCCGACGCCAGCAAGTGGTGCCAGGGCACATCGTCGTAGCGGCGCAGGTGCGAGCCCCAGGGAGAATGAAACAAGGGCTCGATCTGCAGGAAGAACACGCCTCCCGGACGCAGGCAGGCATGCAGGTCGGACAGGATCGGCAGCACCTTGTCGCGCTGCACATGCTCGAAGGTAGACCAGCTGAGCAATCCGTCATAGTTCGCATGCCGGCCGGCCAATGGCGAATTCGGCACGATGGTCTCGAAGCTCAGCGCAGCGGGAATGCGCGACATGCCCAACTGCTCGCGTGCAATGCGCGGCAGCTTGGCGTACTCCTGGCGGATATCGATGCCATGGATGCAGGTTGCGCCATGGCGCAGTACCAAAGCCAGATCGGTGATGCCATCGCCGCAGCCGAAATTCAGCAACCTGGCCTTGGACAAATCCAATGACTGTCCCAGCCAGTCATGGGCCAGATCCGCTGCATAGTTGAAATGCGCACGAAACCACTCATCGGTGATCTTGCCGGCATCCCATGGTGCCAGGCCGAACAGCCTTTCCTGCAAACGCAGCATCCAACTCATGCAATCGTCCTCTCTGTTCTATATACAGCGCTTACAGCCGCTGCAGCACATAGGCATCCTGGTGGTTCCAGAAATGCACAAGTGATCGATGGCGCAGCGCATCGGCGCCCCAGGTTTCGGCAATGCGGTCCAGGACGAATTGCTCGGAAGTGAACGCCGTTCCATACTCATTGGCATCGATGGCATTCGACTCGCTGGACGGGGCAAAGAAAAATCCCTCGTCATCCAGCTTCACGCTGTCGAAATCTGCGGCCTTCATGCCGTGCGTGCTGAAAACCAGCAACCCGCCAGGAGCCACCGCATCGCGCAGCACCTGCAGCCAGCGCGTCCAGGTCGAGCGCGGCAGATGGCTGAACAGCGAGAGCACGAACACCAGTTCGTACTGCTGCGGCCAGCGTACCTGCTCTGGCACGCTGGCCGACGCAAAGCCCTTCACGCCGAAGGTCTGCTGCGAAAAATCCACAGCATCGACCACGATGTCTGAGACCGTGACCCGTTCCGCCCCCAGCGCCTTGACCAGGTGCCGCGTAAAGCGGCCGTGACCACTCGCGAACTCCAGGACGCTGGCCGTGCGCAGCAAAGGCTTGTCCACAGCCTCCAGCAGCAGCATCAGTTCCGACAGCGTGCGCCAACCGTCGGCGAAGTAGTCGCGCAGGGGATTCAGGCTGGAAGGGTGGCCGCAGAAAAATCCGAAGATATCGTCCTGGGGCGAAATCCGGCACTCCAGCCCCATGATGTTGGAGAACGAGCCCACAAGGCCATGGGCCTCAATCAGTTCATGCGCCTGAAGCAGCGTATCGCGCTCGCTGCGGGCCCGCACCAGGACCTGGGCTGCTCCAGCCAAGTCTCCTTGAACCAAAAGCTGCTGCGCCTCAAGCAACAGTCGCTGTCCTTCACTGGTTATCGCGGGGGAAGAATTCGTTGTATTCATCGGTATCTCAAGAATTGCGCGAGATCGGCTTTGCCGCCGGCCTCAGCTCACCAGGCGCCTCAGCCCGGGAATCGAAAAAAGAGTCAGCGAGGTCAGGGCAGACAAGGCAAACACCACCAGCGTCAGCACTGGCCAGTATCCGCCTGCCTGCGGCAGGCCATAGCCCCAGCGCGCCAGCATGTCGATCCAGAATGGGTGGATGGCATAGATGCCCAGGGTCGCCTTGCCCAGGTGGTTGACCCAGGCGGGCACGGCTTGAGGCGGCAGGCGCAATGCCAGCAAAAACACCGAGAAAGTCAGCAGCATCGCAAAGGGGCTGCGGTTGCTGTAGAAAAGCACGAAGGCCCAATCCTTGAGCACCGGATAGGCCATCGCCACGCCAACCGCCATGCCCGCAACACCCAGCACTACACCGGCCACAAGCTGCCAAGTGGCAACGCGCACCGGACGCCGCAGCAGATAGTAGCCACCCAGGAAATAGACCACAAACAAGGGTGCCAGACCGATGAAACTGGCATGTGATGTCTTTTGCAGCGTCTGAGCGATGGAGGCAAACCAGGTCATTCCTGCCGCCACCATCAAAAGGTGACGCCAGCCTGGCCCCTCCCCCACGCCCAGGACCGCGTAACGCATGGCCGGCATCATCAGATACAGACCCAGCATCATGTACATGAACCACAGGTGGTACCAGGGGCTGCCCAGCACGACATCCTGCACGATACCGGGCCAGGTGATGCCGCCCCACATCCATTCACGCCAGGCGAAATAGAACACCGACCAGAACAGCAGTGCAGGCAGCAGGCGGGACAATCGCTGGCCGACAAAACCCCAGGGATCACGCTCTGCAGGACGCGCCAGCAATACGGCTCCCCCGACCATCACGAACATCGAGCTGCCAAAACGCCCTGCCGCATCGCCAATATTGGCCACCCACCAGCCCAGGCTGTGCACGTCTACCTGAGAGACCCGCAGAACCGCCGTGTGCACCATGATCACAGCGAACGATGCCAGCACCTTGAGCAAATTCAAGCGCGGATCAACGCCCCTCCTCGCTTCGCCGGTGGGTGACGCGTGCTGCTGCAATCGTGCCGACTCCTGCGCCATCGTTCAGCTCCAGTGATGAGGAAGGCGCACAAGCCCTGGCAACGGCTTTGGGAAGATAAAGCGCAGATGCAGGAACTGGAACCACTCGTCATAAACGGCAAGTCCCGTCTCATCGAACAGGAAGGCACTGATCACATAGTCCCCGCTGTGCAAAGGCAGCTCGGGAAAGGTCAACACCGTCTGCCAGCTTCCATCCGGCAGTTGACGCGGGAACGCATTGTCTTCGTGGGTGGCCAGCGAGGTGATTCCCACGCCTTTGGATTGCTCGATCATGAAGCCTATGTGGGGCCGCTCATTGCCACGTCCTCGCGCCGTGATGGTAACCACCAGATCCTGGCTCTGCAGCAGTCCAGGTTGGTCGCCCACGGGCTCCGCAAGGTCCTTCACATCCACCGACAGGATGCAGGCCGTGCCGCTGTCTACCGCAGCCACGGGGCTTGCAGGAGACGCCGTGGCCTCGCATGCCTTTTCCTCCTCATGGCCCGGCACCTGCGGCGCAACCGCGCCCTCCAGTGCCAGCTGCTCACGCTCCTGGCGTTCGCGGGTATGCAGATCGTAGGCGGCCAGCACCGGCTCGGTATCACCGAACTGTGCCACCTGTCCACCGCGCAACCACAGCGCAGCATCACAGAGATGGCGAATGTGATACGGACTGTGGGAGCAGAACAGGATGGTGCAGCCGCTGTTGCGGAACGCCATGATGCGCTCTATGCACTTCTTCTGGAAATGCTGGTCGCCCACGGCAAGAGCCTCGTCGATGATCAGCACATCCGGCTGCACCGCCGTCACCAACGCAAACGCCAACCGAACGGTCATGCCTGACGAATAGGTCTTGACCGGGCGCTCCATCGCCTCGCCCAGCTCTGCAAAGGCAGCAATCTCAGGCTCCAGCTCGCGCATGCGTTCGGGACTGATGCCGATCAGGCTACCGCCGAAATACAGATTGTCCCGGCCGCTGAAATCAGGATGGAAACCCGCGCCCAACTCAAGGATGGCCGTCACCCGGCCCACCCGCTCGATCGTTCCGCAACTGGGCTGCAAGGTGCCCGCCAGCAGCTTCAGCAGCGAGCTCTTGCCCGCACCGTTATCGCCGATCACGCCAATGCACTGGCCACGGTGCAGTTCGAACGACACATCACGCAGCGCCCAATGACTGCGGTGCGTGGCAGCGCCCGTCAGCAGCGCCTTGAACCGTGCACGCGGCGACGGGTACAGCTTGTATTCCTTGCCCAGGTCACGCACGCGCAGGACCAGATCTTCGGGCAGCTCGACATGCTTGGCGTTCATAGCCAGTCCACCAATTGATCGCGGCTGCGCCGCACCAGGCCGTTGAGCAGTGCGGCCAGCACCAATAGCCATGCGGCAAGCGCCACCCACACGGAGATCTGGGGCCACAGCCCCTGAAGCAACACGTTCTGGTAACCCAGCACCAGCGCCGTCATGGGGTTGGCCCAGAGCACCCAGCGCCATCGCTCGGGGAACAAGGCCAAGGGAAACAGAATGGGCGACAGATAAATCCCCACCGACAAAAAGAAGGTCACCAGCTGGCCTACGTCACGCAGCGCCGCCGTCAGGATGGCCAGTGCATAGGCCAGCAGTGCGCACAGCAGCAATTGACCCAGCAACAGCGGCACCAAGGCCAGCATCGATGCGTTCAATCCGTGCTGCGGCAGATAGGCCAGAGCCACCAGCACGAGCAGCGGCCCGAAGATCACGCTGCTGGCCAAGACGGCCCGCAGGGGGAAGAGCACCGGTGGCAAAGGGTTCTTCTGCAGGATGCCGCCCGCCTCGACAAGACTGTTCATGCCGCGCGACGTGGCATCGCAGAACGCCATCCAGGGCAGGGCGCCCACGACCAGGAACGCACCTACGGCATGCGTGGGCGCGTTGTCCCCCAGGCGCATGGAGAACACCACGTCGAAGACAAGATAGTAGGCAGCCACCGTGAGCAGCGGCTGCAGATAGGGCCAGAGCACGCCAGCGGCCGTGCCTGCGTGGCGAGCCGCCACCTCGCGCCGGGTCATCACCCACAGCAGGCTGCGGGCCTGCCACAGCGCGCGGCATTCGCCGAATAAAGAGTACATGCGTTGTAAAGCAAAAGCGCCGCGCCCCAGAAACGGTGGCGCAGCACTTCATTCATGCCAAACCTGCAATTTTCGCGCATTACACGCGCCATGTGTCAGAACGACATGGGCGGCTTGCGCAAAGATTGTCAGTTTTTGCAGCTTGGCCTCTAAGGCAAGCAACGTGCAGCAAGGTCCAGACCGGTATCTGGAACTTACTGACCCTCATCTGATCAAGCCAATAGGCGGCCCTGCGCAGCAAACAGGTCAGGGCTTTTTGACGCCTTCGCTGAAGGCGCGGATCGCATCCGCATTCAACTTGCCCTGGCTGCGCAGCTTTTCGGCTTCCAGGTCAATCGCTTCCTGTACCGCCTTGTTGCGCACCTCAGTCAGCAACTGTTCCCGCACTTCGGCATAAGGCTGGACACCGGCCGGGCGGCGCCCTTCCAGGCGCAGGATGTGGTAACCGAATTTGGTCTTCACCAGATCGCTCAGCGCGCCGGGCTTGTCGAGCGCGAAGGCGGCCTGATCGAACTCGGGCACCATGCGGCCGCTTTCGAAGTAGCCCAGATCGCCACCCTTGGCAGCACTGCCCTTGTCGTCCGAATTGGTCTTGGCCAGCTCGGCGAAATCAGCGCCCGCCTTGAGCTGGGTCAGAAGTTCTTCGGCCTTGGCCTTGGCTTCCGGGGTGTCGCCAGCCACCAGGATGTGGCGCACCTGGACCTGCTCGAACTGCTCGAAGCGGACGGGCTTGGCGTTGTACACATTGCGGGCCTGTGCTTCGGCCAACTGGTCCGAAAGGCGATGCTTGGCCTGCATATGCTGCAGCCAAGCATCCGACAACACCTTGTCCCGTGCCAGGCGCAAAGCGGCCTGCATATCGGCCTGCTTAGCAAATTCCATGTTTTGCGCCTCGACGGCCAAGGCGCGGCGCACATACAGGTTGGAGACGATCTGCTCCACCTTCTTTGGATCGGCCAGCACTTGGTTGCGCAGCATCTCGGGCATGCGCTGTGCGTCGGCGTTCACATCGGCGGCGGTGATCCGTGCTGGGCCATCCATCAGTGCCGCAGCTTGTTCAGCCCGGGCCGTGGCGCCCAGCAGGCTGCCAGCCACCAAGGCCAGCGCCAGGGAATTGCGCGACAGGGAAGAGAGAGCAGTCTTGGTCAATTGCATGTTGCGTCGGATCTCATCGATACAAATAAAAAAAGCGGGACTTGCGTCCCGCTTTCTTAGAGCGCTACTTAGCTCCTAAGTTGCCTGCTTACGCAAACAATTTATTAGGGAGCAACAGTGCGGTTGACACGGTGGGGCCAAGTGATGCCGTACGTGCCGGAGAAGTTCGCGCCAGCGCTGGGATTGGTCAGCTTCTGGAAGGAAGCACCCAGGATGGGCAGGCCAGCGCCAGCGTTGACGACGTTGGCGTTTGCCCAGCCGCGCATGTAGGCAGAGGTACCGGTGTCTTGGCGAGCAACCGTAGCGCCCAGCACAGAGGTGCCGGAATCACGGAAGCTCAGAACGCTGGTTTCGCCGCAGAAGCGGAACTGAGCGACTTGGCCAGGCGACAGCACGGCGCCGTCTTCACGAACTTCTTCTTCACGGCCGTAGAAGGTCTGACCATCAGCGGTCACGCAGATACGTGCATCAGCAGTGGCAGCTGTCACTTCGGTGTTGCCGTCGTGGAAGAATGCCGTAGCGGGAGCGTTCACACCCAGGATGCCTTCCGAGAACACGCGAGTTGCAGCATTGGTGCCCGAACCGTTGTAGTTCAGAGCCACGCTGTAACGGCGGGTGGGCATGGAGAACACCCAGTCGGTCTTGCCGGAGATGCTGGTGTCATTGGCGTACTGGTTGATCACGTTGTTCACAGCCAGTTGCTGCGACAGAGACTGAGCCTGGGCCAGAGGAGCCGCAGGTGCAGGAGCCGCAAAGTAAGGCGTGGACATGTCAGGCAGATCATACTGACCAGCACGGATCACGGGGTTCGCGAACGTACCAGGAGTAACGGCGCCAACTGCGTCCTTGGTCGTGCCAACGTTGACCGTACGGAACAGCGGGTCAGCAGTGGAGTTGTTGGCCACAGCAGCGGTCACAGGAGTAGCGCGCTGGGGGAACAGCACGAAGTTTCCGCGAGCAGCGGCGCCGGTTCCATCGGCGTTCACAGTGGCCGTCAGAGCCGTAGCAGCGCCCGAGAAGGTCGTCGTTTGCGGCACGTTCATGATGTACCAGTCACCCATCAGACCGGTGGTCGGGGTAGCCAGACCAGCAGCCGCTGCCGTCAGTTCCGTCGTGTGATCCGTGGTCAGCACGGCGGGGTTCAGCACGGTGCTGTCGCAAGCAGCCACGCCGGAAGCATTGTGCTTGATGGTCTTGTACAGAGCCGATTGAGCATTGGCACCAGCGCCGTAGACGGCAGCGCTCGGAATGTCAGCCATGTTGAAGATTTCAACATAGCCTTCACGCGAACCGGCAGCCAAGGCGTCAGCCGACAGCTTGGGGTTCAGGCGGGCAGTGGTGCCGTTGAAGAAGCCGACTGCGCCAGCAGCCTTTGCACCATCGGGTTCAGCTTGCAGAGGGGCCGAGTTCAGGCGGGGCAGCGTGCAGGTGTTGTCCGAGCTGACCAGCTGCAGAACGCCATTAGCGCCTTGCGTCACTGCAGCAGTCCACACGTCTTGGGGCGACAGGAAGACTTGGAAGTCCATCAGGTCGTCAGAGTTGGCGGCGCCGCGGAAACGCACCTTGACGGCCTTGCCGTTCTGGGTGTCGGTGTTCACCAAGTGCAGAACGGTCATGTTGCCGTTTTGCGCGCTGAAGTAAGGCACCACCAGGTTATGGCCCGTGCCGCCTTCGCTCAGGCCAAAGCCAGCCGCATTGGTCAGACCGAGAGTCGTTGCCGAGGGAGCGGCCGTGCCGGGAACGACACCAGCCGAAGCCGCGCCTGCGAAGCCCAGGCCACCAACCATGGCAGCAATGCTCAGGGCCAGAACATTTTTCTTCATAAGAACTATCTCCAGTAAAAAAGATAAGGTAGTTGCAACCACCACGATTGATCGCCGAGGAATCGTAGCACAGCCGGTTACGCCGCCATATGGCTTTCTGGGGGCTTGCAAGCGCCGCTTTGCGAAAAAAACAACACTTGCCCAACATGCACTACCACAGGGACGGCGAATTATCCCCTCAATCTACCACTTCACACAATGGCGCCTGAACTTATTCGAGGAACAGCCACCACTGGCCATCTTCGACCACCCAGGCTTCGGTGATGCTGATGGGTACATCCACGCCCGGCATGCTGGGTACCACGGTCGTGAAGTTGCGGCGTACCACGCAGCGCTCGGGCACGCAGGTGGTAGACAGCAACTCACCGCCCTTGAGCACGGTGGCGGCCCCGTTTTCCAGACGGAAGCGCTCCTTGTTCTTGAGCGCGCGGTAGGTAGGGGTCAGATAGGTGTAAGCCTTGTCCACATCGCCGCTCTGCCGTGCCTTGAGGTAGGCCGTCGAGCGGGCGTTCACGATGTCCTCGGGCGTCTTGCCTCCATCACCCGTGGTGGCGCAGCCTGCCAGCAGCGCGGCGCATACGCCGCCCAACGCCCAAGCCAGCCAACGCGAGCCTTGTGCCAGGGGTTGCTTGATGATCTTGTTGCTCATATGGTTTTCTCCAAAAAGAAGTTTCGAGACAGGCTAGGCCTGAATGTTCCACGGGTTCAGCGCGCAGCGGGCGCAAGAGGCCCGACTTCCACAGACGCCTTCGCGGGCGCCGGGAAGGAATCAATGGAAGCGGCCCGGCTCGAAGAAGGCGACTTGAGCAGCGGCGCCAGGGAGCGCATCTGCTCGCGCAGGTCATCGCTGACCTCGCGCACGTCGATGTCGGTGCGCACCACACGAGGGGTGATGATGACGATGAGTTCGGTACGGGCACCAGAATTGCTGGTGGTGCCAAAGAGTTTGCCGATCACTGGCATATCGTAGAGATACGGGATCCCCCCATTGCCGGCACTGGACCGCTCCTGGATCAGCCCCCCATGACAATGGACTCCCCCGAGCGCACGGCCACCCGGCTCGAAATCTGACGTTGAAGGAAGGAGCGCTGTTTAGTCACCTCATCCTCACCACCGATATCGGTCACCGACTGATTGATGCTCATGGTAACCAGATTGCCTGCATTGACCGAGGGGGTGACTTGCAAATTCACCCCAGTATCCTTGAACGCATAGTTGTTAATGGGCGTGCCAGATGTCCCCACAATAGTGGCACCCGATTGATAAGGCTGCTGCGTCCCTACAGCGATCGCAGCTTGGTGGTTGTCAAGCACCATCAAGGTAGGGCTGGCTACGACTTTGATCTGGGTCTTGCTAGCCAATGCTGTCAATACAGCCTTGATGTTGCCCAGAGAGTTCTTGAGCGTGTAATTGAAGCCTTGGCCCAAAGCAACAGCGCCGAGCGCACCCGCCCCACCCAGAGCTCCGTTAGAAGTGTCCACGGTGGAAGCGCCAACAGAGGTCGATGCCCCGAGCAAGCCACCAGTGCCGCTATAACCCTTGTTGCCCACATCGCCAGTGAAGGCCCACTGCAATCCATACTGCAGCGAGTCGTTGAGCGTCACTTCCACAATACTGGCCTCGATCAGCACCTGGGTCGGCGGCAGGTCCAGCTTCTTGAGCGAAGCCTCGATGCGTTCAAACTCTGCCGGCGTACCCCAGACCAGCACAGAGTTGTTGAGTTCATCCGCCATGACGCGCACGCTGCCCAGATTGGCGCTGACCATGCCTTGACCCGGTCCCGACTGATTGCCAACCCCGGATGTCGTGGAACCGAAGCGTTGTCCGGAGTTCGAGCCAAAGCCACTATTGCCAAAACCGCTGCTACCGAAGCCGCCGCTGCCAAAGCCGCCACTCCCAAAGCCGCCACTCCCAAAGCTGCTGTTGCCAAAGCTGCTGTTGCCAAAGCTGCTGTTGCCAAAGCTGCTGTTGCCAAAACCGCTGTTACCAAAGCTGTTGTTCCCGAAAGCCGAGGTCCCGGAAGTCGAGGTTCCCAGTCCCGGTGAAACACCGCTGTTGGCAGAACTGCCCGCAGCGGCGGAGCCACCGAAGATGCCGGCCAGCACTCCCGCCAGGTGCTTGGCATTGCCGTTCTGCACGCGGTAGATATTCAATTGCGGCTGGGAACCGCCCGAGCCTGGCTGGTCCAGCTTGGCCAGCCAGCGCCGCGCCTCGTCCAGATAGGCCGCCCGGGGCGTGATGACGATCACGCTGTTGAGACGCTCGATGGGGATGATGCGCAGCGCGCCGAACATGGGGTTGCCCTCGCTCAGCGATGTCACCGCGCCTGCGCTGGCCGCCGCAGCTGCGCCAACGGCCGCGCCCGGCCGGACTGATCCACCGGCAGCGCCGGGCGCCCCCGGGGTTGCAGCACCGCCAGCGCCTCCACCATTCATGATCTGGAGCGCCGCACTGACTTCCTGAATAGAGACATATTTGAGGGGAAAGACGCCTACGGACATGCCTTCAAGCAGGTTCACGTCGAAAGTCCGCACCATGTCCAGCCAGCCTTCGGCCTGCGCCCGCGAACCCGCCATCACCAGCAGGTTGCGGATGTTGTCCACGCGCACGATGGCATCGCCAGGCACCATGGGCCGCAGGATGGCGGCCATCTCGTTGGCACCGATGTACTGCAGCGGCACGATAATGGTTCCGTATCCTGGTGCCAGCGGCTTGTCGGTCGTGGCCTGGCGCACGGTGGCACCTATGCTCTTGAGTGCATCGACTCGGCCCACATGGTAGGTGCCGCGCGCATCGCGCACCATGGCCATGCCATTGGCCTGCAGAGCAGTCTCCAGCAGGTTGAGGATCTGGTCCGCCGGAATGGCACTGCGCGTGCTGAGCGTGATGTTGCCCGTGATCGGCGGATGCAACACATAGTCGAGCGACAGGATGTCACCCAGCACCGTGCGCACTACCTGGGACAGTGGCGCGTCCTCGAAGTTGAGCTTGGAGGGCTTGCCAGCCACCGGAGGAAATGCCTTGGCATCGCCCAGCAGCTTGCCCGTCCCGGACAGGATGCGTGGCTTGGCGCCATCAGCATCGTCCGAAGTTTTTTTGCCCTGCGATGCGCCATCGGCACCCTCTCCTTCGGGGAGAAAGACATAGTCCCGTTGAACGGTATCGTCACGAAAATGGCTCACGAAGTTGTTCTTGGCCGGCTGGGCACAGGCCAGCAGCAACTGGCACACGGCGAGTGCCAATGCGGTTCGGATAGGTCGATTAGGCAGTTGCATAGATTCTCTTGACTGGTTCTTGAGGTTGCGGCGGCTCTCAACGGACAATGCCGCCACCCAACGAAGCGCCTTCTTCCTGAGGCGCCGGCCCGGGGTTCTGAGGCTGATCCGCCTCACGTTGCTGCCCGGCGTAAGCCCCGCCCCTGGGCATCTGTGCCACTGAAGCGGGGGGCCTTGCGGGAATGGCTGGCCCTTTTTCCATTGCGGCCCGCGTCATTGGCAGCCTGCGCTTGCGGCCGCCACGTTCCAGTTCGATTTCACGGTCCAGCACGCGAGCCAGCGTCCAGCCGCCAAGGCTTTGGCTGAGCATGAAGCGCTGTTCCTTGCCTGCGTACTGGACGATGGCGCCCGTGACGGCCCCATCAAACAGGCCCAGCACCTTGGCCTTGGACCATTGGTCCTGCTCGACCGGTTCTTCGTTCGACTTTTTGGGAGGCGGCGGGGGGGAGGAGGAGGACGGCGGCTGAGCGCGAACAAAGGCCGTTCCTGCATCTGGAGCATCAACTGATCCTCCTGGCGTGTTCCAGGTTCCGGGGTCTCCGGCTGCTTTGGCAGCAATGCCTGAACGTCCGCCTTGATGGCTTCAGGCGGCTGCCAGCGGCTGTTCTTGATCTCCATCTGCGGCGTGAGCCAGGCCATCGCCAGGGCACCGCACAGCAATACCTGGGTGGCTCCTACGCCCCATCCCAGCCAGTTGATCTGATTCACGGCGTCTTGCTCCGGAGAATGCTGAAGGTAAATTGCGCACTCAACCTGGGCGCCACTCGGGGGTTGGCATTTTGCAGGCTGCCCGGCAGGTTGACCTCCAGGTCGTCGAGCCAGACCGTGGGGCTGATGTCGCGCAGGGACAGCAGTGCCATCTGGATCGAGGGCCAGTCGCCCTCCGTGGACATCACAACATCAATGCGCTCATAGTTGCCGTCTTCAGGATTGGGGCGCACCTGGCTGCTGACGATGGCCAGGCCCGCACGGTCCAGCACCGTGCGCAGGCGCTGCTGCACCGCGTTACCGGTCTGGGTAGCGTCACTCTCGCCCGGATAGACATGCTTGGCCTTGGTCTCGGCCAGGCTTTCCAATGCCTGTTGAATTTCCTCTTCCTGCTGCTGCAGACCCAGCAACCGCGCATGGCGTGGCTCCACGACATGCAGTTGGCTCTGCCCCCAGTTGTGCTTGGCATGGACCCAGAGCCCGCCCACAACCAGAGGTAGCAACAATGCCAGGGCAGGCAGCGACAGGATTGCCAGTTGGCGCCAGGGCAGTCTTGGCTTCTCGGCCATTACGCACCCTCCCTCGCCGGCACGGAGGGCGTACCCGTTGCTTCAGACTCATCCTTGGCCTCGTCCATGGCGTGCACACCGAGCACGGCTGGATCCAGCGTGGCTTCGAGCGTAAAGCTCTCTTTGCTGGTTCGCGAGGACCGTGTCACGGCGCTGGGCAAACGCACATCGCGCAATCCAGGCTCCTTGGAGAGCAGGCGCACTGCTTCGGAGGTGTCATCACTCAGGCCCTGCACCGTGAGCTTGTCTCCCTTGAACTGCACGCGTTGAACGGCTGTGTCATCAGGCAACACCCGCGTCAGGAGCGCCATTACACGCAGATGGTCGATCTGCTGATTCCTGCGATCCATCAGGGCGGAAACGCTTTCCGCTTCAGCCACCAAGGCCTGCCGCTTGGCCACGACTTCCCGGGTAGCCTGGGTCAGCCGGGCAAATTGGGCGTTGGCATCCTCGGCACGCAGATAAAGCTGTGCGGTGGGCGTGGCGGCCAGGGCTGCAGCCAGCGCCGCCACGACCAATACGCCAGTCAGTAGCCAGACGCGTTGCCGCGCCTCACGGGCCAGACGGCGCTGCTCGCCAAACCCCGTGATCATGATGGTCTGCGTCACGGCATCTGCCCAGACCTCGGGCGCCACACCGGCCGGCAGGCGGTATCCCTGCTCCCTTAGAGCCCGCTCCACCTGATCGCGAGATGTGATCACCACATCGACCAGCCGGACTGAAGTTGCCCCTCCTGCGGAACGCGCAGCATAGGCCCATAGCGTCTGCTCTTCAGTAAAAGGCGACATCATCTGCACATCGAGCTGCACGGCTCCATGCAGCGCCTTGGGAGACATGGCAGGCAGGCGCAGCGTGCGTACCAGCACCAGCTCGGACGGCAGCAAGACGGCAGCATAGTCAGGCGAGGCGGTGGTCCCGCCATTGGCCCGCTGCACCCACTCGAGACGATCTCCCCTGACCCAGGCCATACCATCAGGCCGGGACTCCCAGCCTGCCACCTTCACGGGGAACCGCGGCATAAAACGCCGCATCCAGGGCAGGTGCGCCAGTTGCTGCCATGCCTCACGCAATTGGCCACCCAGCGAACTCAGGTCGATGCCGAACAGTTTCGCGTCGGAACTCAGCAGCGGCATGGGCTACCCCCTCCACTCTCACGTTGAGCCATCTTGAAATTCTTCCTTTCTTGGCACTTGAAGCGCTACAAGCGCCCTTTCCAGGTCTGGGAGGCTGCAAGCACAGTCCAGGGCAAACGCCCAGGTCCCATTCCGCCCGGCACGTCCACCTGCCGCGTGATCAATGCCTCTCCAGCGCCGTCAAACGGCACCTTGGCAATGAGGGTGTAGCGCGAACCGGATACGCCCTGCTGGGAGCCCGCGCCCCCGTCCAACCAAGGCTTGAGTCCTTCCGGAGCGGCCCCGGGGTTCACAGCGCCACGCCCGTCCGAATCCGCAACAACGAAGTCACGAATGCTGGCAAAAATCCCATAGGTCATGCCTGGCACCTGCAGCAAATCTTCAGGTGCGTCCCAGGCAGGGCGCAGCGGCTGGCGATTGTCTACACCATTGCGCGACTGCACAATGGCCTGGGCCAATGCTTCGGCGGCACCGCCACCGAGACCGGCCGCCTTGGACAGCAACAACGCCAGCAAAGCAGGCGGCGCGTCGTTGATGTTCACCAAACCGCTCCAAGGGACAACGGCAATCTCTATTATCCCTTTTGCCGTCGGCACTGGGATTACGGCGTACTCACGGAACTCCGTCGGTTTGAGAGCGATCCGCTGCAGAAGCTGGTAGATGGCGGCTTCGCCCAGCGCCCGCCCCTCGGCCATTTGGCGGGTCACGCCTATGAGCGAAGCCTCACTGCGCACCACGCGCCCCAAGCTGCTCGCGAAGATGGCCAAGGCAGCCACGATCCAGAGCACCAGCACCAGGGCCATGCCACGCTGCATAACAGAACGACGCATGAACGTAATTGAGCGGCCTTTCACCAGACGGAGCCTCCGCCCAAAGTGGCTCGAACGGTGCTTGCGGGATTCGAACCTGCAGGCGTGTTCATCGCGATGATCATCAACGGCCACGCCCCAGAAGCCGACTGCAACTCGATCTGCACGGCAGACGGCAGTTCCTTTTCGTTGTCCTTTTCGGGTCCCCATTGCGGCTGCCAATGTGCCACGCCCAGCTTGGCATTCTGGTAACGCAAGGCAAAAGCCGTGACACCGCGATCAATTACGTAGGACTGGCTCTGTCCCCAGTCGGGCATGACATCGGGACCCTGCCAGGGCGCGAAGCGCAGCACCAGCGCATCGCCTTCGACGGAAAGCTGGAAGTGGGTACGGCCGCCCATGCCGAAGCGGGCAGGCATGATGCCCAGCCAGCGCATGCCTTGCGGGCCGCCTTCGAAGAACAATTCGCTCTCGCCCTGCTTGCGCAAACCGGCCTGGCGCCGCACGGCGGACACCTGTCCCAGGATAGAACGAAGAAAACCAATCGAGACACGCTGGTGGTCCATGCGGTCCAGCCGCGCATCCACACGCTCCTGCGTCTGCGAGACCGTGGACATGGCCGACGCCAGCCCCAGCATGAGCAGCGACAGAAGGGCCATGACCACCAGCAGCTCCACCAACGTGAAGCCCTTTTGCCTGCCAGAAGATGGAGCGCGCCCGGTCATCGCGTCACCTCGCCTTGCTGCAAAGGGCGCTGCGGGCGCAGGGTCTCGAAGACCCAACTGCGGTTTTCAACGGAGATCGTGATGCGCAAGGCATGCAGGGGAACCGCGGTTTCGGGCAGGCCGCCCACGGAGAAAGGCGCGGAAGCCACCTGCCAAGCGTAGACACCATCCTGCCCTGAGGCCTGGGTGCCTCCAGGATCGACCATGGGAAAGGCGTCCATCAGCGAATCGGCCAGCAGGGCAACGCCCTGGTTCTGCTCCAGTTTGGAAACACCGCGCGCGGAACCACCAACGGCCCGATAAATGAGCGCCAGCGAGATAGCCATGATGGACAGCGCCACCAACAGCTCCAGCAAGGTCATGCCCCGCACCCTGGGGCGGGAAGCGGCGCGCCGACGCATTACAGGGCCTCTTTGGTGACTTGGCCGGACAGCCAGTCCACACGCAGACGCACGCCACCGCCGCTTTGCGCGCGGGCGAGCGAAATGCTGCCCCCCGTGGCGCCGCCTTCGGGCAGAAAGACGATGGTCTGGCTGCCATCGGCAAGCGCCATGCCGGCTGCCGTGGTCAGTTGCACCGTCAGGCTGTCGGGCAGCTTGGCCGTGGCCTGTCCGGCGATGCCGTACTGCCGGCTATTCGTATTGACCGCGAATGCCACAGGCATGCCCTGCAGCGTGGCCTGCTGGCGCGCCTTGCGCAGCAGGGCCGTCACGTCCTGCACCGTCTGCCGATAGTCCACGGCATCGCGCAGCTTGCCCATGGCAGGCGGCACGATGCCGATGATGGCGCCAAGAATGGCGAACACCACCAGCAGCTCGATCAGCGTGAAACCCTGGGCGCGCTTCAAGACTCATCCTTGGCAAAACGGTGCGGCAACGGTGGCTACAGCAGTGTTCAAGAGCACCTTACTTGGTGTTGCGAACGTCGGCTGCTTCACCTTCGCCGCCCGGGGCACCGTCAGCACCCAGCGAGAGGATTTCGAGGTCGCCATTGGCAGCTGGGTAGGTGTAGCGGTAAGGGTTGTTCCAAGGATCATTGGGCACGCCGCCCTTGAGGTAGGGGCCTGCCCAGCCGGCAACGCCGGCAGGCTGCTTGACCAGCGCGTCCAGGCCCTGCTGCGAGGTGGGGTAGCGGCCCACGTCGAGCTTGTACAGCTCCAGCGCCTTTTCGATGTCGGCGATCTGCACGCCGGCCGTCTTGGTCTTTGCTCCACCCAACTGGTTCAGCACCTTGGGGCCGACCAGGCCGGCCAGCAGGGTCAGGATGGCCAGCACGACCAGCAGTTCGATCAGCGTGAAGCCACGCTTGCGGGCGCGGGAGGACAGTTGCTTTTGCATGCGCATCATCTTCTACATACCTTTCAGACAATTCAGATTCATCAGACGGCCAGATCGTTGACGGACAGGATTCCGAGCAGGATCGACACGATGATGGAGGCGATAAGGATACCGAGGACCAGGATCAGCGCCGGCTCCAGCATGGTCAGGAGGCGTTTGATCGCGTTTTCGACCTCGCGGTTCAATATGTTGGACAGCTCCAGCATCATGTCGCCCAGGCGGCCGGTTTCCTCGCCGACCCGCACCAGATTCAAGGCCAGGGGCTCGAATTCTCCGGTTTTCTGGGCGGCATGGGCCATGCGATGGCCTTCCTTGACCATGGGGCCCATTTTTTCCAGGCGCTCGCGGATGGCGACGTTGGAGACCGTGTCGCTGGCAATGCGCAGTGCGGTCAGCAGCGTGACGCCGTTGCCCAGCAGCGTGCCCAGCGAGCGGCTGAACAGGGTGAGCTGGTACTTGCGCACCACGCCACCCAGGCCCGGCAGGCCCAGCAGCCACGATTGCCAGGTCTGGCGGCCCTTGGGGCTCTTGGCCCAGCGGGCTAAGACCCAGCCCAGCGCGCCCATCACGATGAACACCGCCCAGCCGTAGCTGCGAAACGCATGGCCCAGTCCCATCACGAATTGCGTGGGAAGGGGCAGCGCGTCGCCCATGTCGTTGAAGAGCTGCTCGAACTGCGGGACCACGAAGCCCAGCATGGCCACCAGGGACAGCACGGCCACGCCCAGCAGGATGGCCGGATAGATGGTGGCCGAGACCACGCTGTCGCGCAGGGCACGCTGGCGCGCCATGTGTTCCACCAGCCGGTTGAGCACGCCCGACATCTGGCCGCTGGCTTCGCCCGAGCGCACCATGTTGATATAGAAGTCGCCGAACAGGTGGTGGTGCTTGCCCAGTGCCTGGCTCAGCGGCATGCCGGCCTTGACGCTGTCGAGCACGGACTGGAGCATGGCCTGCATCTGCACCTTGTGGCTCATCTCGACCAGGACCTTGAGCGCGTTGTCCAGCGACAGGCCGGCACGCATCATGATGGCCAGCTCGGTGGTCATGCCCTGGATGTCGTCGGCCTTGATGCGGCCCTTCTTGAGCGCACGCGCCGCCAGCGGCACATTGCCCAGGCTTGCGGCTTCCTCGACCTTGATGGGCGACAGCCGGCTCTTGCGCAGGTGCACCACCACCTCGGCCACGGCCGCAGCGGAAAAAGTGCCCTTGACCATCTGACCGCGGCTGTCCACGGCCTCCCAGCTGTAATCAGGCATCGCTTTGGTCCTGGGTCACGCGCAGCACTTCGTCGAGCGTGGTGGCGCCCGAGGCCACCTTGCGCAGGCCGTCGTCGTAGAGGCTCAGCATGCCGCTCTTGGCCGCCATGGCATGCAGGGCGTTGGCGTCCTGGCCTTCGATGATGGCGCGGCGCAGCGGCTCGTCGATGACCATGAGTTCATGAATGCCGGTACGGCCCTTGTAGCCCGTGCCCCGGCAATGCTCGCAGCCGACGGCGCGGTAGATGGGCGAGCCCTCGCGCAAAAAACGCTTGAGGCCGCTGCCCTCGACGGCGGCGGTCGGCAGCGTGTCGGGCTGCTTGCAGTGCGAGCACAGCGTGCGCACCAAGCGCTGGGCCAGCACGCCGTTGACCGAGGACGTGATCAGGTAGCTCTCCACCCCCATGTCGCGCATGCGGGTGACGGCGCCTGCGGCCGTGTTGGTGTGCAGCGTGGACAGCACCAGGTGACCTGTCAGCGCGGACTGCACGGCGATCTGCGCGGTTTCTCCGTCACGCATTTCGCCGATCATGATGATGTCCGGGTCCTGGCGCAGGATGGAGCGCAGGGCGTTGGCAAAGGTGAGGTCGATCTGCGGATGGACCTGGATCTGGTTGATGCCGTCGAGCTGGTACTCGACCGGGTCCTCGACGGTGATGATCTTGTTGGAAACCGCGTCGATCTTGGACAGGGCCGCGTACAGCGTGGTGGTCTTGCCCGAGCCCGTGGGCCCCGTGACCAGCACGATGCCGTGCGGCTTGGCCAGCAAGGTGTTGAAGCGCTCCAGCGTATCGACCTCGAAGCCCATGCTTTCCAGGCGCAGGCGCACGTTGGCGCGGTCCAGCACCCGCATGACGATGCTCTCGCCATGCACCGTGGGTGCGGTGGAGACACGCAGGTCCAGTTCGCGGCCCTTGGCGCGGGTCTTGATGCGGCCGTCCTGCGGCAGGCGCCGCTCGGCAATGTCCAGATGGGCCAGCAACTTGACGCGCGAGCCCACGGCGGCGCTCAGCCGGGGCGGCACGAGTTCGGCCGCATGGATCACGCCGTCCATGCGGTAGCGCACCTGCAGGCCGGCCTCGAAGGGCTCCAGGTGGATGTCGGAGGCGTGCAGCTCGATGGCGCGGGAAATGATGCCCGTGACCAGGCGGATGACCGGCGCCTCGCTGGCCAGGTCCTTCAGATGCTCGACGAAGTCGCCACCCGTGGCGTCCGACTCCCAGTCCTGGCCTTCTTCGCCTTCGGGTTCCTGGCCGGCTTCGGACAGGGCCTTGCGGATGTCGGCTTCCAGCGCCAGCACGGGCTTGATCTGCAACCCGGTGGCCAGGCGCAGCGCCTTGGTGATGAAGGGATCCTGCGGCACGGACATGGCCACTTCCAGCACGCCGTCCTGCAGCGAAATGGGGCAGACGCACTGCGCATCCAGAAAGCTGGCCAGCAGGCCCGGTACATCGGGCAGCAGGTCAGGAAACTCTTCCGCGCGCAGCCAGCGCATGTGCAGCTGCTCGGACAGCGCCTGGGCCACGTCGGTTTCCGCCACCACGCCCAGCTGGACCAGCACCTGGCCCAAATAGCCGCCCAATTCCTGCTGCGCCTGCAGGGCGTTTTGCAGATCGCGCTCGTTCAGCTTGCCGGCGGAAAGCAGGCGTTCGCCCAGCCGCCCCTTGATCGGGGCTTCGACACCGGCAATCGGTTCCATGACGTGATTGGTGGAAGACATTGCCGCGGATTATCCACTGTCGCCGCATCCCCCGCGAAAGGCTCCGGATGCGGGGTCCACGGCCGCCCCTGCACCCGGCACCAGCGCTGTCATCAACTGTTACGCAACGGATATAACGGCGCGATGCTGCGCCGCACGATCAAAGTGGCTTCAGGCCGCTTTGACCGCGTCGGCAGGCAGGCCGCTGGCATCGCCCCAGCGGCGCTGCGCCATGACCAGCAGGCCTTCGAAGATGAGGTTGTCCACCAGCTCGAAGGGCCGCGTCATGCTGGGCACCATCTTCCAGCCTGCACCGCCGGCCATGACGCAGGCGGGCTCCATGCTGCAGTGCATGTACAGATGCTGGTACATGCGCTCCACGGCCCCGGCGATGGCGTAGGTGCCGCCACTGGTCAGCGCGTCGCTGGTGTTGGTGGGGAATGGCGTGACTGCACCCGTGGGTACGTGCAGGCCGGCCGTGCCGCTTTCCAGGGCGCGCAGCATGATGCCGTGCCCCGGCAGGATCAGACCGCCCATGAAGTGGCCGTGCTGGTCCAGCGCATCCACGGTGACGGCGGTGCCGATCATGACCACGATCAGGGGCCGCTCTGGCCCACGCTGCAGGATGTGCTGGCGCGCGCCGATCATGGCCACCCAGCGGTCCGCCCCCAGGCGCGAGGGGAAGTCGTAGCCGTTGGTGACTCCGGCCTCGGCCGCGCCGGGCACGGCCCACTGCGGCTCGAAATCCCAGCCCAGCATCATGTCGATCTGGTCGTGCACGCGCCGGCGCGCCGTGTCGCCGGCGACCACGCAGCCCAGCATGCGCGTAGGCGTGGGCAGGTCGCTCCACGGCCCTTCGGCCAGGTGCTCGATGTGCTCCAGGAACTCCGCGCCGTGCGCCAGCAAAGCGGCGCCAGGCCGATGCGCGTCGTACATCGCCCATTTCAAGCGGGTGTTGCCGATGTCTATGGCCAAAAAAGTCATGGGCGCGATTATCGGAGTTTTCCGGAGGATAGCGTCAGCCATGGACGACAACTGAGTGAGGACGTGAACGCAAGAATGGCGCAAATGTCAAAAATCCGGGAGCGCTCCTGCCCGGCAGCGCGCGCTGCCACTGTTAGGCGTTACATTGGCCTTTCCGTTTTTCCACCCACCAACAGGAGTCACCCATGGGACTTTTCAGTTTCATCAAGGAAGCCGGCGAAAAGCTGTTCGGCGGCAGCGCCGCACAGGCAGCCGAGCCTGCGCAAGACCTGAATGCCAAGGCCGCCAAGGCCATCGAGACCTATATCGGCACGCAGAACCT
This sequence comes from Delftia sp. HK171, assembly GCF_001886655.1. Lineage (NCBI taxonomy): Bacteria > Pseudomonadati > Pseudomonadota > Betaproteobacteria > Burkholderiales > Comamonadaceae > Delftia > Delftia sp. HK171. The sequence goes on along the minus strand of NZ_CP018101.1, from coordinate 1,470,742 downwards.
GGGCGTCAGCGACGTGAAGGTGCAGTTCGATGGCTCGCAGGGCAAGGTCACGGTGCTGGGCACGGCCCCCACCCAGGCGGTCAAGGAAAAGGTGACGCTGTGCTGCGGCAACGTCTCCAGCGTGCAGTCGGTGGACAACCAGATGACGGTGACCAACCCCGAGCCCGAAGCCCAGTACCACGACGTGGTGCGCGGCGACACGCTGTCGGCCATTGCCAAGAAGTTCTATGGCGATGCCAACAAGTACCCCGTGATCTTCGAGGCCAACAAGCCCATGCTGAGCCACCCCGACAAGATCTACCCCGGCCAGAAGCTGCGCATTCCGGCAATCTAAGCCCCCCTGAGCGGCGTCGCCGCTTCCCCCCGAGGGGGACGACACCCTCGCGGCGGGGCGGCCCTTGCTCGGTGTCTCTGACCTGGCTCATGCCAATTCTGGATGCCGCGAATTAGACCTACCCCGCTCCGAGAAAGGCCGCAATAGCGGCCTTTCTCAAGGAAAGATTCAGTATTTACCGCTCAACAGCGCACCGAACCCCGGAACGGCTGTAGGCAAGCCCAGGCGCTTGAGCATCATGAACGTCGTGGCCACCGAGGAAGACAGTACCGGCAGGCCCACGCGGTCCTCGATGGGCTGCACCGAGGCCAGCGAGGGCATCTGCACGCAGGCCGAGGCGATGACCGCGTCGGCGTTGGCCGTGTTCAGGCGCCGCGTGATCTCGATGGGTGCGCGCGCATCCTGGGCACCCACCAGCAGGTTGTCGGCAATCTCCAGCGAGATGCTGTCCACCACTTCGATGCCCTCGTTCTCTATGTAGTCGATGACCAGCTGCGTCAGCGGCTTCATGTAGGGCGCCAGCAGCGCCACCTTCTTCGCGCCGATGGCGTGCAGGCCATCGACCAGGGCACCGGCGCTGGTAACCACGGGCGCGGGACCGCCGTTGTCCACGGTGCGCTGGTGCAGGCGCGCTTGCGAGACACGGTGGTAGCCGCGCCCCATGCTCATGATGGCCACCAGGCAGGCATAGCCGAGCACATCGACCCGCGCATCCGACAGTTCCAGCGCGCAGCGGTCGCTGTCGCCGTCCATGGCGGCCAGCTCCTCCTTGGTCACATGCTTCATGCGCATGCGGCTGGAGTGGAAGGTGAAACGCTCGGGCGCCAGGGCCTCGCGGGCGCGCAGGATGGCGGGGATCTCGGTCTCCATCGTGGTGTTGGAGCTGGGCACGATCTGCCCGATGCGGAAATGGGTTTTGGCTGTCATGTCAATCCATCGTGATGTGGTTGGCCTTGATGACCTTGCCCCAGTGGTCCGTCTCGCGCTGGACCAGGGCGCCCAGCGCCTGCGGGCCGAGGAATCGCGGCTCCACGCCCTGCAGGGCCGCACGCTTTTGCACGTCGGGCGACTCCAGGGAGGTCTTGAGCGCGTCCGACAGCCTGGCGATGGCCTCGGGCGGCGTTCCCGCAGGTGCGAACAGGCCGACCCAGGCTTCCAGCTCAAAGCCCGGCAGGCCCGCTTCGGCCGTGGTGGGCACATTGGGCAGCATGGGATGGCGCGTCTTGCTGGTCACGGCCAGGGCCCTGAGCTTGCCCGTCTGCACATGGCCCAGCACCGAAGGCGGCGTGGTGATGAACATCTGCACCTGGCCGCCCAGCACGTCCTGGATGGCCGGGCCGGACCCCTTGTAGGGCACATGCGTGATCTGGGTCTGGGTCACCTGGGCGAACACGGCCGTGCCCACATGGGACAGCGAGCCATTGCCCTGCGACGCGTAATTGACTTTGCCTGGGTTCTTGCGCAGATAGGCAATGAACTCCTGCAGATTGTTCGCCGGAACGGAAGGATGAACGGCGATCACATTGGTGGCGGCGACGATCAGCCCCACGGGTGCCAGCTCGGACTGCGCCCAGGGCAGCTTGGGGAACAGTGCCGGATTGCCCACGTGGTAGGCCGAATACGAGGCCAGCAGCGTGTAGCCGTCCTTGGGTGCCCTGGCCACCATCTGGTAGGCGATGTTGCCGCTGGCGCCGCCCCGGTTGTCCACCACCACCGACTGTCCCAGCAGGCGCGACAGCGGGTCGGACGCCAGACGTGCCGCCGTGTCCACCACGCCGCCGGGCGGATTGGGGACCACGAGGGTGATGGACTTGGTTGGAAAGGCCTGGGCCTGGACGGTTCCTGCGCCCAGCAGGGCGGCCGCTGCCAGGCCGGCGGCCTGCAGCACAATGCGTCGATTCATGCTTGTCTCCATGTTCTCTTTGTACCGGCGCATTCTTGCGGGCCTGCGCGCGGCCGAACAGCCGTATCTCGTTGATTCATCCTTCGTCTGCGGTGGAGGATGGGAATGATCAACCTGCACCGCTTCGATTTGCTGACGCTGCGCCTGTATGTGGCCGTGGTCGATGCCGGCAGCCTGACGGCCGGCTCGCGCACGCTGGGGCTGTCGTTGGCAGCCGCCAGCAAGCGCGTGGCCGAGCTGGAGCAGCACTGCGGCGTGACCCTGCTGGTGCGCAGCAAGCGCGGCGTCACGCCCACGCCCGCCGGTCAGAGCATGTACCACCATGCCGTGGACGTGGTGGCCCGGCTGGAACATCTGGCCCTGGCCATGGACGACTTTCGCAGCGGCGCCACGGGCCAGTTGCGCCTGTGGGCCAACAACTCCGCATTTGCAGGCTTTCTGCCCCGGCTGCTGGCCGACTTCATGGCCGCCCACCCGGGTGTCTCGGTGGACCTAGAAGACGCGCTCAGCGAGGAATCCGTGCGCGCCGTGCTCAGCGGCGTGGCCGAGCTGGCCATCATCGGGGAGAACACGCCCCTGGAAGGGCTGAGCACCCAGGTCTGCGATGTGGACGAGCTGGTGCTGGTCATGCCGCGCGGCCATGCGCTGGACACGGACGACGCCTCCCCCGTGCCCCTGGCCACCGTGCTGGACCACGACTTCGTGAGCCTAGCCCGCTCCACCTCGCTGATGCGGCGCATTGCGGCCGAGGCCGAATCCATCAACCGGCCCGTGCGGATCCGCATCCAGGTGCGCAGCTTCGACGCCATGTGCCACATGGTCTCGGTGGGTCTGGGGCTCGCCATCCTGCCGCGCGCGGCCACCGCGCCGCACCTGGCCGCGCGGGCACTGCGGCTGCGCCCGCTGGGGGCGCTCAACACCCGGCGCCGGCTGCTGCTGGCCATGCGCTCGCAGGCCACGCTGTCAGGACCGGCCCAGGCCCTGGTGGACATGGTGGCCGCCCGGGCGGTGGCGCTGGGATTCGCGGAGCCGCCGCTCTGAACGACGCCAGGTCCGCGCCGGCTTACTGGCGCCAGGGCAGGCCGCGCAGGCGCCAGCCGCCGACATGGCCGCGCTGGCCGTTGGCGTCCACATCGCCCTCGAAGCCTTCGAGGATGTTGTAGGCCTCGATGCCCAGTTGCGCCGCGCGCTGGGCAGCGGCCACCGAGCGCACGCCGCTGCGGCACAGCAGGACCACCTTGCCGCCTTCAGGCACGGCGGCGCGCAGCTGGCTGTCGAAATCGGGGTTCATCGCCATGGACGGCCACTGCTTCCAGGCCACGGCCACGGCACCCGGTACGCGGCCCACCCAGTCGCGCTCTGCATCGGTGCGCACATCGACGAGCACGGCTTCGCCGGATTGCAGCCATTGCCAGGCGAGTTCGGGAGGAATGTCGCCTGCATAGCCCGGTGCGGGCTGGACGGTCAGGGGAATGGCTGCGGGAACGGAAGCGCTTGCGGACATGGATGGGCTTTCTTGATAGGACGCGGTTGTGTGCCCGGCAAGAATAACCGTCCAGCCCGACTGGCGCCGGCTCGCCGGTGCCCGGATCGCCTATTCCCAGGGAGGCAGCAGCCTGTCACGCAGCACCTGACGCTGCGCCTCCCAGCCCGGCATCACGCTGGCCACCGTGGCCCAGAAGCGCGGACTGTGGTCCATGTACCGCAGGTGGGACAGCTCGTGCACGACCACGTAGTCGATGACCTCGGGCGCGTGCTGCATGAGCCGCCAGTTCAGCCGGATGGCGCCGGCCGTGTTGGCACTGCCCCAGCGCGTGCTTGCGCTGGTCAGTCTCAGGCTGGTCCACTGCACGCCCAGGAGCGGCGCGTGGCGCTGCAGGCTGGCCGTGAACCAGGAGCGCGCCTCGCGCAGCATCCAGGCCTGCACGCAGGCGCGCACCTCGGCGGCCGATGCCCCAGGCGCCAGCGGCAGGTGCAGGGACTGGCTGCCGTCGGCCGCCTGTTCACGGTGTACCTGGCGCGTGCGCAGCGGCTGGGTTTCACCGCCGGTCAGGCACAGCTGCAAGGGGCGGCCCAGATAGCCGATCTCTGCGCCGTGCTCCCAGCGGATGCGTGCCGCATGCTGGGCTTGCTGGCGCTGGCCGGCCTCGTGCAGCTTGCGCAGTATCCAGCCCGATTTCGCCTCCAGCGCCTGCGCGATGGCAGCCATGTTGACCCAGGCAGGCGCGCTGACCACCAGCCCCTGCGCGCCGATGGTGAAGCCTATGGTGCGCCGGCGCGAGCGCTGCAGCCGGTAATGCAGCACCTGCCCCTGGAGGACCGCCTGCTGGTTGGCCTCCGGGTGGACGCGGGGACTGGGCTCGGGGATGGCGGATGGAGATGGGAGAGATGTAGGAGAAGGAGGAGAAGGAGGAAGAGGCGCGGACGAAGGCTGGGCGGGGGCAGCAGCCCCGTCACGGCGCGGCTTCAGCCCGCCGTCCTGCGTTTGCACGGCAGGTGGCAGCAGCCAATCCCAACTGCGCTGTGCCGGGTCCGCCATGCCGCTCTCCGGCGCCTCAGGCGCGGTAGGCCTCGGGGTCGAGGCGCTGCATTTCGGCCTCGATCCAGTTTTCGACTTCCACCATCAGCTCCTCGTGCTTGCGGCCCACGGAAGGAATGGGCTTGCCGATGGAGACATCCACCACGCCCGGCGTCTTGATGAAGGCCTTGCGCGGCCAGCACTTGGCCGAGGTGACGGCCACGGGCACGACCGGCACGCCGGTCATGATGGCCAGGCGCGTGGCGCCGGTCTTGTACTCGCCCCTTTGGCCGCGCGGGATGCGCGTGCCTTCGGGAAACATGATCACCCAGGTGCCCTGGCCCAACAGGCGCTTGCCCTGCTCCACCACCTTGTGGAAGGCGCGCGAGCCGTGCTTGCGGTCGATGTGGATCATGTCCATGCTGCCGATGGACCAGCCGAAGAAGGGCACCATGAGCAGCTCCTTCTTGAACACATAGGCCAGCGGGCGCGGCATGATCGCCGGCATGAGGAAGGTCTCGTAGGTGGACTGGTGCTTGACCAGCAGCACCACGCCCTGCTTGGGGTCGGTGGGCAGGTTCTCCATGCCCTGCACGCGGTGGCGCACGCCCATGATGACGCGGGCGCTGTCCACCGACAGCTTGAGCCAGGCGCGCGCCACGGCATAGACGCGGCGCGGCCCGCCGCCCAGCCAGCGCGTGAGCAGCACGGCCAGGGTGTAGGGGATCACGGTGATGCCCATCCAGAGCATGTGGAGGGTGGAGCGGATCAGGGACATGGCGGCAGTGTGGTGCAGAAAGCGGCGCAGGGGCCGGGCGGCAGGCCCGGGCCTTGCGCCCTCAGGAATCGGAATTCACAAAGATAGCATTGTGCGCAGGACGGCAGGCCGGCGGCGCATGGGCAAAGCGCCATTCGGGCGTTCAGGCGTTCAGGGAGCGGGTGCGGCATCTGCCGGAACCAGCGCATCGGCCAGCGCGGCCAGGCTGGCATGGCGCTGGGTGCCGGGCGGCAGTCCGGGCGGCAGCGCCCCTTCCAGAGACACTCCGGCGCTGGCGCCCGTGCAGACCAGGTGCAGGCGCGCGCCCATGGCGGCACCGGCCTGCAGATGGGCCACGCAGGAGCCAATCACCCACAGCTGGTGCCCCTCGACGCCGAAGCGCTCGGCAATCTGCTCGAACAGCGCCGTGCCGGGCTTGCGGCAATGGCATTCCTCGTCCGGGGCATGGGGGCAGTAGAAAACCGCATCGACGCGCGCGCCTGCCGCCGCCATTTCGCGGTGCATGCGCGCGTGCACGGCATTGAGCTCGGTCACGTCGAACAGGCCCCGGCCCAGGCCCGGCTGATTGGTGGCGACCACCACATGCCAGCCCGCCCGGTTCAGGCGCGCCACGGCTTCCAGCGCCCCGCGCTGGGCCTTCCAGGCCTCGGCAGAGCCGATGAAGCCCTCCTCACCGATCTGGTTGAGGGTTCCGTCACGGTCCAGGATCGCAATTTTCATGGTCGGGTCCCAAGAATGTCAGAACTCAATTGCGCGCGTCCCAAGACGAGGGACACCGAGGAAGGGCCGCCCCGCACCGAAGGTGTCGTCCCCTCCCTTGCGAAGCAAGTAGAGAGGGGGAAGGCGCGAAGCGCCTCAGGGGGTGCTCCATTTACGCCAGTCGCGAAAGGTCCGCCACGCGGTTCATGGCTTCGTGCAACGTGGCCAGCAGGCCCAGGCGGTTGGCCTTGAGGGCCGGGTCCTCGGCGTTGACCATCACATGCTCGAAGAAGGCATCGACCGGGGCGCGCAGCGCGGCCAGGGTCTGCAGGCTGGCCGTGTAGTCGCCGGCAGCAAACTGCTGCTGCGCCTTGGGCGCCACCGATTGCAGGGCGGCGTACAGGTCCTTCTCGGCCACCTCGGCCAGCACGGCTGCGTCGACCTGGGCCTGCACGGCCTGGTCGGCCTTCTTGAGGATGTTGCCCACGCGCTTGTTGGCGGCGGCCAGGGCCGGTGCCTCGGGCAGCTCGCCGAAGGCGCGCACGGCTTCCAGGCGCTTTTGCACGTCGGACAGGCGCTGCGGGCGCAGGGCCAGCACGGAGTCCACTTCCTGGGCCGAGAAGCCCTGCTCGCGCAGGTTGCCGGCCAGGCGGTCGTAGATGAAGTCGGCCAGCTGGGGCGTGGCGTCCTCGATCTTGTCGCCGAAGGCAGGCAGCACGCTGACCAGCAGGGTTTCCAGATCCAGCGCCAGGTCCTTCTCGACCAGCATGCGGATCACGCCCAGCGCATGGCGGCGCAGCGCGAACGGGTCGCGGTCGCCCGTGGGCAGGTTGCCGATGCCGAACATGCCGACCAGGGTTTCCAGCTTGTCGGCCAGGGCCACGACCACGCCGGCGTTGCCGCGCGGCAGTTCGTCGCCCGCAAAGCGGGGCTTGTAGTGGTCCTCGATGGCATCGGCCACGGCCACGTCCAGTCCGTCGTTGAGCGCGTAGTAACGGCCCATGGTGCCCTGCAGCTCGGGGAACTCGCCCACCATGTCGGTCACGAGGTCGGTCTTGGCCAGTTGCGCGGCCAGGTCGGCCTGCTGGGCCAGGCCCGTGTCGCCCAGCTGGCGGGCAATGCTCTTGGCGATGGAGCGCACGCGCTCCACGCGCTCGCCCTGGGTGCCGAGCTTGTTGTGGTAGACCACCTTGCCCAGCCCGTCCACGCGCGAGGCCAGGGTCTTCTTGCGGTCCTGGTCGAAGAAGAACTTGGCGTCGGCCAGGCGCGGGCGGACCACGCGTTCGTTGCCGCCGATGACGGCGCTGGCATCCTGCGGGCTGATGTTGCTGACCACCAGGAACTGGTGGGTCAGCTTGCCGGCGGCGTCCAGCAGCGGGAAGTACTTCTGGTTGGCCTTCATGGTGAGGATCAGGCATTCCTGCGGCACGTCGAGGAATTCCTTCTCGAACTCGCAGACCAGCACATTGGGGCGCTCGACCAGGGCCGTGACCTCGTCCAGCAGGGCCTCGTCCTCGATGGGACGCACACCGCCGCCCACGCGCTCGGCAGCGGCCTGCAGCTGGCGCGCGATCTCGGCACGGCGCTCGGCGAAGCTGGCAATGACGGCGCCCTCCTCGCGCAGCTGCGCGGCGTAGTCATCGGCGGAGCGGATGACCACGGGATCGACCGCCGCCTCGAAGCGGTGGCCATGCGTGGCCGTGCCGGCCGTCAGGCCCAGTGCCTTGACGCCGATCAGCACCTCGGTGCCGTGCAGCACCACCAGGCCGTGGGCCGGGCGCACGAAATGGACACTGCTCCAGCCGTCGGCCAGCTGGTAGCGCATGACCTTGGGGATGGGCAGCTTGGCAATGGCTTCGTCCAGCGCCTTTTGCACGCCGTCGGCCAACATCACGCCGCGCACGGTGGAGGCGTGGAACAGGGCTTCGGCCTTGCCTTCGCCCTGGCGGGTCAGGCCGGCAACGGCTTCTTCGCCGGCACCCAGGGCGGCCAGCTTCTTGATCAGGGCGGGCGTGGGCTTGCCGTCGGCGTCCAGGCCCACGGAGACGGGCATGAGCTTTTGCGACACGGCCTTGTCCTCGGCCTGGGGCAGGACTTCGGTGATGTGGGCGGCCAGGCGGCGCGGCGAGGCATAGGCCGTCAGGCGCGCTTCGCTGGAGGCCAGCAGGCCCTGGGCCTTGAGCTGCTCGAACAGCACGCCGGCAAAGGCGTCGCCCAGCTTTTGCAGCGCCTTCGGGGGCAGCTCTTCGACAAACAGTTCAACAAGAAGATTCGATGCGTTCATGGTCTGGTGTTCTCTCGGTGCAGCGGTGTCCGCCTCAGGCGGCCTTCTTGCCCTGTTGTTCGGCGGCCTTGGCCAGCTCGGCCAGCACTTCGTCGGCATGGGCCTTGGGCGCCATGGGGAAGCCCAGGCGCGCACGGCTGTCCATATAGGCCTTGGCCACGGCGCGTGCCAGGTTGCGGATGCGGCCGATGTAGGCGGCACGCTCCGTCACGCTGATGGCGCCGCGCGCATCGAGCAGGTTGAAGGTGTGGGCGGCCTTGAGCACCTGCTCGTAGGCCGGCAGCGCCAGCTGTTCGCCGATCAGGTGGTTGGCCTGCTTTTCGTAGGCGCCGAAGGCGGTGAACAGGAAGTCGGCGTCCGAGTGCTCGAAGTTGTAGGTGGACTGCTCCACCTCGTTCTGGTGGTAGACGTCGCCGTAGCTCAGGCCGTCGGTCCAGGTCAGGTTGTAGACGTTGTCCACGCCCTGCAGGTACATGGCCAGGCGCTCCAGGCCGTACGTGATCTCGCCCGTGGCGGGCTTGCAGTCGATGCCGCCGACCTGCTGGAAGTAGGTGAACTGCGTCACCTCCATGCCGTTGAGCCAGACTTCCCAGCCCAGGCCCCAGGCGCCCAGCGTGGGGTTCTCCCAGTCGTCCTCGACGAAGCGGATGTCGTTCTTCTTCAGATCGAAGCCCAGGGCTTCGAGCGAGCCCAGGTACAGCTCCAGGATGTTGTCGGGCGCGGGCTTGAGCACCACCTGGAACTGGTAGTAATGCTGCAGGCGGTTGGGGTTGTCGCCATAGCGGCCGTCCTTGGGGCGGCGGCTGGGCTGCACGTAGGCGGCCTTCCAGGGCTCGGGGCCCAGGGCGCGCAGGAAGGTGGCGGTGTGCGAGGTGCCCGCGCCCACTTCCATGTCATAGGGCTGGAGCAGCGCGCAGCCCTGGTCGGCCCAGTAGGACTGCAGCTTGAGGATGATTTGTTGGAAAGTGAGCATGACTTGTTTCAGGCGTCGCACGCAGGCCGGGGCCGCGCCGGTGAATGAGAGGCGGCTCGCGCCGCGCAAACGACGATTTTAAGGCGCCGCCCGGCCCTGCGCCGTGGCGCGGGCCTGCGGCCCCACGGCAGACGCTCCACAGGGCGATCTGCATCAAAAAACGGAGCAGGCGACACATGCCGGCAAAGGCCGTGGCGCGCGAAGACCCGAAAACCCGCCTTGCACGACGCATCCGGATCATTTTTTGACAATTCACCGGGGCAGCGGCCGGTGGCCGTTCTCCCCGCCGCCATGCACGCCGCCTAGAATGGCCCATTGACCTTTTTTGTCGTGGACCAACACCGTTTCGGAGCCTGCCATGAACCTGATGAACATCATCACCAAGCAACTGATAGAGATCATCGAGTGGACCGATGACTCGCGCGACACGCTCTCCTACCGCTGGCCCGACGACGACAAGGAAATCAAGAACGGCGCCCAGCTCATCGTGCGCGAGTCGCAGCAGGTGCAGTTCGTCTCGGCCGGCCAGTACGCCGACCTGTTCAGCCCCGGCAAGCACACGCTGACCACGCAGAACATTCCCATCCTGTCCACCATCCAGGGCTGGAAGTACGGCTTCAACTCGCCGTTCAAGTGCGATGTCTACTTCATCAACACGCGCCTGTTCACGGGCAACAAGTGGGGCACCTCCAACCCCGTGATGGTGCGCGACAAGGACTTCGGCGCCGTGCGCCTGCGCGCCTTCGGCACCTATGACTTCCGCATCGTCGAGCCGGCCAAGTTCCTCAAGGAAGTGGCGGGCACGGACCAGAACTTCCGCATCGACGAGTTCGCCGACACCATGCGCTCGCGCATCATCAGCGTGTTCACCGAGTCGCTGGCCAAGGCCCAGGTGCCCGTGCTGGACGTGGCCCAGCGCTATGGCGAGCTGGGCGATGCGCTGCTGCCGCTGATCAACCCGGCCATGACGGACAAGTACGGCCTGGAGATCACCAGCTTCGTGCTGGAGAACGTGTCCGTGCCGCCCGAGGTGGAGCAGGCCATCGACAAGCGCTCCAGCATGACGGCCATCGGCAACCTCAACGACTACGTCAAATACCAGATGGGCCAGGCCATGACCACGGGCGGCGAAGGCGCTGCCGCAGCCACCCTGCCCGCCACCATGGCCATGGGTTTCGGCATGGCGCAGGAGATGATGAAGAGCATGCAAAACGGCGGTGGCAGTGGCGCACCGGCCGGCCAGGGCCAGGCGTCCGATCCGTTCTCGCCCGCTGCCGCACAGGCGGCCCAGGCCCCCGCAGCGCCTGCCGCCGGTGGACTGCAGGTGCTGACCCCGGCGCAGGCGGCCCAGGTGCTGGGTGTGAGCGAGGCCGATGTGCTGGCCGAGATCCAGGCCGGCAACCTCAAGGCACGCCAGATCGGCAGCCAGTGGCGCATTGCGCAAGCCGCACTCGATGACTTCCTGCGCGGCTGACATTTCCGTGGTTTGACCCTTTGCGGCGCCAGGCCCTGCCTGGCGCCGCGTCCCGTTTTCCAGGACCGATGCCGTGAGCGCGCCCTCCTCCAGTTCCTCCAGCACCTCGACTTCCCCCGCCTCCGGTTCCTGGGAGGCCGCAGCCGCCGCGCCCGCCATGGTGCGCAAGCACCCCTGCCCCGAATGCGGCGCCAACCTCGAATGGAATGCCCAGGCCCAGGCGCTCAAGTGCCCGTACTGCGGCACCACGGTGCCCTGGAGCGAGGAAACGCGCGAGGAACTGGGCTGCGATGTGGTCGAGCAGGACCTGGCCGAGGCGCTGCGCAACCCCAAGTCCGGCCGGGGCTGGGGCACGGAGGACCGCTACGAGGTCCAGTGCCAGAACTGCCGCGCGATCTCGGTCTTCGTGAACCGCACCGTGGCCCAGCGCTGCGACTTCTGCGGCTCGCCCTCCATCGTCGCCCATGAGGAGCAGGGCGATGCCATCACGCCGCAGAGCATCCTGCCCTTCAAGATCAGCGACGGCCAGATCCGCGACCGCATCCGCCAGTGGTATGGCAGCCGCTGGTTCGCGCCCAACCGCCTGAAGTCCGCGGCGCTGACCGACACGCTGCACGGTGTCTACCTGCCCTACTGGACCTTCGACGCCCACGCCAGCGCCGACTGGCAGGCCGAGGCGGGCTTCTACTACTACACCACCGAGTCCTACCGCGACAGCAACGGCAACGTGCAGACGCGCCAGGTGCGCCATGTGCGCTGGGAGCCGGCCTCGGGCAGCCTCACCCATTTCTTCGACGACGAGCTGGTGCCCGGCACCGTGGGCGTGCACGCCAACCTGCTGCGCCAGGTGGAGCCCTTTCCCACGACCACCGACCTCAAGCCCTACACGCCCGAGTTCGTGCGCGGATGGACCGTGGAGCGCTACCAGATCGACCTGGGCAAGGCCGCCCAGGTCAACGTGCAGGACATGGACGAGCAGCTGCGCGCCCTGTGCGCGCGCCAGGTGCCCGGCGACACCTACCGCAACCTGCAGATGCAGCGCGAGTACCAGGGCCGCACCTTCAAACACATCCTCGTGCCGGTCTGGCTGGTGGGCTACACCTACGGCAGCAAGACCTTCCAGATCATCGCCAACGGCTACACGGGCCAGATCGCGGGCGAGCGCCCCTACAGCGCCCTCAAGATCACGCTGGCCGTGCTGGCCACGATCATGGTGCTGGCGCTGCTGTGGGTGATGTTCGGCAAGTAGGCCGGCTGCCGCTCACCACGCGCTCCAGACCTCTTCGGCAAGCCCGAAGGCAGTGCTCGCGCCGGAACCTCCGGTGACCGCCACCACGCGCGTGGCCTCGTCGGGCGCATGCACCACGCAGGGCGCGTCCTGCGCACTCGGGTAGACGCCCACCCAGCGCTCCACCACCTGCGCATCGCGCAGGTTCAGGGCCTCGTTCATGTGGCGCAGCATCAGCCGGTCCACGGCTTCGCTGGCAAAGGGTTGGGGCGCTGCGCCGTAGTGGTGGGAATCGCCCACCACCAGGCTGCCATCAGCGCTTTGCACGGCGATCAGGTGGATGCCGTGGGCCAGGCTTTCGCCCTCCTCCCGCTCCAGCTCGGCGCGCAGCGCGGCGGCTTCGGGCAGGGCGCTGTAGCCCTCGTATCTGACCATGCTCAGGTCACCCATGACCGAGCCCTTGAGCCGAAAGCCCGGCTGCGGCCGCACGCGCAGCATCTGCAGCTGGCACAGCTGGATGCGGTGCGGCGCCCACAGGCCGGCGAACAGGCCGCCCGGGTCGGCGTTGTTGCAGACCACCACGCGCTCGCCGTGGTAGCTGGCGCGCGTGCTGCGCACCCGGGGCGCGGCCACGTCGAGCACGGCCTCGCCAAAGCGGAAATCCACTCCCATGGCCTGCTCCAGCCACTGCGCCAACCTGGGAATGGCTGTGCGCGACTCCACGCGCAGTTCATGCGGGCTGTAGAGCACGGCGGACAAATCCCCGGTACGCAGTGCAGGATGGCGTTCGGCGGCCTGGGCCGGCGTGAGCAGCTCGCAGCGCTCGCCCATGGAGGTGCTCAGGAAGGCATGGAGCACGGCCTCAGCGCTGGGGCGGCGCGCCGTCAGCCACAGGCCGCGGTGCACGACCTCGATGCCGGCCTGCGGCGCGATCTCGGCCCAGGTGTCGCGCGAGCGCATGGCACGCCGCCAGTGGGCCCCGGCCTGCTGCCCCGTGACGGTCACAAAGCCGAAGTTGCGGATGGAGGCGGAGATGCAGGCCGCGTCGCGCTCGATGACAAGCACGCTGCGGCCACGGCGCGCAGCCGCATAGGCGTGGGCCAGGCCGACAATGCCGGCCCCCACCACGATCAGGTCGTAGTTCTTCATGGGAAAAAACGGAGGAAGGAAGAGAGAAGGGATCAGCGCTGGCGCCAGCGCTGCGTGCGCCGCTGCACCCAGGCATCCAGCGCCGCGATCAGCAGCCGGCCCGTGGCGGCGGTGGCAAAGATCAGCGTGGCCATGGCGGCGGCGGGCGCGGTGTCGCCCGCGTCGTCCATGGCCAGCACGGCCACCGAGGCCAGCGTGGTCTCGGGCGAGTAGAGGAACACCACGGCCGACACCGTGGTCATGGCGTTGACGAAGAAGTAACCGGCCACCTGCATCACTACGGGCATGCACACCGGCAGGTGCACGCGCCACAGCAGCGTCCAGAAGGCCACGCCCAGGGAATCGGCCACGCGCTCGTATTCGGCATCGAGCTGCTGCAGCGCGGCCAGTTGCGTGATGTGCGCCACCGAGAAGAAATGCGCCACCGAACACAGCACCAGGATGGCCATGCTGCCGTACAGGAAGTGCAGCGGATTGCCCTGGGCATTGAAGAACAGGATGTAGCCCAGGCCCAGCGCCAGCCCCGGCACGGCCATGGGCAGCGTGGCCACGGCATGCAGCCACTGGCGCGTGCGTGCCCAGCGCTGGGGCTTGGCCACCAGGTAGGCGGTCACAAAACTCAGCACCGCCCCCACCACCGCCGTGGCCAGCGCCATGGACAGCGAGTTGCCATAGCTGGCCCAGCCGCCGCCGTCCATCATGTCGAAGCGGTAGTTCTTGAACGTCAGCGTGAGGTTGTAGGGCCAGTAGCTGACCAGGGAGGCCAGCACGGCCGTGCCCATGACGGCCAGCAGCGCCAGCGCCACCAGCGCGCAGTACGCAAGCAGCGCGCGGTCCAGCGGCGCATGGGGCTGGGGCACCAGCGGCACGGAGCGCACGCCCATGGTCGCCGCCTGACGCGCACGCAAATGGCGCTCTGCCGCAAAGGCCAGGCCCGCAGGCACCAGCAGCAGCATGGCCACCACGGCACCCATGGACAGCTTTTGCTGGCCTATGACCTGCTTGTAGATATCGGTGGCCAGCATGGCCGTGTTGCCGCCAATGACCTTGGGCACGCCGAAGTCGGTCACCACGAGCACGAAGACCACGATCCAGGAAATCATCAGCCCGTAGCGGCTGGCCGGCAGCGTGACCTGGCGGAAGCTGCGCCAGCGGCTGGCGCCCAGCGTGGCGGCCGCCTCGTACAGGCGCGCATCGCCCGAGGCCAGCGTGGTGCACAGGATCATCAGCGCATGCGGAAAGGTCCAGAGCACCGAGCCCACGATGATGCCGAAGGGCCCGTAGGCCGAGCCCCCCTGCAGCCAGCCCTTGAGCAGGCCCTGGCTGCCGAACAGGTAGATCAGGCTGATGGCCATGAGCAGCGAGGGCGCCAGCAGCGGCACCAGGGCCAGGCCCCGGAACCAGCGCGCCAGCGGCATGCAGCTGCGCACCACGCCATAGGCATAGACATAGGCCAGCAGCACGCAGACCGTGCTGCTCACGGCCGACAGCCACAGGCTGTTGAACAGCGATTGCACCACGCCCGGCATGCGCGCATAGGTGATGAACTGGGCCAGGCCCGTGAAGCGGCCCGCATCGTCCCAGAAACTTCTGCCCAGCAGGCTGGCGACCGGCAGGGCGATGGTGGCCAGCAGCCAGGCCAGTGCGCCCAGCACCAGGGCGCCCAGCCACCAGCGCTCCCAGCCTGCGCTGCGCCCCCGCGGACGCGCGGGCCCTGCAGGCGCGCTGCGGCGGGCGGGAACGGAGCGGTCCACCGGCACGGGCACGGGCACGGAAATGGCCGTGTCCATGGGATGCGCGCTCATGCGGCCTTCCTCGCATCGGGCGCCGCCAGCGGCTGCAGCGCAGCGGCGGGCAGCTCCATCAGCACCTCGCCCTGCAGCCATTCGGGCAGGCCCACGTCGTGACGCAGGGGCCACTGGGCGTCAACCTGGCATTGCAGCGTGGGGCTGAACAGGCGCACCAGGGCCATCGATCCCAGGAAGGAGGTCTCCACCACGCGGGCGCGGAACAGGTTGGCCAATGCCGTGGGCTGGGCCGGGTGCAGCACCACGCTCTCGGGCCGCACGCCCACCAGCAGGGCAGCGCCAGGCTCGAAACCGGCCAGCGCGCAGCGCAGGCTGGCTTCGCCGATGCGCACCTGGTCCGCCGATTCGGCCGTGGCCGGCAGCAGGTTCATGCGGCCCACGAAGCCGGCCGCGAACTGGCTCACGGGCCGGGCATAGAGCTGCTCGGGCGAGCCCTGCTGCTCGATGCGGCCCTGGTGCATGAGCACCACGCGGTCGGCCATGGACAAGGCCTCTTCCTGGTCGTGCGTGACCATGATGGAGGCGATGCCCAGCTGGCGCTGCAGCTGGCGGATCTCGCTGCGCAGCTCGGTGCGCACCTGGGCATCGAGCGCGGACAGCGGCTCGTCGAGCAGCAGCAGGCGCGGCCGGGGCGCCAGCGCGCGGGCCAGGGCCACGCGCTGCTGCTGGCCGCCCGACAGCTGGGCCGGGTAGCGCTGGGCCTGCGCGCCCAGGCCCACCAGGGACAGCATCTCGGCCACACGCTCGCGCGCCTGCGCCGCAGGCTGCCCGTTCAGCCCGAAGGCCACGTTCTGCGCGGCCGTGAGATTGGGAAACAGCGCATAGCTCTGGAACACCACGCCAAAGCCACGGCGTGCGGCCGGCCAGCGCGTGATGTCATCGCCCTGGAACAGCACCCTGCCCTCGTCAGGCATGTCGATGCCGCAGACGATGCGCAGCAGCGTGGTCTTGCCGCAGCCCGAAGGGCCGAGCAGGCTGACGAACTCGCCCGCCTCCACGTTCAGGTCAATGCCGCGCAGCACCTGCTGCTCGCGGTAGCGCTTGGCGATATGGTCTATGCGCAGCATGGCGTGGCTCCGGCTTACTTTTTCTCTGCCTTGGCTTCGTAGCGGCGGCTCCACTCGGCCAGGATGCGGTCGCGGTTATCGGCGGCCCAGTTGAAATCGTTCTTCGCCAACCGCTTTTCCAGATCGGCAGGAATGAACTCCAGCTTCTCCTGCGCCTCGGGCAAGGCCAGCACGGCGAAGTTGGCGGCGTACAGCTTGTTGGCCTCTGGCGTGACGGCCCAGTCGGCCAGCGCCTTGGCGGCTTCCTGCTTCTTGCTGGTCTTGAGGATGGCCGTGGCCTCCACGTCCCAGCCCAGGCCTTCCTGCGGGAAGACGATGTCGATGGGCGCGCCGTCCTTCCTGGTCTTGCTGGCGCGGTACTCGAAGCTCAGGCCCACGGGAAACTCGCCGGCCCCCGCCTGGCGGCAGGGCTTGGAGCCGCTGTGCGTGTACACGCCCATGTTCTGGTGCAGGCCGTCCATGTAGGCCCAGCCCTTTTCCTCGCCCATGATCTGCAGCCAGGCCGCGACCATCAGGTAGCCCGTGCCGCTGGAGGCCGGGTGGGGCATGGTGATCGTGCCCTTGAACTCGGGCCTGACCAGGTCGGCCCAGCTGGCGGGCACCGGCAGCTTGCGCTTGCCGGCCTCCACGGTATTGAAGCAGATGGCCGAGGACCACAGGTCCATGCCCACCCAGGTCGGCTGGGCACGCGGATCGCGCATGTTGGCGCGCACCTTGTCCAGGCCCTTGGGTGCATAGGGCTGGAGCATGCCCTGCTTGTCCAGCAGCATCAGCGAGGTGGCGGCCACGCCCCAGATCACGTCGGCCTGGGGGTTGGCCTTCTCGGCCAGCAGGCGGGCCGTGATGATGCCCGTGCTGTCACGCACGAACTTGAGCTCGATCTCGGGATGGGCCTTCTCGAAGCCGCTCTTGTAGGCTTTGATCTGGTCGGCTTCCAGCGCGCTGTAGACCAGCAGCTCGGTCTTGGCCGCGTGGGCCAGGGTGGCGAAGGAGGCGACGGTCAGCGCCGCAGAGGCAATGGCGAGGCGGCGGCCCAGGGAGGCAAGGGTGTGGCGCATGGCGTGGCAGTTCCGTTGTGGGTTCGTGGACAGGTGGCAGGTTCACCACCTCTGACACCCACTTTAGGAAGCGCAGGTGAAACGCCCGTGTCACACAACGGAAATTTGGCGAAGCGGGTATTGGCGGATTTGGGTGCCCCACCCATCGCCCACCCCGTCTCTTCAGCCGCGCGGCTTGCCCCTGCCTGTGCGCGTTGCCTGGGCCGCCTGGGGCTGCAGCGCATCCAGTAGCCGGTCCTGCAGGCGCGCGCGGTGGGCGAGGTTCTCATCCAGCCGCGCGGCCAGCGCGTCGATGTGCTCGCGCATCAGTTGCTCGGCGCGCGCCATATCGCCGGCCGCCAGCGCATCGACGATGGCCTCGTGGTCGGCATTCGAGTGCTGGGCCTCGGTCTGCGACTGGTACAGCGCAGACACCAGGGTGGTGCGCGCCGAGAGGTCGGCCATCATGGCCGTGAGAAAGCGGTTGCCCATCTGCTCGGCCAGGCAGACGTGGAAGTCGGCCAGCAGCACGCTGCGCTGGCCGGCGTTGTCGGCCTCTGCGATGGCGCCGCGCTCCTGTGCCACATGCTCGCGCAGCGTGCGTATGGCCGCCTGCAGCGGCCGGCCCGCGTCGCGCAGCATGCCGGACTCCAGCACGCGGCGCGCGGCATAGGTTTCCTGGGCTTCCTCGAACGAGGGCTCGACCACGTACCAGCCCTGGCGCGAGCGCACCTCGACGAAGCCGCGCGCCTGCAGCTGCATCAGCGCCTCGCGCACCATGGTGCGGCTCACGCCGAAGACCTCGGCCAGTTCCTTTTCGCCCAGGCGTTCGCCAGGGCGCAGCTTGCGCTCGACGATGGAGCGCATGACGCGCTCGGCAATCAAGGCCGGCCCGGTGGCCGGCGCATCCTGCGGCTCGGACATGGCGGCTTCCTCAGGCCGCGGCCGGAATGCGGCGCGGGCGCAGCGTGGCCATCACCCAGTACACGCTGCCGCCGATCAGCACGCCGAAGAACCAGCCGTAGGTGCCCCACCAGACCGGCAGCAGGCTGGTGAAGTTGGGCAGGATGGTGGAGAACACGCTGCCGATGCCGGTGGCGATGAGCGCGTTGACGTTCCAGCCGCCCTCGTAGCGGTATTCGCCATGTTCGTCATACAGCGCGGCCACGTTGATGTTGCCCTTGGCCACCAGGTAGTAGTCCACCAGGATGATGCCCAGCAGCGGCCCCATGGTGGCGCCGATGGCGTTCACGAAGTGGGCAGCGCCGCCCTCCCATGGTGCAAAGGGGTAGAGAGCCAGGGCGATCAGTGCGGCGATGTATCCGCCGCGCTTGAAGTCGATGCGCTTGGGAAACACGTTGGAAATATCGAAGGCCGCCGAGACGAAGTTGGCCACCACGTTGATGCCCAGCGTGGCCACGGCAAAGGTGACGGCGGCCAGCAGGGCCAGCACCCAGCTGTCGAACTTGGCCGAGATCTGCTCGGGATGCAGCAGCACCTCGCCATAGACCTTGAAGGCCGCAATCGTGGTGATGCCGGCCACCAGCGAGAAAGCGATCAGATTCACGGGCAGGCCCCAGAGGTTGCCCTTGGCGACCGCTTCCTTGTTCTTCGCATAGCGCGAGAAGTCGCAGAAGTTCAGGTACAGCGCCGCAAAGTAGGTGATCCAGGTCGCGCCCACGGCCATCAGCGCCCAGAAGCTGCCCGGCGCGCCGCTCACCCCCGCATCCTTGGTCTTGTCCAGCAGCACGTCCATGGGAATGCCGTGGTCGAAGCTGAAGCCGCCGGCCTTCACGCACAGGCCGATGGCCAGCACCAGCATGGCGATCCACACGGCAGGCCCGGCCCAGTCCTGGAATCGCCGCACGGTCTCCATGCCCCTTTGGATGATCAGCAGCTGCAAGGCCCAGATGACCACGTAGCAGATCACCTCCAGCCCCGAATGGCCCAGCCAGTGCGTGGTCTGGTGGAAGGACAGCAGGGCGTCATTGCGCACCATCAGCGCCACCATGGCGCCCGAGGCGGCCGCCGTCTGCGCGCCATACCAGAAGCAGGCCACGACGGCGCGCACCAGCGCCGCCAGATTCGCACCCCAAACCCCGAACGAGGCACGCGCCAGCACCGGATAGGGCACGCCGGTCTTCTCGCCCGCATAGCCCACCAGGTTCATCAGAAAAAAGATGACCAGGGAACTGATGCCGATGGCGATCAGAAAATTGACGAAGCTGCCGCACAGCAGAAACAGGCTGGCCGCCAGGTAGTAGCCCCAGAGGCTGTGCACGTCCGAAGTCCAGACGTTGAAGATGCTGAAGGCGCCCCAGCGGCGGTCCCTGGTGGGCGCCAAGTCTTCGTTGTAGAGACCTGGCGAGGGGTTGCGGATGTCCATTGATGCGCTCCTTGACCACGAGTAATCACTGACACAAGACCAGCCGAAACCCATGATCAGCTGGCACACAAACTGGCACGCAAACTGGTATGCAAGAAGTGTGCCTTTGAGCGCAGGAGTTTTTTCCCGGGACATACCCGGCCACCGCAGGCCTTCAGGCTGCGGCGACATGGTGAAATATGGAGCCGCCCCCCTGCCTCCAACCCCGCCATGTTCGTCACGCAGCTCAAGTCCTTTTTCTGGGTCGCCCGCCTTGGCAGCATCACGCAAGCCGCGCGCCAGCTCGCACTGAGCCAGCCCACCGTGACCACCCAGATCCGCGCGCTGGAAGAGCACTACGGCGTGGAGCTGTTCCATCGCCAGGGCGGACGGCTGTCCATCACCGATGCCGGCTTGCGCCTGCTGCCCCAGGTCGAGCAATTGCTGCTGCAGACCATCCAGCTGGAGTCGGCGCTGCGCCATTCGGGCGATGCCAGCCAGGGCCAGCTGCGGATAGGCGCGACGGCGCCCTACTACGTGCTGGACATCGTCAAGCGCTACCAGCGGCGCTTCGAGCGGGTGGAAGTGGCCATCGTGGGCGGCAACTCGCGCCAGATGGTGCAGGCGCTGGTGGACTACCAGGTGGACCTGGCGACCTCATCGCACCTGGAGAGCGATCCGCGCCTGCTGCGCGTGGAGCTGGGCCAGGACCCGTTGGCCCTGCTGGTGCACTGCAGCCACCGGCTGGCGCAGCGCACCATGGTGCAGGCGTCCGATCTGGTGCACGACACGCTGATCCTGCGCGAGCGCGGCTCCATGACGCGCCAGCTCACCGAACAAATGCTGGCCGCCGCCGGCCTGGCACCGCGCCACATCATGGAAATCGCCAGCCGCGAAGCCATCCGCGAGGCCGTGATCCGCGACATGGGCATCAGCGTCTTCGCCCGGCATGAAGCCTCGGCCCACCCCGACATCGTCGTCCTGCCCTTCGCAGGCCCCGTGCCGCGCCTGCCCGAATACCTGTACTGCCTGCGCGAACGCCGCCAGGCCCGGCTGATCGCCGGCTTTCTGCAAGAGGCCGTGCCGGGCGGGGTGCTGCCGGACCAGATGTGAACCGGCTCAGGCCAGCTCGGCATCCGCCAGCAGCGGCTGCTTGAGATCCTTGTCCGACAGCGACATCTCCACATCGAGCTGCGGCCACTGCACACCGATGGCCGGATCGTCCCAGGCAATGCCGCGATCGGCCTGGGGCGCGTAGAAGGCCGTGGCCTTGTAGAGGAAGTCGGCGCTGTCGCTGAGCACCACGAAGCCGTGGGCAAAGCCTGGGGGCACCCACAGCTGGCGGTGGTTGTCTTCCGTCAGCTCGGCGCCCACCCACTGGCCGAAGGTCGGCGAGCCCTTGCGGATGTCCACGGCCACGTCGAACACGGCGCCGCGCACCACGCGCACGAGCTTGCCCTGGGCATGGGGCGGCAGCTGGTAGTGCAGGCCGCGCAACACGCCTTTCTTGCTGCGGCTGTGGTTGTCCTGCACGAACTGGTGGTCCGTTCCCGTGGCCTGGTTGAAGGCCTGCTGGTTGAAGCTTTCGAGGAAGAAGCCGCGATCGTCGCCAAACACCTTGGGCTCGATCAGCATCACCTCGGGGATGGCCAGGGGTGTTGCCTTCATGCGTGCACCTTTTCCTTGAGGATCTGCAGCAGGTACTGGCCGTAGCCATTCTTGGCCAAGGCCTGGCCCAGCGTCTCGAGCTGGGCGCGATCTATCCAGCCCTGGCGGAAGGCGATCTCCTCGGGGCATGACACCTTCAGGCCCTGGCGCTGCTGCAGCGTGGCGATGAACTGGCCTGCCTCCAGCAGGCTGTCGTGCGTGCCCGTGTCCAGCCAGGCATAGCCACGGCCCATGAGCTCCACATTGAGCTGGCCCTTGTCCAGGTACAGGCGGTTGAGGTCGGTGATTTCCAGCTCGCCGCGCGCCGAGGGCTTGATGGACTTGGCCAGCTCAACGACCTGGTTGTCGTAGAAATACAGGCCCGTGACCGCGTAGTTGCTCCTGGGCTGCTTGGGCTTTTCCTCCAGGGAAAGGACCCGGCCGTGGGCATCGAACTCGGCCACGCCATAGCGTTCCGGGTCCTGCACATGGTAGGCAAACACCGTGGCGCCTTCGCTGCGCGCGTCAGCGCGTTCGAGCAGGCGGGGGAAATCGTGTCCGTAGTAGATGTTGTCACCCAGCACCAGGGCGCTGGGGGCGCCGGCCAGGAAGTCTTCGGCGATCAAAAAGGCCTGGGCCAGGCCATCCGGGCTGGGCTGGACGGCGTACTCCAGCTTCAGGCCCCACTGCGAGCCGTCGCCCAGCAACTGCTCGAAGCGCGGCGTGTCCTGCGGGGTGCTGATCACGAGGATTTCGCGGATGCCCGCGAGCATGAGGGCGCTCAGCGGGTAGTAGATCATCGGCTTGTCGTAGACCGGCAGCAGTTGCTTGCTGATGGCCAGCGTGGCCGGGTGCAGGCGGGTGCCGGAGCCGCCAGCGAGGATGATGCCTTTGCGTTGCGCGTTCATGGGGTGGGTCCTGTCGTTCGTGCTGAGTCGCGAGACCGCGCTCAGATGATTTCCTGCAGCATGCGGTCCACGCCGGCCTGCCAGTGGGGCAGGCGCAGGCCGAAGGTCTGCTGCAGCCGCTCGGTGTTCAGCCGGGAATTGTGCGGACGCTGCGCCGGGGTGGGAAAGGCGCTGGTGGGCACGGCAGCTATGCGCTGCACCTTCCAGGGCCGGTCGGGCGCGAGTTCGCGGGTGCGGGCGATCACGTGGCTGGCATAGGCGTGCCAGGTGGTCTCGCCACCGGCCACCAGGTGATACAGGCCCTGGTCGCCGGGTTGGCGCTGCAGCTGGCGAATGGCATGGGCCGTGACGTCGGCGATGAGGTCCGCGCCCGTCGGTGCGCCCCATTGGTCGTCGATCACGCTCAGCGCCTCGCGCTCCTGGGCCAGGCGCAGCATGGTCTTGGCGAAGTTGCCGCCGCGCGCCGCATAGACCCAGCTGGTGCGAAAGATCAGGTGGCGGCAGCCCGAAGCCTGGATCAGCTGCTCGCCTTCGAGCTTGCTGCTGCCATAGACGGACAGCGGCGCCGTGGCCTCGGTCTCCGTGCGCGCGGCGCTGCCGCTGCCGTCGAAGACGTAGTCCGTGCTGTAGTGCACCAGCAGCGCACCGGTCTGCGCCGCCTCGCGGGCCAGCACCTGGGGTGCCAGCGCGTTGAGCAGCCGCGCCTGGTCAGGCTCGCTTTCGGCCTTGTCCACGGCCGTGTGGGCCGCGGCATTGACGATGACATCGGGACGCAGAGCGCGCACGGTGCGTGCAAGCTCATCGAGGCGCGAGAGATCGCCGCACAGGCCCTGGCCACCGGCGTCGCCCTGGCGGTCCAGCGCAATCAGTTCGCCCAGTGGAGCCAGGCTGCGCTGCAGCTCCCAGCCCACCTGGCCATTGCGGCCCAGCAGCAGCAGCTTCATGCGCCGTCTCCGTCGGTGTACTGGCGGCTGACCCATTCGCGGTAGGCGCCGGACTGCACATCAGCCACCCATTCGGGGTTGTCCAGGTACCACTGCACGGTCTTGCGGATGCCGGTCTCGAAGGTCTCGGCAGGTTTCCAGCCCAGTTCGCGCTCGAGCTTGCGCGCGTCGATGGCATAGCGCCGATCATGGCCGGGCCGGTCCTTCACATAGGTGATCTGTGCGCTGTAGCTGGTGCCATCGGCCTTGGGGCGCAGCTCGTCGAGCAGCGCGCAGACCGTGTTCACGATCTCGACGTTGGGCTTCTCGTTCCAGCCGCCCACGTTGTAGGTGTCGCCCAGCCTGCCGGCCTCCAGCACGCGGCGGATGGCGCTGCAGTGGTCGCGCACATAGAGCCAGTCGCGCACCTGCATGCCGTCGCCATAGATGGGCAGCGGCTTGCCGGCCAGGGCGTTGACGATCATCAGCGGGATCAGCTTCTCGGGGAAGTGCAGCGGGCCGTAGTTGTTGCTGCAGTTGGTCGTCAGCACGGGCAGGCCGTAGGTGTGATGCCAGGCGCGCACCAGGTGGTCGCTGGCGGCCTTGCTGGCCGAGTACGGGCTGTTGGGCTCGTAGAGGTGGTCTTCGGTGAAGGCCGGTGCCGCAGGCGCCAGGCTGCCATAGACCTCGTCCGTGGAGACATGCAGGAAGCGGAAAGCCGCCTTGGCCTCGGCATCCAGCGCGCTCCAGTAGCCACGCACGGCTTCGAGCAGGCGGAAGGTGCCGACCACGTTGGTCTGGATGAAGTCCTCGGGGCCATGGATGGAGCGGTCCACATGGCTCTCGGCCGCGAAGTTGACCACGGCGCGCGGCCTGTGCTCGGCCAGCAGTCGGGCCAGGGTCTGGCCGTCGCCGATGTCGGCCTGCACGAAGACATGGCGCGCATCGCCTTGCAGGCTCTCCAGGCTTTTGAGGTTGCCGGCGTAGGTGAGCTTGTCCACGTTGAGCACCGGCTCATCGCCGGCAGCCAGCCAGTCCAGCACGAAATTGGCGCCGATGAAGCCAGCGCCGCCTGTGACAAGAATCATGGTTCAACCTTGCAAAATTTCATTGTTCTTGGGGCGGGGATCCGGCAGCAGCATGGGGTGCAGCCTCCCGCGCGACCTGGGCATTGTCGGCGCTCACCAGTAAAAAAGCCCGCAGGAGGCGGGCTTTTTCCTTCAGGACACGCCTTTTACACACCAGGGCGTGTTCACTGGCCCTGCCAGCGGCGCAGCACCAGCGAGGCGTTCGTGCCGCCAAAGCCGAAGCTGTTGGACAGCACGGTGTTCAACTGGGCATCGCGCGTGCGGGTGACCAGGGGCATGTCGCCCAGTGCCGGATCGGGCGTGTCCACGTTGACCGAGCCTGCGATGAAGCCCTTGTTCATCATGATCATGCAGTAGATGGCTTCCTGCACGCCGGTCGCGCCCAGCGAGTGGCCGGTCAGCGACTTGGTGGAGGAGAACGGCGGCACCTGGTCGCCGAACAGCGCGCGCATGGCGCGCACTTCCTGCATGTCGCCCACAGGCGTGGAGGTGCCGTGGGTGTTGATGTAGTCCACACCGCCGTCGATGCCTTCAAGGGCCTGCTGCATGCAGGCGATGGCGCCGTCGCCCGAGGGCGCGACCATGTCCTCGCCATCGCTGGTGGCGCCAAAACCCACGACTTCGGCCAGGATGTTCGCACCCCGGGCCTGGGCGTGCTCCAGGCTTTCCAGCACCACGGCACCGCCGCCGCCTGCGATCACGAAACCGTCGCGGTTGGCGTCATAGGCGCGCGAAGCCTTTTCGGGCTGGTCGTTGTGCTTGCTGGACATGGCACCCATGCCGTCGAACAGCAGGGCCATGCCCCAGGACAGCTCTTCGCCGCCACCGGCAAACATCACGTCCTGCATGCCCCAGGCAATCTGCTGTGCCGCAGCACCGATGCAGTGCGCCGAGGTGGAGCAGGCCGAGGTGATGGAGTAGTTGATGCCCTTGACCTTGAAATTGGTCGCCAGGCAGGCAGACACCGTGGAGCTCATGCAGCGCGTGACCTGGTAGGGACCGACGCGGCGAATGCCCTTCTCGCGCAATGTGTCAGCCGCCTCGATCTGGTTGGCCGGCGAGCCGCCGCCCGAGCCCATGATCAGGCCCGTGCGCGGATGGCTGACTTGCTCGGGAGCCAGGCCGGCCTGGGCGATGGCATCTTCCAGCGCGATCTGCGCATAGGCAGCGGCATCGCCCATGAAGCGCAGCTGCTTGCGATCGATCCGTGCCTCGACGTCGATCTCCGGCACACCGGCCACCTGGCTGCGCATGCCCAGTTCGGTGAACTTCGGCATGGCCTTGATGCCCGTGCGGCCCTCGCGCAGCGAGGTCTCCACGGTATCGAGGTCGTTGCCGATGCACGAGACAATGCCCGCGCCGGTGATGACTACGCGACGTTTGGTCATGCTGCCGTTCCCTGGCCTTCACCCTCGCGCAGGAACAGACCCACGCGCAGGTCATTGGCCACGTAGATTTCCTTGCCATCGGCCAGCAGGCGTGCATCGCCGATGGCCATGTTGAGCTTGCGCTTGATCACGCGCTTGATGTTGATTTCGTAGGTCACCAGCTTGACGTCAGGACCCACTTCGCCCGTGAACTTGACCTCGCCGGCGCCCAGGGCGCGGCCACGGCCAGGAAGGCGCAGCCAGGTCAGGTAAAAGCCGATCAACTGCCACATGGCGTCCAGGCCCAGGCAGCCGGGCATGACGGGATCGCCCCGAAAATGGCAGTCGAAGAACCAGAGATCAGGCTTGATGTCGAGTTCGGCGACGATCTTGCCCAGGCCGTGGGCGCCACCATCGGTGTCGATGTGCGTGATGCGGTCGAACATCAACATGGGAGGCAGGGGAAGACGTCCGCTGTCTGCGGAAAACAGCTTGCCTTCGCCCGAAGCGATCAGTTGCTCATACGAAAAAGAATCGGCCATTGTCTAACTTGCTCCACGGCGGCACTGACGCCACCTCTATCTCTGAATGGGTGCGGCCCGCAGCGGACCATGCAGCCGCGCATTATCGGGGTTGAACGTTGCCAGACTGCAACAAAACCCCGAGGCCGCATCAAAACTCTGCCACAAAAGCCACGCCGACCCAGGTCGCGGGCCTTGGCTACAGCCCCTGGACCGGCCGCTTGCGGCGCCTGATCCACGCCACCGCCAGCACCGCCAAGGCAGCCAGGCACAGCGGCACCAGACCTGCCGCGTGCACCCAGCGCGCGAATGGCGTCAAGGCCTCACGCCCCTGCACGCTCGCCTGCAGCACGGCGCGCTCGTAAGGCACCAGCGCCTGCGTGACCACACCCCGGTGGTCGATGGCAACCGTGGCGCCGGTGTTGGTGGCGCGCAGCATGGGGCGCTCGAATTCCAGCGCGCGCATGCGGCTGATGGCCAGATGCTGGTCGATGGCCACGCTGTCGCCAAACCATCCGATGTTGCTGAAATTCACCAGCACCGTCGGCGCCGTCGCCGCGTTGCCGAAATGCGCACCCAGCTCCTCGCCAAACAAATCCTCGTAACAGATGTTGGGCGACAGACGCTCGCCGGCCCAGGCCATGGAGGGCTGGCCCAGCGCGCCGCGGTTGAAGTCGCCCAGCGGTATGTTCATCATTTGCGTGAACCAGCGGAACAGCGGCGGGATGAACTCGCCAAAGGGCACCAGATGGTGCTTGTCGTATTGGTAGTCCTGGATCTGGCCGGGCTGCCAGCCCACGACCGAGTTCGTGTAGCCGGCCTCTTCCGACCCCAGGGGAATGCCCAGCAGCGCTGCCTGCCGGCCGTCCTTCTTCAGATACGGTTCGCGCAGCAGGTCCAGGTATTCCTCGGGCAGTTGCTGGGGCAGCAGGGGTACGGCCGTCTCAGGCGCCACGACCAGTTGCGCGGTGGCCGAGCGCAGCTCGCGCCCGTACCAGCCCAGCGCCAGCGGAATGCCGCTGCCGGCCTCGAATTTCTCATCCTGCGGGATATTGCCCTGCAGCAAGGCCACGCTCAGCGCCGGCCGTTCGGCCGACGGTGCATTGATGGCGGCATCGCGAAGCCACCACAGCCCGCCCCAGGCCAGGACCAGTGCCGCTGCAGTGACCACCAGGCGGACGGGCCGGAGACGCTGTCTGTCCAGCAAGGCAGCCAGCCCATATGCCAGCCAGGCCGCCACGGCGCCCGTGCCATAGATGCCAATCCAGCGCGGCAGCACGGACAAGGGGCCTTCCACATGGGCATAACCGCCCGCGCCCCAGGGAAAGCCGGTCCACAGCCAGCCACGCGCCAGCTCGGCCAGCAGCCAGACGGCGGAAAACAGCAGCGCGCCACCCGCCGCACCAGCAGGGCGCAGCCTTTGCCAACCCCAGGCGGCCACCGCGTAGTAGCTGCCCAGAAACGCCGCAAGCGCCAGCACGGCGGCAACGGCCAGCGGCGCAGGCAGGCCGCCATAGACATGCATGGAGATGAACAGCCACCAGAAGGTGGCCACCAGCCAGGCCGTGGCGAACAGCATGGCACGCCCTGCCGCCTGGACCGGACGCTGCGCCGTCTGCAGGGCGCGCGCCAGCACGGCCAGCGACAGAATCTGCAGCCACCACAGCGGGCGGCCATAGCCGCCGATGAGGCTCAGCGGCCCGTCGCCTTGCCCGCGCGCCCAGGGCCAGGCCAGCGACAGGGCCTGCGCTGCACCGGCCACAAGCAGCAGCACGCCATGGGCGAACCGGCCCATGCGCCGGCCGTCTTGCGAGAAAGCGGAAGAACTGGACAGGGGCATCGGCCGGTTGTGCGCAAAAAGAGGTAGGTCTCGGGTGAGAGAGGTCCAGCCAAGGGCAGGTTCAGGCGCAGCCTCAGCTGCGCAGCAGGCTGTCGGCGGCGGGATCGCGCACCACCTTGAACCAGCGCACGGCGCCGCCCTTGGTGTGCAGCACGGTGAATTCCAGGCCCGCCAGATGGATCTGCTCGCCGCGCTTGGGCACATGGCCCATTTCGTGGGCGATCAGGCCGCCGATGGTGTCGAACTCATCGTCGGGATCGCGGGCATGCAGGGCGACCTCGAAGGTCTCGTTCACATGCTCGATGGTGGTGTCGCCCGCCACGCGGTAACTGTTGTCGGCCAGGGCGAAGATGTCGCCCTCGTCCTCGGGAATGTCGAACTCGTCCTCGATCTCGCCGACGATTTCCTCCAGCACGTCCTCGATGGTCACAAGACCCGCTACGCGGCCGAACTCGTCGATGACCACGGCAAGGTGGTTGCGGTTGCCCCGGAATTCACGCAGCAGATCGTTCAGGCCCTTGCTCTCCGGCACGAAGGCGGCGGGGCGCAGCAGGGCGCGGATGTTCAGGTCCGGCGAACGCTGCAGCTTGAGCAGGTCCTTGGCCAGCAGGATGCCGATGATGTTCTCGCGCTCGCCCTGGTAGACCGGGAAGCGCGAATGGGCCGTGGTGATGACCTGGTGCAGCAATTCATCGAACGGCGCGTCGATGTTGACCAGGTCCATGCGAGGGGCTGCAACCATGACGTCGCCGGCCGTCATGTCGGCCATGCGGATCACGCGTTCGAGCATGACGCGCGACTCGGGGCCGATGACCTGATTGTCCTCGGCGTCGGCCAGGGTCTCGATCAGCTCGTCGGGAGAGTCGGGGGCCGGGTGAATGAACTCGGCCACCTTTTGCAGGAAGCTTCGCTTGCTTTCCTTCTCGGAAGAGCGCGCAGGATGGGGGTCGGACACTGTCTTGGAGTGCAGGACGTGCGGTAGTGAAACAAGCTGCAAGGATAGCGGATTGCTCCGTCACCCCTGCATGCGCTGCGCCAATTCCCTTGCGGCGTTTTGCGCTTATTCGCCGGCCTGGTGGCGGCCATCCTGCACGCCACGGCGGATTTCCTGCACGTCGGCCAGGAAATCCCAGAACTGCTTGGCCTGCTTCTTGAACTGGTAGTCCACCTCGCCGATGTGCTCGGTCATCAGAGACGCCATGTGCGTGTCGATGCCGGCGGGCGGCAGTTGCAGGTAGGCCTCGGATTCGGAGCCATCGCGCTTGATGGTGGCGCCGGCCTTGCGCGCAATCCTGAGCATGGCCGTGTTCTCCGACAGCGCGTGGATGAACATCATGGACACGCCCTTGGTGCGTGCATGGATCACGGCGCGGTTGAACAGGCGCCCGCCATAGCCACGGCCACGTGCCTGCTTGAGCACGGAGACGCCGAATTCGGCGCAGCTCTTGTGCTCGGGATGCGAGGCAAAGGCCAGGTGCGCCATGGCGATCAGTTCGAGACGGCGGTTGTAGATGCCGAAGATGTCATCGCGCTCGAAGTCGAGCTGCATGGCATAGCGGCGGACCTGCTCGTCGCTGGCGGCATAGCCGAAGCGCAGGTAGCGGTCGCCTTCATCGAGCTTGAGCAAATGCGCCACCACGCGCTCGCGGTGGGACGGGCCCAGCGAACGAATGGGCACCATGGACGCGGAGCGCCCATCGGGACGGTGCGGCTGGCCTGCGCTCGCACGCAACATGTCCCGGCCGGCCTGCCAGGACGCCTTCAACCAGTCTTTGGATGCATTCATGGCTCAAATATAGGTAAAAACCCGATGTCGAGCAACGGAGATATTGCAATGCAACAAAACCGTAAGGTTTTGGCATGCAAACCAATTTTCCCTCCCTGCACCTCTCGACGGCCAGGCCCCTGTCCGAGCCTTCGTGGCTACAGAGGCACCGCCGTGGTCACCTTCACCCGGTCCATCACGAAGCTGGTCTTGCAGTCCTGCACGCTGGGGTGCTTGAGCAAGGTGTCCATGACGAAGCGCGTGTAGTGCTGCATATCGGCCACGACCACGCGCATCAGGTAGTCCATTTCGCCGGTCAGTGACACGCACTCCACCACCTCGGGCCAAGTCTGCACGCTGGCGCGGAACACGTCCATGGGGTTGCGCTTGCTGGTCTCGGTGTACTTTTCCAGGCGCACGTTGAGATAGGCGGTCAGCCCCAGGCCCACCGTCTCGGGCTGGACCAGGGCCACGTAGCGATCGATCACACCGCCGTCTTCCAGGCGCTTGACCCGGCGCAGCACGGCGCTGGGAGACAGGCCGACCTGCTCCCCGATGACGTCATAGGTTTCCCGGCCGTTGGCCTGCAGGCGGCGCAAAATGGCCCGATCCAGTTTGTCGATGTTGTGCGTGGCGCTCATGGCGGTGGACTCGTGAATAAGTACGGATTTCTTCAGGGTTAACCCGAATTAACCAGTTAAATTGCGATAAACGAAAGAATTCCGCAATTTTCATGCATTTCGCATTTTCCCTCCACGGGCAAACGGCAAAAAGCTGAAGCCCCTCCCGCCTACAGTGACAGCACCGATCGAGAAGACGCAGGCGCCGGCCATGGCGCCCGTCCGACTGTCCTGCACTGAACTGGCCGGAGATCCCCATGAATGCCCCGCTGAACCAGGCTGCCGCCCAGGCCTGCGCGCAAACAGTCAAGCGCCAACGGGACATGCATCGTCCACGCCTTCCGGCCTGCCCACGCTGCCTATACTGCGGGGATCGCCTCCATTTCGCTTCACGCCATGACGCCCCGCCACGACGCCAACCGCGCCATGTCACGCCATGCCCGAGCGCCTGCGCCAGCCGGCCCGCAGCCGTCGGCCCGGTTGGCGCGGCGCAGCCTGCTGGCAGCACTGGCCGCCCTGCCCTGGCTGCCTGCGGCGGCGCAGGCCCAGCAGCCCTCCGCCGCCCAGACGCGCGATGCGAAGTCCGACTCCCTGACCCTGATCGTTCCCTATGCGGCCGGCGGCCCGCTGGACCGCACGGCACGGCCGCTGGTCGAGGCCAGCACCGCGAAGCTGGGAGCCATCCAGATCCTCTATGTGCCGGGCGACGGCGGCGCCAAGGGCTCCAACATGGTCGCCCAGGCCACCTCCCAGGACCGCTTGCTGCTGATGGGCGCGGCCGCCACCCATGCCGTGCTGCCCTGGCTGCAGCCCCAGCTGGGCTACGACCCGCTGCGCGACTTCCAGCCGCTGGTGCTGGTGGCGCGCATGCCCAATGTGCTGGTCATGCGCAGCGATCTGGCACGCCAGTGGCGCATACGCACGCCGCTGGACCTGCAGCGCTTTCTTGCCAAGCACCGCCAGCCGCTGCGCTATGCCTCGGGCGGGCCGGGCAGCAGCGGCCACCTGTCGGGCGAGATGTACCAGATGCTCACGCGGCTGCCGCTGCTGCACCTGCCCTTCGGCGGCACGCAGCCGGCACTGTCGGCCCTGCTCGACGGCTCGGCCGACCTGCTGTTCGACAGCCTGGCGTCTTCGCTGCCGCATATCCGCGCAGGGCGGCTGCAGGCCCTGGCCGTGACCACGCTGGAGCGCGCGCCCCTGCTGCCCGAGGTGCCCAGCCTCAACGACACGGTGCAGGGCTTCAACATGGCCAACTGGTTCGGCCTGTTTGCGCCGGCCAGCTGGCCCGCGGAACAGGCGCAGCGCCATGCCGCCGCGTTCTCGCAGGCCATGCGCAGCCGCCCGGTGCAGGACACCCTGTCCGCCATGGGCGTGCTGCCCGAAGAGCTGCAACTGCAGGAGTTCGCGCGCTTTGTGCGCTCCGAGCACAGCAAATACGGCCTGCTGGTACAGGCCGCCCGAATCCGCCAGCTCTGAGCCGCGCAGGTGCCTTGCCTGCCCCCGGCCCGGGGCGGCAATGACAAGATCCTTGGAGAGCACCATGATGAGCACCGCAGCGACCCCCACCTCGTCCCACGCCCCCGCCCACGCCCCCGGTGTGGCACCCGTGGTCTACGGCCAGGCCGACCGCCCCCCGCGCGGCGACTACAGCCGCGCCAGCGACGACTACACCTGCGCGCAGGACTACGACGCCTACACCGAGGCCGACCACGACACCTACCGGCGCCTGTACGAGCGCCAGTCCGCCCTGCTGCCGGGCCTGGCAAGCCAGCACTTCATCGACGCCCTGCCCTCGCTGGGCGCCAAGGACCGCATTCCGCGCTTCGAGGAAGTCAACGAGCGCCTGCGCCGTGCCACGGGCTGGGAGATCGTCGGCGTGCCCGGGCTGATTCCCGAGGTGCCCTTCTTCTCGCTGCTGGCCAACCGCAAATTCCCGGTCACGGACTGGATCCGCAAGCCCGAGGAGTTCGAGTACATCGTCGAGCCCGATGTCTTCCACGACCTCTTCGGCCATGTGCCGCTGCTGTTCAACCCCGTCATCGCGGACTACATCCAGGCCTACGGCCAGGGCGGGCTCAAGGCGGCCGAGCTGGGCGCCTGCGAGATGCTGTCGCGCCTGTACTGGTACACCATCGAGTTCGGCCTGATCCGCGAGCAGGGCGGCCTGCGTGCCTATGGCGCGGGCATTCTCAGTTCATCGGGCGAACTCAACTACTCGGTGCGCAGCCCCGAGCCACAGCGCCTGCCGCTATCGCTGGAGCGCGCCATGCGCACGCTCTACAAGATCGACAGCTACCAGCACACCTACTTCGTGATCGACGACCTGCAGCAGCTGTTCGACCTCACGGCCGCCGATTTCGGGCCGCTGTACCGCCAGCTGCGCGATCAGCCCACCATCGCGGCAGATGCGCTGCTGCCGGGCGAGGTCGCTCTGTAGGAATCGGCGCTGCAGGAATCTGCAGCCTGAAGCCGCTCGCGCAGCGCCAGGCAAAAGCGCCAGACGCGCTCGTCGAACACCAGCTGCACGTGGGCCACATCGTCCAGGCGGTGCGCATCCTGCCCTGGCAGCGTGGCCACGGGGAATGGAAAGACGATGTTGTCGCAGCAGCTCCACCAGCAGCTGAAGGGCACGTCCGAGGGCGGCGGCCCCAGGCGCTGCAGCCAGGCGCTGTCCGTGCGCATCTGCAGCGCCGGCAGGCCATGGGCGAAGCGCGCCATCCAGGTGCCACGGTGCGGGGTAGCCAGCGTCACCACATGGGCCGCCAGTTGCGGGCGCTCCTGCGCCGACAGTTGCCCCAGCCAGGCCCGCACCACCAGGCCACCCATGCTGTGCGCCACGATCAGCGGAGCGCGCCCCGTGGCCTGGGCCATGCGGCGCGCACAGGCATCAAGGTCGGCCACCATGGCGTCGATGGATGCGCCATGCGCCGGCTCCAGCGTCATGGCAGCGCAGGCAATGCCGCCGTCCTTGAGCCGCCGCAGCCAGGGCGCCCAGACCGCGCGGTTGCAGAAGAACCCGTGGACCAGCACCACGCCCACCTGGCCCATCGCACCCACTTGGCCGGTGGTGCCGCCGTCAGGCCAGCCATCGGCCTGGGCACGGGCGCGAAACGGCAGCCGCCAGCCAAACACCTGCACGGCCAACCGCCACTCGGCCAGCCAGGCCGCCGCCACCGTGCGCCATGACGGCACGGGCGCGCCCGCCTTGCGCACCACGCGGCGCATCAGCAGCATCTGCAGGCCCAAGTGCAGGCCCGGCCAGCACAGGCCCAGCAGCGCCCCCGCCAGCGCCAGCCCGGGTGAACGCGGCCACCACCATGCCAGCCAGACCGCGGCGCCCGCCAGCGTGCCCAGCGCCACCATTTGCAGAATGCGTGCGTTCACGGCAGCCCGTCCCCAATGAAAAAAGAAGCCAACGTAGCACAGGCCCTAGGACAACCCCGTGTAGACCGCAAAGCACCCGCCTGACCAGAATCGGCCGCAGCGGTGGCCGGCCGACCGGCGCCTGCAACTTCGCTGTCCCCCTGTCTTCCCAGCAACCCAAGGTACCCTGCATGGACGCTGCGCCCTGGCTCAAGAACTATCCCGCCGATGTGCCTCACGAGGTGCATCCCGAGCAATACCGCTCGCTCACACACCTGCTGGAGGAGGCCTTCACCCAGCATGCGGACCTGCCCTTTTCGGTCTGCATGGACCGCTGGATGAGCTACCGCGAGCTGGACCAGCTGTCCACCCGCCTGGGCGCCTGGCTGCAGGGGCTGGGCCTGGAGCCCGATGCGCGCGTGGCCATCATGCTGCCCAATGTGCCGCAGTTCGCCGTGAGCATGGCGGCCGTGCTGCGCGCCGGCTACACCTGCGTCAACGTCAATCCGCTGTACACCCCGCGCGAGCTGGAGCACCAGCTCAAGGACTCGGGCGCCACGGCCATCATCATCCTGGAGAACTTCGCCCACACCCTGGCCGACGTGATCGAGCGCAGCGCCATACGCCATGTCTGCGTCACGGCCATGGGCGATCTGCTGGGCGGCATGTACGGCAGCTGGATCACCTTCGCCGTGCGCCACCTGGCCAAGATGGTGCCGGCCTACAGCCTGCCGCTGGACGGCGCGGGCGGCACGGTGCGCGAGGTCACGACCTTTTCCCAGGCGCTGGCGCGCGGCGCCCAGAAAGAGCTGCGGCCCAGCCAGGCGGGGCTGGATTCGGTGGCCTTTCTCCAGTACACGGGCGGCACCACGGGCCTGTCCAAGGGCGCCGTGCTCACCCACCGCTGCATCGTGGCCGCCACGCTGCAGGCCCATGCCTGGTTCACGCCCGCGCTGCATGGCCGCGTGAAGGCCCAGGACACGCACATCATCGCGGCGCTGCCGCTGTACCACATCTTCGCGCTCACGGTGAGCCTGTTTGCCATGCGCATGGGCGCCAGCCTGAGCCTGATCCCCAATCCGCGCGACATCCCCAAGTTCGTCAAGGTGCTGCAAAAACGGCCCTTCCACATCCTGCCGGCCGTCAACACCCTGTTCAACGCCCTGCTCAACAACGCCCAGTTCCGCGAGCTGGACTTCTCGCAACTGCGCGTGTCGCAGGCCGGGGGCATGGCCGCCAGCGAGGGCACGGCGCGCCAGTGGCAGCAGGTCACGGGCAGCGTGATGATCGAAGGCTGGGGCATGAGCGAGACCTGCGCCATCGGCACCAACAACCCCGTCATCACCACCTCCTTCAGCGGCACCATCGGCCTGCCGCTGCCGGGCATCTCCATCGCCATCAAGGACGACGAAGGCCGCGACCTGCCCATGGGAGAGGCCGGCGAGCTGTGCATCAAGGGCCCCAACGTCATGCGCGGCTACTACAACCAGCCGGACGAAACCGCCAAGGCCTTCACGGCCGACGGCTACATGCGCACCGGCGACATCGGCGTGATGGACCAGGAGGGCTTCACCCGCATCATCGACCGCAAGAAGGACATGATGGTGGTCAGCGGCTTCAACGTCTATCCGAACGAGCTGGAGAACGTGATCTCCATGTGCCCCGGCGTGCTCGAATGCGCAGCCGTGGGCGTGGCCGACGAGCGCCAGGGCGAGGCCATCAAGGTCTACGTGGTGCGCAGCGACCCGGCACTGACCGAGGACCAGGTGATGCGCTTTTGCCATGACCAGCTCACCGGCTACAAGCGCCCGCGCACGGTGGAGTTCCGCGACGAACTGCCCAAGACCAACGTCGGCAAGATCCTCAGGCGCGCCCTGCGCGATCCCGCCTGAAACCCGCACGGCCGCAGCTGTAGCCCACGCGTCAGCCGTGGCTGCCTGCGGCTGTTAGCCTCGGGCAAAAGCCGCCCACCTCCTCATGACAACCTCCGCCCCAACCAGCGACAGCGCCGCGCTGCCCCCCGGCATGACCGTGCTGGAGCGCGGCTGGCTGTCGGCCAACAACATCGTCTTCGCCGCCGATACCGATGTCCCTGTGGACGACCCGCAGGACGACGGCGCTGCCGTGGTCGATACCGGCTACGTCAGCCATGCCGGGCAGACCGTGCTGCTGGTCGAGCAGACGCTGGCCGGCCAACCGCTGGCACGCATCCTCAACACCCATCTGCACAGCGATCACTGCGGCGGCAATGCTGCCTTGCAGGCGCACTGGCCGCAGGCCCGGACCTATGCCGCACCGGGCCAGGCCGCCTTCGTGCGCGACTGGAATCCTGCTGCACTGAGCTACACGCCCACCGGCCAGGAATGCCCGCAATTTGCGCTGACCGGCGTGCTGCAGCCCGGCACCAGCGTGCGGCTGTCGGGGCGCGACTGGCAGATCCATGCCGCGCCCGGGCACGATCCGCACTCCATCATCCTGTTCGAGCCGGCCAGCCGCACCCTGATCTCGGCCGACGCGCTCTGGGAAAACGGCTTCGGCGTGGTCTTCCCCGAGATCGAGGGCCTGAGCGCCTTCGACGAGGTGGCCGCCACGCTCGACGTGATCGAAGGCCTGGCACCGCTCACCATCGTCCCCGGCCACGGCGGCGTTTTCACGGGCGTGGCTGCCGCGCTGGACACGGCGCGCCGCCGCCTGGACGGCTTTGTGCGCGCACCCGAACGCCACGCGCTCTACGCGGCCAAGGTGCTGCTCAAGTACCGGCTGCTGGACTGGCAGCGCATACGCACCACCGATCTGCTGGCCTGGCTGGCCGCCACGCCCTACTTCGGCATGCTGCATGCAGGCTATTTCAGCCACGAGACCGCCGAGCACTGGAGCCGCACGCTGGTGGATGCGCTGGTGCAATCGGGCGCGGCGCAGCGCGAGGGCGAATGGGTTTACAACGCCTGAACGAAACCGATCTGCGATAGACGCAAACCACGCCAATCACATCACCGGCCGCAAGCACTGCGCGGCTGCGGCACCACGGACAGCATCTTCATCGACGGCGTGCGCAACCTGGGCAGCCCGGTGCGCAACACCTTCAACATCGAGGACATCGAGATCGTCAAGGGCGCCTCGGGTTCCGAGTACGGGCGCAGGCGCCCTGGCGCCCGCCAATCTCTACGATCCCGGCGTCAGCGACGCGATCACGGGCCAGGACATCCGCTATACCGGCCAGATCAACGAAGGCCACACCAAGACCCTTGCGCTGTAGGCCTTCATGGCCTGGGAGCTCAGCAAGAACCTGAGCCTGCAGCTGAACGTCTACAACGCCAGCCTGAACAACAACGGCGCGCGCTACATCCCGGGCGCGGCACGCTCGGCCAGGCTGGTCGCCACGCTGAAGTTCTGATACAGGGCTGTTGCCAGGTGGCAACGGCCATCCATCCGGCTATCAGATTATTCTTATATTTTTATTAAGAATCATTACCATTCCCACTCCAGGCAAAACAGCCTGATCCAGCCAGCACCGGAACGCCGAGACAGCTCTCCAGCCGCCCGCGCAACGCCGGCCAGCAAGCCAGCATGTTCACTGCCCATTCCGATTTCCGTTCAACCATGGCGAACTCCAACTCGTATATCAAAAGCCGCAAACACGACAGCGCTGGCTGCTCGCCGTCGGCCGGCATCATCGCGGCAGCCGCCGCCCTGGCCACGCTGGGCATGCCAGCCCTGGCCCAGACGCAGCCGCCCAGTGCCAAGACCGCGCCCAGCCTCAAGGAAGTGACCGTAGAAGGCGCACGCAGCACCGGCTATGAGCCCGCGCAGGTCTCCTCTCCCAAGTTCACCCAGCCGCTGGTGGACACCACGCAGACCATCTCCGTCATCAAGGAGCAGGTGCTGCAGGAACAAGGCGCCACCACGCTGACCGAGGCGCTGCGCAACGTGCCCGGCGCAGGCACCTTCTACGCGGGCGAGAACGGCAACACCAGCACGGGCGATGCCATCTACATGCGCGGCTTCGACACCTCCAACAGCATCTATGTGGATGGCGTGCGCGACGTGGGCTCCATCTCGCGCGACGTGTTCAACACCGAGCAGGTGGAAGTCACCAAGGGCCCGGCCAGCACCGACTACGGCCGCAGTGCCCCCACCGGTGCCATCAACATGGTCACCAAGCAGCCCAGCCTGACCGACAGCTTCGGCGCCTCGCTGGGTGCGGGCTCGGGCAGCTACAAGCGCTCCACCGTGGACTGGAACAAGAGCCTGACCGGCATGGGCGGCGCGGCCTTCCGGCTCAACGCCATGGTGCAGGACGCCGGCGTCGCCGGCCGCGACCGCGTGGCCAACGACCGCTGGGGCATCGCGCCGTCGTTCGCCTTCGGACTGAACACCGACACGCGCACCTACCTGAACGTGCTGCACGTCAAGCAAAGCAATGTGCCGGACGGCGGCGTGCCCACCATCGGCCTGCCCGGCTACAGCAACACCGACGCGCGCCTGAACGCGGGCCGCCCCGTGGACCCCAGCCGCTTCTACGGCACCAGCGCCGACCACGACGATGTGACGGCCGACATGGTCACGCTGCGCGTGGAACACGACTTCACGCCCGACACCACGCTGCGCAACACCACGCGCTGGGGTCGCACCAAGCAGGACTACCTGCTCACGGCCTTCATGACGCTGTCCGCCAACAACAGCAGCAACCCCGCCAACTGGACCGTGGCGCGCAGCCTGCCGACCTTCAAGAACCAGGTCAACGACATCGTCACCAACCAGACCAACCTGACGACCAAGCTGGCGACAGGCAGCGTGCGGCACGAGCTGAGCACCGGGGTGGAGATCACGCGCGAGAAGCAGAGCAACTACGGCACGGGCACCACAGGCGCCTGGCCCGATGCCAATCTCTATGACCCGCAGGTGCCCAGCTCCGGCCTGAACTGGTCGCGCAACGGCGCCGACAGCAAAGGCTCGACCGACACCTTCGCGCTGTACGCCTTCGACACGCTCAAGTTCAATGAGCAATGGCAGGCCAACGCCGGCCTGCGCCTGGACCGCTACAAGACGCAGTACGACGCACGCGCCGTCTGCGGCGGCCGCAGCGGCCCGGCCTGCGGCAGCAATCCTGCAGGCACCGTGCTGCCCAGCGCCGTGGGCCTGGAGGCCTCCGACACCCTGCTGAGCTGGAAGATCGGCGGCCTCTACAAGCCCGCGCCCAATGGCAGCGTGTACGTGAACTACGCCCTGTCGCAGCAGCCACCGGGCGGTGCCAACTTCACGCTGTCCACGGCCGCCAACAACGCCAACAATCCCAACATGGACCCGCAAAAGGCCAAGACCGCCGAGCTGGGAACCAAGTGGGAGCTGATGGACAAGCGCCTGCTGCTGACAGGCGCGCTGTTCCGCACCGAGATCACCAACGAGATCGTCACCAACCCTGACGGCACCGTGGGACAGACCGGCAAGAAGATCGTGCAGGGTCTGGAGCTGGGCGCCACGGGCCAGATCAGCCCGGCCTGGGGCGTTACGGCGGGCTACACCATCCAGAACACCAAGGTGGACACGGGTGCCACCGTGGCGCAGGACGGCTCCAGCGGCCTGACCTACACGCCCAAGAACGCCTTCTCGCTGTGGACCAGCTACCAGTTCCCGTTCGGCCTGACGCTGGCTGGCGGGGCGCGCTACTCGGGCGGACTCAAGCGTGGCACCGACGGCGCCGTGGGCACGCCCAACTTCACCGATGCCTACTGGGTCTTCGATGCCATGGCCAGCTACCGCATCAACAAGAACGCCGACATCCAGCTGAACTTCTACAACCTGTTCGACAAGGAATACGTGGGCGCCATCAACAAGAGCGGCTACCGCTATTTCCCGGGCACGCCGCGCTCCGTGCGCGTGTCCGCGAACTTCCGCTTCTGAGTGGATGCAAGACGGGCCGCTGCGCCGGCCTTGCCGCGCGCAGAGCGCCGACAATCTCTGTACCGCCCCGGCCCCGCCGGGGCTTTTTCCATGCGAGGAGGACCCGCACCATGATGCTGCACATTCCCGACGTGCTCACGCGCCAGCAGGTCACTGCCATCCGCACAGCCATCGACGCCGCCGACTGGGTGGATGGCCGTGCCACGGCAGGCAGCCAGGGCGCCCGGGTCAAGCGCAACCGCCAGTTGCCCGAAGACTCGCCCGTGGCACTGGAGCAGGGCCGCATCATCGAGCAGGCGCTGGCGGCCAATGCGCTGTACTTCAGTGCCGCCCTGCCCGCACGCACCATGTCGCCGCTGTTCAACCGCTATGCGGACAGTGAAACCTATGGCCTGCACGTGGACGGTGCGGCGCGGCGCCTGTCAGGCGCGCAGCAGTGGATGCGCACCGATGTGTCCTGCACCCTCTTCCTCTGCGATCCCGAGGACTACGACGGCGGCGAGCTGGTCGTGGTGGACACCTACGGCACGCACGAGGTCAAGCTGCCGGCCGGCGATCTCATCCTCTACCCCTCCACCAGCCTGCACCGCGTGGAACCGGTCACCCGGGGTGAGCGCGTGTGCTCCTTCTTCTGGGCGCAGAGCATGGTGCGCGACGACACACGCCGGGCCATGCTGTTCGAGATGGACCAGACCATCCAGCGCCTGCGCGAGAAACTGGGCGAGACCGACGAAACCCTCAGCCTCGCGGGCCAATATCACAACCTGCTGCGCATGTGGGCGGAGACCTGAGGAATCGGATCGCTTCAGGGCTTGTGCTTTTCGGCACAGCCGATCAGGTGGTTGTAGCTGTTGGACATGCACTGGTACATGGCCTTGGAGCGGCCCGTGGCGGCCTGGCAGTCGGCCACCGTGGCATGGGTGCGCGCCTCGCGAAACTTGCCGGCGGTTGCATCGAACTGCGCCTGGGTGATGTAGCCGCCCTTGACGTTCTTCTGCCCGTTCTCGACCATGGTGTCCACCTGGCTGCGGATGTTGTCCACGGCGGCGGCGCAGTTCAGCGGCACCTCCTTGGAATCGACCTTGCTCAGGCCCTTGGCCACGCCGTCCGCCATCTCGCGCACCTGCTTGGGCAGCTTCTTCGTGCCGTCGGGGTTGCGCTCCTCGCCAAACCGGCCCGAGCCTGCGCCCGAGCTGCCATTGGGCGATACCTTGATCTGGCCGGCATCGGCCTGGTCGGTGGGCAGCTGCGATCCGTAATGCGTGCGCCCTTCCGCGTCCACCCATTTGTAGACCGGCTGCGCTGCCGCCGTGCACGCCCATGCAAGACCCAGCGCGGCCCAGGCCGCGCGGCTCCATGTTGTTGTCATTGTTGAAACCCCTGCGGTATCCGGGCCGCGGCATGCGGCCCGCCTGTCGGTAACCAAGTGTAGCAACGCTAGATGACGTTGCACCCCGCAGGAATGTCAAGTGCGGCTCAGGGCAGGTCCTTGCTGGGGTCGGGCGTGGCTGCATCGCGGGGGCCAATGGTGCCCAGGCGGCTCTTGAGCGACTGGGGCTGGCCCGTGATGAGCGCCGCGTAGTTGGTGGTGTTGGACAGCACCTTCTTCACGTAGTCGCGCGTCTCGGTGAAGGGCACGTTCTCGGCCCAGATGGCGGCGTCGAGCACCGGGCCGTTGCGCCAGTTGCGCGGGCGGCCGGGACCGGCGTTGTAGCCGGCCGCAGCCAGCGCCATGGAACCGTCGAAATCGTCCAGCGCCAGCTTCAGATAGGCGGTGCCGATGGTGATGTTCACCTCGCGGTCATTGATCATGGACGGAGAAAAGTCCGTCATGCCGATCTTGCGCGCCGTCCAGCGGGCCGTGGCCGGCATGACCTGCATCAGGCCCGAGGCGCCCACGCCCGAGCGGGCATCCATGATGAAGCGGCTTTCCTGGCGGATCAGGCCATAGACGTAGGCCGGGTCCAGGCCGATGGAGCGCGAGCGCGCCAGCACCGTGTCGTGGAAGGGCATGGGAAAGCGCTGGCTCCAGTCGGCAAAGCTGCGGGTGCGCTCGCTGGTGTTGATGCAGCGGTCCCAGACCTGCTGCTGGCAGGCCAGGTCGGCGGCGGCCAGCAGTTCGCGGTCGCTCATGCCGCCGGCCTGGTGCAGGTTGGTGGCGTAGTTCCATTCGCGCACGCCTTCGCTGCGCAGGCCGTTCTGGATGGCGTAGAGGCCGCGCACCAGGCTGGGGTTGGCGCGGGCGGCGGCCTTTTCGGGCGCCGTGGGCGGCGCCGGCTGGGGGGGCGCCGTCACGCGCTGGCCGATGTCCTCCAGCGCCAATTGCTCGTAGAAGCTGCCGGGGCCGGCCATGTCCTCCAGCAACTGGCGCGCCTCGGAGCGTTCCTGCTCGCTCGGTCGGCCGGACAGCAGGGCGCGCGCCTTCCAGTAGGTCCATGTGTGTTCAGTGCGCTCGGGCCCCATGGCATCGATGGCGCGACGCACCGTGCGCCAGTCGCCGGCGCGCAGCGCGGCGCGCACCTTCCAGCCCAGCAGTTCATCGCTGAGGTCGCCGTCCTTGCGCACCTTGCCGAAATAGGTCGCCGCCTCGGGCTGCAGCTTGAGCGCGGCCTGCTTGCCGATCACGCCCCAGGCCCAGTTGTTCTCCTCGGCCGTCAGCCGGGCACCCCAGCCGCCTTCCAGCTGGGTGGCCGCCGCCGCCGGGTCGCTGGAGGCCATGCGGACCAACGCCAGCAGCGCCAGTTCCTTGGGCACAGCACCACGCACGCGCGTCTGCCCGGCCAGGTACTTGGCGGGCGAGGCAAAGACCTGTGCCACCTGGGGCAAGGCCTCGGGAGCGACGATGGCCACCGCATCGCGCGTGGCCTTCTGACGATTGGCCTCGGCCGCCTGGCGCGCCTTGCGCCAGACTTCGGGCTCGCTGATCTGCTTGGCCGCGTACAGCTCGCCGGCGGCGTAGGTGCAGCCGTCGTCGGCGTCGCGCTGGGCCCACCACAGGTCGCGCACCTGCTGGCCCAGGTTGGCAGCAGGCTGGCCCTTGATGCTGTCGATCAGCAGGGCGTAGCAGCTGACGGAGCGGTCATCGCGCATGCGAAATGCACCATGCACCTGGTCGAACATGCCCCAGTCGCGGCGCTGCCCCAGCAGCAGCAGCCAGTCATTGCGCAGCCGGTCTTCCTGGTAGGTGCCGGGCCAGCGCTTGAAAAACCCCAGAATCTCATCGGCACTGGCTTCATCCAGCCGGGCCTTGAGTTCCCAGTACGCGGCCCAAGGTTCGAGCACATGGCCACGCGCAGAAGGCAGCAGCTGCGTGAGCTTGGCCTTGTCGCCTTTGCGGAAGGCCTGCTGCATTTCCAGCAAGACATCGTCGCCACGGTTTTGCGCCAGCGCAGGCGTGGCTGCGGTGGTCCAGAGGGAAGCCGCCAAAAGCGGTGTCAAAATCTTCAGCCAGTGCATGGAGGAAATTATCTGATGGACAAAGCAGCCCTGCGCCGCAGCTTGATAGACCAGCGCCTCAATCTTCCTGACCGACTGCAGCGCGCCGACGCGCTGCAACAGGTCATGCGCTTTTGGCTGATACAGCGGCCCGACACCGTGATCGGCGCCTATTGGCCGATCAAGGGAGAGTTCGATCCGCTGCCCGCGCTTCACCGCTGGAAGGAAGATGGCGAGCTACAGGGTACCCCACAAAGGCGCCGAATCGGACTGCCGGTGATTGACAAGCAGCGTAAGACACTCAGCTTTCACGCCTGGTACCCGGGCTGTCCCATGGAAGAGGATGCCTACGGCATTCCCAAGCCCAAGGACACCGAAACCCTGACCCCCACCCTGCTGTTCGTGCCCTGCGTGGGCTACGCGGCCGGCGGCTACCGCCTGGGCTATGGCGGGGGGTTCTACGACCGCACCCTGGCTGAACTGCAGCCCAAGCCCTTCACCGTGGGCCTGGGCTACGGCTGCGGCTATGTGGACGAGTTCGAGCCCGAGCCGCACGACCTGCCCCTGGACGCCATCTTGAACGACCACGGAGTCGTCTGGCCGGTGTAGAACAGGCACCCCCTGAGGCGCTGCGCGCCTTCCCCCTCTCTGCCCGCTTCGCGGGGGAGGGGGACGACACCCTCACTGCGGGGCGGCCCTTGCTCGGTGTCCCTCGCTTTTGGCCGCGCCGGTTTTTAGCGC
The DNA here is from genome assembly GCF_001886655.1 of Delftia sp. HK171. Lineage (NCBI taxonomy): Bacteria > Pseudomonadati > Pseudomonadota > Betaproteobacteria > Burkholderiales > Comamonadaceae > Delftia > Delftia sp. HK171. Next base: position 1,427,003 of record NZ_CP018101.1, on the reverse strand, counting down.
TGTGCTTCTTTAGTTTGCTGTCTCGCGCTGCGCCTGCCATTGATGCCAGCCGCGGGCTCGCAGGTCGCAGGCGGGGCAGGTGCCGCAGCCGTAGCCCCAGTCGTGCAGCGTCTCGCGCGTGCCCTGGTAGCAGGTGTGGGTGTCGCGCTGGATGAGGTCCACCAGGGTGTCGCCACCCAGGTCGTGGGCCATTTGCCAGGTTTGGGCCTTGTCTATCCACATCAGGGGCGTTTCGATGCGCAGGCGCCGCTCCAGGCCCAGGTTCAGGGCGAGCTGCATGGCCTTCATGGTGTCGTCTCGGCAGTCGGGGTAGCCGGAGTAGTCGGTCTCGCAGACGCCGGTGACGATCACCGACAGACCGCGCCGGTAGGCCAGCGCGCCCGCCAGGGTCAGGAACAGCAGGTTGCGGCCGGGCACGAAGGTGTTGGGCAGGCCGTCGGCCTGCATGGCGAAGGCTACGTCCTCGGTCAGGGAGGAGCCGCCGATCTGTTGCAGCACGTCCAGCGAGAGGACATGGTCATCGCCCAGGCGGGGTGCCCATTGGGGAAAGTCCCTGGCCAGCCGCTCGCGCACCTGCTGGCGCACCTGCATTTCCACGCTGTGGCGCTGGCCGTAGTCAAAACCCAGGGTCTCGACGCGCTCGTACAGCGACAGTGCCTGCGCCAGGCAGGTGGTCGAATCCTGGCCGCCGGAAAACAGGACCAGCGCAGCCGTGTGGCGCGCCGCTGGCGCCTGGGGAGAAGAGCTATCGTTTTGCATGGCACGCATTAGAGCGCGCCCAGGCAGCGCCCGGCTCCTACATGGGTTTTCCTGCCATGCTTGCTAAGCTGTAGGGCCTATCGCGGAGGTTGCGGCCATGCTCACGCTCTATATCGGCAACAAGAATTATTCGTCCTGGTCCATGCGCCCCTGGGTGCTGATGCGCCAGGCCGGCATCGCTTTCGAAGAGGTCATGCTGCGCTTTGACAGCTTCGACGAGCAGTCCGCCTTCAAGCAGCGCGCCCGCGCGCTATCGCCCTCGGGCCGCGTGCCTGTGCTCATGGATGAAGGCATGGCCATCTGGGACAGCCTGGCCATCTGCGAGTACCTGGCCGAGAAATTCCCCGAAAAGCACCTGTGGCCCACGCTGGCGCTGAACCGCGCCCGCGCGCGCAGCCTCTGCGCCGAGATGCACAGCGGCTTCGGCGCCCTGCGCTCGCTGTGCCCGATGAACATCGAGGCCCAGCTGCCTGAGGTCGGCGCGCGGCTATGGGCAGAGAACGTCGCACTGCGCGACGATGTGCAGCATCTGTCAGAGCTGTGGCAACCGCTGCTGTCCACGGCCAGCGGCCCCATGCTGTACGACCAGTTCAGCATCGTCGATGCCTTCTTCGCCCCCGTGTGCATGCGCCTGGCGACCTATGAGCTGCCCGTGGCACCGGCCATTGACGCCTATGTGCGCCGCGTGCGCGCCCTGCCGGGCGTGCAGGACTGGGTGCAGGGCGCACTGGCCGAGCATGATTTCCGGCCGTTCGAGGAGCCGTACCGCACGGCTGCAGCGGGCTGAGTGCCTCCTGTCTGCTGGCCAGTCTGCCGCCTGTCAGAACGGCTCGGCCAGCAGATGCACCAGGCTGTGCACGCCATCGAAGTAGTTGCCCAGGCGCATGTTCTCGTCAAAGCTGTGCTGGTTGTTGTCGGCATTGACCAGGGGCACGATGACGAAGGGAATCTTCAGCGCCTGCACGGCCGCGCCCGTGGGCACGGTGCCGCCCATCATGCGGATCTGCACCGGGTCGCTGTCCCAGGCCTTGTTCATTCCCTTGCGCAGCCACTGGCCGACAGGGGCGTCCAGCGGTGTGCGAACGGCAGAGCCGGAGGCTGATACACCGCCCAGCTTGAGGGTGGCGAGCCTGGGGTGGCTGGCACGCTGCTCGGCCGTGGGCGGGCCATCGACCAGATGGAAGCCCTGGGCCTCGATATGGGTGCGCAACAGCTTCTCCAGCCGCTCGGGAGGCGTCTCGGGCACGGTGCGCATGTCGATCTCGGCCACGGCCACGGAGGGCACGACGGTACGCGCCTTGCTGCCCACTTCGGCGCTTTGCAGGCCGCGCACGTTCAGCGAGGGGTATTGCATGGACTCCTGGTAGTTGCGACCCACGGTCTCGGCCTTCGCAATGCCCAGGCGCTTGCGCAGGGCCGCCTCGTCGTCGGGCACGGCCTGCATCACCTCGCGTGCCTGCGCATCGAACTCGATGCCGTCGTAGTAGCCCTGGATCAGCACCTTGCCGTCATCGCCCTTCATGCTGGCCAGCAGGCGCGCCAGGGTCTGGGCCGGATTGGCCGCGTAGTTGCCGTAGTGGCCGCTGTGCAGTTCCTGGCTGGCGCCATAGACAGTGAGCGTGGCCTGGGCAATCCCCCGGTTGCCGAACACCAGGGTGGGCCGGTTGCTGGCGTGCATGGGACCGTCGAGCACCACCATGGCATCGGACTTCAGCGCAGCCAGGTTCTCGCCGATCACGCGGCCCAGCGTGGGAGAGCCCTTTTCCTCTTCGGAATCCAGCAGCACCTTGATGTCCACGCCCGGCTGCTTGCCCTGGGCCTTGAGCGCATCCAGCGCCGCCAGCAGCATGACGATGGGCGCCTTGTCGTCCGACGACGAGCGCGCAAACACGCGCCACTGCGGATCGGGCTGCTCGCCGTACAGCTGTTCCAGCGGCAGCGCGGCCCAGCGGCCGTCCGGCTGGCGCTGCTTGAGCGTGGCCTGCCAGGGGCTGGCCTGCTGCCACTCCTCGGGCTTGACGGCCTGGCCGTCAAGGTGGGCGTAGAACAGCACGGTCTTGCGCCCGGGCCCAGCCGACGGCAGCGTGGCCATGAGCATGGGCTTGTCGCCATTGGCCAGTTGCCTTACCTCGAAGCCCCGCCGCTCGAAGGCCTTGGCAAACCAGGCCACGTTCTTCTGGATGTCGGCCGGCACATTGGCGTCGTTGGGCAGGGCCAGCACCTCTACCCATTCATGCAGGCTGGCACGGGCCGCCTGCCGGGTGGTGTCGGCCAGCGGTGCGGCGCCGGCTGCGGACAGCAGGCCGGCAGCCGCCAGGCCCAGGATCAGGGCGGGAACACGCGGTCGAAAGGACCAAGCCATGGTTTTGTCTCCAAATGGAAAATGGGCATGCGGCGCCCCTGGGCGCCCGGTGCAGCCCGCCATCATGTCACCGCGCAGGCCGTACCATTGCGGGATGAGCGAATTTCAGGTGTACATGGTGGGCGGCGCGGTGCGCGACCGCCTTCTGGGGCGGGCCGTGCATGACCGCGACTGGGTCGTGGTCGGCGCCACGCCCGAGCAGATGGCCGAGCGCGGCTTCATGCCCGTGGGGCGGGACTTCCCCGTCTTCCTGCACCCCGAAACCCACGAGGAGTACGCCCTGGCGCGCACCGAGCGCAAGAGCGGGCCGGGCTACCGCGGCTTCGTCGTCCAGGCGGCGCCCGACGTCACGCTGGAGCAGGACCTGGCCCGGCGCGACCTGACCATCAACGCCATGGCCGCCCCCCGGACTGGGATGGCAAAGGCACCATCGACGATCCCTACGGCGGCCAAGCCGACCTGCAGGCCCGGGTGCTGCGCCATGTGACCGATGCCTTTCGCGAAGACCCCGTGCGCATCCTGCGCGTGGCGCGCTTTGCGGCACGGTTCCACGAATTCACGGTGGCACCGGAAACCATGGCCCTGATGCAAGAGATGGTGGCCGCCGGCGAGGTGGATGCCCTGGTGCCCGAACGCGTCTGGCAGGAGATCAGCCGGGGCCTGATGGAGCGCCAGCCCTCGCGCATGTTCGAGCTGCTGCGCGAATGCGGTGCGCTGGCCGTGCTGCTGCCCGAGCTGGAGCGCCTGTGGGGCGTGCCCCAGCGCGCCGAGTACCACCCCGAGGTCGATACCGGCGTGCACGCCATGATGGTGCTGGACATGGCCGCGCAGCTGGACACCCCGCTGCCCGTGCGCTACGCCTGCCTGGTGCACGACCTGGGCAAGGGCACGACACCGGCCGATGTGCTGCCGCGCCACATAGGCCATGAGCACCGCAGCGCCCGCCTGGCAGAAAAGGTGGGCGAGCGGCTGCGCGTGCCCACCGACTGCCGCGAACTGGGCGACGTGGTGGCGCGCGAGCACGGCAACATCCACCGCAGCGGCGAGCTCAACGGCGCCGCCATCGTGCGCCTGCTGGAGCGCTGCGACGCCATCCGCAAGCCCGCGCGCTTCGAACAGGCCCTTGCGGCCTGTGAATGCGACGCGCGGGGGCGCCTGGGTTTCGAGGACCGGCCCTACCCCCAGCGCGCCCGCCTGCGCGATGCGCTGGCTGCCGCGCTGTCCATCTCCACCTCGGACATCGCGGCCCAGGCCGCCGCGCGCGGCAAACAGGGCAAGGCCATAGGCGAGGCCGTGCAGGCGGCACGCGCGCAGGCCGTGGCCGATTGGCTGGCGCAGGCGGCCTGAGCGCAAAGGCCGCCACACACGGGAATCAGGCTCGCGCCACGGGCAGGACCAGTCGCAGGCACACGGGCTGCTCGCCTCCTGCCGTCAACAAGGCCACGTTGCCACCCAGTCGCTCGGCGATGCGTCGCACCAGGTACAGCCCCAGCCCGGCGCCGGGCCGGTGCTGGGCGTTGCGGCCACGGTAATACCTTTCGAACAACTGGTCCTGGTCCGCCTGGGCAATGGGCTCTGCCGGGTTCGAGACCTGGATCTCCAGACCCTCACCCTGCCTGGTCACGTCCAGGCGGACCGATTCGCCTTCGGGCGTGTGGCGGTCTGCATTGGCCAGCAGATTGCGCAGCGCGATGCGCAGAAGGCCGGCATCGGTGATCAGTTGCTGCGTGCCACCGCCCAGGTGGCAGACGATGCGGCCGGGCGCAAAGTCCAGGCACAAGCCATCCACCAGCGCATGCAGGTTGCAGGGCTGCAGGCGTGGCTCGGCATGGGGCTGGGGGTCGGCCATGCGGTCATCGGCCAGGCAGTCGTCCACCAGGGCCAGTAGGCGCTGGGCGGCTTCGCGGATGTTGCGGCTGCGTGCCAGCGTCTTGTCGGGCGGTGCCGCCAGATTGCGCGCCAGTTGCTGCGCGCTGGTCAGGATGATGGCCAGCGGTGTGCGCAGTTCGTGCGAGACCATGGCGACAAAGTCGCGCTGCTCCTGGCGGACCCTGCGCTCCAGCACCAGCGCCTCGCTGAGTTCACTCTCGCGCAACTGGCGCTGCACAAGCTCGGCCTCCAGCAGCACCTGCTCCCGCTCTCGAACGCGGCGCCTGTGCTCGTATCCGCCGATGATCCAGCCGCTGAGCAGCAGCATGTGCGCCATGGTGCCCAGCGCGGACGCATGCGTGGACACCAGCGCGGTCAGCGCATTCATGGGCAGCCAGCCCAGGTTGCGCAGAAAAGAGATCAGCACGCCGGCATAGAAGATGCCGAACGCCAGCATGAAGAACCGTGCCGGGGCATGGCCGCGCCGCCATAGCCAAAGGGCGAATGCAAGAAAGCCCAGGGTCAGCGGCAGGGTCATGGCCTGCACCGGGACCATGCCCGCCGCGTAGTGCCCCGACACCACCAGCAGCATGCAGCACAGGCTGAACAGCCACAGCAGCGGCACGATCTGGCGCACCAGCCGCGGATACAGCGACGCCAGGTCCAGCTGCCTGCAGGCCAGTTGTATGGAGATCGCAAGGGCGGCGGCAATGCCGCATCCCAGCAGGCGGTCGCTCCAGAACCCGGGCAGCCCCGTCAGCTGCTGCACCAGCCCCAGCGACACCACCTCATTGAGCACGCAGACGCTGAGATAGGCCAGGAACAGGCCGCTCAAGGGGGCCCGCGTGCCCAGCCAGAACACCAGTTGCACGCCGATCAACAGCAGGTACAGCCCGAAATACAGGCCGAACGACAGGGCCTCGCGCCGCGTGTGGTTGTCGAACGCCAGTCGCTGCCACAGATCGATGCGGGTGACGAGCGCGTTGCGCGCGCGCAGGCGCACCAGCAACTCGTAAGACCCAGCGACAGGGGGCTCGAACTGGAATGCCGGACTGCGGTAGTCCACCGGCCAGGCGTGGCGCGGCACTTCTTCGCCGCTGCGCCCCAGCAGCTGCCAGGGGCCACCGGATCTGCGCACGTGGACCTCCACCTCGTCCAGCAGGGCATTGCCCAGCAGCAGCATCCAGCTGCCGGGCTGCTCCACCTGCAGCGGCATGCGCAGCCAGACCGCCACCTGCGTGAAGCTGGCGTTCAGGTGACCGGGCAGCGGCTGCCATCCAGGGGCGGCGTCGGCCTGCCCGGCGTCGAGCAGGCCAGCGGCGTCATCGAGCCGCTGCCACTGACCGGCGGTCTCCAGCATCGGCACATCGGGGTTCAGCAGGAGCGCCTGGGCCTGGGTCAGCAGCGGACACAGCAGCCAGGCCAGCAGCAGGAGGGTTGCACGGTAATATCGCATCGGAGGTCCACCACAGGGCCGCCAGCGTACACCAGCCTCCCGGCCTCGCCGCTCAGCCCCCTTCCCCCATGCTTGATGTGATCCTGCTCGAAGACGAGCCCGTGCTGCGCCATGAACTGGGTGAATTCCTGGAGGGCCTGGGCTACGCGCCGCAATGCGTTGCCAGCCTGCAGGAGTTCGACCGCCACTTCGACGCCCGGCGCCACCGCCTGGCCATCATCGACATCGGCCTGCCCGATGGCAGCGGCCTGGCCCTGATCCAGCGCCTGCGCCAGCAGGGCCAGCAACTGGGCATCATCGTGTTCAGCGCGCACAACACCAGCGCCAACCGCATCGACGGCCTGGAAAACGGAGCCGACCACTACCTGGGCAAAGGCTGTGATCTGGACGAGCTGGAGGCCACGCTGGCCGCGCTGGTGCGCCGCCTGGGCCTGCAGCAGCGCCAGGCGCGCTGGCTGTTGCAGCTGGGTCCGAGCCGCCTGCTGCCCCCATCGGCCCCGCCGGTCGCGCTCTCCCAGCAGGACCTGCTGGTGCTGCAGTGCCTCATGGGCCAGGCAGGCACCGAGGTGAGCCGCCGAAAGATCGTGCAGGCCCTGGGCGGCGACTACCTGGTCTACGACCAGCGCCGCCTGGACACCCAGATGCGCCGGCTGCGCCGCAAGGTGGAGGAGGCCAGCGGCCAGCAACTACCCGTCAAGACGCTGCGCAACAGCGGCTATTGCTTCTACCAGGCGGGCGAAGTGCAGGCCTGAGGGCGGGCCTGAAGGCGCCCGGCCTTGGGACCCGCAGAGAAATCAGACGACCGAACGCACCCAGCGCACGATCTCGCCGGCCGGCAAAGCGCCGGAGACACGGGCGATCTCGCGCCCTTCCTTGAACACCACCATGGTCGGGATGCTGCGGATGTTGTAGGGCGCAGCAGCCTGGGGATGGGCTTCGGTATCGAGCTTGGCCAGTTGCACGCCGGGCGCCAGCGCCTGCGCCGCCTGCTCGAAGGCCGGCGCCATCATGCGGCAGGGGCCGCACCAGGGCGCCCAGAAATCGACCACCACCGGCGCCTGGCTGCGCCCCACATGCCTGGCAAAGCTTTGCGCATCCAGCGCCACGGGCTGGCCGGTGACCAGCGGCTGGTGGCAGCTGCCGCAGTCAGGCGCGCTGCCGAGCTGGTCGGCCGCAATGCGGTTGGTGGTATGGCAATGGGGGCAGACGAAATGCAGCTTGTCGGACATGGGCGGCCTCTTGTTCGGAAGTCATGGGAGCAATGCCTGCATATACGGGCGGCGCGCCCGTGCTTCAAGCCATGCTCAGACCAGCTTGGCGATCAGGGCGGCAATCACGCTGAGCAACACGGTGCTGGCAATGGGCAGAAAAATCACGCGGCCGAACAGGCGAAAGCGGAAGTCGCCCGGCAGGCGGCCCAGGCCTATGCGCTCCAGCCAGGCGTGCAGGCCATTGAACAGCAGCAGGGCCAGGAAGATGACAAGGAGCCAGCGGATCATGGCGCCGAGTGTACGGCGGCGGCGCGTCATGGGCGGGACACATGGGCGTCCTACATTGGGAAAGTCCCGTGGCGGGAGGCTTCGGGACCATTCGCGACACGCCCCCTTCTTCCATGGCTCCATGCCGCAACAAGACAACCCCACCATGCAACACACATCCAGGCGCCTTCTTCTCGCCATCCTGCCTGCCGCCCTGCTGGCGGCCTGCGCCAGCGCTCCGGCCCCCACCACGGCAGCCGCAGCGTCGGGCGCCATCGACAACAGCGCCCTGCAGCGCAGCGATTTCCGCGCCCACCAGGCCACCTATGGCCTGGTCTACCGCCTGCCGGCCGATGCCACAGCCATCATGGACAGCCAGGTCACGCCCGTGGTGCACGAGCAGTTGCTGCGCCTGAAGCTGGTGGCCGAGGCCAACACCTTCAACCTGCCCCATGTCACCGTGGTGCATATCCACAGCGCCGACCCGTCCACACCGCGCAAGATGCTGGCCGCCCTGCCGGCATTGCCGCCCGTGCTGCAGGAGGTGCACCTGAAGAATTTCTACACCACCGAGGCCGCCAAGGGCGCCGGCAAGCCGTGGTGGCTGGACCTGGGCATCGTCAAGTCCGGCCCGGCCTACGAAGCCATGATGGACTTCAACACCCGCGCCACCGCCGCCATGGCACCGCTGCGCGACGGCCCGCTGCCGCGCGTGACGGGGCCCGTCTATGCCCGCATGAACGATTCGGCCAAGGCCATGGTGCAAAGCGTGGGCGTCAGCGGCATCAACCAGGTACAGGCCGGCAAGGAGGTGCGCAGCCACAACCCGCACAACACCCTGGTCTACAGCGAAGCTACCTTCACGCCCGAGATCGAGCGCGCCATGGGCGAGACCGCCGCGCGCCTGAACCGCATCCTGCCCGGCGGCTTCACGACCACGTTCGAGAACCTGTCCATCGTGGAGCTGGGGTTTTCCGGCAACGTCACGCGCGAGATCTACCGCATCAACCTCAAGGACCAGACGGCCTACGAGGTGAGCAACGGCCGCAGCGTCCAGCGCTGAGGCCGGGGCGGAGCTCTGGCCTCAGCGCTGGACGCTGCGGCCGGGGCGGAGCTCTGGCCGGCGGCTACAGGCGGTGCGTGCGGTCGCCGCGCACAAAGCCCATGGCATCCCAGGGCTCCACGCCCTTGGCCAGGCCGATGACCTTGAACAGCTCGCCCATCTCGTGCTCCATCATCAGCTTGGTGGCCATGGCGCGCGGGCCCTGGGCCAGGGCGTCGAGCTTGGGTCCCAGGCCGCAGTTGATGAGGAAGTGGGCCTGCGAGGTATAGCCCAGCACCTCGAAGCCCGCCTCCTGCGCGGCCACGGCCGTGCCCGTGAAGTTCACGTGGGCCGTGATGTCCTTGAGGCCGACCTCGGCCAGCGGGTCGTCGTCCACCTTGTGCAGGCGGTGGCAGACCAGGGTGCCCATGTGACGCTGCGGGTGGAAGTACTCGGACTCGCCGAAGCCGTAGTCGATGAAGAAGGCAGCGCCCCGCGCCATGCGCTCGCCCAGCGTGCGGATGAAGGCCTCGCCCTGCAGATGGATCTCGGTCAGGTAGTCGTGCTCGCCCTCGATCTCCATGGGCGGGCGCAGCTGCGTGGGCCGGTCTTCCCAGCCCAGGCTGCCGTCCGGCTGCAGCACCACGCCGCGCTCGTGCCAGACACCTGCCTTGCGCACCAGCAGTTGCACGGGCATGGCATCCAGCACCTCGTTGCCGATGACCACGCCTTCGAGCCGCTCGGGCAGGGCATCGGCCCAGTGCACCAGTCCTTCGTACTTCACCAGCCTGAGCTGCTGGCGCGCACGCAGCGTGCCCGACAGATCGACGATGGTGTAGCGGTCCGGCCGCACGCCCAGGGCGGCCAGCTCGTCCAGCACCTGCAGCGCCAGCGCGCCCGTGCCGGCACCAAACTCCCAGACTTCGCGGGTATGCGTGCGCTGCAGCGCCTCGGCCACCTGGGCGGCCAGCAGCTGGCCGAAGACCGGGGACATCTCGGGCGCGGTCACGAAATCGCTGCCCGACGATGGCATCAGCCCGAACTTGGCGGTGTCATTGGCGTAGTAGCCCAGGCCCGGCTCGTACAGTGCCAGGGCCATGAAACGGTCGAAAGCCAGCCAGCCTCCAGAGGACGCAATCTCTTGCGCAACACGGGATTGCAGGGCGGCCGTTAAAATTGAGGGTTCTGTCGTCACGATCCGTACATTGTCCTCGAATGTCCACACCTGCCCGAACACGCACCGTTTTGGTGACCGGCGCGGCCCGCCGCCTGGGGCGCGACATCGCGCTCGCGCTTGCCAGCGCCGGCTGGCAAGTGGCCGTGCACTACCGCGACTCGCACGACGAGGCGCTGGAGACGGCCGCCGCCTGCGCTGAACTGGCCGGCGACAGCGCCGCCCTGGATGCCGATTTCTTCAACGAGGATTCGGTGCGCTCGCTGGTGCCGCGCGCCGTGGCGCACTTCGGCCACCTGGATGCCGTGGTCAACAACGCCTCGCTGTTCGAGCATGACGATGCCGGCAGCTTCAGCTACGTGGCCCTGGAAGCCCACCTGCGCAGCAACACCGGCGCGCCCATCCTGCTGGCCCAGGCGCTGCATGCCCATATCGAGGACCGCGTGGCGGCCGGCGAGGAGCATGCCAGCGGCGCCGTGATCAACATGCTGGACCAGAAGCTCTGGAACCAGAACCCCGATTTCCTCAGCTACACGCTGTCCAAGGCGGCTCTCGAGGCCGCCGGCACCATGCTGGCGCTGGCGCTGGCCCCGCGCGTGCGCGTCGTCGGCGTGGCCCCGGGCCTGACGCTGACCAGCCACATGCTGAGCCAGGAGCGCTTCGAGTCGCTGCACCGCCTCAGCCCGCTGGGCCGCTCGTCCAGCGCGGCCGACGTAGCCGCCACCGTGTGCTTTGCGCTGGACAACCAGTCCATCACCGGCACCACCTTGCTGGTCGATGGCGGCCAACACCTGCAGCGCTTCGAGCGCGACTTTTCCATGATGTAGGCGCCTGCGCGCGCCGCCCAAACACTCCACGGCTTTTCCCCATGCACTCCGCCACCGGACAACAGATCCTGACGCTCACGGGTTTGCGCTTCGACGCCAACCTGGGCATCCTCGCCCACGAAAAACAGATGCCCCAGCCCATCCAGGTCGATGCCGAGCTGAGCCTGGGCACCCAACCGCTGGCGCCGCGCGACGACGACATCCTGCATGTGCTGGACTACCGCAAGGTGCGCCAGATCATCATCGATGAATGCACGGCCGAGCACGTCAACCTGCTGGAGAGCCTGATCGGCAAGCTGGCCCAGCGCCTGATGCAGCTGCCCGGCGTGCTGGGCGTGCGCGTGAAAATCGCCAAGCTGGAAATCTTTGAAGACTGCGAAGTGGCCATTCGCATAGAAACCGGACAATGGTGAACCCCATGAATGCAGTGACCGACAACCCCTGGCTGGCCGAAGAAGCCGCCCCCGAAACCGCCGCCGCCGATGCGGATGCCCAAGCCAATACCGCGAACGGCAACCGCATCAAGATCGAGCGCGAACAGGTCAAGCTGGAAAAGCGCCTGTGCCGCGAGGTGGGCCGCGCCATCACCGACTTCAACATGATCGAGGAAGGCGACAAGATCATGGTCTGCATGTCGGGCGGCAAGGACAGCTACACGATGCTGGACGTGCTGCGCAAGCTGCAAAAGCGCGCGCCCGTCAAATTCGAGCTGGTGGCTGTGAACCTCGACCAGAAGCAGCCCGGTTTTCCTGACCATGTGCTGCCCGAGTACTTCAAGAGCATCGGTGTGGACTACCACATCGAAACGCAGGACACCTACAGCGTGGTCAAGCGCGTGGTGCCCGAGGGCAAGACCACCTGCGGTCTGTGCTCGCGCCTGCGCCGCGCCATCCTGTACAAGGTGGCCGACGAGCTGGGCTGCACCAAGGTGGCCCTGGGCCACCACCGCGACGACATCGTGCAGACGCTGATGCTCAACATGTTCTACGGCGGCCGCATGAAGGGCATGCCCCCGAAGCTGGTCTCGGACGACGGCAAGCATGTGGTGATCCGCCCGCTGTGCTACGTGCCCGAGAAGGACACCGTCCGCTGGGCCCAGTACCAGAACTTCCCCATCATCCCCTGCAACCTCTGCGGCAGCCAGGACGGCCTGCAGCGCGTGGCCGTGGGCGAGCTGCTGCGCGAGTGGGACAAGAAATTCCCGGGCCGCGTGGAAAGCATGTTCCGCGCCATGGGCCACATCGTGACCACGCACATGATGGACCCCGAGCTGCACGACTTCAAGAACGCCAAGGCCACCGGCATTGCCGACCCCAACGGCGACATGGCCTTCGACCATGAAGAGATGCCCGTCTCCGCATCACTGCCCGGCCTGCAGGTGGTACAACTGTCGTCCTGACGGCTGAACCTATAACAATCGCCCCACTCCAACCAAGGCCCGTGCAAACGGGCCTTTTTTCGACCAAGGAGTACACCATGAAGCTGCGCTGCATCCATGTCCTGGCCATCGTGGCCACGGCCTTGCTCACGGGCTGCGCCAGCGTGCGCGAAGTCCAGAGCACCGTCCAGAGCTATTCCACGCTGGGCGCCCTGCCCGCGCCGCCCACCTACCGCCTGGAGGTGCTGCCCTCGCAACGCGAGGCGCAGACGCACTTCGCGGCCATCGAGTCCCAGGCCCAGCAGGCCCTGGGCCGCGTGGGCCTGCAGCGCGACGACTCCCGGGCCAGCCTGATCGTGCAGATCGGTGCCGACGCACGCTATGCGCGCGACTACGCCGCCTGGCCCTACTACGACCGCTGGGGCGGCCCGCGCTGGGGTTGGGGCGTGGGCTACGGGCGCGGCTGGGGCATGGGCTTTGGCGGCAGCTTCATGTTCGACGGCCCGCCGCTGGAGTACTACCGCGCCGTCAGCATCGTGATGCGCAACGCCACCACGCAGCAGATCGTCTACGAGACCTCGGCCCAGCGCCAGGATGTCTGGACCGATGACCCGGCCATCTTCGGCATCCTGTTCGACGCCGCCCTGACCGGCTTCCCCAACCCGCCCAAGGGCTCGCGCGTGGTGCGCACCACCATCGGTCCGGTGCAGCAGGGTGGCGCGCCGGCGCAGCCGCCGGCCCAGGCGGCACCTGCGGCGCAGGCGGCACCGGCCACGCCAGCACCCGCCCGGTAAGCCATCGTGTCTCAGAAGCAAAGGCCTGCATCCGCAGGCCTTTTTTGCATGGTGATGGCGCGTGAAGCAGTGCCTCAGTGCACATGCTCCATATCAGGCACGGCAGCCATCAGCGCGCGCGTGTACGCATGCTGCGGCGCATCGAGCACGGCGCCGGCCTCGCCGGCCTCGACCAGGCGGCCGCGCTGCATGACGCCGATGTCGTCGCACATGTGGCGGATCACGGCCAGGTTGTGGCTGATCAGCAGATAGGTCAGGCCGAACTCCTCCTGCAGGTCGCGCATGAGGTTGAGCACCTGGGCCTGGACCGAGACGTCCAGCGCCGAGGTGGGCTCGTCGCAGATGATGAATTCGGGCCGGCTGGCCAGGGCGCGCGCGATGGCGATGCGCTGGCGCTGCCCGCCCGAGAACTGGTGCGGATACTTGCGCGCATCGTCGGGCTTCATGCGCACGCGGCGCAGCGCCTCCTGCACGCGCTCGGCCGTCTCGTCCTTGCCGGCCGTGAGGGCCAGCACCTGCAGGGGCTCGGCAATCAGTTCCTGCACGGTCCAGCGCGGGTTCAGGCTGGCATACGGGTCCTGGAAAATCATCTGGAAGCGCCGGCGCATGGCCACGGTCTGGGCGGCCGGGCTCCACTTGTCCACGCCGTCGAACAGCACGGTGCCGCTGGTGGGCGGCGTCAGCCCGGCCACCATGCGCGCCACCGTGGATTTGCCCGAACCGGACTCACCGACCAGGCCGAAGGTGGAGCCCCTGCGGATCGAAAAGCCGACGCCGTCCACGGCCTTGAGGATCTTTTTGTCCTCGCGCGCCAGCAGCCGGGCCAGCCAGCCACTGGACAGGTCGAACTCCTTGCACAGATCCCTGACCTCCAGCAGGGCAGCCGCGGGCTCCTGCGCTCCGGCCCTGGGCTGCCAGGGCACGGCGGGCGCGGCCGGGCCGCCGCCCACCTCGGGCACGGGCAGGCGCTGCACGCGGTGGTGCACGCTGGGAATAGCGCCCATCAGCACCTGGGTGTAGGGCTGCTGCGGCGCGTCCAGCACCTGGCGCACGGGGCCGGTTTCCAGCACGCGGCCCTGGTACATGACCATGACGCGGTCGGCCGTCTCGGCGATCACGCCCATGTCGTGGGTGATCAGCATGGCGGCCGCGCCGCGCTCCTTGCACACGCGGCGCAGCAGGGCAATGATCTGCGCCTGCACGGACACGTCCAGCGCCGTGGTGGGCTCGTCGGCGATGATGAGTTCGGGCTCGGCGCACAGCGCCAGGGCGATGGCCACGCGCTGGCGCATGCCGCCCGAGAACTGGTGCGGATACTGGGCCATGCGCTCGCGCGCCTGCGGGATCTCCACCTCTTCGAGCAGGGCCAGCGCGCGGGCCTCGGCCTCGTTCTCGGAGACGGGCAGGTGCGTGCGGATGGTCTCCACCAGGTGCCGGCCCACGGTATAGACCGGGTTCAGGCTGGTCAGCGGGTCCTGGAAGATGGAGCCTATGCGCCGGCCGCGTATGCGCCGCAGGTCCTCGCCGCGCAGCGTGTCGATGCGCTCGCCGCGCAACTGCACCGTGCCGGCCGAGATGCGGCCCGGCGGCTCGATCAGGCCGATCACGGCGGCGCCCGTCATGGACTTGCCCGCGCCCGACTCGCCGACCACGCCCAGGATCTCGCCGGGCGCGATGTCGAAGGACACATCGTCCAGCACCTGCACGGGGCCCTTGTAGGTGTCGAAGGTGACGGACAGGCCGCGAACGCTCAGCACCGGAGGCTGTGCAGGGGGCTGCCCGGATTCTTGTGTCGTGCTCATTGCAGCTTGGGGTTCAGTGCGTCGCGCAGCCAGTCGCCGACGAGGTTGACGGACAGCGCCAGCGCCAGCAGCACCAGCGAGGGAAACAGCAATATCCACCACTCGCCCGAGAACAGGAAGCCCTGGCCGATGCGGATCAGCGTGCCCAGCGAAGGCTGGGTGGGCGGCAGGCCCACGCCCAGGTAGGACAGCGTGGACTCGGCCACGATGGCATGCGCGAAGCTGATGGTGGCGATGACCAGGATGGGCGCCAGCAGGTTGGGCAGGATGTGGCGCACCAGGATGGCCACGCGGCTGCGGCCTATGAGCTGGGCCGCCAGCACGTAGTCCTTGTGCTTTTCCACCATCACCGCGCCGCGCACGGTGCGTGCGTACTGCACCCAGTCGGACAGGCCGATGGCCACGATGATCACGAAGACCGCCATGTCGTCGCGGTAGCCCTCGGGCAGCAGGCCGCGTGCGATGCCGAAGACCAGCAGCGCCACCAGGATCACGGGAAAGGTCAGCTGCACATCGGCGATGCGCATCATCAGCGTGTCGAACCAGCCGCCCGCATAGCCGCAGACCAGGCCCAGCGGCACGCCGATCAGCAGGGACAGTCCCACGGCCGACACGCCCACCAGCACCGACATGCGCAGCCCGTAGAGGATGGCGCTCCAGACATCGCGGCCCTGGTCGTCCGAGCCCAGCGCGTACAGCGTGCCGCTGGTGCCCGCCTGGCCCGGGGGCGTGAAGGCATCCATCAGGTCCAGATTGGCCGGATCGAAGGGGTTCTGCCAGGCCAGCCAGGGCGACAGCAGCGTGGCCGCCACGATCAGCGCCAGCACCAGCGCCGCCGCCTGCACCAGGCGCGAGCGTGCAAAGGCGCGCTTGACCGGCGAGTCGCTGGCGCGCCAGCCCGTGGGAGGGATTGCTTGTTTGGCGGAATCGGTCATCGGTTTCTCAAGCGGGGGTCCACGATCACGTACAGGAAATCGACGAGCAGGTTGATGCCCACGTACAGCAGCGCGATGAACATCAGGTAGGCGGCGATCAGCGGCACGTCCACGCCCTGGATGGAGGAGATGAACAGCAGGCCCACGCCGGGCCACTGGAACACGGTCTCGGTGACGATGGCAAAGGCGATCAGCGAGCCGATCTGCAGGCCCGCGATGGTGATCACGGGAATCAGGGTGTTGCGCAGTGCATGGCCGAAGTACAGGTCGCGCTCGCGCAGCCCGCGCGCGCGGCCGAAACGCATGTAGTCGGCGCGCAGCACCTCCAGCATCTCGGCGCGCACCAGGCGCATGATCAGCGTCATGTTGTAGAAGCCCAGCGTGATGGCCGGCAGGATCAGCGCCGACCAGCCAGAAGCCGTCAGCAACCCGGTCTCCCAGCCGCCCAGCTTCACCGTCTCGCCGCGCCCGAAGGACGGCAGCCAGCGCAGCTCCACGGCAAACAGGTAGATCAGGGCGATGCCGATCAGGAAGGTGGGCAGGGACACGCCCACCAGCGACACCGTCATGATCGAGCGGCTCAGCCAGCCCTCTCGCCGTATGGCCGTGTACACGCCCAGCGCCACGCCGATGACCAGGGCGAACAGCGCCGCCGTCATCGCCAGCTCCAGCGTGGCGGGCAGGCGCTCGGCAATGATCTCGGTCACGGGGCGCTTGAGCCGGTAGGAGATGCCCAGGTCGCCCTGCAGCACCTTGCCCACGTAGCCCAGGTACTGCAGGGGCACGGGCTTGTTGAAGCCCAGGCTTTCCGTCAGCGCCTCGCGCTCGGCAACCGTCGCGTCCTCGCCCAGCAGGCTGATCGTGGGATCGCCGATATGGCGGAACACCATGAACGAGACAAAGGAAACGGCCAGCAGGACCAGGGCGGACTGGCCCAGCCGGCGCAGCAGATGGACCAGCATCGGCGCTTACTTCTTCTCGAACTTGACGAACTTGAAGTGCAGCGCGTTGTCCGGGTGCACGGGCACATTGATCCGGAGCACGGACGCGAAGTGGATCACCTGGTCATGCAGCGCAATGTAGAAGCGCTCCTTTTGCACCGTCTCCCAGATGCTCTTGATGGTGGCATCGCGCTTTGCCTTGTCGCTCTCCGAGGACAGGGACAGGATCTTGGCATCCACATCGGCATTGCTGTAGTGCGTCGCGTTCTGCGCGCCACGGCTGTCCTTGCCGCGCGTGTGCACCAGGAAGTCGAAGATGTAGGCCGAGTCATAGGTGGGCACGCCCCAGCCGTACAGGTAGAAGTCGCTGTCCGCCTTGGTCAGCGAGACGCTGTGCATGGCGATCGGCCGGGCCGAGACTTCGGTCTTGATGCCGATGCGGCCCAGGAAGCCCGCCACCGCCGTGGCAATGGCCTCGTCGTTCACATAGCGGTCATTGGGCGTGTTCAGCGTGATGGTGAAGCCGTTGGGGTAGCCCGCCTCGGCCAGCAGCTGCTTGGCCTTGGCGGCATCCGCCTTGGGATAGGCCGCAAAGGCCTTGTCATAGCCGTTGACGAACGACGGCGCGATCACGCCCGTGGGAATCGACAGGCCGCGCATCACCGAGCGCTTGATCGCATCGCGGTCGATGGCCAGCTCGATGGCCTGGCGCACCTTGGGATCGGCCAGCGGATTCTTGCCCTTGACGTTGCTGCTCTTTAGCTCGGCCGCACCCACGTTCAGGCCTAGGAAGATGGAGCGGTTCTCGGGGCCTTCATTGATGCGCAGGCGCTTGTCCTGCTTCAGGCGCGCCACGTCCTGCGCGGGAATGTCCTGGGCGAAGTCCACCTCGCCCGACAGCAGGGCCGCCACGCGCGTGGCCGGGGACTTGATGGGCAGGTAGATCAGCTCGGTCACCTGCAGCGGGAACTGGCCCTTGCCCCAGTAGTCGGGGTTGAGCTTCATCACCGTCTTCGAATCGACCTCGCGGCTGGCCAGCACGTAGGCGCCCGTGCCGTTGGCCGCGCGCGTGGCGCCGTTCTCGGTCTTGCTGGCCGTGTCCTGCGTGGTCTCGGCGCCGTTGGCCTTGGACCACTTCTCGCTCATGATGAAGAGGTTGGTCAGGTTGTCGGGGAAGATCAGGTTCGGGCCCTTGGTCTTCACCTGCACCGTGAGATCGTCCACGGCCTTGGCCTCCTCCATCGAGGACAGCAGGGACTTGACCTGGGCGTTCTCGCCCTTGGCGCGGTTCAGCGAGAAGACCACGTCGCGCGCCGTGAACGGCGTGCCGTCATGGAACTTGACGTTGGGACGCAGCTTGAACTCCCAGACCGACGGGTCGGAGGTCATCTTCCACGAGGTGGCCAGCGTGGGCACCAGCTTGCCGTCGGCCGAGCGGATGACCAGGGTTTCGTAGATCTGGTGCAGCAGCACGAAATTGGTGCCCACGTTGAAGGCATGCGGGTCCAGCGAAGTCGGATCGGAGCCGCGCGCCCAGCGCACGGTCTCGGCCTGGGCCAGCGCGGCCGAGGTCAACAGGCCTGCGGCCAGCAAAGAACTGCCCAGAATCTTCATGATCATTTGTCTGCTCCCCTGTGGATTGATTGGAAGGGCGGCGGTCATGCGACGCAGCAGCCCGGGCGCCGCAAGAAGCGGGCCATATAGGTGCGCCCCACTGTAAATAACTTTTACAGCTTGTTGAATTGATTTTTATACTTAAAAGCCATTTCCAAATAACAAGACCGCCGCCTGCGGCCCGCCATTGGCGTGCGGCCATCATGGACAGGCCAACGGCTTTGACAGCTAGTGAAAACGCGAAAGACCGCCACGGCCCACTCTGGCAAAGGTTTGCAATCGGGCACAGGTCTGCGCCGCACGGCGTGCTAATTTCAGGCCCTGTATCGAGCCTGCGGGTTGCCGCGGAAAGGAAGCATCCATGAAGACATCCATTGCCAGCGCACTGCTGTGCGCCATGCTGGGCCTGGGCGCCCTGCCCGCCCAGGCGTCAGGCCTGGGCGATTCGCTGCGCCAGGCCTCGGGCCTTGGCGGTGACAAGGCGGCCGCCAGCAGCGAAGGCGCCGGCTCCGGCCTCGGCGGCATGCTGGGTGCGGGGGCAGGCGGTGCGGGTGCGCTGTCCGCCCTGGGCCTGAGCCCCTCGGCCACGGCCGGCAATGCGGCAGGCGTCATCTCCTACTGCATGAAGAACAACTACCTCAATGCCGACAAGGCGGCCCAGGTCAAGGACCAGTTGCTGGGCAAGCTGGGCATGCAAAAGCAGGAAGAGCCCAAGGACACGGGATTCCAGAACGGCCTGGGCGGCCTGGTCACCGGCTCCAACGGCAAGAGCTTCAGCATCGACAAGCTCAAGGGCGACCTCAAGGAAAAGGCCTGCGATTTCGTGCTGAACAACGCAAAATCGCTGATCTGACCCCCTGAGCGGCTGCGCCGCTTCCCCCTTCTCGCTTCGCGGAGGGGGACGACGCCTTCGGCTGGGCGCCCCCGCCGCGAGGCGGCTCTTGCTCGGCGTCCCTGAGTTGGGCCGCGCCAGTTTCAACGGTGGCGCGCGATGCAGGCTTGCCTGGCTTGCGGGACAATGCCTGCTCCTTTTTGCAGCACCCCACGCCAGCCCCCCATGCAAGCCACGCGCATCATTGCCATCCGCCACGGAGAAACCGCCTGGAATGTGGACGCCCGCATCCAGGGCCATCTGGACATTCCTCTGAACGACATGGGACTTTGGCAGGCCGCCCAGGCCGGCAAGGCCCTGGCGGGCGAGCCGGTGGCCGCCATCTACAGCAGCGACCTTCTGCGTGCCTATGTCACGGCCGAGGCCGTGGCCGCAAGCACGGGGGCGACGCTGACGGCCGACAAGGGCCTGCGCGAGCGCTGCTTCGGCAGCTTCGAGGGCCAGACCTTCAACGATATCGAGGCGTCCCACCCGGAGGACGCGCTGCGCTGGCGCAAGCGCGATCCCGAGTTCGTGCCCGCAGGCGGTGGCGAGTCGCTGCTGATGCTGCGCGACCGCATCTCGGCCACGGTGAACCGGCTGGCCAGTGGCCATCCCGGCGAGCAGATCGTGATCGTGGCGCATGGCGGCGTGATGGATGTGCTCTACCGCCTGGCCACGCACCAGGAAGTGCAGGCACCACGCACCTGGGCGCTGGGCAACGCGGCCATCAACCGCCTGCTGTGGACGCCCCAGGGCCTGGGCCTGGTCGGCTGGGGCGATGTGCAGCACCTGGAAGGCGGTGCGCGCGACGAGGTTTTCAGCTAAGCACCCGCACGGGGAAGGGCGCCGCAGCGCACCTCACCGCCACTTGTCGCTTACCAGTTGTCGTCGTCCTTCTTGCCGACCGGGGCATCGGCCTCCTTGGCGGGCGATGCCGCGCGGCGTGCTGCGGGCGGTTGTGCAGCACGGGCCGGTGCGGCCTGGGGCTCACCGACCGCGGCCGTATCACCTGATACAGCCTGTGCGGCCAGCACGGGCGCGGCGGATGCCTTCAGCACTTCACGCACCTGCAGCCCGCCCGGTGGCAGGTCTTCCATGCCGCCGCGCATGTTCTCCAGGTGGCCGTAGGAGAGGTTGGGGGTCACGCGATCGACCACCAGTTCGCAGCACGGTGACTCCAGGCGCCCCAGGCTTTGCCCGGTCTGCGGGTCCTTCATCTCCTTGCCCATGGCCACCACCTGGTAGCGCGCGCCCTCCTTCACGGCCTGGCCGCCCTGGCTCAGCACCACGCTTTCGCCATCGCGGGCGACCACGGTCAGCGGAAAGGTGCGCTGCAGGATGGAGCTGACCACGCCGGCGACCAGCGCATCGCTCATGTCGGTCATGACCTTGTTGCCATCCACGCCCGCGCCCAGCGTGGTCGGTGCCGTGGAAGGGACGGAGCCGCGCAGCGAATCCGATGCCGTGACCTGGCGCGTGGCCACGTTCACCAGCTTCTGCGACAGGGCCCAGCCGCCCGAGTAGCTCACCAGTTGGCGGTCGCTGGTCTTGAGCTGGCGGGCATGGCGGTTGTAGGCAAAGCTGCTGACGCGGGCGCTCCACACCAGATCGGCGCTGGCGGCCTGGGACAGCTTGGCCAGCTCGGCGCTGGGCGCCTGGCCCGTGGCGATGATGGCCAGTTCCTGCTCGATCTCGGGGCTGAATTCGCGGTCCAGCACGGCAAAGCGGCCCGTCTGCACCAGGGCGTCGCTGATGCGTTGCCTCAGCGTTGCACCCACCTCGGCGGCGGAAACGCTGCGGTCGCCCATGGGCAGCGAGGCCTGCTCGAAGCGCACCGGCCCCACAACGACCTTGATCTTCTGCATCTCGGCCGAAGGCTTGAACTTGGAAATGTTGGCCTTGATGGTGTACTTGTAGCGCTTGGCCCAGGGCTTGGGCTCTTCCAGATCCACCACCTGGACCGACTGGATGACGCCACCGGACTTTTGCTTGACCACCTCGGCGAAGGCGCTGGCGCGCAGCGACGCGGCGTCCTGCCCCAGCGCCACATCCAGACCGTACTTGGCCGTGACCGAGGCGGACTGGATCACCGCGCCATTGACCTGCAGCAGCGCCATCTGCAGCGCCTGCGCCATGGCTTCGCCAGGGGACTGGCCCAGGCCGATGACCTGGACCTCGACGGTCTCCAGCCTGCCCACGTCGGGCACGGGCGGGGCGACGCTTTGGGGTTGTTCAGGCGCGTCGGTCCTGGGCTGCTCTGACGGCTTGTCGCCACAGCCGGACATGGCGGCGCAGGCAGCCACGACGGCCGCAATGATGCGGATACGCATAGAAAGTGCTCCTTGCCTGTACCGGATCACAGCTTGAGCGTGCCCAGCGCGGCCGTGGCGTCAGCCGCATTGGCCGGCACCTCGATGTCGTTGGCCCGCGCGAAGGCAATGGCCGTCTGCACGGTGCTGAACAGGTCGGAGGCCGAGCCGGGGAACTTGGACACCACCCAGGCCGCGGAGGTGAGCTTGGTCAGCTGCATGGGGTTGGCGCTTTGCAGGCTCTTGCCCATGACCGACACATCCTTGCCCATGCCGGCGTACTTCACGCTGCCGTTGACCAGGTGCACCAGCCCCTCGGCGAAGGTGGCCTTGGACGCGGCATCGAGCACGGGCTTCTTCGCCATGGACTCGGCAATCGCGCCGCTGGTGTCCGAGACCACCTTGTTGCCATCGCCCAGCGCGCCGATGGTCGCGCCATCGCCCAGGCTGTCCGCCGTGCTGGCGGCGCTGGCGGCCTGCTCCTTCAGGCCCAGGGCCGTGGCCATCTTGGCATTGGCGCTGAGCACCTCCTTACTGGCGCCCACATAGCTGCGCACCAGGGCGTCGCCCTGGCCGGCCACGTCGGCAGAGCCGCTGCCGCCCATGAGCTTGCCGACACCCGGGATGGAGGGCATGGAGAACTGGGCCTGTGTCAGGGCGGGGCTGGCCATGGCGGCGGCAACGGCGACGGTGGTGAAGAGCTTTTTCATGGAGATGGACTCGGGTTGCAGCAGTCCGTGAACGCGGACGGCGAAGATAAAAACGAGGTAGGCGTGGAAAACGTGGAAAGCGAAAGAACGGAAAAAAGGTCCGGCTGCATGGCAGCCGGACCTTGGAAGCCGCAGCGCTCAGCGCAGGCCCAGATTGGTGACCTGGCTGGTGAGATCGCGGGCCGCGTTGTTGGCGGCCAGCTTCAGCGCGTTGTTGCGCGCCTCATCCTCGGACGGACCCATGCCCGCGTACAGCACGGGGCCGACGGCGGCAATCGTGTCGGGAATGGTCTGGGCGATGTCCAGGATCTTGGCGTTGACCGTCACGCTCACGCGCATCAGGCCGGTCTGGGGATCGGGCTCGCCCATGCCCACATCCAGCGTGCCCAGGGCGATGTAGGGAATCTGCGCCGTGCGCATGCCGGCCACCATGGCCGCCAGCGTCGAGGGCTGCAGGTCCATGCCGCTCTTGTAGTCGTTCTCCACGGCCGCGACCTTGAAGTGGCCGCCCGTGTAGGGCTCCACCATGGCAGCCTCTGACACCTTGAAGCCGGCCTTGGCGAAGTTGGAGGAAAAGACCTGGGACAGGTTGGCGCTGGGGATCACGCGCCAGGTGGACTCGGCCGAGCGGCGCGTCGTGCTGCCGCCGGTTTCGGAAGTGCGGCTGCTCTTGACCGAGGCAGTGCCCGAGGTAGCCGTGGAGGCATTCGTGCTGATGCGTCCGCCACGGATGGATTCACCCTCGCTGCCCTTTTCAGAAGCGCTGACCTGGGCCTTGACGTCCTCGGTCTCGTCCACGCGCTTGTAGACGCGGTCATCGAAGGACTTGGTCGTGGCCACCTGGCGCGAGACGAACATGAAGGCCAGCGGCGACCGGCCTGCGGGACCGGCCTTGACCACGGCAGAGTTGGCCTTGACGGCATTGCGCAGATTGGCCACGTTCAGCGCCACGCGCACGGAGACCGTGTACTGCTTTCTGTCGGCGTTGTCCTCTTCGCTGAGCACGGTGTGCTCAAGGATGTAGCGATCGGGGTTGGCCAGGATCTTGTCGCGCACGGCGTCGAAATTCTCGGCCTCCGACTGGCCCGCTTCGGCGTAGTAGAACTCCACGGCCTTGAGCTGGGCCGCCATCAGCGCACGCTCCTTGTCCTGCGGGCTGACCTTTGAATCCTGGTAGCTGACCGAGGCCTTGCCGCGTGCCTGCTGCACCTGCGCGCCCGCACCGGCCGCGAACAGCGCCATGGAAAGGCACAGGAGGATTTTCTGGATTACTTGCATAGATTCATCAGGTCTTTTGTTTTGACAATTTGCGCTTCGATGTCGCTCTCGGCAGCAGCCGACTTGAGCCAGTCATTGCCCCGTCCAGCCGCCACCGTCTCGGCCAGCTTCACGAAAAGGCCGTTGAGCGAGTCATAGAACGCCGGAAAATCATCGACATGGGTTTGCGTGGAAGGCACCACCTTCACTTCCGCGTTCTTCAGCGAGGCGCCGAGAAACACCGGTCCATTGGGTTCCTGGATGCGCATATCGGCAAAGGTGCCGTAGACATAGCTGGTGCCGGCGCTGGATTCCTTGAACTTGAGCTTCTTGAATCCCTTGAAATCGACGCTGATGGCGTAGTCGGCACTGGGCAGCTGCAGCGTGTAGACCTCTCCGTCAAGCACCTGCATGCGCATCACATTGCCCACGGCATAGCCCATGGCAAAAGGAATGATGGGCACACCAATGCGGCTGGAAATGGCCTCGCCCACGATATCGGCCGCCCAGGTCTTGTGCACCTGCGGGTCCTGCAGATAGCCGGGCAGCATCTCGGCCATGGCGGCGGGAATCTGGATATCGGTGACCTGCAGGAAACGCGGAGTCTGCGAGGGCACGGTGGCCGTGGCCAGCACCTGGGCAAAACGGCCGAAGATGCCGGGCTTGCCTCCCGCGCCTTCGTATACCTTGGTCACGCGCTCCATGATTTCCTCTTGCGACGGCTCGTGGCGCAGGTTGTCGATGAAGGCAAAGCTGAGCGGATACGAACGCACCGCCGTCATGGACTTGAAGTCAAAAAACAGGGCCTGTCCACGAATCAGGATGAACAGCTTGCGCACGCCGCCAAAGCTTTCCACGGAGACCGTCTCGGAATTGAGCACCAGAGAAACCACCAGGGCCTGGTCGCGCCCCTTGAGCTCATCGATGGGATTGGTGGATATCTGCAGGTGCTGTGCAGGCGCCTGCTGCACGAATGCCAGTGCCCGTGCATAGGCACTGTGCCCGGCGGCCTTCAGGCGGCTCTCATACTGCTTTGAATAAGGGAATCGCTGTTGCTGCGAACTGGCGTCACCCGAATAGGCGACTCCCGCAAAAGTGACAGTGGGCCGGTCCTCGGCCATTGCAGCGCCCGACGCTGCAAGCGCAAAAAGCCAGAGCCATGCCATGGCCCGGCGCATGATTTTCTCCACCCCCACACCGCCCCCTTAAAAATGTAAGCGGAGGGTAACAGATTTCACACACCAATACGTGGCACTCGGCGCACAAAGGCGACTGCAGACAATGCCGCCGATTTCGCCGGCCCTGTCTTCATTCAATGGAAAAAAGCGGTCACCCGCTGACCGCCAGCGCGGCCTATTCCACCTGGATATTGGCGGACTTGACGATCTGCGTGTAGCTCGCCTTTTCCTTCTTCAGGAATTGGGCGAACGTGGCCGGCGTGCCCGAGCCGGGCGTGGCGCCACTGTCCTGCAGGCGCTTGCGGACCTCGGGCAGCTTCAGCACCTCGGCCAGTTCGGCGGCCAGGCGGCTGACCACGGGTTCGGGTGTGCGGGCGGGTGCGAACAGGCCGGTCCAGGCCTCCAGCTCGAAGCCCTTGAGATCAGGCGCCTCCGCAAAGCTCATGACCTCGGGAATCACGTCGATGCGCTGTGCCGAGGTCACGCCCACGCCTTCCAGCTTTTTCTGCTGCACCAGCGGCGTGGCGCCGGTAGTCATCAGAATGCCCAGATCGACCTGGCCGCCCATGACTTCGCTAGTCACCTGGGCCACGCCGCGATAGGGCACATGGACCAGGCGGATGCGGGCGCGCTCCTGCAGCCGTTCCATGGCCAGGTGCAGCACCGTTCCCACGCCCGGCGTGGCATAGGTCAGCGCGCCGGGCCGGGCGCGGGCCATGCTGATCAGCTCGTTGAGGTTGTGCACCGGCAGGCCAGGGCGGGCCACGATCACCATGGGCGCCGCGGTGACCAGACCCACGGGCGCCAGATCACGCTCGGCGTCATAGCGCACGGAGGAGTTCACCAGTTGCGCAATGCTCACCGGCCCGTCAAAGCCCAGCAGCAGCGTGTAGCCATCGGCGTGCGAGCGCGCCACCTTGCTCACGCCCAGCACGCCGCCCGAGGCCGGCACGTTGTCCACCACCACCGACTGATGCAGCCGCGCCCCCAGCTTTTCGGCGATCAGCCGCGCCGTGGCGTCCACATCGCTGCCCGCGCCAAAGGGCACGATCAGGGTGATGGGCCCGGCTGCCGGCCAGGGCTTGCCCGCGCCCGGCGCGGCCTGGGCGGCGGGTGCAGCGGCAAGGGCCGCAGCCAGTGAGGCGGCAGCCGATAGCAGGGAGCGGCGGGACAAGGGCATGGGGCTTGGGCATGCAAGGCGCATGCCGGCAAAGGCGGTGCGGGCTGGCGATGGCCTGCAGGGCAAGCACGTCCAGCGCGTGGAAAGCGGGCGATTCTGCCATAGGGCGCAATTTTCCTGCCATGCGCTTGCCATGAAGCCCCATTTATTGCAATCCGTTTCAACCCTTGTGATTCCGTGTCCTAGGGTTCACGCCTAAGGCGCCGCACAACGGCCCTGTCCAGAATTGGCAGGCCATGATGCCCTCACCCAGCCAAATCATCGTCTTCGCCACGCCGGCCTTTTTGCTGCTGATCGCGCTGGAATGGGGCGTGAGCCTGTGGCGCGGGCGCAATGCCTACCGGCTGGCCGATGCCGTCAGCTCCATCAGCCTGGGCATGCTCAGCCAGACCAGCGCCGTCTTCACCCAGCTGCTGCGCATAGGTCTGTACACACTGGCCTTCGATCATGTGGCGCTGTGGCGCAACGATGCCTTCTGGACCAGCATTCCCGGCTGGCTGCTGGCCCTGCTGCTCTACGACTTCTGCTACTACTGGCTGCACCGCATGGGCCATGAGGTGGCCGTGCTGTGGGCAGCCCACGCCGTGCACCACCAGAGCCAGGACTACAACCTGTCGACGGCGCTGCGCCAGACCAGCTCGGGCGCGCTGCTGGGCTGGCTGTTCTACCTGCCCATGGCGCTGGCCGGCGTGCCGCCGCTGGTGTTTGCCATCGTGGGCCTGATCGATCTGCTCTACCAGTTCTGGGTCCATACCGAGCAGGTGCGGCGCCTGGGCTGGTTCGACCGCTGGTTCTGCGCGCCCAGCAACCACCGCGTGCACCACGCCGTCAATGACTGCTATCTGGACAGGAACTACGGCGGCATCCTCATCGTCTGGGACCGCATGTTCGGCACCTTCAAGCCCGAGGACGACAGCGAGCCCTGTGTCTACGGCACGCGCGGCCTGCTGCAAAGCTGGGATCCGCTGTGGGCCAACGCCGTGGTGTACCGGCAACTCATCCATGACAGCTGGCATGCGCGGCGCTGGAGCGACAAGCTGCGCGTCTGGCTCAAGCCGCCCGGATGGCGCCCTGCCGATGTGGCGCAGCGCTTTCCCAGGCCGGCCTTCGACCTGGACGCGCACCGCGTGCTCTACGCACCGGGGATGGAGCGCGGCCTGCGCTGGTTTGCGGGACTGCAGTTCGTGGCGCTGATCGCCGGGGTGTCGCTGTTTCTCTGGCATGCCGACCAGTCCTCGACGGCCCGCAATGCACTGTGGTTTGCCGTGCTGCTGGCTTGCCAATGGGCGCTGGGCGCAGCCATGCAGGGGCGCATCAGCCTGTGGCTGGCACTGGCCATTGAGGCCGGCGCACTGGCCACCGCCACCGCCGCGCTGGACATGCTGCACTGGCACTGGCTGTTCAAGCCGCTGACCATGGTCTTTGCGCTGATCGCCGTCATGCAGCTGTGGCGCGGCAGCACGGCCTTCTCGGCACTGGCGAAACCCGCGCGCGGCGCCTGCTGGCTGGCCGCGGCACTGGCGGCATCCCTGGCGGGCGACGTGTTCCTGATGCTGCCCGATCTGTTCATCCCGGGCCTTGCCAGCTTCCTGCTGGCCCACCTGGCCTATATCGTGCTGCTGCGCCAGGACGCACCCTGGTTTGCGCACCGGCCCTCGCTGGCCGCCACGCTGGCCCTGGGCGCGGGAATGTATGCCGTGCTCTGGCAGGGCGGCCTGCCCGCCGCGCTGCGCCTGCCCGTGGCCGCCTATGTGCTGGTCATTGCGCTGATGGCGGCGCAGGCCCTGGGCCGCGCTCGGCATCTGGGCGGCAAGGCGGCCTGGCAGGTGGCCATGGGTGCCTGCTTCTTCATGGCCAGCGACTCGCTGCTGGCCATCAACCGATTTGTGCAGCCCTTCGACGGCGCGCAAGCCGGCGTGCTGTCCACCTACTACGCGGCGCAACTGCTGATCGTGCAGGGCTGGCTGGCCCGTGGCGCATCGACATCAGGGTTGACCCGAAGCAGCTCGCAAGGCACAATCGAGGGATCGCATTTTCAGGAGTCCTCCGTGGACAGTGCCAGTTCAACCAGTGACAAACAGCGCGCCGCAATGGCTTCGCTGCTGGCTGACTGACCGACTCCTGTGATGGGAGCGGCCATGTCGGTCGGCTTCCATCCATTGCTGCGTTTCCCCTTGGATCTTCGCGCCGCCCGGCGCTGCAGTGGCGCTTGGCCTGCATCAGGCACGCCGCTCCTGCACCGAAGATTCCAATGGCTGTTGATCACTGACCGCGTGCCCGTGTGGCTGCCATCGAGCAGCGCCCGGCCCACGCTGCTTGACGGCCCTGCCTACGGCGGTCTTCCTGGTTCGCCAAGGAGAAAGCCATGTCCACACCGTTCGTCCGCCCCGCAATGCAACGCCTGCAGCCTGCCACTGCCGCGCCCTGCCCCGGCGCCACCGGCACGCGCGTGGCTGCCTCCCAGGCAGCAATGCAGGCCAAGGCACAGGCACAGATGCAAGCCCAGGCCCCTTCGGCCATGGAGCACGCCATGCACCTGGACCTGCAGACCCACTGGCCCACGCACCGCATCCGCAGCTTTCTGAGCCTGCAGCCGCGCTGAACGCGCCGCCTGCCTTGTCCGTCCCCTCGTCAGAAAGGAGCGCCCCCATGGACCCCGATCCGAGTCGATCTTGCCCTGACCCCTCCGATACGGTCCGGCCGCACATGCCTGCGGCCCTTCCGCCTCATCCCAAGGCCCCGGCCGGGAGACCCGCGCACGTCCATTGATGGACAGATGCCGGGCTTCTTCCGCCGCAACGAAAGAAGCCCGCCATGCAACACGTCATCACCGCGCTGCGCACCCTGCCCGCAGCCACGCCGGCCGCCACACGCGCCGGCCACACCTCCCGCGCCAGCACCCTGCAGCTGGCCCTGCAAGCCGCCATTGCGGCACGCCACACCGGACAACTGCACGCCCTGCTGCAGCAACACGGCCCCGATCTCTTCGCCCATGCCCTCGTGGCGCTCACGCAGCGCCAGCAGGCCGACGTTCTGTCCCTGCTGGCGGCGCAGGAGCGCGCCGAGGTCTACCGCCACCTGCCTGCCCATGCCCGGCGCCAATGGCTGCAGTCGGCCACCGTGGCCCGCCCGCCGCTGCGCCGCCGCCTGCTGTGCGCCTGCCAGCGCAACTGGCACTGGCTGCGCGCCACCCTTCGTTCGAGCCAGGCCTGAGCCGCCAGGGAGGTCACCATGAAAAGCCTCAAGCACCTGTTCCAGGCGTTTCTGCGCAGCCGCCATGCCCTGGGGCTGTTCCGGCGCAATGCCCTGCCCTCGGGCACGGCCGTGCACCACTCGCGCTCGGTATCGCCGACCCTCACGCGCGAGCTGCTGCGCGCCTCGCGCGATGACATTGCCGCCGTGCTGGCGCGCACCGGCTCCAGCGAGGACGGCCTGACCCGCGAGCAGGCCCGCGCCGCGCTCACGCGTCTCGGCCCCAACGAGGTCGAGCACGAAAAGCCGCTGCCCGGCTGGCTGCACCTGTGGTACTGCTACCGCAATCCCTTCAACCTGCTGCTGACGCTGCTGGCCGTGGTCTCCTACGCCACGGAGGACATGAAGGCCACGGTCGTCATCGCCTCCATGGTGCTGCTGTCCACGCTGCTGCGCTTTGTGCAGGAAGGCCGCTCCAACCGCGCCGCCGCGCGGCTCAAGGCCATGGTCAGCAGCACGGCCACGGTGCTGCGCCGCAATGGCGGCCCCACAGCGCCAGCAGATGCCGACTCCGCAGACGCCCCGCACAGCGGCTTCGGCCAGCAGGCGCGCCGCTACGAGGTGCCACTGCGCGAGGTCGTGCCCGGCGATTTCGTGGTGCTGTCGGCCGGGGACATGATTCCTGCCGACTGCCGCGTGCTCAGCGCCAAGGACCTGTTCGTGAGCCAGTCCGCCATGACCGGCGAATCCCTGCCCGTGGAAAAGCGCGCCGACGCCAGTGCATCGAATGGCACCGGCGTGCTGGATGCCAGCAACCTGCTGTTCATGGGCACCAACGTGGTCTCGGGCACGGCGCTGGCCGTGGTGCTGGCCACGGGCAACCGCAGCTACTTCGGCACCATTGCCACGCGGGTGACCTCCAACGACCGCGCGCCCACGGCCTTCGAGACCGGCGTCAACAGCGTCAGCTGGCTGCTGATCCGCTTTGCGGCCGTGATGGTGCCCGTGGTGCTGTTCATCAACGGCTACACCAAGGGCGACTGGGCCGAGGCCTTCCTGTTCGCGCTGTCCGTGGCCGTGGGCCTGACGCCCGAGATGCTGCCCATGATCGTGACCTCCACCCTGGCCAAGGGCGCCGTGGTGCTGTCGCGCCGCAAGGTCGTGGTCAAGCGGCTGGACGCCATCCAGAACTTCGGCGCCATGGACGTGCTGTGCACCGACAAGACCGGCACGCTGACCCAGGACCGCATCGTGCTGGAGCGCCACACCGACGCCTTCGGCCAGCCCTGCGACGAGACGCTGCGCTTCGCCTACCTCAACAGCCACTACCAAACCGGCCTGAAGAACCTGCTCGACCATGCCGTGCTGGAACACGTGGAGCTGCACACCCAGATGCGCGTGGCCGAGGACTACCGCAAGGTCGATGAGATCCCCTTCGACTTCGAGCGCCGCCGCATGTCCGTGGTGGTGGCCGAGCGCGGCCACCACCACGAGCTGATCTGCAAGGGCGCGGTCGAGGAAATCCTGGGCGCCTGCACCCGGCTGCGCGAGGGCGATGGCACGCGCCCGCTGGACGAGGAGCAGCTGGCCCGCGTGCGCCGCGTGACGCGCGAGCTCAACCGCGAGGGCCTGCGCGTGGTCGCCGTGGCCATGAAGGAAGTGCCGCCGCACAAGAGCGACTACGGCGTGGCCGACGAGTCGGAGCTGACCCTGATCGGCTACATCGCCTTCCTGGACCCACCGAAGGAAACCACGGCCGAGGCGCTGGCCGCCCTGGCCGCGCACGGCGTGGCCGTCAAGCTGCTGACCGGCGACAACGAACTGGTGGCCGCCAAGGTCTGCCGCGATGTGGGGCTTCCTGCAGACCACATCATCCTGGGCACGCAGATCGAGCACATGAACGACGAGATGCTGCGCCAGACGGTGGAACGGCACCAGCTGTTCGCCCGGCTCACGCCGCTGCACAAGGAGCGGATCGTGCATGCGCTGCGGGCCAACGGCCACATCACCGGCTTCATGGGCGACGGCATCAACGACGCCCCGGCCCTGCGCGCGGCCGACATCGGCATCAGCGTGGACAGCGCCGTGGACATCGCCAAGGAAGCGGCCGACATCATCCTGCTGGAAAAAAGCCTGATGGTGCTGGAGCAGGGCGTGATCGAGGGCCGGCGCACCTTCAGCAACATGCTGAAGTACATCCGCATGACGGCCAGCTCCAACTTCGGCAACGTGTTCTCGGTGATGGTGGCCTCGGCCTTCATCCCCTTCCTGCCCATGCTGCCGCTGCACCTGCTGGTGCAGAACCTGCTGTACGACCTCTCGCAGATCGCCATCCCCTTCGACAACGTGGACGACGAACTGGTGCGCCAGCCGCTGCGCTGGAACCCGGCCGACCTGGGCCGCTTCATGGTGTTCTTCGGGCCCATCAGCTCGCTGTTCGACATCCTGACCTTCGCGCTGATGTGGTTCGTCTTCGCCGCCAACACGCCCGAGCAGCAGACGCTGTTCCAGTCGGGCTGGTTCGTCATCGGGCTGCTCACGCAGACGCTGATCGTGCACATGATCCGCACGCCCAGGATCCCCTTCCTGCAAAGCCGCCCGTCCTGGCCGCTGCTGCTGGCCACGGCGGCCGTGATGGCGGCCGGCATCTTCCTGCCGATGGGGCCGCTGGCCGGCTACTTCAAGCTGCAGGCGCTGCCTGCGGCCTACTTCCCGTGGATGATTGCCATATTGCTGGGCTACGCTTGCCTGGCCACGCTGCTCAAGCGCGTCTACATCCGCCGCTACGGCTGGCAGTGACGCCCCTTTCAACGACCCTTCAACCCATTCACCAGGAAAGCCCGGAACCCCATGCAGGCCCTGCAGAACCTCAACCCCGGCGCCATGCTGGACACCTTCGTCAGCCTGACCACGGCCTTCGTGTTCGGCGCCCTCATCGGCCTGGAGCGCCAGGTGCGCCAGCGCACGGCGGGGCTGCGCACCAACACCCTGGTCGCCGTGGGCGCGGCCGTCTTCGTGGACCTGGCCGTGCGCCTGGGCGGGGCCGAGGGCGCCACGCGCGTGGTGGCCTACGTGGTCTCGGGCGTGGGCTTCCTGGGTGCGGGCGCCATCATGAAGGAAGGGGCCAACATCACCGGGCTGAACACCGCGGCCACGCTGTGGGGCTCGGCCGCCGTGGGCGCCTGCGCGGGCGCCAGCCTGGTGGCCGAGGCCGGCCTGGCCACGCTGTTCGTGCTGGCCAGCAATACCTTGCTGCGCCCCGTGGTCAACCGCATCAACCGCCGCCCGGTGGATGACGAATCCACGGAGTCGACCTACTACGTCTACGCCATCTGCCACCGCGGCGCCCAGGGCGATGTGCGCGAGCAGATGCTGGAGCTGCTGGAGAACGCCAGCTACCCCGTGCGCGGCGTGGAAACCCATGCCTTCGGCCCGCAGGACACCGAGATCGAGGCCATGCTCTACGCCACCTCGGTGGACTCCGACGAGCTGGACCGCGTGATCGCCGCCATCGAGTCCCTGCCCGGCGTGCTGCAGGCCTTCTGGAACGCCGGCACGGAGGAGTGAGCCTGCGTCAGCTGGCGTCGTCGCCCGGCACCGGCAACCCGAGATGGCGGTACGCCGCCTGGGTCGCCATGCGCCCGCGCGGCGTGCGCTGCAAAAAGCCCTGCTGGATCAGATAGGGCTCGATCACATCCTCGATGGTGCCCGCTTCCTCGCCGATGCTGGCCGCGATGTTGTCCAGGCCCACGGGGCCGCCGTCGAAGCGGTGCACCACGGCCTCCAGCAGCTTGCGGTCCATGATGTCGAAGCCCTGGGGGTCGACATCGAGCATGGCCAGCGCACGGTCGGCCAGCTCGCGCGTGATGCTGCCGTCGCCGCGCACATCGGCATAGTCGCGCACGCGGCGCAGCAGGCGGTTGGCAATGCGAGGCGTGCCGCGCGAGCGGCGCGCGATCTCGAAGGCGCCCTCGTCATCGATGGGCGCGTTCAACAGGCCTGCACTGCGCCGCACGATGCGCGCCAGCTCCTCGGCCGTATAGAACTCCAGCCGCGCCACGATGCCGAAGCGGTCGCGCAGCGGGTTGGTCAGCATGCCCGCGCGCGTGGTCGCGCCCACCAGCGTGAACGGCTGCAGGTCCAGCTTGATGGAGCGCGCCGCCGGCCCCTCGCCGATCATGATGTCGATCTGGTAGTCCTCCAGCGCCGGGTAGAGGATTTCCTCGACCACGGGCGACAGGCGGTGGATCTCGTCGATGAACAGCACATCGTTGGCTTCGAGGTTGGTCAGCAGCGCCGCCAGGTCCTTGGGCTTTTCCAGCACGGGGCCGCTGGTCTGGCGCAGGTTCACGCCCAGCTCGGCCGCGATGATGTGCGACAGCGTGGTCTTGCCCAGGCCCGGCGGGCCGAACAGCAGCACATGGTCCAGCGCCTCGTTGCGCTTTCGGGCCGCGCCGATGAAGATCTCCAGCTGCTCGCGCGCCTTGGCCTGGCCCACGTACTCCTGCAGCAGCTTGGGGCGCAGGGCGCGCTCCATGGCCTCTTCCCCGCGCGAGACCGGCGCTGCCGAAATCATGCGCGGCTTGTCCGGTGCCTTGTCGGGCGCAAAGCCCCCCTGCGCAAAGCCGCCCTGCCCGAAATCGTCGGTATGGATGCTCATGCGCCGCTCACTTGGCCAGCGCCTTCAGCGCCAGCTTGATGCCTTCGGTCACGCCCACGTCGGGCGGCAGCTTCTTGAGCGCGGCGGCCGCATCCTTGTCGGAATAGCCCAGCGCCATCAGTGCCTGCACGATGTCGTTCTGGTCGTTGTTCACGAACAGCGACTGCGCGCCCGTATCGGCGCCGATCTTGCCCTTGAGCTCCAGCAGCAGGCGCTCGGCCGTCTTCTTGCCGATGCCCGGCACCTTGACCAGGCGGCCCACCTCCTGCAGCGTCACGGCCTGGGCCAGGTCCTCCACGCTCATGCCGCTGAGCACCGATAGCGCCATGCGCGGGCCGATGCCGGTGATCTTGATCAGCTCGCGGAACGCCTGGCGCTCGCTGTGCGTGCCAAAGCCGTACAGAAGCTGCGCATCCTCGCGCACCACGAAGTGCGTCAGCAGGCTGACCTTGGCCCCACTGGCGGGCAGGTTGTAGAAGGTGCTCATGGGCACCTGCACCTCGTAGCCCACGCCGCCGCAGTCCACCAGCACCTCGGGCGGGTTTTTTTCCAGCAGCGTTCCTGTCAATTTGCCTATCATTGGTGTCCTTTGCCGCCCTGGGGGCGGCTTTTCATGCCCGTCCGCAACCGAACGCCGGCCCATTCACAGGGTATGGCACCACGCCCTCGCGCTGGCCGCCGCCCGGAATCTCTGGAATTATCCGCGTGATCCTGCGCCACACCTTCACACCCCACGACAACAACCGGTTGAGCCACGTCTGCGGCCCGGCCGACGCGCACCTGCGCACCATCGAGATCGCAATGGGCGTCAAGATCGCCCACCGCCACGAGCAATTCAAGATCGACGGCCCCAAGGCCAAGGCCAACGACGCCCTGGAGCTGCTGCAGGCCCTCTACGAGATGGCCGACGACCCCATCCTGGACGACTCCCTGCAACTGATGCTGGCCGGTGATACCGAACTCATCGAGCAGCCCCAGGACGCCATCCAGCTGTCCACGCGCCGCCCCGACCTGCGCGCGCGCACGGCCAACCAGTCGGCCTACCTGGAGAACATCGCCCGCCACGACATCACCTTCGGCATCGGCCCGGCCGGCACCGGCAAGACCTACCTGGCCGTGGCCTGCGCCGTGGACGCGCTGGAGCGCAGCGCCGTGCAGCGCATCGTGCTCACGCGCCCCGCTGTGGAGGCAGGCGAGCGCCTGGGCTTCCTGCCCGGCGACCTCACGCAGAAGGTCGATCCCTACCTGCGCCCGCTGTACGACGCGCTCTACGACCTCATGGGCTACGAGAAGGTGCAAAAGGCCTTCGAGCGCAATGTGCTGGAGATCGCGCCGCTGGCCTTCATGCGCGGGCGCACGCTGAACAACGCCTTCGTCATCCTGGACGAGGCGCAGAACACCACGCCCGAGCAGATGAAGATGTTCCTCACGCGCATCGGCTTCGGCGCCCGCGCCGTGGTCACGGGCGACGTCAGCCAGATCGACCTGCCCAAGGGCGCCCTGAGCGGCCTGATCGATGCCGAACGCGTCTTGAAGCGCGTCAAGGGCATCGCCATCAACCACTTCACCAGCGCCGACGTGGTGCGCCACCCGCTGGTGGCACGCATCGTGGACGCCTACGACGCACGCGGCCAGGCCCCTGCGCGCCGTGCCGCACCGCGCCTTGCCGCGCATTGATCCCGACAGCCACAGCAGACGCCCGCCCACGGGCGCTCCAAAGCACAAGCCCAAGCTCACGCCCACGCCTCCTCCCATGTCCCTGAACCAAC
This sequence comes from Delftia sp. HK171, assembly GCF_001886655.1. NCBI lineage: Bacteria > Pseudomonadati > Pseudomonadota > Betaproteobacteria > Burkholderiales > Comamonadaceae > Delftia > Delftia sp. HK171. The sequence goes on along the minus strand of NZ_CP018101.1, from coordinate 1,391,443 downwards.
TGCAACTGTCCCTGCAATTCGCGCGCTTTGCCGAGGCACCTGTCCACCGCGCCGTGCTGTCCCGCAGCAAGGTCACGCGCTGGATACGCCACGCCCTGGCCGTCGATGCCGAAATCACCGTGCGCATCGTCGACGCCGAGGAAGGCCAGCAGCTCAACCGCGAATACCGCCAGAAGGACTACGCCACCAACGTCCTGACCTTCGACTACCAGCAGGAGCCCACGGCCATGGCCGACCTGGTGCTGTGCGCCCCCGTGGTCGAGCGCGAGGCGCGCGAGCAGAACAAGACGCTGGAGGAGCACTACGCCCACCTGCTGGTGCATGGCACGCTGCATGCCCAGGGCTGGGACCATGAGACCAGCGAGCAGGACGCCGAGGAAATGGAAGCCTACGAGACCGAGATCATGGTCGAGCTGGGCTTTGCCGACCCCTACGCCAAGTAGGCGGCACCAGAGCCCACGCGGGCCTCAGCGCGCCGTATCGATGACGACCCGGCCGCGCACCTGGCCGGCAAGCAGCCGGGGCGCCAGCGCAACCGCATCGGCCAGGCCCGCCTCTTCGGTATTGCGCTCCAGCACCTCGCGCGGCAGTTCGGCAGCCAGCCGCGCCCAGGCCTGCTCGCGCCGCGCCTGCGGCGCATAGACGCTGTCGATGCCCAGCAGCGACACGCCGCGCAGGATGAACGGCGCCACGGAAGCCGGCAGGTCCAGCCCCTGGGCCAGTCCGCAGGCCGCCACGCAGCCGCCGTAGCGCAGGCTGGCGCACACATTGGCCAGCGTATGGCTGCCCACGCTGTCCACGGCCGCCGCCCAGACCTCCTTTTGCAGCGGCTTGCCGGGCGCATCCAGGCTGCTGCGCTCCACGATCCGCGCCGCGCCCAGCGCCTTCAGGTGCTCGGCCTGTTCGGGCCGCCCGGTGCCGGCGTGCACCTCGAAGCCCAGGCGCGACAGCAGGGCCACGGCAATGCTGCCCACGCCGCCATTGGCCCCCGTCACCAGCACCGGGCCGCTGGAGGGCGTGATGCCATGCGCCTGCAGCGCCATCACGCACAGCATGGCCGTATAGCCGGCCGTGCCTATGGCCATGGCATCCCGTGCGCTGAAGGCCTCGGGCCGGCGGACCAGCCAGTCGCCGTTCACGCGCGCCTGCTGGGCGAGCCCGCCCCAGTGGGTCTCGCCCACGCCCCAGCCGTTGAGCAGCACGGCATCGCCGGGCTGGAAACGCGCGTCCTCGCTGTCCAGCACCGTGCCGGCCAGGTCGATGCCCGGCACCATGGGGAACTGGCGCACCACGGGCGAGCGCCCCGTGATGGCCAGTGCATCCTTGTAGTTGAGCGTGGAATGCGAGACGGCCACGCGCACCGCGCCGGCGGGCAGGCTGGCTTCGTCCAGCTCCACACACTCGGCACGGGTTTCACGCGGTACGGGTTGGGTCAGCAGCAAGGCTTTGAACATGGGGTCTCCAGCAAGGCAGTGGCAAAGGAATCCAAAGGCAATCAGGACTGCGGCGCGCCCAGCACGCCGCTGCGGCATAGGCGGGCGATGGCCTCATCCGCCATCCCCAGTTCCCGCAGCAGCGCAAGGTTGCCATCGCCCAGGACGGGGGCCGGCGCACCCGGCAGGGGCTCGGCATCCACCCACCGGAACCCCAGTCCCGGAGTGTCCACCGCAGCGCCGCCGGCGCCATAGCTCACAGGTGACACGGTGCCGGCGGCGCGGGCCTCGCCCAGGAATTCGCCCAGGCGCCGCACCCTGGCCGCAGGCACGCCCACGGCGTTGAGCCGGGCTTCCATGTCCCGTGCGCTGCGTGCGGCGAAGGCCTCGGCCAGACATGCCTGCAGCCGCTGCAGCGCGGACGCATCGCGCGCGGCGACAAAGCCGCCCTCGGGCGCATTGAAGGCATCGAGGTCCAGCAGCGTGGCGTCCTCGCACAGCGCATCGAGCCCCAGCACGCTGGCGAGCCTGCGGAACTGCTGCGGCGTGTTGGCGGCCGTGGACAGCCAGCCGTCGGCGCACCGGTAGGTGTCGGCCGCCGGGCTCCCCGTATAGCCCCGGTTGCCCACGCGCCGTGGCTCCACGCCATGGGTGAGATAGGTACAGGCATGCGGGTACATCAGCATCAGCGAGGCCTGCAGCATGGAGGCATCGATGTGCTGGCTGCGCCGCTCGCCAGGCGCCCAGGCGTTGCGCTGGTGCAGGGCCGCCGTGACCGACAGCGCCCCCAGCATGCCCACCGCCACGTCGATCACGGGAAAGCCCACCTTCACGGGCGGCGCTTCCTCGTCGCCCCCCGCCATCATCATCATGCCCGTGAGCGCCTGCACCACATGGTCATAGGCGCCACGCCCGGCCCACTCGCCCTGCTGGCCAAAGCCCGAGATGGAGCAGTACACCACGTCGGGACGCACCGCCCGGATGTCCTCGTAGCCCAGGCCGTGGCGCGCCACCACGCCGGGGCGGAAGTTCTCGATGAACACATCGGCCGTGCGCGCCAGGGCACGCACGATGTCCGCACCCTCGGGCTGGCGGATGTCCACCGCCAGCGAACGCTTTCCCGCATTGAGCGCCACGAAGCCCGAAGGCATGCCGCCCCCGGGCTCGCCGGGCGCCCGGCTGTTGCGCATGACCTCGCCACGCGTGGGCTCGACCTTGATGACCTCGGCCCCGAGCTGGGCCAGGTAGTGCGAGGCCAGCGGCCCCGCGATCACATGCGACATGTCGATGACGCGCACTCCTTGCAGCGGCTTGTCCATACCCGTCTTGCCTTTCCCTGGTTCAACTGTTGGCGGTGATGCCGGCCAGCTCGATGATGGCGGCCCACTTGCGGTTCTCGCTGCGCACGAAATCGGCGAAGGCCTGCGGCGAAGCGCTGGCCGTGGCCTCGTTGCCGACAGCCTCGAACGAGGCGCGCAGCGCTGGCTGGGCGGCGGCCTGGCGCACGGCGGCGTGCAGGCGCTCGACCACGGCAGGGGGCGTCCTGGCCGGAGCCCACAGCCCGAACCAGGACTCCTGCACTGCCAGCTCGCTGCCCAGCACCTCCTGCAGCGTGGGCACCTCGGGCAGCTGCGCCAGGCGCCTGCGGCTGGTCACCGCCAGGGCCCGCAGCTTGCCGCCCTGCACCTGGGGGATGCCGGTGCCCGCCACCGGAAACGCATACTGCGTATCGCCGCGGATCAGCGAGGCCGCAATCTCCACCGATCCCTTGAGCGGTATGTGCGTGACCTGCAGGCCCGCCAGCGAGGCCAGCGTGGCGCCCGCCAGATGGGCCGAAGTGCCTATGCCGCCCGAGCCGTAGTTGGCCTGCGCCGGCTGGGCCTTCAGCCCCGCGATCAGCTCCCGGGCCGTGCGCCAGGGCGCATCGGCACGCACCACCAGCACCGTGGGCGACGAGGCCAGGTTGCTGACGGGCGTGAAGTCGCCGATGGGGTCGAAGCGCAGGCCCGGTTGCAGCAGCTTCTGGATCAGGTGGGTGTTGGAGCCCATCAGGCAGGTGTAGCCATCGGCGGGCTGCTGCGCCACATACTGCGCGGCCAGCACGCCGGCCGCACCCACCTTGTTCTCGATCACGATGGACTGCCCCAGGATCTCCCCCAGCACCGGGCCGGCCTGGCGCAACTGCACATCAGGCCCCCCGCCCGCCGCATACGGGGAAATCACCCGCACCGGCCGGCTCGGAAAATCGCTGGCCCGCACCAGCGGAAGCGCGGCAGCCGCCAGGCTGCCTGCCAGAAAGACGCGTCTGTCCATGGTCCTGTCTCCTTGTCGCTTGTCGTCGTGGGGTCACGATAGAACGGCAGGCCCATTTCCAATAGTGATATGTTTGGATGGATGGCAAACCTCCGGTAATCACTCCACCCCCGGGAACATGCACGACTTCGACCCGCAACGCCTGCTGTCGCGGCTGCGCTTCAAGCACCTGCAGCTCCTGCTGGCCCTGCACCAGGGAGGCAGCCTGCGCGCCGCCGCCGGCCTCATGCATTTGACCCAGCCCGCGCTGAGCAAGGCCCTGGGCGAGATCGAGGCGGCCTTCGGCGTGACGCTGTTCCTGCGCAATGCGCGCGGGCTCGAACCCACGGCCCAGGGCGAGATCGCCATCCGCGGCGCGGCCATGCTGCTGGCCGAGCTGCACCATCTGGGCAGCGAGACCGCCCAGCAACCCGCCATCACCTTGCTGCGCATCGGCACCCCGCCCTTCGTGGCACAGGGCTACCTGCCCGGCGTACTGGCGGACCTGGCCGCACAGCAGCCCCATGTGCGGGTACAGCTCAAGGAAGAACGCGTGCCTTTGCTTGTGCAATGCCTGCTGGACGGCCAGCTCGATGCCCTCATCACCAGCTACCCCACCGAACTGCCCGAGGCTGCAGGCCAGCCGCTGCGCTACGAAAAACTGTTCGACACCGGCTTCACCGTCATCGCCCCGCCGGACCACCCTGCAGGCCACGCGCGCAGCAACCGCTGGGAGGAGCTGGCGCGCCAGCGATGGATCCTGCCCACGCGCAGCTCCATGCTGCGCCGCATGATGGAAGAGGTGTTCCGCCGCGAAGGCGTGATCGCGCCCACGCCCGTCATCGAATCCACCAGCCCCTTCACCAACCTGCAACTGGTCCGGGCCGGCCTGGGGCTCAGCGCCGTACCCGACTCCACGCTGCAGGCCTCGCCCCGGTCGCTGGGGGTGCGCAGGGTGCATGTCACACCCGCCATCTCCATGGGCCCCGTGGCGCTGATCTACCGCAGCGCCGTCGCCAACCCACGCGTCGCCCTGCTGCGCGCCACGCTGGGCCTGCCCGGCCCGGTGGTGGAGCCGCCCTAGTCGCCAGGTGGGCGCCACGCCGGCGCGATCCTGTCCTTTTGCGCAAAGCAGCCCTGACCCGCCGCCATGCCGGTGCGACAGCCCGCCCGATGGTCCGGCACTAAGATCGGCCTCGACCTATAACACCGGCCTGGCCGCGCAAGGCCACGGCGGCCTGCCGATGCCCGGCCCCAGGAGGAGACAACACCCATGTGGGACATCGCACTGCTCATGAGCGCCGCCTTCGTGGCCGGCGCGCTCAATGCCGTTGCCGGAGGCGGCAGCTTCCTCACCCTGCCCGCCCTGGTCTTCACCGGCGTGCCGCCCGTGGCCGCCAACGCCACCGGCACCGTCGCCCTGCTGCCCGGCTACATGGCCGGTGCCTGGGGCTTTCGCCAGGACATGGAGCCGCCGCCCGGCCTGGGCATGCGCGGCGTGATCGTGCTGTCGCTCATCGGCGGCTCGCTGGGCGCGGCCCTGCTGCTGGTCACGCCCGACCACCTGTTCCGCAAGGTCGTCCCCTGGCTGCTGCTGGCTGCCACCGCCATGTTCGCCTTCGCGCCCCAGCTCAGGCGCATGGCATCACGCGGCAGCGCCGAGCATGCCGCCCATGCATCGCCCCTGAAGGCCGGCGCCGGCATGCTGGCCGTGGCCATCTACGGCGGCTACTTCAACGGCGGCCTGGGCATCCTGCTGCTGGCCCTGTTCGGCCTGCTGGGCCAGACAAGGCTGCATGCCATGAACGGCATGAAGAACCTGGTCTCCGCCCTGCTCACGGCCATTGCCGTCGCCATCTATGCGGCCGGCGGCGTCGTGCAGTGGGAGCAGGCCCTGGTCATGATGATTGCCGCCACCGCAGGCGGCTACGGCGGCGCCCGCCTGGCGCGCCGCATCCCGCCCGAATGGCTGCGCGCAGGCATCGTGCTGACGGGGCTGGTGATGGCGGGGGTGTTTTTCTGGAGGCAGTGAGGCCAGAAAGCTACTTCTTCGGCGCCGCACTCTGCGCTGACTTCGATACGCGCTTGCCTGTGGATTTTTCCGGCGTCGCCGCATCCGTGTCTGGCTGAGGGCCTCGCTGCGGCAGGGCCAGGGCTTGCGCAAGCGATTGCAACCGCTCTTCGATACGCTTCACGGTTTCCAGCGTTTCGTCACCGACGCGGGTATCCAGATTCATTTGCGAACTACCGCTGTCCATGCCCGAAACGCGAGGCGCCGCAAAGGTCTGCTGTAGCCGAGCCACGACCTCGGCAGTCATTGAGCGCCGGTTCTCTTCAGAAGCGGCATCCAGCAGATCCTTCAACTCCTGAGGGATACGCATGTAGATGGTTGGGTCGTCGCGTGCCATCCGCGCACTTTGCCATGGAACACGCTTGCCATTTTCTATGCACAATGCATAGAATATTGAGTGCATAGATCGTGCATAGAAAGCCCGAGTCATTGAAGCGACGACAAAGGAATCGATATGACTGCGTCACAGCACTCAACGAACAAGCCCTGCACGATGGACACCGCTGCCTGGCCCACCATGCAGCAAATGATCGCCCTGTCCATTGCCCGCGCAGAGATGGGGCTGGTTGCCCTGATCGAAACACGCTGTGCCGACATGGACTGGCATGACGCGGATGTAGAGGTGGACCTGGCCGCAGACCTGGCGCTGAACCACATCCGGCAAATTCGGCACAAGGTATTCGAGGACGCCAGCGAATTCGACAACGAGTGGTACCTCGCCCGCGCAGCCATCGCCCTGGCCGCCCAGGTTTTCAATCGTCCACACAGTCTCTACGCCCGGCGCCTGAAACTGCTCCTGCAACTGTTTGATGAAGCACCGTCCTTTGTGGAATACGCGGAGCATGGCCCGGAGGGCTGAAGTCTCTGTCGCATCCGCAAGCTTTCTGGGCTGCCTATGCGGCAGCGAACCGGGTACTTGTCGCTGCCGTGGGCTTTCCAGTTTTCTGAGCTCCCTACGCGGCAGCGAACTGCTCGACCGCCAAGGAATTCGAGGTTGGTCTTTTCTGAGCTGCCTACGCGGCAGCGAACACTATCCTGGCAACAAGCTCGCCGTGATCTCTTTTCTGAGCTGCCTACGCGGCAGCGAACCATGTCAGCTCTCCTTGTGCCCAGTGGGGCGCTTTCTGAGCTGCCTACGCGGCAGCGAACGGCCCTGATCCTGGATACCCAGGACCTGGATTTTTCTGAGCTGCCTATGCGGCAGCGAACGCCACATCCTGTCCAAAGTCTGCTTTGGCGCCTTTCTGAGCTGCCTATGCAGCAGCGAACTGTGCAGACCAACTGCTGGTGACAGCCTGTATTTTCTGAGCTGCCTATGCGGCAGCGAACGTGCCCTGTACGACATCAGGGGAAAGACCAAATTTCTGAGCTGCCTATGCGGCAGCGAACAGCTCGTGGTGTTGGGGTGCTCGCGCGTCATTTTCTGAGCTGCCTACGCGGCAGCGAACGGCGCGTGGGCTTGCCGCAGTCGCGCTGCTCATTTCTGAGCTGCCTACGCGGCAGCGAACCAGACCGGCCACGTTGATCTGCGCGGGCTCAATTTCTGAGCTGCCTACGCGGCAGCGAACATGCCGGAATGGTTTGGCGTGCCTGAGATTGATTTCTGAGCTGCCTACGCGGCAGCGAACACTGCTGCCGCCAAACGCCATCGATCTCTGCATTTCTGAGCTGCCTACGCGGCAGCGAACGTCGGGCAAGACGCCAACGCCAGACTGGGGCGTTTCTGAGCTGCCTACGCGGCAGCGAACGCCGCCATTGCCGGCATGCAGGCCCCGGTGCTTTCCTGAGCTGCCTACGCGGCAGCGAACGCAACTTCGGGATCAGGCGTGAAATAGGCGACTTTCTGAGCTGCCTACGCGGCAGCGAACGCAGGCTGGACGCAGTACCGTCTGATGGCCACTTTCTGAGCTGCCTACGCGGCAGCGAACCCAAGACGATCAACCAGTCCATCCAAGTTGGCTTTCTGAGCTGCCTACGCGGCAGCGAACGCGGTGGTGATGCGGGTGGTCCGGCCAGGTCATTTCTGAGCTGCCTACGCGGCAGCGAACCTCGCCCTGGCCCCAAATGGCTTGGTCCCGCATTTCTGAGCTGCCTACGCGGCAGCGAACGGGCAGCGGCGTGCACTGCCACACGTATGTCATTTCTGAGCTGCCTACGCGGCAGCGAACGGCATGCCCAACGTGGCGGCCAACGCCATCTCTTTCTGAGCTGCCTACGCGGCAGCGAACTATCACGCCACCAAGCAGGCCAAGCGCCACCATTTCTGAGCTGCCTACGCGGCAGCGAACACCATTAACGCGGATCTCTCCCGACTTACATTTTTCTGAGCTGCCTACGCGGCAGCGAACGCCCAGGAGCGCCAAAATCGCGGTCACGATCTTTTCTGAGCTGCCTACGCGGCAGCGAACTCGTGAAGAAAGAGATTGGTGTCACGCTCACATTTCTGAGCTGCCTACGCGGCAGCGAACTTGGCCTGCCATTCAGCTTCGCTGTCGTCCATTTTCTGAGCTGCCTACGCGGCAGCGAACTCCACGGGGGTGGTCATGAACCCCATCGACTGTTTCTGAGCTGCCTACGCGGCAGCGAACGTCCAGGCATACAGCGCCCAGGTCCAGGCCAATTTCTGAGCTGCCTACGCGGCAGCGAACGTTTTTGATAACGGCAGCTGGAGCTGCCTCAATTTCTGAGCTGCCTACGCGGCAGCGAACCTCACAGATCCACCTCTCGGGCCGCGCTAATTTTTCTGAGCTGCCTACGCGGCAGCGAACGTCGATGCTTTGCCTCATCGCTCATCCGTTCTTTTCTGAGCTGCCTACGCGGCAGCGAACGGCGGCCTCCATGGGTGATCCCTGAGCGTTCTTTTCTGAGCTGCCTACGCGGCAGCGAACATGGGGTCTGCTTCACGTAGCGCGGTGGACCATTTCTGAGCTGCCTACGCGGCAGCGAACCAGGCGCTGGGACAGCATGGCCTTCTCGCTGCTTTCTGAGCTGCCTACGCGGCAGCGAACTCGACCGGCCCGATGTGAGCAGTTGAGCGGATTTTCTGAGCTGCCTACGCGGCAGCGAACACGAAGACCAAGGCCATCAAAGCAGGCCTGCATTTCTGAGCTGCCTACGCGGCAGCGAACGACGAAAAGCAGTTGCTGGGCGACGAGGGCGGTTTCTGAGCTGCCTACGCGGCAGCGAACCCGATGATGGAAGAGCCTGCGGCCGTCAGCGTTTTCTGAGCTGCCTACGCGGCAGCGAACTCGTAGCCCGGCACGAAGATCGGGCGGTTCTGTTTCTGAGCTGCCTACGCGGCAGCGAACGCGCACCCCAATGCAAGCAATGTGGTCGTGAGTTTCTGAGCTGCCTACGCGGCAGCGAACACGGAGGAGCGATTCGGGGAATTCCTGGAAGATTTCTGAGCTGCCTACGCGGCAGCGAACGGGCGGACTTCGTAGTTGCCGGCCATGGGCACTTTCTGAGCTGCCTACGCGGCAGCGAACGCCCTGGGTCCGGAAAAGCTGGGCTGGACCATTTTCTGAGCTGCCTACGCGGCAGCGAACACCTGTGTGCCGCTCGGATCTTTGACCACGAATTTCTGAGCTGCCTACGCGGCAGCGAACTTGCCGGGCGCTGCGCTGGCCTGGGTGGCTTCTTTCTGAGCTGCCTACGCGGCAGCGAACCCAAACATCGACAACGCACAGAGTTTCGGACTTTTCTGAGCTGCCTACGCGGCAGCGAACGGCACACCCGGGCCGAACCCCTGGGACCCCGTTTTCTGAGCTGCCTACGCGGCAGCGAACGTGCGCCGCCCAATATCGCCGTGTGGGATGCGTTTCTGAGCTGCCTACGCGGCAGCGAACTTGATGTCGGTATCCGCCTTGGCGCGGATCTCTTTCTGAGCTGCCTACGCGGCAGCGAACTGGTGAAGCCGGCGCGCGCAAGGTTCATGACTTTTCTGAGCTGCCTACGCGGCAGCGAACCTTACCGCTTCTGCGGATCGTGGCCAGCAACTTTTCTGAGCTGCCTACGCGGCAGCGAACGCTTCGTAGATTGCGTCGTACTCGGGCTTTGATTTCTGAGCTGCCTACGCGGCAGCGAACGCCCTGCCCCTGTGACCCACCGGCAGAGAAAATTTCTGAGCTGCCTACGCGGCAGCGAACCCTGTGCAGACGGAGGAGGCGATGGCGCTTGATTTCTGAGCTGCCTACGCGGCAGCGAACGATGGTGTCGAGCTCGGCCATGGCGCGGCGCATTTCTGAGCTGCCTACGCGGCAGCGAACAGGGTGTCCAGGTTGTTCGCAAGGGAGTCGATTTTCTGAGCTGCCTACGCGGCAGCGAACATGCCGAAGCCGCGGATCTGGTGGCGATCACATTTCTGAGCTGCCTACGCGGCAGCGAACACGCCCAGGGCCGCGCCATCACGCTGGCCGCATTTCTGAGCTGCCTACGCGGCAGCGAACATCCAGCCGTCGCCGAATGGCTGCGCAGTGCTTTTCTGAGCTGCCTACGCGGCAGCGAACGCTGCCAGCTCGGCTTTTTCGAGTTCCTCCGTTTTCTGAGCTGCCTACGCGGCAGCGAACTCCTTGAGGTTGGCCACCATCACGGTATAGGCTTTCTGAGCTGCCTACGCGGCAGCGAACTAGGCGAAAAATTCCCCAATCCATTGATTTTGAAAGAGCTTTCACCTCCAGCTGGCAAACACCCCAAATTCCGGGGCATCCGCCAAGCTGTTGATTTACAAGGCAGTCTTCAGGCCGCCAGAAAAAGGGTCAGAACCAGGGAACAGCAGTTCCCAGGCTCAGCCCGTAGGTATTGAAGCCTTCCTGGCCCACCGTGCCCTGCACCGCTTTCTGCTCCACGAACAGGCAAAACGGCTGGCCGGTGCTGGCGCTGCGCAGTTGAACGTAGGGCAGGTCCGGGGTGCGCTCCACGCTGTCGGGGATGGCGGCCGCAGCCTGTTCAGCGGTTTCTCCCTTGCGCCGCATGCGGCGGCGGCGCAGGCGGTCGGGGCTGGTCTTGAACTGCCGGCGTTGCACCAGGTAGGGCACGGCGCCCTCTGGTACCAAAGCTGGCGGCGTGCAGTGCACGTGATCGCGCATGCCCTGCAGCCAGGGCTGTTCCATCAGGCCGCGCAGCGCGGCTTCACTGCCATGCAGGCGCAGGATGGTGCCCAGAGTGCGTGGACGCAGGCTGTAGCCGGGAAAGCTGATGCCTATGTCAGCACTGCCCAGTTGCACGAGCGCGCGGTGCAGCTTGGCGACCAGCGCGCCCAGCAGGTGGGCGTGGCTGAATTCCGGGTCAGGCAGCAGCGTGATGTCGATGTAGTGCGAGGTCATGGCCATCAGCTCGCATCGCCGAAGACACCACCGCGGATCAGCACGGCCATCACAAAGTGCTGCTGCTCGACGGGCGGCACCTTGTCCTTGAGCAGCCAGTCGTCCAGCAGGGTGTAGAAGTCCTGCTTTTGCTTGGGCTGGCGCCAGGCCTTGCCCTGGGTGGTGACGGACCCGTAGGGCTCGACCGCGATGGGGCCCAGGTCCTGCGCGCCGTCGTACCAGGTGTCGATGGTGCGCAGGGCGTTGCCGATTTTCTGGGAGTGGATGGCGGCGACCTCCTGGCCTTTTTCCCCGATCTGGTAGAGCGTCTTGCTCTTTTTGGTGCTGCCCTTGTCGAGGATCAGTTCCTGCGAGGGGAAGACTTCCTGGCCCGCGCCCAGGCGCACAAAGGCGGTGATCTGCAGCAGCACATGGGCCTTGCCCTCAAGCCCCTGCGCGATCACGCTGCCCAGCGCAGCCACTTTCTCGTCAGGCCGCTCCAGCGTGCGCAGGTTGTGGGCCAGCGCATCGAACGACCATGCCTGCCCGGCCTTGCCATCCTTGAGCTGCACCACCTGCACCTGCACGCTTTCCGCGCCCACGCGATTGCGCCACAGAAAGCGCCCGTTCGCCAGGTTGGCCGCATAGCGGTTGGCCAGTTCGGCAAAGCCCTGGGCCGAGGCATAGGTCTGGACGGTCTGCGCGAGCCTGGCCTGGTATTCGGCGCTGTTGCAGGCAGACGGCGTGCCCGCGCCAGACAGCACGCGCAGCGTGAACTGCACCTTGAGCGTGTCGGCATCGGCGGGCAGGGCTGCCACGTCCACGGTCTGCAGGTTGGGGTTCTCGATGGCGGCGTCGAGCTTGGCCGGGTCCTGGTCCTTGGTCTTGAGGCGGTTGGAGATAGTGCCGCGCACGGATTTCTCGCGCAGCTTGACGGAGGGCCAGGAGGCGGAGGCCGCCCGGTCATCCCAGTTGCCTGCGTGGAAGACAGCGTCGGAGGGGTCGAGCTTGCGTTCGAAGGCGAGGACGGATGCGGTCTTGAGGGTGCTGGACATGGTGTTCAATCCTTTGGCAATACGGTGTGAAAGGCGGCGGTGCAAGGACGCTGGTCAGGTGTATGCATAGCTGTCGTCGTCTTCCTGCTCCTGGGCTGCGGCGTCGTCAGGGTCGGCCACGGCTGCGGGGTCTGGCACGTAGCCGCTGCGGCAGCGGTAAAGGCCCCGCTCCTCATCGGTTTGCGCATGCCACAGCAGTTGCTCCAGATGGGTGAGGCGGTGCGGGCTGATCCATTCGCCCAGCGAATAGACCGACTCCACGAAGCGCAGCGGCGTGGTGGCATCGCGGGCGTTGAGCACTTCGCCTGCGGCATGTGATGGCGAGAGTGCCGCGTAGCCCACGGGCACAGGCACGATCCAGCCGCTGCCGGGGCCGCGCCAGGGGTCTGCCCATGGATGCTTGCCATCGGCAGGCGGGGGCTGGCCTTCGGCCACTGACACGGGCTCGTGGTTGAAGCGCGATGCATGCAGCCAGGCGTCGAGCAGCGTGGTGTGCGCCGCTTTGTCGCGCAGCCTGTGCAGGCGGTCGGCCAGCAGGTCGTCACGCCCCACCAGGGCGAAGCCCGGCAGCCACTGGCGCCGCCATTCGCGGAACTGTCGGCTGCGCTCGGTGGCGTCTTCTGCCAGCACGGCCAGCCTGGGGCGCACACGCCTGCCGGGCGCGGCGCGCGATGGCAGCAGGCTGCCGCCGGCCACCCGCATTTGCGACAGGATTTGCCCGGCTTCATCGGCCCATTGCTGCATCGGCTCGGCAGCGCTTTGCACCAGGGTCGGGGCCGAGTTGGAGCCAGGGACGCGTTTTTCCGAGACGGTGAAGACCAGGGAGATGTCGAGGTGGATGCGCCCTTCCTCCACGATGGCGGCGGTGCTGCCGTCCTTGTCCACCGGGTTGCGCGTGAGGTTGAAGCTGCGCACATAGCCCTGCGTCACCTGCTCCTGATGGTGGTGGCAGACCACGCCCACTGCGTGCAGGCGCAAGGGGATGCCGGCCTGCGCCAGCTTGCGCTCCAGCGCCCACATCAGGCCGGTGAAGGCGGTGATGGAGGGGAAGCCGTGCGTGAGCGGGCTGGAGATGGCGTTGGCGTTCTGGACGCGCAGATGGGGGAAAACGAGAAGCGCTTGTGGAGACTGGCTCATTGCGCGTCCTCCCTGTCTTCAAGCCGTTTGCGCAGTTCGCGCAACTGCTGCACAAAACCATCCTCATCGGTCAGCAGTTCTTTCCGCCACACACGCGCCTCGGCGTCGCCCACAGGCAACTGGCCGAACAGCTGGCTGTTGAGCCAGTTGGCAAAGCGCTTGCCTACCTCGGCAGGCCAGTCCATCCAAAGCCATTCGCGGGCGAAATCTGCTTCATCGCGCAGTTCGGCCCGCAATGGGTCCAGCCACAATTGCTCTTCACGCACCAGCTTGCCGAAGCGTTCCGAGTCGCAGCTCCAGCCAGCTGGCAGGGCCTGCTGCACTTCGCCGGCGAGCGAGACCATTTCATCGATCAGCGCATCGACGAAGGCTTCGCGGCGCTCGCGCGTTTGCAGGTTGGGCTCCGGGTCGGTCGCAAGGAAGGCACGCAGCTTGCGCACCGTGCTGCGCACCTCGGGACGGCCGATGAACAGCTTGTCGAACACGGAGCTGGCATGCACCGGCAGCCGTACATCGCTGCTGCGCCAGACCGGTGGCAGCGACGCCAGCAGGTAGTTGACCCCGCCACGCTCGCTGTTGAGCTGGGAAATATTCTGTGGCTTTGTCCCTCCCATCTTCTGGACGGCCAGCCCAGGGTAGTCATGGAAGACGCCGTCATGCGCCTTGCGCTCGCGCCGCGCCTGCCGGGCCGCCTTGTTGCTTTCCCCAAAGCGGTCTTCCTGCACCTGCGCATGCACGGCATGCGCCAGCGAGGTGGCAAACAACGGCGCCAGCAATTCATAGCCTTCATCGGCACAGGCATCGCTGCCCGTCAGCCAGTACAACTGCTTGGCCCGCGTGTGCGAACTGGGTGCGCCCGCGCGCGGCTGGGTCAGGCCTACGAAGGCATCGCGCAAGCCCATGGCCTGCTGCGGGTCCTCATGCAGGGCCTGGAGCGCGCCCGGGTCTTGCGCCAGCAGCGCGGCCAGCAGACTGGTGCCGTCCACCTCGACCTTGAGGAACTTGTAGACGTCAAGCGCCGCCGCATTGCCCACCACATCGCCAGAGAAGGACTGCCCCAGCGCATGGCTGCCCAGTTCTTGCAGCGCTGGCAGGCCGGCCGGCTCCACATAGAGATTGGTGCCGCGCGCATCGGGGTGTATGGGTTTGAGGGAGTGGGTGACGGCCTGGATTTGCGTCACCCGGCGGGCGGCGTCTTCCATCCAGGTATCGCGCTGGTGCTGAGCCAGCAGCTCCTGTCGTTTGGGGTCATCTTCGGCCAGCTTGTCCAGCTTGGCCTGAAGCCGTTCCTGGATAAAGATGGCGATGGCGTCATGCCAACGCATGGCGCTTGGGGTGGGCGGCATTGCTTCTCCTCCTTGCAAGAAATTCAGAACAAACCCACGATCTGCGTGGTCTGCAACGATGTCCTTCAACGAACGGTGCGGGTGGTCTTGCTCCTCTGCGCTTCGTTTCCTTTCTGCTGCAAAGCGTTATACCGAATAACGGTAAACGGTATAAAATTCCTGACTTATGGCGATCACTTCCTTCAAGTGCCCGGAAACCCAGCGCCTGTTCACCAGCGGCAAGACCCGCCGGTTCGCCAACATCCAGAGCGTGGCGGAGCGCAAGCTGGCTCAGTTGGATGCGGCTGTGACACTTGAATTTCTGCGCAGCCCTCCTGGCAATCGCCTGGAAATGCTCGTGGGAGATCGGCAGGGCCAGCACAGCATCCGCATCAACGACCAGTGGCGCCTCTGCTTTGTCTGGACGGAAAAGGGAGTGGTTGACGTAGAGATAGTGGATTACCACTGACGAACAATGACATGCCTTCGCTGCCGCATCGGCGGCTTGGGAACCGGCGCCTCCCGGCAATGAGGGGCACAGGAGAAAGACATGCTTAAAAACGGCATGCGCCCCATACACCCAGGTGAAGTCCTGCGCGAGGACTACCTGAAGCCCATGGACATGAGCGCCAACGCGCTGGCCAGGCACCTGCACGTTCCCGCCTCGCGCGTGAACGACATCGTGCTGGAGCGGCGCGGCATCACGGCCGACACGGCGCTGCGGCTGAGCCGCTTCTTTGGGGGCGACGCGCAGTCCTGGCTGAACCTTCAGACCGCCTACGACCTGCGCACGGCAGAGCTGAACGCGGAGTTGCAGGCGTCCGTGAGGCAAGTTCATCCGATGCAGCTGCATACCGCCTGATCCTCAGGCCCGGCCCACAAAGCCCAGCACGCCATGCCAGCGCCAGCCCTGTGCCTTGTCGGGCAGGCTGGCCGTGGCGTACTTGCTTGCACAGGCATCCAGCGCCAGCCCCTTGCCCTCCGCCAGGGCTAACAGTTCCTGCATCAGGTCGGCCTGCCCCCATGCAGTGACCGTCCCCTTCCGTAAGTCCAAGGGCTCCCGGTGCAGCAGGCTGTCCTGCACCAGCACATGGAGCTTGTCGCCCCGCCGCTGGCCATCGACCACGCGGTGCAGTTGCAGGCCCTCTTCCTCCTCGTCCGGCAGAAACACCACATCCACGCGCGGCAACGGGTCGTAGCGAAAGCGCTGGAACTGCGGCAGCAGGCCCGTGAGCCAGAAGCAGGCAGGGCTGGCCCAGTGCAGGCTGGCGGCGCGCAAAACCGGCGTGGCATCCGGGCTGTCTGCGGGGCGCGGCAGCATGGTGTCGTGCATGCGGGCGTGTTCCAGGTCCACGAGGTTCCTGGCCGGGTGGAACTGCTCCCTGGCCACTTCGATGCGGGCGCGGGCATCCACGGGCCAGAGGGGCTCGCCCTTGGTGTGCTTGGCCAGCAGCGATTGCAGGTCATGCGAGCGCAGGTGGAAGTACCGCGCCGTGTCCGCCTTGTCATCCACCGGCTCCATCTCGAAACCCGGCTTGCAGAATGCCGCCCGGCCTGGATGCTCGAAAGCGCGCAGGTTGCTGTCCAGCACCCGCATGTTGGCCTCCTGCACCGCACCCGGCCGGTGGCGCCGCACGCGTCCGGCCAGCTGGATCAGCGAGCGCATGGACGAGGGCTCGACCACGGCCCAGTCATAGTCGTGGTCGCGGCCCACTTCGGTGACGGGGGAGCCGAGCACGATGAAGAGGTGATCGGCCTCATTGTTGGCATCAAGCAATGCGCGGATGGCCGGCCTCTGGAAGATGGGGTCTGCGCCGTCGGGGGTGCGGCGGTCCAGCATGGTGTCCAGGTGCCGCTCGATGCTGGAACGCGCCAGCAGCGGAAACTGCGAGTGGTAGACGCACAGGTGCACACGCACGCCCGGTGCAGGAGCGCCCTGGCCGTACATTGCCAGGGCCACGTCGAACAGCGGCTCGATGTTGGCCATGCGGATGAGGCCGAAGCTCACACGCTTGCCACTGGCGGGGTCGATGCCATGGTTGCCCGGCTGCTGGTGCAACTGCCATGCATGCTCCAGCGCGATGCGCGCAAAATCCCGGCGCCGCGCGGCCGGGTCCAGTCCCTGCCAGCCGGCAGGCAGGGGAGCGATGGCAGCCAGGCGCCGCACCTCGGCCCGGGCGAGCTGGGCCACGCGCTTTTGCACAAAGCCTTCATGGCCTGTGCGAAACCCTGCGCCATCGGCGCAGTCCAGTGCCTGCTGGTGGAATTCGTCCACCCACAGGCAGCAGATGGCCACGGGCTCACCGGGCCGCTCGCCGCGATGGCGCTGGAAGATCTCGCGCCCGGCGCGGTAGGCCAGGTACAGCCCCTCCACCAGCGCTGGCGGCAATGTGGCCGAGGACAGCAGCACGCGCGAGCCGAGCAGGCCCGCCCAGTGCACGAGCCGGGTGAGCGCGGGCAGGTCGGCCATGTCGAAATCATCGGGCTCGTCCAGCACCAGGTCGCCCGTCATGAGGCGCAGCATGGGCGCGATCTGCCGGCCGCCGCGCAGGCTTTCAGTGGCGGGCGTGAGGTGGTCCACGGTGCAGGCCAGCACGGGCGCGGCGATCAGCGAGCGCACCTGCGCATCGTCGGTCAGGCGCTGCAGCAGCGGGTGCTGGTCATTGCCGTCAAACAGGACTTGCCCGCCTTCGTCGAGCAGCGCCTGGCGCGAGGCCGAACCCGTGGCCTCGGCCTGCGCTTCCCAGTACTCGAACAGCGCGCGGCTGGCCGCGCCGCCGACCTTGATGGCGAGCTGGTCGTCGCCCAGGCCCAGGTCGCTCTGGAACACCCGCCCCGTCTGCAGCGTGAGCGTGCGCAGGCCGATGGCGAAGGCACAGCGCATGCCCACGCCCGGGTCGGCCAGCGCATTCATGATGCGCGCATTGCCCAGCGTCTTGCCGCAGCCTGTGGAGGCCATATTGACGATGAAGCCACCCTGGCTGGCGGCCCGGTGGCGCACGCTGGCAGCCAGGTCGGCGGCCTTGTCCTGCCACTGGAAGCGCGCGTTGCTGCTGCGCTTCTTGAGGCCGCGATGGCTGCGCAGGGCCGGCAGGCTGCGCGCCAGTGTGGGCAGCGAGCGCGCTACCAGCGTGGCATGGGCCTGCACGCCCAGCAGGTGTTCGTCCAGCGTCTGGTTGAAAGCGGACGCGGCGCCTGGAGCTGCACTCTTGCGCCGGGTATTGGCGTACAGCGGATAGCCCGCGTTGCGGAAAGGCTGGCGGCGCGCTTCGTCCTCGATGCTGGAGTAGTGATGGTCGGCCAGCATCAGGCACAGGCGCGAGAGGTGCAGCGTGAACGGATCGCCCAGGCTTGCAGCGTCAAGCGACCGGCCCGCCAGCTCCTGCAGCTTGAGCGCATAGCGCGCCGCCTGCTTGCGCCAGGCTGCCGTGGCCACCGGAAGGCCCTGCGGGAAGTCCCAATGGGCCTGCACCTTCGCCGGCTCGGCTTTCTCGCGCGGCTCGTTCCAGTCGGCTGTGATGCGCTGCAGCAGCTGCTCGATCTCATTGCTGTTGACGAAGCGCGGGCGCGCGCCGAAGCGGCACCATTGGCGGCGGTCGGGCTCCAGCTCGTCGTCGGACTCCTGCCGGCCTGCAGCGACCGGCATGCAGGGCAGCCGATGGTGTGTCAGAACCAGCCAGGCCACGGCGGTGGCCAGCGGCGGCAGCGCCTTGAACGGCAGATGCTGGCTGGCCTGCGGCTCGTCCAGGCCATCGCGCAGAAGGCGGCCGCTGCGGTGATCCAGCCATTGCGCCTCAAAGGCCCGGGCATTGGCGGCCTCATCCACACAGGCTGCCAGCCTTTGCAGCCATGCCATGTCGCTGTCGCCGCCCACGAACGCCTGGAACAGCCGCACCGACACCCATTCATGGCGGTAGTGGTTGCGCTCGCGCAGGCCAGGATTGTTCAGCCGGTCCTGGAATGCCTGGGTGGCCTTGCCCAAGTCATGCACCAGGGCCGCCAAAGCGGCCAGCGCCGTGATCAGTGGCAGGTGGTGCCAGTGGCTTTCGTCTTCTGCGCGCAGCACGTTACTGGCCGTGGTGTTGGTGGGCACGGCGCCTTCGGCGTTGAACTGGCGCCCGCCGCCCACGATCCACAGCAGTTCGCTGTGGTCGCGCCCGCGTATCCAGTGGCAGGCCACGGCGGTGTTCTTGCGCGCGCTCTGGCGCAGCAGCTTGCGCACGGTGTCGAGCCCAGCCGCGGTGATGGGCGTCTGCCAGGTGCGATCGCCGCGCCGCTCGGCAAACTGGTCAAGGATGCGGCGCGTTTCGGTGAGGGCGCGCTTGCTGCACTGGGAGACGAAGAGCACGTTCATGTGTCGGCCTCCTGCGCAGCGCCGGGCGTTGTGGGCGTTGTGGGCGCGCCGGCCATGCGCGCCGTGTCAACGGCAATGCGCTTGAGCGTGTCGATGATGAAGTCCAGCGATTCGCTGCGCGTGAGCGCCTCGATGCATTGGCGGCGAAATTGCGGCTCGTCGTCGCCGTGCATGGCCGACAGGAAGGCCTGGGGCAGGATGGCCGCATCCTTGACCAGGTCGGCCGCATCGAACACCAGGCCACCACGCCGCGTCTTGCCATGCAGAACGGCCAGGCCGTGGGGCAGGCCCAGCACCCAGGTGGCCGTGGCGCCCAGTCCGTAGGCCAGGTAGTTGCCATGGTCCAGATAGCGGTTGGCTGCATCGGTGCCGGTGCCGCGCTTGGCGCGCGTGAATTCGCCATATCCCACGGCGTCCACGGCGAGCTTGAACAAGGCCTTGGTCAGCCGTGCCTCATCGGTCAGCAGTGTCATGACATCGGGCGCATTGGCCATCAGCGCCGCAAATTGCTGCACCAGCGCCTTCAGGCGCTCCATATCCACGGCAAAGCCGGATTCACGCAAGGCACGTGCACCCCATTCCTGCTGCAGCCGCTGCAATCGCAAAGCCTGCAATTGTTTGGCGGCATGCAGGCGCAGTTCATCGTCAAACCAGAATTGGACCCAGGCCTGCAGGTATTCAGTGGGGCGGTACTCGCTTTGCGGAGTGAGCCAGGCGACTTCCACATCGACTTCATTGGCGCTGAACAAAGGCGTGCCGCCGCCGCCGCAAAAGCCGACCAGCACGCCCGCCTTGGCCAGTTCCCGCATGGCCGCCTGCGTGATGGAGGTGCCGGTGCCCAGCAGGATGCTGGTGGTGTTGGCAATGGGAATATTCCAATACAGGCTGCGCTTGCCGGCATCGGTCACATATTCCACCCGCCCGCCATTGACCAGGACACGGCAGTGCTCAAGGTAATAGATGTTGGCGCGTTTGGAATGGAGAATGGTCTTGAGATCCTGGCCCTTGATATCCTGCATTGCAGCCTCCCGCAGGCAGTTGTATCAAATTGCCAATCCCCTTCAATGGCTTGTCCCAGGAATAAAAAGGCGCCTTGCTTCCACAAGGCGCCTTTCTTTACATCCCAGTGAATGATCACTGCATCTGCTTCAGATTCCCGATGCGCACCAGCATTTCTGTGAACATCTGCATGTCGGCGCGCAGGTCGGGCAGTTCCTTGTATTCGAGCGCGTTGTGCGCCGTGTACTTCTTGCCGGGCATGGCAGGGCCGAAGTTGATGGCGTTGGGCATGAGCTTGGCCGTGGTGCTGCCGGCCGTGGGCACGGGCTTGGCGTCCAGGCCCGTGGTGTCGCCGAAGATGTTGAGCAGGGTGGACAGCCAGGCCCCCTTGGGGTCGCGCGCCATCCAGTTGCCCTGGGTGTATTGCAGGGTCAGGGGGACCTTGGCGGCCGCGCTCCAGCGGGTGATGCGTTGCTCGACTTCGGTGCGCAGTTGCTCGGGCGTCTTGCCGCGCGGCATGCGCACGTTGGTGGTGACTTCCAGCTTGCCGTCTGCCGCCTTGATGAGGTTGGGCGACAGGGTCAGCGGGCCCATGAAGTCGTCGGCATAGGCAACGCCCAGCTGCTTGCCGAAGTAGTCGAGGCCGAAGGCGCCGTTGATGTAGCGCAGGGCGTTGCTGTAGGCATTGGGCTGAACCAGGGCCACGCCATCGGTGGGCATGAGCACCTGTTGCAGGAACAGCGTCAGGCGCGGCACGGGGTTGACGCCTTCCTCAGGGCGCGAGCCGTGGGCCGAGGTGCCCGTGACCTTGACGGTGGCTGCGGTGCCGCTGCGCTGGATGTCGATGGTGAACGGCCCGCCCTGCCCTGCATAGCTGGTGGTGAAGTCACCCTTGGCCGCCTGCAGGCGCGCGGCGATGGCTTCGATGGCGGCTTCGTCGCCGGCCGTGATGGTGGCGGTGGCGGTCTGCGCAATGGCGTTGGCCGAGGCGGCGCCGGCCATGGCGGTGATGGCGGGCTGGGCGGGGTCGGCCTTCACGTCGTCGAACACGGCCTTGAGCGCGCCCGAGCCCTTTTCCGCGACGACGGCCGGGTACTTGCTGTCCAGCACGATGTTGTAGGCAGGCAGCGTGGTCTTGCCCTGGTAGTACTTCATGGCGTCGCCGCCGGTTTCCTCGGTGGTCTCGATCATGAGGCGTATGCCGCGCGACAGGGGCAGGCCGCTGTCCTTGACGGCCTTCATGGCGAACAGCACGGTGGCGATGGAGCCCTTGTCGTCGATGGTGCCGCGCCCGTAGAGCTTGTCGCCCACGCGCGTGACCTTGAAGGGGTCGATGGCCTGGCCGTCCAGCACCCATTCGGCGGGGACGACGGGCACGACGTCTGCATGGGTGAGGATGCCGAATTCATCGGTGCCCGAGTTCGAGGCACTCGCGGTGTTCGCAGGCAGGGTGACTTCGAAAATGCGGTTGTCCACGTTGCGGTACTGCAGGCCGAAATCCCTGGCCATCTGCTGCACCAGTTCGCCGAAAGCCAGGATGGCCGGGCTTTCGTGCGGCGGCACCTTGGCATCGCGCACCGTGGGCAGGGCGACCATGCGCTCGATGCTGGCCAGCACCGCCTGCTCCTGCGTGAGCCGCGTGTACAGGCCCAGCAGGCGGGCGATGTGGTTGAGTTCATCCCCCGTGAGCGCGGCGCCTGCGGCATGGCGCTGCACGGCCTGGGCGATGGCAGGCTGCGCGGCCGCGGCCTGCTTCAGGAAGCTGGCGAAGTCGGTGGGTGCCGGCTGCGCCTGGGCCAGCGCGTCCAGCGCAGGCTTCCTGAGGGTGTCGGCGCCGGCCGCGCCGCTCCACGCCAGGGCCATGCTCATGGCAAGGGCCAGGGTGGAGGCTTTGAACGGATGGTTCTTCATGGTCGTCGGTCTGTCGATGAATGCTGAGGCCGCAAGAATACGGGCTTTGCAGGCATGTTCCGGCCAGGACGTGCTCGCAGATCGCGCCAGAATCCGCCCCAGAACAGCAGGTCTGCGGCGCGCTATGCCGCGGTGGCCGGAGCTATAGACAGCGGAATGGTCACGGGTCCGTCGTTGAGCAGGTGCACCTGCATGTCGGCGCCGAAGCGGCCCGTGGCCACGTCGGGATGCAGGGCGCGCGCCCGCTGGACGATGTAGTCGTACAGGCGCTCGCCCTCGGCCGGTGGCGCGGCGCGCGTGAAGCTGGGGCGGTTGCCGCCGCCGGTGTCGGCCGCCAGCGTGAACTGGCTGACGATGAGCAGGCCGCCGCAGGCGCCCTGCCCGTCCAGGTCCTGCACGCTGCGGTTCATCTTGCCCGCGTCGTCGGCAAAGATGCGCAGCTTGAGCATCTTTGCCAGCAGCTTGTCGGCTTCGGCCTCGGTGTCGCCGCGCTCTGCGCAGACCAGGGCCAGCAGGCCGGGGCCTATGCTGCCGGCGACCTGGCCGTCGATTTCCACGCGGGCCTGTTTCACGCGCTGCAGGATGCTGATCATTGTTCGGGGTTCGGGTTCTTGTCGGTGGATGGGGAAGGAGTGTCCGCCTGGCCTGCCGCCTCGATGGCGGCTTCCATGGCGGTCTGCATGCCCAGGGGCAGCAGCTCGATGCGCGCATACAGGCCGGGCACGGCCTGCAGCAATTCGGCCTCGATCTCGGTGCGCAGCCGCGCGGCGCGGGCCACGCTCCAGTCGCCGGGCACATGCATGTGCAGGTCGGCAAAGCTGCGCTCGCCGGCACGCCGGCTGGAGATGTTGTCGAAGACCACGCCATGCTCGCGGTGCGCATGGCGGTCCAGAACGGCGTCGATGCGCAGGCGCTCGGGCGCGTCCAGCGCCTGGTCCATCAGGCCCTGGGAAGATTGCCAGACCAGTTGCGCGCCCTGCACGCAGATGTTGAGTGCCACGCCTATGGCCACGGCCGCATCCAGCCACAGCCAGCCTGTGAGCGATGCGCCGATCAGGCCGATGACGACGCCTGCCGAGGTCCAGACATCGGTGAGCAGGTGGCGGGCATCCCCCTCCAGCGCCATGGAGCGGTGCTGGCGCGCCGAGCGCAGCATGGCCACGGCCAGCAGCCCGTTGAGGGCCGAGCTGACCACGGACAGCGCCAGGCCCCAGCCCAGTTGCTCCAGCGGCTGCGGGTTCCACAGCCGCGCCAGCGCCGCCCAGGCGATGGCCAGGCTGGCGCCGATGACCAGGATGCCCTCGAAGCCCGCAGAGAAGTACTCGGCCTTGTGGTGGCCATAGGGATGATCGGTGTCGGCCGGCCGCTTGGCGATGGTGACCATGGTCAGCGCGAACACGGCACCGGCCAGGTTGACGAAGGATTCGAGCGCGTCCGACAGCAGGCCCACCGAGCCCGTGAGCCACCAGGCCAGGGTCTTGAGCACGATGGTCAGCAGCGCCACGACCACCGAGATGCGCAGCAGGCTGTGCGGCGCCATCCAGTCGGGTGCGTTGGCGGTAGATGGAGTGGACTCGGCCATGCTGCGCTGCGATAGGTGGGGGTGCTGCGGATTAGACCACTGCCTGCGCGGGCCGCATGCCAGAATCCGCGCCATGAATGGATGGCAGCGATCAGCGGGGTGGGTGCTGGCCTGGGCCGTGGCCGCAGGCTGCGGCGCGGCCTGGCTGGCGCACGCTCGCCTGCAGTCGCTGCGCGAGGTCTTCGATACCGATGCCCGCATTGCCCACCGGCTGCTGAGCCAGCGCATGGTGCAGCACGATGCCATCCTGGGCACGCTGGCGCTGCTGCAGCCGCGCCAGCCCGCGCCCGACCAGGCCTCATGGAAGCAGTTGCCGCGCCTGTATCCGCAGGTGCTGGATGTGGCGCGCCGCTCGGCCGCCGCAGGCGAGTCCTGGCCCGCGCCCTGGCCGCATGGCATGGCCGAGGCCGAGCGCCGCTCCCAGGCCAGCGGCCATGCCGAACTGGCCCTGGCCGATCTCACCCGGGGCCGCCTGTACCTGGTGCAGGCCGGGCTGCCGGCCAGCTATGCATTGCTGCTGGACCTGCGCTCCACCATTCCCGCCGACGAATGGCCCATGCCACCGGCCACCAGCCCGGTGCGCGCCTGGCTGGCCCTGGGCGGGCAGGAATTCCTGATCCAGCCAGGCAGCACCGGCTCGCCAGGCTGGAACACATGGTCCTGGGAGGTGAGCAAGACCCTGGCCTCACCCAGCCAGCCGCTGGTGCTGTACCTGCGCCAGCCGCTGGACGCCTCGGTACTGCCCTGGACGGCCATGCTGGGCTGGGCCCTGGGTTGTGCGCTGGCCGTGGCCGCGCTGCGCGCCCTGCTGCGCCAGCGCGTGGCCCGCCGCCGCGCCGAGCAGTTGCTGCAGCTGGGCCAGGTGGCGCGGCTCAATACGCTGGGCGAACTGGCCGCAGGCATGGCGCATGAGCTGAACCAGCCGCTGACGGCCGTGCTGTCCAACAGCCAGGCCGCGCGCCGCCTGCTGGCCGAGGACCCGCCAGAGATGGACGCCGCCCGCCAGGCCATGACGCAGGCGGCCGAGCAGGCCAAGCGCGCGTCCGCCGTGGTAGGCCGGCTGCGCCGCCTGGTGGAGCAACCGGGGCTTGCGCCCCAGGCCGAGCCGCTGGATCTGAACCAGGCCGTTGCCGAAGCGCTTTATCTGCTGGAGCCCGAGCTGCGGCGCCGCCAGGTCCAGGTCAAGGTGCAGATGAAAGTGCAGGCAGCCGATCTGCCCGCCGCCCAGGCCGACCCCGTGGCCGTACAGCAGATACTGCACAACCTGCTGGTCAATGCATTGCAGGCCATGGACGAGCAGCCGCCCGCAACACGCCATCTGCGGGTGGAGCTGGAACGACGCGACACCCGCCTGCTGGTGGCGGTGCAGGACAGCGGACCCGGCGTGGCGCCCGAGATGCGCCAGCGCCTGTTCACCCCGTTTGCCACGGGCCGCGCCCAGGGGCTGGGCCTGGGCCTGACGTTGAGCCAGAGCCTGGCCGAATCCATGGGCGGCAGCCTGGAGCTGGCCGCCTCGGGACCGGGCAGCGGAGCCCGCTTCGAACTGCTGCTGCCTGCGGCGTGCGCCAGTGCATGCGCCAATGCATCCACGGCACGCGCCGCCCCCACCGCATCCACACCACCACCACCACCGAACCCATGACCGCCGCGCCTGCCCAAGACCTGTCCCCGCTGATCCATCTGGTCGATGACGACGAGGCCGTGCGCGACAGCCTGGCCTTGCTGATCGGCACCGTGGGCCTGCGCGTGCAGTGCTGGGCCGATCCGCTGGCCTTTCTCGAAGGGCTGGACCGCCAGGGCATAGGCGCCATCGTGATGGACGTGCGCATGCCCGGCATCGGCGGGCTGGCCCTGCTGGGCCGGCTGGTGGAGCAGGGCGTGGACCAGCCCGTGATCATGCTCACCGGCCATGGCACGGTGGACATGTGCCGGCGCGCCTTCAAGGCCGGCGCGGCCGAGTTCCTGGAAAAGCCCGTGGACGACGAAGTGCTGATCGACGCGCTGCAAGGCGCAGTGCGCCAGCATGTGCAGTCGCGCGAACGCCAGCAGGCCGACCGCGATGCGCAGCAGCGCTTCGCCCAGCTCTCGGCACGCGAGCGCGAGGTGCTGGCGCTGATCGTGCAGGGCCTGACCAACAAGGAGATAGGCCGCAGCCTGGAGCTGTCGCCGCGCACGGTGGAAACGCACCGTGCCAACCTCTTCGCCAAGCTGGAGGCGCCCAGCCTGGCCCAGCTCATACGCCGCTACGCCAGCCTGGCAGACACGGCGTCAGGCGCCTGAAGCGCCACCTCCTCGCCCAGCGGCGCGCCTGGCTTCTCCGTATTTCTACGCAGCGCCGCGCGTAGCCGTCCGAATGGTGCGCGGCGACGGCATTTTCTACAGTGCATGCATGCCGTCCGGGCTTGTGGCCCGGGCCGTCCTGACCCCCAAGGAGAAGACCATGCAACGCCACGCCACCAAGCTCGCCACCCTCGCTGCCCTGACCCTGGGCCTGATCGCCACCGCCGCCCAGGCCGAGGCCGTGCGCACGGAAAAGAACATGTCGCTGGAGCTGGCCAACCAGATCGCCGCACGCAGCGTGGCCGCCTGCGCCGCCGACGGCTATGCCGTCACCGCCACCGTGGTGGACCGTGCCGGCACCGTGCGCGCCGTGCAGCGCGCCGACAATGCCGGCCCCCACACGCTGGAGGCCAGCCGCCTGAAGGCCTATACGGCCGCATCGGCCAAGAACAGCACGCTGGCCATCATGGAAGGCGCGCAGAAGAACCCCGGCGCCGCCAACCTGGTGAACATTCCCGGCTACCTGCTGCTGGGCGGCGGCCTGCCGGTGAAGGTGGGCAACGAGGTGATCGGCGCCGTGGGCATCGGCGGCGCGCCCGGCGGCCACCTGGACGACAAGTGCGCCCAGGCTGCACTGGGCCAGGTGCAGGACCTGCTCAAGTAAAGAAGCCGCGCCGCACGTGATGCGGCGCTGCAAAAAAAAGACAGGCCGCCACGGCCGCCCCGGAGGCTCGACAGCCGCACGCGCCCCCTCGCGTCAGCGGCCGCTCACCCTCGCACAAGAGCGCTATCAAAATCTCGGCGATTCCGCTATAAATCCCCAGCGAGGGGGACGAATGCCAGAGAACGTCGATGCGCAAATCACGGGGCCCAACGATACGCTGCTGCGGCTGATAGCAGATACAGCTCCGGCCATGCTGGCCTACTTCGATGCGCGCACGCTGCGCTGCCGCTTCGCCAACATCAACTACGCACGCAATTTCGGATTGACGCCCGCCGAGGCGGTCGGCAAGACCGTGCGCGAGATCGTGGGCGAAGCCGTGTGGCAGCTCATCGCCGAGCATGTGGAGCGCGGCCTGCGCGGCGAACATGTGCGCTACGAGCGCGAGGTGCCCCAGCCGGATGGACCGCCTCGCCATATCGAATCGCTGCTGATGCCGCACTTCGAGCACGGGCAGCTGCAGGGCGCCGTGGTGCAGATCACCGACGTGAGCCACCACCACCATGTGGCGCAGAAGGTGCGCGACAGCGAAGAGCGCATGCGCAAGTTCACCGAGGTCACCACCGAGGCCATCGTCATGCACCGCGACGGCCTGATCATCGACGGCAACGAGGCCCTGTCCCGCTTGGCCGGCTACACGCTGGACGAGCTGACCGGCCGCCCCATCCTCGACTACATCTGCCCCGAGTTCCGCCTCTACGCACTGCAGTACATGCGCAGCGGCCGCGAGGACCGCTTCGACGGCGCCATCCAGCACAAGGACGGCCACCGCATCCCCGTGGAGATCGAGGCCAAGACCATGCCGGCCGAGGGCGGGCCCTACCGCATCGTGCTGGTGCGCGACATCACGCTGCGCCAGCTGGCGCAGGAGCGCATGGACTTCCTGGCCCAGCACGACCAGCTCACCCAGCTGCCCAACCGCGTGCGCCTGATCCAGATGCTGCGCCAGGCGCTGTCGCTGGCCTCGGTCAAGCGGCGCGCCCTGGCCGTACTCATCATCGACCTGGACCACTTCAAGACCATCAACGACTCGCTGGGCCACCAGGCCGGCGACCTGCTGCTGTGCGAGGTCGCCCAGCGCCTGCGCGGCAGCGTGCGCGCCCACGACCTGGTGGCGCGCGTGGGCGGCGACGAGTTCGTGGTCGTGCTCACCGACGACCCCGATCCGCAGGAAACCGAGACACAGGCCAGCCACCTGCAGCGCATCATCGAGGCGCCCTGTGCCATCGATGGCACGCCGCTGGTGATCTCGCCGTGCATGGGCATCGCCATGTACCCCGGCGACGGGAAAAACGCCGAAGAGCTGCTCAACCGCGCCGAAAGCGCCATGCACATGGCCAAGGACAGCGGCCGGCGCAACCTGCAGTTCTATGCACCCGCCCAGGACGGCCAGGCCACCCAGGCCCAGATGCTGATGCAGGAGCAGCAGCTGCGCGGCGCGCTGGAGCGCGGCGAGTTCGAGCTGTACTACCAGCCCCAGACCTTCACGGCCGATGGCCGGCTGGCGGGCTTCGAGGCCCTGGTGCGCTGGCGCCACCCGCAGCGCGGCCTGGTCCTGCCCGGCGAGTTCATCGGCTTTGCCGAGGCGCGCGGCCTGATCTCGGCCATAGACCACTGGGTGCTGCGCGAGGCCTGCCGCCAGGCGCGCCAGTGGCAGGACGAGGGCCTGGCGCCGGTGCCGCTGTCCGTGAACCTCTCGGCGTTGGAATTCCGCCAGCGCGACATGGCGCGCGAAGTGGCACAGGTGCTGGAGGAAACGGGGCTGGAGGCGCGCTGGCTGCACATCGAGCTGACCGAGTCCACGCTGATGCACACCAGCGGGCAGGTGCAGGACACCTTGCAGGCGCTGCAGGCCCTGGGCGTGGGCCTGGCCATCGACGACTTCGGCACCGGCTACTCCTCCCTGGCCTACCTGCGCCGCCACCCGATCAACCAGCTCAAGATAGACCGCTCCTTCATCGCCGACGTCCCCGATAGCGAGGACGACACGGCCATCGTCACCGCCATCGTGCAGATGGGCCACAGCCTGCACCTGGACATCGTGGCGGAAGGCGTGGAAACACCTGCCCAATTGGCGCTTTTGCGCGAGCTGGGCTGCGGCATGATGCAGGGATACCTTGTGGCGCCGCCCCTGCCGGCCGAGAGGGCGCGCGCCTGGCAATTGCACAACAGTCATCCAGTCCAACGACAATAGCCCATGGTTTTGCTTCACAACCCCTCGCAGGCCTCCAGGGCCGCAGCCACCTTGCACACCGACCCCCAGCGGGCCCTGGAGCACGTACAGCAGATCTACCGGGAGCAGATAGAGCACCTTCGCTCGAACATGCAGCGCTTCGTCTCCGGCGAAACCCCGGCCGCTCCCGTCCACGCCTACTACCCCTTCGTTCGCATGCACACGAGCACCGTGGCGCGCGCCGACACGCAGCTGGCCTATGGCTTCGTCGAGGGCCCGGGCACGCACGAGGCCACGCTCACGCGGCCCGACCTGTTCTCGCGCTACTACGCCGAGCAGTTCCGCCTGCTGATCAAGAGCCACGGCGTGCCGCTGGAGGTGGGGCTGAGCGACAAGCCCATTCCCATCCACTTCTCGTTCGCCGAGAACGACCACATCGAGGGAACGCTCACGCGCGAGCGGCGCCAGCTGATGCGCGACGTGTTCGACCTGCCCGACCTCGAAGCCATGGACGACGGCATTGCCAACGGCACCTGGCGCCCGCATCCCGGCGAGGCCCTGCCGCTGTCCCTGTTCACCGCCCCGCGCGTGGACTACTCGCTGCACCGCCTGCGCCACTACACGGGCACCCAGCCCGAGTGGTTCCAGAACTTCGTGCTGTTCACCAACTACCAGTTCTACATCGACGAATTCATCCGCCTGGGCCACGCCGAGATGGCCCGGGAAGACAGCGAGTACGTGGCCTTCATCGAGCCCGGCAACGTGGTCACGCGCCGCACCGGCCTGCCGGCCCAGCCCAATGACGAGCTGGGCACACCGCCGCCGCGCCTGCCGCAGATGCCGGCCTACCACCTGGTGCGCGCCGACCACAGCGGCATCACCATGGTCAACATCGGCGTGGGCCCGGCCAATGCCAAGACCATCACCGACCACATCGCCGTGCTGCGCCCGCACGCCTGGATGATGCTGGGCCACTGCGCGGGCCTGCGCAACAGCCAGCAACTGGGCGACTACGTGCTGGCCCACGCCTATGTGCGCGAGGACCATGTGCTGGACGAGGAGCTGCCGCTGTGGGTGCCCATTCCCGCGCTGGCCGAAATCCAGCTGGCACTGCAGCAGGCCGTGGCCGACGTCACGCAGATGGACGGCCCCGACCTCAAGCGCATCATGCGCACCGGCACCGTGGCCAGCACCGACAACCGCAACTGGGAGCTGCTGCCCAACAACCTGCCCCAGCTGCGCTTCAGCCAGAGCCGCGCCGTGGCGCTGGACATGGAAAGCGCCACCATCGCGGCCAACGGCTTCCGCTTCCGCGTGCCCTATGGAACGCTGCTGTGCGTATCCGACAAGCCGCTGCACGGCGAGATCAAGCTGCCCGGCATGGCCAACCACTTCTACCGCGAGCGCGTGGACCAGCATCTGCGCATCGGCATGCGCGCCATCGACATCCTGCGCGAAGGCGGCACCCAGCGCCTGCACAGCCGCAAGCTGCGCAGCTTCGCGGAGGTGGCGTTCCAGTAGCGCCCCGCCACCGGCCACCGCTTCTCACGGGCCACGCTTCGCACCGCCATCCAGGGACGCACATGCCATCCACGCTGCCCACCCTGGACTTTTTCTCCATGACCGCCGTCGTGGCCATCAACATGATGGCCATGTCGGCCGCCCTGCCGCTGGCCATGGGGCGGCGCGTCAGCGGTGCGGCGCGCCATGCGCAGCACTTCTTCCTGATGCAGGCCATGGCCTGGACCCTCATCCTGATCGCCAGCCGCCTGCCCCACGGCCTGATGGGACGTGACCTGCTGTCGCTGGGCGCGGCGGCGTTGGCCGCCACCGCCCAGTGGCAGATGGCGCGCGCCCTGCGTGAATGGTTGGGGCCGCGCCCGATGCTGCTGGAGCGCGGCCTGATCGCGCTGTGCGTGCTGGGGCCGCTGGGCTTTGCGCTGCTGCTGCCCCAGGCGGCCCTGCGCACCGGCTGGTTCAGCGCCGTCCATGGCCTGTGCCTGATGGCGCTGGCCGGCCTGTGCCTGGACCCACAGCGGCCCGTGGCGCGCAGCTGGCGCTACCTGATGTGCGGCGTGGCCGCCTTCATGGGGCTGATGCTGTTCGTGCGCAGCTACCTGGCCCTGGCCACGCCCTTCCTGCCCAGCTTCACCGCGGACAGCGGCGCCAACCAGATCTTCGCCCTGCTGACCACGCTGAGCAGCACGCTGCTCATGGTGGCCGTGCTCGTGGCCTGGCGCGACGAGACCAGCCAGCAACTGCGCGACCTGGCCTTGCAGGACATGCTCACCGGGCTGCCCAACCGCCGCGCCTTGCTGGAGCGCGCACCCGCCATGCTGGCCCATGCCCAGCGCCATCGCCAGGCCCTGGCCCTGGTGATGCTGGACTTGGACCACTTCAAGCATGTCAACGACGAGCACGGCCACGCCGTGGGCGACCAGACGCTGTGCCTGTTCGCCCGCCTGCTGCAGCAGCAGCTGCGCAGCGACGAAATCGCTGCGCGCTGGGGCGGCGAGGAGTTCTGCCTGCTGCTCTACACCACGGACGACGGCGTGGACACCCTGTGCACCCGCCTGCAGTCCGCGCTGCTGCAGGCCTCGCGCAAGGTGCTGGGCTTCGAAGTCCGCTTCAGCGCCGGCTGCGCCCACGCACCCCAGGCCTGGAACGGCCTGTGCCTGGAACTGATGCTGCCCCCCGCAGACGCCGCCCTCTACGCCGCCAAGCGCCGCGGGCGCGACTGCTGGACGCAGGTGCGGCTGAGCCCGGTGGCCGCGTCCGAGGAGCAGGGACCGCAGCCGTCGGCCTCCATCCCGGAGCAGGCCATGGCGCACGGGCGCACGCCAGGCACCTAGCGCGCGCCGTGGCGGATCATGTCCACCGCCTTCTCCGCGATCATCACCGTGGGCGCATTGGTGTTGCCGCTGACGATGCGCGGCATGACCGAGGCATCGACCACGCGCAGTCCCTTGATGCCGTAGACACGCAGCTGCGCATCGACCACGTCCATGGGCCCCGGCCCCATGCGGCAGCTGCCCACGGGGTGGTAGATGGTGTCGGCATGGCTGCGAATGAAGGCCTCGATGTCTGCATCGTCCTGCGCGCCGGCCGAGGCCGGCATCTCGCGCCCGCCCAGGGCCGCCAGCGCCGGCTGGGCCAGGATCTCGTGGGCGCGGCGCACGCCGTTCACCATGCGCCGCAGGTCCTGCGCGTCGGAGAAAAAGGCCGGGTCCACCAGCGGCAGGGCCAGCGGGTCGGCACTGGCCAGGCGCAGGCTGCCGCGGCTGGCCGGCTGCAGCACGCAGACATGCAGCGAATAGCCATGGCCCCAGACCGTCTTGCGCCCGTGGTCCACCAGCTTGGCGACGACGAAGTGCAGTTGCAGATCGGGCGCAGGCTCGCCAGGGCTGCTGCGGATGAAGCCGCCCGCCTCGGCAAAGTTGGTGGTCAGCATGCCGCGCCGCTGGCTGCGCCATTGGCCCACGGCGGCCAGCAATCTGCGCGCACCGCCCAGTGAAAGGCCGAAGCTGTCGGTCAGCTGCGCGCCATCGACCACCAGCACCACATCCGGGTGGTCATGCAGATGGGCACCCACGCCGGGCAGATGGTGGACCACATCGATGCCCAGCGAACGCAGGTGATCGCCCGGCCCCACGCCAGACAGCATCAGCAGCTGCGGCGACAGCAGTGCGCCGCCGCAAAGCAGCACCTCGCGCCGGCAGTGCAGTTGCTGCACCGTGCCGCCCTGCAGGTACTCCACGCCCACGGCGCGCCGGCCCTCGAACAGAATGCGCAGCACCTGGGCACCCGTTTCCACGCGCAGATTGGGCCTGGCACGGTGCGGCGCCAGATAGGCCTTGGCGACGTGGTGGCGCTCGCCATTGCGCTGGGTGACCTGGTACAGCCCCACGCCCTCCTGCGCCTGGCCGTTGAAATCCGCGTTGTGCGCATGGCCGGCCTGCACGCCCGCCTGCACGAAGGCCCGGGACAGCGGGTTGGGATCGCGCAGGTCGGCCACGTTCAGCGGCCCGCCCGCGCCATGCCAGGCATCGGCGCCGCGCTCGTTGTGTTCGGCGCGCAGGAAATAGGGCAGCACCTCGCTCCAGCTCCAGCCCGGGTTGCCCTGGGCCGCCCAGTGGTCGTAGTCGGCCGGCTGGCCGCGCACATAGACCATGGCGTTGACCGCGCTGGAGCCGCCCAGCACCTTGCCCCGCGGCTGGTGGCCGCGCCGCCCGCCCAGGCCCGGCTGCGGCACGGTGGACAGGCCCCAGCTGTGGCGCCCGCCCTTGGCCATGGCGGCCATGCCCGCCGGACAGTGGATGAGCACGCTGGAGTCGGGGGGCCCGGCCTCCAGCAGCGCCACCTGCGTCTCGGCATCCTCGCTGAGCCGCCCGGCCAGCACCGAGCCCGCCGATCCCCCTCCGATCACGATGTAGTCCAGCATGTCTCCCCTCCCCTGCGGTGTAGCCATCCACTGTTGCAGTCGCCTGCGCACCGCCGCAAGCCGGGGCAAACCCGGTGGATGCTCCGAATCCCGCTACGATCGCCGGATCGCATTCACGTTCGCATTCACTTTGTTCGTTTGAGGAGACTGACAGTCATGGCAATTCAAACCGTAGGCATCATCGGCGCAGGCACCATGGGCAACGGCATCGCGCAGGCCTGCGCGGTATCGGGCATCGACGTGGTCATGGTGGACATCTCTGAGGCCGCCGTCCAAAAGGGCGTGGCCACCGTCTCGGGCAGCCTGGACCGCCTGATCAAGAAGGAAAAGCTGACCGAGGCAGAGAAGACCGCAGCCCTGGCCCGCATCAAGACATCGACCGACTACGCGGCGCTGAAGGGCGCGCAACTGGTCATCGAGGCCGCCACCGAGAACTACGAGCTCAAGGTCAAGATCCTCAAGCAGCTGGACGCGCTGCTGGATGCCGACGTCATCGTCGCCACCAACACCTCGTCCATCTCCATCACCCAGCTGGCCGCCGTGACGGGCCGTGCCGACAAGTTCATCGGCATGCACTTCTTCAACCCCGTGCCCATGATGGCGCTGGTGGAGATCATCGTCGGCCTGCAGACCAGCGACGAGACGCACGCCACGGTCAAGGAACTGTCCGAGCGCCTGGGCAAGAGCCCCATCACCGTGAAGAATGCCCCCGGCTTCGTGGTCAACCGCATCCTGGTGCCCATGATCAACGAGGCCTTCTTCGTGCTGGCCGAAGGCCTGGCATCGGCCGAGGACATCGACGCCGGCATGAAGCTGGGCTGCAACCAGCCTATCGGCCCGCTGGCCCTGGCCGACATGATCGGCCTGGACGTGTGCCTGGCCGTGATGGAGGTCTACCTCAAGGAATTCGGCGACAGCAAGTACCGCGCCTGCCCCCTGCTAAAGGAAATGGTGGCCGCCGGCCGCCTGGGCCGCAAGACGGGCCGCGGCGTGTACAGCTACTGATACACGGCCTTTGCCTGCCGGCCCGCACGGGCCGGCCGTCTTCTGCGCGACTGCGCCCTCCAGCGGCCTGCTCTAAGGTCCATGCGCAGGAGACAACCATGGACATCAACACCCCCACCCCGCCGCCCGAAGGCTGCATCAGCTGCGAAGTGCGCGGCCATGTGCTGCTGATCGGCATCAACCGCCCCGCCAAGCGCAACGGCTGGACACCGCCCATGTTCCAGCAACTGGCCGAGGCCTATACGCGCCTGGACGACGATCCCGAGTTGCGCGTGGGCGTGCTGCATGCGTTTGGCAGCCATTTCACGGCGGGGCTGGACCTGCCGGTGATGGCGGAGTACCTGCGCTCGGGCAGGAAGGCCATCCCGCAAGGCCTGGTGGAGCCGCACGACTACGGCCTGGTCGGCTACCGGCGCCGCGCCAAGCCCATGGTGGTGGCGGTCAAGGGCATTTGCTTCACGGTGGGCATCGAGCTGATGCTGGGCGCCGACATCGTGGTCGCGGCCGATGACTGCCGCTTTTCCCAGCTGGAAGTGCAGCGCTGCATCATGCCCACGGGCGGCGCCACGCTGCGCATGGCCGAGCGTGCGGGCGTGGGCAATGCCATGCTGCACCTGCTCACGGCCGATGAGTTCGACAGCGCCGAGGCCTATCGCCTGAACTTCGTGCAGAAGGTGGTGCCGGCCGGTCAGGAACTGGCCGAGGCCCTGCGCATTGCCGAGCGGATTGCCGCCCAGGCCCCGCAGGCTGTGGTGGCCACGCGGCTCAATGTGCTCAAGGCCATCGAGCTGGGCCAGGCCGCCGCCGTGGCCGACTTCATTCCAGTGCAGCAGCGCCTGGCCAGCAGCGAGGATGCCGCCGAAGGCGTGCGCTCCTTCATCGAGAAACGCCCCGCGCGCTTCACGGGCCGATAGGCCTTTCTCACCCTCCCGATCTTCCCCCTCCGATCTGGAGGGATTTCATCAATTAAGTTGTGCACAATTTAATTGACGGCAATAATTCAGCCCATGCCACGCAACGCCCTGCCCACCGACACCCCCGAGCTTCTGCGCCTGGACAACCAGGTCTGCTTTGCGCTGTACTCGGCGTCGCTGGCCATGACCAAGCTCTACAAGCCCCTGCTCGACGGCATCGGCCTGACCTATCCGCAGTACCTGGTGATGCTGGTGCTTTGGGAGCGCGACGGCCTGACCGTGTCGGAGATCGGCGAGCAGCTGACTCTGGATTCGGGCACGCTGACGCCGCTGCTCAAGCGGCTCGAAGGCGCGAACCTGCTGGAGCGGGTGCGCGATGCGCAGGACGAGCGCCGCGTGCGCATCACGCTCACCCCGCAAGGCCGGGCACTGCGCGATGCGGCTGAAAAGATTCCCGCCTGCGTGCTGCAAAGCACGCAGTGCACGCTGCCCGAGTTGCAGGCGCTGACGCAGCAACTCGGCGCACTGCGCGAGCGGCTGGCGCCGCGCCGCAGCGACTGACAACGGATTGCCGATTTCCTCCACCCGTCCGCACAGCCGGACAACTTTGCAAAAGGAAGACACCATGGCCCAGCTCGAAAAAGTCCTGTACACCGCACGCGCCCACACCACCGGCGGCCGCGACGGCGCCTCGCGCACCGATGACGGACGCCTGGACGTGACCCTTTCCTCGCCAGGCACCAGCGGCACGGGCACCAATCCCGAGCAACTGTTCGCCGCAGGCTACTCGGCCTGCTTCATCGGCGCCATCAAGGCAGTGGCCGGCAAGCAGAAGATCAGCCTGCCGCAGGACCTGTCCATCGACGCAGAAGTGGACCTGGGCACCATCCCCAACGCCTACGGCATCGCTGCCCGCCTGAAGGTCAGCCTGCCCGGCATGGACAAGGCCGCCGCCCAGGCCCTGGTGGACGCAGCCCACCAGGTCTGCCCCTACTCCAACGCCACGCGCGGCAACATCGACGTGCAGATCACCCTGGTCTGATCAGGCCCAGCCCGGCCGCTCCCGCCATTGCAGCCTGCGACCCCGGAGGTCGTAGCGTGCATGGCAGGTCAGCGGGCCGTGCAAGGCGTCGGCCGCGTAGCTGACCAGCGCGATCTCGCCCACGGCGGCCTGCCAGTGCTCCAGCACCGGCAGGCCGCTTATCCATTGCAGCACCTGGGCGCGTGGCCAGGCGGCGTTCCAGGCGCCCAGCGTCACATGGGGCACGTAGGGGCGCAGTGCCTCGGTCAGCGCCAGTTCGGGTCTTGCCGGCCTGAGTGCGCCATGCAGCATGCCCAGCGTGGGCCCGCCCTGGCTGCGGTCGCGCACCTGCAGATACGGCGCCATCTCGAAACTGCCCCAGCCGCCGAATTCCAGTTGCAGCGGTGCGGCCGGCAGGTCCTGCAGCGCGCGCAAGTCGCGCGATAGTTCCGCCGCGCCGTAGGCGTCCGGCAGGGCCGCATCGCCATCCAGAAAGCCGGCCGTGGCCAGGGTCACATGCAGTTGCCGCTCGTACCGAGGAACCAGCGCAGCGGCCAGGGCCTGGCACGCCTGCGCACAGGCGCGGCGCACGGCTTCGCCCTCGGCAGGGCCCAGCGCATGGAGCTCCAGCACCCAGACCGCATAGCGGCGCCGGCCCAGGTGCCAGCCGCTCCAGTCGTCGGATGCGCCTGCCGCACTGGAGTTGGCGTTGGCGTTGGCGCTCGCTATGGCATGGGATTGCAGGAAATGGGGCAGCAGCGGCACGGCGGGCGAATCGGTGAAGGCTAGGCAGCCGCACAGCTTAAGCCAGCCCGGCGACAATCGCCCCATGTCCGCCACACCGCACGATCCTGATCTGAATGTCGTCTCCGACGACGACTCGCACGCCTATGCCCGCCTCACGCCCGACGTGGTGCTCGACGCCCTGGCCTCGGTCGGCCTGTGGGGCGACGGCCGGCTCACGGCCCTGGCCTCCTACGAGAACCGCGTCTACCAGGCCGTACTGGAAGACGGCGATCGCGTCGTGCTCAAGTTCTACCGCCCGGGCCGCTGGAGCCGCGATCAGATCCTGGAGGAGCACGCCTTCAGCGCCGAGCTGACGGCCGCCGAAGTGCCCGCCGTGCCCCCGCTGGTGCTGGAAGGCGCCACGCTGCACAGCCACGCGGGCTTTGATTTCTCGGTCAGCCCCTGGCGCGGAGGCCGTCCGCCCGAGCTGGACGACTTCGAGGTGCTGGAGTGGACCGGGCGCTTCCTGGCCCGCATCCATACCGTGGGCGCGGCCCGGCCCTTTGCGCACCGGCCGGCGCTGGACCTGGCCAGCTTCGGCCACGACTCCATGCAGTGGCTGCTGGCCCGGCAAATGATTCCGCTGGAAGTGGAATCCACCTGGAAGGCCGCCTGCCAGCGCGCGCTGGACCTGATGGCACCCGCCGCCGACGGCATGAGCGCAGCCGGCCACTTCGGCCTGCACAGCGCGCGCACGCTGCGCCTGCACGGCGACTGCCATCCCGGCAACGTGCTGTGGACGCCGCTGGACGACGAAGGCCGCGGCGGCCCGCATTTCGTGGACCTGGACGATGCGCGCACCGGCCCGGCCGTGCAGGACCTGTGGATGCTGCTGTCGGGCGACCGGGGCCAGCGCACGCGCCAGCTGGGCGCCCTGCTGGATGGGTACGAACAGTTCCGGCCCTTCGACCGCCGCGAGCTGGCCCTGATCGAGCCGCTGCGCACGCTGCGCCTGATCCACTACAGCGCCTGGCTGGCGCGGCGCCAGGACGACCCGATCTTTGCCATCAACTTCCCCTGGTTCGGCACGCCCGACTACTGGCGCGGGCAGGTGGACATGCTCAACGAGCAGATCGAGGCCATGCAGGAAGAGCCTCTATACGCCTGAGGCCACCGGGCTGCCTGCCTCCCGAAGACAGATATCTTTACAAATTGTCCAGGCCCGCGGCGCCCTATCCAGGGCTGCGGGTTCCGGGGTATTCTCGGCCCGAAATCCCATCGGCCATGCCCTACTCCGCCTTCCCACCATCGCTGCCCAACCCGCTACAGCCCTTGCCTGCCGCGCAAAAGGTGCTGGTGGTGGACGACGTTCCGGACAACGCCACCATCATCTGCCAGGTGATCAAGGATCTGTGCAGCCCGCTTGTGGCCTACACCGGCGAGGAGGCGCTGGCCTTGGCCCACCAACACCAGCCCGACCTCATCCTGCTGGACATCCGCATGCCGGAGATGGACGGCTTCGAGGTCTGCCGCCGCCTCAAGGCCGACCTGCAGACCGCGCATATCCCCATCATCTTCCTCACCGCGCTGACCGAGCCCCATTGCGAGGAACTGGGCCTGAACCTGGGCGCCGTGGATTTCGTGACCAAGCCCTTTCGCCCGGCCGTGCTCAAGGCACGCGTGCGCACGCATCTGGAGATTGCCCAGCAGCGCCAGATGCTGCAACTGCTGTCGCACAGCGACGGGCTGACGGGCGTGGCCAACCGGCGTTTCTTCAGTGCCCAGCTGGAGCGCGAGTTCATGCGCCTGCAGCGCCTGGGCGAGCCGCTGTCGCTGGTGATGATGGACGTGGACCACTTCAAGGCCTACAACGACCACTACGGCCATCTGGTCGGCGATGAATGCCTGAGCCAGATCTCCCAGGCCATTCAGGGTGCGCTGCACCGGCCGGGCGACCTGCTGGCGCGCTATGGGGGCGAGGAATTCGTCTGCCTGCTGCCCCATACGGCGCTGGATGGCGCGGTGCTGGTGGCGCAGGGCATCGTCGATGCGCTCAGGCTGCTGGACCTGCCCCATGCCGCCTCGCCCCTGGGCCAGGCGCTGACCGTGAGCCTGGGCGTGGCCTGCATTGCGCCTTCGCCCACCAACAGCGCCCAGCAACTGCTGGCCGATGCCGATAGGCGCCTTTATCTCGCAAAAAACGCTGGTCGCGACCGCATCGTCTGGGAGGGGTGATCAGAAGCACCCCCTGAGGCGCTACGCGCCGTTCCCCTCTCTCGCACCGGCTCAGCAACGTCCATCGACGCGGCAGGTCGGCACGACCTGACCGCTGGCATCACGCCATTGCACCTGGCCGGCCGGGGTCTGAGGCGGGGCTGCAGGCGCTGGCTCCTGAGCCGGTTGAACGTTGGAGCGCTGCGGATCGTGCAGCACGGTGGATGAACCCACGCCCACGCCGACCCGCGCGCCACCCACACCTGTGGAGGCGCCCACGCCTGCGCTGCCCAGCACTTGGCCGCTCTGGTTGACGCCGACGCCAACGCCGACCGGGCCCACGCCCGTGCCGACTCCGGCACTCAGCCCGCCGCTGCCCAGCCCCACGCCCACCGACACGGGGCCGACCGGAATTCCGATGCCCACGCCGCCGCCCACCGAGCCGCAGCCGGCCAGCAGCAGCGCGCAGGCGCCAAGCGCGGTCCACGCTGCCTTGCGGGATGGCTGGGAGGTCATGAAGGCGGAGGATGGAACTGGCATGCCGGACTCTCTGGACAAGGGAAAACACAGGGACGGCCACAGGGTACACCCGCCCGCCCGGCGCACGTTGCCAGCGGTATGCCCGGGTCCATGCCAGGGGCTCGGAGGCAGCGAAACACCCAGGACACGCGGGTTTCTTAGAATTCACCCATTGGCCTGCGGGTCATTCCAGATTCCATGCGCTCCTGGACAGTGCCGTGGCGCCCCGGTGGCGCCAAGCCTGCGTGGCGCCGCTTTCCCCTTCGCTTTCTTCGCGCTCCCTTTTCGCTCCCTTTTCTATGCAAACCCGTTGGCCACCCTATGCGTGGGTGTGTTTTTCCATGTGCGTGGGTGTCATGGGCACCGCCCTGGCCAGCCCGCTGTACCCGCTGTACCAGCAGGCCTGGGGGCTGCAGCCCAGCCACATCACGCAGATCTTCGTGGCCTATATGTTCGGCGCGCTGGCCAGCCTGCTGTTCCTGGGCCGGCTGACCGACCGATTCGGCTTTGTCACCGTGCTGCGCGCCGGGCTGATCCTGATGACGCTGGGCGTGCTGGCCTCCGCCGTGGCCTGGAACGTGCCCAGCTTTGCGCTGGGGCGCGTGGTCATCGGCGTGGCTTCGGGGCTGATCACCACTTCGGCCTCGGTGGGCATGACCCGGCTCAACAACCGGGGCGACCTGCAGCGCGCCGCGGCCACGACCAGCCTGACCATTGCCTTCGGCTTCGGGCTGGGCCCCGTGGTGGGCGGGCTGATCGCGCAGTGGCTGCCCTGGCCGCTGGTCACGGCCTACATCCCCTCGCTGGGGCTGGGCCTGCTGGCCGTCTATGCGCTGTACCAAGTGCGCATCGCCGAGCCGGCCGAGCTGGCCTCCACCCAGGCACGCGCGCTGCACTGGCGTGATTTCATGCCCACCATCACGCTGCCGGAGCGCCGCTTTGCGCGCCACTACGCACTGGGCGGCATGTGCGCGTTCTGCGCCTTCGGCATGTTCAGCCTGTTCGCATCGCTGGCGCCCAGCTTCATGCAGCGCATGGTGCCCTGGCACGGGCCGGCTGTCTCGGGCCTGTCCATCGGCGTGATCCTGTTCCTCTCGGCTGGCTTCCAGTACCTGGCGCGCCCGCGCCCGACCAAGGGCTCGGCCATTGTGGGATTTGCCTGCCTGGTGGCCTGCAACCTCCTGCTGCTGGTCAACAGCTTCGCGGGCTCGGCCCTGCTGTTCGCGCTCAGCGTGATCGCCACGGCGGCGGGCCACGGCCTGTGCAACCTGGCGGGCATGTCCATCGTCAACAAGGTCTCCACGCCGGCCACGCGCACGGGCCTGCTGTCCACGTACCTGGTGGTCGGCTACCTGGGCACCATCGTGCCCATCCTGGGCCTGGGCTGGCTCTCGGACCATATCGGCATCACCGAGGCCCTGGTCGCCTACTGCATCGTCATGGGCGCGCTGGCCGGCTGGCTGTGCTGGATGTGCACGCGCACGCCCACGCTGCCCATGCCCAAGCACTAGTTCCGCCAAGGGTGCATGCCTGTTCAGCGAAAGTGCGGCCCCGGCCCGTCTTCGGCCAGGCAGTCGCCGTCATTGCGCAGCGGGCAGACCTTGAGGGACAGGCAGCCGCAGCCTATGCAGCCGTCGATCTGGTCGCGCAGCTGGGTCAGGCCCTGGATGCGCGCATCCAGCGCATGGCGCCAGCGCGCGGACAGCGCGGCCCAGTCGGCCTGCGTGGGCGTGCGGCCGCTGGGCAGGTCCTGCAGCGCCTCGGCAATCTCGGCCAGCGGCACGCCCATGCGCTGGGCCACCCTGATGACCGCCACGCGCCGCAGCACGGCACGCGCAAAGCGGCGCTGGTTGCCGGGCGTGCGCAGGCTCTCGATCAGTCCCTGGCGCTCGTAGAAATGCAGGGCCGAGACGGTGATGCCGCTGCGCCGGGCGACTTCGCCCACGGAGAGGATGGCCGGCCCGTCATGGTCGGACGCGGTGACACCGGCAGAAGACAGATTCATGGCAGCAGGAAAATAGGCGCAGGAAAAATAGGTCCAAGCAGGCCTGCATTTGACCTCAACTTTGGTTGAGGTTTCACACTGGCAAGCCTCGCCGCCCGGTCCGGCCCACTCTCAGACTCCAAGCCATACATGCCACACGACGCACTTGCCACCTCCTCGGCACAGCCCGCAGCTTCCACGGCCCCGCAACTGCAGCATCTGCAGCCCGCCGGCCTCTACGACGCCACGCCCAACGGCTACACCCATGTGGTCACCGTGCACGGGCCGGCGCAATGGGCCTTCGTCTCGGGCCAGGGGGGCGAGAACCAGGCGGGCGACCTGCCCGACAGCTTCGCGGCCCAGGCGCAGCAGGCCCTGTCCAACCTCAAACTGGCGCTGCAGGCGGCGGGCGCGGACATGGGCCAGGTGGTCAAGCTGACCCTGCTCATCGTTGACCACTCGGAGGCCCGCTTCAACGACTGGCAGGCCGCCGTGCGCCTGCATTGGAGCGACGGCGCCCCCGGCGATGGCGCCCCCGGCAATACCCTGCCGCGCTTTCCGGCCTGCACCCTGATCCCCGTCCCCCGGCTGGCCCTGCCCGGCATGCTGATCGAGGTCGATGCCGTGGCCGCACTGCCCGCCCACGCCCAGCCCGCACGGCCGCCGCTGTGGGTCTGAGCCATCCGTTTGCCACCCATAAGCAGATAACACAGGCATTCGTCCGATGAACAGATCCTCCCCGGCCCCCGCCCTGCCCTCGCCGCCCATGCAGGCCACCGCCACGCCCGTGCTGCCCCAGAGCACCCTGCTGCTCATGGCCACGGCCTGCGGCCTGTGCGCGGGCGCCAATTACTTCAACCAGCCGCTGCTGCATTCCATCGCCATCGACCTGGGCATCAGCGAGGCGCGTGCCTCGCTGACGGTGACCATGGCCCAGGTCTCCTATGCGCTGGGACTGCTGCTGCTCGTGCCGCTGGGCGACATGCTGGAACGCCGCCGCCTGGTGCTGGGCCTGATGCTGCTGGCCGCGCTGGGCATGTTGGCCAGCGGCATGGCGCACAGCTTTGCGCTGCTGGCGGCGGGCACGCTGATGACGGGGCTGTTCTCGGTCGCGGCCCAGGTGCTGGTGCCCATGGCGGCCAGCTTTGCGGCGCCCGGCGCCAGCGGGCGCGCCGTGGGCCTGGTCATGAGCGGGCTGCTGATCGGCATCCTGGCGGCGCGCAGCGTGGCGGGCCTGTTGTCGGAGCTGGGCGGCTGGAATTCCGTCTACTGGGTGGGCGCCCTGGCCACGGCCGGCGTGGCCCTGCTGCTGCGGCGGGCGTTGCCCCTGGCGCAGCCGGCCCAGCCCATAGGCTATGGCGCGGTGATGCGCTCCCTGCTCACGCTGGCGCGCGAGCAGCCGCGCCTGCGCAGCCGGGCGCTGATCGGCGGCATGGGCTTTGCCACGGTGAGCGTGCTGTTCTCGACCATGGCACTGCTGCTGGCCGGGCCGGGCTACGGGTTTGGCGACGCGCAGATCGGCCTCATCGGCCTGGTCGGCGTGGCCGGCGCCCTCATGGCCAACATGGCCGGCCGGCTGGCAGACCGGGGGCTGGAGCAGCGCACCACGCTGGCCGGCGGCCTGCTCATGCTGGCGGGCTGGGGGGCGCTGTGGCTGGGCGGCACCAGCCTGTGGTGGTTCCTGGCGGGTCTGCTCATCGTCGATGCCGCGCTGCAGGCCCTGCACATCAGCAACCAGAACGTGATCTATGCGCTGGCACCCTTGGCGCGCTCGCGCATCAATGCGGTCTATATGACGGGCTATTTCATCGGCGCCTCGGCAGGCTCGGCCGTGGGCTCGGCGGTCTGGCTGCACTGGGGATGGACAGGTGCCAGCGTGGCGGGCCTGATTCTGAGCCTGGCCACGCTGGCCGTCGTGGCCTGGGACAGAAGCCTGGCGCGTCAGACCCGGGCAAACGCGTAAGAAAGAGCACCAGCCTGCGGCACGCTGCGCAAGAATGCACTGCAAACGTGCCGTCTTGCGCGCCTTGCCATGCAGGAAACGCACCAATCCGATGCGCCAGCGCACCAGCATGGCGCAACCGCCACTGCACCGGATTGGCACGCTAAATGCATGACAAAGGCCGTTACCACCCACACGCCCTGTACCGTCCGCCCCGCCCATGTCCGCAGCGCTACCGATCACCGCCGTGCCCGCCTGCGCCTCGGGCTGGCAGGCCATGCTGGACCTGCGCTTCGGGCACCGCGCCGGCCAGGGCAGCGTGCTTTCCCACGCACGCCACAGCGGCCCGCTGCGCGTGCAAAAACCGCTGCACCCTGAAGGCCCCGGCATCTGCCATGCCGTGCTGCTGCACCCGCCCGGCGGCGTGGCCGGCGGCGACCAGTTGCAGATCGATGTGACCGTGGAGCCCGGCGCCCACGCCCTGCTGACCACACCGGGCGCCACGCGCTGGTACAAGTCCCAGGGCCGCCCGGCCGCGCAGCGCGTGCGGCTGCGCGTGGAAGAAGGCGCCATCCTGGAATGGCTGCCACAGGAAAACATGCTGTTCGCCGGTGCCGACGCCACCATGGCGCTGGACCTGGATCTTGCGCCGGGCGCGCGCGCCATCGGCTGGGATGCCGTGGTGCTGGGCCGCTATGGCGCGGGCGAGCACTGGAACCACACCGGCGCCGCGCCCACCGCTGCCGCGCGCCTGCAGCTTCACAACCGGCTCGCATGCGGCGGACGGCCGCTGTGGCTGGAGCAAGGCGAACTGCACGCCGGCCATGCCCTGCTGTCCAGCCCCGTTGCCTG
Source organism: Delftia sp. HK171 (assembly GCF_001886655.1). Taxonomy (NCBI): domain Bacteria; kingdom Pseudomonadati; phylum Pseudomonadota; class Betaproteobacteria; order Burkholderiales; family Comamonadaceae; genus Delftia; species Delftia sp. HK171. The sequence goes on along the minus strand of NZ_CP018101.1, from coordinate 1,347,189 downwards.
GGCAGGCTTCCCCATACAGGCCAGCCTCTGGGCCGTGGCCCCCGAACCCCTGGCGGCCATGGAGTCATTGAGCGAGCAACTGGCCACCAGCCTGCCCTGGAGCGATGAAGTGCGCGCCGGCGCCAGCCTGCTGGCCGGCCAGGGTGGCGCGCCCTCGGTGCTGCTGCTGCGCGTGCTGGCCCGGCGCATGGAGGCGGCACGGGCCGTGCTGCATGAAGGCTGGCGCCTGCTGCGCCCGGCCCTGCTCACTCAACAAGCCCGCCCCCCGCGCCTGTGGGCCACCTGATCAACGGAGACTCATCGATGGAACTCACGCCCCGTGAAAAAGACAAGCTGCTGCTGTTCACCGCAGCCCTGGTGGCCGAGCGGCGCAAGGCGCGCGGCCTGAAGCTCAACTACCCCGAGGCCGTGGCGCTGATCAGCGCCGCCGTGCTGGAGTGGGCACGCGACGGCAGGACCGTGGCCGAGCTCATGCACCTGGGCACCACGGTGCTGACGCGCGCCGATGTGATGGAGGGCATTCCAGAAATGATCCCGGACATCCAGGTCGAAGCCACTTTCCCGGACGGCACCAAGCTGGTCACCGTTCATCATCCAATAGTTTGACCCCCTGAGCGGCTACGCCGCTTCCCCCAAGGGGGACGGCGCCATCGCTGCGGGGCGGCGCGGCCAGCTTAGGCCCTTGCTGGGCACCCCCAACCAGCCCGCTGCATCCGCTTGTGCCGTGGGCAGATCCAGTCTCGATAGCGATCAAGGAGATCTCCATGTTCAGATTCCGCAACACTTTCAACTACCTGCTCGCCCCGGCCCTGCTGGCCGCCGCCACGGCCGCCAGCGCCCATACGGGGGCCGGCGCCCACCTGCATGCCGGTGACGGCGCCATGCAGGCCCTGATGGCCGGGCTGTCCCACCCCATCGCGGGCCTGGACCATCTGCTGGCCATGCTGGCCCTGGGCCTGTGGTGCGGGCTGATGCTGCAGCGCCAGTGGCTGCCGCCCGTGGCCTTTGCCGCCTGCATGGCGCTGGGCCTGGCGCTGACGCAGACCCCGCTGGAGCTGCCGGCCGTCGAGCCCATGGTGGCCGCCTCGCTGCTGGCCTTCGGCCTGCTGCTGGTGGCCCAGCGCCGCCTGCCCGTGGCCCTGGCCATGGTGCTGGCCGGCGCCTTCGCGCTGTTCCACGGATACGCGCATGGCGAGGTCTTCCCCCACGCGCTGCCCGCAGCCGTGTTCTGGGCCTACATGGCGGGCATGGTCGCCACCACGCTGGTGCTGCATGCGCTGGGCGTGGCCTTTGGCCGGGCCATGCGCGGCGGCACGGCATCGGCCTGGGCCGCACGCCTGGCCGGCGTGGCCGCCATGGGCTACGGTGCCGTGGCGCTGGCAGGCTGAGCGCGGGAGCCGCACATGACCGAGCGCATCATCCCCGGCGAACTGCTGGCCGAGCCCGGCGAGATCCTGCTGAACGCAGGCCGGCCCGTGCAGACCCTCACGGTCACCAACACCGGCGACCGGCCGGTGCAGGTGGGCTCGCACTTTCATTTCTTCGAGGTCAACGAGGCCCTGCACTTCGACCGCGCCGCCGCACGCGGCTGGCGGCTGAACATCGCGGCCGGCACGGCCGTGCGCTTCGAGCCGGGCCAGGAGCGCACGGTGGAACTGGTGGAAATCTCCGGCGACCGCATCATCTATGGCTTCAACGCCAAGGTGATGGGGCCTCTCTGAAAGGGAACATTCATGGCAAGCATCACGCGCCAGGCCTATGCCGAGATGTTCGGCCCCACCGTGGGCGACCGCCTGCGGCTGGCCGACACGGCCCTGGTCATCGAGATCGAGAAGGACCACACGATCTACGGCGAAGAGGTCAAGTTCGGCGGCGGCAAGGTCATCCGCGACGGCATGGGCCAGAGCCAGCGCATGGCCGCCGACTGCGCCGACACCGTCATCACCAATGCCGTGATCATTGACCACTGGGGCATCGTCAAGGCCGACATCGCCATCAAGAACGGGCTGATCGCAGGCATAGGCAAGGCCGGCAACCCGGACATGCAGCCGGGCGTGACCATCGTCATCGGCCCCGGCACCGAGATCATTGCGGGCGAGGGCATGATCGTCACGGCCGGCGGCATCGACACGCACATCCACTTCATCTGCCCGCAGCAGATCGACGAGGCGCTGACCAGCGGCGTGACCACCATGATCGGCGGCGGCACGGGCCCGGCCACGGGCACCTTCGCCACCACGGTCACGCCCGGCCCCTGGCACATTGAGCGCATGCTGCAGGCCGTGGACGGCTACCCCATGAACATCGGACTGCTGGGCAAGGGCAACGCCAGCCAGGCCGCGCCGCTGCGCGAGCAGATCGCGGCGGGCGCCATCGGCCTGAAGCTGCACGAGGACTGGGGATCGACGCCCGCCGCCATCGACTGCTGCCTGGGCGTGGCCGACGAGACCGACACCCAGGTCGCCATCCACACCGACACGCTCAACGAGGGCGGCTTCGTCGAGGCCACGGTGGCCGCCTTCAAGGGCCGCACCATCCACACCTACCACACCGAAGGCGCGGGCGGCGGCCACGCGCCCGACATCATCAAGGTCTGCGGCGAGGCCAACGTGCTGCCCTCGTCCACCAACCCCACGCGGCCCTACACGGTGAACACGCTGGACGAGCACCTGGACATGCTCATGGTCTGCCACCACCTGGATGCCTCGATTGCCGAGGACATCGCCTTCGCCGAAAGCCGCATCCGCCGCGAGACCATCGCCGCCGAGGACGTGCTGCACGACCTGGGCGCCTTCTCCATGATCTCCAGCGACAGCCAGGCCATGGGCCGCGTGGGCGAGGTCGTGCTGCGCACCTGGCAGACCGCGCACAAGATGAAGGTCCAGCGCGGCAGCCTGCCGGGCGACAACGCGCGCCACGACAACTTCCGCGTCAAGCGCTACGTTGCCAAGTACACCATCAACCCCGCCCGCACGCATGGCATCGCCCATGTCGTGGGCTCGGTCGAGGTCGGCAAGCTGGCCGACCTGGTGCTGTGGCGGCCTGCGTTCTTCGGCGTCAAGCCCAGCCTCATCCTCAAGGGTGGCAGCATCGCCAGCGCCGCCATGGGCGACCCCAACGCCAGCATCCCCACGCCCCAGCCCGTGCACTACCGCCCCATGTTCGCGGGCCAGGGCAGCGGCGTGGCGGCGGCCAGCCTCACCTTCATCTCGCAGGCCGCCCAGCAGGCCGGCGTGGCAGACCGCTACGGCCTGCGCAAGCGCACCGTGGCCGTGGAAAACTGCCGCAGCGTCAGCAAGCGCGACATGGTGCACAACGACTGGCAGCCCGACATCAGCGTCGATCCCGAGACCTACCAGGTCGTCGCCGACGGCCAGCTGCTGACCTGCGAGCCCGCCACCGAGCTGCCGATGGCGCAGCGGTATTTTCTGTTCTGATCACCCCATGCTCACCGTCAACAAACACATGCCCCAGGGCGGCGGCCTTGCCGCCGTGCTGGTCAGGCGCGCCGCCACGCTGGAACTGGACTGGGACATGCGCCAGAAGAGCCGCTTTGCGGCCATCGACTCCACGGGGCGCGAGCTGGCCGTGGTGCTGGCGCGCGGCAGCGTGCTGCGCGGCGGCGATGTGCTGGTGGCCGAGGATGGCAGTCTGGTCGCCGTGCGCGCGGCGCCCCAGGCGGTGTTGCGCGTGATGGCGGCCACGCCGCTGGGCATGCTGCGTGCGGCCTACCATCTGGGCAACCGGCATATCCCGGTGGAGGTCACGCCCACGCACCTGCACCTGGAAAACGACCCCGTGCTGCACGACATGCTGCTGCGCCTGGGCGCGCAGGTGGCCCTGGTGGATGCGCCCTTCGAGCCCGAGGCCGGTGCCTATGGCGGCGGCCACCGCCACGGCCATGACGCCAGCTTTGCCGAGGACCAGGCGCTGGCGCAGAGCGTGTATGCGCTGCATGACCATGGGCACGCACACGATCATTCCCACGGGCATGAACATGGCCACGACCACAGCCATGACCATGATCACAAAGGCTGCTGCGGACACGGGCACGGCCACGACCATCCGCATGGCTGACCTGTCGATACAGGGGCTGTGCGCCCTGCTGCACCTGGCATCGCCCCAACTGCCCGTGGGCGGCTTCAGCTATTCGCAGGGGCTGGAGGCCGCCATCGAGCACGGCCTGGTCACGGATGCCGGCACGGCGCGCACCTGGATTGCCGATGCGCTGGCCCACGGCTTTGCACGCTGCGAGGCGCCGCTGTGGCTGCTGCTGCGCCGGGCCTGGAGTGCGAGCGACGAGGTGGCAGTGCACGAATGGAACCAGTGGTTCATTGCCAGCCGCGACAGCCGCGAGGCCCGTGCCGAGACGCTGCAGATGGGCTGGTCGCTGCACAGCCTGCTGCGCTCCGTGCCCTGGGGCGGCGAGGCCTTTGCGCCCCGCATCGCACAACTGGGCGCCCTTGTGGAGGGGCCGGGCCTGGCCTATCCCACGGCCTTTGCCTGTGCCTGCGCCGCCGTGGATGCCGACGAGGACCATGCCCTGCTGGCCTATGGCTTTGCCTGGCTGGAGAACCAGGTGGCCGCCGCCATCAAGGCCGTGCCGCTGGGCCAGGTGGCGGGCCAGAGCCTGCTGCTGGCCCTGCATCCGCTGCTGGAGCAGGCCGTGGGCGAGGCACGCCGCCGCGCCAGCGAGGCGCCGCCCCGGCTGGACACCATGCTGCCCCAATGGAGCGTGCTGCAGGCGCGGCACGAACACCAGTACTCCCGGCTCTTCCGGTCCTGATCACTCATCCCAAGTCCACCATGAACACCCGCACCAAGAAACTCCCCCGCTGCGCGTCGGCATCGGCGGCCCTGTCGGCTCCGGCAAGACCACGCTGCTGGAGATGCTGTGCAAGGCCATGCGCGCCCACTACGACCTGGTGGTCATCACCAACGACATCTACACCAAGGAGGACCAGCGCCTGCTGACAGTGGCCGAGGCCCTGCCGCCCGAGCGCATCATGGGCGTGGAAACCGGCGGCTGCCCGCACACGGCCATCCGCGAGGACGCCTCCATCAACCTCGAGGCCGTGGACCGCATGCTGCGCCAGTTCCCCGAGGCGGACATCGTCTTCATCGAAAGCGGGGGCGACAACCTGGCCGCCACCTTCAGCCCCGAGCTGTCGGACCTGACCATCTACGTGATCGACGTGGCCGGCGGCGAGAAGATTCCGCGCAAGGGCGGCCCCGGCATCACCAAGAGCGATCTGCTGGTGGTCAACAAGACCGACCTGGCGCCCTACGTGGGCGCCAACCTGTCCATCATGGAAGCCGACACGCAGCGCATGCGCGCCCACAAGCCCTATGTGATGGGCAGCGTGAAAAGCGGCAAGGGCCTGCGCGAGGTGATCGACTTCATCACCGAGCGCGGCCTGCTGCCGCCCATGCCCGCGCAGGCCTGAAGACGGCCGCGCATAACCTTCAGCGCTGCGGCGTGCCGCTGGTGGCCTTGGCCTTGGGCAGGGTGGCCGCGCTGCTGGAAGACACCAGCGGATGGCCGGTGGAGGTGGCCGCGCCATCGGTCTGGCGCCAGGCCGAGGGCTTGGGTGCCACCATGGGCTGCGGTGCGGCAGCAGGCGCGCGGCTGCGGTTCCAGGCCGGCAGCAGCACGCGGCGCACAAAGCCCATGTCCAGCGCCAGCCACAGCAGCACCGGGCACAGCGTGGGCACCATCAGCCCGCCCATCTGGTAGGCGTAGACGATGGCCTCCAGCTGCCATGTCTGTATGCCCAGCACGTTGAGGTCAAGCCGCGCCGCAAGGCACAGCTGCATCAGCACCTGCGAGACCACGCTGAAGGTCTGCAAGGGCAGCAGCGCCACATAGCCCACCAGGATGCGCCACCACCGGCCCGGACCCCAGGCCGCCAGCAGCATGGCCACCAGCACCGGCAGGCCGTAGCCGTAGCGGGCGGGATCGACCTCGACGATGGCCTCGGCGCGGCGCCAGCCGGTCTGCTCGTTCGATACCTGGACCGAGGAATTGACGACCAGGTTGCGGGGCGTCTCCAGGTCCACGCGCTGCACCCAGCCGTTGGCGGCGTTCTCCAGCACCCACTTGCTCATGCCGGACACCGGCACGGCCAGCCAGCCGGCCGCCAGCGTCCAGGCCAGGGTCAGCACCACGATGCCGCCCATGGCCAGGGCCGCGAAGCGCGAGATGGGATTGCGTCCGATCATGGCCTGCTCCTCAGGCGGCCACGGCGGCGGAAGCTGCAGCGGCAGGCGGCAGCGGCGGCTGGCCGCCGTCATCCTGCGACGGCGCCTTGCGGCCGCTCCAGCGCACCCACAGCAGCCAGAACACCAGCACGTCCAGCATGATCAGCGCCTGCCAGAGGTACTCGTGCGCGAAGTTGAAGGCCGTGGTGCTCCACTGGCCCAGGTAAAACAGGCTGATGACGCGCAGCACGTTGATGGCTTGCACGGCCACGAAGCCGGCCAGCAGGCCCGCCAGCTTCTGGCGCCATGAGGAGGGGAAGGCCATCACGGCGGCAAACAGCACGATGTAGGCCTCCAGGCCGTTGCAGCCGGCCTCGATGGAGACGCCGAAGCCCGTGGCCGTGTTCCACAGCACCTTGCCCGTGGCCGAGGCCGTGCTGTCGAACCAGGTCACCAGCGAGGCGCAGATGTGCGCCAGGAAGGCCGTCCAGGGCAGCACGATGTGCTGCTGCACCCAACTGAGCAGGTTCAGCCCGAACATCGTCAGCTGGATGGCCAGAAAGATCAGAAAGAAGCGCAGCATGGCAGGTCTTGGAGTGTTGGTTGCCGGGCTTGCGACCTGGCAGTTGCGAAACAGTGTCCCTCTATAGGCTCGCATTATCTTCGGACCGCTCAAAGACGACAAAGGCCGGTGCGTGAATCACGCCACCGGCCCTTGTCGTCACGGGCGCATCACCGACGCTCGCGCCTGCGCATGGTCCCCAGCGCCATCAGCGCCAGCAGGGACGACATCAGCATCAGGCCCCACTGCGACAGCGTGGGGATGCTGGCCGTGGTGTCCGGGCCCGGCTTGAGCGGCGTGGTGGTCGTGCTCTTGTCGTTGTCGGGATTGCCGTCACCGGGCACCGAGACCGTGGCCGAGTTGACCAGCGGGCGGGCGCCCTTGTAGGGCTTGTCCAGCTTTGTCTCCAGCGTGAAGACCGCCGTGCCGCCCTGGGCCAGCTGCGGCACGCTGCAGGTCACGGTGCGCGTGCCGCTGGCGTAGCTGCAGCCTGCCGAGGCCGAGACGAACTCCAGCCCGGCGGGCAGCACGTCGGTCACCGAGCCGCCCGCGGGCGACTGCGGATCGCGGCCGTAGTTGGTGACGGTCAGCGTGTAGCTGGCCGTGTCGCCATCGTCCAGCGGGCCGGCGGGGCCCTGCTTGCCGATCCCCAGGTCCACGGCATTGCCCTGGCGGCTGGTGGAGGTGCGGTCGGTGGTGGTGTTGTTGACGATCACATCGCCGCCATTGCTCAGCCATTCCGTCTCGAAGGGCTTGACCGAGGCCTCGTGGTAGATGGTGCCGCCCGATGCCTTGTCGGGCAGGGTCTGTGCGCGCATCTTGAACTTGATGGTCATGCTCTGGCCCGGAGCCAGCGCCGGGATGGTGCACTGCAGCGGCCCGCTGGTCGCGTTCAGCGCCGGCTGCACGCCGCACCAGGATGCGGAGGCGCCGGGAATGCCGGCCAACGCCAGGCCGTTCTGGTAGCTGAAGGTGGCCGTGGAGCCCGATGCGGGGAACTTGTCGGTCACGACCACCTGGGTGGCGTAGGAGGGGCCGGAGTTGGTCACCGTGATGGTGTATTCGGTGTCCTCACCCAGCACCAGGCCGTCTGCAGTGTGGCGCATGCTGATGTTCACATCCAGCTCGGCACGCTTGAGCCGGGCCTTGGCCTCGGCCTGGTTGTTGGCCTTGGTCAGCTCCTCGGTGGTGGTGTCCACCGCCACGGTGTTGGAGATCTCCGTATCGGCCGCCAGATCGCCGCGCGAGCGCATCTTGTAGCTCACGGTGTACTGCTCGCCTGCAGCCAGCGGATCGGTCCAGGCGCATTCCAGCGTTCCGCCCTGCACGCCATCGGTGGCAGCCGGAGTGCAGGTGCCGCCGCCGGAGACCGTAGGCGTGCCGATGAAGATGGCGTCTGCAGGCAGCACGTCCTTGAGCGTGACATTGGCGGCCGACGAGGGGCCGTAGTTGGGCACCGTGACCGTATAGGTCAGCGGCTCGCCCGCAGCCGCCACCTTGGGCGAGACCTGCTTTTGCGCCGCGATTTCCGCGATGGCCTGCACGGTGATGCTGGCCGTAGAGGAATCGTTGCCGGGATCGGCATCATGGATGTCCAGGGACTGGGCCGAGGCCGCGTTGGCATAGGTGCCGGTGGTGGCGCGCTTGGGGCGGATCTTGACCTCGATCACCACCTCGGCCTCCGGGGCCATGGAGGAGATGTCGCAGGTCAGATCGCGCGTCTCGCTGTTGACGCCGCCCGAAGGGGTGCCGCAGCTGGCGTTGGCGCCGGAGACGATGCGGCTGGAGACAAAGCCGCCGCCCGGGTAGGTGTACGGCACGGGATTGCCGGCCTCGTCCACCGGGTTGCCGCCCACGATACGCACGCCGTCAATTTGCTTGACCAGGGACTGCAGCGCGTCGCGCACGCGGACATTCGTCACCGTCGTGCTGGCCGAGTGGTTCTTCACCACCAGCTGGTAGGTGACCTCTTCACCGCTCTTGATGGCAGCCGGCGGCACGGGGCTGACCACGCTCTTGACGATGCCCACATCCACCTTGTCGGCAGACACGGTGACGGTCGCGGAGGTGGTGGCCGATGCATTGTCCCGGCCGATCACGCCAGCGGAGGCGTTGTTGGTGAAGTCCAGATGGCCCGAAGCCAGCGTGACCTTGGCCCTGACCGTGATCCGGCGGCTGGCGCCCACGGCCAGGCCCGCGGTCGAGGTGCAGCTTTGGGTGGCGCAGGTCCAGTCCCCCGCGCCGGTGCCCGCACCGGACATGCCGATGACGGTCATTCGGTTGTCCGCAGGGGTGTCGGATACGGTGATCAGCTGATTCGGCAGCACAGGCATGGGACCGTTGTTGGTCACCGTGATCGTGTACTGGAACTCCTCACCCGCCAGCACCGGGCGGCTGGGGCCGGCCTTGACGAGGCGCAGCCGCGCATCGTTGCTGAAGCTCACCGCCGCGCTATCGGTGTTGTTGGTCTTGTTGGGCTCGTTGAGTTCGGGTGGAACCCCGATCACGCCCTGGTTGACCAGTTGCGCACCCGGCGTTCCACCCGCAGCCACGCTGGCCTTGAAGCGGATGGCCTGCATGTTGGCGTAGCCGGCCACCGGGTACTCGCCCGCGTGGGTGCAGGTGATGGTGCCGCTGTTGTGGCCGCAGTTCCAGGGCGCCGTGCTGCCGTCGAAGCCCGTGAAGGTCACGCCGGCCGGCAACGTGTCGGTGATGGTGAGATCGCGCGGCACGAGCGAGCCGCCTTCGCGGCGCGGCTGCAGCGTGTAGGTGACCTCGGTCGCCTGCAGCGCATCCAGCACCGTGGGCGCCACCTGCTTGCGCAGCGAGACATCCACGAACTCGCTGCCGCTGGAGACCACGGCGGCGCTGGCGGTGTTGTTGCCGGACTGGCCGTCAGGCATCTCGGTGCTGGCGTCCGTGTAGCCCTTGACGCTGGCAGCGCCGGCAATGGTGCCGCTCATGTTGGCGATGGCCGGCACGGAGATGGAAGGCAGCACGGCGCCCGGCAGCACGGGGCCGCTGCGCGTGCAGCTGAGTTCGCCCGAGATCAGCGGATAGCCCGAGGCCGGCGTGCAGCTCCAGCCGCTGCCTGAGGGCACGCCCGTGACCACGGCGCCGTTGGGCACGGGGAAACGCACCACGGTACGGCCACCGGCGGGCACCTCGGATGGGCCCTTGTTCTGCACGTCGATGGTGTACTGGAAGGCGCCGCCGTTGGCGACGCTGGCGGGAGCCGCCATCGCGATGGCCAGATCGGCGGCCTCGGTGGTGGTGAAGTTGCGATCGAGCTGCGTGTTGTTCTGGTCGTTGTCGTAGTCGGGCGAGGCCATGCGCGCGCTGGCCACGGCGCGCCAGTTGGTGCCGACGGTCGGCAGGATGACCTCGAAGCCCACGGACTTGAAGCCGTCGGCGGGCGCCAGGTTGCCGATGTTGCAGACCAGCGTGTTGTTGCCTGCGGTGAGCACCGTGCCGGCAGCCGGTGCCGTGCAGGTGATGCCGCCCGGGCTGCTGCTGTAGCCCTGGAACACGGCGCCCACGGGCAGCACCTCGGTCAGGGTGACGCCTACGGCGTCGGGACCGATGTTGTTGTGCCTGACCTTGGCCACATAGGTGAAGGTGCCACCGGCAGGCCCTGCCGATGCGTCCTGTCCGTCATAGAGACCATCCTGGTTGACCAGGATGTCGGTATCGGCCGGCGCCGCCACGGCAGCCGCTGTTGCCAGCAAGCCGCCGGACAGCAGCGCACGCGCCAGCCAGCCCTTTCTCGTGAAAGCCATACAAACCTCTCTTTTGCTTCGTTGACAGCGCCGAATGCCGCAGGCACGGACGCACGGGGTGCCCGGCTGGAACAGCTCTGTCAAAAAGCCGACAACCGGACGCACCAAAGGGAGGCATGATGGTTCTTTATTACCAAAAGTAAATATGATCTGGAATTTTTGACAAAAGTGAGTATTTAGAGGAATTTGTGAGTTTTCCGTGAGTCCACCGACGACTACCGGTTTTCCTCACGGATTGCAGACGTGAAAAAGCCGGTGGCAGCTTGGCTGGCACCGGCTTGGAAGGCTTGTCTGCCGTGCGCTGGCACGACAGTGAGCAGGCACTGAGGCCTATGGAATGCGCCTGGGCGATCCTTGTGAGGAACTCACGCGAGAAGAGCGTTCACGCGCTTGACGTAGGCGGCCGGGTCCTCGGGCATGCCGCCTTCGGCCAGCACGGCCTGGTCGAAAAGGATGTTGGCCAGGTCATGGAAATGCACCGATCCGTCCAGCTTCTTGACCAGCGGATGCTCGGGGTTGACCTCCAGCACGGGGCGGGCGTCCGGCGCCTGCTGGCCGGCCTGCTTGAGCAGGCGCGCCAGCTGCAGGCTCATGCCGCCGTCCTGCACCACCAGGCAGGCGGGCGAGTCCACCAGGCGCGTGGTCACGCGCACGTCCTCGGCCTTGTCCTTGAGCGCTTCCTTGAGCTTGGCCAGCAGGGGCTTGAAGGTCTCGGCTGCTTCCTCGGCGGCCTTCTTTTCCTCTTCGTCCTGCAGCTTGCCCAGGTCCACGGCGCCCTTGGCCACGGACTGCAGCGGCGTGCCGTCGAATTCGGTCAGGTAGCCCATGGCCCATTCGTCCACGCGGTCGGCCATCAGCAGCACTTCGATGCCCTTCTTGCGGAAGACTTCGAGCTGCGGGCTGTTGCGGGCTGCGGTCAGGGAGTCGGCCGTGATGTAGTAGATCGCGTCCTGGCCTTCCTTCATGCGGGCCTTGTAGTCGGCCAGCGAGACGATGGCCTCGTCCTGGCTGGTGGAGGAAAAGCGCAGCAGCTTGGCGATGCGTTCCTTGTTGGCAAAGTCCTCGCCCAGGCCTTCCTTGAGCACGGGGCCGAACTCGGCGTAGAACTGGCTGTACTTGCCTTCCTTGGCCTTGTCCTCTTCGCTGACCACGTCGGTGACGCCGTCGGCCGCCGCGTCAGCGGCAGCGTCGTGGCGATCGTGCTTGGCCAGGTCTTCCAGCATGGACAGCACGCGCTTGGTCGAGCCGTCGCGGATCAGGCGCACGTCGCGGCTTTCCTGCAGCAGCTCGCGGCTGACGTTCAGCGGCAGGTCGGCCGAGTCGATCACGCCCTTGACGAAGCGCAGGTAGCCGGGCATCAGCGCCTCGGCGTCATCCATGATGAAGACGCGCTTGACGTAGAGCTTGACGCCGGCCTTCTTGTCGCGGTTGTAGAGGTCGAACGGCGCCTTGGCCGGGATGAACAGCAGCTGCGTGTACTCGGTGTTGCCTTCGACGCGGTTGTGGCTCCAGGTCAGCGGGTTCTCGAAGTCGTGGCTGATGGCCTTGTAGAAGTCCTGGTACTGCTCGGCCGTGATGTCCTTCTTGGGACGCGTCCACAGCGCGCTGGCCTTGTTGATGGTCTCCCACTCGCCCGTCTTCTCCATGGTGCCGGGCTGGTCGTTCTCGCCGTCCTTCCACTCCTCTTTTTCCATGAGGATGGGCAGGCTGATGTGGTCGGAGTACTTGCCGATGACCTGCTTGATCTTCCAGGCGTTGAGGAACTCCTCGGCCTCGGGGCGCAGGTGCAGCGTGATGCTGGTGCCGCGCTGGGGGCGCTCGATCTGCTCGACCTCGAACTCGCCCGTGCCGCCGCTGGTCCAGCGCACGCCTTCGGAGGCCGGCAGGCCCGCGCGGCGTGTTTCCACGGTGATCTTGTCGGCCACGATGTAGCCAGAGTAAAAGCCCACGCCGAACTGGCCGATCAGCTGCGAGTCCGACTTCTGGTCGCCCGACAGCTTGTCCATGAAGGCCTTGGTGCCGCTCTTGGCGATGGTGCCCAGGTTGTCGATGGCTTCCTGCTCGCTCATGCCGATGCCGGTGTCGGCAATGGTCAGCGTCTTGGCAGCGGCGTCGAAGGACACGCGCACTTCCAGGTTGGGCTGGTCCTCATAGAGGGAGGCATCGTTGAGCGCCTCGAAGCGCAGCTTGTCGCAGGCGTCGGAGGCGTTGGAAACCAGCTCGCGCAGGAAGATCTCGGGGTTGGAGTACAGCGAATGCGTGACCAGGTGCAGCAGTTGTGCAACTTCGGCCTGAAAAGAATGGGTTTGCTTGCTCATGCAGACAGTGTCCTATGTCCTATGGGTTCACAACAGGGAAAAAATCAGCCCTCATCTCGGGCCGGCGAGCGCATTATCAAGACCCCGCCGCCCCTGTGGCGGCGCAGGCTCTGGACGATTGTTCACTTTTTCGCCCTCACGGCGGGGCTGGCGCAGGGCTATAACTGCGCCACTTTCCGCTGTGCGGCGGACGGTGCGCGCAGGGCCCGGGCGCAATGGCGGGCCTGCTTCAGGAGATTTTCCATGCACAGCTCTGTTCAAAAATGGTCCGCAGAATTCCTCGGAACCCTGTGGCTGACCCTGGGCGGCTGCGGTGCGGCCGTGCTGGCCGCCGCCTTCCCGCAGGTGGGCATCGGCCTGGTCGGCGTCTCGCTGGCCTTCGGCCTAACGGTGCTCACGGGCGCCTATGCCTTCGGGCCCATCTCGGGCGGGCACTTCAACCCGGCCGTCTCCGTGGGTCTGGCCATGGGCGGGCGCTTTGCCTGGAGCGAACTGCCGGGCTACATCGTCTCTCAGGTGCTGGGCGCCATCACGGGCGCGGCCATCCTCTATGTGATCGCCACGGGCAAGGCCGGTGCCGACATCGGCGGCTTTGCCACCAACGGCTACGGCGCGCATTCGCCGGGCGGCTACGGCATGACGGCAGCCCTGGTCACCGAGGTGGTGATGACGGCCTTCTTCATCCTGGTCATCCTGGGCGCCACGGCCAAGCGCGCGGCAGCCGGCTTTGGCGGGCTGGCCATCGGCCTGTGCCTGACGCTGATCCACCTGATCTCGATTCCCGTGACCAATACCTCGGTCAATCCCGCGCGCAGCACGGGCCCGGCCCTGTTCGGTCCCGAGATCGCGATCTCGCAACTGTGGCTGTTCTGGGTGGCCCCCATCGTGGGTGCGCTGATCGGCGCCGTGATCTACAAGGCCCTGCTGGCCAACCCGGCCAACGAATAAGGCCAGGGACGGGCGCGGCAGGCGCCCCGCAGCAGACTCAAGCGGCTGGCGACAGCCGCTTTTTTCATTGAATCTTTGGTGAAACACGGTTTTCGTTTGTTGCATGGCGGCAACGCGAATGACTTTCACCCGGCACAAACCGGCCAACTTTACGAAGCAGAAACCGAACACTAGTGATTCGCAATAACAATCCGCGGGCTTTCATCGGAGTGAACATGAGCAAAATCCAACAAATCCTCCCCCCGCGAACCTCACCCAGCTGGCCCTTGCCGCAGCCCTGTGCCTTGCTGGCACCCCGGCCTTTGCGCAGGCCAGCACCACGCTGGGCACCGTGAACGTGACGTCTTCGACCGAAGCGCCCGTCAAGACCGACAACGCCTCCTCGGCCAAGTTCACGGCCCCGCTGGTGGACACGCCCAAGACGGTGCAGGTCATCAACGAGGAAATCATCAAGCAGACCGGCGCGACCAGCCTGCAGGAAGCCCTGCGGTCCACGCCCGGCATCACCTTCGGCAACGGCGAAGGCGGCAACCCCTCGGGTGACCAGCCCTTCATCCGCGGCATGGATGCCCAGGCCAGCACCTTCGTGGACGGCATGCGCGACATTGCGGCCGGCACGCGCGAGGTGTTCAACCTGGAAGCGGTGGAAGTCATCAAGGGCGCCGATTCGGCCTATGCAGGCCGTGGCGGCGCGGGCGGCTCCATCAACCTGGTGACCAAGAAGGCCAGGAACGAGAACTTCATCAGCGGCGACGTGGGCCTGGGCACGGACAGCTACCGGCGCGCCACCATCGACGCCAACCGCGTGCTGGGCGAAGGCGTGGGCCTGCGCCTGAACGCCATGGTGCACGACGCCGACGTTCCCGGCCGCAGCGGCCCCGAGAACAAGCGCTGGGGCATTGCACCCACGGTGACCTTCGGCATGGGCACGCCCACGGAGGTCTCGCTGTCCTGGCAGCACCTGCAGACCGACAACATTCCCGATGGCGGCGTGCCCTACCTGTACAGCAGCACGGCTGCGGCCGGCCTACGCGGCGGCAGCGTGGTGCGTCCCACCTACGGCAACAACCGCGACAACTGGTACGGCCTGACCAGCCGCGACTACGAAAAGGAAAAGAGCGACCTGTTCACGGCCACCGTGGAGCACAAGTTCACCGACACCCAGAAGTTCCGCAACAGCCTGCGCTACAGCAAGACCGAACAGGACTACCTGTGGACCCAGCCCGACGACAGCAAGGGCAATGTCGTCAACGGCTATGTGTTCCGCCGCGGCAATGCACGCGTGGCCGACATCAAGACGCTGCAGAACCTCTCGGAATTCACGGGCAAGGCCCAGACCGGCAGCGTGGGCCACAGCTACTCGTTCGGCCTGGAACTGTCCAAGGAAAAGGCCGAGTCCCGCACCGCCGCGCTGCAGACCACCAACACCACCTGTACGGCCGCCAGCCTGTGGTGCGCCTCGCTGAACACCCCCGACAGCAGCCCGCTGTGGAACCTGCCCGTGACGCTGGGCGACCCCAGCCACAACCAGATCGACACCGTGGCGCTGTACGGCTTCGACACGCTGAAGTTCAACGACCAGTGGTTGCTCAATGCCGGCCTGCGCATGGACCACTACAAGATCAGCTCCTCCGGCCCCGCCGGCCGCACCACGCCGGCCTATGACCTGAGCCGTTCGGACACATTGTTCAACTACCAGCTGGGCCTGGTCTACAAGCCGGCCACCAACGGCAGCATCTACGCCAGCATCGGAACCTCCTCGCGCCCCGGCGGCTCCATGCTGGGCAACGGCAACGAGGACCTGGGCATCTCCACCGACCAGCTGGCCAACCTCGCTCCCGAGAAGACCCGCTCGCTCGAGCTGGGCACCAAGTGGGACCTGATGGAAAAGCGCCTGGCGCTGACCGCCGCGCTGTTCCGCAACGACGTGACCAATGCGCGCATCACCGAAAACGGCGTCACCTACATGGGCGGCAACAAGGTGGTCAACGGCGTGGAACTGGGCTTCACGGGCAGCGTGCTGCCGGGCCTGAGCGTCTTCGGCGGCTACACCTACATGGACAGCGAGCAGAAGAACGCAGGCGCGGGCAGCGTGGCCAATGGCCAGCCCTTCCCCAACACGCCCAAGCACAGCTTCAGCCTGTGGACCAGCTACAAGCCCATGGCAAAGCTGACCGTGGGCCTGGGCATCTACGCCCAGAGCAGTGTGAACCAGAGCTACATCCTGTCCACCGTGGATGGCGGCATCGTCACCAAGGGTGCCAGCGGCTATGCGCGCTACGACGCCATGGTGGCCTACCAGATCGACCGCAACCTGACCGTGCAGCTGAACCTGTACAACCTGGGCGACAAGGTCTACTACAGCGGCATCCGCTCGCCCCACTACGCGACCATGGCCGCAGGCCGCTCGGCCGTGGCCTCGCTCAAGTGGACGTACTGATCTGCTGATCGCCCCGGGCGACCGCGCAGCGGCTTGACGCTGCGCAGATCACCGCAAAGCCCCGCAGGCCATCGCCGCCTGCGGGGCTTTTTTGCGGGACACTCATTGATTCCCCCTGAGGACCGCCTGCCATGATGCTCCGCATACCCGCCCTGCTCAGCCCCGACGAAGTGCGCCAGTGCCGCCAGGCGCTGGAGCAGGCCCCGTGGCAGGACGGCCGCGCCACGGCCGGCCCTCTGGCAGCCCAGGTCAAGGCCAACCTGCAGCTGCCGCTGGACAGCCAGGCAGGCCAGGCGATAGGCAACCTCATCCTCGACAAGCTGGGGGCCAGCGCGCTGTTCATGTCGGCCACCCTGCCGCTGAAGGTGCTGCCGCCGCGCTTCAACCGCTACGAGGGCGGCGGCACCTACGGCAACCATATAGACAACGCCATCTTCACCATCCCCGGCACGGCCATCAAGGTGCGCAGCGATGTCTCCACCACCGTGTTCTTCAGCGAGCCCGACGAGTACGAAGGCGGCGAGCTGATCGTGGAAGACACCTTCGGCCACCAGAGCGTGAAGCTGGCCGCAGGCGACGCCATCGTCTACCCCGGCACCAGCCTGCACCGCGTCAACCCCGTCACGCGCGGCACGCGCTACGCCAGCTTCTTCTGGACGCACAGCCTCGTGGCCTCGGACGAGAAGCGCCGCATCCTGTTCGACCTGGACCAGCAGATCCAGCAACTGACGGTGCGCCACCCGGGCGACCCCGCTCTTTCCGCGCTGTCCGGCACGTACCACAACCTGTTGCGGATGTGGTCGCAGGCCTGACGACAGAGCGGTCCGGGAGCCGCATCAGAACCTGTACCGCGCAGTCAGCAGCACATTGCGCGGATCGCCATACACGCCCGTGCCATAGGAGCCCAGGCCCGGCATATAGGTCTTGTCGAACAGGTTGTTGACGTTCAGCGTCACCGACCACTGGCGGTCCACGTCGTAGCGCGCCATCAGGCCGACCAGCGCATAGGCGCGCTGGTCGGCGCGTGCATAGGGGGCGGAGGATTGCTGGTAGTAGGTCAGGCTCTGCCAGGCCAGCCACCCGCCCACGGTCCATTGCGAGCCCAGCCGGTAGCTGGTGCTGAGCTTGAACAGGTGGCGCGGCTGGTTGGTGTTGACGGCGCTGAGGATCACATCGGGCTGGGCCGGCGCGCGCGAGGTACGGTAGGTGTAGCCGCCGTAGATATTCCAGGCCGGCGTGATGCTGCCCGACACCTCCATCTCCACGCCTTTGCTGGTCACGCCGTCGATGGCCGCATAGACCTCTTCCCCGGTTTCCGGATTGGCGCTGACGTACTGCGCGGCATTGCGTTGCTGGATGTGGAACAGCGCCAGCGAGGCGTTGAGCCGGCCGTCCAGGAACTCGCCCTTCACGCCCACTTCGCGGCTGCGGCCCGTAAGCGGTGGCAGCGGGCTGCCGGCTGCGTCCTTGTAGTAGGTCTGCGGATTGAAGATATCGGTCTGGCTGGCGTACAGCGACAGCTGGCGGCTCAGGTCATAGACCACGCCTGCATAGGGCACGGTCTTGTGCGCCACGCGCAGCGCGTTGTTCACGCCGTAGCTGCCGTCCAGGCCCGTGGTGTCGTCCAGCATGTCGTACCAGCTCACGCGCGCACCCAGGATCACCGACAGGTCGTCCGTGGGCCGCAGGCGCGCGGCGCCGAAGACGCCCTTTTCCACGATGCGCGTCATGCGGTGGTCACGCAGCTGGAAATCGGGCCGCGGCACCTGGCCGTCCCACTCGAAGTAGTTGCCCACGGGGCCGTAGGCGTTGCTGTAGCCGGGCGCATGCCGACGCTGGCGCGACCAGCTGGCGCCGAACGACAGCTCATGCTCGCGCCCGAACAGCTGCAACGGCCCGGACAGCGCCGCATTCACGGCCTGCGTGGTGGCATCGGTGGGAATCTTGTTGGACAGCATGTTGATGCCCAGGCCGCTGACCGGGTCCACCATGCCGTGGGCGGCCACGCCGACCTCCACGTCGCGCGACTGGCGCAGCCGGCTGGCCGACAGGTCCGCCTTCCAGCCATTGCCGAAGCTGTGCTTGAGTTCGGCAAACAGGTTGGTGCTGTCGTTGTCCCAGTAGGACCAGCGCGCCGCAGGGTTCAGCGAGGTGGGGAAATGCGTGCGGCTGCCATCCTTGAAGAACAGCGGGATGTGGCCGAAGCTGGCCCCGTTGGCGCGCGTCTGCATGTGGTCAATGCCCAGGCTGGCCACCGTGCCCGGACCCAGGTCGGCCTCGATGATGCCGTACAGGCTGCGCACGTTGCGGCTGTAGTCGTCCACATGGGACTTGGCGTTCTGCGCCACGGCCACCACGCGGGCGCGCACGCGGCCATCCTCTGTCAGGGGAGCGGAGATGTCGCCCACGCCGCGCAACCGGTCATGGCTGCCGATGGCCGCCTCGGCCGAGGCCTGGAAGGTCTTGGTGGGCCGCTTGCGCACCAGGTTGACCACGGCCGACGGATAGCCCGCGCCCGTGAGCAGGCCTGTGGCGCCCTTGACCACCTCCACGCGGTCATAGATGGCGCTGTCGGCCAGCGAGGTGGTGTACTGGTTGGCCGAGTCCATGGTGTTGGGCACGCCGTCGAACTGGAAATTCTCGATGGCATAGCCGCGCGAGTAGAAGGTGGTGCGCTCGCTGTCGTTGCGGCCCACGGTAATGCCGGGCGTCTTCTCCAGCACCTCCGGCAGGCTGGTCAGGCCCTGGTCGTCCATGAGCTGGCGCGTGACCACGCTGACGGACTGCGGCGTCTCGCGCTGCGACAGGCCCAGCCGTGTGGCCGTGCTGGACTGGCGCGTGGCGTAGGAGCCCGTGCCTTCGGAGACCGCGCTGCGCTCGGCAGCGGCCGTCACGTTGACCGTGGCCAGCGTGGCGCCTGCAGCGGCAGCGGGCACCACCTGCTCCACCCGCCGCAGCGCATAGGCGCCGCTGGCCTGGCGCACGGCCTGCCAGGCGGTGCCGGCCAGCAGGGCCTCGAAGGCAGCCTCCACCGTGTAGCTGCCGCGCAGTCCCGCGCTGCGCTGCCCGGCCGTCTGATCGGCCGTGAAGATCAGGGCCACGCCGGCCTGGGCGGCCGTGCTGCGCAAGGCGGCATCCAGCGGGCCGGCAGCGACGTCATAGCTGCGCTGGGCCTGGGCCAGCACGGCGGCGGGCATGAGCGCGATGGCCAGCGCCAGCGCGGGGCGGGGCATGAAAAGGGGTTGCATGGTCCTGGGTTCTCCCTGTGTTCCGATGTCGAAAATCAAAGCTCTCGGAAACAAGGAAGCGCGGCGCGGGAAATCGGGTCACCCCCGGCGAAAAAAAAGCGAAAAGGAAGAAAAAGCCTCAGCCGCGCGCCTGCACAGGCTCCACCACCACCCACCAGCGCGTGCGCCAGCGCAGTTGCACGGGCAGCGCACCGGGCAGCATGACCAGCACGGCGTCCGTGCCATCGATGCCGCCTTCGTCCAGCGGGAACACGCCCGAGAACCGCAGCCCGGCCACGGCCGGATCGGCGTGCAGCCAGCCGGGGCGGTAGCGGTTGAGCTCGGCCAGGAAGTCGTCCAGGCGCTGGTTGTCCACCCACAATTGGCCCCGGCTCCAGGCGTCGTCCGCAGGGCCGGCCGGCTGCACCGTGCTCCAGCCCGTGCGCGTGAAGTCCATGGCCTCGCCCGCCTGCAGACGCAGTGCGGATGCGCCTGTACCGGCCGTGCGCAGTTCCACGGCGCGCTCGAACACCGCCACGCGCGCACCTGCATGGCTGCTGCGCACCATGAAGCGCGTGCCCAGGGCGCGCACGCGGCCGTGGACGGTCTCCACCACAAAGGGCAGATCGCCCAGCGCACCTGCGGGATGGCCGGTGGTGAACAGCGCCTCGCCGGCCAGCAGGCGCAGCCGGCGTTCGCTGCCGTCGAACTGCAAGGCCACGGCGCTGCCGGGGCCCAGCAGCATGTCCGTGCCGTCGGGCAGGGTCCAGCGGCGGCGCTGCGTGCCCGAGGCGTAGTCGGCCGCCATCTGCTGCCACTGCGGCGTGCGGCTGGCCAGCCAGCCCGCGCCCGCCGCCGTGCCCAGGCCCGCAAACAGGCCCAGCAGGCGCCGCCGCGCAGCCCGGGGAGCGGCGGACAGGCTGCGATAGCCCGCGCCACCGGCGTTGAGCCCCGTCAGCGCGCCCGTGACGGCCTGCAGATGGGCCCAGGCGCGGCCATGGTCGGCGTCTTCATCGAGCCAGCGCTGCCAGCGCGCCCGGTCGGCGGCCGAGGCCTGGCCCGATTGCAGCAGCGCAAACCAGCCGGCCGCCGCCCGCGCCACGCCGGCCGGCAAGGGCCGGCCCAGCGCCTGGGGCGCCTGGATACTGCTGCCGGGTAGCGGCGCGGCGCTGGACAGGCGCCGAGGATCGGAAGGAGGCACCGGCGCCATCAGGACAGCGCCAGCACGAAGCAGCGCTCATAGCCCTGGGCCAGGTAGCGCTTGACGCTGGTCATGGACACGCCCAGGCGCGTGGCGATGTCCGCATAGCTCAGGCCTTCGAGGTGGGCCAGCAGGAAGGCCTCGCGCACCTTGGGCGCCAGCGCGTCCAGCGCCTGGTCCACGGCCTGCAGCGATTCGAGGGCGATCAGCCGCTCTTCGGGCGAAGGGGCAAGTTCAGCGGGCAACAGGGCCAGGGTGTCGAGATAGGCGCGCTCCAGCAGCCGGCGCCGGTGCTGGCGGATCACAAGATGGCGGGCCACGGTGGCCAGAAAGGGGCGCGGCTGCTCGATGCGGCCGGCCATGCCCGAGGTGATCACGTTGACGAAAGTGTCGTGCGCGATATCGGAAGCCTCGAACACATTGCCCAGCTTGCGGCGCAGCCAGCCTTGCAGCCAGCCGTGGTGTTCGACATAGAGGGTGTGTACGGGATCGGCCGGTGCGCGCATGAAAAGACGGACGCGCCCCGGACTGGCGTGCCGCAGCGCTGAAGCTCGTTTGAGAATGGTTCGCATTCTAAACACGAGCTCAAAACCGTCGCTGCCCAAATCAGGGGCACCGAGGAAGGGCCGTCCCGCACCGAGGGTGCCGTCCCCCTCCCGCGAAGCGAGAGAGGGGGAAGCGGCGCAGCCGCTCAGGGGGTGCTAAAAATTCTCGTGTGCACCCAGGTAGCGCCACTGGCCCACAGGCAGGTTGCCCAGCGTCACGCGGCCGATGCGGATGCGCTTGAGGCCCACCACGCGCAGGCCCACCAGTTCGCACATGCGGCGGATCTGGCGCTTCTTGCCTTCGGTCAGCACAAAGCGCAGCTGCTCGGGGTTCTGCCAGTCCACCTTGGCGGGCTTGAGTGCCTCGCCGTCCAGCGACAGGCCATGGCACAGGCGTGCCAGCTGTTCGGCCGGGAACACGGATTGCACGTCGATGTCGCGGTCGCCGTAGGTCACGCGCACCAGGTACTCCTTGTCCATCTCCGAGTCTTCGCCAATGATCTGGCGCGCCACGCGGCCGTCCTGGGTCATGACCAGCAGGCCCACGGAGTCGATGTCCAGCCGGCCGCAGGGCGCCAGGCCCTTGAGCTGCGCGAAGTTGAAGCGCGTGCGGCTGGTGTCCTGGTTCCAGTGGTTCTGGGGCGTGACCAGGACCACGGCGGGCTCGTGCCCGTCCTCGGCCTGGCCGCTGACATAGCCCATGGGCTTGTGGATCAGGATGGTGACCTGCTGGTCCTGGCGCTCGCGCGCCTCGCGCTCGACGGTGATGCGGTCAGCCGCCACCACGTTCTGGCCCATCACGGCGAGTTCGCCGTTGACGCGGACCCAGCCCTTGTCCACCCACTCGTCGGCCTCGCGGCGCGAGCACAGGCCCATGTCGGCCAGGCGCTTGTTGATGCGCACGCCACCGGGAACCTGCTCCTGCAACGGCTCGGGAGCACGCTTGACGGGGATTTCGCGGCTGGCGCCACCGTCGGCGGGACGGTAGGTGCGGATGCCGCTGAGCGGACGGTAGGCGGGCTCGGCCTGGGGCGCCTCGTCGCGGCGCGGGCCACGGGCGTCATCACGGCGGGGACCACGGGCGTCGTCGCGGCGCGGTCCGCGCGCATCGTCACGGCGGGGGCCGCGAGCGTCGTCGCGGGGACGGTCGCGGAAACCACCTTCACGCGGGCCGTCACGGGGACCGTCGCGCTGGCCGTCACGCTGGCCATCGCGCTGACCATCACGCGGACGCTCATCGCGCTGGCCATAGGGCCGGTCGCGGCGATCGTCCGGGCGGGGCGGGCGCGGGGGGCGGGCATCGCGCGTATCACGGGCATCGCGCATGTCGCGCTGCTCGCGCGGGGCACGGTTTTCGCCGCCGCCCTGTTCGCGCCAGTCGCCACGCGGCTGGGAACGGTCCAGGTCCTCGGCACGGCCGAAACCGCTGCTGCGCGGGCGCTGGTCACGGGCGTCGTCGCGGGGTGCTGCACCGCGGGCATCGCCTCGGGGTGCCCCACCGCGGGCATCGCCGCGAGGGGGGCCATCACGGCGGTCGGAGCGCTCGTAACGATCATTGCGGCCGCCACGGTCGCCGCCACGTTCATTGCGGTCGTTGCGGTCACTGCGCGGGCCGCCGCGTGCGCCCGCAGATTTGCCCGCGCCACCCGAAGGGCGGCGGGCATCGCCAGCCGGCTCGGCCTGTGGCTTTTCGGGGCGGCGCAGCACAGGGCGCGCGGAGGGCGCTGCCGCCTCGTCGGCGCCGGGCCGGGACGGTTTGGAAGAAGTAGGGGATGACATTAGACCGCCATTGTCGCGCGGCAAGGCCCGCAGCGGCTGCGCCCTGCGGCCAATACGGGCATTGCGCTCGGCTATCGGGCGACTATCGGGCGGCCTGCGGGCAGGCCGCCAGGGCCCCCTTGCCAGCCCCGCCGCCCGGTCCTGCGCCCCGGCGGGCTCGCCATGTTCCGCACCACTCATTCATGCCCATGCAATGCGCCCGGCGGCCGGCCCATCCCGATCGCTGTATCCGGCGCGATATGCACAACCGGATGAATCCTCAATGAAAAATCGACAAGAAGCGAATCACATCGGCAAAACATCTTCAATCCGGCCGATTGGGATCTTCCAATGCACGGCATGCGATATGTAAAAAACTGTATTTTATTTGGGCGATTTCATTCATTGGCGATTGCAAATCAACCCATTGGGCTTGCCATTGCCCATACATCTCCCCATAGAATGGCGCCCGTCCAGAAACGGGGGGCTCTTTCGAGACAACAGCCCTTCGCGCAGCGCCTGCTGCGGTATCCAGACCATCCCGCCCGGACTCCCGCCTCATTCAACAAGGAAAACCATGAGCGATACACCCAACCTATCGAATTCCACTCCATTGAAAGAACAATTCAAGGCGCTGCTTATCACCAAGCCGGACTTGACTGGAATCGAGTGGTCCGATATGGAGACCGCCATCGGCCCGAATGCTGAAAAATACCGGCCACTGTGGGAGCGCATGGTCAGCGGGAAAAAGGGCTTTTTCGCATCCATGAGTCCCTGCTGGACCGCCATTCCCTTCATGGGCGTTTCCTGGGCCATTGCGCGCCGCGTCTACGCCTATGCCGTGGTGGCCTTCATCACCCTGTTGATCATCAATCTGCTGATGCCCGGCACGGGCGGCGCCGGGCGCGTGCTCGGCATCGCGGTGGCCATCTCGTTCACGGTCAAGCGCACCTACCTGCAATGGCTGGTCACGCGCATACAGCAGATCAACCAGAGGGGCCTGGTGGGCGCTGCGCGCGAAGAGGCGCTGCGCCAGATCGGCGGCCTGGACCAGAAGAACGGCTGGATCTCCTTCGGCGTGCTGCTGGCCATCGGCATCGTGCTGGCCGCTTTCTGAAGCGCCAGGCCCGCAGATCAGCGGTCCACGGGCAGCCGGTCGCACAGGGCCACCAACTGCGCCAACTGGGGGCCCACATCCCGGATCAGCGTGCGGGCCGGCATGCGCAGGCCCGGCACGGCGCAGTTGAACAGCAGGCGGCGCGACCCGTAGCGGATGCGCGAGGCCGCACCCACGGCGCACACGCCCAGGCCGGAGTCGCCCATGTTGACCGCGAAGCCCCGGGCGGCATAGTGCGCCAGGCTTTCGCTGGCGTTGTCCATGCAGCGCGCATATTCCTCGGGCCGCTGGCTGCGCACGCGGTCCAGGAAGCGCTGCAGTTCCCCGGCATCGAGCTGGGCCAGCCCTGCCCGGCCCATGGCCGTTTCCAGCACGCCGCGCACGGCGCCCACGCCGGGTCGCTTGAGCGTGCCGCCCTCCCAGGCGCAGGTATCCAGATAGACCACATCCAGGTCCATGACCACGCCCACCGACACCGCCCCCTTCACACGGTCGGCCAGCGCCTGCATGGGCAGGCGCAGCGGGCCGAGCAAGGGCGTATTGATCACATAGGGGTAGCCCAGGGCGACAGCGGCCGGGCCGACGAAGTAGCGGTCCAGCCGCTCGTCATGGTCCAGGTAGCCCATGGTCTGCAGGCTGCGGCACAGCCTGGACACAGTGGGGCGCGGCAGGCCCAGGCGGCGGGCCAGCTCGCTGTTGGCATGCGGGCGCGGGTCGCTGACGAAGCACTGGAGAATCATCAGCCCCTTGGCCAGCGTGCCAGCGAAATACGGGTCCTGCTCGCGGATGCGGCAGACATCCTGCGAGTCCCTGGGTTGGTGGGCAATGGGGGTGTGGGGCACGTGGCGATTGTGCGGACCACCGCCGCAAAGCCGCAACTGCATTTCAATATTTGAAACTGCATTGCAGCCCTGGTGCCCGCGCTTCCTACAGTGCGGCCCATGAGCCAAGCCCCCACCCCCCATCCCGCCGACGCCCGCCTGCAGGCGTTGATTGCAGACATCCGCCATTTCGTGCGCCACCGCTGGCATCCGCTCGAAGAGCAGATCGAGCGCGACGACAGCATTCCGCCCGCCGTGGTCCAGGAGCTGCGCGACAAGGGCTATTTCGGCTGGAGCATTCCCCAGGCCTACGGCGGCCTGGGCCTGAGCACCGAGGAGCTGGTGCGCTGCGCCTTCGAGCTGTCCCAGGCCTCGGTGGCGCTGCGGGCCCGCGTGGGCACCAACACCGGCATTGGCTCGGAAGCCCTGGTGGCCGACGGCACCGAGGCGCAAAAGCAGCGCTGGCTGCCGCGCATGGCGCGCGGCGAGCTCACGGGTTGCCTGGCGCTGACCGAGCCGGACGCGGGCTCGGAGGCGAGCAACATCCAGACCACGGCGCGCCGCGACGGCGACCACTACGTGCTCAACGGCAGCAAGCGCTTCATCACCAATGCGCCGCTGGCCGATGTGTTCACCGTCATCGCCCGCACCGGCGAAGGCAGCACGGGCAGCGAGGGGTTGACGGCCTTCTTCGTGGAGCGCTCGCCGGGCCTGGTGACGGGCCAGCCCTATCGCAAGATGGGCCAGGCGGGCTCGCCCGTGTCCGACGTGCATTTCCAGGACTGCCGCGTGCCGGCCGACCAGATCATCGGCGGGCGCGAGGGCCAGGGCTTCAAGACCGTGATGAAGGTGCTCAACAAGCAGCGCCTGCACCTGGCAGCGCTGTGCACGGGGCCGGCGATCCGCATGCTGGACCTGGCGCTGGCCCATGTGCGCCAGCGCGAGCAGTTCGGCCAACCGGTGGCGAACTTCCAGCTGGTGCAGGCCATGCTGGCCGACAGCCGCACCGAGATCTTCGCGGCGCAATCCATGATCCTGGAGGCCGCCCGCGCCCGCGACCGGGGCGAGGACGTGGCGCTGTCCGCCTCCATGTGCAAGTACTTCGCCTCCGAGATGTGCGGCCGCGTGGCCGACCGCGCGGTGCAGATGTTCGGCGGCGCAGGCTATGTGGCCGACTTCAGCCCCATCGAGCGCTACTTCCGCGACGTGCGCCTGTTCCGCCTCTACGAAGGCACCAGCCAGATCCACCAGCTCAACATCGCCAAGCTCATGCTGCGCGAGAGCGCCTGACACCGGAGGCCCCCATGACACACCCCCTCACCTCGAAGCACCTGGCCACCCTGGGCCTGCTGGCTGCGCTGTGTGCCTGCGCGCAGGCTGCCCAAGCGGCACAGACGGCCCAGGCGGCCCAGGCGACTTTCCCCGATCGACCCGTGCGCGTGATCGTTCCCTTTCCCGCAGGCGGCAGCACCGACCTCGTGGCCCGCGCGCTGTCGGTGGAACTGGGCCAGGCCCTGGGCCAGCCGGTGGTGGTGGAGAACAAGCCGGGCGCAGGCAGCCTGGTCGGCTCGGAACTCGTGGCCCGCGCCGCGCCCGATGGCTACACCCTGCTCATGGCAGGGCTGAGCAATGTCTTCCTGCCCCATGTGCACGCCAACCTCAAGTGGAATCCGCTGACCGACTACGAGTACATCGGCCTGGTGGCGGACCTGCCCAACGTCATCGCCGTCAACGCCAAGACCCCCTACCGCACGCTGGCCGAACTGGTGGCGGCCGACAAGGCCAGGCCCGGCACGCTGTCCTTCGGCTCGGCCGGCACGGCCACGCCCTCGCACCTGGTCTGCGAGATGGTCAACCACCGGCTCGGCACCAAGATGCAGCACCTGCCCTACAAGGGCAACGCCCCGGCCGTCAACGACCTCATGGCCGGCCACATCCCGGTGATGTGCAACAACCTGGGCGGCACCCTGCCCTACATGCAGGGCGGGCAGATCCGCATCCTGGCGCAGACCGGCAAGAGCCGCTCGCCCGCAGCGCCCGACATTCCCACCTTTGCCGAGCTGGGCGTGGCCGGGCTGGACACCGGCCTGTGGGTGGGCCTGGCCGCGCCCAAGGGCACGCCGCAGCAGATCGTGGCCACGCTCAACCAGGCGCTGGCCAAGGCCATGGCCTTGCCCGAGACGCGCGACAAGCTGGCGCGCCTGGGTGCCACGCCGCTGCCCACGCAGACGGCAGACTTCCACAAGCGCGTGGCCGAAGACCGCCGCGCCTGGGAGCCCGTGCTGAAGAACGTGGACCTGAAAGGCAACTGATGCAGCGCCAAGGCTATCCGCTGGAGGGTGTGCGCATCCTCGACATGGCCACGGTGCTGGCCGCCCCCTTCTCGGCCACGCTGTGCGGCGACCTGGGCGCCGACGTCGTCAAGCTGGAGCTGCCCGGCGGCGGCGACACGCTGCGCAGCCTGGCCCCCGTGCACGACGGCCACGCCGTGTTCTGGAAAACCGCCAACCGGGGCAAGCAGGGCATCTCGCTGGATGTGCGCAAGGCCGAGGGCCGCACGCTGTTCCTGCGACTGATCGAGGATTTCGACGTGCTCGTGGAGAACTTCCGCACCGGCACGCTGGACCGCTGGGGGCTGGACGTGGCCACCTTGCATGCCCGCAACCCGCGCCTCATCGTGCTGCGCCTGACAGGCTTCGGCCAGACCGGCCCCTATGCGCGCCGGCCGGGCTTTGCGCGCATCTTCGAGGCCATGAGCGGCTTCGCCCACCTGACGGGCGAGGCGGGCGGCCCGCCCCAGCACATGAACTACCCGCTGGGCGATGCCGTGGCCGGCCTGTTCGGCGCCTTCTCCATCGCGGCCGCACTGGCCGAGCGCAACGCGCAGCCGCCCGGCGAACGGCGCGGCGTGGAGATCGACCTGTCGGCTACCGAAGCCATGCTGCGCCTGCTGGACCCTCTGGCGGCCGAATTCCAGCTGGGCGGACAGGCTCGCAGCCGCACGGGATCGTGCGCGGGCTACACGGCGCCCTCCAACGTCTACCGCACGCGCGACGGTGCCTGGCTCACCGTGGTCGCCACGGGCGACGCCATCTTCGCGCGCCTGTGCCAGGCCATGGACCGCGCCGACCTGGCCACCGACCCGCGCTTTGCGGACAACGCCGCGCGCATCCGCCACCTGCAGGCGCTGGATGCGCAGATCGTGCAATGGTGCGCAGCCCTGGACTGCGCCCAGGCCACGGCCGCCCTGGCCGCGCACGACATTCCGTTCAGCAAGGTCTGCTCGGCCCAAGACGCGCTGCAGGACCCGCATTTCGCGGCACGCGGCAGCTTCATCACCCTGCCCGACCCCGACCTGGGCCCCCTCACCGCCCCCGCGCCCGTGCCCCGCTTCACGGGCCGCCAGGCCCCTTCGCCCCGCAGCGGCCCGGCCACTGGCCAGGACAATGCACGCATCTATGCGGCGTTGGGGCTGGATGCGCAGCAGCAGGAGCGGCTGCGGGGCGAAGGCGTGATCTGAGGCCGCAAGTGGGTGGCAGTGGTCGGCGTCAAGCCGCCCGCCGCGCCGCCGCAAACAGCCCGCTGCGCAGCGCTTCCAGGTCAAGCACGCGCAGGCCGCCGTACTCCACGACGATGGCGTTTTCGCGCTGCAGCACGGACAGCGCCTCGTTGACGCGCTGTCGCGACAGGCCGACCAGGTAGGCCAGTTCCTGCTGGGTGATGCGCAGCACCTCGCCCACGCCCGGGTACAGCAGCGGGTGAAAGAGCGCGGCCAGGCTGCGGGCCACGCGCAGGTCGGGGTTGGTGAGGCGGTCGATTTCGCGGGCCGAGATGAATTGGCCCAGGCGCTCGTTGAGCTGGCTCATGACGAAGCGGTTGAAACCGATGGAGTGGTCCAGCAGCCAGTGGAAGGTTTCTATGGGCAGGCCGCCGACCACGCTGCGGCGTATGGCCTGCACGTTGTAGCGGTAGGGCTCGCGCTTGACGGCCGTGCCTTCGCCGAACCAGCCGCCCGGGGGCAGGCCGGCCAGGGTCATGCTGGCGCCATCGGCGCCGTCGGTGTTCATCTTGAGCAGGCCTTCGACCACGCCGAACCAATAGGTGGGCGCGCGGCCGGTGCGGCAGACATAGTCGCCGGGCTGGGCGTCGCCGACGACCAGCGCCTTCTGGGCCCGTTCGCGCTCGGCGGGCTGGAGTACGGCCAGCCAGGGAATGCCTTCGAGTTCCTCGGGCCGGGGCGCGCGGCGGCGCTGGTGCAGTGACAGTTCTTGGCTCATGGAGTCGCGGCGAGGGTGCGCGGATCAATCATCAAAACCACCCAAGCATTGCCCGAGCCCGGTGGCTGGCGTGAGCGGGATTTCCAGAAGGACCGCGGCACGCGCACATTCCCGGATGCGCAAGCCCCCAAGCGGGACATGAGACCGTTTTGGCACCTTTTGTTACGGCGCGTTTTCCCGATGATGAGTTTCCCGCGGATTGTCGTCAAACAGACACCACGGCGTCAAAGCCAGTCCTAGGATGCAGTCCAAGCCGGTAGGTCACAGCCTGGGCATCTGCACCATGCGGCCACCATTCACGAACATCCAAGGACATGGAATGACGACCACGTTCCCGCACCTGCTGCTCCAGCATGCCGCCCAGCGCCCCCAGGCGCCGGCGCTGCGCGAGAAGGAATACGGCATCTGGCAGACCTGGAGCTGGAGCGAGGCCGCCGAGACCGTGCGCCACATGGCCTGCGGCCTGGCGGCCCTGGGCCTGGCGCGCGGCCAGAATCTGGCCTTCATCAGCGACAACCGGCCCCATGTCTACATGGGCTTCATTGCCGTGCAGGCGCTGGGCGGCGTACCGATCCCGCTGTACCAGGATGCCGTGGCCGCCGAGATGCGCTTCGTCATCGAGGATGCCGAGATCGACTTCGCCTTTGCCGAGAACCAGGAGCAGGTCGACAAGCTGCTGGAGGTGCGCGAGAGCGTCGCCGGCCTCGGCCACATCATCTATGACGACCCGCGCGGCCTGCGCCACTACGACCAGCCCGGGCTGATCAGCACCGAGGCGCTGCTGCAAAAGGGCCAGGAGTGGGATGCCGCACACCCGGGCGCCTGGGATGCGATGCTGGCCGCGCTGTCGCCCGACGATGTCTCGGTCATCCTCTACACCTCGGGCACGACCGGCAAGCCCAAGGGCGTGTGCCAGACGCACCGCAGCTTTGGCGAGTCGGCACGCGGCGGCGTGCAGGTGGACCGCCTGGGCCCCGGCGACAACGTGATCTCCTACCTGCCTCCGGCCTGGGTGGGCGACCACCTGTTCTCCTTCGCGCAGTGGCTGGTGGCGGGCTTCACCATCAACTGCCCGGAGTCGGCCTCGACCGTGTCCATCGACCTGCGCGAGATCGGCCCCAGCTACTACTTCGCGCCACCGCGCATCTTCGAAGGCATGCTGACCTCGGTGTCCATCCGCATGGAGGACGCCGCGCCATTCAAGCAATGGATGTACGGCCGCGCCATGGCCGTGGCGCGCCGCGTGGGCTCGGACATCCTTGACGGCAAGACGGTGGGCACGCTGGACCGCCTGAAGTACGCGCTGGGCGACCTGTGCATCTACGGGCCGCTGCGCAACGCCATGGGCCTGTCGCGCATCCGCGTGGCCTATACGGCGGGTGCGGCCATCGGGCCCGAGCTGTTCCGCTTCTTCCGCTCCATCGGCATCAACCTCAAGCAGCTCTACGGCCAGACCGAGACCTGCGCCTATGTATGCATACAGCGCGACGGGCAGGTGGAGCTGAGCAGCGTGGGCCAGGCCGCACCGGGCATCGAGCTGAAGATCGCCGACAACGGCGAGGTGCTGCTCAAGGGCGTGTCCGTGCTCAAGGAGTACTACAAGCGCCCCGACGCCACGGCCGAGGTGGTGGATGCCGACGGCTGGTTCCACACGGGCGATGCCGGCGTGATCGATGCCAGCGGGCAGCTGCGCATCATCGACCGCGCCAAGGACGTGGGCAAGACCAGCCGGGGCGCCATGTTCGCGCCCAACTACATCGAGAACAAGCTCAAGTTCTTCCCACAGATCAAGGAGGCCGTGTGCTTCGGCCACGGCCGCGACCAGGTCTGCGCCTTCATCAACATCGACTACGAGGCCGTGGGCAACTGGGCCGAGCGCCAGGGCCTGCCCTATGGCGGCTATGTGGACCTGGCATCGAAGGCCAAGGTGCTGGAGATGGTGGCCGACTGCGTGGCCCAGGTGAACGCCGACCTGGCCGCCGAGGCCGGCATGGCCGACACGCAGGTGGCACGCTTCCTGGTGCTGCACAAGGAGCTGGACCCCGACGACGACGAGCTGACCCGCACGCGCAAGGTGCGCCGCGGCTTCATTGCCGACAAGTACGGCGTGCTGGTCGATGCGCTGTACACAGGCAAGCGTGAGCAGTTCATCGAGACCCAGGTCAAGTTCGAGGACGGCCGCACCGGCAGCGTCAGCGCCACGCTGTCCATCATCGATGCCAAAACCCATTCGGTGGCTGCCACCGCCAGGGCCTGACCGGAGCCGCTGACATGACCCACAAGAAGATCGGCGATGTCATCCTCGACATCAAGAACATCAGCCTGCGCTTCGGCGGGGTGAAGGCGCTGACGGACATCTCGTTCGATGTGCGCGAGCACGAGATCCGCTCCATCATCGGCCCCAACGGCGCGGGCAAGAGCTCCATGCTCAACTGCATCAACGGCGTGTACACGCCGTCCGAGGGATCGATCACCTTCCGGGGCAAGACCTTCAGCCACATGAACAGCCGCCAGGTGGCCGAGATGGGCGTGGCGCGCACCTTCCAGAACCTGGCGCTGTTCAAGGGCATGAGCGTGATCGACAACATCATGACCGGCCGCAACCTGCAGATCAAAAGCGGCATCCTGATGCAGGCCCTGCGCCTGGGCCCGGCCCAGCGCGAGGAGATCCGCCACCGCGAGTTCGTCGAGCACATCATCGACTTCCTGGAGATCCAGGCCTACCGCAAGACCCCCGTGGGCCAGTTGCCCTACGGCCTGCAAAAGCGCGTGGACCTGGGCCGCGCCCTGGCCATGCAGCCGCAGGTGCTGCTGCTGGACGAGCCCATGGCCGGCATGAACGTGGAGGAAAAGCAGGACATGTGCCGCTTCATCCTCGATGTCAACGACGAGTTCGGCTCCACCATCGTGCTGATCGAGCACGACATGGGCGTGGTCATGGACATCAGCGACCGCGTCGTGGTGCTGGACTACGGCAAGAAGATCGGCGACGGCGCACCCGACGAGGTGCGCCAGAACGAAGACGTGATCCGCGCTTACCTTGGCACCAGCCATTGAGGGGACTGACATGGGATTTTTTCTGGAAACCTTGTTCGGCGGCCTCATGGTGGGCACGCTGTACGCGCTGATCGCCATTGGCTTCGTGCTGATCTTCAAGGCCTCGGGCGTGTTCAACTTCGCCCAGGGCGCGATGGTGCTGTTCTCGGCCCTGGCCATGGCGCGCTTTTCCGAGTGGATTCCGAAGTGGATCGGCATGGAGCCGGGCTGGTTCACCAACCTGCTGGCCATCTGCGTGTCGCTGGCCATCATGGTGGTCGTGGCCTGGGTGATCGAGCGGCTGGCGCTGCGCCACCTGGTCAACCAGGAGCCCATCACGCTCTTGATGGCCACGCTGGGCATCGCCTACCTGCTCGACGGCCTGGGCCCGATGATCTTCGGCAGCGCCGTCTACAGCATCAACGTGGGCATGCCCAAGGACCCCATGTTCATCCTCGAAGGCCTGTTCCAGGGCGGCGTGCTGCTCAGCCAGGAAGACCTGTACGCGGCCTGCATCGCCGCGCTGCTGGTGGCTGCGCTCAGCGTGTTCTTCCAGAAGACCAAGACCGGCCGCGCGCTGCGCGCCGTGGCCGACGACCACCAGGCGGCGCAGTCCATCGGCATCCCGCTGTCGCGCATCTGGGTCATCGTCTGGTCGGTGGCCGGCGGCGTGGCCCTGGTCGTGGGCATCATCTGGGGCTCCAAGCTGGGCGTGCAGTACTCGCTGTCGCTGGTGGCCCTGAAGGCCCTGCCCGTGGTGATCCTGGGCGGCCTGACCTCACTGCCCGGCGCCATCATCGGCGGCCTGATCATCGGCGTGGGCGAGAAGCTCTCCGAGGTCTACCTGGGCCCCATGGTCGGCGGCGGCATCGAGACCTGGTTCGCCTACGGCCTTGCCCTGTGCTTCCTGCTCGTGCGGCCCCAGGGGCTGTTCGGCGACAAAATCATTGATCGCGTTTGACCGTTACGGAGAACTTGCACCATGTTTTATCGTGAGAACGGTCAATTCAAGACGACCTACGCATCCGACCAGCAGATCTTCGGCGTCGCCCAGGACCGCTGGGCCATCGTGGCGCTGCTGGCCGTCGCCTTCCTGGTGATTCCCTTCAGCGTCAGCGACTACACCTTCCAGGCCGTGCTGATCCCCTTCCTGATCATGTCGCTGGCGGCGCTGGGGCTGAACATCCTGGTCGGCTACTGCGGCCAGATCTCTCTGGGCACCGGCGCCTTCATGGCCGTGGGCGCCTACGCGGCCTACAACCTGCAGGTCCGCTTCGAGGGCATGCCGCTGCTGGTGGCCCTGATCGGCGGCGGCGTGCTGGCCATGGTCTTCGGCGTGATCTTCGGCCTGCCCAGCCTGCGCATCCGCGGCCTGTACCTGGCCGTGGCCACGCTGGCCGCCCAGTTCTTCGTGGACTGGCTGGCCAGCCGCGCGGCCTGGGTGACGAACAACTCTTCCTCGGGCTCGGTGAGCGCAGGCCCGCTGTCCATCATGGGCTGGAAGATCGACACGCCCATGGAGAAGTACCTGCTGTGCCTGGGCATCCTGTGCGTGCTGGGCCTGGCCGCCAAGAACCTGGTGCGCGGCGCCATCGGCCGCGAGTGGATGGCCATGCGCGACATGGACGTGGCCGCCAGCGTGATCGGCATCCGCCCGACCTACGCCAAGCTCAGCGCCTTTGCCGTGAGCAGCTTCATCGTCGGCGTGGCCGGCGCGCTGTGGGGCTTCGTTCACCTGGGCGCCTGGGAGCCCGCGGCCTTCAGCCTGGACCGCTCGCTGCAGCTGCTGTTCATGATCATCATCGGCGGCCTGGGCTCGGTGGTGGGAAGCATCTTCGGCGCGGCCTTCTTCGTGCTGCTGCCGCTGCTGCTCACCCAGGTGCCGCACTGGATGGGCCTGCCGCTGTCCACGGCCACGGCGACCTACCTGGAGCACATGATCTTCGGTGCGCTGATCGTGTTCTTCCTGATCGTGGAGCCGCATGGCCTGGCAAAACTGTGGGCGACCGCAAGACAAAAACTGCGTGTCTGGCCCTTCCCGCATTGAGTTGATCTGTATCGAGACAGGGCGCCACAGAGTGCCGGATAACCGGGGAATCTTCCCCAGCCAACTAGGAGACAACGTCATGATGTTCAAGAAAGTCGCCATCGCCGCTGCCACGGTCGCTGCTGGAATCGGCGCTCTCGTGGCCGCCCCTGCCGCACAGGCCCAGGACCAGTTCGTGCCGCTGCTGGTCTACCGCACGGGCCAGTTCGCGCCGCTGGGCATTCCATGGGCCGATGGCAAGCAGGACTACATCAAGCTGGTCAACGCCAAGGGCGGCATCAATGGCGTGAAGATCGCCTACGAGGAATGCGAGACGGCCTACGACACGGCCAAGGGCGTGGAGTGCTATGAGCGCCTGAAGGGCAAGGGCGGCGGCGCTGCCGGTTTCGATCCGCAGTCCACCGGCATCACGTTCGCCGTGACGGACAAGGCGCCGGGCGACAAGATGCCCATCATCACCACGGGCTATGGCCTGTCGCAGTCGGCCGACGGCAAGGTCTTCGAGTGGAACTTCCCGCTGCTGGGCAACTACTGGACGGCGGCCGATTCCATCATCCAGGACATCCTGAAGAAGGAAAAGGGCAGCCTCAAGGGCAAGAAGATCGCCCTGGTCTACCACGACTCGCCCTATGGCAAGGAACCCATTCCGCTGCTGCAAAAGCGCGCCGCCAAGGAAGGCTTCGACCTGACCCTGCTGCCCGTGACGGCGCCCGGCGTGGAGCAGAAGTCCACCTGGCTGCAGATCCGCCAGCAGCGCCCCGACTACGTGCTGCTGTGGTCGGCCGGCGTGATGACGCCCACGGCCGTGCGCGAGGCGCAGGCCACCGGCTACCCGCGCGAGAAGATGTACGCCATCTGGTGGGCCGGCTCGGACCATGACGTGAAGGACATCGGCGCCGGCGCCAAGGGCTACAACACCGTGACCATCCACAACACGGCCGAGCACG
The DNA here is from genome assembly GCF_001886655.1 of Delftia sp. HK171. Classification (NCBI taxonomy): domain Bacteria; kingdom Pseudomonadati; phylum Pseudomonadota; class Betaproteobacteria; order Burkholderiales; family Comamonadaceae; genus Delftia; species Delftia sp. HK171. Next base: position 1,311,965 of record NZ_CP018101.1, on the reverse strand, counting down.
ACAAGGTGCACGACGAGGTCAAGGCCATGGTCTACGACAAGGGCCAGGGCACGGCCACCGACGCCAAGGAACTGGGCGCCATGGCCCACACGCGCGGCATGGTGATCTCCATGCTGCAGGTGGAGGCCATCCGCACGGCACAGGAAAAGTACGGCAAGGGCAAGGTCATGACCTCCGAGCAGGTGCGCTGGGGCCTGGAGAACCTGAACCTCACGCAGGAGCGCCTCAACGAGCTGGGCTTCGGCAAGATCATCCGCCCCGTCAAGACCAGCTGCGACAACCACCTGGGCACCGACTGGTCGCGCATCGCCCAGTGGGATGGCGCCAAGTGGAAGGTGGTCTCCGACTGGTACCAGGCCGACAAGTCCATGGTCGAACCGCTGGTCAAGGAGTACGCGGACAAGTACGCCAAGGAAAAGAACGTAAAAGCTAGAACTTGCACCCCCTGAGGCGCTTGCGCGCCTTCCCCCTCTCTACCCGCTTCGCGGCGGAGGGGGACGACACCCTCGGTGCGGGGCGGCCCTTCCTCGGTGTCCCTGAGTTGGGGCATGCCCCGCGCAGAGATGCTCCGAGAGTTGCGGCCCCGCACTCCGCTTTCGTATCAACGCCCATGGACGACGCCATGACCACCGCACCCACCTCCGCCCCGGCCGCCAGCGATCCGCTGCTCGTGGTCAATGGCATCGAAGTCATCTACAACCATGTGATCCTGGTGCTCAAGGGCGTTTCGCTCCAGGTGCCGCGCGAGAGCATCGTGGCCATTCTGGGCGGCAACGGCGCGGGCAAGACCACGACGCTGCGCGCCATCTCCAACCTGCTCAAGGGCGAGCGCGGCGAGGTGACCAAGGGCACGATCGAGCTGGAGGGCGAGCGCATCGAAAGCCTCACGCCCTCCGAGCTGGTGCAGCGCGGCGTGGTCCAGGTCATGGAGGGGCGGCACTGCTTCGCCCACCTGACCATCGAGGAAAACCTCATGACCGGCAGCTACACGCGCACTGACAAGGGCGAGATAGCAGCCAACCTCGAGAAGGTCTACAACTACTTTCCGCGCCTGAAGACGCGCCGCACCTCGCAGGCCGCCTACACCTCGGGCGGCGAGCAGCAGATGTGCGCCATCGGCCGCGCGCTGATGGCCAATCCGCGCATGGTGCTCCTGGACGAACCCTCGATGGGCCTGGCCCCGCAGATCGTCGAGGAGGTGTTCAACATCGTCCGCGACCTCAACAGCAAGGAGAAGGTCACCTTCCTGCTGGCCGAACAGAACACCAACATGGCCCTCAAATATTCGGACTACGGCTACATCATGGAAAGCGGCCGCATCGTCATGGACGGCGCGGCCTCGGACCTGGCCAGCAACGAGGACGTCAAGGAGTTCTACCTGGGCGTGGGCGGCGGCGAGCGCAAGAGTTTCAAGGACGTGAAAAGCTACAAGCGCAGAAAACGTTGGCTGGCCTGACCGGCGGACATTTCCCAGCCCCTGCCCCAGACCCTTCTTCCACAGGACTAGCCATGAGTGCCTTCTACGACGCGCTGGAGACGCGCACCCCTGACGAACGCGAAGCGGCGCTGCTGTCCGCCCTGCCCCGGCAGATCGCTCATGCGCAGCAACACTCTGCCGCCTTCGCCCAGATCCTGGCCGGCGTCGATGCCACGCAGATCACCAGCCGCGAGGCCCTGGCCCGCCTGCCGGTGACGCGCAAGTACGAGCTGCTGCAGCGCCAGGCCGAGCAGCGGCCCGCGCAGATCTTCGGCGGCTTCAACGCCATTGGCCTGGGCCAGCCCATGCCGCGCCTGTTCTGCAGCCCCGGCCCCATCTACGAGCCCGAGAGCCGCCGCCCCGACTACTGGCGCATGGCGCGCGCGCTGCATGCCTCGGGCTTTCGGCCCGGCGAACTGGTGCACAACTGCTTCAGCTACCACTTCGTGCCCGCGGGCTCGATGATGGAAAGCGGCGCCCATGCGCTGGGCTGCACGGTGTTCGCAGGCGGCACGGGCCAGACCGAGCAGCAGGTGCAGGCCATGGCCGACCTGCGGCCCGCCGGCTACGTGGGCACGCCCAGCTTCCTCAAGATCATTGTGGAAAAGTCCCTGGAGATGGGCCTGCCCATCCCCTCCGTGACCAAGGCCATGGTATCGGGCGAGGCCTTCCCGCCCTCGCTGCGCGACTGGCTGGCAGAGCGCGGCATCGCGGGCTACCAGTGCTACGCCACGGCCGACCTGGGCCTGATCGCCTACGAGACCGAGGCCCGCGAAGGCCTGGTGCTGGACGAGCAGGTCATCGTCGAAATCGTGCGCCCCGGCACGGGCGACCCGGTGGCCCCCGGCGAGGTGGGCGAGCTGGTGATCACCACGTTCAACCCCGACTACCCGCTGATCCGGTTCGGCACGGGCGACCTCTCTGCCGTGCTGCCCGGCCAGTGCCCCACGGGCCGCACCAATGCGCGCATCAAGGGCTGGATGGGACGCGCCGACCAGACCACCAAGGTGCGCGGCATGTTCGTGCACCCGGGCCAGATTGCCGACGTCGTGCGCCGCTTCCCCCAGGTGGAGCGCGCGCGGCTGGTGGTCACAGGCGAGATGGCCAACGACCAGATGCAGCTGCTGGTCGAAACCCGCGAAACCTCACCGGGCCTGGCCCAGCAACTGTCCGATGCCGTGCGCGAAGTCACCAAGCTGCGCGGCGATGTGCAGATGGTGTTGCCGGGCACACTGCCCAATGACGGGAAGGTCATTGAAGACGCGAGGTCGTACAAGTAGCCACCGAGGCGCGGGTACGGCGGCCTCGCCGCCGAGCAGCATTCGCAGACCCTGAAAACATGACGCCTGTCAAGACTCCCAGGGTTTGCACTAGATCAATGGCAAGGGAATCTGCTGCGGCGCAATAGAAACAATTCTTAAAATCCGTCTCCTCGTGCATTCGGTTTCTCTTGCGTGTTTGCCCTCGAAGGCAAATGCGCATCGCCCCCTATCATTTGCACGCTATTTACTTGGAGACACTATGAAAGCATTGTTCAAGATCGCAGCCATTGCGCTGGCAGCCGGTGCAGCCCTTGGCGCCCACGCGCAGGACTATCCTGCCGCAGGCAAGACGATCACCCTCATCGTGCCGTTCACCGCAGGCGGCCCGACCGACAAGGTGGCCCGCGATCTGGCCGAGTCCATGCGCAAGCAGTTGAACAATGCCACCATCGTGGTGGACAACGCCGACGGCGCCGGCAGCACCATCGGCACGGCCAAGGCCGCACGTGCCCGTCCTGACGGCTACACGCTGCTGATCAACCACATCGGCATGTCCACGATCCCGTCGCTGTACCGCAAGCTGTCGTTCAACGTGCTCAACGACTTCGAGTACGCCGGCATCATCAACGACGTGCCCATGACCCTGATCGGCCGCCCCAGCCTGCCGGCCAAGAACTTCGCCGAGGTCAAGGACTGGATCGGCAAGAACCAGGGCAAGGTCAACCTGGCCAATGCCGGCATCGGTTCCGCCTCCCACCTGTGCGGCCTGATGCTGCAGGCGTCCATGAAGACGGAAATGACGCCCGTGCCCTACAAGGGCGCCGCCCCCGCGATTGCCGACCTGATCGGCAACCAGGTGGACCTGCTGTGCGACCAGACCACCAACACCACGGGCCAGATCACGGCCAAGAAGGTGCAGGCCTATGCCGTCACCACGCCCAAGCGCCTGACCATGCCCGCGCTCAAGGACCTGCCGACGCTGGCCGAAGTGGGCGTGCCCGACTTCCAGGTCACCATCTGGCACGGCCTGTACGCACCCAAGGGCACGCCGGCCGACATCGTCAAGAAGGTCAACGAGGCCATGAAGGCCGCCCTGAAGGACCCCGAGTTCATCAAGCGCCAGGAAGCCCTGGGCGCCGTGATCGCCAGCGACGGCCGCATCGAGCCCGAAGGCCACAAGAAGTTCGTCCAGGCCGAAATCGAGAAGTGGGGCAAGGTCATCAAGGCAGCCGGCACCTACGCCGACTGATCCCGAGGACCACCACCGCGACGGATCGCCCGGTTGCAACCACGATCAAGCCCGGCTTCGGCCGGGCTTTTTCGTTGGCGGGAGCCGCGCGACAGCAGCGGTGCAGTCTCAGGGCGCCGGCCCGCGCAGCGCCATCACGGCCTGCCAGCTGCCGCCGCGCTGGCTTGCGTTGTAGAGGTTGCTCTGCGTGTTGCCGGGACCTTCGTAGTAGCTGCCGCGCAGCAGGCATTGCGATCCCGAGGCCGTGCAGTGCACGAGTTCGACGCCGAACATCAGCGCCGGCCGTCCGCTGGCCCGGTCCAGCACCTGCTCGCCGCCCTTGCCCACGTCGCAGGCCGAAGCCGGCCGCACCTGGCTCTGGCCGCTGAGCAAGGCCAGCGTGCCCGCATCGGGGTCCAGCAGCGCCCAGCCCCGGCCGTTGCCTATGCAGTAGGCCGCCGCCTTGGGGCCGAGGTTGGAGGCGTTGTCCAGAAACAGCAGCGAATACACGGCAGCCGCCGCTCCCGGGGGCGCCTGCGGGCCGGTGGGCGCCTTGGGCCTGTCGGCACAGGCGGCCAGTGCCAGCGTGGCGGCCAGCGCGCCCAGCCAGGGCAGGAATCGGGAGGAATGACGGAGGCGGTGCATGGAAGTCCTTTCTTTCTCGCAATCTGCGTGCGTGTTTAACACGGCGCGCGGCCCCTGCTGCGGCTCAGGCCGGGCCTTCGAGTTCGGCATGCCGCCGCTCGAACAGTTCAATGAGGTGATCGGCCACGGCACGCACGCGCCGCGAATGGGCAAGGTCGGCATGCATGGCAAGCCAGATCGGCTGGTCGGCGCCCAGCTGCGGCTCCACGCAGACCAGCCCCGCCTGCCGCGCCAGGAAATGCGGCAGCACGGCCAGGCCCAGGCCGGCCTGGGCCGCGGCCAGCTGCGCGGACAGGGTATTGGTCTCCAGCCGGCAGGGCCGCCCGTGCAGGGCGCGCGCCATCCAGCGTGCGGCGGGCAGGTGGGCATGGCTGTCGTCCCAGCCGATGAAGGCATCGCCCTCGAACGGGTCCGAGCCGTGGGTGCCCGCGCTTCCGTTTTCGCCTGCGCGGCCTTGCACATAGCCGGCCGATCCGTACAGGCCGAAGCCCAGCGTGCCCAGGCGCCGTATCGTGAGGTGGCCGGCCTCGGGCTGGGTCATGCGCACGGCCAGGTCGGCGTCGCGCCGATGCAGGTTCAGCGTCTGCACGCCGCTGACCAGCTGCACGCGCAGACCCGGGTGGCGGGCGAACAGAGGGACCAGCGAGGGCGCGATCAGCGGGTTGGCCAGGTTCTCGGCCGTGGCCAGCCGCACCACGCCCGCCACCTGTGCCTGGCTTTGCGCGGCATCGCCCAGGGCCTGGGCCGCCTGCTCCAGCGCCTCGGCCGGGGCCAGCAGCGCCTGGCCGTCGGCCGTGAGCCGATAGCCGCTCTGGTGGCGGCTGAACAGCGGCATGGACAGCGCGGACTCCAGCCGGTCCAGCCGGCGCGAGACCGTGGCCACGCCCAGCCCCAGCGCGGCCGAGGCACCGCTCAGGCTGCCGGCGCGGGCAATGGCCAGGAAGATGCGGGCGTCGTCCCACTGCAATGGAATGCTCCTTTGTTTTCGGGAATGTTTTTCGGGAATTTTTTCGGGAATGCTTTCCGAAAATGGAAGATCAAAGCGCGATTTTGTCAGTAGGCAAGGCCGCTTCGGAAAACCATACTGGCCCCTTGTTTCAGCAAGAGGATATGCAATGCAACAACGCAAACTTGGCCACGATCTGCAGGTGTCCGCCCTGGGCCTGGGCTGCATGGGCATGAGCGAGTTCTATGGTCCGCGCGACGACGCTCTGGCGCTGCAGGCGCTGGACCACGCCGTGGAGTCCGGCATCGATTTCCTGGACACGGCCGATGTCTACGGGCCGCACCACAACGAGGAGCTGATCGGCCGCTTCCTGGCCACGCGCCGGCCGCGCGTGAAGATCGCCACCAAGTTCGGCATCGTGCGCAAGGCCGGCGAGTACCGGCGCAGCATCGACAACAGCGCGCAGTACGCACGGCAAAGCTGCGAGGATTCGCTGCGGCGCCTGGGCGTGGAGCGCATCGACCTGTACTACGTGCACCGCGTCGATGCCACGCGCCCCATCGAAGAGACCATGCAAGGCCTGGCGCAGCTGGTGCAGGAGGGCAAGATCGCCCGCATCGGCCTGTGCGAGGTCAGCGCGGCCACGCTGCGCCGTGCCCATGCCGTGCACCCGGTGGCGGCGGTGCAGACCGAGTATTCGCTGTGGACGCGCGAGGTGGAGGACGAGGTGCTGCCCGCCTGCCGCGAGCTGGGCGTGGGGCTGGTGGCCTATTCGCCGCTGGGGCGCGGCTTTCTCACGGGGCGCTTTCATGGCGGCACGGCCTTCGAGCAGGGTGATTTCCGCGCCAGCCTGCCGCGCTTTCAGCCTGGCAACATCGACACCAACCAGGCCCTGGTGGGCGCCGTATCGGCCCTGGCGCAGCGCAAGGGCAGCACGCCCGCGCAGATCGCCCTCGCCTGGCTGCTGGCCCAGGGGCCGGACGTGGTGCCCATTCCGGGCACCCGGCGCATCGCCCATCTGCAGGACAACCTGGGCGCGCTGTCCGTGGCACTGACCCCCGCCGAGCTGGACGAGCTGCAGCGCGCCAGCGACGAGCTGCCCGTGGCCGGGCAGCGCTATACGGAGGAAGGCATGAAGGGCATCAACGCCTGAAGGGGCAGCGGGAGGCGCCGCTACCAGGTAACGTCGCTGTTCTCGGCGGCGCTGCGTCGCAGCATGTCGATCATGGGCGCGGCGCGCTGGCGCAGGCTGACGGCGTCGCGCGCGCCCGCTGCGGCGCTGTCCTGCTCGCCGTCCTGGGACTCGTCTTCATGGCTGGCCTTGCGGCGGGCGTCGTCGTCGGCGACGGCGGCCTCCAGCGCCTCGATGGCGGCGGGAATCTGCTGCACCGTGATGATGCCGCTGGCGCCGGGCGTCTTGCCGACGATCTCCAGGACCTGGCGGCCGTTGGATTCGAGCATGATGACGTCGGCCGTGGCACGGGACTTGAACTTGTAGAGCATGGCTATCCTTTTTCTGTGTGGCGTGTCATGCACTCAGCGGTACATGTACTCGCGGTTGAAAGCATAGTCCGATTGAGCCCCCACCATGGGTCCCGACTGGAGCCGTCCATCGGGATGCGTGCACAGCATCTGGTGCAGGGCGATCCAGCCGCGCTCGAATCCCATGGCGCAACCCGCCAGATAGAGCCGGTAGGCGCGCAGCACCTTGGCGGCACCTTCGGCATCGGCATGCTGCTCAAGGATACGCTGCGCCTGCGGCAGCCGGGCTTCCAGTGCGTCGGACCAGTTCCACAGCGTGCGTGCGTAGTGGGGCCGCAGGTTCTCCGTGTCCACCATTTCCAGCCCGCTGTGGCCCATGTCGTGCAGCACGCGGCTCACATGCATCAGCTCGCCGCCGGGGAAGATATAGCGGTCGATGAACTCGCCCATGCCCGCGCCCAGCTCGGTGTTGTCCACGCCGCCCGCCGTGATGCCGTGGATCAGCGCCATGCCGCCCGGGCGTAGCAGCCGGTGCACGGTCTGGAAGTACTCGGGCAGCTGGGCCTGGCCCACATGCTCGAACATGCCCACCGAGCCTATCTTGTCGAAGGGCTGGCCGGGCGCCAGCGCGCGGTAGTCCAGCAGTTGCATGTCCACCTTGCCCTGCAGGCCGCGCTCGGCAATCAGCTGCTGCACGTAGCGGTGCTGGTTGTGCGAGAGCGTGATGCCCGTGGCCGTGACGCCGTAGTGCTCGGCCGCCCACACCAGCAGCGCGCCCCAGCCCGCGCCGATGTCCAGGAAGCGCTCGCCGGGCCGCAGGTCCAGCTTGCGGCAGATGTGGTCCAGCTTGGCCTCCTGGGCCTGGGCCAGCGTCATCTGCGGGTCGCGGAAGTAGGCGCAGGAATAGACGCGGCGCGGGTCCAGCCACAGGCCGTAGAAGTCGTCGGAGATGTCGTAGTGGAACTGGATCTGCTGGGCATCGCGCGCCAGCGTGTGCGCGGCCATGGAGCGCATGCGGGCCATGGCATGCCCCCACCAGTGCGATGTGCCGCGCACCGGATCGGACTGCAGCAGGCTGGCGGCCACCGCCATCACGTCGCGCATGCGGCCGTCGATGCGCACCAGCCCTTCCACGATGGCACCGCCCAGTGTCCCTATCTGCCCGGCCGCCAGGCTGGCCATGGCCGACATGGTCTGGAAATGCAGCACCACCTGCGCATCCGCAGGACCAGCGCGCTGGCCGGAGGGCAGGATCACGGCCACGGGGACAGGGAGAGACGCCAGCCGCGCCTCGATGGAGCTCAGCACTTGTGTCATGGCGTTCATTTTTGACAGCAAGGCGCACTGCGTCAATCGCAGCCTGGGCTGTGCATGGCGGGGCATGGCGCCCCGCCACAGCGGGAGTGATCAGGCGATCAGCTGCCTGTAGTCGCGCCGTGTCTGATCCGTCACCGAAGCAAGCACTTGCTCGAAGGGTGTCTTGTGCCGTGCGACCAGCCGCAGGGATGCCACGGCGCGCGATTTGCAAAACCAATGACAGGTGTACTGCATGAGCAACAGCTCGGCCGTCATCGTGAAGGCGCGCGCACGACGTTCGTCCTCGTTGCGGCTGTCGGCCACGCGCACGGAGGCAATGCCGCGCGCATGCAGCTGCATGGCGTCGCGCAGATCGAAGGACGACGAGGGAAAGAGCCGGTCCAGATAGGGCAGCGCCACGGGCAGCGTGCTCACGCGCGTGAGCTGCGGATCGGCCGTGGCCATCTCCTTGGCAAAGCGCTGGAACTGCTCGGCCAGGTTGGCCTCGGTGTTGTCCAGCACGGTCCAGATCTGGGCACGGCGCTGCTCGTCGCTCTCACCCAGGACGCGCAGATAGCCTTCGATCAGGCCGCCCATCAGCTTCTCGATCTGGAATCGCCCCAGATACTGGGCCAGCAGCAGGGTATGCCGGCGCTGTTGCTGCGTCTTGAGCAGGTAGATTGCGATGAAGACAATGATCGCCAGCGTGAAGAAGTCCATGAAAGCAGCAAGGGGGCCAAGGGTGCGAGAAGGCTTGAGTGTAGTCAGGCGCGGCCTGCCCGCGATTTTGGTGGGCATAGGCCTGCTTCTGGGCGGCTGTGCCAGCCGGGGGGCCGGTGGCGACGGACTGGGCTATTACTGGCAAAGCCTGCGCGGGCAAATGCACCTGCTGCAGGCCAGCCGCCCGATTGACGACTGGCTGCAGGACGAGAGCCTTGCGCCCGCACTGCGCGAGCGCCTGCTGTCGGCCCGGCGCATGCGCGCCTTTGCCGTGGAGCGCCTGGGCCTGCCCGACAACGCCAGCTACCGCCGCTATGCCGATCTGCAGCGGCCGTTTGCCGTATGGAACGTGGTGGCCGCGCCGCCCGACAGCCTGGAGCTGCACCGCTGGTGCTTTCCGGTGGCCGGCTGCGTGGGCTACCGGGGCTACTTTGCCGAGGCCGACGCCATGGCCCAGGCAAGGCAACTGGCCGACCAGGGCCTGGAGTCCGGCAGCTACGGCGTGCCCGCCTATTCCACGCTGGGCTACCTGAACTGGCTGGGCGGCGATCCGTTGCTCAACACCTTCATCGGCTGGGGCGAGGGCGAGTTCGCCGGCCTGCTGTTCCACGAACTGGCCCACCAGGTGGTCTATGTGGCCGGCGACACGGCCTTCAACGAATCCTTTGCCACCACCGTGGAGCGCCTGGGCACGCCGCTGTGGCTGGCCACCGAGGCCGGCCCCGCCGCCCGCGCACGCTGGGATGCAGGCCAGCTGCGGCGCGCGCAGTGGCGGGCGCTGACCGGCCACACGCGCCAGGCGCTGCAGCAGCTCTACCAGGACCCGCAGCAGCGCGGCCCCGCCATGCCGCAGGCCAAGGCGCAGATCTACCAGCAGTTCCGCAGCGACTACGCTGCGCTGCGCGCGCAATGGCGCAGCGCCGATGCCGCTCTGCTGACCACCGATGCACAGCGCCAGCTCTACGACCGCAACCAGGCGCGGCTGGACCAGTGGGTGGCCGATGCCAACAACGCCAGCTTTGGCGCGCTGGCCGCCTACGACGACTGGGTGCCTGCCTTCACCGCGCTGTGGAAAAAGGCGCAGACCCAGGCGCCGGCCCAGGCCGGCGGCGAGGCCGCCCAGGGCTGGCAGCGTTTCTATGCCGAGGTAGAGAAACTGGCCGCCCTGCCTGCCTTGCAGCGCAACACAAGGCTGTGCGGTCTCATGCCCGCCGATGCGCTCCTGCCGCCTGCCTGCGCCCCGGATCAGGCCGGGGCGTCGGAATCCGCGGACGGATCGCGCCCCGGCAACTGAATGCGTGCCAGCAGGCCGCTGGAGCTGCCAGGCGGTGGTGACTGCAGCTCCAGGCTGCCGCCATGCTGGGCCACGATCATGGACACGATGGACAGGCCCAGGCCGTAGCCCGGCGACGCCAGCTCCCGCACGGTGCCCTGGGGCAGGCGCAGGTCGTCCACATGGCGCACATGGCGCTCGCGCGCGGTGCTCAGCGCCGCCGCATCCATGCCCGGCCCCTCGTCGCGCACCTGGACGGTGTGGCTGTCGCAGACTTCGAGCAGCACCTCCGAGCCATCGCTGTAGCGCAGCGCGTTCTCCACCAGGTTGCGCAAGGCGATGGCCAGCGTGTCCACGTCGCCCGCCACCGGCCCGCAGGGCTGCTCGGGCAGCACCACGTCCAGCCGCAGCTGGGTGGATTCGTCCTGCTGCCAGAACTCGGAGGCCACCATGCTGGCCAGCGCGTCCAGCCGCACCTCGTCCTGCGCCAGCGCCGAGCCCGAGGCCGCGCGCGACAGCTGCAGCAGCTTTTCCGTGCGCTGGCGCAGCCGCTCCAGCGCCTCATAGGCCGCGCGCACATCGGTGTTGTCCACGCCCCTGTCCAGGGCCGTCTGCAGGCGCAGCGTGGCCACGGCCAGCGGCGTGCGCAGCTCGTGGGCCGCATTGGCAGCCATGGAGCGCTCCACCTGCAGCGCATGCGACAGGCGCTGCATCAGGTGGTTGATGCCCCGGCCCAGCCGCCACAGCTCGCGCGGCATGGCGTCAAGGTCCAGCGGCTCCAGGTTGGAGCCGCCGCGCTCACTCAGCTGCAGCTGCATGTCGCGCAGCACGCGCAGGCGCCGCCGCGCGGTCACGCGCAGCGCCCAGCCCATGAGGGCGAGCATGACCAGCATCACCGCGCCCAGCGCCAGCAGCGCCCGCTGCAACGCCTCGCTGCGCTCGACCATGGGATCGGCCAGCATCAGGAACAGCGGCTGCCGGGGATGGGCCACCACATAGATGCGCCAGCCCTCGCGCTCGTAGAAGCCCTCGCGCATGGGCACGGCAAAGGCCGCCACGGGGGCGGCCTGGGTGCGCAGCAGCACGTTGCCGCGGCCGTCCTGCAGCTGGTAGACCAGATCCTCGGCCTCGTCGCCCGGCTGCGAGGCCACATGCGGGCGCTGCACGCCCTCTCGCGAGTGGTCTTCCTGTTCCAGCTGGTGCACGGCCACCTCCAGCAGGCGGTGGCCGCTGTCGATCATTTCCTGGTCGAAGTTGTGGTGCACGATGTGGCTGACATACCAGGCCAGCGCCAGCACGCAGGCCAGCCAGACGGCGGCCAGGGCCAGTGTCAGCTCGCGGGCCAGCTGGTCGGCCAGACGGGGCGGCAGCGCCAGGCTGTAGCGCTGCTGCTCATCCATGCTCAAGGGCCAGGCGGTAGCCGGTACCGCGCACGGTCAGGATGCGGTCGCGCCCGAGCTTGCGGCGCAGCCGGCTGATGAATACTTCCAGCGTGTTGCTGTCGGCCTCGGCATCGAAGCCGTAGAGCGCATCGAGCAGATGCTCGCGCGCGTGCACACGCTGCGGCTGGGCCGTGAGCACGCGCAGCAGCGCCCATTCCTTGGGCGTGAGCAGCAGGGTGCGGCCGGCATCGCGCACCATTTCGCGGGCCAGGTCGATCTCCAGCGTGCCCATGCGCAGCACGGCGTCCTGCCCGGCCTGCATGCCGCCGCCGCGCCGGCTCACGGCGCGCAGGCGGGCCAGCAGTTCCTCGGGGTCGTAGGGCTTGACCAGATAGTCGTCGGCCCCCGCGTCCAGCCCGCGGATGCGGTCGCTGACCTGGTCGCGGGCCGTCAGCACGATGGTGACGGGAGGCTGCTCCAGCCGGCGCAGCGTGGGCATGAGCGCCAGGCCGTCGCCGTCGGACAGGTGCAGGTCCAGCAGCACGGCCGCGTAGCTGGCACCGGCCAGGCAGGCGCGCGCCTGGGCCAGAGAAGGCACGCTGTCGATCAGAAAGGCCTTGGAGCGCAGATAGCTGCCCACCGCCTGGGCCAGCGCCTCATCGTCTTCGACCAGCAGGATTCGCATGGGAGGCTGGGCCTTCGCACATCAGGGTGTGCACCGGGTACGGGCGCAACAGAGGGGACGGGAGGGGTTCAAGCTGAACGGAGTCTGAACGCGGGGTTCAGATGTTCTTAAGCTGCGAATTCTACGCTCGCGGCCATGTCAGAACGCCTGCTCGCCCGCCCCCCCTTTGCCGGCTCCTCCGGCACCGGCCAAGCCCCGGCCCCATCCTCTGCCCAGCCTGCCCCCGCCAGCCTCCCGGCACGGCTGCGCACGGCCTGGAGCGCCCCGCGCTCGCCCCAGGCCGTGGCCCTGGTGCTGGCGCTGTGGCTGCTGGCCACCGCGAACTGGGCGCTGTGGCTGCGCCTGCCCCACCTGGAAGGCTATGACGGCAGCCTGGCCACCCTGGTGCTGCGCCTGCTGCCGCTGGGCCTGGGCGGCATCCTGCTGCTGCTGTCGCTGACGGCCTGGCCGCGCGGCATGAAGCCGCTGTGGATCGCCCTGCCCTGGATTGCCGGCTCGGCCCAGTACTTCATGACCGCCTACGGCACGGTGATGGACGGCGGCATGATCAACAACATCCTGCAGACCGACCTGCGCGAAAGCAGCGACCTGTTCAACCCCCAGTTGCTGCTGCAGCTGCTGCTGGTGGCCGGCCTGCCCACGGCCTGGCTGCTGCGGCTGCGCATCATCCGCCCGCGCCGCAGCACGCAGACGGTGCTGCGCACGCTGGGGCTGCTGGCCGCCTCGGTGGTGCTGCTGGCGGCATCGGTCTTTGTCTCGTACCGCGAGCTGGCCCCCGTGATCCGCAACAACCTGTGGATGCGCCACATGCTCAACCCCGTGAGCCCCGTGCTGGCCTCGCTGGATGCGGTGCTCAAGCCCATCCTGCGGCCCAAGCGCCCGTTTGCCAGCATTGCGGCCGGCGCCACGCTGGGCGCCACCTATGCGGCCGAGCGCAAGCCGCCGCTGTTCGTCATCGTGGTGGGCGAGACGGCGCGCGCCGCCAACTGGGGCCTGAACGGCTATGCCCGCGACACCACGCCCGAGCTGGCCAGGCGCAAGGTGCTCAACTGGAGCAACGTGACCTCCTGCGGCACCAGCACGCGCGAATCCGTGCCCTGCATGTTCTCGCACCTGGGCCGCACGGGCTTCTACAAGAGCAAGGTGGACTACGACAACCTGGTGGACGTGCTGTACAACGCCGGCCTGGCCGTGCTGTGGGTGGACAACCAGGCTGGCTGCAAGGGCGTGTGCGAACGCATTCCCAACGCCAGCACGGCTGACCGCCTGAACACGCCCGACGGCAAGGCCCTGTGCTCCAGCGACGGCGAATGCCTGGACGGCATCCTGCTCAGCGGCATCGACGAACGCATCGCCGCCCTGCCGCGCGAGCGCCGCGAGCGCGGCGTGGTGCTGGTCATGCACGAGATGGGCAGCCACGGGCCGGCCTACTACAAGCGCTCCACGCCCGAGACCAAGGTCTTCCAGCCCGAATGCCTGACCAATGCGCTGTCCAGCTGCACGCGCGAGCAGGTGGTCAACGTCTACGACAACTCCATCCGCTACAACGACCATTTCCTGTCGCAGACCATCGACTGGCTGGCAAGCCAGCAGTCGCGCTACCAGACCGGCATGGTCTACATGTCGGACCATGGCGAGTCGCTGGGCGAGATGGGCATCTACCTGCACGGCATGCCCTACGCCATGGCGCCCGACGAGCAAAAGCACATTCCCATGATTGCCTGGCTGGGCAACCTGGGCGAGCGCACCGGCGTGTCCGAGCGCTGCGTGCGCGGCCAGCTGGACGCGCCGCTGTCGCACGACAACCTCTACCACACCACCCTGGGCCTGCTGGACGTGACCAGCCCCACCTACCAGAAGCCCCTGGACGCGCTGGCCGGCTGCCGCAGTTGAGCGGGCGCGGGGCGCAGCCGCCGTTGCCGTTCAGCGCTGCTGCCAGAAGCCCCGGTGCGGCTCCAGCATCTCCTCGTGCAGCGCAGGCACCGGGCCGATGACCTGCACGGCGCGCTGCCCGCGCGCAAAGACCTCGCGGCAAGGCAGGGACAGCGTGGGGTTCTCGGGATGGTCGCCCGTCAGCGCCAGCAGCGCCGTTTCCTCGGCGCCGTAGAGCACACGGCCTATGCCGGCCCAGTAGATGGTTCCGGCGCACATGGCGCAGGGCTCGAAGGTGGTGACCAGGGTGCACTGCGCCAGGTAGGCGCCCGGATAGTTGGCGGCCGCCGTGCGCGCCAGCGTGGACTCCGCATGGTTCACCGTGTCGATGTTGCCCTGCTCGGCCAGCACGGTCTCGCCGTCGGGCGCCAGCAGCAGCGCGCCAAAGGGGTGGCGGCCCATGGCCATGGCCCGCTCGGCCACGGCGCCTGCGCGGCGCAGCTGGCGGGCCGCCTGTTCGTCGGTCAGGGGCGTCATGGCCGGATTCTCCATCACTCGCCCTGCGAGCCGCGCCGGGCCCAGCCGGTGGTGCGCTTTTCGATGGCGCTGAACAGCTCGTACATCACCATGGCCATGGCGCCCACCACGATCAGGCCGGCAAAGGCCAGGCCCATCTGCATGGACGAGCCGGCCGACACCAGCAGGTAGCCGATGCCTTCGTTGGCCGCCGTCATCTCGCTGACCGTGGTGCCCACGAAGGCCAGGGTGATCGCCACCTTCAGCGAGCCGTAGAAGTAGGGCATGGAGCGCGGCAGGCCGACCTTGATCAGCACGTCCCAGCGCCGGGCGCCCAGCACGCGCAGCACATCCTCCAGCTCGGGCTCCAGCGTGGCCAGGCCCGTGGCGATGTTGACCATGATGGGAAAGAAGCTGATCAGGAAGGCCGTGAGGATGGCCGGTCCCGCGCCGATGCCGAACCAGACCACCAGGATGGGCACGAAGGCCGCCTTGGGCAGCGCGTTGAAGGCCGTCATCAGCGGATAGAACGCCGCATAGGCCAGGCGCGAGGAGCCGATCAGAAAGCCCAGCAGCACGCCCACCACGATGGCGATGCCGAAGCCCGCCATGGTCACCCAGTAGGTGCGCCAGGCGTGGGCGGCGATGATGCCGCTGAACTCGGCCAGCTGCCGGCCGATGGCC
This sequence comes from Delftia sp. HK171, assembly GCF_001886655.1. Lineage (NCBI taxonomy): Bacteria > Pseudomonadati > Pseudomonadota > Betaproteobacteria > Burkholderiales > Comamonadaceae > Delftia > Delftia sp. HK171. Next base: position 1,296,497 of record NZ_CP018101.1, on the reverse strand, counting down.
CAGGGGCTGGGGAAGATGAATTCCGAGACCTCGAAGGCCGAGCAGATGACCTGCCACAGCAGGATGACCGCCAGCAGCAGCACCCAGGGCGCCCAGCGTTCCGCGTATTTCTTGTGCATGTGAATCTCCCCCGTTCTATTGTTGGATGGCCGCGCCGGTCTTGCGCATGGCGCCGATGTGGCCGCGCAGCTCGTGCACGATGTCGGTGAATTCGCGCGTGTAGGTCAGCTCCAGCTCGCGCGGGCGCGGCAGCTCGATGTCGCGGCGCACCACGAAGCGGCCCGGGCTCTTGCTCATCACGTACACGGTGTCGGCCAGGAAGACGCTCTCGCGCAGGTCGTGCGTGACCAGGATGACGTTGAAGCGCTGCTCGGCCTGCAGGTCGCGCAGCACGCACCACAGCTCCTCGCGCGTGAAGGCGTCCAGCGCGCCGAAGGGTTCGTCCAGCAGCAGCATCTGGGGCTCGTGGATCAGCGCGCGGCAGATGCTGGCGCGCTGCTGCATGCCGCCCGACAGCTGCCAGGGGTACTTGTCCTCGTAGCCGCCCAGGCCCACCTTCTGCAGCAGTGCGCGCGCACGCGCCTCGTACTCCTTGCGCTTTTGGCGGAACAGCGAGCGGTGCGGCTCCACGATCTCCAGCGGCAGCAGCACGTTGTCCACCGTGGTGCGCCAGGGCAGCAGCGACGGCGCCTGGAAGGCCATGCCCGAGATCTTCAGCGGCCCCGTCACGCGCTCGCCGTTGACCATGACACGGCCCATGGAGGGCATCTTCAGCCCCGTGGTCAGCTTCATGAAGGTGGACTTGCCGCAGCCCGAGGGGCCGACGATGGCGATGAACTCGCCGCGCCGCACCTGCAGGTCGATGGCCTCGACCGCGAAGTGGTTGGCGCGCAGCAGCTCCTCGTTGTAGGCAAGCCAGACGTCGCGGAACTCGACGAAGAAGGCGTCGTCATCGCCGTGGGATGTGGAGGAATTCATGGCAGGCAGCAGGCAAGGGCCGGCGCGTCGCCCGCTGGCGCACGCGCACGGTGTCAATCACTTTGTCGTCACTTCTTGGGCAGGATGTTCAGCTCGGCCGCAGACGGCAGGAAGCTGCCGTTCCAGACCTCGGACGGGTTCACGCGCGTCTTGGTGGCATAGACATCGGAGACCTGCGACGCCATCAGCGACAGGCGTGTGGGCACGACCTGGCCAAAGCCTTCGGCACGCGCGTCGGCGCTGTTGACCACGGTGTCGATGGCCAGTTGCAGGCGGCGCGTCTCCAGCTGGGTGTTGACGATGCCGTCGCGCTCCTTCACGTAGGCAATGGCCGCGCCCGGGTTGGCGATGACTTCCTTGGCCCCCTTGGCGAAGGCCTGCAGGAAGGCCTTGATGGCGGCCGGGTTCTCCTTGATCAGCTTCGGGCTGGCGATGATGGCGTTGCCGTACAGCTTCACGCCGAAGTCCGCATAGGGCATGACCACCACGTCGGCGGCCTTGATGCCGCGCGCCTCCAGGTTCAGCAGCGAGGTGAAGGTGAAGCCCGTGATGGCATCCACATCACCGCGCACCAGCATGGTCTCGCGCAGCGGCGGGTCCATGGCCGTCCACTGCACGGTGCCGACCTGGTTGGCCTTGGCGAACAGCGGGAAGGCGCGGCGGCCCGCATCGAACACGGGCGCGCCCAGCTTCTTGCCGGTGAGGTCGGCCGTCTTGGCGATGCCGCTTTTCTTGAGCGCCATCACCGAGGCCGGCGTGTTGTTGTAGACCATCATCACGGCCACGGGCTTGTTGGGCATGTCCGGGTTGTTGGCCTGGAACTCCATCAGCGCCGCGATGTCGGCAAAGCCCAGGTCATAGGCGCCCGAGGCCACGCGCTGCACCACGCCGCCCGAGCCGCTGCCGGCATCGACCGTGACATCCAGGCCCGCGTCCTTGAAGTAGCCCTTGGCCACCGGCTGCAGGAAGAAGGCGGCCGGCCCCTCGAAGCGCCAGTCCAGCTGGAACTTCAGCGGCGTGGCCGCGTGGGCCTGTGTCTGGGCCGTTGCCAGGCCCGCGCTGGCGGACAGGGCCAGGACGGTGTGCAGGAACAGTCGTTTTTGCATGGTGGGCTTCCTCTCTGATGGTCAAAAGAAACGGTGGGGACGGAACGGGGCCGGGTCAGCTTTTCCAGGCGCCCTGGTGCGATGCGGCGGCCTCGCCGATCAGCGCCGGGCCTATGCATTCGATGGCGTGGGACGAGGCGGCGAACACATCGCGGCAGGACAGCTCGGCATCCTTCTGGTCCAGGCGCTCGCCGCGGAATTCGCGCAGGCGCACGGCATCTATGCCGTAGACCACGCGGCCGATGGCCGACCAGAAGATGGCGCCCGCGCACATCACGCAGGGCTCGGCCGATGAATACAAGGTGGCTGCGGACAGCGCCTCGCGGTCATGCAGGGGGCTGGCCAGGCGGATGGCCGACAGCTCGGCATGGGCCGTGCAGTCGCCGCTCTCGCCATTGGCGTTGGAGGCCTCGGCCAGCACGCGGCCATCGGCGGCCACGATGAGCGCGCCGAACGGGCGGTTGCCGCGTTGGCGCGCGCGGTCGGCCATGGCGATGGCGCGGCGCAGGTACCGGCCGTCGCGCTCGTCGAGCGAGGCCTCAAGGGGCAGTGAAACGGTGGCGTGGTCCATGTGCGCTCCCTCAGGCCTTGGCCATGCGCGCGGCCAGCGGCGGCAGCAGGCTGCGGTTGAACAGCGCATCGGCCGACACGGGTGCCTTCAGGCCGAAGGCCTGGCTGACCTGCTCGGCCTGGCGGGCCAGCAGCTGCGGGTCGATGTCGCCCAGGCCGTGGCGCTGCGTATCGGGCGCGGCCAGGTACTGCGAGGTGATGGCCCAGCGCGCCAGTTCCAGCTTTTCATCCAGGATGGGCTCGCGCTGGCGCACGGCGGCCACGGCCAGCGCGGGCTGGGCCAGGCATTCGATGAGGGCGCGGTTGCTGGCGCGCAGGAATCCCGCCACCACGCCGGGCTGCTCGGCCACCAGCGCGCTGGAAGCCAGGATGGCATTGCCGTACAGCTGCACGCCCGCATCGGTATAGCGCAGCACCGACAGCTCCTCGGGCTTGATGCGTGCGAACAGCGACACGGCCGAGTCATGGAAATAGGTGGCCGCATCCACATCGCCGCGCACCACCACGTTGTCGCGCGCCGAGAACTCCGTCGTGGTCCAGGCGAACAGGTCGGCCGGCAGGTTCTGGCGCTGCGCGACCAGGGGCCAGACGCGGCGCGTGGACTCCACGGCGGCGGCGGCCACCTTCTTGCCCTTGAGGCTGGCGAACTCGCCCGTGATGCCCCGGTCCTTGCGGCCGATGATGGCGAACGGCGCGCGGTTGTAGTACTGGTAGACGGCCTGCACGCGCGCCGCGCCCGCGTTCTGCGCCTGGAACTCGATCAGCGAGCTGATGTCGCCCAGGCCCAGCTGGTAGGCGCCGCTGGCCACCCGCGTGATGGATGCCACCGAGCCCGAGCCCACGTCGATGCTCACGTCCAGCCCCTCGTCGCGGTAGTAGCCCTTTTGCAGCGCCACGAAAAAGGGCGCGGTCTGCGAGGTCACGCGAAAGTCCAGCGTGAACTTCAGCGGTGTCAGCGCCTTGCCCTGGGCGAAGGCACCGGGCATCACGGCACTGGCAGCGGGAAGGGCGGCGGCGGCAAGGAAATGGCGGCGTTGCATGGTGGAACTCTCAGTCGCTATCAACATGGGGACCGGCCGCTGGCATGGGGCCGGGCGGCTGGCGTGACATGAGCAATTTCCGGGCAACGCGCACTGGGCGCGTGCTGAACGCTTCTACTCAGTGATGCTTGTATGCAAAGTGCGTACCACCCCCTGAGTCGCTTCGCGCCTTCCCCCTCTCTCGCTGCGCGGGAGGGGGACGACACCCTCGGTGCGGGGCGGCCCTTCCTCGGTGTCACTGGGCTGGGCCGCGCCGGTTTTCGACGCGGCGGGCATGCATCAGATTGGTGCCAGACGGTTCCGATGCGGCGCGTGCACCAAGCTGCCCGGCCCTCTTGCACCACGATGGAACGCAGGTGGCCTTGAACAGGCCTGCGCGGGCTGGCGCGCTGTTTGCTTGGGTGGTTGGCAAGAGTAGAAGCGTTCAGCTTGCCGGTCTGTGCCGGCGCGGGTCATTGCTCTTGAAGCGGGTGCGGGAGCGGCGTGGCTGCGACCTGTGCCCTGTCAGCCACTTCAAGAGCGACGGGCGGGATCGGTGTCTTTTTGCGCCGGCCGCCGCGTGCCTTGCCACTGCCTTTGCGGCAAAGGAAACAGACCATGAACATGCTTGCCAACTCCACCCTGCCTTCGGCACCGGCTTCAGATTACGCGCTGGGTGAACTCGCCAAGGAGGCCCGCATGGGCGGCCAGGGGCAGGAGACGCGCGCTCGGGAGGTGCGGGTGATCGATATCTCCGACTTTGACCGCCGCAAGGCCGAGATCGCCGATGCGATCTGGCAGGCCTCGGTGGAGATCGGCTTCTTCCAGGTGTCGGGCCACGGCATTCCCCAGCCCGATATCGATGCGGCCTTCGGGCGTGCCGAGCAGTTGTTCGCCCTGCCGCGCGAGGTGAAGGCGCAGTGGCCGCTGTCGCGCAATGCGGGCTGGGAGCACAAGGCGCAGATCCGGCCTTCCACGCGCACGCCCGACCAGAAGGAGTCCTACCAGATGACGCGCCCGCGCATGGCCGGTCTGTGGCCCACGGAGCAGGAGCTGCCGGGCTTTCAGCAGGCCACGCTGGGCTTCGAGCGCCAGTGCTGGCAGGTGGGCATGCAGCTGCTGTCGTGCTTTGCGCACAAGCTGGGCTTTGATGCGGACTTCTTCACGCGCGCCCACGACCCTTCGGTGCCCGCCTACCAGAGCACGCTGCGCATGCTGCATTACTTCGCGGTCGATCCCGCGCTCAAGGACGAGCTGGGCCTGTGGCGCGCAGGCGCCCACACCGACTTCGACTGCCTGACCCTGCTGTTCCAGCGCGCAGGCCAGGGCGGCCTGCAGGTGCTGCCGGGCAAGGAGATGGAAGGCCAGCAATGGACGCCCGTGGACCCTGTGGAAGGCGTGATCACCTGCAACATCGGCGACATGCTCACGCGATGGAGCGACGACCAGCTGCCCAGCAACTTCCACCGCGTGCGCAATCCCCTGCCCCATGAATACCAGGGCGCGCGCTACAGCCTGGCCTTCTTCTGCCAGGCCAACGAGGACGCGGTGATCGAAGGGCCGCAAAAGAAGTACCCGCCGATCACGGGCGCGGAGTACCTGCGCCAGCGCATCAGCGCGAACTTTTCCAACAAGTACTGAGCCCGGCCGGGACCGTGGCCGGAAACGACAAGGCCCCGGAGTCCGGGGCCTTGTCTGTGTCTGCGATCGGTGGTGGTGTTGATCAGCGCAGCGATTCGATCAGGTCGATGTACTGCTGCTTGGCGTCGTCGGCCGAGGTGTCCTTGAGCTTTTCCCAGGCGTCCCACTTGGCGCGGCCGACCATGTCGGTGAAGCTGGGCTTCTTGGCCTCGTTGTCGCCTTCGGTGGCCTGCTTGTACAGCGCGTAGAGCTTGAGCAGCGTGGCGTTGTCGGGGCGCTCGCTGATCGAGGTGGAGTTCTTGACGGCGGCCTCGAAGGCGGCATTCAGATCGGACATGGCGGGTCTCCTGGTGGGCGGTTCGTGTAGCGGCACAGTGTAGCCAAAAAAGCAGGAATTTAGAACGATCGTGCTTTTTTCTCAGTCAACCGCACCGAGACCGGCCACGCCGCCCCTATGGCGCTCCCATGCCGCTCCTACGCTGCGCTGCACAGGTGCTCGGCCACGGGCCATCGGTCGGCCTCGCAAGGCGTGGGGGCCGGCGGCTGGCCCCGGGCGCTGCCCGGTTGCAGGATGCGGCCGTGCTCCATCACGACCACGCGGTCGGCGACGGCGAAGGCCTGCTGGTGGTCCTGGGTCGCATAGACGGCCGTACAACCCAGGCTGCGCAGCAGCCGGGGAATTTCCTCGCACAGGCGCTCGCGCAGATTGCAGTCGAGGCCGGACAGGGGTTCGTCCAGCAGCACCAGGCGCGGGCGCTCCACCACGGCGCAGGCCAGCGCTGCACGCTGCTGCTGGCCGCCCGACAGGCTGCCGGGAAGGCGCTCGCCCATGCCCTGCAGCCCGACCAGGCCCAGGGTCTGCTGCACCCGCTCGTGGATCTGCGCGCGAGGCAGGCCGCGCATTTCCAGCGCGAAGGCCACGTTGGCCTGCAGGCTCATATGGGGCCAGAGCGCATGGTCCTGGAGCACCAGGCCCAGCTCGCGCCGCTCGGGCGGCAGGGACTGCGAGGCGCTGGCCACGCACTGCCCGCCCATCCAGACTTCGCCGCGGCTGGGCTGCTCCAGCCCGGCCAGGATCCTGAGCAGGGTGGTCTTGCCGCAGCCCGAAGGACCCAGCAGGGCCAGCACCTCGCCGGGGGCGATCTGCAGGCTGATGTCCTGGAGCACGGCACGCTCGCCGTGGATGCGCTTGAGCTGCCGGGCTTGGACGGCCACGCCCTGCGCGGCGGCCGTGGAGGATTCGATGGAGGTCACAGGGACCGCATGCTAGGTGCGGTGTGTGACATGCCGGTGTCGGCCGGACCCTGCAAGGGCCTCAGCGCGTGGGCTCGCTCAGCCAGCGCTGGGCCAGCTTCACCCAGAACGTGGCGCCCTGCGGGATCAGCTGGTCGTTGAAGTCGTAGCTGGGGTTGTGCAGCGTGCAGGGACCGCCGCCGTGGCCGATGGCGCGGTGGTCGCCGTCGCCATTGGCGATGAAGCAGTAGGCGCCGGGCTTTTCCAGCAGCATGAAGGCGAAGTCCTCGGCGCCCATCGAGGGCTCCTGGGGCAGCACATTGGCCTCGCCCACGACCTCGGCCATGACGCGGCGCGCGAACTCGGCCTCGGGCGCGGAGTTGATGGTGGGCGGGTAGTTGCGCACGAACTCGAACTCGCAGCGCGTGTCATGCGCGGCGCAGATGCTCTCGGCCAGGGTCTTCATGCGCCGCTCGATCAGGTCCAGCACCTCCAGCGTGAAGGTACGCACCGTGCCCTGCAGCTCCACGCTGTCGGGCACCACGTTCGTGGCCTCGCCCGCATGGACCATGGTGACCGAGACCACGCCCGCCTCGATGGGCTTGACGTTGCGGCTGACGATGGTCTGCAGGCCCAGGATCAGCTGGGCCGCCACGGGCAGCGGGTCGATCACCATGTGCGGCATGGCCGCGTGGCCGCCCTTGCCGCGCACGACGATGCGGAACTCGTTGCTGGACGCCATGGCCGGGCCCGGGCCCACGGCCATGGTGCCGGCCTTCATGCCCGGCCAGTTGTGCATGCCGAACACGGCCTGCATGGGGAACTGGGTGAACAGGCCGCCCTCGACCATCTCGCGCGCGCCGCCGCCGCCCTCTTCGGCCGGCTGGAAGATCAGGTGCACCGTGCCCTCGAAGCTGTCGCGGTGCGCGGCCAGGTACTGCGCGGCGGCGAGCAGCATGGCGACATGGCCGTCATGCCCGCAGGCATGCATTTTTCCGGCGTGGCGGCTGGCGTGCTCGAAGGTGTTGAACTCCTGCATGGGCAGGGCGTCCATGTCGGCGCGCAGCCCGACGGCGCGGCCGCTGGCGCCGCCGTCACGGCCGTGGATGGTGCCCACCACGCCCGTGCGGCCCAGGCCGCGGTGCACGGCAATGCCCCATCCCTCCAATTGCCGGGCCACGAGGTCGGCGGTGCGGATCTCCTCGAAGCACAGTTCGGGATGGGCATGTATGTCGCGGCGCAGCGCGGTGATCTCGGGCGCGCGGTCCAGCAGTTCCTGCAGCAAGGCCATGGGGTTCTCCTTCTAGAGCTGCAAGCCTACACCCGGACCTTGCCGTCGCCGGTCAGCATGGACAACTCCACGAAGCGCGGCTTGCCGGACTGCGGCTTGAAGACCAGCGGGAAGCCGGCCACCTGCTGGCCGTGCATGGCGTCGAGCGCGGCCACCAGGCCGTCGCGCGTGGGCTTGCCCGAGGCCGAGGCCTGGCGCAGCGCATCGGCGAACACGCGCGCCGCCAGATAGCCTTCCATGCTGGAATAGTTGGGCGTCAGCTTGCCGCCGCCCTTCTGGATGGCCGCCAGGAAATCGCGCGTGATCTGGCGCGAGGTCTGGAAAGGCGAGGGCACCACCTGGGTGACCACCACGCCTTCGGCATCCTTGCCCAGCGTCTCCGACAAAGCCTGGGCACCCACGAAGGACACGTTGTAGAACTGCCCGCCAAAGCCCGCCTGGCGCGCCGCGCGCACAAAGGCCGCGCTGGCCGAGTAGGTGACGATCTGCACGATCACATCGGCGCCCAGCGGCACCAGCGTCTTGACGGCCGCCGCCACATTGTTCGAGTTGCGCTCCACCGTGGCCGCGCCCACGGGCTCCAGCCCCTTGGCGGCCAGCGCCGCCTTGACACCGGCCAGGCCCGACTCGCCATAGGCATCGTTCTGGTGCAGCACGGCCACCTTCTTGAGACCCAGGCCCGTGAGGTGGCGCACCATCAGCGCCGTCTCGTCGGCATAGGATGCGCGCACATTGAAGACCAGGTGGGCCAGCTGGGGCTGGCGCAGCGCGTCGGCGCCCGTCAACGGTGCGAACAGGGGCACGCGCGCCTTTTGCAGCAGCGGCAGCGCGGCCATGCTGGTGGAGGTGCCCACGTAGCCGAACAGGGCGAACACGTCGTCGGAAAGGAAGCGCTGGGTATTGGCCGCGCAGCGCTCGGGCTCGTAGCCGTCGTCCATCACGCGCAGTTCGATGTTGCGCCGGGCAATGCCCCCCTGCGCGTTGAGCTGCTCGAAGTACAGCTTGGCGCCTTCATGGAAGGGCTGGCCGATCTGCGCTGCAGACCCGGTCAACGGGCAGGACTGGCCCAGCACGATGGTGCCACCCGCGTCCTGGGCGCGCACTGCGCCGGTCCAGGTGGCGGCGGCAGCCGTGCTGGCTGCGATGAACTGTCTGCGGCTGAACGCCGTCTTGGGTCGGAGCATGAACTTGCCTGTTTTTGTCGCTGGAATCGGCGCCGTTGCTGCGTGCAGCCGGCTGCAAGGGTCCGCATAATAAAGACAAGCGGCGATTGCGGCATGCAAGACCGGCACCGCCCCTTGCCCGTGACGGCCTTTTCCCGTTTTCCCGGCTTTCACGGTTTTTTCGCAAAGTACCCACCCTGTCCGAGACCGCTGCCACCATGTCCTCCGCCACGCCCCCACTCCAGGCCACCTCACAGGTGCTGGGCGCCTGCCCCCATGACTGCCCCGATACCTGCTCGCTGGTGACCACGGTCGAAGACGGCATCGCCAAAAGAGTCCAGGGCAACCCCGACCATCCGCACACGGGCGGCGTGCTCTGCGCCAAGGTCAGCAAATACACCGAGCGCAGCTACCACCCCGAGCGCGTGCTCACCCCGCTGCGCCGCGTGGGCCCCAAGGGTTCCGGGCAGTTCGAGCCCGTGGGCTGGGACGAGGCGCTGGCCGACATCGCCGCGCGCCTGCAGTCCCTGGCGGCGCGCGATCCCGAAACCATCCTGCCCTATAGCTACGCAGGCACCATGGGCCTGGTGCAGGGTGAGAGCATGGACCGGCGCTTCTTCCACCAGCTCGGCGCCTCGCTGCTGGACCGCACCATCTGCTCCAGCGCCGGGGGCGAGGCCCTGAACCTGACCTATGGCGGCAAGCTGGGCATGCGCGTGGAGCATTTCACCGAAAGCCGGCTCATCCTCATCTGGGGCAGCAACAGCATCGGCAGCAGCCTGCATTTCTGGCGCTATGCGCTGGAGGCCAAGCGCAACGGCGCACGCCTGGTGTGCATCGACCCGCGCAAGACCGAGACCGCCGACAAATGCCACGAGCACCTGCAGCTGCTGCCCGGCACCGATGCCGCCCTGGCACTGGCCCTGATGCACGAGCTGATCACGCACGGCTGGCTGGACCATGACTACATTGCGCGCCACACGCTGGGCTGGGAGGAACTCAAGGCCCGCGCCCTGCAGTGGCCGCCCGAGCGCGCGGCCCAGGTCTGCGGCCTGCCCGTGGAGCAGATCCGCCAGCTGGCGCGCGACTACGGCACCACCACGCCCGCCGCCATCCGCCTGAACTACGGCGTGCAGCGCGCGCGCGGCGGCGGCAATGCCGTGCGCGCCATCGCCTGCCTGCCGGCCCTGGTGGGCGCCTGGCGCCACCGTGCGGGCGGCCTGCTGCTGTCCGCCTCGGGCGCCCTGCCCGCGCAGCGCGCCCGACTGCAGATGCCGCATCTGCTGGGCGAGCGCCGCCCGCGCACCATCAACATGAGCACCATCGGCGACGCCTTGCTGCACAAAGGCGGCAACGGCTTCGGACCGCGCGTGGATGCCATCGTGGTCTACAACAGCAATCCCGTGGCCGTGGCGCCCGAGTCGGCCAAGGTCGTGGCCGGCTTTGCGCGCGAGGACCTGTTCACCGTCGTGCTGGAGCAGTTCATGACCGACACGGCCGACCTGGCCGACTACGTGCTGCCGGCCACCACGCAGATCGAACACTGGGACATCCACGGCAGCTACGGCCATACCGACGTGCTGCTCAACCGCCCCGCCATCGCGCCGCTGGGCCAGGCGCGCAGCAACGGCCAGATCTTCCGCGACCTGGCCGCGCACATGGCGCGGCATGACGACGCCTTTGCCGCCGCCCATTTCCAGACGGGAGACGAGCAACTGTGCCGCGAAGCCTTCGAGGGGCGCGGCGTGGACTTCAACGAGCTGCTGGACAAGGGCTTTGCCACCCTGGCCCTGCCCGAGGCCCCCTTTGCGGAGGGCGGCTTCGCCACGCCCTCGGGCCGCTGCGAGTTCACCAGCGCCGAGCTGGCGCGGCGCGGCATGGACCCGCTGCCTGACTACCTGCCCAACTACGAAACCGCCGAAACGGATGCGCGCTACCCGCTGGCCATGATCTCGCCGCCGGCACGCAACTTTCTCAACAGCAGCTTCGTCAACGTCAAGAGCCTGCGCACCATGGAAGGCCGCCCGCTGGTGGAGCTGCACCCCGACGACGCCGCCCCGCGCGGCGTGGCCGAGGGCGACCGCGTGCGCGTCTTCAACGACCGGGGCAGCTACGAATGCCACGCCACCCTCAACGGCCGCGCGCGCCGTGGCGTGGTCAACGGCCTGGGCATCTGGTGGCGCAAGCATGGCGACAACGGCACCAACGTCAACGAGCTCACCCACCAGCGCCTGACCGACCTGGGCCGCGCGCCCAGCTTCTACGACTGCGCGGTGCAGGTGCAGCGGCTGGCCTGAGCCCCGCCCCGAAGGCGGGCGATTCCTGCGCAATGGCGTCTGGCGCATCGGCACAATGGACCGCATTGCCACCACCGACAGGAGATGCCCATGCTGCAAACCGCCGTGGTCGCCGTGCGCGACCGTGCCCGGCTGCAGGAGATCGTCGGCGTGCTGCTGCGCTTCGGGCTGGCCGACCTGGTCGACACGCTGGGCCTGGCCCGCTTCGCGCCGCGCGGCAGCCAGCCCCATCCCGAGCATCCGCTGGATGCCAGCCGCCCCGAGCGCCTGCGCATGGCCCTCGAACACCTGGGTCCCAGCTTCGTCAAGCTGGGCCAGATCATGGCCACGCGCTCGGACCTGCTCGCGCCCGAATGGACGGCCGCCCTGCAGCAACTGCACAGCCACGCCGCCCCGCTGCCCTGGGAGACGGCCCAGCCGCTGATCGAGCAGTCGCTGGGCCTGCCCGTGGAGCAGGTGTTCACGCATTTCGACCCCGTGCCGCTGGCCTCGGCCTCCATGGCCCAGGTGTACCGCGCGCGGCTGCCTGCGGCTGAAGACCGGGATGACCGGCAAGACCAGGAGGACGGCAGCGGCAGCGACAGCACCCCTGCGGCCAGCGCTGCCGACATCGAAGTCGTGGTCAAGGTCCAGCGCCCCGGGCTGCGCCCCCAGATCGAAGCCGACCTGCGCCTGCTCGAGCACCTGGCGCTGCTGGCCCAGGAACAATGGCCGCAGCTGGCACGCTACCGCCCGCGCGAGGTCACGCGCCAGCTGGGCCAGGCGCTGCGCGAGGAACTGGATTTCACCGTCGAAGCCCACAACGGCGACGCCGTGGCGCGGCACTTCGCGGCCCAGCCCGAGATCGTCGTGCCGGCCATCCACTGGGCATTGAGCGGGCCGCGCCTGCTGGTGCAGGACTTCGTGCCGGGCGTGCCAGCCTCGGCCGTGGGTGCGGACCCCGCGCTGGACGGCCCGCTGCTGGCGCGCCGTGGCGCCTGCGCGTTCCTGCAGATGGTGCTGCGCGACGGCCTGTTCCACGCCGACCCGCACCCCGGCAACCTGCTGGCCCTGCCCGGCAACCGCGTGGGCTTCATCGACTTCGGCATGGTCGGGCGGCTGTCGCCCCAGCGCCGCCGCCAGGTGCTGGGCCTGATGCGCGCCCTGGTCGAGGGCCAGGGCCGCAGCCTCTCGGGCGTGCTGCTGGAATGGGCTGCCGAAAGCGAAATGCCCGGCCGCGCCCCGCCCTCGGCCGCGCGCATCGAGGCCGCCGTGGACCGCTTCGTGACCCGCCATGGCCCCGGCGCCAGCAACGGCCGCCTGGTCATGTCCCGCGCACTGCAGGACTTCATGGCCCTGGCCCGCGAAACCGGCGTGGCCCTGCCCGCCGACATGGCCCTGCTGCTCAAGGCCCTGATCACGGCCGACCAGGTACTGCTGCAGCTGGACCCGCAATTCGACGTGGTGCAGACGGCCACGCCCCTGGTCAAGGCCCAGTTGCTGCAGCGCTACTCCCTGCGCAGCCTGGCGCGCCAGCGCCGCGCCGCCATGGCGCAGTGGCTGGAACTGGCCGACGACGCGCCGCACACCCTGCGGCTGGTGATGCAAAGACTGCGCTCGGGCCGGCTGCAGGCCGACCTGGACATACGCCACATCGACCGGCTTTCACTGGCACTGGAACGCGCCGCCACCCGCCTGGCCCTGGCCGTGGTCTCCGGCGCCTTCATCCTGGGCCTGGCCCCCGGCCTGCTGACCATGGGCCCGCGCCTGTGGGGCATCCCCCTCTTCGCCGCCCTGGGCGTGGCCGGCGCCGCCGCCAGCCTGGCCGTTCTTTTCACCACCATGCGCAGGCAGAAGGCGCTGGATTGATGGCTGCCAGGGGCTGAGCACCCAGCTTCCATGAATGCGGGGTGCAAGTGCAGCGGCTGACGGCCCAAAAAAACGCCAACTTATCCATAGATATCGGTTTCAACCCGGAAACCAAACATCTATGAATAAATTGGCGTATTGCCTGCCCTCAAGCAGAGCGCAGGCTCAGGCAGTGCCAGCTCAGTCCAGCTTCACGCCAGCGCTCTTGATGATGGCGCCCCAGCGCTTGGACTCCGCGCGCGACATGGCCAGGAACTGCTCGGGCGTGCCGGGCAGCGCCTCCATGCCGAAGTCCTGCATGCGCTTGACCACGGCGGGGTTGGCCAGCGCCTTGTTGAGCTCGGCGTTCAGGCGCTGCACCACGGCGGGGGGCATCTTGGCCGGGCCCAGGATGCCCTGGAAGGCATAGACCTCGGTATCGGGCACGCCGACCTCGGCCAGCGTGGGCAGCTCGGGCAGGCTGGGCACGCGCTTGCCCGTGCCGATGGCCAGGGCGCGCACCTTGCCCGACTGGATCACGGGCAGGCCAGAGGCCAGGTCCAGGAACATGCAGGGCACCTGGCCGCCCATCACGTCGGCCAGCGCAGGCGCCGCGCCACGGTAGGGAATGTGCGTCAGGAAGGTGCCCGTGCGGTTCTTGAACATCTCCATGGCCAGGTGGTGGGGCGAGCCGTTGCCGGGCGAGGCGTAGTTGACCTGGCCCGGATGCGCCTTCACGTAGGCCAGGAATTCCTTGAAGGTCTTGGCCTCGAAGTTCGGGTTCACCACCAGAGCCATCGGGAAGCGGCTGATGCCGCCGATGTAGGTGAAGTCCTTTTCGGGGTTGAAGGACAGCTTGCTGAACAGGTGCTCGTTGTAGGCCAGCACGGCGTTGTCGGCCGACATGATGGTGTAGCCGTCGGGCTTGGCCGTGGCCACGATCTGGGCGCCGATGTTGGTGGAGGCGCCGGGGCGGTTGTCCACCACGATGGTCTGGTTCAGCGTCTGGCGCATGGCCTCGGCCACGGTGCGCGCCAGCACGTCGGTGCCGCCGCCGGGCGGATAGGGCACGACCCAGCGGATGTTGCTGGCGGGCCAGTCCTGCGCCTGTGCAAAAGGCGCGGCCATGCCGGCGGATGTGGCCGCCACGGCGGCCAGGAATTGTCTACGGTCCATGGTTGTCTCCTGTGGGGATGGGTGTGGATGGGTCCTGGCCGCGCCCTGTTGCTCTTGTTCATGGAGGCGGCGGCCGTGTGTTTCAGGGCGGGCTGGCTGCGGGGAACTCCACGCGCTGCACCTTGAAGCCCTGGGCCGCCAGCAGCGCCGGCAGGCCGCGCGTGCCCACCATGTGCAGGGCGCCCACGGCGGCGAACACGCTGCGGCCGGAACGGATCTGCCGCGCCACTTCGCGCGCCAGGCCGGGGTTGCGGCCATAGACCATGCGGTCGTAGTCGGCGCGCTCGGCGGCATTGGCCATGCAGTCGCACCAGTCGGGCAGGCTCTCCAGCAGGTGGATGCGGCCATCGGCCCAGACGCTTGCGATCAGGCCCAGCTTCTGGGAGGCGATGCCGCTTTCCAGCTGGCGCAGGCCGGACTCCACCGTCTCGGCCACGCGCGCGGGGTCGTCCGAGACCAGCTCGCGCAGTTGCAGCTCGGGCGTCTCCAGCGACAGCACGGGCTTGCCCAGGGCCAGCGCCACGCCGGCCAGCGAGAAATCGATGCCATAGGACGCATCCAGCCCCTCGCTGCGGCCGGCCAGCGACAACAGGGAGATCACCTGGGCGTCGGGGCGCAGCAGGGCCAGCTCGGGGCCGGCGCAGGCCAGGCGCCTTTGCTCCTCAAGCCGGCGCTGGAGGTCGCCACGCAGCGGCGGCGCATCGGGCCGCGCCTGCATGCCTGCGAACAAGACCTTCATGACCTCGGGATCGAGGATGTTCAGCTCCAGCGCCAGGCTGTCGGAGGCGCGCAGCGCGTCCGCCACCGTGGGGCCGGGCACGCTCCAGTCGAGCTTGGCCGCGTGCATGGTCCCGTAGAGCCAGCTGGTGCGGCCCCGGTGCTCGATGCGCCACAGCAGTCCACGGTCCTGCGCCTTGCGCTGCATGGCGCGGATCTCGTCCGGGCTGGGCATGCGCGCCTCGGGCGGGCAGGTGACGGGGTCCGCGGCCGGGGGCGCCGCGAATGCCCCCGCCAGCGGCGACAGCGCCAGCGCGGCCAGGCCGGCGCGCAGCGACCTGCCCGCCAGGCGCCACCAGGGTGCGCAGACGCGGCTCATTCGGCAGGCTCGACGATGTTCTGGTCGATGGCGCCGAAGATGCTCTGGCCGTCCTTGCCCTTCATCTCGATGCGGATGGTGTCGCCAAAGCGCATGAACTCGGTCTTGGGCGCGCCGTCCTGGATGGTCTCTATGCAGCGCTTCTCCGCAATGCAGCTGTAGCCCTTGGGCCACTCCATGCGCCGGTTCTTGCCCTTGCCGCTTTCCACGCCCTTGTTGCTCACGGTGCCGCTGCCCACGATGGAGCCGGCGCGCACATTGCGCGTCTTGCAGATGTGGGCGATGAGCTGGCCGAAATGAAAGCTCATGTCCTCGCCCGCATCGCACATGCCGACCTTGCGGCCGTTCCAGGTGGACTGCAGCGTCAGGTGCAGGCGGCCGCCCTTCCAGGCGTCGCCCAGCTCGTCCAGCGTCACGGCCACGGGGCTGAAGGACGTGGCGGGCTTGGACTGGAAGAAGCCGAAGCCCTTGGACAGCTCATTGGGGATCAGGTTGCGCAGGCTCACGTCGTTGGCCAGCATGACCAGGCGCACGCCGCCCAGCGCACGCTCGGGCGTGGCGCCCATGGGCACGTCTGCGGTGATGACGGCGATCTCGGCCTCGAAGTCGATGCCCATGGACTCGCTGGGCACCACCACATCGTCGCAGGGGCCCAGGAAATCGTCGCTGCCGCCCTGGTACATCAGCGGGTCGGTGTAGAAATTGGCGGGCACCTCGGCGCCGCGCGCCTGGCGCACCAGCTCCACATGGTTGATGTAGGCCGAGCCATCGGCCCATTGGTAAGCACGCGGCAGCGGCGCCATGCACTGGCGCGGATCGAAGGCAAAGGCATGGACCGCCTTGCCGCTGTTGAGCAGGTGGTACAGGTCCTGCAGCTGGGGCGCCATGTAGCTCCAGTCGTCGAGCACCTGCTGCAGGCGGCTCGCTATGCCGGTCGCATAATGGGCCTGGCTCAGGTCGCGTGACACCACGACCAGTTGCCCGTCCCGCGATCCGTCCTTGTATGTGGCAAGTTTCATGCTGCTCCCCCGTGCCGCCGCCGCGCGCCACGGCATCCGGGCAGCGGCCTGGATACCCATGGCGACGCAGCCACGAATTACGATAAGTTAAATTGATTTAACTAAACAAAACCAAATTCTATTGCAATGGACAAGGAACGCGCAGGGATTCAATCGGTCGAGGTCGGTTTTACATTGCTGGAGGCGCTGACGCGCGCCCGGGGCCCGCAGATGCTCAAGGACCTGGCGTCCGACGCCGGCATGAGCGCCGCCAAGGCGCACCGCTACCTCGTGAGCTTCCAGCGCATCGGCCTGGTCACCCAGGACGCGCGCACCTCCCGCTACGACCTGGGCCCGGCCTCGCTCAAGCTGGGCCTGGCCTCGCTGGCGCGGATGGACCCCGTGCGGCTGGCGCGCGAACGCATGCCCGCGCTCATGGAGCGCATCCACCACACGGCGGCCATCGCCGTCTGGGGCAACCACGGGCCGACCATCGTGCACTGGGAGGAAAGCGCCCAGTCGGTCACCGCCAACCTGCGCCTGGGCGACGTCATGCCCATGCTGGCCTCGGCCACCGGGCGCTGCTTCGCGGCCTGGCTGCCGCGCGAGGTCACGGCCCCGCTGCTGGAGCCCGAAGTGGACAAGGCCCGCCGCATCCAGCGCAAGGACCTGCCGCTCACCCCCGAGGCCATAGACGCCATGCTGGCCGAGGTGCGCGAGCGCGGCACCGCCCGCGTGGTCGATACCGTGCTGCCCGGCATCGTGGCCTTTTGCACGCCGGTCTTCGACTCCTCGGGCCATATCGTGCTGGGCCTGACCACGCTGGGCTCGATCGCCACTTTCGACCCCGAATACGGCGGCGCCATCGATGCGCCCCTGCGCGAAGCCTGCGTCCAGCTGTCCCAGGACCTGGGCTGGAATGCCTGAGATGAAGCTACACCCCCTGAGCCGCTTCGCGCCTTCCCCCTGGAAGGGGGACGACAGCCTCGCTGCGGGGCGGCGCGGCCGGCGTAGGCCCTTGCTCGCTGTCCCTGGCCTTGGGCCGCGCCGGTTTCATGGGCTGTGGGTGGCGCGCAGCACTATGGATAACTGACATGAGCCTACGCCAGCGCGCCCTGCCCGCCCTCACCGCCGTGGTGCTGGGCGTGCACGCCCTGGCCCTGCTGGGCCTGCCGCTGTGGAGCCAGGTGTCAGCGCCGCGCACCGAGGTGGCGGCCATGCAGACGCGGGCGCTGTCCCTGCCCGAGCCACCCGCCCCCCCGCCTGCAGCGCCCGTACCCGCACCGAAGGCGCCTGCGCCCAAGCCGCAGCAGCCTCGCCCCAAGGTCCAGCGCCCGGCACCCGCCGCATCCGTGGCCGAGCCGTTGGACACGCCCATCCGCGAAACCGTGGAGCCCTTGCCGATGGCCGCAGCGCCGGAGCCTGCCGCATCGGACGCATCGGAAACCGCTGCTGCCGACAGCGGGGCACCCCCGGCCACGCCGCCGGCGCCGCCCGCTCCCAAGCCCGAACCCGAAACACCACCCACACCCTCGGCCGGCCCGGCCCAGGGCATGGCCATCACCTCGCCCGATGGCACGCCGCTGGCCTCCGACGCCCCCGTTCCCGTGCAACTGCCCGATCCCGCGCGGCTGTCGTTCGCCGTCACCGGCCAGGCCAAGCGCTTCAACTACTCGGCCAGTGCCGAGCTGGTCTGGCGCCATGCCAACGGCCAGTACCAGGCCAGCCAGGAAGTCAGCCTGTTCCTGCTGGGCTCGCGCTCGCAGACCAGCGCGGGCCGCATCACCGACAGGGGCCTGGAGCCCAGCCGCTTCAACGACAAGGCACGCAAGGAGCAATCGGCGCAACTGGCGTTCGACCAGAACCTGGCGCACTTCAGCACGGGCGCGCCCGATGCCGCCATCGCGCCCGGCGCGCAGGACCGGCTCAGCGTGTTCCTGCAACTGTCGGCCCTGCTGGCGGCGGCGCCGCAGCGCTACCCTGCGGGCACGCAGATCAGCTTCATCACCGTCAGCGCACGGCGCGCCGACCGCTGGACCTTCCGCGTGGGCGAGACCGAGACGCTGGACCTGCCCTCGGGCAGCACGCAGGCGCTGCGGCTGGACAAGATCGCGGCGGCCGGCGATGACCAGCAGGCCTCGCTGTGGCTGGCGCCGTCCATGCAATACCTGCCCGTGCGCATCCGGCTGGCGCAGGACAACGGCGACTTCGCCGACCTGCAGCTCAAGGGCCGCCAGGCACCCTGATCGCGGGTAGGCCGGCACTTGCAGGCACCGCTGCCGCCCGCCTACCACAGCGCGGCCTGCGGCGCACGCCGCCGCGCATGCCAATCCGTGGAATACTGCATGCAAGTGCCTGTGATAGATCGGGACCCCCACGGTTCTTGAAATCCGGCGCTTCGCAGCCATGTAGGCTGTGCGACGCCCGGCAACGGGCCAGAAAGGGAACACCATGCAAATGCTTTACGACTCCGAATCTTTTGTGGTGCTCCATCTGCGTCCCGACATGGATCCGGATGCAACGGCTGGCAATGAGGCAGTCGATACCGCCCGCCAACTGCCACGCCACGGCTTCGAGATCGTGGACAAGCGCTCGGGCAAGGAGGTCTACCTGGACGGCTCCTGGGCCGAGATGTTCCAAAAGCAGATCATTGCCTGGCAGCTCGACGCCCCCACCGAGGAAGAGGTGGAAGACGCGCTGGATCGCTACGCCGGCCTGGCCCAGCAGCCCGTCGTGGTCCACTGACAACAGCACACAGCGCACGGCCCCCTGAAGGGGCCGCGTGCCAAGCCCGCCGCAGATTCTCTGCGGCGGGCTTTTTCTTTGGGCGCGGCCATTGCAAGGACCCTGGTGCTTTCACCGATCCGCAGCGAGCGCCTCCTGCCTAGAATCCTGAGCGCAGGTTCAAGATTTGAAGACCATCTGTGAGATGGTCTTGTCACGCCTGTGTGGTGTGCGCCGGCCTCTTGCAGACAACCAGGAGGCAGCGATGCAAACCACAGGCCACAGCATTCGTGGCGTTCAGGATGTCATCTCGTACATCGACGCACGCCAGGGCATTTCAGGCCGCGCCGGCACCATCTGGTGGCTGGCACTCGGCGGCCTTTTCCTCGACGCCTTTTCCAACTCCGCGCTCAGCGTGGGCCTGGGGCCCATGACGCGCGACCAGCAGCTCACGCCGGCCGAGGTGGCCTGGATGACGTCGCTGGCCTCCTGGGTGTCCATCGCCTTCAACCCCATCGGCGGCTGGATGGCCGACCGCTGGGGCCGCATGCGCCCCCTGGTCATCGCCAAGGTGCTGGCCGTGGCCGGCGCGCTGCTGGTCAGCATGGCGCCCGACTACGCCACCATCCTCTTCGGCCGCTTCTTCGTGGGCGCGGCCTATGGCATCGACTTCGCCATCGCCATGGCGGTGCTGGCCGAGTTCACGCCCGCCCGCCTCAAGAGCCGGCTCAATGTCTGGCAGGGCATGTGGTACATGGCCGTGTGCAGCAACCTGGTGCTGGCGCTGTGGTTCCACTCCTGGGACGTGGGCGATTCGCTGTGGCGCTACTCGGTCGCGGCCACGGCCGTGTTCGGCGTGTTCATCCTGGGCATGCAGGCCGCGCTGCTGGTGGAAAGCCCGACCTGGCTGGCACGCAAGGAGCGGCTGGACGACGCGGCCCGCGCCATGACGCGCATCTATGGCCAGACCTTCAGGGCAGCGCCCCTTGCCGAGCGCCTGCCCGTGCTCAACCCGGCCCGGCGCGGCCTGGCCAATGTGCTGCTGATCTTTCGCGGCATCTACCTGCCGCGCACGCTGCTGGCGGCCACGGTGCAGATAGGCCAGTCCATCCAGTACTTTGCCGTGGGCTGGTACCTGCCGCTGATCAGCGCCTCGCTGTTCGGCAAGGACTTCCGCGAGGCCACGCTGGGCGCGCTGGTGTTCAACGTGTTCGGCATCGTCGGCGGCTTCCTGTCGCCCGTCATCGGGCGCCGGCTGGGCCTGCGGCGGGCCTCGGCCTTCGGCTTTGCGCTGGTGTTCCTGATGCTGCTGGTGCTGGGCCTGTTCAACGGCCGCATGCCCATCTGGCTGGCCGTGGCCGTGCCCTCGCTGTTCATCCTCTTTCACTCGGGCGGGCCCGGCGCCAACGGCAAGAGCCTGTCCACGCTGTCGTTCCGCAGCGAGCTGCGCGCGGGCGCCAATGGCGTGATCGGCGCGCTGGGCGCCATGGGCGCGGCGCTGGGGCTGCTGGTGTTCCCGCTGTTCCGCCAGCAGTACGGGCTGGAGAACACCTTCCTCATCCTGTCCGTGGTGCCGCTGCTGGCCAGCATCGTCTGCTTTTCCATCCGCTGGGACCCCACGCGCACCACCGTGAACCCCGACGACGAGCCCGGCGCGCCCCAGTTCGCGGAAGACGCCGCCCCGCCCGTCAAGGTCGCTCAAACCACCGCCTGAAAGAGACCACCCCATGCACCATGAAGCCGTGATCCTTTGCATAGACGAAGGCACCTCGGGCACGCGCGCCGCCGTCGTGGGACGCGACGGGCAGGTGTCCGCCCAGGACTATCTGCCGCTGGAAATCCACTGCCCGCGCCCCGGCGTGGTCGAGCAGGACGCCGACCTGCTGCTGGAGCGCACGCTGGACGTGTGCCGCCGCGCCATCGCCCGCGCCCAGGGCAGCGGCCAGCAGATCGTGGCCCTGGCCATTGCCAACCAGCGCTGCTCGGCCGTGCTCTGGGATACTGTCACGGGCCGGTCGCTGGCCCCCATCATGGTCTGGCAGGACTCGCGCCACCGCGACGAACTGGCCCTGCTGGCCGGCGACTGGGATGCCCGGCTGATCCGCCACGCGGGCCGGCCCGTGGGCGTGCGTTCGCCCTACCTGTGGGCCGCGCGCAAGCTGCGTGAGGATGCGGCCGTGGCCCGTGCCTGGCAGCAGCGCCGCCTGGCCTTCGGCACCATCGACTCCTGGCTGCTGTGGCATCTGTCGGATGCGCGCGCCGTGGTCACCACGCCCACCAATGTGACCTCGGGCAACGCCTATGCATTGGGCGATCACCGTTATCTGCAGGACTGGCTGGACGCGCTGGAGTTTCCCGCCGAGCTGCTGCCCCGCCTGTGCGAGGACGTGCAGGACTTCGGCCGCACGCGCACCGAGCTGCTGGGCCTGGCCGTGCCCATCCTGGCCTGCGCGGGCGACCAGCATGCGGCCGCCGTGGGCCTGGGCTGCCTGGAGCGGGGCCAGGCGCTGTGCGTGCATGGCACGGGCAGCTTCGTCGATGTGCTCACGGGAACAAAGCTGCCCGCGCATGACGCGGCCCATGAAAGCTCGCTGACCATGACCGCGCGGCGCATGGGCGGTGTCTCGCGCTATGCCATCGAGACCTATGTGCCCACCACGGGCTCGGCGCTCAACTGGATCTGCGAGAAGCTGCAGTGGTTCGACAACCCGCAGCAGATCAGCACCCTGGCCCGCGAGGCCGAGACGCCGGCCGACCTGGTCTTCATCCCCGCGCTCACCGGCCTGCGCCTGCCCGCCATGGAGCCGGGCGCGCGGGCCTCGATCTCGGGCGTGTCCATGGCCACCTCGCGGCCGCAGCTGGCGCGCTCCATCCTCGAAGGCATTGCGCATTCCGTGGCCTCCTGCGTGCAGGCGGACGAGGCGGCCTCGGGCACCGAGGTGGGCGAGCTGCTGGTGGGCGGAGGACTGTCGGGCAGCGATGTGCTGCTGCAGATCCAGGCCGACCTGGGCGGCCTGCCCGTGCGACGCCTGGCCGATACCGACAAGGCCAGCCTGCGCGGCATCGCCTTCATGGCCGGCAGCGCGGGCCTGCTGTGGGACGGGCTGGAGCAGGCCTGCGCCACGCTGCGCACCGAAGCGGTCTTCACCCCGCGCATGGCGGCCGACGAACGCGGCGAGCGCCGCCGCATCTGGCGCGCCCGCGTGGGCGACGAACTGGCCCGCGCCCGAGCCCCCGGGCGCAGCGCCGCCCTGGAGGGCTGCGCATGATGCAATGGCCCTTTGGCAAGGAACGCAGGGACAGCGCCGCACTGACCCAGACCGCGCCGCTGCAGCTGCAGCGCGCGGACCAGCTGGCGCGGCTGGGTGACGAGGCCTTCGACCTGCTGGTCATCGGCGGCGGCATCACCGGCGCCTATGCAGCGCTGGACGCCAGCCTGCGCGGCCTGCGCGTGGCGCTGGTGGAGAAGGACGACTTCGCCTCGGGCACCTCGTCCAAGTCCTCCAAGATGGTGCACGGCGGCCTGCGCTACATCGAGCAGGGCAACCT
This sequence comes from Delftia sp. HK171, assembly GCF_001886655.1. Classification (NCBI taxonomy): domain Bacteria; kingdom Pseudomonadati; phylum Pseudomonadota; class Betaproteobacteria; order Burkholderiales; family Comamonadaceae; genus Delftia; species Delftia sp. HK171. The sequence goes on along the minus strand of NZ_CP018101.1, from coordinate 1,273,829 downwards.
GGGACTGGTGCGACACTCGCTGCTGGAGCGCCAGCGCCTGCGCCGCAATGCGCGGCATCTGGTGCAGCGCCTGCCCTTCCTGTTTCCCGTGATGGAGCGCGACGGCGTCTTCGACGCCCGCCTGGCCAAGGCCTTCGGCAGCCTGCTGTGGACCTATGACCTGGCCGGCGGCTGGCGCGAAGGCATCCTGCACCGCAAGCTCGGCAAGGCCGAGGTGCTGTCGCACTGCCCGAGCTTTCGCGAAGAGCAGCTCCTGGGCGGCTACATGTACTTCGACGCGCGCGTGGACGATGCGCGGCTCACGCTGGCCGTGGCGCGCACCGCGGCCTTCCATGGCGCGGCCGTGCTCAACCACTGCCAGGCCACCGCCGTCACGCGCAACGCCCACGGCCGCGTGGATGGCGCCATCGTCCAGGCCGATGGCCGCGAGATCACGGTGCGCGCGCGCAGCGTGGTCATGGCCACGGGCGTGTGGCTGCGCGACTGGGATGGCCGCAAGCCCGGCCAGGAGCCCCGGCTGCACGTGCGCCCCGCCAAGGGCGTGCACGTGGCCATTCCCTGGCTGCGCATACGCAACGACTGCACCGTCACCATCCCCGTGCCGGGCCGCAGCCGGCGCGCCACCATCACGCGCTGGGGCGATGTCTCCTACCTGGGCACCACCGACGAGGACTACGCAGGCGGCCTGGACGATGTGCACTGCACGCGCACCGAGCTGGACTTCCTGCTCGAGGGCGCCCGATCGGCGCTCAAGGTGGACCTCTCGCCCGAGGACGTGGTCGGCTCCATCGCAGGCTGCCGCCCCCTGGTTGGCCCGCCCGGCGGCAAGACCGTGGAGATGAAGCGCAACCACGAAATCCATGTGGCGGCCGACGGCCTGGTCACCATCGTGGGCGGAAAGCTCACCACCTCGCGCCACATGGCCGAGCAGACCGTGGACGCCGTCGAGAAACTGCTGGGCCGGCGCACGCGCTGCACCACCACCTCGGCCTTTGTGCTGGGCGCGGCTGGTTACGACGCCCAGGCCATCACGGCCACGGGCGGCCTCTCGGCCCACCTGGGCGAGCGCTATGGCACGGAGGCGCGCTTCGTCAGCGACCTGCTGGCCGCACGCCCCGAACTGGCCCGGCCCATCGTGCAGGGCCTGCCCCATACAGAGGCCGAAGTCCTCTACGCCGTGCGCCACGAAATGGCGGCCAGCGTGGACGACGTGCTCTCGCGCCGCCTGCGCGCCCGCCTCATGGCGCGCGATGCCTCGGCCCACGCCGCGCAGCGCGTGGGCGACATCCTGGCCGATGAACTGGGACTGACACCCGCGCAGGTCGCGCAACAGGTCCACGACTACCGCCGCGCCGTGGAGCGCGAAAAACAGATTTTGATGGGAGACATCCAATGCTGAGCAAAGACGCAATCGCCCGCGGCTACAACCGCCGCAACTACGTGGTGGGCGCCCCCACGACACCGGGCTGGGCGGCGCAGGCCGCACCCGCAGCCGACCGCCCTGCCTCCGAAGGTCCTGCCTGCGGCCTGCAGCACGAACCCGTGGCCGTGCCCGAGGCCGCGCTCGCCGCGCTGCGCGCCGCCTGCGACCGCGTGCAGACCGAGCGCGCCGACATCGTCGCCGGCACGCGCGACTGGTGGGCCCGCACCATGGTGGCCGAGACCTCGGGCCACCCGGCCACGCCGCAGGCCGTCATCGCCCATGCATCCACCGTGGAGCAGGTGCAGGCCGTGATGCGCATTGCCGATTCGCACGCCATTCCCGTCACCGTCTCGGCCGGGCGCAGCAACGTCACGGGCGCGGCCCTGCCCCTGCGCGGCGGCATCGTGCTGGACCTGTGCGAACTCAATCGCTTCATCGCCATGGACGAGCAAAGCCAGATCGTCGAGGTCGAGGCCGGCATGTTCGGCGACGTGTTCGAGGAAACCATCCAGCGCCGCCACGGCATGACCATGGGCCACTGGCCCTCGTCCTTCGGCATCAGCACCGTGGGCGGCTGGGTGGCCTGCCGGGGCGCGGGCCAGCTGTCCACGCGCTACGGAAAGATCGAGGACATGGTCCACGGCATGGACGTGGTGCTGGCAGATGGCCGCCTGGTCACCGTGGGCGGCTACGCGCGCGCGGCCATCGGCCCGGACCTGCAGCAGCTGTTCATCGGCTCGGAAGGCACGCTGGGCGTGATCGTGCGCATCCGCTTCAAGCTGCACCGCCTGCCCGAACACGGCCGCGCCATCGCCTATGGCTTCGCCAGCTTTGCCCAGGGCCTGGAGGCCTGCCGCCAGATCCTGCAGCAAGGCGCCAACCCCGCCGCGCTGCGGCTGTATGACGCGCTGGAAAGCGGCGTGCAATTCGGCCGCAGCGACCTCAACGTGCTGCTGATCGCCGACGAAGGCGCGCCCGAGATCGTCGATGCCGTCATGGCCATCTGCGAACGTGTGTGTGCACCCTTGGGTGAACGGCTGGACGGCGCCGCCACCCTGGAGCGCTGGCTGGACACGCGCTACCTGACCGGCAAGAGCGCCGAGGGCTTCAAGAAAGGCCCGGGCTTCGTCGCCGACACGCTGGAGATGTGCGGCCCCTGGAAAGACCTGCCGGCCATCTACGAGGAAGTGGTCGCCGCCCTGCAGGCCATCCCCGGCACCCTGGCCGGCTCGGCCCACCAGTCGCATGCCTATGTGGATGGCGCCTGCCTGTACTTTTCGCTGCGCGGCGAGGTGGCCGTGGACCAGCGCGCCCAGTGGTACCGCGCGGCCTGGGACGCGGCCAACGCCGTGCTGCTGCGCCACGGCGCCACGCTCAGCCACCACCACGGCGTGGGCCTGCTGCGCGCGCCCTACATGCGGCAATCGCTGGGCCCGGCCTTTGCCCTGCTGGAGGCCACCAAGCGCATGCTGGACCCCAAGAACCTGCTCAACCCCGGCAAGCTGGGGCTGGACCTCTGACATGGGCCGCCCGGACAACTCCCTGGGCGCGCGGCTGGCGCGCCGCCCCGTCATCGCCACCCTGTACGGGGCCGAGCAGATGGACGCGCTGCTGGCCAGCCAGGCCGAAGTCGCCATCGTCGCCAACATCGAACTGCGCCGCCTGCGCTCTGTGATCTCCACCATCACCGGGGCGGGCAAGATCGCCATCGTCAACATCGACAGCTGCGACGGCATCTCGCCCGACAAGGGCGGCGTGGACTACCTTGTGGACCTGGGCGCCAGCAGCCTGCTGTCCACGCGCGTGGCCACCATCCAGCGCGCCAACAAGGCCGGGCTGCTGACCATGCAAAAGGTCTTCGTCACCGACCGCTCCACCTGGCCGCGCAGCATCAAGGCCGTGGAGCAGAGCGACCCCAACCTCGTGCAGATCATGCCCGCCCCCATGCTGGCCCACATCACCGAGGCCGAGCGCCGCATCCTGCCGCCCCTGGTGGCCTCGGGCTTCGTCTGCAGCCAGGAGCAGGTCCAGCAGGCGCTGGCCGGTGGGGCGATTGCGGTGTCTACCAGCGACAGTGGGCTGTGGTGAGGTGGGCCCTAGGCCGTGCGCGACGCGGCCGGCCCGCGCGCCTCCACCCAGCGGAACAGCGGCGCCACCAGCAGCAGCACGGCGATCAGCCGGCAGACCTGGAAGGCCGTGACCACGGGCACGCCCAGCTGCAGCACCTTGGCGGTGATGGCCATCTCGGTGATGCCGCCCGGCGAGGTGCCCAGCAGCAGCGTGACCCAGGGCAAGTCCACGGCCAGGTGCAGCAGCCAGGCAAAGCCCGCGCAGATCGCCATGAGCCCCACGGTGCCCACGGCCACGGAACCCAGCCAGCGCGGCGCGGTGTGCAGGAATTCGCGCTTGAAGCGCACGCCCAGGCTGATGCCGATCACCAGCTGCGCCGCATTGACCAGGGCCTGGGGCACGGCCGACAGTTCCTGGCCGCACATGGTCAGCAGCATGGACACCAGCAGCGCGCCCAGGAACCAGGGGTTGGCCCGCTTGAGCCGGTCCATGGCCCAGGCGCCCAGTCCCGTGAGCACGGCCAGCAGCGCCAGCCCCGGCCATTCGACGATGCGGATGCTGGGCGGCGTCAGCCCCTCCAGCCCATGCAGGCCGCTCCACTGCAGCGCAAACGGAATGCTCACGGTGACGATGACCAGGCGCAGGCTGTGGCTGGCCGCCACCAGGTCGGTGCGCGCGTTCTCGCGCTCGGCCAGCAGCGTCATTTCAGAGGCCGCGCCAATGGCGCCCGCGAAGTAGGTGGTGGCGCGCATCTCGCCAGCCGGTATCTGCGGCATACGCGGCGCATGCACGCGGTACAGCCAGGCGCCGAAGCCCCAGCCCAGCAGCAGCGCCCAGACGATGGCCACGGCAATCGCCCACCACAGCCCCGCGATCAACTGCACCACGGCCGGCGTGAAATACAGGCCCAGCGAGGCGCCGATGATCCACTGCCCGCCGTTGCGCAGCCGGCCCGCGCTGGCCGTGGGCGCGCCCAGGATGGAGGCCAGCGAAGTGGCGATCAGCGGCCCCAGCATCCAGGGCAGCGGCGTACGCAGCCACAGGCACAGCTGGGCGGCGGCAAAGGCGCCCAGCAGGGTCAGTGCGATGCGAAGCAGGAAAATGTGGCGGCGCTCGGGCATGGCAGGCGAGGCAGGGGCAGGTCCAAAGCCTGCGAGTATCGCCGCGCCGGCTCCCGCGCGCTGCCGGCGGCGCTATCTCCGTGACAGGTCAGCGCCGCGCCGCACGGCCATCTCACGGCCCATGGCCGCCTGCGTTGCCTCTGGCAGCAGGCCGCGCGCCTGCGGGTAGGCCAGCCGCTCTTCATTCTCGACATGGCTGGCATAGCAGGCCGCGAAGCGTTCGAACACCGACTCGTCAGCCGCGCCAAAGCCCTGGGACCGCCCCTCGGCCATGTCCAGCAGCGGCTGGCGCGCCAGCGCCCAGTCGGCGCTCATCAGGCCGTGCTCGCGCTGCAGGCGCAGCACCAGGGCCACGGTCTGCGCATCGCCCTGCTCCAGCAGCGGCGGGAAGACATGCAGCTCCTCGTCCTCATGGTGCAGCGGCGCCGCCTGATCGAAGTAGCGCAGGATGTCGCGCGCCGCCTGGCGTGCGCTGTCGTCGCAACCTTTGGTCTGGAGATGCACGCGCAGCCGGGCCAGCAGCGCCAGCATGCGCAGCACGCGCTCGTGGCAGGCTTCGAGCATTTCGAAGGGCTGGTCGAAGCCCGTGCCGGGCGCGCGCCAGCCGGGCACGGCATCGCCCTGCGGACGTTGACTCATCAGCTGCATATGCAAGTCCTTGGATGAAAAACTCTTGGCTTCCATTGCTCACCATAAGCCGCAAGCGGGCACTGAACGAACGGTGCCTGCAGGCGTCTTGCTCATAGACCTAGCGCGCGCAACCATGCATGTACCTGTCCAAAGGCGTCAAGCTGCCACTGGTCCGCAGAGCGTTCCCCCAGCGTCCTGCTTTCCTCAACGAACTGCCGGACGCAGGTGGGTCCGAATCCATCGGGAGAATCAAACTTCCCGGCAATGAATCGGTATCCGGCGAGACCCTCCGGGTGATCAAGCAATGGCCGGCAGGCTGCAGCCAGCGCGTCAATGCCGCCAGGGTAGTTACGGACGCAGTAGTAGATGTCGTAGGCGTCCTTGTGCTTGTAGCGGCCATGGATTGCATGACCTTTCATTGCCAGCAGTGCCGGAATGGAGCAGACGGCCACCTCGACCCGGTTCGTCCCGCCGTTGGGCATCGCTCCAGAGATCGGAATGAACTCGCAGAATCTCAGCGCCAACTCGGCGCCGCTGGCCCGCTGCACAGCAAAGTTGTCCACCAGCGGTGGATCGTTCTTCACGGTCACAGCGTCTCGCGGCCTCAGAAAGTCCACGATGACGTCGATCAGCGGGCCTCCATCGCGGGCATCGATCTGCCGCACGAGTTGAAAGCGCCGCAGGCTCTCGCGCTGCTCGTAACCATGACTTTTCAGTGACTCTATGAGGTGGGCATACTCGCCGCCCCCAATGCTGCGGCATCCAGGCTCAGATCGACGTCCAGCGTCCCCACATGGCGCATGTCATTCTGATTCAGGAGCAGCCAAGGCACCGCACCACCCACGACGGCATACCTGCCTTTGTAGCTGCCCAGGATTTGGCCGATCTCGATCAGGACGGATTTGACGGCCGTCGTCGTACGGTCGTCGTAGTCATTTGCGGATTGAGGCTCGCCAGCGGTCATCCCTGCCATTGCAGCCTTTCCCGACGCAGATGCTCAGCCGCTTCGCGGCCACGCTCACCCGACACGTACAGATCCAGATAGGTCTGGACTGGACTCGTGCAATGAATACCGCCTGCTGCTTCGACCGAGTCATTGAACAGGGCAAGGTCGTCAAGGACGGTGACCACCACGTTCTCACCCCGGCCTGCTGGCGAAAGACTCAGGAACTGGCGCAGTCGGTCTGCCCCTTCTTCGTCGGCATAGAAGTAATGCGTCCCGGTGCGTGCATAGGGCGCCAGCCAGTTGGCCGCCGAGAACGAGGAAAGAATGGCGAGCCCGTCATCCGCCAATGTCGGTCCCAACTTCCGAACCGCGTCCTCGAACAAGGCCCCATGCAGGGTCGTGTAGAAAGCTCGGCGGTCCGCGCCAGGGGGCGCATAGTCGTCGCGCCATGCATCAAGCAGCCCGTCGGGATTGGAGAGGAAGACCCCGTCTTCGGACACTTCAGCCCATCCCCTGTCCAGCAGGCTATTGCGCACATTGCTGACATGTCCGACGCTGACAAGCGATGCCTCGGCCAAATCCGCTACCCGCCAACTTTTCGATGGATCTCGCAGCATGGTACGAAGCACCGAAGCGGACTTGGGCTTGAACAGCGAGCGCAACTGTCGCCGCTCCGCTGGCGGCTTGCCTTCCACAGTGCGCATCATGAAGAAGCCGGGAAACACGATGCGCGCGTTTCCCTCGAAGTCAAGGTAGCCGACCCCGTTTTCCGTGCACAGCGCGCGGGCGTCTTCGGAGAGATAGGGCGCGATGAAAACAGGCGTGACCAAGTCCGAGCCCTGCTGTCTGCCAACGTACGTTTTGAGCTGCAGCAACGCCTTCGGCACATACCGGGGCTGCCCGCTTGACTCTACTTCGCCCACAAGAACGTGGCGTCGCCCCCGAAATCGACATGGCAGACCAGGTCCACCGACACGTCCTGGATATCGTTGCCGGCCTCGATACCGAGCACCGTGAGCCCGGGCGCTTCTCCCAAGGCTGCACGCAGCGCATCCACGGCGCGTTGCTCGATATTCACTGGATCAGCAGTTTTCAACATTCGCTGAAAATAGCACTTTTGGTGAAAATTTCAACCGGATTTCAATGAAATGGCTGCATTCAGCAATTGCTGAACACAGCAAAACTACTGAACGCCATTTTTTGAAAACCACAGCGAACTGCCCTTCACCCGCAACTCCCCAGATGGCCGCAGGCCGTGCAGTACTCGCAGCCGTCCTTGCGGATCACGGCATGGGCGCCGCATTCCTCGCATTTGCGGCCGGCCATGACCATGGGGTCGGTGGCCAGAGCTTCGGGCTCGGGCAGCGGCGATGGCGCGGGCGGCGCGCCGCTGCCGCGCCGGGCCAGGATGTTCTGCACCGCATAGGCGATGGCGGCCACCTCGGAGTCGTGCCACATGGGCACGCGCGTGCCGTCGTCGCGCTGGTGGGTGCCCAGGCGCACGGGGCCCCGATCCCAGGCCACCTTGCGCATGTCGCTGAGGGCGCGCTCCAGGAAGCCGCCGCGCGCGGCCAGTGACAGCAGGCGCATGCTGGAGGTCACCCATTGCTGGGATTCGCCGCTCTGGCCCACGGGCATGAAGAATTCGATGGCGCGGTCCACCGTGCGGCCATCGGGCAGGACCACGGGCAGGAAGGAGACGACCAGGTACAGGCGCTTGGGGCCTTGCTGGGTCCAGTACTCGATCTTCTCGGCCACGGCGTCCAGCGCGCCCTGCGGGCGGCTTTCTATCACGGTGCGCAGCGGGTCGGGTGCGGAAGCCGCTGCTCCTGCCGGCGCGGGGGAGGCCGGCTTTTCAGCAGATTCGGGCGCATGGGTTTCGAGCACGGCGCCCAGGATGGTGTTGGGCCGGTAGGTGGCCAGGCCTTTGAGGCCGGCCTTCCAGGCCTGGCGGTACAGGTCCTTGAAGTCCTCATAGGGATAGTCGGCGGCCACGTTGACGGTCTTGGAGATCGCCGTGTCCACGAAGGGTTGCACGGCCTGCATCATGGCGATGTGGCCGGCCGCAGGCATCTGCAGCGCGCTGACGAAGTAGTCGGGCAGCTGCTGCACGTCGCCGCCCAGCGAGCGGTACAGGCGCCAGGCATGGTCCTCGACCGCGTACTCGGCGCTGCCACCATCGGCCGTGCGTTTCTTGCGCTTGTAGGTCCAGGAGAACGGCGGCTCTATGCCGTTGGAGGCGTTGTCGGCAAAGGCCAGGCTGACCGTGCCCGTGGGCGCGATGGACAGCAGGTGGCTGTTGCGTATGCCGTGCTGGCGTATGCGCTGGCGCAGCGCATCGGGCAGGCGGCTGGCGAAGGTGCCTTCGGCCAGGTAGCCATCGGCGTCGAACTTGGGGAAGGCCCCCTTCTCGCGCGCCAGCTCCACCGAGGCGCCGTAGGCCGCATCGCGCATGCGCTCGGCAATGCGCGCGGCCATGGCCCGGCCCTCGGGCGCGTCGTAGCGCAGGCGCAGCATGGCCAGCGCATTGCCCATGCCCGTGAAGCCCACGCCGATGCGCCGCTTGGCCTCGCTTTCCTCGCGCTGCTGCGGCAGCGGCCACCAGGTCAGCTCCAGCACGTTGTCCAGCGCACGCACCTGCACGGCCACGGCGCGCTCGAAGGCCTCGAAGTCGAACACAGGCTCGCCGGCGAAGCCGAACGGATGACGCACGAAACGCGTGAGGATGACGGGGCCGAGGTCGCAGCAGCCGTAGGAGGGAAGCGGCTGTTCGCCGCAGTTGTGCACATATAGGCCATTGGCGTCGAAGGCGTGGCAGTCCGCCACCGTGACGTCATAGACCATTTCCTCGCCGTCGCTCTCCAACGCCTGGACGGTGGCAGTGAAGCGCTCACGGTTCGGGGTGCGCAGGTACTGGGCCAGGGCCTGCTCCAGCCGTTCGGCCTTGTCGGTGTCCGCAAGGCCTATGCGGTCGGCGAAGATGCCAAGGTTGTCGCCGCTGATGACCAGTTCATGCTGTGCCTGGGTTGCATAGTCGCGCTGGCCGCCTTTGCCGTCGGGCATGGCGCGCAGTTGGGCTGGCCGACGGTTCTCATAAATCGTCGAAGCCATGCCCTGGCGCAGCAGCATGCGCTGCACGGTACGCAGCAACTCAGAATCGCTCTGGGACAGGCGCAGGCTCACGCCCTTGTCCTGTGTGCCCTGGACCGATCCATCGGCATCAAACAGGCCGCGCAGCAGCCCTGCGGAAAATGCAGAAGAGGCCGCTTCCATGGACTTGGTGATGCACTTGCGCCCTGGCTCCATCCCCATGCCAAGCGCCAGATCGCGCAATGCGGCACTGGCCATGCGCGCCTCGCCACGTCCCGCCACTGGCCGCTGGAATCCACGGAAATCCGCGCGGTGGCGCAAGCTGGCTGCTGCAGCCTCGGCGGCCTGCATGATGCCTGCCGCGCCCGTGGCGGCATAGGCCACAGCACTGCCGGCGTTGCCTGCGACCTGGCGCAGCTCGGGCGCCCATACGCTGATCACGGCCTTGTCGGCCTTGAGGGTTCCATCGCCTATCAGCAGGCCCAACAGGTAGCCTTCGGCCTCGGTGCCCTGCCCATCCCAGCCTTGAAGCGCACGGTGGTTGTGCAGCAGTACCTCATCGCCTGCCTGCAGTTGGGCAGCCGGAGTCCATTCAGCCTGCAACGCATAGCGCGTGCGGCGAGCGACACGCCGCACCAGATGGTCTGCGGTCAGGCGCAGCACCTGGCCCTCGCGTGTGGTCAGCCGCAGCACCGGCTTGCGGCCGGTGGCAAAGAAGCCCGCACTTTCGGTGGCGTAAACCTGGCCGTCGACCACGGCGCCAAATGTCTTTCCGACGAGGTCTGCAACCTGGGCTGGTCCCGACTCGGTGAGCACCCAGGTATCTGCCGTGACGCAAGGATTCGTCGCCGCGATCTCCTCGCAGTAGCGCAGGTTGTTGTCGTCGTTGATGTGGTCCAGGAAGAGGATGCCGGGCTCGGCGAAGTCGTAGGCCGAGCGCATGATGGTGTCCCACAGCGTGCGGGCGGGCAGGGTCTGGTAGACCCACTGGCCGTCGGCGCGCTGGTGGGCACCCTGCTCCAGCAGGGCGGTGCCGGGGCGGGCGCGGTGCACCAGGTGCCAGGGCTGGTCTTCGGCCACGGCCTGCATGAAGGCGTCGCTGACGCCGACCGAGACGTTGAAGTTGTTCCAGCGGCCCGGCGTGCGCTTGGCGGTGATGAATTCGAGCACGTCGGGGTGGTCGATGCGCAGCACGCCCATCTGGGCGCCGCGCCGCGCGCCCGCGCTTTCCACGGTGGCGCAGGACTGGTCGAAGACGTTGATGTAGCTGCACGGGCCCGAGGCCAGCGAGGCGGTGGCGCGCACCTCGGCGCCGCGGGGGCGGATGCGCGAGAAGTCGTAGCCCACGCCGCCGCCGCGGCGCATGGTTTCGGCGGCTTCGCGCAGGGCTTCGTAGATGCCGGGGTAGCCGCCGTCGTCCACGCCCTGGATGCAGTCGCCCACAGGCTGCACGAAGCAGTTGATCAGCGTGGCCTGCAGGTCGGTGCCGGCCGCGCTCATGATGCGCCCCGCGCCTATGGCGCCGGCCTGCAGGTTGGCCAGGAACAGGGCCTCGCATTCGGCGCGGCGCGCCTCGGGCTCGACCGAGGCCAGGGCGCGGGCCACGCGGGCGTAGAGCTCGCCCACGCCGGTCTCGCCGTTCTTGAGGTATTTCTCGCGCAGCACATCGAGGCTGATGGGCTGCAGATCCGCCGCGTCCTGCGCGCGGCCCAGGTTTTCGCGATGCATTGGCATGGCTCCCGTGTTGACTTGCCTGCCGCCGTCCCTGGCACTTGCTCGGGCCTCAGTCGACAAGCACTTGTCCATCATGCTCCACGTAGGGCGGGTACGGCCCGGTGCCGCTGTGCGGAGCTTGAGATGCCGCAACAAAGCGGCCGGTCTGGACATCGAAGACATGGACTTCGCCGTCTTCGATGACATAGTGCCATCCGTGCAGGCTGAGCTGCCCGGCCTCTACCCGCGATCGCACCATGGGATAGTCCATCAACCGTTCGAGCTGCAGCACGACGGCGCGCTGCTCGGTGCGGCGCAGCGCCTCGGGGCCGGCCTGCACGGGCAGCACGGCCTCGCGGCCCAGGTCCAGCCAGCGCTGCAGGTTGCGCGCCTCGGGCGAGACTTCTCCATACAGGGCCTTGATGGCCCCGCAGTGGCTGTGGCCGCAGACCACGATGCGGCTGACCTGCAGGTTGAGCACGGCGAATTCAATGGCCGCCGCCGTGCCGTGGTGGCCGTGCGATCCGTCATACGGCGGCACGAAGGCGCCCACGTTGCGCACCAGGAACAGCTCGCCCGGCGGCGCCCCCGTGAGCAGGTAGGGCACGAGGCGCGAGTCCGAGCAGCCGATGAACAGCGTGGTCGGGTGCTGGCCCTCTTCAACCAGGGTGCGGAACTGCGCGCGGTACTGCGGGAAGGCGTGCTCGTGGAAGCGCCGCAGGCGCAGCAGCAGTTCGTCGTCGGGCATGGGCACTTCCCCCTGCTATTGCACCAGCGGCGAGTCGGCCGCAGCGATGCGCACGCCCACCACTTCGGACTGGCCGGCCAGCAGTTGCAGGTACTGGTGGAGCGCGCTCACCCAGGTCTGCTGGTGCAGGGCCTGGGCGACGGCCGGGCGCGCCTGCTGCCAGTCGGGCAGAACGCCCGCCTCGCGCGCGCAGACCTCGACCACGTGCAGGCCGAAGCGGCTGTGCACCAGGCGCGGCAGCACGCCGATTTCCTGGGAGGCAAAGACATCGCGCGCGAATTCGGGTGCGCAGTCGCTGCGGCCCAGCCAGCCCAGTTCGCCGCCGTGCTGGCCGCTGGGGCAGTTGGACCATTGGCGCGCGGCCTCGGCAAAGCGCAGGCCGCCGTCGTCGGCGCAGCGCAGCTCGATCAGCAGAGCCTCGGCCCGCTGGGTGAGGGCGCGCACGTCCACGCCGGGCGTGACGGCAAACAGCACGTGGCGCAGCCGCACGCGCTCGCCCTGGGCGAAGCGCGCGGGGTTGGCATCGAAGTGGCGGCGGCAGGCGTCCTCGCCGGGCTCGGGCAGGTGCAGCGATTGCTCCAGCAGCTGTTCTATGGCCTGGGAGGCGCGCTCGCTGATGACGCCGTCGTCGCCGGCCGCATCATCGGCGCCCAGCAGGCCTTCGCGCTGGGCCGCCTGGCGCAGCAGCTCGGTGCAGGCGCGCTGGCGCAGTTCGCGCTCGGGCGGGCGCTGTCCGGGTGCGTGCAGCGGCGTGTTGTTGATGCGGGCCACCTCGGCACCGGCCTCGCCCACGGGCTGGAAGGCCGGCACTTCGGGAATCGCCGGAAGATCCCCCATCGGGGCAGAAGAAGTAGAAGAAGAAGGGGATGAAGACGCGCAGCCGCAGTGGCCGCCGCCCGATCCGTTGCATCCATGTTCCATGTCGATCTCCTCAATGGCCGGGCTTGGCGTCACGGCGTGCCGACGATGCGGGCAGGCCCAGGCGGCGCGAGCGCACCAGCTGGTAGGGGCGCAGCAGGTAGACCAGGGTGCCGAAGCCGCTCCAGACGTGGACCAGGCGCGTGAACGGGAAGACCAGGAAGATGCTCATGCCCAGGAACATGTGGGCCTTGAACACCCAGCCGGCCTCGGCCAGCAGTTCGGCCGCGCCGCCACGGAAGGTGACGATGCGCTGCGCCCATTCGGCCAGGGCCATCATCATGGAGCCGTCCATGTGCTTTGCCGACAGCGGAATGGTGGCCAGGCCCAGCAGCAGCTGCAGCCACAGCAGCCAGAGGATGGCGATGTCGCTGAACCTGGAGTTGGCGCGGATGCGCACGTCCGACAGCCGGCGGTGCAGCAAGATGGTGAGGCCGATGAAGCCCAGCGTGCCCGCGATGCCGCCGCTGACCATGGCCAGCAGCTGCTTGGCGCCTGCGGCCATGAAGGGCTCGTAGACGAAGTGCGGCGTGAGCATGCCCACGGTATGGCCGAAGAACAGGAACAGCACGCCGATGTGGAACAGGTTGCTGCCCCAGCGCAGGCTGCCGCTGCGCAGCAGCTGCGATGAATCGCTCTTCCAGGTGTACTGGTCGCGGTCGAAGCGCAGCCAGCTGCCGATGAAGAACACGGCCAGGCAGATGTAGGGGTAGAGGCCGAAGAGCAGGTGGTCTATCCAGGAGGGGGTCATGTCAGGCTCCTTTGGCGGGGTCCTTGGGCTTGGGGCGCCGCCGTGCGGCGCACGAAATGCACGGGCTGCTCGGCGCCGGGACGGGATTTGCCCTGGCTGCTGCAGCCGTCGAAGGCGGCGGGTTCGGCCCAGGCCTCGTCCATGGCGGGCTCGGGGCGGATTTCCACGCGCTCGGCCCTGTGGCCGGTGATCTCCAGCACGGCCGCGATCACGCTGGCATAGGGGCTGGCGCGCCGCGCCAGCGCCGTGAACAGGGCGTTGAGGATGTGGGCCATCTCGCCCAGGAATTCACGTGCGATGGCCGGCGGCTGGGTGGAGGCGAACTCCAGCACCACGGCCAGGTGGTCGGGCAGTTCGTCGGCATCGAAGGCCAGGCCCGCGCGCTCGTAGGTCTGCTGCAGGTCGATCAGCGCCGGGCCCCGGTCGGCCGAGTCGCCGTGCACATGCTCGAACAGATGCAGCGAGGTCTGGTGGCCCCGGTCGAAGGTGTCCACGTAGCGGGCCTCGGCCTCGAAGGGGTCCATGGCCTGCAGCTGCTCGGCCAGCTGCTGCAACTCGCGCAGCCGCGCGGGCGCCACGGATTGCTCCAGGCGCAGGGCGTCGATCAGGCCCGGCAGCAGGGCGCGCAGCTCGGCGCCCGGGTAGCCGATGAGGCAGGCCAGCGCGCGCAGCGTCAGGCGCACGGGGGTGGAGGTGTTGTGATTGAACATGGCGGCAGTCCTCACATTTGCGCGCGGATGGGGATGGTGCGCGGCTTCTTGCCGCCGAACAGGCTGGCGTCGGTGCTGCCGTCGGAGCAGCCGTTGCCGAACGAGAAGCCGCAGCCGCCGCGCAAATCGAACGCGCTTTCGGCGTATTCGCGGTGGGCCGAGGGGATGACGAAGCGGTCCTCGTAGTTGGCGATCGCCATGGTCTGGTACATGTCCTCGACCTCGTCCACCGTCAGTCCCGCGTACTGGAGCACGGCCAGGTTCTGTTCCTGGTCCACGTGCTTGCTGCGCTGGTACGCGCGCATGGCCAGCATGCGCTCCAGCGCGCGCACCACGGGCGTGGTGTCGCCGGCGGTGAGCAGGTTGGCCAGGTACTGCACGGGGATGCGCAGCTGCGAGACATCGGGCAGGTCGCCATTGATGGGGCTGCGGCCGACACTGTCGAGATGCCCGGCGTTCGCCGCCGAGGTGATGGGCGACAGCGGCGGCACATACCAGACCATGGGCAGGGTACGGTACTCGGGGTGCAGCGGCAGGGCCACCTTCCAGTCCACGGCCATCTTGTAGACGGGGCTGGACTGGGCGGCCTCGATCCAGGCGTCGGGGATGCCGTCGATGCGGGCCTGGCGGATGACCTCGGGATCATTGGGGTCCAGGAAGATGTCCAGCTGCGCCTGGTAGAGGTCGCGGTCGCGCTCCACGCTGGCCGCCTCCTCGATGCGGTCGGCGTCGTACAGCAGCACGCCCAGGTAGCGGATGCGGCCCACGCAGGTTTCGGAGCAGACGGTGGGCTGGCCGGCCTCGATGCGCGGGTAGCAGAAGATGCATTTCTCGGCCTTGCCGCTTTGCCAGTTGTAGTAGATCTTCTTGTAGGGGCAGCCCGAGACGCACATGCGCCAGCCGCGGCACTTGTCCTGGTCGATGAGGACGATGCCGTCCTCCTCGCGCTTGTAGATCGAGCCCGAGGGGCAGGACGCCACGCAGGCCGGGTTCAGGCAGTGCTCGCACAGGCGCGGCAGGTACATCATGAAGGTGTTCTCGAACTGGCCGTAGATGTCCTTCTGGATCTGCTCGAAGTTCACGTCATGGCTGCGCTTGCTGAATTCGCCGCCCAGGATTTCCTCCCAGTTCGGACCCCATTCGATCTTCTCCATGCGCTGGCCCGAGATCAGGCTGCGCGCGCGCGCCGTGGGCGCGGCCTTGCTTTCCCTGGCCGACTGCAGGTGCTCGTAGTCGTAGGTGAAGGGTTCGTAGTAGTCGTCGATCTGGGGCAGGTTGGGGTTGGCGAAGATGCGCATCAACAGGCTCCACTTGCCGCCCTGGCGGGGCGCGATGGAGCCGTCCGTGCGGCGCATCCAGCCGCCGTTCCACTTGGCCTGGTTTTCCCACTCGCGCGGGTAGCCGATGCCGGGCTTGGTCTCGACGTTGTTGAACCAGGCGTATTCGACGCCCGGGCGGCTGGTCCAGACGTTCTTGCAGGTGACGGAGCAGGTGTGGCAGCCGATGCACTTGTCCAGGTTCAGCACCATGCCGATCTGTGCGCGGATTTTCATCGTGTTTCTCCTTATTGTTCAGGCATGGGCAGCTGCGCCGGCCGGAGCTTCGTCATCCAGCCAGTCGATGCGGCGCATCTTTCGGACCAGGACGAACTCGTCGCGGTTGGTGCCGATGGTTCCGTAGTAGTTGAAGCCGTAGCTGTACTGCGCGTAGCCGCCGATCATGTGGGTGGGCTTGAGCACGATGCGCGTGACCGAGTTGTGGATGCCGCCGCGTGTGCCGGTGATCTCCGAGCCCGGCGTGTTGATGGTCTTCTCCTGCGCGTGGTACATCATCACCATGCCCGGCTTGACGCGCTGGCTGACCACGGCCCGCGCCGCGATGGCGCCGTTGGCGTTGTACAGCTCCACCCAGTCGTTGTCGGCGATGCCGGCGCTCTTGGCGTCGTCCTCGCTGAGCCAGACGATGGGGCCGCCACGCGCCAGCGTGAGCATCATCAGGTTGTCGCCATAGGTGGAGTGGATGCCCCACTTCTGGTGCGGCGTGATGAAGTTCAGCGCGATCTCGGGGTGGCCATTGGGCTTTTGGCCCTGCACTTCCTGCAGCGCCTTCATGTGCACGGGCGGGCGGTAGCTGACGAAGCCTTCGCCGAAGTCGCGCATCCACGGATGGTCCTGGTAGAACTGCTGGCGGCCGGTGAGGGTGCGCCATGGGATCAGCTCATGCACGTTGGTGTAGCAGGCGTTGTAGCTGACCTTCTCGCTTTCCAGGCCCGACCAGGTGGGCGAGCTGATGATCTTGCGCGGCTGGGCCTGGATGTCGCGAAAGCGGATCTTCTCGTCCTCGCGGTGCAGGGCCAGGTGGGCGTGCTCGCGCCCCGTCTGCTTCGACAGCGCCTCCCAGGCCTTGACGGCCACGTGGCCGTTGGTCTCGGGCGCCAGCATCATCACCACCTCGGTGGCGTCGATGTCGGTGACGATGCGCGGGCGGCCCTGGCTCACGCCTTCCTCGCGCACCAGGCCGTTGAGCTCGCCCAGCTGCTCCACCTCGGTCTCGGTGTTCCAGCCGATGCCCTTGCCGCCGTTGCCCAGCCTGTCCATCAGCGGGCCCAGGGCCGTGAAGCGCTTGTAGAGGTTGGGATAGTCGCGCTCGACCACGGCAATCTGCGGCGCGGTCTTGCCGGGGATCAGGGCGCACTCGCCCTTCTTCCAGTCGCGCACGCCATCGGGCTGGGCCAGCTCGGCGGGGGTGTCGTGCATCAGCGGCGTCAGCACCACATCCTTTTCCACGCCCAGGTGGCCCACGCAGACCTCGCTGAAGGACTTGGCGAAGCCCTTGTAGATCTCCCAGTCGCTCCTGGCCTGCCATGCCGGGTCCACGGCCGCCGACAGCGGATGGATGAAGGGGTGCATGTCGCTGGTGTTGAGGTCGTTCTTCTCATACCAGGTGGCCGTGGGCAGGACGATGTCCGAGTACAGGCAGGTGGTGCTCATGCGGAAGTCCAGCGTGACCAGCAGGTCCAGCTTGCCTTCGGGCGCCTTGTCGTGCCAGCGCACTTCCTGCGGCTTGGCCGAATGGCCGGCGCCGGGCCGCCCCAAGCCGGCCGCCCCCTGGGGGGAGGCGCGCAGCGCATCGGGGGGGTCTTGTTCTCCAAGGTCTTTTCCTTGCACGCCATGGGTGGTGCCCAGCAGGTGCTTGAGGAAGTACTCATGGCCCTTGCCCGAGCTGCCCAGGATGTTGGAGCGCCACACGAACATGTTGCGCGGCCAGTTGGCCGGGTGGTCGGGGTCCTCGCAGCTCATGGACAGCGAGCCGTCCTGCAGGGACTGCACCACGTGGTCCTTCACGTCCAGGCCCTGGGCCTGGGCGTCGCGCACCAGCTGCAGCGGGTTGGCCTGCAGCTGCGGTGCGCTGGGCAGCCAGCCCATTCGCTCGGCGCGCACGTTGTAGTCGATCATGGCGCCGCCGTACTGGCTGCGGTCGGCCAGCGGGGACAGCACCTCTTCCACACCCAGCTTCTCGTAGCGCCACTGGTCGGTGTGGGCGTAGAAGAAGCTGGTGGAGTTCATCTGGCGCGGCGGGCGCAGCCAGTCCAGCGCAAAGGCCAGCGCGGTCCAGCCGGTCTGCGGGCGCAGCTTTTCCTGGCCCACGTAGTGCGCCCAGCCGCCGCCGCTCTGGCCTATGCAGCCGCACAGCATCAGCATGTTGATGATGCCGCGGTAGTTCATGTCGCAGTGGTACCAGTGGTTCATGGCCGCGCCGATGATGACCATGGACTTGCCGCGCGTCTTCTCGGCGTTGTCGGCGAACTGGCGCGCAATGGCGATCACCTGGTCACGCGGCACGCCGGTGATCTTTTCCTGCCAGGCCGGGGTGTAGGGCGCATCGGCGTCATAGCCGCCATCAGCGCCCTCGGTGACCTCACCCTCCAGGCCACGGTGGATGCCGTAGTTGCCCGCCAGCAGGTCGAACACGGTGGCCACCATGGCCTCCTCGCCGTCCAGCACCATGCGCGAGACGGGCACGCGGCGCAGCAGCACATCAGTGCCCTGCTCGTTGGCGTCGAAGCCCGGCGACTGCAGGCCGCCGAAGTAGGGGAAGGCCACGTCGGCCACTTCACTGTCCACGCCCTGGCCGTCCAGCACCGAGAGCTTGAGCTGCACGTCGTTGCCCGTGCGCGCCTCCTTGGATTCGAGGTTCCACAGGCCCTCGTCGGCGCGGCCGGCCTCGCCCCAGCGAAAGCCGATGGAGCCGTTGGGCAGGGCCACGCCGCCGTCCTCGCCGTAGGCCACGGTCTTCCACTCGGGGTTGCTGTCCTGGCCCAGGTGGCCGTCGAAGTCGCTGGCGCGCACATAGCGCTCGGGCACCAGGGCCGTGCGGCCGTCGGGCAGTTGCTGGCGCTTGAGGCGGATCAGCAGCGGCAGGTCGGTGTAGCGGCGCGCATAGTCCTCGAAATAGTCCGGGCGGCCGCGCTCGCCGAAGTAGAACTCCTTGAGGATGACGTGGCCCATGGCCATGGCCACGGCGGCATCCGTGCCCTGCTTGGGGTGCATCCACAGGTCGGCCAGCTTGGCGACCTCGGAGTAGTCGGGCGTGACGGCCACGACCTTGGCGCCCTTGTAGCGGACCTCGGTGAAGAAGTGGGCGTCGGGGGTGCGCGTCTGGGGCACGTTGGAGCCCCAGGCGATGATGAAGTTGGAGTTGTACCAGTCCGCGCTCTCTGGCACGTCGGTCTGCTCGCCCCAGGTCTGGGGGCTGGCCGGCGGCAGGTCGCAGTACCAGTCGTAGAAGCTCATGCACACGCCGCCGATCAGGCTCAGGTAGCGGCTGCCTGCGGCATACGAGATCATGGACATGGCCGGAATCGGCGAGAAGCCGATGATGCGGTCCGGCCCGTGCTTCTTGATGGTGTAGACGTTGGCCGCCGCGATCATGCGGTTGACCTCGTCCCAGCTGCTGCGCACGAAGCCGCCCAGGCCGCGCTGCTTTTGCCACTCGCTGCGCGCATCCGCGTTCTCGACGATGGCGGCCCAGGCATCGACCGGGCTCCTGGCCACGGCCAGGGCAGCGCGCCAGTGCTTGAGCAGCCGGCCGCGCACCATGGGGTATTTGACGCGGTTGGCGCTGTACAGGTACCAGCTGTAGCTGGCGCCGCGCGCGCAGCCGCGCGGCTCGTGGTTGGGCAGGTCGGCGCGCGTGCGCGGGTAGTCGGTCTGCTGGGTCTCCCAGGTCACGATGCCGCCCTTGACGTAGATCTTCCACGAGCACGAGCCCGTGCAGTTCACGCCGTGCGTGGAGCGCACCACCTTGTCATGCGCCCAGCGGTCGCGGTAGGCGTCTTCCCAGGTGCGGTCCTCGCCCGTCACCTGGCCATGGCCGTTGGAGAATTCCTGCCGGGGCAGGGAGAAGTAGGAAAGCTTGTCCAGAAAATGGCTCATCGCGGGACTCCTTGTTGTTCGTTGCGGTGCGCTGCTGTTCGGCGCAGTAGTGCCTGCGGCCCGGGTCTCAGCAGGGCATCTCGGCGTTACTGCGCGCGTAGTACCACCAGGTCACGCCCACGCACAGCACATAGAAGGCGGCAAACACCCACAGCGCCAGCTCGGGCCCGCCCGTGGCGGCGATGGAGCTGCCGTAGCTCTTGGGGATGAAGAAGCCGCCGTAGGCTCCCAGCGCGCCCGCAAAGCCCAGGGCGGCCGCGCCTTCGGTATTGCCCTCCTTGAGGGCATGGGCCTGCGCTTCCTCGCTGGGATGGGCGCCGAGCTCGCGCTGCTTGAGCGCCAGGAAAATCGCCGGGATCATGCTGAAGGTCGATCCGTTGCCGATGCCCGTGGTCAGGAACAGCACCAGGAACATCAGGAAGAAGCCCATGAAGCTGCCCTCGGCGGGGCCGAAGCCCAGCGCGTAGCCGCCGCTGCCCTTGGGCAGGAAATACAGCACGCCCACCACGGCCACGGCCATGACGAGGAAGTTCCAGAACGTCACGCGCGCGCCGCCCGCCTTGTCGGCCAGCCAGCCGCCAAAGGGCCGCGACAGCGCGCCCAGCAGCGGGCCCAGCCAGGCATAGGCCAGCGGGTTGACCGCCGGGAACTGGCTCTTGATCAGCAGCGGAAAGCCGGCGGCAAAGCCGATGAACGAGCCGAAGGTGCCCAGGTACAGCAGGCACATCACCCAGTTGTGCTTGCGCCGGAAGATGGCGGCCTGGGCCGCGAAGCTGGCCTTGGCATCGGCGATGTCGTTCATGCCGAACCAGGCGGCCAGCGAGGCGATGGCGATCCACGGCACCCAGATGAAGGCCGCGTTCTGCGCCCAGACCCGGGTGGTCTCGCCGGCCTTGGTGATGGTCTGCGCATCGCCGCCGAAGACGCCGAAGATGCCGGCCGTGATCACCAGCGGGCTCAGGAACTGCACCACCGACACGCCCAGGTTGCCCAGGCCCGCGTTCACGCCCAGGGCCGAGCCCTTGCGCTCCTTGGGAAAGAAGAAGCTGATGTTGGCCATGCTGGAGCTGAAGTTGCCCCCGCCCAGGCCGCACAGCAGGGCCAGGATCAGCATGGTCGGATAGCCGGTGCTGGCATCCTGCACGGCGTAGCCGATGCCGATGGCCGGAATCAGCAGCGAGGCCGTGGACAGCGCCGTCCAGCGGCGCCCGCCCATCAGCGGCACCATGAAGGAATAGAAGATGCGCAGCGTGGCGCCCGACAGCGCGGGTGCGGCCGCCAGCCAGAACAGCTGGTTGGTGGAGTAGGTGAAGCCCAGCGCGGGCAGGTTCACGGCCACCACGCTCCAGACCTGCCAGATGGCAAAGGCCAGGAACAGGGCGGGCACCGAGATCCAGAGATTGATCCTGGCGATGGCCTCGCCCTCGCGCTCCCAGAACTGTTTGTCCTCGGGGCGCCAGAGGGTCAGCACGCTGCCGGGGCGGCTGCGCGCGGATGCCTTTGCGGCGGACTTGGTGTTCGCATGCATGTGCAACTCCTGCGGTTCAGCGCGCGGCCGGCTGCACATCGCTGTGGCCGCCGTGGCTGTTGAGCACGTCGGTGCGGCGCACCTCGGTGAAATACATCCAGATCAGCGACACCCAGACCACGCCGTACAGCAGCATGAAGGCGCTGGAGCGGATGCCCGTCCAGTCCAGCAGCACGCCGAACAGGATGGGCAGGATGAAGCCGCCCATGCCGCCGGCCAGGCCCACGATGCCGCTGATGGCGCCGATGTTTCCGGGGTAGTCGTCGCTGATGTACTTGAAGACGCTGGCCTTGCCGAAGGCCATGGCAATGCCCAGCACGAACATCAGCGCGGTGAAGGCATAGACGTTCAGGCCCAGGTGAAAGCGGGTGCTGCCCTCGGTGGTGAGCACCGTGAAATCCGTCTGCGGATAGGACAGCAGGAACAGGCAGATCCAGCACACCCAGAGCACCCACCAGGTCACGCTGTGCGCGCCGTACTTGTCCGACAGCCAGCCGCCGATGGCGCGCAGCACGCCGCCCGGCAGCGAAAAGCAGGCCGCCAGCAGCGCCGCCACGCGGATGTCCAGGCCGTACTCGCCCACGTAGTACTGCACCATCCACAGGCTCAGCGCCACATAGCCGCCGAAGACGATGCTGTAGTACTGGCAGTACTTGAGCACGCGCGGATCCTTGAGCGCCTTCAACTGGTCGCTGAAGCGCACGTTGCTGGGCACCAGGTGGGCCGGGTCGCTGTGGCTGAACAGCCAGAACAGCACCAGCGCGCCCAGCATGATGGCCGCATAGGCATGCGGCACGGCGGCCCAGCCGAAGGCCACCAGGATCACCGGCGCCACGAACTTGTTGACCGCCGCGCCCGAGTTGCCCGCGCCATAGATGCCCATGGCCATGCCCTGGCGCTCCTTGGGAAACCAGCGTGCCACATAGGGCGTGCCCACCGAGAACGAGCCGCCCGCCAGGCCCACGAACAGGCCGATGGTCAGGAAGTGCCAGTACTCGGTGGCATAGCCCATCACCCAGATCGCGGGCACGGTGACGGCCATCAGCACCGCCATCACGATGCGCCCGCCGAAGCGGTCGGTCCAGATGCCCAGCGGCACGCGCACCAGCGAGCCCGTGAGCACGGGCATGGCCGTGAGCAGGCCGAACTGCGTGGCGTTCAGATCCAGCATCTTCTTGATGGGGATGCCGATGATGCCGAACATCATCCAGACCATGAAGCAGACCGTGAAGGCCAGGGTGCTGACGGCCAGGACCGACCAGGCCTGGCGGTCGTGGCGTGTGCCTGTGCTGGTGCTCTTGCGGGGGTCGCCCTGTGCGGTGGGCGCTGTGTTTGCCATTTTGTTTTCCTCGTGGGGGCTATGGCATCCATGGTCCCGCGCGAGGGCCGCGCCGCACATCCGCCAGCCGTACGCTCGGACAAGGCGGAAGAACTAGGAGCGCGCAGGCGGGCCTAGTTCCAAAGAACTATCGGGGACAAAAAGGCTTGACGCAGATCAGGAGCGGCGGCCAAAAACGGACTTCGGGCTGCGCCCGTAGAACCGCGCAAATGCCGCACTGAAGTTCGACGGATGGGCATAGCCCACCTGCCAGCCGGCCTGGGCGACCTGGCAGCCGGTCTCCAGCAGCGCCCAGGCGCGGCGCATGCGCAGCTCCAGCAGCAGGGCCTGGGGCGTGGTGCCGAAGACCGCGCGAAAGCCCTGCTTGAGCCGGTGCTCGCCCAGGCCCACGGCGGCGCTCAGGTAGGCCAGGGTCAGCGCGCGGTCCATCTGGGTGGACAGCAGTTCGCGCGCCTGCTCCAGCCGGGCCAGTTCGTCGGCCGACCAGCGCGGTGCCGCCTTGGCCGGCTGCGGCGCAGGCGCGAGGTGGCGCAGCTCCAGCGCGGCCAGGCTCAGCATGGCGATGTGGCGGTCCAGCGCATCGGTGGGCTGGTGTCCGGGTGGTTGGGCCAGGCGCCGCGCCAGCGCCAGGCTGGCCGGCAGGCTGGCGCGGTGGTCCAAGGGCCGCACGCCGGCCGCGCCGTCCACCTGGGTCAGGCGCTGCGAGAGTTCAGGCCCCAGATAGCGGTCGAGCGCCGCGCCCGACAGCAGCAGGCGCAGCTGGCGCACGGTCTGGCCGGCCGCATAGCGGCGCTCGCCCTGGCTGCCGCGAAAGGCTGCCAGCGTGGTCTGCCCCGCGCCGAAGCGCAGTGCCGCGCCGCCACGCGCCACAAAGCCCGATTCGCCCGCCAGCCCCAGCGTGATGACCAGGGTGCGGCCCTGGTCCGAGGCATCGGCCTGCACGCTGTCCTCCACCAGGTCGCGCAGCGGGCAGTAGTGCGAGCGCGCCAGCACGATGCCGTCGCCCAGCGTGAAGCGCTCCGCATGGCAGTCGCCCAGCTCGGCGGGCAGGGCATGCCGCGTCCAGCCCGGCGCACAGGGCTGGGGCAAGGCAAGCGAGGAAGGGATGCGGGAGGTCATGGGAGAGGAATGGATGCGCGCTTCGCATAGGAAATGCTCCGGCGCGCATACGTTTTCAAATGATAGCGATTCTCATCTTCCCTAGCATCGGTCTCCAACGAGATTCCCTTTTGGAGAGGACGAGAAAACCATGGCATTCCCCCTTCGCTGGCCGGCCGCGCTGGCCCTGGCCCCCTTCACGGTGGCGGCCCAGGGCCAGGCGCCCGAAGCCGCCCTGCCCGAGATCACGGTCACGGTGAACAAGCAGGCCGAGAGCCTGGACGCCGTGCCCGCCAGCGTCTCCGTCTTCGAGGGCGCGGCGCTGGAGGCGGCTGGCGTGCGCGGGCTGGACGCTCTGTCCGCCCAGGTGCCGGGCTTTGTGTTCCAGGCCTTCGGCCAGTCGGGCGTGCAGCCGCCCGTGATGCGCGGGCTGACGGCCAACTTCGTGTCGTTCTCCTCGTCCACGCTGCTGCTGGTCGATGGCGTGCCCACGCTGATGGCCCAGGGCTTCGAGCACAACCTGCAGGGCGTGGACCGCGTGGAGGTGCTGCGCGGCCCGCAATCGACCTTGTACGGCCGCAATGCCGAAGCGGGCGTGGTCAGCATCGTCACGCGCCAGCCCGGCGACACGCCCTATGCATCGATCAGCGCCGAGGCCGGCAACCACGGCCAGCGCGCGGGCAGCTTCGAGCTGGGCCGCGCACTGGTGCCGGGCCAGCTCTACATCGGCCTGTCGGGCGAGTGGCGCGCGCAGGACGGTTTCATACGCCAGCAGGCGACGGGAGCGCGCGTGGACGACCGCGAGCGCGCCAGCGGCCGCCTGGCCCTGCGCTGGACGCCCACGGCCGAGACCGAGGCCACGCTGCGCTACGCCCAGCAGCGCTGGGACGACGGCGCCGCGCAATGGGGCAGCATTGCCGCGCCGCGCGCCACGGTGAACTCGGGCACGGACAGCTGGAACCGCTCGCGCGGGCAGACGCTGTCGCTCGATGTCTCGCACCGCTTTGCCTCGGGGCTGCGGCTGCGCTCCATCACCGCACGCAATGTCTTCGACGACCGCGTGCTGCAGGACACGGACTTCCAGCGCGCCGACCTGCTCCACGTGCGGCGCGACTACCGCCTGGCCACGACCTCGCAGGAACTGCGCCTGGAGGGCGAGGCCGCAGGCCTGTGGAACGCGCGCTGGCTGGCCGGCCTGTACCTGGACCGCGACGACCATGACCTGCGTTACGAGCAAAAGCTGCCCGCCGCGCTGATGCGGCCCACGGCCGGGCTCAAGGGCAGCACGGCGGCGCTGTTCACGCACTGGACCGTCCCGCTGTCCGAGCGCTGGACGCTGGCGGCCGGCGCGCGCGTGGAGCGCAACCGCGTGGAACTGGCCCCCGTGGGCGCGGCGGCGCGCAGCGACGACTGGTCGCGCTTGAGCCCCAAGCTCTCGCTGCAATACCAGTGGTCGCCCAAGGGCCAGGTCTACACCAGCCTCAGCGAGGGCTACCGCGCGGGCGGCTTCAACGTGTTCTCTCCGGCCATGGGCTATGCGGCCTACGAGCCAGAGACCGTGCGCGCCTGGGAGATCGGCGCCAAGGGCCGGCTGCTGGGGCAGCGCCTGCGTTATGCGGCCTCGGTCTACACCCAGCAGGTGCGCGACATGCAGGTGCAGCAGATGGGCCTGCCGGGCGTGGTCTACATCACCAATGCGGCGCGGGCGCGCTCCACGGGTGCGGACTTCGAGCTGGACTATGTGTTCGGCGGCGGCTGGCAGCTGCAGACCGCCCTGGGCCTGAACCGCACGCGCTTCGGCAGCTTCCGCGACGGCGCCGCCGTCTATGACGGCCACCGCAACCCGTTTGCGCCCGACATGACGGCCCATGTGGCGCTGCGCTACGACGCGCCCGGCCGCTGGTGGGCGCAGGCTGCCGTGCAGGGCACGGGCAAGGTCTACCTGGACGCCGCCAACGCCTACCGCCGCCCCGGCTACGGGCTGCTCAACCTGTCGGCCGGCTATGCCCAGGGGTCCTGGGAAATCGCCGCCTACCTGCGCAATGCCGCCAACCGCCGCTACGACGCCGTGGGCTACCTCAACGGCCAGGTCGTGGTCTACAGCCCGCCGCGCGAGTTCGGCGTGCGGCTGACCTGGCGCATGTGACTCCCTTTCGTGAAAAGGACCTTCCGATGAATACACCCCGCTGTGAATCCCCTACCCACACCCCCTCTCACGCCCTGCAGCCGCTGTGGGACCTGGCCGCCGCCCAGGTCCAGGCCGAGGCCCTGGTGCTGGCGCTCGAATCGGGCGCCCTGGACCGGCTGGCCACGCCCCAGACGCCGGCCGAGCTGGCCCTGGCCCAGGGCTGGAATGAGGCCAATACCTCCCACTGGCTGGAATTGCTGTGGAGCATGGGCCTGCTGCGGCGCGGCCAGCACGAGCCCGTGAGCTACCTGCTGGCCACCGATGCGCTGCGCTACCTGCACAGCGCATCGCCCGAGTCCTGCGGCGCGGCCTGGCTGTTCCGCCTGCGCTCGCTGCGCCACTCCGCCACGCTGCTGCGCGGCCTGGTCGAGCACGGCCCTGCCGGGGACGGCTCGGCCTGCAGCGCCCCCTTGGCCACGGGCAATGCCGAAGGCTGGGCCGCCGCCGCGCGCGCCCAGATCGGCCAGGAGCAGCGCGCCGTCAGCGTGCCTGCCGCGCTGAACCTGCTACAGCAGGTTCCCGAGGCCGGCGCTATGCGCCGCATGCTGGACCTGGGCGGCGGCCCCGGCTGGATCGCGCTGGCCCTGCTGCGCCGGCAGCCCGCGCTGCAGGCCAGCGTCTTCGACTGGCCCGAGGCCGTGGCCGTGGCGGCGGACAACGCCCGCCAGTCCCGCCTGTCCGACCGCTTCACCGCGCTGGGCGGCAATCTGGCCACGGACGGCATAGGCAGCGGCTACGACCTGGTCTGGTGCTCGTCCGTGCTGCACTTCGTGCCCGATGCGGCAGCCGTGGTCGCCAAGGTGTTCGACGCGCTGGCGCCCGGCGGCGTCTTCGTCTGCGCCCATGCCGAGGTGGATGAGACGCCCGAAGCCGCCCTGCGCACCCTGCCCTACTACCTGCCCATGCGCCTGCTGGGCCGCAGCGTGACCCGGCGCGGCGAGCTGCAGGCGCTGCTGGCGCAGGCCGGGTTCGAGCGCATCGAACGCATCGAGTCGCGCGAGTTTCCGATGGCGCCGCTGGCCGTGCTCATTGCCCGCAAGGCCGCGCCATGAAGGCCGCAGCTCCCCGCCCTGTCTGGCTGCTCCAGGCCCTGTTCGGCTGGCTGCACCTGGCGCTCACCGCCCCCAGCGTCTACCTCTGGCTGGGCCTGCCCCTGGTCATGCGCCAGCATGGCTGGTCGGGCGCGGCCATCGGCCTGTTCCAGCTGGCAGGGCTGCCCGCGCTGATCAAGTTCGCGCTGGCCGCGCCCGTGGAAGCGCGCAGCGCGAACGGCCAGCCGCGCTACCGCGCCTGGGCGCTGGCCCTGTGCCTGGCTTATGCGGCCGTGCTGCTGGCCCTGGGCTGGCAGCAGTTGCTGGCCGAGCGCCTGTGGCTGTTCGGCCTGGCCTTCGCGGCCGCGCTGGCCGCCACCTGGGCCGACATTCCCGTCAGCGCCCTGGCCATCCGCCTGCTGCCCGCGTCCGAGCGCATGCGCGCCGGGGGCGTGCGCGCAGCGGCGCTGTCGCTGGGCGCCATCGTGGGCGGCGGGATGATGCTGCTCATGCAGGCGAAATGGGGCTGGCGCGCGCCCTTCCTCTGCCTGGCCGGCGCGCTGGCCCTGGGCGCCCTGCTGCTGGCCTGGGTGGTGCGCCATGAGCCCGGGGATGCGCCCTCGCCTGTGCTGCTGCCTGCGCCCAAAGCTGGACTGGCCGCCATGGTCCGCGGCTATGGCGCCCAGCCCGGCGCCTGGCGCTGGACCCTGGTGCTGGTCAGCTACTTCCCCTTCATCGGCGCGGCCTGGTTCTACCTCAAGCCGCTGATGCTGGACCATGGCTTCGCGCCGGCCCAGGCTGCCCTGCTGGCCGGCATGGGCGGCGGCGTGGTGGCCGCGCTGGCGGGCGCGGCCTCGCCCCTGCTCACGCGTCGCCTGGGCACCCGGCGCGCCCTGCCCCTGTATGCGGGCTGCAACGTGGCGGCGCTGGCGCTGCTGGCGGCCGTCATCGCAGCCGGCG
Source organism: Delftia sp. HK171 (assembly GCF_001886655.1). Lineage (NCBI taxonomy): Bacteria > Pseudomonadati > Pseudomonadota > Betaproteobacteria > Burkholderiales > Comamonadaceae > Delftia > Delftia sp. HK171. The sequence continues at coordinate 1,246,130 of NZ_CP018101.1, read as the reverse complement.
CCCCGCCCCCGGGCCTGGTCGCGGCCGTGGCCTGCGTGGCAGCGGCCATGGGCGCCTCCTCGGCCTGCGTCTTCGGACTGATGATGCAATTCGCCCGCCCGCGCTGGCAGGCCTTCGACTACGGCCTGCAGGCCAGCCTGTTCGCCGCCAGCCGCATGCTGGTGCCGCTGGCGGCCGGCGTGGCGCTGGACGCCATGGGCGCGGCGGCCATGCTCACCGGGCTGACCGTGGCGGCCGCGCTGGCCTGGGTGTGGGCGCTGCGGTGTGCTGGGGATGGTTGGGCTTCAGCCACAGCGTAGGCCGCTAATCCCGCTGCCGCTCCGACGCATACACCGCCGCCTGCACGCGCGAGCTCAGGCCCAGCTTGCGCAGGATGTGTTGCACATGGATCTTGACCGTGGTCTCGGCAATGTCCAGCGTGCGGGCGATTTCCTTGTTGCTGGCGCCTCGGGCGATCTGGACCAGCACCTCTTCCTCGCGCGGGGACAGCGGCGAGGCCGGGGCCTCGTCCGGCTCGGGCGCCTGGGGCTCGGGCGCGCCCTGGGACTGGAAGGCGGCCACCAGCTTGCCCATCATCTCGGGGCTGACCACGGGCTCGCCGCGCGCGGCGCGGCGCAGGGCTTCGGACAGCAGGTCGCCGTCGATGGTCTTGAGCAGATAGCCCTGGGCGCCGTTGCGCAGCGCGGCCGCCAGGTCCTGGCCGTCCTCGCTCACGGTGAGCATGACGACGCGGCTGCCGGGCGATGCGGCCCGCAGGCCCGCGATGGCATCGACGCCCAGCACGCCGGGCAGGTGGTTGTCCAGCAGGATGACCTGGGGCGCCAGCGCGGGCACCAGGCGCAGGGCCTCGCCCGCGTCGCCGGCCTCGCCGACCACGCGTAGGCCTGCGTCCTGGGCGATAAGGGCGATCAGGCCGCGGCGGAACAGCGTGTGATCGTCGATGACGAAGACGGAGATGGGGCTGGAGAAGGACATGGGGCGGTCTTTTTCTTGCGGGAGCGTGTCACGCGTTCGAGGGGAGGGCCTGCGCTGGCGCGCCGGCCGAGGCCGACGGCGGCAGCTCGATCAGCACGCGCGTGCCCTCGCCGGGGCGCGAATGGACATGGACCAGCGCCTGCGCCAGCAGGGCGCGCTCGCGCATGATGCCCAGGCCCACATGCAGCGAGTCCGGCGCAACGGCGGCGGGGACGAAGCCGCAGCCGTCGTCGCAGACTTCGAAGCGCCAGGGGTGGCGCCCCACGCGCAGCTCCACATGCCTGGCACCCGCGTGCTTGCGCACGTTGGACAGCGCCTCCTGCACCATGTGCAGCACCTGGATCTGCACGTCGGGCGCCAGCGGCAGGCCCTGGCCCGACATGCTCAGCGAGGTGGCAATGCCCGTCTGGTGCTCGAACTTGGACAGCGTGGCGCGCAGCGCGGCCTCGATGTCCTCGGCGCTGGTGCGCGTGCGGAAATGCACCAGCAGCTCGCGCACGTCGGCATAGCATTCGCACACGCCCACTTCCAGCTCGCCCAGGCTGCGGTCGCGCGCCTCGTCACGGCCCTTGGCCACGGCGTCGCGCAGCAGCTGGGTCTGTATCTTGAGAAAGGCCAGCGACTGGGCAATGGAGTCATGCAGCTCGCGCGCGATCAGGCCGCGCTCCTCGGCCACGGCGGCCTCGCGCTCCAGCGCCGTGGCGCGCAGGCTTTCCATGGCGCTGGCCAGGTGGCGCGCCATGGCGGACAGCAGGTCGCGCATGTCGTCCGTGAGCACCACGGTGGAGCGAAAGAACAGGTTGACCTCGCCCAGCAGGCGCTGCTGCAGTTGCACGGGGATGCTGACCACGGTCTCGAAGCCGGCCTCGCGGCAGTGCGGCAGCTGCAGGTCGCTGGACGGCGTGATGGGGATCACGCGCAGCCGCGCCTGCTCGCGCGGCTGGCCGCACAGGCAGGCGCCCGTGTGCAGGCAGTGCTCCTGCACCGACATGGACTGGGGCAGGCCGTCGCCGGCCAGCAGCACGTAGCGCTCGTTGGCCTCGTCGGACCAGCGCACCGTGGCCGCATCGGCCTGGGCCGCCAGGCGGACCTGGCGCACAAAGCCTTCGGCCAGGGACTGCAGGCTGGCGGCCTCCGACGCCTGCACGCTGACCGCGTACAGCGCCTGCAGCTGCTGGTGCTGCACGTTGAGGCTGGCGGTCTTCTCGCGCACCTTGTCTTCCAGCTCGGCGTGCGAGCTCTGCAGCGACTGGGCCATGAGGTTGAAGCCGGCCGCCAGCTGGCCGAACTCGTCGTCCACCTCCACGCTCATGCGCGTGTCCAGGTGTCCGCGGCGCATGCGCTCCAGCGCCGAGCGCAGCTGGCCCACGGGATGCAGCACCAGCCAGTAGCTGGTGGCCATGAAACTCACGGCTGCGATGATGGCCAGCGCCATCAGACACATCTGAAACAGGTGCAGGATGGCCGTCCAGCGCGAGAGCCGGTCCTCGATGGCCTCGACAAAGCCGTCCACCTCGCGCACGAAGGCATCGGCGCTGCCCATGATGGCCTGCGCATCGACATGGTCCTCGGCCTGCCACTGCGTGCGCAGCGCACTCCAGTCGCCGCGTATGCGCTCGTAGCGCGCGCTGACCGCATCGCTCCAGGGCACGAACAGCGGCCGCGACATGTCGCCGCTGCGCAGCAGGTCCAGGCTGGCGTCGAACTGCCGTGCGCGCTCCTGCCACTGCGCAGGCGCCTCGTTCTGGCGCGCCATGGCCATGCGCACCATGCTCATGCGCAGCCGCCCGGCCTCGTTCACCGCCGCCGCGCCGCCCTCCAGCTGCCAGGCCACCCACAGCGTGAAACCGATCGATGCCACGGCCGCGAGCAGGCAGGCCGCGCCCATGAGCAGCAGCTTGGTCGAAAGCGAGGGCTTGCCATGCATGGCTGCACTGTAGCCACGGCACATTTGCGCGTCTTGACCTGAATCAAGCGCCACCCGTTTGCGCCGTGCCCCCGCCCCGATTCCTAGGATCCTTTCAACTGCCCCCAATGCCCACAGGGCCTATGGCGTCCCCGGGCGAGGCCAGTGATTAGCATGGGGCCATGCAAGTCCGCTCCCACCTCCGCCCCTTCATCCGCACCCCGCGCCTTGCCGGCCTGGCTGCGGCCGCATTGCTGGCGGCAGCCCTTGCAGGCTGCGCCAGCTCCTCCGCCCCGGCGCGGGACTGGACGCAGCAGTTGCAGCGCTGGTCCGACGCGCCCATCGTGCTGCTGGGCGAGCAGCACGATGCGGTCGCCCACCAGGCCTGGCAGCAGGCCACGGTGGAGCAGTTGGCAAAACAGGAGCGCCTGGCCGCGCTGGTGATCGAGATGGCGCCGCGCACGGGCTCCACGGCCAGCCTGGCGCGCGATGCCTCCGAGGACGCGGTGCAGCAGGCCCTGCAATGGCAGGACGCGGCCTGGCCCTGGCCGCGCTACCGCGGCGTGGTCATGGCCGCCGTGCGCGCGGGCGTGCCCGTGCTGGGTGGCAACCTGCCGCGCGCCGACATGAAGCAGGCCATGCGCAACGAGAACCTGGACACCCACCTGCCGCCCGAGGGCTGGCAGCGCCAGCTCGACGCCATCCGCGAAGGCCACTGCGGCCTGCTGCCCGACACCCAGCTGGCGCCCATGGCCCGCATCCAGCTGGCCCGCGATGCCAGCATGGCCGAGGTGGCCAGGGCCGCAGTCAAGCCCGGCAAGACCGTGCTGCTGGTGGCCGGGCGCGGCCACGTGCTGCGCGGCGTGGGCATTCCCACCTGGCTGCCCGAGGCCGCAGGCGCCAAGGTGGCCGTGGCGCAGGCGGGGGAGACATCGGTGGCGCAGGCCTCGGATGTGGATTGGCTGCAGAAGACGGATGCCCTGCCCGCCAAGGACCACTGCGCCGAGCTGCGGGAGAAGTTCAGAAATCCGCCGGCGCCACGGGCCGATGCGGGCTGAAGCCCGCTGATTCCTGAAGAGGTTGCGGCCGGCCTTGCGACCGGCCGGAAATCAGCGGTAGAAAGCTTCCACGGCGCCCTTGAGCTTGATCAGCAGGGGCTTTCCCTTGCGGTCCACCGTCTTGCCGGCCGGCACCTTGATCCATCCCTCGCTCACGCAGTATTCCTCCACATCGAAGCGCTCGTTGCCGTTGAAGCGGATGCCGATGTCGTGCTCGAACACGGCGGCCACATGGTGCGGGCTGCGCGGGTCGATGGACAGGTGGTCGGGCAGTGCGGGGCGATCGGCGGGTGCGTTGGCGTCGGTCATGGTCTTGTTCTCGCAAGAGGGTTCTGAAGAAAGCCGGTATTGTCCGCGCAATTCGCAGGCAGGCGCTGGCTGACAGGCTTTGGCGGCAGGCATCGTCATGCGGATGGCGGACGGGCGTCGTATGCTGCGCTCCATGCTGTCGCCAGAGCAACGTCAAACACTGAAGTCGGCCAAGCGCCTGCCGCTGGCGCTGCTGCTGTTCGTGGCGCTGGGCTTCGTGGCCTCGTCCGTGGCGGCGGGGCACTGGCAGCAGGTGCCGCTGTGGCTGGCCTGCATCAAGGCCGTGACCGAGGCCTCGCTGGTCGGCGCGCTGGCCGACTGGTTTGCGGTGTCGGCGCTGTTCCGGCGCATTCCGCTGCCCCTGGTCGGGCGCCATACGGCCATCATCCCGCGCAACAAGGACCGCATCGGCGAGAACCTGGCGAATTTCGTGCGCGACAAGTTCCTGGACGGCCCTTCGCTGGTGGCGCTGATCGAGCGCCATGATCCCGCCCGCGTGCTGGCCGGCTGGCTGACCACGCCGGCCAACAGCACCCTGCTGGGGCGGCAGGTGGCGCGGCTGGCGCTGGCGGCGCTGGAGATGGTGCAGGACCGGCAGGTGGAGCGCTTTCTGACACAGGCATTCAAGGCCTTGCTGGCCCAGGTGGACCTGCCCCGCGCGGCGGCGGATCTGTTGTCGGGCCTGACCAAGGACGGCCGCCACCAGGCCGTGCTGGACGATGTGCTGGCCCGCGTCAGCGGCGTGCTGCGCGAGGCCGAGACCCATGTGCTGATCGCCCAGACCATCGTGCTGTGGCTCAAGCGCGAGCATCCGCTCAAGGAAAAGATGCTGCCCACGGACTGGCTCAGCGACAAGGGCGCCAGCGCCATTGCGGGCGCGCTCGACAGCCTGCTGCAGGACATCGCCAGCAACCCCGAGCACCACATGCGCAAGGCCTTCGACGCCTCCGTGGACCGGCTGGTCACGCGGCTGCAGTCCGACCCCGCCATGTCCGAGCGCGCCGAGCGGCTGCGCCACTACCTGCTGCACGACGAGAAGCTGGCCGGCTACCTGCGGGCGCTGTGGCTGGGCCTGCGCGCCAAGCTGCAGGCGGACCTGGCCAACGAGCATTCGCAGGTGGCGCGCAAGACCGCCGCCATGGGCCGCTGGCTGGGCCAGTCGCTGGCGCACGACGAGGCGCTGCGCAGTTCCATGAACGAGCGCCTCAAGCGCTGGGCCCAGGCGCTGGCGCCCGATGTCTCGCAGTTCCTGGCCCAGCACATCGCCGATACCGTGCGGCGCTGGGATGCGCGCGAGCTGTCCGAGCTGATCGAGCTGCACATCGGCAAGGATCTGCAGTACATCCGCATCAACGGCACCGTGGTCGGCGGTGCCGTGGGGCTGGTGCTGTTCCTGGTCTCCAATGCGGGGCGGCTGTGGTCCTGATCTTCGTATCAGGATGTTGCCTGCGGGCCACATCGGGCCAACTTTACAAAGCTGCCGTGCTCGCCGGAACGCCGTGAATCGGGCCGGGCGCTGAACGCGCCCGGGCACTGGCGGCCCTGCATGTCATTGATGAACAAGGCAACATTCAGCATCCTGAATGAATTGCTCACAGATCGGCCCGCTTGTAAAGAAAAACAGCAGCTGCGCTGCCGTCGGCCAGGCCGTTGTCGACGGGAAAATAAAATAAGAACGATTCGCACTCATCAAAAACAACAGAGCGGATGCGCACCCCGGTCGTTCGACCGTCCGTGATTCTTCTTGCGAGCTTTCCCATGCACAACTGCACAGCCCCCGCGGCGGGCCGTGGCTTTGCCCTGTCCGCCCTTTGCACCTCCCTGCGTGCTTCGTTTCCCTCCACCGCCGTTCCCCTGCGCCGCACCGCGCTGGGCGCCTGCCTGGGCCTGCTGGCCTCGGGCAGCGCGCTGGCCCAGGCAGCAGGCGGGGCGACGCTGGAAACCCTGGTCGTGACGGCCAGCGGCTTCGAGCAGGAGATCAGCCAGGCGCCGGCCTCGATCTCGGTGATCACGCGCCAGGAACTGGAGCAGGGCGCCTACCGCAACCTGCACGATGCCCTGCGCGATGTGCCCGGCGTGATCCTCACGCCCTCGGACAACAACTCCAACGACATCTCGTTGCGCGGCATGGGCGCCAACTACACCCTGATCCTGGTCGACGGCAAGCGCATGAGCACGCGCGAGACCCAGACCAACGGCAGCACCGGCACGGACCAGAGCTGGATTCCGCCGCTGGAGGCCATCGAGCGCATCGAGGTGGTGCGCGGCCCCATGTCCTCGCTGTACGGCTCGGACGCCATGGGCGGCGTGATCAACGTCATCACGCGCAAGGTGGCGAAGAACTGGCATGGCTCGGTGCGTGCCGACGCCACGCTGCAGGAGCGCTCCACCTCGGGCGATGCCTACCAGACCAACTTCTACCTGTCAGGCCCGATCAAGACCGACCTGCTGGGCCTGAGCCTGTACGGCAACTACAGCAAGCGCGACCAGGACCGCATCTACCAGGGCTACAACAAGAGCGACAACCGTTCGCTGAACCTGCGCCTGGCGCTGACCCCCAGCAAGGACCACGACCTGATCGCCGAGATCGGCACTTCGCGCCAGCACTTCGTTTCGTCGCCTGGCATGACCCTGCTGCCCACCGATGCGCCCAGCGACCGCAAGTTCGAGCGCGAGAACTACTCGCTGCAGCACAAGGGCCGCTGGGGCTGGGCTTCCTCCGACACCTATCTGCAGCGCGAGGAAACGCGCAACCTGTCGCGCGACATGACCATCAGGAACACGGTGTTCAACAGCAGCTGGGTGGCGCCGCTGGGCCGCCAGCACCTGCTGACCACGGGCGTGTACTACAACCAGCAGGACCTGCGCGACACGACGACCAATACGCTGCCGGGCTCGGCGCGCACCACGGCCGATCGCACGCAGTACGCCTGGTTCGCCGAGGACGAGTGGCGCCTGCGCGAGAACTTCGCCCTGACCGGCGGCCTGCGCTACGACCATGACAGCAAGGGCGGGTCGCAATGGAGCCCGCGCCTGTATGGCGTGTGGAACCTCGACGCGCAATGGACCGTCAAGGGCGGCGTGTCCACCGGCTTTCGCGCGCCCTCGTTGCGCCAGACCCTGGGCGACTGGGGCCAGTCCAGCCGCGGCGGCAACATCTACGGCAACCCCGACCTGAAGCCCGAAACCTCGCTGAGCAAGGAACTGGGCGTGCTCTACAACAACGGCGCCGGCCTGTCGGCAGGCCTGACGGTGTTCGACAACGAGTTCAACGACAAGATCACGCGCATCGCCTGTCCCGAGTGCGGGCCGGCCAATTCCTCGGGCAACACGCCCACCACCAACGTCAATATCGACAAGGCCATCACGCGCGGCATCGAAGCCACGTTCAAGGCCCCGCTGGCGCGCACGCTGGACCTGAGCAGCAGCTACACCTTCACCAAGTCCGAGCAAAAGAGCGGCGAGTTCGCGGGGCAGCCGCTGAGCCAGCTGCCGCGCCACATGCTCAACCTGGCGCTGAACTGGAAGCCTTCGCAGCAATGGGCGGGCTGGGCCAAGCTGTCCTACCGGGGCAAGGAAAGCCAGCCCACGGGCGGCCGTTCGGCGCGCACCTGGGTGGCCGGCAGCTATGCCATGTTCGACATGGGCGGCTCCTACAACTACAGCAAGGACGTGACCTTCTACGCAGGCATCTACAACCTGTTCGACAAGGACGTGTACTACGAGGACTACGCCACGGTGCAGGACGGCCGGCGCTACTGGATCGGCATGAACGTGAAGTTCTAGGCATCCCGGCCGCAAGGGCGGCCGCTGCCCGTGGCCTGCGGATCAGGCCGCGCCGCTTCCCGGCGCGGCACCCGCCTCCGGAGGCCGGAACTCCATTCATTTTTTCCTGGGATCCTTTGCCATGACCTTCGATATCACGCGCCGCGCGGCGGCGCTGGCCTTGCCGGCCTTGTTCCTGGGGACTGCGGTGGCGGCACCGCTGTCCGTGCGGCATGCCGGGGGAATGACCAGCCTGCCCGGCGCACCCCGGCGCGCGGTGGTTTATGACCTGGGGGCGCTGGATGCACTGCATGCGCTGGGCGTGCCCGCGTCGGCGGTCGCAGGCGTGCCCCGGGCGCAGCTGCCCCAGTATCTGGACAGCTTCGCGCAGCGGCCTGCGGCGGGCGGGCTGTTCGAGCCCGACTACGAGGCGCTGAGCCGGCTGGCGCCCGACCTGATCATCGTGGGCGGGCGCTCGGCCGGCAAGGCCGAGGTGCTGGGACGCATCGCGCCCACGCTGGACCTGAGCGTCAGCGGCAAGCACATGCTGGCCGATATCGAACGCAACATCGCCACGCTGGCGCTGCTGTTCGGCCGCCAGGCGCAGGGCCGTGCGCTGGTGCAGCGCATCCACGCCGAGCTGCAGGGCCTGCGTGCCCAGGCCTCGCAGGCCGCGCCGGGCCTGCTGCTGATGGCCGTGAACGACAAGCTCCTGCCGCAGGCGCCGGGATCGCGTTTCGGCTTTCTGTTCGATGTGTTCGGCGCGCGCTCGGCGCTATCGGCTGCGCAACTGCCAGCCCGCGGCACCGCCTACGGCTTCGATGATGTGGCGCGGCTGGACCCCGAGTGGATCTACGTCATCGACCGCAACACGGCCACGGGCCAGGCGGCAGGCGGCGGCGAGATCTTGGCTTCGCGCAAGGTGTTCGACAACGCGCAGATCCACGCCACGGCGGCCGGCCGCAAGGGGCAGGTCGTCTTCCTTGATCCCAAGGGCTGGTACCTGATGGGCAGCGCCGGGCCGACGGCGCTGCTGGACAACATGGCGCAACTGCGCCAGGCCTATGGCGCGGCGTCATCGCGTTGACCGCGGGCCAGGGCCGGCTCCCGGTCCCGGCCCCACAGCGCAATCACGCGCACATAGGCCAGCTCGGCCAGCAGCTCCACCAGCGTCTGCGTGACGATGACGGCCGGCAGCACGGGAATGGCGCCAGGCACGGCCAGGGCCAGCGGCAGCACGACCAGCGAATTGCGCGTGCCCGCGCTGAACGCGACGGCGCGGCCTGCGGGCGCAGGCAGTCGGAAGACACGCGCCACCAGCCAGCCCAGCGCGGGCGCCGCCACCGCGAAGGCCGCGTAGACGGGCACCATGCTCCAGGCCGCGTGCGTGGCCGGGCCCAGCTGGGGCAGCACGGAGGCGATCACCACGAACAGCACCAGGGCGGTGGCCGGCACGGGCAGCAGGCCCAGCCATGCCGAGGCGCTGGCGCCGCGCCGGCTGCGGGCCGCCCACAGCTGCGTGGCAGCGGCCAGGGCCAGCGGCACGGCGATCAGCCACACGAACGCATGCAGAAAAGGCCCCGCCTGCACCAGCCGCGCCGCATCGTCTCCCAGGAAAAGGCCCAGGTAGCCGGGCAGGGCCAGCATCTGCGCGATCAGCAGGGCCGGCGTGGCCGCCAGCAGCAGGCGCGCGTCGGCACGTCCCAGGTGGGAGAAGGTGACCACGTAGTCGATACAGGGCGCCAGCAGCACCAGCAGCGCGCCCAGGCGCAGCAGGGGGTCGGCGGGCAGGAACTGCAGCAGGGCCCAGACCAGCACCGGCACCATGATGAAGTTGGCCACCATCAGCGCGGCCAGGAAGCGCACCTGGCCGAAGGCGCGCCGCAGCTCGGCCACGGGCACCTGCAAGAAGGTCACGTACAGCATCAGCGCCAGCGCGGGGTTGATGGCACGCTCCGGCACGCCCGTGCCGGGCAGCGCCCAGGCGGCGGCCGCGGCCAGGGCCACGGCGGCGAAGTAGATGGGGATCTGGCGCTGTTCGAGCGCGTCTCGGGTGTCTTGCATTCGGGGCGCCGGGTGCGGCAGAGGCGGCAGGGACGGCAGGGGGTACGGGGTGCCTAGTATGGCAACGGTGCGGCCAGCCGCTGTCTCGAATTCCCTGCCCTCGGCCCGACAGGCTCAGCCGGGCGATGCCGCGCCCAGCACCTTGTAGAGGTAGGAGCGCGAGATGCCCAGCTCCTGCGCGGCCAGCTTCTTGTTGCCGCCGCAGCGTGCGATGGCGTCGAGGATGGCGTTGCGCTCCTGGTCCTTGAGCGGGGCCACGGCGCCGGTGGAGGGCATGCCGGGCTCGGCAACGGGCAAAGGTCGTGCGCCGGCCAGCGGGTCTTCGTGGCGCGCGAAGTTGTCCACGCCCAGCAGCTGGCCGTCGCAGAACACCAGGGCCTCTTCCACGCGCTGGCGCAGCTGGCGCACATTGCCGGGCCAGGCCTGGCGGGCCAGGTAGGGCATGACACCGGGCGCGATGCGCGGCAGCGCAATGCCGTTGCGCTCGCAGAACGACTGGGCAAAGCGCTGCACCAGGGCCGGGATGTCCTCCAGGCGCTGGCGCAGGGCCGGCACATGCAGCACCACGCCGCTGAGGCGGTAGAACAGGTCCAGCCGGAAGCGCCCGCTGTCGATGAGGCCGCGCAGGTCGCGGTGCGTGGCGGCCAAGATGCGGAAGTTCACCTGCCGGCCGCTGTGCGCGCCCAGGCGCTGCACCTGGCGGTCCTCCAGCACGCGCAGCAGCTTGACCTGGATTTCCATGGGAATGTCGGCCACCTCGTCCAGGAAGAGCGTGCCGCCCTCGGCCTGCTCCAGCTTGCCTGGCTGGCCCTGCCGGCGCCCGCCCGTGAAGGCGCCGGCCTCGTAGCCGAACAGCTCGGACTCGATCAGCGTGGCCGGCAGCGCCGCGAGGTTGAGGCTGACCAGGGGCGCGTCGGCATCGCGCCCGCGCGCATGCAGGGCCTGGGCCACCAGCTCCTTGCCGCTGCCGCTCTCGCCCAGGATGAGCACGGGCACGTCCAGCCGCGCCACGGCGTCGATCTCGCGTGCCAGCCTTTGCATGGGGGCGCTGGCGCCCACCATCTGCGCCGTGGGCGTGCCGCCGCGCAGCTGGCTCAGTTCGCGCTTGTAGTGCTGCACCTCGTCATGCAGCTGGTTCAGCCGCTGCTGCATGCGGTTGAGCGCCTCCACGCCGCTGAAGCTGACCTGGCCCACGGCGCCCACCACGGCGCCGCCCTCGTAGACCGGCATGCGGTTGACGATGCGGCTCACGCCAGGCCCCAGTTGCTGCAGGTCGCCGATCTCGGCCCGGCCGCTGCGCACCACGTGGGGCAGGCGCGAGTTGGGGATCACGTCCTCGGCGCGCCGGCCTGCGGCCGTGCCGGGCGCCAGGCCGAAGAACTTCTCGTGCACGGGGCTGATGTAGCGCATCAGCCCTTCATGGTCGGCCACCGTGATCGCCTGGTACGGGTTGGTCAGGAACATGTTGAGGATGGCGAAGGCGAAGGGCACGCTGGCCACCATGTCGAACAGCGCCGCCGCCTCGTCGGCCGGGCGCAGCAGGGCGACCTCGCCCTCGGCATCGGCCAGCACCACGGCCACATGGCGGGCCACCGTGCCGCGCGGGCCCGGTGTTTCCACGTGCAGCAACTGGCCATGGCCGATGGGGTTGTGCCCGTCGCCGTGCGCGCGGGCCAGGGCCTCGGTGACGGCTGCATGCAGCAGCGGCTCCTGCGCCAGGCCCAGCCGCGCCACGGGCTCGGGCGAGTCGCGTCGCCACACGAGAACGCCGAATCGGTGGTCGGGGGAGCTGGGCATGGGCATGGCGGGCAGTGGCTGGGGTGAACGCACTCTAGCGGCGCGCAGGCCACGGGTCTGTCCCCGTGGTGTCTCCATTGAAGACAGTGCTCAACCCGTGTCTTCGAGGCTGTCCTTGATGTGGACACGCGCAGGTCGACTGTGGAAAAAATCCTTTGAATTCAACGCGCTGCGTTCTGGCACGCCTTGTGCATCTCTACAGGCACAAGGAGACACGACGACATGAGCTGGCAACCCGAAGTGGACGAGATCGCATACCGCCGCGCACTGGCGGCCAAACTGGGCGGAGAGGACAAGGTGGCGCGGCACAAGGCCGCCGGCAAGCTCACGGTGCGCGAGCGCATCGATGCCTGCACGGACGCGCAGTCCTTCGTGGAGGTGGGCTCGCTCACCGGCTCGGGCCAGTACGACGGCCTGGGCAGGCTGACGGACTTCACGCCCTCCAACCTCATCATGGGCCGGGCGCGCGTGGGCGGGCGGCCCGTGGTCGTGGTGGGCGACGATTTCACGGTGCGCGGCGGCGCCAACGACGGCGCCGTGGGCGACAAGCTGATCTTTGCCGAGAAGATGGCGCACGACCTGCGCCTGCCCATGGTGCGCCTGGTGGACGGCACGGGCGGCGGCGGCTCGGTGCGCAACATCGAGACCAAGGGCTACACCAGCGTGCCCACCATGAAGGTCTGGAGCCAGGTGGTGCAGAACCTGTCCACCGTGCCCGTGGTCTCGCTGGCCCTGGGCTCGGTGGCCGGCATGGGCGCGGCGCGCGTGGCCTCCAGCCATTACTCGGTGATGGTCAAGGAGACCGCCCAGCTGTTCAATGCCGGCCCGCCCGTGGTGGCGCGCATCGGCCAGAACGTGACCAAGAACGAGCTGGGCGGCAGCCAGGTGCACACGCGCAACGGCGTGGTCGATGACGAGGTGGCCACCGAGCAGGAGGCCTTCGAGCGCGTGCGCCGCTTCCTGTCCTACCTGCCATCGTCGGTGTACGAGCTGCCTGCGCGCACCGCGCCGCAGGACGATCCGCGGCGGCGCGACGAATGGCTGCTGTCGGCCATTCCGCGTGATGGCCGCAAGGTCTACAAGATCCGGCCCATCGTCGAATGCCTGGTCGATGAGGGCTCCTTCCTGGAGACGGGCCGCCACTGGGGCCGGGCCATCGTCACCGGGCTGGCGCGCATCGACGGCTGGCCCGTGGCCGTGGTGGCCAGCGACCCGTACTTCTACGGCGGCGGCTGGGACGGCCCCTCGGCCGAGAAGTTCACGCGCTTCGTGGACATGGCCCAGACCTTCCACCTGCCCGTGGTCAACCTGGTGGACATCGCGGGCTTCCAGATCGGCGTGGAGGCCGAGAAGGCCGGCGTCATGCGCTACGGCGTGCGCGCCCTGGCCGCCGTCTACCAGGCCACCGTGCCCTGGTGCAGCATCCTCATCCGCCGCGCCTACGGCGTGGCGGCGGCCGGCCACCAGCACATGGGCCGCTTCAACTTCCGCTATGCCTGGCCCTCGGCCAACTGGGGCTCGCTGCCCATCGAGGGCGGGCTGGAGGTGGCCTACAAGGCCGAGATCGAAGGCGCCGACGACCCCGTGCAAAAGCGCGCCGAGATCGAGCAACGCGTGCGCAGCCTGACCTCGCCCTTCCGCACGGCCGAGGCCTTCGGCATCGACGAGGTGATCGATCCGCGCGACACGCGCGCCCTGCTCAGCGAATTCGTGGAACTGGCCGCGCCGCTGCGCGAGGCCGGAGCGCCGCAGTTCGGCCTGCGGCCCTGAACGCATAAAAACCCAAGGAGACAAAGCAATGGCAACCAGACAACCGCGCGCGCCCTCGCGCCGCACCGCCCTGGCCCTGTGCCTGGCGCCGTGCCTGACCATCTGCGCCGCGACGGCGGCCCAGGCCCAGGCCCCCCAGGAGGACAAATGGCCCACGCGCCCCGTGCGCATCGTGGTCGGCTTTCCTGCAGGCTCGTTCACCGACACCATTGCACGCGCGCTGTCCGAGCCGCTGAGCAAGTCGCTGGGCCAGCCCGTGGTGGTGGAGAACAAGCCCGGCGCCAACGGCGCCATCGGCGTGGGCGAGGTGGCGCGCGCCGCGCCCGACGGCTACACCCTGCTGGTCACCAACTCCAGCAGCATCACCATCAACCCCCAGATCTACAAGAAGATCACCTACCGCGCCAAGGACTTCGCGCCCATCACCATGGTGCTGGATGCGCCCTTCATCCTCACCGTCAACCCCGAGTGGGCGCAGAAGCACCAGATCCGCTCGGCCAAGGATGTGATCGCCTTCGCCAAGGGCCATCCCGACAAGCTCAGCTACGGCTCGGCCGGCCCCGGCAACATCGCCCACCTGGCCTATGCGGCCTGGAGCAACCGCACGGGCGTGAAGACCACCCATGTGCCCTACAAGAGCGCATCGCAGGCGCAGATGGCCGTGCTCAGCGGCGAGCTGGACACGCAGTTCGACACCTGGAGCGCGCTGCCACACATCGCCAGCGGCAAGCTCGTGGCGCTGGCCGTCACCGCGCCCCGGCGCATGCAGCAGCTGCCCGAGGTGCCCACCATGGCCGAGGCCGGCTATGCCGATTTCGACGTCACCTTCTGGGCCGGCCTGCTGGCGCCTGCGGGCACGCCGCCGGCCATCGTCAACCGGCTCTACGAGGCCTCCAGGGGCGTGCTGCAGGACGCCCGCATCCGCGCCGTGCTCAGCAGCCAGGGCGAGCCCGTGATGATGCCGCCCGCGCCGTTCGGCCAGCGCATCGCCAAGGAAGTGGCCGACTGGGGCCAAGTCATCCAGCGCGAAGCCTTGTCTTTGGATTGATGAGGTACGCATGTCTCTGTTGCAAGCACTGAACCCCCGCTCCGTCGCCATCCTTGGCGCCTCCGACAACCCCATCAAGGCCGGTGGCCGGCCCATCGATTACCTGCGGCGCCATGGTTTCGCAGGCCGCATCCTGCCCGTCAATCCCAAGCGTGCCGAGGTCCAGGGCCTGGCCGCCTACCCCTCGCTGCGCGCGCTGCCCGAGGCGCCCGATGCCGTGGTCATCAGCCTGCCCGGAGAGGACGTGGCCGCCGCCATCGACGACTGCGTGGCCGTGGGCGCGCGCCTGGCCGTGATCTATTCCTCGGGCTTTGCGGAGCTGGGCGAGGAGGGCCGCCGGCAGCAGGCCGACCTGGTGACGCGGGCGCGCCAGGCGCCAGGCGGCGGGCTGCGCCTGTTCGGCCCCAATTGCCAGGGCGTGGCCAACTTCGCCACGGGCGCCATCCTCAACTTCTCGACCATGATCAACGAGAACGCGCCGGCCGACGGCCCCGTGGCCATCGTCAGCCAGAGCGGCGCGGGTGCGGCCATTCTCTACGGCGGCCTGCGCCGCGCGGGCATCGGCGTGCGCTACATGCTGTCCACGGGCAACGAGGCCGATGTCTGCGCAGCCGAAGCCGTGCGCGCCGTGGTCGAGGACGAAGGCATCCGCCTGGTCGTGCTCTACATCGAGACGCTGCGGCAAAGCGCCTGGCTGGCCGAGGCCGCGCGGCTTGCCCATGCGCGCGGCGTCACCATCCTGGCCGTGAAGGCCGGCCGCACGCGCGCAGGCCAGGCCACGGCCAGCTCGCACACGGGCGCGCTGGCGGCCGAGGACGCGCTGGCCGATGCCTTCCTGCGCCAGCACGGCATACCGCGCCTGGCCGACTTCCGCGAGCTGATCGACTACGCGCCGCTGTTCCTGTCCCAGCCTGCGCCGCGCGGTCGCCGCGTGGTCAGCATCAGCAATTCGGGCGCCACCTGCGTGCTGTCGGCCGACGCGGCCGAGGAATACGGACTGGCCCTGGAGCCGTTCGATGCCGCCACGCTGGACGGCCTGTCCCAGGCCCTGCCGTCCTATGTCACGGCGCGCAATCCCATCGACATGACCACGGCCCTGCTGGGCAGGCCGCAGACCTTCGGCGACACGCTGCGGGCCTTGTCGGGCAGCGGTGCGGCGGACCTCGTTCACGTGGGCTTCCCTATCGGCGGCGAGGGCTATGACTTTGCCGACTTCGCGGGCCAGGCCAGCCGCTTTGCGCGCGACACCGGCGTGCCCATTGCGGTCAGCGTCAACCAGGACTGGGTGGCCCAGGCCTTCCAGGACCAGGGCGTGCCCACCTTCTGGAGCGAACGCGCCGCCATGCGCGGCCTGGCGCTGCTGGCCGAGCAGGCCGGTGGCAGGCAGGCACAGGCGCCGTCTGCCGAGGCATCGGTGCCGGCGGCGGCCTCCCGCTCCCTCACGCTGGACGAGCCCTCCAGCCTGTCCGAACTCGCCCGCGCCGGCCTGCCGGTGATGCGCCATCTGGTCTGCAGGAGCGAGGACGAGGTGCGTGCCGCCATCGAGTCCCTGCCACGGCCCCTGGTGGCCAAGGGCGTGTCCGCCGATCTCTCGCACAAGTCCGAGCATGGCCTGGTGCGGCTCAACATCCGCGAGGCGGAGCAGGCGCTGCAGGCCTTTGGCGACTTCGCCGCCACGCTGGCCCGCCTGGGCGCGGCCGATGGCGGCCTGCTGCTGGGCGCCCAGCACAGGGCCGACTTCGAGCTGGCGCTGGGGGCCCATGTCGATGCCGAGTTCGGCGTGGTGGTCATGGTCGGCCAGGGCGGCGTGCTGGTGGAGGCGCTCAGGGACGTGCAGTTCCTCGTGGCTCCCTTCAGTGCGCGGCAGGCGCAGGATGCCCTTGCGCGCCTGTCCATCGCCCCGGCCTTTGCGGCCGTGCGCGGCATGCCGGCCGTGGAGCTGGAGGCCGTGGCCGCCATGATGGTGCGGCTGGGCGACTGGATGCTGGCCCAGGGCGGGCGCGTGCAGTCGGTCGACGCCAATCCCGTGCTCGTGGCACGCGGCGCACAGGCGCCAGTGATCGTCGATGCGGTGGTGGCCGTGGCCGCTGCGCCAGCTGCGACCTCGGAGGCGGCATGAGCGGCGCCCCGCACCCCATCCGCCGCGTGCTGGTCGCCAACCGGGGCGCCGTGGCCGCGCGCGTGATCCGCACGCTGCGGCGCATGGGCCTTGAATCCGTGGCCGTGTACTCCGAGGCCGATGCCGGCCTGCCCTATGTGCGCGCGGCCGACCAGGCCGTGTGCATAGGCCCTGCGCCCGCCGCGCAAAGCTATCTGGACCAGGCGCGGCTGCTGCAGGTGGCGCGCGAGACCGGCGCCGATGCCGTGCACCCGGGCTACGGCTTTCTCTCCGAGAACGCGGAGTTCGCCGAGGCCGTGCAGCGCCAGGGCCTGTGCTTCATCGGCCCCTCGCCGCACTGGATACGCACGCTGGGCCACAAGACCCAGGCGCGGGCCTTCATGGCCGCCCAGGGCATGCCGCAGGCGGCCAGCTCGGCCGTGCTGCACAGCCTGCAGGAGGCGCAGGCGGAGGCGGCGCGCATCGGCTTTCCCGTGCTGGTCAAGCCCGCAGGCGGGGGCGGCGGCATCGGCATGCTGCCCGCGCACGATGCACCTCAACTGGAGGCCGCCTGGTCCAAGGCCAGCGGCATTGCCGCCAAGTACTTCGGCACGGCCGAGCTGTACCTGGAAAAGCTGATCGAGGCGCCGCGCCACATCGAGTTCCAGGTGCTGGCCGACCGCCATGGCGAGGTGCGCGTGCTGTTCGAGCGCGACTGCTCGGTGCAGCGCCGCCACCAGAAGGTGGTGGAAGAGGCCCGCCCCGCAGGCATTCCCGCGCAGGCCCTGGCCGACATGCGGCAACTGCTGGCCGGCCTGCTGGCGCGCACGGGCTATGACGTGATCGGCACCGTGGAGATGCTCTACACGCCGCAGCACGGCTTTGTCTTCCTGGAGATGAACACGCGGCTGCAGGTCGAGCATGCGGTGACCGAGGAGATCACGGGCATCGACATCGTCGAGGCACAGATCCGCCTGGCCGCCGGCGAGCGCATGCGGGAGGTGCTGCCCGCCGAACCCGTGGCCCGCGGCCATGCCATCGAGGCGCGCATCTATGCCGAAGACCCCGTGCGCTTCCTGCCCTCGCCGGGGCGCCTGGACCGCTTCGAGATGCCCCAGGGCGAAGGCCTGCGCGTGGAGACCGGCTATGCCCAGGGCTGCAGCGTCACGCCCTTCTACGACCCCATGGTCGCCAAGCTCGTGGCCCATGGCAGCGACCGCGCCCAGGCCATCGCACGGCTGCGCCAGGCACTGGCGCAGACCCGCATCGAGGGCGTGAAGACCAATATCCCCTTCATCGAACGCATCCTGGGCCACGCCGATTTCCTGGACCTGCGCATCGACACCGGCATCGCCCAGCGCGTGCTGGCCCACCTTTGAAAGCCCTACCCATGACCACCACCCCGAACATGATCACAAGCCCCATCGCCGGCCTCGTGGCCGCTGTGGAAGCCGCCGAAGGCGGCACCGTCGCCCTGGGCGACACACTCATCATCGTGGAGTCCATGAAGATGGAGATTCCCGTGGAAAGCGAGGTGGCAGGCGTCGTGCGCCGCATGCTCGTGGCCGTGGGCGAGCCGGTGGCCGAAGGCCAGGCGATTGCGGAGATCGGATGAACGCCGTTGGAATCTCCACCGCCCCGGACCTGGAGGCCGCCGCGCTGGCGCGCGGCTACTTCGGCATCGACGTGCCCTTCATGTCCCATATCGGCCTGGAGCCCGTGAGCCTGGCGCCCGGCCTGGCGCGCACGCGGCTGCCCATGCATCCGCACCTGGCCAACAGCCGGGGGCATGGCCATGGCGGCGCGCTGATGAGCGCGCTGGACTTCACGCTGAGCGCGGCCGCGCGCTCGTCCAACCCCCTGGGGCTGGGCGTGGTGACCATCGAGATGAGCACGCATTTCCTGGCCTCGGCCACCACCGACCTGCTGATCGAGGCCCGCGTGCTGCGCGCAGGCGCGCGCACCGTGTTCTGCGAGGGCAATGTGCTGGACAGCGCGGGCCAGGCCGTGTGCACGGCGCGGGCCGTGTTCAAGCTGATCGCGCTGTAGCCTGGCTTCAGGCGCCGTCGCCTTCGGGCGCCGGCGGCAGCAGGTGCTGGCCGATCTGCTGCCAGGCCTTGGCCGCGTCATGCTGGCCGCCGAACATGTGGCAGCTGGCGGCCGTCATGGCCAGGCGGCCGTTTTCGGGTTCCAGGTCGAACGCCAGCTCGCATTGCGCGGCGGCGTTGCGCCACATCACCACGGCGTCTGGCGATTCTTCCTTTTGCAGCGCATGGGCTTCGGCCATCCAGGCCTGGGCCAGGCGAAACGCGCCCTCGGCCTGGTCGGGGTCGGCCTTGTGGGCCAGGTAGAACTGCTTGCCGGCCTGCTGCCACAGCGCCCTGGCCTGGGCGAAATCCTGGGTGGCGGCCCGCTGTGCCTGGGCCACCAGGGCATTGCCTTCGGCCAGCAGCGTTGCGTAGGAGGAGGGGGCGTCTTGCGTCATGGGGCGCCATTGTGCCGCCGCTCCGGTGCCTGTGTTCAGGCCGGGGAATCGCGCGGCGGGCTCGGGCTGTCGGGCAGTTCCAGGCCGATGCGCGTGAAGCCGCCTTCGGACTCGGCAAAGCAGCGCCCGCCATGCATGCGCGCGATGGCGGCCACGATGGCCAGGCCCAGGCCATGGTTGCGGTCGGCCTGGCTGCGCGCGGCGTCGGCCCGGTAGAAGCGGTCGAACAGGCGCGGCAGGTCGGCGGGGGCTATGGTCGGGCCCCGGTTGAGCACCGCCAGCGCCACATCACCGGCGCCACCGTGGTGGGCACAGGGCCGTGCGCCTATCTGCACGGTGATGGTGGAGCCGCGCTGTGCATAGCGTGTGGCATTGCCCAGCAGGTTGGACAGCGCCCGGCGCAGCAGCCGCGCATCGACCTCGGCGGCCGCGTCGCCCTGGACGACGACCTGCAGGTCGGCCTCCTGCAGCGCGGCCTCATGGAAGTCGATGACCTCGTAGGCCAGCGCAGCCAGGCTGGCCCAGGGCGCCAGGCGCGCGCCCTGGCCCCGGTCGGCCTGCGAGAGAAACAGCATGTCGGCCACGATGCCGGCCATACGCCGCAGGTCCTCCAGGTTGGAAGCCAGCACCTCGCGCAGCTCGGCCTCGCTGCGCGGCTTGCGCAGGGCCAGCTCGCAGCTGCTGATCAGCGTGGTCAGCGGCGTGTTCAGCTCATGGGCCACGTCGGCGTTGAAGGCCTCCATCTGCCGGTAGGCCACGGCCAGCCGTTCCAGCAGGGCGTTGAATTGCGCGATCAGCGGGCGCAGTTCCTGCGGCTGGCCGCTGTCGTCCAGGCGCCGCTGCAGGTCCTGGGCCGACAGCTGGCGCGTCTGCTCGGTCAGTTCGCGCAGCGGCGCCAGGCCCAGGCGCACCAGCCAGATGCCGGTCAACGACACCAGCAGCGCGCCGCCCACGGCGGCCAGGGCCAGCGTCCAGGCCAGCAGGGACAGCTGCCGGTCATCGTCGGCGCGGTCCAGGGTGAGCTGGGCCTGTGCATGCTGGCCACTGTCGGCCAGCACCACCTCGAAGCTGCGCTGCAGCGTGCGGCCCGGCGTCTTGGGAATGCGCAGGCGCTCGTAGATCACGCGGCCCTGCAGGTCGGTGATGCGCAGCGACATCTCGTCCAGGCCCGTGAGAAAGTCGTCCAGCATGTGGGCCAGACCGGCCTCGTTGTGGGCGCTGCGGCTTTCCGTCATCAGGTGCAGCACGGCCTGCTGCTTGAGGTCCAGCGTCTCGTGCTGGTGCTGCTCCAGCGTCATCGATGCCACCCCGTAGACGGCCGCGCACACCAGGCCCAGGCCCAACATGGTCTGCAGCGCCAGCCAGCGCGACAGGCGCCGGCCCAGGTGAGGAATGTCGGCGGGGGCCTTGGCGTTCACGGTGCGCGCGACTCCAGCACATAGCCCATGCCGCGCACCGTGTGCAGCAGCGGCTGCTCGAAGGGCTGGTCCAGCTTCAGGCGCAGGCGGCGCACCGCCACCTCGACCACATTGGTCTCGCTGTCGAAATTCATGTCCCAGACCTGGGAGGCCAGCTCGGTGCGCGACAGCACCTCGCCCTGGCGGCGCAGCAGCAGGCTCAGCAGGTTGAACTCCTTGGCCGTGAGGTCCAGGCGCTGGCCGGCGCGCGTGGCGCGTCGGCGGATCAGGTCCAGCTCCAGGTCGGCCATGCGCAGCATGGTGGCCTCGGCCGCCGGATGCGCCGTGCCGACACTGCGGCGCAGCAGCACATGCATGCGCGCCACCAGTTCGGAGAAGGCAAAGGGCTTGACCAGGTAGTCGTCGGCGCCGCCCTGCAGGCCGCGCACGCGGTCCTCCACCTGGCCGCGCGCCGTCAGCATCAGCACCGGTGTCTGGCGCGACTGGCGCAGCGCCGCCAGCACGGCTAGGCCGTCGATGCCGGGCAGCATGCCGTCGAGCACGATGAGGTCGTAGGCCAGCTCGGTGGCCAGGTGCAGGCCGTCGATGCCGTCGTGCGCGACATCGACCACGAACCCTTCCTCGGTCAGGCCCTTGCGGAGGTAGTCCGCCAGCTTGATTTCGTCTTCGATGACCAGGACTTTCATGCCGAGCATTGTCGGGGAAGGGCATGGTTTGCCAAGATGACAAATTTGTCATGTGCCCGACAGCCACAGGTCGCCGCACGGCCCTAGACTCGCCGGCTTGGGGGAGTCGTGGTTGTGGGCAAACGCCATGCACGACAATCCCCACCTGCCCCATGCCCTCCTCCATGACCCGGCCCCGTCTCGCCGCCCTCGCCGTTCTCGTGATCGCGCTGCTGTTCCAGTGGAGCTGGATGGCGGCCGCTGCGCTGTGCCGGCACGACGGGCATGAGACCCGGCACTTCGGCCACCATGTCCACGGCGTGAGCCTGCATGGCATGGGCGCCGAGCGCCATGCCAACGCAGATCCGGGCGCTGGCGCCGAACCGGGGCAACCGGCAAAGAAGGCGGACCAGGGCCAGCCGTCGTCGCTCAGCGTCGATTGCTCCATGTGCCATGCCTGGGTGGCCGTCGCCACCCACTACGCCAAGGCCGCGCCGGTGGCGCCTCCCCCCATGCCATTCGCCGAGCCGCTGCGCCGCCATGCCTCGGCCGTGCTGCTGCGCCCCGATCGGCCCCGCTGGCAGGGCTGACGCCCCCTGCAGCCGCCGGCCGGGCATGGCCCTGTTTCTGCCCCGGACCGGCATTCCCCTGAAATCCCCTCGCGCTCAGCGGCCATGGGCCGTGCGCGCCCGCCGCAGCGGCCTGACCGGCTGATGAACGATCAGGCCTGACCTGCGCGCGGGCAAGGAGTCCGTGTATGTCTTTGCCTTCGTCCTTTCCGTCGAGGACGGCTTCCCACGCACCATGGAGCGCCTGGCCCGGGCCGCGCGCCCTGCTGGTGATGGCCGTGCTGACCGCTTGCGGCGCCGTGCAGGCGGGCGAGCCTGCCGATGCGGCTGCGCCATCTGCAGCCGCTGTTTCCGAGTCCACACCGGCCGGCCCGCCGCTGGACCTGCAGCAGGCCCTGGCCCTGGCCCTGGACGGCAACCCCGGCCTGCGTGCTGCCCGCCGTGCGCTGGAGGCCAGCGATGGCGCCGTGCTGCAAAGCCGTGCCCGGCCCAACCCCGAACTGGCTTGGTCGCAGGAGGACACGCGCCGCAGCACCCGCACACTGACCGTGCAGCTGAACCAGACCCTGGAAGTGGGCGGCAAGCGCGAGGCCCGCATGCGCGTGGCCGAGCGCGGGCGCGACCTGGCGCAGGCCGAGCTGGCGGGGGCCGAGGCTGCGCTGCGCGCCGACGTGGGCACGGCCTTCTTCGGCGTGCTGGCTGCGCAGCAGCGCGTGGTCCTGGCCGGGCAGACGCTGGAGATCGCCAGCAGCGCGCGCGAGGCCGCAGCCCGGCGCGTGGCGGCCGGCAAGGTGGCGCCGCTGGAGGAAACCCGGGCCCGCGTGGCCGAATCCGGCGCCCGCCTGGAGCAGGCCCAGGCCCGCTCGGGCCTGCGCGTGGCGCGCGGCCAGCTGCAGGCGCTGTGGGGCGAGCGAGTGCGCCCCTTCGGCCAGGCCGAGGGCGCGGTGGACGCCCTGCCCCAGCTGCCTGAGCTGGCAGCCCTGCAGCAGCGCATCGAACAGGCGCCCGCCGTGCTGCGTGCGCGCCAGGCGCTGGAGCAAAGCCGCGCCACGGCCGACCTGGAGCGTGCGCGGCGCCTGCCCGATCCCACCGTCAGCCTGGGCGTCAAGCGCGCCACCGAGGTCGGGCGCAACCAGCTCGTGGTCGGCGTCTCCGTGCCCCTGCCCGTGCTCGACAGCAACCGGGGCAACCAGCTGCAGGCCCTGCGCCTGGCCGACCAGGCCGAGGAGCAGTTGCTGGCCACGCGCGTTCAGCTGCAGGCCCAGCTGTTCGAGGCGCGCGAGCTGCTGCAGGCCAGCCGCGAGCAGGCGCGCCAGCTGGCCGAGGAGGTGCTGCCCACGGCGCGCACGGCCTACGAGCTGGCCTCGCGCGGCTTTGCGCTGGGCAAGTTCGGCTACCTCGACGTGCTGGACGCACAACGCACCTGGTCCGAGGCGCGCAGCCAGTACCTGGACCAGCTGCTGGCCACCCACCGCGCCGCCGCCGACATCGACCGCCTGCTGGGCACCGAATCCGGCCTCTGATTCCGATAGCAACCTGATTGCATCCAGACCATGAACACCAAGCCCTCCTCCTCCCCCCTCGGACCGCGCCGCACCCTCGTGGCCATTGCCGTCATCCTGGCCCTGGGCGCGCTGGCCGCCACGCTGATCCTGCGCAGCGGCACGCCGGGCGCTGCCAAGGCCGACAGCCATGGCCACGGCCACAGCGAGGCCGCAGGCCATGCCGATGGCGAGCACCACGGTGCAGCCGCAGCCGATGGCCACAAGCACGATGAAGGCCATGCCGACGATGAACACCATGAAGATTCCAAGGCGGAAAAAGCCGAGGCCAAGCCTGCCGCCCAACCTGCCGCCAAACCGGCTGCAGAAGCCGGCCATGGCGACGACGAAGGCCTGATCGCCATGGACGCCCAGCGCATGCAGGCGGCCGGCGTGCGCCTGGCCGAGGCCGGTCCGGCCACCGTGCGTTCCGTGCTGCAACTGCCCGGGGAGATCCGCTTCAACGAAGACCGCACGGCCCACGTCGTGCCGCGCGTGGCCGGCATTGCCGAGAGCGTTCCCGCCAACCTGGGCCAGAACGTGAAGAAGGGCCAGCTGCTGGCCGTGCTCAGCAGCGCCGCCGTGTCCGAGCAGCGCAGCGAACTGCTGGCCGCCAGCAAGCGCCTGGAGCTGGCCCGCACCACCTACGCACGTGAAAAGCAGCTGTGGGAGGAGAAGGTCTCGGCCGAGCAGGACTACCTGCAGGCGCGCCAGGCGCTGCGCGAGGCCGAGATCGCCGTCTCCAACGCCCAGCAGAAGCTGGCCGCCACGGGCGCCGGTGCCGGCGGTGGTGCGGGCGGGCTCAACCGCTTCGAGCTGCGCGCGCCGTTTGACGGCGTGATCGTGGAAAAGCACCTGTCCGTGGGCGAGGCCGTGCAGGACACCACCCAGGTCTTCACCATCTCCGACCTGCGCAGCGTCTGGGCCGAGATGCGCGTGGCCGCGCCCGACCTGCCCGCCGTGCGCGTGGGCGAGAAGGCCACGGTGCGCGCCACGGCCTTCGACTCCTCGGCCACGGGCGAGGTGGCCTATGTGGGCGCCCTGATCGGCCAGGACACGCGCACGGCCCCCGCGCGCATCACCCTGCCCAACCCTGATGGCGTGTGGCGCCCGGGCCTGTTCGTGAACGTGGAGCTGACGGCATCGTCCCGGCAGGCGCCGCTGGCCGTGGCCACGCAGGCACTGCAGAAGATGGAGCAGCAGACCGTGGTCTTCGTGCCCGTGCAGGGGGGCTTTCGCGCCCAGCCGGTGCGCGTGGGCCGCGCCGACGGCAAGACCACCGAGGTGCTGGAAGGCCTGAAGCCCGGCCAATCCTACGTGGCCGAGGGCAGCTTCATGCTCAAGGCCGAGCTGGGCAAGGCCACGGCCGAGCACTCCCATTGATGCGGGCATGAACGGAGAACTCCATGTTTGAACGCATCATCCGATTTGCCATAGAGCAGCGCTGGCTGGTCCTGCTGGCCGTGCTGGCCATGGCGGGCCTGGGCATCTACAACTACCAGCGCCTGCCGATCGACGCCGTGCCCGACATCACCAATGTCCAGGTGCAGATCAACACCCAGGCCAGCGGCTACTCGCCGCTGGAGACCGAGCAGCGCGTCACCTATCCCATAGAGACGGTGATGGCCGGCCTGCCCCACCTGGAGCAGACGCGCTCGCTGTCGCGCTACGGCCTGTCCCAGGTCACCGTGGTGTTCAAGGACGGCACGGACATCTACTTCGCACGGCAGCTGGTGGGCGAGCGCATACAGCAGGCGCGCGACAGCCTGCCTGCCGGCATCACGCCCACACTGGGCCCCATCTCCACGGGCCTGGGCGAGATCTACCTGTGGACCGTGGAAGCCGAGGACGATGCGAAAAAGCCCGACGGCACGCCCTACACACCCATGGACCTGCGCGAGATCCAGGACTGGGTCATCAAGCCGCAGCTGCGCAACGTGCCCGGCGTGACCGAGATCAACTCCATCGGCGGCTACGCCAAGGAGTACCTGGTGGCGCCAGCGCCCGAGAAGCTGGCGGCCTACGGCTTCACGCTGGCCGACATCGTCACCGCCCTGCAGCGCAACAACAGCAACGTGGGGGCGGGCTATATCGAGCGCCAGGGCGAGCAGTACCTGATCCGCGCGCCAGGCCAGGTGGGCGGCATCGCCGACATCCGCGAGGTCATCGTGGGCTCGGCCCAGGGCCAGCCCATCCGCATCCGCGACCTGGCCGAGGTCGGCCTGGGCCAGGAGCTGCGCACGGGCGCGGCCACCGACAACGGCCGCGAGGTGGTGCTGGGAACGGTGTTCATGCTGATCGGTGAGAACAGCCGCACCGTCTCGCGCGCCGTGGACCAGCGCATGGCCGAGATCAACCGGGGCCTGCCCCCGGGCGTCAAGGCCATCACCGTCTACGACCGCACCAACCTGGTGGACAAGGCCATCGCCACGGTCAAGAAAAACCTGGTGGAGGGCGCGGCCCTGGTGGTGGTCATCCTCTTCCTGTTCCTGGGCAACCTGCGCGCGGCGCTGATCACGGCGCTGATCATCCCGCTGTCCATGCTGTTCACCTTCACGGGCATGGTGCACTACAAGGTCAGCGCCAACCTCATGAGCCTGGGGGCGCTGGACTTCGGCATCATCATCGACGGCGCCGTGGTCATCGTGGAGAACTGCGTGCGCCGCCTGGCCCATGCGCAGGAGGCGCGAGGACGGTCGCTGACGCGCAGCGAACGCTTCCATGAAGTCTTCGCCGCCGCGAAGGAAGCGCGCCGCCCGCTGCTGTTCGGCCAGCTCATCATCATGGTGGTCTACCTGCCCATCTTCGCGCTCACGGGCGTGGAGGGGAAGATGTTCCATCCCATGGCGCTGACGGTGGTCATTGCGCTGGCCGGCGCCATGCTGCTGTCCATCACCTTCATCCCGGCGGCGATTGCGCTGTTCATGGGCGACAAGGTGGCCGAGAAGGAAAACCGCCTCATGGGCTGGGCGCGCCGCGGCTATGCGCCCGTGCTGGCGCGCGTCATGGCCGCGCCCGCCGTGGTGCTCACGGCCGCCGCCGTGGCCGTGGCGCTGAGCCTGCTGCTGGCCACGCGCCTGGGCAGCGAGTTCGCGCCCAACCTCAACGAGGGGGACTTCGCCATCCAGGCGCTGCGCATCCCCGGCACCAGCCTTACGCAGTCGCTGGAAATGCAGATGCAGATCGAGAAGGCGCTCAAGAAGGAGTTCCCCGAGATCGACCGCGTGTTCGCGCGCACCGGCACGGCCGAGATCGCCTCCGACCCCATGCCGCCCAACATCTCCGACGGCTACATCATGCTGAAAGCCCGCAGCGAGTGGCCCGACCCGGCGCGCCCGCGCGATGAGCTGCTGGCCGCCGTGCAGGCGTCGGTGGACCGCATCCCTGGCAACAACTACGAGTTCTCCCAGCCCATCCAGCTGCGCTTCAACGAGCTGATCTCGGGCGTGCGCAGCGACGTGGCCGTGAAGATCTTCGGCGACGACATGGCCGTGCTGGAGAAAAGCGCCCAGACCGTGGCCGGCATGCTGCAGCAGATTTCGGGCGCCTCCGAGGTCAAGATCGAGCAGACCACGGGCCTGCCCATGCTCACCGTGCAGATCGACCGCGAAAAGGCCTCGCGCTACGGCCTGAACATGGGCGATGTGCAGGACGCCATCAGCACCGCCATGGGCGGCACCGAGGCCGGCACGGTATTCCAGGGCGACCGGCGCTTCGACATCCAGGTGCGCCTGCCGGACGCCGTGCGCAACGACCTGCAGGCCCTGAGCCGCCTGCCCATCGCCCTGCCGCGCGGGGCGGACGGGCGCATCGGCTTCGTGCCGCTGTCGGCCGTGGCCACGTTCGAGACCGCGCCCGGCCCCAACCAGGTCAGCCGCGAAGACGGCAAGCGCCGCATCGTGGTCAGCGCCAATGTGCGCGGGCGCGACATGGGCTCCTTCGTGGGCGAGGCACAGCAAAAGCTGCAAGGCCTGTCGCTGCCGCCCGGCTACTGGACGCGCTGGGGCGGCACCTTCGAGAACCTGGAGTCGGCCACGCGCCGCCTGCAGATCGTCGTGCCCGTGGCCCTGCTCATGGTCTTCGTGCTGCTGTTCGCCATGTTCGGCAATGTGCGCGACGGGCTGGTGGTCTTCACGGGCATTCCGTTCGCGCTCACGGGCGGCATCCTGGCGCTGTGGCTGCGCGACATACCGCTGTCCATCTCGGCGGCGGTGGGCTTCATCGCGCTGTCGGGCGTGGCCGTGCTCAACGGCCTGGTCATGATCTCCTGGATCAGAACCTTGCGCGAACAGGGCGCCAGCGTGCCCGACGCCGTGACCGAGGGCGCGCTCACCCGGCTGCGCCCCGTGCTGATGACGGCCCTTGTCGCCTCGCTGGGCTTCGTGCCCATGGCCATTGCCACGGGCACGGGCGCCGAGGTGCAGCGGCCGCTGGCCACGGTGGTGATCGGCGGCATCCTGTCGTCCACGCTGCTGACCTTGCTGGTGCTGCCGCTGCTGTACCGGCTGGTACACCGCAACGACCCGTCGGAGGCGGACGCCGCAGGCACAGTGCCCACGGCATCGGCACCAGCCGCGTAGCACGCCACCCACGCCACCCACGCCCCCCCATGCCGCCTGGCAGGCCCTGTGGCAGCCAGGCGGCGCGGGCTTTTTTCATGCCCGGCCGCCTTGGCACCAGGGGCTGGCCGGCTGGCCAAACATCTTTTCCAGTCGATGTGAACGTCGCGCATCAGGCATGGAGCGGCGGCAGGCTCCTACCTAGAATTTGTCCCACAACAGCAAGGACAACGGGAGGGAGACAAGGCCATGAACAGCCCCGCCAGCGGACAGCACGGCCGTGCCCGCATCGCCGTGGAGAGCCGGTCCATCGACTGCATTCCCGACAGCGAGCGCCACGCGCGGCTCGCCGACCAGGGGCCGTTCTGGTTCCTGGGCAACTTCCACTTCTTCACGCTTTCCATCGGCTTCGTCGGCCCGTCGCTGGGGCTCTCGGCGCCCTGGAGCGCCCTGGCCGGGACGCTGGGCATCATGTTCGGCACGCTGTTCATGGCGCTGCACGGCGCGCAGGGGCCGCAGCTGGGGCTGCCGCAGATGATCCAGTCGCGCGCGCAGTTCGGCTTTCGCGGCGTCACCCTGCCGCTGTGCGCCACGCTGCTGGTGTTCACGGGGTTCAACGTCGTCAACGTCTCGCTCATCATGCAGGGCATGCAGGCCGTGTTCGGCCTGCCGCCAGCGCCCACGGCCTGCGTGGCCGTGGCGGTGGGCGCCGTGCTGGCGGTCTGCGGCCACGATGTGATGCACAGGGCCTTCCGCTGCGCGCTGATGCTGGCGCTGCCGCTGTATGCGCTGGCCACGCTGGCGTTGCTGGCAGGCATGGGCGAGCCCGCCTTGCACGTTCGGCCGGAGCCATTGCCAGGATTCGCATGGAGCGCCTTTGCCGCGCAGTTCACCATCGCGGCCAGCTACAACATCTCCTATGCGCCCTATGTGTCCGACTATTCGCGCTACCTGCCGCGCCATACCGCGCCCCGCCGTCTGATCGCGGCCATCTTCCTGGGCGCCTCGCTGTCCGGGGCCTGGATGATCGGGCTGGGCGCGTGGATGGCGCAGCGGCTGCAGGCCGGCGACGCGCTGGCGGCGCTGGGACGGATCGGCACCGACCTGTTCCCGGTCGCGGACCGGCTGCTGCCTGCCCTGGCCGTCGTGGCCTTCGTGCCCATCATCGCCCTCAACACCTACAGCGCGGCGCTGACCGTGCTCACGGCGGCGGATTCGCTGGGCGGCCTGCGCCCCACACGCAGCGCACGCGGTGCACGCGAAGCACTCGGCACACTCGGTGCACGCATCGGTGCCATCGCCGCCATCAGCGCCGCCATCCTCGCGTGCGTGCTGTCCATCCAGGGCAGCGGCGTGGCATTGCTGCATTCCTTCCTGGCGCTGCTGCTGTACTTCCTGGTGCCGTGGACGGCGGTCAACCTCGTGGACTACTTCCTGGTGCGCAAGGGCCGCTACGC
This sequence comes from Delftia sp. HK171, assembly GCF_001886655.1. Classification (NCBI taxonomy): domain Bacteria; kingdom Pseudomonadati; phylum Pseudomonadota; class Betaproteobacteria; order Burkholderiales; family Comamonadaceae; genus Delftia; species Delftia sp. HK171. Next base: position 1,216,646 of record NZ_CP018101.1, on the reverse strand, counting down.
CATCGCCGATTTCTTCACGCCACAGGGCATCTACGGCGCCTGGGGCTGGCGCGGCATCTGCGCCTATCTGGGCGGCTTTGCGGCCATGGTGCCCTTCTTCCACATCCACGACGCCACGGACGGCCATGCGGTCTTCATCGGCTGGGCTGCGCAGCGGCTCGGCGGCGTGGACTTCGCCTGGCTGCCGGGCATTCTCGTAGCCGGCAGCCTTTACTGGGTGCTGGCCCGCAACCTGGATCTGCAGGCCGAGGAGGCCGCCAGTTGCCAGCCGCGGCAGGACAGCCACCCTTTGCATCTCAAGGAGCGCACACCATGACGGAGCACCGCATCCGCATCATCCAGCCCCGTCTGCGTGACGGCGACATTGCCGGCAACCTGGCGATGACGCTGAAGACGATCAGGGCCAGCGCGGGGCAGGCCGACCTGCTGGTCTTTCCCGAAACCTGCATCAGCGGATTTCCCCGGCCGGACAACGTGGCGCAGCTGGCCGAGCCGCTGGACGGCCCCTCGGCCACTGCGCTGCGCGAGGCCGCGCGGCAAGCCGGCGTGGCCGTCGCCATCGGCCTGGCCGAAGCAGACCGGGGCCGTCACTTCAACGCAGGCCTGCTGATCGATGCCGATGGCCAGGTGCTGCTGCACTACCGCAAGACCATGCTCTACGACTCGGACCACGGGGTCTTCGAGGCCGGGGATCGCCAGCCCGTCTGCACATGGCGCGGCCTGCGAGTGGGACTGCTGATCTGCTTCGACATCGAGTTTCCGGTACCGGCCCGCGCCCTGGGCGTGCAGGGCGTGGACCTGATCGTGCTGATGGACGGGATGATGCACCCCTACGGCCACATCCATCGCCACGCCGTGCCCGTGCGCGCCATGGACAACCAGTGCTACATCGCCATGGCCAACCGCGCCGGTCCCGGCGACAGCTACGCCTTCTGCGGCGAAAGCCAGTTCGCCGATCCCTTCGGCCAGACGCTGGCGCGCATCGCGGGCGATGCCGAGGGTCTGCTGGACGTGCGCCTGGACCCTCTGGCGACCGGCCGCGCGCGTGCGCAGTACCGGGGGTGACGAGCGCCGAGGCGCCGCAGTGTCTCGGTCATCGCGGTCATCTGTGTCGGTTGTATGACAGCAATGTCACCATCCTGTGGGGCTGGTGTGGGCACGTGATTTCTACATTGGAGTCCTCTCCTCGGCGTTCCGCATCGCGGGGCGTGGGGAGAACGAATTACCAACGTGCCTGAAAGGAATCACATCATGTCGCAACGCCGCTTCACCCCCGCCACCCTCATCGCCGGCCTGGCCGCATCGGCAGCGCTGCTGCTGCCCGGCATGGCATCGGCGGCCGGATACATCCACCCGGCCAACAACGAGGCGGGCGCCGTCGTCCACCCCGAGCATTTCAAGAGCAGCAAGACACGCGCCCAGGTGATTGCCGACGCCGAGGCAGCCGTGCGCCAGGGCGGCACCTCGCGCTTCAATGCCAGCGTCTATCCGGCTCCCGCACCGCAGACCGGCGCGGGCAAGACACGCCAGGAAGTGATCAATGAACTGATCAACGAAACGCCCGCCCAGCGCGATGCACGCCAGCGTGCCATGGGTGGCTGATGCGCAGGCGGGGCCCGTGCCCCGCAGGTGCCGGATCAATGCAAACCCGACGCGCCGCCTGGCTACGAGCCTGCGGCGCGTTCCGCTTCCTCGGCATCATGGGCGCGCGCAATGGCCAGGATCACGTCGCGCGCCAGCCGGCGCTTGGGCACGGGAAGGCGCAGGTAGATCTTGAACAGCTCGTTGTCCTCATAGCCCAGGCCTGCGGACCAGGTGCTCTTGGGCTCGCGCACCTCGCGAACCTGCTGCGGCGAGCGCAGGAACTCCTCCAGCGGCACCTGCAGCCAGTCGGCCAGCGCAGCGAGTTTCTTGGCGTTGGGCATGGTCTTGCCGACCAGCCAAAGGCGCACGCCGTGCTGGGACATGGGCTTGCCCCAGAAACGGGAATTGAACTCGTGCTCCAGCACGGCAGGCCTGGCTTCATAGCCCTGGGCCTGCATTGAATCACGTAATTTTTGAGCAAACCGCTGCTTTGCATCCTGCATGCGCGAACGCTATGGGATTGGTCTGATTGAGATGTGAGTATTGATAAAAATCACATCTCTTTTTGATTGATAGTTAATATCAACCATCGATCTGGAAATCACATGCACGGGGGAGCAAATGCGTTGGCAACGAGTGTGGCTGCTGCCCTCGAGCCTTGTACTGGTGCTGGGCGGTTGCGGCGGTGACGACGGTGATGTCCTGGCGGTCCAGGCCGCGTCCTGGGGCGGTGCATCGGGGGTCTCGATAGGCCAGATGCTCCAGGAGAGGAACGCATGCGCGCGCAGTGCATGGCGCAGCGTGGGCGATGGAAGCGGCGGGCGCATCGTCGAGTACACCTGCGAGAGATCAGGCACGCATGGATACCTGCAGCTGCGTCTGCGCCAGGATGCCGAGCAGCTGCAGCAAGCGGCCGATGGCGAGCAGGCGCGGTTCGAGGCCCGGCTGCGTGGCGGCTGGCGCGAATTGCTGATGCTGGAGCGCCAGCGCCAGGAGATGCTGGGCCGCCATCGGCTTGAGGCGCAGCAGGACGCGGAACGCATGCGCCTGCACCTGGAAGACCTGCGCATGCTGGAGGAAATGACAGACTGCCGCAGCTTCCGTCCGCAAGGGCTGGGCGCCGAAGCAGCTCCGCAGCGGCTGGTGCTGGCCGCCGACGCGTGCGTGCGTTCCGGGCGCCCCGCCGAGCCGGTCTACGCATGCGAACGCAAGCAGACGCTGGAGCGCATGCGCGCAGCCCTGCCACGCTACGACGAGGCACGGCTGGGGCGCGAGGCGGCTCTGCGGGCACTGGAGCGCACGCTAGAGCAGCAGGAGGCGGCACTGCGCAGACTGGAGGAGGACCGACCCGAGACAGGGGAGCGCATCCGCAGATCCCTGGCCGAGCGGCTGGAGGCGATGCGCCTGCGGCTGAACCAGGTCGGCCGTGTGCGCGAACTCACGCGCTGGGGCGTGGCCGGTGCGCGCGTGGTCTACCTGGACACCGCCTTGGCGATGGAATGCGGCTTGCGCACCCTGTCCCATGCCGTACCACTGGAGGCCATGATCGAAGACCTCGCGGAGGACCTGGCCGTGCCCCGGCAGGAAGCTGCGCTGGCCCGCGCGCTCGATGGGCTGTGGCTGCGCTGCCTGCAGCAGCCGTGACCAGCGGGTTGCATGCCTCTCGTTGCACAGTGCTCTTTGCACGGAGCCGGTTGCACCGCGCCCGTTGCACGTCGCCTCAGAATCTCGGCAGGTCCGGGTGTGAGATCTGGCCGCCGCGCACCAGCATCTTTCCGTACTCGGCGCAGCGGTTGAGCGTGGGAATCACCTTGCCGGGGTTGAGCAGGGCCTGCGGGTCGAAGGCGGCCTTGAGCGCGAACATCTGGTCGTTCTCGGCCGTGGTGAACTGGGTGCACATGGAGTTGAGCTTTTCCACACCCACGCCATGCTCGCCCGTGACCGTGCCGCCCATGGCCACGCTGGTCTCCAGGATGTCGGCGCCGAACAGCTCGCAGCGGTGCAGCTCGTCGGGGTCGTTGGCATCGAACAGGATCAGCGGGTGCAGGTTGCCGTCGCCCGCGTGGAAGACGTTGGCGCAGCGCAGGCCGTATTTCTTTTCCATCTCCTGGATGGCCAGCAGGATGTCGGCCAGGCGCTTGCGCGGGATGGTGGAGTCCATGCACATGTAGTCGGGGCTGATGCGCCCGCTGGCAGGAAAGGCGTTCTTGCGCCCGCTCCAGAAGCGCAGGCGCTCGGCCTCGCTTTCGCTCACCGTGATGGCCGTGGCCCCGGCGCCGCGCAGCACCTCGCTCATGTGGGCGATCTCTTCCTCGACTTCCTCGGGCGTGCCGTCGCTCTCGCACAGCAGGATGGCCTCGGCCGTGAGGTCGTAGCCGGCCTTGACGAAGTCCTCGACGGCGGCCGTCATGGGCTTGTCCATCATCTCCAGCCCGGCCGGGATGATGCCGGCCGCGATCACGGCGGCCACGGCGTCGCCGGCCTTGCGCACGTCGTCGAAGCTGGCCATGATGCAGCGCGCCAGCTGGGGCTTGGGGATCAGGCGCACGGTGACTTCGGTGGTCACGGCCAGCATGCCCTCGCTGCCGACCAGGATGGCCAGCAGGTCGAAGCCCGGCGTGTCCAGTGCCGTGGAGCCGAACTCCACCGGCTCGCCCTCCACGGTGAAGCCGCGCACCTTGAGCACGTTGTGCACCGTCAGCCCGTACTTGAGGCAGTGCACGCCGCCCGAATTCTCGGCCACGTTGCCGCCGATGGTGCAGGCGATCTGGCTGCTGGGATCGGGCGCGTAGTACAGGCCGAAGGGCGCGGCGGCCTCGCTGATGGCCAGGTTGCGCACGCCGCACTGCACCACGGCCGTGCGGCTGGCCGCATCGACCTGGAGGATCTTGTTGAACTTGGCCAGCGACAGCGTCACGCCCATGGGATGGGGCAAGGCACCGCCCGACAGCCCGGTGCCCGCGCCGCGTGCGATCACGGGCACCTGGATGGCGTGGCAGGCTCGCAGCACGGCCTGGACCTGGGCCTCGGTCTCGGGCAGGCAGACCACCAGCGGGCGCTGGCGGTAGGCCGTGAGGCCGTCGCATTCATAGGGCGTGGTGTCCTCGGCATTCCACAGCAGGGCGTGGGCGGGCACATGGCGGGCCAGCGCGGCCACGACCTCGGCCTGGCGCCGTGCGCGCTCGGAGACTGTGGGCTGCTGGTGGGCCGCATCGGCGGCGGCCGACGCCATGGCGCCGGGAGCGGGGCTGGCTGGGGAGCTGGCGGGAGTCATGGAGCCTGACTTTAGGCGATGCCGCCGTCTTTGTGCAGCGGGGCTGCGCTGATGTTTATTGCAACGGCGCGTGAAATCCGTGAAATCAGTTATGGGCGCCTCAGCAGGCCATCGCCCTCTTCAACCATTCAGCAAAGGCCGCGCATTCCCAGCGGTCCATGGTGCCGGTACGCCAGCACAGGTAGTGGGCATGGGGGCTGGCCGTGTCCACGTCGAACAGGCGCACCAGGGTGCCGTTGTCCAGCCAGGGCGCGCCCAGCTTGTGGCGCACCAGGGCGATGCCCATGCCGGCCGAGGCCGCGTCGCACATCAGGCCGATGTCGTTGAACTGCGAGCCCTCGTGCGGCTCGGGCCAGTCCAGGCCGGTGGCGCCGAACCAGGTGCGCCAGGGCTCCAGCGGGCTGCGCAGCAGGGGCATGCCTTCCAGGTCCTGGGGCTGCTCGAAGGGGCCGTGCTCGCGGATGAAGGCCGGCGAGGCGAGCGGCGTGACCACGTCGCGCGCCAGCTCGATGTGCTCCACATCGGCATAGTGGCCGGGGCCGAAGCGCACCATCAGGTCGGCATCCTCGGCCACCACGTCCAGCAGCGGGATGGAGACCTGCAGGGCGATGTCGATCTCGGGATAGGTTTCCGTGAACTGGCGCAGGCGCGGGATCAGGATCACGCGCGCAAAGGTGGGCGTGACCGCAAGCTTGAGCCTGCGGCGGCCCGGTGCCGTCACCTCGCCCGGAAAGCGCTGCAGCGCGCCCAGGCCCTCGCGCACGTGGGACAGGTAGGCGCTGCCTTCGGTGGTGAGCGAAAAGTCCGAGCGGCCGAACAGCCGCGTGCCCAGGATCTGCTCGAGCTGGCGCACGCGGTGGCTGACGGCGCTGGGCGTGACGCACAGCTCCTCGGCCGTCTGCGTCACGCTGCGCAGCCGCGCCAGCGCCTCGAAAGTGAGCAGGCACTGTATGGGCGGAATGCGGCGGGCGCCGCTGCCGGGCGGGGCAAAGCCGCTGCCGGCGGCAAGGGTCACGTTCGCCATGGGCGGCCGGGAACCGGCTTCAGCGGAAGACCACGGTCTTGTGGCCGTTGAGGATGACGCGGTGCTCGCTGTGCCACTTGACGGCGCGGGCCAGCACCTGGCTCTCGGTGTCGCGGCCGCGGGCCGTGAGGTCCTCCACGGTGTCGGTGTGGTCGGCGCGGGCCACGTCCTGCTCGATGATCGGACCTTCGTCCAGGTCGGCCGTCACATAGTGGGCCGTGGCGCCGATCAGCTTCACGCCGCGGTCATGGGCCTGGTAGTAGGGCTTGGCGCCCTTGAAGCTGGGCAGGAAGCTGTGGTGGATGTTGATCGCGCGGCCTGCCAGCTTGGTGCACAGGTCGTTGGACAGCACCTGCATGTAGCGCGCCAGCACCACGAGCTCGGCGCCTTCGGCCTCGATGATCTCGAACTGCTTTGCCTCGGCCTGGGCCTTGGTGGCAGCCGTGACGGGGATGTGGTGGAAGGGGATGTTGTAGCTGGCCGCCAGCTGGTAGAACTCGCGGTGGTTGCTGATGATGGCGCGGATGTCCACCGGCAGCAGGCCGCTCTTCCAGCGAAACAGCAGGTCGTTGAGGCAGTGGCCTTCCTTGCTGACCATGAGCACGGTCTTCATGGCTTCGGCCTTGGTGTGCAGGCGCCACTTCATCTGGTACTGGCCGCCCAGGTCGGCCAGGGCCGCCCTCAGAGCCGCGGGATCGCAGCCGTTGCAGGCAAATTGCACGCGCATGAAGAACAGTCCGGTGGCCGGGTCGTTATACTGCGCGGCCTCTTCGATGTTGCCGCCTTGCTCGAGCAGAAAGCCCGAGACGGCATGTACCAGACCGAGCCGGTCGGGGCACGAAAGGGTAAGAATATAGGCTTGGGTCATAGCGGCGCAATTGTCGCAGCATGGACACGACCCTGCGCAAGTCACACGTTCTGGGAACGTTCTGAGGAACCACATGCAAGATCAGGGAGAGCAGCCCCGAATACCGCTCTGGGGCGCAATGACCCTGTACGTGTGCGCAGGTCTGCTGTGGCTCTGGGGCGTGGAATGGCTGCTGGCGCACCTGCAGATTCCGCCCGAGGCGGCGGCGCAGCGGCGCATGCTGTCCTCGGTGACCCTGGTGCTGGTCACGGCCGTGGGCGGCGGCTGGCTGCTGTGGCGCATGCGCCGTGGAGAGCGCACTGCCCATGCCGCGATGGCCGCCGGGCGGGAGGCCGACGAACGCCAGCGCCTGGCCACCGCCGTGGTGGACAACACCATGGAGGGCGTGGTCGTCACCGACGCGCGCAGCCGCATCCTCTCGGTCAACAGCGCCTTCACGCGGCTGCTGGGCTATACCGAGCAGGAAATGCTGGGCAAGACCCCGCGCATGTTCAAGTCCGGCCGCCATGACAAGGCCTTCTACGAGGCCATGTGGGACAGCATGCAGGCCACGGGCCACTGGCAGGGCGAGATCTGGAACCGCCGCAAGAACGGCGAGGTCTTCCCCGAGCGCATGTCGCTCAGCGCCGTCAAGGACGCACAGGGCAAGGTCACGCACTACGTGTGCATGTTCACCGACATCTCGGCCGAGAAGGCGCGCGAGGCCCAGCTCGAATTCCTGGCCCACCGCGACATGCTCACCGGCCTGCCCAACAGCGTGCGCTTCACAGCGCTGCTGGAAGACGCCGTGGCCGAGGCGGCCGCCGAGCAGGGCACGCTGGCCGTGATGCTGCTGAACATCGATCGCTTCAAGGACGTCAACGACAGCTACGGCCACGCCATTGGCGACCAGGTGCTGCGCCACATCGCCGCCCGCGTGCACGACTCCCTGGGACCCCAGGACCTCATAGGTCGCATGGCCGGTGACGAACTGGCCGTGCTGTGCAAGGGCATGAGCGAGCGCGGCGACGCCATCGCCCGTGCACGGCAACTGATCGCGGCGGCCGGCCAGCCCTGGAGCTCGCCGGACGGCCTGTCCGTCATGGCCGGCGTCAGCGTGGGCATCTGCATGTATCCCTCCCACGCCGGCAATGCCCAGGACCTGCTGCAGGGCGCGCATGCCGCCGTCTACGGCGCCAAGTCGCGCAGCGGCCGTGCCTGGTGCTTCTTCGAGGAAGACATGACCTCGGCCGCGCGCGAGCGCCTGGCCATGGAGGCACGGCTGCGGCAGGCCATAGACCTGGGCCACCTGCGCCTGTACTTCCAGCCCCAGATCGACCTGGCCACGGGCCGCCTGGTGGGCGCCGAGGCCCTGGTGCGCTGGCTGGACCCGGACGAGGGCCTCATCTCCCCGGCACGCTTCATTCCCGTGGCCGAAAGCTCGGGCGTCATCGGCGCGTTGGGCCTGTGGGTGCTGCGCGAGGCCTGCGCCCAGGGCCAGCGCTGGCGCGATCAGGGCCTGCCCGAGATGACCATCGCGGTCAACGTCTCGCTGCACCAGTTCCTGCTGACCGACATCGCCGGCGCCACCGCCGACGCGCTGGCCGCCACGGGCTTCGCCCCGCACTGCCTGGAGCTGGAAATCACCGAAAGCGCCCTGGCCGAGCGCCCCGAGGAGGCCCTGGCCGTCATGCGCCGCCTGCGCGCCCAGGGCCTGCGGCTGGCCATCGACGACTTCGGCACCGGCTATTCCTCGCTGGCCCACCTCAAGCGCTTTCCGCTGGACCTGCTCAAGATCGACCAGGGCTTCATCCGCGATATCCCGCACAGCGCGGACGACATGGCCATCAGCGGATCGGTGATCGCGCTGGGGCATGCCATGGGGCTCAAGGTTCTGGCCGAGGGCGTGGAGACGGCCGAGCAACTGGCATTCCTGCGCGGCAAGGGGTGCGACTTCTTCCAGGGCTATCTGTGCAGCAAGCCCTTGCCCGCACAGGCGTTTGGGGAGTGGGTGTCGGACAACCAGGGCATGTGGGCCGTGCAGGGCTGATCGCCCGATGCACGGCGGGCCAAGGCCCGGCCCCTGCTCCACCACTCAGGCCAGGGGACCCGAGCGGATCGACGGCAAATCAGGCCAACGCCTCCGCCGGCCCAAAGAATTCATAGCGGACCTGCCCTTCCGGCACCCCCAACACCCGCAATGATTCCTTCACCGACCGCATGAACGGCCGGGGCCCCAGGAAATACACATCGGCATCCACTGAAGGCAGCCACTCACCCAACTGCCGGGCGGTCAGCAGTCCCTGCGCATCGGCCTTATCGCCCTCCTCCACCCGGTCATAGCAGTAGTACCGGCTGAGCTGCGGATGCTCCGCGGCCAGCGCATCCACACGTTCACGGAAGGCGTGAACACCGCGCTCACGCGCGCAGTGGATGAAGACCACGGGACGCTTGCTGGGCAAGGCCGCATCCAGCATGGGCAGGGTCGGCGTGATGCCCACGCCGCCGCTGATCAGCACCAGCGGACGCTCGCCGGGCTGCAGCGTGAAGTGGCCTGCGGGCGGGAACAGCTGCAGCGTGTCGCCGACGTGGACCCGGTCGTGCAGGAAGCTGGAGACCTTGCCGCCTGCCTCGCGCTTGACGCTGATGCGCAGGCTGCGGCCATCGGCGGGCGCGGACAGCGAGTAGTTGCGCCGCTGCTCCTGGCCGTCCACCACCAGGCGCAGGCCGATGTACTGGCCGGGCTGGTGGGCGATGACGGGGCCGCCATCGGCCGGCACCAGGTAGAACGAGGTGATCTCGGCGCTTTCCGCCACCTTGTCCTCGACCACGAAGGCACGCTCGCCGCGCCAGCCGCCCTCGGCCGCCGCCGTGCGGTCATAGGCCTGGCGTTCGGCGCCGATCAGGATGTCGGCCAGCTGCTGGTAGGCGGCGCCCCAGGCATTGATGACCTCGTCGGTGGCGATCTCGGCGCCCAGCACTTCGCGGATGGCGCGCAGCAGGCAGGTGCCGACGATGGGGTAGTGCTCGGGCTGCACCTGCAGAGCCACATGCTTGTTGATGATCTGCGCGGGCAGATCGCCCAGGGCTTCGAGCCGGTCGATGTGCCTGGCGTACATGAGCACGCTATAGGCCAGGGCACGCGGCTGGGCACCGCTTTGCTGGTGGGCCATGTTGAACAGGGCGCGCACCTCGGGGTACTCGCCCAGCATGGTCTGGTAGAAGTGGGTGATCAAAGCCTCGCCGCCGGTTTCAAGCAGCGGGACGGTGGATTGGACGATGGCACGTTGGCGGTCGGTCAGCACAAGAAACTCCTTGGGTACGGGGACGGGCATGCCCGGTGCGATGCCGGGCATGCCTTGACAAAGGCAAGTGCCGTGCCAGGACTGCAGCCCTTGCAGAACAAGGGTTTGGCGTTTCATGCGTCAATATGACCTTCGTCAAAACGAGTCTTTTTGACAGCGATCGCAGTCTTTATGACCACATCCACCGCCCTGCATGCCCTGACCCCTCTGGTGGCCGACCTGGCCCAGGACCTGCCCGAGCGCGAGCGCTTTCGCCGCCTGCTGGCAGCCCTGCGCGCCGTGCTGCCGGCCGATGCCGCCGCCCTGCTGCGGCTGGAGGGCGAGTGGCTGCGGCCCGTGGCCATCGATGGCCTGGTGCCCGATGCGCTGGGCCGGCGCTTTCGCATTGCCGAGCACCCGCGCTTCGCCCAGCTGCTGGCGGCGGGCCAGGCCATGCGCTTTGCGCCCGACAGCCCGCTGCCCGATCCCTATGACGGCCTGGTGGCCCAGGGCCACGGGCCGCTGGAGGTGCACGACTGCATGGGCTGCGTGCTGCAGACGGGCGGCCTGCCCTGGGGCCTTCTCACGCTGGACGCGCTGGACCCGGGGCGCTTTGCCGACCCGGCCGCGCTGGCGGCGCTGCAGGCCTTCAGCAACCTGGCGGCGGCCACCGTGACCACGGCCGAGCGGCTGCGCCGGTTGGCGCGCAGTGCGCGCGCCCTGCCCGCGCCCGGCGCCGCCCCGGGGGCGAGTCATCGCGTCCGCTGATCGGCCAGAGCCCGGCCATGCGCGCGCTGCAAAAGGACATCGCCCTGGTCGCGGCCAGCGACCTCAACGTGCTGATCACGGGCGAGACCGGCACGGGCAAGGAACTGGTGGCCCAGGCCGTGCATGCGCAGTCGGCGCGTGCAGGCCGGGCGCTGGTCAGCATCAACTGCGCAGCCCTGCCCGACAACCTGGTCGAAAGCGAGCTGTTCGGCCATGTGCGCGGCGCCTTCACGGGTGCGCTGTCCGAGCGCAGCGGCAAGTTCGAGCAGGCCGACCAGGGCACGCTGTTCCTGGACGAGGTGGGCGAGCTGTCCCTGCCCGTGCAGGCCAAGCTGCTGCGCGTGCTGCAAAGCGGCCAGCTGCAGCGCCTGGGCTCGGACCGCGAGCACCATGTGGACGTGCGCGTGATCGCCGCCACCAACCGCGACCTGGCCGCCGAGGTGGCGGCAGGCCGCATGCGCGCCGATTTCTTCCACCGCCTGAGCGTCTACCCGCTGCGCGTGCCCGCGCTGCGCGAGCGCGACAGCGACGTGCTGATGCTGGCCGGCTTCTTCCTCGAGGAAAACCGTTCGCGCCTGGGCCTGGGCGGACTGCGCCTGCACCCCGCTGCGCAATCGGCCTTGCTGGCCCAGGACTGGCCCGGCAATGTCCGGGAACTGGAGCACCTCATCAGCCGCGGCGTGCTGCGGGCGCTGAGCCGTGCGCCCTCCGCCGCTCCAGCCGGTGGCCGGGCTCGCATGGTCACGCTGGGCCAGGCCGATCTCTGGGATGACGCTCAGCCCCCGGCGACGGCCAGCCCGTCCCTGCCCCTCCCACAGGTCGCATCGCCCGGCGCCAGCTCCCAAGGCCTGCGCGAAGCCGTGGAGAGCTACGAGCGCCATCTGATCGACGCCAGCCTGCAGCGCCACCACGGCAGCTGGGCCGCCGCCGCACGCGAACTGCAGATGGACCGCGCCAACCTACAGCGGCTGGCGCGGCGGCTGGGACTGGTCAGGCAGGACGCCTGAGCGACTTCAGCCACCCATACCCGCTCACCAGCAGCACCCCGGCCAGCACCATCAGTGCCCCGGCCAGGAAGTTGGGCTCGATGGGCTCGCTGAGCAGCCAGGCCCCGAAGACCACGCCGAAGATGGGCGTCATGAAAGAGAACACGCCCAGGCGCGAGGCCAGGTATTGCGTGAGCAGCCAGAACCAGACCAGGAAGCTCACGAAGCAGACCAGCACGGACTGGAAGGCCAGGCCGGCCCAGGCCAGCGGCGTGGGCTCGAAGCGGGTCTGGCCCAGCAGGAAGGCGGCGGGCAGCAGCAGCGCAAAGCCCGTGGCCAGCTGGTAGAGCAGGGTCTGCGCGGCGGGCAGCGATGCCAGCCGCGTGGTGCGGATGGCCACCGTGGTGGCGCCCCAGGCCACGCCGGCGGCCAGCGCCAGCAGGTCGCCCAGCAGCATGGCGGCGCCTGCTGCCTTCGAAGGCTTGCCGCCGCCCAGGAAGGCCAGCGCTATGCCGGCAAAGGCCAGTGCGATGCCCAGCCATTGCAGCGGCGCCAGGCGCTCCGAGGGCAGCTTCCAGTGCAGGCCCAGCGCCGCGAACACGGGGGCGGAATACAGGAAGACCACCACATGGGCGGCCGAGGTGTGGTTGATGCTCTCGCCCACCAGCAGGAATTCCAGCGCAAACAGCGTGCCCACGGCCAGGCCCGGGCGCCAGCTGCCGTCGCCCCACTGCACGCGCATGCCGCGCCAGCGCATGAACAGCCACACCAGCACGGCGCCCACGCCCGAGCGCAGCGCGATCTGCAGCGTGGGCGCAATGGCGTCGGCCGTGGCCTTGAGCAGGATCTGCTGCAGGCTCCAGATCAGGCACAGCATGAGCATCAGCGCGGCGGCGCGCGCGTCCAGCGGTTTGCGTGAATCCACGGCATATCCCTTTCAACGACCGTAAAAAAGCCGGCCCGCAGGCCGGCTTTGCATCAAGCGGGGGCTGGCCCGGCCAGCGGGCCGGCCATCACTTGATGCCCAGCAGTTCCACCTCGAAGTTCAGCGTGGCGTTGGGCGGGATCACGCTGCCCGCGCCACGGCTGCCGTAGGCGATGGAGGGCGGGCAGGTCAGCTTGGCCTTGCCGCCGACCTTCATCTTCTGCACGCCTTCGGTCCAGCAGGGAATCACGCCGGTCAAGGGGAACTCGATGGGCTGGCCACGCGTGATGGAGCTGTCGAAGTCCTTGCCCGTGTCGGGGAAGTAGCCGCGGTAGTGCACGCGCACCGTGTCGCTGGCCTTGGGGCTGGCGCCCGTGCCTTCCTTGAGGCTTTCATAGACCAGGCCGCTGGCCGTGGTGACGGGCTCGGCCGCATGGGCCGTCACGCCGGTGAATGCGGCGAGCATCAGGCCGCAGGAGGCGGCCAGGGTGGTGAGGGTCTTTTTCATCAGGGTTCTTTCAATGCAATGTTTGCAGCGGGTTCACGCCTTGGCGGGGACACCGATGTCGTCAAGGGCCTTGGCGATGTGGCCGACGGTGCGGTCCACGTTGTGCCATTTTTCCAGGCCGAACAGGCCGATGCGGAAGGTCTTGAAGTCCGGGCCTTCCTCGCACTGCAGGGGCACGCCCGAGGCGGTCTGCAGGCCGGCTTCCATGAACTTCTTGCCGCTCTGGATGCCGGGGTCGGTGGTGTAGCTGACGACCACGCCGGGGGCCTTCCAGCCTTCGGCCGCCACGCTGGGAAAGCCGCGCGATTCCAGCAGGGCACGCACCTTGGCGCCCAGGGCGATCTGCTCGTCGCGCACCTTGGCGAAGCCGTAGGCACGCGTCTCCAGCATCACGTCGCGCAGGCGGACCAGGGCGTCGGTGGGCATGGTGGTGTGGTAGGCGTGCTGGCCTTTTTCGTAGCCCTCGGCGATCTGCATCCACTTCTTGAGGTCGCAGGAGAAGCTGGAGCTTTGCGTGTGCTCGATGGCTTCGCGCGCGCGCTGCGAGAGCATGACCATGGCGCAGCACGGCGAGCTGCTCCAGCCCTTTTGCGGCGCGCTGATCAGCACGTCCACGCCGGTCTTTTCCATGTCCACCCACATGGCGCCCGAGGCCACGCAGTCCAGCACGAAGAGCGCGCCCACCTCGTGCGCGGCATCGGCCAGGGTGCGCAGGTAGCTGTCGCTCAGCAGGATGCCGCTGGCCGTCTCCACATGGGGGGCGAACACGACCTTGGGTTTTTCAGTGCGGATGGCGGCGGCCACGTCCTCGGCCGCGCAGGGCGCCCAGGGGTCCTGGCTGCCCGGTCCCTGGCGGCGCGCCTTGCAGACCACGGCGCCGCCGCCCAGGCCGCCTTCCTCGAAGATCTGGGTCCAGCGGTAGCTGAACCAGCCGTTGCGCACGATGAGCACCTTTTCGCGGTTGGCGAACTGGCGCGCCACGGCCTCCATGCCGAAGGTGCCGCTGCCCGGCACCAGCACGGCCGTGTGGGCGTGGTAGACCTCCTGCAGCGTGGTGAGGATGTCCTGCATCACGCCCGCGAAGCGCTTGGACATGTGGTTGAGCGCGCGGTCGGTGTAGACCACCGAGAATTCGAGCAGGCCGTCGGGATCGATATCGGGCAGAAGTCCGGGCATGGGGAGTCTCCAGAGGCAGCGGGGCCTGCACTGCAGGCCCGCCATCATGTTCGTCGGAAAGGCGGCCAGCTTAGCATGCCGTCCGTGGCGTTTTCAGGGCCTACCAGGTGTCCACGAAGCCGGCTTGGGCAGGCGCAACGCGCGCCCCTGCCAGGCCGCGCGACAGCCAGGCGCGCGTGTCGGCGGGGTCGATGACGGCGTCGATCTCCAGCGTGCCGGCCATGTGCATGGCCTCGCCGTGGGCGTACTGCTGGGCCAGCAGCCGGTCGAACAGGGCGTTGCGTTCGGCGCCCTCGGGCAGGGCCTGCAGTTCCTTGCGAAAGCCCAGGCGCACGGCGCCTTCCAGACCCATGGCACCGAACTCGCCCGTGGGCCAGGCCACGTTGAACACCGGCGCATGGAAGCTGCCGGCCGTCATGCCCATGGCCCCCAGGCCGTAGCCCTTGCGCAGCACCACGCTGAAATACGGCACGCGCAGCTTGGCCGCCGTGACGAACAGGCGGCTGACATGGCGCACCTGGGCCGTCTTCTCGATCTCGGGGCCGACCATGAAGCCGGGCGTGTCCACCAGGCTCACGATGGGCAGGCCATGGGCATTGCACAGCTGCATGAAGCGCGCGGCCTTGTCGGCCGCATCGGCGTCGATGGCGCCGCCCAGGTGGGACGGGTTGTTGGCCATCAGCCCCACGGGCCGGCCTTCGAGGCGCGCCAGCGCCGTGTGGATGCCTGCGCCAAAGCCCGTGCGCAGCATCAGCAGGCTGCCTTCGTCCACCAGATGCGCCATGGCCGCACGGGTGTCATAGGCACGCAGCCGGTTCTCGGGCACCACATGCCGCAGGGCGCGCGTGTCGGGCGCGGTCCACTCCGTGGTGCGGCCCTGAAAGAAGGACAGGTAGTGGCGCGCGGCGGCCACGGCTTCGGCCTCGTCCTCGACCAGCACGTCGATCACGCCATTGGCATGCTGCACGCTGCTGGGACCGATCTGCTCGGGCCGGAAGACGCCCAGCCCGCCGCCCTCGATCATGGCCGGCCCGCCCATGCCGATGCAGCTGGCGCGCGTGGCGATGATCACGTCGCTGCAGCCCAGCAGGGCCGCGTTGCCCGCGAAGCAGCGGCCATGGGTGATGCCGATCACGGGCACCTGGCCCGACAGCGCCGCATAGGCCGCAAAGGTGTGCACATGCAGGCCCGCGACCACGGGCGTGTCGGTATCACCGGGCCGCCCGCCGCCGCCTTCGGCGAACAGCACCACGGGCAGCTTCTGGGCCAGCGCAATGCCCAGCATGCGGTCGGTCTTGGCATGGTTGCGCGCGCCCTGGGTGCCTGCCAGCACGGTGGCGTCATAGGACATGACGACGGCGCGCGACCGCTCCTGGCCGAACTGCGCGCCGTTGATGGAGCCCATGCCCGTGACCATGCCGTCGGCCGGCGTGTTGGCGATCAGGTCGTCCATGCTGCGCCGGCGCGTCTGCGCGGCAATGGCCAGCGCACCGTATTCGATGAAGCTGCCTGCGTCGCAGAGGTCGGCGATGTTCTCGCGCGCGCTGCGGCTGCCCTGGGCATGGCGTTTGGCCATGGCCTCGGGCCGGGCAGCATCGCGCGTGAAGGCATGGCGGTCGATGACGCGGCGCAGGTCGGCGCGGATGTGGTCCGGGTCCTGTGCGGACTGCTGCGCGCGTGCGCCGGCCTGCACGCCTTCGGCGGCGGCCAGCACCAGCAGGGGCTGGTCCTGGGCCACATAGGCACCGGCCTCGGCCAGCAGTTGGGTGATGGTGCCGGCCTGCGGCGCCAGCAGCACATGCTCCATCTTCATGGCTTCGAGCACGCCCAGCTCGGCGCCTGCAGCCACGGCATCGCCCACGGCCACGCTCCACTGCACGATGCGCGCGGGCATGGGGGCCGTGATGGCGCCTTCGGGGACGGGCGCGCCAGCAGCCTCGGCCGCCGCCGGAACCTCGGCGCCCACAGCCGTGCGGCGCGCGCCTTCGGCCAACACCTGGGCGTCCGCCACCAACTCGGGAAGGGCCTCTTCAAGCCAGCGTGTGTGCACGGCCTGCGATGCCATCTCGGGCCGCCGGGCCAGCGCCTGCAGCAGCGGCAGGTTGGTGGCCAGCCCGTCGATGCAGCATTCGTCCAGTGCGCGACGTGCGCGGCGAAGCACGTCTTCAAAGCGCGGCCCGCTGCTGTGCACGATGAGCTTGGCCAGCAGCGTGTCGTAGTGCGGCGAGGGGCTGGCGCCCGCCACCGCATGCGTGTCGATGCGGATGCCGGGGCCGGCCGGCCACTGCAGTGCGCCTATGCGCCCGCTACCGGGGCGCGACTGGCCTGCGGCATCCAGCGTCTCGGCATTGATGCGCCATTGCATGGCATAGCCGCGCGGCGCGGGCGGCGTCCTGGCATCCAGGCCCAGCTCTCCAAGGTGATCGCCGGCCGCCACGCGGATCTGGGCCTGCACCAGGTCGATGCCGAAGACCTCCTCGGTGATGGTGTGCTCGACCTGCAGGCGCGGGTTGGCCTCGATGAAGACATAGGGCAGGGAGTCGGAGGCGGCATCGACCAGGAATTCGAAGGTGCCCAGGCTCTCGTAGCCGATCTCGGCGGCCATGCGCAGCGCGTCGCGCGTGATGCGCTCGCGCAGCGGCTGCGCCAGGCTGGGGCTGGGCGCGATCTCCACCAGCTTCTGGAAGCGCCGCTGCAGCGTGCATTCGCGCTCGCCCAGCGCGATGGGGCCTGCGCCGCCGTCGCCCAGGATCTGCACCTCGATATGGCGCGCGCCCGTCATCAGCCGCTCCACATAGACGCCGTCCACGCCGAAGGCGGCTCGCGCCTCGCTGCGGCAGCGCTCATAGGCGGCAGGCAGGTCCTCGGCGCGCGCCACGGCACGCATGCCGCGCCCGCCGCCGCCGCCGATGGCCTTGACCATGATGCCGCTGGCGCCCCCGGCCTGCTGCGCCTCGAAGAAGGCCTGGGCCTGTTCCAGCGTGACAGCCTCGCTGCTGCCGGGCATCAGCGGCACGCCGCAGCGGCGCGCCAGATCGCGTGCGCGGGCCTTGTCGCCCAGCAGCGCCAGGTGCTCCGGCGCGGGGCCGATGAAGCGCAGGCCCGCATCGGCGCAGGCCTGCGCAAAGCCCGCGTTCTCGCTGAGAAAGCCGTAGCCCGGATGGATGCCGTCGCAGCCGTGCTCGCGCGCAATGCGCAGCAGGTGGGCGCCGTCCAGGTAGGCCGAGGGGCCGCTGGCATCCAGGGACACGGCTGCATCGGCAGCGGATACATGGGGCGCCTGCGCATCGTCTGCAGCAAAGACCGCCAGGCTCGGCACACCCAGCTCGCGCAGCGCGCGCACGATACGCAGCGCGATCTCGCCGCGGTTGGCAATCAGGATCTTCTGGAACATGGGTAAAAGGTCCGGTATCAATGGTCAACAGCGTTTGCAACTGGCGCCCTCAAATGCAAGGGGCACCGAGGAAGGGCCGCCCCGCACCGAAGGTGTCGTCCCCCTCCCCCGCGAAGCGGGTAGAGAGGGGGAAGGCGCGAAGCGACTCAGGGGGTGTCTTTCAACATCCTGCGCAGCACCTTGCCCGCTCCGGTGGCAGGCAGCGCCTCGATGAAACGCACCTCGCGCGGCGCCTTGTAGCTGGCCATGTTCTCGCGCGACCACTGCACCAGGTCCTCGGCCGCGATCTGCTGGCCCGGCCGCGTGACGATGAAGGCGCGCACGACCTCGCCCTTTTGCGGGTCGGGCACGCCGATCACGGCGGCCTGGGCCACGGCCGGATGCTTGATGAGGATGGCCTCCACCTCCTCGGGGAAGACGCTGTAGCCCGAGACCTTGATCATTTCCTTGAAGCGGCCGATAAAGGTCAGGTAGCCATCGGCGTCGATGCGGCCCATGTCGCCCGTGTGGACCCAGCCGTTCTTCAGGGTCCTGGCCGTGGCCTCGGGCTTGTTCCAGTAGCCCTTGAAGTTGCCGGGGCCGCGGATGGTGATCTCGCCCACTTCGCCGGCCGGCAGCGGCTCGCCGGTCTCGGGGTCGATGATGCGCACCTCGTTGCCCGGCAGCGGCTTGCCGTGCGTGCCCCAGCGGATGGCGTCGCCCGGCATGGAGGTGTCCATGGTGTGGGTCTCGCTCAGGCCATAGGCCGCCTCGCTGGAGATGCAGTTCGGGGTGAAGCGCTTCCACTGCCGCGCCAGCTCCTCGGTGTAGGCGATGCCGAAGCTGGTCACGGTGTTGCGGCGCAGCGCGGAAAAGTCCATGGCCTCCACGCCCGGCAGCTGCATCACGGCCACGTTCATGGGCGCGATGCTGTACCACCAGGTCACGCGGTAGCGCTCCAGGGCCTGGGCCACGGCCAGCGGGTCGAAGCGGTGCAGCAGCACGCAGGTGGCGCCGCTGTGCACGGGCATGTTCACGCCCATGGACATGCCGGCAATGTGATAGAGCGGCGCCACGGCCAGCAGCATGTCCCCGGCGTTCACGCCCGTGGCGCTGGAGGCGCCGGCCGTCTTGCTGGCCGCGTTGCCGTAGCTGAGCATGGCGCCCTTGGGCAGGCCCGTGGTGCCCGAGGTATAGGTCATCAGCGAGACATCGTCCATGGCGACATCGACGGGCACGGGCTTGGCGCCGCTGTGCATGACATCCCAGAACGATTCCACGCCCTCGGGCAGCGGCTGCACGGGGGCCTGCAGTTCGGGCGGCAGCGCCAGCGTGGCCGATTCAGGAAGCCAGTCGCCATAGCGCACGGCCAGCACATGCCTGAGCGCCGTGCTGGCGCGCACCTTGTCCACCACGGGCAGCAGCACATCGGCCGCGACGATCACGCGGGCCTTGAGGTCATCGAGCTGGTACTGCAGCTCATGCTCCTTGTTCAGCGGCCCGCAGGGGCAGACGATGGCGCCGATCTTCTGGATGCCGTAGTGCGCCACGATGTACTGCGGGCAGTTGTTCATGAACAGCGCCACGGGCTCGCCCCGGCCCACGCCCAGCGCCTGCAGCCGCGCGGCAAAGGCGTCGCTGGCCGCATCCACCTCGGCCCAGCTGATGTGGCGGCCATACCAGATGTAGGCGTCGCGGCCGGGGTGGTTGCGCGCATTGCGGCGCAGGGCCTCATGCAGGGGAATGAGGGTCTCGGAATCCGCCATGCTTGTCTCCTGGGTGTCTGGCCATCCCGGAACCAGTCCTAAGGGATAGCCTTGATTTGTTTTGGGGTCCAGCGGCTTGCCAATATATACCCGCTGGTAGAACATTGCTACCCATCGGTATAACCATCGCAGCCACCGACGCGACACGAGATTTCCCGCATGCCCAAGCCCCCTGTCACCCCGCGCGGCCGCCAGCGCCTTCCCACGGCCGGCTCCGATGAAAAGCGCGAACGCATCCTCAAGGCGGCCGAGGCCCTGTTCGACCGCAACGGCTACGCCAACACCACGATGGAGCAGATCGTCCAGGCCCTGGGCGTGACCAAGCCCTTCGTCTACTACTACTTCCGCAACAAGCAGGAGATCTTCGAGACCCTGTGCTGGGCGCCCACCGAGGCCTGCTTCACGGTGCTGGACTTCGCGGCCGACGATGCGCGCGCCGCGCACGAGAAGGCCGTGGACGGCCTGCAGCGCCTGATCGCGGCCACCATTGCCCACTATCCGGCGGCCTTCTTTCCGTACCGCGAGCCCCAGGCCTTCAGCCCTGCGTACATGAAGGCCTCGCGCACGCTGGCGCGCCAGTTCTACCGCCAGTTCTGCGCGCTGCTCGAAGAAGGCCGCGCCAGCGGCCACCTGGACTTTCGCGAGACACGCATCACCGCCCAGGCCGCCTGCAGCCTGCCGGGCTTTCTCTACAACTGGTACCGCCCCGGCGGCCGCCTGGGCACGGCCGAGATGGTGGCCGAGCTGACCGAGCTGGCCAGCCGCGTGCTGGGCCTGCGCACGGCGCCAGCCACCGCGCCCGAAGCCATTGCCGCATCCCCCGCGAAAAAGACGCCTGCACGGCGCAGCCGGCCCCGCGCCGAGCCGCCCGGCAAGGACTGACGACCATTCCTTCGAGGAGACAAGACATGCCGATCCGCCGCCATTGCATCCGACGATATTCCCAACCATCCATCGTTCTCGCCGCCGCCCTGCTGTGCAGCACGGCCGCCCACGCCCAGGGAACCGACACGTTCAAGATCGCCTTCATCGACCCGCTGTCAGGCCCCTTCGTCAGCACGGGCGAGCTGATGCGCGACCACGTGCAGTACGCGGTCGAGGATGTGAACGCCAAGGGCGGGCTGTTCAACGGCGCGAAGCTGCAGCTGCTGCAGTTCGACAGCAAGCTCTCGGCCCAGGAAAGCCAGGCCGCGCTGCAGGCGGCCATAGACCAGGGCGCGCGCGTGGTGGTGACGGGAGGTTCGGGCTCGTCGGTGGTGGCGGCGCTGGTGCAGGCGGCATCGCGCCACAACCAGCGCAATCCGGGCAAGGAGGTGCTGGTGCTCAACCACTCCTCCATCGACCCCGAGCTGACGGGCAAGGCCTGCAGCTTCTGGCACTTCATGTTCGATGCCAACACCGCCATGCGCATGCAGGCGATTGCCAGCTACATCAAGACCCAGCCGGGCATCCGCAAGGTCTACCTGCTCAACCAGGACTACGCCCACGGCAAGCAGTGGGCGGCGTACGGGCGCCAGATGGTGAGCGCGGCCCGGCCCGATATCCAGTTCACGGGCGAGATGCTCCACCCCATAGGCCGGGTCAAGGACTTCGCGCCCTATGTGGCCAAGATCAAGGAAACGGGTGCGGACTCGGTGATCACGGGCAACTGGGGCCAGGACCTGACCCTGCTGCTCAAGTCCGCCGCCGACTCGGGCTATGACCTGCGCTACTTCAACCACAGCGCAGGCGGCATGCCGGGCACGGTGACATCCTTCGCCCAGACCCGCATCGGCCAGCTGACCTGGGTGGCCGAATGGCACCCGGGCCAGGCCGGCCGCCCGCTGGCCGACGCCCGCGCCCAGGAATACAAGGCCCGCATGGGCAAGGACTTCCTGGCACCGCGCATGGACCTGGTGCCGCGCATGCTGGCCGCCGCCATGGCCAAGGCACAGTCCACCGAACCCGTGAAGATCGCGCTGGCCCTGGAGGATTTGCAGATGGACACCGTGGTCGGCCCCGTGCGCATGCGCGGCAAGGACCACCAGCTGCTGCTGCCCCAGGTGGTCAACACCATCGCGCCCGTGGACGGCAAGCTGGTCAAGGCCGGCTGGGAAGGCACGAACTACGGCTTTCGCACCGATGCCGTCTACACGCCCGAGCAGGTGGAATTGCCCACGGACTGCCAGATGAAGCGGCCAGGCGGGCGCTGAGGCGGCCTTCCCCGCCAGCCAAGCCAGCTACGCCCCGCTCAGCGCGGGGCGTAGTTGCGTTGGCCAAAGATACCGCTGCCCACGCGCACCATCGTGCTGCCTGCGGCCACGGCCGCTTCCAGGTCGCCGGTCATTCCCATGGAAACCGTGTCGAAGCGCTCCAGCCCCGGCAGGCCGCTGGCGCGGATCTGTTCGAAGACGGCCGTGGCGCGCGCATGCACCTCGCGCTGGGCCTCGAAGCCCGCCACATCGTCGGGAATGCTCATCACGCCGCGCAGCGCCAGGCGCGGCAGCTGCACGATGGCAGCGGCCAGCTCCAGCGCCTGCTGCGGCGCCACGCCGGCCTTGGTCTCGCCGCCATCCACGTTCAGCTGGATGCAGACCTGCAGCGGCGCCAGGCCCTCGGGGCGCTGGGCCGACAGGCGCTCGGCGATCTTCAGGCGGTCCACGGTCTGGGCCCAGTCGAAATGCTCGGCCACCAGGCGCGTCTTGTTGCTCTGGATGGGGCCTATGCAATGCCATTGCAGGGCCTCGCCACCCGGCAGGCCCATGGCGCGCACGGCGGCGATCTTGTCCACGCCCTCCTGGATGTAGTTCTCGCCGAAGCTGCGCTCGCCGGCCAGCACGGCCTCGCGCACGGCGTCGGCGCCGAAGGTCTTGGAGACGGACAGCAATTGCACCGAGCCGGAGGCCCTGCCCGCCTGCGCGCAGGCCGAGGCAATCCGTTCGTGAATCTGTTGAAGCTTGTTTTCAATCGTCGTCATAATTGCCGCCAGCGTACCAAACGAGGGAGCGAACTCCGTGGACATCACCCAATTGCTGGCATTCAGCGTCAAGAACAAGGCCTCCGACCTGCACCTGTCCGCGGGGCTGCCGCCGATGATCCGTGTGCACGGCGATGTGCGCCGCATCAATGTCGATCCGCTGGACCACAAGACGGTCCACGCCATGGTCTACGACATCATGAGCGACTCCCAGCGCAAGGCCTACGAGGAGTTCCTGGAGGTGGACTTCTCGTTCGAGATCGAGGGGCTGGCGCGCTTCCGTGTCAACGCCTTCAACCAGTACCGGGGCGCGGCCGCCGTCTTCCGGACCATTCCCAGCAAGATCCTGACGCTGGAGCAGCTCAACGCGCCGCGCATCTTCGGCGACCTGGCCCTGAAGCCGCGCGGCCTGGTGCTGGTGACCGGCCCCACGGGCTCGGGCAAGTCCACCACGCTGGCCGGCATGGTCAACCACCTCAACGAGACCGAGTACGGGCACATCCTGACGGTGGAGGACCCCATCGAATTCGTGCACGACTCCAAGAAGTGCCTGATCAACCAGCGTGAAGTCGGGCCGATGACGCAGTCGTTCTCGGCCGCCCTGCGCTCGGCGCTGCGCGAGGACCCGGACGCCATCCTGGTGGGCGAAATGCGTGACCTGGAAACCATCCGCCTGGCCATGACCGCGGCCGAGACGGGCCACCTGGTCTTCGGCACCCTGCACACCTCCAGCGCCGCCAAGACCATCGACCGCATCATCGACGTCTTCCCCGCCGAGGAAAAGGAGATGGTGCGCGCCATGCTCTCCGAATCGCTGCAGGCCGTGATCTCGCAGACGCTGTGCAAGACCAAGGACGGCCAGGGCCGCATCGCGGCCCACGAAATCATGCTGGGCACCAGCGCCATCCGCAACCTGATCCGCGAGGCCAAGGTGGCCCAGATGTACTCCACCATCCAGACGAGTCAGAATGTGGGCATGCAGACGCTGGACCAGAACCTGACCGATCTGGTGCGGCGCAACCTGATCAGCCCTGCGGAAGCCCGCGCCAAGGCCAAGATACCGGACAACTTCCCGGGCTGACCGCCACCCGCCCAGCCTCTCGCCACGCGCCATGAAAAGCATTTTCCGCAAGCTGCGAAGCGGCCAGGAGCCTTCGGCCCCGGCCTCCGAGTCGGCCTTCTTCACGACCACGCTGGCGGCGCATGGCTTCATGGACCCGCACACTCCTCCCGTTCCCTGGGAGGCGCGCGCCATCGAGGTCGGGGCCACGCGGCTGCCGCGCGGCGGCGGGGGCCAGCTGGAGCAGCTGTGGTCGCGCGACCGCTACCTGGGCCAGCTGGATGCGGCCAGCCTGCAGCGGCTGAGCGAATATTTCATCTACGCGGCCGTGGCACCGCAACGCGACGTGATCCGCCAGGAGGAGAACGGCAGCTTCATGGCCGTGGTGCTGTCCGGCCAGATCGCCGTGGAGCGCCAGCAGCCCTGGGGCGAGCGCATGCGCTTGGCGCAGACGCGGCCCGGCGACATCCTGGGCGAGATGTCGCTGCTGGACGGCGGGCCGCGCTTTTCCAGCTGCACCACGCTGACCGACTGCGAGATCGGCGTGCTCAGCGCCGAGGCGCTGGACGAGATGATGGCCAAGGACGCCGCGCTGGCCGCCAAGCTGATGGCGCTGCTGGCGCGCAAGCTCTCGTTCCGGCTGCGCGCCATCAGCGTGCGCCTGGGCGAAGAGCAGCACACATAGACAGTGAGTGAGTGAGTTGAATATGAGGACGCCTGGCCCCTGCGGGCCGGACCGGCCTACCTGCAAATAACAAAACAACCTGCGCGCCACAACGGCGCGCAATGCCCGGGGGAATACGGCAATGGAAAGAGATCAGGCCACCAAGTTCATCAACGACCTGCTCAAGCTCATGGTCAGCCGCAACGGCAGCGACTTGTTCATCACGGCGGAATTCCCGCCGGCGATCAAGATCGACGGGCGCATCACCAAGGTGTCGCCGCAGCCGCTGTCGCCCGTGCACACGCTGACGCTGGCGCGCTCGGTCATGAGCGACAAGCAGATCGCCGATTTCGAGCGCACCAAGGAGTGCAACTTCGCCATCTCGCCGCCGGGCATAGGGCGCTTTCGCGTCAACGCCTTCATCCAGCAGGGCCGCGTGGGCATGGTGATGCGGACGATTCCGCTGGCCCTGCCCACCATCGACAGCCTGGGCGTGCCCCAGGTGCTCAAGGAGGTGGCCATGACCAAGCGCGGCCTGTGCATCCTGGTCGGCGCCACGGGCTCGGGCAAATCCACCACGCTGGCCGCCATGGTGGACTGGCGCAACGAGAGCTCCTACGGCCACATCGTGACCATCGAGGACCCCATCGAATTCGTGCACCCGCACAAGAACTGCGTGGTCACGCAGCGCGAAGTGGGCCTGGACACGGACAGCTGGGACGCGGCTCTCAAGAACTCCCTGCGCCAGGCGCCCGACGTGATCCTGATGGGCGAAATCCGCGACCGCGAGACCATGGAGCACGCCATCGCCTTCTCGGAAACCGGCCACCTGTGCCTGGCCACGCTGCACGCCAACAGCGCCAACCAGGCGCTGGACCGCATCGTCAACTTCTTCCCCGAAGACCGCCGCCCACAGCTGTTGATGGACCTGTCGCTGAACCTGCGCGCCATGGTCTCCCAGCGCCTGCTGCCCAAGCAGGACAGCAAGGGCCGCGTGGCCGCCATCGAGGTGATGCTCAACTCGCCGCTGATCTCCGACCTGATCTTCAAGGGCGAGGTCACCGAGATCAAGGAGATCATGAAAAAGAGCCGCAACCTGGGCATGCAGACCTTCGACCAGGCGCTGTTCGACCTGTTCGAGTCCAACCTGGTCACCTACGAGGATGCACTGCGCAATGCCGACTCGGTCAACGACCTGCGGCTGCAGATCAAGCTGGGCAGCCAGCGCGCCAAGTCGCTGGACCTGGCGGCGGGCACCGAGCATTTCGCCATCGTCTGAGGGGCGTGCCATGCACGCCCTGACCGCGCCTTCAGTGCGCTGAGCCGGCATGCCGGCTCCTTCCAGGGCCGCGCCGGACGCGGCCCTGCGCCACCCGCCTCCCACCACCTCTCAGGATTGCTTCCATGTCCGACTCCTCCATCGCCGCCCGCAGCTATGCGGACACCGCCCCTCTTTCCGTGGCCTTCCTCGGGCTGGGCGTCATGGGCTACCCCATGGCCGGCCACCTGGCCACGGCGGGCCACCGCGTCACGGTCTACAACCGCACGCCGGCCAAGGCCCGCGCCTGGTGCGAGGAGTTCAACGGCGGCCATGCGGCCACGCCGCGCGAGGCCGTGGCCGGCGCCGACATCGTGTTCAGCTGCGTGGGCAATGACGATGACCTGCGCTCGGTCGTGCTGGGGCCGGACGGCGCCTTCGCGGGCATGCGCCGCGGCGCCATCTTCGCCGACCACACGACGGCATCGGCCGAAGTCGCGCGCGAGCTGCATGCGGCCGGGCTGGAGCTGGGCCTGCAGTTCATCGACGCACCCGTCTCGGGCGGCCAGGCCGGCGCCCAGAACGGCCAGCTCACCGTGATGTGCGGCGGCGACCAGGCCGCCTTCGCCACCATGCAGCCCGTGGCCATGGCCTTCTCGCGCGCCTGCACGCTGATGGGCGACAGCGGTGCCGGCCAGCTCACCAAGATGGTCAACCAGATCTGCATCGCGGGCCTGGTCCAGGGCCTGTCCGAGGCCATCGCCTTCGGCCAGCGCGCGGGACTGGACATTCCCAGCGTGCTCGATGTCATCGGCAAGGGCGCCGCCCAGAGCTGGCAGATGGACAACCGTGGCCGCACCATGGCCGAAGGCAAGTTCGACTTCGGCTTTGCCGTGGACTGGATGCGCAAGGACCTGGGCCTGGTGCTGGCCGAAGCCCAGCGCAACGGCGCGCGCCTGCCCGTCACGGCCCTGGTGGACCAGTTCTATGCCGATGTGCAGCAGATGGGCGGCAGGCGCTGGGATACCTCCAGCCTCATCAAGAGGCTCACCCCCTGAGCGGCTTACGCCGCTTCCCCCTCTCTACTTGCTTCGCAAGGGAGGGGGACGACACCATCGCTGCGGGGCGGCCCTTGCTTGGTGTCCCTGGCTTTAGGCCCTGCCAGATTCAAGTGCTATGCCCTGAGGAACGAGATCTTCCTATGTCCAAAACAAAAAGCCGGAACATGTTCCGGCTTTTGCTTTCAGGCGGCGGTGATCACTTCACCGGGGTGGCGGTGGCGCCTGCGGGGGTGGACAGGCTGCTTTCCGAGAGGCTGGTGGGAGCGCTGGCTGCGGCGGCCTTGCCGGAGTCGTCGGTGACCACGGGGGCAGACTGGGGCTGCATGCGGGCCAGTTCGTCCTCGGAGATGACTTCCACCACGCGCACGACCTTGGTCACGTCGTTGATGCCGCGTGCAATCTCGGCACCGCGCTTGGCTTCGCGCGGGGTGACGATGCCCATCAGGAAGACGACCTTGTTCTCGGTCACGACCTTGAAGGCCGAGGCCTGGATGTCCTTGGCGTCCAGCAGGCTGGCCTTGACCTGGGTGGTGATCAGCGTGTCCTTCGAGCGCTGGCTCAGCGTGGAGGTGAAGGGAGCCACCACCACTTCGTTGAAGACATTGCGCACCGTGGGCTGCTCGCGCACGAGCTTCTCGATGGTCTGGCGGTCGGCCTCGTTGCCGGCCTCGCCGGTCAGCAGCACCTGGCGGTTGTAGCTGGTGACGTTGACATGGGCCTTGTCGCCCAGCACTTCGGCGATGCGGTTGTTGGCGCGCAGCTCGATGCCCTGGTCTTCCACCTGGGTGCCGGTGGTGCGGCGGTCCGCCACCGACATGCCGGCCATCACGGCGCTGCCGCCCACCAGGGCGACGCAGCCCGACAGGGCGGCGCCCAGGGACGCGACGGCGAGCACACCGCAGGCGGCGCGGGACCAACGGAACTTCATAGAGGCATCTCCTGTTCACCAAGTAACTGGGCATCCACGCCGTCGCACAGGCAGTGCAGCACCAGCGTATGGGTTTCGCGCACGCGCGCCGCACGGTCGTGCGGCACGCAGATCAGAACATCGGTCTCGCGCACGCGGCCGGCCAGGGAGCCGCCCGTGCGGCCGGTCAGCACCACGGCCATCATGTCGCGCTCATGGGCGGCATCCAGGGCCTCCAGCACGGCCACGTCGTTGCCCGTGGCGGACAGCACCAGCAGCAGGTCGCCGGGCTGGCCCAGGGCGCGTATCTGGCGCGCCAGGTACTGGGTGGCGTTGCCGCCCGAGCCCGTGGCGCCCACGGTGCCCAGCAGGCCGCCGTCGGAGACCAGGGCCACGGCCGCCAGCTCGGGCCGGTCGCGTTCGAAGCCGGCCACGCACAGGGCGGCGAAGAGTTGGGCATCGCTGGCAGAGGCGCCCGCGCCGCAGGCCAGAACCTTGCCGCCACTGGTCACGCAGGCCAGCATGGCCTGCACTGCCGCCGCAATGGGCTGGCTCAGCGCCTGGGCGGCCTGGTATTTCAGGTCGGCGCTGTCGATGAAATGCTGTTGGATACGTTGCTCAAGCATGGAGGCCCGATGATAACTGCCGCCCTTGAAGTCTTTCGTAGCCAGGCGTTATTTGTGCTGCAGCGGTAACGGATCAGGCGCCTTCGGCGTCAAAGGCGGCCTGCAGCCACTGCACGGAGGGCCCGGCGCCGGGCTCGACCAGCACCACGTCGAAGCGGCATGGCGGCGGCGCGGACCAGCGCATCAGGTAGTGGCGCGCCGCAAATACGATGCGCCGCTGCTTGGTGGCACCGATGCTGGCGCCGGCACCGCCGAAGGCGCGCGTGCCGCGGCTGCGCACCTCGACGAAGACCACGGTGCCGTCGCGCGCCTGCACGATGAGGTCGATCTCGCCGCCGCCGCGGCCCGGCGTCCGATAATTGCGCTCGACCAGACGCAGGCCGGCCGCCTGCAGATGGGCCAGCGCCGCATCCTCGGCCTGCTGGCCCCGATGCCGGGTCGTGAGGGCAGACGGCCCCGCGCCTGCCGGCTTTTTCGCAAGGAAACCCATTGACTACCTCTTTCGCCACCGCGCTGGGCGCAGCCAAGGATGCTGCGGCATCCCAGCATTATCCGCAGGGCGCCCTCTACGTGGTGGCCACTCCCATCGGCAACCTGGCCGACATCAGCCTGCGCGCCCTGCATGTGCTGCAGCTGGTGGACTGCGTGGCCTGCGAGGACACGCGCCACACGCAGGGCCTGCTGCGCTCCTATGGACTGGACCGGCCCGGCAGCCAGCTGCTGGCCGTGCACCAGCACAACGAGGCCGAGGCGGCCCAGCAGATCGTGGCGCGGCTGCAGCAGGGCCAGCGCATCGCCTATGTCAGCGATGCGGGCACGCCCGGCGTCAGCGACCCCGGCGCACGCCTGTGCGCAGCCGTGCAGGCCGCGGGCCTGCGCTGCATTCCGCTGCCCGGCGCCAGCAGCATCACGGCCGCCATCAGCGTGGCCGGCGCGGTCACGCCTTCGCAGGGCGAGGGAGGTTTCGTCTTCGCAGGCTTTCTGCCCACCAAGTCGGCCGAGCGCCTGGCCGCCGTGCAGCAACTGGCCCTGCAGCCGCGCTGCACCGTGCTGCTGGAGGCGCCCCACCGCATTGCCGACCTGGCCGCCGCCCTGGCCACGCTGGGCGAGCGCCCGGTGACGCTGGCACGCGAGATCACCAAGCAGTTCGAGGACATTGCCACCATGCCCGCCAGCGCGCTGCCGGCCTGGCTGCAGGCCGTGCCCCAGCGCAGCAAGGGCGAATTCGCCGTGGTGCTGCACCCGGTGGCCCTGGGTGGCGATGAGGCCGACGGCGAAGCGCTGCGCGTGCTGCGCCTGCTGCTGGCCGAGCTGCCCACCAAGACCGCCGTGCGCCTGGCCGCCGAGATCACGGGCGCACCGCGCAACCGCCTCTATGACGCCGCGCTGGCTATCAAGCAGGCCGCCGAGGAGGACGGCGACGCGGATTGATCAGGCATACGCGAGGCCGGTGGCCACGCCACCGAACAGGTCGCCTTCGACCTGCGGCACGCCGGGGAAGGCCTCGCGCAGCGCATCGCGCAGCGTGCGCAGGGCCGATGAGCCGCCCGTGAGGTAGATGGCGTCCAGCGCCTGGGGCGCCACGCCGGCCAGGCGCAGGCAGTCCTGGGCGCAGGCCACGACCTGTTGCAGCGGGCCTTGCAGCTGCTCGTGCAGCACCTCGGGCGAGATGGCGGCGGACAGGCCCGATTCCAGCCAGCCCAGCTCGATGGCCGCTTCGGCATGGCGCGTGGAGGCCTCGATCTTGGCCTGCTCCACCACGGCGGCCAGGCGGTGGCCTTCGCGCAGTTCCAGCACTTCCATCAGGCGCTTGTGCAGGCGCTGGTCGCTGTAGTCGGTGCGCAGGTTGCGCGCCTCGGCCAGGGCCTTGGGCGAGTACAGCCACTGGATCAGGTGCCAGGTCGAGAGGTCGAAGAACACGCGGCTGGGCATTTCGCGGCCGCTGGGGCCGATGTGCCGGTAGCCCAGCAGCGGCATGAGCTGGGCCAGGTTGAGCCGGTGGTCGAAGTCCGTGCCGCCGATGTGCACGCCGCTGGTGGCCAGGATGTCGTCGCGGCGGTCGCTGCGGCCGGCCTGCTCGGGGCCCAGGCGCACGACGGTGAAGTCGGAGGTACCGCCGCCGATGTCCACCACCAGCACCACGGATTCCTGCGTGAGGCGCTGCTCGTAGTCCAGCGCGGCGGCAATGGGCTCCATCTGGAAATCCACTTCGCCCAGGCCTGCGGCGCGCGCGGCATCGGCCAGGGCCTGCTGCGCCTGGCGGTCGCGCTCGGGATGGTCGTCCACGAAATGCACGGGCCGGCCCAGCACCACGCGCTCGGGCAGGCGGCCGTCCAGCGAGGCACGCGCCCGGTCGGCCACGCGGCGCAGGAACAGGCCGATGATGTCCTGGTAGCTCACGAACTGGTCGTGCACCGCCGTCTTTTCCTGCAGCAGCGCACTGCCCAGCAGGCTTTTGAGGGAGCGCATGAGCCGGCCCGGCTCGCCGTCCAGGTACTGGGCCATGGCGTCGCGCCCGAAATGGGTGCTGTGCTCGTCCGTATGGAAGAACAGCGCCGTGGGCATGCCGCAGGCATCGCCCTCCAGCGGCAGCAGGCGTGCGGTCTGGCCGGGGGCGCGCCAGGCCATGGCGGAGTTGGAGGTACCGAAATCTATGCCCAGCGTGGCAGGAGTGGAAGCAGTCGTCATGGCAAGCAGCGCCGCGCCGCGGCGCCCCTCAAGGGAGGCCGCGGCTGCAACGAAAACGCCCACCGGGGTGGGCATGGGTGTCAGCGGGGCGCCATTCTAGCGCCCACGCATTTCGCCTAGGCGGCGGCGGTTTCCCTGGCCGGGGAAACCTGGGCCAGCACGATGCGCGCGCCATGCGTGGCGGTCTCGTCCAGCGCCAGCGCAGACGCGGGCTGGCGTACCTGCAGCTCGATGGCATAAGGGCCTTCACCGCGCGTGGCCAGACGGTGGCCCAGGGTGCCCGTGGCAACGCCCTGGGCGGGCGCAGCCAGCACCAGCGCAGTGGCGCCCAGCCTCAGCGATGCGCGGTAGGCGCTGCCGTCGTCCGACAGCCGGGCCTCGCCAATATCGGCGCCCTCGCCCAGCAGCGCGCGCCAGCGTGCCAGGCTGGCGCGCAGGTCATGCACGGCCACGTACAGCCGGGCCACGCCGGTGGCGCCGTTGGGGTGCACGCGCGCCTCCCCTTCGGGCACGCGCAGGGCGCGCGGCGTGAGGTCGCCGCAGAGAAAGGGCAGGTCCTGGCTGCGGGCGCGTGCATTGCGCCAGCGCAGCTGCGCGCCGTCGGGGCGCAGGCGGCCGCCTTCGTAGGGCGCCTCGTAGTCCAGGCCGCGCGCCTGGGCGGCGGCAACCACGGCGCTGGTCTCGGTGGGCAGCAGCGCGAAATCGACAATGCCCTCGCCATGGCGCTGCAGCTGCTGCCACCAGCGTTCCTCGGGCGCGGGTGCGCGCCAGGCGATGAGTTCGAAATAGGCGCCGTCGGCAAACACCACCAGGGCGTTATGCGTGGAGCGGCCCGGGTGCTCGCCGCCGCGCAGCACGTTGAAGCCCAGCGCGGTGTAGTCGGCAATGGTGCGTTCCAGGTCCTGGACCGCGATGACGATGTGGTCGAGTGGCAGGGTCATGGCAGGGGTGCTTTCCGCACGGTGTTCAGGCTGCCAGGCGCGCGGCGGCGCTGGAGTCGGTGTGGCGCACTTCGGCGCGGATGTTCTGCGGATTGCGCAGCAGGTTGAGGATGGGGCAGGTGCGCTCCACGGCCTCGAACAGCGCATCGATCTCGGCGCGGCTGGCGGGCGAGTCGATGTGCACGGTGTAGCCGATCTCATGCGGCCAGATGGGCGTGGCCTCGTGGCCGGGCTTGCCGCCGCGCGGGTCGATGATGCCCGTGACCTCGACCTCCAGGCTCTCCACGGGCACCTGGCGCTCGGCCGCCTGGATCAGAAAGATGTGGGTCACGCAGGTGCCCAGCACGCCCAGCTGCAGCTCGGGCGAGCTGGGGCCGAGGTTGTAGCCCGCGAAGTCGGGCGGGCTGTCGCTGATGACCTGGTGCTCGCGGATGCGCAGGCGGCGCACGCCGCTGCGGCCCTCGGCGCGCACATGGGCCTTGAGGTGGGCGGGCTGGGCCGTGCCGGCCGCGACGGCGGCGCTGCGGGCGAGCACGGCGGCGCGCTTTTCGGCAAGGTATTCGTTGAGATGGCTCATGGACGGGCTTTCGGTGAAGGAAGTACCAGCCCATTGTTGGGACCGCCGCATGCGCGGCAAACAAACGAATCCGTCTGCGCTTATGCACTGGGCAGATATGCGGGCGCCCCATCCCTTAGTCGTTTTCCAAATAACGATGCAACTCGATATATGAGCGCAAATATTTGGCATCGATAGCATGAAAAACATGGAGCCGGTCCTGTGGCCGGCAGTCTTGTTTTTCAGCGCCCCAGCGGCGGCGAGGTACGAACGTGTTTTCCCAATCGAAGGCGGGTCAGGTGGCATGGAAGGCCGCGATAGCGGTATTGGCGGGCAGCAGCCTGCTGCTGGCGGCGTGCTCCAGGCAGGCCGATACGGCCCAGGCGGGCGCGGCTGCTGGCCCCGTGGAAGGCGGCACCCTGGTCTACCTGGAGCAGCAGGCCCATACCAACCTCTATCCGCCGGCCGGGGGCTTCTATCCCAACGGCGGCGTGCTCAACCAGATCACCGACAAGCTGACCTACCAGGACCCGAAGACGCTGGAGATCCAGCCCTGGATCGCCGAGTCCTGGACCGTGAATGCCGACGCCACCGAGTACAGCTTCAAGCTGCGGCCCGGCGTCACCTTCTCCGACGGCACGCCGCTGGACGCGGCGGCCGTGGCGCGCAACTTCGACACCTATGGCCTGGGCAACAAGGCGCTCAAGCAGCCGGTGTCCGAGGTGATCAACAACTACGAGC
This sequence comes from Delftia sp. HK171, assembly GCF_001886655.1. NCBI lineage: Bacteria > Pseudomonadati > Pseudomonadota > Betaproteobacteria > Burkholderiales > Comamonadaceae > Delftia > Delftia sp. HK171. The sequence continues at coordinate 1,183,673 of NZ_CP018101.1, read as the reverse complement.
GCAGCGAGGTGGTCGACCCACTGACGGTGAAGTTCTTCTTCAGGAAGCCTTCGCCGGGCTTTCTGCAGGGCACTTCGGTGATCGGCTCGGGCCTGGTCTCGCCGGCCACGCTGGACCGCCCCTTCGAGGAGCTGGGCGACGCCACGCGCATCATCGGCTCCGGCCCCTTCGTGGTGGCCAGCGAGACGCTGGGCAAGGAGCTGGTGCTCAAGGTGCGCAAGGACTATGCCTGGGGCCCCGCCAAGCTGGCCCACCAGGGCCGCGCGCGGCTGGACGAGGTGAAGTTCATCGTCACGCCCGAGGACAGCGTGCGCATCGGCGCGCTGCTGGCCGGCCAGGCCGGGCTGATCCGCCAGATCCAGGCCTACGACGAAAAGCGCGTCGAGGACCAGAAGTTCAGCATCTACGCCCCGCCCACGCGCGGCGTGAACAACAGCGTGGCCATCCGCCCGGACAACGCCCTGGTGGCCGATCTCAAGGTGCGCAAGGCCCTGCTGCACGGCACCAATGCCAAGGAGATCGTGGAGACGCTGTTTTCGCCGCGCTATCCGCAGGCGCGCTCGGTGATTGCCTCCACGGCGGCCGGCTTCGTGGACCTGTCGGCCAAGCTGGCCTATGACGAGGCCAAGGCGAAACAGCTGCTGGACGAGGCCGGCTGGACGCCGGGCGCCAACGGCCTGCGCCAGAAGGACGGCCGCGATTTCGTGCTGTCCACCTACGAGTCCCTGCCCCAGCCGCAGAACAAGGAGACGCTGCAGCTCGTGGCCCAGCAGTGGGCGCGCATCGGCGTCAAGCTCAACGTGCTGTCGGGCGACGCGGGCAGCCGCGCCGTGGACACGCTGGACCCCGACAAGACCGGCGTGCTGCCCGGCATGGTGGGCCGCGCCGATCCCGACGTGATCAAGAGCAACTACTACCCGACCAACCGCAACGTGCTGCTGCAAAAGGGCGGCGTGAGCCAGAAGGTGAAATCCTTCGAGGACACCAAGCTCAACGGCCTGTTCGACGCCATCGCGGCCGAGACCGATGCCGCCAGGCGCCTGGCGCTGGCCGGCGAGGTGCAGAACTACCTGATCGACCAAGCCTATGTGATCCCCATCTTCGAGGAACCCCAGGCCTTTGCGGGCGCGGGCTGGGTGCGCGACGTGGGCTTCGAGGCCGTGGGCCGGCCCAGCTTCTACAGCACCTGGCTGGCCAGGCGCTGACCGGAACGCTCCCAGAGGAACCGCTCCCATGCCGCGCCGCTATCTGCTCAGCCGCATCGCACAGGCCGCCCTGGTGCTGTGGGCGGCCTTCACGGTCTCGTTCATCCTGCTGCAGCTGCTGCCGGGCGATGCCGTGCTGATCAAGTTCCTGAACCCCGAGCTGGGCCTGGGCCCACAGGAGATCGCCGACATCCGCGCCGCCTACGGCTCGGACCAGCCCGTGTGGCAGCAGTACCTGCACACGCTGGGCCAGTTCCTCACGGGCCATTTCGGCTATTCGCTGCAGGCCGGCGTGCCGGTGAGCCAGGGCCTGGCCACCAGCCTGCCGCCCACGATCAAGCTCGCGGCCCTGGGCTTTGCCGCAGCCGCGCTGCTGGCCGTGGCGCTGGCGGCGGCTGCCAGCCTGGCGCCCTTTGCCTGGCTGCGCAACGCGCTGTATTCGCTGCCTTCGGTCTTTGTCTCGGTGCCCGTGTTCTGGCTGGGGATCATGCTGATCCAGGTGGTGTCGTTCCGCCTGGGCTGGATCGCCGTGATCAATCCCGGCCCCTGGGAAGGACTGGTGCTGCCCACGCTGACCCTGGCCGTACCGATCTCGGCGCCGCTGGCCCAGGTGCTGCTGCGCAATATCGACGCCGTGCTGGCCCAGCCCTTCGTGGCCGTGGCACGGGCCAAGGGCGCCTCGCGCCGCTGGGTGCTGCTGCGCCATGTGGCACGCAATGCCCTGCTGCCCACGCTGACCATTGCCGGCGTGCTGTTCGGCGAGCTGCTGGCCGGCGCCGTGGTGACGGAGGCCGTGTTCGGCCTCAATGGCCTGGGCACGCTGACCCAGCAGGCCGTGGGCAACCAGGACACGGCCGTGCTCCAGGCCGTGGTGGTCGTCTCGGCCGCCGCCTTCGTACTCATCAACCTCGCCGTGGATCTGCTGTACCCGCTGCTTGATCCGCGCCTGCGCCATTCCGTGGAGAACCGGCCATGAACACTGCCGTCTCAAGCGCTCTTTCCCCGGCCCTGGATGCCCAGGCCGCGCCCGCCACTCCTACTCCCATTCCCACGGCGCTGCCAGCGTCGTCCCTGGCCCCTGCGCCAGCCGCCCCGCGCCGCAGCTTCGCCTTGCCGGCCCGCCTGCAATCCCTGAAATGCCTGCCGCCCACGCTGGCCCTGGCCTGGCTGGTGATCGCCGTGGCCGCGCTGTGGGCGCTGGCGCCCGGCTGGTTTGCCCACCAGAACCCGATCGCGGGCCAGGCCGGCCAGCAGTTGCTGGCGCCCAGCGCCGCGCACTGGCTGGGCACGGACGCGCTGGGACGCGACCTGTGGGCGCGCGTGGTGCATGGCGCCGTGCATTCGCTGTCGGGCGCCTTCGTGGCCGTGGGCGTGGGCCTGGCCGTGGGCACGCTGATCGGCCTGCTGGCCGGGGCCACGGGCGGGCGCACGGAAGATGCGCTGATGCGCCTGGTCGATGTGCTGCTGGCCGTGCCTTCGCTGCTGCTGTCGCTGACCATCATCATCGTGCTGGGCTTTGGCACCATCAACGCGGCCATTGCCGTGGGCGTGGTCTCGGTGGCCAGCTTCGCGCGCCTGGTGCGCTCGGAGGTGGTGCGCGTGCGCCGCTCCGACTATGTGGAGGCCGCCTTTGGCAGCGGCGGGCGCTTTGCCGCCGTGCTGTGGCGCCATGTGCTGCCCAATTCGCTGACCTCGGTCATCGCCATGGCGGCGCTGCAGTTCGGCTCGGCGATCCTTGCGATTTCCACGCTGGGTTTTCTGGGCTACGGCGCGCCGCCGCCCACGCCCGAATGGGGGCTGCTGATCGCCGAGGGCCGCAACTACATCGCCACCGCCTGGTGGCTGACCACGGCGCCGGGCCTGATCGTGGTGGCCGTGGTGCTGGCAGCCAACCGCATCGCCACGGCCTTCGCACGGAGGCCTGCATGAGCGCCGCCATCGAGGAACGCATCCACGCCGCACCAGCGGTGGCAACGACCGCCCCCGTGCTCGAAGTGCAGGACCTGGCAGTGGCCTACCGCGATGCCGCAGGCCAGGCGCAGCGCGTGGTGCACGGCGTGTCGTTTTCCGTGGCGCCGGGCGAGGTGGTGGCCCTGGTCGGCGAATCGGGCTCGGGCAAGACCACCACGGCCCAGGCCGTGATCGGCCTTTTGGCCGACAACGGCCACCGCGAGCACGGCAGCATCCGCCTGCAGGGCACCGAGGTCTCGGGCTGGCCGGCCGCACGCTGGAACGCCATCCGCGGCCGCGTGGTCAGCCTGGTGCCGCAGGACCCCACCATGTCGCTGAACCCCGTGCGCACGGTGGGCGACCAGGTGGGCGAGATCCTGCGCATCCACGGCCTGCGCGACCGCACGGCCGTGCAGGCGCGCGTGCTGGAGCTGCTGGCCCGCGTGGGGCTGTCCCAGCCCGCGCTGCGCGCACGCCAGTATCCGCACGAACTGTCGGGCGGCATGCGCCAGCGCGTGCTGATCGCCATCGCCATCGCGCTGCGGCCCGCCCTCATCATTGCCGACGAGCCCACCAGCGCGCTGGACGTGACCGTGCAGCGGCGCATCCTGGACCTGATCGACGCGCTGCGCCGCGAGACCGGCACGGCCGTGCTGCTGGTCACGCATGACCTGGGCGTGGCGGCCGACCGCTCGCACCGCCTGGTCGTCATGCAGGGCGGCCGCATCCAGGAGCAGGGCCCCACGCTGGAGCTGCTGCGCAATCCGCAAAGCGCCTATACGCGGCGGCTGCTGGCCGATGCGCCTTCGCTGGCGCCCGCGCCGCGCCGCACGCCCAGGCCCGCCACGGCCGATGACTGGGCCATCGAGGTCGAGGACCTGGTGCACGAGTTCGCGGCCCCCGGCCATGCCTCCGCCCACGGGCGCGGCATCTTCCGCGCCGTGGACGGCGTGTCGCTGCGCGTGCGCCGGGGCAGCACGCATGCCATCGTGGGCGAGTCGGGCTCGGGCAAGACCACCACCATCCGCGCCATCGTGGGCCTGGGCCGGCCCACGGCGGGCCGCATCCGCATCGAAGGCACCGAGGTCACGGGCCTGCGCGGCGAGGCCCTGCGCCAGCTGCGCCGCCGCGTGCAGCTGGTCTACCAGAACCCGTTCAGTTCTCTGGATCCGCGCCAGAGCGTGTTCGACATCATCGAGGAACCCCTGCTGAACTTCGACCCGCTGCCGGCCGATGAGCGCCGCCGGCGCGTGCACGACATGCTGGAGCGCGTGGGCCTGCCGGCCGCCGTGCTGCAGCGGCGCCCGCATGCGCTGTCGGGCGGCCAGCGCCAGCGAGTGGCGATTGCGCGCGCCCTGGTGCTGCAGCCGCAGGTGCTGGTGCTGGACGAGGCCGTATCGGCCCTGGACGTGACGGTGCAGGCCCAGATCCTCGCCCTGCTCGCCCAGCTGCAGCAGGACCTGGGGCTGACCTATCTCTTCATCTCGCACGACCTTGCCGTGGTGCGCCAGATTGCCGACACGGTGTCGGTGCTGCGCGCGGGCCGGGTGGTGGACGCGGGCAGCGTGGAGGAGGTGTTCCAGCGCCCCACCAGCGACTACACGCGTGAACTCATGGACGCCATTCCCGGCAAAAGGAGCATTGATTTTGTCCCTCATACCGCCTGACACACACGCTGGCGCCGTCCCCCGCAGCGGCCCGCGCCTGGGCTTCTTCAGCCGCCTGCTCGACGACGCGCCGGCCGGCGAGCGCTACCGCCTGGTGGCCGAGCAGATCGCCCATGCCGAGGCCCACGGCTTCGACTCGGCCTGGGTGGCCCAGCACCATTTCCATGAAAGCGAGGGCGGCCTGCCCTCGCCCTTCGTCTTCCTGGCCCATGTGGCGGCGCGCACGCGGCGCATCCGCATCGGCACGGGCGTGATCACGCTGCCGCTGGAAAACGCGCTGCGCGTGGCCGAGGACGCGGCCGTGCTGGACCTGCTGACCGGCGGCCGCCTGGAAGTGGGCCTGGGCACGGGCGGCACGGCCGAATCCTTCGAGGCCTTTGGCGTGCAGGGCGCCGAGCGCGGCGCCGTCTTCGCGCGCAACTTCGGCGTGCTGCAGGATGCCTGGGCCGGGCGCGCGCTGGCCGGTGGCGTGCACCTGTACCCGGCCGCGCCGCAGCTGCTGGAGCGCGTCTGGCAGGCCACGTTCTCGGCCGAGGGCGGCGCGCGGGCCGGTGCCAATGGCGACGGCCTGATGCTGTCGCGCACCCAGCCACGGCCCGAAGGCGCGCCGCAGGCCACGCTGTCCGAGATCCAGAACCCCATCATCGACGCCTACCTCGCCCGCCTGCCCGCAGGGCGGGCGCCGCGCATCCTGGGCTCGCGCACGCTGTTCGTGGCCGACCGCCGAGACGATGCGCTGCGCTGGGCCGAGGCCGGCCTGCGCCGCGTGGCCCTGCGCCATGCGGCCCAGCCCTCGCAATGGGCGGCCCGCGTCGATCCGCAGGCGCCGCTGGCCGATCTCATCGCCGCCTACGACGTGCATGTGGGCACGCCCGACGAGGTCATCGCCTCGCTGCGCGCCGACACGGCGCTGGCGCGCGTGAGCGACATCGTCTTCCAGGTGCATTCCATCGATCCGCCGCATGCAGCCATCCTGCGCTCCATCGAACTGACGGCCGCCCATGTGGCACCGGCCCTGGGCTGGCGCCGTGCCGATGAGTCCACATCCACGTCCACCCCAGCGCCCTCTTCCCTCCCCGCAGTCCGGGCCGGACTGCTGCAAGCCGCATGACCATGAACACCACCGCAACGCCCCGCTTTCCCGGCGACGTGATCGACCACCTCGCCGACATCACCCCCGGCAGCGCCCTGGACCGCGTGCGCCGCCACCGCACCGAGGCACGCACGCAGGCCCAGCAAAGCTTTGCCTCCCTGTTCACGCCCGCCGAGCCCGTGCCCGGCACGGTCTCGCTGCGCGAGCGGCGGGCCCTGGCCGCCTTCACGGCCGGGCTGCATGGCGAGCCGCGCAGCGCCGTCTTCTATACACGCGCGCTGGCCGCCGAGGATGCGGAACTGGCCGCCGTGGTGGCGTCCGAAGTGGTGCGTGGCCGCGCCCAGAGCCTGCAGGCCGGCAGCGGCCCGCACGGCCCCTACGGCAGCTCCCCGGCAGGCCCGCTGAGCCGCGAGGACCAGCCGGGCCCCGCCTATGCCGTGGACCCGGCCCACGCCGCACTGCTGGGCCCGCGCCTGGCCGCGGCGCTGGCCCATGCCCACCTGCTGGCCTACCACCCGCGCGACGCCAGCGCCGGGGCCCTGCAGGCGCTGCAACAGGCGGGCTGGAGCGAGACGGACATCGTCATCCTGTCCCAGCTGGCGTCCTTCCTGTCCTTCCAGATCCGCGTGGTGGCGGGGTTGCGCGTGCTGGCTGCACGCCCCGCGCCCCAGGCAACCCATCAACCCACCACCCTGCAAGCCCAGCCATGACCTCAACGAACTCCGCCGCTCCCCAGGTCTTCACCCAGGAACAGCTCGACTGGCTGCCATGGATTGAGCCGCTGGAAGAAAGCGAGCTGACCGAACGCCACCATGCAGGCCTGGTCGATGCCTCACGCGCGCAGTCGCCCTACTTCCGCCTGCTGGCGCGCGACCCCGACACGCTGGGCGCGCGCACGCGCACCGACAAGGACATCTTCTACAACCCCGACGCCGGCCTGCCGCGTGCCGAGCGCGAGCTGGCCGCTGCGGCCACCTCGCGCGCCAATGGCTGCATCTACTGCGCCTCGGTCCATGCGCGCTTTGCCACGCACTTCTCGCGCAGGGGTGGCGACGTGCAGCGCCTGCTCGACGAAGGCCCGGGCACGGACCTGGGGCCGCGCTGGAATGCCATCGTCACGGCGGCCGTGGCGCTGACCCAGACGCCGCCTGCGCTGGAGCCCGCCCACATCGATGCGCTGCGCACCGCAGGCCTGGACGATGCCGCCATCTCCGATGTGCTGCACGGCACGGCCTTCTTCAACTGGGCCAACCGGCTCATGCTGTCGCTGGGCGAGCCACGGACCACGGCTTGAGGGCGCCCGCCCTCACCACAGGCCCAGCAGCTTCCACCAGACACTGCCGACCACGGCAAAGATCAGCAGCTCGATCAGGCACATGGCAGCCCCCACGCGCCACCAGTTGCCCAGCGTGACATAGCCGCTGCCGAAGATGATGGGCGAAGTGCCGGTGGCGTAGTGGGTCAGCGTCATCATGATGGCCGAGCCGGCCGTCATCATCAGCATGAAGGGCACGACATAGTCGGCCGGAATCAGCTGCGCACCCACGGTCAGGAAGGCCAGCATCATCGCGCTGATGTGGGCCGTGGTGCTGGCGAACAGGTAGTGCGAGAACACGAACACGCCCACCAGGATGGCCGCCACCGGCAGCCAGTCCAGGCCGCTGGCGACGATGGCGTTCTTCATGCCCACGGCAAACCAGGACACCACGCCGAGCTTGTTGAGCTGCTCGGCCAGCATGACCAGGGCGCCGAACCACACCAGGGTGTCCCAGGCGCTTTTCTCGGACAGCACGTCATCCCAGTCGATGGTGCCCGTGATGATCAGCACGAACAGGCCCAGGAAGGCGACCACGGTGGGGTCCAGCACGAAGGCCGGGCCGAACAGCATCTGCGGCACGTTGGCCCACAGCAGCAGCATCAGGCCGAAGGTGCCCAGCATCACGCGCTCCTTGCCCGACAGCGGCCCCATGCGCGCCATCTCGCTGCGCGCGTACTCCACGGCATTGGGCGTGGCCTTGAGCTCGGGCGGCGACAGCAGGTAGATCACCAGCGGCATCAGCAGCAGGCACAGCAGGCCCGGCAGCAGCATGTACAGCGCCCAGGTGGTCCAGCTCAGGTGCAGGGCCTGGCCCGTGGCCTTGGCCACGAAATCCACCACCAGCGGGTTGGGCGCGGTGGCGGTCAGGAACATGGCCGAGGTGATGGGATTGGCGTGGTAGTTGACCAGGGCCAGGTAGGTGCCCACCTTGCCCTGCGTGCCCTTGGCCGGGTCCGACTCGAAGGCATTGGCGATGGACTTCATGATCGGGTGCACGATGCCGCCGCCGCGCGCCGTGTTGCTGGGCGTGAACGGAGCCAGCACCAGCTCGCAGATCGCCAGGCCGTAGCCGATGCCGATGGTGCGCTTGCCCAGCAGGGCGATGAACATCAGGCCGATGCGGCTGCCCAGCCCCGTCTTCTTGAGGCCGCGCGAGATCAGGATGGCCACCACGATCAGCCAGATCAGCGGGCTGGAAAAGCTGCTCAGCGCATCGGTGATGGCACCCTTGGACGAGCCGGACGTGACCTGGGACAGCGAGACGATGACGATGGCCATCAAGGCCATCACGCCAATGGGCATGACCTTGAGGATGATGGCCACGATGGTGGTCAGGAAAATGGCGACCAGCTGCCAGCCCTTGGGCGTCAGCCCCTCGGGCACGGGCATCAGCAGCAGGCCGAACAGCACGGCGGTGGCAATCAGTGCCGGCACCAGCCGGAACGGCACGGCCGCCTTGAAATAGCGGAACAGCGAGGCGATCTTCTCGAGCATGTGGATCCTTTGCGTTGCCGGAGCGGCGCCGAGAGAGCATGGCCTGCCGGGAGCAAAAGCCCACCAGCCTGCACGGGCACTGGCGGCCGCGCCGCATGACTGACATCATGATGCAGTGCAGCATGAGCCCGGCTTCCAGCGGGCGCCTGCGCCACCGAAGTTTGACAGGCATCAAGGCCGGGCCAGTAAACCTGGCGACCCAGGCCACCGAGCCCCGCTCACATGACAGCATCCCCAGACCGGGTGCCTTTCGCCCCGGTGTACCCATGCAGTGAAAAAAGGAGAAAAGCCGACATGCCAGCCAACCGATTCTTGCCCGAGGAATGGGAATGCCGGCTCCAGGAAATCGACCTGGAGATCGCCCGCCACGCCGTCATATGCAAGATCCCGCTGCTGCAGGCCGGTGTGGTGGAGCGCGTGCTGGCCAATGACGCCAGCGTCTGCGGCGCCGAGCACGAGGCCGCATTCAAGACCCTGCGCGGCCTTCTGTACATGCACTACACCGAGCTGCTGCACATCAGCGAAGTGCTCAGCCCCGAGGTCGCCCAGGAAATCGCCCACCGCGTGCGCCTGCGGCTAGGCCAGCGCATCGGCAACCAGCTGGGCGGCTGATGCCGGGCTGTCTGCCTGGCCTTTGCCCTGGCGCGAGGGCATGAAAAAAGGGCTACGACAGTTGTCGTAGCCCTTTTCAATTTGGTTGCGCGAGAAGGATTTGAACCTCCGACCTTTGGGTTATGAGCCCAACGAGCTACCAGACTGCTCCATCGCGCGGTATTCCAAAATTATAGCAGATTATTCAGCTGCCTTGGCTTCGGCGGCGCCTTCTTCAGCGCGCTCGACCAGTTCCACGAAGGCCATGGGGGCGTTGTCGCCCACGCGGAAGCCCATCTTCAGGATACGGGTGTAGCCACCAGGACGCTTTGCGAAGCGGGGGCCCAGCTCGTTGAAGAGCTTGGTCACGCTGTCGCGGTCGCGCAGGCGGTCGAATGCCAGACGGCGGTTGGCAACGGTGTCGACCTTGGCCAGGGTGATCATGGGCTCGATCACGCGGCGCAGTTCCTTGGCCTTGGGAACGGTGGTCTTGATGGCTTCGTGCTCGATGAGCGAATTCATCATGTTCTTCAGCATCGCCAGGCGGTGCGAAGAGGTGCGATTGAGTTTGCGGAGGCCGTGACCGTGACGCATGGTGCTTTATTCCTAAAATATGTAATTAGGGCTTGCGCAAACAAGGATGCAAGCCTGGACCCGTTACCGGATCTGCAGCTTGCCTCAACCGAATTTGCGCAAGTTGTTGATTAATTCGTGCAGCCGTATCAGGTACTGCCCGAGGCACTGAGGCTCTCCAAAAAGGAGAGCCTGCAATTATAGTGCTTAGCGCTTTTCCAGGCCAGCAGGCGGCCAGTTCTCGAGCTTCATGCCCAGCGTCAGACCGCGGGAAGCCAGGACTTCCTTGATCTCGTTGAGCGACTTGCGACCCAGGTTGGGGGTCTTGAGCAGCTCGTTTTCGGTACGCTGGATCAGGTCGCCGATGTAGTAGATGTTCTCTGCCTTGAGGCAGTTGGCCGAACGCACGGTGAGTTCCAGCTCGTCCACGGGACGCAGCAAGATGGGATCAAAGGCGGTTGCGGCACCACGGCCACCGGCCGGAGCATCGAAGACGCTGGCGATATCGCCGCCGTCCAGCTGAGCGAACACGGCGAGCTGTTCCACCAGAATCTTGGCGGAGGCGCGCACGGCGTCCTCGGCAGTGATCGCACCATTGGTTTCGATCTCCACCACCAGCTTGTCGAGGTCGGTGCGTTGTTCAACGCGGGCCGATTCGACGGCGTAGCTCACGCGCTTGACTGGCGAGAACGAAGCGTCCAGCACAATGCGGCCGATCGACTTCGTGGACTCGTCGCCATAGCGGCGCACGTTGCCGGGCACATAGCCGCGGCCCTTCTCCACCTTGATCTGCATGTCCAGCTTGCCGCCTTGCGACAGGTTGGCGATGACATGATCAGGGTTGATGATTTCCACGTCGTGGGGCGTCTGGATGTCGCGCGCCGTCACGACGCCTTCGCCATCCTTGCGCAGCGAGAGCGTGACCTCATCGCGGTTGTGCAGCTTGAACACCACACCCTTGAGGTTCAGCAGGATGTTGACCACATCTTCCTGGACACCGTCGATGGACGAGTACTCGTGCAACACACCAGCAATCGTCACTTCCGTCGCTGCGTAACCCACCATGGAGGAGAGCAGGACACGGCGCAGGGCGTTGCCCAGCGTATGGCCGTAGCCACGCTCAAACGGCTCCAGAACAACTTTGGCGCGATTGTGGCCAAGCTGCTCGACATTGATCGTCTTGGGCTTCAGCAAATTGGTTTGCATGCAGACTTCCTCTCAATACCCCCGGCTCGTTACACCGGTAAGGCTGGTGAAGCACCCCAGCGCGATGCCTCGCGGCTGGGGGACGGTTTTACAGAAATGTCGCTGCGCGGAATTAACGCGAGTACAACTCAACGATCAGGGATTCGTTGATGTCTGCACCGAACTCGTCGCGGTCAGGCGACTTCTTGAACGTGCCTTCAGCCTTGTCGGCAGACACTTCCACCCATGCGGGGAAACCGACTTGACCAGCCAGTTGCAGGGCTTCGACGATACGAGCCTGCTTCTTGGACTTTTCACGCACGGCGACCACGTCACCCACCTTCACCATGTAGGAAGGGATGTTGACGGATTGGCCGTTGACCGTGATGGCCTTGTGCGAAACCAGCTGACGCGCTTCCGAGCGGGTCGAGCCGAAGCCCATGCGGTACACCACGTTGTCCAGACGCGACTCCAGCAGCGACAGCAGATTGGCACCGGTGTTGCCCTTCTTCTTGTCGGCGGCTTCGAAGTAGCGGCGGAATTGCTTTTCCAGCACGCCGTACATGCGCTTGACCTTCTGCTTTTCACGCAGCTGCAGGCCGAAGTCGGAAGTACGCTGACCGGAAGTGCGGCCGTGCTGGCCGGGCTTGGTGTCGAACTTGGACTTGTCGGCGATCGAGCGACGTGCGCTCTTCAGGAACAGGTCAGTGCCTTCACGGCGGGAGAGTTTGGCCTTGGGGCCGATATAGCGTGCCACTTGATTTCCTTTGTGTCATCTGCCGTGCACAAGCACGGGAGCCGCCCGCGATGTTACACATCTGGGCGGCGGTGGGCTTGGTGAAAAAGCTTAGATACGACGGCGCTTTTGAGGGCGGCAGCCGTTGTGGGGAACCGGCGTCACGTCCGCGATGGAAGTGATGCGGATGCCCAGGGCGCCCAGGGCGCGAACCGAGGATTCACGGCCAGGACCGGGACCCTTGATTTCGACGTCCAGGTTCTTGATGCCCTGTTCGATGGCAGCACGACCAGCCACTTCCGAAGCCACCTGGGCAGCGAAGGGAGTCGACTTGCGCGAACCCTTGAAGCCCTGGCCACCCGACGAGGCCCACGACAGAGCGTTGCCTTGGCGGTCGGTGATGGTGATGATCGTGTTGTTGAACGAAGCGTGCACGTGGGCAATGCCGTCCGAAATGTTCTTACGGACTTTCTTGCGAACGCGCTGTGCAGCGTTGTTTGCGGGAGACTTAGCCATAGTGATCTTTCAATCTCTTTATTTCTTCAAAGCCGCGGCACCCTTGCGCGGACCCTTGCGGGTACGTGCATTCGTGCGGGTACGTTGACCACGCATGGGCAGGCCACGACGATGACGGAAACCGCGATAGCAACCGATGTCCATCAAACGCTTGATGTTCATCGTTGTTTCGCGACGCAGATCACCTTCCAGAGTCAGGGAAGTCAGCTGATCACGGATCTTTTCCAGATCACCGTCAGTCAGTTCCTTGATTTTCTTGGAATATGCGATGCCAGCGGCTTCGCAGATCTTGCGTGCAGTGGTGCGACCGATCCCATAGATAGCGGTCAGGCCGATTTCAGCGTGCTGATGCGGCGGGATGTTAATGCCAGCGATACGTGCCATTATTCGTCCTCAAACTTTCCTATCAACCCTGGCGCTGCTTGTGGCGCTGGTCCGTGCAGATCACTCGCACCACACCTTTGCGGCGGATGATCTTGCAGTTACGGCAGATTTTTTTGACCGAAGCCGAAACTCTCATTTCATTCTCCTAAAACTCTACATCCGTTACGGCCTATCGACCGGGAAACATGCCCGCGATGGATAGATCGAGTGGGCGTCTACTAACTCTTACTGGACCCGCCGGCACCGCCGGCCAGGCCCATCACTTAGTTCAATTGCCAAGTGTCGCTTTGAAGTTCGCCTTTTTGAGGAGCGATTCGTACTGTTGCGACATCATGTAGTTCTGCACCTGGGCCATGAAGTCCATGGTCACCACCACAATAATCAGCAGTGATGTGCCACCGAAGTAGAACGGAACGTTGTACTTCAGGATCAGGAACTCGGGCAACAAGCACACGAATGTGATGTACACCGCGCCAGCCAGGGTCAGGCGAACCAGGATCTTGTCAATGTAGCGGGCCGTCTGGTCACCGGGACGGATCCCGGGGATGAAGGCACCACTCTTCTTCAGGTTGTCGGCGGTTTCCCGGCTGTTGAACACCAGGGCCGTGTAGAAGAAGCAGAAGAAGATGATGGCAGTGGCGTAGAGCATCACATAGATCGGCTGACCGGGGGTCAGCGTGCTAGCAATGTCCTTCAGCCAGCGCATGGATTCCCCTGCACTGAACCAGTTCACAACGGTCGCCGGCAGCAAGATGATCGAGGAAGCGAAGATGGGAGGAATGACCCCCGCCATGTTCAGCTTCAGCGGCAAGTGCGAAGACTGGCCACCATACACCTTGTTACCCACCTGACGACGCGCATAGTTCACCAGGATCTTGCGTTGTCCCCGCTCGACAAACACGACGAAGTACGTCACGGCTGCCACCACGAGAACGATGAAGATCGCGGCCAGGATGCTCATGGCACCGGTGCGCACCAGCTCCAGCAGACCACCGATGGAGCTCGGCAGACCTGCGGCGATACCTCCAAAGATGAGGATCGAGATGCCGTTGCCCAGACCACGTTCCGTGATCTGTTCACCGAGCCACATCAGGAACATGGTGCCGGCCGTCAGGCTGACCACCGCCGTGAGGCGGAAGCCGAAGCCAGGGCTCAGAACCAGACCTGCGGAGCTTTCCAGAGCCACGGCAATTCCCAGGGACTGAAAAATCGCCAGGCCCAAAGTGCCGTAGCGGGTGTACTGGGTGATCTTGCGACGACCCGATTCACCTTCCTTTTTCAGCTGCTCGAATGTAGGGACCACATAGGTCATGAGCTGCATGATGATCGATGCCGAGATGTACGGCATGATCCCCAGTGCGAACACCGTGAAGCGCGAGAGCGCCCCACCCGAGAACATGTTGAACAGATTGAGAATGCCGCCCTGCTGGCCATTGAACAGCTGCTGCAGCTGCGCTGGATCGATGCCCGGCACGGGGATATGAGCCCCGATCCGGTAAACGACCAGCGCGAGCAACAGAAAAACCAGACGGCGGCGAAGATCGCCGAATTTTCCGGTTTTTGCAATTTGAGCTGCGCTAGTAGCCACGGATGTCTTCTTTCAGATCATTAATCAGGCGATGCTGCCACCGGCAGCTTCGATGGCAGCCTTGGCGCCGGCGGTAGCGCCGATGCCGTTGAGCTTGACAGCCTTGCTGATTTCACCGCTCTTGATGATCTTGACCACCTTTGCGATTTCACCAACCAGACCGGCTTGCTTCAGAGCTGCCAGATCGACTTCGGCCAGGCCCAGCTGTTCCAGAGCGGACAGGGTCACTTCTGCATTGAACTTCAGCAGATGCGACTTGAAGCCACGCTTGGGCAGACGGCGCTGCAGAGGCATTTGACCGCCTTCGAAGCCCACCTTGTGGTAGCCACCCGAACGCGACTTCTGACCCTTGTGACCACGGCCGGCAGTCTTGCCCAGGCCGGAGCCGATGCCGCGACCGACACGGCGCTTGGCGTGCTTGGAGCCCTCTGCAGGCTTGATGCTATTGAGTTCCATCATCAATCCTTTCAGAGAACTTTGACCAGGTAGCTGATCTTGTTGATCATGCCGCGCACGGCAGGCGTGTCCTGCAGTTCGCTGATGCTGTTCAGCTTGCGCAGGCCCAGGCCACGGACGGTGGCGCGGTGCGATTCCTTGGTGCCAATGGGGCTGCGCACCAGTTGCACCTTCACGGTTTGTTGCGTTGTCATGTGATTGACTCCGATCAGGCGGTGAAGATGTCTTCAACCGACTTGCCGCGCTTGGCTGCCACTTCCGAAGGGGTCGTGGAGTGCTTCAGAGCGTCAAAAGTCGCGCGGACCATGTTGTAGGGATTCGACGAACCATGGCTCTTGGCCACGATGTCGGTGATGCCCAGCACTTCGAAAACGGCGCGCATCGGGCCGCCGGCGATGATGCCGGTACCCTTGGGAGCGGGGTTCAGCATCACGGATGCTGCGCCATGCTGACCCATCACGGTGTGATGGATCGTGCCGTGCTTCAAAGACACCTTGATCATGTTGCGACGGGATTCTTCCATCGCCTTTTGCACGGCTGCAGGCACTTCTTTCGACTTGCCCTTGCCCATGCCAACGCGGCCATCACCATCGCCAACCACGGTCAGTGCAGCGAAGCCGAGGATACGACCGCCCTTCACAACCTTGGTGACGCGGTTCACCGCGATCATTTTTTCGCGCAGACCGTCGTCACGACCTTCGTCTTGCACCTTGGGAGAAAACTTTGCCATTTCTATCCGCTCCGCTTAGAACTGCAGGCCGGCTTCACGAGCGGCTTCTGCCAAAGCCTTCACGCGGCCGTGGTATGCGAAACCAGCGCGATCGAAAGCCACTTTCTCCACGCCGGCAGCCTTCGCCTTCTCGGCAATGCGCTTGCCAATCAGCGTAGCGGCAGCCACGTTGCCACCCTTGCCGATGGCGCCCAGTTGGGTGCGCACTTCGGCTTCGGCGGTGGAGGCCGAAGCCAGCACCTTGGTGCCGTCTTCCGACACCACGCTTGCGTAGATGTGGAGGTTCGTACGGTTCACGCTCAGACGTGCCACGCCTTGCTGTGCAATGCGGATGCGGGTCTGGCGGGCACGACGGAGACGCTGCTCTTTCTTGGTCAACATAATGCAGCTCCTTACTTCTTCTTGGTCTCTTTGATCACGACCTTCTCATCCGAGTAACGGATGCCCTTGCCCTTGTAGGGCTCGGGAGGACGAACGGCACGGATCTCAGCAGCCATTTGGCCAACGGCCTGGCGGTCAGCACCCTTGACCAAGATTTCGGTCGGTGTGGGGGTGGTGACAGTGATGCCGGCCGGCATTTCGAAGTTCACCGGGTGCGAAAAGCCGATCGCCAGGTTCAGCTTGGAGCCCGAGGCCGAAGCCTTGAAACCCACGCCAACCAGCGACAGCTTCTTCTCGAAGCCCTTGCTCACGCCCACCACCATGTTGTTCACCAGCTGACGCATGGTGCCGCTCATGGCGTTGGCTTCGCGCGAGTCATTGACGGGCTCGAAAGACAGCTTGCCTTCGTTGTTGGAGATCTTCACCAGAACGTTCTGGGCTTGCGACAGCGTGCCGCCGGTGCCCTTCACATTGATCTGGTCGTCTTTGATGGACACATCCACGCCTGCGGGGATGGCCACGGGAGTCTTTGCTACGCGAGACATTTCAGTATTTCTCCTTAATGTCCGTTAGGCCACGTAGCACAGCACTTCGCCGCCCACGCCAGTGGCGCGTGCCTTGCGATCCGTCATCACGCCCTTGGGAGTGGTGACGATGGCAACGCCCATACCGTTCATGACCTGGGGGATTGCGTCACGGCCCTTGTACACGCGCAGGCCGGGACGGCTCACGCGCTCGATGCGCTCGATCACCGGACGGCCGGCGTAGTACTTCAGGGTAATTTCGAGTTCGGACTTGCCAGCGTCGGTCTTCACTTGGAAGCCGTCGATGTAGCCTTCATCCTTCAGCACCTGGGCGATGGCAACCTTGACCTTGGAGGAAGGAGCCGTCACGGTGGTCTTGGAGACCATTTGTGCATTGCGGATGCGGGTCAGCAAGTCAGCGATGGGATCACTCATGCTCATGTTTAATCTCTCCTGCTTGCTTACCAGCTGGCCTTGGTGACACCGGGGATGTCGCCAGCGAAGGCCAGTTCACGGATCTTGGCGCGGCCCAGACCGAATTGACGGAAGGTGCCACGGGGACGACCCGTGATCTCGCAGCGGTTGCGCTGGCGAGTGGGGTTCGCGTTACGGGGCAGCTTCTGCAGGCCCAGGCGAGCGGCGTCGCGCTCTTCGTCGCTGCGCTTTGCGTCAGCGGCGATTGCCTTCAGTTCTGCGTATTTGGCAGCGTACTTGGCTGCCAGCTTTTCGCGCTTGAGTTCGCGCTGGATCAATGCAACTTTAGCCATGCGCCACCTCAGTTCTTGAAGGGGAAACGGAAAGCGGCGAGCAGTGCCTTGCACTCATCGTCGGTCCGAGCTGTCGTCGTGATGCTGATGTTCAGACCACGCAGAGCGTCCACCTTGTCGTACTCGATTTCGGGGAAGATGATCTGTTCCTTGACGCCGACGTTGTAGTTGCCGCGACCGTCGAAAGAACGGCCGGAGATACCACGGAAGTCACGCACGCGGGGCAGAGCCACGGTGACGAAACGGTCCAGGAATTCATACATCTGAACGCCACGCAGGGTCACCATGCAGCCAATGGCCTGGCCTTCACGGATCTTGAAGCCGGCGATAGCCTTCTTGGCCTTGGTCACCACGGGCTTCTGACCAGCAATCTTGGTCAGGTCAGCCACGGCGTTGTCCATCACCTTCTTGTCGGCCACGGCTTCGCTCACACCCATGTTCAGGGTGATCTTGGTCAGACGGGGCACTTCCATGGAGGAGGTGTAGCCGAACTTTTCCTTGAGTTCAGCCGCGATCTTTTCGCGATACAGTTTTTGCAGTCGTGCCATGTGTTACCCCTTAGGCCGCCTTGATTTCGGCGCCGCTGGACTTGAACACGCGAACGCGTGTGCCGTCGGCCTGCACCTTGATGCCCACGCGATCAGCCTTGCCGGTCGCTGCATTGAAGATGGCCACGTTGGATTGGTGGATAGGCATGGCCTTTTCCACGATACCGCCGGTGGTGCCCTTCATGGGGTTCGGCTTGACGTGCTTCTTCACCATGTTGATGCCATCGATCAACAGGTGGGAGTCGTCCTTGCGAGCCGAGACCACGCCTTGCTTGCCCTTGTCACGGCCGGTCAGCACGATGATTTGGTCGCCCTTGCGAATCTTGTTCATGGTGCTTCCTTTAGAGAACTTCAGGTGCCAGGGACACGATCTTCATGAACTTTTCGTTGCGCAGTTCACGAGTCACGGGGCCAAAGATGCGGGTGCCGATAGGCTCCAGCTTGGCGTTCAGCAGAACGGCGGCGTTGCCGTCGAACTTGACGAGCGAGCCATCAGCACGGCGAATACCCTTCGCCGTACGCACCACGACCGCGCTGTAGACCTCGCCTTTTTTGACGCGTCCACGCGGTGCAGCTTCCTTGATGGTCACCTTGATGATGTCACCAACACTCGCATAGCGACGATGAGAACCGCCCAGCACTTTGATGCACTGAACAGACTTCGCGCCGGTGTTGTCGGCAACCTCTAACCGAGATTCTGTTTGGATCATTTCAATATTCCCAACTTGCTCCAGCAAACACTCGACAGCCCCAGAGTCTTCTCAAGGGCCGCGAGCAGCCAGTCAGTCTTGGGCCCGTCGTCCACGCCGAAAACCATTTCTCGGCGCTTCCACTGGGCAGATAACTTCACGATTTTCACGTGAAGCATGGGATTGTCCCAGAAATTCCTTTGCGCGTCAAACCCTTAGCTGCCTTTTCCACCCCTGGCCGGCAGCGTTGCGCAACCCCCACAAGAGCGCTATCAACCCAGGAGCAAGCTGGGCCTGCCGATGGCCGCAAACCATCGGAAACGCCCATAAAAAAGCCGAGCCTGGCGGGCTCGGCAAAGGGTGGCAGACTCAACGCAATCGTCTGCTGCGGGCTGGCCGCGCGTACTACGGCGGCGCAGACATCGCAGCGGCTTGGGGCCACCGCGTTGGGCTCGGGCACGGCCCTGGCCCTGCGGAAAACGGACTTTCAAGCGCTTTCTTCATCATTCCCCCTCCCTCGTCAGCCTTGTGCTGGCTGCTGTTCGCTGGCACCGTTACGAGATGCCATGGGCAGCATTCTGATTCATAAAAACAATCAAAGATAGATATCCATCAATTTTGACAATCTTTCCTTGGCTTGCATACGCCTCCAAAAGCAAAACGCCCTGCAGTGCAGGGCGTTTTGCTTGAGAGGGACTTCAGCCGCAATCAGGCCGGCAGGTACTGGGCCGCCAGCGGCATGAAGTCCGCCAGGCCGGCGTCCTGCCCCAGCTCCTCCTGGAGGATGGCTGCCACGCGCGGCGCCACCTCGGCGGCCTTGCGCGCATCGAGGAACAGCAGGCGGCTGCGGCGCGCCAGCACGTCTTCCACGGTGCGCGCGTACTCGAAGCGCGCGGCAAAGCGCACCATGGCTTCGTTCAGGCCGTCTGCCAGCCATTCGTCGTTGCCCGGCAACGCCTCCACCGCCGAGGCTTCCGTGCCATAGGAGTGCAGGCCCTGGACCTGGTTCATGCGGTGGTGCACGGCGGACTCGGCCGGGGCGCCGGCCAGCGGCAGGCGGGCCGTGACGCCGCCGGGGCGGTGCGGCAGGCGGCCGATGGCAAAGCATTCGGAGAGCACGTCTTCGGCCATGGCACGGTAGGTGGTCCATTTGCCGCCCGTGACGGTGACCAGGCCGGTGCGGCTGGACATGACCGTGTGCTCGCGGCTGATCTTCTTGGTGTTCTCGCCGTCATCGTCCTGGGGCTTGACCAGCGGGCGCAGGCCGACCCACATGCTGCGCACGTCGGCCAGCGTGGGCTGGCGCGTGAGGTAGCGTCCGGCCTCGGTGAGGATGAAGTCCAGCTCCTCGGGGAACGGCAGGGGCTCGCGTGCCAGGTCGTTGCGCGGGGTGTCGGTGGTGCCCAGGATGACCTTGCCCAGCCAGGGCACGGCAAAGAGCACGCGGCCATCGGCCGTCTTGGGCACGAGCAGGGCGTGGTCGCTGGGCAGGAAGTCGCGGTCCACCACCACGTGCACGCCCTGGCTGGGCGCGACCATGGGCTTGACGGGACGGCCCTGGGCCTCGGCGTCCTGCTGGCGGAACAGGTCCACCCAGGGGCCGGTGGCGTTGACCACGCACTTGGCGCGCAGCGTGAAGCGCCGGCCCGATTCCGTGTCTTCGCAGACCAGGCCGGCGACCTTGCCGCCTTCATGCAGCAGTTCAAGCGCGGGGCAGTAGTTGACCAGCAGCGCGCCCTTGGCGGCGGCCGTGCGTGCCAGCGCCAGCGCCAGGCGGGCATCGTCGAACTGGCCGTCCCAGTATTTGACGCCGCCCTTGAGGCCTTGCTGGCGCACGGTGGGCAAACACTTGACGGTGCTGGAGCGCGAGAGGAATTCGGTGGCGCCCAGGCCTGCCTTGCCGGCCAGCGCGTCATACATCTTGAGGCCGATGCCGTAGAACGGCGTGTCCAGCAGCTTGTAGGACGGCATGACAAAGGCCAGCGGCTGCGCCAGGTGGGGTGCGTTGTGCAGCAGCGTGGTGCGCTCATGCAGCGCTTCGCGCACCAGGGCGATGTTGCCCTGGGCCAGGTAACGCACGCCACCATGGACCAGCTTGGTTGCACGCGAGGACGTGCCCTTGGCAAAGTCATGCGACTCCACCAGCACGACCTTGAACCCGCGCGCCGCCGCGTCCAGGGCCACGCCCAGGCCGGTGGCACCGCCGCCGATGATGGCCAGATCGTAGGTTTCAGGCTGGGCCAGGCGTTCCAGCAGGGCGGCGCGGCCGGTGGGCAGAGGGGAAGCAGCGAGGGACATGGATCTTCGACGAAGGAATGTGGGGCAAGTTAACAGGGCGCCATGTAGCCGCCATGTCAGCACCCGGGACGCCACGCCTGCGCCCAATGCGAAGGGGACGGAATCGGGTTTCCGCTATTTTCGCTCGTTTTTGTATTTTTTTCTTCGCTATCTTTCGTTTCGTGTTTTGGCGACCCAGGACGCCCAACGATGGACTTTGGTGCCAGCGCAGGGTATTGCGCCCAAAGCCGACGCGGCCCAACTCAGGGACGCCGAGCAAGAGCCGCCTCGCGGCGAGGGCGTCGTCCCCCTCCCTTGCGAAGCAAGTAGAGAGGGGGAAGGCGCGCAAGCGCCTCAGGGGGTGCTAACGCACCTTGCCGTTTTTCCAGGCATTGAGCAGCGTGTCATACGCAATCGTCTCGCCCTTGGGCTTTTCATTGGCCAGCTTCTTCCACGGCGCCTGCTTGTCGCTGAGCCACTTGGCCGGGTCGCCCTTGGGGTTGAGCTTGGGCGCGCAGTGCGCCATGCCGGCACGCTGCAGGCGGGACATGACCTGGTCCATTTCCTCGGCCAGGTTGTCCATGGCGCCCTGGGGCGTCTTCTCGCCGGTGACGGCCTGGGCCACGTTCTTCCACCACAGCTGGGCCAGCTTGGGGTAGTCGGGCACGTTGTTGCCGGTGGGCGTCCAGGCCACGCGGGCGGGGCTGCGGTAGAACTCGACCAGGCCGCCGAGCTTGGGCGCCATGTCCGTCATGGCCTTGGAGCGGATGTCGCTTTCGCGGATGGGCGTCAGGCCGACGATGGTCTTCTTGAGGCTGGTGGTCTTGGCGGTGACGAACTGCGCGTAGAGCCAGGCGGCGGCCGTGCGGTTGGCGTCATGGTCCTTGAAGAAGGTCCAGCTGCCCACGTCCTGGTAGCCGTTTTGCATGCCGTCCTTCCAGTACGGGCCGTTGGGGCCGGGCGCCATGCGCCATTTGGGCGTGCCGTCGGCATTGACCACGGGCAGGCCGGGCTTGGTCATGTCGGCCGTGAAGGCGGTGTACCAGAAGATCTGCTGCGCGATATGGCCCTGGGCCGGCACGGGGCCGGACTCGCCGAAGGTCATGCCCATGGCTTCCTTGGGCGCGTATTTCTTCATCCAGTCCACGTACTTGGTGAGCGCGAACACGGCGGCCGGCGAGTTGGTGGCGCCCCCGCGCGAGACCGATGCGCCCACGGGCGTGCACTTGTCGTCGGCCACGCGGATGCCCCATTCATCGACGGGCATGCCGTTGGGAATGCCCTTGTCGGCCGCGCCGGCCATGGACAGCCAGGCATCGGTGAAGCGCCAGCCCAGCGACGGGTCCTTCTTGCCGTAGTCCATGTGGCCGTAGATGGGCTTGCCGTCGATCTGCTTGACGTCGTTGGTGAAGAACTCGGCGATGTCCTCGTAGGCGCTCCAGTTCAGCGGCACGCCCAGCTCGTAGCCGTACTTGGCCTTGAACTTGTCCTTGAGGTCCTTGCGCTCGAAGAGGTCGGCGCGGAACCAGTAGAGGTTGGCGAACTGCTGGTCTGGCAGCTGGTAGAGCTTGCCGTCGGGCGCGGTGGTGAAGCTGGTGCCGATGAAGTCCTTGATGTCCAGGCCCGGATTGGTGAAGTCCTTGCCGGCGCCGGCCATGTAGTCGGTCAGGCTCATGATGCGGCCGTAGCGGTAGTGCGTGCCGATCAGGTCGGAGTCGGAGATCCAGCCGTCATAGATGGACTTGCCCGACTGCATCGAGGTCTGCAGCTTCTCGACCACGTCGCCTTCCTGGATCAGGTCGTGCTTGACGGTGATGCCCGTGATCTCGGTGAAGGCCTTGGCCAGCGTCTTGCTCTCGTACTCGTGCGTGGTGATGGTCTCGGAGACCACGGCGATCTCCTTGACGCCCTTGGCCTGCAGCTTCTTGGCCGCCTCGATGAACCACTTCATCTCGGCCATCTGCTGGTCCTTGGACAGCGTGCTGGGCTGGAACTCCGCGTCGATCCACTTCTTGGCTTCCGCCTCTCCGGCCCAGGACGCCTGCCCCGCCGCCAGCAGGGCCGCCGCGAGGGCGATGGTATGAAGTCGTTGTTTCATCTGCCGTCTCCTAGATTCTTGCTGTCTCCCCGACATGCACATGCACCAGCGGGCCCCGGGGGAGCTTCGGGCCCGGCTGTCGATAAATGGAATGAAGTGATCAGCCTTTGCGCATCACGACGGCCAGCACGAGCATGGACAGCACCAGGCTGATCCACACCGAAGGCTCGGCCTCCAGCGAGAACCACTGCACCATCCTCTCGCCCAGGCCCACCCAGGCCAGATTGACATAGGCCGCCAGCAGCAACCCGATGAACAGCCGGTCCCCGCGCGTCGTCGCCATCGGCAGCCAGCCCTTGCGCATCACGGTCGGGCTGCGCAGCTCCCACAGCGTCATGCCCACCAGCATCAGCACGATGCAACTGAAGAACACCGCCACCGGCAGCGTCCAGGCCATCCAGGAAAACATTGACGAGTCCTTTCAGAAATCCAGCATCAATACCGCAGCTTTTCGAAACCGGCAGAGCCCAGCCCAGGGACACCGAGGAAGGGCCTACGCCGGCCGCGCCGCCCCGCCCCGAGGGTGTCGTCCCCCTCCCCCGCGCAAGCGGGTAGAGAGGGGGAAGCGGCGTAAGCCGCTCAGGGGGTGCCTCAAACCCTCCCCATTGCGAACCCCTTGGCGATGTAATGCCGCACGAACCAGATCACGATGGCGCCCGGCACGATGGTCAGCACGCCGGCCGCCGCCAGCGTCGCCCAGTCCATGCCCGAGGCCGAGACGGTGCGCGTCATGGTCGCCACGATGGGCTTGGCGTTCACGCTGGTCAGCGTGCGCGCCAGCAGCAGCTCCACCCAGCTGAACATGAAGCAGAAGAAGGCCGCCACGCCCACGCCGGCCTTGATCAGCGGCAGGAAGATGGTGAGGAAAAAGCGCGGGAAGGAGTAGCCGTCGATATAGGCCGTCTCGTCGATCTCGCGCGGGATGCCGCTCATGAAGCCCTCCAGGATCCAGACGGCCAGCGGCACGTTGAACAGCAGGTGGGCCAGGGCCACGGCGATGTGCGTGTCCATCAGGCCCACCGTGGTGTAGAGCTGGAAGAAGGGCAGCAGGAAGACGGCCGGCGGCGTCATGCGGTTGGTCAGCAGCCAGAAGAACACATGCTTGTCGCCCAGGAACTGGTAGCGCGAGAACGCATAGGCCGCCGGCAGCGCCACCGTGAGCGAGATCACGGTGTTGATGGCCACGTAGATCAGGCTGTTGATGTAGCCCGAGTACCAGGAGGCGTCGGTGAAGATGGTTTGGTAGTTGGCCCAGGTGAAATGCTGGGGCCACAGCGAGAAGCTCGACAGGATCTCCTCGTTGGTCTTGAAGCTCATGTTGACCATCCAGTAGATGGGCAGCACGGCGAACAGCAGGTAGGCGACGAGGAACAGCGTGCGCTTGTGGAAACGACGGTCTTCAGTCATGTCCGGCCTCCCGCAGGGCCGCCCCAAGGGAGGCCGAGCCCCCTCGGGGGCAGTGAACGAAGGGAGCGTGGGGGTCATTCTCTTGCCCCTTCCTTGTCTGCCGTGCCCACGCGCTGCATCCAGTTGTAGAGGATGAAGCACAGCAGCAGGATGATGAGGAAATAGATCAGCGAGAAGGCAGCCGCCGGCCCGAGGTCGAACTGGCCCACGGCCTTTTGCGTCAGGTACTGCGACAGGAAGGTGGTCGCATTGCCGGGCCCGCCGCCCGTGAGCACGAAGGGCTCGGTGTAGATCATGAAGCTGTCCATGAAGCGCAGCAGCACGGCGATCATCAGCACGCCGCGCATCTTGGGCAGCTGGATGTAGCGGAACACCGCGAACTTGCTGGCACCGTCGATGCGCGCGGCCTGGTAGTAGGCGTCGGGAATGGAGCGCAGGCCCGCGTAGCACAGCAGGGCCACCAGCGGCGTCCAGTGCCAGACATCCATGACCAGCACGGTGAGCCAGGCATGGGTGGCATTGCCCGTGTAGTTGTAGTCCACGCCCAGCGCGTTGAGCGCCGCGCCCAGCAGGCCGATATCGGCGCGGCCGTAGATCTGCCAGATGGTGCCGACCACGTTCCACGGAATCAGCAGCGACAGCGAGACCACGACCAGCACGGCCGAGGCCTTCCAGCCCTGGGCCGGCATGGACAGGGCCAGCGCAATACCCAGCGGGATCTCCACCAGCAGCACGGCCAGCGAAAAACCGATCTGGCGCAGCAGGGCCGAGTGCAGTTCCTCGTCGCGCATGACCTGGGCAAACCACTCCGTGCCCACGAACACGCGCCGGTCGGGACTGATGATGTCCTGCACCGAGTAGTTCACCACCGTCATCAGCGGGATGATGGCCGAGAAGGCCACGCAGATGATGACCGGCAGGATCAGCAGCCAGGCTTTCTGGTTGACGGGCTTGACGGTCTGGCTCATGCCTGCAGCTCCTCGTTGACGTAGTAGCAGGTGTGGGGGCCCTGCAATTGCACCCAGACGGTCTCGCCCACGGCCGGCAGCGCGGCATCGGCGCCGCAGCGCAGCTTGAGCAGCCGCTCGCCCAGGCGCGCCACCAGCAACTGGTGCGTGCCCACGTCCTGCACGCGCTCCACCGTGCAGGCCACGGCGCCGGGCGCGTCGGCCGAGGCCAGTGCCAGGTACTCAGGGCGTATGCCCAGGCTCAGGGGCAGGCCGGGCGCAACGCCGGCCAGCGCTTCGGGCAGGGGCAGGTACTGGCCCTCGGCCAGCAGCCGGCCGCCGTCCTGCTGCAGCGGCACGAAGTTCATGCCCGGCGAGCCGATGAAGTGGCCGACGAAGGCGTGGCTGGGCCGCTCGAAAAGCTGGGCGGGCGTGCCCACCTGCACGGCGCGCCCGCGCGTCATGACCACAACGTGCTCGGCAAAGGTCAGGGCCTCCACCTGGTCGTGCGTCACATAGATCAGCGTGAGCCGCAGTTCATGGTGGATCTGCTTGAGCTTGCGGCGCAGCTGCCACTTGAGCTGGGGGTCGATCACCGTGAGTGGCTCGTCGAACAGCACGGCCGACACATCGGGCCGCACCAGGCCCCGGCCCAGCGAGATCTTCTGCTTGGCATCGGCCGACAGGCCGGCCGCGCGCTGGTCGAGCTGGCCGCTCATCTCCAGCATCTCGGCGATCTGGCCGACCCGCGCGCGGATGCGCTCCTCGGGCATGCGGCGGTTCTTCAGCGGAAAGGCCAGGTTCTCGGCCACGGTCATGGTGTCGTAGATCACCGGGAACTGGAACACCTGGGCGATGTTGCGTTCCTGGGGCGTGGCGCGCGTCATGTCGCGGCCGTCGAACAGCACCTTGCCCTGCGAGGGGACCAGCAGGCCCGACATGATGTTGAGCATGGTGGTCTTGCCGCAGCCCGAGGGACCCAGCAGCGCGTAGGCGCCGCCGTCCTCGAAGACCATGCTCAGCGGCAGCAGCGCATAGTCGCTGTCCTGCTGCGGGTTCGGCTTGTAGGAGTGGGCCAGATCGAGTTCTATGCGGGCCATCTCATCGTCCTCCGGGCCGCGCCGGCGCCAGCAGCAGCGCGCCGTCCGTGCCGAACACGTAGGCATGGGCCGGATCCAGGTGCAGCGGGACCGCGCTGCCCAGGTCCAGATGGTGCACGCCCGTGACCTGAGCCACCAGCTCGCCCCAGGGCGTGGTGGCATGCACGAAGGTGTCGGAGCCCGAAATCTCGGCCAGCTCCACCACACCCTGCAGTGCCAGATCGCCGGGTCGGGACTGCAGGCGCAGGGCGCTGGCGCGCAGGCCCAGGGTCAGTGGGCCGGACACGGCCAGGTCCGCAGGCAGCGCCACGGGCAGCCGCGCGCCGCCCGGCAGTTGCAGCCCGCCCTCCACGGCACTGGCCGCGATCAGGTTCATGGGCGGATCGCTGAAGGCGCGCGCCACGCGCAGCGAATTCGGCTGATGGAAGACCTCGGCCGTGGGGCCGTACTGCAGCAGTTCGCCCTCATGCAGCACAGCCGTGTAGCCACCCAGCAGCAGGGCCTCGCCGGGCTCGGTGGTGGCATAGACCACGGTGGAGTCGCCTGTGGCGAACAGTTGGGTCAGTTCCTCGCGCAGTTCCTCGCGCAGCTTGTAGTCGAGGTTGACCAGGGGCTCGTCCAGCAGCATCAGCGGAGCGCCCTTGGCCAGGGCGCGCGCCAGCGCCACGCGCTGCTGCTGGCCGCCCGACAGCTCGGCCGGGTAGCGGTCCAGGAACATCTCGATGTGCAACCGCTCGGCCAGGGCGCGCACGCGCTGCGCCACGTCGCGGTCGCCGCGCAGCTTGAGCGGCGAGGCGATGTTGTCCGCCACCGTGAGCGAGGGATAGTTGATGAATTGCTGGTAGACCATGGCCACGTTGCGCTCGCGCACGGGCATGCCGGTCACATCGACGCCATCGGCGCGCACACGGCCTTCGGTGGGCACGTCCAGGCCGGCCATGATGCGCATCAGGCTGGTCTTGCCGGCCTGCGTGGCACCCAGCAGCACGGTCACCGCGCCACTTTCCAGTTCAAGGTGCATGGGGTGCAGCCAGGTCTGGCCGCCCACGCGTTTGCTGATTCTCTCCAACACCAGTTCCACGACCGCCCTCACTGACGAGGCCGCCTCGGGGGCAGCGATTGAACAAGGAGAAACATCTCGCTCAAGGCGGCGATTGCGCGCCATCCGAAAGCAAGAACGTGATCATTTTTGTTCTTTCCAGATCGCAGCCCATCAACACATACCCTAGGTGCTGTTCTTTTTTCTTCGTTTTAAAGTTCCCCAACCCACGGCCGGCCAGGGGCAAATGCGCTATAAACCGGTCGCCCCGCCTTGTTTGCCTGAGAACGCACCAGATCTGGAATCGCCGCCGTGAACACCAATCCCCGACAACTACAGCTGCTCGACGAAGTGCGCAGCCGCCAGTCCACTTCGGTGGAGCAGCTGGCCGAGATCCTGGGCGTGACCCTGCAGACCGTGCGCCGCGACATACAGAAGCTGGCCGATGCGGGCCTGATGGTGCGCTTTCACGGCGGCGTGCGCGTGCCCAGCGCCACGGTGGAGAACCTGGGCCACACCCAGCGCCAGGTGCTGCATGCCGAAGGCAAGTCGCGCATTGCGCGTGCCGTGGCCGAGGCCATTCCCAACGGCTGCTCGCTGATCCTGAACATCGGCACCACCACCGAGGCCGTGGCCCAGGCCCTGCTCAAGCACCGGGGCCTGCGCGTGATCACCAACAACCTCAACGTGGCGGCCATCCTCAGCTCCAACGCGGACTGCGAAGTCATCGTGGCCGGCGGCGTGGTGCGCACACGCGACCGGGGCATCGTGGGCGAGGCGGCCGTGGACTTCATCCGCCAGTTCAAGGTGGACATCGCCCTGATCGGCATCTCGGCCATCGAGCCCGATGGCAGCCTGCGCGACTTCGATATGCGCGAAGTCAAGGTGGCCCAGACCATCATTGCCCAGTCGCGCGAGGTCTGGCTGGCCGCAGACCACAGCAAGTTCCACCGCCAGGCCATGGTGGAGCTGGCACGCCTGGACCAGATTGACCGCCTGTTCACCGATACCGCGCCCCCCGCCCCGTTCGATGCCCTTCTGCGCGAAGCAGAAGTGCAATGCGTGGTGGCGCAATAAGTTTTCCGCAGCCGCTGCGCCACCGCCCGCACAGGACACGCGCACCGGCCCTGCTTTTCCTGGATACCGCACCATGACCTATCTGCTTGCCCTGGACCAGGGCACTTCCAGCTCGCGCAGCATCGTCTTCGACACCCAGGGCCGCATCGTGGCCTCGGCCCAGCTGGAGCTGCCGCAGATCTATCCCCAGCCCGGCTGGGTCGAGCACGATCCGCGCGAGATCTGGCGCACCCAGCTGGCCACGGCGCGCGAGGCCCTGGCCAAGGCCGGGCTGGCGGCAGCCGACATCCGTGCCCTGGGCATCACCAACCAGCGCGAGACCACCGTGGTCTGGAACCGCGCCACGGGCCAGCCCATACACCACGCCATCGTCTGGCAGGACCGCCGCGCCGAGCCGCTGTGCGCCCAGCTGCGCGAGGCCGGCCATGCCGACACCATCCAGCGCAAGACCGGCCTGCTGATCGACGCCTATTTCTCGGGCACCAAGCTGCGCTGGATCCTGGACAACGTCAACGGCGCACGCGCCGCCGCCGAGCGCGGCGAACTGGCCTTCGGCACCGTGGACAGCTGGCTGATCTGGCAGCTCACGGGCGGGCGCCGCCATGTGACCGACGTCTCCAACGCCAGCCGCACCATGCTGTTCAACGTCCACACCAACCAGTGGGACGACGATCTGCTGGCGCTGCTGGAGATTCCGCGCGCGCTGATGCCCGAGGTGCTGCCTTCCGCCGCCGATTTCGGCCGCACGGCAGCCGAGGTGCTGGGCGGCGAGATCGCCATCGGCGGTGTGGCCGGCGACCAGCAAAGCGCTCTCTTCGGCCAGGCCTGCTTTTCGGCCGGCATGGCCAAGAACACCTATGGCACGGGCTGCTTCATGCTCATGCACACGGGCGGCGTGTTCCAGACCTCCGCCAACGGCCTGCTGACCACCGCTGCGGCACAGCCCACCGCTGCGCCGGCCTATGCGCTGGAAGGCAGCGTCTTCGTGGGCGGCGCCGTGGTCCAGTGGCTGCGCGACGGGCTGCGCGCCATCGAGCACAGCGGCCAGGTGCAGCAACTGGCCGAGAGCGTGCCCGATTCGGGCGGCGTGATGATGGTGCCGGCCTTCACCGGACTGGGCGCACCGTACTGGAAGCCCGATGCGCGCGGCACCATCACGGGCCTGACGCGCGGCACCACCATCGCCCACATCGCGCGGGCCGCGCTTGAATCCATTGCCTTCCAGAGCGCCGCCCTGCTGCTGGCCATGAGCCGCGACGCGGTGGCCAGCGGCGGCGCGCCGGTCAGCGAACTGCGCGTGGACGGCGGCGCCTGCGTCAACAACCTGCTCATGCAGTTCCAGGCCGACCTGCTGGGCATTCCCGTCGTGCGCCCGGCCTGCGTGGAGACCACGGCCCTGGGCGCTGCCTACCTGGCGGGCCTGTCCTCGGGCGTGTACCAGAGCACCGAGGAACTGTCGGCGCTGTGGAAGGCCGAGCGCCGCTTCGTGCCCACGCTGGACAAGCACCGCGCCGACGAGCTGATGGCGCGCTGGGAGCATGCGGTGGCCCAGACAGCGCTGGCGGCCTGACAACGGGCTCACGGCCTTGTTCAAGGCGGCCAGCCTGGTGCTTTCCGGCCTGCTGCTGGCCGGCTGCGCCGCGCCGCCCCAGGCCCTGCCGGCCCCGCAGCCCACGGCATGCGCGCGCCTGCAATGGCTGGGCAGCACCACGATTGCGCGCGAGGAGCCCATCCATGGCGCCACCACCGGCGGCATCTCGGGACTGGACTACGACGCCCGGCACGGCGACTACGTGGCCATCAGCGATGACCGCTCGGCGCACGGCCCCGCGCGCTGGATGCGCCTGCGCATAGAGCAGTTGGACGCCGGCCAGCGCGCCGGCCCCAACCCCTGGCAGGCGCAGGTCACCGAAGTGCATCCGCTACTGGATGCCGAGGGCCGCTGGCTGCGCCCGCGCCATGCCGCGCCCGCCACCCAGCCCGTGCCCGACCCCGAAGCCATCCGCCTGCTGCCGGACGGCGGCCTGCTGTGGACCGATGAAGGCGACCCGGGCCGGGGCTTTGGCACCTCGCTGGTGAGGACCGACGCCACGGGCCGCCAGATCGCGCGGTGGTTCTACGCATTCAAGGACGAGGCCGGCGTGCCGGGCCTGCGCTCGAATTTCGGCTTCGAAGGGCTGGCCGTCACGCCGGACGGCCAACAGGCCTGGCTGGCCCTGGAGGCGCCGCTGCGCCAGGACGGCCCGCGCGCCAGCGCCGCCACGGCAGGCTCGCCCGTGCGCATCAGCCTGGTCAGCCTGGACGACGGCCGGCTGCTGCGCCAGATCGCCTACCAGCCCGATGCCGTGCCGGCCGCCAGCTGGGCCCTGCCCCAGCGCGAGGTCAACGGCATCAGCGAGATCCTGCTGGACGGCCCCGGCCACCTGCTGGTGCTGGAGCGCTCCTACAGTCCAGGCCACGGCTTTGGCGCGCGGCTGTACCGCATCGACCTGCAAGCGCCCGATACGCTGGCCATGGACAGCTTCATGCGCAACCCGCCGCAGGTGGCAGCCAAGCAGCTGATTGCCGACCTGTCCACGGTTCAGCCCGGCCGGCTGGACAACATGGAAGCCATGTCCTGGGGCCCGCCGCTGCCCGATGGCACGCGCGTGCTGGTGTTCGCCAGTGACGACAACTTCAACCCGGCGCAGGCCAACCAGATCCTGATCACCGCCTACCGGCCCTCGCCGCCCTGCGCACCCTGAAGGCGCTTCAGGGCGTGGCCTGCACCTGCTCCTGCGGCAGGTAGATGCGCGTCAGCCCGCGCGCAATGGCCTCCACGATCTGCTCGCGCCGCAGGCCGATGTGCTCGGCCATCAGGCGTTCGCTGGCTTGGGCGTCGCGCGCGCGCAGGGCCCGCAGGATTTCCAGGTGCTCGTGCTGGGTGGAGTCCCGGCCCACGCTCTCCATGTCGATCCAGCGGATGAAGCGGATGCGCTCGTTCAGGCTCGCCAGCATGCGCCGCAGCTCGGCGTTGCCGGCCATGTCGGCAATGCGCAGGTGGAATCCCTCGTCCAGGTCCACCAGCTGCCGGATCGGCGTGTCGGAGGCCACGCGCTGGCTCTGCTCCAGGTAGGCCAGGGCCTCGTCGAGCTGGGCATCGGTGGCGCGCTCCACGGCCAGCCGCACGCATTCGCGCTCCACGGCCACGCGGGCCTCGTACAGGTCCAGCGACTCCTTCACGTCCAGCTCGCGCCGCATGTAGCCGCGGCTGGCCGGCAGCAAAAAGCCATCGGCCACCAGCCGCGTCAGTGCCTCGCGCACGGGCGTGCGGCTCACGCCCAGGCGCAGGGCCAGTTCGCTCTCGCTCAGGCGCTCGCCTGGCTTGAATTCGTAGGAGATGGCCATGTCACGCAGCGTGCTGTAGACGCTGGAGCCCCGTTCATGGCGGATGTTGGAGATTTTCATGGCGCCATTGTGCCCTTTGGCGCTGCGCATTCTTTTAAGTATACTGAAATGGATTCTTAAAAATCCCGTCACCCAACCTGCCTGGAGACTCCCGACATGACCACCGCTTTCAATGGCGCCGACGCCATGGTCCGCATGCTGCAGCTCAATGGCGTCAAGCACATCTTCGGCCTGTGCGGCGACACCAGCCTGCCCTTCTACGACGCCATGGCGCGGCTGGACCACGGCATGGACCACATCCTCACGCGGGACGAGCGCAGCGCCGGCTACATGGCCGACGCCTATGCGCGCGTCACCGGCAAGGTGGGCGTGTGCGAAGGCCCCAGCGGCGGCGGCGCCACCTACCTGCTGCCCGGCCTGGCCGAGGCCAATGAGTCCTCGGTGCCCGTGCTGGGCATCACCTCGGACGTTTCCGTGGGCGCGCGCGGCAAGTTCCCGCTGACCGAACTCGACCAGCAGGCGCTGTACAGGCCCCTGACCAAGTGGAATACCACCATCGACCGCGTGGACCAGATTCCGCACGCCGTGCGCAGCGCCTTTCGCGCCATGACCACGGGCCGGCCCGGCGCCACCCATATCTGCCTGCCCTATGACGTGCAAAAGCACACGCTGGATCCGGCCGATGTCTGGGCCCAGCCAGGGCATGACCACTATCCGGCCTACCGGTCCGCGCCCGATCCGGCGGCCGTGGCCGAGGCTGCCGACCGCCTGGTGGCGGCCCGCTGCCCCGTGCTGATCTGCGGCGGCGGCGTGCTCATCGCAGGCGCCAGCGCCGCACTGGATGCGCTGGCCACCTTGCTCAATGCGCCCGTGTGCTCCAGCGTCAGCGGCCAGGGCAGCCTGGCGGGCAGCCATCCGCTCAATGCCGGCGTGGTGGGCACCAATGGCGGCGTCGAGGCCACGCGCGCCGTGGTGGCGCAGGCGGACCTGGTGATGTTCATCGGCGCCCGGGCCGGCTCCACCACCACCGAGCACTGGCAGATGCCCTCGCGCAAGGTGACGATCGTCCACCTGGACGTGGACGCCATGACCATAGGCACCAACTACCGCACCGACGTGGCCCTGGTGGGCGACGCCCTGCTGGGCCTGCAGGCGCTGCACGCGGCCGTGCAGCAGCGCATCGCCCGCCGCCCCGCCGATGCCGCAGACGGCGCCGCGCTGGCGGCCACCGCGCGCGCCGCCAAGCAGGCCTTCTTCGCGCCGCTGGCCGCCTCGCTGGAGCGCCCCATCAAGCCCGAGCGCGTGGTGGACACGCTCAACCGTCTGCTGCCCGCGCGCGCCATCGTGGTGGCCGACCCCGGCACGCCCTGCCCCTACTTCACGGCCTATTTCGACGCGCCCCAGGCCGGCCGGCACTTCATCACCAACCGCGCGCACGGGGCGCTGGGCTTTGCCATGTCCGCCGGCTTTGGCGCCGCCATCGGCCAGCCCGATTCCGTGGTGGTCGCGGTCATGGGCGACGGCAGCTTCGGCTTCACCTGTGGCGAGCTGGAAACCATCGTGCGCCGCAACGTGCCGCTGAAGATGATCGTGTTCTCCAACAGCGTGTTCGGCTGGATCAAGGCCAGCCAGAAGTCCGGCTACGATGAACGCTACTTTTCAGTCGACTTCAACCGCACCCACCATGCCCGCGTGGCCGAGGCCTTCGGCGTCAAGGCCTGGCAGGTGCATGACCCGGCAGATCTCGAAGCCGCGCTCAAGGCCGCGCTGATGCACGACGGCCCGGCGCTGGTGGATGTGATCTCGCAAGAGCTCCAGGACACGGCCGTGCCGGTGAGCCAGTGGATGGGTTGACGCCAGCCCCACGCACAGATTCCCGATTTCCTGCCCGCCAATGCGCTTGAAAAGGAGCCTTCCCATGCCCCATCCACCCTCACGCCGCCAGCTGCTGCTGGCCACGGCCGCCGCATGCCTGCTGGGGCCGGCCGGCACGGCATCCGCGCAGGGCGCCGCCCCGCTCAAGCTGGTCATCACCTTCCCGCCGGGGGGCAGCACCGACATCGCCGCCCGCATACTGCAGCCGCGCCTGGGCGAGGTGGCCGGGCGCCCGGTGATCGTGGAGAACCGCCCCGGCGCCGCCAGCCAGATCGCCACCCAGTACGTGGCCAAGTCCGCCCCGGACGGCAACACCCTGCTGTTCAGCTTCGACACCCATGCCATCAATCCCATCGCCAAGTCCCGGCTGCCCTACGACACCTTCAAGGACTTCACGGGCGTGTCGCTGGCGCTGCGCTTCCCGCTGGTGATCGGCGCCTCGGCCTCGGTGCCCGCCAGGGACCTGGCCGGCTTCCTGGAGCTGGCGCGCCGCAACCCGGGCAAATACAGCTACGCATCGACCGGCCTGGGGTCCATGAACCACCTGGTGATGGAGGACATCAAGCGCCGCTCGGGCACCTACGTGCTGCACGTGCCCTACGGCGGCGGCGGCCCGGCCGTGCAGGCCGTGCTCGGCAATGTGTCCGACCTCACCCTGCTCAGCTATGCGGCGCTGCGCGGCCAGATTTCGGCGGGCAAGATCAAGCCGCTGGCCGTGACCGGCCTCAAGCGCCTGCCCGAGCTGCCCGACGTGCCCACCGTGGCCGAGTCAGGCTTCCCGGGCTTCGAGGCCTACTCGTGGATCGGCGTTTTCGCACCTTCCGCCACGCCGGCAGCCACGGTGCACAAGCTCACCGAAGACTTCCAGGCCACGCTGAACACGCCCGACATCCGCAGCAAGCTCATGCAGTCGGGCTTTGAAGTCATGGCCACGGACGGACCCGCCCTCGACCGCTGGGTGCGCCAGGAATATGAGCGCTGGGGCCGCTTCGTGCGCGACAACAAGGTCCAGCTCGAAGACTGAGAATCCGGACGGCACCCCTTACACCACACAGGAGCATTCATGGCACTTCCGCTGGACCACATCGTCATCGCCGTGCAGGACCTCGATGCCGCCGTGGCGGACTACCGCGCGCTGGGCTTCCAGGTCGCCATCGGCGGCCGCCATCCGGGCCGCACCTCGCACAACGCACTGGTCGTGTTTGCCGACGGCGCCTACCTGGAGATCATTGCCTGGACCGCCCCGGCGCCCGAAGAGCGCTGGTACCGCACGCTGCGCGACCATGGCGAGGGGCTGGTGGACTTCGCCCTGCTGCCCCAAAGCACCGCCCAGGCCCTGGCCGAGGCGCGCGGGCGGGGGCTGGATACCCTGGTCGGCCCCGTGGACGGAGGCCGCGTGCGCCCCGATGGCGCGCAACTGCTGTGGCAGACGGCGCGCCACGCCACGCCCGACCTGCCCTTCCTGTGCGGCGACGTCACGCCGCGCGCCCTGCGCGTGCCCGAGGGCAGCGTGCGCGAGCATCCCAACGGCGCGCTGGGCGTGGCCTCGCTGACCGTCGCCGTGCACGATCTGGACGCCAGCCTGGACCGCTACCGGGCGCTGCTGGGCCCAGTGCCGCTGCAGAGGCTGGACGACCAGGGCGCGCGGCTGGCATTGTCGGGGTTCGATCTGCTGCTGCAAGGCGCGCGGGCACTGGCGGCCTCCGACGCACTACGCCAGCGCCTTGCCACGCGCGGAGAGGGCCCTTGCGCGCTCACCCTGCGCCAGCGGCCCGGCGCCCCGGCACAGCCCCTGGACCTGGCCGCCAGCCATGGCGTGGACATGCGCTGGCACGGTGGGAACACGCTCTAAACTCTTCGTTTTCCTTCTCCACCGCCACCAGCATGAACACCGTTTCCACAGCCTCCCCTGTCATCGCCTTCATCGGTGGCGGCAACATGGCCAGCGCCATCATCGGCGGACTGATCGGCCAGGGCCAATCCGCAGACCGCATCGTCGTCGTCGAACCCTTCGAGGCTGCGCGCGACGCGCTGCGCACGAACTTCGGCATCACGGCGCATGCCGATGCCGCGGCCGCCGCCAGCGCGCTGGACGGTGCCGGCATCGTGGTCTGGGCCGTCAAGCCCCAGACCTTCAAGGAAGCCGCCCAGGCCGTGGCGCCGCACACCGCCCAGGCCCTGCACCTGAGCGTTGCCGCCGGCATTCCCACGGACTCCATCGCCCAGTGGCTGGGCACGGGCCGCATCGTGCGCGCCATGCCCAACACGCCAGCCCTGGTGGGCAAGGGCATGACGGGCCTGTTCGCATGCGCCCAGGTCGATGCCGCAGGCAAGAGCGCCATCGAGCAGGTCGTTGCCACCACGGGCCAGTTCCTCTGGGTCGACCAGGAAGCGCACCTGGACGCCGTGACCGCACTGTCGGGCTCGGGCCCGGCCTATGTCTTCCTGTTCCTCGAAGCCATGACACAGGCCGGCGTGGACATGGGCCTCACGGCCGAGCAGTCCTACCGCCTGGGCGTGGCCACCTTCCAGGGCGCATCGGAACTGGCCGCCCGCTCCACCGAAAGCGCCGACGTGCTGCGCCAGCGCGTGACCAGCAAGGGCGGCACCACCCACGCCGCCATCACCCACATGCAGGCGCAACAGGTGCCCGAGCATTTCGTGGCCGCCATGCGGGCAGCGGAAACACGGGCCAAGGAGCTGGCCGCCGAATTCGGCCGCTGAGCCCGGCGCAGCGCGCCCCAGGCTCCATGCAAAAGGGAGGCACCGGCCTCCCTTGTTTTTTCAGCGCGGATCCCTCAGCGCAGCGCAAACCCCAGCGCCACGCCCGCGAACAGGCTGGCACCGATCCAGTGGCTCTTGCTGAAGGCGACGAAGCAGCCCTCGCGCGTGCGGTGGCGGATCAGGGTGAAGTGCCAGATCACCTGGGCCGCAGCCACGGCCAGGCCCAGCCAGAAAGGCCAGGCCAGGCCATAGGGCGCCAGCGCCCAGACGGTGAGCAGGCCGCAGAGCACGAAAAAGCCCATGACGGCCACCACGTCGAAGCGGCCCAGGGTGATGGCCGAGGTCTTCATGCCGATCCTGAGGTCGTCGTCGCGGTCCACCATGGCGTATTCGGTGTCATAGGCCAGCACCAGAAACATGTTGGCGAGCCACAGAATCCAGGCCGTGGCCGGCACCTGGCCCTGCACGGCGGCGAAGGCGATGACGATGCCGAAGTTGAAGGCAATGCCCAGGAAAGCCTGGGGCATGGCGAAGAAGCGCTTGGTGAACGGGTAGAGGATGGTGAACAGCACGGCGGGCACGGACCAGGCCACGGCCTCCCAGCGCGTGGTCAGCACCAGGCCCAGCGAGACCAGGGCCAGGGCTGCGCCCAGCAGGGCGGCCTCCTTGACCGAGACCTGCCCCGAGGTGATGGGCCGCTGCGTGGTGCGCTTGACGTGGCGGTCGAAATCGCGGTCGGCAATGTCGTTGATGCAGCAGCCGGCGCTGCGCATCAGCACCGTGCCCAGCACGAAGACCACCAGCAGATGCCAACCCGGAAACCCGCCCGCTGCCACCCACAGTGCGGCCAGCGTGGGCCAGACCAGGACCAGCCAGCCGGCCGGCCGGTTGAAGCGGACCAGGTCCAGATAGAGCGACAGTTTGCTGCGCCGGGGCGCAGGCATGGGCGTAGAGGAGGAGGTGGGCATAGCGTCTGGGCGCCGATGGCGGCCGTGGGCCGGCCATCGCACGCATCACATTCGAAAATGCCCGCATTGTCGCCGCTGGGCGGGCAGGCTCGGCGGCGCGCCTCAGCAGCGCCTGCCGGCAACGCGGGTTTGCGCCCACTCCACGGCACAGATCACCAGCGCCATCCAGGCCAGGCCCAGCAGCCAGCCGGCCAGCACATCGCTGGCATAGTGCACGCGCAGCACCACGCGGCTGGCGCCCACGCCCAGGGCGACAGCCAGGGCCGCCAGGCCCACGGGCCAGCGCCAGGCCGGGCGCAGGTACGGCAGCAGCAGCCAGGCCAGCATCAGGTAGAGCACGAAGGTGCCCGCGCTGTGGCCGCTGGGGAAGCTGAAGCCGCCTTCAGGCACCCAGCCACCCACGGGGCGCGGACGGCCCACGCTGGTCTTGATGGCGCGTATCCACAGGCCCACGCCAGCCGTGGCCACCACCCAGGCGGCCGCATGCAGCCAGTCGCGCCGCCACAGCAGCAGCGCCAGCACGGCGGCCGACAGCGACACCATCCAGGCCACATTGCCCAGTTGGGTGAAGGCGACCACGGGGCGCACCCAGGCATCGGTGGCATGGCCGGCCAGCCACAGGTGCAGGGCCTCGTCGAGCACCGGCCAGTCGGTGCAGGTGGCGCAGCCTGCGGGCTGGGCCAGGCCCAGCATGTCGCGCACCATCACGGCCAGTGCCAGCAAGGCCAGCACGCCGGCGGCAGCCAGGCCCAGCCATGCGGCCCGCGGCATGGGCAGGCCTGCGTGGCGCAGCCGGGCCGTGGCAGGCAGGCGCAGATAGAAAAAAAGGCCGCCCAGGGCGGCCAGTACCAGGCACAGGCCGCCCGTGGCGGCGTGTGCGTCAATCCAGGTCCAGAGCATGCGGTGGCATCACTCCCAGGCCAGGGTGGGTACGCGGGAAGACTGGGGTTTGCGCAGCATCAGTCTTCGAGCAGGGCGCGCAGCATCCAGGCGGTCTGCTCGTGGACGGTCAGGCGCTGGGTCAGCAGGTCGGCCGTGGGTTCGTCGCTGGCCTTGTCGGCCAGGGGGAACAGGCTGCGCGCCGTGCGGGCCACGGCCTCGTGGCCGGCAACCAGGATGCGCACCATCTCCAGGGCCTTGGGCGGATCGTGGGGCACGTCGGCCAGGCTGGTGAGCTTGCCGAAGTCGGCATAGGAGCCCGGCGCGAAATGGCCCAGCGCACGGATGCGCTCGGCGATGGGGTCGACGGCGTTCCACAGCTCCGTGTACTGCCCCATGAACATGGTGTGCAGCGTGTTGAACATCGGGCCGGTGACGTTCCAGTGGAAATTGTGCGTGGTCAGATACAGCGTGTAGGTGTCGGCCAGCAGGGCCGACAGGCCCTTGGCGATGGCCGCGCGGTCCTTGTCGCTGATGCCGATATGGATGGCGGAGGAGCGCACGGACGCCGGTGCCACGTCGGCCAGTGCGGCCTTTGCAGGCTGCACTGCCTTGTCGGCCTGCACGGCCTCTGGCTTCTTTGCACCGGACTTGTCTTTGCTGGCATTTTTGGCCATGGGATCCCTTTCAGCTTCGTACAAACGGAAGATGCTCCCGGCAGGTCGCCCGGGAGCCAGTTGCAACGATAACGCAAGCGCAGCGGCCCCACAGGCCCGGAGCGCGCGCCGGTGCGGTCATCAGGACAGGCGTTTGACGCCGGGCAAGGCGCAGGCGTAGACCGCGTTGCGCAGGGCGGCGATGGCCTCGTAGCGCGTGAAGCTGCGGCGCCAGGCCAGGACTACGCGGCGTGTCGGCGGGGCCGAGCCGTCGTCCTCGAGGATGGGCAGGTAGCGGATGTGCGGCTCGTCGGTCTTGCGGCGGCGCGCCGTGGTCTCCAGCGCGTCGGCGGGCACGGACAGGCGCGGCACCAGGGTCACGCCCATGCCGGCGGCCACCATGTGCTTGATGGTCTCCAGCGACGATCCTTCGAAGGTGCGGCGAATGCCTTCGGCATTGCTGGCATAGCGTGCGAACTCGGGGCAGACCTGGAGCACATGGTCGCGGAAGCAGTGGCCCGAGCCCAGCAGCAGCATGGTCTCGTTCTTGAGATCGCTGGTGGAGACATGGTCCTTCTGGGCCAGCGCATGGGTGCTGGGAACGGCGGCCATGAAGGGCTCGTCGTACAGCGGAGCCAGCGCCAGGCCGGTGTCGGGGAAGGGCTCGGCGACGATGGCGCAGTCGATCTCGCCGGTGCGCAGCATCTCCAGCAGCTTGATGGTGTAGTTCTCCTGCAGCATCAGCGGCATCTGCGGCGTGCGCATGATGGAGTTGCGCACCAGGTCCGGCAGCAGGTAGGGGCCGATGGTGTAGATCACACCCAGGGTGAGCACGCCGGACAGCGGGTCCTTGCCGCGCTTGGCGATTTCCTTGATCTCGGCGGCCTGCTCCAGCACGCTTTGCGCCTGACGGATGATCTCCTCGCCCAGCGACGTGACCGACACTTCGCCGGCACTGCGCTCGAAGAGCTTGACATCGAGCTCCTCCTCCAGCTTCTTGATCGCCACGGACAACGTGGGCTGGGACACATAACAGGCTTCGGCGGCGCGGCCAAAATGCTTTTCACGTGCCACGGCCACGATGTATTTGAGTTCGGTAAGTGTCATTGGCGAGCTGTGTCTGGGAGGGAGCCTCGGAAAATACGATGGTCTTACACCAAGAACCTGTGCCGGAACCTTTGTGCAATCAGGCCTTGCGGCCCGCTTGCCAGGGTGCTCCCCTCAAAAGTTCCTGCACAGGTTCTAGGATTTGTCCTAATTCGATTGTGCCAGTCCTCGTCCGCGCATGACCACTGCGCGCTCCCCGACCCGCCGGCTTTTTGTATTTATCCACCTAGTGCAACGGCCGGCGCATCCGGTCGCGTTGCTGCATGAGCTGGTCCATGCCTATCAATGCAGCCAGGCCTATGGCCACGATCACGGTAAAGACCGGAAGGTCCAGGGCGCTGATCACGGCAAAGCCTTGCGGCCTAGCATAACGCTGTGTCTCTGAAATGCATACGAAGTCCGCTGCGGCCATGCCGGTGTAGTGCATGGAACAGACCGCCGCGCCCATGACGGCGGCGGCCAGCGCACGCATGCCCGGCGAGCTGGTGCGAAACGACAGCCACAGCGCGGTGCTGGCCGCGGCCACGGCGATGCCCACGGACAGCAGCACGGTGGGAACGGACCAGACGATGAAGCCCGGAAAGCGCATGCCATACATGCCCAGGTAATGCATGAAGGCCACGCCCAGGCCCAGCAGGGTGCCCGCGCCCAGCACGCGCGCCCCGCTTTCGGGCCGCCGCGCGACAAAGGCCAGCGCCACCGAGGTGGCGGCAACGGCGGCGCACAGGGACAGCAGGGTTTCGACCATGGAGTAGCCCGAACCCATGCCCAGGTTCAGCGCCAGCATGCCCGTGAAATGCATGGACCACACGCCGATGCCGCCCAGCGCCGTGCCCGCCGCCAGCAGGTTCAGCCAGCTGATGCCCTCGCGTCCCCGGATGCGCTGCGCCGCAGTCAGGGCCACGAAGGAGCCCAATACGGCAATGCCATAGGACAGGACCACCAGGCCCATGCGCCAGGAGGTCTCGACGATCTCATTCGCTTGAACGGCTTCATTCATGTTGGCAGCTCCTCATTCGCAGAAAAATGGGACAACACAAGAGTGATCGCGGCCGTCCTCCCCGTGGGGGAGGCTTGGCAGGCCATCCCCTCCCGGATGGAGCTACCCTGTTTTTTGTGACTCAATGTACCAAAAGGTCACAAATATTCAATGCCGTAACGGGACGGTGCTGTCACCGCCAGGACGGCATGAAGCGCTCCATTTCGATGGCTACAACGCGCGTGGAAACCACGTCTGGCGCGGGCTGCAGGCCTGCGGAAGATGCCGCTGCCAGGCAGCGCCTGGACACGTAAAAATACGTAACACAACCACCCGGCAGGAATGGAACGAACCGATCAGGCCTTGAGGAATTCGGCCTTGCCGCCCAGCCAGCGGCCCACATGGCGCTGGGCCAGTTGCGGGTGCTGCTCCAGCATGCGCGGCGCCAGCTCGCGGGCCCAGTCGAGCAGCATCAGGTCCTGCTCCAGGTCGGCGAAGCGCAGCATGGGAGCGCCGGACTGGCGCGCGCCCAGGAATTCCCCGGGGCCGCGAATTTCCAGGTCACGCCGCGCGATCTCGAAGCCGTCATTGGTCTCGGCCATGGCACGCAGCCGGTCCTTGGCCGTCTCGCCCAGGCGCCCGCTGTCTCCCACCGAATACAGCAGCACGCAGGCCGAGGCCGCCGCGCCCCGCCCCACGCGCCCGCGCAACTGGTGCAGCTGCGACAGGCCGAAGCGCTCCGCATGCTCGATGACCATGAGCGAGGCGTTGGGCACGTCCACGCCCACTTCGATCACCGTGGTGGAGACCAGCACGCCCATGACCCCGGCGGAGAA
This sequence comes from Delftia sp. HK171, assembly GCF_001886655.1. Lineage (NCBI taxonomy): Bacteria > Pseudomonadati > Pseudomonadota > Betaproteobacteria > Burkholderiales > Comamonadaceae > Delftia > Delftia sp. HK171. The sequence continues at coordinate 1,141,922 of NZ_CP018101.1, read as the reverse complement.
CAGCTCCATCACGGCCTTCTTCTCGGCCGTGGGCATGCGCGAGTGCAGCAGGCCGACCATGACGCCGGGCAGCATCTCGCTCAGATAGGCATGGGTGGCCGTGGCGTTGGACAGGTCCAGCGCCTCGCTTTCCTCGATCAGCGGGCAGACCCAGTAGACCTGGCGTCCTTCCGCGACCTGGGCGCCTATGCGCTCGATGACCTCGTCCTTGCGGCTGTCGGCAATGAGCTTGGTGACGATGGGCGTGCGGCCCGGCGGCAGCTCGTCGATGGTGGACACATCCAGGTCGGCGTAGTAGCTCATGGCCAGGGTGCGCGGGATGGGCGTGGCGCTCATCATCAGCAGATGGGGCTCCATGCCCGAGGCCGCGAGCTTCTGGCGCAGCGCCAGCCGCTGGGCCACGCCGAAGCGGTGCTGCTCGTCGATGACGGCCAGCGCCAGGTTCTTGAACTGCACCTGGTCCTGGATGACGGCGTGCGTGCCCACGACCAGGGCCGCCTCGCCGCTGTGGACCAGCTCCAGCATGGCGGCGCGTTCCTTCTTCTTCTGCGCGCCGGCCAGCCAGGCCACGCGCTTGCCCAGCGGGGCCAGCAGCGGCTCCAGCCAGCCGACCAGCTTGCCGAAATGCTGCTCGGCCAGGATTTCGGTGGGCGCCATCAGCGCGCACTGCCAGCCGGCCTCGATGCAGGCCACGGCCGACAGCGCCGCCACCACGGTCTTGCCCGATCCCACATCGCCCTGCAGCAGCCGGTGCATGGGCATGCGGCGCTCCATGTCGGCAAGGATCTCGGCCACCACGCGCTGCTGGGCGCCGGTCAGGCCAAAGGGCAATTGGTCCAGGAACTGGCGCGCCAGGCCCTGGGCGCTGTCCATGGGCTGGGCGCGCAGCACGGGCGCCCTGAGCCGCGCGCGTTCGCGCTTGGCCTCGTATTGGGACAGTTGCTGGGCCAGCAGCTCCTCGGCCTTCAGGCGCTGCCAGGCCGGGTGCGAATGGTCTTCCAGCGTGGCCAGGGCCACATCGGGCGTGGGGTGGTGCAGGAACTGCAGCGCATCGCGCAGGCTGAACAGCGGCGGCAGCCCGCCGTTGCCATGGAACTGCGCCACGGGCGGATGCTCGCCCTGGGGCAGGGTATCGGAGAGATCGGCGCGCAGCATGGCCGTGACCGCCGCGCGGCGGATGTAGGCCTGGGGCAGGCCCGCCACCGTGGGATAGACGGGCGTGAGCGCCGTGGGCAGGTCGCCGCCCGCCGCGCGAAACGCCGGGTGCAGCATCTGCCGGCCCCAGAAGCCGCCCTTGACCTCGCCGCGGATGCGCAGCCGCGCGCCCACGGACAGGGTTTTCTGGTGCGAGGGGTAGAAGCTGAAGAAGGTCAGCACGCACTCGGCCGTGCCATCGTCCACCGTGACCTTGAGCATGCGTCGCGGGCGCAGTTGCACCTCGCTGTGGGTCACCGTGGCCTCGATCTGCACCGTGTCGCCCTCGCGGGCATTGCGCAGCGCAGTGATGCGCGTCTCGTCCTCATAGCGCAGCGGCAGGTGCAGTGCCAGATCGATGTCGCGCACCAGGCCCATCTTCTGCAGCGCCTTCTGCGCGGCGCTGGCTGCGGGCTTGGCGGGCGCTGCGGGCTTGTCTCCTGCCTTGTCTCCTGCCTTGCCGCCCTTGCCTGCGGCCTTTCCCTTGCCGGCACGCGCGGCCTTGCCGCCGGGGGCGTCGCGCCCCAGATCTGGGAAGGCAGAGGAGACGTTCAAGGGCATGGGCTATCCTGTTTCAGAGCATGCGTATGGGCATGGGCGGGCATGCAGCATAGTGTATGAATATACAGGTGTAGGCAACACGCCACGTTCATGCCGGATGCCCTTGCCCAAAGCACCCTTGAGGCCCCGGGTCTCTGGGGAAGCCGCTACCATGCACGCTGACGTTACGTAGTGTTACCCCGCCACCGAATGCCATGTTGAAGCGTATCAATGTCCAGCATGTCACTCTGGGCATGTTCCTGCACGAGTTCTGCGGCTCCTGGATGGAGCATCCTTTTTGGCGAACCCGTTTCCTGCTCCGCTCCGAGGCCGACCTCCAGCGCCTGCGCTCCACCTCCATCCAGGAGGTCTGGATCGACGTGCGCAAGGGCCTGGACGTGGGTGTCCAGGTGCCTTGCCTGCGCTTTGACCCGCAGGACGAGCTTCGCCACCAGATCCCGGACAGCGCCCGCCCTGTCTCCGAGCAGAGCACGGCCCCCATTTCCACCGCCACCGAGCTGCGCCGCGCCGCGCAGACCTGCGTGCAGGCCAAGCAATTGCTCAGCCGCCTGTTCAGCGACGCACGGCTTGGCCGGCCCGTGGACGCCACGGCCGCCGGGCAGCTGGTGGACGATGTGACGGCCTCCGTGGCGCGCAATCCCCACGCCCTGATCGGCCTGGCACGGCTGAAGACGGCCGACGACTACACCTACATGCACAGCCTGGCCGTGTGCGCGCTGATGGTGGCGCTGGCCAAGCGCATGGGCCTGGACGACCACAGCCTGCGCAAGGCCGGCATGGCCGGTCTCATGCACGACCTGGGCAAGACCGCGATCCCGGTCGCCGTGCTCAACAAGCCCGGGCCGCTGGACGATGCGGAATGGGCGCTGATGCGTGCCCACCCACGCCATGGCGAGCAGCTGCTGCGCCCGCTGGGCCTGGACGACGAGGTCATCGATGCCTGCCTGCACCACCACGAAAAGGTGGACGGCAGCGGCTACCCCGACGGACTGCAGCAGGGCGACATCGGCCTGCTGGCGCGCATGACGGCGATCTGCGATGTCTACGACGCCATCACCTCGGACCGGCCCTACAAGAAGGGCTGGCCGCCCTCGGAGGCGCTGCGGCGCATGGCCGAGTGGAGCCCCCGCCATTTCGACAAGCGGCTGTTCGAGCAGTTCGTGCAGACCGTGGGCATCTATCCGCTGGGCTCGCTGGTGCGCCTGCATTCGCAGCGCCTGGCCGTCGTGGTCGATGCCTCGCCGGGCAGCCTGCTGGCGCCGCGCGTCAAGGTGTTCTATTCGCTGCGCCAGGCCTGCCGCATCACGCCCGAGATCGAGGACCTGTCCGAGAGCCAGGGCAACGACCGCATCATCGCGCGCGAGGACCCGGTGAACTGGGACTTCCCGGATCTGGAGACGCTGTGGCTGGAGTTCGAGCGCCAGCCCCAGACGCAGGCCCAGATGGCCAAGTGACCGCCGCGAAATTCCGGGGATGACCCCAGGGTTTGCGACAATGGCGGACTTCCGTTCAACGAACTTGGAACGGGCCATGTCCGGCCCTCAAGCACTGCATGTCCTCCCTGTCCCGTGTGTTTTCGCTCAGCGATTTCGACTTCGAGCTTCCTGAGAACCTGATCGCCCAGCATCCTGCCGCCCAGCGCAGCGCCTCGCGCCTGCTCGACGGCCGCGACGATGCCACCCCGCCCACCGACCGCATCTTCCACGAGCTGCCCGACCTGCTGCAGCCCGGCGACCTGCTGGTGTTCAACGACACGCGCGTGCTCAAGGCGCGCATCTTCGGCGAGAAGGCCAGCGGCGGCCGGCTGGAGCTGCTGGTCGAGCGCGTGCTCGAAGGCAACGATGTCGTGGCCCACATGCGCGTCAGCAAGAAGCCCCTGCCCGGCTCGCGCATCCACCTGTGCGGCGGCAAGAACCGCGGCGGCTTCGACGCCGTGCTGCGCGGCCGCTGGCCCGACGAGAACGGCCCGCTGTTCCACCTGAGCTTCGAAGGCCCGCGCGGCGAGACGCCGCACGAGCTGATGGAGCGCTTCGGCCACCTGCCGCTGCCGCCCTATATCGAGCGCCACCAGGACACCGGCAACGACCCCGACGCCGCCGAAGACAGCGAGCGCTACCAGACCGTCTTCGCGGCCCGCCCCGGCGCCGTGGCCGCGCCCACGGCCGCCCTGCACTTTGACGACGCCGTGCTGGCCCGCCTGGCCGAGCGCGGCATAGAGCGCGCCAGCGTCACGCTGCACGTGGGCGCCGGCACCTTCCAGCCCGTGAAGACCGAGAACCTGGCCGACCACCAGATGCACAGCGAGTGGTACGAGATCCCGCTGGCCACGCTGGCTGCGCTGGAACGCTGCCGCCAGCGCGGCGGCCGCGTCGTCGCCGTGGGCACGACCACGGTGCGCACGCTGGAGTCCTGGGCCCAGACAGGCCAGTTCTCAGGCGACACGCGCATCTTCATCACGCCCGGCTTCGAGTACCAGGTGGTCGATCTGCTGATCACCAACTTCCACCTGCCCAAGAGCACGCTGATGATGCTGGTCAGTGCCTTCGCGGGCTACGAGCAGGTGATGGCGCTGTACCGCCATGCGATTGCGCAGGAGTACCGCTTCTTCAGCTATGGCGATTCCATGCTGTTGAAGAAGAAAAGCACCCCCTGAGCGGCTTACGCCGCTTCCCCCCGTTGCACGGCGCCTCTCTACCCGCTTCGCGAGGGAGGGGGGCATACGGGCAGCCGGCGACACCCTCGCGGCGGGGCGGCGCGGCCGGCTTAGGCCCTTGCTTGGTGTCCCTCGCCTCAGGCCGCGCCAGGTTCAAGCGCCAAGCCCGAAACGCCGCATGTTCAACCAAAGTAATGGCAGAGCCTGCGGCCCTTGACCTCGTGCACGCTGACGGGGATGCCGTAGAGGGTGCTAAGGACCTCGTCCTGCACCACCTCGGCCGGCGTGCCCGCCACGGCCAGGCGGCCGTCCTTGAGCGCGATGATGTGGTCGGCGTAGCACGAGGCGAAGTTGATGTCGTGCAGCACCATGACCACGGTCTTGCCGCGTTCGGTGACGGCACGGCGCAGCAGGCCCATCATGCTGACGGCGTGGGCCATGTCCAGGTTGTTCAGCGGCTCGTCCAGCAGGATGAAGGGCGTGTCCTGGCACAGCACCATGGCGATGTAGGCGCGCTGGCGCTGGCCGCCTGACAGTTCGTCGAGAAATCGCTCGGCCAGCGGCGTGAGCTGCAGGTACTCCAGCGCCTCGTCCACATGGCGCAGGTCTTCGGGGCCCAGCCGGCCCTTGCTGTGCGGAAAGCGGCCAAAGCCCACCAGGTCGCGCACCGTCAGGCGCAGCGTGCTCTGGTTGTCCTGGCGCAGGATGGCCATGATGCGCGCCAGCGCCTCGGTGGGCGTGGTGGCCACGTCGAGGCCGGCCACCCGCACCTTGCCCGCCGTGATGGGCATGAGGCGGCTGACCAGGGACAGCAGCGTGGACTTGCCCGCCCCGTTGGGCCCGATGATGGCCGTCAGCGCCCGCTCGGGCACATCGAAATTGAGCTCCTGCAGCACTGCCGTGCCGCCATGGCGCTTGAGCAGATCACGCACCTCGATCATTGGGTCCCCTTGCGCATGAGCAGCACGATGAAGACGATTCCACCCAGGAACTCCACCACGATGCTCAGCACGGTATTGAATTGAAAAAGCTGCTCCAGCAGCACCTGCCCGCCCATGAGCAGCACGCAGCCCCAGAGCACGGCCGCAGGCAGCACCCAGGCATGGCGGCGCGTGCCCATGGCGTGATAGGCCATGTTGCTGACCAGCAGGCCGAAGAAGATCACCGGGCCGACCAGGGCCGTGGACACGGCCACCATGCAGGCCACCACGGCGAGCAGCCGCAGCACGCGGCCCTCGTAGTCCAGGCCCAGGCTGACGGCGGCATCGCGCCCCAGCGAGATCACGTCCAGCACGCGGCGCTGGCGCCAGATCCAGGCGCTGCCCAGGGCAATCAGCAGCAGCGACGGCAGCAGCAGCTGCAGGTTCACCGCGTTGAAGTTGGCGAACATGCGGTCCTGCAGCGCCGTGAACTCATTGGGATCGAGCACGCGCATGGCCAGCCCGGCCAGGCTGCGAAAGAAGATGCCGCCCACCATGCCCACCAGCAGCATCAGGTGCAGGCTGCTGGCATGGCCCACGAACAGCCAGCGCATCAGCAGCACGCTGAAGCCCATCATCAGCACGATGTTGAGCGCATAGCGCCCGACCTCGCCCATGGCGGACACACCCGCCGCGCCCAGCATCAGCACCATGGACGCCTGCACGAACAGGTACAGCGCATCCAGCCCCATGACGGAAGGCGTGAGGATGGTGTTGTGCGACACGGTCTGGAACACCACGGTGGACAGGCCGATGGCACAGGCCACCAGCGCCATGGTCAGCACCTTGGCGCCCCGGTGCTCCAGCACGAAGGCCCAGTCGGTCTTGACGCCCACGGTCATGAAGGCCAGCAGGCACAGCAGGGCCAGCGCGCCCAGCAGCGCCAGGCGCGCGCCATGGCCCCAGCTGCGCGCTGCAAGCTCATCGGAAGCAACGGATTGCGGCAGGCTGCTCATGCACGGTCCTTGCGGCGGCGCAGGATCAGCGCCAGGAACAGGGCACTGCCCAGCACGCCCAGCACGGTGCCCACGGGGATTTCGTAGGGAGCGATCAGCAGCCGCCCGACCAGGTCGCACAGCACGGTCAGGCCCGCGCCGATCAGCGCCACCCACAGCACGCTGCGGCGCACGTTGTCGCCCAGGACCAGGCGCACCAAATTGGGCACGATCAAGCCCACAAAGGGCAGGCTGCCGGCCGTGACCACCACGGCCGAAGTAGCCACGGCCACCACCACCAGCCCCTGCCACACCAGGCGCCGGTAGTTCAGGCCCAGGTTGGTGGCAAAGCTCTCGCCCAGGCCCGCCACGGTGAAGCGGTCGGCCGCCAGGCAGGCCAGGGCCGTGACGCCCAGCGACAGCCACAGCAACTCGTAGCGGCCTTGGACCACCAGCGAGAAATCGCCGTTGGACCAGGACTTGAGCGCCTGCATCATGTCGAACTGCAGCGCCAGAAAGCTGGCGGCTGCCTCCAGCACGCCGGCCAGCACCAGGCCGACCAGGGGCACCATCCACGACGAGCGCAGCCGGATGCGCGAGAGCACGGCCAGAAACAGCGCCGTGCCCAGCAGTGCCGCCACGGCCGAAATCCCCATCTTGGCCATCACCGGCCAATGCGGCACCCAGAGGAACGCGGCCAGCATGCCCAGGCTGGCCGACTCCACCGTGCCCACGGTGGAAGGCTCCACGAAATGGTTGCGCGCCAGCATCTGCATGAGCAGGCCACAGACCGCCATCGATGCGCCGGCCAGCACCAGGGCCAGCGTGCGCGGCACGCGGCTGTAGACCAGCACCTGGCTGGCCAGGTCGTCCTCGCTGCGCGACCACAGCACGCTCCAGTGCATGTCGCCCGCGCCCACCATCAGGCTGGCCAGCGACAGCGTCAGCAACAGGCCCAGCGCGAAAAGCCAGGCAAGGGCCTGGCGAGAGGGGCGTGACATGGGCGCGGCGTGCGCGGTGGCGACAGGCGGGCTCAACGCTTTGAGGTCATGTGCGGGCAAAGGCATCCGACAGTTGCTGGATATTGGCCTTCAGCGCGCCCGGCCCGGCGTTGGACAGGGTGTACCAGTTGGCTGCGTTCAGATAAACCACCTGCTTGCCGCGCCAGGCCTTGGTGGCACGCACCAGCGGGTTGTCCAGCAGTTGCTGGGCGGTCTTGCCATCCTGGCCGATGGCCACGTCGCGGTCGATGACGAACAGCCAGTCGGGATTGGTCTTGAGCAGGAACTCGAAGGAGACCACCTGCCCATGGCGCGCCACCGTGAGGTTGTCGATGGCCGGCTTCACGCCGAACACATCGTGCAGCATGCCGAAGCGCGAGCCCGGACCGTAGGCACTGAGCTTGCCGCCCGAGGTCAGCAGCACCAGCCCCTTGCCGGCGTCCTGCGCCTTCCCATGCAGTGCGGTGATGGCCTGCTCCACGGACCGGACCTCGGCCTCGGCCTTGTCCTGCAGGCCGTAGACGGCGCCCAGCGTGCGGATGTTGCGGTAGATGTCGGCCATCTGGTGCTGGTCGCTGACACTGAGGTCCAGCACGGGGGCGAAGCGCGACAGCTCCTTGTACTTGGCCTCGGAGCGGCCGCCCACGATGATGAGGTCGGGCGACAGCGCCTTGATGGATTCGTAGTCGGGCTCGAACAGGCTGCCGATGCGTGCGTATTTCGCGTCGGCATAGCGGGCCAGCAGCGGCGGCATCTTGAACTCGGGCACACCCCGCACCTCGCCGCCCAGCGCCTGCAGCGTGTCCAGCGCCGCCAGCTCGAACACCAGCACGCGCACGGGCTTGAAGGGCACCTGGACCTCGCCCTTGGCATGCGGCACGGTCACGGTCTTGCCAGCCGCTGCCGTCTGGGCATGGGACATCTGCGCCGCCAGCGGCAGCGTGACCAACACGCCCAGGCCCTGGCCCATCTTCGCCAGGATCTGGCGACGGGAATGATTTGCATTCATGGTGTTCATCTTTACAGTGATTGCTGTATTGCCAGGAAGTTCAAACATTGGCCTTTGCGGCATCAGGGAAGTGCAGGCGTGTCGTCCGGCATGCGCTCGCAGGCCGGCAGGCCCTGGGCAAAGCGCCCGGGGTTGAGCAGGGCCACCAGGCCGCAGGCCAGCGAGCCCTGCCACTGCAGGTAGTCATGGCTGGTCTCGTGCTCGGCCTGGGTGACTTCGTAGCCCTTGGCGCGCAGCACATCGGCCAGGTGGCGGTTGGTTTCCAGGATGCCGTCCTGCCCGCCGCGTGCGCGCTCGTAGCGGCCTGCATCCAGATAAAAGCGCACGGGCTGGCGCGGCTCCTGGGCATAGCGGCGCTGCACCCAGCCCGGCACCTCGCCGGACGGCGACCACCAGAACGATCCCGACATGCTCAGCACGTTGCCGAACCAGCGCGCATTGACCAGACCCGCATAGGCCGAGGCCAGGCCGCCAAAGCTGGAGCCACCGATCACCGTGCGCGCCGCCGGCTGGCCCAGGCCCTGTTCACCCACCCAGGGCATCAGTTCCTCATCCAGAAAGCGCGCGAAGGCGGTGTTGGGCGGCAACTCCCTGCCGCGCGCCTGTGGGCTGGCGTTGTCCACCAGCACCACGGCCGTGGGCGGGATCAGGCCGTCGGCCATGAGGTTGTCGATGAGGGTGGGCGTGGACACCTGCTTCGCATAGGCGTTGCCGTCGAACAGCACCAGAAGCGCCTCGGGCGCCTGGCCGCCCGCCGGGCGGTAGGTCCAGACATCGCGGCTGTTGCCCAGCACGCGGCTGGACAGGCGGTGCTGCACCAGCGCCCCCTGGGCCACGCCCGCGCGCGGCGCCACCCAGGGCTGGGGCGGCGCCTTGGGCAGCTCCAGCACGGAGGCGCCCTGGAAGGCGTCGATGAAGCCGCCCTGAGGCGACTTTGGCGGCTGCGGAAACACCTTGGGATTGAGCGGATCGCGCTGCGCCGTGGCCAGCAGGGCGCGGCGCTGCTCCATGGCCGAGCCTGCGATCAACGGCACATCGGGCGCCAGGCGGTAACTGAGCCGCGCGTTGTCGGCCATGCGGAAGCTGGCCCACCAGACATCGCTGCCGGCCAAATGCTGCAGCGGATCATGGTTGCCGGCCGGGCTGCCGAACAGGCGAACCCCCTGCATGCCGGCGCGCGGCTGGCCACGCCACAGGAAGGTGACCAGGGACTGGCCGCCGGGCAGCGGCTCCACCATTGGCGCGCCCTCCTCCTGCACGCGCCGCCAGAAGGCGTCTGCCGCCACGCCCGAACCCGCGCCGCGCTGGATGGCCTGCGCCAGGGCCTGCAGGCGTGGGCTTTCCAGTGCAGGCAGCTCCAGGGCCTGCACAGCCTTGGCGCCCAACGGCGCAAGACTGGAGGTCAACCGCAGCGCAAAGCGGCCGGCTGCGGATTTCACCTCGCCGGCCATCAGCGCGTCCGTTGCGATGTGGCGCGCCACCAGCCTTTGCCTGCCAGCCCCCTCCGTGACCCACATCAGCGACTGCGCACCGCCATCGGGCCGCGCCAGGCGGCGCAGGTGCCGGCCCTGGGCATCCTCCAGGTCCAGGGCCACGCCCTGCCCTTCGAATTCACCCTGGACCACGTGGCCGGCGGGCAGATCGACGCGCCAGGACTCGCGCCCACCGGCAGCCAGGACCCCTGTGGCCGCCTGGCCCGGCGCCAGCGTGCCCGGCCGTGCGGCCAGGGCCTGCCGCGATGCGGCTGCCGTCATGTCTTCACCGGCATGGACGGCTGCGCCCAGCAGGCACAGCAGCGAGGTGGCCAGGCACAGGCCTTGTCGTGCAGCTTGCGCCATGGCGTCAGAAGTCCACCGTGGCCGAGACACGCACCGTGCGCGGGCCGCCCGTGGTGGCGAAGTTGTCATTGAAGCTGCCGGCCCAGTAGGACTTGTCGAACAGGTTCTCCACCGTGGCGCGGAAGGTGACGGGTTTGGCCGCGATGCGGGTGGCATAGCGCGCGCCCACGTCCACGCGGGTCCAGCTGGGCATCTTCAGCGTGTTGGCCGAATTCACCCATTGCGCACCCGTGTAGATCAGGCGACCGGTGAGCGTGGCGCCCGGCAGCGCGGGCACGTCCCATTCGCCGCCCAGGTTGGCCGTCCAGCGCGGCACGCCGTAGACGCCGAAGCCATCGCGCGCGCCGCCCTGGGTCTTGCTCTGGATGGCCTGGGTGTAGGCCAGGCCGCCCAGCACGCGCGTGCCGCGCAGCGGCTCGCCGAAGACATTCCACTCCAGGCCCCGGTTGCGCTGCTCGCCATCCATCAGCAGGCGGTTGGTCGCGGTCTCCACCACGGACGAGGGCCGCTCGATCTGGAACAGCGAGACCGTCTGCGTGAAATCACCCGTGCGCCACTTGGCGCCGATCTCGAACTGCTTGGTCTTGTAGGGCGCGAACACTTCGCCGGCATTGGCATAGGTGGCGCCGACGATGGAGCCCGCGCTCAGGCCCTGCACATGGTTGGCATACAGCGAGACCGCATCGCCCCAGGGCTTGACCACCAGGCCCAGCGCGGGCGAGACGGCCTGCTCGTTGTAGCCCGCCATCTTCTGGTTCACGCGCTGCAGGCGTGCGCCCACGGTCAGTTGCACGGCATCGCCGCCCCAGCTCAGCGTGTCGGCCAGGGCCAGGCTGCTGAGCACATCGTCGCGCTCCTGCTTGATGGCGCCGTAGGGGCCGGCCAGCGTGATGGGCGCGGGGTTGTAGATGTTGGTGATGTAGCTGGCGCTGGTGGCCACGGCCGCGCGCCCGCCCTTCTGGTTCATCCAGTTCAGGGAGGCCACCAGCAGGTGGTTCACGCCGCCCGTGCGCAGGCGCCCGCGCACGCCGAACTCGGCCGCCGTGCTGTCGGTATAGCCGTACTGGTTGTAGGTCTGGCCCACGGCCGAGCCGTCGCCCTGGGCGCGCAGCACCACGCGCGTGCCGTTGAGCATGCCGTCGTAGGCATGCTGCGCCGTGCCTGCAGAGCCGAACAGCGTCCAGTCCGCGCCCAGGTCCACCGAGCCGCGCAGCATCAGCGCATCGCTTTGCTGCTTGGCGTGTATGCCGGGGAACAGGTTGGTCGTGGCGTCGGGCGCCGCGATGACCTGCTTGAGGTTCTGCATGCTGACCATCATCGGGCTGCCGTCGCGGATGGTGGAGCGGTAGCTGTAGGCATCCAGCCCCAGCGTGAAACCGTCGCCCTGGTAGTCCAGCGCCAGCGCGCCCAGGCCGTGGCGGCGGTTCTGGCCGTCGATCTCGGTGTCGCCGCTCGAGGTGCTGCCGTTGACGCGTATGCCCAGGCGGCGCTCGGGGCCGAAGCGGCGCGAGACATCGGCCTGCAGGCCCAGCTGCGAGCCGCTGCTGAACATGGTGGTCACGCGCGTGAGATCCCGGGCCAGCGGGCGCTTGGTCACCAGGTTGATGGTGCCGCCCACGGCGCCGCCGGGCGTCATGCCGCTCATCAGCGCACCGGGGCCCTTGAGCACCTCCACGCGCTCGATCATCTCGACGGGCACGTGGCCGTCGGGCGCCAGTCCATACAGGCCGTTGAAGCCCAGCTCCGAGGCATTCACCCCCAGGCCACGGATGGTGAAGTTCTCGTAGGCATGGCCGGTGTTGGTGGTGAATCGCACCGAAGGATCGTTTTCCAGCACCGACATCAGCGTGGCCGCGTTCTGGTTGGCAATGCCTTCGGCCGTGTAGGAGGTGATGTTGAACGGCGTGTCCATCACATCGCGCTGGCCCAGCACGCCCAGGCCCGCACCCTTGGCCACTTGGCCGCCCGGGGCCACCGCGGGAAGGGTCTGGGGATCGGTGGTGCCCCGCACCGTGACCTCGCCCAGCTCGGCGTCAGCGGCCCAGGCGCCCGCGGGCAGCGCCGCGGCAGCCACCATGGCGCAGACACGGGCGATGGCGCCCAGGCGGTGGAGGGTGCAAACAGGGGTGAAGGGGCTGACGGCGCCTGCGCGCGGCAGGCCGATGCGGGTACGGGAAGACATCCGGGAGGGCTTTCGAGACGGAAGGAAATGCGCCGCATCCAGCCCGGAGCCACTCGGACACACTCGGACACAGGCCGGGTACGGCATCTGCCCGAATTATAGAAAATGAGAATTATTCTTATTAAGAAAGCAGCAACAACGCACCGCGCGCAAACATGGGCGCACGGCCAGCAAACAATCGCGTTGAAAACAGTGGGGGCCAGGCAACAGGCGGCCCGGCCTCGGCGACGCCAGAGGTCGCTAGAAGGTGTCGCCGCGCTCCATGGCGCGGCGGTGGCGCTGCACGAATTCCTGGTAGGTGTCGATGCCGCGCAGCTGCAAGATGGCATTGCGCACGGCGGCCTCGACCAGCACGGCGATGTTGCGGCCCGCCACCACCTGGATCACCACCTTGCGCACGGGCACGCCGAGCACATCCTGCGTCAGCGGCTCGGCCGGCAGGCGCTCGTACTCGCGCTCCATGGTTTCCTTGCGCACCAGGTGCACGATGAGCTTGAGGCGCATCTTGCGGCGCACGGCCGTCTCGCCAAAGATGGCGCGGATGTCCAGCAGCCCGATGCCGCGCACCTCCAGCAGGTTCTGCAGCAGCTCGGGGCACTTGCCCTCGATCGTGGTCTGGTTGATGCGGTACAGGTCCACCGCGTCATCGGCCACCAGGCCGTTGCCGCGCGTCACCAGTTCCAGCCCCAGCTCGCTCTTGCCCAGGCCCGACTCGCCCGTGATCAGCACACCCATGCCCAGGATGTCCATGAACACGCCGTGCATGGTGGTGCGGTCGGCGAAATGCTTGGCCAGGTAGGCGCGCAGCACATCGATCACGAAGGCCGACTGCTCGCGCGTGGAGAACATGGGAATGTGGGCGCGCTCGCACATGGACAGCAGCGCCTCGGGCGCCGTCTGCCCGTCGGCCAGCACCAGCACGGGCGGCTCCAGCGTGACGATGCGTGCCACGCGGCGCTGGCAGTCCTGCGGCGTGGCATTGCTCAGATAGGCGATCTCGCGCTCGCCCAGCACCTGCAGCCGGTAGGGATGGATGTAGTTCAGGTAGCCGACGAGGTCCGCGCCGGAGCGCGCCGAGCGCACGGCCATCTCGTCGAAACGGCGCTCCGAGGCTCCCAGGCCCGCCACCCACTCCCAGCGCAGGCTGGAGCGGAACTCCTCGAACAGGACATCGGCGCTGATGGCACTGGGTCTCATGGCAAGGCCCGTGAAAAGGGGAAGGAAAAAGTCTGGAAGACTAGACCAGGGGCGCAGCGGAGGACTGCCAGCCGGCAATCATTCCATGCAGCCGGGCCGCATCGGCGCAGGACTTCAGGCGCTCGCGCAGCTGGCTGTCGCTGAGAAGCTCGGCGATTTCGGACAGGATTTCCAGATGCTTCTGGGTGGCCGCTTCGGGCACCAGCAGAAAGATCAGCAGGCCCACGGGCTGCTCATCGGGAGCATCGAAACCAATGGGATTGTCCAGTTGGAACACGGCCGCCATGGGAGCGGTCAGGCCCTTGATGCGCCCATGGGGAATGGCCACGCCGTGGCCGAGCCCCGTCGAGCCCAGGCGTTCGCGTGCAAACAGGCTGTCGGTGATGAGTGCGCGGGACAGGCCATGCAGGCTCTCGAAGAGCAGACCTGCTTCTTCGAAAGCGCGCTTTTTGCTGGTGACGTCGACGCTCACGAGCACTTGAGCGGCGGGCAGGATGGAGGCAAGACGGTTCATGGTTCGGGAAACAATTATGCACCGCAGTGCCGGAAACCGTGGGGAAACCCTGACCCCCATCAAAAACCGCCCCGAAGGGCGGTGGTCGTGCGTGGCTCATCAGCCACATAAGCGCAGGTATTGTAAGCGCCCGCACAGGGCAGGCGCCTTACCTGTCACCCGACTGACGCCAAGGTCAGCCCAGCATCATCGAGTCGCTTGGCCGAACCATAGCGGCTGCCCTGCTGGCGGGTCTTGTAGCGCACCACCACGCGGTCCAGCTTGTCAGCCAGCGCATCGACGGCGGCGTAGAGATCGAAGTGAGAGGTCTCGACAAAAAGATCCTGGCCCTTGACGCGCAGCGTGCAACCGGCACGTTGGCGCTTTTCCTTCTCCTTTTGGTTATAAACGGTCAGCAAGACCTTTACATCCACCACCTGGTCAAAGTGTCGAAGAATGCGTTCGAGCTTGGCCATGACGTAACTGCGCAGCGAGGGAGTGACCTCCAGGTGATGCCCACTAATCGTCAGATTCATATCTAAACACTCCTTGCTCTGGATGAAAACAGCCCGGTCCACAGGGAGACGATCCGCAGGGACAGGTGCTTGCAGGCCGGAATGCGCATTCGTTTGCTTGCGAATCCACTATGCGCCGGGGTCTGCCCAAAAGCAACGCCGCAAGCCGATAGCGCAGGACGGTGCAGGGCCTTGGAGGCGGGTTTTGCGCGCCATGCAATTGGGCGCACAATCGGCGGGTTTGCCAGGCTGCGCCCCTGGGGTGGGGCTTGCCACGGGCCGCCCGTCACCGTGAGGCGCCGTTGGTTAGAATCGCGCTCCTGCGCGTGCCGCTTGCAGCCATCCGGCCGCTGCAGCCTCTTTGCCAGATTGCCCCTTGCCTCACATGACCACCCAGTCCCGCCCCTCCGCCCTGCACACTTCCAACATTGCCTCGCTGCCGCTGCTCGCGCGCGGCAAGGTGCGCGACAACTATGCCGTGGGTGATGACCGCATCCTGATGGTGGCCTCGGACCGCCTGTCGGCCTTCGACGTGATCATGGGCGAGCCCATCCCCGGCAAGGGCGAGCTGCTGACGCAAATGGCGCTGTTCTGGTTCGACAAGCTCGGCCACATCTGCCCCAACCACCTGACCGGCGAAGCGCCCGAGTCCGTGGTCACGCCCGCCGAAGTGCCCCAGGTCACGGGCCGCTCCATGCTGGTCAAGCGCCTCAAGCCCGTGCTGATCGAGGCCGTGGTGCGCGGCTACCTGGCCGGCAGCGGCTGGAAGGAATACCAGGAATCGCGCTCGGTCTGCGGCGTGCCCCTGCCCGAAGGCCTGACCAACGCCGCCAAGCTGCCCGAGCCCATCTACACCCCGGCCGCCAAGGCCGAGATGGGCGACCATGACGAGAACATCACCTACGAGCGCACGGTGGAGATGGTCGGCGAGAAGCTGGCCTCCCAGATCCGCGATACGGCCATCCGCATCTACAAGGAAGCTGCGGCCATCGCCCTCGAAAAGGGCATGATCATTGCCGACACCAAGTTCGAATTCGGCCTGGACGAGAACGGCGAACTGGTGCTGATGGACGAAGTCCTCACGCCCGACAGCTCGCGCTACTGGCCCGTGGAGGGCTATGCCCAGGCCCTGGCCAATGGCGAGAACCCGCCCAGCTACGACAAGCAGTTCGTGCGCGACTGGCTGGAGCAGGCCCAGGTCAACGGCAAGCCCTGGGACAAGAAGGCTCCGGCCCCGCGCCTGCCCCAGGAAGTGACCGAGAAGACGGCCGCCAAGTACCGCGAAGCCCTGCAGCGCCTGACGGCCTGACGGCCCGCCATATCCCGGCCCCGCGCGCCTTCCCCCGCAAAAGAGAGCTTCGGCTCTCTTTTTGGTTGCGGGCCTGCTTTTTTGCAGCCGGTCATGCCTGCGTCACCGACACTGCCACAATGTTCGCTTCCTCTGACTTTTTCTGAAGGAGCAAGCACATGGCTGGCAAGAAGATTCTGATGATCTGTGGCGACTACTGCGAGGACTACGAAACCATGGTCCCCTTCCAGGCCCTGCAGGCCGTGGGACACACGGTGCATGCGGTCTGCCCCGACAAGAAGGCCGGGGAACACATCAAGACGGCCATCCATGATTTCGAGGGCGCGCAGACCTACAGCGAAAAGCCCGGCCACAACTTCACGCTCAACGCCAGCTTCGCCGACATCAAGCCCGAGCAGTACGACGCCCTGGTGATCCCCGGCGGACGCGGCCCCGAATACCTGCGCAACTACGACGCCGTGCGCGCCGCCGTGCGCCACTTCTTCGACAACAACAAGCCCGTGGCCGCCGTCTGCCATGGCGCCCAGCTGCTGGCCGGAGCCGGCGTGCTCAAGGGCCGCACCTGCTCGGCCTACCCGGCCTGCCGTGCCGAGGTCGAACTGGCCGGCGGCACCTATGCCGACATCGGCGTGGACCAGGCGCATACCGAAGGCAACCTGGTCAGCGCCCCCGCCTGGCCCGCACACCCGGCCTGGATCGCCCAGTTCCTGACGCTCCTGGGCACGCGCATCAGCCACGGCTGAGCACGCAGCAGCCGTTGGCGCCGGGCGGCTCAACCGCCCCAGCGCACCAGCACGATGCCGCCGAACACCAGGGCCGAGGCCAGCATGCGCACGCGGCCCAGGCGCTCGCGCATCAGCCAGGCGGCAATCCAGCCCGCAAACAGCACGCTGCTTTCACGCAGCGCAGACACCAGCCCCATGGGCGCCTGCGACAGCGCCCAGGTCGCCATCCAGCTGGCACTCAGCTGCATGGCGGCGGCCAGGGCGCACAGGCGCCAGGTGCGTGCATCGGCACGCAGCACGGCGGGGCCGCGCCGCCAGGCGACGATCAGCACCGTGGCCAGGCCATCGCCCAGCGTGAGCAAGGCCGCATAGAGCAGCGCGGAACCGGATGCGCGCGCACCCAGCCCGTCGATGACCGTGTAGCAGGCAATCATGGCGCCAGTGGCCAGCGCATAGCCGCTGCCGCCATAACCGCTGGCCGCACCGCTGCGCACCGACAGCGCCAGCACGCCCAGCGACAGGCACAGCACGCCGGCCAGCCCGGTCGCGCCCGGCCACTCACCGGCCAGCAGCGCCGCGCCCAGCGTCACGAACAGCGGCGCACTGCCGCGTGCCACCGGATAGACCACGCCGAACTCGCCATGCTGGTAGGCGCGCGGCAGCACGAAGTGATAGACGGTGTGCACGGCCACCGAAGCCGCCAGCCACCACCACACCGATGCGTCCCACAATCCCGCCGCGCGCCAGTCCAGCCAGGGCAGCACCAGCAGCGACCACAGGCTGGCCAGCCCCGTGGTCAGCGCCATGGCGACCATCTTGTCGCCGCCCAGCTTGATGGCGCTGTTCCATCCCGCATTCATCAGCGCGGCCCCCAGGGCCGCGGCCAGCACCGCATTGCTCAATTCCATTCCATGGCCTCGCTCTTGATACGGGACGGGATGATGGATTCGCACCCAGATTAGATAAAGTCGAATCTTCAGAACATCATCTTCAGGAAACCTGATGCGACGCCTGAACCTTGACCAGCTCCAGACCCTGGTGGCCGTGGCCGACCTGGGCACGCTGGCTGCCGCCGCCCAGGCCCTTCACCTGTCGCCGCCAGCCGTCAGCCTGCACATCCAGGAGCTGGAAGCGCGCCTGGACACCCCCCTGCTGGTGCGCGGCAAGCGACAGGCGCAGCTGACGCCCGCAGGCGCTCTGCTGGCCGAAGGCGGACGCCGCCTGCTGGCCGATAGCGAATCCCTGCTGCGCCAGGTGCGCAAGCGTGCCGAGGGCTTTGGCGCCAGCGTGCGCATAGGCGCCTCGGCCGGCGTCAGCCCCTTGCTTTTGCCCGAACTGCTGCAATGGCTGGCCGAGCACGCGCCCGGCGTGGAACTGCGCCTGGAAGTCGTGAGTTCCGCCCAGGCCATGCAGCGCCTGGCGACTGGCCACCTGGACCTGGCCCTGGTCGGACTGCCCCAGCCCTTGCCTTCAGGCCTTGAAATGCGCGCCTGGCGCAACGACCCCATGGAGCTGTTCGCCCCGCCGCAGATGCCGCTGCCCGACCAGATCACGCCCGAATGGCTCAACGCCCAGCCCTGGATAGGCTTTGCCGCCGGCACCCAGATGCACCGCCTGCTGTCCCAATGGTTCGCCCAGGCGGGCCTGCTGCCCCAGCCGCGCATGGAAATGAGCTTTCCCGAAGGCATACGCGCCCTGGTCGCAGCAGGCCACGGCCCCACGGTCCTGCCGCGCGAGGAGCCAATGGACGCCGTCAGCCGCACGCTGCAGCAGCGCGGACTCAGCCCCGCCCTGACACGCCCGCTGGGCCTGGCCTGCCGCAGCGCCGCGCAACAAGACCCGGCCGTGCAGGCCGTGGTGCGCGGGTTGATGCGATTTGCCGACACTCTTTGATCGCGGCAGCCCAGCCCTCGAAATCCCATAGTCGGGGCCTATGACATCGGACAAAATGCCTCCCCACATCATTGAGAGGGAGCGCAATGCTAGTTGGAATCGATCTGGGCACCACCAATAGCCTGATCAGCATTTATCGCGATGGCAAGACCGAACTCATACCCAATTCGCTGGGCCATTTCCTGACTCCGTCGGCCATCAGCATTTCGGACGATGGTGCCATTCTGGTGGGCCTGGCAGCCCGGGAACGTGTTGCCACGCATCCCCAACAATCGGCCATGGCGTTTAAACGCTGGATGGGCACGGACCACACGGTTGTGCTGGGCCCCAAGCGTCTGCGCGCCGAGGAATTGAGCGCGCTGGTCATTGGCGCACTGGTGGCGGATGCGCAAGCCTATCTGGGCGAACCCGTGACCGAGGCAGTCATTACCGTGCCGGCCTATTTCAACGATGTGCAGCGCAAAGCCACGCAGGCGGCTGGCCAATTGGCAGGTATCAAGGTGGAACGGCTGCTCAACGAGCCCACGGCAGCCGGCCTCGCCTATGGCCTGCAGGAAAGGCCGGATCACTCGACCTTTCTGGTGTTCGATCTGGGCGGCGGCACCTTTGACGTTTCCGTGCTCGAGTACTTCGAAGGCGTGGTGGAAGTGCGCGCCAGCGCCGGGGACACGCGCCTGGGCGGCGAGGACTTCGCGCAGGTATTGGTCGATTGGTTCATTGAGCAGACGCCTGCCCTGCGCAGCGTTCCGCGGGAGACCCTGTCTTCGGACGGGGGGCTCTGGCATGCCGCCGAACAGGCCAAACGCGACCTCAGCGAGAGCGAGTCCACTGAAATGCGGTTTACCTACCAGGAGACGCCGCATGCATTGACGCTCAGCCGTGTCGACTATGAAAACCGCTGCGCAGACCTGCTGCAGCGACTGCGCAGGCCGCTGGAACGCGCCATGCTCGATGCGCAATTGGACATTGCCAATCTGGACGAAGTGGTACTGGTCGGGGGCGCCAGCCGCATGCCCATGGTCCGCCAGTTGGTCACGCGCCTGTTCGGCCGACTGCCGCTGCGCACCATCCATCCCGATGAAACGATTGCGCACGGCGCAGCCATTCAGGCCGGCCTCAAATCACGCAATGCCGCACTCAGCGAAATCGTGTTGACCGATGTGATGCCTTATTCGCTGGGAGTCGTGAGTTCGGAAAATATCGATGGACGGCATTACAGCGACCGCTTTTCACCCATCATCGAACGCAATACGCCGGTGCCGGTATCGCGTGTCCAGACCTACAGCACCGTTCAGGATGGACAGACGCGCATCGTCATCGACGTGCGCCAGGGCGAGTCACCCATGGGCAGCGAGAACCTGAAACTCGGCGACCTGGAAGTCGAGATACCGGCGAAGGGACGCGGCGAGATCAGCATCAATATCCGCTTCACCTATGACGTCAATGGTCTGCTCGAAGTGGAAGGGCATATTCCGGCAACCGGCCAGACCACCAGCACGCTGATCAAGCGCAGCGATCATGTCCTGAGCGACGAGCAGATCCAGGAGGCCCTGCTCAAGCTGCGCGCACTCAAGATCCATCCGCGCGACAAACAGGAAAACGCTTATCTGGTCGCCCGGGCCAAGCGGCTGTACGAAGACAGGCTGGGCCCTGCGCGACAGGACATAGGTCACGCGCTGGCGCGTTTCGAAGCCATTCTCGACAGCCAGGACGAGCAGCAGATCCGCCAGTGGCGCGGCGAGTTCAGGAAGTACCTGGACAGCATCGACAAGGGCTTCGTGCTATGAGCTTCTGGCAAGTACTGGGCATTGAAGCCACGACCGACCTGCCGGCCATCAAGAAGGCCTACGCAGCCAGGCTCAAGCACACGCGGCCCGATGACGATGCGGCCGCCTATCAATCACTGCGCGAGGCCTATGACCTGGCCCTGCAGCACGCCAGGCGACCGGCCACGGGCGATCCGCAGATGCCGAGCACGGCTGCGGTCGAGCAGGTATCCAGTGCCAAGCCTGCGCAGCAGGAACAGGAGCCTGCACCGCTGTCGGAGCCGGTGCCGGGCCCCGGGACTCAGCCTCTGCCCGGCAACACGGACGCAGCAGAACCCCAGGCACAGGAAGCCGCCTTCATCCCGCCCAGGGATCTGGCGCACGAAACGCTCAACTACCTCAAACAGGCAGGGCCTGATGCACTGCTGAACGGCTGGCCCAATCTGCGGCGGGAACTGGACAAGCTGCCCCTGTCACAGCGTCCTGACGCCTGCAACTGGTTTGCGCAGTTGGTGATCGAGGTGCCCGAGCTTCCGCCGGCATTTGCGCGCGCCCTGTCCGAGTATTTCGCCTGGGAGACGGATTTCCGCGCCTGGCAATGGATGGGGCATGCCCGCGCCACCGCCTTGCGAGAGCAACTGGACCAACTGGAATCCCGTTTCTACCCCGATCCTGCCTTCAGGCAGTACTACGGCCAAATCGCGCTGTTCGGGCAACTGGTGCAGCAGCTTGCAAAGTGGCGCATCTACCTGCTGGCGATGCTCGCCCCCAGCCGGCTTGCCCGCCTGTGGAACGAACTCAGCCCGGGGCAGCGCTATGCGCTCGGCGTCCCGAAGCCGCCGCTGCATTCACTTGCCGACCACGCCATGGAAATAGGCTGCGCCTTCCGGACTGCCCTGGTGGTCTTTCTCTCGTCCGTGCTGATGTCCTGGGGCGAATATGCCCATGAGCCCTGGTGGGTCCGACTCATGGCGGTGCTCCTTATCGGGTATGGCACGTTCGTGATGGCCGGCTACGCCTATCGCGGGGTGCTGCACGTCAAGCACGCCCAGCACGCGGCACTGTGGAAGGGGGGGCTCAGCCGCAACAGGATGCTGGCGATGGTCTGGACTGCCGTGGCGCTCATGGTGACGGCGACGGCCATTTTCGGCATCTGGGAGGCCCGCATGTGGCCCGTGCTCTTCACCTCGGTGGACAGCACGTCGCTGCTCTTCGTGGCCGTGATGCTGGTGCTGGTTGCCTACTGGCTGGCGCTGCTGCCCGCCAGCCCGGCTGGCAGGGCCTTGCCGCCTCTGCTGCTGTGGTGCGCCCTGGCCGTGCAGGCCCTGCCATGGTTCAAGGGCATGCCCTGGACCGGAGCCCTGGCCGGCGCGACCTGGTTTCTGGTCTGTGCCATCGCGTACACGCTGCACGGTGACCGCATGGAGCAGGCATGGCATGGATTCAGGCAGTCGGTCGTTCTGCGCAAGCAGCAGCGGCGCAGTTCGAGCCTGCAGGAAATACTCGTACTCTCGCTGGCATTGCTGCGCCGCACAATCGCACTGCCCTACCGGCTGATGGTGCTGGGCTCGGAACAATCCCCCCATTTCTTGGCTGCTGTACTTTGCATGTCGATGGTGGCCATCGTCCCCGAATATCGTGCGTGGCAGATCCCTCTGACGGCCTGTGCCATGGCCGCTGTATCCCTGTTCAGCAGTCTCTGCTTCGACAACGCAGCGTCCGCCCTGATACCCGACCAGCCGAAGTCCGCCTGGCGCGGCTGGCTCGGCTTGGCGATGCTGGGCCTGTGGCTGATCTGGGCCGGGATGTACTGGCGCGATCCCGCTGCGATCCACGCACTCCTTGGCGGTGCGACGCAGAAGGAGGCCGCGGGGTCACCATTCCTGGACGCCATCGTCTTTTATCTGGTGCCGCTGCTGCCCGTGTTTCTCAACCAGGGCTGGTTCCAGTTCCAGAGGATCAAGCCTGCGAACACCTGAATCGCAGGCTCAGGCGGGCAGCAGCCCGTCTCCTGCCAGCCCGGCCTCCTGCAGCACCCACACACGCAGCGCCTCGATGGCCGGCTGGCCCTGGCTGCGCCGGGGGTAGAGCAGGTGGTAGGCGTAGGCCGGGCCCAGGCCCACGGTGATGTCGAACAGGCGCACCAGGCGGCCACGGGCCAGGTCTTCGGCCACCAGGTCCTGCTCGACCAGGCCCACGGCGCCGCCGTCCAGCACGGCCTGCACGACGTGGCTGGAGTCGGTGAAGGCGATGCAGCGGCCTGCGTCCAGGCCCTCCACGCCGGCCGCCGCCATCCACATCGGCCAGTTCGGCCAGACCTGGCCGTCCACCCGGCAATCGACATGGCACAGCGTGTGCGCCAGCAGATCAACGGGCCGGGCCAGCGGCGGGCCGGACTGCAGCAGGGCCGGGCTGCAGACGGGGATCACCCTGGCATCGAACAGGCGCACCGCCAGGGTGTGCGGATCACGGCCGGTGCCGAAGCGGATGGCGGCGTCGATGTCATCGGCGTCGAAGTCGCGCACCTCGTCGCAGATGTCGAAGCTCAGTTCGATCTGCGGATGCGCGGCGCGAAAACGCGGCAGCCGGGGCAGCAGCCACTGCGTGGCAAAGCGCGCGCCCAGCGACAGGCGCAGCCGCGTCTCGCCCCGGGCCAGCTGGCGCGCCCGGCCGGTGGCGCGCCGCAGCAGGCCCAGCGCCTCGGCCGTGGCCTCCAGCAGCACGCTGCCTGCGGGCGTGAGCTGCATGCTGCGGCTGTTGCGCGTGAAGAGGACGAGGCCCAGCTGTTCCTCCATCTCCTTGATCTGGTGGCTGACCGCCGCCGGGGTCAGCCCCAGTTCGTCGGCCGCGCGCGTGAAGTTCAGGTGGCGCCCTGCAGCCTCGAAGCTGCGCAGGGCGCGCGTGCCGGGTGGAAGCTGGCGCATGGATCTTCAAATTTTTCTTGATGAATCCCCGAATACTACTTGCTTCCTCTTTTGGGACCGCCATTGAAAAATCAAGAAAACTTGATGGATGAATCCATGGAAACCGCCTCTTTCTTCACCAGCCTTATCGATGGGCAGCCCGCTACGGCGGCCGAACTCGCCGCCCTGGCCTTTGCCGGCCATGCCCATTTCACGGCCATGCAGGTGCGCGGCGGCAGGCTGCGCGGGCTGGACCTGCATCTGCAGCGCATGCGCCAGGCCTCGCTGGAGCTGTACGGCCAGGCCTTGTCCGATGACCATGTCCAGGCGCAGCTGCGGGCGGCGCTTGCCGGTGGTCCGCAGGATGTGTCGCTGACCGCCACGGTGTACTCGCCTGCCGGGGAATTCACGGCCGCCGATGCGCGGCCGCGCATGCTGGTGCGCACCTCGGCACCCGCCTCGGGCCCCGCCGGGCCCTTGAGCCTGGCGCTGTTCGAGCATGAGCGCATGCTGCCCCACCTCAAGCATGTGGGCGAGGTGGCCAAGACCCATCTGCTGCGCCGCGCCGTGGCCCAGGGCTTTGACGACGCCGCCTTTGCCGACCGCCACGGCCGCATTGGCGAGGCCACCATCTGGAACCTGGCCTTCTGGGATGGAGATGCCGTGGTCTGGCCGCGCGCCCAGGTGCTGCCGGGCACGACCGAGTCCATGCTGCGGCGCCAGTTGCAGCGCCTGGGCGTGGCGCAGCGCCAGGCCGTGCTGACCCGGGCCGACCTGCCATCCCTGGCCGGCGCCGTGGTGATGAATTCGTGGTCCCCGGGCATTCCGGTCAGGCGCCTGGCCGATGTGCATCTGCCCGATGCGCCCGGCTTCGTGCAGTTGCTGCACCGCGCGCATGCGGCCGAGGAACCGGTTGCGCCCTGAGCCCTCGCCATGAAAAAAGGGAGCCGCAAGGCTCCCCCGTCTCTTCACCCGTGCAGCGCCGGTCTCAGTTCAGCGCCATGCTGAGCTTGCGGCGGTAGCTGTTGACCAGTTGCGTGGCTTCGTCCTGCTCGGCGCCAGCCTTGCCCAGCAGCTCGATGCCGCCGCTGCTCTTGCCGGGGATGGCGTCCTGCTTCTTGGGCTTCGGGGGCGTGAGCAGCTCCAGGATGCCCACGTAGAGCTTGCGCGCGGCCTGGCCGTTCCAATCCTTGTCGCGCATGATGATTTCCAGCAGTTCGTCCATGCTGGCTGCCCATTGGCCTTCGGCGGCCAGGGCCCGGGCCTTGCCGAAGCGGGTGTCGAAGTCGCGCTTGTTCTGCGCGATGACGGCGTCGAACTGCGCAAACTCCCAGTTGCCACGCTCGTCGTTGTGCACGAACAGCATGCATTGCAGCCACTGGTTGAGCGCCTCGAAGCGCGTGGCCTGGGGAATGCGCTTGAGCGGCTCGGCCAGCAGGGCGCCGGCCTCTTCGTAGCCGCCCGTGGCGATCAGCAGGCGCACGTAGTCGAAGC
This sequence comes from Delftia sp. HK171, assembly GCF_001886655.1. NCBI lineage: Bacteria > Pseudomonadati > Pseudomonadota > Betaproteobacteria > Burkholderiales > Comamonadaceae > Delftia > Delftia sp. HK171. Next base: position 1,117,274 of record NZ_CP018101.1, on the reverse strand, counting down.
GCGCATCGTCGTTGGCCGGGTCGGCGGCCAGGGCGTCGGCCAGCTTTTGCAGGGCGGCCTGGGTGTCGCCGGCTTCCAGCAACTGGTGGGCCTCGTCGGCTTCGGCCTCGGCGGCCAGCTCGCCTTCGGAGGGCAGGTGCTTGTCGAGGAACTCGCGCAGCTTGCCTTCGGGCTGCGCGCCCATGAAGCCGTCCACGGGGCGGCCGCCCATCATCAGAATGCAGGTCGGGATGGAGCGGATGCCGAACATGCCGGCCAGTTGCTGCTCCTGGTCGGAGTCGATCTTGACCAGCTTGAAGCGGCCCTCGTAGGCCACTTCGAGCTTTTCCAGGATGGGGCCCAGCGTCTTGCACGGGCCGCACCAGGGCGCCCAGAAGTCGACGAGCACCGGCACCTGCATGGAGGCGGCGACGACTTCGGCTTCGAAATTCTCAATGGTGACATCAATCATGTGATCAGACCCTGTGGCAAGGCGCGCGGCCAGGGCGCGCGGACTGTGGCGGTTCGGAGTTCGGCGGCCGAATGCCTCCGATGCGGACCGTGTGATTCTCCAGCAATTCCAAGGCCCAGGGCGTGAACGCCATGGGCGGCAGCCACCCCAGATGGGAGCAGGCTGCGCGCATTTCAAGCCGCCCGGCCGAGGGCGCGGCGCGGCAGCGCTGGGCTATATTGGCGCGCTGTGCCGCCATTGCGGCCTGCCATCAACGCAATGAGGGAGGGCTCGCCTTGATCAAGGTTTCGCAGCTGGTGTTCGAGTACCCCGGCCACCGCGCGCTCGATGGCGTCAGCGTCCATATCGCCGCAGGCACCGTCACGGCCCTGGTGGGGCCCAACGGCGCCGGCAAATCCACGCTGATGCGCTGCATCGCTGGGCTGGACCAGCCGCTGTCGGGCCAGGTCGAGGTGCATGGCATTGCCGTGCAGGAGCAGCCCCGCGAAGTGCACCGGCACCTGGGCTATCTGTCGGATTTCTTCGGCCTCTATGACCGCCTGAGCGTGCGGCGCTGCCTGCAGTACGCGGCCCTGTCCATGGGCGTGCCCCCGTCCGAGGCGCCGCAGCGCGTGGCGCACGTGGCTGGGCAGCTGGGCCTGGCCGATCTGCTGGAGCGCCTGCCCACCGAGCTGTCTCGCGGCCAGCGCCAGCGCGTGGCCATCGGCCAGGCCATCGTCCACCAGCCGCGCGTGCTGCTGCTGGACGAGCCGGCCAGCGGCCTGGACCCCGAGGCCCGCGCCAGCCTGTCCCAGTTGATGCGGGCGCTGCAGGCCCAGGGCATGACCCTGATCGTCTCCAGCCACATCCTCAGCGAACTCGACGAGTACTGCACCCACATCCTGAGCCTGCGCGGCGGCCGCGTGGAAAGCCACGAGGCCCTGCATGGCGGCATTCAGGCGCCGGCCGCCGGCGGCGATGTGCCGCTGGCGCTGTACGCGCTGGAGCTGGCACCGCCCCCGGGTGCCTCGGCCGGGTCGCTGGCACGGCAACTGCATCTAGTCCTTCCCGACACCCCTGTGCCGCCGCCCGATGACCAGGGCCTGGTGCATCTGCAGCTGTGGCTGCCCGCCCTGCCGCGCGAACGCGCCGACCTGCTGGCACGCCTGGTTGGCGCCGGCCTGCCCGTGGCCAGCCTGGCGCCTGTGCGCGAGCGCCTGCAGGACCGCTACGCACGCGGCCTGCAGGCCGCAGCCCCCCTCAGCCCTGCGGAGCAGCCATGACGCACAACCCCGAATTCCAGCGCCAGCTCTGGCTCAACTGGCGGCCCGCCCAACTGGGCTGGAGCCTGCTGCTCACCGCCTTGCTGCTGGCCACGCCAATGGTCCTGGTCCAGCCCGAAGACCGCCTGCATGCCCTGCTGGTCGCCGCCCTGATCGGCATGTGGATCGCCGCGGCCGGCCTGGGCAGCGTGCTGGCCGGCCGCGGCCTCAACGAAGAGGCGCACCAGCACACCTGGGACTGGCAGCGCCTGTCGGCCCTGACGCCCTGGCAGATGGCCTGGGGCAAGCTGCTGGGCGCCCCGCTGGCGGCCTGGCTGTACATGCTGTGGTGCGCGCTGGCCGTGCTGGCCACCTCGGCGGGCCAGCCGGGCGGGCTGGCCTGGGGCGTGCACGCCGTGCTGCAGGCCGTGCTGTGGGGCCTGGCCCTGCAGGCCTGGAGCATGCACTCCGTGCTCATGGGCTGGGGACCGAAGGAGCAACCCGCGCGCCGCATCCGCTTCGTGCTCGTGCCGCTGCTGTTCGTGATGGTGCTGCCCGGCCCCATCCTGGGCCGGCTGACCGAGCAGCTGGGCCGCGAAGAAGGCCGCCCTGTGCTGTGGTGGTCCGTGCCGCTGCACGGGCGCGGCGCCATCTACCTGTTCGGAGCCATCGCGCTGGGGCTGGGCCTGCTGGCCCTGTGGCGGCTGCTGTGCACGCGGCTGGATGTGCGCACCCTGCCCTGGGCCTGGCCGCTGGGCCTGTGCGTGGCGGGCCTGGCCTTTGGAGGCATGCACCTCGATGCAATGCAGTTGCAGGGCCCCGGTCCGGCCTCTTTCTTCGCTTGGACCACCGGGCTGGCGCTGGCGGGCACGGCCTATGTCTGCCTGCACGGCATGGACGAGGGCCTGCGCAGCTGGCGCCAGGTGCAGTGGTGCGTGCTGCAGGGGCGCTGGCGTGGCGCGCTCGAAGCGCTGCCGCTGTGGCCCGTGAGCTGGCTGCTGGCCGTGCTGGCCTGCGCGCTGTGGCTGCTGTGGCCCGCGGGCGGCCAGCCCCTCGTGCCGGGCGCGGCCCAACTGGCGGCGCTGGCCACGGCGCAGTTGCTGCGCGATGCCGCGCTGGCCACGGGCTTTTCCCTGCTGGCCGGGCGCATCAAGTCGCCGCTGGCCGCGTTTGCCGTCACCTGGCTGCTGGTCAACATCGTGCTGCCGCTGCTGGCCTTTGGCCTGGCCGGGGCCGATGCCGCCGTGCTGGCCCAGCCGCTGGCAGCCGGCCTGACAAAGCCCGTCACCAGTGGAATGTGGCTGTCGCTGGCCTTGCAGGTGGGGCTGGCCCTGGCCTGGCTGGCCCATGTGTTTCGCCAGCGCGTGCTGGGTTTTGCGCGCGAGCAGCACACGGCTGTGCGGTGATTTGGCGCATGGATTACGCGAATTAGGACTAAAAAAGTAAAATCGCGGGTTCCACTAGGCCGGGCCGCAGGCGCCCTCACGACATGAACTCCATCCAGATCGGTGTGGTCATGGGCTCCAGCAGCGACTGGGAGACCATGCAGCACGCAGTTGCCATTCTTCAGCAATTTGGCATCGCCCATGAAGCCCAGGTCGTCTCGGCCCACCGCATGCCCGACGACATGTTCGCCTACGCCGAGGCCGCTGCCGGCCGTGGCCTGAAGGCCATCATCGCGGGTGCGGGGGGCGCTGCCCACCTGCCCGGCATGATTGCCGCCAAGACCGTGGTGCCCGTGCTCGGCGTGCCCGTGGCCAGCCGCCACCTGCAGGGCGTGGACTCGCTGCACTCCATCGTGCAGATGCCCAAGGGCGTGCCCGTGGCCACCTTTGCCATCGGCGCGGCCGGTGCGGCCAATGCGGCCCTGTTCGCCGTGGCCCTGCTGGCCAATGAGGACCCGGCCCTGCGCACCAGGCTCGAAGCCTTCCGCGCCGAGCAGACCGCCGCAGCGCGCGCGATGACGCTTCCTCCGGTGGCCGTATGAGCGCAGATGTGATCCTGCCGGGCGCCACGCTGGGCGTGCTGGGTGGCGGCCAACTGGGCCGCATGTTCGTGCAATCGGCCCAGGCCATGGGCTATTTCACGGCCGTGCTCGACGCCGACCCGACCAGCCCCGCGGGCCTGGTCAGCCACCACCACATACGCACCGGCTACGAAGACCCGCAGGGCCTGGCCGAACTGGCGCGCCTGTCGGCCGCCGTCACCACCGAATTCGAGAACGTGCCCGCCGCGGCGCTGAACCTGCTGGCCGCCCAGCGGCCGGTCTCGCCGGCCGGCTCGTCCGTGGCCATCGCCCAGGACCGCGCCCAGGAGAAGGCCCACTTCGTGCGCTGCGGCGTGCCCTGCGCGCCCTACGCGGTGATCGAGACGCCGGCCCAGCTGGCGGCCGTGCACGCCAGCCTGCTGCCCGGCATCCTCAAGACCGCCCGCATGGGCTACGACGGCAAGGGCCAGGTGCGCGTGAAGAACGCCGCCGAGCTGGCCATCGCCTGGGAGCAACTGGGCCGCGTGGCCTGCGTGCTGGAAAAAATGCTGCCGCTGGCCCATGAATGCTCGGTCATCGTGGCGCGCGGCCGTGACGGCTCCATGGTCAACCTGCCCGTGCAGCGCAACCTGCATCGCGAAGGCATCCTCTCCGTCACCGAAGTCTACGAAGGCAACCTGCCGCAGGCCCAGGTCGAGCAGGCGCTGGCCGCCGCACGTTCCGTGGCCGATGGCCTGGACTACGTGGGCGTTCTCTGCGTCGAATTCTTCGTGCTGCAGGACGGCATGCTCGTGGTCAACGAGATCGCGCCGCGCCCGCACAACAGCGGCCACTACAGCCAGAACGCCTGCGATGTCTCGCAGTTCGAGCTGCAGGTGCGCTGCATGACCGGCCTGCCGCTGACGCAGCCGCGCCAGCACAGCCCGTCCATCATGCTGAACCTGCTGGGGGACCTGTGGTTCAAGGACGGCGAACAGGCCAAGGCGCCGGCCTGGGACCAGGTCCTGGCCCTGCCCGGCTGCCACCTGCACCTGTACGGCAAGCACGACGCCAAGCGCGGCCGCAAGATGGGCCACCTGAACGTCACCGGACCCACGCCCGAGGCTGTGCGCTCCACCGCCCTGCAGGCCGCTGCCATCCTGGGTATAGAGCCGTTCTGAAGGCCCGCGCGATGATTCTCGATGGAACGTTGGCGGCCTCTGTCCAGGCCGCCGCACAGGCGCTGCAGCGCGGCGAACTGCTGGGCCTGCCCACGGAAACCGTCTACGGCCTCGCGGCCGATGCCGACAACGACGCGGCCGTCGCGCAGATCTTCACCGCCAAGGGCAGGCCGCCCAATCACCCGCTCATCGTGCATGTGGCCGACAGCGGCGCCATCACGCGCTATGCGCGTGAAGTGCCGCTGTTCGCGCAGCAGCTGATCGACGCCTTCTGGCCCGGCCCGCTGACCCTGATCCTGCCGCGCCTGCCCCAGGCCGCCCGGGCCTCGACCGGCGGCCAGGACAGCGTGGGCCTGCGCTGCCCCTCCCACCCCGTCGCCCATGCCGTGCTGGCCGCCTGCCAGCGACTGCAGCCGCCCGTCTGGGGCGTGTCGGCGCCCAGCGCCAACAAGTTCGGCCGCGTCAGCCCCACCACGGCGGCCCATGTGGCCGGCGAGTTCGGCGACACGCTGCTGGTGCTGGACGGCGGCGCCTGCGAAGTGGGGATTGAATCGACCATCGTGGACTGCACGCGCGGCGTGCCCGTGCTGCTGCGCCCCGGCGCCATCACGCGCGACGATATCGAGCGCGCCTGCGGCCAGCGCCCCCTGTCCAAGGAAGAGCTGCAGGAAAACACGCCACGCGCCTCCGGCACCCTGCTGGCCCACTACGCGCCCAACGCCCAGGTGCGCCTCATGGACGCAAAGCAGCTGCAGGCCGGGCTGGACGTGCTGGGCGCCGACGCCAGGAACCTGGCCGTCTACCACCGCACACCGCTGCGCACCGCCTCGCGCGCCGTCACGCTGCGCGCCATGCCCGCCGACGCCGCCGCCACCGCGCGCGAGCTGTTCGGCGCCCTGCGCGACTTCGATGAAGTCGGCGCCAGGCTGATCTGGATCGAGACCCCGCCCGACACGCCGGACTGGGAAGGCGTGCGCGACCGGCTGCTGCGCGCGGCGGCGGCCGGATAACACCAGCACCCTCTTCTAGGGCTTGCGGGACGGCTCGTACGCCAGCTCCATCCGGTAGGCCAGCGCCAGGAACAGCGACTGCGCCAGGGTCAGCGTGCTGGTCAGGGAGCGAAAGCCGAAGGTGGCTGCGTCCTGGGCGAGCAGGGTGACGGTGGCGCGGGATGCCAGGGGGCTGAGCTGGCTGTCGGTCAGCGCCAGCAGGCGCGCGCCGCGTGCCAGGGCCGCGTCCACCATTTCCAGCGTTTCGGGCGCATAGGGCTCGAAGGAGACGGCCAGCATCACGTCGCCGGGCGCCAGCGCGCGCAGCTCGCCCTTTTGCATGGCGCCCAGGCCGTGCAGCCAGTGCACGGGCTTTTCGGTGTGCTGCAGCGCATAGGCCAGGTAGGCGCCCACGGGGAAGGCGCGGCGCGAGGCGGCCAGCCACAGCGAGGGGGCATCCAGCATGAGGTTCACTGCCGCCTCGAACTGCTCGGGCGGCAGGCCGCGCTGCAGGGCCTGCAGGCTTTCGATGCTGCCTTCGATGACCTCGTGCGCCAGGCGCGCGCTGCTGCGTGGCTCGTTGCCCGAGGCGATCAGGCCCCGGATGCGGTCCTGGTAGTCATGCTGGGCCGAGAGCTGGCGCGCCGCATCGGCGCGGAACAGCGCCTGCAGTTCCGAGTACCCCGAGAACCCGAAATGCTTGGCAAAGCGCACCACGGCCGAAGGCTGCACGCCACATTGCTCGGCCGTGGCCTGGATGCCGTCGAAGGCCAGGCGATCGCCCTGCATTTCCACATGGCGGCCGATGGCCTTGAGCTGGCGGCTCAGGGCCTCGAAGCCTTCGCGCAGCACGGTGAGGAAGGCGGCGCGGTCGGCGTAGGGGCCGGCCAGCGAAGGGGCGCCTGCATCGCCAAGGGTTTTTCTATTTTTCATATATATGGAAAACTTTTTCTATTTCGATCTATGATCGCATGCACGCAACGATTATGGACAGGCCCGCACGCGGGTGTCCGCAACGCACAGGCCTATGACGATGAGCATGCTGAACTTTCCCTCCGACCGGCCGCTGGACGTGGCCTGCCTGGGCCGACTGGCCGTGGACCTTTACGCGCAGCAGATCGGCTGCAGCCTGGAGGAGGCCAGCAGCTTTGCCAAGTACCTGGGCGGCTCCTCGGGCAACATGGCTTTCGGCACGGCGCGCCTGGGGCTGCGCTCGGCCATGATTTCGCGCGTGGGCGATGAACAAAATGGCCGCTTCCTGGTCGAGACGCTGCGCCGCGAGGGCTGCGACACCAGCCAGGTGCAGGTCGATGCCCAGCGCCTGACCGGCATGGTGCTGCTGGGCATCAAGGACCAGGAGACCTTCCCCCTGCTCTTCGCCCGCGAAAACTGCGCCGACATGGCCCTGGACGCCGAGGCCATCAGCGAGACGTTCCTGGCCCGCTGCCGCTGCCTGGCCATCACCGGCACCCACCTGAGCGCACCCGGCGTGCTGGCCGCCAGCCGCAAGGCACTGGAGATGGCAGGCCGCCACGGCCTGGTGCGCGTGCTGGACATCGACTACCGGCCCGTGCTGTGGGGCCTGGCCGGACGGGGCGACGGCGAGACGCGCTATGTGGCCAGCGCCGAGGTCAGCCGCAGGCTGCAGGCCGAGCTGGGCCAGTTCGAACTCATCATCGGCACCGAAGAGGAATGGCTGATCGCCGGCGGCGTGGAGGGCGACCTGATCGCCAGCCTGCGCCGCGTGCGCGAATGCAGCCGCGCCGTTTTCGTGGTCAAGCGCGGGCCGCTGGGCTGCTCGCTGATCGAGGGCGAGGTGCCCGATGCGATCGCCGATGCGCCCACGGTGCTGGGCGAGCGCGTGGAGGTGCTCAATGTGCTGGGCGCGGGCGATGCCTTTGCCTCGGGCCTGCTGTCCGGGCTGCTGCGCGGCAAGAGCCTGGAGGAATCTGCGGCGATTGCCAACGCCTGCGGCGCCATCGTGGTCTCGCGCCATGGCTGCGCGCCGGCCATGCCCACGCAGGCCGAGCTGGCGCACTGGTTCTCGGGCCACCGCCATCCGCGTCCCGACCAGGACCCCGAGCTGTCCCACCTGCACCGCGTCAGCCGCGCGCGGCCGCAGTGGCCCGCGCTGTGCGTGCTGGCCTATGACCACCGCAGCCAGTTCGACGATCTGGCGCGCGAGGCCGGCGCAGCGCCCGCGCGGCTGCGCCCGCTCAAGCGGCTGATCAACGAGGTGGTCGCCCAGGTCGAGCGCGATCCGGGCAATGCGGGCCGCATGGGCGTGCTGATCGACGGCCGCCATCACCTGGGCGAGGCCGCGCTGCACGACGCCACGGGACGCGGCTGGTGGATCGGCCGGCCCATCGAGCTGCCGGGCTCGCGCCCACTGCGCTTTGACGGCACGGACTCGCTGGCTTCCGAGCTGCTGCACTGGCCGCAAAGCCATACCGTCAAATGCCTGGTCTTCTACCACCCCGACGACACGCCCGCACTGCGCGCCGAGCAGGATGCCTGGCTGCAGCAGGTCTGGACCGCCACGCGCGCCAGCGGCCATGAATTGCTGCTGGAAGTGATCCCGCCAAAGGACACGCTGGCGCCCGACGACCGGGGCGAGGCCGTGCTGCGCGCCATACGCCATTTCTACGACCTGGGCCTCAAGCCCGAATGGTGGAAGGTCGGCACCATGGCGCGCGAGAACTGGGAGGCGCTGGACGCCCTGGTGAACGAACGCGATCCCTGGTGCCGGGGCGCCGTGATCCTGGGCCTGTCCCAGCCCGTGGAGCAACTGGTGCAGGGCTTTGCCCAGGCGCGGGCGCCCGTGGTCAAGGGTTTCATGATCGGCCGCAGCGTCTGGGCCGGGCCCGCGCTGCAGTGGCTGCGCAACGAGCTGGACGACGCCGCGCTGCGCGATGCCGTCGCCGCCAACTTCCGCGCGCTGATCGCGGGCTGGGATGCCAGCCGCGTGGCCGCGCGCCAGGACATCACCGAAGGAGCCGCAGCATGAGTCTTCTCGTCAAGGCCGCGCCCGGCCGCATCGTCACCGACATCACGCCCGCCAGTGCGGGCTGGAAGCACATCCACTTCAAGGCCCTGAGGCTGCAGGCGGGCGAGGTGGAGGCACTGTCCACCGGCCCGCTCGAATACTGCATCTCCGTGCTCACCGGCCAGGTGGATGTGCAGGTCGGCAGCCAGGCGTTCAGCGCCCTGGGCAGCCGCGCCAGCGTGTTCGAGGAGGGTGCGCCCACGGCCGTCTACGTGCCGCCCGGCCAAAGCCTGCGCATCACGGCGCGCGGCCCGGCCGACGTTGCCTTGAGCGCCGCACCCGCCACGGGCCGCCACGCCACGCGCGTGATCGCGCCCGAAAGCATGCGCCGCAGCGTGCGCGGCCAGGGCAGCAACACGCGCCATGTCTGCGACATCCTGCCCGAGACCGAGGCGGCCGAGTCCCTGCTGGTGGTCGAGGTCATCACGCCCGCAGGCAACTCGTCCAGCTATCCGCCGCACAAGCACGACAGCGCCGACCCCGCCGCGCCGGACGCCGAGACCGTGCTGGAGGAGACCTACTTCCACCTGCTCAACCCCAGCCAGGGCTTTGCCTTCCAGCGCGTCTACACCGATGACCGCAGCATCGACGAAGCCATGGCGGTGGAGCACCGCGACACCGTGATGGTGCCGCGCGGCTACCACCCCTGCGTGGCCCCGCACGGCTACGACCTCTACTACCTCAACACCATGGCCGGGCCCGAGCGGCGCTGGGCCTTCCGCAACGACCCCGCGCACGAATGGATGCTGCGGCCGCGCTGACGCACGGCGCAACAGACACCCATAAAAACCACCGGAGACAAAAAATGCTGTTCAACCCAATGGCCCTGCACCGCCAGGCCTGGCTTTCCTGCGCCCTGCTGACGCTGGGCATGGGCACCGCCCAGGCGCAATCCGCCCCAGCCCCATCCTCCCAGAGTGCGCCAGCCTGGCCCACCCAGCCCGTCAAATGGGTGGTGCCCTACGCACCGGGCGGCACCACCGACGTGATCGCGCGCCAGCTGGCCGTGCAGATGGGCAAGGACCTGGGCCAGCCCGTGGTGGTGGACAACCGTCCCGGCGCGGCCAGCATCATCGGCGCCACGCTGATCGCACGCGCCCCGGCCGATGGCTACACGCTGGGAACGGCCGACTCGGGCACGCTGGCCTTCAACCCCGCCATGTATGCGCGCCTGAGCTATGACGCGGGCAAGGACTTCAGCTACATCGGCGGACTGGGCCGCATGCCGCTGGTGCTGGCCGTGCATCCGTCCTTCCCTGCGAAGAACGTGCAGGAATTCCTGGCGATGGCGCGCAAGGAGCCGGGCGGCATCTCCTCGGCCTCGTCGGGGCCGGGCTCGCCGCTGCACGTGGCGCTGGAACTGTTCAAGCAGCGCACGGGCACCCAGATCCTGCACGTGGCCTACAAGGGCTCGGCCCCGGCGCTGCAGGACCTCATGGCGGGACAGATCCAGTCCATGTTCGTGGACCTGCCGCCCAGCATCTCGGCCATCCGCGCGGGCAAGCTGCGCGTGCTGGCCGTGGCCACGCCCCAGCGCCTGCCCATCCTGCCCGACGTGCCCACCATGGCCGAAGCCGGCGTGCCCGGCTTCGAAGCCTATGCCTGGCAGGGTTTCGTCGGCCCTGCCCACCTGAGCCCCGCGCTCACCGAGCGCCTGAACAAAAGCCTGGCCACCGCCCTGCGCCACCCCGAAACGCGTGCCAAGCTCGAAGAGATCGGCATACAGCCCATGGAGATGACGCCGCAGCAGTTCGCAGGCTTCGTGCGCTCGGAACAGGCGCTGTGGAGCGGCGTGATCAAGGCCGCCAACATCAAAATGGATTGAAGCGCAGACATCGCCACATAAAAAAGATCCCGGAGACAAGCCATGACCCTCGCATCCCGCCGCCAATTCATCCACTCGCTGGCCGCCCTGGCCGCAACGCCGGTCCTGCCCGCCATGGCGCAGGCACCGGCCGGCGCCTGGCCCCAGCGCCCCATTGAACTCATCGTGCCCTTTGCCGCTGGCGGCGGCACCGACGTGCTGGCACGCGCGCTGGCCGAGGTGGCGCGCAAGCACCTGCCGCAGGACCTGATCGTGCTCAACCGCGCAGGCGCCAGCGGCGCCGTGGGCTGGACCGAGCTGGCCAATGCCCGGCCGGACGGCTACAAGATCGGCATCATCACCGTCGAGCTGACCATGATCCCGCACATGGGGCTGACCAAGATCAGCTCCGACGCCCTGCTGCCCGTGGCCCGCCTGAACGCCGACCCCGCCACCATCGCCGTGCGTGCCGACTCGCCCTATCGCAGCATCGAGGAACTGATTGCCGCCGCGCGCAAGGACGAGGCCGCCGTGCGCATCGGCAATGCCGGCCCGGGCTCGCTGGGCCACCTGGCCGCCGCCGCGCTGCAGGACAAGGCGGGCGTGAAGTTCAACCACGCGCCCTACCGTGGCGCCAACCCTGCCGTGCTCGACCTGCTGGGCGGCCACATCGAGGCCGTGGCCGTCACACCCGTGGAGGTGGCCACCTATGTGGCGGCCGGCAAGATCCGCCCGCTGGCCATCATGGCCGAGCAGCGCATACAGGCCGGCTGGGAAGCCGTGCCCACGCTCAAGGAGCGCGGCATCGATCTGCTCATCGGCGGCTGGCGCGGCCTGGCCGTGCCCCGCAACACGCCCGACGCCGTGGTCCAGACCCTGCGCAAGGCCATGGCCCTGACCCTCAAGGACCCCGTCCTGCGCGAAACCATGGCCAAGCAGAACATGGGCGAGGGCTACCTGGACCAGCCCGAATTCAAGGCCGTGATCGACCGCGACAACGCGGTGTTCAAGCAATTGGTGGACAAGCTGGGGATCAAGGCCTGAGGGCTCGCCCTCACCGAATGAACCCCGCCGCAAACGACGCCCGCAGGAACTCCACGAACACCGCCACCGCGCGCGGCACGTGGCTGGCGTAGGGGCGTATCGCGAACAGGTGTTCGCCGAAGGCATCGACGGGCCGCCAGCCGGGCAGGACCTCGCGCAGGTGGCCGGAGGCCAGGCCCGACTGGGCGCTGAAGTCGGGCACCAGGGCGATGCCCAGGCCTGCCATGGCGGCGTCGCGCAGCATTTCGCTGTTGTTGGCGGCAAAGCCGCCGGCCACGGGCACGACGGTGCGTGCTGCGTCTGCACCGGCGTCCGCACCGGCATCGGCGGGCACGAAGCTCCAGGCCATGGCGCCCTGGGTGCGCGGGTAGTGCAGGCACTGGTGCGCGGCCAGGTCCTGCGGGGTGGTCGGGGTGCCGTGCGCGGCCAGGTAGTCCGTGCTGGCCACCAGCAGCGAGCGCGTGGGCGCCAGCGCCCAGGCCACATGGGTTTCGGGCGGGGTGGAGGCATGGCGCACGGCGATGTCGAAGCCCTCCATCGCCAGCGAGCGCAGGTGGTCAGACAGGTCCAGCTCCAGCCGGATCTGCGGATGGGCACGCAGGAAGGCCGGCAGCCGGGGCATGAGCTGCTGACGCGAGAAGGCCACGGGCGCGGTCACGCGCAGCAGGCCGCGCGGCTCGGCCGCCAGGTCGCGCACGCCCGCAAAGCTGTCGGCGATGTGCTCGAAGGCGCCGCGCGTCTCGTCCACCAGGCGCTGCCCCGCTTCGGTCAGGCGCACGCTGCGCGTGGTGCGTGTGACCAGGGCCACGCCGGCCGCGCGCTCCAGCTCGGCCACGCGCTGGCTCATGGCCGCCTTGCTCACGCCCAGGCGCGCGGCGGCCGAGGTGAAGCTGCCTTGCTGCTCCAGCACGACCAGCCAGTGCAGGTGGCTCCACAAGGCCTCGGCCTTGGTATCGGGTTTTTCATTTGCCATGCAGGGATTGTTCAGCAAAATGAACAATCAATTCAAGCGCAGCGCCTAGGCAGGCCGAAGGCGCACTCCTAGACTGGCCGGCATGAACACCGCAAACACCTCCTTCGCTTCCATCGTCCACTACGTCAACGGCCAGCGCACGGCAGGTGCCAGCGGCCGCGAGCAGGACGTGACCAACCCGGCCACTGGCCAGGTCACGGGCCGCGTGGCCCTGGCCTCGCGCGCCGATGTCGATGCCGCCGTGGCGGCCGCCCAGGCGGCCTTCCCCAAGTGGGCCGACACGCCGCCGCTGCGCCGGGCGCGCGTGATGTTCCGCTTCCTCGAACTGCTCAACCAGCACAAGGACGAACTGGCCCACGCCATCACGGCCGAGCACGGCAAGGTCTTCACCGATGCGCAGGGCGAGGTCAGCCGCGGCATCGACATCGTGGAGTTCGCCTGCGGCATTCCGCAACTGCTCAAGGGCGATTTCACCGACCAGGTCTCCACCGGCATCGACAACTGGACGCTGCGCCAGCCGCTGGGCGTGGTGGCGGGCGTGACGCCGTTCAACTTCCCCGTGATGGTGCCGATGTGGATGTTCCCGGTAGCCATTGCGGCGGGCAACACCTTCGTGCTCAAGCCCAGCCCCATCGATCCCACGCCCTCGCTGCTGATCGCCGACCTGCTCAAGCAGGCCGGCCTGCCCGACGGCGTGTTCAACGTGGTCCAGGGCGACAAGGAAGCCGTGGATGCGCTGATCGAGCATCCCCAGGTGAAGGCCGTGAGCTTTGTCGGCTCCACGCCGATTGCCAACTACATCTATGAGACGGGGGCCCGCCACGGCAAGCGCGTGCAGGCCCTGGGCGGCGCCAAGAACCACATGGTGGTCATGCCCGACGCCGATATCGAGCAGGCCGTGGACGCACTGATCGGCGCCGGCTACGGCTCGGCCGGCGAGCGCTGCATGGCCATCAGCGTGGCCGTGCTCGTGGGCGATGTGGCCGACCAGCTGCTGCCGCGCCTGATCGAGCGCACCAAGGCCCTGAAGGTGCTGGACGGCGAGGACCTGGCTGCGGAAATGGGCCCCATCGTGACGCGCGCCGCACACGAGCGCATCAGCGGCTACATCGACCTGGGCGTCAAGGAAGGCGCGCAGCTGCTGGTCGATGGCCGGGGCTTCGACGGCAAGGCGGCTGGCGCCGCCACGGGCACCGACACCTCGGGCGGCTTCTGGCTGGGCGGCACGCTGTTCGACCATGTCACGCCCGACATGCGCATCTACAAGGAAGAGATCTTCGGCCCCGTGCTGGCCGTGGTGCGCGCCAAGGACTTCGCCGAGGCCGTGCAGCTGGTCAACGACCATGAGTTCGGCAACGGCGTGGCCTGCTTCACACGCGACGGCAATGTGGCGCGCGAGTTCGGCCGCCGCATCGAGGTCGGCATGGTCGGCATCAACGTGCCGATTCCCGTTCCCATGGCCTGGCACGGCTTTGGCGGCTGGAAGCGCAGCCTGTTCGGCGACATGCATGCCTACGGCGAGGAAGGCGTGCGCTTTTATACCCGCCAAAAGAGCATCATGCAGCGCTGGCCCGAGAGCACGCCCAAGGGCGCGGAATTCGTCATGCCCACGGCCAAGTAGGCGCAGGCCTGCTCCATGAAAAAACCAGCCCGCGGGCTGGTTTTTCTTTGGGGACTGCGACCTGTCAGAAGCGGTATCCGATGCCGATGGCGTAGACGTTGGGGTTGAGCTTGAGCGACACGCTCTGGCCCGAGGACAGGTGTGCCGTGGTCTTCAGGAAGCTCTTGTAGTAGGCCACGTCCAGGAACCAGCGCTCGTTGAAGTTGTAGACGAAGCCGATCTGGGGCGTCAGGCCCCACTTGCTGTCCACCGAGGCCGTGGTGGGGTTGGCCAGCGTGCCGCCGGTCAGGCCGTTGAGGGAGGCCGTGGTGCGCTCGCCGAAGAACTTGGCATAGGTCACGCCCAGGCCCAGGTAGGGGCGGAAGGCGGAGTTGGCCTCGCCGAAGCGGTACTGCGCGAACACGGTGGCGGGCAGCACCTTGGTGCGGCCGAGCTTGCCCGTGCCGGAGATGGCGCCATCGCCCACGAAGTCATGCTTGAACGGCAGGCCCATGGGCACATCGATGGCCCAGTTGTTGGTGACCATGTAGGTCACGCCGCCCGTGAGCTGGCTGTTGGCCTTCACGTCCACGCGGGTGTCGGGGAAGCTGGGCGTGCTCAGCCAGCCGCTGCTGGTCTGGGGATCGATGCGCGTGGCGCCCAGGCGCACGCTCCAGGTGCCGGCGGACTGGGCGGTGGCGGCCATGCAGGCCGTGGCCATGGCCACGGCGGCGGTGATACGCAGGAATGTCTTCATGGATGTGTCTCCTCGTGCTGCGTGTCTGCTATCACAGCCAGCCTGCGCGGGCCAGGGTGCGGGAGGCCAGCTGGCTCATTTGCTGGTGGCCATAGGGCGTGGGGTGGAAGCTGTCGGCAAAGGCATAGCTCTTCCACCAGTTGGCGCTGGTCTCGCCCACGGGAATGGAGGCGGACAGCGCGGCCTCGGTGCAGGTCGGGAAGCTGTAGGTGGGCAGGCCGTCGGCGCCCACGCCGGTGGCAGGACAGGCCGCCTTTTTCACGTTGGTGTAGGCGTACTGGGCGGGGTCAGCCATCTGCTGGCGGAACTCGCTGTAGAAATCGATGATGGCCACGCGGCTCTCGCCGGCGAAGCCGGTGGCAACCTGCTGGTTGAAGGCCTTGACCCAGCCGTCGAACACGGTCTCCAGCTGGGCGGCGGCGGCCGAGCCCTGCTGCTGGGCCACCGATTGCAGCACCAGCTGGAAGCGCGGCGTCAGCGTGATGGCCGGCACGTTGAGGATGGCCACGCGCGTGGCGCCCTTGCCCAGCACATTGGTCTGGATGCTGGAGACAAAGCCCTTGGCCAGGTTCTGCATGTACAGGCCACCGGCCTGGGCCATGCCGGCCTGGCCCTGCTGCAGCAGCGCGCCCAGCGTGGCCGCGTCGATCTTGGTGGACAGCAGCGCCTTGAAGTTGGCGCCCTGGTCCCTGGAAGCGGCCAGGAAGGCGCCGATCACATCGGCCGCGTCATTGGCGCCACCGTCGATCACCGCCAGGTCATCGGCCGTGAAGCCCGCCGCACCCGCCAGCAGGATCTGCTGCGTGATGGAGATAGGCGCCGTGGGCGCGCTGGTGTAGTTGATGCGGCCGCCGCCCACGGCGTAGTTGTTGCACGAGGTGTTGGGCGTGAAGGCCGTGCCGTTGAAGCGCGGGCACAGGGAGATGTTGTACAGGCCCGCCACGCGCTCGGCCCAGACCTGGTTGGAGCCGGCGCCCGTCAGCGTGGCGTTCTGGACGGTGAACTTGTAGCCGAAGGTGCCGCTGTCGGAGAGGCTGTCGCCCATCACCTTGACGGAAGTGATCTTGGCGCGGGGGGTGGTGTCAGCGCCGCTGCCGCCGCCGCAAGCGACCAGCAGGCCGGCCGTGGCCAGAGCGGCCGCGAGGATTCGATAACGATTTGCCAAGATGGAATCTCCGTGAAGTGTTATGAATAGCACGACCGTGCTTTTTTACTAAAGCCATCGTAACGACACTTGCGCATTGGCGACACCGGGCAACTACGGATAGAAATCGCACGCCGACAAGGCAATTCGCACGCGGGCGAACAGACGATAAGGACCGCCGCATGGCCCGTGGGTAGGACAACGTCCTTGCTGGAAAAACAATGAAAAAGGGCCTGCGAAAGCAGGCCCTGCACAAGACGCGAAAGCGCCCGATCAGCGGTCGCGCGCCGTCCAGTCCACCAGCGCATCCCAGGCCGCGCGCGCGGCCGGGGCGTTGGTGTGGTTGGCCATGGCCACCAGCACGTAGCGGCGGCCGCTGGCCCCGTCCACATAGCCGGCCAGGGCCGAGGCGTCGCGCAGCGTGCCGGTCTTCAGATGCGCCATGCCCTGGGCCCGGCTGAGGCTGCGGCGCAGCGTGCCATCCACGCCGACGATGGGCATGGAGGCCACGAACTCCGGCATCACCGGCGAGGCCCAGGCCTGCTGCAGCATGCGGCCCAGACCGGAGGCGGTGATGCGCGCCTCGCGGCTCAGGCCGGCGCCGTTGTCGGCCACGGGCTGCTCGGCCGCGCCCCAGCGCGCCTGCCACCACTGGCCCAGGGCCTGGCGCGAGGACTCGAAGCTGGCCACGCCCGTGCGCTGCATGCCCATGGTCAGGAACACCTGCTGGGCCATGACGTTGTTGCTGTACTTGTTGATGTCGCGCACCACCTCGGCCAGCGAAGGCGATTCGCTCTGGAACGCTGGCTGCAGCCCGGCCGGCACGCGGCCGTCGTGCACGGTGCCGGTGAGCTTGCCGCCCAGCTCGCGCCACATGCCCTCGATGGCGCGGGCCGCGAAGGCCTCGGGCTGGGCCGGCGCCAGCGACCAGCTCTTGTCGCCGCAACTGGCCGGGAACGGGCCGGCAAAGGCGATGCGCAGCGGGTCGGCCATGTCCAGCTGCAGCCGGGCGCGCCAGTCGCCGCATTCGCTGCCGACCGGCGCCAGCGGCACGGTTTCCTGCTGCTGGATGCCGGCCAGCGGCGGATCGTATTGCAGCCGCGCCACGCCCGCCGCCGCGTCGGGCGTGAAGCCCACGGTCACGGCCTTGTAGTTGACCAGCAGCGCGTCGGGCGCCACGTTGTAGGGGCGCCAGGGCTCGTTGTCGAAGGTGGCCGCGTCGTGGCCGCTCACGGAAAACGCGCTGCGGTCCAGCACGATGTCGCCCACGATGACCTTGATGCCCATGCCCTGCAGGCGGCGCAGCATCAGCCACAGCCGCTCCATCACCAGCTTGGGATCGCCCTGGCCCTGGATGTACAGCGGCCCGCGCAGCACGCCGTCCTGCACCGGACCGCCCAGGAAGACGGGCGTGCGCCAGACATGGGCCGGCCCCAGCTGGTCCAGCGCCGCATAGGTGGTCACCAGCTTCATGACCGAGGCGGGGTTCATGGCCACATGGCTTTGCCAGTCCAGGCGCGGGGCGGCCCGGCCATCGACCTCGACCACCAGGGCCGAGACCGCGTCGCGCGGTAGCTTGGCGCGCGCAAGCGCCGCCTCCACGGCCGGGGGCAGCCGGCTTTCGCGTGCAGTCTTGGTGGACAGCGAGGCCGGCGAGGTGGGTGCATCTGCCTGGGCATTTGCCACGCCGGGCAGGACAGACGCCACCAGCAGCGCGGCCGCCAGGCCCCGGCGTGAACGCGGCGTTCCGAGCGAGAAGGCGGAGGAAATCGAGGAAATAAGGGAAGAAGACGGCGAAAGATGCAACATGGCCGGCAAGTCTACGCCGGTAATTGCAGCCCTGCCGGGCGCGGGACGGGCGGGGCACCGATAATCCTGCACTTGCTGCGGCACCGCCGCCTGCCCCAAGCCATGAATCTTCTTGCCCTAGACACCAGTACCGACACCCTCTCCATCGCCGTGCAGCGCGGCGATGCCGTCTGGGAGCACAGCGGCCCCGGCGGCCCGCAGACCTCGACCGAGCTGATCCCCGCCATCCTGGCGCTGATGGCCCAGGCCGGCCTGGAATTCGCCGAGCTGCAGGCCATCGTCTTCGGCCGGGGTCCGGGCTCGTTCACAGGCCTGCGCACGGCCTGCTCCGTGGCCCAGGGGCTGGCCTTTGCCGCCCGCGTGCCCGTGCTGCCCATGGACAGCCTGCTGGCCGTGGCCGAGCAGGCGCGCGTGCAATACGGCTGCACCGACCTCATCGCCGTGATCGATGCGCGCATGAACGAGGTCTACCACGCCGCCTACCACTGGAGCGACGGCCGCTGGAACGACATTGGCGAGCAAAGCGGCGACTTCGGCCTGTGCGCGCCCGAGGCCCTGCAACTGCCGCCCGGCACCGTGGTGGCCGGCAACGCCCTGGCCGCCTACGGCGAGCGCCTGGCGCCCCAGGCCAGTCACCTGGCCGCCCTGCCCACCGCCGCCGCCATGCTGCGCCTGGCCCCGGCCCTGCTGGCGGCCGACCGAGCCTTGCCGGCCGACCAGGCCCTGCCGCGCTACATCCGCGATAAAGTCGCGCAGACCACGGCCGAGCGGGAGGCTGCCAAGGCGGCCGCCGCGCTGGCCCTGGCCACGCCCACTCCAGAGGCCAACCCACCCGCACCATGAGCACGCACACGCCACAGCCCTCGCGGCCGCAGCCGCCCCTGACCGACGCTCCGGCGCCGGAGCGGGACAGCGTGCGCTTCGAGCCGCTGAACGTGCTGTCGCTCGACATGCTGCTGCCCGTGGAGCAGCAGGCCTACTCGCATCCCTGGTCCCGTGGCAACTTCATCGATGCCATGGCGGCCGGCAATGAAGCTCAGCTGCTGGTCGATGCCCGGGGCGAACTGGTGGGCTACTTCGTCGCCATGATCGTGCTCGACGAGGTCCACCTGCTCAACATCACCGTGGCCCCGTCGCGCCAGCGCCAGGGCTGGGCCCGCATCCTGCTGGACGCGCTGGCCCTGTGGGCGCGCCAGCGCAAGGCCCAATGGATCTGGCTGGAAGTGCGCGAGAGCAATGTCCGCGCACGCAGCATCTACGCCGCGCATGGCTACCAGGAGGTGGGCCTGCGCAAGAACTACTACCCCATGCACGACGGCCCGCGCGAGCATGCCGTGCTCATGAGCCTCAAGCTATGGCCCTGAATCTAGACACCCGCCAGCGGGCCATGCTGCACGCCATGGGCATCACCGTCTGGCTGCCCGAGCCCGAGACCGCACCCGCCGTGCTGTCCGAGGCCCTCGCTGCGCCCACCGATGCGCCTGCAGCGGCGCCCCTGGCATATCCGCCGGTGGCCCGCCCCGTGCCGCCGCCCGTGCAGGAGGCGCCCCCCCCGGCGCCTGCTGCACCGTCGCCCGTCGCCGCGCCAACGCCCGCACGCGTTCAGGCGCCTGTCCAGGCGCCACCGCCTCCCGCACCCGTGCACGCCTCTCCCGCACCCGTCATTCCCGAACGCGAACGCCCGCCGCGCCGCTACGTGCAGCAGCCCGTGGCCGGCGCCCCGGGCCTGGGCTGGCGGCTGGGCCCCGTGCGGCCCGTGTATGCGGCAACGCCGCCTGCCGGTGATGGCGGCGAAGGCGGCTGGCTGATCCTGCTGGAGCCGCCCGCCAACTCCCTGCCCCTGCCCCCCGCCCAGCGCCCCGGCCCCGACTGCGCGCGCACCGCGCTGGAAGGCGACGCGGCCCGGCTGCTGGACAACATGCTGCGCGCGCTGAACCTGCAGGACCATCCGCGCCTGTACAGCGCCGCCCTGCACCGCGTGCAGCCTGCGGCCGAAGGACAGGAGGCGCCCGAGGTCCCGGCGCTGCAGCCATCGCTGGAGGCGCTGCTGCGCGATCTGCGCCCGGCCTGCGTGCTGGTGCTGGGCCTGGCCACGGCGCGCGCCGTGCTGCAGCGCCAGGAGGCGCTGGGCCGCCTGCGTGCCGAGCCGCACCGCATTGCGGGCGTGCCGGCCGTGGTCAGCTACGACCCCAACTACCTGCTGCGCGCGCCCCAGGCCAAGGCGGGCGCCTGGGCCGACCTGTGCCATGCCCAGGCTTTTGTGACAGGCCGCCAGATGCCCCCTGGAGCCGCTTCCGAATAGCGCAGCCGGCCCGCATGCTGCAGCGCAACGCTGCATAATCCAACGCTTTGCATCTTGGAGAAAGCTCCGTGGAAACCTACCCCAGTTGGTAGCTTTCAACTCCCGGTTGGCCTGTGGGGTTGAAAGCACCTCCGATACCCCGCACGCCTGAGAAGAACACCTGGAGTGAGCCTATGCTCAACATCTTTACGCTGGCCAATGGCCGCCTGGTTCAAGAAGAGATCGAGTCGCTGGAGGAGCTGTCCCGCTTCAAGCCGATCTGGGTGGACCTGGAGTCGCCCACGGTCGAGGAAAAGCGCTGGATCAAGCAGCACTACGAGCTGTCCATCCCCGAGGATGCGATGGACGACGACATCGAGGAATCCGCCCGCTTCTACGAGGAAGACAACGGCGAGCTGCACATCCGCAGCGACTTCCTGATCGACGATGACGAGGACCCGCGTTCGGTGCGCGTGGCCTTCATCGTCAACGAGCACAACAAGAACCTGCGCAGCTGCGGCGTGCTTTTCTCCATCCACGACGAGGACGTGCCCGTCTTTCGCCTGCTGCGCATGCGCGCACGCCGCGCGCCGGGCCTGATCGACGAGGCCAAGGACGTGCTGCTCAAGCTCTTCGACGCCGACGCCGAATACTCGGCCGACACGCTGGAGCGCATCTACGACGACCTCGAAAAAGCCAGCCAGATGGTGCTGTCCGGCGACGTGACCGACGACGTGGCCCGCGAGGTGCTGGGCGCCATTGCGCGCCAGGAAGACTTGAACGGCCGCATCCGCCGCAACGTCATGGACACGCGCCGCGCCGTCAGCTTCATGATGCGCTCCAAGATGCTCAATGCCGAGCAGTTCGAGGAAGCGCGCCAGATCCTGCGCGACATCGAATCGCTGGACAGCCACACGGCCTTCCTCTTCGACAAGATCAACTTCCTGATGGATGCCACGGTCGGCTTCATCAACATCAACCAGAACAAGATCATCAAGATCTTCTCGGTGGCCAGCGTGGCCCTGCTGCCGCCCACGCTGATCGCCAGCGTCTACGGCATGAACTTCAAGTTCATGCCCGAGCTGGAATGGGAGTTCGGCTACGTCTACGTCATCGGGCTCATGGTGCTCAGCGCCGTGGGGCCCATGCTCTACTTCCGCAAGCGCGGCTGGCTGAAGTAGCGGCAGCCGGCCCCCCTCGGGCCGGAACGCCTTCTCAGGCCAGCGCCACGGCCTCGATCTCCACCTTCAACCCGAAATGCAGCGCCCCCGTGGGCACCACGGCGCGCGCGGGCCGGTGCGTGCCGGCCCAGTCCGCGTAGATGCGGTCGAAGGCCGGCCAGTGCGCCATGTCGTCCAGGTACACGCGCACCTGCAGCAGCCGCGGCACACCGCTGCCGGCCAGCTCCAGCGCCGCTGCCAGGTTGGCCAGCGCCTGCCGGGCCTGGTCCTCGAAACCGGCATCCACCAGGCGCGTGCCGTCGGGCCGTATGGGCAGCTGCCCTGACACGAAGACCAGCCCCTGGCCCGTGGCCGTGTGGCTGTAGTGGCCGCCCGGCGCAGGCAGGTTCGGCGATGCATGGCGCAGATCGATCCCGTTTTCACCAGCCATGGAGCCGCTCCCAGGCTTGCACCGAGCCATCTGCCGCCAGCGCCTGGTAGGCCGGGAACTGCGCGCCCGTGGCGCAGGCATGGTTGGGCAGGATGCGCAGCCGCGTGCCCAGGGGAAAGCGCGTGGCGATGTCGGCCTCCGCCGCGCCATCGGCCCGGGCCAGAATGCCGTGCTCCTGGTTGGCGCCCGTGAGCACGAAGCCCGGCATCACCCGCCCCTGCAGGTCGCAGACCTGGCCGTAGCCGAAATCCTGTTTCTGCCGGGCCGTTCCGCGGTCGCGGCTCATGGCCATCCAGCCCGCATCCACGATGGCCCAGCCCTTGTCGGCCTGGTGGCCGATCACGGTGGCCAGTACCGACAGCGCCACGTCCTCGGCCGTGCACACGCCGATGTTGCGCATCACCAGGTCGAAGAACACGTAGACGCCTGCGCGCCCCTCGGTCACACCGTCCAGCCGGCTGGCCGCCAGCGCCGTGGGCGTGGAGCCCACGCTGACCACGGGGCACGGCAGGCCGGCCGCGCGCAGGGCCTCGGCAGCCTGCACGCAGCCGGCGCGCTCGCGCTCGGCCAGGGCCTGCAGCGCCTCGGGCGTGTCCAGCTCGTAGCTGGAGCCCGCATGCGTGAGCACGCCGCCCAGGCGCATGCCGCCGTCGTGCAGCGTGCGGCCAATGGCCAGCAGCAGCGGCGTATCGTCTGCGCCCACGCCAGAGCGGTGGCCGTCGGTATCGATCTCTATCCACACCTCGAAGGTCTCGCCCTGCTCGCGGCCAAAGACGGCAATGGCCTGGGCCGCCGCCACGCTGTCCACGATGAGCTTGAGGTCGCAGCCGCGCCGGCGCAGTTGCAGGGCCTGCGGCAGGCGGTGCGGCGCCATGCTGACTGCATAGAGGATGTCGGTGGTGCCTGCCGCAAAGAACTGCTCGGCCTCCTTCAGGGTGGAGACCGTGATGCCCGAGGCCCCGGCCGCACGCTGCGCGGCGGCCACGGGCACGCTCTTGCTGGTCTTCACATGGGGGCGCAGGCGCACGCCCTGCGCGTCCATGCGCTGCTGCATGCGGGCGATGTTGCGCTGCATGCGGTCGAGGTCGATCACGGCAGCGGGCGTGTCCAGCGTCAAAAGGGTGTCTTGCATGGGGGCTCCTGAAAAAGACTTGGCACAGTCAGCGGCCTGCGGCAAAGCCGCGCAGCCAGGGCAAGGCGGGGGCCAGCGTGGAAGCTTCAGCTTCGGCGGCAGGCGCTCCATCGGGCCGCGACAGACCCACGCGGTTGTGCCAGAAGGTGCGCAGGCCCACGGCCGAGGTGCCGAACAGGTCATAGCCCGATCCGGCCACGAAGGCGGCCTGGTCCGCAGGCAGCCCCAGCCGGTCCAGCGCCAGCTGGTAGGGCCGGGGGTCGGGCTTGTAGAAGCCCGCTGCTTCCGAGGTCACCACCACGTCCCAATCCACGCCCAGCAGCGCGGCGGCGCGCAGGCCCAGGCGCTCGGAGCAATTGGTCACCACAGCCAGGCGGCAGTGCGGGCGCAGGGCGGCCAGCAGCTCGCGCGCGCCATCCCAGGGCTGCAGCTGGTCCCATTGCGCCTCCAGCCGGTCGGCGACCGAGGCAGGCAGGCCCCGGTTGCGGGCCGCCTCGCGCACCAGGTCCTCATAGGGCTGGTAGGCGCCGCAGCCATAGGTCAGGCGCAGGTACTCGGCACGCCAGTCGCGCCCGGCAGCCTCGCTGCCGGCAGCGCTGTTCCAAACCGTCCAGGAGTCGAGCAAGGCGGTCAGCAGGTCGAAAAGCACGGCACGGGGCCAGGCGGCGGCGGTCGTTTCCGTCAGTGGGGCTGGGGTGTTCATGGCCTGGAACTGTACGGATGGAACCTGTGCCCGTGGTTAAATCCGCCGTCATCAATCGTTAAGGCAAATTGAATGATTGCCATCGAAGACCTGCAGCTTGCCGCCGCCCTGCTGCGCGAAAGCTCGCTGAGCGCCGCAGCCCGTGCGCTCGATGTGACGCCACCCGCCCTGTCCATGCGGCTGCGCCGGCTGGAGGCCGAACTGGGCCTGTCCCTGGCCAACCGCAGCGCGCGGCGCCTGGCGCTGACGCCCGAGGGCGAGCGCTTCGCCCGCGAGGCCGTGCGGCTGCTGGGCCAGATCGAGGAGCTGCGCGACTCGCTGCACGGCGATGCCCGCCAGCTGGGCGGCACGCTGCGCATTGCCGCGCCCTTTGGCTACGGGCGCAGCCGGCTGGCCCCGGCCCTGGTGCCCTTCACGCGCCAGCACCCGCAACTGAAACTGCAGCTGGACCTGCGCGAAACGCCCTTCCCCGACCGCCACGATGCCGACGCCGTGGTCCACATCGGCGCGGTGCGCGACTCCTCCTGGGTGGCGCGCGAGCTGGCCGCCAATGACCGCTGGCTGTGCGCCAGCCCCGACTACCTGCGCCGCCACGGCACGCCCGCCACGCCGCGCGAGCTGCTGCAGCACGCCTGCATCTGCATCCGCGAGAACGAGGAAGACGTGACGCTGTGGCACCTGCGCCCCGCCGCCAGCCGGCGTGCCGCGGACGGCCAGACCCTGCGCGTGACGCCGTCCTACGTCACCAATGATGGAGGCGTGGCCCGCCACTGGGCCGAGCAGGGCCTGGGCCTGGTGCTGCGTTCGCAATGGGACATGGAGCAGGCCGTTGCCGAGGGCCGGCTGGTGCGCGTGCTGCCCGACTGGCATTTCGGCAGCGCGCCCGTCACCCTGCTGGTGCCCACGCGCAAGGGACGCACGGCGCGCGTGCAGGCCCTGGTGAAGTTTCTGGAGCAGTGCGCCGCAGCGGGCGCGCTGTAGTGCAGGTCAGGCCGTGCGCGCGGACCTGTCCCGGGCATCGCTGGCACCGTCGGCGCCCTGGCCGCGCTCGCGCAGCCACAGCACCAGGCCGCAGACCATGACCACCAGCTGCGTGCCCACCAGCAGGCTGAAGCCTGCGACGAAACCGCCACCGGCCGAATGCGAGGTCCAGCCGATGACGGCGCCCATGAGCGCAGGCATGAAGCCCGCCACCAGGGTCGCCGTGCCGTTGACGACGCCGTAGGCGCTGGCCACATGCTCGGGCCGCGCGCAGTACTGCACGGTGCTGGGAATGGCCGGGCTCATCAGGCCCCAGCAGAAGTTGGCGGCGATCAGGCAGTAGGCCGCCGCGTAGCGGTCTTCCATGTGGATGGCCAGCCAGATGGCCAGCGCCAGGCCCAGGCTGCCGCCGACGAAGATCAGCGGCACCTGGCGGCGCGGCAGGCGGTCGATGACGATGCCGCCGACCAGCACGGCCAGCACCGTGGCGTATTGGGGCAGCGAGGCCAGCCAGCCCATCTCGCGCAGCGAAAAGCCGCGCGACTCCAGATAGGCCGGCAGCCAGTTGCTGCTGCCCCAGAGGTAGGAGAAGAAGGCCGCCGACAGCACGGCCACCAGCACCAGATAGCGCGTGTGCATGGCGCCGCGCACGATCTGCCCGACCTGGCCCACGGCCTCGCCCAGCGAGCGCGGGCGCGGCATGCCGGTGTCCACGCGGGGCATGCGGATGAAGGCCAGCACCAGCGGGATGCCGATGGCCACATTGATCAGGCCCAGCACGTGGAACGAGGTCTGCCAGTCATGGCCGGCCACCAGGTAGCCGATCAGCGGGTAGCCCACCGCCAGCCCCAGGCCCGTGCCCATGTTCACGAAGGAGTTGGGCAGGCCGTTCTCGTGGCTCTGGAAATGCGCCTTGATGTAGCTGCCCGCCAGCGAGTACAGCGGCCCTTCGGAGATGCCCAGCAGGATGCGCGAGGCCAGCAGCAGGCCATAGCTGTTCATGGCCGGGGACAGAAAGGACACGGCGCCCCACAGCAGCAGGCCGACCACCAGGCTTCGGCGCACGCCGAAGAGCGCCGCGCAAAACGGCGTCAACACGAAGGAAGAAACGCCGTAGCCCACCATGAAGGCCGTGGCCAGCAGGCCCTGGCGCGTGCGGTCGTCGTGCGTCAGCCCGATGTGGTCCAGAAATCCCTGGTCGAGGATGAGGATCGAAAGGTTGATCCGGTCCACATAGGAGATGGCGACGATGATGAAGAGGCTGATCACCCCCCACCAGCGGGCCGCACGCATATCTTTCATGGCAAGTCTCTATCGCCCGATGGGCTGTATCAGAAGAAGTGGCGCACGCCCACCTCGAAGCCGGAGGAGCGGCCGCCCAGCGTGGTGCCCGGGGCCGACAGGCCCTGCACGCCGATGGATTTGGCCGCGCCGTCCTTGTTCTTGAGGAAGGCCACCGTGCCGTAGACCTGGGTGCGCTTGGACAGGTTGTGCCCGTAGCCCACGCTGATCTTGTTCCAGTCGGCATTGCTGCCGTCGGTGTTGTAGTGGCCGTAGGAGGCCTTGAACTCGCCCATGCCCACGGGCGCGGTCACGCCCAGCTGCAGGGCGGTGACCTTGAGCGCGCCGCGCTTTTCGCTGGCCCACAGCAGCATGGGCTTGGCCACGCCGAAGTCCCAGCTCAGGCCCACGTTGCTGGCCGTGAGGTTGGTCGCATCGCTGTCGCCATAGAACTTGCCCGTGGCCAGCGCGCCGTTGAAAGGGCCCTGGCGGTAGCCGAAGCGCAGGCCGCGGTAGTCGCCCTGGTTCTTGTTGGGTGCGCTGCGCGCCTGCTCGCCCATGGCCACCTGCACCTGGCCGTAGAAGCCGCCCAGGTTCTGCGGCAGGAAGTAGCTGACCGCGTTGCTGATCTGGATGGGCGCGCCGCCCGTGGCCGTGCCCGTGCCGGGAATGCCCAGCATGGTGAAGCCCATGGTGCCGCCCACGCCGTTGGTGAGGAAGGGGTCGAAGATCAGCGTGCTCAGGAAGGTGGCCGAGTCATCGCGGCCCAGGCGCACTTCGCCGAAGTCGCCCGACAGGCTCACGGTGGAGCGGCGGTTGAAGCTCAGGCCGCCACCGCTGGCCTTGCCCGAGCCGCTGTCCACGTCCATGCCCGCCTCCAGCCAGAAGCCCGCACGCAGGCCGCCGCCCAGCTCTTCCGTGCCGCGAAAGCCGAGGCGGCTGATGTTGGCGCCGCCCGTGGACAGGCCGGTCTTGGAGGGGCCGGAGCCGTTCAGGTGCGTGACGCCGACATCGACGACGCCGAAGATCTCGACCTTGGACTGCGCCGAAGCGGCACCGGGCAAGGACGCCAGGCAGGCTAGCGCCACGCCCAGCATGGGCGTATGGATGGTTTTCATGGGGTTGTCTCCTCTGGGGTGGTGGCTTGGGGGGCTTGGGGGTGGTGGGTTGTTGCCGTGCAGGTCTGATTGCCTGCTCAGATATCGAGCACTAAACGTTCGCTCTTGCAGCCGGAAACGCAGACCATCATCACTTTGTTGCTGGCCTTTTCCTTGGGGCTGAGCACCGAGTCGCGGTGGTCCGGAATGCCTTCGAGCACGCGCGTCTCGCAGGAGCCGCAGACGCCTTCGCAGCAGCTGTGGTCCATCTGGATGCCGGCATCCAGCAGGGTGTCGAGCAGCGACTTCTCGGGCGTGATCTCGATGAAGCGGCCGCTGCGCTTGAGCTCCACCGTGTAGTTGCTGCGCGCGTCGTCGGCGGCCTTGACCTCCACGGGCGTGAAGCGCTCGACGTGGGCGTTGGCGTGGCCCAGCTCGGCGCAGAACTTCTCGAAGGCGTCCAGCATGGGCGTGGGGCCGCAGGCGTAGTGGTGCGTGCCCGCGTCGGGCTGGCGCCGGGCCAGCAGCGCGCGCAGGTCGGGCGGGCCGCCGGCCTCGCTGTCGAAGTGCAGGTGCAGCGGCATGCCCAGCGCCTGCAGCTCTTCCAGGAAGGCCGCACCCTTGCGCTCGCGGGCGAAGTACAGCATCTCGAACGAGCGGCCCTGGCCCTTGAGCCGGCGCGCCATGCACAGCAGCGGCGTGATGCCGATGCCGCCGGCCACCAGCACGGTGTGCGCGGCGCTTTCGTCCAGCGCGAAATGGTTGCGCGGCTCGGAGATGGTGATGGGCATGCCCACGCGCAGCGACTCGTGCACGCAGCGCGAGCCGCCTCGGCTGGCGCGGTCGCGCAGCACGCCGACCACGTAGCGGTGGCGCTCTTCGCTGGGGTTGCTCAGCGAGTAGCTGCGCACCAGGCCGTTGGGCAGGTGCAGATCGATGTGCGAGCCCGGCGTGAAGGCGGGAAGCTCCCCGCCCGCCACGGGCCGCAGGTCCACGCTGATGGTGTCCTGGGCCTCGAAGCGCAGCGTGTGCACGAAGGCCTGGAGGTTGGTGCTCATGATGCGGCGCCTTCGTCGATCTGCTCCTGGGCCAGGCGGCGCAGGTGGCGGCGCAGGCGCACCAGGCCGATGTCGTGCTGGTAGAGGTTCTCGCGCTCGTTGGCGTCCAGCTCCATCTGCTCCATCATGATCCGGTCCTGCTCCAGCACGGCCCAGTGGCGCGCCTCCAGGCGGTTGCGGTACAGGAAGCGCCAGGTGTCGCGCATCCAGCCCTGCACCTTGCGGCAGCGCCAGAAGAACACGGCGCACAGGTCGGCGCTGATGGGCGTGACGCAGGCCACGATGGCGAAGTTGCCGCCGGGGCCGCCGGTCTTGGGATAGGGGATCTCCAGGCGCATCCAGTGCACGCCCGTGCTGCCCCACTCGGTCCAGTCGAAGTTCACGCCGCGCTGGCCCACCTTCTCGAAGACGAAGCCGTCATCGGTCTCGCGCACCTGGAACGTGGCCTTGCTGTCGCCCTCGGCCATGGAGTGCGACTGCTTGTGCAGGAAGGTGCCGTGCATGGGGTCCATGACGTTGTCCAGCGCATAGCGGTAGTCGCTGCGCCACTCGGCATAGCACAGGAAGTTGGAATACTCGGGCGAGGTCAGCTCCTCGGGCAGCGTGAACTCGGGCGCCTCGTCAACAGCCTTGTCGCTGTTGTAGAGAAAGATGGCGCCATGGGCCTCGCGCGCATGGAAGGCCAGCGCCGCGCGCGAGCCTTCGAGCTTGCAGCCGGGGCTGCCGGGGACCTTGGTCACCGTGCCGTCGCCGCGCACTTCCACGCCGTGGTAGGGGCAGGCCAGGCGGTCGCCCAGGATCACGCCCTGCGACAGCGGCGCGCCGCGGTGCGGGCAATGGTCTTCCAGCGCGTGGACCTGGCCGGCGGCATCGCGCCACAGCGCGATCTTGCGGCCGAAGCGGCGCACCGACACGGGCTGGGTCTTCACGAAGTCCGAGGGGCAGACCGCGTACCAGAGGTTCTTCAGGCCTTTGTTGAGCAGGCCGTCCACCGGATCGATGG
This sequence comes from Delftia sp. HK171, assembly GCF_001886655.1. Taxonomy (NCBI): domain Bacteria; kingdom Pseudomonadati; phylum Pseudomonadota; class Betaproteobacteria; order Burkholderiales; family Comamonadaceae; genus Delftia; species Delftia sp. HK171. The sequence goes on along the minus strand of NZ_CP018101.1, from coordinate 1,088,122 downwards.
TGATGGTTTGTACGTTCATGGGGCTCTCCAGTCCTGCTCGGTATCAATAGCCCAGCCGCGCCATCAGCGCCTGGAAGCTGTCTTCGGTCCAGGCCTGGCCGTTCTCGCCGGCGGGGCCGCTGCGGTTGAGATAGGCCACCAGTTCGGGCAGGGTCTGCACGCCTTCGCCGAAGGCGCGTTCGATGGAATCGCCCAGCAGGTCTTCCATCAGGGTGGGGGCACGTTCGCGCGCCTGGTGCGGCTCGAGATAGCGATCAGCGGCCATGGTTCTCTCCTTCGAAAACTGTCTTGAATCGTGGTTCGGCTTCATTGCCCGGAGCGTCGCCCGCCACCCATATCGTGTGAAACCGGCGCAGCCCGACCTCAGGGACACCGAGGAAGGGCCGCCCCGCACCGAGGGTGTCGTCCCCCTTGGGGAAGGCGCGAAGCGACTCAGGGGGTAGGTCATTTAGTCAGCGCGGATATCCAGGTCTTTGATGAGCTTGCCGAAGCGGTTGAAGTCCGCTGCATTGGTCTTCTCAAGCCTCGCGGGCTCGCCGCCTGCGGGCAGCGCGCCGAAGGTGGCCATCTTGGAGACCACGTCGGGCATCTTCAGGATCTCGTTGAGGTGCGTGTTCAGCAGCTTCACGGTCTCGGGCGACATGCCCTTGGGGCCGAACAGGCCCTGCCATGCGGACACTTCCACGTCCTTGACGCCCAGCTCGGCCAGGGTGGGCACATTGGGGGCCAGCGCGCTGCGCTGGCTGTCTGCCACGGCCAGGGCGGTGACCTTGCCGCCAATGTAGGGCGCAATCGGGCCCCAGGTCATGAAGGTCGTGGGCACATGGCCGCCGATCAGGTCGTTGACGGCAGGCGCCACGCCCTTGTAGGGAATGTGGGCGATGCGCGTGCCGGCGGCGCGGTTGAACATCTCGCCCAGGATGTGCATGGGCGAGCCGCTGCCGGGGCTGGCGTAGGTCAGGCCGTCGCGCTTGCCCTGGGCGATCAGGGTCTTCATGTCCTTGATGCCCGAGGCCTGATTGGTGGCCACGAACATGGGCTGCACGCTGGTCTGCACGATGGGCGTGAAGCCGTGCAGCACGTCGTAGCTGGAGCCCGAGGCCGTCTTGAGCACGAACTGCGCAATGGCGAAGGTATTGGGCGCCAGCAGCAGGGTGTAGCCGTCCGGCGCGGCCTTGGCCACATGCACGCTGCCGATGGTGCCGCTGGCACCGGGGCGGTTGTCCACCAGCACGGGCTGGCCCAGGCGCGTGGACAGCTTCTCGGCATACAGGCGCGCCATGGCATCGGTGTCGCCACCGGCCGGATAGGCCACGATGATGGTGATGGGCTTGGCCGGATAGGCCTGGGCCATCGCGGTGCCGGACAGCGTGGCTGCAGCCAGGAATGCAGCGGCAAGAGAAACCTGGCGACGTGTCTTGTTCATGGTGGGGGCCGTGGGGTGGTTGGGTTGTGGGGTGAGCCGTCAGGCGCGGTCTCAATGCCGCTTGTCGGTGATGAATTTCCCGTCGCTGGTACCCACGCCCTTTTGGCGCCGGGTGTTGCCGTCGATGCCGCCATCGATGGCCCATTCGGCAAACACCGTGGGGCCGGGCTCGAACTCGCGCGGCTGCCAGTCGGCGGTGAGCTGGTCCTCGTCGGCGTAGTACTCGACCAGGGCGCCGGCCGGATTGCGGAAGTACCAGAAATAGGCCGAGGACACGGGATGGCGGCCCGGGCCCAGCTGGGTATCCCAGCCGCAGCGCGAGATGTGCATGCCGCCGCCGAAGACCTCGTGGATGTCGCGCACCGTGAAGGCCACGTGGTTCAGGCCCGCGTCCTTGGCCGGGCGCTGCAGCAGGAAGATGTCGTGGTGGCCGCCGTCAGGCGCGCAGCGCAGGAAGGCGCCGCGCTCGGGGTAGCGGTCCGAGGCCGCGAAGCCGAAGTTGTCCACGTAGAAGCGCTCGCAGGCCTGCACATCCTTGACGAAGAACACCACATGGCCGACCTCGATGGGCTGGGCGCGTTCGTAGGCCGGGCTGGCCTGGTTGACGCGGTCCTTGCGGTTCCAGGTGTTGTAGGCGGCGCCTTGCACATCCACATCACGCTTTTGCGTGACCTGCAGGCGCATGGACAGGCCGTTGGGGTCGGTGCAGCCTATGCGCCCCTGGCCCTGTGTGAAGCCCGGCAGCGCGGCGATGCGGCTGGCGTACAGCGCCAGATCGGCCTCGCTTTCCACACCCCAGACCACTTCGCGCAGCGTGGGGCCGGCCTCGATGGCGGGCGGCAGATCGGGATGGTCCACGGCGGCCACGATCACGCGGCAGCCGTTGAGGGTCTCGAACACCAGCCGGTCGTCCGCTTCCTGCACCAGCGCCAGGCCCCAGTCCAGGAAGAAGCGGCGGCAGGTGGCCAGGTCGTCCGCGCCGTAGGTGATTTCGTCTATGCCCAGTACGCTCATGTCGTGCTCCTTCAATTTGCCCAAGCGATGGGGCTCTCGTTCAAGCCCCAGTACATGCTCTTTTGCTCCATGTACTGCTGTATGCCCAGCCGTCCCTTCTCGCGGCCCAGGCCGCTGTCGCGCCAGCCGCCGAAGGGCGTGGAGATGGAGAACTGCTTGTAGGTGTTGATCCAGACCGTGCCGGCCTGCACGGCGCGGCCAATGCGCCAGGCGCTCTTGTAGTTGCGCGTCCAGATGCCGGCGGCCAGCGCGTAGACGCTGTCGTTGGCCTGGGCAAGCAGGTCGTCCTCGTTGTCGAAGGGCATGGCCACGAGCACGGGGCCGAAGATTTCCTGCTGGCAGATCTGCCAGTCGTTCTTCACGCCGTCGATGATGGTGGGGCGGTAGTAGTAGCCGCGCTCGAACTGAGCGCCCTCAGGCCGCTGGCCGCCCGTGAGCAGCCGGCCGCCTTCGGACAGGCCCAGGGCCACATAGCTCTCTATGGATTCGCGGTGCTTGGCGGTGATCAGCGGCCCCATCTGCGTGCGCTCGTCGGCCGGGTCGCCCACCTGCAGCGCGGCGGCCTTGGCCGTGAGGCGCTGCATGAATTCGGCATGCAGGCTGCGCGCCACGAACAGGCGCGAGCCCGCAATGCACGACTCGCCCGAGGAGCTGAAGATGCCGTAGAGCACGCCGTTGACGGCATGGTCGATGTCGGCATCGGCCAGCACCATGGTGGCCGACTTGCCGCCCAGCTCCAGCGACACCGGCATCATCTTGTCGGCCGCGATGTGGGCGATGTGCTTGCCCGTGGACGTGCCGCCCGTGAACGACACGCGCTTGACCAGCGGATGCTTGGTGATGGCATCGCCGATCACCGAGCCCCGGCCCGGCAGCACGCTGACCAGGCCCTTGGGCACGCCGGCCTCTTCGCAGATCCTGGCCAGCTCCAGCGCCAGCAGCGGCGTGGCCTCGGCGGGCTTGACGACCACGGCGTTGCCGGCGGCCAGCGCGGGCGCCAGCTTTTGCGCCTCGCTGGCGATCGGCGAGTTCCACGGCGTGATGGCCGCCACCACGCCCATGGGCTCGTACACGCTCATGGTCATGAAGTCGCCGCGCGAGGGCGTGATGGTTTCCTCCATGGTCTCGCAGGCGGCTGCAAAGAACTGGAAGGTGGCGGCGGCGCTGGCCACCAGCATGCGTGTTTCCTTGATGGGCTTGCCGTTGTCCAGGCGCTGCAGCTGGGCCAGGGGCTCGGCGCGCTCGCGGATCAGCTGGGCCACGCGGTGCAGCACGGCCGCGCGCTCATGGGGCTTTTTCTGGGCCCAGCCGCTGGTGCGGAAGGCGTGGTCGGCCTTCTGGATGGCCTCCTCCACATCCTCCAGGCTGGGCGCGCGCAGGCGGCCCACCACTTCGCCGGTGGCGGGATAGAGCGTGGTGGATTCGCCGCCGCCGCCCAGGCGCCATTCGCCGGCGATATTGATGGGGAGCAGTTCCAGGTTCGACATGGTGAGCCTCTCTCGTTCGTTCGAATCCAGCCGCCTCAGGCGGCCTTGGTGGCCGTGCTGGTGGCCGGGATCTGGTCCAGCTTGTTCACGGGCGGGCCCGAGAACGTGGCCTTGAAATTGCCGATGGCGCGCATGTCGATCTCCAGCAGGAAGGGGCCCTTCTTCGGCCAGGCCGAGGCCAGCACGGCGGGCAGCTCGTCAAGGTTCTGCACGCGGGCATGGGGCAGCTGGATGGAAGCGCACAGCTGCGCGTAGTCGGGCGTGTGCAGTTCCACATAGCAGCGGCGGCCGCCGTAGGAGGCGTCCTGGATGTTCTGGATCACGCCGTAGCGCTGGTCGTTCATCAGCACGATCAGGGTGTCGCACTCTTCCTGCACCAGCGTGGCCAGCTCGCCCAGGTTCAGGATGAAGCCGCCATCGCCCGCCAGGCCCAGCGTCTTGCGGCCCGAGCCGCTGACCGCCGCGCCCACGGCCGCGCCGATGGCCATGGGCATGCCCATGCCGATGCCGCCGCCCGTGGCGTGCACGCCCGCGTTGGGCTCGAAAAAGCGCAGCTCGCGGTTGCCCCAGGTGCTGTTGGAGACGGTCACGTCACGCACCCAGTTGAAGTTGCGGCCCACGGCCTTTTGCAGCTCCTGCACCAGCACGCTGTACGGGCCCAGGCCGTCGCGCATGGTGGCCACGGCCTCGTCGTGCACCTGGCGCAGATCGGCCAGCAGCTCGGGGTCGGCCTTGTAGCCGCGTGCCTCCAGCCGGTCGGCCAGGCCCGTCAGCGCCAGGGCCGAGTCGCCGCAGACAAAGCCGTCATCGGCATAGCAGCGGCCCTGCTGGGCGGCGTCCACATCGATGCGCAGCAGCGGGCGCGGCAGCTTCAGTTCGTACTTCAGCGTCTCATTGCTGCGCAGGCGCGTGCCCACGGCCAGCATGGCGTCGCAGCGCTGGTAGAAGGCCTCCACGGGCTTTTGGATGTTGTAGGCGCCCAGCGAGGCCGGATCGTCCTCGGCCACGATGCCGCGGCCCTGGCCCGTGCTGACGATGCCGAAGCCCAGCGCCTTCAGACGCTGCACGGCAGCGACTGCGTGGCGTGCGCCGCCACCCAGCCACAGCAGCGGGCGGCGTGCCTTGGCCAGCGTGTCGGCCAGCGCATCCAGCGATGCCTCGCTGGGTGCCAGCACGGCCACCGGCAGCGGCGACAGGTCGGCCGGCATGTCGATCACGGTCTGCTGGATGTCGATGGGAATCTCCACGCTCACCGGGCCCGTGGGCGCGGTCATGGCGGCCTGCACGGCGGCCTTCAGGGTGGACAGGCAGGTCTCGGCGCTGCGCACGCGGAACGCCGCCTTGGACACGGCGCCCAGCATGGTCAGCTGGTCGGGCGCCTCGTGGATGTACGACAGCTTCTGGTCCAGGTACTGCGTCTCGATCTGGCCCGTGATGTGCAGCAGCGGCGTGCCGGCCGTATAGGCCTCCACCAGGCTGCCCGCAATGTTGCCGGCGGCCGGGCCGGTGCTGGTGATGCACACGCCCAGGCTGGAGGTGGAACGCGCGCAGGCATCGGCCATGTTGCCGGCGCCGGCCTCGCCGCGCGCCATCACGAAGCGGACATGGCCGCGCGCATTCATCGCGTCCAGGATGGGCATGTTGTGGATGGAGATCACCCCGAACGCGGCCTGCACGCCGCAGTGTTCGAGGAACTGGGCCACAACGGCGCCGACGGTGATTTTGGATGCGGAAGAAGTCATGTTCTGCTTTGAATCGGGTGAAGGGGCTGGAGCACTACGCTTGCCGTGCAAGACCACCGGAGACGTCGATGTGGCTGCCGGTCGTGTAGGAGGACAGGGGCGTGGCGAGATAGAAGATGGCGCGCGCGGCCTCGTCGGGCGAGCCCAGGCGGCCCAGCGGAATGGACTTCTTGCGGGCGAGGTCGGCGCTCCAGGCGTTCCAGTCCTGGCTGCGGTCCTCGCGCGCCTCGAAGCGGCGGCGCCACTGGCCGGACTCGATCAGGCCGACCAGGATGCCGTTGACGCGCACGCCCTTGGGCGCGAACTCGGTGGCCATGGAGCGCACCAGGTTCTTGAGGCCGGCGCGCGCGGCCGAGGTGGCCACCATGTGCGGCTCGGGCTGCGAGGCCAGCAGCGAATTGACGCAGACGATGGCCGGCTGCGCCGTGCGCTCGAGCTGCGGCAAAAAGGCGCGCGTGGGATGCAGCACCGAGAAGAACTTCAGGTGCAGCTCCTCGGTCCAGGCCGCATCGTCGGTGCTGGCAAACGTCGAGACCCGGCCCTGGCCCGCGTTGTTCACGAGGATGGAGGCCGGACCCAGCGCAGCCTCGCTGTCGCGCGCGAATTGCTGCACCTGGGCGGCGTCGAGCACGTCGCAGGCCTGGGCGAACAGGCGGGCCTCGGGATGGCGCCCGCGCAGCTGCTGCACGGCCTGCTCCAGGCGTTCGGCGCTGCGGCCGCACAGGGCGACACGCGCGCCCTGCGACAGCAGCAGATCGACCGTGGCCAGGCCAATGCCCGAAGAGCCGCCGGTGACGACGGCCGTGGTGTCCTTAAGTTGGGAATCAAACATGGCCGCCTCCTGCGCGCCGGGAATTGAGGGAAAGCAGCTGTGCCGTCTGCGTTTGCGTTTGCGTTTGCGGGCGGTAGTTCAGCAGCTCGGACAGCTCGGCCGCCGCGTCGCAGACGCCGGCGATCAGGGTCTCGGCACGGCCCTCCTCCACATGGGGCGCGGGGACCGTCGTGCCCAGCGCCGCCACCACGCGGCCGCTGTGGTCGCGCACGGGGGCGGCGATGGTGCAGATGGAGCTTTCGTAGAAGCCTTCGCTGAACACATGGCCGCGCTCGCGGTCGGCCTCGACCAGGTTGAACAGGTCCAGCACCGTGCGCGGCGTCTTGGGCGTGTGCGCTTCCAGGTGCTCTTCGGGATAGAGCGCGCGCAGCTCGGGCAGGGACAGATCGGCCAGCAGCACGCGGCCCAGGGCCGTGGCATGGGCGGGCAGGCGCGTGCCCACGCGTACCGAACTGGTCAGCGGCGTGGGCGGCGTGACCTTGGCCACGTAGACGATGGAGCGGCCGTCGCGCACCACGATGTTGCAGGGATAGCGGATCTCGCCGCACAGCCGCGCGATCACGGGCTGGCCCAGCTCGGTCAGGTCCATGGACGACAGGAACTCGAAGCCCAGGCGCAGCACGGACAGGCCCAGCCGGTAGTCATTGCTGCCCTCGGCACGCTGCAGAAAGCCCATGGCCTCCAGCGTGTTGAGCATGCGGAAAATCGTGGCGCGCGGCAGCTGCAGGCGGCGGGCCAGCTCGGGCGCGCCCAGCGTGGCATTGCCGCGCCCGAACTCCTGCAGCAGGCGCAGGCCGCGCTCCAGCGCGGGCACCATGTACTTGTCGGCGCCGTTGTCCGCGCTCTCGGCGCTCTCGGCATTCCCGGAAGGGGTGGTGTCGTTCATGGCGAAACCCCTTCAATTCATGACGAAGCCGCCGTTGACGGGCAGCACCTGCCCCGTCACGAAGCGCGCGCCATCGGACAGCGCATAGGCCACGGCGCCCGACACATCCTCGGGCCGCTGCTCGCGCTGCAGCGCACGCTGGTCGATGTACAGGCGGTGGCGGTGCTCGGGCACGTATTCCGTGGCCTCCACCAGCACCAGGCCCGGCGCCACGGCGTTGATGGTGATGCCGTCGGCCCCCAGCTCGCGTGCCATGGAACGCGTCATGGCCATCACAGCGCCCTTGCTGGCCACATAGGCCATCAGGTTCGGGGCGCCCCACATCGCGGTGTCGGACGCCAGGTTGACGATGGCGCCCCGGCCGCTGTCGCGCAGCGCGGCGCGGCAGGCGCGCGTCATCAGCCACACGCCGCGCACGTTCACGTTCATCACCTGGTCCCACTTGTCCAGATCGATGTCGTCCATGCCCTTGCCGCCCGAATCGGTCACGGCCGCGTTGTTGACCAGGCCGTCCAGCCCGCCCAGCGCCTGCACGGCCTGCTGCGCGCAGCGCTCTATCGACTCCGGATTGCCGGCATCCAGCCCGAAGCCATGGGCCTCGAAGCCCTGCGCACGCAGCCGGGCCACGGACTCGGCCAGCAGCTCCTCGCGCAGATCGGCCATGGCGACACTCGCGCCCTGCTCGCAAAAGGCCTTGGCGAACGCAAAGCCCAGGCCGCGCGCCGAGCCTGTGACGAGGATGCGGCGGCCGGCAAGCTGGCCTGTGGAGGGCGTGGTGTTCATGGCGTACCTCAATCGAAGGGGGTTTGTGTCTGTTTCAAATTTGAAATGACACTTTTTTCTTGAAACAAGCGTGAGTTTAGGACTGATGGTTCGGGGTGGGATTGGGGAAAACACGGAGACGTGTGGGAAATGGATGACAGAGGTGTGTCTGGGTGTGTGTTTTTCGGGGTCTTTTTTGATGCTTCCTTGATGCTTCCTTGGTCTGCTTTGGACGCATGCCCGGCCTGCGGGCAGAGGCCGGGTTTCGGCCCGGCGGCCGACCGACTTTCTTGCCGCGCGGCAAGAAAGTCGGCAAAGAAACGCGCCCAAATGCCCGCGACCCCTGCGCTTCGCTCCGGGGCAACCTGCGTCGTGGCGGTTGCGGGGTTCGCTGCGGAACTCGCTGCGTTCACTGCGTGAACTCCGCTCAGACAACCGCAGCGAGTCAGTTGACGAAGCAGTCCTGTCCTTCGGCAGGACTGCAACCCCGCAACCACCACGCCGCAGGCGCGTTCATACGGGGAGTGGATACGGGCCGTCGCTTCGCTCGGCCTGGGGTTTGAGGCGGGGTTGTGGAATGCCTCTATGATTTCGGTGGCCCCCTGTTCCGGGGCTGGTGCTTCAAAACACCTTTTCTCAAAGCGGTGCGGCCTCTCCGTTAACGAGGCCTTGTCACGTCTGAATCACTGGACAGTGGGCGCATGCCCACGTCCCTGCGGTTACGGGCGGGATGGGGCTACCCGTAAGGGCGTCCGCACGGCTTTGAGCGTGTTTTGAACATCCCGTCCACCTTCTTCGTGCGTCAAAACGCGGATTTGGTGGTTTCACGTCTCTCTCAAAGGAGCACGGAAACATGAGCGATCAACAGCATCCTCTGCCCGCCCACGCCAGCATCGAGCAACTGGCCCGCACCCTCACCGAAACCAACAGCTGGGTCCGCGAGGCCTGCAATGAGATAGGGGCTCTGGCCCAACTGGCCCTGGCCAGCCTGCATGCGCCGGAGGACTACCAACGCCCGCAAGCCCTGGCCCACGCCCTGCGCACCATCCGCGACGCCGCCGAGTCCCTGACCGACTACGTGCAAGGCGAAGCCAGAGCCGCAGGCTGCGACGCCACGTACCGCGCCAGCACATAGCCAGGCCGAGCGCAGCGAAGGCCCGAGCAAACTCCCCGTATGTCAGCGCCTGCGTCGGGCCGCCTGCGGGGTTGACCTGCAGCGCAGCGAAGGGGTCGCGGGCATTCGGTTGCCGTCTTTGACCTGACCTTTCTTGGCGAATCAAGACGGGCCATCGGCTGCCGGGCCAGGAACCAGGCATCAAAACCAAGCAATCGCAGTGGCAGGAATTCGCCTCGCGTCCAGCGTCAAGGCTTTGGCCTCCGATGACACACGGGCTACACGGTCATCAGTAACGACACGCAGCAAAATAGTACTTTTTTAGATACACTTTTCCGATGGAAGAGCCCATTCTTTCCGTTGTCTTCTACCGATCCGATGCCGGCAAGGAGCCCGTGCGTGACTGGCTTCGTGAACTTACGGTGGAAGACCGCAAAGCCATCGGCGCCGATATCAAGACAGTCCAGTACAACTGGCCTCTGGGCATGCCGGTAGTACGCAAGATGGAGCCAGGACTGTGGGAGGTGCGGTGCAGCATTGCCGATGGCATCGCACGTGTCCTATTCACGGCCCAGAATGGAAAAATGGTTCTGCTGCATGGCTTCATCAAAAAGTCGGCCAACACCCCCGGGCCGGATCTGACAACTGCCAGAAACCGGCTCAAGAAGCTGAGGAATACCCCATGAACAAACATCTAGGCAGCAATTTCGATGACTTCCTCGAAGAAGAAGGCCTGCTTGAGGAGGCCACAGCTATCGCAGTGAAGCGGGTGATTTCCTGGCAATTCGCACAGGCGATGAAAGCCCAGAAAGTCAGCAAGACCGAGATGGCGACACGCATGCGCACCAGCCGCATGGTGGTGAACCGCCTGCTGGACGAAAACGACACCGGCGTCACCCTGGCCACGTTGGCCCGCGCCAGCGTGGCGCTTGGCACGGCTTTGCACTTTGAACTGGACGATGCGACGGTTCTCCAGGCATCAGCGGCATAAAAGCACTACCGCTCAGCGCTGCGCCGACAGCCGCCGCAAAAATCCATCCACCACCCGCAACGCATACCGACTAGCCACCACCCTCACAAACTCCGCAAAGTCCAAATGCGCACTGTCATCCGCCCGATCGGAAACAGTCCGCATCGCAGCAAACGGCACGCCATAGTCCAGGCAGGCCTGCGCCACCGCAGCCCCTTCCATCTCCACCGCCAGCACCTCATGCCCTGCAGCACGCAGGCCCTGCGCCAGGGCGCAAGAGGCGCCCGCCGTACCCACGAACTGGTCACCGCTGGCAATCAGCCCCTGGTGCGCGCGCGGCGCCGTGGTGGCGTGGGCGGCGCGCAGGTCTTCGCCCGCCTCGGCCACGCAGGCCTGGGCGGCCGCCAGCAGCGCGGCGGTCATTTCGGGGTCGCAGGGCAGGCGCGTGCGGCCGTAGCCAGGCATTTCCCAGCGCGGGAAGATGGGCGAGGCGTCCAGGTCGTGCTGCAGGTATTCGTCGGCCACGACGACATCGCCCACGCGCACGCCTTCGCCCAGGCCACCGGCCACGCCGGTGAAGGCGATGCGGCGCACGCCGAAGCGCTCGATCAGTGCCGTGGCCGTGGTGGCCGCCGCCACCTTGCCTATGCCCGACAGCGCGCAGACCACGTCGTGCCCATGCAGGCGCCCGCGCCAGAACATGCGGCCGGCGTGGGCCGTGCCCTGGGCGTCGGACATGGCATGGACCAGGCCTTCCTGTTCCTGCGGCAGGGCACTGAGGATGGCGATGGTCATGGTGGCTTCTCTTTCAACGTTTCAACGGCACAGGCAAAAAGCAAAGGCGGCCCGGAGGCCGCCTGCGGGGCGAAAGCGCCCATTGTGCCGCGAGCCTGTGCCCGGTGCGGCTCAGATGGCGATGGCCGTGGCCTGGTTGAGCACGGCGCGCACCACGCTGTAGACGGTGAGGGCCGAGGTCTTGGGGTTGGCCTCCAGCGGCTTGCCGCGCATGGTCAATTCCATGGAACCGAAGGCGCCGCGCGCGGCCACATGGTGCACGTTTTCGTCCACTGCCGGGTCGGCGTACAGGCGCACCGTGGTGCGGTCCAGGCCCATGCCGGCCAGCGACAGGGTGGCGGCCACGTTGGCGTTCTTGGGGTAGAGCTGGGCGGCCTCGCGCGCGCTGCCTTCGAAGATGCAGAAGGCTTCCTTGAGGCTGGCGAGGTCGCAGCGCTGTTCTGCGGGCGTGCCGGTCCAGGCCAGGGGCGGCTTGCGGCCGGTGTAGACCACTTCGTCCAGGCCGCCGATGCGGGCTGCGGCCAGCGCATCCACGCCGCCGATGGCGCCCGACAGCAATTGCACCTGGGTGTCTCCGGCCTCGGCCGCCGCCTGCACGGCCTCGGCCATGCCCGGGGCGCTGAGTGCGCCGATGGAGGCCACGACGGCAGGAATGCCGCGCCGCAGGGCGGGCAGCACATGCTCTTCGATGGCGGCATGGCCCGCGCACTCCACGATGAGGTCGGGCCGGTCTTCGGCCGCCAGCGCAGGCAGTGCGCGCGCCTGGGGCGCATGCCGGGCCAGGGTGGCGCGCACGGCGTCCGTCACTTCGGGCACAAGCACCCAGCCCACCTGCACCGCGGCATGGCCCTTGAGCAGTTCGAGCACGCTGGCGCCAATCGCACCGCAGCCAATCACAGCAATATTCATCGTCATTTCTTTCTGAGCAAGAACGCGCTGAAGGCCGGTGGGGGCACCGTCTCCTCAGCGCAGAAAACCAGGATGCTGGGTGCGCAGGTGGCCCGTCAGTTCGACGGCGGCCTCGCGCACCTGTTCCACCCAGTGCGCCATGCGCCCGGGTGCGATTTCGGTAAAGGCCACGGCCATGCCCAGGCCCGCGATGATGCGGCCCTGCGCATCGCGCACGGGTGCGGCAATGCTGGAGACGCCGGGCTCGTAGAAGCCCTCGCCCATGGCGTAGCCGCGCTCGCGGTCCTGCAGCAGCAGCTGCTGCAGTTGCTGCACGTCGCGCGGGGTGCTTTCCGAGAATTGCGGCAACTCGCTGCCGCCGAAGAGTTCGCGCAGCTGGTCTGCGTCCATGTCCTGCAGCAGGGCGCGGCCCAGCACGGTGGCATGGGCCGGCAGGCGCGAGCCCACGCGCACGGCGCCCTGGAAGGCGCCGGCCGGCGCAATGCGCGCCACGTAGACCACGGAGGTGCCGTCCAGCAGCGCCAGGTTGGTGGTGAAGCCCAGGCGCTCGCACAGCGCCTGCAGCACGGGCTCGGCCAGCTGGGCCAGCGGCTGGGTGGACAGGTAGTCGTAGCCCAGGCGCAGCACGGACAGGCCCAGCCGGTACTCGGTGCCCGAGCGTTGCAGATACCCCATGTTCTCCAGCGTCGTCAGCATCCGGAACACCGTGGAACGCGGCAGCGCCAGGGTGCGCGCCAGGTCGGGCGCGCTCCACACGGGCTGCGAAGGCGTGAAGCAGGCCAGCAGGCGCAGGCCGCGCTCCAGCGCGGGGACGGTGTAGCGGTCGTTGTCGTTCGAGAGGGTTTCGGAGGTGTCGCTCATCGCAATTCGGGCCGGTAGGCCATCAGGTCAGCAGGGTGGCCAGCCTCTGTGCGACATCCGCAGGTTGTTCGACGACAGAGGCATGGCCGGCTGCCGCAAGCGTAACGTACCGCGCGCCCAGCCTTGCGGCCCAGGCCGCGCAGGCAGCGGGCGGCGTGACCACGTCGTGCTCGCCCACCCAGACCTCGACCGGCATGGCCAGTTGCCCCGCCGCCTGCCCCAGGTCACTGCCGCACAGCAGCTCCACGGCCTGGGCGTAGCCGGCAGCATGCAGGCGCGCCGTGTTCCAGCGCACCCATTGGCGCACGGGCTCGGGCGCGGCGGGCGAGACCAGGCGCTGGTCGATGGCGGCGGCCAGGCCTTCGATGCCTTTTTCCTGCAGGGCCGCAAGACGGCCCTGGCGTACCTTGGCCTGCTGCTCGCCCATGCCGGGTGCGCCATAGCCGCCAGCGGGGCTGATCAGCACCAGTTGCTGCACGCGCCCGGCACCGGCCTGCACCGCCCAGGGCGTGCCCATGAGCGCACCCAGCGAGTGGCCCACCAGCAGGCAGCGGCGCACGCCCAGCGCCTGCAGCGACTGCTCCAGCACGCGGGCGTAGTCGGCGCCCGTGGGCACGGCGGGTGCCAGCGGCGTGGAGCGGCCATAGCCGGGCGCGTCCCAGGCCAGCACGCGCGTGCGCGGCGCCAGCGCCAGGGCCACGTCCATCCAGGAGGCGGCGCCCGAGCTGATGCCGTGCAGCATCACCACGGCAAAGTCCGAGGCCGTGTCGCCGGCCTCGCGCCAGGCGGCCTGAGCGCCACCGGGCAGGGCGATGAGGTGTTCGGGGAACTGCGCCTGAAGGCGCTGTTCCATGCGCTGCAGCGTCTGCGCGGTCATGGCAGGCCCGCTACTCAACGTTTGATTTTTGCCAGAGGGTGCTCGGGCGGGTATGTGGGCGTGATGGGCTTCTTGGCGCCCAGCATCACGCACATCAGCGCGTCTTCGTCGCCGATGTTGATCTCCTCGCGGTACACGCCGGGCGGCACGGAGACCACGTCGCGGTCGGTGAGGATGGTCTCGAAGCGCTGGCCGTCCTTCTCCAGCACGAGCTTGAGCTTGCCGCGGATCAGGAAGAAGACTTCCTCCACATCGGTGTGCAGGTGCGAGGGGCCTTCATTGCCAGCTGGGATGACCATGGTGGAGAAGGTGAAGTTCTCGGACGGGATGGTGTTGCTGTCCGCAGCCACGCCCGTGCCGCCCGTGCCGATGTAGCGCATCTGGCCACGGCGGTACTTGGGGTCGAAGTCGGCCTGGAACTTCAGCGCGTCGAAGTCGTACTTGCGCGTGGAAAACCGCGCCACGCGCGACTCCATCCATTGTTCGAAGCTGGAGCCTTCGGGCTGGTCCCAGGTGCGGGGCGTGTTCTGAGCGGATTCGGACATGTGTCTCTCCATCAACGTCGGTGGACATGGCGGGGAAGGTGCCATTTGTTTTATCCATGAATCACAGTTCATGGGGTAAAACAATTATAGGAAGATTGATCGCACGCAACAAGGGCCACATGCGCAGCGGCATGTGGCCCCTTTGCTGCCCAGTCTGTTGAGGGAACAGCGATGCGGGTGCCTCAGGCAGCCATGCTGCGCCGCCCAGGCCGAAAGCCCGCCTGGCTGGCCGGCCAGACCACGGACAGGCAGGCCAGTGCCAACACCGCCAGCGCCCAGGGCAAGGCGCGGGCACCCAGCCAGCCCAGCAGCAGTCCACCCGCCACGCCGCCGCTCGCCACGGCCAGGTTGAAGACCGTCACCAGCATGGACTGGGCGACGTCGGCGCCCTCGCCTGCCGCATCGGCCAGCGCGGTCTGAAGCAGCGTGGGTGCGCCGCCAAAGCTCAGCCCCCAGGCCGCAACCCCGATCAGAACGGCCACGGCCGACTGCCCGGCCAGCCCCAGCACCAGCGCAGACACGGCGAACAAGGCCAGGCTCAACACGGTGAGCGCGCGCAACCAGCGGTCCACCAGCAGGCCCGTGAGCCAGATGCCGGCAATGGCCGCAAGGCCGAACAGCAGCAGCACCACATCCACCCTTTGCCCCAGCCCTGCAGAGACCAGGAAAGGCGCGATGAAGGTGTAGAGCATGTTGTGGGCCAGCATCCAGCCGAACAGCGCCAGCAGCACGGGACGCACGCCGGGCACGAGCAGGATGCGCGCCACGGGCTGGCGTTGGTGCGCCGTCTGCCCGGCGTAATCCGGCACACCCAGCCGCACCCAGGCCAGCAGCAGCAGGCACAGCGCCGACAGCGCCCAGAACACGCCGCGCCAGTCGAACAGGCTGCCCAGCCAGGCGCCCAGCGGCACGCCGGCCGCCAGGGCCAGCGGCTGGCCCACGCCCGCCACGGCCAGTGCACGCCCCTGCAGATGCGGCGGCACCATGCGCCGCGCATAGCCGGCCACCAGCCCCCAGATCACGCCCGCAGCCATGCCTGCGGCAAAGCGGGCGACCAGGGTCAGGCCGTAGTGGCCGGACAGCGCGGTGAGGCTGTTGAAAAGCAGCAGCCCGCCCACCGCCGCCATGAACAGCGGCCGGCGCCTGAGGCCGCGCGTGGCGGCCACGACGGGAATGGCGGCCAGTACCGAACCCAGCGCGTACAGCGTGACCATCTGGCCGGCCATGGCTTCGGACACTGCCAGTCCCGTGCCGATCTGCGGCAGCAGGCCGGCCGGCAGGGTCTCGGTCATGATGGCCAGAAAGCCTGCCATCGCCAGGGCCAGCAGCCTGCCCAGCGGCAGGCCCGTGTCGCCGGAGGTGTCCATGGGCTGGTTCATTGCCTTGTCCTCGCTGCGCATCTCAGGCATGGGAGGCTGGATGGGATGCCAGGTGGGATGCCGCCATGTCCTTGTCGCCATGCCCGGCGGCCAGCGCGCGCTCGAAGCGGCGCAGCCCGGCCTGGGCGCCATCCAGCAGCAGGCCTGCGCCGGCTGCGGCATCGGCCACCAGTTGAGCGTCCTTGACGGCATTGGCCACGGTGAAGCTGGCGTCGTAGCGGCCTGACAGCATGGCAGCGGCCTTGGCCTGGAAGAAGCCGCTGTCCATGGGCCCGTCCGTGACGGCATCGACCACCAGGGCCGGCTCTATGTCCAGCCCCTTGGCCAACGCCAGGCTTTCGGCCAGGCCATGCGTGAGTGCGAAGGCCCAGTGGTTGAGCGCCAGCTTGAGCCGGCTGGCGGCGCCTGCCTGCTGCGCAATCCACAGGCTGCGTTTGCCAATGGCATCGAACACCGGCTGCACCTGGCCGCGCTGCGCCAGCGGGCCTGCGGCCAGGATGACCAGCTGGCCCTGCTCGGCCGGCTGGCGCGTGCCCTGCACGGGGCAGTCGTAGAAAACCAGGCCATGCCGATCGGCGAACTGCGCCAGCGGCGCGATGGCGTCCACACCCACCGTGCTCAGTTGCAGCCACAGTGTGCCCGGCTGCAATGCGGGCGCTGCAGCCTGCATGGCCTGCAGCACGGCCGGCCCGTCCTTGAGCACAGTGACGACGATGCGGGCGCCACGCACGGCGTCGGCCGCATCGCCACAGGCCTGAACGCCGTCGGCCGCAAGGGCCTGGGCCTTGGCGGCCGTCCGGTTCCAGGCGCGGACGGTGAAGCCCTTGCGTTGCAGGTTGCGCGCGACGGGCGCACCGATCAGGCCCGTGCCGAGCACGGCAATGGTGGTTTGAAGGTTTGAATGCATGGGAACTCCAGGGTGATGAGAGAGTGAAACAGACACGGAAAACCGAAAGCCGGATTACTGGAACGATCATTCCAATTCAAGGAAAATAAAAACCCGCAACGGCACGAAATGCGCGCGGCGGGTGACGGGTGGCCGGCTACTGCGCCTGCAGCGCCATGTCGACCACGTCGACCACATCCATCAGGCACTGGCGGCGCTGCGGCGCGCTGCTGCCCTTGCCCAGCACGCGCAGGCCCTGTACGGTGTTCAGGACGAAGCGCGCCAGGGCGCGCGGCTTTTTGCTGTCGGTGATGTCGCCTTCCTGCTGGCCGCGCAGGATGAGCTTTTCCAGCGCCTTTTGCAGGCGCTGGAAGTTGCCGGCCACCCTCTCGGCCACGGCCTCGTCATGGCCGGCCAGCTCCAGCGCGGCATTGGCGACCAGGCAGCCACGGCGCCCGGCATCGCTCAATTCGTCCTGCACGATGCGCAGCAGCAGCTGCCGCACCAGGTCCCGGGCGCGCCCCGGGCCGGACAGCAGTTCCACG
This sequence comes from Delftia sp. HK171, assembly GCF_001886655.1. Lineage (NCBI taxonomy): Bacteria > Pseudomonadati > Pseudomonadota > Betaproteobacteria > Burkholderiales > Comamonadaceae > Delftia > Delftia sp. HK171. Next base: position 1,071,092 of record NZ_CP018101.1, on the reverse strand, counting down.
TTGGAGGTGGTCACGGCCTCATAGCGGCGCAGCGCATGCTGGAACAGCCCCTGCTTGTTCTCGAAGGTGCCGTACAGGCTGCTGCGCGACAGGCCCGTGCCGTCCACCAGGTCCTGCACCGAGGTGGCCGCGTAGCCGCGCTGCCAGAACACCTGCATGGCGGCGTCTGCGATGTCATCGGGGTCGAAGTCCTTGGTGCGCATGGTGGCTCATTGAATTGGAACGATCATTCCACTCAATGTAGGCGGCCGTGTCACGGCTGTCAAGATTGCGCCAAAGGGCCTTCACTCGCAGGGAATTTCCAGCCCGACCTTCACGCGGTCCAGCGCCACGATGGTCTTGAACCATTTGACGTTGGGGTTCTCGGCAAACAGGCGCCGCGCCAGGGCCTCGTACTCCTGCATGGTGGCCACGGTGAGCACGAGCACGAAGTCCACCTCGCCCGTGACGTAGTAGCACTGCTGGACCTCGGGCACGGCGAAGTGCGACTTCATGGCGTTGAGCGCGTCGATGCTGGTGCGCTCGGTCATGACCTCCACGATGATCGTGATGGGCCGGCCCACGCGCGTGGGGTCCACGGTGGCGGCCTGGCCGGTGATCACGCCTTCGGCCTGCATGCGCTTGAGGCGGCGCTGCACGGCGGCCGTGGACAGGTTGACCTGCTCGGCCAGCAGGCGCAGCGGCACCGTGCTGTCGCGCTGGACGATGGCCAGGATGGCGCGGTCGAAGCCGTCCAGGTCGGCCAGGTGAGCAGGGTGGGCGGTGTGCTTGGTCATGGGAAGCGAGGACTTTTGGAGGGTGAGAAATTTTCTCGCAAACACCCCCAATTCAGAGACCAAAAAACAGGTTCCGCGAAATAGTATTTCTTCGTTTTCCGCATCCAACGCATGCGGACCCGCCTGCCGAGAAAGCCCATCCCATGGCCACCCTGCTCCACCTGTCTCCCGTGTTTCTTGTGATGTCCATGCTCATGGTCTTGCGCCGCCCGCCTGTGCAGGCGGCCATGGCCGGGGCGGCGCTGGTCGCCCTGCTGTGGCTGGTCGATGCCTGGATGGCGACGGGCACCGCCGCTTCCGGCGCCGCCCTGGCCGCAGCGCGCGACACGGGCGTGCTGTTCCTCAGCACGGCCTTCGTGATCGTGCCGGGCCTGGGCTTTGTGATCCTCATCGAACGCATGGGCGTGAACCAGGCGCTGAGCCAGTGGGTGCGCTCGCTGGGCCTGGGGCCGGCCGATCAGGTGGTGTTCATCGTGCTGGGCCTGGCCCCGCTGCTGGAGGCGATGACGGGCTTTGGCGTGTCGCTGATCGCCACCGTGCCGCTGCTGCTGAGCCTGTTCGAGCGGCGCGCCGCACTGCGCATGGCGCTGGCGGGCATGGCCATCATGCCCTGGGGCACGCTGGGCCTGGCCACGGTGATCGGTGCCTCGCTGGCCCATGTGGACGCGGCAGCGCTGGCCGCTGTGTCCTCGCTGACCAGCGCGCCGGTGTTCCTGATACTGGGCGCCCTGTCCCTGCACTTGGCCGGCGAGCGCGGTGCGCGGGCCTGGCTGCTGCTGGGCGGCTTTGGCCTGCTGTTCGTGGGCGTGCTGCATGGCATCAGCCGCTGGCTGGGTCCCGAGGTGGCGGGCGTGGGCGCAGGCCTTGCGGTGGCGCTGGGCATGCTGGTGCGCGCACTGCGCATGCGCGGCCGTGCCCAGGCGGCACCCGGCTGGCCGCGACAGGCCTGGCCGTATCTGGCGCTGGCCCTTGCCATCGTGCTGCTCAAGCTGCTGGCCCTGGCCACGCAGTGGGACCAGCGCTGGATCTTGCAGGGCGCCCAGGTGGCCTGGAAGCCGCTGGCCTCGCCCGGCGTGGCGCTGACCCTGGTGCTGGCCCTGCTGCTGGCGCGCGGGGCCGGCCGTGGCGTTGCCCTGGCTGGTGCTCTGGCCACCCGCGCCAAGCGCCCGCTGCTGACCATCTTCTTCTTTCTGGCCATGTCCCAGATGATGGTCAAGGCTGGTTTCCTGTCCGGCCTGGTGCAGCTGCTGGCCGAGCTGGCGCCCGCTGCCCTGGCGCCCATCGTGGCGGCCTTCGGCGCGCTGGCCGGCTACATGACGGGCTCCAACGTGGGCGGCAACGCGATCTTCATGCCCGCCATCGCCCTGCTGCCCGAATCCTCGCGCCTGCTGCTGGCCGCCGTGCACAACAGCGCCGCCGGGCATGCGGCACTGGGCTCCCTGTCCATCGTGATGCTGGTGCTGGGCCTGGCACGGACCAATGCCCAGGAAGAAGGCGAGCTGGTGCGCTTCGGCTTTGCGCTGGCGTGTGCCAATGCGGCTTTGGTGGCGTTGGCGGCCTTGGTTGTGGGTGGGGTGGGGGTGGTTTGATACTCGTTAAACAGTATTTTTCCGTCAATAAATTCAATAATTTTGAGAATTTGCGTCAATTCTGTCTGTTCATTTGCACAAGCTTCCAGTTTTCCGACAAGCCTTGTGCCTCGCCAATGCATGGATTATTGAAGTTTTGCGACATTTATTTAAGTAAATGCAATAATTTCCGTCAATCATCCAAGCGCTGGTCCACCAAACCATGAAGAAAACGTCAATCCTCGATGACACGCTTTTGCTCAACGCGGAGCTCACGGCTGCGCAGCAGCGAACGGTGCAGCGCCGGGTGGCAAACGGCGAGCTATTCCGGATTCGCGCGGGCGTGGCCACCTCCATCGGCAAAGAGTCGGAATGGCCTGCGCTGCTGAGCCGCAACCTCACGCGGATCGTGGCGGCATTTGCACCTCAAAGCGTGCTCAGCTTCAACACTTGGTTCACTGGCGGCCGCACGGTCCGTGGGGAAGTCCACCTGGTGGGAGAAGCGCGCAAGACGGTGAGGCTGCCCGGCCTGACCCTTCAGGTCTGGCAAGGGGCGCCTTGCCAACCCGGCGATGTGCCCATGAGCGGCCGCCCTGTCTACTTCGCTTCGCAAGAACGAGGGCTGCTGGAGAACCTGTGGCGCAATGTGGGTTCCAGGGCTGCGGGCAAGGCCGGAGTGGAAGAGAAGCTTCTGGAAATCTGCGATGCGCGGGGCGAGAAAGCGCTGAACCAGCTGCGAGACCAAGCTCGCGCGATTGCGCCTGCGCTGGGTCGCCAGGCAGAGATGGCAACGCTGGAGAACCTCATCGGAGCGATTTTGAGCACACGGTCACCCGCCCATCTTCTGACGGACAAGGCCAAGGCGCGCCGGGCAGTCCCGCCTTACGACAGCGACCGCATGGGCCTGTTCGAGACTCTGGCTGCGCATCTGCGCAGCACGGAATTTCCCCGCATCCCTTCGGTCGCACGCAGCGATGCCGCAAAACGCCATTTCGCCTTCCTGGAGAGCTACTTTTCCAACTTCATCGAAGGCACCGAGTTCGAAGTCTCTGAAGCACGCGGCTTCGTGCTGCAGGGCGTTCCCATCGAGCACAGGCCCCAGGACTCTCACGACATCATCGGGGTCTACGAGCAATGCCTGAGCCCCAGCTGGTCGACCCTGACCTTGCCGGCCGGCGAGCCCGTGCTGCAGCAATTGCAGGATCGCCATGCCTTGCAGATGAAGTACCGCCCCGAGGTCGCCCCAGGCGCTTTCAAGCTCAAGGCAAACCAGGCCGGCAACTCTGCCTTTGTGCTGCCCGGGCTCGTGCGCGGGACCCTGATCGAGGGCAGCAAGCTGCTTGCCAGCATTCCGGAAGGCTTGGCGCGTGCGCTGTTTTCCATGTTCCTGGTGGCCGAGGTCCACCCCTTCGACGACGGCAATGGCCGGCTGGCGCGTCTGGTCATGAACGCTGCGCTGACCCTGGTCGATGAATGCCGGATCATCATCCCGACGCTGTACCGGGAAACCTATCTGGACTGCCTGCGCCGCCTGACCAGAGAGGCCGACCCTGTGCCGTTCGTGAAGGCCATGACGCACATCCAAAGCTGGACCAGCCGCTTCGACTATGAAGACTTGGACCAGGTCATCGCGGCGATGCAGTCGTGCAACGCCTTCGAGCGTTCGCTGACGCAATACAAGCTCAACATGCCTGCGTCACGCGAGTAAGAACTCCCAATGAAAAGAGGCGCCGCAGCGCCTCTTTGCAAACACGGCAAGCCGCCCGCGTTACTTGCTGTCGCGCAGCTCCCGGCGCAGGATCTTGCCGACCGGGGTCTTGGGCAGCTCGGTGCGGAACTCGATCACGCGGGGCCGCTTGTAGCCCGTGAGGTTGTCGTGGCAGAAGTCGCGCACGGCCTGTTCGGTGAGGCTGTCGTCCCTGCGCACGATGACCAGCTTGACGGCCTCGCCGGTCTTCTCGTCGGGCACGCCGACCACGGCGCATTCGAGCACGCCGGGGCAGTTGGAGACCACGTCTTCCACTTCATTGGGATAGACGTTGAAGCCGCTGACCAGGACCATGTCCTTCTTGCGGTCCACGATCTTGAAGTAGCCGCGCTCGTCCATGGTGCCGATGTCGCCGGTGCGGAAATATCCGTCGGCGGTGAAGACCTTGGCGGTTTCGTCGGGGCGCTGCCAGTAGGCGGCCATGACCTGCGGGCCCTTGATGGCGACCTCGCCGCGCTCGCCGATGGTGGTCACGTCGTTTCCTTCGTCATCGACGAGCTTCATCCAGGTGCTGGGCAGGGGCACGCCGATGGTGCCCGAGAACTCGGTGGAGTTGACGGGGTTGCAGCTGACCGAGGGACTGGTCTCCGACAGGCCGTAGCCCTCGCAGATGGGGCAGCCGGTCTTTTGCAGCCACAGCTGGGCCACGGCGCTTTGCACCGCCATGCCGCCGCCGACCGAGACCTTCAGGTGCGACCAGTCCACGGTATTGAAGTCCGGGTGGTTGGCCAGGCCGTTGAACAGCGTGCTCACGGCCGGGAAGCTGTGAAAGCGCTGCGTGGACAGTTCCTTGAGCGTGGCCTTGAGGTCGCGCGGATTGGGAATCAGGATGGTTTTGCCGCCCGTGCGCATGGACAGCATCATGTTCACCGTGAAGGCGAAGATGTGGTACAGCGGCAGCGCGCAGATGCTGGTGGGCTGCTCGCCGGCCGGCACCTTGCCCATGGCGGGCTGGTTCCAGGCCTCGGACTGCAGCACGTTGGCGATGATGTTGCTGTGCAGCAGCACCGCGCCCTTGCTCACGCCCGTGGTACCGCCCGTGTACTGCAGCAGGGCCATGTCGGAGGCCTGCAGCTGCGGCGCCTGGAAGGGCGAGCGCATGCCCTTGGACAGCGCGTCGTTGAAGCGCACGGCCCCCGGCAGCGAGAACGGCGGCACCAGCTTCTTGACCTTGCGCACCACGTAATTGACGATGGCGCCCTTGAGCATGCCCAGCTGGTCGCCCATGGTGCACAGCACCATGTGCTGCACGGGCGTGGCGGCCTTGCAGGCCTGCAGCGTGTGGGCGAAGTTCTCGATGATGACGATGGCCTTGGCTCCCGAGTCCTTGAGCTGGTGCTCCAGCTCGCGCGCTGTGTACAGCGGGTTGACGTTGACCACGACGAAGCCCGCACGCAGCACGGCGGCCACGGCCACGGGGTACTGGGGAATGTTGGGCATCATCAGCGCCACGCGGTCGCCGCGGGCCAGGCCCAGGCTCTGCAGATAGGCGGCGAAGGCGCGGCTTTGCGCATCGACCTGCGAGTAGGTCAGCTCCTTGCCCATGAAGGAATAGGCCACGCGGTCCGCGTAGCGGCTGAAGGCCTCCTCCATCAGGGCCACCAGCGAGGGGTATTGGGAGGGATCGATGTCGGCGGGCACACCTGCCGGATAGGCACCCAGCCATGGGCGGTCACTCATGCTGCTCGTCTCCTGGTTTCTCGATTGAACGTGCATTCTCATAAAAAGCACGGTCGTTCGATACTGTGATAACCCTAGTACTACCCCTAGGGTCACCATTGCGTTGCTCCAGGTCAAAGCCCGCCGGGCCGCGCAGGCCCCCGATCCCAGCCCCGTTCAATCCCAGGCGGGAGCCAGGCCGTCAGGGCTGACCTGGCGGTCGCCGCATTCCAGCGCGGCGATGCGCTGCATGTCTTCGGCGCCCAGCACCAGCTGGCAGCTGTCCAGGTTGGCCTGCAGGTGGGCGCGCTGGGTGGACGAGGGAATGACGGCATAGCCCATGGCCATGGCCCAGGCCAGCGCCACCTGGGCGGGCGTGGCGCCGTGGGCGGCGGCGATATCGGCCAGCACGGGATCGGCCAGCAGCTTGCCGTAGCCCAGCGTCATGTACGAGGTGGTGTGAATGCCCTGCTGGCGTGCGAAGTCGGTGACGGCGCGGTTTTGCAGATAGGGGCTCAGTTCGATCTGGTTGGTGGCGATGTTCGCGGCGCCCACGGCGGCAATGGATTGCTGCAGCAGCGCGATGTTGAAGTTGGACACGCCGATGTGGCGCGTCAGCCCCTGCTCCCTGGCGCGCATGAGCGCGCCCAGGCTGTCCTCCAGCGGCACGCTGCGCGAGGGCCAGTGGATCAGCGTCAGCTCCACATGGTCGGTGCGCAGGGCTTCAAGGCTGCGCTCCAGGCTGGGGATCAGCGCGTCGGCGGACAGGTTCTCGGTCCAGATCTTGGTGGTGAGAAAGAGCTGATCGCGCGGCACGGCGCTGGCGGCGATGGCGGCACCCACATCGGCCTCGTTGCCGTAGATCTGGGCGGTGTCGATGGCGCGGTAGCCCACCTCCAGGGCCTGGCCCACGGAGTGGCGCACCACCTCATCCTTGAGGCGGAAGGTGCCCAGGCCGAACGCGGGCACCACGGAAGCGAGAGAGGCAGTCGATGTCATGCAGGTCTTTCAAAAAAGCAAACAAGGCGCGGAACCACGCCCCGAAGACTGCAGTCTGGCGGGTTAACGCTTGCAGATAAAGCCTGGTATCAGCAGAAAATATTTGACGCTGCAGCAACAATTGCGCCAAGCTGGCGCCCCATGAAAACCACCCTGGACGAGTTGCAGGCCTTTCGCGCCGTGATCGACTGCGGCAGCATCACGGCGGCGGCCGAGCAGTTGGGACAGACCACCTCGGGCATCAGCCGCAGCCTGTCGCGCCTGGAGAAAAAGCTGGCCACCACACTGGTGCGGCGCACCACGCGCAGCCTGGAACTGACCGAGGAAGGCGAGCGCTTCCTGGCCCGCGCGCGCGAGGTGCTGCAGGCCCTGGACGCGGCCGAGGAGGAACTGGCCGCGCGGCGCCAGGCGCCGGCCGGGCTGCTGCGCGTCAACGCGGCCTCGCCCTTCATGCTGCATGCCATCGTGCCGCTGGTGGGTGAGTTCCGCGCGCTCTATCCGCTGATCACGCTGGAGCTGAACACCGATGACCTGCACATCGACCTGCTGGCCCAGCGCACCGACATCGCCATCCGCATCGGCGAGCTGCGCGACTCCACGCTGCATGCGCGACTGCTGTGCCACAGCCTGCTGCGCGTGCTGGCCAGCCCCGCCTACCTGCAGGCCCATGGCCCCGTGGCGAGCGTGGCCGCGCTGGCGCGCCACCAGCGCATTGGCAACAGCCAGGTGCCGGGCCTGAACCACTGGCCGCTGCGCACGCCCGATGGCGGCGACCGCTGGGATGCCGCGCCCCAGCTCACGGCCTCCAGCGGCGAGACCATGCGCCAGCTGGCCCTGGCCGGCCAGGGTGTGGTCTGCCTGGCCGACTTCATGACCGTGCGCGACCGCGCCCAGGGCGAGCTGGTGCAGGTGCTGGCGCGCGAGACCGTGCAGCAGCGCCAGCCCATCCACGCCGTCTACTACCGCAACACGGCGCTGGCCGCGCGCATCACGGCCTTCCTGGACTTTCTCGCGCAGCGCATGGCGCAGTCCTGAGGGCCGTGTGACGTCCGCCTGAACGGCTTGATCGGCCCGTTCGGCTTGTGCATGCAGGGCGCATGCATATGCGTTTTGCTTCGTTGCCGCAGGGCTGGCGGTTTTACAGAATCCGGGATTCGCCGCAGCAGGCATGGGCCGGCTGCGGCCGGAGACCGCCTTGCCCCACCTGATCGAAAGCTTTGCCGACATGGCGCCCTTCGTGGCCCTGCGGCGCGACCTGCATGCCCACCCCGAGCTGGGCTTCGAGGAACACCGCACCTCGGCCATCGTGGCCGAACGCCTGGCCTCCTGGGGCGTGGAGGTGCACACCGGCCTGGCCGGCACGGGCGTGGTGGGCGTGGTGCGCGGCAGGCATACGGACGCACGCCACGGCACGCGCACCATCGGCCTGCGCGCCGACCTGGATGCGCTGCCGCTGCAGGAAGAAAACCGGTTCGCCCACCGCTCGCAGCACGCAGGCCGCATGCATGCCTGCGGCCATGACGGCCACACCACCATGCTGCTGGCCGCGGCCTGGCATCTGGCGCGCACGCGCGACTTCGCGGGCACGGTGCACCTGATCTTTCAGCCGGCCGAAGAGATGGGCAAGGCCGGCGCACGCAGGATGATCGACGAAGGCCTGTTCGAGCGCTTCCCCTGCGATGCGGTCTTCGCACTGCACAACTTCGCGCTGGACCGCGTGGGCAGCTTCGCGCTCAACCCGGGCGCGCTCATGGCCTCCAGCAACACCTTCCGCATCGTGCTGCACGGGCAGGGCACGCATGCCTCGCTGCCGCACACGGGCACCGATCCGGTGGCCGCCACCATTGACCTGGCCCAGCAGCTGCAGACCCTGGTCGCGCGCCATGTGGATTCGCGCGAACGCGCGCTGCTGGCGGTCACGCAGATCCAGGGCTCGGACGCGCCCAACGTGATTCCCGACAGCGCCTGGGTGGGCGGCACGGTGCGCACCTTCTCCGTGGCGGCGCTGGACATCCTCGAAGCCGCCCTGCGCCGCCAGGCCGAGCACACGGCCCTGGCCCATGGCTGCAGGGCCGAGATCCATTTCCGGCGCGCCTCGCCGCCGCTGGTCAACCACGCGGCCGAGGCCGCCTTCGCCGCCGCCGTGATGCGCGAGGTCGCGGGCGACGGCGCCGTGGACACGCAGTTCCCCGGCGTGTTGGCGGCCGAGGACTTCGCCCACATGCTGCAGGCGCGGCCCGGCTGCTACGCCTTCATCGGCAACGGCCAGGGCGATCACCGACTGCCCGGCCATGGCGACGGCCCCTGCCTGATCCACAACCGCTCCTACGACTTCAACGACGACATCCTTGCCATCGGCGCCAGCTACTTCGTGCGGCTGGTGGAGCGGTGGCTTGCCGTCACCCAGGACACTTCCCCATGAAAACCTCTCATCCTTCTCCCGTCACCCGCCGCGTTCTGCTGGCAGCAGCCCTGGCCCTGGGACTGGCACCGGCCGTGCATGCCGAACGCGTGATCCGCATCGTCGTGCCCTTCGGCGCAGGCGCCACGCAGGACACGGTGGCACGCACTTTCAGCAATGAACTGGGCCAGGCCCTGGGCGCCACCGTGGTGGTGGAAAACCGGGCGGGCGCGGGTGGCAGCGTGGGCACGGCCCAGGTGGCCAAGTCCGCGCCGGACGGCAACACCCTGGTGCTGGCTGCGGCCAGCCACAACCTGGCCGGCCATCTGTACGCGAAGCTGCCCTATGACCCGCTCAAGGACTTCGTTGGCGTTTCCTTCCTGGGCCGCACGGGCTATGTGGTGGGCGTGCCGGCCGCCTCGGGCGTGCAGACCCTGGGCGAGCTGCTGCAGCGCGCCAGGGCCCAGCCGGGCCAGCTCAACTATGCGTCGGCCGGCAATGGCAGCGCCTCGCACCTGGCCTCGGCCTCGCTGGCCGCGCAGGCGGGCATCAAGCTGCAGCACATCCCCATGAAATCCACGGGCGATGCCACGACCGAGCTGCTGGCCGGCCGCGTGCAGCTGGTCACGGGCGCCACCATCGGCATGCTGGCCTTCCAGAAGGATCCACGCGTCAAACTGCTGGCCTACTCGGGCCAGCAACGGTCGCGCTTCCTGCCCGATCTGCCCACGGTGGCGGAGTCCGGCGTGCCCGGCTATGCCTTCGACTCCTGGCTGGGCCTGCTGGCCCCGGCCGGCACGCCGCCCGCCGAAGTGGAGCGCATCAACACCGCAGTGCGCAAGGTGCTGGCCGAGCCCGTGGTCCAGGAGCGCCTGGCCCGCGTGGGCGTGGAAGCCGCCACCCTGCCGGCCGCCGAATTCCAGCGCCTGCTCAAGGACGACTGGGAAGCGTCCGGGCGCATCGTCAAAGCGGCCGACGTGCGCATCGAATAGTCACCCAGGCCAATAGTCACCCAGGCCGTCACAGCAGCTTGGTGCCCAGCGGCACCTCGCGGTCTGGCACGCACAGCGCCACCTCGCCGTTCTCGTTGTGGAATCCCGTGACCAGGCATTCCGAGCGCATGGGACCGATCTGCTTGCTGGGAAAGTTCAGCACGGCCACCACCTGGCGGCCTATCAGTTCCTCGGGCCGGTACAGCGCCGTGATCTGGGCGCTGGATTTGCGCAGGCCCAGTTCGGGGCCGAAATCGACCTGCAGCACATAGGCGGGGCGGCGCGCCTCCTTGAACACCTGGGCGTCCACGATGCGGCCCACGCGCAGCTCCACCTTGAGGAAGTCGTCAAAGCCAATGGTCTCGTGCAATGCGGATGAAATAGTCATGCGGCCATGATGCCGCGCCGCCGGTGCCGGCTCTGTCGAGCAACGCTTGCAGTGCGGAACAGTGGCGGGCTCACGAACGCGCGCAGGCATGCGCCAGCCGTGCCATCGCTTCCTGCTGCGGCAAATGCGTGAGGGCCTTCGCCGCCGGCAGGTGCACAGAGCAGAAATAGGCCAGTCCCCGCGGATGGGACAGCATGCCGGCCTGCTCGGCGCAATGGTCGGCAAAGCACAGCCAGTCTCCGTGCAGCGGACCGGGTTCCTGCGTCGGGTCCTTGTTGCAGACGCTGCAAAGGGCGGGTTGCATGGCGGTCGAATCACGGGAGTTGAACAGGCCGCCAGTGTCGCAGCCTCCATGAAAAAGGCCGGCATCGCGTCCGATGCCGGCCTGATGCGGGGCCCTTCGACAGGCCCCGCAGCGGTTCGCGCCAGGATTACTTGGCGGCGACCACGCGCACCATTTCCAGGCACTTGTTCGAGTAGCCCCACTCGTTGTCGTACCAGGACACGACCTTCACGAAGGTCTTGTCCAGGGCGATGCCGGCTTCGGCATCGAACACCGAGGTGCAGGACTCGCCGCGGAAGTCCGTGGCCACGACCTTGTCTTCGGTGTAGCCCAGCACGCCCTTGAGCGCGCCTTGCGACTGGGCCTTCATTTCGGCGCAGATCTCTTCGTAGCTGGCTTCGCTGTTCAGCTCCACCGTCAGGTCCACCACCGACACGTCGGAGGTGGGCACGCGGAAGGACATGCCGGTCAGCTTCTTGTTGAGCTCAGGAATCACCACGCCCACGGCCTTGGCTGCGCCCGTGCTGGAGGGAATGATGTTTTCCAGGATGCCGCGGCCGCCGCGCCAGTCTTTGTTGCTGGGGCCGTCCACGGTCTTTTGCGTGGCGGTGGCAGCGTGCACGGTGGTCATCAGGCCGCGCTTGATGCCCCACTTGTCGTTGAGCACCTTGGCCACGGGAGCCAAGCAGTTGGTGGTGCAGGAGGCGTTGGAGATCACGTCCTGGCCGGCGTAGGTCTTGCAGTTCACGCCGAAGACGAACATCGGGGTGCTGTCCTTGGAAGGCGCGGACATGATGACCTTCTTGGCGCCGGCAGCCAGGTGCTTGCGTGCGGTCTCGTCGGTCAGGAACAGGCCGGTGGCCTCGATCACGATGTCGGCGCCGACTTCGTTCCACTTCAGGTTGGCGGGGTCGCGCTCCTGCGTCAGGCGGATGGTCTTGCCGTTGACGATCAGGTTGGAGCCCTCCACCGAGACCTCGCCCTTGAAACGGCCGTGCACGCTGTCGTACTTGAGCATGTAGGCCAGGTAGTCGGGCTCGAGCAGGTCGTTGATGCCCACGACTTCGATGTCGCTGAAGTTCTGCACGGCAGCGCGGAACACCATGCGGCCGATGCGGCCGAAGCCGTTGATACCGATCTTGATCGTCATATTTGCCTCTTGGATTGACGGATTGCGAAAAACGGAAAAACTGAAACGGTGAGGGCCAGGCCGGGCCTGGCGGGCGGCAAAAAGGGGCCACAGGCCCCTTCTCGCAGCTTTACTTGCCGGCGCGCTGCAGCGCAGCCTGCACGGTGTCGGCCACGTTCTCGGCCGTGAAGCCGAAGTGCTTGAACAGCACGGGCGCTGGGGCCGATTCGCCGTAGGTGTCGATGCCGACGACGGCGGCGCAGCCGTACTTCCACCAGAAGTCGGTCACGCCCATTTCCACGGCGATGCGCGGCAGGTTGGCCGGCAGCACCTGGCTCTTGTACTTGGCGTCCTGCTTGTCGAAGGTGGTGGTGCTGGGCATGGAGACCACGCGCACGGCGACCTTGCGCTCGGCCAGCAGCTTCTGGGCGGCCAGGGCCAGTTGCACTTCGGAGCCGGTGGCGATGATGACGGCCTGGGCCTTCTTGTTCAGGCCGACGGCCTTGGGCTCGGACAGCACGTAGGCGCCGCAGGCGATGTCGTCCAGCGCGTCTTCGGTCTTGGCTGCGTAGGCCAGGTTCTGGCGCGACAGCAGCAGGGCCGTGGGCTTGTTCTTCTGGCTCAGGGCCACGGTCCAGGCGACGGCGGTTTCCGTGGTGTCTGCAGGGCGCCAGACATCCAGGCCAGGGATCAGGCGCAGCGAGGCGGCGTGCTCGATGGACTGGTGGGTGGGGCCGTCTTCGCCCAGGCCGATGGAGTCGTGCGTGAAGACGTGGACCACGCGCTGCTTCATCAGCGCGGCCATGCGGATGGCGTTGCGGCTGTAGTCGCTGAAGGTCAGGAAGGTGCCTGCGTAGGGGATGTAGCCGCCATGCAGGGCGATGCCGTTCATGATGGCTGCCATGCCGAACTCGCGCACACCGTAGTTGATGTGGCGGCCGATCTTGCCGTCTTCGGTCAGGACCACGGCACCCTTGTCGTCCACGCGCAGCGAAGGCGTGCTCTTGGTGTTGGTCAGGTTGGAGCCGGTCAGGTCGGCCGAGCCGCCCAGCAGTTCGGGCAGGGCTGCGGTCAGGCCTTCCAGGGCCAGCTGGCTGGCCTTGCGGCTGGCCACGGTGGCGCCTGCGTCATGCGCGTCGGAGGCGATCTGCGCGGCGATCTCGCCGAAGTTGGCAGGCAGGTCGCCGGCCATGCGGCGCGTGAAGTCGGCAGCCAGTTCGGGGAAGGCCTTGGCGTAGGCGGCGAACTTCTTGTTCCAGGCCGCTTCGGCCTTGGCGCCGGCGGCCTTGGCATCCCAGTCGCCGTAGACGCTGGCGGGGATGTCGAAGGGGCCGTGCTCCCAGCCCAGGGCCGCGCGGGTCAGCGCGATTTCCTCGGCGCCCAGGGGCTCGCCGTGGGCCTTGGCCGTGTCCTGGCGGTTGGGCGAGCCCTTGCCGATGCTGGTCTTGCAGCAGATCAGCGTGGGCTTGGAGCTGTTCTTCTTGGCAGCGGCGATGGCGGCATCGAGGGCCTGGACGTTGTGGCCGTCCACGTCGCGGATCACGTTCCAGCCATAGGCTTCGAAGCGGGCGGGCGTGTTGTCGATGAACCAGGGGGCGACCTTGCCGTCGATGGAGATGCCGTTGTCGTCGTACAGCGCCACCAGCTTGCCCAGCTTCCAGGCGCCGGCCAGGGCCGCGGCCTCGTGGCTGATGCCTTCCATCAGGCAGCCGTCACCCAGGAACACGTAGGTGTGGTGGTCGACGATGGCGTGGCCGGGACGGTTGAATTCGGCAGCCAGCAGCTTTTCTGCCAGCGCGAAGCCCACGGCATTGGTGATGCCCTGGCCCAGCGGGCCGGTGGTGGTTTCCACGCCGGGGGTGATGCCCACTTCGGGGTGGCCGGCCGTCTTGCTGTGCAGCTGGCGGAAGTTCTTGAGCTCGTCGATCGGCAGCGCGTAGCCCGTGAGGTGCAGCAGCGCGTAGATCAGCATGGAGCCGTGGCCGTTGGACAGGATGAAGCGGTCACGGTCAGCCCATTGCGGGTTGACGGGGTTGTGCTTGAGGTGACGGCTCCACAGTGCCACGGCCATGTCGGCCATGCCCATGGGGGCGCCGGGGTGGCCGGAGTTGGCTTGTTGAACGGCATCCATTGCGAGTGCGCGGATCGCATTCGCCATTTGTTGAGTGTTGGCCATCAGGGCGCTCCGTGAAGGAGGGGGTAATCAGAATAAGCCGACCATTTTAAAGGACTGGGGTTTTCGGCTCCCGGGCGCGGGGCAATGGCCGCTGGCAATGGTCTACAGTTGCCCTCCATGACCGCCCAGCCCATCCCGCCGTTCCCCGCCGCCAAGGCGCTTTCCCTCACCGAACAGCCGCCTGCCACGCTGCTGGCCGCAGGCCGTGGCGAGCGCATGCGGCCGCTGACCGACACCACACCCAAGCCCCTGCTGCAGGTGCAGGGCCAGCCGCTGCTGCAGCACCACATGCAGGCGCTGGCCCGGGCGGGCGTGCGCCGCGCGGTGGTCAACACGGGATGGCTGGGCGCGCAGATTCCGGCGCGATTCGGCCCCCAATTCGTGCCTGACAACGGGGGCGAGCCGCTGCATCTGGCCTATTCCCCCGAGCCCGAGCAGGCGCTGGAGACCGCCGGCGGAATTGCGCGCGCGCTGCCGCTGCTGGGCGATGTGTTCTGGCTGGCGGCCGGCGACGTCTACGCGCCCGACTTCGATTTTCCGTTCGAGGCCGCCCGGGAATTCGCGGCCAGCGGCCGCCTGGCCCATCTGTGGCTGGTGCCCAACCCCGAGCACCACCCGCGCGGCGACTTCGGCGTGGACGAACTGGGCCTGGCCTGCGACTGGCCCGAGGGCGATGCCCGCCCGCGCCAGACCTACGGCACCATTGCGCTGCTGCGCGCCGAGCTGTTTGCCGCGCCCTGGTGCGACATCCCGCCCGGCAACCCCGAGGGATGGCGCGTGCCGCTGGTACTGCTGCTGCGCCGCGCCATGGCGGCCGGCCAGGTGGGGGCCAGCCTGTACACGGGCCGCTGGACCGACGTGGGCACGCCCGAGCGGCTGGAACGCCTCAACGCGCCGGGCTGATACACCGCGCGTCGGTGAGTGCGGCCTGGCGATCGGCGGCTTGGCGCCCTGCCCGCTGCACCTGCAGGCAGCGGCGGGCGCTTCGTGATAGCGTCGCCGGTTCGGCGCAGCGGCGCGCCAGAAAGCCTTTCGATGAGCGTGATCCAGTATGTGATGTTCCTGGCCCTGGTGGGCCTGGCGACGTTTTGCCAGAACCTGACGGGCTTTGCCTTCGGGCTGATCTTCGTGGGCGTGGCCGGTGCCACGCACCTGATGGGCATTGGCGATGCGGCCAACGTGGCCTGCCTGCTGTCCGTGGTCAACGGCGTGGCCTACCTGCGCGCCCACCGCCAGGTGCCGCAGTGGACGCTGCTCAAGCCCATGCTGATCAGCAGCGTCATCGGCGTGATCGGCGGCGTGCTGCTGCTGCAGTGGCTCAGCGGCAATGCGCTGAGCGGGCTGCGCATGCTGCTGGGCCTGGCCATCGTGGCCTGCGCGCTGTTGCTGTTGCTGCAAAAGCAGGTCAACGCGCAGGTGTCGGGGCCGTTGTCGCTGTGGGTGGCCGGTGTGGCATCGGGGGTGCTGGGCGGGCTGTTTGCCACGCCGGGCCCGCCCATGGTCTACCACCTGTACCGCCAGCCGCTGGACCGCCTGGTGGTGCGCCAGTGCCTGTTTGCCATGTTCCTCACCTGCGCGCTGCTGCGCCTGGTGATGGTGGCCTGGGAGGGCGAGATCACCGCCAGCGTGCTGCTGGCGGCGGCCCTGGCCTTTCCCGTGGTGACGGTGGTGACCTGGCTGCACATGCGCCATCCGCCCGCCCTGCCCAAGCGGCTGGTCGAATGGATGGTCTGCCTGCTGCTGGTGCTGTCGGGCACCAGCCTGCTGGTGTCGGGCTGGAACGCCAGCCACCCCCAGCCCGTGGTGCCCGATGACGAGATGGCCATGGCCGTACCCCAGCGGACCCCGGCCGCAGCCCCCGCGCAGCGCTGACAACAAAAAAGCCCGCCGGGCGGACCGGCGGGCTTTTTTTGAAGGGGAAGGAACCGATCAGTTCACGACCTGCTGCAGCGAACCGGCAGCGTACTTGGCGGCCATCTGCTCCAGCGTGTAGCCCTTGATCTTGGCGCCCTGGCCTTCGCAGCCGAACTCGATGTAGCGGGCCTTGCAGATCTGCTTGGCGGCTTCGCGGGCGGGCTTGAGCCATTCGCGGGCGTCGAACTTCTCGGGGTTCTCGGCCAGGAACTTGCGCACGGCGCCGGTCATCGCCAGGCGGATGTCAGTGTCGATGTTGATCTTGCGCACGCCGTGCTTGATGGCTTCCTGGATTTCCTCGACGGGCACGCCGTAGGTTTCCTTCATGGCGCCGCCGTACTGGCGGATGATTTCCAGCAGTTCCTGGGGAACGGAGGAGGAGCCGTGCATGACCAGGTGGGTGTTGGGCAGGCGCGCGTGGATTTCCTTGACGCGCTGGATGGACAGGATGTCGCCCGTGGGCTTGCGCGTGAACTTGTAGGCGCCGTGGCTGGTGCCGATGGCAATGGCCAGCGCGTCCAGCTGCGTGGCCTTGACGAACTGGGCCGCTTCCTCGGGGTCGGTCAGCAGGGCCGAGTGGTCGAGCACGCCTTCGGCGCCCACGCCGTCTTCCTCGCCGGCCATGCCGGTTTCCAGCGAGCCCAGGCAGCCGAGCTCACCTTCGACGGTGGCGCCCAGCTTGTGGGCCATTTCCACGACCTTGCGGGTCACGTCCACGTTGTATTCGAAGGAGGAAGGCGTCTTGCCGTCTTCCATCAGCGAGCCGTCCATCATCACCGAGCCGAAGCCCAGGTTCAGCGCGCCCTGGCAGATGGCGGGCGAGGTGCCGTGGTCCTGGTGCATGACCAGGGGGATGTGGGGATACTGCTCGGCAGCGGCCTGGATCAGGTGCTTGATGAAGGGCTCGCCGGCGTACTTGCGGGCGCCTGCGCTGGCCTGCAGGATGACGGGCGCGCCCACTTCGTCAGCGGCCGACATCACGGCTTGCACCTGCTCCAGGTTGTTGACGTTGAAGGCGGGAAGACCGTAGCCGTTTTCGGCAGCGTGGTCCAGCAGTTCGCGCATCGAAACGAGAGGCATGTGTAGGGTCCGTATCAAGTTGTTGAGAGGGGGATGCCCCTGCCGCATGGCAGCCGCCGCTGCGTCATGGGTGCGCTGCGGGGCCACGGCCGGGGGATCGCGGCAGTAACCGCTTGGTAACTGGCGATTTTAACCAGCTGCCGCCAACCCTGTCCCGGGCATTCCCATGCGGTAGCAGGTCGTGAAGCCTTCGGGCGGCGCGGCCTCGCCAAAGCTTCCCTGGTGGGCGCGCAGCACGCGCGCCACGATCTCGTGGCCCAGGTGCAGGCTGTCCACGGGCGCTGCCGCGCGCTCGGCGCCATCGCGGCGGCCGTCGCTACGGCGGCCGTCGTCGCAGACCTGCAGCCAGACCTCGCCGTCGGGCCCCTGCCCGGCCTGGACTTCGATCTGCGTGCCGTGCGGCGTGTGCTTGAGGGCGTTTTCCACCAGATTGCGCAGCGCCAGCTCCAGCAGCACGGCATTGCCCATCACGCCCAGTGCCTCAGGCGCCTGCACGGACAGGCTGCAGTCGCGCTGCCAGGCCGCCTGCGCATGGGCGGCCACCACCTGCCGGGCCAGCGCGGCCAGGTCCACGGGCACGGGCGGCTCGGCCAGCATGGCGCGGCCGGCGCGCGCCAGTGCCAGCAGCTGGCTGAGCACATGGCCGGCATGCAGCGCGTCCCGGCCTATCTGCGCCAGCGCCTGGCGCTGGGCCGGGGCGTCCATGGCACCGGCCGGCGCATCGCCCAGGGCCCGCGCCTGCAAGGCGATGGAGGCCAGCGGCGTGCGCAGTTCATGGGCCACTTCGTTGGCCAGGCTGCGCTCGCGCTCCAGCGCCTCCTGCTGGCGGTCCAGCAAGGTGTTGATGGAGTTCACCACGGGCATGAATTCCCGCAGCGCGTGGCGGTGCGAGACGCGCTCGGCCTGGGCCAGGTCCAGGCGCTCCACCTCGCGCGAGAGTTCGTTGAGCGGCCGCATGCCCCGGCGAATGGCCAGCCCCAGCGCCAGCGCCACCACGGGCAGCAGCCACAGGCCGGGCTCGACCATCTGGCCCGCAATGTCGTCGGCCAGTTCGTCGCGCTCCTGCAGCTCGATCATCACGCTGACCTTGCGTGCGTGGTCGCGGCTCCACTGGGTGAAGCTGCGCCAGGCACGGCGCTCCGGGCCCAGGCGCAGGGTGGCAAAGCCCTGCTCGGTGTCGAAGGAGGGCTCGGGCGCATCGCCCGTGCGCGAGATGAGCCGGCCCGAGCCATCCCACAGGGCCACGCTCAGCGACTGCTGGTAGTCGTGGGCCATGAGGCCGGGGGGCTCATGCACGGGCGTGGCTGCTCCCTGGCCTACGGCGCCTGCGACTTCCAGGTTGAGCACCAGCGCAGCCACGCCGGCCAGGTGGCCGTCGGTGAGCTCGTCTGCCTCATGCACGCCGGTCTGGTAACCCAGCGCCACGAAGCTGGCCCAGACCACGACCAGCGCGCCCAGCATCCAGGCCATCAGATGCCAGATCAGCGAGGGGCGGCGGTCCGGCGCGGTGCTCATGTGTTCTCCACGGGCAGGAAATAGCCCACGCCACGCATGGTGACGATGCTGGCATTGCCCAGCTTCTTGCGCAGGTGGTGGATGTGGACTTCGACGGCATTGCTTTCCACGGCCGTGCCCCAGCTGTAGAGGTGCTCTTCGATCTGCTGGCGCGAGAGCACGCGCCCGCGCGCCTGCAGCAGCACCCAGAGCACCGAGAACTCGCGCGGCGACATCTCCACCAGCTTTCCGTCGCGGCGCACGGTGCGCGCGGCCGGGTCGACCTCCAGCTCGCCATGGCGGATCACGGGTGCCGCCTGGCCGCCTGCGCGGCGCAGCATGGCGCGCAGCCGCGCCTCCAGCTCGTCGATGTCGAAGGGCTTGACCAGGTAGTCGTCGGCACCCAGGTCCAGCCCGGCGATGCGCTCGCGCACCTGGTCGCGCGCGGTCAGGATGAGCACGGGCGTGTTGGGGTCCGGCAGGGCCTGGCTGTCGCCACCCGGGCGGCGCGGGCCCCGCAGGCGGCGCAGGATTTCGCTGCCGTCGCCATCGGGCAGGCCCAGGTCCAGCAGCACGGCGTCGAAGCGCTCCATCTCCAGCGCATGCCAGGCCTCGGCCACGGTGGCGCACACATCGACCGCATAGCGGCGCTGTTGCAGATTGGCCTGCAGGCCTGCGGCAATGCCCGCGTTGTCTTCGACGACCAGTATTCGCATGCGCGCATTGTGCAATGACCGCTGCCGGCTGCGGCGCCAGACGATGGCCGCACGCCGGGGCATGCGTTAAGACGGGTTTAAGCCGCGCTTCTCATGCTGCCGGCCATGCCGACACCTGAACCCCGAGATTTCTCCGCAGCCCCCGCGCAGGGCCCCTCCTTCAAAAGCACCCTGCTGTGGACCCTGGCGGCCCTGGCCGTGGTCCTGGCCTGGGATGCCAGCGCCCTGGACCTGTCCATGGCCCGCTGGTTTGGCGGCGCCGATGGCTTTGCGCTGCGTTCGGACTGGTTCTTCGTGAACATCGCCCACGAAGGCGCACGCCGCCTGGCCTGGCTGGTGGTGCTGGGCCTGACGCTGTGCGTCTGGCGGCCCGTGGGCCCGCTGCGTCTGCTGCCCCATGGGCGGCGCGTGCAGCTGGTGGCGGGCATCTTGCTGTCGCTGGCCCTGATCTCGCTGCTCAAGTACACCAGCGCGACCAGCTGCCCCTGGGACCTGGCCGAGTTCGGTGGTGTGGCGCGCCATGTCTCGCACTGGTCGCTGGGCCTGGCCGATGGCGGGCCGGGCCGCTGCTTTCCCGCAGGCCACGCCTCGGCAGGCTTCGCCTTTCTGGCCGGCTATTTCGCGCTGCGCCGCCATGCACCGCGCGCAGCCTGGATCTGGCTGGCCGTCTCGCTGGCCGCAGGCCTGTCGATGGGCCTGGCCCAGCAGATGCGCGGCGCCCATTTCATGAGCCACACGCTGTGGACCGGCTGGCTGTGCTGGACGGCTGGCTGGCTCTTCGACCTGGCGGTCACGCGTGCGCTGCGCACCCGGGACAGCGCGCCTGACTCCCTGTGGCCCGCCGCCAGCCTTCCGCCTTCCGCACCCTGATCGAGCATTGCCATGCTGCCCCTGGACCCCGCCCTGTTCACACTGCTGAACGCCAACGCGCAAACGCCCGCCATCTCGATCGAGGCGGCGCGCGCCATCTCCTCCTGGCTTCCCTCGCTGTGCGCCGTTCCCGTGATGGCCGGGCTGCTGCGCGGCTCGCCCGCCCTGCGCCGCACGCTGGTGCTGGGCCTGCTGTCCATGCTGGCCGCCTGGGCCGTGGCGCGGCTGATCCGCTGGGGCTTCCCAGCGCCGCGTCCTGCCCAGCTGGGCATGGGCGTGCAATGGGTGGAACACGCGCTGCGCTCCAGCTTTCCGAGCATGCACGCCACGGGCGCCTTTGCCCTGGCCCAGGCGCTGACCCTGGGCTGCACGCGCCACCGCCGCTGGGTCATGGTGTCAGCCTGGTCGCTGGCCCTGGGCATGGGCTGGAGCCGCGTGCACCTGGGCGTGCACTTCCCGTCCGATGTGGTCGGCGGTGCCATCGTGGGCATCTGCAGCGCCACCCTGGTCTGGAATGCCGCGCTGTGGCGCCGCCGTGCAGGCGGGCCGCTGCTGGCACGCCTGGGCTCAGGCACGCTCTGAAACAAAAAACCCGGGAAGGCCTGTGGGCCTGTCCCGGGTCGGGTTCAATCACTGACGCGCAGCGGATGCGTGCGCATCAGTTCACACGACATATCTTGAGCATGTTGGTGCCACCGGGCTGGCCCATGGGCTCGCCGCAGGTGATGGCATAGACATCGCCGCTTTGCACGATGTTGCGCGCGCGCAGATGGCCTTCGGCCTGGTCCAGCGCGGTGTCGCGGTCGGCGCTGGTGTCCATGAGCAGGGGGCGCACGTTGCGGTACATGGCCATCTTGCGCTGCGTGGAGATCTTGGGCGTGAGCGCGTAGATGGGGATGTGGATGCGGTGGCGGCTCATCCACAGCGCGGTGGAGCCGCTGTCCGTCATGGCGACGATGGCCTTGGCGCCCAGGTGGTGGGCCGTGAACAGCGCGCCGATGGCGATCGACTGGTCGATGCGCGAGAACTGGCGGCCGGTGAACTCGGCATCGCTGTCCGGGTCTTCGGCGGCTTCTGCGGCGGCGCAGATCTTGGCCATTTCCTGCACGGTCTCCAGCGGGTACTTGCCGGCGGCGGTCTCGGCGCTGAGCATGACGGCGTCCGTGCCGTCCAGAACGGCGTTGGCCACGTCGCTGACCTCGGCGCGCGTGGGCACGGGGTTGGTGATCATGCTCTCCATCATCTGCGTGGCGGTGATCACGAACTTGTCCATGTCGCGCGCCATGCGGATCATCTTCTTTTGCAGCGCGGGCACGGCCGCGTTGCCCACTTCCACGGCCAGGTCGCCACGGGCGACCATGATGCCGTCGGAGACATGCAGGATCTCTTCCAGGCGCGGAATGGCCTCGGCACGCTCGATCTTGGCGATCAGGCCGGGCTTGTGGCCGTACTGGGCAGCAGCCACGTTGCACAGCTGGCGCGCCATCTCCATGTCGGTGGCGTTCTTGGGAAAGCTCACGGCCACGTAGTCGGCCTGGAAGCTCATGGCGGTCTTGATGTCCTCCATGTCCTTGGCCGTCAGCGCCGGGGCCGTCAGGCCGCCGCCCTGCTTGTTGATGCCCTTGTTGTTGGACAGCTCGCCGCCCAGCTTCACGGTGGTGTGCACCTCGTCACCGCGCACATGGTCCACGGTGAGCACGATCAGGCCGTCGTTGAGCAGCAGCACATCGCCGGGCTTCACGTCGCGCGGCAGCTCCTTGTAGTCCAGGCCCACGCCGCCCAGGTCGCCGGGCGCTGTGCGCGATGCGTCGAGCACGAAGCGCGCGCCGGGCTCCAGCATGACCTTGCCTTCGGCGAACTTGCCGACGCGGATCTTGGGGCCCTGCAGGTCGGCCATGATGGCCACCTCACGGCCTGCGCGCTGGGCCGCCTCGCGCACCATGGTGGCGCGGTCGATGTGGTCCTGCGCCTTGCCGTGGCTGAAATTCAGGCGCACCACGTTGACGCCTTCACGCACCATCTGTTCCAGCAGTTGCGGGTCGCTGGAAGCGGGGCCCAGGGTGGCGACGATCTTGGTGGCACGGCGGACTTGCATGGAATGTCTCTCGCTCAGGGTTTGTAATCGGGTTTCAATTCTCACACGAATGCGGTTACATGAAGGCAACATTCCGGCATGTGGCCAGGGGCTGAAAGCCAGGCCCCAGGCACCCCGCAGATCGCGCAGGCGCGGCACGCAGCGCATCGCAAAGCACCGTGGCGTCTGGCCTTTGCCGCTATGGGTTTTGATGCTGCAGCGCAGCATCGCCGGTGCAGGCACGCCGCCATGCCTGCCGCCTGTGAAAGCAGTTTTGCCCGGGACGTTCGCAATGCCTGCCGCCCGCGTGTCGAACCCGCGACAGCCTCGCGCCCCTCCTGGCGTTTGAATGCCCTGCGCGCCTTGTTCGACAAACCAACGACAGGAGACAAACATGGGACATGCTCACGACCATGGACACACGCACGACGACGCCCCGCTGATGGAGGATCTGCTCAGGAACGCCCCCAGCAACTGGGGCCGCTGGGGACCCGACGACGAGGTCGGGGCGCTGAACTTCCTCACGCCCGCCGAGGTGCTGCGCGGCGTGTCCCACATCCGCTCGGGCGAGACCTTCACGCTGCAGCGCCTGATCGGCGACCCGCGCGGCGATCCGGTCTGGCCCGGCCGCACACCGGCCGAGCGCACCATGGTGTTTGACGAGTCCAGCTGGGACGGCCCCGATGCACCCCGGTTCCCCGGCGGCCTGCACTATGCCGATGACAAGCTGGACGCCTTCCTGCAGGGATCGACCCAGTACGACGCGCTGGGCCATGTCTGGTACGGCGGGCGCATCTGGAATGGCTATGACGCACGCACCACCGTCGGCGGGCTGGACAAGGCCAGCGTGGAGGCGCTGGGCGCGCGCGGCATCGTGGGGCGCGGCGTGCTGCTGGACATGGCACGCCACCGCGGCAAGGCAGCGCTGGAGCGTGCCGAGACCTTCACGCACGAAGACCTGATGGCCTGCGCCAAGACCCAGGGGCACACCATAGAAAAGCACGACATCCTGATCGTGCGCACCAATTTCCTGTCGGGCTTCTACGAAGACCAGGCGAGCTTCTACAACGACTTCTGCGAGCCCGGCCTGACCTACTCGCCCGAACTCGTGGACTGGTTCCATGCGATGGAGATCCCCAACCTGGTCACCGACACCATCGCCAACGAAGTCACCATGGACCCCGTGCACGGCGTGGCCCTGCCGCTGCACTGCGCGCTGATGCGCAACCTGGGCGTGACGCTGACCGAGATCTGCGACCTGGAGGCCCTGGCCGACAGCTGCGCGCACGACGGCCGCTACACCTTTCTGTACGTGGCCGCGCCGCTGAAGATCCACCGCGCCACGGGCTCGCCCGTCAATCCCGTGGTGATCAAATGAGCGCGGCCCCATCGCACGACAGGCCCTGGCTGGGCCTTTACGCGCCGGGCCAGCCGGCCGAGATGCGGCCGCAGTTCAGCAGCATGCTCGACCTGTTCGAAGCCTCGCTGGCTGCGGCACCCGGCTGCGCCATCGTGCGCTACTTCGACGGCGGGCTGAACCTGCGCGAACTCGACCAGGCCGCCAGCGCGCTGGCCCATGCGCTGCAGGTGCGGGGCTTTGCGGCCGGCGACCGGCTGGCCCTCTATACGCAGAACAATCCGGCCTTCGTCATCGGCCTGGTGGCGGCCTGGAAGCTGGGCGGTATCGCCGTGCCGGTCAATCCCATGAACCGGCAGCGCGAGCTGCACTACATCCTGCACAACGCGGGCGCCCAGGCCCTGCTGTGCCTGGACCAGCTGTACCTGGACGTGGCCCGCGAGGTGCATGCGGCCGGCGGCCTGCCGCTGGCCACCGTGGTCACCACATCGGCGCTGGACTGGCAGACGCGCGGCGATGCGCGCGTGCTCGGCGACGGTCCGCGCCTGCCCGTGGCCGATGGCACGCTGGACCTGCTTGCGCTGGTGCAGGCCGGCGGCCAGCCCGCGCCGCTGGCGCGCCGGCCCACGGCGGGCGATACGGCCGTGATCACCTACACATCGGGCACCACGGGCCAGCCCAAGGGCGCCATGAACACGCACGGCAACCTGGCCTTCAACGCCCAGACCTACCGCGACTGGATAGGCATCACGGCGGACGACAGCGTGCTGGGCCTGGCGCCGCTGTTCCACATCACCGGCCTGGTCGGCCATGTGGCCCTGGCCCTGCTGGTGCCCTGCCCGCTGGTGCTCAGCCACCGCTTCCATCCCGCGACCATGCTCGAATCCATGCGCGAGCACCGGCCCAGCTTCACCATCGGCGCCATCACCGCCTTCGTGGCGCTGATGAACCACCCGGGCGTCTCGCGCGAGGATTTCCGCAGTTTCAAGGCCTTGTACTCGGGCGGGGCGCCCATTGCGCCGGCCGTGATCCAGGCCTTCGAGCAGCTGTCGGGCCTGGTCATCCACAACGCCTTCGGCATGACCGAGACCTGCTCGCCCACGCACTTCGTGCCGCTGGGCGCGCGGGCGCCGGTGGACCCGGCCTCGGGTGCGCTGTCCATCGGCGTGCCGGTCTATGGCACGGTGGTGCGCATCATCGACGACCAGCACCGCGAGGCCGCGCCGGGCGAGATCGGCGAGATCGTCTCGGCCGGCCCGCAGATCATGTCCGGCTACTGGAACCTGCCCGAAGCCACGGCCGACGCCATGTTCGAGGGCGGGCTGCGCACGGGCGACGTGGGCTTCATGGACGAGCGCGGCTGGTTCTACCTGGTGGACCGCAAGAAGGACATGATCAACGCCGCCGGCTACAAGGTCTGGCCGCGCGAGGTCGAGGACGTGCTCTACACCCACACCGCCGTGCGCGAGGCCGCCGTCATCGGCGTGCCAGACGACTACCGGGGCGAGACCGTCAAGGCCGTGGTCTCGCTGAAAGCGGGCCGGCAGGCCGCGCCCGAGGAACTCATCGCCCATTGCAAGGCACACATGGCCGCCTACAAGGTGCCGCGCATCGTCGAGCTGCGTGAGGAACTGCCCAAGACCGTGACCGGAAAGATTCTGCGCAGGCAGCTGCGCTGAGTCCTCCTGCATCGCTCTGCAGAATCAGACGGGGCCGCATTGACCCGGCAGGCGGCCCCTCTCTAGCATCGCCTGTTCATATCTGCGGCCCCCCGGGTTCGCAGGCAGCAGCCAGAACATCCGGTGCCCCTTGGTTTCGCATGCTCAGCCAACCCATCCACCGCTTTGCCATGCCACCAGAAAATCCAACATGCTCGACCGGCGACATTTTGTTCTGAGCGCCCTCGCCTCCTCGGCCCTGACCGCCTGCAGCGGCGGCGCACCCGCCAACCGCTACCTCCAGACACCCCTGCTCGCCAGCCATGCTGGCTACGGCGCGCGCTTCACGGAACCCGACTTCGTCAACGGCTGGGGCATTGCCATCCGCCCGGCCGGCGCAGGCGGCCATTTCTGGATCGGCGGCGGTGGCACTTCCTGGCAATTCCTGGGTGACGTCTCGCGCTCGTCCGAGCCGAGCCTGCGCACACTGCGCCAGGACGGCCTTCGCAAGGTGGCCGTGCCCCAGTCGGACTCCCGGATCGACGACGGCAGCGCAGGCAAGGTCACTGGCGTGGTCTACCACGGCGCGCCCCTGGAATCCCACCTGTTCCGCGTGCGCAGCCAGCCCGCAGGCGGGCGCCTGCTCGACGGCGCGGCGCGCTTCGTCTTCGTGACCGACAGCGGCAGCGTCAGCGCCTGGACCGAGCGCGACGCCGAGACGGGCGCCATCGTGCGCGTGGACGGCCCAGCCGTCGAGGTCTTCGATGGCACGGGCCGGGGCATGGCCTTCTTCGGCGCGGCCCTGCATACGGGCCGCTGGGACCGTCTGTGGCTGGCCGATTTCGGCGATCAGCCTCAGATCCGCACACTGGACGCGCAGTGGCAGCTCACCCCCACCCAGGGCTTCGTCAACCCCTTCGCCAGCGGCCCTGCCGGCGTTGCCAGACCTGGCGATCCCGTGCCGTTCAACATTCAGGTTGTCAACGACGGCTCAAGAGACCGCGTCTTCGTGCTCTACGCCATGAGCCAGCCTGACCCCGAGGACGCCGGCGCCTTCTTCGCGGGTGAGGAAGATGCCATGGATGCAGAGCGCGAGGCCGCAACCGGCAACCGCCCCGCGCGCGGCAAGCTGGCCGAATTCGATCTGGACGGCCGCCTGCAGCGGATCTATTCAGACGATGGCAGGCTCAACGCGCCCTGGGGCGTGGCCATCGCACCGCCCGACTTCGGGCCGCTATCGGGCCGGTTGCTGGTGGGCAACTTCGGCGGCGCGGGCCGCATCTGCGCCTTCGACCTGGACAGCGGCAGCTACGTGGACGAGCTGCGCGATGGCCAGGATCGCCCGGTCGCCATACCGGGCCTGTGGGCGCTGCAGTTCGGCAACGGTGTGGCCCTGGGCGACAGCAATGCCCTGTACTTCGCGGCCGGCCCCAAGGATGAGACCGAAGGCTTGTTCGGCTCGCTGAGGTTTGGCTAGAGTCACACCAGCCCGTGCGAGAGCAGATAGGTGATCGCATGGGCCACCATGGCCGCCTCCAGGCCATAGCGCCAGAACAGGAAGCCGCCCACGGCGCCGTGGACGATTTCGAACAGCAGCAGCTGCAGCACCAGCCCGTCCGACAGGCCGCCCCAGGTACCCCAGGCCAGCGCCAGCTGCAGCAAGCCCCAGAGCAGGGCCGACAGCATCACCGACCACCAGCCCAGCATCCAGCCCGGGCGGCGGTCGGTGCGCCCGCTCAGCCGCCACAGCAGCCACATCACCAGCGTCATGCCGCCCAGGCGCATCACCAGCTCGGCCGTGATGCCCGCGTACAGGATCTTGGCGCCCAGCGGCATGGCGTAGACGGGATCGATCAGGGTCAGGTCGTCGGGCCAGGCCAGGGCCAGGGTCACCAGCCAAGCCGCGCCGACCACGCCGCCAGCCAGCCCCGGCAGCGTGAGGTAGCGCACGGCGCGCTGGGGCGAACGCCCGGCCACCCAGGTGGTCAGCAGCGGTGCGGACAGGCCCAGCCTTGGCCCCAGCCACACCCCGACGCCCACGGGCAGGGCCAGCAGCGCGGCCATCACGCCAATGCCGGCCAGCGGCGTGGCCAGCGGCTCCACGGGCAGGCCCAGCAGGCGCATCCAGTCGGGCAGCACGAACCAGGCCATGGCCGCCACGCCGGGCAGGCCCAGCAGCCAGAGCACCGTGAAGATGCGCCAGCTCAGCCGTGGCAGCGCGGGCGGGACATAGGCCGATGGGGCGGGCATGAGGGTGGACACGGGGCCGGTGGTGGGCAGGCTGGCGTTGTCAGTCACGCATCAAGGCTTCTATCTCGTCGGGCTCCACGGGCACGCCGCGCGTGATCAGCTCGCAGCCCGTCTCGGTGACGATGGCATCGTCCTCGATGCGGATGCCGATGTTGTGGAACTGCTCGGGCACGCCGGCTGCAGGGCGCACGTAGATGCCCGGCTCGATGGTGGTGCACATTCCCGGGCGCAGGATGCGGCTGGGGCGGTTGGTGATGGTCTCGCCCGACAGCGGGTCCTTGCGCTCGTGCGACTGGCCCAGCTCCGAGGGCTCCACATAGCTGCCGCAGTCGTGCACGTCCATGCCCAGCCAGTGGCCCGTGCGATGCATGTAGAACTGGAAGAAGGCGCGCTGCTCGATCACGTCCTGGGCATTGCCATAGACCTTTCTGTCCAGCAGGCCCAGGTCCAGCATGCCCTGCGCCAGCACGGCCACGGTGGCGTCGTGCGGATCGTTGAAACGCGCACCGGCGCGCGTGGCCGCCACGGCGGCCTTCTGGCTGTCCAGCACCAGCTCGTAGAGCGCGCGCTGCGGGCCGGTGAAGCGGCCATCGGCGGGGAAGGTGCGCGTGATGTCGC
This sequence comes from Delftia sp. HK171, assembly GCF_001886655.1. NCBI lineage: Bacteria > Pseudomonadati > Pseudomonadota > Betaproteobacteria > Burkholderiales > Comamonadaceae > Delftia > Delftia sp. HK171. The sequence goes on along the minus strand of NZ_CP018101.1, from coordinate 1,042,922 downwards.
TGGCGTAGCCGTCGAGCTCGCAGCCAGCGTCGATCAGCACCAGCTCGCCCGCGTGCACGGGCGCCTTGTCGGCCTGGTAGTGCAGCACGCAGGCGTTGGCGCCGGCCGCCACGATGGAGCCGTAGGCCACGTACTGCGAGCCCTGCTGGCGGAATTCATGCAGCAACTCGGCGTCCAAGTGGTATTCGCGCACCTCCTGGCCTGCGCGCAGCATGCGTGCCGAGCGCTGCATGGCACGGATATGGGCCTGGGCGCTGATGGCGGCGGCGCGGCGCATGATGTCCTGCTCATGCGCGTCCTTGACCAGGCGCATCTCGTCCAGCAGCGTGCACAGGTCGCCCTGCTCGGCCGGGCACAGCGCGCCGAAGCGCACGCGCGCGCGCACCTGGCCCAGCCAGCCTTCCACGCGCACGGCCAGGCCTTCATGCGTGGCGAACGGATACCAGAGGCGGCCCCGGTTCTCCAGCAGGCGGGGCAGGCGCGTATCGATCTCGGCGCTGGAGAACGCCTGGCTCACGCCCAGCGTGGCCACGGCGGCCTCGGGGCCCAGGCGGATGCCGTCCCAGATTTCGCGCTCCAGGTCCTTGGGCTGGCAGAACAGCACGCTGGTGCCGTCGGCGGCCAGCACCAGGCAGGCATTGGGCTCGGCAAAGCCGGTCAGGTAGTAGAAGTAGCTGTCGTGGCGGTACAGGTAGCCGGTGTCCCGGTTGCGCTGGCGCTCGGGAGCGGTGGGAATGATGGCGATGCCGCCAGCGCCCAACTGGGCGGCCAAGCGTGCGCGGCGTTGAGCGTAAACAGATGTCATACAGCTATCGTACTGCCGTCCGGGGTTCTCCACAGTCCCCTGAACAGGGGAACTTGGGGGTCGGACATCAGGCGTCAGGCTGGATTCAGTGCAGGCGCCGTCACTGCCCCAGGGCGCGCCGGTTCCAGGGCGCCTTCATCAGAACGCGCGCCAATCCGCAAAAGCCCGTGGCACCGGCCACGAGCAGGCCGCAGCCCACGAAGGCCGACAGCAGGTGCCACCACGGGGACACCGTGGCGCCGAGCACGGCGCCCAGCAGCGCCAGCCCGCCCGCGCCCAGTTGCACCTGGCGCTGCAGCTCCAGCGGCTGGCGGCTGTCGCGCAGCACGGGCAGGCCTTGTGCCTTCCAGGCGTCCAGGCCGCCGTCGAGCACATGGCCGGCACAGCCGGGCGGCAAGGCTGCCGCCAGGGCCTGGGCGTTGAGGCGCGTGCGGTGGCCGGAACGGCAGTGAAACACCACGGCGGCGGGCGCGCCGGCCAGGGCTCCCGCCGCCAGGCGATCCATGGGCAAGCTGCGGGCGCCGCCTATGCGTTCGCGCGCATGTTCGTCCGGCGCGCGGATGTCGATGAGCCAGGCGCCCTGCTCCTGCATCTGGCGGGCGGCTTGGGAGGAGACGGAGGAAAGGGACATGGATCAGCTCCTTGGGAACAGAGGATTTCAGGCGCAGAAGATGCTCTTGAGCGTGGCCACCAGCTTTTGCACATCGGGATTGGCGATGCGGTAGTACAGCGTCTGCGACTCGCGGCGGTAGGCAACCAGACCCTCTTCGCGCATGCGGGCCAGGTGCTGGGACAGGGCCGACTGGCTCAGCGGGATCTGCTGCAGCAATTCGCCCACGGACAGCTCGCCATGCTCGATCAGCAGGCACAGCACCAGCAGGCGGTTCTCGTTGCCCACGGCGCGCAGCAGCGCGGCGGCACGTGCAGCACCCTGCTGCAAAAAGGCCTGTTCGGGAGAGAGCGTCGGTTCGGTCATGGTTGATCAAGAACAATCTAATTTAGCAAATTCTAATATAATTGCCGACAGGCTGCACATGAGCCATCGAACCAGGAGTGCCCTCATGACATCACCGCTGCGCATTGCACCGTTCTTCGACGCCAACACCCACACCGTGACCTACCTGGCCTGGGACGCGGACACGGCCGATGCCGCCGTCATCGACCCCGTGCTCGACTACGACCACGCCAGCGGCCAGGCCCACACCGGCTCGGCCGATGCCGTGCTGGACGCCGCGCAGGCCCAGGGCCTGCGAGTGCGCTGGATTCTGGAAACCCATGCCCATGCCGATCACCTCAGCGCAGCCCCGTACCTGCGCGAGCGCACGGGCGCCCCGATTGCCGTGGGCGAGCACATCCGCGAGGTGCAGCGCATCTTCCGCCCCGTCTTCAACCTGCCCGCGTCCGGCGGCGACCAGCCCTTCGACCGGCTGCTGGCCGACGGCGACAGCCTGCCGCTGGGCGGGCTGCGCATCGAGGTGATGCACACGCCCGGCCATACGCCGGCCTGCGTGTCCTACCGCGTCGCGGACGCGGTCTTCGTGGGCGATACGCTGTTCATGCCCGACTACGGCACGGCGCGCGCCGACTTCCCCGGCGGCGATGCGGGCACGCTGTTCCGCTCCATCCAGCGCCTGCTGGCCCTGCCGCCCGCAACGCGATTGTTCATGTGCCATGACTACAAGGCGCCGGGCCGCGACCGCCATGCCTGGGAAACCACGGTGGACGCGCAACGCGCCGGCAATGTGCATGTGCACACGGGCGTGGACGAGGCCAGCTTCGTGGCCATGCGCAACCAGCGAGACGCCACGCTGTCCGCGCCCGCCCTGCTGCTGCCCGCCATCCAGGTCAACATGCACGCAGGCCATTGGCCTGCGGCCGAGGCCAATGGCGTGCACTACCTCAAAATCCCGCTGCGCATGAAGCATCGGCCCCGGGCAGCGGACGCAAAGCAGGCGTAGAGTCGTCCGTTGCCTCTCCCACCCCTCTTGCGACACCCCAGGACAAAGGACCTTCCATGATCCACAGCGCCCACGCCACCAGCACGGACACCCCCTATCGCGTCACGCTCGGCGACCCCCAAGGCCACAGCTGGCATGTGGACGAGCCCGCGGACAAGGGCGGCGGCGACACGGCGCCCAACCCGCTGCAGCTGCTGCTGTCGGCCCTGGGCGCCTGCACCACGGTCACGCTGCAGATGTACGCGGCGCGCAAGCAGTGGAAGCTGGAGCAGGTGGACGTGCAACTGCGCCTGAACCCCGAAGGCACGCCCGCCAGCGGCAACCTGATCGAGCGCCAGATCACGCTGCAAGGCGCGCTGGACGACGAGCAGCGCCAGCGCCTGCTGCAGGTGGCCGAGGCCTGCCCCGTGCACAAGCTGCTGGCCGGCGAGGTACACATCCAGACCGCGCTGCAGCTGCCGGCCTGAGCGTGCGCCAAGCCACCATGCAAAAAGCCCTGCAGCTGTCAGGCCGCAGGGCTTTTGGGAGTGGATGGGGACATGGCCGGCGTCAGGCTTGGCTGACCTCGATCTCCCCGGTATCGACATAGAGCTCGAACTCGCGCTTGGCCAGCGACACGGTGATCGGCTGCTCGTCCTGGGTCCAGGACAGCACATAGCTTCCGATGGCCGTGGCCACCTGCACACGGGTGCCGCGCGGAATGTCTTCCAGGGGGCCGTCGCCTACCCGGTGCTGCACATTGCCGGTGACCGTGGCTTCGAACTTCTCGGGGAATCGCTGGACTTCCACGGCGCTCTGGACCGCCTCTTCAGCGGCTTCGGCTTGCGTCTGTACGGATGTATTCATGGCGTTTTCTCCTGTAAGAGTGAGGCCGGCGCTCGCCAAAATGGCGGGCGCCGGTCCGTTCTTCGAATGTAAACAATGTTCCTGAGAACGCGCTGTCAGCGAACAGGCCCAATCGATGCGAGCCGCGTTTGCCTGCTGCGCCGCCCTGCACGACACTGGTGGCTTCCCCCACGAAACAGGCCGATCCGACCATGTCCGACACGTCCCAGCCCCACTCCCAACCCCAGCACCTGCCCACCCGCACCGCCGATGTGGGCGGCATTCCCATCCAGCGCGCCATTCCCCAGCGCGCACTGCGCAAGGTCGGCGCCTGGTGCTTTCTCGACCACGCCGGTCCTGCCGACCCCGCGCCACCGGGCATGCAGGTCGGCCCGCATCCGCACATCGGCCTGCAGACCTTCACCTGGATGATCCGCGGCGAAGTGCTGCACCGCGACAGCCTGGGCCACACCCAGATCATCCGCCCCGGCCAGGTCAACCTGATGACGGCCGGCCACGGCATCGCCCACTCCGAGGAAAGCCAGACGCCCTCGCACATCCACGCCGCGCAGCTGTGGATTGCGCTGCCCGAGTCGCACCGCAACGGTCCGCCGCGCTTCCAGCACTACCCCGAGCTGCCCAGGACCACGGTGGGCGACTTCACGGCCACGGTGCTGGCCGGCGAAGCGCTGGGCCTGACGTCGCCGGCCGAGGTGCACACGCCCCTGATGAGCGTGGACCTGCATGCGGACAGCGCGGGCAATGGCAATGCCGTCGCCACGCTGCCGCTGCGCGCCGATTTCGAGCATGCCGTGCTCAGCCTGGAAGGCAGCGTGAGCGTGAACGGCCAGCCCCTGCCGGTGGAGGAACTGCTCTACCTGCCCCTGGGCACGGCCTCGGTCGCCATCGAGACCACGCCCGGCAGCCGCCTGCTGGTCATTGGCGGCGAGCCCATGGATGAAGCCATCTTGCTGTGGTGGAACTTCGTGGCCCGCACCAGCGAAGAAATCGCCGAGGCCCGCGCGCAATGGGAAGCGGAGGCCGCTCAGGATGCGCAGGCCCTGCCCGCAGGTGCGGCGCGCCGCTTCGGGCCGCCGCTGGCATCGCCCCTGAAGCCGCTGCATGCGCCTTCGCTGGATGGCGTGGTGCTGCGCGCCTCGCGCTGAACGCGCTTGCTGCGGCGATCGACCTGCAGCCATGGCCCTGCCCAACAAAAAGGCGCCCCCAGTGGGGCGCCTTGCCGTTTGTGTTGCGGGAATTTCGAGGGTCAGGCCGGGCTGGCCGCATCCACCTCGGTGCCGTCTTCCACGCCGCGAACGCTCTCGCGGCCGTTCTTGTCCTTGAGCTTGCCCAGGTCGGTCTCCACGGCCCGCTTCAGCTTTTCAATGGCCGCGTTGAAGGCATCCTTGACCTTTTCAGCCTCGGCGTTCACGGCGATCGGCGGGCGGCCATTGGCCCGGGTCTCCAGAACGCAGCGCTTGCCGGGAGCGCCGGAGGTCTTGAGCGCATCGACGCCGGTGAGGAAAACCTCCACGCGTACCACGTAGTCCTTGAATCTCGCCAGCTTGGCGTTGATCTCTTCCTGCGCCCATTGCGCCAAGGACTCGCCACCCTGGATCGAATCGTCGGCATGAACCTGAACTTGCATGCATATCCTCCTAGTCGCCAAAAGCCGCACCACCGGCGCGGCGGGGTTGTCGGGGCCATTGATGAACTGGCGAATCCATCGTAACGCCATGCGGGCTGCCTGCACAGCAAGTCGCACCCTGCGTCGTCAGGTTTTTCGCGCTGCAGCATCCGCAGCCCCAACCCCTGCCTACAGGCTACACCCGCGGGCGGGGCGCCTGCACGAATGGACCGAAAAAGCTTGAGATGCCTCAAGACAACTCTTGCATTCACCTACACCTATTTGCAGTGATGGCCCTGCGCCGGTCGCGGGCGTTCAACCCCTTCCTACAGGTCGCAGGCACGATTGGGCTTACAACGTGGTCATCAGGACTTTCCCCTTGCCCACCACCCCATGAGCCCACTTGCCTCACGCCGCCTCAAGATCGGCCTTTCGGCCTGTTTCTCCCATGCGGACCCGCAGCGTCCGCTTTTCACGGGCAAGACGCTGCAGTACGTGGAGCAATCGATAGCGCACTGGATCATGTCGGCCGGCGCCATGGTGGTGATGGTGCCCTGCCCCACAGGAGAGACCGCGCGCGGCGACGTGACGCTGGAGCACTATGCCGAGTGGCTGGACGGCGTGGTCATGCACGGCGGCGCCGATGTCTGGCCCGGCAGCTATGGCGAGGAGCCCATGCGCCCCGAATGGCTGGGCGACCGCGTGCGCGACCTCTACGACCTGGCCGTGGTCGAGGCGTTTTCCCAGGCCGGCAAGCCCATCTTCGGCGTCTGCCGCGGTCTGCAGCTGATCAACGTGGCCTTCGGCGGAACGCTCTACCAGGACATCGAGACCCAGGTGCCCGGCTCGCAGCTGCACCGCAATCCCACCGAGTACGACCGCCACTACCACGACATCGCCATCGTGCCCGGCAGCCGGCTGGAGGCGCTGTACCCCACGCTGGACCGCGCACGCGTGAACAGCATCCACCACCAGGGCATCAAGGACGTGGCGCCCGAGTTCGATGTGGAGGCCTGGAGCCTGCCCGACCGCATTCCCGAGGCCATCTTCCGCAAGCCCGGCACGCTCAAGAGCTATATCGCCGCCACGCAGTGGCACCCCGAATTCCAGTTCCGCAACCCGGACACCAGCACGCTGGATGACAGCGTGCTGCTGCGCGACTTCCTGGCCGCCTGCTCACGCGCCCGCGTGAGCCCGGCCGTGAGCCACAGCCCCTTCCAGATCCGCAACCGCGCCGCGCGCCTGCTGCGCCGCGCCTTGCTTCGCAGGCATTGACGGCCCGGCGCCGCCAAGCGCCTGCGCCACCACCTGCCGCAACTGCCCGCGCAGCCACGCATGGGCGGGATCGGCCTGGTGGCGCGTATGCCAGATCATGAACATGGGCAGCGGCGGGCAGTCCACGGGCACGGCAAAGCTGGCCAGCGATGACAGGGCCGTGCGGCCCAGCAGCGACGGCGCCGTCGCCAGCAACGGCGTGCCGCGCACGAAGGCGGCCAGCGCCGCAAAGCCCGGCACGCGCACGGCAAAGCGGCGCTCCAGCCCGCGCGCCTGCAGTTGCAGGTCCAGGTCCAGCGCCTGGCGGTCGGCATAGGCCACGGTGGCGTGGTCGGCGCGCAGATAGTCGGCCAGGCTGGCCGGCGGCTGTCGCACGGCGCTGTCATAGAAGACTGCGTACTCATCGCTGAACAGGCGCTTTTGCACGATGTCCGTGGCATCGGGCGGGCGCGGGCTGATGGCCAGCAGGCAGGCATCCGAGCGCAGCAGTTCGGCATCCGGCGCGCCGCTGTCGATCACGCGCAGCACCGTCCCGGGCGCGGCTGAGCGCAGGCGCCGGGCCAGCGCGGGCAGCAGCAACTCGCGCTGCAGGTCGTTGGCGGCAATGGTGATCTCGGCACGCCAGTGCGCGGGGTCAAAGCTGGGCCCCTGGCCGAACTGCTGCATCTGCCGCAGCAGCTCGCGCGCCGGTTCCTGCAGCGCGAGCGCATGGGCCGTGGGTGCAATGCCCCGCCCCTGCCGCACGAACAATCGGTCGCCCGTGATGGCGCGCAGCTTGTCCAGCAGATGGCTGACGGCCGACTGCGTCACGCCCAGGCGCTGCGCCGCCGCCGTGACGCTGCCGGTCTCCAGCACGGCCAGCAGCAGTTGCAGCAGCCGTCCGTCCAGCTGCGATCCATCGATTTGTCTCATGCATTCCATGATTGGCCGCCGCTTTATCTTTGGCAACGCGGGCCGGACACTGCCGCTGATCCAACGCAAATACCGGAGACAAAACATGGCCGATCAGCCGCAGATTCCCGGCACCACCCTGTTCGATGGCAGGCAGGCCCGCAAGGGCTATGCGCTCAACAGCATGTGCTTTTCCTTCAACGAGCTGGCCAACCGCCAGGCCTTCCTGGCCGACGAGGAGGCCTATATGCGCAGCTACGGGCTGAACCAGGAGCAGGCCGATGCCGTGCGCGCGCGCAACGTGCTGCAGATGATCGCGGCCGGCGGCAACGCCTACTACCTGGCCAAGCTGGCCGGCATCTTCCACCTGGACATGCAGGACATAGGCGCCCAGCAGACCGGCATGACCAAGGCCGAGTTCCAGGCCCTGCTGCGCTCGCACGCCTGAGCCCCGCCGCAGCCCACACGCAAGACACAGCACAGGAGACACCCACCATGGCACATCTCATCGGCGGCCTCGGCACCTCGCACATTCCCGCCATCGGCAACGCCATCCACAAGGGCCTGCAGAACGAGCCCTACTGGAAGCCCTTCTTCGACGGCTTCCCGCCCATCCGCGAATGGCTGGCCGCGCAGCGCCCCGACGTGGTGGTGATGTTCTACAACGACCACGGCCTGAACTTCTTCCTCGACAAGATGCCCACCTTCGCCGTGGGCGCGGCCGAGCGCTACTGCAACGCCGACGAAGGCTGGGGCATTCCCACGCTGGCACCGCTGCGCGGCCACACGGAGCTGTCATGGCACCTGATCGAGTCCCTGGTGGGCGAGGATTTCGACGTGGTCAGCTGCCAGGAAATGCTGGTGGACCACGCTTGCACGCTGCCGCTCAAGCTGTTCTGGCCCGAGGGCGACTGCCCTGTGGCCGTCGTGCCGGTGTGCATCAACACCGTGCAGTTCCCGCTGCCCTCGGCGCGCCGCTGCTATGCGCTGGGCCAGGCCGTGGGCCGGGCCATCGCGCGCTGGAACAGCGACCAGCGCGTGGCCGTCATCGCCTCAGGAGGCCTGTCGCACCAGCTCGATGGCGAGCGCGCGGGCTTCATCAACAAGGCCTTCGACCTGCAGTTCCTTGAAAGCATGGCCACCAATCCCGAATGGGCCACGCAGTTCAGCGTGCATGAACTGGTGGAAAAGACCGGCACCCAGGGCGTGGAACTGCTGATGTGGCTGGCCATGCGCGGCGCCCTGTCCGCGGCTGCGCCCGGCGTGCGCCGCGTGCACGGCAACTACCACATACCGATCTCCAACACCGCCACGGCGCTGCTGGCGCTGGAGGCGGTCTAGTCGGAAAACACAAAGGCCGCCGGGCATGCCAGGCGGCCTTTGTGCTTTGCGGGGCCGTGCGGACCGGGTGTATCCCGGCCCTGCCTCTCAATGGTGGTGGCCGTGGCCGCCGTGCACGTGGCGGTGCTCGATTTCCTCGGGCTTGGCCGCGCGCACTTCGGTGACCTTGCAGGCAAAGTGCAGCGACATGCCGGCCAGCGGGTGGTTGCCGTCCAGCAGCACCACGGGGCCCTTGATCTTGACCACGTGGTAGATCTGGGGCTGGCCCTGGTCATCGGTGCCGCGCAGCTGGCCGCCGACCTTCACGCCGGGCGGGAACTCGCCCTTGGGAATGGTGCGGGTCAGGCTCTCGTCGCGCGCGCCGAAGGCGTCTTCCACGGCCAGGTCCACGGTCAACGTGTCGCCCACGGCCTTGCCGTCCAGGGCGGCTTCCACCTTGGCGAAGATGTTGTCGTAGCCGCCGTGCAGATAGGCCACGTCGCCCTTGTCGAGCAGTTTGCCCAGCTTGTCGGTGATCTTGTAGTTGATGGTGACGGCGGTGTCTTTGGTGATGTTCATGGCAAAGGCCTTGGAAAACCGCAGCGCAGAAGGCGCGCCGCGCAAAGCTGCCATTGTCGGCGACCTGGGGCATTCCAGCGTCGCGGCCGTGGGTTCACCGGCCGCCCAACCTCAAGCCAGGCACTCGCGCGCGCATTCGAGCAGGCTGCGCGCCCAGCGCGCGCGGGCCGAGGTGTTCAGCCACAGCAGGCCGACCTTGCGCGCATCGGCGGGGCGGGAGCCGGCGCCGTCCGCTGCGGCGCCGTGCTCGGGCAGCGCCAGCACGCGCACGTCGCGGCCCTGGGAGAGCACGGGGCCTATGTCGGGCACCAGGCCCACGCCCAGGCCCTGGTCCACCATCATGGCCACGGCCAGCACCGAGTTCAATTCCATGCGCTCCAGCGGCGCAATGCCCTGGGCGCGCAGGTAGCGGTCGGCCAGCCGGCCACCGGCCAGGGATCGGTCGTAGCGCACCAGGGGCCGGGTGCGCAGCAGGGCCAGCGGGTCCTGCTGCGCATCCCGGGTGCGGCACAGCACGACCAAAGGCTCCTGGCGCAGCTCGGCCCAGCACACGGTCTTGGGCAGGTCGAACGAGGGTTGCAGGCAGATCAGCACGTCCAGCTCGGACTGGACCAGGGCCGTGTACAGCTCGGGCGTGAGGCCGGCGCGCACGCTGATGCGCACCTCGGCGTGGCGCGCCACGAAGGCCCGCATCACGGCGGGCACAAAGCCGTGCAGCGCCGTGTTCACGGTGCCCAGCCGCAGCTCGCCGCCGTCCGCGTCCGAGGCCACCCATTCGCGCAGGCCCTCGAAGTCCTGCAGCAACTGGCGACCACGCTCGAACAGCCGCTCGCCCGCCTCGGTGGCGCGCACGCTGCGGCCATGGCGCACCAGCAGCGGCGCGCCCAGCTCGCCCTCCAGCACGCGCATCTGCTGGGCAATGGCCGAGGGGCTCAGGTCCAGCTGGCGAGCGGCCTCGGACATGGAGCCGGTGTCCACCACTCTCAAGAAATTGTGTATGTATCTCACGTCCATTTCACACATTTTCTTGAATCACAACGCAGATGCAACTGCTGTTTTCCCAGGCTGTGCTGCACCACACTGCGTGACAACGACTATTTCAGGAGACAGACGCATGGATTCCCGGCCCACCTCTCAAACCGCTCAAGCCTCTCAGACCTCTTTGCCGCGCCGGATGTGGCTGTCCACCGCCGCCGCCGCGCTGGCCGCCTGTGCGCTGCCGGCCTGGGCCCAAAAGCGCGGCAGCCGCCTGGTGGTGCCGTTTGCGCCAGGCGGCGGCAACGATGTGTTTGCACGGCAGATGGCGCATGGCCTCAACGAGTCCTTCGGCTACGGGATGATCGTGGAGAACAAGGCCGGCGCGGGCGGCAACCTGGGCACGGAAGCCGTGGTGCGTGCGGCGGGCGACGGCAGCACCTGGCTGCTGGGCCACACGGGCACGGTGTCCATCAATCCCTCGCTGTATCCGGGCCTCAAGTTCAATGCGGCCACCGATCTGCAGCCGGTGGCCATGTTCGCTTCGTCGGCCCTGCTGCTGGTGGTGCCGGCTTCCTCGCCCGTGCGCAGCGTGGCCGATCTGGCCGAGCAGATGCGCAAGCGCAGCGGCGAGATGAACTACGCCTCCAGCGGCTCGGGCACGGGCGGCCACCTGACGGGCGAGATGTTCGCCCACGCGCTGGGCGCCAAGGCCATCCACGTGCCGTACAAGGGCACGGCCCCGTCGCTGACCGATCTGGTGGGCGGCAATGTGGACTTCAGCTTTGGCGTGATTCCCGCGGCCATGGCCCTGGTGAAGGCCGGCAAGCTGCGCGCCCTGGCCGTGACCGGCGCCAAACGCCAGCCCCAGCTGCCCGACGTGCCCACGGTGGCCGAGTCCGGCGTGCGTGCGCTGGCCGACTTCGAGAGCTCGCTGACCTACGGCATCCTCGCGCCCAGGGGCACGCCTGCCGAGACGGTGCGCGCGCTGGGGCGCGACATCCTCAAGGTGGCGTCTGCCGAGTCCTTCCAGTCGCGCCTGGGCATCGAGGGCGCCGTGCCGCTGCTGGGCGATGGCGCGCAGTACGCGGCCCGCATCCAGGTGGAGAGCGCCAAGTGGGCCGCCGTGATCAAGGCCTCGGGCGCCACGGCCTGAGACCGGCAAGGACAGCATGTCATTGGTGAAGGACTATCTGGGCCCCGCCGACAGCGGCCACTGGTTTGCGGACGCGCGCTGGCTGCAGGCGCTGCTGCGCTTCGAGAGCGCGCTGGCCCAGGCCCAGGCCGACTGCGGCCTGGTGCCGCGCCCGGCCGCCGAGGCCATTGCGCGCGCCTGCGCGCAGGCGCCGCTCACGTGCGAAGGCGTGGTGGAGCAGGCACGCGCCAGCGGCGCGCTGGGCCTGGCCGTGGTGCGGCCGCTGCAGCAGTGGCTGCAGGCCCACGCCCCCGAAGGCATGCCCTGGCTGCACTGGGGCGCGACCACGCAGGACGCCGTGGACACGGCGCAGGCCCTGCTCACGCAGCAGGCCCTGCAGGCGCTGCTGGCCGAGCTGGGCGCGCTGCAGTCCGCACTGCAGGCCCTGGCCCGCACGCACGCGGCCACGCCCATGCTGGCGCGCAGCCTGCTGCAGCCCGCGCAGATCACCAGCTTCGGATTCAAGTGCGCGCAGTCGGCTGCCGCCGTGGGGCGCAGCATCGAACAGTTTGAAAGGCTTGCCACCGCTGCGCTGTGCGTGCAATTGGGCGGCGCCGTGGGCAATGGCGCCGTGCTGGGAAGCCACCGTGCCGAGGTGGAGCAGGCACTGGCCCGGCGCCTGGGCCTGTCGGCCTGCGGACGCAGCTGGCATACCCAGCGCGACGACTGGATGCGCCTGGCCATGGAGGCCGCCGTATGCGGCGGCAGCCTGGCCAAGCTGGCCAAGGACTGGTCGCTGATGGCGCAGTACGAGGTGGGCGAGGTCAGCGAGGCGCCGCGCGGCAGCACCTCCAGCGCCATGCCGCACAAGCGCAATCCCGTGCACCTGATGCAGGCGGTGGCACAGGCCCAGGCCATCCCCCAGCTCGCGGCCCTGCTGCTGGGCTGCATGGCCCAGGCCCATGAGCGCGCGCTGGGCGAGTGGCAGGCCGAGGTCGCGCACTGGCCCGACCTGTGGCGCCATGTGCATGGCGCCGCCGCCGCATTGCGCCAGGCCGCGCAGTCGCTGCAGGTGCATCCGCAGCGCATGCTGGGCCATGTGCGGGGCCTGCACGGACTGGTGTTTTCAGAGGCCTGCGTGCACGCCATGGCGCCCTGGACGGGCAAGCCCGAGGCCCTGGCCGCCGTGGAGCTGCTGGCCCCGCAGGCGCTGGAGCAGGGGCGCGAGCTGCGCCTGCTGCTGGCCGAATGGGCCGCGCCCCGGCTGGACGAAGCAGCCTTGCAAGCGCTGCAAGATGCGCTGGCCCGGGCCTGCGACCCGGCACGCGCCGTGCAGGCATCGCATGATGCGTGCCTGGCGCTGCTGGCAGCGCCGCAGATCCACGCCAATGCCCATTCCCATGCTTGACACAGGAACCCCCGCCATGACCGAACCTTCCGCCGACGCCCTGCAGCGCGGCCTTGCCAACCGCCGCCGCGTGCTGGGCGATGAATGGGTGGACCAATCCGTGGCGCGCGCCAACGAACTGAATGTGGAGTTCCAGCGCATGATCACGGCCTATGCCTGGGACGGCATCTGGAGCCGCCCCGGCCTGGAGCGCCGCACGCGCCGCATCATGGTGCTGGCCATCACGGCCTCCATGGGCCGCTGGGAAGAGTTCGAGCTGCACATCCGCACGGGCCTGCTGGCCGACCCGGCCGACGCCGAGGCCGCGCCGCTGGATCTGGACACCATCCGCGAAGTGCTGCTGCAGACCGCCGTCTATGCCGGCGTGCCCGCAGGCAACACCGGCATGGCCATCACGCTGAAGATCCTCAAGGAGCTGGGGCGCACGCCCGCGCCGGCCAGCTTTCATCCACCCGCAGACACGGCCTGACGCGGCCTGACCGGACTCAGGCGGCCGGAGGCTGCTCCTCGGCCGCAGCGCCCGGGTAGCGCGCAAAGCGCCGGTTCTCTGCGCCATGCACCGGGTCCTGCTCGGCCCAGGGCCATCCGCCGAACTGGGTGCGCCGGTAGTCCTGCATGGCCTGCATGATTTCCTGCTGCGTGTTCATCACGAAGGGGCCGTACTGCGCCACGCTCTCGCCAATGGGGCGGCCTTGCAGCACCAGGCATTCCACGGCGTCGGCGCCGCTGTTGTGCAGTTCCCAGTCCTGCGTGGCATCCACATGCAGGGCCGCATGCTGGGCCAGCGCCGTGGGCCCGACCTGCAGTGCCTGGCCTGCAAAGAAATACAGCATGCGCTGCGTGTCCGCACCGGCTGCGCGCGGCAGCGTCCAGCGCGCGCCGGGCTCCAGGCGCAGCGTCCAGATGGCCACGTCGCCCTCGGGTTGCGAGGCCCAGGATTCGGGCGGCGGCGGCAGGGCGGCCGCCGTGCCGGGCAGGCTGCCTGCGACCACGGTGACCACGGTCCTGCGGCCTGCGGCGTCTGCGTGCTCCAGGCGCGGGATGCGTTCGTTCCAGAACATGGTGAAGTGCGGCTCCACCATCTTGGAGCGCGCAGGCAGGTTCAGCCAGATCTGGAACAGCTCCAGCGGATTGGGCGCGTCGCTGTTGAGCAGCGGGAACATCTCCGAATGCTGGATTCCCTTGCCGGCCGTCAGCCACTGCACGTCGCCGCCGCCAAAGCGCGCAGCCGCGCCCAGCGAATCGGAATGGTCGATCAGGCCCTTGCGCACCAGGGTCACGGTCTCGAAGCCGCGGTGCGGGTGGCCGGGAAAGCCCGGCACGCCATCGCCGTGGTACATGGAAAAGCCGTCCTTGCGGCTGAAGTCGCTGCCCATCTGGCGGCCTTCCAGGTCCACGGCCTGCACGCCCAGGCGGCCATCGCTGGGCGGATAGGCATCGTCATGGTGGGCACAGAACAGGAAGGGGTCCATGGTGGGCCACAGCGGGCCCAGCGGCTGGCTCTGGAGGACGGGGGTGGTGGCTGCGGTCATCGTGGCTCCTGTGAGGCTGCGCCCGCAAGAAAAAGGGGGCGCTGCATTCTCGGACAGATGCGGCCCCCGCGCCCGTTTTGAAAGCCACCATGGCTGGGACAGTGCGGCCCAGGAATGCAACGCCCGCCGGGTCAGTTGCGCGGCGGCGTCACCAGGCCCTTTTGCACGGCCGGGCGCGCCACGAAGGCGGCCAGCACGCGCTGCAGCTCGGGAAAGCGCTCCCAGCCCAGCAGTTCGGCCGCGTTGTAGCCCTGCTCCACCACCATGTTGCGCACCCAGGGCCACAGGGCGATGTCGGCAATGGTGAACTGCTCGCCCATCACCCAGGCGCGGCCTGCGAGGCGGCGCTCCAGCACACCCAGCAGGCGCACGGACTCGTTCACGTAGCGGTCGCGCGGGCGCTTGTCCTCGAAGTCCTTGCCGGCGAATTTGTGGAAGAACCCCAGCTGGCCGAACATGGGGCCGACGCCACCCATCTGGAACATCAGCCACTGCAGCGTTTCATAGCGCGCTGCCGGGTCGGCGGGCAGCAGCGGGCTGCCGGACTTCTCGGCCAGGTAGACCAGGATGGCGCCCGACTCGAACAGCGCCAGCGGCTTCCCGCCCGGCCCCTGCGGGTCCAGGATGGCCGGGATCTTGTTGTTGGGGAAGGTGTCCACGAACTCGGGCGAGAGCTGGTCATTGCTCTCGAAGCCCACGCGGTGCGCCTCATACGGCAGGCCCATCTCCTCCAGAGCGATCGACACCTTGACGCCGTTTGGCGTGGGCAGGGAATACAGCTGGATGCGGTCCGGCTGCGTGGCCGGCCACTTGCGCGTGACGGAAAAGGCGGAAAGCGGATTCTGTGAAGTCATGGGGCACCTTGAAGGCTGGACGGGTTCGCCAAGAAATCGATGGCCGCTGCATCGTAACGTTCGGCGCCCAGCCATGCTTGGCACGCTAAATAATGGCGGACCCGGCCCTGCCGCCGGGTCATAACAATCAACGGAGACATGCATGACAAGACATTCCACCCGCCGCCACGCACTGGCCCTGCTCGGCACCACCGCCGCCGCCTGGGCGGCCCTGCCCCTGGTCGCCACAGCGGCCGGCTACCCCGAGCGCCCCGTGACCGTGGTCGTGCCCTACTCGCCCGGCGGCGGCGTGGACATCATCACGCGCCTGGTCACGCCGCCCATGGCCGAGCTGCTGGGCCAGTCCCTGGTGGTGGACAACAAGCCCGGCGGCGGCACCAACATCGGCATGGGCGCGGTGGCACGCGGCGCGGCCGACGGCTACCTGCTGCTGACGGCCTCCAACACGCTGACCACCAACAAGGCGCTGTACGCCAAGCTCAATTTCGATCCGCTCAAGGACCTCATCCCGGTGGGCCGCATCGGCGAGGCGCCGCTGGTCGTGGTGGTCAACGCCAAGTCGCCCCACAAGAACCTGGCCGAACTGATCGCCGCCGGCAAGGCCAAGGCCGGCGCGCTGTCCTATGGCACGGCTGGCGTGGGCAGCTCGGGCCACATGGCCAGCGCCCTGCTGGAGCGCGCAGGCGGCTTCCAGGCCGTGCACATCCCCTACAAGGGCGGCTCGGCGGCCGTGACCGACCTGCTGGGCGGGCGGCTGGACTTCATGGCCATCAACCCGCTGGAGGTGGCAGGCCATGTGGGCAGCGGTGCGCTGCGCGCCCTGGCGGTGCTCAACCACAATGGTTCGCGCCTGTTGCCGGGCGTGCCCACGGCACGTTCGCTGGGCGTGAATGTGCAGGCCACCGTGTGGTGGGGCCTGGTGGCGCCGGCCGGCACGCCGCCGGCCGTGGTGCAGGCGCTGAACCAGGCTTTGAACAAGAGCCTGGCCCAGCCCGCCGTGCAGCAGAAGCTGGCCGACATCGGCGCATCGCCCATGGGCGGCACGCCGGCCGAGTTTGGCGCCTTCATTCAGGCCGAGAGCGCCGAGCTGGGCGAGGTGATTCGCGCGGCCAATATCCGCGCGGACTGAGGCGCGGGCGAAGGGAAGGACGAAGGCGCGCCGCTGCGCTCAGCGCGGCGCGACGGGCTTCTGGACCAGGGCCACGCTCAGGCCGTCCGGCGTCACCGTGATGGCGCCGGGCTCCATGTTCAGCGAGTCCATCAGGGCCAGTTCCTTGTCCTGCAGCTGGTAGAGCACGAGCTGGCCCAGCGCCTGCTCGGCCAGCGCGCTGGCGTAGGTGGTGAGCATGTCGCTCATGGCGGGCGCCAGGTCATTGATGACCAGGCTGTTGACCTTGATCTGGTGGGCGCGCAGCGTGCGGTCCGTGGGCTCGTAGCGCAGCGCGAAGTCCAGGTTCAGATGGCCGCCATAGCCCTGCTTGAGCACGGGCCCCGACAGATCGGCCTGCAGCACCGCATTGAGCGCGTTGCGCTCGGGCAGCAATCCCAGCACCGGCGAATGCAGCTTGAGCTGCAGCATGCCGGCCACGGGGAACTGCCGGGGAAAGCGCTGGGCCACCACCTCCTGCAGCCTTTGCCGCGAAACCGAGACATTCCCAGGTCCGGACTTTCCCGAACATCCGGTCGCGGCCAGGCTCCAGCCCGCTGCCACGACCATCAACAAAAAGCGGCGATTCATCACGACAGCACAAGCCTCAGAAAGCCCGACACGAAACCCTGAAGCGCCATGCATGCCATACGCATGGCGCTATGTTTTTTGAGAGCGACATTGTCCCGCCAGGGGCTATTCCCTGTCCCTGCAGTGGGTGTTGCCCGGCACCTGCGCGCAGCCACTTCGAGAACGAAACGACATAGCAGCTAGTGCCCGCCGGACATAGGCAGTACCGGCTCCCATACGGAAACTCGGCCGCTCGCAAAGTTCCCGCCTTCCAGAAGAAATCAAGGAGACACCATGAAGAAGAACATCGCCCTCGCCCTGCTGGCCACAGGCTGCGCGGCCGGCCCCGCCCTGGCGCAATCCACCAGCAGCGTGAGCCTGTACGGCATCATCGACGTGTCGGTGCGCGCGCAAAGCGGCCTGTCGGGCGCCAATGCGCCGGCTGCGGGCAGCATGGGCTCGGTCAACAGCGGCGTGGGTCCCACCAGCCGCTGGGGCATACGCGGCAGCGAGGACCTGGGCGGCGGCCTGCGCGCCATCTTCAACCTCGAATCCACGCTGGGCGCCGACGTGGGCGGTATCGGCGGCGTGGCCGGCACCTTCGACCGGGCGGCCATCGTGGGCCTGGCCGGCCACTGGGGCGCGGTCACGGCTGGCCGGCAGAACACGCTGATCTCCGACTCCGTGGGCCTGGTCGATCCCATCGCCCTGCGCTTTGCGGGCCTGAACCCCAACATCCAGGTCACCAGCCTCACGGGCCACGGCCTCAACAACGAATGGGGCGCCACCAACACCAAGGTGGGCTCCAACCGCGTCAACAACTCCATCAAGTACTCGGGCAGCTTTGGCGGCCTCACGGCGCGCGCCATGTACAGCTTCGGGGAGACCGGCGTGTCGGCCTCGCGCCTGGACACGCGCGGCCTGGGCCTGGACTGGCGCCAGGACGATCTGGTGCTGACCAGCGCCTACACCCAGTTCCACGACGCCAGCGGCCGCACGCTGGACGCCGCCAACATCGGTGGCGCCTGGAGCCGTGGCGACCTGCGCCTGATGCTCAACTACGGCCGCAACAAGGCCGAGACCAGCGACACCGCGAAAACCACGAACAAGATCCTGGCGCTGGGCGCACGCTACGCCATCACACCCGTCATCGGCCTGAACGGCGGCTACTACAAGGTGGACCGCGAGCGCACGGGCCAGGGCGACGACGGCTTCCAGCGCCTGATCGGCTTCGTGGACTACCAGCTGTCCAAGCGCACCAGCCTGTTCCTGGAACTGGACACGACCAAGTGGAAGAACGGATACCAGGGCGCAGGCAACAAGACACGCGCCAGCGGCATCAGCCTGGGTATCACGCACAATTTCTGACCCCCTGAGCGGCTGGCGCCGCTTCCCCCAGGGGACGACGCCCTCGGCTAGGCGCCCCCGCCGCGAGGCGGCTCTTGCTCGGCGTCTCTGAGTTGGAGCACGCCAGTTTCACAGGCTGTGATCGTGATTCGCAGACCTGCAAGCCGCCGCGAAATCCAGCTTTGCCGCGCCCTTGGGCGCGGTTTTTTTATCTATTCATATATCCATTCATGGATTTGCACAAATCCTTGATTTTCAATAAATTAACCCCTTGTTTCATCCATTCATGAATTGATTCCCCATGGCCACTGAAGACCTCTCCCAGCAGGTGCTGGCAGCACTGCGCCGCCAGGGCGGTGCGCTGGCGGCGCGCGAGTTGCAGCAGATGCTGGGCGTGAGCCAGCCCACGGTGTCGCGCGCACTGGCACCGCTGATCCAGTCGGGCCAGGTGCGCAAGGTGGGGGCGGCGCGCACGCAGCGCTATGTGCTGCCGCGCCAGGTGGCGGGCGTGGGCGCCGAGGTGGCCATCATGCGCGTGGACACCGAAGGCCATGCATCGCCCTTCGGCCGCATGATCGCCCTGCACGGCGGCGGCTTCTGGGTGGATGAGGCCGACGGCCTCAGCGAGCAGCACGACGGCCTGCCCTGGTTCCTGGACGACATGCGGCCCCAGGGCTTCATCGGCCGCAGCTTTGCGCACAGCCACCCCGAACTGCAGCTGGGCGGCGACCCGCGCCAGTGGGGCGAGGACGATGTGCTGCGCGCCCTGGCCCGCTTTGGCGAAGACCTGCCGGGCAACCTCATCGTGGGCGAAGCCGCCTTCGAGCGCTTCCACTCCCTGCCCGCGCGCACGCTGCGCGCCGCCTCTGCGGCCGACTATCCGCGCCTGGCCATGCAGGCCATGCAGGGCACGCATCCGGGCTCGTCGGCGGGCGGCGAGCAGCCCAAGTTCTGCTGCATCACGGCCGGGCGCAGCGTCATCGTCAAGTTCTCCCCGGCAGGCAACGCGCCGGCCGAGCAGCGCATCCGCGACCTGCTGGTCTGCGAGCACTTGGCGCTGCAGACCCTGGCCGAAGACGGCCTGCCCGCAGCGCGCACGCGGCTGTTCCTCGATGGCGGCCGCGCCTTCCTCGAATCGGAGCGCTTCGACCGCAGCCAGCCGGCGCCGGGCGATGTGCCCGTCTCACAGGCCCACCCGGGCAGCAACCCTGGACGCATCGGCATGGTGTCCCTGCAGGTGCTCAATGCCCAGTACGTGGGCGAGGTGGACAACTGGGCAGCCACGGCCAACCGCCTGGCCGCACGCGGCCTCATCACCGAGGCCGACGCGCGCAGCCTGCGCCTGCTCGAAGCCTACGGCCAGCTCATCGCCAACACCGACCGGCACTACGGCAACATCTCCTTCGTGCTGCCGCAGCCCCATGGCGACTGGGCGCTGTCGCCCACCTACGACATGCTGCCCATGCTCTACATGCCCATCAACGGCGAGATCGTGGAGCGCGACTTCGGCGCCCAGCCCCAGCGACCCACGGCCGCCACGCTGGCCGAATGGCCGCATGCCCAGGCGCTGGCACGCCGCTTCTGGCAGGCCGTGGCGCAGGATGCGCGCATCTCCGGGGACTTTCGCAACATTGCCACGCGAAATCTTGAATTCATGAGTGCCTGATTGAAAGGCACCAGCAACGAGATCCGAATACCAATCTGTGGATAACACCTGTAATTTCTCTTGAAAAACCTGTGCACATTCTCTTGAAAAACATTTGCACAAGCTGTGCTTTGTCTGCGCAAAACCTGCCATCCACAAGGGCAGTACGCTACCGCCTGCACAATCGAAGGCTTCCTCATCCGACAAGAGCCTGGCCACCGATGACAAGCATTGCCCCTTCTCACGCCGCAGACCCACGCATCGCCGACGTGCTCAGCTACTGGCTGGGCTCCGCGCATCCCGACAACGCGGGCGCCCTGGCCTGCAAGAACCTGTGGTTCATCAAGTCCGATGCCACTGACGACCAGATCCGCGAGCGCTTCGGCGCCCTGGTCGAAGATGCACTGGCCGGCCAACTGGACGGCTGGGCCGGCACGGCGCTGGGGCGGCTGGCGCTGATCGTGTTGCTGGACCAATTCACGCGCAACCTGTTCCGGGGCACGGCACGCAGCTTTGCAGGCGACCCGCAGGCGCTGCAACTGGCGCTGGACGGCATCGCCCTGGGCCATGACCGGCATGCCGACCTGCCTGCCGTGGCGCGCATCTTCTGCTACCTGCCGCTGGAGCATGCCGAAGACCTGGCCCTGCAGGACCGCAGCGTGGCTGCCTTCCAGGCCCTGGCCGACCAGGCCGGTGACGCTGGCGGCGAGGGCGTGCGCGAGTTCCTCGCCGGCACGCTGGACTACGCCCACCGGCACCGCGACGTCATCGTGCGCTACGGCCGCTTTCCGCACCGCAATGCCATCCTGGGCCGCACCAGCACGGCCGAGGAACTGCAGTACCTGTCCCAGCCCGGCTCAGGGTTCTGAGAGCGCAGCGGATCTCCTTCACCCACAAAAAAAGGGAACGTGCCAACGTTCCCTTTTTTGCTTTCGGCGCGCTGCCGGCATTCAGGCCGGCTGCGCCTGCGGCTGGCGCTCGCTGCCCTTGCGCTCGCCATCGCGCATGCGCAGCGCCCAGCGCTCGATCGTGTAGAACGACAGCGCCGACAGCGCCACCGAGATCGCCAGGCCCAGCGCCACCACCACGGGCCACGAGAAGTCGGCGCGCAGATAGCGCACCACCGGGTAGTGCCAGAGGTAGACGCCATAGGACAGGCGGCCCAGCTTCACCAGCGTGGGCGACGACAGCATGTCGAAGACCAGTCCCGAGCCCTGGCTTGCCGCCACCAGCAGCACCACGGCGGCGCATTCCACCACGGTGATGCCCCAGACCATGGCGTCCTGGTTGTCCCATTGCAGCGCCATCAACAGCGGCACGGCCAGCGGCACCCACATGGCGTGGTGCATGCGCGCCTTCAGTGCAGCGATGAAGTCGGGCCGCTCGATCATCACCGCCGCCAGCAGCGCACCGGCGAACAGGCCCGAGGCACGGGTGTCGAAGCGAAAGAAGATCTCATAGAAGTGCTGGCCCTGGTCCACCCAGTACACGCGCCACAGCCAGCTCAGCGCCCACAGCAGGGCAATCGGGCGCCACAGACGGCCCGGCTTGGAAAAGCGCAGCAGCAGCACCAGCAGCGGTGGCCAGATCAGGTAGAAATGCTCCTCCACCGACAGCGACCACATGTGCAGCAGCGTGTCCGGGCTGTCGAAGAAGGCGATGCCGTAGTCGGCCAGATAGAGGATGGAGACCAGCGCATCGGTGTAGATGTCGTTCAGGTCCGGCCACAGCAAGGGCGCGAAGATGCAGTACGCGCCCAGGAACAGGGCCAGCGCCGGCATCAGGCGATAGAAGCGGCGGCGGTAAAAGCGCCAGAAGCCGATGCGGCCTTCGGATTCGTTCTCCATCAGCAGCAGCGAGGTGATCAGATAGCCGCTGAGCACGAAGAACAGGTCCACCCCGAAGAATGCGCCATCAAACAAAGGCGCATGGGAGTGCGACAAGATCACCAACAGGATCGCCACGCCCCGCAGCCCGTCAAGGGCGGGGTTGTAGTGCAGTTTGAAATCCTTGACCACCAAAACCGGACACCTTTCCAACGCCGGGGCATACGCCCCGGGCCATGAACAAACCCCATGAAAAATGGAGCACGCGGACATGGCGCAGCCGTCCCCGGGAGGGTCGCAACGCATGGTCCAGCGCGATAAGAGAGACGGCACGCCCCAAGGTTCCCGGCGGATGCTGTGACCAGCAATCCGCGAGCCGCGGCTGCGGCGCACCCTGGAGGATGCGGGCCGCCTCTACGGGCGGCCCTGCGTGCACGAACATGCCCTGCAGTACAGGGCAATGGCTGATGAATTTCAGCGAAATCCGATTTTAGCCATCACCGCCTGCGGGCCAGGTTCGATGGGCATTCGGCCTGGAGTCCCGGGTCACCCCGCCCCGCCGCCTGTCCACCTCTCATCGCACGCCGCGAGTATGGGCAGCGCACCGCGGCCGGAACGTAACAGGAAGTTGTCGCCGACGCTGCTGCGCCCGGCCTCACGCCACCCTGCGCCGCCCTGTTGAGCCACTGGCGAACACAGGGCAAGGGGAGTTGGATGCGCTGTCAACAATTTGGAACAAAACGCCACCAATCCCAATGAATACCAGCATCTTCCGCTATCGTTTTTAACAAACAGGCGGACAAACGGAAGAGATCGCGTCCTGCAGACCACGGCGCGCGTCACTGCCTGTCTGCACCGGCTGCTGGTTCTTGGCCCGCAGATAGTGCTCGGTGAACAGCGCCAGGTAGCTCTCCAGCGCGCGGCCTGCGCGCCGGTCGCCGCCGTCGCCCGTCAGCTCCAGGCACAGGGCCGCCACCTCGCTGGTGCAGAAATGGTCTTCGCGCTGGGAGCGGCGCAGACGGTACTGCGAGACCTGATCCGGGTGCAGGCTCAGCACCGGAAAGCGGTCCAGGTAAGGGCTCTTGCGGAACATCTTGCGCGCCTCGGGCCAGGTCGCGTCCAGCAGGATGAACAGCGGGCGCCGGCCCGGGTCCG
Source organism: Delftia sp. HK171 (assembly GCF_001886655.1). Classification (NCBI taxonomy): domain Bacteria; kingdom Pseudomonadati; phylum Pseudomonadota; class Betaproteobacteria; order Burkholderiales; family Comamonadaceae; genus Delftia; species Delftia sp. HK171. The sequence continues at coordinate 1,020,048 of NZ_CP018101.1, read as the reverse complement.
GTTCGGTCCCGGCCTGGGCTCCGGCCCGGGGCACCGGCAGCGCATGCACCACGCGCTGCGGCGGCTCCACGAACTCGCCGGGAAACACCACATAGGGCTGCCACTGCGGATCATCGAGCAAGGCCAGCAGGCCCGCATCGGCCTCGGTGCGCGCCCAGCCGAAGGCGTGCGTCTGCTCCACCACATCGGCGATCAGCCAGCCCGTGTTGCTGGGCTTGAGCGGCTCGGCATCGTGCATCAGCAGGCAAAAGCCCGCCCGCGTCGGCAGCATGGGACGCAGCGCGCAAAGGCAGTGCGAAGGCCGCAGCCGGCAACCCTCGCAGCGCTCACCGCGCGGCCCGCCGCGTGACAGAAACGGCCGCGTGCTGCGCGCCAGCCGCTGCGTGCGCAGCCGCGAGACTGCATGCGGCGCCACGCCGGAGTCCACGCCGCGCAGATAGGACAGAGGCACGCAGGCATCCTGCGCCGAAGCAGGCACAGCTGACATTTCCAGGCTCATCCCACGCTTTCCAGCTCGAACAGCGGCAGCTCGGCGCGGCGGCTCAGCCACACGCCGCCTCCCAGTTCCTTGAAATGCTCGGCCAGCCCGCGCCGGTACAGATCCGCCCGGTGGCGGAACAGGCGCGGATCGGTCAGATCCTCATCGATCACGCCGCGTTCGTAATCCTCGCGCGCCACCGCCTCCACATACAGACCGCCTCGGCTCAACCGCCCCAGATTGGCCAGCGCGCGCTTGAGATCCGGCGGGCTCAGATAGGGCAGCACGCCCTGGCAGATCACCAGATCGAAGGGCTCTGCAGGATCATGCGCCGCATAGTCCACCACCGAGCCGCGCTCCCAACCGAAGCGCCCGCACAGGTACTCGCTGAACTCCACGCCGTGGTAGCTGGCACCGGGGAAGTGGCGCTGCACCGCCTCGCGCCACAGACCGATGCCGCAGCCTACATCCAGCACGCGGCGCACGGGCACGCGCACATAACTCAGATAGGAACAGACGAAAGCGCCCAGACGGTTCACATGCTCGGTATCGACCACGCTGGTCTTCTTGTCGAAGTAGTAGCGCTGGTAGTACGCCTCGTCGAACCACTGGTCACTTGCTGATTGCACGCATTCTCCTTGGGGGTGAGCGCCCGGCGGGCGCGTTCGGGCGGGAGTATGGCGCAGAGGGGTTTGTATATGCCGGGATGCGGTATTCGCTCAGGCCTTCGGCGGCCGATGCAACAGGCACAGCTTGTTGCCATCCAGATCCCGCACATAGGCCAGGTACAGCCGGCCACCGGGCGAAGCCTCGCGCCAGCCGGGCGGATCCTCGCAGGTCACGCCCCCGGCTGCCACGGCGGCGGCATGGGCCGCGTCGGCCTGCTCGGGCGACTGCGTCGCAAAGCCAATGGTCGCGCCATTGCCGTGGCAGGCAGACTCGCCGTTGATCGGTGTGGAAATGGCAAACGTGCCGCCCGCGCTGCGGTAGAAATAGCGGTTCTTGTTGGCCATGCCCGGCGCAACGCCGAGCGCGCCCAGGAATGCGTCGTAGAACTGCTTGGATTTTTCGAGGTCGTTGACCCCGACCATGACGTGGCTGAACATGCCTGTGTCTCCTTGGTTGATGCGAACCGGGATGTTAGCTGCGGCACGCCGTCCTGCTGTCACCCATGCGCGCCAGCGACCATACTGTCGCCCCCGCCACAGCCGGCGGACATTGCACCGATACCGCGATACCGAAACCATGCGCCTTCTTCACACTTCCGACTGGCACCTGGGCCAGCACTTCATGGGCAAGAGCCGCCAGGCCGAGCACGCTGCGCTCATCGACTGGCTGCTGGAGCAGGTCGATACCCAGGCGGTCGATGCCGTGCTCATCGCGGGCGATATCTTCGACACCGGCGCGCCGCCCAGCTATGCGCGCGAGCTGTACAGCCAGCTGGTGGTGCGCCTGCATGCGGCGGGCGTGGCCCTGTTGCTGCTGGGCGGCAACCACGACTCCGTGGCCACGCTGGCAGAGAACCGCGAGCTGCTGGCCTGCCTGGACACCACCGTGGTTGCCGCCGTGGGCGAGACGGCCAGCCACGTGGTCGAGCTGCCGCTGCGGCGCCGGCCGGGGCAGCCGGCCGCGCCCGGCTGCATCGTCTGTGCCCTGCCCTTCATGCGCCCGCGCGACCTGGTGCTGAGCCAGCCCGGCCAAAGCGCCGAGCAAAAGCAGCAGGCGCTGCAGGCCGCCATCGAGTCGTGCTACCGCAGCGTGCACGACGCCGCCATGGCACGCCGTGACGCGCTGGCCGCCGCATCCGGCCAGCGCCTGCCCATCATCGCCACGGGCCATCTCACCACCGTGGGCGCCAGCAGCAGCGAGTCCGTGCGCGAGATCTACGTGGGATCGCTGGACGCCTTCCCCACCTCGGCCTTTCCGCCCGCCGACTACGTGGCCCTGGGCCACATCCACCAGCCGCAGAAAGTGGGCGGCCTGGAGCACATCCGCTACAGCGGCTCGCCCATTGCGCTGAGCTTTGACGAGGCCCGCCAGTCCAAGCAGATGCTGCTGGTGGACCTGGGCCCCGAAGGGCTGCAGGCCGTCACACCGCTGCCCGTGCCCTGCTTTCAGCCCATGGCCTCGGTGGCAGGCAACCTGACCGCCTTGCCGGATCTGATGCGCGCCACCGCCCAGGCCGGCAGCCCTGCACGGCCCGTGTGGTTGGAGGTGGTGGTGGAGCAGGACGACTACCTGCCCCAGCTCACCGACCGCGTGCAGGCCCTGGCCGACGAGCTGCCCCTGGAGCTGCTGCGCGTGCGGCGCCAGCGCGGCCGGGCGGTGGCCGGCATGGCCGCCGCCGCCGGCGAGTCGCTGCACGAGATCAGCCCCGCCGACGTCTTCGAGCGCCGCCTGGCGCTGGAAACACTGGAGCCCGGCCTGGCCCAGGCCCTCACCCGGCGCTACCAGGAAGTGGTGGCCGGGCTCGATGCGCCCCAGCCAGGCGCCGGCGAACACGGCGAGGAGGCCCGCGCATGAAGATCCTTACGCTGCGGCTCAAGAACCTCAACTCGCTCAAGGGCGAATGGCGCATCGATTTCACGCAGGCACCGTTCGCGGGCAACGGCCTGTTCGCCATCACCGGGGCCACGGGCGCGGGCAAGTCCACCCTGCTCGATGCCATCTGCCTGGCGCTGTACCACCAGACACCCAGGCTGAACAACATCTCGGCATCGGCCAACGACCTCATGACGCGCCACACGGCCGACTGTCTGGCCGAGGTCGAGTTCGAGGTCAAGGGGCAGGTCTACCGTGCCTTCTGGAGCCAGCGCCGCGCACGCGACAGGCTCGATGGCGCGCTGCAGGCGCCCAAGGTGGAACTGGCCCGGGGCGACGGCAGCATCCTCAGCAGCCAGACGCGCGACAAGCTGGAGCAGACCGCCGCCATCACCGGCCTGGACTTCGAGCGCTTCACCAAGTCCATGCTGCTGGCCCAGGGCGGCTTTGCGGCGTTCCTTGAAGCCAATGCCAACGTCCGCGCCGGCCTGCTGGAAGAGCTGACAGGCACCGAGATCTACGGCCTCATCTCGCAGAAAGTCTTCGAACGCGCCCGCGATGCGCGCCAGCGCCTGGACCAGCTCAAGGCCCAGGCCGATGGCGTGGAGTTGCTGACGCCCGAGGCGCGCGATGCCCTGCAGGCCCAGGCCGACAGCCTTGTGACGGAGCAGGCCGCGCTGCAGGCCGACTACCTGCGCACCCAGGCCCAGCACCAATGGCAGCAGCAACTGGCCCAGGCCACCCAGACACTGCAGGCCGCCCGCACCGGCTGCGCAGACGCCGCCCAGGCACTGGAGCAGGCCACGCCCGAACTGGAAAGCCTGGCCCATGACGAGCCCGCGCAGGCGCTGCAGCCGCTGCACCAAGTCTGGCAGCGCAGCACCGTCGCCTGCGATGACAGCCGCCAGCAACTGCAGCAACTGCGCGAGCACGAACAGCAGACCCAGGCCCGGCTGCTGCTGCAGCACCGCCATGCCCAGGCCCTGTCCGCCCGCCTGGCCCAGGCTGCGCAAGACACCCTGGCCCGCCAGCAGGCCGAGCACCAAACGCTGGAACAGTTCTGCACCCACCATGCAGCCCATGCCCTGCTGGGCGAGCGCCTGGGCAGCTGGCGCCAGCAGTTCAAGCTGCGCGCCAGCCAGCAACAGCAAGCGGCCAGCCAGCAGCAGGCCCTGCGCAAGCTGGATGCCGAACAGGCCCGCATGGCGCAAAGCGCCGAAGCCGGCGCGGCCCAGGTCCAGGCCGCCACCGACGCACAGGCCCGCGCCAGCGCCACACTCCAGCACGCACAGGACGAACAGGCGCAGCGCCTTCAAGGCAGCGGCGGCATGGCCGAGCTGCGCGCGCGCGAGCAGGCAGAGCAGGACCGCCTGCACCTGTGGCGCCAGGCAGAAACCCAGGCCGCGCAGCGCCGCGAACTTGCGCGCCAGCGACAGACACTGGCCCGGGAATTGCGCGAAGGAACAGCACTGGCGCAGCAGCAGACGGACACCTGGCAAGCCCTGCGCACGCGCTACATAGACGTGCGAGAACAGGTCCGCGACAAGCAAAAACTGCTGGCCCAGGAGCAGCGCATCCAAAGCCTGTCCGAGCACCGCCACGCCCTGCAGCCCGGCCAGCCCTGCCCGCTGTGCGGCGCGCACGAGCACCCGGCCGTGGCCGCCTACGAAGCGCTGGACGCCTCGGCCACCGAAGCCGCGCTGCGCCGCAAGCAGGATGAACTCGACGCCCTGCAAACCCAGGGCGAAACCGCCCGCGCCACGCTGGCCGCCACCACGGCCGCGCAGGCTGCACGCCAGCGCCAGGCCGACGGACTGGAACAGGACATCGCACGCTGGCACGACACATGGAACGACACATGGCAGGGCCTCACGCAACCCCTGCAGCTCGCGCCAGACAGTTGGCAACAGGCCGACACCCTCGCCGCATCGGCCCAGGCCTGCGCCCGCCAGCTGGACACGCTCAAGCGCGCCGTGCAGGCCGCCGAGCAAGGCGAGCAGGCCGTGCAACAGGCCAAGGACGCTGCCCAGCACAGCCGCCAGTCACTGCAGACCGCGCAAGGCCAGCTTGCGCTGCAGCAGCAGGCCCTGGCCGACCACAGCGCACGCCGCGAAGAACTGCAGCAATCCATCGCCGGCCTGCAGGCCGAAGCCCAGGCGCTGAACGCGCAGTTGCAGGCCTCACTCGGCGAGGCCGGCCACACCCTGCCCGACGACGCCCAGCCCTGGCTTGAAGCGCGCGAAGCCGAATGGCAGCACTGGCAACAGGCCCGGCACGACCTGCAGCAACTGGCCCAATCCATGGCCTTGCAGCGCAAGGAATGCGAGGCGGCCGAGGCCGATGCGCAGCGCTGGAAAAAACAGTCGGAAACACAGTGGGAGGCACAGTGGGAGGGGCAGAGAACGGCGCAGCCCCATCCCGCCGATACGGCTGTGGCAGAGCCGCCTTCACTGCCCTTGCCGCCCGTGGAACAGCTGCCGCAGGCCCTGGCCGAATGCGCCAACGACATCGCCGCTCTCACGCGCCAGCAGGATGCCCTGCAAGGCCAGCAGCAACAGGCCCAGGCCACGCTGGCCCGCCAGCGCGAGGAAGCGGCCCAGGCCGAATCCGCATGGCAGGCCGCCCTGGCCGCCAGCCCCTTTGCTGACGAATCCACCTACCTGCAGGCCCTGCTGCCCGCACCCGAACGCCAGCGCCTGGCCACGCTGCGCCAGCAACTGCAGGCGGCACAACAGCGCGTGGCCACCCTGCTGGAAGCCGCGCAGCGCGAGCACGCGCAACTGCAGGCCCAGGCCCTGACCGACCTGGCACCCGAAGCCATACAGGCCCTGCTGCAAACACTGCAGGAGCGCCATACGGCACTCAGCGAACAACTGGGCGGCGCCCGCACCCAGCTGGCCGACGACCAGCGCCGCCGCCAGGGCCAGCAGGCCCTGTTCGAGCACATCGCCGCCCAGGCCAGCGACAGCGACCTGTGGCAGCACTTGGACGGCCTCATCGGCTCGGCCAAGGGCGACAAATACCGGCGCTTCGCCCAGGGCCTCACCCTGGACCACCTGCTGCACCTGGCCAACCTCCACCTGGCACGCCTGCACGGCCGCTACCTGCTGCGCCGCAAGCCCGAAGGCGAGCTGGAACTGGACATCGTCGACAGCTGGCAGGGCGACACCCCGCGCGACACGCGCACGCTATCGGGCGGCGAGGCCTTCCTCGTCAGCCTGGCCCTGGCCCTGGCGCTGTCCGACCTGGTCAGCCACAAGACCTCCATCGACTCCCTGTTCCTCGACGAAGGCTTCGGCACGCTCGATGCCGACACGCTGGAGATCGCGCTCGACGCACTCGACCGGCTCAACGACAGCGGCAAGATGATCGGCATCATCAGCCACGTGGAGGCGCTCAAGGAGCGCATCGCCGTGCAGGTGCGGGTGGAGAAAGGCGGTGGCGTGGGGCATTCGAGGCTGGTGGTTTCTTCGTGATCCGAATCGTTTCAAAATCTCTTAGGCTGTTGTTTTTAAAAGAATTTCGGTATAAAAGAGAAATTCTCAAAAAAATACCGAAATGCAAGACCTCCAGCCATCAGCGGCCCGCCAGTACATAGACGCCGTATCCACCTTCGAAGCCCTGGAAGAAGCCCGGGATGAAGGGGCTCAAGTACGCGGTGGCATGTATTGGCATGCGGGTCCGGCGTCGTCTCCTCAATCCAGCTACCTGATCCGCACCACGCCTGCGGGCGCCGAAACCAGCCTCGGTCTTCGCACGCCGGAAACCGAAGCCATCTATGAACGCTTCATGCAGCGCAAACAGGAAAGCGCCGAGCGTTTGGCCGGGCTCAAGGCCGCATTGGCCCAGCACCAGCGACTGAATCGTGCGCTGCGCGTAGGCAGGGTGGACCCGCTGGTGGTGGAGCTGCTCAACCGTCTGTCGATCACCGGGCTGAGTCCGCACTTTCGCGTGGTAGGAACGCATGCGCTTTACGCGTACGAGGCAGCAGCCGGCTTGCGGCTACAGGCAGATGCCCTGGCCACGCGCGACATGGACCTGTTGTGGGATACCCGCAAGCGGCTGCAATTTGCCACGCAACTCGCCCGCGTAGACAGCTCCATGCTCGGCGTACTGAAGAAGGTGGACAGCACGTTCCGCCTGCGCAAAAGCCAGCTCTACACGGCCGTCAACAAAGACGGTTTTGAAGTGGACATCATCCGTCGCGAACGTGTGGCAGACGATCCCCACCCCATCAAACTCAGCGACGCCGAGGAAGACTTCTGGGTGGCCCAGGCCAGGCGTGCCAACGTGCTGCTGGATGCGCCACCGTTTTCAGCCGTCATCGTCGCCAGCAATGGAGCCATGGCGCGCATGCATACCGTCCACCCGGCAACCTTCGTCGCGTTCAAGCGATGGATGGCCGGCCTGCGCGAGCGAGAGGCCATCAAGCGCAGGCGAGATGTACTGCAAGCGGACGTGGTGCAAGCGCTGGTGGACGGGTACTTGCCTCCATGAGTGCTTTCGGATACGTCTGAGACCTGTGCAATCTGTGAGCAGGCAGGTCTGGGCTCAACGCGCATACGGGAAGTCATTGCGCGCCACTGCTCTGCTCGCAGGCTGCAGCTCAATACGGAACTGTCACCAAACTGCCTCCCAACGCCTGCACCATCCTGCGGGCACGGCCTGCGTGGCCGCCGTTCACTCCTTTTCAAGGACCGTTCCATGCAAGTGCGCTTTCCCAATCCCTTCGGCCTGGCCCTGCCCGACGCCCAGGCGGTGCGCGAATACCAGGCCGCGCAAGGCTTCTCCGACGCCTACGCGCAGTTCCTGATCACGCAGAACGGCCTGGACTTCGACCGGCTCGAAGCGGCGCCCGACCGCGAGGACTACCTGCAGGCCGACGACGAGACCGGCGACAACCACGCCTGGCTGCGCACCCTGCACCACTTCCGCGCAGGCTCGGAGCACTGCGACGTGGAGGACCACCAGCGCGAGAACCTGTTTGCCGCGCACTTCATGGTCATTGGCCATGACCCCGGCGGCAACCCCTTCGTGGAAGTGCTGCACGGCGCCTTCAAGGGCCGCATCGGCAGCCTGGACCATGAGCTGTTTGCAGGCTGCGAGGACCTGGAGCAGTTCCTCGAAGAAATGGAACTGAGCGGCTTTGCCGCCGCCAGCGTGGACGACCAGACCGACATGCTTTGCGACGAAGACCAGGGCCTGATCTGGTTCCACGCCAGCAGCATGGACAGCTTCGTGCAGCAATGCGTGTTCTGCGACGAGGACGGCTCGGGCTTCGTGGTGGACGAGCCGGGGTTGGAAGAGGATTGAGCCACGGGGCGGGGAGGCCGGTGCTCGTGCGCAAGGGAAACCACTGCGCATTGGCATGACCGGTGGCTTGGCGTTCGCTTGCGGTTGCTCGCAACCGGCCAATCAGGCATGCCAGAATGCCCGGCGCCTTTGCGGCCATCGTCATTGCATCGGGATCAGGCAGCCGGCCTCTTCGGATTCAGGACCTCCACATGCGAGCAAAAAAGCTGACAACCCTGGCACTGGCAGCCTGCATTCCTCTGTGGAGCCTCGCCACGGAAATCATTTCTCAACCCGATGAACGCGCCTTGCGCGAGGAATGCAGTGCCCACTCCCAGGCCGGAATGCGAGACTGCCTGGCGCGCAGGCTCGCAGACAGCCACAAGGCATTGAAGCAGGCCGAGGAACAGGCAGCCAGCGCACTGGGGCAATGGGATGAGGATGCCAAATATGCCTCCCAGGCCAAGGCCAGGCTGTCCGCCTCCGGCAAGGAGTTCACGCAGTACCGCGATGCCCAATGCAGCTGGCTTGCTTCTCTGGCTGGCGGCGCAGCCGGCAACGCGACGGAGATCAGGCGCCTGTCCTGTGCTGCAGCACTGAACTTCGGGCGAGCCGCGCAGCTGCGCGACGCCACATCCGAGCTGCCGTTGAAATAGCACGGAGCGCCCGATGCGGGCGCGCCTGAGGTGCATGTCAGCGGAACTTCACCGGCTGCACGCCCCGGTGCTTGGGCCTGACCACCACGGTGCCCGCAATCTTGTCGTGCCAGCCTTGTTTGCGCGGGTCAAAGGCCACCCAGATCAGCCCCAGGCACAGCGGGATGATGGACACGAAATAGGCCAGGTAGCGAATGATGGCCTGCCGTGTGCTCATGTCCGCGCCGGTCTGCGCGTCCACGATCCTGGCGGCGATGAGCATCTTGCCCGGCGTGGCCTGTTTCTTGATCCAGAAGATGACGACGGCGATGGCAGGCAGCACCCAGGAGATGACGAAATCGGCCGGGCCGTGCAGCAGTTTTTCGGACTCCAGGTATTCCCAGCCATAGATGGAGATCAGGGCCGGAAGCATGAGCACGAGCAGGATCACGGTGTCGATCAGCGCGGCGCCGGTGCGGGCCCAGAAGCCCACGTATTCGAGATCGTCATCCTGCATGGTGCGCCCTGGTTGGCATATGAGGCTGCCAGTGTGCCACCTCGGTGCCCCGCCAGAAATGCCGCGCAAGGCCAGGGCCTGCGCGGCAGGGTTGCGGCGGCCTGTCGATCGAACTATCGATCGAATACCGCCTGCAGGTCCTTCTGCCCCGTCACGCCGGACTGCAGCGCCAGCATCAGCAGGATCCGCGCCTTGGGCGCGCGCAGATCGTCGGCCATGACGGCGCCGGCCTCGAACGAGGTCTTGCCGCCGCCCTCGAAGCCGTAGCTGGGCATGACGCGGCCGTTGTGCACGCGCGTGCTGACGACCACGGGCACGTTCTTGCCGATGGCGTACTTGGCGGCATCGAGCATGGCGACGTTCATGTTGCCCATGCCCAGGGCGTCGATGACGATGCCCTTGACGCCACGGTCCACCGCTTGGCGAACGGCCTGGCCGTTGGCGCCGCCGTACATGGGGAAGATTTCCACCTCGGGCATGGTCTGCGCCTGGATGGGCAGGTGCTGGCGGCGCGCGGGGGCGGAGGCGAAGTTCACGCGGTCCGGGTAGACCTCGCCCAGAAAGCCGAACTCACCCGAGCGGAAGGTCTCCACGTTGGCCGTGTGTGTCTTGGTGACGTAGCGCGCGGCGTTGATCTGGTTGTTCATGGCCAGCATGGCGCCCTTGTCGCGCGCCTTGGGGTCCACGGCGATGCGCACGGCGTTGAGCAGGTTGCGCGGCCCGTCGAAGTCGGACACCGAGGCATTGCGCTGCGCGCCTATGAGCACGACGGGCTTGGACGACTGCACGGTCAAATCCAGCCAGAAGGCGGTTTCCTCCAGCGTGTCCGTGCCGTGCGAGACGATGGCGCCGGCCACCTCAGGGCGGGCCAGCGCGGCCTGTACGGCCTGGGTGAGCTGCACCCAGCGGGCCGGGTCCATGTAGTCGGAGGGCACGTTGGACAGGTTGTTGACCTGGATGCGCGCGTACTTGCCCACGTCGGGCACGGTGGCCAGCAGGTCGTCGCCCGAGATCGCGGGCACGGGCGCGTTCTTGACCGGGTCGATCTTCATGGCGATGGTGCCGCCCGTGGCAATGAACTGGACCACGGGCTTTTCCTGGGCGGCGGCGCTGGTAGCAATCATGGGCAGGGTGCAGGCAGTGAGCAGGGCGAGGGCGGTGCGGCGGAAGGCTTTCACGGGTGTTGTCTCCTTGTTGTGATGTCAAGGAGCATGCTAACCATGGCGTGCGGCCGGCCCGCGCTGCCGGCCCTGCGTGAAACCCCGATGGACAGGCGCGATCAGCGCGCATCAACGCATCAAAGCGCCAGCGCGGCCTCGATGTCCGTGGACAGCTTGGCCGGCGCATCCTGCGGCGCATAGCGGCGGATGACCTGGCCGTCGCGGCCAACGAGGAATTTGGTGAAGTTCCACTTGATGGCCTTGGTGCCGAGCACGCCCGGCGCCTCGGCCGTGAGCCAGCGGTACAGCGGGTGGGCGTTGGCGCCGTTGACGTCGATCTTGCCCATGAGCGGAAAGCGCACGCCAAAGTTCAGGTCGCAGAAACTGGCGATTTCCGATTCGCTGCCCTTTTCCTGGGAACCGAACTGGTTGCACGGAAAGCCCAGCACCACCAGGCCGCGCTCGCCGTACTGCTCATGCAGCGCCTGCAGGCCGGCGTACTGCGGCGTGAAGCCGCAGGCGCTGGCGGTGTTGACGATGAGCAGCACCTTGCCGCGGTAGTCCGACAGGGGGACAGCCTGGCCCGTGATGGAGGTGGCCTCGAAGTCGTAGGCCGAGCGGGGTGCGGCGGCGGTGTCATTCATGCGGGTGCTCCTGGAGTGGAGCGCCCATGGTAGCGCCGGGATACCCAGGGACACCCAGGGGCGCGCTGGCCGGGCATGGGGATGCGGACTTGTCTCACAGACAGCAGGCGGCCAAAAACTTACCTTGGAAGGCAACAGGCGGGCATATCGGCCCGCCTGGTCCCGTTTCGCTGGCAGGTGTTTACAAGCCGCATAGGCGCATGCCTGCCGTAGTTTCCGTCCCACGATGAAGAGACCACGTATGAACCCCAACAGCACCCCCACGAAGCAAGCCAAATCCAACGCCGGCAACGGCCACCTGGCGCTGGACCCCAAGGCCCTGGAGGCCGCCAAGCACAGCCTGGACGATGGCGCCGTGACCCCGCACTTCGGGCCCTGGCGCGAGGACATCATCAAGCTGCTCAATGACTCGCTGGCCACCGAGCTGGTGTGCGTGATGCGCTACAAGCGCCACCACTTCACGGCCGTGGGCCTGGCTTCGCCCGCCATTGCCGACGAGTTCCTGGTCCATGCCAACGAGGAAATGGCCCACGCCGACAAGCTGGCCCAGCGCATCGTGCAGTTGGGCGGCGAGCCCGACTTCAACCCCCAGACGCTGACCCAGCGCAGCCATGCCGACTACAACGGCGAGATGGACCTGAAGGCCATGATCCGCACCAACCTGATCGCCGAGCGCGTGGCCATCGAGGCCTACAGCCAGATGATCGACCTGATCGGCGACAAGGACCCGACCACGCGCCGGCTGATCGAATCCATCCTGGAGCAGGAGCAGGAGCATGCGGACGAGCTGTCCGACTGGCTGGAGAAATAAGCACTTCCCGCCAGTACCCGCCAGCCCGACAATATCGGGGCTTGGCCCATAGGCAAGGCACCCCGCGCGAGCGGGGTGCCGTTTTTTTGGGCATTCTCTCGGCTTCGCGGAAATGGTCCCGCCCTATCGGCCCTGATGTCCTGTCATCAGGGCCGTCTTGCAATATGCGCTTTTCTTTCAATGATTTGAAGCTGCCCGAAGCTGTGCTCGCAGCCTGGCAAAGGCTGCTGGCCAGCCGCATCGGCCAGCGCGTGGCGGCCCTTCCCTGGTGGCACCGCTGGCCCACGCGGCGTGAATGGCTGCTGTTCGCCGCTGCGCTGCCGCTGCTGTTCGCGCTCTATGTGCTGGCCCTGATCCCGTTCACGCCCGGCATCCGCGACATACGCAAGGCCAAGCTGGAGCAGCCCGCCCAGATCATGAGCGCGGATGGCAAGCAGCTCGCACAGTTCAAGCGCAGCAACCGGCAGTGGGTGAAGCTCGACGAGATGTCGCCCTCGGTGATCAAGGCGCTGATCGCCACGGAGGACCACCGCTTCTACGAGCACCACGGCATGGACTGGCGGCGCACGCTGGGCTCGGTGGTGCACACGCTGCGCGGCGATCCGCAGGGCGGCTCCACCCTCACACAGCAGCTCGCACGCAACCTGTACCCGACCGAAATCGGCCGCGCGCCCACGCTCAACCGCAAGCTCAAGGAGGCGATCACGGCCTTCAAGATCGAGGCGCTCTACACCAAGGACGAGATCCTCGAGACCTATCTGAACACCGTGCCCTTTCTCTACAACGCCTTCGGCATAGAGATGGCGGCGCGCACCTATTTCGACAAGCCGGCCGCGCGGCTGACGGTGCTGGAAAGCGCCACGCTGGTTGGCATGCTCAAGGGCACGAGCTACTACAACCCCGTGCTCAACCCCGACCGCGCGCTGTACCGCCGCAACACGGTGCTGTCGCAAATGGTCAAGCGCGGCGTGCTGCAGGAGGCCGAGTTCGCCCAGCTCAAGAAGCGCCCCATGCGCATCAACTTCGAGCGCCAGGAAGAGCCCCTGGGCATGGCCCCCCACTTCGCGCAGCAGCTGCGCAAATGGCTGATCGACTGGGCCGACCGCAACGACTACAACATCTACACCGACGGCCTGGTGGTGCACACCACCATCGACTCGCGCCTGCAGAACTGGGCCAACCAGGCCGTGGCGCGCCAGACGCGCACGCTGCAGGGCGTGGCCAATGGCGCCTGGAGCCAGCGCGACGGCTGGAATGCCGCCAACCCGCTGGTGCAACAGCTGGTGCGGGAGACCCCCGCCTGGCGCGCGGCGCGCAAACGCGCGGACGGCCAAGGCAAGGACAAGGCAACGGACAAGGACAGCGAGGAAGACACCCTCAAGGCCCTGCTGGCCGACAAGGCCTTCATGAAACAGCTGCGCGAGGACAAGACCCGAGTGCAGGCAGGCTTTGTGGCGCTGAACCCGGCCACCTCCGAAGTGCTGGCCTGGGTGGGCAGCCGCGACTTCACGCAGGACGCCTACGACCATGTGCAGCAGGCACGGCGACAGCCCGGATCGACCTTCAAGCCCTTTGTCTATGGCACCGCGCTGCAGCAGGGCGCCACCCCCGACGACAAGCGCGTGGACGGCCCCGTGGAAATCAAGCTGCCCGGCGGCGAAGTCTGGCGCCCCACCGACGCCACGCCACCCACGGGCCGCGAGATGACGCTGCGCGATGCCCTGGCCTACTCCAAGAACACCATCACCGCCGAAGTCATGCAATCCGTGGGCCCCGCCCGCGTGGCGCGCCTGGCGCGCGCCCTGGGCGTGCGCCAAAGCCCGCTGGACGAAGTGCCCGCCCTGGCCCTGGGCAGCAGCCCCGTGTCACTGCTGGAGATGGTCAACGCCTATGCCAGCCTGGCCCACGGTGGCCGCTGGCTGCCGCCCATGATGGTCACGCGCATCGAGGACGCCGACGGCAAGGTCATCGCCGAATTCGCCCCGCCCAAGCCTGAGCGCGCGCTGGACGAAGACCACGCCTACGCCCTGGTGGACATGCTGCGCGCCGTGGTGGACAAAGGCACGGCCGTGGCCGTGCGCCAGCGCTACGGCATCCACGCCGACGTGGCCGGCAAGACCGGCACCACCCAGGGCAATGCCGACGGCTGGTTCATCCTCATGCACCCGGAAATCGTCACCGGAGCCTGGGCCGGCTTCAACGACCCGCGCATCACCCTACGCAGCGACCGTTGGGGCCAAGGCTCACGCAGCGCCCTGCCCATGGTGGGAGACTTCATGTCCCGCGCCCTGCGCAGCCCCGTCATCGACGCCAAGGCCCGCTTCGAGCCGCCCGAACAAAGCCACTGGTGGTCCGACATGGTCGGCCGCCTGCGCGAACGCATGCAGGACTGGTGGCCTGACCAGCCGCCGCCCGGCCAACCCACCACCCCGGAGCCAGCACCTACCCCGGAGCCCGCACCCGAGCCCACGGAGCCACCCGGCCCGGGCCTGTCGCCCGGCGAGGAAATCATAGAAAGCACCCCCGCCCTGCCCGCACCCAGCATCCCCCTCACCCAGGGCACGCTGGGCCCCACGGACCAGCGCGCAGTGCAGGAAGCCACCCCCGCCACACCCGCTCTGCCCGGCGGCGAAGACGCCCCCGCAGGCACCGGCGTGGTGATCACGCCGATCCAGCCCTGACCCGGCTGGCTGTTGGCTGTTGGCTGTTGGCTGTTGGCTGTTGGCTGTTGGCTGTTGGCTGTTGGCTGTCCCCAGCCTCCCCCCTTCTGCCCACGCCTGCGTTGGGCGGGATGCGGGGTGGCAGCCCTGCCGAAGGACAGGGCTGCTTCGTTGTCTAGCTTGCCGCAGTTGTTTGAACGGATTGCGCCGCAGGCGCAAGGAGTGAGTTCTGCGGCACACCCCGCATCCCGCCCAACGCAGGTCGCCCGTAGCGAAGCGAAGGGTCGTGGGCAGTGCGGGGCGCGCTTCTTTGCTTCCTTTCTTATCGCGCGATAAGAAAGGGAGTCGGCCGCCGGGCCGAAACCCGGCTCCTGCCCGCCGCAAAGGCAAGCAGCAAAAATCAGTCCAGAAGATCAGCCCAGATCAGGCAAGAAACCAAGTCACCGCGAAGTCCGCGTATGACTCACATTGGCATCCACAGTCCCAAACACCGTCACCCCACTGCCACTGGACGCCTGGCTCCCCGAAACATCCCCAGCCACCCCGCCCGCACAGCCAGCCAGCCCCACACTCAGGGCCACCAGCACCATCGCGGCCAGCCCACGCATGCCGTACTTCATCGCAATCTCCTTCATCTCCGGCGCAACCGACCGGCACAGCCCATGTTAGCCGCGCCAACCCGCCGCCCCGTGAGCGAAGGTAATCACCCTTCCAGGTAAAGCGCAGCCAGCCGCTCACGTGCAGCGCTGTCGATGCCCAGCGCATCCCGCAGATACCCCTGCATTCCACCGAAGTCGGCCCGCACCATGTCGGTGGCCGCCGCCAAGTAGGACGCCTGCACGCGCCACAGCACATCCATCACCTCGGCCGGCATGGGAGCGAAGGTGGTGGCGGGGCGCTGGTAGAGCTGGTTGGTCAGCAGGTAGTCCTGCATCACGGTGTCCTCGTCCACGCCCAGCGCGGTGAGCAGCAGGGCGGCGGCCCAGCCCGTGCGGTCCTTGCCGGCCGTGCAGTGGAAGACCAGCGGGTCCTGGCTGTCCAGCAGCAGTTGGAACAGCTGTGCAAAGCGTGGCGCGTAGTCGTGCACGAAGCTGCGGTAGGTGTCCTGCATCAGCTCCTCGGCATGGGCGGCCGTGAGGTCGTTGCCTGCGGCAATCAGGGCGCTGGCGCGTTGCACCACGGTGGGCTCGACGATGAGCGCATGGCGGGCAATGCCCGGCCACTCGTAGGCCAGGTGGGCGCTTTCCATCTTGCCCCGGAAGTCCGCGCTGCGCGCGAGCTTCAGGCCCTGCAGCACGTCCAGGTCCGCTGCGCTGAGGCCGGCCAGGTGGTCGGCACGGAACAGCGTGCGCCAGCGCACGCGCCGGCCATCCAGGCCCGTGTAGCCACCGAGGTCTCGGAAGTTGGAGGCGCCGTCCAGGCGGATGGAGCGCGAGGGCGCCGGGGAGGAAGCAGCGGCGGCGGCCGCTGCCGGGGTGAGCATTTCGGTATCCATGCCCGCTAGATTAGCCCAAGCATGTGTTGTCCCCGTGTCAGGCCGGCGACCCGCTCCGGCAAGGTGCAGAAGCGGGTCGCAGGATCAGGTCAGGCAGGCGCCTTACGCCAGATGCTTGCCGACGATGCCGGCCAGCTCGAACATGTTCACGCTGTCCTTGCCGAAGACGGGGCGCAGCTTGTCGTCGGCGCGGATGACGCGCTTGTCCTTGGGGTCCTGCAGGTTCTGGGCCTTGACGTATTCCCACAGCTTCTTGACCACCTCGGTACGCGCCACCGTGCCTTCGCCGATGACGGCGGCCAGGGCCGCGCTGGGCTGCAGCGTGCCGGCAGCCGGCTTGCGCGCGGTCTTTGTGGCGGTCTTGGTGGCCGTCTTTGCCGTGGTCTTGGCTGCGGCTTTCTTGGCAGGCGCCTTCTTGGCCGTCGCGCTCTTGGCGGCCGCCGTCTTGCGCGGCGGGTACTTGCTGTCGCGCTGCTCGAACTCGAAGTTGACCTTGCCGGCCGCGCCATCCCAGACCAGGAAGGCCTTGAAGCTGCGGCGCGTGCGGTTGGAGACGAACTTGTCCAGCAGGTCGGTCTTGCCGGTCTGCAGCAGCTTTTGCATCTGCTCGCGCTCTATGGGCTGCTGCAGGATGATCTGGCCGCTCTTGAAGTCGCAGCTGGGCGTGGCCTGGGTCAGCGTGGGCACGGCCTTGGCGCAGACGTAGTTGCTGCCGTGTTCGAAGACCGGCGCACCGCACTTGGGGCAGGGGCCCAGCGATTGCTGGCTGGCAAAGTCCACCAGCTCGCCCGTGTCTTCGGAGGCGGCGTCGTCGCCAAAGTCGAACTCGAGCTTGTAGTTGCCGCCTTCCTCATCGTGCACGATGGTGACCTCGGCCACGAAGGGCCAGCCGGCCTTGGAGCGAAAGCCGTCCAGCGGGCCCAGGCGGCGGTCGCGCAGCAGTTGCTCGGCCTCGGCCGTCTCGAAGGTGCGGCCTGCAGGCGACTTGGTGAACGAGAAGCCGCAGCCCGCGCCCTGTCCGTCGCTGCCCGTGCAGCCGTAGCGGCGGTAGTTCTCCTTGACCACGCCGCCGCAGTTGGGGCAAGGCGTGGACAGGGTGGCGTAGTCGCCGGGCACGGTGTCTCGGTCGTATTCCTTGGCCTTCTTGACCAGCTTTTCCGTCATGG
Organism: Delftia sp. HK171; assembly: GCF_001886655.1. Taxonomy (NCBI): domain Bacteria; kingdom Pseudomonadati; phylum Pseudomonadota; class Betaproteobacteria; order Burkholderiales; family Comamonadaceae; genus Delftia; species Delftia sp. HK171. The sequence goes on along the minus strand of NZ_CP018101.1, from coordinate 1,002,649 downwards.
ACTGGATCTGCTGCATGAAGGCATCGCGCGAGAGCTGGCCCTTTTCCATCTGGGCCAGCTTGTACTCCCATTCGCCGGTGAGGTCGGCGCGCGAGAGTTCTTCCACGCCCAGGCCGCGCAGCAGGGTCATGAGCTGGAAGGCCTTGGCCGTGGGAATCAGCTCGCGGCCTTCGCGCAGCATGTACTTTTCGGTCAGCAGGCCTTCGATGATGGCCGCGCGCGTGGCAGGCGTGCCCAGGCCCTTTTCCTGCATGGCCTCGCGCAGCTCGTCGTCCTCGACCTGCTTGCCGGCGCTTTCCATGGCGCCCAGCAGCGTGGCTTCGGAGTAGCGCGCGGGCGGCTTGGTCTTGAGGCCCTTGGGATCGACCTGGCCGGCGCGCGGCTGCTCGCCGGGCTGCACCGCGACCAGGGGCTGGCCCTTGTCGCCGTCCTTGCCGCCTTCGACCTCGTTGGCGGCCTCCTTGCCGTAGATGGCCAGCCAACCGGGCTTGACCAGGATCTTGCCTTCGGTCTTGAAACTGTGCTGCTCGACCTTGCTGATGCGCGTGGTCACCTGGTGCTCGGCGCTGGGGAAGAACACGGCCATGAAGCGGCGCACGACGAGGTCATAGAGCTTTTGCTCGGCCTCGGACAGGCCGCTGGGCGCCTGCGTGGTCGGGATGATGGCAAAGTGATCCGACACCTTGCTGTTGTCGAAGATGCGCTTGGTCGGGCGCACGTAGTTCTCGTCCAGCGCCTGCTGGGCAAAGGGCGCCAGGTGGCGCATGCCGCTGCCGGCCAGCATGGCGAAGGTCTGGTGCGCCACGGGCACGTAGTCCTCGGGCAGGGCACGCGAGTCGGTACGCGGGTAGGTCAGGGCCTTGTGGCGCTCGTACAGGCTTTGCGCCAGCGACAGCGTGGTCTTGGCCGAGAAGCCGAACTTGCCGTTGGCCTCGCGCTGCAGGCTGGTCAGGTCGAACAGCAGCGGGCTGGCCTGGGACGTGGGCTTGGACTCCTCGGTGACCTGGGCCGGCTTGCCGCGCACGGCGTCGGCAATGGCCTGGGCGTCGCGCTGGTTCCAGATGCGGTCGGCGCGGGCTTCCGCATCCTCGCTCTTCTTCCATTGGGGATCGAACCACTTGCCCAGGTACTGGCCGGCCTGCGCATCGAAGGCAGCATGCACTTCCCAGTAGTCGCGGCTCACGAACTTGCGGATCTTTTCCTCGCGCTCCACCACCAGGGACAGCGTGGGCGTCTGCACGCGGCCCACGGTGGTCAGGAAGAAGCCGCCATCGCGAGAATTGAAGGCCGTCATGGCGCGCGTGCCGTTGATGCCCACCAGCCAGTCGGCCTCGGAGCGGCTGCGCGCGGCGCTGGCCAGGCCCAGCATCTGCGCGTCACTGCGCAGGTTCTGGAAGCCGTCGCGGATGGCCTGCGGCGTCATGGATTGCAGCCACAGGCGCTTGACCGGCTTGCCCAGGCCCTTGCCGTCGGGCTTGGCGCCTGCGGCGTACTGCTCGATCAGGCGGAAGATCAGCTCACCCTCGCGGCCCGCGTCGCAGGCGTTGATGAGTTCGGTGACATCCTTGCGCTTGGCCAGCTTGACCACGGCATTGAGCCGGCTCTTGGTCTTGTCCACGGGCTTGAGGTCGAAATACGGCGGAATCACCGGCAGGTTGGCAAAACTCCATTTGCCGCGCTTGACGTCGAATTCCTCGGGCGCCTGGATTTCCACCAGGTGGCCCACGGCGCTGGTCACGACGTAGTGCTCGCTCTCGAAGTATTCATCGTGCTTGTCGAATTTGCCCGCCACCGGAGTCAACGCGCGGACGATGTCCTGCGCGACCGAAGGCTTCTCAGCAATCACCAGGGTCTTTGTCATTGTGTGTACTCGTCATTCCCCGCAGGACCTGCATGTCGCAGCCTGCGCTTCTACAATCCATGGCTCACGCGTGTACGTACGTGTACGCGCACGCGCATGTGTGCCTATTCAAGTTATCAGAGAAAACATGCCCCGCACAGCTTTGGCCCCTTCCGGCGGCCGCCGTATCCAGACCCGCCGCTCGGGTGTCCATGGCAAGGGCGTCTTCGCCGCGCAGGATCTTGCCGAAGGCGAGGTCCTTGTCGAGTACGTAGGGGAAATCGTCAGCTGGCAGGAAGCCCAGGACCGGCATCCGCACGACCCCAGCCAGCCCAACCATACCTTCTACTTCCACGTGGACGAAGACCGCGTGATCGACGCCAACTACGGCGGCAACTCCTCGCGCTGGATCAACCACAGCTGCGCTCCCAATTGCTACACCGATGAGCGCGATGGCCGGATTTTCATCGTCGCGCTGCGCAACATCGCCGCCGGCGAGGAGCTGAGCTACGACTACGGCCTGATCATCGACGAACCCTACACCAGGAAGCTGAAGGCCGAGTATCCATGCTGGTGCGGCGCGGCAACCTGCAGAGGCACGCTGCTGGCGCCCAAGCGCGGCTGGCGCCCGCCCATGCCCGGCGATGCATTGCCGGCCAGCACAAAGCCGGCATCGGAACAATCTGAAAAGACAAAGCGGGCCAAAAAGCAGCCGGTCAAAGCGGAAAAGCCTTTGGAAAAGCATTTGGAAAAGGCCCCCCAAAAGCCAAAGAAAAAATCCCGCAAATCCTCCACAAAGGCCGGCGCATGATGGCATCGTCCCCCATTCACTGGCCTGCGGAATCGCTGTGGCAGGCCATCGAGCCGCAACTGCCGGGCTTTTCCGTGGAAATCGTGCCCAGCATCGGCTCGACCAATACCGAGCTGATGGCGCGTGCCCGCGATGGCCGCAACGAACCCGTGCTGCTGGTGACCGAAGTGCAGACCGCCGGCCGAGGCCGGCTGGGCCGCCAGTGGACCAGCGGCGTGGGCGATTCGCTGACCTTCTCGCTGGGCATGCCACTGGCGCCTGCCGACTGGTCCGGCCTGTCGCTGGCCGTGGGCCTGAGCGTGGCGCAGAGCCTGCAGCCGCAATTGCCTACCCCGGGCTCGCAGCGCCCGCGCATCGGCCTCAAATGGCCCAACGACCTGTGGATCGACGGCGACCGCAAGCTCGGCGGCATCCTGATCGAGACGGCCAGCTTTGTCGGCAGCGCCGCGCATGAGCCCGGCACGCCGCGCTACGTGGTCGTGGGCATCGGCCTGAACGTTCGCCCACGCCCCGGCGACGGCATGCGCACGCCCCCGGCCAGCCTGCTGGAGCTGGACGAACGCCTGGACGCACCCACCGCCCTGGCCTGCGTGCTGCCGGGCCTGGTCTCCGACATACAGACCTTTGCCGCCCAGGGCTTTGCGCCGCTGGTGGAGCGCTTTGCCCAGCGCGACCTGCTGCGTGGCCGCGCCGTCAATCTCAGCGATGGCGAAAGCGGCACGGCCGAGGGCGTGGGCCCCGATGGCGCGCTGCTGGTGCGCACGGCGCGCGGCCTGCAGGCCATCACCAGCTCGGAAATCAGCGTGCGCCCGGCTGCTGTAGGCTAGGGCGGGTGACTCATCACTAGGGCCCAAGAAACGACATGCTGCGAATCGCCTTCCTGCTGCTGGTGCTGGCCAATGCCGGCTACTACCTCTGGAACCACGGCCAGCTCCAGGCCCTGGGCCTGGCACCGCCATCCCAGACCGAGCCCGAGCGCCTGGGCCAGCAGGTGCGCCCGGAGGCGCTGAGCCTGCTGAGTGTGGACAACGCGCCGGCCCCCTCCTCGGCCACCCCGGGCACGGCGCCTGCAGCCCCTGCCGCACCCGCGGCACCCGCAGCACCTGCGGCTCCTGCAGGTGGCGAGGAACCCGCCGCATCGGCTCGCCCCGAGAAAGCTGCGGGCCAGCCCACCAGCTGCCTGGTGGCCACGGGCATCGAAGACCGCCATGCCGAGGCGCTGCGCCGCGGCCTCATCGCCCAGGTCGCCAGCGACCAATGGGACCTGAGCAGCACGCACCAGCCGGGCCGCTGGATGGTCTACATGGGCAAGTTCCCCGATGCCGAGTTCCTGGAGCGCAAGCGCGCGGAACTGCGTGCACGCAAGATCGACTTCGACCGCGCAGGCGGCGCGCTGGAGCCCGGCCTGTCGCTGGGCCGCTTCTCCTCCGAGGAAGCGGCCACGCGCGAGCTGACCAACGTTGCGCGCCAGGGCGTGCGCACGGCCCGCGTGGTGCAGGAGCGCCCCGACATCACCCTCTACACGCTGCGCCTGCCCCAGGCCACGCCCGCACTGCGCAGCCAGGTCGAGTCCATGGGCGGCAAGGCCTTCGAGGGCAAGCCGTTCAGGCCCTGTTGAGCCCCGCGAGGGCACGATGAAAAAAGGCCCGCGATCCTGTGATCGCGGGCCTTTTGCATTTCACTCGCAGGGGCTTCAGAGCGTACGCGGATCGGTGGCCATCAGCTGCTCCACCAGCACCTTCAGGTCGGTGGTCAGGCGCAGGTAGCCGGCCTGGTCGAGATCCAGGGTCTGCTCATTCATGTAGAGCTTGCGGTTGATCTCAATCTGGATGCTGTGGCGGTGCTCGGCGGGCTTGCCGTAGCGGCGCACCAGCTCCACGCCCTTGTAGGGATGGTTGTAGTCCACGCTGTAGCCGCGCTCGCGCAGGAAGGCGCAGATGCGCTCGGACAGCGCCGGGCTGGCCGTGCTGCCGTCGCGGTCGCCGATGACGAAGTCGGCATGGACCAGGCCCGGGTGCAGCGTGGCATGGCTGGCTGCGACGGAAGGCATGGAGTGGCAGTTGATATGGATGCTGTAGCCATGGCGCGCATGGGCGCCGTCGATGGCGCGCTCCACGGCGGCGTGGTAGGGCTTCCAGCAGCGCTCGATGCGCTGCAGCAGTTCAGCGGCGGGCAACTGGCGGTCATAGATGGGCACGCCCTCATCGGTGAACTTCCAGATCAGGCCCTTGCCCAGGCGCACCTTCTGCAGCACGACCTGGTCGGTGGTGACGGGCAGCGGCCACTCGCCCTCGATCATGGTGGTGTCGATCTCGGTGGTGTCGCGATTGGCGTCCAGGTAGATGCGCGGGAAATGCGCCTCCACCCAGCTCACGCCCAGGCCCGGCGCAAAGGCGTAGATCTTCTCCACATGCGTGTCCTCGGCCTGGCGCAGCGTGGCCAGCGGCAGGCAGGAGCCGAAGTCCGCCGGGTAGACCGTGCCGCTGTGCGGCGAGTCCAGCACCACGGCACTGGCGCCGGCAAGGCTGGTGACCATGGGCGGCGCGGCATCGGCCGCGCCGGAGCCTGCCGCGCCGGGCAGGGATTGCAGGAAGTTCTGACTGATCAGTCGCAGGACGGGATGCATGAGGAAGTGGTCTATCTCGGTTACGCATTGCACCGCTGCGCTGCGGCCAGCCCGCCATGAAACTGGCGCGTCCCAGGCCAGGGACGCCGAGCAAGGGCCGCCCCGCAGCGAGGGCGTCGTCCCCTCCCGCGAAGCGAGAGAGGGGGAAGGCGCGAAGCGCCTCAGGGGGAGCCTTTAATCCAGCTGGATCTGGGCCGTGGCGGCAATCTTCTTCATCTTGGCGACTTCGCTGGCGATCTGCTTGGTGAAAGCGTCGCTGCTGGTGCCGGAGATATACAGGCCCTGGGCCGCCATGCGCTTTTGCACGGCTGGGTCCTTGAGCGCGGCCGCGATGGCCTTTTGCACGCGGGCGATCTGCTCGGGCGGCGTGCTCTTGGGGGCCACCAGGCCGAACCACGAAGGATCGTTCAGGTCGGCATGGCCGGCTTCGGCGTAGGTCTGCACGTCGGGCAGCACGTCCAGGCGCTCATGCCAGGACACGGCCAGGGCCTTGACCTTGCCGCCCTTGATGTGGGGCAGCGAGGAAGCCACCTGGTCGAAGTACACGGGCACCTGGCCGCCGAGCACATCGTTGATGGCCGGGCCTGCACCGCGGTAGGGAATGTGCTGCATCTCGGTGCCCGTGCTCTTCATGAACTGGGCGCCCCACATGTGGCCGATGGTGCCGTTGCCGGGTGTTGCGAAGCTGACCTTGCCGGGGTTGGCCTTCAGGTACTTCACGAACTCGGCGAAGTTGTTGGCGGGCACCAGCTTGGGGTTGATCACGATCACGCCGGGCGCCTTGACGATCTCGGTCACGCCGACGAAGTCGTTGATGGCGTCGTAGGGCAGCTTCTTGAACACGGCGGGGTTCACGCCGTGCGTGGACAGCGTGGCGATGCCGAAGGTCACGCCGTCGGTGGCACGCGCCACTTCGGCCATGCCGATGGAGCCGCCAGCGCCGGCCTTGTTCTCAATCACCACGGCCTGGCCGCCCAGCAACTTGGGCAGCACGTCCTGCATGTTGCGCGGGACCATGTCGGTGGAGCCACCAGCAGGGAACGGAACGACGATGCGCAGGGGACGGGAGGTGTCCTGGGCGAAGGACATTCCAGGAACGACAGAAGAAGCGGCGATGGAAGCAAGGAAATGACGTCGTTGCATAGGATCTTTCTTACAAACAAGTTCAGATTAAAAGAAATCTGCTCACAAAAAAAGCAAATACTGTGCCTGTTAATATTCCAAACAGGAATACTTTCATCATATCCCTGTCATGAGTTTGCGCCGCCTCAACCCGCCCACGCATCTGCTGCGCGCTTTCTCCACCGTGGTGCGCTTCGGGGGCGTCTCGCGCGCGGCCGAAGCCTTGCACCTGACGCAAAGCGCAGTCAGCAAGCAGATCCAGGAGCTGGAGAAATGGGTGGGCGTGCCGCTGTTCGAACGCGAGCGCAAGCGCTTGAGGCTGACGCCCGCGGGCGAGCGCTATGAGCGCGCAGTGCGCGCCCTGCTGGGCCAGTTGGAGGCAGCCACCCTCGAACTCATCACCAGCGATGACAGCCGAGGCGCGCTGCACCTGTCATCGCTGCCGACTTTCGCTGCCAAGTGGCTGATCCCCAGGCTGCCCCAGTTTCAGCAGCGCTATCCACAGATCACGCTGCACTTTGTACCCTACGTACACAGCTACCAATTTGACAGTCCGGGGCTGGACTGCGCAATTTTGTTTGGCGACGGGCACTGGAATGGCGCGCATGCCCACTATCTGGTGGGCCGCCAGGTGGCGTTGATCGCACCGCCGCGCGGTGCGGGCCCCGAGGCACGCATCACTACCCCCCAGGACGTGGCGCGCTGCACCCGGCTGCGCCATGTGACCATTCCCGATGCCTGGGCGCGCTGGAGCGAGGCCCATGGCGTCAACGGCATCAGCCCCCTTGCGGGCCCGCAGTTCGACCAGTTCCAGACCATCATCCGCGCCGTGATGGCCGGCATGGGCATCGCCCTGGTGCCACGCTGCCTGGTGCAGGACGAGATCGCGGCCGGCCTGGTGAACGAGCCCCTGCCCCAGCACGGCTACCAGAGCGCCCTGGGCTACTGGCTGTGCTATCCGGCCGACCGTGCCAACCACGGCACCCTGGGCATCTTCCGCAACTGGCTGGTGGACCATGCCGCGCAGACGCCGGGACGGATCGCGGTGGCGCCTGTGGCTCCCGGGGAATCTGCGGCAGCCGGGGAAGCCCCGCCACCTACGCCGCAGGCTTGGGCGACGGCGGCGAGCGCAGCGCCGTGAAGCGCACGCTGAAACGCGCACCCGGCGGCTGTTGGCCAGGATGCGCATCTTCCAGCACCACCTGGGCGCCATGCTGGCGCGCGATCTCCAGCACGATGGGCAGGCCCAGGCCCGAGCCATCGGCCTCCGAGCCCAGGACCCGGTAGAACGGCTGGAACACCAGCTCGCGCTCGGCCTCGGGCACGCCCGGTCCCGAATCCTCCACCTGCAGCAACAGGACCTGGCCGAAGGGATCGGCCAGCACGCGCACCGTGACCATGCCGGGCCGGCTGCTGCTGGAAGGCGTGTAGTTGATGGCGTTGTCCACGAGGTTGCGCACCAGCTCCGTCAGCAGCGTGGCGTTGCCCTGCAGCCAGACGCCCGTGGCCGATGACTCGGCGCCGTCGTATCCCAGGTCCACATGCTTGTCCATGGCGCGCGGCAGGCAGTCGCGCACCACGTCGGTGACGATGCGCACCAGGTTGCAGGGCTGCATGGCCAGGCCGCGGCCCACGCCGGCGCTCTCGGCGCGCGCCAGCGACAGCAACTGGTTCACCGTGTGCGTGGCGCGGATGCTGGAGCGCGCGATCTGTGCCAGGGACTGCCGCAACTCCTCCGTGCTCACGCCCTCGCGCTGGGCCAGTTCGGCCTGCATGCGCAGCCCGGCCAGCGGTGTCTTGAGCTGGTGGGCCGCGTCGGCCAGGAAGCGCTTTTGCGTGGCCAGCGAATCACCGAGCCGCCCCAGCAGGTCGTTGACCGAGTCCACCAGCGGCACGACTTCCAGCGGCACGTCCTTGTGGTTGATGGGCGAGAGGTCCTCGGGCCGGCGCGCGCGGATGCGCTCCTCCAGCCGGTGCAGCGGCTTGATGCCGCGCGCCAGCGCCAGCCACACCAGCAAGGCGGCCAGCGGCAGGATGACGAACTGGGGCAGCATCACGCCCTTGATGATTTCCGTGGCCAGCACGCTGCGCTTTTCGCGCGTCTCGGCCACCTGGACCAGGGCCTGGGGCTCGTCTGGCAGGGGCATGCGCACCCAGACATGGGCCACGCGCAGGTCAATGCCGCGAAACTCCGCATCGCGCAGCTGCACGGCCCCGCCGGTCGGTGCACCGCCGGGCGATAGATCGCCGGATGGCGGATCGTCGGACTCGGGCGGCAGCGGCAGATCGCGCTCGCCGGCCAGGTATTCGCCCTTGACGCCCAGCACCTGGAAATACACGGTGTCCGACTCGTCGGCGCGCAGGATCTCGCTGGCCGATTGCGGCAGGTTGAACAGCACCTTGCCCTGCTGCACCATCACCAGCTGCGCCAGCGCCTGGGCGTTGTACTCCAGCGCGCGATCGAACGGCTTGTTGGCCAGGCCCTGGGCCACCAGCCAGGTCAGCGCCAGGCTCACGGGCCACAGCAGCAGCAGCGGCGTGAGCATCCAGTCAAGGATCTCGCCGAACAGTGAGCGCTGTTCACGCTGGAAGATTTTCATCGGCGGGCAGCCCTCACGACGGGTTCACGGCCCCGTGGCATCCGCCACTATGCGCAGGCAAGCCAACCCGGGCCTGACAGCCAGGGCCGCGGCCTCAGGAAGCGATCTTCTCAAGGCAGTAGCCCAGGCCGCGCACGGTGGCAATGCGGATGGGGCCGCGCTCTATCTTCTTGCGCAGGCGGTGGATATAGACCTCGATGGCGTTGTTGCTGACCTCGTCGCCCCATTCGCACAGGCGCTCGACCAACTGGTCCTTGCTGACCAGCCGGCCCGCACGCTGCAGCAGCACTTCCAGCAGGCCCAGCTCGCGCGCCGACAGCTCGACCATCTTGCCGTCGATGGTGGCCACGCGGCCGGCCTGGTCGTAGACCAGGGGGCCGTGCTTGATGGTGCTGCTGGCGCCACCCATGCCGCGCCGCGTGAGCGCGCGCACACGCGCCTCCAGCTCGGACAGCGCAAACGGCTTGGCCATGTAGTCGTCGGCGCCGTAGTCCAGCCCCTGCACGCGCTCTTCCACGCTGTCGGCCGCCGTGAGGATGAGCACCGGCAGCGCATCGCCCCGGCCGCGCAGCTTCTTGAGCACTTCGAGCCCGTGCATCTTGGGCAGGCCCAGGTCCAGGATGAGCAGGTCGAACTCGCTGCTGGTCATCAGCGCGGTATCGGCCTCGCTGCCGTTGGCCACATGGCTGACCACGGCGCCCGAGCCGCGCAGGCTGCGCAACAGACCATCGGCCAGGACCTGGTCGTCTTCGGCAATCAGAATGCGCATGGGGTTGTCTCCTGAAATACAGACGCGCTCTGGATGTTGGAAATGCGCGCCTTTGATTCCTAGGATTCTAGGATGCGCCCCGCCCCACGGGCAGGGACCTTACCCGAGTGAGCCGCCGCCCGCATAGGCCTCCAGCCCCAGCGCCACCACGGTGGCGATGTCGTCGCCGACTTCCTCGCGGAACTCTGCCTCGGCCTGGGACACGGCGTCATGGAAAGCCTGCAGCCATGCCAGGCCCGCAGGCGTGAAGCGGATGCGGCGTGCGCGCGCATCGCGCTCGTCGCTTTCGCGCGTGACCAGGCCCCATGCCTCGCACTGGGCCACCAGGTCGCCCATGGACTGCTTGGTCATGCCAGCGCGCTCGGCCAGGTCGGTGAGCCTGTCGCCAGCCAGCGACAGATGACGCGTGATGTGGATGTGGGCCGCACCCACCTTGTCGCGCGCCGCAAGATTGGACAGCGCCAGCGGCACCTCCACATCGCGCGCCATGAGCTGCAGCACACGCGCGTCGAACCGCCGCATGGCATGGCCGAGCAGGCGGCCCAGGTGGGTCTGGCGCCAGGCATCGGCGGGCGGCGTGACGGGGGAAAACTCACTCATGGATGCATTGTGGAGGCAAATCCAACAAGTCAGGAAAACTGACTAAAAACACCAACAAAACAAACCAACAAGCCCATAAACTACTGTTCAAGCATCCAGCCTGAATGCAAATACAGAGCTAAAACCCCAGCCAACCCAGGAGTCCGCATGAACACCGCCGTCACCACCGCCAACAGTGAAAAAGCCAAGGCCCTGCAGGCCGCACTCGCCCAGATCGAAAAGCAGTTCGGCAAGGGCACGATCATGCGCCTGGGTGAAGGCGAAGCCATCCAGGACATCCAGGTCGTCTCCACCGGCTCGCTGGGCTTGGACATCGCCCTGGGCGTTGGCGGCCTGCCCCGTGGCCGCGTGATCGAGATCTACGGCCCTGAATCCTCGGGCAAGACCACGCTGACGCTGCAGGTCATCGCCGAAATGCAAAAGCAGGGCGGCACCTGCGCCTTCATCGACGCCGAGCACGCACTGGACACCAGCTACGCCCAGAAGCTGGGCGTGAACCTCAACGAAGTGCTGATCAGCCAGCCCGATACCGGCGAGCAGGCCCTGGAAATCGTGGACAGCCTGGTGCGCTCGGGCGCCGTGGACATGATCGTCGTGGACTCGGTGGCCGCCCTCACACCCCGGGCCGAAATCGAAGGCGAGATGGGCGACCAGCTGCCCGGCCTGCAGGCCCGTCTGATGAGCCAGGCGCTGCGCAAGCTGACAGCCACCATCAAGAAGACCAACTGCATGGTCATCTTCATCAACCAGATCCGCATGAAGATCGGCGTGATGTTCGGCAGCCCCGAAACCACCACGGGCGGCAATGCGTTGAAGTTCTACGCCTCGGTCCGCTTGGACATCCGCCGCACCGGCACCATCAAGAAGGGCGACGAGGCCATCGGCAACGAGACCAAGGTCAAGGTCGTCAAGAACAAGGTCTCGCCTCCGTTCAAGACCGCCGAGTTCGACATCCTCTTCGGCGAAGGCATCTCGCGCGAAGGTGAAATCCTGGACATGGGCGTCAACGCCAAGATCCTCGACAAGTCGGGCGCCTGGTATGCCTACAACGGCGAGAAGATCGGCCAGGGCCGCGACAACGCCCGCGAATTCCTGCGCGAGAACAGCGGCCTGGCCGTGGAGATCGAGAACAAGGTGCGCGACAGCCTGGGCATCGCCCTGCTGCCCACGGCCGGTGGCGATGCCCCCGAAGCCAAGGCCGCCAAGGCGGGCAAGGCCAAGGCCGACAAGGACGGCGTGATCGAAGCCTGAGCGGCCTGACCCCTCACTGCAGGCGCCGCCGCGCCTGCACACACTGTGTTTGCCATCTTGGCGCAGGCTCACGTCTGCGCCTTTTTTATCGCCGGGACGCCCCAAGGCAAAAAAGCGGCCCCCTTGGGGGCAGCGGACCTTGCGCAGCAAGGGGAGCGTGGGGGCCTTTTTTATTCGGGACGATTCAGGAGACATTGCCGCATGGGATTCGCCAAGCTGTCGCTCAAGGGCCGGGCGCTCAAGCTGCTGGGCCAGCGCGAACATTCACGGCTGGAGCTGGAACGCAAGCTCGCCCCCCATGTGGAGGAAGGCGAAGACCTGGGCGCCATGCTCGACGCGCTGGAGCAGCGCGGCTTCATCAGTGCCCAGCGCGTGGCCGAGTCCGTGCTGCACCGCAAGGCCGCGCGCTTTGGCACGGCACGCGTGGTGCAGGAGTTGCGCAACAAGGGACTGGACGACGGCCTGGTGCGCGCCGCCGCAGAGCAACTGCGTGCCACCGAACTGCAGCGCGCCCTTGCCGTATGGCGCCAGCGCTTCGACGCACCACCGGCCACACCGCAGGAACGACTCAAGCAGATGCGCTTTCTGGCTGCGCGCGGTTTTGGAGGAGAAATTGCGAGCAAGGTGCTGCGGGGCCGCAGCGAAGACTGGGATGCAGGAGCAGAGGACGAAGGCTAGTCTGCGCGCCGGGTCGCACCCCAGCACACCAGCGACCCCACGGTCACCAGCACCACGCCCTGCCAGAAGCCCCAGCCCGGCTGCACCTGCAGCCAGGCACTGGCCAGCAGCGCCGAGAACACGGGCGTGAAGTACGACGCTGCAGCCATCACGGCCAGATGCCCGTGCTGTATGCCGTGCTCCCAGCAGCTGTAGCCCAGGGCGGTGAGCCCGCCCACGGCCAGCAATTGAAGCACCACGGTGCCCGACCATTGCATGCCGCCTTCACCGCCCAGCCACAGCCATTTGATCCACAACGCCAGCGCGGTCCATATCAGGAAAAGGCCCACGGCATTGTGGCCACCGCCCCAGCGCCGCGCAGCCAGCGAATAGCAGGGCCACAGCAGGGCCGCGCCAAAAGCGAGTCCATACGCCAGCGGGTTGGACAGCATGTGGTCCGCCATGCCCCGCAGTTGCAGCGAGTCGCCGCCCAGCACGCGCGTCAGCCCCCACAGGCACAGCAGCACGCCAGGCCACAGCCACCAGCGCGCATTCTGCTGGCGCAGCAGCACGGCCAAGACGATGGTCAGGCTGGGCCACAGGTAATTGATCAGCCCCAGCTCCAGTGCCTGGGCGCGGTCCTGCGCCAGGCCAATCGCCAGCGACAGGCAGATCTCGTAGACCGCAAACAGCAGGCCGCAGCCCCAGAAGTAGGCCGGATGCATGGCCCGCCACTGCGAGGGCCTGGGCAGGCCGCGCACGGCGGCCACGCACAGGGCGCTGACCGTGTAGAGCATGGCTGCGCCGCCCACGGCGCCCAGCGGCTCGGCCACCGAGCGCATCAGGCCCACGGTGCAGCTCCAGCACACCACGGCCAGCAGTCCGATGGCGGTGGCCCGGCCGGCGGCCACGGGGGAGTTGTTCTGCGGGGAAGACACGTCGATGGCTGCGCGCGGCAGATCAGTGCGGCTGCAGCAGCTGGCGCAGCGAGTGGTACAGCGCATCCGAGCCATGCGCGGTGTTGTCCGCATCGAACGAGAACTCGTTGCTGGACTGCGTGCCCGTCGCATCCTCGGGCCGGGCTTCCATGAAGAAGGACAGGAAGCGCGCGCCCTGGCGGCGGTGCATGGTCAGCACTTTCTCCAGCCGCTGCGGCGACAGGGCCACCAGCGGATGGAACTCCGTCACGCCATAGGCCGTGTGGCCATAGCGGCGCAGCATCTGGCCGACCAGCGGGCCGTAGGTATCTTCGCCGTACAGGCTGACACCCAGGGACAGCCCCGGCATGCGCTGCAGGCTGCGCTCCACGGCATAGCGGTTGGCATCCCAGCTCGGATTCGCATGGGGGTTGAGCTGGTGGGCAAAGCGAGGAACCCGGCCCAGGCAGCCGTGGCCGATGTGCTCGGAAAAGCCCTGGATGTAGTCGGCCACCTGCTGCTCGCGGAAATCGTTCCAGTCCGTGACCAGCGGGTTGTAGAACAGCGCCAGCCGGTCCTGCGGACTGTCCACCCAGAATTCCACGCCGTCCGGCAGCCTGCCGAAGTCGGGCAAGGCCTCAGCGGCATGGGGCCTGGGCTCACCCTGGTTGCGGTCCATCACGGCGATCTGGCGCGTGGCCAGCAGGCCCAGGCTGCGTCCCCCGGCCTGCAGCACCACGTCGATGCGGTGCAGGCCCTCGCCCAGCGCCGGATAGCGGATGTCGGCACGCCAGCCCACATCGGGCGTGAGGAACCCGGGCTTGGCCTGAGCCACGTCCTGGCGGTGCATGTGCACGGGGGCGTGCGAGTAAGGATGCCCGTCCACGAAGACGGCCACGGCCAGCTGCTTTTGCAGCTTCGCATCGGGCGAGTGGACCCAGCCGGACACGGGCACGGTGCCGGCCGCATAGCTGTCGATGTGCTGGAAGAAGTTCTGCAGCGGCTCGCTGCGGATGTTGCGCGATGGCGGCTCGACCGCGTCGAAGCTGGCAAAGCCGGACTTCAGATGGGCATTGAGCCGCGCGATGTCGCCATAGCGCTGGCGCAGGAATGCATGGAAGCCCGCCACGGAGGCCGGGCTGTAGTCGGTGACCGCATAGCCTTCGGCCGCGAACCCCATGCCGGCCTCGAATCCCGGGAACAGCTGGTGCGTCTCGCCCAGCACGGTGAGGGCGCGCAGCTGGTGCATGGCGGCATCGCCTGCGGCGCATATGCGCTCGGCCAGGGCATCGACGACCAGTTTGCGCACGCGCGTGACTTCGTTGTCCTGCCGCGCGACCGACCACGGGAAGATGCGCGCGCCCAGATAGCTGTCCAGCGGCAGTGGCCCCTTGGGTGTCCACGCAAGATTGGCGGGATCGGCGGCCAGGCGCTCCTCGGCCTTGGAGTGCACCTCGAAATGCGTGGCGAACAGATACAGCACCACGGGCCGGTGCGCCTGCGCCACCGTGCGCACCACGCGGTCCAGCGCCTCGCCCCGGACCTCCCAGGCCTGGCCATTCCACTGCACATAGCGCAGCAGCGGCACGCTGAGCGTATAGCCCAGGTCCAGTTCGCCCTGGGGCCGGCCCAGGCGCTGCAGCGTGGCTTTCACCATTTCTGCGGCCGAGCCCTGCGGACCCAGGCAACTGGCGGGTATCTGCTGAAATTCCCTGGGGAAGTCCTCGCGCAGCCCGTTCTGCACCAGACAGGCCTCCATATTGCCCAGCAGCGGACTCAGCAGCAGGCGCGATGAAGACGGCAATGCAGGCCGCAGCTTCCAGGCAAACACAACGACCAGCAGGCACAGCACGGCCAGGGCCAGGACATGACCCCAGACCGGACCGCGCCGGCCCGGCAAGGACGGGGGCGCGGGGGGCCTCACAGGCCCAGCATGATCTGCAGGTTCTGCACGGCGGCGCCGCTGGCGCCCTTGCCCAGGTTGTCCAGGCGGGCGATCAGCGCGGCCTGGCGGTACTGCTCATTGGCGAACACGCGCAGCTCCAGCTTGTTGGTGTCCGTCAGCGTGTCGGCGGCCAGCTTCATGTCCTCGGTGGGCGGCAGCACCGACACCCATTGCTCCGGCGTGTTGGTGGCCGCGTAGTGGGAGGCCAGCGCATCGTGCAGGTCAGCCGCCTTGGGCGCGCCCGGCAGCAGGTCCAGATGCAGCGGCAGCTGCACCAGCATGCCCTGGCGGAAATTGCCCACGGCGGGAATGAACACCGGGCGGCGCGTCAAGCCGGTGTATTGCAGGATCTCGGGCATATGCTTGTGCGTCAGGCCCAGCGCGTAGGCCTCGTAAGGCGCGGCCGTGCCGGCCTCATAGGCTTCGATCATGCTGCGGCCGCCGCCCGAATAGCCGGACACCGAGGGCAGGCTCAGGCCGTGGTCGGCAGGGATGAGGCCCGCGGCAACCAGCGGGTGCAGCAGCGCGATGGCTCCCGTCGCATAGCAGCCGGGGTTGGACACGCGCTTGGCAGTCTTGACCGCCTCAAGCTGGCCGGCACGCAGCTCCGGAAAGCCATACACCCAGTCGGGCGCCACGCGGTGGGCCGTGGATGCATCGATGATCTTGATAGTGCGGCCGGTCTCGGCCTCGATGGAATCGACCATGGCCACGGTCTCGCGCGCGGCATCGTCATGCAGGCACAGGATGACCAAGTCCACGCCGGCGATCAGCGCACGCTTGGCGGCAGGATCCTTTCGCAGCTCGGGGGCAATGCTGACCAGCTCCACGCCGGACAGATCGACCAGACGCTCACGGATCTGCAGCCCTGTCGTGCCTGCTTCGCCATCGATAAAGACTTTTGCCATCGCTGTATTTCTCCTGCTGCGCGGCCCTCCTGGAGCCGCTGCGGCACCATTGCCGCGTTCCAGCTGCGGATTCTCACCGAAACCGGGTCCCCCTGCGCCCGTTGTCGCAAAACGGTTGGCAGCGGCGACCAAGGGCGCGCTGACATGCGCCTGTTACAAACGGCGGGCAACGCCGTCTGCAGATCCTCTATAAGACAAAAGAGCTGTGGCGCCTGAAAGAAATGTCGGGAAACCGTCTTTTCCCTGACATATCAATGCATTGCACAGTTCCTGACATGCTGCTTGGCCCGCAGGAAATTGTGGATTCTGCGCATGGGGGCGTGTCGGATGGCGCAGTGCAGCATGGTACATTCGGCGATTGCCAGGTCACTCCGCCTTGAGGCAGCACCCCAGGGCTACCGGGTCAATCCCCCCCTATTTGTTTGAGAGAGACATCATGAAGATTCATGAATACCAAGGCAAGGACATCTTGCGTCAGTTTGGTGTGCCTGTACCTCGCGGTATCCCTGCGTTCACAGTGCAAGAGGCCGTCGAGGCCGCCCAGAAGCTCGGCGGCCCCGTGTGGGTCGTGAAGGCCCAGATCCACGCTGGTGGTCGCGGCAAGGGCGGCGGCGTGAAGGTCGCCAAGACCATTGACGACGTCAAGGCACTGGCTGGCCAGATCCTGGGCATGCAGCTGGTCACGCACCAGACCGGCCCCGAAGGCCAGAAGGTCCGCCGCCTGTACATCGAAGACGGCGCCGACATCCAGAAGGAATACTACCTGTCGTGCGTGACCGATCGCGGCACGCAGAAGGTGGCCTTCATCGCTTCCAGCGAAGGCGGCATGGACATCGAGGAAGTGGCCCACTCCACTCCCGAGAAGATCATCACCATCTTCGTTGACCCCCTGGTCGGCCTGACCCAGGCCCAAGGCGAAGAACTGGCCAAGGGCATCGGCATGCCTGCCGACTCCACCGCCCAGTTCATCGACATCTGCCAGAAGCTCTACAAGTGCTACATGGACACGGATGCCTCGCTGGTCGAGATCAACCCGCTGAACCGTGACAGCAAGGGCAACGTGGTTGCCCTGGACGCGAAGTTCAACTTCGACGCCAACGCCCTGTTCCGCCTGCCCGAAATCGTGGCCCTGCGCGACCTGGACGAAGAAGATCCCGCTGAAGTCGAAGCCTCCAAGTTCGATCTGGCCTACATCTCGCTGGACGGCAACATCGGCTGCCTGGTCAACGGTGCAGGTCTGGCCATGGCCACCATGGACACCATCAAGCTGTTCGGCGGCGAGCCGGCCAACTTCCTGGACGTGGGCGGCGGCGCCACCCCCGAGAAGGTCACCGAAGCCTTCAAGATCATGCTCAAGAACCCCAAGGTCGAAGGCATTCTGGTCAACATCTTCGGCGGCATCATGAAGTGCGACACCATCGCCACTGGCGTGATCACTGCCTGCAAGGCCGTGAACCTGCAAGTGCCCCTGGTCGTGCGCATGAAGGGCACGAACGAAGAACTGGGCAAGAAGATGCTGGCCGAGTCCGGCCTGCCCATCATCAGCGCCGACACGATGGCCGAAGCGGCCACCAAGATCGTCGAAGCCGTCAAGTAAGCAGGCCCGGAGAAAACACCATGTCGATCTACATCAACAAAGACACCAAGGTCATCACCCAAGGCATCACGGGCAAGACGGGCCAGTTCCACACTGAAAAGTGCATTGAATACGCGAACGGCAAGAACTGCTTCGTGGCCGGTGTGAACCCCAAGAAGGCCGGCGAAAAGATCTTCGACGTGCCAATCTACGCCTCCGTCAAGGAAGCCGCGCAAGGCACGGGCGCCACGGTCTCCGTGATCTACGTTCCCCCCGCAGGCGCTGCCGCCGCGATCTGGGAAGCCGTGGAAGCCGACCTGGACCTGGCCATCTGCATCACCGAAGGCATCCCCGTCCGTGACATGCTGGAAGTGCGCAACAAGATGCGCGCCAAGGAAGCCGCAGGCGGCAAGCGCACCCTGCTGCTGGGCCCCAACTGCCCCGGCCTGATCACGCCCGACGAGATCAAGATCGGCATCATGCCCGGCCACATCCACAAGAAGGGCCGCATTGGCGTGGTCAGCCGCTCCGGCACGCTGACCTATGAAGCCGTGGCACAGCTGACCGAACTGGGCATTGGCCAGTCGTCGGCCGTGGGCATCGGCGGTGACCCGATCAACGGTCTCAAGCACATCGATGTGATGAAGGCCTTCAACGACGATCCCGACACCGACGCCGTCATCATGATCGGCGAAATCGGCGGTCCCGACGAAGCCGAAGCTGCCCGCTGGTGCAAGGACAACATGAAGAAGCCGATCGTCGGCTTCATCGCTGGTGTCACCGCCCCTCCCGGCAAGCGCATGGGCCACGCCGGCGCGCTGATCTCCGGCGGTGCCGACACGGCCGACGCCAAGCTGGCCATCATGGAAGAGTGCGGTTTCGTCATCACCCGCAATCCTTCCGAAATGGGTCGCCTGCTCAAGGGCCTGATCTAAGCGGCACCGGTTCTGCGCGACATCCTGGGGTTCGCCCCAGGAAAAAATTACGCAGAATTACGAATCGGTAAGGCGGCAAGTCCGCCCTACACTGACGACTCCAAAAAAGAAAAAGCGCCAGAGGCCACCGCCCTGGCGCTTTTCAACTCATAACAGTGGAGAAACCATGGAATACCTGCAAAGCGCCGATTTCTGGATCGGCCTGTTGAAGATCGTCTGGATCAACATCATTCTGTCTGGCGACAACGCCGTCGTCATCGCCCTCGCAGCACGCTCGCTGCCCCCCGCACAGCAAAAGAAAGCCGTCATGTTCGGCTCCGGCGCCGCCGTGGTGCTGCGGATCATCCTGACCGTGGTCGCGGCCAAGCTGCTGGAGCTGTCCTTCCTGCAGATCGTGGGCGGCTGTCTGCTGCTGTGGATCGGCTTGCAACTGCTGACCGGCGAAGAAGATGATGAAGGCGAATCCAAGGGTCACGGCAGCATGATGGTCGCCATCCGCACCATCCTGATCGCCGACCTGGTGATGAGCCTGGACAACGTGATCGCCGTGGCCGCCACGGCGCAGGGCAACATGGTCCTGCTGATCCTGGGCCTGGCCATCAGCATCCCGCTGGTGATCTTCGGCTCCACGCTGATGATCAAGCTCATGGAGCGCTTCCCCGTCATCATCACGCTGGGCGCTGCCCTGATCGGCTGGGTCGGCGGAGAAACCATCGTCAACGACCGCCTGCTGCACGACTACGCCATCAGCCACCCCTGGCTGCACTACGTGGCGGCTGCCGCTGGTGCCGTGCTGGTCGTCGGCATTGGCAAGCTCCTGCAGTCGCACTCCGGCGCCAAGCACGCGGCACAGGCCTGATACCACCGCAGGCGGCGGCCCCTCGCCACCTCCACAACGCACTGCCTCGGCAGTGCGTTTTTGCTTTGTGAGGGTCCGTTCTTGATGTGGCGTCAAGCTGACGAGCCGCTACACCGGCCCATTCTTGGCACTTGGGAGCACTGTTTTCAATTACGCTGTGCACCGGCTTCACCATTGCATCTGCACACAGGGACTGATGGCAACACCGCCGCGCCCGCCCTTCGCCACCATGCCCAGCGCACCCAAGACCCCGGACCAGCCCTGCCGACAGGCAGTCCCTGCGCAACACTGCGCCATGGTTGCGCGCACCGATGTGGGCCGGCGCCGTGACAACAACGAGGATGCGGTCACCATCCACCCCAGCGCCCAGCCCTGGCCCATTGCGGTGCTGGCCGATGGCATGGGCGGCTACAACGCCGGCGAAGTCGCCAGCGCCATGGCCATCAGCCTGGTCTCAGTGGCACTGCAAAGCGTAGCCACCGAGGCACCGGCAGCCAACACTCCGCAAGCCCGCAAGGAATTGCAGCAGTCACTGGCCAATGCCTTGAACCTGGCCAACGCCGCCATTCTTACGGCTGCCCGGGAAACACCGGGCTGCCGCGGCATGGGCACCACCATCATTGCCGCAGCCCTGCTGCCAGGTCTGCTGATGCTCGCCCACCTTGGCGACTCGCGGGCCTACGGCTGGCGCGAGGGTCAACTGCTGCGCCTGACCCGAGACCACACCTGGCTCCAGGAAGAAATCGACGCAGGCCGCATCCAGGACCACGAAGCTCGGCAATCCGGCCTGGGCCACCTGCTCACCCAGGCCCTGGGCGTCACGCCGGACGTCACTCCCGATTTCAATGAATGGCCGCTGCAACCCGGCGACCGCATCCTGCTGTGCTCCGACGGCCTCACCGACATGCTCGATGACCAAGCCATCGCCGCCCTGTTCACCCAATCCAGCCCGCTGCCCGTCTTGCTGACCTCGCTGCTCGCCGCCGCCAATGAAGCCGGCGGAAACGACAACATCAGCGCAGCGCTGATCGAGATACAGGCCAGCCCGCCCCCTACAGCCAGCACTTCCCTCGATTGAGCCCCACACAGCGATCGACGGCAGATCCCAACCGATGGACGCGCTTGCCTGCACCGCCCTTGCAGGTTCCAATTGTTAAAAATGATTGCAAATCCAACAATCAGGAAAAGACAATCCATAGTCTGTATCAAATACGATGGCAGACCTCTGCGCGCGCAGGCCGCAGACATAATATTTAGATACACCCCAGCTCCGGATCGCCCAGTGGATGGGTGCAAGCCGGGCATAACAAAGGAACTTTGAGCATGCCGACCCTGGTCATCTCCATCGACGGCGCCGTCATCAAGGAAGTGCAGCTGACCAAGGAGCGCACCACGCTGGGACGCCGCCCCTACAACGACATCGTGATCGACAACCTCGCCGTCAGCGGCGAGCACGCCGTCCTCAGCATCGTCGACGGCACCGTCATCATCGAAGACCTGCGCAGCACCAACGGCACCTATGTCAACGGCCAGCCCATACTGCGCCAGACCCTGAACCACGGCGACCTGCTGGACATCGGCAAGTACAAGATACGTTTCGTGCAGCAGCAAGTCAGCGCCTCCTCGCGCTCGGCACTGGCGGCCATTGCCGCAGCAGTGGAGGCAACCCGCCCAGCCCCCTTGGCGGAAGACCTGCCATCGCAGTTCAGCACCCAGACGCCCTCAGGCTTCGACCACACACTGCCGCCTTCGATGGCTGGCTTGGCCACGCGCCAGGCTGCCATCCGCATGCTCAACGGCAACGCCGCTGGCCGCGAAGTCCCCTTGGTCAAAGTCGTCACCACCCTGGGCAAGCCCGGCGTGGCGGTCGCCTCCATCACCCAGAAGCACCACGGCTTCGTGCTCGCCCAGCTGGAAGGTGACGCCCTCAGCCTCAAGCTCAACGGCCAGGAAATCGGCCGCCGCGCCATGCCGCTGCAGCACGGAGACACGGTGGAGCTGGCAGGCACGCAGATGCAGTTCCTGGTGGCGTGAGGGACCCTCTTGATCCACTGACAAGGTTCGCTGTTGCTTCGTTGGCAAGCTCACCATCCTTGACAAAAATGTCACGCAAAATTGGATCGATTTGTCAGAGAATGTCGATCAACCGTGTAATTTGCAACCAAACAATACACATGCGCGAACCTTGGCCTCAAGGCGCAATTGGCACGGCTCTTGCTCGATAGAGCATGCAATCAACCCCCTATGAGGAGAAGTTCATGAAGCGTTCCATCCAGCAAGGTTTTACCTTGATCGAATTGATGATCGTTGTGGCGATCATCGGCATTTTGGCAGCCGTTGCGCTGCCGGCATACCAGGACTACACCAAGCGTGCACGCGTTTCAGAAGGTCTGGTGCAGGCGGGCGCTGCGAAGCAAAATGTTGCGGATATTGCCGCAAAGGGTGCTGTGGCAGCCGATACAGAAGGCTATGGTTCTGGATATGTCCCCCCCACGACATCGGACAACGTGCTGGGCTTGGCTGCAGTAGCTCCCGCTGGTTATCTGAATACTACAACCGCTGTCGGCACCGCACTTCGTATTGAACCCGCCAATGGAGAGATCACCATCCCCTACAGCACACGAGTGGAAACCGCTGGCTCCAATTTGCTGGTTCTGATTCCTTATGTCGGCCCTGTCGGTACCGAAGTGGCTCTGCCTGTCGGCACTGGCGCCTTTACTCCTCCGAACGACAGCATCAAGTGGAAGTGCCGTGCCGCTGGCGCTACATCCCCCTTTGCCGTTGCTCTTATCAATGCTGCTACGCTCCCCATGAAGCTTGCGCCCGCAGAGTGCCGTTAATTCTAGAGAATCCATCGATCTGCTAAAGGGGAGTGCTTGGCACTCCCCCTTTTTTATTGATGATGGAATGATCTCCACCATATTATTATCCAATAATCCCACCCAAAGCACCATTCATGCAAGTTCGGCCTAGAATCAAGTTTGCGCTGCGAGCGGCCCTGCTGCATTTTTTGATCAGCCTGAGTATTGCTGCCATCGCGGGTTTTCTTGTTTTTTATCTGTGGTTCCCTTATCCCTACAGGGAACTGGCGGGTGGCAGCTCCCTTTTCTGGCTTGTAGTTTGCGTGGATGTGGTGTGCGGCCCTCTGCTGACTGCCGTTCTATACGCGCCAACCAAGCCACGACGCGAGTTGTTGCAGGATCTGGGACTGATTGCACTGATACAGCTGGCCGCCCTGATTTACGGCTTGCATGCCCTGTGGCAGGCGCGCCCCGTCTATCTGGCATTCGAGGTGGATCGCCTGCATGTGGTCACATATGCAGATATTCAGAAGGAAAAGCTGAAGACTGGTGAAAATCGGCTGCATGACCTGTCCTGGCGAGGCGTACGGCTAATAGGAACAAGAGGCCCTGTCGATAATGAAGAAATGATGCAAGGCTTGGAACTTTCGCTGCAAGGCATTGACCCCGCATTTCGCCCGGATTGGTGGACCAGCTATGCGTCCGTCGTACCCCAGGTCAAGTCCAAAGCATACCCCTTGGACCTTCTGTTGAAGAAAAATCCGGTGAATGCAGACAAGATCGAAAAGGCCGTCATTGAAAGCAGGCAATCTTCCGAAAATCTGCTCTGGCTCCCTGTCACGAGCTACCGCGCCACGGACTGGGTGGCCTTGCTAGACAAAGCAAGCGCACAGCCGATTGCATTCGTGCATGTAGACGGATTCTGACCAGACCACGCCAGTGGCGGCTGGTTACGCCACAAAATCCCCCGACTTCCCTCCGCGCTTTTCCAGCACCCTGATCCCCTCCATCACCATGCCCTTGTCCACCGCCTTGCACATGTCATAGACGGTGAGCAGGGCGACCTGCACGGCGATCAGGGCCTCCATCTCAACCCCCGTAGGTCCTACCGTTTCCACGGTTGCCACGCAACGAACGGAAGATACATCTAGCAACGGATCAAACTCCACTGCCACCCGCGTCAACGCCAGCGGATGGCACAGCGGAATCAGGTCACTGGTCTTCTTGGCAGCCATGATGCCGGCGATGCGCGCAATGCCCAGCACGTCGCCCTTCTTGGCGGTGCCGCTCTGGATGATGGCCAGGGTGGCGGGCTGCATGGTGATGCGGCCTTCGGCGACCGCGATGCGGTGGGTGGCAGGCTTGGCGCCGACATCGACCATGTGGGCCTGGCCCTGGGCGTCGAAATGGGTGAGGGAAGACATGGCAACTCCAAAAAATGCACGGGCCGGTCTACGGCAGTCCTGACACGCTGGTCAGTCCTGCCGTGAACGTTCGGCGAACCGAGGCATCATAGTGGGGTGTTTCACCGCCCCGTGCCGATGCACGGGCCCGGCCCCTTGGTTCTTACCTGCCCATGCGCCCATCACGCCTGAAGACACGTATCGCCGTCGGCCTGCAGTTGCTGGCGGCCTCTCTCACCATCGCAACGCATGCCCCCGCACAGGCCCAGTTGCGCCTGCCCACGCTGGGCGACGGCGCGGCCACGACGACCAGCGACGAGCGGCGCCTGGGTGACCGCATCATCCGCTCGCTGTACCGCGATCCGGACTACATCGACGATGCGGTACTGCAGGAATATGTGGAAGGCATCTGGCAGCATCTGGTCGATGCGGCACGCACGCGTGGCGAGCTGTCGGATGAGCTGGAAGAGCGCTTTGCCTGGGAAATCCTGCTGGGGCGGGACCGATCGGTCAACGCCTTTGCGCTGCCCGGCGGCTATCTGGGGGTGCACCTGGGCCTGATCGGCGTGGTGAGCACACGCGACGAGCTCGCATCGGTGCTGGCACACGAGCTGAGCCACGTCACGCAGCGCCATATTGCGCGACTCATTGCCCAGCAGGGCAAGCAGACGCCGCTGATGATCGGCTCGATGATTCTGGGCGCCCTGGCCGCCAGCCGCAGCCCCGATGCCGCCATGGCCATGATGATGGGCGGCCAGGCGCTGGCCGTGCAGAACCAGTTGAATTTTTCGCGCGACATGGAGCGCGAGGCCGACCGCATGGGCTACGGGCTGATGGCGCCGGCAGGTTTCGCGCCGCAGGGCTTTGTGACCATGTTCGACAAGCTGCAGCAGGCCAACCGCCTGAATGACAACGGCAGCTGGCCCTATCTGCGCAGCCATCCGCTGACCACGGAACGCATGGCCGACATGCATTCGCGCCTGCCGCGTGGCGTTGCGCCTGCGCCAGCACCATCCCTGGAACACGTGATGATGGCCGCACGGGCCCGCGTGCTGTCGCGCCCCGGCGTGGATGTGCTGCGCCAGTGGGCCGAGCAGCCGCGCTCCACCAGCTTTGGCAGCCAAACCCAAACCCAGCAGGTGGCGCAGCTATATGCCGCCACGCTGAGCGCCGTGCAATTGCGCGATTGGGCCGAGGCGCGGGAAATGTCCGGGCGCCTTCAAGTGGCAACCGCCGCAGATGCCAGTGCCCAGCGGCAGGCCAAGCTGCTGCAGGCCGAACTGGAGCTGACGGCCGGCAAGCCCGGTGCCGCGTTGCAGGCGTTGCCACCGCTCTACCTGCCGGCAGCTGCGCCTGCCCAAGCTAATCCCACGGAATCCATCCCCGCCAAGACAACGGAGAGCGGCCCCAGCCTGGCCACCGTCAATGTGGTCGAAAACCGCGCCGTGCGCAGGCCGGAATTGCTGATGCGCACACAGATCCTGCTGCGCGAGCAAGGCGCCGCCAGCATGGCGGGCCCGCTGCAGACCTGGGTGACGGACCACCCGCGTGATGCCAGCGCCTGGCAGTTGCTGGCCCAGGTGCAGCGCGCCCAGGGCCAGGAGTTGCGCGCGCTGCGCGCCGAGGCCGAGGCCCAGGTCGCGCACTACGACTACGCGGCGGCAGTCGACCGTTTCAAGGCCGCGCAGGACCTGGCCCGCAAGGGCGGGCCCAAGGTGGATTTCATTGAAGCCTCCATCGTGGACACGCGGCTGCGTGCCGTGGAGGAGCTGCTAAGGGAACAGGCGCGCGAGAAGTGATTCGATGGCCAGGCCCAGCAGCGAGTAGATGAGCGCGCCTAGCATGGCCGCCCAGAAGCCCGCGACGTGAAAGCCGCTGAGCAGGCCTGAGGCTGCCCAGAACATCAGTCCGTTGACCACGAAGAGAAACAGCCCGACCGTCACGATGGTCACGGGCAGCGTCAGCACCACGAGGATGGGGCGCAGCACCGCATTGAGCAGGCCGATGACCAGCGCCGCGATCATGGCCGAGCTGAAGCTGTTGACCTGCACGCCACCATAAAGATAGGCCACGACCAGCAGGGCACCGGCGCTGAGCAGCCATTTGATCAGGATTTTCATGCGGGCAGCATAGCAGCAGCCGGCAGATCCGGGTTGAGGCGGCGCACTGGAAACCGTGTACCGGAGAGCCCCATGAAAAACGGCATCCCGTTTTTCGGGATGCCGCCCTGAAAGTGATCGCCTGACCAGAGCGGCCAGGCAGACGCCAGCCTTTAGATCATCGCTTCCTCGAACACCAAGCCCATCAGCGCGCCGATGGCCGCCAGCGTTCCCGGAAGATTCCAGCGCCGGCCCAGCGGGGCGGCAGGCGCCACGGCGGGAGCCGTAGCTTCCTGCTTGGGGCGGCGTGCATCGACGATCTGGGCCGTGCCGTGCTCCTGCTGGAGCTGGGCCACCAGTTCGGCCAGCGGGCCCTTGGCCAGCACCGGCGTGATCCTGCCAGCGCTGTCACCGAACACCGGCAGCAATTGGGCGAACAGCTTGTCCGCCCACTTGCCGCGCCAGCTTTCGCGCGCGCTGTGGCTCACCCATTTGCTGACCCGGTGGGTAATGCGCGGTGCGCAGGCCACCAGCAGCCAGTGCGAGGCCTGGGCCTGCGGCGAGGCGGCCAGGGCCTGTACCAGAGGCAGAGCGTAGGAAGCGTCATCCACGTAGACGATGATGGGGTTCAAAGCAAGTCCTTGTCGAACTGGGTTTGCGGGAGAGGGGGAGGCAGGCGGCCGAGGCCGCCCTTGCCATGGATTGTCGCGAATCGGCGCGGGCGGCCCATCGGGCCAACCCGGCGCCCACCTCAACTTTTCAGCGGATCAGGCTCCGTGGGCACCGGCCTTGGGAGCAGGACGGCGCGAAGCGATGTACTTGCCCAGTGCCAGCACCAGCAGGGCTCCGAACACGCTGGCACCGTACTTGAGCATGTCGGTCTGGGGCAGCTTGACCATCCAGTCCCACTTCTCCGTATTGGCGAAGACGGGGTCGGTGACCAGCATGCCGCCGGCAATCCAGCCCAGCAGCATGCCGCCGGCCACGATGATGATGGGGAAGCGCTCCATCAGCTTGATCACGAGCTGCGAGCCCCAGACGATGATGGGGATGGAGATCAACAGGCCCAGCACGACCAGCAGCATCTGGTGCTCGCCCGAGCTCTGGGCAGCGCCGGCGATGGCGATCACGTTGTCCACGCTCATCACCAGGTCGGCAACGATGATGGTCTTGATGGCGGCCAGCAGCTTATCGCTGCCCTGGATGTTGTCGTGGCCGTCTTCATCAGGGGCAATCAGCTTGATGCCGATCCACACCAGCAGCAGTGCGCCGACGAACTTCAGGAAGGGCAG
Organism: Delftia sp. HK171; assembly: GCF_001886655.1. Lineage (NCBI taxonomy): Bacteria > Pseudomonadati > Pseudomonadota > Betaproteobacteria > Burkholderiales > Comamonadaceae > Delftia > Delftia sp. HK171. The sequence continues at coordinate 975,638 of NZ_CP018101.1, read as the reverse complement.
CGCCAGCAATGTCATCGCGAAGGCGATCAGGATGACGCGCAGGATGATGGCACCCGCCGTGCCCCAGATGATGCCCTTCTTGCGTTGCTCGGGCGGCAGCTTGCGGCAGGCCAGCGCGATCACGACCGCGTTGTCGCCGCCCAGCAGGATGTCGATGATGATGATTTGGCCCAGGGCCACCCAGAACGGGGCGTGAGTCAGAAAGTCCAAGTCCATAAGGTCCTCGCTGTTGAGTAAGGCCGGCGAGAACTCCTCCCTCCTGGAGAAACACCCACCGGCACAGAAAGACCGATGCAACGCCGCAGCGCCTACCCGGGCAAGGACATGCCTGGCTCAGGGGAGAACACATTGATCGACCGTCATCAGGTCCATCAAAGGTCTTGCTCGGCTGCGGTATGCACCGCAACCCGGAAGGCCGGAAGCTTGCGCTTCGTATTGACGACCATTCCGATGCCGGCACGGTGGCTTTGCAAAAACCACCCACGCCGGCAGAGAGCTACTCCCCTTCGAACCTGTGGATTGCAACACAAAGCCGCCACGGCACGCAAGTGAAAAAACCCTTCATTTCCACGGGAAGCACAAGTCGCGCATCCCCCAGACCATTCATCTGCCTACCTCAAATGCTTCACTATCCATAGCAACCCTTGAACCAACGGAGTGTTGCAGCCGTGCCCGACCGTGCGCGGGCAGGCGTCTTATCATCGCTGTCCCTTCCCCCTGACCGTCCATGACCGCACTGCACATCACCGACATCGAAGCCGCCATCAACTACTGGCGTGAGCGCCATCCGTCCCCGGACGGCGTGCTGCTGCAGCCCGAAGTACGAGCCCTGGCCGAGGTGTACGCGCTGATGATCTTCTGGCATGAGAGCGAAGTACAGGTTGAGGGCTTTCCCTCGCACGCCATGGCGGCCTGGCTGGCCTGGTACGACACCACGCCCGATACGCCCTGCATCGCCATCTGCTCCACCAGCCAGGGCGACGAAAGATGCAAGGGCTGCGGCCGCAGCTTTGACGAAGTGCAGCTGTGGACCGCGATGGAGCCGGCACAAAAGCGGATGGTCTGGCGCAGGATCACGGCAGAGGGCGACTCCTGGCGTTTCACCCGCTATGCAGAACGTGCGGCCGAGCGCACGGACACATCGCGTGACTCTGGCTGATTGCTGGTTGATTGCCAGCTGATCTGCCGGATACCGCACCGGACCAGTGCGATGTTCCAGACGGCCTAACATCGGCCGCCATGCTGCAGACCGCCGCTTACCGCCCCAGCCACCTCCGCCTTTGCTTGCGCCTCACGGCACGTGATGCGGGCGAGACGCGCGTGCCGGCCGGCAAGGCCTGGCCCGCCACAGCCACGCGCCTGCGCGAGCGTGATGCGGCACGGCTGAACATCGGCCCCCGACAGGCCGCACGGTCTTGATGCGCTGCCCTGCGCGGAACCGGGCAGCGTCGCTTCACTGAATCCGCTCTTCTTGCGCCGCCTTCATCCCTGGGCTGAAGGCGGTTGGATTTTCACGCGTCTGCCCGGCCTCAAGGCCAGCCGACGGCCAGCCGACGAAGCGAGCCCTGCCGTGACCTGTCTAGCCCTTGCCCCAGCCGGGCCCTCTTTTGCCGACACCTCTTTTTCCACGCTCTTGCGCCATCTGAGCGATACCGTGGCGCAGCGCGCCCTGCCCCGCTGCGCGCCACGCCACGTCACCGAGCTGCGCATCGACGTGATGCAGCCGCTGGTGGAGGGCGAGCTCGAAGCCATTCACGAGCGCCTGTACCAGCCCGGCAACAAGCTCCATGGCCTGGAGCGCCGCCCGTTGCACGACCCGCAGTTCCAGCTGCACTGGCGTGAAGCCGACGGCGAATGGTTTGCCTACGTGGAAGACATGGAGCGGCGCTGCCTGGCCGGCTACACGGTGTTCAATCGCCTGGTCGAGGTGGACAAGCGCACCGACCGCCGCGTGCGCTCGCCGCATTCGCGCTTTGCTCCGGACTACCAGCGGCGCGGCATTGCCAGCACCGTGTATCGCAGCGTGCTGGACAAAGGCACCTGCCTGGTCAGCGGCGCACGCCAGTCGCCGGGCGCCCACGGCCTGTGGAACCATCTGGCGCGAAGCTATGACGGCCGATATGTGGGCATTGCGGACAGCAAGTCGCTCATCCATCTGGGCCGCAATGTGCCGGACGATGTCATGGACCGCCTGTCCACGCGCCGCATGCTGCTGGGCGCGGGCTGGACCGTGGAGTCCTTCGCCCAGGCCGTCCGGATGCAGTTGCCGGGTTGAAACGTGGACTTGAGCGGGAGCCCGTTTACTTCCAGCGCAGCGGCTCGATGAAGACCGTGCCCAGGTTGCTGCTGAGCGTCAGCGCGCCTTCCTGGATGGTGGCCTGCAGCTGCATGCTGCGCTCGGCCAGTTCCGCCAGGGATTGGGATGTTTCGGAGGGAATGCGCCAGACCTGCAGCTTGCTCAGCCGCGCCAGCTTGCCCTCCAGGCCCTTCCACCAGACCTCGGCCGCATGGTGGAAGGCGTAGAGCACCACCGCATCGGATTTGTTGCAGGCCTTGGCGATGGGCTTTTCTTCGGGCTGGCCGACCTCGATCCACAGGCGCTTGGCGCCCGTGAAGTCGGTCAGCGAGACATCGGGGTCTTCGGGATCGGACAGGCCTGCACCAAACGCCAGCGTGCCGTCGCCCTTGCACATGTCATTGAGCTGGTGTGCGTTGAGGGCCAGGGCCACCAGGCGCACCATCATGCGTTCGTCCGTCTCGCTGGGATGGCGCGCCAGGGTCAGCGCATGGTCGGCGTAGTAGCCGTGGTCGATGTCGGCGATGGACAGGTTCGCCTTGAAGATGGTGGATTTGAGGGCCATGAGAAAATCAGGGACAGCGCATGGCCTTCAGGAGGACAGATGCGCAGGAATATGGAGGGAGGAGGAGGCAGTCGGCTTGCGTGGCTTGAAGGCCAGCGCCTTCTTTTCAACAAGGTGCCAGGACAGCATCGCCAATAGGCCAGCCCCCACAAGACTGCAGGCCAGCGCCGCACCAAAACCGATCCGGCCTGAAAAGTACCAGACCACTGTCTGTTGAACGGGAAAGGCGTAAATGTACAGGCCGTAAGACAAATCACCAAAGCGACCAGCTTGTCGCAGCAGGGGTGTGCTGGCGGAGCCCAGCATCACCGCGAGCACGGCCATTGCCAGCAAAGGCGCTTGCAGCACCAGGATCAGAGGTCCTTTGGCATGCAGCAGCACGCAGCCAGCCAGCAATAAGGCAAGGGCCAGCATCCGCCGGGAGATCCAGAGATGGCGCCAGCATGCCAGCGTGGCGCCGAGCGAGAACACCATCGCATACTGCAGCGCGAACGACCATTCAGGCATGGGCTCACCGGGAGCGATGCTGTAGCGCCGCCATAGTGCCACCATCAATGCCACAAAGATCAAGGGTGCGGTATGACGCCAACGCAGCAGGCCCAGAGCGCCCGCCGCGGCCAGCGCCACATAGCAGCTGACCTCCAGAGGAATGGTCCACAGCGGGCCGTTGACTGCTGTGCGCAGCACATTCGTCTCAAATACGCCAGGCAGCTCATATCGCGTCTGCAGCCAGAGATTGCTGAAATAGCTCCAGGTCAGCGGATGCGCGAAATACGCATCCAAGGACAGCAAACTCACCAGCGGCCCCAGTGCCAGCGCACACAAGGCCACGGCAGCAGTCAAGCCCGGCCAAATGCGCAACACCCTGCGCATCGCGAATCGGCCCAGGTGTGGATCTGCCAGCCAGGACAGCATCACCAGATAGCCGCTGATGGCAAAAAAACGACAACGCCGACTGCTCCGGGCTCGTCGTAAAGCAGCTTCGGGATAGGCCGCCCAAGGACCGCGAACTGGTGGCTCCAAATGACCAGCAGGGCTGCCAGCAGCCTGAATGCATCGAAATTGTTGGAGCGCAGGGCAGTTTCGGACCCTGGGATCACCTGCATCAACTCAGACGCGGCGGGCCAGCTCGGCCGCCTTGCCCACATAGGAGGCAGGCGTCATGGCCAGCAGGCGATCCTTGTCGGCCTGGGGGATTTCCAGGCCGTTGATCAGGCGGTGCAGGTCTTCGGCCTGCACGGTCTTGCCGCGCGTGACTTCCTTGAGCTTTTCGTAGGCGCCCTGCACGCCGTAGCGGCGCATGACGGTCTGGATGGGCTCGGCCAGGACTTCCCAGGCGTGATCCAGGTCTTCCTGCAGGCGCTCTTCGTTGAGTTCGAGCTTGTTCAGGCCCGTCATCAGCGAGCTGTAGGCCAGCGTGGCATAGCCCATGGCCACGCCGATGTTGCGCAGCACGGTGGAGTCGGTCAGGTCGCGCTGCCAGCGCGAGATGGGCAGCTTTTCGGCCAGGTGCTTGAGCAGGGCGTTGGCCAGGCCCAGGTTGCCTTCGGCATTCTCGAAGTCGATGGGGTTGACCTTGTGCGGCATGGTGGACGAGCCGATCTCGCCGGCCTTCAGGCGCTGCTTGAAGTAGCCCAGGGATACATAGCCCCAGACATCGCGCGAGAAGTCGATGAGGATGGTGTTGGCGCGCGCGATGGCGTCGAACAGCTCGGCCATGTAGTCATGCGGCTCGATCTGGATCGAGTAGGGCTGGAAGCTCAGGCCCAGGCCCTGGGGCTCGGGCGACTCGATCACCTTCTTGCTGAAGGCTTCCCAGTCGAACTCGGGCCAGGCCGACAGATGGGCGTTGTAGTTGCCGACGGCGCCATTCATCTTGGCCAGGAGCTTGACCTCGGCGATGCGGGCAGAGGCCTTTTCCAGGCGCACCAGCACGTTGGCGATTTCCTTGCCCACGGTGGTGGGGCTGGCGGTCTGGCCGTGCGTGCGGCTGAGCATGGGAACGGCCGCGTAGGCGTGGGCCATCTCGCGCAGCTTGGCGGTGATGCCCGTCAAGGCCGGCAGCAGCACGCTGTCACGACCGGCGCGCAGTTGCAGCGCATGGCTGGTGTTGTTGATGTCTTCGCTGGTGCAGGCGAAATGCACGAATTCGGCGGCCTTGAGCAGTTCGGGACGGCCGTCGAACTTGCCCTTGATCCAGTACTCCACGGCCTTGACGTCGTGGTTGGTGGTCTTTTCGATGTCCTTGATGGCCACGGCATCGGCCTCGGAGAAGTTCTTCACCAGATCCTGCAGATAGACGCGGGCGCCTTCGGTCAGGGGCTTGAACTCGGCAAAGCCGGCGTCCGACAGGGCGATGAACCAGGTCACCTCCACCTGCACGCGGCGGTGCATGTATCCCATCTCGCTCATGATCGGGCGCAGAGGAGACAGTTTGGCGGCGTAGCGGCCGTCGAGCGGGGACAGGGCGGAGATGTGCGGCAGATTCATGGGCCGTGATTGTAGGTGCGCGCGGCAAAAACGGGGGCTGTAGGGGGAGATCGCCGGGCAGCGCATAGAATCGGCTGCCCGCCCATGGGCCGCCTCTTCGCCACGGAAAACAGCCATGAAACTGATAGGTTCCTCCACCAGCGCCTACGTACGCAAGGTACGCGTCGTACTGGCCGAGAAAAGGCTCGACTATCAGTTCGTCGAGGAAAACCCCTGGAGCCGCGAGCTGTCGCCGGGCACCGGCAACCCGCTGGGCAAGGTGCCGCGCCTGGTCATGGACGGCAGCGATGCCATGTTCGACTCGCGCGTGATCGTCGAATATCTGGACACACTTTCCCCGGTAGGCAAGCTGATCCCCGGCACAGGCCGCGAGCGTGCCGAGATCAAGACCTGGGAAGCCCTGGCCGATGGCGTGCTGGACGCCGGAGCGCTGGCCCGCCTCGAAGCCACCTGGGATGGCCGCAGCGAAGAGCAGCGTTGCCAGGCCTGGATAGACCGCCAGCTGGCCAAGGTGCGCGCCGCACTGAACGTAATGTCCCAGGGCCTGGGCGACAAGCCCTATTGCTGCGGCATCCACTTCACCCTGGCCGACGTGTGCGTGGGCTGTGCCCTGGGCTGGCTGGACTTTCGCTTTCCCGAACTGGACTGGCGCGCCGACCACCCCAATCTGGCCACCTTGCAGGCCAAGCTGGCGGAACGCGCCAGCTTTGCGGCCACACGCCCGCCCCAGCCCTGAAAACGGGTCACCCCCGCAACGACAACTGCAGTTGCAGCGGCAACAAAAAAGGCCACCCGATGGGTGGCCTTTTTGCTGGCATAAAAAAGTTGCGAAGCATCCCGAAACGAATAAAGAGAGGGAGGGAGGAGAAGCGCTTCGGGCGGAACAGTTCAGGACTGTGGCCCCAGAGGCTTCGCAACGTGAAATTCGGTCTGGATACCCTCTCTCGTCAACCTGTCCAATAGATGAGCTACTTTTGCAGAAGTTCCAGGGGTCGGGGGCGGGAAAAATGTAACATTTTGACGAGGAGCGTCATTCTGCTGTAGGCCGTGTTCGATGGATGCTGACGGGAGGGCGTCGGCCAGGGCCGACCACCTTCCCTCCCCGCATCCTCACACCAGAGCGGCCCCCGTGAAAACCGCTTCCCACAGGGCCTTGACCGGCGCACTGAGCGGCTCGGCCTGGCCCGGCACCAATTGGGCCGTCCGCTCGTCCAGCCGCGCCACGTGCTGCAGGCGGCGCAGTTCACGGTAGGCCCGGGCGGCCTGCTGGCCCACGCCTGCAGGCAGCAGGCCCGCCTCTTCCGCACGCTGCAGCAGCGCGATGTTGCCCAGATTGGCCATCAGCCCCGGATGCAGGGCCGATTGCGAGAGAACCAGGTACTGGACGGCGAACTCCACATCGACCATGCCGCCGGGGCTGTGCTTGACGTCGAAGAGGCCGCCGCGCACCGGATGCGCAGTGCGAACGCGTTCGCGCATGGCCACGATCTCGTCGCGCAGGGCCGCAGCGTCGCGCGGTGCGGTGATCACGGCCTCGCGCACGGCGTCGAAGCGGGCCTGCAGATCGTCGCTGCCCAGCACGAAGCGCGCCCGCGTCATGGCCTGGTGCTCCCAGGTCCATGCCGTGTTGCTGCCGCGCTGCTGCTGGTAGTTGGCATAGGAGGCAAAGCTGGTCACCAGCAGGCCGGAGTTCCCATTGGGGCGCAGCGCAGTGTCGATCTCGAACAGATCGCCCTCGCCCGTCTTGACGGCCAGCCAGTTGATGAGCTTGCGCACAAAGGCGGCATAGATCTCGGAGGCGTGCTCGTCGTCGTCATCGAAGACGAAGACGATGTCCAGGTCGCTGCCGTAGCCCAGTTCCTTGCCGCCGAGCTTGCCGTAGCCAATGATGGCGAACTGCGGCGACTCGCGGTGGCGGTTCTTGAGCCGGCTCCAGCACCAGCTGGCCGTCACGCGCAGCACGCAGTCGGCCAGCGCACTGAGGTCGTCCGCCACCTGCTCGACCGTGATGCGGCCCTCGATATCACGCGCCAGCGTGCGAAAGACCTCGGCATGGTGGGCGCGGCGCAGCAAGTTCAGCAGGGTTTCGTCGTCGTCCTCGCCCGTGGTCTGCAGCGCGGCCAGGCGCAGGGCCAGCTCATGCTCGAAATCCATGGGAGAGAAGCGCTCGCCCAGCATGGCGTCGTTGGCCAGCTCGTCGATCACGCCCGGGTGCTGCTGCAGATAGCGCGCGGGCCAGCGCGCCGCGCCCAGCAGGTCCAGCAGCCGCTCGTGCACGGCAGGGCGCTCCAGCAGCAGGGCCAGATAGCTTTCGCGGCGCAGCAGCGGCTCCAGCCAGTTCAGAAAGCGCACTGCGGCGTCTTCGGGCACGCTGCGCTCGGCCACCCATTGCGCCGTGCGCTGTACAAGGCGGAACAGCCGGCTGCGCGCCTCGTCGCGCAGGTTGGCGATGCGGGCGTTGCCGCGCCAGTCGGCCACGTGGGCGGCCAGGGCGGGCGGCAACTGCTCCATGAGTCCATCGATCTCGCGCGGCGTTCCTCCCTGGGCAGGGCTGCGGGCGCCGTTGCAGCGGCCCGCGCTGCATTGCGGCGGGGCCGAGCCGCCGAGCAGGGTGTCGAACTCCTCGGCCACCTTTTCGCGGTGGGCGTCGAACTGGTGCAGGAAGGCGCAGGTATCGGCAAAGCCCATGGTGCGCGCAATCCATTCGAGGTCGTCATCGCGCGTGGGCAGCACATGGGTCTGCTGGTCGTCCAGGTACTGGATGCGGTGCTCGACACGGCGCAAAAAGGTATAGGCCGCGCCCAGGGCGTCGGCCACTTCCTGGCTCATGAGGCCGGCGCGCGCCAGGCGCCCCAGCGCCTCCAGCGTGGGGCGGCAGCGCAGCTCGGGGAACTGGCCGCCACGCACCACCTGCAGCAATTGCACGGTGAATTCGATCTCGCGGATACCGCCGCGCGAGAGCTTGACGTCATTGGAGCGGCCGGGATGGCCCGCGCTGCGCCGCGCCGCATGCTCGCGGATCTGGCGGTGCAGCGAACGCAGCGCATCGAAGACCGCGTAATCCAGATAGCGGCGAAAGACGAAGGGCAGGACCACGGCGCGCAGCGCCTGCACCTGCGTGGAGCGCACGCTGTCCATGGGCGCCACCACCCGGCTCTTGAGCCAGGCGAAGCGCTCCCACTCGCGGCCATGGGTCTGCAGATACTCTTCCAGCGAGGCCAGCGAGACAGCCGACGGCCCCGAGTTGCCGTTGGGCCGCAGCGCCAAGTCCACGCGGAACACGAATCCGTGCTCGGTGGTGTCGCCGATCAGGCCATAGATGCCTTTGACAACGCGTGCGAAGTACTCATGGTTGGAGAGAACGCCGCGCCCGTCAGGCAGGCCGGCCGTGTCGCCGTCCTGCTCGTAGACGTAGATCAGGTCGATGTCGCTGGAGACATTGAGCTCGCGCGCGCCCAGCTTGCCCATGCCGATGATCCACAGCTGCACGGGCCGGCCCTCGGGGCCTTGCGGTGCGCCATGGCGCGCATCGAGTTCGGCGCGCACCTGGATGCAGGCGCGCTCCAGCGCCAGCTCGGCCAGCTCGGTCACGGCCCGCGTGACCACGGCCAGCGGCGCCTGCTGCTCGCAGTCGAGCACCATGGTGCGCTCCATGACCAGCTGGCGCAGCACGCGCAGCGCGGCCGACAGGTCCAGCCCGCGCTCCAGCAGCGCCGCCAGGGCCTGCTCCATGGAGGCGCGCTCGGGCGGGCCCGGCGGCAACAGGCTCAACTCGTCGCCATAGCGACGATGCAGCCGTTGGTGGAAACGGGAATAGGCGGCCTGTGCGGGGACATTCAAGGCCGTGTCTGCCATTGCGTGCTCTGAGGATTGCATACGGAACGCGAAAGAAGCGGCCACTCACGCGCAGAGGGATCGCAGCAACCCTTGGTTACCGTCCGGCCCCTGAGGGTGCCGGTCATAATTCCCGTCATAGCTGATGCCGCCGATGATCGAACCGAAACCGCACCCCACACGCCTGACCCGTTGGATGGCCGGCCTTGCGCGGTGGTCACTGGGGCTGGTCCTGGCCTTCTGGCTGGTCCTGGGCTCCGTGTGGGGGGTGCTCCATGGCTGGATTGTGCCGCGAATCGGCGAATGGCGTCCTCAGCTGGAATCCCTGGCCTCACGCACGCTGGGCCTACCCGTGCGCATAGGCAGCATCACGGCCCGCAGCGAGGGACTGGTCCCCCGGTTCGAGCTGGGCGACGTGGTGGTCGAAGACCCAGAACACTCCGCGGACGCCCTGCGCCTGCCCAGCGTGGTGGTGGCCGTTTCGGCCCGCTCGCTGATGCGCCTGGGCGTGGAGCAGATCTATATCGACCGCCCCGAACTCGTGGTCCGCCGCGCGGCCGATGGCCGTGTCTTCGTGGCCGGCATCGAGATCAGCCCTTCATCGGGCGGGGACAATGCCGCCGCCGACTGGCTGTTTTCCCAGACCGAGCTGGCCCTGCGCGGCGGCAGCCTGCTGTGGGTGGACGAACTGCGCCAGGCACCGCCGCTGGCCTTGCGCGATGTGGACCTGGTGCTGCGCAACAAGGGCTGGAGCCACGGAATGCGCCTGGATGCCACGCCGCCCGAAGGCTGGGGCGAGCGCTTCATGCTCGCCGGCCTGTTCCGCGAGCCGCTGCTGTCCACGCACGAAGGCAACTGGCAGCGCTGGAGCGGACAGGCCCATGCGATGTTCACGCAGATCGACCTGTCCCGGCTCGGGCAGTACATGGATACGTCCGACCTGCGCCTGCAGCAGGGCCGGGGCGCACTGCGCGCCTGGATCGACCTGCGCCAGGGCCAGCCCGTGGGTGCCATGGCCGATGTGGCGGTGAATGCCCTGCAACTGCAGTGGCGCGAAAACCTGGAGCCGCTGCAACTGCAGGCGCTGACGGGCCGGCTGAGCGTGCAGCACCAGGACGGCTGGCGCTTCGCCGCGCAGAACCTGGAGTTCTCCACGGGTGACGGCCTGCACTGGCCTGCCGGCAACCTGCGCGCGCGCTACAACCCTGCGGGCGCCAGCACTCAGGGGACGCTGGGTGAGCAGGGCGAGTTCCAGGCCGATGGCATTGACCTGGCCATCCTCGCCCAGCTGGGCCAACGCCTGCCGCTGCCCGAGCAGCTGCAGCGCCATCTGGCCGATATGGCCCCGACCGGCCAGCTGCGCCAGTTCCAGGGAAGCTGGCGCGGCCCGCTGCAGGCTGTGCAGCAGTACAAGGCCAGCGGCGAGCTGCAGCAGCTGTCGATCGACGGCGTGGCATCGTCCGAAGGCCCCACTAAGCCGGGCATGCCCGGCATCAAGGGCCTGAACGCGCGCTTCTCGCTGGACCAGGACGGCGGACAGGCCCAGCTGGAGATGGAGGGCACGGGGCAGCAGCCGGCTGCGCTGTCCTTTCCTGGCGTCTTCGAGGAACCCGAGATCCCGCTGCACCGCCTGCAGGCCAGCCTGCGCTGGCAGTTGCGCGGACAGGCCATCAGCGTGCAGGTGCCCAACCTGCGCTTTGCCAACGATGACACCGAGGGCGAGGCCCGTGCGCAATGGCACACCGGCGACGGCAGCGACAAGCACCCGCGCTTTCCGGGCGTGCTGGACCTGCAGGGCCAGTTGCGCAACGCAGACGGCACGCGCGTGCACCGCTACCTGCCGCTGGAAATCCCCGCCGATGCGCGCCACTACGTGCGAGAGGCCATCCACGCCGGGCGCGCAAGCACGGTGAACTTCAAGGTGCGCGGCCACCTGGACCACGTGCCGGCCGAAAAGCCCAGCCAGGGCGAGTTCCATATCGCTGCCAAGCTGCATGACGTGCACTATGAATATGTGCCGCCCCATCTGCTCACGCATGGCGAGGCGCCCTGGCCGGCCCTGGTGGATCTGTCGGGCGAGCTGGTCTTCGACCGCTCGTCGATGGCCGTGCGCAATGCACGCGGCGAGTTCGCGGGCTACCCGCAGCTGCAGATGCGCGACATCCAGGCCAGCATTCCCAACCTGGGCCACACCGAGGTGGCCGTGACCGCCAAGGGCCAGGGCCCGCTGGCCGACATGCTGGGCGTGGTCAAGACCTCGGCCCTGTCGGCGCTGACCGGGCACGTGCTGGACGGGAGCGAGGCCACGGGCGCCGCGCAACTGGCCCTGCAGCTGCAATTGCCCATCGACCACCTGGACCGCAGCAAGGTGTCTGGACAGGTCACGCTGGCGGGCAACTCCCTGCAGCTCGATGATCAGACGCCCCATCTGAGCCAGCTGCGCGGGGCCGTCAAGTTCTCCGAAACCGGCTTCTCGCTGGCCGGCCTGCAGGCGCGCGCGCTGGGCGGTGAGCTGCGCGCCGATGGCGGCATGCAGGCGCTGGCGCGCAATGCGCCGGCCACCGAATCGTCCGTCAAGGTGCGCGTGCAGGGCACGGCCACGGCACAGGGGCTGCGCGAAGCCAGGGAACTGGGCTGGGTGGCCGACCTGGCCCGCCATGCCGAAGGCCAGTCGCCCTATTCCCTGCTGCTGAAGGTGCGGCGCGGAACACCCGAAATCCAGGTCCAGTCCAGCCTGCAAGGCATGCGCATCAACCTGCCCGCCCCGCTGGGCAAGGCGGCGGAGTCCATCCAGCCACTGAACGTGAGCCACCAGCTAGCACCCGCCAGCTTCACCTCTCCCGATGCCCCGCTGCGCGACCAGATCAGCGTGCAACTGGGCGATACGGGCTCGGTGTTCTATGAGCGCGACATCAGCGGCAAGCACAGCCGTGTGCTGCACGGCAGCATCCTCATCGGCCAGGAAGCGGGCACGGCTTCCACTTCGGGCCAGGGCGTGCAGGCCCATGTGCAGCTGCCTCTCTTCAATCTCGACGACTGGCTGGCACTGGCGCCGCAGTCCAGCGGCGCCAAGCCGGAGCCCGCCGATGCCGCGGACCCTGCGCGCGAATACCTCCCCGACCGGCTGACCCTGCGCGTCAAGCAGCTGCAGGCCAAGGGGCGGCAGCTGCACGACGTGGTGGCGGGCATCTCGCGCGATGGCGGCTCGTGGCACAGCAACCTCGCCTCCCAGGAGCTTGACGGCTACGTGGGCTTTCGCGAAGGCACGGATGCCCAGCCCGAAGGGCAGCTGGTGGCCCGGCTGTCACGCCTGACGGTGCCCGAGGCCAAATCCGACCGTGTGGACGCCCTGTTCAGCGAGGGGCCGCGCCAGCTGCCGGCCCTGCAGATCGTGGTGGACGACATGCACCTGTCAGGCCACGCCCTGGGCCGCCTGGAAGTGGAGGCCCGCAACCGCCCCGTTCCCGGCGATGCGGCGGCGCGCGAATGGCAGTTGTCGCGCTTCAACATCGCCACGCCCGAGGCCACGCTGACGGCCAGCGGCCAGTGGCGCCTGCCCCAGGGCCAGTCCGAACACCCGGGGCGCAGCCAGTTGCAGTTCCAGCTGGACCTGCGCGACGTGGGCAAGCTGCTCACGCGCTTTGACATGCCCGGCGTGGTGGGCAACGGCAAGGGCGTGCTGCAGGGCTCGGCGGGCTGGACGGGCTCGCCCATCACGCCCGACTTCCGCAGCCTCTCTGGCTCCATGCACCTGGATGTGCAGACCGGCCAGTTCCTCAAGGCCGAGCCGGGCCTGGCCAAGCTGCTGAGCGTGCTCAGCCTGCAGGCGCTGCCCCGCCGGCTGACCCTGGATTTCCGCGATGTATTCAGCAACGGCTTCGCCTTCGACTTCATGCGCGGCGACGTGCAGATCACCGACGGCGTGGCGCGCACCAACAACATGCAGATGAAAGGCGTCAACGCCGCCGTGCTGATGGAGGGCACGGCCGACCTGGTCCAGGAGACGCAGAATCTGCATGTGGTGGTGGTGCCCGAGATCAATGCCATGACGGCCTCCCTGGTGGCCACGGCCATCAACCCCGTGGTCGGCCTGGGCAGCTTCCTGGCGCAGGTGCTGCTGCGCGGCCCGCTGATCGCGGCGGCCACCAAGGAATTCCGCATCGACGGCAGCTGGGACGAGCCCCAGGTCACGGCCCTGCCGCGGCGCCGGGCCACGACACCTTCCGATCCTGCCGCCAACAGCCCCGCCAGCACGCCCTCCGGCGCCACCGAGCCCGCTTCTTCAGGAGAGAACCCATGAAAATCGCAGCCCTGCAAATGGTGTCGGAACCCGATGTGCGCGCCAACCTCGACCAGGCGCTGGCACTGCTGCGCCAGGCGCGCGACCAGGGGGCCGAACTCGCGGCCCTGCCCGAATATTTCTGCGCCATGGGCCTGCGCGACACCGACAAGCTGGCCTACCGCGAGAGCTTCGGCGCAGGCCCCATCCAGGACTTCCTGCGCCGCGCAGCACGCGAGCTGCAGCTGTGGATCGTGGGCGGCACCCTGCCCCTGGTGGCCGATGACGACGCCCACGTGCTCAACAGCTCCCTGGTGTTCTCGCCCGAGGGCGAATGCGTGGCGCGCTACGACAAGATCCACCTGTTCCACTACGACAACGGACGCGAGCGCTACACGGAAGCCGCCGTGGTCCAGGCGGGCCACACGCCCGTGACCTGCGACATCACCTCGCGCGAGGGCGAGACCTGGCGCCTGGGTCTGAGCGTGTGCTACGACCTGCGTTTTCCCGAGCTGTACCGCCGCCTTGCCGAGCAGGGCGCCGACCTGCTGCTGGTGCCCGCCGCCTTCACCCACATCACGGGGCTGGCGCACTGGGAAGTGCTGCTGCGCGCCCGCGCCATCGAAAACCAGGCCTACCTGCTGGCACCCGCCCAGGGCGGCCACCATGAAAACGGCCGCCGTACCTGGGGCCACAGCCTGCTGGCCGATCCCTGGGGCATGGTGCTGGCGCAGCAGGCCGAGGGCGCCGGCGTGGTGTTGGGCGAGATCACACGCGAGCGCCTGGCGCATGTGCGCCGCCAGCTGCCGGCCCTGGAGCACCGCGTCCTGTGAATCCACCGCACCCGCCCATGCCGCCCATGCCGGCCATGTCACCGATGTCGCCCATGCCCGAAGGCCGCTGGCCCTGGCGCCGCTGGCGCACGGCCTGGCGCCGCTGGTCGCTGTGGAGCCTGCTGGTCGCCCTGGTCCTGAGCATGCTCGTCACCATGGTCTGGCTGGCCGGGCGCTACGAGGCCTCCCAGGTCCAGGACAAGCTGGAGCGCGACACGGCCAATGCCGTGGCCGACATACGCGCAGCGCTCAACCGCAACCTGCAGGACCTGCAGGCGCTGAACGCGCCCGACAACGAGCCCGCCGAATGGAAGACCCGCGCCGCCGAGCTGCTGCAGGTGCGCCGCGAGCTGATGCGCATCGAGTGGCGCGACGCGGGCCTGCAGATCCGCTCCCATGCCGAGACCCCCTATCGCAACGTGCAGTGGGAAGACCAGCTGCGCACGAACAACACCCACCCCGAGGCCGTGCTGACCTGCACGCACGCGCGCCGCCTCAACGGCCCCGCCTACTCGCCCAGCTACTTCCAGCTGCTGGCCGAGGGCCTGGGCACGGAGATGATGGAGGTCTGCCTGCCGCTGACACAAAGCGGCCACATCATCGGCTTCGTCATCGGCACCTACAGCCTGCAAAGCCTGCTGATCACCCAGGTCAGCAAGAACCTGCCGCGCACCCAGGAAGTGTCCTTCACCGAGCCCGACGGCACGCGCCTGGCCCTGCTGGGCGCCTCCTGGCGCGGCACGCGCATGTTCACGGCGCAGCAGCTGCTGGACCTGCCCGGCAGCACCCTGGTGCTGCGCATGGACAGCTGGCACCGCGCGCCCAGCGTGTTCCCCAACGTGCTCACGGCCCTGGTGACGCTGATGTCCATCGCCCTGGTCTCCGTGGTCGCCGTGCTGGTGCGCGACAACCGCCGCCGCCTGCGTGCCGAGCGCGACCTGGGCGATGCGCTGGCCTTTCGCAAGGCCATGGAGGACTCGCTGGTCACGGGCCTGCGCGCGCGCGACCTGCAGGGCCGCATCAGCTATGTGAATCCGGCCTTCTGCAACATGGTGGGCTTCACGGCCGAGGAGCTGCTGGGCCTGAGCATCGCGCCCTACTGGCCGCCCGAGCGCGCCGAAATCTACGCGCGCCGGCGCGACAACCGCCTGTCCGGCAACGCACCGCCGCCGCGCGAGGGCCACGAAAGCATCTTCATGCGCAAGGACGGCACACGCATTCCGGTGCTGATCTTCGAGGCGCCGCTGATCAACGCCCAGGGCCAGCACACGGGCTGGATGAGCGCCTTCATCGACATCAGCGAGCAAAAGCGCATGGAAGAGATCTCGCGCGCCTCGCAGGAGCGCCTGCAGGCCACGGCCCGCCTGGCCACCGTGGGCGAAATGGCGTCGCTGCTCAGCCATGAACTCACCCAGCCGCTGGTGGCCATCTCCAGCTACGCCACGGGATCGCTGAACATGCTGGGCAGCGACGACGGTGCGGCAGGCAGCGCCGGCAACGAAGCCCATCTGCGCCAGCAGTTGCAGGACTTGCGCATGGCCATGGAGCGCATCAGCTTCCAGGCCGACCGTGCAGGCCGCGTGATCAAGAGCGTGCGAGACTTCGTGCGGCGGCGCGACCAGTCACGCGAAGTCATAGGTGCCGCCGAACTCATAGACGCCGTGCTGCCGCTGGTCAGCCTGCAGGCGCGCAACCTGGGCGTGCGCGTGACCACCGATATCGAGCCCGGCCTGTCGCCCGTGCTCTGCGATCCGACCATGATCGAGCAGGTGCTGCTCAACCTGGCGCGCAACGGCATGCAGGCCATGGACTCGCCCGAGACCGTGGACCGCGAACTGCAGTTGCGCGTGCGGCGTGCGGCCGCCAGCACGCGCCGCAGCTGGGTGGAATTCGCCGTCATCGACTGCGGCAGCGGCATCCCCAAGCATGTGGCGGAGCAGTTGTTCACGCCCTTCTTCACCACGCGCAACGAGGGCATGGGCCTGGGCCTGAGCCTGTGCCGCACCGTGGTCGAACAGCATGGCGGCCACCTGCAGCACAGCCCGCACAGCCCGCGCGGAACCGTCTTCGCCTTCACGCTGCCGACCCACAACACGGCACAGGTGGAACCATAGATGGAACAATAGGCCCATGGAACCTGTACCCGACGCCACCGTCTACATCGTCGATGACGACACCGATGTACGCGAAGCGCTGGCCTGGCTGCTGCGCTCGCGCCGCCTGCTCAGCGAA
Organism: Delftia sp. HK171; assembly: GCF_001886655.1. Taxonomy (NCBI): domain Bacteria; kingdom Pseudomonadati; phylum Pseudomonadota; class Betaproteobacteria; order Burkholderiales; family Comamonadaceae; genus Delftia; species Delftia sp. HK171. The sequence goes on along the minus strand of NZ_CP018101.1, from coordinate 959,109 downwards.
TGCTATGACAGCGCAGAGGCCTTCGACGCCATGCTGCAGTCGCGCCCGCCGCCACGCAATCCCTGCTGCCTGCTGCTGGACATGCGCATGGGCGGCATGAGCGGGCTGGCGCTGTTCAACCTCATGCTGGAGCGCAACCAGATCGCGGGCATGCCCGTGATCTTCCTGACCGGCCATGCCGACGTGCCCACGGCCGTGGACACGGTCAAGCGCGGCGCCTTCGATTTCTGCGAGAAGCCCTTTTCGGACAACGCGCTCGTGGACCGCATCGAGCAGGCGCTGGAACTGTCAGCCCAGCACCAGGCCGAGACCCGTGCGCGCGAGGCCGTGCGTGCGCGCTTCAACGAACTGACTGAGCGCGAGCGCGACGTGATGCGGCTGGTGGTGGAGGGCATTCCCAACAAGCTCATCGCCGACCAGCTGGACATCAGCGTGCGCACCGTCGAAGTCCACCGCGCGCGCGTCTTCGACAAGATGCAGGTCAAGTCGGCTGTGGAACTGGCCAACCTGCTGCGCACGCACGGCTGACGTCTTCAGAAATACGTGGCGATCACGTCCACCACGTCATAGCGGTCATTGACGACGGCCATCTGCCGCCATTTGTCGAAGGTCAGGCAGGGGTGGGAGATGTCGAACGCCAGCATGTCGCCGACGCGCAGGCCATCGTCCTCGGCCACCTTCAGGAAAGCATGCTGGTCCATCATGGCCGTGACCTCCCAATAGGGCGGTGCGGCCACCGGCGCGGCATCACCGGGGCGGTAGCGCAGCGCGGGCCGGGGCGGCACGGCCTCGAAGGCGGTATCGCGCTTGCCCAGCGCCACGATGGCGCGGCCGGGCTCGGGCAGTGACTGCACATAGGCCCAGACCTGCAGCGCAGGCAGCAGGCTGGCACGCATCTGCTGCGCCACGGGGTTGGTCTGGTCGATGCGCTGCTGCGCTGCCTGGTAGATGCCCGCGTCATGCGTGAGATAGCAGCCGGGGCGCAGCACCAGATCCAGGGGGCCGCCAATGTCGGCCTTGCCGAATTCCTGGGCCACCACGTCGTACCAGGCCGAGCCGGCCCCCGTGAGCACGGCCGGGCTGCGCTGCAATCGTCCGTCGCTTGCGAGCCGCTCAAGCCAGTGAACGGCTCGCCGCAGCAGGGTGCGGATGGCATCCTCTTCCTTGAGCACGCCTTCGTAGACCTCGATGCCGGCCAGTTGCACGGCCGCGCCAGCCCTTGCCAACGCGTCCAGCAGCGGCTGCATCTGCGCATCGGAGCGCACACCCGTGCGCCCGCCGGGCGGGCCCAGCTCGATCAGCACCTGCACGGACTGGCCCGCCGCGCCAAAGAAGGCCGCCAGTTGCTCGACCTGCTCGGCGCAGTCCACCAGGCAGAAGAACTCGAAACCGGGATCGGCCAGCAGCTCGGCCACGGCGGCCATATTGCGCCGTCCGATCAGCTGGTTGGCCATGAGCACGCGGCGCACGCCGTGGGCATGGGCCACGCGTGTCTGCTGGGCGGTTGCCAAGGTGATGCCCCAGGCGCCCGCATCAATCTGCTGGCGGAACAGGCGGGGCGCCATGGTCGTCTTGCCGTGGGGCGCGAGCTTGGCGCCGTAGGCGTCCACAAAGCGCTGCATCCAGGCCAGGTTGTGCGCCAGGCGCGACTGCGAGAGCACGGCGGCCGGCAGGCCCAGATCCTCGCGCAGCAGGTTCCAGCCCTGCGCTGCGGCGTCCTGCGGCGCGCTGGGCGCCGACAGTGCACCCAGGCCCTTGTCGAGCGGGCTGACCACGTCGGCCATGCCTGCTGTGCTTGCTTCACTCATACGACTCCCCATTGATGGATGGGTGCCAGCATAGGGCAAGGCAGGTGGCCACCCACGCAAAAACGCCCCGCGTTGCGGGGCGTTGCATCCGGGCCAGAGCCGGGATCAGCGGGGCTGCTGGTACTGCGGCTGCTGGTATTGCGGCTGCTGGTACTGCGGCTGCTGTTGATACTGGGGCTGCTGCTGTTGCTGCGGGATCTCGCCCACGAAGATTTCCACGCGGCGGTTCATGGCGCGGCCGCTGGCCGAGTCGTTGGAAGCCACGGGCTGGTGCGACCCACGGCCTTCGGTGGCGATGCGAGCGCCCGAGACGCCGCGCATGGTCAGGTAGTTGCGCGTGCTGTTGGCGCGGTCCAGCGACAGCGGGTTATTGATGGCGTCCGAGCCCGTGCTGTCGGTGTGGCCGATGATGCGCACCTCGGCATTGGGGTTGTTGCGCAGGCCTTCGGCGAAGCGGTCCAGGATGGGGGCGAAGTTGCCCTTGATGTCGGAACGGTTGGTATCGAACGAGATGTCGCTGGGAATGTCGAGCTTGAGCTGGTTGTCGGCCGTCTGGCTCACGTTCACGCCCGTGCCCTGGGTGGCCTGCTCCATCTCGCGCTTTTGCTTTTCCATGTTCTGCGACCAGATGTAGGTGCCCAGTGCACCCACGCCGGCACCGATCACGGCGCCCGTGCCGGCCCTGCCGCCGGTGACCGCGCCCAGCACGGCGCCGGCTGCAGCGCCCACGCCAGCACCCGTGGCCGTGCGGCGCTGGGTGTCGCTCATGTTCGCGCAGCCGGAGATGAACAGTGCGGCAGCCGTTGCGGCGGCCAGAACGATGTGCTTGCGCATGGGAAACTCCTTTTTGAATCTTGGGAACGCACCGTGCGGTAGCGCCAGGGTCCCCATTGTGGAAAGCAGGCTGCGCACAGCCTATCAGTGCGGGCAGGGCATACCCGTAGGACGGCGCCCGCTCCGCGAGGCTGCCTCCACGGCCGTCATGGGCCGCTGCGATCCTGCCCGGGAGAGGGTTTGTCTGGAGACGGATGCGAATCCCGTGGCGTGTCCACGGGCAACTCGCCCTTGCGGCGCCCGGAGAACATGGTCCACCACACAATAGCGACCAGAATCACCAAGGCCAGCAGTGCTTCGAGCAAAATCAACCCCATGAATTTCCACCTCCTGCGCCATGCCGCGATGGCGCTGATTGTAGGGACGCTGGTCGCCTGCACGACCACCACCAAGCCGGTCTATGACCCTTCGCCCGTGCCCGACCTGCAGCCGGGAGGCCCGGTCACCGTGACACCCAGGCCCCCGCTGGTCACCAGCACCCCCACCAAGAGCCGCTGGATCGCAGCCGACTGGAGCGAATTGCCCGGCCTGCAGGAAGACGCGCTGCACGAAGCCTGGAATGCCTGGCTCAAGAACTGCGAACGGCCCAGCTCGGTCTTCGCGGGCCTGTGCCGGGACGTGCGCCAGCTGAGCATTGCCACGGGCGACGAGCAGCGCGCCTGGCTCATGGCCAATCTGCAGCCCTACCGCATCGAAGCGCTGGGCGGTGGCCCGGACGGCATGCTGACCGCCTACTACGAGCCGCTGTTCGAGGCACGGCGCCTACCGGGCGACGGCTTCAACGTGCCGCTGTACAAGACGCCGGCCGGCGCCGGCTTCGGCAGCCGCAAGCCCTGGTTCTCGCGCCAGCAGATCGAGACGATGCCCGAGGCCCAGGCGGCCCTGGCAGGCCGCGCCATCGCCTGGCTGCGCGACCCCGTCGATGCGATGGTGCTGCACATCCAGGGCTCGGGGCGCCTGAACATCACCGAGCCTACAGGTGCGCAACGTACGATCCGCGTCGCCTTTGCGGGCACCAACGACCAGCCCTACAAGAGCGTGGGCCGCTGGCTGCTGGACCAGGGACTGGTGCGCGACGCCACCTGGCCCGGCATCAGCGCCTGGGTGGCCGCCAACCCCGGCCGCGTCAACGAAATGCTGTGGAGCAACCCGCGCTATGTCTTCTTCCGCGAGGAGCCGCTGGAAGGCCTGGACCTGCAATTCGGCCCCAAGGGCGCCCAGGGCGTGGCCCTGACGCCAGGCCGCTCCATCGCCGTGGACAAGCAGAGCATTCCCTACGGCACGCCGGTCTGGCTGTCCACATCCGGACCCACCGTGGCCCTGAACCGCCTGGTATTCGCCCAGGACACCGGCAGCGCCATCGTCGGCGCCGTGCGCGCCGACTACTTCATGGGCTGGGGCCCAGAAGCCGGCGACCTGGCCGGCCGCATCAAGCAGAACCTGCGCCTGTGGGCCTTCTGGCCGCGCAGCCTTGCCAGCCAGGCGCCGCACTTGAGGTGACCCCCTGAGCGGCTACGCCGCTTCCCCTCTCTACTCGCTCCGCGAGGGAGGGGGACGACAGCCTCGCTTTGGGGTGCGCCGGTTTTATCCTTTGCGCCAAGGCTCGCCCCCCCCGCATGGCACAAGACCAGCGCAGACACACCTCTATCCACTGTCCCTCGCTCTGGCGCGGCCCAACGCCAGGGGCGCCAAGCAAGAGCAGCCTCGCTGCGAGGGCGCCGTCCCCCTCAGGGGGAAGGCGCGCAGCGCCTCAGGGGGTATCGAAGTACCTCGTGACGCGCGGCGGTTCCTTGCCCTTGTGATAGGCCAGCTTGCGGTCGCGCAGGGCCACGTCGGCGGCGGTGACGCGGTCGAAGCGGCGCAGGTGCTCGGTCCAGGACTCGTCGATGATCTGCTCCACGTAGCGCTCGGGGTGGCTCATGCTGTGCAGCAGGCTCCAGCCCAGCGCGCCCTGGCGCATGCGGCTGCGGCGGCTTTCCTGCATGAGGGCTCGGAAGGCCTCGGCCTGGGTGGGGTCGATCTGGTACTCGATGGTGACGACCACGCGGCCGGCTTCGGGGATGTTGACCTCGGGGCGCTGGAAGGCCTTGGAGGGGCTCAAATCCTCCTCGATCTGGCGGTCGCGCACCAGGCGCTGGACCAGCAGCATGCAGACCACGCCGCTGGCGGCGGCCACCATGAGACTGCCCCGCACGCCCACCATGCTGGCCACCTGTCCCCAGAGCGCGGCGCCTGTCGCCGTACCGCCCATGATGGACATCTGGTAGATGGACATGCCGCGCGCCCGCACCCAGTTGGGCAAGGCCATCTGGGCCGAGACGCCCAGCACGTTGGCGGTGGAGATCAGCGCCATGCCGGCCAGCATCATGGCCGGCACGGCCATGTAGACATTGGGCGACAGGGCCACGGCCAGCGTGGCCAGCGCATGCACGGCGGAGCCCGACCGGATCAGACTTTCCTTGGACATGGCCTGGCGCAGGCGCGGCAGGAACATGGCGCCCACGATGGCGCCCGCACCCATGGAGGCCAGCAGCAGCGTGAAGGTCTCGGCGCCGCCCCCGCCCTCGGTGGGGCCGTGCAGGCGCTGGGCCACCAGGGGCAGCAGGGCCATCACGGCCGTGCACTGCAGGAAGAAACACACCGTGCGCGCCAGCACCGCATGCATGCGGGGCGACTCGCGCACGAACTGCAGGCCCACGCGCATGGCCGAGGGCAGGCGCTCGCGGCCCAGCGGGTTGGCCACATGGCGGCGCTTCCAGCGGATCAGCACGATGCCCGAGAGGATGGACAGCACGGCGTTCAGCACGAACACCCATGCGCTGCCCAGGCTGGCGATGATGGCGCCGGCCACCAGGGGGCCGATGATGCGCGAGGCGTTCATGGCCACGGCATTGAGCGCCATGGCCGAGGGCAGGTGGTGCTTGGGCACGAGCTCGGGAATCAGCGCCGAGAACACGGGCCAGCGCATGGCCAGGCCGATGCCGTTGGCAAAGGTCAGCACCAGCAGCCAGTGCGCCGTCATCTGGCCGGACAGCACGAACAGGCACAGCACCAGGGCCACGGCCGCCACCCAGAACTGGGTGACGATGAAGTAGCGGCGCCGGTCCAGGATGTCGGCCAGCGCGCCGCTGGGCAGGCCCAGCAGGAAGACGGGCAGCGTGGAGGCCGATTGCACCAGGGCCACCAGCACGGGCGAGGTGGTCAGCGAGGTCATGAGCCAGGCCGCCGCCACATCGTTCATCCACATGCAGGTGTTGGCCGCCATCCAGATCAGCCAGAGCATGCGGAAGGTGGGGCCGGACAGCGGCGCCCAGACGCCCTGCTGGGCCTGGGCCGTCTTCTGGCCTTCGGCCTCGGCAGCCGCCTTGTCGGCGGCCGTCATGCCTGACGGGTCTTCGATCAGGGTGCCCGGCGCCCCCATGCCCGAAGGCTCGGCCGGAGGCTGGGTGGAAGGCTCGGATTCAGAGGCAGGCGGCTGGGCGGGGACTGGTGTTGTTTGTTCTGCGGCCATGTGCCCCTGATTCTCGGCCCAAACGCGGGGGTGCGCCAGAAATGGTTGTTGCACTAAGAACCATGATCACTGCCTTGCACGGCAGGCGTTTTTTGCTCCTTTTTCAGGAGCACACTGTCGCTTCGGCGCGACCTTCACAGGCCAGTCCGCCGGCCTGCGGCTACTGGTCCGGCAGGCCCTTGCCCGCCATGGGCCCCAGCTGGGACAGGGGCAGCGCATGGCTGGACTTGATCTCGCCCAGCGAGAAACTGGTCTGCATGTCCTTCACATTGGGCAGGTTCAGCAGCGTGTTGCGCGCGAACTGCGCAAAGCTGTCCAGGTCGCGCGCCACCACCTGCAGCTCGAAGGTGCCGGTGCCGCTGATGTAGTGGCAGGTCACGACCTCGGGCAGCTTGCGGATGGCGTCCTCCATCTCCAGCGTCAGCGAGCCGGCCGTGCGCACGGCATCGAGCCGCACGAAGGCCAGCACGCCCAGGCCGATCTTGTGGCGGTCGATGTCGGCGTGGTATCCGCGGATGAAGCCCGCCTCCTCCAGCGCCCGCACACGGCGCCAGCAGGGCGCGGCCGACAGGCCCACGCGCTGGGCCAGCTCGGCATTGGTCAGGCGTGCGTCGGCCTGCAGGTGGCCGAGGATGGCAATATCGAATTTGTCCAAAGTTTGCACAAAACACCGTTTTCAAGAAAGATTCTTGCCAAGAATACTTGAAACAGCGCAAAGAAAGCAAAGACCTATCAGACGAGCACGAATACACTGAAAAAAGGCGATTTGGTTCAGACAACGAGTGCCGTGCATGCCTCTTTCCCGTTCCGGGCAGGACATGACAGGGCGCCGACCATCGATGGAGACAAGCCATGAATGCCCCACTGCCCGAAGACGTGCGCCGCGCCCTGGAGACGGTCACTCTCGACGACAAATACGCTCTGCAGCACGGCCGTGCATTCATGAGCGGAGTACAGGCCCTTGTGCGCCTGCCCATGCTGCAGCGCCAGCGCGACGCTGCAGCGGGCCTGAACACCGCAGGCTTCATCAGCGGCTACCGGGGCTCCCCGCTGGGCGGCTATGACCAGGCGCTATGGGCCGCGAAAAAGCACCTCGAATCCAACAACATCGTCTTCCAGCCCGGCGTCAATGAAGAGCTGGGCGCCACGGCCGTCTGGGGCACGCAGCAGCTGGATCTCTATCCCGAGACCAAGAAGTTCGACGGCGTCTTCGGCCTGTGGTACGGCAAGGGCCCGGGCGTGGACCGCTGCTCCGACGTGTTCAAGCACGCCAACATGGCGGGCACGGCCAGGCACGGCGGCGTGATCGCGCTGGCCGGTGACGACCACATCAGCAAGAGCAGCACGGCCGCCCACCAGAGCGACCACATCTTCAAGGCCTGCGGCACGCCGGTGTTCTTTCCCAGCAATGTGCAGGACATCCTGGACATGGGGCTGCACGCCTTTGCCATGAGCCGCTTCTCCGGCCTGTGGTCGGGCATGAAGACCATCCAGGAGGTGGTGGAGTCCTCGGCCAGCGTGTCGGTGGAGCCGGACCGCGTGAACATCATCCTGCCCGAGGACTTCCAGATGCCGCCCGGCGGCCTGCACATCCGCTGGCCCGATGCGCCGCTGGAGCAGGAGCAGCGGCTGATGAACTACAAGTGGTATGCGGCCCTGGCCTATGTGCGCGCCAACCGGCTCAACCACAACGTGATCGACGGTCCCAACGACCGCTTCGGCCTGATCGCCAGCGGCAAGGCCTACAACGACATGCGCCAGGCCCTGGCCGACCTGGGCCTGGACGACGACACCTGCCGCCAGCTGGGCATACGCGTGCACAAGGTCAACGTGGTCTGGCCGCTGGAGGCCACCATCACGCGCGACTTCGCGCGCGGCCTGCAGGAGATCCTGGTGGTGGAGGAAAAGCGCCAGGTCATCGAATACCAGATCAAGGAAGAGCTGTACAACTGGCGCTCCGACGTGCGGCCCAACGTGGTCGGCAAGTTCAGCGATGAGCACGGCGGCGAATGGTCGGTGCCCAATCCCAGCCAGGACTGGCTGCTGCGCCCCAATGCGGACCTGACGCCGGCCCTCATCGCGCGCGCCATCGTCCAGCGCCTGACCAAGATCGGCGTGCCCGAACACATCGCCCAGCGCATGCACGAGCGCATTGCCGTGCTGGACGCCCGCGAGGCCGCGCTCAAGGCCGCCCAGAGCCAGCCCACGGGCGACCGCGTGCCATGGTTTTGCAGCGGCTGCCCGCACAACACCAGCACCCGCGTGCCCGAGGGCAGCCGCGCCGTGGCCGGCATCGGCTGCCACTACATGACGGTGTGGATGGACCGCTCCACCAGCACCTTCACGCAGATGGGTGGCGAGGGCGTGACCTGGGTGGGCCAGGCGCCCTTCACCAAGGACGCGCATGTCTTCGCCAACCTGGGCGACGGCACCTACTTCCACAGCGGCCTGCTGGCGATACGCCAGAGCATCGCGGCCGGCGTGAACATCACCTACAAGCTGCTGTACAACGACGCCGTGGCCATGACGGGCGGCCAGCGCGTGGGCGAGCGGCCCGAGGGCCACTCGGTGCTGCAGATCATGAACAGCCTCAAGTCCGAGGGCGTGGCCAAACTGGTCATCGTCACCGACGAGCCTGCCAAGTACGACGGCGTGCCGCTGGCCGAGGGCGTGACCGTGCACCACCGCGACGAGCTGGACCGCATCCAGCGCGAGTTCCGCACCCTCAAGGGCTGCACGGCCATCATCTACGACCAGACCTGCGCCACCGAAAAGCGCCGGCGCCGCAAACGCGGCACGCTGGCCACGCCCGACAAGACCGTGGTCATCAATGAATTGGTCTGCGAGGGCTGCGGCGACTGCTCGGTGCAGTCCAACTGCCTGTCGGTCGAGCCGGTGGAGACCGAGTTCGGCCGCAAGCGCCGCATCAACCAGAACACCTGCAACAAGGACTACTCCTGCGTGAAGGGCTTTTGCCCCAGCTTCGTCACCATCGAAGGCGGCCAGCTCAAGAAGCCCAAGAAGGAGAAGAAGGGCGACCTGTCCATGCTGCCCGCCATCCCGGAGCCCGTGCTGCCGGTGGCCGAGCAGGCCTGGGGCATCGTCGTGGCCGGCGTCGGCGGCACGGGCGTGATCACCATCGGCTCGCTGCTGGGCATGGCGGCCCACCTGGAGGGCAAGGGCGTGATCACCCAGGACGCGGCCGGCCTGGCGCAAAAGGGCGGCTCCACCTGGAGCCACATCCAGATCGCCAACCGTCCCGAGGCCATCTACACCACCAAGGTGGACATGGCCAAGGCCGACCTGGTGATCGGCTGCGACCCCATCGTCACGGCCACGCCGACCACCATGTCCGTGATGCAGCCGGGCCGCACCTTCGTGGCGCTCAACAGCCACGGCTCGCCCACGGCAGCCTTCGTCACCAACCCTGACTGGCAGGCGCCGGACGACCGCTGCGCCAGCGCACTGGCCCAGGCCGTGGGCCCGGAGCTGCTGGGCAGCTTCGACGCCGAGCAGGTGGCCGTGCAGCTGCTGGGCGACAGCATTTACACCAACCCGCTGATCCTGGGGTACGCCTGGCAAAAGGGCCGCGTGCCGCTGTCGCATGCGGCGCTGATGCGCGCCATCGAACTCAACGGCGTGCAGGCCGACAACAACAAGGCCGCCTTCGAGTGGGGCCGCCGCTGCGCCCATGACCTGGCCGCCGTGCGCGCACTGTTCCAGACGGCCCAGGTGATCCAGTTCGTCAAGAAGCCCTCGCTGACCGAGATGGTGGCCAAGCGCGTGGACTTCCTCACGGGCTACCAGAACGCCGCCTATGCAGCCGAGTACCAGGCCTTCGTGGACAAGGTCCATGCCGCCGAGCGCGGCGTGGCGGGCTCCGGCACGCGCCTGTCGGAGGCCGTGGCCCGCTATCTGTTCAAACTCATGGCCTACAAGGATGAGTACGAGGTCGCGCGCCTGCACACCGATGCGGCCTTCAGCCAGCGCATCGCCGGCATGTTCGAGGGCGACTACCGCGTGGTCCACCACCTGGCGCCGCCGTCGTCGGCCGGCAAGGATGAGCACGGCCATCTGGTCAAGAAGTCCTACGGTCCCTGGATGCGCAAGGCCATGGAAGTGCTGGCGAAGATGAAGGGCCTGCGCGGCACGGCGCTGGACCCCTTCGGCCGCACGCAGGAGCGCCGCACCGAGCGCGCCCTGATCCAGGAATACCGCCAGTGCATCGAAGGCCTGCTGGCCGAACTCACGCCCGAGCGCCTGGCGCTGGCCGTGGAGATCGCCAGCATTCCCGAGGACATCCGCGGCTACGGCCATGTCAAGGAGCGCAATCTGGCAGCGGCCCGCATCAAGTGGAAGGCGCTGATGGCACGCTGGAGCGCACCGTCACGGGGTGCGGGCAGCACGGGCAAGCCCGCCGTCGGCGTCGCCTGAAACCACACGGACCGCCCCGCTCCAGGGGCCTCCTGTAAGATCGCTGCCGCCGTCCGCACCGCAAGGTGTGGGCGGCGCGGCTCCGTCAGGGTCCGTTTCATGGACCGTCAAGCCGGGCGCAAAAATCACGAAAAACCGCGCTCCACCCCTTTAAAAACGGCAGATGGCAGCCAGTTGCAGCCATCGTCGCCGAAAAACCCGCAGCCGCCAGATCCTGGCAGCCCATGTGGGTCAGGGCTGACGCATACAATGCTCCGTTCTCCTGCGCGGGCCCGTGCATACGGCGTGCGCAGCGACCCTTTTTCGACCTTCCAATCCTGGAGTCTTGCCCGTGTTTATTTCTTCCGCTTTTGCCCAGACCGCACCCGCAGCAGCAGCCTCCGGTGGCGACTTCATGTCGCAGCTGTACGGCATGGCACCGCTGGCACTGATGTTCGTGGTGCTGTACTTCGTGATGATCCGCCCCCAGATGAAGCGCCAGAAGGAGCACCGCTCCATGATCGAGGCGCTGGCCAAGGGCGACGAAGTGGCAACGGCCGGCGGCATCATCGGCCGCGTGACACGCATGTCCGAGCAATTCCTGCACATCGAGATCGCCTCGGGTGTGGAAGTCCAGATCCAGCGCAGCGCCGTCGTACAGGTGCTGCCCAAGGACACGCTGAAGTAAGCGCTGTCCCTGTCTTGCGGGTGTGCGGACCGCGCAGGCGGCAGCACACCCTTTTGTGCGTTGCTGTCTACAAAGAGCGAAGAGCGCGATCATGAACCGATATCCGGTCTGGAAGTACGCGATCATCGTGATCGCGCTGCTGGTGGGGGTGCTCTACACCCTGCCCAATTTTTTCGGTGAGGCGCCTGCGGTGCAGGTCTCCTCGGCCAAGGCCACCATCAAGGTGGACAACGCGGTGCTGCACAGGGTCGAGGAGGCCTTGAAGGCCGCCGATGTCAAGCCCGATGTGCTGACCATCGAGGGCACCTCGGTGCGGGCGCGCTTCAACACGCCCGACGAGCAGCTCAAGGCCAAGGACGTGATCCAGAAGGCCCTGATCCCCGATGCCAACGACCCGGCCTACATCGTGGCGCTGAACCTGGTGTCGCGCTCGCCGCAATGGCTCACGGCCGTCGGCGCCAAGCCCATGTACCTGGGCCTGGACCTGCGCGGTGGCGTGCACTTCATGCTGCAGGTGGACATGGCTGCGGCCCTGACCAAGAAGGCCGACTCCTTTGCCGGCGACCTGCGCACCTCGTTGCGCGACAAGAACATCCGCCACGGCGGCGTCTCGCGCAACGGCAACACCGTCGAGATCCGCGTGCGCGACGAGGCCATGCTCACGGCCGCACGCAATCTGGTCACCGACCAGTTCCCCGATCTGGCGGCCACCTCCGAGCCTGATGGCGCCGGCTTCAAGCTGCTGGCCTCCATCAAGCCCGAAGCCCTGCGCAAGGTACAGGAGCAGGCGCTCAAGCAGAACATCGTCACCCTGCACAACCGGATCAACGAGCTGGGCGTGGCCGAGCCCGTGATCCAGCAGCAGGGTCTGGACCGCATCATTGTCCAACTGCCCGGCGTGCAGGACACGGCCAAGGCCAAGGACATCCTGGGCCGCACGGCCACGCTGGAAGTGCGCCTGGTCGACGAATCCTCCGAGGCGCGCGGCGCCGAGCTGGGCTCGGGTCCCGTGCCCTTCGGCTCCGAGCGCTACCTGGACCGCAACGCCCAGGCCGTGATCGTGCAAAAGCAGGTCGTGCTGACCGGCGAGAACCTCACCGACGCACAGCCCGGCTTCGACAGCCAGACCCAGGAACCCACGGTCAACCTGGTGCTCGATGCCAAGGGCGCGCGCATCTTCAAGGACATCACGCGTGAGAACGTGGGCAAGCGCATGGCCATCATCCTGTTCGAAAAGGGCAAGGGCGAGGTCGTGACGGCTCCCGTGATCCGTACCGAGATCGGTGGCGGACGCGTGCAGATCTCGGGCCGCATGACCACGGCGGAAGCCAACGACACGGCCCTGCTGCTGCGCGCCGGCTCCCTGGCCGCGCCCATGGAGATCATCGAGGAATACACCATCGGCCCCAGCCTGGGGGCCGACAACATCAACCGCGGCATCCACTCCGTGGTCTGGGGCCTGGTGGCCATCGCGGCCTTCATGTGCGTGTACTACATGCTGTTCGGCGTGATCTCCACGGTGGCCCTGTCGGTCAACGTGCTGCTGCTGCTGGCCATCCTGTCCATGCTGCAGGCCACGCTGACCCTGCCCGGCATCGCCGCCATGGCGCTGGCGCTGGGCGTGGCCATCGACTCCAACGTGCTGATCAACGAGCGCATTCGCGAGGAACTGCGCGGCGGCGTCTCGCCGCAGGCCGCCATCCATGCGGGCTACGAGAACGCATGGCACACCATCCTGGACTCGAACGTGACCACGCTGATCGCGGGCCTGGCGCTGCTGGCCTTCGGCTCCGGCCCGGTGCGCGGCTTCGCCGTGGTGCACTGCATCGGCATCCTGACCAGCATGTTCTCGGCCGTGTTCTTCTCGCGCGGTCTGGTCAACCTCTGGTACGGCCGCCGCAAGAAGCTCAAGAGCATCTCCATCGGCCAGGTCTGGAAGCCGGAAGACACCAGCCAGCTGCGCTCCGTGGCTGCCAAGGGTTCCAGCGTCGCCGATTCCGGCGCCAACAACTGAAAGGGGGAAGACCATGGAGTTCTTCCGCATCCGCAAAGACATCCCCTTCATGAAGTACGCGTTGGTCCTCAACGCGATCTCCTTCATCACCTTCGCGCTGGCCGTGTTCTTCCTGCTCACGCGCGGCCTGCACCTGTCCGTGGAGTTCACGGGCGGCACCGTGATGGAGGTGGCCTATACCCAGACCGCCGACATCGCCAAGGTGCGCGATACCGTCTCCAAGCTGGGCTACAGCGACGTCACGGTGCAGAACTTCGGCACGTCGCGCGACGTGATGATCCGCCTGCCCGTGCAAAAGGACGTGTCCTCCGCGCAGCAAAGCGAGCAGGTGCTCACGGCGCTCAAGAAGGAAGACGCCGAAGTCACGCTGCGCCGCACCGAGTTCGTGGGCCCGCAGGTGGGTGACGAGCTCATGCACAACGGCCTGATGGCACTGGGCTTCGTGGTGCTGGGCATCGTGATCTACCTGGCCATGCGCTTCGAATGGAAGTTCGGCGTGGCCGCCGTGATCGCCAACCTGCACGACGTGGTCATCATCCTGGGCTTCTTCGCGTTCTTCCAGTGGGAGTTCTCGCTGTCCGTGCTGGCCGGCGTGCTGGCCGTGCTGGGCTACTCGGTCAACGAGTCGGTCGTGATCTTTGACCGTATCCGCGAAGCCTTCCGCAAGTTCCGCAAGCTCAGCACCACCGAGGTGATCGACCACGCCATCACCAGCACGATGAGCCGCACCATCATCACCCACGCCTCCACCGAGGCCATGGTGCTGTCCATGTTCTTCTTCGGCGGTCCCAGCCTGCACTACTTCGCGCTGGCGCTGACCATCGGCATCCTGTTCGGCATCTATTCCTCGGTCTTCGTGGCCGCCGCCATCGCCATGTGGCTGGGCGTCAAGCGCGAGGATCTGATCAAGGCGCCCAAGGCTTCCACGGACCCCAACGATCCCAACGCCGGCGCCACTGTGTAAGCGAATGTTCTAGCTCCAGACCGGCTTACACTCGCGGGCATGCCCACCCTGCCCACCCCTTCCAACGCGCCTGCTGGCACCCAGTCTTCACTGGGCCAGCAGGCGCGTTTGCATTGGGTGCGTGGACTGTGCAAGGGCCTGCCCGGCGTGGCCCAGCAGCTGCTGGCCCAGATGGAACAACAGGCCCAGGCCGTGGGCACCGCACGTGAAATGCAGGAGCGTCGCGAGGCCTGGTCCAGCTACCGCCAGCACCAGGCGGCCTGGCTGAATGCCTGCATGCAGGCGCTGCAGGGCGCACTGCAGCCGGGCAGGGCCACACCGGCCTCCGTGCCACAGCGCGGGGCGCTGCAGTTCGAGCTGCTCAGCGACGATGTGGTGGAGAACAAGATCCTGGCCTCCCGCATGGCGCTGGCCATGGGGGAAACCACGGCACCCGTCTTCGATACGCTGCGCCTGCGCATGCAGGCCATCGAAAACCAGGAACTGCCATCCGACGACATTCTGCGCAGCGAGTCCGTGTGCCGCCATCTGGTCGAGCAATGGCTCGCCAGCGGCCTGCAGCGCGGCGATCTGCAGCGCGTGATCGATCTGCTGCAGACGGCCCTGGCACCGCTGCTGGTGGCCGGATACCAGGCGGCCCACCAGCTGCTGGACGGCCAGGGCGTCACCCGTTCGCAGGACGTGGCCATGCGGGTGCGGCGCACCGAAGGCGGCCACTCCACGCGCGCCATGGGCCTGGGCCCGGCCACGGCGCCTGTCTCGACCTCGCAGCCTTCCTCGGCCTATGCGCCCACACAGATGGGCGGCGTGCCGGGCGCTGCCGCCTCCTATCCGCCCAACGGAGCACTGCCCCAGGGCCAGATGCCCGTGGGCCTGACAACACTTTCGCGCGCACGCCACCGCGCCCATGAAGTCGTGGGCCAATTGCGCCGCCTGCTCATGCAGCCGGGCGTGGGCGTGCCGGGCCTGGTGCCCGGCGTGGGCGGCGTGGGCGGTGGCCTGCAGCAGGCCCCCGCATCGGCCGCGCTGACGCAGGCCCTGCTGGAGCAGCGCGTCGTGGCCCAGACGCAGTACCAGCAGATGCTGGCCCGGGGACTGACCACGCTGCAAATCGATGCCAGCCCGGCCGCCATCGGCCAATTGGTGGGCCAGGTGCGCGAGCGCTCGGCCGAGCTCAAGCGCAAGGCCACCACCTCGGGTGAAAAGGCCACCATCGAGATCGTGGCCCTGATGTTCCAGGCCATCCTGACCGAGGACCGCATCCCGCCCTCGGTGCGCGTCTGGTTTGCCCGGCTGCAGGTGCCCGTGCTGCGCGTGGCGCTGGCCGAGCCGGAATTCTTCAGCAATCTGCGCCACCCGGCCCGGCTGCTGATCGACCGCCTGGGTTCGTGCGTGATGGGGTTCGACGCCTCCAGCATCAGCGGCAGCGCGCTGGAGTCGGAGATCCGGCGCATCGTCCAGGTCATCGAGCAGTACCCGGAGACCGGCCAGAAGGTTTTCGTGCTGGTGCTGCGCGAGTTCGAGGACTTCCTGGCGCGCTACCTGACCCAGTCGCAGGACAAGGCCAAGATCGTGAGCGTGGCCCAGCAGGTGGAGCAAAAGGAAACCCTGGCCATCCAGTACACGATCGAGCTGCGCCACCTGCTCACCGACATGCCGGTGCGCGAAGAGATCCGCGAGTTCCTGTTCAAGACCTGGACCGAGGTGCTGGCCCTGGCCGCCGTGCGCCACGGCGCCAAGGACGCGCGCACCATGCGCTTCAAGCAGGCCGCCAGCGAACTGGTCTGGGCCGCCAGCGCCAAGCCCACGCGCCAGGAACGCTCGCGCGTGATCCAGACGCTGCCGACGCTGCTGCAGACGCTGCGCGAAGGGCTGGCCCTGATCGGCGTCACGGGCGAGGGGCAGTCCGCACGCATCAAGCTGGTCACCGACACGCTGGCCGAAGCCTTCGTCTCCAAGACAGCGACCATCGCACCGGCCCGCATCGAGGCCATGGCCCAGCGACTGTCCCATCTGGAGCAGTACATCAGCGAAGACGGCATGCTCGACGAGGACATGCCGCTGTCGCCCGAGAACATCGAGATGATCCTGGGCGTGGACACGGCCGGGCTCAACGTCATCCCGAGCACCAACACCCCCGTGGACCCGGTGATGCTGGAGTGGGCCACCTCGCTGGAGCCGGGCCGCTGGTTCACGCTGGACCACAACGGCGCGCGCATCCAGGTGCAATACACCTGGCGCAGCCGCCGCAAGCAGCTGCACCTGTTCGCCGCGCTCGATGGCACCTGCCACCTGCTGCAGCTGCGGCGCATGGCCTCCTACCTGCAGTCCGGCCTGCTGTCCGTGCATGACGAAGAGGCGCTCACGGTGCGCGCGACGCGCGATGCGCTGGAGAAGATTCAGGCGAACCCTGAAAGGCTAAGCTCCCCCTGAGGCGCTACGCGCCTTCCCCCGGGGCACGGCGCCTCTCTACCCGCTTCGCGGGGAGGGGGACGATGCCATCGGCTAGGCGCCCCCACCGCGAGGCGGCTCTTGCTCGGCATCTCCCGCTTGGGGACGCGCCAGTTTTTGAGATCAGGCCTGGGCCAGGCGCTGGAACAGGCCGCCGGGCAGGCGCTCCACGCGGCCTTCCAGTTCCAGCTCCAGCAGATGGGCCTGCAGGGCTGCGGCGTCCATGCCTGTGCGGTCCATGAGCTCGTCCAGCGACAACGGGTCGTGGGCCAGGGCGCGCAGGGTGGCGTCGTTCTCATGGTCCTGTGCGGACTGAACAGCTGCCGCTGCCGCCGCTGCTGCCGGTACGGGCTTGGAAAGCGGCAGGCGCACGACCGTTCCCTGCAGCTCATCGAGCACGTCCTGCGCCGTTTCCACGAGCTTGGCGCCCTGGCGCAGCAGCGCATGGCAGCCGCGCGACTGGGGCGCGTGGATGGAGCCGGGGATGGCAAAGACCTCGCGGCCCTGTTCGCTGGCCAGCCTGGCCGTGATCAGCGAGCCCGATTGCAGGGCCGCCTCGACCACCAGCGTGCCCTGGGACAGGCCCGCAATGATGCGGTTGCGCTGCGGAAAGTGCGCGGCCATGGGGCCGGTGCCCAGCGGATACTCGCTGACGATCAGCCCATGGCTGGCCACTTCGCGGGCCAGGCCGATGTGGCGCCGTGGATAGACCTGGTCCAGGCCCGTGCCGACGACGGCAATGGTGACGGGCGCCGCCTGGGCGCCCGTGCGCAGCACCGCGCGCAGTGCGCCCTCATGGGCAGCGCCATCCACGCCCTGCGCCAGTCCGGAGACGATGCACAGGCCGGCCTCGGCCAGCGCCTGCGCCATGGCGCGCGCATTGGCCGCGCCCTGGACCGTCGGCCCGCGGCTGCCGACCATGGCCAGGGACTGTGGATAGGGGAACCAGGGACCAGAACCTGCCATGCAGCGCTCGCTGCCCTGCACATGCAGCAGCAGCGGCGGATCTTCGGTCTGCAGCAGCGACTGCGGATACTGGGGATGGCCCAGCGCAAGCACGGCATGCAACTGCCCGGAAGCGGGCTGGTCCAGCCATTGCGCCGTGGCCGCCACAAGCTGCTCCAGGCGCTGGGGCACGGTCTGCAGCGAATGGGCCTGTGCCGCCGTCACCAAGCCGTGCCAGGCGGCTGGAGGGCCGCTCCAGATGTTCTGCGCGCCACCGCAGGCCGCCAGCAAGCGCCGCGCCGTGGTGCGGCCCACGCCGGGCGTCAGCAGCAGCCGAAGCCAGGCGGACAGCTCCTCGGGAGCGAGCCGGTCGGTGGGCTGCAAGGCGGCCGCCATGGCGTTGCCGGCAGGCCGCTGGGGCTCAGGGAGCCGGCGAGGTCAGGCTGTCGCCCACCTCGACGCCGCGCCGTGCCTCCAGGATCAGCGCGTAGGAGACGCGGTCGAAGGTACGGAACACCATGGCGTAACCATTGCGTTCGTCGGGCAACTGCACTTCTTCCTTCTTGTCGCCCGTCTTGTCCACGATGCGCACGCCACGGCGGATCAGCTCCAGCACCGTGCCCACGTCCATGCCGTCCTGCGTGCCCTTGTTGATGGCAATGACCTGGTTGTTGGCCGCCCAGCGCACGGCCTGGTCGCCGTACAGGGACACCACATGGGCCTTCACGGCAGCCTGCGGCGCATGCGGCGCATAGTTCATGTAGGTTCGTTCCGGTGCGGGCAGCAGGCGGTCGCCAGCACGCATCTCGGTCTTGGCACGCGACAAGTCCACCGTGGCGGGAGAGGCCTGCTCGTGCTTTTCGCCCTTGCTGTCCACGATCTCCAGCGAGGTCTCGCCCTCGATGAGATCGGCCAGGCCCAGGTACTTGGCCTCGTAGCCCAGCACCTCACCGGAGATGGGGTCCTTGAGCGCCACCGCATCGCGGAAGACACGGTACTGGCGCGGCAGGCCGTCGCCCTTGCGCAGCGGCGCCTCGGCCGTGCCGCGTGCATAGGCACGGTCACCGCTGGCCATGAGCACGCGCTCGTCCGTGGTGGCGATGAGGCGGGGTGCGCGCAGCAGCGTTTCGGCATCGACCACCAGCGGCTCGGCCAGGAAGGGCTCGATCAGATGGGGCTGCAGCGTGGGCAGGGCCGCCTGCGCCAGCGACTCGCTGCGCGTGCTCGGAGACACGCGCACCACACCGGGCTCGCCGCCGTCGCCCATGGGCCGCGCCGTGCTCAGGCGGGCATAGCCATCACGCTTGTCCAGGTACAGCACCTGGCCCGGATAGATGAGGTGGGGATTGGCGATGGCCTGCATGTTCATGCCCCACAGCTCGGGCCAGCGCCAGGGACGGCGCAGGTACATGCCGGAGATGCCCCACAGCGTGTCGCCGCGCTTGACGGTGTAGCTGTCGGGCGCATCGGGCGCCAGCTCGCCCACGGGAACGCCCTGCTGGGCCACCTGCTGGGCGGCCGAGCGCTGCGATGCCGTCACCGGAAGCTGCTGCGCGTGGGCCGCCGCGAACGCAGCGATCAGGGCCGTTGCGACAGTCCAGGTACGAGCTGTGGCGAATGCAGTCATGGAATTCCTCTTCTTGTGGCTGACGCAGCGTCCCTCCTAGGCACTGCGGCACGACCGATCTTGTCATGAACGGCCATACAGGTCTTACAAATCAGCAAAGATTCTGCGTGCAAGGCCATGAGAGGGCAACGCTTATTGCGTCGTCCCGCTGCGCCCAGGCAGAAAAGTGGCGAAAATAACGACATTCACCGACCACGCCATGTCCATTCTGCCCATTCTTTGCTATCCCGACCCCCGCCTGCACACCGTCGCCAAGCCGGTTGCCAAGGTCGATGACCGCATTCGCCAGCTGGTCCAGGATATGTACGCCACCATGTATGACGCCCAGGGCGTGGGCCTGGCAGCCACCCAGGTGAACGTGCACGAGCGCGTGGTCGTGGTCGATGTCTCCGAAGGCCGTGACGAGCCCTTTGCGCTGATCAACCCGGAACTGCTCTGGGCCAGCGAGGAAACGCAGCTGGGCGAAGAAGGCTGCCTGTCGGTGCCCGGCATCTATGACGGCGTCGAGCGCTCCACCGCCATCAAGGTCAAGGCCCTGGACGAGAACGGCAACGAACGCATCATCGAGGCCGAAGGCTTCAAGGCCATCTGCATCCAGCACGAGATGGACCACCTGATGGGCAAGGTCTTCGTCGAGTACCTGTCTCCGCTCAAGCGCAACCGCATCAAGACCAAGCTGCTCAAGCAGCAGAAACAGGCAGAACGCGCATGACCCACCTGCCAGCGCTTCGCTTCATGCCGCGCTGGAAGATGGACGGCGCGGGCCTCGTTACCTGGGCGCTGCTTGCCCTGGCCTTTTCCTTGCTGCTTGCCGGCTGCGCCGTGCCCGAGTGGCAAAAGCCCGGCACGCCGCGCTCCGAGATCGAGCGCTCCATGGGCCGCCCGACCCTGAGCCTGCCGCTGGACGGTGGCGGCACGCGCCTGGTCTACAGCCGGCAACCTGCGGGCCAGCAGGTCTACCACATGGATTTCGACGCCAGCCAGCGCCTGGTGCGCGTGGAGCAGGCGCTCACCATCGAACGCTTCCACGCCCTGCGCAATGGCGAGGACACCCGGGAAAGCGTGCGTCAGCTGTTCGGCCCGCCTGCGCTGATCGAGAGGGTCTACAGTTTCAACGGCGACATCTGGACCTACCGTATTCTGGAAAATGGCATTCGCCGCCAGGCCCATGTGCATATCGACCCCGCCGGCGTGGTGCGCCGCGTGATGTTCACCGACGAAGTGTTCAACGACGACGACCGTCGCTGAGCCGGCACACCGTCCCACTGTCCCTACTGGATTGCATGAGAGTCATTTTTGCCGGCACGCCCGAGTTCGCGCGCGTTGCCCTTGAACGCCTGCTCGCCGCGGGCTTTACCGTCCCCCTGGTGCTGACCCAGCCCGACCGTCCCGCCGGGCGCGGCATGAAGCTGCAGGCCTCGCCCGTCAAGCAGTGCGCGCTGGAGCATGGCATTGCCGTGGCCCAGCCGCGCAGCCTGCGCCTGGACGGCAAATACCCCGAAGAGGCCGCCGCCGCCCGCGCCGCCATCGAAGCGGCCCAGGCCGATGTCATGGTCGTGGCCGCCTACGGGCTGATCCTGCCGCAGTGGGTGCTCGACACGCCCCCGCGCGGCTGCCTGAACATCCACGCCAGCCTGCTGCCGCGCTGGCGCGGCGCCGCGCCCATCCACCGCGCCATCGAGGCCGGCGATGCCGAGACCGGCGTCACCATCATGCAGATGGACGCGGGCCTGGACACGGGCGATATGTGCCTGATCGAGCGCCTGCCCATCACCGCCGACGACACCACGGCCAGCCTGCACGACAAGCTGGCCGACCTGGGCGGGCGCCTTATCGTCGAGGCGCTGGAGATGAGCGCCTGCGGCGGCCTGCCGCGCACGCCCCAGCCCGCCGAGGGCGTGAACTACGCGCACAAGATCGAAAAGGCCGAAAGCCAGATCGACTGGCGCCAGGATGCCGAGGCCATTGCCCGGCGCCTGCGCGCCTTCAACCCCTTCCCGGGCGGCGCCACGCAGTACGGCGATGAAGCCATCAAGGTCTGGGAGGCTCACGCCGACCCCGCCATCGCCGTGGCGACGGCAGCCCCCGGCACCGTGCTGTCCGCAGGCGCCGACGGCGTACGCGTGGCCTGCGGCCATGGCGTGCTGTGCATGACGCTGCTGCAGCGCGCGGGCGGCAAGCGGCTGGCGGCGGGCGATTTCCTGCGCGGCTTCGATCTGCCTGAAGGAGCCGTTCTGGACGGTGCTGCCAGCGGCGGCACGCCATGAACCTGCAGCCCCTGGTGGAGCGCGCACGCGGCATTGCGCGCGATCCCGCCTTCATGACCGGCGTGCGCGACATGTCGGGCACGGCGCTGGGCATAGGCGCCTGGGGCCTGGTCACGGGCGTGGCCATGATCAAGAGCGGCATGTCCTTGCCCCTGGCGCTGTTCATGGGCCTGCTGGTCTATGCCGGCAGTGCCCAGCTGGCCGTGCTGCCGCTGATGGCCGTGGGCGCGCCCATGTGGGTGGTCTGGTTCACGGCCATCTGCGTGAACCTGCGCTTCGTCATCCTCAGCAGCATGTGGCGCAGCTACTTTGCCCACCTGCGCCTGCGCCACCGCCTGGCCATCGCCTATTTCAGCGGCGACGTGATCTTCGTGGGCTTCATGAAACGCTACCCCGATGCCCGGCCCCAGCCCGAGCAGCTGCCCTATTTCTGGGGAGCCGCCTCGACCAACTGGCTGGCCTGGCAGATCCCGTCCACGCTGGGCATCCTGCTGGCCGACCAGGTGCCCCTGTCCTGGGGACTGGGCTTTGCGGGCGTGCTGGCCCTGATGGGCGTGCTGCTGTCCATGCTCAACGACCGTGCCACCTGGGTGGCAGGCGTGGTTGCGGCCAGCGCGGCCGTGGCGGCCTTTGCGCTGCCGCTCAAGCTCAATATCCTCGTGGCCATCGCTGCAGCCGTGGCCGCAGGCCTGCTGGCGGAAGCGCTGCAGCAGCGCCTGCGCGCACTGCAGGCGCCTGAAAAAGGGGAGTCAGGCCCGGTGATTCTCCCGCCCGATACAGCCCATGGCGAGCGCCATGCCCGGCTGCCGCTGGACGAAGACGTCCGACCCGTGGAAACAACCAAGGAAAAGGAAACGCTCTGATGGATCTGTCCTGGCTGTGGCCCTGGCTGGCCTGCGTGGGCCTGGCGGCCATCACGCTGTTCACACGCGCCTTCTTCCTGATTCCAGAGCGCGAGGTGCCCCTGCCGCAATGGCTCAAGCGCGGCCTCAAGTACGCGCCGCTGGCGGCCCTGGCGGCCGTGATTGCGCCCGAGATCGTGATGACCAACGGCCGGCTGATCTCCACCGTGGTCGATGCGCGCCTGCCGGCCCTGGCTTGCGCGGTCATGTATTTTTTTTACAAGCGCAGCATCATGGGAACGATCGCGCTTGGCATGGCGGTCTATCTGCCACTGCATATCGGCCTGGGCTGGTAGGCGCAGCGCGGCCCAGAGCGGTCGAGAGCGCCCGGCTCCTTGGCTGAAACCGGATTACAGGCGGCTCCCGATGCCCCGGATCGCCGGTGCGCACGCCCGCTGCCGGGGCGGGCACGCCGCCTACAATGGCCGCGCTTTACCTCTTTTTCGTTTCAATTCCATGGCGATCGCCACCGATCGCAACGCCGCCGTCATGAACATTCTCCGTTTCTCCGATCTGTGCGCCCAGGGCAAGGCCCAGGGCCAGCGCGTCTTCATCCGCGCCGACCTCAACGTGCCCCTGAACGATGCCGGCGAGATCACCGAGGACACGCGCGTGCGCGCCTCCGTGCCCGCCATCGAGATGGCACTGAAGGCCGGCGCCGCCGTGATGGTGACCAGCCACCTGGGCCGTCCCACCGAAGGCGAGTTCAAGCCCGCCGATTCGCTGGCGCCCGTGGCCCGCCGCCTGGGCGAGCTGCTGGGCCGCGAAGTGCCCCTGGTCGCCGACTGGGTGGACGGCGTGCAGGTGGCGCCCGGCCAGGTCGTGCTGCTGGAGAACTGCCGCGTGAACGTGGGCGAGAAGAAGAACAAGGAAGAACTGGCCCGCAAGCTGGCCGCGCTGTGCGACATCTTCGTGCACGACGCCTTCGGCACTGCCCACCGTGCCGAGGGAACCACCTACGGTATCGCCCAGTTCGCGCCCATTGCCTGCGCGGGACCGCTGCTGTCGGCCGAGATCGACGCCATCACCAAGGCCCTGGCCAACCCGCGCCGCCCGCTGGCCGCCATCGTGGCCGGCTCCAAGGTGTCGACCAAGCTGACCATCCTGCAGTCGCTGGCAAAGAATGTGGACCAGCTCATCGTGGGCGGCGGTATTGCCAACACCTTCATGCTGGCCGCGGGCCTGAACATCGGCAAGAGCCTGGCCGAGGCCGATCTGGTCGGCGAGGCCCGCGCCGTGATCGACGCCATGGCCGCACGCGGCGCCGAGGTGCCGATTCCCACCGACGTGGTGGTCTCCAAGACCTTTGCGGCCGACGCGCCCGCCACCGTCAAGAAGGCCACCGAAGTGGCTGACGACGACATGATCCTGGACATCGGCCCCGAGACCGCCGCCCGCCTGGCCGAGCAACTGCGCAAGGCCGGCACCATCGTCTGGAACGGCCCCATGGGCGTGTTCGAGTTCGACCAGTTCGCCAACGGCACCAAGGTCGTGGCCCAGGCGATTGCCGAGTCCGACGCCTTCAGCATCGCCGGTGGCGGCGACACCCTGGCCGCCATCGCCAAGTACGGCATCGAGGACAAGGTCGGCTACATCTCCACGGGCGGCGGCGCCTTCCTGGAGGTGCTGGAAGGCAAGACCCTGCCTGCCTTCGAGATCCTGCAAAAGCGCGCCAACGGCTGAGCACGGCAACATCCGGATACGGGGCACTTTCTTGTCAGTGCCTCGCGGCGAAGCCACAATCGACACTTTGCGCAGCTGCAGCAATCCGCCGCAGCGCGCCCCCGCACCGAGGAGAAATCCATGCGATCGTTCAAATCCGCTGGCGGCCTGGCCCTGGCGGGCCTCTGCCTGGCCCTGGCGGGCTGCGTCAATGCACCGATGACCAGCTACTTCGAAGCCACGGCCCAGCCCAAGATCGGCGCTGCCGGCCACTGGGACTCCGTGGCCAACGATGTCGTCGCCAAGACGCTGGAAACACTGCAAAAGACCGGCATCGAGCGCACCACGCCGGTCCACGTGGCCCTGCCGGCTGAGCCCAGCCAGTTCGACAAGGGCTTTCGTGAGCTCATCATCACCAAGCTCGTGCAAAGCGGCGTGACCGTCATGCAGCAGCCGGCCCAGGCCCAGCTGCAGGTGAGCTACGGCGCCCAGGTCGTGCGCCACGGCAAGCGCCTGCCCAACCCCGAACTCGTGCTGACGACGACGGTGGTGCGCAACAACCAGTACCTGGCGCGCAAGACGGACGTCTACTACCTCGAAAAGAGCGACGCCGTGCTGTTCACGGCCGAGGACGAGCGCCCCGAATTCCCCGCCAAGAACCTGAAGGTGGTGGGCCAATGACACTGCGCACGCCTTTCCTGCCGGCCGCGCTGGCTGCGGCGGCCCTGCTGTCCGCCTGCGCCGTGCCCGCTCCCGCGACCACGCCCGAATCGTCGGCCGCGCGCCGCGGCGAGCCCACCTACCAGTCGGCCGCAGCCAACCCCTTCATCGCCAGCAGCCGCGCTGCCGTGGACGAGCTGGTCAAGGGCCTGAACACCGAGGAACTGGGCGAGGCGCCCGTGCTCGTGGCCACCGTGGTCAACGTCAACGACCTGACGCGCTCGGCCCCCCTGGGCCGCACGCTCAGCGAGCTGTACGCCTCCCAGCTGTCCGCCAAGGGCTACAACGTCAAGGAGCTGAAGCTGCGCGGCGATGTGTACGTCAAGGAAGGCACGGGCGAGCTGCTGCTGTCGCGCGAGATCAAGGACATCGCCCGCAACCACAATGCGGCCCTGGTCCTGGTGGGCACGTACTCGGCGGCTGCCAAGTACACCTATGTGAGCCTGAAGCTGGTTCGCACCGACGACAGCCGCATCGTGCGCAGCCACGACTACGCGCTGCCCAACAACATCGACATCCAGCGCCTGCTGGGCGCCCCGGCCACGGCGCAACGCTGAGGCCATGCAGCCTGACTGCGCCCGTGTGCGCAGTCAGGCTGCGTCGTCTTCTCCTGACCCTCTCCTGCTTGCCCTCAGCGGCCGCGCGCCGGCCACAGCACCGAGGCGATGGCCACCACCATCAGCGCCACGGCCGTCCAGTCCTGCCAGTGCAGCACCTCGCCCAGCCACCAGGCACCGCTGAACACGCCCAGCACGGGGATCATCATCACGCTCAGCGTGGACGCCACGGGCGGCAGGCTGCGCGCCAGGAAGAACCAGACCGTCTGGCCAAAGCCCAGCACCAGCACGCCGTTGAAGACGATGGCGCCCGTGGCCTGGGCGTCGGGCCAGTGCCACAGGTGGCGCTCGAAGACGAAGGCCAGCACCGTGAGCGTCAGCGCGGTCAGCGCCACCATCCACAGCGTCATCGTCAGCAGGGGCACGGGCACCTCGGCGCGGCGCAGCTTCTGCGTGCCGAAGGCCCAGCTCAGCGCGGCGGCCAGCATCAGGCCCACGCCGATGGGGCGGCTGCCCAGGGCGCCGACCTCGTGCCACAGCAGCAGGAGCACGCCCGCCAAGGCCGCCGCCACACCCGCCCAGGCACGCGGCGCCAGCCGGTCATGGAAGAACAGGCTGCCCAGCACGGCCGAGAAGATGGGCATGGTGTAGCCCAGGATGGCCGCCCGCCCGCTGGACAGCATGGGGATGGCAATGATGATCAGGCTGTTCCACAGCACCATGTTGAACAGCGTCAGCTGCGCCAGCTGGGGCCAATAGGCGCGCGGCACGGCCAGAGGCAGGCGGCGCCAGACCACGAAGGCCGCCAGGATGGGCAGCCCCACCCACATCGAGGCCATGCGGAAACTCAGCGGCGGGAAATGCTGCACGCCCAGCTTCATCACCGGCCAGTTGATGCCCCAGATCAGGGTCAGCGCGATCAGCAAAAGGATTTGTCGGGCGGTGAAGGCAGGCATAGGCCGCCGATTGTGCCCGCGGGCCGCCAGGCCCGCTGGATGCCCGGCGACAGGCCCCGGGAAGGGCCGATCGCTAAAATCGCGCCCCATGACCTTTCTCGACATGCTGCGCAATGCCACCGCCCAGAACCAATCCATGCTGTGCGTGGGCCTGGACCCCGAACCCAGCCGCTTTCCTGCGGCCATGCGCGGCGATGCAAGCAAAATCTACGACTTCTGCGCCGCCATCGTCGACGCCACGGCCGACCTGGTGAACTCCTTCAAGCCCCAGATCGCCTACTTCGCGGCCCACCGCGCCGAAGACCAGCTGGAAAAGCTCATGGCCCACATGCGCGCCGTCGCGCCCCATGTGCCCATCATCCTGGACGCCAAGCGCGGCGACATCGGCTCCACCGCCGAGCAATACGCCAAGGAAGCCTTCGAGCGCTACGGTGCCGATGCCGTGACCCTGTCGCCCTTCATGGGCTTCGACTCCATCACGCCCTACCTGCAGTACGAGGGCAAGGGAGCCTTCCTGCTGTGCCGCACCTCCAACCCCGGCGGTGACGACCTGCAGGCGCAGCGCCTGGCCGACCTGCCGGGCCAGCCCCACCTGTTCGAGCATGTGGCGCGCCTGGCGCAAGGCCCCTGGAACACCAACGGCCAGCTCGGCCTGGTGGTGGGCGCAACGCGCCCGCAGGAGATCGAGCGCGTGCGTGAATTCGCGCCCTCGCTGCCGCTGCTGATTCCCGGCGTGGGCGCCCAGGGGGGCGATGCCGTGGCCACGGTCAAGGCGGCGCGCATCGGCGGCGGCCCCATCATCATCAATTCCTCGCGTGCGGTGCTCTATGCATCGCAGGGCGACGACTTCGCTGCCGCCGCGCGCACCGCCGCCCAGGCCACGCGCCAGACGCTGCAAGACGCAGCCGCCGCCTGAGACGGCAGGGAAGCCCGGCCATGCAAGGCAAATGGCTGGAAGACTTCCTGCTGCTGGCCCAGGAGCGCAGCTTCACGCGCGCGGCCGAGCTGCGCCATGTCACCCATCCGGCCTTCGGGCGGCGCATCCGCGCGCTGGAGGCCTGGGCCGGCACGCCCCTGGTCGAGCCCGGCGGCGGCCCCGTGCGGCTGACGCCGGCCGGCGAAGCCTTCCGCGACACGGCCGAGCAACTGGTGCGCACGCTGGCCCAGTCGCACGATGAACTGCAGGCCGTGGCCGGGCGCCAGGCCCGCGTGATCACCCTGGCCACGGGGCGCACGCTGGCGCGCACCATCGTGGCCGACTGGCTGACGCGCCACGGCAGCGTGCTGCAGACGGCCGAGCTGCGCGTGGTCACACGCACGCTGGACGAGACCGTGGCCATGCTGCAGCGCGGCGAAGTCAGCTTCACGCTGGTCTATCACCACGCCGCCATTGGCGTGCGCCTGGACGGCCGCCAGTTCAGCTACCTGACGGTGATGCAGGACAGGCTGGTGCCCGTGGCCCGCGCCGATGCCCAGGGCCGCCCGCTGTACGAGCTGTCGGCCAGCCACCAGCCCGTCGCTCCCGTGCCCTACCTGGCCTTCTCGCACAGCATGGCCCTGGGCCGCCTGGTGGAAGACCACCTGGCCCGGCATCCGCTGGCGCCGCGCCTGCGCCGCTGCGTGGACTGCGACTCGGCCGACGCCCACTACGAATACGTGCTGCGCGGCCTGGGCCTGGCCTGGATGCCGTGGTCCATGGTGCGCGGCGACTGCCAGGCCGGCCGCCTGGCCGTGGCCGGCGACCCGGGCCTGGAAGTGCACTTCGACGTGCGCCTGTACCGTCCCAAGCGCCACCTGGGTCCTGCTGCCGAGCAGTTCTGGAGCGACATCACGGGCGCCTGACGGGTGCATGCATGCGCCCTCCTGGTGCAAACCCGCACCGCGCTGTGGAACAAGCGGATTTTGGTGCTGCAATGGCTCCGCCTCGTGCCGAATCAGCACCAAATGCCTGGGTAGTCCTTCGCACAATCAATCTCATACATTTCAGGAATAACCCCATGCCCAGCAACTCCCTCCTGCGCCGCACCGCCCTGGCCTGCGGCCTGCTGATCGCCGCCACCGGCAGCGCCTTGGCCGACGACGCCGCCAGCTACCCCAACCGTGCCATCACCATGATCGTGGGCTACCCCGCCGGCGGCAGCACCGACCTGGTGGGCCGCTTCGTGGCCGATGGCCTGGCCTCGCGCCTGGGCCAGCCCGTGGTGGTGGAGAACCTGGGCGGCGCCGGCGGCGCCATCGGGGCGCAAAAGGCCGTCAAGGCCACGCCCGACGGCTACACGCTGTTCGTGGGCGCCAACAACGAGCTGGCCATCGCACGGCTGATCAACAAGAGCATCAAGTACTCCATCGGCGACTTCACGCCCATCGGCATGATCGGCTCCCAGCCCATGGTGCTGGTGGCCTCGCAGAAGGCCGGCGTCAAGACAGCCGCCGAGTTCAGCGCCCTGGTGGCCAAGAACCCGGGCAAGTTCAGCTACGGCAGCTCGGGCGTGGGCACGGCATTGCACCTGGCCGGTGAAATGATCAAGGAGCAGGGCAAGCTGCACATGACCCACATCCCCTACCGCGGCGTGGCGCCCCTGACCACGGACCTGGTGGGCAACAACATCGAGTTCGGCATGTTCGTGCTGTCCTCGGGCCTGCCCCAGATCCGCGCGGGCAAGGTCATCGCCCTGGGCACGACGGAGGCCAAGCGCTCGGCCATCACGCCCGACATCCCGGCCCTGTCCGAGCTGCCCCAGTACAAGAACGTGGACATCAACGTCTGGTTCGCGCTGATGGCGCCCAAGGGCCTGCCCGCACCCGTGGCCGCCAAGGTCAAGAAGGCGCTGGACGAGACCATGGCCTCGCCCGAGTTCCGCAAGAAGATGGAAGAGGCAGGCTCGGTGGTGGCCGATCCCAAGACGGATGCCGGCAAGTACATCAACGCCGAGATCGCCAAGTACACAAAAATCGTCCAATTCGCCCATATTGAGAATTGACCCCCCTGAGCGGCTGCGCCGCTTCCCCCCACTCTCGCCGTGCTGCGCACGGCGGGCGGGGGGACGCAGCCCTTGCTGCGGGGCGGCCCTTGCTTGGCTGCCCTCGCTTGCGCTGCGTCAGTTGCAAAAGCCGTGCGCGTGTAGACAACGGAGTGAGTGATGGAAACTTTGCGATTTGACCTTCCCCTGCCCGACCTGAGCGCCTGGCGCGCGGGCAATACCGGTACCGAGGGCGTGTGGCAATTCGACTCGGGACGCCCGGGCCGCCACGTGATGATTTCCGCGCTGGTGCACGGCAACGAGATCTGCGGCGCCTGGGCCGTGTCCGGGCTGCTTCAGGCCCTGAACAACGGCCTGGCGCTGGACAACGGCCGCCTGACCCTGGTGCTGGCCAACCTCGATGCCTTCGACCGCTTCGACGCGGCCAGCCACGATGCCTCGCGCTTCGTGGACGAGGACATGAACCGCCAGTGGATAGACGCACGCATCGACGAGGGCAGCACCCGCGAACGCCGCCGCGCCGCCGCGCTGCGCCCCTTCGTGCAGCAGGCCGACTGGCTGCTGGACCTGCATTCCATGCACGAGCCCTCGGCCCCACTGCTGCTGACCGGCATGCAGCCGCGCAACCGCGATCTGGCGCGCCAGATGGGTGCGCCGGCGAACATCGTCGTGGATGCCGGCCACAAGGACGGCACGCGGCTGCGCGACTACGGGCGCTTCGGCCTGCCCGACGCCGAGGCCGGCGACTCGCGCTCGCTGCTGATCGAATGCGGCTTCCACGGCGATCTGGCCAGCCGCGACGTGGCGCACGACCAGTGCCTGCGTTTCCTCGAAGTGGCCGCCATCTTCGACAACGGCGCGCTGCACGCCGCCCTGCCCGGCTGGAAGCAGGCCGACGCACCGGCCCAGTGGGCGCTGGAAGTCACGGCGCCCGTGGTGGCCAAGAGCAGCGGCTTTCGCTTCACGGCGCCGTTCACGGGGCTGGAGCGCTTCGAGAAGGCCGGCACGGTGATCGGCGACAACGATGGCGAGCCGGTGATCACGCCCTATGGCGACTGCGTGCTGGTCATGCCCTCGGTGCGCCAGGCGCGCGCGGGCGTGACCGTGGTGCGCTTTGCGCGGCGCTCGCCGCTCTGAGCGTCAGGGGCGCTGGCAGCGCGCGGGCGACAGCCGTTCAGGCTGCACGCCCTGCGCGGCCAGGCGCGCATCCAGCGGCTCGCCGCGCAGCAGGTTGCGCGCCAGCAGGCTGTAGCCGAAGGCGCTCTGTATGCCGTAGCCGCCCTGGGCGGCCACCCAGAAAAAGCCCGGCAGCGGCGCAGGCGAGGCATCCCAGCCCACGGCCATCTCGCCATCGGCCACAAAGCTGCGCAGACCGGCCCAGGTGTGGGAGGGCCGGCGGATCTGCAGCGTGGTCACTTCCTCGATGCGCCAGATGCCCGTGGCCACGTCCAGTTCCTCGGGCGCCACGTCCTGCGGCGCCACGGGGTCGGCGTTGGCGGGCGAGCCCAGCAGCTGGCCTGCATCGGGCTTGAAGTAAAAGCCCTCGTCGGCGCTGATCACGGCGGGCCAGTGCGCGGCGTCCATGCCTTCGGGCACGGCAAAGGTGAAGGCACTGCGCCGCTTGGGCACCAGGCCTATGGGCGCTGCGCCCGCCAGCGCACCCAGCGCATCGGCCCAGGCGCCGGCTGCGTTGACCACGCAGCGCGCGCGCACCTGGCTGCCGTCGGCAAGGTCCACGGTCCAGACACCGCCGTCCTGCGCCAGCGCGCGGACCTCGGCGCTGCAGCGCAGCTTGCCGCCGCACTGGCGCAGGCCGCGCAGGAAGCCCTGGTGCAGGCCATGCACGTCGATGTCGCGCGCGCCGTCGTCCGCAAAGCCATCGACCAGCAGCGCGGTATTCAGGCAGGGCACCAGGGCCTTGAGTTCATCGGGGCCCAGGCGCCGCGCCTGGGGCGAGTGCAGGAGCGCCTCGGCATGGGCGGCATCGAGCAGGTCCTTCTGCGCGGCCGTGCCCACATAGAGCACGCCGCGCGGCGCCAGGATGGGCGCCTGCACAAAGCCTTGCGGCGGCTGCTCGTAGAAGGCGCGGCTGGCGCGCGTCAGCGCCTGGACCTGCAGCGGGCCATAGTGCTCCTCATACAGAGCGGCCGAGCGGCCCGTGCTGTGGTAGCCAGGCTGGGATTCGCGCTCCAGCACCAGCACCGAGGCGCCGCCATCGCGCGCCAGCTGCCAGGCCACCGAGGCACCGGCCATGCCCGCGCCCACCACCACGAAATCACGGATGCTGCTGTCCATGGCCGGCCTCACTTTGCGTTCTTGCGGCCTGGCTTGGCCTGCGCGGGAGCCGACGCTGCCTCCAGGTAGGGCCGCAGATAGCGCCCCGTATGGCTGGCCGGGTTGGCCGCCACGTCCTCGGGCGTGCCCGTGGCCACCACCTGACCGCCGCCAGAGCCGCCTTCGGGGCCCATGTCGATGATCCAGTCGGCCGTCTTGATCACGTCCAGGTTGTGCTCGATGACCACGATGGTGTTGCCCGCATCGCGCAGCTGCTGCAGCACCTTGAGCAGCAGGGCGATGTCGGCGAAGTGCAGGCCCGTCGTGGGCTCGTCCAGGATGTAGAGCGTGCGCCCCGTGTCGCGCTTGGACAGCTCCTGGGCCAGCTTGACGCGCTGCGCCTCGCCGCCCGACAGCGTGGTCGCGCTCTGGCCCAGGCGGATATAGGACAGGCCCACGTCCAGCAGGGTCTGCAGCTTGCGGGCGATGGTGGGCACGTCCTTGAAGAAGGCATGGGCGTCCTCCACCGTCATCTCCAGGATCTGGGAGATGTTGCGGCCCTTCCACTGCACCTCCAGCGTCTCGCGGTTGTAGCGCTGGCCGTTGCAGATGTCGCAGGGCACGTAGACGTCGGGCAGGAAGTGCATCTCCACCTTGACCACGCCATCGCCCTGGCAGGCCTCGCAGCGGCCGCCGGCCACGTTGAACGAGAAGCGCCCGGGGCCGTAGCCGCGCTCCTTGGCGGTGTTGGTCTCGGCCATCAGGTCGCGGATGGGCGTGAACAGGCCCGTGTAGGTGGCCGGGTTGCTGCGCGGCGTGCGGCCTATGGGCGACTGGTCCACATTGATGACCTTGTCGAAATGGCCCATGCCGATGATGTCGTCGTGCGGCGCAGCCTCGCCGCCGGCGCGGTGGATCTGGCGTGCCGCCTCGGTATAGAGCGTGTCGTTGACCAGCGTGCTCTTGCCCGAGCCCGAGACGCCGGTCACGCAGGTCAGCAGGCCCACGGGAAAGTCCGCCGTCACGCCCTTGAGGTTGTGGCCGCGTGCGCCCACCACGCGCAGGGCCTGCAGTTGCGGCGCGCCGGGGGCGGTTGCGTTGTCGGGATTGGCGGGGGGCTGCTGGGCGCGGGCCGGAAAGCCCTTGGCCGCTGGCCGGGCCTCGCCCTCGGCCGTTGCCTCCAGCACGGGTTGCCAGGGCGTGCGCCGCGCAGGCACGTCGATGCGCTGGGTGCCCGCCAGGTAGCGGCCCGTGGGTGAATCGGGATTGGCGCGCACCTCTTCGTAGCTGCCCTGGGCCATGACGCGGCCGCCATGCACGCCCGCGCCGGGCCCCAGGTCGATGATCTGGTCGGCCGCGCGCATCATGTCCTCGTCGTGCTCGACCACGATGACGCTGTTGCCGATGTCGCGCAGGTGCTGCAGCGTGCCGATGAGCTTGTCGTTGTCGCGCTGGTGCAATCCGATGCTGGGCTCGTCCAGCACATACATCACGCCCGTCAGGCCGCTGCCGATCTGGCTGGCCAGGCGGATGCGCTGGGCCTCGCCGCCGGACAGGGTGTCCGCGCCGCGCTCCAGGCTCAGGTAGCTCAGGCCCACGTCGTTGAGGAACAGCAGGCGCGAGGCGATCTCGCGCACCACCTTGCCCGCGATCTCGGCCTTGGCGCCCGACAGCTGCAGGGACGCGCACCAGGCATGGGCCTCGGCCAGCGTGGCATGGCCCACTTCGTAGATGGCGCGGGCCTGCTCGCCCTCGCCGATGCGCACGAAGCGCGCCTCGCGGCGCAGCCGCGTGCCGCCGCAGTCGGGGCAGACGGCGACGCTGCGCAGCCGCGCCAGATCATCGCGCACCACGCTGGACTCGGTCTCGCGCCAGCGCCGCGTGATGTTGGGAATGATGCCCTCGAAGGGATGGCTCTTGACCATGGACTCGCCCTTGCGCGCGCCGCTGTCGAAGACGTAGCTGAAGGGCATTTCCTCCTCGCCCGAGCCCCAGAGCACCACATGGCGCACCTTCTCGGGCAGCTCCTCGAAGGGCAGCTCCACATCGGTGCCGTAGTGGCGCGCCACGCTCTCCAGCATGGAGAAGTAGTAGCCGTTGCGCCGGTCCCAGCCCTTGACGGCGCCACTGGCCAGGCTCAGCGTGGGGAAGGCGACCACGCGCTCGGGGTCGAAGGACTCCGTGCAGCCCAGGCCGTCGCAGCCCGGGCAGGCGCCCATGGGCGAGTTGAACGAGAACAGGCGCGGCTCCAGCTCGGGCAGCGAATAGCTGCACAGCGGGCAGGCGAACTTGGCGCTGAAGAGGTGTTCCTTGCCGCTGTCCATCTCCAGGGCGATCACGCGGCCGCCGGCGTCGGCGCCACCCGCGCGCAGGGCGGCCTCGAAGCTCTCGGCCAGGCGCTGCTGGGCGTCGGCGCGCACCTTGAGGCGGTCGATCACCACGTCGATGTCGTGGCGCTCGTTCTTCTCCAGCGCGGGCAGGGAATGGGACTCATGGATCTTGCCGTCGATGCGAAAGCGCACATAGCCCTGGGCCTGCATCTGCGCGAACAGCTCGGCGAACTCGCCCTTCTTGTTGCGCGCCAGCGGCCCCAGCACCATGAGGCGCGTGTCCTCGGGCAGGGCCAGGGCCGCATCCACCATCTGGCTGATGGTCTGGGACTGCAGCGGCAGGTTGTGGTCGGGGCAGTAGGGCGTGCCGGCGCGTGCGAACAGCAGGCGCAGGTAGTCGTTGATCTCGGTCACCGTGCCCACGGTGGAGCGCGGGTTGTGGCTGGTGGCCTTCTGTTCGATGCTGATGGCGGGCGACAGGCCCTCGATCAGGTCCACATCGGGCTTGTCCAACCGCCCCAGGAACTGGCGCGCATAGGCCGACAGGCTCTCCACATAGCGGCGCTGGCCCTCGGCATACAGCGTGTCGAAGGCCAGGCTGGACTTGCCCGAGCCCGACAGCCCGGTGATCACCACCAGCCGGTTGCGCGGAATGTCCAGGTCGATGTTCTTGAGGTTGTGCGTGCGCGCACCGCGGATGGCGATGCGTGACTGCGCCAGCGCCAAGCCAAGGTAGCGGCCGTCGGGCTGGGAGCGGGAGTCGGCGGCCCGGTCCAGGCCGCCGTCTTCGGAAATCGTGTGGGAACCAGGCATCGGGAAAACCCCTGCGAAGGCGAACCCGCCATGATAGGTCAGAACCCGTGCCACCGCATGGCGGCTCGGTCTGCGGGGCGGCAGGGCCTTCTGCGGCGCCCCTTCACAAAACTGTCTTGCACTGCCTTGCATAACCCAGCCACCCCGCAGCGCCGGCCTATGGGCGAGAATGGCGGATTGCTTGCCCCCACAACAGTGCACCCCGTGCTCGATTCCCCCACACCCGTCCACGGCGCCCAGGCGCCAGCCCCCTCCTCGGCCGCATCGGGCCGCATGACCCCGCAGGAACGCCGATCCAGCGCCAGCCTGGCGCTGATCTTTGCGCTGCGCATGCTGGGCCTGTTCCTGGTGCTGCCGGTGTTCGCGCTGGAGGCGCGCAAGTACCCGGGCGGTGACGATCCGGCCATGATCGGCCTGGCCATGGGCCTGTACGGGCTCACCCAGGCCGTGTTCCAGCTGCCGCTGGGCCTGGCTTCGGACCGGTTCGGGCGCAAGCGCGTCATCGTCGCCGGGCTGCTGGTCTTTGCCGCGGGCAGCCTGCTGGCGGCCACGGCCGACTCGCTGCTGGGCCTGATGTGGGGCCGGGGCCTGCAGGGCGCGGGCGCCGTCTCGGCCGCCGTGACCGCGCTGCTGGCCGACCTCACGCGCGACAGCGTGCGCACCAAGGCCATGGCCATGGTGGGCGGCAGCATCGGACTCATGTTTGCGCTGGCCCTGGTGCTCAGCCCCCTGCTGGCGGCCTGGGGCGGGCTGCCTGGCATCTTCGGCCTGACCTGCGCCCTGGCGCTGGCGGGCATTGCCGTCGTGCTCTTGGTCGTCCCGCCCGAGCCCGCGCGCCACGCCGACCAGCCGCGCGGCCGCATGGCAGAGCTGTGGCGCCATGGCGACCTGGTGCGCCTGAACCTGGGCGTCTTCGTGCTGCACACCGTGCAGATGTCCATGTGGGTGGCCGTGCCCGCCATGCTGGTGCAGGCAGGCCTGGACAAGCAGGCGCACTGGCATGTCTACCTGCCGGCCGTGGTGCTGTCCTTCGCCGCCATGGGCGGCCTGTTCGCCATGGAGCGGCGCGGGCGCCTGCGCGCGGCCCTGCTGGGCGCCATCGCCCTGATCACCCTCGTGCAGATCGGCCTGGGCCTGCTGGCGGCCGGCGGCGCGCAGCCGCCGCTGTGGGCCATGGCCGTGCTGATGTTCGTGTTCTTCTGCGGCTTCAACGCGCTGGAGGCCACCCAGCCCAGCCTGGTATCGCGCATGGCGCCGGCTCCGCTGCGCGGCGCGGCGCTGGGCGCCTACAACACGCTGCAATCGCTGGGCCTGTTCGCAGGCGGCGCGCTGGGCGGCGCCGTCGCCAAATGGGCCGGCATGCCGGGCCTGTTCACCCTGACGAGCGTCCTGGCCGTGCTGTGGCTGGTCGTCACCTGGCCGCTGCGCCCCGTGGGCCGCCACGGCTGAACGGCGGATTTTCAGACGGTTACAAGCCGCGGCCACAGGCGGTTGCCGCGGGATATCCGCCCCCTGCCATCGGCGGACGGCTTGCGGCACAATGGCGCGTCTGGCCCGGGATCCATCCCTCTATGCCCGGGCCACTTCCCTATGTAAAGGTATTTCACTCATGGCATCCGTCAACAAAGTCATCATCGTCGGCAACCTCGGACGCGACCCCGAAATGCGCACCTTCCCGAGTGGCGATCAGGTGGCCAACGTGACCATCGCCACCACCGACCGCTGGCGCGACAAGAACACCGGCGAGAACAAGGAAGCCACCGAGTGGCACCGCGTGGTCTTCAACGGCCGCCTGGCTGAAATCGTGGGCCAGTACCTGCGCAAGGGCAGCCAGGTCTATGTCGAAGGCAGCCTGCGCACGCGCAAGTGGACCGACCAGGCCAGCGGCCAGGAACGCTACGCCACCGAAATCCGTGCCGACAGCATGCAGATGCTGGGCAGCCGCCAGGGCGGCGGCGGTGGCCAGCAAGGCGGCGGCTACGGCGATGAAGGCTACGGCGACAGCGGCTACGACGCCCCTCCCCAGCAGCAGCAACAGCGCCGCCCGGCCCCCATGGCAGCACCCGCACCGCGCCAGGCCCCTGCCCAGCGCCCCGCTCCTGCGCCCATGGCACCCCCGCCGCAGCGCGCAGCCTCGGGCTTTGACGACATGGATGACGACATTCCGTTCTGATTCAGACCATCAAGGTTCTTGAGCATCCAGACCCGCTTTCCCCGGAAAGCGGGTTTTGTTTTTCCAGGCGCCCGACGACAAATCCCATGCCCCTGCCGCGTGCCAGAACCCTGTTGTGGAGTCTTGTCCTGTGCCTGCCACTGGCCGTGTTCGGCTGGCTGGCTGCAGCCCTGTGCCTGATCTCGCAGGAGGACTACACGCCCGAGCCCGGCAGCTTCACCTACTACATCGGCATCTCGTCCCTGGTACGCCATGCGCCGCTGGTGGGCGCGCTGGGCAAGGCGGAGTACTTCGGCACCGTGGGCGACGGCAACAAGCCGCCACACCGCCTGGTGTCCTATGACGTGGAGTTCGCAAGCATTGGCCCCGCCACGCACGCCTTCGATGCCTACCTGCTCGGCAAAGGCTATTCCCGGAGTGCGGACGACGAAACGCCCGGCCCCTCCTACGGCATGGGGCGGCGCGTTCGCCATGCCAGGTACACGGCGGCTTCGGGCCAAGTCGTCTACGTGGAAGTGGTGCAGGCCTCGTCGGCCGAGCAAGGCCCTGTGCGCTACCGCGCCACCATGGCGCACTACGACTGATTGCGGCCAGGGGTCCATCCCGCGGCAGGCAGCACCCCCTCGTACAATCGCGCCCGTGATTTCAGTCCACCGGCACCGTCAACTAGGGGCTCGCCAAGCGCGCAGCCGCGATGCCGCACGCCTTCACAGCTTTACGCTGGCCCGCATCGCGCGCGGCTCGCAGAGCCGGCGCTCGGGCTGCACCCGCCTGGCGCCGCCGTAGCACGGCCGAACTGTACAAGCCGCCAGGTTTCGGGCATCGCCCGACGCCCGGCATGTCCATTCCCGTCTACAAAATCCTGCCCCGCCCTGTCGCACCCAGCGCGGCGGGGCCGGCCATTTCCATGTCGAAACACCCCCATCCCTTTCGCGCCGAGTGGGCGCCCAGCATTCCGCGCGAGCTCATGGCCGGCGCCGTGGCCACCTTTGCGCTGATCCCCGAGGTCATCGCCTTCTCCTTCGTGGCTGGCGTCGATCCCGCCGTCGGCCTGTTCGCCTCCTTCATCATCAGCATCGTCATCGCCTTCACCGGCGCGCGCCCGGCCATGGTGTCGGCGGCAGCGGGCTCGGTCGCCCTGGTGGCCGCTCCGCTGGTGCATGCGCATGGCGTGCAGTACCTTTTTGCGGCCGGCATTCTTGCGGGAGCCGTGCAGATCCTGTTCGGCCTGCTGCGCCTGGGCGTGCTGATGCGCTATGTGTCCGGCTCGGTGCGCACGGGCTTCGTCAATGCGCTGGCCATCCTGATCTTCTCGGCCCAGATGCCGCACCTGATCGGTGCCAATGCCGCCACCTGGGCCATGGTGGGTGCCGGCCTGCTGATCATCTACGGCCTGCCCCGGCTGACCACGGCCGTGCCCTCGCCCCTGGTCTGCATCGTGGTGCTGACGGTGGCGGCGAATTGGCTGGACCTGCCCCTGAAGACGGTCGCCGACCTGGGCCTGCTGCCGGACGGCCTGCCCAGCTTCGGGCTGCCGCAGGTGCCGTGGTCGCTGGAGACGCTGCGCCTGATCGCCCTGCCCGCGCTGGCGATCGCCATGGTGGGATTGCTGGAGTCCATGATGACGGCCAGCGTGGTCGATGAACTCACGGACACGCCCAGCTCCAAGAACCGCGAGTGCAGCGGCATCGGCGTGGCCAACATCGCGGCCAGCCTGTTCGGCGGCATTGCCGGCTGCGCCATGATCGGCCAGACCGTGGGCAATGTGCGCTACGGCGGCCGCGGCCGGCTTTCCACGCTGTTCGCGGGCGCCTTCCTGCTCATCCTGATGGTGCTGCTCAAGCCCTGGGTGTCCCAGGTGCCGGTGGCGGCGCTGGTGGCCATCATGGTGATGGTGTCGGCCTCCACGCTGGACTGGGGATCGGCCCGCGCCCTGCTCAGGCATCCCAAGCTGTCCAGCGCCGTGATGCTGGCCACCGTGGTGGTCACCGTGGCCACGGACAACCTGGCCGCCGGCGTGGGCGTCGGCGTGCTGCTCAGCGGGGTGTTCTTCACCTTCAAGGTCTCAAGGCTGCTGTCCGTCGAGAAGACGCAGGACGATGCAGGCCTGACCTACCGCGTCTCGGGCCAGGTCTTCTTTGCCTCGGCCGACCAGCTGGTCGATGCATTCGACGTGCGGGACATCGAAGGCCGGCCGGTGCGCATCGAACTGACCAACGCCCATTTCTGGGACATCACGGCCGTCAATGCGCTGGACAAGGTCTGCCAGCGCCTGCGCAAGCACGGCAGCACGGTCGAGGTGACGGGCCTGAACGAACACGGCCGGGCACTGGTGTCGCGGCTGGATATCGGCATCGAGTAGGAAACCTGCCCCGGGCATGGTTTTCCAGCGCTGGCAGACCACTTGCTTTCCTGGGGCAGACGCGGTCTGCTCTTTCGCAAAGAGAAATCCGTCAAATATCGAATGGGTCATTCAGAAAATTCTCTATTTCAAAGAGTTACTCTTTTGAAATAAAGATTTCAGCCCGCTCATTTAGGATCTGGACCGCTGTCACCTCCCCGAACCCGTCCCACCTCTTCCATGCGACTCAGATCCGTTATCTTTGGCCTTGTCCTCCTGGTCTTTGCCGCATCCGCATCCTGGTTGGCCGTGTTTGGGTTTCTCATCTCCCAGGAGGACTACTCGCCTGAGCGGGGATCGCTCAGATATTACGTAGGCATCTCTTCCCTGATACGCAATGCGCCAGCGACAGGGACGATGGCGCAGCCCGCCTACTTCGGCTCCGTCGGTGATGGCAACAAGCCCCCGCAGTCCGAGATGACCTTCGAGACCAGCGCCAAGGACATCACCGAGGCCACTGCGGCCATCACCAGCTACCTGCGCCAGAAGGATTTCCACCAGAGATCCATCGATGCCGAAAATGCCGCCGCATCGTTTGTCCCCGAGGGAGAGCGCCTTGTCCAATACGCGCAATACGCGTCATCGGCCGGCGAAGTTGCCGTACTGGCGGTCACCCAGGCAATCGCAACAGGCCTGTGCAAAGTCACGCTCACCCATTACGACTGAACATGTCCAGCAGATCCCATATACCCCGAAGACTCATCTATACCTGCAACTGCGGATGGATTGACCTGGGCCACCTCCAATCGGTCGAGAGCCATCGCAATCGCTACGCCAGTGCGGCCTATCTCTGGAAAGACATACTGCATGAGCGCGGCATCGGGATTCCCGGTCACTCCGACAGCCATCTGATTCAATACAAGCAATCCATGGGGCGCTTTGGCCTGACCCAGGAATTTGCCAAGTTCTATCTCGTCAAGAAAGGCCTGTCTCTTTCAGCGAAGCGCTCCGTGGCCCTGGCCATATTCATGGAGGTTTCCATGGGCTTCGAGAGCCTGCAGGCATCCATGTCGCTCCTCACAGACAGTGGATTCAGCCAGGAAGACCTCGTTTCCAACCTGATTGGCTTTTACATGGTCGTGCACGGGGCACTGGACTGGAAGAACCTGTGCAAGCCGGTTTCCTCCGAGGCATCGCTGGCCGTCTGGGATGCCAACGGTCCCGTGGGAAGCCATAAAAACAAAGTCTTCCAGCCGCAGTTCCACGCCTGCGAGGAATGCAAGAGCAAGCACCATGTGCAGCTGCCGCGCTTTCCTTCCGCGTTTCAGTCCATACAGCCCGCATCCAAGGGTCTGCACTTCATCGAAGCATCTGATGGACTGCCAGTGCCAAAGCACATGCTTTCGACACTGTTTCCCTGAGTCTTCCTGCCCTGCGCCAGAACGCAGGCGCCCTCACCGCTCATCGAACGACAGCACCACGCGCTCGGTCAGCGGATGCGCCTGACAGGTCAGGACAAAGCCGCAGGCGACCTCGTTCTTGTCGAGGGCGAAGTTGCGCTCCATGCGCACCTCGCCCTCGACCACCTTGGCGCGGCAGGTGCCGCAGACGCCCGAGGTGCAGGAATAGGGCACTTCCAGCCCGGCCGAGGAGGCCGCGTCCAGGATGCTGGCCTGGCCGCGCGTGAAGGGGATCTCGCGCGAGAGGCCGTCGCGCACCAGGGTGATGCGGGCGGTGGCGGCGTCGCCGGGCTGGGCCTCGTGCACCACGGCGCCCACCGTGCCCTGGCCTGCGGCCGGCAGGGCCACGCCGAAGCGCTCGATGTGGATGCGCTCCTCGGCCACGCCGGCGGCCAGCAGGGCGGCCTCGGCCTCGTCGTTCATCTGGAAGGGTCCGCAGATGTAGACATGGTCGATGTGTGCGGCCGGCACCACGCCCTGCAGGAATTCGGCGATCTTGGCTCGGTCCATCACGCCCATGTTCAGCGGCAGGTCGGTGTGCTCGTCCGAGAACACATGCTGCAGCGACAGCCGCGACATGTAGCGGTTCTTGAGGTCCTCGATCTCCTCCTTGAACATGGTGGACTGCAGCTGGCGGTTGCCGTAGATCAGCGTGAAGCGGCTGGCAGGCTCGCGCGCCAGCACGGTCTTCATGATGGACAGGATGGGCGTGATGCCGCTGCCGCCGGCGATGCCCACATGGTGGCGCGCGGCCCCGGGCTCGATGGGCACGAAGAAACGGCCCTGGGGCGCCATGACCTGCAGCGTGTCGCCGGGGCGCAGATGCTCGTTGATCCAGTTGGAGAACTGGCCGCCGCGCACCTTGCGCACACCCACGCGCAGCTCGCCGTCATCCACGCCCGCGCAGATGGAGTAGCTGCGGCGCAGGTCCTGCCCGTCGATCTGGTGGCGCAGGGTGAGGTACTGGCCCTGGGTGAAGCCGAAGACCTCGCGCAGCGCGGGCGGCACGTCGAAGGAGACGACCACGGCCTCGGCCGTGTCGGGCGCAATGCTGCGCACGCGCAGCGGGTGGAACATCGTGGTCGTGGTCGTGGTCATATCGGCTTGAAGTGTTCGAAGGGTTCGCGGCAGTCCAGGCAGCGGTGCAGGGCCTTGCAGGCCGTGGCGCCGAAGGCCGAAAGCCGCTCGGTGTGCACGCTGCCGCAGTGCGGGCAGGCAACGGGCTCGGGCACGGCAATGCCCTGGCGGCGGCGCACCAGGCGGATGGGCGAGGTGCCTTCCGGCAGGCCGGAGTCGCCACAGCGCCCGGGCGGCGCGATGCCGTACTCGCGCAGCTTGCGCCGGCCGTCGTCGCTGATCCAGTCCGTGGTCCAGGCGGGGGCGCGGCGCAGCACGGCGCGCGCAGGGCCCAGGCCTGCGGCCTCGATGGCCTCGAGCACGCTGCGCTCGATGACCTCGGTGGCGGGGCAGCCCGAGTAGGTGGGCGTGAGCACGATCTCCATGCCCTGGCCTTCGGGCAGGGCATGGACCTCGCGCACGATGCCCAGCTCGCAGACCGAGATCACGGGCACCTCGGGATCGGGCACGTCCTGCAGCGCGGCCCAGGCCAGGCGCTCGCGCTCGGC
Source organism: Delftia sp. HK171 (assembly GCF_001886655.1). Taxonomy (NCBI): domain Bacteria; kingdom Pseudomonadati; phylum Pseudomonadota; class Betaproteobacteria; order Burkholderiales; family Comamonadaceae; genus Delftia; species Delftia sp. HK171. Next base: position 916,793 of record NZ_CP018101.1, on the reverse strand, counting down.
CAAGGCGGATGTGACGGCCACAAGCCGTGCGGCAGCCATCACCACACCCCACCGGGATAGGCGCGCTGCAGGTGCTGCATCTCGGCCAGGATGAAGCCCATGTGCTCGCTGTGCACGCCGTTGCGGCCCGTGCTGCGGAAGGCGGATTCGGCCGGCATGTCCAGCGTGGCCTCCTGCAGCAGGGCGGCCATTTCGGCCTGCCAGGGTTCGCGCAGCTCGGACCAGGCCGGGCCCAGGCCGCTGGCACGTGCGGCAGCGTCCGTGGCGTCGTCGGTGAACAGCTCGGCCGCATAGCGCCACAGCTGGGCCAGCGCAGCTTCCATACGCTGGCGCGATTCCTCGGTGCCGTCGCCCAGGCGCACCACCCAGTCGCCCGCGTGCTGCTCGTGGTAGCGCGCCTCCTTGAGCGCCTTGGCGGCGATGGCGGCCAGCTCGGCGTCGCTGGAGTGCACCAGACGCTCCCACATCAGGCGCAGCCAGGTGGCGGCCATGGCGTTGCGCAGCACGGTGAAGGCGAAGTCGCCGCGCGGCAGCTCGGCCAGCGTGGCGTTGAAGTAGTCGCGTTCGTCGCGCAGGAAGGCCAGCTGGTCCTCATCGTGCGCGCGGCCTTCAAGCTGGCCGGCGCGGGTCAGCAGGGCTCGTGCCTGGCCGACCAGGTCCAGCGCCATGTTGGTCATGGCGATGTCCTCTTCGAGGATGGGCGCGTGGCCGCACCACTGGCCCAGGCGCTGGGCCAGGATCAGGCAGGTATCGCCCAGGCGCAGCAGGTACTGCACCTCGGGACGGGCGTCGATGGCGATGGCGATGGAGGAGGCGGAGGCGTTCATGGCAGCACCCCGCTCACATGTGGTCCACCGAGGGCGGCAGCTGGTAGAAGGTCGGATGGCGGTAGACCTTGTCCTGCGCCGGGTCGAAGAACATGTCCTTGTCGCCGGGGTCGCTGGCCACGATCTGGTCCGAGCGCACCACCCAGACGCTCACGCCCTCCTGGCGCCGCGTGTAGACATCGCGCGCCATCTGCAGCGCCATCTGCGGGTCGGCCGCATGCAGGCTGCCGCAGTGCTTGTGGTCCAGGCCGGCCTTGCTGCGGACGAAGACTTCCCACAGCGGCCATTCCTGGGAAGTGTTCTGGGGGGTGCTCTGATCGGGGGTGCTCATGCGGCCTCCTTGTGGGGCTGGTTTTTCTGTTCCTGCTTGCGGGCATGGGCCAGCGCGGCTTCGCGCACCCAGGCGCCCTCATCCCAGGCCGTGACGCGTGCGCCCAGGCGCTCGCGGTTGCAGGGGCCGTCTCCGGCGATCACGCGCCAGAACTCGTCCCAGTCGATGGGGCCATGGTCATGGGCCTGGCGGGCCTCGTTCCATTTCAGGTCGGGGTCGGGCAGGGTCACGCCCAGCACCTTGGCCTGGTCCACCGTGGCGTCGATGAACTTCTGGCGCAGCGCGTCGTTGGAGATGCGCTTGATGCCCCAGCGCATGGACTGCGCGCTGTTGGGAGACTGGTCGTCGGGAGGACCGAACATCATGATGGACGGCCACCACCAGCGGTTGACGGCGTCCTGCACCATGGCCTTCTGCGCCTCGGTGCCCTGCTGCATCATGGTCAGCAGCGCCTCGTAGCCCTGGCGCTGGTGAAAGCTCTCCTCGCGGCAGATGCGCACCATGGCGCGCGCGTAGGGCGCATAGGAGCAGCGGCAGATGGGCACCTGGTTCATGATGGCCGCGCCGTCCACCAGCCAGCCGATGGTGCCCATGTCGGCCCAGGTCAGCGTGGGGTAGTTGAAGATGGAGCTGTACTTGGCCTTGCCCGTGTGCAGCGCGTGCAGCATCTGGTCGCGGCTGCTGCCCAGCGTCTCGGCGGCGGCGTAGAGGTACAGGCCATGGCCGCCCTCGTCCTGCACCTTGGCCAGCAGGATGGCCTTGCGCTTGAGGGTGGGCGCGCGGCTGATCCAGTTGCCCTCGGGCAGCATGCCGACGATCTCGCTGTGCGCGTGCTGGCTGATCTGGCGCAGCAGCGTCTTGCGGTAGTTGTCGGGCATCCAGTCCTTGGCCTCGATGAATTCGCCGGCATCGATGCGCTCGTCAAAGCGCTGCTGCAGGCGCATTTCGTCGGCCGAGCGCACGGCCTTGCCGCCATCGCCCGCTTCCTTGCCCATGGTGTCCATGGCCTGGGTATACATGTGCGATCTCCTTCAATGAAATGGTTGACGACGGCCGGCGGTGCCTCAGCGCGGCCGCTTGTCGTACACGCGCCTGGCCTTGCCGGTCTGCGTGCGCTCGATGGTGTCGGGATCGAAGACGCGCACCGCCGTGGAAATGCCCACCAGGGTCTTGATGCGCTGCTGCACCCACTGCGCGATCTCGCCGCGCTCGGCATCGCCCAGGCCGCGCCGCTGCGGCTGCAGCTCGCAGTGCACCTCGACGGTGTCCAGAAGGCCTTCACGGCTGATGTGCATCTGGTACAGGCCCGTGAGGCTGGCATTGGCCAGCACGATTTCCTCGATCTGGGTCGGAAAGACGTTGACGCCGCGGATGATCATCATGTCGTCGCTGCGCCCCACGATCTTGCCCATGCGCCGGAAGCTGCGCGAGGTCGGCGCCAGCAGCCGGGTCAAATCCCGCGTGCGGTAGCGCACGATGGGCATGGCTTCCTTGCTCAACGACGTGAAGACCAGCTCGCCCTCGCTTCCATCGGGCAGCACCTCGCCCGTGTCCGGGTCGATGATCTCGGGATAGAAATGGTCTTCCCAGATCACCGGCCCGTCCTTGCTCTCCACGCATTCGCTGGCCACGCCCGGGCCCATGACTTCGGACAGGCCGTAGATGTCCACGGCATCCAGCCCCGCCTTGCCCTCGATCTCGCGGCGCATGGCCTCGGTCCAGGGCTCGGCGCCGAAGATGCCGATCCGCAAAGAGCTCTCGCGCGGGTCCATCCCCTGGCGCTGCATCTCCTCCACGATCACCTGCATGTAGCTGGGCGTGACCATGATGATGTCGGGCCGGAAATCCTGGATCAGCTGCACCTGCTTTTCGGTCTGCCCGCCCGACATGGGCACCACCGTGCAGCCCGCGCGCTCGGCGCCGTAGTGCGCGCCCAGGCCGCCCGTGAACAGGCCGTAGCCATAGGCCACATGCACCATGTCGCCAGGCCGCCCGCCCGCCGCGCGGATGGAGCGCGCCACCAGGTTGGCCCAGTTGTCGATGTCATTCAACGTGTAGCCCACGACCGTGGGCTTGCCCGTGGTGCCCGAGGAGGCATGCACGCGCGCCACCTTCTGGCGCGGCACGGCGAACATGCCGAACGGATAGTTCTCGCGCAGGTCCTTCTTGGTGGTGAAGGGAAAGCGGGCCAGGTCGGATAGCGTGCGCAGGTCGGACGGATGCACGCCCTTCTCGTCGAAGGCGCGGCGGTAGTGGGGCACGTTGTCGTAGGCGTGCTGCAGCGACCAGCGCAGGCGCAGCAGCTGCAGCGAGGCGATCTCGTCGCGGCTGGCGGTTTCGATGGGGTCGAGGTCGCCGGGGGCGGGGCGCAGGTCTTTGTTCATCGGGGTTCTGGCGTCGTGAGGCAAGGGGTTCAGAATAATTGACCGACCGGACGGTAGGATTATAAGATGCAGCTTTCTTGAGCAACAAGGCTTGTTGTCCGGTACTAACCCTGATAGCGACGCCACATTCCAAACCAGGAGACATCCCATGCCCGCCCACGCCCTCTACGAACGCCACCGCCCCCTGCTCGACGACGCGCTGCAGGCCCTGTCCCGCCGGGGCCACTGGTCGCCCTTCCCCGAAGCGCCCTCGCCCAAGGTGTATGGCGAGACCGCGCAGGCCCAGGGCCATGCCGCCGTGCAGGCGCTGTTCGGCAAGGACTATCCGCTGCGCCAGCCCGGTGAACGCGCCCGCGTGGCCACCGAGCAATCGCCCTATGGCGTGGCCCTGGACATCCGCTACCCCGAGTGCGATGCCCAGGCGCTGGTGGATGCCGCCCAGGCGGCCGAGCCCGCATGGCAGGCGCTGGGACCCCAGGGCCGCACCGGCGTGCTGCTGGAGGCGCTGACGCGCATCCACCAACGCAGCTTCGAGATCGCGCATGCCGTGATGCTGACCACGGGCCAGGGCGCGATGATGGCCTTCCAGGCCGGCGGCCCCCATGCCCAGGACCGCGCCCTGGAAGCCATTGCCGTGGCCTGGAAGGCCATGGCCGACGTGCCTGCCGAGGCCGTCTGGGAAAAGCCCCAGGGCAAGCATGCGCCCGCCGTGCTGCACAAGCGCTTCGAGATCGTGGGGCGTGGCGTGGCCCTGGTCATCGGCTGCGCCACCTTCCCGACCTGGAACACCTACCCGGGCCTGTTCGCCGCGCTGGCCACGGGCAACCCCGTGATCGTCAAGCCCCACCCCAACGCCGTGCTGCCGGCTGCGCTCACCGTGAGCGTGCTGCGCGATGTGCTGACCGAGCAGGGCCTGGACCCCAACCTCGTGACCCTGGCCGTGAGCGACAAGCCCGAATTGACCCAGGCCCTGGCCACGCACGCGGCCGTGGCCTCCATCGACTTCACGGGCGGCAATGCCTTCGGCCAGTGGCTGCAGTCCAACGCGCCGCAGGCACGCCTGTACGCCGAGATGGCCGGCGTGAACCTGGTGGTGATCGAGTCCACCGATGCCTACGCAGGCATGCTGCGCAATCTGGCCCTGTCACTGTCGCTGTACAGCGGCCAGATGTGCACCACCACGCAGAACCTGCTGGTTCCGGCCGGCGGCATAGAGACTGACCAGGGCCACAAGAGCTTCGAGCAGGTCGGCGCCGATCTGGCCGCCGCCATCGACCAGTTGCTGGCCGATCCCAAGGTGGCCTTCACCGTGCTGGGCGCCATAGGCTCTGCGCAGACCGTGGAGCGCGTGGAACAGGCGGCCACCGTGGGCCGCGCCGTGCGCGCCTCGCAAAAGCTCACCCATCCCGAGTACCCGCAGGCCGAGGTGCGCACGCCCGCGCTGCGCGCGCTGGACGTGGCGGACGCTGCCATCTACGAGCGCGAATGCTTCGGCCCGGTCTCCTACCTGGTGGCCGTGCCCTCGGTCCAGGCCGCGCGCGAGCTGGCCGAGCGCAGCGTGCGTGCGCATGGCGCGATGACGCTGGGCCTGTACTCCACGGATGCGGCCTTTGTCGATGCCGTGGCGGCCTCGGCGCTGCGCTCGCGCGTGGCCCTGTCCATCAATCTCACGCAGGGCGTGATGGTCAACCAGTCGGCAGGCTTCTCGGACTTCCACGCCACGGGCGGCAATCCCGCGGCCAATGCCAGCTACACCACGCTGGCCTTCGTGGCCGACCGCTTCGTGGTCGTGCAGCGCAGGTGGTGATGGACCGGGCCGAGCCTAGGCCTGGCGGGCCTTGCGCGGCTTCTTGCCGTCAGGCGCGCTGACCGCGCGCACGCCGCCGAAGAACAGCTGGGACACCATGGTGCCTATGGCGTCATGGTCCAGCGTGCCGCCCGGCTTGAGCCAGGTGAAGGTCCAGTTGATCATGCCGAACAGCAGCATGGCCAGGGGCTTGCCCAGGGCGCTGTCGGCAGGCTCGCCACGCACCTGGGCAATGGTCTGCGCAAAGGCGGCGACCACGCGGCGCTCCACGTCCAGGATGCGCTGCTGGTCTTCCTCGCGCAGGAAGCGCACGTCCTCGGTCAGCACGCGGTGGGCATTCTGGGCCTGGGCGTACTCCTGGCCGAAGCCGCGGATCAGCGCATGCAGGCGCTGCTCGGGATCGGCATGGGCCTGCAGGGTGTCGTTGACCAGGGCTTCGAGGCGCAGCACATGCTCTTCGGCAATGCGCACGGCCAGGTCGTGCTTGTCGAGCACATAGTGGTAGAGCGTGGCCTTGGAGACGCCGCAGGCCGCAGCCACCTCGTTCATGGAGGTGCCCGCATAGCCGCGCTGCGCGAACAGCTGGGCGGCATGGGAGAGGATCATTTCACGCTGGCCATCGTAGCCAGCAGGGTCACGTACGCGTGCCATGCGGCGGCGTCCTTTCGGTAGGTGTCGTTGCCAGGGTCCGCCCGTGCGGCCCGGGCCGGAATTATGGACGGCGCAGCGGCGCGCGCCCCCGCGATTACCAGTTTTCAGGGATATGCAAAGATGCGGGCTTCGCCCACAGTCGGGCGGCCATCCTGCCCCTTTTTACGCCCGCCGCTTCGCACGCCTTTTCCATGCCCGCCCACCTGCTTGTCCCAGAGTCCACGCTTCCGGCCCCGGTGCTGGTGGTGGAGGACGAGCCGCTGATCCGCCAGCGGCTGCAGTCCGTGCTGGGCCAGCTGGGCTACACGCCCGATGCCCTGCTGTTCGCCGGCTCCCTGGCCCAGGCCCGCGCCTGCCTGGCCGAGCCCGTGGCCCTGGCCCTGGTGGACCTGGGCCTGCCCGACGGCAGCGGCATCGACCTGATCGCCGAGATGCGCAGCGCAGACCCGGCCGTGGGCATCCTGGTGATCTCGGCCTGGAGCACGGAGGACGCCATCCTCTCGGCGCTGCGCGCAGGCGCCACCGGCTATGTGCTCAAGGAGCGCGACGACCTGGAAGTGTCGCTGTCCATCCGCAGCGTGCTGCGCGGCGGCGCGCCCATCGACCCCTTCATTGCGCGCCGCGTGATCGCCGAGCTGCAGGGCGCGGCACCCGCCACGCCGGAGAGCGGCGGCACCGAGTCCACGCTGAGCGCGCGTGAAAGCCAGATCCTGCGCCTGGTGGCCGATGGCCTGACCAACCGCGAGATCGCCGAGCAGCTGCACCTGTCGCGCTACACGGTGGAATGCCACATCAAGCACATCTACCGCAAGCTGGCCGTGTCCTCGCGCACGCGCGCCGTCAACACGGCACGCGTGCGCGGATTGCTGGGCTGACGGCCATGGGCGGGTGGCGCCGGTGGTTCGGCCCGGTGCGGCGCCTCGCCCTGGGCCAGGCCCTGGGCCTGGCGGTCCTCCTGTGCAGTACCTGCGCCTTGGCCCAGGCCTGCCTGCCGCAGATCCTGTCCATCCAGTCCGCCAAGGCCGCAGGCCTGGGACCGCCGCCCATCGCCAGCGCGGTACGCGACTGGCACAACGTGACCCTGCCCGACCACTGGCTGGACCGCTGGCCCGGCTACAGCGGCGCCGTCTGGTACCGCATCGACTGGCAGCGCGACTGCGCTCACCCCGCTGCCGCTTCTGCCACCGCTCCCGCCGCCGCAGATCCCGTGGCGCTGGCCCTGCACTCCATGGTCATGGCCGGCGAGGTCTTCGTGAACGGCGACCTGCTGTGGCGCGACCGGCACCTGGTCGAGCCCCTGTCGCGCAGCTGGAACATGCCGCGCTTTTGGCTGCTGCCCGAATCCGCGCTGCATGCGGGCACCAACAGCGTGTGGATACGCGTGCACGGCCTGGCCGAGCAGACGCCGGGCCTGGGCGAGGTGCGCCTGGGCGAGCCCGAGGCGCTGCGCCGGTGGCACGAGCAGACCTGGTGGAACCAGCGCACGCTGTTTGCCATGAACATCGTGGTCTCGCTGGTGCTGGGCGTGCTGTTCGCCTTTGCCTGGCTGCAGCGGCGCGCCAGCAAGGCATTTGGCTGGTACGCGCTCAATGCCTTCTGCTGGGCGCTGTTCCTGGCCAATATCCTGGCCACCGAGGCCTGGCCCTTCCCCGACACCCTGGCCGTGGCACGCGGCAACCTGCTGGTCTTCTTGCTGTTCAGCCAGAGCTTTTGCCTGTTCACCTGGCGCTTCGGCAGGCTGCACCTGCCCCGGCTGGAAAAGCTGCTGTGGGCGCTGACGCTGGCCGGCATGGCCGCCGCCATCTTCGCGCCCTGGTCGCTGGTGGACGGCGTGCTGCACATCGGCCTGGTGTACTTCGGCATCTGCGTGGCCGTGTCGCTGCACTTCCCGCTGCACGCCTGGCGCACGCGCGAGCCGGGCCACCTGGTCTACGCGGCCTGCCTGCTGGTCTTCCTGTGCGCGGGCCTGCACGACATGCTGGCGCTCAAGAAGGTGATTGGCCCCGCCACGCCCTGGATGCCCTATACCGCGCCGCTGACCATGCTGGCCCTGTCCATGGTGCTGGGCCGGCAGTTCGTGCTCAGCATGCGCCGCATCGAACAGTTCAACCAGGAGCTGACCGACAGCGTGGCGCGTGCCTGCGACGAGCTCGGCGGCACGCTGGCGCGCGAGCATGCGCTGGCGCTCAGCCACTCGCGGCTGCAGGAACGGATGCAGCTGGCGCACGACCTGCACGACAGCCTGGGCGGCTCCCTGGTGCGCTCCATCGCCATGGTGGAGCAGGCGGGCGGCCCCATGCACAACCGCCAGTTCCTGTCCGTGCTCAAGCTGCTGCGCGACGACCTGCGCCAGATGATCGACAGCGGCACCAGCGTCTCCGTCACCGTGCCGGACACGCCCCAGGCCTGGATCGCGCCGCTGCGCCACCGCTTTGCCAGCCTGTTCGACGCGCTGGACATGCAGTCCGACTGGCAGGTGCCGGCCGCCTGGCCGCAGCCGCCCGGTGCGCTGCAGTGCCTGGCGCTGACGCGCGTGCTGGAGGAAGCGCTTGCCAATGTGATCAAGCACAGCCGCGCCCAGTGCGTGCAGGTGCAGCTGCAGTGGCCCGAGCCGCATTGGCTGATGCTGCGCATCACCGACGACGGCGCAGGCTTTGACGTGGCCGCCGTGCAGCAGGCCGGCATGGGCGTGGGCCTGCGCAGCATGCAGGCGCGCCTGCAGCGCCTGGGCGGCCATCTGGACATGGATTCAGAACCCGGCGCCACCGTGCTGGCCGCCTGGCTGCCCGTGCCCGGCGATCACCTGCCCGACGGCGCGGAGCAGGCCACCCTCAGCGCGAAAAGCGCCCTATCCCCGCACTGACGCCGGCCGGCGTCAGCACATCGTCGAAATACTCCAGCGTGAGCTGGTTGCCGTCGAACGTGGCCTTGGACAGGCTGCCCGGCGAATCGCCCTCGGGCACGAAGCTGAAGACCTCGCCATCCCAGTGGCTGAGCAGCATGCGCTGCGAACCCAGGCTGACCTGCAGCCCCCGCCACCCGTCTGCAGGCTGACCTGGGCCGGCCCGTAGAAGCGGTTGGCGTAGCTGCCCACATAGGCGCCCAGCGGCCGGGGCGGTCGGGGGAAAGGGGGCCGGGTCTTGCCCGCCAGCTCGCCATGCGGCTGCATGATGGGTGCCAGCCGCTTGGTCCAGATGCTCTCCCAGTCCTGGCGCTGGCGGCCCCATTCGACCTGGTCCAGGAACTGCGAGACCACGATCTCGGGCACGCCGATGGGCATGCCGTTGGTCAGCACCACGATGCCCAGCTTGAGCTCGGGCATGACTGTGAAGCTGGTCGCGCTGCCCGTGCCGAAGGCGCCCGAGTGGCTGTAGGTGGTGCGCCCCGCCTCGGACACGCCCACGTTGAAGCCGAAGCCGTAGTAGCGCGCAGGCTCGCCGTTGCCGGCCGGCGACTGCAGCATCTGCGGCGACAGCGCCGTGCGCAGCGCCTGCGCATCGACCACCTGGCGGCCCTCGAAGCGGCCCTCGTCCAGCAGCATGGTCATCCAGCGCGCCATGTCGCGCACCGTGGAGCTGACGCCGCCGGCGGCCGACTGCGCATCGGGCCGGCGCACCGGCCCCGTCTGCCAGACGCCGTTGACGCGCAGGTGGCCGGCCGCGCGGTTGGCGCGCGCCTCGAAATCGGCAAACAGCGAACTGGTCTGCGTCATGCCCAGCGGGCCGTAGACGGCCTGCTGCGACAGCGCGGCCCAGGACTGGCCCGCGATGGCAGCCACCGCCTCGGCGCCCGTGGTCAGGCCGAAGTTGCTGTAGGCGTACTGGGTGCCCACGGGCCGCAGCGGCAGATAGCGCAGGCGCTCCAGGATCTGGCGCTGGCTGTAGCCCAGCTCCTCCAGCGCATCGCCGGCCTGGCCGGGCAGGCCCGAGCGGTGGGCATACATGTCGCCCACGGTGATGCGCTGGGCAGCGTCGGCGTCCTCCAGCGTCCACCAGGGCAGGCCCTGCTGCACGCGCGTGTCCCAGGACACGCGGCGCTGGCCCACCTGCTGCGCCACCACGGTGGCGCCCACGGACTTAGAGACCGAGGCGAGCTGGAACACCGTGTCCGCATCCACGGCCAGCGACGAGCCCAGACGGCGCACGCCCATGCCCTGGGCATAGACCAGGCGCCCTTCATGCACGACCGCCACGGCCACGCCGGGCACGCCCGTGCGCCGCATCTGCGCGCGCACCTGGCCGTCGAGTTGATCGAGCGCACGCTTGACGCGGTCCGTCACGGGCGGATCGATGGGATCGCCCCAGGACACCTCGCCGTTGCATCCGGCCGTGGCCACGGCGCCCAGGGCCGCTCCCAGAAAATGCCGGCGCGCAAGAATCGATGAAGCCATGGGGTCTCCTGTGGTGCTGTCGTGAAGAACAAAAGGAAAAAGAAAAAGGGGCGGTTGTGCCGCCCCCCGTGACGATAGCAAAACGCGCCGGGCCGAATCCTGCCCGGCATCAATGCCGCGTCAGTGCCGCATCAGTGCGGATCCACCGCCGCGATGATGCCGCCGCCCAGGCACACGTCGCCGTCGTAGAGCACGGCCGACTGGCCGGGCGTGACGGCCCATTGCGGCTCGGGAAAATCCAGCCGGAAGCCCTCGGGCGTGGCGCCCGAGATCAGGGCCGGCGAGTCGGGCTGGCGGTAGCGCGTCTTGGAGCCGTAGGCCTTGCCCTCGGCGGGCGCATGGCCGGCCACCCAGCTGACCTGGTCGGCCAGCAGCGACTGCGACAGCAGCCAGGGATGGTCATGGCCCTGCACCACGCGCAGCGTGTTGGTGTCCAGCTCCTTGCGCGCCACGAACCAGGGCTCATGGTCGCCGCCACCGCGCGGCGCGCCCTTTTCCTTGACGCCGCCGATGCCCAGGCCCGAGCGCTGGCCCAGCGTGTAGAACGACAGGCCCACATGCTTGCCCAGCTTGCGGTTGCGGTCGTCGAGGATGTTGCCGGGCTCCTTGCTGATGTAGCGGTTCAGGAAGTCGCGGAAGGGCCGCTCTCCGATGAAGCAGATGCCCGTGGAGTCCTTCTTCTTCGCGTTGGGCAGGCCGATCTCCTCGGCAATGCGGCGCACCTCGGTCTTCTTCAGCTCGCCCACGGGGAACATCGACCTGGACAGCTGGGCCTGGTTGAGGCGGTGCAGGAAGTAGCTCTGGTCCTTGGCCGGGTCCAGCCCCTTGAGCAGCTCGAACAGCTGCGTGTCGGGGTTCTGGCGCACGCGGGCGTAGTGGCCCGTGGCGATCTTCTCGGCGCCCAGGCGCATGGCGTGGTCCAGGAAGGCCTTGAACTTGATCTCGGCATTGCACAGCACGTCGGGGTTGGGCGTGCGGCCGGCCTGGTACTCGCGCAGGAACTCGGCGAAGACGCGGTCCTTGTACTCGGAGGCGAAGTTCACATGCTCGATCTCGATGCCGACCACATCGGCCACGGCGGCGGCATCGACGAAATCGACATTGGACGAGCAGTATTCGCTGTCGTCGTCATCTTCCCAGTTCTTCATGAAGATGCCGACCACTTCATGGCCCTGTTGCTTGAGGAGATGGGCCGTGACAGCGGAGTCCACACCGCCCGACAGGCCCACCACGACGCGGTGTTTAGTCATGGCAGCGATTATCCCCGCGCCCTTCAAAGGCTGCGCGCCACGGGCTTTGCAGCCCTGCGCCAGCAGGAATAATGGCTCTCTTGCCCTCTAGGAAACGCCCGCATGCGCTACGACCTGACCGATCTGAAGCTGTTCATGGCCATCGCCCAGGCCGGCAATCTCTCGCGTGCCAGCCAGGCGCGGCACCTGACGCCCTCGGCCGCCAGCCAGCGGCTGCGCAATCTGGAGCAGGCCCTGGGCTGCCAACTGTTCACGCGCGAGCACAAGGGCATGCGGCTGACCGAGGAAGGCCACGCCATGCTCGAGCATGCGCGCGGCGTGTTCGCCGCCATCGACGGCATGGAGGCCGAGGCCGCCCTGCTGGGCAGCAGCCTGCAGGGCAAGGCGACGCTGGCGGCCAACAGCTCCTCGCTGCACGGCTTCATCGGCCCGCACATCGGCGAGTTCCTGACCGCCTTTCCCGAGGTGAACCTCACCCTGGTCGAGCAGACCAGCGAGACGATTGCCGCCAGCGTGGCCGAGGGCGAGGCCGACCTGGGCGTCTACGCGGGCGAGCCCATGGCCGGCGCCGTGGCCTGCGAGACCTTTGCGCTGGACCGCCTGGTGGTGATCGCCCCGCCCGGCCATCCGCTGGTGCCCCAGCCGGGCGAGAGGCAAGACGACGGCGAAGGCCCTTCCTGCCGCTTCTTCGACACCCTGTCCCATGCCTTCGTGGGCATGGCGCTGACCAGCAGCAACTACGCCTTTCTGCGCGAGCTGGCCAAGCGCCATGGCCGGCCGCTGCGCTGCCGCATCCACGTGGACGATTTCACCTCCATCGTGCGGCTGGTCTCGCAGGGCGTGGGCCTGGCCATCATTCCGCACAGCATCTACCGCAGGCTCGGCACCGCGCATGCGGTGGCCTGCCTGCCGCTGGAGGAAACCTGGGCACGGCGCCCGCTGCAGCTGGTGCGCTCCAGCGAACGGCCGCTGACGCCCACCGCGCAGCGGCTGCGCAGCTTTCTGAAAGGGCTGGCCGACAAGGCCTAGGTTCAGGGCTGGGCCTGGGCCTTGGCCTGCTTGCGCTCCAGGAAGGCATTCATGTGGTGCTGCGGCTCGCCCGTGTTGAAGGCCGCGCCGAACTCGGCCACGCTGTCGGTGATGGCCGAGTCCACGCCCATGCCCTCCCAGCGGCGCAGCAGGCGCTTTTGCTGGCGCAGCGCCTCGATGCCGATCTCGCCCAGCCCCTCGGCAATCTGCGCGATGCGCGCATCGAGCTGGCCGCCGGGCACGCATTCGTTGAGCAGGCCCCAGCGCTCGGCCTGCAGGGCGCCGATGTTCTCGCCCGTGAGCAGCAGCCAGCTGGCGCGCGTGCCGCCGATCTGCGCCGGCATCATGGCCGCGTGGATCACCGAGGGAATGCCGACCTTGACCTCGGGCATGCCCACCACGGCATCATCGGCCGCAATGCGCAGGTCGGCCGCCATGGCCAGCTCCAGCCCGCCGCCCAGCGTATGGCCCTGCAGCCGGGCGATCACGGGCACGGGGAAATGCCGCACCGCGTTGCACAGGTCGCGCAGCCCGCTGATGAAGGCGCGTGCCGAGGCGGCGTTGAGCGACGCCATCTCGCGGATGTCGGCCCCCGCCACGAAGGCGCGCGTGCCCGATCCGCGCAGCACCAGGCAGTGCAGATCGGGGCGCTCGGCCAGCTCGGCCAATTGCGCGGTCAGCGCGCGGATCACGGGCGTGCCCAGGATGTTCAGCGGCCCGCCGCCGGTGATGGTGAGCACGGCGGTCTGCGGGGTGGGAAAGGTCACTTGTGCATGCACGGCAGATCTCCTCAAAGTTTCTCGAATCCGATGTCGCGGATCAGCTGGGACCAGGCGCGGTTGGAGCGCTCCACCGTCTGCCTGAACTGCGCAGGCTCCTGGAAGTCCACGACGGCGCCCTGCTGCTCGATGGTCTTGATCAGCTCGGGCTTTTGCAAGGTCTTGCGCATGGCTTCGCTGAGCCTGGCAAGAATGGCGGGATCGAGCCTGGCAGGCGCGCCCAGGCCGTACCAGGACATGTCGTTCATGGGCTTGAGCCCGGCCTCGGCATAGGTGGGCACGCCCGGCAGGGCCGGAAGGCGCACGGGGCTGGACACGGCCAGCGCACGCAGCTGGCCGCCCGCGATCAGCGCGCCGGAAGACGGCATGTTGTCGAACACCACATCGAGCTGCCCCGCCATCAGGTCGTTGAGCGCCGGCCCCAGGCCCTTGTAGGGCACATGGGTGAGGGTGGTGCCCGTGGTGCTGCCGAACAGCGCACCGCTCAGGTGGCTGAGCCCGCCATTGCCCGAGGAGCCGTAGTTGAGCTTGCCCGGCGCGGCGCGCGCCGCGTCGCTCACATCCTTGGCGCTCTTGTAGGCCGAGCCTGCGCTGACCACCATCACGCCCGGCACGTTGGCGATGTTGGTGATGGGCGTGAAGTCCTTCACCGGGTCATACGCGGGCTTGGCGTAGACGTTGGGGTTCACGGCATGCGAGCTCTCCACCATCATCACCAGGGTGTAGCCGTCGGCCGGCTGCTTGGCCGCATAGGCCGAGCCCGTGCTGCCGCCCGCGCCGGGGCGGTTTTCCACCACCACGGGCTGGCCCAGCGTCTCGCCCAGGTAGCGGGCCGCCACGCGCGCGATCACATCGGTGGCGCCGCCCACCGCATAGGGCACGACCAGGCGTATGGGCCGCTCGGGATAGCTTCCGGCCCCCGCCGCCCCGGCCGCCCCTGCCGCCCCCGCTGCATATGCCAGCGGCATCCCCGCCAGCGCGGCGGCTGCCACGGCGGCCTTCAGTGCTTTCATGCGTTTCGTCATCCTTGTCTCCTTCTTGGCTTGTCGATGTCTAGGGATTCAGAGGTCCTGCGGCGCCGCACCGAGCACGGGCGGCGGCGACACCTGGACGCCGCTGCCGGCCGGCACCATGGGGTTGCGCACCAGCTTCAGCGTGCCCAGCTGCGGGTGCTCCACCGTCTGCAGCATCTGGCGGTGCCGGACCTGCGGATGGGCGAAGACCTGCTCCATGGTGTTGATGCAGCCCCAGGGCACCTGGGCGGTGTCCAGCGCATCGGTCAGGGCCTGCAGCGGCCAGCGGCCCAGCGCCGCGCGCAACAGCGGGCGCAGCTGCGCCATGCCGGTCAGGCGCGCGGCATTCGTGGCAAAGCGCGCGTCCAGGTGCCAGTCCGTGCCCAGCACGGAGCACAGGGCGGCGAACTGCCCGTCATTGCCGATGGCCAGGATGAAATGGCCGTCTTCGCAGGCAAACACCTCGTAGGGCGCGCAATTGGGATGGGCGTTGCCCGTGCGGCGCGGGTTCTCGCCGCTGACCAGGTAGTTGGCCGCCTGGTTGGCATTCATGGCCACGGCCACGTCCAGCAGCGCCAGGTCGATGTGCTGGCCGCGCCCCGTGCGCTGGCGCTGCACCACGGCCGCCAGCACGGCGCTGGTGGCATACATGCCCGTCATCAGGTCCACCACGGCCACGCCCGTGCGCAGCGGGCCCGCGCCCTCCTCGCCATCGGCCACACCCGTGTAGCCCATGAGGCCGCCCAGCCCCTGGAACACATAGTCGTAGCCGGGCTTGTGCGCAAAAGGGCCGCTCTGGCCGAAGCCCGTGATCGACAGGAAGATCAGCCCGGGGTTGATGGCGGCCAGCGCCGCGTAGTCCAGGCCGTGGCGCGCCAGCGCGCCGGCCTTGTAGTTTTCCACCAGCACGTCGGCATCGCGGATCTGGCGCAGCAGCCAGGCATGCGAGGCCGGCTCGGTGAAGTCCAGCGCCACCGACTGCTTGCCGCGGTTGCAGGACAGGAAGTAGGCCGACACGGCCTCGCCACCGGGGGCCTGCACGAAGGGTGGCCCCCAGGCGCGCGTGTCGTCGCCCGTGCCGGGACGCTCGATCTTGAGTACCGATGCGCCCAGGTCGGCAAGGTTCTGGGTGCACCAGGGTCCCGCCAGGATGCGGGACAGGTCCACCACGCGCAGGCCGTCGAGGGCGCCGGACAATCCATGGGTTTGTTGCATGGACTCCATGCTCGCGGCATGGCGCGCGGTGGTCCATCGGTCATTGCTTCATGCTGCGTTCGCCTGGGCTTCATGCTGCTTGTGCCTTGGCGCGTCCAGCGGCTTGCCTGCGCGGCAGGCAGGGGCCGGGTCTCGGCCCGGCGGCCGACCCCCTTTCTTGATCGCCAAGAAAGGGGGACAAAGAAGGCGACCCCGAATGTCCGCGACCCTTCGCTTCGCTGCGGGCAACCTGCACCGGGCCGCCTGCGGGGTTCGCCGTGAAACTCACTTCGCGCTGCGCGCTCCGTTCAGACAATCACGGCGAGTCAGATGACGAGGCAGTCCTGTCCTTCGGCAGGACTGCAACCCCGCAGACAACCCGGCGCAGGCGCTGACATACGGGGGAGTTGCTGCGGGCCGTCGCTGCGCTCGGCCCCTTTACCGGGCATGCGCTACTGCTTCCTCAACCGTTTCCCAGATGAACCGGCCCGACGGGCTTTGCTGCTCCTCCACCACATGCGCCACCAGCCCGGCCGCCCGCGAGATCACGGCAAAGCCGCGCATCACGGCCGTGGGCACGCCGATCTCGCCCAGCAGGGCAGCCACGGCCCCCGTGGCGTTGATGGTGATGGGCCGGCCCGCTGCGGCGTCCACGGCGGCAGAGAGGATTTCGAGCGCGCGGATTCTGCTGCCCGCCAGTTCGGGTTCGGCGCGGCCCATGTCCAGCAGCTTGTAGGCGCGCGGGTCCACGGGCTTGTGCAGGTGGTGGCCGAAGCCGGGCACGGGGCTTTTCAACGCCTTGTGGTGCTGGGCGATGGCGCGGGCCTCGGCCTCGGGGTCGGCGGCGGCGGCAATGCGGTCGAGCAGCGCGGCGCAGTTCTCCATGGTGCCCACGAAGGAGCTGCCGACGGCCAGCAGGCCGGCCGAGACGGCGCCCTGCAGGTTCTCGGGCGCGCTCATGTAGATGAGGCGCGTGGCGATGGCGCTGGGCGTGAGGCCATGCTCCATGAGCACGATGAGCACCACATCGGCGATGCGCAGGTCCACGGGGCGCAGCGTGCGGCCCAGGATCTGCATCAGCATCACCTCGGTGAAGGTCTTCTTGCCCATCAGGTCCTCGACCAGGTCGGCATCGCGGTAATGCAGGCTGGTGAGGGTGTGGGTGCACAGGCGGGTGACGGGGGGTTGGGAGGTTGCCATGGCCAGGGTTTCCTTGTGATGGTGTGCGGGATCAGCGGGGTGCCAGCGCAAGCTCGCGCACGGCCGTCTTGAGCAGCTTGCCCACGGGCGAGCGCGGCAGGCTGGCGTGAAAGTGGATGCGCTTGGGTGTCTGCACGGGGCCCAGGCGCTGGCGCACGAAGGCGATCAGCTCGGCCTCGTCCGGCCGCTGGTCGGGGCGCAGTTCGGCGCGCAATTGCACGGCGGCCTGCACGGCCTCGCCCCAGTGATCGTCGGGGATGCCGAAGACCACGCACTCATGCACGGCCGGGTGCTGGCCCAGGGCGTTTTCCACATCCACGGGATAGACGTTGAAGCCGCCCGTGATGACCAGGTCCTTCAGGCGGTCCTTGAGGTGCAGGTAGCCCTGCGCATCGATCAGGCCCCGGTCCCCCGTGTGCAGCCAGCCGTTCACCAGGGTCTCGGCGGTCTTGCCGGGCAGGCGCCAGTAGCCGCTCATCAGCAGATCGCCGCGCGCCACGACCTCGCCCACCTCGCCCCGGGGCAGCAGGCGGCCATCGGGCGCCATGATGGCCAGGTCGCTGAACCAAGTGGCCCGGCCCACGGAGGTCCACAGGCCTTCGTCCTCGAAGTCCTCGGGCCGCATGGCCGTGAGGATCTGCGGCGCCTCGGTCTGGCCATAGGTGGTGGCCAGCACGGGGCCGAAGAAGGCGCGCACCTGGCGGATTTTCTCGGGCGGCATGGCGGCGCCGCCGTAGATGAGGCGGCGCAGGCCGGGGAAGTCCGCACGGCTGGCGCCCGGCAGCGCCATCAGCATGTAGATCAGGGTGGGCGGCATGAAGCACACGGTGCCGCCGCGCAGGGCAAAGGCGCTGCGCACGGCCTCGGCACCCGCACCGTCCAGCAGCACATGGCAGCCGCCCTGCGCCAGGATGGGCAGCAGGTAGGTGGACGTGCCATGCGTGATGGGCGCGGCCATGACGTAGCGGTCATGCTCATCGAACCCCCAGGCCTGGATCTGGTTGGCAATGCCGGCCATCCAGGCGCGGCAGGGCTGCATCACGCCCTTGGGCAGGCCCGTGGTGCCGCCCGTGAACTTGATGGCCTGGATGGCATCGGCGGGCAGGTCGGGTGTCACAGGCAAAGCGCCGGTCTGCGCCTGCTCCAGCGCCGCCGTGCCCTCGCCCAGCACCAGGTGGATGCCCGGCGCCCCTTGCACCAGTGCAGCGCCACCCGCATCGCACAGCACGATGGAAGGCTCGGTGGCATCGATGATGCGGCGCACCTCGGACTGCGTGCTCTTGGGATTGAGCGGCACCCAGACCTTGCCGCTGGCCATCACCGCCAGCAGGGCGGCGACATGGTCTGCGCTGTTGCCCGCGCAGATGCCCACGCGGCTTTGCACGGCGGGCTCCAGCGCCTGCAGGCCGGCCGCCAGCGCGGCCACCTTGCGGGCCAGCGCGTCATAGCGGATGCAGCCGCCCGGCGCGTCGATGGCGATGCGCTGCGGCCAGCGCTCGGCCGCGCGCCAGAAAAAATCAATGGGTTGCATGGGGGTCGTCTCCTTGTGGGGCGGTTGTGTTGAGCTTTTGCCGAACGTGTGTCGAACTACTGGGCAGTGGCGCCCGAGGCCTTGACCACCTCGCGCCAGCGCTTGATCTCCGACGCCGCAAAGCTGCGCATCTGCGCCGGGGTGCCGGGCTCGGGCGTGGCGGCCATCTCGCCCAGGCGCTGGCGCAGCTCGGGTGCGGCCAGGGCGGTGTTCAGGGCATGGTTCAGGCGCTCGATCACGGCGGGCGGCGTGCCCGCAGGGGCGGCCAGGCCGAACCACGACTGCACGTCGAATCCCGCATAGCCCGACTCCGCCAGCGTGGGCACATCGGGCAGCAGCGCCGAGCGCCGGGCGCTGGTGATGGCGATCGCGCGCAGCTTGCCGGCCTGCACATGGGGCAGGGCCGAGGGCGCGTTGTCGAACATGGAATCCACCTGCCCGCCCAGCAGGTCGGTGATGGCCGGTGCGCTGCCGCGGTAGGGCACGTGCAGCATGCGCAGGCCCGACAGCTGCCGGAACATCTCGCCCGACAGGTGGATCGACGAGCCGCTGCCCGACGAGGCGAAGCTGATGCCCTGCGCACTCTGCCGGGCGTAGCGCACATAGTCGGCCACGTTCTGTATGGGCAGGCGCGGGTTGACCACGAGGATGTTGGGAATCTTGGCGATCAGGCCGATGGGCTCGAAGTCCTTGACCGGGTCATAGCCGAGCCGGGGGTAGAGCGAGGCATTGATGGTGTTGGCAATGGTGTAGACATACAGCGTGTAGCCGTCCGCAGGCGCCCGCGCCACGGCCTCGGCGCCCACATTGCTGTTGGCGCCCGTGCGGTTGTCCACCACCACGCTCTGGCCCAGCTGCTCGCCCATCCGGGCGGCCACCAGGCGTGCGATCACATCGGTGGCGCCGCCGGCCGCATAGCCCACCACGAGCCGCACGGGCCGGGCAGGCCAGGCCGCAGGCTGCGCCAGCACGGGCGCGGGCGCCAACGCCACGGTCGCGGCGGCCATGCCGGCCAGTGCGCAGGTGAAGGAACAGGCCAGCAGGCGCCGGCGCGCCCACGGATTGAAACGGGCAGGGGTGGTCATGTCTTGTCTCCAGGTGATCGTTCTGATGTCTGCTTATGTCTGCTTATGTCCGCTCATGTCTGCCTGTGTGGGCTTTCGACGGCCTGCGGCACACTGCGCGCTGCACGCAGGCCCTTTTCTGCCCTGCCTGCAATCACCGGGAAATTCTTTTCCATGCCTTCGCGCAGCACCAATCCAAACGTCCGGCCAGCGGACATTCCTGTCTCCGCCGACGATGCCGGCAGCCGCACGCTGCGCCGTGGCCTGCAGGTGCTGGACGCCGTGCTGGCCGCAGGCCGCGAGGGCCTGCGCGTCGCTGACCTGTGCCGCGCCACGGGGCTGGAGCGCGCCACGGTGTACCGCCTGCTGTCCACCCTGGTGGACAGCGGCTATGTGGCGCACAGGGGGCGCTTCGGCTATGCGGCCGGCCACCGGCTGGCGGCCACGGCCGCCAGCGCGGGCCAGCCCAACATGGCCGTGCGGCTGCAGCCCGTGCTGGAGCGCGTGAGCGCGGGCTGCGCGGACGCGGCCTTTGCCATCGTGCGCGAAGGCGCGGCATCGCACTGCATCGCCCGCCATGTGGGCACGCATCCGGTGCAGATCCTGGTGATCCAGGTGGGCACGCGCCAGCCGCTGGGCGTGGGAGCGGCAGGCCTGGCCCTGCTGGCCGCCCTGCCCGATGCCGAGGTGCAGGCTGCGATGGCGGCCAACGCCCCCGTGCTGGAGCAGTACGGCGGCATGACGCCCGAGCGCATGGCCCTGCTGGTGAAGGCCACGCGCCAGCGCGGCTGGTCCGTCATCGGCAACCACGCCACGCGCGGCGTGCTGGCCGTGGGCATGGCGGTGCGCAATGCCGAAGGCGAGCCCGTGGCCGCCGTCAGCGTGGCCTCCACGCTGGAGCGCATGCCCGGCGAGCGCCAGAAGCTGATTGCGCGCTCGATAGGCGAGGCCCTGGCGACCCTGCTGCCGCGCGGCATCTGAGGCCAAGCCCCGGTCTGCACCGACAATCGGCGCTGCACACCACGAGCGCCGCCCCCATGGAACTGAGACAACTCCGCTACTTCGTCCGCATCGTCGAACTGGGCTCCATGAGCCGCGCCGCCCTGGACCTGGACATGGTCCAGTCCGCGCTGAGCCAGCAGGTCAGCCGCCTGGAAAGCGAGCTGTCCACCCGGCTGCTGCAGCGCACGCCGCGCGGCGTGGTGCCCACCGAGGCGGGCGTGGCCTTCTTCCGCGAGGCCCAGCTCACGCTGCGCCATGCCGAGCAGGCCGTGCGCAGCGCGCAGCAGGCGCGGCTGTCGGGCTCGGTCAGCGTGGGCCTGGCGCCCACCACCTCGGCCATGCTGGGCCTGCCCATGATGCAGGCCATGCGCGCGCGCTACCCCGATGTGCGCCTGCACATGGTGGAGGGCATGTCAGGCCACCTGACCGACATGCTCAATGCGCGCGCGCTGGACATGGCCGTGCTGTTCGACGCCCGCCTGCACGGCGGTCAGGCCCGCGCAGGCGGGCGGCGCTGGCAGGTGCATCCGCTGATCGAGGAAGAGCTGTTCCTGATCCGCGCGCGCGGCCACCACCCCGAGCCGCTGCCGCCGCAGATGGCGCTGGCCGACCTGGCCGGCGAATCGCTGATCCTGCCCACGGGCCTGCACGGCCTGCGCAGCACGCTGGACACGGCCTTCTCGCAGGCGCGCTTCACGCCGCATCTGGTGCTGGAGGTGGACTCGCTGTCCATGGTCATGGCGGCCGTGGATGCAGGCCTGGGCAGCACGGTGCAGCCCTGGGCCTCCATGGGCCGCTATGCCGATGCCGCGCAGCGCTTCGAGTGGTCGCGTATCACGGACAAAGATGCCCTGCGCACCAACTTGCTGTGCAGCCTGTCCGAGGATGAGCTGTCGCCCGCCGCCCTGGCCGCGCGCGTGGTGCTGATCGACTGCGTGCGCCAGCTGCTGCGCGGTGGTGCCTGGGCTGGCACGGCCCTCATCCATCACGAAGACTGATACCCCCATGCCGGCGGGCCCCTGCCCGCCGCGCGGCGTTCTCCCTACATTCGCAATCCCCACGATGGCGAATGCAAGGAGAACTCCATGGACCCCGATGTCCTGGTCATAGGCGGCGGCAATGCCGCCCTGTGCGCGGCCCTGATGGCGCGCGAGGCAGGCCGCAGCGTGCTGCTGCTGGAGGCGGCGCCGCGCGACTGGCGCGGCGGCAATTCCGGCCACACGCGCAACCTGCGCTGCATGCACGACGCGCCCCAGGACGTGCTGGTCGAGGCCTACCCCGAGGAGGAGTTCTGGCAGGACCTGCTCAAGGTCACGGGCGGCATCACCAACGAGCACCTGGCGCGCATGGTGATCCGTGCCTCCTCCACCTGCCGCGACTGGATGCGCCGCCACGGCGTGCATTTCCAGCCGCCGCTGTCGGGCGCCCTGCACGTGGCGCGCACCAATGCCTTCTTCATGGGCGGCGGCAAGGCCCTGGTCAATGCCTACTACCGCAGCGCCGAACGGCTGGGCGTGCAGGTGCGCTACGCGTCGCCCGTGGACCGGCTGGAGATCGAGGGCGGCGAGTTCAAGGCCGCCTGGGTGGGCGAGCAGCGCATCACCGCAAAGACCTGCGTGCTGGCGGCGGGCGGCTTCGAGTCCAACCGCGAGTGGCTGCGCGAGGCCTGGGGGCAGAACGCACGCGGCGAGTGGCCGTCCGACAACTTCCTGATCCGCGGCACGGCCTTCAACCGCGGCGTGCTGCTGCGCCACCTGCTCGAAGACCATGGCGCCGACCGCATCGGCGACCCCACCCAGGCCCACATGGTGGCCATCGACGCGCGCGCGCCGCTGTACGACGGCGGCATCTGCACGCGCATCGACTGCGTCTCGCTGGGCGTGGTGGTCAACCGCGAGGCCGAGCGCTTCTATGACGAGGGCGAGGACTTCTGGCCCAAGCGCTATGCCATCTGGGGCCGCCTGGTGGCCCAGCAGCCGGGCCAGACCGCTTGGTCCGTCATCGACGCCAAGGCCATTGGCCGCTTCATGCCGCCGGTCTTCCCGGGCGTGCGCGCCGACTCCCTGCCCGAGCTGGCACGCAAGCTGGGCCTGGACGAGGAACGCTTCATGCAGACCCTGGATGCCTACAACGGCGCCTGCCGCGTCGGCCACTTCGACCACACGGCGCTGGACGACTGCCATACCGAGGGCCTGGCCCCCGCCAAGACCCACTGGGCCCGCCCCATCGACACGGCGCCCTTCTACGGCTACCAGCTGCGCCCCGGCGTGACCTTCACCTACCTGGGCCTGGAGACCGACGACACGGCGGCCGTGCGCTTTGCCGGCCAGCCCAGCACCAGCCTGTTCGTGGCCGGCGAAATGATGGCCGGCAACGTGCTGGGCAAGGGCTATACGGCCGGCGTGGGCATGTCCATCGGCACGGCCTTCGGCCGCATCGCGGGCCGCAACGCGGCCCTGGCCGCCACGGGCCACCCCGCCGTGCGCGGCGCAGTGACAGAGAAGGCTTGACCGAGATGCAGACCCTGAACGCCCTGGCCCAAGAAGCCCAGGACCTGGCCGCAGGCCGGGTCATTCCCATCCTGCCGGTTTCCACCGAAACGGCCGCCGAAGGCGAGGTGGCGCGCGCCCTGCAGATCTGCAACGCCTGCCGCTACTGCGAAGGCTTTTGCGCGGTCTTCCCGGCCATGACGCGGCGCCTGGAGTTCGGCAAGGCCGATGTGCACTACCTGGCCAACCTGTGCCACAACTGCGGCGCCTGCCTGCATGCCTGCCAGTACGCGCCGCCGCACGAGTTCGCCATCAACATTCCCAAGGCCATGGCCGAGGTGCGCGGCCAGACCTATGCCGACTACGCCTGGCCGCCCGCCCTGGGGCGCCTGTACCAGAGGAACGGGCTCACGCTGTCGCTGGCCCTGGCCGCAGGCCTGTCGCTGTTCCTGGTGCTGGCCGTGGCCCTGCAGGGCGGCCTGGGCCGGCTGTGGGGCGCCGACCTGGGCGCCAACTTCTACAACCTGTTCCCGCACAACCTGCTGGTGGGCATCTTCGCGCCCGTGTTCCTGTTCGTGGTGCTGGCGCTGGCCATGGGCGTGCGCCGCTTCTGGAAGGACGTCAAGCCCGCCACCGGCGGCGTGGACGTGGGCACGCCGGCGGCTGCCGAGGCCGCGCACGACGTGCTGCGCCTCAAATACCTGGACGGCGGCCACGGCGAGGGCTGCCACAACGAGGACGATGCCTACACCCTGAGCCGCAGGCGTTTTCACCACCTGACCTTCTACGGATTCATGCTGTGCTTTGCGGCCACGGCGCTGGCCACGGTCTACCACTACGTGTTCGGCTGGGCCGCGCCCTACGAATTCCCCAGCCTGCCCAAGCTGCTGGGCGCCGTGGGCGGCACCAGCCTCATGCTGGGCACCGCAGGCCTGTGGCGCCTGAACCGCAGGCGCCACCCACTGCATGGCGACGCGCGCCAGAAACCCATGGACCTGGGCTTCATCGCCCTGCTGTTCCTGGTCGCGGCCAGCGGCATGGCGCTGTGGCTGGGCCGCGGAACGCCGGCGCTGGCCCTGCTGCTGTGCCTGCACCTGGGCGCGGTGATCGCCCTGTTCGCCACCCTGCCCTACGGCAAGTTCGCGCACGGCGTGTTCCGCACGGCATCCCTGCTGCGCCACAACACCGAAAAGCGCCAGCCCAGCCCCATCGGTCTGGGCGCCGACTAGCCGCATCCGCCCCGATTCCCAGCCAATGACGGAGACAACCCCATGATGAACAAGCGCAACTTCCTGCACGCCACCGCCCTGGCCGCCTCCCTGCTCGCACTGGCCGCCAATGCGCAGGCCCAGGACTTTCCTCCCAAAAAGCCCGTGTCCCTGGTCGTAGGCTTCGCCGCCGGCGGCGCCGCCGATGCGGCCGCGCGCCTGATCGCCAAGAAGCTGGGCGAGAACATCGGCCAGAGCGTGGTGGTGGAGAACAAGGGCGGCGCGGGCGGCAACATCGCCCACCAGCAGGTGGCCAACGCGGCGGCCGACGGCTCGGTGCTGCTGTTCGGCTCGGTGGGGCCGCTGACCATTGCGCCGCACCTGATGAAGCTGCCCTACGACCCCTTCAAGGACCTGGCGCCCATCTCGGGCGGCGTGAACTTTCCCAACGTGCTGGTGGTGCACAAGGGCGCGGGCGCGAAGACCCTGGCCGAGTTCGTGGCCAAGGCCAAGAAGAACCCGGGCACGGTGGACTACGCCTCGACGGGCGCGGGCTCGGCCTCCCACCTGGCAGGCGAGCTGTTCAACCAGCGCGCCGGCATCGACATGGTGCATGTGCCCTACAAGGGCGGCGCGCCCGCGCTGCAGGACCTGCTGGGCGAGCGCGTGACCAGCTACTTCGCCGCGCCGCCCACGGCCCTGCCCCACATCGAGGCCGGCAAGCTGATCCCGCTGGCCACCACGGGCCTCACGCGCCCGGCGTACATGCCCGACATCCCCACGGTGGCCGAAGCCGGCTATCCCGGCTTCGAGGCGCTGAACTGGTATGCCTTCGTGGCACCGGGCAAGACGCCCAAGCCGATGCTGGACCGCTGGAACACCGAGATCGTCAAGGTACTCAATGACCCTGGCGTCAAGGAGGCGCTGAACAAGCACGGCCTCACCCCCAGCCCACCACGCGCGCCGAGTTCGCGGCCTTCATGAAGAAGGAATACGAGCAGTGGGGCAGGCTGGTGAAGGAGCGAAAGCTCTCCGCGGAGTGAGCGGCTTGCAGGCGTTCAGAGCTTGATGGGCTTGCGTGCCACGGGGGCTGCAAAGCCCGCGCACAGGCGGTTCCAGACATTGATGCTGCCGATGGCATAGGTCAGCTCCACCATCTCGCGCTCGCTGAAATGCGGGCGCAGCGCCTCGAAGTCCTGCTGCTCGGGGTGGGCCTGGCTCAGGCGCGTGCAGCGCTCGGCCCAGTTCAGGGCGGCGCGCTCGCGCCCGTCGTAGAAATCCACCTCGGGCCAGGTGACGATGCTGTTGATGCGCTGCAGGTCCTCGCCCCGGGACAGCAGTTCGCGCGTGTGCATGTCCACGCAGAAGGCGCAGCCGTTGATCTGCGAGACGCGCAGGAACACCAGCTCCAGCAGCTGGATGCCCAGGCTGGACTGGTTGAGCAGCGCGTTGATGCCGGCCTGGGCCTTGTACAGCTCGGGGGCGACGGCCTGGAAGTTCAGGCGCGGCGTGGGGGCGGCAAGAGGACGGGCGCCGGTGGCAGCGGAAGACGAAGCGGTCATGGAAAACACTCCTTGAGGGATGTAGCAGCCGGCCGGAATGGCTGGCCCATACCTTCAAGACGCACGGGGCGTGCGCGCTGTGACAGCGTTTGTGAAAATTCTTTCGCAGCCCCGGCCCCCATCCCCCATTCCTGCCCCGGCTGGCGCTCAATCCGCCACGATGCGCCGCTCCGTGGCGATCTTGCGGTACAGGGCGTTCTCGGCCGCGATCTCGCGCGCGAACTCCTCGGGGCGGTTGCTGATCACGCGCGAGCCCGTGTCCTCGATCTGGCGGCGCACCTCGGGGCTGGCCAGCGCGCGCTGGGCGGCCGCATGCAGGCGCGCCACGATCTCGGGCGGCAGCCCCTTGGGGCCGTAGATGCCATAGAAGGCGCTGCGGTTGACCGGCTCCAGCCCCAGCTCCTTGAAGGTGGGCACCTGGGGCAGCTGGGCCAGGCGCTCGGGCGCGGCCACCGCCAGCGCGGTGAGCCGGCCCGCCTTGATGAAGGGCAGGGCCGAGGGCAGGTTGTCGAAGACGATGGGCACCTGGCCCGCCACCGCATCGTTGAGCGCCGGGCCCGAGCCCCGGTAGGGCACATGCGTGAGTGACAGCCCCGAGCGGCTGGACATCAGCTCCATCAGCATGTGGCCTATGGAGCCCGTGCCCGCCGTGCCGTAGGCATGTTTGCCGGGGTTCTTCTTCACCTCATCCACGAAGGCCGCAAAGCTCTGCGCCTTGAAGCCCGGATGCACGGCCAGCACATTGGGCGTGGCCGCAATGTTGGTGATGGGCGTGAAATCGTTGAGCGGGTTGTAGGGCAGGCGCGGGTTGATGGCCGGATTGGTGGCCGTGGTGGACACGGTGGCCACGCCCAGCGTGTAGCCGTCGGGCTGGGCACGCGCGGCCTCGTGCGCGCCGATGGCGCCTCCGCCGCCGCCCTTGTTGTCCACCACCAGCGGCTGGCCCAGGGCCTCGGCCATGCGCGGCGCGATCGCGCGCGCCACGATGTCGGTGGTGCCGCCGGCCGCAAACGGCACGATCAGGCGCACCGGGCGCGTGGGATAGGCGCCGGCATCGGCCGCCATGGCGCCCGGTGCGGCGCCTGCGGCCAGCAGCAGGGCGCACAGGCTGCGGCGTGAAGTGAAGTGGTTCATGGGATGTCTCCTGGGAATGGCTGTGTTTTGAACGGGCGGTGGAGGTTTCTGTCAGGCCGATGCGCGGCGCACGATGTGCGAGCGGTCCAGCGCGCCGCAGGAGGAGGCGCCCAGCATGGCCAGGTTGCGGTCCACCTCGTCGCGCAGCAGGCCGATGGCGTGCAGCACGCCGGCCTCGCCGCCCACGGCGGCGGCATAGTTGAAGGGCCGGCCCACCAGCACCATGCGCGCGCCCAGCGCCACGGCCTTGAGCACATCGGAGCCGCGCCGAAAGCCCCCGTCGATCAGCACCGGATAGTCCGGCCCCAGGGCCGCCACCACGTCCTCAAGAATGCGCATGGCCGACACCGCGCCGTCGAGCTGCCGCCCGCCATGGTTGGACAGCACGATGCCGTCGGCCCCCACGCGCCGCGCCTGCAGCGCGTCCTCCACGCTGAGCACGCCCTTGATGACCAGCGACCCCTTCCAGCGGCGGCGGATGGCCTCGATGTGGCGCCAGCTCAGGTGGTCGCGTGCCGAAAAGTCGCGCATCACGCTGGACGACATGATGGGCGCGCCGCGCGTGGCAAACGAGTTCTCGAAATGCGGCATGCCGTGGCGCAGCAGCGTGCGCAGGAAGGTGCCGGCCACCCAGCCCGGGCGCACCATGCCGTCCCAGGCCAGGCGCAGGCTGGGCTTGAGCGGCGTGGAAAAGCCGGTGCGGATGTTGTTCTCTCGGTTGGCGGAGATCGGTATGTCCACCGTCACCACCAGGGTGCGAAAGCCTGCGCGCTCCACGCGGTCGATCAGCGCGTCGATGCGGGCCTGGTCCCCGGGGATATAGGCCTGGAACCAGGTGGCCGGGCTCTCGCGCGCCACATCCTCCATGGGGATCAGCGAAGTGCCGCTCATCACCGACACAATGCCCGCGCGCTGGGCCGCGCGGGCCAGCACCAGGTCGCCCCGGTAGGTGGACAGCGCATTGATGCCCATGGGCGCGATGCCGAAGGGGCTGGCATAGCGCTCGCCGAACAGCTCCACGGCCTGCGAGCGCTGCGACACATCGGCCAGCACGCGCGTGGTCAGGCCCCATTCGCCGAACACCTCGCGGTTGTCGCGCAGCGAGGCGTTGTCCTCAGCCGCCCCGGCGATGTAGCCGAAGATGGGCCGGGGCAGCCTGCGGCGCGCGGCCTCCTCGAAATCATGCAGCGACAGCATGCGGCGCAGCACGGCCGGGGCGCGCGGCGCAGGCAGCGCGGATGCCGAAGGCGTGGAGGCAGAGGAGGAAGCGATGGCGGCCATGGTGCGGACCTCGGAATGTTCAGGAACCGGCGCCACTGTAGGCTGCGCATCCATTGAATGAAAGTGGATTATTTAGAATGCACTTGTTCGCTTTTTTCCAATAAAAGACCCATGTCCACACCCTCGGTCAAGCAGCTCGAAGCCTTCTGGTGGGCCGCCACCTGCAGCAACTTCGCCACGGCAGCGCAGCGCGTGCACCTGTCCGTGTCCTCGCTGTCCAAGCGCATCACGGAACTGGAGTCCGCGCTGGGCCAGCCGCTGTTCGACCGCAGCGGCCACCGCGCCGTGCTCACCGATGCCGGCCAGCGCCTGCTGCCCGCCGCGCTGGAGGTGCTCAACGCCATGGCCGCGCTGGGCCAGGCCCTGGATACGCGCGAGGCACTGGCCGGGCATTGCCGCTTCGGCGTGGGCGACCTGTCGGCGCTGACCTGGCTGCCGGCCTTCGTGGCCGCCGCACGCCAGGCCCATCCGCAACTGGTGCTGGAGCCCCATGTGGACGTGGGCGGCGTGCTGGAGCAGCGCCTGGACGACGGCGAGCTGGACTTTGCCGTCATCGCGGGCCGCTCCTCGCGCAGCAGCCTGCTGTCCCGCCCCGTGGGCGCCGCACGCTTTGCCTGGGCCGTGGCCCCCGGCCTGGCAGGCGCAGGCCGCCTGGGCGCCACGGCCCTGCTGCAGCGCCATGCGCTGGTCACCCTGCCCCCGCAGGCCGGCACCACGCGCCTGCTGGACGACTGGCTGCTCGCCCAGGGCGCCAGCGTGCGCGAGCGCATCCTGTGCAACAGCTGGGGCGCCGTGGCCGGCATGCTGCGCGCCGGCTTGGGCGTGGGCTTCCTGCCCACCGGCTGGATCGCCGCCCTGGGCTTGCGCGCCGTCGGGGGCGCCCATCCCAAGGCTGCCCTCGCCCCCCTGCACTACGCCTTCCAATGGCGGCGCGGCGACGCCCGCGCCCTGATCCCGGCCATGCAGCAACTGGCGCAGGCGCAGGTGGATTTCACGGTGATGCCGGGGTTGGTGGGGTCAGGGCCGCACGCCTCGCCGCATCACACTCGCAGCAAAGGCCATCCAGCCGAAATCGGGCAAGATGGCACTTGGAAGCAGACCTCCCGTAACCTGTACGACACAGACTAAGATGACGCCTGCCATCGCTGAAGTCATTGAAATCCAGGGCCGCTCCGAGCAAGGCGCGCAAAAG
This sequence comes from Delftia sp. HK171, assembly GCF_001886655.1. Classification (NCBI taxonomy): domain Bacteria; kingdom Pseudomonadati; phylum Pseudomonadota; class Betaproteobacteria; order Burkholderiales; family Comamonadaceae; genus Delftia; species Delftia sp. HK171. Next base: position 887,475 of record NZ_CP018101.1, on the reverse strand, counting down.
CCGTTTCTGTGCCGGGCCGACGATGGCCAGACCTACTACGTCAAAGGACGGCAGACGGATCGGTCCAGCCTGTGCAACGAGTGGATCTGTGCGCATCTGGCCGTGCAGTTGGGCCTGCCGCTGCCGCCCTTCAAGCTGCTGCATGTCAGCCAGGAACTTCTGGACGAGGCGCCCAGGCCATGGCGTGAATTGGGCTGCGGCATAGCGTTCGGCTCGCAGCGTCATCCCGGATGCACCTGGTTCGACAAAGCCCAGATCCTGCATGTACCGCAGGACCTGCAGGCCAACATCCTCGCCTTCGACTGGTGGGTACAGAACGTGGACCGCATGGACGGCAACTCCAACCTGCTGTGGGATGCGCATCGCAGCGCATTGGTGGTCATCGACCACAACCTCGCCTTCGACCCGCATCTGGACGCCGCAACCTTTATCGAGAATCACATTTTCAGAGGCTGCTGGCAGAAGACAGATCTTGTGTCGCGCGACCGGCTACAGGATCAACTTTCCGAGGCGATGGATGCCGTTTTCCGCTTTGCCTGCGACAATATTCCACCGGAATGGCATTGGAACAACCCGGAATGCGACATCCCCGCCAGGGTGGACATCAATGCCATTGCCGCGACGCTTGCGAAGTGCAAATCGCCCGACTTTTGGAGGTTCACATGAAGCCTCTTACCTGCCGCTATTCGATAGTCCAATTTGTCCCGTATGCCGAGACCGGCGAGTTCGCCAACGTCGGCATTGTGCTGACCTGCCCGCAAAGCGGGTACTTCGGTTTTCTGCTGCAAAGCCGCAAGTCCAAGCGCGTCACCGATTTCTTCGATGCGCTTGACAGGGATTTTTACAAGAGCGCAGTCAAGGCCGTGGAGGAAGAGCTGTCGCGGCTCGAGACCCTCGCCCACAGCCTGGCGCCGCAGGCGAAGACAGATGCTTTGAGGGGGATGATGGCCGCGCTCGAGCAGCCACGCGAAGCCATTGTGCGCTTCAGCCCCGCCAGAGTGGTGCTCACCCAGGATCCGGCCCGGGAGTTGCAGCAGCAGTTCGACCACTATGTCGACCATGCTTTTGCCACGCCCGAGTACGTGGAACGCACGATGAACGAACGCCTGAGGGCTTTGCTGGGCGGCCTCGAATTGGATGCGCCGTTCAGGCCGGCGCGCATAGGCAACGAGTACGTCAGTGCCCGGTTCGACTTCGTGCAGACGGTGGGCGACAAGCCCCGCAAGATCATCAAGGCCCTGCATCTGGGCCAAAGCGATGCCAACGACATTGCTGCGCATGGCGACGTCTGGACAGGCAAGATCGCGCGACTGATCCGGCAGCGTGAATTGCCCGGAGACATCCTCGTCAATGTGAACCTACCTCCACAGGACAAGCAGGCTCACAGGGAAGTCAGCCAGGACATCATGCGGGAGCTCGAGCACCACAAGGTGATCGTGGTGGCTGGCGAAGGCCAGTCCGCCATGCAGAGCATCAAGGAATTCGCGCAGCATTAGGCGCAGCCCTGCCGACCGCGCGTTTACTGGGCACAGCGCCGTCCAGCGGTCAGCCCTCCCCCCACTCCACCAACTGCGGCCGCACCTGCACCACCTGACCCGCGCGCAGGCCTTCGCCGTCGATGGCGCGGAAGGCCTCGGCCATCAGGCCTTCGACGTTCTGGCGCACCATGTGCACCGGAAAGCGCAGGCATTCGGCATAGGGGTCCCAGTCGTAGCTGCCAAAGCTGCATTGCGCCAGTTCCGCATCGGGCAGTGCGCGCAGGAAGCGGATGGCGCCCTGCAGCGTGATGCCCGATGAGAACAGCAGGGCGCGCGGCAGGCCGCCCAGGCGCTGGTAGAGCGCGGCCATGGCAAGGCGGGCCGCTTCGGGGTCGTAGCCGCAGCAGACGATGTGCTCGTCCGCCACCGGCGTGTGGGGCGCCAGGGCTTCGCGAAAGCCGGCCAGGCGCTGCTCGGTGGCGTACTCCTTGCGGACGCCACCCAGAAAGCAGACGGCGTCCTGCGGCGCAGCTGCCGGGGGCCTGGAGCGCGCCAGCAGCAGGCGCGTGAGTTCGCCCGCACCCCAGCGGTTGTCGCTGGTGACGGAGGGCGCCTTTTTCCCGGGCAGATCCACGTTGACATGGCGCACGCCGGCCTGTCGGCATTCGGCGCTGACGGCGTCGGGCCGGGTGGCGCCCGTGACGATGAGGTGCTCCACGCGAAAGGCGATCAGCGAGCGCACGGTCTCCACCTCCAGCGCGCCGTCACGCAGCGTGCTGACCACCAGCGGGCACAGGCCGCGCGCGTGGGCCATGCGCTCGAAGGCCTGGGACAGCGCGCCGAAGAATCGGTCCTCGTGCGTGGGAATCACCATGCCGATCAGCCCCGAGCGCTGGCGGCGCAGGCCGCTGGCCTGGCGGTTCACGGCAAAGCTGTTTTCCTGGGCGAGCTGCTGCACGCGGCGCGCGGTCTCCTCGCTGATGCGCCGCGACTGCCAGCTGCCGTTGAGGATGGCGCTGACCGTCGAGGCCGAGGTGCCGGCCAGTTCGGCCAGGTCGTAGATGGTGGAGGTTCGGGGGCGGTTCACGGTGCTCTGCAGGGGTTGGGACGGGAGCGCTCGGCGGCTATCGTAGCCGCTGCGGCAGCGATTCGGGCGGACCGGCACCGGCACGCAGCAGCGGCCCGGGAAATCCCGCATCGGCAATGGAAGTCCATCTGTCTATAGTTTGCGCAATCGATTGTGCAAAACAGAGGGAGGAGCGCCATGTTCCATGGATTCAGCCGGTTCTCGAGGGCACTGTTGGCCTGCACCCTGGCGGTGCTGGCAGGCGCGGCCGGTGCCGAGGATGTGTCGGTGGTGGCCAAGGTCGGGGGCATTCCGTGGTTCAACGCCATGGAGACCGGCATCCGCAAGGCAGGCCGCGAGCTTGGCATCTCCAGCGGCATGGTCGGCCCCACCGAGGCCGATGCCGCCCAGCAGGTGCGCGCGGTCGAGGACCTGATCGCGCGCCGCAGCAAGGTCATCGCCGTGGTGCCCAACGATGCCAGGGCGCTGGAGCCCGTGTTCCGCCGCGCGCGCAGCGCAGGCATCAAGGTGCTCACGCACGAGTCGCCCGACCAGAAGGGCGCCGACTGGAACATCGAGCTGAGCAGCGTTGCGGGATTTGGCGAGCGCCACATGGACAGCCTGGCCAAGGCCATGGGTGGCGAAGGCAAGTACGTGGTCTTCGTGGGCTCGCTGACCGTGCCGCTGCACAACGCCTGGGCCGATGCGGCCATCGCCCACCAGAAAAAACAGTGGCCGAAGATGCAGCTGGTGGCCGAGAGCCTGGACGACTCCTACCGCAGCGCCCAGGACCTGATGCGCGCCCATCCCGACCTCAAGGGCTTTCTGGCCTTCGGCAGCCAGGGCCCCATTGGCGCGGGCCGCGCGGTGGCCGATGCGCGCAAAGCCGAGCGCATTGCCGTGGTGGGCTCGTTCTCGCCGGGCCAGGGCGCCAAGCTGGTGCGCGAGGGCGTGATCCGCGAAGGCTTCATCTGGAACCCCGCGCTGGCCGGCGAAGTGATCGTGCATGTGGGCAAGATGCTGATCGACGGCCGCGAGCCCACGGATGGCATGGAGATACCGGGCCTGGGCAAGGTCCAGGTGGACCGCGAGCGCCGCAACATCCAGGGCCAGAAGCTGGAGCCGATCAACCGGCAGACCATAGACCGGCTGGTCGGCCTGGGCCTGTGAGCCGCGCGCTGCCATGGATGCCACCACAACGGCGCTGGTCCGCATGCAGGCGGTCACCGTGCGCTTTGGCGACGCCACCGCGCTGCATGCGCTGGACTGGGACGTGATGCCCGGCGAGGTGCACTGCCTGATGGGCAGCAACGGCAGCGGCAAGAGCACGGCGATCAAGGTGCTCAGCGGCGTGCACGCGCCGCAGCCGGGCGCGCGCATCGACATCGGCGGACAGCCCGTGCAGCGGCTGGACCCGGCGCTGGCCAAGTCCCTGGGCATTCAGGTGATCTACCAGGACCTGTCGCTGTTTCCCAACCTGAGCGTGGCCGAGAACATCGCCTTCGACCAGGCCATGGGCCGCTGGTGGGCGCCCGTGCGCCGCAGGCGCCAGCGCGAAGCCGCCCAGGCCGTGTTGCGGCGCCTGGGCATTGCGCTGCCGCTGGATGCGCGGGTGGGCGACCTGCCCATTGCGGGCCGCCAGCTTGTGGCCATCTGCCGGGGCATGGCGGCCCGGGCCAGGCTGCTGTTCATGGACGAGCCCACGGCCTCGCTCACGCGTGCCGAGGTCGATGCGCTGCTGGCCGTGGTGCGCCGGCTCCAGGCCGATGGCATGGCCATCGTCTTCGTGAGCCACAAGCTGGATGAGGTCATGGAGATCGCCGACCGCGTCACCGTGCTGCGCGACGGGCGCAAGCTGGGCACCTGGCCCGCCGCGCAACTGTCGGGCAGGCAACTGGCCACGCTGATGACCGGGCAGGAAGTGGATGAGCGACTGCATGCGCGCGACATGTCCGCCGCGCCCGCGCTGCTGGAAGTGCGCGGCCTGGGCCGCGACGGCGACTACGAGGACGTGAGCTTCGACGTGCGCGAGGGCGAGATCCTGGGCCTGACCGGGCTGCTGGGCGCGGGCCGCACCGAGCTGGCCCTGGGCCTGTTCGGCATGCGCAGGCCCGATCGCGGCAGCATCCGCATGGGCGGCCGCACGTTGGTGCTGCGCAGCAACCGCGACGCCATGGCGGCGGGCTTTGCCTATGTGCCCGAGGACCGCCAGTCCCTCGGCCTGAACCTGCGCCAGTCCGTGCAGGACAACCTGGTGCTGGCCATGCTGCCGCGCCTGTCCGGCCCGCTGGGCTGGCTGCCCGCCAGCCGCCGCGCCGCCACTGCGGCCCAGTGGCGCGACCGCCTGCACATGCGCCTGCCCGCGCTGGACGCGCCCGTGCACCAGCTGTCGGGCGGCAATGCCCAGCGCGTGGTGCTGGCCCGCTGGCTGGCGACCGCGCCACGCCTGCTGATCCTCGACTCGCCCACCGTGGGCGTGGACATCGGCAATCGGCAGGGCATCTTCGAGATCGTGCACGGGCTCGCCGCACAGGGCATGGCGGTGATCGTCATCTCGGACGAGGTGGCCGAGGTCCATGCCCACTGCGACCGCGTGCTGCACATGCGCGGCGGGCGCATGGCCGGCGAGTTCGTGCCGGGGGTGCATTCCGAAAGCCGGATCGAGGAGGCCGTCCATGCCTGAACACGCACGCGCACACGCGCTGCTGCACCACCCCGTGGTCCGGCTGGGCCTGGCCATTGGCGCCATGGCCCTGCTGTTCGGCGCCCTGGCGCCGGGCTTCTGGACGCTGGGCAACTGGATGGACGTGGCCGAGGGCGCATCGGTCACCGCCATCATGGCCGTGGGCCTGCTGGTGGTGCTGGTCGCGGGCGGCATCGACATCTCGTTTGCCGCCACGGCCACGGTGGCGCAGTACCTTGCGGCCCTCGCGGCCACACGCCTGGGCTGGGCACCGGCGGCCAGCATCGCGCTGGGCCTGGCCACGGGACTGGCGCTGGGCGCATTCAACGCCTTGCTCATCCACCGCCTGCGCGCCACCTCCATCATCATCACCATCTCCACGCTGAACCTGTACTTCGCGCTGCTGATGCATGGCACGGGCGGGCGGTCCATCTACGACCTGCCGTCGTGGTGGAGCGATTCCGTGGTGCTGGCCCGCTTCGCAAGCGCCGAAGGCGCAGACCCCGTGCGCCTGACCCTGCCCATCGCCGTGGCCGCTGCGGCCGCCCTGCTGACCGCACTGCTGCTGGGCCGCAGCGCGCTGGGGCGGCGCCTGTACGCCTTCGGCGGCAACCCCGAGGCCGCGCACCGCATGGGCATCGGGCTGGGCGCCATCCAGGGCGTGGCCTATGGCTGGCTCGGCATGATGGCGGCCATCGCAGGCCTGGTGCAGGCGCACCGCGTGGGCGAGTCGGTGCCCAACGCCCTGGTCGGCACGGAGCTGTTCGTGCTCGCGGCCGCCGTGTTGGGCGGCGCCAGCCTGTTCGGCGGCACGGGCAGCGTGGGCGGCGTGCTGATGGGCGTGCTGCTGCTGGCCGTGCTGCGCAACGGGCTGAACCTGCTGGGCGTGTCGCCGTATTTCTTCCAGGTGCTGCTGGGCGCCGTGGTGCTGGCCTGCGCCGCCGCAACGGGACTGCGGCGCACGCAGCGACGCAACCAGCAGCGCAGCGCTGACGCCACTCCTGCAGCGCCTTTGGCGGGGGCCGCGCCATGAACCACAGCCTTGGCGCGCCGCTGGGCCTGATCGCGCTGCTGGCGCTGCTGTGCGCCGTGTTCACGCTGCTGCTGCCCGGCAGCTTCGCCACCCTGGGCACGCTGCAATCGGTACTGCTGCAGATCCCCGAGCTGGGCCTGCTGGCACTGGCGCAGGTGCTGCCGCTGGTCAGTGGCGGCATCAACCTGGCCGTGGTCGCCAGCGCCAACATGGCGGGCCTGGCCATGGCCTGGGTGCTGGTGGGAGGCCTGTCGGCGCTGGGCCTGGACCTGTCGGGCCATGAGGGCCTGCTCATCGCCGCGGCACTGACCGTGGGCGCCCTCGCCAGCCTGCTGGTGGGGCTGGCCAGCGGCTGGCTGGTGGCGCGCGTCAACGCCCATCCCATCCTCGTCACGCTGGGCACCATGTCGCTGATCAACGGCCTGTGCGTCTGGCTCACGCGCGGCAAGCCCATTGCAGGCTTTCCCGAGACCTTCCAGGCCCTGGGCTCCGCCCAGTGGCTGGGCCTGCCGCTGCCGTTCTGGATCTTCGCGGCCGTGTGCATGCTGGTGGGCCTGTACCTGGGCAGCACACGCCACGGGCTGGCCATCCGCATGGTCGGCTCCAATGCCGAGGCCACGCGCCATGCGGGCATCGATACGCGCCGCGTGCTGATCGGCGTCTACACCCTGTCCACGCTGCTGTGCTGGATCGCGGCCGTGCTGATGATGGCGCGCTTCAACTCGGCCAGCGCGGGCTATGCCCAGTCCTACCTGCTGGTCACGGTGCTTGCGGCCATCCTGGGCGGCACCGATCCCATGGGCGGCTTCGGCCGGGTGTCGGGGCTGTTCGTCGCCCTGCTCATCCTGCAAGTGCTGTCCAGCGGAGTGAACCTGCTGGGCGCCAATGCCCAGCTCACGCAGGCCCTGTGGGGCGCCACCATGATCGCCGCCGTGGCCGCGCGCCACCTGCTGGCGCGCTGGCGGGGCCGTGCCCGGGCACCCGCCGAACCCTCCCCTTCACTCTCTCGCAGCGTCCACCCGGAGCCCCTATGAACCCCCTCGGCATCCACGCCCTTGTCTGGGCCGGCGACCTGTCGCCGGCCTCCACCCGCCATGTGATCGAGCAGACGCGCCAAGCCGGTTACGACCTGGTCGAGCTGTCCCTGCACGGCCCCCGGCTCATGGACCTGGCGCTCACGCGTGATCTGCTGCAGGAGCACGGCCTGGGCGTGGGCTGCTCGCGGGGCCTGACCTTCGAGGCCGATGTCTCCAGCGAAGACCCCGCCGTGGTCGCGCGCGGCCTGGCGCTGCTGCAAGAGGGCGTGGACATCACGGCGCGCCTGGGCGGGCGCTATTTCGGCGGCATCCTCTACGGCGCCATGGCGAAATACGGTCACCCCTGCACGCCACGGGGCCGGCGCAACGCGATCGAGGCCGTGCGGCGCATTGCAGACTTCGCGGGCGAGCGCGGCGTCACGCTGGGCCTGGAGGTGGTCAACCGCTACGAAAGCAATCTGCTGAACACGGCCACGCAAGCGCTGGAGTTCATCGACGAAGTCGGCCAGCCCCATGTCTGCGTGCACCTGGACACCTACCACATGAACATCGAGGAAGCCGACCTCGCCGCGCCCGTGCTGGCCTGCGGACAGCGGCTGGGCTATGTGCACATCGGCGAGAACCATCGTGGCTACCTGGGCGCGGGCCACATCGACTTCGCGCAGTTCTTCAGCGCACTCGCGCAGATCGGCTACCAGGGCACCGTCACCTTCGAGAGTTTCTCGTCCGCCATCGTCAACGAGCAGCTGTCGAACGCGCTGGCCATCTGGCGCCCCATGTGGGAAGACGGCATGGACCTGGCCCTGCACGCACGCGGCTTCATGACAGGCGGGCTGGCCCGCGCGCAGCAGGCACGCGCATGACGGCCATCCTGCCGCCCCAAGCCCTGGCGCGTGCGTTTGCGCTGGCACGCTCCGGCCCCCGCCGCCTGATGGGCCTGGCTGGCCCGCCCGGCGCAGGCAAGAGCACGGCCTGCGCCGCCCTGCTGCAGGCGCTGGGCCCGCTGGCGGCGGCCGTGCCCATGGACGGCTTCCACCTGGCGCAGTCCGCGCTGGAGCGCCTGGGCCGCGCGCAGCGCAAGGGCGCACCCGACACCTTCGACTCGGCCGGCTACGTGGCCCTGCTGCGCCGCCTGCACACGCCCGTGGCCGGTGAAACGGTCTACGCCCCCGAATTCCGGCGCGCCATCGAGGAGCCCATTGCAGGCGCCATCGCCATCGCGCCCGGCGTGCCCCTGGTCATCACCGAAGGCAACTACCTGCTGATGGATGAACAGGATGCGCCGGGCACGCACTGGCATGCCGTGCGCGCGCTGCTGGACGAGGTCTGGTACGTGGACATGGACGACCGCCTTCGCATCGAACGCCTGACCCGCCGCCACGAACTCCACGGCCACAGCCCCCAGGCCGCACGCGACTGGGTGGCGCAGGTGGACGAGCCCAATGCGCGCCGCATTGCGGCAACGCTGGGGCGGGCGGATTGGGTGTTGCGCTGGGGGTGAGGCTGCCGAACACAGCCCCCGCTCAGAACGCCACCACGCCCCCATCCTTGCGCGGGTCCGATCCGCCGATGTAGTGGTCGCCGTCGCGCAGCACCAGCTGCGCGCCGCCGAAGGCGAAGACGCCATGGCCTTCCTCGATCGTGACTTCGTGGCCGCGTGCGCGCAGGGCGGCGACGACCTCGGCGTCGAAGGCGGGCTCCACAGCCACGCCCTTGCCGCCCGTCACGCGCCAGCGCGGTGCGTCGGCGGCGGCCTGGGGGTTCTGGCCGTAGCGCAGCACGCGCAGGGCCATCTGCAGGTGGCCCTGGCTCTGCATGGGGCCGCCCATGACGCCGAAGGCCATCTGGGGCGTGCCGTCGGCGTTCATCGCAAAGGCCGGGATGATGGTGTGCGAGGGGCGCTTGCGCGGCGCGACCTCGTTGGCATGGCCGGCTTGCGTGGTGAAGCCGTGGCCGCGGTTTTGCAGGCTGATGCCGGTGCCCGGCACGACCACGCCCGAGCCGAAGCCCATGTAGTTGGACTGGATGAACGAGACCATCATGCCGCTGGCATCGGCCGCCGCCAGGTAGACGGTGCCGCCGGGGCGCGGTGCGCCGTAGGTGGGCGCGCTGGCGCGCTCGCGGTCAATGAGCGCCGCGCGTTCGCGCAGGTAGCCGGCGTCCAGCAGATGGGCGGATTCGACGCGCATGTGGTCGCCGTCGGCGTTGTATTCGTGCAGGTCGGCCAGGGCCAGCTTCATGGCCTCGACCTGCAGGTGCACGGACTCCACGCCGTCCAGCGGCTCGGCGCCCACGCCCAGTGCGTCCAGCATGCCCAGCGCCATCAGCGCGGCAATGCCCTGGCCGTTGGGCGGGATCTCGTGGATCACCGAATCGCCAAAGGTCTGCGACACCGTGCCGACCCAGTCGGCTTGGTGGGCGGCCAGGTCGGCCTCGGTCATGGCGCCGCCGCAGGCCTTGGCGTGCTCGGCCATCGAGCGCGCCAGTGCGCCACGGTAGAAGGACTCGCCCTTGGTGGCGGCGATCTCCTCCAGCGTGCGCGCATGGGCTTCGCTGCGGAAGACCTCGCCCGCCTTGGGGGCCTTGCCATCGGGCAGGAAGCACTCGGCAAAACCGGGCTGGTCACCGAGCTTGGCGCCGCCCAGCGCCCACAGCGTGGCGATGGTGGGCGAGACCGCAAAGCCGTCGCGCGCATAGCGGATGGCGGGCTGGGCCAGTTGCTCGAACGGCAGCTTGCCGAAGCGGCGCGACAGCTCCACCCAGGCCGAGACGGCGCCGGGCACGGTGACGGCGTTCCACCCCTTCTCGGGATGCCGCCCAGCGCGGCGAAGTACTCGGGCGTCCAGGCTTCGGGCGAGCGGCCCGAGGCGTTGAGGCCATGCAGCTCCTTGCCATCCCACAGGATGCAGAAGGCATCGCTGCCCAGGCCGCAGCCCGTGGGCTCGACCACGGTCAGCGCCATGGCCGTGGCAATGGCCGCATCCACGGCATTGCCGCCGGCCAGCAGCATGGACAGGCCGGCCTGCGCGGCCAGCGGCTGCGAGGTGGAGACCATGTTGCGGCCCAGCACCGAAGATCGGTGCGAGGCGTAGGGAAGTGTCCAGTCCGTAACAGTGCTTGTCATATCAATTTCCATAGCGCCAACGCGCCACCGATAGCTTGAGGAACCGCAGGCACGGCCCAGCTCAGGGACGCCAAGCAAGGGCCGCCCCGCAGCAAGGGCGTCGTCCCCCTCCCGCAGGAGAGGGGGAAGCGGCAAAGCCGCTCAGGGGGTGCTTCACTCAATCCAATGTGATTTTGTTGTCTTTGATGACCTGCGCCCAGCGCGCGCTGTCGGCCTGCACCATGGCAGCGAACTGCGCGGGCGTGCGCGGCGATGCGGCCTCGACGCCCTGCTTGGCCAGGCTGGCCACCACCTCGGGATTCTGGATGGCCTTGTTGAAGGCCTGATTGATCCGCGCCACCAGCTCGGGCTTCATGCCGGCCGGGCCATAGACGCCGAACCAGGTGACGGAAGAATAGCCAGGCAGGCCGGACTCGGCCACCGTGGGCAGGTCGGGCGCCAGCGCGCTGCGCTTGTCGCCGGTCACGGCCAGGGCGCGCAGGCGGCCGCTGGCCACATGGGGCATGCCGGTGGGAATGGAGTCGAACAGCAGGTGCACCTGGCCCGCGGCCAGGTCGGTGATGGACTGGGCCGTGCCCTTGTAGGGCACATGGGTCAGTTGCAGGCCCGCGCGCGCCGCGAAGGCCGCCGCGTTCAGGTGGACGATGGTGCCGTTGCCGCTGCTGGCGTAGTTGAGGGCGCCCGGATGGGCCTTGGCATAGGCGATCAGCTCCTGCACATTGCGCACGGGCAGCGAGGGCGTGACCAGCAGGATGCTGGCCGCGCCGCCGATCTCGGCAATGGGCGTGAAATCCTTGTCGGCCTTGTAGGCCAGACGGGTCATCAGGTGCGGCGAGATGGCATGCGTGCTGCTGGTGGTGAACAGCAGCGTGTAGCCGTCCGGCGAGGCCTTGGCGGCCTCGCCCGTGCCGATGGTGCCGCCCGCGCCGGGGCGGTTGTCGATGACCAGCTGCTGGCCCAGGTCCTGGGACATGCGCTGCGCCACCACGCGCGCCACGAGGTCGGTGGCGCCGCTGGCCGGAAAGGGCACGACCAGGCGCACCGGGTGCGAGGGCCAGGACGCCTGGCCCTGTGCCACGGCGGGCAGGGCGATGGCGCCAGCCAGGGCACAGGCTGCAGCCACGATGGCGCGGCGTGGAAGTAAAACGCTGGGCAATGCCTTCATGGGCACACTCCTGGACAGGGGTTGGACGGCTGCAGCCGCTGCTCCCCAGCAACGCCGCAACAGGCCATCGTAGAACCCTCGCCCCTTTGCCGCCATCAGCAAATTTGCAAACCTGCGTTGCCTCTGCGGCAAATTGATGACAATCGGGGCGACATGCCCGACGCCCGCCACCTTCTTTTGCAGGACACCGCGCTGCGCTACTTCCACGAAGTGGCGCAATGCGGATCGCTGACCGAGGCCTCGGCGCGGCTGCATGTGGCGGCCTCGGCCATCAGCCGCCAGATCGCGGCGCTGGAGGGGCTGCTGGGCACGCCGCTGTTCGAACGCCACCCGCGCGGCATGGTGCTCAATGCGGCCGGGGAGATCCTGGCCGACCATGTGCGCCGCGCCGGCCTGGATGCCGAGCGCGCGCTGGGCGAGATCGAGGCCCTGCAGGGGCTGCGCAGCGGCCGCGTGCGCATCGCAAGCTCCGACGCCTTTGCCAACGAGTTCCTGCCGCGCCTGTGCGCAGCGTTCCAGCGCGCGCATGCCGGCATCGTCTTCGAGGTGATGGTGCTGCCCACGCCTGCCGTGCCAGAGGCCGTGCGCAGCGGCACGGCCGACATCGGCCTGTGCTTCAGCCGCGCGCCTGAAAAAGGCATTGCCGTGGCCTGCCGCGTGGCGGCGCCCCTGGTCGCCCTGGTCGCACCCGGCCATGCCTTGGCCCAGGCGCGGCGCCTGTCGCTGGCCCAATTGGTACGCCACCCCCTGGCACTCACACCGGCCGATACTGCCGTGCGCCAGTTGCTGGACGCGGCCTGCAGCCGCCAGGGCCTGATGCTGATGCCGGTGATGGAGAGCAACCACGGCAAGACCCTGCTGAACTTTGCAGCCCAGGGCGCCGCCGTGGCCGTGGCCAGCGAGATCGCCGCGCGCCACATGGTGGCCACAGGCGCACTGGTGGCCGTGGCGCTCAGCGACCGGGGCATGGACCTGCGCGACATCGAGGTGCAGACCCTGGCCGGCCGCACGCTGCCGCATGCGGCGCAGTCCTTCCTGGAAATGCTGCAGCTCAGGCTGCCAACCTCCTGGTAACCAACCTGGCGCCCTGGCATGGAACGCCCAGACACAAAACACGGCAAGCCTGCTGAATTTGCAATGCATTCCAAGGTCTTGGTTACAACAACCAGATAACTCCTGTTTTTCAGCGCCGCCATGGCTCCGAAAATCCGGAAGCGACAAAAAAACCGCTCAAAGAGTCTGAAGTCTCGCTGCAGGAACGCAATGCGCTAGGACTGATCCGGATACATATCGGACGATTCCGAATCACGCTGGCGAACTGCCCGCTCCCGCTCCAAGCGCTTCCTATGATGCGCCCCGCATCTCCTTTGAAATCATTGGCATGCGCGGCTTGCTTTGCCGTGCGGCGCATTCAGGACAGGAAACGGCAACGTGATGGGCACAAGGAAACAGGCAGGCCGGAGCCTGCGGGCAAGGCAACTGCAACTGCAATTGCGGTTGCGGCTGCAATTGCGGTTGCGGCCGCGGTTGCAATGGCTGAAGGCAATGCGGCATGGATGAGCGTCACACGCTCACTTTCACGCTGCGCGGCCTCGATGACCGCGACGCCAGGCTGTTCCGCTCCTTCGTGCGGCTGGTGGACCACCGCACGCAGCACCGCTGGGAATGGACGGAATCCTCGGCCGACCTGGTGGTACTGCATGAAGGCGTGCACGAGCCGCCGTCCAGCCGGGTGACGCTGCGCGTGGGCCGCCAGCCCCAGAGCACCCGCCCTACGGGGGACTACCTGAGCCTGCCCCTGCGCGCCGACGCGGTGGAGGACTGCCTCAATGCCATGGGCCTGCGCGCCCTGGCCATGCGCCAGACGGCGTCCGGGCAACGCATGGTGGCGGCACCCCACCCGGCAGCGGCGACCGACATGCTGGTGCAGCTGCTGCGCTGGCCCCCCCAGCGGCTGCTGACAAGCGCGCACCACATGCGCCTGGCAACGTTGATGACGGGCCGGCCGACCACCTTGCAGGCGCTGTGCCGGCGCTCGGGCCTTGCGCCGGAGATCTGCACGGCCTTCCTGAACCGCCTCGATGCCATCGGCCTGCTGCGCTGGACCGCCACGGCACCCCGCAGCAGCGCTGCCCCTAGTCCTGCCCAGGGCATTCTCGGCCGCATCCGCCAGCGGCTTGCCCAATTGACGAGAGCCTCCGTGCATGAGTGAGCTGAAGATCCTGTTTTGCGGAACCGCGGGCGCGGGCAAGACCACCGCCATACGTGCCGTCAGCGAGATCGCGCCGGTCAGCACCGACGTGCGCAACACCGGCGCAGCAGTGGACAAGGCCCTGACCACCGCCGGCATGGACTACGGAGAACTCACCCTGGACAACGGCGAAAAACTGTACCTGTACGGCACGCCGGGCCAGGAGCGCTTCGACTTCATGTGGAACATCCTCTCGCACGGCGCGCTGGGGGTGATCCTGCTGATCGACAACAGCCGGCCCGATCCGCTGGGCGACCTGGATACCTACATCAATGCCCTGTCCGCCACGCTGCGCACCACGGCCTGCGTGGTGGCCGTGTGCCGCATGGACCGGCATGGCCGGCCCGACCTCGAAGGATTTGCCCTGCACCTGCAGTCGCGTGGCCTGCTGTGCCCGGTGGTGCCGGCCGATGTGCGCGAGCGCGCGCAGGTGGTGGCACTGATCGAGTTGCTGCTGCTGCAGATCGAAGCCCTGTCGCAGGACAGCCCCCATGCAGAATGACCACGCCCTGAAGGCGCGCGCCCACCGCGAGGGACTGTTCCTCTATCTGGTGCTCGACAGGGCGAAGGCCCATCTCGCGCTGGCGCGGCGCAAGGTGCAGGACGTGGAAGGCGTGCTGGTGGTCTGAAGCAGGCGGCCTGCAGCGCGTAGCGCCGCCTTGATGGACCCTCTAACCGGGCCTTCTCAGAACCGCTCGGCGCACAGCGCCTGCCACTGCAGGATCTCGATCTCGCCGCGCTGCACCCGGATGAGGCCGCGCGCCTGCAGGCCCTGCAGCAGCACGTTGGTGGTCTGGCGTGAGATCGACAGCATGCGCGCCAGCTGCTCCTGCGTGATATCCAGGCGCGGCCGGGCCGGCACATCGTCCAGCCGCTCGCCGTAGCCACGCGCCATGGCCACCAGGCGGCGCGCCAGCCGCTGGGGTGCGGGCAGCAGGGCCAGATCCTCCAGCGCCGCAAAGGCCGCCCGCATGCGCCCCGACATCAGCACGCCCAGGTCATGCCAGTGCGCGGGGTGCTGCTGCAGCCAGTCCAGCAGCGGCTGGCGCGGCACCTGCAGCACCACGCTGGGCTCCATGGCGTGGGCATCGTGGGTGCGCGGCGAACCGTCGAACAGCGCGATCTCGCCAAACCAGGTGGCCGGGCCCATGCGCGTGAGCAGGGCCTCGCGCGCCTGCTCGCTCTGCCCACCCACACCGGAGAAACCGATGCTGCCCCGGACCACGGCGAACAGCCCGCCCTCCAGCGCATCGCCGCGCAGGAACAGGGCCTCGCCCGTCTCCAGGCTGCGCGGCTGGGCCAGCGCCAGCAGCAAATCGGCAAACTGCGGCGCCAACGCGCTGAACCAGCGGCCGGCGCGCAGCGTGGGCAGGTAGGAAGAGGCGTGAGCAGTTTGCATGAGAGGGGATGTCGGGTGGCTGACAGACACAGCCGGCGGGCCTGCGTATTTTCGCCGCTGACATCGAACATGCCAGGAGACCTTTCCATGCAAGCCTCACACCCCCTGCCCCGCGCGCTGGCGCGCCCTTCCCGCCTGCTGGCCAGCCTGGCCACAGCCGCTTTGCTGGGCGCCTGCGCCCACGGCAGCCTGCCCGTCTCCGACATGGCCAGGCCCCAGCCGGCCAGCGCCGCCACGCGCGCGGCCCAGCTGGCGGCCTTGGCACAGCAGCCGCTGGACGATGCGCAGGCCATGGAGGACGCCCGGCGCGGCCTGATCGCACCGGCCGACACCCTGGTCGTGCGCAATGCCCAGGGCCGTCCCATCTGGAGCATGCAGTCCTATGCCTTCCTGGAGCAGGACCAGGCGCCCGACACCGTGCACCCCGCGCTGTGGCGCCAGGCCCAGCGCAACCGCGTCAGCGGCCTGTTCCAGGTGACCGACAGGCTCTACCAGGTGCGCGGCCTGGACCTGTCGAACATGAGCATCATCGAGGGCGAGACCGGCCTGATCGTGGTCGATCCGCTGATGTACACCGAGACCGCCCAGGCCGCCATGGACCTGTACTTCCAGCACCGCCCGCGCAAGCCCGTGGTGGCCGTCGTCTACTCGCACAGCCATGTGGACCATTTCGGCGGCGTGCGCGGCGTGGTGCGCCAGGAAGAGGTGGATGCGGGCCGCGTGCAGGTCATCGCCCCGGCGGGCTTCATGGCCGAGGCCGTGGGCGAGAACGTGATCGCCGGCCACGCCATGGGCCGGCGCGCGCTCTACCAGTTCGGCATGCTGCTGCCGCGCGATGCCAGGGGACAGGTGGACGCAGGGCTGGGCAAGGCGGGTGCGCCCGGCACCATGGGGCTGATCGCGCCCACGCGCGTGATCGACAAGCCGCGCGAGACCCTGCGCATCGACGGCGTGGACATCGAGTTCGCGCTCACCCCCGGGGCCGAGGCGCCGGCCGAGATGATCATGTACTACCCCCAGCTCAAGGTGCTGAACATGGCCGAGATCGCCGTGCACACCCAGCACAACCTGCTGCCGCTGCGCGGCGCCCAGGTGCGTGACGCGCTGGGCTGGTCCCGCCACCTGAACGACGCCCTGCACACCTATGGCGGCAAGGCCGAGATCATGATTGCCCAGCACCACTGGCCGGTCTGGGGCCAGCCCCGGCTGCAGCACCTGCTGGCCGGCCAGCGCGACACCTACAAATACCTGCACGACCAGACCGTGCGCCTCATGAACCACGGCTATGTGGGCTCGGAGATCGCCGAGATGCTGAAGATGCCCGAATCCCTGGCCCGCGACGGCGCCACACATGCCTTCTACGGCCACCTACGCCACAACATCCGCGCCATCTACCAGCACTACCTGGGCTACTACGAAGGCAACCCGGCGCAATTGGAGGCGCTGCCGCCCGTGCCCGCCGCACGCAAGACCGTGGAATACATGGGGGGCGCCGACGCCGTGCTGCGCCGTGCGCAGGCCGACTACGAGCGCGGCGAATACCGCTGGGTGGCGCAGATCGCCTCGCAGCTGGTCTTTGCCGACCCTGCCAACCAGGCCGCGCGACGCCTGGCGGCCAATGCCTATGAACAGCTGGGCTACCAGATGGAATCGGCCACGGCCCGCAACGCCTTCCTGCAGGGCGCGGCGGAACTGCGCCAGGGCGTGCCCCAGCTGCCCAGGCCCGGCAGCACCGCGCGCGACCTGGTGCGCAGCCTGCCGCTGGAGATGTTCTTCGACTACCTGGGCGTGCGGCTGGACGCCGGCAAGGCCGCAGGCCAGCGCATCGTGCTCAACTGGACCTTCACCGACACCGGCGAGCAGCGCAGCCTGAACCTGGAGAACAGCGCCCTCACCCAGAGCCCGGGCCTTGCGCCCGCCGCCCATGCCAGCCTGCGCCTGACGCGCGCCACGCTGGACGCCATTGCAGGCCAGGAGACCACGATGGCCGAGGCCATCAAGAGCGGCCAGCTGCGCATCGAGGGCGACGCCTCCAAGGTGACGGCGCTCATGTCCATGCTGGACCGCTTCGACAGCGTGTTCCCCATGGTGGAGCCACGCCCCGAGCGGGCCGCTCAGTAACCGTGCTGGGCGCGGAAGTCGCGCGCCTTGCCGAAGTGCCCGTTGCCGATGAAGGGCACGGGCGGGCGCAGCGCCGACAGCGGCGAGGGATGGTTGCTGGTCAGCACCAGATGGCCCCGGTCGGCCGGAATGAAGGCGCGCTTGGACTGCGCATGGCTGCCCCAGAGCATGAAGACCACGGGGCGCGCGCCCTGGGCGATATGCCGGATCACCGCATCGGTCAGCAGCTCCCAGCCCTTGCCCGAGTGGCTGGCCGCCTGGCCTTCCTCCACCGTGAGACAGGTGTTGAGCAGCAGCACGCCGTTCCTGGCCCACTTGACCAGGCTGCCGCCCGGGTTGGGAAACGGCGGGAAGGGCACGCCCAGGTCACGCTGCATCTCCTTGAAGATGTTCTGCAGCGAGGGCGGCATGCGCACGCCCGGCGCCACCGAGAACGACAGGCCTTCGGCCTGCCCCCGGCCGTGGTAGGGGTCCTGCCCCAGGATGACCACGCGCACTTCCTCGGGCGGGGTCAGCTCCAGCGCGCGCAGCGGCTGGGGCGGAAAGATCACGGCGCCGGCTTCCAGGCGCTGGTGCAGAAAGGTCAGCAGCTGCTGGCCCGTGGCACCCGCGAAGAAGTCCTCGACCAGGGGCTGCCAGTCGGGCGCAACGGGCCAGTCGGCGGGATCGGCGGATTGGAGTTGGTCGGCTTGCGCCGGGGCGATTGCGTCGTCTTGAAGGGCCATGGCGGATGGGGCACCAGCGCACGCATGGCGCGCGATGGTGGTTCCTCGAAGGTACGAAAGAAACGGGAATGCACCGGCGCGCGGCCGGTGCATTGATGTCCTGAGGATACCCGCAGTCGCACAGCCGCCCGGCGTGTGCGACATGCACGTCAGCGCATCAGCGCGTCCGGCGGCGCCGGCGCATTGCCGCCATGGCCAGCAGCACCGAGGCCGATGTGCCCGCCAGACCCGCGAGGTTCCACACGGGAATGGCGGCAGGAGAGGTCGCCGCCATCACCATCAGACCACCCGGATCGACCACCACGCCATTGGCCTGCAGGTCATCATCGCCCAGGCCACCGTCCTGGACTTCCAGGGTGTAGGTATTGGCCGAGGTCACCTTGAAGCCGTCGTTGAAGGCATACCAGTGCGGTGCCAGGTTGGCCGCCGTGGGACCGTACTTCCAGTACTGGGCCCCCGCAGGCAGGGCCTGCGGCATGGTGACGCTGAGCTTCAGCGTCGCGCCTGAGTTGCAGCCCGACGAGCGCAGGTCCAGCACACCCAGCGGATAGGCCGCCGCACCCTGGGGCGGCGCCGTGGGCAGGCTTTGCGCACGCACCAGCGATGCCGATTGCAGGCTGCAGCCGCTGGCCGGATTGCTGACGGTCAGCGTCGCGCTGCCACCTTGCAGGGTCGAGATGGTGGTGGCGCCAGCGACAGGGGCGTTGACCGTCAGGGGCTGCGAGGCGGGCCCCGCACCGCTGCTGGACTGTGCCGCCACGCTGCAGTTGTAGGCCACGCCGGGTGTCAGGCCGTTGACCGCCACCGTCGGAGTGCTGGACGTGCCCATCAGCACCGCGCCGCCACCTTGCGGGACACATTGCGCCACATAGCCCGTGACCGTCTGGCCGGGGATGGAGGCCACCGGATCGAAGGTCAGCTGCACGGCCGTGCCCTGCGCGAAAAAGCCCGTATCGGCAGGTGGCTGAAGTGCGCCCGGAACGCTGCCGGACCAGACGCTCATCGCATCCACGCCGAAGAACAGGCTTTGCCGGTTGTCCACCTCGGCAATGCGCAGCCGCACGGTCTGGCCCGCGTAGGCCGACAGGTCGAACTGCAGCGACTGGTAGCCGCTGCCGCTGGTCGAAGGACCGGGCGCCGTGGCCGGCGGCCACTGGAAGACATTGGCCAGAACACCGGCGCCCAGGCTGTCGGGCGCGGCGGCAGGGTTCATGACGTCGATGCGCACCTGCTGGTTGGGCGCAGCCACCGTGTAGTCAAGCGTGGCCGGCGCCGCAGCGACCTTGGCCGCATTCTGGACATGGACGCGGGCGCTCAGCGTGGCAGGGCTGCCCGCCGGAATGGCGACATCCTGGTAGAGCACATGGCTGCCGGGGCCGGGCTGGTCGCTCATGAGGGCAAACGCCCCGTCGGGAGGTGCAGGCACGGCCACGGGCGTGATGGCGCCTTTGGTGCCTTGCTGGGCGGCGAAGCCGCCCTTGGAGCCGGCCTGCGACACGGATTGCCAGCCCGTGAAAACCAGGGAACCCGGACCGGAGTTCTGCTCGAAACTGCCGTTGGCCAGCAGTTCGGCGGCCTGCGCCGGGCCCAGGGCCGCAAACACCGCAAGCCCCAGACAGGACTTGCGGGCAACGCCTTTTACGCTGTGCATGATGCTGCCTTGCGCCGATCAGCGTTCGTAGACGGTGTCGGTCGGCGCGCTGTCCTGGGTGTTGCCCATGACCCGGTTGTTGTTGAACGAGGTGATCTTCCCGCCTGCCACAGCGTTGAACGCCTTGTCATTGCCGAACACCGTGGTGTTGGACAGGTAGACCTGGGCGGTCGTGCTCTGGACACTGATGGCGGCGCGTTCCGGCTCGCCCTGTGCTGGCACTGCATTGCCCAGCAATTGCGAGCGTTGCACCAGAACAGACACAGAAGTAGCGCTCGTCTCGACCTTGACCGCCGCCTGCGTGAAGCCCTGGATCCTGACGTTGTCCAGCACCACTTTGCCTGCCTGGAAGATTCTGACGCCGAACGTTCCTGTGCCGTTGCCGACGATGTCCAGATCCCGCAGCACCACGGTGTCAGAAACACCCGCGTTGATGGTGATGCCCGCGGTACCGGAGACCAGCACGCCGGCAAGCACGCCTGTGCCGTCCACCTGCATGGACTTGGTGATGGTGACTCCACCGACGCCCGCAGGATCCAGCACGTTGATCTCGCCATTGGCGGCCGTCTTGGCGATGGCCCCCGCAAACGTCTTGCAGGGAGCCGTGCGGCTGCAGGGGTTGGCGTCATCGCCCACGCCCGAGACCCAGGTGCGCGTGGCCTGTGCCCAGGCGCCGGACGATGCCAGCGTGGCCGATGCGCAAACGATGAGGGCAGCCCAGCCGCGGCTGGACAGGAAAGGGGCACGGGGCATGAACGACATCGGAATCTCCGTAGGCGATGGGCTGCGGCCATGTTGCCGGAGCGGCATTTCATGCGCATTGTCAATAATTATCATGCAAACGAAAAACTTTTAGAAACACTATTTGCACAAAAAAAAAAGCCCGCACGCATGGCTGCGGCGGGCTGCTTCGGTGGCGCACCACCAAGGGACCGATCCGGTCTTGGCTTCAGGCAAACAGCTTGGCCAGCGCCTCTCCCGGCTCCTTGGCGCGCATGAAGGCCTCGCCCACCAGGAAGCTGTGGATGCCGGCATCGCGCATGGCCTTGACGTCCTCGCGGCTGCCGATGCCCGACTCGGTGACCAGCAGGCGGTCGGCGGGCACGTTCTTTTGCAGGTCCAGCGTGGTCTGGATGCTGACCTCAAAGCTGCGCAGGTTGCGGTTGTTGATGCCCACCAGCGGCGTCTTGAGGCGCAGGGCGCGGTCCAGCTCGGCGCCGTCATGGACCTCGACCAGCACGGCCATGTCCAGGCTGTGGGCGATCTGTTCCATCTCGGCCATCTGCGCGTCGTCCAGGCAGGCGGCGATCAGCAGCACGCAGTCGGCGCCCATGGCCCGCGATTCGTAGATCTGGTAGGGATCGACCATGAAATCCTTGCGCAGCACGGGCAGGTGGCAGCTGGCGCGCGCCTGCTTGAGATAGTCCACGCTGCCCTGGAAGAACTGCTTGTCGGTCAGCACCGAGAGGCAGGCGGCGCTGACGCCCTTGCCGTCGCCATCGGCATAGCTTTGCGCGATGTCGGCGGGGATGAAGTCCTCGCGGATCACGCCCTTGCTGGGGCTGGCCTTCTTGATCTCGGCGATCACGCCGGCATGGCCGGCGGCGATCTTGGCGCGCAGCGCGCCCACGAAGTCGCGCGTGAGCACGCGGCTTTCGGCGTCGCGGCGCATGTCCGCGAAGGGCATGCGCTTCTGGGCGGCGGCCACTTCCTGCACTTTCACGTCGCAGATTTGCTTGAGGATGTCGGACACGTTGCTTTCCTTGGTTTCTTGTATTCGGTGGTCGATGGGGGCTGCGCGGCTCAGGCCGTCAGCCGGGCCGTGTAGGCCACGAGTTCGTTGAGCTTGGCCAGGGCTGCGCCGCTGTCCAGCGCCGCCTGGGCGCGGGCCATGCCGTCCTCGATGCTGGAGGCCACGTTGGCCGCATACAGGGC
Source organism: Delftia sp. HK171 (assembly GCF_001886655.1). Lineage (NCBI taxonomy): Bacteria > Pseudomonadati > Pseudomonadota > Betaproteobacteria > Burkholderiales > Comamonadaceae > Delftia > Delftia sp. HK171. The sequence goes on along the minus strand of NZ_CP018101.1, from coordinate 865,807 downwards.
GGCACCCGCGTTCAGGCAGACGATGTCGCGCGCGGCACTCTTTTCGCCATGGAGCACGCCCAGCAGCATGGCCTTGGATTCCTCGGGATTGTCCACCTTGAAGGCGCGCGTGCCCACCATGCGCAGGCCGAAGTCCTCGGGATGGATCTCGTACTCGCGCACCACGCCGTCCTTAAGCTCGCCCACCAGGGTGCCCGCGCCCAGGCTGATCTCGTCCAGGCCGTCGCGGCCATAGACCACGATGGCGTGCTCGGCGCCCAGGCGCTGCAGCGCGCGCACCTGGATGCCGACCAGGTCCTCGTGGAACACGCCCATGAGGATGTTGGGCGCGCTGGCCGGATTGGTCAGCGGGCCCAGGATGTTGAAGATGGTGCGCACGCCCAGCTCCTTGCGCACGGGCGCCACGTTCTTCATGGCCGGATGGTGGTTGGGCGCGAACATGAAGCCGATGCCCACGTCGGCGATGCTGCGCGCGATCTGCTCGGGGCTGAGCTGGATGTTGACGCCCAGCGCCTCCATGGCGTCGGCGCTGCCGCTCTTGCTGCTGACGCTGCGCCCGCCGTGCTTGCTGACCTTGCCGCCCGCCGCCGCGATCACGAAGATGGAGCAGGTGGAGATGTTGAAGGTGTTGGCGCCGTCGCCGCCCGTGCCCACGATGTCCACCAGGTGGCGCTTGTCCTCCACATGGACCTTGTTGGAGAACTCGCGCATGACCTCGGCCGCGGCCGTGATCTCGCCGATGGTCTCCTTCTTCACGCGCAGGCCGGTGACGATGGCGGCCGTCATCACGGGCGACAGCTCGCCGCGCATGATCAGGCGCATCAGGTGCAGCATCTCGTCGTGGAAGATTTCGCGGTGCTCGATGGTGCGCTGCAGCGCTTCCTGGGGGGTGATCTGGGTCATTGCGGTGTCTCGGTTGGGTGCCGGCCTGCTCAGGCCTTCTGTTCCAGGAAATTCTTGAGCATGGCGTGGCCATGCTCGGTGAGGATGCTCTCGGGGTGGAATTGCACGCCCTCGATGGCCAGGCTGGTGTGGCGCACGCCCTGGATCTCGCCGTCCTCGCTGGTGGCCGTGATCTCCAGGCATTCGGGCAGGCTGGAGCGCGCAATGGCCAGCGAGTGGTAGCGGTTGACCGTGAACTGCTCGGGCAGGTCGGCGAACACGCCCTTGCGGTCGGTGGTGATGACGCTGGTCTTGCCATGCATCTGCTGGCCCGCGCGCACGATGTCGCCGCCGAAGGCCGCGCCAATGCTCTGGTGGCCCAGGCACACGCCCAGGATGGGCAGGCGGCCTGCAAAGTGCTGGATGGCGGCCACGGAAATGCCGGCCTCGGCCGGCGAGCAGGGGCCGGGCGAGATCACCAGGCGGTCGATCTTCTCGCGCTCGACCAGGGCGATCACCTCGTCCAGCGTGGCCTCGTCATTGCGCACCACGGTGACATCGGCACCCAGCTCGCCGAAGTACTGGACGATGTTGTAGGTGAAGCTGTCGTAGTTGTCGATCATCAGCAGTCTGGTCATACCGGCTCCTGGGTCTCAAAGGGAAAAGCGGGTGGCGCGGGCATGCCGCAGCGAAGGCTGGCGCGGGCATGCGCGCAATGCTGCCTGGGTCTGGAAGGGGGAATCTGAGGGCATCTGGGCAATCTCCTGGGTTCTGGGAGCCGCCGTGCCGGGGAGCCATCTGCTGGGTGAGCCTTGCTGCCGTCACGGCGGCAAGGCGCGGTACGCAACCGCAACGACGTGCCGCTTCCTTATTGGAAGCGCCACCACTGTGCAACGATGATCGAAACGGGCGTACCGTTCATGGCTGTCTTGGATCGAGAGTTCAGGTGTCTGGAAGACGGGAATGCAGCAGGCTGCATGGCGAAGCATGCTAACACAGGGTCCGCGCAGCGTGGCGGGACGACCCTGCGGGCGCCTCACTTCAGGAAATCCGGCTGGTCGAACTTCTGCTTCAAAAAGCGCCCGTTGGCCAGCAGCGCCTGCGCATCGCTGGCCGCCACATGGGCCACCACCTGCTGCATCTGCCCGGCCAGCAGCGCCAGCTGCTCGGTCAGCAATTGCCTGGCCGTCTTGCCGTCCTGCACGGGCTGGGTGACACGGAACAGCGGCGGCAGCGCCGCATAGTGCGACAGCGTGGCGGGCAGGTACTGCAGCACCGTCTCGCGCACGGTGAACAGGCCGTCGTTGAAGACCGGGCCGGCGTCGGCCAGCGAGGGCAGCACCTCGTGCACCGAGCCGCGCACGCTGTCCAGGTGCTTTTGCATCTCGGGCGTGAGCATCGGGCGGGCCTTTTGCACCAGCTCGTCGATGCGTTCGCGGATGTCCTCGGCGCTCCAGTGCTGCTGCAGCGCCCGCTCGAAGCTGGCGCCCGCGGGCTGCAGGGCCCAGCCCAGCAGCAGGCCCGCGACGTACAGGCCCAGCGTGATCCAGCCCCAGCCGGCACCGATCACGCCCGCGAACAGCAGCACCGGCCCCAGCAGGGCCAGCGCCAGGCCGGCGAGGTTGCCGTTGCCGTAGAAGAAAAGCTGCAGGCGGCGCATCAGGCGGGTTCGATCGGTGGCGGCGCTGTCACTGGTAGCCCCGGATTTCCTTGAACACCAGCGGCAGTCCGCTCTTGCCGGTGTTGCGCGCATCGAAGGCGCGCCCGCCCGTCAGCGCGGCCAGGGCCTGCATTTCGCCGGACTGCGCCTCGCCAAAGATGATGGGAAAGACGCGCACCAGCGGCGCGCCGCCGTCGCGCGCCATGCGCTGCTCGCGCTCGAATGCGACCCAGTCGCGGCCGGCCGTGTTGGCGCCATCGGTCAGCAGCACGATGCTGACGAAGCGCTCGGGATCGGCCCGCAGTTCCTGGCGTGCCTGCTGCTGCGCCAGCGTGAGCGCGTCGTAGATGGCCGTGCCGCCGTCGGCCACCAGGCTGTCGGCATAGGCCAGCACCTGGGCGCTTGCGGCCTGCAGGTCGCCCGCCGCGAACTGCACGCGCGCGGGCTGGCCGACCAGGCCCGAGAACGGAATCAGCAGCACGCGTTCGCGCGCCTGGAAGGCGGCATAGCGCTGGCTGGCGGCCGATGCCTCGGCGCCGGACAGCAGCTTGAGCGCCTCCTTCATCTGCGCCAGCCGCGCACCCTTCATGGAGCCGCTCACGTCCAGCACGAAGATGCTGGTCGCCGGGCGGCGCAGATCGCTCTGGTAGGCCGAGAGCACGGCATCGATCACCTCCAGCCGGTTCGGAAAGCTCAACTCCACCACGGGCGCCGTGGGCAGGGCCGGGCTGGCCTGTGCCTCGGGGCTGGCGGGGCGCAGCTGGGCCTGGCGCAACGGCTGGCCCTGGAAGGCGGGAGCCTTGAACTGGGCGACCAGCCGGTCATAGTCGGCGCGCCGCGCAGCGTTGAGCAGCATCAGCGGATAGTCGGCCGAGATCACGCCGTCGCGCGGGTAGACCAGGGTGAGCCGGTCGGCGGCGGGCAGCTTCTCGTTCAGGCGCAGGATCACGGCCTCGTAGTTGACCAGCGCATCGACGGCGCCGGGCTCACGCTCGAAGGCCTCGGCCAGCCAGCCGGAGCTGCCTGCCGTGAGCTTCTGGCCCGACAGAAAATCCTTGAGCACCTTGGCGTTGACCTCCCTGGCGTCCAGGTCTTCGGTCTTGCCGGCCACGGCCGAGGCCACGGCGAACAGCGCGCTCATGCCGGTGTTGGAGCTGGCCGGATTGGTCATGCCGTAGCGCAGCCGGCCCTGTACGGCAGCGCGTGCGATGTCGGCCCAGGTGGGCGGTGCCTTGTCCCAGCCCAGCTTTTGCAGCACGGGGGCCTTCACGCCCAGGGCCACGCGCGAGTAGAAAAGCTTTTCACGCGCCAGCGGCTTGTTCGCCAGCGCCAGCGCGGGATAGGCGCCATTGGGCGGCAGGATGGCGTCGTACTGCTCGCCCGCATTGATGCGCTCGACCATCTCCAGCGTGCCCGCATAGCTGAGCTTGAGCGGCACGCCCGCCGCCGTGGCGGCCTGCTCCAGCGCGGGCGCCACGTCCTTGAGCTCGGAGCCGGCCAGCACGGTGAATGCACCCGGGGGACCGGCGGACGGATCGGACTTGGCGGCGGCCTGCGGCGCGGTTTCGGGCGACTTGCCGCAGCCGGCCAGGGCCAGGGCCAGCGCAAGGCCCAGCAGCCACCAGGCCGCCAGGCGCCGGAACATGCTCACAGCACCACCTCGCCGGCAGGCGCCTGCAGCGCCTCGCGCACGTCCTCGCGACGGCTCTTTTCCAGATAGGCGCGGGACTTGTCCACCTCCTGCGACAGCGTGTCCACCGTGGTCTGCATGGAGGCCAGGGCCTTGACCTTGAAGTCGGCCATGGCGTCCATGGTCTGGTAGATGTTGCCGAAGGCCTGCTGCAGCCTGGCGATGTCGATGGTGCTGCCGGCCGCCTGCTCGTGGATCTTCCCGCTTTGCTCGCGCAGCAGCTCGCTGGTGCCGGCGATCAGGTTGCCCGTGGTGGTGTTCAGCGCCGTGATCTGGTCCAGCACCAGCTTCTGGTTGGCCAGCGCCTGCGCCACGATGACGGCCGTGCGCAGGGCGGAGACCGTGGTGGTGGTCGCGCGGTCCACGCCCTTGGCCAGTTCGAGGTTGTTCTTGCGCACCAGGTCCAGTGCCAGGTAGCCCTGCACGTTCACCGCCATCTGGGTGAGCAGGTCGGTGACCTTCTGGCGTGCGTAGAACAGCATGTCCTCGCGCACCACGCGGGCCTTTTCCGGGTCGCTGGCGTCCAGCTGTGCGGCCTTGGCCTCCAGCGCCGCGTCCAGCTTCTTGCCGATGTGGATGTATTTCTCCAGCCGCTCCATCAGGCCCCACAGGTTGGCCTTTTCCTGCTCGATGGCGGCGTTGTCGCGCAGCAGCTCGTCCTTGCCGCGCTTGAGGCTGTCGATGATGGCGTTCAGGTGGTTCTGGCTGGACTGGAACTTGTCGAAGTAGTCCACCAGCCTGTTGCCCATGGGGATCAGGCCCAGCAGCTTGCGCGGCTTGAACAGGTCGTCCTGGCGCGAGGGGTCCAGCGCCTCCACCTGGCGGCGCAGGTCGATCAGGCCCTGGCCGATCTGGCTGCCCTGGTCGAACAGGCCGTTGTTCAGCGTCTTGACGGGGCGCTCCAGCATGCGGTTGGAGACGGCGGCAGCGGCCTGCACCTCCTTGTTGCCCATGCCGTGGATGCGCTCGACCGCGCCCTTGAAGGCGGGCGACTGGCTGTCGTTGGCGGTGATGTCGTCGATGAACTGCGCCACCTGCGCGTCCAGCTGCTGCACTTCCTCGGCCTTGAGGCGGACCTTGCCGCTGGCCGACTCGATGGGCACGGGCAGGGCGGGCGCAGGCGGCTCCAGCACGAAATCCTGCTCCTGTGCAGGCACGGCCACGGCGGCGCTGGCCGTGGTGGTCTGGGGGGTGTTGCTCATCGGTTGCTCCTGGAACGTTCGGTCATTTGAAGCGCTGCTCCATGTCCACGATCATTCGCTCAAGCCACTCCTGGCTGGGCGGATCGATCACCTCCACCAGCTGCGCGGGCGCCTGCACGCCCTGCCCGGCCCAGCGCTCGGGCCCGTGCGTGTCGCCGCCGGTGCGAAAGCCGTATTCCTGCGCCAATGCGCGCAGCTGCGGATCGGATTCGAGCAGCTGGCCCACGCGATCGCCCGCAGGCGTGTAGGGCACGAGCACATGCTTGGAATACAGCGTGGGCTGCGGGTAGAGCATCACCATCTCGCCGCTTCTGCGCTGCGGGTGGCGCAGCAGGAACTCCACCAGCTGCGATTCATAGGCCACCAGCAGCGGCGCCTTGCCCATGCCCAGGGCCAGGTAGTCCTCGAAGGGGCCGGCCGACGAGCTTTCCTGGAAGCCCTGGCGCAGAAACAGCGGCGCCACCTGGGGCATCACGCGCTCCAGGTCGGCCGGGCTTTGCACCACCTGCTGGCCGTTGAGCACATAGCTGGCCAGCGCCAGGTACATGGCCGCGCTGTTGGAGCTGCGCACATCGGTGCTGGCGGGCAGCACGGCCTTGCCGGTGGCAAAGGCGCCGGAGGCCTTCAGGTCACGCCAGCGCGTGCCCTTGCCGGCCATGGCCAGCAGGGCGGGAAGATCGGTCACGTAAAAGAAGTCGCCCTGCTTTTGCGCAACGCCGTTGGCGATCAGGATCTCGGCAATGGGCCGCCAGCTGGCGAACACGATGGGCGTGTAGAACGGCGTATAGACCGTGCCGGCCCTGGCCGCCGCCTTGAGCTGGGCCGCAGCCGGCGCCCCCGAGGGAAAGCCGAAGTCGTACTGCTTGGGGTCGTAGCTGTTGGCAATGCTGCGCGAGCCGGCCTTTTGCACCGTCACCGTCACGCCGTGGCGCGCCAGCACGTCGCGCACGCGCTCGTCCTGGAAGAAGGCTTCCTTCTCGGAGCCGATCAGGCCGCGTGCCGTCACGGACTGCTGGTGCGTCATCTGCGCCTGGCGGTCCTGCACCAGGGCCGTGCGCGAGTACCAGACGCCGCCGCCCACGGCCGCCAGCAGCAGCGCCGCCAGCCCCGCCGCCAAAGCACGGCGCGCGTTCATTGAGAGGCTCCGCCCTGGATGACGGCAAGATGAAATTCGGTCATGAACGCGCGGGCCGTTGTCATGTCTTGTTCAAAAAAACTTCTTATACGGAAGTTTTGTGACACAACGACGACACGCGGCCCGGCCCGCGCCGCGACTACCTCAACGCGACTATCTCAACGCGACTACCTCAGCGCGAGTTGCTCAGTGAAACTGCGCCCACCAGGCGTTTCGCGGTGCTGCTGGGTGCGGTGCTCCACCAGCTGGTCCCACGTCTGCATCTGGCGCTCTTGCGTCTTGCGCAGCGCACCGGTGACCTGCTTGCCGGCTGTCTCGATCAGCGTGGTGATGGTGCGGCTATCCTGCACCTTGGTCAGGTCATAGTTGCCCGACTGCAAATCCAGCATGCTGCGGTTGCGCGCCTTTTTGGATTCGGCGTTCAGGGACTCGGTCACCACCTGGGCGATCGACTCGCCCTCCCTGCCGCGGGACTGCCGGGTGGTCTTCTGGCCCACCTGGTACTCGGCGCGGCCGATTTCGGTCACGGCGCCGAATTCATTGGTGTTCTCGAAGTCACCGCTGAAGCTGGCCTGGAAATCGGCCAGGCCGCTTTGCAGGGACTGCACGGAACGCTCCAGCCCGGAGAGCGCGACGATGGCGCCCGGCGCGGCCGGCGCCTGCGCGTTGTGCAGCTGACTGAAGGCACTCTTGAACATGTCCACCAGCGCCGCATCCGCACGGCCGCGCTGCGCGGCGGCATCAAAGCGCTTCAGATGCTGGTCCAGCGCGGCTTGGCGCTGCGAAGCGCTGGCGCCCACGGGGGCATCGGACTCCAGGTTGACGGCCAGCTCGCCCGCCGCGCCCTTCATCGCCACCGATCGGCCATCGGTGCCCACATGCAGGCTGAACGAGGACAGGGGCTGCGAAGGCTTGGGGTTCTTGATGTCCAGGTCCAGGCCGGACAGCACGCTGCGGTCGAAGTTCATCAGCTTGCCCAGTTCCAGCTGGGGCTTGCCCGGCTTTCCCAGGCCTTCCAGCGCTTCGTCCAGCCCGTCGGCCAGCTGGGCAATGGCCGCGCTCTCGGCCTGGCTCAAGGTGCCGGAACTCTTGACCTCGACCCGCAGCCCGCTGCTGCTGCCCGCTTCGCTGCCGTCGTTCGTGGCAATCCGCAGCTCCACGGTCTGGCCCGATTGCGTGCGGATCTTCAGGCTCACGGTGACAGCGCCCACGGACACATCGCTCAGTGCGGACTTGTCCAGGGCCTGCGCATCCGCGCTGCCTGCGACGGAGTCGGCCGCCGTGGGCGCCTGGTACTCCGCAACCGTCTGTTGGTAGTCCGACGGCGTGGCCGCAAAGCGCGACAGCAGGGCGCCGCCCAGGCCGCGCCAGCGGTCGGCCAGGCTGGCCGACGGGCCCAGGCCCAGGTTGCGTGCCATCAGGGTGCTGATGTCGTCCCTGTCTTGCGAGGCCCAGGCCCGGGTCAGCCTGAACTGCCCCAGTTCCACGGGCTGCGGTTTGGCATAGATGACGCTGGACCCTGTGGACTGGCCCAGCGTGACCTGCGTGCCCGGTTCGGCAGGTGCAGCAGCTGCCGTGGTCGCTGACGACCTCACGGACACCGTGGGCCGCATGCCCGCTGCGCTGGCGGCAAAGCTGGCGCCGGTGGATGAAATGCTGGTCATGGATTGATCGTCTTCCTTCGGTCTTGTCCTGACTGAATGTGGCGGCCCAGGCCTTTGCAGGCAGGGGATTTTCTCTGTTCATGGCCCATCGGCAGATTTCCGATTTTCTTTACCCCCCGTGCACCAATATGGTGTGAAAACCTTGTATTCATTGAAATCCGGCCAATACAGGGAATGTTTGGCTGTTGGCGCAAAAAGACGCCATTGCTCTACTGGACGCAGCGACCGGCGGCAAGCGACATCCTCTCAGTGACGCTGCCCTCTTTGACCTGAGTCAAGACTATGGAGTGAACTGCATCGATATAACGAAACGGCATCGCCAAAATCGGTCGCTGCAGTGCAACATAGATAGAATGAAAAAGACCAGGAGACGATATTGGCATGCAAACCTTTGATTTGCATGCATCAAAACAAGCTATCAAAAGCTTCGTAGTCACAGGAAATACAAACATTCGCCGTGGCGCATATGTCGGCAATGCCGCACCATGCCCCGTGATTCCTGACGAAGCCGCCCCAAGGCGGCCTGTTTCCCGGCAGACCTTCTGATCTGGAGCATTCGAGATGACGCTATTGGCTGGCAAAAAAGGCCTGATCGTCGGCATCGCCAACCGCGACAGCATTGCCTGGGCCTGTGCCCGGGCCATGCATGCGGCGGGCGCCGAGATCGGCGCGACCTGGCAGAACGACAAGGCCCGTGTGTATGTGGAGCCCCTGCTCGAAGAGATCGGTGCCGAGCTGCGCATGCCGCTGGACGTGGGCGACGACGAGCAGATGCGCGCACTGTTCGATGCCGCCGCCGTGCGCTGGGGCCGGCTGGACTTCGTGCTGCACGCCGTGGCCTACGCACCGCGCAAGGACCTGCAGGGCCGCGTGGTGGACAGCTCCCGCGAGGGCTTTGCGCTGGCCATGGACATCTCCTGCCACTCCTTCATCCGCATGGCCCACCTGGCCGAGCCGCTGATGGCCGCCGGCGGCGGCAGCCTCATGACGCTGAGCTACCTGGGCGCCAGCGAGGTCATGCCGCACTACGGAATCATGGGCCCGGTCAAGGCCGCGCTGGAGTCCACCACGCGCTACCTGGCGGCCGAGCTCGGCCCCTCGCGCATCCGCGTCAATGCCGTCTCGCCCGGGCCCATCGCCACGCGCGCGGCCTCGGGCATTGCCGCGTTCGATGAACTCGTGGCCGACAGCGTGCGCCGCTCGCCCATTGCCGGCGAGCTGCGGCCCGACGACGTGGGGCCGCTGTGCGCCTTCCTGGCCTCGGACGGGGCGCGCGCCATCACGGGCTGCACGCTGTATGTCGATGGCGGCCACCACATCCTCAACTAGCGGCTGCCGCACCGGCACCCCGCAGCACTGCAGATGACCCTCCCATTCCCCCGAACCGCCGCCGCCGCGCTGGCAGCCGCACTGGCCGCCGCCCTGGCGGGATGTGCCTCCCTGGCGCCGCCGCACGAGCCGCCGCCCCTGCCCACGCCCGAGGCCTGGCCTGCCCATCTGCAGGCCGGCGCCCAGGGTGTCGCCGCCGCCGGCCTGCCCTGGCGCGACTACTTCACCGACCCCGCGCTGCGCCAGCTGATTGCCACCGCGCTGGAGCACAACCGCGACCTGCGCGTGGCCGCGCTGCGCGCCGAAGAGGCGCGCGCGGCCTTCCAGATCCAGCGCTCCGAGCTGTTCCCGGCCATTGGCGTGGGCGGCCAGGCCGCGCGGGCTCGCGTGCCTGGCGACCTCAACCTCTCGGGCCGCTCCGTGGTCAGCGGCGAGTACCGCGCCGAAGTCGGCTTCAGCAGCTGGGAGCTGGACCTGTGGGGCCGCGTGCGCAGCCTCAAGGACGCGGCCCTGCAGACCTGGCTGGCCAGCGATGCGGGCCGCCACGCCGTGCAGACCGCGCTGATCGCCCAGGTGGCCGACGGCTACCTGGGCCTGCGCGAGCTGGACGAGCGCGTGGCCATTGCGCGCGAGACGCTGGCCACGCGCCAGGAATCCTTTCGCATCTTCACGCGCCGCGAGGCCGTGGGCGCCAGCTCGCGCCTGCAGCTGGCCCAGGTCCAGACCCTGCTGACCCAGGCGCAGGCCCTGCTGGCCCAGCTGGAGCTGGCACGCGCGCAGCAGCTGCATGCCCTGGCGCAGCTGGTCGGCGCCCACCCGGGCCCGCTGCCCGCCGCCGCACCCTTTGACGACGCCCTGGTGCTGGCCGAGCTGCGGCCGGGCCTGCCCTCGGAACTGCTCACGGCGCGGCCCGACATTGCCGCGGCCGAGCACCAGCTGCGCGCGGCCCGGGCCCAGATCGGCGCGGCGCGCGCCGCCTTCTTCCCGCGCATTGCGCTCACAGCCCGCTGGGGCACGGCCAGCGCCGAACTCGACGGCCTGTTCGACGGCGGCAGCCGCGCCTGGGCCTTCGTGCCCACGGTGTCCCTGCCCATCTTCGACGGCGGCCGGCGCCGCGCCAACCTGGAGCTGGGCGAGATCCGCAGCGACATGGCCGTGGCCCAGTACGAGAAAGCCATCCAGACCGCCTTCCGCGAGGTGGCCGATGGCCTGGCCGCGCGCCGCTGGCTCTCCGAACAGATCACCGTGCAGCGCACCGCCGTGCAGGCCCAGGCCGAGCGCGCGCGGCTGGCGCAGCTGCGCTACGACAACGGCTCGGCCGCCTACCTGGAGGTGCTGGACGCCCAGCGCGACCTGCTGGCCGCACGCCAGCAACTGGTGCAGGCGCGGCGCGCCCTGCTGTCCAGCCAGGTGGGCCTGTATGCCGCCCTGGGCGGCGGCAGCGGGGCCGAACCTGCCGCGCTGCCCGCCACCCTGCCGGCCACGCCTGCCGATCCCCCGAATTCCTGAAGCCTCCGGACCCGCCCATGGACAAGAACACCTCTCTGAAGAACAAGATCGTGCCGATCGCCGCCGTGGCGGTCCTGGCCCTCGTGGCCTGGTGGGCCTGGAAGACCTTCACGCCCAAGGGCCCGGGAGAGGGCTTCGTCGGCAGCAACGGCCGTGTCGAGGCCACCGAGATCGACATCTCCACCAAGCTGCCCGGCCGCGTGGAGGAAATCCTGGTGCGCGAGGGCGACTTCGTGCAGGCCGGCCAGCCCGTGGCGCGCATGCAGATCGACACCCTGCGCGCCCAGCGCCAGGAAGCCGACGCCATGCGCCAGCAGGCCGAGCACAGCGTGGCCGCGGCCGAGGCCCAGGTCACCCTGCGCCGCAGCGACCTGGCCGCCGCCCAGGCCCTGATCGTGCAGCGCGAGACCGAGGTGGACGCCGCGCAGCGCCGCTTCAAGCGCTCGGAAACGCTGGCGCGCGAGGGCGCCTCCTCGGTGCAGGAGCTCGATGACGACCGCGCCCGCGTGCGCGGCAGCGAGGCGGCACTGGCCGCCACGCGCGCACAGGCCGCCGCTACCCAGGCCGCCGTGAAGGCGGCCGAGGCCCAGGTGGTGGGCGTGCGCTCCCAGGTGCAGGCGGCCACGGCCACGGTGGCGCGCGTGCAGGCCGACATCGACGACGGCGTGCTCAAGGCCCCGCGCGACGGCCGCGTGCAGCTGCGCGTGGCCCAGCCCGGCGAAGTGCTGGGCGCAGGCGGGCGCGTGCTCAACCTGCTGGACCTGTCCGATGTCTACATGACCTTCTTCGTGCCCGAGACCGCCGCCGGCCGCATTGCCCTGGGCAGCGAAGTGCGCCTGGTGCTGGACGCCGCGCCCGAGTACGTGATCCCGGCCCGCGTCTCCTTCGTCGCCAGCCAGGCCCAGTTCACGCCCAAGACCGTGGAGACCGCCAGCGAGCGCCAGAAGCTGATGTTCCGCGTGCGCGCCCAGATCCCACCGGAGCTGCTGCGCCGCCATCTGGAACAGGTCAAGACCGGCGTGCCCGGCATGGCCTGGCTGCGCACCGATGCCAGCCATGAGTGGCCCGCCAACCTGGCCATCAAGCTGCCAGCCCAGCCCGCGCAATGAGCGAGAGCACGACGCCCCATGCCAGCGGCTGGGTCGTGCGCCTGAAGGGCGTGCACCAGCGCTATGGCCAGGTCGAGGCGCTGGCGGGCATCGACCTGGACATTCCCGAAGGCCGCATGGTCGGCCTGATCGGGCCGGACGGCGTGGGCAAGTCCAGCCTCATGGCGCTGATCTCCGGGGCGCGCAAGATCCAGGAAGGCAGCGTCGAGGTGCTGGGCGGCGACATGGCCCAGCGCCGGCACCGCGAGGCCGTCTGCCCGCGCGTGGCCTACATGCCTCAGGGCCTGGGGCGCAACCTCTATCCCACGCTGTCGGTGGAGGAGAACCTGCAGTTCTTCGCGCGCCTGTTCGGCCATGACGCGGCCGAGCGGCGCCGGCGCATCGACGATCTCACCCAGGCCACGGGCCTGCGCAAATTCCTGGAGCGCCCGGCCGGCAAGCTGTCGGGCGGCATGAAGCAGAAGCTGGGCCTGTGCTGCGCGCTGATCCACGACCCCGACCTGCTCATTCTTGACGAGCCCACCACGGGCGTGGACCCGCTGGCGCGCGCCCAGTTCTGGGACCTGATCGCGCGCATCCGCCGCCAGCGCCCCGGCATGAGCGTGCTGGTGGCCACGGCCTACATGGACGAGGCCCAGCGCTTCGACTGGCTGGTGGCCATGGACGAGGGCCGCGTGCTGGCCACGGGCACGCCGGCCGAGCTGCTGCAGCGCACAGACAGCCGCTCGCTGGAAGAGGCCTTCATCGCCCTGCTGCCCGAAGAGAAAAAGCGCGGCCATGCGCCCGTGACCATTGCGCCCCTGCCCGAGGGCGGCGAGGACGACATCGCCATCGAGGCCAGGGACCTGACCATGCGATTTGGCGACTTCGTCGCCGTGGACCATGTGTCCTTCCGCATCCGCCGTGGCGAGATCTTCGGCTTCCTGGGCTCCAACGGCTGCGGCAAGAGCACCACCATGAAGATGCTGACCGGCCTGCTGCCGGCCAGCGAGGGCCAGGCCTGGCTGTTCGGCCAGCCCGTGGACCCGCGCGACATCGACACGCGCCGCCGCGTGGGCTACATGACCCAGGCGTTCTCGCTGTACGGCGAGCTGACCGTGCACCAGAACCTGGTGCTGCATGCGCGCCTGTTCGGCGTGCCCGAGGCGGACATTCCCGCGCGCGTGGCCGAGATGCTGCAGCGCTTTGACCTGCAGGCCGCGCAGCACAGCCTGCCGGCCGCCCTGCCGCTGGGCATGCGCCAGCGCCTGTCGCTGGCCGTGGCCATGGTGCACAAGCCCGAGCTGCTCATCCTGGACGAGCCCACCTCGGGCGTGGACCCCGTGGCGCGCGACGGCTTCTGGCGCCTGCTGGTGGAGCTGTCGCGGCGCGACCGCGTGACCATCTTCATCTCCACCCACTTCATGAACGAGGCCGAGCGCTGCGACCGCATGTCCATGATGCATGCGGGCAAGGTGCTGGACAGCGACACGCCCGCGCGCCTGGTGGCCAAGCGCGGCGCGGCCACGCTGGAGGAAGCCTTCATCGGCTACCTGGTCGAGGCCGGTGGCGGCGAGGCCCCGGCCGAGGAACAGCAGGCCGCGCCTGCCGCCCCCGCTGCCGTGGAAACGCACACTGCGCGCCGCCGCCATTTCAGCGCCCAGCGCATGCTCAGCTATGTCTGGCGCGAAGCGCTGGAGCTGCAGCGCGACCCGGTGCGCGCCACGCTGGCCCTGGTGGGCTCGCTGATCCTGATGTTCGTGATGGGCTACGGCATCAGCCTGGACGTGGAGGACCTGCGCTTTGCCGTGCTGGACCGCGACCAGACCACCATCAGCCGCAGCTATGCGATGAGCCTGTCGGGCTCGCGCTACTTCATCGAGCAGCCGCCGCTGACCGACTACGACGCACTGGACCGCCGCATGCGCAGCGGCGAGCTGACCCTGGCCATCGAGATCCCCCCGGGCTTTGCGCGCGATGTGCTGCGCGGCGGCTCCGTGCAGGTGGGCGCCTGGTTCGACGGCGCCATGCCCACGCGCGCCGAGACCGTGCGCGGCTACCTGCAGGGCATCCACCAGCACTGGCTGACCGAGCAGGCCCGCGAGCGCCTGGGTATGGCGCCGGCCGGCCTCATCGACATCCAGACGCGCTTTCGCTACAACCCCGACGTGCGCAGCCTGCCGGCCATGGTGCCGGCCGTCATGCCCCTGCTGCTGCTGCTTTTGCCGGCCATGCTGACGGCGCTGGCCGTGGTGCGCGAGAAGGAAAGCGGCTCCATCACCAACCTCTACGTCACGCCGGTCACGCGCACCGAATTCCTGCTGGGCAAGCAACTGCCCTATGTGGTGCTGGCCATGCTGAACTTCCTGCTGATGTGCCTGATGGCCGTCACCCTGTTCGGCGTTCCCGTGACGGGCAGCTTTGCCACGCTGGCCCTGGCGGCGCTGATCTTCAGCGGCGCCTCCACGGGCTTCGGCCTGCTGGCCTCCACGCTGACGCGCAGCCAGATCGCCTCGATGTTCCTGGTGCTGATCGGCACGCTGATCCCCACCACGCAGTTCGCGGGCCTGGTCGATCCAGTGTCCTCGCTGGAGGGGGCGGGCCGCATCATCGGCGAGGTCTATCCGGCCAGCCACATGATCGCCATCAGCCGCGGCGTGTTCAGCAAGGCGCTGGGATTTCGGGAGCTGGCCGGCTCGTTCGGGCCGCTGCTGCTGTCCGTGCCGGTGATCCTGGGCCTGGCCATTGCACTGACCAGAAAGCAGGAGAGCTGACATGCGCACCCGCCTTTTCTCCAACATCTACCGGCTGGGCGTCAAGGAGCTGTGGAGCCTGTGGCGCGACCCCGTGCTGCTGGTGCTCATCGCCTATGTGTTCACGGTTTCCATCTACACCGCGGCCACGGCCATGCCCGAGAGCCTGCACAACGCGCCCATCGCCATCGTGGACGAGGACGGCTCGCCGCTGTCGCAGCGCATCGCGGGCGCCTTCTATCCGCCGCAGTTCGCGCCGCCGGCCATGATCGACCGCACGCAGATGGACCCGGGCATGGACTCGGGCACCTACACCTTCGTGCTCAACATCCCGCCCAACTTCCAGCGCGACGTGCTGGCGGGCCGCGCCCCCGAGCTGCAGCTGAACGTGGATGCCACGCGCATGAGCCAGGCCTTCACGGGCAACAGCTATGTGCAGCAGATCGTCACGGCCGAGGTCAGCGAGTTCGTGCGGCGCTTTCGGGGCGCCACCGCCCTGCCGGTGGACCTGGTGGTGCGCGCGCGCTTCAATCCGGCGCTGGACAAGGTCTGGTTCGGCGGGCTGATGCAGATCATCAACAACGTGACCATGCTGTCCATCATCCTCACGGGCGCGGCCCTGATCCGCGAGCGCGAGCACGGCACGGTGGAGCACCTGCTGGTCATGCCGGTGACACCGACCGAGATCATGCTGGCCAAGATATGGTCCATGGGACTGGTCGTGCTGGTCACCGCCTTTGCCTCGCTCAACCTCGTGGTGCGCGGCGCCCTGGGCGTTCCCATCGAAGGCTCGCTGCCGCTGTTCCTGGCGGGGGCCGCGCTGTGCCTGTTCGCCACAACGTCGCTGGGGATCTTCCTTGCCACGCTGGCGCGCAACATGCCACAGTTCGGCATGCTGCTGGTGCTCGTGCTGCTGCCGCTGCAGCTGCTGTCGGGCGCCATGACGCCGCGCGAAAGCATGCCCGAGCTGGTGCAGAACATCATGCTGGCCGCGCCGACCACCCACTTTGTCGAGCTGTCGCAGGCCATCCTCTACCGCGGAGCGGGGCTGGACGTGGTCTGGAAGCCCTTCCTCGCGCTGGCCGCGATCGGCTCCGTGCTGTTCGCCCTCACGCTCACCCGTTTTCGCAAGACCATCAGCCAGATGGCCTGATTTCGTTCCCGCCGCCAAGGCATCTTTCCATCTCAACCAGCAAGGAGTTTCATATGAGCGCACAGACCATTCCCCTCCATCTGCTCAAGGCACAGCTTGAACTGCAGCTGCACCTGAGCCGGCTGCTGCAGGAAAGCGGCCAACAGTGGCTGGAGCATGCCGCACGCAACGGCCCCGAGCGCATCGCCGAGACCGGCAGCGAGATCGAGGGCGTGCAGCAGACCAGCAGCTGGCAGGAGCTGGCCACCCTGCCCGCCCAGGCCTTCTGGCGCCACGCCCATCTGCGCATGGGCCATGCCCAGGCCCTGGCCCAGACCGCCATGGCCAGCCAGATGACCCTGGCCCAGGGCGTGCAGCAGGCCGTGCACGACTGGCAGCAACAGGTGGCAGCCACGCTGGGCAACAGCACCCAGGGCGCGGCCGACACCGCCGTGCCGTGGAGCGACCTGCTCGCCCGCTGGACCTCGGCCGTGCAGTCCGTGGCCCAGCCCGCCCATGCGGCGCAGCAGCCCATTGCGGCAGCCGCCGCCGAAACGGCCCGCGACACCACAGCCCAGGGCTGACGGCCCCAAGGAAGCCGCCACGCGGTCCCGCAGGTTCGGGGCCGCATGGGCGCGGGGCGGCCATCCGCACCCAGCCACAAACAATCACACGCAATCTAAGAGCAGGGCATGACATGCCGGTAAAGGAGTGGGCCAGATGAACGAGAACCTGCAGAGCCACGGCACCGTGGACGTGGGAGGGATGTGGGGCGATCCGATGAAGCTGTCGCAGGCAGCCGCGCAATACGCCACCGATGCCTGGCAGCGCTCGCTGCTGTATGCCGACATCCGGCGCCAGCGTGGCAACCAGTACCGCGAGCATCTGGCCGAGGAAGTGCCCAATGTGCTGAGCTTCCGGGCCGAGATCGTGATGTCGGGCCTGGACCTGCCGCGCCCCGTCAACTACGGCCTGGCACGCATCGCGCCCATGGAGGGCACGGTCATCGACCCGGCCAAGCGCCCCTTCATCGTCGTCGATCCGCGCGCGGGCCACGGCCCCGGCATCGGCGGCTTCAAGCCCGACAGCGAGATCGGCGCCGCGCTCAAGGCCGGCCATCCCTGCTACTTCGTGGGCTTCCTGCCCGACCCCGTGCCCGGCCAGACCGTCGAGGACGTGATGCGCGCCGAGGCCCAATTCGTGCGCAAGGTCGCCGAGCTGCACCCCGAGAGCCGGGGCAAGCCCGCCGTCATCGGCAACTGCCAGGCCGGCTGGCAGATCCTCATGACGGCGGCCGTCTGGCCCGAGCTGTTCGGCCCCATCATCGTGGCCGGTGCGCCGCTGTCGTACTGGGCCGGCGACAACCCCATGCGCTATGGCGGCGGCCTCATGGGCGGCAGCTGGATGACGGCGCTGACCAGCGACCTGGGCGCGGGCCGCTTCGACGGCGCATGGCTGGTGCAGAACTTCGAGAACCTCAACCCGGCCAACACGCTGTGGGAAAAGCAGTACCAGGTCTATGCCGACGTGGACACCGAGGGGCCGCGCTACCTGGGCTTCGAGAAGTACTGGGGCGGCTATGTCTTCCTGGAAGGCCGCGAGATGCAGTACATCGTGGACAACCTGTTCATCGGCAACCGGCTGGCCACGGCCGAGCTGACGACCTCGGACGGCGTGCGCATCGACCTGCGCAACATCCGCTCGCCCATCGTGGTGTTCTGCTCGCATGGCGACAACATCACGCCGCCGGGCCAGGCCCTGGGCTGGATCACCGACCTGTACCGCGACGACGAGGACATCGCCGCCCACGACCAGACCATCGTCTTCGCCACGCATGACAGCATCGGCCACCTGGGCATCTTTGTCTCGGGCGCCGTGGGCCGCAAGGAGCACCGCGAGTTCGCGGCGCACATCGACATCATCGACCTGCTGCCCGCCGGCATCTACCGCGCCGAGATCGCCGACCGCCCGGCCGGTGTGCCGGCACAGGACCTGACCGACGACGCCTACCTGATGAAGATCCGCCGCAGCGACCTGGCCGAGGTGCGCGGCATCGTCCGGCCCGATCCCGAAAGCGAGCGCCATTTCGCCGCTGCCGCGCGCGTCTCCGAAATCAACCTGGCCCTGTACCGCAACACCGTGCAGCCCTGGGTGCAGGCGCTGTCCACGCCGCTGTCTGCGCGCTGGCTGCAGGCCATGCACCCGCTGCGCGTGGGCTATGAATGCTGGTCGGACTCGCACCCGCTGGCGCCCGTCGTGGCCCAGGCCGCCGAGCATGCGCGCGAGGACCGCCACCCCGTCGAGCCCGACAACCCCTTCCTGAAGGCGCAGCAGGCCATGTCGCAGGCCGTGGTGCATCTGCTCGACACCTACCGCGACCAGCGCGATGCCATGCAGGCGCGGCTGTTCCACGCCATCTATGGCTCGCCCCTGATCCAGGCCCTGGCCGGCCAGAGCCGCCAGGACGACGGCCCGCCGCGCCCGCACCCCGGCGAATCGCCCGAGCACTGCCAGTACATGCGCCAGGAACTGGCGCGGCTGCACGAAAGCGTGGCCCAGGGCGGGCTGTACGAGGCCGTCATCCGCGCCCTGTTCCACGTGCTGCGCGCACGCGGAGAGGCCGATGAGCGCCACTTCCGCCACGCCTGGCGGCTGCTGCAGGACCACCTGGGCGGCGTGCCGCCCGACATGGCGCAGTTCCGCCGCATCGTGCGCCGCCAGGCCCTGCTGATGCAGCGCGAGCCCGACGCCGCCATGGCCGCCATCCCCCGGTTGCTGGCCGCCTCGCCCGCCGCCGACATCCGCTGGGGCATGACCACGGTGGACGAGCTGGCCAACCAGGGCGGCAACCTCAGCGATGCCGAGCACCAGCGCCTGCTGCAGGCCATGGGGCATTTCGTGCAGGCGCTGGAGGCCGCCGAGTCCAGGCAGGCGAAGGAGCAGGCCGAGCGGCACCCGGCCATCGCGCCAGCCTCGGTGGCCGAGCCTGAACCCGCACCTTTGACGGCACCTTCGGCAGCGCCTCTGACCGCTCCTGTTGCAGCTCCTGAACCGGCACCCGAGCCCGCACCTGTTCCCGAATCCGCGCCTGCCGCCAAGCGCCCCGCACGCGCCCAGGCCAGCCGCGCACACCCCAGCCCCCGGAAAAAGCGATGAACCTCTCCCCCGATTCCGATACGGCCCTGCCGCCCGAAGACCTGGCCCTGCTGCGCAACCACAGCTTTGACGAACTGGGCGTGGGCGACAGCGCCAGCCTGGAACGCACGCTGAGCACCCAGGACCTGCGCCTGTTCGCCGCCCTGTCGGGCGCGGCCGTGGCAGACGGCGCTGGTGCCGGTGCTGGTGCTGGTGCTGGCACGGTTGCCGGTGCCGACGATGACGACACGGCCCTGATCGCCCACGGCATGTGGGGCGGCATGCTGCTGGCCTCGGTGCTGGGCACGCGCCTGCCCGGCCCGGGCACCACCCTGGTCGGCCAGACGCTGCGCTTTCTGGCGCCGCTGGCCGCAGGCGACCGGCTGACCGTGCGCGTGGAGGTGCTGGCCAAGCAGGCCGAGCAGCGCCAGGTCACGCTGGCCGTGGCCTGCACCAACCAGCATGGCGCCGCCGTGATCGAGGGCCAGGCCACCGTGCATGCGCCTGCGCGCCACATCGAGCGCCAGCGCACCAGCCTGCCCGAGATCCGCCTGGAAGCCGGTGGACGCGACGGCCTGCAGCGGCTGCTGGCCCATGTGGCCGGCCTGCCGCCCATCCGCGTGGCCGTGGTCCATCCCTGCGACGAGCCCAGCCTCTCGGCCGCGCTGGACGCGCGCCGCGAAGGCCTGATCGACCCCGTGCTCGTGGCCCCGCGTGCGCGGCTGGAGGCCGTGGCGGCCGAGCACGGGCTGGACCTGGGCGGCCTGCGCATCGAGGACGTCCCGCACAGCCACGCCGCCGCCACGCGCGGCGCCGAGCTGGCCGCCTGCGGCGAGGTCGAGGCCATCATGAAAGGCAGCCTGCACACGGACGAACTCATGGCCGAGGTGGTGGCCGCCGCCGCCGGCCTGCGCACCAAGCGCCGCGTCAGCCACTGCTTCGTGCTGCAGACGCCGCACTACCCGCGCCCCTTCATCGTCACCGATGCGGCCATCAACCTCGCGCCCGACCTGCAGCAAAAGGCCGACATCGTGCGCAACGCCATCGCCCTGGCCCATGCCATCGGCGTGCCCGAGCCCAAGGTCGCCATCCTGGCCGCCGTGGAGACCGTGAGCCCGCACATGCCGGCCACGCTGGACGCCGCCGCGCTGTGCAAGATGGCCGACCGGGGCCAGATCGAAGGCGGCGTGCTCGACGGGCCGCTGGCCTTCGACAACGCCGTGTCCATGGCCGCCGCGCGCACCAAGGGCATCGATTCGCCCGTGGCGGGCCAGGCCGACATCCTGGTCGTGCCCGACCTGGAAAGCGGCAACATGCTGGCCAAGCAGCTCATGTACATGGGCGAGGCGGCCAGCGCCGGCATCGTCATGGGCGCCAAGGTGCCCGTGATCCTGACCAGCCGCGCCGACAGCCGCGCCTCGCGCATCGCCTCCTGCGCCATCGCCCTGCTGCTGGCCCACCGCTACCGGAACTCCCCACCATGATCCCTGCCCACACCGCATCCTCCCCCGCCCGCGAACTGGTCGTGGTGCTCAACTGCGGCTCGTCCAGCATCAAGTTCGCCGTCTTCGACGGTGCCCAGCGCCCGCTGCCGCGCAAGCCGCTGTGGAACGGCAAGGTCCAGGGCATCGGCGGGCCCGCGCCCGACTTCGGCGAGAGCGGCGTTTCGCCCTTTGCCATTGCCCTGGATGCCGCCCACCCCTACCGCGCCGCGCTGCAGCTGATCCGCGAGCGCATTACCGCGCGCCTGGCGCAGCTGGACGGCGCCCGCGTGGCTGCCGTCGCCCACCGCGTGGTGCACGGCGGCAGCCGCTACTTCGAGCCCGTGCGCGTCGATGCCGGCGTGCTGGCCGACCTCAAGGCCTTCATCCCGCTGGCGCCGCTGCACCAGCCCTTTGCGCTGGAGGCCATGGACATCCTGCTGCGCGAGCGGCCCGAACTGGTGCAGGTGGCCTGCTTCGACACCGCCTTCCACCACACGCTGCCCAAGGTCGAGCAACTGCTGCCCCTGCCGCATGCGGCCTGGGAACGCGGGCTGCGCCGCTACGGCTTCCACGGCCTGTCCTACGAATACATGGCCACCGCCCTGCCCGAGCGCCATGGCGACCTGGCGCGCGGGCGCACCCTGGTGGCCCACCTGGGCAGCGGCGCCAGCCTGTGCGCCATGCAGGGCCTGCAAAGCGTGGCGACGACCATGGGGTTCTCTGCGCTGGACGGCCTGATGATGGGCACGCGCACCGGCGCGCTGGACCCCGGCGCCGTGATCTACCTGATGGAAATCGAAAAGCTCAGCCTGCAGGAAGTGGGCCGCATCCTGTACCACGAGTCCGGCCTGCTGGGCGTCTCGGGCACCTCGTCCGAGCCGCGCGTGCTGCTGCCGCTGGAGTCAGGCGCCGATGCCCAGGCCGAGCGCGCGCGCGATGCGCTGGCCCTGTACGTGCGGCGCATCGTGCGCGAGATCGGCGCCCTGGTCGCCGTGCTGGGCGGCCTGGACCTGCTGGTGTTCACCGCAGGCGTGGGCGAGCACAGCGCCGAGATACGGCGGCGCGTGTGCGAGGGCCTGGGTTTTCTGGGCCTGCGGCTGGACGCCGAGGCCAATGCGCGCGATGCGACCGTGATCTCGGCCACCGGCAGCGCCGTCACCGTGGGCGTGGAGCCCACGAACGAGGAATGGGTGGCAGCGCGCCATGCGCTGCGCTGGCTGCCGGGCTAGGAACGATCGTCCTGCGCACCGCCTTCGCGCAGCCGCGCGAACTCGCGGTGCTCGTAGGCAATGCATTCCTCCATGAGGTGGCGGTACACCGCCTCCATCATGTCGGGCTGGCCGCCCTCGGCGGCCGTGCGCTCGCGCACGCGGCGCACGATGGCCTCGATGCGGCCCTCGTCGCGCACCTGGGCCGCATCGGCCTTGATGCGCGCGGCCTGCTGCATGTAGCCCATGCGCGTGACCAGCAGCGGCACCAGCACATCGTCCAGCGCGTCCACATTGCGGCGCACATCCAGCATGTCGGTGCAGTGCTGCACCAGGTCGATGGCCTGCTTGGCGCGGTCCGTGCTCATTCCAGTCCTTCCTCCACCAGCTCGGCCGCGCGCATCAGTGCGCGCGCCTTGTGCTCGGTCTCTTTCCATTCCATCTCGGGCACGGAATCGGCCACCACGCCGGCGGCGGCCTGCACGTAGAGCGTGCCGTCCTTGATCACGCCCGTGCGGATGGCAATGGCCAGGTCCATGTCGCCCGCAAAGCTCAGGTAGCCGCAGGCGCCGCCGTAGATGCCGCGCTTGGTGGGCTCCAGCTGGTCGATGACCTCCATGGCATGCACCTTGGGCGCGCCCGTCAGCGTGCCGGCCGGGAAGGTGGCCTTGAACACGTCCATGTTGTCCATGCCGTCGCGCAGAATGCCCTCCACGTTGCTGACGATGTGCATCACGTGGCTGTAGCGCTCCACGGCAAAGGCCTCGGTCACCTTCACGCTGCCCGTCTTGGCGATGCGGCCGATGTCGTTGCGCGCCAGGTCGATCAGCATCACGTGCTCGGCGCGTTCCTTGGGGTCGGCCACCAGCTCCTTTTCGATGGCCTTGTCGGCCTCGGGCGTGGCGCCGCGCGGGCGCGTGCCGGCCAGCGGGCGGATGGTGACCTTCTGGCCCTCGTCCGTGTTCTCCTGGCGCACCAGGATCTCGGGGCTGGCGCCCACCACATGGAAATCGCCCAGGTGGTAGTAGTACATGTAGGGGCTGGGATTGAGCGAACGCAGCGCGCGGTACAGGCTCAAGGGGCTGGCCGTGAAGCGCTTGTGGATGCGCTGGCCCACCTGCACCTGCATGAAGTCGCCTGCGGCGATCAGCTCCTTGGCCTTCTCCACGGCCGCCAGGTAGTCTTCCTTGGCAAAGCTGCGCTGGGCCGGATGGCTCTCCCCCGCCTTGATCTGCGGTGCGCTGACCGAGTAGCGCAGCAGATCCTTCAACTGCCGCAGCCGCTTCTTGGCGCGCGTATAGGCCTCGCTCTCGCCGGGGTTGGCATAGACGATCAGGTACAGCTTGCCCGACAGGTTGTCGATCACCGCCACCTCCTCGCACTGCAGCAGCAGGATGTCGGGGCAGTTGAGCGTATCGGGCGGGCAGGAATCTTCCAGCTTCTTCTCGATGTAGCGCACGGCGTCGTAGCCGAAGTAGCCGGCCAGCCCGCCGCAAAAACGCGGCAGCCCCGGGCGCAGTGCCACCTTGAAGCGCTTTTGGTAGGCAGCGATGAAGTCCAGCGGATTGCCCTTGGCCGTCTCCACCACCTGGCCATCGGTCACCACCTCGGTGCATGCCGCATCGCCGAAGCCGCTGGCGCGCAGCAGCGTGCGTGCAGGCAGGCCGATGAAGCTGTAGCGCCCGAAGCGCTCGCCGCCCACCACGGACTCCAGCAAAAAGCTGTGCTTGCCGTCACCGCCCGCATGGGCCAGCTTGAGGTAGAGGGACAGGGGGGTTTCGAGGTCCGCAAACGCCTCGACCATCAGAGGGATGCGGTTGTAGCCCTGCGCAGCAAGGCTCTTGAATTCGAGTTCGGTGATCACGGGGGAAGGCTCCGGATTGCGTGGCGCTGGCAGACCTGGTGTGGGTGCGGGCTGCGTATGGATTGCGCCGATTCATTCGATTGGCCCGTAGGGCCTCGGGTGCACGCCGGGTCGCGCCCCGGGTGCTTCAGCTGTTCAGTTGGACAGGCTTGCGCCAGGGCCAGGCTCCCCGGTCTCCACAACCTGCAATGAACATGCGATGAATGAACATAGCGGGCAAGTGTAGCGCAGACGCGGCTGGGTACAAGTGCGGACCGGCGCCTTGCGGGGGCGCCGCAGGGGCCTGCCATGGCCACAATTGACACCCTGGTCAGCCTGACCAACAATGGCAGCACAACCTGACCAGAAAGGTCAACCATGCCGTCCCATTTCTCCGCCCGCACCGACGCTGCCTTGCCCGAGGGCGAACGCGACCCGCTGAACCGCGCCCTGCGGGACCTGAGCCATCAGGTCGGATCGGCCATGCCGCGCAACACCACGCCCATGCCGATCTCGGTCTTCAAGGCGCAGTACGGCGCGGTGCTCAAACAGGCCGATCACGACGGGGTGGCCCTCATCTCCCAGGGCCGCAAGCGCTACGTGAT
Organism: Delftia sp. HK171; assembly: GCF_001886655.1. Taxonomy (NCBI): domain Bacteria; kingdom Pseudomonadati; phylum Pseudomonadota; class Betaproteobacteria; order Burkholderiales; family Comamonadaceae; genus Delftia; species Delftia sp. HK171. Next base: position 841,488 of record NZ_CP018101.1, on the reverse strand, counting down.
CGTCAGCGAGGAGCACATGGTGGCCCTGTCCGCCAACGAGCGCGCCCCCCGCACGGTGGCCGACATCTGCCGGTCCCTGCCACTGCCGCGCCAGGCCGTGGATCTGTCCGCTGCGCAGATGTCCGGGGCGCGCGGCGATATCGACGTACCCGCCCGGCGCGCGCCATGAGCCGCTACCTGCTGGGCCCCCGCTGCCTGCTGTGGATGGCGAACCAGGAGCCCGCGACCCTGCAGTGGTTCTCCACCATCCGGCCGCTGGACTGCATCGTCAGCGACCTGTCCATGGCCATCGCCAAGGCGGCCGTGGCAGAGGCATTCCATGACCTGCGCGACCGCAACGAATGGTTCTCCCTGCTCGACGCGCTGTATGCCAACCTGCGGGCCGAAGGCGCCTCCATGCTGACCAGCGTGGACAACAAGGTGCTGGAGCGCTTCATCGAATGGCGCAACTTCGCGCCGCTGGACAGCCAGGGCCCGCAGGGCACGGCGCCCCTGGCGCAGGACCTGCGGCTGCTCATCGCCACGGCCGACCTGCTCAAGGTCTGCTACACCGAGCCCGCCAACCTCTACCTGACGCAGGCCGCCGCCCGGGGCGTCACCGTGCACGCGCTGTGATGGACTTCGACGTACCGCCCCTGTCCAGCGCGGTGCGCCAGGGCCTGCGCCGGCGCCGGGTCGTCCTGAGCCTGTCGGGCGGCGGCTATCGCGGCCTCTTCAGCGCCCATGTGCTGGAGCGCATCCACCGCGAATTCGGCAACGGCGACCTGCTGGAGAAAGTGGACCTGTTCGCCGGCACCTCCATCGGCGCAATCATCGCCACCGCCCTGGCCAGCGGCTGCCAGCCCGCGCGCATCAAGCAGTTGCTGCTGGACCACGGCCCCGCCATCTTTCCCTCCAAATGGCTGCCCGGCCTGCGCCAGGCCATGGGCAAAGCGCTCTATGACAGCGCCCCGCTGCGCGCAGCGATCAAGGAGGCCATGCCGCAAGCGGAGCAGTCCGCCCTGGGGCAACTGCAGGTGCCGCTGCTGCTGCCCGCCGTGAACTGGAATTCATCGCAGCTGCACGTGCTGGCCAGCGGCGCCCTGCCCGACAGGGACCGGCTGGGCCTGACGCTGATGGACGCCATGCTGGCCTCATCGGCCGCCCCCACCTACTTTCCCGCGCACGCCGCAGCAGGCCATGTCTTCGTGGACGGCGGACTCGCCGCCAACGCGCCCGACCTGCTGGCCCTGCAGACCGCCCGCCAGCTCTGGGGGCCGGCCGCCGACATCGTGATGATCAGCATCGGCACCGCCAACCCCCAGCAGGGCCAGGACCCCGTGGCCATGCCCCGGCGCGGGCTGACCCTGGTCAAGCCCCTGCTGGACCTGGTCATGGCCGCCCAGGAGGTCCAGGCCGTCAAGGCGGCCCGCCAGGAACTGGGCACCAGCAGCTACCTGCGCCTGAACTTCACGCAGCCCCCAGCCCAGCAAAAGCGCCTGGGCCTGGACATCGCCAACGCCGACAGCACCCGGCTGCTGCAGGCCCTGGGCGACGAATGCATCGCCGCCCTCACGGAGCAGGAAAAGACGCTGCTGAAGAACGTCCTGGGCTGAAACGCCCAACGCTTCTCGCCCACCCGGCCGAGCGCAGCGAAGGCCCGGGCAAACTCCCCGTATGTCAGCGCCTGCGCCGTGGTGGTTGCGGGGTTGCAGTCCTGCCGAAGGACAGGACTGCTTCGTCATCTGACTCGCCGTGATTGTTTGAACGTAGCGCGCAGCGCGAAGTGAGTTTCACGGCGAACCCCGCAACCGCCACGGCGCAGGTTGCCCCGCAGCGCAGCGAAGGGGTCGCGGACATTCGGGTCGTCTTTCTTTTGCCTCCTTTTCTTTGACGAATCAAAGAAAAGGAGGTCGGCCGCCGGGCCGAAACCCGGCCTCGAAAAGAAACGCCCCGACAGGGGCTTGCAAAGAGACTCAGCGCGGAAACGCCGCCAAAGCAGCGCCATCCACCGGCCCGCGAAAACCCTGTTGCCACCCCTCTCCAATCCCCACAACATCTCGCCCGGACGTAACAAACCGCAACCGGGCCACAGCCCGCCCCCCGCAGGAGACACCATGACCGCCTTGCCCCGCTGGATGAAGACAGCCGCCCTGGCCATGGCGCTGGCGATGCCGCTGGCCGCCACTGCCCAGGAGCCGCCGCGCACCGTCGCGGGCGTGGCCTATCCCGCCCAGGCGGGGGTGGGTGGCCAGACGCTGCAGCTCAATGGCGCGGGCATTCGCTACAAGGCCATCTTCAAGGTCTACACGGCCGGCCTGTACCTAGAAAAACCGGCCGCCAGCCTGCAGGAGATCGCGGCCCTGCCCGGCCCCAAGCGCGTGAGCGTGACCATGCTGCGCGAGATCGATTCGGCCGAGCTGGGCAAGCTGTTCGCGCGCGGCATCGAGGACAACATGGAGCGCGCCCGCTTCTCGCGCCTGGTGCCCGGCGTGCTGCGCATGAGCGACATCTTCACGCAGCACAAGAAGCTGCTGCCGGGCGAGAACTTCTCGGTGGACTGGGTGCCGGGCCAGGGTGCCCAGGTCTTCGTCAAGGGCCAGGCCCAGGGCGCGCCCTTCCAGGAGCCCGAGTTCTTCCAGGCGCTGCTGGGCATCTGGCTGGGCCCGCACCCGGCCGACGATCAGCTCAAGAAGGCATTGCTGGGCGGTTGAACGGCTGCGCGGGCTCCTGAACCGGCCCGGCAAAGCGTGCCTGGATCTCCAGCCCCGTGGCACCGGGCAGGGCCGTGAGCGTCCAGCCATGGGCGCGCGCAATCTCCAGGCAGATGGGCAGGCCCAGGCCCGCGCCCAGGTCGCGCCGCTCGCTGCTGCGCCAAAAGCGCTCGAAGATGCGCGGCAGGTCCTCGGGCGGCACGCCACGGCCCTGGTCCAGTACCGAAAAGCCCAGGCCGCAGGCCTTCACGGTGACGGTGGCGCCCTGCGGGCTGTGCTGCACGGCGTTCTCGATCAGGTTCTTGAGCAGCACGAAGAGCGCGCCCCGGTCGGCACGCCAGGCAGGCGAGCCGTCCTTGACCTCGCAGTGGATGTGCACGCCGCATTTTTCGGAGGCGCGGGCCATGAAGTCGCAGACCTCGCCAATGATGTCGGCCGGCGCAATGTCTTCCATGCGGTAGCGCTGGTGTTCGCAGACCTCGGCCAGGTGCAGCAGCTGCTGGACCTGGCGCGCCATGTGGTCCACGTCCTTGAGCAGCTCGGGGCTGCGCCGGTCCTCGGGCTCCAGCTCGATCTGCACGCGCATCAGGGCCAGCGGCGTCTTGAGCTCATGCGCGGCCATGGACAGGAATTCCTGCTGGTTCCTGAAGCCGGCCTGCAGCCGGTCCAGCACGTGGTTGAAGGCCTCGACCAGGGGCGCGAACTCGCGCGGCAGGTCCTTGGGCTGCAGGCGCGTGCCCAGCGTCTGCGGGGTGATGCGCTGCGCATCCTGCGCGGCCACGCCCAGCGGCCTGAGCATGCGCTGCAGCGTGCGGTGCGTGGAGAACAGGAACACGACCAGGAAGACCACGCCGATGGCCACCATGCCCCGCCACAGCGCGGGCAGGCCCACCGATTCGCGCAGCCAGTCCACCATGCGGTCGCTGACGGCTATCTGCACGTGCCACGTCGTGCCGTCGTGGACCAGCGTGGCCGTGCCCGCGCGCATGACCACGCCGCCGCGCTCGTAGGCAAAGGCCTTGAGCTCGGGGTCGAAGCCCTGGCCGGTCTGCGTCAGCGGCTGCATTTCGCCGTTGGGGGCGAAGACCACACGGCCGCGGGCGTCGGTGATGCGCAGCTGCATTTCCTCGCCCAGGCTGGTCAGCATCCAGGCCTTGAGTTCACGCTCGCTGAACCCCTGGGGCACGCCCTTGGCGTCGAAGCTCACCCACTCGGCCAGCTTTTCGGCCGCATGCCCCATGCCGCGCTGCAGCGCGTAGCTGTCGAAGGGCTTGGCGACGAGGATCACCAGCGCGCCCACCAGCAGCGCGCTGAACACCATGCTCAACCCATAGACGGCCAGAAGCCGCGAGCGCAGGCTACCGGGCCAGCAAAGGTTCGCGAAGCGCATAGCCCTGACCCCGGATGTTGACGATTTCCATGCACGAGCCGGCCGCGGCCAGCTTGCGGCGCAGCCGGTGCAGGGCCACATCAAGGGCGTTGGGCGTGACCACGCTGCTCATGCCCCAGGCCGCCGCCTCCAGCGTGGAGCGGCGCACCGTGGCGCCGGCCTTGCGCACCAGGCTGAGCATGATCTGCAGCTCCGCCGGCGGCAGCGCGATGGCCGAGCCCGCGCAGTGCATGCAGGCCTGCTGCGGGCTGATGCTGATGTCGCCCAGCTGCGGCGCCAGCTCCTGCACCAGGGCCGGGCGGCGCAGCAGGGCGCGCACGCGGGCGATCAGTTCTTCCATGGGAAAGGGCTTGGTCAGGTAGTCGTCGGCCCCGGCTTCCAGGCCGCCCACGCGGTCGCTGAGCGCGTCACGGGCCGTGAGCATCAGGCAGGGCGTGGAGCGGCCTGCGGCGCGCAGGCGCTGCACCAGTTGCAGGCCGTCGCCATCGGGCAGGCCGCGGTCGATGACGATGACGCCGTAGTCGATGTCCTGCAGGGCCAGCCAGGCCGTGGAGATCTGGTGGAAGACGTCGGTCTCTATGCCGGAGTTGGCCAGCGAGCGGCTGACCAGCGTGGCCAGCCTGGCATGGTCCTCAATTAATGCGATGCGATTCATGGTTTCCGTCGTTGCCGCACAGGGACAGCAAATGCTCCCTGATCCCGGTGATGCGCTGCGGCGCCATGGGCTCGACCAGCACATGGATGACCCACAGGTCCTCGACCATGGCGCGGCATTGCAGGGCAATGTCCTCGGACACCAGATCGTCGGCGCATGCCGCGTCCACGAAATCAAACCATATGTTCTGGAATCTTGCGCGGGTCAGCAACTGTGCGGCCGTCTTCTGGCCGCGCTGGCGGGACAGGGCATGCTCGCAGACGCAGCGCACGTAGGAGCGCAGGTGGCGTGCGGGGCCTGGCGGCTCCTCGGCCAGCGCCTGCAGCAGGTCCTCGCGGAACTTGAGGATGACCAGCTCGAAGATCGTCTCCAGCCGCACGGCACGGTGCTGGCTGCATTCTTGGAAGCGCGAACCCAGGGAATACGCCTGGCCCGCCGCCTGGATACCTATCACGTCCTGGTAGATGGAGGCTTGCATTGCGATGGCACGTTCTGTCGTTTCAGGCTCCGTCGGTCCGCCGCGAGAGCGGCAAACCTTCGGGGAAAACGGCCATGCTCCCCGATTGCGTCTTACTGGCGACTTACCGGCCCCTGAATCTGGCCCATTACACCGGGAATATGCAGGCGGCCGGTTTGATCAATATTGGCTCAAATATCTTCCTGCCAGCCAGCAACATACCTGACCAGCGCCCACTGTGCCAGCCACAGTGCCATATAGCCAAAGGTCTCCACCAGCTCCTCCAGCACGATCACCTGATAATCAAACCATTGCTGCAGGACAATGAAACCATGACCTTCCGCATTGGTGGAGATCACCATGGCCGCGACAAATATCGCCAGGCTGAATATCGGCAGCGCATTCTCGTGCACCAGGCGCTTGATGACCTTGTTCCAGACACCGTGGCGCACAAACCAATAGCAGCACAGCAGCAGCATGGCACCCACCACCCATTTGACGGCGGGCCGGTACCACAGCACCTGGGAGCTGATCACCGGCCCCCACTTGCCAGCCTCCAGGCTGGGCAGGAAAGCCGCGCCCCAGGCCAGTTCACGCCCCAGAAAGGCCAGCCAGAACAGGGAGGCGATCCACCACAGTGGCGCTGCAAAGGAGCCCTTTTGCCGCCGCGCCGCAACCAGGGCCGCCACCATGCCCAGCAGCAGGGTCACGGCCTGGATATTCTCCAGGAATCCATTTTCCCAGCTCAGGCTTTGCGGCAATACAAAGCTCAGGGGAAAACTCAATACCAGTCCCGCCAACAAAGCCCAATTCCAAAGCCGCAGCAAGGAATCATCGTGGTATTTGGACGTGGATATTCTTGTTTTTGAAAGGGAAGCAGTCATTTTGATACAGGGCGTCTGGCGCTTTATCTGTTGATATGGTTTTTGCAAGCACGCAATATCCCGGAATACTTACCAGGAAGCCGGAGAAATGGCGGGCGCACGGGCCTTCCCACCGTTTTTCATTACAGCAGACTTGCCACCAGATTGCAGCACTGTGTCAAATTTGCCCTGCCGGGCGCGCAGTTGCCACCGCAGCCCGGCCAGGGCGGGCCGGGCTCGGCCCGTTGCCAGAACGGGCTGGGCTCAGGCGACGCGGACCGCCCGCGGGGGCAGCGCCGCCAGGGGCGCGGGCTGCACCAGGTCGCGGTAATAGTTGGGCAGCGCGAACAGTGCGGGGTGCACTTCGGCGTTGTAGTAGCGCAGGTCGGGCAGGCGGCGCTCGGCCAGGCGCTGGCGCAGCTGGGCGGGGGGCAGCGCCGCCGCATCCAGCGTGTCGGAGGCCACGGCCAGGCCCCAGTAGGCGCCGTACAGGGGGATGTAGAGGCCGTAGCAACGCACGATGGCAAAGCGCTCGCGCAGGCTGGCCACCAGCCGCGCCACCTGCTCGCCATGGAAGACGGGGCTGCCCAGGTGCAGCACCAGGGCGCCGCCCGGCGCCAGCACGCGCTTCATGCGCGCCAGGGCCTGGTCGGAGTACAGCGCGCTGGCAGGCGTGTCGGGGTCGGTGAGGTCCATGAGCGCGAGGTCGAAACGCTCTTCGGTGTGCTCCACCATGGCCATGCCGTCGCCTATGCGCAGCTGCAGGCGCGGGTCATCGAACACGCCCCGGTGCACCTGCTGCAGGTGCGTGCGCGCGGCCTGGACCACGGCCTCGTCCAGCTCGGCCACCACCACCTGCTCCATGGACGGGTGCTTGAGCAGCTCCTCGGCCGCGCCGCCATCACCACCGCCCAGGATCAGCGCCTTGCGCGGCGCCGGGTGGGCCAGGGCCGCGGGGTGGACCAGGGCCTCGTGGTAGAAGAATTCCTCGCCTTCGGAGGTCATGAAACGCCCGTCCAGTCGCAGCACCTTGCCGAACTGCGGCGTGTGCAGCAGCTCCAGTTCCTGATGGGGCGTCTGCACGGTTTCGCGCCGCATGGCGCGCCAGCCAAAGCGCGCATGGGGCGTGAGCGCCTCCAGCGCCCAATCGCCCTCATCGGCCGCCGCCTCGTCCTTGGCGCCGGGGCCGATGTCGCCGCGCATGAGTTGCTGACGCACGACGCGGCCCGGCGCGTAGGCGGCGATCACGCCCTCCATCAGCGCGCGGGCCTTGCCCGAGTTGTCGGCGGAGAAGTTGCAGACGTAGACATCGACGGTGACGCAGCCGGTCTCGGGCCAGGTGTGGATGGCCAGGTGCGATTCGGCCAGCAGCACGGTGCCGGTGACGCCGCCGGGCTGGCCCTGGTAGTCAGGGAACTTGACCCAGCGGTCCTCCACCAGGGTCAGGCCGGCCTGCGCGGTCTGTGCGCGGCACAGGGCGGCAATGGCGTCGGCGTCGAGCATGTGGCGCGCGTCGCCCTGGCATTGGTAGAGATCGGCGGTCAGGTGCAGTCCGTGCATGTCGCGTGCTTCCTCCTTGTCTGTGGCCGGATCGCGGCCAGGATGGCAAAGCAGACGACTCTAGCAAAAACATAAATCGCACCGTCAAAGTGCGTTAACCATCGCCAAATCCCATTCTTTTTCCAACAAATTTGGAGGCTGCGCGTCTCAGGCCAGTTCGGTCAGCGCATCGACAAAGCCGTCGGCATCGACCTGGCGCACGGGCTGGCCGTGGTTGTAGCCGTAGCTGACCAGCACCACGGGGCAGCCCGCGGCGCGCGCGGCCTGGGCGTCGTTGCTGGAGTCGCCCAGCATCAGCGTGCGCGCGGGGGAGGTGCCCAGGGCCTCGCAGGTCTTGAGCAGGGGCAGCGGGTCGGGCTTCTTGCGCTCGAAGGAGTCCCCGCCGAAGACCTGCTCGAACAGCGGCGCCAGGCCTTTTTGTGCCAGCAGCGGCTGCGCGAAGGACAGCGGCTTGTTGGTCAGGCAGGCCAGCCGCAGGCCGCGTGCGCGCAGGGCCTGCAGGCCTTCGAGCACGCCCGGATAGACCTCGGCGAACTGGCCGTTGAGCTGCAGGTAGTGGTGCTCGTAGCGCTGCCAGGCCTGGCCGTAGATGGCATCCACATCGGCCGCGCCCACATGGGCCAGCACCGAGCGGATCAGGTGCTCCGAGCCCTTGCCCACCATGTTCTCGATGGCCTGCGGGGCGATGGCCGGCAGTTGCAGGTCCGCCAGCATGCGGTTGAGGGCTTCGGCGAAGTCGCCCAAGGTGTTGACCATGGTGCCGTCGAGATCAACGATGGCGGCGTCCAGTTGCTGTGGGTTCAACGGAATGAAGTTTGAAATCATGAAATGGGGGTGTCGAAAGCCGGGGGCTGCCTGCGCAGGAACAGCGTTGAAAATATCAGAACTTGCGCGGGCCCTGGGACTTGGGCCTTGCGTCCCCTGGCAGTCCCTGCATGGCCGTGGCCCCGTATCCCGGTGTGCCGCGATGCGGTCCGACGAGCGCCAGGGCCGCACGCAAGGGGGAGGTTGATCAGAACGACACCCAGTCGTCCTGCTCCTGCGCTTGCTTGTGCACGGGCTGCACGGGCTGCACGGCGCGGGCAGCCTGGCGTGCGGGGAGTGCCGCTGTCGCGGGTGCCGGCTTGCGCGCCCGCACCGTCGGTTGCGGGAGCGGCGGGGTCGGGGAAAGCTGCGCCGCATGGCCTCCCAGCTGGAAGATCGACACGGCCTGCACCAGCTGCTGTGCCTGCGTTCTGAGGCTGGCCGCTGCCGCCGCACTTTCCTCCACCAGGGCCGCATTTTGCTGCGTTACCTGGTCCATCTGGCTGACGGCCTTGCCGACCTGCGCTACCCCCGCGCTTTGCTCATCACTGGCGCTGCTGATCTCACCCATGAGATCTGTCACGCGCTGGATGGAATGCAGCACTTCCGCCATGGTGGCTCCGGCTTGGTCAGCCAGCTCGGTACCCTGTTTGACGCGTGTAGCGCTGGTGGCGATGAGCTGCTTGATTTCCCGGGCTGCCTGCGCGCTGCGCTGCGCCAGGTTGCGCACCTCACCGGCCACCACGGCAAAGCCTTTTCCCTGCTCGCCCGCGCGGGCCGCCTCGACCGCGGCGTTGAGCGCCAGGATGTTGGTCTGGAACGCGATGCCGTCGATCACGCCCACGATTTCGCCGATCTGGCGCGAGCTTTCGCTGATGTCCTGCATCGCATTGACGACCTCCTGCACGGAGCCGCCGCCCTTGGTGGCCACCTGGCTTGCTCCCAAGGCGAGTTGATTGACCTGCCTGGCGTTGTCCGCGTTTTGCTTGACGGTGGTCGACAGCTGCTCCATCGACGCTGCAGTCTCCTGCAAGGCACTGGCCTGCTGTTCGGTGCGCTGGCTCAAGTCGGCATTGCCATTGGCGATTTCCGTGCTGCCGCCGGCGACCCCGTCGGCATTGTTGCGAACTTCATGGACGACAGAGACCAGACTCTTGAGCATGGCATTGAGCGATGCCTGGACGCTGCCTTCAGGGGCTTGGTGGCGAAGCAATTCAGGGCTGAGATTGCCCTGGGCAATCTGTTGCGCGACGTCGCCCAGTTGTGCCGGCTCCGCACCCAGGGCGCGCGTCAGGCCGCGTGCTATCAGTTGCCCCATCAGCACAGCCAGAACAAAGGCCATGACGCTGGCGGCGATCAGTATGTTTCTGCGGTGCGCGTAGGCCTGCGCGGCCTCCTCGATCATCTGCTGTGAACGCAGGCGGGTCAGTTCACTGTACTGGCGGGTGGCCTCGATCAGCTGCGCCAACAAGGGCCGGCACTCTTCGTTCATCTTGCGGATCGCTGCCTCCTTCTGGTTTTGCAGAGCCAGGGACACGATGTCGGTAGCGACCGGTCCATAGCGTTGCTCCACGCCCGCAATTTTGGCAACCAGATCACGTGCATCGGCCGCAACATCCTTCGAAGCCATTTTGGCCTGGAGTTCGGCCAGCGAGGTGTTGACGTCGGTGTGCGCGGAGGTCACGGCATCCTTCTCCGCCGCCAGGTCTGCAGGCGAGGTCACCAGCACCAGGTTGCGCGCCGCGATCGCCCGGCGGTCCACGGCTGTGCGAACCCTCTCTGCCAGGTGTGCACGGGCGTTGACGCCTTCGACGAAGCGCACAAGATTCTGATTTGCCTCGCTCAACGCCTGAAGGGCCAGCAGGGACACCACCATGGTGACAAGCGCCAGGCAAGTGAAGGCCGCGGAAAGTTTGGTCTTGACAGTCCAGAAGCGAGGATTCATGACACGTCTCCAGTGGGATGGGCAAATTGCGGTGTACGGGCGGGGAAAAGGGGCGTGCCGGAGCACATGGCTCAGCTCGCAGCGCAGTCCGGCAGGGCTGCCGTGGCCGTCGCCAGGAGCTTGTCGGCATCGATCAGCAGCAGCGAGCGCTCATTGAGCACGCCCAGGGCGAGAAGGCAGTCATTGACGAGGCCCCCGCCCATGGCGGGCACGGCGCGCAGGTCCTGCGGCATGAGCGTCACCACGTCGGTGACCCCCTCCACCACCATGCCCGTCACTCCGCCGGGCAGGCGCAGCATGATGGTCACGGTGCAGGCGTCGTACGGCTTGGGCGCAAGGCCCAGCCTGAGCCGCAGATCGATGACGGGAATGACGTCTCCGCGCAGTTCCAGCACGCCGTTGAAGTAGGCGGGGCCGTTGGCAATGCGCATGGGCGACTCGTAGGACCGGATCTCCTGCACTTGCAGCAGGTCGATGCCGAACTCCTCATCGTCCACGCGGAAGGAGAGCCATTGCTTGGTGGTGTCGGTCTTCAGTGCATGCGGCATCTTTATCACTCCAATCAAATTTATTTGATGAATTTGATAAAAATTTAACAGAGAGCAAAGAGCAGCACAACTGGTTGTTACATTTTTGGTGGGGCTGATGCCTCGCCGCGCGGGCCAGCCGGAACGCGTCACCAAGCGCTGCTGCACTGTGGCGACGGCTCATCCAGAGAGGTAGAGGACTGCGTGATGGCTCGGGCGCAGCGCATCCCGGAGCAATGGCCCAGTGAAACTGAATTGATAAATTCAATCACTCAACATGGGTGCAAGCTTGGTAAATTATCAAATAAATCATATTGATCAAAATTACAAACCGCATCCCGGGAGCCCCCACCATGTTCCTCCGCCTTCTGTCCATCCGCACACGGCTCATCGTTGCCTTCACCCTGCTCCTGCTGCTGCTCAGCACGGTGGCGGCCATCGGCTCCCTGCAGATCGCCCGGGTCCAGTTCAATGCCAACGACCTGGGCACCAACTGGCTGCCTTCCACCAATGTGCTGGCCTCGATCCGGGCCACGGCCAACGCGGCACGCCGCGCGGGGCTGCGCCACGTGATCGAGGAGGACGCGCAAAGGAAGCGCGCCCAGGAGGACCTGCTGCTGCAGGCCCAAAAAACCCTGGAGTCGGAGCTGGCCGTCTATGAAAAGCTGGTGTCCTCATCAGAGGAGCGGCAGCTGTATGACAGGATGGTGGTGCTGTGGGAGGCGGCCCGCGCCGCTGACCGCAAGATGGTGGAGCTGTCCAGTGGGGGGCCCGAGCAGGCAGCCCAGGCGCGCGCAATGGCCACGGGCGCGGCCGCTCAGGCATTCGCCCAACTCATGGACGTCGTCGGCCAGGACATCGCGCTGAACCAGGAAGGCGGGCGCAAGGCCACCGAGCAGGCAGAGAAGGACTACCACCTGGCGCTGTACCTGCTCGGCGGCCTTGCCGCCCTGGCGGTGGTCTTGGGCGCCGTGCTGGCCTGGGCGATCACGCGTTCGATCACCGAGCCCCTGCGCATGGCGGTCTCGGTGGTGGACACCGTGGCGCACGGCGACCTCACGGCCAACATCGTGGTGCAGGGCAGGGACGAGCCAGCCCAGTTGCTCTCCGCCATGAGCAGCATGAACGACAAGCTGCGCGAAATCATGGGCCGTGTACGCCAGAGCAGCGACTCCATTGCCACGGGATCGAGCGAGATCGCCTCTGGCAGCCTGGACCTGAGCCAGCGCACCGAGCAGCAGGCCAGCAACCTTGAGGAAACGGCTGCCTCGATGGAGGAACTCACGGCCACGGTGCGCACGAATGCAGACACGGCACAGCAGGCCAACAAGGTGGCCTCGGCCGCCTCGGCCTCCGCTGTCGAGGGGGGCAAGTCCGTGGCCCTGGTGGTGCATACCATGCAGGACATCTCGGAGGCCTCGCGCAAGATTGCCGAGATCACGAACGTCATCGACGCCATTGCCTTCCAGACCAATATCCTGGCGCTCAACGCAGCCGTGGAGGCCGCGCGGGCCGGCGAGCAGGGCCGGGGCTTCGCGGTGGTCGCCAGCGAGGTGCGCGCGCTGGCCCAGCGTTCGGGCACGGCGGCCAAGGAGATCAAGGAGCTGATCGGCGCCAACCTGCAAAAGGTCGAGCAGGGCACCGAGGTGGCGACCCGGGCCGGCGAGCAGATGGGCCGCATCGTAGAGCAGGTGCGCAGCGTGGACACCATGATCAGCGAGATCTCCAGCGCATCGGCCGAGCAGGCGGTGGGCATCCGTCAGGTCGGCGAGGCGGTGAGCCAGCTCGACCAGATGACGCAGCAAAACGCGGCGCTGGTCGAGCAAAGCTCGGCCGCTGCAGGCAGCCTGGAGCAGCAGGCCGCCGCCCTGGCGCAGATCGTCTCCACCTTCAAGATGCATCCCGAGCATGGAGCAAGCCAGCCTGACGGGCTGCGCGCCGCGACCGCCCAGGCCATGGCCCCCAGGCAAGCGCAGCCCTCCAGGCCGCCACGCCTGTCGCCCGCCCGTGCGCAGCCGCAGGTCAAGGATGAGGAATGGGCGGCCTTCTGACCTGGATTCGTACAGAAGCAGGCAAAAGGCGGCAAGATAGTGCATCCATGTGAACCGTTGCGGGGTCCGAGTTCATGATCAAGCGCATCAGCGTGCGCCAGTTGCGGCTGGGCATGTTTCTGGAAAGCCTCTGCGGCAGCTGGATGGAACACCCGTTCTGGCGCAGCCGCTTCAAGCTGGAAGACCCTGCCGACCTGGCGAGGATCCTGCAGTCCCCCATTCAGGAAGTGTGGATCGATACCGCCAAGGGCCTGGATGTTGCGCAAGGCGGGCCGTCTTTCACCCGCGAGCAGGTGGACACCGTGATCGACGCCCAACTGTCCGAGATCTCTCAACTGGCCGAGCTGGAGTGCGAGCTGCGGCCCGTTGCCTTCGAGGAGGAGGTGAAGCGGGCCGCCCGCATCTGCCACCAGTCCAGGCAGGCGATCACCGCCATGTTCCGCGAGGTGCGCATGGGCAGGGAGATCAACCAGGACGAGGCCCGCTACGTGGTCGCCGAGGTGTCCGATTCGATCATCCGCAATCCCAGCGCCATGGTCAGCATCGTCAGGCTCAAGACCAGCGACGACTACACCTACATGCACTCGGTGGCGGTCTGCGCCCTGATGATCGTGCTGGCACGCCAACTCGACCTGCCACCGCAGCAGGTGCGCGAGGCGGGCTATGCGGGCCTGCTGCACGATATCGGAAAGATGGCGATCCCCGCCCCCATCCTGAACAAGCCGGGGCGCCTGACCGACAGGGAGTTTGCCGAGGTCCGTGAGCATCCGGCGCGAGGCCTGGAGTTGCTCAAGGCCGGTGGCGTCGATGACCCGGTCGTGCTGGACGTCTGCCTTCACCACCACGAGAAGGTGGATGGCACGGGCTACCCCCACAGGCTGCGCGGCGAGGACATCAGCCTGTTCGCGAAGATGGGCGCGGTCTGCGATGTCTACGACGCCATCACCTCGGACCGCCCCTACAAGCGCGGCTGGGATCCTGCGGAGGCGGTGCACAAGATGGCCGAATGGAGTGCCGGCCACTTCGACAAGACCGTTTTCCAGGCCTTCGTCAAAAGCATAGGCATCTATCCGGTGGGCTCCCTGGTGCGGCTGACCACGGGCAGGCTGGGGGTGGTCATCGACCCTGGCCGCCAGTCCCTGACCTGTCCGCAGGTCAAGGTGTTCTATTCCACGGCCAGCGGCATGCGGATGGCACCGGAGACCGTTGACCTGGCCCGGCCTGGGTGCACGGAGAAGATCGTCAGCCGGGAAGACCCTGCGAAATGGGGCTTCACCGATCTCGATGCACTGTGGAAGGACGAGGCCTAGGAACGGGCCCTGCGCACAGGCGCAGCGGCAGGTCTGCGACGAACCTGCCTCAGGGCTGCCACCTGCCCGGCTGGCGGCTCAGTTGCGCCTTCTGCCGCCCCAAGCGTTTTGCCTGCCTGCGACTTGTCGCGATCGTGCATGGGTCGCGCCCACCGGAGCACCTTGCCCGGCACGGATCTGATAGAAAAATTCAATAAAATTTGATGAAATTGATATTTATGATTCACATGTCGGATCAAATTTCCGTTTCGGCATGAAAGATCTCCCCATGCAAAAAATACTCATCGTCGAAGACCATGCAGACATCCGCAAGCTGCTGCGCATGACGCTGGAATTCCGTGACTTCGAAGTCGTAGAGGCTTGTGACGGCGATGAAGCCTGGACGATGGCCCAGAGGCTCAGGCCCGACATCGTCCTGCTCGACATCATGATGCCGGGCACCATCAATGGCCTGGAGGTTTGCAGCCGCATCAAGAGCTCCTACGAGCTGCTGCATACGCTGGTCATCCTGCTGACGGCCCGGGGCAGCGCCGACGACCGCAAGGCGGGCATCCTCGCCGGAGCCGACGAATACCTGGTCAAGCCCTTCAGCACATTGAAGCTGCTGGAGACGATCGAAAGCCTGCAGAGGATCGCCTGATGGCCCAGTACCAGACCGGCACCCCGAGGGAGCCATCGCGACGTTTCGATCCTGCGGCCGTGGAGCAGATGGAGCTGCTCATCCAGGACTTCGGCCGCATGTACCGCGAGCGCAACGATCTTCTCAAGGAAGTGACACGTGCCCACCACGAGACCCTGCTGCGCCTGGCCATGGCCGCAGAGCTCAAGGATGACGATACCGGCTCGCACATCGTCCGCATCGGCTACCTGTCGGAGGCCCTGGCCCTGCGCCTGGGCTGCCGCATCGAATTCGCCAGCCTGCTGCGCAAGGCGGCCCCGATGCATGACATAGGCAAGGTCGGCATCCCGGACACCATCCTCAAGAAGGACGGCCCGCTGGGTCCCGAGGAGCGCCTCGTCATGAACCGGCATGCCGAGATCGGCGCACGCCTGCTGGGCCAGTCACGCATCCCCGTGTTCCAGATGGCCGCCGAGATCGCCGCAAGCCACCATGAACGCTTCGACGGCAAGGGCTATCCGCAGGGATTGGCAGGCGAAGAGATCCCGCTGTCGGCTCGTATCACGTCCATCGTCGATATCTTCGACGCGCTCACCATGGACCGGGTGTACCGGCCGGCGTTCGGGCGGGAGCAGGCCCTGGAGATGATCGCGGCGGAACGGGGCAAGGCCCTGGATCCCGGAATCGTCGACGCTTTCATGGACAACATCGAAGAGCTCGATGCGCTGCGCCTGGCGCTGACCCGGCAGGCTCCGTCCTTCACCGAACTGATCGACACACCCTGAAAGCCCGCCATGCGCCCATCATCGACCTGTTTCGGCGCACCGCCTCAGCGGCGCGTGCTGGCCCGTCTGGCAGCCGCTGCCGGATTGCTACTGTGTCTTGTGCAATGGTCCGGTTGCGCCGGGGCAGGCGAGGTGCTGGACCGGATTGCCGCCACGGGTGCCCTGCGCGTGTGCATATGGCCAGACTACTACGGCATCACGTTCCGTGACGCGCGCACAGGCAGGCTGACGGGCATCGATGCGGAGCTCTCGGTGGAGCTGGCCAAGGACCTGGGCGTGCGGGTGCAGTATGTGGACTCCTCCTTTCCCAGGCTGATACCTGACCTGCTGGAGTCGCGCTGCGATGTCGCCATGTTCGCCGTGGGCATTCTTGCCCAGCGGCAAAAGCAGCTGCGCTTCACGCAGCCGTATCTGAGCAGCGACATCTACGGTGTGACCACCAAGAGCAATCAGACCGTGCAATCCTGGGCGGACATCGACCAGCCTGGCGTGCAGGTCGCCGTGCAGCGCGGCACCTTCATGGAGCCCGTGATGCGCGAGACGCTCAGGCACGCGCGCCTCGTGCCCACCGAGCCACCCCAGAGCCGGGAAAAAGAACTCATGGCGGGGCGCGTGGACGTGTTCATGACCGACTACCCCTATAGCCGCAGGCTGCTCGACAGCTCCGACTGGGCCCGGCTGATCGCCCCGCCCAAGCCGTTTCATGTAATTCCCTACGGCTACGCGACCAGTCCGGCCGACACCCAGTGGCTCGCTCGCCTGGACCAGTTCGTCTCCGACATCAAGCGCGACGGGCGCCTGACCCGTGCCGCGCGCAACAATGGGTTGAGCGCAATCGTCGCGCCTTGAATACGACCGATGGAGCATTTTCATCATGTCCAAACAAACGGCCGCACATCATTTTCTGGAGGCCAGGCGTAGCGCCCACCTCAAGGTATTGATTCTGACATTTGCTCTGTGCGTGCTGTCAGGTTTGGTGCTCTTTGTCTGGAGTCAGCTGCACGCCGCGGCCGACAAGAGCAAGGCCCAGGCAGCGTTGCTGGCTCGGGTGCTTGAAGATCAGACCGGCAAGACCTTCGAGACCGGCGATGTCGCCCTGGCGAGCCTGGCCCACAATCCGGTCATCCTGTCCGCCGACAGCCCGCGCGCCGCGCGCGAGGCGGCCATGGCGCAAGTGGTCGCCCAACTGCCGGTTCTGCGCAGCATGGCGCTGCTCGATGGCCAGGGCCACATCCTGGCGAGCACGCAGGCGGGCGAAGCCGGCCTGCAGATCGAGGTGCAGCAGTTGCTGCCGGCCAATGCATCGGCTCCGGTCCTGGGCAAGGTGCAACTGGGACGCCTTGTCAGCGGCCGCAGCCTCTCTTCCCTGACATTGGCCCCACATGCAATACCGCGGGGCGTCCACTACCTGCCCCAGATCCTGGCCTTCGAAAACGACAGCGGCGCACCCGCCGTGCTGGTCGGCCTGATCAATCCCGATGCCGTGGCCAACTTCTACCAGGCCACGCTGGAAACCCTCAGCTACGAGGCGGTACTGCTGAGCTACGACGGCCAACCGCTGGCCAGCACGAACGCAGGCGGGGGCGTACAAACGGCCTCTGCGCGCAAGACCCCCATCTTCCAGAAATGGCTGCCAGGCAGCGAATTCGGCTCCTACATTGGCGCCGGCCTGCTAGGCCCCCATGAGATCGTGTCCTTTCGCACGGTCCGCAACTGGCCCCTGCTGCTGGTGGTGGAGGAGCCCTACGCGGCGGTGATCGCGCGCTGGCGTGACGATGCCTTCGCCTTCTTCGTTGCCGGACTTGCGCTTCTTGCCCTGGTGCTCGGCCTGAGCGCGTCGGTGCTCAAGACCCGCAGGGTGCAGAAGTCGGCACAGCAGGCCATGGAAAAGGCCCAGGCGCGCATAGCCCGCAGCGAGCATGAGATGGCCGTGCTCATGCGCAGCGTGCAGGAGCTGATCTTCCGCACCGACAGCCACGGCCGGCTGACCTTCGTGAACGCCCGCTGGGAGCAGTGGACCGGGCAGCCCAGCGCCGAGGCGGTAGGGCAGCCGCTGGAGGGCATCGTGCATGAAGCCTGCAGGTCCCAGATCCAGGCACTGCTCGACCCCCAGGCCAAGCTGGCCCTGCGCAACTGCCAGGCGCGCTTTCGACTTCCCGACGAAAGGGAAATACTCTGCGACATCGCTGTAGTGCCCCTGCTGCGCGAGGGCCGGCTGGTGGGCTTTGCCGGCAGCGCCGTGGACGTGACCGCCCGCTGGAAGGCCCAGCAGGAGCTGCAGACCCAGCTGGCCTTCCAGCACCTGCTGTTCGAGACCACGCCCCTGCCCATGCTGGTCACGAACGCGGGCCAGCGCGTGGCCCTGGTGAACAAGGCCTGGGAAGACTTCTTTGGCAGGTGCCGCTACGCCGTGCTTGGCCATGAGGTCGAGGGCCTGCACTCTGGCGACCATGACCTGCTGCAGATGCACGGCAATGAGGATGTGATGCGTTCAGGCCAGCCCATGGTGCTGGAGGCCCGGCTGCCCCATGTGGACGGCAGCTACCGCGACGTGCAGATCTCCAAGGCGGCAGTCAAGGATGCCCAGGGCCGGATCACCGGCGTGCTCAGCATTTTTGTGGACGTGAGCGAATTCCGCGAGGCCGAGCATGCCATCCACGAAGCCCGCGACGCGGCCGAAGAGGCCTTCCGCGTGAAATCGGAATTCGTGGCCAACATGAGCCACGAGCTGCGCACCCCGCTGCAGTCCATCATGGGCTTTGCCGAGCTGGGCGGCCTGCGCTCTCACGGCAATGCCGCGATGGCAGACATGTTCAACGACATCCATGCAGCCGGCCAGCGCATGCTGGCCCTGGTCAACGACCTGCTGGATGTCGCCAAGCTGGAAAGCGCCGTGGGAACCATCCACCTGGAACGCACCGACCTCAGGAGCCTGATACGGCCCGTGGTGCGCGAGCTGGAGCCGCAGCAGCAGCACAAGCTCATCGACCTGCGGCTGGAGCTCGACGACACGCCGCTGATCGCCAAGGCCGACCCCGTGCGCTTTCAGCAGGTGGTGCGCAATGTGCTGGCCAATGCCATCAAGTTCTCGCCCATTGGCGGGCGCATCGATGTGCAGGGCCGCATCGACGGACAGGGCGATATCTGCATTGCCGTCTCCGACCAGGGACCGGGCATTCCGCCGCAGGAACTGGACAAGATCTTCCAGCCCTTCGTGCAGTCCAGCAAGACCAAGGACGGCTCGGGCGGCACGGGCCTGGGCCTGGGCCTGGCCATCTGCCGCAAGATCATCGACACCATGGATGGCACCGTCGTCGCCAGCAACGGCCCCGCGGGAGGCGCCATGTTCTGCATCACCTTGCCCACCCGCAATGCCATGGAAACCCGTCCAGCCGAGTTGACATAGCCGGCACCAGCACCGGCACCGGCACTGGCGCCGGGACGCGAAGCTCAGGCCTCGGACGGCATATGCCGCCCATGCGCCAGCCAGTTGTCCCCGGCCTGCCAGCGCGCGGCCCAGGCGGGCAGCTGGTCGGCGGGCATGGGCCGGGCGATGCCGTAGCCCTGGGCCACGTGGCAGCCCATGTCGCGCAGGCGGCGCGCATGCTTGGGCGTTTCCACGCCTTCGGCCACCGATTCGAGCTGGAAGGTGCTGGCCAGCTGGATGACGCCTTCGACGATGCCCAGGTCGTCCGGGTCGGCCAGCATGTCGCGCACGAAGCTCTGGTCGATCTTGAGCGACTGCACGGGCAGCTTGCGCAGGTAGGTGAGCGAGGAGTAGCCGGTGCCGAAGTCGTCCAGCGCAAAGCGTATGCCCAGCTGCCGGCACTGGCCCATCACCTGGATGGCCTGCTCCATGTCGGCAATGGCGGCGCTTTCCAGGATTTCCAGCTCGATCAGGTGCGGCGGCAGGTCCGGGTGGCGGGCCAGCACCTGGGCCATCTTGGCGTGGAAACCGCCGTCCAGCAGCTGGTTGGCGCTGACGTTGATGCTCACGCACAGGTCCAGTCCCTGGCCGAACCAGCGCGCCGCCTGGGCCACGGCCTCGCCGATGACCCAGTCGCCCAGCGGCCGCTCCAGGTCGCTGCCCGCGATGAAGGGCAGGAACTCGCCCGGCGCGCGCAGGCCCTGGCGCGGGTCGTGCCAGCGCAGCAGGGCCTCGGCACCCACCAGCTTGCCGCCGCCCAGCTCCACCTTGGGCTGGTAGTGCAGCAGGAATTCACCCTTCTCCAGCGCCTGGCGCAGCCAGCCCAGCTGCAGGCGGCGCGCATGGGCCTTGCGGTCGTTTTCCGGATCGAACAGCTGGTAGCGGTTGCGCCCGGCCTGCTTGGCCACGCACATGGCCTGGTCGGCATGGCGCAGCAGCAGGTCGGGGTCGGCCTGGTCGTCGGGGTAGAGGCTGACGCCCACGCTGGCGGTCACGGACAGCACCCGGTCCTGCACGGGCACGGGACGGCTGGCCGCCTCCAGCACCCGGTCGAGGATGGTGGAGCAGTGCTCGGCCGAGCCGATGTGCGACAGCAGCAGCACGAACTCGTCGCCGCCGAGCCGGGCCAGCGTGTCCTCGGAGCGCAGTACGCTCTTGAGGTGGGCGGCCACGCCCACCAGCAGCGCATCGCCTGCGGCCGCGCCGTGCAGGTCGTTGATTTCCTTGAAGCCGTCCAGGTCCAGGAAGCACACGGCCAGGGAGCGGCCCTCGCGCGCGGTGCGCAGCATGGCCTGGTTGAGCCGGTCGATCAGCAGGCGGCGGTTGGGCAGGCCGGTGAGCAGGTCGTAGTGGGTGACGCGCTCGAGCTCGGCCTCGTGCGCCTTGATGTGGCTGATGTCGGTGAAGACGCCGATGTAGTGCTCGATCTCGCCACCGGCGCCCTGCGCGGCGGAGATGGACAGCATCTCGGCGAAGATCTCGCCCGTCTTGCGGCGGTTCCAGATCTCGCCGTGCCAGAAGCCGTCGCGCTCGATGCAGGCCCAGATCTGCCGGTAGAACTCCGGGCCGTGCAGGCCCGAGGACAGCACGCGCGGTGTCTTGCCGATCACGTCCTCGGGCGCATAACCGGTGATGCGGGTGAAGGCCGGGTTGACGCGCGTGATGCGCCGCCCCGGATCGACCACCATGATGCCCTGGTGGCTGCTGTCGAACACCACGGCGGCCTGGGCCAGCTCGCGCTCGAAGCGCTTGCGCTCGGTAATGTCCCGCGAGATGCCGAACAGGCCCGCGATGTGGCCTGCGGTGTTGCGCACCGGGCCCTTGGTGACCAGGAGGTCCAGCGTCCTGCCCGGCTCCACCGTCAGCTGCTCCTCATGCGTGGCCACCTCCTGGCGCAGCACAGCCTGGTCCTTCCTGCGGATGGCGCTGGCGATGCCGAAGGGAAAGAGCGCGAAGTCGTCCTTGCCCACGATGTCCTCGGCCTGCCGGCCCACCAGGCTGGCGGCAGCCCGGTTGACCAGCAGGTAGCGCCCGCGCAGGTCCTTCACGAAGACGGCGTCCGAGGTGCCCGAGATCACCGAGTCCAGCAATTGCCGCTGCATGTTGGCCTTGCGCAGCGAGCGCTGCAGCGTCTCGGCCAGCACGCTCACGGCCAGGCCGTTGACGGCCACCACGCCCCACTGCGCCCAGTCGCGCACGGCGACGCCGTCCGTCTGGTCCAGGCTGTAGGCGGCAAAGGCCGTGGCCAGCAGGCCCGGCCCCAGGCCGCCGATCAGCGCACTGACCAGCACGGGCAGCATGAACAGCAGCAGCAGCGAGCGTTCACCGAAATGGCTGGCCAGCGTGCTGCTGGCGGCCAGCACGGCCAGGCTCATGGCCAGGGCAAACAGATAGGAGGCCCAGACCGGAAAACGGCGCGGCCCCATTTCCTGGGTGATGGCGGAGGCGCCGCCGCTGTGCGCGGCCGGCACCGAGCACAGCGCGAAGAACAGCAGGAAGTCCGTGGCCAGCACAAAGAACAGCCCTTTGACGACGGAAAGCCAGCCGATATCCGCACTCCCTGCCAATGCGAACAACAGCTTGTCGGACAGAAGGATCCAGCCGAATGCGAACAATCCGTAGCTCACCGTGATCAGTCCGATAAATCGGCGTCTTGCTGATTTGGCCATTTCAGCGTGGCACTCCCTGTGTGTATGGCTGTCCCGAATTATTGCCAATCCCTGCTGGCAATCACGTCGTCATTCACCGAAAACAGGGGCAATAAAACCATTTGCCGCACACTGGCTCATTCATAGAGAAATTGCATCGCAGGTTTTTCGCAATGGATGCAGGAATATCCGTTCTGCCATTTTTCGGGGCTGGCGGCCAACTCAGTCCGGGCTCTGGCGGCAGGGCTGCTGCTCGGTGCGGGCAGCCTCGGCATGCAGCCAGGCCAGGAAGGCCGCCACGGCGGGCCGCCGGGCGTTGCGCGCGGGGTAGACGGCAAAGTGGGCCTTGACGCGCAGGGCCCGGTCCACGCCGAAGGGGGCCACCAGCCGGCCGTCGGCAATGTGGCCGCCCGCATTCATGGCGCTTTCCAGCGCCACGCCCAGGCCCTGCGTGGCCGCGTCCAGCGACATCTGGGCGCGGTCGAAACGCACGGCAAAGCGCTCTGGCGCGCGCAGCTGCGAGAACGATTGGAACCAGTCCGACCACTGGACGATGCTGACGTTGCTCTGGATCAGCGGCACATGCAGCAACTGCTGCACGCGCTGCAGCCCATGCTCGGCCACGAAGGCGGGGCTGGCCAGCGGCAGGATGTGCTCCTCGAACAGGGGCTCCACCTCCAGCTCCGGCCACTGCGCAATGCCGTAGCGGATGTCGATATCGGCCTGGCCCAGCGCAAAGTCGCTGTGCGAATGCGCAGCCGACAGGTTCAGCGCAATGTGCGGGCAGGCCCGCGCAAAGTCCCGCAGCCGGGGCATGAGCCAGAGGCTGGCGATGCTGGGCGCGCAGTGCACGTAGAGGCTGTTGCTCATGCTGTGGCGCAGGTCCTCGGTGGCCGAGACGATGGCCGCCAGCGCGCCGCCCACGCGTTCCAGGTAGGCCTGCCCCGGGCGGCTCAGGCGCACGCCATGCGCGCTGCGCTCGAACAGGCGCACGCCCAGCTGCGCCTCCAGCTTGGCCACCTGGTGGCTGACGGCCGAGGCCGTCAGGTGCAGCTCGGAGGCCGCCAGCGCGAAGCTGCGCCGGCGCGCCACGGCCTCGAAGGCCTGCAGTTGGGCACTGCTGGGAATGGATGCCATGGCAAGTTCCTCGAGGACGCGGGCAGCTCACGGGCGGACACCGGGGGACACCCGGAAGACCCCGGGAGACCCCGTACGTGAGCTGAAGAACCGTCATCTTAGGCTGATGAAACATCGTTTGTCTTCATGCTCGTGACAGCCCAAGATGGCTGCATCCACCACCACTACAGCGGAGACAGGCACATGCTGCTCAAGGACAGGGTCGCCATCATCACCGGCGGCGCAGGGATCAACGGACTCGGTTTTGCCACGGCGCGCCAGATGGCCGCCCAGGGGGCCCGCGTGGCCATCCTCGACCTGGAGCGGGCCGATCCGGCCGGCGCGGCCGCGCGGCTGGGCGACGGGCACCTGGGGCTGGTGGCCGACGTGACGGACAAGCCCTCGTGCGAGGCGGCGGCCGCCGCCGTGCTGCGCGCCTTCGGGCGCATCGACGCGCTGGTCAACAACGCGGGCATCACGCAGGCCGTGGGCACGCTGGAGATCGGCGGGGCCGACTACGACCGCGTGCTCGACGTCAGCCTGCGCGGCACGCTGTACATGTCCCAGGCCGTGCTGCCGGCCATGCGCAGGCAGCAAGCGGGCGCCATCGTCTGCATCTCCTCCGTCTCGGCCCAGCGCGGCGGCGGCATCTTCGGCGGGCCGCACTATTCGGCCGCCAAGGCCGGCGTGCTGGGCCTGGCACGCGCCATGGCGCGCGAGTTCGGCGGCGATGGCATACGCATCAACTGCGTCACGCCGGGCCTGATCGAGACGGACATCACCCAGGGCAAGCTCGGCCCCGAACGCAAGCGCGAGATCTCCGCCACGATTCCGCTGGCACGCCTGGGCCGCGCCGACGATGTGGCCGGCGCCTGCGTGTTCCTGGCCAGCGACCTGGCTGGCTATTGCACGGGCATCACGCTCGATGTGAACGGCGGGATGCTCATCCACTGACTGCATCCTCACCCGCATCCCACCGGCCTGGCCATGGCGCGCATGGCCCCCCCAAAAAGCAAAGGAGACAAGACCATGCAGAACAAGCATTTCCAACGCGCCGCCCTGGCCGCAAGGGCCTTGGCAGCCTGTGCCCTGCTGCTGCCGGCACTGGCCGGCGCCCAGGCCGTGAAGCTCACGCTGGGCCACGGCGCGGCGCCCGACAATCCGCGCCACCTGGCCTCGCTGAAGTTCGCCGAGCTGGTGAAGGCGCGCAGCGCGGGCCGCATCGAGGTGCAGGTCGCCCCCTCGGCCCAGCTGGGCGACGACGCGGCCATGGTCACGGCCCTGCGCACGGGCGCGCTGGACCTGTCGGCCAATTCCCAGGGCGCGGTGGCAGCGGCCGTGCCCGAGTACGCGGCCTATGGCATGCCGTTTCTCTTCGCCACGCCGGCCCGTGCCTTCCAGGTGCTGGACGGGCCGCTGGGCCGGGAGCTGGCCGACAAATCGGCCGCCAAGGGCATGGTGGTGCTGGGCTACTGGGACAACGGCATACGCCACATGACCAACAGCAAGCGGCCCCTGCGCAGCGTGGACGATCTCAAGGGCCTGAAGATGCGCACGCCGCCCGACGCGGTGCTGGTGGACATCATCCAGGCCCTGGGCGCCGAGGCCCAGCAGATCAAGTTCGCCGAGCTGTACGTGGCCCTGCAGCAGGGCGTGGTCGATGGCCAGGAGAACCCGCTGGCCAACTTCCACGCCAGCAAGCTGTACGAGGTGCAAAAGCACCTGACGCTGACGGGCCACATGTTCCAGATGACGCCGCTGATCATGGGCAAGCGCAGCTGGGACCGGCTGCCGGCCGCCGACCGCACGCTGCTGACCGAGGCTGCGCAGGAGGCCACGGCCTACCAGCGCCAGCTGGCGCGCGAGGCCGACGACAAGCTGCTGGACGACATCCGCGCCAAGGGCGTGGAGGTGAGCACCATCGACGCGCGGGCCTTCGCCCAGGCCACGGCCAAGGTGCAGGACAAGTGGCTGGCCAGCCCGGCGGGCCCCTATATCGCCAAGGTCGTCAAGGCCGCAGGCGCGCAGTGAAGTGCAGGGAGCCATCTATGAACTTCATCGAACGCCTGGTCACGGGCCTGTGCCGCGCCTTGCTGTGGACCAGCACCCTGGTGATCTTCGTGATCCTGGTGTGCAACACCGCGCTGCGCTATGCCAGCGGCGCCAGCCTGCAATGGGCCAACGAAGTGCCCGAGCTGCTGTTTCCCTGGCTGGTGATGTCGGGCGTGGTGCTGGCCGCCGCCCATGGTGCCCACATCACCACGAGCTTTCTGGTCGAGGCCCTGCCGGCCCGCGTGCAGCGCGCCACGGCCGTGCTGGGCTGGCTGGCCGTGGCCGCCCTGTACGCCACGCTGGCCTGGTCCACGCTGAACATGCTGGAGATCGTGCATGACGAGCGCAGCCAGATCCTGGGCATTCCCGGCTCGCTGACCTATGGCTGCGTGATGGTGGGCATGGTGCTGCTGGCCTTGCTGGCCCTGCAGTCGGCCTGGCGCGCCTGCGTGGCGGGTGGGGGCCGGGCATCCGCAAGGGCTGCAGATGCGGCCGATGCCCCAAGTGCCGATGCCGAACCCACGCGGCCCGTGGCCGCCGCGCACTGGTGAAGGGGGCTGGTCCATGTCCTTCATCATGCTTTTCGTCTTCATGGCGGGCGCCGTGATCGCCATGCCCATTGCCCACGCGCTGCTCATGGGCGCCATGGCGGCGGCGGCCACCTCGGACCGCGTGCCGCTGGACCTGCTGGTGCAGCAGATGGTGGCCCAGGTGCAGAGCTTTCCGCTGATCGCCATCCCGTTCTTCATGCTCACCGGCTCGCTGATGATGGGCGGGCGCCTGGGCGAGGCCCTGGTGGGCGTGCTGTCGGCGCTGATAGGGCGCTTTCACGGCGGGCCGGCCCAGGTGGGGGTGATGTCGTCCACGCTGTTCGGCGGGGTGTCGGGCTCGGCCGTGGCCGATGCCTCGGCCATCGGCTCGCTGATGATCCCGTGGCACAGGCGGCTGGGCTATCCGCCCGCGTTCTCGGCGGCCACGCTGGCGGCGGCGGCCACCATCGACATCCTGATCCCGCCGTCGATCCCCATGATCCTGTTCGCGCTCAGCGCCAATGCCTCGATTGCGGCGCTGTTCGTGGCGGGGATCGTGCCGGGGCTGCTGATGTGCGCGGGCTTCATGGGCGTGTGCTGGTGGGTGGGGCGCAGGCGCGGCTTTCCGCGCGACACCACGCCCTTTGCCTGGCCCGCCTTCCGGCGCCACCTGCTGTACGCCAGCCCGGCCCTGCTGCTGCCGGTGCTGATCATCGTGTTCCTGCGCTTCGGCATTGCCACGCCCACCGAGGTGGCCGTGCTGTCCACGCTGTATGCGGGCCTGGTGTCGGCCGCCATCTACCGAGACCTGGGCTGGCGCCGGCTCAACGATGCGGTGGTGCATGCGGGCCTGGCCACGGGCGTGGTGCTGCTGGTGATCATGGCCTCGTCGGCCATCGGCTGGCTGCTGACCTTCGACCGCATGCCCGACGGCATCGTGCAGTGGGTGCAGTCGCATGTGCATTCGGCCTGGCTGGTGATCGTGCTGATGAACCTGCTGATGCTCTTCATCGGCATGTTCATCGACCTGCCGGCCGCCGTGCTGCTGCTCACGCCGGTGTTCGTGCCGCTGGCCCAGAGCATCGGCATGGACATGACCCAGCTGGGAATCATGATGGTCGTGAACCTGGCCCTGGGGCTGTACACGCCGCCCGTGGGCACGACGCTGTTCATCACGAGCTCGCTGGCCCGGGTCAAGGTGGGCCAGACCGTGCGCGAGCTGATTCCCTTCTACCTGGTGGCGCTGGCGGTGCTGGCGCTGGTGTCCTATGTGCCGGCCAGCATCCTGCGCTGAGCCGCGTGCCTTTCCATCCCTAGGAGACGATGCATGAACCAAGAACTGCAACAGCGCCTGGACCGGCTCGCGGCCTGTGCCTGGCGCATACGCCGCCGCGCCCTGCAAATGGGCGAGGTGCAGGGCCAGGGCTACATAGGCCAGGCCCTGGGCTGGGCCGATGTGCTGGCCGTGGCCTATGGCGACGCGCTGCGGCTGCGGCCCGACGAGCCCGGGTGGGAGGGCCGCGACCGCTTCCTGCTCTCGCACGGCCACTACGCCATCGCCTTCTACGCGGCCCTGGCCGAGGCGGGCATCCTGTCCGACGAGGAACTCCAGACCTATGGCAGCGATGACAGCCGCCTGCCCATGTCGGGCATGGCCAGCTATACGCCGGGCATGGAGATTTCTGGCGGCTCGCTGGGCCATGGCCTGCCGATCGCCGTGGGCATGGCGCTGGCGCTGCGCCACAAGCGCAGCGATGCCTTTGTCTACAACTCCATGTCCGACGGCGAGCTGGACGAGGGCTCGACCTGGGAGGCCGCGCTGTCCGCCGCCCACCACGGGCTGGGCCGGCTGATCTGCCTGGTGGACGTGAACAACCAGCAGGCCGACGGCCCGTCCACGCGCATGCTGGGCTTCGAGCCGCTGGCCGACAAATGGGCCGCCTTCGGCTGGCATGTGCAGCGCGTGGACGGCAACGACCTGGCCCAGGTGGTGCAGGCCTTCGACGCGGCGCGGGCGCTGGCCGAGGACCGGCCCCGCGTCATCCTCTGCGACACGCTGATGGGCAAGGGCGTGCCCTTCCTGGAGCAGCGCGAGAAGAACCATTTCATCCGCGTCGATCCGCCCGAGTGGCAGCAGGCCATCGCCATCCTGGACGCATCGCAACCCCTGGAGCCCGCCCTGCCATGAACATGCCTCTTGCCACCCCCAAGCCCCGGCCGACCACCTCGGCCATGATCGCCTCCATCGCCGCCGAGGGCCAGCGCGTGCAGGCCGCGCCCTTCGGCAAGGCCCTGGTGGAGCTGGCCGCCAGCCGGCCCGATGTGGTGGGCATGACGGCCGACCTGGCCAAGTACACCGACCTGCACCTGTTCGCCCAGGCCCACCCCGAGCGCTTCTTCCAGATGGGCATGGCCGAGCAGTTGCTCATGGCCGCCGCCGGCGGCATGGCCAAGGAGGGGCTGACGCCCTTTGCCACCACCTATGCCGTCTTCGGCACACGGCGGGCCTATGACTTCATCCACCAGGTGATTGCCGAGGAGAACCTGGACGTCAAGATCTGCTGCGCCCTGCCCGGCCTGACCACGGGCTACGGCCCCAGCCACCAGGCCACGGACGATCTGGCCATGATGCGGGCCGTGCCGGGGCTGACCATCGTCGACCCCTGCGATGCGCTGGACATCACCCAGGCCGTGCCCCAGATCGCGGCGCACCGCGGCCCCGTCTACATGCGGCTGCTGCGCGGCAACGTGCCGCTGGTGCTGGACGAGTACGACTACCGTTTCGAGCTGGGCAAAGCGAAGATGCTGCGCGAGGGCCGCGAGGTGCTCATCATCTCCAGCGGCTTCATGACCATGCGCGCGCTGGAGGCCGCCCAGCTGCTGGCCGCCGACAACGTGGGCGCCGCCGTGCTGCACTGCGCCACCATCAAGCCGCTGGATGTGCAGGCCATCGTGCAGGCCGTGGCCAGCGGGCCGCGCCTGGTGGTGGTGGCGGAGAACCATTCGGTGGTGGGCGGCCTGGGCGAGGCCGTGGCCGGCGCCCTGCTGGAGCGCGATGTGCGGCCCGCGCGCTTTCGGCTGGCGGGCCTGCCGGACGCCTTCCTCGATGCGGGCGCCCTGCCCACGCTGCATGAGCGCTACGGCATCAGCGCCCAGGCGCTGGCGGGGCGCATCCGTCGGTGGCTGGGCTGAACGCCCGGCGTTGTGGCGGCGGGCGCACCAGGGCGTACCAGAGCAGAGCAGGGCAGATCAGGGCTGCTTGGCCGGATCCCCGTCGCGCAACGCCAGCAAGTAGCCCATGCCGCGCACCGTGTGCAGCAGCTTGACCGCATAGGGATCATCGAGCTTGCTGCGCAGCCTGCACACCGCCACATCCACCACGTTGTTCAGCGCATCGACGGGCAGGCTCCAGACCTGCTGCACCAGTTCGGCGCGCGTGACCACATCGCCCTGGCGCTGCAGCAGCAGCCACAGCACGGCGAATTCCTGGCGAGTCAGGTCCAGTCGCCGGCCGGCACGCTCGACCCGCTTTTTCGACAGGTCCAGCACCAGATCCGCCAATGTCAGGCGCAGGCCCTCCTGGCCGGCAGAGCCTCGCATCCGCAGCCGTGCACGGGCCAGGAACACCGGCAACCTGACGGGTTTGACCAGGTAGTCATCGGCGCCGTTCTGCAGGCAGAACACCTGGTCCTCCAGACTGTCGTTTGCGGTGACCACGATGGTGGGCGTGTCGCCCGCCTGGAGCAGGGTCTGCAGGACCGCACGCCCGCTCTGGCCAGGCAGGTCCAGATCCAGCACGAGCAGGCTGTAGGCGCGGCTCAGTGCCAGGTTGCGGCCCTGCAGACCGTCATGCACGACATCGACGTTGAATCCGTCCTGGCACAGGCCCTGGCACAGGTACTGCGCCGACGGCGGGTGGGCATCCACGATCAGGATCTTCATGCTCGCTCCTTTGACCGCACGGCAAGGCTCAGGCCAGCACCTGCCTGAGCATCTGCTGCTGCCGTCGGGCCCATTTCGTGCCGACGCGGATGGCCTCGCGCTGCCGGGAGGAGGCGGAGGCGAAAAAGACCGTTTCGCTGATCTGCAGCCGGTGGAACAAGCGCCGCAACTGCAGCGAACGTGCCCGCAGCGATCCTTCCGGCACCAGGGATTCCTGGCGCTGCGCCGAGAACAGGAAAGCGGCCTGCTCCAGGCAGCAGCGGGCCTCGGGCGTGGTCGCGGGCACGGCTCGGGGCTCGCACAGCCGAGCCTTTGCCACAAAGGGGTTGTGGCCCACCACCAGGCCCCAGGGCCGCATGGCGGTCAAGGGATCGACCGACAGCGCCTCCTGCTTGGTGAGCCCGAACGCCCGCGCCAGGCGCAGTCGCATGGCCAGCCGCGGTGCATCGGGCCGCACCGCCTCGATGGCCGTGAGCGCCTCCTCGTCGCCCCCGTCCACGGGCAGCAGCAATGAGCGCAGCAGCAGCCTGGCCTGCTCGTCGTCCTTGGCAGCCGCGGCATGGAGCAGGGCCACGCCCTGCTCCATGGATTCGATGCGTGTGGCGTCACGCAGCACCAGCGCACCCAGGCGGCGCTGGGCCTCCGCCAGCCCGTGCCGCGCCGCCTTCTCCAGGCAAAAGCGCGCCAGCGTGGGATTGGCCACCGAACTGCGGTAGTCGGAACACAGGCGAAACAGGTGCAGCCAGGCGATGGCGATGCCGCCATCGGCGGCGCGCAGCAGCAGGGCGGCCGCCTTGCGCAGGTTCTGCGCGTGCACGAGGTTGTCTGGCGCAAGGTGCGCGCAGGACTGGCCGGAAAGCGCCCGCCCCAGCGCATGGCAGGCGCGCAGGTCGCCATCGGCGGCGCAGCGCTCCAGGCTGCTTTCTATCCAGCCCACCGCCAGCCGCCCCAGGCCATGGCCTGCCACCTCCGCCTGGTGAACCAGGTCGGCGATCAGCTGCTGTATGGCGGGACAGGCAGCGGCATGGGGCAGATCGCCCAGGAGCTCCAGCATCTGCACTGCGCGTGGCGACTGGCCCATGGCCATGGCCTGGCGGGCTTCGCTGGCCATGACCTCGGCAATGTCCTGCGGCTGGACGGCGCGCAGGATCTGCAGGACCTGCAGCAACTCGCCGCAGGTGAGCGCGGATGCGCCGCCTGCCCCGTGGCACGGAAGGGAAGCGCTGCACCGGCCCAGGCATTCCAGCGCCAGATCGAGTTCCCCCCGGATGAGATGCCATGCGGCGAGCTTCTGGCGCCCGACATCCTCGTACTGCGCAGCGATCCTCAAAGGCTCCAGCAGCCCGTGCTCCAGCAACTGCCTCAGCGGCAGATGCAGGGCCATGCAGACCGAGGCCTGGCGCCTGGCCTGGGGCAGTGCGGCCTGCAGGTAGCCGAGCCCCACGGAAATGCTTCTGGGCACGCCCGGACCCCCTGCCAGATAGGCCTCCCCGAGCTGAAGCCTGGCCCCCGTGTCCCCTCTTCTTGCCAGCATCCTCAGCTTGACATCCTCGCGACGCATTTTCTGTCCCCCCGCCTATCTTTCAATACCCACCCACAGCCGCATCAGAGATACGACACGGATTATTTTTATTTCACCGGAGTCAATCCCCTGAATGCTATCAATGCCCAACATCCATACACCCGACAGCAAAGTGACATTCAAGACATTTTGAAGAAAGGTAACTGCCATGAATGGCAGCCCCTCCCGTCTGGTGTTGGCGGGGTGGAACAGGTTTTGCACGAAAAGCCTGTGAATGGCTTGCCATGCCCTGCCCATTTCTTTTCAAGACCGAATGCGATCGCCTGCGGATTCTAGTATTTACCACAGCATCCGTTTTGAAAATGGATGCGCATGGAATCCACCATTCAATACAAGGATCAGGCATGAAATTCAATCGCATATTGGCGGCAGCATTGCCCGTCATTTCGCTGGCGGCCAGCGCCCAGTCATCCATCACCCTGTTCGGCATCGTAGACGTCAATGCGCGCTACGTGAGGAACAGCGACCTGCCTGGCAACCTGACCATGAACAACAGCGGCCTGGCCTCCGGGCGGCTGGGATTTCGCGGCGACGAGGATCTGGGCGGCGGACTGAGGGCCGGGTTCTGGCTGGAGTCGGACGTCAATGCCGACACGGGCACGTTCAGCTCCACGGGCAAGTTCTTCCAGCGCCGTTCCACCGTGAGCCTGTCGGGAGGTTTCGGCGAAGTGCGCCTGGGCCGCGACCTTTCGCCGGCTTCGGCACATACCTACAAATACGATCCGTTCGGCGTGATCGGACTGGCGGGTTCGGCCGTGACAAGCCGCATGCCGGACGGCTTCTCACCGTCCTACTACCGCCGGGACAACGCGATCCAGTACCTCTCGCCCAGCCTCTGGGGCCTGCGTGCGGAATTCATGTACGCCATGGACGAGAACCCATCGAGCAACGTGGGCCGCCACGTGGCAGGCCGGGTGCACTACGAAAACGGTCCATTGAGCCTGTCGCTGTCCTATGGCACGACCGACATCGGCGCCGCCGGCACCAAGTTCAAGCAGTATGGCGCGGGCGCCTCGTACGACTTCGGTTTCGCCAAGCTAATGGGCCACTTCCAGCGGGAGGACCTGCCTTTCGGCACCTACGGCAGCAGCACCCTGGGCTCCGAGGACCGCTGGCTGCTGGGCATGACGGTTCCCGTGGGCAGCGGCCATCTCCGCGCCTCCTATGTGCGTACCGATTCGCGCAAGGGTCCGGTGGCATTCAATGACAGCGATGCGAACAAATATGCCATTGGCTATGTGCATGATCTGTCGCGCCGCACGGCCTTGTATGGAACCGTGGCCCGCATATCCAACAAGGGCAATGCGAATTTCGCCCTGTCGGGCGGTGCACCCGGGCTTGCGCCCAAGGGCACGTCAACGGGTGCGGAAGTGGGCATACGCCACAGCTTCTGATGTCCTTTCCAGGATTATTCCCGCCAGCGATGCAAAACCACTGGCGGCAGGCCGGGCAATACCCTTTTACCGCATTCGCCAAACCATTGCCACGGCCTGCCATCCATGTTCCGTTTGAATTGAAAATCCCATTTCCGCCAAGGAGCATTTCATGAAAAATATCAATGCCCTGTATATCTCTGGCATTTTTCTTGCCTGCCCAATGGCCCATGCGGACACTTTTCCCAACGGTCAATCGCATTACGGCTCGCCCGCGCCTGCAGGCTCCTACCGTAGCGTCGATCTGTCTCAGAAGGCGCCCATCAACGTCACCTGCGGCGAAACCCTCAATTTCACCAGCAAGGGCAGGACATTCGCGTGGAAGGTCAGCTCCATCCAGCACAACCATGTGCCGGTGGCGCGCTTTGCGCCGCCCGGTTTCGACACGCAGGGCCGCAGCATCTTCGTCATGCCCGCAGAGCACGAGCGAGGCGGCTGAAGGGGCCGCGTCGCTGCGGCCTGCGCTGCGCAAAATCCAACTCAACGCAACTCGACGCAGCAACGAAAAGGGCCCGCAATTCGCGGGCCCTTTTTTGCTGGAGGCAGGCCGAAGCTCAGGCCGCCAGGGCGCCGCGCATGGCGTCGATCACGGCCTTGTAGTCAGGCTTGCCGAAGATGGCGCTGCCGGCCACGAAGGTGTCGGCACCGGCATCGGCCACGCGGCGGATGTTGGTTTCCTTGATGCCGCCGTCCACTTCCAGGCGGATGTCGCGGCCGCTGGCCTCGATGCGCTTGCGCGCGGCCTCGATCTTGCGCAGCGTGCTGTCGATGAAGCTCTGGCCGCCGAAGCCGGGGTTCACGCTCATCAGCAAGATGAGGTCGATGTCGTCGATGACCCAGTCCAGCACGTCCAGCGGGGCGGCGGGGTTGAACACCAGGCCGGGCTTGGCGCCCTGGGCGCGGATGTTCTGGATGCTGCGGTGCACGTGGGCCGTGGCATCGGGGTGGAAGCTGATGTAGTCGGCGCCGGCCTTGGCGAAGGCCGTGGCCAGTTCGTCCACGGGCGAGACCATCAGGTGCACGTCGATGGGCACGGGCTGGCCGTCGGGCGTCTTCGCATGGGGCTTCAGGGCCTCGCAGATCATGGGACCGAACGTGAGGTTGGGCACGTAGTGGTTGTCCATCACGTCGAAGTGGATCCAGTCGGCGCCGGAGGCGATCACATTCTTGACCTCGTCACCCAGACGGGCGAAGTCGGCAGACAGGATGGAGGGGGCGATGCGGTAGGTGGGGCTCATGGCCTGCGATTGTCGCAGCTAGCCCATGCCGGCACCAGCGACGGCACAAAGCCATGGGCGGCGGCGCGTGGGGACGTTCGCAAGCCGGTACATTGCGGGCAGTTACCATTGCCGCCATGCCCATGAACGAGTTCCAGGTCCAGGTCCGCCCCGCCTTTTTGCCAGAGCAATCCGCTCCAGCGGCGGGCGTATACGCCTTCTCCTACACGATCACCGTGACCAATACCGGCCAGGTGCCGGGCCAGTTGATCGCGCGCCACTGGATCATCACCAACGAACTGGGCCATGTCGAAGAGGTCAAGGGCCTGGGGGTGATCGGCCGCCAGCCGCTGCTGCAGCCCGGCGAGACCTTCGAGTACACCAGCGGCTGCCAGCTGCGCACGCCCAACGGCAGCATGCAGGGCAGCTATCTGTGCATCAGCCACGAGGGCGAAGTCTTCGAGTGCCCCATCCCGCGCTTTCATCTGCAGTCGGGCGCTGGCGGCGACAGCTTTCCAGACCCTGACAACCGCGTGCTGCACTGAGCGCGTTCCTCGGGGGAGGCGCTAGTCTTCCGCCCTGCCGCAAGACCCCTACATGAAGCGAATCACCCAAGACCTGCCCGGCCTTCTGGCCGCACTCGACCCCGAGGCCGACCTCGCGCACCGCCATATCTGGCTGATCCACCTGCTGGAGTGGGTGCGCGCGCCCAAGCCGTCGGTGGACGGCGCCGTGCAGCGTGTGCAGTTGCTGGTGGAGGCCGTGGAGGCCGACCCGGCCGTGCGCCAGCGCCTGCATGCCTGGTGGCTGCGCTTCATCGACACCGTGGACATCACGGCGCTGCTGGCCGATTTCGGCTTTGCGCCGCGCACCAACATGTTCAGCGAGCTGTCCGAGCGCGCACGCTACAAGCTGCTGCCCAGCACGCCCGAGACGGTGGATGCTTCCGAGCTGTTCATGCTGGCCATGCCCGACGAATTCGACGCGCGCTGGCTGCACGCGCTGGAGGCGCCGCTGCTCGAACGCATCGCACTGCTGCTGACCGATGGCAGCGAGGGCCAGGGCAGCAGCTTCTGGCAGAACAGCCTGCTGGGCTCCATCACCTATTGCACGGGGCAGATCCTGTCCACGGGCTTCTCGCCCGAACTGCGCCTGCGCATGGACGAGCAGGCACGCGACGACCAGCCCTTCCACGCCCTGATCCACGACGCCGAAAGCCTGCGCGTGGAGGTGATGCACGCGCTGCGCACCAATGACCGGCGCGATGCGGCCGAGGCCCGGCTGCGCGAGCGCCTGGATGCCTGCCGTGCGGCCGTGACATCGGTCTACACACATTTCGAGTCCGAAGGGATTTCGGTGGGCCTGGTGTTCCGCCTGCGCCAGCTGCGCGCGCGCATCCTGCGCGTCAGGCGGCTGCTGGACTGCCTTGTGGCCGACAACCGCGCCACCGAGACGGCCGACCTGCTGGCCAACCTGGTGTCCGTGGGCATCGAGCGGCGCAGCCTGCGCGCGCTGCTGTCCACCAACACCTCGCTGCTGGCGGCCAAGGTGGCCGAGCGCAGCGCCGAGACGGGCGAGCACTACATCACGCGCACCGGCCGCGAATACCTGTCCATGGCAACCAAGGCCGCCGGCGGCGGCTTCGTGATGGCCTTCACCACGCTGCTGAAGTTCGCGCTATACGCGCTGGGGCTGTCGGCGTTCTGGGGCGGGCTGGCGGCGGGCATCAACTACTCCATCAGCTTTGTGCTGATCCAGCTGCTGCACTTCACGGTGGCGACCAAGCAGCCGGCCATGACGGCACCGGCCATGGCCGCCAAGCTCAAGGACCTGCGCGCCAGCGAGGCCATCGAGGAGTTCGTGGACGAGGTCGCCCACCTGGTGCGCTCGCAGGTGGCGGCGGTGCTGGGCAACGTGCTGGTGGTGCTGCCCATGGTGCTGCTGCTGTCGCTGGGCTATGCCCAGCTGTTCGGCCACACGCCCATCGACGGGCCGCATGCGATTGCCGTGCTCGACTCGCTGAGCCTGCTGGGCATGTCGCCGCTGTTCGCGGCCTTCACGGGCGTGCTGCTGTTCGCCAGCAGCCTGATCGCGGGCTGGGCGGAGAACTGGTTCGTGCTGCGCCGGCTGGACTCGGTGATCCGCTACAACCCCGGCATCACGCGCTGGCTGGGTGCCAAGCGCGCCGACCGCTGGGCGCATTTCTGGCGCAAGAACATTTCGGGCTTTGCCGCCAACGTCTCGCTGGGCATGATGCTGGGCCTGGTTCCCGCATTCGCTGCCTTCTTCGGCCTGGGGCTGGAGGTGCGCCACGTCACGCTGTCGGCAGGCCAGATCGGTGCCGCCATGGCGGCCCTGGGCTGGCAGGTGCTGCACTCCGACATGTTCTGGTGGGCGGTTGCCCTACTGCCGGTCAATGGCGCGTTGAATGTCACTGTCAGCTTTTATCTGGCATTCCGCGTTGCGATGAGGGCACACAATGTCAGCGGAGTCGACCGCTCGCGCATCTATTCGGCCATCCGCCGCCGTCTGCGCACAGCGCCGCTGAGTTTCTTCCGCCCCTGAGCCTGCGGGACCTCGGGAACCACGCGGAACCCACGTGCTGGCGTGCCCGCCCGGCCTTGCAGCCCGGCAGTCACGCCAGTGGATCGCCAACGAAGTGTCCCCGTGCCAAGCGCACGGGACGCGGGCTTGCCCGCGCCGCAGGGAAGGCCCTGCGGAGCTTCGCTTGCGGGCCACTGGCTCGCGCAAAGGACCTCGCTT
This sequence comes from Delftia sp. HK171, assembly GCF_001886655.1. Classification (NCBI taxonomy): domain Bacteria; kingdom Pseudomonadati; phylum Pseudomonadota; class Betaproteobacteria; order Burkholderiales; family Comamonadaceae; genus Delftia; species Delftia sp. HK171. The sequence continues at coordinate 805,119 of NZ_CP018101.1, read as the reverse complement.
ATGAATGACATGCTGAGCTTCTGGGAACCGTGGCTGCGGCCATCGGCCGGGTTGGCCACGGTGCAATGGTCCCTGCTGCTGGCCGTGGCCACCATGGTGGGTTACGCCTGCCAGCGCCATGCGGCCCTGCCCAAGGTGGTCGGCTATTCGCTGGTCGGCGGCATTGCCGGGCTGATCGGCTTTGGCGCCAATACCGCCTGGCCGCTGCAGGGCACGGGATTGTTCCTGCTGGAGCTGGGCGTGGCCATCGTGCTGTTCGAATGCGGCGGGCGCATCACGCTGCGCTGGTTCCGCCACAACCCCATGGTGCTGGTGCAAAGCGTGGCCGAATCCGCGTTGACCTATGTGCTGGTCTCCCTGGTGCTGGGCTGGCTGGGCGTGGCCCCCGAAGTGGCCGGGCCGCTGGCCCTGGTGGCCATGGCGGCCTCGCCCCTGGTGCTGACGCGCGTGGTGGCCGACATGCGTGCCGCAGGCGCCGTGACCGATCGCGGCCTGGTGCTGGCCACCCTGTCCACGCTGTATGCGCTGGCCCTGGGCAGCGCCAAGGCGGGCATGCTGACGCAGCCCAAGGCGGGCTTCGTGGCCTCGATCATGCCGGTGCTGGTGGTGCTGGGCGTCTCGGTGGCCGTGGCCCTGGTGCTGGCCGTGCTGATGCGCCTGGCGCTGCGCTTCATGAGCCCGGCCAGCGAGAACACCTCCATCCTCTTTCTCACCCTGATCTCGGCCAGCGTGCCCGTGGCCTCGTACCTGGGCGGCTCGGCGCCGCTGGCGGCGCTGCTGGGCGGCATCCTGCTCAAGCAGTTCAACCCGCGCCCCTGGGCCTGGCCCCGCCAGCTGGGCACGGCGGCCTCGCTGCTGACCATGCTGATGTTCGTGCTGGTCTCCACCGTGGCCGCACAGGCCGACTGGAGCGCGCCGGTGGCCGGCGTGGTGGGCGCCGTGATCCTGGCACGCCTGGTCGCCAAGACCATGGGTGTGGCCGTGGGCAATGTGGGCACGGGCGCCAACTGGCGCCAGGCCTTCTGGGTGGGCTGCGCGATGGCGCCCATGTCGTCGGTGGCGCTTTTGATCGCCTCGCAGTTCGTGGCCGCCGCGCCCGAGCTGGGCGCGCAGATCGCAGGCGTGGCCCTGCCCACCATTTTGGTGATGGAGGTGCTGGGCGCCGCCCTGGCCACCGTGGCCATCTACCGCTCCGGCGAAAGCTCCCGTCCCTGGAAGCCGCTGAGCCGCACGAATACCGCAGGAGATGAACGTGAGTCTTGAAGCCTTCAACTCGTCCGAACCGCTGACCCTGGGCGTGGAGCTGGAACTGCAGCTGGTCAACACCCACGACTACGACCTGGCTCCCTACGCCGAGGACATGCTGCGCCTCATGCTCAAGAACCCGCTGCCCGGCAGCGTGGTGCCCGAGATGACGAACAGCATGATCGAGATCTCCACCAGCGTCTGCCATTCGGCCTCGGAGGTGCTGGGCCAGCTCAGCCAGATCCGCGATGCGCTGGTCAAAAGCGCCGACAAGCTCAACATCGCCGTGGTGGGTGGCGGCACCCACCCCTTCCAGCAGTGGCATGAGCGGCGCATCTACGACAAGCCGCGCTTCCAGGAGCTTTCGCAGCTGTACGGCTACCTGTCCAAGCAGTTCACCATCTTCGGCCAGCACGTGCACATCGGCTGCCCCGACGCCGACGCGGCCCTGCTGATGCTGCACCGCATGTCGCGCTACATCCCGCACTTCATTGCGCTGTCGGCCTCCAGCCCCTATGTTCAGGGCCATGACACGGCCTTCGACTCGGCGCGGCTGAACTCGGTGTTCGCCTTTCCGCTGTCGGGCCGCGCGCCCTGCGTGCTGCACTGGAGCGAGTTCGAGCAGTACTTCGACAAGATGACGCGCACGGGCGTGGTCAAGAGCATGAAGGACTTCTACTGGGACATCCGGCCCAAGCCCGAGTTCGGCACCATCGAGATCCGCGTGTTCGACACGCCGCTGACCATCGAGCGCGCAGCCGCCCTGTCCGGCTACGTGCAGGCGCTGGCTGCCTGGTTCATGGACACCCAGCCCTTCACGCCCGTGGAAGACGACTACCTGGTCTACACCTACAACCGCTTCCAGGCCTGCCGCTTCGGCCTGGAGGCCGTGTACGTGGACCCGGCCACGGGCGAGCACATGCCGCTGGCCGACCACATCCTCAAGACCATGGATGCCGTGGCCGACTACGCGGCCCGCCATGGCGCTGCGCCCGCCCTGCATCTGCTGCGCAGCGACGTGGCCGCCGGCAGCAACGATGCCCGCTGGCTGCGCGAACGCCAGCGCAGCGAGCAGCTGCTGGCCGAGGTCTCGCGCCAGGCGGCCATGCGCTTTCGCGGCCAGGCCGTCTGAGGCCTGCGTTCAGCGCAGGCTCAAGGCAGTACCGCCGCCGCACGCGCGGCGGTGATCTGCGCGTCGGCGTCGCGCTGCAGCAGCAGGCGCTGGCGCACCAGGTCCTGGGCCGCGGCCGTGACGGCGCTCACGTAGCCGGCCTGGTCGACATACAGCTCCTCCAGTGAAGGCCGCCCGTCACCGGCCGCCAGCCGCGCCGCGCGCGTCTTGTGGAAGGGGATGAAGCTGCCCGTGAGGTTGGACAGGTCCACGATGCCCGGCGTGGCCACGTAGTTGAACTCCATGCTGGTGCCCAGCGGCGCCCGCGCCTCCACGCTGCGGATGCCTGCGCGCGTGAGGCCGGTGGCCGCATCGACCTGGGGCACGAGGATGGCGTAGTCCTTGCCCGTGGCGCGCGGCGGCTGCAGCGTGGCGATGCCGCTTTCGTCCTGCGGCACGTACTGCGGGCCGAAGTCGAGCAGCGCAAAGCCGTTGTGGCGCGCCAGGTAGCGGAACTCGGGGATGGCGGTCTGCACGCCGCCCACGCTCCAGCTCAGGCCCTTCATGGCGGGAAAGACCAGCTTGTCGGGCCGCACCAGGGTGCCGTCGGCCAGCCTGGGCACCTGGCTGGCTGGCGGCTCGGTGCCGCGCACCACCCAGTCCTCCAGCGCGATGAACAGCGCGCGGAACGTGTCGTTGAAGTGCACCACGGTGCCGGCCGGATAGACATTGCGCGTGGGCGCATAGCCGATGCTGGCCGTGCCGCCTGCGCCGCCGTGCTGGGTGCTGGCGTAGTAGTAGATGCGCGCATTGGCGGGCTGGGCGATGTCGCGCAGGCCATTGGCATCGGTCAGCACGGGCGAGCCCTGCAGCTGCCAGAACTCCGTGCCCGACAGGCCCAGGAAGAACTTGGGGCAGGTGTTGCTGGCTTCGCAGCGCTTCATCACGCCGCCCTGGCGGCCGCTGACCTCGTCGCTGTAGTCCTTGTCCAGGCCGCGCGGCGCGGTCTGTCCGAAGGCCGTGTGGTCGGTGCGCAGGCCGCCCCCGCCGCCGGGCACGGCGAAGCGCGTGTTGATGTTGGTCTGGCGCGCGGCCACATGGGCATACATGCCGTCGAAGACCTTGCCGCCATCGAGCGCCTGGTTGAAGCCCAGGTGCAGGAAAGTCTTCATGGCATTGCCCGACTGCGAGGTGCCCTGGCCGATGGTGTGCGTGATGCGCCCGGCCAGCGGGTTGGCCTTGCCGTCGGCGTCGGCCGCCTTGGCGCGGAAGAAGCTCACCGTATCGCGCAGCGCCGCCAGGCCCACGCCCATGACCTTGGGGTCCTTGGCCACGTAGACCAGCTCGTAGAGGTACTGCGGATCGAACCCGCCCTTCAGGCAGACATTGGTGGCGCTGGGTGTGCCGGGGAAGGGATTGGCGGCGGCATCGCAGCTGGCGAACTTCCAGTCGCCCGCAGGCACGGTCTGGCGCGCATCGGTTTCGTTGATGCGGCGCGTGAGCGAGTAGCCGGCCTGCGTGTTGTCCAGGCTGGCGGGCTCGTAGGGGATCATGGTCCCGTTGAACACGCCGCCGGGCAGGGTCATGGAGGGCACGGCGGCGGCCGGGACCAGCTCGGTGCGGTAGCTGCCCGTGATGCTGCTGCCGTCCTTGTTGCGGGCCACGGGCACGGTGACCGTCAGGCGCGCGGGCGTGGACTTGGGCACGTCGCCCTGCCAGGCCGAGTACAGCAGCACATAGCCGCGCTCCAGGTAGACCGCATCGCCGGGCGTGGCCGTGGGGTTTGGCATGGTCAGGATGTTGCCGCGATTGGGCGCGTCATAGCGCAGCACGCCGCTGGCCTTGGACATGTCCTTGGGCTTGAGCATGACGAAGTCGGTGCTGTACTCGACCATGCCGCGCGCATTGACGGGCGCCAGCGCCAGGTCCTGGATCACGGCGTTCTTCGGGTCGGACGGGTCCAGCTCGCCGCGCAGCACGCCGGTCACTTTCTCATAGGCGCCGACACTGCCGTAGCTGCCGGCAAAGTCCTCGGTGGCGCTGATGCTCAACTGCATGCGAGGCGCCTGCGAGCCGGCGGGCGAGTCACTGCCGCCGCAGGCGGTCAGCAGGCCGGATGCGGCCAGGGCAAGGGCCAGTGGATGGGTGGATCTGATGTGCATGTTGTCTCCTTGGGGTCATGGCACAGGCAAGGCTCCGCCCTGGCCGCCGTGCATTGCGGCGGCCTAGGACGGTTCGGAAAGAAAGGGAACGGGAGAGCGGGGAGCGGCCTACTCGGGCTGGATGCCGGCGGCCTTGATCACCTGGCCCCACTTCTGGGTCTCGCCCGCCTGGAAGGCGGCCAGCTCCTGGGGCGTTGCGGTCCAGCCCTCGGAGCCGGACATCTCGAAGAAGGACTTGGCGCCCGCGCTGTGCACGGCGTCGGACAGCAGGCGGTTGAGACGGGCCACTACGGCCTCGGGCGTGCCAGCGGGCGCGTAGGCCGCGAACCAGTAGCCCATGTCGTAGCCCTTGACGCCGGCTTCCTCCAGCGTGGGCACCTCGGGCAGCTGCGGGCTGCGTTTGGTGGTGGAGTAGCCCAGGGCGCGCAGCTTGCCCGACTTGACCTGGGGCACGCCGGTGGAGGTGTCGGTGATCATCAGGTCGATCTGGCCGCCCAGCAGGTCGGTGATGGCCAGCGGATTGCTCTTGTAGGGCACGTGCATCAGGTCCACGCCGGCCAGCTGCTTGAGCATTTCACCGGCCACGCGGCTGGAGGAACTGCCGCTGCCGAACGACAGCTTGCCCGGCTGCTTCTTCGCCGCCGCCAGCAGGTCGCCCACGTTCTTGTACGGCGCATCGGCGCGCACCACCAGCACCTGGCCGCCCTTGCCCAGCCCGGCCACGGGCGCGAAGTCCTTGACCGCGTCATAGGGCAGCTTCTTGTACAGATGCTGGTTGGCCGCATGCGTGGTGTTGGTGGTGATCAGCACCGTGTAGCCATCGGCCGCCGAGCGCGCCACCTGCTGGGCCGCGATCATGCCGCTGGCGCCGCCCTTGTTCTCGACCACCACGGCCTGCTTGGTCGCCGTGGTCACGGCCTGGCCCAGCGCCCGTGCCAGCTGGTCGGTGGCGCTGCCGGCCGCAAACGGCACGACGAAGGTGATGGGCTTGGACGGATAGTCCTGCGCCAGCGCCGGTGCGGCGGCGGCTGCCAGCGCGCAGGCGGCCAGCGCGAGCACATGGCGGCGGGGAAGGTTCTGCGAAAAGTTCATGTCTGTCTCCTTTGTTGTGATGAATGTGTGACGGGCAGGTCCTGCCGGCTACTCCGGCGCCAGGTGGGGCAGCAGCGAGGCCGGTATGTGGACCTGCATCTGCAGCAGCCAGTACGACAGCGCCTTGCCGTGGCTGTCGAGGTTGAGCGCGTCGTTGACGCCGCCGTCCAGCACCGCGTCCAGCACCCAGTTCATGGCCTGCAGGCGCTGCAGCACGAAGCGCTGCACGCGCGCAGGGCGCCGGGCGGCGAAGTGCGCGGCCACGCGCTCTTCGGTGATCTGCTCCACCAGCACGGGCCAGCAGGCGGCATTCCAGGCGATGAGGCTGATGTTGGAGCGGTTGCCCTTGTCCCCCGTGCGCCCGTGCGCCAGGCGGTACAACGGCACGGTGACGGGCATCGTGGTCTGCAGTGTGTTCATGCGGCGTGCTCCCCGGCCTCTTTCTCGACCCCTTTATCGACCCCTTTGTCGATCTCTCCCTCGGCCCACTTCCATCCGGTGGCGACGCTCTGCTGCGCCAGCAGGCAGGACACCGTGCCCAGCCGCGCGCGCAGCGCCGTGCGCACGCCGCCGCCGCCGGCCGGCCCGCAGGTGTACAGCGCATTGACCTCGCGCGGCAGGCGCCGCGCCTCGGTTTGCGTGGGGCGCAGCCAGGCGGCGCGCAGGCGCACGTCCTGGGGGCGGCTGCGCTGGCCGGCTGCGCGTCGCGCCAGCGGCCGGCGTCGTCGCCCAGCACGCTGGCCACGCCGATCCAGTCCAGGCGCAGGTCGCCTGCGGCCTCGCCGCCCAGGCGCTCGCGCAGCACCTCGCCGGCCAGCCGGGCGCGCTCCAGGGCGCGTGGGCCGGCATAGGAGATCTCGCCCTCGGCCAGCCAGCCCGAGGCATGGCAGACATTGACCTTGTAGTGGCCGTTGTGCGCATGGCCGCGCACGCCGCTCAGGCGCACGGCGTCAGGCCCCACCTGGTGCACCTCGGCCTCGGACAGGTCGGCCACCACGTCGGGCGTCAGGTAGGCGGCCGGGTCGTGCACCTCGTACAGCAGTTGTTCCTTGACCGTGCGTTCGCTGACCAGGCCGCCCGTGCCTTCGGGCTTGGTGATGGTGCAGTCGCCCGAGGGCTCGATGATGGCGATGGGATAGCCCAGCCGCGCCAGGCCCTGCACGTCCTTGAAGCCCGGGTCGGCGAAGTAGCCGCCCGTGACCTGGGCGCCGCATTCCAGCAGGTGGCCGGCCATGGTGGCGCGCGCCAGGCGGTCCCAGTCGCCCCAGGCCCAGCCGAAATGCGCCATGGCCGGCCCCAGGGTCAGCGAGGGGTCGGACACACGGCCGGCCACCACGATCTCGGCGCCGGCCTGCAGGGCCTCGGCAATCGCGCGCGCGCCGATGTAGGCGTTGGCACTGACCAGCGAATCCTCGGGAAACTCCGCGCCCAGCGCGGCCCGCAGCGCCCCGCGGTACGCCGGGCCGCTGACGTCGTCGCCATGCACGACGGCGATGCGCGGCACGCGCAGGCCCAGGCGCTGCGCCAGCCGCTGGATGCAGCGCGCCGCGCCTTCGGGATTCGCCGCACCGAAGTTGCTGACGATGCGTATGCCATGCGCCAGGCAGTCGGCCAGCACGGGCTCCAGCAGGTCCTCCAGCAGGGGCTCGTAGCCCGCGTCGGGCTGCTCGCGGCGCGCGAGCTGGGCCAGGGCCAGCGTGCGCTCGGCCAGGGTCTCGAAGATCAGGCAGGCGCTCTGGCCGCTGGCCGCCAGGGCGCGCACCACGGGCGCGGCGGCATCGGTGCGGTCGCCCGAGAAGCCGGCTGCGCAGCCCACCCACAGCGGGGGCTTGTCCGGGGCAAAGGAGTTTTCCAGGTGGTCCATGCAGGCCAATGTAGGCAAGGGCTGCTAATCTGTGAAATCGATTATTCGGATCAACTCATCCAAAAACCAGATGAATATCTCCTCCCGCCAGCTCGATGCCTTCATCGCCCTGGCCCAGCTCAGCAGCTTCACCCTGGCCGCGCAGCGCTGCCATCTGTCGCAGCCGGCCTTCAGCGCCCTGATCAAGGGGCTGGAAGACGGCGTGGGCGTGCGCCTGTTCGACCGCAGCACGCGCCATGTGGCGCTGACGCAGGAGGGGGCGCAGTTTCTCGATGCCGCGCAGCGCATACGCGCCGACCTGGGCGATGCCGTGCACGGCCTGCGCGAGGCGGCGGCGCTGCAGCGCGGGCGCGTGTCCATCGCCCTGCTGCCTTCGCTGGCGGCGGCCTGGCTGCCGCCCGTGCTGGCGCTGTTCCATGCGCGCCATCCGGGCATACAGCTGCAGGTGTCGGACCTGCTGTCCGAATCGTGCATCGCCCAGGTGGCCTCGGGCCAGGCCGACCTGGCGCTGGCCGCCATCCGCGCCGACACCGAGGAACTGCAGGCCGAATGGTTCTGCGCCGACCGGCTGCACCTGGTCTGCCGCACCGACCATGCGCTGGCGGCCCTGCCCGCGCCGACCATGGCCGACCTGCGGGACCAGCCCTTCATCCAGCTCGCCCGCCACAGCAGCGTGCGCCAGTACCTGGAATCGCAGGAGCAGGCCCCGCCCCTCAACACCTTGCTGGAAGTGGAGCACCTGGCCACCGTGATGGGCATGGTGCGCGCGGGCCTGGGCATCAGCGTGGTGCCGGCCCTGGCGCTGTTCCACTTCGTGCAGCCGGGCCTGGTGACGCGCCCGCTGGCCGATGCCGACCGCCGGCGCGACCTGTACCTGGTGCGCAGGCGCCAGCGCAGCCTGTCGCCGGCCGCCCAGGCCTTCCACGCGCTGGCGCTGGAGCATCGGCCCGGTGCGGGCGAGACCACCTGATACGGCGCAGCACGAACCTCGCAGCACAATAGCCCGATCGCCAAACGCATCCGAAAGCCGCCACCGTGGGTGAATTCGACCTGATCCGCCGCTTCTTCCAGCGCCCCGTGCGCCGCGCCGCCCTGGGCGTGGGCGATGACTGCGCCCTGCTCGCCCCGGCGCCGGGCATGCAGCTGGCCGTCTCCAGCGACATGCTGGTCGAGGGCCGGCATTTCTTCGCCGACGTGGACCCGCGCCTGCTGGGCCACAAATCCCTGGCCGTGAACCTGTCCGACCTGGCGGCCTGCGGCGCGCGCCCGCTGGCCTTCACCCTGGCCCTGTCCCTGCCGCGCGCCGATGCGGCCTGGACCGAAGCCTTCGCAGGCGGCCTGCTGGCCCTGGCCGACGCCCACGGCTGCGAGCTGGTCGGCGGCGACACCACCCAGGGGCCCTTGAACATCTGCATCACCGTCTTCGGCGAGGTGCCGCCCGGCCAGGCCCTGCTGCGCAGCGGCGCGCGCGCGGGCGACGACATCTGGGTCAGCGGCAGCCTGGGCGATGCCCGCCTGGCGCTGGAAGCCCTGCTGGGCCACACCACCCTGCCACCCGGCACGCTGGCCGCCGCGCGCCAGCGCCTGGAAGCGCCCACGCCGCGCGTGGCCCTGGGCCAGGCGCTGCGCGGCATTGCCAGCAGCGCGCTGGATGTGAGCGACGGCCTGCTGGGCGACCTGGGCCACATCCTCGAGCAATCCCGCGTGGGCGCCAGCCTGGACACGCGCCTGATCACGCCGCTGCTCGATGCCGGCCGGCACACGCCCCTGGCCATCGACCTGCTGCACCAGTGCACCCTGTCCGGCGGCGACGACTACGAGCTGTGCTTCACGGCCCCGGCCGACAGGCGCGATGCCGTGCAGGCCGCAGGCCGCGACACCGCCACGCGCGTCACGCGCATCGGCTGCATCGAGGCCCCGCCCGGCCTGCGGCTGATCGGCCCGGACGGAGCGGCCATGGCGCCCCGGTGGACCTCATTCGACCACTTCGCTGCGGCCTGACGCCGCGCCAAACCACTTTCATCCGAGAAGGACTGCCCATGGTTCAACGCTCCGCCCTGCCCGCCCTCTCTGCCCTGGCCGCCGCCTGCTTCCTGCTGGCAGGCACCCCGGTCCAGGCCCAGGCACAAGCCCAGGAAGCCACCATCGCCCGCGCCCCCATCGCGCGCGTCACCCTGTATGCGGGCGTGGCCTCGGTGGAGCGCACGGCGCGCATCACGGCCGCCACGCGCCAGCTGGTGTTCGAGTGCCTGCCCGGCTCCATCGACCCGCAGAGCCTGCAGGTCAGCGCCGATGCCGGCGTGCGCCTGGGCGACTACAAGCTGCAGTCGCAGCCGCGCGAACTGGCCTCCAAGGCCTGCGCCAGCCCGCTGGAGCAGCAGATCCGCACGCTGGAAGACCAGTTGGCCGCGCTGGAGGCCGACGAGTCCGCCGCCAAGCTCGTGGGCGACTACCTGCAAGGCCTGGCCAAGCCCGGCGATGACGCCAAAGCCCCCGCCCTGCCCGCCGCCAGCCAGCTGGGCGCCGCCACCGAGGCGCTGCGCAGCACCAGCCGTGGCAACACGCTGCGCGCCCACCAGATCCTGCGGCAAAAGCAGGCGCTGCAGGAGCAGCTCAGGCCGCTGCAGCTCGAACGCGACCGCACGGGCGCAGGCAATGCCCAGGTGATGAAGGTCACCGTGCAACTGGCCAGCCCGGCCGATGCCAATGTGCAGCTCACCTACCAGGTGCGCGGCCCGAGCTGGCAGCCCACCTACCGCGCCCAGCTGGACCCGGCCAAGGGCACGGTGGCCATCGAACGCCTGGCCCTGGTGGCCCAGAACAGCGGCGAGGACTGGAGCCAGGTGCAGCTGCTGCTGTCCACCGGCCAGCCTTCGCGCAGCACGCAGGCACGCCTGCCCAATCCCTGGACGCTGGATGTGGAACGGCCCCGCCCCGTGGCCGCCATGGCCCCTCCGCCAGCGCCGGCCCCGGCGGCCCCTGCGATGATGCTGGAGCGCGCCCGCAAGCCCGGGGCGGCCGGCGAGGCGGCCGAACTGCCGGTGCTCGATGTCGCCAGCCTCAACACCGCCTACGCCACGCAGTTCTCCGTGCCCTACCGCATCAGCGTGCCCTCCAGCAGCGAGCGCGTGACCCTGGCCCTGGGCTCGCAGAACCTGCCGGCCACCCTGCTCACGCGCACGGCGCCCGCCGTGGAAGAGGCCGCCTACCTGGTGGCCCAGCTGGCCGTGCCGGCCGGTGTCTGGCCCGCAGGCCCCGTGGCCCTGTTCCGCGATGGCGCCTTCGCCGGCCAGGGCCGGCTAGACTTCGGCAACGCCGCCGCGCTGGCCCAGGGCCTGTCCTTCGGGCGCGATGACAAGGTGGTCGTGCGCAACCTGCCCGTGGACTCGGCCACCGGCAGCGGCGGCCTGCTCAGCAGCAGCACCGAACGCCAGGTCACGCGGCGCTTCCAGGTGGACAACCGCCATGACCGCGCCATCGAGCTGCAGGTGGTGGACGCCGCACCCGTCTCGCGCAACGAGCAGATCCGCGTGCAGTCCCAATACAGCCCGCAGCCGGCCACCACGCGCTGGAACGACCGCAACGGCATGATCGCCTGGCAGCAGCCGCTGGCCGCTGGCGCCAGCGCCAGCTTCGAGGCCCGCCACCAGATCCGCCATCCGCAGGATCTGGCGGTCGAAGAGCGTCAGTGAAGCACCAGGGCCGCGCTTATGATCTGGCCCCATGAGTGACGCGCCGCTGCGGCCGGAGGTTTCCGGCGATCCTGCTACCCCCACCTTTGCCTCTGCGGCGCGCCCACCGGAAGGCCCACCGCAGGGCGGCATGGCACGCCCCACGCTGGAATTCATGATGTCCCACCCGGCCCACTTCATCGCCATGGGGCTGGGCTCGGGGCTGGGGCGCATCGCGCCCGGCACCGTGGGCACGCTGTGGGCCTGGCTGTCCTTCCTGCTGCTGCAGCACTGGTTCACGCCCCAGCAGATCGGCCTGCTGATCGCGGGCAGCATTCCCCTGGGCTGGTGGGCCTGCACGGTCACGGCGCGCCACATGCGCGTGGCCGACCCGGGCAACCTGGTCTGGGACGAGATCGTGGCCTTCTGGCTGGTGCTGTGGCTGGTCATGCCCACGGGCTTCTGGGGCCAGCTCATCGCCTTTGCGCTGTTCCGCTTCTTCGACGCCGCCAAGCCCCAGCCCGTCAAATGGGCGGACCGGTGCTTCAAGGGCTTCGGCTGGCGCGGCGGCTGGGGGATCATGTTCGATGACCTGGTGGCCGCCTTCTGCACGCTGCTGGTCATCGCGCTGTGGCGCCATTTCATCGGCTGAAGGAACGGGCATGAACGCATCCAACGAACTCGTCGAAACCCTGGCAGGCCTGCTGCTGCAGCGCGGCTGGATGCTGGCCACGGCCGAGAGCTGCACGGGCGGCATGATCGCTGCGGCCTGCACGGACCGCGCCGGCTCCAGCGAATGGTTCGAGCGCGGCCTTGTCAGCTACTCCAACGCGGCCAAGCACGACCTGCTGGGCGTGCCCGAGGCGCTGATCGCCGAGCACGGCGCCGTGAGCGAGCCCGTGGCGCGCGCCATGGCCGAAGGCGCCATCGCCCACTCACGCGCGCAGTGCAGCGTGGCCGTGACAGGCGTGGCCGGGCCGGGCGGCGGCAGCGCCGCCAAGCCCGTGGGCACGGTCTGGTTCGGCTGGAGCGTGTACGGCACCACGCACAGCGAATGCCTGCGCTTTGACGGCGACCGCGCCGCCGTGCGCCAGGCCACCGTGGCACACGCCTTGCAGCGCCTCAATGCGCTGATCAGCGCAAGGCTTTTATGAGCCGGTGCGCGATCTCCTGCAGCGGTGCAGGCAGGGCGCGGTAGCTTTCCAGCAGGCGCTGCTCGTCCACGGGCAGCGGGGCGCTGTCGTCTTCCAGCCCCGCCGTCAGCTCCAGCGCCGTGGTCTGCAGCGCCAGGGCCACGCGGGCCAGGGTGTCGTTCTTGAGGGTGCGGATGGCCCCCGATTCGATCTGCGACACGGCCGAGGCCGTGATGCCCGCCGCCTCGGCCAGCCGGCCCTGGGTCATGCCCAGTTCGGCGCGGCGGGCGCGTATGCGTTCACCGATATGTCTCATGGCCCGTGCATCCAAAGCCTGTGGCGCGGGCGCTCAGGCGCCGTGGCACTTCTTGAACTTCTTGCCGCTGCCGCAGGGGCAGGGGTCGTTGCGGCCCGGCTGCTCGCCCTTGACGATGGTTTCCTGGCGCGGGCCCATGCTCTTCCAGATCTGGCGCAGGTCGTACAGCGCCCAGATGGCCTCGCCGAACTGCTCCACGCGCTCCTGGCTGGTGCTGGCGGGGCCGTCCTCGTCGTACATGCAGACTTCGGGCTTGCCGGTGTCGTCCTCGGTCAGGGCCACGACGGCGTTGAGCGCCTCGTTGAGCCAGCCGGCGGCTTCCTTGTCGCGCGGGGCGGCCCATTCCTCGGCCCAGTTCTCGACCACGAACATGAAGCCCAGCGCCCAGATCTGGCCGAACGAGGGAATCTCGCCGTCATCGGGACGCTCTTCCTCGGGCAGCGACAGGATGGCGCCGCGCATGTCCATGGCCTCGGGCTGGAAGGTGCGGTCGTCTTCCAGCGTCTTCACATCGGCGTCCAACTGGGTGCGGATCTCGTCCATGCGCAGGCCCACCAGCTCCAGAAAGCGCGCCTGCTGCGCCGCGTCCTTGAACACTTCCATCAGCGGCAGCGGCTGGCCCTCGGCCGCCTCCAGCGTGCCGCCGTCGCCCAGCAGCATGGGCAGCCACTCGGCGGCCGGCACCTCGCGGCGCGTGCAGATCAGCGCCGTCAGGAAACCGTCGCAGAACTCCCACTGCGGAATCTCCTCGCCGCGCGTGCGCAGCTCGTCGAGCAGATCGTCAAGCTCCTCCAGCGCCTCGGGCGTCAGGGCAGGCTCGTCGGGCAGGGCGGTGGCTTCGTGGGCGTCGTTGGACATGGCGGGAATCTCTAGGGAAAACAGGGGGAAGGAACCAGCCACGGCCAGCCCCTCGAATGAATGGCCCGCAGTGTAGCCGCGCCGCCATGCCCGTGGCGTCCGGTCGGAACTTGCCCCCGAAAGCCCAGCCGCCCCGATCGCCCGTGACCCCTGAGACGGGCGCGGCCCAAAGCCAGGGGCGCCGAGCAAGAGCCGCCTCGCGGCGATGGCGCCGTCCCCTCCCTCGCGGAGCGAGTAGAGAGGGGGAAGCCGCGCAGCGGCTCAGGGGGTTCAAAGAGTCCTTGCGATGATCTCCTTCATGATCTCGTCGCTCCCCCCGTAGATCCGCCCGATGCGCGCATCGGTCCAGGCGCGGCCGATCTGGTATTCGGTCATGTAGCCGTAGCCGCCGTGCAGTTGCAGGAATTCGTCGAGCAGGCGGTTTTGCAGCGCCGTGGCATTGAGCTTGACCATGGCGGCGCGGTCGGGGGCGAGCGCGCGGCGCAGGTGCAGGGCGATGCAGTCGTCCACGAAGACGCGCAGCATGGTGGCCTGGGCCTTGGCCTCGGCCAGCTTGAAGCGCGTGTTCTGGAAGTCGAACACCGGCTGGCCGAAGGCCTTGCGCTCGCGCGTGTAGGCAATGGTCTTGTGCAAAAAGGCCTCGATGGAGGCGGCCGCGCGCACGGCCACCACCAGGCGCTCCTGGGCCAGTTCGTGCATGAGGTACCTGAAGCCCGCGTTCTCCTCGCCCAGCAGGTGGTCGGCCGGCACGCGCACGTTATCGAAGAACAGCTCCGAGGTGTCCTGCGCCATGAGGCCGATCTTCTCGAGCTTGCGGCCCTTGGAGAAGCCGGGCATGCCGTCCTCGACCACGATCAGGGACACGCCCTTGGCCCCCATCTCGGGCGCGGTCTTGGCGACGACGATGACCAGCTCCGAATTGATGCCGTTGGTGATGAAGGTCTTCTGGCCGTTGAGCACGTAGTGGTCGCCCTCGCGCCGCGCCGTGGTGCGCACGGACTTGAGGTCGCTGCCCGCGCCGGGCTCGGTCATGGCGATGGCGCCGATCAGCTCGCCTGCGGCCATGCGCGGCAGCCAGCGGTCCTTCTGCGCCTTGCTGCCATAGGCATGGATGTAGGGCGCGACGATGTCCGAATGCAGCGGAAAGCCCAGTCCGCTGGCGCCCGTGCGCGCGATCTCCTCCAGCAGCACGGCGGCATGGCCGAAGTCGCCGCCGCCGCCGTAGGGCTCGGGCAGCATGGGGTTGAGCAGGCCTTCGCGCCCGGCCTTGCGCCAGACCTCCTTGGGCACGATGCCCTGGCGCTCCCATTCGGCATGGTGGGGGACGATCTCGCGCTCGAAGAAGCGGCGGGCCTGCTCGCGGAACTGTTCATGGTCTTCGCGGTAGACGGAGCGCTCGGTCAGGTCTTGCATGGGTCGGTATCCGGTGGTTGTCGGTGAGGAAAGACGGTGAAGGGCCGTTCAGGCGCTGCGCAGGTTGAAGCCCGCGTGGGGCTGCTCGCGCAGCCTGTCCTTGAGCACGCGGCGCAGCAGCTTGCCCGTGGGCAGGCGCGGCAGCTCGTCCACGAACTGCAGGCGCTGCGGGCGCTTGAGGCGCGACAGCGTGGCGCCGGCCTCGGCGACGATGGCGCGCGCCATCTCGGCGCTGGCCGCATGGCCCTGGCGCAGCACGACCACGGCCATGGGCTGCTCGCCGAAGTCGGGCTCGGGCACGCCGACCACGGCCACCTCCTGCACGGCCGGGTGCGTGGCCAGCGCGTTCTCTATCTCCTGCGGATAGAGGTTGACGCCGCCCGACAGGATGAGGTCCGCCCGCCGGTCGCTGAGGAAGAGGTAGCCCTCCTCGTCCACATGGCCCAGGTCGCCATAGGTGGCCCAGCCACGCTCGTCGATGGCCTCGCGGGTCTTGGCGGGGTCGTTGAGGTAGGCGAAGGGCGCCACGTCCGAGAAGAACACGCGGCCGATCTGGCCCGCAGGCAGCTCCTGCCCGTCGTCGCCCACGATGCGCAGCCGCCCGTAGCTGGCGCGGCCCACGGAGCCTGGACGCCGGCGCCATTCGGCGGAGTTGATCAGGGTGATGCCGCAGCCTTCGGAGCCTGCGTAGTACTCCAGCAGGATGTCGCCCCACCAGTCCAGCAGCGCCTGCTTGACGGCCACCGGGCAGGGCGCGGCCGCATGGATGGCGCAGCGGTGGCTGGACAGGTCATAGCCGTGCCGCACCTCCTCGGGCAGCTGCAGCAGGCGGCCCAGCATGGTCGGCACCCACTGGCTGTGGGTGATGCGGTAGCGCTCGATCATCGCCAGCGCCTGCTGTGCGTCGAAGCGCGCCGTGATCACCACCGCGCCGCCGCCGTCCAGCGTGCGCAGGCAGTAGCGCAGCGGCGCTGCGTGGTACAGCGGCGCGGGCGAGAGGTAGACCGCGTCGGCATCAAAGCCCATGTTGCGCTGCCAGGCCAGGAATTCGGGGTCGGCCTGCGTGCGGTAGAGCGCCGCCGGCAGCGCCTTCTTGATGCCCTTGGGCCGGCCCGTGGTGCCCGAGGAATACAGCAGGTCGCGCCCCAGCGGGCGGCCTGACAGGTCGATGGGCGCGGGCGCCTGCGCACGCCAGGCGGCCAGGGCATCGGCCAGCGACGGCAGGCCCGTGGATGCGCAGTCTCCGTCCACCGAATGCACGGTGGCCGCCAGCGCAGCCGGCAGCTGCGTCGCCGTGGCGGCCGAGGCAAAGACATGGCGCGCCCCGCTGTCGCCCAGGATGTAGGCCACCTCGGGCGCCGTCAGGTGGGTGCTGATGACCACCGCGTACAGGCCCGCCAGGCGCGCGGCCAGCACCAGCTCCAGGATCTCCACGCGGTTTTCCATCAGCACGGCCACCGTGTCGCCGGCCGCCAGGCCCTGCCCGGCCATCCACTGCGCCACCTCGCGCGAGCGCTGCGCCAGCGCGCCCGCCGTGTGCTGCTGGCCGCTGTCGCCCATGGTCAGCGCAACGCGGTCGGGCCGGGCATCGGCCCAACTGTGAAAGTCATGCACGCCTGTCTCCTTTGCTTTTTTGAATCCGCCGTCTCGAATTCATCGGGTTTTCAGCAAGTATTTTTGTTTACGCTCGGTTTTTCATCCGGGAAAACGCTTTGTTCAATGCAAATTTCGAGACTTATCATTCATTTCATGAACCTCCAGTCTCATTAAATCCGCATGAACACACCCGTCATCGTCGATGCCATCCGCAGTCCCATGGCCCGGGCCAAGCCCGATGGCGCCCTGGCCCAGCTCCACCCCGTCGATCTGCTCAGCCAGGTGCTGGATCAGCTCGTGCAGCGCAACCGCATCGACCCCGGCGCGGTGGACGATGTGATCACCGGCTGCGTGAGCCAGGCCGGCGAGCAGGCGGGCACGCCGGGCCGCCTGGCCTGGTTGGCCGCAGGCCTGCCGGCCCATGTGCCGTCCACCACCATCGACCGCAAGTGCGGCTCCAGCCAGCAGGCGGTGCACTTTGCCGTGCAGGCCATCATGTCGGGCACGCAGGACATGGTGATCGCCTGCGGCGTGGAGTCCATGAGCCGCGTGCCCATGGGCAGTTCGCGCATGGGGCAGAACACCACGGGCGCACGCTTCGATGCGCGCTTTGCGCCGGGGCTGGTGGGTCAGGGCGTGTCGGCCGACCTCGTGGCCGCGCGCTGGGGCCTGGGCCGCGAGGAACTGGATGCCTATGCCGCGCGATCGCACCAGCGCGCCCATGCGGCCCAGTCGGCCGGGCACTTCGAGCGCGAGATCGTGGGCATCACCACGCCTGCCGGCCTCTTCACGGCGGACGAGACCATCCGCCCGGGCACCACGGCGCAGAAGCTGGGCGCGCTCAAGGCCGTGTTCCAGAACGACGAGCTGTCGGCGCGCTTTCCGCAGATCCGCTGGCACACCACGGCGGGCAATGCCTCGCAGATGACCGACGGCGCCAGCGCCATGCTGCTGATGAGCGAAAAGCGCGCCCAGCAACTGGGCCTGCGCCCGCGTGCGCGCTTCGTGGCGCTGGACGTGGTGGGCGACGATCCGCTGTACATGCTCACGGCCCCCATTCCCGCCACGCGGCGCGTGCTGGCCAAGGCCGGCATGCGGCTGGAGCAGATGGACCACTGCGAGATCAACGAGGCCTTCGCCTCCGTCCCCCTGGCCTGGCTGAAAGAGCTGAGGGAACTGGGCGCCGACCCCGAGCGGCTGAACCCGCGCGGCGGCGCCATCGCCCTGGGCCATCCGCTGGGCGCCTCGGGCATCCGTCTGATGACCACCATGCTGCACGCGCTGGAGGACAGCGGCGCGCGCTACGGCCTGCAATCCATGTGCGAGGCCGGCGGCATGGCCAACGCCACCATCATCGAACGCCTGTGAGCCAGGCACGGGAGACACATCCATGCAACTGCAAGAGAACATGACGGCCCTGGTGACGGGCGGCGTATCGGGCCTGGGCGAGGCATCGGCCCAGGCGCTGCTGGAACGCGGCCTGAACGTGGTGGTGGTGGACCTGAACGAGGACCGCGGCGCGGCCATGGTGGACGCCGCCCGCCAGCGCCACGGCAGCCGCCTGCGCTTCGTGAAGGCCGACGTGGCCGACGCCGACCAGATGGCCGCCGCCATTGCGGCCGCCGAGGACTTCGGCGAGTTCCGCGCCCTGGTGCACTGCGCGGGCGTGGGCGGGCCGCTGCGGCTGGTGGAGAAAGACGGCAGCCCGGGCTCGCTGGACAAGTACACGGGCATCGTGCGCGTGAACCTGATCGGCACCTTCAACACGCTGCGCCTGGCCGCCGCCAGCATGGCGCGCAACGAGCCCGTGCAAGGCGAGCGCGGCGCCTGCGTGCTCACGGCCTCGGTGGCGGGCTATGAGGGGCAGATCGGCCAGATTCCCTATGCATCGGCCAAGGCCGGCATCATCGGCATGACCATCGTCGCCGCGCGCGACCTGGCCACGCGCATGATCCGCGTGTGCACCATTGCGCCGGGCCTGTTCGACACGCCCATCCTGGCCAAGCTGCCCGACAACATCCGCCAGTCGCTGGCCGCCTCCGTGCCCAACCCCGCACGCCTGGGCCACCCGTCCGAGTACGCGATGACCGCGCTGCACATTCTTGAAAATCCCATGCTCAATGGCGAGACGATTCGCCTGGACGGTGCCATCCGCATGAGTCCTCGCTGAGAAGCGCCCTGGCCCAGCACACGCGCGGAGAAGAAACACCATGTTCAAACGCCTCACGCTGGCGGCTGCCGCCTGGCTGTGCGCCACGGCAGCCATTGCAGCCGATGCCTGGCCCACGCGGCCCATCACCCTGGTCGTGCCGGGCGCGGCCGGGGGTTCCACCGACATTCCCGCGCGGCTGCTGGCGCTCAAGCTGGGCGAGCGGCTGGGCCAGCCCGTCATCGTGGACAACAAGCCGGGCGCGGGCGGCTCCATCGGTGCCAGCCAGGTGGCACGCGCGCAGCCGGACGGCTATACGGTGCTGGTGGGCAACACGGGCTCCAACGCCATCAACTACACGGCCTACAAGAAGCTGCCCTACAGGCCCGAGGACTTCGTGGCGCTGACGGACATGATCTCGTTTTCCAACGTGCTGGTCGTGCCCCAGGCATCGCCGGTGCGCTCACTGGACGATCTGCTCAAGGCCGCGCGGCAGGCGCCGGGCAAGCTGTCGTTCTCCTCGGCCGGCGTGGGCCAGACCACCCACCTCATGGGCGAGCTGCTGCGCGATCGCACGGGCGTGGACGTGGTGCATGTGCCCTACCGTGGCTCGGCACCGGCGACGGCGGCCATCGTGTCGGGAGAGACGCAGTTCATGTTCGACAACCTCACGGCATCGCTGGTGCATATCAAGGCGGGCAAGCTGCATCCCATCGCCGTGACGGGCGCGCAGCGCGAGCCCGAGCTGCCCAACGTGCCCACCACCACCGAGCTGGGCCTGCAGGACTTCGACAAGGTCGGCTGGATGGGTTTCTTCCTGCCCGCGCAGACGCCGCCCGCCGTGGTGCGCAAGCTCACCGACGGCCTTGTCGCCGTGCTCCGGGACCCCGAGGTGGCGCGCCGCTACCGCGAGCTCGGCGGCCGCCCCGGCGGCATGCCCCAGGCGCAGTTCACCCAGCTGGTGGACAACGACCGCAAGAGCTGGGGCGCGCTGATCACCAGCCGCCAGCTGCAACTCGACTGAACTGTTTTCGACGGAGACGCCATGAAGGTGCTGGACAGCGTGCGCGTGCTGGAGATTGGCGGCATTGGTCCGGGGCCGTTCTGCGCCATGCATCTGGCGGACCTGGGGGCCGATGTGGTGTCCATCGTGCGGCCTGAGGCGGAACCCGCCGCCACCTCAGCCACCTCAGCCGCCTCCGCGCTGTCGCGCGGCAAGCGCTCGGTGTTCGCCGATCTCAAGTCACCCGAAGGGCGTGACCTGGTGCTGGCCCTGGTGCGCGATGCCGATGCGCTGATCGAAGGCATGCGGCCCGGCGCCATGGAGCGCCTGGGCCTGGGACCCGAGGCCTGCCAGGCCCTCAACCCGCGCCTGGTCTATGGTCGCATGACGGGCTGGGGCCAGGACGGTCCGCTGGCCCAGGCTGCCGGCCACGACAACAACTATGCCGCCGTCTCGGGCGCGCTGTGGGGGTGCGCGCCGGCCGATGCCCGGCCGGTCTCGCCCTTTGCCACGCTGGGCGACATCGGCGGCGGCGCCATGTACCTGATGACGGGGCTGCTGGCCGGCATCGTGCAGGCACGCGCCACGGGGCGCGGCACGGTGGTGGATGCGGCCATCGTCGATGGTGCGGCGCACATGCTCAACCTCATGCTGCACGCGCGCCAGCGCGGCCTGGTGGCCGACGAGCGCGGCCACAGCATCCACGACAGTGCGCCGTTCTACGAAACCTATGCCTGTGCCGATGGCGGCTTCATCACCGTGGGCGCCATCGAGCCGCAGTTCCATGCCCTGCTGCTGGACAGGCTGGGCCTGGCCGGTGCCGCAGCGTTCCAGGGCCCGCAGTGGGACCGCGCCGCCTGGCCGGCGCGGCGCGCGCAGCTGCAGACGCTGTTCGCCTCCCGGCCCCGCGCGCACTGGCAGCAATTGCTGGAGGGCAGCGATGCCTGCTTCGGCGCCGTGCTCAGTCCCGTGGAAGCAGCCCGCCACCCGCACCTGCAGGCGCGTGGCGTCTATCTGCAGCCCGAAGGCGGCGCCCTGCAGGCCAGCCCCGCGCCACGCTTTGACGGCCAGGCCTATGCGCCGGGTCCTGCGAATGCCGCAGGCTCCGACACCGCCAGCGTGCGGGAGAAGGTGAGAGCAGGCCGCGCGCAGGAAGTCTGGCGCAGCGCCCGCTGATTCACGAAAGGCTGGAGGCGCCCAGCATGCCCTCGACCAGGCGCACCAGCGTGATCAGGCGCGGCCCGGCATCGCTTTCCAGCGCGCGGCTCTGCGGGCTGTAGATGGGCAGGGAGACCGAGAACACCCAGTACTCGCCGTCCTTGGCCGTGGACATGGGCACGGCAATGGACTGGATCTCGCGGTGCAGGTCGCCGTGGCTGCGGCAAAAGCCGTGCTCGGCCAGGTCGCGCCGCGCATCGTCGAGCCGCTCGCGCAGTTGCTGGGCGCGTGCGGGATCGTCGGCCTGCAGTTCCGCGATGAAGGCCTCGCGCTCGGCCTCGGGCAGGCTCAGCAGGTAGGCGCGGCCCGTGGCGGTGCGCGACAGCGAGATGTGCACCCCGATCTCGGGCAGGAAGACCTTGTTGGTCAGGCCGTTGGCCAGCTCCACCAGGCACAGCTGGCGGCCGTGGCCGACGGCCAGCTGGATCTGGCCTTCCAGGTGATTGGCCAGCTCCTGCATGTGCGGCCGCGCGAACTGGCGCATGTGCATGCGCGCCAGCACGGGCGAGGACAGGTTCAGCAGCCCCACGCCCGGCACGTACTTGGACAGGCGCTCGGAGTAGCGCATCAGGTTCAGTTCGCACAGGGTGTCGATCAGGCGGAACAGCGTGGGCTTGGGCAGGCCCGTCATGTCCATCAGTTCACGGGCGCTGAGTTCCTGGTGCTTGTTGGAAAAGCACTGGAGCACGGAGATGCCGCGCACCAGGGCGGCCACCAGCTTGCCACTGTCTTCTGTGTTCATGAATGGTTTTCGGCACTGCTAAAGATGAAACGATTGTCTCAATTTTCCGGCTGCCAAGCGGCAAATCCACCGGCCTTGCCGCAGTGCAAACCCTGGCGCCACCGCCGGCCGGCGCAAGCGGCAAGTCCTGGCACGGCACAATTGCCGCATCCGGCTGGCGTTGCGCGCCAGCCACTCACTTTCCAGAGCCTGCCGTGTCCGAACCGTCCTTCGCCGTCCCGCCTACCGAGCCGCCAGACTACGACGCCTTTTTGCGCGCCCATGTGCTGAGCCAGCCCCTGAGCATCCAGCGCTATGACCGGGAAGACGAAACCATCTGGGTCAAGCGCGCGGGCGCCAGCAACCCGGCATGGCGCTATCGCGCGCTGGCCCTGCTCGCCTTGTGCCTGCGCCTGCCCGTGCTGCGGCCCGTGCCCAATCCCGGCGGCCACGAAGCCATCCGCACCGAGGTGCGCCGCCTGCGCCAGCTCGCGCAGCGCGGCCTGCGCGTGCCTGCCGTGCTAGCCGAGTGCGAGGACGGCTTTGCCATGCGCCACCTGGGCAGCCCCGGCGTGGAGGCGCCCTCGCTGGGCAATGCCATGGAAGCCGCCCTGCCCCGGGGCGACGGCAGCACGCTGGCGCTATGGTTGCAAGGCCTGCAGACGCTGCAGCAGGTGCATGGCAGCGGCGACTGCCTGAGCCAGGCCTTTGCGCGCAACATGGTCTGCTGTGCCGATGGCGTGATCGGCTTCATCGACTTCGAGGACGACCCCGCCGCCCACCTGCCCCTGGCGCTGTGCCGCGTGCGCGATGCCCTGTGCTACGCCCACTCCACGGCCTGGATACTGGAGCAGGCCGGCGCCATGCCGGCCGCGCGCACGGCCTGGCAGGATTTCGTGCAGTCCATGGACCCCGAGACCCGCGCCCTGATGGCCCGCACCGTGAAACAGCTGGCCTGGGTGCGCCGCCTGCCCGAAAGCCGCCGCCTGGGCCGCGACATGCAGCGCGTGCGCATGGCCTACACGCTGGTGACGCCGTAGCGGCAGCGGGCTGCAGGCCTCAGCCGGGCCTCAGCCGGGCTTCAGTCGGGCAGATGGCCCAGCGAGGCGCTGACGCGCGCCGCTTCGGCGCGCAGGGCCCGGGCCACCGCGCCCTGCGGGTCCGGGTCGAAGCCGCCGCTGGCGCCCAGCGCGCACAGCACGCCCACCACATGGCCCGTGTAGTCGTGCAGCGGCGCCGCCACGGCGCTGATGCCCGGCAGGTTGACGTCGCGCACCGAGGCGCAGCCCGCAGCGCGGATCTCGCGGCGCAGCGTGCCCAGCGGGTCCGCGCCATCGAGCAGCGCGCGCCGCGCGGCCGGCGCCTCGGCCAGCTCCCGGGCCAGCAGCGCATCCACGCGGGCATCGTCGTCCATGAAGGCGAAGAAGGCGCGCCCCGTGGCCGACCACAGCAGCGACATCACCGAGCCCACACGCACATTGACGGTGACCGGCAGGCCCGGCTCCTCGAAGCGCACGATGGTCGGCCCCAGGTTGCCCATCACGGCCACGAAGCTGGTGACCTGCAAGGCCTCGCGCAGGTGCAGCAGGGCCGGCTCGGCCAGGCGGATGGGGTCGGACTGCCGCATGGCGGCCAGGCCCACGCGCATGGCCTCGGCCGCCAGCGCGTACTGCGTGCCGCCACGGTCCTGCTCCACCAGCCCCTCGGCCATCAGGCTGGCCAGGTAGCGGTGGACCTTGGCCGGGCTTTCCTCCACCGCGCCCGCGATGGCCGTGAGGCTGGCGCGTCCGCCCAGCGTGGCCAGGGCCTTGAGCACGGCCAGGCAGGTCTCGGCGGCCTGCACGCGCTGGCGCCTTTCGCGCGGCGGCGCGGGCTCGTCGATCTCGGAGGCAACAGTGGAAGTCATGGCGGCAGGGCGGGTCTGGAAAGGCCTGTTTTAAGGGCTGGCGGGGCATTGTGCCGCAGCTTGCGGGTAATCCCGGGCGGTGTTTTTACGCAATGCGTAGAAAAATTACGCAAAACAAGATTCCATGGATTCCACCCAGGCCTCACCGGAGACAAGCCCCATGCACAAGCGCCTTTTCCTCACCACACTGGCCGCAGGCCTGCTATCGGCCACCGCCCTGCCCGGCGCGCTGGCCCAGGACGGATTCCCCAGCAGGAACGTGCGCTGGATCGTTCCCTACGCGGCCGGCGGCGGCTCGGACTTCCTGGCCCGCACCATAGGCCAGGCCTGGAGCGGCCAGGTGCACCAGCCCATCGTGGTGGACAACCGCCCGGGCGGCAACACGGCCATAGGCGCCTCGGAAACCGCGCGCGCCGCCGCCGATGGCTACACCGTGCTGTCGGCCGACAACGGCACCCTGGTCTTCAATCCCGTGCTCTACAAGAGCCTCAGCTACAACCCCGCCAGGGACCTCGCGCCGGTCACGCTGATGGGCCGCTTCCCGATGATCCTGGTGGCCGGCCCCGGCATGGCAGCGGCCACGGCCAAAGACTTCCTGGCCCAGGCGCGCACCAGCAAGGACGGCGTGAACTACGCCTCGGCCGGTGCCGGCAGCCCGCACCACCTGGCCATGGAACTGCTCAGGGTGGAGGCCGGCCTGAAGCTGGTGCACGCCCCCTACAAGGGCGCGGCACCGGCCTTGGGCGACGTGGCTGGCGGCCAGGTGCCCGTGATGATGGTGGACCTGGCCGCGGGCGCAGGCTTCATCAAGGGCGGCAAGGTCCGCCCGCTGGCCGTGGCCAACGCCACGCGCCTGCCCCAGTTGCCCGACGTGCCCACCTTCGCCGAGCTGGGCCTGCCCAAGGTGCAGGCCGCCGCCCTTGTGGGACTGGTGGCGCCCGCCAGGACACCGGCCCCGGTCATCGCGGCCCTGCACCGGCAGGTCGTGGCCGCGATCAACGAGCCCGCCGTGCGCCAGAAGCTCGTGGATTTCGGCGTGGAGCCCGTGGGCAATACGCCCGAGCAGTTCGCCGCGCTGCTGGCCAGCGAAAGCACGCGCTGGCACCAGCTGATCCGCGACCAGAACATCACTTTGGATTGACCCTCCGCGCCTGCCTGCCTGCGAACCTGCCATGACTGCCTCCGCCGCCTCCAACGCCGCCCCGTCCACCTCTGCGCCAGCCTCCGCGCGCTGCCCCTTCGACCACCGCCAGCCCAGCGGCCAGACCGGCCCCACGGGCTGCCCCGTCAGCGCGGGTGCCGCGGCCTTCGACCCGTTCAGCGACGGCTACCAGCAGGACCCGCCCGAATATGTGCGCTGGGCGCGCGAGCAGGAGCCGGTGTTCTACAGCCCGCAACTGGGCTACTGGGTGGTCACGCGCTTCGACGACATCAAGGCGGTGTTCCGCGACAACATCGCCTTCAGTCCCTCGATCGCGCTGGAGAAGATCACGCCCACGGGCGAGGAGGCCAATGCCGTGCTGGCCTCCTACGGCTTCGCGCTGAACCGCACCCTGGTCAACGAGGACGAGCCCGCCCACATGCCGCGCCGCCGCGCGCTGATGGACCCGTTCACGCCCGAGGAGCTGCGCCACCACGAGCCCATGGTGCGCGAGCTGGCGCGCGCCTATGTAGACCGCTTCATCGACGACGGCCGCGCCGACCTTGTGGACCAGATGCTGTGGGAGGTGCCGCTGACCGTGGCCCTGCACTTTCTCGGCGTGCCCGAGGAGGACATGGACAGGCTGCGCGAGTACTCCATCGCCCACACCGTCAACACCTGGGGCCGGCCTCGGCCCGAGCAGCAGGTGGCCGTGGCCCATGCGGTGGGCAACTTCTGGCAGCTGGCCGGCAAGGTGCTGGCCAAGATGCGCGAGAACCCCGATGCGCCGGGCTGGATGCAATACGGCATACGCAAGCAAAAGGAGCTTCCCGAGGTCGTCACCGACTCCTACCTGCACTCCATGATGATGGCCGGCATCGTGGCCGCGCACGAGACCACGGCCAATGCCACGGCCAACGCCGTCAAGCTGCTGCTGCAGCATCCCGGCGCCTGGAAGCAGATCTGCGAGAACCCCGCGCTGATCCCCAATGCCGTGGAGGAATGCCTGCGCCACAACGGCTCGGTGGCCGCCTGGCGGCGCCTGGCCACGCGCGACGTGGTGATCGGCGGCGTGGCCGTGCCGGCGGGCTCGAAGCTGCTCATCGTGACCTCGTCGGCCAACCACGACGAGCGGCATTTCGCCGATGCCGACTTCTTCGACATCCACCGCGACAACGCCGGCGACCACCTGACCTTCGGCTATGGCTCGCACCAGTGCATGGGCAAGAACCTGGCGCGCATGGAGATGCAGATCTTCCTGGAGGAGTTCACGCGCCGCCTTCCCCACATGCGGCTGGCCGAGCAGCGGTTCACCTACGTGCCCAACACCTCGTTCCGGGGCCCCGAGCACCTGTGGGTGGAGTGGGACCCGGCCCTCAACCCCGAGCGCGCCCGTCCCGCCCTGCTGCAGGCGCGCCAGCCCGTGCGCATTGGCGAAGCCCTGCAGGGCGGCGCCAGCCGGCCCATGGTCGTGGCCGAGGCCGAGGCCGCCGCCGAAGGCGTGCTGCGCCTGCGCCTGAAGGCCGCCGATGGACACGCCCTGCCGCGCTGGACGCCGGGCTCGCACATCGACCTGCAATGCGGCGACACGGGCCTGTCACGCCAGTACTCGCTGTGCGGCGACCCGCAGGACACCGGCAGCTACGAGATTGCCGTGCTGCGCGAGGCCAACGGCCGTGGCGGCTCGGCCTGGGTGCATGAGCATCTGCACCGCGGCGCCACCGTACAGGTGCGGGGCCCGCGCAACCAT
The DNA here is from genome assembly GCF_001886655.1 of Delftia sp. HK171. Taxonomy (NCBI): domain Bacteria; kingdom Pseudomonadati; phylum Pseudomonadota; class Betaproteobacteria; order Burkholderiales; family Comamonadaceae; genus Delftia; species Delftia sp. HK171. The sequence continues at coordinate 778,770 of NZ_CP018101.1, read as the reverse complement.
TTCCCGCTGGACGAAGGCGCCAGCCACGTGATCCTGGTGGCCGGCGGCATCGGCATCACGCCCATCTCGGCCATGGCACGGCGCGCCAGGGCGCTGGGCCTGTCCTATGAAATCCACTACAGCGGCCGGCGCCGCGCGGGCATGGCGCTGCTGGCGCCGCTGCTGGCCGAGCATGGCGCCAGGCTGCATCTGTACGTGGCGGAGGAAGGCCGGCGCGCCGACTACGCCGCCCTGCTGGCCACGCCGCGCGCCGGAGCCCGCATCCATGCCTGCGGACCGGCGCGCCTGCTGGACGGCCTGGAGGCCGCCAGCCGCCACTGGCCCGAGGACAGCCTGCGCGTGGAGCATTTCGTCTCCACCGTGGGGGCGCTGGACCCTGCCAGGGAGCAGGGCTTCGAGGTGGAACTGCGCGCATCGGGCCTTGTGCTGCAGGTGCGCAACGACCAGACGCTGCTGGACGCCCTGCGCAGCGCGAAGATCGAAGTGCAAAGCGACTGCCGGGAAGGGCTGTGCGGGTCCTGCGAAGTGCCCGTGCTCGACGGCGAGGTGGACCACCGCGACATGGTGCTCACGCGCGGCGAGCGCGCGGCCTGCACCAAGATGATGAGCTGCTGCTCGCGCGCCAGGAGCGGCAGGCTGGTGCTGGGCCTGTAGCCAGGGCTGCAGGGCAGCCCGGCGCCCGCAAGCCCGGCGCCCAGAAACACAAAAGCCCCAAGGCCATCATCGGCAATGGGGCGATCGCATCGGTGGGCGCGCTTCAGGGCGCACCTGCCTCCAACCGGATTACTGGTTGGCGATTTCGAGCTCGGCGTTGCGGGCTTGCTGGATGAAATCGATCAGGGAATAGATTGCTTGGCGCATGGTGAACTTCCTTACTGAGACGCTCAACAATCACTGGCGGCATGCATCTCAAGTGCCGCGAATGCCGGGAAAACCCTCTAAGCGTTTACCCTAGGTCTAAGTATAAACCACTAGATCCGCCCATGCAAAGGCACAGTTGTAAGCGCACGTCAAGATTCCGCAGAGGAGCCCAACTGCGTCCCAATGTCAGGCATGGGATGATTCAGGCTTATGACCGCGCCTTCCGTTTCTCTTGCACCCTGGCACATAGAGCCGCTGAACCCGGCCGAGGCGCCGTGGCCGCTGCTGCTGTCGGCGGATCCGTCGCGGGAGAAGGTGCGCGGCTATCTGGCGGGCTCCACCTGTTTTGCCGCGCGCGAGTCCTTCCAGCGCGAAGGCCAGCCGCCGCGTCCCGGCGGGCGCGGCGAGGTATTGGGCATGTGCGTGCTGGTGCCGCTGCGCGCCAGCGGCGATGAGGCCTCAGGCCCACCCGCCTGGGAGCTGATGAACATCGCGGTCGCGGAATCGCTGCACCACCGGGGCCTGGGCAGTGCCCTGCTGCGGCGTGCCATCGAATGGGCGCGCTCCCAGCGAGCGCCGCGCATCGAGGTCGGCACGGGCAGCTTCGGCGACCAGCTGGTCTTCTACCAGCGCGCGGGTTTTCGCGTGACGGGCATAGACCGGGATTTCTTCCTCAGGCACTACACCACCCAGCTGTGGGAGCGCGGCGTGCAGCATCGCGACATGCTGCGCCTGACACTGGAGCTGGGCACGGGCCGCTGAGGGCCTCGCGGGCGAGGTGAATCACGGGGAGTGAGGGCATGGCGTGATAATTGAGACGCATTCCCATCCCATCACCTGTCCCGCCGCATGCCCGCCCATCCCCTGCCGCCACCTCCCGTCGCCGTGCTCTACGCAGACCACCATGGCTGGCTGCAAGGCTGGCTGCGCCGCAAGCTGGGCGACACCGCACAGGCGCAGGACCTGACGCACGACACCTTCGTGCAACTGCTCACCACCCGCCACCTTCCACCGCTGGACAACCCGCGCGCCTACCTGACCACCATGGCCAAGCGCACGCTGTTCTCCTTCTGGCGCAGGCGCGACCTGGAGCAGGCCTACCTGGAGGCGCTGGCGGCCCAGCCCGCCATGCACCAGCCCTCGGAAGAGGAACGCTATGCCATCGTGCAGGCGCTGCAGGCCGTGGACCGCGTGCTGCAGTCGCTGCCACCCACCACGCGCCGCGTGCTGCTGCTCAACCAATTGCACGACATGCCCTACCGGGAGATCGCGCTGCGCCTGGGCATTGCCGAGATCACCGTGCGGCGCCACATGGGCCGCGCCATAGCCGCCTGCTGCGCACTGGACTGCGCAACGGCGCTGCCGCAATGAGTGCCACCTCGGCCGCCGCCCTGCGCCAGCAGGCCATCGCCTGGCTGGTGGAGTCGCGCTCGGGAGCCATGACCGAGCACCAGCGCAAGGCCCTGGACCGTTGGCGACAGGCCGACCCGGCCCACGAAGCCGCGTGGTCCCAGGTGAGCGGCTCGCTGGAGCGCGTGCTCCAACCGCTGGCGCCCCACACCTCCAGCCATGCGTCAGCCGATGCAGCGCTGAGCGCACTGCTGCAGCCCGACCGCCGCCGCAGGCGCATTGCGGGCGGCGCACTGGCCTTTGCGGGCGCGGCCCTGGGAGGCCTGGTGGCCCACCGATTCACGCCGCTGCCCGGCCTGCTGGCCGATGCCCATACCGCCACGGCCGAGCGGCGCAGCCTGGAGTTGGCCGACGGCAGCCGGCTGCTGCTGGACGCGCGCAGCGCCATCGATATCGACCTGGGCGCCGACCGCCGCCGCGTGCATCTGCGCCAGGGCGCGCTGATCGCGCAGGTGCCGGCCGGCAGCCCCTTCGCCGTGCAGACCCGGCATGGCCAGGCCCAGGTGCCGGCAGCGCAAGGCGCGCGCTTCATGGTGCGCCTGCAGGAAGAGCGCACGCAGGTGGCCGCGCTCGCGCAGGACGTGGACCTGCACACGCGGCTGGGCGCACAGTCGCCGCTGCAGGCCGGCGCCAGCGCCTGGATGGACGGGGCCGCCATTTCCGAGGCCCTGGCGCGCGCCGAGGCGGCAGCGGCCTGGCAAAGCGGCATGCTGGCCGTGGACGATTGGCCGCTGGACTCGGTGGTCGAAGCCCTGCGGCCTTACCGGACCGGCCTGTTGCGCGTCGCCCCTGCCGCCTCCCGGCTGCGCGTGCTGGGCACCTTCCCGCTGGACGATACCGACCGTGCGCTGCAGGCGCTGGCCAGCAGCCTGCCCATCCGCGTGACGCGTTACCGAGGCGGCTGGCTGACGCTGATCGATGCGGCCAGAGGCCCGGTCAACGCGGGGCTCCAAAAAAAACAGCGCCAGGGGTGATCACATCCGGCCCGCTCGCGCGACATGTCCTGTGTCATCCCCCATTCTCCGGAGTCCACAAGCATGTCCCGCTCTCTTTTCGCATGGCGCCCCGTGGCCCATGCCGCAGCCCTGGCTGCCCTCATCGCCACCCTGCCCGCCCAGGCCCAGACCGCCCAGGAGGCCGCGGTAACCTCCGGCGCCGAAGCCGCCCAGCGCCAACGCTATGACCTGCCAGCCGGGCCGCTGGCCCGGACGCTGCTGGCCATTGGCCAGCACAGCGGCCGCACGCTGTCGCTGGACCCCGCCCTGGCCTCGGGCAAGCAGGCGCCGGCGATCCAGGGCAGCTACACGGCGGAGCAGGCGCTGCAGGCCGCGCTGGCCGGCAGCGGCCTGGTGCTCACGCGCGATGCCCAGGGCGTGCTCAGCGTGCAGACAGCGCCCCAGGCCAGCGCCCTGCCTGCGTCGGCAGCGCCTTTGCCGGAGCAAGGCGTCAGCCTGGCCACGGTGACCGTGTCCGGCAAGGCCCCGGGCTCGACCACGGAGGGCACGGACTCCTACACCACGGCATCGTCCAGCAGCTCCACGCGCCTGAACCTGGCTCCCCAGGAGACGCCCCAGGCGCTGACCGTGATGACGCGCCAGCGGCTGGAGGATCTGGGCACCACGCGGCTCAGCGACATGCTGGAGGCCGCGCCCGGCATCATCGTCACGCGCGACGGCCTGGGTGCCGAAAGCGACGGCTACTGGTCGCGAGGTTTCGAGATCCAGAACTACGAGATCGATGGCGTGCCCACGGCTGCGGGCCTGAACCAGTACACCCAGCACATGGCCATGTACGACCGCGTGGAGATCGTGCGCGGCACCACGGGCCTCATCAGCGGCATGGGCAACCCCTCGGCCACCATCAACCTGATCCGCAAGCGCCCCACGGCCAGACCCCAGACGCAGCTCAATGTCGATGCCGGCAGTTGGGGACGCCGAGGCGCGGGCCTGGATATCTCCCGCCCGCTGAACCAGGACGGCTCGGCCCGCGCGCGCCTGGTTGCGGACTACCAATCGGGCGATGCCTGGCTGGAGCGCTACCACCAGGACTCGCGCCTGCTGTACGGCATCGCCGAGGTCGATCTCGACGACCGGACCCTGTGGACCGTGGGCTTCAGCTACCTGCGCAACGATGTGGATGCGCCGATGCGCTCGGGCCTGCCGTCGCGGTTTCCGGACGGCAGTGCCACCCGGCTGCCACGCGCCCTGAACGGATCGCCGAACTGGTCGTACAACAACCATGAGCAAAGCGGCTTCTTCACCTCCATCGAGCGCGAGCTGAGCGGCGGCTGGACCGGCAAGGTCGAGTACGCCTACGGCCAGGACCGCTACGACTCGGTCTACACCTACCTCAACGGCACGCTGCAGGCCGATGGCAGCGGCACCAGCCTGCTGCCCGTGCGCTTTCAGGGCCAGCCGCGCCAGCACAACCTCGACATGTACCTGACCGGCCCGCTCAAGCTGTTCGGCCGCGAGCACGAGTTGATCGCCGGCCTGACGCTGTCGCGCTTCGAGGACAAGGGACCCACCTCCGGCAGCTGGCTCTACGACTACTCCGGCTCGGCCGCAGGCCGCATAGACAACCTGTTCACCTATGACGGCAGCAATCCCGTGCCCGACTTCGCGACCAGCGGCCGCTTCTCCACCAAGGAGCACCAGTACGCAGGCTATCTGACCGGACGTTTCCGCATCTCCGAGCCGCTGCGCCTGATCCTGGGCAGCCGCCAGATCTACTGGGGACGCGATACCGCCAGCACGCCGGACACCGGAGAGGCCACCACCACCCGCGCCCGGGAGAACGGCGCCTTCATCCCCTACGTGGGCGCCGTCTACGACATGACGCCCCAGTGGGCGCTGTACGCCAGCTACACCAAGATCTTCAACCCCCAGGCCTCCTGGGTGCGCGACGAGAACAATGCCACGCTGGCGCCCATGGAAGGCCGGGGACTGGAGGTCGGCATCAAGGGCAGGCACCTGGACGGCAAGCTCAACTCCAGCCTGGCCCTGTTCAACCTCAAGCAGGACAACCTGGCGGTGTGGCAGGCGCAATTCCCGGGCAGCAATGTCTACAAGGCCGAGCAGAACACCACCTCCCAGGGGCTGGAGATGGAACTGAGCGGCGAGCTGGCGCCGGGCTGGCAGGTCTCAGCCGGCTATGCCAACACCCTGACCACGAATGCAGAGGGCCAGCGCATCAACACCATGCTGCCGCGCAACAGCGTCAAGCTGTTCAGCAGCTATCGCCTGGGCAGCGCACTACAGGGGCTGACACTGGGCGGCGGAGTGAACTGGCAAAGCGAGGTGGGCGACGCCACGGTGCGCCAGGCCAGCTATGCCGTGGTGAACCTGATGGCACGCTATGACATCGACCGGCACTGGAGTGCGTCGGTGCACCTGAACAACGCGCTGGACCGCAAGTACTTCAGCTACGCGGGCTACTACAGCCACTACGGCACGCCGCGCAATCTGATGGTGGGCGTCAAATACCGCTTCTGAGCCAGGTTCTGAGCCCGGTCCCCGACCTCCTGCCGGCCTGGCCGGCAGGGGGCGGCCCCGCTCAGTCCGAGGACAGCTTCATCAGCACCAGGCCCGAGACGATGAGCACGGCCGCGCCGATGCGCATGGCGCTGACCTGCTCGCCCAGGACCGTGATGCCGACCAGGAAGGCGCCCACGGCGCCGATGCCGGTCCAGATAGTGTAGGCCGTGCCCAGCGGCAGGCTGCGCATGGCCACGGCCAGCAGGCCGAAGCTGGCGATCATGGTGACGATGGTGATGGCGCTGGGCACCAGCCGCGTGAAGCCGTGCGATTGCTTCATCGAGAACGCCCAGACCACTTCGAGCAGCCCCGCCACCAACAGATAGACCCATGCCATGGAAAACTCCTTGTGAAGCCGGGTCGTCCCGGCGCATGCATGTCCCGATGTGGGGGAGGCCGTCCTCCTGGCAGAAGGGCTTGCGCCTCCTGCATGGCCGCCAGTTTAGGAGAAAGCCTTCAAGCCGACCGCACCCAGCCTGTTGCCCCATTGCCGCCTGGGTGGTTGCTGCACAACAGCATCCAGGCGTCAGGCGGCCAGCGCCTCTTCCTGCTCGGCCAGCAGGATGTTGCCCACGGTGGCGCCCAGGCCGGCCACGCGCTTGCGCAGCTTGAGCACGGCCTTGTCCTTGCTGATCAGCAGCGCCTGGTGCTGGCTGGCCAAGTCCAGGAAATGCTGGTCGTCGGGGTCGGTGCAGGCAAAGCGGATGCGCGGCGCATCGGCCACGTACTCGACCGCTCCGTCAAAGGCCGAGAGCACGCCCTCGACCGTCTTGCCGTAGAAAGCCACGCGCGGCGCGATCTGGCTGTAGTGCAGCACGCGCTCGAGTTCGAGGCGCTGGGCCTGATCGGCAATCCAGCGCATCTGTCCCTGCTCCACCAGTTCGCGGATCGGCGGAACATGCGGATCGTCGAAGATCAGCATGTCAAGGACCACATTGGTATCGAGCACCACGGGCCGGGGCAGGGGACCTTCATAGCCGTCGTTGCACTGCGGCCAGCGCAGCACGATCTTCATGGCGCGGCGCCCTCTGCCGGGCCTTCGGCGGCCTTTCTGGGCTTGACTGCGCCACGGATCATGTCGAAGCGGAACAGCCGGCATTCGATGGGGCCGTTCCACATGGGCGTGCGGCGCGCCTCTTTCAGGCGCATCTTGCCGGGCAGCTTGAGGTCGGGCGTGAGCATCCAGGCGCTCCAGCCGCTGTAGTTCTTCTTCCAGTGGGTGGCCAGCTGGCTGAAGAATTCCACTCCGTCCTCGGTCTGGGCCGTCTCGCGGCCCGCGCGCTCGACCACTTCCATGCGTTCACCGGCACTGCGGCCGGCCGAGCCGGCTGCGGCAATGCGCTCGCCATAGGGCGGGTTCAGCAGCATCAGGCCGGGCTGCTCGCAGGGCGGCATGCGCTGCAGCGCGTCGCCACCGCGCAGTTGCACGGTCTGGCCCACGCCTGCACGCTCGGCGTTGCGCTGGGCAAAGTCCACCATGCGGTGGGACACGTCGGAGCCATAGATGGCCACGGGGCTGTCGGGCAGGATGGCGGCCTCGGCCTCGTCCAGCATGGCTTCCCACACATGCCTCTGGAAGGGCACCAGCTTCTCGAACGCGAAGCGCCGCAGGATGCCGGCAGGAATGCGGCGTGCAATCTGCGCGGCCTCGATCAGCACCGTGCCGCTGCCGCAGCATGGGTCGTACAGCGGCTGGGGATCGTCGCCGTGCGGGTCCCAGCCCGTGGCGGCGATCATGGCCGCGGCCAGGGTTTCCTTGAGCGGCGCATCGCCCTTGTCCTCGCGCCAGCCGCGCTTGAACAGCGCCTCGCCCGAGGTGTCGATGTAGATGGTGGCCTCGTCGGTCGTCAGGTGCAGGTGCACGCGCACGTCGGGGTGGCGCGTTTCCACGTCGGGGCGCACGCCCTTCCTGTCGCGGAAGCGGTCGGCAATGGCGTCCTTGACGCGCAGCGCCCCGAAGTTGAGGCTGGTCAGTGGGCTGTGCTGGGCCGTGACCTCGATCTTGAAGCTCTCGCGCGGGGAGAACCAGATCTCCCAGGCCACTTCGCTGGCGGCGCGGTACAGGTCGTTCTCGTTGCGGTACAGGGTCTGCGACAGCTGCACCAGCACGCGCTGGGCCAGCCGGCTGTGCAGGTTCAGCAGCAGGGCGTCGCGCCACAGGCCGCGCACCATCACGCCGCCACGGCCCACCATGAGGTCGTGGCCGCTCAGGCCGGTGATCGCGTGGACCTCGTCGGCCAGAAATCCCTCAACGCCGGCGGCGCAGGGCAAAAACAGATGCAGTTGGTTCATAGCTTGGGTGCCGAGCATACGCGCACCGCGATTCCCCGCGCAGGCGCCAGCCGAAACCCGCTTGCCTGCGCTTCGGCCCGGGCCTACAGTGGAAGCAACCGCGAGGGAGAGCACCATGAAGCCTCGAACCACGCCCGTCCACACGGATTTCCTCGGCGCCACGCAGGCCGCACGGCTGGTGGCGCAGGTCGGCGTTGCCGCCTGCCTGGCCGGCCTGGCCGATGCTATCGAGGAAGACTTCGCGCGCTGGCCCGATTTCGAGAAATCGGCCCGCATCGCCCACCATTCGCCCGGCGGCGTGATCGAGCTCATGCCCGTGTCCGATGCGCTCGACTACGCCTTCAAGTACGTCAACGGCCACCCGGACAACGCCGATCGGGACCTGCCCACGGTGATGGCCTTCGGCGCCCTGGCCGACGTGGCCACGGGCCTGCCGGTCTTCCTGTCCGACCTGACGCTGGCCACGGCGCTGCGCACCGCCGCCACCTCGGCGCTGGCCGCGCGCCGGCTGGCGCGGCCGGGCTGCCGCAGCATGGCGCTGATAGGCGCAGGATCGCAGTCCGAATTCCAGGCCCTGGCCTTCACCCACCTGCTGGGCGTGGAACGGCTGCGCATCTTCGACATCGATGTCCACGCCATGCGCAAGCTTGTGGACAACCTGGGCCATGCGGGCATCGCGGCCCAGCGCATCACCTGCTGCGCCAGCAGCGCCGAGGCCCTGGAGGGCGCCGACATCGTGACCACGGTGACGGCCGCCAAGCACCGCGCCTGCGTGATCGCCGATGCCGACGTGCGCCCGGGCACCCACATCAACGCAGTCGGCGGCGATTGCCCCGGCAAGACCGAGCTGCCCCTGGCACTGCTGCGGCGCGCGCGCATCTTCGTGGAATTCACGCCCCAGACGCGTGTGGAAGGCGAGCTGCAGCAGTTGCCCGCCGACGCGCCCGTGACCGAGCTGTGGCAGGTCATCAACGGCCAGGCGCCGGGCCGCGGGCATGACACGGAGATCACGCTGTTCGACTCCGTGGGCTTTGCGCTGGAGGACTATTCGGCCCTGCGCTGGTTGCGTGCGCTGGCCCACGACACCGGACTGATGCAGTCGATCGACCTGGTGCCTGCGCTGGCCGACCCCCGCGACCTGTACCGGCTGGTGCGCGAGGCCGGTCAGGCAGAACGCGGCTTTGGCTGACACGGGGACTGCATACCATGGGTCCCATGAGCATGAACACCCATACGACCCCGCAGACCGCACGCGCCCTGAGACTCATAGGCGTGCCCACCGACATCGGCGCCAGCCGCCTGGGCAGCGCCATGGGGCCCGACGCACTGCGCGTGGCCGGCCTGGGCCCGGCGCTGCGCCAGCTGGGCTGCCAGGTGAGCGACATCGGCAATCTGGCAGGCCCGCCCAATCCGCAGACACCGCCCGAGCAGGGGCTGCGCCACCTCGCACCGGCCCGCGCCTGGATGGACGCCGTGCACCAGGCCGTGGGCCAGGCGCTGGACGACGGCGAGCTGCCGCTGATGCTGGGCGGCGACCACAGCCTGGCCATGGGTTCGATCAGCGCCGTGGCCGCCCACTGCCGCCGACGTGGCCGCGCGCTGCGCGTGATCTGGCTGGACGCCCACGCCGACTGCAACACGCCCGATATCTCGCCCAGCGGCAACCTGCACGGCATGCCCGTGGCCAGCCTGTGCGGCCTGGGCCCCGCGGCGCTCACCGCGCTGTCCCAGGGCGGCGATCCGGCGCTGGCAGCCGCCTCGCTGTGCCAGATCGGCCTGCGCAGCGTGGATGACCAGGAAAAGCGCCTGCTGCATTCGCTGGGCGTGGAGGTCTATGACATGCGCGCCATCGACGAGCTGGGCATGCGCGAGGTCATGCGCCGCGCGCTGGAAGACCTGGAAGGCAGCGACACCCATTTGCACCTGAGCTTCGACGTGGACTACCTCGATCCCGACATCGCGCCCGGCACCGGCACCCCCGTGCGCGGCGGCCCCAGCTACCGCGAGGCCCAGCTGTGCATGGAGATGCTGGCCGACACCGGACGCCTGGGCTCGATGGATCTGGTGGAGCTCAATCCCGCGCTGGATGTGCGCAACCAGACGGCAGAACTGGTGGTGGACCTGCTGGAGAGCCTGTTCGGCAAGAGCACGCTGGTGCGGGCCGATCGCTGACCCCGCTCAGGCTGGCGAGAGCGAAACACGCCAGCCGTCGCCCGTTGCGTCCGTGGTAAGGCGCACGGGCACAAAGCGCACAGGCACAAAACGCTCGATCACCTCGAAATTGCTGCGCGCATGCGGCGTCAGTTCCGTGCAGGTGTAGCTGGCACCGCGCCCGCTGCGCCAGACGGCCAGCGCCAGCGGCAGGGCCCATTGGTCGGCCAGGTACGGACCCAGCGCGGCCTGGCTGCCCTGGTGGCGGCGCACCTCGCGCGCCAGGTCATGCGCCACCTTTTCGGCGCTGACGCCCTTCATGCCGAACTGCGTGAACACTTCGCTCAGGTGCTCATAGGCCAGCGTGGCCAGCAGCGCGTTGCCCGGCCCCTCGTTCTGGCGCACGGCAGCCACCTGCAGCTGCTCGCCAGACCAGCCCAGGGCCTGGCCCAGATGGTCCAGTTCGCGCTGGGCCACCGCGCGTGGCAGCGCGGGCGCAAAGCATTCGGCATGGCTGGCCACGGGGGCGCCGCGTTCGGTGATATCGAAAGGCACAAGCCCATTGGTTGCCGGCGTGATCGTCACGTCCATCTCGCCGCCACCGGCCGGATAAAAGCCCAGCCGGCGCAGCCGCAGTTCGCAGCGCGCGCCCAGCCTGTGCAGCAGCGGCGCATAGCTGCGCTCCAGGAAGTGGAAGGGCGGCGCGGCCGGGTTGTGGGTGCCGCCGCCTAGGGTCAGGCGGCTTTCGCCATTGGCCAGCATCAGCGCGGGCCACAGCGTCTGCAGCAGCAGGGTGCAACTGCCCGCCGAGGCGATCACGAAGCGGTACTCGCCCGCACGCACCGGCCCCGGTGTGAATTGCAGCGCCTGCGAATTCATCTCGGCGCCCTGCATCTGCGCGCCGCAGATTTCGGCGGCGGCATTGACGCAGGCCAGGTGCTGGCGCATCAGGCCCGGCTTGGCGCGCCCGGCACGGATGCGCTGCATGGCAAAGGGCTGACCCGTGCACATGGACAGCGCCAGCGCGCTGCGCAGCATCTGGCCTCCGCCCTCTCCGGCGGAGCCGTCGATCTCGATCACTTTCATTTTTCTCTTTCATTCATTGCCGCCAAAGCGCGCCACGGCATCCTGCAGATAGCGGTCCAGCGGCGCCGCATCGGCCTGGTCCCCCGGATCGGGCGCATGGGCCATGGCATGGGCCAGCTCGCGCTCCAGGAAATCATGGACCCGCACCCGGCGCGGCCCCTTGGCGGCCTCGCCCAGGCGCATCTTGAGCTCCAGCAGCTCGTTGAGCTCGGCCAGCAGGCCTGCATCCTCCAGCGTGCCCGCCGCCAGCTGTGCAAAGCGCATGGGCGGTGCACCGCGCCCCTCGCGTATCCAGCGCGCGGCCAGCAAGGGGCGCAGCACGTAGAAGTACTTCTTGTAGCGCACCACATCACCCTGCAGGTGGGCGCGCAGGTTCTTGCGCGCCATGGCCACGTAGTGGTGGTAGCCGCGCACCGGCGAAAAGCCCTGCTCGGCCAGCAGATGCAGGCGCTCGGCCCAGGGCTGCTCCTGCCGGTAGACCACGGGCGAGCGCAGCCATTCGAGCAGCGTGGGGTTGGAGCCGCGCAGCAGCCCTAGCGCCTTGCGCAGCTCCCAGCCGCTGACATCGAGCTCGCCGCTGAGCGGCTGCTCTATGACATCGCGGCCCGGCGCCACGGTCAGATACCAGGGCAGGCGGTGGACATAGATGAAGCGCACGTCATAGTCGCTGTCGGGCGAGGCAAAGCCCCAGCCGCGGCTGCCCGACTCGCAGGCAAACAGCACCGTGACCTCGTGCCTGCGCTCCACCTCGACCAGGTTGGCCAGCACCGTGGCGCGCATGGCGTCGGAGACCGGATGCGCGCTCAATACCTTCTCTTCCCTCATGCTCTCATCCTGCTTTCTGTTCTGGAGGATGAGAGCCTGGGGCCCTCATCCACTCACCCTTTCACGCACACCACTTGCTTCAGGGTGTGCACCACCTCCACCAGATCCTGCTGCGCGGCCATGACCGCATCGATGTCCTTGTAGGCCATGGGAATCTCGTCCACCACATTGGCATCCTTGCGGCATTCCACGCCCTCGGTGGCCTTGATGTGGTCCGCCACGCTGAACATCTTCTTGGCCTTGGTGCGGCTCATCACGCGGCCCGCACCGTGGCTGCAGCTCTCGAAGCTCTCCGGGTTGCCCAGGCCGCGCACGATATAGCTGCGCGCGCCCATGCTGCCCGGGATGATGCCCAGCTCGCCGCGCCGCGCGCTCACCGCGCCCTTGCGGGTGATGAACACATCCTGGCCGAAATGGTGCTCCTGCTGCACGTAGTTGTGGTGGCAGTTCACCGCCTCCACATGCGACTCGAAGGGCTTGGCGATCACCTTGCGCACCGTGGCGATGAGGTTGGCCATCATCACCTCGCGGTTGCGCATGGCGAACTTCTGCGCCCAGGACACGCCGCGCACATAGTCGCCAAAGTAGCGGGCCCCTTCCTCGAAGTAGGCCAGGTCCTTGTCGGGCAGGTTGCGCTGATGGAGTTCTGCGTCCTTCTTGGCCAGCTCGATGAAATGGGTGCCGATGGCATTGCCCACGCCGCGCGAGCCCGAGTGCAGCATGAACCACACGAAGCCCGCCTCGTCCAGGCAGATCTCGATGAAGTGGTTGCCGCTGCCCAGCGTTCCCAGGTGCTTGCGGTTGTTGGTGTTGGCCAGGCGCGGATGCAGCTCGCACAGCAGGTCGAACTCATCGGCCAGCGTGGCCCAGACCTGGTCCACCGACACGGGCGGGTTCTCCCAGCTGCCGGGATCACGGCCCCGGTGGCGCGGCACCGAGCCATGCGGCACGGCCTGCTCTATGGCCGAGCGCAGCGGGCCCAGGTTGTCCGGCAGGTCCTCGGCGCGCAGCGTGGTCTTGGCGGCCATCATTCCGCAGCCGATGTCCACGCCCACGGCCGCCGGGATGATGGCCTTGATGGTCGGGATCACCGAGCCCACGGTGGCGCCTATGCCCAGGTGCACGTCGGGCATGGCCGCGACATGCTTGAACACCACGGGCAGGCGCGCGGCGTTCTCCAGCTGCCTGCGCGCCTCGTCCTCCACGGGCACGCCCTTGGTCCACATCTTGATGGGGACGCCGTTTTCCACGTTGTGTTGCAGGTAGTTCATTGCGTTGTCCTTCAGTCTTCTTGTCTGTTCGTCTTGTTTAGGTCTTGCTACCGCGCGGCTCATCCACGCATCAGGCGAGACAGGTCCCGCTTGCGGATGGCGCTGCCCAGGCTTTGATAGTCCCGCAGCGGGAATTCATGCTCCAGCCAGCGCTTTCTGTATTCCTCTACACCCATGCCGCAATAAATACCGTCCAGCACGCGGTACACGCTGCGCACCACGTCCTCGCGGGCCACCTGCCCACGGGCCAGCACTTCATAGTCATCCATGGCGGTGATGCCCCAGCTGGCCCAGTCCGCGTACTGCCGCAGCTCGTATGAAAGGGTGTCGCGGTCACCCTCCATGCTCAGGTGCACTTCGCCGGGCTCGTCCATGAACACGGCGGCAGCGCGGTGCGCGCCCTTGGCCAAGGCCAGCGCCATGGCGGCCAGATCACCCAGCGAATCATGCAGGTAGGACACGGCACACACCAGTTCCTCCTCGGGCGTGCTGAACTTCAACGTCGCCCAGCCCGCCTTGCCCACCTCATAGCTCCATAGTTCTTCGAATGCGGCCATGGCCGTACCTCTCTTTAGTTTCTTCGTTGTCCGTTGTGCCCCGACCAGCCTGCCGGTCAACGCATCTTCACCAGCCCGTTGAGCACCTGATCCAGCCCGCCGAACACGGAGATCTTGTCGATGCGCTCGGCCACGCGTTCCAGCGTCTCCAGCTCCTTCATGCGCAGGGCCACGGGGTTGTCCTCCATGACCTTGGCGGTGTTGAGCAGCGAGCGCGTGGCCGCCGTTTCCTCGCGGCGGCGGATCACGTTGGCCTGGGCCTGCTTTTCGGCCTGCACCACCTGGGTCAGGATGGCCTTCATCTCGCCGGGCAGCACGATGTCCTTCACGCCCACGCTCTCCACCACCATGCCGAAGGGCTGCAGCTTGGCCGCCATGTGCGCGGTCACCACGTCATCGATCACCGTCTTGTTCTCCAGCAGCTCATCGAGCGTGCGGGTGCCCACGGCGGCGCGCAGCGCGAACTGCAGTTCGCGGTACAGGTGCTCGGCGGGCTTTTGCAGCTGGGCAAAGGCGCGCAGAACGTCGGTGTGGCGATAGGTGGCGCTCAGGTTCAGGCGCAGGCTCACCTTGTCGCGGGTCATGATGTCCTGGCCCGAGACCTCGACGGCCTGCAGGCGCAGGTCCACCAGCTCCACGGCAATGCTGCGGCCGAACTTCCAGAACGCATGGCTGCCGGCCTGCAGCAGGCGGTCCACCTTGCCGTCGATGGTCAGCAGCGCGCACTGGCCTGCGGGCACCTGCACCTGCAGCACGCCGTTGAGGCCGGACACGCTGCGCTGGCGCAGCTGCGTCTGGGTCAGGCGCGCCGCCAAGGCGGCGGGCAGCTCGGCGCCGGCCTGCAGGTCGACCACCTGCACGCCCACGTCCACCAGTCCCTTCCAGTACAGGCGACGCGTGCCGGGCGGCAGGATCTCGACCAGCACGCCGTTTTCGCTGCGCAGGCCTGCCTCGGTCTCGGACAGTTCCACGCGCAGGAATTCGGCGGCCACCACGGCGGGCTCCTGGGCCATCAGGTAGTCGGCCAGGCCGTGCGTGAAGGCGGGCTGCTCCAGGGCAAAAGTCTCCACCCGCAACTGGTCGGTGCCGGCAAACAGCCAGTGCCGGCCGCTGTGCAGCACGCGCTCGAAATCGCCATTGCGCAGCAGCAGGGCGCGTTCGTTCTTCTTGACGGTGATGCGTTGGATCTTCAGCATTTCTTCTTCTCCTCGTTCGGCGTCTTCGCCGCAATCAATAGGGGTGCCGTTACAGCAGCGGCGGGGTTCCAGGGGGCACGGCCCGGGCCTTGCAGTGCGCCGTGGCGGCAACCCTGGAAACAGGTTGCAGCGTGGCTGGCTGCGGGCGCGGACCGTGCCGGGACCTGGCACAGCCGCCGCCGCTGACGGGTGGCGGCCTTGGGCTGCATCGCAACCCGGTGGCCACCTCCCGCGTTCGGCGGGTGGTCTTTCGACCGTTTCAATAGCCCGGCCTTGCGGCCGGAAGAGTGGACAGGAATCGAACCTGCGACAGTCCTCTTGCGAGGGTGCTCTACCAGACTGAGCTACCAGTGGCTGGCAAGCCTGGAGTCGAACCAGGCGTCCCTTGCGGGACGGTTTCCACAACCTTGCCGTTACCCAGCGCCTGCGGCGTGCGGCATGCGGGAAATCGACAAGCCCCTGGGGGCCCGGACTTCCGGCACCGGCGGGGCGGGCCTTTGCCCCAACCCCGGCCTGTGAGCGGTCACCGCTTGCACTGGATGCCTTGGTTATTGCGAGATGCGTGCCAGCCTGGCATCAGGCGTCAAACAATTCTTCAACCCATTGATTTATTTGAATAAATCTCAAATCACACTTTTCTTGATTTCTTCTTCAATCCAAAGAAACTAGAATTTCAGCTATTCAACTAGACAAAAAAATGGAAAAGAAAAAGGTCGTCATCGGCTTTCTGGGTACGCAGCTGGACTCCGGCAGGGGCGCGGGGCGCTGGGAAAAATGGCGGCCGACCCTCTCCCTCATGCAGCACGAGGATCTGGTGGTGGAGCGGCTGGAGCTGCTCTACACGCCGCCCCATCTGGCCCTGGCGCAGCTGCTGCAGGGCGACATCGCCACGGCATCGCCCGAGACCCAGGTGAACCTCGTGCCCATGGACATTGCCGATCCCTGGGATTTCGGCGAGGTCTATGCGCGGCTGTTCGACTGGACGCAGGCCTACCGCTTCGACCCCGAGCGCGAGGAGTACTGGACGCACATCACCACGGGCACGCACGTGGCACAGATCTGCCTGTTCCTGCTGGTGGAGTCGCGCCGCATTCCCGGCGTGCTGGCCCAGACCTCGCCACCCCGGCGCCAGCGCATGGGCGACCCGGGCAGCTATGCGCTGATCGACCTGGACCTGTCGCGCTACGACGTGATCGCCCAGCGCTTCGGCGCCGAGCAGAGCGAGGCCGTGCAATTTCTCAAGAGCGGCATCGCCACGCGCAATGCCGGGTTCAACGCGCTGATCGACGAGATCGAGCGCGTGGCCGTGCGCTCGCGCGCGCCCATCCTGCTCACGGGTCCCACGGGTGCGGGCAAGTCGCATCTGGCGCGGCGCATGTACGAGTTGAAGAAGGCCAGGCACCAGGTCCAGGGCGATTTCGTGGAGGTCAATTGCGCCACGCTGCGCGGCGATGGTGCGGCCTCGGTGCTGTTCGGCCACAAGAAGGGCGCGTTCACGGGCGCTGCGGCCGACCGCGCCGGCCTGCTGCGCAGCGCGCACCAGGGCGTGCTGTTCCTGGACGAAATCGGCGAGCTGGGCCTGGACGAACAGGCCATGCTGCTCAAGGCGGTGGAGGAAAAGCGCTTCTATCCCATGGGCAGCGACCGCGAGGTCAGCAGCGACTTCCAACTGGTCGCCGGCACGCACCGCGACCTGCGCATCGACGTGGCGCAGGGGCGCTTTCGCGAGGATTTGTTCGCGCGCATCAATCTGTGGTCCTACGCGCTGCCGGGCCTGGCCGGGCGCCCCGAGGACATCGAACCCAACTTGGACCACCTGCTCGCGCGCTCGGCCGACGAGACCGGCCAGATGGTGCGCTTCAACGTGGAGGCCCGCGAGCGCTATCTGCGCTTTGCGCGCTCGCCCGAGGCGCTGTGGAGCGGCAACTTCCGCGACCTGTCGGCCAGCATGACGCGCCTGGCCACGCTGGCCGACGGGGGGCGCATCTCCACGGCCCTGGTCGATGCCGAGATCCAGCGCCTGAAGTGGCTGTGGCAAAGAGGCGATGCCGTGCAACCGGCCGGCGCCCGCCTGCAAAGCCTGCTGTCTGCCGAAGTGCTGGAGCCGCTGGATCTGTTCGACCGCATGCAGCTCGAAGCGGTGCTGCGCGTGTGCCGGGAGTCGCCTTCGCTGTCCGATGCGGGGCGCCGCCTGTTCGACCGGTCACGCACCCAACGCAGCGTGGTCAACGATGCCGACCGCCTGCGCAAGTACCTGCTGAAATTCGGCTTGAAGTGGGATGCCGTGGCCGGCCGAACGCCATAGACACCACGGTGGCGCGATGGCGAGTTTGCGCGCCTGGTCTACAGCGCCTTGCGCAGCGTGGTCGGCGGGATCTTGAGCAGCTCGCGGTACTTGGCCACCGTGCGCCGCGCGCATTCGATGCCCTGCTCCTTGAGCATGTCGGCGAGCTGGTTGTCCGACAGCGGCTTCTTGGGGTCTTCGGCCGCGACGAACTGCTTGATCAGCGCGCGCACGGCCGTGCTGGAGGCATTGCCACCGGCCTCGGTGCCCAGGCCCGAGCCGAAGAAGTACTTGAGCTCGTAGGTGCCCTGCGGCGTGGCCATGTACTTGGCCGTGGTCACGCGGCTGATGGTGGATTCATGCAGGCCCAGCGCATCGGCAATGTCGCGCAGCACCAGCGGGCGCATGGCCAGCTCGCCATGCACGAAGAAGTTCTTCTGGCGCTCCACGATGGCCTGCGACACGCGCAGGATGGTGTCGAAGCGCTGCTGGATGTTCTTGATGAACCAGCGCGCCTCCTGCAGCCGCTGCTGCAGCGCTGCATGGCCTTCGCTGCCCCTGTGGCTGCGCAGCGCGCTGGCATAGATGTCGTGCACGCGCAGCTTGGGCATGACGTCCGGGTTGAGCTGCACGCTGAAGTCCATGCGGCCCGCGCCGCTGCGCACGGGGCGCACGATGACGTCGGGCACGACGATCTGGCGCTGCACGTCAGCAAAGCGCCGGCCCGGGCGTGGCTCCAGCCGGGTGATCAGCACCAGCGCCTCGCGCAGCCGCTCCTCGCGCGCACCGCACAGGCTGGCGAGCTTGCGCAGGTCGCGCCGCGCCAGCAGGTCCATGGGCTGGGCGCAGATGTCCAGCGCGGTGCGCAGCACGGCCTGCCGGTCTTCGTCCTCGGCACTGCCGTTGCCTTCGCGCTCGGCATCGGCCAGCTGGTCGCGCAGTTGCAGCGTCAGGCATTCGGCCAGGTCGCGCGCGCCCACGCCCACGGGCTCCAGGCTTTGCAGCAGGCGCAGCGCCACGGTGAAGCGGTGCACCAGTTCCTCGCACTCCTCCAGATCGTCGCCCGCCAGGCCCTGTGCCAGCTCGTCGAGCGGGTCTTCCAGGTAGCCGTCGTCGTTGAGGTTCTCGATCAGAAAGCGCAGTGCGGCGCGGTCCACCTCGCCCAGGCGCAGGCTCAGGGCCTGGCGGTGCAGGTGGTCGGTCAGGCTTTCGGCGCTGCGTGCCAGTTCGGTGGCATCGGCCTCGTCTTCCTCGCCCTGCCCGCGCGTGCGGCTGGAGGGCGCATCGCTGCCCCAGTCGCGGTCATCGTTGCCCGAGTTGGTCTGGCCGTCGCCTTCCCAGCTCAGGGACTCGGCCGTACCGGAAGTCTCCACGGCATCGCCGGAGGATGCGTCCGACGAGGGCTCCCACTCCACCGCCGCCGAAGGCTGGTCTGCGCGGCTTTCCTGGAAGGACTCCGTGGCCTCGGCGCCGGGCGCGGCAGGCTCGCGGGTGCCAGCGGCCGCATCGTGATCGCCCTCCTCGTTCGCCAGCTCCAGGAAGGGGTTGTCGCCCAGCATCTGCTCCACTTCCTGCGCCAGCTCCAGCGTGGACAGCTGCAGCAGCTGTATCGACTGCTGCAGCTGGGGAGTGAGCGAAAGATGCTGGGAGACGCGCAGCGACAGACCGGGCTTCAAGCGGCAGCTCCTTCGCGCAGACAGTCTCGCAGACGGGCCAGGCAGGGCATGGCGCTACATCCGGAAGTGTTCGCCGAGGTAGACACGCCGCACTTCGGCGTTGTCCACGATCTCCTCGGGTGTGCCCTGGGCGAGCACGTGGCCGTCGCTGATGATGAAGGCATGGTCGCAGATGCCCAGCGTCTCGCGCACGTTGTGGTCGGTGATCAGCACGCCGATGCCGCGCGCCTTGAGAAAGCCGATGATGCGCTGGATCTCGATCACGGCGATGGGGTCGATGCCGGCAAAGGGCTCGTCCAGCAGGATGAAGCGCGGCTGCGTGGCCAGGGCACGCGCGATCTCGACGCGGCGGCGTTCGCCGCCCGACAGCGCCAGCGCAGGCGATGCGCGCAGATGGTCCACGCGCAATTCCTGCAGCAGCGCCGTCAGGCGCTCCTCGATGACGCTGCGCGCCAGCGGCCGGCCCTGCTCGTCCCTTTGCAGCTCCAGCACGGCGCGCACGTTGTCCTCGACGCTGAGCTTGCGGAAGATCGATGCCTCTTGCGGCAGGTAGGACAGGCCCAGGCGCGAGCGCTGGTGGATGGGCATGTTGCCCACGGCCTGGCCGTCGATGAAGATGTCGCCGCCGTCGCTGCGCACCAGGCCCACGATCATGTAGAACGAGGTGGTCTTGCCCGCGCCGTTGGGGCCCAGCAGGCCCACGACCTCGCCCTTTTTCACGGACAGCGACACGTCCTTGACCACCTTGCGGCTGCCGTAGGACTTGGCCAGATGGCGTGCCTGCAGGCTGCTGCCCTGGTCGGCGCGTGCAGTGGCAGCCGGGGCTGCGGCTTGCCCGCTCATCGCTTGGTACCGCCGAGGCTGTCCAGGCTGTTGCTGGGCTGCAGGGACGTGCCCGGCGTGCCCGCTGCGGGGGCGCGCGGCTGCGAGCCCGGCGTGCCTTCCTTGGGTGCCAGCACGGCGCGCACGCGTCCGCCCTGGCCGGCCGTGGAGCTGGGCTGGCCACCGCTGGTCTTTTGCCCGTCAACGGTGAACACGTCGGTGAGGTTGTTGTAGACGATGATGGAGCCGGTGATCTCGTCGCTGAGCTGGCCGCCGCGATAGCGGCGCAGTTCGCCGCGGCGGATGAACTTCACGAGGTCGGCCTTGCCGTCGTATTCGATGACCTCGCCCTCGCCTTCCACGAATTCCTCGGGCTGGCCCGGCACGGTATCGCGCTTTTGGCGGAAGAAGGCACGCTTGCCAGCCTCGGCCGTCACCACGCCGTACTGAAAGCCTTCAGGGTCTTGCCGCACATCGAGCTGGGCGCCGCGCAGCACGATGGTGCCCTTGGTCATCACCACGTTGCCAGTGAAGACGCTGGTCTGCTTGAGTTCGTCATGGCGCAGCGCATCAGCCTCGATGTTCATGGGCTTGGTGCTGTCGGCCTTTTCGGCCTGGGCCATACCGGCGAAAGCCGCCAGGGCGGCGGCGAGCAGGAGGGAGGAAAGTCGTTGTTTCATGGAGGGCACGCTTCTTGCATCCATTGTAGGGGGTGTCGCGCGCAACCGTTCCTGGCGTCTTTCAACGCGCACGGAAAGCGCTGACACAAAGGCACAAAAAGAGGTTTCCAAAAGCGACAGGCCCGCGCAATGGCGGGCCTGTCGCGGACTGGCTGGGCCGAGGCCCGGGCCTCAACCCTTGCGGCTGGTGGCGATCAGCTGATCGACCACGCGCAGCACATTGGTCATGTTCCCGGCCTTGGTGCCGTCGGTGTAGTAACGGCCCGCCACGCCCATGGCCGGCACGCCTTCCACGTCATAGTCCTGCTGCAGCTGGGTGGCCTTGCGAACCTGGTTGGAGACGCTGAAGGAGTTGTAGACCTCCTTGAACTTGGCAACGTCCACGCCCTGCTTGCCGACCCAGGCGAAGATCTCGTCGTCCTTGGCCAGACGGTTGCGTTCCACATGGATGGCGTGGAAGGCGCGCGCATGCATGGTGTCCAGCAGGTTCATGCCTTCGAAGGCGTAGTAGAGCTTTTGCTGGGGCACGAAAGTGGCGTTGAAAGCCACGGGCACGCGGTGCACGACCACGTCGGCCGGCGCCTGGTTCTTCCAGGCGGCAAAGGTGGGCTCGAACGCATTGCAGTGCGGGCAGCTGTACCAGAAGAACTCGACCACCTCGACCTTGCCGGCACCGGCGCTGGTGGGTGCGGGCTTGGCCAGCTTGATGTAGTCCTTGCCCTCCTTGGGCGCTGCGGCCTGGGCCTGGGCGGCGGAAGTGCCCAGCGTCAGTGCGCTGGCAGCGGCTGCCGAGGCAGCCAGGGAAAAGTCGCGGCGATTCATCAAAACAAACTCCTCGTTCAATGCTGCAGGTTAGGAGGCAGGGGCCCGCCAAAAGTTCAGCGCTCTTGTTGCAACGCGCTTTCAGCGTGCGGCGCGCACCAGCGTGGACTCGACCCCGGCGCCATCGAGCTTTTGCTTGAGCTGCTCGGCATCGTCGCGCTTGGTGAACGGACCCACACGCACGCGGAAGATGGTGATGCCGTTTTGCTCGCGCTCGCTCACGCGCGCCTCCCACCCCAGCATGGCCAGCTTGGCGCGCTGCGCGTCGGCATCGCCCTGGCTGCGGAAGGCGCCGGCCTGCACGAAGTAGTTGAAGGCGGCGTCGGCCTTTTCTGCCTTTTCCGCCTTCTCGGCGGCGGCGGAGCGCGACTTGACCAGATCACCCAGCGGATCGGCCGAGCTCTTGCCATCGGCCTTGGTTTCGGGCTTGGCGGGCGGCTTGGCCGGGTCCACGGGTGCGGGTGGCGGAGTCACGCCTCCTGCCACGGCGGGCGGGGTGGGGGCCGTTGGTGCGGTGCTGCCAGGGAGGCTGGGCGTGACGGCGGCCGGTGGTGGCGGCGCCGGGTTCTTGCCCTGCAGCGGCGCGTTGGGGTCCCAGTTCTTGTTGCGCTGGGCCTCGGCCGCGTCCTGGTCGGCAGTCTTGCCGCCCTTGGAGAGAAAGGGCACGGGCACCTTGGTCACATAGACGGCGACGGCCAGGGCTGCTGCCAGCCCGACGATCATGCCGATGATGAGACCGATGACGGTGCCCCCACGTTGCTGTGTCTTCATAGATCGCTTGTCGCTCGAAGTTACATGCGTTGCGGGGCCGAGACGCCCAGCACTGCCAGGCCATTGTGCAATACCTGGCGCGTGGCCGAGATCAGCGCCAGTCGGGCGAGCTTGACCTTTTCGTCGTCCACCAGGATGCGTTCCGCGTCGTAGTAGCTGTGGTACAGCGAGGCCAGTTCGCGCAGGTAGAACGTCACGTCGTGCGGCGCATTGCCTTCTGCGGCCGAGGTCAGCATGGCAGGGTACTTGGCCAGCTGCAGCATCAGCGCCTGGGCCTGCGGGCCTTCCAGCGCCGACAGGTCCACGTCCTTGAGCGTGGCCGCGTCCCCCCCCCAGGCGGCCAGCACCGAGCAGATGCGCGCATGGGCGTACTGCACGTAGTACACGGGGTTGTCGTTGTTCTGGGCCACGGCCAGGTCCACGTCGAAGGTGTACTCGGTGTCGGGCTTGCGGGACAGCAGGAAGAAGCGCACCGCGTCCTTGCTGGTCCACTCGATCAGGTCGCGCAGCGTGACGTAGGAGCCGGCGCGCTTGCTGATCTTGACTTCCTCGCCGCCGCGCACCACGCGCACCATGGTGTGCAGCACATAGTCGGGATAGCCGGCAGGGATGCCCACGTCGGCGGCCTGCAGGCCGGCGCGCACGCGCGCGATGGTGCCGTGGTGGTCCGTGCCCTGGATGTTGACGACCTTGGAGTAGCCGCGCTTGAATTTCTGGATGTGGTAGGCGACATCGGGCACGAAGTACGTGTAGTTGCCGTCCTGCTTGCGCATCACGCGGTCCTTGTCGTCACCGTAGTCGGTGGACTTGAGCCAGAGCGCGCCGTCGAGTTCGTAGGTATGCCCGCCCGCAATCAGGCGCTGCACCGCGTCCTCGACATAGCCGTTGGTGTAGAGGCTGGATTCGAGGTAGTACTCGTCAAAGTGCAGGTTGAAGGCCTGCAGGTCCTTGTCCTGCTCGTTGCGCAGATAGGCGACGGCGAACTGGCGGATGTTGTCGTAGTCCTCGACATCGCCGTTGGCCGTGAATTCGCGGTCATCGGCCTTGACGGTCTTGCGGGCCAGGAAGTCGTCGGCGATGTCCTGGATGTAGGAGCCGTTGTAGAAGGCCTTGCTTGCGGGATTCTCGGGATCGATGGGCCAGCATTCGTCACCGGGCTTGAAGCCCTTGGCACGCAGCTGCGTGCTCTTGGTCAGCGTGTCGATCTGCACGCCCGCGTCGTTGTAGTAGAACTCGCGGTGCACGCCCCAGCCCTGGGTGGCATAGAGGTTGCAGATGGCATCGCCCAGCGCGGCCTGGCGGCCATGGCCCACGTGCAGCGGGCCGGTGGGGTTGGCGGAGACGAACTCGACCAGCATCTTTGCGCCACGGTCGGCCAGCCAGCCGAACTTCTCGGCCTGCTCCAGCACTTCGCGGATGATTTGCTGCTTGGCGGCGGGCTTGAGGCGGATGTTCAGAAAGCCGGGGCCGGCGATCTCGATGGCATCGACCCAACGCTGGAAGGACGGCGTGGCCTCCAGCGCAGCCTTGAGCTGCTCGCCCAGCGAACGCGGGTTGAGCTTGAGCGGCTTGGCAAGCTGCATGGCGGCCGTGCAGGCGAAATCGCCATGGGCAGCCACCTTGGGGGATTCAAAAGCGGCACGGGCACCGGCGCCGGGCGACAAAGTTTCAAGCTCGCCGGCCAGAGCCGCGAGCAGTTCCTGTTTGACGGAGAGCATCGGCGGATTCTACGTGGCAGGCCCACCCCATGCCGCCGGACAGGAAAACGGAGCCTACATGCCCCGCGCCCAGAACACCGCGACGACGGCGATCACGGGCACCACATGGGCCTGCCACATCACCCAGCGGCGCGTGCTGGTGACCTCGGCCGGCTGGGGCAGGCCCTGGCCGGCATCCAGCGCGCGGCGCCAGCGCCGGAAGGCCAGCGTGGGCTTGATCGACAGCAGCGCACCGACGACAAACAAAGTCATCTTCAGATGAAACAGTGGCTGCGAGACGTACCAGGACATGCCCTTGACGCCCCACACCAGACGGGCGATGCCGGTGAGCACCAGGAAGACCACGGCAAGGCCATAGATCATGTCCAGCCGCGCCAGACGCTGCACCACGGCGGCGTTCATCCACTCGCTGCGGCACAGCGCCGCCTGGCTGGACAGGAACACCACGAAGGTGAGGATGGCCAGCAGGTGGAGGCTGGCCAGGATGGCTTCTATCGTCATGGGGAATCCGTATAGAAATTGGGCCTCTTGGGCCAAGCGTCCATTACGCCAGAAACGGGGACTGCCATCGTGATGTCCGAGGCAATCGGTAGACCACTGCGGTCCGGTCAGCGCCCCAGTTCCGCGCGCACCCAGTCGTCCAGCAGCGTCTTTTCGTAGCGCAGGGGATCGTTGGGATAGAGGTCCGGGCGCATCATGAAGCTGGCGTCGCGCAGCTGGCGGCTGCCTTCTCGCAGCAGCTTTCCATCGGCTCCCAGCAGCTTGAAGCGCAGGTCGATGCGCGGTGGGTAGATGTCGCGCACGATGCGCACATCGGCAGCCTGGGGCCCGCGCCAGGGCTCGAAGCCGCCTGCGCGCTGCACATCGGTGAGGTGAACTTCAAGCCGCTGGCCCTGGGGCAGCCTGGGCGCGGCACGCTCGGCCAGGAACTGGGCCAGCGCATCGACCCAGGCGCGGCGCGCCTTCTCGGACTCCTGGGGTCCGTTGCGCCCGGCGTCGAACCGAGAGGGATCGTCAAAGGTCACGCTCACGATGCCGGCAGGCACCGCACCCTGCCGCATCCCGTCCGGCCGGCCCTGCCCCGGACCCTGGACGGCGCAGCCTGCCACCATGCCCAGGCAGGCGGCTCCCAGCGCCATGCGCATCCAGCGCCGCCGTCCTGGGGCCGCGCCCTGCGTTGCGGATACCGCTTTCGTCGCTATCGACACTGCCATGCTCATTCCTCCTTGCTGGGCGGCCCGCTCAGGCCGCGTGGGTACGCCGCCAGAAATCCGGCTGCTCGTAGTGGTGCTTGAGATAGTCAATCCACAGCCGCACACGCAGCGGCATGTGCTTGCGCTGGGGAAAGACGACAAAAATGCCATTGGGCGGCGCCGCGAATGTTTCGAGCACGGCCACCAGGCGGCCCGAGGTGATCTCGGCCTCGACCTCCCAGGTGCTGCGCCAGGCGATGCCCCAGCCGCCCAGGCACCAGTCGTGCAACACCTGGCCATCGGAGCAGTCCAGCGGGCCGCCCGGCTTGAAGTGCACGACCTCGCTGGTGCCGCTGTCGGGATGGGGGATGCGGAAGGCCCAGCCACGCGTCTGCGAAGCGTCGCTGGACAGCGTCAGGCAGTCGTGCTGGGTCAACTCGCTGGGGTGGCGCGGCGTGCCCCGGCGCTCCAGATAGGCTGGCGTGGCCACGCACTGGCGCCGGTTGTCGGCAATGCGCACGCTGACCAGGGCCGAGTCGGGCAGATCGCCCACGCGCACCGCGCAGTCAAAGCCTTCGCCGGCCAGATCGACCACGCGGTCGCTGAGGTTCAGGGAAATCGTCACATCCGGGTGCAGATCCCGAAAGAGCGGCACCAGGGGCGCCACGTGCCGCCTGCCAAAGCCCGCCGGCGCCGTGATGCGCAGGTGGCCCGTGGCCTTGACCCCGCCCGCGCTGACACTGGCCTCGGCGTTGGACACATCGGACAGCAGGCGCTGGCAATCCTCGAGAAAGGCGCTGCCCTCATGCGTGAGGGAGATGCGCCGCGTGGTGCGCACCATGAGCTTGACGCCCAGGTGCTCTTCCAGGGCATCGAGGCGCCGCCCCATGATGGCCGGCGCCACGCCTTCCGCCTTGGCCGCTGCCGTGAGGCTGCCGCGCGTTGCCACCGATACGAATGACTCGAATGCCTTGAGCTTGTCCATGACCGCTGTCCGTTTCTTTTCCGTGTTCTTGTGGGGTATGCGACCGCACACCCGTCTCCTGTGACTCGCCTTTTTGCATAGTGGGCACTGGCTGTCCTCCATGTGCACCATGCATAGGGCTGCGCACCAAAGCCGGCCGGTTTTGGCGCGCGCATAACCTTCCCACATTTTTGCGTAAAAGTCACGAGTTTTAAGATTTATGGTCTATTTATGTACGCAAATAAATCTAATAAAGTATTCCTTATAGTCAGGCCCGAAAAGGGTCTGCCAAGCCTTTCCATCCATCCAACCCAGGGTTCCCACCATGACCGATCGCACCCAAGCCCACAGCCTGCAGGTCGCTACAGAGCTGCACCGTTTCATCAATGAACAAGTGCTCCCGGGCACCGGTGTCGCTCCCGAGGCGTTCTGGAAAGGCTTCGACGCGATCGTCAACGATCTGGCTCCTCGCAATGCCGCCCTGCTGGCCGAGCGCGACCGCCTGCAGACCGAGCTGGACACCTGGCACAAGGCCCATCCCGGCCCCATCACCGACATGGCCGGCTACCAGCAGTTCCTGACGCAGATCGGCTATCTGGTCGAGCAGCCCAAGGATGCCAAGGCCACCACCACCAATGTGGATGCGGAACTGGCCATCCAGGCCGGTCCCCAGTTGGTCGTGCCCATTCTCAACGCCCGCTATGCGCTGAACGCCGCCAACGCGCGCTGGGGTTCGCTGTATGACGCGCTGTACGGCACGGACGCCATCGGCGAAGACGGCGGCGCGGAAAAGGGCAAGGGCTACAACCCCGTGCGCGGCGCCAAGGTGATCGCCTTCGCACGTGATTTCCTGGACCAGGCAGCCCCGCTGGCCTCGGGCTCGCACAAGGATGCCGCCGGCTATCGCGTGGAAGCTGGCCAGCTGGTCGTCGCGCTCAAGAGCGGCGGCACCACGGGCCTGAAGAACACCGCCCAGTTCGTCGGCTACCAGGGTGATGCCGCAGCGCCCTCTTCCGTGCTGCTGCTCAACAACGGCCTGCACATCGACATCCGCATCGACAAGACCACGGCCATCGGCCAGACCGATGCCGCCGGCGTGGCCGACGTGGTGGTCGAAGCCGCCCTGTCCACCATCCTGGACCTGGAAGACTCCGTGGCCGCCGTGGATGCCGAGGACAAGGTTGTCGGCTATGCCAACTGGCTGGGCATCCTCAAGGGCACGCTGACCGAAACCTTCGACAAGGGCGGCAAGAGCATGACGCGCGGCCTGAACGCCGACCGCGAGTACACGGGCGCCGATGGCAAGTCCGTCAAGCTGCATGGCCGTTCGCTGATGTTCGTGCGCAATGTCGGCCACCTGATGACCAATCCGGCCATCCTCTGGGGCAACGGCAAGGAAATCCCCGAGGGCATCCTGGACGCCATGGTCACCACGGCCATCGCCGTCCACGACATCAAGGGTCTGGGCGCCAACGGCATCCGCAACTCGCGCACGGGCAGCGTCTACATCGTCAAGCCCAAGATGCACGGCCCCGCGGAAGCCGCCTTCGCCAGCGAGCTGTTTGGTCGCGTGGAAAAGGTCCTGGGCCTGCCCGAGAACACCGTCAAGCTGGGCATCATGGACGAGGAGCGCCGCACCAGCGTCAACCTCAAGGCCTGCATCGCCGCCGCCGCATCGCGCGTGGCCTTCATCAACACCGGCTTCCTGGACCGCACGGGCGACGAAATGCACACCGCCATGTATGCCGGCCCCATGGTCCGCAAGGCCGACATGAAGGGCAGCGCCTGGCTGGCCGCCTATGAGCGCAGCAACGTGCTCGTGGGCCTGGGCCTGGGCCTGCGCGGCAAGGCGCAGATCGGCAAGGGCATGTGGGCCATGCCCGACCTGATGAAGGCCATGCTGGAGCAAAAGATCGGCCACCCCAAGGCCGGCGCCAATACCGCCTGGGTGCCCTCGCCCACGGCCGCCACACTGCACGCCCTGCACTACCACCAGGTCAACGTGGCCGAAGTGCAAAAGCAGCTGGAGCAGACCAATGCCGACGCCGAGCGCGCCACCATCCTGGCCGACCTGCTGCAGGTGCCCGTGGTCAAGGAAGACAAGTGGAGCGCCGCCGAGAAGCAGCAGGAGCTGGACAACAACGTCCAGGGCATCCTCGGCTACGTGGTGCGCTGGGTGGACCAGGGCGTGGGCTGCTCCAAGGTGCCCGACATCCACAACGTGGGCCTGATGGAAGACCGCGCCACGCTGCGCATCTCCAGCCAGCACATCGCCAACTGGCTGCAGCACGGCATCGTGACCGAGGCCCAGGTGCGCGAGACCTTCGAGCGCATGGCCGCCGTGGTCGACCAGCAGAACGCGGGCGATGCGCTGTACAAGCCCATGGCCGGCCACTTCGACACCTCGATGGCCTACCAGGCCGCCTGTGACCTGGTCTTCAAGGGCAAGGAGCAACCCAGTGGCTACACCGAGCCCCTGCTGCATGCCTGGCGCCTGAAGGTCAAGGCAGCCGCCTGACATCTGGCGTCGCCCAACGCTGCAAAAGCACCCAGGCTTGCCTGAGGTGCTTTTTTCATGGATCTACACTCAGAACCACGATGAGTGCCCCTCCCTCCGATGCCAGCCTGTGTCCGCTGTGCGGCCGCAGCAATCAATGCGCCATTCTTGCGGGCGTTGATCCGCTGAGTTGCTGGTGCATGGACACGCCAGTGGCACCCGATGCACTGGCCCGCATTCCGGAGCCCCTGCGCAACAAGGCCTGCCTGTGCCCCGCCTGCGCGCTTGGCACCGACAAGCCTCGACCGCCCGCGTCGGCCGATATGATGTCGCCGACCCAACCCCCTAGAACTTGATCCCTGAGGAGATTGACATGCCCACGTACCACGTCGAAATGATGGAAGGCCGCACCGTCGAACAAAAGCGCAAGCTGGTCGAAGAGATCACGCGCGTCTCGGTCGAAGTCCTCGGTGGCTCGCCCGAATCGGTGGACATCCTGATCACCGACATCAAGCGCGAAAACTGGGCCACGGGCGGCAAGCTCTGGTCCGAACGCAGCTGAGGATCTTTCGCTCAATGCATGCAAAAGGCAGCTTTGGCTGCCTTTTTTCATGAAACCTGGTCTTTAATCCCGTATTTTCATGAGTGCCTGCAGTGCACTCCCAGCCACCGTCCAGGGCACAGGCATGGAGGCATCTGGCTTCCAGTGCCTGGCAACACCATCCATGGACACCTGGGTCAGGGCCACCTGGGTGGCACCGGCAGCATGGGCCTGAACAGCCGCATCGGCCATGCACGCCACATAGCCGGCGACATCACCACTGCGAAAAAGAGCCCAGGCCCCTTCAACACACTGCAGCTGGATGCGTTGATCTGCGTTGCCTTGCTGCAGTTCTCCCATGAACAGATTGCGCGTGGCTTCGTACGTCGTGGGAGCGGCGCACAGCAGTGCAATGCGCGATTCGGGGTCACTTTGCAAGGCAGCGGCCACCTTGCGGGCCAGCATGCCATCGGCACGCCAGACCTTGCCACTGCGGCAATCCGCCACGGCCGGGCCCAGGGTCGAGCAGGTCAGCAGCACGGCATCGATATCGGCAGGGTCTGCCAGCGCATCGAGCTGCCCTGCCGTTTTCTGCCGAAGCGACGCATTCATGCCACCTGCAGCCTCCGCCTCCAACAGCAGTTCCTCATGCACCTGATGAACGATTGAGTGGGCCGACCAGCCCAGTTCGGCAGCAGCCTGCTCGAAGATCACGGCGTTGCTGTGCGCCGTATGCAGACAGAGGATGGGCATGGGTATGTTCCGTTTTTTTGCCGTTGCCCCGCATTGTGCTTGCAGCTGCCGCGCCAGGCGTTAGGCTATGGCTTGAACTACGCAAACAACGATACCGCCATGTGCCAGCTGCTTGGAATGAACTGCAACACGCCCACCGACGTGCGCTTCAGCTTTTCGGGGTTCACCCAGCGGGCGGGTAATACCGGCGACCATACGGACGGCTGGGGCATCGCCTTCTTCGAGGACAAGGGCCTGCGCCACTTCGTCGGCTACGAGCGCGCCATCGACTCGCCCATCGCCAAGCTGATACGCGAGTACCCGATCAAGAGCCGCAACGTCATCGCCCACATCCGCAAGGCCACGCAGGGCGCGGTAAGCCTGCAGAACTGCCACCCCTTCGTGCGTGAACTGTGGGGCCGCAACTGGGTCTTTGCCCACAACGGAGATCTCAAGGGCTTCGCTCCCAAACTGCATGCCCACTTCCATCCGGTAGGCAACACCGACAGCGAGCAGGCCTTCTGCTGGATTCTTCAGGAGCTCTGGAAGTCCCATGCCGGCCTGCCCAGCGTGCAGGAACTCACGCATACGCTGCGCGAACTGGCCAGGCGCATCTCGCCACACGGCACCTTCAACTTCCTGCTGTCCAACGGCGAAGCGCTGTGGGCCCATGCCACCACACACCTGTGCTACATCGAGCGTCGCCACCCCTTTGCCCAGGCCCATCTGTCGGATGAGGACCTGACCGTGGACTTCGCCCGAGAGACCACACCACAGGACCGTGTGGCCATCATCGTCACAGCACCGTTGACCAAGAATGAAACCTGGACCTCGATCCAGTCGGGCGAACTCAAGGTCTTTGTACAGGGCGAATGCCTGCCGCTCTGAACCATTGCACGTTCAGGATCTAAAAAGAGAGCGCGTCAGCGCTCTCTTTTTTTGGGATGTCCGTTTTGGCTGTTCAGCCTGTTTCTCCATTTCCTGCAGCCCAATGCAAAAAACCCCGTAGCTTTGGGCTACGGGGTTTCTTGGGCTGTAAGAGCCTGACGATGACCTACTTTCACACGGGAACCCGCACTATCATCGGCGCAAAGTCGTTTCACTGTCCTGTTCGGGATGGGAAGGAGTGGTACCAACTTGCTATGGTCATCAGGCATAACTTGTTGTCATGCTGCTCATGGAGCAACACAACGAATTCATAGAGTCTGTAATCAGCTTTGTATTTTGACTGCGCCTTACTTGGCATAACCACCTTGATGATCACGTCATCAAAGTTATAGGGTCAAGCCTCACGAGCAATTAGTATCAGTTAGCTTAACGCATTACTGCGCTTCCACACCTGACCTATCAACGTCCTGGTCTTGAACGACTCTTCAGGGGGCTCAAGGCCCCGGCAGATCTCATCTTGAAACGAGTTTCCCGCTTAGATGCTTTCAGCGGTTATCTCTTCCACACTTAGCTACTCGGCAATGCCACTGGCGTGACAACCGATACACCAGAGGTGTGTCCACTCCGGTCCTCTCGTACTAGGAGCAGGCTTCCTCAAATCTGCAGCGCCCACGGAAGATAGGGACCAAACTGTCTCACGACGTTTTAAACCCAGCTCACGTACCTCTTTAAATGGCGAACAGCCATACCCTTGGGACCGACTACAGCCCCAGGATGAGATGAGCCGACATCGAGGTGCCAAACACCGCCGTCGATATGAACTCTTGGGCGGTATCAGCCTGTTATCCCCAGAGTACCTTTTATCCGTTGAGCGATGGCCCTTCCATACAGAACCACCGGATCACTATGTCCTGCTTTCGCATCTGCTCGACTTGTCAGTCTCGCAGTTAAGCACGCTTATGCCATTGCACTATCGTCACGATGTCCGACCGTAACTAGCGTACCTTCGAACTCCTCCGTTACGCTTTGGGAGGAGACCGCCCCAGTCAAACTGCCTACCATGCACTGTCCCCGATCCCGATAAGGGACCTGGGTTAGAACCTCAAACGCACCAGGGTGGTATTTCAACGTCGGCTCCATGAGAACTAGCGTCCTCACTTCAAAGCCTCCCACCTATCCTACACAGATCCGTTCAAAATCCAATACAAAGCTACAGTAAAGGTTCATGGGGTCTTTCCGTCTTTCCGCGGGGAGATTGCATCATCACAAACATTTCAACTTCGCTGAGTCTCTGGAGGAGACAGTGTGGCCATCGTTACGCCATTCGTGCAGGTCGGAACTTACCCGACAAGGAATTTCGCTACCTTAGGACCGTTATAGTTACGGCCGCCGTTTACTGGGACTTCAATCAAGAGCTTGCACCCCATCATTTAATCTTCCAGCACCGGGCAGGCGTCACACCCTATACGTCCACTTTCGTGTTTGCAGAGTGCTGTGTTTTTATTAAACAGTCGCAGCCACCGATTTTTTGCAACCGCTTTGGGCTCCCTTTGTTCAAGTTCACCTACTTGCGGCATACCTTCTCCCGAAGTTACGGTATCAATTTGCCGAGTTCCTTCTCCAGAGTTCTCTCAAGCGCCTTAGAATACTCATCTCGCGCACCAGTGTCGGTTTGCGGTACGGTCGTGTGTAGCTGAAGCTTAGTGGCTTTTCCTGGAAGCAGGGTATCACTCACTTCGTCTGCAAGCAGACTCGTTATCACCCCTCATCTAAGCCCGGCGGATTTGCCTACCAGGCACGACTACAGGCTTGAACCAACATATCCAACAGTTGGCTGAGCTAACCTTCTCCGTCCCCACATCGCACTACACATCGGTACAGGAATATTGACCTGTTTCCCATCAGCTACGCATCTCTGCCTCGCCTTAGGGGCCGACTCACCCTACGCCGATGAACGTTGCGTAGGAAACCTTGCGCTTACGGCGAGGGGGCTTTTCACCCCCTTTAACGCTACTCATGTCAGCATTCGCACTTCTGATACCTCCAGCACCCGTTACCAGGCACCTTCACAGGCTTACAGAACGCTCTCCTACCACTTGCAATAAATTGCAAATCCGCAGCTTCGGTAACTGGCTTAGCCCCGTTACATCTTCCGCGCAGGACGACTCGATCAGTGAGCTATTACGCTTTCTTTAAATGATGGCTGCTTCTAAGCCAACATCCTGACTGTTTTAGCCTTCCCACTTCGTTTCCCACTTAGCCAATTTTAGGGACCTTAGCTGGCGGTCTGGGTTGTTTCCCTCTTGAGTCCGGACGTTAGCACCCGGTGCTCTGTCTCCCAAGCTGTACTCTGCGGTATTCGGAGTTTGCATAGGTTTGGTAAGTCGCCATGACCCCCTAGCCTAAACAGTGCTCTACCCCCGCAGGTAATACTTGAGGCACTACCTAAATAGTTTTCGGAGAGAACCAGCTATTTCCAAGTTTGTTTAGCCTTTCACCCCTATCCACAGCTCATCCGCTAGTTTTGCAACACTAGTCGGTTCGGACCTCCAGTACCTGTTACGGCACCTTCATCCTGGCCATGGATAGATCACTTGGTTTCGGGTCTACACCCAGCGACTGGACGCCCTATTCGGACTCGATTTCTCTACGGCTCCCCTATTCGGTTAACCTTGCCACTGAATGTAAGTCGCTGACCCATTATACAAAAGGTACGCAGTCACCCTTGCGGGCTCCTACTTTTTGTAAGCATGCGGTTTCAGGATCTATTTCACTCCCCTCCCGGGGTTCTTTTCGCCTTTCCCTCACGGTACTGGTTCACTATCGGTCGATGATGAGTATTTAGCCTTGGAGGATGGTCCCCCCATATTCAGACAGGGTTTCTCGTGCCCCGCCCTACTTTTCTCTAGCTCAGTACCACCAGTCGGTTTTCACATACAGGGCTATCACCTACTATGGCCGGACTTTCCATTCCGTTTTGTTAACCGTCTGACTATC
>NZ_CP018101.1:0-735000 GCF_001886655.1 Delftia sp. HK171 | reverse complement strand
CAGGGTGGCGATGCCGGTCATGCTGATGATGCGGGAGATGGGCAGGTTGTAGCCCGTGGCGCGGATGACGGCCACGCCGGGCAGGTTCTGCGAGGCCATGGTGACGACGAACAGGGGCAAGGCCAGGCTCACCAGGGCGGGCACGGAGAACTCGGGCATGGTGAAGACCGGCCAGGCCAGTGCGACCTGCACGGCAGACCATTGCATCTGGCCGGTGAGCGCCACCCAGGCGATGGAGACCGCCAGCGTGGCGATGACCGCATAGCGCGGTGCCAGGCGGCGAGACAGCAGATAGGTCAGCAGCATGACCAGCACCAGGGGCAGCGCGTGCCTGGCGGCGGCAAAGGCCTGCATGCCGAAGTTGGCCAGTACGCCCGCCAGGAGGGCGGCAGCGATTTCCATGGGGATGCGGTTCATGACGCGCTCGAACCAGCCTGTGGCACCCACCAGGATGATCAGCCCCGCGCTGATGATGAAGGCGCCGACGGCCTCTCCCATGGAAAAGCCACCGGCAAGCCCCGCCGTGGCCAGCACGGCAGCGCCTGGTGTGGACCAGGCGACCATGACGGGCATGCGCAGTATCAGCGAGGGCAGCAAGGAGCACAGGCCCATGCCCAGCCCCAGCGCCCAGACCCAGGAGGTGATCTGCTCAGGAGTGGCATGGAAGGCCTGGGCGGCCTGGAAGACCAGGGCCACCGAGCTGGTGAAGCCCACGAGCACGGCCACGAAGCCGGCCGCAAAGGCGGAGGGACTCAAGTCACGGAGAAAGCGCATCGCGCGATTCTGTCACCACAGTCGCGGATCGTGCGATGCGCGGGCGACGCCTACAGCTCGATCTTGGAGCCCAGCTCCACCACGGAGTTGCTGGGCAGGTGCAGGAAGTCGGAGACACGGCTGGCGTTGCGGTGCATCTGGGCGAACAGCTTTTCGCGCCAGGGCGCCATGCGGTGGCTGATGCGCGGGATGATGACATCGCGCGACAGGAAGTAGCTGGTCTCCATGGCGTCGAGCTGGCAGCCCCGGGGGCGCAACAGGGACAGCGCCGCCGGCACGTCGGGTTCGTTCTTGAAGCCGTAGTTGATGATGACCTGCCAGCAGTCGCTGCCCAGGGCCTCGATCTCGGTACGCTTGTCCAGGCCCACCCAGGGAATTTCGTGGTTGCGCACCGTGACGAAGATGTTCTGGCTGTGCAGCACCTTGTTGTGCTTGAGGTTGTGCAGCAGGGCGTTGGGCACGGTGCCAGGCTCGCCGGACAGGAAGACGGCCGTGCCCGGCACCCGCGCCGGGGGATGGCGCCAGACCGATTCGAGGAAGCTCTTGAGGTCGATGGCATCGGCCTGCAGCTTTTGGTGCAGCAGCTCGCGGCCCTTGCGCCAGGTCATCATCAGCGAGAACACCGTGCCGCCGATCAGCAGCGGGAACCAGCCGCCATCGAACAGCTTGAGCAGGTTGGACGAGAAGAAGGCCAGGTCCACCAGGAAGAAGAAGCCGGTGGCGGCAATGCACAGGGCCAGCGGGTAGTTCCAGCGGTAGCGGATCACGAAGAAGGTCAGCGTGGTGGTGATCAGCATGTCCAGCGTCACCGCAATGCCGTAGGCGGCCGCCAGGTTGCCGCTGGAGCGGAACAGCACCACGGCCAGCGCAATCGCCACGAACAGGCTCCAGTTGACCAGGGGCATATAGATCTGGCCAGCCTCGCGCACGCTGGTGTGGCGCACTTCCAGGCGCGGCAGATAGCCCAGCTGTATGACCTGGCGCGTGACGCTGAAGGCGCCCGTGATCAGGGCCTGCGAAGCGATGACCGTGGCCATGGTGGCCATCAGCACCAGGGGCAGCAGGGCCCAGGCCGGGGCCATCATGTAGAAGGGGTTCTTCACGGCGGCCGGGTTGGCCAGCAGCAGCGCACCCTGGCCGAAGTAATTGAGCGTGAGGGCAGGCATGGCCACGGAGAACCAGGCCAGGCGGATGGGCTTCTTGCCGAAGTGGCCCAGGTCGGCGTAGAGCGCCTCCGCCCCGGTCACGCACAGCACGACGGCGCCCAGGATGATGAAGCTGGTGCCGGGGTTGTCCCAGATGAAGCGCACCGCGAAGTGCGGGCTGATGGCCGCCAGGATTTCCGGATGGCCGGCGATCTGGTGTATGCCCAGGGCGGCGATGGTGGCGAACCAGACCAGGGTGATGGGGCCGAAAAAGCGCCCTATCCCTGCCGTGCCGTGCTTCTGGAACCAGAACAGCAGGAACAGGATGACCAGGGTCAGCGGGATCACCGCCTTGGTGAAGTGCGGGGACACCACCTCCAGGCCCTCGACGGCCGAAAGCACGGAGATGGCCGGCGTGATCACGCCGTCGCCATAGAACAGCGAGGTGCCGAAGATGCCGATGAGCAGCAGCACGCTGCGCAGGCGCGGCTTGTCCTTGACGGTCTGCGAGGCCAGGGCCAGCATGGCGACCAGGCCGCCTTCGCCATTGTTGTCGGCGCGCAGCACCAGGACCACGTATTTGAGCGAGACGATGACCGTCAGCGTCCAGAACAGCAGCGACAGGACGCCGTAGATGTTCTCCTGGGTGAACGGCACATGGCCGGAGCCGAACACCTCCTTGACCGAATACAGCACGCTGGTGCCGATATCGCCATAGACCACGCCGATGGCGCCCAGGGTGAGCGCGGCCAACGAAGATTTGGTTTTCTGCACAGGTCTATGCGCCATCCCGTGGGGAGATGGCTTCAGTCAATTGAAATGCCGGCATTGTCCGCTGTCCTGATGACGAGCGCATCGGACAGCACCCCGATCAGTCGTAGATTTCCGCGTTGGGGTTGGTCGCCTCCAGCTCATAGCTGGCCGCCAGCATGGCGACCCGGGCCACCACGCCGTACATGTAGAAGCGATTGGGCATGCTGGCACCCGGGCGGGCGCCGATCTGGGGCAGCTGGGTGCTGTGCTGGAAGGCCAGCGGCACGAAGCCGGCACCGGGCGCGTTGAGGTTTTCGTCCACATCGCGCTCGGGGTGCATGCGGTAGAAGCCGCCGACCACGTAGCGGTCCATCATGTAGACCACGGGCTCGGCCACGGCGTTGTTCATGCGCTCCTGGGTGAGCACGCCTTCCTGGATGATCACGTCGTGCACGGTCTGGCCGTCCTTGATCATGCCCATCTTGTTGCGGCTCTTGCGCGGCAGCTCGGCCAGTTCCTTGGCGTCGCGCACGGTCATCACGCCCATGCCATAGGTGCCGTTGTCGGCCTTGACGATGGCAAACGGCTTTTCCTTGATGCCGTATTCCTTGTACTTGCGGCGCACCTTGGCCAGCAGCACATCGACCTGCTCGGCCAGGCCTTCCATGCCCACGCCATTGGCGAAGTCGATGCCTTCGCTGCGCCCGAACAGCGGGTTGATCAGCCAGGGATCGATGCCCAGCAGCTTGCCGAAGCGCTTGGCCACTTCCTCGTAGCTCTGGAAATGGCGGCTCTTGCGGCGCACGCTCCAGCCTGCATGCAAGGGCGGCAGCAGGTATTGCTCGTACAGCTCCTCGACGATGCCCGGCACGCCGGAGGACAGGTCGTTGTTGAGCAAGATGGTGCAGGGGTCGAAATCCTTGAGGCCGATGCGGCGCTTGCTGCGGATCACCGGCTCCAGCGTCACCGTGTCGCCATGCGGCAGGGTGACGGTGGTGGTCTTCTTCACATCGGGGCTGATGGAGCCGATGCGCACATTCAGACCGGCCATGTTGAAGATGCGCTTGAGCTGCACCACGTTGGCCAGGTAATGGGTGTTGCGCGTGTGGTTCTCGGGAATGATGAGCAGGTTGCGCGCTTCGGGGCAGATCTTCTCGATCGCCGCCATGGCCGCCTGCACGGCCAGCGGCAGCATTTCGTCGGTCAGGTTGTTCCAGCCGCCAGGAAACAGGTTGGTATCCACGGGCGCGAGCTTGAAGCCGGCGTTGCGGATGTCCACCGAGCAATAGAAAGGCGGCGTGTGTTCCATCCATTCGAGCCGGAACCAGCGCTCGATCGCCGGCATGGAGTCGAGGATGCGCTGCTCAAGCTCGTTGATCGGGCCTGTCAGGGCCGTGATGAGATGTGGAACCATAAAGACCCTCTGGGTACGGCGGTGGGGGGCAATTGTAGAGATTGGACCATGGTCTAAGTGTTTTCCCTAGTCTCTTCGGCATCATCGGCGCCAGAAAGCCGGGGAAAGCAGCGCCATGAAACTGAGGATTTCCAGGCGCCCCAGCAGCATGGCCAGGGTGCAGATCCAGGTCTGGAAGTCGGTGAGCACAGCATAGTTGGAGCTCGGCCCCAGCGCGCCCAGGCCCGGCCCCATGCAGTGCACGCTGGCCAGCACGGCGGAAAAGGCGGTCACCGGGTCCAGGTCGGTGAGCAGCAGCACCATGCTGAGCGTGATCACGGTGGCGCCATAGACCAGCATGAAGGCCAGCACCGAGAAGATCATGCGGTCGTCCACCACGCCGTTGCCCAGCCGCACGGGCTG
Source organism: Delftia sp. HK171 (assembly GCF_001886655.1). Taxonomy (NCBI): domain Bacteria; kingdom Pseudomonadati; phylum Pseudomonadota; class Betaproteobacteria; order Burkholderiales; family Comamonadaceae; genus Delftia; species Delftia sp. HK171. The sequence continues at coordinate 730,512 of NZ_CP018101.1, read as the reverse complement.
CATGGCGCGTGGGTGCACGAGCCGCGTGAGCTCGCGCCGCGCCTGCTTGAGCAGGATGAGCATGCGCACCATCTTGATGCCGCCACCCGTGGAGCCCGCGCTGGTGGCCACGCCCGACAGCAGCAGCATCAGCACGGGCGCGAAGACGGGCCAGCTCAGGTAGTCAACGGTGGTGAAGCCCGTGGTCGTGGCCACCGAGACCACGTGGAAGATGCCGTAGCGCAGCGCCTCGACAGGCCCGTACACGCCCTTGGCCCACAGCAGCAACGCGACGATGAGCCCGCCGCCCAGTAGCACGGCCAGCGTGGCGCGCATTTCGGGGTCGCGCCAGAAGCCGTCCCAGCGGCCCTTGCGCATGGCCACGAAGTACAGCGCGAAGTTGCAGCTGGCCAGCAGCATGAAGACCAGGGCGATCAGCTCGATCAGCGGCGAGTCGAAGTAGGCGAAGCTGGCGTCATGCGAGGACAGGCCGCCCAGGCTCACCGTGGCGAACATGTGCATCAGCGCATCCAGCGGCTCCATGCCCGCGGCCCAGAAAGCCAGTGCACAGGCCAGCGAGAACACGCCGTAGACGCCCCACAGGCCCTTGGCGGTCTCGGTCATGCGCGGCGTCAGCTTGGTGTCCTTGATGGGGCCGGCGGCCTCGGCGCGGAACAGCTGGGCACCGCCCACGCCCAGCAGCGGCAGGATGGCCACGGCCAGGATCAGGATGCCCATGCCGCCCAACCATTGCAGGAAGGTGCGCCAGACATTGATGGACACGGGCAATGCGTCCAGCCCCGTGAGCACGGTGGCGCCCGTCGTCGTCAGGCCCGAGACGGCCTCGAAATAGGCATGGGTGAAGCTGATGCTCAGGCCCACATGGCCCAGGCCCAGCACCAGGGGCAGCATGGCGCACAGCGGCAGCACCACCCAGACCAGGGTGACGAGGATGACGCCGTGGCGCGGCTGCAGCTCGCGCCGGAAATGGTCCAGGCCTACCCACAGCGACAGCCCCGCCGCCGCCGTGATGCCGATGGCCCAGGGGTAGATGCGCCAGATGCCGTCGTCGGCAAACCAGGACACGGCAAAGGGCAGCAGCATGGACAGCGCGAACATGACCATGAGCATGCCAAGCACGCGCAGGACGGGGAACAGGTCGCGCATGGGTATGGGCTCAGAAGAAGGTGGCGCTGACGCGGAACAGGTTTTCCACGTCCCGCACCAGCCGCTTGTGGGGCAGGAAGAAGACCACGTGGTCGCCGCTCTCGATCACGGTGTTGCCGCGCGGGATGATGACCTCGGGCTCGGCACCGGCCGCGATCTCGTCGGCCGGCACGCCTTCGGGAATACCGCGCACGATGAGGCCGATGTGCGCATCCTCGGGCACGCGCAGGTCCTCGACCTTGCGGCCAACCACGCGCGAGCTCTTGCGGTCGCCGCGCGCCACGATCTCCAGCGCCTCGGCCACGCCCCGGCGCAGGCTGTGCACGGCCTGCACGTCGCCGCGGCGCACATAGGCCAGCAGCTCGCCGAGCATGGCCTGGGCCGGCGACAGCGCAATGTCGATCTGCGTTCCGTGCATCAGGTCGGCATAGGCGCGCCGCGTGATCAGCGAGAGCACGCGCCGCGCGCCCATGCGCTTGCCCAGCAGGCTGGCCATGATGTTGTTCTCGTCGTCGTCGGTGAGGGCCAGGAACAGGTCCACGTCCTCCACGCTTTCATCGGCCAGCAGGTCCTCGTCGGTGGCATCGCCGTGCAGCACAAGCACCTCGGCCGGCAGCAGCGAGGCCAGGTCCTGGCAGCGCTGCTCGTCGGGCTCGATGATCTTGATGTGAAAGCGGCCCGGCACGCGCGACAGCTGCAGCGCCAGGCGCAGGCTGACCTGGTCGCCACCGGCGATCATGATGCGGTAGACGGGGCGCGAAGGCCGGCCCGCGGGCTGGTGGATGGCGCGCAGCACCTCGGCCACATGCTCGCGCGCGGCCAGGATGAAGACTTCGTCGCCGGGCTCGATGCGGGTGTTACCGTCGCAGCGCACGAAGCGGTCGGGCTCCTCCAGGAAACGCCGGTAGATGGCCACGATGCGCATGGCCAGCTCGGGCATGCAGTCGCGCAGCTCGCCGATGTGCTTGCCGACGGCGGGGGCGCCGTCGCGCGCACGCACCGAGGCCAGCGCGGCACGTCCGCCCGCGAAGGCGCGCACCTGCATGGCCTCGGGGAACTCGATGAGCTTGCTGATGTAGTTGGTCAGCGACTCCTCGGGGCAGATGATGCGGTCCACGCCGAAGCCTTCCTTGCCCAGCAGCGTCTCGTCATCGCCAAAGCCCGAGGAGCGCACGCGCGCGATGCGGGTGGGAATCTCGAACAGCACCTGGGCCAGCTTGCAGCACACCAGGTTGGTTTCGTCGAGCGCGGCGCAGGCGATCAGCAGGTCCGTGTCCTTGGCTCCGGCCTCGGCCAGCACCTGGGGATCGATACCGTTGCCCACGACACCGCGCAGGTCGAACCGCGACTCCAGCTCGCGCAGGCGACGCGCATCGGTGTCGATCACCGTGATGTCGTTGCGTTCGGACACCAGGCTTTCGGCCACGCTGTAGCCCACACGGCCGGCGCCAAGAATGATGATTTTCATGGGTTCATTGCGGTGCTGCGGTGCCGGCGCGGGGCATCCCGGCCGGGTGCCTGCCAGCGCGCAGCACGGTCCGGTCAGGTGCGGACTTCGCCTTCACCCAGCACCACGTATTTGAGCGAAGTGAGACCTTCGATGCCCACAGGACCGCGCGCATGGAACTTGTCGGTGCTGATGCCGATTTCCGCGCCCAGGCCGTACTCGAAGCCATCGGCAAAGCGCGTGCTGGCATTGACCATGACGCTGGCCGAGTCCACCTCGCGCAGAAAGCGCTGGGCATGCATGTGGTCGCGCGTGAGGATGGCATCCGTGTGGTGGCTGGAGTAGCGGTTGATGTGGGCGATGGCTTCGTCCACACCCGCGACGATCTTGACGCTGATGATGGGCGCCAGGTATTCCTCGCTCCAGTCCTGCTCGGTGGCCTCGGCCAGCTGGGCACCGGCCACGGACTTCAGGATGGCCAGCGATTCGGGGCAGCCGCGCATCTCGACCCCCTTGGCGGCGTAGATGGCACCGATCTGCGGCAGGAACTCGGCGGCCACGCCGCGCGCCACCAGCAGGCTCTCGCTGGCGTTGCAGGGGCTGTACTTGTTGGTCTTGGCGTTGTCGGCCACCTTGACGGCCATGGCGATGTCGCAGGGATCATCGACATAGGTGTGGCAATTGCCGTCCAGGTGCTTGATGACGGGCACCTTGGCCTCGCGGCTGATGCGCTCGATCAGGCCCTTGCCGCCGCGCGGGATGATGACGTCCACGTAGTCGGGCATGGCGATGAGCTGGCCCACGGCCTCGCGGTCCGTGGTCTGCACCAGCTGCACGCCGTGCTCGGGCAGGCCGGCCTCGGCCAGCGCCCTGGCCACGAGGGCGGCCAGTGCCTTGTTGGAGTCGATGGCTTCCGAGCCGCCGCGCAGGATGCAGGCGTTGCCGCTCTTGATGCTGAGGCTGGCCGCCTCGATGGTCACGTTGGGGCGGCTCTCATAGATCATGCCGAACACGCCGATCGGCACGCGCATCTGGCCCACGCGGATGCCGCTGGGCATTTGCTTCATGCCGATGATCTCGCCGATCACGTCGGCCATGGATGCCAGCTGTTCGCAGCCCTGGGCACAGGTTTCAAGCACCTTGGGCGTCAGGCGCAGGCGGTCCACCATGGGTGCGGACAGGCCGTTGGCCACGGCGCGGTCGAGGTCACGGGCGTTGTCGGTCTGCAACGGCTCCACGTTCTCCCGCAGCAGGCGCGCCAGCGCCAGCAGGGCGCGGCTTTTGACGGCAGCCGAGGCTCGGGCCATCTGGGCGGAGGCCACTTTGGCCTGAACGCCCAGGTTGTGGGTGTATTCGACGATATTGAGCGCGTTCATTCCGAGATTCTCGCCGAGTTGCGCCCATTTGCGCACCGGGACCGGGCATGCCCCGCGCCGACATGCGGCTGCGATGCGGCCGGGATGCGTCTGCGCACGGCCGCCAGAGGGCAAACCCCGCGTTGCGGCGGCCGGCAGGATGTCGCGGCCACCCTACACTGCTGCCCAGTACGCAGAGGTTTCCCGCCATGTCCACCAGCCACGACACTCTTCTCGCCGCCCAGCAGCTCGCCCAGTTGCACGCCGGCTTCGCCCAACTGGCACAGCAGCAGCTGTCGGCCGCCGTGCTCGGACAGCAGGCCAGGGCCTCGTCGGAGTTGCTGCAGGCCCTGCCGCCGCGCTACGGCGAAGTGCTGCTCAATCTGCTGGACCGACTGGAGTCCAGCGCGCTGTTCAGCGAGGAAAGCTGCTCCTTCAGCCAGAAGGACCTGCTGGACAACCTTGAGACCTGGGCCACCAAGGCCCAGGCGCAGCTGGAAAAGACGCGCTAGAACGGTACGTCAGCCCTTGGCACCGGCCTGGGCCAGGTCCACGGCCAGGCGGCGCAGGGCCTGCCAGCCGTCGCGCGGCCAGCCTTCGAAGGCCAGGCCCTTGACGATGCCGTCCACCGCGTGGGCCGATTGCAGCAGGCGCGCGGCCTGGGCATCGGTGATGCGCGGCAGCAGGCGCTCGAACAAGCGTTCCTTGACGCCCCAGATGCGCTGGGCGCGCAGCGCCATCGGCAGGGGCTGGCCTGCGGCCATGGCGTCCCTCACGCGGCAGATGGCGCGGATGTCCTCGGCCAGGGTCCAGTGCACCAGCACCTCGGCCGTGCCTTCGGCCTGCAGGCCATCGAGCATGCGCGAGACGCGCGCCAGCTGCCCGCCCAGCACGGCCTCCGACAGCTTGAAAACGTCGTAGCGCGCCACATTGAGCACGGCCTGCTCGACCTGGGCCTGGCTCAGTTCACCCTCGGGATGCAACAGCGCCAGCTTCTGGATTTCCTGGTGCGCGGCCAGCAGGTTGCCTTCGACGCGGTCGGCAAAGAACTGCAGCGTGCGCTGCCCTTCCTCGCCGGGTGCGACGCGCTGGCACTGGGCCGCCAGCCGCTGGGCAATCCAGGCCGGCAACTGGGCGCGCTCAATGGGATCGATCTGCAGCGTCATGCCCTGGGCCTCCAGCGCGCTGAACCAGGCCCCCGTCTTGGTGGCCTTGTCCAGGCGCGGCAGCAGGACCAGGGTGAGCGTGCTGTCGTTGCCCCGCGCGGACTCGGCGATCTGCTGCAGCGCGGCGCCGCCGTCCTTGCCGGGCTTGCCCGAGGGAATGCGGATCTCGACGATCTGCCGGTCGGCAAACAGCGACAGCGAGCCACCGGCCGCCAGCACGGCGCTCCAGTCGAAATGCGCGCCGGCCACGGTATAGCTGCTGCGCTCGGTATAACCGGCCGCGCGCGCCGCGGCGCGGATGGCATCGGCCGCCTCCTGCTGCTGCAGCGGCTCGTCGCCGTGCAGCACATAAAGCGGGCGCAGGCCCTTGGCCAGATGGCCGCCAAGCTGGTTCAGGGCAAGCTGCATGGGGCTCAGGTCAGGCTCTTGACGGCCGCCAGACGGCGCAGCAACTGCTGCACGATGTCAGTGCGCATGTCCTTGTAGAGCATGGCCTCCTCGGCTTCCTTGGACAGCGCGTTGGTTTCGTTGTACGTCACATCGCGCTGCTGCAGGATTTCGGTCTCGGGAATCGGCTCGTCGCCATTGGGCGTGCGCAGCTTGAAGCGCACGCGCAGGCGCAGCTGCAACTCGCGCACCTGGCCCAGCGCGTTCATGCCGACGATGACCCGCTCCTGCCGCTCGCTGACGATCTGGAAGATCGCTTCGGCATCGTCGGGCGATGCAGGATCGCGCAGCACGGTCAGCTTGTCGCTGGCACTGGCCAGATTGCGCGAAAGCTCCCGCGCTACCGGAGAGCCCCGGCCCGCCTGGATGTAGAGCGAGCGGAACACGAAGGTCGGCACCCCCCGCAGGCGAAAGCCGCAGGCCCCCAGCAGCGGAGCCAGGGCCAGGGCGGTGAGCAGGGTACGTTTTTGCATGCTTGGTTCCTTGTGGGCGCCGGGCAAGCCCGGCGCCCAGGGGGTCAGACCACGACGTTGACGAGGCGGCCAGGCACCACGATCACCTTCTTGGGCACGGCACCGTTGGTGAACTTCTGGCATTCCTCGTTGGCCAGGGCAATGCGCTCGATCTCGGCCTTGTCGGCCGTCGAGGACACCAGGATGGCCCCGCGCAGCTTGCCGTTGACCTGCAGCACCAGAGAGATCTCGTCCTGCACCAGAGCCTGGGGATCGACCTGGGGCCAGGGCGCGTCCAGCACATCGCCCAGGTGGGCGGCGTAGCCCAGCTCGCTCCACAGCGCATGGGCCAGGTGGGGCGTGGCCGGGTAGAGCACGCGCAGCAGGATGCCGAAGCCTTCGATCAGCGCCACCTGGGCGCCCGCGTCGTCGAAGGACTTGAAGTCCTCCAGCGCGTTGATCATCTTCATGGCGCCCGAGACCACGGTGTTGTACTGCATGCGCTGGTAGTCGTATTCCACCTGCTTGAGCACGGTGTGGATCTCCAGGCGCAGGGACTTGGCGGCCTTGCCGAACTCCACGTCGTCCAGCGACTTGGCGCCGGCCACGCTTTGCACGGCACCGGCCATGTCCATCTGCGACAGCTTGGCGCCGAAGTTGTAGACGCGGCGCAGGAAGCGGTAGCTGCCTTCGACGGCGGCATCGTTCCACTCCAGCGTCAGCTCGGGCGGCGCGGTGAACATGGTGTACAGGCGCGCGGTGTCGGCGCCGTACTTCTCGATCAGCTCCTGCGGATCGATGCCGTTGTTCTTGGACTTGGACATGGTGCCCACGCCCTCGTAGTCGATGTCCGTGCCCACGGGCAGCAGGCCATCGGCGCTGTCCACCTCGGCCTTGAGCTTGGCGCCCACGATCTTGCCGGTCTCGTCGAACACATGCTCGACATCCTTGGGCCAGAAGTACTCCTTGGCACCCTTGGCCGTGCGGCGGCTGTAGATGTGGTTGAGCACCATGCCCTGGGTCAGCAGCTTGGTGAAGGGCTCATCGACCTTGACCAGGCCCAGGTCACGCATGACCTTGGTCCAGAAGCGCGCGTACAGCAGGTGCAGGATGGCGTGCTCGATGCCGCCGATGTACTGGTCCATGCCGCTGCCGCCGGTGGCGGCATTCTGGTCCCGCATCCAGTACTCGGCACCTTCCGCCACCATCTGCTCGCTGTTCCTGGCGTCGCAATAGCGCATGAAGTACCAGGACGAGTCCACGAAGGTGTCCATGGTGTCGGTCTCGCGGCGCGCGCTCTTGCCGCAGCAGGGGCAGACCACGCCGGCGTGGAAGGCTTCGCTCTTGATCAGGGGGTTGCCCGAGCCATCGGGCACCAGGTCCTGGGGCAGGACCACGGGCAGGTCCTTGGCAGGCACGGGCTGGGCGCCGCAGTCCTCGCAGTGGATGATGGGAATCGGCGTGCCCCAGTAGCGCTGGCGGCTCACGCCCCAGTCGCGCAGGCGCCAGGTGGTTTTCTTCTCGCCAAGGCCCTTGGCCGCCAGCAGTTCGGCCACCTTGTCCACGGCCGCCGCATGGGGCAGGCCGTCGAGTTCGCCGGATTCGATGCAGACAGCGCGCTGCTTGTCGCCGTACGAGTCGGCCCATGCCTCGGTGCTGAAGGTCTCGCCTTCGACCGCGATGACCTGGCGGATGGCGATGCCGTACTTCTTCGCAAAGGCGAAGTCACGCTCGTCATGCGCGGGCACGCCCATGACGGCGCCGTCGCCGTAGCTCATGAGCACGTAGTTGCCGACCCAGACCTCGACCTGGGCGCCCGTCAGCGGATGCGTGACGAACAGGCCCGTGGGCAGGCCTTCCTTTTCCTTGACCGCGAGTTCGGCCTCGGTGGTGCCGCCCTTCTTGCACTCTTCGATGAAGGCGGCCAGCTTGGGGCTCGTGGCGGCGGCGTGCAGGGCCAGCGGATGCTCGGGCGCCACGGCGCAGAACGTCACGCCCATGATGGTGTCGGCACGCGTGGTGAACACGTACAGGCGGCCGTCCTGGATGGGCTGGCCGTCGGCGCCACGGATGTCGTGGGTGAACGCAAAGCGCACGCCGGAGCTCTTGCCGATCCAGTTTTCCTGCATCAGGCGGACTTTTTCAGGCCAGCCGGTCAGCGTGGCCTTGTCGCCGCCCACCTGGACATGGTCCAGCAGTTCCTGGGCGTAGTCGGTGATCTTCAGGTAGTAGCCGGGGATTTCGCGCTTTTCGACCGGCGCGCCCGTGCGCCAGCCGCGGCCGTCGATGACCTGCTCGTTGGCCAGCACGGTCTGGTCCACCGGGTCCCAGTTCACGACCTGGGTCTTGCGGTAGGCAATGCCCTTTTCCAGCATCTTCAGGAACAGCCACTGGTTCCACTTGTAGTAGTCGGGGTCGCAGGTGGCGATCTCGCGGCTCCAGTCGATGGCCAGCCCCATCGCCTGCATCTGCTTTTTCATGTAGGCGATGTTGTCGTAGGTCCACTGCGCGGGCGGCACCTTGTTCTTGAGCGCAGCGTTCTCGGCCGGCAGGCCGAAGGCGTCCCAGCCCATGGGCATGAGGACGTTGTAGCCCTTCATGCGCAGCTGGCGCGTCAGCATGTCGTTGATGGTGTAGTTGCGCACATGGCCCATGTGCAGCTTGCCGCTGGGGTAGGGCAGCATGGAGCAGGCATAGAACTTGGGCTTGGCCTGGTCTTCGGTCACGCGGTAAGCGTCGCGGGCGGACCAGTGGTCTTGCGCTGCGCGCTCAACGTCGATGTGGTTGTATTTCTCTTGCATGGTGCTGCGGCCCAGGGGCCTGACAAGGTGGATTGCCGGAATCAACCGGCGATTTTAGGCCCCCGGCCCGGCCGTGCCCGAAGCCGCCCACAAGCCCGCAGGCGGTACTGCGTCATCGGCGGCCGCTTGCCCGCCTGTGGCACGGGGAAAAGCCGCACTGCGTATGCTTGCCAACTCTGCGGCGCCATGCCGCAGGCGTTCCTCCATCGCCAGCCCGGGCTTGCGCAGGAACCGATGCGCATCTCCCGGGCATGCCGCCACTGCGCGCGGCCTCATGGTGCCGGCCGCAGGCAGGCCGGCACTGCAACGCCCTGGAGTTTTTCTTGCTGAACTGGTCTTTGATTTCCGGCTGGGATCCCGTCATGCAGGCCCTGGCCGCGCTGTGCGCGCTGGTGCTGCTGGCCCGCTCGGCGGGGTTTGTCGTGCAATGGCTGCTGCTGCGTGTGCTGCCGCGCATGCGCAGCACGCTGGTGGAGATGGAATGGGCACAGGTGCTGCTGCACGACAGCGTGCTGCAGCGGCTGGCCAAGGCCGTGCCTTCGCTGGTCATGCAGTCGGGCGTGCAGGCCATACCGCAGCTGCAGCCGCAGTGGGCCACGCTGATCCTGAACCTGGCCATCGCCTGCACCATCTACCACGTGGCCCGCGTGATCAGCGCCCTGCTCAACGCCATGAACGAGGCGCACGAGCTCAAGGAAGAGCGCAAGGCCACGCAGGCCCACTCGATCAAGAGCTATGTGCAGCTGGGCAAGCTGCTGGTGTTCCTGATCGCCATCGTGCTCATCGTCGCCACCCTGGTGGACCGCTCGCCGCTGTTGCTGCTGTCGGGCCTGGGCGCGGCCTCGGCCGTGCTGATGCTGATCTTCAAGGACACCATCATGTCCTTCGTGGCCGGCGTGCAGCTGGGCTCCAACGACATGCTGCGCGTGGGCGACTGGATAGAGATGCCCCAGGTCGGCGCCGATGGCTTCGTGATCGACATCGCGCTGCACACGGTGAAGGTGCAGAACTGGGACAAGACCATCACCACCATTCCCACCTGGCGGCTGATGAGCGACAGCTACAAGAACTGGCGCGGCATGTTCGAGTCGGGCGGGCGCCGCATCCGCCGCTCGCTGCACATAGACGCCCACACCATCCGCCTGCTGACGCCCGAGCAGCGGCAGAAACTGGCGCTGCTGGAGCCCCTGAAGGACCATTGGACCCGCAGCGGCGACCTGCGCATGGCCGACGCGCCTGCAGGCAGCAAGATGGCCGCGCAGCAACTCAGCAATCTGGCCGTTTTCAAGGCCTATGCATACGCCTACCTGCTGCGCCATCCGCACATCCACAAGACGCCGAACATGTTTTTGCTGGTGCGCACCATGGAGCCTTCGCCCATGGGGGTGCCGCTGGAGCTGTTTTGCTACACCAGCACCACGGTCTGGGTGGAGTACGAGGCCATACAGGGCGCGATCTTCGATCACCTGATCGGCATGCTGCCGCTGTTCGGGCTCAGCCTGTACCAGCGTTCCTCGGACCATGGCCAGCATCTGCGGCTGGCGGGCAGCGAGCGCTGGCCCGAAGGGCAGGAATAGGTTCGCGGGCGCAGGCCCGGCGGCGCTTCAGCGCCCGGCGCCGGAGGGGCCCAGGACGGCGGCGGACCGGCCCTGCTGGCTTCGCGCAGGCTCTGCCACGAAGCCCATGCGCGTCAGGCCCGCCGCGTGGGCCCAGCCCATGAGCTCAGCCACGCGGCCATAGGGCACGGCCTGGTCGGCACGCAATTGCAACTCGGCCTGGGGATTGCGGGCGCCAAGCCGGGCCAGGCGCTCGCGCAGCGCCTCGGGCGTGGTGGGCTGGCCCTGCACCCAGAGCGCGCCCTGCGCATCGACCTCCAGCAGCAGCGCATCGTCCTCGCCCGCAGCCGCCATGGGCTGGGTGCCCTGGGCCTGGGGCAATTGCACGCGCAGGGAGGCGGCCAGCATGGGTGCCGCAAGAATGAAGATGACCACCAGCACCAGCATCACGTCCACCAGCGGGGTGACATTGATGGCGTGCATGGGCTGGGGGGCGCTTTCCTTGCCGCTCAGTCGTCCGAAGGCCATGTGCGCTCCTGCCTGGCCGCCCGGTCAGGGCGCGTCCATGGGGCCGGCCGGCAGGCCGGCGACGGGCATGCCGTCATCCTGCTGCGCCTGCCCCGGCTGCTCCAGGCCGAACATGGCCTGCAGGTCATGGGCAAAGCCTTCGAGCAGGGCTTCCATCTGGGCGGCGGCGCGGCCCAGCAGGTTATAGGCCAGCACGGCCGGCAGGGCCACGGCCAGGCCGGCTGCCGTCATCACCAGGGCCTCGCCCACAGGGCCGGCCAGTTGCTCGATGCCGATCTGTCCGCTGCCGGCCAGCGTGGCCAGCGCGTGGTGAATGCCCCAGACGGTGCCCAGCAGGCCGACGAAGGGCGCCGTGGCGCCCACGGTGGCCAGCAGGGTCTGGCCCCATTGAAGCTGGTGGCTAGCCGACTGCAGCGCCTGGCGCAGGCCGCGCGTGAGGCGCACGGAGCGCGCTGCGCGCCCCGAGAGCGCCATGCCGCTGCTGCCCGTGGGCGCGAGGGCCTGGTATACGGCCCCGGCCATGGGCGCCACCAGTTGCTGGCGATCGCCCTCGGCCATGCGGGCCTGGCCCGTGGCCAGGTCCGGCGCACTCCAGAACGCCGCAATGGCCTGTGGAACGCGGCGGCGGCTGGCGGCCATGAACCAGATCTTCCAGACGATGACCACCCAGCTGGCCACCGACAGCGCCAGCAGCAGCAGCGCCGTGCCGCGCGCCACGGCGTCGCCTTGCTGCCACCAGAGCCAGAGTGGGCCGGTCATGGTCTTTATCTCGCCCGTATGGCCAAAGAGAGGTACGCGGCGCTACGGCCCTGGGTCTGTGCCATCACAGACCCAGGACATCGTTCATGTCGTACTGGCCTGTTGCCTTGCCAGCCAGGAAGCGCGCCGCCCGCAGGCTGCCCTGCGCATAGCCGGCACGGCTGCTGGACTTGTGCGAGATCTCGATGCGCTCGCCCGTGCCCGCGAACAGCACCGTGTGGTCGCCGATGATGTCGCCGCCGCGCACGGTGGCAAAGCCGATGGTGTTGTCCTCGCGCGCGCCGGTGTGGCCGAAGCGCTCGTAGACAGCGCGGTCGGCCAGCTTCGTGCCCTGGGCTTCGGCGATGACCTCGCCCATCTTGAGGGCCGTGCCCGAGGGGGCATCGACCTTGTGGCGGTGGTGGGCCTCGACGATTTCGATGTCATAGCCGCTGGACAGCGCCTTGGCCGCCATCTCCAGCAGCTTGAAGGTGACGTTCACGCCCACGCTCATGTTGGGCGACAGCACCACGGCCGTGCGCTGGGCGTACTCGGCGATGCGGGCCTTTTGCTCGTCGCTGAAGCCCGTGGTGCCGATGACCAGCTTGACGCCCAGCTCGGCGCAGATGGCCAGGTGGTCCATCGTGCCTTCGGGGCGCGTGAAGTCGATCAGGCAATCGGCCTTGGACAGCGCGGCGCGCACATCGCTTTCGATGGCGATGCCGCTGGGCTGGCCCAGGAAGGCCGAGGGATCGGTGCCCAGCGAAGGGCTGTCGGCGCGGTCCAGCGCGGCGGCCAGCGCAAGGTCATCGCTTTGCGCGATGGCCTCGATCAGCATGCGGCCCATGCGGCCGGAGGCGCCGGCCACGGCCACACGCAGGCGCTGGTTGTTGCTGGAGGAAGTGGCAGTCGTGGCGTTCATGTCGGGAAAGGGATGCACAAGCTCAATGCATGGACAGCAGGCAACAGGGGCGCCAGACAGGCGCCGCAGCGGCCGCCATCCACGGAAAAACGCCCGCATGCCTTGCGGCGCGCGGGCGGCGATATCAACGGGCGCCGGATTCCAGTGGCGGGTAGCTGGCCGCTGCAGGCGGCGGCTCGGCGGCCACGGGCTCTTCCACAGGCTTGGCGGCCGGGAACTTGGACAGCTGCTCCTCGCTGGCTTCCAGCTGCGGAATCTTGCCCAGCTTCTTCTTGGAGCCCAGGCTGGCGACGAATTCGGCCTCGGTGGGCATCTCGTCGCCTTCGGAGCGGGCAAACAGGTCGCCGTTGAAGAAGACGGTCAGCTTGCGCACCTGAGAATCGACGCCGGGGCGCTTGATGGTGAACACATATTCCCAGCGGTCGGCATGGAATACGCTGGTGACCAGCGGCGTGCCGAGAATGTCGCGCACCTGCTGGCGGCTCATTCCGGGCTGCAGGGCCTCGACCTGTTCACGGGAGACGAAGTTGCCTTGGACGACCTCGACCTTGTAGGGAGTGACGACATTGGCGACTCGGTGCGCGGCGCCATCGAGGCTGCTGCAGCCTGCCAGCGCCACCCCGATCGACAGCATCAGGGCCGCACTCGTGCGGCAACGGGCTTGAACATGCATTGGTATCAGCATAGGGATATGATCGTGGATCATTGTAGCGGCTGGTCCCTAGGGCTTGCGATCATGCGACGCCCCTGGCACCAGGGCCATTTTGTTCGCCGCCCCGCGCCTGCCATGGTGGCAGTCCAGCGGGCAGTCTCTGCCAAAGACCCAGACATGAAGAACATCGACGAACTCAAGAGTACCGGCCTGAAGGCCACGCTTCCCCGCCTGAAGATCCTGGAGATCTTCCAGACGGGTGCGCAACGCCACATGACGGCCGAAGACGTGTTCCGCGTGCTGCTGGACGAACGCTCGGACATCGGCCTGGCCACGGTCTACCGCGTGCTCACGCAGTTCGAGCAGGCCGGCATCCTCATCCGCAGCAATTTCGAGAGCGGCAAGGCCGTCTACGAACTCAATGAAGGCCAGCACCACGACCACTTCGTGTGCACCAGCTGCGGCAAGGTCGAGGAGTTCTACGATCCCGATATCGAAAAGCGCCAGAACCTGATCGCCAAGGCCAAGGGCTGGGTGATCCAGGACCATTCGATGGCCCTGTACGGACAGTGCGCGGAATGCGCGAGCCGGCCCAGCAAATAAGGCCGGGTCCCTCAAAAAAAGCGGAGTGCTTCACACTCCGCTTTTTTTTGCCTTTTACTTTTTGCTACCGGCGCTTTACAGGGCGAAGCACATGGGCGGCGGATGCTGGCGTCCAATGGATGCCCCCTACCCACCGAGACACCATGCGCCGCACATCGCCGTTCGCCATCGCTCTCACGTTCTGCGCCATCACCCTGGCCACGGGCTGCGCGCCCCTGCAGGCGCCGCACTCCTCCGCAACGCCCGCACTCCAGGCCCTGCCCGATGCGCCCCTCACCGCCGCGCAGCGCCAGCAATGGCTGGACCGCGTGACCTGGGGCGCCAACGACAGCGAGGATGCACAGCTGCAGCGCCTGGGCCTGAAGGCCTGGCTGGCCCGGCAGTTGCAGCCCGGCCCCCGGCCGCTGCCGCCGCAGGCGCAGCAGCGGATTGACCAGTTGGCCATCAGCCAGCGCCCCATGAACGAGGTCTTGCTGGAACTGGAGACCCAGCGCAAGGCCGTGCAGGAGGCGGCATCGGCCGATGAAAAGGCCACGCTGCAGCAGACCTACCAGCGCACGCTGAACCAGTTGGGCAACGATGCCCAGAAGCGCTTCGTGATCCGCGCGCTGTACTCGCCGGCGCAGCTGCAGGAGCAGATGACCTGGTTCTGGATGAACCATTTCAGCGTCAGCCTGCGCAAGGCCGATATCCGCGCCTGGGTGGGCGACTACGAGGAGCAGGCCATACGCCCGCATGCGCTGGGCAGCTTTCGCAGCCTGCTGGAAGCCTCGCTGCGCCACCCGGCCATGCTGCGCTACCTGGACAACGCCAGCAATGCGGCGGGCCGCATCAACGAGAACTACGCGCGCGAACTGCTGGAGCTTCACACCATGGGCGTGGGCAGCGGCTACACCCAGGCCGATGTGCAGGAGATGGCGCGCATCCTGACCGGCGTGGGCATCAGCCTGCAGCCGGCCGGCACGCCGCCGCCGCGCATGCGCCCCGAGCGCCAGGGCGACTACCTGCGCTCGGGCTTTTTCGAGTTCAACCCCAACCGGCACGACTACGGCCCCAAGACCTTCCTGGGTCAGCCCCTGCACGCACGCGGCATGGCCGAGGTCCAGGAGGCGCTGGACCGCATCGTCGCCTCGCCGGCCACGGCGCAGTTCATCGCGCGCAAGCTGGCGGTGTTCTTCATTGCCGACGATCCGCCGCCCGCCCTGGTGCAGCGCACGGCCCAGGCCTTCACGCGCAGCCGGGGCGATATCGCGGCCACCGTGGCCACGCTGCTGGCCGATCCCGAGGCTGCCCGCTTCGGCCGCAAGTTCCGCGATCCGCTGCACTACGTGCTGGCCGCCACGCGGCTGTCGGTGGACCAGCGCGTGGCGGCCGACGTGGCGCCGGTGCTGGGCTGGGTCAACCGGCTGGGGCAGAACCTCTATGCGCACGAGACGCCGGACGGCTATCCGCAGATGCAGTCCGACTGGGCCAGCTCGGGCCAGATGGCGGCGCGCTTCGAGGTGGCGCGCCAGATCGCCACGCGCAGCGCCGTGCTGTTCCGCACCGACCCCGCAGACGCGCTGGAGAAGCCGCCCTACCCCACGCTGTCGGAATTGGCCAGCGTGCGCCAGCGCCTGCCGCAGTGGAGCCAGGCCACGCAGGCGGCACTGGCCCAGGCCCGCAATCCGGCGGACTGGAATACCTACTTCCTGTCCGCCCCCGAAATGATGTTCCGCTGACCCCCGGGGAGACTGTCCATGCAGCGACGCCACTTTCTGTCCCTGGCCTCCACCCTGCCCTTTGCCGCCCACCTGGGCCGGCTGCAGGCCGCCACGCCCCGGCCAGCCACGCCGCGCCTGCTGCTGGTGTTCCTGCGCGGCGCCTATGACAGCAGCAATCTGCTCGTGCCCACGCACAGCGACTTCTACTACGAGGCCCGCCCCAGCATCGCCATTGCCCGGCCCGGCGAGGCCCGGGGCGCCCTGGCGCTGGACGACCGCTGGGGCCTGCACCCGGTGCTGCAGGACAGCATCCACCCGCTGTTCCAGGCAGGCCAGGCCTGCTTTGTGCCCTTTGCGGGCACGCACGACCTGTCGCGCAGCCATTTCGAGACGCAGGACTCCATCGAGCTGGGCCAGGGCCTGGACGGGCGCCGCAGCTACCAGTCGGGCTTTCTGAACCGGCTGGCCCAGGTGCTGGGACAGGATGGCCGCACGGCGGTATCGCCCATGGCCTTCACGCCCCAGCTTCCGCTGCTGCTGCGCGGCAGCCTGCCGGCCGCCAACATGGCGCTGGCATCCGTGGGCAAGGGCGGCCTGGACGATCGCCGCAGCCAGGCCATTGCCGCCATGTACGCGGGCACTGCCCTGGGCCCGACCGTGCAGGAGGGCTTTGCGGTGCGTGATGCCGTGCAGCGCAGCGTGCAGGAGGAAATGGACCAGGCCGGGCGCAATGCCATCAGCGCACGCGGCTTTGCCCTGGTGGCGCAGCGCATGGCGGCCCTGATGCGCGAGCGCTTCGACCTGGGCTTCGTCGATGTGGGCGGCTGGGATACGCACGTGGCCCAGGGCGGCGCCACGGGCGCGCTGGCCGGGCGGCTGGACGAGCTGGGCCGGGGCCTGGCCGGCTTTGCCCAGGAGATCGGCCCCGAGGCCTGGCGGCATACGGTGGTGGTGGTGATCAGCGAGTTCGGCCGCACCTTCCGCGAGAACGGCAACAAGGGCACGGACCACGGCCACGGCACGACCTACTGGCTGCTGGGCGGCGGGCTGTCCTCGCATGCGGGCGGGCGCATCGTGGGCGAGCAGGTCGAGGTCAACCAGAAAAACCTGTTCCAGAACCGCGACCACCCCGTGCTCAACGAGTACCGCGCCGTGCTGGGCGGCCTGTTCCAGCGCATGTATGGATTGAGCCCGGCCCAGCTGCAGCGCGTGTTCGAGGGCGTCACGCCCCGCGATCTTCAGTTCATCTGACCCTCTGACTACGCTGCAGGGCCTGCCGGGAACGGCAGTGGCGCCGGCACGGCCACGCCGGCCAGCTTGTCGGGGTTGCGCAGCGTGTAGATGCAGCGGATCAGGCCGTCCTCGACCAGCAGCGTCTGCACGGACTCCAGTTCGCCGTCGATGCAGCGCAGCAGGCCCGGCAGGCCGTTGACGCGCGCCAGATGCAGGCTCTGTTGCTGGCCGTTGCGCCGCATGCGGCGCGTGGTGGCGAAGTACAGCAGGGCCAGGCGCCGGCCCGTCTCCAGCACGCGGCCAAACGAGGGCACCTTGCCGCCGCCGTCGCTGATGAGCTCGGCATCGGGCGCGAACAGCGCCTGGATCTGCGCGAAGTTCCCGCCCTGCACGGCCTGCGCAAAGCGCTGCAGCAGCGCGGCATGGGCCTCGGGCGGCGCCGCAAAGCGCGGGCGGCCGGCCTGTACATGGCTGCGGGCGCGGTGCACGAGCTGGCGGCAGGCGGCCTCGCTGCGGCCCAGGGCCTGGGCCACCTCGGCATAGTCGGCATCGAAGATCTCGCGCAGCAGGAAGGCCGCACGTTCGTCGGGGGTGAGCTGCTCCAGCACGAACATCAGGGCCGTGGACACGTCGTGGGCCCGCTCCAGCAGGTCTTCGGCCGAGGGCGCGGCCTCCTCGGCCCAGGGCTGGACCAGGGGCTCGGGCAGCCAGAAGCCCTGGTAGTGCTCGCGCTCGGCGCGCAGGCGGCGCAGCCGGTCTATGGCCAGGCGCGTGGTCACGGAGACCAGCCAGGCCTCGGGCTGCTCTATGCCGGCGCGCTCGGCGCCATGCCAGCGCAGCCAGGCTTCCTGGACCAGGTCTTCGGCATCGGCGCGCTGGCCCAGCATGCGGTAGGCCAGGCCGAACAGGCGCGGGCGGTGGCGCTCAAACAGCGCCAGGGGATCGTCAGGGGCGGAGGAGGTCTGCATGCCATCAAGACGCGGGAGCGTGGCGTTTTGTGACAGACAGGGCCGGCATGGTGCTCGGTGCCTTGGTGACTCAGTGGGGCTGCGGAGCCTGCATCACGCTGGGATCGGTATGGATCAGCTCCAGCGGATAGCGGCGGCCGGCCAGGTAGTCCTCGATGCTTTGCATCACCAGCGGGCTGCGGTGCTGGGCTGCGCAGGCCTTGAGTTCGTCCAGCGTCATCCAGACCGTGCGCAGGATGCCGTCGTCCAGCGGCTGGCCGGGCCGGAAGTCGCCCAGCTCGCCCGTGAACGCAAAGCGCAGATAGGTGATGTCCGAACCCGTGCGCGTACGCACGAAGCGGTTCAGGTAAATGCCGACCAGGGCCGTGGGCACGAAGTCGTGCGCGGTTTCCTCATCGACCTCGCGCACGCAGGCGGCGATGGGCGACTCGGCCGGGTCGAGATGGCCTGCGGGCGTGTTGTAGCGCACGCCATCGGCCGTGTCTTCTTCCACCAGCAGAAAACGGCCATCGCGCTCAATGATGGCCGCCACAGTGACATTGGGTTTCCAGCGATCGGGCATGGCGCGCATTATGACCAGAGGCGGCCAGCACGTCCCCGACCAAAACCCCATCAACACGCCCTCAACACGCCCTGCCGGCCACCCACGCGACACCGCGCCCTACAGCGGCCGGACCATGTACAGCGCACCATCGCCATAGCTGTCCAGGCGCTGCTGCTGCAGCGGGTTCACCAGCGCCTGCACGGCATAGCCATGGCGCTCCCAGTAGCCGCGTGAGCCCTGCACCGAGACCAGGGCCGTGTGGCGCAGGCCCTCGGCACGCGCCCTGTCCCACAGCGGCGCCAGCAGCGCACGCGCCAGGCCCTGGCCTGCAGCGTCGGGGTGCACGGCCATGTCGTGCAGGTAGAGGGTGTCGGCCTGCTCCACGGCTTCGAAGTCACCGTGCAGCGGGGTGATCTTGGCCATCCGGCTGCGGTAGGCCGCGAGGTAGGCGCGCACCCGGCCGCCCTGCTCCAGCGCCAGCGAGCAGTTCGCCGCGCTGGCCAGGCGCCGCGCAAAGACCTCGCCGCTCTCGGCATAGTCCGCGCCATAGCAGGCCAGCTGGATGTGCAGCAGATCGGACAGGTCGGCAGCAGTCAGTGCGCGGACATGGAAGCGGCCAGCGAGGGACGGGGGAGAAGACATGGACAGGTCATTTGAGCGCCGATGGCAGGCCCGCCAGGGTAAGCGATGGCCCATGCCCCAGCATGCCCTGCCGGAATCGGTGCTGCCGGTGCAGTCAATCCTTCCAGCGCTCGCGTATGTCTTCCAGCTGCGGGCGCAGGCCGATGAACAGCGGCACCAGGCGCGGGTCGAAGTGGGCGCCGGCCTGCTGCTCTATGTGCTCCATGGCGTCGTCCACGGTCCAGGCGTGCTTGTAGGGGCGCTCCGTGGTGAGGGCATCGAACACGTCGGCCACGGCCACGATGCGCGAGGCCAGCGGAATGTCCTCGCCGGCCAGGCCCTGCGGGTAGCCCGTGCCGTCCCATTTCTCGTGATGGGTCAGCGCAATGCTGTAGGCCATCTGCAGCACCTGGGAATCGTGCTCGCCGATGATCTCGGCGCCGATCTGCGGATGGCGGCGCATGACCGTCCATTCCTCGGCCGTCAGCGGGCCGTTCTTGAGCAGGATGGCGTCGGGGATGCCGATCTTGCCCACGTCGTGCATGGGCGCGGCGTTGAGCAGGTCGTCCGCCCACTCGTCGGTGCAGCCGGCCGCCAGCGCCAACGTCTTTGCGTAGTGGCTCATGCGGATCACGTGCATGCCGGTTTCGTTGTCGCGGTACTCGGCCGCGCGGCCCAGGCGCTGCACGATCTGCAGCCGCGTGCTGCGCAGCTCGTCGAGCTTGACCAGCGACAGGTGGTTGCGCACCCGCGCGCGCACCACCGGCGCACGCACGGGCTTGACGATGTAGTCCACCGCGCCGGAGGCAAAGCCCAGCGCCTCGTCCTGCCCGTCCGACAGGGCCGTGATGAAGATCACCGGGATGCGGGCGGTGTCGGCCTGTGCCTTGAGCTGTCGGCACACGGCGTAGCCATCGAGCTCGGGCATCATGATGTCCAGCAGGATCAGGTCCGGCTGGTGCTGTGCCAGCTGCAGTGCCTTGCGCCCGTCCGTGGCGAACGAGAGCCGGTAGTCCTCGCCCAGGATCTGGCGCAGCACATGCAGGTTGGTCGGGTCGTCATCGACCAGCAGCAGGCGCGGGCGCTTGTCCGTTGCCAGTAGATTGGGCGCATTCATGCTCTGTCTCCATCGATCGAGGGCAGTTGCTGCTGCAGCTGCTGGGCGCATTCCTGCGCACGCTCGAAGTCGAAATTATCCAGTGCCTGCTGCAGTGGTTGCAGCTGTTCGGCCGTCAGCATGCGCACCAGGGCCTGCATGGCCTGCCCGTCCAGCTCCCCGCTTTGCAATGCGGCAACGATGCGCTCCAGCCAGGGCCGGGCATCGGCCGGCAGGCAGGACGCGCCGCCCTGCGGCCCGGCATCGGCCACGGGCGGCGCCGGTGCCGTGCCGCCGGGCAGCGCCTGGCCCGCGACCTCGGCCACCGGCATGGCGGCCGGATGGCGCTGGCGCAGCTCCTGCGTCACGGCATCCAGCGCCTGCTGCAACTGGTCGATGAGGGCAAGCAGCTGGGGTTGCGGGGCGCCATCCTGCGCATGGCCTTCCAGGCGCGATGCCAGGCGGTATACGGCCTGCAGCCCCAGGTTGCCTGCCGCGCCGCGCACGCGGTGCGCCAGGCCCACCAGGGCCTCGGTCCCCGGGCGCTGCAGGGCGCGGCGCAGGCGATCGGCCAGATCAAGCTGCTCGTTCAGAAAGCGCCGAATGGCAGCCACCAGCGGGTCGACCCGGCCCCACAGCGCAATGCCCGAGGCCCAGTCCACCGTGACATCGGGCAGCCCCGCCTGGGCACTGGCGGGCGCGGGCGGCCTGGCCTCCTTGAGCGCCACCTGCAGCGACAGCAGCCGCGCGATCTCGGCCTGCAGCCGCGCCATGTCCAGCGGTTTGGAGGCAAAGCCGTCCATGCCGGCGGCGCTGGCGTCGCTGCGGTCCTTCTCCAGCACGCTGGCCGACAGCGCGACGATGGGCACGGGCCGGCGCTGCAGTTGCCGCTCCCAGACGCGGATGGCACGCGCCGCCGCCAGGCCGTCCATGCCCGGCATCTGCAGGTCCATCAGCACCACGTCGAAGGGCGGCTCCTGCGCCTGCACGCAGCGCAGCGCCTCGGCGCCGTCATGCGCCAGCGCCATCTGGTGGTTCTGGCTGGAGAAGTTGATCTGCAGCAGCTCCAGGTTCTCGGGCACATCGTCCACGGCCAGGATGTGCAGCGGCGGCAGGCCGCGGCTGGCCGCGCCGCGCTCGGACAGCGGACTCTCGCCGACCGGCAGGGGCAGGCGCACCTCGAACACCGTGCCCACGCCCACGGTGCTGTGCAGCTGGATGCTGCCGCCCATGAGCTCGGCCAGCTGGCGCGAGATGGTCGTGCCCAGGCCCGTG
The DNA here is from genome assembly GCF_001886655.1 of Delftia sp. HK171. Lineage (NCBI taxonomy): Bacteria > Pseudomonadati > Pseudomonadota > Betaproteobacteria > Burkholderiales > Comamonadaceae > Delftia > Delftia sp. HK171. The sequence continues at coordinate 709,259 of NZ_CP018101.1, read as the reverse complement.
CCGCCAAAGCGCCGCGTGGTCGAGGCATCGGCCTGGGCGAAGGGGTCGAAGATGCGGTGGATCTTCTCGGGCGCGATGCCGATGCCCGTGTCATGCACATCGAGCTGCAGCACGCCCTGCTCGTAGCGCACGCGCAGCAGCACATGGCCACGCTCGGTGAACTTCACGGCATTGCCCAGCAGGTTCACCAGGATCTGCTGCACGCGCATGCCGTCGCCACGCAGGGCCGCCGGTGTGTGCGGGTCGTAGTCCAGGCGCAGGTCCAGGCCCTTGCGGTCGGCCGTGATGCGCAGCGACGCCAGGATCTGCTGGCACAGCTCGCGCACCGAGAAATCCTCGATCTCCAGCTCCACCGCGCCCTTGTCGAGCTTGGCCGTGTCCAGGATGTCATTGAGCAGGCGCAGCATGGAGCGCGCCGCGTAGTGCACCGTGTCCAGGTAGCGCGCCTGCGTGGGCTGCAGGGCGGTTTCGCGCAGCGCCTCGGTGAAGCCGATGATGGCGTTCATGGGCGTGCGGATTTCGTGGCTCATGTTGGCCAGGAAGGTGCTGCGCGCGGCGGCGGCCGCCTCGGCATGCTCCTTGGCCAGCACCAGCTCCTGGGCCAGCTTGCGCTGGGCACTGATGTCGGTGAGCAGCTTGACGATCTTGTAGGGCCGGCCGTCGGCGTCGCGTATGGGGTTGTAGGTGGCCTGCACCCAGATGCGCCGCCCCTCGCGCCCGCAGCGCAGGAATTCGCCGGCCTGGAACTCGCCCTCGGCCAGGCGGCGCCAGAACTGCACATGCTCGGGCGTGTGGGCATAGCCGGGCTCGCAGAACATGCCGTGGTGGCGGCCCGCGACCTCGTCGAGCCGGTAGCCGAACAGGTCCAGGAAATTGCGGTTGGCGCGCAGCACTTGGCCCAGCAGGTCGTACTCGATGGTGGCCAGCGACAGGTCGATGGCGCGCACCGTGCCCTCGAACTCGGCATTGCGCGCGCGCGCCGCCGTCTGGTCCATGATCACGCCGTCGATCCAGGTCAGCTCGTCGTGCTCGTTGAAGACGCCGCGCCCGGTCTCGGACACCCAGCGGGTGCTGCCGTCGCGGTGCAGCAGGCGGTAGTCGGCGTTGTAGGTCTGGCGCCGTGACAGCGAATGCGAGACCGCAGCCTCCAGCCGGTCGCGGTCCTCGGCATGGATGAGCCGGTCCCAGCCCGTGAGTCCGTCCGTGAAGTCCTGCTCCGTCCAGCCGGTCAGCTCCTTGATGGAGCGGCTGAGCAGCAGCGGCGTCCACTTGCCGTCATACAGGCAGCGGAAGGTGGTGCCCGGCACGTTGTTGATCAGGGTGCGGTACTGCTCCTCGCTGCGGCGCAGCGACTGCAGCATCTGGCGGCGCTCGCGGATGTCGGTCACAAAGCCCACGAACAGCGGATCGCCCGCAATCGCCACCCGGCCCACGGCCAGGCGCACGGCGATCTGCGTGCCGTCCTTGTGCAGGGCATGGACATCGCGGCTGGAGCCGAGCAGGCCTGCAAAGCCCGCGGCCAGCTGCTTTTCCAGCGAGCCGCCCTCACCATCGCAGCCCGACGCAGGCATGAGCAGGCTGGCGCTGCGGCCCAGCACCTCCTGCGCCGTCCAGCCCAGCAGCCGCTCGGCCGCGCCGTTGAACGAGACGATGCTGCCGCGCCCGTCGATCATCACGATGCCGTCCACCGCCGTATCCACCACGGCGCGCAGGCGCGACTCGCTGCGCTGGACCTGCCGGTAGATCTGGCGGTAGCGCAGCGTCATGTTGACCGCGAGCACCAGGCCGAAGATCAGCACCACCACGCCCACGATGGAGAACACCAGCAGCGCATGCGTGGGCGCCTGCTGCTGCGCCAGCGCATCGATACCGGGCTTGAGGCGCAGTGCGTACAGGCCCGCATAGTGCATGCAGGAAATGGCCAGGCCCATGACTATGCCGGCCACCAGCGTGGGCCACAGGCGGCCCGTGTTGCCCAGCCGAAAGCGCACCCACAGCGACAGCATGGCCATGGTGGCGGCCACGATCACCGACAGCAGCACGCCCCAGGGGTCGTAGAGCATCAGGCTCCAGGTCTGGGCCGCCGCCATGCCGATGTAGTGCATGGAGCCAATGCCCAGCCCCATGAGCACGCCGCCGCCGACCAGCGCCTGGGCGGACAGCCGGGGCCGCACCATCAGCGTCAGCGCCAGCCAGGACGCCAGCATGCTGGGCAGCATGGACAGCGCGGTAATCCAGGGGTCGTAGTCGCCGAAGGTGCAGGGCACGAAGGCGAGCATGCCGATGAAGTGCATGGCCCAGATGCCGGCGCCCAGGCAGAAGGCGCCGGTCAGCACGCCGGTGCGGCGTATCCGGGGCGAGGCGGCATTGCGCGCCAGCCCCGCGATCTGCATGGCCATCATCGACGTGGCCACGGCCACCCCCACCGACAGCGCCACCAGGCCCGGATGCAGCCACTGGAACCACTGCGGATGGGGTGCCCATCCGAGCACGAAGATCTCGTCCCAATTCATGGCGCTCCCCCTGAATGGCACAGGGCCACGGCACCTGCCTGCCCGCCATCGATAGTCTTCATGTCTTTGATAATCATTTTCGATTGGCCGCAGCTATTGATCACACCTAGCATGGAGTCTCATCACGAGAAAAGCCCCGAGGAAAGCCCCATGACCCGCATCCGCCAGACCCTGCACCACCACCGCCACACGCTGATGAAAACCGCCAGCTACTACGTCATCCACGTCACGGTGGCGGCGGCAGTGGCCTATGCCGTGACCCGCAACCTCTGGGCCGCGCTGACGCTCAGCCTGCTGGAGCCCACTGTCCAGGCCGTGGCCTTCTTCTTCCATGAAAAGCTCTGGGAACGGGGCCTGCGCCGCCGTGCCGATGCCGCCGCCGCGATGGCGCCGCCCACGGCTGCAGCCTGAGCCTGCCGAGAGGACGGAGATGAACATGCCCATGCCCATGCCGGCACCCATGCAGCCCCTTGGCGCAGACTCATTCGGGAAATGGCTGGCCGAGACCCTGGCCAGGATGGTCGATGGCGGCACGGGCTGAAACCCGGCCCTGCCGTGGCGGCAAGAGAGGTGGACATGGCGGCGCATGGTGGCAAGAACCCGGAAAATGCGAAATCGTTGGTATCAAGGCGCTGCTCGTACGGCCCAGGGCCGACACGGAATCCATGCATGCATGTCGGCGCAATCGGGGCGGACTGAAGCCCTGGCACCGGCCACAATGCCAAACATTGTCAAGCGCATACGCTGCAAAAACCTGAGCACAAGCTGTGCAAAAACCTGTGCACATCCTGATATCAAACCTGTGAATTTCCTCTTTCCAAGGCTGTGATGAACCCGTTCATCCATGGTGCACGGACAGCAGGGCGTCAATGAACACCCGGGCCGCACGCCCAGGGGCCACGGCATTGCGCCAGACCGCGAAGAAATCGCACAGATAGAAAAAGCGGTGCGGTGCCACGGCCTGCAGCAGGCCCTGGTCCTGCATGGCCTGTGCATAGTGATCGGGCAGAAAGCCCAGGTAGCGGCCCGATCGCACCAGCATGGCAATGGCCTCCTGGTCAAAACCGGTGGCCTGGCGCTGCAGGCCGGCCTGGTGGCTGAGCGCCATGTTGGGCGACTGGTAGCCCAGGCCTGCGAAGGCATGCGCGCCCAGGCTGCTCCAGTCCAGCGCGCCATGGTCGGCGCCATGCAGCGGATGGCCGGGAGCGCAATACAGCTGCATGCGCTCGCCAAACAGCCGGGCGCTGTCCAGCGCGCCCGAACTGGGTGCCGATGGCAGCACGCCCACCTGCCAGCGCCCCTCCATCAGCCCCCGCTCGATGGCCTGGATGGAGGCCACATGCAGGCGCAGATGCAGCTGCGGCGCCTGGTCGTGCAAAACGCCGATCGCCTCGGGAATGCGCGACTGCGGATTGCCCACGGTCTTGTCGAACAGCGCCACGTCCAGCGTACCGGCCAGCCGGCCATGGATGTCGTCCACCTGGCCCAGGAAGCCTTCCACGCCACCGAGCAGTTGCAAGGTGGCCTCATAGATGCGGTGGCCTTCGGGCGTGAGCGCGAAGCCCGCGCGCCCGCGCCGGCACAGCGTCAGGCCCAGGCGCTCCTCCAGGTCCTTCATATGGCGGCTCAGCGTGGAGCTGCCGATGTTCAGCTCCAGCTCGGCAGCCGACATGCCGCCGCACTCGACCACGGCCTTGAACACGCGCAGCAGGCGCAGGTCCATGTCGCCCAGCTGGCCCAGCGCGGCGCGCGCGCGCCCGTCCCGCGCCGGGCGGCCTGGGGTGCTGTCCATCGAAAAATCCGCCATCGCCCTTCGCCTCCCGGTGCCCGCCTGAACCGGCCACCACTACAGGGGAGCCACTATAGGCGAGCACCAGGGCGGCATCGGCCATGGATTCCCACAATGCGCGCTCTCCGGGCCCGGACCGGCAAGCCCCTGCTCACTTGCAGGAATCCGCAAGTGAACCTCGATATCACGCACTTCGAGAAATCAAAAGGCACGATCACAATGGGCCGGTTCCTTTATTTCTTTCCCGGCCCGAGGAGATCACCATGACCCTGGTTCCCACCGAACAAGGCGCTGCAGCCGCCACGCGCACCGATGCCGCCTGGCTTGACGCCCACTGGATGCCCTTCACCGGCAACCGCGAGTTCAAGGCGCGCCCGCGCATGATCACCAGCGCCCAGGGCGCCTACTACACCGATGCCGACGGCCGCAAGATCTTCGACGGCCTGTCGGGCCTGTGGTGCTCGGGCCTGGGCCATGGCCGCCGCGAGATCGCCGAAGCCATCGGCCGCGCGGCCCAGCAGCTGGACTATGCGCCGGCCTTCCAGTTCGGCCACCCGGCCTCGTTCGCGCTGGCCAACAAGATCAAGGAGCTGACGCCTGCAGGCCTGGACCATGTGTTCTTTACGGGCTCGGGCTCGGAGGCGGCCGACACGGCGCTGAAGATGGCGCGCGCCTACTGGCGCGCCAAGGGCCAGGGCGGCAAGACCCGGCTGATCGGGCGCGAGAAGGGCTACCACGGCGTGAACTTCGGCGGCATCTCCGTCGGCGGCATGGTGGGCAACCGCAAGACCTTCGGCCAGGGCGTGGAGGCCGACCACCTGCCGCACACGCAGCCAGCGCTGGGTTCCTTCCACAAAGGCATGCCCACCACCGATGGCCGCGCGCTGGCCGACCGGCTGCTGGACCTGATCGCCCTGCATGACGCCAGCAACATCGCGGCCGTCATCGTCGAGCCCTTCTCGGGCTCGGCCGGCGTGGTGATTCCGCCGGCCGGCTACCTGCAGCGCCTGCGCGAGATCTGCACGCAGAACAACATCCTGCTGATCTTCGACGAGGTCATCACGGGCTTTGGCCGCTGCGGCGCCATGACGGGGGCCGAGGCCTTCGGCGTCACGCCCGACATCATGAACATCGCCAAGCAGGTGACCAATGGCGCCCAGCCCCTGGGCGCCGTGGTGGCCAGCAAGGAGATCTACGACACCTTCATGGCAGCGGGCGGCCCCGAGTACATGCTGGAGTTCCCGCACGGCTACACCTACTCGGCCCACCCCATTGCCTGCGCAGCAGGCGTGGCCGCGCTGGACCTGCTGCAGCGCGAGGACGGCCCGGGCCGCGTGCGCGCGCTGGCCCCGTTCTTCGAGCAGGCCGTGCACAGCCTCAAGGGAGCAAAGCATGTGGCCGACATCCGCAACTTCGGCCTGGCTGCGGGCTTCACCATCGAGTCGCTGCCCGGCGAGCCGGCCCGCCGTCCCTACGAGATCGCCATGAAGTGCTGGGACAAGGGCTTTTACGTGCGCTACGGCGGCGACACCATCCAGATCGCGCCGCCCTTCATCAGCGAGAAGGCCGAGATCGAGCGGCTGGTCAGCGCCCTGGGCGATGCCCTGACGGAAACGAACTGAGCATCTCCGGCACATGAGAAAAGCCCCTGGGCCGTGAGGCCGCAGGGGCTTTTTTACATGGCAACGGCAAGGCTGCGAAATCAGTCCAGCGTGATGCCCGCGTTCTTGATCACATCGCGCCACTTGTCCACTTCCACGCGCAGGAACTGGGCCGAGGCATCGGGCTTGAGGCCCGAGGGCAGCACGCCCATGGCGTCCAGCTTTTCCTTGACCTCGGGCGCGGGCAGGGCCTTGGCGATCTCGGCGTAGAGCCTGTCCACGATGGGCTTGGGCGTGCCTGCGGGCACGGCCGCGAGGAACCAGGCATCGGCCGTGAAGTCCTTGAGGCCGGCCTCGGACATGGTGGGCACGTCGGGCATGGACTGCAGACGCTCGTTGTGGGCCACGGCCAGGGCGCGCACCTTGCCGGCCTTGAGCTGCGCGGCAATCGTCACGGCCGTGAGAAAGCCGAAGTCGGTCTCACCGGCGGCCAGCGACACCACGGAAGGCGCGCTGCCCTTGTAGGGCACGTGGCCGATCTTGACCTTGGCCTGCATGGCATACAGCTCGGCGCCCAGGTGGTTGGGGCCGCCCGTGCCCGACGAGGGGTAGTTGAGCTTGCCGGGCTGGGCCTGGGCCGCCGCCGTCAGCTCCTTGAGCGAGTGGAACGGGCTTTGCGCGCCCACGGTGAGCACCAGCGGGCTGCGTGCCACCAGGCTGATGGGCGCGAAGTCGCGCAGCGGGTCATAGGGCAGCTTGGTGTACAGGCCCTTGGCCATGGCCATGCAGCCCACATCGCCCAGCACCACGGTGTAGCCGTCGGCCGGCGCCTTGGCCACCAGGTCGCAGCCGATGGTGCCGTTGGCGCCGGGCTTGTTGTCCACCACCACCGTGGTGTGCATGCTCTCGCCCATCTTTTGCGCCAGCAGGCGGCCCAGGATGTCGGTGGAGCCGCCAGGCGCAAAGGGCACGACCAGGCGAATGGTCTTGGACGGATAGCTGCCTGCGCCCTGGGCATGGGCGAAGGGCGCCGCCAGCGTGGCCGCCAGCGCCAGGCCGCCGGCCAGGGCGCGCCACAGGGCAGGGGTACGGGAAGATGCGAAAGGGGTTTGTCTCATGCTGTTGTCTCGTGAGGGGGTGGAATGCGTGAAGGCCGAGCGCGCGGCAGCATACCAGCAGCGGGCGGCGCGAAACGCGTGGCGCGGGCCGGCAATGACCGGCGCGGGACAGTTCAGGAGGCCGCGCGCTTGCGTGCGGCGGCGGGACGCGCCGACGGTGACTTGGCGGGTGCCTTCGGAGCCGCCTTTGCGGTGGTCTTCGCGACGGCTTTTGCGGCGGTCTTCGCGGCCGGCCTTGCCGTTGTTGTTGGCGCTGCTTTTGCTGCCGGTTTCGGTGCCTTTTTTGGTGCAGTCCTCGGCACTGCCATCGCAGGCTTTTCCACCGGCTGCACGGCGCGTTGCGGACGCGGGCTGCGCAGGCTGTCGGCATCCAGGATGAGCCGCCCCTGGATGCGGCCCTTCATGCGCTTGACGCTGCTGGCCGCATCCCGCATGTGCTGCTGCATCAGTGCATGCACCTTCACGGCATCGCGTTCGCGTGCGGCCTGCACGATGTCGCGGTGGATCCGGGCATTGGCCTCGCCAAAGCGCCGGTGCTCGGACTGGGGCGTGCGGTTGGCGAAGACGATGAGCTGGCGAATCATCTCGTTGATGAGCTCGCAGGTGAAGCGCAGGAAGGGGTTGGGATTGGCTGCGGCAAGGATGTCGTGGAAGTTCACGTCCTCGCGCCGCTGGCTGACCAGGTCCTCGCTGCTTTGCGTGGGGTCGCAGCAGGCGATGCTGTGCTCCAGCGCGTCGAAATCCGCCTCGGTCAGATGGGGCACGGCGCCTGCCGCCAGCTCGGGCTCCAGCATCTGACGCACCGTGTAGATGTCGTCGATGGTCACCTCCTGGAAGAACAGGTAGTTCTGCATGAACTGCAGCGTGCGGTCCAGCGGCACCTCGACGACCGTGCCACCGCCCGAAGGGCCGGTGGAGATGGTGATCAGCCCCTGCACTTCCAGCGATTTGAGGGCCTCGCGGATCGTGCCCTTGCTGACCTGGAACTGTGCCTGCAGCTCGCTTTCGCGCGGCAGGCGGTCGCCGGGGCTGAGGTTCTTTTCGGTGATCAGGCGCTTGATCTCCTGGGCCACGAGATCCGGGCGCTTGAGCTGCCGGATGGCCAGGGAGGGCGACTTGGGTGTATCCATTGTTGTGTTCTCCGGAAGGGCACCGGATCGTGTCCGCGCCCAATCTGCATGCGGGTTTGGTGCAGTATGCACCGCCATGGCGCGTGGCCGTGCCCGCCTAGGGTTAGCACGCGCCCTATTTCTTCTATTTATCACTATAAATATGAATCAAGGAGCCTGCACGCACCCATTTCGACTGGCATGCAACTTGCTCTGAAAAGCGTACCCGGGCCGCAGCGCCTTCAGTCCCCACCACGGAGATCCCATGCAACGTCGTCACCTCCTGCAACTCTCGGCACTGGGCGCATTGCCCGCATCGCTGGGCCTGGGCCGCAGCGTCTGGGCGCAGTCCAAGGACAGCATCCAGTTCGCCTGCCCCGTGCCCATGTCGGGCGCCTTCGCGGCCAACGGAAAGTATGCGGACCTGGGCATGAAGCTGGCCATCGAGCAGTACGGCAAGGCGCTGGGCCGGCCGCTGGCCTACACCGTGCTGGACACCGAGGGCAAGCCCGCCACGGCCGTGCGCAAGCTGCAGGAGTCTTCGCAGCAGCAGGGCACGCGCTTCTTCGCAGGCGGCATCCTGTCGTCGGAGGCGCTGGCCATGGGCAAGGAGGCCGAGAAGACCGGCGGCATCTTCATCACCACCGCAGGCGCCGACGAGATCACGGGCAAGGACTGCAACAGCGCCACCTTCCGCTGGTCGGCACCCACCTTCGGCGCCATCGAGCAGACCGTGCGCCCCCTGGTCGAATCCCTGCCCAAGGCCAAGCGCTGGTACACCATCACGCCGCAGTACGTGTTCGGCGACGGCCTGCTGACGGCGGCCAAGAACATCTTCAAGGAAAAGGGCATCGAGCATGTGGGCAACAGCTACCACTCGCTGACCGAAAAGGAGTTCAGCGGCTACCTGACCAACGCCGTGGCCGCCAAGCCCGACGTGCTGCTGCTGCTGAACTTCGGCGCCCAGTCCTCGGACACGCTGCGCCAGGCCATCAGCTTCGGCATGAACAAGAACATGACCATCCTGATCGCCTGGGCCTCGGGGCTGGAGCAGTTCGAATCGCTGGGCGCCGACCTGTGCGACGGCGTGTACTTCGGCGCCCAGTACTGGCACACGGTGGACACGCCGCTCAACCGCGATCTGGTGCAGCGCTGCAACGACAAGTTCAAGGCCAATCCCAACTACAGCCTGGCCGGCCACTACATCTGCACCAAGCTGATGATCGACGCCATCATCAAGGCCGGCACGGCCGACCCCAAGGCCGTGGTCGCCGCGCTGGAAGGCATGAAGTACCAGGGCCTGACGGGCGAGGAAGAGGTGCGCAAGGCCGACCACCAGGTGCTCAAGAGCTACTACCTGCTCAAGGGCAAGGCCAAGTCCAAGATGAAGAACAAGGACGACTACGTGGATGTGGTCAGCTCAGGCAAGTCCTTCCTGCCCGTAGATCAGACCGGCTGCAAGCTGGTTTGAGATGGAAGGCACCCCCTGAGGCGCTGCGCGCCTTCCCCCTCTCCTTCGGGAGGGGGACGACACCCTCGCGGCGGGGCGGCCCTTGCTCGGTGTCCCCGAGTTGGGCCATGCCGGTTCAAGGGCTCAGCCCTGTGTCGCACGGGGTTCAAACCATCGCGCATTCCGCGCCGCCTCCTTCGTCCATCGTTTCGGACCCTGTATGAGCATCTATCTGCTTCAGACCATCAACGGGATCGGCATAGGCATGCTGTATTTCCTGTTGGCCGTGGGCCTGTCCATTGTTTTCGGCCTGCTGCGTTTCGTGAATTTCGCGCACGGTGCCTTCTACCTGCTGGGCGCCTATTTCTGCTATCAGATGACGCGCTGGGGCATGAGCTTCTGGCTGTCCCTGGTCGTGGTGCCGCTGGCCGTTGGCGCGCTGGGCTGGCTGGTGGAAAAGCTCATGCTGCGCCATGTGTATGCCAAGGCGCATGAGTTCCACATCATCGTCACCGTGGGCCTGGCCCTGGTGGTGCAGGAGCTGGTGATCGTGCAATGGGGCCCGCTGGGCGACAGCGTGGCCGTGCCCGATCTGCTGCAGGGCGTGGTGATGTGGGGCAGCTTCGTCTATCCCAAGTACCGGCTGTTCGTGATCGGCTTCACCGCCGTGCTGGCCGTGCTGCTGTGGTGGCTGCTGGAGGGCACGCGGCTGGGCAGCGCGGTGCGCGCGGGCAGCGAATCGACCGAGATGGTGTCCCTGCTGGGCGTGAACGTGCTGCGCATCTTCAGCCTGGTGTTCGCGCTGGGCGCGGCCACGGCGGCGCTGGCCGGCGTGCTGGCCGCGCCCATACGCGGCGCCGAGCCCTTCATGGGCGTGGAGGCGCTGGGCGTGGCGTTCGTGATCGTGGTCGTGGGCGGGCTGGGCAGCTTCGGCGGCGCCCTGGTCGGCGGCCTGCTGATCGGCATCGTGCAAAGCGTGATGAGCACGCTGTGGCCCGAGGGCGCGCGCCTGATGATCTACGTGGCCATGGCCGCGGTGCTGCTGCTGCGACCCCATGGCCTGCTGGGCCGCAAAGGATGAAGACCATGACCAGGCATTCCCATCTCCTTCTCGCGCTGGCCATCGTGGTCGCCATGCCGCTGTGCATGCAGTCGGGCTCGCTGGCCAGCGAGGTGCTGATCTTCGGCCTCGCGGCCATGGGCTGCAATCTGCTGCTGGGCTACACGGGGCTGCTGTCCTTCGGGCAGGGCATCTTCTTCGGCCTGGGCAGCTACACCATCGCCCTGCTGCTGACGCGCTGGCCCCTGCCCATGCCGCTGGCCCTGCTGGCCGCCACGGCCATGGGCGCCGTGGGCGCGGCCATCGTCGGCTGGGTGGCCATACGCCAGCGCGGCACCTACTTCGTGATGCTCACCCTGGCGTTTGCGCAGATGTTCTATTTTCTGGCCTACTCGGCCACGGACATCACCGGCGGCGACAACGGCCTGCTCGATGTGCCCCGCCCCGCCCTCGCGGTGGCCGGCCAGACGCTGTGGCCGCTGGCCACGCCCTGGCAGTACTACGGCTTTGTGGCCGTGCTCTTTCTGGTGGTGTTCTGGCTGCTGCGCCGCGTCTGCGACTCCATGTTCGGCCGCACCCTGCTGGCCGTGCGCGACAACGAGGAGCGCGCCGCCGCCGTGGGCTACGACCTGAGGCTGCTGAAGCTGCAGGCCTTCGTGATCTCGGGCGCGGTCACGGGCCTGGCCGGCGCGCTGCACGCCATGATGACGGGCATCGCCCCGCTGTCCAACGCCGAGTACCACACCAGCGAAATGATCCTGGTGATGACCGTGATCGGTGGCACGGGCAACCTGCTGGCCTCGGTGCTGGGCGCGGCCTTCTATGTGCTGCTGGGCGACTGGCTGTCCACCCTGTGGCCACGCTGGCTGCTGCTGCTGGGCGTGGTGCTGATGATCGTGAGCCTGGGCCTGCAGCGCGGCCTGTGGGGCCTGGGCGAGAGCCTGTGGGCCCTGGTGCGCCGCAAAGGGCCGGCAGATGCCGAGACGGCCGCTGCAGAAACCAAAGGAGGCCAGGCATGAGCGCCGCAGCATCTCCCATCCTGCTCGAAGCCGTGGGCGTCGAGAAACGCTATGACAAGTTCGTCGCCCTGGGCGGCGTGGACCTCACGGTCCGCGCCCACACCGTGCACTCGGTGATCGGCCCCAACGGCGCGGGCAAGACCACGCTGTTCCACATGCTTACGGGCACCAAGAGCGTGAGCGGCGGGCGCATCGTCTTCGACGGCCACGACGTGACGCGCGAGCCCGACCACCGCCGCGTGCGCCGTGGCATGGCACGGTCCTTTCAGGTCACCAGCCTGTTCCTGACCCTGCCCGTGCGCGAGAACCTGCGCCTGGCCGCGCAGGGCGTGGCGCCCGCCAGGGCCCTGGACTGCTGGAACGCGCCCGTGGGTGCTCGCGCCCTGGCCGATACCGTGGCCAGCGTGCTGTCGCGCCTGGGCCTGGAGCGCCACGCGGACACGCCGGCCGGCAACCTCTCGCACGGCCAGCAGCGGCGGCTGGAGGTGGGCATGGCCCTGGCCGCCCGACCCAAGGCCATCTTCCTGGACGAGCCGACCTCGGGCATGGGCATCGACGACCTGGACGAGATGAAGCGCCTGATCCAGGGCCTCAGGGACGAGCACACCGTGGTCCTCATCGAGCACAACATGAACATCGTCATGGACATCTCCGACACCATCACCGTCATGCAGCAAGGCCGCGTGCTGGCCGAAGGACTGCCCCACGAGATCCGCGCCGACGAGCGCGTGCGCAGCGCCTATCTGGGCAACATGATCACGGGAGGAAAGGCATGAGCGGTCCCCTGCTTTCGGTCGAGGGCATACACGCCCACTACGGCAAGAGCCATGTGCTGCAGGGCGTGTCGCTGCAAGTGCAGGACGGCGAACTGGTCACGCTGCTGGGCCGCAACGGCGCGGGCAAGACCACCACGCTCAAGTCCATCGCGGGGGTGATGCAACCCTCGCAGGGGCAGATCCGCTTCGGCGGTGAACCCGTGCACCGGATGGCCACGCACCAGGTGGCCCAGCGCGGCATCTGCCTGGTGCCAGAGCACCGCGGCATCTTCAAGCTGCTCACGGTGGAGGAGAACCTGCTGCTGGGCCAGCGCAAACGCTCGCCCTGGCAACTGGCCGACATCTACCGCATCTTCCCGCGCCTCAAGGAGCGGCGCGGCAACGGCGGCGGCCAGCTGTCGGGCGGCGAGCAGCAGATGCTGGCCATAGGCCGCGCCCTGATGAACGCGCCGCGCCTGCTCATGCTGGACGAGCCCGTCGAGGGCCTGGCGCCCGTGATCGTGGAGGAGATCGTGGCCCAGCTCAAGACCATCAAGGCCGCTGGCGTGGCGATCTTGCTGGTGGAGCAGAACCTGGAGGTCTGCACCCAGCTGGCCGACCGCCACTACATCATCGAACAGGGTGCGATTGCGCACGAGGCAGGCAATGCCGCTTTCCTGGCCGATGACGCCATCAAGGACCGGTATCTCGGTGTAGGGATCGCCTGATCCACCGCTTTTCGCATTCCCAGGAGTCATTCATGGATCTCAGTACCCCTCTTGCAGCCACCGCCGTTGCGGCCGGGCTGCGCACCGACGGCGCCCGCCTGTGGCAATCGCTGATGGACCTGGCGCGCATAGGCGCCACACCCAAGGGCGGCGTGTGCCGCCTGGCGCTGACGGACCTGGACCGCCAGGGGCGCGATCTCTTCGTGCAGTGGGCGCGCGAGGCCGGCTGCAGCATCCGCGTCGATGCCATCGGCAACATCTTCGCGCGGCGCGCGGGCCTGGACGATGCGCTGCCGCCCGTGATGACGGGCAGCCACATCGACACCCAGCCCACGGGCGGCAAGTTCGACGGCAACTACGGCGTGCTGGCCGGGCTGGAGGTGCTGCGCACGCTCAACGATGGCGGCGTGCGCACGCGCGCCCCGGTGGAGGTGGCCGTGTGGACCAATGAGGAAGGCTCGCGCTTCGTGCCCGTGATGATGGGCTCGGGCGTGTTCGTCAATGCCTTCACGCTGGAGCATGCGCTGGCCCAGCGCGATGCCCAGGGCGTGAGCGTGGACGAGGCGCTGCGCGCCATCGGCTATGCCGGGCCGGCCGGCCCGGCGCCTGCAGTGGGCGCGTATTTCGAAGCCCATATCGAGCAGGGCCCGGTGCTGGAAAACCATGAACGCGTGATCGGCGTGGTCAGCGCCGCGCTGGGCCAGCGCTGGTACGACGTCAGCGTGCAGGGCATGGAGGCCCACGCCGGCCCCACTCCCATGGAGCTGCGCCACGACGCCCTGCTGGCCGCCAGTTGCATCGTGGCCGAGGTCAACCGCATCGCCCTGGACCGCCTGCCGCATGCGCGCGGCACCGTGGGATCGCTGGAGGTGTTTCCCAACTCGCGCAACGTGATCCCGGGCGGCGTCAAGCTCAGCGTGGACCTGCGCGCGCCGGACGACGACCAACTGCTGGACATGGACGCCGCACTGCGCGCGGCCTGCGAGCACATTGCCGCCGCGCGTGGCGTGACCATTGGCGTGGAGCAGGTCGTCTACTTCCCGCCCCAGCCCTTCACGCCGCACCTGGTGGAGGCCGTGCGCACCAATGCCGCCGACCTGGGCTACAGCGCCATGGACGTGGTCAGCGGCGCGGGCCACGATGCCGTCTACCTGGCGCGCGTGGCGCCTGCGGCCATGATCTTCGTGCCCTGCGCCGACGGCATCAGCCACAACGAGATCGAGGATGCCGAGCCCGCCCACCTGGAGGCCGGCTGCAACGTGCTGCTGCGCGCCATGCTGGCGGCCGCGGGCGTGGTGCAGGCAGCGGACGGCGGGGTGCCGGCATGAAGATCCTGATCGCCCGGCTCAACCACGAGACCAATACCTTCTCGCCCGTGCCCACGCCCATCGAGGCCTTTGCGCCCACCTATGGCGAGGCGGCCTATTCGGCCAACAAGGGCATGCGCACGGCCATGGCCGCCTTCATCGACCTGGCCGAGGCGGCGGGCGCCACCCTGGTCACGCCGGTATCGGCCACCTCCAATCCCAGCGGCCCCGTGCATGCTGCCGCCTACGACGAACTCACGCAACGCATCGTGGCGGCCGCGCCGGGCTGCGATGCCATCTTGCTGGACCTGCACGGCGCTATGGTGGCCGAGAACAGTGCCGACGGCGAAGGCGACCTGCTCGAACGCGTGCGCGCCGCCGCGCCCGGCGTGCCCGTTGGCGTGGCGCTGGACCTGCACGGCAACATCACCGAAAAAATGGTGGGCAATGCCGATGTGATGGTCGGCTTCAAGACCTATCCGCACATCGACATGTACGAGACCGGCGAGCACGCGGGCCGGCTGCTGCTGGACATGCTGGCCGGCCGCGCGCGCTACGCCGTGTGCTGGCACCGCCTGCCCCTGATGAGCCACACGCTGCGCAGCACCACGCTGGACGGTCCCATGCTGGACGCCGTGAACGCAGCGCGCGCCCTGGAAGCGGAGGGCCTGCCCGCGGTCTCGGTGTTCGGCGGCTTCTCGCTGGCCGACATCGCCGCGCCCTGCGTGAGCGTGGTCGCCACCTGTCGCACCGAGGAGCGCGCGGCCACCCAGGCGAGCGTGGACGCGCTGGCCGCCCGGATCTGGCAGCGCCGGGCCGATTTCATCTACCGCAGCGAGCCGCTGGCCGATTCGCTGCGCCGCGCCCAGGCCCTGGCCGAAGGCGCCGACCGCCCCGTGCTGCTGCTCGACCATGGCGACAACTGCATGTCCGGCGGCACCTGCGACACCATGGACGTGCTGCAGACCGCGCTGGAGCTGGGCCTGTCAGGTATTGCCGTGGGCCCGCTGTGCGACCCCGAAGCGGTTGCCTCGCTCACGGCGGCGGGCGAAGGCGCCGAGGTGGAGATCGCGCTGGGCAACAAGGTATCGCTGGAGCGCATAGGCCTGCACAAGCAGCCGCTGCGGCTGCGCGGCACAGTGCGCGCCGTCAGCGACGGCGCCTACACGGTCAGCGGCCCCATCTACACGGGCCAGCGCTGCCACATGGGCCGCACGGTCTGCCTGGATACGGGCGCCGCGCAGATCGTGATCACCGAGCAGACGCACGAGCCCTGGGACCTGGGCGTGTTCCACTGCGTGGGCATGGACCCGACGCGCTTTCGCTTCGTGCTGCTCAAGTCGCGCATGTACTGCCGGCCCGTCTTCGTGCCGCTGTCGGCCGGCCTGGTCGAGTGCGACAGCCCCGGCGTGACCACCTCGGACTATTCGCGCTTTCCGTTCGCCCGGGTCAGCCGCCCGGTGTTTCCGCTGGACGCCATCTGATGGATGCCAGGTGATTGCCCGGCTTTGCGGCGGCGCGCAAGCAAAGACCGCCGCCGCCGCGGGGCATTGGGCAACCAGGCATCACAACAGTTTCACAGCAGGGCCCGGCTATTGCCTGTCGGCCTACAATCGGTTCCCCCCTACCTCGGCCGACGGCACGCGGGCTGATCCGCGCGTGCGTTGGCCATGCCTTCGCTGGAGACGCTTGATGTCCGACAACACGGCCCCGACCCCTTCCGATAAACGTGCCCAGCTGCGCCGTGCCGCACTCGAATACCACGAGTTTCCCAAGCCCGGCAAGTTGACCATCGTGCCGACCAAGCCCATGGCCAACCAGCATGACCTGGCCCTGGCCTACTCGCCCGGCGTGGCAGCGCCCTGCGAAGAGATCGTCAAGGACCCGGCCGCCGCCTTCAAGTACACGGCGCGCGGCAACCTGGTGGCCGTGATCTCCAACGGCACCGCCGTGCTGGGCCTGGGCGACATCGGCGCCCTGGCCTCCAAGCCGGTGATGGAAGGCAAGGCCGTCCTGTTCAAGAAGTTCGCGGGCGTGGACGTCTTCGACATCGAGATCAACGAGAAGGACCCGCAAAAGCTGGTCGATGTGATCGCCGCGCTGGAGCCCACCTTCGGCGCCATCAACCTGGAAGACATCAAGGCACCCGAGTGCTTCTTCGTGGAGCGCGAGCTGCGCCGCCGCCTGAAGATCCCCGTCTTCCACGATGACCAGCACGGCACGGCCATCACCGTGGCAGCGGCCATGGTCAACGCGCTCAAGGTGGCCGGCAAGAAGATCGAGGAGGTCCGTCTCGTGGCCTCGGGCGCGGGCGCTGCCGCCCTGGCCTGCCTGAACCTGCTGCTCAAGGTCGGCCTGCGCCGCGAGAACGTGTTCGTCACCGACCTGGCCGGCGTGGTCTACGAGGGCCGCACCGAGCTGATGGACGAGGACAAGGCCCAGTTCGCGCGCGCCACCGAGCTGCGCACGCTGGGCCAGGTCATTGAAGGCGCCGACGTCTTCCTGGGCCTGTCGGCCGGCGGCGTGCTCAAGCAGGACATGGTGGTCAAGATGGCCGCGCGTCCGGTGATCTTCGCGCTGGCCAACCCCAACCCCGAAATCATTCCCGAAGACGTGAAGGCCGTGCGCAGCGACGCCATCATCGCCACGGGCCGCTCGGACTACCCCAACCAGGTCAACAACGTCCTGTGCTTCCCGTACATCTTCCGGGGTGCCCTGGACTGCGGCGCGACCACCATCACCACCGAGATGGAAATCGCCACCGTCCACGCCATCGCCGAGCTGGCCCAAGCCGAGCAAAGCGAGGAAGTGGCGGCCGCCTACGTGGGCGAGCAACTGACTTTCGGCCCTGAGTACCTGATCCCCAAGCCCTTCGATCCGCGCCTGATGATGAAGATCGCATCGGCCGTGGCACAGGCCGCCGCCGAGTGCGGCGTGGCCCAGCGTCCGATCCAGGACATGGATGCCTACCGCGCCCACCTGCAGACCTTCGTCTACGCCTCGGGCACGATGATGAAGCCGCTGTTCGCCGCGGCCAAGAAGGCCGCCAAGAAGCGCGTGGCCTACGCCGAGGGCGAGGAAGAGCGCATCCTGCGCGCCACGCAGATCGTGGTGGACGAGCGCATTGCGCGCCCCACGCTGATCGGCCGCCCGGCCATCATTGCCCAGCGCATCGAGAAATTCGGCCTGCGCCTGAAGGAAGGCACGGACTACGACGTGGTCAACGTCGAGCACGACGAGCGCTACCGCGACTTCTGGCAGACCTACCACCGCATGACCGAGCGCAAGGGCATCACCGTGCCCATCGCCCGGATCGAGATGCGCCGCCGCCTGACCCTGATCGGCTCCATGCTGCTGCACAAGGGCGAAGTCGATGGCCTGATCACCGGCACCTGGGGCCAGACATCGCACCACCTGCAGTATGTGGACCAGGTGATCGGCCGCCGCGCCGGCGTGCAGACCTATGCCTGCATGAACGGCCTGCTGCTGCCCGACCGCCAGGTCTTCCTGGTGGACACCCACGTCAACTACGACCCCACGGCCGAGCAGCTGGCCGAGATCACCATCATGGCCGCCGAGGAAATGATGCGTTTCGGCGTCAAGCCCAAGGCCGCCCTGCTGTCGCACTCCAACTACGGCTCCAGCAACCAGCCCAGCGCCGTCAAGATGCGCCAGACCCTGGAGCTGCTGCGCGAGCAGGCCCCGTGGCTGGAAGTGGACGGCGAGATGCACGGCGACGTGGCCCTGGACGGCAAGGCCCGCGCCCAGCTCATGCCCAACAGCACGCTGCTGGGCAACGCCAACCTGCTGGTCATGCCCAACATCGACGCGGCCAACATCAGCTACAACCTGCTCAAGCAGGCCGCCGGCGGCGGCATTGCCATCGGCCCCGTGCTGCTGGGCGCCGCCCGTCCCGTGCACATCCTCACGCCGAGCACGACGGTGCGCCGCATCGTCAACATGACGGCGCTGACGGTGGCGGACGCTAACGCTAACCGTTGAGGCTCCCCCTGAGCCGCTTCGCGGCTTCCCCCTCTCTCGCTTCGCGGGAGGGGGACGACACCCTCGCTGCGGGGCGGCCCTTGCTCGGTGTCCCTCGTTTTGGCCGCGCGCGCTTTTTTTGACAACGGGCGGCATTTGCATTGAATAGCAGGCAACTCAGGCGCAGAGTTGCCTTCCCACTGTTCAATCCCCAGACATTTCCTTGGTCAAGCTGCCTGTTTTTTGGGCAGAACTTGCATTTTGAGGGGTGTTCCGTCACACTAGCGGGTCGAGATTTCAGGGCTTCCCTGGATTTCTGAAAGGTGTAGTTGATGCTGAAGGCAGCCGCCGCCAAGGCGTACCAGTCCGGTCTAGCGCTCATCGTCGGGGCCGCCTTTGTGCTGTCGCCCTCGCTCGCTGATGCGCGCCGCTCGGCGCCCGAGAGCGTGGAGACGACGGCGGCCGTGGCCACCGTCGCCCTGTCCGAGTTGCCGCGCGAAGGCCGTTCCACGTATACGCTGATCCTGCGCGGCGGGCCTTTTGCCCACGACAAGGACGGCACGGTGTTCGGCAACCGCGAGCGCATCCTGCCGCGCCAGTCGCGCGGCTATTACCGTGAGTACACGGTGCGCACGCCCGGTTCGCGTGACCGTGGGGCCCGCCGCATCGTCTGCGGCGGAGAGCCCCAGCAGCCCGATGCCTGCTACTACACCAGCGACCACTACAGCAGCTTTCGCAAGATCATCGAATGACCTCGACCCAGTCTCTACAGCCAGTTCGACCCTCCGTGTCCGACGCAGTGCGCTGGCAGGGGTCTGCATTTCATCCACAGCCCAGGGATGCCGAAGGCCATGAGCCCGTCCCCGCAGGCCACATCCACGTTAGAGAAAGAGCCACGGAGATGGATGCACCACTTCGTAAGATCCCCGACACCCCTTTGCGGAACGTGCGCGCCAACATCGTGCAGTCGATCCGCGCCTACAGGGTGGAGGATCTGCAACAGGCGGCCGAGACGCTGGGGTGCCATTTTCTGTATGCCAACCTGGCCCATGCGCAGACCAAGGCCGATATCCTGGAACTGCTGGCCACGCAGTTCTTCTTCCCCGCGCATTTCGGCAAGAACTTCGACGCGCTCTACGACTGCCTGACCGACCCCATCCACAAGGCCGGCCCGCAGCCGGGCTTTGTGCTCGTGCTCGACCAGATCCCGACCACGCCCAAGTTCGACAAGGAAGTGCGCGAGCAGCTGCTGGACAGCTTCCGCGACGCGGCCGAGTACTGGGCCGAGCGCAAGATTCCGTTCCGCTGCTTCTACTCGTTCCTGTAAGCGCAGGACATTGAGGACCCAGAGCCCCCAGCGCCCAATCGGGTGCTGTGGGCTCTGCAGTCGCTGGGCGCCGCCTGTGCCTAGGCGCGCGTGAAACGGGCGGCGAGTGCCTCGTATTCGGACACCGGCACTTCCTCGGCGCGGCGCTGCAGGTCGAATTCCCCGTCAAAGCCCTTGGCTTCCAGCCAGCGCCCCAGCGTGTTGCGCAGGATCTTGCGCCGCTGGCTGAAGGCCACCTGCACCATCTCCTCCAGCAGCTTCGCGTCCAGGGTCGCCGGCGCCTCGCGCGGGACCATGCGCACGACGGCGCTGTCCACCTTGGGCGGCGGATTGAAGCTCTCGGGCGGCACATACAGCACGCTCTCCATCGCATAGCGCCACTGCAGCATGACCGTCAGCCGCCCATAGGCGGCCGTGGAGGGCGACGCCACCATGCGGTCGATGACCTCCTTTTGCAGCATGAAATGCTGGTCCTCGACCACGTCCACCTGCTCGAGCAGGTGAAAGAGGATGGGGCTGGAGATGTTGTAGGGCAGGTTGCCCGCAATGCGCAGCTTGGGCACGCCCAGGCGCGCGGCAATGGCACGGAAGTCCACCTTGAGCACGTCGGACTCGACCACGTCGAGCTGCTCGTGCAGGCGCAGGCGCACGGCCAGGTCGCGGTCCAGCTCGATCACGGTGAGCCGGCCCAGGCGTTCAACCAGGGGCTGGGTCAGGGCCATCAGGCCCGGCCCGATCTCGACCATGGACTGGCCCGGCCGGGGGTCGATGGCGCTCACGATGCCGTCGATGATGCCGTCATCGGTCAGGAAGTTCTGGCCGAAGCGTTTGCGAGGAATGTGTTTCATAGAAAAAGCAAGGCGGTGCGCCATGGCACCGCCTTCCATTGTGGACTGCCGCAGCCGCAGCTGCTCGGGGGGTGTCTTATTGCGGAGGCTCGCGGTACTCGACGTAGGCGCGGCCACGCAGCTCCTGAAGCCAGGTCTGGTAGTCGGTTTCGAGCTTGCGCTCGCGCACCACGTTGCGCACCATGTCGCGCTGCTCGCGCGGCGTCAGCGCAGCCTGGCGGCGCTCGATGAGCTGGATCAGGTGCACACCGAAGCGCGAGACCAGCGGGTCGCTGACCTGGCCGGGCTGCAGCGCATTGAGCACCTGCTCGAACTCGGGCACGAACTGGCCGGGCGAGGCCCAGCCCAGGTCGCCGCCGTTGCGCGCGCTGCCGTCCTGCGAGAACTCGCGGGCCAGCGATTCGAAGCTGGCCTGGCCGCTGTCCACGCGGCGCTTGTAGTCGGCCAGGCGCTTGGCGGCATCGGCCTCGGTCATCTGGTCGCCAATGCGCAGCAGGATGTGGCGCGCATGGTTTTGCGTGACCACGGACGGCATGCCGGCCTGCGACTTCTCCAGCACCTTGAGCACGTGAAAGCCCGCGCCCGAACGGAAGGGGCCGACGATGCCGCCCTGCGCCGTCTGGCCCACGGCCTTGGTGAACAGCTCGGGATAGCGGTCCAGCGGGCGCATGCCCATGGCGCCGCCGCCCTGGCCGTCGGGCACATCGGAGAACTCCTTGACCACGGCCAGGAAGTCGCCTTGCGTGCGGGCGGCCTCGGCGGCCTGCTTGGCGCGGGCCTCGCGCTCGGCCACTTCGGCGGGGCTGGCGTTCTCGGGCACGGAAATCAGGATGTGGCCCAGGTTCACGGCGGCCGGTGCCTTGTCGGCACCGCCGCTGCGCTGCTCAGCCAGGTAGCGATCGATGTCGGCATCGGTGACGCGCACGCGGCCGTCCACATCGCGCTCGCGCAGACGTTGCAGCGTGATCTGGCGACGCAGCTCTTCGCGGAACTGCTTTTCGTTCACGCCTTCGGCCCGCAGGCGGGACTGCAGGCCAGCCTTGTCCAGGCCGTTTTGCCGCGCCACATTGGTCAGCGCCTGGTCTACGGCGTAGTCATCCACGCGCAGGCCCGTGTCCTTGGCTTCCTGCAGCTGGGCCTTTTCGACGATCAGGCGCTCCAGCACCTCGCGGGCCAGCAGCGCCTCGGGCGGCATCTGGCCACCCTGCTCGGCAATGTTCTGCGCCACGCGCGCCATGCGGGCACGCACTTCGTTGTTGGTCACCGGCTCGGAGTTGACCACGGCGACGATGTAATCGGCCGAGCGCACGCCTGCCTTGGCGCCGCGATCGCGCGACGAGGGCAGGTTGGTGGCGTCCAGCGCACGCGAGACGGAGGCATCGCCGGCCTGGGGCGCCCTGGACTGGCCCGGAACACGCAGGCCTTGCGCCTGGGCTGTGGTGGCCAGCAAGGCCAGCGCCACAGCGGCAGCTGCGCAGCAATGGGTCTGGGAAAGAAAACGCATGGGAGAGATGCCTTGCAAAAAGCGTGTTTGGAGCGTTGGCTCTAATCGTAGTTGGTGAAGCGGCTGGGAGGCGTCACGGACTCGCGCAGGTACTGGTAGCGCGGCACATTCTGCTTGAGGCTGCGCTGCGGGTCTGCACCCAGGCTCAGCCGCGAGAAGCCGACGAACTCGATCTGGAACAGCAGCCGGGTGTTGGACTGGGTGATGGAGCTTTGCAGACGCTCCAGCACCACGCGGCCAATCCAGCAGCAGCCGTCGTACTCCAGCCCGACCACGGTATCGACGAGCTTGCGGTCCTTCAGGCTGTAGTTCAACCGGCCCACCGTGTACCAGCGCCCGCCGCCCTGGCCACGGCCGGCACCCAGGTCGCGCCCCTTGTCGCCCCACAGGTCGTTGATGGGCCATTGCCAGCCCACGTCGACCAGCTTGCTGGCGTCGGTACGCGCCACGGTGTCGTACTGGGTACGGTAGGCCACGTTCACCGTGCGGTAGGAACTGGGGCTGTAGCGCGCGCCAAAGGTGGTACGCACCGAGCGGTTGAGGTCGCGGTTGTACTGGGTCGTGCCTTCGGTGGACCAGGCATCGGTCCAGTTGATGGCCGCACCCAGCAGCACGTCGGACAGGCGGCTGGTGGCCGGCACCTCGCCGGGCAGGATGACCTTCTGGTCGGAGAAACGCACGCGCTGCGCAATGCCGAAGCGCGCCTTTTCCGCACCCGTGGTCCCGTCGATCAGGCGCGTGGTCGCACCCAGGGTCAGCAGGTGGTTGTCGGCAATGCGGTCCTGGCCGTTGTAGTCGTTCTCGGAGTAGATGCTCGCGAAGTTGAAGTCGTTGCGCGCCGTGTCATACAGCGGCAGAAAGCTCTGGTCGCGGTAGGGCGTGTAGGTGTAGAAGGCGCGCGGCTCGAAGGTCTGCAGCAGCTGGCGGCCGAACAGCGTGGTGTCGCGCTCGAACACCAGCCCGCTGTCCACGCTGACCGTGGGCAGCGTGCGCGAGGCATTGCGGCTGCCGTTGCTCATCAGGCTGTCCACCTGGTAGTTGCTGGTGTGCAACTGGATCCTGGGCGTGATGAAGGCGCCCGGCGACAGGAAGGGGCGGCTCACCTGGGCCAGCATGTAGCTGCGCTGGCCGTTGTTGTAGGTGATGCCGGCCAGGGGCTTGTCGATCTCGAAGCGCGTGGTGTCGGCCACAAAGCTGAAGTCCAGGCCGTGCGGCAGGTCCAGCGGCGTGTAGCGCCATTGCAGCTGCGGCTTCATGCCGTAGGGCGGGGCAATGGGCGCCGATGCATCCTGCATGGTCTGCCAGTACAGGGTGCGCAGTGTCAGCACATTGTCGCCCCGCGCCCAGGACAGGTTCACATCGTTGGGCAGCAGGCGCTCGCGCAGCGATTTCGCGGCCAGCGGGAAGTCGCGCCAGTAGTTGTCGTCGCTGACGCGGTTGAGGTTCATGTTCAACCCCAGGCCACCGATGGGCGAGTCGATGACGCCCCGGTGCTGCAGCGAGTAGGCCCAGCGGTCCCGGTCACGCTGGCGGTCGCCGGGCATGTAGGCCGCATAGGCCTCGCCCGAATAGGTCGGCTCCAGGTAGCGGAACTGGGCTCCCAGGTTGACGCCGCGCTTGCTCATGACCGAGGGATACAGGGTCATGTCGCGGTTGGGCGCAAGGTTCCAGTAATAGGGCTGCGTGTATTCGATGCCGCTGAGCTTGTCCAGGCCCATGGTGGGAGGCAGCAGGCCCGACTTGCGCTTGTCCGACAGCGGAAAGCTCATGCGCGGCACGGGCAGCACGGTCACGCCCTTGAACTGCAGGGCCGCACCTTCG
Organism: Delftia sp. HK171; assembly: GCF_001886655.1. Lineage (NCBI taxonomy): Bacteria > Pseudomonadati > Pseudomonadota > Betaproteobacteria > Burkholderiales > Comamonadaceae > Delftia > Delftia sp. HK171. The sequence goes on along the minus strand of NZ_CP018101.1, from coordinate 685,329 downwards.
GCCACGCCCACTTCCTCGGCCATATCGATGTGCAGGGTCCGGGCGCGCAGCATCCAGGCCGGCTCCCAGCTGGCCTCGTCGTCGCGCTGGCAGGTAGTGTAGGTGGCATCGTGGACCACGGCATGGTCGCGGTCGATGAAGTCCACGCGCGAGGATTTGCCGTAGGCGCCATTGGCCAGGAAGCGATATCCGGCGTTGTCGAAAAAGCCCTTGAAGGCATCGACCTCCAAGTCCAGCTGCGAGCCCTCGTAGACATTGCCGGCCTGGTTGATGTGTACTGCGCCCGAGGCATTGACGCGGTCGTCGGGCACCTGGTACTCGAGCCGGTCGGCGCGGATCATCGTGTCGCCACGGCGCAGTTCGGCATTGCCCTCGACCACCGAGTTGATGTCCGGCTGGCCGCTGAGCGCGTCACCGCGCACATAGACGGGCTGCTGGGAGCGCACCGCCTCGGGATAGGTTTCCTGCATCAGCGTGCTGGGGCGCAGCGGGCGGACTTGCTGCAGCCGGCCTTCGTCGGCTGCAGCGGGCTGGGCCTGGGCCATGGTGGAGCCACCGGCCCATGCGAGAGCCACAAGCCAGGCCAGCGGGCGTACAGCGGGGCGCGCGGGCGCGCGGGCAGCCAGCGGATCGGGGAGCGGCGGTCGGAGGTACACGGTGGTCAACAGCGGCGGGTGGACAAAGGCGCAAGCCTAGCATCACCGCCGGGCATTCGCCGGGGTGGCGGTTTGTAGAATCGCGATTATCCATGAGCCATCCAAACACCCCCACGGCCGGCGTTGTCTGGGCCGACCCCGCCCGCCACGCCGCCTTCGACGCCTGGCTGGCCCCGCTGTCCGCCCGCCACGCGCTGCGCCCCGAAACCCTGCGCCCTGCCTCGGCCGATGCCAGCTTTCGCCGCTATCTGCGCCTGGACACCAGCGCGGGCGCCAGCCTCATCGTCATGGATGCCCCGCCGGACAAGGAAGATTGCGCGCCCTTCGCCAAGGTGCAGGCGCTGATGGCCTCGGCCGGGCTGGCCGTGCCGCAGATCCTGGACTGGGATGCGGCGCACGGTTTCATGCTGCTGTCCGACCTGGGCGGCCACACCGTCATCGAGGCGCTGGACCCGGAAAAGCCCCAGGACGCGGAAGCCTGGTACCGCTCGGCGCTGGAGGTGCTGCTGGCCTGGCAGACCGCCTCGCGCCCCGACGTGCTGCCCGCGTATGACGACGCGCTGCTGCGCCGCGAGCTGCAGCTGTTCCCCGACTGGTACATCGCGCGCCACCGCGAGACCGTGCTCGACGACAGGCAGCAGGCCACGCTGGCCAAGGCCTTCGACCAGATCGTGGCCCACAACCTGGCGGCACCCAGCGTCTTCGTGCACCGCGACTTCATGACGCGCAATCTCATGCAGCCCGTGACCGCCAGCGGCCCGCTGGGCGTGCTGGACTTCCAGGATGCGGTCTATGGCCCGGTGACCTATGACATCGCCAGCCTGCTGCGCGATGCCTTCATCAGCTGGGAAGAGGACTTTGTCATCGACATTACCGTGCGTTACTGGGAGAAGGCGCGCAAGTCGGGATTGGTCGGCGCACGCAGCCAAAGCGGCTGGGGCGACGATTTCGGCGAGTTCTACCGGGGCGTGGAGTGGATGGGCCTGCAGCGCCACCTCAAGGTGGCCGGCATCTTCGCGCGGCTGACGCTGCGCGACGGCAAGCCCCGCTACCTGGCCGACGCGCCGCGCTTCATCCACTACATCCGCTCCACCTGCAGCCGCTACCGCGAGCTGACGCCGCTGCTGCGCCTGGTGGACCAGATCGAAAACATCCAGCCCCAGGTCGGCTGGGCCTACGGGCGCGTCTGAGAACGGATACGCCATGCCACGCTTTCACTGCCCCATTGCGCTGCGCAGCGGCGCCGACATCGACCTGCCGCCCGGCGCGGCGCGCCATGTGCAGGTGCTGCGCCTGCAGCCCGGCGACGGCATCACCCTCTTCGAAGGCCGCGCCGGCGAAGGCTTCAGCGGCGGCGAGTTCGAGGCCACCGTGCTGCGCATGGGCCGCAGCGACGTGGCCGTGCGCATAGGCGCGCACCACGCCGTGGAACGCGAGCCCCTGCGCCCCGTGCACCTGCTGGCCGGCATCACGGCCAACGAACGCATGGACTGGCTGGTGGAGAAGGCCGCCGAGCTGGGCGCCGCCAGCATCACCCCGCTGGTGGCCGAGCGCAGCGTGCTCAAGCTCAAGGGCGAGCGCGCCGAGAAAAAACTCGCCCACTGGCAGGCCGTGGCCGTATCGGCCTGCGAGCAGTGCACGCGCAACCGCGTTCCCCCGCTGCACACCCCGGCAGACCTGGAGGACTGGCTGGAGGGCGGTGCGAAACAGCTGCCGCCCGGCACGCTGCGCCTGCTGCTGTCGCTGGGCGAGGGCACGCGGCCGCTGGGTGAGATCCTGGATGCCACGGCCGAGGATGCACCCGTGGTCTTTCTCTCCGGCCCCGAGGGCGGCCTGTCGCCTGCCGAGGAGGCCCTGGCCCGCGCCCAGGGCTTTGTGCCCGTCACGCTGGGGCCACGCGTGCTGCGCGCGGAAACCGCGCCCCTGGCCGCGTTGGCGGCGCTCACGCTGGCCTGAAGCGGCCCAGCCAGTCGCGCAGCCGCGCGAACACGGGCGCGGCGAAGTCATCGCGCTCGTTGAACAGCTCGTGGTAGGCGCCGTCAAAGCACTGCGCCTGTACCACGGCTGGCGGCGCGCGGTCGGCAAAGGCCTGGCTGCCGGCCGGCGCCACCAGCCTGTCGTCCCCCGCCCACATCAGCAGGCTGGGCACGCTCCACTGCCCCGCGCGGGCCAGCACCTGCGGGCCGCCCTGCGCCAGAAACCGCGCCAGCCGCGCGCAGATGCGGTCATGGCACAGCGGATCGGCGCGGTAGGCATCGCAGACCGCCGCGTCATGCGAGAGATAGGGAATCTGCAGGCCGTTGGACACGCGCAGGTCGGGCACCAGGCGCGGCAGCGTGCCCACGAGCAGTTTCTGGACGGGCGACAGGCCCACGTCGAAGGCCGGCGAAGACAGCACCAGCGCATCGACAGGCCGGATGGCACGCGCCACGAACAGCGCAGCCACCAGGCCGCCCAGGCTGTGGCCCAGCAGCACCAGCGGCTGGCCAGCGGGCTGCTGGGCACGCGTGGCATCGACCACGGCCGCAAGGTCATCCAGCAGCCGGCCATCGGCCGTCAAGCCGCCGCGCGGCCCTGCCGAGCGCCCATGGCCGTATTGGTCGTAGCCGCGCACCGCATAGCCCCAGGCATTGAGGCGCCGGGCCAGCGCCTCATAGCGGCCGATGTGCTCGCCCAGGCCGTGCACCAGCAGCACGGTGGCGCGCGCCTGGCCCCCGTCCACGGGCCAGTCGCGCAGTGACAGCTCGGCGCCGTCGCTGGACGCAAGGCGCGTGACCTGGCCTTGCGAGGCAGGTGCGGGAACGGGTGCGGGGGCCGGCGCTGCCATCACGCCACGCCAGCAGCGCCAGCCTCGGCGGCTGCCTGCGCCCCGGCCATGGCGGCGATCACCTGGGCCACGGCGGCCGTGAGCTTCTTGGCATAGGGCACGTGCAGGAATTCATTGGGACCGTGGGCATTGCTCTTGGGACCGAGCACGCCGCAGACCATCATCTGGGCCTTGGGAAAGCCCTGGCTGAGCATGTTCATCAGCGGAATCGTGCCCCCCTGGCCGATGTAGCCGCAGGAGGCGCCGAAATGCGCCTGGCTTGCCGCGTTGAGCGCGTCCTCGAACCAGCCGTCCATGGCTGGCGCATTCCAGCCGCTGGCGCCCGACAGGCCCTGCCAGGTCACACGGGCCTGGTAGGGCGCGTTGTCCTCCAGCAGCGCCTTCATTTCCTGCACGCAGGCAGCGGCATCGACCAGGGGTGGCAGGCGCAGGCTGAGCTTGAAGGCGGTATAGGGGCGCAGCACGTTGCCGGCATCCTGCAGCGCGGGCAGGCCCTCGGCGCCGGTCACGCTCAACGTGGGCTCCCAGGTGCGCTTGACCAGGGCCTGGACCGGGTCGGTGGTGGTGGGCAGGGCGAACAGCGTGGAGCCGCCGCAGTCGTAGTGCGCCCAGGGGAAGCGGGCATAGGTCTCCTCGCCCAGGATGGCCGCCGTGTCTTGCATCTGCGCCATGCGCTCGGCCGGCACCTCGCAGTGGAAGCTGGCAGGCAGCAGGCGCCCGGTCTTGCTGTCCTCCAGCCGGTCCAGCACCTGGCGCAGGATGCGGAAGGACGACGGCACGACGCCCGAGGCATCGCCCGAATGCACGCCCTCGGTGAGGATTTCCACCTTCAGCGTGCCGCTGGCCATGCCGCGCAGGCTGGTGGTCAGCCACAGCTGGTCGTAGTTGCCGGCACCACTGTCCAGGCAGATCACTAGGCCCACATCGCCCAGGCGCGGACGCAGGGCATCGACATAGGGCAACAGGTCGCGCGAGCCGCTTTCCTCGCAGGTCTCGATCAGGCCCAGGATGCGCGGGTGCGGCACGCCCTGGCGCTTGAGCTCCTGCACGGCCGCGATGCTGGCGTAGACCGCATAGCCGTCGTCGGCGCCGCCACGGCCATAGAGCTTGCCGTTCTCGTACTTGGGCGTCCACGGGCCCAGGTCGCTGCGCCAGCCGTCGAACTCGGGCTGCTTGTCCAGGTGGCCGTACATCAGCACCGTGGGGCTGGAGGCCGCCTTGTCCTGCGTGCCTTCCACCTCGAAGAACAGCACCGGCGTGCGGCCGGGCTGGCGCACGATCTCCAGCGTCAGGCCCGCCACCTTCTGCGCCAGCACCCAGTCGGCCGCATTGCGCAGCACGGTCTCCAGGTGGCCCTGCTGCTCCCAGTCGGGCGCGAACATGGGCGATTTGGCGGGAATGGCGATGTACTCGGTCAGCGCCGGGACGATGCGCTCGTCCCAGGAGCGGCTGATCTGGTCAAGCGCGGCTGCGGGCTGCAGCAGCTGCGAAGGGGTGCGTGCGTTCATGGCGGGTCCTCGTGTCATGGGTCGGCGCACCGTTCGAGCGAAGCCAGCGCCGCGATCCGATCATTGTGCGCCAAGGCGGCACGGACCCCGGACACCCCGCCGCCAACGACTACGATCGCGCCATGTATATTGGAGAACTCGCCCGACGCGCCGGCTGCTCGCCCAAGGCCGTCCGGCTGTATGAATCACGGGGCCTGCTCGGCGCCGTGGCACGGGCAGGCAGCTACCGCATCTATGGCGAGCAGGACCTGGTGCTTGTGCAGCGCATCCGCCAGGCGCTGGGACTGGGCTTTCGGCTGGACGAGCTGCACGGCCTGCACCGCATCCATGAGGCCGCAAGCTGGGAAGCCCTGGCCCGGCTGCTGCGCGAGCGCAGCACCCAGGTTCAGGCGGACATCCGGCGCCTTCAGGCACAGCAGTCCCAGTTGGCGGCGCTGGAGCGCGAACTGCTCGAATGCAGCCTGGAGACGGCAGGTACCCAGGGCGCCTGCGAACCCGCATTGGCCTGAGCACGCGGCCTGAGCCCGGGTGCTTGACCCTGCCCCAAGGGGCAAGGCGAACATGGGTGCCATGTCTCCAAGCACCGCCCACCCTCCTGCCGATACGCATCCCCAGCGCATCCTGATCATCCTCGGCCACCCGTCGGCCAGCAGCCTGTGCGCAGGCCTGGCCGACGCCTACGCACAGGGCGCACGCGACAGCGGCGCCGAGGTACGCCTGCTGCGCCTGGGCGAACTGGACTTCGACCCGCTGCTGCGCGCCGGCTACCGCCAGGACCAGCCCCTGGAGCCTGACCTGCAGCGGGCCCAGGCCGACATCCTCTGGGCCAGCCACCTGGCATGGGCCTATCCCACCTGGTGGGGCGGCCTGCCGGCCTTGCTCAAGGGCTTCATCGATCGCATCTTTCTGCCGGGCTTCGCGTTCAAGTACCGCAAGGGCTCGGTGCTGTGGGACCGGCTGCTGGCCGGCCGCACGGCCGACCTGCTGGTGAGCATGGATTCACCGCCCTGGTACTACCGCTGGGTGGCGCACATGCCGGGCCACCACCAGATGCGCCGCGCCATCCTGGAATTCAGCGGCATCCGGCCCGTGCGCATACATAGCTTCGGCCCCGTGCTCGGCGCCGAGGCCGCCCGTGTGCAGCAGTGGCTGGAGCAGGCGCAGGCAGCAGGCAAGCGCGCGGCGGCGCGCCGTCTCAAGGCTTCGGTTTGAGCAGGTCATCGATGGCCGCGCGCCCCACCGACGGATCGTCGGTGAAGATGCCGTCGATGCCCGTGCGCAGGAAATCGTCCATGTCGGCGCGTGCATTGCCGCGCCGGGTGCCGTCCTGTGCGGGCGGCGATTTCAGGCTCAGGGGAAGGAAGGCGTTCTCGGGCCGCAGCGTCCAGGGATGGACCAGCAGCCCCGCACGGTGGGCATCGGCCACTAGCGCCGTGGGCGCCGCATTGGCGCCCTGCACCACGGGGATCACCATGCTCTTGCTCGGCCCGATGCCATTGGCATAGCGCGCAATCTCGGCCAGGCCTGCGGGCGTGACCATGTCGGCATAGCCGGGGCCCGTGCCGCGCGCCACGCTGTCATAGGGCTTGCCCTTGGGCGCCAGCAACTGCACCAGGCGCAGGCTGCTGCGCGCACGGATCCAGCGCAGGTTCTCGACCTCGAAGGACTGCACGAAGACTGGCGCCTGCGCATGGTTCCAGCCGTTGTCCGCAAGCAGCTTCAGCAGCGCGGGCTCCAGCGGCAGGCCGATGGACTGGAAGTAGCTCGGGTGCTTGGTCTCGGGATAGATGCCTATGGTGCGGTTCGTGCGTACGCTCTCGGCTCGGGCCAGGTCGATGACCTCCTGCAGCGTGGGCACCTCGAAACGGTCATTGAACTGCACATTCGCCGGGCGGATCGCCGGGATGCGTTCACGCGCACGCAGCGTCTTCAGCTCGGCCAGCGTGAAATCCTCCACGAACCAGCCCGTGATCGCCTGCCCGTCGATGGTTTTGGTGGTCTTGCGCGCCGCGAACTCGGGGCGGTCGGCCACATTGGTGGTGGCCTCCTTGAGGCTGCCGTCGGCCGCGAGGATGGCGATGGCGTTCTCATGCCGCGCCACCAGCACGCCATCACGCGTGATGACCAGGTCGGGCTCGATGAAGTCGGCGCCCGCGCGTATGGCCTCCCGGTAGGCCTCCAGCGTGTGCTCTGGCCGCAGCGCCGATGCGCCGCGGTGCGCGATCAGCGCGGGCCGGGGAGGCCAGTCCGCGGCCCGCGATGGGGAATTGGCGGCCTGCGGCGTGGCGCAGCCTGCCAGCAGCAGGCCGGCGGCCGCGCCGGCCAGGGCCAGCGCGCGGCGGCGTGGGAAGCGGTTCATGTCTGCCTTTCGGGTTCGCAATCCGTCGATTGTGCGCGCCACCCATGGCACGGGCATGGACCGGACCGCCGCTCAGGCGTGCTCGAAATGGAAGACGGCCGTGCCCGCCATGAGATTGGGCAGGGTGCGCACGCTGCGGCCATCCTGCAGGCCGAAGGAGTCCAGGATGCGCAGCCGGTTGCGGGTGGCCAGCACCTCGAAGTCCTTGTAGGTGCCCACGCGGATGTTGGGCGTGTCATACCACTGGTAGGGCAGGCGCCGCGTCACCGGCATGCGCCCGCGCAGCACGGACAGGCGGTTGGGCCAGTGCGCGAAGTTGGGGAAGGCGACGATGCCCGCGCGGCCTATGCGCGCCGTCTCCTGCAGCATGGTCTCGGCATTGCGCAGATGCTGCAGCGTGTCGATCTGCAGCACCACGTCGAAGCTGTTGTCCTGGAAGATGGCCAGGCCGTCCTCCAGGTTCAGCTGCAGCACGTTCACGCCCCGGCGCACGCAGGCCAGCACATTGGCGTCGTCCAGCTCCACGCCGTAGCCGGTGCAGCCGCGCTCGCGCTGCAGGTGCGACAGCAGGGCGCCATCGCCGCAGCCCAGGTCGAGCACGCGCGAGCCCTTGGGGATCAGGCGCGCAATCGCCTGCATGGTGTTCAGCTCGGTCATGCGGCCTCCTTGGCAGCTGTCGTGGTTTCCTGGGCGATGTTGTCAAAGTAGGAGCGCATCACCTTCATGTAGCGGGGGTCGTCGAGCAGGAAGGCGTCATGGCCGTGGGGCGCGTCGATCTCGGCGTAGCTGACGTCGCGGTTGTTCTCCAGCAGCGACTTGACCAGCTCGCGGCTGCGCGCGGGGGCAAAGCGCCAGTCGGTGGTGAAGCTCACCAGCAGGAAGCCGGCCTTGGCCACGGACAGCGCCCGGGTCAGGTCGCCGCCATGCGCGCGCGCCGGGTCGAAATAATCGAGCGCACGCGTGATCAGCAGGTAGGTGTTGGCGTCGAAGTAGCTGCTGAACTTCTCGCCCTGGTAGCGCAGGTAGCTCTCGATCTGGAACTCCACGTCCTGCGTGCTGTACTTCAGGTCCAGCCCCTCCCTCAGCTGGCGGCCGAACTTCTGGTTCATCACATCGTCGCTGAGGTAGGTGATGTGGCCGATCATGCGGGCGATGCGCAGGCCCCGCGCCGGCACCACGCCGTGCTCGTAGAAATGCCCGCCGTGGAAATCAGGGTCGGTGACGATGGCGCGCCGCGCCACCTCGTTGAAGGCGATGTTCTCGGCATTGAGGTTGGGCGCGCTGGCCACGACCACGGCGTGGCGCATGCGGTCAGGGTGGCGCAGCGACCACGACAGCGCCTGCATGCCGCCCAGGCTGCCGCCCAGCACGGCGGCCAGCTGGCCAATGCCCAGCCGGTCCAGCAGCCGGGCCTGGGCGTCCACCCAGTCCTCCACCGTGACCACGGGGAAGTCGGCGCCGTAGATCTTGCCGGTGTCGGGATGCGCGTGCATGGGGCCGGTCGAGCCAAAGCACGAGCCCAGGTTGTTCACGCCGATCACGAAGAACCGGTTCGTATCCACGGGCTTGCCCGGGCCGATCATGTTGTCCCACCAGCCTTCGCTCTTGGCCTGGCCTTCGTAGACGCCTGCCACATGGTGGGAGGCATTGAGCGCATGGCAGACCAGCACCGCGTTGCTGCGATCGGCATTGAGCTGCCCGTAGGTCTCATAGGCGAGGTCGTAGTCCCGGATCGAGCCGCCGCCCTGCAGCGGCAGGGGCTCGTCGAAGTGCATGGTTTGTGGTGTGGCGATGAAGGACATGAAAAAACCCGGCATCGCTAAAAACGAGGCCGGGTTCTCTGGTGTCGTCTTTAGCAGGATTTATAAAGCGCCCGCAAGCAGAAGCAAATCGGCGCATGAAGGCTCATTATGCCAAAACGCCCGTCCCCGGAAGGAACAGGGCCAGCACGCCCAGCACCAGGAAGATCACGGCCGAGACCACATGCACCAGGCGTATGGGCACGCGCTTGACCAGCTTGTCGCCCAGCCACACCACAGGCGCGTTGGCCAGCATCATGCCCAGCGTGGTGCCGGCCACCACCCACAGGTAGGCGTTGTACTTGGCCGCCAGCATCACGGTGGCAATCTGCGTCTTGTCGCCCATCTCGGCCAGGAAGAAAGCCACCAGCGTGGTGCCGAAGACGCCCCAGCGCGAATGCCCGGAGACCTCGTCCTCGTCGAGCTTGTCGGGGATCAGCATCCAGATCGCCATGGCGATGAAGGAAAGGCCCAGGATCCAGCGCATGGCGTTCTCGCCCAGGTAGCTGGTGATCCAGGCACCCACGGCACCGGCCAGCGCATGGTTGACCAGCGTGGCCACGAAAATGCCCGCAACGATGGGCCAGGGTTTGCGAAAACGCGCGGCGAGCACCAGCGACAGCAGCTGGGTCTTGTCCCCCATCTCGGCAAGTGCGACGACGGAGGTTGAAATCAGGAAGGCTTCCATGGTGTGGGGATTTATCCGGCCGGATAGAGCACGCATTGACCACGCTCCGACTCCGGCCTTTGGATCGGTGCGCGGTCAATGGTCTCGATCGGTCACACGCAGCATTGCACTGCGCGCCGCATACGCCATAGGCCAGCGAAGGCCCAAGTTTGTTGACGCATGCATCCGGCCACTGAGCCGAACAATCTACTCCCCAAAGACTGAGGCGGCGATCATAGCAGCCCCCCGATCCGCATGCCGACCACCACTGCCGCCACGGCACTTGCTTATGCGCTGCCGCAATTTCAGGGTTACTCCCAGGGGCATTCTGTGGCGGGCACGACGAATTTTTGCGAAACAGTAATAACGTGCGAAAACTTCTGCCACATAATGGGCAGGCTTTCGTTCGGGCTTCGGCTCAATGAGGGCGAGTGCGTTTGCGTCTCTAACGTTGTCATCCCGTGTTGACTCCCTAGGGCTCCATCGCGTTTTCCAGTTTTTTCAGGAGTCCTCCATGGGCAACAAGCTTTACGTCGGCAACCTGCCGTACACCTTCCGTGACAGCGATCTGGAGCAAGCCTTCAGCGAATTCGGCGCCGTCAACAGCGCCAAAGTGATGATGGAGCGCGACACCGGCCGTTCCAAGGGTTTCGGCTTCGTCGAAATGGGCAGCGATGCCGAAGCACAAGCTGCTATCCAAGGCCTGCACGGCCAAAACCGCGGCGGCCGTGACCTGGTGGTCAACGAAGCCCGTCCGATGGAGCCCCGCGCTCCCCGTAGCGGCGGCTTCGGCGGCGGCTTTGGTGGTGGCGGCGGTGGCGGCTTCGGCGGCGGCAACCGTGACGGCGGCTACGGCGGTGGCGGCGGCCGTCGCAACAGCTACTAAGCACTCGCTTAGAGCTTGCGTTAGCAAAAAAATGGGGCCTTCGGGCCCCTTTTTTGTTGCCAAACGTTATCAGCTTGTGTTTTCGAGCATTTATCTTTTTGATTTTTGTGCTTCATAATTTGGTTTCGGGCAGACCCGTTCGAACGCTATGTGTTTAGGAAGGTTGGACAGGCTCTTGTATACAAAGAACCTGATGTCTGTGCGTCCTGAAGCCGAGCGCAAACCAGTGAGCATTGAGGAGTTGAGGAGTTTTTGATGGGCAATAAGCTTTACGTCGGCAACCTTCCCTATGGTGTGCGTGACAACGACTTGGAGCAGGCATTCAGCCAGTTCGGCGCTGTCACCAGCGCCCGGGTCATGATGGAACGCGACACAGGCCGCTCCAAGGGATTCGGGTTTGTCGAAATGGGCAGCGATGCCGAGGCACAGGCAGCCGTTCAAGGCATGAATGGCCAGCCATTGGGCGGGCGCAGCCTCGTGGTGAACGAAGCGCGCCCCATGGAGCCTCGTCCCCCGCGCTCGGGCGGCTTTGGTGGCGGCGGCGGTGGTGGCGGCTATGGGCGTGGTGATGGCGGCGGCGGTGGCTACGGTGGCGGTGGCCGCGGTGATGGCGGAGGCTACGGACGCAGCGATGGCGGCGGCGGTGGTGGCTATGGCCGTGGTGACGGCGGTGGTGGCGGCGGCTACGGCGGCCGTGGCGATGGGGGTTTCCGCAGCCCCTATGGCTCCGGCCCCCGCAATGGCGGCCGTGGCGGCGGCTGGGGAAACAACAATAACAATGGAGAATGAGACCCCGGTCTCCATGTTCTCCCAAACAAGAAAAGGCTCCTTCAGGGAGCCTTTTTTGCGGGTGCAAGTTTATGCATGAACATATTCCCTGAGCACGACGAACTTCAGGGATTTTTCGAATGACGATGTTTGCGCTTTCGTCCTACAAGCAGCCGATCAAACAAGGGGTTTGGCAGAATTTTCATCAAACGGCCAACCCACACCATTTGCCAGGGGATGATGGCCAGGCTGCGCCCGGCATCAATGGAACGCCAGGCCCTTGCAGCAAACTCATGGGGTTGCAATAGGAATGGCATGCCATAGCGGTTACCGCGTGTGAGGGGTGTATCTACATAACCAGGAAGCAATGTAGTGACTTTTACGCCACTACTGCGCAATTCACCGCGAAGGCTTTCGCAATAGGCAATGACTGCAGCCTTGCTGGCGCAATAAGCACCATGTCCCGGCAGGCCGCGCAGCCCGGCCACGCTGGCGATACCGACCAACTGCCCGCTGCCACGCCGCACCATGGGCGCGATAAAGGGATGGAAACTGGCCGCCACGCCCATGGTGTTGACGGCCAGCACCTGCTGCATGGTGTCGATATCCTCGCGCATCGAGGTGTCCACACCCCAGCTGACGCCGGCATTGGCAATCACGACATCGGGCAGGCCCTGCTGCTGCTCACAGCGCCGGGCGGCAGCGATGATGCTGTCGGGCACGGCCACATCGGCCTCGTAGATGGCGAAGCGCGACGCCTCCAGGCCCTGCTGCGCAGCCCATTGCGCCATCACGTCGCCACGCCGCGCAACCAGTGCCAGCGACCAGCCTTGCTGGTAGGCATGCCAGGCCAGGGCCTGGCCTATGCCGCTGGATGCGCCGGTGATGAAGGCCAGGGGTGCCGGGCTGCGCGAGGATGTCGTCATGGCTTGTTCTCCATCGGCAGGCCTGCGCTTGCGCTGGCGCCTTACTTGGTCCTGGACGGCTGCAGGGTGCCGCGCACGCGGCCCTGCAGCTTCATCACCAGATCCAGGTTGCTGTACTGCATGCTGTCGGCCGTGAAACGGTCCTTGTCACGGGTCAGCACCACGGGCTGGTTGGAACTCACTCTTTCCTCGTTGGGCCAGGCGTGCAGGAATTCGCCCTGGAATTGCAACTGCGGCTGCGGTTGTTTACCTGCTGTCACAAATGGCTCGCGCGTGACGACGGCATTGCCAAACATCTGCACCTCGGAACCATCGGCATTGCTCAGCGCCCGCTTGGCGCTGCCGCGCGTGATGCGACCTTCAGGCGAGACCGCGAACATGCGCACGTTGTCGATTTCGAGGGTGTCGGTATCCGGATAGTGGCGGCCCATGCTGCCCTCGATCTGGCTCTTGAGCCGCCCCGTGGCGTCGAAGCTCTTGATCGAGAAATCCTTCATGAAGTAGTCGGGCTCATGCGCCACGGCCTTTTCGGTGCCGCTGGCCACGGGCTGCGGTGCATTGCGCACCAGCCACCAAGTGCCCAGCGCCAGCAGGCCCATCAGCAGCACGGGCAGGTACAGGGAAAGCCGGTCACCGACGCGGCGCCAGGCCTGGATCATGATGCGTATTCCGCCAGCAGTCCGGCATAGGCGCCACGCGCGGCCAGCAGCAGGTCGCACAGCTGGCGCACCGCCCCTTCGCCACCGCTGCGCGGCGTGATCCAGTCGGCCACGGCCAGCACCTCGTCATGGGCGTTGGCCGGCGCGCAGGCAAAGGCGGAGCGCCGCATCACGGGCAGGTCGGGCCAGTCGTCGCCCATGGCTGCCGCCTGGTGCCACTGCAGGCCCAGCTCGCCCAGAATGGCCTCGGCGGCAGGCACCTTGTCTTCCGTGCCAAAGCGCGCATGCGTGACGCCCAGGTTGCTCAGCCGCAGGCGCAGGGCCGGCGAATCGCGGCCCGTCACCACGGCGGGCGTGATGCCGGCCTTTTGCAGCAGCTTCAGGCCATGGCCGTCCAGCGTGTTGAAGCGCTTGAGCACCTCGCCTTCGCCAGAGAACAGCAGGCCGCCATCGGTAAGCACACCATCGACATCGAAGAAGGCCACCCGCACATCCTGTGCCAGCAGCAGCAGTTGTGCGTCCCAGTTCTGCACGGGCGTCAAAGGAGCGCGTGCCATCAGATCACCTTGGCGCGCATCAGGTCGCGGATATGGACCACGCCGCGCAGCTGGCGCTGCGCATCGGCCACCAGCACCGCGGTGATGCCGTGCTCCTCCATCATGCTGGCGGCGTCCACGGCCAGCGCGTCTTCGGCGATGGTGCGGGGCCCCTTGTGCATGACATCGCCGGCCTGCAGCGCGCGCAGGTCGGTGCCGGCCTCCACGCGGCGGCGCAGATCTCCGTCAGTGAAGATGCCCTGCAGCACGCCCGCCGCATCGACGATGGCCGAGCAGCCCAGGCCCTTGGCGCTCATCTCGCGCATCAGTTCGACAAAGCTGGCATCGGCCCCGACCTTCGGCAGCTCATCGCCGCTGCGCATGACATCACGCACATGGGTCAGCAGCTTGCGGCCCAGCGCACCGCCCGGATGGGAGCGCGCAAAGTCCTCGGCGCCAAAGCCGCGCGCATCGAGCAGGGCCACGGCCAGGGCGTCGCCCATGGCCATCTGCGCCGTGGTGCTGGCCGTGGGTGCAAGGTTCAGGGGGCAGGCCTCGCGCTCGACACGGGTGTCCAGCACCCAGTCGGCATGGCGGGCCAGCGTGGATTGCGCGCCGCCGGTCATGGCCACCAGCGCAATGCCCTGGCGCTTGATGGCCGGCAGCAGCGCAGCGAGCTCATCGGCCTCGCCGCTGTTGGACAGCGCCAGCACCAGGTCGATGCCGGTCACCATGCCCAGATCGCCATGGCTGGCCTCGGCCGGATGCACGAAGAACGCAGGCGTGCCCGTGGAAGCCAGGGTGGCGGCCACCTTGCGCCCGACATGGCCGCTCTTGCCCATGCCCATCACGACGACGCGGCCGGACAGCCGCAGGATGCGCTGCACCACTTCGCCGAACACGCCATCAAGGCGCTGCGACATGGCTTGAAGGGCATCGGCCTCGATGCCCAGGGTGTCGCGGGCCAGGCGCAGGGCACGGGGCGTGTCCAGCGCATCCAGGGTGGCAGCATCAGAATTCATCTGGATGATTTTAGGCGGTCTGGCCATCCGGCGGCGGCGGTCGCCATCGGGCGCCTGGGTACACTGGCCCGTCTTCTCCAGCCCCCCGATCCAGCGCCATGCATACCACCCCCAGCGTCAACGACTACCTGCGCACGCACATACGCACCGTTCCCGACTGGCCGGCGCCCGGCGTGCAGTTTCGCGACATCACGCCGCTGCTGCAGGACCCGCAGGTCTTTCGCGTGATGACCGACGCCTTCGTGCACCGCTACATGCAGCGCGGCATGCGCCCCGATGTGGTGGCCGGGCTCGATGCGCGCGGCTTCATCCTGGGCGCCGTGGTGGCCCACGAATTGGGCGTGGGATTTGTACCCATCCGCAAAAAGGGCAAGCTGCCCTTCACCACGGTGGAGGAGACCTATGAACTCGAATACGGCAGTGCCACCGTGGAGCTGCACACCGACGCCGTCAAGGCGGGCGACCGCGTGCTGCTGATCGACGATCTGATCGCCACCGGCGGCACCATGATGGCCGGCAAGCGGCTGCTGGAAAAACTCGGCGCCACCGTGATCGAGGGCGCGGCCATCGTGGACCTGCCCGAGCTGGGCGGCTCCACCTTGCTGCGCGATAGCGGACTGCCGCTGTTCACGCTGGTGGATTTCGCCGGCCACTGACACTGAGCCAGGCCGCAGCCCGGTCAGCGCAGTTCGCCGTACTGGGTGACGCCCAGGTCCAGGTGGTCCAGCGTGCTGTGGGGAAAGTCCGCACCGCGATCGCCTGCGCCCGGCCCGAGCAAGGGGCCCGAGCGGCGCACACCAGCGGGAGCCGCTGCAGCAGAGCCTGCAGAACCCGCTCCCCGCCCGGCTGCGGGCATGGCCGCCACGGCGAGCTTGAAGGCCGCCATTTCCTGATCGTCTATGGGTTCGAAGGGCGCCATGTCCTGCCTGCGGCGCTGGGGCGCTGCCGCCTCCATCGAGGCCGCCAACGGGACGGCCATGGGCGGGACGGGACGCGGTGCGCGCGTCGCCGCGGAATGCACCTGGGCTTGGGCCTGGGCTGCAGCGTTCTGGTCGCTGACCCGCCAGTACACGGCCGTCACGACCGCGCCCATGCGGGCCTTGGCCGCCTGGGCCAGCATGGCCTCGATCTCGCTGAGCCGCGCGGTTTCGCTGGCATAGGCCCGCGCCAGGTCCATCATCACCACGAAGCGCTGGCCCACGTTGTCCAGCGAGAGCACCTTGAACTTGTAGCTGGCGGACAACACCCCGGCACGCACCATGACATCGCGCACCACACCGTAGAGCTGCTCACGGCGCTCGGAACGCTCGCTGCGGCGCCCGCCGGGCCCTGCATCACGACGCGCCGCGGCACTGGCCTGGCCATCGTCTCCGGGCGAACCACGGCCCTGCTCCGGCACAGGCTTGCGGGAAAACCAGTTGAACACAGACATGGGGGCTCTCATTGTCACGAATAGTCACAAACTCGCGGCATTGTGCCTGCAACTTTGCGACATTTCGAGCACGGGCGCAGCAAAACCGCTGTATCAATTTGTCGCAGCGCAAAGGCCGGCCTGTCACCGCCCCGCGCCCGCAGAGCGCCCCGCCCCAGGTGCTGCCCGGGAGCCTTTCAGGTACTGGCCACCCGGCGGCGGCTGTCCACCGCACGGCGGGCAAGCACTTGGCCGGCCGCCATGACCAGGGCCAGCGCCACACCGGGCTGGCGATTGCTGAGTTCGGCGAAGCGCATGGCCGTCAGGCACCAAAGCCGTCCCGGCGCAGCCGCCTGCACGGTGGCATGGCGCGCACGGTGGGCGAAGAAGGCGCCCTCACCCAGGATGGAACCCGGGCCGACGATGGCCAGGCGGATGCGCTCCTTCGCATCCTGGTAGTGCACGCTGAGGCTGCCGGACTCCACGAAGTACAGATTGCGGTCCAGCGAACCTTCGGCAAACAGCAGCTCGCCCGCCGCCAGCATGACCGGCACCAGGTAGGGCGCCAGCAGATCCCATTGCTCCAAGGTCAGCGCGTTCTGCACACCATCGACAGCCACGGCCGACGACATGGCCTGGGCCAGTGGCCGCAAATCATTGTGGGAGGAAGAAGACATGGCGGATCCGGTTCGAATTGGGCCGCGCACCCGCGCCAGGGCTGCGCCCGGCGACAGGCAGCGACGAGGGCCGCTGCGGCACGCCGCATGCTAAGCGACGGCAGCGGGCACGCCAATGCCGACAAGCGGGTTTTCGGCGGCAAATTTTGTAGCAAAAGATAAGTATTGCAGCAACTCTGCCGGCTGTGCGAATGGGTCGGGGCCATCCGGCAGCCCGGTCACTTGCCGATGCAGAAGCTGGAAAAGATCACGCCCAGCAGATCGTCGGAGCTGAATTCCCCGGTGATGGAGTTCAGCGAGACCTGGGCCAGGCGCAGTTCCTCGGCCAGCAAGTCCAGGTGGGCGGCCTGGGCCGCCAGCTGCAGCTCGGCCTCCTGCAGGTGGGCGGCCACGGCCTGCAGTGCCTCCACATGGCGCGCGCGCGCCAGGTACAGGCCTTCTGGGGCCGACTGCCAGCCGGCCACGTCCAGCAGGCGCCGGCGCAGGGCATCCAGGCCGTCGCCCGTGCGTGCCGACAGTGCCACGCTGCCTTCACGGCCGCCATGCGCCTGCATCTGGGCGGGTTCCGCGCGATCAGTCTTGTTCCAGACGTCGATGACGGGCACCTGGCGCGGCAGCTTCTGGGCCAGGGTTTCGGCAATGGCGGCATCGGCAGCGAGGTAGTCGTGCTCGCCCATGCGTGTGAGGTCGTGCAGGAAGAGCACGGCATCGGCCGCGGCGATCTCGTCCCAGGCGCGCGCGATGCCGATGCGCTCGACCTCGTCGCTGCTCTCGCGCAGGCCTGCCGTGTCGATCACATGCAGGGGCACGCCCTCGATCTGGATGGTCTGCTGCACCTTGTCGCGCGTGGTGCCGGCAATCGGGGTGACGATGGCCAGCTCCGCACCGGCCAGCGCGTTGAGCAGCGAGCTCTTGCCCGCGTTGGGCTGGCCCGCGATCACGACCTTGATGCCTTCGCGCAACAGCGCACCCTGGTGGGCACGCGACAGCACCTGGTCCAGCTTGCCACGCAGCCGCGCGAGCTGGCCGCTGGCATCGGCCTTTTGCAGGAAGTCGATCTCTTCCTCGGGAAAGTCCAGCGTGGCCTCGACCAGCATGCGCAGGTGCACCAGCGCGTCGCGCAGGCCATGGATTTCCTCGGAAAAAGCGCCCGACAGCGAACGGCTCGCACTGCGCGCGGCGGCCTCGGTGCTGGCGTCGATCAGGTCGGCAATGGCCTCGGCCTGGGCCAGGTCGATCTTGTCGTTGAGAAAGGCGCGCTCGGTGAATTCACCGGGCTGGGCCAGGCGCAGGCCCGGCAGCACGCTGCGATGGTCTTCGCCAGAGGCTTGTGCAGCCTCCAGGCAGCGCGCCAGCAGCAGTTGCAGAACGACGGGGCCGCCGTGGGCCTGCAACTCCAGCACATCCTCGCCGGTATAGCTGTGCGGCGCCGGGAAGAACAGGGCCAGGCCGTGGTCGATGGGGCCACCCTGGGCATCGCGAAACGGCAGATAGGTGGCCTCGCGCGGCTTGAGGTCGCGCCCGCACAGCGCCCGCACCAGCGGCGCCACGCCCTTGCCGGACACACGCACGATGCCCACGGCACCCCGCCCCGGGGCGGTGGCGATGGCGGCGATGGGGTCGTTGTGGCGGGGCAGCATGGATGGAGCTTTCTTGGGAGGGATTTCAGGCCGCCGATGATAGGCCGCCCATGAAAAAGCCCGCCGAAGCGGGCTTTGGAGCCAGGGCCTTCGCAGGCTTACTTGGCCGGCGTGGACTTGCCGAATTTGGGCAGGTTGAACTGCGGCGGCACGCCCATGCGGGTATTGATGATCCACTGCTGGGCGATGGACAGGATGTTGTTCGTCAGCCAGTACAGCACCAGGCCGGCCGGGAAGAAGAAGAACATCACGCTGAAGACCAGGGGCATGATCCACATCATCTTGGCCTGCATCGGATCCGGCGGAGCGGGGTTCAGCGCGGTCTGCAGCAGCGAGGACAGGGTCATCAGCACGGGCAGGATGAACAGAGGATCCTTGGCCGACAGGTCGGTGATCCAGCCGATCCACGGCGCGTTGCGGATTTCCACGCTGGACAGCAGCACCCAGTACAGCGCGATGAATACCGGGATCTGGATGATGATGGGCAGGCAGCCGCCCATGGGGTTGACCTTTTCCTCGCGGTAGATGCGCATCATCTCCTGCTGCATCTGCTGGGGCTTGTCCTTGAGGCGCTCACGCATTTCCATGATGCGCGGGTTGATGGCCTTCATCTTGGCCATCGAGGAGTAGGCCTTGGCATTGAGCCAGTAGAAGGCGATCTTCAGCAGCAGCACCAGGGCCACGATGGACCAGCCCCAGTTGCCCAGGAAGCCGTGCAGCTTGTCCAGCAGCCAGTACAGCGGCTTGGCCAGGATGGTCAGCCAGCCATAGTCCTTGACCAGCTCCAGCCCGGGCGCCAGCGATTCCAGGCGCTTTTCGATCTGGGGACCGGCGAACAGGCGCGCTTCCACGCTCTTGCTCTGGCCAGGCTCGATGGTGCCCACCGGCGTGATCATGCCGACGGCGTAGAGGTTGTTGTCCACCTTGCGCAGGAAGTTGTCGCGCTGGATGCCTTCGGCCAGCAGCCAGGCGCTGGCGAAGTAATGCTGGACCATGGCCACGTAGCCGCCCGAGGACGACTTCTCGACGCTGGCCTTGCCGCTCTCGATGTCCTTGAACTCGACCTTCTGGTACTTCTTCTCGTCGGTGTAGACGGCCGGGCCCGTGAAGGTGGAGTACATGGTGGACTGTTCGCCTTCGGGCTTGTTGCCGTCGCGCACCAGTTGCAGGTACAGCTGCGGGCTCACGGCCGCCGTGCCGGTGTTCACCACTTCATGGCGCACGCCGATGTCGTAGGCGCCGCGCTTGAGCGTCCAGATCTTGACCAGCTTCACGCCACCCATGTCGGGCGACTCGAAGCGCAGTTCCATCTGGTCCTCGCCGTCCTTGAGCTCGCGCGCGCCGGGCAGCGCGGTCATGGTCGTCTTGTGCGTGGGGAAACCGCCGCCGATCAGGCCCGACTGGCCCAGGTACACGCGGTGCACGCTCTCGTCGAACAGCACCACAGGCTTGTCCTTGTGCACGGAATCCGCGTACTTGAGCAGTTCGGCATGGCGCAGCGTGCCGCCCTGGCTGTCGAAGGTCAGGCGCAGCACGTCGGTGCTGATGGTGACGTTCTGGCGCGGGGCCGCCTCGGGCGCGGCGGCAGCGCCGCCAGGCACTTCGCCGGCACCGGCCGTTGCCGCAGCAGCCGCCGAGGGCACGCTGGCATCGCCGGGCGCCTTGCCCGTTTCAGGTGCCGGGGCCGTGGCGACGGCAGGCGCGGGGAAGAAAGTGGCCTTCTTGCCGCTGTGCACTTGCCATTTGTCCCATAGCAAGACCAGCGAAAAGCCAAATATCACCCACAGGATGGTGCGGCGAATATCGTTCATGAAGACTTCTTAGGTGAGGAAGGTTGGGTGTTTTCGGGCGCAGCCGTCAGGCTGGTGAACAGCCTGGGCTTTTGCTCTGGCACAGGGTCATGCCCCCCGTCACACCACGGATGACAGCGCGCCAGGCGGCGCAGCGTCAGGTAGGAGCCTACCGCAGCGCCGTGTTGCTCCAACGCTTCAAGGGAATAGGCCGAGCAGGTGGGCGTGAAGCGGCAGGCCGAGCCCAGCCAGGGACTGAGCATCAGCCGATAGCCGCGCACCAGCGCCATCAGCAGCCGCTGCATCATGGCGCAACCCCGATGCTCTCGCCAGCGGCTGCGGCGCGTTCCTGTGCAGGCTGCGGCAGCTCGGGCGCAGGCTGCGACAGGCGTTTCGCCGCATAGGCGAACAACTGCTGCAGCTCGGCGCGCACGGCCTGCCGGAGCACATCAGAAGTGGCGCTCACGAACTGGCGCCGGTCAAAGCCCGAGCGCAGCCGCACTACATGGGCGCCTTGGAGCATCAGGGTCTCATGCTCGCTGCCCACTGCATAGATCTGCCGCTTGATGGTGTGTCGCGTCACCGAGCGGCGCGCCCAGCGCTTGGGCACCATGGCGCCCAGCCAGGCATCCTGGCGCACGGCGCCAACGCCGAACAGGGCCTGCGGGTCTTGCGACCCGGGCCCTGTCGGTGGCGCCATGGCGCCGCCCTGCTCCGTCAGAACGAGACGGTGCAGGGCGAAATGCGCGGTACGCGATACCGTACCGGCAGCCATGGCGGCCTGAAACTGCGGACGTGTTTTCAGCCGTTGCATGCCAGCACCCCGTTCAGGGGTTCAGTGCAGCGAGCAAACCGCCCAGCAATGGCTGGCCTTAGACGGCCAGACGCTTGCGGCCCTTGGCGCGGCGAGCGTTGATCACGGCGCGGCCGCCCTTGGTCTTCATGCGGACCAGAAAGCCGTGGGTGCGGGCGCGACGGGTCTTGGAGGGTTGGTAAGTACGTTTCATGTTGGTTCCTAGAGAAGGTTCAGTTTTGCACCGGTCCCGTATCCGGCACGCTACACGCAGTGCAGCCAGCAGCCGCCACAAAGGCAAACCGCCAGGCCACCTGCCAAAAATCTGCACGATGCACTTGCCATGTGCAGCCCAAGGAGCAACCCCGAGAGGTTTCGCCCAAGGCCGCCAGCGGCAGCATGCAGACCCGATGCAGACGGGCGGGACATATCACCCTGAACACATTCAGGGAAACCCGCGATTATCACAGCGTTGTCCACTTGATGCAATGCCCTTCGAACCCGAAGGATGCCTGCCCATTTTGCGACAAGGCGGAGGACAAGCTCCTGATATTTTGTGGATAACTTCCGCAAAAGCTACAATGGCAGCCTCGCAACAGTTCCTCCTATCCACAACTAGACTTCGACAATGACAGAGGAACCTACGAACGATGCAGGCCAGGGCCTGTGGCAAGTCTGCGTTGAGCAACTGGGGCAGGAAATGCCCGAACAGCAGTTCAACACCTGGATCAAGCCCCTGACCGCGCACGTCGCCGAAGACTTCTCCAAAGTCACCGTCTACGTGGCCAACCGCTTCAAGCTCGACTGGATCCGCGCCCAATATGCAGGCCGCATCTCGGCCATGCTGGAGTCGCTCTATGGCCAGCCGGTGACGCTTGAGTTGGCACTCGCTCAGCGGGAAAGCGTTGTGCGGACTTACGTCCGCCCCTCCTCCAGCGAGCGCTCGGCCCCGCCGGAAACCATTGTCACCTCGGTGCCCACGGTCACCAGCGAAGACGCGGCAGCGCCCGTCTTTCGCACGCGCCTGAACGCCGCGCTGACCTTCGAGACCCTGGTGGAAGGTACAGCCAACCGCATGGCACGCTCGGCCGCCATGCATGTGGCGGGCTCGCCCGGACACCTGTACAACCCGCTGTTCATCTACGGCGGCGTGGGCCTGGGCAAGACCCACCTGGTGCATGCCGTGGGCAACAAGCTGCTGGCCGACAAGCCCGACGCCAAAGTTCTCTACATCCACGCCGAGCAGTTCGTCTCGGATGTGGTCAAGGCCTACCAGCGCCGCACCTTTGACGAATTCAAGGAGCGTTACCACTCGCTGGATCTGCTGCTGATCGACGACGTGCAGTTCTTCGCCAACAAGGACCGCACGCAGGAGGAGTTCTTCAACGCCTTCGAGGCGCTGCTGGCCAAGAAGAGCCACATCGTGATGACCTCGGACACCTATCCCAAGGGTCTGGCGAACATCCACGAGCGGCTGGTATCGCGCTTCGACTCCGGGCTGACGGTGGCCATCGAGCCGCCCGAGCTGGAGATGCGCGTGGCCATCCTGATCAACAAGGCCCGCGCCGAGAACGCCGAGATGCCCGAGGAAGTCGCCTTCTTCGTGGCCAAGAACGTGCGCTCCAACGTGCGCGAGCTCGAAGGCGCGCTGCGCAAGATCCTGGCCTATTCGCGCTTCAACCAGAAGGAAGTCTCCATCCAGCTGGCCCGCGAGGCCCTGCGTGATCTGCTGTCCATCCAGAACCGCCAGATCAGTGTGGAGAACATCCAGAAGACGGTGGCCGATTACTACAAGATCAAGGTGGCCGACATGTACAGCAAGAAGCGCCCGGCCAGCATCGCCCGGCCGCGCCAGATTGCCATGTACCTGGCCAAGGAATTGACCCAGAAGAGCCTGCCCGAGATCGGCGAGCTGTTCGGCGGGCGCGACCACACCACCGTGCTGCACGCGGTGCGCAAGATCGCCGGCGAACGCCAGCAACTGACCGAGCTGAACCAGCAGCTGCACGTGCTGGAGCAAACTCTCAAAGGTTGATGAAAACTCCCCCATTCTGGTCGTATGTACGCGGCAAAATGGGGGATTCGAGCGGCAAGAGGGGGCTCATTTGTGAGCCGCCGCTCCTACCGAGACCCGCATCCTTAAATCAGAGGTTGACATGATCGTCCTGAAAGCCACACAAGACAAAGTTCTCGCGGTCCTGCAATCGGTGTCCGGCATCGTCGAACGCCGCCACACGCTGCCCATCCTGGCCAACGTGCTGATCAAGAAGACCGGCAACGCATTGCAGCTGACCACCAGCGACCTGGAAATCCAGATCCGCACCACCGCCGAGCTCGGCGGCGACACCGGCGACTTCACCACCACCGTGGGCGCGCGCAAGCTGATCGACATCCTCAAGACCATGCCCGGCGACCAGACCGTGAGCCTGGAGACCCAGCAGGCCAAGATGGTGCTCAAGGGCGGCAAGAGCCGCTTCACGCTGCAGACCCTGCCGGCCGAGGACTTCCCGCTGGTGCAGGAGGCTGCGGCCTTCGGCCCTTCCTTCAGCGTGCCGCAGAAGGTGCTCAAGGACCTGCTGGGCCAGGTCTCCTTCGCCATGGCCGTGCAGGACATCCGCTACTACCTCAACGGCATCCTGTTCGTGGCCGAGGGCAAGCAGCTGTCCCTGGTGGCCACCGACGGCCACCGCCTGGCGTTCGCAAGCAGCCAGCTGGACGTGGAAGTGCCCAAGCAGGAAGTGATCCTGCCGCGCAAGACCGTGCTGGAGCTGCAGCGCCTGCTGTCGGATGCCGGTGGCGAGAACCAGCCCCACATCGAGATGCAGTTCGCCAACAACCAGGCCAAGTTCACCTTTGGCGGCATGGAGTTCGTGACCAAGCTGGTCGAGGGCAAGTTCCCCGACTACAACCGTGTCATCCCGCGCAACCACACCAACAGCGTGACCCTGGGCCGCGCCCCTCTGCTGGCCAGCCTGCAGCGCACGGCCATCATGACCAGCGACAAGTTCAAGGGCGTGCGCCTGACGGTGGAGCCCGGCACCTTGCGCGTGGCGTCCAACAACGCCGAGCAGGAAGAGGCCATGGACGAGCTGGACATCGACTACGGTGGCGACACCATCGAGATCGGCTTCAACGTCACCTACCTGATCGACGCCCTGTCCAACATGAGCCAGGACATGATCAGGATCGACCTGCAGGACGGCAACAGCTCGGCCCTGCTGACCATCCCCGAGAACGACAGCTTCAAGTACGTCGTGATGCCCATGCGCATCTGACCGCGCGCCACACGACACCGATGCCTGACACATTGCGCAGCCCCTGCACCCGCCGCCCGGTGGCACAAGCCGGTGCACGGTGCGCAACCACCCTACCCGACTCGTAGCCCGCAGCGCGCGTCCCTACGCACCGCGCCAGCGGCCGAATCGAACATTTTCAAGCGAAGCGACAGCTTCCGACGGAACTACCCCAGGGCCTTCCATGACCGACGAGAACAAGCCAGAAAACCAGACCATTGCCCCCGAAGGCTCAGACTCCAGCGGCTATGGCGAAGGTGCGATCCAGATCCTCGAAGGCCTGGAGGCCGTGCGCAAGCGCCCCGGCATGTACATCGGCGATACCTCCGATGGCACGGGCCTGCACCACCTGGTCTTCGAAGTGGTGGACAACTCCATCGACGAAGCCCTGGCCGGCTACTGCGACGACATCCTGGTCACCATCCATGCCGATGGCTCCCTGTCCGTCATCGACAACGGCCGCGGCATCCCCACGCGCGTGAAGATGGACGACAAGCACGAGCCCAAGCGCTCGGCGGCCGAGATCGCCCTCACCGAACTGCACGCGGGCGGCAAGTTCAACCAGAACAGCTACAAGGTCTCGGGCGGCCTGCACGGCGTGGGCGTGTCCTGCGTGAACGCGCTGTCCATCTGGCTCAAGCTCAACGTGCGCCGCGATGGCGAGGTCTACGAAATCGACTTCTCGCGCGGCCACGTGCAGAACCGCCCGATCGAGATCGTGGACGGCGTCGAGGTCTCGCCCATGCGCGTGGTCGGCAAGAGCGACAAGCGCGGCACCAAGGTCCACTTCCTGCCCGACACGGAAATCTTCACGCAGAACCATGAGTTCCGCTACGAGATCCTGGCCAAGCGCCTGCGCGAACTGTCCTTCCTGAACAACGGCGTGCGCATCCGCCTCAAGGACGAGCGCGACGGCCGCGAAGACGACTTCTCCGGCGCCGGCGGCGTCATGGGCTTCGTGCAGTTCATCAACGCCAACAAGAAGGTGCTGCATCCCACGGCCTTCCACGCCAACGGCACGCGTCCTGCGGAAAGCTACGGCGGCATCCCCGGCACCGAGATCGGCGTCGAAGTCGCCATGCAGTGGAACGACAGCTATGCCGAACAGGTGCTGTGCTTCACCAACAACATCCCGCAACGCGACGGCGGCACCCACCTGACGGGCCTGCGCGCCGCCATGACGCGCGTGATCGGCAAGTACATCGAGCAGAACGAACTGGCCAAGAAGGCCAAGGTCGAGGTCAGCGGCGACGACATGCGCGAAGGCCTGTGCTGCGTGCTGTCCGTGAAGGTGCCCGAACCAAAGTTCAGCAGCCAGACCAAGGACAAGCTGGTCTCCAGCGAAGTGCGCGCGCCCGTGGAGGACATCGTCGCCAAGGCGCTGACCGACTACCTGGAAGAAAAGCCCAACGACGCCAAGATCCTGTGCAGCAAGATCGTCGATGCCGCGCGTGCCCGCGAGGCCGCGCGCAAGGCCCGCGAGATGACGCGCCGCAAGGGCGTGCTCGACGGCATGGGCCTGCCCGGCAAGCTGGCCGACTGCCAGGAAAAGGACCCGGCGCTGTGCGAGATCTACATCGTCGAGGGTGACTCCGCCGGCGGCTCCGCCAAGCAAGGTCGCGACCGCAAGTTCCAGGCCATCCTGCCGCTGCGCGGCAAGATCCTGAACGTGGAAAAGGCCCGCTACGAAAAGCTGCTGACCAGCAACGAAATCGTCACCCTGATCACGGCCCTGGGCACCGGCATCGGCAAGGCCACGGCCGAATCGGGCAAGAGCGGCAGCGACGACTTCGACCCCAACAAGCTGCGCTACCACCGCATCATCATCATGACCGACGCGGACGTGGACGGCGCCCACATCCGCACCCTGCTGCTGACCTTCTTCTACCGCCAGATGCCGGACCTGGTCGAGCGCGGCCACATCTACATCGCCCAGCCGCCGCTGTACAAGGTCAAGAACGGCAAGGAAGAGCTGTACATCAAGGACGGCCCCGCGCTCAACCAGTACCTGCTGCGCATCGCGCTGATGAACGCCAGCGTCAGCACCGGCGGCGCCAACCCGCGCACGCTGGACGGCGAGGAACTGGCCAAGCTGGCCAACATGCACCTGGCGGCAGAGACCGTCATCGACCGCCTGTCCAACTTCATGGATGCCGAGGCCCTGCGCGCCATCGCCGACGGCGTGCAGATCACGCTGGACAGCATCGAGGCGGCCCAGGCCTGCGCCCCCATCCTGGAGGCCAAGCTGCGCGAGTTGACCACCACGGGCGTGCCCGCCGAGGTCACGGCCGAAATCGACCCGGTCTCCGAAAAGCCCGTGCTGCGCATCAGCCGCCACCACCACGGCAACATCAAGAGCTCCATCCTCACCCAGGAGTTCGTGCGCAGCCACGACTACGCCGCGCTGGCCGACGAAGCCCAGAACTTCAACGGCCTGCTGGGCGAAGGCGCCAAGGTCACGCGTGGCGAGGGCGAAAAGGCCAAGAGCGACAAGGCCGGCGACTTCCGGCAGGCCATGCAATGGCTGCTGCACGAAGCCGAACGCACCACGGCCCGCCAGCGCTACAAGGGCCTGGGCGAAATGAACCCCGAGCAGCTGTGGGAAACCACCATGGACCCCACCGTCCGCAGCCTGCTGCAGGTGCAGATCGGCGACGCCATCGAGGCCGACCGCGTGTTCACCATGCTCATGGGCGATGAAGTGGAGCCACGCCGGGAATTCATCGAGACGAATGCGCTGCGGGCGGGCAATATCGACGTGTGATCGCGCAGGTTCTCATCCATCTCGTAGAACCTTCGACGTCGCCATCGAGCTGTTGACCCTGCAGTGCGGCATTGGATTGCACAGCATGGCGCCAACAGCAACGCAAAGCCCGGGATCAGCATGCCCCTGATACCCGGGCACCAGCGCATCGCCAGATCAAGCGCAGAAAACAGCGGCTGAAAGAGAATGTCGATCGATCCAAGAATCGCCGGCATTCTTCACCCGGGCCATGATGTGATGCCTCAATTGATGCATTCGCATGCGCGAGAAATTCGTTGGGAGCCGTTTTGCTGAATGCAGAAACGAGCATGTCCAACCAACGACATCAACCGCCGGGCCTCCTTCTGCCTTGATGCACGACCGGCTCGAGGAACAACTGCCGAAAGTAGTCGCGAAACGCCGTCATCGCTGGGGAAAATTCGATGCCTTGCTTCCACCCAAGCCCGATGTTCATCGTAGGCACGGCGTCGCGCAGACTGATGGTTTCAATGCGCTTTCCCTCCAGCGACCAAGGTCGATAAACCATATCCGAGAGAACGGTCACGCCAAGGCCATTCGCCACGGTGCTGCGCACTGCTTCTACAGAGCTCGTGCGCAGCCTGATCTGAGGTTGGTACGGCGTCTTGCTCCAATATTTCATTGCAGTGCCCGCAGCCTCGTCCACGGTGAGCAGGATATAGGGCTCGGCAGCCACATCGGCCAGCGTGACTTCCGCCTTTTCGAGCAGCGCATGCTTGGCCGGCACCCACAGTCGGCGTTGCGAGCCAAAGAATGTCTCGAGCGACAGCTCGCGCAGCACCACATTGGACGTGAGCAGTACTCCCATGTCGTATTGCTGCGTGATCAGCCCCTCCTCAATGGCTTCACGCACTACTTCGTGCACCTTGACCTTGATCTGCGGATGCAATTGCTCGAAACGCTGAAGGTGATGGGGCAAGAAGTAGCCGAGTACCGTGTAGGTGGCGGCAATGGTCAGCGTCCCCTCGACATTCACTCCCTCATGCGGCATGCGGATCGCCTCGTCGGCAGCCGAGAGCACGGCATAGGCATGGCTCAGAAAACGCCGTCCGGCCCGGGTCAGTTCCACGCCATGAGGCTGTCGCTCAAACAGCTGCTGCCCCAGCATTTCCTCCAGCTCCCGGACTGCCGTGGTCACCGCCGATTGCGAGATGTTGAGTTGCAGTGCCGCATGTGAGATGCGCCCCACTTCGGCCACCGCCGTGAAGTATTTGAGCTGGCGAAGGGTCAGAGACATGGTGCGGTCTTCCTGGGGTATTTACTTATCTCTCAAAAATTACATGCCAGCGCGCGCAAATCCGATACCGAGTATTCACTGATCTACAGGGTAGCGTTCATTGCAGGCAGTCGGAGTAACTGTTTTTCAGATATCGCATCGCCTGTAAATAATGCTTTTCAGCCGATTTTCAGCTGACTAATCTTCACCTTGTCCCGCATTGCTGCCATCTGGCCGTGCCAACAACACAAGGTGAAACGTGAAGAAGACGCTGATTGATCTGAACTCCGACATGGGCGAAAGCTTCGGTCCATGGGCCATCGGCGATGGCGTGGACCAGGAATTGATGCCGTTGATCAGCTCGGCCAATATCGCCACAGGCTTTCATGCGGGTGATCCGAACATCATGCGCAAGACGGTGTTGTT
Source organism: Delftia sp. HK171 (assembly GCF_001886655.1). Lineage (NCBI taxonomy): Bacteria > Pseudomonadati > Pseudomonadota > Betaproteobacteria > Burkholderiales > Comamonadaceae > Delftia > Delftia sp. HK171. Next base: position 656,688 of record NZ_CP018101.1, on the reverse strand, counting down.
GGCCCGGGAAAACGGCGTGGGCATCGGCGCGCACCCGGGCTTTCGCGACCTCGTGGGCTTCGGGCGCCGCCATATCAATGCACCGGCCGACGAGCTGGTGAACGACATGGTCTACCAGCTCGGCGCGCTGCGCGAATTCGCGCGGCTGGCCGGCATGACGCTGCAGCACATCAAGCCGCACGGCGCGCTCTACATGCATGCGGCGCGCGACGAGGCGCTGTCGCGCGCACTCGTCACGGCCCTGCAGCAGATCGAACCGACGCTGCGCCTGTTCTGCATGGAATCGTCCGTCACCTTCCAGGTGGCGTGCGAATTGGGCCAGCCCGTGGCGCGCGAGTTCTATGCCGACCGCGACTACGACCTGAGCGGCTCCATCGTCTTCACCCGCCGCGTCGGCGCGCTCGACCCCGAGGCCGTGGCCGCCAAGGTGCTGCGCGCCTGCACCGAAGGCGTGGTGCGCACGGTCGAAGGCCAGGACCTGGCGATCGGCTTCGACTCGGTGTGCATCCACAGCGATACACCTGGCGCGCTGGCGCTCGTGCAGGCCACGCGCCGCGCACTGGCCGAGCACGGCATCGAAGTTGCAGGTTTTGCCGGTGCGGCTGCGCCGGCGCAGCCTTGAGTTTTCCGTTCTTCCCGCTTTCGTTCCTGTTCCCGCTTTCCAGGAGTGCATCGATGCCCGCTACCCATGAAGTCCTGAGCCCGCTGCCGGGCACCTTCTACCGCCGTTCGGCGCCTGACGCTCCGCCATTCAAGGCCGAAGGCGACACCGTGGCCGTGGGCGATGTGATCGGCCTGGTCGAGGTGATGAAGCAGTTCAGCGAAGTCACGGCCGACGTGGCCGGACGGCTGCGGGGCTTTGCCGTGGAGAACGGCGAACCCGTCGATCCTGGCCAAGCGCTGGCCGTCATCGAAACGGCGTGAGGCCCCGGACCATGACCGCCGCATTCGACAAACTGCTCATCGCCAACCGCGGCGAGATCGCGGTGCGCATCATCCGCGCCGCGAAGGAACTGGGCCTCAAGACCGTCGCCATCTACAGCGACGCTGACGCGCAAAGCCTCGCGGTGCGCATGGCCGACGAAGCCGTGCGCATTGGCCCGGCGCATGCCACCAGGAGCTATCTGAGCGTGGACGCCATTCTTGAAGCGGCAGCCGACAGCGGCGCCGGCGCGGTGCATCCGGGCTACGGTTTCCTGTCGGAGAACGCCGCGTTCGCCGAGCGCATCGAGGCCGCGGGCTTGGTGTTCGTCGGCCCGACGCCGCACGCGATCCGCACCATGGGCGACAAGGCCGCCGCGCGCGCCGCAGCCATGAAGGCCGGTGTGCCCACCGTGCCCGGCAGCGCGGGCGTGGTGACAGACGCCGACAGCGCCGTCGCGCTGGCAAAGGGCATCGGCTACCCCATCATGATCAAGGCCTCGGCCGGCGGGGGCGGGCGCGGCATTCGCGTGGCGCACGACGAAGCCGAGCTGCGCCAGCAGTTCGCCACCGCCACGGCGGAAGCGCAGGCCGCTTTCGGCAACGGCGAGGTGTACCTCGAACGCTTCATCCGCCAGGCGCGCCACATCGAGGTGCAGATCCTGGGCGACGGCCAGCGCGTGGTTCACTGCTTCGAGCGCGAATGCTCGCTGCAGCGACGCCGCCAGAAAGTGTGGGAAGAAGCGCCCTCGGCCGCCATCAGCGAGGCCACGCGCGCGGCGCTGTGCGAATCGGCGCTGCGGCTGGCCCATGCCGTGGCCTACCGCGGCGCGGGCACGCTCGAATACCTGTACGACGACGACACGCGCGAGTTCTTCTTCATCGAGATGAACACGCGCATCCAGGTCGAGCACCCCATCACCGAGATGATCACCGGCATCGACCTCGTGAAGGAGATGCTGCGCATCGCGCTCGGCCAGCCGCTGCGCCTGCAGCAGGAAGACATCCGGCTGACCGGCGCGGCCATCGAGGTGCGCATCAACGCCGAGAACGCCGCGAAGAACTTCACGCCAAGCCCGGGCCTCGTGTCGCAGCTCGTGGTGCCGGGCGGCCCCGGCGTGCGCTTCGACACCATGCTGTTCCCCGGCTGCACCGTGCCGACGTACTACGACTCGCTGCTGGGCAAGCTGATCGTGCACGACACCGATCGCGCCGGTGCACTGGCCCGCATGCGGCGCGCGCTCGGCGAGCTGCAGGTCGAAGGCATCCACACCACGATCCCGCTGCACCGCGCACTGTGCGAGGACGCGGGCGTGGCGCAGGCCGCATTCCACACGGGCTTTCTCGAAACCTGGCTGTCGGTGAATCCGCTGGCCGACGCACCCGCCCCACTTGCGAAGGTGACCGCATGACCGCTGCCAGCACCCTCCCCGCCCAGGCCCGCTACAGCTTCGGCGGCGACGAGCACCTGTTCGTCGAGATCAGCGAGGAGATGTCGCTGCCCGCGTTCTTCAAAGGCATGGCCATCTGCAACGAGCTGCGCCGCCGCGCACAGGCGGGCGAGATCACGGGCGTGACCGAGATCTGTCCCGCCAACGCCGCCTACCTCGTGCGCTTCGATCCCGATGCGATCGCGCCCGACGCACTGCTCGCCATGCTCAAAGACATCGAAGCGGGCCTGGGCGATGCCGACCTGCAGATGCAGACGCGCATCGTCGAGATTCCCGTGCTCTACAACGACCCGTGGACGCACGAGACGCTGATGCGCTTTCGCGAGCGGCACCAGGACCCGTCGGGCACCGACATCGAGTACGCGGCGCGCATCAACGGCCACGTCTCGGTCGAGGCCTTCATCGAGGCGCACTCATCGGCGCCCTGGTTCGTGTCGATGGTCGGCTTCGTGGCCGGCCTGCCCTTTCTGTTCCAGATGGTCGAGCGCCAGCGCCAGATCCAGGTGCCCAAGTACCTGAGCCCGCGCACCGACACGCCCAGGCTCACGCTGGGCCACGGCGGTTGCTTCAGCTGCATCTACTCGGTGCGTGGTGCGGGCGGCTACCAGATGTTCGGTGTCACGCCCGCGCCCATCTTCGACCCGGCGCAACGGCTGTCCTACCTGAAGGAGCTGATGGTGTTCTTCCAGCCCGGCGACATCGTCAAGTACAAGCCCATTGACCGCGCCGAGTACGACCGCCAGATCGCGCAGGTCGAGGCCGGCACCTACGCGCTGCGCATCGCACCAGTGTCGTTCTCACTCAACGATTTCCTGGCCGACCCGGGCGGCTACAACCAACAGCTCCTGAAAGTGCTCCATGGCGATTGAAGTGCTCAAGCCCGGCCTCGCGACCAGCGTGCAGGACGCCGGCCGCCCCGGCTACTACCACCTGGGCATTCCGCTGTCGGGTGCGCTCGACCAGCAAAGCCTGGTGCTCGCAAACCTGCTGGTCGGCAACGACGAAGGTGCGGCCGTCATCGAAAGCACGCTGCTCGGGCCCGAGCTGCAGTTCGACGCGCCCGCGCTGGTGGCCGTGACCGGCGCCGACGCGAAGATCAAGCTCAACGGCAATGAGGTGCCACGCAATACCGCATTCGCGGTGCAGGCCGGCGACAGGCTCGGCTTCGACTTCATGAAGCTCGGCGCGCGCATGTGCATCGCCGTGGCCGGCGGCATCGACGTGCCGGTGGTGCTGGGCAGCCGCTCGACCTACGGCCTTGGCGCATTCGGCGGCTTCAACGGACGCAAGCTGCTGGCCGGCGACAGACTGCCCGTGGGAGTACCGTCCGCCACCGCCCGCGCGGGTCGCACGGTGCAGGCCGCATTGCTGCCGGTGCTCGACAAGGAAGTGGTCCTGCGCGTGCTGCCGGGCATCTACTTTCACCGACTGCAGGAGGTGTCGGTGCAAAGCTTCTTTGCCGACACCTGGACCGTCGGTTCCGAGGCCGACCGCATCGGCTACCGCTACAAGAACGGCACGCCGCTGAAGTTCCACGAGCGCACGCCGCCATTCGGCGCGGGCGACGACCCGTCGAACATCGTCGATGCGGGCTACCCGTACGGTTCCATCCAGGTGCCGGGCGGACGCGAACCGATCATCCTGCACCGCGACGCAGTCTCGGGCGGCGGCTACGCGATGGTCGGCACCGTCATCAGCGCCGACATGGATCTCATCGCCCAGATGCAGCCAAACCACAAGGCACGCTTTGTCGAGGTCGATATGGCGCAGGCGCTCGAAGCACGCGCCGAGCGGCGGCGAAGCATCGAGCGCTTGCGCGCAGCGCTCTCGGCCTGAGCGCGACCCTCTTCGTCCCTCTCAAGAGAGCCGATGACAACCAAGGAAGCGGTCGAGTTCGCCACGCTCGAATGGGTTGCGTCGTTCAACCACCATCGCCCGCCTGGACCCATCGGGCATCACTCTTGCCGGCCTCGAGCCTGCCCGCCAAACTCCTCCCACAGCGCCTGCGTGTGCTCGCCCAGCGCGGGCACGGCGCCCATGGCGGCTTCGGCATCCGACAGCGTGGCCGGGGGCAGCAGGGCCTGGATGCTGCCGGCGGGCGTGGCCACCTCGCGCCAGCGTTCGCGCGCCTGCAATTGCGGATGGTTCCAGACCGCGTGCATGTCGTTGAGCGGCGCGTTGGCGATGCCGCCTGCATCCAGGCGCTGCATGGCCTGTTCGCGGCTCAGGTGGGCCAGCACGGATGCGATCACCGCATCGAGTTCCTTGCGGTGCGCCACGCGCTGCAGGTTGGTGGCAAAGCGCGCGTCCTGCGCCAGCGCGGGCTGCTGCAGCACATGGGTGCAGAAGCTGTGCCATTCGCGGTCGTTCTGCAGGCCGAAGATCAGGCTCTGGCCATCACCGGCCGTGTACTGGCCATAGGGCGCGATGGAAGGATGGGTCAGCCCGCTGCGCGCGGGCGCCGTGCCGCCGTAGTGGGCGAAGTTCAGCGGGTAGGACATCCATTCGGCCAGCGCCTCCAGCATGGACACCTCCACGCGCAGGCCCCGGCCCGTGCGGGCGCGCTGCAGCAGCGCAGACAGGATGCCCGAGTAGGCATACATGCCGGCCGCGATGTCGGCGATGGAAATGCCCACGCGCGCGGGCTGGTCGGGCGTGCCCGTGACCGAGATCAGGCCGGCTGCCGCCTGGATCAGCAGGTCATAGGCCTTCCTGTCGCTGAGCGGGCCGCCCTCGCCATAGCCCGATATATCGCAGACGATGAGACGCGGATATTTCTCATGCAGGCTGTCGAAATCCATGCCCATTCTCTGCATGGCACCCGGGGCCAGGTTCTGGATCAGGATATCGGCGTTTTCCAGTATTTTCCCGACGATATGCTGCCCCTCGGCAGTCTTGATATCCGCAGCCAGGCTTTGCTTTCCCCGATTGGCCCAGACAAAAAAGGATGATTCACCATGGACCTTGTCGTCATAGCCCCGTGCAAAATCCCCATCGGGCAATCGCTCCAGCTTGATGACCCTGGCCCCCAGGTCCGCCAGCTGCCGGCTGGCAAAAGGCCCTGCCACGGCGTGTTCCATGGCCAATACCGTCAAACCATCCAATGGGCGTGTCTGCATTTTCTTGAACGAGGCGAATATTCGATTCGCCGCATTCTAGAAGTGCGACCATCACCCAGCCAGTCGGCATTTTCTAAGCGGAATTTCAAATCTTCTAAGGCAGGGATTCCTGCACGGCGCCTTCCTCGGGCAAAGGCTGGGCCGCCACATAGGCCACGAAATCGCGGGCATAGGCGGGCAGGGTTTCGGGTTCGCGCGTGACCACCCTCTGCTCGCGCTGCGCCCAGGCCTCGTCCAGGCCTACGGCAGCCAGCCGGCGCGCCTGCAGCGCCGGCCGGGCAATGGAGCGTGGCACCAGCGCAATGCCCACGCCTTCCTGCACGCACTGCAGCACGGCCTCGAATGTTGGTGCGTGCACACGTACCCTGGGATTCATACCCAGCTTGGAAGCCATGCCTTGGAGGTAGAGGAAGTTGCTGGTCTTGCGGCCGATCGAGACCAGGTCGTAGGTCAGCGCGGTTTCCAGCGGCACCCTGCTGCTGGCGGCCAAGGGGTGGCCAGCGGGCACCACAAACACCAGTTCATCGTGGCCATAGGTGATGGCATGCAGGCCATGCAGATCGATCTGGCCGGCCACCAGGCCCACATCGGCACTGCCGTCGAGCACGGCGCGCACCGTGTCTTCGCTCAGGCGCTCCTCCAGGTCCACATTGACGTTCGGATAATGGGCCAGATAGCGGCTGAGCACAGGCGCAATTCCCGTCAGCGTGCTGCTGTTGGCAAAGACGCGGATATGGCCTGATATTCCGTTGATGTGTCTTTGCATTTCTCCGTGCAAGCGGTCCACGCTGCCGAAAATGGAATCGGCGTATTTCTTGACCGTCATTCCCGCCGGCGTGAGCACCATGCCTTTGGACGTTCTTTCAAACAGCGATGCACCCATGGCCTGCTCCAGATTCTTGAGCCGGTAGCTGGCCGATGGCGCCGTCAAATGCATTTCAGCCGCGCCTGCGCTGAGGCTTTTGGCCTGGGCAATGGCAAGGAAAACCCTGAGATCCGTCAATTCATATCGCATCCGTTGCATGCCCGCCGGGAGCATTTCCTTGGTGTTAGACGGTTTCTAACCGCCCTATCAATGATTCGACTGGCTGCATTGGCCGCGCATTTCTATAGTCGGCGCCAGGAGACAACGGAGAAAATTATGGACTTCAAGACGGCAAGACGCCAAACCCTTCTCACCGCCCTGCTTCTGGCCGCAGGCGCGGCCGCATCGCAGGACTATCCTGCGCGCCCCATCAAGCTGGTGATTCCCTATGCGGCAGGCGGCCCCACCGACACCTTTGGCCGCGCCATGGCCGATGTCTGGAGCCAGAAGCTGGGCACGCCCGTGGTGATCGAGAACCGCACGGGTGCCGGCACCCTGGTGGGCACGGAGGCGGTTGCCAAGGCAGCCCCTGACGGCTACACCCTGCTGCTGACCACGGTGGCGCATGCCGTCAATCCCTACATCCACGACAAGCTGGGCTACCGCACGGAGGAAGACTTCGCGCCCGTGGGATTGCTCGCCAGGGCGCCGCTGGTGCTGGTGGTGGACAAGCGGCTGCCCGTGCAGAGCCTGCCGGATTTCCTGGCCTATCTGCGGGCGCGGCCCGGCCAGGTCAACTATGCCTCGGCGGGCGTGGGCAGCGCTCCGCACCTGGGTGCGGAGCTGCTGAACCTGATGGCGGGCACCCGGGCCCAGCATGTGCCCTACCGGGGCAGTGCGCCGGCCATACAGGACCTCATCGGCGGGCACCTGGCCTTCATGCTGGACAGCGCTCCAACGGGCCTGGCCCAGGTCAAGGCGGGCACGGTGCGCCTGCTGGCCACCACCATGGCCCAGCGCCTGCCGCAGACACCCGACACGCCTGCCATTGCCGAGCAGGTGCCCGGCTACGAGGCCTATACCTGGAACGCCGTGTTCGCCCCCGCAGGCACGCCGCCAGCGCTGATTGCCCGCCTGCAGTCCAGCCTGCAGGCCACGGTGGACGATGCCGGGCTGCAGAAAAAGGCCTACGACATGGGCCTGGTGCTGGAAAAGCAGCCGCGCCCCCAGGCGCTGGCCACCTTCCTCAAGCAGGAACTGGACAAATGGGGCAAGGTCGCCCGGGCCGCCCACATGAGCGCGAACTGAGGAGAGTCGCCATGCCACGCCACCCATCCCTGTGCGCCCAGCGCTACTTTGAAGACTTCGCGCTGGGCGAGGTCTTCGCCCTGCCCTCGCGCACCATGACCGATGCCCTGTTCGCCGCCTTCCAGCTGGCCAGCGGCGACAACCATCCCGTGCACTACGACGTGGAGTACTGCCGCGCGCGCGGCATGCCCCATATGCTGGCCCACGGCTACCAGGTGGCCATACAGACGGCGGCAGGCGCCGGCCTGTTCCCGCACATGGTCGAGGAATCGCTCAAGGGCTTCCTGGAGCAGGGCAGCCGCTTCCTGGCCCCCGTCTATGTGGGCGACACGCTGTACTGCACGCTGACGGTGTCCGAGCTCAAGCCCGGCAACACCACGGGCGTGCTGACCCTGGCCACCGAGGTGCTGAACCAGCGCGACGAGCGGGTATCCGACGGGTTTCAGAAATACCTGTTGAGGAAGCGGCCGGCCTGAAGGCCAGGGGATGGATGCAGGGGCAGCGTCCCCCAAAGACCCGCCCCCTCGCTTGGCTACGCCGGCGCGGCAACCGCCGCCGGGCTTTCTGGCGAAAAATAGCGGCCCTGCACACGCCCATCCCCCCACCATGAGATCCCCCATAAGCATCGTCGACGTCGACCGCCTCGACTCCTGGAGCAAATACAAGCCCGGCATGTGCGACAGCTGTGCGGCCAACTGCTGCACCATGCCGCTGGAGGTGCAGTTGCCCGATCTGGTGCGGCTGGAGCTGGTGGATCCGTTCGAGGTGGACAACGTGGAGCCCAAGCTCATCGCCAAGCGGCTGATGAAGATGCGGCTGATCGACCACTACAACCCCAAGCACAACATCTTCACCATGGCGCGGCGCGCCAGCGGGGACTGCAATTTCCTGGATGCCAAGTCGCGGCGCTGCACGGTATACGACAAGCGGCCCGAAACCTGTCGCCTGCACCCCAAGAAGGGCCCCAAGCCCGGCTTTTGCGCCTACGGTCACAAGGACCGCTGAAACGGCTTCAGGCCGTGGGCAACCCGGGCAGCCAGATCCTTGCCTGCAGGCCCGGATGCATGTTCTCGAAGCCCAGCTTGCCGCCGTGCAGCTGCACGATGGCCAGCACGCTGGCCAGGCCCAGGCCATAGCCTTCGCGGTCCGATTCGGCGCGGTAAAAGCGGGTGCTCATCTTCTCGCGCGTCTGCGCGTCCACACCGGGGCCTCGGTCCTGCACGATGATTTCCACGCCCCAGGCGCCGCCGTCCATGCCGTGCTCGTGGGCCACGCCCGCGCGCAGCAGCATGTCGGCGCCGTGGTCGCTGTCGGGCAGTGATCCGTACTTGATGGCGTTGTCCACGAGGTTGGCCACGGCGCTGGCCAGCAGGTCGCCGTCACCCAGCGCCATGGGCGTGCCCTCGACCTCCAGGCGCAGCACGCCGCCTGCGTCCTCGACCAGCGGTTCGTAGAACTCCACCACGTCGACCAGCAGGGCACGCAGGTCCACGGGCGCGAAGTTCTTGCGGCTGGCCCCGCTTTCCACTTCGGCGATCTGCAGCAGCTTGTCGAAGACCACACCCAGCTCGGCCACTTCCTGGGCCACCAGCGCCAGCGTCTCGTTCTTTTCCTCGGGCGTGGCCTGCTGGGCATTGCGCAGGCGCAGCAGGATGCGCGTCAGCGGCGTGCGCAGGTTGTGGGCGATGGTGTTGGAGACATGGCGTATGCCGTCCATCAGCAGTTCCAGCCGGTCCAGCATGGTGTTGATGTCGCGGTTGAGCAGCGTGAACTCATCGTCGCGGCGCGTGACCGGGATGCGCTGGCGCAGGTCGCCCGTGGCCACGCGCGCCATGGTGCTGCGGATGTCGGCGGCACGCTCTTCCACCACGCGCCGGAAGGCCCCGGCGCCCAGCACGGCCATGCCCAGGGCCACCAGGCCGGCCAGCAGGCTGGCGCGGCCGAACAGCTCCTCCACATCGCTTTGCACCTGCATGTCGCTGCCCACGGCCAGCAGCTTGCCGTCGGACAGCTGGGCCACGGCCACGCGGCCCGCGATGATGCGGCCGTTGCGCCGCACCTTGAGATCGCGCACGCCCATCTCCGTCAGGCGGCGTGCGGGCACCACGTCGGCGTTGCCGATGATGGGATTGCCGTCGCCATCCATGAGGATGAGGATTTCGGTATCGGTGTTGACGCCGTCCAGCAGGGTCTGCTGGATCTCGGCCTCCAGCGCGGGCTCGCCGTACTTGTCGCGGTGCTCGACCAGGCGGCGCATGTGGTTCTCGGCCTGCCGGTCCATGCGCATGCGCAGCACGCCCACGGTCTGCACGTAGAACACCGACAGCACGATGGACATGGTCAGCACCAGCAGCACGCCGTAGGTCAGCGCCAGCCGGAAGGCCGTGGAGCTCCAGGGCTTGGCCAGCGACATCGGGTCAGGCCACCTGCGGCAGGTCCTGCGGCCGGTCCGACAGGCTGTAGCCCACGCCGCGCACGGTGTGGATCAGCGCAGGCTCGAAGCCCTTGTCCACCTTGCCGCGCAGGCGGCTGATATGCACGTCGATGACATTGGTCTGCGGGTCGAACCGGTAGTCCCACACCGACTCCAGCAGCATGGTGCGCGTGACGATCTGGTGCGCGTGCTGCATCAGAAAGGCCAGCAGGCGGAACTCGCGCGGCTGCAGGGCCAGCGGCTGGCCTGCGCGCTCGGCGCTGCGCGTGAGCAGGTTCAGCCGCAGGTCGGCCAGGCGCATCTCGCGCGCAGGGGCCGGGATCTGGGCGCGGCGCACCAGGGCCTCCAGGCGCGCCGAGAGTTCGGAGAAGGCAAAGGGCTTGGTCAGGTAGTCGTCGCAGCCGGCCTTGAGGCCGCGCACGCGCTCGTCCGTGGCCGACAGGGCGCTGAGCACCAGCACCGGCGTCTGCTTGCCCATGGAGCGCAGCGTCTGCAGGATCTGCAGGCCGTCGAAGCCGTTGGGCAGCATGCGGTCGAGGATGATCACATCCCAGCTCTCGCCCACGGCCATGGCGATGCCCTGCACACCATCGCTGCACACCGCCACCTGCGCGCCCTGCTGGCGCAGGCCTTCGGCGATGTAGCGCGCGTTCAGCGCGTCGTCTTCGATGATGAGATAGCGGTACATGCGGGCGGCAGGGCCTGACTCGAAACTGAGGCAGACACTATACGGCGCGCCAGACTCCGCCGATATCGGTGGGGGTGCCGGCATGTTTACCACCTCTTTTCAGCCTTGGGCTGCGCTGCGCGGCATCGCACCGCATGAAACTGGCGTGATCCGGACCAGGCACACCGCGGGGTGCCACCCAGGGTCCGACCGCCCCTCCCGCACAGCAGGAGGGGAAGGGCGTCAAGCGCCTCAGGGCGCTGCCCACATCGGCAGATCGCCGCTGGCCACGCGCACCTGCCACTCGGCCAGCATCATTTCCTTGACCAGGTCCAGGTGCTCCAGGCGGTGCTCGTTGATCGATCCCAGCGAATCGATCAGCTCCAGGATGGAGCCCTGGCCCAGCTTGTAGGCGTCCTGGGCCATCTGGTTGAGCGGCGCGATCTGCGCCAGGCCCTGCTTTTCGTAGGCGCGCACGGCATCGCGGCGCAGCTTCAGCTGCTTGATGGCGCGCTGCAGCTCGGTACGCGCCTCGATCAGCGCGGCGTCGTAGCGCAGCTGGGCCTGCTCGGCCTCCACCTGGGCACGCGCGATAGGGCCTTCGCGGCGGTCGAACAGCGGTAGCTCCACCGACACGCCGATCTGGTTGTAGTTGCCGTCAAGGCGGTTGCGCACGCGCGCCACGCTCACGCTGGGCGTGGGCAGGGCTTCGCGGCGTTCCAGCTCGACCTTGTGGCGCAGCTGGTCCAGCTCGGCCTGGGCAGCGACCAGGGCCGGCAGGCGCTGGCGCGCGGCCTCCCACAGCTCCTGCTCGTGCAGCAGCTGGCCCACGGGCACGGCCTGCAGGCTGCCCGTGGCGCGCGGCGCCCATTGGGGCAGGGCGGCCAGCGCGGCGGCGTGCGAGGCGGCGTCCTGCCAGTCCGACTGGGCCTGGCTGACCTGCATGGCCATCTGGGCCTGCTGCAGGCTCAGGCGCGCGCCGTCATAGCGGCTGCGCGCGCCGGCCTCGATCTGGCCGCGCACGATATTGCCTGCGCCGTTCAGCGACTCCTGCGCCTCTTCCCAGACCTTCAGGCGCTGCTGCGTCATCAGCAGGTCGATGAAGGCCGTGGCTGCATCGTTGAGCGTGGTGGCCACGGCCACCTCGACATTGGCACGCGCCGCCGTCTCGCCCTTGCGCGCGTTCTCCATGCGCAAACGCCGCTGGCCGAAGATGGGCAGCGGCTGCTCTATGCCCCACTGCTTCTCGCCCGGCTTGCTGCTGTACGACGCCGTGGGATTGGGAAACGCCGCCGCTGTGCGGCTGTCCGCCTGCGCAATCCCGATCTGCAACCGCTGCGCCGCCAGCTGGGGCTGGTTGCGCACCACCATCTGCAGATACTCCTGCATCCCCACCGGCTGCTGCGGCGCAGCCGCCGGAGCCACCTCGGAGGCAGGCGCCGCAGTGATGGCCGGCACAGCCGCCCCGCCCGGTACAGCGGGCACAGCGGGCACAGCGGGCACAGCCTGCTGCGCAAGCGCAGAACCCGCCCCCCAGCACAGCGCCACAGCCACAAACAGGGCCCGATAAGGTGAACGACCCGCAAAACCGGCACGGCCCAAATCAGAGACGCCAAGCAAGAGCCGCCTCGCGGCGATGGCGTCGTCCCTCTCCCGCGAAGCGAGAGAGGGGGAAGCGGCGCAGCCGCTCAGGGGGTGCTTACTCTTTTTCATCGAGTTCTTCCTGCGTCAACATGTTCTTGGGGCCCAGCAGCGCATAGAGCACGGGCAGCAGCACCAGGGCCACCAGGGGCAGCACCACCATGCCGCCCACGATCACGGAGGCGAAGGGCTTTTGCGTCTCGCTGCCCACGCCCGTGGACAGCGCCATGGGCAGCAGGCCCAGCAGCGCCAGCAGCGCCACGAGCACAATGGAGCGCATGCGTTCGGCAGCGCCCTCGACCAGGGCCTGCATCATGGGCATGCCCTGCCGTCGCAATTCCTCCACGGCCGAGATCACCAGCAGGCCGGCCAGCGCCACCTGTCCCAGCAGCGCGATGAAGCCGATGGCCGCGCTGATGGACAGCTCGATGCCCGCAAAGTGCAGGGCCGCGATGCCGCCCACCATGGTGAAGGGCGCACACAGCAAGATGATGCCGGCGCTGCGCGCCTGGCCCAGCGCGCCGAACAGCAGGGCGTAGACGATGATCAGCGACAGCGGCACCACGATCTTCAGGCGTGCGGCCGCGCGCTGCTGGTTCTCCCACTCGCCGCCCCAGACGGCCTGGTAGCCCTCGGGGATCTTCACGTTCTTCTTGAACGTGGCCAGCGTGTCCTTGACCACGGAGCCGATGTCGCGGCCTTCCACGTTGAACTTGAGCGCCATGTAGCGCGCATTGCCTTCGCGGAAGATGGAGGAGTTGCCGATCTTGATGGCGACCTGGCCCACTGAATGCAGCGGCACCGAGCCGCCGTTGGGCAGGGGGATGGCGATGTTGCGGATGCGCTCCTCATCCATGCGGTCCACATAGGGCAGGCGCACGCGCACGGGCACGGGGTACTCGCCCTCCCACAGCGTGGTGGAGATGTTGCCGGCCAGCGCCGCCTCCAGCGTCTTTTGCGCGGTCTCCATGGCAATGCCCTGGCGCGCCAGCGACTGGCGGTCGAACTCCACGTGGACCTGGGGTGCAGGCGCATCGCGGTACAGGCCCAGATCGACCACGCCGTCGATGTCCTTCACCAGGTCCACGGTCTGCTGCAGGATGGCGCGCAGCTGCGGAATGTCGGGGCCGAAGACCTTGAGCACCACCTGGCCGCGCGCGCCGGACGTCGATTCCTCCACGCTGTCGCGGATGGGCTGGGCGAAGTTGAACGACACGCCCGGAATCTCGCCCAGCGTGGCGCGCATCTGCTCGATGAGCTGGGGCTTGGTCAGGCCCTTGCGCCATTCGCCGTGGCCCTTCAGGCGCACCAGCACCTTGGCCAGGTTCAGCGTCTCGTTGTCGGTGCCGGACTCGGGCCGGCCCTGCTCGGTGGTGACGGTGATCACCTCGGGGAAGGTCTTCAGGCGCAGGCGCACGTCGCGCAGCACTTCCTGGCCCTTTTCCAGCGAGATCGATGCGGGCATCTGCACCAGCACATAGGCATCGCCCTCATCGAGCTCGGGCAGGAATTCCGTGCCCAGCCAGGCCGCCGACAGGCCGGCCGCCACCAGGATGGCGAGCGAGCCGACGATGACGATGACGCGGCGGCGCCCGGCACCCAGCAGGGTGCCGATCCAGTGCTGGTAGCCGTGGTGCGCGCGGTCGAAGATCTTGGGCTCTTCCACCATCACGTGCTGGGGCTTGAGGAACAGCGCGCACAGCGCCGGCACCAGGCCCATGGCGAAGACCAGGGCGCCCAGCAGCGCGAAGCTGTAGGTCATGGCCAGCGGACGGAAGATGCGGCCCTCGATGCTTTCCAGCGAGAACACGGGGATCAGCGCCGCGATCACAATGGCCATGGCGAACAGCGTGGGCTTGGCCACGGCCACGGCCGAGTCGATGATGATGTGGCGCATGTCCGCCTGCGTCTGCGGCTTGCGCAGGCGGGCGTTGCGGATGATGTTCTCGGCCAGCACCACGGCGCCGTCCACCATGATGCCGAAGTCGATGGCACCCATGGAGATCAGGTTGGCCGGCATGCCCAGCAGGTGCAGGCCGATGAAGGCCACCAGCAGCGACAGCGGGATCACCGTGGCCACGATCAGCGAGCCGCGCAGGCTGCGCAGGAACAGCCACAGCACGCCCACGATCAGCGTGGCGCCGAACAGCAGGTTGTGCTGCACCGTGCCCAGCGTGTGGCCGACCAGGTCGGAGCGGTCGTAGTTGGTCTCCATGTGCATGCCCTCGGGCAGGCCGCCGTCATTGAGCGCGGCCACCTTGGCATGGATCTGGTCCAGCACCACCGAGGGGTTCTCGCCGCGCTTGAGCAGCACGATGCCCTGGACCACGTCGTCGGCATCGTCCATGCCCACCGAGCCCTGGCGCGGCGTATGCGACTGCACCACGCGCGCCACGTCGCCAATGGTCACGGGCGCGCTGCCGCGCATGGCCACGACCACGCCCTGGATCTCCTGCGGCGTGCGCAGCAGGCCGATGCCGCGGATGATCAGCGACTGCTCGCCCCGGCGCATCAGGCCGCCGCCCACGTTGCGGTTGGACTTGGACAGGGCATCGCTCACGTCTTCCAGCGACAGTCCCAGCGCATACAGCTTCTCGGGATCCACCTCGACGTGGTACTCCTTGACGAAGCCGCCGATGCTGACCACGTCGGCCACGCCCTGCACCTGCTTGAGGGTGCGCACCACGCGCCATTCCTGCTCGGTGCGCAGCTGTGCCAGCGTGTGGCGGTCGCTCTTCAGGCGGTAGTAGAAGATCTTGCCCAGCGGCGTGTAGTCGGGCGCCATCTCGGGCGTGACGCCGTCGGGCAGATTGGCCTGGGGCAGGCGCTGCGACACCTCGGCGCGCGCATGGAAACTGTCGGCATCGTCATTGAAGACGAGGTTGATCATGGCCAGGCCGAAGTAGCTCTCCGAGCGCAGCGACACCAGGCCCGGCGTGCCGTTGAGCTCGCGCTCCAGCGGCTGGGTGATCTGGCGCTCCACCTCCTCGGGGGCCAGGCCCGGCGCCTGGGCAATCACGCCGACCTGCACATTGGTCACATCGGGATAGGCCTCGATGGCCGTGTGCAGGTATGAGTACACGCCATAGATGGCGATGATCAGGGTGGCACACAGGGCGACGAGCCGCCGGTGCACCACAAACGCTATCAGGGAACGCAGCATTGATGGGACTCCTTGCCGCGATCAGAGCAGCTGGCTGGCTGCGCCGTCGAGCAGCAGGCCACCGCGCACGACGATCTTTTCACCCGACTTCAGGCCCGACACCACGGGCACCATGCCGCGCGAGGGCCGGCCCAGCACCACGGTGCGGGCCTCGAACTGCTGCTCGCCGGTCTGCACGAAGACGATGCTGCGGCTTTCATCCTTGATGAGCACGGCCGTCACGGGGATCAGCATCTCGTGCTCGTTGGAGACCTGCAGGCCCACGCGCGCCTGCATGCCGGAACGCAGCACGGGGTTCTGCGCATCGAGCTGCACGATGACGGAGGCGCGGCGCGACTCCTTGTCCAGCGTGGCGCCCAGGTGGCGCACCGTGCCGGTCAGGGGCTTGGGCAGCTGCGGCACATCGACCTGCACGGCACTGCCCAGGCGGATGCCGGGCAGATCGCTTTCAAAGACATCGGCCACCACGTTCATGGCGGCGGGATCTCCGATCAGGAACAGCTCGCCGCTGGGCTCGACCGAGGCGCCGACCACGGCCTTGCGCTCGGCCACCACGCCGGCGCGCGGCGCCCGCAGCACCAGCCGGTCGCCGCCGCCTTGCCCCAGCAGCGCCGACGTGCCCTGGGCACGCGCCAGCTCCTGGGCCGACTCGCGCAGCTTGGCCTGGGCCGCACGCAGATCCACTTCCACGCCCACGCCCTTGTCCACCATGGTCTGCTGGCGCCGCACTTCCACGGTTGCCACGTCATGCGCGCTGCGGGCAGCTTCCACCTCGTAGCGCACACGCAGTGCCTCGGGGCTGACCAGGGTGGCCAGCTCGTCGCCGGCCTTGACGATGTCACCCACGTGGGCACGAACCGACACCACGCGCGCGGCCAGCGGCACCGAGACGGTGGCCACGCGGTCCTCGGCAAAGGCCACACGCGCGGGCGCCCAGGCCATTTGCGTGCCCTGCGGATCGGCCACCACGGCGATATCCAGCATCTTCAGCGACTCGGGCTTGACCCGCACCACGCCGGCCGGCGCGGGCGCCTGCACGGCAGGTTCGTTCTGTGCCGATGCCTTGGATGCATCGCAGCCCGCCACAAGGCAGGCCACGGCGATGACAGCGCATGCCGATGCCGCCGGAAACCGGGCTGCCTTGGGCAGGCCCGCAAATGTCTTGATCATTCTTGCCCCTTCAATCCATGCCTGGAGCGCAGGGACTGCAGCGAGCCGACCCTTGTCTCCTGAGATGAAACAGATGCTAGAAAACGCATCTTCCTGCGTGCGTGAAGCCTTCATTACCGTTTGGTAAGACATTCGCGTACCTGGGCCGGCGCCCAGGGCTGATCCCTGGCAGGGATCGCCTGCGCTTTTTCGAGATCCAGCGCGATCCGCTGCGCCGCCGCGGACCTGCCGCCTGGCGGTGCACCAAGGCCCCAGCCGCAGCGGCTGCAGCGGCCGCAGACCTGTGGATATCCCGGGGAAAAACGTGCTTTGCAAAGCCAAAGATCTGCACAGGCCCTGTTTTCCACAGTGGTGACAACTTCCACCGTCTTCTGGAAATCGCGGGGAACCTGAATCCATGAAAAATCCGTTGCAAATCAACGGTGAATAGCGACAATCACCCAATCAATCCACAAACATGCCAACAACATGCACACAGGATTGATCACAGGCCGAACGCCCTGGCCGCTGTGGGCAAGACTGTGGATGCGGCCGCGCGCATGGTCATCAACGACCATGGGAACAATCCAGGAACAGCCGGTGGACAGATGTCCATCCCGGTGACCGATACCCACCTGTGCACACATGCGATTGGCGGGTTCAGTGATCCATATGACGGGCAGCTTGTAGGCTGTACGGCATACGAAAAACGCGCTTTGTGCGCTGTATTTCATAAGATTTCGCATCTTATTTAATACATATCACTGTACGAATCTTTATAAACAGATGGACCAAGATGATCCATTTGGTCAAAACACGCCGAAATGCATGAAAAAAAATGGGCTGATCAGGCCCTGAAATCCTTTGATGACGTGGTCGGGGCCATCCCAGGGTTCCGAAATCGTGAGGGGCAGCGAAAAATGGCGGCCCAGATCGCGCAGACCTTCAGCCAAGCCCAGCTGGGAAAAATCGATGAGGGCGCACCGGAGCCCACCCGGTCCATTGCCGTGGTGCAGGCCGGAACGGGGGTGGGCAAATCGCTGGCGTACAGCATTCCCGCCATTTCGATGGCGCTGGCGCGCGGCACCCGGGTGCTGATTTCCACGGCCACCGTCGCCCTGCAGGAACAGCTGGTAAACAAGGATCTGCCCGCGCTGGCCCAGCAGCTGGAGCAGCCCTTCAAATTCGCGCTGGCCAAGGGGCGGGGCCGCTTTGTCTGCAAGCTCAAGCTGGAGCGGCTGGCCAGCACCGGCGAGGCCCAGGACGAGGATCTGGACGATCTGTTCGCCGAAGAAAAGGCGCAGGCCCAAAGCCGCGTGGCACGCCCGGCCCAGGAGCTGGAGGCGCGCATGCAGTTCTACAAAAGCATGGCCAACGCGCTGGCGTCCCAGGCCTGGGACGGCGACCGCGACTCTCTGGAGACCCCGCCCGAGGCCGAGGCCTGGAGCCCCGTGGCGGCCGAATCCTCGTCCTGCACCGGCAAGCACTGTCCGGCCTTCAGCAACTGCGTCTACTACGAGCGCCGCAAGGACCTGGTGGCCGCCCAGGTCATCGTGGCCAACCACGATCTGCTGCTGTCCTCCCTGGGCGCGCGGCTGCTGCCCGAGCTGGACAACTGCCTGCTGGTGCTGGACGAAGCCCACCATCTGCCCGCCACGGCGCTGGGCCAATTCGCCGGCGAGATGGACCTGAGCCGTCTGGGCTGGATAGACAAGCTGACCAGCCGCGCCCTGCGCGTGAATACCCTGGTCGAAGTGGAGGAACTGGCCGACCTGCCCAGCCATGCCAGCCAGCTGCGCCAGCAGCTGCAGGAACTGGCGCGCCTGGTGATGGAGCTGTACGGCGACACGCTCAAGTCGCAAAAGGACAGCTGGGGGCCGGCGCGGGTGCGCGCACCGCGCGGCATGCTGCCCGAGCCCCTGCTGGAGCCTCTGGGCAAGGCCGCCCACCATGCCAGCAGCTTTCTGGATGCGCTGCGCGCCATCTCCAAGGCACTGCGCGCCGCCATCAAGGACAATCCAGAGGAAGCACGCAGGCTGTCTACAGCTTATGCACAGGTTGGCGCACTGGCTCCCCGCCTGGAATCCGTCTATGACACGGCTCAGCTGCTGATGCAGCAGCCAGCACAGGATGACGACAGTAGCCGCGTTCCCAATGCCAAATGGTTCACGTTGGAGACAGATGGCGAGTACATCGTAGTCAAGGCCCATGCCAGCCCCATCCTGCCTGGTGCCACGCTGCGCCACCATCTGTGGTCCCAGGTGCGTGGTGCCGTGCTCACGTCGGCCACCCTGACCAGCTGTGGACAATTCGACTTCTTCCTGCGCGAGGCAGGCCTGCACGACGATGCGGCCGTGACCACGCTGGAAGTGCCCAGCCCCTTCGACTACGCGCGCCAGGGCACGCTGGTGGCGCGCGAAACCGTGGCCGACCCCAAGGAGGCCGCCCGCTTCACCCAGGAGATGGTGGACGCGCTGCTGGGCGACCTGTCCCACGTGCAGGCCGGCGCCCTGGTGCTGTTCACCTCGCGCGAGCAGATGCGCCTGGCGGTCGATGCGCTGTCCACGGCCATGCGCTCGCAGGTGCTGGTGCAGACGGCCATGCCCCGCGCCCTGCTGCTGGCCCGCCACCGCGATGCCGTGGAGATGGGCGAGCCGTCCATCATCTTCGGCATGCAGTCCTTCGGCGAGGGCCTGGACCTGCCCGGCGCGCTGTGCGAGTCCCTGTTCATCACCAAGCTGCCCTTTGCCCCGCCCGATGACCCCGTGGGCGAGGCCCGGGCCGAATGGCTGCGCAGCAGCGGCCGCAACCCCTTCAATGAGCTGGTGGTGCCGGCCACGGCGATCCGCCTGGCCCAGTGGGTGGGCCGCGCCATACGCACCGAGGAAGACCAGGCCCATGTGTATTGCTATGACCGGCGCCTGGTGAACACCAGCTATGGCCAGCAGCTGCTCAAGGGCCTGCCGCCCTTTGCCTTGCAGCGCCGCCCGGCACGCTAAGCCGGACCCTGTGGAAAGCATGCGAAAAACAGGCCACGCCCTGTCGCCACTGCATTCCTTTGCATACGCAAGTCATTGATCACGGCTGATTTTTTCAATCAGCGAGCTTGCCGATTGCCCACAGGCCACTTGCACACAGCCTGTGGGCAACCGTATTTCCCGGCTCCCGCATCTCCCTGCATGCCTGTGCAGCACGGTCCCCGGATCCCGCGGGATACCGCTGGATCTCGCAGACCGTGCCTGCTCCCCGGCCCGGCCATACCCGCCATACCCCGCCAACGGGCCAGCAGAACGCCCAGGACGCGCTGGCGCGGGCAACTCAGGGCCTGACAGCTGCCAAGCCTCCACGGTCCTCTGCAGGCCGCTGAAGCGCTCGGGCTGATTCACATCCTCTTGCCCTGGTGCGCCAGCAGCCATCACTTTTCGTGATTGCCCTTGCCTGGACTGGATCTGCTGCTCCTGATCCGGATGCGCAGTCCTCTTGCAGGCCGGCAACAAGGGGTTGAATTTTTTTGAATGGCCGAACACTGCCTCTGGCGCATCCGCTTGCGTCCGCCTGGCAGGCCGCGTTTTCCTGAAGTCTTCCACGTCCAGTGCACAGCCCGTTGTGGAAAAGCGCCCGTTCCACAGCGTTCCTGCGTGGCCGCGAGGAAGTCTTGTCTTCGTGCTTCTTTGTGCATACGGCCATGGCGCGTGAATCGATCCGGAATTTTTTTGAACACAGGCGCGCCAATTTCGCTGGAGCAGTCCCTCGTCTGGACATGCCCAGGCTCCAGACAACCTGGCACGTCTGTTTTTTTTTGAAAAACCGTTCGGCCTTCGCTTCCCGCGTGACTTCGCCTTCGGTTGTTCTTTGATCTTCTTATAAAGAATAGTCGTAGTAGTAGAGGCATGACATCTCTGTGGATAACTCTCTATTTATCAAAAAAAACAATGCCTTGCCCGATTGAAAAACATGTGATCAAAGCCCTGTTCCCGGTGTCTCCCGAACGGGGATAGTTTGCCTGTTTCGATTTTTTCTGTGGATAACTGTTGAGTTGGTCTTCATCTATCCACAGTTTTGTGCGATGTGTATTTTTTCCTTTATTGCACTTCAAGTTGTTGATCTATAAGGATTTTTCTGTTTATCCAGGTGAAAAGAAGGCTTGCCAGACATGGATGAGCACATGGTCTGCCAGCGCTGTGACCTGTTGACAGGCTTTTTTTTCTGATGGATCGGCTGCCTTTTTTTATCCAGAACGGTCTTGCCGCTGTGAAAAACCGCCCTTGGCTGTTATTCCTATCTCTCTTATTTTTTAATTAGTAGTAGTAGTAAGTGAAGTGCTTAATTGTTGATAACTGAATTTGTCTTATAAAAATCAACAACTTAAGACACTTCAAACCCTGTGGTGGATGCTGCTTCGCTGCTGCACCCGTTTTGGGCACAACTTTCCATGGCGCATCCTCCTTGTGGATAAGCATGGATTTACGAGATTTTTATGCCCAGGTTTTTCCACAGGGCGGCCGAGGACAAAAAAAGACCACCTCGAAGGTGGTCTTGCCGGGATCTGCAACCGTGATCAGAAATGGTGGGCGTAGCGCAGCTGCAGGAAGTTTTCGCCGGGGTTGGGTTTCTTGATGCCTGCGTTGGAATGGTGCTCCAGCCGCAGCACCAGCTCATGCTGGCCCTGGCTGCCAAACAGGTAGCCCACGCCGATATGGGTGGCGAAGTTGTAGCGCGTGGGGAATTCCTTCTCGTCCGTGACGTAGCGACGGTTCAGCGCCCAGCTCAGGCCCACGCCGGTTTCTGCAAACCAGGGCGACTGCCCGTTGCTGGGACGCCAGCGCACGGTGGGATTCACGCCGATGACCCAGGTGCCGCGATCGCGACCCTCCAGCGGCGCCGACCAGCGGGCGCCCCAGACATCCCAGTAGCCGCTGAGCTGGCCGCCCCACAGCGCATGGCGCCAGTTGCGCCATGGCACAGTGACGCCCACGGTCCAGCTGTCGGCACTGTGCTCGGCCGCGCCGTATTGCAGGTACATGGAGGGGGAGGATTCCGGCGTGGACTGCGCCTGCGCCGCCAGGGGCAGGAGGGCCGCTGCACCGGCCAGCAGCACGGCGGCAAAACTTCCGGTTCGTCTGGGTCGCTCTGGTCGCCCTGAACGTCCTGGTGGATGTTTGCGCGCCGTTGCGTGGTTCTGGCAGCTGGATGGCGTCGTTTGAGTGTTTTTGGGGGCCATGATCTTCTCCGGGGCAGCACACAATGCTGTGCCTGTTCCACTCTAGGCAGTCCGGGGAAGATCGGGGAGTCAGCAAAAAAGCCCTTGCACTGTCGGCCGCCTGACAAGGCGTCCGTGCAAGGGCTGGCGCAAGCAATCCGGCTGCCCGCTGGTGGCGGGCAGGCCAGGTGGCTGCTTACTGGGCGGGTGCCGGGGCAGGGCGGGCCTGGCCGCTCTTGTGGTCATGGCGCGGGCCGTGGTCCATGCCGTGGTGGCCGGGGTGGCCCTTGTGCAGCGTGGCGGCATCGAAGGTCTTTTGCTGGCTGGCATCCAGCTGGGCGTAGAAGGCCTTGGTGGCTTCGCCGCGGCGATCGGCATCGGCCGCGCGCTGGGCGCGCATTTCACGCATCTTGTCGATGCGCTGGGGCGTGGTCAGCTTGGCGAAGTCCTCGCGCTCCATGCGCTGGGGACGCTCGCCGGGCTTGAAGGTGGCCGCATAGGTGTTCCATGCGGTCTCCTGGGCCGGCGTGAGCTTGAGGTCGGCCTTGAGCTTGGCGATGCGCTGCTGCATGTGCTCCCTGCGGTCGCCGTGCTTGTGCATGGCGCGATCGGGCTTGGGTGCTGTGGTGGTAGCGGCGGCGGCGGGGGCTGCCGGCGCGGCGGTCTGGGCGTACGAGGGCAGGGCGAACGATGCCAGCAAGGCGGTGGCAGCGGCGGCGCTGGCGAGGGTGCGGCGGAAGGTGGTGGTCATTCCAAAATCCTTTCTGGAGAGGGTGACTGAAGGCCGCCGTCAAGGCACTTGGCGAGCCCTGTGCAGCGGATGATTGAAGTGTGGTCGTCCGATGTATCGGGGCAGTGAGGTTTTGCGCACGGCTTGTAAAGAATTGACAAGCTTGTGCAGCGCTGTCCGGTGCCAGGCATGCACAATGACCGGGCGGGGCGCCAAGGCATGGCGCCCCTGCTGTTTTTTCTGTTTTCTCCCTCTGGATGGAGGCGGCGCAGCCCGGTGTTGCACACCCCTGCTGCGGCGCAGCCGCAGTCCGTCCGAGCAAAGGTTCGCTATGTTCAAAAACATGATCGTCTATCGCATTGCCGAGAGCTGGCAGGGCGATTTGCAGCAGCTTGAAGAAGCCCTGGGCAAGAGCCCGTTTGCCGAGTGCGGCGCCACGCAGGAGCGCAGCGCCGGCTGGGTGCCGCCGCGCGGCGAGCCCCATGGCCCGCTGGCCGAGTCCGTGGCCAATCAGTGGGTGATGCGCTTCATGACCGAGGCCAAGATGCTGCCGGCCAGCGTGCTCAACCGCCGCGTCAACGAAAAGGCTGCCCACATCGAGGCCACCGAAGGCCGCAAGCCCGGCAAGAAGGAAAAGAAGGAACTCAAGGACGAGGCCAAGCTGGACCTGCTGCCCATGGCCTTCACCAAGCAGGGCGCCATGTGGGTCTGGCTGGACCCGCAGGCCCGCACCCTGGTGCTGGACACGGGCAGCCAGGCGCGCGCCGACGAGGTGGTCAGCTCGCTGGTGGAGGGCCTCACAGGCTTTGCGCTGGCCCTGGTCGATACGCAGACCAGCGCCCAGGCCGCCATGGCGCACTGGCTGACCACGCAGGAAAGCCCGGCCGGCTTCTCGATTGACCGCGAATGCGAGCTCAAGGCCGCCGACGACTCCAAGGCCGTGGTGCGCTATGCGCGCCATCCGCTGGACATCGACGAGGTGCGCCAGCATATCGAGCACGGCAAGCTGCCCACGCGCTTGGCGCTGACCTGGGATGACCGCGTGAGCTTCGTGCTGACCGAGGGTCTGCAGATCCGCAAGATCGCGCTGCTCGATGCCGTGATGGAAGGCCAGTCGCAGGACGACGGCGGCTTCGATGCCGATGTGGCGATTGCCACGGGCGAGCTGTCCAGGCTCATCCCCGATCTGATCGAGGCGCTGGGCGGGGAAGGGCGCACGGGCCTGGGCCAGGATCTGCCGGCATCGCTGCAGACGCCCGCTGCCCAGACTCCTACAGCGACACCAGCGGCACCGCGTGCAGCGACGTCGGGCCGTGGTGCGCTGACGGGGCCGGCCCTGGCGCCCGTGGATACGGCGCCTGAAGAAGCGCCTTTCTAGGCCGGCAGGCGGCTGCGGTGGCGATGTTTCATGTGAAACATCGCCACGCCCAGGCGGCGCTCAGACTCTTTCAAAGATGGCCGAGATCCCTTGGCCGCCACCAATGCACATGGTCACCAGCGCATAGCGGCCGCCCGTGCGCTGCAGCTCGGCGATGGCCTTGGTGGTGATGATGGCGCCCGTGGCGCCGACCGGGTGGCCCAGCGAGATGCCCGAGCCGTTGGGGTTGACCTTGGCCGGGTCCATGCCCAGCTGCTGGATCACGGCGCAGGCCTGGGCCGCGAAGGCCTCGTTGGCCTCGATCACGTCCATGTCTGCAATCTTCAGGCCCGTGCGCTGCAGCACCTTCTGCGTGGCCGGCACGGGGCCTATGCCCATGTAGGCGGGGTCCACGCCGGCATGGGCGTAGCCCACCAGGCGCGCCAGCGGCTTCAGTCCCAGGGCCGCCACGCGATCGCCTGCGGCCAGGGCCACGGCGGCGGCGCCGTCGTTGATGCCCGAGGCATTGCCGGCCGTCACGCTGCCGCTTTCCTTTCGGAACGCGGGCTTCATGGTGGACAGCAATTCGATGGTGGTGCTGGCGCGCACATGCTCGTCGGTGTCGAAGACCACGACGCCCTTGCGCGTGGCGATCTCCACGGGAACGATCTGCTCCTTGAAGTGGCCGGCCGCAATGGCAGCGGCCGCGCGCTGGTGGCTGGCTGCCGCCAGTTCGTCCTGCATTTCGCGGCTGATGTGGTAGCGCTCGGCCACGTTTTCGGCCGTGATGCCCATGTGCATTTTCTGCCAGGGGTCGTGCAGGATGCCCAGCATGTAGTCGATGCTCTTGGCGTCGCCCATGCGCGCGCCCCAGCGGGCGGCCTGGTCGAAGTAGGGCCCGCGGCTCATGGACTCGCTGCCGCCGCCGATGGCCACGTCGCAGTCGCCCAGCGCAATGGCCTGGGCGGCAGAGACGATGGCCTGCAGGCCGGAGCCGCACAGCCGGTTGACGTTGAAGGCCGGCGTCTCGATGGGGCAGCCCGCATCGATGGCGGCCACGCGCGAGAGGTAGGCGTCCTTGGTATCGGTGGGGATCACATTGCCCATGACCACGTGGCCGACGGCGTCGGGCGCCAGGCCCGCGCGCTCGATGGCCGCCTTGACGGCCGTGGTGGCCAGCTGGGTGTTGGGTACGTCCTTGAGGCTGCCGCCGAAGGTGCCGATGGCGGTGCGCGCAGTGCCGACGACGAAGACGTCGCGTGGGGTCATGGTGAAGCTCCTCGAAGCGATGAACACGGGGGATGGAGTGCATTGTGCCGGGCAGGCGGCAGGCAGCGCAGCCGCCTCGGCGTCAGTTCCGGGCGCAGGTCAACGTCCCTCGAATTGCGGCGTCTGCTTGGCGTGGAACGCCGCAATACCGCGCGGCAGGTCGGCCGTGCGGGCACAGGCGTCGAAGGCGCAGGCCTCGGCGGCCAGCTGGTCGCGCAGGCTGCGGTCCAGGCCGGCGCGCATGAGGCGGCGCATATGGCCCAGCGCCACCGTGGGGCCGGCGGCCAGGCGCTGGGCCAGCTGCAGCACGGCGGCGTCGAGTTCGGCGGGCGGCAGGACGCGGTTGATGAGGCTCAGGCGCTGCGCTTGGGCGCAGTCCAGGGTCTCGCCCAGCATGGCGATCTCCAGCGCGTTGCGCAGGCCCACGATGCGCGGCAGCGCCCAGGAGGCTCCCACGTCGCAGCTGGCGCCCAGGTTGATGTAGGCCAGGTTGAAGCGCGTGCCCTCGGCCGCGCAGACGAAGTCGGCCTGCAGCATCAGCGACAGGCCTGCGCCTGCCGCCGCGCCATGCACCTTGGCGATGACGGGCGCATCGAGCTGGCCCAGCAGCGCCACGGCCTCGTTGAGCGGCGCCAGCAGCTCGGCCGCGCCGCGCACGGGGTCGGCGGCCAGCGTGTCCAGGTCGCCGCCCGCCATGAAGGCGCGGCCTGCGCCTTCCAGCACCACGCAGCGCAGCGCGCGGTCCTGGGCCAGGGCGCGCACGGCGTCGCGCAGTGCCAGCGCCATGGGCACGTCGATGGCGTTGAGGGCGGCGGGGCGGTGGAAGGTCAGCGTGGCGATGGCGCCTTCGCGGTGCAGCAGCAGCGGGGTGTCTTGCGTGTCGGTCATGGGAGCGGATCAGTGGTACAGGGCGTCGATTTCGGCGGCGTAGGTCTTGTAGATGGACGAGCGGCGCACCTTCATCGTGGCCGTGACTTCGCCGTCGTCGTGGTCCAGCTCCTTGGTCAGCAGATGGAAGCGCCGCACATGCGAGACCTGGGCCAGGCGCGCATTGCCCTGCGCGATCTCGGCATCGATCAGCGCGCGCACCTCGGCCATCTCGGCCAGGGAGCGGAAATGCGTGAAGGGAATGCGCCGCGCCTGGGCCCATTGGCCCACCGTCTCGTAGTCGATCTGCACCAGCGCGCCCACGAACTTGCGGCCCTCGGCCACGACGATGCACTCCTTGATGAAGGGGCTGGCCTTCATGGTGTTCTCGATCTCCGAGGGCGTGAGGTTCTTGCCGCCGGCGGTGATCATGATGTCCTTGAGGCGGTCCACGATGCGCAGCTGGCCGCCCTGCACGCGCACCACGTCGCCCGTGTGCAGCCAGCCGTCCTGCAGGCTTTGCGCCGTGGCCTCGGGGTTCTTGTAGTAGCCCGCGAAGACCATGTCGCCCTTGATCTGGAGCTCGCCGCTGCCGTCGCCCTCATCGGGGCCGGCATGGGTGGCAATGCGCCATTGCACGCCTTCGGTGGCCACGCCCACGGTGCCCACGGCCACGTCGTCCAGGCGGTGGCCGGTAACCATTCCCGTGGATTCGGTCAGCCCGTAGACCTCGATCAGCGGCACGCCCAGCGTGCGGAAAAAGCGCACCACGTCGGGCGGTATGGGCGCGGCGCCGGTGAGCGCCACGCGCGCCTCGCGCAGGCCGATGAAGTTCTGCAGCGCGCGCAGCACGCTCCAGTAGCTGGCGGCCCAGGCCAGGCGCTCGGCCAGGCTCCACTGCCTGCGGGGCTTTTCGGCCAGCGGCGCGCAGGCCGCCATGGCGCGCCGGTAGAGCGCGCGGCGCAGCGGTCCGGTCTCCTGCATCTTGATGCTGATGGCCGCATGCAGCTTCTCCCAGATGCGCGGCACGCCCAGGAACATGTTGGGCGCGACTTCGCGCAGGTCTTCCTGCACCGTGCGAATGGACTCGCCGAAGTGCACCTGCGAGCCCAGGTAGACGGGCACGAAGCTGGTCAGCATCTGCTCGGCCACGTGGCACAGCGGCAGGTAGGACAGGTGGCGCGTGCCGCCGTCCAGCCCCAGCCGCTCGGCAATGCCGGGCACCACGCCGCGAATGTTGCGGTAGGTGATCATGGCGCCCTTGGGCTTGCCGGTGGAGCCCGAGGTGTAGATCATCAGCCCCACGTCATCCAGCGTCTGGTGTGCCAGCGCCTCTTCGATGGGGGCGCGGCTGGCGGCCTGGGTGCCCAGGCGCTCGACCTCGTCGAAGGTGGCGATCAGGGCGCGGACCTCCGGCGCGAAGCTGCGCAGGCCCTTGGTCTCCATGACGATGATCTTTTTCAGGCGCGGCAGCTGGGGCAGTGCGGCCAGCAGCTTGTCGGTCTGCTCCTGGTCCTCGCAGACCATGATGTCCACATCGGCATGGCCCGCCACATAGGCGACCTCGGGCGTGGGACTGGTGGGGTACACGCCCACGGTGATGGCGCCGATCAGGCCCGCGCCCATCTGGGCCAGCACCCACTCGATGCGGTTCTCGGAGATCACGCCCATGTGGCCGCCTGGCGGCAGGCCCAGCTGCGCCAGGCCCAGCCCGAAGTGGCTGGCACGCTCGTGGTAGCGCGCCCAGCTGGTGGGCTTCCAGATGCCGAAGTCCTTTTGCCGTATGGCCACGCGCTGGGCATCGCTGCGCGCGCGTTCGGCCAGCATCTGGGGCAGGGTGAGTTCGGGAAGGTTCTTCATATCAATGACCCATCGCGCTGCCTTTGACACTGGCGTGCCCCCACACGGGAGCACCGAGGAAGGGCCGCCCCGCACCGAGGGTGCTGTCCCCCTCCCTCGCGAAGCGGGAGAGAGGGGGAAGGCGCGAAGCGACTCAGGGGGTGCTTCATGACAACCAGCGCTTGCGGCGCTTGTAGTGCTTCAGGTCGCGAAAACTTTTTGCCTCGCCACCACCGCCCATGCCCAGGTAGAACTCGCGCACGTCGGCATCCTGGGCCAGGCGTTCGGCCGGGCCGTCGATGACGATCTTGCCGTTCTCCATGATGTAGCCGCTGTGCGCCACGGCCAGGGCCACGGTGGCGTTCTGCTCGACCAGCAGCATGGAGGTGCCGCGCTCGGCATTGATGCGCGCGATGATGGTGAAGATGTCCTCCACCAGCTTCGGCGCCAGGCCCAGCGAGGGCTCGTCCAGCAGCATGAGCTGGGGCTCGGCAATCAGCGCGCGGCCAATGGCCAGCATCTGCTGCTCGCCGCCCGACAGGTAGCCGGCCAGGCCTTTGCGTCGCTCATGCAGGCGCGGGAAGTAGCTGTAGACCAGGTCGAAGTCGGGCTTGACTTGATTGCGGCCCGTGAGCGCGTAGGTGGCGGCCACGAGGTTTTCCTCCACCGTGAGGTCCTCGAACACGCGCCGGCCCTCCATCACATGCGACAGCCCCAGGCGCACCAGCTGCTGGGGCGCGTACTGCGCGGTGGACTGGCCGTTGTAGCGCACGCTGCCGCTGGCCAGCAGGCCGTCCTCCAGCGCCAGCAGTCCGGAGACGGCCTTGAGCGTGGTGCTCTTGCCCGCGCCGTTGCTGCCCAGCAGGGCCACGATCTGGCCGCGCGGCACGGCCAGCGACAGGCCCCGCAGGGCCTGCACGACCTTGTTGTAGATGACCTCGATGTTGTTGATTTCGAGGACCTTGTCCGTGGGCTGCTCGGTCATGTGCGGGCGTCTGTTCGGACGACGGTCAAAGTGCGATCCAGTCAGAGGCGGGCAGCATCTTCTGCGCCTTCATGTCCGCCTTGTAGACGCGGCCCACGGGAATCGAATTGCCCTTGATGGTGATGGGCACGCCGATCAGTCCGCCCGTGTCGAAGTCCTTGATGGAATTGAGCGCGGCCTTGAGGTTGGGGCCGGTGAGCGGCTTGCCCGCGTCCAGGCAGCGCCTGGCCGATTCCACGAACAGCATGGCCGCCAGAAAGCCCTGGATATAGGCCGTGCTCTGGTACTCGGGGCGCAGCGCGCGGATCTTGTCCAGCATGGGCGCCTTGGCCGAGGTGTCGTAGTAGTAGCGGTAGGGCATGACGCCCATGAAGCCGTCGCCGGCCTCGCCCATCTTCATGACGGTGGAGCTGTCCATGGTCCAGAAGGTGCCCATCCATTGGCTTGTCATGCCCATCTGCTTGCCCTGCTGGATGAACTCGGGAATGGGCGCGAGGATGTAGCCGTGGAAGATGGTGTAGTCGGGCGCGGCGCGGCGCAGCTTGATGACTTCGGTGGACACGTCCACGCTGCCGGGCGGCGTCATCAGCTTGGCCACCACGTTCAGGCCCAGCTTCTTGGCGGCCGCCTCGCTGGCCTCGATGGGGTCGCGGCCGAATTCGGAGTCGGAGTAGACGAAGGCCACCTTGGCGCCCGGCTTTTCCTTGGCGATGTGCTTGAGCAGGATGCCGAACATCTCCGTGTAGTCGGGCCCCACGAGGAACTGGTTCGGGTACTTGGCCGGGTTGTTGAGCTCGGTGGCGAAGGAGGCGCCCGCCATGAGGATGGCGCCGTTGCGGTCCAGCTCGGGGTTGATGGTCTTGGAAAAGCCCGTGGAGTCGCCGTAGTAGAGGTTGACCTTGTTCTGGCTGGTGATCTTCTTGAACGCGGCCACCGAGACATCGACCTTGTAGCCCGTGTCCTCGGGCACGTAGCGGACCTTGCGGCCCTTGATGCCGCCGGCCTCGTTGACCATCTTCACGTAGTCGCCCATGCCGGCATTGATGCCCACGCCCGCGAAGGCGAACACGCCCGTCATGGGGATGGAGCCGCCGATCACGATGTCTTCGCCGCCAGCCTGGGCGCGGGCGGCCAGCGGTGCGGCCAGGCTGGCGCCGGCCGCCAGCAGCAGGCTGCGGCGGCGCGAGGAGGTCGGGTGTTGCTGCATTGCTTGTCTCCTTTTGCTTGTCGTGCGCGGCGCCGCCTCAATTGCGGAAGGGCCACAGGTGGAAGAAGCGGCGCAGGCGCCGCCACATTTCTGCGAGCCCCTGCGGCTCGAAGACCAGAAAGACGATGATCAGCAGCCCGAACACCATGGTGCGCACGGGCGACAGGAAGACGGCCAGCTCGGAGCCGCCGGGCAGCAGGTCCACGATGAGCTTGAGCAGCTCCGGGACCATGGTCATGAAGACCGCGCCCAGGATGCCGCCCAGGATGGAGCCCATGCCGCCGACGATGATGGCCGCCAGAAAGAAGATGGACATCAAGAGCGGAAAGCTCTCGGGCGTGACCACGCGAAAGAAGTACGCCCACAGCCCGCCCGCCACGCCCGCGTAGAACGAGGACAGCCCGAACGACAGCAGCTTGTAGCGCAGCAGCGGTATGCCCAGCACCTCGGCCGAGATGTCGCGGTCGCGGATGGCGATGAAGGCGCGGCCGATGCGCGTGCGAAACAGGTTGGCCGCGCCCAGCAGCATCAGCAGCGTGACGGGCACGATCACCCAGTACAGCCGGAACGAGGTGTCCAGCGTCACGCCGAACACCGTGGCCGGCTGCAGCGTCAGGCCCGCCGTGCCGCCCGTGAGCTTGAGGTTGGCGAACAGGAAGTGCGCGATGAACGAGGCCGCGATGGTGGCAATCGCCAGGTACAGGCCCTTGACGCGCAGCGAGGGCAGGCCCACCACGATGCCGCCCAGCATGGCCACGAAGCCGCCAGCCAGCAGGTTGAACAGCACGGGCGTGCCCCAGCGCGCCTGCAGGATGGCCACCGTGTAGGCGCCCAGGCCCATGAAGGCGGCCTGGCCCAGGCTGACCAGGCCCGTGTAGCCGGTGAGGATGTTCAGCCCCGTGGCGCCGGCCACGTTGATGCTGACCAGGCAGGCCAGGTACAGCCAGTAGTCGCTGGCCATGAAGGGAAACAGCACCAGCAGCGCGCCGGCCATGGCCAGCCAGATGCGTTGCGTGCGGGAGTCGAACAGCGCCGCATCGGCGATGTAGCTTTCCTTGAGGGTGCCTATGCGCATGCTGCCGTCTTTCTGAAGCTGTCTAGAGCCGCTCGATCTCGTGCGTGCCGAACAGGCCGTAGGGCCTGAGCATGAGCACCACGACCAGCACGATGAAGGTGGCCAGCAGCTTGTACTCGCCGCCCAGGTAGGCACCGGCCAGCGCCTCCACCAGGCCGATGAACAGGCCGCCGACCAGGGCGCCCAGCACGCTGTCCAGCCCGCCCACGATGACGACCACCAGCACCGACAGGCCGAACACGCCCATGCTCGACGAGATGCCGCCGATGGAGCCGACGATGATTCCCGACACGGCGGCGATCATGGCCGACACCACCCAGGCCAGCGAGAACACACGCGGCACGTTGATGCCCACCGAATAGGCCGCTGCCTGGTCGCTGGCCGTGGCGCGCAGGGCCACGCCGCCACGCCAGTAGCGGAACACCAGCAGCACGGCCGCGATGAAGACCACGGCCACAGCTGCGCCCCAGGCCACCTTGGGCGCGAGAAAGGCCTCGCCGATCATCACGGGCTGCGTGGGCATGAACTCGGGCAGGCGGCGCTGGTCGGCCGTCCAGATCAGCTCCACCAGGCCCACCAGCACCGAGGCCAGGCCCACGGTGACCATGAACACCGAGATCGGCGGCTCGCCCAGCAGCGGCCGGATCATGGTGCGCTCGATCAGCGCGCCCAGCAGCCCCGTGCCCAGCACGGCGGCGGGAATGGCCAGCCACAGCGGCAGCGCGAACATGGCCGCGAAGGTGAAGAACAGGTAGGCGCCCACCATCAGCAGCTCGCCGATGGCGATGTTGACCACGCGCGTGGCCTTGTAGACCACCACGAAGGCCAGCGCGGCCAGCGCATACAGGCCGCCTGCGGCCAGGCCCGTGAGGGCGATCTCGAACAGGTAGGCCCAGTCCATCATGCGGCTTCCTGTGCCAGGGCAGGCTGCGGCTTGGCGGGCTCTGGCCGGGTGGACGCGCCGCGCAGCCGGCGCCGCAGCTCGCCCACATCACCGGCGCCCAGGTAGGCCCGGTTCACCTCGGGATCGGCCTGCACCACGGCAGGCGTGCCCTGGGCGATGACCTGGCCGAAGTTGAGCACCACCACATGGTCGGACAGGTCCATGACCATGCCCATGTCGTGCTCCACCATGAGCACGGTCACGCCCCATTCGGCGCGCACGTCGAGGATGAAGCGCGCCATGTCCTCGGTCTCCTCTCGGTTCATGCCGGCCACGGGCTCGTCCAGCATCAGGATGCGCGGCTGCATGGCCAGGGCGCGCGCCATCTCCACGCGCTTTTGCAGCCCGTAGGACAGGGCGGCCACGGGCGCATGGCGGATGTGGTCTATCTCCAGGAAATCGATGATGCGCTCCTCGATGTCGCGGCGCAGCTCGGCCTCTTCGCGGCGTGCGCGGCCCAGGTAGAGGAGGGCATCGAGCACGTTGGTGCGCAGGTGGGCGTGGCGGCCCAGCTTGATGTTGTCCAGCACCGTCATGCCCCGGAACAGCGCAATGTTCTGGAAGCTGCGCCCCAGGCCCAGCCGCGCGCGGCGCGGCGCCGGCATGCGCGTGATGTCCTCGCCCTGGAAGCGGATGGAGCCGCCCGTGGGCCGGTAAAAGCCCGAGATGGTGTTGAACAGCGACGTCTTGCCCGCGCCGTTGGGGCCGATCACGGCCGTGATCGAGCCGGGCTGCACATCGAAGCCCACGCCCGACAGCGCCTTCACGCCGCCAAAGGCGAGCGTGACGCCATCGACCTGCAGCAAGGGGGCGGGCGGGCCGCCGTCGGGGTGTGTCTCCATGGCGCTCTCGTGCGTTGGTTCGTCGAGCCGGGCAGGAGCCTACTGAAGCGTAGGCTGTTTACTTTGGAGTAGATTCTGGTTGTCGCCCTCCGCATGCAGCATCGGTGATTTCCCCGGTGCACCCGCCGCCATGAAGCCATCGAGCCCTGAAACCAAGACCCGACCCAGCCCCGGAACCCGCACCCGCAAAGGCCGTGCGGCGCCCGCCGTGGACTCGCCCTGGAGCGGCACGCCCGACCGCGAGCAGCAGCGCGAGGCCAAGCGCCAGGCCGTGCTGCAGGCCGCCGCGCAGCTGTTCAACGAGCGCGGCTTCTCCGCCACCTCGCTGGACGACATCGCCGCACGGCTGGGCGTGAGCAAGCCCACGCTGTACTACTACGTCAAGAACAAGGACGAGATCCTGCTGCAGTGCGTGAACCAGGGCCTGGCCATGACGCTGGAAGGCATCGAGGCCTCGCGCCGTGCAGGTGGCCAGGCCGTGGACCAGCTGCGCGCCTGCATGCAGGTCTATGCGCGCATCGTCACCATGGACTTCGGCATGTGCCTGATCCGCGTGGGCGACGAACAGGTCCCCCCGACAGCCGCCGCGAACTGCGCCGCCAGAAGGCCGCCATAGACCAGGCCTTCCGGCGCCTTGTGGCCGCCGGCGTGCAGGAGGGCTCTCTGGCTCCTTGCGACCCCAAGATGACGGCCTTCGTGATTGCCGGCGCGCTCAGCTGGATAGGCCGCTGGTACCAGCCTGGCGGCCAGTACTCGGCCGAGGAAGTGGCGCAGCAGTGCATTGATACCTTGATGGGGGGGTGTTGCGCAGGGCGGATGTTCTCGATACGCCCAAGTTATCCAAGCCACCCAAGGTGGGCAAGCCTGCAAAGCGTGCGAAGGCGGGCGGCTGAAGCGCCGTTCCCTGCCGTGAGACACGCTACGGCGCCGCACTCTCCTGCGCCGCCAGATCATCCAATATCGGGCAGTCCGGCCGGTCGTCGCCGTGGCAGCAGTGCACCAGGGTCTTGAGCGTGCGCTGCATGGCCTGCATGGCGGCGATGCGCTCGGTCAGTTCGTCGATGTGGCGCTGGGCGATGGCCTTGACCTGGCTGCTGGCGCGGCTCTTGTCCTGCCACAGGCCGAGCAGGGTGGCGATCTCGTCCATGGAAAAGCCGAGGTCGCGCCCCCGGCGGATGAAGCGCAGGGCATGCACGTCGGCCTCGGCGTACTGGCGGTAGCCACCGTCCGTGCGGTGCATGGGCGGCAGCAGGCCCTGGGCTTCGTAGTGGCGCACCATGCGCGCCGAGACACCGGCGCGGCGCGCGGCCTCGCCGATGGAGACGGGCCAGTGCTGTGCGGGGTGGGCGGACATGGTGCGTGCCTTTCGGATGCCTTCGGTGTCTTTGAGGTGTCTCTCAGGCGACCTTGTAGCCTTCTTCGGCAATGGCGGCGCCCAGTGCCTCGCGGCTGGCGCTGCTGTCGACTTCCACGCGCTGGGCGGCGCGATCGATTTTTACCTGGGCCTGGTCATCCACGCCCTGCACGGCCTGGGTGACGGCGCGTTCGCAGTGGCCGCAGGTCATGCCCTGCACGGTGAAAACATGTTGCATCTCTCGCTCCTGGTTGGGGCGCGCCGAAGTGGCGCAAGCCATGGACGGCATGTTGAACCCTGACACCATGGCAAGGTCAAGCGTCTGGCTGGACAAGGGTTGATTTGGCCCAATTCGATGTGAGTCGGCCGGCTCAATGATCCGCTGCAATGGCCGATAGATCGAAAAGAGCCGTGAATAGGCAAAAACCGTCATAGGCCATTGGCGATCATCTGACAAACTGCAACAATTTGTATTTACGTTGGCGCTATGCATTTGGAGACCGTGCGGGCGCCTTGACTGACAGAGAGGAAAACGGTCATGAACTTGTTGGGAATGATGCGGGCTTTCACGATCCGCACGCGGATGCTGGGTGCCATCGCCATGGTGCTGGTACTGCTGGGTCTGCTGGGCGGAGCCGGGATGCTGGGCATGTTCCGCATCCATGGCATGAGTCAGCAGTTCATGCATACCTCGTACGCCAAGATGGGCTACATGGTGGAGTTGCGCGCCGAGCTGGGTGCCGTGCGCGCCCATGAAAAGGACATGATCATCCAGTACGAGCGTGCCGAAGAGGTGCGCAAGGCCCACACCCAGTGGCTGGCCGCCATCGACCGCGTGAAATCCGTGGCCGAGCGCTTTCTGAAGGACGAGGACCCGGCCGACGATGCCATCGTCAGCGGCATCTCCGAGCGCGTGGACCGCTACCGCCAGCAGTTCGAGCACATTGCGCGGCAGCTGGAGGCCGGTGGCTATGACACGGCGACCACGGCCAACCGCATGAGCGGCAAGGCCATGGCCGAGGTGGCCGAGGTCGAAAAGCTCATCGCCCAGCTCGACCAGCTGCTGCGCCAGCAGGTCGATGCCATGGCCGCGGAGGAGCAGGGCGTGGCCGAGCAGACGCAGTGGATCTTCGTGGCTGCCGTGGTGCTCACGGTGCTGGTGGTGGTGCCGCTGACGCTGATGAACATGCTGTCCATCTGCCGCCCCCTGGTGCAGGCGCGCCAGACGGCGCTGACCATTGCCCAGGGCGATCTGTCGCAGAGCGTGAAGGTGGAGGGCAAGGACGAGGTGGCCGATCTGCAGCGCGCGCTGGACCAGATGCAGCAGAGCCTGGGCTCCATGGTGACCCAGGTGCGCGACGCCAGCGGCAACATCGCCACGGCCAGCCAGGAGATCGCCACGGGCAACCAGGACCTGTCCTCGCGCACCGAGCAGACGGCCAGCAATGTGCAGGAGACCGTGGCCTCGCTGTCCCAGCTCACGGCCACGGTGCAGCAGACGGCATCGTCCTCGCAGCTGGCCAACCAGCTGGCGGCCTCTGCCTCGACCACGGCCACGCGCGGTGGCGACGTGGTGGCCCAGGCGGTGGTCAGCATGCAGGAGATCACGACCTCCAGCCGCAAGATCGGCGACATCATCGGCCTTATCGACTCCATCGCCTTCCAGACCAACATCCTGGCGCTGAACGCCGCCGTGGAAGCGGCACGCGCCGGCGAGCAGGGCCGCGGCTTTGCCGTGGTGGCGGCCGAGGTGCGATCCCTGGCCCAGCGCTCGGCCCAGGCGGCCAGCGAGATCAAGGCGCTGATCCAGACCAGCGTGCAGGCCGTGGACGTGGGCGTGCGCCAGGTCGAGGACGCGGGCAAGACCATGAAGGAAATCGTGGACAGCGTGCAGCGCGTGGGCGACATCATTGGCGAGATCACGGCGGCTTCCAGCGAGCAGTCGGGGGGCATCGGCCAGGTCAACCAGGCCGTGGGCGACATCGACCGCATGACGCAGCAGAACGCAGCCCTGGTCGAGGAATCGGCTGCCGCCGCCGAGTCGCTGCGCGAGCAGGCCGCGCGCCTGGCGCAGGTGGTGGGCCAGTTCCGCATTGCCGGTGCGGCCGTGGCGTCCATGGGCTCGCATGCTTCCTATGGCCGTCCCTCCCAGGGCCAGCCCAGCCTGGCGCCGGCTGCAGGCCGCGCCTCGCTGGCTTCGGCCCGCGAGACCCAGCTGCTGGAACACGCCTGAGAAGGCAGGGGCCAGCGGCCCTGTTTCACGTGACCCCGTGAATCGCGCGAACGAAAAAGCCCGCAGGCATGGCCTGCGGGCTTTTTGCTTTGCAGCGCCGCAAATCAGGCCTGGCGCGCGAACGGGTAGTCGGTATAGCCCTCGGCGCCGCCGCCGTAGAACAGGCTGGAGTTCCAGGGGTTCAGCGGCAGGTCGTCGCGCAGGCGGTGGACCAGGTCGGGGTTGGAGATGAAGGCCTTGCCGAAGGCCACGATATCGGCGTGGCCGCTTTCCACGGCGCGCAGCGCCATGTCGCGGTCATAGCCGTTGTTGACCATCCAGGCGCCCTGGCCCCCGGCCTCGCGGTAGGCGGATTTGAGCGCCGCGTAGTCGAAGGGCCGGTCGGGCAATTCACGCGGGCCGCCGGTGGAGCCTTCGATGATGTGGATGTAGGCCAGGCCCAGCGGCGCCAGCTGGCGCACCACGTATTCGAACAGCGGCTGGGGGTCGGCATCGGCGATGTCGTTGGCCGGCGTCACGGGCGACAGGCGGATGCCCACGCGGCCGCCGCCCACGGCATCGGCAGCGGCGCGCGTGCATTCGAGCAGCAGGCGGGCGCGGTTCTCGATGCTGCCGCCGTAGTCGTCATCGCGCTGGTTGGCGCCGGTCTTGAGGAACTGGTCCAGCAGATAGCCGTTGGCGCCGTGCAGCTCCACGCCGTCGAAGCCGGCCGTCTCCACGGCATTGCGCGCGGCCACGGCGAAGCTGTGGACGATGGCGGGAAGCTCCTGCTGGGCGAGCGCGCGCGGCGCGGAGGTGGGCACGAACTGGCCCTTGCCCGAGTCCTCGTCGATCACATAGGTCTTGGATCTGGCCGCCACCGGGGACGGCCCCACGGGCGCCTGGCCTTCGGGCTGCAGCGAGGTGTGCGAGACCCGGCCCACATGCCACAGCTGGGTGACGATGCGCCCGCCGGCCTTGTGCACGGCGTCGGTCACGCGCTTCCAGCCGTCGAGCTGCTCGCTGCCGTACAGGCCCGGCACATGGGCATAGCCCTGGCCCTGGTGGCTGATGGCCGTGCCTTCGCTGATCAGCAGGCCGGCGCTGGCGCGCTGGGCGTAGTAGGTGACCATGATGTCGTTGGGCAGGGCCTGGGGTGCGCGGTTGCGCGTCAGCGGCGCCATGGCGATGCGGTTGGGCAGGCGCAGCTCGCCAGCCTGTATGGGATCGAACAGAGAGGTCATGCAACGGGGCTTTCTGTGCGTGAAGCAAAAGCGCCACCCGTGCGGGCGGCGCGGCGTACGGCACAGATTACGCCCATGAAATCAATCGTGCAGGCCAGGGATTTGCGCGCTGTCGTGCAGGCGACGGTGCTGCGCCACGAGTCGCCCCAGCGCCTGCATCTGCGCCGTCACGAAGCTGCGCGTGGCGGCATCGGTGCACAGGCCCTGGCTGTCGAATTTCTGCGCCGCCTGGCCCACGAACACCTCGGGCCGGGCCAGCACGTCGGCTTCCATGCACTGCAATACCTTGCGCAGTTCGTACTGCACGCGCGCGCCGCCCAGCGGGCCGGGCGAGGCCGAGACAAGGGCCACGGGCTTGTGCCGAAAGGGCTGGTCGTCGCCACGCGAGATCCAGTCCAGCGCATTCTTGAACATGCCTGGAATGGAGAAGTTGTACTCGGGCGTGGCCAGCAACACGGCGTCGGCACGGCGGATGCGCTCGCGCAACTGGTGCACGGATTCGGGCATGCCCGTGGCCAGCAGGTCGGCATCCAGCGGCGGCAGCGCGCGCCAGTCGCAGACCTGCATCGTGGCCTGGGGTGGCAGGCAGCTGCCCGCCAACTCCAGCAGCAGGCGGTTCAGGGAATGGCGGCGCAGGCTGCCGCACAGGCCGATGATGTCCATGGCGTCAGGCCTGCAGCGGAATGCCGACCTGCTGGATTACGCCGCGCCAGCGCGAGATCTCGGCGCCCACCATGGCACGCATCTCCTCGGGGCTGCAGGGCGTGGCCGCGCTGCCGGCGCTGGCCAGGGCCTGGAGCAGGTCGGGCTCCTTCAGGGCCTTGTGGGCTTCGGCGGCCAGCCTTTGCACCACGTCGGCGGGCGTGCCTGCGGGCGCGGCCAGGCCCAGCCAGGAGCGCACCTCGAAGCCGGGCAGCACGGCCGAGGCCGGCGGCACCTCGGGCAGGGTGGGCCAGGCCTGGGCGCTGGTGACGGCCAGGGCGCGCAGCCGGCCCGACTTGATGTGCGGCATGGCCACGGTCAGCGTGTCGCTGAGCACGTCCACATCGCCCGCTATCACGGCCTGCACGGGTGCGCCGCCGCCCCGGTAGGGCACGTGCAGCAGCTGTACCTTGGCCGTGGAGCCCAGCAGCTCGCCGGCCATGTGCTGGGTGGAGCCCACGCCCACCGAGGTGAAGGTGATGCGGCCCGGTTCCTTGCGCGCCATGGCCAGCAGATCAGCCAGGGTCCTGGCGGGATGCTCGGCGCGCACGGCCACCACGAAGGGAAAGGACGAGACGGTGGAGACAAAGGCGAAGTCCTTGACCGCGTCGTAGGGCAGCGATTTGCGCAGCGCGGCCGACACGGTGTGCGCGCCCGTGAGCATGACCAGGCTGTAGCCGTCCGGCACCGCCTTGGCCACGAAGTTGCTGGCAATGGAGCCGCCCGCGCCGCTCTTGATCTCCACCACCACGGGCTGCCTGAGCGATTCCTGCAGCTTCTGGGCCACGAGCCGGGCCACCACGTCGGCGTTGCCGCCCGCGCCAAAGCCGTGGATCAATTGAATGGGCCGGTTGGGAAAACCGCCCTGGGCCCGGGCCGTGGGCAGGGCGAGTGAGGCGGCGCCTGCAAGCAGGGCCGTGCGTCGGGTGATGGCAGTCATGTCGTGTCTCCTGTTTTTGTATTGCGCGCTGCGGACGTGTCCAGTGGCTTCGCTGGCCTCGCTGGCGTTGCGGCTAGCGGTCTGCGCGCGCGTAGCCGGTCTGGGCGCCGTAGAGCTTTTCGCGCTGCGACCAGTCGCGGGTCTCGTTCCACAGGGCCAGCACCTGCATGGCCTCCTGCTCGAAGACCTGGTGGCGCGCCGCGTCGGCCGTGCGTGCGGTCAGCTCCAGGCGGTGGCCCGAAGGGTCGAAGAAGTAGATGGAGGTGATGAAGTCGTCGTGGTTGGTGGGACCCACCACGTCAATGCCCCGGTCCAGCAGGTCCTGCCGGGCGCGCAGCACGGTGTCCACGTCGGCGACCTCGAAGGCGAAGTGCTGTATCCAGCCCGGCGACTCCATGTCCTTCATCTGGCCCGGGTCCCTGGGGCACTCGAAGAAGGCGATGGAGCTGCCGTCCTCCATCTCGAAAAAGATGTGTATGTGCGGGCTGTACTGGCCCGTGGAGGGCACATGGTCCTCGCCCATGGCGTGGGTGAAGCGCAGGCCCAGCACCTCGGTATAGAAGCGCACGGTCTCGGCCGCGTCCTTGCAGCGGTAGGCGGCGTGGTGAAGCTTTTTGCACAGCATGGATGTCTCCTGTCAGTCGGTGGAAAGGGGGCCGGAAGTGGACGCGGGGCCTGTGGCGCCGTGGAGCGGCTCCTGGCAGCCGCTCCACTGGGGCTGGAAGAAGGGGGCCGGGACCAGGAACTTCGATTCCTGGCTTTGCAGCAGCGGCAGCATGCGCGCCACATAGGCCTGCCAGCGTGGCTCGGCCAGCAGGCGGGCGCGGCGCTCGGCGCGCTCGTTCAGGTCCGTATAGGCCCACAGGTGGACGATCTGGTTGAGCGGCCCCGAGTCGCTGGTGTAGTAGCCGACCATGCGGCCCAGAATGCGCTGCTGCAGCTCCAGGCCCTCGGCCTGGTAGAGCGCCAGGTAGTCCCGCCACTTGCCGGGGTGGGCTGTGTAGGTGCGTTGTTCGACGAGCATGCCGTGCCTTCTTTCAACCGAGGCTGTGGCCGCCGTCGATCACGATGCGCGTGCCCGTGGCCGTGCGCAGATGCGTGGCGCAGGCGAGGATGGCCTGCGCCACATCGCCGGGCTCGACCACGCGGCCCAGCGGCGTGTGCGCGGCCTTTTTCTCCAGCTCCTGGCGGCTGCGGCCCCCGACGAAGCCCGTGTCCACGGCGGCGGGCGAGACGCAGAGAAAGCGCACCGGGCCGAAGGCGCGCGCCATGGACACCGTCAGCGTGTCCAGCGCGGCCTTGGCGGCGCAATAGGCCATGTTGCTGCCCAGGCCCGTGAAGGCGGAGACCGAGGACACGTTGACCACGGCGGCATCCTGCGAGGCGCGCAGCAGCGGCAGCAGGGCCCGCGTCACGGCATAGGTGCCGCCCACGTTGGCGCACAGGATGCGGTTGAACAGAGCGGGCTCCAGCGCATCGATCTGCGCGTGCGCGATGCGCTCGGTGAAGCCCGCGCAGTTGACCAGCAGGTCCACCCGGCCCAGATGCTGCTGCAGCCACTGGGCGGCGGTGGCGTGGCTGGCCTCGTCTTGCAGCGACAGCTGCAGCGTGTGGTGGCTGCCCGGCAGCTCCTCGCGCAGCGCCTGGGCGCGGTCGCGGCCCTGGTGGTAGCCGATCACGACGGTGGCGCCCTCGCGGGCCAGGGCCCGCGCCGTGGCGGCGCCTATGCCGCTGCTGGCGCCAGTGACGACGGCGATTCTGTCTTGCAATGGCGGATGGGAGAGTTGCATCATTCGGAAATCCGTGGCGCCCGGCCTTGCCGTGCCCTGGCCGGGCCGTGGTTGATCGGCCATTCCGATTGTTTTCAAATCGCCCGGCGGCGCCACTCAGTTGTCCGATAAACGAACATGACCTCATCGTCCGATGCCGGCTCCCTCAAGCGGGGCGTGGCCTTTCTCAAGCTGCTGGCGACCGGGGGCGCGCGCGGTTGCCCGCTCAGCGAACTGGCCGAAAAATCCGGCGTGCCCCACCCTTCGGCCCACCGCATCCTCAAGCAGCTGATTGCCGAGCGCCTGGTGGTGCACGACGCCCAGACCCACCGCTACCGGCTGGGGCCGCTGGCCTTCGAGCTGGGCCTGGCAGGGTCGATGCTGCACGACATACGCGACCTGTGCGAGCCGGCCATGGCGGCGCTGTCACGTGAAACCGAGGACACGGCCTACCTGGTGGTGCGCAGCGGATTCGAGGCCGTGTGCCTGCACCGGCTCGAAGGCGACTTCCCCATACGCACGCTGGTGCTGCAGGTCGGCAGCCGGCGCCCGCTGGGCGTGGGCGCCGGGGGGCTGGCCGTGCTGGCCGCCATTGCGCCCGAGGAGCGCGAGGCCATCATCGAGCGCGTGGCGCCCGCCCTGCCGGCCTTTGGCAAGCTCACCGATGCGGGGCTGCGCCTGGCCTGCGAGGAAACGGCCCGCGCAGGCGTGGCCGTGATACAGAACCGCGTGAGCCTGGGCGTGACGGCCGTGGGCGCGCATTTTTGCGACAGCATGGGCCA
The DNA here is from genome assembly GCF_001886655.1 of Delftia sp. HK171. Taxonomy (NCBI): domain Bacteria; kingdom Pseudomonadati; phylum Pseudomonadota; class Betaproteobacteria; order Burkholderiales; family Comamonadaceae; genus Delftia; species Delftia sp. HK171. The sequence goes on along the minus strand of NZ_CP018101.1, from coordinate 614,713 downwards.
GGCCATGGGGGCGGTCAGCGTGGCCGCGCTGACCCAGCGCATGACGGCGGCGCGCGTGCGGCGCATCGCCCAGCAGGTGCGCGCTGCGGCGGCCCAGATAGAGCAGCGCATCCGCACGCGCAAAAGATAAGGGGCCGGCTGGTTCACACCAGCCGGCCCCTTGTGCCGCCGAGCCCGGGCTCGGCGCTGCTTACTTGAGCAGGCCTTCGGCCTTCATCGCGGCCTGCACGGCAGGGCGGGCCAGCACGCGCTCGCGGTAGGCCAGGAGGTTGGTCAGCTCGGAGATGTCCACGCCTACGAACTGGGCCCAGCCCGTCACGGTGAACAGGTAGGCGTCGGCCACGGTGAACTGCTCGCCCATCAGGTAGTCGCGGCCATTGAGCTCGCCGTCCACCCACTTGAGGCGGTCCAGCACGCGCTGGCGCACCACGGGCTTGTAGTCGTCGGGCGTGGCGGGGTTGAACAGGGGGCCGAAGCCCTTGTGCAGCTCGGTGCCGATGAAGTTCAACCACTCCTGAAGGTGGTAGCGGGCCATGGTGCCGTTGGCCGGTGCCAGCTTCTTCTCGGGGACCAGATCGGCCAGGTACTGGACGATGGCCGGGCCTTCATGCAGCGTGTCGCCGTCGTCGAGCACGAGGAAGGGAACATAGCCCAGCGGGTTGATGCCGTAGTAGTCCGTGCCGTCCTGCAGCTTGTGCGTCTTGGTGCTGGCCAGGACCGGCTCGTAGGCCAGGCCTGCCTCGTGCAGGACGATGTGGGGAGACAGAGAGCAGGCGCCAGGGCTGTAGTAGAGCTTCATGGTGGATGGCTTCCGATCAGGGTAAGAAAGACAAGCGCCCATGCTAACCCCATGTGCAGGGGCTGCGCATGATGGGACCGCGCTGGCGGCAGGGTTCAGGCCGACAGGCGCTGTGCAGCCCAGAGCACCTGTTCCAGCACGGCCTTCATGCCCAGCTGGTCCTGGGGTCGCTGCAGGCGGCCGGCGTCGTCGAATGCCTGGCCTGCCTGGCCGACGGCGTGGCTCACGGGGGCCAGCCAGCACTGCAGGTTCAGCAGCAGCGGCGCCAGGTGCGACTGGGCGCGCAGGCCGCCCAGGCCGCCGGGCGAGGCGCTGGCCATGCCCACGACCTTGCCGCGAAAGGGCAGGGTGCCATCGGACCAGACCGGATCACCGGCCACGGGGCTGGAAGCCCAGTCAATGGCGTTCTTGAGCAGGGCAGGGTAGCTGCCGTTGTACTCGGGCGAGCAGATCAGCCAGGCCGGGTGGCTGTGCAGCGCGGCCTTGAAGCGCAGCACGTCAGGCGGCGTGCCGCTGGCCTCCAGGTCGGCGTTGTACATGGGGATGTCGAAATCCGACAGCTCCAGCAGCGTGGGCTGGGCGCCCAGTTCGCGCGCCATGCCGGCGGCGGCGGCGGCCAGGCGCCGGTTGTGCGATTGTTGGCGGGTACTGCCCGCGAAGATGAGGATCTGCATGGCCGCCATTGCATCACAGGCCCTGCACATGTTTCTTGCAAGCGGGCCGCCCTGCGGGCGGCGGCGCGCAGCATCCTGCGGTGAACACGCTGTGTCCGCCGCACTGTTTCACGTGGAACACCGGCGCAGTGCCGGCCCGGTGGCAGGGCCGGCCGACCCCTTGCAAGGCACTGGTGCGGCAAAGGTGGGAAAATCGCGGGTTCCCCGCTGGGTTCCCCTCGCTACATGAACGAGGGCCGCCTGCCATGAGCGCCGGAGCGTGAGTGCTCCGTGTCGGGGGCTTGGGCCGGGCAGGCCCCCGGAGTGATAAGCATGTTGTACCCACAGGAATTTGATGTGATCGTGGTCGGTGGCGGCCACGCCGGCACCGAGGCCGCGCTGGCCGCTGCGCGCATGGGCTGCAGGACGCTGCTGCTGAGCCACAACATCGAGACCCTGGGCCAGATGAGCTGCAATCCCAGCATCGGCGGGATCGGCAAGGGCCATCTGGTCAAGGAAGTGGATGCGCTGGGCGGCGCGATGGCGCTGGCCACCGATATCGGCGGCATACAGTTCCGCATCCTCAACAGCTCCAAGGGCCCGGCCGTGCGTGCCACGCGCGCCCAGGCCGACCGCATTCTCTACAAGGCCGCCATCCGCGACATGCTGGAGAACCAGCCCAACCTGTGGCTGTTCCAGCAGGCGGTGGATGACCTCATGGTCGAGGGCGACCGCGTGGTGGGCGCCGTCACCCAGGTGGGCGTGCGCTTTCGCAGCCGCACCGTGGTGCTCACGGCGGGCACCTTCCTGGACGGCAAGATCCACGTGGGCCTGAACAACTACGCGGCAGGCCGCGCGGGCGACCCGCCAGCCGTCAGCCTGTCGTCGCGGCTCAAGGAGCTGCAGCTGCCCCAGGGGCGCCTGAAGACCGGCACGCCGCCGCGCCTGGATGGCCGCAGCATCGATTTCTCGCAGTGCGAGGAGCAGCCCGGCGACGGCATGCCCGGTGGTGTCAACGAAGGCGTGCTGCCCGTGTTCAGCTTCATCGGCAATGCGGCCATGCACCCGCGCCAGATGCCCTGCTGGATCACCCACACCAACGAGCGCACGCACGACATCATCCGCAGCGGCTTTGACCGCAGCCCCATGTTCACGGGCAAGATCGAGGGCGTGGGCCCGCGCTACTGCCCCAGCGTCGAGGACAAGATCAACCGCTTTGCCGACAAGGAAAGCCACCAGATCTTCCTGGAGCCCGAAGGCCTGACCACCAACGAGTTCTATCCCAACGGCATCTCCACCAGCCTGCCCTTCGACATCCAGTACGAACTGGTGCGCAGCATGAAGGGGCTGGAGAACGCGCACATCCTGCGCCCCGGCTACGCCATCGAGTACGACTACTTCGATCCGCGCTCGCTCAAGAGCAGCTTCGAGACGCGCCAGATCCAGGGCCTGTTCTTCGCGGGCCAGATCAACGGCACGACCGGCTACGAGGAGGCGGCGGCCCAGGGCCTGTTCGCCGGCCTCAACGCCGCGCTGCAGTGCCGCGGCCAGGAAGCCTGGCTGCCGCGCCGCGACGAGGCCTACCTGGGCGTGCTGGTCGATGACCTGATCACCAAGGGCGTGACCGAGCCCTACCGCATGTTCACCAGCCGCGCCGAGTTCCGGCTGCAGCTGCGCGAGGACAACGCCGACATGCGCCTGACCGAAGCGGGCCGCGCCATGGGCCTGGTGGACGATGCGCGCTGGGATGCCTTCAGCCGCAAGCGCGATGCTGTTTCACGTGAAACAGAGCGCCTGAAGTCCACCTGGGTCAATCCGCGCATCGTCACGCCCGAGGAATCGGAGCGGGTGCTGGGCAAGTCCATCGAGCGCGAGTACAACCTGTTCGACCTGCTGCGCCGGCCCGATGTGGGCTACGGCAAGCTGATGAGCCTGAACGAGGGCCGCTATGCCTCGGCCGATGTCCAGCCCGAGGTGCTGGGCGATCTCAGCGCCTCCGTGGTCGAGCAGGTGGAAATCGCGGCCAAGTACGCAGGCTACATCGACCGCCAGAAGGACGAGGTGCAGCGCGCCGCCCACTTCGAGAACCTGCGCCTGCCGGCCGAGCTGGACTATATGCAGGTGCCGGCCCTGTCCTTCGAGGTGCGCCAGTCGCTGCAAAAGCACAGGCCCGAAACCTTGGGCCAGGCGTCGCGCATGTCGGGCGTGACGCCGGCGGCGATCTCGCTGCTGATGGTGCATCTGAAGAAGGGCGGCTTTCGGGGCTTTGCACCGGATGTGACTGACGCGAAGGGCGAGGAGGCATCCGCATGAGCCAGGAACTGCGCGCTCCGCTCGAAGCCGGCCTGCAGGCGCTGGGGCTGGGCCTCACCCCCGCCCAGATCGATACGCTGATGGAATTCCAGGCCCTGCTGGGCAAGTGGAACAAGGTCTACAACCTCACGGCCGTGCGTGATCCGCAGGAAATGCTGACCCATCACCTGCTCGACAGCCTGGCTGCCGTGCCGGCGCTGCAGCGCCATCTGGCACAGATGCCTGCGCGCGAAGGCCGCACCGCCATGCTGGACGTGGGCTCGGGCGGCGGCCTGCCTGGCGTGGTCTTTGCCATCTGCTGCCCGCAGATCGACGTGCACTGCGTGGACACGGTGGGCAAGAAGGCCGCCTTCATCCAGCAGGCGGCGGCCACGCTGCGCCTGCCCAACCTGCGCGGCATCCACAGCCGCGTGGAGCAGCTGACCACGCGCTATCCGCTGATCAGCTGCCGTGCCTTTGCCTCGCTGGTGGACTTCACCAGCTGGTCGCGTCAGGCGCTGGAGGAGGGCGGCACCTGGCTGGCCATGAAGGGCAAGCACCCCGACGATGAAATCGCCGCGCTGCCCGCCGACGTGCAGGTGTTTCACGTGGAACCATTGAAGGTGCCGGGCCTGGATGCCGAGCGCTGCATCCTCTGGCTGCGCGTTTGCGCCTGATTTTTTTACCGAATGGCACACTGCCGCGTTGCGGCGGGGCCATGTTCCACATGCGCTGGCCATGGCCCTCGCATAAACTCCCAGCTTTCATCGCTCAGGGGTCAGCATGTTCGGCATCTCCGATTTCAGCGCATTCGTTGTTGCCATTCTTCTGTTTTTGCTGATTCCGGGGCCGGGCAATCTGGCGCTGATCACCTCCACCGGCAAGGGCGGCATACGTGCCGGAATGGCGGCCTGCGCCGGCGTGCTGGCGGCCGACCAGGTGCTGATCTGGATGGCCGTGGCGGGCGTTGCCGCGCTGCTGGCTTCCTATCCCACGGCCTTCCATGCCGTGCAGTGGCTGGGCGCCGCCTACCTAGGCTGGCTGGGTTTCAGGATGCTCACGGCCAAGCCCGGCGACAAGCCCGTGCTACACATCGAGCCGCGCCACTACTTTCGCCAGGCCGGCCTGATCACCCTGATGAACCCCAAGTCCATCGTGTTCTACATGGCCTTCTTCCCGCTGTTCGTGGATCCCGCAAGCCACCAGGGCCTGCTCACGTTCGCGGTGATGGCGGCCACGGTGGCCGCGCTGACCTTTCTCTATTGCCTGATCGTGGTGCTGCTGACCGCGCATCTGGCCGAGCGCATGCGCGCCAATCCTGCGGTTTCCCGGGTTCTCGAAAAGACTGCGGGCGTGTTCCTGATCGGTTTTGGCCTCAAGCTGGCCATCGCCAAATAAGCGTGTAAATACCATGGCCAAAATCTTCTGTGTCGCCAATCAAAAGGGCGGGGTCGGCAAGACCACCACCGCCGTCAACCTTGCAGCGGGCCTGGCCAAGGTCGGCCAGCGCGTGCTGATGATCGACCTGGACCCGCAGGGCAATGCCACCATGGGCTCGGGCGTGGACAAGCGTGCGCTGGAGCTGTCGGTCTATGACGTGCTGCTGGAGAACGCCAGCGTCAAGGAAGCCGCCGTGCGTTCCGATGCCGTGGGCTACGACGTGCTGGGCGCCAACCGCGAACTCAGCGGCGCCGAGATCGAGCTGGTCACCCTGGAGCGCCGCAACGATCGCCTGAAGGGCGCCCTCAAGGCGGTCGATGCCGACTACGACTTCGTGCTGGTGGACTGCCCGCCCAGCCTGTCCATGCTCACCTTGAACGGCCTGTGCGCGGCCCATGGCGTGGTCGTGCCCATGCAGTGCGAGTACTTCGCGCTCGAAGGCCTGACCGACCTGGTCAACACGATCAAGCAGGTGCACGCCAACATGAACCCCGACCTGCAGATCATCGGCCTGCTGCGCGTGATGTTCGATCCGCGCACCACGCTGCAGCAGCAGGTCAGCGACCAGCTCAAGGAGCACTTCGGCGACAAGGTGTTCGACACCGTCATCCCGCGCAACGTGCGCCTGGCTGAGGCGCCCAGCTATGGCGTGCCCGGCGTGGTCTTCGACCCGGGCGCCAAGGGCAGCAAGGCCTTCATCGATTTCGCGCACGAGATGGTGCGCCGCATCAAGAAGATGTAGCCATGCAAGGTTCACATGAAGCGGCAGGGCAGGGCGTGCCGACCGGGTGGGCCGCCGAGGACGTCTGGCTGCTGCCCGGCTGGCAGAACTCGGACGCCGATCACTGGCAAAGCCGCTGGGAGCAGCGCCACGGCTACCGCCGCCTGGAGCAAAACGACTGGGACCGCCCGCTGCGCGGCGACTGGAGCGCCAGGCTGCAGGAGACGGTGCTCGACGCGCCGCGCCCCGTGGTGCTGGTGGCGCACAGCCTGGGCTGCATCCTTGTGGCCTGGTGGGCGGCGCATTCGCCGCTGGCCGCCCGCAAGGTGCGCGGCGCGCTGCTGGTCGCCCCCGGCGATACCGAGCAGCCCCAGCTGCGCGAGCAACTGCCCGGCTGGTCGCCCGTGATGATGCAGCGCCTGCCGTTTGCCTCCATCGTGGTCGGCAGCGACAACGACATTTACTGCAGCGCCCAGCGCGTGCAAGCCATGGCCGATGCCTGGGGCGCACGCTTCGTCGACGCAGGGCCTTCGGGCCATCTCAACACGGCCAGCGGGCTGGGCGACTGGGACAGCGGACACGCGCTGCTGGCATCGCTTTGACAAGGACAACACCATGGTGACCAAGAAACCCAAGGGACTGGGACGCGGGCTGGAAGCCCTGCTCGGACCCAAGGTCCACGACAAGGAAGAGGGCGGCGGCCCGGTGGCCGAGACCGGCCTGCCCAGCATCCTGCAGCTCGACGTCATGGTGCCCGGCCAGTACCAGCCGCGCACCCACATGGACGAGGGCGCGCTCTACGAGCTGGCCGAAAGCATCAAGGCCCAGGGCATCATGCAGCCCATCCTGGTGCGCCGCCTGGCCAAGGGCGACCACGCCGGCAAGTACGAAATCATCGCGGGCGAGCGGCGCTTCCGTGCGGCCCGCATCGCCGGCCTGGCCGAGGTGCCGGTGCTGGTGCGCGAGGTGCCCGACGAGGCCGCCGCCGCCATGGCGCTGATCGAGAACATCCAGCGTGAGGACCTCAACCCGCTGGAAGAGGCCCAGGGCCTGTCGCGCCTGGTCAAGGAATTCGGCCTCACGCACGAGCAGGCGGCCCAGGCCGTGGGCCGCTCGCGCAGCGCGGCCACCAACATCCTGCGCCTGCTCAACCTGGCCGACCCGGTGCAGACCATGCTCATGGCCGGCGACATCGACATGGGCCATGCGCGCGCCCTGCTGTCGCTGGACCGCGCGGCCCAGATCACGGCCGGCAACCAGATCGCGGCCAAGAAGCTGTCGGTGCGCGAGGCCGAGGCCCTGGTCAAGAAGATCGGCGCCGACTTCAGCCTGGTGCGCCAGAAGTCCAAGAAGGACGGCAAGTCGCGCGACATCAAGCGCGTGGAAGAAGAGCTGTCCGACCTGCTCATGGCCGATGTCGAAGTGCGCATCAAGAAGTCCGTGCGCCGTGGCGGCAAGCTGCAGGAAATGGGCGAAGTGGCGATCCAGTTCGGCTCGCTCGATGCGCTCAACGGGCTGATCGAACGTTTGCGCGGCGATGCACCCGAGTGATGACAACAGCTTGTAACCGTCTGTGATCTGTCGTTCTCCAGCAAAGCAGCGCTTTTTCGCAAGGGTGAATCCCGGTATATTTGCGCGCTGTTATGCGGGGTAATTGTGTGTAATCGCTGACTGGCGACGCTGCCAGTGCGTGGATGCCCATTGCCCTGGCGCTGATTCACCTAGACCAGACCAAGAGGATTACAACGTGAAGAAGTATCTTGCCCTGACTGCCATCGCTGCCGTGGCGCTGACCGGCTGCGTGACCACCGACATGCGCATGGGCTCGCCCGAAGCCAAGACCGTGGCCACGGGCGCCGCAGGCGGTGCCAGCGCCGAGAACGCCAACACCGAGCTGGAGCGCTGCGACTCCTCGCTGGGCACCATCTCCCTGGTCGAGAACCAGACCGCGGGCTGGTACACCATCCTCACCCAGCAGTACCGCCTGCCGCCCACCTCGCAGCTGCTGCGCCTGATGATCCAGCAGTCCAACTGCTTCATCGTCGTGGAACGCGGCGCGGCCGGCATGGGTGCCATGGCGCGTGAGCGCGCGCTGATGGACTCGGGCGAAATGCGCGGCGGCAGCAACCTGGGCAAGGGCCAGATGGTGGCCTCCGACTACGGCCTGTCCCCCGAAGTGATCTTCAACCAGAGCGATGCCGGCGGCATGGGCGGTGCCATCGGCGGCCGCGCAGGCGGCATCTTCGGCGCGCTGGCTGCGGCCACCAAGACGCGCGAGGCCTCGGTCATGCTGGCCCTGGTGGACAACCGCTCGGGCGTGCAGGTGTCGGCTTCCGAAGGCTCGTCCTCCAAGACCGACTGGGGCGGCATGGGCGCGCTGTTCGGCGGCTCCGCCGGCGCCTCGCTGGGCGGCTACACGCGCACGGCCGAAGGCAAGGTGATCGCCGCCGCCTTCATGGACGCCTACAACCAGATGGTGCGCTCGCTGCGCAACTACAAGGCGCAGACCGTCAAGGGCCAGGGCCTGGGCGGCGGTGGACGCCTGGGCGTGGACGGCGGTGCCGCACCGTCGCAGACATCGGCTCCGGGCGCCAATGCCGCCGGCATGTCGCTGCGCGCCGCGCAGCAAAAGCTCAATGCCCTGGGCTACACCGCAGGCACGCCTGACGGCTCCATGGGCAAGAACACCCAGAACGCCCTGCGCGAGTTCCAGCGCGACCAGAGCCTGCCGCAGACCGGCCGCCTCGACCGTGCCACCTCGCAAGCACTGCAACAGCAATAAGCGGCTCCCGGCCGGAGGGCGCGCATGATGCGGCGCCTTCCCTGGCCGGCCTCGGCCCTTCTTGCCTGGGCGGGCGCCTGGCTTGTCTACGCCGCGCTGCAATCGACTCTAGGGCCGCTGGCCGCCTGGCTGGCGGCCTGTTTTTTGGGCGTGCTCGCCAGCCTGCTGGCCACGCCCTGGTGGCGGCGCCTGGCCGTGGCGGCGGGCTTTCCGCTGTCCTGCCTGATGCTGTGGGGGCCGGGCGGCCTGGCCGCCATCAGCCCCTGGCTGTGGCTGGCGGCGCTGGGCCTGCTCACCCTGGTCTACCCGCTCAACGCCTGGCGCGATGCGCCGCTGTTTCCCACGCCGACCGATGCGCTGCAAGGCCTGGCCGATGCCGCGCCGCTGCCCGATGGCGCCGCCGTGCTCGATGCCGGCTGCGGCCTGGGTGACGGCCTGCGCGCGCTGCGCGGGCAGTACCCGCAGGCGCGGCTCAACGGCATGGAGTGGAGCTGGCCGCTGCGCTGGCTGTGCGCGCTGCGCTGCCCCTGGGCCCGCGTGCGCCGCGCCGATATCTGGCTGGCCGACTGGAGCGGCTACCAGATGGTCTACCTGTTCCAGCGCCCCGAAAGCATGGGCCGTGCGGCCGTCAAGGCCGCCACGGAGCTGCCTGAGGGCGCCTGGCTGGTCAGCCTGGACTTTGCGCTGCCCGGCGTGGAGCCCTCCTGGCAGCGCCAGGGCCCGGGCCGGCATAGCCTCTGGGTCTACCGCATGCCGCTGGGCGGTGCCGGCGAGGCCGTGGTGCATGTGCCCGAGCCCGAGGAGACGCCCTACGAAAAGGCGCGGCGGGAACTGCAGGAACGCCGGTGACGGCTGTGCGTGGCGCCTACTTCTTCGCGCTGGCCTTGCTCACATAGAGCGACAGCGCGGCGATATCGGCCTCGCTGAGCGTGGCCTTGAACGAGGGCATGGCGCCTATGCCGTCGCGCAGGGCACGGGCCACGCGCGCGGCGTCGGGCTTGAGCTCGTCGAGCACGGGGCCGATGGCGCCCTCGGCACCCGCGTCCTTGAGCGTGTGGCACAGCGCGCAGGCGGGCGTGGCCGTGGCGAACAGCTTCTTGCCCAGGGCCATCTGGGCCGCTTCATCGGCAAAGGCGGGGGCGGACAGCAGCGCGCTGCCGAGCAAAGTGCTGCCCAGCAGGGCAGTGTGGATCAGGTGTTTCATCGTGAACATGGCAATGGGGGTACGGGCCCGCCACGGTCTGGCGCCGTGTGCGGGAAGTGACGGGAGTGAAGAGAAGGGGTGGCGGGATGAGCGCGCGGGCCGTGCTCAGGCCACGGTGACGGTCACGGCGTGGTCGGCCCAGCTGGTGTTGTTGTAGCCACTCTGGTTTTCACCGCGCGTCTCGGGCTGGGCCCGGCCGCGCGCGTCGGTGGCGCGGCTGGCCAGCACATGCGTGCCCTTGGGCAGGCGCGCCTGCAGCACGAACTGGCGCCAGGCGTACTTGCCCAGGTCGGGGCCGATCAGGCGCGCGGCCTGCCAGCTCTTGCCGCCGTCCGTGGACACCTCCACGCCCTTGACGGCGTCCATGCCGCCAAAGGCCACGCCGTGGATCTGCACCAGGCCGGCGGCCTGCCCGCCGTCCTCGGGCAGGGGCGAGTTGATCCAGGACTTGACGCTCATCTCCTGCACCGAGGGCTGGCTCGGGTCGCCCTTGCTGCCGGGTGGCGAGATGCGGTAGCCGTGGGACATGATGTGGGCCTCGCTCTCGCGCGGCGTGAAGGCCAGCTGCTTGATGTACTTGATGTTGTTCACGCCCGTGTAGCCGGGCACGATCAGGCGCAGCGGCCCGCCGTGGGCCAGCGGGATGGGCTCGCCGTTCATCTCCCAGGCCAGCAGGGCGTCTTCCATGGCCGAAAGCGGCACCGAGCGCTCGACGATGACGCTCTTGAGGTCCAGCCCCGCAGGCAGCACCTCGCCGCCCGTGCCGGTCATGTAGAGACCGCCGTCTGACACACCGCCCAGGGCCTTGACCACCTCGCGCACGGGCACGCCGCTCCAGACCACGCAGCCGGCCGCACCCACGGTCCAGGCCGTGCCGCTGGGCTTGCTGGGAAAGAAGGCCCGGCCATTGCCCGAGCACTGCAGCACCATGGCCACGGTCTCCAGTCCCAGGGACTTGAGCTCGCGCACGCTGAGGCTGCGGGGCTGGCGTACGCCCTCCACCTGCAGCTGCCAGGCATCGCGGTCGGCCACGATGGATTCGGGCGGCGTGGGCAGGTTGTTGCGCACATAGAGCTGGTCGCTGGGCGTGATCACGCTGGTGCCGAAGGCGCCGCGCCGCGTCTCTATGGTGGTGGAGCTGTGGACGATGAGGGCATCGGCCTTCTTCCAGCCCGCGTAGCCGGGCAGGGGCTTGGCCGCCGGTGCTGCCGCAGCTGCGGGTGCCTGGGCTTGGGCTTGGGCTTGGGCCAGTGCGCCCTGGTGCAGGCCGGCCAGGCCTGCGGCGGCCAGTGCGCTGGCGCTGCCGGCCAGCAGGCTGCGGCGCGCGGGGGAGGTGGGGGATGTCGGCAAGTGGTTCATGGGTGTCTCCTCGTGGTGGTTGTCATGGGGCATCTCATGGGGCAGGGGTGCCCAGGGCCTTGCTGGCCACGGCCAGGGCCTGTTTCTTCTGGGCCACCAGCACCAGCGGCCGGCCTTCGCGCGAGCGAACGACCTGCCAGTGCATGTTGGCCCACCAGCCCTGGCCATCGGCCAGGCGCTGGGGCTGGTCGAAGGCCAGCACGGTGACGATGCCGCCCTTCTCGAAGAAGGTGGTCAGGTGGTAGGCGCGCGTGCCGTCGATGTCGCAGGGCCGCATCAGCTGGGTGTAGCCGGGCAGCTTCTCGCCGGCCGGCAGGTCCATGCGGCGCGCGACCTCGGCTTCGGGCATGAAGCTGCCGCGCAGCGTGCGCTCGTAGTACTCGTGCTCGATGGCGGCGCGCACCAGCTCGGGCGGGCGCATGGCGAACACGGCGGTGGCGGCCGAGCTGCCCACCAGCAGCGCGGCGATCAGCCGGCGCACGCCGCTGCGCGCATGCCAGGGCGTGTGGCGCAGCAGATGGGCGGGCGGCTCGCCGTGCGGTCCGGGGTCGAAGGCCAGGGCCAGTTCGGCGCGTGCGCGCAGGTCGAAGGCCGATTCGTCGGTCGTGTCCGGGGCAGTCATTTCAAGCCTTGGTATCGGGTGGGGCGCAGCGGGGTGGGGCGCAGCGGAATCACGCTGGCAGTCTCTGGCGCAGGCGCCGGGGCCGCCTGCTCCAGCGCCGCCTTCAGCGCATCGCGGGCGCGTGACAGGCGCGACAGCACCGTGCCCGGCGCAATGTCCAGGGCCTCGGCCATCTGGGCCGTGGGCATGTCGTCGAAGTAATAGAGCACCAGCACTTCGCGGTGGATGGGCGCGATGCGCGCCAGCGCCTTGACCACGTCGAGCCGGTCGTCCAGCGCCGAAGGCGAGGGGGAGGGGGCGGGATGCTGGTCCAGCGCCTCGTCATCGCTGACCAGATGGGCCGATGGCGCAAGGTGCCGGAAGGCATGGCGGCGCATGATCTGGAACAGCCAGGCCCGTGCCATTGCGGCCTCGCGCAGCTGGTGGCGAAAGCGCCAGGCGCTGGTGAAGCAGTCCTGCACCACATCCTCGGCCAGCGCGCGCGAGCCGGTCAGCGCCCAGGCGCTGCGCAGCAGGAATCGGTAGTGCTCGCGCACCCACTGGTTGTAGCGCGACTCGGCGGTGGAGATCATGCGGCATAAGAGCACGCAGGGCGCCGCCGCATTCCATGGCCGGCCCATCGGCAAACCCTATATCGGATCAGCTATCGCGAAGAGGCGATGGCTCCCTGTCATTCCCTGGTCGGCCGCGATACAGCGCCTGTTCCGACCCTGTGGGCAGCGGAACCGGCCTGCTGCCCGAAGAACCGTGCCGGAGGCATGCCCACCGTGCGGTGCACCATGGCGCTGAAGGCGCTGGGGCTGTAGCCCAGCTCGGCGGCGATCTGCTGTATGGGCAGGCCGCGCGCGGCCAGGCTCAGGCCATGGGCCAGCACCACTTGCTGGCGCCAGGTGGTGAAGCTGCAGCCCAGCTGCTGCTGGAACAGCCGGGCCACGGTGCGCGGGCTGGCGCCGGTGTCTGCCGCCCAGTCGGCCAGGCTCTCGTGCTGGGTGGGGTCGGCCACCACGGCCTCGCAGAGCATGCGCAGCCGCTTGTCCTGGGGCATGTTCACGCCAAGGTGGACTTCGCTGGCGCGGCGCAGTTCTTCCAGCAGCAGGGCGCTCAGATGGTGCTCGCGCTGCAGGGTGGCGGCGTCCGGGGCGGGCTGGTCATCGCTTTGCTTGGGCAGGGCCGTGATCAGCTCGCGCATCAGCGGCGAAACCTCCAGCACGCGGCAGCGTGCCCAGTCCTGCGGGTTGCAGGCCACGCCGCAGGACGGGAGGTCCGGCAGTACGGGGCCCTGGGCCGGATCGTCCTGCAGCACGTAGATGGAGACGAGATCGGCTTCCTCGACCATGGCCACGGCGTGGACCAGGCCGGGCGGAATCCACACGGCCTTGGAGGGTGGGGCGATCAGCGTGCCCTGGGGCGCCGACAGGTGCAGCACGCCGTCCAGCGAGATGGCGATCTGTGCCCAGCTGTGGCTGTGCGGTATGACGCGCGTGCGTGCCGACAGGCGATGCTGCTTGGCGCGCACGGGGCGCTGGGGCGTGGGCACGAACAGGTGCGGATGCAGGGCCTCGACCGGCTCCATCGGCCGGGCCCTGCGCACCGACCGCAGTGCGGCTGCGGGGCAGGCGCTGGGCAGGGTGTCGGCAGAAGGGTCGGCAAGGGTGTGGGCAGGGGTGCCGGGCGTGGAGACAGGCTTTGGCATGTTTGCGACAGAAGTTGGCAGACTATCGCATACAAGACGAAACGCTGCTGCCTAAGATGCGGCCCATGACCGCCTCTTCTTCTTCCATGCCGGACGCCGTGGCTCCGGACCCGCTGCGCAGCGATGTGCGCACCATCGGCCTGATCGGCCTGGCGCATGGTTCCTCGCATTTCTTCCACCTGCTGCTGCCGCCGCTGTTCCCGTGGCTGATCGCCGAGTTCGGCTACAGCTATGCCGAACTCAGCGTGATGGTGTCGCTGTTCTTCGTGGTCTCCGGTGTGGGACAGGCCATGGCCGGCTTTGCCGTGGACCGCTTTGGTGCGCGCCCCATTCTGTTTGCGGCGCTGGGCAGCTTCACCGTGGCGGGCGTGGTCGCCAGCCTGGCACAGGGCTATGGAATGCTGCTGCTGGCAGCCTTCTTCGCGGGCCTGGGCAATGCGCCCTTCCACCCGGTGGACTTCACCATCCTCAACAAGCGCGTGTCGGCCAAGCGCATCGGCCATGCGTTCTCGGTGCACGGCCTGTCGGGCAATATCGGCTGGGCGCTGGCGCCGCTGTTCATGGCGGGCATCACCACGGCCACGGGCTCGTGGCGCCTGGCCTGCCTGTGCGGCGCGGCCCTGGCCGCCGTCATCCTCACCATCATGGTGCTCAACCGCGAGGCGCTGGACGACCGTGCGGCCGATGCCCAGGCCCCCGCAGCGCGCGCCGCTGCGGCCGCCGTGCCGCAGGAGCATCCCATGGCCTTCCTGAAGCTGCCCTCGGTCTGGCTGTGCTTCTCGTTCTTCTTCTGGAGCACCTGCGCGCTCAGCGCCATCCAGAGCTTTGCCAGCCCCGCCATGCAGTCCATGTACGGACTGCCGCTGAGCGTGACGGCGCTGATCGTCACGGGCTACATGCTCTGCGGCGCGGCAGGCATGCTGGCCGGCGGCTTCCTCGTGGGCCGTGTGCAGCGGCTGGAGAAGGTGATTTCCATCTGCATGCTGGGCTCGGGCGTTGCGCTGTTTCTGGTCGGCACGGGCTGGCTGCCGGCCATGGCGGCCGTGGCCGTGGCCTCCATCGCGGGCCTGGGCACGGGCCTGGCCGGCCCCTCGCGCGACATGCTGATCAAGCGCGCCGCGCCCCCCGGCGCCACCGGCCGCGTCTACGGCACGGTGTATTCGGGCCTGGACCTGGGCTTTTGCCTGGCAGCCCCTGTGTTCGGCTACATGCTGGACCACGGCATGAGCCACGGCGTGTTCTACGGATCGGCCATTGCCCTGGTGCTGAGCGTGGTGTCGGCCGTGGTCGTGGGCGATGGCGTGAGCAAGAAGGGCGGCATGGCGCTGAGCGCGGGCTGATCCCGGGTCTCGCTCCCCACAAGGCCCCGCAAGCCAAGGCTTGCGGGGCCTTTGCTTTGGGCAGTGAGATGGACAAAACAGGCACGGCAATTGCGTGCGCCCTGCGCGGCGCCTGCTATCGTGCAGGCACAACTTTTTCAACACAGGAGACCTGTCCATGCGTTCCGCCTTCGCACCGCTTTCCCTCATGTTCCGCAGCGCCCCGCTGGCGCTGGCCCTTGCCATGGCCGGCCTGTCCGGCAGTGCCCTGGCTGCGCCCAAGGCTGATATCCAGGCGCTGGCGCAAAAGCACCAGCAGCCCTTGCTGGACACGCTGCGCGACCTGGTGCACATCGAGTCAGGCAGCAAGGACATGGAGGGCGTGGAGCAGATCGCCAACTACGTGGCCGGCAAGCTGCGCGAGCAGGGCGGCAAGGTCGAGATCCTGCAGCCCACCGACGTCTACCGGCTGGGTGACACGCCCGAGAAGATCGGTCCCATGGTGCATGCCGAGTTCAAGGGCAAGGGCAGCAGCCGCATCATGCTGATCGCCCACATGGACACGGTCTACCTGCGCGGCATGCTCAAGGACCAGCCGTTTCGCATCGACGGCGAGCGCGCCTACGGCCTGGGCATTGCCGACGACAAGCAGGGCGTGGCCCTGATCCTGCACACCGTGGCCATGCTGCGCCAGCTGGGCTTCGACAACTACGGCACGCTGACCGTGCTGATGAACAGCGACGAGGAAATCAGCTCGCCCGGCGCGCGCAGCACCATCACGCGCATGGGCGCCGAGCAGGATGCGGTCTTCTCGTTCGAAGGCGGCGGCACCGACGGCGGCGTGCGCCTGGCCACCAGCGGCATCGGCGCGGCCTACCTCAAGGTCGAGGGCAAGGCCTCGCACGCGGGCGCCAAGCCCGAGGACGGCGTGAACGCGCTGTACGAGCTGTCGCACCAGCTGCTGCAGATGAAGGACCTGTCCAAGCCCGAGACCGGCCTCAAGCTCAACTGGACCGTGGCCAAGGCCGGCACCAACCGCAACGTCATTCCCGCCGAGGCCACGGCCCAGGCCGACGCCCGCGCGCTGCGCGTGGCCGACTTCACGGCGCTGGAGCAGGCCATGCAGGCCAAGGTGGGCCACAAGCTGCTGGACGCCAGCAAGGTGCAGCTCAAGTTCGAAGTGCGCCGCCCGCCGCTGGAGGCAAACGAGGCCTCGCGCAGCCTGGCCAAACAGGCGCAGACCATCTACAGCGATGAGCTGGGCCTGAAGATGAGCGTGATGGAAAAGGCCACGGGCGGCGGCACCGACGCGGCGTTTGCGGCGCTCAAGGCCAAGGGTGCCGTCATCGAGGGCTTTGGCCTGAGCGGCTACGGCGCGCACTCCAATGATGCGGAGTATGTGCAGCTGAACACCATCGTGCCGCGCCTGTACCTGGCCACGCGCATGATCATGGATCTTTCCAAGTAAGGGTCGGCTATCAGGCTGCACTCCTGCGTTAAGCCAAAGCCAGACGGTGGCTTGAGTCGCTTTTTCTGACCCTGCCGGGTGGTTGTTTTTCGAGGCCGGGTTTCGGCCCGGCAGCCGACTGCCCTTTCTTGTTTCGCCAAGAAAGGTCAGGTCAAAGAAGGCGACCCGGTACGACTCACACTCATAGGTGACACATCAGTACAAGGACATGGGTAACAGATCCAAGCTTGGCAGCTGGAGCCAACAGCAGCCAAGGAGCGATCACCATGCCCTGGAAGGAGTGCGCACCCATGGACGAGAAACTGCTCTTCATAGCCGACCACCTGCGCGGTGGTGTGCCGCTGAGCGAGCTGTGCAGGCGCTACGGCATCAGCCGCAAGACGGCCTACAAGTGGGTTGAGCGTTACCGCCAACTGGGCATGGATGGATTGCAAGAACGCAGTCGCAGGCCCCACGGGAACAATCAGGCGATCAGCTATGCACAGCGCCGGGCCATCATTGAGCTGCGCACGCAGCAAAGGTCACAGATGGGGCCCAAGAAGCTGCACGCCTTGCTCCTGCAGCGTTGGGGCCCACAGGAGACACCCAGCAAAACCACCATCTACAACGTGCTGAAGGCTGAGGGGCTTGTTTGCAGCAGGCGTGTACGCAGACGCTCGGTGCCTACGGCCCAGCCCTTGCGAACGAGCAAGCAGCCCAATGGGGTGTGGAGTGCAGACTACAAAGGCCAGTTCAAGACAGCCGATGGTCACTGGTGCTATCCATTGACCATCATGGACCACGCCAGCCGCTATTTGCTGGCCGTGCATGTCTACGACAGCCCCAACTACGAGGATGCCAAACGCAGCTTTGAACAAGTGTTTCGGCAATACGGACTGCCCGAGCGCATACGCAGTGACAACGGTCCGCCGTTCGCGACTACTGGCGTGGCGGGCCTGTCACGCCTGGCGATATGGTGGATAAGGCTGGGCATCAGGCCGGAGCGCATCGAGAGGGGCAAGCCACAGCAAAACGGTCGCCACGAGCGGATGCACCGCACGCTCAAGCATGCCCTAGGCAAAGAGCCTGCGGCGGACAAAGCGGCATTGCAGATGCAGCTCGATGCCTTTGTGGAGCACTACAACCAGCAGCGCCCGCATGAGGCCTTGCAGCAAAGCATGCCGGCCCAGCATTACAGCGACTCGACCAGGCCATACCCCTCAAAGCTACCCGAGCTGCAGTACCCGAAGCATTGGGAACGAGTTCGAGTCAGCCACAACGGCCTGATCTACTGGCGAGCGCTGCGGGTCTACATAGGCTACCTGCTGGCGGGGCAGTGGATCGGGATGCAGGAGGTGGCCGCTGGCCAGTGGGATGTGTATCTGGGGCCGGTGCGACTGGGCTGCTTCAACGAAGAGGATGTGCGAGGACCCCAGAAGGACTATGTGAGCTTGAAGTGTTACCCATGTCTGTGAGCTGAGTTGTTACCCATGTCCTTGACACGTACAGACCCGAATGTCCGCGACCCCTTCGCTTCGCTGCGGGGCAACCTGCGTCGTGGCGGTTGCGGGGTTCGCTGCGGAACTCGCTGCGTTCACTGCGTGAACTCCGCTCAGACAACCGCAGCGAGTCAGTTGACGAAGCAGTCCTGTCCTTCGGCAGGACTGCAACCCCGCAACCACCACGCCGCAGGCGCGGCCATACGGGAGTGAACAGCAGGCGCCGAGCATTTGCGGCCGTAAAAAAGGGCATGCCTTGCGGCATGCCCTGAAGGCTCATCGTGGGGCGCTCTGTGTTCTTTACTGCGAAGAGATGTTCTTGTCTTTCGCGATCTTGCTCCAGCGCGTGAAGTCGGCATTCAGGCGTGCCTTCATGGCTGCGCCGTCCTGGTAGGTGGCGATGGCGCCTGCGGCCAGCATCTTCTTTTGCAGCTCGGGCTCGGCCAGGATGAGCTTGAGCTCCTGGTTCAGGCGCTGGACCACGGCGGGAGGCGTGTTCAGCGGGGCGATCAGGCCGCCCCAGGTGTCGGCGTCGAAGCCGGGGAAGCCCTGCTCGGCCACCGACTTCACATTGGGCAGCAGCTGCTTGGCCTTTTGCGAGCTGACGGCAATGGCGCGCAGCTTGCCTGCCTGGATGTGCGGCAGGGCGGCGACCACGTCGGCGAACATCACGGCGATCTGGCCGCCGATCAGGTCGGTCACGGCCGGCGCGCTGCCGCGGTACGGCACGTGCTGCATGTCGAAGCCGCCCAGGTCCTTGAGCTGCTCCATGGACAGATGGCCGAAGCTGCCCGTGCCCGAGCTGGTGTAGTTCAGCGCCGGCTTGGCCTTCTTGGCATGCTCGATCAGTTGCTGCAGGTTGGTCACGTCCGGCAGCTCGCGCGGGTTGATGACGATGGCCATGGGCAGGTCATAGACCGTGGCCACGGGCAGGAAGTCCTTGCGCACGTCGTACAGGTTGTTGTTGAACAGCATGGGCGCCAGCAGCGCGGGCATGCCGAACATGGACAGCGAGTAGCCGTCGGGCTGCGACTTGATGAAGGCCGCCGTGCCCACCGAGCCCGAGGCGCCGGGGCGGTTGTCGATGACGATGGTCTGGCCCAGGCGCTCGGTCAGGCGCTGCGCGACGATGCGCGCGGCCGTGTCGGTGGGGCCGCCGGGCGGGAAGGCCACGGTCAGCTTGATCAGCTTGTCGGGCCACTGGCTCTGGGCCCGGGCGGTGGGAGCCAGCGTGGCGATGGCGGTGGCGCAGGCGGCGGAAAGGATCTGGCGGCGCGAGGCCTGGAAGGGGGTGGAAGTCATATGTCTCCTCAAGCGGGAAGGGGTGGAAATGAGAGCCGTGGAGCGGTCTGGGTGGGAACGTCTGCGCGCTCTCAGATGATGTTTTTGGCGCGCAGTGCGGCGCGGGCCTGTTCGTCCAGGCCCAGGCGCTGCTGCAGCACCTCGTCGGTGTGTTCGCCCTGGTGCGGCGGCGGGCGGCGCACGGGCAGGCGCTGGCCGTCCAGCGCATAGGGCGGGGCCAGCACGGACTGGCTGCCGGCCTCGCTGTCCTCGAAGCGGTGCAGCAGGCCGGCGTCGGCCGTGCGCTGCGAGTTCAGGGCCTCGAACAGGCCCAGCACCTCGCCGCAGGGAATCTGCGCGGCCGTCAGGCATTCGAGCAGTTGGGCGCGCGTGAAGCGCAGCAGCTCGGCCTGCACCAGCGGCATCAGCAGATCGCGGTTTGCCGAGCGTGCGGTATTGGTGGCAAAGCGTTCGTCGGCGGCCCACTCGGGCTTGGCGATGACGTCGGTGCAAAAGCGCTGGAACTGGCCGTTGTTGCCCACGGTGATGACCAGCGGGCCGTCTGCCGCCTCGAACACGCCGTAGGGCACGATGGACGGATGGGCGTTGCCGAACTTGGGCGGGTCGCCGGCCTTGAGCAAGGCCTCCATGCCGTAGTAGCTGGTGATCATCAGGCCGCAGTCGTACAGGGCCATCTGCACATGGCGGCCGCGCCCGCTGCGCTCGCGCTCGTAGAGCGCGGCCAGGATGGCCTGGGCCGAGTACATGCCCGTGAACATGTCCACGGCGGCCACGCCGAACTTCAGCGGGCCCTGGCCCTGCTCGCCGTTCATGGCCATGATGCCGGACTCGCCCTGCACCACCAGGTCGTAGCCGGGCCGCGTGGCCTCGGGGCCGCTGCGCGAGTAGCCCGAGATGGAGCAGTACACCAGGCGCGGGTTCAGCTGCGACAGCTGCTCGTAGCCCAGGCCCAGCTTCTCGGCGCCGCCGACCTTGAAGTTCTGGATGACCACATCGCTGTCGGCCGCCAGCTCGCGTGCGATGCGCAGGCCCTCTTCGGCCTGCAGGTCCAGCGTGACCGAGCGCTTGTTGCGGTTGGCGCTGTTGAAGTAGGAGGTGTTGCGCTGGCCCACGCGCACGCCCCAGTCGCGCGTGTCGTCGCCGCGGCCCGGGTGCTCGACCTTGACGACATCGGCGCCCAGGTCGGCCAGCGCCATGGCGCACATGGGGCCGGCCAGCACGCGCGAAAGATCCAGGACGCGCACGCCGTCCAGCGGCAGGGAAGAGGGGAGAGCACTCATGCGAAACCTTGTCGAACCACGAAAACCGCCACGGGCCAGAGCCCGGGCAGGCCCGCATTCTTCATTCGTTTATGGACTTTGACAATCGTGCTAAAAAATGGACATTGTGTGTACTGAGGTTTGACAATGGATCTGGGCGGACTGTCCCTGCTGGTGGACATCATCGAAGCCGGCAACCTGAGCCGCGCCGCCGTGCGCCTGGGCATGAGCCGCGCCAATGTCAGCCACCGGCTCAACCAGTTCGAGCGCCAGATCGGCCAGCAGCTGCTGCGCCGCACCACGCGCCAGGTCGAGCCCACCGAGCTGGGCCTGCGCCTGTATGCCCATGGCCGCGCGATACGCCAGGAAGCCATGGCGGCGGACGAGTCGGTGGACAGCCTGGGCCAGAGCCTGCAGGGCACCGTGCGGCTGAGCGTGCCCAGCGGCTACGGCCAGCTGCAGATGTCGGGCTGGCTGACGGAGTTCATGCGCATGCACCCGGGCATCACGCTGGAGGTGATCTTTGACAACGACATCGAGGACCTGATGCAGGGCGCCGTGGATTTCGCCGTGCGCGTGATGACCGAGCCGCCTGAAAGCCTGGTGGCCTGCAAGCTCGGCGATGTGCTCTACGAGGCCTGCGCCACGCCGCAGTTCCTGGCGCAGCATGGCCATCCCGACTCGCTGCTGGCGCTCAAGCGCGTGCCGCTGATCACCTCGGCGCTCACGGGCCAGAAGCTGCGCACGGCGGGCATGAACGGCGCCCGACCCACCGAGCTGCGCATACGCCCGCGCCTGATGTCGCCCAACTTCCACTTCCTGCGCGATGCCGTGCTGCAGGGCCTGGGCGTGGCCGTGGTGCCGCGCTACATGGTGGCGGCCGAACTGGCCAGCGGCGCGCTTGAGCGCCTGCCGCTGCCGCCCGGCAGCCTGGACTTTCTGGCCACGCGCCAGTACCTGCTGTACATGCCGTCCCACTACCAGACGCGGGCCATCACCACGCTGATCGACTTCCTGCGCGAGAAGGCCGCGGCGGAGGGACTCAGAGGCTGAAGATTTTCCCGGGGTTCAGGATGTTCTTCGGGTCCAGCGCCTGCTTGATGGAGCGCATCATCTGCACCGCGCCGTCGCCGGCTTCCTCGCGCAGGAAATCCATCTTGTGGATGCCCACGCCGTGCTCGCCCGTGCAGGTGCCGCCCAGCGCAATGGAGCGCGACACCAGCTGGTGGTTGAGCTGCTCGGCGCGCGAGCGCTCGTCCTCGTTGTCCGGGTCGATCAGGTAGCCGAAGTGGAAGTTGCCGTCGCCCACGTGGCCGACGAGGAAGTAGGGAATGCCGCTGTCATCGGCCTCGCGCACCGAGTCCAGCAGCGCATCGGCCAGGCGGCTGATGGGCACGCAGGCATCGGTGGTGATGCAGCGGCAGCCGGGGCGGCTGGAGACAGCCGCGAAATAGGCGTTGTGGCGGGCTGTGAACAATCGCGTGCGGTCCTCGGGACGCTCGGCCCATTCGAAGGCGTTGCCGCCGAACTCGCCCGCAATGTCCTGCACCATCTCGGCCTGCTCCTTCACGCCCGTGGGCGAGCCGTGGAACTCCATCAGCAGCATGGGTTCCTCGCGCAGCGTGAGCTTGCTGTAGGCGTTGACCATGCGCACCGAGTTCACGTCCACCAGCTCCACGCGCGCGATCGGCACGCCCATCTGGATGGTCTGGATCACCGTGCGCACGGCGGCCTCGATGCTGGGGAAGGAGCAGATGGCCGCGCTCACGGCCTCGGGCAGCGGGTACAGGCGCACCGTGATCTCGGTGACCACGCCCAGCGTGCCTTCGCTGCCCACGATCAGGCGCGTGAGGTCGTAGCCCGCGCTGCTTTTCTTGGCGCGCGTGCCGGTGCGCATCAGTTCGCCGCTGGCCGTGACCAGTTCCAACGCCAGCACGTTCTCGCGCATGGTGCCGTAGCGCACGGCATTGGTGCCGCTGGCGCGCGTGGCGGTCATGCCGCCGATGGAGGCATCTGCGCCGGGATCGATGGGGAAGAAGAAGCCCGTGTCCTTGATGGCATCGTTGAGCTGCTTGCGCGTGATGCCGGGCTGCACGGTGACCGTCAGGTCCTCGGTGTTGACCGAGAGAATGCGGTTCATGCGGCTCAGGTCCAGGCTGATGCCGCCTTCGACGGCCAGCAGATGGCCTTCGAGCGAGGAGCCTGCGCCGTAGGGGATGACCGGCACGGCATGCTGGTCGGCCAGCTTCAGCGCGTCCTGCACGTCCTGCGTGCTTTCGGCAAAGACCACGGCCGCAGGCGGGGGCGCCTGGATGGCGCCCTCGTCGCGGCCGTGCTGTTCGCGCACCACCAAAGCCGTGGAGCACTGGGCGCCGAAACGCTGGGCCAGGGCTTGGAGGAAGGCTTCAGGGATGGGGCGCTGAGCGAAGTCAGGCTGCAGGCGGACGGGGGCGACAGGGGCGTTCATCGGTGTTCTCCAGGGGGAACTGGAAAGAATACCACCGGCCCTGTCGCCCAACCGTGTAGGTCAGCCGCCAGGCATCCGGGTGTCAGCGCGGCTGGACAGCCTTGCTGAATTCATCGCGCGACAGCGATCCGTTCTTGTCGGCATCGATCTGGGCGAAATTGCTGCTCACGGCGGGCAGGGCCTCGGCCTCCTTCTTGCTCAGCTTGCCGTCCCTGTTGGTGTCGGCGCGGTCGAATGCGGCTTGGACATCGTTGGTGCCAGCGGGGGTGGGGGCACTTTGCACACCAGCGGCAGGTCCCATCTGGGCGGCGGGAGGCGGGGGCGCGGCAGGTGCCTGTGTCTGCGCCATGGCAGCAACGCTGCCCAGCGAAATGGCCGCGAACAACATCACGCTGCGGATTTCAAAACCAGAGACTTTGCGCAGTTGAGAGGTCATGTGTCGAACTCCTTGTCGAACGTGGAACATGACTGCATTCCACCTGTTGCAGCGCAGCAGGGCCAGCACTTTTGCCGGCTGTTGCCTGCTACAACATTTGCGTGCCGCCTGTAACGCACAATTGGGTGTTGGGCCGTTACGGGTCCGGCTTTCCACCCCCGCACCGCCAAGGAGAACGCCCATGGGCAACCGTTTGACACAGATCGCCACGCGCACCGGAGACGACGGCAGCACGGGCCTGGGCGACAACACGCGCGTCTCCAAGAACAGCGGCCGCCCGCACGCCATGGGCGATGTGGACGAGCTCAATTCCCACATCGGCCTGCTGCTGTGCGATGCCCTGCCCGACGACGTGCGCGAACTGCTGGTCGATGTGCAGCACCAGCTGTTCAACCTCGGTGGCGAGCTGTCCATTCCCGGCTATGAACTGCTCAAGGACGAGGCCCTGCTGCAGCTCGATGAAGCGCTGGCCCACTACAACGCGCAGCTGCCCCGGCTGCAGGAATTCATCCTGCCGGCCGGCAGCCGCGCCGCGGCCCAGGCCCATGTCTGCCGCACGGTGGCACGCCGCGCCGAGCGCATGGTGGTGGCGCTGGAGCAGGGCGAGGCCATGCGGCCCGCGCCGCGCCAATACCTGAACCGCCTGTCGGACCTGCTGTTCGTACTGGCGCGCGTGCTCAACCGCATGGATGGCGGCGACGACGTCTACTGGAAGAGCGAGCGGATGGCCCGCGCACAGACCGCCGAAGAGTGAACCTGCACTGAACCTGCGCTAATCCCGCGCCAATCCCGCGTTTAGGACGGCCCATGCGCCTGCGCCACATCGAGGTCTTCAATGCCGTCATGCAGACCGGCAGCGTCAGCGCTGCCGCACGGCTGATCAACATCACCCAGCCGGCCGTCAGCCGCACCCTGCAGCACGCGGAGCTGCAGCTGGGCTTTGCGCTGTTCCAGCGCGCACGCGGCCGGCTCACGCCGACCAATGAGGCGCTGGCGCTGTTCCCCCACATCGAGAAGCTGTTCGAGCAGCTCGACGAGGTCCAGCGCCTGGCCGACAACCTGCGCCATGGTCAGGCCGCGGACCGGCTCACCGTGCTCACCGTCTTCGCGCTCAGCCGCGAGGTGCTGCCGCGCGCCGTGGCGGGCTTTCGGCGCCGCCACCCCCAGGTACAGGTCCATGTGCAGGCGCTGCACACCCCCCAGGTGGTCTCGGCCCTGCTGCTGCAGGAGGCCGACGTGGGCTTCGTCATCAGCTCCGTGGGCCAGCCCGCGCTGGAGCATGAACTGCTGGCCGAGGTGGACATGTTCTGCGTGCTGCCCAAGGGCCTGCTGCCGCCCTCGCGCGTGCGCGAAGAGGGGATGGAGCTCAAGGACCTGGCCGAGCTGCCTGTGGTCGCTCTCGATGCACGCGACCCGCTGGGCATGCGCCTGGGCCAGGCCTGCCGCGAGCACGGCGTGGGCCTGTCGCCCGTGGTCACCGTGCAGACCTACCACGCGGCCCTGTCCATGGCCGAGTACGGCCTGGGCGCCGCCATCATGGACGGCTGCACCGCCCTGGCCGCCGACCGCCGCAAGGTCCATGTCGTTCCCCTGCTGCCGCGCATCACGGTGGGTGTGAATGCACTCAGCCTGCCCCAGCGGCCGGGGTCGGTGCTGGCGCGGGCAATGACCGAGGAAATGCGCAAGGCCTTGCGCGAGTTGCTGGCTGGTTGAGGCCTGCGGGTTTCAGGCCTCCTCCATCTGCCCCACCAGCCTCTGCGCCGACCCGAACGCCAGCGTCAGCCCCAGCGCGCCATGCCCTGTCTGCAGCCACAGGTTGCGCGGCCCGCCGCGCTGGCGGCCGGTGAGGGGCAAGCCGGTGGGTGTGGCGGGTCGCATGCCGGTCCAGGGGTGGAGGTTGCCGTCCAGCGGCAGGTCGGCGAAGACCTCCTGCGTGGAGCGGCGCAGGCTGGCGATGCGGCGCGGGTCGGTGCGCGTGTCCCGGCCCACGATCTCCACCATGCCGGCCACGCGAAGGCGTTCGCCGATGCGTGCGAAGACGACCTTGCGTGCGGTGTCGGTGACGCTGACCCGGGGCGCGGCGTGCGGCAGCTGCGCGGCGGCATCGGCGGTGATGCTGTAGCCCTTGAGCGGGTAGACGGGAATGCGCAGGCCCAGCTGGCGCGCGTGGACCGCGCTTTCCCAGCCGCTGGCCAGCACGTAGTGGTCGGCATGCAGCGGCAACGGGCCTGCGGCGGTGCGCAGGCCGGTGATGGCGTCGCCTTCGCGCTCGAAGCCCTGCAGCTCCACGCCGTAGCGCAGTTCGGCGCCGCGTGCGGTGAGCCGGGCGGCCAGTTGTTCGCACAGCAGGCGGCAGTCGGCTGCGGCCTCGCTGGGCGTGTGCACGGCGCCTGCAATGCGCTGGGCGTAGCGGGCGAGCGCGGGTTCGATGTGCGCCACTTCGGCGGCGTTGACGATGCGCTGCGGCGCGCCACCCAGGCCCGCCTGCAGTGCCACCTGCTGCGCGGCGGCATCCAGCGCCTGCTGGGTGGGGTAGAGCACCAGCTTGCCCGGCGTGTGCAGGTCGCAGGCCAGTGCTTCGTCGGCCTGGAGCGACTCGAAGGCCTGGCGGCTTTCGGCGGCCAGGGCCAGCAGGGCGCGCGTGCCTTCGGCCGAGGCATGGGCATTGCAGGAGCCCAGAAAGCGCAGTCCCCAGGCCCATTGCGCGGGGTCGGCGCGCAGGCGGAAGGCCAGCGGCGAATCCTTTTCCAGCAGCAGGCGGGGCAGCATCTTCCAGATGCCGGGATCGGCCAGCGGCTGCACGTAGGAATAGCTCAGCTGCGCGCCATTGCCGCCGCTGGCGCCCTGGGCGGGGCCCGGTGCGCGGTCCAGCACGGTGATGCGGTGGCCGGCCTGCTGCAGCGCCCAGGCCGTTGCCAGGCCGACGATGCCGGCGCCCACGATGCAGACATGCATTGATCGTTTCTCCATGCAGCCGCACTGTAGGCCGCGCGCGGCAGGCCGGGCCATGGCATTTGGCACACGGGCCATGCACGCAGGTTATGGCCGGGGGCTGCTGCTCAGGGCAGGGCGACAGCCCATAACCGGCGGGCATGGACCGGCCCGATATTGTCATTCCGCAAAGGCCGCCGCCCTTCCTACACTGGCTGCACATCCACCAAAGACGAGGAGACAAGCATGCAACTTCACACCACCGCGCTGTGCGCGGCCCTGGCCCTGGGAGGCCTGGCTGCGGCCCATGCCGACACGCTGGCCAAGGTGCGCGACAGCGGCCGCATCACGCTGGCCTACCGCGAGTCCTCCGTGCCCTTCAGCTACCTGGACAACGGCAAGCCCATCGGCATGACGGTGGAGATGTCCCAGGCCGTGGCCGAGGCGGTGAAGAAAGCGGTGAACCGGCCCGATCTGAAGGTGCAGTGGCAGGCCGTGACCTCGCAGAACCGCATGCCGCTGCTGGCCAACGGCACCATCGACCTGGAATGCGGATCGACCACCAACAACACGGTGCGCGGCAAGGAGGTGGCCTTTGCCATCAACCATTTCTACACGGGCACGCGGCTGCTGGTGAAGAAGAGCTCGGGCATCAAAAACTACGTCGACCTCAAGGACAAGACCGTGGCCATCACCACGGGAACCACCAACCTGCAGGTGCTGCGCAAGGCCAATGCCGACAAGGCCTGGGGCATGAACATCGTCATGGCCAAGGACCATGCGGACGGCTTTCTGCTGGTGGAGAACGACCGCGCCGCGGCCTTCGGCATGGACGACATCCTGCTCTTCGGCCTGATCCCCACGGCCAAGAACCCCGGGGACTTCGAGGTGGTGGCCGACTCGCTGCAGGTCGAGCCCTATGCCTGCATGCTGCGCAAGGACGACCCCCAGTTCAAGCAGCTGGTCGATGGCGTGATCGGCGACATGATGAAGTCGGGCGCGTTCGCCAGGCTGTATGACAAGTGGTTCATGCAGCCCATTGCCCCGAGGAACGTGGCCCTGGGTCTGCCGATGAGCGAGCAATTGCAGAAAAACCTGCAGGACCTCAGCGACAAACCCGCTTTTTGATTTCGGATCGCAGCATGCAGCAGCAGCTTCAGCCCCCGCGCGCGGTGGGCATTCTCGGGGGCATGGGACCGGCCGCAGGCGCGGATTTCGTGCGCCTGTTCGTGCAGGCCTGCACGGCGCACCTGCAGCAGCAGGGCCTGCCCGTGCATGACCAGGCCTATCCCGAGCACTGGCTGGTGCAGCTGCCCATGCCCGACCGCAGCGCCGCGCTGCGCGCGGACCCGCAGTCGCCCACGGGGCCGGCCCAGCACCTGCTGCAGGGCGTGGGCCGCATGGCGGCGCTGGGCGTGCGCAGCGTGGCCCTGGCCTGCAACACGGCCCATGCCTGGCATGGGCAGCTGCAGGCGCTGTTTCCGCAGCTGCATGTGCTGCACATCGCGCGCCAGGCCGCCCTGCACCTGCAGGCCGGCGGCGCGCAGCAGGCCATCGTGCTGGCCACGCAGGGCACCTATGACAGCGGCCTGTACGACGCGGCGTTGGCCGAGTGCGGCATCACCGCGCTGCAGCCCGATGCGCAAGGCCGCGCGAGGCTGATGCAGGGCATCTACGACGGCGTCAAGCAGGGCGACATGGACCTGGCTGCGCGCTGCTTCGGCGAGGTGCTGGCGCCGCTGCTGCAGCGCCATGGCGATGTGCCCGTGATCATGGGCTGCACCGAGATCCCGCTGGCCCTGCCGCAGTCGCCGCTGGCGCGCGGTGCCGAACTGGTGGACCCGGCCTGGATCCTGGCCCAGGCCCTGGCCGGCGATGCCTATGGACAGGTCCGGGAGACCCACCGGCTTCAATAAGTCTCGAGGTGCAACCGGCCTTCGCGCTTGAGGCGTGTACCGACCTGTTCCCAGTCCAGCCCGGCTTGCTGCGCCACGTCGCGCAGTGCCAGCACCACGCCTTCCTCCATGCTCTTGAGCCCGCAGACGTAGAAGTGCGCGTTGTCGTCGCGCAGCAGGCCCGCCAGGTCGGCCGCACGTTCGCGCAGCAGGTCCTGCACGTAGCGCCGGGGCTGGCCGGCCACGCGCGAGAAGGCCAGGTTGTTGTCGATGAAGTCGCGCGGCAGGCTTTGCAGCGGGCCGAAGTAGGGCAGCTCCTGCGGCGTGCGTGCGCCGAAGAACAGCATGAGCTTGCCGCCCTCGAATTTGCCGCTCTTGCGCAGTCGCCTGCGCCATTCGGTCATGGCACGCATGGGGGCGCTGCCCGTGCCCGTGCAGATCATCACGATGTGCGAGCGGGGATGGTTGGGCATCAGGAACGACTGGCCGAACGGGCCTATGACCTGGACCCTGTCGCCGATGCGTGCGTCGCACAGGTAGTTGCTGGCCACGCCGCGCACGGGGCGGCCCTGGTGGTCCTGGGTGACGCGTTTCACGGTCAGCGCCAGGTTGTTGTAGCCAGGCCGCTCGCCATTGCGCGCACTGGCCACCGAGTACTGGCGCGCCACATGCGGGCGGCCCTGGGCATCGGTGCCGGGCGCGATGACGGCGATGGACTGGCCTTCGAGCACGGGGAACGGCTGGCTGCCGAAGTCCAGCACGATGTGGTGGGTCTCGCTGTCGAATCCCGCCTCCGTGCAGTTGAGGTTGCCGACCACGGTGGCCGTGACGGGGCTCCTGGGGCCATGCAGGTTGGTGTACGGATGGGCGGCCGACCAGGGCGGCACGGTGGCGCCGTAGCTGGCGCTGCGCAACACCTGGGTATCGGCCTGGTCGTCGGGCCGGGCCGCATCCGCACCGCGCGTGGCGGCCGCCGCGATCACGGCCTGGGCCTGGCTCAGGTCCTCGGCGGCGGGCGCGTCCGCTGCGTCCTGTGCCTGGGTCCGTGCCTGAGCCAGTGCCTGGACCAGCGCCTCAGGCGGCAGCTCCTCGGGCAGCTCGTCCCAGAGCAGCTGCTCGGCCACGGGATAGGCGCTTGCCAGCGGCACCTTGCGCCAGTTGTCGATGGCGCCCGTGGGGCAGGGCGAGACGCAGTCCATGCAGCCGTTGCACTGCTCGGCCAGGACCACGTAGTTGCGGTCATCGTGCGTGATGGCGCCCACGGGGCAGGTGGCCTCGCAGGTGTTGCAGCGTATGCAGATCTCCGGGTCGATCAGGTGCTGCGTGAGGATGCCGTGTTCTACCAAGGCGACTGTCATGGGCGACTCCCTGCTGGCGCGGCGCTTCAGTTGAAGCGCACGTATTCGAAATCCACGGGCTGGCGGTTGATGCCCATGACCGGCGGCGCGATCCAGCCCGCGAACTGGCCCGGCTCCACGCAGCGGCCCATGAGCGAGGCGACGAAGGCGCGGTCGGCGTCCGTGGGCAGCCATTCGGCCTCGCGCATGCGCCATTCCTGCTCGCTGACCACGCGGCCGTCGGGGCTCATGCGCACGCCGGCAAGCGCGCCGATCTGGCGGTTGAAGGCCTTGTGCGGCACGCTGAGACGGAAGTCGATGCCGGCCTTTTCCATGACCTTGTTCCAGCGGCCCACGCCCGCGTTGGAGTCCTTGATGTAGTCGTCGCGCAGCACCTCGTTGAGCGCGTTGAGCATGGGTACTTCCTTTTCCTGCAGCCTACCGTCCACCACTTCCAGCACCTTGTAGTGCTGGTCGTGCAGGCGGTGGTCGTCCGCGCGCTTGCCTTCCTCGTAGCGGCCCTTGAGGCCGCTGCTGTAGAAGGTGGCGGCATTGCTGGACTGGTCGGCGCCGAACAGGTCGATGGTCACGCTGTAGTGGAAGTTCAGGTAGCGCTGCAGCGTGGGCAGGTCGATCACGCCGGCCGCGCGCAGGCGGCCCACGTCGTCGGTGCGCAGCTCGTTCATGACCTGGCAGGTGCGCTGCAGCACGCGCGAGACGCCGGACTCGCCCACGAACATGTGGTGGGCCTCCTCGGTCAGCATGAACTTGGTGGTGCGCGCCAGCGGGTCGAAGGCGCTTTCGGCCAGCGCGGCCAGCTGGAACTTGCCGTCGCGGTCGGTGAAGTAGGTGAACATGAAGAAGGACAGCCAGTCGGGCGTCTTCTCGTTGAAGGCGCCCAGGATGCGCGGGTTGTTCTCGTCGCCGGACTGGCGCTCCAGCAGGGCCTCGGCCTCCTCGCGGCCGTCGCGGCCGAAGTGCTTGTGCAGCAGGTAGACCATGGCCCACAGGTGGCGGCCTTCCTCCACGTTGACCTGGAACAGGTTGCGCAGGTCGTACATGGACGGCGCGGTCAGGCCCAGGTGGCGCTGCTGCTCCACCGAGGCGGGCTCGGTATCGCCCTGGGTGACGATGATGCGGCGCAGGTTGGCGCGGTGCTCGCCGGGCACGTCCTGCCAGGCCTTCTCGCCCGCGTGGTCGCCGAAGTGCACCTTGCGGTCGGCCTCGGCAGGGTTCAGGAAGATGCCCCAGCGGTAGTCGCGCATCTTCACGTGGCCGAACTGGGCCCAGCCCTGGGGGTCCACGCTGATGGCGGTGCGCAGGTAGACGTCGTAGTCGGTGGAGCCTTCGGGGCCCACGTCGCCCCACCAGTTCAGGAAGTTGGGCTGCCAGCTCTCCAGCGCGCGCTGCAGGGTGCGGTCTTCGCCGAGGTTGACGTTGTTGGGGATCTTCTCGCTGTAGTTGATGGCGCTCATGGTGGGGTCTCCGTGGATGTTTCGGGGCGTGCCTGCGGTCAGACGCGGTTGAAGTCGAAGCCGGCCTTCTGGCCCGTGCCGTAGAGCTTGAGAGCGCCCTTGTCGCCCACGGCATTGGGGCGGTTGAAGATCCAGTTCTGCCAGGCCGACAGGCGCCCGAAGATGCGCGTGACCATGTTCTCGCGGCTGGCAAAGCGCAGGTTGGCCTCCAGGCCCGTGAGCGCATCGGGCGACATGGCGGCGCGCTCTTCCATGGCGATGCGGATCTCGTCGTCCCAGTCGATGTCGTCGGGCGCGGCCGTGACCAGGCCCAGGGCCAGGGCCTGGTCGCCGTCCAGCGCGCGGCCCGTGGCGGCGCGCGCGGCCTCCAGCGGTGCGGCTTCCTCGTAGAAGCGGCGCTGCAGGCGCGACTGGTCGTTGACCAGGGGCAGCAGGCCGAAATTGAATTCGTCCAGCTGGATGCGCGGGGCGCGCTCGGTGTCATCGGGCAGCACCAGCATGTAGGCGCGGTCGGCCGCGAATGCCAGCTCGGCCAGCATGCCCACGAAGCAGGAGCCGGGCTCGATCAGCGCGAACAGCGTGCGCG
Source organism: Delftia sp. HK171 (assembly GCF_001886655.1). Taxonomy (NCBI): domain Bacteria; kingdom Pseudomonadati; phylum Pseudomonadota; class Betaproteobacteria; order Burkholderiales; family Comamonadaceae; genus Delftia; species Delftia sp. HK171. The sequence goes on along the minus strand of NZ_CP018101.1, from coordinate 583,195 downwards.
AGGACACATCCAGCCGCGCAAAGCTGCGGCGCAGCAGGCCCAGCGTCTCGCGCGCCAGCCAGTGGTCCTGGTGGGCCAGCAGGGCTGCGTCTGCGGCCAGCACGGCGGCGGCATCGCCCTCGGTCTTGAGCAGCCAGGTGCCCACGTCCAGCTCGTTGGTGCGCAGGTGCAGGATGGCGTCGTCCAGCTCGCGGCCCATGGCCAGCGGCCACCAGGCGTCCCCGGCCTGCTCGATGGCTTCGATGGTGGCCGGCTGCGAACCCTGCGGAGCCTTCACGGTCAGCGTGGCGCTGCGGCGCGCGCGGTCGATCTGCACGCTGACATGGCGGTAGTGCAGCGCGTCGTCCGTGGCCTCGCGTTCCAGGCGCGTGAGCGTGATGCCCTGCGCATTGGCGGGGCGCGTGCTGCCCTCGGCCAGGCGCTGCGCGCGCTCGGCCACCACGGCCTCGAACTGCGCGGGCTTGGCCACGGCATCGACCAGGCGCCAGTCCACGGCGCGCTGGCCGCGCACGCCTTCGACGCTGGTGCAGAAGATGTCGGCCAGGTCATGGCGCACATGGCGCTTGTCGGTCACGCGCGTGAGGCCGCCCGTGCCGGGCAGCACGCCCAGCAGCGGCACCTCGGGCAGGGAGACGGAGGAGGAGCGGTCGTCGATCAGCACGATGTCGTCGCAGGCCAGGGCCAGCTCGTAGCCGCCGCCCGCGCAGGCGCCGTTGACGGCGGCCAGGAACTTCAGGCCCGAGTGGCGCGAACTGTCCTCGATGCCGTTGCGCGTCTCGTTCGTGAACTTGCAGAAGTTCACCTTCCAGGCATGGCTGGACACGCCCAGCATGAAGATGTTGGCGCCCGAGCAGAAGATGCGGTCGCGCCCGCTGGTGACGATGACGGTGCGCACCTGCGGATGCTCGAAACGGATGCGGTTGAGCGCGTCGTGCAGCTCGATGTCCACGCCCAGGTCGTAGCTGTTGAGCTTGAGCTTGTAGCCGGGCCGTATGCCGCCGTCCTCGGCGATGTTCAGCTGCATGCGGGCGACGGCGCCCTCGACGGTGAACGACCAGTGGCGGTACTGGGCGGGCTCGGTGCGGTAATCGACAGTGGGGCTGGACGGGTGCATGGACGGCCTCTTGGATGAAAAATAGTGCAGTCGCAGATACGGTGCAGGCACAATTATGCAGATTCATCCAAAAAATGCACGCAGCAACACGCACGATAGTGCGTGTTTTGGCCATATCCAGGGTAAACACCAGCCAGCACAGGCGAAAAAAATCCAGGCCTGGGGCCTGGATGCCGTGGGTTGCTGCCGCCGTCTCAGCGTGCGGGCAGGAACAGTGCCTTCAACTGATCGAAGCTCTGCTCCAGCGTCTGCCCGCTGGTATCCACCACGTGGTCGGCCTTGGCGTAGAAGCCGGCGCGGCCTTCGAGGATGCTGCGCAGATCGTCCATGGCCTCGGGATTGGCGGCCATGGGGCGGGTATCGCCCTGGGCCACGACGCGGGCCATGTGCTCCTCGGGCTGGGCCTTGAGCCAGACCGTGGTGCAGTGCGACAGCAGCTCGTTGAAGGTGGCCGGGTCGGAGACGATGCCGCCCGGCGTGGCGATGACCACGTCGCTGTAGATCTGCACGGCCTCCTCCAGCGCGCGGCGCTCGTAGCGGCGGTAGGCGTTGGCACCGTACAGGTCGTGGATGGCGCGCACGCTGCAGCCCGCAATGCGCTCGATTTCCTGGTTGAGTTCGAGGAAGGGCACGCCCAGCTGCTCGGCCAGCATGCGGCCCAGCGTGGACTTGCCCGCGCCGCGCAGTCCGATCAGGGCGATGCGCGTGTGGCGCTGGCGGTCGCTGGGCGCCGTGCCCAGCAGCTCGCCTGCGGCCAGGCGCACGCGGCGCAGATCCTCTTCATTGCGGCCTTCCAGCAGCTCGCGGATCAGCAGCCATTCGGCGCTGGTGGTGGTCACGTCGCCCAGCAGCTCGGCCATGGAGCATTGCAGGGCCTGTGCAATATGGTGCAGGACCAGCACCGACACATTGCCCGTGCCGTATTCGAGGTTGGCCAGGTGGCGCTCCGAGACATCGGCCGCCGCCGCCAGGGCGCGCCGCGTCATGCCCCGGCGCGAGCGCAGGCTGCGCACACGCTCGCCCAGCGCCTGCAGCACCTGGTTCCTGGGGCTTCTGAGAGGGAATCCGCCGCCCCGGCGGACTGGGCTGCCGTCTCGAACTGGTCCATAGAGTTTCCTTGAAGAGGGCGTGAATGATAAACAGTCGGGGTTAATACCAGCCATGCAATATAGTGCTTGACGCTCGGTGGTGTTCTAACTATCTTTCTGATGCACGCACAATATTGCATGTTGTGCGGAAGATCACAAGTCGGGCCGGATGCCCGATGTCGAAGGAGACCCCGATGATCGACTTCACCCAGCCCTTCAATTTCGCCGCGCACCTGTTCGCGCTCAATGAGGGGCGGCCCGGCAAGATCGCCTACATCGACGACCACGGCACGCTGAGCTACGGCCAGCTGCAGCAGCAGGCGCAGCGCATGGCCAGCGGCCTGCTGGCGGCGGGCATCCACCGCGAGGAGCGCGTGCTGCTGCTCATGCACGACCGCCATGAATGGGCCGTGGCCTTTCTGGGCGCACTGTATGCGGGCGTGGTGCCGGTGGCGGTGAACACCTTGCTCACGGCCGACGACTACGCCTACATGCTGGGCCACAGCCGCGCCCAGGCCGTGCTGACCTGCGATGCGTTGCTGCCCCTGCTGCGCCAGGCGCTGGACCGGGCGCCCAACGAGGTGCGCCATGTCTGGGTGGCCGGCGACGAAGCGGCGGCGCGCGCCGCAGGCTTTGCGCCCCTGCAGCCCTGGCTGGCGGCGCAGCCGCCGCTGCCCGCACCGGCGCCCACGCTGGGCGATGACCCAGGCTTTTGGCTGTATTCCTCGGGCTCCACGGGCAAGCCCAAGGGCGCGGTCCACACGCATGCCAATCCGTACTGGACGGCCGAACTCTATGGCGGCCCGGTGCTGGGCCTGGGCGAGGGCGACATCTGCTTTTCCGCCGCCAAGCTCTACTTCGCCTACGGCCTGGGCAATGCCCTGAGCTTTCCGCTGAGCGTGGGCGCCACCGTGCTGCTGATGGCCGAGCGGCCCACACCCGAGGCCACCTTCGCGCGCTGGGTGCAGCACCGGCCCACGGTGTTCTTCGGCGCGCCCACGGGCTTTGCGGGCATGCTGGCCTCGCCGCTGCTGCCCGCGCGCGAGCAGGTCAGCCTGCGCATGTGCTCCTCGGCCGGCGAGGCGCTGCCGGCCGAGATCGCCCAGCGCTTCAAGGCGCATTTCGGCGCCGACATCGTGGACGGCATCGGCTCCACCGAGATGCTGCACATCTTCCTGTCCAACCGGCCCGGCGACATCCGCTACGGCACCACGGGCAAGCCCGTGGACGGCTATTGCGTGGAGCTGCGCGGCGAGGACGGCCGCCCCGTGGCCGATGGCGAGGTGGGCGACCTGTTCATCCAGGGCCCCAGCGCCGCCCTCATGTACTGGGGCAACCGGGACAAGACGCGCGAGACCTTCCAGGGCGGCTGGCTCAAGAGCGGCGACAAGTACGTGCGCGACGCCGATGGCTACTACACCTATGCCGGGCGCAGCGACGACATGCTCAAGGTCAGCGGCATCTATGTCTCGCCCTTCGAGGTCGAGGCCACGCTGATGCAGCACCCGGCCGTGCTGGAGGCCGCCGTGATCGGCAAGACCGACGCCGACGGCCTGCTCAAGACCAAGTCCTTCGTCGTGCTCAAGGACGGCTGCAGCGCCACCGAGGCCGAACTCAAGGCCTTCGTGAAGCAGCGCCTGGCCGCCTACAAGTACCCGCGCTTCATCGAATTCGTGGACGAACTTCCCAAGACCGCCACCGGAAAGATCCAGCGTTTCAGGCTCCGAGAGCGCGAAGCCAGTACACCCCCTGAGCCGCTACGCGGCTTCCCCCTCTCTACTCGCTGAGCGAGGGAGGGGGACGACACCCTCGGTGCGGGGCGGCCCTTCCTCGGTGTCCCTCGCTTTGGGCCGCGCCAGTTTCAAGGGGCGTGGCAGTGCCATGGAGAACCGAAATGAATTGTGTGAGCAAGACCCGCAAAGCAAGACCCATCCACCACAAGGAGACACGCATGAACACCGATCGCAAACACTGGGCAGCCCTCGCCCTGACGGCCTCCCTGTCCTGCGGCGCATACGCGCAGGACAAGATCAAGGTCGGCTTCATGCTGCCCTACAGCGGCACCTATGCGGCGCTGGGCTCGGCCATAGAGAACGGCTTTCGCATGTTCGTGAACGAGCAGGGCGGCAGGCTGGGCGGGCGCGAGATCGAGTTCTTCAAGGTCGATGACGAGTCCGATCCGGCCAAGGCCACGGACAACGTCAACCGCCTGATCAAGCGCGACAAGGTCGATGTGCTGGTGGGCACCGTGCATTCGGGCGTGGCCATGGCCATGGCGCGCGCGGCCAAGGAAAGCGGCACCGTGCTCATCGTGCCCAATGCGGGCGCCGATGCGGTCACGGGCGCCATGTGCGCGCCCAACATCTTCCGCTCGTCCTTCTCCAACTGGCAGTCCTCCTATCCCATGGGCGTGGTGGCCGCCAGGCAGGAAGGCAAGAAAACCGCCATGACCATCACCTGGAAATACGCGGCCGGCGAGGAGATGACCAATGCCTTCAAGGAAGGCTTCGAGAAGGAGGGCGGCAAGGTCAGCAAGCAGCTCACCGTGCCCTTTCCCAACGTGGAGTTCCAGGCCCTGCTGACCGAGATCGCGGCGGCCAGGCCCGATGCGGTGTTTGCCTTCTTCGCGGGCGCGGGCGCCGTCAAGTTCGTCAAGGACTACCACGCGGGCGGCCTGCACAAGACCATCCCGCTGTACGGCTCGGGCTTTCTGACCGACGGCACGCTGGAGGCCCAGGGCGAGGCCGCCCAGGGCGTGCTGACCACGCTGCACTACGCCGACGAGTTGGGCACGGAGCGCGACCGGCGCTTTCGCTCCGCCTATGCCCAGGCCTACAAGCTGATGCCCGATGTGTATGCCGTGCAGGGCTACGACGCCGCCCAGATGCTGGGCGTGGGCCTGAAGGCGGCGGGCGGCGACATCGCCAAGAAGGCCGAGTTCCGCCAGGCCATCGAGAAGGCCACCATCCCCAGCCCGCGCGGTGACTTCACCATCAGCAAGTCGCACAACCCCGTGCAGGACATGTACCTGCGCAAGGTCGTGGGCAAGGAGAACCAGCGCATGGGCGTGGCCATCAAGGCCCTGGGCGATACGGGCCGCGGCTGCCGCATGTGAGGCGCGGGGCGCACTCATACGGACGAATACGCACGCATACGGACATCGCCATGGACCTTGCCACCTTTCTCGTGCAGTGCCTGAACGCCGTCCAGTACGGGCTGCTGCTGTTCCTGCTGGCCTCGGGCCTGACGCTGATCTTCGGGATCATGGGCGTGATCAACCTGGCCCATGGCAGCTTCTACATGATCGGCGCCTACATGGCCTTTGCGCTGTCCCCGCTGCTGGGCCAGCACTTCATCACCATGCTGCTGGCCGGCGTGGCGCTGACCGTGGTGCTGGGCTATGCGCTGGAGTGGGCCTTCTTCAGCTACCTCTACGAGCGCGAGCACCTGCAGCAGGTGCTGATGACCTTCGGGCTGATCCTGGTGTTCGAGGAGCTGCGCTCGCTGCTGGCGGGCAACGACGTGCATGGCGTGCCGCTGCCCGGCTGGCTGTCGGGCAGCTTCTCGCTGGGCGGGCTCATGAGCTATCCGTGGTACCGGCTGTTCGCTTCGGGCGTGTGCCTGCTGGTGGCGCTGGCGCTGTACTGGGTGGTCAACCGCACGCGCCTGGGAATGATGGTGCGCGCGGGCGCCAGCAACCGCGACATGGTGCGCGGCCTGGGCATCGACGTGAAGCGCCTGTACCGCATCGTCTTCGCCATCGGCGTGGCGCTGGCGGCACTGGCAGGCATGATCGCCGCTCCCATGAGTTCGGTCTATCCGGGCATGGGCGGCAACGTGCTCATCATCTGCTTCGTGGTGGTGGTGATCGGCGGCATCGGCTCGATCACGGGCGCGCTGCTGGCCTCGCTGCTGGTGGGCTTTGTCGATACCTTCGGCAAGCTGTTCTTCCAGGAGCTCAGCGGCATGAGCGTCTACCTGCTGATGGCGGTGGTGCTGGTGTGGCGGCCCCAGGGCCTGATGGGGCAAAGGAGCTGAACAATGGCCGTATCCAATCCTTCTCCGGCGCTGCTGGCAGCCGCCGTGCAGCCTGTGCAGCCCGTAGAGATGCCGCGGCGCGCCTGCCGATGGCAGGCCTGCGCCGTGCCGCTGGCCTGCGTGGCGCTGCTGGCGCTGGCCGGCCCCTGGTGGTCGGACTATCTGTCGGGCCTGGTGGTCAAGACCATGATCCTGGCCATCTTCGCGCTCAGCCTGCAGCTGCTGGTGGGCGGAACGGGCCTGGTGAGCCTGGGGCATGCTGCCTTCATGGGCCTGGGCGCCTATGCCGCCGTGCTGTCCGCAGGCAACGAGGGCGGCAGCCTGCCGGCCATGCTGGGCTGGGCGCTGCTGGCCTCGGGCGGCTATGCGCTGCTGGTGGGCCTGCTGAGCCTGCGCACGCGCGGCATCTACTTCATCATGGTGACGCTGGCCTTCGCACAGATGGCCTACTTCGTGGTCCACGACACGGGCATCGGCGGCGGCAGCGATGGCATCTACCTGATGGCCCGGCCTGCGCTGGGCGCCATCGACATGGAAATCCCGCGCGTGCAGTACTACGTGGTGCTGGCCGCCCTGGTGCTGGTCTATGCCTTCCTGGCCGGGCTGCGCCAGTCGCGCTTCGGCGCGGCGCTGGCGGGCATACGCGTCAACGAACAGCGCATGCGTGCGGCCGGCTTCACCACCTACGGGTACAAGCTCGCGGCCTTCGTGCTGGCCGGCATGCTGGCTGGCGTGGCGGGCTTTCTGCTGGCGGTGCGCGATGCCGTGGTCAACCCCGAGCTGCTGTCCTGGCACCACTCGGGCGAGGTGCTGCTGATGGTCATCCTCGGCGGCCTGGGCTCGCTGCGTGGCGCCGTGCTGGGCACGGTGGCCTTCATCGCGCTCAAGGAGGTGCTGTCCACGCATGCCATCGTCGGCCCCATGGCCGACCACTGGCAGCTGAGCCTGGGCCTGGCCATCATCGTGCTCGTGGCCCTGCTGCCGAAAGGACTGATGGGGCTGATCGGGCTGGCGGGCCTTGCACGGCAACGCGCCGGAGTACACAACGAGGTCCACCACAAGGAGGCCGGACATGGCTGATGCGGCACTGCTTTCGGTGCGCGGCCTCACGCGCCGCTTCGGCGGGCTCACGGCCGTGGGCGGCGTGGACCTGGACCTGCACGAGGGCGAGGTCCATGCCGTGATCGGCACCAACGGCGCGGGCAAGTCCACCCTGGTCAACATGCTCTCGGGCGAACTGGCGGCCAGCGCGGGGCGCATCGCGCTCGCGGGCCAGGACGTCACGCGCATGCCCCAGCCCCGGCGCGCGCGTGCCGGCGTGGGCCGCAGCTACCAGCGCACCACCATCTTTCCCGAGTTCTCGGCGCTGGAGAACTGCCGGCTCGCGGCCCAGGCGCAGATGGCGCTCAGGCCCTGGCAGCTGGGTCTGTCCGCACAGCGCTGCGCGGCCAGCCTGCGCCAGGCCCATGCGGCCCTGGAGCGTGCGGGCCTGGCCGGGCAGGCCCAGGCCGTGGCCGGCACGCTGAGCCACGGCGCCAAGCGCCAGCTTGAAGTGGCCATGTGCCTGGCCACCGGCCCGCGCGTGCTGCTGCTGGACGAACCGCTGGCCGGCATGGGCGCCGAGGAGACCGAGCGCATGCTGGCCCTGCTGCAGGAGCTCAAGCGCGGCCATGCGGTACTGCTGGTCGAGCACGACATGGACGCCGTGTTCCGCATCGCCGACCGCATCACCGTGATGGTCAACGGCAGCGTGGTGGCCACGGGCACGCCCGCGCAGATCCGTGTCGATCCGGTCGTGCGTACAGCCTACTTGGGAGAAGACGATGACTGAGCCCATGTTCGCCATCGACGAGCTGCATACCTACTACGGCGACAGCCACATCCTGCAGGGCGTGAGCCTGGCGCTGGGCGCGGGCCAGGCCGTGGGCCTGCTGGGGCGCAACGGCATGGGCAAGACCACGCTGATCCGCACGCTCATGGGCTATGTGCCCGCGCGCCGTGGCCGCCTGCGCGCCGATGGCCGCGACTGCACGGGCGCGCCGCCCGAGCGCATGGCGCGGCTGGGCATTGGCTATGTGCCAGAGGGGCGCGGCATCTTCCCCAACCTCAGCGTGCGCGAGAACCTGGTCATGAGCGCCCGCCCCGGCCTGCAGGGGGAGCGCCACTGGACGCTGGAGCGCGTGCTCGACACCTTCCCCCGGCTCGCGGAGCGCCTGGCCAACGGCGGCGACCAGCTCTCTGGCGGCGAGCAGCAGATGCTGTCCATAGGCCGCGCGCTGATGACGCACCCGCGCCTGCTCATCCTCGACGAAGCCACCGAAGGCCTGGCCCCCCTGGTCGTCGCCGAAATCTGGCGCGTGATCGCCGCCATCCGCAGCACCGGCATCTCCACCCTGATCGTGGACCGCGACTACAAAAAGGTCCTGGCCCACACCGACCGCGCCGTGGTCATGGCCAAGGGCCGGCTGGCGCTGCAGGCCGACTCGCGGGAGCTGCTGGCGCAGCCGGAGCGCCTGTCGGAGTTGCTGGGGGTTTGATCAGGGCTGGGCCGCCACCGGCGGCTGCGCGGCAAGCTTGACGTTTTGGGCGTGGGTCGGCGGCAGCAGCGCCATGGTCAGGCTGCAGGTACAGGTCAGGCGGCCGGTTTCGTCGTGCAGTTCGATGGCCCAGACATGGGTGGTCTGGCCCAGGTGCACGGGGCGGGCCGTGCCCGTGACCCAGCCCTGGCGCGCGGCGCGCACATGGTTGGCCGAGACGTTCAGGCCCACGCTGCGCCAGCCTTCGGGGATGGAGCAGGCCGCGGCCACCGAGCCCAGGGTCTCGGCCAGCACCACGTTCACGCCGCCGTGCAGGATGCCGTAGGGCTGGCAGGTGCGCTGGTCCACGTGCACGCGGCCGCGCAGGAAGTCGTCACCGATCTCGGTGAACTCGATGCCCAGGTGCGAGACGGCCGTGTCGGCGCTCAGCGAGGTGATGTCTTCAAGGGTGAAGCTGCGCTTCCAGATCGGCATGGGAGAAGTCCTGTGGGTGCAACGAAAAAGACGGCCCCGGGGGCCGTCCTTGCATGCTACGCCAGTCCAGGCAGCCATGCCGATGGCTGCCTGTAGCCCAGGAGACTGCGCGCTGGCGCGCTTGCGCGCCTCAGGCGCGCATGTCGCCCGTTTCGACAAAGCGCTGGTGCCAGCTCAGCGCTTCGCCCAGGATGTGCGGCGTGTGCAGCGCGCCCTGGCGCTGGGCGCGGTCGAAGTAGTCCTGCAGCTGGGGACGGAAGTCGGGATGGGCGCAGCGGTCGATGATGACCTGGGCGCGCTTGCGCGGCGACAGGCCGCGCAGGTCGGCCAGGCCCTGCTCGGTGACGATGATCTGCGTGTCGTGCTCGGTATGGTCCACGTGCGAGCACATGGGCACGATGCAGCTGATCTTGCCGCCCTTGGCCACCGAGGGCGTGACGAAGAAGGACAGGTAGCCGTTGCGCGCGAAGTCGCCCGAGCCGCCGATGCCGTTCATCATCCCCGTGCCCATGACGTGGGTGGAGTTGATGTTGCCGTAGATGTCGGCCTCGATCATGGAGTTCATGGCGATCACGCCCAGGCGGCGCACCAGCTCGGGGTGGTTGCTGATCTCCTGGGGGCGCAGGATGATGCGCTCGCGGTAGAAGTCGATGTTCTCCTCGAAGTCCCTGTAGGCGCTGCCGGACAGCGAGATCGAGGTGGCCGAGGCGCGGCTCATCTTGCCTGCGCGCAGCAGGTCCAGCATGCCGTCCTGCAGCACCTCGGTGAAGCCCAGCAGGTTCTCGAATGGACCCGTCAGCAGGCCGGCCAGCACGGCGTTGGCCACGTTGCCCACGCCCGACTGGATGGGCAGCATCTCCTTGGGCAGGCGGCCCATCTTCATCTCGTGCGCGAGGAAGTCGATGATGGACGCGGCGATCAGGTTGGAGTTGGCGTCGGGCTGGGCGAAGACGTTGTCGCGGTCGCCCTTGTGGGTTTCGACCACGGCGACCACCTTGGCCGGGTCCACGCGCAGGTAGGGCTCGCCGATGCGGTCATCGGCATGGGTCAGGGCAATGGGCACGCGGCGCGGCGGGATGGCCGTGCCGTAGTAGATGTCGTGCATGCCTTCCATCTTGGCCGGCGGCTTGGTGTTGACCTCCAGGATCACCTTGTCGGCGATCTCCAGCCAGGTCTTGTTGTTGCCCACGGCGGTGGAGGGGATGAGGCGTCCGTCCTCGGTCACGCCCAGCACCTCGACCACGGCCACGCTCATGGGGCCCAGGAAGCCGAACCACGCATGCTGGGCCACGTGGGACAGGTGCATGTCGATGAAGTCGATCTCGCCGGCATTGATCCTGGCGCGGCAGGTCGGGTCGGTGTTGAAGGGCAGGCGCTGGCCCAGTGCGCCGGCCTCGGCCAGGGCGCCGTCCATCTCGGCGGCCGTGGAGGCGCCGGTCCAGACATTGATTTTGTAGGGCCGGCCGGCCGCGTGTTCGCTCTTGGCGTGCTGGGCGATGGCCTGGGGCAGGGCCTTGGGGTAGCCCGCGCCCGTGAATCCGCTCATGCCGACGTTGACGCCGTGGGGGATCAGGGCGGCGGCCTGCTCGGCCGTCATGGTGCGCGAAAGGAATTCTGGGAAACGTACGCGGTCTGCGAGGGACATCTATGGCTCCGGCTGACGGCTCGCGCCAGCCGGCAGGGTGCCGCAGCGCTGGCTTGCAAGCCTAAAAAAAACCGCCCCATGCAAGAACGCAAGGGCGGTATATCTCCGGAAACCGATGGTAGCAGCGCTGGCAGCGGCCCTCGGGTTTCCCCGTAAAGGCCCTGCCGCGCAGTCAAAGGCTCAAAGAATGTTTGCGTGTGCTCACATTCAATGAATCAGTGGCTGATCGTCGCGTGCGTGATCCAGCAGCGCGTACAGGATGATGGCGCCGAAAGTCGCGGTCCCGATGCCGCCCAGCGCGAAGTCGCCGAACTTGAGCGTGAAGTCGCCCGTGCCCAGGATCAGGGTGATGGCCGCCACGATCAGGTTCTTGTTCTGCGAGAAGTCCACGCGGTTGTCCACCCAGATCTTGGCGCCGGCCACGGCGATCAGGCCGAACACCACGATGGACACGCCGCCCATCACGGGCAACGGGATCGCCTGGATCAGCGCGCCGAACTTGGGCGAGAAGCCCAGCAGCACGGCCAGGACGGCGGCCACGAAGAACACGGCCGTCGAGTAGATGCGCGTGGCGGCCATCACGCCGATGTTCTCGGCATAGGTGGTCACGCCGGTGCCGCCGGCCGCGCCGCTGACCATGGTGGCCACGCCGTCGCCGATGAAGGCCCGGCCCATGTACTGGTCCAGGTTCTTGCCGGTCATGGCGGTCACGGCCTTGATGTGGCCCAGGTTCTCGGCCACCAGGATGATGACCACGGGCACGATGAGCACCATGGCCGGGCCGCTGAACACGGGCGCGTGGAACTGGGGCAGGCCGAACCAGGCGGCATTGATCACGCCGGACAGGTCCACGGGCTTGCCCATGCCCAGCACATTGGTGAACAGGCCGTACAGCAGGCTGGCGGCGATCAGGCCCACCAGGATCAGCAGGCGCTGCACCATGCCGCGCGTGAACACGGCCACCAGGCCCACGCAGACGAAGGTCAGGGCCTGCATCCACGACTCGAAGTTGTTGGCCGCCATGTTCTTGACGGGGATGGCCGCCAGGTTCAGCCCGATCACGGCCACCACGGCGCCCGTGACCACGGGCGGCATGAAGCGCTCGATCCAGCGCGTGCCCACCATCTGCACCACCAGGCCGATCAGCGCATAGACCGCGCCGCAGGCAATGATGCCGCCCAGCGCCACGCCGATGTTGCCGTTGGCGCCCTTGCCGCCATAGGCCGTGGCTGCGATCACCACGCCGATGAAGGCAAAGGACGAACCCAGGTAGCTGGGCACCTTGCCGCCCGTGATCAGGAAGAAGATCAGCGTGCCGATGCCGCTCATGAGCACGGCCACGTTGGGGTCGAACCCCATGAGGATGGGCGCCAGCACGGTGGAGCCGAACATGGCGATCACGTGCTGTATGCCCATCAGCCCGGTCTGGGGCCAGGGCAGGCGCTCATCGGGGCCGATCACGCCTCCCCGTTGCAGCTGGTTGGCGGATTTTTCCGTCCATTGGAAAAGGCCCATGTGGCATCGCTCCTTGTAAAAAATTGGCGCGATATTAGAGGCATTTGTTTTCTGGCAGGTGGGGTGAGCGGAAATTTTTTCCCAGTGTTTGTGCGGAGATACGCGATCCGGCCCGCAGACTTTGTCGCCCAGGTGCCAGGCTAGTGGCTTTCCCGTCTGGGCTCGCGGGCAGCGCGCGCGTACCGTGGCCGGTCATGAGCCATACCCCTGCCTTCATCCCCCAGATCCGCCTGTACCAGGACTGGCTGCGCGAGCGCCACGGCCTGCAGTTCGACAGCTACGACGCGCTGTGGCGCTGGTCGGTGACCGACCTGGACGCCTTCTGGCAAAGCATCTGGGACTACAACGCGCTGCAGTCGCCCACGCCGCACACGGCCGTGCTGGAGCGCAACACCATGCCCGGCGCCCAGTGGTTTCCGGGCGCCCAGATCAACTACACGCGCCAGGCGCTGCGCCATGTGGGTGCCGCCCATGCGGCCGGCATGCCCGCCGTGGTCAGCCGCAACGAGACGGGCCGCCACCGCGAACTGTCCTGGCCCGACCTGCGCCGCCAGGTCGCCGCCCTGGCCCTGCACCTGAAAGCCCAGGGCGTGGGCCGCGGCGACCGCGTGGCCGCTTACCTGCCCAACATCCCCGAGGCCATGGTCGCCCTGCTGGCCACGGCCAGCCTGGGCGCCGTCTGGAGCATCTGCGCGCCCGACATGGGCACCAACGCGGTGCTGGACCGCTTTCGCCAGATCGCGCCCAAGGCGCTGATCGCCGTCGATGGCGTGCACTACGCCGGGCGCGATATCGACCGCATGGCCGTGCTGGCGGAGCTGCGCGCAGGCCTGCCCAGCGTGGAGCATGTGGTCCTTGTGCCCAACCTGGATCTGCAGGCCAGCCTGGCCGATGCCGCCGACTACGTGCAGGTCACGGCCCGCGACGATGCGGCCACGGCGGCCTTCGAGCCCGAATGGCTGCCCTTCGACCACCCGCTGTGGATCGTCTACTCCAGCGGCACCACCGGCCTGCCCAAGCCCATCGTCCACGGCCATGGCGGCATGGTGCTGGTGGCCCTGCAGCTCAAGGCCCTGCACAACGACGTGGGCTGCAGCTACCACCCCAACAGCTGGGGCGAGCGCTACCACTGGTACAGCTCCACGGGCTGGGTGATGTGGAATGCCCAGGTCTCGGGCCTGCTGGGCGGCACCACCTGCGTGATCTTCGACGGCAGCCCCGGCGGCAGCAAGGACAGGCCCGACTGGGGCGTGCTGTGGCGCTTCGCGGCCGAGACCGGCGTGACCAGCTTCGGCTCGGGCGCGGCCTTCTACGCCAACTGCATGAAGGCCGGCGTGGAGCTGGCGCAGTGCGGCGACCTGTCGCGCATCCGCAGCCTGGGCACCACGGGCTCGCCGCTGTCGCCCGAGGTGCAAAGCTGGGGCACGGCGCAGTTCGCAGGCATGGGGCGGCCTGATATCTGGTGGAACAACATCTCAGGCGGAACCGACTTTGCGGGCGCCTTCATCGGCGGCCACCGCGAACTGCCGCAGCAGCCGGGCATCATGCAGTGCCGCCAGCTGGGTGCGGCCGTGGAGGCGTGGAACGAGCAGGGCCAGCCCGTCATCGACGAGGTGGGCGAGCTGGTCTGCACCCAGCCCATCCCCTCCATGCCGCTGTACCTGTGGGGCGATGCGGACGGCAAGCGCTACCTGTCCAGCTACTTCGACATGTACCCGGCCGGCCATGGCCGCGCGCCCGGCGGCGGCGACGGCCCCGCCGCCATGGGCCCGGTCTGGCGCCACGGCGACTGGATACGCATCCTCCCGGAGGGCGGCTGCATCATCTACGGCCGTAGCGACGCCACCATCAACCGCCACGGCCTGCGCATGGGCACCAGCGAGATCTACAGCGCCGTCGAGGCCCTGCCCGAAGTGCTGGACTCCATGGTCGTGGACCTCGAATACCTGGGCCGCGAAAGCTACATGCCGCTGTTCGTGGTGCTGCGCCCGGGCGTGGATCTGGACGACGCCCTGCGCGCGCGCCTGCAGGGCGCCATCCGCCAGGCCCTGTCGCCGCGCTTCGTGCCCGACGAGATCGTGCAGGTGGCCGAAATCCCGCGCACGCTCAGCGGCAAGAAGCAGGAGCTGCCCATCAAGAAGCTGATGCTGGGCCAGCCGCTGGACAAGGTGGTCAACAAGGAGGCCATGGCCAACCCGGGCTGCCTGGACTGGTATGTGGGCTTTGCGGCGCAGCATGCCAAGGCGCAGGCTGCCTGATATTCAAACGGTATCAGTGGCGCGGTTTTTAATATTGGACTGCGACAGACCGGCTGCCTAGAGTGGGGTCCAACCATGGAGCCCTGCAATGAGCGTGCTTGATTCCCTTGCCCTGACCCGCATCCCCGCCGAGGACGAAGCCCTGCGCGCCGAGGTTCGCGCCTTCCTCGCCCAGGCCATAAGCGGCCTGCCGCCCCATGTGCGTGCGCGCTCCTGGGGCGGCTACAGCGCCGAACTGAGCCGACAACTGGGCGAAAAGGGCTGGATAGGCGTCACCCTGCCGCGCGAGTACGGCGGCGGCGGGCGCAGCGCCTTCACGCGCTACGTGCTGGTGGAGGAATACCTGGCCTGCGGCGCGCCCGTGGGCTCGCACTGGATTGCCGATCGCCAGAGCGGCCCGCTGATCCTCAAGTACGGCACCGAGGCGCAAAAGCAGTTCTACCTGCCGCGCATCTGCCGGGGCGAGGCCTTCTTTTGCATCGGCATGAGCGAGCCCGGCGCGGGCTCGGACCTGGCCAGCGTGAAGACGCGCGCCGTGCCGAATGACAAGGGCTTCGTGCTCAACGGCCAGAAGATCTGGACCACCAACGCCCACCACTGCCACTACATGATCGCCCTGGTGCGCACCTCGGGCGAGGCGGGTGACCGGCACAAGGGGCTGTCCCAGGTCATCGTGGACCTGTCGCTGCCGGGCGTGACCGTGCGGCCCATCACCGACCTCTCGGGCGACAGCCATTTCTGCGAAGTCTTCTTCGACAACGTGCAGCTGCCGCCCGACGCCCTGATCGGCCAGGAAGGCCAGGGCTGGGAGCAGGTCACGGCCGAGCTGGCCTTCGAGCGCAGCGGACCCGAGCGGTTGTTCTCCAGCATCGTGCTGTTCGACGAATGGCTGGCCTGGCTGCGTGCAACGGGCGAGCGCAGCGAAGGCGCGCTGCGCCTGGCCGGCCGCGTGTTCACCGAGCTGGCCCCGCTGCGCGCCATGTCGGTGGCCGTGCAGGACAAGCTGGTGCGCGGCGAAAGCCCCATCGTCGAGGCGGCCCTGGTCAAGGAGCTGGGCACGACGCTGGAGCAGTCCATTCCCGCCGCCATCGCCGACGACCTGTTCGCACGCGAGGCGTCCGAGGTTCCGCTGGAGCTGCTGCGCACCCTCAACTACGTGACGGAGGTTGCGCCCTCGTACTCGCTGCGCGGCGGCACGCGCGACATCCTGCGCGGAATGATCGCGCGTGGCCTCGGCCTGCGTTGAATAAGGTTCCCCTTGAGTTGGGGCGCGCCAGTTTCAAACGGAACGCCCAAGGCCTGGCGTCATGTGTCATGAATGGAGAGAGACATGGAAGACGATTTGTTTGCCGATGCCGCACGCCAGCTGCTGCAGGGCGAGTGCACGCCCGCGCAGGTGCGCGCCATCGAGGCCGGGGGCTCGCCCCGGGCGCTGTGGCAATCGCTGGAGCAGGCCGGCTTTGCCGATGCCCTGGTGCCTGAGCACGCGGGCGGCGCGGGGCTGGCGCTGGCGCAGCTGTTCGATGTGTGGTCGCAGGCCGGCGCCCATGCGCTGCCCGTGCCGCTGGGCGAAACCATGCTGGCGCGCGCGCTGCTGGCGGGCGCGGGGGCGGAGCGTCCACCAGGCGCCATCGCGTTGGCGCAAGGCCTGCTCCAGCCGGATGGCAGCCTGCACTGCGAACCCGTGCGCCTGGGCGCGGTGGCGGACAGCGTGCTGGTGCAGCATGCGCAGGGCTGGAGCCTGCTGCCCGTGGCGCAGGCGCAGTCCGAGCCAGCGGCCTTCTGCTTGGACGTGAACCTGCGCTGGAGCGCCGATCAGGTCCGCGCGGCATCTGCTCCCGCTATCGCCCTGCCGGATGGGCTGGACCTGCGCACGCTGCAGGCCGGCCTGGTGGCGGCGCAGCTCGCGGGCGCGCTCATGGAGGTGTTCCAGCGCACGCTGCAGTATGCGAATGACCGCCAGCAGTTCGGCCGCCCCATCGGCAAGTTCCAGGCCATTCAGCACCAGCTGGCGGTGATGAGCGAGCATGTCTTCGCCGCGCGCATGGCCGCCCGGCTGGGCTGCGCGGGGCAGGGCGTCTTCCCCGATCGGCTGCGCGTGGCCGTGGCCAAGGCGCGCTGCAGCCAGGCCGCGCTGGCCGTGGCCGAGGCGGCCCACGCCATCCACGGCGCCATGGGCTTCACCGAGGAATACGACCTGCAACTGCTCACCCGCCGCCTGCATGCCTGGCGCCAGACGGCCGGCTCCGAGTCGTACTGGCATGGCGTGGCAGGCGCCGCGCTGGTCCATGGCCACGCGGGCAGCACGCTGGATCTGATCCGCTCCACCACCGATATCACCGCCGATATCACCGCCTGACAGGCTCTCGAAGGAACCCCATCCATGCCCTTTCTGAACATCGAGCGCGACGGCGCCATCTGGACCCTCACCATGAACCAGCCCGAGACGCGCAACGCGCTCACGGGCAACACGGCCGTGGAGGAATTCGTGCAGGTCTGCGACGAGATCCGGCGCGATGCCTCGGTCAAGGCCGTCATCCTCACGGGCGCCGGCCCCATCTTCAGCTCGGGCGGCAACGTCAAGGACATGCAGCGCTTCTTCGACGACGCGCTCACGCCCGACGCCATCCGCGAGGAGTACCGCCAGGGCATACAGCGCATTCCGCGCGCCCTGACCCAGCTGGACGTGCCCGTGATCTGCGCCATCAACGGCCCGGCCATCGGCGCGGGGCTGGACCTGACCTGCATGTGCGACATCCGCATCGCCAGCGAGACGGCCACCTTTGCCGAGAGCTTCGTGCGCGTGGGCATCGTGCCGGGCGACGGCGGCGCCTGGCTGCTGCCGCGCGCCGTGGGCCGCGCCAAGGCGGCCGAGATGGCGTTCACGGGCGAGGCCATCGACGCGCAGCAGGCCCTGGCCTGCGGCCTGGTCAGCCGCGTCGTGCCCGCCGACCAGCTGCTGCCCACGGCGCGTGCGCTGGCCGACAAGATCGCCGCCAACCCCGGCGCCGTGATGCGCATGACCAAGCGCCTGCTGCGCGAGGGCGAGCACAGCACGCTGGAATCGCTGCTGGAGCTGTCGGCCGGCTACCAGGCCCTGGCCCACAAGACCGCCGACCACCGCGAGGCCGTGATGGCCTTCGTGGAGAAGCGTAAGCCCCGGTTTCAGTGACCGGGCCCGCCCGGCCCCCGCCACGGGGGCATGGGCCGTGTGTGACACAACACAAATGGACACTCCCCGGTGCCGGCCTCCCGGCGGGAGTGGGCGCCCATGTACTGCGCACACAGTACACTTTGCGCGTCGAGAGGCAACTCTCCCATCCACCGCACTCCCAGTCCCATGGCCGTTGAAACGACGAGTACTGCCCGCCCCAGCTTCGACCTCAAGAGCGCGCAGCTGCCCGTGGTGGCCGTGACCCTGCGGGATACCGACGTACGTGCGCTCGTGGCCGACCTGGCCCAGCGCCTGGCCGACGACCCGGATTTCTTCGACAACGACCCCGTGCTGATCGACCTGGCCCATGTGCGCGACGCCGAGGAGGCCATCGACTTCGCCGTGCTCGTGGAGGCGCTGCGCTTTCACCGCACCGTGCCGGTGGCCGTGCGCGGCGGCAGCCCGGCGCAGATGGAGGCGGCGCGTGCCGCAGGCCTGGCGCCCGCGCCCGAGGCCGCACCCGTGCGGCCCACGGTGCCCGAGATCGAGATCCAGGAAGTCGTGCGCGAGATCGAGGTGGTGCGCGAGGTGCCTGCTCCCCAGGCCGACGCCCTCATCGTGGACAAGCCGCTGCGCTCGGGCCAGCGCGTCTATGCGCGCGGCACCGACATCGTGGTGCTGGCCATGGTCAGCTATGGCGCCGAAGTCATCGCCGACGGCAACGTCCATGTCTACGCGCCGCTGCGCGGCAGGGCCATCGCCGGGGCACGCGGCAACACCGAGGCGCGCATCTTCAGCACCTGCATGGAAGCACAGCTGCTGTCGATTGCCGGCATCTATCGCACAATCGAGACCGATCTCCCGGCGGACGTGGCTGCCAGGCCCGCCAAGGTGCGTCTCGACGGCGAGAAAATCCTCATCGAGCCGGTATGACACCGGACCCCTCTTCTTTGCTCTCCAGTCTTTAAGGAACCGTGCAAACATGGCCAAAATAGTCGTCGTGACCTCCGGCAAGGGTGGCGTGGGCAAGACCACCACCAGCGCCAGCTTCGCATCGGGCCTCGCATTGCGCGGGCACAAGACCGCCGTCATCGATTTCGACGTGGGCCTGCGCAACCTGGACCTGATCATGGGCTGCGAGCGCCGCGTGGTCTACGACCTGATCAACGTCATCCAGGGCGAGGCCAACCTCAACCAGGCCCTGATCAAGGACAAGCAGTGCGACAACCTCTTCGTGCTGGCCGCCTCCCAGACGCGTGACAAGGATGCGCTGACGCAGGACGGCGTCAAGAAGATCCTGGACGACTTGGCGGGCATGGACTTCGAGTACATCATCTGCGACTCGCCGGCCGGCATCGAAAGCGGCGCCCTGATCGCCATGCACTTCGCCGACGAGGCCCTGGTCGTGACCAACCCGGAAGTCTCCTCGGTGCGCGACTCCGACCGCATCCTGGGCATGCTCAGCTCCAAGACCGCGCGCGCCATCGCGGGCGAGAGCGTCAAGGAGCACCTGCTGATCACGCGCTACAACCCCAACCGCGTGCAGGACGGCCAGATGCTGTCGCTGGAGGACATCCAGGACATCCTGCGCATCGAGCTGATCGGCGTCGTGCCCGAGTCCGAAACCGTGCTGCAGGCCTCCAACCAGGGCATTCCCGCCGTGCACATGCAGGGCTCGGACGTGGCCGAGGCCTACCAGGACGTGGTCGCGCGCTTCCTGGGCGAGGAAAAGCCCATGCGCTTCACCGAAGCGCAAAAGCCCGGCTTCTTCAAACGCATGTTCGGGGGGAGGTAAGCGGCCATGTCCATGCTCTCTTTCCTGCTCGGAGAAAAGAAGAAGACGGCCTCGGTGGCCAAGGAGCGCCTGCAGATCATCCTCGCGCGCGAGCGCGTGGGCGGCAACGGCGGCGGTCCCGACTACCTGCCTGCGCTGCAAAAGGAGCTGATGGCGGTGATCTCCAAGTACGTGGACATCGACGTCAACGATATCAAGGTGCACCTGGAGCGCCAGGAAAACCTGGAAGTGCTCGAAGTCAAGATCGAACTGCCCGACGCCTCGCGCTGAGCGCTGCCCGGCGCCGTGCTCAGCCCAGGCGCAGCGTGCAGCGCAACCCGCCCAGCGGGCTGGGCCCCATCTCCAGCGATCCACCATAGGTCTCGGCGATGTCGCGCACGATGGCCAGGCCCAGGCCGTGGCCCTGGGCCTGTTCGTCGAAGCGGACACCGCGCTCCATGGCCTGCGCGAGATGCTCCGGCGCCAGGCCTGGGCCGTCGTCATCGATCTGCAGCAGCGTCGTCGTGCCATCCTGGCACACGGCCAGCGTGACGCGGCTGCGCGCCCACTTGCCGGCGTTGTCCAGCAGGTTTCCCGCCATCTCCTCCAGGTCCGAGGCCGCGCCGCGCCAGCGCAGCCCATGGCCGGGCAGCGGCGTGGAGGTCTGGATGGACCAGGAAAGGCGCCGCTGGGCGTGGATCTGGCGCATGGCATCCAGCAGCCGGGCCAGCACCTCATCCAGCGCCACGCTGCCGGCGCTGCCGGCGCCGCTGGCGAAGCGCGCCAGATGGCGGTCGATGGTGTGGGACATGGCCTGTACCTGGTCACGCAGCCACGGGCCATCGACCTGATGGCCGCGTGCCTGGATGCCGAGCACGGCCAGCGGCTTCTTGAGCGCATGGCTCAGGTCGGCCGCCTGGTGGCGCGCGCGCTCCACGACCTGGGCATTGCGCTGCAGCACCTGGTCCACGGCCTCGGCAATCGGGTCCAGGTCGGGGCCGAAGTGCCGCCCCAGCTGCGTGCGTGTGCCGTCTTCCATGTCCTGCAGCGCCTGCTGCAGGCTGCGCAGCGGCTGCAATCCCAGGCGCACCAGCGCCACCGTGCACAGCAGCAGCGCGGCGACCAGGCCCAGCTCGGTGACCAGCAGGATGCGGTCGATGCGGCGCCATTCCTGGCGCGTACCGTCCAGCGGGCCGAAGACATGCAGCTGCACGCGCCTGCCCGCGACATCGAAGCTGCGGCGCAGGCCCAGCAGTTCGCGCCCCTGCGGCCCGCGCAGCGACAGCAGCGTCTCGCTGCCCTTGTTCCGGGGCCAGGGACGGGCGTCGTCCAGCTCCAGGCTGTCGTCCCAGACCGAGCGCGACTGCTGCAGCCGCCCGTCCTGCTCCAGTGTCCAGTACCAGCCCGAGAAAATGCGGCCGAACTCGCCGCGATTGAGCCGCGTGCCCTGTCCGGTCAGGGGCCCAGGGGACTGCAGCTCGGCCTGCAGCCGCTCGGCACGGTCCTGCAGGCCGGCCTTGAAGCTGCGCAGCACCGCATCGTGCAACTGCTCGCGCAGCAGCCAGCTGGCGGCCGTGCCGCAGGCCAGCGTGGCCACCAGGCTCAGTGCCAGCAGGCGCTCCGACAGGCCCCAGTGCCTAGGACGCATGGTCGCCGCTGGCCTGCTGCAGGCGAAAGCCCCGTCCGCGCTCGGTATGGATCAGGCCATGCGGGGACAGTTTGCGGCGGATGCGGCCGACCAGCACGTCCACGGTGTTGGAGTCCGGGTCCAGGTCGCGTGCGTAGACATGCTCGCTGATGTCGGCGCGGCTGACGAGCTGTCCATGCCGGTTGGTCAGAAAGCTCAGGATGCGTTGCTCCTGCGCGGTCAGCGCAAGCGGCCGTCCTTCGAGCGTGAAGCGGTCTGCCATGGTGTCGTAGGCCAGCGGGCCTATCTGCACCAGGGGCCGGCTGCCGCCTGCTGCGCGCCGGTGCAGCACGCGCAGCCGCGTGACGACCTCCTCGTGCAGAAAGGGCTTGGTCAGGTAGTCGTCCGCGCCGGCCTGGAAGGCCGTGAGCTTGTCGCTCCAGCGGTTGCGGGCCGTGAGCACCAGCACGGGAAAGGAGCGGCCCTGCTCGCGCCAATGGCGCAGCACCGAGACGCCGTCCTGTCCTGGCAGCCCCAGGTCCAGCAAGGCGGCGTCATAGTGTTCGACGCTGCCCAGTTCCTGGGCGAGGCGGCCGTCCGCGCAGCACTCGGCCAGCATGCCGGCCTCCTGCAGGATGGCCTGCAGGCCTGCAGCAAGATCGGCGTCGTCTTCGACGATGAGCACCCGCATCAGCGCAGTCCGTCCTCTTCGATGGGCTGGCCGCTGTACGCATCCACATGCACTTCGATGCTGCGGCCGGCGCTCAGCTGCAACTCGACCTCGTAGTAGGCGCGCTGCCGGACGTCGATCTTGAGCTCGGCCTCTGTGGCACGGGCCTGGTACTTGCGCTCCAGCTCCTCAAGAATGCGCGGCAGCGGTTGCAGCGTGGCGGCCTGCTCCCGGCTCAGGACAGGCTCCACCAGGATGCGGCCCGTCTGGGCGTCGGCGCGCAGCAGCTGCTCACGGCCTTCGCGCGTGAGCAGCTGGATCTCGTAGTAGGGCCTGGGGCTGCGCGTTTCCTCCAGCTCGATCTGCAGCACGGTGCCGGGATGCAAGCGGGTGACGGCTGCCGCCACGGCGGACATGGGTATCAGCACGGCGGTGGTCGCGCCCGGCCGGGGGATGTCCTGTCCCGTGACTGCATCGATATAGATCTCCGTGCGCTGGCCATTGGCGAGCTTGATTTCGTACCAGCGCCGGCCGTCGGCGCCGCGCTCGAGTTCGATGTCGATGACGCGCCCTTTGTGGCGCTGCTGCACGTCCTGGAGGATTTCCGCCAAGGGCCGCAGGCGCTTCGACTGCACCTCGCGGCGCACGCTTTCATGCTCCGCTGGCGTGGTGGCAGAGGCGGGCGCCAGCGGCAGGGCCAGCAAGGCAGCAAGTGCGAGGCGGAGTTTCACGGCCACGCATCTTATGTGCACGTTCTTAAACAGTGCATGAACGCGCCATTCATGCGCGGTTTAGGCGCCTTTGCCGACACTGCAGGCGGTTGCACCGACGGCCCCGCCGCGGTGCCTTTTCATCTGTTTCTTTCTGGCATTGAACACCATGCATTTTCTTCGCTTTTCCCGCTCCGCCCCGCCATTGCACCGGGCCCTGGGCGCTGGCGCGCTCTCGCTGTCCGTGCTGCTGGCCGCCTGCGGCGGTGGCGGCGGCGGGGCTGACAAGCCCGTCCCCACGCCGGTCACTCCCAGCGCCAGCTATGCGTCGGGCACCATTGACGGCTTCGGCTCCATCCTGGTCAATGGGGTGCGGTATGACGAGCGCCAGGCCCGGATCACCGATGGCGATGGCGTCCTGCTGGCCAGCGATGCGCTCAAGCTGGGCATGGCGGTCCATGTCACGGCCGACCCCGTGACCACCGGCAGCGACGGTGTGGCGCGCGCCATGGCCCGCCAGATTCTTGTGCGCAGCGATCTGGAAGGTCCGTTGAGCGCGGTCGTGGGCGACCGGCTGACCGTACTGGGCCAGACCGTGATCGTCGATGCGGCCACGGTGTTCGAGGACGGCCGCGCGGCGGCGCTGCAGGTCGGCCGTGTGCTGGAAGTCCACGGCCTGCGCGATGCGCAGGGCCGCATTCTTGCCAGCCGCATCGAGATCGAGGATGACGCCGACGAGCCTTGGCGCCTGCGCGCGCCTGTGGATGCCGTTGACGCGTCGCGCCGCACCCTGCGCATCGGCGAGGCCATCGTCAACTGGAGCGGCGTGCAGGTTGCCGCCGCGCTGGCTGCCGGCGACGTGGTCAGCCTGCGACTGGCGCGCCAGCCCGATGCCGCCGGCCTGTGGGTGGCCACCGCACTGTCGGTGCAGCGTCCCACGCTGCCCGAACAGGCAGGCGTGGAGGCCGACGTCACCGGCCATATCACCCGCATGGACTCGCCGACCCGCTTCGTCGTGGACGGCCTGAGCGTGGATGCGGGCAGCGCCACACGCCTGCCCGCAGGCCTTGCCGTGGGCGACCTGGTCGAGGTCGAGGGTATGTTCCAGGACGGGGTGCTTCGCGCCTCCGAGGTCGAGCGCAAGCTGCGGCTGGACAGTGACGATGGCTTCGAGATCGAGGGCCGCATCACCGCTGTCGACAGCCTGGCCGGCATCTTCGAGCTGCGCGGCGTGCGCGTGGACTATCGCAATGCGCGCTTCGAGGATGGCAGCGCTGCCCAAATTGCCGTGGGGCGCGTGGTGGAGGTCAAGGGCCGGCTCTCGGTCGATGGCGCGATGGTGGTGGCCACCGAGGTCGAGTTCGACTAAGGGTTCGCGTTCGCCGCAGGCCGCATCGCCTCGCTCTGCGCACGCGCGGCGGCGGGGCGCACCCACAGCACGTAGGCAGCGCCCAGCAGCGCGATCCACAGGCCGCCCACGACCAGGGCTGCCCGGGTGTGGGGGAAGTAGCCGAGCACGCCCAGCACCAGCAGCATGAAGCCGATGGCCGCCAGCGGCGCGGCGGGCCACAGCGGGACCGGGAACTTCAGCGCGGCCACCTGCTGCGGGCTCATGCGGCGGCGCGCCGCGAACTGCGACAGCAGGATCATCAGCCAGACCCAGACCGTGGCGAAGGTGGCGATGGAGGCGATCAGCAGGAACACGTCCTCGGGGATCAGGTAGTTCAGCACCACGCCGGCCAGCAGCGCCACGGCCATCACCACCACGGTCATCCAGGGCACGCCATGGCGCGAGACACGGCCGAAGCCGGCGGGGGCCTGGCCCTGGTGCGCCATGCCGTAGAGCATGCGGCCGGCGCCGAAGATGTCGCTGTTGATGGCCGACACGGCCGCCGAGATCACCACGATGTTGAGGATGGTGGCGGCCGAGGAAATGCCCAGGCCGCTGAAGATCTGCACGAAGGGGCTGCCCTGGCTGCCGATCTGCGGCCAGGGGAAGATGCTCATCAGCACGAACAGCGTGAGCACATAGAACAGCAGGATGCGCAGCGGCACGGCGTTGATGGCGCGCGGGATCACGCGCGCCGGGTCCTTGGCCTCGCCGGCCGAAATGCCGATGATCTCGATGCCGCCGAAGGCGAACACCACCACCGCCAGCGAGGCGATCAGGCCCGAGACGCCATTGGGCATGAAGCCGCCGTGCACCCACAGGTTCTGCACGCCGGTCGGCGCCTGGTCGGCGGACATGCCGAAGCCGAACACCATGATGCCCAGGCCGCCGCCGATCATGGCGATGATGGCCGCCACCTTGAGCAGGG
Source organism: Delftia sp. HK171 (assembly GCF_001886655.1). Classification (NCBI taxonomy): domain Bacteria; kingdom Pseudomonadati; phylum Pseudomonadota; class Betaproteobacteria; order Burkholderiales; family Comamonadaceae; genus Delftia; species Delftia sp. HK171. The sequence goes on along the minus strand of NZ_CP018101.1, from coordinate 558,273 downwards.
ACAGCCAGAACTCCATCTCGCCGAACACCTTGACCGAGCACAGGTTGAGCGCGCCGATGAAGCAGACGATGGACAGCACCCAGATCCAGCGCGGCACCTCGGGAAACCAGAACCCCATGTAGATGCCGAAGGCCGTCACGTCGGCCAGGCAGACGATGACCATCTCGAAGGTATAGGTCCAGCCCGTGACGAAGCCGGCGAACGGCCCCAGGTAGTCGCTGGCGTACTGGCCGAAGGAGCCGGGCACGGGGTTGTGCACGGCCATCTCGCCCAGCGCGCGCATCACCATGTAGACCGCCGCGCCCGCCAGCAGGTAGGCGATCAGCACCGAGGGGCCTGCCTGCTGTATGGCCTTGGCCGAGCCGTAGAACAGCCCCGTGCCTATGGCCGAGCCCAGTGCCATGAAGCGGATATGGCGGGCCGACAGCCCTCGGTGCAGGCTGCCTGCAGATGGTGAACTCATGCGCTGTCTCCCCCCGTCATTGGTGAAATGGCTGCCGCATCCACAGGCTTCATCAGCCTGCGGATGGGTCTGCGATCAGATGTATAAGCCTGTATATACAATATGCGCAGACACCGATTTCCCGGACCGGGGATTACCCGGAGGCGGGAAGTAACGGGAATGGGGGAGTCGCCGAAAGAGCCGACGAGAGTGCTGCCGCAGGCCCCGGTATCAGCCCAGGCCGCCCGTGTGCATGCGGCCTGCGTGGTACAGCAGCGGCGTGTGGCCGGCCTGATGGCTGCACTGCTCGACCTCGCCGATGAAGATCACATGGTCGCCTTCTTCATGGCGATGGCGGTTGCGGCACTCGAAGACGGTGGTGGCTTCGGACAGCAGGGGCACGCCCTGGGCCGAACTGCGCCAGGCGGTGTTGGCGAAGCGGTCCACGCCCTTGCGCGCGAACAGCTCGGCCAGGGGCTTTTGCGAGGCCGACAGCACGTGGATGGCGTAGTGCGAGCAATGCTGGAACACGGGCAGCGAGGCCGCCGACAGCGCCATGCTCCACAGCACCAGCGGCGGCGTGAGCGAGACGGAGTTGAACGAGCTCACGGTGACGCCCACCGGATGGCCCTGCGGGCTGCGTGCGGTGACGATGGTCACGCCCGTGGCGAACTGGCCCAGCGCGTCGCGGAACTCGCGCGACGAGAACGGGGACTGTGGAGGCAGGGCGGCCATGGCGGCGGGAGGCAGTGCGGAATTCACGGGTGCAAGAACCAGGCGGCAGCAAGGCCGCAGCAGGGCTGCAGCGTTTGGGACGGGCGCCCGGAGCCGGGCAGCAACCTCGCATTATGGGTGCGGATGCCGGCAGAAGCGGCCGATGGGGCCTCTGCCAGGGAGGTCTTTGCCCTGTGTGCGCGGCGCCGGCTCACAGCGCCATGCTCATCTGGGCGGGCGCGGCGTTCTCGTTCAGCCAGGCCTTCATGCGGGCCCGCGTGCAGCGCTGCAGCTGCATCAGCAGGGCATGCTCGGGCCAGGCCAGCGCGTGGCGCAGGCACAGGTCCTGCTGCATGCGCGCCAGCAGGGCGGCGGCCATCTCGGCATCGGCCAGCGCCCGGTGAGCACGCTCGGCCACGGGCAGGCCCAGGTGGGCGGTGAGCCGGCTCAGGCTGTGGCTGGGCGCCTCCGGATAGATGCGGCGCGACAGCAGCACGGTGCAGGCAAAGGGCTGGGGCGCGGCCTCGCCGGCCAGGGCCAGTTCGGACTGCCAGAACTTGCTGTCGAAGGCCGCGTTGTGCGCCACCATGGGGGCGCTGCCCACGAAGCGCGCGGCATCGCGCATCACGTCCTCGGCGGGCGGCGCGGCTGCGACCATGGCGTTGGTGATGCCGGTCAGCCGCGTGATGAAGGGCGGTATCCAGGCGCCCGTGCGCATCAGGCTCTGGAAGCGGTCCACGACCTTGCCGCCCTCGATCAGCACGATGGCGACCTCGGTGGCACGCGCGCCCTGGGCGGGCGCCATGCCCGTGGTTTCAAAGTCGATGACGGCAATCGGCTGCGGCATGGGGCGATTGTGCCCGGCAGTGCCCGACCGGCGTGCCGGGGCGGCTATTCCTCGGCCTGGCTGCCGTCGGCCGCGCCCAGGCGCTGCACGACCTGGTCGAGCAGGGCGTAGAGCTGCTCGATCTCTTCATGGCCCACCAGGCGCTCGATCTCGGCATAGGTCTCGGAGGAATGCGGCGCGATCTCGGCCACGATGGCGTGGCCGGCCGCCGTGAGCTCGAACTCGGCGCCGCGCATGTCGCTGGCGTGGCGCGAGCGCTCCACCAGCTGCCGGCCTTCCAGCGTCTTGAGCAGGCGCGAGAGGCTGGGCATGCTGATGTAGGTGGCCTGCGACAGCTCCATGGGCCGCAGCCTGTGCGTGACCGCCGCCATGGCGCGCAGCACGCGCCACTGCTGTTCGGTCAGGCCATGGGCGCGCAGCATGGGCCGAAAGCGCACCATGACCGATTCGCGGGCGCGCAGCAGCGCCATGGGCAGGGAGCGCGAGAAGGCGCGCAGCGGCTCGGGGGCAAAAGAGGGCGTGGTCTGGGGCATGTTCGGCAGCATCTGTCGGCTGGATTCTATGCAGCCGCCGCTCCCTCCCCGGAGCGGCGTTGCGGGCGCCTTGTCAGGCCGGGGCCTCAATAGGTCTGGCTTTTCGGCGCGGGGGCCGCTGCCTGCTTGAAGCGCGCAGCCAGGGCGCTGGTGGCCTGCACCAGCACGCTGGTGTCCAGGCCCACGGCCGTGAAGGTGCAACCCAGCTCCAGGTACTTGCGCGCCAGGGCCTCGTTGGGCGTGAGGATGCCGGGCGCCTTGCCCGCGCGGCGTATGCGGGCGATGGCGTCGGCAATCGCCTCCTGCACCTCGGGATGGCCGGGGTTGCCGATGTGGCCCATGGAGGCCGACAGGTCGGCCGGGCCGATGAAGACGCCGTCCACGCCCTCGGTGGCGGCAATGGCGTCCAGGTGGGCCAGCGCCTGGCGCGTTTCCACCTGCACCAGCACGCAGACCTGGGCGTTGGCTTCATGGGCGTAGTTGGCACGCCGGCCCCAGGCCGAGGCGCGTGCGCCGCCCATGCCGCGGATGCCGCCCTGGCCGTCGGCCTGCGGATAGCGCGCGGCACGCACGATGCGTGCGGCCTGCTCGGCCGTGTCCACCATGGGCACGAGCAGGGTCTGCACGCCGATGTCCAGGTACTGCTTGATCAGCATCTCGCCGACCTCGCCGTGTCCCATGGGCACGCGGGCAATGGCATGGCTGTCGGGATAGGCCGCGATGGCCTGCAACTGCGCCAGCAGGGTGCGCGTGTCGTTGGGCGAATGCTCGCCGTCGATCAGGAGCCAGTCGAAGCCGGCGCCCGCGCAGATTTCCGCCGAATAGGCGTCGGCCAGGCCCAGCCACAGGCCGATCTGGGGTTGGTCGGCCGCAATGGCGGCCTTGAAGCGGTTCACAGGTGTCTGCATGGTGTGATTGTCCGGGCCTCAGTGGCCCATGCACAGGTACTTGGTGCTCAGGTATTCCTCTATGCCGGCGGCGCCGCCCTCGCGGCCCATGCCCGACTGCTTGACGCCGCCAAACGGCGCCACGGCCGTGCTGATGATGCCGCTGTTGATGCCCACCATGCCGTACTCCAGCGCCTCGCCCACGCGCCACACGCGGCCCACGTCGCGGGCGTAGAAGTAGGCGGCCAGGCCGTACTCGGTGTCGTTGGCCATGCGGATGGCCTCTTCCTCGGTCTTGAAGCGGAACACGGGCGCCACGGGGCCGAAGACCTCTTCCCTGGCGATGCGTATGCGGTCCGTGGCGTTGGCCAGGATGGTGGGCTCGTAGAAGGTGCCGCCCAGCGCGTGGCGCTTGCCGCCCAGCACGACCTCGGCGCCGTTCTTCACGGCGTCGGCCACCAGCTCCTCGACCTTGTCCACGGCGGCCTGGTCGATCAGCGGGCCCTGGCCCACGCCGGCCTCCAGGCCGTTGCCCACCTTGAGGGCCTGCACGGCAACCTTGAGCCTGGCCATGAAGGCGTCGTACACACCGTCCTGCACCAGCAGGCGGTTGGCGCACACGCAGGTCTGGCCGGTGTTGCGGTACTTGGAGGCCATGGCACCTTCGACGGCGGCATCGAGGTCCGCGTCATCGAAGACGATGAAGGGCGCGTTGCCGCCCAGCTCCAGCGACATCTTCTTGAGCGTGGGCGCGCATTGCTCGGCCAGCACGCGGCCCACTTCGGTGGAGCCCGTGAAGGTCAGCTTGCGCACGGCCATGCTGGCCGTGAGCACGCCGCCGATGGCGCGCGAGGAGCCCGTGATCACGCTGAACACGCCCTCGGGAATGCCGGCGCGCTGGGCCAGCTCGGCCATGGCCAGGGCCGACAGCGGTGTCTGCTGCGCGGGCTTGACGATGATGGTGCAGCCCGCCGCCAGGGCCGGCGCGACCTTGCGCGTGATCATGGCGGCCGGGAAGTTCCAGGGCGTGATCGCGGCGCAGACCCCCACGGGCTCCTTGGTCACGATGATGCGCTTGTCGGCCCAGGGCGCGGGCACGGTGGAGCCGTAGATGCGGCGGGCTTCCTCGGCAAACCACTGCACGTAGGAGGCCGCATAGGCGATCTCGCCGCGCGACTCGGCCAGGGGCTTGCCCTGCTCGCTGGTCATGATCAGGGCCAGGTCCTCCTGGTTCTCCATCATCAGCTCGAACCAGCGATGCAGCAGGCGCGCGCGGGCCTCGGCGGTCTGCTGCTTCCAGAGGGCGAAGGCGCGCTCGGCGGCGGCGATGGCGCGCTGCGTCTCGGCCTCGCCCATACGGGGCACATGGCCCACGGACTCGCCCGTGGCGGGGTTGTGGACGTCGATGCGGCTGCCATCGTCGGCGGCCAGCCATTGGCCGTCGATCAGGCAGAGGTTCTTGAGCAGGCTGGGGTCGCGCAGTGCAAGCGGCATGGGAAATCTCCAATAAGGGCGGGGCAGGCGTCGGGACGACGGCGCCTAGACAAAACGGAATTGCAGGCGGCCCAGCGGGCCGTAGTCGGCGTCGAACAGGTCGCCAGGCTTGGCGGCCACGGGGCGCGTGAACGAGCCCGCCAGCACGGTCTGGCCGGCCTCCAGGGCTTCGCCCCAGGGCGAGAGCTTGTTGGCCAGCCAGGCCACGCCGATGGCGGGATGGCCCTGCACGCCTGCAGCCAGGCCGGTCTCCTCGACCACCCCGTTCTGGCGCAGTATGGCGCCGCACCAAGGCAGGTCAAGCACCCCGGGAACAGCCTGCCCGGCGCCGACCACGATGCCCGCATTGGCCGCGTTGTCGCTGATGGTGTCGTAGACCTTGCGCATGGCCTTGGTGTGGCGGTCGAACTGCTCGATGCGCGCGTCGATGATCTCGATGGCCGGCGTCACATGGTCGGTGGCGTCCAGCACGTCCTGCAGCGTGATCTCCTTGCCGCCGGGCAGGCCCGGGCCGCGCAGCGGCGCCTTGAGCACGAAGGCCAGCTCCACCTCCACGCGCGGCGCGATGAAGTGGGCGGCCGGGATGTCCAGCACCTGGCCCGGCGTGCAGCGGTAGAGCATGCTGTCGAGCAGGGTGCCGTAGTCGGGCTCGTCGATCTGGCTCGATATCTGCATGGCGCGCGAGGTCAGGCCGATCTTGTGGCCGATCACCTTGCGCCCCGCCGCGATCTGCAGGCGCACCCATTCGCGCGAGACGCGGTAGCCATCCTCCACGGTCATGCCGGGAAAGCGCTTGGAGAAATGCTCGACCTGCACGCGCGTCTTCTCGCTGCGGTCCAGCTCCTGGGCCAGTTGGGTCAACAGTTCTTGGGTAAACATTTTTTCAGTTATTCAGTACGTTGTTGCTTCACTTGAGGCGTTTGATACTGGCGCGCTCCAAAGGAGGGACACCGAGGAAGGGCCGTCCCGCACCGAGGGTGTCGTCCCCCTCCCGCGAAGCGAGAGAGGGCGCCGTGCAACGGGGGAAGGCGCGAAGCGACTCAGGGGGTGGCTCACCCGAACAGAGGGTGGAGGGTGCTGTGCTTGCCGTCATACACCTGGCCCGGGCTTTCATCGACCTGCACGGTCAGGCCCAGGTGGCGCTGCGCGAACAGCGGCTGCAGATGGCGGCGCGCGCAGGCCAGCAGGGCGTCGCCGGCCTGCTGCTGCACGGCGGCCGAGCGGCCCCGGCCCATGCGCAGGTTGATGTAGATGAAGCCGTAGTCGCCATCGCCGCCCGCTGCGCGGCCAGCAGCCCCGCCATCGGCCACGGCGCTGTGCGGCGCGGGGTAGGCCAGCACGCGCGTGCCGCCCGTGGGAAAGACCTGGGCGCCGTCTTCGGCGCGCACGGTGAGCATGGTGTCGGCCAGGGCGCGGCACAGCTGCGTCATGTCGGTGTGCGCGCCCAGGCTGGCCGTGTAGAGGATGACCACGTGCGGCATTCAGGCCACCTCCATGGTGGCGGCCGTGCAGCTCACGGCGAAGATGGGAATGGGCTGGCAGTACAGCACCTGGCCCGCGCCGCGCGCGGCGGCGGCCACGGCGATGAAGCTGCGGATCTCGAAGCCGCCCTGGCCGCCGTCGCGGTAGGTCTCGGCGTCGGTGTACGACAGCAGCGCGTCCCGGTCGTTGCGGCACCAGCGGTCCATGAACTGCTGGTCCCATTCCCAGTTGACCTTGCCCGAGTCGGGTGTGGCCGGCCAGTGCGAGATGCCGCCCGTGCCCACGATGGCGATGCGCTCGGGCGCCTTGTCGCAGGCGCGGCGCAGGGCCTCGCCAAAGGCCCAGGCGCGGTGCAGCGGCGTCAGCGGCGGGCCCTGGCAGTTGATGTTGACGGGGATGATGTCCTTGTCATAGGCCGGCGTCAGAAAGTGCAGCGGGACCATGATGCCGTGGTCGAACTTCCACTCCTCGGCAAAGGCCACGTCCACGGTCTGCATGACCTCGGCGATCAGGCGCCGCGACAGCTCGGCATTGCCGGGAATGCGGTGGCGCTCTATGCCCAGCCAGGCCGGGTCCTCGATGGGCCCTTCGTAGTGGTCCGCCATGCCGATGGCATAGGCCGGCATGTTGTTCATGAAGAAGTTGGCGAAGTGCTCGGCCGCGATGACGATCACGGCATCGGGCCGCGCCGCCTCCAGCCGTGCGCCCATGTCGCGGAAGGCGGCATGGAAGGCATCCTTGGTGGCCGGATCGGCCAGGTGTGCGCGGCCCGTGATGCCGGGCGCGTGGCTGCAAACGCCTGCAAATACCAGACTCATCTCAAACTCCTGCGATCTTTTCGTTGGTTCCGGTGGTCATGGCGTAGACGCCCGCGCGCACCGGTCCGTGCTTTTGCACGCCGTCGCGCATGGCCTGCAGGTAGTCGGCCCAGGGCATGCCCAGCAGCGGCGCGAAGTGCATCAGCAGCTGGCCGTTGCAGCCCAGCACGTAGAGCTTGCCGATGTCGCCGTGGAACATGGCTTCGTACTCCTCGGGCTCCAGCGCGTACTCGGCCAGCAGCGCGGCGCGGTCCTCGGCAAAGCGCCGCTGCACCTCGGGCTCGCGGTTGAGCTGGAACAGGAATTTCTGCATGGTGTACAGGCTCATGGCGGCTCCCGGTGTCTGCCTCAACCCAGCGTGATGTTGGCGCGGCGGATGATGGCTTCGTACTTGGCGATTTCGCTGGTGACGAAGGCCGCGAACTGCTGCGCCGTGCCGGCCTGCGAGACGATGCCGCCGCGCGCGAAGGCATCCACCACGGCGGGCTCGGCCAGGGCCTTGACCACGGCGGCATTGATGCGCTGCACCAGCGCATCGGGCGTGGCGCCGGGTGCCAGCAGCCCCTGCCAGGAGTTGGATTCCAGCGCCACGCCCTGCTCGGCCAGCGTGGGCACCTGGGGAGCGAACTGCGAGCGCTGGCGCGTGGCCATGCCCAGTGCCACCAGCTTGCCGCTTTGCACATGGCCACGGAACTCGGGCCAGTTGCCGAACATCACGTCCACCTGGCCGCCCAGCAGGTCGGCCAGCGCCGGGCCCTGGCCCTTGTAGGGGATGTGGACCATGTCGATGCCCATCTCCTGGCACAGCAGGGCGCCCGACAGATGGGCCGAGGTGCCGTTGCCGAACGAGGCATAGCTGAGCTCGCCGGGCCTGGCCTTGGCGCGGTTGCGCAGATCGGCCAGCGTCTTCAGTCCGCTGCCCGGGTGGGTGGCCAGCACATGCTCGGACAGGCCCATCAGCGCCACGGGCTTGAGGTCGCGCGTGGTGTCGTAGGGCAGGTTCTTCACCAGCGTCTTGTTGGCCGTGAAGCTGTTGGCCACGCACACCAGGGTGTAGCCGTCGGCCGGCTGCTTGGACACATAGTCCACGCCGATCACCGTGCCCGCGCCGGGCTTGTTCTCCACGATGACAGGCTGGCCCAGGGACTTGCCCAGCTCGGTGCCCACCAGGCGCGCCACCAGGTCGGTGGTGCCGCCCGGCGTGAAGGGCACGATGATGCGCAGCGGTTTTGCAGGCCAGGTGCCGGCCGGGCTACCGGGCTGGGCCTGGGAAAGGCCCGGGAGCATCAGCGCTGCGGCCGTGGTGGCTGCGGTGGATTGCAGGAAATGGCGGCGTTGCATGTCTTGTCTCCTCGGTTCTCTTTGTCGTTGTCGCTGGTCGCCCGTTCAGACGCCCCAGTGCGGAATATGGTGCGAGCCCAGCGAGACGGCCACGTTCTTGGGCTCGCAGAAGACCTCGTAGCTCCAGCTGCCGCCCTCGCGGCCCGTGCCCGAGGCCTTGGTGCCGCCGAAGGGCTGGCGCAGGTCGCGCACGTTCTGGCTGTTGACGAAGCACATGCCGGCCTCGATGGCGGCGGCCACGCGGTGGGCGCGGCCCACGCTCTCGGTCCAGACGTAGCTGGACAGGCCGTACTGGATATCGTTGGCCAGGCGCACGGCCTCGGCCTCGTCGCCGAAGGGGATGATGCAGGCCACGGGGCCGAAGATCTCGTCCTGGGCGATCTGCATGCGGTTGTCCACGTCGGCAAACACCGTGGGCAGCACGTAGTTGCCCTTGCGCACGCGCTCGGGCAGCACGGGCGCATCCAGGCCGCCGCACAGCATGCTGGCGCCTTCCTTCTGGCCCAACTCGATGTAGTGGCGCACCTTGGCCAGGTGGCTGGCGCTGATCATGGGGCCGACGATGGTGGATTCGTCCAGCGGGTCGCCCACGGTGATCTTCCTGGCGCGCTCCACGAAGCGGTCCACGAACTTCGCATAGATGCCCTTTTGCACCAGGATGCGGCTGCCGGCCGTGCAGCGCTCGCCGTTGTTGGAGAAGATCATGAACACGGCCGCATCCAGCGCGCGCTCGAAGTCGGCGTCGTCAAAGATCACGAAGGGGCTCTTGCCGCCCAGCTCCATGCTGAACTTCTTGAGGCCGGCGGCCTGCACGATGCGGTTGCCGGTCTGGGTCGAGCCCGTGAACGAGACGGCGCGCACATCGCGGTGGCGCACCAGGGGCTCGCCCGCGTCCTTGCCGTAGCCGTGCACCAGGTTGAGCACGCCGGGCGGAATGCCGGCCTCCAGCGCCAGCTCGCCCAGGCGCGCGGCCGTCATGGGCGACAGCTCGCTCATCTTGAGCACGGCCGTGTTGCCGAAGGCCAGGCAGGGCGCCACCTTCCAGGTGGCCGTCATGAAGGGCACGTTCCAGGGCGAGATCAGCGCGCACACGCCCACGGGGTGGAACAGGGTGTAGTTCAGGTGCGTGGGCGTGGGATAGGTATGGCCGTCCACGCGCGTGCACATCTCGGCAAAGTAGTAGAAGTTGTCGGCCGCGCGCGGCACCAGCTGCTTGCCCGTCTGGGCGATGACCTGGCCGCAGTCGTTGGTCTCGGTCTGCGCGATCTCGGGCACATGGCGGGCGATCAGGTCGCCCAGCTTGCGCACGAGCTTGGCGCGTTCGGTGGCGGGCGTGTTGGCCCATTTCGGGAAGGCGTTCTTCGCGGCGGCGACGGCGGCCTGCACCTCGGCCTCGCCGCCTGCGGCGACCTCGGCCAGCACCTCCTGGGTGGCGGGGTTGACGGTCTCGAAATAGTCCTTGCCGGCGACGGCCTTGCCGTCGATCAGGTGGTCAATGCGCATGGGAATTCCTTGGCGTGTGCGGTGGGTTCAGGAGGCAGCCGGCGCGTCGCCGACGATGGTGTTGACCAGGCGGCCCAGGCCTTCGATCTCGGTGACGATCTCGTCGCCCACGCGGGAGTCGGCCACGCCGTCGGGCGTGCCGGTGAGGATGAGGTCGCCGGGGTTCAGCGTCATGAAGCCCGACAGATGGGCGATCAGCGAGGGGATGTCATGCACCATGTCGCGCGTGCTGCCGTCCTGCTTGAGCTCGCCGTTGACCCAGCTGCGCAGGCGCAGGTTCATGGGGTCGGGCACATCGGCTGCATCGACGAACCACGGGCCCACGGGCGTGGCGCCGTCGCGGTTCTTCACGCGCAGGTTGGGCCGGTAGAAGTTCTCCAGGTAGTCGCGTATGGCGTAGTCGTTGGCCGTGCAGTAGCCGGCGACCACGCCGTAGGCGTCTTCGCGGCGCACGTTGCGGCAGGTCTTGCCGATGACCACGCCCAGCTCGCACTCGAAGTGCATGTAGGCCACGTCGGCGGGCCGGTACGTGCGGCCGCGGTGGCCGTTCAGCGTGTTCGGGCCCTTGAGGAAGACCAGCGGTTCCTCGGGCGCCTTGTTGAAGGCGATTTCCTTGGCATGGTCCGCATAGTTCAGGCCCAGCGCGAAGACCGTGCCGAACTGCAGCGGCGGCAGCCACTGCACGGCGGTCTCCGCCACCAGGCGGCCATCGGGCAACTGCACCTGTCCGTGCGGGCCTTCGGTGACCTGCAGGGTCTGGCCTTCGAAGATGACGCGTCCGTGCTTCATGCTGCTGCTCCCTGTTCTGCCACCACCGAATGCGTGAGCCGGCCCAGGCCGGGCACCTCGATGACCACGCGGTCCCCGGTCCGCGCCAGCGGCGCGCCTTCGCCCGGGCCCAGCAGCAGCACGTCGCCGGGCGACAGCGTCATGAATTCGGTCACGTCGGCCAGCAGCCTTGCGGGCGAGCGCACCAGGTCGGCAAAACCGCGCTGCCAGGCCTGTTCACCATTGATGGACACCGTGAGCGTGGCCGCCTGTGCGTCAAAGCCTGCGCCGCGAACGAGGGCGCCCAGCGGGCAGAAACCGTCGCGGCAGCGCTGGCGGATGGCGGGGCGGTAGTAGTTCTCGTGCGGCAGCGTGAGGTCGCTGGCGATCAGCCAGCCGGCCACATGGTCCAGGGCCGTTGCTTCGCTGACGCGCGTGGCGCTGCGGCCGATCACCAGGCCGATGCTGGCATCGACGCGGACCTCGCCGGGATCGGCCGGCACGGCCACCGCAGCGCCATCGCGTGCCCAGGTGTTGCGCGGCTTCAGGTAGAGCACGGGGGCGCGCGGAGCGGCCTTGTAGGGCGCGCTGTCGAACTGCGGCGACAGGCGCTGCACGGTGGCCTGCTGGTTGAGCAGCGTGCCGTAGACCGTGCCCAGCGCAAGGCCGTCATCCAGGAGAAAGGGCTGAATCTGCATGATGTGAATTTAGTTAACGTGGTAATTATTGTTTTTGCAACAAGCCCCGTCAACACGGTGGATTCAGGGTTTTCCCAGGCCGCAGCAAAAAGCCCCTGCGCGGCGAACCGTGCAGGGGCTTGAAAGGGGTACCGGGTGCTGCCGGTGCTGGCGGTGGCTGGCCGGTGCTGGCGTCAGCCGCGGCGGCGGCGCAGTGCGGCCATGCCGCCCAGGGCCAGCGCCAGCAGCGCCTGGGCCAGTGTGGACAGGCCGGGCACGGGGGTGGCCGTGGCGCCGGGCGGCAGGGCCGCAGGCGCGGCCACCGCCACGGGGTCCACGATGACGCCGTTGACGGTCAGGTCGCTGTCTCCCGTCTGCCCGTCGGTGATGTCGAAGCTCACCGAGCGGCGGTCGGGTGCGAAGCGGTAGGCCGATGCGGCCAGCTCATACCAGTGCGCCGTGGGCGTGGCCGCCGTGGGGCCGTACTTCCAGAGCGTGGCCTGGGCGGGTGCGGCTTCAGGCAGGTCCATGCGGATGGTGGCCATGGAGCCCGGCGTGCCGCCCATGAGCACGAAGCTCAGGCTGCCATAGGGCAGGCGCAGGTTGCCCGGCAGCGGGCTTTGCGAGGGCGCGGGCTGAAAGCCTGCCGAGTTCGAGGCGAACTGCCATTGGTCTGCACCCACATTGCCCGTGCCGTTGCTCACGCCCGCCGTGTTGCTGCCCGTGCCGATCTGCGTGCCGATGGGCACAGGCTTGCTCAGGGCCAGCACAGCCGGCGCGCTGGCCGTGCCCGAGGCCGGCAGGTTGACCGCATGCACGCGGTAGCTCACGGCAGGGTCCAGGCCGGTGAAGGACAGCGTGGCAGCGGTATTGGCCGCGGTGCTGACCGTGTTGCTGGCAGGGGCCGGCAGGCCGGCGGCATCCAGGCCGGCCATGACCTGTTCCCAACTGGGGACGGGGGCGTTGGCGGGCAGGGCCACGGCGCGCAGGCTGCCGGCCACGCTGGGCGTGGCCTGGACCACGGCCGATGTCTGGTCCACGGCCTGGGCGGACAGGGCCACGGTGGACAGCGCCGGCACCGCCAGGCTGTCCAGGCGCGCCTTTTTCCAGGCGGCATAGGGCAGGTCCTTGGCCACGGTGCCATCGCCGTAGAAATCGGCATCGCCGCAGTCGCTGATGATGTCCACGCTGCCGCCTGCGTCCAGGCTGGCCGGCATGGCGCCTATGCCTTCGGCCGAGCAGGCGGTATTGGGCACGGTGATGGCGGGCAGGTCGGCAGCGCGCGGGCGCAGGTTCAGGGCCAGGCCTGCGCTGTTCACGCGGCCATCCCAGGAGTAGAGCTGGAAGTTGCGCGGCGCGGTACCCGTGGCGCTGGCCGAGGGGCCGGCAATGATCAGGTACTCGCCGGCCGCATTCTTGCGGATTTCGCGGATGCCTCGGCCGCCCAGGTCCAGGCGGATCGGCTGGCCCATGGTCGCGCTGCCCTTGCTGCCGCCATCGGCCGCAGGCAGGGCCGCGAAGTTGGTCACGGGCACGATCAGCGCATGCGTGCGGCCCGTGGCGTCGTCCGCCGTGACGGCGGGCGCGCCCGGTGCCGGCACCAGCGGCGCGCGAAAGCCCAGCCATGCGGCGCCGTTGTCGGGGCTGGTGGACATGCCCTCGATGGAGAAACCGCTCATCGTCTCGGCCTCGGGCGCCTTGGTGGCGCCGCCGTCCGAGCTGGCCACCAGGCCCAGGCAGTTGGCGGCAAGGCCGTCATGCGCGGCCGCGTCCCAGCTGCGCAGGTCCTCGCGCAGCCAGCGGTAGTAGCCACTGGCGGTCAGCGCTGTGGAGGCGCCGGAGCCGGTCACATCCATCGCCGCCAGGCGCCAGCGGTCGGTGCGCGACTTGCCGCTCTTGTTGTTGGAGTGCGAGCCCGCCACGTACACGCGGCTGCCCAGGGCAAAGCTGGCCTCGATGTCCATTTCCTCGTCGCTCTTGCAGCTGTCCAGGCCCGTGAGGCCGGGGGCGGCGCAGGCGGCGGCATCGGCCAGGCCCAGGGCGGTCCTGTCCAGCATCAGCGGCTTGATGGGCAGCCCGCCGGCCGGGCCATAGGCCGAGAAGGAGTTGCCGGCCGGCAGTGCATTGCCCGAGGCATCCTGGGCGGGCGCCTCGTCGTCGCCCACCAGCATGGTGGCGGCATCGATGACGATGGCCGTCGATGCGTCCGAGCGCCCGGCCAGCCAGCGCGGGCTGGTGTTGGCTGCGGTGTTGGCCGAGGCCGCGTACTTGATGGTGCGGCTGACGGAGGCGCCGCCCGCGTTGGTCAGCGTGACGGTGATGTCGGCATAGCCCACGCCGGTGGGAGTGATCCTGAGCACGGCGTTGCCACCGCTTTGCGTCGCCACCAGGCCGTTGGCGGCGACCACGGCGAGATTGCTGGACGTGGCGCTGACCGTGGCGGCCGGATCGCTGACGGTGAAGGACAGGCCCGTGCCCGCAAGGACATCGCTGGCATCGCCGACCACGCCCGAATAGGCGGTCAGCGCGGGCAGGGAAGTCGTCGGGGGCGGGCTGGTGGTGACGGGCGCGGAAACGCTGGCTACCCCGCCGCCCAGGCTGTTCACCGCGCGCACGCGCACCAGGTGGCTGCCGGCCGCCAGTCCGTCCACGGTCTGGCTGGTGCCGAACACCGCCAGGCTGTGCGACACGGTGGCGAAGCCGTCGCTGGACAGTTCGACCAGGTAGTAGGACGCGCCGCTCACGCTGGCCCACTGAGCCTGCACGCTGTTGCCCGAGGCGCTGGCATTCACGCTCGCAGGGGCTGCGGGCACGGTAGCTGGCGGGGACACTTCGGGTGCCCAGGCCAGGCCGTACAGCACGCCGTCGATGCCCGACGCCAGCGGCTGCGGCGTGCCAGCCAGCATGCCGGTGCGGCCCGAGGCATCGAACAGGCGATACAACTGCCCATCGGAGCCGGTGGCCAGCAGCATGACCGCGCCCTGGCCCAGATGCACGGCTGCCAGGCCATGGGCGCCTGCCAGCGGCGCCGAGCCCCGGGCCACCCAGGTGCCCGCTTCCAGCGTGTACTTGCGCACCGTGCCTGTGCCATCGTTGTTGGCGGCCACGTAGAGCGTGTCTGCGCCCGGCGTGCCATCGAGATCGAGGAAGGCCAGGCCGCGCAGGTTGTTGCCCGCCAGGCCCGGCAGCGCGCTGACTGCGGGCGTGCCTGTCGTGGGCAGCCCGGTTCCGATCCTGTTGAGCGTGTCGCCGCTGGCAAAGGCCGCGTAGAGCTGGCCATCGGCCATGGTGATGCCCTGGGTGTTCTTGTTGCTCAGCTGGATGGCGCTGGTGGCATCTTTCTGGACGAACCAGATGCCGCGGTTGGCGTTGGGGCTGCCGCTGCCGCTGGCCCAGGCTCGGCTGCAGTCGTCGCTGACCACGCTGCGAAAGGCATCGCCGACCAGGGCCGTACCGCCCAGCCGCGTGCCATTGCCCACCTCACCGTCGGCATCGACAAAGGCCACGCCGCGTGCCGCCGCCGTCTTGGGGTCGGCGCCGTCCGGTGCCACCGCATAGCCGGGGACCGTCAGGCACAGGCCGTTGGCCGAGCGGTTGAGCAGGCCTTCCGAGCCCGTGCTGCTGGCCGTCAGCGGCGTTGCTCCGCCTGACAGCGGCAGCGATTGCACCAGCGTGCCGTCCACGCGGTACTCGTCCAGGTACACCGGCAGGGCGCCCGTGCCGGTGCCCACGCGGTAGGCCACCAGGTTGCCCGGGGTGAACGGCGCGGACCATGCAGCGCCACACAGGGCCAGGCAGGCCGTTGCAATTGCCTTGTGCCGCCAATCCAAAGTATCCATGCGCATGCTCACCATCCCCTGTGTGACAAATCGCGCGACTGTAAAAGGCGGCTGTGACAGCCCGGTGACGGCAGGCCATGCACGATGGTGGCAAGCTGCCATGCAAAAAAAGACGGCTCCCGCGGGGGAGCCGTCTTTGGTTCATTGCGCCGTGAAGCCTGCGCTTTGCTTTTTCTGGTTATGGGCGCCGCATGTCCACGGTGCAGCGGATCAGCGGATCAGCAGCACCGGCACCTGGCTGCCGGCCAGCACCTGGGTGCTGACCGAGCCCATGACCAGGCGGCCCAGCGCGCCATGGCCATGCGTGCCCATGACCAGCAGGTCGAACTTGCCTTCCTCGGCGGCCTTGATGATGGAGTCGGCGACCGGGCCCACCTTGCTCAGGCGCGTGGCCTGCACGCCGTGTTCGGCCAGGTAGCTGCACACGGGGTCCAGCACCTTGGTCGATTCCTCGGCGTAGTACTCGTCCACCACCTCCTTGCCCAGTGCGGCGCGCGCGCGGGCCGGCAGCTGGGGCTGGACGGTGATGGCGCTGTAGCTGTGGGCGGAGCCCAGGATCTCGGGGTGCGAGGTCAGGTAGGCCAGCATCTTCTGGGTGTAGGGGCTGCCATCGACTGCGAGCAGGATGTTCATGAAAGTCCTCCTTTGGTATGGCCCAAGACTAAGCCCAAGCCGGGATGGAGTGCTTGATCCAGGTCAAGCGCGGACCGGCGCATCTGCCACCTCTGCCGCCCCTGCGGTCACGTGCGCCGGCAACTCGATGGTAGAGCGCGGGAAAAAGCCCTCCTGCTCGCCCTTGCGTGCATAGCCCAGCGGGTTGGCCACCACGCGGCAGCGCCAGGCGCTGCCATCGTCGCGGAGGCCCTCGGCCACATAGTCGCTGGGCGAATGCAGGTGGCCGTGCAGCCACAGATCGGCAAAGGGCAGCAGGTCGTCGAGCACATTGCAAAAGCCGGCCGTGCCGGGCACCAGGCCATAGCGCGGATCGGCGCTGCGCAGGCTGGGCGCGAAGTGCGTGACGGCCACCGTGGGGCCATCGAAAGGCTGGGCCAGCGCCTGGCGCAGCCATTGCTGGCAGATCAGCGACTGCTCGCGCATGGGCTCGGCCAGGAAGGGCTCGCCGTCGCGCGTGCCGCCGGTCTTGTGCAGGTAGAAGTTGGCGGCGCGAAAGGCCTTCTCGCGCAGCTTCAGCAGCCGGGTCAGGTCGCTCACGCCTTCGTGCATGGACATGGCGTCGTAGTCGCTCCACAGCGTGGTGCCCACGAAGCGCACGCCGCCCAGCACGGCAGTCTCGCGCTCCAGCCAGACCATGCCCATGCGCTCGCAGGCGGCGCGCAGGCGGGCATGGGCAGCGTCGAAGTCCTGCATGTCGTACTCATGGTTGCCCGGCACGAAGATCACGGGGCAGGGCCAGCCCGCGTACTGGGGCAGGGGAGAGAAGCGCTCCAGACCGAAGTGCTCGCCTTGCAGCAGGCTGCCGCTTTGGTAGGAGCCTATGTCGCCGGCCAGCACCAGCACGTCGGCATCGGGTGCGGGCTCGGCGATGAAATGCGGATGGGCCTCGAGGTGCAGGTCGGACAGCAGCTGGATCTTCATGCGGCCAAGTGTAGAACCTGCGCTGGCGCAACACGCTCTCAGGTGTGCGGGAAGGTGGCCTCGGCCGAGCGCGTGAGCGTGCGCAGCAGCCATTCATAGGCCTGCGGGTGCTGGCCGCGCCGGCGCCACAGCGCGTCCACATGCACGGGCTGCACGTCGAAGGGCAGCTCGCGCAGCACCAGCTTGTCGGCCATGCCGGTCACGGGCACGAAGTGGCGCGGCAGGATGGTCAGCAGGTTGGAGTTCATGACCACGCGCCCGGCCGTGAAGAACTGGTTGACAGTGAGCACCACCTGGCGCGTGCGGCCCAGCGAGGCCAGGGCCTCGTCGATGAAGCCGAAGGAGCGGCCCGAGAAGCTCACCAGCATGTGGCGCGCCGCGCAGTAGTTGTCCAGCGTCAGCGGCACATCGGCCAGGGGATGGCCCTGGCGCATCACGCACAGGTACTCGCCTTCATACAGGCGCCGGCTGTCGAAGGCCACCAGGGCGCCCGACTGCGCGCGCGCCGTCAGGTCGGCCAGCGCGGCGGGGAAGTAGCCCACGGCCATGTCGGCCTCGCCGGCCTCCAGCAGGCCGCGCGGGTCGCGCGTGGTCAGCGGCAGCACGCGGATGCCCACGCCGGGCGCCTCGCGCTCCAGCAGGCTGAACATGGGCGGAATCAGCGTTGCCGCCGTGGCGTCGGCCATGGCCAACACAAAGGTGGCGGTGGCGGTGGAAGGATGGAATTCGCCCGGCGTCAGCGTGTCCTGCAGCTGCTGCAGCGCCTCCCGGATCACGGGCCACAGCGCCAGCGCGCGCGGCGTGGGCTCCACGCCCTGGCCCTGGCGCACCAGGAGCTCGTCGCCCAGCGCCTCGCGCAGGCGGCGCAGGGCGTTGCTCACGGCCGGCTGGGTGATGGCCAGCTTGTGGGCCGCCCGCGTCAGGCTGCGCTCTGCCATCACCTCGTCGAAGACGCGCAGCAGGTTCAGATCCAGTGTGCGGAAGTTCAGGGCAGACATGGCGGCGGGCGCTGAGTCATCACTGGCGTGAATGCTACAGATTCAAGATATAAATTTGAAGAGCTCTAGGGTAAACCCTATAGTTACACCTAGTCGCCCGCCACGCCGTCAAAAGCGGCTATTTAACTGGGTTTATCTGCCATGAGCAACTTCATTTACAACTCCTACTGTGTCGAGCACCCTGGTGTGGTGCATGTCTATCAAGCCGCCGATGACCGCAAGAGCGCTGCCAAGCGTTTCTCCGGCAAGCGTGGCGCCAGCGCCCTGCTGCTCGCTGCCCTGGTGGCCGCGCTGATGGTGGTGGTCAACGAGGTCGCCCACAACTGGACCGACGGCCACATGCTGGGCGCCTGGGTGGTGCTGTGGGTTGCCGCCTTCATGGGCCTGGCCCTGTTCTCCGCTCCCGCCCGCCGCGCTGCCATGACGGCCCGCGCCGGCTACCGCGCCTGGACCGAGAGCCGCCAGCAGGCCGCTGCCGACGAGCGCATCTGGAATGCCGCCCTGCAGGACGCTCGCCTGATGGCCGACCTGGCCCGCGCCATGGATAGGCAAGGCAACTGATCTCTGCCTGGGGCGCCTTTCGGCGCTCCTCCAAAAAAGCCGCTGCCCACAAGGCGCGGCTTTTTTGTTGTCTGGGGGCGTCGTTGAAACGCCACAAAAAAAGCCTCGCAGTGCGAGGCTTTTTCCATGGGCTGGCGCCGGATCAGGCCGCCAGGCGCTTTTCCAGTTCAGCCTTGGTCACCAGCAGCTCTTGAGGCAGCTTGTGGGCCAGCTTGTCGAAGTGCTCGGTGTGCAGCTGCATTTCCTCGGCCCAGGCGGCCTTGTCGATGCTGGTCACGCTGGCGAACTGGTCGGCGGAGAAGTCCAGGCCGGTCCAGTTGATCTCGGCGTACTGGGGCGCAATGCCGAAGGCGGTCTGCTCGCCCTGGGCCTGGCCTTCGAGGCGGTCGATCATCCACTTCAGGACGCGCATGTTCTCGCCGTAGCCGGGCCAGACGAACTTGCCGTCGGCGTTCTTGCGGAACCAGTTGGTGGTGAAGATCTTGGGCAGGGCGGCGCCCTGGCCTTCGATCTTGGCGCCCAGCGTGAGCCAGTGCTGGAAGTAGTCGCTCATGTTGTAGCCGGCAAACGGCAGCATGGCGAAGGGGTCGCGGCGCACCACGCCCTGGGCGCCGAAGGCGGCGGCCGTGGTTTCCGAACCCATGGTGGCGGCCATGTAGACGCCTTCGGTCCAGTTGCGGGCCTCGGTCACCAGCGGCACGGTGGTGGAGCGGCGGCCGCCGAAAATGATGGCGTCGATCTTCACGCCCTTGGGATCGTCCCAGGCTTCGTCCAGCGCGGGGTTGTTGGTCGCGGCCACGGTGAAGCGGGCGTTGGGGTGGGCGGCCTTGGCGCCGGTTTCGCGGGCGATCTGGGGCGTCCAGTCCTTGCCTTGCCAGTCGATCAGGTGATCGGGCTGCTTGCCGGTGTCCTTGTCCATGCCTTCCCACCACACGTCGTTGTCATCGGTCAGCGCGACGTTCGTGAAGATCACGTTCTTGTCGAGGCTGGCCATGCAGTTGGGGTTGGTGTGGTAGTTCGTGCCCGGGGCCACGCCGAAGTAGCCGGCTTCGGGGTTGATGGCGCGCAGCGAGCCGTCGGCCTGGGGCTTGATCCAGGCGATGTCGTCGCCAATGGTGGTGACCTTCCAGCCTTCGAAGACCTTGGGCGGCACCAGCATGGAGAAGTTGGTCTTGCCGCAGGCGCTGGGGAAGGCCGCAGCCACGTGGTACTTCTTGCCCTGGGGGTTGGTCACGCCCAGGATGAGCATGTGTTCGGCCAGCCAGCCCTGGTCGCGGCCCATGGTGGAGGCGATGCGCAGCGCAAAGCACTTCTTGCCCAGCAGGGCGTTGCCGCCGTAGCCCGAGCCATAGCTCCAGATTTCGCGCGTCTCGGGGTAGTGGACGATGTACTTGGTCTTGTTGCAGGGCCAGCTGGTCTGGTCCTTCTCGCCTTCGGCCAGGGGCGCGCCCACGGTGTGCACGCAGGGAACGAACTCGCCTTCGACGCCGATCACGTCATACACGGCACGGCCCATGCGGGTCATGATCTTCATGTTGACGGCCACATAGGCGCTGTCGGACAGCTCCACGCCCACGTGGGCGATGGGCGAGCCCAGGGGGCCCATGGAGAAAGGCACCACATACATGGTGCGGCCGGCCATGCAGCCGTCGAACAGCGGCTGCAGCGTGGCGCGCATCTCGTTCGGGGCCATCCAGTTGTTGGTCGGGCCCGCATCTTCCTTGTTGGCCGAGCAGATGTAGGTGCGGTCCTCGACGCGCGCCACGTCGGACGGGTCGGACCAGGCCAGGTAGCTGCCGGGGCGCTTGACGGGATCGAGCTTCTTGAAGGTGCCGGCATCGACGAGCTGCTGGCACAGCTGCTCGTACTCTTCCTGGGAGCCGTCGCACCAGTGGATCCGGGCGGGCTTGCACAGTGCGGCCATCTCGGCCACCCAGGCGATCAGTCGGCTGTTCTTGACGTAGGCAGGGGCCTGGATGTTCAGGCCTTGCATGACGGGTGCGTTCATCGCGGAGCTTCCTTCAATTGAAAAAACCAGTTTTTCAAAGGGGACGCGCCTGTTGCCGCACCAACTTTGAGAAACGGGCTCTTGTTCAGTCGGCGCGCGAAGGAAGCTCTTCTCGGGGCGGCGAGGCGGCGCTGGCGGAAGCTGGCGGCGCACCGGCTGGGAATTCGATTCTAGGGAGCGGTCACGAATTTGTCAGCAAACGAATGGCAAAAACTATGCATTCTGTGCATTGAAATATGCAAGATGATCTGTCTGTTTGCCTATGCAATAGGCAAACAAAAAGCCCCGCAAAGCGGGGCTTGGTGCAGGGGACGAAGGGGCCGTATCAGGCCATGTTGACGGCGATGAAGGCCAGCAGAAACATCATCACGGCGCCCGCCAGGGGCAGGATGACGGGCATGTAGGGGACGATGGCCTCGGTGGCGTCTTCGGGGGGCGACTGCTCGCCGTGGTTCGCTGCGGGATCATGCGACATGCAAAAGCTCCTGGCTGCCAATGGGGATGCCCCATTCTAGGCAGGCCTGCCCGCCAGCGCCTTCGGGGAAAGCCATGACACAAGGGGCCAGGGGCCTGCTAGGGCTCTAGACGGCGTTGACCTGCATGCCTTCGGCCTGCAGGGCAGCGATGACCTCTTCGATGTGGGCCTTGTTGCGGGTCTGCAGCACCAGCTCGATCTCCACGCTCTGCGCGGCCAGCATGGTGAAGGCGCGCTGGTGGTGGACTTCCTCGATATTGGCCCCCGCCGCCGCCACCGTGGCCGTGATGCGCGCCAGCACGCCGGGCACGTCGCGCGCGCTGACCTTGATGCGCGCCAGCCGCCCGGAGCGCACCATGCCGCGCCCGATGATGGCCGCCAGCAGCAGCGGGTCGATGTTGCCGCCCGACAGGATCAGCCCCACCTTCTTGCCCGCGAAGTGCTGCGGATGGCGCAGCAGCGCGGCCAGGCCCGCGGCGCCCGCACCCTCGACCAGGGTCTTCTCGATCTCCAGCAGCATGAGCACGGCCTGCTCGATGTCGCCTTCATCGACCAGCAGCATGTCGTCCACCAGGCGCGATACGACTTCCTGCGTGATCGCGCCGGGCTGGGTGACGGCAATGCCCTCGGCGATGGTCGAGGTGCCCATGGGCAGCCCGGCCTGGCGCACGGCATTGAACATGGACGGAAAGCGCTGGGTCTGCACGCCGATGATCTCGATGCCCGGGTTCAGTCCCTTGGCAGCCGTGGCCACGCCCGCGATCAGGCCGCCGCCGCCGATGGCCACGATGAGCTGGTCCAGGTCGGGCTGCTCGGCCAGCATCTCCAGCGCCAGCGTGCCCTGGCCCGCCGCGATCTGCTCGTCGTCATAGGGGTGGACGAAGCACAGGCCCTGCTGCTCGGCCAGCGTGTAGGCATGCTGGCGCGCCTCGGCCAGGGAGTCGCCGTGCAGCACGATCTCGGCGCCGAAGCCGCGCGTGCGCTCCACCTTCACGCCCGGCGTGAAGCGCGGCATGACGATGACGGCACGCACGCCCAGGCGCTGCGCGTGGTAGGCCACGCCCTGGGCATGGTTGCCGGCGCTCATGGCGACCACGCCGCGTGCGCGCTCCTCGGGCGAGAGCTGGGCCAGCTTGTTGAGGGCGCCGCGTTCCTTGAATGAGGCCGTGAACTGCAGGTTCTCGAACTTGAGATAGACCTGCGCTCCCGTGATCTGGGACAGCGTGCGCGATTCCACGCAGGGCGTTTCGAGCACGGCGCCGCGCAGGCGGTCGGCGGCGTTCTGGATGTCTTGGAGGCTGAGCATCACGCATTGTGGCGCACGGCGGCCCGGGCGCGCGGCAGGGCACGCCATGGATTCCCCGCAGAAAGCGCCGCACCGGCGCGATCCATAAAATGAGAATCATTCTTGTCTTTGGGGCGCACACCGCTCCGGCTGGCCATGGCTCTTTCCTCTGTCCAAACACCTGCACGCCCTCCGCGCTGGCTGGGGCGGGGCACGTTGCGTGCCTGCGACTTCAGCGGTCCCGACTACCGCATCCTCGACGCCGAGGTCACGGCCGAGGACGCGCTGCTGGCCGGGCACCTGCAGTCCTGGCAGGTCCAGCCCGGCCTGTGGCTGCATGGCGTGGAGGCGCGCGACCTGCGCACCATGAACACGCGTTCGCCGGCCGTGCCGGGGCTGCACCTGGTCGTGCTGCTGGAGGGCTGCGTGGACGTGGCCTTCGGCAGCCAGGGCCTGCAGATGCAGGTGGCGCCCGCCAGCCCGGCCGGTGCCCATGTGCAGGCCTGCGGCGCCGTCATCCATTCGCGGCCCGGCGACATGTTCATGCGGCATTGGCGGCGCGGCAAGTTCGAGCGCAAGCTCAGCATCACCGTGCAGCCGCAATGGTTTGCCGCCCAGGCCCTGCCCATGGTCGCGCCACCGCTGCTGCGGCACTGGATGGAGCAGCAGTTGCTGGCCATACAGCCCTGGCAGCCATCGCCGCGCGCCGTGGCGGTGGCCGAGCAAATCATCCAGCTGGCGCGCGAAGGCTCTGCGCCCCTGCTGCTGGCCAGCCGCACGCTGGAGCTGGTGCACGAGGCCGTGCAGGCGCTGGACGCGCCCGAGCCCGACCCAGCGCAGACCGTGCCGGGCGTGCTGGGCGTGCGCGAACACCGGCGCATGGCGCGCCTCAAGGCCTTGCTGGACAGTGGCGGCGACGGCTGCCGCCCGCTGGCCGAGATCGCTCGCGAGGTCGGCCTGAGCGCCAGCGCCCTGCAGCGCCAGTTCCGCCTGGCCTACGGATCGAGCATCGACGGGTACCGGCGCGAGCAGCGGCTGGAACGCGCCTGGGCCGCGCTGGAGCAGACGGGCTGCAGCGTCTCCGAGGTCGCGCATGCGGCCGGCTATTCCAGCGCCGCCAATTTCTCCACGGCCTTCAAGCGCCGCTTCGGCATCTCTCCCAAGCTGGTGCGCGCCAGGCTCTGAGGGCCTGATGGGCTTATGGGCTGATGGGCGCGCTGCGCAAACGTCGGCGGGGCTGGCGCAAACCCCGCGGGCGCCACGCGATGCTGCAATCACCGAACGAAAGGACATCCGTCAATGACACAGCTGCAGGCACGCACTTCGGTGCGCATGGACAGGGCCGAGGAGGCCATCGCCGCCATCGTCGGGCACATGCAGGAGCACGACATCACCGTGCGCCGCGAAGGCACGCGCTGGGTGGCCGACTACGAAGGCGGCCGGGGCCAGCTGTGGCTGGAGGGCGGGCAGGTCCATGCCGAGGTGGCGGCGCCGGGCGTGGAGCTGCTGCAGGACATGAAGCTCATGCTGGCCCACCTGCTGCTGGAGGCCACGGGCGCCGCCGATGGCTCCCTGGCCTGGGAGGGTGACGGCGCCGCGCTGCAGCGCCCGCCGGCCTTCCGCGAGCTGCGGGTGCTGGCCGTGCGCGATCTCACGCCGCACATGCGCCGCGTGCGCTTTGCCTGCGACGACATGGCGCGCTATGCGCAGGACACCAACATCCACGTCAAGCTGCTGTTCCCCCAGCCCGGCGTGACCGAGCCCGAATGGCCCACGCTGTCGGCCAGTGGCCTGCTGCGCCTGCCCGCGGGTGACGGGCGCCTGGATATGCGCACGTACACCATGCGTGCGATGGGAATGGCCCAAGACGGCGCCGACGGATGGATCGACGTGGACTTCGTGCTGCACGAGGATGCAGGCCCCGGGTCGGCCTGGGCCGCGCGCGCCCAGCCGGGCCAGCGCATCGGCATGACCGGCCCCGGCGGGCGCACGGCCACCCCGGCCGACTGGATGCTGCTGGCCGGCGACGACACCGGCCTGCCGGCCATGCTGCGCATTGCGGCCGCCCTGCCGGCGCACACGCGCGGCCATGTGTTTGCCGAAGTCCAGGGTCCGCAGGACGAGCAGCCCGTGCAGGCGCCCGAAGGCCTGCAATGGCACTGGCTGCACCGGGGCGCTGCCGAGGCCGGCACCACCACGCTGCTGATCGACGCGCTGCGCGCCGTGCGCTGGCCGGATGCGTTGGCCGGTCATCCCGCCAGCCGCTTCGTCTGGGCCGCTGGCGAATTCGACACCGCCCAGGCCGTGCGCCAGTGGGCGCGCGAGGAGCGCGGGCTGGAAAAGCACGAGCAGCTGGTCGTGGCCTATTGGCGGCGCGGCATGAGCGAGTCGGATTTCAAGGCCGCGAAGTAGGCCGCTAAGTAGGCCGCCAAGTAGGCCACGCAGGGGGCCGGCGCCTCAGGTGGCGCTGCGCTCCTGACGCAGCAGGAATTTCTGCAGCTTGCCTGTGGGCGTGCGCGGCAGGCTGGCCGCAAAGACGAATTCACGCGGGATCTTGTAGCGCGCCAGCCTGTCGGCCAGGAATTGCTGCAGTGCCTCGGCCTGCGGCGCGGCCTCGCCGCGCGTCACCACGTGGGCGACGACGGTCTCGCCCCATTCGGCGTGGGGCCTACCCACGACGGCGACATCGGCGACCTGGGGATGGGCCGACAGCGCGTCCTCCACCTCCTTGGAATACACGTTCTCGCCACCCGTGATGACCATGTCCTTGGTCCGGTCCACGATGAAGAGATAGCCCGCGTCGTCCAGGCGCGCAAGATCGCCCGTGCGGTACCAGCCGCCCGGTGCGAAGGCGGCAGCCGTGGCCTGGGCATCGTGCAGATAGCCGTCCATCACGCTGCCGGTGCGCAGCCAGATCTCGCCGGTGTCGCCCGGGCCGGCATCCTCGCCGTCGTCGCGCACCACGCGCATGTCCACGCCGGGCAGGGCCACGCGGCCGATGGAGCCGGCCCGCTCCACCTGCTCCTCGGGGTAGAGCGTGGTGCCCGTGGGGCCGGTCTCGGTCATGCCGTAGACCTGGTAGAAGCGGTCGCTGCGGTAGGCCGTGGCCAGCTTGCGTGCCATGTCGGCGCCGATGGGGCCGCCGCCGTAGACCCAGGCGCGCACGCTGCTCAGGTCGTAGCGGGCAAAGTCCGGCAGCATCTGCAGCGGCGCAAAGTAGGAGACGGGGGCGCCGAAGTACAGCGTCACGCCCTCGTCCTGCACGGCCTGCAGGAAATGCTGCGGGTGGTACTCGCGCAGCAGCACCACGGTGCCGCCCATGTACAGCGTGCCGCCAAACCAGTTGTTGAGCGGCGAGGAATGCCAGATGGGCATGGCCATCAGCGTGCGTTCCTCGCGCGTGATGGACAGGCCCAGCGCCGCCGTGATCGCCGCCAGCGTGACGGCGCGGTGGCTCAGCAGGCAGCCCTTGGGCCGGCCCGTGGTGCCCGAGGTGTAGAGCACCTGGGCGATGTCGCCATCGGCGGGCCGCGTGCCTTCCATGGGCCTGGCGGCCGCCACCAGCGTGTCCCAGTCCTGGACACCTGGGACGGCATCTTGCGCCTCGGTCACAAGGCGGGCGCAGGGGTGCTGCGCGGCGGCGACCACGGGCGCGAGTGCGGCGTCAAACACCAGGGCCTTGCACTGCGCGTGGTCGAGGATGTACTGCAGCTCGGGCGCCTGCAGCTTGTGGTTGACGGGCACCAGCGCGGCGCCCAGGCGCCAGGCGCCGAACAGGGCTTCGACAAAGCCCGGCGTGTTCAGGCACATCAGGGCCACGGTATCGCCCCGGCCCACGCCCTGGGCCTGGAGTACGGCGGCTGCGCGCTGCGAGCGCCGCTGCATGTCGGCATAGCTGATGGAGGCGCCGCGGTCGCGCAGAAAGGCCTTGGCGGGCGTCTTGCGCACGGCGCTGTCGAAGGCGTCGAGCAGGTTCATGTCTTGTCTCCTTGTGCTTTGTTGTGTGGTGGGCCGGCGGCCGCTTCAGGCGGGCAGCGCGCGCTGCAGGATGGCGGCGATGTCCAGGCCTGCCGGGTCGAAGGCGCCCGCCACCATGGCGCCCTGCTGCGCCCCCAGGCGCGTGGCGATGAAGCCGTCGGCCATTGCGGGCGGCGCATGGCGGCGCAGCAGGCAGGCCTGGGCCAGCAGCACCAGGTCCTGCACCAGGCGGCGTGCCTGGGCCTCGAGCTGGTCAGGCGGGCCGGACAGGCGCCGTGCCAGCGATTGCGCCTGCTGCAGCAGCGCGGGCTCGCCCGCTGCCGTGTCGATCAGGTCCTGCAGCAGCAGCTGTGCGCCGTCGGGCTCGCGTGAGATGGCGCGCAGCACGTCCAGGCACATGACGTTGCCCGAGCCTTCCCAGATCGAGTTCACGGGCGCCTCGCGGAACAGGCGCGCCATCACGCCCGTGTCCACATAGCCGTTGCCGCCCAGCACCTCCATGGCCTCGCCCGTCAGCTCCACGCCGCGCTTGCAGACCCAGAACTTGGCCGCTGGCGTCATGATGCGCTTCCAGGCGCGCTCCAGCGGATCGCCCTCGTCGCCTCCACGCTCATAGGCCTGGGCCAGGCGCATGGCGATCTGCAGCGCGGCCTCGCTTTCCAGCGCCAGATCGGCCAGCACGGTGCGCATCAGCGGCTGCTCGGCCAGCTGCTTGCCGAAGACGCTGCGCCGGCGCGCATAGGCCAGGGCCTGCACCGTGGCCGAGCGCAGGATGGCGGCGCTGCCCAGCACGCAGTTCAGGCGGGTGTAGGTGGCCATCTCGATGATGGTGGCAATGCCCCGGCCTTCCTCGCCCATCAGGATGCCCCAGGCGTCCTCGAACTCCACCTCGCTGCTGGAGTTGCTGCGGTTGCCCACCTTGTCCTTCAGGCGCTGCACGCGCACGGCATTCCTGCTGCCGTCCGGGCGCCAGCGCGGTACGTAGAAGCAGGCCTGCCCACCGCCTTCCCCCATGCGCGCCACCACCAGGTGGGCATCGCACATGGGTGCCGAGAAGAACCACTTGTGGCCGCGCAGCAGGTACTCGCCGCCACGCCCGCCGGCGTGCACCGGCATGGCCACCGTCGTGTTGGCGCGCACGTCGGAGCCGCCCTGCTTCTCGGTCATGCCCATGCCCAGCCACATCGATGCCTTGTCGGCCACGGGCAGGTCGCGCGGATCGTATTCGTGGCTGAACAGCTTGCCCTGCAGCTGCTGCCACAGCGCCGGTTCCTTTTGCAGCAGCGGGATGGCGGCCGTGGTCATGGTGGCCGGGCACAGCGTGCCCTGTTCGACCTGGCCATGCAGGTAGAAACCTGCGGCCCAGGCGCTCCAGCGGCCCGCGCTGCTGTCCTCGAAGGGCAGGGAGATCAGCCCCTGCTGCCGGTATAGTCCCAGCAGCGTGTGCCAGCTCGGGTGGAACTCCACGGCGTCGATGATGCGGCCGCGCGCGTCGAAGCGGTGCAGCTCGGGCGTGTGGCGGTTGGCCTGCTCGGCCAGCTCCCAGGTGGCGCGCTCGCCCAGCTGCTGCGCATAGCGCGACAGCGACGGAATGTGGCGCGCGGCGCCGTTGCGCTGAAGGGCCTCGGCCAGGGCAGGGTCGGCCTCCAGCAGGTTGAAGTCGGTGAGTTCGTCGACCTGGTTCAGGACGTCGTGCGTGTTCCAGGTGTGCCCTGTCTGCAATGTCTGGCCGGTGCTCATGCGTGTCTCCGTGATCGTTGGTCTCAACGCAAAAGTCTAGGAAAAATGCCCAGCAAAGGTGTTCGGGTTTCACGGCAGCAGCCGCAGCCGCCCAAAGTGCGGCGCCGCCCCCTGCAATCGCGCGCGCAGGCCACGTCGCAGGCTCTGCAGGACGCCTTTGTTCGGCTTGTGATCGAGCAGGGCTACGAGCGCACCACGGTGCGCGAGGTGGCCGCCGTGGCCGGCGTGGGCCTGGGCACCTTCTATGAATACTTCGGCAACATGGACACGCTGGCGGCCATGTGCATCCACCGCCAGGTGCAGGCCCTGCACGCCCAGGGGCTGCAGACGCTGCAGGACAGTGCCGGCATGCCGCTGGCCACGCGCGTGGACCGCCTGCTGGACACCCTGGTCGACGGCATTGCGCGCGAGGCGCCGATGTGGGCCGCGCTGTTCATGCTGGAGCGCAAGGTGTCCGCGCCCGAGCCCTTCCGCCGCCACTACCAGGCCTATGTACAGCTGTGGGGCACGGCATTGCAGGACTGCGATCCGCCGCTGCCCGCGTCGGCCCAGCCCCTGGCACGGCTGCTGCACACGCTGACCTATGGCTGGGTGTCGCAGTCGCTGCTGGCGCTGGGGCCGCAGCAGACGCTGCAGCAGCTGCGCGCGCCGCTGGGCTGGGCCATCCATGCGCTGCTGCGCGAGGTGCAGGCTCCGTCCGCGTAGCGGCCCCCGGCGGCGCAGGATCAGACGCGCGGAAAGCGCAGCGTGAAGCGGGCACCGCCCTGCTCGGAGTCGTCGGCCTCCACGCTGCCGCCCTGGGAGACGGTCAGTGCCTTGACGATGGACAGGCCCAGGCCCGAGCCCTCGCGGCGGCGCTTGCCGGGCACCTGGGCAAAGCGCTGGAAGGGGTGGGCGCGCAGCTCGCTGGGCAGGCCGGGACCGGCATCGCTGATGCGCAGCACGGCCCAGGCACGGCCTTCGATATCGGATTCCACCGTCAGCGCCACGCCCAGCCATGCGCCGCTGGCCGCATGACGGATGGCGTTGCTGACGAGGTTGGAGAGGATCTGGCGCATGCGGTCGGCGTCGGCACGGATGTCGGCCATGCCGATGTCACTGGGCGCGGGCAGGTGCATCTCCAGCTGCATGCCATGCTGCAGGAGCTGGGGGTGCAGGTGGTCCAGCGTCTCGGCCACGAGTTCGGCCAGGTCCAGGCGCTGCTTTTGCAGCGACAGCTGGCCGGCATCGGCCATGGACAGCGTGTGCAGGTCGCCGACCAGCCGGCCCAGGTGCTCGACCTGGAACAGCAGCGTGTTCAGCTCGGTGTCGTCTGCGGCGATGACGCCGTCGCAGATGGCATGCAGGCGCGCCTGCAGCACGGTCAGCGGCGTGCGCAGCTCGTGCGAGATCGAGGCCGCCGTGGCGCGGCGCTCGGCCTCCAGCGTCTCCAGCGAATCGATCATGCGGTTGAAGGCCACCACCATCTCGGCCATCTCGCCATGGGCCTTGCCGGGCAGGGCGCGCGCGCTGAAGTCGCCCAGCTCCACGCGCTTGGCCACCTCGACCATGGACGCCAGGGGCCGCGTCACCAGACGCGAGACCCAGAAGCCCACGGCCAGCCCGAAGGGCAGGCACACCAGCAGGCCGATGACCAGGGACCATTTCTCGCCGAACAGCAGATCGCCCGTCCAGTACTGGCCGTAGATCTGCATGGCGCGCGGGCTGTCTTCCAGCGACTGCGCGTTGAGTTCGTCCAGCTCGATCTGCACGGCCGGCGGCAGGCTGCTGTAGAAGTCGCGGTACTGGATCTCGGAGAACACCAGCACGCCGATGGCCAGCAGGGCAATGGTGCTGAGCACGGTGGCCGTGATCCACAGGCCGAAGCGCACCCAGATGCGGTTGGGCCTCAGTCCCAGGGCCATAGCCGGTAGCCAATGCCGCGCACGGTCTCGATCAGGCCTTCCTGGCCGGCCAGCTGCAGCTTGCGGCGCAGCTTGGACAGGTGGGAGTCGATGACGCGCTCCAGCGCATCGCTCTCGGGCAGGCAGTGCTCGATCAGGTGGGAGCGCGAGAAGCAGCGCCGGGGCTGGGCCGCCAGGCAGGCCAGCAGGCGGAATTCGGTCAGCGTCAGGGGCAGCGGCAGGGCGCGGCCCTCGTTGTCGTAGACCACGGCGCTGTGCGCCTCGGCGTCGATCTCGATGGGGCCCACGCGGATGGGCGCGGGCGCCGGGTTCTTGCGTGCCTGGGTGCGGCGCAGCACGGCGCGCACGCGGGCCACGACCTCGGGCGGGTTGAAGGGCTTGACCACGTAGTCGTCGGCGCCCAGGCGCAGGGCCAGCAGCTTGTCCACATCGTCGGCCAGGGCCGTGACCATGATCACGGGCGTCTGGCTGTCATCGCGGATGGCGCGCAGCACGTCGATGCCGTCCATGCCGGGAAGGTGGATGTCCAGCAGCACCAGGTCGGGTCGCAGCAGGCGGAACAGCTGCAGCGCTTCCTGGCCGTCCGAGGCCATGCGCGAACGCAGCCCGTCCCGCTCGAGATAGGCCGTCAGGATGCTGGCGATGGCGGGCTCGTCTTCGACGACGAGCACGAGGGGGTGGTTGCCGTTGGCTGTGCTGTGGAGTTCATGGGAAAGCTGGCAGGGCCAAGCGCACATTATGGTGCGATGCCCTGGATGCCGCCGCCCCTCCATATTGGCTCCACGAAGTCTGCAATCGCGCGCAAGGCTGGCGCTGTTCATTTCCTGCGGACCCATCAGCGGCTATTGGTAGCTCATCGTGAAGGTCGCCCTGCCATAGGCCATGCCAGGTGTCACGCTGCCGGCTGTCTGCACCAGACGTGCGCTCAACGGAATCTTCAGGCTGTTCTGCCCTTGTGCGACCTGGCCCGCATTCCATTGGTTGGCATTGCCCAGGCTGCCGGAGTCAGGGCCGAAGCTCACGGGCACGTTGTTTCTCAGTACCTGTATGCCGACACCCCGGGCCTTGGAATTTTGGGCCAGCGTCAGCGTGCTCGATCGGTTGGTCGCCTGGGTGGCATCCGTCAGCGTGATGAAGGCGGTCAGGCGTGTATTGGCTTCGCCTCCCGCGCAAGTCAACTCGATGCTGAAGTCCTTGGCTGCCGTGACGGACCCGATTCCCTTGAAATCGGCGAACGGGGCGGGGGCCATGGTCACGTCGATCTTGCCCGTGGACACCCGGCAGGTCGGCGGCCTGGGGCGGCTGCTGACGTTGACGGTGATGCCACTCGAAAAGAATACCGTGGCCAGCAAGTCACGGGCATTGCTGGTCCCAGAGTAGATCCGTGCGAAGCTGCCATTCAGGGAACCGCCAGATGTGAGTTCTCCGGTTTTCACGAGCTCGAGGGTCATGTTGTTGCTTGGCAGTGAATGGAATATGCCCTGTTTCAGCATGGACCCTGAATAAGGCGCGGCT
The DNA here is from genome assembly GCF_001886655.1 of Delftia sp. HK171. Taxonomy (NCBI): domain Bacteria; kingdom Pseudomonadati; phylum Pseudomonadota; class Betaproteobacteria; order Burkholderiales; family Comamonadaceae; genus Delftia; species Delftia sp. HK171. The sequence continues at coordinate 526,868 of NZ_CP018101.1, read as the reverse complement.
CTTTCCCATGTGATTTTCATGCCCAGGTTGGGGATGGCGGTGGAATATATTCCACCGCTTTCCGTTCCAATGCCTTCTATGTAATAAAAATCATTGTCGCAAGAAATGTGGTAGCTGCCGGCTCCGGTATTTTGCAAAGCCATTGTCCTGGAATAGACAACGCTGCCAATCGGATAATTTTCATTGACGATGGTGGGGGTGTTGGCTGAACCCGGAAACTGGGCATTCCAACCCTGGGAGGAACAACGGGCGCAGGATGAAATAGGGGCCATACAAAAAATCAAGAGGAGAGGCGTGGCCAATGCATGGCGCAAGATGGCTGTGAAAGACATGCTGTGAACTCCAGCCTGGAAGATATGGATCAATGCCTTGGGACGGGTGGCATAGGGCGCGATATCCGGCCAATGTACTGACCTGAATGCGGCATTGGAATTGGAGCGTTCTGAAAATAAACTCGGAATCATCCGAGTCCCCAGTGATGGGGCGGTCCGCAACTGGCTCTTGCCCGGGTTGGGGCAGAGAGGCTCCCGCAAGGCGCTGCGCTCTCCATGTTTCCTCCATAAAGCCTGCAACCTCGCGCAAGCTTGGCCGCGTCCAATGGCCATCCGGGGACATGGTTCCCTGGCCTCGTTTTCCCGGCCCTCCCCTCGATCATCCCCTCCCGCCTGTCCATCCCGTGAACCACGCCGCCGCGACGCATCGCCTCTCCAGCCTGTGCCTGGGCGCCGCCCTGGCGCTGGCCGGTTGCTCCTCGCCGCCTCCGGCGCAGCTTGACGGCTCGGTGCCCACGCAGTGGACGCAGCCCCTGCCCGCCGCCGCGCCGGGTGCACCTGGCTCGGCCGCAGCGCCCGACCTGCAGGGCTGGTGGAAGGCCTGGGGCGACGAATCCCTGAACACCCTGGTCGAGGAGGCGCTGGCCGCCAACCTCGACCTGTCCCAGGCCCAGTCGCGCCTGCGCCAGCAACGGCTGCTGGCCGGCACGGCCGGCTCGGCCTTCCGGCCCGTGTTCACGGCCGGTGCGCGCACGCTGCAGGACATTGCGGCCATCGACTCGTATTTCCACGCCAGCATCGACGTGAGCTGGGACCTGGGCCTGTTCGGCGCCCGCGAGGCCGGCGAGCGCAATGCCGCCGCCTCCGTGCTTGACGCACGGGGCCGCCTGCAGGCGGCCCGCGTGGCCCTGGTGGCCGATGTGGTCCACCGCTATCTGGACATCCGCATGGCCCAGCGCCAGCGCGCCCTGATCGACGAACAGGCACTGCTGGATGCGCGTGCCCTGCAACTGGCCCAGGTGCGCCAGCAGCAGCGCCTGGGCACGGCAGAGGCCGTGCACCAGCTGCAACTGCAGGCCGGCCAGAGCGCGGCCTTGCGTGCCAGCCTGCGCGAAACCCAGGCCCGCAGCGCCCACATGCTGGCCGCCTTGCTGGGCCGCACGCGGCCCGATGCGCAGTGGCTGCAGGCCGATGCCAAGGCCCCGCTGCCCGGCCCCCAGGCGCTGGGCGTGGCCGTCCTGCCGGCCGACCTGCTGCGCACGCGCCCCGACATCCAGGTGGCGCAGGCCGCCGTGGAACGCGCGGCGGCCGAGCAGGGCATTGCGCATGCGGCGCTGTATCCGCGCTTCGTGATCGGCGGCTCGCTGCTGTACTCGTTCAACATCACCCAGAACCTGCGTACCACGCAGGACAACGCACCCACCTTCGGGCCGCAGATCGACATTCCCCTGTTCGACTGGGGCCGCCGCCGTTCCCAGGCCGACGCCAGCGAGCTGGCGCTGCAGGCCGCCATCCAGGCCTACCGCCAGAGCGTGCTCGACGGCGTGGCCGAGGTCGAGTCCGCACTGGCCGCGCTGGACGCCCAGCGCGAGCGCATCGCCTCGCTGCAGTCCACCCAGCAGGTGCTGGCCGAGCGCGAGCGCGTGCAGGACCAGCGCCTGAAGCTGGGCCTGGACAGCGAATTCGGCGGCCTGGCGCCCCGGCGCGCCGCGCTGCAGGCGCGCAGCGAGCAGACCACGGCCCTGGCTGCCCATGCGCTGGCCTACGTGGCGCTGTACAAGGCCCTAGGCGGCGCGCCGCTGCCGGCCGAGGACCAGGACGCTGCCGACAGCGGCATGGCTCCACTGGCTCCGCTCGCACAAGGAGCGCCCTCATGATCGCCCTGGCACGCAAGACGCTGGTGCACGAGTGGCGCCGCTTCATTCCCTCCGTCTTCGCCGTGGGCTTCTCCGGCGTGCTGCTGGCCATGCAGGCCGCGCTGGTGCTGGGCATCTTCGGCTCGGCCGCGCTGTATGTGACGGCTTCCTCGGCCGACCTGTGGATCGGCTACCCGGGCACGCAGAGCGTGAACTTCGGCCGCACCATCGGCCGCGACGTGGACATGCGCCTGCGCATGGACCCCGATGTCGCGGCGGTCGAGCCCTATGTCTGGGTGGACGGCGACTGGCGCTCGGACTCGGCGGCCGGCGGCGCGGCGAGCGAGCACGGCGGCGGCGTGTCGGTCTACCTGTCGGGCATTGCCACCGATGACGCCTCCATGCTGTTTTCCCACGTGCTCCAGCCCTGGCAGCGCCAGCGCCTGCGCGAGACCGGCGCCGTGATCGTGGACCGGGCCGACCTGCAGACCCTGGGCACCAGCGAAGGCGGCGTGGCCTGGGTCAACAACCACCGCGTGCAGGTGGTGGCGGCCGTGGACGGCCTGCGTGGCCTGGGCGGCGTGAACGTATTGGCCTCGCTGGCCACGGCCCGCGAGATTGCGGGCGACCCTGGCCAGGGCAGCACCTATTTCGTGGCGCGCGTGCGCCCGGGCGCCTCGGCCAAGGCCGTGAAGCAGCGCCTGAACCAGCCCACACCCAGCTTCGGCCCCTACGAGGCCTGGACGGCCAGGGAATTCGCGCGGCGCTCGCAGCGCTACTGGATGTTCGACACGGGCGCCGGCGCGGGCGTGCTGTTCATGGCCGTCATCGTCTGCCTGGTGGGCTCGGTGGTCACCAGCCAGTCGCTCAAGGCCGTGGTGGCCGCTTCCTCGCGCGAGTACGCCGTGCTCAACGCGCTGGGCGTGAGCCGCGCGGCACTGGGCCGCGTGGTGGTCGAGCAGGCCTGCTGGATCGGTGGCCTGGGCTTTGTGATGGCCGCCCTGGCCAGCGCCGTATTGCTGGCCCTGGCCATGGCCTACCGCGTGCCCGTGGCGCTGAACGCATCGGCCGTGCTGGCCTGCGCCGTGCTGGTGGCCGTGCTGTCCCTGCTGTCGGGCCTGGGCGCTATGCGCAGCCTGCTGCGTGCCGACCCGGCCACGCTGCTGCGCTGAAGACGGCCAGACCCCATGAACGTGATGAATGCCCACTCCCCCGCGCCCACGGCGGCGCCCCGCACGGCACCCAGCCTGGAGGCCGTGCGCCTGTGCAAGTCCTTCCTGTCGGGCATGGTCAGCGTGCAGGTGCTGCAAGGCCTGTCCGTGTCGCTGTACCCGAGCGAGCTGAGCCTGATCTCCGGGCCCTCGGGCTGCGGCAAGAGCACGCTGCTGTCGCTGATGTCGGGCCTGCAGGCGCCCGACAGCGGCCACGCCATGGCGCTGGGCGAGGACCTGGGCAAGCTGGGCACGCGGGCGCTGGAGAAATTCCGCCTGCGCCACACGGGCTTCGTCTTCCAGGGCTTCAACCTGTTCCCGGCGCTGACGGCCATCGAGCAGGTGCAGCTGCCCCTGGGCTACATGGGCCTGCGCAGCGACGAGGCCCTGCGCCGCGCGCAGCAGGCGCTGGACGAGGTCGGCCTGTCCCACCGCGCCCACATGCGCCCGGCCGAACTGTCGGGCGGCGAAAAGCAGCGCGTGGCCATCGCGCGCGCCATGGCCAAGGCGCCGCAGCTGCTGTTTGCCGACGAACCCACGAGTGCGCTGGATGCCGAAAGCGGCCAGCGCGTCATCGACATCCTGCACCGCGCGGCGCGCAACCATGGCACGACCGTGCTGTGCGTGAGCCATGACCCGCGTCTGGTGCGCCATGCCGACCGCGTGCTCGGCATGGAGGACGGCGCCATCCGCAGCGACTGGCGCCAGACCTCCCCGTTGAAGGAAAAAGAATGAAGTACCCCCTGAGCGGCCTTGCCGCGTCCACTGCCGGTCTGGCTGCGGCGCTGGCCGCCGCCGCGCTGCTGGCGGGCTGCGGTCCTTCGCACGATGCGCCTGCCAATGCCGGCCAGGCCAGCGCCAAGGCGCAGCAAAACGGCCCGGCGGCCGTGGCCGTGGCGCGCGGCAAGATCGAGGTGGAAGGCGGCCTGCTGGACCTGTCGCCCGCCGTGGCCGGCGTGGTGCAGCAGCTGTCCGTCAAGGAAGGCCAGTCCGTGCAGCGCGGCCAGTTGCTGCTGAGGCTGGCCGACGATACGGGCCAGGCCGACCTGGCCGTGGCCGAGTCCGAGGCCCAGCTGGCCAAGGCCCGCCAGAAGGCACGCGCCGCGCGCCTGCCCCAGCTCAAGCAGACCCTGTCGCGCTGGCAGGCCGCAGCGCGCGAGGGCGCCGCCGATGCGCAGAACGTGGACGAGGCCGCGCAGGCGCTGCGCGATGCCCAGGCCGAGATCGACGTGGCCGCGGCCGAGGCCCAGGTGGCACAGCGCAAGCTCGAACAATTGCGCGCCCAGCACAAGCGCCAGGAACTGCGCGCACCCGAGGCCGGCACCGTGGTGCGCCTGGCCACCCACGCGGGCAGCCAGGCCGTGCCCGGCACGCCGGCCGTGGTGCTGCTGCCGCAGCGCCCGCTGCAGGTGCGCGCCGAAATCAACGAAAGCTTCGCCGCCGCCGTGCGCGAAGGCATGCGGGCCACGGTGACGCTGGACGCCGATGGCGCCGCACAGCAGCAACTGCCCTCGGCACGCGTGCTGCGCATCAGTCCCGTCTATGGCACGGCGCGGCTGCAGGACGACCAGCAGCGCGGGCCGGTGCGTGTCATCGAGTGCGTGCTGGTCTTCGAGCAAGCTCCCGCCGCCGCCGTGCGCGTGGGTCAAAACGTAAGGGTGCAGTTTCATGAATAAGCGCATTCCCCTGTATCTGGACACCGCCGCCCCCGGCTGGATGGTGCAAAGCGACTTCGACGGCACGATCAGCCTGCTGGACGTGACCGACACCCTGCTCAACCGCTTCGGCAAGCCCGGCTGGCAGGAACTGGAAGACGCCTGGGAGCGCGGCGAGATCGGCTCGCGCGAATGCATGAAGGGTCAGGTCGCGCTGCTGGACATGGACGAGGCCGAGCTGCGCGCCCACCTGGACACCATCGAGATCGACCCCGGCTTTGCCGGCTTCGTGGCGGCCGCCCAGGCCCACGGCATGGTGGTGCAGGTGGTCAGCGACGGCATCGACTACGCCATACGCCATGTGCTGGAGCGCCATGGCCTGGGCCATCTGCAGGTCATCGCCAACCGCCTGGTGCAGGCCGGCGAGCGCAGCTGGCGCCTGGACTCCCCCTGGGCCAGCGCGCAGTGCGCGCGCGCCAGCGGCAACTGCAAGTGCGAGCGCCTGGCCGAGCAGCAGGCCCTGCACGGCCGCGTGCTCTACGTGGGCGACAGCACCTCGGACTTCTGCGTCTCGGGCCGGGCCGACTTCGTGCTGGCCAAGTACAAGCTCATCGCCCACTGCGAAAGCCGGGGCATCGCCCATGCGCCCTTCGAGCATTTCGAGCAGGCCACGGCCCTGCTCGACAAGGTCGTCCTGGGCCTGGAGGCGCTGGCATGACATACCACCCCCTGAGTCGCTTCGCGCCTTCCCGTTGCACGGCGCCCCCCAAGGGGGACGATACCTTCGGTGCGGGGCGGCGCGGCCGGCCAAGGCCCTTCCTCGGTGTCTCTGGCTTCAGGGCACGCCAGTTTCATGGACAGAGGGCGACGCGCAGCGTCATGGAAAATTGACATGAATTTGAGTGATGGGCTCTCCTTGGTTCAGCACAGCGAGCAGGCTGCTGCCACGGGGCTGGACAACGTCTGCGTGACCGAGCATGAATTCGTCATGCCCGGCACGGGCGCTGCCGCGCGCACCGGCGTGCTGCTGGTGCACGGGCTCACGGGCACGCCGGCCGAGATGCGCCTGCTGGCCAAGGGGCTGAACAAGCAGGGCTTCACCGTCTATGCGGTCCAGCTGGCCGGCCATTGCGGCAGCATGGAAGATCTCGTGGACACGCGCTGGACCGACTGGCTGGCCAGCGTGGAGGCCGGGCTGCAGCGGCTGTCGCAGCACATGGACCATGTGGTGGTCGGCGGCCTGTCCATGGGCGCCGTGCTCTCCCTGGCCGTGGCCCAGCGCCACCCCGACAAGGTGGACGGCGTCTGCGCCCTGTCCACCACCTTCCGCTACGACGGCTGGAGCATTCCCTTCTACACGCGCCTGGCCTTCCTGCTGCCGCTGTTCCGCGCGCTGGGCATTGGCCGCCACAGCGTGTTCATGGAGCAGCCGCCCTACGGCATCAAGGACGAGGCCCTGCGCGCGCGCGTGGTCGAGCAAATGCATTCGGGCGACAGCGCGGCGGCCGGCCTGCCGGGCAATCCCTGGTGGTCCATCATCGAGCTGCGCCGCCTCTCGGCCCATGTGCTGGCGCGCCTGCCCCAGCTGCGCTCGCCCTGCCTGGTCATCCATGCGCGCAACGACGACATCTCGTCGGTGGCCAACGCCCATGACATCGTGCATGGCGCCAGCCAGGCCCATGTCGAGCTGGTGCTGCTGGACAACAGCTACCACATGGTCACCATCGACCGCGACCGCCGCACCGTGATCGCGCGCACCACCGAATTCGTGGCGCGCATCGCCAGCGGTGCCGCCCCCCGCGAGGTGCGGGCTGCGGAGGCCGCACGGCATGGGCAGTGATCTCTCTCCGCTGGTCATCACGCTGTGGGTGCTGAACGTGCTGGTGGACAGCGGGGGCCAGCTGGCCTTCAAGGCCGCCGCCAGCCAGCCCGGTGACCTCGACGGCCTGGCGCGCTGGCGCTTCATGGCCTCCAGGCCCTGGCTGTGGCTGGGCGTGGGCTGCTACGTGGCCGAGTTCGTGCTGTGGCTGGCCTTTCTCTCGCTGGTGCCGCTGTCCGAAGGCGTGCTGCTGGGCTCCATCAACATCGTGGCCATCATGATCGCGGGCCGGCTGCTGTTTGCCGAGAAGCTGGCACCCATGCGGGTCGCCGGAATTGTCCTCGTGTCCATAGGCGTCGCCATCGTGGGCCTGCATTGAAATGAAGCGTTTCTATTTCATCGGCTTTCTGGTGCTCATGGCCTTCGACACGCTGGCCCAGCTGAGCTTCAAGCAGGCCGGCAATGCGGCGCTGCCGCTGGAGTTCTCCACGGCCTGGCTGGCGCGCGTGTTCGGCCAGCCCTGGATCTATGGCGCCTTCGTGGGCTACATCGGCGCCTTTTTCTCGTGGATGACCTTGCTCAAGCGCGCGCCCATCGGCCCGGCCTTTGCGGCATCGCACCTGGAGATTCTTTCCGTGCTGGCGCTGTCGTACTGGCTGTTCGACGAGCGCATAGGCATGCCCCAGATCATCGGCTGCCTGTTCATCGTGGCCGGCATCGCCTGCCTGGCCGTCAGCGAGACGCAGGAGGCCGAGGGACCCGGCGCAGACGATGACACGCCGGGCCATGCGGGCGGCAACCCGGGCGCGGGTTCGGCCAGCGCGGGCGCCGCGCATCTGGCGTCCTCGGCCGAGCACGGCACGCACCGTGGCTGAACGCGTGCTGCCGCCCACGGCAGGCCTGCCGCTGCGCGCGGCCGACCTGCTGCCCTGGGGCGACGCGGACCTGGCGACGGCGCTGGCGCAGTGGCTGGGCGTGCCCGCCGTGCAGCTTGAATGCTCGGGCACCTCGGCGCTGATGGTGGCGCTGCAGACCCTGCGCCGCCTGGCGCCGGGCCGCAGCGAAGTCATCGCACCCGCCTATACCTGCCCGCTGGTGGCCCTGGCCGTGGCGCACTGCGGCCTGCAACTGCGCCTGTGCGATCTGCATGCCGACACGCTGGACATGGACCCCACGCGCCTGCGCGCCCTGTGCAGCGAACGCACCCTGGCCGTGCTGCCCACGCATCTGTGCGGCCGCGTGGCCGACGTGGCCACAGCCGTGGACTGCGCGCGCGCCGTGGGCGCCTGGGTGGTGGAGGACGCGGCCCAGGCCCTGGGCGCACGCCTGCGCGGCGAGCCCGTGGGCTGGCAGGGCGATGTGGGCTTCTACAGCCTGGCCGTGGGCAAGGGCCTGACCACCTTCGAGGGTGGCGTGCTGCTGGCGCGCGACCCCGCGCTGCGCGAGGCACTGCGCGAGACACATGCGGCCAGCGTGCGCCAGGACCGGGGCTGGGAGTTGCGCCGCAGCCTGGAGCTGCTGGGCTATGCGGCGCTGTACCGCCCCGCCGGGCTGGACCTGGCCTATGGCCGACCCCTGCGCGATGCGCTGTCGCGCAGCGACTGGGTGCAGGCCGCCGGCGATGATTTCGACGACGCCATTCCCTGCCATGAACTGGGCGCCTGGCGCCGCCGCGTGGGCCGGCGCGCGCTGGCGCGGCTGGCGGATTTCCAGCAGCGACTGCAGCGCCAGGCCCGTGAGCGCGGTGCCTGGCTGTCGGCCATCGATGGGATCGAGGTGGTGGGCGACACCGTGCCGGGTGCGCAAGGCGTCTGGCCCGTGCTGCTGCTGCGCCTGCGCGATGCCGCCACGCGCGATGCGCTGCTGCGCGCGCAATGGGGGCGGGGCTGGGGTCTGTCGCTGCCCTTCGTCCATGTGCTGCCCGACTATGGCCGCTACGACCATGTGCTGGGCCTGGCGCGCCAGGACGTGGTGGACCAGGGGCGCGACTGGGCACGGCGCCTGGTGGCCGTGGGCAACAGCCTGTGGTTCGACGACGCGCGCTTCGAGGCCTTGCTCAGTCTGCTGGAGAGGCCGCACGCCGCGCCTGGCTGACGGCTGCGGCCTGCGTGGCGCCGGGTTGTGTCGTGGCGCCGGGCGGTGGCTCGCGCCCGCGCAGGGCCTGGCTGCGTTCGGCGACATAGTCGCGCGTGAGCGGAACCGCTTCCTGGCGGCGTGCCAGCTGCACCTGGAAAATGGCGATGTCCTGGTAGCGGAAGGCGGCTTCCGACATGGACAGATAGAACTCCCACATGCGGCAAAAGCGCTCGTCGTAGAGCGCGGCAGCCTCGTCGCGGCGCGCCATGAAGCGCTCGCGCCACAGTCGCAGCGTGCGCGCATAGTGCAGGCGCAGCACCTCGATATCGGTGACCACCAGGCCGCTGCGTTCGATGGCCGGCGTGAACTCCGACAGGGACGGGATGTGGCCGCCCGGGAAGATGTAGCGCTCTATCCAGGGATTGTTGAAGTCGGGCACATCGCTGTTGCCGATGAAGTGCAGCAGCATCACGCCATCGTCGGACAGCAGCTCCCGGCACTGGCGGAAGAAGGCGTCGTGAAAACGCGTGCCCACATGCTCGAACATGCCCACCGAGACGATGCGGTCGAAGGTGCCGCGCGTGTCGCGGTAGTCTTCCAGGCGGTAGCTGAGGCGGTCTGCGCACGGGGACTGGCCGGCACGCTGGCGGGCGCCCGCCAGCTGCTCGCCGGACAGCGTCACGCCCGTCACATGGCCCGCACAAGCCACCTCGGCCAGGTAGCGCGACAGTCCGCCCCAGCCGCAGCCTATGTCCAGCACGCGGTGGCCGGGCTCCACGAGCAGCTTGGCGGCGATGTGGCGCATCTTGGCCCGCTGGGCCTGCTCCAGGCTTTCGTCGCCATGCTCGAAGTAGGCGCAGGAGTACTGGCGCTCGCCATCCAGAAAGAGCCGATAGAGCCGGTCGTCGAGGTCATAGTGGTGCGCCACGTTGGCGCGCGCCTTGCTGCGGCGGTTGTGCTGCAGCAGCGGGCGCAGCCGCATGCGCCAGGCATCGAGCAGCCGCACGCTGGCCGGCACGGGCAGGTTGCGCGCGTTGCGCAGCACGAGCTCCAGCACGTCGTAGATGCTGCCCCGCTCCACCACCAGGCGCTGCTGCATGAACATCTCGCCAAGGTTCAGGTCCGGGTCGCGCATCAGGGCCCACAGCGCGCGCCTGTCCGTGAAGCGGATGCGTGCCTGCGGCTGGCCGCCGTCGCCGAAGGCCAGCATGCGTCCCCAGGGCAGGCAGATTTCGAGCAGTCCCTTGCGCACCAGGGGTGTGAAACTGCGCTGCAGCAGTCTTTCGGTCAGCCGGTCGATCATGGGGTTGCCTCCTGTCTTGCGGTCGGCCGCGGTGCGCGGACGTGGGGGATGCGGGGTGTGAACGGATCCTAGGGGCTGGTGCAGGTCTGGATGTATTCGACCAGCCGTTCGTTGAAGGCATGCTGGCCCAGCTGCCAGGTGGCCAGCGTCTGCGCGTCGATCTGCGTGTCCTGGCCGTCTCCGGCGCTCATCCAGCGCTTCCACCAGGTCGTGTAGCGCCAGGAGGACACATCGCCCGTGATGTCGCTGCCCACGATCTGGCCGGCCAGCGCGCCGATGATGTCCAGGGCCTCGCCTTCCTGCATGCGGCCCTGGTCCCAGTTGGTGCGCACCACCTCGGGCGCGAACACGTCCTTGTCGATGCTCAGGTAGGTGGGCTGAGCCTGCTCGCGCAGCATGCGCGCCAGCGTGCGCGACAGGTCGGCCACGCTGGCAAAGCCGCGAAAGGCGGCATCCACGCCCAGGCGGCGCGCCCAGCCCGTGTCCACGCCCGCGCTCCAGTAGCTCAGGCGGCCGGCGCGCAGTGGCGTGAGGTAGTTCTCCCAGGCGTGCGCGCGGCCGATGTCGCCGGAGGTGATGCCGGCCACATGCACATGCGAGACGGCCGGATGCAGGGCCACGCGCCGCACCCAGGAGCCGCAGTGCACGCCCCAGGGAAAGCGCATGTTGTCGGGGTGGTTGTCCAGCACGACCACGCGCAGCGGCCGGCCCGCGGACAGGGCCTGGGCGGTGATGCAGCGCTCGATCAGCGGCCAGCTCAGGTGGTGGAAGTCGCCACTGCCCATGAGGGCCGTGCCATGCGCGGCGGGCAGTTGCGCGTCAAGCGCCGCGCGGAACTGCGCAAAGCGGCGCAGGCCGCAGCCAAAGCGCACCTGCTCCTGCCAGTCCTGCAGCGGCAGGCGCAGCTCGCCGGGCAAGGTCCCCACCGAGCCATCCACATCCAGCACGACCGGCTGGGCATTCAGTTCTGTTCGCTCCATTGGCGATCGCTTTCGAAGTGGCCGGCAAAGCGCCGGCCCAGTGCGCGCAGCAGCGGATTGCGGATGAAGACCGCATGCTGCGTGAAGGTGAAGCTGGCGCCCAGCTGGGCCTTGACCTCGGGGTCGGTCCAGCCGGCCACGTAGTGGCTCAGGCCGCGTTCGATGGCGTATTCAAGGTTGACCATCCAGCTCACGAAGTAGAGATTGGCCTCGCGCGCGGCCGGGTAGGACAGGCCGATGTACTTGTCGATCAGCTTGCCGCCGTGCTCGAAGCACAGGTTCCAGCCCAGCAGCGCGCCGGGGGTGCCGTCGTCCTGCAGCGCGCGGTACTCGAACACGGTGCCGCCGTTGCCTGCATCGCGCAGCAGGGCCGCGAAGAAATCGCGCGTGAGTTTGTCGAAGTGGATCTCGCTTTGCGCATACACCGCATCGAACAGCGCGTAGTAGGCATCGACGCAGGCGTCATCGGCAAAGGCCGCGCCCGTGGGAATGCGCTGCACCTGCAGTTGCGCGCGGCTCCTGAGCTTGCGGCGCAGGTTCTGGCGGCGGCTCCTGGACAGGCGCGCAAGGTATTCGTCCAGGCTGGAGAAGTCGATGGGCACATGGGCCAGGGCCTGGCCTTCGACCAGGATGAAGCCCGCATCGGCCAGCGCCTGCGCCAGCGCCCGTGCGTGGGCGTTGTCGGCGTCCGGCAGCAGCGGTGAATCCTGGGGCAGGTCCTTGACGATGGTCAGCATGCGCCGGCCTGCGCGCGCACGCAGCGCGGCAGCCTGCTGGGCGGCAGGGATGCCCATGGGCAGCACGGCGTACTCGCTGACCGTGGTGCCCACGAAGTCGGTGGACAGGCGCAGCCGGCGCGACAGCCAACTGCCACAGGGCAACGACAAAAGACGCGCCTTGAGCGCGTCGTCCGCCGTGGTCAGAAGATCGAAGGGCGCCGTGAAGGCCGGCGCCGGCCAGTCCTGCAGCAGTGCGAAGCCCTCGGGAGGATGGGCCGCGAACTGCGCGAGCAGGCCTGGGGGTTCGAGCTGGTTGTGCAGGCGCTCTGCGGGCATCGCGCCTTCAGGCCGCCTTGGCTTTCGTGAGCAACTGGTCCAGCAGGACCATGGCTTCGTCGATCTCGGGGCGCGAGATCATCAGCGAGGGCGCGAAGGTGATCACGTTCTTGTAGTAGCCGCCCACGTCCAGCACCAGGCCGCGTTTCTGGCCCTGGTATTCCAGGCCGCCTTCGAGGCCGATGTCCACCATCTTGTCCAGCAGCGCCTTGTTGGGCGTGAAGCCGTCTTCGGTGCAGATCTCGGCGCGCAGCGCCAGGCCCAGGCCGTCCACATCGCCGATTTCCTTGTGGCGCTTTTGCAGCTCCTTGAGGCCTTCGAGGAAGTAGGCGCCCGATTCGCGCACCTGGCGGCCGAAGTCCATCTCGTGGGTCATCTTCATGACTTCCAGGCCCAGGGCCGTGCCCAGCGGGTTGGAGGCGAAGGTGGAGTGGGTCGATCCCGGCGGGAAGATGGTGGGGTTGATCAGCTCCTCGCGCGCCCACAGGCCCGACAGGGCGTTGAGGCCGTTGGTCAGCGCCTTGGCGAAGACCAGCACGTCGGGCTTGACGCCGAAGTTCTCCACCGACCACAGCGTGCCGGTGCGCCAGAAGCCCATCTGGATTTCATCGACCACCATCAGCACGCCGTGGTCGTCCAGCACCTTCTTGAGGCCCTTGAAGAAGTTGGGCGGCGGCACGACGTAGCCGCCCGTGCCCTGGATGGGTTCGACGTAGAAGGCCGCGTACTCGCACTGGTTGGTCTTGGGGTCCCAGATGGCGTGGTATTCGTTCTCGAACTTGCGCGCGAATTCCCGGACGATGGAGTCCGCATACTCCTCGGACGTCATGCCCTTGGGGCGGCGGAACGGGTAGGGGAAGGGGATGAACTGCGCGCGGTCGCCGAAGTGGCCGTAGCGGCGGCGGTAGCGGTAGCTGGAGGTGATGCTGGAGGCGCCCAGCGTGCGGCCGTGGTAGCCGCCCTCGAAGGCGAACATCAGGCTCTTGCCGCCGCTGGCATTGCGCACGACCTTGAGCGAGTCCTCGATGGCCTGGGCGCCGCCCACGTTGAAGTGCACGCGGCCGGCATGGCCCCACTTGCGCTCCGCATCCTGGGCGATGAACTTGGCCAGCTCGATCTTGGTGGGGTGCAGGTACTGGCTGGCGACCTGGGGCAGGGTCTGCAGCTGCTCGATCATCTTCTGCTCGAGGCGCTTGTTCTTGTAGCCGAAGTTCACGGCCGAATACCACATCTGCAGATCAAGGTAGGGCGTGCCGGCCTCGTCGTACATGTAGCTGCCTTCGCAGCCCGAGAAGATCTTGGGCGGGTTGACGTAGTGGACGGTATCCCCGAACGAGCAGTACTTGGCTTCGTCGGCCAGAAGTTGGGCGTTATTGATCACAGCAAAGGGCTCCAGATATTCAGCCGCCGCAGTGTGAGCGGGCAATCTTGCTGCGCTGTCGAGTCTTTGTGTGGGGTTTGTGGAGGAGGCCCGCGCGGAGCCTGGATCGGCCCCTGTGACGTAAATGAGACAAAATAAATGATAATCATTATCAATTGATGGGAGAATCGCGGAAAGCCAGCAGGAACAATCACACACGGGGGGAGCAATGGTCTCGCAAGAGCACTCCGCGGACAGGTCGGCAGCTAGCCAGCAACCCTCTTTCCCCGATTCCCGCCATGGCTGTGTCTTCGCGTTCGTCTTTCCTCTCCCTCTCCTGCAATCCCTCGCGCACGCCGGCATTGCGGCACAGCCTGCTGGCCGTGGCCGTGCAGGCCGCCGTGATCGGTCTGGCCTCGCCCGGCGCCTGGGCACAGACGCAGACGCAGACGCATGTGCAGACTGCGGACGATGAGGCCCGGCTGATGGCACAGGCTCCCACCAAGGCGCTGGCCCAGGTCGATGTGGTCGATGCAGCCGAGCCCGTGCAGCGCACGCCCGGCGCCTCCACCACCGTCAGCGGCCCGGCGCTGGAGCAGGCCGGCAGCATGGCCGACGTGGTGCGCTACCAGCCGCTGGTCTCCGCGCCGGGCACGGCCTCGGGCACCAGCCGCAACCGCAGCAGCTTCGACCGCTCGGGCACCACGGGCTACAACATCCGCGGCATCGAGGGCAACCGCATCGGCATGGATGTGGACGGCGTCGAGATGCCCGACGCCACCACGCGCCCCTATGTGAGCCGTGTCGGCGCCAACACCTTCGGCGTGGGCCGTGACTTCATCGACCCCGAGATGTTCTCGGCCGTGGACATCCTCTCCGGCACCACCACGGCGCGGCGCGCGGCCGGTGGCATCGGCGGCTCGGTGGGCTTTCGCACCAAGTCCGCCGAGGACTACCTGGTGGGCGGCAAGACCTCCTACCTGGGCGGCAAGATCGGCCACGACACGGCCGACCGCTCCTGGAACGAGAGCTTCACGGCCGCTGGCCGCTCGGGCGACCTCGACGGCCTGATCGCCTACTCGCGCCGCGACGGCCACGAGACGCGCAACCACAGCGCCATCGTCAACAGCTATCCCGATGACTGGAACTCCAACGCGCTGCTGCTCAAGGGCGGCCTGCGCATCAACCCGGCCCACCGCCTGGTGCTGTCGGCCGACCTGTACCGCCGCAAGAACGACACCTCCTTCCACGGCTGGGACACCACCAACACCAGCATCACCGAAAGCTCGCGCCAGAACAGCGACACCAGTCGCAACACGCTGCAGCTGCAGCACCTGTGGACACCGACTGGCGCCTGGGTGGACCAGCTGGACACGCGGCTGTACTTCCAGAACACGGACACCAACGACGTTACCGACACCACCACGCTGGCCACGGGCGCCAAGGTGCACAACGTCTCCGGCAATGAGACGCGCACCTGGGGTTTCTCGAGCACGGGCGACAAGCGCATCGACCGCCACCGCCTGAGCTTTGGCGTGAATGCATCGACACAGGACACGGAGCGTCCGTGGAACGTTTTCGCTACCGGCACGCCCGTTATGAAGCCCCAGCCCGACACCACCACCCGCCGCTACGGCGCCTTCCTGCAGGACGAGATCAGCTTCCAGGCCGGCGGCCGCCGCCTGGCGCTGATTCCCGCGCTGCGCGTGGACCGCGTGGAGATCAAGACACGCGACCTGGACAACTTCGTCTCGGGCGTGCTCACGGCCGCCGATGTGGAAAAGATTTACGGTGGCACGCGCGGCAACACCATCCTCAGCCCCAGCCTGGCCCTGGTCTATGACCTCACGCCCACGTTCAGCGCCTATGCCCAGTTCAAGCGCAGCGGGCGCGCGCCCTCGGCCGGCGAGATCTTCGGCTCGTGGAACATGGCCAGCAACTACAACGCGGCAGGCCAGTACGCCCTGGTGGGCAACCCCAACCTGAAGGAGGAAAGCAGCAATGCCTTCGACTTCGGCCTCAAGGGGTCGCCCACGCCGGGCGTGACCTTCAACAGCTCGGTCTTCTATACCAGGTACTCCGACTTCATCGCCTACACGCGCTACCTGCGCGCGGGCCGTCCCGACCTGTTCGTCAACGTGCCCGCCCACATCGGCACCATCTACCAGGCCGAGAACCGCGACAGCGCAAAGATCTACGGCTTCGAGGCCAGCGCGCGCCTGGACCACGGCCAGTGGATGCCCGCCGCCAGGGGCCTGTACTCCACCTGGGCGCTGGGCATCAGCCGCGGCACCTCCAAGTCCTACTACGCAGGCGACAAGGATGTGCCGCTGGACAGCGTGCTGCCGCGCAAGGCCATCGTCGGCGTGGGCTATGACGCACCGGCCCGGCAATGGGGCCTGAACCTGACCGGCACCTTCGTCGCGGGCAAGCAGGCCGTGGCCACCAACCGCGACAGCTACCTGAACGCGGGCACCGGCCTGACCGACTCGACCACCGAGCTGTTCCGCGTGCCCGGCTATGCCATCTTCGACCTGGCCGGCTACTGGCAGGTCGCAAAGAACGTGCGTCTGAACGCCGGCATCTACAACCTGGGCGACAAGCGCTACTGGGACTATTCCAGCACCCGCAGCCTGCAGCCCGGCGTGGCGCGCGACCGCCGCGACATCGAGCTGCTGAGCAACCCGGGCCGCACCTTCGCCGTGTCCATGAACGTTGCGTTCTGAGCGCCCTGCGCACCATGCCATTGCATCCACGCCACCTTCACTTGCCGCGTGGCGCGGATCCGAGGAGTTTCTCCAGGGGCCGGCCGGCCTTCCCTACAGCGGCGGTGTCGGCCGGAAAGCCTCCACCACCATCGCAGCCGCCGCTGTATCTGCCTACTTCAGGAGTCGTTTCATGATCGAGTTCTCTCTGTCCCACCGCATGCTGGCCGCTGCCGGCCTGGCGGCCCTGCTCACCGCCTGCGCATCGCCCACGGCACCGTCCGCCAGCGGCCCGGCCCAGCCTGCGGGCGGGCATGGCCAGTCTGCCTTCATGGGCAGCTACGACGCCAACCGTGATGGCGTGGTCACGCGCCAGGAGTACGACACCGTGCGCAAGCAGCGCTTCCTGGCCGGCGACACCAATGGCGACGGCTGGCTCAGCGAGAAGGAGTACGTGGACGAGTTCGAGGCCCGCCTCAAGCAGCAGTACGCGGGCCGCCAGCCCGACGAGCGCTATGCCCAGTCCATGAAGCAGGCCCATGTGCGCTTCGGCATCGTGGACAGGAACCGCGACGGCAAATACACCGTGGAAGAAGACATGGCCATCGCCGAACGCAGCTTCAAGGAAGCCGACGTCAACGCCGATGGCGTCGTGGACAAGAACGACGTCAAGAAGCCCTGAGCGGACATGGCCAAAACCCCATCCAAGCGATTGGCCTGGTGGCTGCCGCTGCTGTCGGCCGTGTGCATCTCCGCCCAGGCCCACACGCCCTACCTGCTGCCCACCAGCTTCGAGGCTTCGCCCCGGGCCGTCATCAGCGTGGACGCCAGCTTTGCCGACAAGTTCTTCATCCCCGAAGTGGCTTTTGGCGAAACGCGCTTCACCGTGACAGCGCCCGACGGCTCGGTCACGCCCATGGCCGATGTGCGCCAGTTCAAGACCCGCACCGTGGCCGAGCACCAATTGCCCGACGAGAAGGGCACCTACCGCGTGAGCACCGGCCCGCGCCTGGGCGCCGTCTTCCGTTCGTGGGAGCGCAACGGCAAGGTGGAGACCGCGCGTGATCCCGCCACGCCCACGCCGGCCGATGCCAAGCTGCTCAGCCACTACCAGTCGCTGTCGGTCTCCGAGACCTACATCACGGTGGGCAAGCCCAGCCGGGCCGCGCTCGCGCCCTCAGGCAAGGGCCTGGAGATCGTGCCCGTCACGCATCCTGCCGACCTGTTCGCGGGCGAGAAGTTCGACTTCACCGTGCAATACGACGGCAAGCCGCTGGCCGCGCAGAAGGTGGAAATCTTCCGCTCGGCCATGGACCTGGCCAGCCAGCACAGCGTGGATGCACTGACCACCGATGGCGAGGGCCGCATCTCCTACGCCCTGCCCAAGTCAGGCATCTACCTGGCCCTGGTGCGCTACCGCGCCGACGCCCCCGCCGGCGCCGCCGCGCCGCAGTACGGCAACAACTACACGCTGACCTTCAGGGTGCTGGCGCAGTAAGGGGTTCCGGTTTCACGAAAAGGCCTGCCGCCACGGAGGTGCAGGCCTTTTCTCATGGTGAAGCCCAGCCCCATGCGATGTGCATGAGGGCTATGCGCCTCAACCCGTGGCCACCACCCGCAGCACCTCGGCGCCGTAGGCGTCGAGCTTCTTGGCGCCCATGCCGCTGATGCCCTGCAGGTCGTCCAGCGAAGCCGGGTTGCGTTCGGCAATGGCCGCCAGCGTGGCGTCGTGGAAGATCACATAGGCCGGCAGGTTGTGTTCGCGCGCGACCTCGGCGCGCCAGGCCTTGAGGTTGATGAAGCGCACCTGGGCGTCGGGGCCCAGGCTGGCAGCGGCCGCGTTGGGCTGGGTGGCGCGCTTGGAGGTGCGCGTGCGCGGCGCGGCCACGGCCTCGCGCAGCTGCACGGGCACATTGCCGCGCAGCACGTCGCGCGAGCCATCGGCCAGGCACAGGGTGTCGAAGCTGTGGCCGCTGTTCTCGCTGGTGATCTTGTGCAGGCCCAGGGCGCCCGTGGCCAGCAGCTGGCGCATCACGCCGCGCAGCTGGGGCTCGCTGTAGTCCTTGCCCAGGCCGAAGGTGGAGATCTTGTCGTGGCCGTACTGGCGCACCTTCTCGGTGTCCTTGCCGCGCAGCACGTCCATGATGTGGCCTGCGCCAAAGGTCAGCTGGCTGGCCTCGTGCACGCGGTAGATGGTGGACAGCAGCTTGCGCGCGGCGTCCGTGCCATCCCACAGGGCCGGGGGCTCCATGCAGTTGTCGCAGTTGCCGCAGGCGGTCTTTGCCACGCGCTGCAGCGGCCTGCCTTCAAGGTCCGTCTCTGCGTCTTCTCCCGGTGCGCCCAGGCCGTACTGCTCGCCGAAGTAGGCCAGCAGCCGCACGCGGCGGCAGTCCGTGGCCTCGGCCAGGCCCAGCAGGGCATCGAGCTTGCCGCGCATGACCTGCTTGAAGGTGTCCTCGGCCGGGCTTTCGTCGATCATGCGGCGCTGGTTGACCACGTCGGACAGGCCGTAGGCCATCCAGGCATCGGCGGGCAGCCCGTCGCGGCCTGCGCGGCCGGTTTCCTGGTAGTAGCCCTCGATGTTCTTGGGCATGTCCACGTGGGCCACGAAGCGCACATCGGGCTTGTTGATGCCCATGCCGAAGGCGATGGTGGCGACGATGACGATGCCGTCCTCGCGCAGGAAGCGGTCCTGGTGCAGCTGGCGCGTCTCGAAGGGCAGGCCCGCGTGGTAGGGCAGGGCGGGCACGCCGGCCTGGCTCAGCGTCTGGGCCAGCTCCTCCACGCGCTTGCGCGACTGGCAATAGACCACGCCGGCCTCGCCCTCGTGCTCGCGCTCGATGAAGCGCAGCAGCTGGTTGCTGACGTCCTTCTTCTCGGCGATGCGGTATCGGATGTTGGGGCGGTCGAAGCTGCTGACGAAGTGCCGTGCGCTCTCCAGCTGCAGCCGCTCGACGATGTCGGCGCGCGTCAGCGCATCGGCCGTGGCCGTGAGCGCAATGCGCGGCACGCCCGCATAGCGTTCGTGCAGCACGCTCAGCGCGCGGTACTCGGGCCGGAAGTCATGGCCCCACTGGCTCACGCAGTGCGCCTCGTCGATGGCGAACAGCGACAGCTTGCCCTGGGCATGCAGGTCGTCGAGCAGGCCCAGGAAGCGCGGCGTGTTCAGGCGCTCGGGCGCGGCATACAGCAATGTGATGTCGCCGCTTTGCAGGCGCCATTCCACTTCCTGCGTCTCGTCATAGGACAGCGTGGAGTTCAGGTAGGCGGCGCTCACGCCGGCCTCGTGCAGCGCGCCCACCTGGTCGTGCATGAGCGCGATCAGCGGCGACACCACCACCGCCACGCCGTGGCCCTGCTGCTGGCGCACGATGGCCGGCACCTGGTAGCACAGGCTCTTGCCGCCACCCGTGGGCATGAGCACCAGCGCATCGCCGCCGGCGACCACGTGCGAGACGATGGCTTCCTGCGGACCGCGGAATTGTTCGTAGCCGAACACGGCTTGCAGGACGGAATGCGCGGCGGACAACGGGGACTTCTTTCGGCAGAGGCGGCTGGCGCGGGAGGGAGCGGGATGCGGGCGCTTCCCGCAAAAAATGCGCTGCGGCCCGAAGGCCGCAACAGCCGCCATTTTGCGCCCCCTCGCAAGGTCCAGGGAAGACCTGGGGTTTGAGCCGCTCTGCATCAACGGCCTTTTCCGGGCGCGAGGGTGCCATTTTCAGATTTCTCCTAGCCACCCGCTGCTGCATTCAGCTGCCGCCCAGCACCCCGCGCGCAATGATGCTGCGCTGCACTTCGGACGAGCCTTCGTAGATGCGCAGGATGCGCGCATCGCGCACCAGGCGCTCCAGCGGCATCTCGCGCGTGTAGCCGTAGCCGCCGTGGATCTGCAGGGCTTCGTCGGTGACGAAGCCCACCATTTCGGACGCATGGAGCTTGGCCATGGCCGAGTGCTGGGTGAAGGGCTGGCCGGCCTGGCGCAAGGCCAGGGCCTGCATGGTCAGCGCCCACGATGCCTCCAGGCGCAGCTTCATGTCTGCCAGCTTCCACTGGATGCCCTGTTTGGTGGCCAGTGGCTCGCCGCCGACCAGGCGCTGATTGGCCCATTGCGCGGCGGCGGCCAGGGCGGCCTCGGCCACGCCCAGGGCGGTGGCCGCCACGTCCAGGCGGCTGTTGTCCAGCACCTTCATGGCCGTCTTGAAGCCCGTGCCCTCGGCGCCCAGCCGGTGGCTGGCAGGCACGCGCACGCCGTCCAGCGATACCTCGAAGGCATGGCCGCCGCGGATGCCCATGAGCTTTTCGGGGGCCGAGACCTGGATGCCGGGCAGATCGCGCGGCACGATGAAGGCGCTGACGCCGCGCGCGCCGGCCTCCATGTCGGTCTTGGCGAAGACCACCATGAAGCGCGCCTCGGCGGCGTTGGAGATGAAGTGCTTGACGCCCGTGATCAGATAATCGTCCCCATCGCGCACGGCGCGCGTGCGCATGTCGGCCGGGTGGGAGCCGCCGCGCGGCTCGGTCAGCGCAAAGGCGGCCAGCCATTGGCCGCTGGCGCAGCGCGGCAGCCACTGCTGGCGCTGCGCGTCGTCGCCGCCGATGAGCACGGCGTCCGTGCCCAGGTAGTGGGCGCCGATCATGGACGAGGTGGCCGCGCAGGCGCGCGAGATGGCCACCAGGGACAGCAGCATGGCCGTGGGCGTGACGCCGGGGCCGCCCAGGGCCTCGGGCAGGTTCATGCCCATCACGCCCAGGGCCGCCAGGCCCGGCACATGGCAGGTGGCGGACAGTGCCTCTTCGTCCATGCGCTGCGCCAGCGGGGCGAGTGCGTCGTCGGCAAATCGGGCCACGGCATCGGCAATGGCGTGGTCGTCGGCGGTGGTGCCCAGTCGTTGGAAGTTCATGGAAGTTCGCTCAATGTGATGGGGAAGAGGGGGCGGCGCCTGCGGTGCCCAGGGCACCGGATGCGCGCAGCGCGGCAATGGCTTCGGCGCCCCGGCCCAGCCACTGCGAGAGCAGGGCCTCGGTGTGCTCGCCCAGGGCCGGTGCGCGCTCGGCGCGGTTGGGTGCGGCGCCGCTGAAATGCACGGGCTGGGTGGGCAGGCGCAGGCCGGGCAGGCGCTCGTCCTGCACCGCGCCGAGCAGGCCGCGCGCCTGGCTCTGGGGCGACTCCAGCGCCTGGGCAATGTTCCAGATGGGGGCGGCGGGCACGCCCGCTGCATCCAGCGCGGCCACCACCTGCGCCACTTCATGCCGGCCGGCCCAGGCCTCGATGGCCTCGCGCAGCGCGGGTTCGTGGGCCGAGCGTGATTCGTCGCTGGAAAAGCGCGGGTCGCCGGCCAGGCTGCCCAGTTCCATGGCCTGCAGGGCGGCGGCGAACAGCTTGTTGTTGAGCACGGCCAGCGCGAAGTGGCCGTCGCCTGCGCGGTACACGCCGAACGGCGCGGACAGCGGATGGCGGTTGCCTACGCGGCGCGCGGGCCGGCCCGTGAACAGATAGCGCGCCACCGAGGTGGCCAGAAAGCTCAGCGTGGTGTCGAACATGGCCACGTCCACCTGCTGGCCCTGCCCGGTAGCGCGGGCCTGCAGCAGCGCGGCCAGCGTGGCCCAGGAGGCGAACAGGCCGGCCACCACGTCGCTGACGGCCTCGCCCACGACGGTGGGCGCGCCATCGGGCTCGCCCGTGGCCTCCATGAGGCCGCTCATGGCCTGCACGATGATGTCGTAGGCCGGCCGGTGGGCCAGCGGCCCGGTCTGCCCGAAGCCCGAGACGCTGACATAGACCAGGCGCGGATTGAGCGCCCGCAACTGGCTTGCCCCGATGCCCAGGCGCTCGGCCACGCCGGGCCGGAAGTTCTCCACCACCACGTCGGCCTGGGCCGCCATCTCGTGGACCAGGGCCACGGCCTCGGGGTGCTTGAGGTCCAGCACCAGGCTTTGCTTGTTGCGGTTCATCACCGTGAACAGCGCGCTTTCGCCGTTGTTCATGGGGCCGATGGCGCGGTAGTCGTCGCCCTGCGGCGGCTCGATCTTGACGACCTCGGCGCCCAGGTCGGCCAGCAGGGCCGTGGACAGCGGCCCGGCCAGCACGCGCGTGAAGTCGAGAATGCGCACGCCGTCCAGCGGGCGGGCGGTAAGGGGGGAGGACTTGGTCATGGGTGCAGCCTTGGACGGGTGGTCTATGGCTGCATGCTGGCGCGGGATTGAATCAATGGAAAATATTCATTCCTGATTCACTGCATTCAAAAAAATGATCCAGATCAGCCTGCGCCAGCTGGAGTATTTCGTGGCCGCCGCACGCCATGGCAGCACGGCGCGCGCGGCCGAGGCCATCGGCGTGTCCCAGCCGTCCATCTCCAAGGCGATTGCCGACCTGGAGGCGCTGTGGGGCGAGGCGCTGTTCGTGCGCCGCCATGCCAGGGGGCTGGATCTCACGGCGGCCGGCGCGGTGCGCAGCCGCGAGGCCCAGGCGCTGCTGGACGGCGCACGCAGCCTGCAGGGGCCGCGCACGGCGGCGATGGCGGGCGTGCTGCGCCTGGGCTTTCTGAGCACGCTGGGCGCGCGCTGGGTGCCGGCCCTGCTGGCGCAGATGCAGCGCCTGCACCCCGGCATTGCGCTGGAGCTGGTGGAGGGCGACATCGCCTCGCTCACGCAGCAGGTGGAGCGCGGCGAGCTCGATGCTGCCCTGCAGTACGACACGGGCCTGGCGCGCCCCCGCATGGAGCTGCTGCCCGTGGCGGCGCTGCCGCCCTATGTGCTGCTGCCGCAGCGCCATGCGCTGGCGGCCAGGACCAGCGTGGGGCTGGCCGAGGTGGCCCGCTACCCGCTGGTGCTGATCAACCTGCCGCACAGCCGCGAGTATTTCCTGTCGCTGTTCCGCGAGTCCGGCGTGACGCCGCTGGTGGCCCATGAGTTCGCCTCCATCGAAATGCTGCGCTCCATGGTGGCCAACGGCCACGGCCTGAGCGTGCTGACCACGCGGCCGGTGGTGGACCGCGCCCACGATGGCCAGCGCCTGGCCTGCCGCCGCATCCGGGGCCGCGTGGCCCCCCAGGGCGTGGTGCTGGCCGTGCCGGCGGGCAATGCCTCGCCGCTGATTGCACCGTTCTTGAAGGTGGCGCGTGCCGTGATTGCACCGTAGCGGCGCGCAGCCCCATGGCATGCACCACGGTGGTGAGCTGTTACCCGGGATTTTCCCCAGGTTGTATGGACAAGCTTGGTTGGCACGGCATTTGCTGTTGCTCTCCGTGTTGATCGCAGGTAGATGCAGGATGCTCGCTCCATCACCGGTTTGCCGGGTAATCCTGTATATACATGTCCGGTCGGCAAAAACACACTTCGGGCTCCCGCACTGGTCTGCCTGCGGACCCCGAAACTGCCATCGCCAACTTGCTTTCCCGACCGAGGAGTGCCACATGAGTTCGATCCCCACGTTCCGCCGCCTGCCCCTGGGGCCGCTGGCCGCCGCCCTCTGCCTTGCCGCCGCACTGCAGCCCGCTGCCGCGCAGGAGACCAAGATCACCCTGGGCATGTCGGGCTGGACCGGCTTCGCGCCGCTGACCCTGGCCGACAAGGCCGGCATCTTCAAGAAGAACGGCCTGGCGGTGGACCTGAAGATGATTCCGCAGAAGGACCGCCACCTGGCCCTGGCCTCGGGCGCCATCCAGTGCGCGGCCACCACCATCGAGACGCATGTGGCCTGGAACACGAACGGCGTGCCCATCGTGCAGATCTTCCAGATGGACAAGTCCTATGGCGCCGACGGCATCGCCGTGCGCAATGACGTCAAGGGCTTTGCCGACCTCAAGGGCAAGACCGTGGCCGTGAGCGCGCCGGGCACGGCGCCGTACTTCGGACTGGCCTGGATGCTGCACAAGAACGGCATGACCATGAAGGATGTGAAGACCGTCTCGCTGGAGCCCCAGCCCGCCGCCCAGGCCTTCGTGGCCGGCCAGAACGATGCGGCCATGAGCTACGAGCCCTACCTGTCCACCATCCGCGCCAACCCGGCCGCGGGCAAGATCCTGGCCACCACCATCGACTACCCCATGGTCATGGACACGGTGGGCTGCGATCCCAAGTGGCTCAAGGCGAACACGGCCGCCGCCAAGGCCCTGGCCCAGTCGTATTTCGATGCGGTGGCCATGATCGAGGCCGACAAGACCAAGTCCTTCGAGATCATGGGCGCGGCCGTCAAGCAAGGCGGCGAGCAGTTCGGCAAGTCGGCCTCCTACCTGAAGTGGTCCGACAAGGAAGCCAACCAGAAATTCTTCGCCAACGAGCTGGTGCCCTTCATGAAGGAGTCGGCCGTGATCCTCAAGGAGGCCGGCATCATCCGCTCCATCCCCGAGAACTATGGCGTGATGTACGACGCCAGCTTCATCCAGTAAGCCCGCCAGGGGATGACCATGCAAGCCGCATCCACTTCCGCAGTCCAGCCGGCTAACAAGCCCATGACCCACGCCACACCGCACGCTCCCGCGCCCGCTGCGGCGCCAGCCCCCGTCCGCCGCCGCCGCATGGCGCCGCTGGAGCCCGTCAGCCCCACGGCCAAGTGGGTGCTGGGTGTGGCCTTCTTCGTGCTGTTCTTTCTCGTCTGGGCGGCTGTGACGCTGGGCGGCTTCGTCTCCCCGACCTTCCTGGCCAGCCCCATGACCATGGCGCGCGAGGGCGTGCTGCTGTTCACCGAGTACGGCTTCCTGCACGACATCGGCATGACGGTATGGCGCGTGATGGGCGGCTTCATCCTGGCCTCGGTCGTGGCCGTGCCCCTGGGCATCGCCATGGGCGCCTGGAAGCCGGTCGAGGCCTTCTTCGAGCCCTTCGTCTCGTTCTGCCGCTACCTGCCGGCCTCGGCCTTCATCCCGCTGCTGATCCTGTGGGCCGGCGTGGGCGAGACGCAGAAGCTGCTGGTCATCTTCATCGGCTCGGTGTTCCAGATCACGCTGATGGTGGCCGTCACCGTGGGCGGCGCGCGCAAGGACCTGGTGGAGGCCGCCTACACGCTGGGCGCCTCCAACACCGGCGTGGTGCGCCGCGTGCTGATTCCGGGCGCCGCGCCCGGCATTGCCGAGACGCTGCGCCTGGTGCTGGGCTGGGCCTGGACCTATGTGATCGTGGCCGAGCTGATCGGCTCGTCCTCGGGCATCGGCCACATGATCACCGACAGCCAGGCGCTGCTGAACACGGGCCAGATCATCTTCGGCATCATCGTGATCGGCCTCATCGGCCTGGTGTCCGATTTCATCTTCAAGACCGTCAACCGTCGCATGTTCGAGTGGAGCACCCTGTGATGAATCTGCTGTCCATTCAAGGTGTTTCGCGCACCTTCACCAGCCACAAGGGCACGAGCACGCAGGCCTTGCTGCCTGTGGATTTCGAGGTCCGCGAGAACGACTTCGTCACCATCCTCGGCCCCTCGGGCTGCGGCAAGTCCACCATGCTGCGCATTGCGGCGGGGCTGGATTTCCCGACCACGGGCCAGGTGCTGCTGGACGGCCGCGCCGTGGACGGGCCGGGCGCCGACCGGGGCATGGTGTTCCAGAGCTACACGCTGTTTCCGTGGCTGACGGTGGCGCAGAACATCCGCTTCGGCCTGCGCGAGAAGGGTGTGAGCGAGGCGCTGCAAAAGGAGCGCAGCGACTACTTCATCGCCAAGGTGGGGCTGCGCGGCTTCGAGAACCACTTTCCCAAGCAGCTGTCGGGCGGCATGCAGCAGCGCACGGCCATTGCGCGCGCGCTGGCCAATGATCCCAAGATCCTGCTCATGGACGAGCCCTTCGGCGCACTCGACAACCAGACCCGCGTGCTCATGCAGGAGCTGCTGCTGGGCATCTGGGAGGCCGAGCGCAAGACCGTGATGTTCGTCACCCACGACATCGACGAGGCCATCTTCATGGCCAACCGCGTGGCCGTGTTCAGCGCGCGCCCGGGCCGCATCAAGGCCGATATTCCCGTGAACCTGCCGCATCCGCGCCACTACACGGTCAAGACCTCGCCCGAGTTCATGGAGCTGAAAGCCCGGCTGACCGAAGAGATTCGCGCAGAGTCGCTGGCCGCTGCTGCACACTGACGCTTTTCCATGACCACTGCCCACACCATGTCTTCGCGTTCCACGGCTTCCCGACTTTCCGCAACGACGGCGGAGGTGCCCATGGCCCTGTACCAGCAGGTCAAGGACCATGTGCTGCGCAAGATCGCCGATGGCTCGCTGTCGGCCGGCGAGCGCGTGCCGTCCGAGCAGGAGCTGGTGCAGGAGTTCGGCGTGGCCCGCATGACGGCCAACCGCGCGCTGCGCGAGCTGGCCGAGCAGGGCGTGATCGTGCGCGTGGCCGGCGTGGGCTCCTTCGTGGCCGAGGAAAAGCCGCAGTCCACGCTGCTGCGCATCGCCAACATCGCCGAGGAAATCCGCCAGCGCGGCCATGACCACCGCTTCGAGCTGATCAGCGTGCGCCGCGAGTCGGCCTCGCCCGAGGCGGCGGCCTCGCTGCAGCTGTCTGCGGGCAGCTCGGTGTTCCACCTGCAGGGCGTGCATTTCGAGAACGACGTGCCCGTGCAGCTGGAAGACCGCCATGTGAACCCGCGCATGGCGCCGGACTTCATGGAGCAGGACTTCTCGCTGATCCAGCCTTCGGTGTATCTGGTGCGCAACGTGCCCTTCGACCAGATCGAGCATGTGGTGGACGCCATGCTGCCCACGCCCGAGCAGGCGCGCTGGCTGCAGATGGACGCCGACCAGCCCTGCCTGACGCTGACGCGCCGCACCTGGTACCTGGGCACGCCCGTGACCTGGGTGCACTGCGTGCATCCGGGCATGCGCTACCGGCTGGGCAGCCGCTTTCGCACCGACGGCGGATCGCACGACGGCTGAGGCCTGAAAGGCGGGGTTCCCGCTCTTGCGCTGTTCCGCTTCGATTGATATTGTATAGACAGGCATAGACATCCATCCCGGCACACCCTCCCAGACACCGACAGGGCATCACCATGAACACCATCACGACTCCCGGCCTCACCTCCCGTCCCGGCACCGCGCTGACGCTGCAGCCCGGCCAGGTCAGCCTGGCCCAGCTGCGGGCCATCCAGCAGGGCGGCGTGCGCCTGTCCATGGCGGCGTCCGCCTACGAGCGCATGCGCGCCGCCCAGGCCCATGTGCAGCACATCGTGGATGAGGACCAGGTCGTCTATGGCATCAACACCGGCTTCGGCAAGCTGGCCTCCACCAAGATCGCCCATGACCGCCTGGCAGAGCTGCAGCGCAACCTGGTGCTGTCGCACAGCGTGGGCACGGGCGATCCGCTGCCCGACGCCGTGGTGCGCCTGGTGCTGGCCACCAAGGCCGTGAGCCTGGCGCGCGGCCACTCGGGCGTGCGCCCCGAGCTGGTCGATGCGCTGCTGGCCCTGGCCAATGCCGACGTGCTGCCCGTGATCCCCGCCAAGGGCTCGGTGGGCGCCTCGGGCGACCTGGCGCCGCTGTCGCACCTGGCGTGCGTGCTGATCGGCGAAGGCCAGGCCAAGATCGATGGACAGGTGGTGTCCGGCACCGAGGCCATGCGCCACGTGGGCCTGGAGCCCTTCGTGCTCGGCCCCAAGGAAGGGCTGGCCCTGCTCAACGGCACCCAGGTATCCACGGCCCTGGCCCTGGTGGGCCTGTTCCAGGGCGAGAGCGTGTTCGCGGCCGGCCTGGTGGCGGGCTGCCTGACGCTGGAGGCCATCAAGGGCTCGGTCAAGCCGTTTGACGCCCGCATCCACGAGGCCCGCGGCCAGCTTGGCCAGATCGCCGTGGCCGCCGCCGTGCGCGAGCTGCTGGACGGCAGCGCCATCGACACCTCCCACCCCCACTGCGGCCGCGTGCAGGACCCGTACTCCATCCGCTGCGTGCCCCAGGTCATGGGCGCCTGCCTGGACAACCTCAGCCATGCGGCCCGCGTGCTGGTGATCGAGGCCAACGCCGCCTCGGACAACCCGCTGGTCTTCGACAACGGCGACGTGATCTCGGGCGGCAACTTCCACGCCGAGCCCGTGGCCTTCGCGGCCGACATCATCGCCCTGGCCCTGGCCGAGATCGGCGCCATCTCCGAGCGCCGCATGGCCCTGCTGCTGGACACCGGCCTGTCGGGCCTGCCGGCCTTCCTGATTGCCGACAGCGGCGTGAACTCGGGCTTCATGATCGCCCAGGTCACGGCCGCCGCCCTGGCCGCCGAGAACCAGTGCCTGGCCCATCCCAGCAGCGTCACCAGCCTGCCCACCTCGGCCAACCAGGAAGACCATGTCTCCATGGCCACCTACGGCGCGCGGCGTCTGGGCGAGATGGCGCGCAACACCGCCGTCATCGTGGGCGTGGAAGCCATGGCCGCCGCCCAGGGCATGGACTTCGACCGCAGCCTGAACAGCTCCGAGCTGATCGAGGCGCAGTACGCGCTGATCCGCAGCCAGGTTCCGCACCTGGACCGTGACCGCTACCTGGCACCCGACATCGAAACCATGCGCCAGTGGGCGCTTGCCACGGACTGGCCCCAGGCCATCGTCCGCCACCTGCCCAGCCACCAGGCTGCCTGAACCCCGCAACCGCTCACCCCCCGCATCCAGGAGATCGCCATGAACGCCAACGACGCCATCCTCAACGCCAACGCTGCCACGGCTGCCACCAATCCCCGCTATGACGCCAGCCGCGTCATCCGCGCCCCGCGCGGCAGCGAACTGCACTGCAAGAACTGGCTGGCCGAGGCCGCCTACCGCATGCTCCAGAACAACCTGGACCCCGACGTGGCCGAGAACCCCAAGGCCCTGGTGGTCTACGGCGGCATCGGCCGCGCGGCGCGCAACTGGGAGTGCTATGACCAGATCCTGGAGTCGCTCAAGAAGCTGGAGGCCGACGAGTCGCTGCTGATCCAGTCGGGCAAGCCCGTGGGCGTGTTCAAGACGCACGAGAACGCACCGCGCGTGCTGCTGGCCAACTCCAACCTCGTGCCCCAGTGGGCCAACTGGGAGCACTTCAACGAGCTCGACCAGAAGGGCCTGTTCATGTACGGCCAGATGACGGCCGGCAGCTGGATCTACATCGGCGCCCAGGGCATCGTGCAGGGCACGTTCGAGACCTTCGTCGAGGCCGGCCGCCAGCACTACAACAACGACCTCACGGGCAAGTGGATTCTC
Organism: Delftia sp. HK171; assembly: GCF_001886655.1. Lineage (NCBI taxonomy): Bacteria > Pseudomonadati > Pseudomonadota > Betaproteobacteria > Burkholderiales > Comamonadaceae > Delftia > Delftia sp. HK171. The sequence goes on along the minus strand of NZ_CP018101.1, from coordinate 497,427 downwards.
ACGGCGGGCCTGGGCGGCATGGGCGGTGCCCAGCCCCTGGCCGGCGTGCTGGCCGGCGCCTGCGTGCTGGCCATCGAATGCCAGCAAAGCAGCATCGACTTCCGCCTGCGCACGCGCTACCTGGACAAGCAGGCGCGCGACATCGACCACGCGCTGGAGCTCATCGCCCAGCACACGGCCGCGGGCGAGGCCATCTCCATCGGCCTGCTGGGCAATGCCGCCGAAATCCTGCCCGAGCTGGTGCGCCGCGCAAAGGCCGGCGGCGCCCGCCCCGACATCGTGACCGACCAGACCTCGGCCCATGACCTGATCAACGGCTACCTGCCCGTGGGCTGGACCGTGGACGAGTGGCGTGCCGCCGCGGCCGACCCGTCGCGCCATGCCCAGCTCAAGGCCGCTGCCGCCCAGGGCTGCGCCCAGCACGTGCAGGCCATGCTGGACTTCCAGGCCATGGGCATTCCCACGGTGGACTACGGCAACAACATCCGCCAGGTGGCCCTGGACCAGGGCGTGAAGAACGCCTTCGACTTCCCCGGCTTCGTGCCCGCCTACATCCGCCCGCTGTTTTGCGAAGGCAAGGGCCCGTTCCGCTGGGTGGCCCTGTCCGGCGACCCCGAGGACATCTACAAGACCGACGCCAAGATCAAGGAACTGTTCCCCGACAACAAGCACACCCACCGCTGGCTGGACATGGCGCGCGAGCGCATCAGCTTCCAGGGCCTGCCCGCGCGCATCTGCTGGCTGGGACTGGGCGAGCGCCACAAGGCGGCCCTGGCCTTCAACGAGATGGTGAAGAACGGCGAACTCAAGGCCCCCATCGTGATCGGCCGCGACCACCTGGACTGCGGCTCGGTGGCCAGCCCCAACCGCGAGACCGAATCCATGAAGGACGGCACGGACGCCGTCAGCGACTGGCCGCTGCTCAACGCCCTGCTCAACACCGCAGGCGGCGCCACCTGGGTCAGCCTGCACCACGGCGGCGGCGTGGGCATGGGCTACTCCCAGCATGCGGGCGTGGTCATCGTGGCCGATGGCACGGACGAGGCCGCCGCCCGCCTGGGCCGCGTGCTCTGGAACGATCCGGCCACCGGCGTGATGCGCCATGCCGACGCGGGCTACGACATTGCCGTGGCTGCGGCCAAGCGCCATCAGCTGAACCTGCCCATGGTCAAGTGAGCCGCTGGCAGGACACCACGGCAATGCAGCGTTTCGACCTGAACCAGATCGCCGCCAGCCCCTGGAAGAACGGGGGCGGCAGCACGCGCGAGATCGCCTGCTGGCCGCCCGGGGCGGGCATGGAGGCCTTTGGCTGGCGCATCAGCGTGGCCACCATTGACCAGCCCGGCCCGTTCTCGGCCTTTGCGGGCGTGGACCGGCAGATCATGCTGCTCGATGGCGACGGCGTGCACCTGCGCGGCGAAGGCATCGACCATGTGCTGGACGCGCGCTGGCAGCCGTTTGCCTTCTCCGGCGATGTGGCGCTGGGCTGCTCGCTGCTGGGCGGCACTTCCACCGACTTCAACGTGATGGCGCGGCGCGGCCGGTGGCGGGCGCAGGTCCAGGTGCTGGACAGCGCGGCCGACGCCGGCCGCGCCGACGCCGGCCTGTGCATGGTGCTGCAGGGCAACTGGCAGGCGGATGGCGCTGCGCTCATCCCCGGCCAGGGCCTGTGGTGGAGCGCGCAGCAGCCCGACCCGCAGCAGCTGGTGCCGCAGACCGACGACGCGCGGCTGGTGCAGGTGCTGCTGCAAGCCTGCTGACGACCCACGACATCCAAGGAATCACCCGCCATGACCGAGCCCCACGCACCCGCTTCTGCATCCGCTTCCGCACTCGCTCCATCCTCTTCGGCCGACGGCTGCTGGCAGAACCTGCGCCTGGCGCCTGACATGTTCGAGGCCGGCCAGGCCGTGGGTGACGGGGAGGATGCCTGCATCGTGGTGCAGCAGGGCCGTGTGGCCTGGGTGGGGCCGCAGCAGGCCCTGCCGCCCGCATATGCGTCCCTGCCGCGCCATGACGGCCAGGGCATGCTGGCCACGCCGGGCCTGGTCGATTGCCACACCCACCTGGTCTATGGCGGCGAGCGCGCCAACGAATTCGCCATGCGCCTGGACGGCGCCAGCTACGAGGAAGTGGCACGCGCCGGCGGCGGCATCGTCTCCAGCGTGCGTGCCACGCGCGAGGCCAGCGAGGACGAGCTGTTCGCCCAGGCCCTGCCGCGCCTGCAGCAGCTGCTGGACGAGGGCGTCTGCGCCATCGAGATCAAGTCGGGCTACGGCCTGGCGCTGGAGCACGAGCGCAAGCAGCTGCGCGTGGCCCGGCGCCTGGGCCAGGCCCTGGGCGTGACCGTGCGCACCACCTTCCTGGGTGCGCATGCGCTGCCGCCCGAGTACGCAGGGCGCAGCCAGGACTACATCGACCTCGTCGCCGGCACCATGCTGCCCGCGCTGGCGGCCGAGGGCCTGGTCGATGCGGTCGATGTGTTCTGCGAGCGCATCGCCTTCTCGTTGGCCGAGACCGAGCAGGTCTTCCAGGCCGCACGCCGCCTGGGCCTGCCCGTCAAGCTGCATGCCGAGCAGCTGTCGAACATGGAGGGGGCGGCCCTCGCGGCCCGCTATGGCGCGCTGTCGTGCGATCACATCGAGCACCTGTCCGAATCCGGCATCGCCGCCATGCGCGGCGCGGGTTCCGTGGCCGTGCTGCTGCCCGGCGCCTACTACACGCTGCGTGACACCCACATGCCGCCCATCGCGGGCCTGCGCGCCGCGGGCGTTCCCATGGCCGTCTCTACCGATCACAATCCGGGCACCTCCCCCTGCCTGAGCCTTTTGCTCATGGCCAACATGGCCTGCACCCTGTTCCGGCTCACCGTGCCCGAGGCCCTGGCGGGCATCACCCGCCATGCCGCGCGCGCCCTGGGCCTGCAGGACGAGCATGGCCTGATCGCGGCCGGCCGTCCCGCCCACTTCGTGCTTTGGCCCGTGCGCCATGCGGCCGAGCTGGCCTATTGGTTCGGCAACCGGCCGGACTGCACCATCGTGCGCCAGGGCCGCATCGTGCGGACCCGCAGGCAGGGGAGCCACTGAAAGCCTGCTCATGTCCCATGCACTGTTTCTCGATGAATTGATTTCCACCCTGGGCGCCGAAGTGGCGCAGCGCGGCGACGATGTGCCCGCGCGCTACCACACCGACTGGAGCGGCACGCCGCCCCAGCGCCCGCTGGCCCTGGTGCGCCCGCGCAGCACCGACGAGATCAGCGCGCTCATGCGCCTGTGCACGGCCCACCGCGTGCCTGTCGTGCCCCAGGGCGGGCTCACGGGCCTGGCCGGTGCGGCCGTGCCCGTGGCGGGTGCCGTGGCCGTCTCCATGGAGCGCATGAATGCCATCGAGGACGTGAACGCGCGCACCGCGCTGATGACCGTGCAGGCCGGCGCCACGCTGCAGGCCGTGCAGGAGGCGGCCGTGGCCGTAGGCATGGTCTTCGGCGTGGACCTGGGCGCGCGCGGCAGCTGCCAGATCGGCGGCAACGTGGCCACCAATGCGGGCGGCAACGGCGTGCTGCAGCACGGCATGATGCGCGAGCAGGTGCTGGGCCTGGAGGTGGTGCTGGCCGACGGCACGGTGCTGCCCATGCTGCGCCCCATGCTCAAGAACAACACGGGCTACGACCTCAAGCAGTTCTTCATCGGCTCGGAGGGCACGCTGGGCATCGTCACGCGCGTGCTGCTGCGCCTGCGTCCCGCGCCCCAGGCCCGCGCCACGGCCCTGGTGGCCGTGCCGGACTTCGATGCGGCGCTGTCCGTGCTCGCGCGCATGCAATCGCGCTTCGGCAACGGCGTGGCGGCCTTCGAGCTGATGTGGGACAGCTTCATCCAGGCCTCCATCCGCTGGCAGAAGCTGCAGCCGCCCTTTGGCCAGGCGCATGCGCTGCTGGCCCTGATCGATGTGGACGGCAAGGACGAGGCCACGCTGCGCGCCGACGTGGAAGAGGCCCTGGGCGAGGCCATGGAGGCCGGCGAGGTGGCCGATGCCGTCATCGCCCAGTCCGTGGCACAGGCGCGCCAGCTGTGGAAGCTGCGCGAGGCACCGGCCGAACTCAACACGAACATGCATCCGCCCGTCAACTTCGACGTCAGCCTGCCCCAGGCCGACATCGGCCGCTTCGCCGATGCCTGCCGCGCCGCGTTCGACGCGCGCTGGCCCGGCCACCACTCGCTGTTCTTCGGCCATGTGGGCGACGGCAACCTGCATGTCTCGGTGGACGGTGCCACCGCCAACGGTGATTGCGATGGCGTCGAGGCCGCGCTGTACCACCTGGTCGGCGAGTTCGGCGGCAGCGTCTCGGCCGAGCACGGCATCGGCCTGCACAAGAAGCCCTATCTCGGCGCCAGCCGCACGCCGGCCGAACTGGCCGTGATGCGCGCCATCAAGCAGGCGCTGGACCCCCTGCATCTGTTCAACCCCGGCAAGGTATTCGACCTATGAACGCTCCCGCCATCCACGCGATCCACACCCTGGCACGCCCCGAAGTGCCGCCGCTGCCGCCCTACAACGCAGGCCTGTCCTCCGAGGCCGTGCGGGCGCGCTACGGCGTCACCGAGATCGCGCGGCTGGCGAGCAACGAGAACCCCTTTGGCGCCAGCCCCGCCGTGGCCCGCGCCCTGGCCGACCTGGCCCTGCATGTGGGCACCTATCCCGATGCGCAATGCACGGCGCTGCGCGCGGCCATCGCGGCGCGCACCGGCGTGCCGGCCGAGGCCATTGCCGTGGGCAACGGCTCCGAGGACATCCTGCAGATGCTCTGCCAGGCCTTTCTCTCGCCCGGCGACCGCGTGCTCACCCAGCGCCCGGCCTTCGGCCTGCACGAGATCTACCCGCGCATGATGGGCGCCCGCGTCGAGCTGCTGGAGCTGACGCCCGCGCTGGGCTTCGACGTCGATGCCTGGTGCCAGGCGCTGGCGCGCGGCCCCAAGATCGCCATGCTGGCCAACCCCTCCAATCCCGTGGGCTGCATGTTCAGCGCCGACGATTTCGCGCGCCTGCTGGACGCCACGCCGCCGCAGACCCTGCTGGTGGTGGACGAGGCCTACTACGAGTACGCCCTGCACGCCGACGGCTACCCCGACGTGCTGGCCCTGCTGCGCGGCCGCGCCATGCCCTGGATCGTGCTGCGCACCTTCTCCAAGGCCTGGGGCCTGGCCGGCCTGCGCGTGGGCTATGGCCTGGCCAGCGATGCGGCCCTGGTGCAACTGCTGGACCGCGTGCGCACGCCCTTCAACGTCAACCAGGCGGCCCAGGCGGCGGCGCTGGCGGCCTGGGGCGATGAGGGCTTCATGCAGCGCGGCGTGGCCGAGACCGTGCGCCTGCGCGATGTGCTGGCGCAGCGGCTGGCCGCCCTGCCTGCACTGCCCGCACTTCGGATGGCGCCTTCGGCCGCCAACTTCCTGTTCATCGACATCGGCCGCCCCAACGGCCCGGTGAACGAGGCGCTGCTGGCCCGGGGCATCATCACCAAGCCCTGGAAGGAGCCGGGCTTCGAGCACTTCATCCGCGTCTCCGTGGGCACGGAGGCCGACAACGAACGCTTCGTGCGCGCGCTGGCCGAGATCCTGGAGGCCGTGCAATGAGCGGCATCGACCCGACACCCGGCAGCCGCACGCTGTTCGCTGAGCACGCGCTGCTGCCCACGGGCTGGGCGCGCAATGTGCTGCTGCGCTGGGATGGCGCAGGGCGCCTGCTGGCCGTACAGGCCGACGCCCCGCCCGGCAGCGCGCCGCGCGCGCCCGGCCCCGTGCTGCCCGGCATGCCCAACCTGCACTCGCATGCCTTCCAGCGCGCCTTTGCGGGCCTGACCGAATACCGCGCCGAGGCCCAGGACAGCTTCTGGAGCTGGCGCGACCTCATGTACCGCTTTGCCGCGCGCATCACGCCCGAGTCGCTGGAGGCCATCGCCACCTGGCTGTACGTGGAGATGCTGGAGGCCGGCTACACCTCGGTGTGCGAGTTCCACTACGTGCACCACGACCGGGATGGCCGGCCCTATGCCGACGACGCCACGCTGTCCCTGGCCCTGCTGCGCGCCGCGCGCAAGGCCGGCATGGGCATCACCCTGCTGCCCGTGCTCTACCAGACCAGCGGCTTCGGCGGCAAGCCGCCGCGCGCCGACCAGGCCCGCTTCATCCGCAGCACCGACAACATGCTGGCCCTGCTGCAGCGCCTGCTGCCCGAGGCCCATGCCCAAGGCGCGGCTCTGGGCCTGGCGCCGCACTCGCTGCGCGCCGTGCCGCCCGACAGCCTGCGCGCGGCGGTGGAGGGCCTGACGGCGCTGGACGCGCGCGCGCCCATCCACATCCACATTGCCGAGCAGACCCAGGAGGTGGACGACTGCCTGGCCTGGAGCGGCCAGCGCCCCGTGCAATGGCTGCTGGAGCATGCCCCCGTGGACGCGCGCTGGTGCCTGGTCCACGCCACCCACATGACGCCCGGTGAATACGCGGGCGCCGCGCGCAGCGGCGCCGTGGCCGGCATCTGCCCCACTACCGAGGCCAACCTGGGCGATGGCATCTTCGACATGCCGCAATGGCTGGGCCACGGCGGCGCCTGGGGCGTGGGCTCGGACAGCCATGCCTGCGTCAACGCGGCCGAGGAACTGCTGATGCTCGAATACAGCCAGCGCTTGTCGCTGCGCCAGCGCAACGTGCTGGCAGGCCCCGACCCGCAGGTGGGCACCGCGCTGTGGACCGCCGCCGTGCAGGGCGGTGCCCAGGCCGCAGGCCGCCCCGTGGCCGGGCTGGCCGTGGGCCAGCAGGCCGACTTCCTGGCGCTGGACGCAGGCCATGTGGCGCTGGCCGGCCTGCCGGTGCAGGCCATGGTCTCGGCCCATGTCTTCGGCAGCCACCGCAGCAGCGCGCTGCACAGCCTTTGGGTGGGCGGCGAGCGCCGCGTGCAGGCTGGACGGCATGCGCTGCACGAGGCGGCGGCCCGCGGCTTTGTCGCGGCACGCGCGGCCACCCTGCAATCCTGAGGCACCCGCATGCCATGGGCCCGCAAAAACCGCCAGAAACGTTCCAGAATCACACCATGACCGATACCGCTCCCCCTCCCTTCGTCTTCCACCAGGGCACGGCGCCGCTGCTGATCTCCATGCCGCATGCGGGCACCCATGTGCCTCCCGACATCGCCGCGCGCCTGACCGAGGAAGCCCGCCACGTGCCCGACACCGACTGGCACCTGCCGCGCCTGTACGAGTTCGCCAAGGCCATGGGCGCCTCCATCCTCGTGGCCACGCATTCGCGCTATGTGGTGGACCTGAACCGTCCGCCCGATGGCGCCAGCCTCTACCCGGGCCAGAGCGTCACCGGCCTGTGCCCCGTGGACACCTTCGACGACACGCCGCTGTACGCCGACCCGGCCGATGTGCCCGCAGACGCCGAGATCGCCGCGCGCCGCGAGGCCATCTGGGGCCCGTACCACGCACAGCTGCGCGCCGAGCTGGACCGCCTCAAGGCCGTGCACGGCACCGTGGCGCTGTGGGATGCGCACTCCATCCGCTCGGTGCTGCCGCGTTTCTTCGAAGGCAAGCTGCCAGACCTGAACCTGGGCACCGGCAAGGGCACGAGCTGCGCGCTGGAGCTGGCCGAGCATCTGCTGGCCATTGCGCAGACCGCGCCGGGCCACACCGCCATACTCAACGGCCGCTTCACGGGCGGCTACATCACGCGCCACTACGGCCAGCCCGAGGCCGGCATCCACGCCGTGCAGCTGGAGATGACGCAGTGCAGCTACATGCAGGAAGCCCTGCCCTTCGACTACCTGCCCGAGCGCGCCGAACAGATCCAGCCCACGCTGCAGCGCATGCTGCAGGCGGTGCTGGACTTCGTCACGACACGGCGCGTGTCCTGATCAGCCTTCGTCGTGGCAGTGGCCCGGGCAGGGCCCGCCCATGGCCACGGGCGGCGGGTCGCCCAGCCAGCGGCGCGGCCCGGGGCCGTTCTGTGCGCACAGGTCGCCGGGGTTGTGCAGCACGCAGTGGCGCAGCGACAGGCAACCGCAGCCAATGCACTGGTCCAGGCTCTCGCTGAGCCGCTGCAGCTCGCCTATGCGGTCGTCCAGCCGCTGCTTCCAGACCCGCGACATCTTCTGCCAGTCCCCGCCCGTGGGGACGTGACGGCTGGGCAGCTTGGCCAGCTGCTCGGCGATCTCCTCCAGCGTGAAGCCTATGCGCTGGGCGAACACCACGAAGGCGATGCGCCGCAGCGACGAGCGGTGATAGCGCCGATGGCCGCTGGCGCTGCGCACGGACTCGATCAGGTTCAGCGACTCGTAAAAGCGCAGCGCCGAGGCCTTGACCCCGCTGCGCTGCGCCACGTCGCCGATGCTGAGCAGCGGATCATCCTCGGTTTTCATGGTGGCTTTCCTTTGTGGCTTGACTTCAAGTTCACTTGAACTCGAAGAATGCGGCCATTCTGAGCGAAAGCGCAGGAACAGGGCAACCGGGTCTGTACCGCCCATGCGAGCGTCCTGGCCGGACTGCGAAATTCTTTGGCTGAGTGCTGCAATGACGCAGCTGCCGTTCATTCATACAGTAATGGGTCTCATTTGTATTGAATGGCATCGGCCGGAGGTTTCCATGTACATCGACAGCAGCAGCTTTCCCCTGGTCCGCATGGGCTACGAGCGCGACAAGGCCGTGCCCGTGGACCGCTTGCTGGAGGATTTCTCGGCCCTGCTGGCCCGCGGCCAGGCCTTTGTCTTCTTCAGCGACGGCGACATGTCCCAGGAGGAGCGCTCACCTGAGGAGCGCAAGCAGGTCGTGCTGTGGATGAAGGCCCGCCGCCCCGAGCTCAAAAGCCTGGTGCGCGCCCTGGTCCACGCCGAGCCCGATGCGCACAAGCGCGCCGAGGCCGAGGCCTTCGCACAGATGTTCGGCAAGGCCTGGGGCTATCCCATGCTGTTGGTGGCCTCCCCCGAGGAGGCGCAGCAGCGTGCACGGGAGCTGCTCGGGTCCGATTGATGACCGATTGACATGAACTGAGAGAAACACCATGAATGCCGTGGATTCCGCCCTGCTCAAAGTCCTGCCCGAGAGATGGGACCCCGATCATGTGGACCGTCCCGTGATCGTCCTGCCCATGCGGTCGGGCCCCGGCGACTGGGGGATGAACTTCCATGCCCACCGCAAGAGCCAGCTCATGGTCACCCATGCGGGGCTGATCACGCTGGAGACCGATGCGGGCGTCTGCGTGGTGCCGCCGCGCAGCGCCGCCTGGATTCCGGGCGGCACGCTGCACCGCGTCAGCTGCAGCGGTGCGGCCAGCGGCTACGTGGTCTTTGTCGAGGCAGGGGCCGTACGCCCCGTGCCCGGACCCTGCCATGCGCTGGCCGTCTCGCCCTTTCTCAGTGCGCTGCTGGACCGCGTGCAGGGCCTGCCGCAGGACTACGAGCCCGACAGCGGCGATGGCCGGCTCATGCAGGTGCTGCTCGACGAGATCCAGGCGGCACAGCCCGAAGGACTGCACCTGCCCCTGCCGCACGACCGGCGCCTGCGCCGCATGACCAACGCCCTGTGCGAGCAGCCGCAACTGCAGGCACGGCTGGCCGACTGGGCCCAGCGCATCGGCATGAGCGAGCGCAGCATGACGCGGCTGTTCCTGGCCGAGACCGGGCTTACGGTCAACCAGTGGCGCCGCCAGCTGCATGTGCTCACCGCACTGCAAAAGCTGTCCGAGGGACTGCGCATACAGACCGTGGCAGATGCCCTGGGCTACGAGAGCGCACCCGCCTTCGTGACCATGTTCCGCAAGGCGGTGGGCACCTCGCCGCGCCGCTTCCTGGCGCTGCGCAGCGCACCCTTGGCGGGCGGCGGCGCAGGCCTCTGAGGCCTGCGGCCCCGTGAACATCACGACAGCCGCAGCCCCAGGCCCAGCAGCACGGCCACCACCATCGCAGCGGCAAAGACATCCCAGCGCCGTATGCGCCGGTAGCGCAGGAGCAGGACCAGCACGATGCCGATCAGCGTGATCAGGCGCGCCTGGAACACCGTGCCCAGCAAGAAGCAGATCACGATCTGCGCCCAGTAGGTCAGCAGGCCGGGCATCGGCGATGGGCCGGGTGCCTGGGCGTCGGGGCTCGGCGCCTGTGCGGGCTGCTGCTGCGGCGTGTTCACGGCCGGCCGAGCGGCCGCAGCTGCCTGGGTGCGTGCGGCCTCGCGCTCCTGCAGCCGCTGTTCGCGCCGCTGCTGGTCGGTCTTCTCGATCACGGGTGCCGCCGGCTCGGCCGGCTGCCACCACGTCTTGCCGCTGGCCAGCGCAGGCGCCTGCCCGCTGGCGGCCAGACGCCGGAACTGTGCGCTTGCGGGCGGCTGTGCACGCGCCGCCGCGCGGTCCTGCCGGCTGGCTTGCAGCAGGGCATCGTTGGCGCGGTCGATGGGGCTGCGTGTGAGCTGGCGGGCCTGGCCCAGCAGCGGGCCGCCCTGCACGGGGTCGACCTGGTACACGAACTGCGCCAGTCCCAGCAATTGCGAGGGCTGGGCTGCCTGCCCCTGCCAGTGCGCCGGCTTGCCGGCGCTGGCCTGCGTGGCGCGGTGCAGGGCGGCGCGCAGGCGCCTGCGCGTCTCGCGCGATACGCCGGGCTTGTCCGCGTTCACCACCAGCCCCGTGACCTCCTGGCGGCGGCCCTTGCGCATCACGCGCTCCTTGTCGGGGTGGGGCGTGAAGCCTTCGTCGCGCAGTATCCAGCGCACGCGGCCCAGCAGCCGGCCCACGTTGTCGCGCGCGGCCTCGCCCGAGGCGGAGAAGGTCAGGTCGTCCGCATAGCGCGTGTACACAAAGCCCAGCTGCCTGGCCAGGCCCAGCAGGCGCCGGTCCAGGCGGCGGCACAGCAGGTTGGTGAGCATGGGGCTGGTGGGCGCGCCCTGGGGCAGCACGCGCTCGCGCGCCTTGCCGCCGACGAAGAGCTTCTCGCCATCCACCTGCCAGGCCTGGGCGCGGTTTTCGCTGCACAGCAGGGCCAGGAGGGTGGCCATGGCCTCGCCATAGCCCAGATGACGGAATACTCCCTTGATGCGGCCGAAGGCAATGCTGGGAAAGAAGTCCTTCACATCCAGGTTGATGACCACGTCGTGGCCCGCATGCGGCGCGGCATTGCTCACGATGGAGCGGCCGGCCAGGAAGCCGTGGGCGGCATCGTGCGCGGGCACCTTGGCGAGGATGTTGTCCAGCACCCAGTACTGCGCGCGCTTGAGGCGAGGCATGGGCGCGGAGATCAGCCGCTCGCCGCCGGTCTTCTTGGGCAGGGTGAACGAGTGGTAGTGGTGGGTGCGGGCCACCTCGCGGTGAAAGCCCAGGAAGCGCAGCTCGGCCACGGTGATGCCCATGGCATCGGCCAGTTGCGCCGCATCGGCAAGTTCCGGCAGGCCATGCCGGGCCAGCCTTTGCGGGTCGGCCTGCCGGCGTTCCCCGGCAGCAGGCGGTGCCTCACCGGCCTGCGGCCCCTGCAGGGCAGCGGAGACGCCGGGGCCCAGATAGCCCACGTGCGTGGCCCGCTTGGCATGCCAGGCCAGCGCCTTGTCGTGGCGCTCCTGGGCCTGGCGACGTTTGGTTTCCTCGCGCTGGGCCAGCGCCTTTTGCATGCGCTCCTTGCGCATCTGGCGCAGTGCGCGCTGGGGGTTCTGGCGCACGGCGATCTGCTGGCGCAGCTCGGCCAGCTCGCGCTGCAGCTCGCCTTCGCGCTGGATGTGGGCGGCGGCCAGCTGCGGCTGTCCCTCGTCCTTGGGCCAGAAGCCCAGGCGCTGCATCTCGTCGAGGATGACTTCCTGTTTGCTGGAGGCCTTGATGCGCTCGTAGATCTCGGCGCGTGTGGGTTGCGGCTGGCTCATGCGGCCACCCCGGCAAGGCGGGCCCGGCCGCTGTGCGGCGGGCAAAGAAATGGAGCGACGCGCTTCTCGTCGAAGAGCCCGCAGGGCTCACGGGACGGGAGCTGTTCGCTCGACGCCACCCCGCGACGGTATGCGTGTTTCGCTTGTGGCAAGCCACTCAGGAAAACGCATACCGTCGCTGGGGTGGCACAGTGAAAACGGCGCCCGTGGTGCATGAAGCGGCAGTTCACAAGGGTGGCGAAACACCACCCGGATTGCAAGAGCCTGCGCGTCGCTCCGCGTGGCAGTGTAGAGCAATTGAAGCGGTTCACGCGATTTCTCCTTGTCCTGCGGCCTTCATCTGCGGGCCGGTCGGCTGGCGGGCGGCATCGAGCTGGGGCTGCGCCACCAGGCGCAGCGCAATCATGTGCTCGCAGGGCCCCTGGCGCAGCCGGTACTGCTGGTAGTGGTTGCAGCTGCAGCGCGCATCGGTCAGGCGCTCGTCGGCATCGAGTTCGAGCTGGGTGTCGAACAGGCGCTTGCCGTCGGCGCGCGGGATCTGGCCGGTGATGCGGCTGAACCCATCCTTGCGGTCGATGCGCGGCGGGGCAATGGCCTTGCCGCGCACCAGGGCCAGCGCCTTGTCCTCCTCGGGGTTGGCGGGCTGCAATTGCTGCGCCGTCAGCGGCTCGCGCAGCAGCTCGCGCCATGCGTAGCGCCCGGCGTCCAGGTCGTAGACCGCGCGCCCGGCCTGCATCCAGCGTGTCATGGCCGTGTGCACCTGGGCCGTGGACAGGCCCGTGGCCTGGGCCAGTTCCTGCGCGCCGGCCTGCCAGCACGACTGCAGTTGCCGGCCCACGGCCTCGACCTGGGCGGGCGTGACCTCGGCCTGCGGCGCCATCAGGTGAAAGCGTGCGCTGGCGGCCCAGTCGTTGGCGCTCCAGCCCGACAGGCCCAGCGTGACCGTGACCAGGCCCAGCTCGATCACCCAGAAGCTGGGCATGCCGCTGCCCAGCAGGTGCACGCGCACGCGCGTGGCCTGGGAGATCAGCCGCTCCAGCGTGAGCAGGCGGCGGCGCCCCCACAGGCGGATGGTGCCGCCGCCCGTGCCCATGGCATCGCTGACGACGTGCGAGCGCCGGGTGGCCAGGCGCTCCTCCCAGGGCTCGAACACCACGGTGGGCGGCTGTCCCGGCACCAGCTCGAAGCGCAGCGCGCGCGGGCCATGGCGCTCGCGCCGGGCACGCAGCCGCGCGCAGATGTTGAACAGGTCCATGGGGTGCAGCTCCAGCACGGTGGCAGGCAGGGCCATGGCGCTGGAGACCTGCACGAAGCCGCGCAGCCAGCTGTCGGGCAGGTCGATCTTTTCCTCGCGCAGCGCGGGGTCGCCGCCCACCTGCACGGCAAAGCCCGCCGGGTCCAGCGTCAGCCGCGTGTCCCGGTAGTTGCGGATCTTCTGGAATTCTTCGTAGAGGCTGGCCGAGTAGTCGATGTTGGTCGTGCCGCAGATGCGCTCGCCCGCATGCTCGAAGGCCTCGTGCCGGATGCTGACCGCGCAGTAGCTCGATTCGTCCTGGCTGAAGGCCTCGAACAGCAGCCGGTCCGGGTGCACGGTGATCACGGGGTCCAGCACATACCAGGCATCGCGGTTGGCCACGAACAGCCAGTCGAAGTACTTGCGCTGGGCCTTGTAGAAGGGCGAGAGCACCTGGTTGCGGGTCTCGCGCAGGTTCTTGAGTTCGGCGCTGATTTCCTTGGCGCGCGCCTGGGCGCCGCCGGTGTCGGCCATGAAGGTGGCCAGCATTTGCGCTTCGTGCTCCTGCAGCCATTCGCGGTAGGCCGTCTTGTCGCGGCCGCGCGTGCGCAGGTCGCTGACCACCACGCTGTGCAGCGCGGACAGCCCTTCGCGCACCTGCAGGTAGGCCGGGCCGTCGCGCCGGAGCAGGCCGTCGAAGCGCGTGGGTGGGCGCAGCAGGTCGGGCGCGAAGGAGAAGGCCTGCTCGGCCGCCGTGTCGTTGACCTGCGTGCTGCCGTAGTACTGATAGCGAAATTCCATGTCCGATCGACTCCGTGCCTTGTTGCGGCGCTCAGGTTGAAGACGGGGCCTGGCCGCGCCGCTCCGCCGCCAGGGGCTGCATGAAGCTTTGCGCCAGCTGGGGATGGCGCTGCACGATGTCGCGCAGCCCGGCCACATAGTCGGGCTGGTCGGCATGGCTGGCGCTGACCACCTGCCGCGCAAAGATGGCCGCCACCACGGCGGCGGTCTCGGGCGCCTGCACCTGGCTGCGCAGGAAATGCAGCACGCGCGTCTTGCTGGCGCGCGCGCGGTGCACCTGGCTGAGCACGGCCAGGAAGTAGGGCTGCAGCTCCTGCAGGCGCGCCGCGCGCTGCGGTGCGGGCTCGTCGGGCAGGGCGAGCAGCCATTGCGTGACGAACAGCTGCACGCTGGTGGCGGGGTGCTGGGCCAGACGCGTGAGGAAGAGGCTGGCCTCGGGCGCGCTCATGTGCTGCGCGAGCCGCTGGCGGCCCAGAGCCTGCACCCAGGGCTGGGCGTGATCGACCCAGCCGAGCAGCAGCTGCGGCGACAGGGCGCCGTCCGGCAGCCGCTGGCCGAACATCTCGCGTGCGTACTGCTGCGTGTCGGCAAACAGGGCGTCGGCCAGCGGCAGCAGCTGTTCGGCCTGCTCGGGCAGGGTCCGGTCCATGGGTGTGAGCTGCGCATCGATGCTCTGGCGGCTCAAGGCGCGCACGTCGGCATCGGCATGCCGGGCCAGCGTGGACCACTGGCGCAGCGTGTAGGCCTGCAGGTCCAGCGCCTTCAGGCCCCAGGCGCCGTAGCGCTGTGCGCCCTTGGCCTGCGCCTGCAGGGCGCGCCAGATGCCCGAGGCATCGCGGGCCGGGGCCACGGCGGCCAGCGGGCCGGTGAGCAGCCGCAGCGCCGCGTCGTGAACGCCTTCGGCCTTTTCCGCGCGGAACAGCACTTCGTGCAGGCGTTCGGCGATCTGGGCGTTGCAGCGCGTGTTGTAGAGGGGAGTGCTGGCCAGTCGCTCGACCAGGGGCGCTGCCGCTGCACGCAAGGCGGCATGCGGTGATACGGCGAATTCGGCCAGCATGGCGGCCTGCTCGCACAGCAGGTCATCGGCCAGGCTGCCCATGAGCCGTATGCCGCAGGCCATGCGCGCAGGTTCCTCGGATTCCAGCAGCCCGCGCAGCGCCGCCGGGGGCAGGGTCCGCAGGCCCTGCGGGTGTGCCAGCAGCCAGGCGGTCGCCATCTCCACCAGCGCCGTCACCGAATGCGCCAGCAGGTGGTGCAGCGGCGGGGCCGGGACGCTGGTGGCCTGCGCAGCCAGCGGGCCGTTGCCATTGAACAGCGCCTGCACGGCATCGCGGATATCGGCCAGCGCGGGGCTTTCTGCGTCCAGCGTGGGCAGCGCCGCCAGCAAGGCCAGGGCCACGGCTGCACCATCGGCATAAAACAGCAGGGCCAGGCCCTGGGTGCGCGAGCTGGCGGCCGGTGACAGCAGCAGGGCGGCCACCAGTTCGGTATCGCGCGCAGCGCCTGCGCGGTCACGCGACAGCCAGGCGCACAGGTAGCTGGCGGCAGGCCCGTCGCCGCATTGCGCAAGCGCCAGCAGCCAGGGCCGGCGTGCCGCATCGTCAGTCAGCGAGACCATGCGCTGCTGCGCGATCTGAAGGCCCAGCGCAGCCGCCGGTGCATAGGTTTTCTGCAGCAGCGGCGCGGTGGCCGCTGCATCGAGGCCGTCCAGAAAGGCCTTCTGGTCCTGCAGGGCGCGCGTGAGCGACCACAGCAGCAGCGTGGACTGCGAACGGCCCACCAGTTGCAGCAGTTGCCCGGGGTGGGCGTCCCACATGGCCGAAAGCCCTTCCACGCGCTGCGCGGGCAGCTGCTGCAGGTCCAGCGGCTCGTCGGTGTACCAGGTGTGGGCGCGGGCCGAGGCATGCAGTTGCGGCCAGCGCGGCAGCAGCAGCCGGGCGGCGAGCAGCCAGCGCGATTCGGGCAGGCGGCCGGAGCGCGAGGCAGGCTGGCCCGCGCAGCAGCGGTCCATGGCCTGGAGCAGGGCTGCGGCATGGGCGGCGCTTTCGCTGTGGTCGGCCGAGGCCATGCGCCGCAGCTGGCGCCAGCCGCGCAGGCGCAGGTACAGCGAGGTGTCGCGGCTGAAGACGGCACCCTCGTCGCGCGGGCCATCGAAGCGCGCATGCAGCACGGCCAGCAGGGCGTGGTCGCGCCGCCACTCGGCACGCTTGTGGATGCGCCGCAGGGCCGGCCACCAGGCGCGCGTGAAGGGGATGCGCTCCATCCAGGCCAGCAGCTGCTGGTGGACGGCGCCGTCGTGCGCGCCCAGCGCATCGGCCGCCAGCAGCGCCTGTGGCCCAAGGGCCTGGAAGAAGGCCTGTTCGGCCTGCGGTCCGTCCTCTTTCGGGCCGATTTCCTGCGGGGGAATCCCGGCCCACTGCGCCTGGTACTCCTGCAGCGCCGCCTGGCGTTCCTGCGGCGCCAGCAGGGCCAGCCAGGCCTGGTGCGCCAGATCGCGCGTGGCCTCGCTGGTGCCGCGTTGCGAGAGCGCCTGCAGGGCCACTGCCGCGCCGCCATCGCCCAGGCGCCCGATGAGGTAGGCCAGGCAGTAGTCGAGCAGATCGTCCCCGGTGCCCAGCAGCGCCACCAGGCGTGGAACCTGGGCATGCAGCAGGCGCTGGGCGGCGCCGCCGCGCGCGGGGTCCGCATACTCGGCCAGCCGCCACACCAGCCGGGCCTGCTGGCCCGAGGGCATCAGCCGCCAGGCGCTGCCGTCCAGGCGTTTGCACAGGGCGGAAATGGCGCCGGCCTGCAGGGCCGACTCCGGCAGGCCTGGCGGCACCGTGGCCTGTTCCCGGGCCGGGCCGGGGGAGGGCGCCGGGCCTGCTTCAGCATCCAGCTCCGCAAAGCCCTCATGGGACTGCAGCACATCGCCCGCGCCCAGGCGCTGGCGCAGGTAGGCCAGCGCGCGCTGGCGTGCAGGCTCCAGCGCCTGGGGCAAGGGGGTGAGCGTGCTGTCATCGACCTGCGCGACGACGCCGGCCTTCAATTGCGTGACCTGCAAGGTCACGACATGGCGCGCTGCGGTGGCCGTGGTGTCGCCGCCCGGCATCTCCAGGGCCAGCACCCTCACGGTGCTGATGCGTTCGTTGCGTCCCTGTGGCCGGGACAGTGTGGCGTGAGCAAGCAGATTCATGCGGCAGGCATCCAGTGCTTTTCCATGGAGGGTGTCGGCGTTCGTCGGCAGTAGTCGGCGGCTTTTGGCGGTACCTGGCGGTTCCTGGCAATGCCTGGCCGCCACCCTGGGTCAGATGGCCTTGCAGTGTAGTGGTGGCGTCCTGCAGGTGCGGCAACGCGCGTGTGTCCGTCTGTGCGCGCCTGTCCAGGTCTTTTCAGGTTTTCTCAGGTCGTTCCTGGTCAATTGCCGCTGCGCTTGTCCGATCCGGCCAGCAATGTCCCCGGCAAACCGTCCTCAATTTTCGTGGTGTCTTTGCGCGCGGATCTTGACTTCAAGTTCACTTGAACTTGAAGAATGCAACCCATTGTGAGCAACCGCCTGGAAGGCCTCCAGAGCCTGCGGTCCCGCCCCTTTTTCCGGCCCCGCCGCAGCCCCGGCAGCAGGGCCTTGCCCATCCCCCTCAAGGAGAGTCGATCCATGCCCGTTCTTCCCCGCCGCCGTTGCGGCGTGCCCTGTTCGGAGGCGCCCTGGCGGCGCTGGCCCTGCTTGCCGGCTGCCGCCCGCAGGCCGTGGGCGATGCCCACGCCAGCGACGGCCCGCCGCCTGCGCCCGAGGTGCTGGTGAGCGAGGTCGTGCCGGCCAGCGTGCGTGTCTGGGACGAGTTCAACGGCCGCATCGATGCCGTGGAGTCGGTCCAACTGCGCCCGCGCGTGTCGGGCTATATCGAGCGCATTGCCTTCAGCGAGGGGCAGGAGGTCCGGAAGGGCCAGTTGCTGTTCGTGATCGACCAGCGGCCCTACCGCGCCGCCCTGGCCAGTGCCGAGGCCGAGCTGGAGCGCACGCGCGCAGGCGCCGCGCTGGCCCGCACCCAGGACCAGCGCGCCCGCCAGCTGGTGGCCGAACATGCCGTCTCGCGCGAGGAAGCCGATACGCGCGCCGGCGCCCTGGCCCAGAGCGCCGCCCAGGTGCGCGCCGCCGAGGCCGCGCTGACGGCAGCCCGGCTCAACCTGGATTTCACCGAGGTGCGCGCGCCGGTCTCCGGCCGCGCGGGCCGCGCCCTGCTCACCGTGGGCAATCTGGCCCAGGCCGACCAGAGCGTGCTGACCACCGTGGTTTCGCAGGACCCGGTGTATGTCTACTTCGATGCGGATGAGCACAGCTTCCTGCGGCAGCAGCAGGCCGCCAAGGACACCAAGGGGCGGCCCGGCGTGCAGCGGCCCGTGCGTGTGGGGCTGGCCGGCGACGAAGGCTTTCCGCATGCGGGCAGCCTGGACTTCACCGACAACCAGCTCAACGCAGGCACGGGCACGGTGCGCATGCGCGCCCGCCTGCCCAATCCCGACCGCATGCTGACGCCGGGCCTGTTCGCGCGCGTGCAACTGCAAGACGCGCAGGGCGTGGGCGGCGAGCGGCAGACGCTGCTGATCGACGACAAGGCCGTGCTCACCGACCAGGACCGCAAGTACGTCTATGTGGTGGGCGAGGGCAACAAGGCCGAGCGCCGTGACCTGGAGCTGGGCCGCATGGTCGATGGCCGGCGCGTGGTGGACAAGGGGCTGGCGGCGGGCGACCACCTCGTGGTCGGCGGCCTGCAGCGCATCTACTACCCCGGCATGCCGATCAGCCCCAAGCCTGCGCCCGGCGACGGGCAGGCGGCGGTGGCCAAGGCGCCGGCCGTGGCCGCGCAGTGAACCGGGAAGCACCATGGACTTCTCCAAATTCTTCATAGACCGGCCGATCTTCGCGGTCGTGCTCTCCATCATCCTGTTCGCCGTGGGGCTGGTCGCGATTCCGCAGCTGCCCGTGGGCGAGTATCCCGAGGTCGTGCCGCCCAGCGTGGTGGTGCGCGCCACCTATCCGGGCGCCAATCCCAAGGAGGTCGCCGAGTCGGTGGCCGTGCCGCTGGAGGAGGCCATCAACGGCGTCGAAGGCCTGATGTACATGAAGTCGGTCGCGGCGTCCGACGGCAGCCTGCAGGTGGTCTCCACCTTCCGCCCCGACGTCGACCCCGACACGGCCGCCGTGCGCGTGCAAAACCGCGTCAGCCAGGCCCAGAGCCGTCTGCCCGAGGAGGTGCGCCAGTTCGGCGTGACTACGCAAAAGCAGTCGTCCACGCCGCTGATGTACGTGGGCCTGGTGTCGCAGGACGGCCAGCATGACGCGCTGTACCTGCGCAACTACGTCACGCTCAAGATCAAGGACGTGCTGGCACGCATTCCGGGCATTGGCGATGTGGGCATCTACGGCGCGGGCGACTACGCCATGCGCGTGTGGCTGGACCCGGACAAGGTGGCCGCGCGCCAGCTCACGGCGCCCGAGGTGATTGCCGCCATCCGCGAGCAGAACATCCAGGTCTCGGCCGGGCAATTGGGCGCGCAGCCCAGTCCGCAGAGCGCGGACAAGCTGCTGTCCATCAACGTGCGCGGGCGGCTGAAGACGCCCGAGGAATTCGGCAGCATCGTGCTCAAGGGTGGTGCGGACGGCCAGGTCGTGCGCCTGGCCGACGTGGCGCGCATCGAGCTGGGCGCCAGCGACTACACGCTGCGCTCGTGGAGCGACAAGAAGAACATGGCGGCCGTGGGCATCTTCCTGTCGCCGGGCGCCAATGCGCTGGGCGTGGCCGAGCAGGTCTACGCGGCCATGGACAAGCTGTCCCAGGACCTGCCCGAGGGCGTGGCCTTCGAGACGGTCTGGGACCCCACGGTCTTCGTGCGCGACTCCATCAAGGCGGTGCAGAGCACGCTGATCGAGGCCGTCATCCTCGTGGTGCTGGTGGTCATCGTCTTCCTGCAGACCTGGCGCGCCTCCATCATTCCGCTGCTGGCCGTGCCCGTGTCCATCGTCGGCACCTTCGCGGGGCTGTACCTGCTGGGCTACTCCATCAACACGCTGACCCTGTTCGGCCTGGTGCTGGCCATCGGCATCGTGGTGGACGACGCCATCGTGGTGGTGGAGAACGTGGAGCGCTACATCGAGGAAGGGCACACGCCCCTGGAGGCGGCCCACCTGGCGATGAAGGAGGTCTCGGGCCCCATCATCGCCATCGCCCTGGTGCTGTGCGCGGTCTTCGTGCCCATGGCCTTTCTCAGCGGCGTGACGGGGCAGTTCTACAAGCAGTTCGCCGTGACGATTGCCATCTCCACGGTGATCTCGGCCATCAACTCGCTGACGCTGTCGCCCGCGCTGGCGGCCAAGCTGCTGCAGCCGCGCGGCGCGCCGCGCGATCCGCTGGCGCGCGGGCTGGACCGCAGCCTGGGCTGGCTCTTCCGGCCCTTCAACCGCTTCTTCGACCGCAGCGCCCATGGCTATCAGAACTCGGTGGGGCATTCGCTGCGCCGCCGGGGCCTGGTGTTCGCGGTCTATGCGGCGCTGCTGGCGGGCACGGCCGTGCTGTTCCAGGCCGTGCCGGGCGGCTTCATCCCGCTGCAGGACAAGCTGTACCTGTTCGGCGGCGCCAAGCTGCCCGAGGGGGCTTCGCTGAACCGCACGGATGCGGTCACGCGCCAGATGGTCGATGCCGCCAAAAGCGTGGAAGGCGTGGACATGGTCGCCGCCTTCGCGGGCTTCAACGCGCTGCAGTCCACGACCACGCCCAACCTGACCAGCGCCTACATCATGCTCAAGCCCTTCGGCGAGCGCACGCGCAGCGCCGAAGCCATCAATGCCGAGCTGGGCGCGAAGTTCTCGCAGATCGAGGGCGGCTTCGCCTATGCGCTGATGCCCCCGCCCATCCAGGGCCTGGGCAACGGCTCGGGCTACTCGCTGTTCCTGCAGGACCGCGCGGGCCTGGGCTACGCGGCGCTGCAGCAGGCGCTGCAGGCCTTCCAGGCCGAGATCGCCAAAACACCGGGCATGACCTACCCGGTCAGCAGCTACCAGTCCAACATCCCGCAGCTGGAAGTCAAGGTGGACCGCACCAAGGCCAAGGCCCAGGGCGTGGCGCTGACCGACCTGTTCCAGACGCTGCAGGCCTACCTGGGATCGGTCTACGTCAACGACTTCAACGCCTTCGGCCGCGTCTGGCGCGTGATGCTGCAGGCCGACGCTGACCACCGCCAGACCGTGGAGGACATCGCCAGTCTGCGCACGCGCAATGCACGCGGCGAGATGGTGCCCATAGGCTCCATGGTCACCGTGGTGCCCAGCTTCGGGCCCGACCCGGTGCTGCGCTACAACGGCTTCCCGGCGGCCGATCTGATCGGCGACTCCGACCCGCGCGTGCTGTCCTCGGGCGAGGTGCTGGCCAAGCTCCAGGAGATCGCGCAGCGCACGCTGCCGCGCGGCATCGAGCTGGCCTGGACCGACCTGAGCTACCAGCAGGTGGAGCAGAGCAACGCCGCGGCCGTGGTCTTCGCCATTGCCGTGATGCTGGTCTTCCTGGTGCTGGCCGCGCTCTACGAAAGCTGGACGCTGCCGCTGGCCGTGATCCTCATCGTGCCCGTGTGCATCTGCGCGGCGCTGTTCGGCGTCTGGCTGGCCGGAGGGGACAACAACGTCTTCGTGCAGGTGGGGCTGGTGGTGCTGATGGGGCTGGCCTGCAAGAACGCCATCCTGATCGTGGAATTCGCACGCGAGCTGGAGCTGCGCGGCGTGGGCATCGTCGATGCCGCGCTGCAGGCCTGCCGCCTGCGGTTGCGCCCCATCGTCATGACCTCGATCGCCTTCATCGCGGGGGCCGTGCCCCTGCTCATCGGCGGGGGGCTGGCAGCGAGGTGCGCGCGGCCACGGGCGTGACGGTGTTCTCGGGAATGCTGGGCGTGACCCTGTTCGGCCTGTTCCTCACGCCGGTGTTCTATGTCACGCTGCGCCGGCTTTCGGGCCGCGCGCTGACGGGGCATGCGCCTGCGCATTCCACCGGGCCTGCCCAGCCCGCCTCCCTGGAGTCCCCACATGCCTGAGATACGCAAGTCCCTGAGCCGCCACGCGCTGGCGCTGGCATCCGCCGCCCTGGTGGGCGGCTGCGCGGTCGGCCCCGACTTCAAGGCGCCTGCGGCGCCGCGGGCCGCAGCGCAGTTCGCGCGGGCCGAGCCTGCACCGGCCACCCCGCAGGCCGAGCCCGACGCCGCCTTCTGGCGCCAGTTCCAGGACCCGCAACTGACGCAGCTGGTGGAGCGCGCGCTGGGCGACAACCAGGACCTGCAGGTGGCGCTGGCGCGGCTGGACGGTGCCCAGGCGCTGCTGCGCGAAAGCCGCTTCGACCAGTTGCCCACGGTCACGATGTCGGGCCGGGCCACGCAGCAAAAGCTCAGCGAGAGCGAGGCCTTCTATGGCCCGCGCAGCCAGCGCAGCTACACCGCCGGATTGGCCGCGAGCTGGGAGATCGACGTGTTCGGCCGCGTGCGGCGCAGCATCGAGGCGCGGCATGCCGACCTGCGCGCCGATGCGGCCGACCTGGCGGCCCTGCAGGTGGCCATTGCGGCCCAGGTGGCGGGCAGCTACGCCGACCTGCGCGGCTGGCAGCAGCGCCTGGCCTTGGCGCAGGCCAATGCGGCCAACCAGCAGGACACGCTGCGCCTGGTGCAGCTGCGCCTGGCGCACGGCAGCGGCACCGAGTTCGACCTGGCGCGCGCCCAGGCCCAGCTGGAGGCCACGCGCTCGCGCATTCCCGCGCTGCAGGCGCAGATCGCCATGGCGCAGCACCGGCTGGCCGTGCTCACGGGCCAGGTGCCCGAGGCGCTGATTGCCGCGCTGGATGTGCCTGCCGCCCTGCCGCAGCTGCCGCCGGCCATCGACCCCGGCACGCCGGCCGGCCTGCTGCGCCGGCGCCCGGACGTGGCCGTGGCCGAGGCACGGCTGCATGCGGCCACGGCACGCATCGGCGTGGCCACGGCCGACCTGTTCCCGCGCCTGTCGCTGGGCGGGCTGCTGGGCAGCACGGCGTTGCATGGCGGCGCGCTGTTCGAGGGCGCCAGCGCCCGCAGCAGCGTGTTTCTGGGCGTGGACTGGTCCTTTCTCGACGTGGGCCGCGTGCGGGCGCGCATCGCGGCCAGCGAGGCCGGCGCCCAGGCTGCGCTGGCCCAGTACCAGCAGACCGTGTTGCTGGCGCTGGAGGACACGGAGAACGCCCTGGTGCGCCTGCAGCGCACGCGCAGCGAAGACGCCCACCTGGCGCAGGCCGCCGAGCAGCGCCAGCGTGCCGAGCAACTGGCGCAGCGCCGCTACCAGCTGGGCAGCGTGGGCCTGTACGAAGTGCTGGATGCGCAGCGCGACCTGTATGCGGCCCAGGACGCGGCCGCCGACAGCCGCGCGCGCGGCCTGCGCGCCGCCGTGGCGCTGTACCAGGCCCTGGCCGGTGGCTGGGACGGAAAGCTGCCGCCGGCCTGAGCGTGCGGCGCGCATTGCCACAAGGGACGGCCAGGCGCCGTCCCTTTTTTCTTGTCCGGCGCACCCGGTGAAAACCACGAGTACCAGGGGCTTGCCTCATTTTTTTCTTATCGGATAATTTTCTCATTGGAAAAAAATGGAGCGATGGATGATGGAAAGCCAGGTTCTGGATTTCGCGGTGATCGGTGGCGGCATGGCCGGTGCCTCGGTGGCCTGGCGGCTGGCCGGGGGCGGCGCCTCGGTAGTGGTGCTGGAACGCGAGCCGCAGCCCGGATACCACGCCACGGGCCGCTCGGCCGCCATGTTCATGGAGAGCTACGGCACCGCGCAGATACGCGCGCTGACACGCGCCAGCCGTGACTTCTACAGCGCGCCGCCCGAAGGTTTTTGCGAGCACGCGCTGCTGCAGCCGCGCAGCGTGCTCTACATAGGAACGGCCGGCCAGGAACCCCAGCTGGACGAGGCCCTGGCCATGTACCGCCGCGACGGCCTGCGCGCCGAGCGCATCGACGCGCGCCAGGCCTGCGCCCTGGTGCCCTGCCTGCAGGAGAGCCTGCTCGTGGGCGCCGTGCATGACCTGGACGCCATGGACATCGACGTGGCCGAACTGCACCAGGGCTTTCTGCGCGGCATGGCGCGTGCCGGTGCGCGGCTGCGCTGCGGCGCCGAACTGTCGGGCGCCGAACGTGAGGTGGATGGTGATGGCCAGGGCCTGTGGACCCTGGTGCTGCAGGACGGGTCGCAGGTCCGCGCCCGCGCCGTGGTCAATGCCGCAGGCGCCTGGGCCGATGCCGTGGCCCGGCTGTGCGGCGCGCGGCCGCTGGGCATCGAGCCCCGGCGCCGCTCGGCCTTCACCTTTGCCGCACCCGAGGGCGAGGACATCCACGGCTGGCCTGCCGTGATCGGCGTGGACGAGAGCTTCTACTTCAAGCCCGATGCGGGCCAGCTGCTGGGCTCGCCCGCCAATGCCGATCCCGTGCCGCCGCACGACGTGGTGGCCGAGGAACTGGACGTGGCCATGGGCATAGACCGCATCGAGACACTGACCCGCCTGCGCATACGCCGGCCGCGCCATGTCTGGGCCGGGCTGCGCAGCTTTGCGCCCGACGACGACTTCGTGATCGGCTGGGATGCGCAGCGCGAGGGATTTTTCTGGCTGGCCGGGCAGGGCGGCTACGGCATACAGACGGCGGCCGGTGCCTCGGCCGCCGCGGCCGCACTGCTGATGCGCGAGCCGCTGCCCGCCGAGCTGCTGGCGCAGGGCGTCGATGCCCTGCGGCTGAGTCCGGCGCGCTTCGCGGCCTGACCCGTCATCCCTTTTTCACCTTTTCAGCCCCCGCAACACACAACAATCCAAGGAGACAGGCATGGGTGCATTCAAGGAAGTGAGCAGGATTGCCGGCGCCTTCGTCGGCGTCATCGTCGGGGCGGGCTTCGCCTCGGGGCAGGAGATATTGCAGTTCTTCGCGGGCTTTGGCGCCATCGGCCTGGCGGGCTGCCTGGTGGCGGCCCTGGCCTTCGTCTTCCTGTCCATGGCGTTCTCCACCATGGGCCAGCGCCTGCAGGCCGGCTCGCACAAGGAGGTGGTGCAGGCCCTGCTGGGCCGGCATGTGGGCATGGTGTTCGATGTGCTGATCACCTTCTTCCTGTTTGCCATCACGGTGGTCATGCTGGCGGGCGCAGGCTCGCTGCTGCACCAGTGGCTGGGCCTGCCCGAGGTCTGGGGCAGCGTGCTGGCCACCGTGGCCACGGTGCTCATCGTCTGCCTGGACGTGGGCCGGGTGATCGCCTTCATCGGCGCCGTCACGCCGCTGCTGGTGTTCATGACCGTGGTGGTCGCCGGCTACGTGCTGCTGACGCCCCACGGCGACATGGCCGCGCTGGAGGCCGCCGCCGCCTCCCAGCCCCGGGGCGCGGGCCACTGGCTGGTGGCCGCGCTGCTCTACGTCTCCTACAACGTGGTGGCGGGCATGCCCTTCCTGGTGATCATGGGCGGGCAGGCCAGCTCGCGCCGCGTGGCGCTGTGGGGCGGCGTGGCGGGCGGGCTGCTGCTGGGCCTGCTGATGCTGATGATCGCGGCCGCGATGTACTGGCGCATGGACACGCTGGGCGGCCTGTCCATGCCCATGCTGTCGCTGGCCACGCAGATCTCGCCCTGGCTGGGGCACCTGATGTCGCTGGTCATCTTCGGCATGATTCTCAACACGGCCGTGGGCATGCTCTATGCCTTCGTGGCCCGCATCCTGCCGGCCGGCACGCCGCGTTTTCGCTGGGGCACGGGCGTGGCGGGCGTGCTGGCCCTGGGCGGCAGCTTCGCGGGCTTCATCACGCTGGTGGGCATGGTCTACCCGGTCTATGGCTACATCGGCTTCGCCCTCATGGCCTGCGCGCTGGTGGGCTGGCTGCGCATGGGCCGCAGGCAGGCGCCCGGGGCCGGCCTGCGCGGCGCCTGACGGCCGGGCCTGACCCTAGAATCGGGCGGTCGCCAGCCCCGATCGCCCGCTTCATGCCCAGCCCCCGCACCAGATCCAGCCCCAGGTCCAGCCCCAGGTCCAGCCCCAGGTCCAGCCCCAGGTCCAGCACTCTCCCCACGCCAGACCAGGTCCTCGCCGCCGTGCTGCCGGGCGCCCGCACGGCCGCCGCCATGCCTGCGGGCAAGCACGAAGTGGGCGCCAAGCTGCGCAAGGCGCGCAAGGAGCGCGGCCTGACGCTGCAGCAGGTGGCCGAAAGCAGCGGCCTGGCCGTGTCCACCATCTCCAAGGCCGAGCGCGGCCAGATCGCGCTGAGTTACGAGAAGGTGCTCATGCTGGGCAACGCGCTGGACATCGACATGACACGGCTGTTCATGGTCGGGGACGCCCAGCAGGCGGCCGGCGACACGCCCACCGTGGTCAAGGACTGCTTCGAGGACGTGCAGCGCTACGAGACCGACCAGTACCTCTACAGCGTGCTGTGCGGCGCCTTCCCGGGCAAGAAGATGCAGCCCCTGGTGGCCGTGATCAATGCGCGCGAGGCCGGCGAATTCTCGGAGACCATCCGCCATGCGGGCCAGGAGTTCGTGATGGTGCTCTCGGGCCGGGTGCGCATCCTGTTCGAGAACGGCGAATCGGTGGAGCTGGGCCGCCACGAGGCGGCGTATTTTGACAGCGGCGTGGGCCATGTGTATGTGAGCCTGAGCCGCCAGCCGGCTCAAGTCGTCTCTGTCTGCAGCTGAAATGGTTAGCACCCCCTGAGCGGCTGCGCCGCTTCCCCCTCTCTCGCTACGCGGGAGGGGGACGACACCCTCGGTGCGGGGCGGCGCGGCCGGCATAGGCCCTTCCTCGGTGTCTCTGGCGTGGGGGTGCGCTAGTTTCATAGGTCGCGCCTCTTGTTTGGGGCGCAGGCCGTTTTTCTGGGGGAATCCTCGTGCCCGGCACGGCCGCCCCGGAGTTCCTACAATCGCTGCCCATGAGCCTGCCCCAGTACACCCGCGCCAAAGAGCTTCCCGCCATCCTTGCCAAGCGCCTCGTCATTCTTGACGGCGCCATGGGCACCATGATCCAGCGCTTCAAGCTGGGAGAGGCCCAGTACCGGGGCCAGGGCTACACGGGCCCCGGCAGCGTGGGCGACCGCTTCAAGGACTTCCCGCATGACGTCAAGGGCAACAACGAGCTGCTGTCGCTCACCCGCCCCGACGTGATCCGCGACATCCACGACAAGTACCTGGCCGCCGGCGCCGACCTGATCGAGACCAACACCTTCGGCGCGACCACGATTGCGCAGGACGACTACCACATGGCCGATCTGGCGCGCGAGATGAATCTCAAGAGCGCCCAGCTGGCCCGCGCGGCCTGCGACAAGTACAGCACGCCCGGCCATCCGCGCTACGTGGCCGGCGCCCTGGGCCCCACGCCCAAGACGGCCAGCATCAGCCCCGACGTGAACGATCCGGGCGCGCGCAACGTGAATTTCGAGCAGCTGCGCCAGGCCTACCTGGAGCAGACGCTGGCGCTGATCGAGGGCGGCTCCGACGTCATCCTGGTCGAGACCATCTTCGACACGCTCAACGCCAAGGCCGCGCTGTTCGCGGTGGACGAGGCCTTCGAGCAAAGCGGCGAATGCCTGCCCATCATGATCAGCGGCACGGTGACCGATGCCTCGGGCCGCATCCTGTCGGGCCAGACGGTGACGGCCTTCTGGCACAGCGTGCGCCATGCCAACCCGCTGTCCATCGGCCTGAACTGCGCGCTGGGCGCGGCGCTGATGCGCCCCTACGTCCAGGAACTGAACAAGGCCGCGCCCGAGACCTTCATCAGCTGCTACCCCAACGCCGGCCTGCCCAATCCCATGAGCGACACGGGCTTTGACGAAACGCCCGAAGTCACCAGCCGCCTGGTGCACGAATTCGCGTCCGAAGGCCTGGTCAACATCGTGGGCGGCTGCTGCGGCACCACGCCGGACCACATCGGCGCCATCGCCAAGGCCGTGGGCAGCACGCCCACGCGCCGCCTGTTCTACCCGGAATCGGCCTGATGGCCCGGGCGGAGCCTCTGACATGAGTTCGCCGCTGCCGCCCGTCCCGTCCCCTGCCGCAGGGCTGCCGCTGCCCGTGGCGGCGCCTGTCTCCGGCCCGGCCGCTGGCGCGCCGGTGGCGCCACAGGCTCCGTCCGGTGCGGTGGCGCCGGCTTCGCCCGCGTCACCCGCTTCCCCCGCGTCACCCTCCATTCCCGTCACGCCGCCAGCGGCCACGGCCGTGCGCTGGTCGCCCGAGATGCTGCAAAGCCTGCGCCTGCAGGCCTTCGAGCAATTGGTGGCCCAGCTGGCGCGCCAGGTCCAGTCCAGCCCCGGTGCGCCCGCGCCGCAGTGGCCGGCCAGCGGCGTGTCCGAGGCGCTGGGCCGGCTGCTGGAGGCCTTGCTGGCCCAAGTAGGTACCCAGCAGGGCCAGGCCCTGCAACTGCTGGCAGCCCAGCCGGGTTCGGCGGCCTTGCTGCAGGCGCTGGCCGCCGGCACGACAGCTGGTACAGCGGCAGGTGCAGCGGCAGGTACAGCGCCGGCCGGAGGGCAAGCGCAGCCATCCCAGAGTCCGCAGACGGGGACATCAGCCTCTGCCCAGGCCGGCGCCGCGCCGCAGGCGGCGTCTTCCTCGCCTGCACTGCAGGCAGCAGCCTCCCTGCAGCCCTCTGCTGCCGCAGTGACGCTGGCCGTGGCAGCCGCCAAGGCCAAGGTGGTGGATGCGCTGCTCGCCGGATCGGGACTGGCGCCGCAGGCTGGTGCCAGCGCGCCTGGAGGTGTTGCAGGCGGTGCCACCCAGACCCTGCCCGCGCTGCAAAGCTGGTGGGTGCAGCAGGGCACGCTGCTGACGCCCCAGGGCGAGCGCGGCTTCACGCTGAGCCTGCAGGTGCCCCAGGCCTGGGCCCAGGCGCAGGGCGCGGCCATGGCGCTGGCGGCCGCATCGGCTTCCGCGCCGGGTGCGGCCCCTTTCACGGCGGCGGCGGCCCTGCCTGCGGGCGCCGCGCTGCCCTTGGCGGGCGCGCAGGCCACGGAGCCGGGCCTGCGCCTGCCGCTGGATGCCTCGCTGCAGTCCCTGGCCTCGGGGCCGGTGGCCGTGGTGGTGCAGCCGCGTGGCGCCGATGCGCTGCGCACCAGCGCCCTGCTGCTGCTGGAGCTGCAGCCGCTGCGCCAGCCGGGCGGCGCCATGGCGTCGCCGGCCGGCCTGGCCTCGGTGGCTTCGCTTTCGCCTGCGCTTGCGCAGGAGGTGCAGCAGATGCTGCAGCAGCGCAACGATCCCTGGCTGCACATGGCGGCGGCCCAGGCCTCGGGCGCCTTGCCGCGCGAGCGCCGCGCCTTCGAGCACCAGTCGCATTTCTGCACCACCGAAGGCTGCCAGTACGAGGGCCGCGCACCCTGCGCCCAGCCTTTTTGCAGCGAGATGAACCGTCTCTGGGACGTGTCGCGTACCGAGCGAAGCCGCTGACGACCTGGCCCCGGCCCGGGGCCGCCACGCTACGAAACTGACCGGGCCTGACGGTGGCGTGGTCATCGTCGGCCCCAGCTTTCATAATGCCGGCTGTCGTTCGCCATCTGCGCGGATGACGTCTTTGGCCGGGATGTGCAATGAATGTGCAGCGATCATGCTGCGATCTGCATCCTGGCTGCCTCCAAGTCGCTGCAAGCCACCAGCCCGCCGCGCACCTTCCAGCCACCTCTGTCGTGGCAACCCCCGTCGCCGTTTGCGCATGCCCCCGGGCCGCGCCGGTGTTGTGCCATCTTTCATTTCCAGGAACCCGTTCAGGATGCGTTGTACCTCCCGCTTGACCCTTGCTTCTCTCGCCGTTGCGGCTGCCCTGCCGGTGGCTGCCCAGTCATCTGCCACAGGCTCCAACGTCACCATCAGCGGTTATCTCGACGCTGGCGTGTTCCGGGATTTCGACAAGACCAGCAAGCTGGGCACGATTCAGCGCAGCAACCTGGCGATTGCCGGTTTCGAGGACCTGGGCGGAGGCCTGAAGGCCACCTTCCGGCTGAGCACGCGTTTCGACCTGGACACGGGCCTGACCGAGGACTATCCGAAGAAGCCCTTCTGGCATGACGAGTCCACCGTGGGCCTGCAGGGCAGCTGGGGCCATCTGCGCCTGGGCCGCGCGCTCAGCGCCATGTGGAGCCAGGAGTGGCAGTTCGATCCCTGGGGCAACTTCAACCGCATCGCCTCGCCGGCCTGGCACATGGCCCACTACCTGACGCCGACCGACCGCGCCAGCAACAACGGCTCGCCCGAGTACGGCCGCATGTCCAACGGCGTGTTCTACGACTCGCCCAAGTTCGGCGGATTTTCGCTGCACCTGAGCGCCTCGCCCGAGCGCACCGAGGCGCCGGGCCGCCAGGGCCGTGCGCGCTCGGTGTCGGTCAACTACGACCAGGGCGCGGTGGCGGCCATGCTGGCGCACGAGCGCAACGGCAGCGGCGACACCGACCTGTACATGGGCGGCAAGTACCGCATCGGCACGGCAGCGGTGATGCTGGCCTATGACCGCAGCAAGTCGGGCACGCCCGGCACGGGGCCCGACAAGTCGCGCATGGTCTCGCTGGGCGCCACCTACGGCATCGGGGCGACCACGCTCAAGGCCAGCTATGCACGCCAGCGCCTGGACCGCGATACCAACAACATGCTGTCGCTGGGCGCCGAGTACGCGCTGTCCAAGCGCACCATGCTCTACACCAGCCTGGGACACCAGCGCTACGAGAACCAGAGCTCGCGCACCGCTTTCGGCGTGGGCATGGCCCATTCCTTCTGATCAATGCGCTTCCCAGCGGCCTGACTGGGCAGCGCTGGTGATCCTGGCCAGGCCTGGAGCCGGCATGGGCTGAGGGGTTGCGGGCAGGGCGGTGAGTTCCAGCCCTTGCTCCAGCTTGAAGACGCTCACGGCCTGCTGCAGGCCATAGGCCTGCTCCTGCAGGGACTGGGCGGCGGCGGCGGCTTCCTCGACCAGGGCGGCGTTCTGCTGGGTGACCTGGTCCATCTGCGAGATGGCCTGGTTGATCTGCTCCAGGCCCGCCGTCTGCTCGACGCTGGCGGCCGTGATCTCTCCCATGATGTCGGTCACGTTGCGCACGCTGCTGACGATGTTCTGCATGGTCTGCCCGGCCTGAGCGACCAGGGCAGAGCCGGTGCTGACCTTGCCGTTGGAGTCCTCGATGAGCAGCTTGATTTCCTTGGCCGCATCGGCGCAGCGCCGCGCCAGGGCGCGCACTTCGGCCGCAACGACGGCAAAGCCCCGGCCCTGCTCGCCCGCGCGGGCCGCTTCCACGGCCGCGTTGAGCGCGAGGATGTTGGTCTGAAAGGCGATGGCGTCGATCACGCCGATGATGTCGGCGATCTTGCGCGAGGAGGCATGGATGGCGCCCATGGTGTCCACCACCTGGGAGACCACCTCGCCGCCTTGCTGGGCGACGGCCGAGGCCGAGGCCGCCAGCTGGTTGGCCTGGCGCGCGTTGTCGGTGTTCTGACGCACCGTGACGGTGAGCTGCTCCATGGAGGCAGCGGTTTCTTCCAGCGAGCTGGCCTGGTGCTCGGTGCGTACCGAAAGATCGTTGTTGCCCGAGGCGATCTGGCTGGAGGCCGTGGCGATCGAGTCCGTGCCACTGCGC
Organism: Delftia sp. HK171; assembly: GCF_001886655.1. Taxonomy (NCBI): domain Bacteria; kingdom Pseudomonadati; phylum Pseudomonadota; class Betaproteobacteria; order Burkholderiales; family Comamonadaceae; genus Delftia; species Delftia sp. HK171. The sequence goes on along the minus strand of NZ_CP018101.1, from coordinate 465,912 downwards.
ACCTGCCGGACGATGTGGATGAGGCTCTGGTCCATGCGGTGCAGTGCGTGCAGCAGCTGGCCTGTTTCGTCGGTGGTGGTGGCCTGGATGCGGCGCGTCAGGTCGCCTTCGGCCACGGCCTGGGCCACGCCCAGGGCCTCGTTCAGCGGACGCGCCACGATGCGCGCCAGCGTGAGCGCCAGGGCCAGCCCCAGCAAAATGCTGGCTCCCAGCAGGCCGACCACCCAGATGCGTGCGCTGCGGTAGAGGGCGTTGGCATGGTCGTTGGCCTGCTGTCCGCCTTCGTGGTCGATCTGCACCATGCGGTCGATCTGGTCATACAGGCGTCGGCTCAGCTCCAGCGATTCGCCCTGGGCCAGCACCAGGGCTTCGTCCTTGCGGTCATTGCGCGCCAGGGCCATGACCATGGCGTGCTCCTTGGCGTACTCGTTGCGCAGCCGGCCCAGTTCGTCGTAGGCGGCCTTCTCCGGCGCGGAGCTGATGAAGCTGGCGTAGTTGTCGTAGCTGGTCTGGGTCTTCTTCCACAGCTCGCCCATGATCCTGTCGAAGGCACCGATGTCCTGCTCGCTGGTGGATATCAGGTACTGCAGCTCGTTGACGCGGTAGCGGGCCGTGGTGGCGCGGATGTCGAGCAACATGCGTGATGAAGGCATCCAGCGCGTGGCGATATCGATGGACGCCTGGTTGATCCGGCTGAGCTGCAGCACGGCATAGAGGCCCACGAAGGTGGTCAGCGCCAGGACGGCCACGAAGGCCAGCAGCAGCTTGGAGGAGATCTTGAGATTGCGAAAGGCTTGCATGGCGAAGTCCTGTAGGCGTGTCCCTTGAACGGCAAGGGGAAAAAAGGCGTGCAGCAGGGCGCACCTTGCCTGCCGTGCAGAGCAAGGTGGAACGGGTATCAGCGAAAGAGAAAACGAGGGCCGCAGTGCCCGCTCAGGGTGGGAACCAGCCCGAGGTCCGGCAGATGCGGCCCTTGATGCGGGGCCTCATGGCGCAGGCCCTGTCCGTGCGCCTGCGCTGCGGCGGGCGCTTCGCGGGCATGCCGCAGCAGCGGGGAAGATGCAGAGGATTGCGAACCGTCCGCCTGCACCGTTTGGCACGCGGATACCCGCTGCAGCCAGGCGTTCGGCGGCGGCTGTCGCGCGCTGGGGGCGGGCATTGCGGGTAGTTGTCCTAGGGACTTCGGACAGGGAAAAAGTGGCTATCTGCATCTGTGGTGGGAATTATTTCCGCACCGTCTGAGGATGAGGATGCCCGCCATCTGATTTTGGATAGGACGTGTCCTAAAAGCCGTTTGCAGGCCCGCAGCCAAGCCATCCGCGTCTGCGGATGGCCGGTTTCAAGGCATCGGAAACTTCAGCGCATCAAGGCGACCGGCGTCTGTCGCCAGTCGCTCAGACCACGCCCTTGCCGCGCAGGGCCTGCAGCTGCTGCGCATCCAGGCCCAGGCGCTCGCGCAGCACCTCGTCCGTGTGCTGGCCCAGGGCGGGCGGCGCATGGCGCAGCGTGGTGGGCGTGTCCGACAGGCGCAGCGGGCTGGCCGTGGTCACCACGCGGTTGATGGTCTCGCCCGCAGGCGGCGTGGCGCCCGGATAGCGCTCCTGCTCCACGCGCAGGCCGCGCGCGCGCACCTGTGCATCGTCGAAGGCCTGGCCGATGTGGTTGATGGGGCCGCAGGGCACGGCCTTGTCCTCCAGCAGCGCGATCCACTCGGCCGTGGGCCGGCCGCGCGTGAGTTCGGCCATCAGCGGGATCAGCGCGTCGCGGTGGATGACGCGGCCGGCATTGGTGGCAAAGCGCTCGTCGCGCGCCCAGTCCACGCCAGCGGCCCCGCAAAAGCGCGCGAACTGGCCGTCGTTGCCGATGGCCAGCAGCATGCGGCCGTCGGCCGTGGGGAAGTCCTGGTAGGGCACGACGCTGGGGTGGGTGTTGCCCTGGCGGCCCGGCACATGGCCGGTGTTCAGGAAGCCCGCGCCCTGGTTGGCCAGCACGGCCATGGCCACGTCCAGCAAGGCCATGTCGATGTGCTGGCCCCGCCCCGTGTGGTGGCGCGCCTCCACGGCGCCCAGGATGGCCGTGGTCGCATACATGCCGGTGAACAGGTCGATCACGGCCACGCCCACGCGCAGCGGGCCGCCGCCGGGCTCGCTGTCGGCGCGGCCCGTGATGCTCATGAGGCCGCTCATGGCCTGCACCAGCAGGTCGTAGCCGGCGCGCGGCGCATAGGGCCCGGTCTGTCCGAAGCCCGTGACCGAGCAATAGATCAGGCGCGGGTTCAGCGCGCTCAGCGAGGCGTAGTCCAGGCCGTAGCGCTTGAGGCCTCCGGTCTTGAAGTTCTCCACCACCACATCGCTTTGCATGGCCAGCTCGCGGATCAGCTGCTGGCCCTCGGCCGTGGCCATGTCCACGGTGACCGAGCGCTTGTTGCGGTTGCAGGCCGCGAAGTACACGGCGTTGTCCGAGGGATTGCCTTGCGCATCGGGAAAGAAGGGCGGGCCCCAGTGGCGCGTGTCGTCGCCCTCGCCGGGCTTTTCGATCTTGATCACGTCGGCCCCCATGTCGGCCAGGTTCTGGGTGCACCAGGGGCCGGCCAGCACGCGCGAGAGGTCGAGCACGCGCAGATGGCCCAGCGCTCCTGCGGTCTGGGTGGCCGTGTTGTGGATGGGGCTGGGGGAGGGGGGTTCTGTGTGGTTCATGGGCTGAGGCGGCTATCCCGGGCAGATGGGCCCATGCTACGGCGCGCGGGCCTGCTGCGGCTTCGCATTTGTGAAAGCGCGCGTTCGCGCACGGGCCGGCACTGCGGTTTGTACTGACGCGCGCGGCTCAGTGCCGGAGCCTGCGGCTTTCTACAATGCCGGATGGCCATGCATTTCGATCTTGTGGATCTGCGCCTTATGGTGCACATCGCCGACGCCAACAGCATGACGCGTGGCGCGGAACTTTCCTTCATCTCCCTGCCGGCGGCCAGCACCCGCATCAAGAACCTGGAAGAGAGCATCGGCACCAAGCTGCTGTACCGCACCAGCCAGGGCGTGACGCTGACGCCGCCGGGCCAGGCCTTCGTCACCCATGCGCGCATGGTGCTGGGCCAGATCGAGCATCTGCGCGGCGACATGCAGGAGTACGTGCGCGGCATCAAGGGCCATGTGCGGGTGTTTGCCAACACCACCTCGCTGGGCGAGTTCCTGCCGCCCGTGCTGCGCCACTACCTGCGCCGCAATCCCGACGTGAACATCGACCTGCGCGAGCGCCTGTCGCACGACATCGTGCGTGCCGTGACCGAGGGGCAGACCGACATCGGCATCGTCGCCGGCCTGGTGCGCACCGAGAACCTGGAGACCCTGCCCTACCGCCGCGACCGCCTGGTGCTGGTCGTGCCGCGCGGCCATGCGCTCGATGGCGAGATGCAGATGGCCTTTGCCGACACGCTGGACCTGGACCATGTGGGCCTGCACGAATCCAGCGCCATCCACGCCTTCCTGCGCCAGGCCAGCGACCAGCTGCACCGGCCCATCAAGCAGCGCATCCAGGTGGGCAACTTCGAGACGGCCTGCCGCATGATCGAGTCCGGCGTGGGCGTGGGCGTGCTGCCCGAATCGGCCGCCAGCCGCCATGCGCATTCCATGGACATCGCCATCGTGCCGCTGTCCGATGCCTGGTCGGTGCGCGAGATGCAGATCTGCGTGCGCAGCCTGGAGGCCCTGCCGTCCTTCGCCCAGGAGCTGGTGGAGCTGCTGGTGGCCGACGCACAGGGCCGGCTCACGCTGGAGTAGCGGCCGGCCAACAGCAGCCCGCCGACCGCCGCCCGTTCAGTCGGCCTGGGCCGTGTCCCGGTCCAGCGTGGTCGGTGCCAGCCAGTACTTGAAGGTGCCGGTGGCCGTGGCCACCAGCTTTCCGTCTTCATCGAGCAACTGCGCCGCGCAGCTGCACAGGCTGCGGCTGGCATGCACCACCCAGCCTTCGGCCAGCAGCGCGCCCTTGCCCGGGCGGTGGAAGCGGCTGCTCATCTCCACCGTCACGGCGGTCTGCGATGGCGCACCGGGCAGCTCGCCCGCGGCGCGCGACATCACGGAGTCCAGCAGCGTCATGAGCACGCCGCCGTGCGCGGCGGGCAGCTGGTTGAGCAGTTCCTCGCGCATGTGGGGCAGGCGCACATGGACCTTGCCGGGCGGCGCGGGCACCTGCGAGGCGCCGATCAGCCGCATGAAGGCATTTCGGTCAGGGGGCGGTGCACTCATACGGCTCATGCGGCGCGCGCCTCGCGCACCATGTTGCGCGCGATGATGACCTGCTGGATCTGGGTCGTGCCTTCGTACAGGCGGAACAGCCGCACGTCGCGATAGAAGCGCTCGATGCCGAACTCGGCCAGGTAGCCCGAGCCACCCAGGATCTGCACGGCGCGGTCGGCCACACGGCCCACCATCTCGGTGGCGAACATCTTGCAGCACGAGGCCTCGGTGGAGACGTTGCGGCCCTCGTCGCGGCGGCGCGCGGCGTCGATCACCATGCACTCGGCCGCATACAGCTCGGCCTGGCTGTCGGCCAGCATGGCCTGCACCAGCTGGAACTCGCAGATGGGCTGGCCGAACTGCTTGCGCTCCAGCGCATAGTTCAGCGCGTCGCGCAGGATGCGCTGCGCCACGCCCACGCTCACGGCCGCGATGTGGATGCGGCCCTTGTCCAGCACCTTCATGGCGGTCTTGAAGCCCTGGCCTTCCTTCAGACCGATGAGGTTGGCCGCCGGCACGCGCACGTTGTCGAAGAACACGTCGCAGGTGTGCGCGCCCTTCTGGCCCATCTTCACGTCGTTCTTGCCGAAGCTGATGCCCGGCGACTTCGCATCCACGATGAAGGCCGAGACGCCGCCCGCGCCCTTGTTGGCCGGGTCGGTGCGCGCCATCAGCGTGAACATGCCCGCATGCGGCGCATTGGTGATGAAGCGCTTGTTGCCGTTGACCACGTAGTGGTCCCCGTCCCTGATGGCGGTGGTGCGCAGCGAGGCCGCGTCCGAGCCCGCCTCGGGCTCGGTCAGCGCGAACGAGGCCATGATCTCGCCCGTGGCCAGCTTGGGCAGCCAGGCCGCCTGCTGCTCGGGCGTGCCGTCGATGAGGATGCCCTGCGAGCCTATGCCCACGGTCGTGCCGATCACCGAGCGGAAGGCCGGCGCGGTCTGGCACAGCTCGAAGAGCACGCGCACCTCTTCCTCCATGGTCAGCTCCAGCCCGCCGAACTGCTCGGGGATGGTCATGCCGAACAGGCCCAGGTTGCGCATCTCCTGCACGATGGACTCGGGAATCTCGTCGGTCTCGGCCACTTCGTTCTCGGCGGGCACCAGGCGCTCGCGCACAAAGCGGCGCACGCTGTCCAGCAGGGCTTCGAGGGTTTCTTGGTCGCGGATCATTGCGGTGTTCTTTCTCTCTGCGGAATCAAAGCGCTTCGGCCGTACCCAGCACAGCCGTGGACTGGCTGGAAAGGGTGCCGCCATTGCCATGGACCACGGCCGTGCGGTGGCGTCCCAGCTGGCGCTGGCCGGCCTCGCCGCGCAGCTGGCGCACGGCCTCGATCAGCGCAAAGATGCCGTACATGCCCGGGTGCACGCAGGACAGGCCGCCGCCGTTGGTGTTGACGGCCAGCCGCCCGCCGGGCGCGATACCGCCCTTGGACACGAAGGCGCCGCCCTCGCCCTTGGCGCAAAAGCCCAGGTCCTCCAGGAACAGCAGGGTGTTGATGGTGAAGGCGTCGTAGACCTGGGCCATGTCCATGTCGGCAGCGGTGAGCCCCGCCATGGCAAAGGCCTGGGCGCCGGACTGCGCGGCGGCCGTGGTGGTCAGGTCGGGCATGCAGGAGATCTGGCGGTTCCAGATGGCGGTGGCATTGCCCAGCACGTAGACGGGGGGGCGCGGCAGGTCGCGTGCGCGGTCGCCGCGCACCAGCACGATGGCGCCCGCGCCGTCCGTCACCAGGCAGCAGTCGCGCACGCTCAAGGGGCTGGCGATGGGGCGGGCCGAGAGCACGTCCTCGATGGTCAGCGGGTCGCGCATGAAGGCTTCGGGGTTGAGCTGCGCCCAGGCACGCGCGGCCACGGCCACCTCGGCCAGCTGTTCGCGCGTGGTGCCGAACTCGTGCATATGGCGCGCGGCCGCCAGCGCATAGGCGGTCACGGGCAGCACGGGCTCGTAGGGGAACTCGTAGGGCTGCGGGTCCAGGAAGCGGCGCGCCGCCTGGCCTTCCTTGCGGCCGAAGGTGGCCGAGCGCTGGGCGCTGCCGTAGCACACCAGCACGGCCTTGCACTGGCCGGCCTCCAGCGCGCGGATGGCGGGCAGCAGGTGGGCGATGAAGCTGCTGCCGCCGATCATCGTGCCGTCCACATAGGTGGGGTTGATGCCCAGGTGCTCGATCACGGGCATGGTCCACATGCTGGCGTTGACGCTGCAGGTGGCCAGGCCGTCGATGTCCTGCATGGTCAGGCCCGCATCGACCACGGCCGCATGGGCGGCGCGCACCAGCAGGGTCATGTCGTCCATGCCGGGTGCCTCGCCGCAGCCATAGGTGGCGGCGCCGGCAATGGCCACGCGCCCGCGCAGCGGGCGGTTCACGGCGGAGGCGTCCAGGGTGGATTGGGGGATACGGGCGCTCATGCTGCACCTCCCTGCGATCCCTGTGCCGCCTGTCCGAGCGCGGGCTGGAACAGCACCAGGCCGCGTCCGTCCTTGCTCGCCACATGGGCGCTCACGCGCTGGCCTATGCGCACGTCGGCCGGCGCAATGCCTTCGACGCGGCCCATCATGCGCACGCCTTCGTCCAGGTCGATCAGGGCCACGTTGTAGTCGCCACCGGCATCGCTCTTGCGCGCGACGGTGCTGGTGGAGTAGACCGTGCCCTGGCCGCTGGCGCGCACCCAGCGCAGCGGGCTGGCGCCGCAGTGCGGGCACAGCTCACGCGGGGTGAAGACATGGCGCGTGCATTGCGTGCACTGCTGTATGCAGAAGCGGCCGGCATCGAGTTCGGCCTGGTAGTGGGTCTGTGTGCTCAGGTGCATGGGCGGTGTCTCCGTTCTTGGTGTTCTTGGCGCTGCACCCGGCACGCGGGCGCAGCGGCTGTCCGCCAGCATGCCCGCATCGCGGGGCCGCTTCAATTCGCCAATCTGGAAGGGTGGCTTCACCAGTGCCGGCGCCCGGCTGTCAACCCAGGGTTGCTGCCTAGGCGGGCCGGCGGGCACGGCTGCTATGGTGTTTATGCATTCCCGGCCTTTTCTTCATACCCGCCCTGCGCCGCCTGCCGGCGCACCGAGGGCTCGCCGCCGCTTTGGCACAGCGTGGCGCCACAGGAAGGCCGGCAATGGCGCGCCGCACCCCGGCCCGTTCTCCGCTGTCGATCCCCACCCACCCAGGAGGTTTTTGCACATGACGGATACGCTGATCAAGGTGGACCTGAACCGCCCGCCCACCGACAACGAAAGAGTCCACAACCGCTGGCACCCGGACATTCCCATGGCCTGCTGGGTCCAGCCCGGCGACGACTTTATCCTGGAGACCTACGACTGGACCGGCGGCTTCATCAAGAACAACGACAGCGCCGACGATGTGCGCGACATCGACCTGACCACGGTGCACTACCTGTCCGGCCCCGTGGGCGTGAAGGGCGCCCAGCCCGGCGACCTGCTGGTGGTGGACCTGCTGGACATCGGCGCCAAGCCCGACAGCCTCTGGGGCTTCAACGGCTTCTTCTCCAAAAACAATGGCGGCGGCTTCCTGACCGACCATTTCCCCTCGGCCCAGAAATCGATCTGGGACTTCAAGGGCATGTTCACCAGCTCGCGCCACATACCAGGCGTGAACTTCCCCGGCCTCATCCATCCCGGCCTCATCGGCTGCCTGCCTGACCGGCCCATGCTGGAGATGTGGAACGAGCGCGAGCGCGCACTCATCGCCACCGACCCCGAACGTGTCCCCGGCCTGGCCAACCCGCCGTCGGCCGGCACGGCCCACATGGGCCAGATGCGCGGCGAGGCGCGCGATAAGGCCGCCGCCGAAGGCGCACGCACCGTGCCGCCGCGCGAACACGGCGGCAACTGCGACATCAAGGACCTCTCGCGCGGCGCCAAGGTGTTCTTCCCGGTCTATGTGGACGGCGCCGGCCTGAGCGTGGGCGACCTGCACTTCAGCCAGGGCGATGGCGAGATCACCTTCTGCGGCGCCATCGAGATGGCCGGCTGGGTGCACATGAAGGTCTCGCTGATCAAGGGCGGCATGGCCAAGTACGGCATCAAGAACCCCATCTTCAAGCCCAGCCCCATCACGCCGCGCTATGACGACTACCTGATCTTCGAGGGCATCTCGGTGGACGAGAGCGGCAGGCAGCACTACCTGGATGTCAACGTGGCCTACCGCCAGGCCTGCCTGAACGCCATCGAATACCTGAAGAAATTCGGCTACAGCGGCGCCCAGGCGTATTCCATCCTGGGCACGGCGCCCGTGCAGGGCCATATCAGCGGCGTGGTGGACGTGCCCAACTCCTGCGCCACGCTGTGGCTGCCCACGGGCATCTTCGACTTCGACATCAACCCCAACGCGGCGGGGCCGGTCGTCCAGTTCGACGGCAGCATCGACATGCCCCTGTCCCCCGACCTGCGCTGACGCCAAGGAGTCCGCCCATGCCCACCTACGACTATGACTGCGTGCAATGCGGCGGCTTCGAGGCCCTGCGGCCGCTGCGCCTGCGCGACGAGCCCGCGGCCTGCCCCGGCTGCGGCACGGCGTCCGCGCGCGTGCTGGCCGCCGCGCCCCGGCTGGCGCTGATGGCCGACGGCACGCGCCGCGCCATGGACACCAACGAGCGCGCGCGCCACGAGCCCGCCAGCTCGCGCGACCATGACCATGGCTATGCGCGCTTCAAGCACCCGGCAGGCTGCGGCTGCTGCGGATCGGGCCGGCGCAGCGCCACGGTGACGGCGCCCAACGGCGCAAAGTCCGCGCCCTCGCGGCGGCCCTGGATGATCAGCCACTAGGCTGCATCGGAGTGGACCGCTTCCCAGGGTTTCCACCGCTTGGGAGCCCTGGAAGCGCGCCTTCCACATTGGCGAAACACGGCGCAGGCCGGCTTGCCCAGAATGGGTCGCGCGGCAAGCCGCCGCCCGTTGCCCGGAGTTTCGCCATGCCCCCGTCTTCCTTCCCATCCTCTTGCCCGTCTTCCTTTTCGTCGCAGCGCCGCCGCCTGCTGTCCGCCGGCGGCGCGCTGGCTGCCAGCAGCCTGTTTCCCGCAGCCCGGGTGGCCCATGCGGCCGATGCCTGGCCCACGCGGCCCGTGCGCTTCATCGTGCCCTTTCCGCCCGGCGGTCCCGTGGACACCACGGCGCGCGCCTTCACCCAGAAGCTGGGCGAGATCTGGCAGCAGCCCAACCTGGTGGACAACCGCGCGGGCGCCGGCGGCATGGTGGGCGCGGCCCTCGCAGCCAAGGAGCCCGCCGACGGCTACACGCTGTTCGTGGGCTCCATCCACCATGCGGTGAACCCGGCGCTGCAGCCGAAGATGACCTACGACATAGAGCGCGACTTCGCGCCCGTGAGCTTTGCGGCCATGTTCCCGGTCTTCCTGGTGGCCCATCCCTCGGTGCCCGCCAGCAATGTGCGCGAGCTGATCGCGCTGGCCAAGTCCGGCAACGGCCTGAGCTTCGGCTCCTCGGGCAATGGCGGCGGCACGCACCTGGCCGGCGAGCTGTTCAACATGCATGCAGGCATCAAGCTGCAGCACATTCCCTACAAGGGCAGCGCGCCGGCCATGAACGACCTGCTGGGCGGCCAGGTGCAGCTGATGTTTGCCGATGCGCCCAGCGCGCTGCAGCACATCAAGTCCGGCCGCATCAAGGTACTGGGCGTGGCCAGCCGCCAGCGCTCGGCCATGCTGCCCGAGGTGCCCACCATTGCCGAGTCGGGCCTGCCCGAGTACGAGGCCTATTCCTGGGCCGCGCTGTTTGCGCCGGCCCGCACGCCGCCCGCCGTGCTGGCGCGCATCAACGCCGACTTCAACACCGCGCTGCGCGATGCCGCCGTGCGCCAGCGCCTGCTGACGGCGGGCGCCGAGGCCGACCCCGGCACCCAGCAGCAGATGCGCGAGCGCCTGGGCAGCGAGCTGCGCAAATGGGCCCAGGTGGTCAAGGTGGCCGGCATCCAGGCGGACTGAGCGCGGCGGCGGGCCGGAGTCGGGACAAACCCGGCTTCGCAGCGCTGCAACCCCGCCTTTCGCAATCGCGCATAGGCGGGCCGCTATGGCCTGCTTAGGCTTGCCTTCGGTATCCAGAAAAACAACCCCGAGACAAGGAGACGGATATGCGGAAAGGCTTGATGCGAGGCGGCTTGACCAAGGCGCGCGCTGCCGGCTGCGCGCTGGGCGCCGGCCGCCGGCCTGCTGTGGACGGCGGCGGCGCAGGCCCATCGAGGACTTCTTCGCCCAGAACGGCAAGGTGCGCGAGGACGGCCGCATGGTGCACGACATGTACCTGGTGCAGATCAAGAAGCCCGAGGAATCCAGATACCCCTGGGACTACTACAAGGTGCTCTCCACCATCCCCGGTGACGAGGCCTTCCGCCCGCTGTCCAAGAGCAGCTGCAAGCTGGTGAAGACATCATGAAGACACGCGCCGCCGTACTCACGAGAACGGGCGCAGCCGCGCCCTATGCCGACAGCCGCCCGCTGGAGATCTGGGAGGTGGACCTGGCGCCGCCCGGCCCCGGCGAGGTGCTGGTCAAGGTGGCCGCCGCAGGCGTGTGCCACTCCGACCTGTCCATCATCAACGGCGACCGTCCGCGCGACACGCCCATCGTGCTCGGCCATGAGGCCGCAGGCGTGATCCAGGCGCTGGGCGAGGGCGTGTCTGACCTGGAGGTGGGCGACCACGTGGTCATGCTCTTCGTGCCCGGCTGCGGCAACTGCCAGCCCTGCGCCGAGGGCCGACCGGTGCTCTGCGAGCCCGCAGGCCAGGCCGGCGTGGCGGGCACCCTGCTGTCGGGTGCCAGGCGGCTGTCGCGCAATGGCCAGTCCATCTCGCACTTCGTCGGCGTCTCGGCCTTTGCCGAGCATGCCGTGCTCTCGCGCCGCGGTGTGCACCGCATCGACAAGTCGGTGCCGCTGGAGCTGGCCGCGCTGTTCGGCTGCGCCGTGATGACCGGCGTGGGCGCGGTGGCCAATACCGCCAGGGTGAGCCCCGGCCAGAGCGTGGCCGTGGTGGGGCTGGGCGGCGTGGGCCTGTCCTCGGTGATGGGCGCGGCGGCGGCGGGTGCGGCCCGCGTGGTGGCCGTGGACCTCAATGCCGACAAGCTGGCCATGGCGCGCGATTTCGGCGCCACCGACACCGTCAATGCCGGCGACGAGGATGCCGTCAAGCAGGTGCGGGCGCTGACGGGCGGCGGCGTGGACCATGCCTTCGAGATGGTGGGCTCGGCCAAGGCACTGGAGATGGCCTACCGCATCACGCGGCGCGGGGGCCAGACCGTGACGGCGGGCCTGCCCTCCAGCGCCCAGGCCATCAGCCTGCCGGTCTGGCACCTGGTGGCCGAGGAGCGCACGCTCAAGGGCTGCTACATGGGCAGCTGCGTGCCGCGCCGCGACATCGACCGCTACCTGGCCCTGCATGCGGCCGGCAGGCTGCCGGTGGACCGCCTGGTCACCGGCCACCTGACGCTGGACCAGATCAACGAGGGCTTCGACCGCCTGGCGCGTGGCGAGGCCATACGCCAGATCATCCGCATGGAGGCCTGAGGTCAGGCTGATCAGCGAGGTCCGGGGCTGCTGCTGCGGCTGTGTCCAAGCCAAGCACGGCGGTCAGGTGCCGTCGGGCAGCAGCTGGTTTTCCCAGCCGGTCAGCCGCTCGATGGCCCGGGCCACCTGCAGGATGCGGGCCTCGTCGAAGTAGCGTCCCACCACCTGCACGGCCAGCGGCAGGCCTTGCGGCGACAGGCCCACCGGCACGCTGATGGCCGGGTGTCCGGTCACGTTGAAGGCATGGGTCTGCACCGGCCAGTGGCGGAAATGCGGCATGGGATCGAAGCGCGGCGCCGTATCCAGGGTGATGGCGGTCAGCAGCACGTCGCAGCGGTCCAGGGCCGCGTCCACGCGAGCCGCCAGCATGCGGCGCACGCGCAGGGCGTTCAGGTAGTCCTCCGAGGACACGGTGGCGCCCAGCAGCAGCCGCGCCGCCGTGAGTTCGCCATAGTCCAGCGGGCGCGAGCGCAGGTCCTGCGCATGGATGGTGAACATCTCGGCACTGAGGATGACGCGGCCGGCCGCCAGGAACTGCTGGCTGTGGGGCAGGCTCACGTGGATGGGACGGGCGCCGGCCTCGGCCAGCAGCGCGGCCGTGCGGTCGAAGGCCGAAAGGAACGTGGGCGACGCCTGGGGCGACGACTGGAAGTGGTCCTGCGGCACGCCGATGGTCAGGCCCTTCACGCCCTGCTCAAGCCCCGTGCAGTAGTCGTCCACGGGTTCGGTGGAGCTGGCCGGGTCCAGCGGGTCGTGCCCGGCCAGCACCTGCAGCGCGATGGCCGCATCCTCCACGCTGCGCGACAGCGGGCCGCAATGGTCCAGCGTCCAGGCCAGCGGAAACACGCCGTGCTTGGAGACGCGGCCGTAGGTGGGTTTCAGCCCCACGGCGCCGCACCAGGCGGCCGGTATGAGGATGGAGCCGCCCGTGCAGGTGCCCAGGGCCAGCCGCGTGAAGCCTGCCGCAATGGCGGCGCCCGAGCCCGACGACGATCCGCCCGGGATATGGGCCAGGTCCCAGGGATTGCGGGCCGCGGGAAACGGCAGGTCGGGGCTGGGCGCGCCGATGGCGAACTCGTGCGTGGCCAGCTTGCCCAGGATGATGGCACCGGCATCGCGCAGGCGCCGCACCGGCGTGGAATCCTCTTCGGGCACATAGTCCAGGCTCAGCCAGGACTGGCAGGTGGTCGGCAGGCCGGCCACGTCGTAGACGTCCTTGATGGCCACGGGAATGCCGTGGAGCAGCGGCAGGTCGGCGCTTTCGGCGCGCGCCATGTCTGCGCTGCGCGCAGCCTCCATGGCACCGCTGGCATCGAGATTGGTGAAGGCATGGATGTCGATGTCCATGGCGCGGATGCGTCCCAGCGCCGCCCGGGTCAGCATCTCCGAGGTGGTCTTGCCGGCGCGCAGCGCGCTGGCCATCTGCCGTATGGAAAGTTCAGGACTGCCGCGCATGGTTGCTCTGACGGGAAATGGTGGTGTGGATGTGCGAGGGACCCGCCTCATGCGCCAGTTCGTTGACGAGGCCGCGGTGCTCCATCAGCAACTGGTGCTCCGCCAGGATGGGGCCCAGCCGCTCGAAGGGGATGTCGATGCCGTGCTTTTTCAGCGCATTGAGCAATTCGTGCAGCGCATTGACATCGGGCCCTGCCAGTTTCTGCGGCGAAGGGGGTATTTCAGATTTTCGCGATGCCGGCATCACTGACCACCTTTCTCCATTTTCTGGCGTCGTCGGATACGAATGCCTTGGTGCCGCCCACGGATTTCCAAAGGGGAATGCTGCCAAGCTCCATGAATTTGCGCTGCACCTTTTCATCGGCCAGGATATTTTTCATCTGTGCATTGATGGCGTTCACTATCGCGGCCGGCGTGCCCTTGGGTGCCATGAGCACATTCCATGCGGTCTCGTTGAAATTGCCGAGCCGGGCCGGGCTTTGCTCGCTGAGCGTCTGCCAGTCGGGCATGAGGGGCGAGCGCTCGCGCGTGGCCACGCCCACGCGATTGACCTTGCCCTGGTTCACATACTGCTTGGCCGTGATCAGCAGGTCGAAGGCGATATCGACCTGGCCGCTGACCAGGTCGGCCATCATGGGCGCGGCGCCCTGGTAGGGGATGTGCAGCATGCGTATGTCGGCGGCCAGGCTCAGGGCCTCGGCCGCCATGTGGCCCGCGCTGCCATAGCCCGGCGTGGCATAGGTCAGCTTGCCGGGGCTGCGCCGCGCCAGCTCGATCAGGTCCTGCACCGACGACAGCTGCAGGCCCGGGCGTGTGATCAGCACCAGGGGACTGTCGTTGATGGTGGAGATGGCTTCCAGGTCGTTGGCCACGTCATACCCGGCCTGCGTGTACAGCGCGCCCGAGATGGTCTGGGCCGTGGTGCAGATCAGCAGCGTATATCCATCGGGACTGGCCTTGGAGACCTGGCGCGCGCCGATGTTGCCCGAGGCGCCAGGGCGGTTTTCCACCACCACGTTGACGCGCAGGCGTTGTGCAAGCTCCTTGGCGATGATGCGCCCCACGACATCAGTGCCACCGCCTGCCGGGAAAGGTACAACCAGCGTGATCTGCCGGTCTGGCCAGGCCGCATGAACCAGGCTGGCAGCGACCAGGAAAATACCTCCGAGAAACAGGCTGAGGATTCTTTTCATGGGCTTGATTCATGTGGTTGCAGGGGAGAGGATGCATGCCCTGTGCAGATCCGGGCCGACACGCCGGGATGCATCTCACGATGGATCCGGTAACTGCGGCCAAGGCCAAGGCAGGCGAAAAAATAATGAATTTGTTAAAACTATTGAAACATTGAGTGCCATAGTTTTACATCATGAAGGATGGGGTGCAAGGCCTGCGGATGCGCAATGTAGGGGTGTTGCGTCCATGCTGCAGAGGCCGGTTCCGGAAGGCGGTGGCGCGTGCGCACATCCGGACATGGGGCAGGGAAGGGGCAGGCAAGACAAAGGTTGCACCGGCAGCGGTGCCGGCGCAACTGCTGGGCGGCCCGGGCTCAGGAAACGCGCAGCGCCTGTTCCTGCAGCAGGCGCTTGAGCACCTTGCCGTTGGGGCTGGTGGGCAGCTCGGCCAGGGGCACGATGCGGGCGGGCAGCTTGTAGGGCGCCAGCCGTTCGCGCAGGTGGGAGCGCGCTGCGGCGCTGTCCAGCGTGGCGCCGGGCTGCAGCTCGACGAAGGCGATGACCTCCTCGTTGCCATCGCCCTCGGGCCGCCCGACCACGGCGCTGCGCTGCACGCCGGGCAGCTCGTTGAGCGCCAGTTCCACCTCGGCCGGATAGACGTTGAAGCCCGAGCGGATGATCATTTCCTTGAGCCGCCCCACCACGAAGAGTGCGCCGTCGGCATGCAGCTCGCCCAGGTCGCCGCTGGCGTACCAGCCGCCCTCGCGCATCACGGCGGCCGTGGCCTGGTCATCGCGGAAGTAGCCATGCATCAGGCCGCGCCCGCGTATCCACAGCTCGCCGCGCTCGCCCACCGGCAGGCTGCGGCCCGTGGCCGGGTCCACGGCGCGCACCTCGGCGCCTTCCACCACGTAGCCCGCGCTGGTGTCGGGCCGCTGCTCGCCCTGGCGCGTGAGGTGGACCGACCCTGCGTATTCCGACAGGCCGTAGCCGTGGTGCAGCGCCTGGCCGAAGGCGGCCTCCACGCGCTTTTTCAGCGTCAGGTCCAGCGGGCCGGCGCCGGTATAGACATAGCGCAGCGCTGGCGCCTGTGGGTGGGCAATGCCCTGCTCCTGCAGATAGGCCAGCAGGCGTGCGTACAGCGCAGGCGGCCCCTGAAGCTGGGAGATGCCGTGGCGGGCCAGCGCATCCAGAAGATCGGCGGGGTCGAACTGCGGGCGCATCACCATCTGCGCGCCCGCATGCAGCGAGGCCAGCAGCACCGTGCCCAGCCCGAAGATATGGGTCATGGGCACGAAGGCGTAGCTGCGGTCCTGCGGACCCAGGCCGCGCGATGCGGCCGAGACGCGCGCGAACAGCGTCAGCGCGTCATGCCCCACCATCACGCCCTTGGGCGTGCCCGTGGTGCCCGAGGTGAAGATCAGCGCCGCCACCTCGTCCTGCAGCGCGCCGGATTCGGCCACCGCCTGCGCGCGCACGGGGCTGTGCTGCATGCCGGCCAGGGCCGAGTCGCCTGCGCCAAAGCGCCGCGCGTGGCCGCTGGCGCTGTCCGATGCGGCCGAGGTGAAATACACCACGCGCGCATCGGCCTTGGCCGCAAAGGCATCGATCTCGCCGGGCGCCATGCGTGCGTTCACGCCGCAGGACCAGGCGCCCACGCGGCTGCAGGCCAGGATCAGCGCCGCATGCTCGGGGCAGTTCTCGGCCACGACCAGCACGCGGTCGCCGGGCCGCACCTGCAGCGCGCGCAGCTCGGCCTCGGCCGTGTCTGCCAGCGCGCCCAGGTCGGCAAAGCTCAGGCTGCTGTCGTCGGGCAGGTGGATGAAGGGACGCTGCGGCGCTTCGGCCAGCCAGCGGTCCAGCAGATGGTGTATTCGTTGATTCATGCTCCGCGTATCCCTCAGTCCACCACAATGCCTTGGGTGACGGTGGCCCACATCGCGCGTTCTTTTGCACCGCGCTCGGCCAGTTTCTGAGGGGCGCCGGTCCACTCTTCGTAGCCCAGTTCCTTGAGGCGCTTGCGCAGCTCCGGCTGGGCCAGGGCGGCGTTGATGGACTTGTTCAGGCGGGCCACGAGTTCGGGCGACATGCCCTTGGGGCCGTAGACGCCATACCAGCCGCCCACGTCGAAGCCCTTGAGGCCTTCGATGCCGGACTCGGCAAAGGTGGGCACATCGGGCAGCGAGGCATTGCGCTGCGGCGAGGTCACGGCCACGGCGCGCACCTTGCCGCTCTGGATGTAGGTGCTGGCGGTGCTGATGATGTCCAGCATCATGCTCAGCTGGCCGCCGATCACGTCGGTCATGGCCGGTGCGTTGCCCTTGTAGGGGATGTGGTTCATCTCGATGCCGCTGCGCCGCGCGAACAGCAGCGCGCCCAGGTGGTTGGAGCCGCCCACGCCGGCCGAGCCGTAGTTGAGCTTTTGCGGATGGGCCTTGGCATAGGCCACGAGCTCGGCCGTGGTCTTGTAGGGCTCGTTGTTGTTGACCACCAGCACGTTGTAGTAGCTGAGCACGGGCGCCACGGGCGTGAGGTCACGGGCCGGGTCGAAGGACATCTTGCTCATCACGTTGGGGCTGATGGTGATGGTGGGGCTGGCCGCGAACCACAGCGTGAGCCCATCGGGCTTGGCGCGCACGACCTCGCTGCCGGCCATGGTGGCGTTGGCGCCGGGCTTGTTCTCCACCACCACCGAGGCGCCCAGCTCCTTGGTCAGCGCCACGCTGAGCAGGCGGGCACCCTGGTCCACGGGACCGCCGGCCGAGTAGCCCACGATGAGGCGCACGGGCTGCGCGTCCTGCGCGGCGGCGGGGAGGGCGGTCAGGGTGGCTAGGGCGGTCACCAGGGACGCCAGAAGCGGGGCATGGGCCAGGGTGGCCAGGGCCTTGCGGCGGTGTTGGGCGGGCATGTGCATGTCTCCTGCAAAAAATGAATGAAGCGCTGCCGTGGCCTGCACGGCGGCGCGCCCGGTCTGCGCCGGACATGCAGGCAATGGTGCGCACGCCGGCGCTTCTTGGGAATCTGCTTTTGCCTAAGCCGGGGTTTGCCGGCTGTTAGGACGTCCTAGGAAGACAGGTCCGCGCCCGCCTCTTCGGCGCCCGCCTGCCAGCTGGGCGCGGCGGTGACGATGGCCTCGCGCAGGAACTGCTGGAAGGCGCGGGCCGCCATGGTGGGCTGGCGGTCGGGCATGCGCACCAGGTACATGGCATTGCCCAGGCCGGAGAACACCACCTGGTCCAGCACGGCCACCAGCGTGCCGCCGGCCAGCGCGGCCGAGGTCACGTAGTCGGGCAGCAGGGCCAGGCCCAGGCCGTCCAGCACGGCGTCGTACAGCAGGCGGTAGTCGCCCGATTGCAGCGAGGGCAGCACATCGAGGGCAGCGGCGACGCCATCGTCGCCGCTGCCGGCCAGCCAGGCCAGCCTGCCGCCCATGGCCAGCGGCAGGATGAGGCGGGCCTGCAGCAGGTCGGCAGGCGCGCGCAGGGGCCGGCCCAGCGACTGCTCCAGCGCCTGCAGGCAGGCGGGCGTGGCCACGAAGTTCCAGCGCACATCGCACAGCCGCGTGGCCACCAGATCGTCCAGCGGCGCGGAGGTGATCTGCACGGCCAGATCGACCTTGGAGGCCACGAGGTCGGCCATCTGGTCGTTGATCAGCAGGCGCAGGCGGATGTCGGGATGCTCGCGGCAAAAGCCCAGGATCAGCGGCTTGAGATAGAAATGCCCGAAGCCGGTGGGCACGCGCACGCCCACCTCGCCGCTCACGGTGGAGCGCAACTGGTGGATGGCATCGCGGGCACGCTGCAGCTCCTCCATCATGGCCAGGCAGCGCCGGTACAGCAGCTGGCCGGCCTGGGTGAGCTCCACATTGCGCGTGGTGCGGCGCAGCAGCTGCGTGCCCATCTCGGTCTCCAGCGCACGCAGCCGGCGCGAGACGTTGGAGCGCGTCATGCCGCCGCGCTCGGCCGCCCGCGTGAGGCTCTTGGCCTCGGCGATGTCGATGAAGACGCGGCACAGGTTCAGGTCCATCTCGGCATTCTTTGCAGGGCCGGGGCCGGCCATTGTTGATCGGGAGTCACCAGGCCTGGCCTGCTGGCGAGGATTGTGGCGCCTGCCCTGCCTCCCTAGCATGGAGGAAACCATGGCGAAAGGCCGCTGACCGTGAACCAAGAAGCTTTGCAAACCGCGCCGCCGGCGCCCCTGGCGCACTACCGTGTGCTCGATCTGAGCCAGGGCGTGGCCGGCCCCTACTGCACCCACCTGCTGTCGCGCCAGGGCGCCGAGGTGATCAAGGTCGATCCGCCCGAAGGCGACTGGGCGCGCCACGTGGGCATCTCGCGCAACGGGCACAGCAGCCTGTCGGCCACCTACAACGCGGGCAAGCGCAGCATTGCCGTCGATGCGCGCCAGGCCCAGGGGCGCGCGCTGCTGCTGCGGCTGGCGCGCGAGGCCGACATCGTGGTGCAGAACTTCCGCCCCCAGGTCGTGCAGCGCATGGGCGTGGACTACGACAGCCTGCGCGCGGCCGGCCTGGACCCGGTGTACGTCTCCATCAGCGGCTACGGACCCACGGGGCCGTATGCGGACCGGCCCGCCACCGACTCCGTCATGCAGGCCGACACGGGCTTGATGACCAGCAACCGCGACGCGCAGGGCCAGCCCCAGCGCGTGGGCCTGCTGCTGGCCGACATCGCGGCCGGTGTCTACGCGGCACAGGCCTGCACGGCGGCCCTGCTGGGCAAGGCGCGCAGCGGGCGCGGTCGCCATGTGGAGCTCAATCTGTTCGAGGTCTGCTGCGCCCTGCAATCCACGGTGCTGGCCGAAGACACGCTGCGCGGCGGCCTGCCTGCCGAAGGGGTGAGCGCTCCCAACGGCGTGTTCGCCACGGCCGATGGCTTCATCACCGTGCTGGCCCTGAACAACGACCAGTTCGAGCGGCTGTGCCGCGCGCTGGACCTGCCGCACTGGCTGCAGGACGCGCGCTTTGCGACCAATGCGGGCCGCATGGCCCACCGCCATGTGCTGCATGCCGGGCTGCAGGCCTTGCTGGCGCAGCAGCCGCGCGCCCACTGGGAGCAGCGCCTGGCGGCGCAGGGCGCCCTGCATGCGGGCGTGCGCACGCTGGCCGATGTGGTGGCGCATCCCCAGGCCGTGCACCGCGCCTCGTTCGCCACGCTGGCGCAGCCCGGGTTCGGGTCGCTGCTGTATGCGGCGTCGCCCTGGTCGGCAGACGCAGCAGCCTGCGGTGCATCCCTTGGCGCCGCGCCGCGCACGGGCGAGCACACGCGCCAGATCCTGGCCGAGGCCGGCTGCACGCCGCAGGAGATGGAGCAATGGATGGCCAGTGGCGTGGTGCACCAGTGCGCGCAGGAGGTCATGGCATGAGCGCTTCCACATCCACGTTCACACCCACCTCTCCGGACACCTCCCCGGACACCTCCATGCAGGCCCTGGTCTGCCATCAATTCGGCGCGCCGCACGAGGTGGTCAGCCTGCAGTCCATGGACCGGCCCGGCCAGCCCCTGGGCGCGCACCAGGCGCGGATTGCCGTGGCCTACGCCAACGTCAGCCACGCCACGGGCCTGCTGATCGAGGGCCGCTACCAGCGGCGCCCGCCGCTGCCCTTCGTGCCCGGCACCGAAGGCGTGGGGCGCGTGCTGGAATGCGGCAGCGCGGTGCAGCACCTGCAGCCCGGCGATGCCGTGGCCTTCATTGCCGACTGGGGTGCCTTTGCGCAGGAAACGGTGGTGCATGCGTCCACCGTCTACCGCCTGCCTGCGGGCATGCCCTGGCTGCAGGCCCTGCCCATTCCCCTGTCCTACGGCACGGCCTACACGGCCCTGCACTGGCGCGCGCGCCTGCAGGAAGGCGATGTGGTGCTGGTGCTGGGCGCCGGTTCGGGCGTGGGCGCCGCGGCGGTGGAGGTGGCCCGGCAGACGCCCGGCGTGCAGGTCATCGCCTGCGCCAGCACCGAGGCCAAGCGCGCCGATGCGCTGCGCCGTGGCGCGCACCAGGCAGTCACCCCGCAGGACCTGGCCGCCCAGGTCAAGCAGGCCACGCAGGGCCGGGGCGCCTCCGTCGTCTTCGACCCCGTGGGCGGCGATCTGCTGCTGCAGGCGCTGCGCGCGGCCGCGCAGAACGCGCAGCTGCTGAGCGTGGGCTTTGCCAGCGGCACCATCCCTGCCGTGCCCATGAACCTGGCCCTGGTCAAGAACCTCACGCTGCACGGCTTCTTCTACGGCCGCTACATCGGCTGGACGCCGGCCGACGAACGCCAGGCCTTCGCGGCGCAGCTGCAGCCCGTCATTGCCAAGCTGCTCGACTGGGCTGCCCGGGGATGCATCCATCCCCAGGTCAGCCAGGTCTTCGCCATGCATGAACTGCCGGCTGCGCTGGATGCGCTGCACGGCCGCAACGTGACCGGCAAGCTCGCACTCGCCATTCAAGGAGACAAGGTATGACAACGCAACGCACAGGCCCCGCGCTTTCCCGCCGCACCCTGCTGGGCGCCGCTGCGGCGCTGGCCGCATGGAGAACGGCAGGCGCGCAGCCATCCGCCGGGGCCCAGGGCTATCCCAAGGCGCCCATCCGCGTCGTCGTGCCCTATCCACCGGGCGGGCCTACCGACGTGGTCGGGCGCGTGGTCACCACGCGGCTGGGCGAGGCGCTGGGCCAGCCCCTGGTCGTGGACAACAAGGCCGGCGCCAGCGGCATGGTCGGCGCGGCGCTGGTGGCCAAGGCGCCGGCCGATGGCTATACGCTGCTGGTCAACGCCTCCATCCACGTCATCAACCCTTACGTCTATGCCAGCGCGCCCTATGACGCCTTCCGCGATTTCGAGCCGGTCACGCAGCTGGTCGATGTGCCGCTGGTGCTGGTCGTGGGCAGCCAGCTTCCGGTGCGCAATGTGCAGGAGCTGATCGCCTGGGCCAAGGCCCATCCCGGGCAGGTGAACTTCGGCTCTGCCGGCAATGCGTCGTCACAGCACCTGTCGGGCGAGCTGTTCCGCCTGAAGACCGGCGCGCAGATGCAGCATGTGCCCTACAAGGGCAGCTCGCCGGCCCTGACCGACCTGATGGGCGGGCAGATCCAGCTCATGTTCGACTCCATGCCCTCGGCCATGCCCTTCATCGCCTCGGGCCGGCTGCGTGCGCTGGCCGTCACCTCGGCCAGTCGCTCACCCTCCCTGCCCGATGTGCCCACCATGGAAGAGGCCGGCATGCCCGGCTTTCGCACCAGCACCTGGTACGGACTGTGGGCGCCGAAGAACACGCCCCAGGACGTGGTGCAGAAACTGTGGACCGAGTCCCGCCGCGTGCTTGCCGAACCCCAGATCGCCGCGCAATACCGCCGCCTGGGCGCCGAGCCCGTGGGCTCCACGCCCGCCGAGTTCGCGCGCTACATCCAGGCCGAAGCCCGCAAGTGGGAAGAGATCGTGAAGGCTTCGGGAGCGCGGGCGGATTGAGGCGGGAGCGTGACTGGCTTCAATCCTCGTCCCATGGCGAGTCGGAGGCCAAGTGCCGCTCCAGCTCCATGGCATCGTGCAGCACGCGGCCGATGACCAGTTGTTCGCCATGCATTCGGTAGATCAGGAAATGCCTGGGGTGGCGCACGATGCCGGTGGCTGTGCGTGCCCGGTCACGGCTCAGACGCAAATGCCATGAGCGCACGCCGTCTCCCAACTCGGGCCGCTCCATGCTGCCCGCTCGGCAGGGCTGGGCAGCAAGATCGCGCAATGCAGTCGCAATCAGGGCTTGATAGCGCATGCGGGCTGGCACGCCAAAGCGCTGTTGAGACCAAGCGAGGATGTCGACAAGGTCTGCTTGCGCTGCCGTGGAAAGGCGGTATTGCGCCATCAGGCCTTCGTCTGGGTGCGGCTGGAAGCTTCCTGTCCCAGGCTTGCGATGAAGCTGTCGAGTTGGTTGTCCGACACATCGATGTAGCGGCCAGCGGCGATATCGGTCCAGCCTTGCCGCGCCGCCTCCTGAAGGGCCTTGAGCTTTGCAGCTTCGAGGGATTCTCGCTGCTCGACCAAGCGAAGGCCTTCACGCAGCACCTCGCTGGCGTTCTGATAGCGGCCTGACTGCACCAGTTCTTCGACAAGTTCGTGCTGGTGGTCGCTGAGCACCACATTGCGTGTCGGCATGGTCGTCTGCTCCTGCGGTGAATAGGGCTTCAGTCTAGAAGGATTGGCATAGTATGCCAATTCTTGAGCATCCAGCGGATACTCCCCCGACCTCACACCCGCTCGAACACCGCCGCAATCCCCTGGCCGCCGCCTATGCACATGGTCTCCAGCCCATAGCGGCCCTTGCGGCGCTCCAGCTCGTGCAGCAGGGTGGCCAGGATGCGCACGCCGGTGGCGCCGATGGGGTGGCCCAGGGAGATGCCGGAGCCGTTGACGTTGAGCTTGTGGTCTATGGCGTCCTGGTCGTTCCACTCCCAGCCCTTGAGCACGGACAGCACCTGGCAGGCAAAGGCTTCGTTGAGTTCGACCAGGTCCATCTGGTCAAGCGTGAGGTTCAGGCGCGCCAGCAGCTTCTTGACGGCGGGCACGGGGCCTATGCCCATGTGCGAGGGCTCGCAGCCTGCGGCGGCCCAGCCCACCAGGGTGGCCATGGGGGTGAGGCCCAGTTCGGCCAGCCGGTCCTCGGCCACGATCAGGCAGGCGGCGCTGGCGTCATTCTGCTGGCTGGCATTGCCGGCCGTGACCGTTCCATTGGGCATGAGCACGCGCAGCTTGCCCATGCTGTCGGTGGTGGCGTCGGCGCGAAAGCCTTCGTCGCGCGTGAACAGCACGGGGTCGCCCTTGCGCTGGGGCACCTTGACGGGGACGATCTCGTCGGCGAAGCGGCCCGCCTCCCAGGCAGCGGCGGCGCGCTGGTGGCTGCGCACGGCATAGGCGTCGGCTGCCTCGCGGCTGATGCCGTAGTCGCGCGCCAGGTTCTCGGCGGTCTCGATCATTCCCGAGATCTTTCCGAAGCGCTCCACGGGCTGGGAGCGCTCGCGGCCGCGGTCCAGCCGGTCGTAGAAGCGCACATTGCCCGAGCGCGCACCCCAGCGCATGTCGGTGCTGTAGTACTCGATGTTGCTCATGCTTTCCACGCCGCCTGCGATCACCACGTCGGCGGCGCCGCTTTGCACCATCATGGCCGCCGTGGCCACGGCCTGCAGGCCGCCGCCGCAGCGCCGGTCCAGCTGCATGCCCGGCACCGTCACCGGCAGGCCGGCCTGCAGCGCGGCCCAGCGGCCCACGCAGGGCGTCTCGCTGCTGGCGTAGGACTGGGCGAAGACCACGTCGTCGATGCGTGCGGGGTCGATGCCGCTTTTCTCGACCACGGCGCGCACCGTGGTGGCGGCCAGCTCCTCGACCGATACCGGCCGCAGGCTGCCGCCGAAGGTGCCCACGGGCGTGCGAAGGGGGGTGACGATGGCGGCTCTGCGCATGGCGTTGTCTCCTTGGGAATCAGTGGATCAGTGGATCAGGAAAAGGCTGCGCCGCATTGGCGCAGCAGGGTATGTGCCTGTTGTTCCAGGTCGGCGCGGTGCTCCGGTGCCGCGATGTCGATCAGCCGTTTCACGCGGCGCGACAGCGTCTGGCCGCGCAGGTCGGCCACGCCGTGTTCGGTGACGATGAGGCCGGCATCGCTGCGCGGCGTGCTGACGGGGCCGGACAGCCGCGCAACGATGCGCGTGGCACCCCTGGCCGTGGCGGGCAGGGCGATGATGGGCAGGCCGCCGCGGCTGCGTGCCGCGCCGCGCAGAAAGTCCACGGCGCCCCCCACGGCGCCCACGTAGACACCGCCCGCCACTTCGGAATTGATCTGGCCCGTGAGGTCCACTTCCACCGCCGAATTGATGGCGGCCAGCCGGTGGCTGGCGGCCAGCACCTCGGGGTCGTGCGTGTAGCGCGTCTCGCGCAGTTGCAGGGCGGGGTTGCGGTGGGCCCAGCGCCTGAGCGATTCGCCGCCCATGAGGATGCCGCCGATGCCCACGCCGCGGTCCTGGCTCTTGCGCGCGTGGGTCAGCACGCCGGCTTCGGCCAGGGCTGCAATGCCGTCGCCCACGGCGCCGCTGTGCAGGCCCAGGTCGCGGTGGCCGTGCAGCGCGGCGAGCACGGCCTCAGGCAGGTTGCCCACGCCCACCTGCAGCGTGGCACCGTCTTCGATGAGGGCGGCCACATGGCCGGCAATGGCCTGCTCGGCAGGGCCGGGCGCGCTGCGCGCCTGGTCCAGCGGAGGGTGTTCGGCATCGACCAGCAGGGCGAAGTCGCCGGCCTGCAGGTGCAGGCTGCCGTGCGTCCACGGAATGGCGGGGTTGACCTCGCCGATCAGCACGCGTGCCTTGCGTATGGCGGCCGGCAGGTATTCATGGACCAGGCCCAGGCTGTAGCGGCCTTGTGCATCGGGTGGCGAGACCTGGAGCAGCACCACGTCGGCAGGCAGCAGGCCCTCGTCGATCAGGCCGGGCAGGTGGGAGTAGTGGCTGGGCAGGATGTCCAGCACGCCCGCCTGGGCCAGCGCGCGGTGGGGGCCGCCGGCCGCGTAGCCGAAGAAGTCGATGGCGTCGGCATGCGCCGGTTGCAGCGTGTCCGATGCGCCCATGCCCACGAAGACGCGCAGCCGGCCCTGGCCACCGTGCCGGGCCAGTGCATGGCGCTGCGCGACCACGGCGCGCGTGAGCGTCAGCGGCTCGGCCGTGGCCTGGCCCCACCACAGGGTGTCGCCGGGGCGGATCAGGGCCTGCAGCCTTTCTTGCAGGGCGTCCGGCGACAGCACGCTCATGGCGCGCGGTCCCAGTCGAAGCGCGTGGGCTGCTTGTCCTTGAAGCGCTGCACCGCCTCCTGGTGGTAGTCCGAGCCACGGCACATCGTCTGGGCATAGGCTTCCAGCTCGGCCATGGCGCGTGCGTCCAGCTCGAAGGCCTGGTTCATGGCCGTCTTGGCCATGCCGATGGCGGCTGTGGATGCCTCGCCGAAGCGCCGCGCCAGCGCCACGGCGGCGGCCTGCAGGGCCTCGCCGTCTTCCACGATCTCGTAGACCATGCCCAGCGACCTGGCTTCCTCGGCCTGCACGGTGCGCGCGGTGAAGACCAGCTCCTTGGCCTTTTGCAGGCCCACGATGCGCGGCAGCATGTGCATGGCGCCCAGGTCGGGCACCAGGCCGATGCGGCCGAACACGGCACAGAACTTCGCGCGCTGCGTGCACAGCACGAAGTCGGCGGCCAGCGCCAGGCTCAGGCCCGCGCCGAAGGCCGGGCCGTCCACGGCGGCGATCACGGGCTTTTCGAGGTTGACCAGCTCGGGGAACCACTGGTGCAGGCTGCGCATGCGCTGGCGCCAGGGCAGGCCGGCCTGGCTGGCATCCATCATCTGGCTGATATCGCCGCCCGAGCAGAAGGCGCCGCCCGCGCCCGTGAGGATGACGGTGTGCACCTGCGCGTCATCGCGCATCTGCGCCACGGCGGCGGCCAGGGCCGGGCGCATGGCCTGGTTGAGCGCGTTGCGGGCCTCGGGCCGGTTCAGCGTGATCGTGCCTATGCCGTCCTGGACGGAGGTCAATACGGGGGAGGTTTCAGGTGATGTAGTCATGGTGCCGAGATTGGATTCTTTGAGATCAAAAGCTGGAATGTCTTGCTTGCTCCTATGCGCACCTTTGACGAGGCGTCCAAATCGGCATGTCCCAAGCCAGGGACACCGAGCAAGGGCCGCCCCGCAGCGAGGGTGTCGTCCCCCTCCCGCGAAGCGAGAGAGGGGGAAGGCGCACAGCGACTCAGGGGGTGATCCATTCAAGCGAGTTCGGCGTAGCCGTGGCTGAGCACGATCTTGTCGCGCTCCAGCACGCGGGCGCGCAGTTGCAGCTGGCAGGGCTGGTCGGGCGTGCGCCAGATCTCGGTGACCAGGGTTTCGCCGGGATAGACGGGCGCGGTGAAGCGCACATCCAGCGCCTTCAGGCGCGCGGGATTGCGGTCGCCGCACTGGCGCAGCACGGCATGGGCCATCAGGCCGTAGCTGGCCAGGCCATGCAGGATGGGCCGCTCGAAGCCGGCCTTGCGCGCCACGGCCGGGTCGGCATGCAGCGGGTTGTAGTCGCCCATCAGGCGGTACAGCAGCGCGGCCTCGGGGCGTATGGCCTGGGTGTCGGTGAAGTCGGGCGCGCGGTCCTCCGGCGTGGGGCGCAGCGGCGCCAGGGGCGCGTCGCTGGGCTGGCCGCCGTCCAGCAGGCTGTAGCCGCCATCGCCGCGCAGAAAGCTGACCTGCTGCACGGTGGCCAGCAGCTCGCCCCCGGCGGTCTCCAGGCGCCGCTCGGTGACCATGATGGCGCCCTTGCCCTCACCCTTGTCCGTCAGATGCGTGATGCGGTTGTGGCCCACCACGTCGGCGCTGGCCGGCAGCGGGCGGTGCAGCCGCATGCGCTGCTCGCCATGCAGCAGCTTCACCCAATCGATGCCCGTATCGGCCTCGCGCGCCCAGAAGCCCGGGTAGCCCAGCACCACGGCCTGCGAAGGCAGGGCGCGCAGCCCGCCGGGCGCCCCTTCGTAGAAAAAGGGCAGGGCCGCATCCGACAGCGGATCGCTGCCCAGGCCCAGGCTCAACGCATAGAGCATGGTGTCGCGTTCGCCATAGTGCTGGCGCACGGGCTCGAAGGGGCGCTGTTTCAGGTGGTCGTAGCGAATGGTCATGGAACGGGTCATCTCGGTAATTGATTGCGCTGGCGCAATACCAACAGCCTTCAAAGCCGGCGCACCCCAACCCAGGGGCGCCGAGCAAGAGCCGCCTCGCGGCGAGGGCGCCGTCCCCCTCCCGCGAAGCGAGAGAGGGGGAAGCGGCGCAGCCGCTCAGGGGGTGCTCTTCTAGACAGGGTCCCAGCTGAAGACATCTGCCGAGCGGTCCAGGGGGACGAACGATGCCTTGAGCGCAGGCATGCCGTGCTCGGCAATGAACTGGGGCGACCAGCCCTCGCTGCGGTGCACCGAGCGCAGCGGGCGCGGCTGGCTCATGACGAAGATCTCGTTGTTGCGCACGGCAAAGACCTGGGCGTTCACGTCGCTGGCCGCGTCGGACAGCAGGTAGACAGCCAGCGGGGCGATCTTGTTGGGCGTCATCTGCTGGATCTTGGCCACGCGCGCCTGCTGCTCGGGCGTGTCGGTGGGGATGGAGCCGATCATGCGGCTCCAGGCGAACGGCGCGATGCAGTTGGAGCGCACGTTGAACTTCTGCATGTCCAGCGCGATGGACTTGGACAGGGCCGTCAGCCCCAGCTTGGCGGCGCTGTAGTTGGCCTGGCCCAGGTTGCCGATCAGGCCCGAGGTCGAGGTCATGTGTACGAAGGCGCCGCTTTCCTGCTCCTTGAAATGGTTGGCGGCCGCGCGGCTCATGTAGTAGCTGCCGTACAGGTGGACCTTGATGACAGCGTCCCACTCGTCCAGGCTCATCTTGTGGAAGAACCGGTCGCGCAGGATGCCGGCGTTGTTGACCACGCCGTCGATGCGGCCGAAGCTGTCCACGGCGCACTGCACGATGCGGCCCGCGCTGGCGGCCTCGGCCACGCTGTCGGTGTTGGCCACGGCCTGGCCGCCTGCGGCCTTGATCTCATCGACCACCTTCTGCGCCGGGCCGGCGTCCGTGCCCTCGCCCGTGGTGGAGGTGCCGATGTCGTTGACCACCACCTTGGCGCCCTCGGCCGCCATGGCCAGCGCCATGTCGCGCCCGATGCCGCCGCCGGCACCCGTCACCACCACTACCTTGTCCTGCATCATTTTCTGCGCCATGGCCTGTCGTCCCCGTTCAGTGTTCGTTGGAAAGAAGTCGGGACCAAGGATGCCGGCAAACGCCGCACCGCGCCATTCGCCAATCACAAGGGCGGACTTCGCAGGAATGAAAGCAGCGGCGGACAGGCCGCGCCGGCCCAGCCTTCAGCGCGGCCAAAGGCTTGCTTAAGAAAACGCGGATTGCGGGCCGCCGCGCTTGCACCGACCATGGCGGCCATGACAGACAAGCAAGCTACCGACACCCTCGACGCCGCCGCGCTGGCGCATCTTCAGTCCTGGCAGGGCCGCAGCGAAACCCTGGCAGACAGCATCACGGCCGCGCCCGTGGCCGCGCTGTCGGCCACGCTGGACCGGGAAGACCCTGAGCCCGCCGACGGCACGGCGCTGCCGCCGCTGTGGCACTGGATGTACTTCCTGCCCCATGCACGCCAAAGCGAGCTCGGCCCCGACGGCCACCCGCGCCGTGGCGGCTTTCTGCCGCCCGTGCCGCTGCCGCGCCGCATGTGGGCCGGCGGGCGCCTGCTCTGGGAGGCAGGCAACGCGCTGCAGGTGGGCCAGAAGGTGCAGCGCCGCTCCACCATCGGCTCGGTCAGCCACAAGAGCGGCCGCTCGGGCGAGCTGCTGTTCGTGCTGGTCGAGCATGCCTATAGCAACGACCAGGGCCTGGCGCTGACCGAGGAGCACGACATCGTCTACCGCGCCGCTGCCCAGCCCGGCGATCCCGCGCCCACGCCGCAGAAGCCGCCGCTGGACGGCCAGCAAACCTGGTCGCGCACCATCGTTCCCGACGACGTGCTGCTGTTCCGCTACTCGGCCCTGACCTTCAACGGCCACCGCATCCACTACGACCGCCGCTATGTGACGGGTGTCGAAGGCTATCCGGGCCTGATCGTGCACGGCCCGCTGATCGCCACCCTGCTGCTGGACCTGCTGCGCCGCGAGCTGCCCCAGGCGCACGTGCTGTCCTTCGAGTTCAAGGCCGTGCGCCCCACCTTCGACCTGCATGCCTTCAGCGTGCACGGCAAGCCTTCTGCGGACGGCAAGACCGTCGAACTCTGGGCGCAAGACCACGAGGGCTGGCTGACCATGACCGGAAAAGCCACCCTGGCCTGAGACCCCTGAACACCGAGCCTTGAGACCACCATGATCGAACACACGCTTTCCAACAATTTCCCCGAAATCCGCGACGCCATCCGTGCGCTGTGCGCCGAGTTCCCCGACGAGTATTTCCGCAAGATCGACGAGCAGCGCGCCTATCCCGAGACCTTCGTGGACGCGCTGACCAAGGCCGGCTGGCTGGCCGCGCTGATCCCGCAGGAGTACGGCGGCTCGGGCCTGGGTCTGACCGAGGCCAGCGTGATCATGGAAGAGATCAACCGCTGCGGCGGCAACTCGGGCGCCTGCCACGGCCAGATGTACAACATGGGCACGCTGCTGCGCCACGGCTCGCAGGCGCAAAAGGAGAAATACCTGCCGCGCATCGCCTCGGGCGAATGGCGCCTGCAGTCCATGGGCGTGACCGAGCCCACCACGGGCACGGACACCACCAAGATCAAGACCAGCGCCGTCAAGAAGGATGGCCGCTACGTGGTCAACGGCCAGAAGGTCTGGATCAGCCGCGTGCAGCACAGCGACTGGATGATCCTGCTGGCGCGCACCACGCCGCTGGCCGAGGTGAAGAAAAAGAGCGAGGGCATGTCCATCTTCATGGTGGACCTGGCCGAGGCGCAAAAGAGCGGCCTGACCGTGCGCCCCATCCCCAACATGGTCAACCACGAGACCAACGAGCTGTTCTTCGAGAACCTGGAAATCCCCGAGGAGAACCTGATCGGCGAGGAAGGCAAGGGCTTCAAGTACATCCTCGACGGCCTCAATGCCGAGCGCACGCTGATTGCGGCCGAATGCATTGGCGACGGCTACTGGTTCCTGGACCGCGTGACCAACTACGTGCGCGACCGCAACGTGTTCGGCCGCCCCATCGGCCAGAACCAGGGCGTGCAGTTCCCCATTGCCGATGCCTTCATCGAGGTCGAGGCCGCCAACCTCATGCGCTGGAAGGCCTGCGAGATGTTCGACGCCAACCAGGCCATGGGCGCCCAGGCCAACATGGCCAAGTACCTGGCGGCCAAGGCCAGCTGGGAGGCGGCCAATGCCTGCATCCAGTTCCACGGCGGCTTCGGCTTTGCCTGCGAATACGACGTGGAGCGCAAGTTCCGCGAGACGCGCCTGTACCAGGTGGCGCCGATCTCGACCAATCTCATTTACTCCTACGTGGCCGAGCACATCCTCGGTCTCCCGCGTTCTTTCTGAAGGCACTGCGCATGACACAGCAACGCCTGAGGCCCCTGGACGGCACCACCGTCGTCTCGCTGGAACATGCGGTGGCCGCACCGTTTTGCACGCGCCAGCTGGCCGACCTGGGCGCGCGCGTGATCAAGGTCGAGCGGCCCGGCAGCGGCGACTTTGCGCGCGGCTATGACCAGCGCGTGCAGGGCCAGTCCTCGCACTTCACCTGGATCAACCGCAGCAAGCAGAGCCTGGCGCTGGACCTCAAGCAGGACGAGGCCATGCAGGCGCTGCTGCAGCTGCTGGAGGGTGCCGACGTGCTGGTGCAGAACCTGGCGCCCGGCGCGGCCGCGCGCATGGGCCTGTCCTATGCGGCGCTGCGCGAGCGCTTTCCGCGCCTCATCGTCTGCGACATCAGCGGCTACGGCGCAGACGGCCCCTACCGCGACAAGAAGGCCTACGACCTGCTGATCCAGAGCGAGGCGGGCTTTCTCTCGGTCACGGGCACGCCCGAGGTGCCGTCCAAGGCCGGCATCTCGGTGGCCGACATCGCGGCCGGAATGTACGCCTACACCAACATCCTGTCGGCCTTGCTGCTGCGCGGGCGCACGGGCGAGGGCAGCCACATCGACGTGTCCATGCTGGAGGCGCTGGGCGAGTGGATGGGTTACCCCATGTACTACGCCTTCGACGGTGCGCCGCCGCCGCCGCGCACCGGCGCCTCGCACGCCAGCATCTATCCCTACGGGCCGTTCGAGGCCGGTGACGGCGGGACGGTGATGCTGGGCCTGCAAAACGAACGCGAGTGGAAGCTCTTTTGCGAACAGGTGCTGCTGCAGCCCGCGCTGGCTGCAGACGCGCGCTTCGACAGCAACGCGCGCCGCAACGCCAACCGCGAGGAGCTGCATGCGCTGATCCTGGGCGTGTTCAACGCGCTCGATGCCGCCCAGGTGGTGCAGCGGCTGGATGCGGCCGGCATTGCCAATGCGCGCGTCAACGACATGGCCGGCCTGTGGGCCCATCCCCAGCTGGCCGCACGCCAGCGCTGGTGCAGCGTGGACACGCCGGCCGGTCCGGTGCAGGCGCTGCTGCCCCCCGGTGCCAACAGCGCCTTCGACTACCGCATGGAGGCCGTGCCCGCCGTGGGCGAGCACAGCGCCGCCATCCTGGCCGAGCTGGGCTGGAGCGCCGAGCGCATCAGTGCCCTGTGCCCGCCCCCGGGAAAAACCGCCCCCTGAAACCAGGGCGCATGCCCAAGAATGCGCCGGAGACCCAACCCATGAAAAACGACACCCAAGTGAGCATCCATCCGCTGGCCCAATTCGCTGCCTCGCTGCGCTGGGACGACGTTCCCGCCGCCGTTCAGCAGCGCGCCGAAGACCTCTGGGTGGACTGGTTCGGCTCCGTGCTCGCAGGCCAGGGCGCGCGCCCCGTGCAGAGCATCACGCGCTTTGCGCTGTCCCAGGGACCGGCGCAGGGGCCTAGCGAGATCCTGGGCAGTGCCGACACCACCTCGCCCATGATGGCGGCCCTGGCCAATGCCGCAGCCTCGCATGTGGCCGAGCAGGACGATGTGCACAACGGCTCGGTCTTCCACCCCGCCGCCGTGGTCTTCCCGCCCGCGCTGGCCGTGGCACAGAGCATCGGCGCCAGCGGCGCCGAGCTCATGGCCGCCTGCGTGGCCGGCTATGAGGTCGGCATCCGCGTGGGCGAGTTCCTGGGCCGCAGCCACTACCGCATCTTCCACACCACGGCCACGGCCGGCACCCTGGCCGCCGCGGCCGCCGTGGGCCGGCTGCTGGGCCTCACGCCCGCGCAGATGCAGCATGCCTTCGGCTCGGCCGGCACGCAGTCGGCAGGGCTGTGGGAGTTCCTGCGCACGGGCGCCGACAGCAAGCAGCTGCACACGGCGCATGCGGCCGCTGCGGGCCTGATGTCGGCCTACCTGGCCCGGGACGGATTCACCGGTGCGCAGGACATCTTCACCGGGCCGCAGGGCCTGGCGGCAGGCATGTCCACGGACGCCGATCCCACGCGCCTCACGGACGGCATCGGCACGCGCTGGGCCACGGCCGAGACCTCGTTCAAATGGCATGCCTCCTGCCGCCACACGCACCCGGCCGCCGACGCGCTGCTGCAGGTCATGCAGGACCACGGCCTGGCCCCCGCCGACCTGGCGCAGGTCACCTGCCACGTGCACCAGGGCGCCATCGACGTGCTGGGCCCCGTGGTCGATCCCGGCACGGTGCACCAGAGCAAGTTCTCCATGGGCACGGTGCTGGCGCTGGCCGCGCGCCACGGCCATGCGGGCCTGGACGAGTTCGACAACGAATACCTGGCCGCCACCACCGTGGCCCTGCGCGAGAAGGTGGGCATGGTGCTGGACCCCGAGGTCGATGCCGCCTACCCGCAGCGTTGGATCGGCAAGGTCACCGTGCTCACCACCGATGGCCGCACGCTGCACGGCCGCGTGGAAGAGCCCAAGGGCGATCCGGGCAACACGCTGTCGCGCGAGGAGATCACGGCCAAGGCGCTGCGACTGATCGCCTATGGCGGTGCCCTGCAGGACGACCCCGCCCAGGCCGCTGTAGCGCGGCTGTGGCAGATCGCGCACTGGCCGCGCGTGCAGCGCCTGCTTGACTGAGTTCTTGACTGAGTTTTCGCGCCGGCCCCGGCCGGCGAATCCATGGGAAAGGCGCCACCACAGAGCGCCTCCCGCTTCCACCAAAGTGCACAGGAGACAAACCATGCAACGCACCACTTCTTTCCGCCGCCGCCTCGTTTACGCAGCGGCCGCCGCCTGCGCCCTTGCCGCCGGCGGGACGACCACCGGCGCCCTGGCCGCGGCCTGGCCCGAGAAGCCCGTCGTCCTCGTCGTGCCCTACAGCGCTGGCGGCCCCACCGATGTGGTGGCGCGCCTGCTGGCCGTGCCCATGGGCCAGGTGCTGGGTCAGAGCGTGCTGGTCGAGAACACCGTGGGAGCGGGCGGCACCATTGCGCCCAACCGCGTGGCCAAGGCCAAGGCCGACGGCTACACCATCCTCATCCACCACATGGGCATGGCCACGGCGCCTGCGCTGTACAAGAAGCTGCCCTATGACCCGCTCAAGGACTTCGAGTACATCGGCCAGGTGCTGGACGTGCCCATGACCCTGCTGTCGCGCAAGGACTTCCCGGCCAACAACTTTGCCGAGCTGCTGGACTACGTGAAGAAGAACCAGGAGAAGGTCTCGCTGGCCAATGCCGGCATCGGCGCCGTCTCCCAGCTGTGCGGCATGCTGTTCATGCACCAGGCGGGCGTCAAGCTCACCACCGTGCCCTACAAGGGCGCAGGCCCGGCCATGAACGACCTCATGGGCGGCCAGGTGGACCTGCTGTGCGACCAGACCACGCAGACCGTGCCCGTGATCAAGGACGGCCAGCGCGCCAAGGTCTTCGGCGTGACCACGCCCAAGCGCCTGTCCTCGCTGCCCGACATCCCCACGCTGGACGAGCAGGGCCTCAAGGGCTTCGACGTCAAGGTCTGGCACGGCATGTACGCGCCCAAGGGCACGCCCAAGGAGGTGGTCATGGCCATCAACAAGGCGCTGAACGTGGCCATCAAGGACGAGAACGTCAAAAAGCGCATCGCCGAACTCAGCTCCGACCTGGTCACGCCCGACAAGGCCACACCCGAAGGCCTGCGCACCCACCTGCAGGCCGAGGTGGCGCGCTGGGACAAGGTCATCAAGGCCGCAGGCGTCTCGGCCGAATAAACCGCTCTCCCAAGGACATCCGCATGCACGATCTGGCGCGACAGGCCACTTCCTTTCTCTTCGTCCCCGCCACGCGGCCCGAGCGCCTGGGCAAGGCCCTGGACAGCGGCGCCGACATGGTCATCGCCGACTGGGAGGACGCCGTGGCCCCGGCCGACAAGGACGGCGCCCGCCAGGCGCTGGCCCAGGCCGTGGGTGCGCTGGAAGGCCCGGCCCGTGCCCGCCTGCTGGTGCGCATCAACGCCGAAGGCACGCCCTGGCATACGGATGACCTGCGCGCGCTGGCGCAGCTGGTGGATCAGGGCGTGGCCGGCGCCATGGTCTCCAAGGCCGAACGCGCCCAGACCCTGCATGCGGTGGCCCAGGCTGCGGGCGCACGGGCGGCCGTGCTGCCCCTCATCGAAAGCGTGGCCGGCCTGGACGCGGCCGACGCCCTGGCTGCCGCGCCCCAGGTGGTGCGCCTGGCCTTCGGCCACCTGGACTTCCAGGTCGATGCGGGCATGGCCTGCGAGCAGGGCGAGGAAGAGCTGCTGCCCATGCGCATGGCCCTGGTCCTGGCCTCGCGCCGCGCCGGCATTGGCGCGGCTGTGGACGGCGTGACGGTGGACACGCGCAACCCCGAGCGGCTGGCCCAGGACGCGGCACGCGCGCGGCGCATGGGCTTTGGCGGCAAGCTGTGCATCCACCCGGCCCAGGTCCAGCCCCTGCACGCCATCTTCGACCCCGACGCAGCGGCCGTGGCCCACGCGCAGCGCCTGCGCCAGGCCCTGGCCGAGGCCGGAGGCGGCGTCTGCGTGCTGGAGGGCCGCATGGTCGATGCGCCCGTGCTCAAGCAGGCCGAACAGGTGCTGCTGCGCCATGCCTGGGCGCAACAGAGATCTGCAGCACGATCTTGATCAAAATGAGACTGAAAGGCCGTTTTGCACTCAGAGTTTTCTGATTCTGGTGCAAACAGTCCAATGATTTCCCTGATGGTGAATCCATCTGCCTCGAATACGCTTGGCCAGCTCGATTGATTTCGAGACGGCAGTTTCTTGATCCGATATCTCCACCCATGGAGGTACCCAGGCAAAGGAGCGTGTGATGGCAGTGATCTCGGGGACGGCATCGAACAGCGGATTCAACGGCCAATTGAATGACCGACTGAATGACAGACTGAACAACCGATTGAATCGGCGCCAGGCGCTGGCCCTGGCGGCCGGCGCCGTGGCGGCAGGGCCCGCCAGCGTGCTGGCGCAGGCCGGCTTTGCCACACGGCCCGTGCGCATCGTCGTGCCCTTTGCGGCAGGCGGCGCCACCGACGTGATTGCGCGCATCCTGGGCGAGCGCATGGCCCAGCAGCTGGGCCAGACCGTGGTGGTGGACAACAAGCCCGGTGCGGCCGGACTGATCGGCGGCGAAATGGTGGTCCGCTCCGCGCCGGACGGGCTCACCCTGCTGCTGGGCACCACCTCCACCATGCTCACCAACAAATACCTCTACAAGAAGACCGCCTACGATCCGCTGACCGACCTCACGCCCCTGTCGCGCGTGTGCATGGCGCCCATCGCCCTGGTGGTCACGGCCGACGTGCCCGCCTCCAACCTGCGCGAGTTCATGGCCTGGGCCCAGGCCAACGCGGGCAAGCTCTCATATGGCTCCTACGGCATAGGCTCGCACGGCCACCTGGCCTGCGCCGTGCTCAGCGACATGGCCGGTGCCGGCATGGCGCATGCAGCCTACCGGGGCGAGGCGCTGATGGTGCAGGACATGCTGGGCGGACGCATCCCCATCGGCATGGGCAGCCTGCTCACGCTCAAGCCCCACATCGATGCAGGCAAGCTGCGCGCCCTGGCCGTCACCGGCACGCGCCGCGTGCCCCTGCTGCCCGAGGTGCCCACCTTTGCCGAGGCCGGCTACCGCCACGAGGCCATGGAACTGTCCGGCTGGCTGGCCATCGCCGGCCCCAAGGGCCTGCCGGCCGACCTCACGCGGCAATGGGGCGAGATCTCCAACCGCGCCGTGGCCAGCCGCGAAGGCACGGCCCGCATCATCGCGGCCGGCTTCGTCCCTGTTGATGACGACAGCCCTCAGCGCTTCGGCAAGGCCTGGGCGCAAGAGGCTCCGGTCTGGGGGCGGCTGCTGCAGGCGGCGGGGGTGCAACCCGGTTGATGGCGCACAGCGGCCCTGGTTGCCCAAGGCTGCACTCATGCCCTGTGCTGTAATCGCCCCTCCTCAGGCGGCCCCGGTGGTGCAATGCCATGACGGGACAGCCCGTGGTTTCTCAAACATTCAAGAGAGGGTATTACCGTGAGTGCATTGGTCATCAAGGCCTGGAAGGCCAGCGAGCAACCCATAGACGACAAGGGCAACCACATTGCCATCACAGGCCGCGAAGGCGGCCTGGTCGCCTGGATCCTGTCCAAGGTCAACATCGATCCCACCACCACCATCCGCGTGGGCAGCGAGCGCCTGGAGTTCAGCAGCGCCTCGCTGTCGGGCACCCAGTCGCGCCTGATCCCGCTGCAGGGCATCTGCTCCACCTACTACGGCTATCACAAGCCCTGGAAGACGGCGCTGGGCATCGGTGCCCTGTCGCTGTTCATGGGCGGGTCCATGATGGCCCAGAGCTTCTTTGCAGGCCTGGTGGTCATGCTGATCGGCTGGGGCATCGCCGCCGTCATCTACTTCCTGAACCGCACCCTGACGCTGGGCTTCATCGAGAACAGCGGCGCAGTCAACGGCATCCAGTTCAAGCGCTCGGTGATCGAGAACATCGACATCACCCAGGAGCAGGCCAGGCAGGTCTGCGAACTGATGCAAAAGCTGATCGAGGCCAAGGAAAAGCGGCTCTGACGACGCGGCGGCACGCAAGTGCCGTCCGGCGCCATCCGGCGCCGCGCGTGCCCTGCGCTCAGGCCTGTGCCGGGCTGCGCGCCATCAGCTTGAAGGTGCCGGTGGCCAGTGCCACCAGGGTGCCGTCCTCGGAGCGCACTTCGCCGCGCGCGAAGCTGATGGATCGGCCGCGCCGCTCGCAGTGGGCGGTGGCGATGAGATCGCCGCTGCCGGCCGAGACGTAGTGCAGCGTGAGGTCGATGGTGGCCACGCCGAAGGCCGTGGGGTCATGCGAGCGGCAGGCCGATGCCAGGGCGCAGTCCAGCAGCGAGGCGATGGCGCCGCCGTGCACGTCGCCGCGGCTGTTGGCCTGGTCCGGTTGAAAGCCCATGCGGATCTGGGCGCGGTCCTCGCCGATGCGTTCACCGCTGAGCTTCATGGCGCGGGCCATGGGCATGGGCAGGCCGAAGAGGATGCCGGGCGCCTCGCCTTCGAAGGGGTTGGCCGGGTGTTCTTTGATGGGTGTGTTCATGCGGGCAATCATCGCATCGGCATGACTCAATCCACCCGTGCACCTGTCGATTTGACGACAGTGGCCCAGCGCGTGATTTCCTTGTCGATATGCGCCTGCAGCGCCTCGGGCGTGGAGCCCACGGGCTCGTAGCCGCCGGCGGCCAGCTGGGCCTGCAGCGCGGGCTGGCGCAGGGCGGTGGCGATCTCGCGGCTCAGGCGCTGGGTGGCTTCGGCGGGCGTGCCGGCCGGCGCGATGACGGCGTACCAGCCGGTCACGTCGAAGCCTGCGATGCCCTGCTCCTGGATGGTGGCCAACTCGGGCGCCAGCGCCGAGCGCTGCGGGCTGGTGACGGCCAGCGCATGCATGCGCCCGCTGCGGATGTGGGGCATGGAGGTGGAGATGCTGTCGAAGGTCAGGTCGATGTCGCCGGCCAGCATGGCGTTGACCACGCCCGCGCTGCCCTTGTAGGGCACATGGGTCATGCGCACGCCTGCCATGGAACCGAAGTACTCGGCCGCAAGATGCCCCGTGTTGCCGTTGCCCGCCGAGCCGAAGGTGAGCTTGCCGGGGTTGGCCTTGGCGGCCTGGATGAGTTCCTGGATGTTCTTTGCCGGCAGCTTGCTGCTGGCCGCAACCACCATGGGCAGGTTGGCCACCAAAGACACGGGCGCGAAGTCGCGGCGGGTGTCGTAGGGCAGCTTGGGATAGAGGCTGTCGTTGATAGCATGGGCGGCCAGCACCATGAGCACGGTGTAGCCATCGGGCCTGGCGCGCGCCACGTATTGCGAGGCCAGCGTGCCGCCTGCGCCAGGCTTGTATTCGAGCACCACGGGTTGGCCCAGCTGCTGCTGCAGCTGCACGGCCAGCGGGCGGCCCAGCAGGTCGGCACTGCCGCCGGGTGGATAGGGAATGACCAGCTGGATGGGCTTGGCAGGCCAGGCCTCGGCAGCAAGGGCGAGATGGGCGGAGGGGGCCAGCAGGGCGCAGGTCGCCAGGGCCAGGCAGGACAGCAGGCGGCGGCGCGGGAGTGGGTGCATGGGCATGGACATGGGCATGGGGGGACTCCGTTTCATGAAGAGGACAGGGCGCCGGCCTGGTACTGCTCGCGCAGCGCGCGCTTGAGCACTTTGCCGATCTCGCTGCGCGGCAGGCTGGCGGCCAGCCGCAGCTCGGCCACGCGCTGGGTCTTGCCCACGCGGGCGTTGAGCCATTCGCGCAGCTCGGCGGCCGAGGGCGTGGCATCGGGGCGCGCCACGGCGTAGGCCACGGGGGTCTCGCCCCAAGCATCGGAGGGCACGCCGATCACCGCGCATTCGGCCACCTGCGGGTGCTGCAGCAGCACGGACTCGATGTCGCTCGGGTAGACGTTGAAGCCGCCCGTGATGATCATGTCCTTCTTGCGGTCGCCCAGCACGATGAAGCCGTCCTCGTCCAGACGGCCCACGTCGCCGCTGCGGATGAAGCGCAGGCCCTGGGCATCGAACCATTCGGCCTCCTGCGTCTTGTCGGGCAGGCGGTGGTAGCCGCTCATCATCCCGGCCGAGCGGCCCACGATCTCGCCCTGCTCGCCGGGCGGCAGTTCGCGGCCCTGCTCATCGATGAAGCGGATGTCGGCGCCCGGTCCCGGCCTGCCCACGGTGTGCAGCTTGTCGGGGAAGTCATGGCAGTGCAGCTCGCAGCGCACGCCGCCTTCGGTCATGCCGTAGTACTCGATGAGCCGTCCAGGCCAGCGGCGCAGCACCTCGGCCTTGAGCGCGGGATGGAACGGTGCGCTGGTGCAGAACTTGTGCCGCAGGCGGCTCAGGTCGGCGCCGTCGAACCCCGGGCACTGCATCAGCCGCTGGTACTGCACGGGCACGAGCATGGTGTGGGTGGCACGGTGGCGCTCGGCCAGTTCCAGGTAGTGCGCCGCGTCGAACTTGCGCATCAGCACCAGGGTGCCGCCCAGGCCCAGGGTGGGCAGGGCCGCGACCAGGGTGGTGTTGGAGTACAGCGGCGTGGCGCACAGCGAGACGGCATCGGGCCCGTAGCCGTTGTGGATGGCGCGCTGCACATGGGCCCAGCGCATGGCCCAGGACTGGACGATGCCCTTGGGCACGCCCGTGGTGCCCGAGGAGTAGATGACGTTGAAGGGCCAGTCGGGCTGGGGTTGGATGGGCGTGGGTGCCGTGCCATGGTCCGTTTCGTCCGCAGCCAGCCATTGCGACCACGGCATGCCGGCTTCGACAGCGCCGTCCAGGGCCACGCATTGCAGATCCTGTCCGGCCTGCAGCGGCCATTGCGCTGCGGTGTCCGCGTCGCGCAGCACCAGCCGGGCGCCGCAGTTGTCCAGCATGGCGCTCAGGTGGCCTGCCGTGGCCGACGGGGCCAGCGGCGCCACGGCCACGCCCGCGCGCA
Source organism: Delftia sp. HK171 (assembly GCF_001886655.1). NCBI lineage: Bacteria > Pseudomonadati > Pseudomonadota > Betaproteobacteria > Burkholderiales > Comamonadaceae > Delftia > Delftia sp. HK171. The sequence continues at coordinate 425,998 of NZ_CP018101.1, read as the reverse complement.
ACGCACCCAGGAAGGCCCGCACGTACTCGGGCGAGCTGCCCGCGCAGATGGCCACCACGTCGCCGGGGCCCAGGCCCTGGCGTTGCAGGCGCAGGGCCACGCGGTCCATGCCCAGGCGCAGCGCGGCGTAGTCGAGGCTGCGGCCGTCCATGGCCAGGGCGGTGTGGCTGGGGCGCTGGCTGGCCTGCAGCGCGACGAGTTCGGGCAGCGAGCCAAAGGGCTGGCGCAGCAGGGAGGCGATGTCTTCTTGCATGGGAGGGACGGGAGGGGACCACTATTCCAGCGACAGGCCTGCGGCCTTGACGATCTGGGCCCAGCTCTTGCGTTCCTGGGCGATGAAGGCGTCGTACTCGGCCGGTGTCTCGCCACCGGGCACGCCGCCCAGGTCGGCAAAGCGCTGGCGCACCTCGGCCGTCTGCATGGCGCGCCGGGCCGACTGCTGGATGCGCTCGACCACGGCATCGGGCGTGCCGGCAGGGGCCAGCAGCCCGAACCAGGCCGTGACCTGCATGGGCACGCCGGCCTCGGTCATGGTGGGCACCTCGGGCAACTGGGCCGAGCGCGTGGCGCTGGTGATGGCCAGCGCGCGGAACTTGCCGCTTCTGATGTGCGGCATGGAGCTGGGCAGGTTGTCGATCATGTAGTCCACCTGCTGGCCCAGCAGCGCCGTGACCGCAGGCGCGGCACCGGGAAAGGGCACGAGCGTGACCTCGATGCCGGCCTTCTGGCGGAACATCTCCGAGGACATGTGCGGCGACTGGCCCACGCCCGAGGTGGACACGTTCAGGCGCCGGGTCCTGGCCAGCTCCACCAGCTCGCGCACGCTGCGCACGGGCGAATCGGCATGGACCACGAGGATGTTGGGCACGGAGATCACATTGGTGATGCCGCGCAGATCGCTTTCCTTGTAGCTGAGCTGCTTGTACAGGCTGAAATTGATGGCCACCGGGCCGATGTTGCCCATGAGCAGCGTGTAGCCATCAGGCCTGGCGCGCGCCACCTGGGCCGTGCCGATACTGCCGCCGCCCCCGCCCTTGTTCTCCACCACCACCGAGGTGCCCAGGTCCTTGCCCATCTTCTCGGCCAGCACGCGCGCGGCAATGTCCGTGGTGCCGCCTGCGGCGGCCGGCACCACGATGGTGATGGGGCGTTCAGGCCAGGCCGCCGCCAGCGCGGCGGCAGGAGCCAGGGAGAAAAAAGGCAAAGCGGCCAGCAAGGCCAGCAGGCTGCGTCGGGCGGTCATGGGCAGTCTCCAGTTCACTGCCCGCAACGATAGAAAACCCTGGGCCCCAGGGCACCAGGGTTTGACTGGAGATCCGCTTCGCCATTCGGAAACCCGCGCTTAGGCCCACTGGAACGCGTGCTAACCCGTTGCCGAAAAGGCGGCCACAAGAAAAAAGGCGCCGAAGCGCCTTTCATTGACCGTGTGGTGCACAGCGCCAAAAACTGGCGCGGCCCAAGTCAGGGACACCGAGCAAGGGCCGCCCCGCCGCGAGGGTGTCGTCCCCCTCCCTTGCGAAGCAAGCAGAGAGGGGGAAGGCGCGTCAGCGCCTCAGGGGGTCAGGGATACAGTCCCCGCATCTCGCGCGCATGCAGGATGCGCTGGCAGGCCACGATGAAGGTGGCGGTGCGCAGCGTCACGCCGTGCTGCTGGGCGACCTGCCAGATGGCCGCGAAGGCGTCCTGCATGATGCGCACCAGGCGGGCGTTGATCTCGTCCTCGCTCCAGAAGAAGCTGGAGAAGTCCTGCACCCATTCGAAGTAGCTCACCGTCACGCCGCCGGCATTGGCCAGCACGTCGGGCAGCACCAGCACGCCCTTTTCGGTCAGGATGTCGTCGGCCTCGGTGGTGGTGGGGCCGTTGGCGCCCTCGATCACCATCTTGGCCTTGATCTTGCCGGCGTTGTCCTTGGTGATCTGGCCTTCCAGTGCGGCGGGGATCAGGATGTCGCAGTCCACGCTCCAGAAGTCGGCAGCGTCCATGGCCTCGGCGCCGTCAAAGCCGCCCACGCCGCCCTTGGCGGCCACGTGGGCCAGCAGGGCCGGCACATCCAGGCCATTGGCGTTGTGGATGGTGCCGGTGTGGTCCTGCACGGCCACGACCTTGGCGCCCACGTCGGCGAACAGCTTGCCCGCCGTGCCGCCCACGTTGCCGAAGCCCTGCACGGCGATGCGCGCACCCTGGACCGACAGGCCGGTCAGCTTGGCCGCTTCCACGCCCACGGTGAACACGCCGCGGCCGGTGGCCTCGACGCGGCCCAGCGAGCCGCCCAGGTCCACGGGCTTGCCCGTGACCACGCCGGTGGCGGTGGCGCCGGTGTTCATGGAGTACGTGTCCATCATCCAGGCCATGATCTGGCCATTGGTGTTGACGTCAGGCGCGGGGATGTCCTTGGAGGGGCCGATCAGCAGGCCGATCTCGCTGGTGTAGCGGCGCGTAAGGCGCTCCAGCTCACCGCGCGACAGCGTCTTGGGATCGACACGGATGCCGCCCTTGGCGCCGCCGTAGGGCACGTTGACGGCCGCGTTCTTGACCGACATCCAGGCCGACAGGGCCATGACTTCGGACAGGGTCACATCCTGGTGGAAACGCACGCCGCCCTTGCCGGGACCGCGGCTCAGGTTGTGCTGAACGCGGTAGCCTTCGTAGTGGGCGATGGTGCCGTTGTCCAGCTCGATCGGCACATCGACGATCAGGATGCGCTTGGGGCGCTTGAGGGTTTCGACCCAGCGGGCGAGATGGCCCAGGTAGGGCGTGACGCGATCGACCTGCTGCAGGTAGTTGCCCCAGGGGCCGAGGTGATCGGCCTGCAGGTAGGAAGGGATGGCGTGGTTGGTAACGCCGGCCGAAGCGGGTTGCTGCATGGTGGTTCCACACAAGAGTTGTCTGAGGGTTTTGAGCTTATTCCCGGGGCTATGCGCTGTCCAACGCCTTATGAGCGAGAGCCTTATGCATTTAATGCATAACCCTGGGAGCGCCTTGTCCAGCGGACAATCGGGGCCGCTTGAGACCCACCGATGCACTCCAGGAAAGCCGCCCCATGACGAATACGCCCCGCACTCCCACAGCCTTGGCCCATGCGCTGCTCCAGGCACGCCACAGCGGCGAATTGCTGGATGCCGACGATTGGGCCGACGTGGTGCGCACGCCCGCAGATGCACAGGCCGTGCAGGCCGCCATGGCGCCCGCCCTGGGCTGGCGCGTGGCCGGCAGCCAGCAGGGACCGGGCCGCGTTCCGGGCTACTGGAAGTCTGGCGCGCCGCGCCGCGATGCCCCGCTGACCCATGCGCCGCTGCCCGAAGAAGGCGTCTGGGCCAGCCCCTCGGTCGCTGGCGGCGCGCCGCTGCACCTGCGCGGCATCGAAGCCGAGATCGCCCTGCGCCTGGGCCGCGATGTCACGGCCGCGATGGCCGCCGCCCTGCAGCCCGGCGAGGGCCTGGAGCTGATCGACGGCATCACCGCCGCCATCGAGGTGGTGGATACGCGCTGGCGCCAGCACCTGAAGGCACCGCCGCTGCTGCTGGCCGCCGACGGCCTGTGCCATGGCGCCCTGGTACTGGGACCTTGGCAGGACGCTTCGCGGCTGCTGCCGCGCGAGTCGCCGCGGGACTGGTCAGCCCAGGTCTGCAGGCTGCGTGTGGGCGCGGCGCCGGTGCAGGCGTTCACCGGAACGCATCCGCTGGGCGACCCGCTGTGGCTGCTGGCCGGCTGGCTGCAGGAACTGGTGCGCCGCTATGGCAGCGTGCCCGCAGGCACGGTGGTGACTACGGGCACGTGGAATGGCCTGGCCTTTGCCCAGGCCGGTGACCTGGTGGTGGCCGAACTGGACGGCATCGCCGAGGCCCGCCTGCAGCTGTGAGGCTTCAGGCAGGCCATCGAGTGATCAGGTGATCTTGTAGTCCTTGAGGGCCGGATCGCCGGGCGGAAAGCGCAGGTCCAGGTTGCGCATCACCTCGCGCAGCAAGGTGGCGATCATGAGGTTGCGATGCGTCTTGGAATCCGCGGGCACGCGATGGTGCATGCGCCACAGGTAGTCATGCCACGGAATTCACACCCGGCCGAAGGCGCCTTTTCAGCGTACGACCGCTGTCAGTGTGGTAGCTGGGGGAACACGCAGCTGTTCTTGGTAGACGCCTTGGGCATCGGGCTGGCGCAGGAACGGGAAATGGCCGCGCGCATTGAGTTTGACCGGAACCGTGGTGGGCAGAGTTCGGATGGCGGCCATGCTGGATCCGTTGATCGCAGGCAGCGTGAAGCCCTGCTCGGAGCGTGCAGGCCAGCCATAGCCTTTGGGCGCTTCCTCCGGCAGCAGGGCAATATTGGCGCCCCAGCGCTGGATGGCGACCGGCAGCGTGGGCCCTCCTGCCTGCTGGATGGCATTGCCCAGCACCTGCAGTGAATCAGATGATGAGGTGTTGTTCAGCAACTGCTTGTAGAAGCCTACGCCGTACTGGCGCACCAGGTAGGCGCCCAGGCTGCCGTTGACGCCGTAGCCGAAGCAGTGATCGACGGTGTCACTGTCCCAGGCAGCAGGATCGCAGTTGAAGTTCGCGTCGGCCAGCCAGGATGTGATTCGCAGATTGACGGAGAAATTGAAGCCGGGCGTGACGCGCTGGGCCACGATGTCCTCCGCCATCATGGCGCTCATTTCCTCCAGGAAAGTGTCGAAGGCGTAGTCTGTTCCCGGCTTCGAAAGGAGGACGCTGCGCCGGTAGAAGTTCGTCATGTGGAGGAACTCATGGGCCAGCGTACTGACTTGAATGTTCATGCCTTCGGTAGCCAGGTACAGCGTCTCCGTGTCCATGTAGAACGACAGCGATTGGTTGGTGTCCTTGAGGTCGGGGTTCGCGAGGTCTGCCTTGAAGTTGTTCAGTGACCAGAAATAGCCCATCAGTCCGAAAGGATTGCGGTCCGGCACGAAGTTCATGAACACGATGTCGATGGGCTGCTCTGGGTCGATGAGGTCGCTGCGGGTGTGTGGGCCCCAGGGTTCGCCCGACAGCCCCGTGATCAGGGGGTAGATTGCATCGGAGCCGCTGGTGAAGCGCTGGATCAGCGTATCGAGCAAGGCGTCGCTGACCTTGTCTGCTCCATATTCACCGTCTTCGAGCCACAGGTTGACGGTGCGCGTGCCGGTGGATGTGGACACGCTGGCTTGGCGTCTGAGCGTGGCCTGGCGGGTTTCGGTGCGGTAGTTGCCGGTCACGACGAACCAACTGCGCTGGCTGCCCACGGGCTGGATAGCCGCAGCCTGCGGCTTGATGGATGGCCGCGCCTGTGTGTCCGCCGCCGTCAGGCGGGGCTTGAAATTGCGGATGCGCTCGGGAATCTGGTTGACAGTAGCCGTGGCCGGGCGGATGCTTTTTTGCGCCGTGGCGGTGGTGCCGGTGGGGGGCGTCAGCGTCAATGCAGGCATGGGCACGCTCGCATCGCCGTTGTTGGTGTAGATCAGCGTGACTTGCTTGCCGCCCAGGTTGCTGAGGCCGACGGGGATCTGCTGCTCGGCCTCCGTGATGTTGGTATAGGTCCAGACACCCACGCCCTGGCCCGAGTAGGTGGTGGCGTCAGCGGCGCCGCAGGCAGTGCCCGTGCAGGCCACCGTCAGCTGGGAGGACGGGCCGGACGGGCCACCGCCACCGCCACTGCCGCCGCAACCGGCCAGGACGGCGCCCAGGGCCAGTGCGACCGTGGTTTTGCTGTAGGAATGATCAAAGAACATTGTTTCCCTTCCTCTTGGCTATCGCGATGTTGATGATGTGAATTTTTGAGCCGATATGGCGTGAGATGCTACCCGGGCCCTCGAATGCCTCGTGGCGGCTGCCGCGGGACTGGTCAGCCCAGGTCTGCAGGCTGCGTGTGGGCGCGGCGCCGCTGCAGGTGTTCACCGGAACGCATCCGCTGGGCGATCCGCTGTGGCTGCTGGCCGGCTGGCTGCAGGAGCTGGTGCGCCGCTATGGCAGCGTGCCCGCAGGCACGGTGGTGACTACGGGCACGTGGAATGGCCTGGCCTTTGCCCAGGCCGGTGACCTGGTGGTGGCCGAGCTGGACGGCATCGCCGAGGCCCGCCTGCAGCTGTGAGGCTTCAGGCAGGCCATCGAGTGATCAGGTGATCTTGTAGTCCTTGAGGGCCGGATCGCCGGGCGGAAAGCGCAGGTCCAGGTTGCGCATCACCTCGCGCAGCAAGGTGGCGATCATGAGGTTGCGGTGCGTCTTGGAATCCGCGGGCACGATGGTCCAGGGCGCCCAGGGTGTGTGCGTGGCGCCCAGCAACTGGCCGTAGGCCTGCTGGTAGTCCTTCCACTGCGTGCGCACCTTCATGTCGTTCTCGTCGAACTTCCAGTGCTTGGCCGGGTCGTCCAGGCGCTCCTGCAGGCGCGCGCGCTGCTCGTCGGCGCTGATGTGCAGCAGGAACTTGACGACCACGGTGCCCGTCTCGCTGAGCATGCGCTCGAAGTCGTTGATGTGGGCAAAGCGCTGGCGCTGCTGCTCGGGCGTGATCCAGCCGTTGACCACGGGCACCAGCACATCCTCATAGTGGCTGCGGTTGAAGACCGTGATCTCGCCTGCGCCCGGCACGCGCTGGTGGATGCGCCACAGGTAGTCGTGCGCGCGCTCCGCATCGGTTGGCGCCTTCCAGCCCACGGCGTTCATGCCCAGGGCGCTGGTGCGGCCGAAGACGCCACGGATGGTGCCGTCCTTGCCCGCCGTGTCAGTGCCCTGCAGCACGACCAGCAGCTTGTAGCGGCGGTCGGCGTACAGCAGGTTCTGCAGCGCATCGATCTCTTCGGCCAGGGCCTCGACGGCGGCCTTGTCCTCGGTCTTGCCGTTGCCGTTGGAAAAGGGCTTGGCGCCGGGGTCGAAGTCGGCCAGGGCAATCGGCTTGTCCTTGTCGGACTTGGCGGAGCGCGGCTGCCACTGCTCCCAGAGCTTTTGCACGGCCGCATCGCGGCTGGAGAAAGGGTTGAAGGCGTCCATGGCTTGAGCGGTGGGTGAGCGGGGAAGGTCAGGGCTGGGCGCGAATGGATTGCACCTGCAGTTGCGGCGGCGCCATCGAAGGCGCGGCGCCAGCGGCGGGCCTGGGGCCGGGCTGGCCCCGGACCTCCACGTTCTGCCGCTGCCACTGCGTGACCTGCTCGGCGCTCAGGCCCTTGAGCTGCCAGGTCTCGCCGGAGGCGGTCTGCAGCACGGGCTGTTCATGGGGCGCATTGCCACGCAGCACCAGACGGCCTTGCAGGGTCAGGGGCTGGCCCGGTTCGGCCGCCGCGCCCGAGGCTGGCGCAGCCGCGCTGGCGGCGGGCGAAGCCGGGGCCGAGCAGGCGCTCAGCAGGGCCAGGCCGCTGGCCAGCAGCAGCGGAAGACTGCGGCGCAGGCCGCGGGCGGAGGCAGTCGGGTGTGCGTGGTTCATGGCGTTCAGCGTACGACGGCTGTCAGCGTGCTGCCTGCCGGAACACGCAGCTGTTCCTGGTAGGTGCCTTGCGCATCAGGCTGACGCAGGAAGGGGAAATGGCCGCGCGCATTGAGGTTCACCGGCACCGTGGTGGGCAGGACCCGGGAAGACGCCAGGCTGCTGCCGTTGATCGCCGCCAGGGTGAAGCCCTGCTCCGTGCGCGCAGGCCAGCCAAAGCCGCTGGGGCTGTCTGCGGGCAGCAGGGCGATGTTCGCGCCCCAGCGCTGGACGGCAACGGGCAGCGTGGGACCGCCGGCCTGCTGGATGGCATTGCCCAGGACCTGCAGCGAATCGGTGGACGTGGTGTTGCTCAGCAGCTGCTTGTAGAAGCCCACGCCGTACTGGCGCACCAGATAGGCGCCCAGGCTGCCATTGACGTCGTAGCCGAAGCAGGGCGCGGCGGTGTCGGCGCTCCAGGCGGCCGGATCGCAGTTGAAGCCCGAGTGGGACAGCCAGGAGGGGACGCGTCCGCTGGCGATGGAGTTGAAGCCGGGCGTGACGCGCTGGGCCACGATGTCTTCGCCCATCATGGCGCTCATTTCCTCCAGGAAGGTGTCGAACGCGTAGTCGGTTCCCGGCTTGGACAGCTGGACGCTGCGGCGGTAGAAGTTCGTCATGTGGACGAACTCATGGGACAGCGTGCTGATCTGGTTGGTCATGCCGGCGGCAGGGTCCAGGTACAGCGTCTCCGTGTCCATATAGAAGGACAGCGATTGGTTGCTGTACTTGACATCGGGATCTGCAGGGTCCGCCTTGAAGTTGTTCAGCGACCAGAAATAGCCCAGCAGACCGTACGGAGTGCGGTCCGGCACGAAATTCACGAACACGATGTCCAGGGGCTGGTCGGGGTCGATGAGGTCGCCGTAGGAGTGTGCTCCCCAGGGTTCGCCAGACAGCCCTGTGATCAGGGGGTAGACCGCGTCGGAGCCGCTGGTGAATCGCTGGACCAGCGTGTCGAGCATGGCATCGCTGACCTTGGCCGCGTCGTACTCGCTGTCTTCCAGCCAGACGTTGATGGTGCGGGTGCCGGTGGGCGTGGGCACGCTGGCCTGGCGCCTGAGAGTGGCCTGGCGGGTTTCGATGCGGGAGTCGCCGGGTTGGACGAACCAGCTGCGCTGGCTGCCCACGGGCAGGATCGCCGCTGCCTGCGGCTTGATGGATTGCCGCGCCTGCGTGTCCGCTGCCGTCAGGCGGGGCTTGAAGTTGCGGATGCGCTCGGGAATCTGGTTGACCGTTGTGGATGCGGCGCTGAGGCTTTTCTGGGCCGTGGCGGTGGTCGCCGCGGGCGGTGTCAGCGTCAGGGCGGGCATGGGCACGCTGGCGTCGCCGTTGTTGGTGTAGATCAGCGTGACCTGCTTGCTGCCCAGGTTGGTCAGCGCCACAGGAATCTGCTGCTCGGCCTGCGTGGTGTTGGTGTAGCTCCAGACGCCCACGCCCTGGCCTGAATAGGTGGTGGCATTGGCCGCGCCGCAGGCCGTGCCCGAGCAGGCGGCCGTCAACTGGGAAGACGGGCCGGACGGGCCGCCGCCGCCACCCCCGCCGCAACCGGCCAGGACGGCGCCCAAAGCCAGTGCGATGGCGGTTTTGCTGTGCTGATGATCAAAGAACATGTTTTCCCTTCCTCTTGTGTGACCTGCTGCTGGAGATGTGGATTCTTGATCCGATATGGCGAGAGATGCTACCCGATGCGATCCGCATCGCTGTCCGGCAACGGCCGCACCGGCACCTGCAGCTGCTCCACAAACCGCCGCGCCGCCAGCCCCAGCGGGCGCTCCTTGGACCACACCCAGTCGACGAACAGCTGGGTGCCGTTGCTGATGTTGCACAGCGGAATGCGCAGCAGCGCGCCCGTTTGCAGCAGGGGCTCGGCGACGCTGAAGGGCAGCCACCCCCAGCCCAGGCCGGCCGAGACCAGCGACAGGGCCGCCAGATGGCTGTCCGTGCGCCACAACTGGTGCGAGAACACGAAGCGCGGATCGGTATGGGCCAGGTCGCGGCTGGCCAGCAGGATCTGGCGCGCGCCGGCCAGCTGGCCCACGTCCAGGCGTTGCTGCCCGTCCACGCCCAGTTGCCGGGCCAGCGGGTGCCTGGCCGCCATCACGGCGACCATGGTTTCCTGGCCCATCTCCTGGAAATCCTCGCGGCCGTCGATGGCCGGGCGCTCGAAGACCAGGGCCAGATGCGCGCGGCCCGAATGCAGTTCCTTGAGCGCATCAACCTGGGCGGCCACCAGCACCTCCACCTCCAGCCCCGGGAATTCCTCGACCAGCGGCTGCAGCGGCGCGGCCCAGGCCGTGGACAGCAGCTCGGGCGCGATCACCAGGGTCAGCCGCTCCTCCAGTCCCTGGTGCAGAGCCAGTGCCTGGTGGTTGAGCTGCTGCAGTTGGGCGGCCAGCAGCCGGGCCTGGGGCTCCAGTGCGCGCGCCGCCGCCGTGGGCCGGGGCTCGCGGCCGCTGCGGTCGAACAGCTGCAGGTCCAGCTCGGCCTCCAGCTGGGCGACGGCCATGCTCACGGCCGAGGGCACCCGCCCCAGCCGGCGTGCGGCGGCAGAAAACGAGCCGTGGTCCAGCACGGCAAGGAACAGCGGCACCTGGTCAGCGGGGAAGGACATGGCGGGAACCTGTCAGTTTTATTGAAAGAATCTGACTTTAACGTTCAATTCCGGACAAATAAACTGCGCCCCCTATGACCTTGCAGACACACAAAAAGGGCCTCCAGGGGCCCAAGCGCAAAGTGGTCTTCGTGACCCTGTATGAACTGATCGCCATCGCGGCCTCCAGCCTGCTGTTCATGGCCATCGGCCAGAGCGCCGGGCATTCGGGCGGCATGGCGATTGCCGCTTCCACGCTGGCCATCGTCTGGAACCTGACCTTCAACCACCTGTTCGAGCAATGGGAGGCGCGCCAGAGCGTCAAGGGCCGCTCGGTGATGCGCCGCGTGGTGCACGCCCTGGGCTTCGAGGGCGGGCTGGCCATGGTGCTGATCCCGCTGATGGCCTGGTGGTTCGGCGTCACGCTGTGGGAGGCCACGGTGATGGAGGCCGGTCTGCTGGTCTTCTTCCTGGTCTACACCTATGTCTTCAACTGGTGCTTCGACCATGTGTTCGGCCTGCCGGCCTCGGCCTCGGCATCCGCTGCGGTGGCCCCGCGTGCTCAGGGCGAGCCGGCCTGCAGCAACTGACCGGCCACGGCGGCGGCGGCCGTGCGGGTCTCCACGCCGAGTTTCTCGAAGATGTGCTCCAGGTGCTTGTTCACCGTGCGCGGGCTCATGCCCAGGATGTCGGCGATGTCGCGGTTGGTCTTGCCCTTGCTCAGCCATGACAGCACCTCGGTCTCGCGCGGGGTGAGCGCCACCTGCTGCAGCCGGCGCGCGGCGGGCGTCTGCGGCGCCTCGTGGCTGAGCAGCACCATCGACTCCCCCAGGCCGCTGGCGCCCATGTGGCGCGCCAGCAGCTGGCGGCCATCGGCCAGGGCCAGCGCCAGATCCTGGGGGGCGGGCTGGCCCTCCTGATCCGCCTGGCCGGGCTGATCCGGCTGGCGGGCGCCGGCCAGCCAGTCCCCGGCCGCCTCCAGCGGGAAGGGCTGGTCCGCAAAGGCCTCCTCCAGCCAGCGCGATGCCTGGGGCGAGCGCCAGGCCACGCGGCCCTGGCCGTCGAGCACCACCACGCCCAGCCCCGCCACGTCCACGGCCTCCTGCGCCTGGCGCGTGGCGCGGGCGTTGCGCACATGGGTGGCCAGGCGCACCAGCACCTCGGGGATGCGCAGCGGCTTGACCACGTAGTCCACGCCACCGCTGGCAAAGCCGCGAATGATCTGGTCCGTGTCCGACAGGCCGGTCATGAACACTACGGGCACATGGGCCCAGGCCGGCGTGGCCTTGAGCGTGCGGCACAGCGTGAAGCCGTCCATGCCGGGCATCACGGCGTCCAGCAGCACGCCGTCGGGCACGGTGAGGGCGAAGCGCTGCAGGGCCTCGTCGGCGTCGCGGGCGGCGAGCACCACGTAGCCTTCGGCGGCCAGCGCGTCGCACAGCATGCGCAGGCTGTCCAGCGCGTCGTCCACCACAAGGATGACGTGGGCGTTGTGAGGGGGGTGGCTGGGGTGGCTGCTGCTGTCGGCGGTGGTCATCTGTGGCCTTTGCGGGTTCTCATTCATCGGTCTCCTCTCTTTCTTCGTCTTCTTCATCCTCTTGCTCGGGCCGCGGCAGCATGCGCGCCAGCGCATCGAAGTCGAAGCGGTTCGCGCAGGCCTGCAGCGCATCGAGCAGCGCGGCATGCGCGGGCGCCTGCTGGCGCGCCTGGCGCAGGCGCTCGCGCAGGGCGGTGGCCTGGCCCGAGCGCGCCAGCCGGGCCAGGTCTTCACGCAGATCGGGCGGGAAGGGGGCGGCTGCCGGCGCCTCCTCTGCCTTGGCCTCTGCCTGCTCTGCACGCGGCGCCGGCAGCAGCACCGGGCGGTTGTCATGCACCCATTCCAGCCGCAGCACGCGCTCGAGCACCTGCAGCAGCTCGGACTCGGTCACGGGCTTGGCGACAAAGCCCTGGCAGCGCGCATCGGCCAGGCGCGGCGGGTCGTTGTCGAACAGGTTGGCCGAGACGAAGACCACGGGCAGCTGCTGCGCATCCCAGCGCGCGCGCAGCAGGGCGGCGGTCTGCCAGCCGTCCAGGTCGTCCATGCTGATGTCCAGCAGCACCAGGTCGGGCGGGCTTTGCTCCACGATCTCCAGGCACTCGCGGCCGCTGGCGGCCTCGCGGATCTCGAAGCCCAGCGGCAGCAGCAGGCCGGCCAGCAGCTGGCGCTGCAGCGGCTGGTCGTCCACCACCAGCAGGGTGCGCCGGGGCGGCAGATAGCCGATGACGGTGTGCAGCGTGGCGGCGGCGCCCGGAGGGACCCAGGACGCGTCGGGCGCCATCTCGGGCAGGTACAGGCGCACGGTGAAGCAGCTGCCCTCGCCGGGCGTGCTGCTCAGGGTGAGCTGCCCGCCCATCAGCTCGGTCAGCAGGTGGGTGATGGTCAGCCCCAGGCCCGTGCCCGCCTCGCTGACGCGCCGCCCCGCGCTGCCGCGCTCGAAGGGCACGAAGATGCGCTCCATGTCCTGCGGTTCGATCCCGATGCCGGTATCGATGACCTCGATGCGCGAGACATGGGGCCTGAAGTCCATGCGCAGCCGCACCTCGCCGCGTTGGGTGAAGCGCACGGCGTTGGACAGCAGGTTGATCAGGATCTGGCGCAGCCGCTTGGCGTCGGCCCGCACCCAGCGCGGCATGGTGCCCAGCGTCTCGACCGAGAACTGCAGCCCCCTGGCCTGTGCCTGGGGCCGCATCATGGCCTCGATGCCGTCGATCAGCGCGGGCAGGGGCAGGGGGGCGAGGTCCAGGCGCAGGCGGCCGGCCTCGATGCTGGCCAGCTCCAGCGATTCGTCGATCAGCGCGCGCAGGTGCTGGCCGCTGTGCTGCATGGTGGACAGGGTCTCGCGCACCCAGCCATCGACCTGCGGGCTCTTGAGCAGGATCTGCGTATAGCCCAGCAGGCTGTTGAGCGGCGAGCGCAGCTCGTGCGTCATGCCGGCCACATAGCGGGTCTTGGCCTGGCTGGCCTGCTCGGCATGGTCCTTGGCGGCCTGCAGCTCGGCATCGGTGCGCTTGTGGGCGGCGATCTCCTGCAGCAGCAGCTGGTTCTGGCGCTCGGACTCGTCCTGGGCCATGCGCCGGCTGTCCGTGCTCAGCACCACCCACCAGGCGGCCACGGCGCACAGCAGGGCCAGCAGCGCGAAGACCTTGAGGAAGGGGATGCGCAGCGCGCCGCCATCGACGCTGCCTGCCTGCAGGCTTTCCTGCATGTAGACCACGCCCACCATGAAGGCCGTCACCGCGCACAGCGACAGCATCACCACCAGGTACTGGCCCGCGCGGAAGTTCACCTTGGTCGCCCAGCGCGGCGGCAGCAGGGCCGAGGCCAGCGCATGCAACTGCTCGCCTGCGCGCGAGCCGGTCTTGCAGCGGTCATGGCAGCGCGACTCCAGCGAGCAGCACAGCGAGCAGATGGGCGCGCCGTAGGCGGGGCAGTGCGCCATGTCCTCGGATTCGAAATGCTTCTGGCAGACGGCGCAGCGCACGGTCTCGCCGGGCTTCCACAGGTTGCCTGCGGGCCGCGCCAGGTAGTAGCGCCCGCCCGTCAGCCAGGCCAGCAGCGGCGACAGCAGCATGGACAGCGCCAGCGCGATGAAGGGCGAGAACGCGGCCGCCGTCTCGCCCAGCAGGCCCGCATAGGCGCAGCAGGCCACGGCGGCGGCTAGCAGCATGGCGCCCGGGCCCACGGGATTGAAGTCGTACAGATGGGCACGGCGGAACTCGATGCCCGGCGGGCTCAGTCCCAGCGGCTTGTTGATGACCAGGTCGGCCACCAGCGCACCCACCCAGGCGATGGCCACGTTGCTGTAGATGGTCAGCACCTTCTCCAGCGCGCCGAACACGCCCAGCGTCATCAGCAAGGTGGCGATGACCACGTTGAACACCATCCACACCACGCGCCCTGGATGGCTGCGCGTGATGCGCGCGAAGAAGTTGGACCAGGCAAGCGACCCCGCGTAGGCATTGGTCACGTTGATCTTGACCTGCGAGATGACCACGAAGACCACGGTCACCGCCACGGCCAGCCCCGGCAGGCCCAGGGCCTGCAGCACCTGCTGGAAGCCCACCAGGAACATCTGCGTGGGCTCGGCCGCGCGCGAGGCATCCACCCCCTCCAGCTGCATGGCCGCGAAGGCGAGAAACGCGCCGCCCGCCATCTTGAGCATGCCCATCACGGCCCAGCCCGGCCCGGCCACCAGCACCGCGCCCCACCAGCGCAGGCGGTTGGCCCGGGTGCGCGGCGGCAGAAAGCGCAGGAAGTCCACCTGCTCGCCGATCTGCACCACCAGCGCGAAGATCACGGCCGCCGCCGCGCCGAACATCAGCGGATCGAACTGGCTGCTGCCCGAGCGCAGGCCGGTGAGGCTGGCGAAGTCGCGGTACAGCTGGGGCTGGGACAGCGCCATCCACACGAAGGGCAGCACCAGCAGGAACAGCCACAGCGGCTGCGTCCAGGCCTGCAGGCGCGAGATCAGCGTGATGCCGCGCATGGCCAGCGGCAGCACCACCAGGGCCGACAACGCATAGCACCACTGCAGCGGCCAGTCCACCACCAGCTGCAGGGCCAGCGCCATGATGGCCGCCTCCAGCGCAAAGAAGATGAAGGTGAAGACGGCGTAGATCAGCGAGGTGATGGTCGAGCCCAGGTAGCCGAAGCCCGCGCCCCGCGTCAGCAGGTCCATGTCCAGTCCGTAGCGCGCCGCGCAGACGGCGATGGGCAGCCCCGTCAGGAAGATCACCAGGCCCACGGTGACGATGGCCCACATGGCGTTGGCAAAGCCGTAGTTCAGCGCAATGGCGCCGCCGATCGCCTCCAGCGCCAGGAAGGACAGCGAGCCGAAGGCCGTGTTGGCCACGCGGAACTCGCTCCAGCGCCGGAAGCTGCGCGGCGTGTAGCGCAGCGCGTAGTCCTCCATGGTCTCGTCGGCCACCCAGGCGTTGTATTCGCGCCGGAACCGAAAGATGGTCTGCGGCGCGGGCGAGGTGCTGGCGGGGCTGTCGGGCGGGGGTGCGGAGTGCATTCCCAGGTCTAGCAAGAAACGTGCGGGGCCAATGCTGGCGCGGCTTTCAAGAGGAGTGCGCGGGGTGCGTACGCAGATGGCTACGTCAATTGACGTATGGGCGGTTTCAAGGGTTCTTCCTAATCTTGGACCCAGCGCGGAAACAAGCCGTAACCGCAACGCCAGTTTTCAGCCACTTGCAGATCACCCAACCGATCCTTACAGGAGAGTCACCATGAGCCACCCCTCCGACCCCCGCACACCTGGTTCCCCCGGCACGGAAATGGGCCGCCGCCGCGTCCTGCAGGCGCTTGGCGCCGCCTCGGTGGCCGGGCTGCCGGCCTGGTCCTTCGCCCAGCCCACGGCCCAGGTCAACACCACCAAGCTGGCCGTGACCGATACCGAGGTCGTCGTGGGCCAGCTGCACTCGGCCACGGGCACCATGGCGATCTCCGAGACCGGCTCCATCCAGGCCGAGCAACTGGCCATCGACCAGATCAACGCCATGGGCGGCATCCTGGGCCGCAAGATCCGCGTGATCAAGGAAGACGGCGCCTCCGACTGGCCCACCTTCGCCGAGAAGTCCAAGAAACTGCTCATCAACGACCGCTGCGCCGCCGTCTTCGGCTGCTGGACCAGCGCCTCGCGCAAGGCCGTGCTGCCCGTGTTCGAGAAGGAAAACGGCCTGCTGTACTACCCCACCTTCTACGAAGGCCTGGAGCAGTCCAAGAACGTGATCTACACGGGCCAGGAAGCCACGCAGCAGATCCTGTACAGCCTGGACTGGGCCAAGGCCGAGAAGAAGGCCAAGACCTTCTTCCTGATCGGCTCGGACTACATCTGGCCGCGCACCTCGATGAAGATCGCGCGCAAGCACATCGAGAACTTCCAGAAGGGCAAGGTCGTCGGCGAGGAGTACTACCCGCTGGGCAGCACCAACTTCGGCTCGCTGGTCAACAAGATCAAGCTGCAAAAGCCGGACTGCATTTTCGTGGCCGTGGTGGGCGGCTCCAACGTGGCCTTCTACAAGGCGCTCAAGGCCGCAGGCATCACGGGTGACAAGCAACTGCTGGTCACGCTGTCGGTGACCGAGGACGAGATGACCGGCGTGGGTGGCGAGAACTTCACGGGCTTCTACTCCTCGATGAAGTACTTCCAGACGCTGGACAACGAGAACAACAAGAAGTTCGTGGCCGCCTTCAAGGCCAAGTACGGCCCCAATGCTGTCATCGGCGACGTCACCCAGGCCGGCTACCTGGGCCCCTGGCTGTGGAAGGCCGCCGTGGAAAAGGCCAAGAGCTTCGACGTGGACAAGGTGGTGGCCGCATCGCCGGGGCTGGAGCTCAAGACCGCGCCCGAAGGCTACGTGAAGGTGGACGCCAACCACCACCTGTGGAGCAAGTCGCGCATTGCCGTGGGGCAGCCGGACGGCACGTTCAAGGTGGTCTCGGAGTCGCCTGAACTCATCAAACCCGATCCCTTCCCCAAGGGTTACCAGTAAGCCCTGATCCGTTCAGGCAGGTGATGCGTGGCGGCCTGCGGCCTGGTGGGCGGGCTGCCGCGTGAATCGTTTCCCCCTCTCCCGATTGGCTTGCGCGCAGGAGCAGCACCATGAGTTTTTCCGACATGATGAACATCGGCCTGATGCAGGGCTTCGCGGGGCTGAGCCTGTTCGCCGTGCTGCTGCTGATGGGCCTGGGCCTGGCCATCATCTTTGGCCAGATGGGCGTGATCAACATGGCGCATGGCGAGTTCATGACCATTGGCGCCTACACCATCTACCTGGGCTCCACGCTCACGGCGCAGCACGCGCCCGAGTTCATGCCCTACTACTTCCCGCTGGCCATCGTGGCCGCCTTCCTGTTCGCCTTCGCGGCCGGCTGGCTGGTGGAGTGGGGGCTGATCCGCCACCTCTACAAGCGCCCGCTGGACACGCTGCTGGCCACCTGGGGCGTGAGCCTGGCGCTGCAGCAGTGCTTTCGCACCTTCATCGGCCCCAAGGAAGTCAGCCCCACCCTGCCTGACTGGCTGATGGGCTCGTGGGCGCCGGCCGAGGGGCTGGACATTCCCATCAACGGCCTGTTCGTGCTGGCGCTGACCGCGGTGGTCACGGCCGGCGTGCTGATCGCGCTGCACAAGAGCCGCTGGGGCCTGCGCGTGCGTGCCACGGTCAGCAACCGCGTGATGGCCAATGCCATCGGCATCGACACCAAGAAGACCGACCGCCTGACCTTTGCCATCGGCTGCGGCATCGCAGGCGTGGCGGGCGCGGCCTTCACCACCATCGGCTCCACCGGCCCCACCTCGGGCTCGCTGTACATCGTGGACGCCTTCCTGGTGGTCACCTTCGGCGGCGCGGCCAGCCTGCTGGGCACCGTGGTCTCGGCCTTCGGCATTGCGCAGACGCAGTCCATCACCGAGTTCTTCCTCGCGGGCTCCATGGCCAAGGTGATCACGCTGTCGCTGATCGTCTTCATCCTGATGCTGCGTCCCCAGGGCCTGTTCGCGTCCAAGGTGCGGCGCTGATCCCGGCGCCTGCCCTGTCCACGAATTCCCCCGCGTTCCCCCGATTTCCCCTGAGTTCACCGGAGTCATTCCATGCAAGCCCTCAAAGCCTGGATACAGCGCTACCAGCTCGCCAGCCTGGTGCTGCTCACCGTCCTGCTGGCGGTGGTGCTGCCCCTGGCGCTGGACATCTTCCGCCTCAACCTGGTCGGCAAGTACCTGACCTATGCCTTCGTCGCCATCGGCCTGGTCATGGTCTGGGGCTATGGCGGCGTGCTCAGCCTGGGCCAGGGCGTGTTCTTCGGCTTGGGCGGCTATGCCATGGCCATGTTCCTGAAGCTGGAGGCGTCCGACCCCATCAGCACCAAGATCCAGTCCACGCCCGGCATCCCCGACTTCATGGACTGGAACCAGCTGACCGAGCTGCCCTCGTTCTGGCTGCCCTTCAAGAGCCTGCCGTTCTCGCTGGCCGCCGTCATCGCCGTGCCCACGCTGCTGGCCTGGCTCATCAGCTTCGCCATGTTCAAGCGCCGCGTGGGCGGCGTGTACTTCGCCATCATCACGCAGGCCGTGGCACTGATCGTCACCGTGCTCATCATCGGCCAGCAGGGCTACACGGGCGGCGTCAACGGCATGACCGACCTCAAGACCCTGTGGGGCTGGGACACGCGCACGGACAGCGCCAAGTACATCCTCTACTACGTCTGCGTGGCCCTGCTGATCGGCGCCATCGTGCTGTGCCGCTGGATACAGACCGGCAAGGTGGGCACCCTGCTGCTGGCCATGCGCGACAAGGAAGACCGCGTGCGCTTTTCCGGCTACGACGTGGCCAACTTCAAGGTCTTCGTGTTCTGCCTGGCCGCTGCGCTGTCGGGCATAGGCGGCGCCATGTTCACGCTGCAGGTGGGCTTCATGTCGCCCAGCTTCGTGGGCATCGTGCCCTCCATCGAGATGGTCATCTACGCCGCCGTGGGCGGGCGCATGAGCCTGGTGGGCGCCGTGTACGGCACGCTGCTGGTCAACGCGGGCAAGACCTATTTCTCGGAGAGCTTCCCGGACCTGTGGCTGTTCCTCATGGCGGGCCTGTTCATCGGCGTGACCATGGCCTTCCCGATGGGGCTGGCCGGCCTGTGGGAAAGCCGCATCGTTCCCTGGTGGAACAGCCGCCGCAAGGGCACGGCACCTGGCGCAGCGCAGCTAGCCCAGGCAGCACCTGCCCCGGCCCCGGCCGCCACCAAGCCCACGTCCGCCCTGTCCGAAGGCATGGGCCGCCAGGGCGCCTGAACCACAGCGGGAGCACACCATGAGCAATACCGACTTCACGCTGGCCGTGGAAGACCTGACGGTCTCCTTCGACGGCTTCAAGGCCATCGACGCGCTGAACCTGTACATCGACAAGAACGAGCTGCGCGTCATCATCGGTCCCAACGGCGCGGGCAAGACCACGCTGCTGGACCTGATCTGCGGCAAGACCCGCGCCACGGCCGGCAGCATCAAGTTCAAGAACGAGGAACTCACGCGCATGGCCGAGCACAAGCGCGTGCGCCTGGGGATCGGGCGCAAGTTCCAGACGCCGTCCATCTACGAGAACCTGTCGGTCTTCCAGAACCTGGAGGTCTCCTACCCGCAAGGCCGCTCGGTCTTCGGCGCGCTGGCCTTCAAGTGCACGGAGGCGGTGCGCGACCGCGTGCAGGCCGTGGCCGCCGACATCGGCCTGGACGAGCGCCTGGACACCGAGGCCGGCCTGCTCAGCCATGGCCAGAAGCAGTGGCTGGAGATCGGCATGCTGCTCATGCAGGAGCCCGAGCTGCTGATGCTGGACGAGCCCATCGCCGGCATGAGCGCCCGCGAGCGCGAACTGACGGCCGAGCTGCTGCAGCGCATCTGCAAGAACCGCTCCGTCATCGTCATCGAGCACGACATGGAGTTCGTCGCGCGCATCGCGCACAAGGTCACCGTCATGCACCAGGGAAAGATCCTCGCCGAGGGTCCCATGGACAAGGTGCAGGCCGACCCCAAGGTCATCGACGTCTACCTCGGCCACTGAGGCACGCACAAGGAATTCACATGCTGCAAGTCAAGGATCTGTACGTGGCCTATGGCCAGAGCGAGGCGCTGCACGGCATCAGCTTCGAGGGCCGCGAGAACGAAACCGTGGCCATCATGGGCCGCAACGGCATGGGCAAGACCACGCTGTTCAAAAGCCTGATGGGCGTCATGCCCGCCAAGAGCGGCCAGATCACCGTGGCCGGCCAGGACGTCACGAAGGACGAGAGCTTCCGGCGCGTGGCCAAGGGCATTGCCTACGTGCCCCAGGGCCGCATGATCTTCCCCACGCTGACCGTGGAGGAGAACATACAGACGGGCCTGGAGAACGCGAAGACGCGCCAGGTGCCCGACGACATCTACGCCCTGTTCCCCGTGCTCTGGGACATGCGCCGGCGCAAGGGCGGCAACCTCTCGGGCGGGCAGCAGCAGCAGCTGGCCATTGCGCGCGCCCTGGTCACCGACCCCAAGGTGCTGCTGCTGGACGAGCCCACCGAGGGCATACAGCCTTCCATCATCAAGGACATCGCCAAGGCGCTCAACGAGATCCGCAAGCTGCGCCGCATCACCATCGTGGTCAGCGAGCAGGTGCTTTCCTTCGCAATGGATGTGGCCGACCGGCTGTTCGTCATCGAGGGCGGGAGATTGGTACATGAAACCGCGCGTGCCGATACCGACGAGCAGCGCATCAAGTCCTACCTCTCCGTCTGATCCGTTTTTTCCCACTGCCATCGCAAGGAGCACACCATGGCCGAAACCCTGATCAAGGTCGATCTCAACCAGTCCCCCTACGACAACCCGCAGGTGCACAACCGCTGGCATCCCGACATTCCCATGGCGGTCTGGGTGGAGCCGGGCGCGGAGTTCAAGCTGGAGACCTATGACTGGACCGGCGGCGCCATCAAGAACGACGACAGCGCCGAAGACGTGCGCGACGTGGACCTGTCCACCGTCCACTTCCTGTCCGGCCCCGTGGGCGTGAAGGGCGCGCAGCCCGGCGACCTGCTGGTGGTGGACCTGCTGGACATCGGCGCGCGCGACGACAGCCTCTGGGGCTTCAACGGCTTTTTCTCCAAGCAAAATGGCGGCGGCTTCCTGGACGAGCATTTCCCGCTGGCCCAGAAGTCCATCTGGGACTTCCACGGCATGTTCACCAAGAGCCGCCACATCCCCGGCGTCAACTTCGCAGGCCTCATCCACCCGGGGCTGATCGGCTGCCTGCCCGACCCCAAGATGCTGGCCAGCTGGAACGAGCGCGAGACCGGCCTCATCGCCACCGACCCCGACCGCATTCCCGGCCTGGCCAACCCGCCCAACGCCACCACCGCCCACATGGGCCAGATGCAGGGCGAGGCGCGCGACAAGGCCGCCGCCGAAGGCGCGCGCACCGTGCCGCCGCGCGAGCATGGCGGTAACTGCGACATCAAGGACCTCTCGCGCGGTTCGCGCGTGTTCTTCCCCGTCTACGTGGACGGCGCGGGCCTGAGCGTGGGCGACCTGCACTTCAGCCAGGGCGATGGCGAGATCACCTTCTGCGGCGCCATCGAGATGGCCGGCTGGGTGCACATGAAGGTCTCGCTGATCAAGGGCGGCATGGCCAAGTACGGCATCAAGAACCCCATCTTCAAGCCCAGCCCCATGACGCCCAACTACAAGGACTACCTGATCTTCGAAGGCATCTCGGTGGACGAAAAGGGCAAGCAGCACTACCTGGACGTGACCGTGGCCTACCGCCAGGCCTGCCTGAACGCCATCGAGTACCTGAAGAAATTCGGCTACAGCGGCGCCCAGGCCTACTCGCTGCTGGGCACGGCGCCCGTGCAGGGCCACATCAGCGGCGTGGTGGACGTGCCCAATGCCTGCGCCACGCTGTGGCTGCCCACGGAGATCTTCGACTTCGACATCAATCCCACGGCCGAGGGACCACAGAAGATCATCACGGGCGGGGTGGACCTGCCCATCGCCCAGGACAAGTAAGCCCGACATACGACACCCGCCATCCACCATCCGCCAGAGGCCGCCCATGCCCACCTATGACTACCACTGCACCGCATGCGGCGGCTTCGACGCGCTGCGCAGCCTCTCACAGCGCAACGAGCCCGCGCCCTGCCCCAGCTGCGAGGCGGCCTCGCCCCGCGTCTTCGTCAGCGCGCCGCGCCTGGCCTGCACCAGCCCCGAACAGCGCCGCGCCCACGACACCAACGAGCGCGCCCGGCACGAGCCCAGGCGCTCACGCGATGTGGCCGAGGGCAGCTACGCGCGCATGCGCCACCCTTCGGGCTGCGGCTGCTGCAGCGGTGCCAGCAAGCGCGGCTCCACGGTCACGGCGCCCAACGGCGCCAAGACCTTCCCGACCAAGCGGCCCTGGATGATCAGCCACTGACCGCGGCCCCTGCGCCGCACCGATGCAAAAAAGGCCCGCGACGCGGGCCTTTGTCCTGCCTGGCCGTCCCGCTCAATGCACGGCGCCGATGAAGCCCGCCAGCTCCGGCGTCTGCGGGCTGGCGAACAGCTGCTTGGCCGGGCCGCTTTCATGGATCAGGCCCTGGTGCATGAACACCAGCTGGTCGCCCACGTCCCGGGCAAAGCGCATCTCGTGCGTGACCATGATCAGCGTCATGCCCTCGGCGGCGAGCTGCTTGACCACGGCCAGCACCTCGTTGACCAGCTCCGGGTCCAGGGCCGAGGTGATCTCGTCGCACAGCAGCACCTTGGGCTGCATGGCCAGCGCGCGTGCAATGGCCACGCGCTGCTGCTGGCCGCCGCTGAGCTGGTCGGGGTAGCTGTCGTACTTGTCGCCCAGGCCGACCTTGGCCAGCATCTGGCGCGCCAGCGCCGCCGCCTCGGGCTTTTTCACGCCCTTGACCACGGTGGGCGACAGGGCCACGTTCTCGCCCGCCGTCAGGTGGGGGAACAGGTTGAACTGCTGGAACACCATGCCCACGTTCAGGCGCAGCGCGCGCAGCTGGGCGGGCGAGGGCGCGCTGCCCTCCGAGCCCTTGAGCACGGCGTCGTCCACCACGATCTGGCCGGACTGGATGGCCTCCAGCCCGTTGATGGAGCGCAGCAGCGTGCTCTTGCCCGAGCCGCTGCGGCCGATGATGGCGACCACCTGGCCGCTGTCCACGCTCAGGTCCACGCCCTTGAGCACATGGTTGTTGCCGTAATGCTTGTGAACGGCGCGCACATCAACGAGCGGCATAGAGTTTCTTCTCCAGATGGGATGCGTAGAGGGACAGGGGCCAGCACAGCAGGAAGTAGCCTGCGGCGACCAGGCCGTAGATGAGGAAGGGCTGGAAGGTGGCGTTGGCCAGCATGGAGCCGAGCTTGGTCAGCTCGCTGAAGCCGATGATCGAGGCCACGGCCGTGCCCTTGATGATCTGCACCGAGAAGCCGACCGTGGGCGCTATCGACAGGCGCAGCGCCTGCGGCAGCACCACATGGCGCATTTGCTGCAGGTAGCCCATGGCCAGGCTGGACGAGGCTTCCCACTGGCCGCTGGGGATGGACTCCACGCAGCCGCGCCAGACCTCGGCCAGGTAGGCGCTGGTGTACAGCGTCAGGCCGATGGCGGCCGCCGTCCAGGGCGAGATGTCCAGGCCGGCCATGGACGAGCCGAAGAACACGATGAACATCTGCATCAGCAGCGGCGTGTTCTGGAAGGCCTGGATATAGGCCTTGGCCAGGCGGCGCAGGTTCTGGCTGCGGCCCACGCGGGCGAGCAGCACCAGCAATCCGGTGGCGCCGCCCAGCACGAAGGCCAGCAGCGACAGCGCCAGCGTGGCTAGCAGGCCCTCGGCCAGCTTGGCCAGGATGGGCAGCAGGGGAATGTCGGCAATCATGCGGCGTCTCCGGCAGTGGTTGCGGGTGCAGCAGGTGCAGCGGGCCGGGTTGCACGCGGCGTGCGGCGGCCCACCACGAAGCGCTGGCCTATCCAGGCCAGCAACTGGCGCAGTGCCAGGGCCAGCACGAAGTACGCCGCCGTCACCACCAGGTAGGTCTCGAACGCGCGGAAGTTGCGCGACTGGATGAAGTTGGCGGCGAAGGTCAGGTCCTGGGCGGCGATCTGCGAGACCACCGAGGTGCCCAGCATCACGATCACGATCTGGCTGCTCAGCGAGGGCCAGACCCGCTGCAGCGCAGGGCGCAGCACCACATGGCGGAAGACCGCCCAGCGGCCCATGCCCAGCGCGCCAGCGGCTTCCAGCTGGCCGCGCGGCGTCTCCTGGATGCCGGCGCGCACGATCTCGGTGATGTAGGCGCCCAGGTTGATCACCGTGGTCAGCAGGCAGGCCTGCCATTCGTTGATCTGCACGCCCAGCGAAGGCAGGCCGAAGAACACGAACATCAGCTGCACCAGGAAGGGCGTGTTGCGTATGCCCTCCACGTACACCTTGAACAGCCAGTGCAGCGGCGCAATGCGCCAGGCGCGGCTGACGCCGCCGGCCACGCCGATGGCGCCGCCCAGCACGGCGCCCGCCGCCGTCAGCACCAGCGTGAAGCCTGCGCCCTGTGCCAGCAGGCCGCTGTAGTCGAACACGGCACCGAAGTCGAATTGATAGGCCATGGAGGGATTTCCGGGAGCAGGGGCGCAGCGGTTACAGGGTGGCGGGCAGCGGCATCTTCATCCAGCGCTGGGACAGGCCGGTCAGGCGGCCGTCGGCCTTGAGCTTGGTGATGATGGCGTCCACCTTCTGCAGCAGCGCCGGCTCGCCCTTGGCCACGCCGATGTAGCAGGGCGTGTCCTCGACTGCGAACTTCGCGTCCAGCTGGCGCAGCCTGGTGCGCTCGTTCACGGCGTTGGCCACGATGTTGCCCAGCGTCACCAGCTGCACCTGGCCCGTCAGATAGCTTTGCGCGGTGGCGTTGTTGTCCTCGTAGCGCTTGATGGTGGCCGAGGCCGGCGCCACCTGCGTGAGGGCCAGGTCCTCGGTGGAGCCGCGCGTCACGCCCACGGTCTTGCCGGCCAGGTCGGCAGGGGCCTTGATGCTCACGTCCTTGGGGCCGTAGACGCTCTTGGGGAAGGGTGCATAGGCCTGGGTGAAGTCGATCACCTTGGCGCGCTCGGCGTTCTTGCCCAGGCTGGAGATGACGATGTCGGCCTTGCCCGTGGTCAGGAAGGGGATGCGGTTGGTGCTGGTCACGGGCACCAGCTCCACCTTCACGCCCAGCTCCTGGGCGACCAGGGCGGCCATGTCGATGTCATAGCCCTGCAGCTTCAGGTCGGTGCCCAGCGAGCCGAAGGGCGGGAAGTCCTGCGGAATCGCCACGCGCAGCACGCCGGCCTTCTGGATGTTGGCCAGCATGTCGGCATGGGCTGCGCCGCCCAGGCCGGCAGCGGCCAGGGTGGCGGCCGCCAGGGCGGTGCGGATGAATGCGCGGCGGGGTGTCAGGGGGGAAGTCATGCGAAAGCTCCTTCGGAAGGTGGGGTGAGGCGAAAGGAAAGCGGGTCAGGGTCGGGCGCAGATGTATCGGGCGCTGTTGCGTCGGGCGCCGTTGCGTCGGGCGCCGCCGCGTCGTCCGGTGTGTCGAGATCGATGCCGCTGCGCCTGGCGGCCGACAGCAGGTGGGCGCGCATGGCGCCCGCGGCACCCGGCGCATCGCCGGCGCAGACGGCCTGCACGATGGCGTCGTGCTCGCGCACGGGCTGGTCGTCGGCGCCGCTCCAGGCAAACGGCAGGCGCAGGCTGTGGCTGATGGCCAGCTCCAGCTGGCGCGCCATGGCCACCAGGCCCGGGTTGCCCGACAGCTGGGCCAGCAGCAGGTGGAACTGCAGATCGGCGTCGGCGGCGGCCAGCAGGTCGCTGCGGGCGAGGGCGTGGGCCAGCTGGGACTGGGTCCATTGCAGCTGGCGCAGGCCGCTGTCGTCGGCGCGCACGGCCGCCAGCGCGGCCCAGCCGGGCTCCAGCACCAGGCGCAGCTCGATCAGCTGGCGCGGCGACAGCGTGCCCAGCGCCGGGGTGGCATAGGCGCGGTGCATGCGTGCACGGCCGCTGTGCGGGCCGTTGATGCGCACGCCCTTGCCCGGCTGGATCTCGACCAGGCCCAGGGCCTCCAGCATGGACAGCGCCTCGCGCAGCGAAGCGCGGCTGATGCCCAGCTGCCGGGCCAGCTCGCGCTGCGGCGGCAGCTGGCTGCCGCCGGGGTAGTGGCCGCTCAGGATGTGCTGCTGCAGCGTCTGGGCCATCGAGATCGGAATGCTTTGCATGGGCTGGCGAGGGTGGAGGGTTTTGGCCTGACTGGTCAGACCACGTACCCAGCAGATAGCGAATTGCGTGCCAGATGCAAAAAAAGGAGCGTTGTCTTCAGGCATTGCAAAGAATCCGGGGCGATGGGACATCGACAATCCGCCCCGAAGGCGCCGCCGGCGGCCCGCGCTGCCGCGCTTTGGTGCAGTGCCGCATGGCTTTGTGCAGGCCTGCCCCGAATGCGGGCGTAAAACCCGCACTGCAGGCCGCCGCCAGCCGCCGTAGAATCCCGGGCTTTGGCCCGAGGAGCGTTGCAGCGCGGCACCCGCCCATCCGTACACCGGATCGCGTGTCGCGTCAGGCTTGGGCCAGGTGCAGGTTCCCGGCCGGACCGCGCCCACGGTGCCAACGACGCTCACCTGTTGCCATGCCGTTTTTGCAGGTGAGCTTGATGTCGTCCTCTTTCACTCCCCCTCCCATGCGTCTGTCGGGCCTGGAGCCTGTCTCCATCGGCGAGGGCACGCTGTTCGTCAACGTGGGCGAGCGCACCAACGTCACGGGCTCCAAGGCCTTTGCACGCATGATCCTCAACGAGCAGTACGAGGAAGCGCTGTCCGTGGCACGCCAGCAGGTGGAAAACGGCGCCCAGGTGATCGACGTGAACATGGACGAGGCCATGCTGGACAGCAAGGCCGCCATGGTGCGCTTCCTGAACCTCATCGCCTCCGAGCCCGACATCGCCAAGGTGCCGGTCATGGTGGACAGCTCCAAGTGGGAGGTCATCGAGGCCGGCCTGCGCTGCCTGCAGGGCAAGGGCATCGTCAACTCCATCTCCATGAAGGAAGGCCTGGATGAATTCAAGCGCCAGGCCCGGCTGATCAGGCGCTACGGCGCGGCCGCCGTGGTCATGGCCTTCGACGAGAAGGGCCAGGCCGACACCTACCAGCGCAAGATCGAGATCTGCGAGCGCGCCTACCGCATCCTGGTGGACGAGGTGGGCTTCCCGCCCGAGGACATCGTCTTCGACCCCAATATCTTCGCCGTGGCCACCGGCATCGAGGAACACGACAACTACGCCGTGGACTTCATCGAGGCCGTGCGCTGGATCAAGAAGAATCTGCCCGGCGCCAAGGTCTCGGGCGGCGTCTCCAACGTGAGCTTCAGCTTCCGCGGCAACGACCCCGTGCGCGAGGCCATCCACACCGTGTTCCTGTACCACGCCATCTCGGCGGGCATGGACATGGGCATCGTCAACGCCGGCATGGTCGGCGTCTATGACGACCTGGAGCCCCAGCTGCGCGAGCGCGTGGAAGACGTGGTGCTCAACCGCCGCCCTGACGCCGCCGAGCGCCTGCTGGAGATTGCCGACGCCGCCAAGGGCGCCGCCAAGGACGACAGCAAGAAGCTCGAATGGCGCGGCACGCCCGAGAACCCGAAGACCGTGGGCGAGCGCCTGTCGCACGCCCTGGTGCACGGCATCACCGACTTCATCGTCGTCGACACCGAAGAGGCCTACCAGCAGATCGTGGTGCAGGGCGGCGGCCGCCCGCTGCACGTGATCGAAGGTCCGCTCATGGACGGCATGAACATCGTGGGCGACCTGTTCGGCGCCGGCAAGATGTTCCTGCCCCAGGTGGTCAAGTCGGCGCGCGTGATGAAGCAGGCCGTGGCCCACCTCGTGCCCTACATCGAAGAGGAAAAGCGCCAGCAGGAAGCGGCGGGCCTGGACGTGTCCAGCAAGGGCAAGATCGTCATCGCCACTGTCAAGGGCGACGTGCACGACATCGGCAAGAACATCGTCACCGTGGTTTTGCAGTGCAACAACTTCGAGGTCATCAACATGGGCGTGATGGTGCCCTGCCATGAGATTCTGGCCCGGGCCAAGGCCGAGGGCGCGGACATCATCGGCCTGTCGGGCCTGATCACGCCCAGCCTCGAAGAGATGCAATACGTCGCCGGCGAGATGCACAAGGACGACTACTTCCGCATCAAGAAGATTCCGCTGCTGATCGGCGGCGCCACCTGCTCACGCGTGCACACCGCCGTCAAGATCGCGCCCAAGTACGAAGGCCCCGTGGTCTACGTGCCCGATGCCTCGCGCAGCGTCAGCGTGGCCCAGAGCCTGCTGGGCGAGAACAAGGGCAACTACCTGGCCGAGATCCAGGCCGACTACGACAAGGTCCGCACCCAGCACGCCAACAAGAAGAAGACACCGCTGTGGCCTCTGGCAAAGGCCCGCGCCAACGCCACGCCCGTGGACTTTTCCCAGGCCCCCGTGGCGCCGCGTGCCCTGGGCCGGCGCGTGTTCCGCAACTTCGACCTGGCCGAGATCGCCGAGTACATCGACTGGGGCCCGTTCTTCCAGACCTGGGACCTGGCCGGCCCCTATCCGGCCATCCTCGACGACGAGATCGTCGGCGTCGAGGCGCGCAAGGTGCTGGCCGACGGCCAGGCCATGCTCAAGAAAATCATCGAAGGCCGCTGGCTGCAGGCCAACGGCGCCATCGGCCTGTTCCCGGCCAACCGCGTGGGCGATGACATCGAGTTCTATGCCGACGAGTCCCGCAGCCAGGTGCTGATGACCTGGTACGGCATGCGCCAGCAGACCGAAAAGCAGATGGTGGAAGGCCCGGATGGCCAGCCCGTGATGCGCCCCAGCCGCTGCCTGTCCGACTTCGTGGCCACCCAGGAATCGGGCATCCACGACTACGCGGGCCTGTTCGCCGTCACGGCCGGCATCGGCGCCGAGAAGAAGGACAAGGAGTTCCAGGACGCGCTGGACGACTACTCCGGCATCATGTTCAAGGCCCTTGCCGACCGCCTGGCCGAGGCCTTCGCCGAATGCCTGCACCAGCGCGTGCGCAAGGACCTGTGGGGCTATGCGCCCGACGAGGACCTCAGCAACGAAGCGCTGATCAAGGAGCAGTACAAGGGCGTGCGCCCCGCGCCCGGCTACCCGGCCTGCCCCGACCACAGTGCCAAGACCGACCTGTTCGCCGTGCTCAAGGCCGACGAGATCGGCATGACCCTGACCGAAAGCCTGGCCATGAACCCGGCCTCCAGCGTCAGCGGCTTCTACATCGGCCACCCCGACGCCGTCTACTTCAACGTCGGCGAGATCGGCGAGGACCAGCTCGCCGACATGGCCGCGCGCCGGGGCATGGACATCGAGGAACTGCGCCGGTTGCTGGCGCCGAATCTGGGGTGAGAACGTTTGTCCGCGCGGACTGGTGCCGCGCGTTGCAAGAAAAAAGCCAGGGCATGCCCTGGCTTTTTCATGGACGCCGCCGCAGCGGCATTCAGCGCTCGATCAGAGCCCGATTTCCTTGTTGTACGCCTTGCGCGCCGCCACGGCCGTGTCCGTGAAGTCGGTGAACACGCCGTCGATGCCCAGGCGGTAGTAGGTCAGGTATTCCTGCACGGGGTCGCCCTTGTACAGGCCGGCCAGGCGGCCCGGCTCGTTGCGGAAGGTGAAGCTGTGCACGATCAGGCCGGCCTTGTGGGCGTCGCGGATCAGGCCCGTGTCCTTGACGGTGTTCACGTCCTTGAGGCCGGCGCCGTCCTTGTAGGGCACGACGGAGTGGGCCAGGACCTGGGGCTTCCAGGGGCCGATGCCGTCTGCATAGGTCTTGATGTCGGCCAGGCCTGCGGGCGTGAGCATGGCGGCGAAGGTGCGGGCGTCGCCGGCCAGGGTCCAGCTGTAGGGGCGGCCGCTGATGAAGGTCCACTCATCGTTGGTGATGTAGACCATGGAGCCGTCGCGCAGGCTGAAGTCGTTGCCGTCGATCAGCTGCACGCCCTTGGCCTTCATGCCGGCCTGGCGCAGGTACTTGAGGCTGGCCGGGTCGAAGCTCTGGATGTAGATGGCCGAGTCCTTGGCGTTGAGCTTGTTCTGGTCCAGCAGCTTGATCACCGCGTCTTCAAACGGGCGCGAGCCGGGCGCGCCGCAGCCGTTGGCGATCGCCTGCTGGTTGTTCCAGTAGGGGTTCTTGGTCTCGGCGTAGACGGGGATGGTGCGGCCCAGGGCCTTGCCCTTGGCGGCGGCGATGTCCAGCACGTCCTGGGCGCTGATCAGGGGCAGCTTGCCGTTCCACTCGGTGGGGCGCTCGCTGCGGTTGTCCAGGATGGTGCCGGTCAGCCAGCTGCGCAGCTCTTGCAGCGTGAAGTCGCTGATGGACCAGTCGTTGCGATGGTCCTCGCCATCGACCACCAGGGCCTTGAGCACGGACTTGGGATCGTTGGCATCGAGCTGGTCGCTCAGGTATTGCGAGGGGCCGTTGGCAGGCACGGCGGGGTACTTCACGTTGACCAGCACGCCGGCCGTGGTGCGCTGGCGGCGTGCCACTTCGGCATTGGTCTTGGCTACGTCGGCCACGTTGGTGCTGTCGCTGAGCCAGGCGTTGTGGCGGGCGACCAGCTGGCAGTCCTTCGTCATGTGCATGTCGAGTTCGAGCATGTCCGCGCCTGCATCGGCGGCGGCCTCGTAGGCCATGCGCGTCTGCTCCGGGAACTTGCCCGAGAAGCCGCGGTGGGCGATCACCTGGGGCTGCTTTCCGTCGAGCGTGAGGTAGAACGAGCCGCCGTCACCGCCGCAGGCCGTGAGGACTGCAGCCGCGCACAGGGACGCGAGCAGGGGAGTGCGGGAAAAGGACATAGGACGTTGGGTCATATCCGAAGCAGTGGTGGGTTGATGAACGGCGCGCAATGCGCCAACTCAGCAGCGTATGCAGTCAGCCGTGTCGGCACCATGACAGTGCGTCCCGTATGACCCAGATTGGCGTTTTAGCGACGGTCGACGGAAATTTGCCGACCCTCCGACACAGGGTTATCCCCCGAACAGGGGCGCCAGCGTGGCGCGCAGGCGGTCGCTGGCGTCGGGCGCCTCGGGCGGGCGGATCTCCAGCGAGCGTTCCACCGTGCCGATGTGCTCCAGCAGCAGGGCCTTGGCGCCCTCGGTATCGCCGCGCTCCAGCGCCTCGACGATGCGTTCGTGCTCGGCGCAGGACTGGCTGGCGCTGTGCGTGGACTGGAACAATGTGGCCGCCAGCGTGGTGCGGGCCGTGAGGTCGCGCAGGGTGAGCGCCAGCAGGCGGTGGCCCATCTGCTCGGCCAGGCAGACGTGGAAGTCGGCCAGCAGGAAGGCGCGCGTGGCCGCGTCGGCGCCGGCAATGGCTTCCTGCTCCTGGGCGATGTGGCGGCGCAGCTGGCCGATCACGCTTTGCAGGGGGCGGCCGGCCTCGCCCAGGATGCCGGTCTCGATGATGCGGCGCGCCGCGAAGGCGTCCTGCGCCTCCTCGGCCGAGGGCTGGACCACGTACCAGCCGCGCCGGGGCTGCACCTGCACGAAGCCGCGCGCCTGCAGCTGCATCAGCGCCTCGCGCACCATGGTGCGGCTGACCGCGAAGTTGTCGGCCAGCTCCTGCTCCCCCAGCCGTTCGCCGGGCGCCAGTTTCTGGGCCAGGATGGCTTCGACGACGCGCTCGGCGATGTGCTGGGGGCTTACAGGTGTCATTGCGTTGCAGGGTGGGCAGGAGTCACGGTTGCGGGGACGGCGGCGGCGCCGGAGGGCTCGGCGTCGGGCCCCTGATTGTCGGCCAGGCCGTTGAGCACGGCATGGGCGCGCTCGCGGTCGATGTCACCTTCCCAGGCCGCGATGGCCACGGTGGCCACGCAGTTGCCGATCAGGTTGCCCAGCGCGCGGGCAATGCCCATGAACCAGTCCACCGACAGCACCAGCACCAGGCCGATGGCGGGGATGGCCGGAATCGCATGCAGCGTGGCCGCCAGCACCACGATGGCCGAGCCCGGCACGCCGTGCGCGCCCTTGGAGGTCACCAGCGCAATCGCCAGGATGGTCAGCAGGTCGGCCATGCCGATGGGCGTGTTCGTGGCCTGGGCGATGAACACGGCCGCCAGCGTGATGTAGATGGAGAAGGCGTCCAGGTTGAACGAGTAGCCCGTGGGAATCACCAGGCCCACGGTGGAGTCGCGCACGCCCATGTTGCGCAGCTTGGCCATGATCTGGGGCAGCACGCTGTCCGAGGAGGTGGTGGCGAAGACCACCATCAGCTCCTCGCGCAGGTAGCGCAGCAGCTTGATCAGGCTGAAGCCCGAAAAGCGCATCACCAGCCCCAGCACCACGAAGACGAAGAAGATCACCGCCACGTAGAACAGCAGCACCAGCATGCCCAGCTGCTTGAGCGAGCCGATGCCGTACTGGCCCACGGTGAACGAGATTGCACCCAGCACGCCCAGCGGCGCCAGCTTGATGAGGATGCCCATGATCTTGAACAGCACGTTCGACAGCGTGTCGATCAGCGCATGCACGGGCGCGCCGCGCTCGCCCAGCATGGTCAGCGCGCAGCCGAACAGCACGGCGAACAGCAGCACCTGCAGCACGTCGCCCGTGGCAAAGGCCTGCACCACGGTGGTGGGGATGAGCTTCATCAGGAAGTCCACCGTGCCGCCGCTGGTCAGCTTGTCGGCGTTGCTGGCGTAGGCGCTCATGGCCGAGGCGTCGAGCTTGCTCGGGTCCACGTTCATGCCCGCGCCGGGCTGGAACACGAAGGCCAGCACCAGGCCCAGCACCAGGGCGATAGTGGTCAGCACCTCGAAGTAGATCAGCGACTTGACGCCGACCCGGCCCACGCGCTTGAGGTCGCCTGCGCCCGCGATGCCGTGCACCACCACGCAGAACACCAGCACGGGAATGATCATCTTGATGAGCTTGATGAAGCCATCGCCCAGGGGCTTGAGCTTCACGGCCCATTCAGGGGCCAATATTCCGGCGAGCACACCCAGGATGAGTGCGATCACCACCTGTCCGAACAGTGATCTGGCAAAGCGGCGCATAGTCGTCTTTCGCAAGTTGTGGAATCTTGTATGCAAGTGGATTTACAACTTGCATGCAAGAATGTAGACAAGCGAAACGCGTGCCAGCAGAGGGTATTCCCTGCAGATTTGCGGCACTCCAGAGAGCATCAGCCCTGACTTTTTCTGCATGAAATCCGCCGATGCGGGCGGGCCTCCCCGCCGTGGTGCAGGGCGGGTGGCCGTCATGCCCGCGCATGGTGCGCAGGCGGGTGCGCGGGCGGGGCGCAGGCCCCGTGGCGGGGCATGCGCGGCATGCGCGGGCGCGGTGCCTTGCGCACCGCACCGGGATCAGCGCAGGTTGCGCTCCAGAGCGCGGTCCTTGATGAAGAAGGCCGCGAACAGGCCCAGCGTCACGCCGAACATCACATAGAAGGCCGGCGCCATGGGCGAGCCCGTGGAGCGGATCAGCCAGGTCACGATGAACTGCGCGAAGCCGCCGAAGATCATCACCGCCACGTTGTAGGCCATGGACATGCCGGCCGAACGCACCTGGGGCGGGAACAGCTCGGCCATCACCGTGCTGAACACGCCGAAGAACACGGCCACGAACACGCAGACCACCAGCTGGGTGATCAGCAGCTTCTGCACCGTGGGGCCGTCGGTCAGCCAGGCATACAGCGGGTAGAGCACGACCAGGTAGCCGATCAGCGAGCCGATGGTCAGCATGCGGCGGCCCACGCGGTCAGACAGGGCGCCGAAGAACGGCATGATCACCACCATCAGCGCGGCGCCGGCCATCTGCACCATGAAGGCATCGCGCATGGGCAGCTTCAGCGTCACCGTGGCATAGGTCACCAGATAGGTGAAGGTGATGTAGATGGACACCGTGGCCGTGACCACCAGGCCCATGCCCACCAGCGTCTCGCGCGCATGCGTGCGCAGCATCTCCATGATGCCGATCTGGCGCGCCTTGCCGCTGGCCTGCGCGGCCTGCATTTCCTTGAAGACCTCGGGCTCCTCCACATGGCGGCGGATGTACAGCGCCACCGGAACGATCAGCAGGCCCACGGCGAAGGGCACGCGCCAGGCCCAGGCCATCAGTTCCTCCTCGGTGAAGATCTCGGTGATCAGCGTGCCCGTGGCCGCGCCGATCAGCAGGGCCAGCATCTGGCCGGCCATCTGCCAGGAGCCATAGAAGCCGCGCTTGCCGGGCGGTGCCAGCTCGATCAGCAGTGCCGTGGACGTGCCGAACTCGCCGCCGGCCGCAAAGCCCTGCAGCAGCCGCGCCAGCACGATGAACAGCGGCGCCAGGATGCCCACCGCCGCATACGTGGGCGCCAGCGTGATCAGCGCGATCGCCACCGCCATCAGGCCCGTCACCATCACCATGGCCGCCTTGCGGCCCTTGCGGTCCCCGTACAGGCCCAGCAGGATGCCGCCCACGGGCCGCATGAAAAAGCCCACGCCGAACACGGCCGTGGTCATCAGGATGCGGTTGATGTTGTCGTCCGGATTGTCGGGATTGCTGGGGAAGAACAGCTTGGCGACGATGGGTGTCATGAAGGCGAACACCAGGAAGTCATACCACTCCAGCGCGTTGCCGATGACGGCAGCCACGATGTTGCGGGTCGAGACGGTTTGCTTGGTCAAAGCAGGGTCCATTTCCGAAAAGGGATTGAAAAGACGGCAGTCACGCCCGGGGCATGGGTCGGCGTGCCTGCCCGGGCCGCAACCCGGGCGTACACTGCTTCGCCATATGCAATGCCTATGCCATGGCCTGCGTCGTCCACGAAGGGCGGCGCAGGCCATGGCGCAGATGGAACCACATGACTACCTGGAAAAACACCCGCGACTGGCTGGAAACACTGGTCGCATTCGACACCACCAGCCGCAACTCCAACCTGGCGCTGATCGAGTGTGTACGCGATGAGTTGGCCACGCTGGGCGTGAGTGCCCGATTGTTCCACTCTCCGGACGGCGCCAAGGCCAATCTCTTCGCCACTTTGCCGGCCCACAACGGCGAAACGCAGGGTGGCATCGTGCTGTCCGGCCATACCGACGTGGTTCCGGTCGATGGCCAGCAGTGGAGCACCGACCCCTTTGCGCTCACCGAAAAGGGCGGGCGCCTGTATGGTCGCGGCAGCTGCGACATGAAGGGCTTCATCGCCGCCTCGCTGGCGCTGGTGCCCGAATTCCTGGCCACGCAGCGCGCCAGGCCCGTGCACCTGGCGTTCTCGTACGACGAGGAAATCGGCTGCGCGGGCGCGCCCGTGATGATCAACCAGCTCAAGGCCGAGGGCGCGCGCTTCGACGGCTGCGTGGTCGGCGAGCCCACCAGCATGCAGGTGGTGGTGGCGCACAAGGGCATCAACCTCTACCGCTGCCGCGTGCACGGCAAGGCCGCGCATTCGTCGCTCACGCCGCGCGGCAGCAATGCCATCGAGTACGCGGCGCGGCTGATCTGTCGTATCCGGGACATCGCCGACCACTTCAAGGCGCACGGCCCCTACGACGAATTCTTCGACGTGCCCTTCACCACCATGACCACCAACCAGATCCAGGGTGGCATCGCGGTCAACACCATCCCCGAGCTGTGCGAATTCGCCTATGAATTCCGCAACCTGCCCGGCATGTCGGTGGATGGCATCCAGGCCCAGGTCGAGTCCTATGTGCGCGACGAACTGCTGCCGCGCATGCGCGCCGAATTCGCCGACGCGCGCATCGAGATCGAGACCGGCGCCAGCGCGCCCGCGCTGGAAGCCTCGGAAGAAGCCGCCATCACCCAGCTGGTGCGCGCGCTGACCGCCGACCAGGAAAAGCGCAAGGTGGCCTACGGCACCGAGGCCGGCCTGTTCCACAACGCCGGCATTCCCACCGTGGTCTGCGGCCCCGGCTCCATCGAGCAGGCGCACAAGCCCGACGAGTTCGTCGAGCTGGCCCAGCTCGACGCCTGCGAGCGCTTCCTCAGCAAAATGGGCACGAGTCTGTGATCACCCCCTGAGTCGCTTCGCGCCTTCCCCCTCTCTTCGGAGGGGGACGACACCCTTGCTGCGGGGCGGCCCTTGCTCGGTGTCCCTCGCCTTGGGGGCGCGGGAGTTTCGAGGTCAAGCTCAAGAAATCTCGTCTTGCCCCGCTCAGCGCACCGGGATGGCGATGGGCCGCAGCGGCGCGGCGTCGCCGCCGCGGATCTTGAGCGGGCCGCCGATGAAGGCGAACTCGTAGACCTTGTCGCGCGACAGATCGTCCAGCGCCACCAGCTCCATGATGGGCACGCCCTTTTGCGCCAGCAGGTAGCTGTGCAGCGGTACGTAGTCGTCGTCCACCTCGGACGGGAACGTCTCCAGGCTCAGGGTGTCGGCGCCCACGATCATGGCGCCGCCTTCCTCCACCAGGAAGCGCGCGGCATCCAGGCCCAGGCCCGGCGGCTTGGCCATGTAGGCCAGGGGCTGGCCGTACAGCTTCATGCGGCCCGTGCGCACCAGCACGATGTCGCCCTCCTGCAGCGTCACCTTCTGGCGTGCCAGCGCATCCTTGAGGTCCTGGCGCGTGATGCGGTACTGGTCGGGCAGCATCTCCAGGCCCTTGGCGGCCGCCACGTCGATCAGCACGCCGCGCGCCACCAGCGGCGGGAATTTCTCTATGCCCGTGCGCTGCCAGCCCCGGTCGCCCAGATGCTGGTCGGCGCTGAAGCCGTTCCAGATCCTGCCGCGTATGCCGAAGTGGTTGAGCGCATCGATGTGCGTGCCCGTGTGGCTGTACATGGAAAACGCCGTGCCCGTGTAGCTGCGCGTGGCGTTCATGTCCTTGCCCACGTTCATGGGATCGTCCACCACGGTGCCGCGCGGCGTGTGCGTCATCCAGAACTGGTAGTGCGGATCGCCCGCGTCCTGCCAGCTGGGCATGCCCACGTAGTACTCGGTGGCCAGGTCATAGACCTGCCCGCCCGTGATGCGCTGCAGGATGGCCGCGCGCGAGGCCGGCGTGATCAGGTTCAGGCGGCCGATCTCGTCGGCCGGCCCCCAGGGGCTGGTGCCCACGTCCTGGCGTGCGCCGGCCGGAGGCTCGTGGCCGCCATGGGCCTGGGCGGCTGTGCCCGCGAAGGCGGTGGCCAGGGCGATCACGAGAGAGGGCAGCGCCATGCGGCGAGCGAAGCGTTGGAGAGTCATGCAAGAGTCCTTGGTCTGCTGAAAAAGGGCGCGCATGCCGCGCGCGAGGGAAGGCGGAAAAACGCCGGTGAAAAAAGCAAAGACGGGGGCGCTCAGGCCGCCAGGAAGTGCAGGCGTTCGCGCAGCGCAGCCAGCGACTGGGTCTGCAGCGGCGGCAGGCGCGGCGCGATCAGCGTGGGAATGGAGCGCAGGCCCATGCGCTGCGCCAGCGCGCGGTCCTGGCGCACCTGCTCCAGCGCCTGGGCGCCTTCCATGCAGCCCGCGAAGGCATTGCGCTCGAAGCCTGTGCGCGTGGCGATGTCCAGCAGCACTTCGGCGTCGCCGATGTTGCGGTGCTCGCTCATGTGGGCATGCTGGATGGCGTCGAACAGATCCCAGTGCGCGTCATCGCCGCCCAGGATCTGGGCCGCCTGGCAGGCCAGTGCGCCGGCCATGCCGCTGGGGTACTCGAAGGCCTCGCGGCGCATGCCCTCGATGTCGATGCGGTCCTCGTCGTCATGCTCCGCGCAGGCCTGCCAGTGCTCCAGGATGACCTGCTTGGCGCGCTCCATGGAGCCGAAGGCCGCCACCATCTCGGCGCGCGAGGCCTGCAGCACGAAGCTGCGGTGGCGCACGCGCAGGCCCAGCTCGCGCGCCACCTGGCGCAGGCGTGGCGACATCACGTAGCACCAGCCGCAGACCACGTCATGGAAGAAGTCGATGGCGGGGGCGACCGCAGGCGCCGCTGCGGGCGCCGCCTGCAGGGCCTGCTGCGGCGAGGGCGCCGCCGCATCCTGCGCGGGCAGGGCGCAGGAAAAATCATTGCATTGCGTCATGCTTGTGTCCTTCATGGCTGTGATGGACGGCAAGCGTAGGCCGCAGGCCCGGCGCGAAAAAGGGGCGTGCGCTTGAGGAACTCTTAACGCGGCGTCAACAATCCTCGCCCATGGCGGCAGGCAGCTCCTCGGCCAGGAAGTCCACGAAGGCGCGCACCTTGGGCAGCAGGTGGCGCTGCGTGGGATAGACCGCGTAGACATGGCGGGCCTGCGCCGCCTGGTCCGCAAGGTCCAGTGCGACCAGCTGGCCTGCCGCAATCGCCGGCCGCGCCAGGAACGAGGGCAGGGCGCCAATGCCCAGGCCCGCCACCAGCAGGTCGCGCAGCATCAGGCTGTTGTTGACGTTGGCACGCGCCTCGGACGGCGCCTGGGGACTCTCGCCCGCTTCGCGGGGCGCATGCGCCAGGCTGTAGTTCAGCAGCGCATGGCCGCGCAGCGCGGCGGCACTGGCCGGGCGGCCATGCGCCTGCAGATAGGAAGGGGCCGCGCACAGCATCTGCGACAGCGAGGCCAGGCGCCGCGCGATCAGCGAGGAGTCCGCCAGCTCCGCGCTCAGGCGGATGGACACATCGAAGCCCTGGCCCACCGCATCCACCAGCCGGTCTTCCATGGACAGGTCGATCTGCAGCTGCGGATGGCGCTGCATGAAGCGCGCCAGCAGCGGTGCCAGCGTGCTCAGCGCAAACGACAGCGGCGCATTCACGCGCAGCCGGCCGGCCACCTGCTGCGACTGTGCGCGCACCGACTGCTCCAGCGCATCGAATTCATCAAGCAGCCTGCAGCACTCTGCGTAGTAGGCCTGGCCCGTGTCGGTCAGGCTCATGCGGCGCGTGGTGCGCTGCAGCAGCACGGCGCCCAGATGGGCTTCGAGCGCGCGCAGCTGCTTGCTCAGCGCGGCCGAGGACAGGTCCAGCGCGTCGGCCGCCTTGGCGATGGAGCCTAGTTCTACGATGCGCCGGAAGGCGCGCAAGGGGGTCAGCGTATCCATGGGGAAAAAGCAAAGAGTGGCGCGCAGCGTAGCAGGCCGCTCGGGTTTGCCGGGGCATGCCTGCGGGGGCAGGGGCGACAATCGCCAGGTACGGCGCGCCCGCCGCGCCCCTTTGTCTTCACCGAATCTGTCCATCCCATGCCCCAGACCACTCCCGCCTGCCCCCAGTGCGGCCTTGAAAACACCTATCCCGACGCCACCAGCTACATCTGCCCCGACTGCGCCTTCGAATGGCCCATGCAGGCCGAAGAAGAGTCCGGCGAAGCCGCCGCTGGCGACGGCATCGCGCGCGACGCCAACGGCAATGCGCTGGCCGACGGCGACGCCGTGATCCTGGTCAAGGACCTCAAGGTCAAGGGATCGTCCACCGTGCTCAAGAAGGGCAGCAAGATCAAGGGCATCCGCCTGGTCGATGGCGCCGACGGCCACAACGTGGACTGCAAGACCGAACTGGGCTCCATGCTGCTCAAGTCGGAGTTCCTCAAGAAGGCCTGATCATGCTGGCGCTGTCGCTTGCGGTATCGGCGGTCCTCGGGCTGCTGGCGCTGTGGGTGTTTGCGCCCTTGTTCATTGCGCTGACCGCTGGCGCGGTGGTGGCCCTGCTGCTGCTGGCACTGGCCGGCCGTACGGGTCTCACGGGACGCACCGCGCGCACCCTGCCCGTGGCGGGCTGGTGGGCCGTTGCGCTGTGCGCCGGCGCGGCCTGCGTGGCCATGCTGGTGCTGCTGCCCGACCGGCTCGATGGCGCGCCCTTCCTCGCCTTCGGCATGGGCCTGCTGGCGGCCACCTGCGCCGGGGCGCTGGTCTGGTTGACGGGCTGGCTGATCGCCGGGCGGCAGCCTGTGCAGGTGTCCTGGTGGACCGGATCGGCCCTGGCCGGCCTGGGCGCCTTCCTCGCCCTGCTGCTGGGCAGCCCCGACACGGCGGGCTGGATGGCCTGGCGCGACCAGCTGCGCGGCTACGAGGCCGTGCCGCTGCGCATCACGCTGGCCGAAGCGCCCACGGCGCAGCGCGAGCAGGCCCTGGCCGAACTGCTGCAGCCCTTGCTGGAGCAGGGCAGCCGTGCCGTCCGCCATCGCCAGTCCACGCGCTTCGGCAACTCGGTAGAGCATGCCGTGGTGCCCGCCCGCTGGCGCATCGAGGGCAGGCTGCTGGAGATCATGCTGGCCGAGAAGCCACCCGCGCCCCTGCTCAGCGCCCATGTCGCTTTGCTGGAGCAGTTCGCCGCCAGCGGCCCCGCCCAGGCGGGCCAGGCACCGTCCTGGCTGATGCTGGCCAGCGCCCAATGCCTGCCGCCACCGCGCCTGCGCGAGCTGTCGCGCCTGCTAGGCCAGGGCAGCGAGCTGCTGGCCCGCGCGCGGCGCTGCACGCAGCAGCGCTCGGCGCAATTGCAGCGCCTGTGGCCGCTGCTGGCCGGCAGCGTGGAGCGCGTGGAGGTGGGCGAGGCGCGGCGCTTTCATCCGTGGCTCGGCCTGCAGCGCTGGCAGGCTGTGGCACTTCCCGACAATCCGGAGCCTTAGGCGGGCTCCACGTCCTTCCACTGGCCGGGCTCCAGGCCGTCCAGCGTGTAGGGTCCGATGGCCGCGCGCACCAGCCGCAGCGTGGGGTGGCCAATGGCCGCCGTCATGCGGCGCACCTGGCGGTTGCGGCCTTCGCGGATGACCAGTTCGATCCAGCAGTCGGGAATGTTCTGGCGCACGCGGATGGGCGGGTCGCGCTGCCACAGCACGGGCGGCGGCTCCAGCCGGCGCGCCTGCGCGGGCAGCGTCATGCCGTCGTTGAGCTGCACGCCCTGGCGCAGGGCCTGCAGCGCGGCCTCGTCGGGCAGTCCCTCGACCTGTACCCAGTAGGTCTTCTCCATCTTGAAGCGCGGATCGGCAATGCGCGCCTGCAGCGGGCCGTCATTGGTCAGCAGCAGCAGTCCTTCGCTGTCGGCGTCGAGCCGGCCTGCCGCATGCACGCCCGGCACGTCGATGTATTCCTTGAGGCCACGCCAGCGGCCCTCGGGGGTGAACTGGCTGAGTACGCCGTAGGGCTTGTTGAAGCACAGCAGGCGTGAGGGGCCGGTGTCGGGCCGGTCGGCGAAGGCGGGTCGGGCGCGCAGGGCCGGGCCTGCAAAAGGGCGCAAGGGTGGGCGTTTTCTGGGTTGCATGGACTCAGCGATTGTCGTCGGGATAGACCGCACGCACGCACTCCAGCCAGGCCCTCGCCGCGCGTGACAGATAGCCGCTGCGCCACAGCTGCACCACGTCCCAGTGCAGTTCAGGCCCCACCAGCGGGCGGCTGGACACGCGCCGGGGGTCGAACCGCGCGATCACATGTTCGAACATCACGGCCACGCCCACGCCTTCTGCCACCAGGTCGCCGATGAAGTCCCAGTAGCGCGTCTGCAGCCGCACCTGTGGGCTGAAGCCTGCCGCCGCGCAATGCTCCAGCACGGCCTGGTGCAGGGCGAAGTCCGAGGTGTAGAACACAAAGGGCCGCCGGGCCAGCTCGCTCCAGTGCACGGGTGCGTTCGGGTCGGGCACCTCGTGCGCGGCAAAGGCCACGCGTGTCTTCTGGTGGGCGATGGTGCAGTACTCCAGGCCCTCTCCGGCCAGGTCGCCACCCGCCTCGCCCGCGCCGTGCAGGCCCAGCGCCATGTCCAGCTTGCCGTCCAGCAGCAGCTGGCGCTGGGCGCGTGCGCCCTGCTCCTGCACATGCAGTTCCACGCCCGGATGCAGTTGCTGAAAGCGCGCGATCACGGGCGCCATGTAGTGCCCGGCCGTGGGCATGATGCCCACGCTCAGGCTGCCGCGCGCAATGCCGTCCACCTCGGCCACCTCCTGCAGCAGCTGGCGTGACTGCTCCAGCACCTGCAGGCCGCGCGCGTGGACTACCTGGCCTGCGTCGGTCAGTTGCACACCGCGCCCCTCGCGCAGCAGCAGCGGGCCGCCCAGCTCCTCCTCCAGCGCCCGCACCATCTTGCTGATGGTGGGCTGGGTCACATGCAGCGCCTCGGCCGCACGCGTGAAGCTGTTGCAGCGCACCACCTCGACAAAGTAGCGCAGCGCGCGCAGGTCCATGAGGATTCCTTTTATGCATGGGAAAAATGGAAATTATTCATTTTACGAATCTGAGTGCAAACCCTAGGATTGCCCCATGTCAAAGATTTCCGCCACGCCCGTCCTGCGGCCGCAGGTGTTTCAGGGTCTGCTGCACCGCTGCTGGCCGCTGCTGCGCGGCGTGCTGCAGGTGGGGCTGCTCAGTGCGCTGTGGGTGGCCATGGAGGCCGTGCGCGCCCATTTCGGCTGGGGCATGCCGGCTGGGCTGATCGGCTTCGCGCTGCTGGCCGTGGGCCTGTTCAGCGGGCTGGTCAAGGCCCGCTGGCTGCAGGGCGGCACCAACTGGCTGCTGGCCGAGATGCTGCTGTTCTTCGTGCCCGCCATGCTGGTCGTCACCGAATACACCGACCTGATCCAGCACCAGGGCCTGCGCATCCTGGGCGTCATCGTGGCCAGCACGGCCTGCGTGATGGCCGCCACGGCGCTGGCCGTGGACCGCGTCTACCGGCTGGAGCTGTGGCTGGCCCGGCGCCGCTCCACGCGCGCCGGGCTGCACAGGGAGCAGGAGTGAACGCCATGTCCGACCAGGCCATAGGCCTGCTGTCGCTGCTGGCCACGCTGGCCTGCTATGCGGCCAACAAGCGCGTGTACCGCCGCCATCCGCATCCGCTGCTCATGCCCATCGTCGCCACGCCCATGGTGCTGATCGCGCTGGCGCTGCTGACCCATGTGCGCTACCCGCAGTACATCGCCCAGACGCACTGGCTGGTCTGGCTGCTGGGCCCCACCACGGTGGCCTTTGCGCTGCCCCTGCACGAAAACCGCCACTTGCTGCGCAAGCACTGGATGTCGATCGCCACCGGCGTGCTCGTGGCCAGTGGCGTGTCCATTGCCACCACCATCTGGTTCGCACAGGCCTTCGGACTGCCCGTGGACCTGCAAAAGGGCCTGGCCGTGCGCTCGGTGACCACCCCCTTCGCCATCGAGGCCGAGCGCGTGCTGGGCGGGCCCACCGACCTGGCCGCGCTGTTCGTGCTGCTCACGGGCGTCAGCGGCATGCTCATGGGCGAGACCATCCTGCGGCTGCTGCCGCACGTGCGCAGCAAGCTGGCTGCGGGCGCCATTCTGGGCGGTGCCGCGCATGGCAGCGGGGTGGCGAAGGCGCGGCAGTTTGGGGATGTGCAGGCGGTGGTTGCTTCGTTGGTGATGATGATTGCGGGGGCGTTGAATGTGGTGGTGGCGCCTTGGGTGCGGGTGCTGTTTTTCTGAAGTGATTTGCTGAAGTGATGCGGGAGCTACTATCCGTGACCGGGGTTTGATGGCTGGGGTTTTGGGGACCCGGCTGTCTTTGGGTTTGGGGCGGGATGGGGCTACCCGTAAGGGCGTCCGCATGCCTTGCACATGTTCTTAA
Organism: Delftia sp. HK171; assembly: GCF_001886655.1. NCBI lineage: Bacteria > Pseudomonadati > Pseudomonadota > Betaproteobacteria > Burkholderiales > Comamonadaceae > Delftia > Delftia sp. HK171. The sequence continues at coordinate 382,948 of NZ_CP018101.1, read as the reverse complement.
CTCCCGCCCACCTTGTTGCTTTTGGCTTAGGTGCAATCTTTTGCCCCTGCCGGGTGGTTGTTTTTCGAGGCCGGGTCTCGGCCCGGCAGCCGACTGCCCTTTCTTGATTCGCCAAGAAAGGTCAGATCAAAGAAGGCGACCGGTACGACTCACACTCATAGGTGACACATCAGTACAAGGACATAGGTAACAGATCCAAGCTTGGCAGCTGGAGCCAACAGCAGCCAAGGAGCGATCACCATGCCCTGGAAGGAGTGCGCACCCATGGACGAGAAACTGCTCTTCATAGCCGACCATCTGCGCAGTGGCGTGCCGCTGAGCGAGCTGTGCAGGCGCTACGGCATCAGCCGCAAGACGGCCTACAAGTGGGTTGAGCGTTACCGCCAACTGGGCATGGATGGATTGCAAGAACGCAGTCGCAGGCCCCACGGGAACAATCAGGCGATCAGCTATGCACAGCGCCGGGCCATCATTGAGCTGCGCACGCAGCAAAGGTCACAGATGGGGCCCAAGAAGCTGCACGCTTTGCTCCTGCAGCGTTGGGGCCCACAGGAGACACCCAGCAAAACCACCATCTACAACGTGCTGAAGGCTGAGGGGCTTGTTTGCAGCAGGCGTGTACGCAGACGCTCGGTGCCTACGGCCCAGCCCTTGCGAACGAGCAAGCAGCCCAATGGAGTGCAGACTACAAAGGCCAGTTCAAGACAGCCGATGGTCACTGGTGCTATCCATTGACCATCATGGACCACGCCAGCCGCTATTTGCTGGCCGTGCATGTCTACGACAGCCCCAACTACGAGGATGCCAAACGCAGCTTTGAACAGGTGTTTCGGCAATACGGACTGCCCGAGCGCATACGCAGTGACAACGGTCCGCCGTTCGCGACTACTGGCGTGGCGGGCCTGTCACGCCTGGCGATATGGTGGATAAGGCTGGGCATCAGGCCGGAGCGCATCGAGAGGGGCAAGCCACAGCAAAACGGTCGCCACGAGCGGATGCACCGCACGCTCAAGCATGCCCTGGGCAAAGAGCCTGCGGCGGACAAAGCGGCATTGCAGATGCAGCTCGATGCCTTTGTGGAGCACTACAACCAGCAGCGCCCGCATGAGGCCTTGCAGCAAAGCATGCCGGCCCAGCACTACAGCGACTCGGCCAGGCCATACCCCTCAAAGCTACCCGAGCTGCAGTACCCGAAGCATTGGGAAAGAGTTCGAGTCAGCCACAACGGCTTGATTTACTGGCGAGCGCTGCGGGTCTACATAGGCTACCTGCTGGCGGGGCAGTGGATCGGGATGCAGGAAGTGGCCGCTGGCCAGTGGGATGTGTATCTGGGGCCGGTGCGACTGGGCTGCTTCAACGAAGAGGATGTGCGAGGACCCCAGAAGGACTATGTGAGCTTGAAGTGTTACCCATGTCTGTGAGCTGAGTTGTTACCCATGTCCTTGACACGTACAACCCGGATGTCCGCGACCCCTTTGATGTCGCCCCCGTATTCCCGACCCCACCCTATTCGCAATAAAGCAGCTGGTCAGCCCCTGCAGCCTGTTGCCGCCTGAACTCCCGAGGCGACCGCATTTTCAGCGAAGAATGCGGATGCACCTCGTTGAAGTGCTCGAAGGCCGCAGGCAGTTGCGCCAGTACCGTCTGCGCGTCATTCAGGTCCATGCGCGCCACATAGTCGCGCTTGAAGGTGTTGACGAAGCTCTCGGCCATGCCGTTGCTCTGCGGGCTGCAGACGGGAGTGTTGATGGGCTTCAGGCCCAGCGCGCGTGCCAGCGCCCTCGTTTCGGCGGCGATGTAGGCACCGCCGTTGTCACTGAGGAACTCCAACTCCTGGCCCTGCGGGACCGCTTCGACCGAGCCGAAGCGGCGCTCCACGGCCTCGATGAGCATCTCGCGTACCGGCTCACCTGGCAGCCCTTTGCCCTCCCACGCGCGCCAAGCCATCACCTCACGGTCGCAGCAATCCTTGGTGAAGGTGGCCGTCACAGTCTGACCTGAATCGCACTTGATTTCCAGACCATCGGAGCACCATCGAAGGTCGCTGCGCGAGACCGCAACACGGCCCTCATGCGAGCGTGCGGACTGGCGCCGGCGAGGCGCCTTGGGCAGCAGCAGAGCGGCTTGTGCCATGACGCGATAGACGCGTTTGGCATTGACCCTCGGGGCGCCCCGTGCCGCACGCTGGCGGTTCACCAAGGCACAGGCACGTCGGTAGCCATAGCTGGGCAAGTCGGCAATTTGCTGGCGCAGTTCGGCGAGCAGCCCGGCATCGTCGCTGGGTGTGCGATGGCTGCGGCCATCGGTCCAGTCTTCACCGCGCCCAAGCAGGTCGCGCACATGCGAGCGCGCCAGCCCCATCGTCCGGCAAACCGTCTTCACTGGTCGTCCCCGGGCAACAAGGGCGAGCGCGCAATCCACTTTTTTTCTGCGGCGTACTCCACGGCTTCCTTGAGGATTTCGTTCTCCAAGGTTTTCTTGCCGAGCACGCGCTGCAGCTTGGCGATTTCCGCGCGAGCAGCCGCCAGTTCGGATGCGGGCACGACTGCCTCGCCAGCGGAGACGGCGGTCAAAGCACCTTGCCGTTCGAGCTTGCGCCACTGGAACAGCAGTCCAGCCGAAACGCCTTCCTGCCGAGCGACCAATGACACGCTCATGCCTGGTTCGTAGGTTCGGCGCACCAGCGCCGCCTTCTCTGCGAGAGACCAGCGCCTGCGGCGCTGGTCCTTCACGACTACCTCTACTGACTCCGTATGCCTAGTCATATGCACAGTCCTGTTCCTATCTTCAAAGATAAGCGATAGGACGGGGCCGGGGAATCAGGGGGCTATCTCACCTTCGCTGCGCTGCGGGGCCACCTGCGCCGTGGCGGTTGCGGGGTTCGCCGTGAAACTCACTTCGCTCTGCGAGCTACGTTCAAACAATCACGGCGAGTCAGATGACGAAGCAGTCCTGTCCTGCGGCAGGACTGCAACCCCGCAACCGCCACGGCGCAGGCGCGGACATACGGGGAGTGGGTGCGGGCCTTCGCTGCGCTCGGCCTGGAGTGCTGGGGCGCTTGCCCTCTTGAAAGCCTCTATCATCGCGGCAGCCCCCTGTTCCGGGGCCGGTGCGTAAGAACACCCAAAACGAAGCGGTGCGGCCTCGCCGTCAAGGAGGCCTTGTCACGTCTGATTTCCGGAGCGTGGGCGCAAGCCTGCGTTCCTGCGGTTACGGACGGGATGGGGCTACCCGCAAGGGCGTCCGCACGGCTTCGTTCGTGTTCTTAACATCCCGTCCACCTGTCTGTGCGTAAGAACACGGGCCGGTGGTTTTTGTTCTCACGAAGGAGTACGAAACCATGCACGGCATTTCTTCTTTTGCATTCCCCTCTGTCACCCAAGCGCCTCACTCTCGCGCATCTGCCGTGGGAAGGGTTGCGCCATGAGTACCGCTTCCACAACCCTGACCCAGCCCACGCCGCAGCAGTTGAGCCATGCCGTGACCGAGATCGGCCGGCTGACGCTGCAGGGCAGCAGCGAGGTGTATTCCCTGGGCCAGATGGCGCTGGCCTGGCTGGAGCGGCCCGAGGGCTACCGCAATCTGGAGGTGGTGGCCAATGCGCTGCAGGCCATTTGCGGGGCTGCGCAGCGGATGGAGGAACTGGTGGAGGACGAGGTCAACCACGTGCATTGCCTGCAGGAAGACCCGGCGTATCTGCGGCGAATGGCGGCTGCTGCGGCGGCGTTCCAGCGCTGATTCAGGCCTTCTTGTGCCAGGCCTGCCGGGGCATTGCGCCCCGGGTTTCTGCAAATCAATCTAGGTCAGTTAGTTTCTTGAACCTGCCTGATGTATTCCATCCACGTCCTTTTGCACAAGATACCTGCGTGTAGCCGAGATCTTTTCGGATGATCATCTCTTCACTGACAGCACATATCTCTCCTTTTTCCAACACGAAAGCGACAATCAAGGGATGATCGTTGTTTTTATAAATATCCACGGTATCCATTGCCTCCCATTGACCCGTTGGCTTATAACTGCAGGCGGTCAATGCTATTGCGGAAATGATTCTGGTAGTGTTGGTGATTATTCTCATTGAATAATCTCTCTGAGGTTGGTTCTATTTTCTGGACTATTCAATTCCGAACTGACTTCATGCCATTTTGTCTGATTTTTGAATGACCGCTTTATTTTTTGATGACTGCCCAGGTATATAATTTTATTCACTCAATTTCTTGAATTTTCCTGTTATCTCCCATCCACTCCCCTTTGCGCATGAGACCTGTAAATAGCCCAAGTCTTTTCTGATAACGGGTTTTTTGCTTACAGCGCAAATCTCACCTTTTTCTATAACGAATGCAATTTTCAACGGATGGTCATTTGTAGTGTAGACATACAAATCTTCTGTTGCTTCCCATTGCCCTGCGGGCATGTATTCGTCGGGGTTGCTGCATGCGCTCAATACGGTGGCAACGCAGGCTGTTGCACATGTTGAAAAAGCTTTTAGCAGTTTGCGGCAGGGATCGCGTTGCATATGTCCGTTGAGCAATTGCTGGACAGTGAACACGTCTTTTGGATGGTTCATTGCCGCACGCCCCACGGGGCCGGAAATTCTTGCAGTTGTTGCCATGGTCTCCCTCCGGTATGGACACCGGCCGGCTGAAGCCGGCTCTCACGTTGGGGAAGATGCTATGCAAGGCCCTGGTGCAATGGACGGGGCGGTCTGCACTTTCGCGCACGAGAATTGACTGTGGGCGCAACGACGAATGAAAAACGCCATCCGCATCGTTTTGTTGCGGATGGCGTCAGTGATGAAAGCAGTCGCCAGCACCTGGCGGCTGCTTTGGGTTCAGCCTCAGGCCAGCGTATACGCCGTCTTCACCGTCGTATAGAACTCCTGCGCATAGCGGCCCTGTTCGCGCGGGCCGTAGCTGCTGCCTTTGCGGCCGCCGAAGGGCACGTGGTAGTCCACGCCGGCCGTGGGCAGGTTGACCATGACCATGCCGGCCTGGCTGTGGCGCTTGAAGTGGGTGGCGTGCTTGAGGCTGGTGGTGGCAATGCCTGCGGCCAGGCCGAAGGGCGTGTCGTTGGCCACGGCCAGGGCTTCTTCGTAGTCCTTGACGCGGATGACGCTGGCCACGGGGCCGAAGACTTCCTCGCGGTTGATGCGCATGGCGGCTTGTGTGTCCACGAACAGGGTGGGCGCCATGTAGTAGCCCTTGTTGCCGCTGCCGGTGTGGCATGCGGCCGTTGCACCACCCGCAGCCAGCACGGCGCCTTCGGCCTTGGCGATTTCCACGTAGCTCAGGTCCTGCTCCAGCTGGGCCTGGCTGACCACGGGGCCCATGTCGGTGCCTGCGGCGCGGGCGTCGCCCACCTTGATCCTGGCCATGCGGGCCTGCAGGGCCTCGATGAAGGCGGGGTAGATCCTGTCGGTGACGATGAGGCGGCTCGATGCCGTGCAGCGCTGGCCCGTGGAGTAGAAGCCGCTTTGCGCGGACAGCTCCACGGCCTGGGTGAGGTCGGCGTCGTCCAGCACGATCTGCGGGTTCTTGCCGCCCATCTCCAGCTGCACCTTCTTGCCGCTTTCCACGCAGGCGCGGGCAATGCCGCGGCCCACGCCGACGGAGCCGGTGAAGCTGATGGCGGCCACGTCGCTGTGGCGCACCAGGGCATCACCGATGACGCGGCCCGGGCCCATGACGAGGTTGAAGACACCAGCCGGAATGCCCGAGCGGTGAATGATGTCGGCCAGCGCCCAGGCGCTGCCGGGCACGAGGTCGGCAGGCTTCAGGACCACGCAGTTGCCGAAGGCCAGGGCCGGGGCGATCTTCCAGGCGGGAATGGCGATGGGGAAGTTCCACGGCGTGATCAGGCCCACCACGCCGACGGGCTCGCGCGTGATTTCCACGCCGATGCCGGGGCGCACGGAGGGCAGGGTTTCGCCGGCCAGGCGCAGGCATTCACCCGCGAAGAACTTGAAGATCTGGCCTGCACGGCCGACTTCGCCAATGGCTTCGGGACGGGTCTTGCCTTCCTCGCGCGCCAGCAGGTCGCCCAGCTCTTCCTTGCGGGCCAGGATTTCGTTGCCGATCTTGTCCAGGGCGTCGTGGCGGGCCTGGATGCCCGAGGTGCTCCAGGCGGGAAAGGCCGCGGCCGCCGCGGCGATGGCGGCTTCCACATCGGCGGCATTGCCCTGGGCGTACTCGCCGATCACATCGGACAGGTCGCTGGGGTTGGTGTTGGCGCTGTAGCCGTCGGCGGCCTTCCATTGGCCGTTGATGAGGTTGTCGTAGCGGGACATGAGGTGCTCCGGGAAAGGGGTAACGGAAGGAAGGGGTCAGCGGACCATGCAGGGGCGCTTGTTGTCGAAGGTCCAGCCGGGAATCAGGTATTGCATGGCCATGGCGTCATTGCGCGCGCCCAGGCCGTGCTCCAGGTACAGGGCGTTGGCGCGCTGCAGCGCGGCGCGGTCCACGGTGACGCCCAGGCCCGGGGTCTTGGGCACTTCGACGAAGCCGCCCTTGATCTGCAGCGGGTTCTGGGTGAGGTACTGGCCGTCCTGCCAGATCCAGTGCGTGTCGATGGCCGTGACCTTGCCGGGCACGGCGGCGGCCACGTGGGTGAACATGGCCAGCGAGATGTCGAAGTGGTTGTTGGAGTGCGATCCCCAGGTCAGACCCCAGTCGCGGCAGGTCTGGCCCACGCGCACGGAGCCGGCCATGGTCCAGAAATGCGGGTCGGCCAGGGGGATGTCCACGGACTGCAGCGACAGCGCGTGCACCATCTGGCGCCAGTCGGTGGCGATCATGTTGGTGGCCGTGGGCAGGCCGGTGGCGCGGCGGAATTCGGCCATGACTTCGCGGCCCGAGAAGCCGTTCTCGGCGCCGCAGGGGTCTTCGGCATAGGCGAGCACGCCGTGCATGTCGCGCATGAGGCGGATGGCGTCCTTGAGCAGCCAGCCGCCGTTGGGGTCCAGCGTGACGCGCGCCTGCGGAAAGCGCCTGGCCAGCGCGGTGACGGCCTCCACCTCCTGCTCGCCGGCCAGCACGCCGCCCTTGAGCTTGAAGTCGTTGAAGCCGTAGCGCGCGTGCGCCGCCTCGGCCTGGCGCACGATGGCGGCCGGGTCCATGGCGGTCATGTGGCGCACCTGCGTCCAGTCGTCGCTGCCGCTTTGGTCTTCGCCGGGCTGGACGTAGGGCAGATCGGTCTTGTCGGTGGGGCCGGTGAAGAACAGGTAGCCCAGCATCTCCACGCGGTCGCGCTGCTGGCCTTCGCCCAGCAGGGCCGCCACGGGCACGCCCAGGTGCTGGCCCAGCAGGTCCAGCAGGGCCGACTCCACGGCGGTGACGGCATGCACGGCAATGCGCAGATCGAAGGTCTGCAGGCCGCGCCCGCCCGTGTCGCGCCCGGCCAGGGCCTGCTGCAGGTTCTGCAGCAGCTTGAGGTGGTTGCCCACGGACTGGCCGATGAGCAGCGCCTTGCTGTCCTCCAGCGCCTGGCGTATGCCTTCGCCGCCAGGCACTTCGCCCACACCGGTGTGGCCCGCGCTGTCGTGGATGAGCACGATGTTGCGCGTGAAGTAGGGCGCATGCGCGCCGCTGAGGTTCATGAGCATGCCGTCGCGGCCGGCGACGGGAATGACTTCGATCTCGGTGATGGTCGGGGTGGAGGACATGGCGTGCTCTTGGATCGTTTGGATCGGTCTCTGGGAAAAAACGGCTATGCGGCGGCGGTGGCCGCCTGCTGCGCGGCGGACCACGGCACCTCGGCCTCGGGCCGGCCCGTGGCGATGAACTGCGCCAGGTTGCGCAGCACGAGGTCGGCCATGGCGCGGCGGGTTTCGTGCGTGCCGCTGGCGATGTGGGGCGCAAGCACCACGTTGTCCTGCGACAGCAGCTCGGCATGGGGGCGTGGCTCGTCCTCGAACACATCCAGGCCCGCGCCTGCGATGCGGCCCTGCTGCAGGGCCTGGACCAGGGCGGCCTCGTCGACCACGCTGCCGCGCGCCACGTTGATCAGAAAGCTCTGCGGGCCCAGCGCGTCCAGCACCTCGGCGTTGACCAGGTGCTGCGTGCCGTCGCCGCCTGCGGCCGTGATGACGAGGAAGTCGGCCCAGCGCGCCAGCTCCAGCAGCGAGGGCTGGTAGAGGTGGGGCGATCCCTCGACCGGGCGGCGGTTGTGATAGGCCACCTCCATGTCGAAGCCGGCCGCGCGGCGCGCCACGGTGGAGCCGATGCGGCCCATGCCGAAGATGCCCAGGCGCTTGCCGCTGGCGCGCGTGCGGATGCCGAAGCGGCCTCGGCTCCAGTCGCCCCGGCGCACGAAGCGGTCGGACTCGCTCAGGCCACGCGCGGCGTCCAGCAGCAGCGCGAAGGCCATGTCGGCCACGCAGTCGTCCAGCACGCCTGGCGTGTAGCCCACGCGGGCGCCCTGGCGCAGCAGGGACTCGCGGTCCAGCGCGTCAAAGCCCACGCCGAAGCTGCTCACGAAGCGCAGCCTGGGCAGGGCCTGCACCACGCTCGCGGGCACGCCCATGGCAGCCGAGGTGACCAGGTATTCGAACTGCGCGCCGTGCTCGGCGAGAAAGCGCTCGCGGTCGGGCTGCTCGGACAGCAGCGTCACCTCATAGGCCTGGGCCAGTTCGGCATCGAGCTGGGGCAGCGGCATCTTGCCGAACTGGAGAACGCGTGGACGGGAGGTCGCCATGCCTTGGAATCCTTGGAACTTGCAGGGGCTGGAAGCCCCGGTGAAAAGGGCCTGCGGTGCGCAGGCCAGCGGGCAAAGGTAGGCGGGCAAAGGCCCGGGGACCGGCCCGTTGTTTCCAGCTCAATCAGCGGTGATTTTTCGGGTCTGGATCAGTTGCTTCCAGCGCTCCGATTCCTGGGCCTGGTAGCGCGTGAATTCCTCGGGCGTGTTGCCCACGATCTCCAGGCCCTGCTCCACGAAGCGCTTGCGGATGTCGGGCTGCTGCACGGAGGCGATGGCGGCCTTGGCCAGCTTGGCCTTCACATCGGCGGGCAGGCCCTTGGGGGCGGCCAGGCCTTGCCAGGAGTAGACCTCGGCGCCCTTGACACCGGCCTCGGCCAGCGTGGGCACATCGGGCAGCACGGGCGAGCGCTGGCTGCCGGTCACGGCGATCGCATGCAGCTTGCCGCTGCGCAGATGGGGCAGCACGGCGTTGACGTTCTGGAACGAGAAGTCCACCTGGCCGCCGATCAGGTCGGTGATGGCCGGGGCGCCGCCCTTGTAGGGGACGTGCATGCCTTCGGTGCCGCTTTGCTGCCAGAACAGCTCGGCCGACAGATGGTCCGAGGAGCCGTTGCCCGAACTCGCGAAACTGATCTTGCCGGGGTTGGCCTTGAGCGCGGCGATGACCTCGGCCACGGTGCGGGCCTTCTGCGCGGGGCTGGCCACGAGCACGTTGGGTGCCTGCACGGGGATGGTGATGTAGTCGAAGTCCTTGCCTGCGTCATAGGGCACGTTCTTGACCAGGTGCGGCGTGACCACGAAGGGGCCCAGCGAGGCCACCAGCAGCGTGTAGCCATCGGCCGGTGCGCGCTTGACGGCGCCTGCGCCGATGGTGCCCGTGGCGCCCGGGCGGTTTTCCACCACGAAGGGCTTGCCCAGCTGCTCGCCCATGCTCAGGGCCATGGCGCGCGCCACCGTGTCGGTGGAGCCTCCGGCCGGGAAGGGCACGATGATGTTGACGGCCTTGTCCGGAAAGCTGCCGGCCGCCTGCGCCGTGAGGGCCAGTGCGGCACCCAGCGTGATCAGAATCTTCTTCATGTTCTTGTCTCCTGGGGGGCGCAAGGGCCGGACTGGCCCCTGCGTCCGGTCTTGTTGCTTATTGCGGGCCGAGCTTGTCGATCAGGGCCTTGAGCTCTTCCAGCTCGGAGGGCTTGAGGTCCGTCAGCGGGGCGCGCACGGGGCCTGCGTCGTGGCCGACCAGCTTGGCGCCGGCCTTGATGATGCTCACGCCGTAGCCTTCGACGCGGTTGCGGATCTTCAGGTAGGGCATGAAGAATTCCTTGAGCAGCTTGTGCTGCGTGGCCATGTCGTCGGTGCGCACGGCTTCGTAGAACGCCATCGCCGTCTTGGGGATGAAGTTGAAGACGGCCGAGGAGTACACCGGCGTGCCCAGGGCCTTGTAGGCGGCCGCATAGACCTCGGCTGTGGGCAGGCCGCCCAGGTAGGCGAAGCGATCGCCCATCTTCATGAAGATGGCGGACATGGTCTCGATGTTGCCCATGCCGTCCTTGAAGCCCACCAGGTTGGGGCAGCGCTCGGCCAGGATGGCCAGCGATTCGGGCGTGAAGCGGGTGCGGTCGCGGTTGTAGACGATGACGCCGAACTTCACGCTCTTGCAGACCTGCTCCACATGGGCGATCAGGCCTTCCTGGCCGGCTTCGGTCAGGTAGTGGGGCAGCAGCAGGACGCCGTGGGCGCCCAGGCGCTCCGCTTCCTGGGCATGGGCAATGGCCGTGCGCGTGGGGCCGCCGGCGCCCGCGATGATGGGCACCTTGCCGCGGCAGGTGTCCACGGCGGTCTTGATGATCTGGCCGTATTCCTCGCCGTACAGCGAGAAGTACTCGCCCGTGCCGCCGGCCGCGAACAGCGCGCTGGCGCCGTAGGGGGCCAGCCATTCGAGGCGGGCCGCATAGCCCTTGGCATTGAAGTTGCCGTTGCTGTCGAAGTCCGTCACGGGGAAGGACAGCAGGCCGGAACTCATCACGTCTTTGAGGTCTTGGGGGGTCATGGTGCTCTCGGGAATAAGGGTGGGGAAGAAAGAAAAAAAAGGGCGGAATCAGTCGAGCTTCAAACCGGCTGTTTGAACCACTTTTTGCCAGCGCTGGCGCTCGGTGCTCAGGAAGCGCGCGGTCTCGGCGGGGTTCATGGTCACGACCTCGGCGCCCTGGCCCGTGAGGCGGGCGCGCACCTCGGGCGAGCGGATGGCGGTGATCAGGGCCTCATGCAGGCGCTGGACCACGGCCTCGGGCGTCTTGGCCGGAACGACCACGCCTTGCCAGGTGCCGGTCTCGAAGCCGGGCACGCCCTGCTCGGCGATGGTGGGCACGTTGGCGGCCAGCGGCATGCGCGTGCCCTTGGACAGGCCCAGCAGCTTGAGCTTGCCGCTTTGCACATGGGGGTAGGTGGCCAGCATGCCGTTCATCAGCACCTGGGTCTGGCCTGCCACCGTGTCCTGGATGGACTGCACGCCGCCCTTGTAGGGCACGTATTCCCAGCGGGCGCCCGTGGCGCGCGCCAGTTCCACGCCGGCCAGGTGCGGGGCGCTGCCCGTGGCGGTGACGGCAAAGCTCAGGTCTTCCTTCTTGGACAGGGCCACCAGCTCCTGCAGGTTGTTCGCCGGCACTGAAGGGTGGACGACCAGCAGGTGGGGCGAGTAGGCCAGCATGGCCGTGCCGCGCAGGTCCCGGGACAGGTCGAAGGACAGCTTGGTGTAGAGCGAGGGCGAGATGGCCAGCGCACCCAGGTCGCACAGCATCAGCGTGTGGCCGTCGGGCTGGGCCTTGGCCACCATGTCGGCACCCAGGTTGCCGTTGGCGCCGGGCTTGTTCTCGATGACCACGGGCTGCTTGAGTTCTGCCGACAGCAGCGGGCCGATGGCGCGCGCAATGATGTCCGAGCTGCCACCCGGCGGGTAGGGCACCACCAGGCGCAGCGGCCGCGTGGGCCAGTTGCTCTGGGCCAGCGCACCGGCGCCGGTGGCTACGAGGGCGGTGGCGCCAGCGGCGCGCAGGAACTGCTTTCGGCTCAGGGTCATGCTCTTGTCTCCGGGTTTTGTGTTGTCAGTTGTCGTACAACTGAAGCCGATTTTTAACCGAGATTTGCGAGCAGTGATAAAGGGTTTTCCCTTGGTTGTCTGAATTCCCGTGACAAAGCCATCGGCCCCGAAAGGCCCATGGGAGCACTCAGGCGGCGCTGGTCTTTTGCGCCAGGCGCAGGCGTTCGCGGCTGTTGGTCAGGTGGATGCGCATGGCCGCGCGGGCCGAGTCGGCATCCTGGCGCTCGATGGCGGCGAGGATTTCCTCATGCTCGCGGTTGACGCGGCGCAGGTAATCGGGGTCGCGCTGGGGCTGGTGGATGGAGGCGATGCGCGTGCGCGGAATCAGCTGGGCGCCGAAGTGCCGCAGGATGTCGCCGAAGTAGCGGTTGCCCGTGGCCTCGGCGATCTGGGTGTGGAAGGCCAGGTCATGGGCCACCGTGTCCTCGCCGCGCGCAAAGGCGATCTCGAAGGCCTGCAGCGCCATGCGTATGCCCTGAAGCTGCTCGGGGCTGCGACGCAGCGCGGCCAGGCCGGCGCTTTCGGTCTCCAGGCTGATGCGCAGCTCCAGCACGGCCATCACGTCCACGGCGGCCGTCAGCTCGTCGGCATTGAGCATCAGCGTGGATGCGGGCTGGGCGGCGCGCACGAAGGTGCCTATGCCGTGGCGCGTCTCCACCAGGCCCGAGGCCTGCAGGCGCGACAGCGCCTCGCGCACCACGGTGCGGCTGACTTCGTAGGTCTGCACCAGCGACGACTCCGTGGGCAGCTTCTCGCCTTCGGCCAGCAGGCCGTTGCGGATCTTGCTCGCGAACTCGTCGAACAGCAGGGCGGCCAGATTGCGGCCGCTGCGACCGGACTTTCCTCGCAGGGGAAGCTCGATCGTTGGGGGTGATGCGGGAAATCCCTTTGCCGAACTTTCCATGGTGCTGATCATAATCGCTCCAAGTTGTACGACAACGTATCACAAGACGTCCACGCCATCGAGTTTTTTCTGATCCTCCTGAGCCCGCATTCCAGATGAGCACCACCCACGCGATCCACGCGATCCGCCACATACGCATCACGCCCATTGCCTTCCGCGATCCGCCGCTGCTCAATGCGGCCGGCATCCACGAGCCCTGGGCGCTGCGTTCCATCATCGAGATCGAGACGGCCTCGGGCCTGGTCGGCATCAACGAGAGCTATGGCGACCAGCCCATGCTCGATGCGCTGGCCAAGGCCGCGCCCGCGCTGGTGGGGCTGTCGCCCTGGGCGCTCAACGAGATGGAGGTCCGCGTCGCGGCCCTGGTGGCGCCGCCTGCGCTGACGGCTTCCGAATTCCTGGGCCAGCAGGTGTCGCTGGCGCCGGGCACGCATGTGTCCAAGACCGTGGCCAAGGTGGTCAGCGCCTTCGAGGTCGCCATGCTGGACCTGCAGGGTCAGATGGCGGGCGCCCCCATCGTGGACCTGCTGGGCGGCGCCGCGCGCGACAGCGTGCCGTTCTCGGCCTACCTGTTCTACAAGTACGCCGAGCACATCGACAGGCCCTATGGACCAGATTCTTCGCCCGACGCCTGGGGCGAGGCCCTGGCGCCGCAGCAGCTGGTGGAGCAGGCGCGGCGCATGATTGCGCAGTACGGTTTCCAGAGCATCAAGCTCAAGGCCGGCACGCTGCCGCCCGAGCAGGAGGCGGCCGGCATCCTGGCGCTGGCCGAGGCCTTTCCGGGCACGCCGCTGCGCATCGATCCCAATGGCAACTGGACGGTGGAGACCAGCCTGAAGATCGTGCAGCAGCTGCAGGGCGTGCTCGAGTACTACGAGGACCCGGCGCCCGGCCTGGACGGCATGGCCGCCGTGGCACGCGAGTGCGATGTGCCGCTGGCTACCAACATGGTGGTGACGGACTTTGCCGAGTTCCGCCGCAACGCCGACATGGGCTGCCCCGTGAAGATCGTGCTCAGCGACCACCATTACTGGGGCGGGCTGCGCGCCACGCAGCGCCTGTCCACGCTGTGCCGCACCTTCGACCTGGGCCTGTCCATGCACAGCAATTCCCACCTGGGCGTGAGCCTGGTGGCCATGACGCACCTGTGCGCCAGCGTACCCCTGCTGACCTATGCCTGCGACACGCACTACCCCTGGCAGGACGAGGAAGTCGTCGAGGGCGGCCGGCTGCAGTTCGAGCAGGGCAGCCTGCGCGTGCCCACGGCGCCCGGCCTGGGTGTGCGGCTGGACCGCGAGGCCCTGGCCCGGCTGCACGACAACTACCTGCACTGCGGCATCCGCAACCGCGACGACCTGGGGCAGATGCGCAAGTACGACCCCGCGTTCACCGGCCACCAGCCGCGCTTCTGAACCCGCTTTCACACCATTCCAACGACAAGCACTTCCCGGAGACAAGCACCATGCAACGCCGCACACTCATCCAACATTCCCTCGCCAGCGCCCTGCTGCTGGGCACGGCCCTGGCCGCCATGCCCGCCGCCGCGCAGGGCAACTGGCCCACGGGCAAGCCCATCACCTACCTGGTGCCGTTCCCGCCTGGCGGCAATACCGATACGCTGGCGCGCGTGATCGCCCAGCCGCTGAGCAAGGCCCTGGGCACGCCCGTGGTGATCGAGAACAAGGGCGGCGCGGGCGGCAGCGTGGGCTCGGCCATTGCGGCGCGCGCACCGGCCGATGGCTACACCATCCTGGGCGGCACCATCAGCTCGCACGCCATCAATGTGAGCCTGTACGCCAAGCTGGACTACGACCCGGTCAAGTCCTTCACGCCGGTGGCCATGCTGGGCTCGGGCCCGCTGGTGCTGGTGGTGCCGGCCTCCAGCCCCTACAAGACGCTGGCCGACGTGCTGGCCGCCAGCAAGGCCAAGGCAGCGGCGGGCGGCCTGACCTCGGCCTCGCCGGGCAGCGGCACCTCCAACCACATGGCGCTGGAGCTGCTGGGCTACCAGACGGGCGTGAAGTTCACCCACGTGCCCTACAAGGGCAGCGGCCCGGCCGTGCAGGACGTGATCGGCGGCCAGGTGGACATGATGTTCGACACCGCCCTGGTCGTCGGCCCCCATGTGCAGGCCGGCAAGCTGCGTCCCATTGCCGTGACCAGCTCGCGGCGCCTGGAGTCGCTGCCCGATGTGCCCACCATCGCCGAGGCCGGCGAGAAGGGCTTCGACATGGGCTCGTGGCAGGCCGTGTTCGCGCCCGCAGGCACGCCCAAGCCTATCGTGGACCGGCTGCATGCGGAGATCATGAAAATCGTCGCCACGCCTGAGGTGCAGGCGCGCCTGAAGAACTTCGGCATGCTGCCCTCGCAGATGACGCCGGCCGAGCTGGGCGAGTACCAGAAGGCCGAGGTGGTCAAGTGGGGGAAGGTGATCAAGGCTGCTGGAATAAAAGCAGAGTGACCCCCTGAGGCGCTTCGCGCCTTCCCCCTTCTCGCTTCGCGGAGGGGGACAACGCCGTCGCCGCGAGGCGGCTCTTGCTCGGCGTTCCTGAGTTGGGACGTGACGGTTGCGAGGGCTGCACTCCGATTGCGACAGGCCCCTAGAAAATTGAGACATTGCCATGAGTACCCCACTTCCTCTTTCCATCCGCATGCATCCGGCCGACAACGTGGCCATCGTGGCCAATGACGGGGGGTTGCCTGCGGGCACGGTGATGCCCGGGGGGCTGGTGCTGGTCGACAAGGTGCCGCAGGCGCACAAGGTGGCGCTGGTGGACATTGCCGAGGGCGGCGAGGTGCGCCGCTACAACGTGGTGATCGGCTATGCGCTGCAGGCCATTGCCGCGGGAAGCTGGGTGCATGAGCGGCTGCTGCGCATGCCGGGGGCGCTGTCTCTTGAGGGGTTGCCGATCGCCACGGTGCAGCCGCCCGAGCTGCCGCCGCTGACGGGCTACACCTTCGAGGGCTACCGCAATGCCGATGGCACGGTGGGCACGCGCAATATCCTGGCCATCACCACCACGGTGCAGTGCGTGGCCGGAGTGCTGGATTTCGCGGTGGGCCGCATCAAGGCCGAGCTGCTGCCGCGCTATCCGAATGTGGACGATGTGGTGGGCCTGGAGCACAGCTATGGCTGCGGCGTGGCCATCGATGCCGTGGGCGCCGAGATTCCGCAGCGCACGCTGCGCAACATCAGCCACAACCCGAATTTTGGCGGCGAGGTGATGGTGGTGAGCCTGGGCTGCGAGAAGCTGCAGCCCGAGCGGCTGCTGCCGCCGGGGTCCTTCCCCATCGTCGATGAGCGAGAGCCCGCGCTGGACGTGGTCTGCCTGCAGGACGAGGCGCATGTGGGCTTCATGTCGATGGTGGACTCCATCATGGGCAGCGCCAGGGTGCATCTGGAGCGGCTGAACGCGCGCCGGCGCGAGACCGTGCCGGCCAGCGCCCTGGTGGTGGGCGTGCAGTGCGGCGGCAGCGATGCGTTCAGCGGCGTCACGGCCAATCCGGCCGTGGGCTTTTGCACCGATTTGCTGGTGCGCGCAGGCGCCACCGTGATGTTCAGCGAGGTGACCGAGGTGCGCGACGGCATCGACCAGCTCACCTCGCGCGCCTCCAGCCCCGAGGTGGCCGAAGCCATGATCGAGGAGATGGCCTGGTACGACGCCTACCTGGACAAGGGCCGCGTGGACCGCAGCGCCAACACCACGCCGGGCAACAAGAAGGGCGGCCTGTCTAACATCGTCGAGAAGGCCATGGGCTCCATCATCAAGAGTGGCACGGCGCCCATCACCGGCGTGCTGTCGCCGGGCCAGCGTCTGGCCGACCGGGGCATCCAAAGCGGCCTGGTCTATGCGGCCACGCCGGCCAGCGATTTCATCTGCGGCACGCTGCAGCTGGCCGCCGGCATGAACCTGCATGTGTTCACCACGGGCCGGGGCACGCCCTACGGCCTGGCCCAGGTGCCCGTGATCAAGGTGGCCACGCGCAGCGACCTGGCGCGGCGCTGGCATGACCTGATGGACGTGAACGCGGGCCGCATCGCCGAAGGCCAGGCCAGCATCGAGGACGTGGGCTGGGAGATGTTCCGCCTGATGCTGGACGTGGCCAGCGGCCGCAAGAAGACCTGGGCGGAGCAGTGGAAGCTGCACAACGCCCTGGTGCTGTTCAATCCAGCGCCCGTGACCTGAGCCGCGCACACAGGCCCCTGTCGGCACAGGCTGACAGGGCGCCGGTGCGCCGCTGCGCACAATGGGGGCCATGCCCTCAGATACCCCGGAAACTCCCCCCGCCTCGTCCTGGTCCGCACGCCTGCAGCGCCTGATGGAGCTGAACCCGCTGCGCGCCATGTGGAATGCCGTGCAGCTGTGGCTGGACGCCGATGGCCTGCGCATGAGCGCGGCCATGTCCTTCTACGGCATCCTGAGCCTGGCGCCGCTGCTGCTGCTGCTGGTCGGCCTGCTGGGCTGGTGGGTGGACCGCAGCTATGTGGAGCACCAGTTGATCGACCAGGTGCAGGACGTGATCGGCGAGCGCGGCGCCCAGGTGGTGCGCGGTGCGCTAGAAAGCGCCCAGCGGCCCGACGAGGGGCGGCTGGCCTCGCTGTTCGGCTTCATCCTGCTGATGTCGGGCGCCACGGGTGTGTTCGTGGAGCTGCAGTCCGCGCTGGAAAAGCTCTGGACCTCGAACGGCGAGCCACCGCCGCCCAAGGCCGTGTGGTGGCGCATGGCCGCGCTGCGGCTGCGCGGCCTGACCTATGTGCTGGCGCTGGGCTTCTTGCTGCTGGTGTCCATGGCTCTGTCCACGGCCATCCAGCTGATCACCAACTGGGCCGGCACCAAGCTGCAGATTCAGCCGCTGGGGCCGCTGATCAGCCTGATCAACGAATGCGTGTCCTTCGGCATTGCCGTGCTGCTCTTCGTGGGGCTGATGCGCATCGGCAGTGGCCCCAAGCCCCGGCTGCGCTATCTCATCTTCGGCGCCATCGTCGGCGCCCTGCTGTTCACGCTGGGCAAGCAGGCCCTGGCCTGGTATCTGTCCACGGCGGCCGTGGTCTCGGCCTATGGCGCGGCGGGTTCGCTGGTGGTGCTGTTGATGTGGATCTATTTCTCGTCGGCCATCCTGCTGCTGTCGGCCGCCACGGCCAAGGCTTTCAGCGACGCCGAGGTGCGCTTCACCCACCCCATCCGCTGGGCGCCGCCCGCCGGTCCAGCGCAGGCCAGGGACACTTCGGACGGCAAGGGCTGAGCGGCTGCATTTCGACGAAGATGAACGCCTGCGCCGCGGCCCGCAAAGCCGCGGCGCAGGGCGTTTGGGAGTGGAACAATGCAGCGAAAGTCCCCGGGCACCGAGGCCCGGGGCCAAGGACAACATGGACCGATTGCAGACCATGCGGGTGTTTCAGACCGTGGCCGACGAGGCCGGGTTTTCGGCGGCGGCGCGTCGCCTGGACATGTCCGTGCCCACGGTCACGCGCCTGGTGGCCGACCTGGAGCAGCACCTGGGCACGCGGCTGCTGCAGCGCACCACGCGCAGCGTGTCGCTGACCGAGGCCGGCGAGGCCTATCTGGAGCGCGTGCGCGGCATCCTGGCCGATGTGGAGGATGCCTTCAGCCTGGCGCAGGCGCACACGCTGGAGCTGTCGGGCGCCGTGCGCGTGCTCACGCCGCCCGTGTTTGCCGAGCATGTGCTGGCGCCGCTGGTGGCGGACTTCCACCGCCTGCACCCGCGCATCTGCATCGAGGTTTTCGTGGAGTCGGCCAGCGAGGCCGCCGTGGGCGAGTACGACATCACCTTCCTCAACGCCGAGGAGGGTTATGACGGCAACGTGGTGGCGCGGCCCATCGTCACCACCTGCGGCCTGGCCTGCGCCTCGCCCGAGTACCTGGACGCCCATGGCGTGCCCGCCGTGCCCGGGGATCTGGCGGGCCACCAGTGCCTGCTGCGCCGCCGCGCCCAGGGCCGCTCCGACGTGCTGCGCCTGCGCCGGCTCGATGGCAACGCGGGCGAGGCCGAGGTGGCCGTGCAGCCCGTGCTGGTGGCCAACCACACCGGCACGCTGCTGCGTGCCACGCTGGACGGCGCGGGCATCAGCACCCAGCCGCTGGACCTGATTGCGCGCCACCTGCGTTCGGGCCGGCTGCGCCATGTGCTGCCCGAATGGACCACGGGCCATTTCACGCTCTACGCCACCTTGCCCACTCGCAAGTTCATGCCGGCGCGCGTGCGCAGCTTCCTGGACTTCGTGGCCGAGCACACGCAGCGCTCCATGCAGGGCCTGCCCGCCAACTTGCCGGCCCTGTCCATCTGAGCGCGGCTGTCATCTAGGTTACTGGCGGGGCCCTGAGGGTCTCGGGGTTTCCCAGGTGAATTCCGCTGTGCGGAATCTTCGGGTTGATCGTGGCGCCGCCCCCCTCCTAAGCTGGCCTTGCCTGTCTGCCGCATGCGTTGTCGCGCCGCGCCGGCCGGCCATGCAAAGGAGACAAGACAATGCAAGCACAGACCCTGGCCGGGCGCCGAGCCGCGCCTTTCCGCAGGAGGCGTTGATGGACGTTTTTCTGCAGCAAGTGCTCAACGGCCTGACCCTGGGCGGCATCTACGGCCTGGTGGCCCTGGGCCTGACCCTGGTCTACGGCATCCTGCACGTGCCCAATTTCGCGCACGGCGGCTTCTACATGATCGGCGCCTTCGTGGCCTTCCAGGCCATGGTGGCCTGGAGCTGGGGCTACTGGGCGGCCATGCTGACCGCAGCCGTCGCGGTGGCGGTGCTGGGCATCGTCAGCGAGCGGCTGATCTTCCATCCGCTGCGCAAGGCCTCGCCCCTGCATCCCAAGATCGCCTCCATCGGGCTGCTGCTGTTCCTGGAGGCGGGTGCCCAGGCGCTGTGGGGCGCGGACTTCCAGCGCATGCCCACGCCCTACACCTCCATCGTGGAGATGGGCGGCATCACGGCGCCCGCGCAGCGCCTGCTGATCATCGGCGCGGCCTTTGCGCTGATGGTGGCCCTGCACCTGTTCCTGACGCGCACCATCACGGGCGCGACCATCATCGCCATGGCGCAGAACCGCGAGGGCGCATCCATGGTGGGCATCGACGCCAACCGCGTGTCCATGCTGACCTTTGCCATCTCGGGCGTGCTCGCGGCCGTGGCGGCCACGCTGTATGCGCCCATCAACCTGGTCTATCCGGCCATGGGCCACCTGGTCATCACCAAGGCCTTCGTGATCATCATCCTGGGCGGCATGGGCAGCATCCCGGGCGCCGTGCTGGGCGGGCTGATCATCGGCTTTGCCGAGAGCTTCGGCGCCTACTACATCTCCACCGACTACAAGGACATCATCGCCTTCGTGCTGCTGGTGGTGATCCTGTCGCTGCGCCCGCAGGGCCTGTTCGCCAAGAGGAGTCATTGAATGAACGGATTCATCGACTCCCGCGTCGCCTGGGGCCTGCTGCTGGCCGCCGGCATCGCCTTTCCCTGGCTGGCGGGCAACGACTACCACCTCACGGTGATGAGCACGGCCTACATCTTCGCCATCGCCACGCTGGGCCTGAACCTGATCACGGGCTACACGGGCCAGCTCAACCTCGCGCATGCGGGCTTCATGGCCGCGGGCGCCTATACCGTGGGCATCCTCACGGTGGATCATGGCTGGCCGTTCTGGGGCGGGCTGGTGATGTCGGGCGTGGTGTGCGCGGTGCTGGGCTACCTGATCGGCATCGTCTCGCTGCGCCTGAAGGGGCACTACTTCTCGATCTTCACGCTGTGCGTGGGCTACATCATGTTCCTCGTGATCGAGAAGTGGGAGGGCCTGACCCACGGCACGGTAGGCATCATGGGCATCCCCGCGCCCGAGGCCCTGGGCGCGCTGAGCTTCGAGTCGCCGCTGGCGCTGTACTACCTGGTGCTGGCCTTCCTCGTGGCCTCGGTCTGGGTGATGCGGCGCATCGTCCGGTCGCTGCTGGGCCGCACCTTCATGGCCATCCGCAACAGCGACGAGCTGGCCGAGGCGCTGGGCATCAACCTCATGCGCAACAAGGTGCTGGCCTTCATGTTGAGCGTGGTCTACGCGGGCGTGGCGGGCGGCCTGTACGCCGGCTTCGTGCGCTTCATCGGTCCCGACATGGCCGGCGTGCACCACACCTTCGACATGATGATCTTCGCCATGGTCGGCGGCATGGGCACGGTGCTGGGGCCGCTGCTGGGCGCCATCGGCATGCCCTGGATCACGCAGTACCTGCAGTTCCTGCAGGAGTACCGCTTCATCGTCTTCGGCCCGATTCTCGTGATGCTGGTGATCTTCATGCCCTACGGCGTGGTGGGCAGCTTCACCGCATGGCGCGCGCGCCGCAATGCCAAGGAGGGCAAGCCGCATGCTCAAGATTGACCACCTGACCAAGACCTTCGGCGGGCTGGCTGCCGTCAACGATGTCAGCACCGTGATCGAGGAAGGCCGCATCAACGCCATCATCGGCCCCAACGGCGCGGGCAAGACCACGTTCTTCAACCTGATCAGCTGCGTGCACAAGCCCACCTCGGGCACCATCACCTTCAACGGCCAGGACGTGACCTCGCTGCGCACCGACCAGGTGGCGAAACTGGGCGTGGCACGCACCTTCCAGACCACGGCGCTGTTCGACCGCGCCACGGTGCTGGACAACCTCATCGTGGGCCACCGGCTGCGCACGCGCTCAGGCCTGTGGGACGTGCTGCGCGGCTCCAGCCGCCTGCGCGAGGAAGAGCGCGTGTGCCGCGAGAAGGCGCGCGACGCGCTGGACTTCGTGGGCTTGTCGCATGTGGCCGGCCGCATCGCGGGCGACATCACGCAGGAGGAGCGCAAGCGCGTGGCCTTCGCGCTGGCCCTGGCCACCGACCCGAAGCTGATGCTGCTCGACGAGCCTGCCGGCGGCGTCAACCCAGAGGAGACCGAAGGCCTGGCCGAGCTGATCCGCAAGCTGGTGCGCCATGGCATCACGGTGGCGCTGATCGAGCACAAGATGGGCATGATCATGAGCCTGGCCGACAAGATCCTGGTGCTCAGCTACGGCGAGAAGATCGCCGAGGGCACGCCCGAGGAAATACGCCGCAACCCCGCCGTCATCGATGCCTACCTGGGGAGCGAGCATGCTGAAGTTTGAGAACGTGTCGCTGCGCTACGGCAGCTTCCTGGCGCTGGACGGAGTCAGCCTGCATGCCGACCGCGGCGAGCTGGTGGTGCTGCTGGGCGCCAACGGCGCGGGCAAGAGTTCGCTGTTCCTCACGGCCAGCGGCATCCACAAGGCCGCGGGCGGCTCCATCGTCTGGAATGGCAAGGAGCTGGCTGGCAGCAAGCCATCGGCCATCGTGCAGTCCGGCGTGGTGCAGTGCCCCGAGGGGCGCAAGCTGTTCCCCCAGATGTCGGTGCTGCGCAACCTGCAGCTGGGCGCCTATGTGCACCGCCGCGACCCCGGCCCCAGCCAGAAGACGCTGCAGGAGGTGATGGAGCTGTTTCCCATCCTGCGCGAGAAGCAGCACGACCCGGCCGGCTCGCTGTCGGGCGGCCAGCAGCAGATGGTGGCCATCGGCCGCGCCATGATGGGCCGGCCCCAGGCCCTGCTGCTGGACGAGCCCTCGCTGGGCCTGGCGCCCCTGGTCATCAAGCAGATGTTCGAGGCCATACAGCGCATCAACGCGGCCGGCACCACCGTGCTGCTGGCCGAGCAGAACGCCTATGCGGCGCTGAAGATCGCGCACCGCGCCTATGTGATGGAAAGCGGCCGCATCGTGCGCGAGGGCAGGCCGGCCGAGCTGCTGGCCGACGACTCCATCCGCAAGGCGTACATCGGCGCATGACGCCGCCTCTTGCCTCTACCCAAGCCACCACCACCAACGATCCAAGGAGACAGACATGACAGCATTCGCACCATTGACCCGCCGCAGGGTGGGCACGCTGGCCCTGGCCTGCGCCGCCGTGGCCGCCGCCGGCCCTGCGCTGGCGCAGGAGGTGGTCAAGATCGGCTACTCGGGCCCGCTGTCCGGCGGCGCTGCCCAGTACGGCAAGAACGTGCTCGACGGCATGCAGATGGCCGTCTCCGAGATCAATGCCGCAGCCCCCGAGATCGGTGGCAAGAAGGTCAAGATCGAGATCGTTCCGCTGGACGACAAGTACAACCCGTCCGAGACAGCGATCAACGCCCAGCGCCTGGTGCAGCAGCACAAGACGGCGGCCATCCTGGTGCCGCATTCGGGCGGCATCTTCGCGCTGCAGACCACCAACGAGCGCAGCAACTTCATCGTGCTGGCCTACAGCTCGGTGCCGCAGATCACCAACCGGGGCAACAAGCTGACCCTGCGCATCCCGCCCGAGTTCACTTCGTACATCGACCCGTTCTCCAAGTACGTGATGGGCCGCTTCGGCAAGAAGGTGGCCCTGGTCGGCGCCGACCACGACTACGCCAAGGCCTGGGTCGCCGCCTTCAAGCCCGGCTGGGAAAAGCTGGGCGGCACCGTGGTGGCCGAGAACGCCATGAGCTACAACCGCGCCACCGACTTCTACAGCGGTGTGAGCAAGGCCCTGGCCGAGAAGCCCGACGTGCTCTTCGTGGGCGGTGCCTCCGAGCCCACGGCCCTGGTCGTCAAGCAGGCGCGCGAGCTGGGCTTCAAGGGTGGCTTCGTGGTCATGGACCAGGCCAAGCTCGACGAAATGGCCCGCGTGGTCGGCAGCTATGCGCCGCTGGAAGGCGCCATCGGCGTCATGCCCGTCTCCGAGGACACCAAGCCCGAGAACAAGGCCTTCGTCGAACGCTTCGGCAAGGTCTACCCGGGCCGCATCCCCGGCTCGGAGGCACAGTGGAACTACACGGCCGTGCACGCCACCGTCAAGGCCATGCAGCTGGCCGGCTCGGCCTCGGACACCAAGGCCATCCACGCCAAGCTGGACGAAGCCTACAAATCCCTGCGCCCCGACGTGAACCCTGGCGGCGTCAAGGGCGTGGATGAGCGCGGCGGCACGTTGACCACGGAACGCGGCGCCGCTGTGCGCGACGGCAAGATTGAGGCGGTGATGACGGTGGCGAACAAGTAGAGCGCCGCGCATTCCTCAAAAGACAAAGCGCACCCTTGGGTGCGCTTTGTCTTGGCGTCGCCCTCAAAGAAGGCTCGCTCCACCATCCAGCACCAACGCCTGCCCCGTCATGTGCCGAGACGCATCGGACGCCAGGTAGACCACGGCGCCCTTGAGGTCCTCCTCGCCGCCGATGCGGCGCAGCGGGGCGCGGGCGATAAGCTGGTCGCCGAGCTTGTCGATGAGGCCGTTGGCCAGCTTGCTGGGGAAGAAGCCCGGGCAGATGGAGTTGACGCGGATGCCGTAGTGGCCCCATTCCGAGGCCAGGGTGCGCGCCAGGTGCACGGCGGCCGCCTTGGAGGTGTTGTAGGCCACGGTGTTCATGCCGGGCGGCGTGCCCTTGAAGGCCGCGACCGAGGCCGTGATGATCACGTTGCCCTGGCCCTTGGGGATCATCACGCGCCTGGCCACTTCGCGGGTGAGGAAGAAGGGCGCGGAGACGTTGAGGTTCATGACCTTGTTCCAGGCCTCGTCCGGGTATTCCTCGGCCTTGGCGCCCCAGGTGGCGCCGGCGTTGTTGACGAGGATGTCGATGTCGCCGCAGCGCGTCAGCACGTCGTCGACCAGGGCGGGGATGGTGTCGAACTTCTGCAGATCGTTGGTGAAGGTCTCGACCTGGTAGCCCAGGCCTTGCAGGTGGGCCTTGGCCTCGGCCAGTTCGTCGGACTTGCGCGCCGTGATGGCGAGGCGGGCGCCCATCTCGCCCAGCGCCTCGGCCATCTGCAGGCCCAGGCCGCGCGAGCCTCCGGTGATGAGGGCGGTCTTGCCGGTGAGGTTGAACAGTGCTTTCACGCTCATGCTGGGTGTCTCCTGCCTTGGTTTCCTGATGGTTGAGCAACGCCCTCCATGCTAGGGCGCCAGGGCGGCGCGCGCTGTCGTCTTGGCTACTGTGCGGGTAATGCGCGGGCGCCTGCGGGACAGCCGGCCAGGCCCGGTCTGCGGTCAGGCGCGGTCTATGTCCTGCTGCAGCCGCCGCACCATGCGCTGCAGTGCAGGCACGCCGTCCTGGCGCAGCGCATCGGCCGTGACGAAGCGCGAGGGCCCGCCCAGGCTGACGGCCATCAGCGGCAGGCCACGCCCCGGCGAGAAGGCCAGGGCGATGGCGTTGACCTCGGGCTGCCAGTCGCCGAACGAGCACGACAGCCAGGGTTGCGGATGTGTGCTGGCACCGGGCCACAGCGGCAGCTGGGCCTGGGCGGCGGCCCATTGTTCGGGGGCGTGCGATTGCAGGTAGTCCAGCGCGCGCTGGCGCTCGGATGCGGGGCTGGCGGCCAGCCAGGCGCGGCCCACGGCCGTGGTGGCCAGGGGGATGCGCGAGCCCATGTCCAGGTCGCGGTGCGTGAAGCGCGCGCTGGGGCAGTGCTCGATGTAGACCATGTTGTGCCTGTCGCGTGCGGCCAGGGCCACCTCGGCATCGGTGGTGGCGGCCAGCTTTTGCATCAGCGGGCGCGCGATCTGGCGCACGTCCAGGCGCGAGAGCATGGCGCTGCCCAGGGCCAGCGTGGCTGTGCCCAGGCGGTATTTGCCCTCTTCGGGCACATGGATGAGGTAGCCCAGCGTGGTCAGCGTGTGCGTGAGGCGCGAGACCGTGGACCTGGGCAGTCCGCAGCGCCTGGCGATGTCCTGGTTGCCCAGCAGCTTTTCGCCGGAGCGAAAGCAGGACAGGACATCAAGGCCGCGCGCCAGGGCGACGATGAAGTTGCGGTCATCGTCGCCGGGCTGGGGCGGCGGGGTGCGGGAGGGCGGCATGCGCCGATTATCGGCAGCCGCCCCGCCACGGGGTGTCGTGGGCTTTACTTCTCGACGAAGGCGCGCTCGACCACGAAGTCGCCGGGCGTGGTGGTGTTGCCTTCCTTGAAGCCGCGGTGCTCCAGCAGCTCCTTGAGTTCGTTCAGCATGGCGGGGCTGCCGCACAGCATGACGCGGTCGGTCTCGGGATTGAGCTCGGGCAGGCCGATGTTCTGCGGGAAGGTGCCGGCCGTGATCTGGTTGGAGATGCGGCC
The DNA here is from genome assembly GCF_001886655.1 of Delftia sp. HK171. Taxonomy (NCBI): domain Bacteria; kingdom Pseudomonadati; phylum Pseudomonadota; class Betaproteobacteria; order Burkholderiales; family Comamonadaceae; genus Delftia; species Delftia sp. HK171. The sequence goes on along the minus strand of NZ_CP018101.1, from coordinate 357,160 downwards.
CTGGTTGCGGAAGGGCTCGCGCGTCACCGTGGGGTAGTAGACCAGCTTGTCCTTGACGATCTCGCCGAGGAATTCATGCTCGGGCAGTTCCTTCTCGAACAGCTCCTGGTAGGCCAGCTCGCTGGCGTGGCGCACGCCGTGCACGACGACGACCTTCTCGTAGCGCTCGTAGGTCTCGGGGTCGCGGGCCACGGCCAGCCAGGGGGCCAGGCCCGTGCCGGTGCCGATCAGGTACAGGTTCTTGCCGGGCAGCAGGTAGTCGATCAGCAGCGTGCCCGTGGGCTTCTTGCCGACGAGGATGGTGTCGCCGACCTGGATGTTCTGCAGGCGCGAGGTCAGCGGACCGTCGGGCACCTTGATCGACAGGAACTCGAGGTGCTCCTCGTAGTTGGGGCTGGCGATGGAGTAGGCACGCAGCAGGTTCTTGCCGTCGACCTTCAGCCCGATCATCGTGAAATGGCCGTTGGAAAAGCGCAGCGCGGTGTCACGGGTGGTGGTGAAGGAGAAAAGGCGGTCGGTCCAGTGGTGGACGGACAGCACGCGTTCTTCAAGAAAAGCACTCATGTTGGCAATACGGTGAATTCGGGGCAGGCAGTGCCCGCCGGGACGTTGCAATGAGAGGTCAGTGCCATTCAGGCACGCGGTGGCGGGAAGCACAGGGGGCAGGCGCGGTGTGCGCGTTGCCGCTGCTTCGTGGCGGCCGGTGACCGGGGCAAGGTCGCTATTGTCCGGTAAATGGCGTCAAAAGGGGCAGGCGCGAACCTTTGTCTTGATACGGATTAGTGATAAGCAAAATGACGCTGGCTGAATCGCTGCAGCGCTCGCTAGGGCTTTTCGGCCGGGCCAGCGCCAAGCGTCCAGGGCAGGACCGCTTCGGCCAGCCAATCCATGAGCACGCGCACGCGGCGCGGCAATTGGCGGCGCTGGGCGTAGATCAGGTGCAGCGGCATGGGCGGCGGCGGGTGGCGGGGCAGCACCTCGACCAGTTCCCCTGCGTCCAGCAGCGGCTGCACGGCCAGGCGCGGAACCTGGATCAGCCCCAGGCCGGCCTGGCAGGCCGCGAGATACGCCTCGGCGTTGTTCACGGTGAGCGCGCCCGTCATCGCCAGGTACCGGGGCTGGCCATCCTCCTCGTACTCGAAGCCCAGCGGCCGCGCGCCCAGCGTGCGCTGGTAGTGCACCAGCCGGTGACTGCCCAGATCCTGCAGCGTGGCGGGCAGCCCGTGGGCCTGGACATAGCCGGGGCTGGCGCAGGTGGCCAGCGCCACCAGGCCCAGCGGGCGTGCCACCAGGCCGGGCTCGTCCACGGGGCCCAGGCGCAGCACGCAATCAAAGCCTTCGCGCACCAGGTCCACGCGGCGCTCGGTGCAGCTCAGTTCCAGCTCCAGCGCCGGATGGCTTTGCAGCAGTTGCGGCAGCAAGGGCATGACGACGTGGCGCGCCAGGCCGGTGGTCATGTCCAGCCGGACCTTGCCCTGCAGCGGCGCGTCGCCGGCCTGCTGGAACTGGCCCTGGAACTCGTCCACGTCGGCCAGCAGGTCCTGGCAGCGCTCGTAGCAGGCCTGGCCGTCCTGGGTGAGCTGCACGCGCCGCGTGGTCCGGTGCAGCAGCCGCGTGCCCAGCCGCGCCTCCAACTGCTGCACGGCCTGGGAGACGCTGGCCTTGGGCAAACCCATGCTGTCGGCCGCCCGCGTGAAGCTGGCCATCTCGGCCACGCGGCTGAAGATCTGCATCTGCTCCAGAAGCTTGATTGTTTGCATGGGGCGAACAAATAAATCAGAAACAGCCAATTTATCCAAAAATCGACCTTCAATACAGTCGCTGTCATTGCAAACCACCTAACGAGGTCCGCCATGACAGTTTCTCCTTCGACCGCTTCTTCCCCTGCCGCCCGCCGCATCGTCCTCGTCACGGGCGGCAGCCGCGGCCTGGGCCGCAATACGGCAGAGCACCTGGCGCGCCAGGGCTTTGACGTGGTGCTGACCTACCGTGAGCGTGCCGACGAGGCCCAGGCCGCCGTGGCCGCCATCGAGGCGCTGGGCGGGCGGGCCGCCGCCCTGCAGCTGGACGTGGCGCGCAGCGCGGGCTTTGCGGACTTTGCGGCCCGCGTGCGCCAGGCGCTGGCCGATACCTGGCAGGCCGACCGCCTTGATGCGCTGGTGCACAACGCCGGCATCGGCATCAACGCGCCATTCGCCACCACCACCGAGGCGCAGTTCGATGAATTGGTCGCCATCCACCTGAAGGCGCCGTTCTTCCTGAGCCAGCACCTGCTGCCCCTGCTGCGCGATGGCGGCAGCATCATCCACCTGTCCAGCGGGCTCACGCGCTTCACCCAGCCGGGCTATGCGGCCTATGCATCCATGAAGGGCGGGGTGGAGGTGCTGACGCGCTACCTGGCGCGCGAACTGGGCGCGCGCGGCATTCGCGTCAACACGGTGGCGCCGGGGGCGATTGCCACGGATTTCGGCGGCGGCCGTGTGCGCGACGATGCGCAGATGGGCGCCGCCCTGGCCAGCCAGACGGCATTGGGCCGCGTGGGCCTGCCCGACGACATCGGCCCCGTGATGGCCGCCCTGCTGCAGCCCGGCATGGGCTGGGTGCAGGGCCAGCGCATCGAGGCCTCGGGCGGCATGTTTCTCTGAAGGCGCCGGGAGGGCCGTCAGCGCAGCCGCTCGCGCGCCACCATGGACAGCAGCACGATGGCCGCTGCTGCGGCGATGTGGCCGAACCAGGCCACCAGCCCCAGCGACCAGGGCTCCACCTGCAGCGCCGCCCACAGCGACAGCGCCAGCAGCACCCAGCCGGCCGCGCGCAGGCGCCGTGTGTGGGCAGATGGCAGTTCCTTGCCGAACAGGTCGCTCTGGTGGCGGTCCATGGCCAGGGCCAGGCAGGCGAAGGCGCCCAGGGCCAGCAGCTGACAGAACAGATGGGCCATGCTCATGCGCTGGTCTCCGCTGCGGCGGCCGCTGCCGTGGCGGCTGTTGCAGTGGCGGCTGCTGCAGTGGCGACTGCCGTAGGCGCGGGCCGGGCGGCGCGCACCGGTTTGGCCTTGGGCTGGTGGCGCTGGGTGCGCAGGGCCAGATGGGCATGCAGTGCGGCCAGGGCCAGCAGCATGAAGTCCATGCCGGCAAACACCCAGTCGCCCGCGCGCAGGCTGGCCAAGAGGCCGCGATCCGTGGTCAGCGCGTTGACCACGGGCAGCAGGGCCAGGGCGGCGGCGCCGGCCCACAGCAACTCGATCCAGGCCCGCTTGGCGGGCCGACCCATCGCCCAGAACAGGGTGGTGCCCCAGGCGATGAACATGGCGTGCACCTCCCACTCGGCGCGCTGCGCCATCTCCACCGGCAGCAGGCGATTGGCCCAGAGCATGCCGGCCATGCCGATGGACAGGCCGGCGATGGTGGCGATGTTCAGACGTTCCACGAGCCGGAAGCCGAAATGCGGCCTTTCCGGGTCGGGCAGCTTGCTGCGCCGCTTCACGTTCCACAGCACCAGTCCCGTTCCCACCATGGCCGTGCCCGCAAGGCTGACGATGAAGTACAGCCAGCGCGTGGGCAGGTCGCCGAAGCGGCCCATGTGCAGCGCATAGAGCACGCCGCGCGTCTCGGCGGCGGCGCCCACGCTGTCCTGTGCCTGCAGCAGCTGGCCGCTGACGCCGTCGAACATCATGAACTGCGGGCTGATGGAGACGCGGCCGTTCTCGCCGCGGATGGCGGTCACGCGCGCATTGGCATCGCCGGGCAGGTTGACGTTCAGGCGCTCCACCTGGCCCGCGCCCCAGCGCTGCTCGGCCTGGCGGACCATGTCGGCCAGCGGTGCCAGGGGCGCGGCCTGGCCCGAGGGCTTGCCTGCGGGAACAAAGGCACTAAGCTGCTGGCCGGCCACCACGCGCTGCTCGGGCGTCATGGTGGTGGCCAGATTGGCCCAGGGCATGTACATCAGGGCCAGGGTCACCAGGCCGGTGTACGTGATCATCAGGTGAAAGGGCAGGCCCAGCACGGACAGCGCGTTGTGCGCGTCCAGCCAGGAGCGCTGGCCCTTGCCCCAGCGGAAGGTGAAGAAGTCGGCAAAGATCTTCTTGTGCGTGATCACTCCGCTGACGATGGCCACCAGCATGAACATGGCGCACAGCCCCGCCAGATAGCGGCCCCAGAGCACGGGCATGTAGTGGAACTGGAAGTGGAAGCGGTAGAAGAACTCGCCGCCGCGCGTCTCGCGCACCGGGCCTTCGAGGCGCGTGCCGGTGGCCGGGTCGAAGCGGCCGTTCTCGAAGCGGCGCTTGCCCTGGCCTTCGGGAGGGCTCCAGAACACCGTGGCCACCGTGCTGCGTTCATCGGGCAGGTTGATCAGCCACCGAGGGCTTTGCGGTGCCAGGCGCGCCATGGCGTCACCCACACGCTGGGCCACCAGCGCGGGCTCGCTCGCCTGGCTCTGGTGCGGCTGCTCGGGCTGCATCCACTGCGTGATCTCGTTCCTGAAATAGCTCACCGTGCCCGTGAGGAACATGGCGTAGAGGAACCAGCCCAGCAGCAGGCCGACCCAGGTGTGCAGGTCGGACATGGTCTGGCGGATGCCAGGCGCCTTGGCGGCTTTCGCGGGCTTGGCGGGCTTGCCGGCCGTGTTCGTGGTGTTCGTGTTCATGCGCCCAGCCCCTTGCCCCAGGTCCACCACGCGGCAGGCGCCAGTACCAGGGCGGCGACCAGCAGGCCGGCCCAGGCGCGCGTGGCGCTGCGCACGGCAAACACCCAGATCACCGCGCCCGCATAGACGGCAAAACTCAGCAAGGTGCCCGAGATCGCCGCCTGCGTGCGGTCTGCGGGCAGGGCCAGCACGGCCACGCTGGCCAGCGCCGCCACGGCGTAGCCGCCAAACAGCGCGGCGAGGATGCGGGAAATCAGCGGCCCGTAGTCACGGAACCAGTCACGGAACCAGTCATGGGTGCGGGCAAGAGTGGGAGATGGCATGGCACGGGGGGCCTGGAAAGGCTCGAAAAACGCCGGCCGGAGGGGGCGGCGGTGGCGCGGATGTTATTTGAGAATAAGTCCCATTACAAGTGGTGCAGTCAAGTGCGCCGCCACATCCAGCGCCGCCACATCCAGCGCTGCCGCGCGCCAAGCGCCCCGGCGCTCAGCCCGCCGGCTGGCGCATGCGGGCCTGCAGGTTCTCGAAGATCTGGCGTGTCACGGGGCTGATCACATGGCTGCGGATGTACAGGCGGTAGGCCAGGTCCGGCAGCGGCGGCATGCCGTCGCCCGCGCCCAGCACGCGCAGGCCCGGGTCGAGCTGCTCCACGCCGCGCGCCGTCACGCCCAGGCCGGCGCGCAGCGCTGCGCGTATGCCCACCAGGCTGGTGCAGGTGTGGCGCGGCGTCCAGGCAATGCCGGCCGCATCCAGCGCATCGCAGCCCAGGCGCCGGAAGATGCTGGGCCCGTCGGCCATGACCAGGGGCACGGGCTTGCCCGGGTCATGGGCATAGCCCGCGCCGCACAGCCACACCGTGGGTGTGGAGCGCAGGGCAAAGCCCTCGAAGCCTTCGTCCTCCCGGTTGGAGATGGCCAGGTCCAGCTCGCCCTGCTTGAGCGACTCCATCAGGAACGGGCTGCGCCCCACATGGATGTCGATCTGCATGCCCGGAAAGTTCAGCGCGATCTCCTGCAGCACGGGCGGCAGCATGTTGTCGGCCGCGTCGTGGGGTGCGCCAATGCGCACCAGGCCCTGCACCTGGCGGTGCTGCAGGTTGCGCAGCGCCTCGTCGTGGATGGCCAGCATGTGGCGCGCATAGCCCAGCAGGCGCTGGCCATGATCGGTGAGGCGTTTTTGCCGGCCCTGCTTCTCGAACAGCGCGTGGCCGATCTTCTCCTCCAGCCGCTGCATCTGCTGGGTGATGGCCGATTGCGTGCGCCCCATCTGCACGGCGGCGGCGGCAAAGCTGTCGTGGCTGGCAATGGCGGCCAGGGTGCGCAGCAGGTCCAGGTCAAGCGTCTCCATACTTCAATTTTATTGAAGTATTTATTGGGCATGCGTGGATTGTTGCGGGCCGGGCGCCTCACTACAGTGGACTTCAACGACGACAAGGAGCCCCCTTTGAACACCACCACCAACACCATCACCGAACAGCGCAGCGCCGCCGTGACAGCGGCCATCGGCAGCATGAAGCAGGCCATTGGCGAGGACGCGGCCACGCGCACCAGCCTTGACGCCGTGCTCCAGCAACTGCTGGGCCTGGCCGCGCGCCGAGACTTCTGGCAACAGGCCGACTACGCCGCACCGGAGCAGGGCGAGCACCAGGCGCGCTACCTGATCGCCGAGGACGCCGACCAGAGCTATGCGCTGTACCTCAACGTCATGCGCCCGGGCAAGCGCATCGTGCCGCACAACCACACGACCTGGGCCTGCATTGCCGCCGTGGAAGGCACGGAGCACAACCGCGTCTACGAGCGCACCGACGACGGCTCCGTCCCCGGCAAGGGCACGCTGCGCGAGACGGAACTCGTGGTGGTCGCACCAGGCCAGGGCATCGCCCTCATGCCCGAGGACATCCACTCCGTGGAGATCCAGGGCGAGCAGGTCATCCGCCACCTGCACATGTACGGCCGCGCGCTGGAGACGCTCAACGAGCGCACCAGCTACGACCTGGCCACCGGCACCTGCCAGACCATGGCCATCGGCGTGCAGACGCGCCGCTGAGCCCCGGCCTTCCGGCCGCTATCTCCCGCTTCCTGCCTTTTCACTGTCCATGCCGCAGCGCCCTCCACGGGGCGCGCGTGGCAGGGCTTTGCCCGAAATTCCTTGCCGATCTTTTTCCCGGACCGCATGCAATGACCGCATCCATTGACGCCCACACCCTCAAATCCTGGCTGCACGACGGCCAGGAGATCGCGCTGCTCGACGTGCGCGAGCACGGCCAGTACGGCGAGTCGCACCTGTTCTACGCCACGCCCCTGCCCTACAGCCGGCTGGAGCTGGATGTGCCCCGCCTGGTGCCACGCAGGCAGGTGCGCGTCGTCACCTACGACGGTGGCGAGGGCGATGCCAGCGCGGGCGTGGCCGAGCGCGCCGCGCGCCGCCTCGAAGCCCTGGGCTATACCCAGGTCGCCGTGCTCGAAGGCGGTGCCAAGGCCTGGAGCGCTGCGGGCTACACGCTGTTCGCTGGCGTGAACCTGCCTTCCAAGACCTTTGGCGAACTGGCCGAACACGCCTATGGCACGCCGCGCATCACGGCCCAGCAGCTGGCGGCGCGCCAGGCGGCGGGCCTGCCCCTGGTGGTGCTGGACGGCCGGCCCGTCTCCGAGTTCCACAAGATGAACATCCCCGGCGCCATCTGCTGCCCCAATGGCGAGCTGGCGCTGCGCGTGAGCCGCCTGGTGCCCGATGCGGCCACGCCCATCGTGGTCAATTGCGCGGGCCGCACGCGCTCCATCATCGGCGCGCAGACCTTGATCAACCTGGGCATTCCCAACCCCGTCTACGCGCTGGAGAACGGCACCCAGGGCTGGTACCTGGCCGACCTGCCGCTGGAGCACGGCGGAACGCAGCGCTATGGCGACGACTCGGCCAGCAGCGCGCTGCAAGCCCAGGCCCGCGCCCTGTCCGAACGCTTCGACGTGCCCGAGGTCGATGCCGACACCGTGCGCGCCTGGAGCCGTGATGCGGCGCGCACGCTGTTCCTGTGCGATGTGCGCACGCCCGAGGAATTCAAGGCCGGTTCGCTGCCCGGCGCCCAGCACACGCCCGGCGGCCAGCTCATGCAGGCCGGCGACCAGTACGTGGGCGTGCGCGGTGCGCGCCTGGTGCTGTTCGACAGCGATGGCGTGCGCGCCCCCGTGGTGGCCAGCTGGCTGCGCCAGCTCGGCCATGACGCCTGCGTGCTGCGGGGCGGCCTGCAAAGCGGCCTGGACCTGGCACCGGCCCAGCCGCCCCAGGTCCCCGCACTGGCAGGCATCACGGCGCAGGCCCTGCACGAACGCATGCGCCAGGGCGAGGTGGCCGTGGTCGATCTGCGCGCGGGCATGAAGTACCGCGCAGGCCACATCGCCGGGGCCCGCTGGTCCATCCGCCCGTGCCTTGCCAGCGATCTGGCCGGCGAGACGCGCCAGATCGTGCTGGTGGCCGACGAGCCCGGCATGGCGCAATGGGCCGCGCTGGAACTGCAGGGTGCCGCGCCGCTGCTGCTCGAAGGCGGCCTGGCCGCATGGCAGCAGGCCGGCCTGCCCGTCGAGGCCACGCCCGACAGCCCCACCGACGCCGAGTGCATCGACTACCTGTTCTTCGTGCACGACCGCCACGACGGCAACAAGGAAGCGGCACGCCGCTACCTGGCCTGGGAGACGGGCCTGGTGCCCCAACTGGACGCGCAGGAACTGGCCGCCTTCCGCCTGCCGGAGCCGGCAATGTCCTGATCCACGCAAAGAGCATCCGAACAGCCCAACACCACATAACGACAGGAGACAAGACATGTTCGCAATCCCCACCCTGGCCAGGATGCTGGCCGCCAGCCTCGCGGCCCTGGCCGTGCTCTCGCAGGCCACGGCCGAGCCGCTGGCTGCGCGCAACGGCTATCCGGGCCAGCCGATCCGCTTCATCTCGCCCTTCCCGCCGGGCGGCGGCAACGACGCCAGCACGCGCTGGGTCACCACGCGGCTGACCGAGGCCACGGGCCAGCCCTCCGTGGTGGAAAACCGGGGCGGTGCAGGCGGCAACATCGGCGCCAAGGCCGTGGCTGAGGCCAAGCCCGATGGCTACACCGTGCTCACGGGCCAGGTCTCGCTGATGGCGGTGAACCCCGCGCTCTACAGCGCGCCGGGCTTCGATCCGCTCAAGAACTTCGTGCCCATCACGCAGATCAACGCGGCGCCGCTGGCCATCGTGGTCGCCTCGGCCTCGCCCCTCAAGAGCTTTGCCGACCTGGTGGCGCGCAGCAAGGGCGAGCCGGGCCGCGTCACCTATGCCACGCCCGGCAACGGCACGCTGTCGCACCTGGTGGGCGTGGTGCTGTCCAAGGAAAACGGCGTGCCCATGACCCATGTGCCCTACAAGGGCGCGGGGCCGGCCATCAACGATCTGCTGGGCCAGCAGGTCGACGTGCTGATCACCTCCACCTCGTCCGTGGCCGGCATGATCCAGGCGGGCCAGGTGCGCGCGCTGGCCGTCACCAGCCCGCGCCGCATCGGCGTGTTCGGCAAGGTGCCCACGCTGGAGGAGCTGGGCCTGCGCAATGCGCGCTTCGAGGACTGGTACGGCTTCTTCGCCCCCGCCGGCACGCCGCCCGAGCGCGTGGCCTATCTGCACGACGCCATCGTGCGCACCCTGCAACTGCCGGAAGTGACCAAGCTGGTCGTCGATGGCGGCAGCGAAGTCGTTGCCAGCACGCCCGAGGCCTTTGCCGCCCAGCTGCGCCAGGACATGGAGCGCTGGTCGCGCGTGGTCAAGCTCTCGGGCGCGAAGATCGACTGATGGCTGCCGAACACGCCCCCGCCCCTGACGCCCCCGCGCTGGACCTGCAGACCCGGCTGCTGCATGCGGGCAAGCGCCCGGCCTATGCGGGCGGCACGACCGTCAACCCGCCCCTGGTGCGCGCCAGCACCGTGCTGTTCGAGAGCACGGCACAGCAGCGCGAGATGCGCGAGCGCCGCGCCGGCGAGCGCATCTTCAGCTACGGCGCGCGCGGCACGCCCACCGGCTTTGCGCTGGAAGACGCCGTCAGCGAGCTGGAAGGCGCCCACCGCACGCGGCTGCTGCCCACCGGCCTGGCGGCCATCGGCATGGCCCTGCTCAGCTACCTGTGCCCCGGCGACCATGTGCTGCTGACCGACAGCGCCTACCAGCCTGTGCGCCACCTGGCCGGGCAATGGCTGCGGCCCTACGGCATCGAGTACGACTTCTTCGCGGCCGATGGCAGCGACGCCCAGGCGCGCATGCGTCCCAACACCCGCATGGTCTATGCCGAATGCCCGGGATCGCTGGTCTACGAGATGTGCGACCTGCCCGCGCTGGCGGCCATGGCCCATGCGCGCGGCGCCCTGGTCGTGGCCGACAACACCTGGGGATCGGGCTGCCAGTACCGGCCGCTGGCGCTGGGGGCCGATGTCTCGGTGATGGCAGCCACCAAGTACCTGTCGGGCCACTCCGACGTGATGATGGGCACCGTGGCCACCACCGAGGCCGCCTGGGAGCCGCTGGCTGCGCGCTGCGATGCCTTCGGCATGGCGGTCAGCCCCGACGATGCCTGGCTGGTGCTGCGCGGCATGCGCTCGCTGGCCGCACGGCTGCAGATGCACGAGGCGCATGCGCTGGAGGTGGCGCACTGGCTGCAGCAGCACCCGGCCGTGGCCACCGTGTTCTGCCCCGCGCTGCCCACGCACCCCGGCCATGCGCTGTGGCTGCGCGACTGCCAGGGCACGAACGGCCTGGTGTCGCTGGAGCTGCAGCCCGGCACCGCCGAGGCCGCCGTGGACCGCTTCATCGACGGCCTGCGGCTCTTCGGCATTGGCGCCTCCTGGGGCGGCTACGAGAGCCTGGCGACGGCCGCGCACATGGCGCAGGCGCGCAGCGTCACCGACTGGAGTGCGCGCGGGCCCGTGGTGCGCCTGCACATCGGCCTGGAGTCGCCGCGCGACCTCATCGCCGACCTGGAGCAGGGGCTGGCGGCACTTTAGTGGATAACACGCTCTAGCGGCCTGCCTGAGCGCGCGCCAGTTCGCCGGCCAGCGTCTGCACCAGCGCAGCGGCCGGCATCTCACGCGCCAGCGGCGCACCCTGGCCGGCCCAGTGGGCTGCGTAGTCGGAGCTGCCTTGGGCGGACGCCGCCTGGTGCAGCGCCTTGCCCGCGTCGTAGACGCGCGGGTAGTCGGGCAGGGGCTGGCCATGGCTGGCGCCCAGCGCATGCAGCCGGTTGACCATGCCGCGCGCCGGCCGGCCCGAGATGGCGGCGGTGATGCCTGTGTGGTGGGCGCGTTCGCTGCGCAGCTCGGCACGGTAGGCCGGGCTGGCGGACGATTCAGGGCAGAGGATGAAGGCCGTGCCCAGCTGCGCCGCACAGGCGCCCAGGCCCAGCGCGGCCGCAATGCCTTCGCCATCCATGATGCCGCCCGCCGCGATCACCGGCAGGGCCGTGTTGCGCGCCAGCACGCGCACCAGGGCGAAGGTGCCCATCATGCGGTCCTGCGCGGGATCGAACGTGCCGCGGTGTCCCCCGGCCTCCACGCCCTGGGCCACGATGGCATCGACACCGGCCTGCTCCACCTGGCGCGCCTCGTCCAGCGACGTGGCGCTGGCCAGGGTCACGACGCCGGCCGCGCGCAGCGCGTCGATGAAGCCCTGCTCAGGCAGCCCGAAATGAAAGCTCACCACGGCAGGCCGCTCCTGCAGCAGCATGGCCTGCAGCGCCGCGTTGCCGACGGCGGTGGCGTAGATCTCGTTCAGGCCGGCCGGCGGCTTGGCGCCGAAGCGCGCGAACTCGGGCGCCAGATGGGCCAGCCAGGCGGCCTCGCGCTGCGCATCGGCCCGGGCCGGCCGGTGGCAGAACAGGTTGACGTTGAAGGCGCCCGAAGTCAGCGCGCGCGTCTGCACGATCTGCTGGCGCGCCTGCTCCGTGCCGCTGGCGCCAATGCCCAGCGAGCCCAGGCCGCCGGCCTCGGTGACGGCGGCCGCCAGCGCGGGCGTGGACGTGCCGGCCATGGGGGCCTGGATGATGGGATGGCGCATGCCCAGTCGGGCCATCCACGCGGTCTTTGCGGTGCTCATACGACTCCTTGTTTCCTGTCTCGAATCCGCGCACTCATGCGGCAGCCTGCCGGCGCGCGCTGGCGCGGCTGGCGGCGATCATGAGCGTGCCCAGCAGCAGCGACACGCTGCCGATGACGAACAGGCGCTGGTACGAGCCCAGGCCCGCATAGCTCCAGGCCATGAAATATCCCGACACGGCCTGCATCAGCGCAAAGGCCGCCGTGGCATAGCCCCACATGCGCTTGTGCTGCGCGGGGCCGATCAACTGCATCAGGTAGCCCGAGGTGATGGCCGCCATGCCCGGCGACAGCGCGCCCACCAGGAAGGACGAGGTCGCATGCCCCGCAAATCCCACCCAGAACAGCGGCATGGCAATGGCCAGGGTCTTGACCGCATAGGCGCCCGTGGTCGTGCCCCACCAGCCAAAGCGCGTGGCGCACAGCGAGGCCACCAGCGGCCCGGCAATGGCGCCCAGGCCGAACACGGCCCACTGCGTGGAGGCGTAGGCATCGCCCAACTGCAGCTCGCGCGCCAGGTAGTCCACCCAGAACACCGTGTGCGGCACAAAGCCGAAGGCGTCCGTCATATAGGCCAGCATCACCAGCACCACGGGCAGCGTCCACAGGGGCGCGGCACGCGCGGGCTGGGCATGGGGCGTGATGGCAATGGGCGCAGGCACCGGCAGCCGCCGCACATGGCGCCAGCCCAGCCAGCCGGCCCAGGCGCAGACCGCCGCCAACGCCCACCAGACGGCTCCCAGGCTCTGGCGCGCCAGCAGCGGTATCAGCGTGGCCGACAGCAGGGCGCCGGCGCCTATGCCGCAGAACATCAGCGGCCCCAGCGCCGCACGCCGCTGCACGGGCGTGGCCGCCAGGGCCACGGAGGGGCCCAGCACCATCAGGATGGCGCCGCCAATGCCCGAGATGCAGCGCCAGGCAAAGAACCAGGGCATGGGCAGCGGCCAGGCGCAGGCCGCAAAGCTCAGCGCCAGGGCCACCCAGCACCACAGCAGCACGCGCAGCGCGCCCAGGCGTTCGGCCAGCGGCGCGGCGGCCAGCGCGCCAATCAGATAGCCCAGCAGGTTGGCCGCACCCAGGTAGGCCACCTGCTCGCCGCTGAACCAGCCGGCATGCACCATCTGCGGCATCAGCGCCGTGTAGGCAAAGCGCGCCAGGCCGACGCCGCTGAGCGTGGCCATGAAGCCGGTCAGCAGCAGGGAAGTTTCGTTGCGTTGGATCACGGGAGTGGGCGCCATGCGGGGAGGATGGGCATACATTAGGCGCTGCCGCCCATCATGTCCAATGATTCAAAATGATGGCGTTGATCTCGATTGAAGATGAATGTCACTGGAGCCGCGATGCAACTGAAGTCCCTGCGCATGTTCCTGGCCGTCTGCGACAGCGGCAGCTTCGGCGCTGCCGCGCAGCAACTGCACACCGTGCAGTCCAACGTGACGGCCCATGTGAAAAAGCTCGAGGACGAGGCCGGCGTGCAACTGCTGGAGCGCAGCGCACCCGTGCACGCCACGCCTGCCGGCCGCCTGCTGGAGCAATACGCGCGGCGCATGCTGGCCGACCATGACGAGGCGCTGGCCCTGCTGCAGGGCAGCTCCCGGGCCGCCGGCGCGCTGCGCATAGGCTCCATGGAAACCACGGCCGCGCTGCGCCTGCCGCCGCTGCTGGCGCGCCTGCACCAGGCCCAGCCCGGCCTGGACCTGGAGCTGCGCACGGCCACCACGGCCGAGCTGCTGGCCGACCTGCTTGCCGGGCGGCTGGACTGCGCCTTCGTCTCCGGCATGCCGCCCCAGTCCCGCCTGCAGGGCTGGCGCGTCTTCGAGGAAGAACTGGTCCTGGTCACCGCCTTCGCGCTGCCGCGCTTTCCCGATGCCGCCCAGCTCAGCGCCGTGCCCTTCCTGGCCTTCCGCCAGGGCTGCAGCTACCGCCAGCGCATCGAGCTGCTGCTGGCCGCGCGCGGCGTGGCCGCACGCATCATGGAAATGGGATCGCTGGACGCCATCCTCGGCTGCGTGGCCGCCGGCATGGGCTACGGCCTGCTGCCGCGCAGCGTGGTCCAGGCCCAGCAGCACCGCTTCGGCGTGCATATCACGGCCCTGCCCGGCGCACTCGCCCAGGAAGTCGCCCGCGTGGAAACCTGGTTCGTCGTGCCCGCGCGCCAGGGCTGGTCGCCTGCGCTGCATGCTTGCGTGGAGGTGTTGGGGATCGACCAGGAGGTTGCGGCTGTCGATGCGCAAGGCCTGGTGCCTGCCGGCTCATGAAGGCAACCGCAACACCCTCCGATACTGCATGGCCTCGGCCACATGCCCCGTCTCCACTGCCGCGTTACCGGCCAAGTCGGCAATGGTGCGCGCCACCTTGAGCGCGCGGTGGGTGCTGCGGGCCGACCAGCCCAGGCGTGCGGCGGCCTTGTGGGCGAAGGTCAGGGCCTCGGGCGAGAGGCCCAGGTGGTCGTCCAGGGCCTGGCCCTGGAGCTGGTGGTTGGCGCTGCCCTGGCGCTGCACGGCCAGCGCGCGGGCCTGGACCACGCGCTCGCGCACGGCCTCGCTGGTTTCGCCCGAGCGCGCGGCCAGCAGCTCCTGCGGGGGCAGGGCGCCGACTTCCACATGCAGGTCGATGCGATCCAGCAGCGGGCCGCTGATGCGCGCCTGGTAGCGCGCCACCTTGTCGGGCGTGCAGCGGCAGCGCTGCACCGTCGACCCCCAATGGCCGCAGGGGCAGGGATTCATGGCCGCGACGAGCTGAAAGCGCGCGGGGAATTCGCAGCGCTGGGCGGCTCTGGCGATGGTGATCTGGCCGGTCTCCAGCGGCTCGCGCAGCGCCTCCAGCGCACTGCGTGCGAACTCGGGGAATTCGTCCAGAAACAGTACTCCCTGATGGGACTGCGAAATCTCGCCGGGGCGCGGTGGCGAGCCTCCTCCGACCAGGGCCACGGCACTGGCCGTGTGATGCGGGCTGGCCGTGGGGCGCTGGCGCCAGCGCTCGGGCGTGAAGCGGCCGGCCAGGCTGGCGATGGCGGCGGCTTCCAGCGCCTCGTCGTCGCTCATGGGCGGCAGCAGGTCGGCAAAGCGCTGGGCCAGCATGGACTTGCCCGAGCCCGGCGGCCCCACCAGCAGCAGGCCGTGGCCTCCGGCCGCAGCGATTTCCAGCGCGCGCCGCGCCTGCGCCTGGCCACGCACCTCGGCCAGGTCGAGGCTGCTGCGCACTGGGGCGGCGGGCTGAGGCTGCACCGCATGCCAGCCCAGGCCGGAGCATGTCTGGGTGTCGCCTGCTGCCGGCAAGGCGTCGGTTTCGTCGGTCTCGCCGGTGTCCTCGCTTTCGTCGCTGCAGCAGGCACTGTCCGTGTCCTGCTCCGTCTGCACCAGGGCATTGGCCGAGCGAGTGATGAAGCGGCGCACCACGTCCAGCAGGTGGTGCGCGCAGAACACCTGGGCCGATGGCACGAAGGCCGCCTCCTGCGCGCTGCCCGGCGGCAGCACCAGGCGGGCGCCGTCCTGCTGGCGGTGCAGGGCCAGGGCCGTGGCCAGCGCGCCGCGCACGGGCCGCAGCGCGCCCGACAGCGACAGCTCGCCCGCGAATTCATAGTCGGCCAGCGCATCGCCATTGATCTGGCCGCTGGCCGCGAGAATGCCCAGCGCGATGGGCAGGTCGAAGCGCCCCGAATCCTTGGGCAGGTCGGCGGGCGCCAGGTTGACGATGATGCGTTTGTTGCTCGGGAACTCCAGCCCGGAGTTCAGCAGCGCCGAGCGCACGCGTTCACGCGCTTCCTTGACCTCGACATCGGCCAGACCCACCAGCGTGAACGACGGCAGGCCGTTGGCCAGATGCACTTCCACGGTGACACGCGGGGCGGCCAGCCCCAGCAGCGCACGACTTTGAACCAGGGCCAGACCCATGGGCACCTCGCAGAAACGACAGACACAAAGCCACACAAAGGAAGAGGCCGCCAGCGGTGCGGCGGCCTCGGTGACCCAGTATGGCAACGGCCTTGGGCCTTGTGGGCGGCGGGTGCGGCGCTGCCCCCAAATCTCAGAATGTTCTGACCCTTGCGGCGCTAAAATCAGAACAGCTTCACCAGCGCCGGAACACTCAGCACGGCCGTGTAGTAGCCCATGAACTGCACGCCGGTGTTGAAGCCGAAGCCGCGTGACAGCAGGCCGCCGAGCAGGCCCATGGTCAGGATCACGAGCAGGCCCAGCAACTGGCCTTCCCAGACGCTGATGACGATGATCAGGCCCACGAAGGTGGCGATGATGGCCTCGTGGCTGACCCGGCGCGAGACGAACAGCGCCGCGCTGCGCGCGAAGTTCATGGCGAAGGGGTAGGACACGAGGGCCGCCAGCACCACGGCCAGCATGCCGTAGCCCAGGAACTCCCAGTGGCTGAGCAGGTTGTGCAGGTTGTTCACCTGGCCCGTGGCGGCATCGACGGTGAAGCGCGGCGGCGCGTTGAACAGCGGCGCGGCGGGGCCGGCGGCCACCGGGCTCAGCGGCAGGCCGAAGGCGATCAGCGGGATCAGCGCCTCGGCGATGTAGGTGGCCTCGGTCACGCCGTTGCGCGCGCTCAGCACCGTGGTCAGGCGGTGGTAGGCATGCTTGATGCGCGAGCCCACCAGCTCGCCCAGCACCACGGTCATGGCCACGGGGCTGAAGACGAAGGTGGCACTGGAGATGGTGGCCGTGGCCAGGGTCCAGCGCGTCTGCACGCGGTCCAGCACCTTGAGCGGGTTGGGGAAGTAGCCCGACCAGCCCTTCACGTCGGGCGCCAGGTTGAACTGGCGCACCTTGTCGCGCAGCATGCGCTGGCGGCCGGCCGGCGAGATCACGGTGAACAGGTCGGCGATCAGCGGCCCGATGGCAATGCCCAGGAAGTAGCTGATGCTGAGCTTGACCTCGTATTTGGCGGTGAGGCTTTGCAGCGCAATGATGACCACCACGAACGGAATCAGCAGCATGACCGAGGCCCAGCGCCCCGCCGAGAAGTAGGCGATGAGGAGGGCGGCGGCCAGGAAGATCCAGGGCGCCGTCTTGGTGATCATGCTGCCGAAGGGCGCCAGCATCACCGCGAACAGCACGGCCAGCGGCACGGCGACAAAGGCCGCGACGATGCCGCCCGAGACCATCTTGCGCAGCGCGATATGGGGCACGCCCAGCTTGCGCAGCATGTTGGCGTCCTGCAGCAGCGGCGTGGCCAGCGTGTCGCCGGGAATGCCCAGCAGCGCCGTGGGCACGGCATGCGTCATGTGCTTGGCCACGGCGCCGGCCAGGAAGAAGGTGAACACGCCGGCGGGCGGCACGCCCAGCAGCACCACCAGCAGGGTGAGCGGGGCCAGCGTGGTGGTCTCGTCCGTTCCGGAGACCAGGCCGATGGCGGCGAACACCACGGCGCCTATCAGGCCCATCGCGGCTGCGACGGCGATGTCATTGGTCAGCAGGGTTTCCATCTCATGCCCTCCCGGCCTTGTCGGCGAACAGTTCGTAGAGCTTGAGCTCCTTGAGTTCCTGCACCACGGCGGGCGGCAGGTCCTGCACCGTGCCCAGGCCGCCGGGCTGGCGCGCCAGTTCCTCCAGTACTTCGCGGCGCCATTCGGGGTCGTTCGAGGTGTCCAGCTCGGTCACTTCCCGCTTGGGCGGAAAGGCGCGTGCGCAGATCACGCCGGCGATCACGCAGCCGGCAAGGCCCGCGAGCATGGCGTAGGCGTGGGCCAACTGGCGCGACTCGACCACCGTGGCCAGCCAGCGGCTGGCCAGGTAGAACCCCAGCACGCTGATGCCGGTGCCGATGGCAATGGCCCAGGCCAGGTGGCGCAGGTCCACGGTGTCGCCCCAGACCTCGGCCAGCCGCCAGTCGGCGGGATCCTTGCTTGTCATGTGTGTCTCCTTGGTTTTTTGTTTGTGTGGCCGCGCTCTGGTCAGGCCCTGGCGCGCAGCGCGGCCAGCACTTCCAGCGCGCGGTCGGTGCGCACGTCGTGCTCGGCGGCCAGCTGGCGCGCCACGGTATCGACCTCGTCGCCCGTGGCGCCGGCCACCAGGGCGATGTTGCGTGCGTGCAGGGCCATGTGGCCGCGCTGAATGCCTTCGGTGGCCAGGGCGCGCAGGGCGCCCAGGTTCTGCGCCAGGCCCACGGCGGCGGCGATCTCGCCCAGCTGCTGGGCGGACTGCAGGTCCATGATCTTCAGCGCCAGGCGTGCCAGCGGATGGGTCTTGGTGGCGCCGCCGACCAGGCCGACCGGCATGGGCAGCTCGATGCTGCCGACCAGGGCGCCGCCGGTGTCCTTCTCCCAGCGCGTGAGCGAGGTGTAGCTGCCGCTACGGCTGGCATAGGCATGGGCGCCGGCCTCGACTGCGCGCCAGTCGTTGCCCGTGGCGACGATGACGGGGTCGATGCCGTTCATGATTCCCTTGTTGTGCGTGGCCGCGCGGTAGGGGTCGATGGCCGCGAAGGTATAGGCGTCCAGCACGCCTTCGATGATCTCCTCGCCGCTGCGCTCCTGCGTGGCCAGGGTCTGCGGCGTGAGCCGCACGCGGGCGCGGGCCAGCCGCAGGTCGGCCAGGTTGGACAGGATGCGCAGCCGCACGCTGCCGCCCGTGATCTGCTCGACCAGGGGCGCCACCGATTCGGCCATGGTGTTGACGGTGTTGGCGCCCATGGCGTCGCGCACGTCCACGATCAGGTGGACGACCAGCATGGGGCCGCGCGGCGTGTCGGGGAAGACGTGGACCTCGATGTCCTTGCAGCCGCCGCCCAGGCCGATCAGCACCTTGTCGCGGCTGTTGGCGCGCTCGATGATCTGCGCACGCGCCTGCAGCACGGCCAGGCGCGCGCCGTGCGGATCGGTCACGCCCAGCACCTGGACCTGGGCGCGCATCAGCGGCAGCGTGCTGGAGGTCTGAAAGCCCCCGTCCTCGCGCGCCAGCTTGGCCATGTACGAGGCGGCGGCCACCACCGAGGGCTCCTCCACCGCCATGGGCACCAGCACGTCGCGGCCGTTGACGCGGAAGTTGCCGGCCACGCCCAGCGGCAGCTCGAAGCTGCCGAACACGTTCTCGATCATGCCGTCGGCCAGCGCCAGGGGCAGGGCGCCGGGGGCGGCGAGCAGGGCGCGCTCGGCATCGGACAGGCCGCAGGCATCGGCCAGGAAATCCCGGCGCTGAGCCGGGGTGAGGGCACGGAAATTGGGCAGGCGCGAATCGGCAACCATGGAAGACATCTCCTCGAATCAAAACTCTGGTCGCCGGACTGTAGGAAAACTGTACCGCTTTCAAAAGGTACAGTTTCGGGGAACAGTACCATCGCACTGCAACATGAACGGAGGGCGCATGGCAGACACCAGAGGGCGCTCGGCCCCCATTGCCGAGAAGCTGGCCGACCTGATCGGCCAGCAGATCGCCGACGGCGTGTACCGTCCCGGCGACAAGCTGCCCTCGCTGCGCGAGCTGGCGCAGCTGCACCGCTATGCCAAGAACACCGTGGTCTCGGCCTTCGACCTGCTGGTCTCGCGCGGCATCGTCGAGCCGCGCCGGGGCTCGGGCTTTTACGTGCTGAGCACGGGGCGCGGTGCCCAGCGCACCGATGAGGACGCGGGCCAGCTGGGTCGGGCCATGGACATCGTCTGGCTGATGCGCGAGCAGCTCAAGACCCAGCCCGACTGCGTGGGCGTGGGCGACGGCTTTCCGCCCGTGGAATGGCTGGCCGACATGCGGCTGGACCGCTACCACCAGAAGGTGGTGCGCACGGGGCTGGGATCGCTGTTCCGCTACGGCAGCCGCTACGGCTATGCGCCGCTGCGCGACAGCCTGGTGCGCAAGCTGGGTGACTTCGGCCTGCAGGCCACGCCGGGCCAGCTGGTGCTGACCCATGGCGCCAATGAGGCCATGGACCTGGTCATCCGCTACTTCGTGCCGCCGGGCGCCACCGTGCTCGTGGACGAGCCCGGCTACTACCCGCTGTTCGGCAAGCTCAGGCTGGCCGGCGCCCATGTGGTCGGCGTGCCGCGCCTGGCCGACGGGCCCGACGTGGCCGCGCTCGAATCACTGCTGGCCCAGCACCGGCCGCGCCTGTTCTTCACGCAGTCGCTGGCCCACAATCCCACGGGCTCGGACATCTCGGCCGCCAAGGCCTACAAGGTGCTGCAGCTGGCCGAGCGCCACAACCTGCTCATCGTCGAGGACGATCCGCTGGCCGACTTCAAGCCCACCTCGGCCGTGCGCCTGTCCACGCTGGACCAGCTGGAGCGCACCATCTACATCGGCAGCTTCTCCAAGTCCTTCTCGGCCGCGCTGCGCGTGGGCTTCATCGCCTGCAACGACGCGCTGGCCAGCGACCTGGCCGACCTCAAGGCGCTGATCCACGTCAGCGGCTCCGAGTACTGCGAGCGCATGGTGGACGTGATGCTGCGCGAAGGCCACTACGAGCGCCACCTGGTGCGCCTGCGCCACAAGCTTGGCCAGGCCACGGCCCAGGCGCTGGGCTGGCTGGATGCCCACGACTGCGAGGTCTTTGCGCGCAGCCCGCAAAGCCTGTACCTGTGGGTGGCTTTCCCCGGTGTGCAGGACTCGCTGCGGCTGGCCGAGCAACTGGTGCCGCGCAAGCTCAGCATGGCGCCGGGCCGTGTCTTCCACGTCGATCCCTCGGCCGTCTCGCGCTGGTCGCGGTGCAACGTCAGCGCCATGCTGGATCCAAGGTTCCAGGCCGCGATGGGGCAGGTGCTGGCTCAACCCGCCTGAGCCAGCCCCCGGGCCTGCGCGCGCAGCAGCGCGATGAAGCGCTGCTGCTCCTGCGTGGGCGCGTCGTCGGTGCGGGTGAGGATGCCGAAGGGCGCCATGGGCACGTCGATGCAGACCGGCAGCGCCCTGACCAGGCCCATGCGCAGATAGTCCTTGAGCGCGGATTCGGACAGCAGCATCACGGCGTCGGTCAGTTGCACCAGTTGCTGCATGGAGTACACCGAGCTGCATTCGATGATGTCGGCCGGCGCAGGCAGTTCCAGGCGCTGCAGCAGCTGGTCGAGCGCGATGCGCGCGGGGCTGGTGGTCGGCTGCAGTATCCAGGGCCAGTCGCCGACAAGCTCTTGCCAGCCCAGCTTGCGCCGGCGTGTCAGCGGATGGCCGCTGCGCACGACGACCAGCAGCCGCTCGTTGCCCAGTTCCTCGAAGCTGTAGCTGCTGCTGTGGGCCGCAGGGCTGCGCCGCGCAATGGCCATGTCGATGCGGCGCTGGTCCAGCAGACGCAGCACCTGGTCGCTGGTGTCGCCCATGATGCGCAGGCGCAGCTGCGGGCTTTGCGCCTTCATGCGGGCCACGGCCGTCATCACCAGGTCGGGTGCTGCGCCCATGATGGTGCCGATGGACAGGTAGCCGTAGCCGCCCTGGCGGCGCGCGGCCAGGTCCTCGGCGCAGCGGTCCAGGCTGTTGAGCGAGGCCTCGGCAAAGCGCACCAGCTGCGCGCCCAGCGCCGTGGGCCGCATGCCGCGCGGCAGGCGCTCGAAGAGCTGGCAGCCGAACATGTCCTCAATCTCGCGCAGCATGCGCGTGGCCGCAGGCTGGGACATGGCCAGGCTCAGCGATGCGCGGTGCAGGTTCAGGCTCGATCCCAGCGCCACCAGCATGTGCAGGTGCTTGTAGCGCAGACGGTTGAGCAGGCTGCGGTGCAGCACGGGCGGGGCGGATTCGGGCGTGTTCGCAGGCATAAGCACAAGGTATCGGATGTGACCGAAATTCGATTTGTTGAGCATCGATCATGCGCCGTACATTGGCCCTGCGACAAGAAAAAAACAGACCCAATCCAGGAGACAAGACATGCACAGCCCATCGCCTGTTTCATGACGCGCTGATGCGACCGGCACCAAGCCGCAGCCGCCTCTCGCCTTCCGAAAAAGCACGCCTTCAGCGCCCCCATTTTTGCGGGCGTGACGGCTCTCCATCGCCTTCAGGACCGTCATGAAAAAACTCCCCGCTCCCCTGCTCGCCAGGATCTCCTGGCGCCTGCTGCCCTTTCTTCTGCTCATGTACATCATGGCCTTCCTGGACCGGGCCAACGTGGGCTTTGCCAAGGTGGCTTTCCAGGCCGACACCGGCATCAGCGATGCGGCCTTCGCCTTTGGCGCGGGCGTGTTCTTCGCAGGCTATGCGCTGCTGGAGGTGCCCAGCAACCTGATCATGCACCGCGTGGGCGCCCGCATGTGGATGTGCCGGATCATGGTCACCTGGGGCCTGGTGTCGGCGGCCATGATGTTCGCCCACGACCAGACCACGTTCTACGTGCTGCGCTTTTTGCTGGGCGTGGCCGAGGCGGGGTTCTTCCCCGGCGTCATCCTGTACCTGACCTACTGGTTCCCGGCAGCGCACCGCGCGCAGGCCATGGGCTTTTTCTACTTCGGCGCGCCGCTGGCCTTCATTTTCGGCAGCCCGCTGTCGGGCCTGCTGCTGGAGCTGGACGGCATGGGCGGCTGGCACGGCTGGCAGTGGCTGTTCGCGGTGGAGGGGCTGATGGCCGTGGCCGTGGGTATCTGGGCGTATTTCCACCTGGACAACCGCCCCGCCGACGCCACCTGGCTCAGCCGCGAGGACAAGGCGCTGCTGCAGGACATTCTCGACAGCGAAGAGCGGGCCAAGGGCAGCCACGGCCACAGCCTGCTGGCCGCGCTGTGCCAGCCGCGCGTGCTCTACCTGGCGCTGATCTACCTGCTGATCCAGGCCAGCGTCTATGGCGTGGTGTTCTACCTGCCCAGCCAGGTGGCGGGCCTGCTGGGCACCAAGGTGGGCCTGCTGGTGGGCGTGGTCTCGGCCATTCCCTGGCTGTGCGCGCTGCTGGCCGCCTGGTGGATTCCGGGCCATGCCGAGCGAACAGGCCAGCCGCGCGGCATCGCCAGCCTGACGCTGGTGATGGCTGCCGTGGGCATGGCTGCATCGGTGAGTTTCTCCAGCCCCCTGCTGGGTGTGGCCGCGCTGTGCCTGGCGGCGGCCGGTTTCATCGCCGTGCAGCCCGTGTTCTGGACCTTTCCCGCCAACACGCTGGCCGGCGCTGCGGCCGCTGGCGGCATCGCCTTCATCAACTCCCTCGGCGCCGTGGGCGGCTTCATCGCCCCCATCGTCAAGAACTGGGCCGAGGGCTTTTTCCACTCCCCGGCGGCCGGCCTGTACCTGCTGGCCGGCACCACGCTGCTGGCTGCGGCCCTGGTGCTGGGCGTGCGCGCACGCCTGGCGCCGGGCCTGGCCGCACCGTCGGCCGCCTGAACCCCTTGCACACGGAGCAGAACCATCCCATGACACAGATCCCCACCATCAAGCAGGTGCGCGCCTTCACGCTCAAGGGCGGCGGCGCCGACTACCACGACCAGTCCGACGGCCACTGGATCGACGACCACATCGCCACGCCCATGGCCAAGTACCCCGAGTACCGGCAAAGCCGCCGCAGCTTCGGCATCAACGTGCTGGGCACGCTGGTGGTGGAGATCGAGGACAGCGCCGGACGCGTGGGCTTTGCCGTGACCACGGGCGGCGAGCCTGCGGCCTACATCGTCGAAAAGCACCTGGCCCGCTTTCTCGAAGGCGCCCGGGTCACCGACATCGAGCGCATCTGGGACCAGATGTACCTGTCCACGCTGTACTACGGCCGCAAGGGCATCGTCATCAACACCATCTCGGGCGTGGACCTGGCGCTGTGGGACCTGCTCGGCAAGGTGCGCGGCGAGCCCGTGCACCAGCTGCTGGGCGGCGCCGTGCGCGATGAGCTGCAGTTCTACGCCACGGGGGCGCGGCCCGACCTGGCGCAGAAGATGGGCTTCATCGGCGGCAAGATGCCGCTGCACCACGGCCCGGCCGAAGGGGAGGAGGGCCTGCGCCGCAACCTGCAGGAGCTGGCCACCATGCGCGAGCGCGTGGGCCCGGACTTCTGGCTCATGCTGGACTGCTGGATGAGCCTGGACGTGAACTACGCCACGCGCCTGGCCCAGGGTGCGCAGGCCCATGGCCTCAAGTGGATCGAGGAGGCCCTGCCGCCCGACGACTACTGGGGCTACGCGGCCCTGCGCAAGAACGTGCCCACTGGCATGCTGGTGACCACGGGCGAGCACGAGGCCACGCGCTGGGGCTTTCGCCAGCTGCTGGAGATGGGCTGCTGCGACATCATCCAGCCCGACGTGGGCTGGTGCGGCGGCATCACCGAGCTGCTCAAGATCTCGGCCCTGGCCGATGCCCACCAGGCCCTGGTCATCCCGCATGGCTCCAGCGTCTACAGCTACCACTTCGTGGCCACGCGCCACAACAGCCCGTTTGCCGAGTTCCTGATGATGGCCCCCAAGGCCGACGAGGTCGTGCCCATGTTCCATCCGCAACTGCTGGGCGAGCCCGTGCCCGTCAACGGCCGCATGCGCCTGTCGGCGCTGGACAGGCCTGGCTTCGGCGTGGAGCTCAATCCCGAGTGCGCCTTGCACCGCCCGTACACGCACTGAAGGAGCCCGCCATGCAACTGCCTGCCAACCCCTTCAAGGCCGCGCTGCGGAGCGCCGAGCCGCTGTACGGCATCTGGGCCGGCCTTGCCACGCCCTACGCGGCCGAGATCATCGCCACCACGGGCTACGACTGGATGCTGGTCGATGGCGAGCATGCCCCCAACACCGTGCCCACGCTGCTGGGCCAGCTGCAGGCCGTGGCGCCCTACGCCACGCACCCGGTGGTGCGTGCCGTGCAGGGCGACACCGTGCTCATCAAGCAGCTGCTGGACGTGGGCGTGCAGACGCTGATGGTGCCCATGGTGGAGACGGCCGAACAGGCGCGCGAACTGGTGCGCGCCATGCGCTACCCACCCCACGGCGTGCGCGGCGTGGGCGGCGGCCTGACGCGGGCCACGCGCTGGGATGCCGTGCCCGACTACATCCGCACGGCGCATGAACAGCTGTGCCTGATCGTGCAGATCGAGTCGCCCCGGGGCGTGGCCCATGCGGCCGAGATTGCGGCCGTCGATGGCGTGGACGCCGTCTTCATCGGTCCCGCCGACCTGTCCACGGGCATGGGCCATGCGGGCGACGCCAGCCAGGGCGAGGTGCAGGACGCCATACGCCGCACCGTCCAGGCCACGCTGGCCGCCGGCAAGGCCTGCGGCATCCTCGCGCCGCGCGAGGAAGATGCGCGCCGCTATGCGGACTGGGGCTGCCGCTTCATCGCCGTGGGCATTGACATCAGCCTGCTGCGCCAGGCTGCGCTGGCCAATCTGGGGCGCTATCGCGCCACGCAAGCCACGGACCAGGCGGCCCCTGCATCCCGCACCTACTGAACCCAAGGAGAACTCCATGGCATCCCCTACCGTGCTGCGCAATTTCATCGCCGGCAGCTTCACCGACAGCGCCGAACTGCATGAGGTGACCAACCCCGCCACGGGCGCGGTGCTGGCGCGCTCGCCCCTGTCCAGCCAGGCCGATGTGGACCGCGCCATCGCCGCCGCGCGCGGCGCCCACAGGGCCTGGGCGCGCCGCCCGGCCGTGGAGCGCGCGCAGTACCTGCGCCGCGTGGCGGCCCGCATCCGCGACAACGCCGCGCGCATTGCGCGCACCATCACCGAGGAGCAGGGCAAGACCCTGGGCCTGGCCGAGGTCGAGGTGAACTTCACCGCCGACTACCTGGACTACATGGCCGAATGGGCGCGCCGCATCGAGGGCGAGGTCATCACCAGCGACCGGGCCAACGAGCAGATCTTTTTGCTGCGCAAGCCGCTGGGCGTGGTCGCGGGCATCCTGCCCTGGAACTTTCCCTTCTTCCTGATCGCCCGCAAGATGGCGCCGGCCCTGCTCACGGGCAACACCATCGTCATCAAGCCCAGCGAGGAAACGCCCATCAACTGCCATGCCTTCACCGAGCTGCTGGCCCAGTGCGAGCTGCCGGCCGGCGTGTTCAACGTGGTCTATGGCCAGGGCGGCACGGGCGCTGCGCTGGCCGGCCATGCAGGCGTGGACATGGTCAGCTTCACGGGCAGCGTGGCCACGGGCGAGCGCATCGCCGCAGCCTCCGCGCCCCACATCACCAAGCTCAACCTGGAGCTGGGCGGCAAGGCCCCGGCCATCGTGCTGGCCGATGCCGACCTGGACCTGGCCGTGCGCGCCATCCGCGACTCGCGCATCATCAACACCGGCCAGGTCTGCAACTGCGCCGAACGCGTCTACGTGCAGCGCCAGGTGGCCGACGAGTTCACGGCCCGCATCGCCCAGGCCATGGCCGCCACGCGCTATGGCGACCCGATTGCGCGGCCCGACGTGGAAATGGGCCCGCTGATCAACCAGAAGGGCCTGGACAGCGTGCAGGCCAAGGTGCGCCAGGCCATCGCCGACGGCGCGCAACTGGTCACGGGCGGGCAGGCCGCAGACCTGGGCGCGGGCTTTCACTTCCAGCCCACGGTGCTGGCCGGCTGCCATGCGGGCATGGAGATCATGCGCAAGGAAATCTTCGGCCCCGTGCTGCCCATCCAGGTGGTGGAGGACCTGGACGAGGCCATCGCCCTGGCCAACGACTGCGAATACGGCCTGACCTCGTCGCTTTACACGCGCGACCTGTCCAAGGCCATGCAGGCCATGCGCGAGATCGACTTCGGCGAGACCTACATCAACCGCGAGAACTTCGAGGCCATGCAGGGCTTCCACGCGGGCGTGCGCAAGTCCGGCGTGGGCGGGGCCGACGGCAAGCACGGCCTGTACGAGTACACGCACACGCATGTGGTGTACCTGCAGGGGTGAGCCAACGGTTCGCCTATCGCTTCACGGTGGCTGACGTTATGAACCTGGCAATGGTGCTGGAAACCCCGGGCACTAGCGGCAGCCCCTCCTTGTCATAGGTTGCAAGATTGGCAGCGCGATCGTTGGTCTCCACCTTCTTGAGCACATGGTTGGTGGCGGGCAACAGCACAAGCTTGGCGTTCGGTGCAGCCTTGGCCAGACGCTGAGCATCCTTTGGTTTGATCTGCAGGTCGCGCTCACCTTGAATGATGAGCACGGGTTTGGAATAGCCCGCTATCAGGCGAGCGGGGTCCAGCGCGAAGGTGTTGATGAGAAAGCCTTGTACGCTGGCATGGAACATGGTGTTGAGCGGCCTGTCCATCTGGCGGGTATCCACGCGCCTGCCTGCTTCCAGAGCATCGATGACCGGTAACGCCTGGTCCAGGATCGGTGCATTGGCGGGGTCTTCCTTGAGCTGTTCCCGAAGCGTCTGCCCCATTGGGCGACCAGGAGCTGCTACCAATATCAGTCCGCAGATATCGGAGCGGCCCTGGCCAGCCTCCAGGGCGACCAGTCCACCTTCACTGTGTCCCAGCACCCAGACGCATTGGGCACCGGTCTCGCTGCGGATGGCGTCCACCCAGTGATGCACATCTTCGGCATAGGCCTGGATGGTCACGGCATTGGGGTCCTCCACGGCCTTGTAGCTTTCGAACATGCCACGTTTGTCGATGCGTACGGTGGCAATGCCCTGGGTGGCCAGTTCCTGTGCGAGCAGTTGGTAGGTCGAGGCTTTGAGGCCGAACGGGCTGTTGCCGTTGCGGTCAGTGGGGCCTGAGCCGGGGACGATCAGTACGACCGGCGGCGCGCTTTGGCTCGGCGTCAGCAGAACTCCCCGCAGTGGGTCAAGTGGCCCCGTTGCCTGCAGCGGCTTTTCGCCAAGGACGGCCGTGGCCGGTGCGGCCATGGTGGTACTTGCGCAGATGGCGGCCGCCAGGCCGAGGAGTAGAGCTTTCATGGGAAAGGCCGCAGAGTTGATTTGCGTGCCATTGGAGCATGCTTGTCTGTCGGCCCTGTCAGGTCGAAGCCGTGCGCTTGCGGTTGCGCGGCGCCTTGGGCGGCGGGCTGCTGGCCTCCAGCTCCCGCGCCCGCGTGCGGATGCGGGCAAAGGCGCTGGCCATGGCCTGCAGCTCGGGCTCGGGCACGGCGTCCATGAGCTCGCGGTTGATGGCCTGCACCTGCGGGAACAGCTCGGCATGCAGGGCGCGGCCCGTGTCGCTCAGGCGCAGCAGCGCGCGGCGCGCATCGCCCAACTGGCTCTCTTTCCACAACAGCCCCTTGGCCAGCAGCGCCGTGACCGCGCGCGAGGTGCGCGTGCGGTCCAGCTGCGCCTGCTCGGCCAGCTGCGAGGGCTGCAGCTGCCCGGCCTCGGCCAGCAGGCAGACCATGCGCCACTCGCGCCGCGTGATGCCGTAGCGGCCCTCGCACAGGCGCACCACACGGCTGCCAGCGGCCGCCTGCAGCCGCGCCAAGTGGTAGAGGAACATGTCGTCGAGCACGGCGGGGTGGCGCCAGCGGTGGAGGTCGGTCATGGGCTCGCGGGCCGGTTTCGGGTTTACGCTAGGGATGATGGATTAGATGCATTGTCTGCGGCCTGCGTACATTGGCCGCAAGACAACGACAAGGAGACAAGTATGCCCAGCCCCCTCGCAGCCCTGGCGCGTGCCGCCGTGGCCCTGACCGCCGCCGTGCTGTGCGCGGCGCCCGCCCTGGCCCAGGAATGGCCCAAGGCCAGGCCCATCCGCATCGTCGTGCCCAATCCGCCGGCCGGCCCCTCCGACATCTCGCTGCGCCCCGTGGCCGCCGCCATGCAGGCGGCGCTGGGCCAGGCCGTGGTGGTGGACAACAAGCCCGGCGCCAACGGCAACATCGGCGCGGCCGAGGTCGCACGCTCCGCGCCCGATGGCTACACCTGGCTGTGGGCCATGGACCCCGTGCTCACCGTCAACCCCCATGTCTACAAGAACATGGGCTACAAGGCCGATGCGCTGGAAACCCTGGTCGTGGCTGCGCGCTTCTCGCAGACCCTGGTGTGCGGCCCGGGCACGGGCTTCAAGTCCGTCAAGGACATGGTGGCCGCCAGCAAGACGCGCGAGTTGACCTATGCCTCGGGCGGCGCGGGCTCGCCGGGCCACCTGGTCATGGAATCGCTGCTGGCCACCTCGGGCGCCAAGATGGTTCACGTACCCTACAAGGGACCGGCGCCGGCCATGCAGGACCTGCTGGGCGGCCAGGTGGACTGCGGCTTTCTGGCCGGCCCCACGGTCTTCCCCCAGGTCCAGAGCGGCAAGCTGATCGCCCTGGCCACCTCGGGCAAGACGCGCTCGGCGCTGGCGCCCGAGCTGCCCACCATTGCCGAGTCGGGCTTCCCCGAGTTCGACGGCACCTTCTGGATCCTGCTGGCCGCGCCCAAGGGCGTTCCGCCCGCCGTGCAAAAGCGCTTTGTCGATGCCATGAACGAGGCCATCCGCGCGCCCGAGCAAAAGGAGCGCGCCAAGGCCCTGGACATCGAGATGGTCGGCTCCACCGTGGCCGAGGCCCAGGCGCGCGCCAAGGGCCAGTCCGCGCAGTGGGCCGCCCTGGTCAAGCGCATCCACCTGACCAACGACTGAAGCCGCCACTAGGGCCTGTGGCCCTAAGGCACCGCCGTTTTGGCGATACTCCCTTTCCCAACGCATCCACTGTCTCCTGGCTCCCATGGCAACCCAGCGCCCCAATCTGATCTTCATCCTGGCCGATGACCTCGGCTATGCCGACCTCGGCTGCACGGGCGCGCGCGATGCGCACAGCCGCGCCACCGATGTCTCGCCCCGCCTGGACGCCATGGCCGCGCAGGGCATGCGCTTCACGCGCGGCTATTCCAACTCGGCCGTGTGCTCGCCCACGCGCTTTGCGCTGGCCACGGGCCGCTGGCAGTACCGCCTGCGCGGCGCGGCCGAGGAGCCGATCGCCAGCGTCCACGGCGACAAGGTGCTGGGCCTGCCGCCCGACCACCCCACCGTGGCCTCGCTGCTGCGCGACGCCGGCTACGCCACCGCCCTGGTCGGCAAATGGCACTTGGGCTACCCGCCGCATTTCGGCCCGCGCATGTCGGGCTACGAGGAGTTCTACGGCTTTCACGCAGGCGGCGCCGACTACTTCGCCCACTGCGACCCGCGCGGCCGCCCCGACTTCTGGATCAACGAGGAGCCGCACGAGGAAGAGGGCTACCTCACCGACCTGCTGAGCCGCCGCGCCGTGGACTTCGTCGAGCGCCAGACCGCCGACAAGCCCTTCTACCTGTCCCTGCACTACAGCGCCCCGCACTGGCCCTGGCTCACGCGCGACGACCTGGAGGAGTCGCGGCGCATCGGCGGCTTCGGCAAGCACACCGACGGCGGCACCATCGAGACCTACCAGCGCATGATCCACCACATGGACGAAGGCATTGGCTGGGTGCTGGACGCGCTCGAGAAAAAGGGCATGGCCGAGAACACGCTCATCGTCTTCACCAGCGACAACGGCGGCGAACGCTTCTCCAACAACTGGCCCTTCATCGGCCAGAAGATGGACCTGCTCGAAGGCGGCATCCGCGTGCCCCTGGTGGCGCGCTGGCCCGAGCGCATGCCGGCGGGCATCGTCAGCGATACGCCCAATCTCACCATGGACTGGTCAGCCACCTTCCTGGCCGCCGCCGGCGTGCACGGCCACGCCGACTACCCGCTGGACGGCATCAGCCTGCTGCCCCTGATGGACGATGGCGCCTGGAACCCCGAGCGCGACCTGTGCTGGCGCATGAAGCACCGCGCCCAGCGCGCCCTGGTGCGCGGCGACTGGAAATACCTGCAGATCGAAGGCGTGGAATACCTCTTCAACGTGGCCCAGGACCCGCGCGAACGCGCCAACCTGCGCGACCGCGAGCTCCAGCGCCTGGCTGAACTGCGCCAGGCCTGGCAGCAATGGGATGCTTCACTGCCGCCCATTCCGGAAGAAGCCAAGGTGTCGCTGGTGTTCAGTCGGCAGGATCTGCCTTCGGCGACGTTTTGAGGGTGTGTGTGCCCGCAGGCTGTGGGCGAGAAAACAAGGCAGGCCTTTGGGCCTGCCTTTTTTCCTGATTACTGGTACGTCCTGACCATGCCCGCCCGTGCGGCCTCCGAGTTGTCGCACATGTCCTTGGCCTGTTTGTAGAGGGCCTGGGCCTTGCTCTTGTCCTTCTCGACGACTTCGTAATGGCTGGCCTTGGCAAGCACCAGGTTGTATTGGAGATAGCCGGCGCTGGTCGATGGCAGCGACTTCACGGCCTGTGTCACCATTTGGTCCAGGCCCTCCAAGGACCCGCCCCAGCGCGGGCTCAGGTAATTGAGGGCATTGACGCGGGCCGCCAGGTTCTTGGGATCGGCCTGATCGGCCGCCTGCAGCCACTGCGCCGCAGTACGCCCTCCCACCTGGTTTTCCATCGCGGCCAATCCAATCAGCATCGTCTGCGGCAAGGCCGAGCGGGCATCCAGCGCCATGGCCTTTTGCAGATACGGCTGGGCCTTCGCGCTGAGCTGCTTGACACTGTTCCACTGGCTGCCCGTCACACTGGAAGCCGGCGCGTTGCCGCGGGCGCCAAATGCCTTGTTGCCGTAATAGAGGCCCGCATTGAGCTGGGCAAAGAACGACTTGGGCTGCTGATCCGCCCACATGCGCATCACGTTCTCTTCTTGCAGGCTCAGTTGCTGCAGTCCCAGCAGCTCCCGCATGGTCAACAAGTCCCCGCCCGAGGAAGAAAGATTCTTCTTGTGCTTGCGGGCCAGCTCCTTGTCCAGCGCCTCGAACTTGAACTCGCTGAGCAGTGCAGCTCTCTCGGACTCTTCCAGAGTGGCATTGCCATCGGGAATCAGCGGGCACTGCGCGGCGTAGGTGGCAGTGGCTGCGGAGAGAGACAGGGTGGCGAGCAGGATGCGGATCAGGGTTTGGGTGGTTTTTGCGGTCATGTGTCCCTCTTGGAAATGGAATGTGTTATTCAGAATTGCCAGAATAAATTGACAAATATATTTGATTATTTCCAGAAAACTCCTTTCAATAAAAGTTCATCATTAAATAGTAAATGTTGAAATCCATAAAAAATCTTTATAATAACGCTGCAATGAGATTATTTGGGAAATTTATTGAGCATTATTCTGATAATAAATTTTCTCAAAGCAACTGTATGACTGCGATTCATCCGGAGTTTGCATGGTCATCCTGCCATGCGTGGGCATGTTCGAAAAAAGAACATCTTTCCCCTGCTCGCTCCTGGAGTAAAGGGCTTTTTACTCAGTAGCAGATGAATCTGGATATTTTTCAAATCCTCGGAAATTTTTCTTCTAACTGACTTGTCTTTGCTGTTGATGTAAATAATGCCACTGCCTCTTATTTCATCCAACAAAGCCTGAAGTAAAATTGCTTGCCCCTTTTTTTTGTATATTCATTTCTATGTCCTAGGGGAAATGCAAATTTTTCCAGTAGGCATGCCCTATTTTTATAGGAAAACGTAATTTATTTTGTTCCATCTGCAATATCATTGATTACGAAGTTTATTTATATTCCACGGCTAAAATCTCCAAGTATCAATAATAATAATATACACAATGCTAGAGCTATATATATCATTACTCTAATAATCAATTTATTTTTCACCATTTATAATGCTTTTGTATTTATTTATGGTGGATTGATACATAATATCTGCATTATGGTCAATAATATCTTCGATGCTAGAAAATTTTGGCGAAATCCTGTTCAGTAGCTGACCCGTACTTAATCCAATTCTATCAAAAACACTCTCGTTTAAATGCTGCATTTCATGCGCCATTGTTTGAAGAAAATCATCTAATTTACTATCACACATGGAAACGCCGTCTTCGCCATAAATATCTGCGTTGTATTGAATATTCCCACTAAGATCTGTTCTGCCGGCAAGAACTTGCCCAAGCGTTCCAGATAAACCTACAACGCCAGTAACTGATTTCGGTGTTTTTAGTATTTCGGGGAATTGCCCCTTCAGCACGTTAACCGCTGTATCAACTTGCTCCTTTGTGGCGAGTCCGACTGGATCGAAATAATTCAAGGGAGAACCTTCTGAATATCCAGATAAGTTCCATCCACCCATCAAACCAATCGGGTCCTGATTGATATAACTCCCCAGCACCGGATCGTAATACCGATGCCGGTTGTAATACAGCCCCGTTTCCCTGTCATGGTGCTGCCCCGGCAGCCGGATCGCCTGGTGGATGCCCTGCGGGTTGTACTCCTGCAGCACATTGCCCCAGGGGTCCAGCTTGGCGGCCTAGGTCACCTGGCCGGTCTGGTCGGTCAGGGCCATGGGTGTGCCCAGGTGGTCGCAGCGGTAGTGATAGATGGCGATGCGCTATTGCTGTTCTCTTTTTTCTCTGCAGTTGCATCTACATATATTGCATGAATGTGCGTGGCACATTGGAACTGCTAGCCCCAGCAGGGCCAAGGTGTCTGCAGCTACGATTCTGGGTGTAGTGCAGGCATATTTTGCTACTACTTGAATAAAAATATCATTGCACGCTTATTGATATTTTGAATTATTCGCGGTTTTTAAGCATTATTAAATAATGCAAAATATAAACAAAATACACCAGAGAAAAAATACGGAATTAAATAGAATAAAAAGAAAATGAAATAACCTCTAGTATTTTTTCTTCTTAGTTCCCTTGAGCCTGCGCCAAATATATACAATCCACAAAAAATGTAAAACAAGAAACTAAATAATAAACTTACACTATTCTCGAATAAATTAATAACTAACATTAAATTCATCAGAATAGATACAAGTCCAGCGTATATATCTGAATATTTTTCAAAATGCACTAAAGATGATTTATGGTCTATTTTCATTGATTTCTATTTCTTGCAAATGGACGACCCGGAGTTCATCATGCTTTGCGCAGCAGTCGCTCCTTGCAATACATCCAGAGCAGTGTTTTGCCGGGGAGTGAACATACTGCTGACAGGCTGTTTCCATGGTGGGTCCACATCCATGCCCCATTTTATTGGTAGTTTTATTTTATTATTAACTGGAATCTTTCCAACAGCTAAATCCAAACTTAAATCCATCACATCTGCAACCCCTCTGCCTGCATCATTGCATCCAGCAGCACAAACGAGTGCACGAGGCAATGAAGATTGATCGCTCGGTATATCGTAGCTTGGGTCATCGCTCAAGGCTCTTGTAAATCCATACCAGCTTGCACCAAAACCATATACAGATTTTGAAAGCACGGCAGATCCAGCCACTTTTGTTACCAGGGTTGGTTCTGGTGCCGCCAGCAAGGCGCCGCCAACGATTGCACCGCCCGCGTTCCCTAAAATTCCTAACCCATTATTCACTGCATCAGCCCACCTCACTAATCCCAGTGGATCAATCCATTGCAATGGATCTGGCGCATACACTGATATGTTCGTTCCTCCATTCAACCCAATCGGATCCTGATTGATATAACTGCCCACCACCGGATCGTAATACCGATGCCGGTTGTAATACAGCCCCGTTTCCCTGTCATGGTGCTGCCCCGGCAGCCGGATCGCCTGGTGGATGCCTTGCGGGTTGTACTCCTGCAGCACATTGCCCCAGGGATCCAGCTTGGCGGCCCAGGCCACCTGGCCGGTCTGGTCCGTCAGGGCCATGGGCGTGCCCAGGTGGTCGCAGTGGTAGTGGTGGATGGCGATGCGGGCGTGCTGTTCTTTTTCCTGTTCCTGCAACTTGGCCTGCATGCCGCTGAGCAGGCTCGTGGTGCTGTCTGCCTGTTCGCCCAGCATGGCCTGGGCGCCGGGCGGCAGGCCGTGCTCCAGGGTGTGGCGCAGGTGGCGGGCGGCGTCTTGCTGCATGTCGCGCGGCATGGCGCTGAGCATGGTTTGCATCAGGGCCAGGGCCGGCGTGTGGTTGGGGTCGTCCTGGTCGGGCAGGCCTGCGGTGATGGCTTGCACCAGCAGGTGGGGCTCGTCTTGGGGGTCGCCGCTGGCCGTGGTGCTCAGGCGCACCAGGGGGGTGAAGCTGCCCGGTTCGTAGATGGTGTGTTCTATGTGGCGGGTGTCGTCGCCATGCTGCTGGCGTTCGGTGTGGATGAGGCGGTCGCCGTCCCAGCCGTAGTAGTGGGTGCGGGTGGATTCTGTGGAGTCCGCGCTTTCCACTTGCTGCTTGAGCCTGCGGCCCAGGGCGTCGTAGGTGTAGCGGCTGTGGTGGCGCAGTTGCTCTGCGTTGCCCTGGATCTGGCTGCTGCGCACGGCGATGAGCTGGTGCGCTCCGTCGTAGTGCAGTTGCTGCTGGCTGTGGTCCGCCTGCATTTGCGCGATGCGGTTGCCGCAGGGGTCGTAGCGCCAGACGCGGTCTTCAGTGAAGCCGATGCGGTTGTCTTCCCAGCGCTGCACGGGGCCTTGCCGCTGGCCTGCAAGGTGGCCCAGGCCCATGAGGTTGAAGTCGGTGTGCCGCCAGTGGGCGTGGACCTGGGCGGCCCAGTTGTCCTGGGTGTTCGTCTGGCCCGATGCACCGGCTGCACCGGGTGCTGGCAGGCGGTTGCCTGCGGGGTCGATCTGCCAGCGGGTGGTGGTCTGGGGGTCCTGGCTGTCGGTGGCCGCTCTCAGGCGCCCGGCGCTGTCGTAGCCGTAGCGCAGCAGTTGCGCGGCCTGGCCCGGGGCGCCGGCCTGTTCGATGGCAACGAGCTGGCCCAGGCTGTCGTAGTGGTAGCGACGGCCGAGGATCTGGCCTATGAGGGTGTGGACCTGGGCGCCGGTGTCTGTCAGGTCAGTGTGCTGCAGCGCTTGCAGGCCCGTGGTGCCCAGGGCCGTGAGGCGGCCCAGGCTGTCCCATTGGCGTTGCATCTGCAGGGGGTTGTGTGCATCTGCTGCAGGGGTGGGCGGGTGCAGGCTGCGGCGGACTTCGCGGTGCAGGCTGTCGCGCTCGAAGTCGATGAGGCTGGCTCCGTTGAGCTGCAGTCCGTGCACATGGCCTGAGCCGTAGGTGAGCCAGGCGATCTCTCCCAGGCCTTGCAGCTGGCTGTGCTGGCGTGTGCCCAGCGCGTCCAGGGTGTGGGCGATGCGGTGTTCGTATTCGATCTGCTCTGCGCCCCCGTTGCCGCCCCCGTCCTTGCCAAGCCGGTACAGCTGTTGCACTTCTGCGGTGATGCGGCCCAGGGCGTCGCGCTCCAGTGCTATGCGGCTTTGCAGTTGGGCGTTGAGGCCGTTGTCGTTGTCTGCGGTGCTGTGTTGCCAGACGCTGGCCGCCGTGAGGCGCCCGGCCGCATCCCATTCGTAGCGGTGGGTTTGTGCGGGCGCATGGGGCGTGGCGGGCAACTGCCGTTCGGCGAGGCGCCCGCCTTCGTCCCAGCGGTAGTGGCTGCTGGTTTGCTGTGCGGCGTTGCCGTCCGTGGCTTCCATGAGCTGGCCTGCTGCGTCCCAGCGGTAGCGCTGCAGCCGTTGGTCAAACCCTTCTTCCTGCACGAGCCGGTCCAGCGCGTCCCAGGCAAAGCGGCTTTGCGCTCCGTTTTCGTTGACGAGGCGCAGGAGGCGGCCTGCGCTGTCGTATTCGAAGGCCAGGGTGAGGCCGCCATGTGTTCGCTGGACCAGCCTGCCCCAGAGGTCGTAGCGCAGGTGGATGCTGGAGTCGGCGGTCTGGGTTTCGCTGGAGGTGCCGGCAGGCTGGGCCGGATCGATGCGCGTGAGGTGGCCTGCGCTGTCGTAGTGGTAGCGCTCGATCTGGCCGTTGGGCAGTTCGCTGGCCACGATGCGGCCCTGGCCGTCGCGCTGGTGGCGTTGGCGCTGGCCCAGGGCGTTGTCCACTTCGATGAGCGCCCCCCAGCGGTCGTAGTGGTAGTGCGTGCTGTGGCCCGAGCAGTCGGTGTAGCTGAGCAGTTGGCCCGCGTCGCTCCAGGCCAGCTGTTTGCTGCCGCCCTGGGCGTCTTCGATGCGCCGGGGGCTGTCGCAGGTGAGCGGCGCTTCCTGGGGGTCGGGGTAGTGGTAGCGCTCGGTGCTGCCATCGGCCTGGGTGATCTGGGTGAGACGGCCCCAGCTGTCGTATTGGTAGCCGGTGGTGGCCCCTGCGGTGTCAGTGCTTTGCAGCAGGCGGCCGGTGGCTTCGTCGTGTTCCTGCTGGGTGCTGCGCCCGTCGGGCAGTTGCACGCCAATGAGCCGGCCCTGGCCATCACGCCTGAGGTGGACGCTGCGACCCAGCGGGTCGGTGCGCGAGGCCAGGCGGCCGAAGCTGTCGTAGGCCTGCAGCCAGCGGCTGCCGTCGGCCTTGTGGTGGGCGATGAGGCGCGACAGGCCCGCTGCGCCTTCAAAGTAGTAGGTCTCGATGCGATCCAGGCTGTCGCTGACGCGGGTGGCGGCACGCGGCTGGCCGTCCGGGCCCGGGGGCTGGGACAGGTAGTCGAAGCGGTAGCTGAGCCCTTCCTGGTTGCTGTGCTCGATGACGCGGGCACCGGGCTGGGCGCTCTCGTAGCGGTAGCGGTGCCAGGGTCCGCTGGCATGGCGGTGGGCGCTGATGCGGTGGTGGTCCCATTCGAATTCGCGCACGAGCTGGCCTGCGCGGTCGTGGACGGTGATGAGGTCGCCTGCGCTGCTGTAGCCGTAGCGCACGAGGGCGATGGGGGTGGACACAGGGTGCAACGGGTCCTGTGTGAGGTCCACGCCTGTGACCCGCCAGCCGTCGTCGGCGCCCCACAAACCCAGCGCATCCCTGCCGCCATGGATGCGCTGGTGCAGCAGCCGGTAGCGCCGGCCTGTGCCGTCGCTCAGCGAGACCAGGCGGCCTGCGGGCACAGCCTCTTTGCCGGCACTGTGGCCGGCCTCGGGTGTGGTGCCGTCGCTGTAATGGTAGAGCTGGCGGCGCCCGAAGCGGTCGATCTGGGCCATGAGGCGCCAGGGACTCTGTGCGCAATCCCGGGCAGGTTCACCGGGCGCAGGGCCAAAGCCCCAGAGCGTGTCGCCATCGCCGCTGACCGCAAGGATGGCTTGCGGGTTGCGCACCAGTGCCTGTTCCACATGGCTCCAGCGCG
The DNA here is from genome assembly GCF_001886655.1 of Delftia sp. HK171. Taxonomy (NCBI): domain Bacteria; kingdom Pseudomonadati; phylum Pseudomonadota; class Betaproteobacteria; order Burkholderiales; family Comamonadaceae; genus Delftia; species Delftia sp. HK171. The sequence goes on along the minus strand of NZ_CP018101.1, from coordinate 319,634 downwards.
GGTTCGCAGCCCAAGGCGCTGTGCCGCCGTCCGGCTCCGTGCTGCCGCCGCGCAGCAGCCAGATGTCTTCGCTGGCACTGTGCAGCTGGCCGCCCGGCACCAGAGGCTGGTCGAAGGTGATGACGCGGCCGCTGGCATCCAGCAGCAAGGTGGACTCTTCCTGCAGGCGGATGCTGAGCTCCTGCAGCAGGTGCCAGCCATGGCCCAGCAGGCCGCAGGCAGCGCCGTGCTCGGGGTTGACGTAGCTGCTGTACTGGCGCTGCCAGGCCACAGGCAGCGCAGCCGATGGCAGGGCGAAGTCCAGGTCTTGTGCGCCCCGCAGGACCTTGGCGCCGAGCTGGGGGTTCACAGGGGATCCGACGGTGATGCCGTCCGGGCAGACGGAGCAGGCCAGGCCCCCCTGGCTGCCGATGAGCACGGTGAGCGAGCCGGTGACGATCTTGCCCTTGACGACGCTGTCGGTGATGCGGGCTGCGGGTTTGCCACTCATGCGAGGCTGCTCCTGGAGAGATGGGGGAGAACGGGAATGCGGATACGGGGAACGCGGTACGGGCTGTCTGCCTTCAGCAGTTGAGCCGGTCCGTGGGCGAGAGAATCTGGATGTCGCCGGGCGTGATGCGGATGGTGCTTTCACCGCAGGTCAGCAGGATTTCCTGCTGGGCTTCGAGCCGGATCTTGGCGGCGTTGAGCTCAATGCTTTGCCCATCCATGGTGAGCTGGGAGGCCTTGCCGCCTCCGCCCCCACCGCTGCCGCCGCCACCGCCACCGCCACCGCCACCGGGCGCCGTGATGTTCATGGCCATGCCGCCACCGGCTCCGCCTCCCGCGCCACCACCACCGCCCACGGTCAGCGAGTACTGCGAGCCCACTTCCGTGCTTTGCTTGCTGCCGACCTTGACCTGGCGCTCCTGCCCCACGGTGAGGTTCTGGCTCATGCCGACCGTGGTCTGCATGGCCACGCCGATGTTCTCCATGTAGTTGACGCCGATGTTCATCATCTTCATCACACCCACGTTCTGCATGTAGGCCATGCCTATGGTCTGGGTCTTGAGCAGGCCCACCGTGACGTGCCAGTTCTGGCCTATCTTGTCGGTCTCGGTCTTGCCGATGGTCTTGCTGCGGTTCTTGCCGATGGAGATGGTCTCGTCGATGCCGACATCCTCATTGCGGTTGTCGCCGATGCTGATCTTCTCGTTGTGGTCCACGCGTTCCGTGCGGTTGTTGTGCACGGTGATGGTCTCGTCGCGGTCCACGGTTTCGGTGCGGTCGCGGTGAATGACGTTGGTCTCGTCACGGTCCACCGTCTTGCGCCGGTCGTTGCCGACCCATTTGTCCTCGTCGTTCTCGACCTCGGTGAGCTGGTCCTTTTGCGCGTGCAGCCACAGCTGCTCTTGCCCGGCCTTGTCCTCGAAGCGGATGGCGTTGGCGTCGCCCGGGCCGTTCTTCATGCCCGCGCCTGCGGCACCGCCCTTGCTCGATCTGGTCTTGATGCCCGATTGCGTGGCGTTGGCCGGCAGCGCCCAGGGCGGCATGTTGGCCGCGTTGTAGACGCAGCCCGTGACCAGCGGGTAGTCCGGGTCGCCATTGAGGAAGTCGACGACGACTTCATGCCCGATGCGCGGAATGGAGATGGCCCCGAACCCCGGGCCTGCCCAGTTCGTGGCCACGCGGATCCAGCAGCTGGAGTTCTCGTTCATGCCGCCCAGCCGGTCCCAGTGGAACTGCACCTTGATGCGGCCGTATTCGTCGGTCCAGATTTCTTCTCCGGCCGGGCCCACGACGACGGCGGTCTGCGGGCCCGTGGTGCGGGGCTTGGGCGTGGTACGCGCGGGCGTGTAGGCAAGACTCGTGGGCTGGGCCTGCAACTCGTAGCGCTGGAAGGAGCCGTCTTCCGCGGCGCTGCCCTTGGCGCCCGGGGCCACGGCACTGACGCGGGGATTCTCCTTCAAGTGGTAGCTCAGGCCCGTGATCAGGTACTGCTGGTTCTGGTCGCCGCGCGGGTAGTTGTAGAGGCTGAAGGTGTAGCCCGTGGCCAGCGCCCGGTGGCAGGACTGGCCCCGCACCCGGCTTTGGCCCGTGAGGCTTTCCTTCAGGCGCACGCGGATGTAGTCCTCGCCGTCGCTCAACTGGGTGTAGCCGCCCGGCCATTCGTAGATTTCGTGGCCGTCATGGGCGTGGCCCGGTGGGTCGCGCCGCAGGTGGGTGAGGTCGGCCCGGGGTTTCTTGAAGTCGTAGTCGTCGCTGTAATGGCGGCCCGGTTTGATTTCCTGCTCCAGATGCCAGGCGTGGATGTTTTCCTGATCGCCTGCGGCGGCCTTTTCCGGGGGATAAAAGGGAATGGAGGCGCCCCCGGGCAATATGCTGTGCGAGGCAATGATGTCGTCGCACAGCACCAGGGTGTGCTGGCCCGAGGCATGCTCGAAGAAGTAGTAAATGCCTTCGTGCTCCATCAATCGCGAGACAAAGTCGCAATCGCTTTCGTTGTATTGAACGCAGTAGTCCCAACTGCGATAGGCACGCGTGAGTTTCTTTTGCAGGGGATGGCCATAGACGCCCAATACCTGCTCGATGATGTCGGGCACGGTCTGGTTCTGGAAGATGCGAAAGTCGCTCTTGCGCGTGGCCAGCCACAGCCAGGGGCTCAGGCGCGCCTTGTAGGCGTAGTGGCGGTGGTCCTGGCCCTGCATGCCAAAGCGGGTGACGATGCCGTCGATGAAGCGCCTGCCGCCGCCCTGGGTTTCTATTTCTATGGTGGCGTTTTTGCCCAATAGGGCCTTGGGATCGATGCTTTCGCTTTCGCTGAGCATTTCCACATCGAGGCTGAAGAGCTGGCTGATGTTTTCCTGGCCGCGCAATTCACGGAAATGCAGCTGCTCGCCCAATGGCGTGTGTATGGTGACTCGGCGTGTCATAGTGCGCGCCGCCCTGGGGGCGGCCTCCCTGCTCTTGGTGAGCGGGGATCATAGACAAGCCGATGGCCATAGGGCAATCAAATGCAGGGCCAGATACATCCTGTAAATGTAAGCAATTGCCTTATCTGGGATGCAAGGTGGTGTTTATTTGGAAAATCATCGATATCGGAATACCCCGATACAGGCGTTTTGAGAGTTCCTGCTTACAGTGCGTTCTAGCAATACCGGGCCTCTCAGGGCAGTGCAAGCAGGATTGCAGTGTGATATGCACTATCTTGGTGCATTTTTGATGATGCGCCATGTGAGTGCCCGCTATCGCCGCATCGGTGCACATTTTTTGCACAAAGCCGGTGCATCGCTGTGTGTTGCAGCGCCGCATTGGGGAGCCGGAAAGGCGCACGCCCCGGCATCAAAAGACTGGCACGGTCCGTGCTTAACCCGGTTGTCACGAAATTTTTCAAACCGGAGGATCCCATGTCCCGTGCCAGCCTCAAGTCGCTCGCCATCGCCTGTGTCGCCATCGCTCCGCTCTGGGCCCACGCCCAGCTCACGGCCAATGTGTCCCTGACGACGAACTACAAGTTCCGCGGACAGGACCAGGACACGGGACGCAACAAGGCCGTCAAGCCTGCCCTGCAGGGCGGTTTCGACTACACCTTCGGCGACAGCGGCTGGTACATCGGCAACTGGAACTCCAGCGTGGACTGGCTCCCCCGCAATTCGCTGGAAACCGATTTCTACGGCGGCTACAAGTTCAAGGCCGGCGAGGTGGACCTGGACTTCGGCGCGCTGCAGTACCTGTACTCTGGCAATTCCAGTGGCAACACCACTGAGCTGTATGGCGCGGCCACCTATGGACCGTTCACGGCCAAGTACTCGCACACCGTGTCCAAGGACTACTTCGGCTGGGCTGGCGAGAAGGCCGGCTCGGGACTGTCGGGCCGCAACACCGGCTACCTGTGGCTGGGCTTCACGCAGGAAGTGATGCCCAAGGTGACGGTCAAGGCATCGCTGGGCTTCACCCGCTTTGCCAGCGACATCAAGGGCCTGGGCGTGCCCAACTATATGGACTACAGCGTGGGCGGTGCCTACGATTTCGGCGACGGCGTGTCGCTGGGCGCGGCCGTGACGGGTGCGAACAAGAAGTCGTACTTCGGTGACGTCAACAAGGCGCGCCTGATCGTGACGCTGACCAAGACCCTGTAACCGGACCTGAGGAGCAAAGCATCATGAAACTGGTGACCGCCATCATCAAGCCCTTCAAGCTCGACGAGGTGCGCGAGGCGCTCTCCGACATCGGCGTGCAGGGCATCACCGTGACCGAAGTCAAGGGCTTCGGCCGCCAAAAGGGCCATACCGAGCTGTATCGCGGCGCGGAATACGTGGTCGATTTCCTGCCCAAGCTGCGCCTGGAGGCCGCCGTGCCCGACGCGCTGGTGGACCAGGTGATCGATGCCATCGAGGCCGCTGCGCGCACCGGCAAGATCGGTGACGGCAAGATCTTCGTGCTGCCCATCGAGCAGGCCGTCCGCATCCGGACCGGCGAGACCGGCGACAGCGCACTGTGAGTTTCAACCCCTCGTTTCCCGAAAGACTGCCATGACCAAACGACTTCTTTCCATGGGCCTGGGGCTGGGCCTGCTGGCCGCAGGCGCCGCTGCCCTGGCACAGGAGCCCGCCGCCGCTGCAGCCGTTGCCGATGCAGCCGCTGCAGCAGCCCCCGCCGCTGCGGCCGCAGCCGAGGCGCCGGCCCCCGCACTCAGCGCCGGTGACACGGCCTGGATGCTGACCTCGACCATGCTGGTGATCCTGATGGTGATCCCGGGCCTGGCACTGTTCTACGGCGGCCTGGTGCGCACGAAGAACATGCTGTCCGTGCTCTGCCAAGTCTTCGTGATCTTCTCGCTGATCACGCTGCTGTGGGCCGTCTACGGCTACTCGCTGACCTTTGCCGGCGAAGGCAACTTCTTCGGCGGCTTCAGCAAGATCTTCCTCAAGGGCATTGCACCCGACACGCTGGCCGGCGCGCTGCCGACCATTCCCGAGTACGTGTTCGTGGCCTTCCAGTCCACGTTCGCCGCCATCACCGTGGCCCTGATCGTCGGCGCCTTCGCCGAGCGCATCAAGTTCTCGGCCGTGATCCTGTTCTCGGTGCTGTGGTTCACCTTCAGCTACATCCCCATGGCCCACATGGTCTGGGGTGGCGGCCTGCTGGGCAAGGACGGCGCGCTGGACTTCGCCGGCGGCACCGTGGTGCACATCAACGCCGGTATCGCCGGTCTGGTGGGCTCCTACATGCTGGGCAAGCGCATCGGCTTCGGCCGCGAGGCACTGCCTCCGCACAGCCTGACGCTGACCATGGTCGGTGCCTCGCTGCTGTGGGTGGGCTGGTTCGGCTTCAACGCCGGCTCGGCAGGTGCTGCCAACGGCATTGCCGGCCTGGCCTTCATCAACACCATCGTCGCCACGGGCGCCGCCACCATCTCCTGGCTGGCCGCCGAAGCCCTGCACAAGGGCAAGGCCTCGATGCTGGGCGCTGCCTCGGGCGCCGTGGGCGGCCTGGTGGTCATCACCCCGGCGGCCGGCCTGGTGGGCCCCATGGGCGCCATCGTCATGGGCCTGATCGCCGGTCCCGTCTGCCTGTGGGGTGTGTCGGGCCTCAAGAAGGTGCTCAAGGTCGATGACGTCTGCGACGTGTTCGGCGTGCACGGTGTGGGCGGCATCCTGGGTGCCATCCTGACCGGCGTGTTCTGCGCCTCCAGCCTGGGCGGCATCGAGCCCGCAGACTTCAACATGGGCCATCAAGTGTGGGTGCAGGTCAAGAGCGTGCTGCTGACCATCGTCTGGTCCGGCGTGGTGGCTGGCATCTCCTACAAGATCTGCGACCTGGTCGTCGGCCTGCGCGTCAGCGAAGAGTCCGAACGCCAGGGTCTGGACATCACCACGCACGGCGAGGTGGCGTACTACCGCTGATCGGTTTCCAGGGAGTTCATTGCGGATTGGCCTCGGTGCTTGCACCGGGGCCTTTTTTCATTGCCGCGCCGCAAACGCCCTTCAGCGGCTGAGGAAATCAGGAGGCCTGCTGCACGCCAACCGCCTTATGGTGAGCTCCGTTATAAGACGGATCTTTGGCTTATATGCCATTGACGGAATATATTCTGGAGGGAATAATGACCCAGCCCTGGGAGGTGGAGTACACCGACGAGCTTGGCGACTGGTGGGCTGATCTGACGCAGGCCGAGCAGGAGTCCATCGACGCATCGGTACGTCTGCTGGAGGCAAGAGGGCCGAATCTCGGATATCCCCATACGTCCGGCATCGGGAGTTCCAGGCATCCGCACATGCGTGAGCTTCGTGTGCAACATGAGGGACGGCCTTACCGGCTGCTTTACGCGTTCGATCCGCGCCGCTGCGCAATCTTGCTGATCGGCGGCGACAAAACGGGCGACGGCCGCTGGTATGAGGTGCACGTGCCCATTGCCGACCGGCTGTACGACACCCACCTCGAAACCCTGCAAAAGGAAGGACGAATCGATGGCCAGGAAATTCAGTGAACTGCGCGCCAGGATGTCGCCTGAGGCACAGTCCCGGGCCGCCGCGCGGGCCGAGGCCATGCTGGTGGAAATGCAGCTCCAGGAATTGCGCAAGGCCCGCAACGTGACACAGGTCGAAGTGGCCAGGGCCATGAACGTGGAGCAAGCATCCATCTCCAAGCTGGAGCGCCGCGAGGACATGTACGTGAGCACGCTGCGCGAGTACGTCCGTGCGCTGGGCGGCGAGCTGAGGCTGGTCGCCTCGTTTCCCGACGCCGACATCCAGGTCCATCCTTTCGAGCCTCTCCGATGAGGGGCGCAGGCGGCTGATCCGGCGTCTGCCTTTGCCTTTTGGGTGAGGGTGTTTTGCGCCGCCCGCAGAACTTCAAGCGCACCGTTCAAAAAATTCACGGGTCCGCACCGAGGCGCAAAAGGGCCCAGCCGCTACGATGCAGGCCATGGATTCAGCCCAAAGCCACCTCCTCCAGATCGCCCAGCGCGTGCGCGCTGCTGCGGCCGACGCCACGCCGCTGCGCATACGCGGCGGCGGCACCAAGGATTTTCACGGCCTGGCCCTGCAGGGCGAGCTGCTGGACACGCGGGCGCTGGCCGGCGTGGTCAGCTACGAGCCCAGCGAGCTGGTCGTGACCGTGCGCGCCGGCACGCCGCTGGCCGAGGTCGAGGCCCTGCTCGCGGCACAGGGCCAGTGCCTGGCCTTCGAGCCTCCGCATTTCGATGGCCAAGACGCGGGCCGCGCCACCGTGGGTGGCATGGTGGCGGCCGGCCTGTCCGGGCCTTCGCGTGCCAGCGTGGGCGCCGTGCGTGACTTCGTGCTGGGGCTGGAGATGATCAACGGCCAGGGCGAGCTGCTGCGCTACGGCGGGCAGGTCATGAAGAACGTGGCGGGCTACGACGTCTCGCGGCTGATGGCGGGCTCCTGGGGCGCGCTGGGCCTGATCACCGAGGTCAGCCTCAAGGTGCTGCCCGTGGCGCCGGCCGAGGCCACGCTGCGCTTCGCATGCAGCCAGCAGCAGGCGCTGGACTGGCTCAATGCCTGGGGCGGGCAGCCGCTGCCGCTCAATGCCAGTTGCTGGCTGCAGGAAGACGGCGCAGCCCAGGGCGTGCTGTACCTGCGCCTGCGCGGCGCGCGTGCCGCCGTGCAGGCGGCCTGCGAGCGCCTGGGTGGCGAGCGTGTGCAGCGCATGGACCCTGTGCATGCTGCTGCCGACTGGCAGGCCTGCCGCGAGCAGCAGCTGCCCTGGTTCACCGCACGTGCGCCGGGCCATGCGCTGTGGCGCCTGTCCGTGCCGCAGACGGCTCCGGCCCTGACGCTGCCGGACGGCTGCACGGGGCTGCTGATCGAATGGCACGGCGCACTGCGCTGGGTACAGGCGCCGCGTGCGCTGGGCCATGCGCTGCGCGCGCTGGCAAAAACAGCCGGCGGATCGGCCACCTTGTTCCGCTCCGATGCCGCAGACCAGCCCGGCGCCGAGCCCGATTTCGACGCCCAGGCGGCCGATGCCACGGCCGCGCTGCATGCGCGGCTCAAGCAGGCCTTCGATCCTGCGGGCATCTTCAACCGCGGCCGGCTGGCCGCCGCCTGGTAGGCCGGGCCAACGCCTGGCTCCGCCCATGCGCATGCGCCACCACCTGCACCTGCTCACGGACCGGCACCGCACGGTGGCCAGCAACCGCACGCTGGGCCTGCTGCTGGCCTTCAACGCGGGTGCGGTGAATGCGGGCGGCTTTTTGCTGGTGCACTCCTATACCTCGCACATGACGGGCTTTGTCTCGCTGCTGGCCGACAACCTCGTGCTGGGCAATACGGCGCTGGTGCTCAGTGCCTGCGGCGCGCTGCTGGCCTTTCTGTGCGGCGCGGCCGCGACGTCGCTGCTGGTCAACTGGGCGCGCCACCACCGGCTGCGCAGCAGCTATGCGCTGCCGCTGCTGCTGGAAGCCGCGCTGATGCTGCTCTTCGGCGTGCTGGGCGCGGCCATGCTGGCCTGGCCCACGCCGTTCGCCGTGCCGCTGGCCGTGCTGCTGCTGTCCTTCATCATGGGGTTGCAGAACGCCACGGTGACCAAGATGTCGTCCTCGCAGATCCGCACCACGCACATGACGGGCGTGATCACCGACTTGGGCATGGAGCTGGGCCGAGCCCTTTACTGGAATCGCCATGGCAGCCCGCCCGAGCACCGGGTCCACGCCAACCATGTGCGGCTGCGGCTGTTCGCAGGGCTGCTGTCCATGTTCCTGCTGGGCGGCATTGCGGGTGCGCTGGGTTTCCGGCACCTGGGCTTTGTCTTCGTCGTGCCGCTGGCCGTGGTGCTGTGCCTGCTGTCGCTGCCGCCGCTGTGGGCCGACCGTGCGCGGCTGCCCCTGCTGCTGGGCCGGCGGGCCGCGCCTCGCGCGTGACCGCCGCGTCCGGCTGCCGTGCCTGACCGTTCCCCGATACCCATACAACAAGAGCCCCACCATGCAGACCCAACTCGCACCCCAGTACCGCGCCACGCCCGAGGGCCAGGAGGCCGAAGCCATTCTGCGCAAGTGCGTGCACTGCGGCTTTTGCACGGCCACCTGCCCGACCTACCAATTGCTGGGCGACGAGCTGGACGGGCCGCGTGGCCGCATCTACCTGATCAAGCAGGTGCTGGAGGGCGAGACGCCCACGCGCGCCACCCAGCAGCATCTGGACCGCTGCCTGACCTGCCGCAACTGCGAAAGCACCTGCCCCAGCGGCGTGCAGTACGGCCATCTGGTGGATATAGGCCGCAAGATCGTCGAGGAACAGGTGCCGCGCCCCTTGGGCGAGCGCGCCAGGCGCTGGGCGCTCAAGGAGGGGCTGAACTCGCCGCTGTTCGCCCCGGCCCTGAAGCTGGGCCAGGCCGTGCGCGGCCTGCTGCCCGAAGTCCTGGCCGAGAAAGTGCCCCAGCCCCAGGATGCGGGCGCCTGGCCCGTGCGCGAGCATGCGCGCAAGGTGCTGCTGCTGGCCGGATGCGTGCAGCCGGCCATGATGCCGCGCATCAACTTCGCCACCGCGCGCGTGCTGGATGCGGCCGGCATACAGACCGTGATCGCCCCCAAGGCCGGTTGCTGCGGCGCCGTGAAATTCCACCTCAACGACCAGGAAGGCGGCAAGGCGCAGATGCGCGCCAATATCGACGCCTGGTGGCCGCAGGTGGACAGCGGCGCGGTGGAGGCCATTGTCATGAATGCCTCGGGCTGCGGCGTCACCGTCAAGGAATACGGCCATCTGCTCAAGGACGATGCGCAGTACGCGGACAAGGCAGCCCGCATCAGCGCCCTCACGCGCGACCTGAGTGAGCTGTTGCCCGAACTCCTGCCCGAGCTGGCCGAGCGCCTGCAGGGCAGGGTGCGCGCACCGGCCGCGCCCATGGCCTACCACCCGCCCTGCACGCTGCAGCACGGGCAAAAGCTGCGCGGCGGCGTGGAAACCCATCTGGCCAGGCTGGGCTTCGAGCTGCGCGTGGCGCGCACCGAATCGCACCTGTGCTGCGGCTCGGCGGGAACCTACTCGGTGCTGCAGCCCGAACTCTCGCACCAGTTGCGCGACCGCAAGATCGGTGCGCTGACCGAAGGCTTCGATGCCCGGCGGCCCGCCGCCATCCTCTCGGCCAACATGGGCTGCATCGTCCACCTGCAAAACGGCACGGACCTGCCCGTGCGCCACTGGATCGAGGTGCTGGACGAGGCCCTGCTGGCCTGAGACCAGCCGCGTACCGACTGCGCATCTGTGCCTCCAGCGCGACGCCGTGGGGCCTATGCCCGCGCAAGCCTTTGCAATGCTGGCATGATGCGGGGTTTCGTTTTCTCCAAGCCCACGTGCTCCGCCATGACTGAATCCGTGTCTGAACCGCAAGAACAGAGCGCCGCGCTGCCGGCGGACGCCGCTGCCGGCACCGAGCCGCAGGCTGCAGCCAGCGCCGATGGCCAGGGCCGCAAGCGCTCGCGCCGTGGCGGACGTGGCCGCAACAAGGGCAAGGCCACCGAGCCTGCCGCCGATGCCGCATCCGGCACGGCCGCCAGTGCCGAGGCCAACGCTTCCAGGCCCGTGCGCACCCAGCATCCGCTGCTGGCGCAACTGGCCCAATGGCATCCGAACCTGTTCGGCGAGCAGCCGCTGCCGCTCAAGCGCGGCATCTTCGAAGACCTGCTGGCCGCCCATCCTGAAGCCATTGACCGCGACCAGCTCAAGCTGGCCCTGTCCCAGCACACGCGCTCGAGCCGCTACCTCACCGTGGTGGCCAGCGGCCAGGCCCGGCATGACCTGCAGGGCCAGTCGGTCGAGGCCATGGCGCCCGAGCATGTGCACCATGCGCTGATCGAAGTCTTCCGCCGCCGCCAGCACCGCTCGCCCGAAGACCTGGCGCCCAAGCTGCGCAACCGCATCATCGCGGCCTACGAGGCATCGGGCCTGTCGCGCGACGACTACGCGGCGCGCGTGCAAGGCCGTGACGAGGCCACCAACACCCTGGTGGCCGAGGCACTCGCCGAGGCCGATGCGCGCACCGCCCGCGACGAGGCGCTGCTGCGCGCCTTCGAGGCCAGCGGCCAGACCTCCGAAGCCGGCTTTGCCGACATGTACGGCATGAACCCGCGCCAGGTGGCGCAGCAGCTGGAACGCGCCCGCCGCCGCCTGCAGACGCAGGCGGCCTAGGCACAAGGACCCGCACCAAAGACCGGCAGCACCGCCTGCCGGCACACTCCACCGCCGCGTGCCCGGCAAGGGCCGCGCCGGTGCACCTGCCCTGGATCACAGGCGGCATCTCTGCAGCGGACCCTTCCGCCAGCACGCAGATGCCCACCAGGGGCGGGCCCGGGGATGAACTGTTTCACGGACGCCGCTGCACCCGGCCACGGGGCGGCGGCGCCTTGCCGTGCGCGCTCGTTCCGGGAAATGAACACGGCGCGCAAGGCACTTCAAAGCAAAAAAGCAAAAGGAGACTTGCGATGTGGCTGGGTTTGTCGTTGTTCTACGTGGGCGCCGTGCTGTGCCTGAACGGCCTGTGGATGCTGGGGCGCATCGCCGACCGGGAGATCTGGGTCATCAACGTGTTCGCGGGCCTGGTCTCGCTGATCATCGGCCTGGCCTCGGCCTTCGGGCCCGAGCCTGATGCGGCCTCGGTCAAGACCGGCGCGCTGACCCTGCTGTTCGCCTTCACCTACCTGTGGGTGGCCATCAACCGCTTCACGGGCGCCGATGGCCGGGGCCTGGGCTGGTTCAGCCTGTTCGTGGCCATCACCGCCGTGCCCGTGGCCATCGACACCCTGCTGGGCGCGCGCACCGCCATCGACTGGTGGATGGCGGCCAACTGGGCGGCCTGGGCCGTGCTGTGGGCCATGTTCTTCGTGCTGCTGGCCCTGGGCCGCAACATCGGCCGCGTGACGGGCGCCCTGTGCATTGCGCAGGGCGTGCTCACGGGCTGGCTGCCGGGCTATCTGCTGCTGGCGGGGCAGCTCACGGGCTGATTGCGCAGCGTCAGTACGGGCCGGGCGTCAAGCCCCACGCCGCCGTGCATGCGCCAGTGCAGACAGCAGCGCGGCCGCGATAATGCAGGCGCCCCCCAGCAGCGTGCGCGGCGTCAGCACCTCGCCTGCAATCAACACCGAGGAGACGCTGGCAAACACCACCTCGGCCAGCATGACCACGGCGGTCACGCCGGCCGGCAGGCGCGCGGCGCCGAACTGCAGCGCCCAGTTGCCCAGCATCAGCAGCACGGCCAGGCCGGCGGCAATCAGCATCCAGCCGGCCTGCGGCGCAGGCATGGGCGGCACCAGCCCCACGCTGCTGCCCGCGAAGGCGCTGGCCAGCCCCATGGCCATGCAGCCGCTGAACATGGCCAGCATGCGCGCCTGCGCCGGCACGGCCTGCAGGCGGCGCAGCAGCACGTTGGTCAGCGCAAAGGTGAAGCCGCCGAACAGTGCCAGGCCGTCGGCCAGCGACAGACCGCGCAGCAGCCCGGGCGAGCCGCCGCTGAATGTGCCCTCGGGCACCAGCACCAGCGCCACCCCGCCAAAGGCCAGCAGCAGCCGTGTCAGCGCGGCCGGCGTGGGCCGCTCGCCCAGGATCTTCCAGGCCAGCAGCACAGACCATGCCGGCATCAGATAGAACAGCAGCACCACGCGCACCACATCGCCAATGGTCACGGCCCAGTTGAAGGCGATGTTGTTGCTGCCCGCGCAGGCACCCAGCAGGATCAGCGCCGGGTACTGCAGCGCCTGGCGCAGGCTGGCCGGGCGCAGCGCCACCAGCCCCGCCAGCACCAGGGCATACATCAGCGCCGTGGCCCACAGCGGATGCAGGCCAGCCTCGTGCATGGCGCGAAACGGCCACCAGGCCAGACCCCAGACCAGGGTGTTGAACAGCAGGGCGAGAACGGGCAGGGGGCTGTGCATAAAACCACGAAAAAGTGCCCGGTCAGGCAAAGCCCGCACCGAACACAATACGAGAAGACCATTTAGACCAGGCCTATCAATCGATAGCGCCCTATGGAACTGGCGAGGCCCAAAGCGAGAGACACCGAGCCAGGGCCGCCCCGCCGCGAGGGTGTCGTCCCCCCTGGGGGAAGGCGCGAAGCGCCTCAGGGGGTAGTCTCAATGACAATCCTTGCGGGCAATCACCAGCAGGCGCTCGACTTCCTCGGGATGGTTGCGCACGTTGCTGACGTGCCAGCGGCCGATCAGCCACATGATGCCGGCCACCACCAGGCCGAACACCGTGATGGCGCCGAAAGCCGACAGTCCGAACTTGGTGGACAGCGCATAGAAGGCGCCCAGCGCCAGGATGCAGGCCTGCTCGTTGAAGTTCTGCACGGCAATCGAGCGGCCCGCGCCCATGAGGTTGTGGCCGCGGTGCTGCAGCAGCGCATTCATGGGCACGACCAGGAAGCCGCCCAGGCCGCCCAGCAGGATCAGGAAGGGAATGGCCACCCACACGCTCTTGATGAAGATCATGGCGATCACCAGCAGGCCCATGGTGATGCCCAGCGGAATCACGCGCGTGGCGTTGTCCAGCCGCATGCGCATGGACGCGAGGATGGCGCCTGCGGCCGTGCCGATGGCCACCACGCCCACCAGGGCCGATGCCTGGGAGGTGCCGTAGCCCAGGGCCGCCGCGCCCCAGGCCAGCACGATGTAGCGCAGGTTGCCCGACACGCCCCAGAACAGCGTGGTCGTGGACAGCGAGATCTGGCCCAGCTTGTCCCCCCACAGCCGCTGGCTGCAGGTCCAGAAGTCGGGCAGCAGGGCCAGGGTGTTGGCCAGCAGGCTCTTGCTGGGGTCCTGGCGCAGCGGGCGCAGGATGGTATCGGTCAGCGGAATGCGCAGGTTGAACCAGGCGGCCAGCGCATAGACGCCGACCAGCACGGCAATCGCCGCTTCGGCGGCCGTGTCCACGCCCGTGTCCAGCAGCGGCAGGTCGAAGTCCAGCAGATGGGCCGAGATGCCCGGGCTCAGCAACTGCCCGCCCACGAGCACGCCCAGGATGATGGAGGTGATGGTCAGCCCCTCGATCCAGCCATTGGCCTTGACCAGCTGGGAGGCGGGCAGCAATTCGGTGAGGATGCCGTACTTGGCCGGCGAGTAGGCCGCTGCGCCCAGGCCCACCACGGCGTAGGCCAGCAGCGGGTGGTTGCCGAACAGCATCATCAGGCAGCCCACGATCTTGATCGCATTGCTGATGAACATCACCCGTCCCTTGGGCAGGGCGTCGGCAAAGGCGCCGACGAAGGGGGCCAGGATCACGTAGAACAGCGCGAACATGGGCACCAGTGCGGCGCGCTGCCACTCGGGGGCGCCATTGGTGCGCAGCAGTTCCACGGCGGTCACGAACAGGGCGTTGTCTGCCAGCGAGCTGAAGAACTGCGCTGACATGATGGTGTAGAAACCGCGCTTCATGGATAGGCAGATGGGGTCAGCTGCAGGGCTGCTGACCGGTTAAATAAGGACCCCGTGGCAAGTGACTGGCGGTTATATCACGCGGCCTTTGGCTGGCAGTGCCAGAATCCCAAGCTTCTGACTGAGTGAAAACCATGCCGCGTCCCATTCTTGCCACCATCCATTCCGCCGCGCTTCGCCACAACCTGGAGCGGGTGCGGCAGGCGGTCCCCGATGCCAAATTGTGGGCCGTGGTCAAAGCCAACGCCTATGGCCACGGTATCGAGAACGTGTTCGAGCCCCTGCGCGGCGCCGACGGCTTCGCCATGCTGGACCTGGCCGAGGCCGAACGCGTGCGCCAGCTGGGCTGGCGCGGCCCCATCCTGCTGCTGGAAGGCGTCTTCGAGCCGCGCGACCTGGAGCTGTGCTCGCGCCTGTCCATCTGGCATGCCGTGCACTGCGATGCCCAGATCGACTGGCTGGCCGCGCACAAGACGCAGAACGGCCACCGCGTCTTCCTCAAGATGAACTCCGGCATGAACCGCCTGGGCTTCACGCCCGAGCGATACCGCGCGGCCTGGGCCCGGCTGAACGCCTTGCCCCAGGTGGAGGAAATCTCGTTCATGACCCATTTCAGCGATGCCGACGCAGGGGCCGGACAGCCCGGCATCTCGGCACAGCTGCAGCGCTTTCATGACGCCACGCGCGACCTGCCCGGCGAGCGCAGCGTGGGCAACAGCGCAGCCACGCTGCGCCAGGGCGACGACGCGCTGGTGCGCTGCGACTGGGTGCGGCCGGGCATCGTGCTCTACGGCAGCGCCCCCGACTATCCGCAGCACACGGCGGCCCACTGGGGCCTGCAGCCCACGCAGACGCTGAGCTCGCGCATCATCGGCGTGCAGCAACTGACCGAGGGGCAGAGCGTGGGCTATGGATCGCGCTTCACGGCCGACGGCCCCCTGCGCCTGGGCACCGTGGCCTGCGGCTATGCCGACGGCTATCCACGCCACTGCGGCACGGGCACGCCCGTGCTGGTGAACGGCGTGCGCACCCGCACCCTGGGCCGCGTGAGCATGGACATGCTGGCCGTGGACCTGACGCCCGTGCCCGATGCCGGCATGGGCAGCGAAGTCACGCTGTGGGGCCGCGCCAGCAACGGCGCCGTGCTGCCCATCGACGAGGTGGCCGAGGCCGCAGGCACGCTGGGCTATGAACTCATGTGCGCCGTCGCGCCGCGCGTGAACAAGACCGTCGATTGATCAGGGCGCGGCTTCCACGCTGTCCCTGGCCCGCTCCAGCAGCGCCATCAACTGCTGTTGCGCGGCGGGCTCCCAATCCTTGAGCAGCCGGGCCGCCAGCGCCTGGCGCGACTGGCGCAGCCGGTCGAACAGGGCCTGCCCCTGGGGGCTGAGGCTCAGGCAGCGCACGCGGCGGTCGCGGGCGTCCGGTTCGCGGTCCAGCCATCCCTGCTCCTGCAGCTGCGCCAGCATGCGCGCAAGCTGGGCCTTGTCCATGTGGCTGTGATCGACCAGATCCCTTTGCGTGCGGCCCGGGTGCCGGCCCACGTACATCAGCACGCGCACCTCGTTGGGCGTCAGCCCGGGCTCCATGGACTCCATGTCCTCGCGCATGCGCGAGCGGAACAGGTGCAGCAGCTCGTGCATGGCCTCGAAGATATCGGCGGGCAGGGAGGCATTCATGGCAGGGTCTTGTGGAAATACGTTGACAAAGTCAACGGATGACAGAGAATTGGTGGACTAAATCAACATTCTAGGCCGTCGCAGGCCGTTTCGCCAATGAACTTGCCCAATCCAGCCACCTCTGCCCTGACACCGGCCCCCGTCGTCCAGCGTGTCCGCCATTCCTTCCGCGCCCGCCATGTGCAATTGCTCTCGCGCGAGCAGCCCAGCCCCGGCTTTGTCCGCCTGACCCTGGGCGGCCCCGATCTGGAGGACTTCGTGAGCGCCGGTTTTGACGACCACGTCAAGCTCATCCTGCCGCAGGCCGGGCGCGAACTGCCCGCGCTTCCCGTGCTGCTCGATGGCCGTCCGACCTTCGTGGAGGACGAGCGCCCCACCTTGCGCGACTACACGCCGCTGCGCTACGACGCCGCGCGCCAGAACCTCATCATGGATTTCGCGCTGCACGATGCCGGCCCCGCCACCGAATGGGCGCTGACCGCCCCGCTGGGCCAGTGGGTGGGCCTGGCCGGGCCGCGCGGCAGCCTGGTGATCTCGGCCAACCTGCCATGGCATTGGCTGTTCGGCGACGAGACCGCCATGCCCGCCATCGAGCGGCGCCTGGCCGAGCTGCCCGCCGGCAGCCGCGCCGTGGTGCGCGTGCAGCTGCGCAACCCGGCCGACCGCCGCCAGTGGAGCAGCACGGCCCGGCTGGACTGCGACTGGGTCGAATCGCTGGCCGACGCCGTGCAGGCGCTGGAGCTGCCCCAGGACGACGGCTATATCTGGGCGGCGGGCGAGCACAGCGCCATGGCCGAGCTGCGTCGCCTGCTGCTGGCCAAGGGCGCATCGCCCAAGCGCATGCGCGTGGCCTCCTACTGGAAGCAGGGCACGGCCGATCACCATGAAGACCTGAACGATCCCAGCTGACCTGCCTGGAGAAAAGAACGGAAGTACAGACGAAAAAAAGCCCACCGAAGTGGGCTTTTTTTCGTGGTGGTTGCGCGAGAAGGATTTGAACCTCCGACCTTTGGGTTATGAGCCCAACGAGCTACCAGACTGCTCCATCGCGCGGTAATCCGCAGTAATTTCGTTTTCACTGCATTTTCTGCAGCGAAGAAGTGAACTATAACCGATATCTTTCCGTCATGCAACTGCGATAGGCGCGAAACATGCGTGCCAGGGCGGCAGCCACCCCTCGGTATAGTGCTCACCCCATGGCCAAAGACAAAACCACGTTCATCTGCAATGCCTGCGGAGGCACCAGCCCGCGCTGGCTGGGCAAGTGCCCGGCCTGCGGGGCCTGGAACTCGCTGATCGAGGCCGTTGCCGAGCCTGCGAGCGCGGGCAAGAACCGGCTCAGCCAGCCCCAGGGCTATGCGGGCCTGGCCAATGTCCAGGCCGTGATGCCGCTGTCGGCCATCGAGGCCCAGGACGTGGCGCGCACGCCCAGCGGCATCGAGGAGCTGGACCGCGTGCTGGGCGGCGGCATTGTCGAAGGCGGCGTGGTGCTGATTGGTGGCGATCCCGGCATCGGCAAGTCCACCCTGCTGCTGCAGGCCATGGACGCGCTGCACCGCGTCGGCCTGCCCACGCTGTATGTCACGGGCGAGGAAAGCGGTGCCCAGGTCGCGCTGCGCTCGCGCCGCCTGGGGCTGGAGGCCAGCCAGGTCAACGTGCTGGCCGAGATCCAGCTGGAGAAGATCCTCGCCACCATGGAGGCCACCCAGCCGGCCGTGGTCGTCATCGACTCCATACAGACCGTGTATTCGGACCAGCTGTCCTCGGCGCCGGGCTCGGTGGCCCAGGTGCGCGAATGCGCGGCCCACCTCACGCGCGCGGCCAAGACCACGGGCATCACCGTGATCCTGGTCGGCCACGTGACCAAGGAAGGCGCACTGGCCGGCCCGCGCGTGCTGGAGCACATGGTGGACACGGTGCTGTACTTCGAGGGCGACACGCACAGCAACTTCCGCCTGGTGCGCGCCATCAAGAACCGCTTTGGCGCCGTCAACGAGATCGGCGTCTTCGCCATGACGGAGAAGGGCCTCAAGGGCGTGACCAACCCCAGCGCCATCTTCCTGTCCCAGCACAGCGAGCCCGTGCCCGGCTCCTGCGTGCTGGTCACGCTGGAGGGCACGCGCCCCATGCTGGTGGAGATACAGGCCCTGGTCGACCAGGGTGGCCCCGCGCCTCGGCGCCTGTCCGTGGGCCTGGACCGCGACCGGCTGGCCATGCTGCTGGCCGTGCTCAGCCGCCACGCGGGTGTGGCCTGCGCGGACCAGGATGTGTTCGTCAACGCCGTGGGCGGCGTGCGCATCAGCGAGCCTGCGGCCGACCTGGCCGTCATGCTGTCCATCACCTCCAGCCTGCGTGGCCGCGCCCTGCCCAAGGGATTCCTCGCCTTTGGCGAAGTGGGCCTGGCCGGCGAAGTGCGCCCCGCGCCGCGCGGCCAGGAGCGCCTGAAGGAAGCGGCCAAGCTGGGCTTCACCATGGCCGTGGTACCCAAGGCCAATGCGCCCAAGAAGGCCATCCCGGGTCTGACCGTGCATGCCGTGGAACGCGTGGACGAGGCCATGAATATCGTGAGAGGAATAGGCTGACACCCCCTGAGCGGCTTTGCCGCTTCCCCCTCTCTACTCGCTTCGCGAGGGAGGGGGACGACGCCCTTGCTGCGGGGCGGCCCTTGCTTGGCGTCCCTGGCGTACGGCCGCTCGCTGGTGCAACCGCTCCAGCCTTTGCCATCCTTCGATGGCTTGCCGAGCGCATTGCGGGGGCATACGCACTGTCCGCAGCGGCCCTGCGGCGCCTCCATAAGACAATCGGCGCCATGAATTTGCGCAATATCCTGATTCCTCTGGGCCTGCTCGTACTGCTGGTGGCTGCGCACCAGTCCTATGGCTGGATGGGTGTGGTCGCCGTGGGCGGCGGCATCATGATGTGGCTGTTGCTGCATTTCACGCGGCTGATGTCCATCATGAGGAAGGCCGCGGACCGGCCCATGGGCTATGTGGGCAGCGCCGTCATGCTCAACGTCAAGCTCAAGCCCAAGGTCTCGCTGATGCACGTGGTGGCCATGACGCGCTCCCTGGGCGAGCGCCTGTCCGAGGAGGGCCAGCAGCCCGAGATCTACCGCTGGACCGACGGTACGCAGTCGCATGTGACCTGCGAGTTCAAGAGTGGCCGTCTCATGAAGTGGACCCTGGTACGCCCCACGCCCGAGCCCGAGCCGGCGTCTGCGGCCCCCGAGGCAGCCCCTGCGCCCTAAAATACCGGGTTGGTGTTCTGTTCAATACCCCCAAGGATGTTCCTATGAGCCCCGTTGTTCCCTCGATGGCCGACCGTGACGGCAAGATCTGGATGGATGGCCAGCTGGTGGACTGGCGCGATGCCAAGATCCATGTGCTGACCCACACGCTGCACTACGGCTGCGGCGCATTCGAGGGCGTGCGGGCCTACAAGTCCGAACAGGGCACGGCCATCTTCCGACTGGAAGACCACACCAAGCGCCTGTTCAACAGCGCCAAGATCCTGCGCATGCAGATCCCGTTCACCCAGGAAGCGGTGAACCAGGCCCAGGTCGAGGTCGTGCGCGCCAACCAGCTGGAATCGTGCTACCTGCGCCCGCTGACCTGGATCGGCGACCGCAAGCTGGGCGTCTCCCCCAAGGGCAACACCATCCACCTGATGGTCGCGGCCTGGGCCTGGGGCGCCTACCTGGGCGAAGAAGGCATGCAGCGCGGCATCCGCGTGAAGATCTCCAGCTTCACGCGCCACCATGTGAACATCACCATGAGCCAGGCCAAGGCGGTGAGCAACTACACCAACTCCATCCTGGCCAACACCGAGGCGCTGGACGACGGCTATGACGAGGCCATCCTGCTGGACGCCTCGGGCTTCGTCTCCGAGGGCTCGGGCGAGAACATCTTCGTCATCAAGGACGGCGTGGTCTACACGCCCGACCTGTCGGCCGGCGCGCTCAACGGCATCACGCGCAACACCGTGATGCACATCTGCAAGGACCTGGGCCTGGAAGTGGTGCAAAAGCGCATCACGCGCGACGAGCTGTACATCGCCGATGAAGTCTTCTTCACCGGCACGGCCGCCGAAGTCACGCCCATCCGCGAGGTGGACCGCATCGAGATCGGCGCGGGCAGCCGCGGCCCCCTCACCGAAAAGATCCAGCAGGCCTTCTTTGACATCGTCAACGGCCGCAACCCCAAGTACGCCCATTGGCTGACTCGGGTCTGAACATCCCTGAGACCCACGAAAGAGATAAGCAAGCATGACAACGAATGCCACCGTCGAACTGGCGGCCAAGGACCTCAACGCCCAGGGCGGCGTGTTCTGCCCCAGCCCCAAGGCCGACATGAAGCTGTGGAACAGCCATCCCAAGGTCTACCTGGACGTGGCCCACACCGGCGAAGCCAAGTGCCCCTACTGCGGCACGCTGTACCGCCTGAAAGCCGGCGAAGTCTTCGCAGGCGGGCATTGAACAAAGCGGGCCTCGGCCCGCTTTGTGTGTCTCAGCGCGCCGACAGCGCGCGGCTCCAGATGCTGCCGGGCGCAGCACCTCCGTGCAAAGCCAGCATGTCCGTGAAATGGCGCCGCTCCCCGCCGCGCAGCTTGACGATGGGCGCCGCCACCTGCGGCGCCTTCGCCAGGCACAGCTGGGGGTAGAGCAGGTACCACTTCCAGCGCAGGGCAGAGTGATAGAAGAAGGCCGTGTCCTCGGCCTTGAACAGCGTGAGCCGGGCATCGGGCAGGCGCCGCATCACCTGCTGGGCCGCGACATGGATCAGAAGGTAATTTGGATCGGGAATGCCCTGCAGCACCTCGGCGGCGTCGGGCCGCGACTGCAGGCGCTGCAGATAGGCCTCGGGGCCGTCCTCGATCAGCGCCTGGTGAAACTCCTTTTGCCATTCCGATACAAAGCGCGAGCCGGCCGGAGCGCAGAATGACCAGCTTTCGATCACGGGGTAGCGCCTGTCCCTGGTGAAGCCCTCAAGGTAGAAGCCTGCCAGCTCGGCAGCGCCTGCGCCGGGGGAGGCGCTCATCCAGTCCAGTGGCGCGGTCAGCAGCGTGGTGGCGTCGAACCAGTAGCCGCCGTGGTGTGCCACCAGGTACAGGCGAAGCCAGTCCGATTGCTTGGTGGGATGGAGTTCGGCAAACGCCGCAGGAAGGTCGCCGAGGGCGACGTACTGGCCCAGGTTCTCAGGCGTCACGACAATGACCTGGTGATCCGGGCACTGCCGCCGCCAGCTGTCCACGCACTGCTGGACGAAGGGATCCAGGCCGGACTGGTTCCAGTACGTCCAGATCGTTTTCGGGATTTCCGCTGCAAGACCATCGGCTGCCGGGGGCGATGGGGGCAGCTGCAAGGGCGCAGGCATGGTGTAATCTGCGCCGATTTTGGAAGGCGCCGCCCAGCGATGGAGCAGCCTGAATAAGACCGCAGGAATTTTTTTCATGAGCGGATGGAAAGCGGAATGCCCGCATTTTGGGGCAGAAAGTTGCGGTCTTGATGAGATTTGACAAGTCGAAGCTGCCAGGGCTCCTCACGACCCTGGCCGCTATTTTGGTGCCCGGGCTGGCCTTGTGGCTGCGCTCGGGCTATTCCTATGGCGCCGGCCTCATGGTCCTGGGCGCCCTGTGTTTTCTGCCTCTCTGGGTCAGATACCGGCAGTCCAACGGCACCTGGCTGCTGGTCGCGCTGTTCCTGGGCATGGCGGTGATGTGGTACTTCCTGTCCGTGCTGGACGGGGGCACCGGGCAGTTCGACCGGCCCGTGAAATTCATCCTGGGCGCGGTCAGCCTGCTGTTCGCCATGTGCTATCCGCCCACGGCGCGGATCTTCCTGTGGGGCATTCCGCTGGGCAGCGCAGGCGCGGGCTTCATGGCCCTGTGGCAGGTCTGCGTGCTGGGCATGGAACGGGCCACGGGTTACACCAATGCCATCCAGTGGGGCAACATGGCCTTGCTGCTGGGCTGCTTCTCCTGCATCTATGCCGTGTCCTTCTGGCACCAGCGCTCCCTGCTTTGGCGCCTGCTGGTGCTGGCGGCTGCAGCGCTGGGGGCGCTGGCTTCGCTGCTGTCGGGCTCGCGCGGCGGGTGGCTGGCGCTGTTGCCGATGTTCTTCATGCTGATGGTGCTGGTGCGCATGTACCGCCCGCAGTACTTCGGGCGCCTGTTGCTGGGCTGCGCTGCAATTGTGGTGGCGCTGGCCACCGTGATGGCCTTCATCCCGCGCGTCAGCGAGCGCGTGGATGAGGTCTACCTGGATGTGAGCACCTACCTTCATGCCGGCAACTCCAACACCTCGCTGGGCACCCGGCTGGAGCAGTACCGGCTGGCCGTGCAGATGATCGGCGAGAAGCCTCTGCTGGGCTGGGGCATGCAGGGCTATGTGGACGAGATGCACCGGCGCGTGGACGCCGGCAGCTATGGCCAGTCCATCCGCGAATACAACTTCATCCACAACGACTTCCTGGACATCTGGGTCAAGCTCGGCGTGCCGGGCGTTCTGCTGCAGGCAGCGCTGTTCATCTCGCTGCTGTGGCTGTTCTGGCCCTCGCGGCGGCGCATGGCGCTGTGGCCTGCGGACAGCACCCCCTGGCGCGAGGCCCTGCTGCTGCGTATCCTGGGCAGCCTGATGCCAGCCATGTACCTGGCGTTCGGCATGTCACAGCAATTTTTCGTGCACAACAGCGGCATCGTCTTCTTCGTCTTCCTCGTGGTGGCCCTGTGGTCATCGCTGCATGGCCTGGAAAGGGCCAGCGGAGCCGTGCGGTGACGGAGCGCGCCACCACCGCCCGGCCCCGGGTGCTGCACTTCGTGACGGGCGGCTTCTCGGGTGCCACCCAGGTGGCGGTGGATCTGGTGTCGGCGCACCGCGCGTCGGGCCGCTTCGACGCCCGGCTGGTGCTTCGGCGCAAGCGCAATACCTCCGATGAACGCGTGCAGAAGCTGCGCGACGGCGGCATCAATGTCGACGTGGTCGCCGGCTGGTCCCATGCCGCCACCGTCTGGCAACTGCGCCGCATCTGCCTGGATTTTCGGCCAGACATCGTGGTCGCCCATGGGTTCAGCGACCACCTCTGGGGCCGCTTTGCCGCGCTGTGGGCCGGCGTGCCCTGCCTGGTGCATGTGGAACACAACTCGCGCGAGCGCTACACGCGCTGGCGGCTGGCGCAGGCCCTGTGGCTGACCGAGCGCACGGCCGCCATCGTCGGCTGCTCCGAAGGCGTGCGCCAGAGCCTGCAGGACCGCGGCTTTCCTGCCGCCAAGCTGATGGCCATCAGCAACGGCATCCGGCCCGAGCCCTATCTGCAGGAGCCGCCACCCTTGCTGCAGCGCCGCCCGGACATCGTCATGGCCGCGCGCTTTGCGCGGCAAAAGGACCATGCCACCTTGCTGCGCGCGCTGGCCGTGCTGCGCCAGCGCGGCCTCAAGCCCACGCTGACCCTGGCCGGCGGCGGCAAGGCGCGCGCCCAGCAGGCGGCGCAGCGGCTCAGCGCCGAGCTGGGTCTGCAGGACCAGGTGCAATTCATCGGCATGTGCAACGACGTGCCCGGCCTGCTGCGTGCGCACCGCGTCTGCGTGCTGTCCACGCACTACGAGGGCATGCCCCTGTCCCTGCTGGAAGGCATGGCGGCGGGCTGCGTGGTGGTGGGCAGCCGCGTGGTGGGCGTGCAGGAAGTGGTGCGGCCCGGCGACAACGGCCTGCTGGCCGGGCACGCCGACCCTGAATCGCTGGCCGACGCCCTGCAGCAGGCGCTGCAGGATGACGAGGCCGCCGTGCGCATGGCCGCCACCGCGCGGCAGGAAGCCCTGTCGCACTACAGCCTGCAGCGCATGACCGGCCAGTACGAAGACCTGTTCGCCCGCCTGCTGCAGGGGGAGCGTCCGTGACCTGGCTCAGCATCCTGGTGCCCGTCTACAACGTGCTGCCCTACCTGGAGGAATGCCTGCAGTCCGTCATGGACCAGGCCGATGCCGGCGTGCAGGTGCTGGTGCTGGACGACTGCTCCACCGATGGCTCCTGGGCCCTGATGCAGCAGCTGGACCAGCGCTGGCCCGGCCGCCTGCAGCTCATGCAGCACGAGCGCAACGCCGGCCTGAGCGCGGCGCGCAACACCATGATCGATGCGGCCACGGGCGACTACCTGTGGTTCCTGGACTCCGACGACAAGCTGCTGCCCGGCGCGATTGCCGGGCTGTCGGCCATCGTGAAACAACATGCGCCCGATGCCGTGCTCTGCGACTTCTCCGTCTGGCGCGAGGCCCCGCGCCTCAAGCACCGCCTGCGCGGCGAGGCGCACCGGCACAGCTTCCAGGGCCCCACGCTGCAGCGCTCGCAGGACCGGGGCGCCCTGCTGGCCGGCCTGCTGCGCACGGGCCAACTGCATGCCTGGTCCAAGATCTCGCGCCGCAGCCTGTGGGATGCGGGCCTGCGCTTTCCTGCAGGCCGCTACTTCGAAGACATGATGACCATGCCGCAGATGGCGCTGCGCTGCGCCAGCTTCTACTACCACCCCCAGCCCTGGGTGGCCTACCGGCAGCGTGCCAACTCCATCCTCGCGTCCATGACGCCTGCCAAGGCGGCAGACCAGTCCGCCGCCCTGTGGCCCCTGGCGCAGGCCGTGCAAGCCCTGCAGGATGATGCGCTGCGCAACGACGGGCGCCTGCACTTCGCCTGGGCGCACCAGGCTGCGCGCAACCTCATCGGCGCCCTGCGCTTTCTCGACCGGCAGCGGGACATGCCGCCCGCGCAGCGGCAGGCGCTGGCGCAGCAGTTCCTGGCGGACTTCGGCCGCATCTCCCCGCTGTCCCTGCCCGCCCTGCGCCAGGTCTATCTGCGGCGCGGCTGGTGGCTGCGCGCATGGAAGCTGCGCAGCTGGGAGCGCCGCGCGCAGCAGCTGGGAACACCGGGAGCCCCTGCATGAGCGGCCTGAAACTGAAAACCCGGGGCGAGCTGTGGCTGGCGGCCGGCATGCGCCGCTTCTATGCCACCTTCGCACGCCGCCTGGAGCAGGGCCCCGCGCCCGACTTCCGCAGCCATGACATCGGGCCTGCGGCGCCCGTGCCGGTCTCCACGCCCATTCCCCGCATCATCTGGGCCTACTGGAATGGCGACTCGGTGCCCCTCCTCATACAGCGCTGTTTCGACAACTGGGCTCGCCTGAACCCTGGCTACAGCCTGCGCATCCTCAACGACGCGCAACTGCCGCAATACGTGCCGCAACTGCCCGGCAACCTGCAGCAGCTGCCCGTGGCCAAGCGCTCGGACTGGCTGCGCCTGGAATTGCTGCACCGCTACGGCGGCATCTGGCTGGACGCCAGCACCATCCTCACCGAGCCGCTGGACTGGCTGCTGGAGCAGCAGCAGCGCAGCGGCGCCGACCTGGTCGCCTACTACCTGGAGCGCTACACCCGCGACCCGCAGGTGCCCGTGGTCGAGAACTGGCTCATGGCCGCGCCCCCGGGCAGCGCCTTCATCGCCGCACTACACAAGGAATACGTGGAGCAGGTCCTGCCGCAGACGGGCGAGGCCTATATCTCCCAGCTCCAGCAGGCCGGCGAATACGAGCAACTGCGCCAGGGCATAGACATGCCCGCCTACCTGAGCATGCACCTGGCCATGCAGCGCGTGCTGCGCGCCGGTGGCAGCTACCGCCTGCGGCTGGCCAAGGCCGAGGACGGCCCCTTCTTCCTGCACGTGCAGGGTAACTGGGGCCGCACCCCGCTCAAGATCCGCCTGATGTTCTCGCGCACCGAACAGGCGCCCGTGCCGCTGATCAAGCTGCGCGCGCCCGACCGCAAGAAGCTGGACTTCTACCTGGAGCGCGGCCTCTACGTGCCCGGCAGCATCGCCGACCGCTACCTGCGGGGCTGAATCCCGCTCATCGCCTTCCATGGCGAGCCAAAGCTGTCTGCGACGATGTGCCCGATCCGGTGCACCATCATCGTGGGATTGCGTTTGAATGGGGGAGATGCATATGCACCAGGACTACGCCATCCTGAAGCGCCAGGACAATATCGATGCGTATTTCAAAGATATAGAGAAGATATACGTCTCCAATGGCTGGGGCAGCAGCTATCCGGAAGGCCTGCTTCGGCAGATGTTCAGTGCTTCCTACTACCTGCTGGCGACCACCACCGGCGGTGCTGTCGGCTTCCTGCGCGGCTTCACCGACGGCGCCATGGTCACGCACCTCAGTGAAATCGTCGTGGACCCCGGGCTGCAGCGGCGGGGTATCGGCAGGCTCCTCATGCAGAAATTCCTGCAGGATATTGGCCACACCACCATTTATGCAGAGGCCCTCAATCCCCAGGCTGCCCTGCTTCTGGAGCGGCATGGGTTTGGCGAAAACCGGAATCTGAGGGTGTACTCGAAGACAAAAACGCTTGGCTGACCCGCCGCCGAGCACTGCACGCACCGCACGGCCAGCGATCAAACGGGTATGGCTGCCAGGGCTCGGCTGGCCGGCCCGCCCTGGCCCCGTTAAACTGCCCGCAAGCCGAAAGGCCCGGTGCGTAGAAACACCTTCCGTGGCGTTGAAGCCCCCACCGTCAATCGGGGTCCTATTCACGCGGGAATCAAGACTGTGATTTCGATATTTCTTGCCAGCCACAGCGCTGTGCTTGCCCCTTCCTATCCTCTTTTCTACGAGGAGGGCTGACCCCATGACATCCCCCAAAAACACTGCCGGCGCGGCAGTGCAGGCGCAGCCTTTGCCCAAGCGGTCGCAAGCCGCAAGGCCTTCCGACTGGCCCAGCGCGTGGCAGGCCATGCATGTCTGTCTGGTCGTCATCGAGGGGAGGCTGGTCACCCTGGCCGAGGTCTGCGGCAAAAAGCCCGACCGCAAGGCCCGCCAGTTCGACGTGGAATGCGCGGTGGAGCTGGCGCTGGCGCACATACGCCGCATGCGCGCCGACCCGCCGAACAGCCACCAGGCGTTCGAGCAGCAGTGGCACCTGGCATCCTGCGCCATCGAGCTGGCCGATGGCGCCTACCGCTTTCCCCGCTCGCGCTACGGCCGCCTGCTCAAGCGCACCCGCTGGCATTTCGACCTGCTCAGGGACCTGGTGGAACGTGTGGAGTGGCAGCACCGGCGCGGCTGAGCCGCAGGCGGCAGCTCAGGCCAGCGGCAGCCGCAGCACGAAGCAGGCGCCCGGCTGGCCGTCGGCGCGGCCTTCGCAGTGCACGCTGCCGCCGTGGCGCTGGGCGATGGAGCGCACCAGGGCCAGGCCCAGGCCCACGCCGCCCGAGCGCTCGCTGGCGCCGGGCAGGCGGAAGAACTTCTCGAAGATGCGCTCGCGGTGGGCCGGCGCCACGCCGGGGCCATGGTCGCAGATGCGGATCTCGGCCATGGCGTCCTGGCGCGCCAGCTCCAGCGTGATGGCGCCCTGGCTGTAGCGGCGCGCGTTCTCCAGCAGGTTGCGCACGGCACGGCGCAGCAGCTTGGAGATGCCGGGCACTTCCAGCGCGTCGGTGGACTGCAGGTCCAGGTCGGCATCCACGCGCGCGCATTCCTCGGCGGCCAGGCCGATCAGGTCCACGGGCTCGATCGTGCCCACGTCGCCCTCATAGGTCTCCAGCCGGCTGGCCAGCAGGATCTCGTCCACCAGCTGGTCCAGCTCGCTGATGTTGCGCTGGATCTCGGCGCGCGCGCGGGCGCTGGCCGGGTCGTCGCCCATGAATTCCAGGCCCATGCGGATGCGCGTCAGCGGCGAGCGCAGCTCATGCGAGGCATTGGCCAGCAGCGATTTGTGCGAGGTCACCAGGGTCTCGATGCGCGCGGCGGCGGCGTTGAACTGGTGGGCCAGGTCGGCCACCTCGTCGCTGCCGTGCTCGGGCACGCGCACCGACAGGTCGCCCTCGCCAAAGCGCTTGACGCCGCGCTGCAGGTTCTCCAGCCGCTTGAGCAGGCGGCGGATGATGGGGAACACGCCCACGGCCACGGCCACGCCCACCAGGCCCAGCAGCCACAGAAAGCCGAAGGGCGGGCGCAGCCAGAAGGCGGCTGCGCCGTCGTGCGGCGGGCGGTCGCCGCGCGGCGGGCGCGGCGCCATGTGCAGCATGTAGGTCTGGCCGTCCGTGCCTTCGATCTCGAAGCGCAGCCCCTCTTCGGGCGGGCCGGGCAGGCGCCGGGCGCGGCCCTGGGCGATGACCTTGCCGTCCGCATCGCGCATGGCCACGTCGCGCGAGGGCGGCGAGCTGGCGCTTTGCACGTTCTGCGCGTTCTGCTCGGCCGCGATCTGCCAGGCCCAGGCCACCGTCAGCGTGAGCACGGCCACGCCGCCGACCACGGCCAGCCAGATGCGCAGGTACAGGCGCTGGGAGAAGAGGGACAGCAGCTTCATTCGCTTGGCTAGTCTTGTTGCTTGGCGAAGACGTAGCCCACGCCGCGCACGGTCAGGATGCGCTTGGGCGCCTTGGGGTCGGCCTCGATGGCGGCGCGGATGCGGCCCATGTGCACGTCAATGGAGCGGTCGAAGGCCTCCAGCTCGCGGCCTCGCACGGCCTCCATGATCTGGTCGCGCGTGAGCACGCGGCCCGCGCGCTCGGCCAGCGTGACCAGCAGGTCGAACTGGTAGGAGGTCAGCTCGCAGGGCTGGCCCGCCACGGTGACGCTGCGCGCGTCGCGGTCGATCTCCAGGCTGCCGAAGCGCAGCGCCGTGGTCGGCTGGCCGGCGGCCGTGCCCTCGCCGCCGCCGCCGCGCCGGCGCAGGATGGCGCGGATGCGCGCCAGCAGCTCGCGCGGCTCGAAGGGCTTGGGCAGGTAGTCGTCGGCGCCGATCTCCAGGCCGATGATGCGGTCCATGGGGTCTCCCTTGGCCGTGAGCATCAGCACCGGCACCTGGGCTGCGGGGCCGGGCAGGGCGCGGATGCGCCGGCAGACCTCCAGGCCGTCCATGTCGGGCAGCATGAGGTCGAGGATGACGAGGTCGGGCAGGTCGGCGCCCGGCACGCCGTCGGCGGGCTGCAGCTGCTCCAGGCCGCTGCGGGCGTCGCCCATGTGGGTGACCTGCAGGCCGTTGTTGCCCAGGTAGTCACCCACCATCTGCGCGAGGCGGGTGTCGTCTTCGATCATCAGAAGATGGTGCGTACTCATGGAGGGCAGTGTATTCATGCTGGGGCCTGGCGTCGTATTGCGACGATGCTCGCAGCGCCCCGTCAGCCGTGCTTGTCGCTTGCGTAAAGTTCGGTAAAACAGCGCAGCCTGCGGCCAGCCGCTCAACTGCCGCGTTGCGCGGGCCGCACCGCATGCACGCGCGAGGCCAGCGCGATCAGCACCAGCACGGGCAGGCCCAGCAGGGCCGTGGCCTGGAAGAAGCTCACGTAGCCATGCGCATCGACAAAGGCGCCCGAGAAGCCGGCCAGCCACTTGGGCGCCAGCAGCATCATGGAGCTGAACAGCGCGTACTGCGTGGCCGAGTACTGCACATTGGTCAGCCCCGACAGGTAGGCGATGAAGGCCGCCGAGGCGATGCCGCCGGCCAGGTTGTCCGCGCTCACCACCCAGATCAGCGCATTCACGTCATGGCCGCGCGTGGCCAGCCAGGCGAACAGCAGGTTGGTGGCGGCCGACAGCGCGGCGCCCAGCATCAGCACGCGCATCACGCCCCAGCGCATGGCCAGCGCCCCGCCCAGGAAGGCGCCCGCCAGCGTCATGATCACGCCGTACACCTTGGTCACGGCGGCCACCTCGTCCTTGGTGAAGCCCATGTCCACGTAGAAGGGGTTGGCCATGATGCCCATGACCACGTCGCTGATGCGGTAGATGGCGATCAGGCCCAGCACCAGCAGCGCCTGCCAGCGGTAGCGGCCCAGGAAGTCGGCAAAGGGCTCGACCAGCGCGCTGTGCAGCCACTCGGCCGCGTTGCGGGCAGGCGCCAGCGGGCGCGGCACCGGTTCCGGCGAGAGCAGCACGGTCAGCATGCCCACGGCCATGGAGGCGGCCATGGCCAGGTAGGCCACCTGCCAGGCGCCGCTCTGGTAGCCCGCCGTGCCCGCCACCTCGGCGCGGGCGGCCAGCCACAGCACGCCGGCGCCGGCCCAGATCATGGCCAGCCGGTAGCCGGTCTGGTAGGTGGCGGCCAGCGCGGCCTGGCGCTCGGTGTCGGCCGATTCGATGCGGTAGGCATCCAGCGCAATGTCCTGCGTGGCCGAGCCGAAGGCCACGGCCAGCGCGCACCACACCAGCGGCGTGAGCGAGACGCGCGGATCGTTGAACGCCATGCCGCACAGCCCGGCGACGATGAGCATCTGCGCGAACAGCAGCCAGCCGCGCCGCCGCCCCAGCCAGCGCGTGAGCAGCGGCAGCGGCATGCGGTCCACCAGCGGCGACCAGACCCACTTGAAGGCATAGGCCAGGCCCACCCAGCTCAGGTAGCCGATGGTGGTGCGGTCCACGCCGGCCTCGCGCAGCCAGAACGACAGCGTGCCCAGCACCAGCAGCAGCGGCAGGCCTGCCGAAAAACCCAGGGCCAGCATGCGCAGGCTGGCCGGCTCGGCATAGACGCGCAGGGTCTGGCCCCAGCTGCGGCGGGGCGTTTCGGCGGCGGTGGAGGGGGCGGAGGGGGTGGTGGTGGACGGCTCGGTCATGTTGTGCTGCGGCAGGCTGCGGCCATTATCGGGCCCATGGTGGCGCGGACTGGCGCGCGCTACCATCGCGGGCACAGGATGCCGCCATGGCCTACACCCTCTCTTCCCTCCACAGCGATGCCGCCGCGCAAGACGGCGCGGCCGATGCCACCGATACCGCCTTCGCGCCGCACAGCTCGGTGCGCAGCTACAGCGGCGAGCACCAGGCCCATGCCCACGGCCATGCGCAGATCCTCTATGCGCTGCAGGGCCGCATGGAGCTGGAGGTGGGCGGGCGCAGCGCCTTTGTGGACGCCGTCAGCGGCATGCTCATCCCCGCCGGCGTGGACCACGGCTACCTTGCGGCGCCGCGCTCGCGCGTGTTCGTCATCGATGCGCCCAGCGGCCCGGGGCTGGACCGGATGCGGCGCTTTTCCGTGCCACCGGCCCTGCGCGGCCGGGAGTCGGAAGGCCCGGCCACCGAGCAGCTGGCCCAGGTGCTGCAGGCGCCCGGCCTGCTGGCGCGCCGGGGGCTGGACCTGCAAGGGCTGGCCGCGCAGGTGCAGGCCGCGCTGCACGAGGACTGGCCCACGGCCCGGCTGGCCGCCCTGTGCCACATGAGCGCCCAGCGCTTTCACGCGCGCTTCGTGGAGCTGGCGGGCCAGCCGCCCCAGGCCTGGCTGCGCGGCCTGCGCCTGGATGCGGCCGAGCGCGGGCTGGCGCGGGGCCTGCCCCTGGAGGCCACGGCGCTGCGCTGCGGCTATGCCTCGGCCAGCGCGCTGGCCTATGCGCTGCGGCGCGACCGGGGCGTGACGGCGCGGCAGCTGCGCGGCTAGCCCGTTCACAGTCTTCCGGACTACGAGCGTTTCTCGACAAATGCCCGGCCGCGCCAAGCGCAACATGGCGCCATGGTTCGCAATTCTTCCGCCTCTTCCTCCGCCGTCGGCATCGCCTTCGTTTCGGTGGCCGCCGTGCTCTGGGGCACGACGGGCACGGCGCAAAGCCTGGGCGCAGGCGGGCTGTCGCCGTTCTGGGTGGGCGCCGCGCAGCTGGCCGTCTCCAGCCTGTTTCTGGGGGCGCTGCTGGCGGTTTCCCATTGGAGGCTGCGCGGGCGGGCCGGGCAGGGCGTGGCGCCCGTCCAGCCGCTGCTGCCCAACCCGGTGCACCTGGGACTGCGTCCGGCCTGGTTCGTGCTGGCTTCCATGGGAATCGGCGGCTACAGCATCTTCTTCTACGAGGGCGTGACGCTCACGGGCGTGGCCGTGGGCACGGCCGTGGCCATTGGCAGCGGCCCCATCTGGGCCGGGCTGATGCAGGCGCTGGTGCTGCGCGCGCCCCTGTCGGCCCTGTGGTGGGCCGGCACGCTGGTGAGCGTGGCGGGAGGCGCGGCCATGGTGATGGCACGGGGCGGCGCCACGCTGTCCTGGAGCGGCCTGGCCCTGTGCCTGCTGGCGGGGCTGTCGTACGCGGGTTATGCGCTGATCAACAAGCGCCTGGTCACCCACATGTCGCCGCGCGTGGTGAATTTCTATGTCTTCACCGGGGCGGCCTGCATGGCGGTGCCGATTGCGCTGGTGCAAAGCGGCCTGCCGCAGTGGAGCCTGGCGGCCGTGCTGGTGGTGGTCTACCTGGGCGTGGTGGTGTCGGGCCTGGCGCACATGCTGTTTTCCATCGGGCTGCGCAGCATCTCGGGCCCCACGGGCGTGACGCTGAGCCTGATCGAGCCCGTGGCGGCCTTCGTGCTGGCGGTGTGGGTCGTGGGCGAGCGGCAGCCGCTGCAATCGTGGCTGGGGCTGCTGGCCGTGCTGGCCGGGCTGATGCTGGTGATCGGCGCCGAGATGCGGGCGCAGCGGGCCGTGATGGCCGCGCAGATGGCGTAACTCTTTGTAGGCCGGCGCCGCTCTTCACGATGCGCTGTTCTCCGCATGTTTCGGGCATGCATGGCCGCTAGACTTGGCGGCATGCAGCAGCCATCCCATCTCTCTTCCGAGCCCTGTGCCCCGTCCGCCTGGGGCTGTGCCTGCGCGCCCTGGCGCGCGCGTCGCGGTTTTCTGCTGGCCGGCAGCGCGGCGGCCATGGGCCTGGCCACGGCGCCGGTGGCGGCACAGGTGCAGGTGGGCGGTGCCTCGGGCCTGCGCAAGCTGGTGCCGGCCGAGACGCTGGAAGGCGCCGCCACCGACCAGTACCAGCAACTGCTGGCCAAGGCCCGCGCCCAGGGCGCGCTGGCTGGCGACAGCAACCCGCAGCTGCAGCGGCTGCGCGCCATTGCCCGGCGGCTGATTCCGTACACAGCCCAATGGAACCCGCGTGCCAATGCCTGGCGCTGGGAGGTGAATCTGATCGGCAGCAAGGAGATCAACGCCTTTTGCATGCCGGGCGGCAAGATCGCCTTCTACACGGGCATCATCGACCAGCTGCAGCTCACCGACGACGAGATCGCCATGATCATGGGCCACGAAATGGCCCATGCGCTGCGCGAGCACTCGCGCGAGCAGTTGGCCAAGAACCAGGCCACCAGCATCGGCATCTCGCTGGGCGCCCAATTGCTGGGCCTGGGCGACCTGGGCAATGCGGCGGCCCGCCTGGGCGGCCAGCTGCTGTCGCTGAAATTCAGCCGAGGCGACGAGAGCGAGGCCGACCTCGTGGGCCTGGAGCTGGCCGCGCGCGCCGGCTACAACCCCCAGGCCTCGGTCTCGCTGTGGCGCAAGATGGGCCAGGCCACGGGCGACCGTGGCGGCCTGGAATTCCTGTCCACCCACCCCGCAGGCCCCGAGCGCATCCGCGAGCTGGAGCGCAACATCCCGCGCGTGGAAGGCCTCTACGAGGCCGCACGGCGCGGGTAGGCAGCCGCCTTCAGGCGGCGGCTTTTTGCTTTGGTTGATAGCCCATCACGGCTTTCACTTCAAGGTACTCCTTGAAGCCGTGCTCGCCCCATTCCCGGCCCGTGCCCGACTGCTTGTAGCCGCCGAACGGCGCGCCGAAGTCCGGTCCTGCACCGTTGAGGTGGACCATGCCGGTGCGCAGGCGCGAGGCCACGCGGCGTGCGCGCTCCAGGCTGCCTGACTGCACATAGCCCGACAGGCCGTAGGGCGTGTCGTTGGCCTGGGCGATGGCCTCCTCCTCCGTGTCGTAGGGCAGGATGACCAGCACGGGGCCGAAGATTTCCTCGCGCGCAATGGTCATGTCGTTGCGCACGTCGGCGAACACCGTGGGCCGCACGAAGTAGCCGCGCGCAAGGCCCTCGGGGCGGCCCGTGCCGCCGGCCACCAGGGTGGCGCCTTCGGCGATGCCGGCCTCGATCAGGCCCTGGATCTTGCGGAACTGCGCCTCGCTGACCACGGGGCCCATGTGCATGGCGCCGGTGTCGGCCAGTGCATCGCCCACCTTCACGCCCTCGGCAGCGGCCTTGGCCGCGGCCACGGCGCGCGCATGCAGGGCGCGCGGCACGAACATGCGCGTGGGTGCGTTGCAGCTCTGGCCCGAATTGGTGAAGCAGGCGTTCACGCCCTGGGCCACGGCTTTTTCGATGTCGGCATCGTCCAGCACGATGTTGGCCGACTTGCCGCCCAGCTCCTGCGTCACGCGCTTGACGGTATCGGCCGAGGCCTTGGCCACGGCAATGCCCGCGCGCGTGGAGCCGGTGAAGGTCATCATGTCGATGCCGGGGTGCACGGACATGGCCTCGCCCACCGAGTGGCCGTCGCCGTTGACCAGGTTGAACACGCCGGCCGGTACGCCCGCTTCGTGCAGGATCTCGGCCACCAGGATGGCGTTCAGCGGCGCGATCTCCGAGGGCTTGAGCACCATGGTGCAGCCCGCCGCCAGGGCTGGTGCCACCTTGCACATGATCTGGTTGATGGGCCAGTTCCAGGGCGTGATCATGCCCACCACGCCCACGGGCTCATGCACGATGCCGGTGGTGCCGCGCACGCTCTCGAACTCGAATTCCCTGAGCACCTGCAGGGTCTGCTTCAGGTGCCCCGCGCCCACGGTGGCCTGGGCCGCGCGCGACAGCCACAGCGGCGCGCCCATCTCCAGCGAGATGGTCTGCGCCACCTCGTCGATGCGGCGCATGTAGACCGCCAGCACCTTGTCCAGCAGGGCCAGCCGCTCGTCCCGCGTGGTCTGCGAGAAGCCGTCGAACGCGCGGCGTGCGGCGGCCACGGCTGCATCGACATCGGCGGCCGAGCCCATGCTGATGCGGGCCGCCACCTCCTCGGTGGACGGATTGATCACATCCAGCGTGCGCGGCACGGCCGGGGGAACCCATTGGCCGTCGATATAGAACTGCAGGTGCTCTTGCGTGCTCATGAAGCTGTCTCCGTGTCTCGTTGTCATTGGGTGGAAGGGGTGTCGAAGGTGACGCGCTGGTTCACGCGGTAGTGGGGCCAGTAGTCGGCCACAGCATAGTGCTGCGTGCTGCGGTTGTCCCAGATGGCGATGCCGCCCGCGTCCCATTGATGATGCACCATGAACTCCGGCTTCTTCAGCCAGTCCAGCAGGAAGGCGAGCACGCCGCGCGCCTCGTGCCGGTCCACGCCCGTGATGTGGCGCGTGAAATCGGCATTGACGAAGATGCACTTGCGGCCTGAATCGGGGTTGGTGCGCACCACGGGATGCGTCACTGGCTTGAATTGGCGCAGCGCCTCGAACAGCGCCTCCTCGCCCTTGCGGCCCAGGTATTCCCGGAAGCCCGATTCCTCCCAGGTATGGACCGCCTGCAGGCCTTCCAGGTACTGCTGCATGCCGGGCGAGAGCCAGTCATAGGCCTTGCTGGTGCTGGTCCAGCAGGTGTTGCCGCCGGCCGGCGGCGTGGTCACGATCTGGATCACGGTGCCCAGCGGCGGCTGCTGCTTCCAGCTGATGTCGGTGTGCCAGTTGTCTATGGCGGGCGGGCGGTCCTTGTCGGAGATGATCATCTCCACGTCGGGCATGCCGCTCTTGCGCTCGAAGTACGAGCCCTTGGACAGCGGGCCGAACACCTGCGCCAGCGCCACATGCTGCTCGGCCGTGATGGCCTGGGGCCGGAAGAAGATGACCTCGAAGTCGTACAGGGCCTGTCGCAGTTCTGCCTGCACATCGGGGGACAGGGGCCGGGTCAGGTCCACGCCCTCGATCCAGGCCGCGAAGTTGGGCATGCGCGGCACGGGGCGGATGTGGTGGTAGCGGGCGTCGATGTCGATCAGCTGCATGGGGGCGGCATTGGCCATGGGGGTACTCCTTGGAGGAACGGATGGAAGGGGAGGAAGAGGGAGGAAGGTGGGGAGAGAGGGCTGGCGGGCTCACTGCCAGTGCAGCAGCCTCCTCTCGGCCCAGGACATGAAGCGCACCATGCCCACGCCCAGCAGGGCCAGCACCAGCAGCAGCGCCATGACGCCATTGATGTCGAAGGTGGAGCCCAGGTAGGCCAGGGTCTGGCCCAGACCTTTTTCGCTGGCGATGATCTCGGTGCCCACCACGCCCAGCAGGGCATAGATCAATCCCAGGCGCAGGCCCGAGAAGATCACCGGGACGGCGCCGGGCAGCGTGACCTCGAAGAAGGTGGTGGCGGCGCTGGCGCCCAGGGTGCGGCACAGCGTCACATGGTCCTGGCTGACGCCCCGCATGCCTGCCACCGTGGCCGACAGCACGATGAAGAAGGTCAGCGAGCAGCCCACGGCGATCTTGCTGCCCAGCCCCAGCCCGAACCACAGGATGAACAGCGGCGCCAGCGCGATGCGCGGCATCACGTTCAGCGCGTTGAAGTAGGGCTCGGCAAAGCGCTCGATGGCCGGCCAGCGCACGAAGACCAGCCCGGTGGCGAAGGCGGCCACGCTGCCCAGCACGAAGGAGCAGCCCACGGCGGCCAGCGTCCAGCCCAGGTCAGACCAGAACCGGGCCGTGCCCGCATGGTTCCAGAGATAGGCGGCCACGCCGCTGGGCTGGCCGAAGAAGGTGGGGTCCAGCCAGCGGCGCGCGGCGGCCCATTCGGCCAGTCCCAGCACGAGACAGATGAACAGCGCATGCAGCGCCAGCCATTGCAGACGGTCAGCCTTCATGGTGCACCCATCCCGATTCAAGCTGCGACCACAGGGCCGCATAGAGTTCATGGAAGCGCGGCGACTTCTGCAGGTCGCGGATGGAGCGCGGGCGCGGCAGGTCGATGGGCAGGTCGGCGATGATGCGGCCCGGTCGCGAGGACATCACCACCACGCGGTCGGAGACCGCCACGGCCTCGGCCAGGTCGTGGGTCACGAACAGCACGCTGTGGCGGTGCTGCTGGCACAGGCGCAGCAGCAGGTCCTGCAGCTGCAGCTTGGTCTGCGCGTCCAGGGCGCCGAAGGGCTCGTCCATCAGCAGCAGTTGCGCGTCCAGCGCAAAGGTGCGCGCCAGCGCCGTGCGCTGGCGCATGCCGTGGGACAAGGCCTTGGGCATGGCCTGCGCATGGTCGGCCAGGCCCACCTCCTGCAGCATGCGCAGTGCGCGCTCCGTGCTGTCGGCTGTGCCGACGCCGCGCACGCGCGCGCCGAAGGCGGCGTTCTCCAGCGCCGTGCACCAGGGCAGCAGGCTGTCGCGCGCCAGCATGTAGCCCACGCGGGAACTGCCCAGGCGCGGTGCTTCGCCCAGCACGCGCAGCGTGCCGGCACCGGTGTGGGCCACCAGGCCTGCGCAGAGGTTGAGCAGACTGGTCTTGCCGCAGCCGCTGGGCCCGACCAGCGAGACGAATTCGCCCTCGGCCACCTGCAGCGCAATGTTGTCCAGCACCTGCGTGCGGCCGTCGAAGCTCAGCTGCAAGCCGTCGGCGGCAATGGCCTGCGGGGGCGGCAGCTGCGATCCATTGGAAGTCATGGCGAGCTCCCCCTTCACTGCACCAGCAGGGGCGCGGTGTCGATCAGCTTGTCGATCTGTCCCGTGCGCTGCAGGTAGCGCGCGGCATGCTGCAGGGCCTTGGGGTCCACCGCAAACTGCATGGAAGGAATGGCGTTGCGCAGCGCCACTTCCAGGATCCGGTCGCCGCCTGGCGTGTTGATCCTGAAGCTGTCCTGCGCGACTTTGAGCAATGCATCGAAATGGGCCGGTTCGCGGGCATAGTCGGCCGCCTCGTTCATGGCGCGGCGCAAGCCCTCCACGGCCGGGGCGTTCTTGCGCAGGAAGTCGGCGCGCACCACCTGCAGCACGCCGGCGCCGTTGGTGTCCACCACCTCGGCGGGACCCTGGCCCCTGCGCGGATCGACCACGATGCGACAGGCCTGGCTGACCTCGCAAAAGCCGTCCATGGGCGAGAACAGCATCAGGCCATCGACCTGCTTTTGCGCAATCGCCGGAAAGGCGGTGTTGGGCGAGCCCACGGCGACGATGGTGACGTCGTCCGCCTTCATGCCCGCGCCCTGCAGCAGGCTCACGAGCTGGAACTCGGCCGCGCTGCCACGCGCCGTCACGCCGATGCGCCGGCCCCTGAAGTCCTGCATCACGGCGGGATAGCCCTGGCCGGCATGCGGGGTGGGCAGGGCCGACGAGGCCATGAGGAAGAACGTCGGCGCGCTCGCGCCGCTGCCGATCACCTTGAGGTCGGCGCCCTTGTTGACCGCCTGAAGCAGCACCTCGGGCGGTGTAAACGCCACTTCGAGGTCACCGGCCAGCAAGGTCTGCAGCGCCAGCGGCGCTTGCGGGATGGGGCGCAGTTCGCAGCGTATGCCGTGCTTCTCGCACAGTCCCCGCGCGTTGGCCACGCGCACCAGGAAATTGCCGATGCCGGGGTAGTCCTGGATACGCAGCGTGGGCGTCTGTGCCAGGGCTGCCTGGGTCGAGAGCAGGGCGAACACGAAGGCGGATACCAGGGCGAGCGTGGTGCGGATCA
Source organism: Delftia sp. HK171 (assembly GCF_001886655.1). Lineage (NCBI taxonomy): Bacteria > Pseudomonadati > Pseudomonadota > Betaproteobacteria > Burkholderiales > Comamonadaceae > Delftia > Delftia sp. HK171. The sequence continues at coordinate 281,187 of NZ_CP018101.1, read as the reverse complement.
TGGGGCGGGCTCCATACGTGTGGGTATGGGGCCGATTACAAGGATGGTGCTATGCGCCAATTGCCGCGAAAGGGACAATGGGCGGGTGAACACCAAGCTCGGTTCCCCCAACACCTCTTTGGCGCAGGCGCGCAGCGAGCGCTATCGCGTGGACCTGCTGGCCGAATTGCCGGCCGCATCGGCACGCGGGTTGCGGGCCATAGGCTCCAGGCGCCGCTACCGCGATGGACAGTTCGTGCAAAAGCGCGGCGATGCGGCCGACCATGCGCTGGTGCTGCTGTCAGGGCGCTTTCGTGTCGTGGCCTTCACCGTGGGCGGCACCGAGCGCATGACGCGCTGGCTGGAGGCCGGGGAGATCACCGGCATCAGCTCGGTGCTGGGCAATGCGCCCGTGCCCGTGGACCTGGTGGCCGATGGCGATGTCGAGGTGCTGGTTCTGCCGCGCCAGCCGCTGCTGGACTTCCTGGAGCGCGATGCGCCCGCATGCCTGGCTGTGGCGCGCCTGCTGAGCCTGCGCGTGAACGGGCTGCTGGACACCATCTTCATCAGTTCGGAGGACACGCTGCATGCCCGGGTCTGGGCCACCTTGCAGGTTCTGGCGGCAGAGAACGGCCTGCCCCTGCCCGGCGGCCGCACCCTGCTGCGCATATCGCAGGGTGATCTGTCGCATGTGGTGGGCGCCTCGCGCCAGCGCGTGAACGAGGAGCTGCGCAAGCTGCAGGCGGGCGGCAGCGTGCGCCTTGGCTATCGGTGGATCGAGGTGCTGGGCTGAGACAGCTGCAGGCTCAGGTCCCGCCCACGTAGGGGTTGCTCTTGCGCTCGCGGCCGAAGCTGCTTTCGGGGCCGTGGCCTGGGATGAACACGGTCTGGTCGCCCATGGGCCACAGGCGCTGGACGATGCTGTCGATCAGCTGCTGGTGGTTGCCCTGGGGAAAGTCAGTGCGGCCGATGCTGCCCGCGAACAGCACATCGCCCACGAAGGCGCGGTCGATCTGCGGCGCATGGAACACCACGTGGCCGGGCGTATGGCCGGGGCAGTGGCGCACCTGCAGCGTTTCCTGGCCGATGCTCACCGTGTCGCCATCGTGCAGCCAGCGCGTGGGCGTGAAGGGGTCCGAATGCGGGAAGCCGAACATGGCGCCCTGCTGGGGCAGCGCATCGATCCAGAACTGGTCGCCGGGATGAGGGCCGATGATGGGCAACTGCTGTGCATCGGCCAGCTCGCGCGTGCCGCCCGCGTGGTCTATGTGGGCGTGCGTGAGCCAGATGGCCTTGAGCGCCAGGCCCAGGCGCTCTATCTCCCAGCCGATCTGCTCCAGGTCGCCGCCCGGGTCGATGACGGCGGCTTCCATGGTCTGGTCGCACCAGACCAGCGAGCAGTTCTGCTGGAAGGCGGTGACGGGGATGGTGTGGTACTGGAGCATGGGCGGCGTGGTTGCTTCTGGCGAAAGCGCCCATTATTCCCGCTCCTTCCCCTGATGGCAGCGCAGGGCCGCCCCCGCTTGCACCGTCAGGTGGTCGGCTGGCCGCATTGCCCGCAGAACCGCGCGCCGGCCGGATGGCTGGCGTTGCAGTTCCTGCAGGCCTGCGGCAGCACCGCGCCGCCACACTGCGGGCAAAAGCGCGAGCTGGCGGCAATGGATGCACGGCAGCCGGGGCAGACCGCCGCCACGGCTGCGGCACGGTAAGCGCCGCCACCGTGGTGGCCTCCGCGCGAATGATTTCCGAACAGTCTTTGCAAGAGTCCCATGGTGCATTCCTTCGCACTGCGCGGATGCGCCGCTGCAGTCGTTCAAAGGTGCATTGGGACACGGCAGCGGTGCGCCGGGCCGTGGATGGCGATCATTTAATGTGGCTGTCATCTCGTGGCAATCCAGGTCCTGTGACGGACAGGAGACAGCCTCGCGGGCAGACCCCGTGGCTGCGGCAACGCCGCCGTGTTACAAGCTAGCCGTGCCGCCAAGCCAGCCTGCCCCCGATGCAGGCACGCAAGGATTTTTTCGAGGATGGGCCGGGCCGCCACCTGCGCAATGCAGGGCGGGTACCGGCATCACGCGAGGGAGAACCGGTATGTTGATTGGCGTGCCTGCCGAGACCATGGCAGGAGAAACCCGGGTGGCTGCGACCCCCGAGACCGTCAAGAAGCTGCGTGCGCAAGGCCATGTGCTGCGCGTGCAGGCGGGGGCGGGAGTGGCGGCCAGCGTGCCCGATGCCTTGTACGAGGCAGCGGGCGCGGAGATCGTCGATGTGGCAGGCGCCCTGGGCGCCGACCTGGTGCTCAAGGTCCGTATCCCTTCGGAGGACGAGTTGCCCGGCATCCGCAAGGGCGCAACGCTGGTCGGCATGCTGGACCCGTTCCAGCCCGCAGGCCTGCAGCGCCTGGCCGATGCGGGCATCACGGCCTATGCGCTGGAGGCGGCTCCGCGCACCACGCGTGCGCAGAGCATGGACGTGCTGTCCAGCCAGGCCAATATCGCTGGCTACAAGGCCGTGATGATTGCGGCCAACCAGTACCAGCGCTTCTTTCCCATGCTGATGACGGCGGCCGGCACGGTGAAGGCCGCGCGCGTCGTGGTGCTGGGCGTGGGCGTGGCGGGCCTGCAGGCCATTGCCACGGCCAAGCGCCTGGGCGCCGTGATCGAGGCCAGCGATGTGCGGCCCAGCGTGCGTGAGCAGGTCGAATCCCTGGGCGGCAAGTTCATCGACGTGCCCTACGAGACCGCCGAGGAAAAGGAGGCTGCCGAAGGCGTGGGCGGCTACGCGCGCCCCATGCCGCAAAGCTGGCTGGACCGCCAGAAGGCCGAGGTGGCCAAGCGCGTGGCCCAGGCCGACGTGGTCATCACCACGGCGCTGATCCCGGGCCGGCCCGCTCCCGTGCTGGTCACGGCCGAGATGGTGCAGGCCATGAAGCCCGGCGCCGTCATCGTGGACCTGGCGGCAGAGCGCGGCGGCAACTGCCCGCTGACCCAGGCCGGCATGACCGTGGTCACGCATGGCGTGACCATCGTGGGCCTGACCAACCTGCCCGCCATGGTGGCGGCCGATGCCTCGGCCCTGTATGCACGCAATGTGCTCGATTTTCTCAAGCTCATCATCAACAAGGATGGCGCCCTGCATGTGGACATGGAGGACGACATCGTGGCCGCGTGCCTGATGGCCCATGAAGGCCAGCTGCGGAGGAAATGACATGGAAGCCGTATCCCCCACCATCATCCATCTCATCATCTTCGTGCTGGCCATCTACGTGGGCTACCACGTGGTGTGGACCGTCACGCCCGCGCTGCACACGCCGCTGATGGCGGTGACCAATGCCATCTCGGCCATCGTCATCGTCGGCGCCATGCTGGCGGCGGCGCTCACGGAAACGGGCCTGGGCAAGACCATGGGCGTGCTGGCCGTGGCGCTGGCTGCGGTCAACGTGTTCGGCGGCTTCCTGGTCACGCGGCGCATGCTGGAGATGTTCCGCAAGAAAGAGCGCAAGAGCGCTCCGGCCAAGGACGGCAAGGACGCCAAGGCGGAGGGCCAGTCATGAGCATGAACCTCGTCACGTTGCTCTACCTGGTGGCCAGCGTCTGCTTCATCCAGGCGCTCAAGGGGTTGTCGCACCCCACCACCTCCATACGCGGCAACCTGTTCGGCATGGCCGGCATGGTGATCGCCGTGCTGACCACGGCGGCGCTCATCGTGCAGCTGGCCGGCGGCAATGCATTGGGCCTGGGCTGGGTGCTGCTGGGCCTGCTGGTCGGCGGCACGGCCGGTGCGGTCATGGCCCAGCGCGTGGAGATGACCAAGATGCCCGAGCTGGTGGCCTTCATGCACAGCATGATCGGCCTGGCGGCGGTGTTCATCGCCGTGGCCGCCGTGGCCGAGCCCTGGGCCTTTGCCATCACGGCCAAAGGCGGCGCCATCCCGGGCGGCAACCGCGTGGAGCTGGCGCTGGGCGCCTTCATCGGCGCCGTGACCTTCACGGGCTCGGTGATCGCCTTCGGCAAGCTCAGCGGCAAGTACAAGTTCCGCCTGTTCCAGGGCGCGCCCGTGCAGTTCAAGGGCCAGCATGCGCTCAACGCCGTGCTGGGGCTGGCAGCAGCCTTCTTCGTCTTCGGCTTCTGGCACAGCCAAAGCTGGATGGACATCGTGCTGGTCATCGCCCTGGGACTGCTGCTGGGCGTGCTGCTGATCATTCCGATTGGCGGCGCGGACATGCCGGTGGTCGTGTCCATGCTCAACAGCTACTCGGGCTGGGCGGCGGCGGGCATCGGCTTCTCGCTGAACAACAGCATGCTGATCATTGCGGGTTCGCTGGTGGGCAGCTCGGGCGCCATCCTGAGCTACATCATGTGCAAGGCCATGAACCGCTCGTTCTTCAGTGTGATCCTGGGCGGCTTCGGCGGCGAGGCCACCAGCGCGGCGGCAGGCTCCCAGCAGCAGCGCAACGTGAAAAGCGGCAGCGCCGACGATGCGGCCTTCGTCCTGGGCAATGCCGAGACCGTGGTCATCGTGCCCGGCTACGGCCTGGCCGTGGCGCGTGCCCAGCACGCGGTCAAGGAGCTGGCCGACAAACTCACCGAGCGCGGTGTGACGGTGAAGTACGCCATCCACCCGGTGGCCGGCCGCATGCCCGGCCACATGAACGTGCTGCTGGCCGAGGCCGAGGTGCCCTACGACCAGGTCTTCGAGATGGAGGACATCAACAGCGAGTTCGGCCAGGCCGACGTGGCCATCATCCTGGGCGCCAACGACGTGGTGAACCCCGCCGCACACGTCAAGGGCAGCCCCATCTACGGCATGCCCATCCTGGAGGCCTACAAGGCCAAGACGGTGATCGTCAACAAGCGCTCCATGGCGGCCGGCTATGCGGGCCTGGACAACGAGCTGTTCTACATGGACAAGACCATGATGGTCTTCGGCGACGCCAAGAAGGTGGTGGAGGACATGGGCAAGGCGCTGGAGTGAGGCGTGCGCCCGGGCTGAAGTCCGAGGAGGGCAGGGCCCAAGCCCTGGCCTCCTTGAAAACGATCTTGGGTCAGCCCCCGGACCGGGTCAGCAATTCGACCAGCGCATCGGCGATGGCTTGGCCTTCATGCTCCAGTGAGGCCACCACTTCACCCAATTGATCCAGGGCGACTGAAACCATGTCCAGGGCATGCAGGACGACCGGCACGCCTTCAATGACAAACACGGGATTCATCCTCGCACCCACGGTTGGAGTGCCGCGCGGCAGCAGATTCTGCCGAACCAGTGGAACCACGACGCGACGGCGGTAGCGGTCAAACAGCGAGGACTGGACCACGACGACGTAGGGAATCGAGTCGCGCAAGGCTCCCTTGTTGCGATGAACGTCGAATTGCGCCACTAGAGCGTCGAGTGCTCGTCTGCGAACGAACCCACCGCGATGTTGACCGCGTTCCAGTCGCTGGCGCAGGCGTCGGCAAGCCGTTGGCGCTCACGCTGTGCGCCCTCCTGCCTGGCAACGTATTCGGCCAGCAGGGATTCCATGGTGGCCGAGAGATTGTCGGTATAGGCCTTGGCCTGCGTCACCAGATCTGCATTGATCGTGAGATGGATTGGCCGCTTGGCGCTGGAGACAGCAATGGATTTCATCTCGGAACCCTCAGATAAAGATCATGCGCACAGTGTCTGTATGAGAGCGCGACGAGTCAAACCGCCGCGACCCAAGGCCCTGCTTGAACGTCTCACACCTTCATGTCATAGCCGATGGTCACCGGCGCATGGTCCGAGAACTTCACATCCTTGTAGATGTGCTCGGTGCGTGCCAGTGCGGCGGTGGCCGGGGTGGCCAGGTGGTAGTCCAGGCGCCATCCCACGTTGTTGGCATAGGCCTGGCCGCGGTTGCTCCACCATGTGTAGCAGGCGTCCGTGGTGTCCGGCTGGAGCAGGCGATAAACGTCCACAAGACCGCCCGTGGGATCAGTTTTGTGTAACAACTTTGTCATCCACTCGCGCTCTTCGGGCGTGAAACCGCTGTTTTTCTGGTTGCTGCGCCAGTTCTTGAGGTCGATCTGCTGGTGGGCGATGTTGATGTCCCCGCACAGGATGAACTCGCGCTCGCCCTTCATGCGCATCAGGTGATCGTGCATTTCGGCCAGGAAGCGGAACTTGGCCGTCTGGCGCAGTTCGCCCGAGCTGCCGCTGGGAAAGTAGGCGCTGATGATGGACAGCTTGCGCGCGGGCGTGTCGAAGCGCGCCTCCACGTAGCGGCCCTCGGCGTCGAATTCGTGCGAGCCGAAGCCGACCACGACATCGCTGGGCTCGTGGCGGCTGTAGACGCCCACGCCCGAGTAGCCCTTCTTCTCGGCGTAGTGGAAGTGGCCGCGCAGGCCGGCCAGCAGCTCGAAGCGTCCGGTCATGTCGGCGGCCTGGGCCTTGATTTCCTGCACGCAAATACAATCCGGCGCAGTGGCCTCGATCCAGGCTTCGACGCCCTTGGTCGAGGCCGAGCGGATGCCGTTGAGGTTGAGGCTGGTCAATTTGAACAAGGATGAATCCATGGTGGTGAGTAATCTGCAGGCCGATGACACAGGCCGTCTGGCGCAGGAATTTGTGCAATTCGCCGTTGACGCAGGGGTGCTGCGTTTCGGCGAGTTCAAGACCAAGGCCGGGCGCATGAGCCCGTACTTCTTCAATGCCGGCCTGTTCGATGACGGCGGCAAGATGGGCCGTCTCGCCGAATTCTATGCAAAAGCCATCGCGGCCAGCGGCATCGAGTTCGACATGATCTTCGGCCCCGCCTACAAGGGCATCCCGCTGGCCGCCACCGTGGCCGTGGAGCTGGCCCGCATGGGCCTGAACAAGCCCTTTGCGTACAACCGCAAGGAAGCCAAGGACCACGGCGAGGGCGGGACCCTGGTGGGCGCGCCCCTCAAGGGCCGCGTGCTGATCGTGGACGACGTGATGAGCGCCGGCACGGCAGCGCGTGAGTCCATCGCCATCATCCGCGCCGCAGGCGCCACGCCACATGCCGTGGCGATCGCGCTGGACCGCCAGGAAATGGCCACCGAGAATGGCCAGGACGTGCCCCACAGCGCCGTGCAGTACGTGCGCAATCAGCTGGGCATGCAGGTCTGCACTATTGCAAAACTGGCAGACTTATTGCTTTATCTTGAGATTCAAGGTGGCAGCGAAGGCAGCGGCCACCATGAGCGCGTGCTGGCCTACCGCCAGCGTTACGGAGTCAACGACAAGGAATAAGGGTTTGATGAACAAGGCGTTGCATGCACGGTTCCTGTGGTGCGCCCTGGCTGGTGCCGCGGCTGGCCCTGCCTGCGCCCTGGATGCCGGCGTGCCGGCCGGCATCTATGCATGCACCGACGCCAAGGGCCGGCGCCTGACGGCAGACCGCCCGATTGCCGAATGCGTGGACCGCGACCAGCGTGTGCTGGGCAGCTCCGGTGTGGAGCTGCGCCGCGTCGGCCCCACGCTGACCGACAACGAGCGCGCCGAGCTCGATGCCCAGCGCCGCCGCGAGCAGGCCGAACAGCGCCGTGTGCGCGAGGAACGCTCGCGCGAGCGCGCGCTGATTGCGCGCTATCCCAACCAAGCCGCGCACGACGCCGAACGCGCCGAGGCCCTGTCGCAGACCGACCAGGTCGCCAACCTGGCGCGCCAGCGCATACAGGAGCTGCAGGCGCAGCGCGTCAAGATCGATGGCGAGATGGAGTTCTACCGCAAGGACCCGTCCAAGGCCCCCGCCTCCCTGCGCCGCCAGCTCGATGAAAACCGCAGCAGCCAGGAGGAGCAGCAGCGCTTCATCCAGCAGCAGGAGCAGGAAAAAAGCCGCATCAACCAGCGCTTCGATGCCGAGCTCGTGTCGCTGCGTGCGCTGTGGAGCGCGGCCGCCGCCGCTGCGGCTCCCACGGGACGCTGAACGGCCCTTGCCCCCTGTCTTTCCCGTCTGGCGCGAACGGCCTGTCGCACGCCCGGTGCGCGTGAATCGGATTCGTCCTGCAAGCGCTGCCATTGCGGCGGTCTAGGCTGTCACTACATTCCCGGCCACGGATTTTCCCGGGCCCTCAGGGTCTGGCTGCTGGTGTGCGCTGCAGCCACAGGTGCCGGGCCGCCGCGAGAAGGGAGCATGCATGACGGCATGGCGATGGTTGACGGTGCTGTGGCTGTGGGCCGCCGGTGCCTGGCTGGCCTGGGGAGGCGCGCAGCTGCTGTGGGCCGGGGGCAGCGGCTACTACGTGGTGGCAGGTGTGCTGCTGTTGGCCGTGGGCCTGGGCGTGGCGCGCCGGTCGGCCATGGCGCTGTGGCTGTTTGCGCTGTGGCTGCTGGGCACCGCGCTGTGGGCGGTCTGGGAGATAGGGCTGGACTGGTGGCCGCTGGCGGGGCGCCTGGGGGTGCCCTGGTTGATGGGCCTGCTGCTGGTGCTGCCCTGGTCGGTGCGTGCGCTGCGCCATGAGCCCGACATGGGCCAGAACCGGGGCCTGGCACCAGCCCATGCGGCGCTGGCTCTGGTGGTGCTGGGCACGGCCATTCTTGCGGGCCTGTCATTCGGGCGCCAGCGCGATGCCCATGAAACCCAGGGCCAGTTTGCGGGCGCGGCCGCCGCCGCGTCGGACCTGCCGGCCGACGGCCAGGTCACGGCCGTGCAGAACATGTCCATGGTCGCCTCCGATGCCGGTGGCCTGCGCAGCCCGCCGGTGCTGCAGGGCGATGCCACCGATGCCGTGCCCGATGGCGAATGGCACGCCTACGGCCGCACCGGAGCGGGCCAGCGCTATTCGCCGCTACGCCAGATCGGCCCGCACAACGTGCGGCTGCTGCAATTGGCCTGGGAGTTCCGCACGGGCGATGTGCGCGGCAAACCCGGCGATCCCGAAGAAACCACGTTCGAGGTCACGCCGCTGAAGATCGGCGAGCGCCTGTTCCTGTGCACGCCCCACCAGTCGGTGATTGCGCTCGATGCCACCACGGGCAAGCAGCTGTGGCGGCGTGACCTGCCCATGCCCAAGGGGCTGGCGCTGCAGCATCTGACCTGCCGGGGCCTGTCCTACCAGTCGGCGCAGGCGGCCGCGCAGTTCGACGCGGCGGCAGGGCAGACGCATTCGGCGGTGGCGCCGGCTGCAAGGAAGTCCGGCGCGCAGGCCATGTCTGCACCCACCGCCGCATCCACGGCTTCGGCTTCTGCAGCCCCTGGCGATGACGGCCGCTGCACCGCCAAGCTGTTCATGGCCACGGCCGACGGCAAGGTGGTCGCACTCAATCCCGCAGATGGCCAGACCTGCAGCAATGTGGCGGGCGGCCAGGGCCAGATCGACCTCTGGCAGGGCATGCCCGAGCGCAAGCCGGGCTCGTACTACTCGACCTCGCCGGTGGTGGTGGCACGCGACCGCATCATCGTGGGCGGCACGGTGCTGGACAACCATTCCACGCGCGAGCCTTCGGGCGTGATCCGTGCGTTCGACATCCGCTCGGGCGCGCTGCTGTGGGCCTGGGACCCGGGGCGGCCAGGCAACAGCACGCCGCTGCCCCCGGGGCAGACCTATGTGCCCAGCTCGCCCAACAGCTGGTCCATCTCCAGCGTGGACGAGACGCTGGGCCTGGTCTTCGTGCCCATGGGCAATGCGCCGCCCGACCAATGGGGCGGGCGGCGCAGCGCCGAGGCCGAGCAGTATTCGTCCTCGGTGGTGGCGCTGGACATTGCCACGGGTGCCGTGCGCTGGGTGTTCCAGACCGTGCACCACGATCTCTGGGACTACGACGTGCCCTCGCAGCCCAGCCTGATCGACCTGGAGATCGGCGGCCACAGCGTGCCCGCCCTGGTGCAGCCCACCAAGCAGGGCGAGCTGTTCGTGCTGGACCGGCGCACGGGCCAGCCGCTGCTGCCCGTCACCGAGGTGGCTGCGCCGCAGGGCGCGGCACGCGGCGACCGCACGGCGCCCACGCAGCCGCATTCGCAACTGAGCTTCAACCCCCCGGCCCTGACCGAGCGCGACATGTGGGGCGCCAGCCCCTTCGAGCAACTGTGGTGCCGGCTGGCCTTTCGCCGCCTGCGCTACGAGGGGCGCTTCACGCCGCCCTCGGAGCAGGGCTCGCTGATCTATCCGGGCAATTTCGGCGTCTTCAACTGGGGCGGCGTGGCCGTGGACCCGCGCCGGCAGGTGGTGTTTGCCACGCCCACGCGGCTGGCTTTCGTCTCCACCCTGGTGCCGCGCGCGGACGATACCTCGCTGCTGGTGCAGGATGGCGGCCCGCCCAAGGACGGCCTGCCCGCGCTCAACGAAAACTTCGGCGCACCGTTTGCGGTGCGGCTCAAGCCCTTTGTCTCGCCGCTGGGCATTCCCTGCCAGGCGCCGCCCTGGGGCTTTGTGGCGGGTGCCGACCTGCGCACGGGCCAGATCGTCTGGCAGCGCCGCAACGGCACGCCGCGTGACCTGAGCCCGCTGCCGCTGGGCTTTCGCATGGGCGTGCCCGGCATTGGCGGCCCGGTGATGACCGCTGGCGGCGTGGCCTTCTACTCGGGGGCACTGGACAACTATGTGCGCGCCTATGACGTGGACAGCGGCCGCCAGCTCTGGCAGGACCGCCTGCCTGCTGGCGGCCAGGCCACGCCCATGACCTACCTGGGCACGGACCAGCGCCAGTACCTGGTGGTGGTGGCGGGTGGGCATGGTTCGACCGGCACCAAGGCCGGGGACAGCGTGCGCGCCTATGTGCTGCCCAAGGAGGTGGCGGCGCCCTGAGCGCTCAGCGCCGTGGGGGTCTGCGCCGGCTCATGCCGATCCGGCCCGGCCCAGCATGCGCAGCACGCGCGTGACCAGCAGCGCGGCCACCCAGGCCAGTCCGCCGATCAAAAACGGCAGGCGCAGCAGCGCGCCTTGCTGAGCGAACAGCATCAGCGCGTCCGCCTTCCAGAGCACGGCATAGCCCGTGTACAGGCCGTAGGCCAGCCAGGCCAGCGCCCCCAGGGCGAACAGGGCCGCCATGCGCCGGGCGCTGCGGCCATCGCGCGAATCCGCGGGCAGGGCGCGCGTGCCGTGCCAGACCCAGCCGATGGAGGCGAGCACCAGCAAGGCACTGGCTGCCACGGACAGCTGCAGCCAGGTATGGGGAGAGAGTGAGGACATCAAAAGGAAACTGCGCGCCGGCACCGTGCCGGCCGCAGCGAGTGTAGCGGCGCCGTGCTTTGCGCCGCCTGCGCGCTCAGGCCGGCTGCCAGACGGTGGCGCCGTGGCCCTGGCCGCCGCTTCCGGGCACGGCATGGATGCCCAGCACGGCCGCGTGGCGCTGCAGCAGGGCGTCGAATTGCTCGGTGCTTTCCGCCGTGGCCGGGGCGTCGTCGTATTCGCTGGCCACCTGGTCCGTGGTAAAGGAGCTTGCGCCGAACTTCTGGACGATGTTGCGCAGCTTGTCGAGATTGGGGCTGGTGGATGGGGTCATGGCAACTCCTTGGGGTCATGGACGCCTGCTGCGCCGCAGGCCTGTGGACCAGTGTAGCCCCGGGGCCTGGGCAGGCCATCCGGGGCATCCCCGCAAAGCGGCGTAGGACTTGGAACCCGCCGTCAGCCGCCCGTGGCCACGGGGCCGGCGCTCAGCACTTCGGCCAGCGGCTTGCGGGGCGAGGGCACCTCGCGCTCGCGCAGATCGTCGGGCAGGGTGGCCGCATCGCCACGCCAGCCCACGGCGATCACCACCTCGGGCTCCAGGTGCTCGGGCAGGCGCAGCACCTCGCGTGCGGCGTCGGCCGAGAAGCCGCCCATGGCGTGCGTGGCCAGGCCCATGGCGTGGGCTTGCAGCGCCAGGTAGCCCCAGGCGCAGCCCGCGTCGAAGCTGTGCTTGCCGGGCGAGGCCTGGCGGTCGGACATCAGCACGATCAGCGCGCCCGCCTCCAGGCACCAGCGGCGGTTGAACTCGTTGGGAATGGTGCTGAAGTCCTGCCAGTTCGCATCGCCGCGCAGCGCATAGGCAAAGTGCCAGGGCTGCTTGTTGCTGGCCGAAGGCGCCCAGCGCGCGGCGTCGGCCAGTTGCTCGATCTGGGCCTGGCTCAGTGCCTCCGGCTTGAAGGCGCGCGGCGACATGCGGCCCAGGAATTGCGGATGGATGGGAGTGGTGGTGTTGCGTGTCATGCGGATGGGCGGCAAGCAGAAAGGAAAGCGGCAACGATAGCGCAAGGCCTCAGGGCTGGCGCGGTGCCTGGCCATGCTGCTGGCTGATCACGCGCAGGTGGCGCTCCATGCGGATGAAGACCAGCACCATCACCACCAGCACGAGGAATGACATCAGCATGCTCCAGAAGGCCGTCTCCACGGCGCCGAAGCGCTCCTTCCAGGAGCTGCTGCCGTGGCTGTCCTCGCCGCGCAGCGCGCGCGCCGCATTGTCCAGGGACAGCGTGTAGTTCAGCAGCACCGTGGACAGGATCTGCTGGGCCGTCTGCGCCTGCAGCCGCGGCTCCAGGGCGGCATTGCCGAAGACCTGCTCCAGCGCGGCGGGCAGGCCCTGCACATAGGCCGCATAGGCGCCCTTGCCATGTTCCAGCTCGGCGGCCTGGGCACGCTCATGGATGGCGGCGGCGGTATCCACGGGCTCGACCATCCAGCCGTCTTCCTCGCCGGTGGAGGCGGCTGCGGCAGCCGCTGCATCGGCAGCCGCATCCACGGCCCCGGCATCGCCTTCGCGCTGCCCGCGTTCCTGGATGCGGCGCTGCACATCGGCCTCGGACGGCAGGGCGTCGCCTTGCAGCAGCGGGTGCAGCGGCGCCAGGCCCCGGGCCTGGTTGTCCCGCTCGGTGCGCTCGCGCCGCGCAGGATCCTTGTTCACGTAGGCGCGCACCAGGGCGTCGGCCTTCTGGAAGGCGGGGCGCAGCGCCGGATCGGCCAGGCGCTTTTCCATGGCGGGTTCGCCGCCGCCCGCGCCCAGGTCGCGGCTGGTTTCGTCCACGACGAACTGCAGGTCGGGCCTGGCGTCCTTCCAGTTCAATTCCTGGGCCACGGCCTGGGGCGCCTCGGCCTTGCCGGGCCTGAAGCTCTCCCAGGTCCACAGTGCCATGCCCACCAGCACGAGCAGGGAGAACACCAGCAGCACCACGCGCACCACCTGCACCAGCAGGTCCTCGATCCTGCGCAGCATGTTTGTAATCATCGGATTCCTCGGTTGGTTCGTAAAACAAGGGCGCGTCCGGCCCGCCTGCAGGCCTGTTCTGTTGCTATTGATTTGAAAGCGCCGGACACAGACGCGCGAATTCTAGGAAGGCTGCCGCGCACGGGCGCACCGGTTCTCAATGTTTTACATTTCGCGCCAATCTCGAAGTGTGCATGTGCTCCCGTGGCATGCACCGTCCTGCAATGAGCGTCTGCCGGATGGCCGGGTGTTCATGGCCGCAGGGCGCATGGTTCTCCCGCTTGCGGGCGCGCAGGCTTTGGGCCTACCGGCTGTAGCGGCTTCCCGAATCCGCTGTAATGCTCGCTCTGATTTCTGACTGACTAGAGAGGGCTCGCCCATGACCAAAACGTCGCTGGATAAATCGAAGATCAAGTTCCTGCTGCTCGAAGGCATCCATCCTTCCGCACTCGAAGTGCTGCGCAACGCGGGCTACACCAATGTGGAGACCGTGACGGGTGCGCTGGAAGGCGAGGAGCTCAAGCGCAAGATCGCCGACGTGCACTTCGTCGGCATCCGTTCGCGCACGCAGCTGACGGCCGACGTGTTCGCCGCCGCGCAAAAGCTCGTGGCCGTGGGCTGCTTCTGCATCGGCACCAACCAGGTGGACCTGGACGCGGCGCGCGAGCGCGGCGTGGTGGTCTTCAACGCGCCTTACTCCAACACGCGCTCGGTGGCCGAGCTGGTGCTGGCCGAAGCCATTCTGCTGCTGCGCGGCGTGCCTGCCAAGAACGCCTCCGCCCACCGCGGCGGCTGGCTCAAGAGCGCCGAGAATTCCTACGAAATCCGCGGCAAGACGCTGGGCATCGTGGGCTACGGCTCCATCGGCACCCAGCTGTCGGTGATGGCCGAGTCGGTGGGCATGCAGGTGCTCTTCCATGACGTGTCCACCAAGCTGCCGCTGGGCAATGCGCGCCAGGCCGCATCGCTGGCCGATCTGCTGGCCGGCAGCGACATCGTCACCCTGCACGTGCCCGAGCTGCCCTCCACCCAGTGGATGATCGGCGCCAAGGAAATCGCGGCCATGAAGCCCGGCGCCATCCTGATCAATGCCTCGCGCGGCACCGTGGTGGAAATCGAGCCGCTGGCCGAGGCCCTGAAGGCTGGCAAGCTGCTGGGCGCCGCCATCGACGTGTTCCCCACCGAGCCGCGCAGCAACAAGGATGAATTCGTCTCGCCCCTGCGCGGCCTGGACAACGTCATCCTGACCCCGCATGTGGGCGGCTCCACCATGGAAGCCCAGGCCAACATTGGCCTGGAAGTGGCCGAGAAGCTGGTCAAGTACAGCGACAACGGCACCACCACCTCGGCCGTGAACTTCCCCGAAGTGGCCCTGCCCGCCCACCCCGGCCAGAACCGCATCCTGCACGTGCACCACAACCAGCCCGGCGTGCTGTCGGCCATCAACCAGGTGTTTGCCGAGAACGGCATCAACATCGCCGGCCAGTACCTGCGCACCGACGAGAAGGTGGGCTATGTGGTGATCGACCTGGCGGCCCAGTCCTCGGGCCTGGCCGTGGAAAAGCTGACCCAGGTTCCGGGCACCATCCGCTGCCGCGTGCTGTTCTGATGGCCAGGTTTCAGGATGCTGCGCTTGGGCGCACTTCCTGAAACTGGCGCATTGCCGGGTCGCCCTATCTGCCCGGCTGCAGCAGCAGCCGCATCAGATCCGTGCGCGTGATCAGGCCGGTCAGCCGGCCTTCGCGCATCACGGGAATGCAGGGCACGCTGTGCCGGGCCAGGGCGTCCAGCAACTGGCCCACGGGCGTGTCTTCGTCCACGCTGAGTTCAGGCGCATGAACCAGCTGGGGCAACTCCGACAGGCGGGGCGCGGCCCGGGTCTTGCCGGGCAGGCGCTGGCCCAGCCAGTTCAACAAAGAAGGTTTTGCCGCAGATTCGGCCGGGCGCACGGGGCTCATCCACAGCCACTCGTACAGCTCGGCACGGGAGACCGTGCCGGCCAGGCCGCCATCGGCGTCCAGCACCGGCAGGCTCTTGGCCGGGTGCGCGCGAAAGCGTGCGGCCACGGCGTGCACGTCGTCGTCCAAGGAACAGCTCACGGGATCGCGCGTCATGAGCTGGGCGCAGCGCACGCCGCCCAGCCGGTGCTCGATGGCGGTTTCCTCGGCGGCGGCCAGCAGCTCGGCCAGGTCATCGGCTTCCAGGTTGTTTTCCTGGCCGAAGCGCAGCAGCAGCGCCTCCAGATCGGCATGGGACAGGCCCAGGCGCGAGGCATGGCGGTGGGCCGCATCGGCGGGCGCGGCCTTGGGCGCCGTGTCGGCATGGTGCGGATAGCGCCGGCCCGTGGCGCGGTGGAGCGCCGTGGCCGCCAGGACCAGCCCCAGTGTCAGCGCGCCCACGGGCAGGAAGGGCAGCATCCAGCCGGCGGCCAGCGAGGCCTTGGCGTTGAGCACCGTCAGCAGGGCCATGGCGCCACCTGGCGGGTGCAGCGAGCGCGTCAGCAGCATGCAGCCTATGGCGCCGCCCACGGCCAGTGCAGGGGCCAGCTGGGGCGGGCACCACTGCAGCACGAACAGGGCCCAGAGCGCCGACACCGTATTGCCCACCACGCAGCACCAGGGCTGGGCCAGCGGGCTGGTGGGCACGGCGAACAACAGGACGGCCGTGGCGCCCAGCGGCGCGAACAGGCGCAGGGGAAGATCCCAGGTGCCCGCATGCGCCAGCCAGACCAGGGCCGTGGCCAGCCCCATGCCCACGATGGAGCCCATGGCCACGCGCCACATGTCCGCAGGCGCGGGGCGTGGCACCACCGGCCCCCATGCTTTTCTGTTCCAGCCCATGGCCTTGTTGTCTTTTTGTCTTTGTCTGCGCGGCCCCGGGGGAGGGCTGCAAAAGCGCGTCATTTTAGGAAGGGACGCCGCTCTTGCTGGCAGCATGGGCTTTGCACCCTTTCGGTGCGGCGCGCCTGTCGGCTCAGTCCACCACGGACTGGTACACGCCCTCGCGCATCACCCAGCGGTAGGGAATGCGCTGGGCCATGGACTGCATCATGAGGATGGCGAACAAATCCTCCTTCGGATCGACCCAGAAGAAGGTGCCGTAGATGCCGCTCCATGAAAAATCGCCCACGCTGCCCGGCAGCGGGTTGAGGCCGGGCGCCGTGCGCACCGCAAAGCCCAGGCCGAAGCCCTGGCCCACCTCGGGCGAGGGCAGCTGGGCGCCGAAATACGCCATGTCCGGCCCCATGCGCACGCTGGCGGGCAGGTGGTTGGTGGTCATCAGCTCCACGGTCTTGCGAGAGACCAGGCGCACGCCGTCCAGCGTGCCGCCGTTGCACCAGAACAGGCACAGCCGCGCATAGTCGGCCATGGTCGAGACCATGCCGCCGCCGCCCGACTCGAACATCATGGCGCGCGTGACCGGGGGGATGGGTGGCATCTGTTTCTGCGGCCCTTCGGGCTGGGGCCTTGCGGCGCGTGCGATCTCGCTGTCGGGCGCATGGAAGCCCGTGTCGGCCATGCCCAGCGGCCCGGTGATGTGCTCGCGCACGAAGGCGGCCAGCGTCTGGCCGCTGACCACCTCGACCACGCGGCCCAGCACGTCGGTGGACATGCCGTATTCCCAGGTCTCGCCGGGCTGGGCCACCAGCGGCAGCTGCGCGAGCCTGGTGATGAACTGCGCATTGGTGAACTTGCCGCTGAACAGGCCCGCATCCAGGTACATCTTCTTGACGGGGTGCTCGGTGCCGGCGAATCCGTAGGGAATGCCGGAGGTGTGGCGCAGCAGGTCCTGTAGCGTGATGGGCCGCGCCAGCGGCGCGCGCTCCAGGCCCACGCGCAGCGCGGCCAGCTCGGGCAGGTACTGCTCCACGGGCTCGATGATGGACAGCCGCCCCTGCTCGGCCAGCATCATGATGGCCAGCGAGGTGATGGGCTTGCTCATGGAGGCGATGCGGAAGATGGCATCGGGCCGCATGGCCGTGCCGGCCTCGGGGTCCAGCAGGCCGAAGCTCTCCAGGTAGGCCAGCTTGCCGCGCCGCGCCACCAGGGCCACGGCGCCCGGGATCTCGCCGGTGTCCACGCCGCGCTGCAGCCGGGCCGACAGGCGCGTCAGGCGCGCGCTGCCCAGGCCCACGGTTTCAGGGGAGTCGGCCCAGGGCAGGCCGGGGATGTGCAGGCGGTCGGTGCTGGCGGTCATGGAGTCTCCTGTGGTGTGCGCCGATTGTTCCGGCAGATGGCCTGGTGCGCTGTTGGCTGCGGGACAGCGGCGTGCGGGTGCAGCGGGCATGCCGCCGCTAAACTGGCCCGCAGGAGACAACGACACCATGAAGCAGATCATTCTGGCCGCCGCAGCCTGCGCGGCCGCCGCCTTGGCCATGCCGGCCAGCGCCGCCTATCCCGACAAGCCCATCCGCCTGGTCGTGCCCTTCCCGCCCGGGCAGGCCACGGACATCTTTGCGCGCGCGCTGGCCGAAAAGCTCGCCCAGAAGCTGGGCCAGCCGCTGGTGGTGGAGAACAAGGCCGGGGCCGGCAGCAACATCGGCAGCGAGCAGGTGGTGCGCAGCCCGGCCGACGGCTACACGCTGCTCGTGGCCGGCAGTGCCATGGCCGTGAACCAGACGCTGTACAAGAAGGTGAATTTCGACCCGCGCACCGACCTGGTGGGCATCACGCTGATCGCCAAGGTGCCGCTGGTGTTCCTGGCGCACCCGGGTGCGGGCATCCAATCCATGAAAGATCTGGTGGACAAGGCGCGTGCCGAGCCGGGCCGCTGGAACTACGCCAGCGCCGGCATCGGCGGCACCCAGCACCTGAGCGCCGAGATGGTCAAGGCGCGCGCCAAGATACAGATAGAGCACATTCCCTACAAGGGCAGCGGCCCCGCGCAGGCGGACTTCGTGGGCGGCCAGGTGCCGCTGATGGTGGATTCGGTGACGGCCGCCCTGCCCAATATCCAGGCGGGCAAGGCGGTGCCACTGGGTGTGACCTCCAGCGCCCGCTCCAGCCAGCTGCCCGAGGTGCCGGCCATTGCCGAATCGGGCCTGCCCGAGTTCCGGGGCTTCGAGGCCGTGGGCTGGCTGGGCCTGATGGCGCCCAGGGGCACGCCGCAGGAAGTGATAGACCGGCTCAACCGCGAGGCCGTGGCCATCCTGCGCAGCCCCGAGATGCGCAAGTTCATCAGCGACCGGGGATCGGAGGCTGCGCCCACCACGCCCCGCGAGATGGATGCCTTCGTGGCCTCCGAGATCACGCAGTGGGGCCAGGCCGTGCGGCAGTCGGGCGCCTCGGTGGATTGAGGCAGGCGCCCCCCGGAGCGCGTGGGGGCGCCCGCTGCGGCCGGTCAGGCCAGCTTGGCCTTGAGCAGCTCGTTGACCTGCGCCGGGTTGGCCTTGCCCTTGGAAGCCTTCATGACCTGGCCGACCAGGGCGTTGAAGGCCTTGTCCTTGCCTGCGCGGTACTGCTCCACGTTGGCCGGGTTGGCGGCGATCACCTCGTCGATGATCTTCTCCATGGCGCCCGTGTCGTTCATCTGCTTGAGGCCCTTGGCCTCGATGATGGCATCGACATCGCTGCCTTCACCGCTCCACAGCGCCTCGAAGACCTGCTTGGCGGCGTTGTTGGAGATGGTGCCGTCGCCGATGCGCTGGATCAGCGCTGCCAGCTGGGAGCTGGAGACCTTGGCGGCCTCCATGCCGATTTCCTCGGTGTTCAGGCGGCGCGAGATCTCGCCCATGATCCAGTTGCTGGCCAGCTTGGGCGCATTGCAGGCCCGGGCCGTGTCCTCGAAGTAGGCGGCCATGGCCTGGCTTTGCGTCAGCGTGGTGGCGTCGTACTCGGGCAGGGCGTACTGCTCGACAAAGCGCGCGGCCATGGCGCGCGGCAGCTCGGGCATGTCGGCCCTGACCTGTTCCACCCACTCGGGCGCGACCACCAGCGGCGGCAGGTCCGGGTCGGGGAAGTAGCGGTAGTCGGCCGCGTCTTCCTTGGTGCGCATGGAGCGCGTCTCGCCCGTGTCGGGGTCGAACAGCACGGTGGCCTGCTGGATGCGGCGGCCGTCCTCGATTTCCTCGATCTGCCAGCGGATCTCGTAGTCGATGGCCAGCTGCATGTTCTTGAAGCTGTTGAGGTTCTTGATCTCGCGGCGCGTGCCCAGCGGCTGGCCGGGCTTGCGCACGGAGACGTTGGCGTCGCAGCGGAAGCTCCCTTCCTGCATGTTGCCGTCGCAGATACCGATCCAGGTCACGATCTGGTGCAGCGTCTTGGCGTAGGCCACGGCTTCTTCCGTGCTGCGGATGTCGGGCTCGGTCACGATCTCCAGCAGCGGCGTGCCGGCGCGGTTCAGATCGATGCCCGACTGGCCGATGAAGTCCTCGTGCAGCGACTTGCCGGCGTCTTCCTCCAGGTGGGCGCGCACCAGGCGGATGGTCTTCTTCTCGTCGCCGAGGAAGAAGGACACTTCGCCGCCCTGGACCACGGGAATCTCGAACTGCGAGATCTGGTAGCCCTTGGGCAGGTCGGGGTAGAAGTAGTTCTTGCGCGCGAAGATGCTGCGCGGCGCAATGTGCGAGCCCAGCGCCAGGCCGAGCCGGATGGCGCACTCGACGGCCTTTTTGTTCATCACCGGCAGCGTGCCGGGCAGCGCCATGTCCACGGCGCAGGCCTGGGTGTTGGGCTCGGCGCCGAAGGCGGTGCTGGCGCGGCTGAAGATCTTGGACTGGGTGGCCAGCTGGGCGTGGGTCTCGAAGCCGATGACGACTTCATAGCCCTGGATGAGTTTCGCGGTCATGGGGTCTCAGATGCCCTTCGGAGCTTGAAGGTGAAAGTCGGTGGCCTGCTGGAAGCGGTGGGCGGCGTTGAGCAGCTGGCCTTCCTTGAAGTAGTTGCCGATCAGCTGCAGGCCCACGGGCATGCCGGCCTCGCCAAAGCCTGCGGGCACGCTCATGCCGGGCAGGCCGGCCAGCGATGCGGGCAGCGTGAAGATGTCGGCCAGGTAGTTGGCCAGCGGGTCGCTCTTTCCGCCCAGCTGCCAGGCCACGGTGGGCGCGGCGGGGCCGGCGATCACGTCGCACTGCTGGAAGGCGGCCTGGAAGTCGTCGGCGATCATGCGGCGGATCTTCTGCGCCTGCAGGTAGTAGGCGTCGTAGTAGCCCTCGGACAGCACGTAGGCGCCGATCATGATGCGGCGCTTGACCTCGTCGCCAAAGCCCTGGGCGCGGGTCTTCTTGTACATGTCCACCAGGTCCGTGTAGTCCTTGGCGCGGTGGCCGAACTTCACGCCGTCGAAGCGCGACAGGTTGGACGATGCCTCGGCCGGGGCCAGGATGTAGTACACGGGAATCGACAGCTCGGTGCGGGGCAGCGAGATGGGCACCAGGCGGGCGCCCAGCTTCTCGTATTCCTTGAGCGCGCCATCCACGGCGGCGCGCACGTCGGCCGACAGGCCTTCGCCGAAGAACTCGGCGGGGATGCCGATGCGCAGGCCTTCGATGCCGTCGTTCAGGCGGGCCGTGAAGTCCTCGGCGGGCACGTCCAGGCTGGTGGAGTCGCGGTCCAGGTCGGGGCCGCACATCTCGGACAGCAGCAGGGCGCAGTCCTCGGCGCTCTTGCCCATGGGACCGGCCTGGTCCAGGCTGGAGGCGAAGGCGATCATGCCGTAGCGGCTGGCGCGGCCATAGGTGGGCTTGATGCCCGTGATGCCGCAAAACGATGCGGGCTGGCGGATGGAGCCGCCCGTGTCGGTGCCGGTGACGGCGGGCGCCAGGCCGGCGGCCACGGCCACGGCCGAGCCGCCCGAGGAGCCGCCGGGCACGCGGTCCGTGTTCCAGGGGTTGCGCACGGGCGCGGGGGCGTCGAAGCCCACGGGCGCGATGGCCGAGTTCTCGTTGGCCGAGCCCATGGCGAATTCATCGCAGTTGAGCTTGCCCAGCGTCACGGCGCCGGCCTCGGCCAGGCGCGTCACCACGGTGGCGTCGAAGGGCGAGCGGTAGCCGGCCAGCATCTTGCTGGAGGCCGTGGTCGGGAAGTCGCGCGTGACGAAGATGTCCTTGTGCGCAATGGGCACGCCAGCCAGGCGGCCGCCCTTGCCCTGGGCAATCAGGGCGTCGGCAGCGCGGGCCTGGGCCAGGGTGGCCTCTTCGTCGATGCTGACGAAGGCGCCCAGGTTCTGGTGCGCCTGGGCGCGGGCCAGGAAATGCTGGGCGGCTTCGACGGCGCCGAGCTTGCGCTCGCGCAGCAGGGCCGACAGGGCCGACACGCCGAGCGTGTGCAGATCAGTGGTTTGCTGGGTCATGTATGGGGTGCGGAAAACGGGGACGGATGCCAGTGACGAGGGCGCGCGGCGCTTACTCGATCACCTTGGGGACCAGGAACAGGCCGCGCTCGACGGCCGGTGCGCTGCGCTGATTGGCGTCGCGCTGGTCGGGCTCGCTGGCAATGTCCTCGCGAAGACGCAGGGCAATGTCCTGGATGGCGGCGACCGGATGTGACAGCGGGCTGACGCCTGAAGTATCCACAGCCTGCATCTTCTCCACGATGCCGAAAAAATCATTGAGCTGGCCTAGCATGCGCTCACTCTCGGTGGAGGAGAGCTCAAGTCGTGCCAGGTTCGCGATGCGTGCGATGTCTTGTGCGTTCAGTGCCATAGGATTTTTGAAGGGGGCAACGGGATGTAAACCCGTATTTCAAGCCCCGGCAGTAGAAGTTATTCACAGGGGATACGGTATTATCTCGGCTTTGCCGCAATACCCTCTCCGAGCCGGTCATTGTGCGAAAAGCCAACCCCATCCAGACTCCCTAACTTTCATCCCGGCGATGGCAGGCCGACGAGCATGCCGTGCCTGAGAGGACTCTCGTAATGTTCGGAGCTTTCCGTCGGTATTTCTCCACCGACCTTGCCATTGATCTTGGCACAGCCAACACCCTGATTTTCGCCCGCGACAAGGGCATTGTTCTGGACGAACCCTCCGTTGTCGCCATCCGCCACGAAGGCGGGCCGCACGGCAAGAAGGTGATCCAGGCGGTGGGCCGCGAGGCCAAGGCCATGCTGGGCAAGGTGCCCGGCAACATCGAGGCCATCCGCCCGATGAAGGACGGCGTGATTGCCGACTTCGTCATCACGGAGCAGATGATCAAGCAGTTCATCAAGATGGTGCATCCGCGCTCGGTGCTCACGCCCAGCCCGCGCATCATCATCTGCGTGCCCTGCGGCTCCACCCAGGTCGAGCGCCGCGCCATCAAGGACGCGGCCGAGGCGGCAGGCGCCACCTCCGTCTACCTGATCGAGGAACCCATGGCTGCCGGCATCGGCGCCGGCCTGCCGGTGTCCGAGGCTTCTGGCTCCATGGTGGTGGACATCGGTGGCGGCACCACCGAAGTCGGCGTCATCTCGCTGGGCGGCATGGTCTACAAGGGTTCCGTGCGCGTGGGCGGCGACAAGTTCGACGAAGCCATCATCAGCTACATCCGCCGCAACTACGGCATGCTGATCGGCGAGCCCACGGCCGAGTCCATCAAGAAGAACATCGGCTCGGCCTTCCCCGGCTCCGAAGTCAAGGAGATGGAAGTCAAGGGCCGCAACCTCTCCGAAGGCGTGCCGCGCAGCTTCACCATCTCGTCCAACGAGGTGCTGGAAGCCCTGACCGATCCGCTCAACCAGATCGTCAGCGCCGTCAAGAACGCGCTGGAGCAGACACCGCCCGAGCTGGGCGCCGACATTGCCGAGCGCGGCATGATGCTCACCGGCGGCGGCGCGCTGCTGCGTGACCTGGACCGCCTGCTGGCCGAAGAAACCGGCCTGCCCGTGCTGGTGGCCGAAGAGCCGCTGACCTGCGTGGTGCGCGGCTGCGGCATGGCGCTGGAGACCATGGACCGCCAGGGCAGCATCTTCACCAGCGACTGATGCGGCGCAGGCCGGGGTCCGTTGTCGCGGGCCCGGGGCCGCAGCCGTCTGACTGCAACGACTTTTCTCCCCCTTCCGTGGTGACCTGCATGCTTGCCCTGCCTTCCTTCGCACCGGGACCGGCCCGTGCTTTCCAGGCTGCAGCAAGTGCGGCAGGGCAGGCCCTGCCACGCGGGAGGGCCGCATGAATCCCAATACCCTGGACCACTCGGCGCCCTCGCTGTTCAAGCGGCGGCCTTCGCGGGTCTCGCAACTGGCCCTGTACAGCGCCCTGGCGCTGTTCCTGATGGTGGCCGACGCGCGTTTCAGGATCACCGATCCCGTGCGCGTGGCCGTGGCCACCGTGCTGTACCCCGTGCAATGGGTGATGCTCAAGCCGGTGCAGGCCGTGCACGACGCCAGCCGCTACCTGGGCTCGCTGGACGATGCTCAGGCCCGCGAACAGGCCGCGCGCAAGGAACTGGTGGCCATGGCCCAGCGTGCATCGCTGGCCGACGAGCTGATCCAGGAAAACGATCACCTGCGCGAGCTGCTGCAGCTGCGCGATCGCCTCACCACGCCCGGCACCGCTGCCGAGGTGGTCTACGACAGCCCCGACCTCTATACGCGCCGCGTGGTCATCGACCGTGGCCAGGTGGATGGCATAGACCAGGGCTCGCCCGTGCTCGATGAAAAGGGCGTGGTCGGCCAGGTCACGCGCGTGTATCCGCTGCGTGCCGAGGTCACACTGCTCATCGACCGCGACCAGGCCATTCCCGTCTTCAACCCGCGCACCGGCGCGCGCAGCGTGGCCTATGGCGATCCGTCGCCGCTGCGCACCGGCGGCATCGAGCTGCGCTTCATGCCCAGCAATGCCGATGTCCAGGAAGGCGACCTGCTGACCACCAGCGGCGTCGATGGCCTGTACCCGCCGGGCCTGCCCGTGGCCAAGGTGGTCTCGGTGGAGCGCCGCGCCGACTCGGCCTTCTCGCGCATCTACTGCGAGCCCGTGGGCCGCGTGCAGGGCGTGCGCCACGTGGTGGTGCTCAAGCCGCTGGACCGCGCCACCCACCCCGAGGCGGAAGGCGCCGCAGAACCCCTGCGCGCCGGCAAGGGCAAGGAAAAAGACAAGGGCAAGGAAAAAGACAAGGCCAAGGACGGCAAGGGCAAGGAAGCCTCCAAGGACGGCGGCAAGGCCGGCAAGACAGATGCGCCGGCCACGCCTGCCGCACCCGCTGCTCCCGCCGCACCCGCCTCCGCCAGGAAGGAGCCCGCATGATCATGCCGCGCGGCCAGCAGCTGCTGCTGCCGGTCAACCCCCTGTTCATCGTCGTCAGCCTGCTGGCGGCGCTGGCACTCAACATGCTGCCGCTGGGCCGCCAGGCCTGGCAGCCCGACCTGCTGATGGTGCTGCTGGCCTTCTGGGCGCTGAACCAACCCCAGCGCGTGGGCATGGGCGTGGCCTTTTTGCTGGGCCTGTGCATGGATGTGGACCGCTCCTCCCTGCTGGGCCAGCATGCGCTGGCCTATGCGCTGCTGGTGTTCGCGGCCGGCGCCATGGGCCGGCGCCTGTCCTGGTTCTCCACGCCCGTGCAGGCGCTGCACCTGCTGCCCCTGTTCGCCGTCGTGCACGGCCTGCAGGTGCTGCTGCGCATGGTGGCCGGCGGCATCGTGCCCGGCCCGCTGGTGGTGGTGGCTCCCTTGATCGAGGCCCTGCTGTGGCCCCTGGTCAGCGGCCTGCTGCTGGCGCCGCAGCGCCGTCCGCCGGACAGTGACGAGAACCGTCCCCTGTGAGGCTTGACGCGTGATGGAAATCCGCAATACAGAAGCCGAGCTGCAGCGATTCAGGCTGCGCGCATGGGTGATGAGCGTGGTGGTGCTGCTGGCCTTCGGGCTGGTGGTGGCGCGGCTGCTGGTGCTGCAGGTGCAGCGCCATGAGGAGCTGGCCGAGCGCGCCGAAAGCAATCGCACGGCCGTGGTGCCCATCGTGCCCAACCGGGGCCAGATCCTGGACCGCAACGGCGTGGTGCTGGCCACCAACTACTCGGCCTATACGCTGGAGATCATGCCCTCGCGCGCGGGCAATCTTGAAGAGACCATCGACGGCCTGGCCGAGATCGTCGAGATCACGCCGCGCGACCGCCGCAAGTTCAAGCGCCTGGTGGATGATTCCCGCAGCTTCGACTCCCTGCCCATCCGCACGCGCCTGACCGATGACGAGGTCGCGCGCTTCGCCGCGCAGCGCTACCGCTTCCCGGGCGTGGACATCAAGGCGCGGCTGTTCCGCACCTACCCCATGCAGGACACGGCCAGCCACGTCATCGGCTACATAGGCCGCATCAACCAGCGCGAGAAGGAAGCACTGGAAGACTCCGACGACGCCGCCAACTACCGGGGCACCGACGTCATCGGCAAGCTGGGCGTGGAGCAGAGCTACGAAACCGACCTGCACGGCCAGACCGGCTGGGAAGAGATGGAAACCTCGGCCGGCGGCCATGCCGTGCGCAAGCTCGGCAGCCGCCCCGCCACGCCCGGCGACAGCCTGGTGCTGTCGCTGGACATCAAGCTGCAGCGCATGGTGGAGGAGCTGTACGGCGACCGCCGTGGCGCCCTGGTGGCCATCGATCCGCGCAGCGGCGAACTGCTGGCCATGGTCAGCCGCCCGACCTTCGACCTGAATCTCTTCGTCGATGGCATCGACCAGGAAAGCTGGGCCGCGCTCAACGAATCCATCAACCGCCCGCTGCTCAACCGCGCGCTGCGGGGCACCTATCCGCCGGGCTCCACCTACAAGCCCTTCATGGCGATTGCCGCGCTGGAGTCGGGCAAGCGCCGCCCCGACACCACCATCATGGACAACGGCAGCTGGACCTTCGGCGGCCACACCTTCCGCTCGGGCCACCCCAACGGGCCGACCAACCTGCGCCGCTCCATCATCAAGTCGTCCAACGTGTACTACTACATGCTGGCCAACGACATGGGCGTGGACATGATCCACGACTACATGAAGCCGCTGGGCTTCGGCCAGATCACCGGCATCGACGTGCGCGGCGAGGCGCGCGGCGTGCTGCCCAGCACCGAGTGGAAGCGCAACACCTACAAGCGGCCCGAGCAGAAGAAGTGGTACGCGGGCGAGACCATCTCGCTGGGCATCGGCCAGGGCTACAACAACTTCACCATCCTGCAGCTGGCCAACGCCATGTCCACGCTGGCGGCCAAGGGCGTCAAGCACCGGCCCCACCTGGCCGTGGGACGTGTCGATGCCGTGACGCAGCAGTTCTCGGCCATCAACAAGGACCCCGGCACCAGCATGGGCTACAAGCCCGAGAACGTGGAAGCCGTGCGCGCCGCCGTGGCCGCCGTGACGGTGGAGGGCACCTCGCGCGGCATCTTCGGCAACGCGCCCTACACCTCCACCGGCAAGACCGGCACGGCCCAGGCCGTGGGCGTGCGCCAGAACGAGAAGTACAACGCCTCGCGCCTGTCCGAGTTCCAGCGCGACCACTCGCTGTACATCGCCTACGCGCCGGCCGACAACCCCACCATCGCCGTCGCCGTCATCGTGGAGAACGCCGGCTTTGGCGCCGCCGCCGCCGCGCCGCTGGCACGCCGCGTGTTCGACTACTGGCTGCTGGGCCGCTACCCCAGCCTGGAGGACATGGCCGCCATGCGCAAGGGCCAGGCCGGCGTGCCCATAGGCGCCCCGCGCCGCGTCTCCGAAATCACGCTGGACGCAGAAACCGTGAACCTGCCCGGCCTGCCGCGCTACGAGCCGCCCGAGGCATCGGTGCCCGTGGCATCCAACCGCGCTGCCGCACTGCCGCCGCCGTCTGCTGGCGAGCTGGAGGATTGAGAAAGCAAAAGAGCCGGCATTGCCGGCTCTTTGTTTTCTTGAGCAGCCTGCGTGCGCAGGCCCAGGCCTCAATGCCCCATGCGCCCGATGAACGCCGCGATCCGCTCGCTGGCCGGGTTGCCGAAGAACTCGGCCGGTGGGGCCTCGTGGGCAATGCAGCCCTGGTCGAAGAACATCACGCGGTCGGCGACCTCGCGGGCGAAGCCCATTTCGTGGGTGACCACGATCATGGTCATGCCGCCGCGTGCCAGCTCGCGCATCACGTCCAGCACCTCCTGCACCATCTCCGGATCCAGCGCGCTGGTGGGCTCGTCGAACAGCATCACCTGCGGCTCCATGGCCAGGGCGCGGGCAATGGCCACGCGCTGCTGTTGGCCGCCCGACAACTGCCACGGGTACTTGTGGGCATGGGCCTGCATGCCCACGCGCTCCAGCAGGGCCATGGCCTTGGCATTGGCCTGGGCGCGCGGCGTTTTGTGGATGCGGCGCGGCGCCAGGGTCACGTTGTCCAGCACCGTCATGTGGCCGAACAGGTTGAACTGCTGGAACACCATGCCCACTTCGCAGCGCTGCTTTTGCAGCGTGGCTTCGTTGTCGGTGACTTCGACGCCATCGATGGTGATGCGCCCGCCGTCGTGCGGCTCCAGCCGGTTGATGGCGCGCAGCAGCGTGGACTTGCCCGAGCCCGAGGCGCCGATGATCACCGTCACCTCGCCCGTGCAGAACTGCGTGGAAACGCCCTTGAGCACCTGGTGGCTGCCGAAGGACTTGGTGACCTTCTCGGCCACGATGTAGGGCATGCCCCGTGCCAGCTTGTCGGCGCTCATTTGTGGCGGCCCTCCACGTCGAAGCGGTACTCCACGGCAGCCGTGACCTGGGTCACCAGCGTGGTCAGCACCAGGTAGGTCACGCCCACGGTGACCAGGGTCTCCACGGGCTGGAAGGTGGCCGACTGGATGCGGTTGCCCACATTGGTCAGCTCCACCACGCCGATGGCGTACGCCAGCGACGAATCCTTGAGCAGGGCCACGAAGTTGCTCACCAGCGGCGGCAGCGAGATCTTGAAGGCCTGCGGGAACACCACGTCCATGAAGACGCAGATGCGCGGCAGGCCCAGGGCGCGTGCGGCCTCGGCCTGGCCGCGCGGCACGGCCTGCAGGCCGGCGCGCACGGCTTCGGCGTTGTAGGCGCCCACGTTCAGCGCCAGTGCAATGCAGGCGGCTGCGAAGTCGGGCAGGTTCAGGCCCGGGATCAGCACCGGCAGCGCGAAGTAGATGAACAGGATCTGCACCAGCAGCGGCGTACCGCGGATCGCCCAGACGTAGAAGCCCGCGGCCCAGCGCAGGGCGGCCGTGCGCGAGGTGCGCGCCAGCGCGGCGGCGATGCCCAGCACCAGGCCGGCGGCGCCGCTGACCAGCGTCAGATACAGCGTGGTGCGCGCGCCTTCGGCGAAGGTGTCGGCATTGGAGCCTATGGGCTCGGGCAGCAGGGACAGCAGTTGCCCCAGCAGCGAAACCACGAGCACCATCAGCAGCAGGGCCGTGACCAGGGTGGCGTTGCTGCGCTGCGAGCGGCTCCAGTGGGCGGGCCAGAGGACGGTAAGCATAGGTGGGCTAGAAACAAAAAGGCGCCCTGCAAGTGGGCGCCGGTCGGGCAGATCTGCCCGGGGCCTCAGTCAGGGCAGCGGATGTCTTCGTGGAAGTATTTCTGCGACAGCTTGGCGTAGCTGCCGTCGGCCAGGGCTTCCTTGAAGGCCTTGTTCCAGGCATCGGCCAGCGACTTGTTGTCCTTGGCCACGGCGGCGGCAATGCGCTCGACCAGCAGCAACTCGCCCTGCTTGAGCTGGGCATTGGGGTTCTTCTGCTGCAGTTCCTTGGCAATGAAGCGTTCGGTCACCCAGGCATCCACGCGCTTGGACAGCAGCGCATTGCGGGCGGCCTCGTTGGTGGGGAAGTTGACCAGGCGCTTGATGCCGGGCAGGTTCTTCTCCATGTACTGCATATAGGTGGTGCCGGTCTGCACCGACACCGTCTTGCCCGCCAGGTCCTTGGCCGAGCGGATGGCCGGGTCCAGCGACATCACGATGGCGCCAGAGCAGTAGTGGGGCTGGGTGAAGGTCACGGCCTTCTCGCGCTCGGGCGTGATGCCGTGCGAGGAAATCACCAGATCCCAGCGGTCCTGCTGCAGGCCGGTGAGCAGGGCGTCGAAGCTGATGGTCTTCCACTCGTACTTCACGCCCATCTTGGCGGCCATCATCTGGGCCAGCTCGACTTCGAAGCCGGTCAGCTGCTTGCCCTCGAAATGGGCGAAGGGCGCGTAGTAGCCCTCGGTGGCCAGGCGAAGCGTGCCTTCCTTCTGGATGGCGTCGAAGGGGCGGGCCTGAACGCCGGCGGCGGTCCACAGGGCCAGCGCGGCGGCGGCGATGACGGTAAAGCGTTTCATGGAACTCCTGGGCTGTCGCTCAAGACCTGACCCCGGCGCCGCAGCATGAAGAAAGCGCCAAGGCACGCATCAGTGCATGGGCCATGGACGGCGGGGCCGGTTTTTTGCGGCTGGTCGGCTGGTCGGGTACGGCCGCTGGCAGGGGTGCGACATGCACCAGCCGCCGCAGCTCAAGGCGAAAAGTCGGCAATTATAGAAGGTTGCCGTCGCCAACGCCGATGGCAGGTGTTGCGAACGCCGCTGGCCCGTGCTCAGGCGATGAAGGCGTCGTAGCCGGTCTTGAGGATCAGCAGGCTCACCACGCCGATGAAAATGCCGCGCACAAAGCCCGTTCCATGGCGCAGGGCCATGTGCGTGCCCAGCATGGCGCCCAGCACATTGGCCACCGCCATGGGCACGGCCAGGTGCCACCAGATATGGCCCTTGAGCGCGAACAGCGCCAGCGCAGCCAGGTTGGTGGCCATGTTCAGCAGCTTGGCCGAGGCCGACGCGTTCAGGAAGTCATAGCCCATCAGCCGCACGAACAGGAACACGAAGAAGCTGCCCGTGCCGGGGCCGAAGAAACCGTCGTAGAAACCAATCACCAGGCCGATGGCGCAGGCGATCAGCGTCTCGGCGCGGCCCGAATAGTGCGGCGTGTGGTGGCGGCCCATGTCCTTGCGCGCCAGCGTGTAGGCCAGCACGCCCAGCAGCACCAGCGGCAGCAGGCGGCGCAGGAAATCGGGGGAGATCTGCGTGACGGCCCAGGCGCCCGCAAAGGAGCCCGCCATGCCCACGCAGGCGGCCGGCATCATCGCGCGCCAGGGCAACTGCACCTTGCGGCCGTACTGCCAGGTGGACATGGCCGTGCCCCAGACCGAGGCGCTCTTGTTGGTGCCCAGCAGCGTGGCGGGCGGCGCGGTGGGGAAGGTGGCGAACAGCGCGGGCAGCAAGATGAGGCCCCCGCCGCCCACGATGGCGTCCACGAAGCCGGCCAGCATCGAGGCCAGCGAGACGATGATCCATTCCATAGGGCGGCGATTGTCGCACCGCCCAGGTGCCGCAGCAGGCTGGCCGCAGGCATAAAAAAAGCGCCGGACTTGCCGGCGCTCTGGGAAATGCATCTTGAGATGCTATTTATGAATGTTGATCTGGTTGTGTACGAGTTGTCTCCTCGGCCCCTCTTGTGCAGCACTGTGGTGCCGCGAGAGTGGGTGGACTTTAATGGTCGCACCTGGGTGGTGCATCGGGGATTTCCCGCAGTTACCGCAAAAGTGCGGGATTGCACCAGCAAAGGGCCGTGAACACCGGGCGCCGGGGCTTTGACGCCAGGGCGACCATTCGTTCCTCATCGATCCGTTTCTGCCGACAACAACCCTGATTCGCTCGGACTTGCTGCCCCTCAGGCCGCCATCGCCACCGCTGCGTCGGCTGGTGCCGCCGTCGCTGTCGTTAGCCCTGCCTGTCCCTGCCGGTCCGCAAGAATCCAGCCGGCGGCCTTCTCCGCCATCATCAGCGTCGGGCTGTTGGTATTGCCGCTGGTGATGCGCGGCATGGCGCCTGCATCGATCACGCGCAGGCCCTGTACGCCGCGCACGCGCAGGCGGCTGTCCAGCACGGCCATGGGGTCGTCGGCGCGGCCCATCTTCGTCGTGCCAACGGGGTGGAAGATGGTGGTGGCGATGTCGCCGGCCAGGCGCGCCAGATCCTCGTCGCTCTGGTACTGCACGCCGGGCTTCCATTCCTCGGGGGCGAAGCGCGCCAGCGCGCTCTGGCTGACGATGCGGCGCGTCACGCGCAGGCTGTCGGCGGCCACCTGCCGGTCCTCGGGTGTGGACAGGTAGTGCGGCGCAATGGCCGGCGCCTGGCGGAAGTCCCCGCTGTGGATGCGCACCGTGCCCCGGCTCGTGGGATTGAGGTTGCAGACGCTGGCCGTGAAGGCCGGAAAACCGTGCAGCGGCTCGCCGAAGGCGTCCAGCGACAGCGGCTGCACGTGGTACTGGATATTGGGGTGCTCCTGCTGCGGGCTGCTGCGCGTGAAGGCCCCCAGTTGGGAGGGCGCCATGCTCATCGGCCCGCTGCGGCGCAGCAGGTATTCCAGGCCGATGCCGGCCTTGCCCCACAGCGAATTGGCCATGGTGTTCAGCGTGCGCGCGCCCTTGATCTTGTAGACCGAGCGGATCTGCAGATGGTCCTGCAGGTTCTCGCCCACGCCGGGCAGGTCGTGGCGCACGGCAATGCCGTGGTTCTGCAGCAGCGCGCCCGGACCGATGCCCGACAGCTGCAGAATCTGCGGGGAGTTGACGGCGCCCGCGCACAGCAGCACCTCCCGGCTTGCCTGCACGTTGACCATTTCCGAGCCGGTCCAGACCTGGGCGCCGCTGCAGCGCAGGCCGCCGGCGGGCAGCTGTTCGAACAGCAGCTGGCTGACCTGGGCATGGGTCCACAGCTCGAAGTTGGGGCGGCCATAGCAGGTGGGCCGCAGGAAGGCCTTGGCGGTGTTCCAGCGCAGGCCGCCCTTTTGGTTGACCTCGAAGTAGCCCACCCCCTCGTTGCTGCCGCCGTTGAAGTCCTCGGTGGCCGGAATGCCGGCCTGCTGGGCGGCTTCGGCAAAGGCGTCCAGGATGTCCCAGCGCAGGCGCTGCCGCTCCACGCGCCATTCGGCGCTGCCGCCCGTGCCCGCGCCGCCGTGCAGGGCACGAAAGCCTGCATCGGCATTGCCGCCGGCATCGAGCCGCCAATGGCTTTCATGCTGGCGGAAGGCCGGCAGCACCTGGTCCCAGCGCCAGGCGCCGTCCCCGGTCAGCTCGGCCCAGCCGTCGTAGTCGCGGGCCTGGCCGCGCATGTAGATCATGCCGTTGATGCTGGAGCAGCCGCCCAGCGTCTTGCCGCGCGGATAGCGCAGGCTGCGGCCGTTGAGCCCTGCGTCGGGCTCGGTCTGGTAGAGCCAGTCGGTGCGCGGATTGCCGATGCAGTACAGGTAGCCCACGGGGATGTGGATCCAGTGGTAGTCGTCCTTGGCGCCTGCCTCGATCAGCAGCACGCGGCTGCGGCCATCGCGCGAAAGCCTGTTGGCCAGGAGGGCGCCCGCCGTGCCGGCGCCGATGACGATGTAGTCGAAGGTGGTGTTGCTCATGGAGATGGGCGGGCGTCCGCTGCGGGCCGGAGCGTCCTTGGTAGCCGGGGTTGGTGCTTCGGCCCATTGTGCGGACGGTATGCGCACTGTCGAGAGGGAAAGCGCGCTGGACTCCTTTTTTTGCAGCATCGCATGCAGCAGTCATGGCGGTCGCGCTGGTTTTTTGATAAAAATTGCACGCGTAGGGCAAAGCTGTCGTGCGCACGGCGCCGCCAGGCAATCTGCGGCCCGTGCCGCTCGGTTATCCTGCGGTCTTGGCTGCAATGCCGCCCGGCCCTGCCTGCGCGCCCCGCCTTCGCAACCCCCAAGGACTTTCCGCACTTGTCTGCCCTCAACAATCCCCCCCAATGCAGCCTGCGCCGCGACAACGACGGCCAGTGGGCGTTGCTGACCGGCTCCTGGGGCGCGGCCGAGCTGGGCCGGCGGGCGCAGTGGCGCAGGCTGCGTGCGCAGCTGGCCGATGCCAAGGGCGATGACCTGGGCTGGAACCTCGAAGGGCTGGACTGGCTGGACCACGTGGGCGCGCAGCTGCTGTGGAACCACTGGGGCCGTCGCCTGCCCGCGCGTCTTGCGGCCAGCGATGCGCAGCGCGCCATGCTCGAACGCGTGGGCCGTTTCTCCAAGGAACCTGCGCCGCCGCCCCCGCGCCCGAACCTGCTGGAGCGCATCGACAGCCTGGGCTGCCTGGTGATCAACGCCTGCGGCCATTTCGCGCAGATGACGCGGCTCATCGGCCAGTTGCTGATCGACCTGCTGCGCTTTGCGCGTGCTCCGCACCGGGGCCCCTGGCGCGACATCTCAGGCCATCTTTACTCCATGGGCGCCACGGCCCTGCCCATCACGGCCCTGGTGGGCTTTCTGATCGGCGTGGTGCTGGCCTACCTGATGGCGCTGCAGCTGCGCCAGTTCGGGGCTGAATCCTTCATCGTCAACATCCTGGGCATCTCGCTGATCCGCGAGCTGGGTCCGCTGCTGGCGGCCATTTTGGTGGCGGGCCGCACAGGCTCGGCCATCACCGCCCAGATCGGCGTCATGCGCGTGACCGAGGAATTGGATGCCATGCAGGTCATGGGCATACCGCACGGCTTTCGCCTGGTGCTGCCGCGCGCGCTGGCGCTGGCCATCGCCATGCCCCTGGTCTCGCTGTGGACCACGCTGGCCGCGCTGGCCGGCGGCATGCTCGCGGCCGACCTGACCATGGGCGTCACGGGCGCCTACTTTGCCGAGGCCCTGCCTGCCGCCGTGAAGATCGGCAACCTCTGGATCGCCATGGGCAAATCCGTGGTCTTCGGCGCCCTCATCGCCCTCATCGGCTGCCACTGGGGCCTGCGCGTGGAGCCCAATACGCAGAGCCTGGGCAAGGGCACGACGGCCTCGGTGGTGACGGCCATCACCATGGTGATCGTGGTGGATGCGATCTTCGCCATCTTGTTCAAGGACGTAGGCATCTGATGGCCATGGACACCGAAACCTCCCCCACGCCCGCAGCCGACGAGCCCATCGTGCGCATCGCCGGGCTGTGGAGCGTGTTCGGCGAAGGCGAGAACGCCTTTGCCGTGCACCAGGACCTGGACCTGGATGTGCAGCGCGGCGAGATGCTGTCCATCGTCGGCGGCTCGGGCACGGGCAAGACCGTGCTGCTGCGCCAGATGCTGGGGCTGCTGGAGCCCACCAAGGGCCGTGTCGAAGTGCTGGGCCGTCCGGCCAGCGAAATGGGCCGCGAGGGCGCCGCCAGCCGCGTGGGCATGCTGTTCCAGCATGGGGCGCTGTACTCGGCCTTCAGCGTGCTGGACAACGTGGCCTTCGCGCTGCGCGAGCAGGGCACGCTGCCCGACGATCTGGTGCGCGACGCGGCCCTGGTCAAGCTGCAGATGGTGGGCCTCAAGCCCGAGCATGCCTCGCGCATGCCGGCCGATCTCTCGGGCGGCATGATCAAGCGCGTGGCGCTGGCGCGGGCGCTGATCATGGACCCGCCCCTGCTGCTGCTGGACGAGCCCACGGCCGGCCTGGATCCCACCAGCTCCGACGAATTCTGCGAACTGCTGCGCGAGCTGCGTGCCGAGCTGGGCCTGACCGTCATCATGGTCACGCACGACCTGGACACGCTGTTCGCCCTGTCCTCGCGCGTGGCCGTGCTGGCCGAGAAGAAGGTGCTGGTCAGCGGCCCGCCGCGCGAAGTGGCCGAGTTCAAGCATCCGTTCATCGAGCATTTCTTCCAGGGGGAGCGCGGCAGGCGCGCGATGAGCACGGTATGAGAAGCCCCCCTGAGTCACTTCGCGCCTTCCCCCCTCTCGCTTTGCGGGGGGGGACGACACCCTCGCGGCGGGGCGGCCCTTGCTCGGTGTCCCTTGCCTTGGGGTGCGCCGGTTTTGAAGGCCGCGCTCTGAGTGCTGGCCCTTGGGGCTGTGGCCCCATGCCTTGTTTTGCTGGGCTCAACGTTATGGACCATTGATATGGAAAACAAATCACATGCCATGGCGGCCGGCATTTTCGTGCTGGTCGTGGCGGCCCTGCTGGCGGGGCTGGCGATCTGGCTGACGCGCGATACGCGGCAGTACAACGAGTACGAGCTGTCCACCAAGGACGGCATCAGCGGGCTGCAGGCCCAGGCTGCCGTGCGCTACAAGGGCGTGGCGGTGGGCAAGGTCACGCGGATCGGGTTCGATCCGCAGACCAATGGCAATGTGCTGATCCGCATCGCCATCGGTGTGAACACGCCCATCACGCCCACCACGTTCGCCGTGCTGGGCTACCAGGGCGTCACGGGCCTGGCCCATGTGCAGCTCGATGATGCGGACCAGCCGCAGCCCCAGCTGCCGCCCGGCCCCAGCGGCCTGCCGCGCCTGCCGCTGCGCTCGTCGCCGCTGAGCATGCTGGCCGACCAGGGGCAGGTGCTGCTGGAGCGCGCCGATGAGATCTCGCGCCGCCTCAGCGACATGCTGGACACCGACAACCAAAAGCGCGTGAGCCAGGCGCTGGAGAACATTGCAGCCGCTGCCGCAGGCGTGCAGCAGCTCACGCAGAACCTGGACCGCACGCTGTCCACCCAGGTGCCGCAGCTCGCCGCCGACGCCCACAACACCCTGCAGTCGCTGGAGAAGGCCAGCAACGGCGCCTCTGCCGTGGCCTCCGAACTGCAGCAGACCGTGCGCCGCGTGAACGCGCAGGACGGGCCGCTGGAGCAGATCGCCCAGAGCACGCGCGCACTGACCCGCATGGCCGACTCCCTGGGCCGCAGCACGGTGCCGCACGCCAACCGCGCGGCCGATGATGTCTCGCGCGCCGCGCGCCAGATGGGCACGGCGGCCAGCCGCTTCAGCGACAACCCGCAGGCCGTGATCTACGGGCCGGGCCAGGCCCGCCCTGGGCCGGGCGAGCCCGGCTTCGTCGCCCCGTCCGCAGCCACCCAGCCCTGATCCAAGGAACCCGCATGCCCCTATCTCGCAAGACCGCCGTGGCCAGCGCTGGACTGGCCGCCGCCCTGATCCTGCTGGCCGGCTGCTCGGCCCTGCCGCAGCCCCCCGCCCAGCCCGCGCGCTATGACTTCGGCCTGGCGCCGCTGTCCGCGCCCGCACAGGCCGCCACATCCGCCGCCCCGCAGGCACGCACGCCGCTGGCGCTGGCCGATGTGGAGGCTCCCGCCCTGTCCGACGGCAGCACCGCCATGTTCTACCGCCTGGCCTATGCCAACGGCCAGGAACTGCGCCCCTACCAGCTGGCGCGCTGGAGCCAGCCTCCTGCACTGCTGCTGCAGCAGCGCCTGCGCAGCCAGCTGGGCGTGCAGCGCTCCGTGCTTGCCAGCAGCGAAAGCGTGGCCCAGCCGCGCCTGCAGGGCGCCGTGCCCACGCTGCTGCGCGTGGACATCGAAGAGTTCAGCCAGGTCTTTGACGCGCCCGGCTCCAGTGCCGGCGTCGTGCGCCTGCGCGTCACCCTGGTCGAGCAAAGCGGTGCCGTGGACCGCCTGCTGGGTCAGAAGCTCTTCGAGGTGCGCAGTCCTGCAGCTTCGGGCGATGCCGCAGGCGGCGCCCAGGCCCTGGCCAAGGCCACTGATGCCGCCATTGCGCAGATTGATGAGTGGCTGGGGCAGCAGGGGCACTGAGCGGCGGCTGGATTTCCAGCCCATCCATTCTCTTGAGAACGGCTGGTGGGTGCATTGCATCCGCTGGCCGTTTTTTGTTCTTGGGCAATTGGCTCTGCAAGCAAGTGGGGCTTTTTCCGCCCCTGCCGGGTGGTTGCTTTTCGAGGCCGGGTTTCGGCCCGGCAGCCGACTGCCCTTTCTTGTTTCGCCAAGAAAGGTCAGATCAAAGAAGGCGACCCGGTACGACTCACACTCATAGGTGACACATCAGTACAAGGACATGGGTAACAGATCCAAGCTTGGCAGCTGGAGCCAACAGCAGCCAAGGAGCGATCACCATGCCCTGGAAGGAGTGCGCACCCATGGACGAGAAACTGCTCTTCATAGCCGACCACCTGCGCGGTGGTGTGCCGCTGAGCGAGCTGTGCAGGCGCTACGGCATCAGCCGCAAGACGGCCTACAAGTGGGTTGAGCGTTACCGCCAACTGGGCATGGATGGATTGCAAGAACGCAGTCGCAGGCCCCACGGGAACAATCAGGCGATCAGCTATGCACAGCGCCGGGCCATCATTGAGCTGCGCACGCAGCAAAGGTCACAGATGGGGCCCAAGAAGCTGCACGCCTTGCTCCTGCAGCGTTGGGGCCCACAGGAGACACCCAGCAAAACCACCATCTACAACGTGCTGAAGGCTGTGAGGGGCTTGTTTGCAGCAGGCGTGTACGCAGACGCTCGGTGCCTACGGCCCAGCCCTTGCGAACGAGCAAGCAGCCCAATGGGGTGTGGAGTGCAGACTACAAAGGCCAGTTCAAGACAGCCGATGGTCACTGGTGCTATCCATTGACCATCATGGACCACGCCAGCCGCTATTTGCTGGCCGTGCATGTCTACGACAGCCCCAACTACGAGGATGCCAAACGCAGCTTTGAACAAGTGTTTCGGCAATACGGACTGCCCGAGCGCATACGCAGTGACAACGGTCCGCCGTTCGCGACTACTGGCGTGGCGGGCCTGTCACGCCTGGCGATATGGTGGATAAGGCTGGGCATCAGGCCGGAGCGCATCGAGAGGGGCAAGCCACAGCAAAACGGTCGCCACGAGCGGATGCACCGCACGCTCAAGCATGCCCTAGGCAAAGAGCCTGCGGCGGACAAAGCGGCATTGCAGATGCAGCTCGATGCCTTTGTGGAGCACTACAACCAGCAGCGCCCGCATGAGGCCTTGCAGCAAAGCATGCCGGCCCAGCATTACAGCGACTCGACCAGGCCATACCCCTCAAAGCTACCCGAGCTGCAGTACCCGAAGCATTGGGAACGAGTTCGAGTCAGCCACAACGGCCTGATCTACTGGCGAGCGCTGCGGGTCTACATAGGCTACCTGCTGGCGGGGCAGTGGATCGGGATGCAGGAGGTGGCCGCTGGCCAGTGGGATGTGTATCTGGGGCCGGTGCGACTGGGCTGCTTCAACGAAGAGGATGTGCGAGGACCCCAGAAGGACTATGTGAGCTTGAAGTGTTACCCATGTCTGTGAGCTGAGTTGTTACCCATGTCCTTGACACGTACAACCCGGATGTCCGCGACCCCTTCGCTTCGCTGCGGGGCAACCTGCGTCGTGGCGGCTGCGGGGTTCGCCGTGAAACTCACTTCGCGCTGCGCGCTACGTTCAAACAATCACGGCGAGTCAGATGACGAAGCAGTCCTGTCCTTCGGCAGGACTGCAACCCCGCAACCGCCACGACGCAGGCGCGGACATACGAGGAAAAGGCCGGGTATTCAGGGCAGGGGCGGGCCGCGCCTGACCCAGCGCTTCCCGCGCGTCCGTCAGGGGCTGTAGTCCCGATCCCACCGTCTCGGCTGCCCCTGGGACGACCGTCAACACTAGGTCCAGACTACGACGCGCAGCCCCCAGGTTTTTTACAGTGGAACCGTCGCTGATGCAGATCGCGGCTTTGAAAAAACAAGGCCTGATTGCACGGCGCTACTTCAACATCACTGAAAGGACCAAGCCATGAATGAAGACCGCATCAAGGGCAACTGGAAGCAATTCACCGGCAAGATCCGTGAGCAATGGGGCAAGCTCACCGATGACGATCTGGATGTGATCGCCGGCAAGCGCGAGCAATTCCTGGGCAAGCTGCAGGAGCGCCAGGGCCTGGCCCGCGACGCTGCCGAAAAGCAGCTGACCGACTGGCAAAAGCGCAACCCCGACTTCCGCTTCGAAGACTGACGAGGGTGGACTGCGGATGGGCTGGACGCCCTGGCCGGCGCCGCCATCCGCTCCTCGACAGCCAGCGTGCCTGAGGGCACGCACCAATGGCCCGCCGCCGCAGGCACCAAGGGCCGGTTCAGTACAAATACAAGGAGTTCCATCATGCAAACACCGCAACGCTTTCGCCAAATGCTTTCCGCTGTCGCCCTGGGCCTGATGGCCTCCGGCGCCATGGCCATGACCAATGCGGAGCACACGGCCGCCAAGAACCAGATCGAGGCCGATTACAAGGCTGCCAAGGAACAGTGCAAGCCGCTCAAGGACAACGCCAAGGACGTCTGCGAGAAGCAGGCCAAGGGCCAGGAAAACGTGGCCAAGGCCGAACTGGAATCGCGCCGCAATCCTTCGCCCAAGAACAGCGAAAAGGCACTCAAGGCCAAGGCTGATGCGGACTACGACATCGCCAAGGAAAAGTGTGACGACCTCAAGGGCGACGCCAAGGACGTCTGCGTGAAGGATGCCAAGGCCGCCCACGTGCATGCCGTGGAAGCCGCCAAGGTGAACAAGGCCCAGGCCGAGCCCGCGTCCAACTCCGCAGCCAAGGCTGCCAACGTGGCAGAAACCCGCAAGGACGCTGCCGAGGAAACCCGCGAAGCCGACTACAAGGCTGCCAAGGCCCGTTGCGACACCATGAGCGGCGCTGCCAAGGACACCTGCGTGGCTGATGCCAAGCGGAAGTTTGGACAGTAAGCTGGTAGGCACCCCCTGAGGCGCTGCGCGCCTTCCCCCGTGGCACGGCGCCTCTCTACTTGCTTCGCAAGGGATGGGGACGGCACCTTCGCCGCGAGGCGGCTCTTGCTCGGTGCCCCTGGCCTTTTGGCCGCGCCAGTTTTATCCGCCTTGACCAAGCCCCGTTCGCGGGGCTTTGCTGTTTTCGGGTTGGCTGATGTGGGTCAAACGGGTTGGGCGGTGCTGTTCCTAAGCTGCAGGCTTTCACGATGAAGGCAGGAGAAGCATATGGCCGTGCTGGAATGGAGCGGAGCGCTGGCATTGGAGTTGCCGGCCATGGACGAGGTGCATCAGGAGTTCGTCCTGCTGCTGGCCGAGGTGGAGGCGGCCGATGATGCGCAGCTGTGCGCGCGCTGGGATGAGTTGATCGCGCATACGCAGGTGCATTTCGACCAGGAAGACCGCTGGATGCAGTCCACGCGGTTCACCAGCACCAACTGCCACAGCCTGCAGCACAAGGTGGTGCTGCAGGTGATGCGCGAGGGGGCGGCCAAGGCGGCGGCCGGTGATCTGGCTGTGATCCGCAGCATGGCGGGCGAGCTGGCGGCCTGGTTCGTGCACCATGCGCAGACCATGGATGCGGCGCTGGCCTTGCATCTGCGCAGTGCGGGCTTCGATCCCGCCACGGGCTCCCTGGCGCACCCTGAGGCCTTGCCCGAGCAGCCCATCACGGGCTGCGGCGGTGCCTGCGACGGCAGCGCCGACCGCGCGCGGGCCGTGCCGGCCTGATCTGACCTGATCCGGCAGAAAGGCCACCAGTCAGCCAGCCCGTTCAGGGCACGATCGCGGGCGATGCCAGGATGGGGAAGATCTTCACCAGCCCGCCCGCCATCACCTCCACGGCCAGGGCCGCGAGGATCAGGCCCATGAGCCGCGTCATCACGTTGATGCCGGTCTTGCCCAGCACGCGGGCGATCGGGTCGGCCAGCGAAAAACAGACCATCACCACCAGCGCCACCACCACGCCATAGCCCACCAGGGCCAGGTGCTGCCAGATGGTGCGTGCCTGGTCGGCGTAGATCACCACGGTGGACATGGAGGCCGGCCCCGTCAGCAGCGGAATCGTCAGCGGCACCACGGCAATGCTGTTGCCCATGGCAGCCTTTTCCGCGCCAGCGACCAGCGTGGGCGCGTTGGGCCGTTCCTCGGCCGGGCGGGCGTTGAGCATGTTCATGGCGCTGATCAGCAGCAGCAGGCCACCGCCCACCTGAAAGCTCTGCAGCGAGATGTTGAAGAAGTCCAGCACCTGCAGCCCGATGATGGCGCAGGCCGCGATCACGCAGAACGAGGCCAGCGCCGCCGTGCGAATGGTCTGCTGGCGCTGTTGGGCGCTGAATCCCTCGGTGTAGTGGATGAAGAAGGGGACGATGGCCAGGGGGTTGATGATGGCCACCAGCGTGATCAGCGGTTTGAGGTCCATCGCATTCCCTGTAGGTTGCCGCCGCCCACCTGTGCCCGGCGCTTGCCGGTACGCACGACTTTTCGTTCCATCGAATGTCTCCTGTGAAAGAATTGCCGCACGGGCCGGCCCGCCGCCATTACAGCATTGCGGGGCGCGTCCGCCCACCGGGAAATCACAACAGGTTCTCAGACAGAAAGGAACGCGGACATGGGCAGTTTTGTGCAGTTGACTTCATTGGATGGCACGGCGTCGCCGGCCTGGGTGGCCCGGCCCGACGTGCCCGCGCGCGGTGCCGTCGTGGTGCTGCAGGAGATCTTCGGCGTCAACGCCCATATCCGCGCCGTGGCCGACCGCCTGGCAGCCCGCGGCTATGTGGCCGTGGCGCCGTCACTGTTCACGCGTGTGGAGCCGGGTGTGGACCTGGGCTACGGCGACGCCGACCGTGCCAAGGGCATGGCGCTGAAATCCGCCGCCGAGGCGCTGCCCCAGCCCGGCGTGCTGCCCGAGATCGAGGCCGCCATCGCCCATGCCGCTACGCTGGTGCCCGGCGGCAAGGTGGGCATCGTGGGCTTTTGCTGGGGCGGCCTGTGGGCCTGGCGCGCTGCCTGCAACCTGCCCAGCCTGTCGGCTGCGGCCTGCTACTACGGCGGCGGCATGACCACGCCGCTGGAGATGGGCCGCGAGCCGCTGTGCCCCGTCATCGCCCACTTCGGCCGGCGCGATACGCACATTCCCGTGGACGCCGTGCAGGCCTTCGCCCAGGCGCAAAAGCATGTGCAGGTGCACCTGTACGACGCAGACCACGGCTTCAACTGCGACCAGCGCAGCGCCTACGACGAGGCCAGCGCCCTGCAGGCGCGCGACCGCACGCTGGCCTTCTTCGACCAGCACCTGGCCTGATCTGCCGTGCCGGGCGTGGCCCGGCATGGAAAATCCAGGCATCGGGATTTCCGGGAGTGCTGCTTGAAACCCGGTGCCTGATGCAATAGGCTTTCCAGAAGTCTCAACAGGAAAGGATGTTCATGCGACCGTCCGTGGTGCTCGACATGAATCGCAGCGCAGTGCGTGAAATGGCCAGCCGTTTCCGCACTGCGAACCCGCGCGTCTTCGGCTCCGTGCTGCATGGCACCGATAGGGACGGCAGCGACCTCGACCTGCTGGTCGATGCATTGCCGGGCGCGACGCTGTTCGACCTGGGCGGCCTGCAGGACGAGCTGGAATCGCTGCTCGGCCTTCGCGTTGATCTGCT
This sequence comes from Delftia sp. HK171, assembly GCF_001886655.1. Taxonomy (NCBI): domain Bacteria; kingdom Pseudomonadati; phylum Pseudomonadota; class Betaproteobacteria; order Burkholderiales; family Comamonadaceae; genus Delftia; species Delftia sp. HK171. The sequence goes on along the minus strand of NZ_CP018101.1, from coordinate 239,100 downwards.
GACGCCCGGAGACCTGCCTTTGAAGTTCCGGGCCCAGGTGCTTGCGGAGGCGCAGCCGATATGAACGGGCATCGCCTTCCCGATTATCTCGGCGACAAGCTGTGCTGATCGGTGCTGCGCGAGTGTCCGCAACTGGCCTGATCAACCCCCGGGGTCCGGATCACATGCCGGCCCCGGCGTCGCCTTGCGTGCCTGCACGGTCTGCAGCGTGCCCCGCAGCGCGCGCTGCTGCGCGGTCAGGAAGCTCATCAGCCCGCCCAGGTCGCTCAGTTGTTGGTCGGGGCCGGCCATGCAGCACAGGTCGATCACCAGGCCCATCTGGTGCATGCAGTCCTTGATGCGATAGACCTCGTATTCGGAAATGGGGTAGTACAGGCTGGTCTCTTCCCTCGGCACTTGCGGGGAAGAGAAGAAAGGCGGGGAGGCGTGTGCTCCGCTGGGTGCATCGAGGTCAGGCATGGCGGCTCCTTTGGCATTGGACTGGCACCCCCTTGCGGAGGTCCCGCACAGCCCCGCCAAAACGGAACTGTGCCCAGCGCAGCACACTGGGAAGATGGAAAAGCCGCTGTCTCGTTGTAAAGACAAACGGCTGCTGCTCCTTTGCTTTCGGGCCGCCAAGCCCGCATCCCCCGAGGGGATCGCGAAATGGTACTCCAAATGCGCGCCCTGCCGCGCTCTGAAGCCAGGTTCAGCCCTGCGGCTGCTGCGCGTGCAGCCCCATGTGGTACAGCCCCCAGGGCGCCTGCGCAAAGCGTTCCTTCAGGGGCTTGCCGGCCAGCTCCGCAATGCGGTCGGCGTCATACATGGCCCATTGCGGGCCCAGGCCGCCCAGGCCCAGGCGCCGGCCGTCCATGTGCGTGGCCAGCAGCATGCGCCATTGCAGGGCCTGGGCCAGCGGCAGCCGGGCGCGGTAGCCGTCGATGGCCTGCAGGGTGATCCACTGGCCCTTGGCCGCTGCGGCGGCGCTGTCCACGCCGGCCGCCTGCAGCACGGTGGCCAGCAGCGGGCCGCGCAGCCGGTGGGGCTGGCCGTCGTATTCGATATGGGGCGTGATCTCCACCGTGGGCAGGCGCTCCAGCGCATGGGCCCCTGTGGTCCAGGCCGAGTCGAAGGCCAGGCCATGGTTTTTCAGCAGCAGGTCGGCCACCGGGTCCAGCGGCCCCCGGTTGCCGCGCACGCCGGGGCCGCTGATGGTGAGCACGGCGGCTTCGGTGCTTTTCCCGGGGGCGGCGGGGGCGGCCAGGGCGCTTTCGCACAGGGCCAGGCCGGTGGCTGCGCTGGCGGCCAGCAGGCTGCGGCGTGAAAGCGGGCTCCGGCTTGCGGATGCGGTCATGGGGAACTCCTGGGGGTGCGTGGCGATGTGCCAGCGCCGATTTTCCGTGAAGTGCCCATCCTGCGCGACAACGCCGCGCCCGCTGCGGTCAGCAGGCCCAGCAGCGCAATCCCCCCGGCGCCCAGCGCTGGAATGGGTGCCGCAGATGGTGCGGGGGCCGCCGTGACGGTCACGGTGTTGCTGTCCGAGCCGGAGGTATTGCCATCACCGGGCACATAGCGCGCCTGCACCGTGGCCGTGCCCGGTGGCAGCCGGGGCACGCTGCAGCTGGCCTGCCCGCCGGTCACCGGAACGCTGGCGCACAGCACCTGGGTTCCGTTCAAGAAATCCACCGTGCCGCTGGCGCCGGCAGGCAGCGTGACCTGGGCGCTGAAAGTCACGCTCTGGCCATGGCCTGGCGCAGCGGGGGAGGCCGACAGGTGGGCGCTGGTGGCGGCCGGGCCGATCACCACGGTCACGGCTGCGGGTTCGGTGGTGGCGCCGTTGGCATCGGTGGCGGTCAGCGTGAAGCTGTAGCTGCCTGCCGCCTGCGTGGCTGGAGCCGAGAGCGTGCCGGCGGCCTGGCTGAAGCCTGCGGGCAAACCGCTCACGCTGTAGCTGAACGGCCCCACGCCGCCGCCGGGCACGGGCGCCAGCGGCTGGCTGTAGGCCGTGCCGTAGGTGCCGGAGGGCAGGCTTGCCGTGACGCTGAAGGCGGTGAAGCTGGCCTGCACGCTCCTGGCTGCATCGATGGTGACGCTGCAGGTGGACGTGCTGCCGCTGCAGGCATCACCCCAGGCGGCAAAGGCGTGGCCAGCGTCGGGCGTGGCGGCCAGGGTCACCAGGGTGGGCGCGCCTTCGAAGTAGCCATAGCCGGCCTGGCACAGGCCGCCTGGGCGGCCGCAGTCCTGTACGGCTCCCGTGGCCGCAGGCGGGGAGGGCTGCGCCGATACGCCGCCCGCGCCGCTGGCCAGAACGGTCAATGCCGCCTGGAAGACGTTCGCCTCCACGGCGCCGATGTCGCACCGCGCACCCTGGGGGCGGACCACGCCGCGCTGGTCCGTGCCGGGTGCGGCCGTGCAGGCCACCCCGTCCAGTGCCGGGCTGCCGGTGCCGTTCAACATGGTCTGGGTGGGGCCGCCGTGGCTGGCCAGGGGGCCGAGCTGCGGGTTGCCCGTGGTGAAGGCCAGGGCGCTGATGTCGGCATTGTTCAGGGCCTGCGCCAGGCCCAGCAGGTTGTCGCTGCCGCTGGCATCGCTGGTGCCGCCATTGCGCAGGTCCAGCACCACATCCCTGCCCGCGGGCTGTTTGGTGGCCGGTTCGAACACGCTGCCCTGGGCAATGCTGGCCTGCATCTCCAGCGAGGCACCGCTGCGGGTGCAGCTGATGTTGCCACCCGCACTGCAGGCGGCCTGAGAATCACCCAGGCTGTAGATGGCGCCGCCTTGCGCGGCCGGGTTGTCGTCGCCATTGGCCTGCACGGTATTGCCGGCCAGGGTGGAGAAACGGATGGTGAGCACGCCGTTGTAGTTGAAAACGGCGCCACCCAGGCCGGCGCCGCCGCCGCTGCTGTTGCCCAGCCCGCCGTGTGCACCGTTGCCAGCCAGGGTGACCTGGTTCAGCGTCAAGGTGCCTGCGTTGTTGAAAATGGCCCCTCCCATGCCGCCTGCGCCACCGCCAGCGTCGAAGGCGCCGCCCCCACCGTTGCCGGCGCCGAAGCCGCCACCGCTGCCACGACGGCCACCACCACCGCCAAATCCGCCACCGCCGGAGCCGCCGCCGCCACCACCGAAGCCGCCGTTCTTGCCGCTGGCGCTGCCACTGCCACCGCCCAGGCCGCCATCGTCCGGACCGCCAGCGTTCGGCCCTCCCCCCGGGGAAAAAGTCGCATCCTCGCCCACGCCGGCACCTGCAAAGGAGTTCAAGGAAAGCCGGCCTCCTTGCCCCCCTTGTGCGTGATTGCGCGTGAGCGTGCTGCGTTCGATGGTGAGCTGGCCCCGATTGAAGATGGCACCGCCCGCACCCAGCGCGCCGCCGCCAAAGCGGCTGGAGCCGCCTGTGGCCTGCCCCCGGCCAGGGTCAGGCCGCGCAGGACCAGTCCACCCTGCGCATCGATGTCGAACAGCCGGAAGCCTGCGGTCCCGAGGCGCTGCACGCTCACGCCCTGGGGCGTCAAGCCATTGGCGGTGGCATCGATGGTGATGCGCTTGCCGCTGATGAAGAAGGCGCTGGGGCCGAACTGCGAGACGTAGCCGGGCCAGCTGGCCAGCGGCAGGCAGGTGGCGCCGGCGGCCTGCCCGGTGTCCAGGCAGTTGGTAAAGCGGGTCAGCGAGATGGTCTGCCCATCCAGGGCCGCGCCGAAGACGATGGTGTCGCCATCGGCGGCATGGTTGATGGCGTCTCGCAGGGTGTTGCAGTTGCGGTCGCCTGCGGCAGGCGAGCATTGCGCACGAGACAGCGGCTCGGTGTCTGCAATCTCGCCGGCGGTCGTGACGGTGAGTGTGGCGGCCTGGGCCGCGGCGCCGGCAAGGGCCAGTGCCAACCCGCCCGCCAGGCCCGGCAATGTCCGGCCCCGGGGGCTCGGCGTGGGTATGGGTGGTACGTCGGCTGCAGCAGACGGATGGATGATGGACATGGCGGACCCCCTCGGTAGGCACAGCATCTCGGTGATGTGCTGAAGAGGGCAAATCTATGGGGTGTCCGGCTTTCTGTATGTCCCCCGTTCGGGCTACATGGCCGATGAGAGGGGGCAGGGCGCCATGCCGCCCATGTCGCCTATCCGGGCGACATGACAGCGGTCTTGTTCCATGTGAACATGCGGCCCTCGCCACGCACTCCACCCACATGGACACGCACACAGACCCTTACTCTGCCGCCGCGACGGGTGGCGCCACAGTCATCCGCGTGGCCGTGGTGGAGGACGACGCCGCCTGCCGCCATGCCCTGGTGGGCGTGATCAATGCCGCGAAGGACATGGTCCTGTGCTGGGCGGCAGCCAGCCGCGCGGAGGCCCTGCACCAGCTCGGCCGGGCCGATGGGGCCGGTGCCATGGACGTGATGCTGGTGGACCTGGGCCTGCCCGACGGCAGCGGCCTGGAGGTGATTGCTGCCGTGCGCACCCGCCACCCCGGGGCGGCGGTGATGGTCAGCACCATCTTTGGCGACGAGCAGCATGTGCTGGCCGCCATCGAGGCCGGCGCCATGGGCTATCTGCTCAAGGACCTGGCCGCCGACGCGGTGCTGGAGGAAGTGCGCAGCCTGCACGCGGGCGGCAGCCCCATCAATCCCATGGTGGCGCGCAAGCTGCTGCTGCGCCAGCAGCGGGCCGGGGCGGTGGCCGGGCTGCAGCCGCCTGCCGAGCCGCAGGCCGCCGCGCAGGCGCTGTCTGCGCGCGAGCTGGAGGTGCTGCGCCTGGTGGCGCGCGGCCATACGCTGGACGAGGTGGCGCGCCAGCTGGGCGTGTCGCGCCACACGGTGCGCACCTTCGTGCGGCGCATCTACGGCAAGCTGCAGGTGTCCAGCCGCACGCAGATGATGCATGTGGCCTTGCAGCGCGGCTGGCTGGCCGAGGGGCGGCAATGAGCGCCGCCAGGGTGGGCAGATGACGCAGCCGCTGCTGCGGGGGAGGGTCCTGCTGGTTTCGGCGGGACTGGTGGCGCTGGCGATGCTGCTGGCGGGGGCGTTCGGGCTGCGTGGTCCCGCCGCAGGCGAAGCGGTGCAACTGCGTCAGGCGCAGCTGTGGCGGTCGGACAGCCCGCATTGGGCGCCGCCTGCAGCGCTTGCGTCGGCCGACGACGCGGTGCTGGATGCATCGACGCCGTGGAGCGATGTGGGCCTGCCCTATGGGGGCGACAGGGCCGTGTCGGGCAGCGGCGACCTGGCAGCGGCGCCGCCCGAGGTGCGCTGGTTCCGCGCCGTGGTGCCGCCTGAAGCCCTGGTGCCTACGCCCCAGGGCGCGCGCCTGTATATCCCGCGTTGGCAGACGGTGGGCACGGTGGCGGTGTATGTGGACGGGGCGCTGGCCTGGCAGACGCGCGGCAGCCGGGTGTGGAACAGTTTCAACCGGCCGGTGTGGCTGGACCTGGGCGGGCTGGCGCAGCCGGGCAGGCCGCTGCAGGTGCATGTGCGCATGGCCAGCCAGCAGGGCGTGGGCGGGGCGCTGTCCAGCCTGTGGGCGGGGCCGGCCGAGTCGCTGCGCCTGTCCTGGCGGCTGCGCAGCCTGCTCCAGGCCGATCTGGTGGTCTATACGGCGGGCTCCTACCTGGTGCTGGGCCTGTTCGCGCTGGCGCTGTGGACGCTGCAGCGGCGGCGCGGGGATGTGGTGTTCCTGCTGTTCTTCCTGATGTCGCTGTGCCAGTTGCTGGGCTCGCTGCAGTTCATGGTGGACGGCGAGGGGCTGGCCCTGTCGGACGGCTGGTTCTCCTGGCTGACGCTGGCCGGCCTCATGGGCGCCACGGTGGCGGCCTTCCATTTCCTGTGCCTGATGCAGCGCAGGCGCCGGCCCTGGCTGGCCCGGGTGCTGCAGGGCTATGTGGGCACGGTGCTGCTGGTGGCGGTGCCGCTGTGGGGGCCGGCGCACGAGACCATCCTGCCGCTGCTGCGGCTGCTGATGGTGCCGCCGGAGATCCTGGTGCTGTGCATGGCCGTGGCGGGCGCCTGGCGCATGCGCGATGGCGGCAGCACCATGCTGGCGGTGTGGATGCTGCTGTCGTTTCCCATCGGCTTCCATGACCTGGCGCTGCAGAGCTACCTGATCAGCATAGAGAGCATCTACCTCACGCCCTATGTGTACCTGGGGCTGTTCACGCTGTTCCTGCTGGTGGCCTACCGGCGCTACAACGGCGCGCTGGCCGTGGCAGAGAACGCCAACCTGCATCTGGCGGAACGGCTCAAGGCCCAGGAGGCCGAGCTGGCCCAGGCCCATGAGCGCCTGCTGGCCGTGGAGCGCGAACAGACGCTGATGCAGGAGCGCCAGCGCCTGATGCGCGAGATGCACGACGGCGTGGGCTCCTCGCTGATGAGCGCGCTGCGCGTGGTGGAGTTCAACCAGGCCGGCACGGTGGACCTGGTGCAGCTGCTGCAGGAGTGCATCGATGACCTGAAGCTGTCCATCGATTCGCTGGAGCCGCTGGACTGCGACCTGCTGGCGCTGCTGGCCGGGCTGCGCTACCGGCTGGGGCCGCGCCTGGAGGGGGCGGGGCTGCGGCTGCACTGGGAGGTCAGCGACCTGCCCGCGCTGCCCTGGCTGGACGCGCAGGCCGCCCTGCATGTGCTGCGCATCCTGCAGGAGGTGCTGACCAACATCATCAAGCACAGCGGCGCGCGCGAGATCACGGTGCGCACGGCCCAGGCCCAGCTGCAAGGCCGGGCCGGCGTGCAGGTGCTGGTGGAGGACGACGGCCACCCCTTCGACCGCGCCCAGGCACCCACCGAGGGCCGCAAGGGACTGGTGAACATGCGCACGCGCGCGCTGGCGCTGCAGGCGCGGCTGGACTGGGCGCCGCTGGCCGGCGGCAATCGCTTCACGCTGTGGATGCCGCTGGAGCGGGCGGGGCCCTAGTCCTGCGCCGTGCGCGCCATGTAGCGCTTGCGCCAGAAGAACACGGTCAGGCCCACGGCAATCGTCGTCATCGAGCCCATGGCCCACCAGAAGCCGTCCTGCTTGTGCACCAGGGGGATGAATTCGAAATTCATGCCGAAGATGCCGGCAATCAGGTTCAGCGGCAGGAAGACGGCCGTCAGCGCGGTGAGCGTGCGCATGATGTCGTTGGTGCGGTTGCTCTGCACCGAAAAATGCATCTGCACCACGGTCTCGGTGCTTTGCTCCAGCCGCCGCACGTGGTGGACCACGCGCTCTATGTGTTCCAGCACGTCGCGGCTGCGCACCTTGAGCAGGTCCAGCTCGCGCAGCGCCGCCGCATCTTCAGGCGGCGCCCATGTCTCCAGCGCGTCCGTCCAGTCCTGCACGGCGGCGCGCTGGTCTTCGCAGACCTCGTCCAGCTCGTGCAGGGCCAGGCGTGCGTCCAGCAGGGCGCTCCAGTTGGCAAAGCGCGTGCGCGGGCGCAGCAGCTCGGTCTGCCAATGGTCTAGCTGGCGCGACAGTTCGCGGCGCAGGTCCAGGAAGCCGTCCACGATGAGGTTGACCACGCGCAGCATGAGGTCGGGCGGGCTGGCAGGCAGCCGCGTGCCGGAGGTGGGATTCAGCCGTCCCTCGCGGGGGTCATTGGGCACGGCGGCCAGCAGCCGCGCGGCATAGGCGTCGCGCACGGTGCAGTCGTCGGGGTGCACGGACAGCAGCACCTGATCGAACATGGCAAAGCCCACGGGACTGGTGTCGATGTTGCGCAGCACGGGCGGGCCTGTGCGGCGCACGGGAGGTGAGGGGGGCAGCGCCTGCGCCGCAGGCGAAGAGGCCGTGCCGGCCTGCGGGGCGGCACGTGCCTGCCCGCTGGCCAGGCGGCGAAAGACCAGCAGGTCGTACTGCGAGGTGTAGTCGTAGCGCGAGGGCAGCTGGGCGTTGAGCAGGTCCGAGACATGCAGGTCCACCAGCTGCTGGCCCGACAGCAGCTGCAGCGTGCGCTGCACCTCGGCCAGCCGCTCCTGCAAGGTGGCGCGGGTGCAGGAGATCCAGACGAATCCCTGCGCGGGCGCCTGGTCGGGCAGGGCGGCCAGTTCGGTGGCGCCGCCCGGCTGCAGGTGGAAGATGCGCATGTTCCTGGCGGCGGGAGCGGCTCCCGCGGGCGGCGTCACCGGCTGCATGCGCTCAGCCGCGCAGCTTGCGCGCGGCGTCGATGGCGAAGTAGGTCAGGATGCCGTCGGCACCCGCGCGCTTGAAGGCCAGCAGCGATTCCATCATCACCTGGTCATGGTCCAGCCAGCCGTTGGCGGCGGCGGCCTTGAGCATGGCGTACTCGCCGCTGACCTGGTAGGCGAAGGTGGGCACGCCGAACTCGTCCTTGACGCGGCGCACCACGTCCAGGTACGGCATGCCGGGCTTGACCATGACCATGTCGGCGCCTTCGGCCAGGTCCTGGGCGACTTCGCGCAGGGCCTCGTCGGTGTTGGCGGGGTCCATCTGGTAGACGTTCTTGTCGGCCTTGCCCAGCGCGCCGCGCGTGCCCACGGCATCGCGAAACGGTCCGTAGAAGGCGCTGGCGTACTTGGCGCTGTAGGCCATGATGCGGGTGTGGATGTGGCCGTGGGCCTCCAGCGCCTCGCGGATGGCGCCGATGCGGCCGTCCATCATGTCGCTGGGCGCCACCATGTCCACGCCGGCCTCGGCATGGTTCAGGGCCTGGCCCACCAGGACCTGCACGGTCTCGTCGTTGATGATGTAGCCGGACTCATCCAGGATGCCGTCCTGGCCGTGGCTGGTGTAGGGGTCCAGGGCCACGTCGGTCATCACGCCCAGTTGCGGGAATTCCTTCTTGAGCGCACGCACCACGCGCGGGATCAGGCCGTCGGGGTTGAGTGCCTCCTTGCCGTCGGGCGTCTTCAGCGAGGTCTCGATGGCGGGGAACAGCGCCAGGAACGGGATCTCCAGCTGCACGCACTGCTCGGCCACGGGCAGCAGCAGGTCCAGGCTCAGGCGGTCCACGCCGGGCATGGAGGGCACGGCCTCGCGCTGGTTCGTGCCTTCGTGCACGAACACGGGGTAGATGAAGTCATGGGCCGTGAGCACGTTCTCGCGCACCAGATTGCGCGTGAAGGCGTCGCGGCGCAGGCGGCGGGGGCGGTTGTGCGGGAAGGGGGTGGGGCTGGACAGATGCATGCCGAAAATTGTGCCCCATTCCCGCCGCAGGCCCCGCAACCCTTGCGACGACGCCGGCACGCGGGACTCGGCTTTTGCGCCTGCGCAGCCTGGCGCACCCCTGTACGCACGTACACTGCCCGCATGCTGTGGGTCAAAGCCTTTCATATCGTTTTCGTGGCAAGCTGGTTCGCGGGCCTGTTCTATCTGCCTCGCATCTTCGTCAACGTGGCCATGGTCACGCCCGGCTCGGTGGCCGAGCGCGAGCGCCTGCTGCTGATGGCACGCAAGCTGCTGCGCTTCACCACGCTGCTGGCCGTGCCCGCACTGGGCCTGGGCCTGTGGCTGTACCTGGGCTACGGCATCGGCAAGGGGCCGGGCAACGGCTGGATGCATGCCAAGCTGGCCGGCGTGCTGCTGGTCATCGGCTACCACCACGCCTGCGCGCGCCTGCTGCGCAAGCTGATCGACAACCGGGACCAGCACAGCCACCGCTGGTTCCGCTTCTTCAACGAGGTGCCGGTGCTGCTGCTGGTGGCCATCGTCATCCTGGTGGTCGTCAAACCTTTCTGAGAAACCGATCCAACGAAGAGGGAGGCAGGGCGTGGTGCAAAAGACTTCGGCCTGGCCGCTGGCACTGGTCTATGCGGTGCTCATCGTTTTCGCCAGCCTGTTTCCTTTCGATGGCTGGCGTGCCCAGGGCATTGACCCGCTGGTCTTCCTGACGGCAAAGATCCCGCCGCCGTACTGGACCTGGTTCGACATCAACATCAATATCGTCGGCTACGCGCCGCTGGGCTTTTTCCTGGCGCTGGCCCTGGTGCGCAGCGGCAGCCCGCGCGCGGCCGTGCCGCTGGCAGCGCTGGCAGGCACGCTGCTGTCGCTGGGCATGGAGTTCCTGCAGATCTACCTGCCGCGGCGCGTTCCCTCCAACCTGGACCTGGTGCTCAATGCGGGCGGCACCCTGCTGGGGGCGCTGGTGGCGCTGCTGCTGGAGCGGCTGGGCGCGCTGGCGCGCTGGAGCGCCTTTCGCACCCACTGGCTGGGCGAGGACGGCGGCGGCGCCATGGTTCTGCTGGCGCTGTGGCCCTGGGCGCTGCTCTTTCCCGCCGCCGTGCCCTTTGGCCTGGGCCAGGTGCTGGAGCGGCTGGAGCAGGGGCTGCTGGATCTGCTCGAAGGCACGCCCTTCCTCATGTGGCTGCCGCTGCGCGAGTCGGCCCTGACGCCGCTGTCGCCCGTGACCGAGATGCTGTGCGTGATGCTGGGCCTGTGGGTGCCCTGTCTGCTGGCCTACTGCGTGATGCGCCACATGGGCCGGCGCGCCATGCTGGCGGGCTCTGCGGTGGTGATCGGCATCGGTGTCTCGGCACTGTCGGCTGCGCTGAGCTGGGGGCCGGCCCATGCCTGGGAGTGGGTGGACCTGCCGGTGCGCATGGGCGTGTGGGGTGGCCTGGGCCTGGCCATGGTGGCCATGCCGCTGCCGCGCCGGGCCTGTGCGGCCCTCTTGCTGCTGGTGCTGGTGCTGCAATTGAGCATCCTGAACCAGGCGCCCACCAGCGCCTATTTCTCGGAAACGCTGCAGGCCTGGGAGCAGGGCCGCTTCATCCGCTTCTACGGGCTGGGCCAGTGGCTGGGCTGGCTGTGGCCCTATGCGACCCTGGTCTATGTGCTGCTCAGGCTGGCGCGCCGCGATGCGGCACCGCCCCCGGCGCCTGCAGTGCCGCAGGCCTAGAATCCGCTCCATGAGCGAACACCCACGTCCCGGGGCCGACAGCGGCCAGCAAGGCGCAGGCAACTACTATGCGCGCCACATCTTCTTTTGCCTCAACGAGAGGCCCAACGGCGAGGACTGCTGTGCGCTGCACGGCGCCAAGGCGGGCTTTGACCACTGCAAGAAGCAGGTCAAGCAGCTGGGCCTGGCCGGCAAGTGCCAGGTGCGCGTGAACAAGGCCGGCTGCCTGGACCGCTGCGCGGGCGGTCCCGTGGCCGTGGTCTACCCCGAAGGCACCTGGTACACCTTCGTGGACGAGTCCGACATCGACGAGATCGTCGAGTCCCACCTCAAGAACGGCCAGCCCGTGGAGCGCCTGCTGCTGCCGCCCGACGTGGGCCGCTGAGCACCGGCTGGAACTTTGGGCCTTTCCGGGCATCAGTGCTTTGTCAGCTTGGATTGGCTGCTACTACTAGGATAGCGATTGTGAATGCGCAGACCGAACGTTTGACCTTGACCGGCCTTGCCGGGGCCGTGGAGGCCCTGCGCGATGCGCCGGCCGCCGATGCACCGCCGCGCGGCGTGGCCATCATCGCCCACCCCCATCCGCTGTTCGGCGGCACCATGGACAACAAGGTGGTGCAGACCCTGGCGCGTGCCTTCGTGCAGTGCGGCTACACGGCCGTGCGATTCAACTTCCGCGGCGTGGGCGCCAGTGCCGGCGAGCACGACGCAGGCGTCGGCGAGGCCCAGGACATGCTGTCCGTGGTCCGCCAGGTCGCCCCCGAAGGACCGATCGCGCTGGCCGGCTTCTCCTTCGGAGCCTTCGTCACCAGCCATGTGCTGGCGGAGCTCTGGAACGAGGGCCGGGTGGAAAAGGCGGTGCTGGTGGGAACGGCGGCCAGCCGTTTCACCGTGGCGCCTGTCCCGCCCGAAGCCCATGACCGGACCCTGGTGGTGCACGGCGAAGCCGATGACACGGTGCCGCTGTCTGCCGTCATGGACTGGGCGCGCCCGCAGATACTGCCTGTTACCGTCGTGCCCGGGGGCGGTCATTTCTTTCACGGACAATTGCCGCTGCTCAAAAGCCTCGTGGTCCGCCATTTGCGCTCACTCCCCTAGCGGCCCGCGCCGCTGCTCAACAGGCCTGCCCCATCGGGCGGGCATGTTTTCGCCTTTCCTGCATTCCCTGCCCTTTAGCGAGAGTTTTCCTCATGAAGCCACTTTCCTCCACGCTGCGAGTCCTGGCACTGGCGGCCGCCATGGCGCCGGCCCTGGCGCTGGCGCAGATCACCCCGCCCCAGCCGCCCGAAATCGCGGCGCGCAACTATCTGCTGGTCGATGTCACCGCCAACCAGGTGCTGGGCGCCAAGGACATCGATGCGCCCATCGAGCAGGCCTCGCTGACCAAGCTGATGACCGGCTACCTGGTCTTCGACGCGCTGCGCGCCAAGAAGATCACGCTGGAGCAGCGCCTGCCCGTGAGCGAGCGCGCCTGGAAGATGCCCGGCTCGCGCATGTTCATCGACCCCAAGATGCAGGTGCCGGTCGATGACCTGGTGAAGGGCATGATCGTGCAGTCCGGCAACGACGCCACCATGGCCCTGGCCGAAGGCGTGGGCGGCTCGGCCGAGAACTTCGTGCGGCTCATGAACGAGCAGGCCAAGGCGCTGGGCATGAAGAACACCAGCTACAAGAACCCCGAAGGCCTGACCGAGCCCGGTCACCTGACCACGGCACGCGACCTGTCCATCCTCGCCCAGCGCCTGATGCAGGACTTCCCCGAGTACATGCACTACTACTCGACCAAGAAGTACTTCTATCCGGGCACGCCGGCCTCCAACGGCACCAACCGCAACTCGCTGCTGTTCCGCGACCCGACCGTCGATGGCCTCAAGACCGGCCACACGGCCGCCGCCGGCTACTGCCTGGTGGCCACCGCCAAGCGCGATCTGCCCAACGTGGGCAGCCGCCGCCTGATCTCCATCGTGCTGGGCGCGGCCAGCGAGAACGCGCGTGCCAATGAAAGCCAGAAGCTGCTGAACTGGGGCTATGCGGCCTTCGATTCGGTCAAGCTGTTCGATGCCGAGCAGGCCGTGGCCACGCCCGAAGTCTGGAAGGGCAAGGCGAACACCGTCAAGATCGGCCGCACCACGCCCATCGTGGTCACCGTGCCGGCCGGCAGCGGCGGCAAGCTGAGCACCGAAGTCGTGCGCCAGGACCCGCTGATCGCCCCGTTCACCAAGGGCCAGGCCATGGGCACGCTCAAGGTCAAGATGGGTGCCGACACCGTGGCCGAAGTGCCGCTGGTGGCGCTGGAAGGCGTGGAGCAGGCGGGCTTCTTCGGCCGTGCCTGGGATGCGATCCGCCTCTGGATCAAGTAAGCCCCGCGCCTGTCGCGCAGGCCCTCGCGTACTGGCTTGGAGAGGGTGCAGTTGTGCGATCTCCCGCAAGCTGGTACAGTCGAGGGCTTTTCGGAATTTCCGAAGGGATTCACGTTTTCGCTTTTCGCAAGCAATTCACGTTTAGGGACGTTTATTAATGCCAACCATTAACCAACTCGTGCGTCAGGGCCGCACGGTCGAAGTTGTCAAATCCAAGAGCCCTGCTATGGAAAACTGCCCTCAGCGCCGCGGCGTGTGCACCCGTGTGTACACCACGACGCCTAAGAAGCCTAACTCCGCTCTGCGTAAGGTTGCCAAGGTGCGCCTGACCAACGGCTTCGAGGTCATCTCCTACATCGGTGGTGAAGGCCACAACCTGCAAGAGCACAGCGTTGTTCTGGTGCGCGGCGGCCGTGTGAAGGACTTGCCCGGTGTGCGTTACCACATCGTGCGTGGCTCCCTTGACCTGCAAGGCGTCAAGGACCGCAAGCAATCCCGTTCCAAGTACGGCGCGAAGAAGCCCAAGGCCAAGTAAGCCCTGCGTTTTTTCGAGGAAGGTGCTGTATCCCGCGTGGCGCGAGATTCAGCGTAGTGACCCCAAACGCAAGTGTTTTGCGCGGGTCGAGTAAGTGGGAGTCCTGTTGACTCTCGCGGTGTCTGAAAAGATGCCAACTGAAGCAAGATAGAGGTAAAAAATGCCACGTCGTCGCGAAGTCCCCAAACGTGAAATCCTGCCGGATCCCAAGTTCGGCAATGTCGAGCTGTCCAAGTTCATGAACGTGATCATGGAAGGCGGCAAGAAGGCGGTCGCAGAACGCATCATCTACGGTGCCCTGGACCTGATTCAAAAGAAGCACCCTGACAAAGACCCGCTGGAAGCCTTCGTTGTTGCCATCAACAACGTCAAGCCCATGGTCGAAGTGAAGTCCCGCCGTGTTGGCGGTGCCAACTACCAAGTGCCCGTCGAAGTGCGCCCCGTGCGTCGCCTGGCTCTGTCCATGCGTTGGCTGAAGGAAGCCGCCCGCAAGCGCGGCGAGAAGTCCATGGCCCAGCGCCTGGCCAACGAGCTGCTCGAGGCCACCGAAGGCCGTGGCGGCGCCATGAAGCGCCGTGACGAAGTTCACCGCATGGCCGAAGCCAACAAGGCATTCAGCCACTTCCGCTTCTAAGAGCACTTCGCTCCCGATCAGACAGGCCGCATGCATTTTTGCCTGCGGCCTTGTCTCGATTAGGAGCATCCCCAGATAAGACTGCTGTCCGTCTGCACCATGAGGCTGGAACGGGCAGAGACTCCCTCCATACGATCAAGGATCCATCATGGCTCGCAAGACCCCCATCGAGCGCTACCGCAACATCGGTATCTCCGCCCACATCGACGCAGGCAAAACCACCACCACTGAACGTATCCTGTTCTATACCGGTGTGACCCACAAGCTGGGCGAAGTGCACGACGGCGCTGCTACGACCGACTGGATGGAGCAAGAGCAAGAGCGCGGCATCACCATCACTTCCGCTGCAGTGACCTGCTTCTGGAAGGGCATGGACCTGTCCTACCCCGAACACCGTTTCAACATCATCGACACCCCCGGCCACGTGGACTTCACCATTGAGGTGGAGCGTTCCATGCGCGTGCTGGACGGCGCCTGCATGGTGTACTGCGCCGTGGGCGGCGTGCAGCCCCAGTCGGAAACCGTGTGGCGCCAAGCCAACAAGTACAAGGTGCCCCGTCTGGCCTTCGTGAACAAGATGGACCGTACCGGCGCCAACTTCTTCAAGGTCGTTGACCAGATGAAGCTGCGCCTGAAGGCCAACCCCGTGCCCGTCGTGATCCCGATCGGCGCCGAAGACAACTTCAAGGGCGTGGTCGACCTCGTCAAGATGAAGGCCATCATCTGGGACGAAGCCTCGCAAGGCATGAAGTTCGAATACCACGAGATCCCCGCCGAGCTGGTGGAGACCGCCAACAAGTGGCGTGAGAACCTCGTGGAAGCCGCCGCTGAAGCCAGCGAAGAGCTGATGAACAAGTACCTGGAAGAAGGTACTCTGTCCGAAGAAGACGTGAAGGCCGGCCTGCGCGCTCGTACGCTGGCTACCGAAATCCAGCCCATGCTGTGCGGTACCGCTTTCAAGAACAAGGGTGTGCAGCGCATGCTGGACGCCGTGATCGACTACCTGCCGGCGCCTGTGGACATCCCTGACGTCACCGGTACCGATCCCGAAAACGAAGAAACCAAGCTCAGCCGCAAGGCCGACGACGGTGAAAAGTTTGCGGCACTGGCCTTCAAGCTGATGACCGACCCGTTCGTCGGTCAGCTGACCTTCGTGCGTGTGTACTCGGGCGTCCTGACCAAGGGCGACACCGTGTTCAACTCGGTCAAGGGCAAGAAGGAACGCATCGGCCGTATCGTGCAGATGATGGCCAACGAGCGCGTGGAAGTCGAAGAAATCCGCGCCGGCGACATCGCTGCCTGCGTGGGCCTGAAGGACGTGACGACCGGCGAAACGCTGTGCTCCGTGGACGCCCCCATCGTGCTGGAACGCATGGTCTTCCCCGAGCCCGTGATTGCACAGGCCGTGGAGCCCAAGTCCAAGGCCGACCAGGAAAAGATGGGCATCGCCCTGTCGCGCCTGGCTGCCGAAGATCCGTCGTTCCGCGTGCGTACCGACGAAGAATCGGGCCAGACCATCATCGCCGGCATGGGCGAGCTGCACCTGGAAATCATCGTTGACCGCATGAAGCGCGAATTCAACGTGGAAGCCAACGTGGGCAAGCCCCAGGTTGCCTACCGCGAAACCATTCGCCAGAAGGTTGTGGACGTGGACGGCAAGTTCGTTCGCCAGTCCGGTGGTAAGGGCCAGTACGGCCACGTGGTGTTCACGGTCGAACCCCAGGAACCCGGTAAGGGCTTCGAGTTCGTCGACGCCATCAAGGGCGGTGTGGTTCCTCGCGAATACATCCCCGCAGTCGAGAAGGGCGTGATCGAAGCGCTGACTTCCGGCGTGCTGGCTGGCTACCCCGTCGTGGACGTGAAGGTCACGCTGACCTTCGGTTCGTACCACGATGTGGACTCGAACGAAATGGCGTTCAAGATGGCCGCCATCTTCGGTTTCAAGGAAGCTGCCCGCAAGGCCAGCCCCGTCATCCTGGAACCCATGATGGCTGTGGAAGTCGAGACGCCCGAAGACTACGCCGGTACCGTGATGGGCGATCTGTCCTCGCGTCGCGGCATGGTGCAGGGCATGGACGACATGGCCGGCGGCGGCAAGTCCATCAAGGCTGAAGTGCCTCTGTCGGAAATGTTCGGCTACGCCACGTCGCTGCGCTCGCAGACGCAAGGCCGCGCTACGTACACGATGGAGTTCAAGCACTACTCTGAAGCTCCCCGTAACGTGGCTGAAGCCATCGTTGCTGCTCGCTCGAAGTAAGCTTTTTTGTATAATTGAAGGCTTTTGAATCGCAGCACCCAGGCGTTTTGGCGCCGGGGTGCTGCGGTTTTTGCCGGTCTGCGATCCCATGCCGCCCTGTCACCTGTGCGGGGCGACCAAGCAATGGGGTGCAGACCTTAAACATCACACAGGTTTTGCTCTTTCGGAGAAATCATGGCAAAAGAAAAATTCCAGCGGAACAAGCCGCACGTCAACGTTGGCACCATCGGTCACGTGGACCACGGCAAGACAACCCTGACGGCTGCTATCGCTACCGTTCTGTCCAAGAAGTTCGGCGGCGAAGCCAAGGCTTACGACCAGATCGACGCAGCACCTGAAGAAAAGGCTCGCGGCATCACGATCAACACCGCCCACGTCGAGTACGAAACGGCCGGTCGCCACTACGCTCACGTTGACTGCCCCGGCCACGCCGACTACGTCAAGAACATGATCACCGGCGCTGCTCAAATGGACGGCGCCATCCTGGTGTGCTCGGCCGCTGACGGCCCCATGCCCCAGACCCGCGAGCACATCCTGCTGGCCCGTCAGGTGGGCGTGCCCTACATCATCGTGTTCCTGAACAAGTGCGACATGGTGGACGACGAAGAGCTGCTGGAACTGGTCGAAATGGAAGTGCGCGAGCTGCTTGCCAAGTACGACTTCCCCGGCGACGACACCCCCATCATCCGTGGCTCGGCCAAGCTGGCCCTGGAAGGCGACCAGTCCGACAAGGGCGAACCTGCCATCCTGCGCCTGGCTGAAGCACTGGACTCCTACATCCCCACGCCCGAGCGCGCTGTGGACGGTGCCTTCGCAATGCCCGTGGAAGACGTGTTCTCGATCTCTGGCCGTGGCACCGTGGTGACTGGCCGTATCGAGCGCGGCATCATCAAGGTCGGCGAAGAAATCGAAATCGTCGGTATCCGCGACACCCAGAAGACCATCGTCACCGGCGTGGAAATGTTCCGCAAGCTGCTGGACCAAGGTCAAGCTGGCGACAACGTGGGTCTGCTGCTGCGCGGCACCAAGCGTGAAGACGTGGAACGCGGCCAAGTGCTGTGCAAGCCCGGCTCCATCAAGCCCCACACCCACTTCACGGCTGAGGTGTACGTGCTGTCCAAGGACGAAGGTGGTCGCCACACTCCGTTCTTCAACAACTACCGTCCCCAGTTCTATTTCCGTACGACCGACGTGACCGGCTCCATCGAGCTGCCCGCCGACAAGGAAATGGTGATGCCTGGCGATAACGTGTCGATCACCGTCAAGCTGATCGCCCCCATCGCCATGGAAGAAGGTCTGCGCTTCGCTATCCGCGAAGGTGGCCGTACCGTGGGCGCTGGCGTGGTTGCAAAGATCATTGCGTAATTCTTGGAAAACTAGGAATACACAATGTCCAAGCAAAAAATCCGCATCCGCCTGAAGGCGTTTGACTACAAGCTGATCGACCAGTCGGCTGCTGAAATCGTTGACACTGCCAAGCGCACCGGCGCGATCGTCAAGGGCCCCGTGCCCCTGCCGACACGCATGAAGCGTTTCGACATCCTGCGCTCGCCGCACGTCAACAAGACCAGCCGCGACCAGTTCGAAATCCGCACTCACCAGCGCCTGATGGACATCGTTGACCCGACTGACAAGACGGTTGACGCTCTGATGAAGCTGGACCTGCCCGCAGGCGTGGACGTCGAGATCAAGCTGCAATAAGAACTTCACGGCCCCTTGCGGGGCTGTTGAAGGGCTTTGATTTAACGCGAACTTGCTTGAAAAGGCAGTTCGCGTTAAAATTTGGGGCTTCGCCTTTCTTGAGCGAAGTTTTATCAACCTTCTTTCGTGCGCAAGGCCTTGGACATCTGGGGCGGGAGCGCAACGCTGGGCCAATTGCAGTTTCAGCGGCGAAAGTTTTGGAGCAAACAAATGAGTCTGAGCAACTCCCTCGGGTTGCTGGGTCGCAAGGTGGGCATGATGCGTCTGTTCACCGATGACGGGGACGCAGTGCCCGTCACGGTGGTGGATGTGTCCAACAACCGTGTGACTCAGGTCAAAACCCAAGAGAACGATGGCTACGTGGCCCTGCAGGTCACTTTCGGTTCGCGCAAGGCATCTCGCGTGACCAAGCCAGAAGCCGGCCACCTTGCCAAGGCAGGTGTCGAAGCCGGTGAAGTGATGGGTGAATTCCGCGTGACCGAAGAAACCGCTGGCAAGTACGCCGCAGGCTCCGTCCTGCCCGTCGCCGAGCTGTTCTCGGTGGGCCAGAAGGTGGACGTGCAAGGCACTTCCATCGGTAAGGGCTTCGCCGGCACCATCAAGCGTCACAACTTCCGCTCGCAGCGCGCCTCGCACGGCAACAGCCGTTCGCACAATGTTCCCGGTTCCATCTCGATGGCCCAGGATCCAGGTCGCGTGTTCCCGGGCAAGAAGATGACCGGTCACATGGGCGATGAAACCATCACCACCCAAAATCTCGACGTGGTTCGCATTGACGAAGCACGCCAACTGCTCTTGATCAAGGGCGCTGTTCCGGGCTCCAAGGGTGGCTTCGTGACGGTGCGCCCCGCCATCAAGGCCAAAGCTTCCAAGGGAGCGAACTAATGCAGCTCGAACTCCTGAATGAACAAGGCCAGGCCGCATCCAAGTTCGATGCGCCCGAGACTGTTTTCGGTCGTGAATTCAACGAAGACCTCGTCCACCAGATCGTGATCGCCTACCGTGCCAACGCACGTCAGGGCACTCGCGCTCAGAAGGACCGCGAGCAGGTTCGTCACACGACTGCCAAGCCGTTCAAGCAAAAGGGCACCGGCCGTGCTCGTGCCGGTATGTCTTCCTCGCCTCTGTGGCGTGGCGGCGGCCGCATCTTCCCGAATCTGCCTGAAGAAAACTTCACGCAGAAGATCAACAAGAAGATGTACCGCGCCGGTATGGTTGCCATCCTGTCGCAGCTGGCCCGCGAAGGCCGTCTGGCCGTGGTGGACTCGCTCAAGCTCGAAAGCCCCAAGACCAAGGTGCTGGCCGACAAGTTCAAGGCCATGAACCTGGAATCGGTCATGGTGATCGCTGAAGAAGTCGACGAGAACCTGTACCTGGCTTCCCGCAATCTGAAGAACGTGTTCGTGGTCGAGCCGCGCTACGCCGACCCCGTGTCGCTGGTGCACTACAAGAAAGTGCTCGTCACCAAGGGTGCGATCGACAAACTCAAGGAGATGTTCGAATGAGCACGCTCAAGTTTGACGAAGGTCGTCTGATGCAGGTGTTGGTTGCTCCCATCGTGTCCGAAAAGGCCACCATGGTTGCCGAGAAGTCCAACGCCGTGACGTTCAAGGTGCTGCAGAGCGCCACCAAGCATGAAATCAAGGCCGCCGTGGAACTGATGTTCAAGGTGGAAGTTGCTGGTGTCTCCGTGGTGAACATCAAGGGCAAGACCAAGCGCTTTGGCAAGACCACTGGCCGCCGCGACCACGTTCGCAAGGCCTACGTGATGCTCAAGCCCGGTCAAGAGCTGAACCTGTCCGGGGAGGCTGCGTAATCATGGCTGTTATCAAGCTCAAACCGACGACCCCCGGCCAACGCGGCACGGTCAAGGTCACGCGTGACCATCTGCACAAGGGTGCAGGTTTCGCCCCCCTGCTGGAGCCTCAGCACCAGAAGTCGGGCCGTAACAACAACGGTCACATCACCACCCGTCACAAGGGCGGTGGCCACAAGCACCACTATCGCGTGGTGGACTTCAAGCGCACCAAGGACGGCATCCCCGCCAAGGTCGAGCGCATTGAGTACGACCCCAACCGTACGGCCCACATCGCTCTGGTGTGCTATGCCGACGGCGAGCGTCGCTACATCATTGCTCCGCGCAACCTGGAAGTCGGCGCAACGATCGTCAGCGGTTCGGAAGCCCCGATCCGCGTGGGCAACACCCTGCCGATCCGCAACATCCCCGTGGGTTCGACCATCCACTGCATCGAACTGAAGATCGGCGCTGGCGCGCAGATCGCCCGTTCGGCAGGTACGTCGGCTACGCTGCTGGCCCGTGAAGGCATCTACGCCCAAGTGCGTATGCGTTCCGGCGAAGTGCGCAAGGTGCACATCGAATGCCGCGCAACCATCGGTGAAGTCGCCAACGAAGAACACAGCCTGCGCCGTCTGGGCAAGGCCGGTGTGAAGCGTTGGATGGGTATTCGCCCGACCGTTCGCGGCGTGGTGATGAACCCTGTCGATCACCCGCACGGTGGCGGTGAAGGCAAGACCGGTGAAGGTCGTCACGCTGTTGACCCATGGGGCAACCTGACGAAGGGCTACCGTACCCGTAACAACAAGCGCACGCAGTCGATGATTGTGTCGCGTCGCAAGAAGTAAAGGGTAGCAAATGACTCGTTCTCTTAAAAAGGGTCCGTTTGTTGACCATCACTTGCTGGCAAAGGCCGAAAAGGCCGTCGCCACCAAGGACAAGAAGCCCGTCAAGACCTGGTCGCGTCGCTCCATGGTTCTGCCCGAGTTCATCGGTCTGACCATCGCCGTGCACAACGGCAAGCAGCACGTGCCCGTGTATGTGACTGACCAGATGGTCGGCCACAAGCTCGGCGAATTCGCGCTGACCCGTACCTTCAAGGGTCACCCGGCGGACAAAAAAGCCAAGAAGTAAGGAATAGAACATGTCTGAAACACGTGCTGTTCTCCGTGGCGTCCGCCTGTCTGTGGACAAGGGTCGCCTGGTCGCGGACCTGATCCGCGGCAAGAAAGTGGACCAAGCCCTGAACATCCTGACGTTCACGCAGAAAAAAGCTGCCGTGATCATCAAGAAGGTGCTCGAGTCCGCCATCGCCAACGCCGAGCACAACGACGGCGCCGACATCGACGAACTGAAGGTCAAGACCATCTTCGTCGAACAAGGCACCACGCTCAAGCGCTTCACCGCGCGTGCAAAGGGCCGCGGCAATCGCATCAGCAAGCCCACGTGCCACGTGTACGTGACGGTTGGCAACTGAAAGGCCTGGGAAGAATATGGGACAGAAAATCCATCCTACCGGCTTCCGCCTGGCTGTTAGCCGCAACTGGGCCAGCCGTTGGTACGCAAGCAACCGTGACTTCGCCGGCATGCTGGCCGAAGACATCAAGGTGCGCGAGTTCCTGAAGGCCAAGCTGAAGAATGCCGCCGTGTCGCGCATCCTGATCGAGCGTCCTGCAAAGAACGCCCGCATCACGATCTTCTCGGCACGTCCTGGTGTCGTGATCGGCAAGAAGGGCGAGGACATCGAGAACCTGAAGAAGGAACTCGCAACCCGTCTGGGCGTGCCCGTGGCTGTGAACATCGAAGAAGTGCGCAAGCCTGAAATCGATGCCAAGCTGATCGCCGATTCGATCTGCCAGCAGCTCGAAAAGCGCATCATGTTCCGCCGCGCCATGAAGCGTGCAATGCAAAACGCCATGCGTCTGGGTGCCCAAGGCATCAAGATCATGTCTTCGGGCCGTCTGAACGGTATCGAAATTGCACGTTGCGAGTGGTATCGCGAAGGCCGTGTGCCACTTCACACACTGCGCGCCGACATCGACTATGGCTTCTCCGAAGCCAAGACGACCTACGGTGTGATCGGTGTGAAGGTCTGGGTCTACAAGGGTGACACGCTGGGTCGTAACGACCTGCCGGCAGCCGAGACCCCCCGCCCCGAAGAAGAACGTCGTCCTCGCGGCCCCCGCCGTGATGGTCGCGGCGATGGTCGTCGTGACGGTGCTGGCCGTGGTGCCCGCCGCCCCGCAGGCGCTAACGCAGCACCTGCTGACGGCAGCGATAAGCCCGCCGGCGCTGGCGCTGATTCCGTTAAGCGCGTTCGCAAGACTGACGCGCCCGCTACAGCAGCGGACGGTAAAGGAGAATAAAGATGCTGCAACCTGCTCGCCGCAAATACCGCAAGGAGCAAAAGGGTCGCAACACCGGTATCGCAACGCGTGGTAACTCCGTTGCTTTCGGTGACTTCGGCCTGAAGTCCACTGACCGTGGTCGCTTGACGGCGCGTCAGATCGAAGCGGCTCGCCGCGCGATCTCGCGTCACGTCAAGCGTGGCGGTCGTATCTGGATCCGCGTGTTCCCGGACAAGCCAATCTCTACCAAGCCCGCAGAAGTGCGTATGGGTAACGGTAAGGGCAACCCCGAGTACTACGTGGCCGAAATCCAGCCCGGCAAGGTGCTCTACGAAATCGTGGGCGTCCCTGAAGAGCTGGCTCGTGAAGCGTTCCGCCTGGCCGCTGCAAAGCTGCCGCTGCGTACGACCTTCGTGTCCCGTCAAATTGGTGCCTAAGGAGAACAACATGACGAAAGCTGCTGAACTCCGCCAAAAAGACGTTGCCGGCCTGGAAGCCGAAGTGAAGTCCCTGCAAAAGGCTCACTTTGGCCTGCGTATGCAAAAGGCTACGCAACAGCTGGGTAACACGAACACGCTGCGTACCACGCGCCGTGACATCGCCCGCGCCAAGACCATCCTTGCTGAAAAGCAAGCTGCCAAGTAATCAGGAAGCCGACATGACGGAAGCTAAAAAATCCCTCAAGCGCACCTTGATTGGCAAGGTGGTCAGCGACAAGCGTGCCAAGACCGTGACGGTCATGGTTGAACGCCGCGTCAAGCACCCGATCTATGACAAGATCATGATCAAGTCCAGCAAGTACCACGCTCACGACGAGCAAGGTGAATACAAGCTGGGCGACGTGGTTGAAATCACGGAAAGCCGCCCGCTGTCCAAGACCAAGAACTGGGTTGCTACCCGCTTGGTGCAAAAGGCTGCTCTGGTGTAAGCCTACACAGGCCCACCGGCTGCAAGGCCACAGGAAACGACCCACAATGTGGGTCGTTTTTTCGTTTGGGGACCGCCATTTCGGCAGCCCCCGGTTTTGCACTACAAAGGAGATAGAGATGATCAAAGTCGGAGATGCCCTGCCCGCTGCCACCCTGATGGAATACGTGGAAGTCGAAGGCAATGGCTGCAGCATCGGCCCCAACCCCGTGAAGCTGCCCGAAGCCGCTGCCGGCAAGACCATCGCGGTCTTCGCCGTGCCCGGCGCATTCACTCCCACCTGCTCGGCCAAGCATGTGCCCGGCTTCGTGGAGCAGGCCGAAGCCTTCAAGGCTGCCGGCGTGGACGAGATCTGGTGCCTGTCGGTCAACGACGCCTTCGTGATGGGCGCGTGGGCCCGTGACCAGAAGACCGACGGCAAGGTGCGCATGCTGGCCGACGGCGATGCCGCCTTCGCCAAGGCCACCGGCCTGACGCTGGACCTGAACGGCAAGGGCCTGGGCCTGCGCAGCAACCGCTACTCCATGCTGGTCAAGGACGGCAAGGTCGCCACGCTGAACGTGGAAGGCCCTGGCAAGTTCGAAGTCAGCGACGCTGCCACCCTGCTGGGCCAGGCCAAGGCCTGATCCTGATCGTGCTGCAGGCCTGCCGGGCCTGGGCACCGCGCTTTTGCGAAAAAAGGCATTGCACCCAGGTGCAATGCCTTTTTGTGTTTCAGGGGGCTGCCTCAGCCGGGCCTAGAAGATATCGGCCTTGAGGTAATGCGCCCCTGCGATGGGGTTGTGATAGTAGGGCGGGATTTCCTCGAAGCCCAGATCTGTGTAGAGGGCGCGTGCCGACTCCATGTCGTCCAGCGTGTCCAGCAGCACATGGTCATAGCCGGCCTGGCGCGCCACATCGAGCATGGCTTCGGCGAGCTGGCGGCCCAGGCCGAAACCGCGAAAGGCCTTGCGCACGAACAGGCGCTTCATCTCGGCGGCGTTGGCGTAATCGCAGTTGTCCAGCGGGCGCAAGGCGCAGCAGCCGGCCACGGCGCCATCGACCTTGGCCAGCAGGATGTGGCCGCGCGGCGATGCGTAGTCGCCAGGCAGATCGGCGATCTCGGCCTCGAAATCTTGAAATTGCAGATCGACATCCAGGCTTGCGGCGTACTCCTGGAAGATCTGGCGGACTTCGTCCATGTCTTCCAGGGGATTCGGCGCCAGCAAGGCGACAGCAGGCTTGTCCACGGGCACTTGGCTAAAACGACGGAAAACGCAGTGTAGCGGCAAGCTGGCAACGTCTGGCCACGCCGTCAGAAAGCACCCCCCAGCTGCTGCACCCACCATGCGGCGGCGCCCGCCACCAACGCCAGGACCAATGCCAACAGGCGGCTGGCTGCCGTGTCGCGTGAAGAGGGCAGGCGTTCGGGCAAGTGCTTGTCTCCCGTCACCATGGCGCGCACCAGACCCCGTCCGCGCCAGGCATAGAACAGGATGGCCAACAGGTGCAGGGCCACCAGCGCGTACAGCAGATACTGCCCCCAGTGCGCGTGGTAGGCGGTGGCCTGTGCCACGGTGTCGCCCGATACAAAGCGGCCCAGCGGCCCGGAGAAAGCAATCTCGTCGTCGCTGAGCAACCCGCTGCCCACCTGGGCGATCAGCACGGCCAGCATGGCAAACACGGACAGGGCGCCCAGCGGGCTGTGGCCTGCGCTGTCGCTTTCCGTTCCTTGTCCCCGCACATGGCGCAGCACGGTGGCGGGCGCGTGGATGAAGCTGGCAAAGCGCGACCAGCGGCCGCCCACCAGGCCCCAAAGCAGGCGGAACAGCAGCAGGGCCAGCATGGCATGGCCCAGCAGCAGATGCCAGTTCATGGCATTGCCGCCCAGCTTGGCCGTCACGACCAGGCCGACCACCGTTGCGGCCAGCAGCCAGTGAAACAGCCGGGTGGGCAGGTCCCAGATGCGGACCTTGTGCTTGGCGGCGCCTTGTGCGGTCGATTCTTGTGCCATGGCATGAAAGCTGGGATGGGGATAGGGCATTGTGCCGCCCCGCATTCCTGCGAGGACCAGGAATGCACCCTGGCCGTGGTCAATCAAAGCGGCGCCGGCAAGACGCCGCTGCCATACTGGCCCGGCAGATTTCCCCACACTCCCAAAGGAAAACCACGATGAAGAAAGTTTCTGCATGGGCGCTGGCCGCCCTGGTGGCCGCCACGGCGCTGCCCGCGTCCGCACAGTTCGCCAAGTCCGAAGACGCCATCAAGTACCGCCAGGGCGCGCTCGCCGTGCTGGGTCAGCACTTCGGGCGCCTGGGCGCCATGGCGAACGGAAAGATCCCCTTCGATGCCAAGGCGGCCCAGGAAAACGCCGAGGTGGTGGCCTTCATGGCCAAGCTGCCTTGGGCCGCGTTCGGCGCGGGCACGGAAGGTGGAAAGGCCAAGCCTGAAATCTGGAAGGAGCAGGCCAAGTTCCAGGACCTGTCGGAGAAGATGCAGGCCGAGACGGTCAAGCTCGCGGCTGCGGCCAAGTCCGGCAACCTGGACCAGCTCAAGGCCGCCTTCGGCCCGGCTGCCGCCAGCTGCAAGGCGTGCCACGACAGCTTCCGCAGCCGTTGAGCGGCGGGCGGAGGATGCCCCAATGAAAAACCGGCCTGGTGCCGGTTTTTTTGTGCCCTGGTCTGCGCTGTATCAGGCCTCGGCCAGCAGCTTCTCGATCAGCCGATGCAACTCCGCGA
Source organism: Delftia sp. HK171 (assembly GCF_001886655.1). NCBI lineage: Bacteria > Pseudomonadati > Pseudomonadota > Betaproteobacteria > Burkholderiales > Comamonadaceae > Delftia > Delftia sp. HK171. The sequence continues at coordinate 213,029 of NZ_CP018101.1, read as the reverse complement.
AGTCAGGTGCGCCCACATAGCGCTTCACGATGTCGCCACGCTTGTTGACGATGTAGGTGGTGGGAGTCAGTTGCACATCGCCCCAGGCCCGGGCCACGGCGCCGGTGTTGTCCAGCGCGACCTTGAAAGGCAGCTTGCGCGAATCGGCGAAGTTCACCACATAGCTGGGCGGGTCGTAGCTCATGGCCACGGCCAGGGTCTCGAACCCCTGGCTCTGGAATTTCTGGTGGGTGGCAACGATTTCGGGCATTTCGGCCACGCAGGTGGTGCAGCTGGTGGCCCAGAAGTTCACCAAGGTCACCTTGCCCCTGAGGTCGGCCGTGGTCTGCTTGCTGCCGTCCAGCAGCACGAACGTGGACTGCGGCGCGGCCGTCTGGCCGGCACCCGAATACACCCATGCGCCCATGCCGGCGGCTGCGGCGATCACCACGCCTGCGATCCAATGTTTGCTTGCCATAGCGACGATTGTGCCCAAAGTTGCGCCCGAAGGCCTGCACGCATGCCGTGCACCGCCTTTCGATGCGCGGCAAGGGCAAAAGTTCGGGGCTCGGACAGGTCGGGCCATGCCGATAATGCCGGCATGACATTGATGGAAAGCTTTTCGAAAGCAAAGGGCCGCGCTCTGGCCCTGCGGCTCGGCGCCGCGCTGCTGGTGTTGGCGCCCCTGGCCGCCTGCAGTCCCAGGCTGGATTGGCGGCAGGTCGCGGTCGAAGGCACGCCGCTGCGCGTGCTCTTGCCCTGCGATCCGCAATCCGCAACACGGCCGGTGGAGCTGGGCCAGGGCATGGGCACAGTCCAGATGTCCATGATGGGATGCGACGCCGATGCGTCGACCTACGCGGTGTCCCACTTCCTGGTCAGCGAGCCGTCCAGAGCCGCCGAGATGCTGTCGTACTGGCAGGCAGCCGTGCTCGGCCAGATGAACCCGGGTGCTCCGGGGCAGGCACCGGCGGGCGCCAAGCAACTGCGCTCCAAGGAAGATGGCCCTTTCCTGCCTGCAGGCGCACTGAATCTGCCGCAGTCGCTGCGCACCACGTTTGAAGGCGTGGGGCCCCAGGGCTGGAAGCTCACCGCCCATGGCGTGTGGTTTGCACGAATGGAGCCGGCAGGCGCGCGCCTCTACCATGCCGTGATCTACAGCGACAAGCCGCGCACAGACGAGGCCAACAACTTCTTCGCCAGCCTGCAACTGCAATAGCAACGGCAACAGGTTTCGGAGCCACGGATGCGGGAGGCAGCTGTGGCATGGAACGCAGTGCAGGCGCGCCGGTTGCCCTGCATGCGCCTGCGCACGCCATAATCGACTCCGAACCCTGTGACTTCATGACCACGCGCATCCTTTTGTTCACCCACGCACCTTTGGCCCATGCACTGCGCGAATGCGCCTTGCACGTGTTCGCCGACAGTGCCGAGGACGTCCTTGCCCTGGATGTGCCCGCTCAGGAGCCGCCCGAGGCCACCCTGATGCGTGCCGAGCAGTTGCTTGAGGACCATGGCGGCCTGGTGGCGCTGCCCACGCTGGTGCTGACCGACCTCTTTGGCGCGACGCCCTGCAACGTGGCGCAGCGCCTGGTGGCGCAACTGCCTGCCGGGCGACTGGTGGCCGGAGTGAACTTGCCCATGCTGCTGCGCTCCATAGGCTATCGCCACGAGGCGCTGGAAGCCGTGGCCGAGCGTGCCTTGGCGGGAGGCAGCCATGGGGTGATGCAGGTGGGCGTGAACACGCCTCAGAACCAGAGTCCGCGACCATCCAATGATCAAGACCCCTATAACCATCAGCAATAAACTGGGCCTGCATGCCCGCGCCTCCGCCAAGCTCACCAAGCTTGCAGGCAGCTTTCCCTGCGAAGTCTGGATGAGCAAGGGCGAGCGGCGCATCAACGCCAAGAGCATCATGGGCGTGATGATGCTGGCTGCCGGCATGGGCTCCGAGGTGCTGCTGGAAACCGAAGGACCGCAGGAGCAGGAAGCCATGGATGCGCTGACGGCCCTGATCAACGACAAATTTGGCGAAGGCCAGTGATGGGCCTCCGCTGCGCTGGCAGACGGTGAGCGCAAAAGAGCAACACGCGCCGGGCCCGGACGCTGCCGCATTGCGACGGCCCGGGGCCTGCGCAGCAGCAGGCAAAGGACAGGCGCAATGACGTTTGCAATCCACGGACTGGCCGTTTCACGGGGCATTGCGATAGGACGCGCGGTGGTGGTGGCCTCCAGCCGCATGGAGGTGGTGCACTACTTCATCCGGCCCGACCAGGTGGACGCGGAAATCGACCGCGCCCGCAGCGCACGCAACGCCGTCATCGACGAGCTGCGCCGTCTGCAGGATGAAATGCCCCAGGACGCGCCGGGCGAGCTCGACGCCCTGCTCGACGTCCACCTGCTGCTGTTGCAGGACGAGGCCCTGGCAGCCGCCATCAAGCACTGGATTTCCGATCGTCTCTACAACGCCGAATGGGCATTGACCACGCAGCTCGAGGTCGTCTCGCGCCAGTTCGACGAGATGGAGGACGAGTATCTGCGCGAGCGCAAGGCCGACCTGGAGCAGGTGGTCGAGCGCATCCTGCGCTACATGAAGGGCATGGCCAGCCCCGTGCCCGCGCCTGCCGCGCTGCCGCGAGCCGATGCAACGGGGGAGGGTGCGCCGCAGCAGCCGCTGCTGCTCGACGAAGTCACCGATGTGCCCCTGGTCCTGGTGGCGCAGGACCTGTCGCCGGTGGACATGCTGCAGTTCAAGAGCCGGCTGTTTGCCGGCTTCATCACGGCCGTGGGCGGGCGGACCTCGCACACGGCCATCGTGGCGCGCAGCATGGACATCCCGGCCGTGGTCGGCGCGCGCGCGGCCAGCCAGCTGATCCGCCAGGACGACTGGATCATCATCGATGGCAACGCAGGCGTCGTCATCGTCGATCCTTCTCCCATCATCCTGGCCGAGTATGGCTTTCGCCAGCGCCAGAACGAGCTGGAGCGCGAGCGCCTCTCACGCCTGCGCCACACGCCCGCGCTGACGCTGGACGGAGAGCGCATCGAGTTGCTGGCCAATATCGAGCAACCCGGCGACGGGCCTGCGGCCGTGCATGCAGGCGCCGTGGGCGTGGGGCTGTTCCGCACGGAATTCCTGTTCATGGGGCGTGGCGGCAACCTGCCCGGTGAGGAAGAGCAGTACCGCGCCTACCGCGAGGCCGTGGACGGCATGCAGGGCATGCCCGTGACCATTCGCACGCTGGACGTGGGCGCCGACAAGCCGCTGGACAAGGCACAGCCCAAGGACTACTACCTGAACCCCGCGCTGGGTCTGCGCGCCATCCGCTGGAGCCTGGCTGACCCGGCCATGTTCCGCACCCAGTTGCGCGCCATCCTGCGTGCGGCGGCGCATGGGCAGATCCATCTGCTGTTCCCCATGCTGGCCCACCAAAGCGAGATCGAGCAGACCCTGGCCCAGGTGCGGCTGGCGCAAAGCGAACTCGACGCGCGAGGCGTGGCCCATGGCCCGGTCAAGCTGGGCGCCATGATCGAGGTGCCTGCGGCCGCGCTGATCGTGCGCACCTTTTTGCGTTACTTCGACTTCCTGTCGATCGGCACCAACGACCTCATCCAGTACACGCTGGCCATCGACCGCGCCGACGAGACCGTGGCCCATCTCTATGACCCCTTGCATCCCGCCGTGCTCAAGCTGGTGGCGGATGTGATCGCCGAAGGAAGGGCGCAGGGCAAGAGCGTCTGTGTCTGCGGGGAGACTGCCGGGGATGTGGGCATGACGCGCCTGTTGCTCGGCCTGGGTCTGCGCAGCTTTTCCATGCATCCGGCGCAAATCCTGGTCGTCAAGCAGGAAATCTTGCGTGCCGACACACGCAAGCTGACTGCCTGGGCGCAGGAAGTCCTGCGCTCGGACAATCCCGCAGCGCTGGTGGGACCATGAATTCATGCAGGCGGGGATGCGCAGAAAAAGATTTGCAACTTTAGTTGCGATTGATTCTCATTCGATGCTATGATCAGCCCCAATGCAGCAAGAAACTCTCTGGTGGGGAATTTGAGCTGCAAGCCTTTTTCAGTTTCATCGTGGGGCGACTCGCCAGGCCTGTTCAGCCTGCAGCAAGTCGGTTTGCCAGCCAGCGGTCTGCCGGTTAGCCAGGCTTTTTTTCTACGATGTCAGAAGAGGCAACATCGCCTCCAATTCAAGCAGAGCATGCGTCAGCGGCTCTGCTTTTTTGTTGCCTGCGCGTCTTGATGTGCCGTCATGCGGCCATGAAAAAGCCCTCGGCAGCAGGGCTGGCGAGGGCTGGCGAGGGCTGGGCATTGAGGGCCGCCTGGGTGCGGCGAACTCAAACGCCTGCGGCGTGTGCCTGCTGATCCGCGTGGTAGCTGGAGCGCACCATGGCGCCCACGGCGGCGTGCGTGAAGCCCATCTTGTAGGCTTCTTGCTCGAACATCTTGAAGGTGTCGGGGTGCACGTATCGGCGCACCGGCAGATGGCTGTTGCTGGGCGCCAGGTACTGGCCGATGGTCAGCATGTCGATGTCATGGGCGCGCATGTCGCGCATCACCTGCAGGATTTCCTCGTCGGTCTCGCCCAGGCCCACCATGATGCCGCTCTTGGTCGGAACCTTGGGGTGCAAGGCCTTGAACTTCTTGAGCAGGTTCAGCGAGAACTGGTAGTCCGAGCCGGGACGCGCTTCCTTGTACAGGCGCGGTGCGGTCTCCAGGTTGTGGTTCATCACATCGGGAGGTGCGGCCTTGAGGATTTCCAGCGCACGGTCGTCGCGGCCACGGAAATCGGGCACCAGGATCTCGATCTGGGTCAGCGGCGAGAGCTCGCGGATGTTCTTGATGCACTCCACGAAATGGCCCGAGCCGCCGTCGCGCAGGTCATCGCGGTCCACGCTGGTGATCACCACGTACTTCAGGCGCAACTCGGCAATCGTCTTGGCAAGATTGAGCGGCTCGTTGGTGTCCAGCGGGTCGGGGCGGCCGTGGCCCACGTCGCAGAACGGGCAGCGGCGCGTGCACTTGTCGCCCATGATCATGAAGGTGGCCGTGCCCTTGCCGAAACATTCGCCGATGTTGGGGCAGGAGGCTTCCTCGCAGACCGTGTGCAGCTTGTTGGCGCGCAGGATGTCCTTGATCTCGTAGAAGCGCGTGGTGGGGCTGCCCGCCTTGACGCGGATCCACTCGGGCTTCTTGAGGGCCTCGCCATGCTCGACCTTGATCGGGATGCGCGAAAGCTTCGCTGCCGCCTTCTGCTTGGCCAGCGGGTTGTACTCGGCTTGGGACTGCGCTTCGCGCACGACGGTGTTGGTGGTCATGGTTCTGGATTCAGGGGGCTAGGCGGCGCTGCAACTGTCGTCCCAGCACGCGCGCGGCTTCGTCCCAGGTTGTCTGAACGCCGATTGTAGAAAGGTCCACCGTTTGCAGTCCTGCATAGCCGCAAGGGTTGATCCGTTCGTAGGGTTCCAGGTCCATGGCGGCATTCAGGGCAACGCCGTGATAGGTGCAATGCCGGCTGACCTTGATGCCCAGGGCTGCAATCTTGCCCAGCCCCGAAAAATCGGGCTGGGGCGCGGGCGAGCCGGGTGCGCGCAGTTGCGGGCGCTGGGCCAGCATGGCGTGGCTGCGAGGATCGTCGAGGCGCACGTAGATGCCGGGGGCGCCTTCCACGCGGTGGCCGGTGATGCCGAAATGCTCCAGCGTGCGGATGACCGCATCTTCGATGCGGAACACGTATTCCTTGACGAAGTAGCCCAGGCGCTGCAGATCCAGCAACGGATAGGCGACCACCTGGCCCGGGCCGTGGTAGGTGACCTGCCCGCCGCGGTTGGTTGCGACCACGGGAATGTTGCCAGGGCTCAGCAAGTGGTCACTTTTCCCGGCAAGGCCTTGCGTGAAATGCGGGGCGTGCTCGCAGATCCAGAGCTCGTCGCGCGTGCCGGCATCGCGGCCGCTCGTGAATGCCTGCATGGCCTGCACCGTGGCTTCGTAGTCGGTGCGGCCCAGCAGGCGCAAGTCCAGCGTCTGCGCAAGCTCGTCGGCTGGGGCGCTCAAAGCACCACTTTCACAAGCGGGTGCGAGGTGAACGCCCGGTACAGGTCGTCGAGCTGCTCGCGGCTGGTCGCCGTCACCGTGACGGTGACACCCAGGTATTTGCCGCTGCTGCTGGGGCGCAACTCGATGGTGCTGGGGTCAAAGGCGGGGTCGAAGCGCTCGGCGATCTGGGTGATTTCATGCACCAGATGCTCGGCCTTGATGCCCATGACTTTGATGGGAAACTGCGACGGGTACTCGATCAACGAGTCCTTGCGCGGGTCCGCGCCCGGCGCGGCTGCTGGTGCGGAGGAGGGGGTGGGGGCGTCGGTCATAGGTGAATCAAGGTTAATCGCTTGGCGTTGGAGGCGATTGTGCGCTATCGTTCGCGGCCATGTCGCAGCCTGGGGCTGCCGCGCCGCCGGTCACGAAAACTCCACACACAACAAACAAGCTGCCTGCGGTGCGAGGCTGGCGTTGTTGGCCTGCTGCCACACAGCCAGGCTGCCGCCGCCGTTTTGGGCATGCCCGTAACAACCCCTATCGTTCGGCAGGGGTTTTTACTTATAATCAGAGGCTTTGTGAAAAAGTCTTGTCTGGTCTGCGGCCTTCGAGAACTCAATGAAAAACTACGCCGCTGACACAGACGCTGACAGAGAACTTGAGGGCGAGGATTCCGACTTCAAGCCCCTGACCTCCGAGGAGGCTCAGGAGTGGCGCACGCGAAACCCGCAGATGTCTGTGTGGCGCTTCGTGGCGGTCCAGGCGGTGGTTGGCGTGCTGGTGGCACTGGTCGCGTGGCTGGTGACGGGGCGCGCCGAGGTGGGATGGTCGGCTGCCTATGGTGCCTTGTCGGTGGTGCTGCCGGCTGCGCTGTTTGCGCGCGCCGTCGTGCGCAAGAGGCCTGGCGGCGCTGCAGCCGCCATGGTGGGAATTTTTGGCTGGGAACTGGTGAAGCTGGTGCTGTGCATTGCCATGCTGGCGGCTGCACCCAAGCTGGTCCCGGGGCTGAGTTGGCTGGCGCTGCTGGCGGGCTTGGTGATCGTCATGAAAACGTATTGGGTCGCGCTGATAGTGCGGGCCAATGTCCGAAAAACCGATTGATATTTGAAGAGAAGTTGACCGATGGCCGCAGACGCGCACGCACCTACTGCAAGTGAATACATCGTTCACCACCTGCAGCACCTCCAGAACATCAAGCAAAAGTCGATCATCGACTTTTCGGTCATCAACCTGGACTCGATCGTCGTCAGCGCCACGCTGGGCGTGCTGAGCCTGTTCGTGCTGTGGCTTGCCGCGCGCAAGGCCACATCGGGCGTTCCGGGCCGCTTCCAGGCGGCTGTAGAGCTGCTGGTCGAGATGGTGGACAACCAGGCCAAGGCCAATATCCACAACGCGCAAAGCCGCAAGTTCATCGCTCCCCTGGCACTGACCGTGTTCGTCTGGATCTTCATGATGAACGCCATGGACATGCTGCCCGTGGACCTGCTGCCGGTCCTGTGGCAAGGCGTCCAGGGTGACTCGCACGCCTACCTGCGTGTCGTTCCCACGGCTGACCTCTCGACAACGCTGGGCCTGTCCTCGGCCGTGCTGATCCTGTGCTTCTTCTACAGCATCAAGATCAAGGGCATGGGCGGCTGGGCCCACGAACTGGTGACCGCTCCGTTCGGCACCAGCAAGAATCCCGTGTTTGCACTGATCCTGGGTGTTATCAACCTGGCCATGCAGATCATTGAATATGTCGCCAAGACGGTTTCGCATGGCATGCGACTGTTCGGCAACATGTACGCTGGTGAGTTGGTGTTCTGTCTGATCGCTCTGATGGGCGGTGCGGCTGCCATGTCGCTTTCCGGTGTGTTGCTCCCCTTGGGGCACATCATTGCAGGCTCTATCTGGGCGATCTTCCACATTCTGATCATCACCCTGCAGGCCTTCATTTTCATGATGCTGACGCTGATCTATCTCGGCCAGGCACATGAAGCCCACTGACCATTTCCTTTCCCTCTCAACCTTTCTCTTTCTTTAATCTCAGGAGTCATCATGGAAAACATTCTCGGTCTCGTCGCTCTGGCTTGTGGTCTGATCGTTGGTCTGGGCGCTATCGGCGCTTCGATCGGTATCGCCCTGATGGGTGGCAAGTTCCTGGAATCGTCGGCACGTCAGCCTGAGCTGATCAACGAACTGCAAACCAAGATGTTCATCTTGGCCGGTCTGATCGACGCTGCCTTCCTGATCGGTGTTGCTATCGCTCTGCTGTTCGCTTTCGCCAACCCCTTCGTCCTGGCCTAAGCTCCGATCAACGCCCTAGATAGAAAGGTGTTGCCGTGAGTATCAACGCGACCCTGTTCGTCCAGGCCATCGTTTTCCTGATCCTGGTGCTGTTCACGATGAAGTTCGTGTGGCCCCCGATCGCGAAGGCGCTGGATGAACGAGCTCTGAAAATCGCCGATGGCCTCGCTGCTGCCGACAAGGCCAAGACTGACCTGGCCGCCGCCAACAAGCGCGTCGAGCAGGAACTGGCCCAGACGCGCAACGAAACGGCATCGCGGCTTGCGGACGCCGAACGCCGTGCCCAGGCCATCATCGAAGAAGCCAAGGCCCGTGCCTCCGAAGAAGGCAACAAGATTGTTGCTGCTGCCCGCGCCGAGGCCGAGCAGCAGACAGTCCAGGCCCGTGAAGCCCTGCGCGAGCAAGTGGCTGCGCTGGCCGTCAAGGGCGCCGAGCAGATCCTGCGCAAGGAAGTGGATGCCGGCGTCCATGCCGACCTGCTGAACCGCCTGAAGACCGAGCTGTAAGGAAGAGCAAACATGGCAGAACTCGCCACCATTGCCCGTCCTTACGCAGATGCCCTGTTCAAGGCCAGCACCCAGCAGGGTGCTGACCTGTCCGGCACTGTTGCCTGGGCGGAGGAATTGGCGGCGATTGCCGCCAATCCGCAATTGCGCCAGCTGGCCGACGACCCCAAGGTGACCGACGAACAACTGTTCGACGTCATCAGCGGCGTGGCCGGCTCGGCATTGCCTGATGCCGCTCGCAACTTTCTGCGCGTCATCATTGAAAACGGCCGACTGCAAGCCCTGCCAGAAGTGGCGGCCCAGTTTCGCAGCCTCGTGAACCGCGCCGGTGGCTCGTCCGACGCCGTGGTTCAAAGCGCTTTTCCCATAGATGCTGCCGCTCTGGCTGCCCTCGGGACTTCGCTGGAGAAGCGTTTCGGCCGAAAGCTGAACCTGTCGGTGCAGCAAGATCAGTCCCTGATCGGTGGCATCCGCGTCGTGGTGGGTGATGAAGTTCTTGACACGTCCGTCAAGGCCCGCCTGGAACAAATGAAAGCGGCCCTCATTGCGTAACAACGCGACTGAGGTCTCGGCTAACCAAAGCTAAAGAAGGAAAGAGTCATGCAACTCAATCCCGCAGAAATTTCTGAACTGATCAAGAGCCGCATCGAGGGTCTGGCTGGCAGCAGCGACATCCGTAACGAAGGCACCGTGGTTTCGGTGACCGACGGTATCGTGCGCGTGCACGGCCTGTCGGACGTGATGCAAGGCGAAATGCTGGAATTCCCCGCAGGCAAGGATGGCCAGCCCTCCTTCGGCCTGGCGCTGAACCTCGAGCGCGACTCCGTCGGCGCCGTGATTCTGGGCGAGTACGAGCACATCTCCGAAGGCGACACCGTCAAGTGCACGGGCCGTATTCTGGAAGTGCCCGTCGGCCCCGAACTCATCGGCCGCGTGGTCAACGCCCTGGGTCAGCCGATTGACGGCAAGGGCCCGATCAACGCCAAGATGACGGACGTGATCGAGAAGGTCGCTCCCGGCGTGATCGCACGCCAGTCCGTGGACCAGCCCCTGCAGACCGGCATCAAGTCCATCGACTCGATGGTGCCCGTCGGCCGTGGCCAGCGCGAACTGATCATCGGTGACCGCCAGACCGGCAAGACCGCTGTGGCCATCGACGCCATCATCAACCAGAAGGGTCAGGGCGTTACCTGCATCTACGTTGCGATCGGCCAGAAGGCTTCCTCGATCAAGAACGTGGTGCGTGCCCTGGAGCAGGCCGGCGCGATGGAATACACCATCGTCGTGGCTGCCACCGCTTCCGAATCCGCTGCCATGCAGTACGTGTCGGCCTACTCCGGCTGCACGATGGGCGAGTACTTCCGCGACCGCGGCGAAGACGCCCTGATCGTCTATGACGACCTGTCCAAGCAAGCCGTGGCCTACCGCCAGGTTTCGCTGCTGCTGCGCCGTCCCCCGGGCCGCGAAGCCTTCCCCGGCGACGTGTTCTATCTCCACAGCCGCCTGCTCGAACGTGCAGCCCGCGTGAATGCCGACTACGTCGAAGCCTTCACCAAGGGTGAAGTCAAGGGCAAGACGGGTTCGCTGACGGCACTGCCCATCATCGAAACCCAGGCCGGTGACGTGTCGGCCTTCGTGCCCACGAACGTGATCTCGATCACGGACGGCCAGATCTTCCTGGAAACCAGCCTGTTCAACGCCGGTATCCGCCCCGCCATCAACGCCGGTATCTCGGTGTCGCGCGTCGGTGGTGCTGCACAGACCAAGCTGGTCAAGGGCCAGTCCGGCGGTATCCGTACCGACCTGGCGCAATACCGTGAGCTGGCTGCCTTCGCGCAGTTCGCCTCCGACCTGGACGAAGCCACCCGCAAGCAGCTGGACCGCGGTGCCCGCGTGACCGAACTGCTCAAGCAGGCCCAGTACAGCCCCCTGTCCACCGCCTTGATGGGCGCTTCGCTGTTCGCAGTGAACAAGGGCTACATGGACGACATCCAGGTCAAGCAAGTGCTGGCTTTCGAGTCTGGTCTGCACCAGTTCCTGAAGACCAGCCACGGCGCCCTGATCGACAAGCTGAACGCTTCCAAGGCCATGGACAAGGATTCCGAAGCCGAATTGAACGCCGCCATCGCTGCGTTCAAGAAGTCGTTCGCTTAAACCGGACGAGGAGCCATCATGGCAGCAGGTAAGGAAATTCGCGGCAAGATCAAATCGGTGGAAAACACCAAGAAGATCACCAAAGCCATGGAAATGGTGGCCGCATCCAAGATGCGCAAGGCGCAGGAACGGATGCTGGCTGCACGCCCGTACAGCGAAAAGATCCGCAACATTGCAGTCCATCTTGGCCAAGCCAACCCCGAGTACGTGCACCCGTTCATGCAAGTGAACGGTGATGCAAAGACAGCCGGCGTCATCGTGGTGACGACGGACAAGGGGTTGTGCGGCGGCATGAACACCAACGTGTTGCGTGCTGTCACGGCCAAGCTGCGGGAGCTGCAGGATCAAGGCGTGTCGGCAGAAGCAGTGGCCATTGGCAACAAGGGTCTGGGCTTTCTGAACCGTGTCGGCGCCAAGGTGGTTTCGCACGCGACGGGTCTGGGCGATACGCCCCATCTGGAAAAGCTGATCGGCCCTGTGAAGGTGCTGCTCGATGCATATGCAGCGGGCAAGCTGAGCGCGGTGTACCTGAGCTACACCAAGTTCATCAACACCATGAAGCAGGAATCGGTGGTGGAGCAGTTGCTGCCCCTGTCGTCCGAGAGCATGCAGGCCGAGAAGACGTCTGGCCATAGCTGGGACTACATCTACGAACCCGACGCGCAGTCCGTGATCGACGAGCTGCTCGTGCGCTACGCAGAGTCCCTGGTCTACCAAGCTGTCGCGGAAAACATGGCGTCCGAGCAATCGGCGCGCATGGTGGCCATGAAGGCCGCTACCGACAACGCAGGCAGCGTCATTGGCGAGTTGAAGCTGGTCTACAACAAGACGCGCCAGGCAGCGATCACGACCGAGCTGTCGGAAATCGTGGCTGGCGCCGCTGCTGTGTAAAGCAGCTCAACAGACAAACTAATTGGAGCAAAAAATGGCTCAAGTGCAAGGCAAGATTGTTCAATGTATTGGCGCTGTGGTGGACGTCGAGTTCCCCCGCAACGCAATGCCCAAGGTGTTCGATGCCCTGAAGCTCGACGGCTCGGCCCTGACGCTGGAAGTGCAGCAACTGCTGGGTGACGGCGTTGTGCGTACCATCGCCCTGGGTTCGTCGGACGGTCTGCGTCGCGGCCTGATGGTGTCCAACACCGGCAACCCCATCACCGTGCCCGTGGGCAAGGCGACGCTGGGTCGCATCATGGACGTGCTGGGCAACCCCATCGACGAACGCGGTCCCGTGGATCAGGCGCTGACGGCTCCCATCCACCGCAAGGCACCGGCTTATGACGAGCTGTCGCCTTCGCAGGAACTGCTGGAAACCGGCATCAAGGTGATCGACCTGATCTCGCCCTTCGCCAAGGGCGGCAAGGTGGGTCTGTTCGGTGGCGCCGGTGTGGGCAAGACCGTGAACATGATGGAACTCATCAACAACATCGCCAAGGGCCACGGTGGTCTGTCGGTGTTCGCCGGTGTGGGTGAACGTACCCGCGAAGGCAATGACTTCTATCACGAAATGTCGGACGCCGGCGTGGTCAACCAGGAGTCGCTGAACGACTCCAAGGTGGCCATGGTCTACGGCCAGATGAACGAACCCCCAGGCAACCGTCTGCGCGTGGCGCTGACCGGCCTGACCATGGCCGAAGCCTTCCGTGACGAAGGCAAGGACGTGCTGTTCTTCGTGGACAACATCTACCGCTACACGCTGGCCGGTACCGAAGTGTCCGCTCTGCTGGGTCGCATGCCTTCCGCCGTGGGCTACCAGCCTACGCTGGCTGAGGAAATGGGTCGCCTGCAAGAGCGCATCACCTCGACCAAGGTCGGTTCGATCACTTCCATCCAGGCCGTTTACGTGCCTGCCGATGACTTGACCGACCCCTCGCCTGCCACGACGTTCGCCCACTTGGACTCGACCGTGGTGCTGTCGCGTGACATCGCTTCGCTGGGTATCTACCCCGCCGTCGATCCGCTGGACTCCACCAGCCGCCAGCTGGACCCCCAAGTCGTGGGTGAAGAGCACTACAAGGTGGCCCGCGAAGTGCAGGGCACGCTGCAGCGCTACAAGGAACTGCGCGACATCATCGCCATTCTGGGCATGGACGAGCTGGCTCCCGAAGACAAGCTGACCGTGGCCCGCGCCCGCAAGATCCAGCGTTTCCTGTCGCAGCCTTTCCACGTGGCCGAAGTGTTCACTGGCGCTCCCGGCAAGTACGTGTCGCTGGCTGAAACCATCCGTGGTTTCAAGATGATCTGCGCTGGCGAGTGCGATCACCTGCCCGAGCAGGCCTTCTACATGGTTGGCACCATCGACGAAGCCTTCGAGAAGGCCAAGAAACTGGCGGCTTGAGCCTGCGGCACCCCCTGAGCGACTGCGTCGCTTCCTCCTCTCTACCCGCCTCGCGGGGGAGGGGGACGACACCCTCGCTGCGGGGTGGCCCTTGCTCGGTGTCCCCGATCTGGGCCCTGCCGGTTCCAAGTTCCAGTCCCACCTTTTCTGAGGAGCAAAGATGAACACCATCCACGTTGATGTGGTCAGTGCCGAAGAGTCCATCTTCTCCGGTGAAGCGCGCTTTGTCGCCCTGCCCGGTGAATCCGGCGAACTGGGCATTTTTCCCCGCCACACTCCGCTGATCACGCGCATCAAGCCCGGCTCGGTGCGTATTGAGATGGCGGACGGCAGCGAAGAGTTCGTCTTCGTGGCCGGCGGCATCCTGGAAGTGCAGCCCAACTGTGTGACCGTGCTGTCCGACACCGCCATCCGCGGTGCCGACCTAGACGCCGAGAAGGCCGAGAAGGCCAAGCTCGAAGCCGAGGAAGCACTGAAGAACGCCAAGAGCGAAGTCGATCTGGCGCGTGCCCAGTCCGAGCTGGCCGTCATGGCCGCTCAGATCGCGGCCCTGCGCAAGTTCCGCCAAAAGCGCTGAGCCCCATTTGGGCCCCAGCTGCAAGAAAGCCGCCCTCGGGCGGCTTTTTCTTTGGTGCGAAAGGCTGGAAGGCCGGTCACCGGCCCCATGGCTCAGTCGCCGCAGCGGGCCTGGTACACGTAGGTCACGGCATTGTCCTTGGGGTCCACCGTGCGTGACTTGTGCGTCACGGCCTTGGCGGGCACGGGGCACAGGGCACGGATCTGTTGCTCGCAGCGCTTGGGGTCGTCTTCGCGCAGCTTGCAGCTGAGCACATAGTCATATTCCTGCGAGTCGTCGAGGATGGGGCTTGCGCAGGCGCTCAGGGTCAGCACGGCGGCCAGCAGGCCCAGGCGGGCCAGGGTGTTCTTCATGGTGTGGATGCTCCTTGATGAAATGGCGTGACGCTATCACAGCCTCCGTGCCCGCGATAGCTTGATGAAGGGGGTGGCTCGGCCCGGCCTGCGCAGCCTGCCTGCCTTTCAGTGGTGCTGTATCACGACAGCATCGGGAAGATTGTCGCTGCCATCGTGCACAGGCTGGAGCGGGTCACGCGGAAAGTTGGTTTCAAGCAGCAGGCTCACGCGCTCCAGGGCTGCTGTCATGCCCATGGCGTAATGGCCGCCCTGAAAGGCGGCACCCATGTCGCTGATCAGCGTTTGCCATTGTTCCGCCGGCAGGGTGCGCGCCAGGGCGCGGTCGGCGACGATTTCGATGGCGTGGTCGGCCAGCAGCAGATAGATCAGGGCACCGTTGTTGTGTTCGGTATCCCAGACGCGCAGCTTGCCGAACAGCGTGATGGCGCGCTCGCGCGGCGTGGCGTCGCGCCACAGGTAGCTGGGCGGCAGTCCGGGTTCGACGCAGATGCGAATCTGGCCTGTATGGCGCTGCTCGCTCATGGTGATCAGGCGCTCCAGCTCCGCCAGGCTTTCAGGCGGGAGTGCACGGCGCAACTGTCCTTCGGCCCAATGGTGGCGCAGCAGCCGGAGCAGACGCTGAACAAAGCCTGTGATTGCAGCCGCCATCTCACCAACTCCCCGAGGCGCCGCCGCCCCCGAAACTGCCGCCTCTGCCAGAGCTGAAGCCCCCGCCACCGCTGCGGCCGCCGCCTCCGCCAAAGCCGCCACCACCGCCCCATCCACCGCCGCCACCCCTGCCTGAGCGGCCGCTTCCCAGCAGGGTGAACAGCAGCGCGACGACGCCCGCTCCTGCGGCGACGAGCAGGCTGGCCGTCACCACATAGGCGGCAATGCCGGCGCCTGCCCCCGCCAGCACGGAGGCCAGTGGCCGGCCCAGCACCGAGCGCAGGATGGGGCCGACCACGGCCACGCCGAAGAAGAAGAACAGCATCAGGTCTTCCATGTCGAAGCCCCTGTCCGGGCTTTTGGAAGACTGGGGGCTGGAGGAGGGCGCCGGCAGTTGCTCGCCCGCAATGCGCGCTGCCACCTGGTCCAGCGCAGCGGTGATGCCGCCCGCATAGTCCCCCTGGCGAAAGCGTGGTGCCATCTGCTGGTCGATGATGCGCGCGGCTGCCAGGTCGGGGATCGCGCCTTCCAGCGCGCGGGCCACTTCCATGCGCATGCGCCTGTCGTTCTTGGCAATCACCACCAACAGGCCGTCGCCCACGTCGCGGCGGCCGATCTTCCAGTCACTGGCCACGCGCCAGGCATAGGCGGCAATGTCCTCGGGCGCGGTGGTGGCCACCATCAGCACGACGACCTGCGAGCCCGACTTCTGTTCGATGCCACGCAGCCTGTCTTCAATGGCGCGTGCCTCATCGGCCGACAGCGTGCCCGTCTGGTCGATGAGCCGCGCGGAGAGGGCCGGCACGGGCTGCGGCGCCTGCGCCAGCGTGCTCCCGGGCAGCAGCAGCATGGTCAGGGCAAGGGCGCAAAGCATGCGCCACAGTGGCACCAGGGACATGGTCACGGCTTACTTGTTGCCGAAGTCCACCGTGGGCGGACGGGAGATTTCGGCCTCGTTCTGCACGCTGAAGCTGGGCTTGGGTTCGTAGCTGAAGACCTTGGCCGTCAGATTGGTCGGAAAGCTGCGCGCCAGCACGTTGTAGGACTGCACGGCCTGGATGTACTGGTTGCGCGCCACGGTGATGCGGTTCTCCGTGCCCTCCAGCGTCACGCGCAGGTCGCGGAAGCCCTGGTTGGCCTGCAGCTGGGGATAGCGCTCGGCCACCACCATCAGCCGCGACAGGGCACTGGACAGCTCGCCCTGCGCCTGCTGGAACTTGTTGAAGGCCTCGGGGTTGTTGACCAGCTCGGGCGTGGCCTGGATGGAGGTGGCCTTCGCGCGTGCCTCTACCACCTTGGTCAGTGTTTCCTGCTCGAAATTGGCCTCGCCCTTGACCGAGGCCACGATGTTGGGCACCAGGTCGGCACGGCGCTGGTACTGGTTGAGCACTTCGCTCCAGGCCGACTTGGTCTGTTCGTCAAGACGCTGGAAGTCGTTGTAGCCGCAGCCGGTCAATGCCAGGACGGTGGCAAGCGTGGCGAGTAGACGTTTCATAAGATGGCAACCTGAAAGCGACAATGGAAAACAGTATCGCGCACGATGCATGCGCAATGCTGGCGATTGTGCTGCGCGCCCGGCCTGCTGCCCTGTAGGGCAAAGGCCATTGCGCAGCAGTGTGACAAGGACTGCTAACAGGGCTTTTATGCACGAATTCACGGCGGCGCGCTGGTTGCCCGGGGGCCACGCCCAGACCATCTGGCCGGCACTGTTCGCGCGCCGCTGGCCGGTGGGCCAGGCGGCGCCCGCCTGGCGCTGGGAGCGATGGGATACCCCGGATGGCGACTTCATCGATGTCGCCTTCGGCGGTGCTCCCACCCTGCCTGCCGATGCGCCATGGCTGGTGCTTTTCCATGGCCTTGAAGGCTCGGCGAACAGCCACTATGCCCAGGCCATGGCCTGGGTGGCCGCGCAGCGTGGCTGGCACATGGCCGTGCCGCACTTTCGCGGCTGCAGCGGCGAGGTCAACCGGGGGCCGCGCGCCTATCACTCGGGCGATGTGCAGGAGGTGGACTGGATACTGCGCCGCCTGCGCGCACGGTCTTCCCGCCCGCTCCATGTCGTGGGTGTTTCCCTGGGTGGCAATGCACTTGCGCGCTGGGCCGGTCTGCAGGCAGACAAGGCGGCCGAGGTGGTCCAGGCCCTGGCGGCGGTGAGTGCGCCGCTGGACCTGGCGGCTGGCGGCATGGCGCTGGGGCAAGGGCTGAACCGCTGGATGTACACACGCATGTTTCTGCGCACGCTGGTGCCCAAGGCGCGGGTCAAATGGGCGCAATTTCCCGGCCTCTTCGACCGCGATGCCGCGGTGCGCGCGCGCGATCTGAAGGAGTTCGATGACGCGTTCACGGCACCGGTGCATGGCTTTCTCGATGCGCACGACTACTGGCGCCGGGCGGCAGCCAAGCCTGTGCTGGCCAGCATTGCCGTGCCTGCGCTGCTGCTCAATGCGCTGGACGATCCCTTTGTCCCTGCATGCAGCCTGCCAGGGCCAGGCGAGATCGGCCCACGGGTTACGCTGTGGCAACCGCCGCATGGCGGTCATGTGGGTTTTGCACAGGGACATTGGCCAGGGCATGTACTGGGCATGCCGCAGGCCGTCACGCAGTGGCTGGCAGACAGCGAACAAGGATGAATGCAATGGACGATATCGTGAAGCAGGCCATGGCCAAATGGCCCCATGTGCCCGCCTGCAGCGGCTGGCTGGGGCTGGACGAGCGCGGGCGCTGGTATCTGCGCGATGAAGAGGCCCAGGCCTGCGGCGCTTTCGACAGCGGCACCCCGGGAGCCAAGGGCGCGGAGGTGCGCAACGAAAAGCTGGCGGACTTCATCGCCCGCAACTATCTTGCCGAGCCTGATGGTCGGTGGTTTTTCCAGAATGGTCCCCAGCGCGTGTATGTGGAACTGGAAAGCACACCCTGGATATGGCGGCTGCGCTGGGATGGCGAGCGCCTGCAGATGCACAGCCACACAGGGACAGAGCTGCAGGCCGCAGACATCAAGGAGGTTTTGATGGATGAGACAGGGCGCCTGTATCTGGCCATGCCCTCCGGCCTGGGCCTGGTCCATACGCAGGACATGGTCGATGCCGCTGCCGCGCTGGACGCCGGCATGCTGCCTGCCTGTGAAGAGGTGCCGGCACAGACGTTGCCGCAACGCTACGGTTTTGTGCGCAGTCCGGCCCGGGCATGAAAAAACCGGCCGAAGCCGGTTGGTGCCAGGCATCCTGGGCCTTGCTCAGTTGGCGGGTGCCGCTGCACCTTCTGCTGCAGCGCCTTCTGCGGCCGGGGCCTTGGGCTCTTCAAACTTGCCACCTGCGGCATTGGCCATGTAGACCACGCCACGGGCAATTTCGGTGTCGTTGAAATCGCCGCCGCCTTGAGGCGCCATCGCTCCCTTGCCCTTGAGGGCCGAGTGCACCAGACCTTCCAGACCTTGTGCCAGGCGCGGGCCCCAGGCCGCGGCATCCGCGAACTTGGGAGCACCTGCGGCACCTGTGGCATGGCAGGCCGCGCATTGGCCCTTGAAGACTTCTTCACCCGAGCGCAGGGGGCGATTGGCATCCCGGATTTCCACGAGGCCGATTTTCTGCAGCCGCTGGGCCTTGGCCATTTCGGTCTGGGAAGCGCCGGCGCCGGCCTTGTCGGCCGAGCTCACGTATTGCACGAGGCCGATGATCACGAACACCGGAACCACGAACGAGAAAAACACCGCCATCAGCAGCTGCTTGGGGTTCTTGATCGGGCCCGTATGGGCTTCTTCGGTGTGGGTTGCGCTCATGAAGTCCTCTTGTGTTGTGGGGGCGTGAGTCAACAACAAATTATATCGACGGGCCTCTTGCAGACACTGCGCGCAGACCCGGGTTGACCTGGGGCGCACATATGCCATGAGATGGATCAAGCAAATGGCAAATGCTTTCCGCGCGCCATGAAAAAGAGGTGTTCACCTTGCGGAGAACACCTCTGTGCGGTTGGCGCGGCAGATGCCTGCCTTGGGTCTTACTGCGCGGGCGCGGGGGCCGGCGTGGCTGCCGCTGCTGTCGCTGTCCTGTCGGTCCAGCCGCCGCCAAGCGCCTTGTACAGCTCGATCTGGTTGAGCAACTGCGCCAGACGCACGCTCACGGTGGACTGCTCCAGCGCGAACAGGGTGCGCTGTGCATCCAGCAGGTCCAGGTAGCTGGCCACGCCGTTGCTGTAGCGCAGGTCGGACAGCTTCAGGCGTGCCTGCTCGGCTTCGAGCTGGGCGCGCTGGGCCATGATCTGGTCACGCAGCGTGCCCTGGCTGTCCAGTGCGTCGGAGACCTCGCGGAAGGCGCTCTGGATGGACTTCTCGTACTGGGCGATGGCCACTTCGCGCTCGACCTTGGCCGCAGCCAGATTGGCCGAATTGCGGCCCGCATCGAAGATGGGCAGGAGGGCGGATGGCGCGAGGGTGAAGCCCCAGCTGCCGCTCTTGAACAGGCCCGACAGCTCGTTGCTGGCCGTGCCGAACTGCCCCGTCAGCGTGATGCGCGGGAAGAAGGCGGCACGCGCGGCACCGATGTTGGCGTTGGTGCTGATCAACTGCTGCTCGGCCTGGCGAATGTCGGGCCGCTGCGTCAGCAGGTCCGACGGCAGGCCGGCCGGCACGGCGGGCAGGTCGGCCGTGTCGCGCAGTCCCTGGCTGGAACCCAGGCTGGCGAGCACGTCCGCTGGCAGGGACTGGCCCAGCAGCAGCACCAGGGCGTTCTCGTCCAGGGCGCGCTGGCGCTGCTGCTGCGCCAGCGTGGCGCGCGCAGCCTCGGTCAGCGAGACGGCCTGGCGGTAGTCCAGCTCGGACGCCACGCCCGTGTCGAAACGCAGCTTGGTCAGCTTGATCGACTCTTCACGGGTCTGCAGCGTGTCGCGCGAGATCTTCAGCAGTTGCTCGTCGGCCAGCAGCGTGTACCAGCCGCTGGCCACGGCGGCCACCAGGCTGGTCTGCGCGGCGCGGCGTGCCTCCTCGGTCGCCAGGTACTGGGCCAGGGCGGCTTCCTTCAGGCTGCCGATGCGGCCGAAGAAGTCCAGTTCCCAGGAAGTGACGGCCAGGCCGACCTGGTAGCTGTTGACGTACTTGGTGCCCGAGCCCGTGGTGTTCGGGGCGCGGCTGGCGTTGACGCCGGCACCCACCGTCGGGAACTGGTCGGCGCGCGTGATCCGGTACTGGGCCTGGGCACGCTCGATGTTGAGCGCGGCCACGCGCAGGTCACGGTTGTTGTCCAGCGCGGTGCGAACCAGCTGCTGCAGGCGTGCGTCCTGGAAGAAATCCTGCCAGGGCAGCTGCGCTGCAGCCGTGCCGCCTTCCGCCGCAGCGGTGGCGTTCGCGCGGGTGTACTGCGCCGCGACCGGAGCGGCAGGGCGCTCGTAGGTGGGGATGAGCGAGCATCCCGCCAGGAGCAGGGCGGTGGCGATGGCCACCGGGGTACTGCGATTAATCATGGCTCAAGGCCTCCTTGCCGGCCGGTGTGGACGGCGGGTTGTGCGATTTGATCTTGCCCTTGAACAGCTTGCGCACCACGACGAAGAAGGTGGGCACGAACAGCACGGCCAGCACGGTGCCGGTGATCATGCCGCCGAGCACGCCGGTGCCGATGGCACGCTGGCTGGCCGAGCTCGCGCCCGTGGCGATCACCAGAGGCACCACGCCCAGGCCGAAGGCCAGCGAGGTCATGATGATGGGGCGGAACCGCAGGTGGGCGGCTTCCAGCGCAGCCTCGATCAGTCCCTTGCCTTCGGCCTGCAGGTCCTTGGCGAACTCCACGATCAAGATCGCGTTCTTCGCCGACAGGCCGATCACCGTCACCAGTCCGATCTGGAAGTACACGTCGTTGGAGTAGTTGCGCAGCAAGGTGGCAAGCACCACGCCCAGCAGACCCAGCGGCACGACCAGAATCACCGACAGCGGAATCGACCAGCTCTCATACAGGGCGGCCAGGCACAGGAACACGGCCAGGATGGCGAAGGCGTACAGGAAGATGGCTTGCGAACCTGCCAGCTTTTCCTCACGCGACTGGCCGGTCCACTCGAAGCCGAAGCCTTCGGGCAGTTTGGCAGCCAGCTTTTCCATCTCGTCCATGGCATCGCCCGAGCTGAAGCCCGGTGCGGCCGAGCCTTCGATGCGCACGGCAGGGTAGCCGTTGTAGCGCACCGTCTGCTGGGCGCCCTTGACCCACTTGGTGGTCGCGAACGTGGACAGCGGCACCGGATCGCCCTTGGCATTGCGCGCGTTCAGGCGCAGCAGGTCGTCGGGCTGCATGCGGGCCGGAGCATCGGCCTGCACGATCACGCGCTGCAGACGACCCTGGTTGGGGAAGTCATTGACGTAGGACGAGCCCAGCGCCGTGGACAGCGCGGCATTGATCGAGGTGAAGTCCACGCCCAGGGCGTTGGCCTTGTCGCGGTCTATCTCGATGCGCAGCTGGGGCGCGTCCTCCAGACCATCGGGACGCACGCCGGCCAGCACCTTGCTCTGCCCGGCCATGCCCAGCATCATGTTGCGGGCGTTGATCAGCGCATCGTGCCCGTGGCCGGCACGGTCCTGCAGGCGGAACGAGAAGCCCACGGCGTTGCCCAGTTCGGGAATAGGCGGCGGGTTCACGGCGAACACGAAGGCATCGCGGATGCCCGACGTCATGCCCATGATGCGGCCCGTCATGGCGTCCACCGTGGAGTTCGCTCCCTTGCGCTCGGACCAGTCCTTGAGCGGCACGAAGGCGAGGGCGGCATTCTGGCCCTGGCCGGAGAAGCTGAAGCCCAGCACGCTGACCATGTTGGCCACTTCGGGCTGCGGCAGCACGGCTTCTTCCACCTGCTTCATCACCTCCAGCGTGCGCTCCTTGGCGGCGCCAGGGGGCAGTTGCACGTTGACGATGAAGTAGCCCTGGTCCTCGGTCGGCAGGAACGAGGTCGGCAGGCCACGGAACACCACCACGGCGCCCGCGATCACGGCCAGGTACACACCGATCATCAGCACCGAGCGCTTGAGCAGCCGGGCCACCCAGCCCTCATAGGACTTGGCCGAGCGTGCGAACGTGCGGTTGAACCAGCCGAAGAAGCCTTTCTTCTCGTGGTGGTGACCGGCTTCCACGGGCTTGAGCAGCGTTGCGCACAGGGCCGGCGTCAGCGTCAGCGCCATGAAGGCCGAGAAGCTGATGGAGGCCACCATCACGATGGAGAACTGCCGGTAGATATTGCCGGTGGACCCCGCGAAGAAGGCCAGCGGTATGAACACCGCGATCAGCACCAGCGTAATGCCCACGATGGCGCCCGAGATCTGGCCCATGGCCTTGATCGCGGCTTCGCGCGGCGGCAGGCCTTCCTCGCTCATGATGCGCTCGACGTTCTCCACCACCACGATGGCGTCATCCACCACGATGCCGATGACCAGCACCATGCCGAACATGGCCAGCACGTTGATCGAGAAGCCCACGGCCTGCATGACCGCGAAGGTGCCCAGCAGTGCAATGGGCACCACGATGGTCGGGATCAGCGTGTAGCGCCAGTTCTGCAGGAACAGGTACATCACCAGGAACACCAGCACGATGGCTTCCAGCAGCGTGTGGGCGACCTTCTCGATGGAGATGCTCACGAACTTGGAGCTGTCGTAGGGAATGGAGTACTTCACGCCCTTGGGGAAGAACTTCTGCAGCTCTTCCATGCGCGCATGCACGGCCTTGGCGGTCGCCAGCGCATTGCCGCTGGGCGTCAGCTGGACGCCGATACCCACGGCATCCTTGCCGTTCAGGCGGGCGGAGGTCGCGTAGGCCTGGCCGCCGATCTCGATGGTGGCCACGTCCTTGAGGCGCACGGTGGAGCCATCGGGATTGGCGCGCAGCACGATGTTCTCGAACTGGCCGATCGAAGACAGCTGGCCCATCACCGTCACCGTGGCGGCGATCTTCTGGCCCGTGATGTTGGGCAGGTCACCGATGGCGCCGCTGGCCACCTGGGCGTTCTGGCTGCGGATGGCGGCCGTCACGTCCTCGGCCGAGAGCTTGTAGCCCTGCAGCTTGGCGGGATCGAACCAGATGCGCATGGCCTTTTCGGTACCGAACAGCTGTGCCTGGCCCACGCCGGCCACCCGCTGGATTTCGGGAACGATGTTGCGCGAGGCGTAGTCACCCAGGGCCACCGTGTCATAGGCCTTGGCGTCCTCGGACGACAGCATGATGAACAGCAGGAAGTTGGACGACGCCTTGTCCACGCGCACGCCCTGCTGCGTCACGGACGCAGGCAGGCGCGGCGTGGCGCGTGACAGGCGGTTTTGCACGTCCACCTGCGCCAGGTCCACGTTGGTGCCAGCCTCGAAGCTGATGGTGATGCTGCCCGTGCCATCGGCCTGGGCCACCGACTCCATGTAGACCAGACCGGGCGAGCCGTTCATCTCGCGCTCGATCACGGACAGCACGCTGTCTTCGAGCACCTTCGCGGACGCGCCTGGATAGGCGGTGTTGATGACGATGGCCGGAGGAGCCACCTTGGGGTATTGAGCGATCGGAAGCTTGGTCAGCGCGATACCACCGAGGACGATGATGAATAGCGCGACGACCCATGCAAAGATCGGTCTGTCGATAAAGAACTTGGCCATTGCTGAGCCCCTTGATTACTTCTTGTCTGCCTGGTCCGCAGGCTTGGCATCGGCTGCGGCTTGCGGGGCTGGCGCTGCCGCGCCGGCCGGCTTCTGGGCACCTGCGGCCTCGGGCTGCCAGGGCACGGGCTTGACCGGCGTGCCGGGCGGCAGCATCTGCAGCTTCTGGAAGCCGTCGACCATGACCTTCTCGCCCGCCTGCAGGCCTTCGCTGACCAGCCACTGGTTGTTCTGGGCCGTGGTCACCTTCACCTGCCGCTTGGTGATCTTGCCGTCGTCGCTGACCACGCTCACGGTGTCGCCGGTTTCGGTGCGCGTCACCGCCTGCTGGGGCACGGCAATGGCGTTGGACGCCTGGGCCTGCTCCATGCGCACGCGCACATACATGCCGGGCAGCAGCAATCCCTTGGGATTGGGCACCTCGGCACGCAGCGTGACCTGGCCCGTGGAGCTGTCCACGGTCAGGTCGGTGAACAGCAGCTTGCCCTTGAGTTCATAGGCCGTGCCGTCGTCCAGGCGCACCTCGACGCTGGCAGCCTCGGCACCATCGGCCTTCTTGAGCTTGCCCTGCTCCATCGCGCGGCGCAGCCGGAAGGCCTCGCTGGACGACTGGGTGAAGTTCACATAGACAGGATTGATCTGCTGGACCACGGCCAGCGGAGTCGCCTCGCCCTGGCCGACCAGCGCACCTTCGGTCACCAGCGACTGGCCGATGCGGCCGGAGATGGGGGCCGTGACGTTGGTGTAGCCCAGATTGATCTCGGCCGTGCGCACCGACGCCTTGCCGGCCGCCACATCGGCCTGGGCCTGCTTGTAGGCTGCCTCGGCGTTGACGAAATCCTGCTTGCTGATGGCGTTGGCGGCAACCAGCGGGCGGTAGCGTTCCAGCTGCGCCAGTGCCTGCGCCTGGTTGGCTTCGGCGCGGGCCTGCGTGGCCTTGGCGCTTTGCAGCGTGGCCTGGTAGGGTGCGGGATCGATGCGGTACAGCACCTGGCCGGCCTTCACATCGCTGCCTTCCCGGAACAGTCGTTCCTGCACGATGCCGGCGCTGCGGGCGCGGATCTGGGCCACGCGGCGCGCATCCACGCGGCCAGGGAGTTCGGTCACAAGGCCCACGTCGGCGGGGGTGGCGACCACCACGCCCACCGGCACGGCGGGCATCTGCTGCTGCGCGGCAGCTTGTTCTTCGGGCTTTTTCCCGCAGGCCGCCATGGCCATTGCGGCAGTGACGGCCAGGGCCACGGTGGTGAGGCGCAGACTGCTGTAAGGGGACGGAGCGGCTGACACATTGCTGCGTGTGCTGGGCATGATGGGTCCTTGTGCTGAATCAAATAACGATGTTGACGTTCCGGTCAGCGCTATCCGGAACGCCCGTGTCCACGGGCAAGTCGCGGATTATACATACATACATGAATGTATAATGACCGCTGTTGCTGCAAGGCGGCGCGAAGCATGGCGTAGCGTGGCATGGCCGGGCTCAACGATGGAAGGAAATACATCTTGGCACGACGAACGAAAGAAGATGCGTTTGCAACGCGCAACAGTCTGCTGGACGCTGCGGAGCAAGTGTTCTACGAACAGGGTGTCGCCCGGGCCTCGCTCAACGAGATTGCCCAGCGAGCCGGCGCCACGCGCGGTGCGGTCTACTGGCATTTCAAGGACAAGCTGGATCTCTTCTACGCCATGCTGGACCGCGTCACGCTCCCGCTGGAGCAGGCGGCCCAGGGCGACTGCGAGGACGATTCGGAGTGCGATGCACTGGAATATGTGCGGCGCCTGATGGCTGTGGTCTTCGGGCGCATCGCCGATGACGACAGCACGCGGCGCGTCTTCGAGATCCTGCTGCTCAAGGTGGAATACGTGGGCGAGCTCATGCCTGTGCAGGAGCGCAACCGTGCCGCACTGGACTCTTTTTCCGCGCAACTGGAGCTGGCGCTGCGCGCGGCTGCCGAAAGCCATGCGGTGACCATGTCCATGCCGGCTCCCCAGGCCTCGATCGCGCTGTGCGCCATGTTCGATGGCCTGTTGCAGAGCTGGCTGCTGGGAAGGGCCTTCGATCTCAAGCAGGTGGGCGCGCAGGCGGTGGACGTCTGCCTGCGGGGGTTGGGCTTCACGGTGCCGCAGGCGCAATAGCGCCGGGTCCTGGGGGCTTGGACGTGCCGGGGCAAAGTCATGCGACAATGCTCGGCTTGTGCAGGGCAGCGATGCCCTGAGCGGCTGTAGCTCAGTGGATAGAGTATTGGCCTCCGAAGCCAAGGGTCGTGGGTTCGATCCCCGCCAGCCGCACCACAATTTTTCTTGGATCGCCCAGGTGGCCTGAGAAAAAAATGCACTGAAATTTTTCTGACGAAAAAAACGGTGCTAGAATTCAAATCTCTTCGGAGGGGTGCCCGAGTGGCTAAAGGGGGCAGACTGTAAATCTGTTGGCTTACGCCTACACTGGTTCGAATCCAGTCCCCTCCACCAGTAATGGTGAAGAAGAGAAGTCATCTGAAAAGATGGCGACGTGCAGTCAATCTGTGCGGGAGTAGTTCAATGGTAGAACCCTAGCCTTCCAAGCTAATGACGCGGGTTCGATTCCCGTCTCCCGCTCCAGTTGGCGCGCAAAGTTTTTTGAGATTGCTTCGGCAGCCTCAAGGCCCATGTGGCTCAGTGGTAGAGCACTCCCTTGGTAAGGGAGAGGTCGGCAGTTCGATCCTGCCCATGGGCACCATTATCTCTGGTGCGCTCGCTAGATGGGGTTGCGCCAAATCCTGTTGTAGTGATTTAGATTTTTTTCGGAGTCGGAAAAATGGCTAAAGCAAAATTCGAGCGTACCAAGCCGCACGTCAACGTTGGCACCATCGGTCACGTGGACCACGGCAAGACGACCCTGACGGCTGCTATCGCTACCGTTCTGTCCAAGAAGTTCGGCGGCGAAGCCAAGGCTTACGACCAGATCGACGCAGCACCTGAAGAAAAGGCTCGCGGCATCACGATCAACACCGCCCACGTCGAGTACGAAACGGCCGGTCGCCACTACGCTCACGTTGACTGCCCCGGCCACGCCGACTACGTCAAGAACATGATCACCGGCGCTGCTCAAATGGACGGCGCCATCCTGGTGTGCTCGGCCGCTGACGGCCCCATGCCCCAGACCCGCGAGCACATCCTGCTGGCCCGTCAGGTGGGCGTGCCCTACATCATCGTGTTCCTGAACAAGTGCGACATGGTGGACGACGAAGAGTTGCTGGAACTGGTCGAAATGGAAGTGCGCGAGCTGCTTGCCAAGTACGACTTCCCCGGCGACGACACCCCCATCATCCGTGGCTCGGCCAAGCTGGCCCTGGAAGGCGACCAGTCCGACAAGGGCGAACCTGCCATCCTGCGCCTGGCTGAAGCACTGGACTCCTACATCCCCACGCCCGAGCGCGCTGTGGACGGTGCCTTCGCAATGCCCGTGGAAGACGTGTTCTCGATCTCTGGCCGTGGCACCGTGGTGACTGGCCGTATCGAGCGCGGCATCATCAAGGTCGGCGAAGAAATCGAAATCGTCGGTATCCGCGACACCCAGAAGACCATCGTCACCGGCGTGGAAATGTTCCGCAAGCTGCTGGACCAAGGTCAAGCTGGCGACAACGTGGGTCTGCTGCTGCGCGGCACCAAGCGTGAAGACGTGGAACGCGGCCAAGTGCTGTGCAAGCCCGGCTCCATCAAGCCCCACACCCACTTCACGGCTGAGGTGTACGTGCTGTCCAAGGACGAAGGTGGTCGCCACACTCCGTTCTTCAACAACTACCGTCCCCAGTTCTATTTCCGTACGACCGACGTGACCGGCTCCATCGAGCTGCCCGCCGACAAGGAAATGGTGATGCCTGGCGATAACGTGTCGATCACCGTCAAGCTGATCGCCCCCATCGCCATGGAAGAAGGTCTGCGCTTCGCTATCCGCGAAGGTGGCCGTACTGTGGGCGCTGGCGTGGTTGCCAAGATCATTGCCTAATTGATTCGTAGGGGTATAGCTCAATTGGCAGAGCGTCGGTCTCCAAAACCGAAGGTTGTAGGTTCGATTCCTACTGCCCCTGCCACCTGATGGTGGAATCGCAACGAGCCCGCCCCAAAGCGGGCTTCGGTGTCTTGGCGTTGCGCAAAAGATGCGCATTAGAAATGGATTATGGCCACTACTCAGGTTGAAACGGTCAGCTCCGGAGCTGACAAAGCCAAGCTTGCCGCAGTCGCGGCTTTAGTCGTTGCTGCGATCGCAGGTTTCTATCTGCTGAGCAAGCAAGGCCCCATCGTCCAGTGGCTGGTGCTGCTGGTTGGCCTGGCTGCAGCTGCTGGCACGTTCCTTGTTTCCGAGCCCGGAAAGCGTTTCGTGAGCTTTGCCCAGGATGCCTGGCGCGAAGTCAAGAAGGTCGTCTGGCCGACGCGCAAGGAAACCATGCAGATGACCTTGTACGTCTTCGGCTTTGTCGTCATCATGGCCTTGTTCCTGTGGTTCACGGACAAGACGCTTGAGTGGGTCTTGTACGACCTGATTTTGGGCTGGAGGAAGTAATGGATGCTGTCGAAACGGGTGTGAACGACGGAGGGGCAGCGCCTGCCAATCCGGATCTGCGCTGGTACATCGTCCATGCCTACTCCGGCATGGAAAAGGCGGTTGAGCGCAACATCATCGAGCGCATCGCGCGCTCTGACATGCAGTCCAAGTTCGGTCGCATTCTTGTCCCCACTGAAGAAGTGGTGGAAATGAAGAATGGCCAGCGCCGCACTACCGAGCGCCGTCTGTTCCCTGGCTACGTGTTCGTCGAGATGGTCATGGACGACGATACCTGGCACTTGGTCAAGCACACCAGCAAGGTGACGGGTTTCGTGGGCGGTGCCAAGAACCGTCCTGCGCCCATTTCCGAAGAGGAAGTGCGCAAGATCGTCAGCCAGATGCAGGAAGGCACGGAAAAGCCGCGCCACAAGGTCGAGTTCATGCCCGGCGAGCTGGTGCGTGTCAAGGAAGGTCCGTTCACGGACTTCAACGGCTCTGTCGAAGAGGTCAACTACGAGAAGAGCCGTCTGCGCGTCTCCGTGATGATCTTCGGTCGCTCCACGCCGGTCGAGCTTGAATTTGCCCAGGTTGAAAAAACCTGAGTTACCGCTTACAATCTCTGGCTCTGCATTTTTAGGCTTGGTGCAGGGCGTTCTCACAAGAGTCTTTTAACCCCCGGGGAGCTGTCGGCTGCAACTGTTGTTGGTTGGGTCGGCGGCGCTATACCCGCAAGGAGCATTCAATGGCGAAGAAAATCGTCGGCTTCATCAAGCTGCAAGTGCCAGCTGGTAAGGCCAATCCCTCTCCCCCGATCGGTCCTGCGCTGGGTCAGCGCGGCCTCAACATCATGGAATTCTGCAAGGCGTTCAACGCCCAGACCCAAGGTGTCGAGCCCGGACTGCCCCTGCCCGTGGTCATCACGGCCTTCGCGGACAAGAGCTTCACCTTCATCATCAAGACGCCTCCGGCGACTGTGCTGATCAAGAAGGCCATCAAGCTGGACAAGGGTTCTTCCAACCCCCTGAAGAACAAGGTCGGCAAGATCACCCGCGCTCAGCTGGAAGAGATCGCCAACACCAAGCTGAAGGACATGAACGCTGCTGACGTGGACGCCGCCGTGCGTACGCTGGCTGGTTCGGCTCGCTCGATGGGCGTGATTGTGGAGGGCGTGTAAATGGCCAAGTTGACCAAGAAGCAAAAGGCTCTCCAGGGCAAGGTGGAGTCCACCAAGCTGTACGCTTTCGCTGACGCAGTCGCGCTGGTGAAGGATGCTGCCACCGCCAAGTTCGATGAATCCATCGACGTGGCCGTGCAACTGGGCGTGGACGCCAAGAAGTCTGACCAAGTGGTTCGCGGCGCTGTCGTGCTGCCCCATGGCACCGGCAAGATTGCCCGCGTGGCTGTGTTCGCCCAAGGCGCCAAGGCTGAAGAAGCCAAGGCTGCCGGCGCCGACGTGGTCGGCATGGACGACCTGGCTGCCCGCGTGAAGGCTGGCGACATGCCCTTCGACGTGGTCATCGCTGCCCCCGACGCCATGCGCGTCGTCGGTACGCTGGGCCAGATCCTGGGCCCGCGCGGCCTGATGCCCAACCCCAAGGTTGGCACGGTGACTCCCGATGTGGCCACGGCTGTGAAGAACGCCAAGGCTGGTCAGGTGCAATACCGCGTCGACAAGGCCGGCATCATCCACGCCACCATCGGCCGCCGCTCGTTCGACAACGAGAAGCTGCAAGGCAACCTGGCTGCGCTGATCGACGCCCTGAACAAGTCCAAGCCCGCTTCGAGCAAGGGCCTGTACCTGCGCAAGGTCGCTGTTTCGTCGACCATGGGTGTGGGCGTTCGCGTCGACACGCAAACCATCTCGGCCTGATAGCCAAGAAATCTTGAGACACCTTTCGGGGTGCCTCAGTGGTGGGCCGGTGCAGCGATGCGCCGGGTCATCCAAGACCGTTGGTGTGCCTTGCGGCACTTAAACCCCCGGGGCCAACGCAGATGGCGATCCCGCTGCAGATGGATGCATTTCCAAAACAGTTGGTCGCTGCAACAAGAGCGCGCATGAGGGGCTTGCCCCGAGTGCGCATTTGAAGGAGTAGACCTTGAGTCTTAATCGCAGTGAGAAAGAAGCGGTCATCAATGAAGTGACCAGCCTCGCCGCAAAAGCTCAAACGCTTGTGATCGCGGAATACCGCGGCATCACGGTCGCCGACATGACCAAACTGCGTTCTGATGCTCGCAGCAAGGGTGTGAGCCTGAGCGTGTTGAAGAACACGCTGGCCCGCCGTGCTGTGGCTGGCAGCCAGTTTGACGTTGTCGCCGACCAGATGACCGGCCCTCTGATCTATGGCTTCTCTGAAGACGCAGTGGCCGCCGCCAAGGTGGTGGCCGACTTCGCGAAAACCAACGACAAGCTGGTGATCCGCGGTGGTGCGTTTGCAGGCAAGGCCCTGGACGTGAACGGTGTGAAGCAACTGGCGAACATCCCCTCGAAGGAAGTTCTGCTGGCACAACTGTGTGGCTTGCTGATGTCGCCTATCTCGCGTACGGCCGTTGTGCTGGGCGCCCTGGCGGCAAAGAAGAGCGAAGGCTCTGCCGAAGAACCGGCAGCCGAAGCAGTCGCAGCCTGAGCGCGCGGCAGTTAACCAATATTGTTAGGAAATCAAAATGGCATTCGATAAAGACGCATTTCTGACCGCGCTCGACGGCATGACGGTCCTGGAACTCAATGACCTGGTGAAGGCCATTGAAGAGAAGTTTGGCGTGAGCGCTGCCGCTATGGCTGCTCCCGCTGCTGGCGGCGCTGCTGGCGGCGCTGCTGCTGCAGAAGAAAAGACCGAGTTCAACGTTGTGCTGACCGAAGCCGGCGCGAACAAGGTTTCCGTCATCAAGGCCGTGCGTGAAATCACCGGCCTGGGTCTGAAGGAAGCCAAGGACCTGGTCGACGGCGCTCCCAAGAACGTCAAGGAAGGCGTTGCCAAGGCTGACGCTGAAGCCGCTGTGAAGAAGCTGGTGGAAGCCGGTGCCAAGGCTGAACTGAAGTAATTCAGTCCCCTCAAGGGCTGGAGGCTCCGAAAAAGGGCCTCCAGCCTTTGGCGCTTGTGGAGCGCTGATCCATAGAGCACACTAAAAAGCAGTCAGCACAGTCTGTTTTTTAGTGTCTTCTGACAACCCGACAGCAGAAGATGCCTTGGTTCGGGCGATGTGCAACGCATCGCCGTCAGCCATGGTTGGTAGTGGCCAACCGCCAAGCCCGCAGGGAGCTTTCCATGTGGGGCAGTCGTCGCAGACCCAGGACTCATGTCTTTGCCCGGAGATCTCATGGCCTATTCTTACACCGAACGCAAGCGAATCCGCAAAAGCTTCGGGAGCCGCGACAGCGTGCTCGAAGTGCCTTACCTGCTGCAGATGCAAAAAGATGCATATACCGCATTCTTGCAGTCAGATGTAGCCCCCAAAAAACGCACCATCGAAGGCCTGCAAGCGGCCTTCAACTCCGCCTTCCCCATCGTCTCCCACAACGGTTTTGTGGAGATGAAGTTCGTCGAGTACAACCTCGCCAAGCCTGCTTTCGATGTGCGCGAGTGCCAGACCCGTGGTCTGACGTTCGCCTCCGCCGTGCGCGCCAAGGTCCAGTTGATCATCTATGACCGTGAGTCTTCGACCTCGCAGTCCAAGGTGGTCAAGGAAGTCAAGGAGCAAGAGGTCTACATGGGCGAAGTGCCCCTGATGACCGAAAAGGGCTCGTTCATCATCAACGGCACCGAGCGTGTCATCGTCTCGCAGCTGCACCGCTCGCCTGGCGTGTTCTTCGAGCACGACAAGGGCAAGACCCACAGCTCGGGCAAGCTGCTGTTCTCGGCACGCATCATTCCTTACCGCGGCTCGTGGCTGGACTTCGAGTTCGACCCCAAGGACCTGCTGTTCTTCCGCGTCGACCGTCGCCGCAAGATGCCCGTGTCCATTCTGCTGAAGGCCATCGGCCTGACGCCGGAATCGATCCTGGCCAACTTCTTCGTCAACGACAACTTCCGCCTCATGGATTCGGGCGCGCAGATGGAGTTCGTCTCCGAGCGCCTGCGCGGCGAAGTCGCGCGCTTCGACATCACCGACAAGTCGGGCAAGGTCGTGGTCGCCAAGGACAAGCGCGTCACCGCTCGCCACACGCGCGAGCTGGAGCAGTCGGGCACCAAGTTCATCAGCGTCCCCGAAGATTTCCTGATCGGCCGCGTGGTCGCCAAGAACATCGTCGATCCGGACACGGGCGAGATCATCGCCAAGGCCAATGAAGAGCTGACCGAGTCCCTGCTCAAGAAGCTGCGCAGCGCCGGCATCCAGGATCTGCAGTGCATCTACACGAATGAGCTGGACCAGGGCGCCTACATCTCGCAGACCCTGCGCACCGACGAAACCGTCGATGAGTTCGCTGCACGCGTGGCCATCTATCGCATGATGCGCCCCGGCGAGCCGCCGACCGAAGACGCCGTGCAGGCCCTGTTCCAGCGCTTGTTCTACAACCCCGACACCTACGACCTTTCGCGCGTGGGCCGGATGAAGTTCAACGCCAAGGTCGGCCGCGATGGCGCCACCGGCCCCATGGTGCTGTCCAACGAGGACATCCTGGCCGTGGTCAAGATCCTGGTGGATCTGCGCAACGGCAAGGGCGAAGTCGACGATATCGACCACCTGGGCAACCGCCGTGTGCGTTGCGTGGGCGAACTGGCCGAAAACCAGTACCGCACCGGCCTGGCACGTATCGAGAAGGCTGTGAAGGAGCGTCTGGGCCAGGCCGAGCAAGAGCCGCTGATGCCCCATGACCTGATCAACAGCAAGCCGATTTCGGCCGCCCTGAAGGAATTCTTCGGTGCGTCGCAGCTGTCGCAGTTCATGGACCAGACCAATCCTCTGGCCGAAATCACGCACAAGCGTCGCGTCTCGGCCCTGGGCCCGGGCGGTCTGACCCGCGAGCGTGCAGGCTTCGAAGTGCGCGACGTGCACGTGACCCACTACGGCCGCGTCTGCCCTATCGAAACGCCTGAAGGCCCGAACATCGGCCTGATCAACTCGCTGGCCCTGTACGCCCGCCTGAACGAGTACGGCTTCATCGAGACGCCGTACCGCCGGGTGGCCGACGGCAAGGTCACGATGGAGATCGACTACCTGTCGGCCATCGAGGAAGGCAAGTACATCATCGCCCAGGCCAATGCCGACCTGGATGCCGAAGGCCGCCTGATCGGCGACCTGGTGTCTGCGCGCGAAAAGGGTGATTCGACCCTGGTGTCGGCCGAGCGCGTTCAGTACATGGACGTGTCGCCCGCACAGATCGTGTCGGTGGCTGCCTCGCTGATTCCGTTCCTGGAACACGATGACGCGAACCGCGCATTGATGGGCGCCAACATGTCGCGTCAGGCCGTGCCTGTGCTGCGTCCCGAAAAGCCCATGGTGGGCACGGGCATCGAGCGCGTGGCGGCAGTGGACTCCGGCACCGTGGTGACGGCAACCCGCGGCGGTATCGTGGACTATGTCGATGCAACGCGCATCGTGGTCCGCGTGAACGATGCGGAAGCCGTGGCCGGCGAAGTCGGCGTGGACATCTACAACCTCATCAAGTACCAGCGTTCCAACCAGAACACCAACATCCACCAGCGTCCCATCGTCAAGCGTGGCGACAAGCTGGCCAAGGGTGACGTGGTGGCCGACGGCGCATCGACCGACCTGGGCGAAATCGCCATCGGTCAGAACATGCTGATCGCCTTCATGCCCTGGAACGGCTACAACTTCGAGGATTCGATCCTGATCAACGAGCGCGTGGTGGCCGAAGACCGCTACACCTCGATCCACATCGAAGAACTCGTGGTGATGGCCCGCGACACCAAGCTCGGTGCCGAGGAAATCACGCGCGACATCCCGAACCTGTCCGAGCAGCAGCTCAACCGCCTGGACGAGTCCGGCATCATCTACGTGGGTGCGGAAGTGCAGCCCGGCGATGTGCTGGTCGGCAAGGTCACGCCCAAGGGCGAGACCACGCTGACGCCTGAAGAGAAGCTGCTGCGCGCCATCTTCGGCGAGAAGGCTTCCGACGTGAAGGACACCTCGCTGCGCGTGGACCAGGGCTCGCAAGGCACCGTGATCGACGTGCAGGTCTTCACCCGTGAAGGCATCCAGCGTGACAAGCGCGCCCAGCAGATCATCGACGATGAACTCAAGCGCTACCGCCTGGACCTGAACGACCAGCTGCGCATCGTCGAGGCCGACGCCTTCGACCGTATCGAAAAGCTGCTCAATGGCCGCGTGGCCAACGGCGGTCCGCAGAAGCTGGCCAAGGGCGCCAAGATCGACAAGGCCTACCTGGACGGCGTGGAGAAGTTCCACTGGTTCGACATCCGTCCTGCAGAGGACGAAGTCGCCACCCAGCTCGAGTCCATCAAGAACTCGCTGGAGCAGACGCGCCACAGCTTCGACCTGGCTTTTGAAGAAAAGCGCAAGAAGCTCACCCAGGGCGACGAGCTGCCCGCTGGCGTGCTCAAGATGGTCAAGGTCTACCTGGCCGTCAAGCGCCGCCTGCAACCCGGCGACAAGATGGCCGGCCGCCACGGCAACAAGGGTGTGGTCTCCAAGATCGTTCCGGTCGAGGACATGCCCTACATGGCCGACGGCTCCACTGCCGACATCGTGCTGAACCCGCTGGGCGTGCCTTCGCGTATGAACATCGGCCAGGTGCTGGAAGTGCATCTGGGCTGGGCCGGCAAGGGCCTGGGCCAGCGCATCGGCGACATGCTGCAGCAGGAAGCCCGCGCCGCCGAGATCCGCACCTTCATGGAAGAGATCTACAACTCGCGCGGCCGCAAGGAAGACCTGACGCAGCTCGACGACAAGGAGATCGTGTCCATGGCGCAGGCGTTGACCACGGGCGTGCCGTTTGCCACGCCGGTGTTCGATGGTGCGTCCGAGCAGGAAATCCAGGACATGCTGCATCTGGCATATCCGGAGGAACTGGCCCAGCGCAAGGGACTGACCGAGTCGCGCACGCAGGCCTACCTGTATGACGGCCGCACCGGCGACCGCTTCGAGCGTCCGACCACCATCGGCTACATGCACTACCTGAAGCTGCACCACTTGGTCGACGACAAGATGCACGCCCGCTCCACGGGTCCGTACTCTC
The DNA here is from genome assembly GCF_001886655.1 of Delftia sp. HK171. Taxonomy (NCBI): domain Bacteria; kingdom Pseudomonadati; phylum Pseudomonadota; class Betaproteobacteria; order Burkholderiales; family Comamonadaceae; genus Delftia; species Delftia sp. HK171. Next base: position 177,875 of record NZ_CP018101.1, on the reverse strand, counting down.
TGGTGACGCAGCAGCCGCTGGGCGGCAAGGCCCAGTTCGGTGGCCAGCGTTTCGGGGAAATGGAAGTGTGGGCGCTGGAAGCTTACGGCGCCGCCTATGTGCTGCAGGAAATGCTGACCGTGAAGTCCGACGACGTGGTGGGCCGTACCAAGGTGTACGAATCCATCGTCAAGGGCGAGCACGCCATCGAGGCAGGCATGCCCGAGTCGTTCAACGTGCTGGTCAAGGAAATCCGCTCCCTGGGCCTCGACATCGAGCTTGAGCGTTCTTAAATATTGAAAAGGGAAAGAGTCTTATGAAATCTCTACTCGACCTGTTCAAGCAATTCACGCCTGATGAGCATTTCGATGCCATCAAGATCGGTCTGGCTTCTCCCGAGAAGATCCGTTCCTGGTCCTTCGGCGAGGTGAAGAAGCCCGAGACCATCAACTACCGCACGTTCAAGCCCGAGCGCGATGGTCTGTTCTGCGCCAAGATCTTTGGCCCCATCAAGGACTACGAGTGCCTGTGCGGCAAGTACAAGCGCCTCAAGCACCGCGGTGTGATCTGCGAGAAGTGCGGCGTCGAAGTGACCCAGACCAAGGTGCGCCGCGAGCGCATGGGCCACATCGACCTGGCTGCGCCCTGTGCCCACATCTGGTTCCTGAAGTCGCTGCCGTCGCGTCTGGGCCTGGTGCTCGACATGACGCTGCGCGACATCGAGCGCGTGCTGTACTTCGAAGCCTACGTGGTGACCGACCCCGGCATGACCCCGCTGAAGAAGTTCAGCATCATGACCGAGGACGATTACGAGGCCAAGCGCACCGAATACGGTGACGAGTTCGAAGCCAAGATGGGCGCCGAAGGCATCAAGGATCTGCTCGAAGGCATCGACATCGACGTCGAGACCGAGCGCCTGCGCGGCGATCTGACCGGCTCCGAAGTCAAGGTCAAGAAGAACGCCAAGCGCCTGAAGCTGCTGGAAGCGTTCAAGAAGTCCGGCATCAAGCCGGGCTGGATGGTCATGGAAGTGCTGCCCGTGCTGCCCCCGGACCTGCGTCCGCTGGTGCCGCTGGACGGCGGCCGCTTCGCAACGTCCGACCTGAACGACCTGTATCGCCGCGTCATCAACCGCAACTCGCGTCTGCGCCGCCTGCTGGAGCTGAAGGCTCCGGAAATCATCGCGCGCAACGAAAAGCGCATGCTGCAGGAAGCGGTGGACTCGCTGCTGGACAACGGCCGCCGTGGCAAGGCCATGACGGGCGCCAACAAGCGTGCCCTGAAGTCGCTGGCCGACATGATCAAGGGCAAGAGCGGTCGTTTCCGCCAGAACTTGCTGGGCAAGCGCGTGGACTATTCGGGCCGTTCCGTGATCACGGTGGGTCCGTACCTCAAGCTGCACCAGTGCGGTCTGCCCAAGCTGATGGCGCTGGAACTGTTCAAGCCCTTCATCTTCGCGCAGCTCGAGCAGCGCGGCATCGCCACCACCATCAAGGCGGCGAAGAAGGAAGTCGAATCCGGCACGCCCGTGGTGTGGGACATCCTCGAAGAGGTCATCAAGGAGCACCCGGTCATGCTGAACCGAGCTCCCACGCTGCACCGACTGGGCATCCAGGCCTTCGAACCCATCCTGATCGAAGGCAAGGCCATCCAGCTGCACCCGCTCGTCTGCGCGGCCTTCAACGCCGACTTCGACGGTGACCAGATGGCTGTCCACGTTCCGCTGTCGGTGGAAGCACAGATGGAAGCCCGCACGCTGATGCTGGCCTCCAACAACGTGCTGTTCCCCGCATCGGGCGAGCCCTCCATCGTTCCTTCGCAGGACGTGGTGCTGGGTCTGTACCACGCAACGCGCGAGCGCATCAACGGCAAGGGCGAAGGCATGATCTTCGCCGACATCGGTGAAGTGCAGCGCGCGCTGGACTCCGACCAGGTCGAACTGGCCGCCAAGATCAGCGTGCGTCTGACCGAGTGGACCAAGAACAAGGACTCCGGCGAGTTCGAGCCTTCGACCAGCCTGGTGGAAACCACCGTGGGCCGCGCCCTGATGTCCGAGATCCTTCCCAAGGGCCTGCCGTTCAGCCACATGAACAAGGCGCTCAAGAAGAAGGAAATCTCCAAGCTCATCAACGCCTCGTTCCGCAAGTGCGGTCTCAAGGCCACGGTGGTGTTTGCCGACAAGCTGCTGCAAAACGGCTTCCGCCTGTCCACGCACGCCGGTATCTCGATCGCCATCGGCGACATGCTGGTGCCGCCGCAAAAGGCCGAGATCATCGGCCGTGCCGAAGCCGAGGTGAAGGAGATCGAACAGCAGTACGTCTCCGGTCTCGTGACCGCTGGCGAGCGCTACAACAAGGTGGTGGACATCTGGGGCAAGGCCGGCGACGAAGTCTCCAAGGTCATGATGGCCCAGCTTGCCAAGGAAAAGGTCATCGACCGCCACGGCAACGAAGTCGAGCAGGAATCGTTCAACGCCATTTACATGATGGCCGACTCGGGCGCCCGCGGCTCGGCCGCGCAGATCCGCCAGCTGGCCGGCATGCGTGGCCTGATGGCCAAGCCTGACGGCTCCATCATCGAGACGCCCATTACGGCGAACTTCCGTGAAGGCCTGAACGTTCTGCAGTACTTCATCTCCACTCACGGCGCCCGAAAGGGTCTGGCCGACACGGCGTTGAAGACGGCCAACTCCGGCTACCTGACGCGTCGTCTGGTGGACGTGACGCAGGATCTGGTGGTCAACGAGGACGATTGCGGCACGACCAATGGCGCACTGATGCGCGCCATCGTCGAAGGCGGTGAAGTGATCGAGTCGCTGCGCGACCGCGTGCTGGGCCGTACCACGGCCGAGGACGTCGTGCATCCCGAGACGCTGGCCGTCCTGCTGCCCGCAGGCACGCTGCTCAACGAAGACGGGATCGATGAACTCGAGTTGCAAGGCGTGGACGAGATCAAGGTCCGCACCGCGCTGAACTGCGAAACCCGCTACGGCCTGTGCGCCAAGTGCTACGGCCGCGACCTGGGCCGCGGCGGCCAGATCAACCTCGGCGAAGCCGTGGGTGTGATCGCCGCCCAGTCCATCGGCGAGCCCGGCACGCAGCTGACCATGCGTACCTTCCACATCGGTGGTGCCGCTTCGCGCGCTGCCATCGCATCGAGCGTGGAAGCCAAGTCCAACGGCGCCATCAGCTTCAACAGCACGATGCGTTACGTCAGCAACACCAAGGGTGAGCTGGTCGTGATTTCGCGTTCGGGCGAAATCGTCATCAGCGACAATGGCCGCGAGCGTGAGCGCCACAAGGTGCCTTACGGTGCCGTGCTGACCGTCAGGCCCGACCAGCAGGTCAAGGCCGGTCTGATCCTGGCCAACTGGGATCCGCTGACCCGACCCATCATTACCGAGTACGCCGGCCAGGTGCGCTTCGAGAATGTGGAAGAGGGCCTGACCGTGGCCAAGCAGGTCGACGAAGTGACCGGCCTGTCCACGCTGGTGGTGATCGATCCCAAGCGCCGTGGCTCTGCCAAGGTCGTGCGTCCTCAGGTCAAGCTGATCGATGCCAACAACCAGGAAGTCAAGATCCCCGGCACCGACCACTCGGTGACGATCGGCTTCCAGGTCGGCGCTCTGATCCAGGTGCGTGACGGCCAGGACGTGGGCCCCGGCGAAGTGCTGGCCCGTATCCCTGTCGAAGGCCAGAAGACCCGCGACATTACCGGCGGTCTGCCCCGCGTGGCCGAGCTGTTCGAAGCCCGTACGCCCAAGGACAAGGGCACGCTGGCCGAGATGACCGGCACCATCTCCTTCGGCAAGGAAACCAAGGGCAAGGTGCGCATGCAGATCACCGATCTGGATGGCAAGGTCTGGGAAGAGCTCGTGCCCAAGGAAAAGAACATCCTGGTGCACGAAGGCCAGGTGGTCAACAAGGGCGAGTCCATCGTCGACGGTCCCGCCGATCCGCAGGACATCCTGCGCCTGCTGGGCATCGAGGAGCTGTCGCGCTACATCGTTGATGAAGTGCAGGACGTCTACCGTCTGCAGGGTGTGAAGATCAATGACAAGCACATCGAGGTGATCGTTCGCCAGATGCTGCGCCGCGTCGTGGTCGAGAACACCGGCGATTCGACCTACATCGCTGGCGAGCAGGTCGAGCGTTCGGAAATCCTCAATACCAACGAGGCCCTGCAGCGCGAAGGCAAGATCCCCGCCACGTACTCCAACGTGCTGCTGGGTATTACCAAGGCTTCGCTGTCGACCGACTCCTTCATCTCCGCCGCGTCGTTCCAGGAAACGACCCGCGTGCTCACCGAGGCTGCCATCATGGGCAAGCGCGACGAGCTGCGTGGCCTGAAGGAAAACGTCATCGTGGGTCGCCTGATCCCCGCTGGTACGGGTCTGGCCTACCACCAGGCACGCAAGGCCAAGGACGCCATGGACGACGCAGAGCGCCGCGCCATCGCCGACGCCGAAGCGGCCGAACTGGCCGGTGTGATGGCTGACGACGACGCTGGCGTGGCTGCCGTCGCCGGTGACGCTTCCGCTGACTGATAGGCGGTGTCACCCCCTGAGCGGCTGTGCCGCTTCCCCCTCTCTCGCTACGCGGGAGGGGGACGACGCCCTCGCTGCGGGGCGGCCCTTGCTCGGCGTCCCTCTTGTTGGGACACGCTGTCTCCTAGAGCAGTGCATGGCGCAAGTGCTTGATGATGTGACGCTCCCGGCCTGCCCTGCGCAGGCGGGAGCGTTTTTCTTTGGGAATAACCAGGGCTCGGCCGGACCAGCTTCCGGCCGGGCCATTGCAGACGATGTGGTCCTTGTCTCTTGAATGGATGCTGCTGGCCCTGCTCGTGTTCTGGGCCGTTGGCGCATACAACCGGCTGGCCCGGCTGCGCAGCGGCTGCGTGCAGCAGTTCGGAGCGCTCGATGCGCACCTGGGCCAGTGGCATGCCATGCTGCAGGCCTTCGAGGCCCAGCCCAAGGCCGAAGGCCAAAGCCCCGCCCTTGTGCATGCCCAGGCCGCACTGCACCAGACCGCCGCACAGCTGCAGGCGGCCCTGGTCGATGCCCGTGGCCGGCCGCTGCGCGAGACCGCGCTGGCCTCGCTGGAGCACGCCTGTTCGGCGCTGGACGTGGCCTGGCAGGCCATGACCAAGGTCGCCGTTGACACCGGCGCCGCTGGCACTGGCGCTGCGCCATCAGATGCCCCATCGCCGGACCCCGATCCGCTGCAACCCTGGCAGCAGCGCTGGACCGAGCACCAGGTGCGCAACCGCCTGGGACTGCAGCAATTCAACGCCGCGGCCGAGCGCTACAACGCCGCCATTGCGCAATATCCGGCCAGGCTGCTGGCCTGGCTGCTGGGCTTTCGCCCGGTGCGCAGCCTGCTGGTCGAGCCTGTCGCCAGCAAGGCACAGGAAAGTGGAACATGAACCAACGCACGCATTCTTCCCCGCGCCGCGCTGCGGCGCCCTCGCAGGCACCTGCCGCACCTCCTCTTTGGCAGCAGCTCGACGCCGTCGCCCAATGCCTGCAGTCCGTGCTTGAAGGCCAGTCCAGCCGCAGCGTGCTGGCGCGCGTGGCGCAGCCGCTGCGCCCCGGCGTCCAGGCGCTGCTGTTCCAGGTGCTGCGCCAGTTGGGCCGTGCCCAGGCGCTGCAAAAGCAGCTGGCCTCGCGCAACCCGCCGCCGCGCGTCAGCGCATTGCTGAACACGGCCCTGGCCCTGGCCTGGGATGAGTCCCGGGCACCGTACCCACCATTCACCCTGGTCAACCAGACGGTGGAGGCTGCCAAGCAGGGGCCGACGCGCGCCCAGTCCGGCTTCATCAATGCCTGCCTGCGCCGCTTCCTGCGCGAGCGCGATGCCCTGGTCGCCGCCACCGACGACCAGCCGCAGGCCGTCTGGAACCACCCGGCCTGGTGGATCGCCCGCCTGCGCAAGGACCATCCCGATCATTGGCAAGCCATCCTGCAGGCCAACAATGAACAGCCGCCGATGACGCTGCGCGTCAACCGCCAACAAACGGACCGCCAGTCCTACCAGGCAGCGCTGCAGGCCATGGACGTGCCTTCCCTGGCCGTGGCCGACAGCGGCCTGCAACTGCAGCAGGCCCTGCCGGTGCAATCCCTGCCGGGCTTCGACGAAGGCCTGGCCTCGGTGCAGGATGCGGCCGCGCAACTGGCCGCGCCGCTGCTGCTGCAGGGGCTGGAGCAGCCCGCCGGCCGCGCGCTGCGTGTGCTCGATGCCTGCGCCGCCCCGGGCGGCAAGACGGCCCACCTGCTGGAGTACGCAGCCCCGCAGACCCTGGAGGTCACGGCGCTGGAGATAGATGCCGAGCGCGCCGCGCGCATCGCGGACACGCTGGGGCGGCTGCGCCTGCAGGCCCGCGTGGTGGTGGCCGATGCATCCCGGCCCGACCAGTGGTTCGATGCGCAATGCGGCGGCCAGCGGTTCGACGCCATCTTGCTGGACGCACCCTGCACGGCCTCGGGCATCGTGCGGCGCCAGCCCGACGTGCGCTGGCTGCGCCGCGAAAGCGATGTGCGCCAGCTGGCCGAGATCCAAGCGCGCCTGCTCGACACCCTGTGGCCCCTGCTGCAGCCCGGCGGGCGCCTGCTCTACTGCACCTGCTCGGTCTTCAGGGAAGAGGGCGAGGCACAGGTTCAAGCGTTTGTTACACGCAACAGTGAGGCGCGAACCCTGGCTGCACCGGGGCATTTAATCCCGGGCAAAGCCGACAAAGCCGGCATGCTGGCTGACAATGCTTTGGGTGACCACGACGGTTTCTTCTACGCCTTGCTGCAAAAGACGCGCTGACCCCCCCCATCGGGCCTGGTCGCCAGCCTGGCTGCGCCTGCTGGTGCGGCTGGCCGGGGCGCTTTTGCTGGCCGGCGTGCTGGCGGGCCTGGGCCTGCAGGCCAGGGCCGATGCCCTGACGGCCGAGATCGGCCCCATGCAGCTCGATCGCTCCGACGACGGCCTGTTGCTGTCGGCCAACCTCCATTTCGAGCTGCCCTACCAGATCGACGATGCGCTGCGCCAGGGCATCCCCATGTACTTCGTGGCCGATGCCCAGATCCAGCGCGAGCGCTGGTACTGGTCCGATCAGCAACTGGCCACCGCCAGCCGCCACTACCGCCTCAGCCACCAGCCGCTGACGCGCCGCTGGCGCCTGCATATCTCCAGCACCCCGTTCTCCAGCAGCGGCCTGGGGCTGGCGCTGGGCCAGACCTTCGAAAGCCTGGACGATGCGCTGGCCTCCATGCAGCGCATCTCGCGCTGGAAGATCATGGACACGGCGCCCACGCAATCGGGCGTATCGGTGCAACTGCGCTTTCGCATCGACCTGTCCCAGCTGCCCAGGCCGCTGCAGATCGGCGCGTTGGGCCGCTCGGGCTGGAACCTGCAGCTGTCGCGCACCCAGATGCTGGAAGACGCGCCATGAGCAGGTCCTCAGCCGACGACGAACGCGTGGCCCTGCCGGCCTCGGCCGGCCTGTCGCGCGGCACGCGCTGGGCAGTGGGCGTGGGCGCCGGCCTCATGGGTCTGGTCGGCGTGCTGCTGCTGTTCCTGCTCACCCTGGCCACCAACAACCGCCTGGACTACGAGCGCAACTACAACTGGCTGTTCGCCGCCAACGTGGTCGTGGCCGGCCTGCTGCTGGCTATCCTGGCCTGGGGCGGCATCCGCCTGGCCATCCGGCTGCAGCGCGGGCGCTTCGGCAGCCGCCTGCTGCTCAAGCTGGCCGGCATCTTCACGCTGGTGGGCCTGGTGCCGGGCCTGCTGATCTACATCGTCTCCTACCAGTTCGTCTCGCGTTCCATCGAAAGCTGGTTCGATGTGCAGGTCGAGGGCGCTCTGTCGGCCGGCGTCAGCCTGGCCAGTGCCACGCTGGAGACTGTGGCCAATGACATGGCCAACAACACGCGCACCGCAGGCGCCCAGCTGTCCCAGGTCTCCGATGCCGGCGCCGCGCTGATCCTGGAGCGCGTGCGCGACCAGTTGGGTGCCACCGATGTCGTGCTGTGGAGTGCATCGGAGCTTGCCGTCATGGGCCCGACGCAGACCACCCGCGGCGGCGACCTTGCGGGCCTGCGCGCCATCGCCAGCGTGGGCCAGTCGCGCTTCAACCTGCAGCCTGAACGCCCCAGCGCGCAAATGCTGCGCTCGCTGCGCGAGCAGCGCGCCGTGGCCAGCATCGAAGGCCTGGACGACGACGGCATGGCCCAGCCCGGCGCCACCGCGCCCGGGGCCCAGGTCCGCACCCTGGCCCTGGTGCCCAACCCCAGCGTGGGCCTGCTGACCGAGCCGCGCTACCTGCAGGCCACCATTGCACTGCCGCAGGCCCTGGTGACCAATGCCCTGGCCGTGCAGGCAGCCAACCGCGAATACCAGGAGCGCGCGCTGGCACGCGGTGGCCTGCAGCGCATGTACATAGGCACGCTCACGCTCAGCCTGTTCCTGGCCGTCTTCGGCGCCGTGGTGCTTGCCATCGTGCTGGGCAACCAGCTGGCCAGGCCGCTGCTGCTGCTGGCCCAGGGCATGCGCGACGTGGCGCGCGGCGACCTGCGGCCCAAGCCGGCGCTGCAGACGCGCGACGAGATCGGCGGGCTCACGCGCTCCTTTGCGCTCATGACCCAGCAACTGGCCGACGCCCGCGCCGAAGCCAACCGCAGCATGGGCCAGCTCGATGCCGCACGCGGCAACCTGCAGACCATCCTCGACAACCTCACCTCGGGCGTCATCGTGCTGGACGCGCGGGGCGCCATCGTGCTGAGCAATCCCGGCGCCACGCGCATATTGCGCGCGCCCATGGCCGTCCATGAAGGCCGGCTGCTGTCCCAGGTGCCGGGACTGGAGCAGTTCGGCGAAGTCGTGCAGGAGCAGTTCGCGCTCTTCCTGGGCGAGCAGGGGCGCGACCGCTGGCAACTGGTGCATGAGCTGCATGCCTCCACCGACGGCGGCGTCATCCAGCACACCACCACCCTGGTCATGCGTGGTGCGGAACTGCCCGATGCGCAGCGCCTGCTGGTCTTCGACGACATCTCGGAAATCGTCTCGGCCCAGCGTGCCCAGGCCTGGGGCGAGGTGGCGCGCCGCGTGGCCCACGAGATCAAGAACCCGCTCACGCCCATCCAGCTGTCGGCCGAGCGCATGGCCATGCGGCTGACCGACAAGCTGCAGCCGGCTGACCAGGCGCTGCTGGCCAAGTCCGTCAAGACCATCGTCGATCAGGTCGGCGCCATGAAGCGCCTGGTCGATGAATTCCGCGACTACGCGCGCCTTCCCGCCGCCAACCTGCAGTCGCTGGACCTCAACGCGCTGGTCACCGATGTGCTCCAGCTGTATGGGGAAGAGAACGCCGAAGTGCGCGTGGACTGCGTGCTGGACCCGCAATGCCCGCCGATTTCCGGCGATGGCCAGCAGCTGCGCCAGGTCATTCACAATCTTTTGCAGAATGCCCAGGACGCCACGGCCCAGCGCGCGCAGGAAAGCGGCCAGCCCCCCGGCCCCGTGACCATAGAGACGCGCTGGAACGAGTCCGCGCGCCGCGTGCGCCTGAGCATCAGTGACAGCGGCACGGGCTTCGCCGCCAACATCCTTCAACGGGCCTTCGAGCCCTACGTCACGACCAAGGTGCGAGGCACCGGCCTGGGCCTGGCCGTGGTCAAGAAAATCGCAGACGAGCATGGCGCCCGCATCGACCTGGGCAACAGGGAAGACGACGGGGTGATTCAAGGTGCGCAAGTGTCGCTATCATTTGCGCCTGAGCGTACGGGATAGGCCTGACGCCCCCCGCGCCTCAGCACATAGGCTTAAGACACATGGCAAACATACTGGTGGTCGACGACGAACTGGGGATCCGGGATTTGTTGTCGGAAATCCTCAACGACGAAGGTCATAGTGTGGACGTGGCCGAGAACGCCGGTCAGGCACGCTCGGCGCGCGCCTCCAACACCTACGACCTCGTGCTTCTCGACATCTGGATGCCCGACACCGATGGCGTATCGCTGCTCAAGGAATGGGCCTCGGCAGGTCTGCTGACCATGCCCGTGATCATGATGAGCGGTCACGCTACCATCGAGACGGCCGTGGAGGCCACGCGCATCGGTGCGCTGTCCTTCCTCGAAAAACCCATCACCATGCAAAAGCTGCTCAAGGCCGTGGAGCAGGGCCTGGCGCGCAACGCCGCCAGCCAGGCACCGGCTGCAGCGCCCGTGGCGGTGGTCGAGCCGGACACTGCGGCCGTGGTCACGCCTGCGGCCAGCCGCGTGCCGGTGGACAACAACGTGCCGCATGCACACCAGGGGTTCGACCTGGACCGCCCGCTGCGCGAGGCGCGCGACGGCTTCGAGAAGGCCTACTTCGAATTCCACCTGGCACGCGAAGGCGGCTCCATGACACGCGTGGCCGAGAAGACCGGCCTGGAGCGCACCCACCTGTACCGCAAGCTGCGCCAGCTGGGCGTGGACCTGGGCCGCAACAAGCGCGGATAGACTTTTTGAAGGAATTTTGGCTTTTTCGTTTTTGGGTCAAAAAATCCTGCATATAATCTAGTTCTCGGCCCGGTAGCTCAGTCGGTAGAGCAGAGGATTGAAAATCCTTGTGTCGGCGGTTCGATTCCGTCCCAGGCCACCAAATTCAGTAAAAAATTACGGACTGCTTCGCAAGAAGCGGTCCGTTTTTCTTTGTGCCTCAGGCAGTGCGTGATCCTGCCTGTGCGCCGGCTGCGGCCGCCTTCAGTCGTTCGCGCCCGCAATCGTCACCAACAGCACGCAGCCCTGGTCGCCGCGCGCGTGCACATCGTGCAGCTCGCCGGCAGGCACCAGCACCACCGAGCCGGCCACCAGCCGCAGGCTTGCCAGGCGCGTGGCAATGCCGGCCTCGCCCGCCAGGCAGTGGATGGTGGCTTCGCAGGGGACCTGATGGCTGGGCAGGGCATGGCCCGGTGGCAGCACCAGGCGCAGCAGTTGCAGCTTCGGCGTTCGGATCAGGCTGGTGCTGATGGGCATGCCGTCGCGGGCGTGCAGGGCGATGACCTCTAGTGGCTTTGCGTGTTCGAGTGCCATGCTTGGCTCCTGCTTGATGTGGATCAGAAGGTGGTTGCGCCGCCGCCTCGCCTGTGCACTTGAAGATGTACGCTGGATGCATCTTATGCAGGCGCAGCGGGCCGGAAGGAGTGCACATCATGGCGCAATGGATGGAGCTGGAGGAACCCCTGAGAACCCGGGAGCCGGCGCCGCAATGGAAGGCATTCCTCGAATTGGGATTTCGGCCGCTGTACCTGCTGGGCTGCCTCTGGGCCGCGCTGTCGGTGGCGCTGTGGGTCCATGCGCCGCAGAGGATCACCGGTCGCATGCCCGGCGTGTTCTGGCATGCGCACGAGATGCTGTGGGCCTTCGTGGCCACCATCGCCGTAGGCTTTCTGTTCACGGCGGGCAGCAACTGGACGGGACGCAATCCGCTGCAGGGCCGGGCGCTGGGCGCGCTGTGCCTGCTGTGGCTGATCGCCCGTGCGGGCTTTCTGCTGCCCGGGCCGCAGGCCTTTGCCGTGGCTGCGCTGTGCGATACCGCCTTCTTTGCCTGGGCCGCGCTGGCGCTGGGCCGCGCCATCCATGCCGTGCGCAGCCGGCGCAACTACGGGCTGCCCCTGCTGCTGGCCGGCCTGGGCACGGCCGACGCGCTGTACCTGTGGTCCATCTGGCAGGGCGACTACGGCGCGCTCATGCAGCGCTTCAACGCAGGCCTGCTGTGCATGGCCGTGATTGCGCTGCTGATCGCGCGGCGCGTGATCCCCTTCTTTGCCATGCGCGCCGTTGCCGGCCTGCAGATTCCCATGCACACGGCCAGCGGCCCGTGGCAACTGGGTGCGGGCGTGGTGGCCATCGCCTGCCTGCTGGCGGGCTGGATGCCTGGCATGGCGGCCGGCTTGGCCGCGGCGGGCCTGATCGCCCTGTGGCAGGTGCTGGCCTGGAAGCCCCATGCCGTGCGCCGCGTGCCGCTGCTGTGGATTCTCTACCTGGGCCACGCGACGCTGGGTGCGGGCCTGCTGGTGGCCGGCGCGCATGCGGCCGGATGGGTGCTGCGCCCCGCCTGGCCCGTGCATGTGATCGGTGCGGGCGGCTTTGCCCTGCTCATCATCGGCATGTGCACACGGACGTCGATGGGCCACCTGGGCCTGCCGCTGCGCACCGACCGCAGCATGGTCGCCGCCTATGCCCTGGTCATTGCCGCTGCCGTGCTGCGCCTGGCGGCCCTGCTGCCCACGGCGCTGTCGCTGGCGGCGCTGCATGCCTCGGCCTTCGCCTGGGTGCTGGCTTTTGCGCTGTACCTGTGGCGCTTCGCCCCGCTGCTGGTGCGACCGCGTGCCGACAGGCAGGCATGAATGAATGGATCGAATGGATTGAGGGGCCTGAACGGAGACCACCCATGCGCCTGACCCTGATGACCGACTACGCGCTGCGCCTGCTCATGCATGTGGCGCGCCACCCCGGGCGGCTGTGCACGATTGCTGAGATCGCCCAGGCCCATGCCATCTCCGAAGCCCACCTCATGAAGGTCACGCACCAGCTGGCGCTGCGCGGCTGGATCGTGACCGTGCGCGGCAAGGGCGGCGGCATGCGCCTGGCCCATGCGCCGGCCGACATCGGCCTGGGCGACGTGGTGCGCGGCATGGAGCCGGACCTTGCCATCGTCGAATGCTTCACGGGCACCAGCCCGCCGGCCTGCACGCTTGCGCAGGACTGCCGGCTGGCCGGCGTGCTGGGCGGGGCGCTGGACAGCTTCATGGCCCATCTGGACGGCTTCACGCTGGCCGATCTGCTGCCGGCTCCCGCATCCCTGCCGCTGCCCCTGCCGCACAGGAGCCGCGCATGAGCTACGGACTGCTGCTGACCCTGCACCTGCTTGCGGCCATTGCCTTTACAGGCACGGTGTTCTTCGAAGTCGTGCTGCTGGCCGGGGCGCGCCGCCACCTGCCCGCTGCCGTGGCGCGCGCCACCGAGCAGGCGCTGGGCGACCGCGCGGTCGCCGTCATGCCCTGGGTGCTGATGGTGCTGTACGGCGCGGGGCTGGGGCTGGCCTGGCAGCACCGCGCGGCATTGGCCGCCGCCTTTGCCGCTCCGCTGGCCAGCGGCTTCGGCCTGCTGCTGGCGCTCAAGATCGTGCTGGCGCTCAGCGTGTTCGGGCATTTCCTGGCGGCCATGTGGTGGCGCCGGCGCGGTGTGCTGGGCGGGCGCCGCTCGCACCGCTTGCACCTGAGCGTGTTCTGCCACGTGCTGGCCATCGTGCTGCTGGCCAAGGCCATGTTCTACCTGCACTGGTAATCAGCCTGCAGGCAGGCCCTGCCCGCGTTAAGCTCGCTGCTCGCATGGCTTGGAGCACGGGGGCGCAGAGGTGGCATCGCATTGGCAGCCGGGCTTGATCGCCCTGCACGGGAATCAGACGGAGGTGCTGGCCGATACGGTGCTGGCATGGCTGGCTGCGCACCCGCTGGATGTGCTGGAGCCCGAGGTGGTGCTGGTGCAGAGCAACGGCATGGCCGAGTGGTTCAAGATGCGCATGGCCGAGCAGCTGGGCGTGTGCGCCGCCGCGCGCGTGGAACTGCCCGCGCGCTTTGTGTGGCGCAGCTACCGCCAGGTGCTGGGCCGCCAGGCGGTGCCGCGCGAATCGCCGCTGGACAAGACGCCCATGACCTGGCGGCTCATGCGCCTGCTGCCGCAGTGCCTGCATGACCCGGCCTTCGCCCCCATTGCAGGCTTTCTGCGCCCCGGCGAGCCCGAGCGGCTGCTGCAATTGGCCCAGCGCCTGGCCGACCTTTTCGACCAATACCAGATCTACCGCTCCGACTGGCTGGACGCCTGGGAGGCCGGGCATGACGTGCTGCCCATGCCCTTGCGCCCTGGTGTGGCGGACGCCCCGGTGCCCGAAGGCCAGCAGTGGCAGCCGCGCCTGTGGCGCGCCGTGCTGGCCGAGCTGGACGAGGACCAGCGCGGCGCCACGCGCGCGCGCCTGCAGGGCAGGGTGCTGGCCGCGCTGCAGTCCGGCGAGGCGCCGGCCGCGCCGCTGGCGCGCCGCGTGGTGGTGTTCGGCATCAGCCAGTTGCCGCTGAGCCTGCTGGAATTCCTGGCCGCCATTGCCCGCCACAGCCAGGTGCTGCTGGCCGTGCCCAATCCCTGCCGCTTCCATTGGGCCGACGCCATCGACGGGCGCGAGCTGCTGCGCATGGCGCGGCGCCGCCAGCCGCTGCGCGGCGGGCGCGATCTGGCGCAGCTGCCACTGGAGGCCATGCATGCACACGCCCATCCGCTGCTGGCCGCCTGGGGCCGGCAAAGCCGCGACTATGTGCGCCAGCTCGACGCCTTCGACACCACGGGTGCCGCCGCGCAGCTGCAGATGCCGCGCGTGGACCTGTTCGACGAAACCGATGCCGAGGACCTGCGCACCGCGCCGCTGCTGGCCCAGGTACAGCAGCGCATCCGCGACCTGGTGCCGCTGGCCGAGCACCCGCCGCTGGAGGTGGCGCGGGCCGATCGTTCCATCGTCTTTCACAGCGCCCACAGCGTGGTGCGCGAGCTGGAGGTGCTGCACGACCAGCTGCTGCAGATGCTGGCCCGGCCACCGGATCCTGCCCAGCCAGGGCAAGCGCCGCTGGCCCCGCGTGACGTGGTGGTCATGCTTCCGTCCATAGAGACGGCTGCGCCCTCGATACGTGCGGTCTTCGGCCAGTACGGACGCCACGACCCGCGCCACATTCCCTTCGACATCGCCGACCTGGGTGCGCGCGCCAGCAGCCCGCTGGCCGTGGCCCTGCAATGGCTGCTGCGCCTGCCCCAGCAGCGCTGCCGGCTCAGCGAGCTGTGCGACCTGCTGGACGTGCCCGCGATTGCCGCGCGCATGGGGCTGGCGGCCGACGACCTGCCCCAGCTCACGCGCTGGATGGCCGGGGCCGGCATCCGCTGGGGACTCAATGCGCCGCAGCGCGGCGCCCTGGGCCTTCAGGCCTGTGGCGAGCACAACAGCGCCTGGTTCGGCCTGCAGCGCATGCTGCTGGGCTATGCCGGCGGCGTGGCGCAGGACGGCCAGGCCTTTGGCGGCATCGAGCCCTATGACGAAGTGGGCGGCCTGTCGGCCGAGCTGGCCGGCGTGCTGGCCGCGCTGCTGGAGCGCATGCTGGCCTGGTGGCGCGAGGCCGGGCGGCCCGCCACACCCGAGGTCTGGGCGCAGCGCTTTCGCGCACTGCTGCAGGACTTCTTCAAGGCGCAGGACGATGAGGACGAGGCCATGCTGGCCGCGCTGGACGCCGCCCTCACGGACTGGCAGCGCGCCTGCGAGCAGGCCGGCTATGCGGACGCCGTGGAACTGGGCGTGGCCCAGGAGGCCTGGATGCAGGCGCTGGAGCAGCCCTCGCTGTCGCAGCGCTTTCGCGCCGGTGGCGTGACCTTTTGCACGCTGATGCCCATGCGGGCCATTCCCTTCGAGGTGGTCTGCCTGCTGGGCATGAACGATGGCGACTATCCGCGCCGCGCCACGCGCAGCGACTTCGACCTGATGGCGCTGCCCGGCCAGCAGCGCCCCGGCGACCGCGCGCGCCGCGACGATGACCGCCAGCTCATGCTCGAAGCCCTGCTGTCCGCACGCCGCGCGCTCTACATCAGCTGGACCGGCCACCATGTGCGCGACAACAGCGAGCAGCCGCCCTCGGTCCTGGTCTCCCAGCTGCGCGACTACCTGGAGACAGGCTGGCGCGGCGAAGGCGGCCAGCCGCTGCTGGCGCAGCGCACGCAGCAGCATCCGCTGCAGCCCTTCAGTCGCCGCTATTTCGAAGAAGGCTCGCCCTGGACCACCTATGCGCGCGAATGGCGGGCCGCGCATGCGCAGTCGGACGGCACGGACGCGTTGCCTCCGCTGCCCGCGCAGCCGCGCCCGCCCTTTGTCCCCGACGCCTCGGCGCCGCTGACGCTGGCCCGGCTCACCGATTTCCTGCGCCACCCGGCGCGCGCCTACCTGCGCCAGCGCCTGCAGGTGCGCTTCGAGCAGGAGGACAACCCCGTGGTGGACGAGGAACTGTTCCAGCTCGACGGCCTGACCGAATACCTGCTGGTGCAGCAGTTGCAGCAGCAGGTGGCGGCCGGCCTGGACGAGCCCGGGCAGGCGCCCCAGGCCATGGAAGACAGCGTGCGTGCGGCCGTGGCGCGCCTCACGCGCTCGGGGCGGCTGCCGCTGGCGGGGCTGGGCGAGCGCGGCGCGCGGGCGCTGCAGTCCTCGGTCACGCCTTCGCTGCGGGCCTGGCGCCAGCAACTGGATCGGTATGCCCATCCCGCGCCGCGCAGGCGGCTGCTGATCGAGGACGATGGCCTGGTGTTCGACGACTGGATCGACGGGCTGCGCCAGTCCTGCGAAACCGAAGAGTCCCCCGATGCGGACGACGCACAGTGCTGGCTGCTGCTGGACCCGCGCAACCTGCTCAATGCCAAGGGCAGGCCCCATGCCGACAAGCTCATGCCGGTCTACCTGCGCAGCCTGGCGCTGGCCGCCAGTGGCTCGCAGGCCGAGTTGCGCGTGGTGGCGCGCGACGGCCTGGTGCAGGTGCTGCCCATGGACCCTTCCGAAGCGCTGGCACGGCTGCGTGAATTGATGGCCCTGTGGCGCGAAGGCCAGAACGGCCCGCTGCCCCTGCCGCTGCGCAGCGGCCTGGCCATGGCCGAAGGCTTTCCCGCTGCGGCACAGCAGGCCTATGAGGGCGGTCATCTGGTCGGCGGCGAAGGCGAGGACCCGTCCTGGGCCCGCTGCTACCCGGACTTCGAACGCCTGAGCGCCGATGGCCGTTTCGAGGCCCTGGCCCATGCCGCCCACGCGCCGCTGCTCGACTGGGTGGCCGCGCAGGTGCAGGTCCTGCCGTACCAGGGGGAGGCGCAATGAGCGCGAGCGAAATGATCGGCGCCGTGACCGGCGATGTGGACGGCGACGTGACCGGCCATGTGCTCGACGCACAGCGCTTCCCGCTGTGGGGCAGCCGCCTGATCGAGGCCAGCGCCGGCACCGGCAAGACCTGGACCATTGCTGCGCTCTACCTGCGCCTGGTGCTGGGGCATGGCGAGGGCAGCACGGCCTTCGAGCGCCCGCTGATGCCGCCCGACATCCTCGTCATGACCTTCACGCGCGCGGCCACGCGCGAGCTGTCCGACCGCATACGCAAGCGCCTGATCGAGGCCGTGCAGTGCTTTCGCGGCGAGGCCGAGCCCGCGCCCCACGACGCCTTCCTGCACGCGCTGCGCGAGGCCTACCCTGAAGGCGCGGCCCGTGAACGCGCGGCCTGGCGCCTGGCCATGGCGGCCGAATGCATGGACGACGCGGCCATCCACACCATCGACGCCTGGTGCCAGCGCATGCTGCGCGAGCATGCCTTCGACAGCGGCAACCTCTTCGACGAAACGCTGGAACCCGACGAAAGCCAGCGCCAGACCGAGGCCGCGCAGGACTACTGGCGCCAGCAGTGCTACCCGCTGTCCGACGAGTTGCTGGACGAGGTCCTGAAGATCTGGCCCCACGTCGGCGCCCTGGTCGATGACATGCGCGCCCTGCTGCGCGAGCCCCCCGTGCCCGGCGCGGGCGAGGGCAGCCTGGCTGACTGCCTGCAGCGCGCCATGGAGCAGCGCCGCAGCCGCCTGCTGGCCCTGGCGGCCGGCTGGGACGACAAGGCACAGCGCCTGCAGCTGTGGCTGGATGGGCAGCTCGATGGCCATGGCGCGCTGTGGGACAAGCGCAAGCTGCAGCCCGCGCGCTATACCGGCTGGCTGGCCGCGCTGGCCGACTGGTCGCGCGCGCCGCTGGACGGCCCGCTGGCGCTGACCGAGGCCGCGCGCCACCGCCTCAGCCCCGAGGGCTTGGCCGAGGCCTTCAAGGGATCGGCCGGCGATGTGCTCATGCCGCTGGAGCTGGCCGAGCTGCAGGCGCTGCTGCTGCAGCTGGAGCAACTGCCGCCCGTCAGCGTGGCCGTGCGCCTGCATGCGGCCGCGCGCGTGGCGCAGCGGCTGGCCCACCTCAAGCGCCAGGCCGGCAGCTTCGGCTTTGCCGACATGCTGCAGCGCCTGGACACGGCCCTGGCCGGCGACAACGGCGCCGTGCTGCGCGAGCGCATCCTGGCCCAGTACCCGGTGGCGCTGATCGATGAATTCCAGGACACCTCGCCGCTGCAGTACCGCCTGTTCGACCAGATCTACCGCACGGCGGCCAACGACCCGCACAGCGCCCTGCTGCTGATTGGCGACCCCAAGCAGTCCATCTACGGCTTTCGCGGCGCCGACATCCACAGCTACCTGCAGGCGCGCCGCGCCACCGAGGGCCGCCACTACGTGCTGGGCACCAACTACCGCTCCACCCAGGCACTGGTGGGCGCCGTCAACCATTGGTTCGCGCAGGCCGAGCAGGGGCCGGGCGAGGGCGCCTTCATGTTTCGGCGCGGCAGCCACAACCCGCTGCCGTTCGAGCCCGTGGCTGCCCAGGGGCGCAGTGAACAGCTGCACACGCGCGACGGCGCCATGCCCGCCCTCACCGTGGCCTGGAGTGCGGGCCGTGACGAGGACACCGGCATCCCCCTGCCTTTGTCGGCCGACGAGGTGCGGCGGCGCTTTGCGGCCCATTGCGCCGAGCAGATCGTGCAGTGGCTAGCCGACCCGCAGGCCGGCTTTGTGCAGCCCGATGGCCGCCTTGTGCGCCTGCGGCCTGCCGACATCGCCGTGCTGGTGCGCACGGGCCGAGAGGCGGCCGCCGTGCGCCGAGAACTGCAGGCGCGCGCCGTGGCCTCGGTCTACCTGTCGGACCAGGATTCGGTGTTTGCCAGCGACGAGGCCCATGACCTGCTGTACTGGCTGCGCGCCGTCGCCGCGCCGCTGGATGCCCAGGCCGTGCGCGCGGGCCTGGCCACGCGGCTCATCGGCCTGTCGCTGGACGAGCTGGCCTGGCTGGCCGCCGACGAGGAAGCCTTTGACGTGCGCAGCGAGCAGCTGCGTGAACTGCACAGCATCTGGCTGCGCCTGGGCGTGCTGGCCATGCTGCGCCAGACCCTGTACCGGCTGGACCTGCCCGTGCGCTGGCTGCAGGACCCGGCCATGGGCGGCGAGCGGCGCCTGACCAACTACCTGCACCTGGCCGAGCTGCTGCAGACCGCCAGCGCCCAGCTGGAGGGCGAGCAGGCCCTGATCCGCTGGCTGGCCACCCAGATCGAGACGCCGGGCAGCGGCAGCGAAGAGCAGGTGGTGCGCCTGGAAAGCGATGCCGACCTGGTCAAGCTCGTCACCGTGCACAAGAGCAAGGGCCTGGAATACCCGCTGGTCTGCCTGCCGTTTGCGGGGAGCTTCCGCCCCATGGAACGGGCCAGAACGCCCTTCCTGACCCTGTCCGCGCAGGACGAGTCGCAAGACGACGCGGCTCCAGCCCGCCGATTGCTGCTGGACTTCAGCGACGAGGAGCTGGCCCAGGCCGACCGCGAGCGGCTGCGCGAGGACCTGCGCCTGTTCTACGTGGCGCTCACCCGCCCGCGCCATGCGCTGTGGCTGGGCCTGGCCCCGCTCAAGCGCGGCAACGGCAAGGCCTGCGTGAATGAGCAGGGCGCAGCCGGCTACCTGCTGGGCGGCACCGAGCCGCGCTCGGCCCAGGGCTGGCGCGACGGCCTGCAGCAGCTGTGCGGCGAAGACCCGCACATGGCCTGGCGCGACCTGGATGCCGGGCCACTGCAGCGCACGCGCTGGCAGCCCCCGGCTGGCGCCACCCCGCTGCACGATGCCCCGGCCTACGACGCGCGCTTCGACACCCGCTGGGGCATCGGCAGCTTCTCGGCCCTGGTGCGTGCCATGGCCGCGCCCAGCCTGCCTGTGCTGCCCGTGGCCGTGCAGCGACCGGCCGAGGATGAGCAGGCGCTGGAGCCGCCGCCATCGCCGGAACTGGCGGACATTGCCGGCCTGGCGGGCCTGCAGCCCCTGCAGGATGGGCCGGCCGGTGGGCCTGCGGTCTGGCACCGCTTTCTGCGCGGCCCCGTGGTCGGCAACTTCGTGCACGACCAGCTGGAATGGCTGGGCGGCGAAGACTTTGCCCTGCCCGTGGACGGTCAGGGTGCGCTCGCTGATCGCCTGGTGCGCCGCTGCGAGCGCGCGGGCCGTGGCGAGCAGGCGCGCGACCTGCTGGCCTGGCTCACGGCCGTGGTCCACCAGCCGCTGGCGCCGCTCGATGTCACGCTGGCCACGCTGGGCCCGCAACTGTCCGAGATGGAGTTCTGGCTGCCCGCGCGCCAGCTGCCGGCCGAGCGCATCGACCAGCTGTGCCGGCGCTTCATCCTGCCGGGGCAGGAGCGGCCCGCGCTGCCCCAGCGCTCGCTGCACGGCATGCTCATGGGCTTTGCCGACCTGGTGTTCTGCCACGAGGGCCGCTACTGGGTGCTCGACTACAAGAGCAACCACCTGGGCCCGGACGGCGCCGCCTACGGCCAGGAGGCCCTGGCCCGCGCCATGCTCCACCACCGCTACGACGTGCAGGCCGCGCTCTATCTGCTGGCCCTGCACCGGCTGCTGCGCAGCCGGCTGGGCACGGCCTACGAGCCGCAGCGCCAGCTGGGCGGCGCGCTGTACTACTTTTTGCGCGGCATCGATGGCCCGGCCGGTGGCATGCATGCCATGGCGCCCGAGCTGCCCCTGCTCGATGCGCTCGATGAACTGCTCGGCCCCGGCCGCGCCGATATGCAGGAGCCGCCATGAGCACGCGCCCCCGTTCGCGGACCGTCGATACGGCCACGCTGGACCTGTTCGACGAACGGCCGGGCGGCGAACCGCCGGGCGGCGACTCGCCGGGCGACGCATCGCTGGGCGGCAAACCGCCGGGCGCTGTGCCGCCAGACACCAATGAGGTGCTGGCCCTGCTGCGCCGCTGGGCCGATGCCGGCCTGCTGCGGCGCCTGGATGCGGCGCTGGCCTCCTTCGTCGCCGGGCAGGATGCGCAGGCCGGGCCCGCCTTGCTGGTGGCCGCCGCACTGCTGGCGCAGATGGAGGGGCGCGGCCACAGCTGCCTGCCCCTGGCGCCGTTGGCCGGCCACCCCAACGACGTGCTGGCCTGGCCCGCCGAGGCGCTGCCCGCGCAGCAGGCTCTGTGGCAGATGCTGCCCACGCGCCTGTCCGGCTGGGTGGCGGCGCTGGGTGCCAGCCCCGTGGTGCGCGTGGTCGGTGACGCGGGCCAGGATGGCGTCGAGGACCTTGGCCAGCCCCTGGTGCTGGCCGGTGCCGACGGTCCCGCGCCGCTGCTGTACCTGCGCCGCTACTGGGACTACGAGCGCGCCGTGGCCACCCATGTCATCCAGCGCACGGCGGCGCAGGCCTTGGCCGGCCAGCCGCTGGACGAAGCTCAGGCCCGGCGATGGCTGGACCGCCTGTTCCCGCCTGCGGCGGAAGGCAGCCCCGTGGACTGGCAGAAGCTGGCCTGCGCGCTGGCGCTGCGCGGTCGGCTGTCGGTGATCACGGGCGGCCCCGGCACCGGCAAGACCTATACCGCCGCGCGGCTGCTGGCCCTGCTGTTTGCCACGGCGCCCGACGCCGGCCAGCTGCGCGTGGCCCTGGCCGCCCCCACGGGCAAGGCGGCTGCGCGCCTGAAGCAATCGATTGACGGGGCCTTGCTGCAATTGCAGGGCAGCATGGGCGGCGAGATCGACCTGGCGGGCCTGGTGCAGCGCATGGGCGCGGCGCGCACCCTGCACTCCATGCTGGGCGCGCGGCCCGATACACGGCACTGGGGATTCCATGCGGGCCGGCAGCTGGACGTGGACGTGCTCATCGTCGATGAGGCCTCCATGGTCCACCTGGAGATGATGGCGGCGCTGCTGGAGGCACTGCCGGCCGGCGCCCGCCTGGTGCTGCTGGGCGACAAGGACCAGCTGGCATCGGTGGAGGCGGGCGCCGTGCTGGGCGACCTGTGCCGCGATGCCCAGGCCGGACGCTACCTGCGGGACACGCTGGACTATGCGCTGCGCGTGGCCGGCCAGGCGGTGCCGCCGCAGTTCGCGGCGCCGGCAGGCGACCGGCCGCCGGCTCTTGCGCAGCACACCGTCATGCTGCGCGAAAGCCGGCGCTTCGGTGGTCCCATCGGCCAGTTGGCGCGCGCCGTGAATGCCGGCCACGCCGCGCAGGCCCAGGCCTTGCTCGATGCCGGCACGCAAGGCGGTACGCACTCCGAACTCTGGGAGCGCCAGGGCGGCGGCGTGCAGGCCGTGACCGAACTGGCCGTGCGCGGGCGTGGCGGCCTGGCCAGTTATGCGCTGTATGCCAGGGCGCTGCAAAACAGGCCGGCTGCAGACGGCGACTACGAGGCCGCGCACCGGGCCTGGGTGGTCGATGTGCTGCAGGCCTTCGAGCGCTTCCGTCTGCTGTGCGCCGTGCGCGAGGGGGACTGGGGCGTGTCCGGCCTCAACCGGGCGGTGGAGCAGGCCCTGGAAGCGCAGGGCGCGATCCGCCGCAGCGGCGAATGGTATGCGGGCCGGCCCGTCATGGTCACGCGCAACGATGCGCAGCTGGGCGTGTTCAACGGTGACATCGGCATTGCGCTGCCGGGTGGGTCGCAGGGCGGGTCACAGGGGGGGCCGCAGGGTGGGCCCGGGCAGCCGCTGCGCGTGTACTTCCTGCAGGGTGACGAGCTGCGCTCGGTCGGTGTCAGCCGCCTGGCCCATGTGGAGACGGCCTTCGCCATGACGGTGCACAAGAGCCAGGGCTCGGAGTTCGAGCACACGGCCCTGGTGCTGCCCTCGCGCGGCGGCAGCGTGCTGGGGCGCGAGCTGGTCTACACCGGCATCACGCGCGCCCGCCAGGCCTTCTCGCTGTTCTCCGAGGTGCCGGGCCTGCTGGCCTCGGCCGTTGGCAGCCCCACGCAGCGCGCCAGCGGGCTGCTGCGCTGGCTGCAGGACTGAGGCGGGCAGGGCGGCGGCTCAGGCCGGAGTCTTGTCGCTGGCGTAGCGGGACATCATCAGCGCCGTATTGGTCTTGCGGTCGGCATTGACCTGCTGCACCGTGGGCCGCTCGGCCATGCGCGCCAGGTACTCGCGCACGGGCAGGTCGGCCAGCACGTCGCGCCCGCCAACGAGCTTGCTGGCCGCGCTGACCAGGGGCAGGTGGACGATGGCGCAGCAGTCGGCCAGCGTGAAGCTGTCGCCCGCCACAAAGGGTGAGAAACGCGCGAGTTTGGCGAAGGCCGCCACGTTCTTGTCGAGCTGGGCCAGCGTGCGCTCCCGGGTGGAGTCGCTGACCTGGCCGCCGAAGAAGGCCTGCGGGTAGAGGATGCGCGCCACCAGCTCCAGGTGCAGGTCCAGGTACACGCACAGCTCGCGCACCTTGGCGGCCTCGAAGGCGTCGGCCGGCAGCAGGGAAGGGGCGGGCGACAGCGTCTCCACGTACTCGACCATGGCGGCCGACTCGCACAGGCCACGGCCGTCGTCGATGCGCAGGTACGGCACCTTGCCCAGCGGCGACAGTGCCATGTCGGTCTCGCCCAGCCAGTCCAGTTCCTCGTTGAAGGGCAGCTGCTTTTCCAGCAGGGCCAGCTTGACCTTGTTGTAGTAGTTGCTGGCCGCGAATCCGCACAGGGTGAGCATGGGTGTCTCCTTGGGTTGTTTGTGGTGAAGGCGAGGGTGCGCGCCTGTGATGGTAGGGGCGGGCAGGGCATGGCGCGGTCCCGGAGATGACGACTGGGGCAGACCCCTAGAATGGCGCCATGCCGCTTCGCCTGCCCTCCACCTTGGCTGCCTGCGCCCGCTGGGTGCTGGGGCTGTGGCTGTGCGTGGCGCTGGCATCGGCGTTTGCGCCGCTGGCGCGCGCCTCGGGCTGGGAGCGCCTGTGCTCGGCCGCTGGCGAATCGGTCTGGGTGCCATCGCCGGCCGGTCAGGACGATGCCCTTGCCGGCAGCCACGGCATCGACTGCCCGCTGTGCCTGCCCCCGCTGGCGCCGCCGCCCGCCCGGTGCAGTGCGGCCCCGGCACCGCTGATGGCAGATGCGCAGCCACGGGCGCACCCGGCCTCCGTCCACAGCGTGGCCATGCCGGCCTTGCCGCAGGCCCGCGCCCCGCCCCGGTGACTCCCCATTTCAATCCCTGCCTCTTTCGCTTGGCTTTTGTTTTTGCAATGCACACAGACCGTGCTGCAACGTATTGAATTTTCTGGAGAAACCGTGATGACACTGCGTCAATGGACCACCCCTTTCCTGATTGCCGCCTCCCTGTCCATGGGCCTGGCCCATGCCCATGCCGATGCCGCCCACGTCAAGGCCGACGCCGCCTGGGCGCGTGCCAGCGTGCCGGGCCAGCAGGCCACGGGCGCCTTCATGCGCCTGACGGCGGAGGAGCCGCTGCGCCTGGTGGGCGTGGAGTCGCCCGCCGCCGGCGTGGCCGAGGTGCATGAAATGAAGATGGAAGGCGATGTGATGCGCATGCGCGCCATCGACGGCCTGGACCTGCCCAAGGGCGTGGCCGTGGACCTGAAGCCCGGCGGCTACCACGTCATGCTGCAGCAGCTCAAGAGCCCGCTGCTCAAGGACAGCCAGGTGCCCATCACCCTGGTGTTCAAGGATGCCAAGGGCGAAACCTCGCGCCTGAGCCTGCAGGTCCCCGTGCGCGCCATGGCGCCCGGCGCGGCGGCTGCCCCGGCAGCGGGCCACGGCGGCGGCCACGCAGGCCATTCGCACTGAGCCAGCGCCATTGCACCGGGTTTGTGCGCAGCCGCATGCGCATGACTTGCCGTGGACTTGGCGTGTGCCTGGGTTAAGCTGGGAGCATGGCCGGCATCCTTCGCCGGCATGCTCTTCCAACCCAGTCCTAGCGAGTGCTGCCATGAGTGACGCGTCCTCCTTCGGTTTCGGCAAGTTCATCCCCGGTTTCGACTTCCTGCAGGGCCTGGCCCAGAGCGCGGGATCGGCCACCGCCCGGCCCCTGGGGCGCCTGCCCGAATGGGTGGCGCCCACGGTGAGCATCGAGGAGGTGGACAAGCGCATCACCGAACTCAAGGCCGTGCAGTTCTGGCTGGACCAAAATGGCAAGGCGCTGGCAGCCACCATCCAGGCCCTGGAAGTGCAGCGCATGACGCTGTCCACCCTGCAGGGCATGAACGTCAGCATGGGCGAGCTGGCGCAGGCCTTCCAGTTCCCCGCCGCTGCAGCCGCCACCGCTGCTGCAGCCACTGCGGGCAAGGGCGCCGCCAGCGCGGGGCAGTCCGACCACTCGGACTGGCCCATGTCCTCCGCCGGCAAGGCCGGCAAGCAGGAAAAGCCGCAGGCCGCGCCCGCGCAGCCCCCTGCCGAGCCGCCTGCAGCTGCTGCGGCCGCTGCATCCGCGGATGCCGGCAGCAAGGCCTCCGGCCCCGAGGCTTCTGCGCCCAAGGACGAGCCGGCCCAGGCCGCCGCCATGGGCCAGGCCATGCAATGGTGGGGCGCACTGACCCAGCAATTCCAGCAGATCGCCGCCAAGGCCATGGCCGAGCCCATGGCCCCCGAGGCCGTGGCTGCCGCACAGCGCGCCACCGGCATGGCCGGCGACATCGCCAAGGCCGCCATGGACCGCATGACGGCCCAGGCTGGCGCCTTCGCCGCGCAGGCAGGCAAGGCGGCTGCACCGGCGGCCAAGGCCCCGGCCGGAGCCGCCAAGGCGCCTGCGAAAGCGCCAGCCAAAGCCCCACCGAAAGCGCCAGCCAAGGCAGCGGCCAGGAAGACGGCGGCAAAGACCACCGCAAAGACAACAGCCAAGGCACCGGCCGCAGGCAAGGCGCCGGCCAAGAGCCGGCCACCGCGCTGAGCGGCACGGCGGCTCCCATGGATGGTCTAGAGCCCTCCGCAAGCCGGGCGCTGGCAGGGCTAGAAAGAAGGTTGGAATGTCGTTGTTTCCTGTAGGCCATGCCAGCCATTCCGACTGGCGCGCCGCGGCCGATGCGGTGCTGCTGCAACTGCGCTCGCAGATGGCCGATCCGGGCCACGCGCAGCGGCCCCGACTGGGCCTGGTGTACCTGTCCCACGCGCATGCCGCCCATGCAAGGCCGCTGCTGCAGCATCTGGCCAGGGCCTTGCCCCATGTGGCGGACTGGGCTGGCTGCTCGGCCGGTGGCGTGCTGGCCATGTCCCATGAATACCTGTCCGGCTCCGCGCTCGCGGTGATGCTGCTCGATGTGCCGGCGGCGCACTACCGCCTGTATTCGGGCCTGGCGCCCTTGCATGCGCCGGGCGGCGAGGCCGGGTTCACGGCCCATTCGGCCCTTGTCCATGCCGGAGGCGGCCAGCCCGAGCTGGCCGAGTTGCTGTACGAGCTGTCTGAGCGCACCGAGTCCGGCCTGCTGTTCGGCGGCGTGGGCGATGACGGGGACGATGGCGTGGAGGGCGTGCAGATCGCCTGCCGCACCGAGGACCTGCATGCGCAGCATGCGGATGCGCGCGGCATTTTTAGCGGAGGCTTCTCGGGCGTGGCCTTCGGTGCGGGCGTGCCCTGCATCACGGGCATGGCCCAGGGCTGCGTGCCGCTGGGCGAGGGCCTGGAGATCACCGAGGCGCGCGGCGCCCTGGTCACCGGGCTCAATGGCGATCCGGCCTTGCAGCGCCTGCTGCAACTGCTGGGCGTGGAGCTGGAAGGCAGCGACTGGCAGCCCGCGCTGACCACGGTGCGCAGCACGCTGGCGGCCATTGCGCCGCCGGGCCGGGGCATGGCCCACGGCGTGCTCACCGAAGAGGCCCAGGTGCTGACCCTGGTCGGTCTGGACCCGCTGCGCCAGGGCGTGGCCCTGTCATCGGCCGTGGAGGCCGGGCATTCGGTGATCTTCTGCCGCCGCCAGGCCCAGGTCGCGCGCCAGGAACTGCTGCAACTGGGCGCTGCGCTGCGCGATGCGGCGGAGCCCGAGGAGGCGGCGCCCGAAGGCGAGGCACAGCCCCGCATCCGTGGCGCCATCTACATCAGTTGCCGGGGCCGCGGCGGCGGCCTGTTCGGCGGCCCCGATGCCGAACTGCGCACCCTGCGCCACGCACTGGGCGATGTGCCATTGATCGGCTTCGTCGCCGAAGCCGAGATCATGGACGCCCGCCTGCACCGCTTCGCCGGGGTGTTGACGGTGTTCACTGCTTAGGCGTCGTACACGCCGTACACGCCGTACACACGGTACACACCGTCTGCATCTCAGACCGCGCGCGGGCGCACCGTGCCTGCGCTGCGATCCGGGTCCATGACTGCAGCTCCCAGAAAATCGAAATCCACGGCCGGCTGCCTGCCGCTGACCAGGTCGGCCAGCGCCATGCCGGAGCCGCAGGCATGGGTCCAGCCCAGCGTGCCGTGGCCGGTGTTCAGGAACAGGTTGGCGATGGGTGAGCGTCCGATCAGCGGCACATTGCTGGGCGTGGCGGGGCGCAGGCCGCTCCAAAATTGCGCGCGTTCGGTATCGCCAGCGCCGGGGAACAGCTGCTGCACGCGCCGCACGATGGCCTCGCAGCGCACGGGGTCCAGGTTGCGGTCGTAGCCGTTGAACTCGGCCGTGCCCGCAATGCGCAGGCGGTCGCCTTGCGCGCCCGTGTAGCGCGAGAACACCAGCTTGAACTCGTCGTCCGTGAGGCTGACCTGATAGGCCTTGGCGGGGTCCAGCACCGGCAGGGTCACGGAGTAGCCCTTGGCCGGATAGATGGGCAGGCGCAACCCCAGCGGCTGGGCCAGCAGCGGGCTGAACGAGCCCATGGCCAGCACATAGGCGTCGCCCTGGATGCGTTCGTAGCGGCCATCGGCATTGGTCACCTCCACATGGTCGATATGGCGGCTGGCGCCCGCGCCCGTGGTGCGCAGCGCCGTCACGTGGTGGCCGTGGCGGAACTGCACGCCCGTGGTGGTGGCAATGCGTGCCAGCTCGCGCGTGAAGAGATTGGCGTCGCCCGATTCATCCTCGGCCGTATAGGTGGCGCCCGCTATCTGCCCGCGCACATGGGCCAGGGCCGGCTCCAGGCGCACGGCTTCGTCGGCGTCGATCAGGCGGCGGTCGCAGCCCAGGGCCTGCATCTGCTCGGTGGGCTTGAGAGCGCCCTCGAACTCGCGGGCGTTCGTGTAGAAGTGCAGGATGCCCTGCATGCGCTGTTCGTACTGGATGCCGGTGTCCGACCGCAGCTGCTGCAGGGCCTCGCGGCTGTAGGTGCCCAGGCGAACGATCTGCTGGATGTTGTGGCGCGTGCGCGCGGGCGTGCAGTTGCGCAGGAAGGACAGGCCCCAGAGCCACTGGCGCATGTCGGCGCGCAGGCGGAACAGCAGGGGGGCGTCCTGCCGGCCCAGCCAGCCCAGCAACTTCAGCGGTGCGCCGGGGTTGGCCCAGGGCTCGGCGTGGCTGACCGAGATCTGCCCGCCGTTGGCAAAGCTGGTTTCGGCGCCGGGCGCAGCCTGGCGGTCGATGACCGTGACCTCGTGGCCCAGGGATTGCAGATAGTAGGCCGAGGCGGTGCCGATCAGGCCGGCTCCGAGAACGATGACGCGCATGACAATGCCCTTTCAAAGGCATGTGCCGGTCACGCGGAAGCTGGTAGCTATGGATTCAATAGCAAGCAGCCGGCGTCCGTCGTGACGCAGCTGCCGCTCCCCCTGTCCTTGGTACCTGAGAGATTCACCGCCGTCCATGGGAACGGGGCTTGCTCCTTCGGTGCGCCGCATATTGCGTGCGGCGGCTCTCCAGACGGCATGTTGTGTTTGCAGTACGGAACCTGAGCGTGTATGGGAGTTTGCGCCTTCGGTGAGGCTCGGCACCGTGGTGCCCGCCTGCTCTCCTGCAGGGGCGATTCTATGTGGCTTGCGCAGCCGGTTCCAGTCGT
Source organism: Delftia sp. HK171 (assembly GCF_001886655.1). NCBI lineage: Bacteria > Pseudomonadati > Pseudomonadota > Betaproteobacteria > Burkholderiales > Comamonadaceae > Delftia > Delftia sp. HK171. Next base: position 149,073 of record NZ_CP018101.1, on the reverse strand, counting down.
ACTCGGGATACCACCAGTTACTACCTGTATGTGGTGTGGCCGATTCAGGGTATTCCCTAGATCGCTCAAGCGCCTCCCTCGTAGCGCTGGCACGAGTCTCCGACTGCATGTAAAAAAACTATTGAAATAGAAAAAAACATGATTTAGCCTATCGATGTGTGCAGTGGTTTGTCAGTGCATGTTCTGGTCGATTGGACCTGCATGGGTTAACCATGAGTTGTGTATATGTCTGATAGGCGACTTACCGTTGCACAGGTGCAGGTCCATGGAAACTGGTCCGGCACTGAAAAAATACAAGCACGGTGAATATGGTTTGTGGAGGGAGGAATGATTTGCGTCGCAAACCCGACTGAAGGTGTGTCCGGCTCAATGGGCAGCGGAGCAGCTCGCAAACGTTGATGGAAATCCGCCTTTTCTGATTGACGCGCAGGATCTGCGCGAAAAATTTTGCTTCCAACCTCACCGGCTGCAAGGTGAGTTGTGAGCTCGTGATTCAAATAGAACTATTCGAGGTACGGCGATGCAAATGCGCTGGGTACAACTGATGGCCATTGCCATTGGGAAAATCATTTTCCTGTCATATCTCCTTGAGAAAACGGGGAATATCATGCATGCTCTCAATCGCCTGCCTGGTTCGGCATTTTTTCGCAAGTGGCGTGCAGCGAAGTGCCTTTTCTCTTTGCTGCTGCTTTCATGCGCGGGTATCTCATCCACGGCACTGGCGGCGACCGTCGTTTTCACGGTCACCGACAACAGCGACGCTCCCAATGCCAATGCAACGACACCAACCACCTGTGTCAGCACGCTGGGAGGCACCTTTGCTGGCGCATGTACGCTGCGAGCTGCCATTCAGGCAGCCAACTACACGCTGCAAACGCTGGATCCGAGTGCCGATGTTTCCATCGTCTTTGCGCCGACACTGTCTACGTCGGTACGAACCATACAGAGTGGGACATCCAAGGATGCGGCCGGAAACCTCCATCCGTATGTCGACAATCAGACGGTTTACGTGCGCTGTGCCAATACATTCGTCAGCGGAGCCCAGTCCGGCGCCGTGACGGGAGCCACCAATGCCTGTGGTCAAACCCAGATGATCAGCGGCGGCGATACGGGCACCACCACTGGTGCCGGTGGCGCCTGGTACTGGCTCAAAGGCACCGTGCCAGCCGGCACGGGCTCATTGACCATCGATTTCGGGGGAGTCATACAAGTCCAGAACTGGGCGGACTCCGCCTGGGAAACCTTTTATCTTGGTGGGAAGAATATCACTCTCACCAATTCGCCCAACATGACCTGTGGCGAAGCGGTATTCGTCGTTGGCTCCTCAGCAAACAATGTCATCATTGATCGCGTCGGTCTGGTGAATGTGGCGCCAACCCCTGCGGGAGAGGGGACGCCGTTCAACTGCGAGCTGTACGCGGAGATTCATCAAGGCGCACAAAACGTATTCTTTGCCAATAGCACAATCAACTCCGCGATATGGAATGGAAATTACGGCAATAACAAGGGCTCGGCCATTTCCGTTGCCGCAAGCAACGGTGCAGGCACGGTTTCCAACATCGTTGTCGATAATTTCACGGTAACGAATCTGCCCAACCCTATCGGGGGAATGCAGCTCGAGCAGTTTTTCCAGGTCATGTCGAACATGACCGTCAACGGATTGACGATCAAAAATTCGAATATCGCACTGAGCCCGACTGGTGGAAATGCGCCCAGGGCCGTGGTGTCGGTTGATGGAACGATCAGCCTGGCCAATGGAATTGGTCTGGCCGTGACGGGTAATACCTTCTCGCTGCCTATCGCCGCCTATACCGGGTCATCACCAACGCATGTGTCGGCACCAACGGTGAATACGGCAGCCTCAGGCACGACGCAGGTAGTGACGGTGACCGATAACAACTTCACTGGCGGCGGGGACGGGGTGAATATCGGTGGTACGGGTACGGCACCAGGATTGATTGGCAACAACAAGATGACAAGCCAGTCGAGAAGTGCCATTCGTATCACTACGCGTGATTTCTTCAAGATTTCTCAGAACACGCTGTTTTCCGTGCCTGTGGCTGCAAACTCAGGCATCAGTTTGCTGACGACGGGCAATGGACAAACCGGATGGACCCCCACCCTTGGCGTTGGCGCCAGTGACACCGCCGCCTGCACCTGGACATTCAATATCACGGCAAATGCCAATGCGAGCGAGCCGGCACCGTATACGGTGGAAGCCTTTTGGTCGCCGACCGGCGCGGGCGTCAACGATGCGCAGGTCTATCTGGGCTCCGAAACCATGGCCGGAGCCTCGGGAACGCTGACCGTTCCTTCGTATCTCAGCGGCCAGGTGCGAGTCACAGTGACGGACAGCAATTCCGGTGGAGCCCAGACCTCGCAGCTTTCAACGGCGGCAAGCGTCACCGGTTTTCCCTGTGCCCTGAAATCCGGCGTTCTGGCGACGACCAACAATCAACCTGTCGGCAGCAGCGACTTGCTGGAGGTCTACATTGTTGACGGCCAAGGCAATGCCTGGACAGGGGGCAGTGACACCGTCACCTTCGCAGCGCCGCCTGCAGGTGTCACGTTCAATGGCAGCTCCGCCGCAGTCAGCTGCACGACCAACTCCAGCGGAAAGTGCGCGTCTCCCATCAATGCCAGCAGCAGTGTCGCCGGAGCATTCACGACACCCGTGACCTTGTCGTCGTCAGTCGCTGGTGCCACGTTCTCCAATCTTCCATTGGGTGGAAGTCCGGTATCTGGCGCAGTGACCTATCAGCCTTCGCCGGTTGCTTACAGCTTCACCGGGCTGCCGGCCAGCACGAGCGGGTCTGAAATCGCCGCGAGTCCGCCATCGATTGCGGCCAACGGCGTCTCCACCAGCACCTTGGCCGTGCAGTTGAAGGATGCTTTAGGCAACCTTGTCACCACCTGTACCGATACGGTGGCCTTCACCCTCAATGCGGGGACGCAAGGCGTTCCTGCCGTCAGCGTCACGGGCTGCAGTGCCGGCATGTACACGGGGACGGTGACATCGCCGGTGCTGGTCGGCAGCGGAACCTTCGGGTTCACCATCAACGGGTCTGCGGCTGTTGCCACCGCAACGGTCTCCTATGTGGCCGCAACGCCGAGCACGAGTGCATCGACGATAGTCGCCACACCGACATCGATCGTGGCCAACGGCAGCTCCACCAGCGTGCTGCGCGTGCAATTGGTCGATGCCAGCAGCAATCCGATCAACACCTGCACGAACACGGTGGCATTCACCCTGAACGGCGGAACGCAGGGAACGCCGAGTGTGGGCGCGGCCTCGTGTACCGCCGGCATCTATACGGGCACCGTCACATCGCCCACGGCGGTCGGCAGCGGGATCTTCGGATTCACCATCAACGGCTCTGCCGCAGTTGCTACGGCTTCAGTGAGCTACACGGCGGGTCCGCCAAGTACCAGTGCCTCGACCATCGTTGCGAGTCCGACCTCGATCATTGCCAATGGCACTGCAACCAGCACATTGACGGCGCAGCTCAAGGATGCGTCAGGCAATTCGATTGCGACCTGTGCCAATACGGTGGCCTTCACGCTGAACAGCGGAACACAGGGCTCGCCTGCGGTCGGCGCGGGTTCGTGCAGCGCAGGGGTTTACACGGCAACCGTCACGGCACCTACCGCAGTCGGCAGTGGCACCTTTGGTTTCACCATCAATGGCTCGGCCGCCACGGCTACGGCTGTGGTGAACTACACGGCCGGCCCGCCCAGCAATGGCGCGAATGGAAACCTGATCAGTGCCAGTCCGCTCAGCGTTGTCGCAGACAACACTGCCACGAGCTCGATCAGCGTGACCCTGCGCGATGCCAATGGCAATCCCGCCACGGATACGGTGGCGCACACGATTGTCTTCACCAAAACGGGCGTGGGCACGACCACGCCGGCCGCACCCACGTGCACGATCGCGGCCAACGCCAATCCGGCCACCTGCTCCGTGACGGTGAAATCGGCCACGGTCGGCACCGCAAGTTTCACGGCAACGGACAACGGAACGGCCGTGAGCAATGGCAGTCCGGTATCGGTCAACTTCATTGCCGGGCCGCCCAGCAATACAGCCAGCGGCAATCTGCTCAGTGCCACGCCGCTCTCGGTGATGGCCGACGGTACGAGCACCGGCACGGTAACCGTCGCACTGCAGGACGCCAATGGCAATGCAACGGTCGATACAGTCGCCCACACCATCGGCTTTGTCCATACCGGCGCCGGCACGCCGTCGGCAACTTCCTGCACGATTGCGGCCAATGCGAATCCAGCGCGCTGCTCCATCACGGTGACATCCACCGTGGCGGGTGCGGCGAGCTTCACAGCCACGGACAACAACGGCACCACCACCCAGAGCGTGGCAAACGGCAGTCCGGCCGTGATCAACTTCACGGCCAATGCCGCCGACCCCGCCAGGTCGGGGGTGCGTACCGTCAGCAGTCCGGCCACGGCCAATGGCTCGGCGACAGATGTGCTTGAAGCGTTTGTGGGAGATGTCAACGGCAATCCGGTGGCCGGAAGCGTTGTCACGTTCTCTCCCACCGCAAACATCACCTTCAGCGGTACCTGCACCACCAATGCGGCCGGTACCTGCCAGGTCACCGCCAAGACAACCGTCGCGGGTTCCTACACTTCCGGCGCAAGCATTGCGAGCGGCGCATTGAGCGGCAGCGGCGTCAGCTCCGGTGGCAATACGTACGGTGCGACGGCTGCCTATGTCTTTACGGCAGGTGCCGTCGATCCCGCCAATTCGACCATGTCGGTCGATGTGAACAACCAGGCAGCCGGCGGCGGCCAGGACGTCGTTTCCGTGGTTACCAAGGATGCGTTCGGCAATCCGGTCACCGGCGTTGCCGTGAACTTCAGCGTGACGCCTGCCGGAGCGGCACCTGCCACCGCCAGCTGCACGACTGCTGGTGCGGCGGCGACCTGCTCGGTGTCGTTCACCAGCGTGACCGCATCGACTTACTCGGCTGCCGCCACGGTGGGTGCAGCTGCCATCGGCAACAGCCCGCAATCGATGGCCTTTGTCGCCGGCAATGCCTCGGCAAGCAACTCGGGCCTGCGTGTCGTGAGCGACAACGCGGCGGCAAATGGCACGGCAACCGATGTGGTGGAAGCGTATGTGCGCGATGCCGGTGGCAATCCCAAGGGCGGCGAGGTCGTCACCTTTGCCGGTACTGCCGGCGTGAAGCTGAACGGTGGCGCGGCAGGCGCGTCAGCCACTTGCACCACTGGAACAAGTGGCGCAACTCTGGGCATCTGCTCGATCACTGCCACCAGCACAGCGAGTGGTACCTACAGCATCGCCACCAGCATTCCTGCAGGAACCCTGGGTGGCACGTTCACCGTGGGGGCAAACGCGTATTCGCCAAGCGCCGCACAAATTCATTTTGTGAGCGTGGTGAACCTCAGTGTCACCAAGGCCAACCCGGGCAGCTTGGCCGTAGGTTCGCCCTTCAACTACACCTTTACGGTAGCGAATGCGGCGAGCGCCCTCGGTCCTGCCAGCAGCGTGACCATCAAGGATCTGGTGCCTGCAGGTATCCGCATCACGGGTGCGCCGACAGGTGCGAACGTGGCCAGTGTGGACTGCTCGCCCAAGCCCAACACCTTCCCGTTTACGGGCAATGGCAGCACTGTCCTGACGTGCACGGTGAACTTCACGACCTCGGTCGCAGCCGGTGGCAACACCAGCTTCAACCTGCCGGCTGTGCCGACGGCTGTGGGCTCGAGCACGAACACGGCTTCCTATGATCCGTCCGGTGGTACCAGCCCGGTCAATCCGACGGCAGGTTGCACGACGGACTGCTCGTCGACGCCCGCCACCCCAGTCAACCCTGGTTCGCCCACGCTGACGGTCAGCAAGGCCAACCCCGGCAGCCTGGCTGTGGGGACTGCGTTCAACTACGCCTTCACGGTAGCGAATGCGGCTGGAGCGTTCGGTCCCGCCACCAGCGTGACCATCAAGGACCTGGTGCCTGCTGGCATCAGCATCACGGGCGTGCCGACCGGCGCAAACGTGGCCAGTGCAACCTGCACACCCAACGCCTTCCCGTTTGCGGGCAATGGCAGCGCCGTCCTGACGTGTACGGTGAACTTCACGACCTCGGTCGCAGCCGGTGGCAGCACCAGCTTCAACCTGCCGGCTGTTCCGACGGCTGTGGGTTCGAGCACCAACACGGCCTCCTACGATCCGTCGGGCGGCATCAGCCCGGTCAATCCGACGGCAGGGTGCACAACAGACTGCGCGTCGACACCCACCACTCCTGTCACGCCTGGTTCGCCTGCACTGACGGTCAGCAAGGCCAACCCGGGCAGCCTGGCCCTGGGTACGCCCTTCAACTACGCCTTCACGGTGAATAACGCCGCCGGTGCCTTCGGCCCCGCAACCAGCGTGACTATCAAGGACTTGGTGCCTGCGGGGATCAGCATCACGGGTGTGCCGACCGGTGCGAACGTGGCCAGTGCGACCTGCGCGCCCAACACCTTCCCGTTTGCGGGCAATGGCAGCGCCGTCCTGACGTGTACGGTGAACTTCACGACCTCGGTCGCAGCCGGTGCCAGCACCAGCTTCAACCTGCCGGCTGTGCCGACGGCTGTGGGTTCGAGCACCAACACGGCCTCCTACGATCCGTCGGGCGGCATCAGCCCCGTCAATCCGACGGCAGGGTGTACGACAGACTGCGCTTCCACACCGGTAACTCCGGTCACGCCAGGCGCGCCTGCGTTGACGGTCACCAAGGCCAATCCCGGCAGCCTGGCTGTGGGCACGCCGTTCAACTACGCGTTCTCCGTGTCCAATGCGGCCAGTGCCTTTGGTCCCGCCACCAGCGTGACCATCAAGGATCTGGTGCCCGCAGGCATCAGCATCACGGGCGTGCCGACCGGCGCGAACGTGGCCAGCGCGACCTGCACGCCCAACACCTTCCCGTTTGCGGGTAACGGCAGCTCCGTGCTGACGTGTACGGTGAGCTTCACCACGCCGGTGGCGGCTGGCAGCAACAGCAGCTTCAACCTGCCAGCTGTGCCGACGGCTGTGGGTTCGAGCACCAACACGGCCTCCTACGATCCGTCGGGCGGCATCAGCCCGGTCAATCCGACGGCAGGTTGCACGACGGATTGCGCATCGACACCGACCACACCGGTCACGCCTGGTACGCCTGCGTTGACAGTCACCAAGGCCAACCCCGGTAGCCTGGCTGTGGGCACGCCGTTCAACTACGCCTTCACGGTAGCGAATGCGGCTGGTGCCTTCGGTCCTGGCACCAGCGTGACCATCAAGGACTTGGTGCCTGCGGGGATCAGCATCACGGGCGTGCCGACCGGCGCAAATGTGGCCAGCGCGACCTGCACGCCCAATACCTTCCCCTTCGTGGGCAATGGCACGGCGATCCTGTCTTGCACGGTGAGCTTCACCACCCCGGTGGCAGCTGGCAGCAACAGCAGCTTCAACCTGCCGGCTGTGCCGACGGCTGTGGGTTCGAGCACGAACACGGCCTCCTACGATCCGTCGGGTGGCATCAGCCCTGTCAATCCGACGGCAGGGTGCACAACAGACTGCGCTTCCACACCGGTGACTCCAGTCACGCCTGGTACGCCTGCGCTGACGGTCAGCAAAGCCAATCCGGGTAGCCTGGCCGTAGGTTCGCCCTTCAACTACACCTTCACGGTAGCGAATGCGGCCGGTGCCTTCGGTCCTGCCAACAGCGTGACCATCAAGGATCTGGTGCCTGCAGGTATCCGCATCACGGGTGCGCCGACAGGTGCGAACGTGGCCAGTGTGGACTGCTCGCCCAAGCCCAACACCTTCCCGTTTACGGGCAATGGCAGCACTGTCCTGACGTGCACGGTGAACTTCACGACCTCGGTCGCAGCCGGTGGCAACACCAGCTTCAACCTGCCAGCTGTGCCGACGGCTGTGGGTTCGAGCACCAACACGGCCTCCTACGATCCGTCGGGTGGCATCAGCCCCGTCAATCCGACGGCCGGTTGCACGACGGATTGCGCATCGACGCCTTCCACGCCGGTAACCCCTGGTACGCCTGCGCTGACGGTTACCAAGGCCAACCCCGGTAGCTTGGCTGTGGGCACGCCTTTCAACTACGCCTTCACGGTAGCGAATGCGGCTGGAGCGTTTGGTCCCGCCACCAGCGTGACCATCAAGGACCTGGTGCCGGCAGGCATCAGCATCACGGGCGTGCCGACTGGCGCGAACGTGTCCAGTGCGACCTGCACGCCCAACACCTTCCCGTTTGCGGGTAACGGCAGCTCCGTGCTGACGTGTACGGTGAGCTTCACCACGCCGGTGGCGGCTGGCAGCAACAGCAGCTTCAATCTGCCGGCTGTGCCGACGGCTGTGGGTTCGAGCACGAACACGGCTTCCTACGATCCGTCGGGCGGCATCAGCCCGGTCAATCCGACGGCAGGGTGTACGACAGACTGCGCTTCCACGCCTTCCACGCCGGTGACCCCTGGTACTCCTGCGCTGACGGTCACCAAGGCCAATCCCGGCAGCCTGGCTGTGGGGACTGCGTTCAACTACGCCTTCACGGTAGCGAATGCGGCCAGTGCCTTTGGTCCCGCCACCAGCGTGACCATCAAGGACCTGGTGCCGGCAGGCATCAGCATCACGGGCGTGCCGAGCGGCGCAAACGTGGCCAGCGCGACCTGCACGCCTAATACCTTCCCCTTCGTGGGCAATGGCACGGCGATCCTGTCTTGCACGGTGAGCTTCACCACGCCGGTGGCGGCTGGCGGCAACAGCAGCTTCAATCTGCCGGCTGTTCCGACGGCTGTGGGTTCGAGCACCAACACGGCCTCCTACGATCCGTCGGGCGGCATCAGCCCCGTCAATCCGACGGCGGGTTGCACGACGAACTGCGCATCGACGCCTTCCACGCCGGTGACGCCTGGTACGCCAGCGTTGACGGTCACCAAGGCCAACCCGGGCAGCCTGGCTGTGGGAACTGCGTTCAACTACGCGTTCTCCGTGTCCAACGCTGCCAGTGCCTTCGGTCCTGCCAACAGCGTGACCATCAGGGACCTGGTGCCGGCAGGCATCAGCATCACGGGCGTGCCGACCGGCGCAAACGTGGCCAGCGCGACCTGCACGCCCAACACCTTCCCGTTTGCGGGTAATGGCAGCTCCGTGCTGACGTGCACGGTGAACTTCACTGCGGCAGTGGCAGCGGGTGGCAACACCAGCTTCAACCTGCCAGCTGTTCCGACGGCGGTGGGTTCGAGCACGAACACGGCCTCCTACGATCCGTCCGGTGGCATCAGCCCGGTCAATCCGACAGCCGGTTGCACGACAGACTGCGCTTCCACACCGGTGACTCCGGTCACGCCAGGCACGCCTGCGCTGACGGTTACCAAGGCCAACCCGGGTAGCCTGGCTGTGGGCACGCCCTTCAACTACGCGTTCTCCGTGTCCAACGCTGCCGGTGCTTTCGGTCCCGCCACCAGCGTGACCATCAAGGACCTGGTGCCGGCAGGCATCAGCATCACGGGCGTGCCGACCGGCGCAAACGTGGCCAGCGCGACCTGCACGCCCAACACCTTCCCGTTTGCGGGCAATGGCAGCTCCGTGCTGACGTGTACGGTGAACTTCACTGCGGCAGTGGCGGCCGGTGGCAACACCAGCTTCAACCTGCCGGCTGTGCCGACGGCTGTGGGCTCGAGCACGAACACGGCTTCCTACGATCCGTCCGGTGGCATCAGCCCCGTCAATCCGACAGCCGGTTGCACGACAGACTGCGCTTCCACGCCGGTGACTCCGGTCACGCCTGGCACGCCTGCGCTGACGGTCACCAAGGCCAACCCGGGTAGCCTGGCTGTGGGCACGCCCTTCAACTACGCGTTCTCCGTGTCCAACGCTGCCAGTGCCTTCGGTCCCGCCACCAGCGTGACCATCAAGGATCTGGTGCCTGCGGGCATCAGCATCACGGGCGTGCCGACCGGCGCAAACGTAGCCAGTGCGACCTGCACGCCCAATACCTTCCCGTTTGCGGGCAATGGCAGCTCCGTGCTGACGTGCACGGTGAACTTCACTGCGGCAGTGGCGGCCGGTGGCAACACCAGCTTCAACCTGCCGGCTGTGCCGACGGCTGTGGGCTCGAGCACGAACACGGCTTCCTACGATCCATCGGGCGGCATCAGCCCCGTCAATCCGACGGCCGGCTGCACGACGAACTGCGCATCGACGCCTTCCACGCCGGTGACCCCTGGTACGCCAGCGCTGACGGTCACCAAGGCCAACCCGGGTAGCCTGGCTGTGGGCACGCCCTTCAACTACGCGTTCTCAGTGTCCAACGCTGCCAGTGCCTTCGGTCCCGCCACCAGCGTGACCATCAAGGATCTGGTGCCTGCGGGCATCAGCATCACGGGCGTGCCGACCGGCGCAAACGTAGCCAGTGCGACCTGCACGCCCAATACCTTCCCCTTCGTGGGCAATGGCACGGCGATCCTGTCTTGCACGGTGAGCTTCACTACGCCGGTGGCAGCCGGTGGCAACACCAGCTTCAATCTGCCAGCTGTGCCGACGGCGGTGGGTTCGAGCACGAACACGGCTTCCTACGATCCGTCGGGCGGCATCAGCCCCGTCAATCCGACGGCGGGGTGTACGACGGATTGCGCATCGACGCCTTCCACGCCGGTGACCCCTGGCACGCCTGCGCTGACGGTCACCAAGGCCAACCCGGGTAGCTTGGCTGTGGGCACGCCCTTCAACTACGCGTTCTCCGTGTCCAACGCTGCCAGTGCCTTCGGCCCCGCCACCAGCGTGACCATCAAGGACCTGGTGCCTGCGGGCATCAGCATCACAGGAGTGCCGACCGGCGCAAACGTGGCCAGTGCGACCTGCACGCCCAACACCTTCCCGTTTGCGGGTAACGGTAGTTCCGTCCTGACGTGTACGGTGAACTTCACTGCGGCAGTGGCAGCGGGTGGCAACACCAGCTTCAACCTGCCGGCTGTTCCGACGGCTGTGGGCTCGAGCACGAACACGGCCTCCTACGATCCGTCGGGCGGCATCAACCCCGTCAATCCGACGGCGGGTTGCACGACGGATTGCGCATCGACGCCTTCCACGCCGGTCACGCCTGGTACGCCAGCGCTGACGGTCACCAAGGCCAACCCCGGCAGCCTGGCTGTGGGGACTGCGTTCAACTACGCGTTCTCCGTGTCCAACGCTGCCAGTGCCTTCGGTCCCGCCACCAGCGTGACCATCAAGGACCTGGTGCCTGCGGGTATCAGCATCACGGGTGCGCCGACCGGCGCAAACGTGGCCAGCGCGACCTGCACGCCCAACACCTTCCCCTTCGTGGGCAATGGCACGGCGATCCTGTCTTGCACGGTGAGCTTCACTACGCCGGTGGCAGCGGGTGGCAACAGCAGCTTCAACCTGCCAGCTGTGCCGACGGCTGTGGGTTCGAGCACCAACACGGCCTCCTACGATCCAGCGGGCGGTATCAGCCCGGTCAATCCGACGGCAGGGTGCACTGTGAACTGTGCATCGACACCCGCAACGCCGGTCACTCCCAGCACGCAGGTGCCGGTGGCTCCGACGCTGACGGTTTCGCCGACCACGGTGGGAGGCTATCCGCAGATTTCCGGCACCGGCACGCCGGGCTACACGATCACGGTGAAGGATGGCTCGACGACACTGTGTACGGCAATCGTCGCGGCCGATCAGACGTGGAGCTGCACGCCAGGCGGCGGCTTGCCGACGCCGGGTCTGCACACGATCAGCGCGACCCAGACCAATCCTGGCAATGGCAACACCGGACCTGCCACAACGACTTCGCTCAACGTGCTCGGAACGACCTTCACGGGTCCGACAGCCACCGGGGCAGGCAACGCCACGGCGACCTTGAGCGGTGGTGGCGCGGGCTGCGGGTTCGATGTGTCGCAGTCGTCCTTCGTCGCGGCTGCGGCGGGTGCGCCGGGCCAGTTGAGCTTCCCGTACGGCAATGTGCACTTCGTGGCCCGGGGCTGTACGGCCAGCAGCTCGATCACGGTCAGCGTCACCTGGCCGGGTCCGGTGACCGGCATGGCGTACTGGAAGTTCGGTCCAGCGTCCGCAGGGGCGGCGGACTCCTGGTATCAGCCTCCGGGTGCGGTGGTGTCGGGCAATACGACCTCGGTGGTGGTCACCGATGGCGGCCAGGGTGATGACGATCGCGCAGCCAATGGCGTGATCGTGGATCCCAGCGGTCCGGCGCGTGTGGGTGCGGCACCGGATGCCACGCCGATCCCTGCGCTCGAACCGCGCATGCTCGCCATGGCCATGCTGCTGATGCTGGCCGCAGGCCTGTGGAATCTGCGCCGCAGACGCGGTTGACACACGGTTGAAGAGGAGCTGAACCATCGCCTGCCGAACCTGTTTCGGCAGGCGATTTCCATTGGGCGCAGGCGCTGCATCCCGGCGGCCCAAGCCTGCCCGTAACCCCAGGCCGCCTTGCGGGCCTATCGCGCGTGCAACACACCGTAAATGAGAACAATTTAGAATTTCTCGCTGATTGGCGCCTTTCGTCGACAAGTCCCGGCCAACGCCGCCCGGGGCCGATGCACAGGTGCTGCGCACTTTCATCTCTGCCCGCCTGCCTTCCATGCACCGTTCTGTCCTGATGTTCCGTTGCGCACCGCAATGGATTTCCGACCGACGTCGCCTGCTCGCCTGCTCCCCATGACTTTCAAGAAAATCTGGTTCCAGTTGCACTGGTTCGTCGGCATTACGGCCGGTACGGTGCTCATCGTCATCGGGCTGTCGGGCGCGGTGTTCTCGTTCCACGAGGAGATCCTGGGATGGATGAATCCCGGCACTGCCTCCGTGCCCGCGCGCGATGCCGCGCCGCTGGCGCCGCCGCAGATTGCGCAGGCGCTGCGCGAGGCCGGCGAGCAGCGCGTGGTCCAGCGCATCACCGTCTTTGCCGAGCCCGGCCGCTCGGCCCAGGTGGCCTTCAAGCCGCCGGCAGGCCAGCGCCGGGGCCAGACGGTCTTTGTCGATCCCTACACGGGCGCGCAGCTGCCTGAGCAGCACGGCACGGAGTTTTTCGAATGGGTGGAGCGCCTGCACCGCTGGCTGCTGCTGTCGCGCGATGACGGCAAGCCCATCACGGGCACGCTGGCCGGCCTGTTGCTGATGCTGTCGCTGTCGGGCCTGTACCTGCGCTGGCCGCGCCGGCCGCTGTCTTGGCGCACCTGGCTGACCTTCGATCCGGCGCTCAAGGGCCGCTCCTTCCTCTGGGGCCTGCACTCGGTGGCGGGCACCTGGGCCCTGGTGGCCTATGTGCTGTTCACCTGCACCGGCATGTACTGGGCCTTTGGCGTGGTGCGCAGCACGGTGGATGGCTGGGCCGGCGTGCCGCCGCGCGTGGCCGCTCCCGCGGCGCCGTCCTCGAAACCCGGCGGCGGCCGGCCTGAGCCGGCTGGCGCGCAGCAGCCCATCGACATCGCGCCCGGCTGGGCCGCCTTCGAGCGCATCGCCCATGGCTGGCAGTTCGCCCAGCTGCGCCTGCCCGAGCGCGCGGGCCAGCCCCTGCAGATCAGCTGGCTGGATGCCGAAGCCGCCCATGAGCGCGCGCGCAACCAGATGGCGCTGCTGCCCGACGGCGCCGTGCAGCGCGACGAGCGCTATGCCGACCTGCCCACGGGCCGCCGCGCCGTGGGCGCCATCTACCCGCTGCACATGGGCACCTATTTCGGCATGCCGGGGCGCATCTTCATGACGCTGGCCTCGCTGATCATGCCCCTGTTCGCCATCACGGGCTGGATGCTCTACCTGGACCGCCGGCGCAAGGCGCGCGCCCTGGCCAAGGAGCGCCAGGCGCTGATGGCGGACCCGCCACCGTCCGCCCCTGCGGGCCAGGACACCGTGCTGGTCGCCTTCGCCAGCCAGGCCGGCCGCGCCGAGCGCCTGGCCGTGGCCACCGTGGCCGCGCTGCGTGGCGCAGGCATGGCGGCCAGCCTGCAATCCGTGGCGGCGCTGGATGCCGAGCAACTGCGCCACCACCGGCGCGTGCTCTTCGTGGCCAGCACCTTTGGCGAAGGCGACCCGCCCGATGCCGCGCGCCGCTTTGCGCGCCTGCTGGGCGCGGCCTCGGGCTCGGCCCTGCCGCACCTGCAATACGGCCTGCTGGCGCTGGGCGACCGGCAGTACGCGGCCTTCTGCGGCTTTGGCCATGCGCTGGACCACCAGCTGCGTCACCTGGGCGCACAGCCCGTGTTTCCGCTGATCGAGATGGATGGCGAGGAACCTCAGGCCTGGAATGCCTGGCAGCAGGCGCTGGCTGGGCATTTCGGGGCCATGCCGCCTGCATCGGATGCGCTGCCTGCGTCCGCTGCAGGCCCGCTGGCCGATGCCACGGCCTTTACCGCATGGCCGCTGCAGGCGCGCAGCCTGTGCAATGCGGGCAGCCAGGGCGCCGGTCTCTACATGCTGGAACTGTCGCCGCCCGAAGGCGTGGCCCCGCTGTGGCGGGCCGGTGCGCTGGCCGAGGTGCTGCCACGCCATGGCGCAGCCACCGTGCAGGCCTGGCTGGCCGCCCAGGAATGCGACGGCTCGGCCCCCGTGCAATGGCGCCAGCAGACCTGCACGCTGGGCGAGGCGCTGGCCGCCAGCGTGCTGCCGGCCCCGGGCGATATCGCCCCCGGCACCGCGCCCCAGTCCGTGGCCGATGCGCTGCGGCCCCTGCTGCCGCGCAGTTACTCGGTCGCCTCGCTGCCGCAGGACGGCCATGTGCGGCTGCTGGTGCGCCAGGCCCGCCATGACGGCGGCCTGGGCGTGGCGTCGGGCTGGCTGACGGCGCATGCGGCCCAGGGCACCTCCGTGGCCATGAGACTGGTGGAAAACCGCGCCTTCGAGCCGCGTGAAGAGGCAGATGCCGAGCCCGATGCTCCGGCCATCTTCATCGGCAACGGCTCCGGCTATGCCGGCCTGCGCGGCCACCTGCTGGCGCGCATGCACGCAGGCCGCCACCGCAACTGGCTGCTGTTCGGTGAACGCCAGCGGGCCCATGACGGGTACTGCGAGGCCGAGGTCTCCGGCTGGCTGGCCGCGGGCAAGCTGCAGCGCGCCGACTTCATCTACTCCCGCGACCAGGCCCGGCGCCGCTACGTGCAGGACGCCCTGCGCGAAGCCGCCGAACCCCTGCGCGACTGGATCGCCGACGGTGCCGTGCTCTACGTCTGCGGCAGCGCCGACGGCATGGCCGCAGGCGTCGATGCCGCGCTGGCCGACATCCTGGGCGCTACCGCCGTCGAAGACCTGATCGTCGAAGGCCGTTACAGAAGAGATGTGTACTGAACGTGGTGCGCATGCTGGACGTAGCGGATAAAACCGGCGTGGCCCCAAAGCAGGGGACAGCAAGCAAGGGCCGCCCCGCAGCGAGGCTGTCGTCCCCCTCCCGCGTAGCGAGAGAGGGCGCCGTGCATACGGGGGAAGGCGCGTAAGCGCCTCAGGGGGTGATGTACCTCTCCTTGCCGAGATTGAGCATCAACCGGTTCGCCCAGCCGAACAGCGCGGCCGAATGCAGCATGTCCAGGATTTCCTGGTCGGTGAGGCCGGCATCGCGCAGCGGCTGCAACTGGGCTGCGCCAAAGCTGCCCGGCGCGCGCGTCAGCGCCAGCGAGGACTGGATGATGGCGCGTTCGCGCGCATTGGTGCCGGCCGTGTCGGGGTCATCGAACATCTGGGCCATGACATCGTTGCGCTTGGCCAGCTGCTCGAAGCGCTGGGCGTGGACCGATGCGCAGTACACGCAGCCGTTGGAGCGGGAGACGGCCGTGGCCGCCACCTCGCGCTCGGCGCGCGACAGGCCGCCGGGCGCGTACATGATGGCGTTGAAGGCCTGCGAGCGCTCCGACAGCACGCGCGGCTGGCGGGCCAGCAGCAGGTAGAAGTCCGACGTGCGCGCCTTGGGGTGGCTCAGGTCCAGCACGGCCTGCTGCTCGGCCGTGGCTGTGGCGGGGTCGAGCACGGGCAGCCAGGACGTCCAGTCCAGCGTCTCGCTGGTGTAGCCGTTGCGGCGCAGCGGCTCGCCCGGTGGCGGCAGGTTGGCGGGGTGCACGAAGGGTGCGGCGGCGGCTTCGGCAGCCGGTGCGCTGGCCTGGCCGCCCAGCGCGTCCATGGCCTGCACGCCCGCGAACAGGCGCAATTGGTAGGCGATGAAGCCCACCAGCTGGGCCACCAGCACGGTGTCGTCGATGGACAGGCCGGACTCGGGCATGGCCAGCAGGGCCGCGCGGTCGCTTTCGGCGGGGTGCAGGGCCAGGGTGCGCACGAAGTGCAGGGCCGCATCCAGGCGCGCATTGCCGGTCTGGGCGCCGGGCTGGACCAGCACGGTGCGCAGCGCGGGCGTCAGGGCATCGCCCAGGGACTCGGCACGCTGGCGGTACTCATCGGCCAGGGCCTGCACGCCGCTGACGCGGCATTGCTCGCTGGCCAGCACCAGGCGCTCGGCGCGCGACAGGCTGTCGGCCAGGCCGTCGCCCAGCAGCAGGTCCTCGCAGGCCTGGGTGGCAATGGCCACCTTGTCGCGCTGGCGGCGCGTGGCGAAAACGGGGGACTGGTCGGTCAGGCCGGCCAGGCGGTCGATGGTGTCGTTGGCGGTGGTCATGGGTATCTCAGGTCTTGTCTGCCAGGGCCCGCACGCGGGCTTCGGGGTCGGCGGGCGTCCATTCGCTGCCGTCGAGCTCGGGCTCGGAATAGGACTGCAACTGGGCGTAGTGGTGTTCCAGGTCCTCGCGGTAGAACAGCGAGGCCAGGCCCTGGGCCAGCTTGCGCGCGCCGTCGCTGATGGCGGGGATATCACCCGACACCGTGCCGTGCGACAGCGCGGCCGGATAGCAAAAGCAGTGCACATGGTCCAGGCCTGGCAGGGCGCCGGGCGTCTTTTCCTGGAACTCGAACAGCGGGCCCAGGTCGGGCGAGTCCGACAGTTCCTGGTCCTCGGCACCCGCCTCGGGCATGAAGCGGTCGCTCCAGATGCGCACATGGGGCGCCAGGTCGGCGAACTCGGGGCGCTGGCGCCAGTCAATGGCAAAGCCGGTGGAGACGATCAGGAAGTCCAGCACGAACACGCCGCGCGGCGTGTCCACGCGCAGCCGGTCTCCGTCCTGCTCCACCTTCTGCACGGCGCAGCCCAAGTTGAAGTGGGCGTTGGCATGGCGCGAGACGCGCAGCGTGCTGCCGTGCGGAGGTGGCACCTGCTGCACGTTGATGTAGTGGCGTATGCGCCATTTCCAGGCGTCGGGCAGCAGGAACTGGCCGTGCGTGAGGCCTGGCGTGCCCGAGCCCTTGGATTTGTTGATGCGCGGCAGGTCGCTGCGGCGCACCAGCAGGTCCACGCTGGCGGCGCCGTTCTCCAGCGCGGTGGCTGCGCTGTCCATGGCCGAGGAGCCCGCGCCCACCACGCCCACGTGCAGGCCGGCCAGGCGGCTGTAGTCGAGCACGTCGGAGGAGTGCGCCCAGCGGCTGCGGTCCACGCCCTGCATGAAGGCGGGGATCTGCGGGCCGCCCAGGCCGTCGCGGCCCGTGGCCAGCACCACGCGGCGCGCCAGCCAGGTGCGCGAGGCGCCATCGGCCGTCACATCGACCTCGACCGTGCCGTCGGCCTGCGGGCGGATGGCGGTGACCTGGTGGCCGTTGCGCACGTCGCAGCGCATCACGCGGCGGTACCAGCGCAGGTAGTCCATCCACTGCAGGCGCGGGATCTTGTCCAGCGCGGCCCAGGCTTCGCGGCCCCATTGGGCGATGAACCAGGCGCGGAAGGTCAGCGAGGGCAGGCCCAGCGCAGGGCCGGTCAGCTCCTTGGGCGAGCGCAGGGTTTCCATGCGCGCCGTCGTGGCCCAGGGGCCTTCGAAGTCCAGCGGGGCCTTGTCCAGCAAAACGGCCGCGATGCCCAGCTGGGACAGCGCGGCCGACAGGGCCAGGCCGGCCTGACCGGCGCCGATGACCAGGACATCGTGCACGGGCTGGCCGTTGCGGGTGGAGGGAGGAATCCAGGCCTTGGCAGGCCAGCCCAGGGCGACGAGGTCGTCGCGCAGGCGTTCTTCAAGGGCAGCCAGGCCCGCAGGGGCCGGGGCTGCCGGTTCGGTCAGGGACATAGACTCACCAGGAACTCACGAGGAAAGGCGCGCCAGCGGGGCAGGGTCTGCGGGCGCGCGCGGCATCAATCGATGCTGATTTTCGCGTCTTTGACCACCTGTGCCCACTTCAGGCGGTCGTTGTGCACGGTTTTCTTGAACTGCTCGGGCGTTTCGATGCGGATCGCATTGCCCTGGGACTCGAAGCGCGCACGCACCTCGGGCAGCTCCAGCACCTCGCGCACGGCCTGGCTGAGCTTGGCCACGATGGCCGGGTCCGTGCCCTTGGGCGCGAAGATGCCGAACCAGATCGAGCTGTCGAAGCCCTTGGTGCCCGTCAGGCCGCTGGAGGCTATGGTGGGCACTTCCTTGATGACTTCCACGGGCTTGGCCGTGGTCACGCCCAGCAGGCGGACCTTGCCGCTCTTGTAGTGGGGCAGCACGGTCTGGACCTGGTTCATGATGCAGCAGGTCTCGCCGCGCAGCACCGAGGTGATGGCCTCGGGGCCGCCCTTGTAGGGCACGTGGACCATGTTCAGGCCCAGGCGCGCATTGAACTCGGCAAAGGCCATGTGCGTGCCCGCGCCGTTGCCTGTGGAGGCGTAGTTGTACTTGCCGGGGTTGGCCTTGATCTCGTCCACGAACTCCTTGAGGTTCTTGACGTTGATCACGTTGGGATTGATGGTCAGCACGTTGGACACATCGATCAGCGGCGCCACCGGCACGAAGTCGGTTTCCACATCGAAGGGCAGCTTCTTGTACAGCGCGGCATTGCTGCCGTGCGTGGCGGCCGTGCCGAAGGCCAGCGTGTAGCCGTCCGGCTTGGCGCGCGCCACGATCTCGCTGGCGATGTTGCCGGCCGCTCCCGACTTGTAGTCAATGATGAGCGGCTGGCCCAGGCGCTGGGACAGCGGCTCCTGCACGCCGCGCGCGATCACGTCCACGCCCGAGCCTGCCGGGAAGCCCAGGATCATGGTCACGGGCTGGTGCGGCCACGAAGCCGCCGAATCGGCTGCCACCGCTGCGGTGGAGCCGAAGACGGCCAGGGCCGCGGCGGCGGCGGGAATCCAGGAGCGGAAAAACGAGGGGCGCATGGTGTGCAGGGAAATCCGGTGAATCAATTCCCATATTTTCCTGAGAACTTAATGAGCCACTTTTATATGCATATGTTGGTATGAAGCCAGTGTGGGCATGCCCGGGGCTGCCAGCAAAAAGCCCGCCGATGGGGCGGGCTTCATGCCGGGCGCAAGCGCCCATCAATGGCGGTAGGGGTTGTTGGGGCGGCGGTCATGGCGGTCCGGCACGCCGTCGCGGTCACGGTCCCAGCGGCCGGGTGCGTAGCCCCAGCGGCCACCCTGCTGCGACCACACGGGCTGGCGGTACACATAGCCGGGACGCGCCTTGACCCAGTGGCCGGCCACCCAGGCATGGCGGTGGCCCTGCGGGCGCCAGTAGCCGGGTGCCCAGACGTAGCCGCGGCGCGGTGCAGGAACCGCCTCGTAGCGCATGGGAGGCGGCGCGCCGAACTGGACCGAGATGGCGGCGCCCGGCGCCGCATAGGTCACGTTGGCCTGGGCCTGCGCGGTGCCGGCCCATCCGGCCAGGGCCAGGGTGGCGGCGATCAGCGGTGTGCGAAGGGAAATCATGGCGGCTCCTTGTCCTTGGTTCATCGGGCTGGAGTCCTGGTGAAAGGAATCCATGACTGCATGGTGCAGGTCCATCGTCAATCCCGGGTTGCCGCGCCGCGAAGTCTTGCAATCTTGTGTATCGCCTTGGTGAAGCCTTGTTGCCAGGCGCTGCAGCGCGGGCTGTCGTCCTGCAGCCGCCGTCAGACCGTGCCTCTTCGGAGCGCCGTGAACGCCGTGAATTCCCAGCTGCGCATGGCCAGCACCAGGGTGTAGCCCTCGCGCTGGCCCGGCGGCAGGCGCTGGTCCTGCAGGTGCTGCTGGGAAAAGTCATGGGCCAGCCGCTGTATGCGTTCCACGAAGCTGGGCGCCAGATGCCGGCCGATGGAGCCGTGCACCATCAGCATGCCTTCGCCCGGCTGGTCGAAGCCGCCGCCGAAGTAGTCGAGCACGGCGTTCTCGCGGAAGTACTCCATCACCGGCCCGCGTGCGCGCCAGCGGAAGGTCTTGGCCAGGCGCAGCCGGTAGCGGTTGCCGGGGCGCAGCTCGATGATGCCGATGCGGTCCAGCTGGGCCAGGTAGCGGATGCCTTCGGCCTCGGTCATGCGGTAGGTGGCCACGATCTGCTCCAGCGTCCACTGGCTGAGCACGCAGATGGCCATCAGCAGCAGCTTGCGGTCGGCGACCACGGCGTTCTCCTGCTCGGGCGTCATCTCCTGCAGCAGCGGCTGGCTGTCGGCCACGCGGCGCGCCAGGTCGGCGAAGTCCAGGCTCAGCGCGCGGCAGATGGCATCGATGCGCGACAGCGGCATGTCGCCCTTGGCCAGCATGCGCTTGACGCTGGACTCGGCCATGCCCAGGGCGCGCGCCAGGTCGGCATAGGTCATCTGGGCGGCCTTGAGTTCCTTCTTGAGGGCGATGACGAGGTCGGCGGTGGTGCTCATGGGTAGCGATTATCGATACCCGAGGTGCTGGTTTGCGCGGCGGGTGCAGAAAAACGATGCTGGAAGGGCCGATGGCTCGCCACACTCCGCCTCACTTTTCACGAGGAGCAACACATGCCATCCGTATCGATTTCACCGGCCGCCGCCCTGCGCGCGCTGTACTGGGGCGCTGCCCTGCTGCTGCTGGCCGCCTGGCTTGGCCCCGCCGTGCCGCAGCCGCAGGACTTTCACGCGTTTGCCGACCAGCGCGCCTGGGGGGCGCTGCCCCATGCGCTGGATGTGCTCAGCAACCTGGGCTTTGCCTGGGCCGCCGTGGCGGGCGCGCGCCTGCTGCTGGACCGGCGCAGCCAAGCGCTGGCGCCGGCCCTGCGCTGGCTGGCCGCGCTGTTCTTCACGGGGCTGGCGTGTTCGGCCATAGGTTCGTCCGTCTACCACTGGGCACCCCACGATGCCACCCTGGCTGGCGACCGGCTGGGCATGTCCATGGCCTTTGCCGGCATGCTGGGGCTGGCACTGCAATCGCGCATTGCCGACCGCGTGGCCGTGCGCGCCGCAGTGGCCATGCTGGTCGCCGCCGTGGCCTCGGTGCTGGTCTGGCTGCATGGCGGCAACCTGCTGCCCTGGGCGCTGGTGCAGGGCGGCGGCATGCTGGCGGTGCTGGGCCTGGCCTGCGTGGCGCCGCGCCATGGCGCGCTGGCGCTGCGCCTGGGCGTGGTGATTGCCTGGTATGGCGCGGCCAAGCTGCTGGAGTGGGGCGATGCGGCCGTGTTCGAGGCCACGGCCGGGCTGGTGTCCGGCCACAGCCTCAAGCATGTGGTGGCGGCGGCCGCCGCCCTGCCCGTGATCGCCGCGCTGCGTGCGGCCGGCACGGCGCGCATGGCCAGTACGGGCACAATGTGCGCCGATGCGTGCGGCCACGGCGGCGCCACCAACCGTTGAGGGAAGACAAGATGTTCCAGCAAGAGACCGGCAGCCCGTCTGCCCCCACCGCAACGGCCGGCGCCGTGCCATCGGCCGCGCACGAGCACCCCAACCAGTTTGCCCTGCTGGGCCAGCGGCGCTTTGCGCCGTTCTTCTGGACGCAGTTCTCGGGGGCGGCCAACGACAACCTGTTCAAGTTCGCGCTCACCGTGATGGTGACCTACCAGCTCAGCGTCTCCTGGCTGCCTTCGGCCATGGCGGGGCTGGTGATCGGGGCGCTGTTCATCCTGCCGTTCCTGCTGTTCTCGGCCACCTCGGGCCAGCTGACGGACAAGTGGGACAAGACCCGCATGTTCCGCCTGGTCAAGAACCTGGAGATCGCCATCATGGCGCTGGCTGCCTGGGGCTTCATCCAGGCCAATGTGCCCTTGCTGCTGGGCTGCGTCTTCCTGATGGGCCTGCACTCCACGCTGTTCGGCCCCGTGAAGTTCGCCTACCTGCCCCAGGTGCTCAGCGAGCGCGAGCTGACGGGGGGCAACGGCATGGTGGAGATGGGCACCTTCGTGGCCATCTTGCTGGGCAACGTGGCAGGCGGCCTGCTGGTGGCCGTGCCCGAGGTGGGCCATATGCAGGTGGCCGTGGCCTGCCTGGCGCTGGCGGTGATCGGGCGGATCTTTGCGCAGTTCATCCCCAATGCGCCGGCCACCGATCCGCACCTGGTCATCAACTGGAACCCCTTCACCGAAACCTGGCGCAACCTGCAACTGGCCCGCGAGCAGCCCGCCGTGTTCCGCTCGCTGCTGGGCATCAGCTGGATGTGGTTCTTCGGCGCCGTGTTCCTCGCCCAGTTCCCCAGCTTTGCCAAGGAGGTGCTGCATGGCGACGAGCATGTGGCCTCGCTGCTGCTGGTGGTGTTCTCGGTGGGTATCGGCACGGGCTCGCTGCTGTGCGAGGTGTTCAGCCGCCGCCATGTGGAGATCGGCCTGGTGCCGCTGGGCGCCATCGGCATGAGCGTGTTCGCCGTGGACCTGTTCTTTGCCTCGCGCGCGCTGCCGGCTTCCGAGCTGATGGGCGTGGGTGCCTTTTTTGCCCAGCCCGCGCACTGGCGTGTGATGGCCGACCTGGGCATGCTGGCCCTGTCGGCCGGCATCTACAGCGTGCCCATGTACGCGCTGATCCAGATGCGCAGCCAGCCCACGCACCGCGCGCGGATCATCGCGGCCAACAACATCCTCAACGCGCTGTTCATGATCGCCTCCAGCGTGCTGGCCGGCGCGCTGCTGGCGGCGGGCTTCAGCATTCCCCAGGTGTTCCTGATCACGGGCATTGCCAATGCCGTGGTGGCGGCCTACATCTTCTTGCTGGTGCCCGAGTACCTGCTGCGCTTCGTGGCCTGGGTGGCCTCGCGCTTCGTGTACCGCTTCAAGGTGCAGGGCGACGAGCACATTCCGGCCACCGGCGCTGCCATCCTGGCCTGCAACCATGTGAGCTTTGTCGATGCCGTGCTGCTCATGGCCGCCAGCCCCCGGCCCATCTACTTCCTGATGGACCACCGCATCTTCCGCGTGCCCGTGCTGGGCTGGCTGTTCCGCCTGGCCAAGGCCATCCCCGTCGCGCCCCAGAAGGAAGACCCCGCCACCTACGAGGCTGCGTTCGAGCGCGCCGCCCAGGTGCTGCGCGAGGGTGATCTGCTGGCCATCTTCCCCGAGGGCGGCATCACGCGCGACGGGCAGCTGCAGGAGTTCCGGGGCGGCATCATGAAGATCATCGAGCGCGCCCAGGCCGATGGCCTGCAGGTGCCCGTGGTCCCCATGGCGCTGACCAATCTCTGGGGTTCGTACTTCAGCCGTATCGAGCAGGGCGGCGCCATGGTGCGGCCCTTCCGCCGTGGCCTGTTCAACCGCGTGGGCCTGAACGTGGGCCAGCCCATGGCCCAGGCCGAGGTGCAGCCCGCGCTGCTGCGCGAGCGCGTGCAGCGGCTGCTGGCGGCTTAAGAGGGGTTCTGTTCCTCTACCGTGAAGCTCAGGCCGGCATTGGCCTTGAGCCTGGCGATGAGCGCGTTGCCCATGGCGGGCGCCGTGGTCCAGATGCCGCCGGGCGTGTCCGGGGCGTCCTGCAGCAGGCAGACGGCGGCCTCGGTGATCATCTTGGACGTGGAGCCGTAGCCCGGATCGCGGTCGCCCTTGACGCCCACGCGCAGGCTGTGGCCGGCCGTGTCGGTGCCGATGAACAGCACGTCGTAGAAGCCCGATTCACGCTCTTCGCGCGATGGCCCCTCGCCAGGCTGGGGGCCGTCGTCCGCGCCCAGCGACTTGTCTGCCGCCACGGCGTTGGCCAGGGCCTCGCCCTTTTCGCCCGCGCCTGTGACCATCATCTCGTCGTAGACAAAGTCGGCGCCATAGGCATGGCCCAGCAGAAAGTTGGAGCGGTGCACGTTGCGCGTGTTGATGGCCGCCATCACGAAGGGTGCCACCCACAGGCCCAGCACCTCGTCCACCATGGGCTTGCTGCCGGACGGTTGGCGCGGGCCCTCGAAGCCCGGCGTGAGCGAGAACGGATTGCGCAGCAGCTCCAGCACGCCCGGCTGGGCGGCGGCCGCCGCCATGGTGGCCTTGAGGCTGGCCGCCGTGCCGCCCGAGAACGGGCCCTTCATCTTGCGCACCCGGCCCCGCACGCGCTGGGCGGGCTGGCCGAAGCGGGCCTGCATCTCTCGCTGCAGCATGAACACGCCCAGGTCGAAGGGAATGGAATCGAAGCCGCAGGAGAACACGATGCGCGCGCCGCTGGCCCGGGCTGCGGCCTCGTGTGCATCGATCATCTTGCGCATCCACGCTGGCTCGCCGCACAGGTCCACATAGTCCACGCCGGCGCTGGCGCAGGCGGCCACGAGTTCGTTTCCGTAGAGCTGATAGGGGCCGACCGTGGTCAGCACCAGGCGGGTCTGCTCCATCAGCGCCTGCAGGCTTGCGGGATTGCCGGTGTCGGTCACCACCAGCGGGGTATCGGCGGGCGCGCCCAGCTCGTCGCGCACGGCCGCGAGCTTGTCGGCATTGCGCCCGCCCATGGCCCAGCGCAGGCCGCTGCCTGCGGGGTAGCGCCTGAGCAGGTACTCCACCACCAGCCGGCCCGTGAAGCCGGTGGCGCCGTGGACGACGAGGTCAAAGGGTTTGGTCATGGGAGATCTCCATCAATCAGCGTGGCGAACGTGCGATTGCCCGCTGCACTGCAGCCGGGGTGGGCGCATTGTCTGTGGCGCGCCGCAGGGTTCCTGTCGCCCAGGTGCCGCGCCCGATGGTCTGTGTGCTGGTGTCACATGCGGGAACTTTTTGGGGCGTAAACAACAGTCAAAAACTTGAAAAGTACCGTTTGGAGATACTCGATGGCCTGTGTCTGGCCACTGTTACGGTTGAATGCAGACACGCAAGTTACGTCTGGGCACCATGCGTCCCGTGTTCAACCAATGCCCTTGAGGGGCACCTCGGCAAATGTCCTCTTCTCCCATCGTCGTTCAGCGTGATACCCGGGCCTGGCAACTGCAGGTGTGGGTGTCGTTCGGCATTGCGGTCTCGCTGTGCGCCATCGGCCTGGCATGGCTGCCCGGCGAGCAGCTGGAGCAGGCCTTCATGGTGATGGGCTATGTGTTCTGCCTCTCGGCCGCCTTCGTGCTGGCCAAGTTCGTGCGGGACAACGAGGGCGGCCGCAGCGGCGCAGGCGACACGCCCATGTGGAAGCTGGTGGTCTGGGGCGGCTTTGCCGTGTCCATGGCGCTGACTGGCTGGGGGCTGGTGAGCATGGACATCAACGTGACCTACAAGGCCTTCCTTGGCGTGAGCTGGCTCTATCTCATCACCACCGCCTTCACGCTGGCCAAGATGCTGCGTGACCGCCACGAGGCCGACCTGGCGCAGGCCCGCATGCATGGCCGCCGCGAGGCCGCGCAACCGGCCGACGCCGAGTGATGTCCACCCCTTCCCCGCATTTCCAGGAGTCCAAGCAATGATGGTCAACCAATCCGTTTTCGCGCGCCTGCCGCGTGCCCTGCTGACCGCTGGCGCGCTGTGCGCAGCCCTGGCCATGGCGCCTGCCCATGCGCAAAGCGAGGCCTCCGTGGCGCTGTCCATGCTGCCCGTGGCCTCCGTGGTGGGTACGGCTTCGGTGGCTTCGACGGCCGCTGGCGCCGTGGTGGCCTTGCCGGCCGCGCTGTCGGTGGGCGGCGCGGTGCTGACCGTGAAGGCGGTGCAGGCCTCGGCCACGGGCACGGTCTATCTGCTCGAGCGTGCCTCCGACGGCGCCCAGGCCAGCGTGGAAGTGGTGGGGCGGGGCGCCTCCGCCTCGGCCTATGCCGTGGGCACGGTGCTGACCTGCAGCGTGATCGGCGCAGGCGTTGTCATCTCGGCGGCCGGCAAGGTGCTGGCCTTCATTCCCAACGAGATGGGCAAGGCCCTGCTGCACAACGAACGCCTGTGATGTCTGCCATGAAACCGCCTCTTTCCCCTTCCCCTGTGGCCCGTGCCGCCTGCCTTGTGCTGCTGCTGGCCGCCGCGCTGGGCACGGCCCATGCAGGGCGCAGCTGCGAGGACAAGCCCCTCACCCCCCAATCCCTGCAAAAGGGGCTGGACCTGGCCCAGCGCACATCCCAGGCGCTGGATGCCGAATATGCGAAGAACGGCACCCGTGTCGTGCTGCTGGCGCGCGTGGGCCAGGACCTGAGCAAGTACGACCTGCACTACTCGCACTACGGCTGGGCCTACAGGACCCCCGAAGGCCCCTGGCGCGTGGCGCACAAGCTCAACGAATGCGGCACGGCCGGCGGCCATGTCTACCGCCAGGGCCTGGGCGAATTCTTCCTAGACGACCTGTGGCGCTACGAGGCCGGCGTTCAGGTGCCCACGCCCGCCGTGCAGCAGGCGCTGTGGACCTTTCTGACCCAGCCCCAGACCGTGCTGCGCCTGCAGCACGAGCCCTACAGCATGGTCAGCTATGCCTGGGGCCAGCGCTACCAGCAGTCCAACCAGTGGGCCACCGAAACCCTGGCCGCCGCCATGGAGCCGGCCACGGTGCAGCGGCGCGAGCAGGCCCAGGCCTGGCTGCAGTTCAAGGGCTACGAGCCCGGCGTGCTGGTCATCCGTGCGCTGTCGCGGCTGGGCGGGCGCGTGACGGCTGCCAACATCGCCTTCGACGACCATCCCAACGACAAGCGCTATGCCAGCCGCATAGAGACCGTGACCGTGGAATCGGTGACGCAGTGGCTGCAGCGCAGCCAGCTGGCGGGTCCGGTGCGCGTGCTGCCCTGAGCCGGACCGGCTTTTCCTTCGCCTGCGGTCTTCCTCGGCCGCAGGCCACTGAAACAGGAGTTTCCCCATGAGCAAGGCACTGCGTCTGCCCGAGAAATGGTTCCGCCGAGGCCTGTGGCTGGTGGCGGTGGTGTTCGCGTCCTTCCTCATCGGCCTGGGCGGCCTGGTGGTGGGGGATCTGCCCCAGGTCGAGTCGCCGCGCACGGTGGAGGACTTCATCGCACCCGCTGCGGCCGAGCCCGTCAAGGCCGAGATCAAGGCCGCCGATGCCGATCACGACAAGGCGGAGACGGCGCTGCAGAACGCGCGCCTCAAGTACCAGGCCACGCAGGCGCGCTACCGCTCGGCGCGCGAGACCTTCGACAACTGGGTGGCCACGCGCCGCGCCACGGCCCGGCCCGAGCAGGACAGCGAGCTGCTGTCGCGCACCCAGGCGCTGGATGCCATCAAGCAGGAAGAGAACACCGCACGCGCCTCCGTGGAGCGGCTGCAGGACGCCAGCCTGCAGGCACGCCAGCGCCTGGACGCGGCCAACCGCCAATGGGACGGTCTGCGCGACGGTGCCATGGAGGCCTGGCGCAAGGAGATGCGCGCCATCGAGCTGCGCGTCTTCCTCTACCGCCTGGCGCTGACCCTGCCCCTGCTGCTGGTGGCCGGCTGGCTGTTCGCCAAACAGCGCAAGAGCACCTGGTGGCCCTTTGTCTGGGGCTTCATCTTCTTTGCGCTGTTCGCCTTCTTCGTCGAACTCGTGCCCTACCTGCCCGACTACGGCGGCTACGTGCGCTATGTGGTCGGCATCGTGGTGACGGTACTGCTGGGGCGCGCGGCCATTCTGGGCCTGAACCGCTACCTGGAGCGGCAAAAGCAGCAGGAGTCACTGCCCGAGACGCAGCGGCGCCAGGAACTGGGCTACGACGTGGCCCTGGCCCGCCTGGCCAAGGGCGTATGCCCGGGCTGCGAGCGCCCCGTGGACCTGAAGGACGGCGCCATCGATTTCTGCCCCCACTGCGGCATAGGCCTGTTCGACCGTTGCGGCAGCTGCAATACCCGCAAGAGCGCCTTTGTGCACTATTGCCACAGCTGCGGCACCCAGGCCGATGGCAACCGCAGGAAGCCGGGAGCCGTGCTGCCTTCCACGTCTGCTGCGCCTGCCGTGGCTCCCCTGCCTCCCGTGCAGGAGGCCGGGCCGGCACCGGGTTGAGTCTGGCTGAGCCCGCCTGACCCCCGCCTGAAGCGGCCCTGGCGGCGGCTGTGGCGGTGTCGGCCGGGGCCGGCAAGACCCTTGAAGCTGCGCGGGGTTGTGGTACACCATGGCTTGCGCGCTCGGCCGGGGCGCAGATGTCTTCAGCGAGGATGCCATGTCACGCCAGCTGCCGTATCCCCCACAACACACGCCAGCGCAGCCCGCCCACCCACCGGCCGGCGCGTCCGCCCATCTTCTTCCCCTGGCGGCCTGGGCCGTGGGGGCTGCCCTGCTGGCCGGCCATGTGCTGGCCGGCCCTTCTTCATGGAAAGCCTGGGCGGCCTACGCCGCGCTGTCGGCCCTGGCCGGCATGGCCTGGGTCTGGCGCTGCCATGCTGCGGGCCTGCCGCTGACCCGGACGCTGCGCGGCCACGGCTGGATACAGGCCACGATGGCCTTGCTGCTGGCGGCCTGGCAGCCCTCGCTGGCCTGGGCCTCTGCCCTGCTGTGGCTGGCCGCCATCGCCTGGCTGCCCTGGGATGGCGAGCGCGAGCAGGCGCTGCACCTGCCCGCAGGCCAGATCGTGCTGCTGTGCGCCATGCTGGCCATGCTCTGCGCCGTGGTGGTGGCCAGGCCCATGCCGCAGATGGCACCGGGCTCGGTCGCCGTGCGCATTCTGTGGCTGGCCAGCGTGCTGCTGCCGCTGGCCGTGCATGCGCTGGCCCTGTGGCAGGCACTGAGCCGCATGCAGCGCCAGTACACCGAGGAACTGGCGCAGCTGTCCAGCTACTGCGGCCAGCTGGCCGACGATGTGCAGCAGCTGCAGACCCGCGTGGGCTCGCTGCAATTGCCCACGGGGCGCGACACGCTGACCGGCGTGGCCAACTACTCGCGATTGATGGATGCCGTCGATGGCCTGCGCGAGCGCCATGCGCGCAAGCCCGAACCGTTTTGCGTGGTGCTGCTGGAGCTGGACCCCTGGGTGGAGCGTGCGGGCGTGCACCCGCCGCACAAGGGACCATCGCTGCAGGACCGGGTGCTGCTCATGCTCAGCGGCCTGCTGGTCACCCACCTGCGCACGGTGGACGGCATAGGCCGCTACCGCGATGACACCTTCATGCTGGTGATGCCGGATACCGCCTCCGTCCAGGCCGTCTGGGCGCTGCAGCGCGTGCGCGAGGGCGTGCGCCAGCAGCACTGGAGCGAGAAGCCCATCCCCGACCCCGACAAGGACCCGCTGACCCTGACCCTGGCCGTGGCGGAGTTCCAGGCGGGCGAAACCTCGGAGCGGCTGGTGCAGCGTGCCGAAGCGGCCCTCGCGCATGGCCGCGCCTGCGGGCGCAACCAGATCGTGGTGGCCGAGGACGTGCGGCCGCCTCGTACCTCCTAGGCGAGAAGGATGCAATCCCCGGGATTTCCCGGATGCGGTCACAATGGGCGCCCATGAGGGCCGCCGGCCCGCCGCGCTTCTTCGCATGCCCGTGCTTTCCTCCATTTCTCGGAATTTCCCGGATCGTCTCCTGTGGGGGCCGAAGCCGGCGTCGCCGTTGGTGGACGAGGCGCTGCACCTGGAGCGCTGGAAGCGCCGCACCTGGCAACTGCACATCTCCGTGCTGGTCAGCCATATCTATGCGCTGCTGCTGTTTCTGGGCCATGCCTGGGCCGGCTATGCGCCCTGGGCCGTGGTGCTGGGCTATGGCCTGTGGGTGGCGGCGGGCATGGGCTTCATCACCTGGGCCTATGCCAGCGACTGGTGCCACAGGCTGCGCGATCCCGGCATGTTCCTCACGCACCAGCTGGTGTCCATCATCGGCGTGCTGGGCATGGTCATGGCCGCCCCTGCGCTGGCGTTCCAGTCCATGGTGATGCTGATCGCCTTCAGCGCCGACGGTTTCCTGGCGCGCAGCCGTACCAGCTTCTGGCTGACCTGGATAGGCACGCTCATCGCCGTGGCGGCCATCATTCTCTGGCGGGGGCCGCTGATGCGCATGACCACGGACACGGCTGCAGGCCAGTTGCTGGCCTTCGGCGTGGTGCTCGGTGCCGTGGTGCGCTGCAGCGTGCAGGCCACTTTCTTTCGCAGCATGCAGTACCGGCTGGGCATCGCCAATGACAAGCTGGCCACGGCGCTGGCGCAGATCGAGGCCCTGCTGCGCCATGACGACCTGACCGGCGTCAGCAACCGCCGGGGCGTGATCGAGCGGCTGCACGAGGTGCGCACCGCCGCCCACGACCGTGGCACGGTGCTGTGCGTGGCGCTGCTGGACATAGACCACTTCAAGCGCATCAACGACAGCTTTGGCCATGAGGGCGGCGACCGCGTGCTGCGCGCCTTCGGAACGCTGCTGAAGTCGCAGCTGCGCAGTGCCGATGGCGTGGGCCGCTATGGCGGTGAGGAGTTCCTGCTGGTGCTGCCCGACACCGACCTGGCCCAGGCCGGCGAACTGCTGGAGCGCCTGCGCCTGCGCATTGCCGAAGCCCCGTGGACGCAGACCCTGGGCGAGGGCGCCCGCGTCACCTGCACGCTGGGCGCCGCGCAGTACCGCGCGGGCGAGTCGGTGGAGGCGACCATTGCACGTGCCGATGCGGCGCTTTACCGTGGCAAGGCCCAGGGCCGCAACTGCACGGTGCTGGAGCCGCAGCAGGCCCCGCAGGCCTTGAGCGGCGCCCCGGCCCCCCGGACTGATGCCGGAATGCCTGACCGCTTGTGAGTGCAGCTCACGACGGGTGACAGAAAACATCGTTATTCATGCGCACCGATCGTCCATAGCATCGGCATCCATGCTCGGAATGGACAAGGGTGCAAATATGAACCAATGGTTCGCTGAAATCGCCGGCAACGGGCCCGAGGGCGCTGGCATCGTGGTGTCTGCGCAAGGCTGGGATAGGCATCTGCAGTCCGGCCCCCGCCAGTTGCAGGCCGGCCCGCTCCGCGCCGAACTGGCCGACGGCGGCCTGCGCAATGTCCGCTATGGCGGCGTCGACATCCTGCGCTCCATGGCCTTTGTGGCGCGCGACGGACAAGGTGACCGCTGTGTGCATGGCGCGGGCGAACTGAGCCTGCGCGAGCGGGCCGGCCGCTTCGAGGCCTTCTACGAAACGGTGGTGGACTGCGAGGAGCTGAGCCTGGCCTGGCGCGTGCGCATCGTGGGTTCGGCGCGCGGACTGAGCTTCACGTGCTGGGCGCGTGCCCAGGGGGATGTCGACGGCGGCCTGCAGCGGGGCATGCGCGCCGGGCGGGCAGGCCTGGAACTGGTGTATCCGCTCAAGGTCCTGGCTGGCCGGCCCGTGCATGTCCAGCATGTCGATGGCAGTGCCGAAACCACCGTGCTGCCCGAGCCCGATGCGCTGCAGCGCCTGTCGCAGCTGTCTGGCATCGCCCATGAGCCCGCACCGGGCCTGCAGGTGGACTGCCGCCTGGAAGGCGCCGAGTTCGAGATGCTGGGCCAGCGCTGTGGCGGCAAGGCCTTTTTCCGGCTGCAGCCGCGCGCGTTGTCTCCTTCGCCCTCCTACCCGTTGACCCGGGGCCGGACCCTGGTGCAGATGGCCGACCTCTTGTTTGTCTCGCCCGGCGCCCTGCAGTAGCACCGCAAGCAGCGCCTGGCCTGGCCGGGCCTGGCCTGGCCTGGCCGGGTCAGCCTGTGCCTTGCAGGCGGGCGGCATGCACCGTGGCCTCCAGCAGCTTTCTCTCCCGCTCCAGGTGGGCAATGAACTGGGCTTGCTCCATGGCCATGGGCTTGAAGCCGGCCTCGGCGAGCTTGCGCACCAGATCCGGCTCGGCCAGCACGGCTGCGGTCTCGCGGGCCAGGCGCTCGGCAATGCGGGCGTCGGTGCGGGCCGGCAGCAGCAGGCCCTGCCAGGCCTCGACATCAAAGGACTGCCAGACCGGCGTTTCCTGCAGGCTGGGTGTCTGCGGCAAGGTGGCAGCGCGCAGGCGCGAGGTCACGCCCAGGCCGCGCAGCTTGCCTTCGCGCACGAAGGACTGGACCAGGGCCACGGGCAGCACGGCCAGGTCGATCTGCCCGCCCGCCAGCTCGGTCAGCGCCTGCGGGCCGGATTTGTAGGGCACATGCGTCCATGACAGGCCGGCCTGTTGCTGGAGCATTTCTGCGGTCAGGTGCAGGCTGGTGCCCACGCCATCGGTGCCCACGGTCAGCCGGCCCGGCTGCTGGCGCGACAGCTGCACGAGTTCGGCCGCCGTGGTGGCTGGCAGGTCGGGGCGGCCTGCCAGCACGAAGGCCGAAGAGGCTACGGGCGCCACGGGCAGCAGTTCCCTGAGGCCGTCATACCGGAAGCGCTCTGGCGACACCAGAGGTGCAATGAGCACGCAGCTGGCCACGCCGAACAGCGCGGTATGACCGTCCGGCCTGGCCTTGATCACCCGCTGGGTGGCGATGGTGCCCGAGGCGCCCACGGTGTTTTCTATGACCACGGGCTGGCGCAGCCGCTCCGCCAGGCGCGGCATGACCAGGCGCGCGGCCACGTCCACGCTGCCGCCCGGCGAAAAGGGCACGACCACGGTCAGCGGCTGGCTGGGCCAGGCGTCGGCCCCAGCCGTGGACGCACGGGCTGCCGGTGACAGCCAGGGCGCGCCCAGCATCCAGGCCGCCATTTGCCTGCGGTTGAGGCTCATGACAGCCTCCCGGCGGCGCCCAGCCAGGGCAGCTGGTCCGCGTGGTAGCGCCAGGTCTGGAACACGCTGTTGAGCCGTCCGGGGCCGGTGCGGCGCGCTGCGGCATCGGGGTACTCGGCGAACCAGGGCAGGATGTATTCCCAGACCACCTCCCGCGCAGGCGTGACCTCGAAGAGCCGGCCCGTGGCCGATTCGGTGATGTGGGTGTTGCCGTTCCACAGGCGCTGGGCATTGCCCATGAAGGCGGTGTAGAAGGCGTTGACCATCTCGTCCTGGTAGCTCCAGACCACGCGGTGGTCGGCAGGATCGATCTCCACCACGCGCGAGAAGGCCACATGGGCGCCTTCGCGGAAGTTGCCGTTGTCGAAGGCCAGGATGTGGCCGTTGTCCAGCGCCACGGGCGCATGCTGGTGCGAGACCACCGAGGGTGGAATGTGCAGCGTCACCGCGCCGCTGGCCTTGTCCACGGCAATGATGCCGGAGGTGGTGCGCAGGCTCATGAGCACGCTGCCGTCGGCCCTCACGCCCAGCCCGTTGACCAGCGGCCAGTGGTAGCGGCCGAAGCCCGGGTGGATGGGGAAGTCCTCGGGCGCCAGATGCTCCCAGGCCTTCCATTCCCAGACCAGGCGGCCGCTGCGGTCCACTTCGCGGATCACGTCGCCGTACATCACCTCGCCGGGCCCATGCGCGGTGCCGCCGGGCACGCGCTCGGCAAAGCCCGCAGGCACGGGCGCGCAGGCGGCATAGAGCAGATGGCCGTTGGGCAGCCATTGCGCGTCATGGTGGTGGTCCGGGTCCTCGTGGCGCCAGACGATCTCGCCCTGCGGCGTGACCTCGTAGAAATCGCCGCCATGCCACATGGACCATGGCGCATAGCGATCGGGCGAGCGGGGGTGGTTGCCGTTGTAGCCCAGGTTGCCGTTGGGCAGGATCACGGCGTGCCGGCCCGCGCGCACGGGCAGCTTCCATTCATGGGCCACGCGGCCTTCGATGTCCACCAGGTAGACATGGCCGTCGGCCGTCTGCGGCGCGATCAGGGTGTAGCCGCCGGCCGAGAGGGCGGGGTCGTGGGCGATGAGTCCGACGCCGCGGCGGCGCTGGGTGACTTGGTCTACGGTGCTTGCCATGGGCTGCTTTCAAAGGAGGCCGGGAATGAGCGCCACTCTAGGCAGTCGCAAGCGTCAGGAATAGCTGTTTGTTTTGGATGAGGTGTCAGATAAAAATTTACACTCCGCGCCATGCCCGCAATCTCCCAGGCCTTTCGCTGTTTTGACGAGGTGGCGCGCCGTGGCTCGGTGCGCAAGGCCGCCGTCACGCTGCACCTGACGGCGGCCGCCGTGAACCAGCAAATCCTCAATCTGGAGGCCCAGGTCGGCGTGCCGCTGTTCGACCGCCTGCCGCGCGGCATGCAGCTGACAACGGCCGGGGAGCTGATGCTGGCGGCCGTGCGGCGCAGCCAGCGTGACTTCGACAACGCGCTGGCCCAGGTGGAGGACCTGCGCGCCCTGCGCCGGGGCCATGTGCGCGTGGGCGTGTCCCATGCCACGGCCGAGTACCTGCTGCCCCTGGTGATCGCCAGCCTGCACGGGCGCTATCCGGGCATTACCTTCAGCGTGCGTTCGGGCACGGGCGAGGAATTGCTGCGCGGCGTGGCGCAGGGAGAGATCGATGTGGCCTATTGCCTGCGCCGCCCGCCGCCGCCCGGCGTGCAGGAGGTGCGCGCCTGGCCCCAGCCGCTGGGCGCGGTGATGGCCCCCGGTCATCCCCTGGCCACCGAGCCGCGCCTGCTGCGCCTGCGCGATTGTGTGGACTATCCGCTGATCCTGATGGCGCCGGGCATGGAGTTGCGCAGCATGCTGGAGCAGATGGACAGCGCGGCCCTGCACCAGCAGCGGCCGCTGGTGGAGACCAGCTCCGTGCCCATGGTGCGGCGCCTGGTGGCCGGCAGCACGGCCCTGGGATTCCTGGTGCCCGACAACGTGGCCGAGGATGTGGCGGCCGGCCGCCTGCTCTGGCGGCCCCTGCACGACGCAGGTGCGCAGTTGCCCGGCTGCCTGTACCAGCGCATCGGCTACACCAAGGCAGCCGCCATGCGGCTGTTTCTGGACGAGCTGGAGCGCGTGGCCGACGAGATGCGCGCCGGCTTCGAGACCGGCGTGTCCTGGTCGCTCAAGGACCTGGCGACCTGAGCGACCCTGGCCACCTGAGTGACCTGAACGATCGGCTGCGGGGCGTCAGACGCCCCGGGCGCGCTCGGCCTTGAAGCGTGCGCGCATTTCAGTGAAGTTGCCCGCCTCCAGCGCATTGCGCACTTCCTGCATCAGGTTCAGGTAGTAGTGCAGGTTGTGGATGGTGGTGAGCATGGGGCCCAGCATCTCGCCGCAGCGGTCCAGGTGGTGCAGGTAGGCGCGCGAGAAGCCGTCGCGTCCGCCTTGCTCCCAGCTCACGCCGCTGGTGCCTGCGCAGGCATGGCAGGTGCAGCTGGGGTCCAGCGGCTGGTGGTCGGTCTTGTGGCGTGCGTTGCGGATCTTCAGGTCGCCATAGCGCGTGAAGATGGTGCCGTTGCGCGCATTGCGCGTGGGCATGACGCAGTCGAACATGTCCACGCCGTCGGCCACGCCCTGCACCAGGTCCTCGGGCGTGCCCACGCCCATCAGGTAGCGCGGCTTGTGGGCCGGCAGGCGGTGGGGCGTGTGGGCCATGATGGCCAGCATCTCGTCCTTGGGCTCGCCCACCGAGACGCCGCCCACGGCGTAGCCGGGGAAGTCCATCTCGACCAGGGCCTGCAGCGATTCCTCGCGCAGGTTCTCGTACATGCCGCCCTGCACGATGCCGAACAGCGCATTGGGGTTGCCCAGGCGCTGGAACTCGTCGCTGGAGCGCTTGGCCCAGCGGCGGCTCATCTCCATGCTCTTGCGCGCCTCGGCCTCGGTGGTCTTGTGGCCGTTGGTCTCGTAGGGCGTGCATTCGTCCAGTTGCATGACGATGTCCGAGTTCAGCACGGTCTGGATCTGCATGCTGACTTCGGGCGACATGAACAGCTTGTCGCCGTTGACCGGGCTGGCGAAGTGCACGCCTTCCTCGGTGATCTTGCGCATGGCGCCCAGGCTCCAGACCTGGAATCCGCCCGAGTCGGTGAGGATGGGCTTGTCCCACTTCTCGAAGCCGTGCAGGCCGCCGAAGCTCTGCATGATGTCCAGCCCCGGGCGCATCCACAGGTGGAAGGTGTTGCCCAGGATGATCTGCGCGCCCATCTCCTGCAGGCTGCGCGGCATCACGCCCTTGACGGTGCCATAGGTGCCCACGGGCATGAAGATGGGTGTCTGCACCACGCCGTGGTTGAGCGTGAGCTGGCCGCGGCGCGCGTGGCTGGAGGGATCGGTCTTGAGCAGGTCGAATTGCAGCATAGCCCTCCATTGTCCCAGATGGCCGCATGTGCGTGTCGGACGCTCCGTGACTGTCCCCGGAGCCCGTCTGGCTTAGCCGGCCCGCGTCTACACTGGGGTGGTTGCGATTCGCCAGCTACAAAAAAGGAGGTCCGCATGCTGAAGATCATGATTGCCGTCGATGGGTCCGAGCCCTCGCTGGATGCCGTGCACCACGCCATCTCCCTGGTGCGCCAGGGCCTGCAGGCGCATTTCGTGCTGGCCCATGTGCAGCAGGAAGCCTCGCTGTTCGAGCTGGCCACGCAGGACTCGGACATGATCGCCGCCGCCAGCGTGGACGCCGGCATGCACCTGGTGGCGCCGGCCGTGGCCCTGGTGCGGGCGGCCGGCATTTCCTACGAGGTGGAGATCGGCCTGGGCGAGCCCGCCGCCGCGCTGGCCGACATTGCCGAGAGCACGGGCTGCGAGCAGATCATCATCGGCGCACTGGGCCAGGGCGGCCTGCGGCGCGTGCTGATCGGCTCGGTCTCGCGCGAGGTGGCACGCAACAGCCGGCTGCCCGTGACCATCGTCAAGCATGCCGAGCCGCACGATGAAGAAGGGGAAGAGGACCTGGGTCCCGAGTGAGGTGGTGCCGGGCGCGCGCGGGCTTTCAGGCGGCCCGCCGTTGCTGGCCCTGATGGGACTGGTGCCGGCCTGCATGGGCACCATAAGCTCCGTAGGCACCATGAGCGTGCGCATGCGCGTGGGGTTGCAGCTTGCCGTGCGGCAGGCTGGCCAGGCGCTGGAACATGCGGCGGCAGTAGCCGCGTATGCCCAGGCATTTGTTGATCTCATCCACCGGCAGGGGCCCGGAGACCACGACGATGCTGTCGGCCTGGTCCCAGTCGCCGGCCGCGCGCAGCCGCCTGCGCGTGCACAGCGCCCAGGCATGGATGCGCGTGGGCGAGCCATGCTCATGGACCTGGCCCGTGACCAGGTCGAAGGCAATGGCCACCAGCTCGGTCCTGAGCCGGCAGCGGCGCTCGCCCGTGATGGCACTGGGCGTCTCGCGCATGTCGTACAGGCAGTAATTGCCGGCCTTGAGCTGGTATTGCAAATCCATGGCGGACCTCCGCGGTTCGTTCTGGGGCGGGTTCCGGGCCTGCCTGAAAAGGCCCGGGGCATCGGCGCATTCTGACGCATGGCCCCGGCCGCTGGCAATGCAGCCAGCGGGGCGGGGCTTCCCCGCGAAGGGCAAGCGGCAAAGCGTGCCCCGCGAGGGCCGGTCTTCTAGAAGTCCAGAAGACTGAAACCCACGCTGAGCACGGTGCGCTTGTAGTTGTAATCGATCAGGCTGTCACCGTATCCGCTGAAAAGCTGGACATGCAGGCGCAAATTGCTCTTGCCACCGTTCCATCCTTCGCCTAGGGTGCGCAGCCATTCGACGCGGCCCGAGCCGCGGCCCTGGCCCAGCGAGCCGCGCGCAGTGAAGCCCAGATAGTTCTGCGCATTGACGTTCCAGCCCAGTTTCACCTCGCCCCGGCCGATGTAGTCCTGGATGCGCGGGTTGTCGTCGTGCTCGGCGCTTTCGCGGATGCGCTGCCAGGCCTTGGCGTGCAGCTGCCAGCGGTTGTCCAGCTCGAAGCCGGTCATCAGATACCAGCGGTTCCAGCTGCGCGACAGCGGATCGCTCTGGCCGTTGGACTGGTGCACCAGGCCCACGCCGCTGTAGCGCCAGCGCCAGCCGAAGGGCAGCCGGGCATCGGTGGGGTAGACGTAGAAGATCTCGGGCTCGTGGTCCGTGTTGCGGAAGGGCCGCGAGATGGCGGGGCTGAACAGCTGCCAGTACGACTGCTGGGTGTAGCCGACCCACAGCGAGTCCTTGCCCGCCGAGGTGCTGCTGGTCAGCAGGCCCTGGGCGACCTTGGTGCGCACGGACAGCTGCACGCGCATTTCCTCGGTCTTGTAGGGCTGCGACTGCGCAGGGTCCTTGCCGGGCGTGGTGGGCTGCCGGTTGACATGGTCGGCCGTCACCACGGACACGGACATGGGCCGGTAGCCGCGGAAGCTGAAGGTGCCGCAGTCGCTGCCCGGTTCCAGCTCGAAGTAGCGCGACAGCTCGCTG
Organism: Delftia sp. HK171; assembly: GCF_001886655.1. NCBI lineage: Bacteria > Pseudomonadati > Pseudomonadota > Betaproteobacteria > Burkholderiales > Comamonadaceae > Delftia > Delftia sp. HK171. Next base: position 110,884 of record NZ_CP018101.1, on the reverse strand, counting down.
TAGCGCGGGTCGCGGCAGCCGCCGTTGGTGGGCGTGGTGGGCAGCGCCAGGCCCTGGCCGCTGTCGGCCGTCACCACGGGGGCGGGCGTGGGCAGGGCGCCAGGATCGGCTGCGGCGCTGGCGGCCGGAGCACTCCAGCCGGTGGCCGGCGGCGCGGTCAGCGGCTGCTGCTGCTGGGCCCAGGTGTCGAAGCAGGCCAGGCGAGACTGGTTGTCCGTGGTGGCGGCGCACTGGCGCCAGGCGTCCTCGGACAGGGGGCGGGGCGCGGTCTGTGCCTGGGCGCCGAGCCAGGGCGTGGCGCCCAGTCCCATGGCCAGGGCCCACTGCAGGGGTGTCGGCGTGCGGCGTGGGCGCTTGCGGCGATCCAGGTGTGTAGGAGTCGTCATGGCTTGGGTCCGGTGATGGAAGGAGCGAAGAGTAAGGGGTAATGAGTGAAGAGGGAGCAGGGGGCTCGTGTGCAGGCTCGGGGGCCGGTCAAGGCGCGAGCTTGCGCAGCACGAAGGGCCGGGGCGCCGCATCGTCGCCTTCGATGAAGTTGCCGCGGATCTCGCGGGCGCAGCTGCCTTCGACGACATCGCCCAGCCAGGTGGCGGTGATGCGCTTGCCGTCGGCGCTTTCTTCCAGCGTGATGTGGTCATCGGCCACGTCGCCGACCATGGGGCGGGTGTCTGCGCCGCGCGCGATCGTGCCCTTGACGTTGCCCTTCCACTGGGGGTGCGGCCCCAGCTGCAGGCGCACGGGCTGGGACTGGCCTTCGACGGTTCCCGTCCATTCGCCCTGCAGCTGGCTGTCCTTCATCTCCTCGTCGCCGGGACATGGGGCGTGTGGCAGGGCGGTGGCAGCGCGGGCGGCCTTGGGCGCGGCCTGGAGGGTGGGCCGGGTGGTGGTCTGCAGGTCCGTGCTGGAGCAGGCGGTGGTCACGGCCACCAGCGACAGGCTGAGAACGGGGCGGTAAAAACGCATGCTGTGTCTTTCTGGAATCAGGAGTCGGCGGGCGTGGACTGCTGCGCCTTGAGGGCGAACTCTGCGCGCAGCTGGCGCAGCTTCTCGCGCGGGTCCTCGCGCGAGGTGGCGGCGTCCAGGCCCATTTCCTTGATGAAGCGGCTGGGCAGGGTGGAGACCATCTCGCGCCCCTTCTTGCGGCGCTTGGTCCAGCTCACGGCCAGCGAGCGCCGGGCGCGCGTGATGCCCACGTACATGAGGCGGCGCTCTTCCTGCAGGCGCTGGGCGGTTTCGTCGCTGACCTTCTGCTGGCGGCCGTTGTCGTCGTCGAGCTTGAAGGGCAGCATGCCCTCGGTCACGCCCACCAGCATCACATGCGGCCATTCCAGGCCCTTGGAGGCGTGCAGGGTGGACAGGATGACCATGTCCTGCTCCTTCTCGCGCTCGCTGATGGTGGACAGCAGGGCGATGTTGCGCGCCACTTCCAGCAGGCTCTTGACCTCGGTGTGCGTGGTCGTGCCCGCCGCATCCTCGATCTGGCCGCCGGCGCGCTGGGACATCCAGTCGCAGAACTCCAGCACGTTGCTCCAACGCGCGGCGGCGACCGATTCGCTGTCCTCGCTGTCGTAGAGGTACTGCTCGTAGCCGATCTCCTTGAGCCAGTCGAGCATGAAGCCGCGCGACTGCTCGGCGCCCAGCGTGTGGCGGGCGCGGTATTCGAGGTCGTTGATGTAGCGGCCGAACTCCAGCAGGCTGTCATGCGCCTTCTTGGGCAGGGCCGCTTCCAGCATGTGCGCGAACAGGGCGCCGAACATGCTGAGCTTGTGCTGCGAGGAAAACTCGCCCAGCTTGCCCAGCGTGGTGTGGCCTATGCCGCGCCTGGGCGTGCCGATGGCGCGCAGGAAGGCGGGGTCGTCGTCGTTGTTGATCCACAGCCGGAACCAGGCGCACAGGTCCTTGATCTCGGCGCGGTCGAAGAAGCTGGTGCCGCCCGAGACCTTGTAGGGAATGCTGGCCTTGCGCAAGGCCTTCTCGAAGGGCTTGGCCTGGTGGTTGGCGCGGTAGAGGATGGCGAAATCCTTCCAGTCCGGCGGCGGGTTGCTGGCCGCGCGCAGGCTCTGGATGCGGGCGACGGCGCGCTCGGCCTCGTGCTCCTCGGTGTCGCAGTCCACGATGCGCACGGGCTCGCCCTCGCCCAGCTCCGAGAACAGCGTCTTCGGATAGAGCTTGGGGTTGGGCTGGATGACGTTGTTGGCCGCGCGCAGGATGGCCGAGGTGGAGCGGTAGTTCTGCTCCAGCTTGATCACCTTGAGCTGCGGGAACTCCACCGGCAGCTTCTTGAGGTTGTCCAGCGTAGCGCCGCGCCAGCCGTAGATGCTCTGGTCGTCGTCGCCCACGGCGGTGAAGTGGGCGCGGCTGCCCACCAGCATCTTGAGCAGCTCGTACTGCGTGGCGTTGGTGTCCTGGTATTCGTCCACCAGCACATGGCCCAGCAGGCGCTGCCATTTCTCGCGCACCTCGATGTGGTTCTTGAGCAGGCGCATGGGCATGCCGATCAGGTCGTCGAAATCCACGCTCTGGTAGGCGGTCAGGCGCTCTTCGTAGCGCTGCATGATCAGCGCCGTGCTGCGCTCGTTGTCGTCCTGGGCCATGGCCAGGGCCTTGCGGCTGTCCCAGCCGGCGTTCTTCCAGTTGCTGATGGTCCACTGCCACTGGCGCGCCGTGGCCAGGTCGGTGGTGCCGCCCGAGCAGTCCTTGAGGATGCCCGTCACGTCGTCGGCGTCCAGGATGCTGAACTGGGGCTTGAGGCCCAGCACATGGCCGTCCTCGCGCACCATGCGCACGCCCAGGGCGTGGAAGGTGCACACCAGCACGTCCTTGGCCTGGCGGCCGATGAGGCCGGCCGCGCGCTCGCGCATTTCGGCTGCGGCCTTGTTGGTGAAGGTGATGGCCGCGATGCGGCGCGGCGCCATGCCCATCTCGATCAGGCGCCCGATCTTGTGCGTGATCACGCGTGTCTTGCCCGAGCCCGCGCCGGCCAGAACCAGGCAGGGGCCTTCGGTGTAGTGGACGGCCTGGAGCTGGGCCAGATTGAGTCCTGCGGACATGGGTGCGTTGCGCGGGGAAAGGCGTGAAAGTGAGGGAAGCGGGAGCATACCGCTTCGGGGATCGAGGCCATCAGGCCATGTGTAAGCACCCTTGGAATTCGGCGACAAATCTCGCGGCCACTCTGGTCCGTACTGTGGCGGCGTTGGTCTAAATAGAAAAGTTCACATTAAATCAAGTGAGTAATGTGTAAAAACTATCCAAAATATCAGTCTTCGCCGATGTTCTGTCACGGGCGAATCTGGTTTGTCCATTTCAGTTCCTATCCGGTGAGGTGTCAAAGATGGCTCGCACTACAGACGAGATCGGCCTGGCTGCCGAGCTGTGGTCTCCTCTGCTCAAGCAGCGTTTTGAGGCATTGTTCGCCGTGGCGTCCCGCAAGTCGCTGCGCGGCTGGCGGCAGGTGCCCCTGGTCAGCGCCCAGGTGCTGGTCGTCGATGGCAACATGCCCGCGCCCGAGGCTGCAGGGTGGATGCCCTGCGTGGTCTACGTGGGTGGAGTGCCCCAGGGACAGCACCTGGAGCGCACGCAGCAGCGACTGGCCACCTATCTGGACATGAATTTCACGCTGTCCGACCTGATCGACATGCTGGACCGGGCGGCCGTCTTCCTCATGGACTGGACGGTGCGCCAGCAGGTGGCGACGTCGCATACGCTGGCGCGGGCGCTGGACGATCTGCAGCAGCAGGGCGTGGACTGCCGCTACCGCTTCCAGCTCAAGGCCTGGGTGGCGCTGCCCGCGCCGTGGAACAACTCCGAATGCCTGCGTGCCCTGGCCATGCTGTGCCGTGGCCCCATGGAGGTGGCCCTGTTGTGCGAGCACAGCGGCATGCAGGCCCGCGCCGTGGCCGAACTGCTGCGCCATCCCCGGCTGCGCAGCCTGCTGGAGTGCAGCCTGCGGCCCGCGCGCGAAAACGATCTCCCGCCGCTGCGCGGCAGCCGCGCACAGGCGCCTGCCGCGGTGGCCGGGCTGCCGCGCCAGTGGGTGCAGAAGCTGGCCGGATGGATCCGGCGCGGAGGCGTGGCATGAGCCTGTGGATGAACGCGCAGCCTGCTGCCGGGTTGGTACGGGTGAGCCTGGTGGGCCCCATGGGCATAGGCAAGACCACGGCCCTGCGCAGCCTGTGCGGCGCGTTGATGGCGGCGGCGGATGTGCCCAATCTGGACCGGGCCTCCCATTCCAAGGAATTCACCACGGTGGGTGCCGAGTTCGGCGAGATCGACCTGGGCGGTGGAGAGCGGCTGCAGCTGGTGGGCAGCCCGGGGCAGGAACGCTTCGACTTCGTGCGCCGCTGGGTGCTCAATGCCTCGGTGGGCGTGCTGCTGATGGTGGATGTCTGCGACGTCAGCGCACCGGACTACGCGGCGCAGTGCCTGGCCGAGATCGCCTCTCTGGAATCCGGGCCCCTGGTGGTGGTGGTCAGTTGCCGTGATGCCAGCGAGCAACAGCAGGAAGCATTCAGCAGCGCCTTGGCGGACAGAGGTCACGGTATAGTGCCTGTCATCCAGGCGGACCCCCGTGACCGGCAGCAGTTGCTGGATGCGCTGGGGGTGCTCGTTTCCTTGCTTTCCTTGCAAAGTCAGGTATGAAGACACCAACGCTTCCCCGGATTCCTCCCTCTCTGATCGAAGCTGGCAGCGATGTGCTCCACCGCGTGGTGGCGCCGCTGGAGGGCGTGCACATCGCCTTGCTGTGCACGCCTGACGGCTTCGAGATCACCTCCCTGCGGGTCAGGAGCGAACTGCCGACGGAGCGCCTGTCGGCCATGGCGGGCTCGCTCATGGCCATGGCCAGGGCCGTGGCCACCGAGATAGGCCACAAGTCCTGCCGGCGGCTGACCTTCGAGACCGAGCTGGGCACCGTCCTCTTCCAGGCCGTGTCCGGCAACCAGCCGGCCATCCTGTGCATGGTGGTCGATCAAAGCGCCCTGCTGGGCCGCGCGCTGTGGGCGGCGGGCGAAGTGGCCTCCGAACTGTCCCGTTCCTGATCCGCGGCATCCGCTGCAGAAGTTTGGTTTTCTTCCCCCGAGGAGCGGGCGCGGTGGTCCATCGCACAGCCTGCCCTTGCTATTTGAAAAGGTGGCATATGGCTTCGATACATGATTCTCTGAACGGCCTGCTGGGCATCGATGGCGCCCTGTGCGCGGCCCTGGTGGACAGCACCAGCGGCATGCTCATGGGCAGCGTGGGCTCCGGCCTCGACATGGAGCTGGCCGCTGCCGGCAACACGGAGGTGGTGCGCGCCAAGCTCAAGACCATGCGCATGCTCAAGCTCGATGACGCCATCGACGACATCCTGATCACCCTGACGCACCAGTACCACATCATCCGGCCCGTGGCCGCCCATGAAGGTGTGTTCTTCTACCTGGTGCTGGACAAGAGCCGCTCCAATCTGGCGCTGGCCCGCCGCAAGGTGCAGGAAGTCGAGAAGGACCTGGCGCTGTAAGCGCACGCGCTTGTTGCGCTCACGCCCGACCTGCCGGATGCGGATTCCGGCAGGTTTTTTTTCGCCCGGCGTCCGCGCGGTGACACGGGCGCGCGGCAGCGGCACCGGCTTGCTGCCAGAATCGCCGCGTGCTGTCCGTCCTGCTGATCACCTTCCCCTTCTTCGCGCTTGTGGCCTGCGGCTTTGCGGCCACCTGGCGTGGCGTGCTGCCGCAGGCGGCGATACCGGGGCTCAATGCCTTCGTGCTGTATTTCGCGCTGCCCTGCATGCTGTTCCGCTTTGGCGCGCAGACGCCGATTGCCCAGCTGCTGGATGTGGGCGTCTCCGTGGTCTACCTGCTGTGCGCGCTGCTGATGGTGGGTGCCACCGTGGCGCTGACCGTGCGGCGCGTGGGCTGGAACGATGCGGCCTTTGGCGCGCTGGTGGCGGCCTTTCCCAACACCGGCTTCATGGGAGTGCCCATGCTGGTGGCGCTGCTGGGCGAGCGTGCGGCGGGCCCGGTCATCGTCACCATGGCCATCGACATGGTGGTGACCACTTCGCTGTGCATTGCGCTGTCGCGCCTGGGGCTGCCGGGCGGGCATGGCGTGTCCGTGGCGCTGCGCAGGGCGTTTGCCGGCATGGCCGCCAATCCCATGCCCTGGGCCATCGTGCTGGGTGGCGTGGCCTCGGCGGCAGGCTGGACGCTGCCCGGCCCCATCGACCGCACCGTGGCCATGCTGGCGGGCGCGGCCTCGCCCGTGGCGCTGTTCACCATTGGCGCCGTGCTGGCGCGCTCGCAGATGAACAGCCACGAGCGCGTGGCCGCGCGCGACTACGTGCCCATTGCGCTGGCCAAGCTGCTGGTCCACCCGCTGCTGGTCTGGGCCGTGGCCCGTGCGGCCATGGCGCTGGGCCTGCCGCTCGGCGAAGAGGCCTTTGTGGCGCTGGTGCTGCTGGCCGCGCTGCCCAGCGCCAGCAATGTCTCGCTGCTGACCGAGCGCTTCGGGGCGCACGGCGGGCGCGTGGCCCGCATCATCCTGGTGTCCACGGTGCTGGCCTTCCTGAGCTTCTCGGGCGCCGTGGCGCTGATGACCTGAGCAGGCCCCGGGCACACCTGAGGGGCAGGCCCGGGCCGCACGGGCATGCTGGTGCTCACTACAATCCCGCCCATGTTTTTTCACCACCTCGACGGGATCGCATGAAATCCTCCCCCTCTGCCCCGGCAGGCGTTCCCACGGGCGCGGCCCTGCTCTGGATGGTGACGCTGGCCTGCCTGCTCTGGGCCCTGGTGTCCTGGCTGGCCAATGGCAATCTGGACGGCTACCACGACATGCTGGAGAACTATGCCTGGGCCCAGCCGCTGCAGCTGGGCACGCACAAACATCCGCCGTTCTTCGCCTGGGTGGTCGGCCTGTGGTTCATGGTGTTCCCGCAGAACGACGGCTTCTATCGCCTGCTGTCCTATGCCAATGTGGGCGTGGGCATCTGGGGCGTCTACGTGCTGGGCAGGCGCCTGGGGCTGGCGCGCCTGGCGCCGCTGGGCGCGGCCCTGTTGCTGTGGTGCTTTCCGTATACGACGCTGGCCGGCAAGTTCAACGCCAACAGCCAGCTGCTGTCCCTGTGGCCCTGGGCGGCGGCCCTGCTGCTGGCCAGCTGGCAGGAAAAGGGGGCGCGCGGCGTGGCCTTCAGCGTGGCGCTGGGCGTGGTCTCGGCCGCCTGCATGCTCAGCAAGTACTACAGCGGCGTGTTCCTGGCCGGTTTCCTGCTGCCCATCTTCCTGGTGCGTGAAGGGCGCCAGTGGCTGCTCACTCCTCGGCCCTACGTGGCGCTGGCAGCCTTTGGCCTGGCGCTGGCGCCGCATGTGGCCTGGATTGCCCACCACCAGTGGGTGACGCTGGGCTATGCCATGGACCAGGGCGGCGGGCAGGTGGTGTGGGGCTATGTGCTGCGCTTTGCGCTGGCGCCCATCTTCTACTGGCTGCCGGCCTGGCTGGCCGTGTGCCTGGTGTATGGCTTCATGCAGGCCCGCCAGCAAGGCGGCGGCTGGCTGCGCTGGAGTGCGCGTTTCCTGCGCCGCAGCTGGTGCTGGCAGGGGCGCGGCGACACGCTGTTCTGGCTGGCCCTCATGCCCTGGCTTGCGACGCTGGGCTTTGGCGCCACCGGCGTGGTGGAGCTGTCCACGCCCTGGGCCATTCCCATCGGCTATGCCTTCGTGCTGCTGTGGCTGCGCAACCTGGACGCCGAGGCGCCCGCCGTGACGCAGGCCGCCCTGGCCTCGCTGCGCCGCGCCTGGTGGCCGAGCATGGCCGTGGTGCTGGTGATTGGCGTGGCCGCGGGCTGGGGCAATGCGCGCAAGAGCGGCTCCGACTACTACCGCCCTGCGGCCGATGCGGCGCAGGCCATCGTGCTGTCCTGGAACCAGCGCCACCCGCAGCAGCCGCTGCAGTGGGTGGGCGGCGACTGGGCGGAAAACGCCATGCTGTCTTTCTATGCCCAGCCGCATCTGCGCACCATTCCCGGCCTGCCCGACAGCGAATATGCGCGCGTGCTGGCGCTGCCGGACTGGCGCCAGCAGCCCGGGCTGCTGCTGTGCCCGCGCGGCCCGGTGGCCAGCGAGCCCGGCCCGACCGCGAAATCGCGCGACTGCGAGCAGCAGGCGCAGGCCTGGCTGGCGAAGCTGGGCCTGCCGCAGGAGGCGCGTGTGCTCACGGTGCAACGCTCGCGATGGCGTTTTCCTCGGCCCAGTCCCTATGCCTATGCGGTTTTTGACGTGTTGCCGCGCGCGGGCAGCCAGCCCGCTGACAATGCTGGCCTATGACCGAATTGCATGCTGACATTGCTCCGGCCGCTCCCAAGGGGATGCTGCCGCGCCCCCCGCTGCGGCTGAGCTGCGTGGTGCCAGCCCACAATGAAGAGGGCAACCTGGAGGCGTTCCTGCGCGCCCTGGACGCGACGGTGCGCACGCTGACACCCGACTACGAGCTGATCGTCGTCAACGACGGCAGCCGTGACGCCACGCACGAGATCGCGCTGCGCATGGCCCAGGAACTGCCCGTGCGCTATCTGGCGCTGTCGCGCAACTTCGGCAAGGAGGCGGCGCTGTCGGCCGGCATAGACCATGCGCGCGGCAACGCCGTGGTGCTGATCGACGCCGACTTCCAGCATCCGCTGGAGATGCTGCCCCAGATGTGCGAGCTGTGGCAGTCCGGCTACGACATGGTCTATGGCGTGATCGCCGACCGGGGCGCCGAAAGCGGCGCCAAGCGCGTGGGCACCAACCTGTTCTACCGGCTCATGAATGCCGGCAACCTGGTGAAGATCCCGCCCAATGCCGGCGACTTCCGCTGGCTGGACCGCTGCGTGGCCGACGCGCTCAAGGCCCTGCCGGAGAGCCACCGCTTCATGAAGGGCCTGTACGCCTGGGTGGGCTTCAAGGCCGCGGCGCTGCCGTTCGTGCCGGCCGACCGCACGGCCGGTGCGTCCAGCTTCAATTTCCGGCGCCTGGGCTCGCTGGCCCTGCTGGGGCTGACCTCGTTCACCACCTTGCCGCTGCGCGTGTGGAGCGTGGTGGGCGGGATCATCTCGCTGGCGGCCCTGCTCTACGGCCTGTGGATCACCATGGAGACGCTGATCTTCGGCAACCCGCTGGACGGCTGGCCCACGCTGGCGGCCAGCATCATGCTGTTCTCGGGCGTGCAGCTGATGTCCATCGGCATCCTGGGCGAGTACATCGGCCGGATCTATGACGAGGTCAAGCGCCGTCCCACCTACCTGCTGGCGCGCGACGAAGACCGCAGCCCGCTGGCGCCACGGGACTAGCCATGCACGACGTGATCGCACAGCTGCGCCGCCTGCCGCAGGCGCTGCAGTTCGTGCTGGTAGGGGGCTGCGCGGCCGCCACGCACCTGGCCGTGGTCGCCCTGCTGGTGCAGCGGGTGGGCATGGCGCCGCTGCATGCCAACGTGCTGGCCTTTCTCGTGGCCTTCGTGGTCAGCTACAACGGCCATGCGCTGTTCACCTTCGTGCAGGCCGGGGCGCAAGGCTGGGCCGTGGCCGGCAAGTACTTCGCCGTGGCCTGCGCCTCCTTCGTGGCCAACGAGCTGCTGTACTGGGTGGCCCTGCACTGGCTGCACTGGCACTACTTCTGGAGCCTGGCCCTGGTGCTGGTGCTGGTGGCGGTGGGCACCTTCGTCTTCGCCAAGTTCTGGGCCTTTGCGGCCCCCGGCCGCAAGGAATCCTCATGAACACCGTACCTGCCAGAAACAACGGGGAGAAGGCCTCGGCCAGAACCGTCGTCCTGTGCGCCGACGACTATGCGCTGCATCCCCTGGTCGATGAAGCCGTGGAGCAGCTCACGCTGCAGGGCCGGCTGTCGGCCACCAGCTGCATGACCACCTCGCCGCACTGGAGGCAGGCCGCCAGGCGCCTGCCCGCGCTGCGCCCGCGCCTGTCGCTGGGCCTGCACTTCAACCTGACCGAAGGCCACGGCCTGCAGCCTGCCGCCGGAATCGGTGCCGTGATCGCGCGCGCCTATGCCGGCGCACTCGGCGGCGCCGCCATGCGTGACGCCTGGCGCCGCCAGCTCGACGCCTTCGAGGACGCGCTGGGCATGGCCCCCGACTTCATCGACGGCCACCAGCACGTGCACCAGCTCCCCGGCGTGCGCGCCGCGCTGGTGCAGGAATTGCGCCAGCGCTATGGCGACAACGCCGACGACCTGCCCTGGGTCCGCTCCACCACCCCGGCCGGCCAGCTCTGGCGCGACCCCAAGGCCGCCATCATCGCCCTGCTGGGCGGCTGGACCACCACCCGCCGCCTGCGCCGCCAGGGCATGCCGCTCAACCACGGCTTTGGCGGCGTCTACGCCTTCGACCAGCCCACGCCCGAAGGCTATGGCCGCCACATGGCCCAATGGCTGGCCCAGCTGCAGCCCGGCAGCCTCATGATGTGCCACCCCGCCACCGCCCCCGTCCAGGGCGACGCCATCGGCGCCCAGCGCGCCGTCGAATACGCCTACCTGCGCTCCGACGCCTTCGCCCAGGCCCTGGAACAAGCGCACTGCCACATCGCCCAAGGCCCCCTCACCCCGCTGTTCACAACGAACTAAGAAGCGGCAATAGAAAAGGCCCGGCCAAAAATGGACCGGGCCATGTGGGCGCAGCGCAAAAAACCGGCGCGGCCCAAAGCAAGGGACAGCAAGCAAGGGCCGCCCCGCAGCGAGGCTGTCGTCCCCCTCCCCCGCGAAGCGGGTAGAGAGGGGGAAGGCGCGCAAGCGCCTCAGGGGGTGCCTATCAATACTCCCAGAAGATGCGCTGCAACTGCTTCGTGTCCTGCGTCTTGGTCAGGGCCACGGCGGCCAGCAGGCGCGCCTTCTGCGGATTCAGGTCATGGGCGACGACCCAGTCGTACTTGTCATCGGGCTGCTCGGCATTGCGCAGCACGAAGCCGGCCGGCACGCGCGAGCTGCGCACCACGATCACGCCCTTTTGGCGCAGTTCGTTGAGCTTGGGCACGATGCGGTCGGCCACCGAGCCATTGCCCGTGCCTGCATGCACGATGGCCTTGACGCCGGCCTTGCCCAGCGCGTCGATGGCCGTGGCGGGCACGTTGCCGTAGCCATAGACGATGTCCACGGCGGGCAGGTCGGTGATCTGCTCGATGTTGAACTCGCTGCCCCTGGTGTGGCGCTTGACGGGGGCGCGGAACCAGTAGGTCTTGCCCTCGACCACCATGCCCAGCGGGCCCCACTGGCTGGCGAAGGCATTGGTCTTGATGTTGGTGAGCTTGGCGACATCGCGTGCGGAGTCGATGTTGTCGTTCATGCTGACCAGCACGCCCTTGCCCGCCGAGTCCTTGGACGCGGCCGTGGCCACGGCGCCCAGCAGGTTCAGCGCGCCGTCGGCCGAGATGGCCGTGCCGGGGCGCATGGAGCCGACCATGACGATGGGCTTGTCGGTGGGCACCACCAGGTTCAGGAAGTAGCCGGTTTCCTCCAGCGTGTCCGTGCCGTGGGTGACGACGATGCCGTCCACGCCGGGCTGCTTGGCCAGCTCGTTGACGCGGCGGGCCAGCGTCAGCAGTTCCTTGTTGGTGAAGCTCTCGGAGGCGATCTGGAAGACCTGCTCGCCGGACACGTTGGCGATGTTGCTCAGCTCGGGCAGGCCGGCCAGCAGCTTGTCCACGGGCACCTTGGCGGCCGTGTAGGTGGCGCTGTTGACGGCGCTGGCGCCCGCGCCGGCAATGGTGCCGCCCGTGGCCAGGACGACCACGTTGGGCTTGCCGGCCTGTGCGGTGGGAGCGGGTGCAGGGGCGGCGGCCGTGGCGGGCGCTGCGGCTGCGGGGGCCTGGCTGGCGCCGGGCTGGGACGCGCAGCCTGCCAGCGCAAGCGCGACGGCCATCAAGGTCATACGGAAGGGGGTGAACGGCATGTATCGCTCCTGGAAAGGCATTGAATGATCCAGCCTTGTGGGCTGAATGCGGCACGATGCAATAAACATGCCCCGCCTGCATCAGCGCAAATCCCGATGGGAGCCGTGCGGCGAATGCGCTAAAAGCGCTTCCGAAAAAGGAGCGGTGAACGCTTTACGGGATTGCGCCGAAGGCCTGAAAGGCTTGAGGTTTTTTGGGGCCGTTCCAAAGGCCGTGCCACGCTCAGATGGCCAGCGGGTCCACGTCCACCAGCCAGCGCACCAGGGCGCGGTGCCCGGGCTGTGCCCTGATCCAGTGCAGGTGCGCCTGCCAGGCCCAGAGAAAGCGCAGCAGGGCGGGCCGCTGGGTCGACTCGATCAGCATCTGAGCGCGCTCCACATTGGCCACGCGCTGCACGGACATGGGAATGGGCGGGTAGAGAAACACATCGTCCACATGGGGCAGGCCGGCCTGGCGGGCAGCCTCGGCCGCAGCGGCCAGGAAGGCCTGGGCGGCTTCCTGGGTGCGCGCATCGGCCCGCACGATGGCCTGGAAGGCGAAGGGCGGCATGCCCGCATCGCGCCGCTCGCGCAACTGGCGTGCGGCGAAGGCCGGGTAGTCGTGCGAGCGCAGCGCGGTGTAGACGGGGTGGGACGGGTCGTGCGTCTGTATCCACATCTCCGGGTGGCTGCCCTGGGCGGCCACGTAGTGCGCGTCGCGTCCTGCGCGGCCGGCGGCCTGCATCAGCAGGCTGAACAGGCGCTCGGGCGCTCGGTAGTCGCTGGAGAAAAGAGCGCTGTCGGGCTGCACGGCGGCCACCAGGGTGATGCGCCGGAAGTCATGGCCCTTGGCCACCATCTGGGTGCCCACCAGCACGTCGATGTCGCCCGCATGCACCTGGGCCAGTTGCTCCTCCAGCGCGCCCTTGGCGCGCGTGGTGTCGGCGTCGATGCGCGCCACGCGGGCGGGCTCGCGGTCGGGGCGCTGCACATTGCGCAGCAGGCGGGCCAGTTCTTCCTCCAGCTGCTCCGTGCCCTTGCCCAGCGGCAGGATGTCGGGATTGCCGCAGCCAGGGCAGGCCATGGGCACGCGCTGGGTGTAGCCGCAGTGGTGGCAGCGCAGCGTGCGGTCGGCCTTGTGGAAGACCTGGTGGGCGCTGCAGTGCGGGCAGTCGCTTTTCCAGCCGCAGTCGGCGCAGAACAGGACGGGCGCGAAGCCGCGGCGGTTGAGCAGCACCAGGCTTTGCTCGCCGCGCTGCACGCGCTCGGTGATGGCATCGATCAGCGGCGGCGAGAACACGGCCTTGCGCGGCTGCTGGCCCATGTCCACCAGGCGCACGCGCGGCAGGGCGGCCGCGCCGATGCGGCTGGGCATGTGCAGGCGCAGGTAGCGGCCGCCCTGCGGCTCGTCGGCATTGGGCGGGCGGCTGGCGTGCCAGCTCTCCAGCGACGGCGTGGCACTGCCCAGGATGACCTTGGCGCCGGTATCGCGCGCGCGCCAGATGGCCAGGTCGCGCGCCGAGTAGCGTGCGCCTTCCTGCTGCTTGTAGCTGGCGTCGTGCTCCTCGTCCACCACGATCAGCGACAGGCCCGGCAGGCTGGCGAAGACCGACATGCGCGTGCCCAGCACGATGCGCGCCACGCCGGTGTGCGCGGCCAGCCAGCTCTTGAGCCGCTGGGGGTTGGTCATTGCGCTGTGCATGCTGACCACGCAGGCGGCGCCGTACTGCGGCGCGAAACGCTCCGTGAAGCGCTGCTCCAGCTGGGGCGTGAGGTTGATCTCGGGCACCATCACCAGCACCTGGGCGCCGGGGTCGGCATCCAGCGCGGCCTGGGTGGCTCTCAGATAGACCTCGGTCTTGCCGCTGCCCGTGCTGCCGAAGAGCAGGAAGGGGCCGGGATGGGCGGCGATCTGCGTGAAGACGTCGGCCTGCTCGGCGCTGAGGACGATGGGGGAATGTCTGCGGCGGCCGGGGCCGGTGCGAGCGCTGATGCAGGCGCTGATGCAGGCGCTGATGCAGGCGCAGTGCCAGGCGCCTGTTGCGCCTGTTGCGCCTGTTCCGCCTGTTCCTCTTTTGCAGCCTTGGCCGCTCTCTTCGCTGCGGCCTTGGTCGGCCTGAGCCGGCGCGCCAGTTGCTCGGCCGTCATCTCGCGCAGTTGCGGGGGCAGGGCCGTCACGGCGATTTCGCCCACGCTGCGCTGGTAGTAGTAGGCGGCGAAGGCCACCAGCCGGCGCCAGGCGGCCGGCAGCGGCGCAATGCCCTGCAGCACGGCGGCGACGGGGCGCAGCTCCACGCCTTCGGGCATGGCGGCGGGGCGGGGCGGGGCGTCCCAGACCACGCCCAGCAGGTCCCGGCGACCCAGGGGCACGCGCACCAGGGTGCCCGCCTCCAGGGGCTGGTCGCAGGTGTAGCTCAGCAGTTCGCCCACGGCGCTGTGCGCCGGCGTCTGGACGGCGACATGGACGGTGTGGGCGGGGAGGGACATGCGAATGCGGGGAAAGCGGGGCCTGAAAACGCGGGCGCCGCACGGCAGGGCCTGCGGCAACCAAGCCGCCAAGCATAAGCCTTTGGCGCTGCCCGGGACCTGGGTGCGGCGTTCTACACCAGACGCCCCGGCCGGTGACTGCGGGTTTCTGGGTATATCGTCAATTTCTGTGGATAACTTTGTGGGGATTATTCGGATCTATGGGCATGCACCTGCTTATCCGGCCTTGCCAATCGGTGCATGCTGAAAATGTTGCTATCAAAAAAATTATTCAAAAACAATGGCTTATATCGATATGTCGCCGGCGTGCAGGCGCGGATGACAACTGCAACTCCTAGGGCCTCGCTCGGATTTTTCTGTGCATAAGATGGTCTGTGGCCATCTTGTGCAGCAAGCGGCTGTCGGGTACCCGGCTTGTGGACAGCGGGGCCTTGCCGGGCCGTTGGCGGCCCCGGCAGGGGCCGGCGCTGCGCTGGCGTCCGGCCCTGGGGTTCGGGAGAAGCGGCAGGCGGGGAGGCGGCTCGCTCAGCGCTGGCGCAGGGCGCGCGAATGGCTGTGCACGGTCTCCACCAGGGCCGCCACATGCTCGGGCGGCGTGAACTGGCTGATGCCGTGGCCCAGGTTGAAGATGTGCGTGGGGCCCGTGGTGGTCCTGTCGGTGTGCGGGGCGCCGAAGCTGTCGAGCACGGCGCGCGCCTGCTCGGCCACGCGCTCGGGCGGTGCGAACAGCACATTGGGGTCGATGTTGCCCTGCAGCGCCTTGCCGGGTCCGCCCACCTCGCCGCCGACGATGGCGCGGGCGCGGGCCAGGTTGGCCGTCCAGTCCAGGCCCAGCACCTCGCAGTCCAGGTCCTTCATGTCGGGCAGCCAGATGCCGCCGCCCTTGGTGAAGACGATGCGCGGCACGTCCTGCCCATCGACGCCCGTGCGCTTGAGTCCGGCCAGCACGCGCTTGGTATAGGCCAGGCTGAATTCCTGGAAGGCGCCGTCGGCCAGCACGCCGCCCCAGCTGTCGAACACCATCACGGCCTGGGCGCCCGCATCGATCTGGGCGTTGAGGTAGGCGGCCACGCTGTCGGCGTTGATGGCCAGGATGCGGTGCATCAGGTCGGGGCGCGCATACATCAGGCTCTTGACCAGGCGGTAGTCGTCGCTGCCCTTGCCCTCGACCATGTAGCAGGCCAGGGTCCAGGGGCTGCCCGAGAAACCGATCAGCGGCACGCGGCCATCGAGCGCGCGGCGGATGCTGGTCACGGCGTCGAACACATAGCGCAGCTTGTCCATGTCGGGCACGGCCAGCTCGGCCACGGCGGCCTCGTCGCGCACCACCTTGGCAAAGCGCGGGCCTTCGCCTTCGGCAAAGGACAGGCCCAGGCCCATGGCGTCGGGCACGGTCAGGATGTCGGAGAACAGGATGGCCGCGTCCAGCGGGAAGCGCTCCAGAGGCTGCAGCGTGACCTCGGTGGCGTAGTCCACGTTGGTGGCCAGGCCCATGAAGCTGCCGGCCCGGGCGCGCGTGGCCTTGTATTCGGGGAGATAGCGGCCCGCCTGGCGCATCAGCCACAGCGGCGTGTAGTCGGTGGCCTGGCGCCGGCAGGCGCGCAGGAAGGTGTCGTTGGTCAGGGGGGCGAAGCTCATGGTGGGCGATTGTCGCCGAGTCGGCTTCGCCAGGCTGTCGCGATGCCCGAGCGGCGCAGGGCGTCTTGCCTCGGGTTAACCCTGGTCAATATCGGCGGCAACGGGCTTTTTGAGGCCGCTACATTGTGCGGCGTGCGTTCCGCACGGGAATCCGTCCATGCAAGGAGAGAGTTTGCGATGCAGCGAAGAACCCTGACCCAGATCCTGGCCCTGGCCCCGGCTGTTTCGGCCGCCAGCTGGCTGGCTGGAAGTGCCACGGCGGCCGAGCCGCTGTTTCCGGGAAAGGCGCCGCTGCGCATCGTCGTGGGCTACCCGCCCGGTGGCGCCACCGACCGCGTGGCGCGCATCGTTGCCGACAAGCTGCAGGCGCGCGTGGGCTCGCCCGTGGTGGTGGAGAACAAGCCCGGCGCGGGCGGCCGCCTGTCGGCCCAGTATGTGAAGAACGCGCCGGCCTCCCAGCCCGCGCTGCTGCTGGCCAACCCGGCCGTGATGCTGGTGGCGCCCCTGGTGTTCCCCGACTCGGGCTACGACCCCGACAAGGACTTCCGCCCGGTCAGCGAGGTCAATCGCTACGAATTCGGCGTGGCCGTGGCCAGTGCCGTGCCCGTCAGGCAGCTGTCGCACCTGCTGGCCTGGCTGCGTGCCAATCCGCAGCAGGCCAACGTGGGCGTGCCGGCCACGGGCAGCCTGCCGCACTTCTTCTCGCTGATGCTGGGCGAGGCCGCCAAGGTCCGCACCGAAACCGTGGGCTACAAGGGCTCGGCCCCGCTGCTGACCGACCTGGTGGGCGGCCAGGTGCCGCTGGCCATCGACACCTTCGACGTGCTGCTGCCCCAGCACGAGGCCGGCAAGATCCGCGTGCTGGCCGTGTCGGGCGAGCGCCGCAGCACCATGGCGCCGGACATACCCACGCTCAAGGAATCGGGCCTGAACCTGTCGGGCATGGGCTGGAACACCTTGTTCGCGCCGCAGAGCATGGCGCCCGACGTTGCCGAGCGCCTGTCGCGCATGGTGCAGGAGATCATGAAGGAACCCGACACGCGCCAGAAATTCGAGGCCAGCCGGCTGACCCCGGTCTCCAGCAGCAGCGCGCAGACGGCCGAGATGCTCAAGGCCTACCGCGCGCAGTGGACGCCGGTGGTGCAGCGCTCGGGCTTCAAGCCCTGAACCTTCGACAAAAATGGCCCGTGCGGGCCTTTTTTCATCGCCGGGCCGCCCCAAGATGAAAAACGCCCCCTCGGGGGGCAGAGTGGGGGTCATTTTTCATGGGGCCTAGGGGTTTCCTCGGTGCCTGGGCGCTTGTGGTGGAAAGGGTCTGGCGACTAACATTTACCGACCATTCGGTAAATTATGTTTGATCTGCCGCATAAAGACGGCAGACAGGCCACGGAGACTTTCATGCCCCCATCGCTGGTTCTGGTTGAGCAGCAAGACGCCGTCCGCACCCTGGTGCTGAACCGCCCCGACGCGCTCAACAGCTTCAACGCGCAGCTGCACGAGCAGCTGCTTTCGGCCCTGGAGCAGGCCGCCGGCGATGCCACGGTGCGCTGCGTGGTGCTCACGGGCGCGGGGCGCGGCTTTTGCGCGGGCCAGGACCTGTCCGACCCCGAGGCGGCGCCCGACCAGAACCTGGGCGACCTGATCGAGCGCCGCTACCAGCCGCTGTGCCTGCGGCTCAAGTCCATGCCCGTGCCCGTGGTGGCCGCCGTCAACGGCGTGGCCGCAGGCGCGGGCGCCAATATCGCGCTGGCCTGCGACCTGGTGCTGGCCGCGCGCTCGGCCAGCTTCATCCAGGCCTTTGCCAAGATCGGCCTGGTGCCCGACTGCGGCGGCACCTGGCTGCTGCCGCGCCTGGTGGGCCGTGCGCGCGCCCTGGGGCTGGCCCTGCTGGGCGACAAGCTGCCTGCGGCCGAGGCCGAACGCATCGGCCTGATCTGGCGCTGCGTGGAAGATGCCGATTTGCGCAGCGAGGCCCAGGCCCTGGCCCAGCGCCTGGCCGCCATGCCCGTGCGGGCCCTGGCGCGCACGCGGGAGGCCATGGACTCTGCCCAACTGCTGGACTACGAACATGCGCTCACGCGCGAGGCGCGCCAGCAGGGCCAGCTGGGCGCGGCCCACGACTACCAGGAGGGCGTGGCCGCCTTCCTGGGCAAGCGGGCTGCCGTGTTCTCGGACCGTTGAGGAGCGGCGCCATGCAAGACACCCACACCCCGGACGAAGCCGCACAGCGCCTGGCCGAACAGGTGCGCGACGGCATGCTGGCGCGCGACCGCGCCGCGCAAGGCCTGGGCCTGCGCATCACGGACATTGCCCCCGGCGCAGCGCGCATGGAGATGGCTGTGCGCGACGACATGCTCAACGGCTTCGACATCTGCCACGGCGGCTTCATCACGGCGCTGGCCGACACGGCCTTTGCCTATGCCTGCAATGCGCGCAACGAGATGACGGTGGCCTCGGGCCTGAGCGTGGACTTCGTCGCGCCCGGCCGGCCCGGCGACGTGCTCACCGCGCAGGCCCGCGAAATCTCGCGCGCAGGCCGCACCGGCGTCTATGACGTGCAGGTCACCAACCAGCGCCAGGAAGTGATTGCGCTGTTCCGTGGCCGCTCGCACAGCTTCAAGGGCCGGCCTACCGTGCCCGGCCTGACAGAGCCCACCTGAAGAGGTCCGCCATGTCCCTGCAGCGCCCCGCCCCCGGCGACCTCGACGCCATCGAAACCGCCAGCCGCGACGAGATCGCCTCGCTGCAGCTGCTGCGCCTGCGCTGGTCGCTGCAGCACGCCTACGACAACGTGCCCCACTACCGCCGCGCCTTCGACGAGAAGGGCGTGCATCCGTCCGACCTGCGCACGCTATCCGACCTGGCCCGCTTTCCCTTCACCACCAAGAAGGACCTGCGCGAGAACTATCCGTTCGGCATGTTCGCCGTGCCGCGCCAGAAGGTGGCGCGCGTGCATGCCTCCTCGGGCACCACGGGCAAGCCCACGGTCGTGGGCTACACGTTGAATGACATCGACAACTGGGCCAACCTGGTGGCGCGCTCCATCCGCGCGGCGGGCGGGCGGCCTGGCGACATGGTGCATGTGGCCTATGGCTACGGCCTGTTCACGGGCGGCCTGGGCGCGCACTACGGCGCCGAGCGCGCGGGCTGCACGGTGGTGCCCATGTCGGGCGGGCAGACCGAAAAGCAGGTGCAGCTGATCCAGGATTTCCGGCCCGACATCATCATGGTCACGCCCAGCTACATGCAGGTGATCGTGGAGGAGATGCAGCGCCAGGGGATGGACCCGCGCGAGAGCTCTTTGCGGATCGGCATCTTCGGCGCCGAGCCCTGGACCGAGGCCATGCGCCGCGAGATCGAGGGCAAGGCGGGGCTGGATGCCGTGGACATCTACGGCCTGTCCGAAGTCATGGGCCCGGGCGTGGCCAGCGAATGCGTGGAGAGCAAGGACGGGCCGGTGATCTGGGAAGACCATTTCTATCCCGAGATCATCGACCCGGACACGGGCGAGGTGCTGCCCGATGGAAGCGAGGGCGAGCTGGTCTTCACGTCGTTGAGCAAGGAAGCCATGCCCATCGTGCGCTACCGCACGCGGGATTTGACCCGGCTGCTGGCGCCGACCTCGCGCAGCTTCCGGCGCATGGGCAAGATCGTGGGGCGCAGCGACGACATGCTCATCATTCGCGGCGTGAACCTGTTTCCCACGCAGATCGAGGAGATCGTGCTGCAGAACGCCCAGCTGTCGGGCCAGTACCAACTGGTGGTCACGCGCGACGGCAACCTGGACCGGCTGGCCGTGCGCTGCGAGATGCAGCCGGGCACGCAGGGCGACATTGAGGCGCTGGCACTGTGGGTGCAGCAGCGCATCAAGACCCTGGTCGGCGTGAGCGCCGAGGTCGAGGTGCTGCGACCCGATTCCATAGAGCGCACCCTGGTGGGCAAGGCCCGCCGCGTGATCGACCACCGCAGCCGCTGAGCGCGCACAGGAGTCCCATGGCCCGAGGCCGATCTTCCGGATACGACGACCAGCGCGAACTGATCCTGGGCCATGCCGCCGCGCTGTTCGCGCGCAGCGGCTACCCCGGCACTTCGATGAACGAGGTGGCCCAGGCCTGCGGCCTGTCCAAGCCCACCATCTACCACTACTTCCGCGACAAGTACGCGCTGCTGGTGGACATCACCGACGGCCACATGACGCGGCTGCAGGCCCTGGTGGACGAAGTGCAGTCCATGGGCCTGCCGCCCGAGCCGCGGCTGCGCATGCTGATCGAGCGCTTCGTGCAGGAATACGCCCATGCCCGCCATGCCCACCGCGTGCTGACCGAGGATGTGCGCTTCCTGCAGGACGACGACCGCCAGCGCGTGCTGGGCAAGGAGCGCGCCGTGGTCGAGACCTTTGCCCAGGCGGTGGCCCAGCTGCGGCCGGACGCCGATGGCGCGGGCCTGTCCAAGGCGCTGGCCATGCTGCTGTTCGGGATGATGAACTGGATGTTCACCTGGCTGCGGCCCGACGGCTCGCTGGACCACGAGGCCATGGCCCCCGTGGTGGCCGACCTGTTCCTCGGAGGCCTGCCGGCCGTGCAGACCCCAGGCAAACCCGGGCATCAAACCGCTGGCAAAAAAATAGTTACCACGGTAAATTGTGGCGCCTGAAGGTGCCACGCCCCATCCAACACAAGGAGACAGACATGAAGCGTTTGACGAAACTGGGCCTGCTGGCCGCGACCCTGGCCACGGTCTGGGGCTCGGCCCTGGCCGACATCAATGTGGGCGTGGTGGTCTCGGCCACCGGACCGGCCGCCTCCCTGGGCATTCCCGAAAAGAACACCGTGGCGCTGATGCCGCGCACGGTGGCGGGCCAGAAGGTCAACTACATCATCCTGGACGACGCCTCCGACACCACGGCGGCCGTGGCCAACACGCGCAAGCTGATCAGTGAGAGTAAGGTCGATGTCATCCTGGGCTCCAGCATCACGCCCAACTCGCTGGCCATGGTGGACGTGGTCTCCGAGGCCAAGACGCCCATGATCACGCTGGCCGCCTCGGCCAAGATCGTCGAGCCCATGGATGCCAAGAAGTTCTGGGTCTTCAAGACGCCCCAGCACGACGCCATGATGGCCGCCGCCATCGGCGAGCACATGGCCAAGGCCGGCATCAAGACCGTGGGCTACATCGGTTTCAACGACGCCTACGGTGAAAGCTGGCTGCAGGAGTTCCGCAAGGTGGCCGAGGCCAAGGGCATCAAGCTCACCGCCACCGAGGCCTATTCGCGCAGCGATACCTCGGTCACGGGCCAGACGCTCAAGCTCATGTCCGCCAAGCCCGATGCGGTGCTGATCGCAGGCTCGGGCACGCCGGCCGCGCTGCCGCAGAAATCGCTCAAGGAGCGCGGCTACCAGGGCAAGATCTACCAGACCCACGGCGTGGCCAATGCCGACTTCCTGCGCGTGGGCGGCAAGGATGTGGAAGGCACGCTGCTGCCCGCCGGCCCCGTGCTGGTGGCCCACCAGTTGCCCGACAGCAATCCGGTCAAGAAGTCTGCCGTCTCCTATGTGGAGGCCTACGAGGCCGCCAACGGCAAGGGCACGGCATCGACCTTTGGCGCGCATTCCTGGGATGCGGGCCGCGTGCTCGAAGCGGCGATTCCCGCCGCGCTCAAGAAGGCCCAGCCCGGCACGGCCGAGTTCCGCGCCGCCCTGCGCGATGCGCTGGAGCAGACCAAGGACGTGGCCGGCGCCCACGGCATCTTCAACATGACGCCCACCGACCACCTGGGCCTGGACCAGCGCGCGGCCGTCATGGTCAAGATCGAGAACGGCACCTGGAAGTACCAGCCCTGAACCTGCGGGCCTGAGGCCGCAGCGGCTGCCGCACCTGGCGGCGGCCGCTGTGGCGCTCGGCCGCGCCTGCTCGAAAGTCGATCATGGATCTGCAAATCGCCCTGCTGCTGGGGCAGGACGGCATCGTCAACGGCGCCGTCTACGGCCTGATGGCGCTGGCCCTGGTGCTGGTGTTCTCGGTCACCCGCATCATCTTCATTCCGCAGGGCGAGTTCGTCGCCTTCGGCGCGCTCACCCTGGCCATGATGCAGGCCGGCCGCGTGCCCACCACGCTGTGGCTGCTGCTGGCCCTGGCCGCCGCCGTGCTGGTGGTGGACCTGCTGCGCTGGCGCGCGGGCAGCCAGGTGAGCTGGCCCGCCACCTTCCTGTGGTGCCTGGCGCTGCCGGCCATTGCCGTGGCCCTGGCCTGGGGGCTGCGCCCGTCCTCGCTGATGCTGCAGGCACTGGCCACCCTGGTGCTGATCACGCCCATGGGGCCGCTGCTGTACCGCCTGGCCTACCGGCCGCTGGCCCATGCCTCGGTGCTGATGCTGCTCATCGTCTCGGTGGCCATGCACGGCGTGCTGGTCGGCCTGGGGCTGCTGTTCTTCGGTGCCGAAGGCTCGCGCACCCCCGCGTTTTCCGAGGCGCAGCTGCGCCTGGGCGACATCACGATCTCGGGCCAGTCCCTGGTGGTGGTGGGCGTGACCCTGGTGCTAGTGGCCCTGCTGTTCGTGTTCTTCGAGCGCTCCATGATCGGCAAGGCGCTGCGCGCCACGGCCATCAACCGCGTGGGCGCACGCCTCATGGGCATTCCCACGGCCATGGCCGGCGACGTGAGCTTTGCGCTGGCCGCGCTGATCGGCGCCATCTCGGGCCTGCTGATCGCGCCGCTGACCACGGTGTACTACGACACCGGCTTTCTGATCGGCCTCAAGGGCTTCGTGGCCGCCATCGTGGGCGGGCTGGCCAGCTACCCGCTGGCCCTGGCCGGCGCGCTGCTGGTCGGGCTGCTGGAGGCCTTCTCGTCGTTCTGGGCCAGTGCCTACAAGGAGGTGCTGGTGTTCACGCTGATCATCCCGGTGCTGTGGTGGCGATCGCGCAATAGCCACCATGTGGAGGAAGAAGAATGAGCGCCCCCGTTTCCTCGCAGGCCGCGGCGCCTGCAAAGGCCGCTTCGGGCGGCATCAGCACGCGCGTGCTCACCCTGGCCGCCATTGCGCTGCTGGCCGCGTCCTGGGGCTTCCTGCCTGATTTCACCGTCGTCATCCTCAGCTACATCGGCCTGTTCGCCATGGTGGCCGCAGGCCTGGTGATGCTGACCGGCGTGGGCGGCATGACCTCGTTCGGCCAGGCGGCCTTCGTGGGCATCGGCGCCTATGCCACGGCCTGGGTCTGCACGGCACCGGCCTCGGTGGCGGCGCTGGGCGGGCTGGTGGGCGCGGCGGGCCTGCCCTGGGTGGGCCTGGCGCTGGGCCTGCTCATCACCTTCGTCGTGGCCTGGCTGCTGGGCGCGGTCACGGTCAAGCTGCAGGGCCACTACCTGCCGCTGTGCACCATCGCCTGGGGGCTGAGCCTGTACTACCTGTTCGGCAACATGGAGTTCCTGGGCGGGCAGACCGGCATCACGGGCATTGCGCCGCTGGTGATCGGCGGCGTCTCGCTGGCCTCGCCGCGCGCCATGGGCGTGGTGATCTGGGCCGTGCTGCTGGTGGCGCTGTGGCTGCTGCACAACCTGCTGGACTCGCGCGAGGGCCGGGCCATCCGCGCGCTGCGCGGCGGCCGCGTCATGGCCGAGTCCATGGGCATCGACACGGCGCACTACCGCGTCAAGCTCTTCGTGCTGGCGGCCCTGCTGGCCACGCTGTCGGGCTGGCTCTACGCCCACATGCAGCGCTTCGTGAGCCCGGCGCCCTTCAACCTCAACGTGGGCATCGAGTACCTGTTCATGGCCGTGGTCGGCGGCGCCGGCCACCTGTGGGGCGCGGTGCTGGGCGCCACGCTGATCACCCTGGTCAAGCAAAAGCTGCAGGACATACTGCCGGCCCTGCTTGGCACCAGTGGCAACTTCGAGGTCATCGTCTTCGGCCTGCTGATGGTGCTGGTGCTGCAGCGCTTTGCAGAAGGCCTGTGGCCCACGCTGCAGGCGCTCACGGCGCGCTGGGTGCGCCGGCCCGTGTCCGATCTGAAGCTGGCGGACGCGGCGCCGCTGGCGCAGCGCGCGCTGCCTGCGGCGGGCCAGGTGCTGCTGGCGGCCGAGCATGTGACCAAGCGCTTCGGCGGCCTGGTGGCCAACAACGATGTGGCCATGACGCTCAAGGCCGGCGAGGTGCATGCGCTGATCGGCCCCAACGGCGCGGGCAAGAGCACTTTCTTCAACATGATCTCGGGCGTGGACTCGCCCACCGAGGGCCAGGTGCGCTTCATGGACCAGGCCATGAACGATGCGCCCTCGCGCCGCTTCGCCGCCCTGGGCCTGGGCCGCACCTTCCAGCATGTGCGCCTGCTGGGCCAGCGCAGTGTGCTGGAGAACGTGGCCGTGGGCGCGCACCGGCGTGCGCACCGGGGCTGGCTGGCCTCCATGCTGCGCCTGGACCGGGCCGAGGAGGCCTCGGTGCTGGCCGAGGCGCGCCGCCAGATCGAGCGCTGCGGCCTGGGCGCCTTCGCCGACGTGCCGGCCGCCTCGCTGGCCCTGGGCCAGCAGCGCATCGTGGAGATCGCACGCGCCCTGGCCGGCCAGCCGGCGGCCCTGCTGCTGGACGAGCCGGCCGCCGGCCTGCGCCACCTGGAAAAACAGGCCCTGGCCGACCTGCTGCGCCAGCTGCGCGCCGAGGGGCTGGGCATTCTCGTCGTGGAGCACGACATGGAGTTCGTCATGAATCTTGCGGACCGCATCACGGTGCTGGAGTTCGGCACCGTGATCGCCGAAGGCACGCCGGCCCAGATCCAGGTCAACCAGCGCGTGCTGGATGCCTACCTGGGCGGCGGCGACGACGACGAGGCAACCGGAGAGACGGCATGAGCGACATCCTTTTGCAGCTCAAGGGCCTGAGCGTGTCCTACGGTCCCGTGGAGGCCGTGCACCAGGTGGATCTGGATGTGCGCAGCGGCGAGATCGTCACCGTCATCGGCCCCAACGGCGCGGGCAAGACCACGCTGCTGTCGGCCGCCATGGGCCTGCTGCCCTCGCGCGGAGAGATCCATCTGGACGGCAAGCGCATCGCACGCCCCGGCGTCGAGGTCATGGTGGCCAACGGCGTGGCCCTGGTGCCCGAAAAGCGCGAGCTGTTCGGCGAGATGTCGGTGGAAGACAACCTGCTGCTGGGCGGCTTCTCGCGCTGGCGCCGGGGCCTGCGCGACCAGGCGCAGCGCATGGACGAGGTCTTTGCCATCTTCCCGCGCCTGAGGGAGCGGCGCCCGCAGATGGCCTCCACCCTGTCGGGCGGCGAGCGCCAGATGCTGGCCATCGGCCGCGCGCTGATGGCACGCCCGCGCCTGCTGCTGCTGGACGAGCCCTCGCTGGGCCTGGCGCCGCTGATCGTGCGCGAGGTGCTGCAGGTCGTGGCCGGCCTGCGCGACCACGGCGTCTCGGTGCTGCTGGTCGAGCAGAACGCGCGCGCCGCCCTCAAGGTGGCCGACCGTGCCTACGTGCTGGAGATGGGCGCCGTGGCCCTCAGCGGCGCGGCCAGGGAGCTGCTGCATGACCGGCGCATCATCGATACCTATCTGGGGATGGGGCGCAGTGCGGAGGCGGAGGCGGTGGCCTGAGACGCAACCCCCCGCCACAACGAAAAAAGGCTGCCGGACCGGCAGCCTTTTTGCATCTGCAGCGGGGCGCTCAATCCAGCTTGATATTGTTGGCCGAGATCACCCGCCCCCACTTGCTGCGCTCGGCGCGCACGAACTGGCCCATCTGGTCGGCGCTGCCGGGCATGGGCTCCACGCCCATGGCGGCCAGGCGTGCCTTGGTGCGGGTGTCGGCCAGGGCCTGCTGCAGCGACTGGCTGAACTTCTTGACCACCTCGGCCGAGCTGCCCGTGGGCACGACGATGCCCTGCCAGGCATAGCCCTCGAAACCCTTGAGGCCCTGCTCCTGCAGCGTGGCGACCTGGGGCAGGACGTCCACGCGCGCGGGGCTGGCCACGCCGATGGCCTTGAGCTTTTTCTCGCTCAGGAAGGGAATGATGGTGGCGCTGTCGGCCCACATGGCAGGGATCTGGCCGCCGACCACGTCCTGCACGGCCGGGGCGGCGCCACGGTAGGGCACATGGGTCATGTTGCTGATGCCCGCCTGTTCGCGGAACAGCTCCCCCACCAGGTGGTGGGGGCTGCCCAGGCCGGCCGAGCCCCAGCTCACGCCGGTCTTTTGCTGTTTGGCCCAGGCCAGGAATTCGGCGAGGTTGGTGGCGGGCACCTCGTTGTTGACCACCAGCAGCATGGGAAAGCGCACCAGCATGCCCACGGGCTTGAAGTCGCGCTCGGCGTTGTAGTTGAGCTTGCTGAACAGGAAGGGGTTGGCCGCCAGCGTGGCGAAGTCGGCCGTGAACATGAGGTTGCCGTAGTCGCGCGAGCGGGCGCTGTACTCGGCCGCGATGTTGGTGCCCGCGCCGGGCTTGTTGTTGATGACGATGACCCGCTCCATGTTGCGGCCCATGGCCTCGGCGATGACGCGGGCGACCACGTCCGAGCCGCCGCCGGCCGCATAGCCCACGACCCATTCCAGGGGCTTGTCCTGTGCCAGGGCGGCAGGCCCTGCGGCCAGGGCCAGGCCCGAGCAGGCCAGTGCGGCCAGAAACTGCTTGCGTTGCATCCTTGTCTCCATGTTGTATGCGGCGCCCTTGTGAGATATCCAAGGTGTGAGGCGGGCGCCTTTGTGGGGATGGCAGGCCGCCGCACGGGCGGCGGCGCGCGGCTTCAGGCGGCCGCGTGCACCGGGGCGACCGGCGTCACGGCGCCGCGCTCGGCCGGGTCCGCGCCGGCAGGGGCAAGTCCTGCGCTGGCGCGGGCCAGTTCGAGCGCATGCAGCAAGGTGCCCTGGTGGCCGATGTGATTGGCCAGCAGCAGCACGAGGCGGGCATTGAGGGCATGGCTTTGCGCGGTATCGAGCCCCTGGTGGGTGGCGATCAGGGCTTCGTAGAAATCGTCGCAGGCCTGCAGGTTGGGGTGGGTGGACAGCAGCATGGCGGTCTCCTGTGGATGGGGCGTAAGAGGTTCAGGCCGTGGCGGCGGCGCCGCAGGCTCTTTGGAGAGCGGCGCGCACGCCGGCCTCGTCGGGGCGGCGCCAGCGCGCGCAGACATGCTGGTCAGGCCGCAGCAGGTAGCTGGTGCCGGGGCGTGCATCCAGGCGTTTGGCCGCCAGGCCGCGCGCATCGATGAGGTCGGCGCCGTGCGCATGGGCCTCGCCCTCGGCCGCAATGGACAGGTTGAGCACGCCGGGCAGCGCCTGCGCCCAGGCGGGCGTGGGGCCGAAGTGCAGCAGCGTGAAGTCCGGTCCCAGTGCGCGCAGCAGCCAGGCCGTGCCGTCTGCGCCGGGCCGGCGCATGGGCGCATCGGCCAGCACGGCGCCGGGCAGCTGCGTTCCGTCGAAGGTGTCGGTGTCAGGCGTGTTGAGCGCGGAGCCATGCAGCGTGGCCGGCACGGACAGCCGCCCGCTGTTGACGATGCGGCGCGCGAATTCATGGTCGCGCGCCAAGTCCAGCACGGCGTCGCGGAACAGGCGGCTGATCTCGCTCTTGGGCGTGATGAAGTCGGTGGCGCGCGTGGAGTTGCGGATGTTCTCGTCGGCCGCGTATTCGCGCTCGGCGCCGTAGGTGGCGATCAGCGAGGCATCGGCCTGGCCGCGCAGCACGCGGTCCAGCTTCCAGGCCAGGTTCTCGGCATCCTGCACGCCGCTGTTGGCGCCGCGTGCGCCAAACGGCGAGACGCCGTGGGCGCTGTCGCCCGCAAAGACCACGCGGCCATGGACGAAGCGGTCCATGCGCAGGCAGGCGAAGGTGTAGACGCTGGCCCATTCCAGCTCGAAGGGCGCGTCCTTGCCCAGCAGGGCACGGATGCGCGGCACGATGTTCTCGGGCTTTTTCTCTTCCTCGGGGTCCGCGTCCCAGCCCAGCTGGAAGTCGATGCGCCAGACATCGTCGGGCTGGCGGTGCAGCAGCACGCTCTGGCCCGGGTGGAAGGGCGGGTCGAACCAGAACCAGCGCTCGGTGGGGAATTCGGCGTGCATCTTCACGTCGGCGATCAGGAAGCGGTCGCGGAAGATGCGGCCATGGCTTTCCTGGCCCAGCAGGCCGCGCAGCGGCGAGCGCGAGCCGTCGCAGGCCAGGACCCATTGCGCATCGATGCGGTAGCTGCCGTCGGGCGTCTCCACGGTCAGCAGCGCGCCCTCGGCCTGCGGCTCCAGTGCCGTGACCTTGCTGTGCCAGCGCAGGTCGATCAGCGGCAGCTGCAGTGCGCGCTCGACCAGATAGGCCTCGGCGTAGTACTGCTGCAGGTTGATGAAGGCCGGGCGCTCGTGGCCGTCCTCGGGCAGCAGGTCGAAGCGGTACAGCGGCTGGTCCTTGAAGAAGACCTTGCCCAGGTTCCAGGACACGCCCTTGTCCACCATGGGCTGGCCCACGCCCAGGCGGTCCCAGATCTCCAGCGTGCGCTTGGAAAAGCAGATGGCGCGCGAGCCCGTGGACAGCCGGCAGTCGTTGTCCAGCAGCACCACGCGCTGGCCGCGCTGGGCCAGGTCGATGGCCAGCGACAGGCCTACGGGGCCGGCGCCGACGATGACCACGGGATGCCGGGCGGGCGTGTCCGCACCGGCGTCCTGGTCGGCATGGCGCTCGTAGGGAATGTGGATGGACTGTATGTCTGCGCCGCTGCCGCGCAGCGCTTGCAGGGAGATGGCGGGGTGGGACATGGTGTTCGTCCTCTGGCATGGGCAGTGTGGAAAAAAGGGCGCAGCCATCCCCGCCGGCGCGCCAGGGCGCCGGTTCACGGACGGGTGCGAGGGGCGGGCGTGCCGGTGTTCAGGCCCGGACGCCGCCGTGCATCAGCCTTCGAGCGCCAGCCACATCTGGCGGTCGCGCTCGGCGGTCCAGATGCGCGGGTCGGCGTGGCCCGATGCCTCGTCATAGGCGCGGGTCACATCGAAGGGCATGCAGTGGTTGAAGATCACCCACTGGCCGTACTTGGGCTGCAGCTTGGCGAAGGCGGCCTCGTAGACCTTGCGCAGGTCCTGCTGGGCATCGGCGCCGGCCTTGACCTCGGTCCACAGGTCGCTGATGAAGTCGCGCGTGCCGGCCAGGCCGGCCTGCACCTCGGCCGGCGTCTGCAGCGCGGCGCCGCGGCCGGGCACGAGCTTTTCGGGCTGCAGGGCGGCAATGGCGTCCAGCGTGTGCGGCCAGTCCTGGAAGTAGGCATCGCCTGCGTAGGGCGTGGCGCCGAACTCCACCAGGTCGCCGCTGAACAGCACCTTGTCCTGGGGCAGCCAGACCACGGTGTCGCCCTTGGTGTGGCCGCGGCCCAGCTGCAGGATCTGCACTTCCAGCTTGCCCAGCCACAGCGTCATCTTGCCGGTGAAGGTGAGGGTGGGCCAGGTCATGCCGTCGGGCACGCTTTCCACGTTCTGGAACAGGCGGGGAAAGCGGCCGATCTCGCTGGCCTTGTCCTGCTCGCCGCGCTCCACGATGAGGTCGTAGGTGTCCTGGCTGGCAATGATGTGTTCGGCACCTTCCGCGAAGAAGGCCGAGGCGCCCAGCACGCGCACCGCGTGGTAGTGCGACAGCGTGACGTACTTGATGGGCTTGTCGGTGACCTCGCGGATGCGGCGGATCACGTCCTGGGCCATGACGGGCGTGGCCTGGGTGTCGATCACCATCACCGCGTCGTCGCCAATGATGATGCCGGTGTTGGGGTCACCTTCGGCCGTATAGGCGTAGGCGTGCTCGGAGAGCTTGTCGAAGCTGACCTGCTTGATTTCGAGGTCGGCGGCGGAGGCAAAGGTCTTGGTGGTCATGGGCATCCTGCTTTTGAGATGGACAAATGCATTTGTTTTTATCGAATGCCTGAATGCTAGGGAAAAATTCAACATTGAACAATTCATTTGACATAGTGAAAAACCCTCGGAGCCGCAAACTTCGGGTTCCAGCCTTCACAATGCCTGCCATGTCCGATGCCGCCTCCTCCCCGAACGACCCCGTCTTCCCCTCCGACAGCGCCGATGACGAGCCCGCGCGCGGCCCGCGCGGCATCCAGAGCGTGGAGGTCGGCGGCCAGTTGCTCAAGGCGCTGGCGCGCACCGGCCGTCGCATGGCGCTGAAGGATCTGGCGCGCGAGGCCGGCATGACGGCGGCCAAGGCCCACCCCTACCTGGTGAGCTTCTGCAAGCTGGGCCTGATGGAGCAGGACCGCGCCAGCGGCCACTACGGCCTGGGGCCGCTGGCCATACAGATGGGGCTGATCAGCCTGCAGCAGGCCGATCCCGTGCGCCTGGCGATTGCCGAGCTGCCCGCGCTGGCGCAGGAGGTGGGCAGCACGGTGTCGATTGCCATGTGGAGCGGCCAGGGGCCGACCATCATCCGCGTGGAAGAGGGGCCCACCCATGTCTATGTGGCCATGCGCCACGGCACGCCCGCATCGCTGCGCCACACGGCCACAGGCAAGATCTTTGCGGCCTTTGGCGAGCCCGGGCGCATCGCGCCCCTGCTGGACGCGGAAGGTCACAGCCTGGAAGAGCCCGCCTTTGCAAAGGAGCTGGCCGCCATCCGCGCCAGCCGCCTGAGCCGGGTCGAGAACCAGCTGCTGTCAGGCGTGAGCGCGCTGGCCGTGCCGGTGTTCGACGGCTTTGGCCAGCTGGTGCTGGCCATTGCCGCCATCGGCCCTTCGGCCACGCTGGACCTGGACCCGCAAGGCCGGCCGGCCCTGCTGCTGCAGGCCCAGGCGCGCAGCCTGTCCCAGCGCCTGGGAGCGCCGGCCCAGGCCTGAGCCCGTCGCGTGCTGCGGCTCAGTTGGTGAGCAGCAGCTGATCCCGGGCAGGCGCACGCCCTTCCAGCGTGAAGCCGGCCACCGTGCGCGACAGGTGGTGGGCCTGCTCGTTGAGCACGGACGATGCGGCGGTGGACTCCTCCACCAGCGCGGCGTTCTGCTGCGTGGCGCGGTCCATGTCGGCCACGGCCTGGTTGATCTGGCCGATGCCCACGCTCTGCTCGGTCATGGCGCCGTTGATCTCGACAATGATCTGGGAGACGCGCTGGATGCCATCCACGATCTCGCCCATGGTCTGGCCGGCGGCGCGCACGCGGTCCGTGCCCATGGCCACGCTGGCGCCCGAGGCGTCGATCAGGGTCTTGATCTCCTTGGCGGCCGCCGCGCTGCGGTGGGCCAGGCTGCGCACTTCTGCCGCCACCACGGCAAAGCCCCGGCCCTGCTCACCCGCGCGGGCTGCCTCGACGGCGGCATTGAGCGCCAGGATGTTGGTCTGGAAGGCGATGGCGTCGATGACGCCGATGATCTCTCCGATCTTGGACGAGGCCTTGGAGATGTCGTCCATGGTGCTCACGGCGCTGCCCACCACGTCGCCGCCCTTGGTGGCCGAGCTGCTGGCCGACTGGGCCAGGCGCGTGGCCATGGCGGCCGCCTCGGCCGACTGGCGCACATTGGCCGTCAGCTGCGACAGCGAGGCCGAGGTCTCCTGCAGGCTGCTGGCCGAGGACTCGGTGCGGTTGGACAGGTCCAGGTTGCCCAGCTTGATCTCGTCGGTGGCGGTCTTCATGGACTCCACGCCGTTGCGCACATCCTTGAGCACGGTGCCGATCTGCTCGACGAAGCCGTTGAAGGACGAGGCGATCTGCGCCACTTCGTCATTGCCCGACACCGGCAGGCGCTGCGTCAGGTCGCCGCCGCCCGAGCCGATCTTGTCCATGGCGTCGCGCACCTGCGACAGGCGCCGGAAGGACTGTGCCGTCAGCGCCGCCGCCACGGCCGTGGCCAGGCAGGCCAGCAGCACGATGGCAATGGCCAGCGTCTTGAGCACGCTTTGCAGGCCGGTCGTGGCCTCGGCCTTGTCCAGCGCCACCACCAGCAGCCAGTCCGTGCCCTGCACCGGGCGGGCCTTGAGCAGCTTGGCGCTGCCGCCCAGGTTCACTTCCAGCGGTGCCGTGGCGCTGGCCAGCGCGGTCAGCGCAGCCGGCGTCAGCAGCTCGGAGAGGTCGGAGGTGGGCTTGAGCAGCAGCTTGGCATCGGCATGCGCCAGCACCTGGCCGTCACGGCTGACCACAAAGCCCAGGCTGCCGGGCGTGGGGCGGATGGCCGAGACCACCTCGCGCACGCCCTCCAGCGGCACGGCGCCGCTGATCACGCCCTGCAGCGCGCCGCCGCGCAGCATGGGCGCCACGAAGGCCACATAGGGCACGCCCGTGGTGGAGTCGCCATAGGGCTTGGTCAGCGTCAGCTTGCCGGCCTGCACGGCGCTCTTGTACCAGGGGCGGGCCGTGGGGTCGTAGTCGGGCGGGGTGCTGGTGGTGGACTTGAAGGTCTTGTCCTGCCAGCCCACCGTGGTGATGGGAAAGCCGCTGGCCTGGCCCATGTGGGCGGCAAAGCCCTGCGGGTCGCCATGCTCGATCACGGCGGCGGCGGCGCTGACGGCGCGCGCCTTGGAGGCCACCCACTGGTCGATGGCCATGGTGTTGCCTGCGGTGATGGCATCCAGGTCCTGTTCGATGGTCTGGAACGTGCTGCCGCGGACGATGTGGTACGTGGCGGCCCCCGTGATGGCAAGGGCGCCGACCACGGTGGCTGTGCTGATGGCAAGGATCTTGGAGCGAAGGGTCTGGAGCATGGCGCGGCAAGGGAAGACTGAGGACTCCGCAAGCCGCGATGGCCGGGCATGCGGCCCTGTCATTAACGCACAATTTGTTTCATTCTTGACGACATGCCAACCCTGGGATGGCGTGCACCAACTTGCGCTCAACACCTGTCATAGAGGCATTTGCTGCAGTGCACCATTGCAGTGCGGCATGACATGTTGCTGTAACGCAACCGTCGCGGGACTTTCATGGCGGCTTTCCACAATGGCGGCACGCAGGCAAACCGAGTGGCACAGGCAGGTCACCGACTGCGTCCAACATGACGAGGAAGGCGGGCATATGGACGTTCTTGACACCCTTCGCAACGCGGCGATCGACGTCGCCAAGCCCCCGCTTTCCGCGCTTCTCCAGCCACCCCAGGCCGCAGACAAACCGCTGCGGCTGGACGTGCGCTGGGCCCGGCACCTTGACGAAGTGCGACAGGTGCAGCGCCTGCGCCACGCGGTGTTCGCCGCCGAGATGGGCGCCGTGCTGCAGACGCCGCTGGCCGGGCACGACATCGACGCCTTCGACGACTTCTGCGAGCACCTCATGGTCTGCGACGCCGACCGGGGCGTGGTCATCGGCACCTACCGCCTGCTCACGCCCACCCAGGCGCTGCGCGCCGGGGGCCTGTACTCCGACCAGGAATTCGACCTCGCCCCGCTGCACGCCTGGCGCCCGCGCATGGTGGAGCTGGGCCGCAGCTGCGTGCATGCATCGCACCGCCAGGGCGGCGTGATCCTGGCGCTGTGGGGCGCCCTGGCCGAATTCATGCAGCGCAACCAGCTGGACGCCATGGTCGGCTGCGCCAGCATTCCCATGCAGTACCCCGGCCTGGCCCATGGCGAGGGCCCGGCGCGCGTCTGGCAGCAACTGCGCCAAACCCATCTGGCCGAGCCCGAGCTGCAGGTGCGTCCCCGCGTGGCCCTGCCCGAGGAGCTGGCATCCGTCAGCACCAGCGGCATGAGCGTGGAGCCGCCCGCGCTGATTCAGGGCTATCTGCGCACGGGGGCCAAGGTGCTGGGCGCGCCGGCCTGGGACAGCGACTTCAACACGGCAGACCTGCCCATCATGATGCGCATGCAGGACCTGCCTTCGCGCTACATGCGCCTGTTCACGCGGCGTGGCTGAGGCCGTCCCGGCGCTTGGGGGAATCGGGGGATTTTCGGAAAGAGAGGGCGGATCCGGCTTCTTGTGCAGTGAGCCGGACCGTGATGTGCATCACAGGGCTGTCACAAAGACCGTGCATGATGCTGGATGTGGGCTGAAGCAGACACCCGGACGGAGGCAGGTAACCTGCACCGGACTGACCGGGCCTTGGTCCACGCCAATTGCAGGCCGCAGCCTTTCAGGGGCTGCGGCCTTTTTCATGGGCAATTCCTGAGCTACCGGGCAGCGGCTGGGGCATCGGCCAGCAGGCGCTGGTGCTCGATCTTCACGCAGCGGTCCTGCACGGTCCACAGGCCTGCAGCGCGGGCCAGTTCCAGGGCTTTGTCGTTGACCACGCCCAATTGCAGCCACAGGCAGCGCGCGCCGATGGCAACGGCCTCGGCGGCCAGCGGCGGGATGTCCTCGCTCTTTCGGAAGCAATCGACCATGTCGATGCGCAGGCCCTGGGCAGCCAGCGCGGCCGCAGCGTCGGCCAGGCTGGCATGGACGGGCTCGCCCAGGATGCGTCCGCCTTCGCGTGCGACCACGGGGTTCACGGGAACGATGCGGTAGCCGTGGCACTGCATGTATTGCGAGGCCTGGTGGCTGGGCCGGTCGGGCTGCGGCGACAGGCCGACCACGGCCAGGGTGCGGCACTGCACGAGGATGTCGCGCAGGCGGGAGTCTGTGGCTGTATCACTCATGCGCCGCAGTGTACGCAGCGCATGCGGATCAGGCCGGCTGCACTGTCGCGGCCGCAGCATGGCGGCGGCGCAGCACCAGGCCCCAGGCCAGGCCCAGCACGGCGGCCGTGGCCGACGCCATCAGTACCCCCAGCTTGGCGGCATTGAGCAGGGCCTCGCTGTCAAAGGCCAGCGTGGCGATGAAGATGGCCATGGTGAAGCCAATGCCTGCCAGCAGGCCGGCCAGCAGCGCGTCGCCCCAGCCCATGCCCGGCGGCAGCGCGCACATCCGCAGGCGTACGGCCAACCAGCAGCTGAGCAGCACGCCCAGCGGCTTGCCCAGCACCAGGGCCAGGGCCACGCCCCACATCACGGCCGACGTGCCCGCCACATCAATGCCAGCGGTGCCCGCGCCCTGCAGCGGCACGCCGGCATTGGCCAGCGCAAACAGGGGCATCACGCCAAAGGCCACCCAGGGATGCAGGTCCGCCTGCACGCGCTCCACGGGCGCGGCGCTTTCGCGGCCTGCCAGTGCGTGCACGGGTGTCACCAGGCCCAGCACCACGCCGGCCAGCGTGGGATGGGCGCCGGTCTGCCAGATGCCCCACCAGAGCACGGCGCCCGGCAGCACATAGGCCCAGGCGCGGCGCACGCCCAGCGACTGCAGCAGGAACACGCCGGCCAGGCCGGCGGCGGCCACCAGCAGCTGGCTCCATTGCAGCCCGCCCGAATAGAACAGCGCAATGATGAGCACGGCCACCAGGTCGTCGATGATGGCCAGCGCCAGCAGGAACACGCGCAGCGCGGGCGGCAGGCCCCGGCCCAGCAGGGCCAGCACGCCCATGGCAAAGGCGATGTCGGTGGCCGTGGGCACGGCCCAGCCATTGCGCAGCGGCGGCGCGGCATTGAAGGCCAGGAAGATCAGGGCCGGCGCCGCCACGCCGCCCAGCGCGGCCATCACGGGCAGCAGCGCCTGGCGCGGCTGGGCCAGTGCGCCGGAATGCATCTCGCGGCGTATCTCCATGCCGACCACGAGAAAGAACACGCTCATCAGCGCATCGTTGACCCAGAAATGCAGGGATTGCGACAGCTGCCACGGGCCCAGGCCCAGGCTCAGCGGCGTGTGCCACAGCGCCTCATAGGAGCCGGCCCAGCCGGAGTTCGCCCAGAGCAGGGCGGCGGCCGCTGCCAGCAGCAGCACGATGCCGCCCGCAGCCTCGGCATGGGACCAGCGGGACAGGAAGGCGCCGACGCGATCGGCGAAAGACAGGAAAAGGGGCGTGCGCGGGCCGGACGGCCGCGGGGTCGTGTAGGTGTTCATGTGCAAAGCAGCAAAGGGGCCTTGCGGCCCCGGTGCGCAGGCGGCCCGACCTGCGCTATCAACACCTGTCCTGCCGCCCCATGCGGTCTGGACACCCAGCCGACATTATAAAAGAAGCCCCCACGCTCCCTTTGCTGCGCAAGGTCCGCTGCCCCCCGAGGGGGCCGCTTTTTGCCTTGGGGCGGCCCGGCGGCAAAAAATCGGCGGCCGGGACCCTTGCCCAAAACCCTGCGGATTCAGGGCCTGGGCGGCTCATTGCGCGCAACGCATTCGGCCAGCAGCCCCAGCGAGGACAGCGCAATCATGAAGACCAGGAACACATAGGCCGCCGTTGCCACGCCCAGGCTCATGCTGAAGCCCCATTGCAGCACCGAGCAGGCCATGCCGGTCTGCGGATACATCGCCGTGCATTGCGATGCGGCGGGCATGTGCACGTACCAGGTGACGGCGATGAACATGGCGCCCGCCACCATGGCGGCATTGCCCCAGGGATGGGTCTGCGGGTGGTAGAGCGCATAGATCAGCGCCACGGGAACGGCCAGGCCCCAGGCGAACATCATCAGCCAGCTGAACACCGGCGAGACCGCCAGGATGGACTGCAGCCACTCCATCTTGGGCAACCCGTTGACGAAGCCCAGCAGGTCCCACACAAAGGGCAGGACGATCCCCGCCACGGCCAGGCTGGCAAGCCCCAGCGCCAGCAGCAATCCCTTGCCGCGTGAACGATGGTGCACCCCCGAAGGGTGCGAATGGGTGATCAGTGCATGCATGGCCCACCTCCTGTGTCGTGCAGGGCGGGCAGTTGCCGCGCGGGCGGGTCTCCGGAGTCGGGCGGCAGCCGCGGCGCCTAGCGTTCGGATTGCGGTATTCCCCGGATGCATCCAGTCTAGGACGGCGTGCGCTGCAACAAATGTAGGCCTGGGACCTACCCAAAATCGGGGTTTGTCCCAGGAGGGCGTGCCGTCAAAGCGCGGCCAACGCCCCCAGTACCTCGTTCTTCGATAGCAGCTCGCTGAGCACCACCGGGGGCTTGCCCGGCGCATGCAGCACATAGACGGGCACGCCGCTGCGGCCCAGTTGCTGCAGCGCAGCGGTGATGGCCGGGTCGCGCCGCGTCCAGTCGGCGCGCAGCAGGGTCACGCCGTGCTTGTCGAAGGCGGCCAGCACCTCCTCATGGTTGAGCGTGGTGCGCTTGTTGACCTGGCAGGTCACGCACCAGGCGGCCGTGTAGTCCACGAACACGGGCTTGCCCGCCGCCTGCAGCTCGGCCACGCGGGCGGCCGACCAGGGCTGCCAGCGCTCGCCTGCAGCGGACGCAATGCCCGTGCCCTCGGCCTGGGCAGGCGTGGTGATCAGGGGCGCGGTGGTGGCCAGCAGCGCGCCTGCCAGCACCACGGCCAGCGTGGCCAGCACGGCCCGCGTGCGGCCCTTGAGCGTCAGCGTCCAGACCAGGGCGCTGAAGGCCAGCAGCAGGGCCAGCAGCGCGGTGGCAGCGTCGATGCCGCTCTGGTGCCCCAGCACCCAGACCAGCCAGACCACGGTGGCGAACATGGGGAAGGCCATGGCGCGGCGGAAGGTATCCATCCAGGCGCCCGGGCGCGGCAGCCAGCGCACCACGGCGGGGACGAAGCTGGCCAGCAGATAGGGCAGGGCCATGCCCAGGCCCAGGGCGGCGAACACCGTCAGCGCCTGCAGGGCCGGCATGTCGATGGCAAAGCCCAGCGAGGCGCCCATGAACGGCGCCGTGCAGGGCGAGGCAATGGCCACGGCCAGCACGCCGGACAGAAAGGCATCGGCCACCGGATGGCGCGCATGGGCCGCAGCCCAGCGGCCGGGCAGCATGGAGCCGAACTCGAACAGGCCTGCCAGGTTCAGCCCCAGCAGCGTGAACAGGGCTGCCAGCAGGGCCACGATGGCCGGCGACTGCAGCTGAAAGCCCCAGCCCAGCTGCTCGCCTGCCGCGCGCAGGGCCAGCAGCAGTCCGCCCAGGGCCAGGAAGGACAGGACCACGCCCGCCGTATAGGCCAGCCCGCCCAGGCGCTGGGCGCGGCGGTCCTGTCCATGGCGTGCAAAGCCCAGGATCTTGATGGCCAGCACCGGGAAGACGCAGGGCATGAGGTTCAGGATCAGTCCACCCACCAGGCCACCGAGCAGGGCCATCCACAGGCTGGTGGCGCTGGCAGCAGGCGCAGCGGCCTGGTTGGCCGCCAGGGCGGCGGCCAGTGCGGGGGAAACGCTGGCCATGGCGGCAGCCGTCCAGCGGCCCTCGACCGGGGCCTCGGCGCGCCAGGCCACGGGCTGGCCCTGCTCCAGCGCTGCGGCGCGCTCGGCGGGTGGCAGGGCCAGAACCACGGGCAGTTTGGCCGGAGTGTCGCCACGCATGTCGGACAGGGGCAGCTCGGCCACCCAGGCCGCGCCGTCCCAATGCTGCTGCCAGTCCTTGCCCAGTTCTGCCGCGTGGTGGAAGGTGTCGGAAGATTCGGGATAGAAGTCCAGCGTGCGGCCATGCAGGGATTCCGGCAGGCCCTCGATGCGCAGCTGCACGCGCTCGTCGGGCGTCCTGCCTTGTGCGGCAGGCTGGCTGGCCGGCACCACCTTGGCCTGTGCTGGCGCAGACAGTGCCTGGGGCTTGAGCGCCCAGGCCTGGGTGAAGGCCTGTCCCTGGCCTGCCGTGCTGCCCTGCACGGGCAGCTGCAGCTGGAAATCGCCTTCCTCGGGAATGCACTCCACGCGGCAGACCAGCCAATTCGCATGCAGGCGCAGGTCCAGCATGCCGGACGCGGGCGGCTTGAAGTCGGCGGCCACCTGCACGGGCACGGGCAGCAGCACCTGGCCCTCATAGCCGTAGTTGAGCAGCGGGCCCACGCGCAGCGCCTCGGGCACGGGCCACTGGATCTCGCCAGCCGTCAGGCCTGCAGGCAGCTGCCAGTTCAACTCGGTGGCCAGGCCGGAGTCACCGGCGTTCTTCCAGTAGGTATGCCATTCGGGCTGGTGGGTGATCAGCAGGCCCAGCCACAGCGTCTGGCCGGGTTGAACGCCTTCGGGTGCCTGGGCCACGAGCTCGGCCCGCACGCGTGGCGTGTCCACGGCCGCGGCCGCGGCCGCCCCGCTGCCGGTCTTCAGGCGCAGCTGCGCGCCGGCAGGGGTGGCAAGCAGGCTGGCGGCGGCAAGGAAAAAGGCGAGGAGCCAGAAGGCGAGGTGCTGGGGGGCAGTGTGGCGAAGAGGTGGTTGGTGCGGCATGGCGGACTGTGGGAGCCAGGGGCATGGTCTTTGGTTCCCCCGGCTGCAGGCTGCGATGGTAGCGGGCCGTCCAGAGAGATCGCCTGTGGCCGGCTGCAGGACGATTGGCAAAAGATATCGTTGCATAGGCGCTTGGTATTGGACAGGCGATATGTCCGTTGCCCATCATGGACCGGCCACCCATCCGGGATAGAGCAACACAAGGAGACAAGCCATGCAGGAGACATCTCGCCGCCACTTCCTGGCCGCTGGCGCGGCAGCGGCCGCAGCCTGGGGACTGCCGCAGCACGCAAGCGCGGCCGCCGCCTATCCCGACAAGTCCGTGCGCGTGATCGTGCCCTTTCCTGCCGGTGGCACCACCGACGTGGTGGCGCGGCTGGCCATGCAAAAGCTCGGGGAGCTGACCGGCCAGTCCTTCGTGGTGGACAACAAGGGCGGTGCCAACGGCGTCATCGGCACGGAACTGGCCGCCCGCGCTGCGCCCGATGGCTATACCCTGCTGATGAACACGGCCGGCGCGCAGACCCTGAGCCCCGTGCTCTACAAGACCAGCTACGAGGCGCTGTCCAGCTTCGAGCCCATCAGCCATCTGTGCGACGTGGGCTTCGTCCTCATCGCACGCAAGGACCTGCCCGTGAACAGCCTGCAGGAGCTGGTCGCCATGGCCAAACAGGGCAGGCCGTTGAGCGTGTCCTCGGGCAGCAGCATGATTTCGCTGATCACCGAGCAGTTCAAGAAGGTGATTGGCGCGCCGGGCATCGTCAACGCCCAGTACAAGGGCACGGCGCCGCAGATGCAGGCCGTGGTGGCGGGCGAGGTGGATTTCTCGTTCGACTCCTTCACCTCGGTGGAGATGATCCGCACGGGCAAGGTCAAGGCGCTGGCCGTGCTGCTGCCCCAGCGCGCCGAAGTCTTTCCCCAGGTGCCCACCATCAAGGAGGCCGGCGTGGACGGCATGGGCTTCAGCTCCTGGTCGGGCCTGCTGGCGCCCAAGGGCACGCCCCGCGACATCGTGGCCCAGCTCGCGCAGCAGATGGACAAGGTCATGCAGATGCCCGACGTGCTGGCCAAGCTGCGCAGCTACAGCTATGTGCCGCGCCGGGGAACGCCCGAGGAGTTCGCGCGGCTGATCGAGTCGGACAACGAGCGTTGGAAACGCATCGTCAAGGAATCCAACTTCAAGGCCGAGTGAGGAGGGCTCCGGCAGCCCATGGATGGCCCTAATATCGGGCCATGCAAGACTCCCCGCCCGAACAGATATCCCCCGGCGCCTGGCCTTCCCGCTGGTGGGCCGAGGCCTCTGCACGCGACTTTGCGCAGGCCCAGGCCAGCGGCCTGGCTGCCGAAACCATCGCCGTGCTGCCCGTGGCCGCCGTGGAGCAGCACGGTCCGCACCTGCCGATGTCCGTCGACGCCCGCCTGCTGCAGGGCGTGATCGATGCGGCCCTGCCGCTGCTGCCGCCCGAGCTGCCCGCGCTGTTCCTTCCCCCGCAGAACATCGGCTTCAGCGTGGAGCACCAATCCTTTGCCGGCACGCTGACGCTGTCGCCCGCCACGGTGATCGCGCTGTGGACCGAGCTGGGCGCCTGCGTGGCGCGGGCCGGCGTGCGCCGGCTGCTGCTGCTCAACGGCCAT
The DNA here is from genome assembly GCF_001886655.1 of Delftia sp. HK171. Lineage (NCBI taxonomy): Bacteria > Pseudomonadati > Pseudomonadota > Betaproteobacteria > Burkholderiales > Comamonadaceae > Delftia > Delftia sp. HK171. The sequence goes on along the minus strand of NZ_CP018101.1, from coordinate 70,197 downwards.
GGCGGACAGGTCAGCGTGATGGACATCGTGGCGCGCGAGCTGCGCATGCGCCATGGCCTGCTGGTCTACAGCAGCAGCTGGTTCGGCCTGGTGGACGATGCGGCCAATGCGCAGTTCAGCGCGCATGAGCACCGCTTCGGCATCCATGGCGGCGAGGTGGAGACGTCGATGATGCTGCACCTGGCGCCGGAGACCGTGCGCATGGAGCATGCGCGGGACTTTCATTCCACTTCGGAGGATAGGGCGCAGCGGCATGCCTTGCTGGGCAATGGGCGAAGCGCCAAGATGGGCTGGGCCATCGAGGACTACAACGTTTGCGGGGCGGTGGGGAATGCTGCGGGGGCTACGGCCGAGCGGGGGGCTTTGATGGTGGAGGCTTCGGCTCGGGGGCTGGTGCGGTTGTTGTCCGAGATGGTTGCGCTGCCTGCGGATACTGTGGGGCGGGCGCCGGAGCCGTTGTAGGTTTGTTGCGGGGGCGTTTTTGGACCCTGCCGGGTGGTGGTTTTGCGAGGCCGGGATTCGGCCCGGCGGCCGACCTACTTTCTTGCCGCGCAGCAAGAAAGTAGGCAAAGAAATGCGCCCGAATGTCCGCGACCCCTTCGCTGCGCTGCGGGGCCACCTGCGTCGTGGCGGCTGCGGGGTTCGCCGTGAAACTCACTTCGCGCTGCGCGCTACGTTCAAACATCACGGCGAGTCAGTTGACGAAGCAGTCCTGTCCTTCGGCAGGACTGCAACCCCGCAACCGCCACGACGCAGGCGCTGACATACGGGGAGTTGTTGCGGGCCTTTGCTTCGCTCGGCCTATTGCTTTATTGCTTGGGGATCTTGGCTTGGACGATCACGTCGCCCCAGCGCTTGATTTCCGACTGCAGCAATTGCGCGGTCTGCTCGGGCGTGCTGGCTTGGGCCTGCACGTTCATTTCGCGCAGTTTCTGCGTGACTTCGGGAGAGTTCACGGCGGCGGCGATTTCCTTGTTCAGGCGGGCGATGATTTCCGGAGGGGTCTTGGCGGGGGCGGCCAGGGCGTTCCAGGAGGAGGCGACGAAGCCCTTGACGCCTGACTCCTGGGCCGTGGGCACGCCGGGCAGCAGGGCCGAGCGCTTGTCGCCGGTGATGGCCAGCAGGTTGACGGCCTTGGAGTTGATCTGGCCCATGATGGGCGTGAGGATTTCCACGGCCGCGTCGATCTGCTTGCCGCGCAGGGCCGTGACCACGGCGGGGGTGCCGTTGAAGGGCACGATCTGGGCGTCGATGCTGGCGGTGGTCTTGAACAGTTCGGCCGCCAGATGCTGGGTGCTGCCGATGGCGATGCTGCCGATGTTGAGCTTGCCGGGGTTGGCCTTGGCCCAGGCCACCAGCTCGCCCAGGTTCTTGAAGCGCGAGTCGCTGGCGGTGAGCACGCCGATGTCGAAGTAGCCCAGGGTGGAAATCGGCGTGAAGTCCTTGACCATGTCGAAGGGCAGCTGGTTGAACAGCCCCACGGTGACGGCACTGCCGTTGGACATGAGGAACAGCGTGTGCCCGTCGGGCGCGGACTTGGCCACGGTGTCGGCCGCGACGATGCCGCCTGCGCTGGGCTTGTTGTCGATGATGACGGGCTGGCCCAGCTGCGAGGCCAGTTTTTGCGCGACGACGCGCGAGGTGACGTCGGCCACGCCGCCTGCGCCAAAGGGCACGACGATGCGGATGGGCTTGTTCGACAGGGGCTGGGCCTGGCTGGTGATGGCGGCCAGCAGCAGGGCCGCGCAGGCCAGGGCGCTGCGCGTGAAACGGCGTTTGTTCATGGGTCTTTTGTCTCCTGGCCGGCGAGTTTGGCGCAAAAGCGCAGGCCGGCCCAGAGCGCCCGTGTTCTGGCTGCTATGCCTTGGCGCGATAGCTGTGTGACAGCCTTGCCGGTGCCGTATCAGGCGTGCGTGATCCAGCTGCGGTGCTCGTCCGTGTCCAGGTGGTTGAGCGTGTTGAAGGTCTGCAGCATCAGGCGCTTGGGGCTGGTGGTGAACTCGGTCACGGCGCTGTTGCGGATGCGCATGTTCAGCGCAATGGTGACCTCGGGCGAGGTGCCCAGCACATGGCCCACGGCCGTGGAGATGGGGCCGCCGCTGCTGACCAGGAGCACGTTTTCGTCGGCATGCTCGTGGCGCACGCGCTCCAGCACCTGGCGCACGCCGCCCGAGAAATCATCCCAGCTGGGCATGCCTTTGGGGCTGATGGTGCCGGCCATCCACTGGGCCAGGGCATCGCACAGCAGGCGGAAGTGGTGGCGGTACAGCTCGGGTGTGTCGGGCTTGGGCAGGGGCGCCGGATGAATGGCCTGCAGCAGCGCTCCGCTGTCGTATTCATCGAGGCCTGCAAGCACCTGGGTGCGGTGCTGCTCGGCAGGCAGGCTGCCCAGGCCGTCGGCGATGCCTGCCAGCGTCTGCGCATGGCGGCGCAGCGTGCCCGTGTAGACCGCGTCGAAGCGCAGGCCGCGCTCTCGCCAGTAGGCACCCAGCCTTTGCGACTGCGCCGTGCCGCGCTCGCTGAGCTGGTCGTAGTCTTCGGCACCAAACGAGGCCTGGCCATGGCGCACAAGATAGAGGGTTCCCATGGCGCGGATTGTGGCCAGCGCCGGCGCTGGCGTTTGTCCTGCGGGCGACTGGCTGCCGCCTTGGCGACAGATTCCGGCAACCCGGCAGGCCCTACAGCAGCACCTGGCCGCTTACGCACTCCACGACATGGCCGCCTATCCACAGCGCGCCCTGCGCGTCCTCGCTGACGTGGACGCGCCCGTCGCGCCCCACGCAGCAGCCCTGGCTGGCGATGTAGGGCGCATGCAGCAGACCTTCGCCGCGCAGCCACAGGGCCAGACTGGCGTTGAGGCTGCCGGTGACGGGGTCTTCAGTGACGCCGACGGGGCTGGCGAAGCCGCGCACTTCCAGGCTGGGGGCGGCATCCGTCTGGGCTGCGGCTGGCCGCTGGCCCGTGGCAAAGGCGCGGGCCTCGCGGCTGCTGCGGCCGATCAGTGCCGGTGCATCTTGCGCGCTTTCGTACAACGCGCAGGCGCCCACCTTGGTGTTCAGCGCCTTGAGCCTTGCATGGTCGGGCTCCAGCGACAGCACCTGGTCGGGATGCTCGAAGAGCACGCCCATCCAGCGCGGGCCGTTGTCCAGCCAGGCCGCACGCAGGATCTGGCCGCGTTCTGCGCCCAGCGCGGCCGCCACGTCATCCAGCAGGCCGGGCTCCACGTCGCTGATGTCGGTGGACGGTGCCTGGAAGGCCAGGCGCCCGTCCTGGCGCTCGATGCCGATCAGCCCCTTGGCGCACTCCTGCACGATGCGCTGGGCCTGCTGCGGCACGCCGCCCTGCGCCAGCCAGGCATGGCAGCTGCCCAGCGTGGGATGGCCAGCAAAGGGCAGCTCGCCGCCCGGCGTGAAGATGCGCACGCGGTAGTCGGCGCCTGCAGCGCGGCCGGCCTCGGTTGGCGGGAGCACGAAGGTGGTCTCGGACAGATTGGTCCAGGCCGCGAAGGACTGCATCTGCGCATCGGTCAATCCGGTGGCGTCGAGCACGACGGCCAGCGGATTGCCCAGGTAGGGCCGTGCCGTGAACACATCCACGGTCATGAAGGGGCGCTGGCGGGAGACGTATGCAGGTGTCATGGCAATGGGCAGATGGAAGGGAGGATGGAAAAGCCGACAGCAAGCCGGACTTTGGTTCGACTGCGTGTCGGCTTCCCCCTGGCCCAAGCAGGTAACTGGCCCAAACACCAGGGACGCCGAGCAAGAGCCGCCTCACGGCGGGGGCGCCTAGCCGAGGGCGTCGTCCCCCTCCCTTGCGAAGCAAGTAGAGAGGGGGAAGCGGCGCTAGCCGCTCAGGGGGTGGTTTACATCGTGGAGCGGATGGCGTCGGCCAGGGCGGCGATGCCCTTGTCGATCTGCTCGGCCGACACCGTCACGTAGGACAGGCGCAGCGTGTTGGCCTGGGGCTCGTCCGCGTAGAACGGCGCGCCGGGCACGAAGGCCGTGCCGCGTTCCACGGCGGCGGGCAGCAGCTTTTGCGCATCCATGCCCTTGGGCAGGCGAACCCACAGGAACATGCCGCCCACGGGACGGGTCCACTGCACGTCCAGGCCGGCCATTTCGCGTTCCAGCGCGGCCAGCATGGCGTCGCGCTGGCGCTTGTACATGGCGCGGATGGTGGGCACATGGCGGTCCAGGAAGCCGTCCTTGATGACCTCGGAGACCACGCGCTGGTTGAAGCCCGGCGTGTGCAGGTCGGCCGCCTGCTTGGCCTGCAGCAGCTTGTTGTAGACGGACTTGGGCGCCACCAGGAAGCCGATGCGCAGGCCCGGGGCCAGCACCTTGGAAAACGAGCCCAGGTAGATCACGCCTTCGGGGTTGCGCGCGGCCAGCGGCAGGGCGGGAGCCTGCTCGAACCACAGGTCGCCGTAGGGGTTGTCCTCGATCAGCGGGATGTTGAGTTCGCGCGCCTTGTCCACCAGGGCCTGGCGGCGTGCCTCGGCCATGGTGCGGCCGGTGGGGTTCTGGAAGTTGGGCAACACGTAGGCCAGGCGGGCCTTGTCGGCGCCGGTGCCGGCCTTGGCGGCGAAGTCCTCGACGAGGATGCCGTCGTCATCGCTGTCCACGCCCACGGGAATCGGTTCCTGCGGTGCAAAGGCCTGCAGCGCGCCCAGGTAGGTGGGCTTTTCGACCAGCATGCGGCTGCCACGGTCCAGGAAGACCTTGCCGATCAGGTCCAGCGCCTGCTGCGAGCCGGTGGTGATCAGCACCTGGTCGGGGTCCACTTCCCAGGGCAGGAAGTCGGCCACGGCCTGGCGCAGGGGGCGAAGCCCTCGCTGGTGGCGTACTGCAGGGCCGAGGCGCCATCGCGCTGCATCACGGTCTGGCAGGCCTGGGTGAACTCGTCCAGCGGGAAGGCCAGCGGCGAGGGCAGGCCGCCCGCCATGCTGATGATGCCGGGACGGTCGGTGAGCTTGAGGATTTCGCGGATGGCGGAGGGGTTCATCTTGGCAGCACGGTCTGCCAGCGTCCAGGTCGTCATAAAAAAAACAGTTCCAGGTCTTGCGGTGCCCGCCATGCGGGCGGGCTGGTATGGATTGCCATGCCGTCGTGGGGCACGGGCCGGCCGCATGTGAAGAGCGGAGTGCGGATAGTGCGCTCGCTCTTGCGCCGGCAATGAGGGTATTTTGTCGCGGGCGTGAAGGGTCTGCGCATCCTCCCTTCAATAGCTGGGCAGGCCAGTACGGCCTTTGCCTGGGCGTGGGTGGAGGACCCTCATGCGGCCACCATCCATATCGCCGTCAGCGCCAGCATGGTCGCCATGGCACGGTTGAACCACAGCAGCCTGCGTCCCTGGGCCAGCCAGTGGCGCAGCAGTGCGCCCACGCAGGCATACAGCAGATTGCTGAAAAAGGCATAGGCGGCCATGACGGGCAGCACCACGGTCAGGCGCTCGGTCAGGTCGTCGCGCCCGGCCAGCCAGCCGGCCACGATGGCCAGGGCCAGCAGCCAGGCCTTGATGTTCACGAATTGCAGTCCCACGCCCTGCCAGAAGCCCACCTGCAGCTGCTGCGGCGATTGCAGCGAAGCCATCTGCGCGCTGCGGCTCAGGCGCCAGGCCATCCACAGCAGGTAGCCGATGCCGGCGGCCTTGACCAGCCACAGCAGCAGCGGCGCCGCGACAATGGCCGCGCCCACGCCGGCCGTGCTCAGCACCAGCAGCACGCACCAGCCCACGGGCACGGCCAGGACGAAGCGCAGCGCCGGGCGCAGGCCGTGGTTGGCGGCCAGGGCCGTGGACAGCGTGGTGTTGGGACCGGGGCTGAAGCTCATGGAAGCGGCGAGCAGCAGCAAGGCGGTGAGTTCGGACGGTGGCATGAGGCGGTGGCCCCGAAGGTCTCCATACAGGCGGCAGGGGCTGTTGGGGAGGAGGGCACGGCAGGCCTTCTCCGCAGCACGAATGCATGAAATATAGGTGCAAGACCTGTACAGTTCCAATACAGTTGGACCCTCAATTGCATGTTCTGTATTGGTGCCTATCCCGATACAGTGACTTTCTGGTGACCCATTCGTAGCCGTTTCCGTATGACCGTTCCCCTCTCGCGGCTGGCGCCGCAGACCCTGAGCACCCAGCTGGCCGAACGCCTGGGCGAGCGCATCCGCATGCGGCTGCTGCCTGCGGGCGCACGCCTGCCTTCGGTGCGCGAATGCGCGCGCCAGCAGGGCGTGAGCACGCACACGGTGGTGGCTGCCTATGACCTGCTGCAGGCCCAGGGCCTGGTCGAGGCGCGGCCGCAAAGCGGCTTCTTCGTGCGCGACTTCGTGCAGGATGCGCCGCTGCTGCAGCCCGAACAGGCCCGTGCGGTCCCCGCCGAGGAGGCCCCTGGCGTGCCCAAGGGCACGCGCATCAATGCCTCCATGCTGGTGCGCGGCATGTTCCACCAGAGCGTGGGCGGCAGGCCGCAGCCCGGGGCGGGCGTGCTGCCGGCCGAGTGGCTGGAGGCCGGCTTCCTGGCGGCGGCCATGCGCAAGGCCTGCTCGGGCAAGTCCCTGCACGACTCCTGCGTGGGCTACGGCGACCCGTTGGGCGACATCGGCCTGCGCGAGGCACTGTCGCGGCGCCTGGCGCGCCTGGGCATTGCGGCGGCGCCGCAGCACATCATCACCACCATGGGCGCAACGCATGGGCTGGACGTGGTCAGCCGCGCCCTGCTGCAGCCAGGCGACCCGGTGATGGTGGAGGAGCCCGGCTGGGCCGTGGAATTCGCGCGCCTGGCATCGCTGGGCATGCGCGTGCTGCCCGTGCCGCGCGGCCCCGACGGGCCGGACCTGGCCGTGATGCAGCGCTACTGCGAAAGCTGCGCACCCAAGCTCTACGTCAGTGTGAGCGTGCTGCACAACCCCACCGGCTACAGCCTGTCACCGGCCAGCGCCCACGAGGTGCTGCAGCTGGCGCGGCGATTCGGCTTCTACGTGGTGGAGGACGATACCTATGGCGAGATCGCGCCCGACCACGCCGCGCGCATGACCGTGCTGGACCGCCTCAGCCACAGCATCTATGTGAGCGGCTTCGCCAAACTGCTGGCGCCCAACTGGCGCGTGGGCTACCTGGCGCCCCCGCCCGCCCTGGTGGAGCGCCTGGTGGACACCAAGCTGCTGTCCACGCTCACCACCCCCTCGCTGATGGAACGCGCCCTGGCCCACTGCATGGACCAGGGCCAGCTGCGCCGCCATGCCGAGCGCCTGCGCCAGCACCTGGCCCAGGCCCGCATGCGCAGCGTGGCACTGGCCCAGCAGGCCGGCGCCCGCTTCGCGGCCGAGCCGGCCGGCATGTTCGGCTGGGTGGACACCGGCGTGGACACCGAAACCCTGGCCCAGCGCCTGCTGGACGCCGGCTACTTCATCGCCCCCGGCGCCATGTTCCACGCGGGCCGCCAGCCCAGCACCTGCATGCGCATCAACTTCGCCACCACGCAGGAACCCGCCTTCTGGCGCATCTTCGAACGCGAAGTCCAGGCCATGCGCGGCAGCGCATAGAAAAGGGAATGGGGCAGGGAAGGGAAACGGCGGAGAGGATCGGCATCGCCCCGCAAATCCAGATCAGACCAGGCGCACGGCGCCAAAAACCGGCGCGCCCCAAAACGAGAGACAGCAAGCAAGGGCCGCCCCGCAGCGAGGCTGTCGTCCCCCTCCCCCGCGCAGCGGGTAGAGAGGGGGAAGGCGCGCAAGCGCCTCAGGGGGTGCTTCCAGTCAATGCGCCCGCATTTTTGTCCGCAAGCGCGCAATCGCCTGGCTGTGCAGCTGGCACACGCGCGATTCGGTCACGCCGAGCACGGCGGCGATTTCCTTGAGGTTCATGTCGTGCTCGTAGTACATGCCCATGATGTACTGCTCGCGCTCGGGCAGGGCCTTGATGGCTTCGACCAGGGCCACGCGCAGGCGGTGGTCGCGCAGCAGCGCAAAGGGATCGGCGCCGCTGTCGGCCACGTGGCGTTCGAGGAAGTCCTCGCCCTCGTCGCCGCCCGACATGTCCTCCAGATACACCAGCTGCGTGCCGCGCACCTTGCCCAGCAGCGACTGGTAGTCGTCCAGGTCCATGCCCAGTTCGTCGGCGATCTCGGATTCCAGCGGCGTGCGCCCCAGGCGCTGCTCCAGGCGGTGCAGCGCGTGCTCGATGTCCTTTTGGCTCTTGCGCGAGCTGCGGCTCATCCAGTCGCCTTCGCGCAGCTCATCGAGCATGGCGCCACGGATGCGCTGGCTGGCGAAGGTCTCGAATTGCACGCCCTGCTCGCTCTCGAAGCGGGACAGGGCTTCGGCCAGGCCGATCATTCCGACCTGTATCAGATCATCAAGCTCCACATTGGGAGGCAGCTTGGCGATCATGTGCAGCGCGATCCGGCGTACCAGAGGTACATGCCGACGGATCAGTGCATCGCGGTCGAGTTGGCCTTTGGCGGTGTACATGGCAGTCAGTGGCTCCAGGCATGGGATGCGGGCAGCGGCGCGAAGCCGGCGGCCAGATCCTGGCCGCCATGTGGCAACACGCTGCCCGCATGGTTGAGCAGTTGCAGCGCCAGGCGCTGCAAGTCCGGTGCATGGTGCAGGCGCACGGGCAGCAGTCCCGGCGCATGGCCCAGGTGGCGCTGCGCGCAGCGCATCAGCGCGTCGATCTGGGATTGCAGCTGTTGCGCATCCTCCGCCTGGCTGCGGGCGCCGGTCTGTCCACGGCGCCAATCGTAGCTGGTCACGCCCAGGTCATCGGCGCTGGGCAGCAGCGGCGCCAGCAGGCAGCGCAGGCCGGCATGCACCGCCAACTGCTTGAGCTGGCGGTAGCAGCCCAGCACGCGGGTGCCTTGTTCGGGCAGCACCATCAGCGGGTGCACGGCCTGGCCGGCCAGGTTGCTGGCCAGCGTGTCGGCATTGGCATACAGCATGACGATGGCGTAGCCGCGCACGTGGCGCTGCAGCCATTGCATGGGCGTCATGCCGGCCTGGCGCGCCTGCTGGGGCAGCAGATCCAGGCCCTGGCGCGCCGGCAGCACGGCCACCGAGCTGTGACGGGGATCGGGGTGCAGGCCGGTACGGGCCTGCCAGGCGCTTTGCTGCAGCAGCTGCGCCAGGCCCGGTGCATCCGGGGATTCGCCCTGGCTGGCGTCCAGCACCAGGACGGGCAGGCCCAGGCGCTGCAGGCTGGCACAGACCGGCCACAGCAGGGATTGTTCGGCCAGGCCCTGCGGGTCGTTGGCCGTGTCGCGCAGCATGGCCAGCACACGCAGGCCCATGGGCGCGGCGGCGCCGGGCTGGCCGTGCAGGCCCAGGCCCTGGTGCAGCTGGGGGAAGGTTTCAAGCATGGTGGATCTCGCCTTCCGTGCTGGGGCTGGACGGGGTGAAGAAGAAGTCCAGGTCCAGCGCCTTGGGATCGAAGGCCGAGCGGGTGGCGGCGCGCATGGAGGCGGAGACCAGTTGCTGCGCATCGGCGCGTTCCCAGTCTTCGGGCACGCGCTGGCCGTTGGTCACGCCACGCAGCTGCATCTGGTGGCGGATCAGAGTGTCCACCGACGGGCCCAGCTTCACGGCCTCGTCCACCTTGGTGAGGATGGCCTGGCTGGAGCCGCGCGCCTTGAAGGCCTGCATCACATCGTCCAGCGCATCGCCCTGGCCGGCCGCGTTCACGGCCAGCAGTTTCTGGATGCCGGGCAGGTCCAGCAGGTCGAGGATCTCGTCCTTGCGCGGATCGCGCGGGGCCACGCCCGTGGTGTCGATCAGCACCAGCTGCTTGTTGGCCAGCAGGCCCAGCAGGTCCTGCAGCGCGGCGCGGTCATGGGCCAGGTGGGCCACCACGCCCAGCATGCGGCCGTAGGAGCGCAACTGGTCGTGGGCGCCGACGCGGTAGGTGTCCAGGGTGATCAGGCCGACGCTGGCGGCGCCGTACTTGGCGGCGCACAGGGCAGCCAGCTTGGCCGTGGTCGTGGTCTTGCCCACGCCGGTGGAGCCCACCAGGGCGAAGACGCCGCCTTGCTCGTACAGCGGGGCCTGGTCGGCGTCGGTGCGCAGATTGCGTTCCAGCACCTGCATCAGCCAGCGCACGGCGTCGCCGGCGGACAGGTCCTGGGGCATGTGCTCGACCAGGGCGCGGGCCAGCACGGGGGAGTAGCCCGCGCGGATCAGCTTGTGCGTGAGGTTGGCGTGGATGGGGTTCTGGCGCGTCTGGCCCAGCCAGGTCAGGGTGTTGAAGCGCTCTTCGATCAGGTCGCGCACGGACTGCAGCTCATCGCGCAGTGCCTGGGAGGCCATGGTCGGTGCGGGCTCGCCGCGCAGGGTCTCGCGCAGCGGCGCTTCGGCGCTGGCGCGCAGCGGGTTGTGGCGGGCCACGGACGGCGCAGGCTGTGCCTTGAACGGCTGCTGTGCAGCCGTGGGCGCGGCGGCCGGTGCTTCGCGCAGGGCGTCGCCCAGGCTGCGGCGCTGGGCAAAGCTGGGCAGCGGCTCTTCAACGCCGGCCTCGTGGCGGCGGCGCAGCATGCGTTCGCGCACATAGTCCTGGAAGGACAGGGTGCTCATGGCCAGCTGTTCGGTGTCTTCCTGCACGCTTTGGCGCAGGCCGGCCGGCTCGGCACCGTCTGCCGACAGCGAGGCCGCCTGCGAGATGGCCTGCGCAATCGCCGACGACGTTGCCTGGGAAGCACGCGATGGAGCCGCCTGCGCGGCCTGCAGTGCCGGCTGCGCCGTGCGCGGCTGGGTCTGCGCCTGGATCAGCTTGGCCTGCACCTGCGGGCGCAGGCCCGTGGTTTCCTCTGCAGAGCGGCGCTCGATGGCCTGCTGCAGCGGCGTGCTGCTGGCAGCGGCCTTGCTGTGTTCCAGCGTGTCCTCGGCCGTGGCCATGACCTCGACGCCATCGGGCGTGTTGCGGTTGGACAGGATCAGGGTGCCCGCTCCGAAAGCCATGCGCGCCTTGGCCAGGGCCTCGCGGGAGGTGGGGGCGTAGAAGCGTTTGATGTTCATGCGGATGCACCTTTAAGAATCGAGCCGATGCGGATGGTGTGCGTTTCGGGGATCTCGCTGTGGGCGAGAACCTGCAGACGCGGCGCCACGCGACGCACCAGGCGGGCAATGGAATTGCGGATGGAATCGGGAACCAGCAGGCAGGCAGGCAGGCCCAGCTCTTCTTGCTGGTTGGCCATGTCGGCCGCCTTCTGGGTGAGGATCTCGGCCACGCCGGGATCCAGTGAGGGGGAGCCGGGGTTGGACAGGGCCTGCACCAGCAGGCGTTCGAGTCCGGGCTCGATGGCGATGACGTTCAGCTCGCGGGTCGGGCCGTAGATCTGCTGGACGATGGACGGCGACAGCGCAATGCGCACGCGGCGGGCCAGCTCGACAGGGTCCTGCGTGGTCGAGGAGTGCTCGGCCAGCGTCTCGATGATGGTGCGGATGTCACGCACGTGCACCGAGTCTTCCAGCAGCAGCTGGAGCACTTTCTGGAACGTCGTGATGGACACCATTTTCGGAATGACTTCTTCGATCAGCTTGGGAGCCAGTTTGGCCACATGCTCCACCAACTGCTGCGTCTCGGTACGGCTGATCAGCTTGGCGGCATGCACTTGCATCAAGTGTGACAAATGGGTGGCCATCACGGTTTCCGAATCAACCACGGTAAAGCCTGCCATTTGTGCCGCTTCCTTCTGGCGTTCGTCGATCCAGTGGGCGGGCAGGCCGAAGGCCGGGTCGGTGGTCTGGGTGCCGATCAGCGGGGTGCTGATGCCGCCCGGATTGATGGCCAGGAACATGCCGGGGAAGGCCTCGCCCTCGCCCACCATCACGCCGCGCAGGGTGATGCGGTAGGCGCTGGGCTTGAGCTCCAGGTTGTCGCGCACATGCACGGCCGGGGGCAGAAAGCCCACTTCCTGGGCGAACTTGCGGCGCACGCCCTTGATGCGGGTCAGCAGGTCGCCCTGGCGGCCCTTGTCCACCAGGGTGATCAGGCGGTAGCCCAGCTCCAGGCCGAGCAGGTCCACCGGCTGCAGGTCGTCCCAGGTGGCTTCGCCGTCGCTGGGCGCGGCCACGGGTGCGGGCGCCTGGGTCTGCTGCGAGGCGCGTTCCTGCTGGCGGCGCGAGAGCATCCAGGCCAGCCAGCCCAGCAGCGCGCCCGTGCACAGGAACACGACGTGGGGCATGCCCGGAATGACGCCCAGCAGGCCCAGCACGCCGGCCGTGATGCCCAGCACCTTGGGCGACATGAACAGCTGCTGCGCGATCTGCTGGCCCATGTCGGTTTCCTTGCCCACGCGCGAGATCACCATGGCCGCGGCCACCGAGATCAGCAGGCCGGGGATCTGCGCGACCAGCGCATCGCCCACGGCCAGCAGGATGTAGCTGTCGGCGGCCTGGCCGGCCGACAGGCCGTGCTGGATCATGCCGATGGCGAAGCCGCCGATGATGTTGATCACCAGGATCAGAATGCCGGCGACCGCGTCGCCGCGCACGAACTTGCTGGCACCATCCATGGAGCCGAAGAAATTGGCCTCTTCCTGCACCTCGGCGCGGCGGCGCTTGGCTTCCTTTTCGTCGATCAGGCCGGCGTTCAGGTCGGCGTCCACGGCCATCTGCTTGCCGGGCATGGCGTCCAGGGTGAAGCGGGCCGAGACTTCGGCGATACGCTCGGCACCCTTGGTGATCACCACGAAGTTGATCACCACCAGGATGGCGAACACGATCAGGCCGACGGCGAAGTTGCCGCCGATCAGGAAGTGGCCGAAGGCCTCGATCACCGCGCCGGCCGCGCCGGGGCCGGTGTGGCCCTCCAGCAGCACCACGCGGGTGGAGGCCACGTTCAGCGACAGGCGCATCAGCGTGGTCAGCAGCAGCACCGACGGGAAGGCCGCGAAGTCCAGCGGCCGGATCATGTAGGCCGCCACCATCATCACCATCAGCGCCACGGCGATGTTCAGCGTGAAGAAGGTGTCCAGCAGCCACGGCGGAATGGGCAGCACCATCAGCGCCAGGATGGCCACCACCAGCAGCGGCGCCATCAGGCCCTGAGCGAACTTGGCGTTCTCGCTCGACCACATCGATTGCAGGGATTGGAGCGGATTCGTCGTCATGGAGCAGTACCTTCAGTGGTCGCGGCGGCGCCTGGCGCGCGGCGGCCCTGGTGCGGATCGAGTTCGGCGGGCACGACGGGTTCGCCGAGATCGCCAGGCATGGGGCCTTCGCCGCGCAGCGCGGCCTTCAGGCGGTAGACATAGGCCAGGACCTGGGCCACGGCCGTGTACAGCGCGGCGGGAATGGCCTGGTCCAGGTCGGCGTGCGCGTACAGGGCGCGCGCCAGCATGGGGGATTCGAGCACCGGGATCTTGTGGGCGCCGGCGACTTCGCGGATCTTCAGCGCCACCAGGTCCGTGCCCTTGGAGATGACCTGCGGGGCGGCCATGGTCTTTTCGTCGTAGCGCAGGGCCACGGCGTAGTGCGTGGGGTTGGTCACCACGAAGTCGGCGCGCGGCACGGCGTTGACGCTGGCGCGGTCGGCGATCTCGCGCTGCTTCTGGCGGATCTTGCTCTTGATCTGCGGGTTGCCGTCGGATTCCTTGTGCTCCTGCTTGACTTCCTCGTGGCTCATCTTCAGGCGCGACTTGAACAGGTAGGCCTGCAGCGGCACGTCGATCACGGCCATCAGGAACACCACCAGCAGCAGCAGGGCCACGCCGCTGGCCAGCCATTGCCCCGTCATGGACAGCGCCATGGCCGAGGGTTGGGAGGAGATGGCGGCGATCTCGGCGAGATGGCCGCTCAGGAACTTCCAGGCCACGAAGGAGAGGATGGCCGTCATCACCACCATCTTCACCACGGTCACCATCTGCTGCTTGGAAAACAGGTTGGTCAGGCCCGACAGCGGATTGAGGCGGTTGAACTGCGGTTGGATGGGCTTGAGGCTCAGGATCCAGCCGCCGGCCAGCATGCCCGACACCAGGGCCGCACCCGTGGTCACGGCGGCAACGACCAGGGAAATCTTCAGGCCCAGGCTGCCCATGGACAGCATGCGCTCCATCATCAGGGCCGGCGTCTTGGCCGTGTGCGCGTCGAAGGCCAATTGCTGGGCCAGTGCCATGCGCAGGTGCTGGATCAGGGGCTCGGCGCCCATCAGCATCATCAGCGCGCCCGTGCCCAGGATGGCCAGGTGCGACAGGTCCCGAGAGCGCGCACCCTGGCCGTCAGAACGCGTTTTCTGCAGTTTGCGTTCGGTGGCGGGAAGGCTTTTGTCTTGGCTGGAGTCCATGGCGCAATGACGGAAGGATTTGCGTCATTGTCGGAACAAGCCAGGCAGGCGAAGCCCCGATAAGCGGGGCTCAAGCGGCGCTTATGTGCTGTCTGCACAAGGGGAGGAGCGGCAGCCGCATGGTGCAAGGGCGCCGCGAGGATGGCAGTCAGCCCCTTGCGCCCAAGCGAAAGAGGCTGCCCTGCAATGAGAGGGGAGGCGCCGTGCGCCCCCCGGGTGATCAGAATCCCAGGCTGGCCAGGAGATCGTCCACCTGGGACTGCGAAGTCACCACATCGGGCGTCTTCTCGGGATCGACCACGGGGCCGGCGAGGTGCTCCTTGGGCTTTTCCAGGGGCTCCAGCGCCGTCTGCTGCGGGTTGGGCGAGGTCTGGATGAGCAGCTGCACCAGCTGGTCCTCCAGATCGGCGGCCAGCGAGACCACGCGGGCGATGACCTGGCCCGTGAGATCGTGGAAGTCCTGGGACATCATGATCTCGGTGAGGTGCTCGTCGGCCTGCTGCGTGCCCTGCTCGACTTCCTCCAGGAAGTTCATCACCCGGCCCTTGGCCACGGCCGCCACGGGGTCCTCGACCATCTGTGCCCGCATGGCGCGTACACGCTCGGCCAGCCGGTCCTGCTGGACCTTGGCCAATTCGACGCGGTTCAGAACCTTCTCGGCGGCTTCTCCGGTCAGCCGCGCAATGTAGGAAAGGCGGCTTTGCGCGTCCGGCAGCTCTCCCATGCTGCCGCGCAAACGGTCCGCATAGCCCAGCTCGTTGAGCGAGTCATGCAGCTGGCGCGTGAGAACGCCCACCTTGTAGTGGACGCTGTCGGGGACATCCGGGTTGCTCATGGCGCGTGCCCTACAGGCCCAGCTTTTTGAGGATCAGGTTGACTTTCTCTTCCAGCGTGGCCTTGGTGAAGGGCTTGACGATGTAGCCTGCCGCGCCGCCCTGGGCCGCTGCCACGATGTCCTCCTTGCGTGCCTCGGCCGTCACCATCAGCACGGGAAGGTGCTTGAGTTTGTCGTCCTGCTTGATTTCGGTGAGCAGCTGGAAGCCGTTCATGTTGGGCATGTTGATGTCCGTCACCACGAAATCAAACTTGCTGTTGCGCAGCTTGTGCAGTGCCACGACGCCGTCTTCGGCTTCATCGGCTTCGGGAAAGCCGCTCTCCTTGAGCAGATTGCGCACGATGCGCCGCATGGTGGAGAAGTCGTCAACGATCAAAAAACGCAGGGCATTAGCCACGTGAGGCCCTTTCGGTCGGTAGGTGCTCGGTACTGGTAAGAATCCGCCGCGATGGTAACAATATGAAACCTTCTTGGCGCAATGTGGGAATTTTCCTGCTTTTCGGCAGCATCGGGCGCAAACCTTAATTTGTTACACGATCAGGTGACGCGGGCGCAGACGGGGCAGCTGCAGGCGAGGTGGCGGCGGGCTGCGCAGCGGTCTCGCCGGTTGCGGATTCGGTGGTGGCCGCATTCGCCGTGCCGGCATTGCCGCCGGCCAATGAAGGCGGCAAGGCGTTGCGTGTCACAGGTCCGCGGTGGCCCAGCAGGCGCTTTTCAGCCTCCTGCGTGAGCACGGTGATGGTGATGCGCCGGTTCTGCGGGGCACGCGGATCATCGGGCAGCAGCAGGTCGCTGCTGGCCAGCCCCGTGATGCGGGCCAGCTGGTTCAGCGGCATGCCGGCCGCCACCAGCTCGCGACGCGAGGCGTTGGCACGGTCGGAGGACAGCTCCCAGTTGCTGTAGCCGCGGTCGGCATTGCCGTAAGGGGCGGCATCGGTATGGCCGGACAGGCTGATGCGGTTTTCCGCGCCCGCCAGGGCCGCGCCCACTTCGCGCAGGATGTCGCGCATGTAGGGTTTGACCATGGCGCTGCCGCTGTCGAACATGGGGCGGTTTTGCTCGTCCACGATCTGGATCTGCAAGCCGTCGGGCGTCACGTCGGTGCGGATCTGCGAGCGGAATTCGTTGAGGCGCGCATTGCTGGTGATCATCGCGTCCACCTTGGCCTTGAGCGCCTTGATGCGGTTGGAATCCACCTGGGCCTGGTCAGCGCGGCCCGCATCGACGCTGGTGCGCCGGTTGGAGCTGTCCGCCGCCTCCGAGCGCCGCACCTGGCCGTGCACCTTGGCCAGATCATTGCCGCCGCCGGGAATCACGCTGGAGCTGTTGCCTGCACCGTCGCCGCCGGCCATCGCCACCTTCAGCGGAGAGGAAAAATACGCCGCAATGCCCTGCAGCTCGCCCTTGGCCGTGGAGCCCAGCAGCCACATCAGCAGGAAGAAGGCCATCATCGCGGTCACGAAGTCGGCATAGGCGATCTTCCAGGCACCGCCGTGGGGTGCATGCGCCGTCTTCTTGACGCGCTTGATGATGATCGGCTGTAACTTTTTCTCTGCCATGGCTTGACGCTGCTGGACGCAGGATTACTTCTTGCCCTTGACGTGGGTTTCCAGTTCAAGGAACCCGGGACGTTCGGTGGAGAACAGCACCTTGCGGCCGAACTCGATGGCCGTGGCAGGGTTGTAGCCCTGCATGCTGGCCAGCAAGGTGGTCTTGATGCACTCCAGTTCCTTGGCAGCATCCTGGGCGCGTTGCTCCACCAGGCCGGCCATGGGCTCCACCAGCGCATAGGCCAGCAAAATGCCCAGGAAGGTACCGACCAGGGCCGAGGCGATCATGCCGCCCAGCACGGAAGGCGGCTGGCCCACCGAGCCCATGGTGTTCACCACGCCCAGCACGGCGGCAATGATCCCGAAGGCGGGCAGGGCGCCGGCCAGGCGGGTCAATGCATTGACCGGGGCATGCGCTTCGGCGTGATGCGCCTCGATCTCGCTGTCCATCAGCGACTCGATCTCGTGGGAGTTGAGGTTGCCCGACACCATCATGCGCAGGTAGTCGGTCAGGAACTCCACCACATGGTGGTCGGCCAGCAGCTCGGGGTACTTGGTGAAGATGGGCGACTCGTTGGGTGCCTCCACATCGCTTTCGATGGACATCAGGCCCTCCTTGCGGGCCTTTTGCAGAATCTCGTACAGCAGGGCCATCAGCTCCATGAAGCGGGCCTTGGTGTAGCGCGAACTCTTCATCACGCCAGGGATGGCCTTGGCCGTGGCCTTGAGCACCTTGGGCTGGTTGCACACGATGAAGGCGCCGATGGCGCCGCCGCCGATGGTCACCATCTCGAAGGGCAGGGCCTTGAGAATGACCTGGACGTTGCCCCCGTGCAGCACATAGGTGCCGAAGATGCAACCGAAGGCGACGATGTATCCGATGATGACAAGCATGGGAGTGGATTCTGTCAGAGGTGTCCCGATGGAAAAGTCGGAACTGGCTTGGAAATGCGCGCTTGTTTTGACACTGGGCCGTGGCGGGGTGGCGGCCATCGACGAACCCATGGCTTGTCAAGCTATCGACCGCAGGCATCAATACTTGAGAGCCCTGAGATGCAGGTGTAAACGCGCCGCTGCGCGCCAAAAGCCCAAAAAGGCCGGCAAATCGGTGCCTGTTTGAGTCTTGCAAGGCGGGCGCTTAATAGCGGATCGCGCGGCGCGCATGCGAGGATAGTCGGCACAGTTTTATTCTTTGTGTCACCGCGCGCACAAGCGTGCGGACCGCGGGCCGACCGTGTGCCGACCGCGGGCCGGCCTGATACTTCCTCTGCTGCATCGCCATGCCATCTTCACCTCTTGCCAACGCCTTCGCTGCCGCTGCGCAGCCGCCCAGCATCGACAGCGAGCTGACCCGCATCCGCGCCATGGTCGATCGCGCGCAGTTCCTGGAGGCACTGTCGGACCTGGCGCAACTGGTGGCCCGGGACCCGCGCAACTCCAAGGTCTGGCTGCACATCGGCTTTGTCTACGTGCGCATGAGCATCTGGCCACAGGCCATGGAAGCGTTGCAGATGGCCTTGGAGATAGAGCCCCGCATGCCCAACGCCCAGCGCCTGCTGGCGCTGGCCCTGTTCAGCACGGGGCGCAGGCAGGAGGCCTGCGACCTGATCGACGACGCCTGCCGCCACGCCAAGAACGAGAACACGCACTGGATGACGCGGGCCTACATCCACTCGCACACCAGCAGCGATCCGCTCAAATCCCTGGAAGTGGCGCGCGACTGGGGCCGGCGCTTCGCCGATCCGCTGACCCGCAATGCCAAGCCCTTTCCCCCGCGCGATCGCAACCCGCGCAAAAAGCTCAAGGTCGGCTATGTCACGGCCGACTTCCGCCAGCACTCGGTGGCCTTCTTCATGCGGCCCGTGCTGGAGCACCACAACCCGGACAACGTCGAGATCCACGTCTACTCCAGCGGCCGCCCCGACAAGATGACCGAGAAGCTGCGCGCCCTGGTGCCGCACTGGCACGATGCGGTCGAGCAGACCGACGACCAGCTCTACGAACAGATCCGCGCCGACGGCATCGATGTGCTGGTGGACCTGTCAGGCTTCACCCTGGGCCACCGCCTGGAAGTCTTCGCCCGCCGCGCCGCACCCGTGCAGGTGACCTGGCTGGGCTATATGCATACGCTGGGGATGAAGGCCATGGATTACCGGTTGGTGGATGGCGCCATTGCTCCGCCCAGCCATTCGCCCTACTATTCAGAGGAGCTTTTCCGTGTTCGCTGCATGGCTAGCTACGCGCCTCCCGAATACTCGCCGCTGTGTGAAGAGCCACCCATGCTGCGCAACGGTTATCCGACACTGATCTCGCTGAACAGCTCGGCCAAGATCACGAATGACATGCTGGCCATTTGGGCGCGCATTCTTCATGATCGCCAGGATGCACGCCTGATCATCATGGTCAAGGAACAAGATCCAGAAGCGGCCCAGGCGCATATGCAGCCGCGGATCGAGGCTGCTGGTATGCCCCTGGATCGGGTTGCGGTATTGCACCAGCAGCCTTTAGATCGATTCATGGAGCTCGGCCACATCGCCGACGTAGCGCTGGATACCTCGCCCATTTCGGGCGGCACTACAACACTGCATTCCTTGTGGATGGGCTTAAGCATTGTTGCTATGGATGCCGTGCGCGGAGTGGATGCCTCCACTGCACATACTTTGCGTGGCTTGGGACATGACGGGGAGATTGCTAGTAGTGAAGATGAATACGTGCGTGGTGCATTGCGTCTCATGGGTGACCCTGGCCGCTTGCAGCGGCAACGCTTGAGTGCACGAGCAAAGTTGGAAGCTAGCGTACTTATGAACTATCCGGAACGAACTGCAGAGTTGGAACGGGCCCTTCGCCTGATGTGGGTCAACTGGTTGCTTGGAAGCCGTCGAGCCCATCACGTATTGGACAATCTCGATGAGCTGGCAGCTGAAGTGGACTCGGTCGCATGAAAAAATTTCCATCGTTGTACATGGCGTCTGACCGTATACCATTATTGTTGCCTGATATGCCTTCTCCGCAGGCTTTGTTACCTTGGCTGACGCGTATGCATGAAGCACGGCACTATTCCAATTTCGGGCCGCTGGTTCAGGAGTTGGAATACGAAATTTGTCAGCGTCTTTCGCTTCCAAGGGAACAACTGACCACAGTAGCTAATGCCACGTTAGGTCTAGAGTTGGTGCTGCAATCCCTGGATTTGCCATCTGGATCGCATGTGTTAGTGCCGGCACTTACTTTTGTGGCAACGGCTACTGCTATTGTCCGAGCAGGCCATGTACCCGTGTTGGGCGATGTTGATCCGAATAGTTGGATGTTGACACCGGAAATCGCTCGTCTGGCATGCACTGAGATGCGCATTGATGTTGTGCTGCCAGTTGCAACCTTTGGCATGCCACATGGGATGCACGCATGGCAGCAGTTTGAAAGAGATACAGGTGTGCCGGTTATTGTCGATGCAGCCGCAGCTTACGGCAGCCAGCAGTTGCAGGGATCCGAGGGCACGCTGGTTTTCAGTCTGCACACGACAAAGAGCCTTCCAGCGGGTGAGGGTGGCTTGGTGGTTTCCACACGTCCCGGACTGGTTAGCCGGGTCCGTCAGCTTTCCAATTTTGGGATCAATCTTGACCATGCTGCAGGTCTCCCGGTTGGCGCGCTGGCTGGTACTGGCACCAATGCCAAGATGAGTGAATACCATGCGGCCGTCGGCCTCGCGTCACTGCAAATTTGGGAGCAGCATGCAGAGCAAAGGCACGCGTTGCAGATTGCTCTGATGGAGAAGCTGGATGCTGCTGGTAACCACAGACTATCGTGGCAGAAACAGAGCGCTGGGGGTGCTCTTGTGGCCCCGACGCTCCTCTGCGCTCGCCTGCCCGGAGCCGATGAGCGCGCGGCGTTGGAAGCAGCCTGTGGACTCGCACATATCACTACGCGACGCTGGTACCAACCGTTGTTGCAGCATATGCCTGCGTTGAGGCATAGGCATGTGAAGCTTGCGACTCCCCATGCCGACTCCTTGGCGGATACACTGTTAGGCCTTCCTTTTTTCTTGGGCATGACGCAGCAGCAGTGCGGACGGATTCAGGAAGTTGTGAGCATGGTACTTTCCTAGTCCGGGTTGCGTGCTTAGATTTCCAGAGGCTCGTCTGGAAAAATTAAGAATTGAATTATTGAATTAGTAAATTGAAGTAATTTCTTGACTGCCATCGTTTGCAATTCAACAGAATTTGCATATCTATGGTAATGATTCGATAAAATGATGCATATCCTGGAAGATTGCGTTTTTTGCTGCAATTGACTGTCTATTGCGCACAAATTGAGTTTGTAATTCATTTTCAATCACATACATTAGCTCATCAGGCAGTTCATTAATGTTCGCTGATGATGGAAACTGCATGGGGCGTCCCAGTCGTTGTTGCAGTCTTTGCTTCCAGCTGACTTTCTCCACGTTTCCGGCGCAATAAATAGCACCACCGATGGCGCACTGTTGGCCAAGACCACGTCCGTCTTCCGCTATCAGTACGGAAGGTCGGTTCATGCCTATGCGCAGCAGGTGTGCATGAACTCGGTATCCGATGTGTAAATCGCAGCTGTTGTAGTGGCTAAGCATGGCCTGAGAGCCCCCAGAGATGTCTACCTTCGGTATGGCATAAGTGTCAAGCCATGCTGCAAAGCGCTGATGAGCTTGAGAAAAATGCGTGACTTTCGACCCATATGCTTGGTGGAGTTTCTCGGGATCAAAGGAATGATGGAAGACAACAGTAACGTGGCCTTCTCCGAAGCGTTTTACGAGTTTGAGTAGTATCTCTTTCGTCTGTTTCTCTATACGGTTATCGCGTACAAAGGAAACTCCTAGAGAAAAGGAGACTTTTCGGACTGCGTTAGGAATAGATAAAGAGTGACCCACAAATCCTTCTGGGTAGAGGACGGGGCAGCCCGTCATTGTGCAGTTTTTTATGCCAAGATGATGAAGTGCATTGAGTGTGTGATAATCGCGGACCGATGATGCATGGCCAGATTTATCAATTTTTCTCAGCAGTTTCATGGAATTTTCAAGTAGTCTGTAGTGGCGGCTATCATTCCATGCGCCCGTATAGGAGTTCCAGCCTATGCCCATCATGATAATCGGTGTCTTGATACGATCCAGTTCTTTACATAAGGGATAGACCTGTCCATGCATTTCATACTGGAGGCCTGGACCTCCAAGCAAGATCAATGCACGAGAATCGTTGACCAGCGATAGCGTTTCATCGCTGAATGGTTCCCAACCGTTAAGTATGATTTGCTCGCGGTCAGGGCGCAGGCGTGCCAGTAATTGTCCGCCGCGCAGTTCAATAAGGTAGTCTCCGGAATTATTTCTACCACCAGCAAGTAACACATACCTATCAATCATTTTTTTGATCCTAGCAGTCCAGCATCTTCCATTGAAGAATGTCGTCTTCCTGCACGTCCTGAAGCAGCGTACGCCCCAGAACTTCGTCCCAGTGAAGCGGAGATATGCCATGGGCAGGGCGTTTGGCGATAAGGTCGCCCTCTGTGAGCACATGACCAGCCTTCAGATCGTGGGCGGCGACGATGCTGCGCCGGGCGTGCAGCCTGGCCTCGGCTTCCTTGGAGATATCCTTGCCACCCGGGCCTATGAGCGCTCGAGCGGAATCCATGCGGCGAAGGAGGCGCTGTAGATCATATTGATCCATGGCGTGGTAGTGGTCGTTGCCTGGCAGGCTCTTGTCGTGCGTGAAGTGCTTTTCGAGCACGCAGGCCCCCAGCAAGGTTGCGTTATACAGCGCGCTGACCTCTGTATCGGGCTCGACATGATCTGAATAGCCCACCAGACATTCGGGGAAGGTGCGCTGGAGCACAGAGATCATGGCCAGGGATGCGTTTTCTGCAGCCGTTGGGTAGTTGAGGATGCAGTGAAGCAATACGATCTGCGTGGCGCCAGCCTGCCTTGCCGTTTTCAGCGCGAACTCTATTTCGGGCAGCGTGGATGCACCAGTTGAAATAATGAGAGGTTTTCCCTTGGACGCACATCGCCGGATCAACGGAACGTTGGTAATATCGGCGGATGCGATCTTGAATGCATCCATAAGTGGAGCCAAGAAATCAACGGCTTCCAGATCAAATGGTGTCGACATGAATGCGATACCTTGGAGTCTGCAGAAATCTGCCAATTCCTCGTATTGAGCAGGCCCGAAACTATCGTATTTCTTGAAAAGCTGGTATTGCGATGGCGTGGTTTCCTTGCTGAGATCCCAGTAGGCCGGGCTCTTGCGGGCTGCTATTTTTTCCGCCTTGTAAGTCTGGAACTTCGCAGCATGCGCACCTCCTGCCTTGGCCTCCAAGATCAGGCGCTTGGCAAGGGCCATGTCTCCTTCATGATTCACGCCAATCTCCGCAATTATATAAGGTTGCAGGGGATGGCCAATATACATGTTTCCGATTTTGATTGGATTCATTTTAAATACCTGCCGAGCTCAACGATATAATTGCGTCGATCACCCGTTTTTTGCCTTTTCTAAGATCAATGGAAGAAGCCTTGCGACGCATTTCTTCTCTGGAATCGCTGGATTCAATAAGCATTTCGAATTTCTGGATGAATTGGTTGAGATCTAATTCGGTCCACAGCCCGAAATTCATCACGCCATTGGCTTGGCTGGCGAATTCATGTATGGTTTCTCTGTAACTTTGGCATATGACCATAGTCGGGACCTGAAGAGCGGCTAGCTCAAGCACGGTCCTGCCCCCTGAGGTCACTGCCAGATCGGCAGTGCACATATAATCTGAGATACGCGTGGTAGCCCCCACGTAGTTGACTACATCCCTGGGAAGCTGCATGAGCACTTGATTCAAGTGCTCATGATGACGGTAGCCAGGGCCGGTAACTATGTCAATGAAAATACCGTAACCACGGCAGATGGGTTCGATCGCGCGCAGGACCTGCGAGGTCAGATCGGCGTCATCGGCACCGCCGAAAGTAATCAATACCCGCTGTACAGAGTCTCGAGCAGGACGTTCAGGTAAGTAGATGAATTCGTCGCGCAGGCAGAAGTAGTGGGGCCCTGACAACAAGTTGTCGTTGTCATTGTGTGGTGAATAAAGTGCGTTGACAACAAGGTCTGCAATATCGGCGCCACTGCCCATGTCTTCGAAATTGACCACACGCAGGCCCTGTTGTTTGAGGGCGAAGATATAAGCAGCATCAGTATCGAGGATGTCGTTGATGACGAAGTCGGGCTTCAATGTCAACACGGACTGGAGCAGCGCGCCGTCCTCGCATTCGTGGATTTGGTAGTTCTTCGATGCAATGATTTTGGCGGCCATCTTGCTAGACGCTTCACAGACAAAATGGATCTCGCAGGAGACCAGCTCATGGGCCAGGAGTAGCGTGCGATAGACATGTCCCAAACCCACCTCGGGGTAGCCCACTACGGTGAACACCACCTTGCGGCGCAACAGCATGCTTTCGCAAAGATGGAAATCGGCGATGCTGTCGATGTCGAAGCTGCGCAGCTGGGGCATCTCGAGCAGTTGCACGCGCGAACCGATGCGCGTGCCCCGGGAAAGTTGTCCCCGTCTGCAGGCGATCACGGCTCCAGTCTCTCGAAAGTTAGATGGCAGAGCCTGCCGGTTGACACGTCGCTCATATGCGGGCACCGCTTGGCCGTCGACAATTCGCCAACACAGGTGGCGGTCGTCAACGACCGACAGCACCGTATCCGTCTCGGGATTCTCGAAAAGATACAAGGCTTCCTCGATGTCCGCCGGCAGTACCAGCGGTGATGTAGCCTGCACGGTCACCACGACATCGAAGCCGGTTCCTTCCTGCTCCTCGATGCTGCGCATGGCATGCTCGATAACAGGATCCAGTGTGGCTGCGTCATTTGCCAGGGCCTCGGGTCTGTGGATAACCTGGGCGCCAAACCGATGTGCGAGCATGGCAATCTCGGGATCATCCGTGGTCACATAGACCGCAGCAAGCCCTGTACAGGCCTTACAGGCCTCAATGGCATAGTAGATCAGGGGCTTGCCTGCCAGAGGCCGGATGCTTTTGCGTGGTATCCCTTTGGAACCACCGCGAGCGGGAATGATGGCAACAGCTTTCATGGGAGTCGACTCGTCATTGATAGCTGGTCTTCAACATGGCCAGCCCTTGCCCACCGTAATGTAGCGTTCGGGGGCATCGAGCATCAGCGAATGCGTTGCCGAAAATCCCTCGGGGCGCCAGTTCGCAGAAGGCCCTGGAGGATCGGGCTGCTGCTGACTCCAGCCATGGAAATCCCAATGATCATGTGCGGTGCGTGTCCACCATGCGGGATTGCGATGCTGGTCGAGCATGAATTGCAGTGCCCTGGGATCCATGGCCAACCAGTCGCACAGCTGTTGCGAGAAGGGAACGGGGGCCTGTTCATGGCGATGCACCATTTCTAGACCCTGCGCGCGTGTCATGCGGCCATGGCGTATCTCACGGCTGGCATGGTCTGTCACTTTGGAATAACCGTGCTTGAACAGCTTGAGCTGGTCATGCAGGCCCATGTAGTTAAAGCAATCCACGTGGTCGTACGTGTCGAAGCTGCGGGTACAGATGCTGCTGGCATAGCCTTGTTGCTCCAACATCTGCTGATGCTGCACACTGGGGTCCCAGCGCACGAAGTTGCCCAGGTAGATGCCTCGGACTCCCGTCGATTCGAGGTCGGCATCTGCTGGGTAGCGGTACTGCCAGATGTCGTCTTCCGTGAGCGTATCGAAAACGGATAGCAGGTCATCGGCCTCGTAACCCATCAGGTCATGTTCCTTGCGATATCGCCGTGTCATTTCCACTTCGTGGAGGTGCGAAAACATGCCCACTTGCTCAAGTCCCTGGTGAGCGCCCCAGATGATCAGCGGTATGCGCAATCGGACCGCAGTCTGGACCGGAAAAACCGACTGCCCGGCCAGGATGGGCCAGTGAAGGCTGCCCAACTGCCGCAAACTGCTGCGTACGATCTTCCTGACCACCAGGGGATTGATGTTCTGGTAGAGGATGTCGCAGTTGAAACGTATCCGCAAGTTTGCCAGGTTGCGGATGCCCAGCGGCGTATTGAAGTAGCGGTTGTAGTTGACCAGCAGAGGGTTCAGTCCCAGGCGTTCTTTGACCAGATGGACGATGAAGTAGGAGTCGCCTGCTCCAGATACGGGCACGATGCAGTCATAGTTGCGCCCCGACTGAACTCGGTAGGGGGCGACCAGTTGCCTGAGCCGCTCCCAGCGCGTGGACCAGTCCAGTGCATTCTTTTCCTCGTGCACCCTGCATCCTGAGCAGACACCCTCGTCGTCCAGCACCAGGCCCAGCGGGTGTGTGATCGCGTAAAGACAACGTTTGCAAAAATCCATCGTTCAAAGCCCTTCGGCCAATGCCGGGCCGGCGAATACTGGTTGGCGCAGCGAGCCGCTGTTCATGACCTGCTTGTAGTGCTGGTAAGCGTGCTCGTGATAGGACAGCGTATTCCCCACGGCGATTGCAGCGACGGCCTCATGTTCCAAAAAGCGCCGGCTGCGCTGAGGATCGGTGAAGCCTCCGAAAAGGATGAGCGGTGCGCCCGTCCAAGGCAACTTCGCTAGCTGCGATGGCTCAAGTTCGGTGGTTCCTCCGTCCTGGCGCCGGTCAGTCAGCATGACCTCGGATAGAACGCGGTCAGACAGCAATTGCAGCAAGTCCTGGCTGAACGGCAGGGTCTTTCGGGCCGCGTAGTCATAGTGCAGCAGCGTTGGTTGAAATTCGACTGGCACGCAGGCAATAAGCGCCTGGGCACCCAGCCGACTCGACATCTGCCTCACGGCACCGGCTGCACGGCACAGCCCATGATCGAGCATGATGCGATCGGCACCTGTATGTATGACGCGCACGGCCTGATCCGCCGTCGAGATGCCCCCTCCGTAGACCAGTGGCGTGCGCAAGCCAATACGTCCGAGC
This sequence comes from Delftia sp. HK171, assembly GCF_001886655.1. Classification (NCBI taxonomy): domain Bacteria; kingdom Pseudomonadati; phylum Pseudomonadota; class Betaproteobacteria; order Burkholderiales; family Comamonadaceae; genus Delftia; species Delftia sp. HK171. The sequence goes on along the minus strand of NZ_CP018101.1, from coordinate 43,607 downwards.
CGGGAGAGCAGCTCAAGATCCGGGCCAAGACCACGGGTACTGCGATCCATGCATTGCACCAGGATTTCATCGGCACCCCAACGATCGAGGTTCTCAACCAGGCATTCCGGCCGGCCCAGGGGCAGATAACGGTGGTAGCCAAACGACTGCACTGCCCAGCCATTGCGCACGGTAACGACGGCGATCAGGCGTTTCCTAAGCATGCGCTAGCTCCGTGATTAGTGAGGACAACATCTGGTGGCCGACGCTCTGGCTTTTTTCGGGATGGAATTGCAGGCCGACGATCTTTTCCCTGCGAATGGCGGCCACGATCGGCTGACCCAGCATGGCCACGGCCGTGACGTACGCGGCTTCGCATTGCAGGGCGTACGAATGGTTGAAATAGACTTGCTCGCCGTGGAATGACTGAACAGCTGGATCATTGCCCGTGCCGTGCAGATTGTTCCAGCCTATATGCCAGGCAGGCGCGTGCAGGGCAACAGCCTTGCCTGGCAGTATTCCAAGTCCTACCGAATGGCCGAATTCCAGGGACTCTTCGACCAGCAGCTGCATGCCAAGGCAGATGCCGAGCAGGGCGCGCCCCGAAAATGCGGCGTGACGCAGGTACTTGTCGAGTCCCGTGCTTTGCAGGCGTTGCATGGCTGCGGGAAATGCGCCCACGCCAGGCAGCAGCAGCACGTCACAGGCATCCAGTGTTTCGGCATCTGCGCCGATGCGCACGCGCATCCCCGCGTCCTGCAGCGCGTGCTTGATCGAAGCGTGATTGCCTAGACCATAGTCCACGATTGCGACGGTCACGCGGTTCACAGTCCAGACCCCACTACGAAGCGTGGATGGATGTTCCCTTGGCCATCGATATCGAACAATATGCGATTGGTCGACGCATGGACATGTTCCCAGAACCGGGCAACATCGATGTCGATGAACTTGCAGAAGCTGAGGATGTATTCGGGTGAACACTTCCCGTCGTACTGCTGTACAAGGCGTATGGCCGTAGGCCTGTCCATGGTGCCTGCGCGCAGCCCTTCATTGACATATTCCGTGACCTTGCCGAAGCCGAACTTCAGGTATTTCACCATCTGGTTCATGTTGTGCCAATCTTCGTCGAGGTTGCTGAGGCCATAGAGATCGCCGGTCTGCCCCGGTCCCTCCTCGCGGATACGCAGGCCATTCGAGCAGGCATAGCCTGCGTTGGTGGTAAGGCTCCAGTCGCCCATGAACCAACCGAGAAAGATGATCTGGATACCCGCCTCGTTAAATTCCTGTTCGCTTGGATAGATGTAGGGAAGGATGTGTTGCGGCGCATGATTGGCAGCGAGCATCCATTGGTGCCCCGAACTCAGGGTGTTGGAGTACCTCAGGTTGTTGCCATCGTAGCCATTACGGCCCATTGTCTTGATGTCGCCGACTTGCAGTGCGGGATTCTCGCCCCAGAAGATCAGTGGAATTCCATAGCGGATGGCCAACTGGGGTACGGAGCTGAACAGTGCCAGCTCCGTGGACCGCGCCCAGTTGGTGAACTTCATGAAGCCGTCAAGCATCAACTGGCGCCAGGTATCTGGCGCAGGCGAGGACATGACCACATCAAAGCCAAGCTCGATGAGGTTGGATATGTTGTCCACACCCAATTGCGACACCTGTTGCGGCGGATGGCTAAGCGTCACCAGAAGGGGCTTCAATCCGAGCTTGTCGCGTACCCACAGGGCTTGGCGGGTGCTGTCCTTGCCTCCACTGACGCCTATGATGCAGTCGAATCCGGATTTTTTCTGCCGGCGATGACCAGCCACGAGGTCTGTGAGCATCTCGTAGCGTTCCTGCCAGTCGATGTGCTTCGCAGCCTCGTGATAGGCACAGGCCGGGCATTGTCCAACTGGCGTAAAGACCGAATTGGGCCTGGTATTGGGCTGCAGGCAGGTGGTGCAGTATTTCATGGATCCAGCGGCATTCCATAGGCCGAGGCCAGTACGGCATGGTCTTTGCACAGTAGAGGGATACCGTCCAGCACGGGATAGACAAGACCCGTCTGAATCGAGGAGAAAGCCGTGGCCGATGCATTGAGTGGCGCATGGGTGATCGGACAGCGCCAGGCAAGACGCGCCCGGCCGGGGGCTCGGGTCTTGCGGATCGTGATGACTCCACTGGGGTTGAGCGCGTTGGCGCAAAAGTCTAGCAGCCGGTAGTCCTCGATCTCGAAACCTAGCTCCAAGGCCACGCTTCTGAGATTGCGGACATAGCCGTGGTGGCGCATGCGCTGCTGCGCCTCAGCGTCAGCCAGCTCGTGGATGGGTTCTACCAGGACGACGGACTTGCGCGCCACCCGGAGCAGTTCGCTGATGGCCTCCGCCTCGCGTCCTCCATTGGGCTCCAGTGAGTGGGATGTGTAGATCACATCCACACTGTCATCAGCCAGCGGGATGCGGAACAGGTCAGCCACGAAAAGCTTTGCGCTTTGCCCCTTGCGCTCCAGCCATTGGCGGCCATGGGCACAGCGTGACCAGCTGATATCCAGGCCCATGGCCTTAGCCGGATGGATGTTGAGGTGCCGCAGTTGATCCAGCACGCCTGCAAGGGTTGTGGCTTCTCCCACGCCCACTTCCAGAACACACGAGTCGGTATCCAGGTGGGGCGCCAAAAGCCGGGCTAACTGGCCAGTCCAGCGGTTCTTTGCCTGTGGATCCGACAACGCGTGCCGGATGTAGGAGCCGGCCTGAAGGTCATAGGCGATCAGCGTTGCTGCGGCAAGGTTGTCGGTGCGACCCAGAGCGAGTCGTGCGTATTCCATGGCATTTTCTCCGCGCAGATAGGCGCCACGCATGCCGGTCAGCAACTGCGCGAACTCCTCGGCCTGGCGGTCTGCTGCCAGCCGGCCGCAGTTGGTCGTGTTAGACATCAAGGGGCCTCCGGATCAACGAACTATCGTCAAAGAACTCCAATGGCAGATTCGGGGACTGCGTAATCTTGGCGAGGACCCGGCCATTTCTTTCGAAATGGTTTCTGGCAACGGTGAAAGATTTGCCGATAGCGTCCAGAGTGCAGTCCATGGCACCAATATCATTGCCGTTCGATGGGAAGAAATAGTTGGCCTTTGAGTAGTCAAGGTCCACTCCCGCCACGTAGACTCTGGTATAGCCCATGTAGTAGGCGAACTGTATGGCCTCCAGTACAACGGACCAGCCCGAGAACAGCATTACGCCAGGATCGTAAGAAAAATTCTCTGCGTCGTCGTGCATGTCCATGCCGAATGTTTCACGGCAGTCGTACCAGACGGCTGGCTGTAAAGCCAATCTGTCAGAGTGATTCTTGCGGAGAATCTGGTAGGTGCCTGACCGGAAGAACTTGAGGCCGGCCTGCACAGTCAGAATGTCGTTGGCGAACATTTGCGCACCAATCTGATCGCCCCAGAAATAGTAGCGAGGTCGGAACTCGATGCCTTGTCGTTCCATTTCGAAAGCACGGTTGCACCAGAAGGATTCGCGCGCCATGAGTTCGGAGAGATCGAAGCCGTTCAGCGAGGGTCCGTTGCCGAGCACATAGGCGGTTTGGCCGAGCTTGCTATTGTGAAGCTTGGCAATGGCGCGTGCCGATGCGAACGGGCTGTCTTGCACCTCCCGGCCGGGGGGAGATCCGGCCCTGGCCTGTTGCTGAACCAGAGTCTCGACGCGGTCACGCAGCAGACCTCCACCGGAGCGATCAAAAGTGGCTAGCGGCACGGTTCGCTGCCAAGTCAGGACCTTTTCATAGTCTCCCCACAGATCTAGCATCTCTCGGCCGCAGTGACGGCTCAGAGCCGGGAGCCTGGGAGTCCGCGGTGCCACCATATCGGGCGCGAGCAGGGTATGCCAGAAGACTGGGGCGATGAAATCCTGGAAGTGGACCTGGACATAGGATTCGCTGGCAGGTATGGCTTCACACGTCAGCGGGACGCATGCGGGTTCCATTTGATAGGCAGTCGCCTGGTCAAACCAGGCAGCTTCCTGCAGCGCGGGTGCATTCAGGCCGGCAAGGACCGGGGATTCGTGTGCGGCCAGCACTTGGTAAATGCTCTGGGTGCAGGCCTGTACCGGCATGCCCAGAACATCTGCCAGCGCGGAACGCGCGTGATCTGCCATGCTGAGGGGGTTTTCCTCGGACTTGAGGTGAGTGCTCCAGTCCGGTAGATAGAGTGCCCTGCGCCCCGCCGCCAGTTCACGCAGCCGCTGCACGTGGTCCGCATACCCTCGGTAGCAGCCGTCTGCCTTCAACAGTGCAGGATCAAGCGGGTGTTGGCCCACGAAGACGAAGCAGTCATCGAGGTCGAAGTGATAGCGCAGGTTCTCTTCACCCCGACCGCGGTGTATTTGCAGATTGGCGGCAAGCAGCGAAGCTTCCAGTCGAAGTTCCTCGGCGGGTGTCTGCCATCCTTTCATGCGGCTTTGCAGCGTGGGATCGTTGCTTCTCAGTGCGATGTAGAGATCCCGTCCGAAGCGCAGCGGCGAGTGGCGCATGTCGAGAAACCGTATGCCCCTATTTGTGCAGGCCTGCCTGAGCCAGGGGGGCATATCAAATGCCATCAGGAGGGCATCGAGTTGAATATGTGCAAAGAGATAGTCTGTGGCCGCTTCACCCATGTGGTGGTAAGTGGCTTCCCAGAAGGGCCGTAGGCCGTCATGTCCTGCACGAGCCAAATCCTGAAAAAGGACGTTATCGAACTCCGACTGTCTTAGGCTGGCCTGCCGGGACTTTGTAGAAAAGCCGAATCCCTTTCCAGATCCCATCAGGCTGATCTCGATGCCGCAGGCTTGGCGTACAGGTTCTTTGACCAAGCTGAAGAAGCCGTTGGACATGGATCGCTGCCCACCGGCATAGTAGGTTTTCTGGTCATGCACCAGATCAGGGACAAAAACAGCCTGTGAAAAAATCATGATTGAAAGTGAGTGCTAGTCGCGTGCCTGGCTTTTGGATCGTGCGTGTTGGGGCACGTATTCGGAGCCACTGTCTGTAAAGACATGGATGGGCTCGTCATACCGAGGGTCAAAGATTGTTTTGGCCGGAATATCTTGCCTGTAAAGGCGCGGCCAGCCGAGTTCACATCCTTTGCCTATCTTCACTCCCGTACCAACCAAGGTTCCCATACGCAATATGGCGTGGGCGCCTATTTCAACACCCGCGCCTATCTGTACACCACTTTCGATCCAGCAAGAAGCCTTGATCCTGCTTCGTGCGCCAATATTTACGCCAGCGTGGAGGACGGAGTTGAAACCTATTTGGCACCCGTGTGCGACTGAAACCTGCGGGCCTATGAATGTATTCATTCCGATCAAAGCGTCATCCGCGATGTTGGCATTGCAGCTGATGAAGGACTCCAGACACAGCCCGCGGGCCAGCGCCGCTTGCATCAGTTCCATTCGTTTAAAATTTCCGAAACGTTCGTCAAATGCGATGAATGCTTTGCCTTGGCGTGGCTCCAGTTTACTAAAAATGGATAGATCAAAAGTAAAATCTGAACCCTGTCTTATCTCGATGCGTTCCACCTTTTCTTCGGGGCATGCTTTTTCCCAAGCGTAGAAGGCTAAATCCAACTGTGCGCCGCTGCCGATAATCCATCTATATGCCATGATCGGTCTCCATCAAGATGGAGTACCAACGCTCGATCTCCCGGTTCTTGCTTTCGTATGCCCCTTGAAAAGGAGCTGGCGCTTCATTGTGTAGTCCCGATTGAATGGCCTCAAGGATTTCGATGTCTTCACCGAGAATCTGCTTGCTGTAATGCATGTGTGACAGCAGGACCTGATATGAATCGGCGTAGTTGATTTTTTTTCTTCCCGTCATGAAAAAAATTTCCACGTCCGTTTTTCCGGGAGCTATGGGTATGTAATTTTCAATGGTAAATGAGTATCCACCGTTGCCACTTGCTATATGTAAATTTGGGTATGCAAGCCAGTTAAAATAGCTGTCGATATTGCCCCAGCGTTCCACTTTCTCCATCCAGGGAAAATGGGTGGTGAAATGGTTGTGTCCCTCGGGTCCGCCATGACTGAACTTTCTCATTTCTTGGCGGAGCGCCTTGGTGGAAAGGTCAATCAAATCTGATTCGATGGAGCTGGCATCTTCCGCTGTGATGGCGAAATGAGAAACCTTGGACAGGCTCTTGGCATGCACGTACTTCACATGGTTTAGGTCGCGCAGATTCTCTTGCGCAAGTTTCCAGTTGAAATTGGCGTGCCAGGTGGTTGTCATAACCTCGCTGTCATAAAACTCGGAGCTGCCGCGCAGTAGGTCAATGAACTCCGGTGTGAACTGCTCCTCAATCGGCATGGGATCATGGGAAATATTGATGAAAAGCAACTGGCCGATTTGTTGAAGTGAGAATTCGCGGAGCTTCAACGTACTTTTTTCGCACGGATCCAAGTGGTAGATGATATCGCAGTCCGGGATATTCTTTACGTGGCCTTCGCTGTCATAGCTCCAGGCGTGGTAAGCACAAATTAAAGGGCGTATACCGCTGGGCCCCTTCTGCAAAGGGGCTCCGCGATGTAGGCAGATGTTTTCGAAGGCGCGTAGTTGGCCTTTGAAGTTTTGAATAACAATCGGAATTCCGGCAATTTTTCGCGTTATAAATGAATGGTTTTCTGGAAGCAGGTTCGACAAACCGGCAAATACCCAGGCATTTCGAAAAATCTTGCTTCTTTCTCTCTCGAAGTTGCTCTGTGATATATAATATTTCGGAAGCATGCGCGAGCGCATAGTAAGTCCTATTGCCTGTGAATCGCTAGAAAATTACGCGAGCGGGATTGCCGAATACCGTGGCGCCAGCTGCAACGTTTTTTAGAACGACCGCGCCGGCACCCACCGTAGCCCCTTCGCCGATTTGAACGCCAGGGGTGACTGTCGCGTTTGGATGTACGATGGCGAAATCGCCGATCTGTGCGCCGCCCCCGATAAAGGTCATTGCGCCAATCTGTGCGTATCTGCCAATGCGCGCATCATGGCCTATGATCGTGCCGCTATGAATATTGGCAAAATCGCCGATCCAGACATCAGGGCTGATCTGTACACGAGCGGCCCAGAAACAACCCGTGCCCAAGTGTACGCGTGCGCTCAGGTAGCCATGCGTGTTGTAGGGCGTGCGGATGTGGATAAACTCACCTCCTCTGCCGAGCAGGGGCTGGGTAAATTGCTGGCGTGGGCGGGGCAAGCCGATGGCGCAGACAAAGAATTCATCGTGCCGAGGAGTGTGGGTCAGGGGGTTTCCGACAACAGCTGCGCCGCAGTCGATGCCGTCGAGTATGTGGGGGCGCGTATCGAGAAAGCCTGCAATCGTCCACTTGCTGTCGCACTCAAGCGAGTCGCGCATCTGTACCAATACTTCGCGTCCCCAGCCTCCGGCTCCAATGATGTAGACCTTCTTCATCAGATTACCGCTCCACCATCCATGACAAGACTGGTGCCCGTCAACCAGCGGCTGGCATCGGACAATAGGTAGACGGCGCCGTTGGCCACGTCATCGGGCCGACCCAGGCCGAGAGGATGTCGGGCCCTCTGTTGTTCGAGCAGATCCTGATGCGCCTCCCACATTGGCGTGGCGATGGCCGAAGGGGATATGCCATTGACGCGGATACCTCGCTTGGCCTGCTCAAGCGCCAGGCACTTGATGATACCCATCAGTGCTGACTTCATCGCCGAGTAGGGGCCAAGTCCGCGAGTGCCGATATGTGCTGCCGTGGATAGCATGAAGATGATTGAGCCCCGCTGCCGGATGGCATTGGCTTGCAGCAGGCGTTGAGTCAGCATCACGGGTGCCAGGAAGTTGACTTCGTACATTTGCGTCATTACGGCCTCGCTCAGTTGGCGGACGGGGCAATGTCTTTGCAGGCCGGTACAGTGCACCATGCCGTCCAGGTTGCCCGCAGCCTGAACCAGCCGATCACGGTCTGCCGCCAGGGTGAGGTCCGCCAAAACCTGCACATGTTCCTCGCCTCGTAGTGCGTCATAGCTTGCTTGAAGGCGTGATTCATCGCGTCCGGTAATAACCAGACGCGCTCCGCGTCGTGCCAGGGTTTCGGCAAGATGCCGGCCCAGGCCGGATGAGGCACCCGTGATCAGGAACGACTTGCCCATTACGGAAAAGGGATAGGGGGCCGAACCGCTCATGCGTAGATATCCATGGGCGTGCTCAGTCCGCCGTCGAGAATGAAGTAGTTACGAGTAATCCAGCGGCTCGCATCTGACAAAAAGAAAACGGCAGCATGAGCCACGTCCTCAGGTTCTCCCATGCCAAGGGGCGTCAGAGCGAACAACTCATCCATTTTTCCGCCGCTCTGTGCCAGTTCATCGAGCATGGGCGTACGCACATAGCCGGGAGCAATGCAGTTGGCACGTATCCCTTGCTTTGCCACTTCCAGCGCGAGCGAGCGCATGGCACCCAGAAGCGCCGATTTGCTTGCCGCATAGGCGGAGGTCGCGAGTGCGCCACTGTGCGAGGAGAGCGCCGATATGAAAACAATGGATCCCCCTGCTAAGATGCGCTTCTTAGCAAGCAGCATGCGTGTCAGCAGCATGGGTGCATAGGTGTTGTGGGTGAACATCTCTTCCAGATGCGGCTGGCTAATAAGGCGAAAAGGCGTCAGCTTGGATATGCCTGCCGCATGCACAATGCCGTCAACAACGCCCGCTTGTACCGCAAGTGCCTCCAAAGCGGTGGACTCTGTGAGGTCGGCTACAACGGACAGATGGCCGCTGCCTTCGAGTGTTTCGAGCGTGGCATGCAGACGCTGGGGGTCACGGCCGGTGACTACCAATTGCGCTCCCATTTGCGCGCAGCTCAGCGCAGTCTGCCTGCCTATGCCTGACGATGCACCCGTGACCAGGATGCGCTTTCCGGCCAGTGAGAATGGATCATGCTCCATCATGCTTCAATCAGGGCTGGAAAGCAGGCCGATTCGATGTCCACGATGGCCCCCCCCAGGACAGGCCGACCCCGAAGCCGCATAGCAGTAGGCGGTGCCGGCCCTGTACCAACGTTTCGTTGAGCCTTGTGGTCACCGTGACCGGCAGCGAGGCTCCACTGGTATTGCCAAACTCCCGCAGGGAAGAAGGCACTTTCTCCGGGGCCAGCCCGAGCTTTTTGCGGATGGTTTCGTTGATCATGCGGTTGGCTTGGTGGAAGACAAAGTAGTCGATTGTCTCCTTGGGCGTGTGCGCATAGTCCATCAGACGTTCGACCATGGGAGGGACGCGCTGAGTGGAAAAGCTCAGAACGGCGGGGCCGTCTAGCACGAGGTCAAGATTGGAATACCAAAAGCCGTCCTCTGCTTTGTGAGCGATCGCGTGCTCCAGCTCGAATGGCTGGCGGTGCCCGCCCACAGGCACCATGATGGCTTTGTGGCCGCTGCCGTCACTGTTGAGGTCGAAGTGCATGGGCGCTACGCCATGCCGATGCTCAAGTGCAGTCGCGGTGGCGGCATCGGAGAATAGTGGATCCTTGAGTGAGTCCTTGTGCTTGTAACTGGAGCGGTCGCCGAGAAGTACCAGGCCTTTTTTGACTACTCCCGAGGCGATCATGCTGCCGAGGATCTGCAAGGCAAACGGGTAGCCTGAGCATCCGAGATTGACGTCAAAAGCCACGGTGCTGTGTGGCAGTCCGAGGCGGTCCTGCAGGATGATGGCTGTAGCAGGAGTCAGATAGTCTGGTGACTGCGTGACGACGATCAAGGCATCTATCTCGTCGCGTGCCCACTGTAATTCCGCCAGCAGCTTTTCCGCTGCTTCAAAGGCAAGATCCGAGAAACATTGCCAGCTCGGGCAGACTCTGCGCGTCTCGATACCGATGTTGCGCACCAGGCGTTCACGTTCGGAGCGCAGATGGGGCGGGACGTCGTTGATGTTGTGCACGACATGCCGCGGCACGCAACTGGCCATGCCTGCGAAGCGGACGTTATGCAGAGTAGACAGCGTCATGGCGTTAGCCCAGCAGCTTGTAGAGATCGGTGATGGTCGAGCAGTTCTTGAGATCGTCGCCCGTGATGGTCTTGCCGTAGTCGACGTCGAACATGACGATCACGCCCAGCGCGGCCAGCGAGTCCCACTCGGGCAGGCTCCTGAGTTCGGTGTCAGGGGTGACTGCTACGGCTTCCTGGAAGTCCACGGCGGTCAGAAAGCTTTCGATGAATTGGTCAATGGAGGGCATGGGATATGTTCCTGAAAAAGAGCTGCGCACCTGCCTATGAGGGCAAACGCTTCGATGAATTTTCGCAGAGCCCTCCTGCGCCGGAAGGTTGGAACTGTAGGTAAAAGCGGGGCCTGTTCCGATGCTGCGAGAGGCGATTGTGTCCGTGCGAAGCCGGGGATGATGGCATACAGCCACGTGGCGTGCTTCCTGTTTTGTAGCAGCTGGTGACCGGTCCGTCTGGCAAAGGTGGAAGAAATGCGGTTTGCGCCCGCTTATCCGGGGGCCGTGCCTGCCGGCTTGCCTGCACGATGGCGGCATTTGTGCGGGTGTCGGCCTGGGTGCCGGGCCTGTGGTGGGGCGTCTGCCCGCAACCTTGATGATCAAAATGAATACAACCGAGCTTTTGCAGCATGCCCGCCAGTTGCACGACCAGTGGAATTTCGAGCAGGCACAGGAGGCCTATGCCCAGGTTCTCGAACAGGCTCCCGGCCATGCCGAGGCCCTGCATGGCATGGGGCTGCTGCTGGGGCTGCACCAACTGCGCAGTGCCGAGGCGCTTCCGTATCTGGAGGCGGCCATCGGTGTGCGGCCTGCAGACTTCAGCTATTGGCGCCTGTACATCCACATGCTGATCCGCGAGAGCCTGCTGGACATGGCCATCTCGCTGATCGACGTGGCCCGGGCCAACGGCATGCAGGAGATCGCTCTGGAGCAGCTGGAAAAGGATGTGGCCCTGGTGCAGGGCGCGCAGGCCGCGGCTTTTTTGGAAGAGCAGGCCGCGCGTTGGCCGCTGGGGCCGGCCGAGCCCGAGATGGCACCTGCTGTCGGCGATGGCCGAGGCCGTGTGCCCGAGGCGCAGCTGCGCCTGCTGATGCAGCTGTTTGCGCAACGCGAGCATGCCGAGGTCAGCCAGCTGGCGGGTTCGCTGGTGCGCCAATATCCCAAAAGCGGCCTGGTCTGGAAACTCAAGGCGGCAGCCGATCACGCGGGGGGGCGCATCGAGGCCGCCCTGCAGGCAGCGCGCCAGGCGGCCAGCCTGCTGCCGCGCGATGCCGAGGTGCAGTTCAACCTGGGGGGCATCTGCCTGCAGGCAGGCTACGCGGCCGAGGCCGAGCGGGCAATGCGTGCGGCGTTGGCGCTGCGGCCGCATTGGACCCAGGCCTTCGCACATCTGGGGGATGCCTTGTGCGCCCAGGACCGCATCGAAGACAGCCTGCCCTGCTATGTGAACGCACTGCTGCTCGATCCTGAGGATGTGGACACCTTGTCCCGGCTGACTGGCGCGTTGCAGAACACCGGCAGGCTGCAGGAGTGCGCACAGTTCCTGGTGCTGCTCATGCAGCAGCGGCCCGAGGATCTGCGCCTGTGCCTGGCCAGTGCCCGTGTGCTGGGACAGGCGGGTTGGGCATTGCAGGCTGAAACCGCGTATCGCATGGCCCTTCAGATCAAGCCTGAGAGCCTGGAGCTGCTGTTGCAGCTTGCGCTGCTGCTGTGTGCGGGCGGTCGGCTGGAAGAAGCCGAAACCTGCCTGAGCAAAGCACTGCAACTGCGCCCCGACAATGTGGTGCTCCACTGCGAGACCGCCTTCACGTTGTTCGCCCAGAAGAAATGGGCACAGGCGCTGGAACTGCTTGAGCAGGCACTGCGAATCGAGCCCGGCAGTGCCCGCGCCCACATGCTTCGCTGCCAGGTGCTGCTGGAAACACATGACCTGCCCCGGCTCGATCAGGCCCTGTGCGAGGCGTTGGAACGCCTTCCCGGTGACCGCGAACTGATGTTTCAGCGCGCTGCCTACTGGGACCGCTGCGGTGATGCCCTGCGCCATAGGCAGCAACTCGACGATCTGGTGAGGCTGCACCCGGACTACAAGCCCGCCTACAGCGCAAGGCTGTTCGCCATGCTCCATTCGCCTGATGCCAGTGCAGACTCGGTGGGGCGTGCCAACCGGGAATATGGCGCGCTCATGCGGCAGCGCATGGCGGGGCGGCATGAAAACGCCCGTGAGCCAGGCAAGACATTGCGCGTGGGCTTTGTATCGGGCGATCTGCGCAGCCACGCGGCGGCCAAGTTCTTTCTGCCGGTAATGCGGGAGCTGTCGCGGCGTGATGATTTGGTGTGCGTTGCCTATTGCAACAACGAGATCCACGACGGGGTTACCAAGGAATTCCAGGGACTGTTCCAGCTATGGCGCGGTATCCGGGATATGAATGTGCAGTCGATGGTCAATCTGGTGCAGGCCGACGGTATTGACATCCTGTTTGACCTCAGCGGCCATACGCGGGGGCACAGGCTGGATGTATTCGCAGCCCGGCCCGCGCCGCTGCAAGTGACCTGGATAGGCAACCCCGGCAGCACTGGGCTGGAAACCATGGACTACATCGTGCTCAGCGACCTGATCCTGGAAGATGAGTTGCTAAAGACCCAGCTGACGGAGCGGCTGATGCGTGTTCCGCTGGCCTATGTCTTCGACGGAGGCATCCACCAGGAGCCCGTGGCACCACTGCCGGCGCTGCGCAACGGGCATTTGACGTTTGGCTCCTTCAACCGTTTGTCCAAGATCAACCGCAAGGTGGTTTCTGTCTGGGGTGAGGTGCTGCGCGCCCTGCCCACGGCGCGGCTGAAGATCGCGGCCTGTCCCCGTTCCGGTCCTCCGCAGCACCTGCGTGACTGGCTGGCCGAGGAGGGCGTGGCCGCGCAGCGCGTCGATTTTGTGGAGCAGATGGGGTTCGAGCACTATCTGCGTGCCCACCATGACATAGACATCTGCCTGGATACCTTGCCTTTTACGGGCGGAGTGGTCACCAACCACGCCCTGTGGATGGGCGTGCCCACTCTGACGCTGATGGGGGAGCTGCTGGCGGGGCGGCAGTCGGCCGAAGTGATGGCTCGTGTGGGCCTGGACCAGGGCTTTGCAGCGCGGGACCTGGCGCAACTGCTGGACCAGGCTGCGTACTGGCAGGCACATTTGCCGCAGCTGCAGCAGATACGCCAGGGGCTGCGCGCACGCCTGCAGGACCTGGAGCCGCAACAGGCAGACATCGTGGCGCGCTCGGTGGCGATGGGGATGCGCCAGGCCTGGGCCCGCTGGTGCCAGGGACAGGAGCCTGTGGATCTGCGTGTCTCCTATGAGGATCTGGGTCTGGCCGCTCCCGTGGCGCCCGTTTTGTAACAGCGAATCAGGCACCGCGCGGATGGGCCATGCCGCGCGGTGCAAAAAATCTTGTGAAGTCCCCCTAAAGTTCGCCGGGGCAGCTCCGAAAACCAACTCAGCAGAGGGACAAAAAGTCCTGAGCCCACCAAAAGCCGCGTAATTCGATGTGAAAGCGGCCGATGGTCGGATTGGGCCGCCGCCGCCCGCCTTGCGATAAGCGAGGGCACCGTGGCGGCGACGTAACTGACTTTACTAGGAGTTGTCACCATGGCCATGTCTATCAACACCAACGTGCAATCGCTGAACGCCCAGCGCAACCTGGCTACTTCGCAAAGCTCGCTGTCCACCACCATGCAGCGCCTGTCCTCCGGCCTGCGCGTCAACAGCGCCAAGGATGACGCCGCTGGCCTGGCCATCGCAGAACGCATGAATGCCCAGGTCCGCGGCATGAACGTGGCAGTGCGCAACGCCAACGATGGCGTGTCGATGGCGCAGACCGCTGAAGGCGCCCTGTCCAAGGTGACCGACGCTCTGCAGCGTATGCGTGAACTGGCTGTGCAGGCCCGTAACGGCACCAACGGCGCCAAGGACCAGGTTTCGCTGAACAAGGAATTCGTCGAGCTGGGCAAGGAAATCGACCGCGTGATCAAGGGCGCTGATTTCAACGGCAAGAAGATCCTGAGCACCGATGCCGGTGCCATCAACTTCCAAGTGGGCGCCAACACTTCGGCCAACGATTCGATCACCGTCACCACGAGCAATCTGGGCACGAACACCGATATCGGCAACATCACCAGCGCTTCGATCGGCTCCGACGCCACCACGGCCCTGACCGCGACTGCCCTGGCCACCGTGATCAGCAACCTGGACACGGCCCTGGACACGGTCAACTCCGAGCGCGCCGTGCTGGGTGCCACGCAGAACCGCTTCGAGGCCGTGGTCTCGAACCTGCAAGTGGCTTCCGAGAACACCGCTTCGGCCCGTAGCCGCATCATGGATGCCGACTTCGCTTCGGAAACCGCCAACCTGAGCCGCTCGCAGATCCTGCAGCAAGCCGGCACGGCGATGGTGGCCCAGGCCAACCAGCTGCCCCAGGGCGTTCTGGCCCTGCTGCGCTGATCGTAGTACGAGTCCGGCTGCCTTCCCAAGCAGGAGGCGGCCGGAATTCTCCAGACCCCAGGCATCTGCCTGGGTTTTTTTTTATGGCCGAAAGAGTGGGCGAAGAGGGTGTTCGAGGTACGACTCACACTCATAGGTGACACATCAGTACAAGGACATGGGTAACAGATCCAAGCTTGGCAGCTGTAGCCAACAGCAGCCAAGGAGCGATCACCATGCCCTGGAAGGAGTGCGCACCCATGGACGAGAAACTGGTCTTCATAGCCGACCATCTGCGCAGTGGCGTGCCGCTGAGCGAGCTGTGCAGGCGCTACGGCATCAGCCGCAAGACGGCCTACAAGTGGGTTGAGCGTTACCGCCAACTGGGCATGGATGGATTGCAAGAACGCAGTCGCAGGCCCCACGGGAACAATCAGGCGATCAGCTATGCACAGCGCCGGGCCATCATTGAGCTGCGCACGCAGCAAAGGTCACAGATGGGGCCCAAGAAGCTGCACGCTTTGCTCCTGCAGCGTTGGGGCCCACAGGAGACACCCAGCAAAACCACCATCTACAACGTGCTGAAGGCTGAGGGGCTTGTTTGCAGCAGGCGTGTACGCAGACGCTCGGTGCCTACGGCCCAGCCCTTGCGAACGAGCAAGCAGCCCAATGGAGTGCAGACTACAAAGGCCAGTTCAAGACAGCCGATGGTCACTGGTGCTATCCATTGACCATCATGGACCACGCCAGCCGCTATTTGCTGGCCGTGCATGTCTACGACAGCCCCAACTACGAGGATGCCAAACGCAGCTTTGAACAGGTGTTTCGGCAATACGGACTGCCCGAGCGCATACGCAGTGACAACGGTCCGCCGTTCGCGACTACTGGCGTGGCGGGCCTGTCACGCCTGGCGATATGGTGGATAAGGCTGGGCATCAGGCCGGAGCGCATCGAGAGGGGCAAGCCACAGCAAAACGGTCGCCACGAGCGGATGCACCGCACGCTCAAGCATGCCCTGGGCAAAGAGCCTGCGGCGGACAAAGCGGCATTGCAGATGCAGCTCGATGCCTTTGTGGAGCACTACAACCAGCAGCGCCCGCATGAGGCCTTGCAGCAAAGCATGCCGGCCCAGCACTACAGCGACTCGGCCAGGCCATACCCCTCAAAGCTACCCGAGCTGCAGTACCCGAAGCATTGGGAACGAGTTCGAGTCAGCCACAACGGCCTGATTTACTGGCGAGCGCTGCGGGTCTACATAGGCTACCTGCTGGCGGGGCAGTGGATCGGGATGCAGGAGGTGGCCGCTGGCCAGTGGGATGTGTATCTGGGGCCGGTGCGACTGGGCTGCTTCAACGAAGAGGATGTGCGAGGACCCCAGAAGGACTATGTGAGCTTGAAGTGTTACCCATGTCTGTGAGCTGAGTTGTTACCCATGTCCTTGACACGTACACGAAGGGTGAATTGGCGTCCGATCATGGGCTTTATCGGCGCTTTGGCGCAGGGGCTTTTCCGCACAATCGTTGGCATCAGATAGGCAGAGCTGGAAGTCCTGGCGTGCTTTCTGGCGTTCTGGCGGCTTGGGGTCGTCGAACGGTTGGCCATTGTTCATGCCTAACGAGGAGCTGCCCCATGGCATCCATCATCAACACCAATCTTGTTTCGCTTAACGCCCAGCGCAATCTCAGCACATCCCAGTCGTCGCTGAGCACGACCATGCAGCGCCTGTCCTCGGGTCTGCGTGTCAACAGTGCAAAGGACGACGCGGCGGGTCTGGCCATTGCCGAGCGCATGAACGCTCAGGTACGCGGCATGAATGTGGCCATGCGCAATGCCAATGACGGCATTTCCATGGCGCAGACGGCTGAAGGCGCGCTGGGCAAGCTCAGCGACAACCTGCAGCGCATGCGTGAGCTGGCCGTGCAGGCCGCCAACGACACCAACGGCACGACGGACCGTGGTTCGCTGGACAAGGAGTTCAAGCAACTGGCCCAGGAAATCGCCCGTATCGTCGGCAGCACCAGCTTCAACGGCCGCCAGCTGCTGGACAACAACAATGCCACCGTGTTCCAGGTGGGTGCCAATACCGGCGCCGACAACCAGATCACGATCATGGCCGTCAACCTGACGGGCACAACGCCCGGCGGCCTGGCCATTACCGGCGGCACGCCGCCCTCCCTGGGTGGAGCCCTGGGCTCGCTGCTCGGCGCGGGCAGCTCGGCCCCTGATGCCCGCCTGTCCATGGCTGCCATCGACACCGCCCTGGATCTGGTCAACAACACACGCGCCACCTTCGGTGCCGCCCAGAACCGCTTTGAGGCCGTGATCTCCAACCTGCAGGTGGCTGCAGAGAACACCGCATCCGCACGCTCGCGCATCATGGATGCCGACTTCGCTGCCGAAACCGCCAACCTGAGCCGCACGCAGATCCTGCAGCAGGCCGGCACAGCCATGGTGGCCCAGGCCAACCAACTGCCCCAGTCGGTGCTCAAGCTGATCCAGTAAGAGGGAGCCCGCGGGGCTTTGAGCCTGGCTGCGCGGGGCGTGGCCAAAAAAGCCTCAGGTTCCAGAAAAACCGGTCGATAAGATACCGGGGAATGCTCTCGGGCATTTGGTGTGCGTGTTCGCAAGGACGCGCTCTGCGCTATGGCGCGGAGGTGTTCTGCACTTAGAAAGGGATGGTCATGGCCACCTTGAGTTCAGCTGGCATCAGCGGCAGCGGCCTGGACGAGACGATGATCGCCAAACTGGTGGCCCTGCAAAGGCAGTCACTGGTTCCGCTTCAGCAAAAAGCGTCTGTCCTGGATTCCAAGATATCCACGTTCGGGCAGATCAAGTCCCTGATGTCCACGCTTCAGGACGCGGCCACTTCCCTTGCCGACGCTGATACGTGGCGTTTATCCAATGCCACCTCGACCAATACGGCCGTGACTGCCACGGTGACGGATGCCAATGCACTGCCCGGATCTTCGGTGATCTCGGTGACGCAACTGGCGCGCAGCCAGTCTGTGGCGACCGGTGTCATGCCGACGGCCACCCAGTTCGGGGCTGGCAAGCTCACCATCACCATGGGCAGCTGGGACAAGACTGGCGACCAGTTCAGCAATCCCGGCACTCCCGTGGAGATCGATATCGCGGCCGGTGCCAAGCTGGAAGACGTGGTCCAGGCCATCAATAGCAAGGGCACGGGCGTGGTGGCGTCGGTGCTCAAGGATGCCCAGGGTGAACGCCTGGTGCTGCGCTCGCGTGCCACGGGTGCCGATGCCGGCTTCACGGTCGGTGCCAGCGGCGATTCCAGCCTGTCGGCCCTGGCCTTCAACGGCAAGGCAACCACGGGCTCCGTGGCGCAGTACGCCCAGAATGCCGAGATCAATGTCAACGGCATCACTGTGCAATCGACCACCAACGAGTTCAAGCAGACCGTGCCTGGCCTGAACATCACCGTGAACCAGGTGACGGCGGCGGCCACCCCGGTGACGGTGACGGTGTCCTCGGACACTGAGGGCATGAAGAAGAAGATCCAGGCCTTCATGGATGCCTACAACGGGCTCAATGACGCGTTGGCCAGTTCGACCAAGTACGACGCCGAAAGCAAGGCGGCCGGCGTGCTGCAGGGGGACTCCACCACGGTGGGCATGACCAACAGCCTGCGCAGCGTGGTCTCGGGTACGGTTGCTGGCGGCGCGGACACGCTCAAGCGCCTGTCGGACATGGGCATACAGATCCAGAAGGGCGGCAAGCTGGCCTTCGGTACGACGGCAAGCGACAAGACCAAGCTGGACGCAGCGCTGAAGGACCCCGAGTCCATGAGCAAGATGTTTGCCGCGGTGGGAACGGACGGGCAGCCTGATACGCAGGGCCTGGCCGCGCGCATGAAGGATTTCACGCGCAAGGCGCTGGAATTCGATGGCACCTTCGACACCAAGAGCAAGAGCCTGCAGGAGCTCAAGAAGAGCAACGGCAAGTCCCAGGACCGGATCAACGACCAGGCCGATTCGCTGGAAAAGCGCCTGCGTGAGCAGTACGCGTCGCTGGACAAGAAGATGAGCGGCTACTCGGCGCTCAGTGCCTACATGAACCAGCAGGTTTCCCAGTGGAATAAATAGGAGCCATGCGGAGCGGCGGTCGTGTTTTCTGTAACCAATGCCCGGTGCCTCTAAATTTTCAGGCATTGCAGCCGAAGAACAAGACATCAAGGAAACGAACATGTACACATCGCTCAACCGCCGTGCTGCAAGTGCCTACGCCCAGGTCGGCGTCCAGTCGTCCGTGGACGGCGCATCGCCCCACCAGCTGATCCAGCTGCTGTTCGATGCGCTCGAAAAAGCGCTGAACGCGGCCAAGGGAGCCATGCAGCGTGGCGACATCGGCGAGAAGGGTGTGCAGATCGGCAAGGCCGTGCGCATTCTGGAAGAAGGCCTGAAGGCCTCCGTCAATCCCGATGAAGGTGGCGAGCTGGCCCAGAACCTGATTTCCGTCTACGACTACAGCATCACCCAGCTGACGCTGGCCAATCTGCGCAACGACACGGCGCTGCTGCAAAGCGCGCAGGATGTGCTGGCTCCGATTGCCCATGGTTGGCGCGACATCGCCAACACGCCAGCCGTTGCCGGGACCTAGAAATGGAGCTGACATTGATTGACTTTTACCGTGCCATAGAAGACAGCAGCGCCAAGATGCTGCAGGCCGCACAGAACAAGGATTGGGAGGGGGTGACGCGCTACGAGGGCACCTGTGCCGTGCTGATCGAGCAGCTGCGGCTCAAGTCGCATGACGAGCCGCTGGCGCCCGATCAGCGCAAGGAGAAGGCCCGCATCATGCAGCGTATCCTGCGCAACGATGCCCAGATCCGCACGCTGGCCGAGCCCTGGCTGGCACAGTTCGAGCACATGTTCGACGGCCAGCCCCACGCCATGCATTGAGCAGGGCAGATCGGCAGGAGCTGCATCCGCAGCCTTCCTGCCGGCCACAAAAAAACCGCCTGATGTTCAGGCGGTTTTTTTATGGGCGGAATCTGCGGATGCCAGCGGCGGCTGAGGCTTCCCACCCGGCCGCTGTGGACTGATCAGGCCGCAGGCGCGGGCTGCACCTGCAGTTCGCTGAGCATGCGCAGCAGGATGCGGTTCACGTCCTCGATCTCGAAGGCGTGTTCTTCGCGCAGCTGGCGAATCGGTGCGGGATCGTCGGACTCCAGCGCAATGGCCATGAGCAGGGCCGGCGCGTAGGGGCCGGTGCGCGTCACTGCGGCGTCGAAGACGCGCTCGGACACGGGAATGCGGCGCAGCGCGGTGGGCAGGGGTTCGCCCAGCAGCTGGTCCAGCTGCGAGAGCAGGCCCAGCAGATAGACCTCGCGCTGCAGGTCGTGGCTGATGCCGGCCTCGATCAGTCGCTCGGTCAGGCTGGCGCGCAGCCGGATGGCGGTGCGCACGGGCACCAGGCTGGGCTCGGTGCAGGCGTGGGGCAGCTGGTCGGACAGCCAGCGCTGCAGCGTGCCGTATCCCAGCATCACCAGGCCGCGGCGCAGCGAGTCCACATTGCCCCGCAGGCCCAGGGCTGCGGAGTTGGTGTAGAGCATGAAGCGATAGGCCAGGATGGGGTCCTCGCCCAGGATCTGCTCGAAGGCCTCGATCGATTGCTCGGCATCGACGGCGCGCATCAGTGCGAGCACGGTGTCGCGGCTGGGCAGGGCGGCGTGATGGCGCTGGGCATGCAGCGTATCGGCCACGGGCCAGCCGGCGATGGCGCCCGCATGGAAGCTGTCCAGGCACAGATCGGTCAGGGCCAGGCTGTCCAGCCCCTCATACATCTGGCCGCCCAGCAGTTGCAGGGGCGGCAGGGTGGGCGCGGGCCTGGCGGCCTGCTTCAGGGCCTGCAGCTTGGTCGGTGCCTGGGCTGCCTGCGCGGCCTGTTGCAGCGCAAGCGCTGTCTGGTTTTGCATGCCCGAAGCGCCTTCGGGCGGCAGGTGCAGCAGGCTGCTGGCAAACCAGTGGGCGGCCTGGGCGTCGGGCACATCGGACAGCGGCCCGCGCCACACCAGCATCAGGCCGCGGGCATGGGCCTGGCGCACCAGGTCGTAGATGGCGGAGTCCTGCAGCCAGTCGCCGCGCACCTCGATCCAGGGGCTGCCCTTGGAGGCGTTTTCCAGCAGGTCGCACAGCACCTGGCGCGACTGGGGCGACAGAAGTACCGGCGGCGACTGCGTGCCCCAGGTCTCGCGCAGTATGCGCAGCAGGTGGGCCACGTCGGCCTGGACGCCGGGTTCCTCGTGAAGATAAAGCTGCACGCCCGCCAGACGGCGGGCCTGGTTCCAGAGCGGCCTATAGCCGAGGGTCAGAGAGCTCAGGACGGACTGGACCATGGATGCATGCGCGGGTGGCTATCAGTTGATGAAGTTGAACAGTGACAGTTTCTGGATCGAGGCATAGGACTGCAAGGCCGCCTGCATGCCCACCTTCTGCATGTCCACATCGGAGAGGGCCTTGATCATATCGATGTCTTCGGCCCGCGAACGCGCCGCTTCCTGCTGGTCCGCCTGGTTCTTCATGTCGTCTTCAAGGCGGTCGGCGCGGTTGAGCTGGTCGCCGGCGAAGCTGCGCATGGCCTGGACACGGCTCATGCCGGCATCGAGTTCGTTGAGGCCGCGGCCCAGCGCCTGCTGCATGGCGCCGGCATCGGTGGCGCCGTTCTTCACGCCCGCGATCACGTTGTCCAGCACGCTGAACAGGTCGGTGCGCTGGCTGGGGCCCAGCGTGAAGCTGTCGCCCGTGGCCAGGTTGCCCGAAATCTTCATCGACATGCCGCCCACGGTGATGCTGTCGCCGGCCGTGTAGGGAACGGCCGCACCGGTCGTGCCACCGGAGGTGACGGTGTAGCTCAGGGCGCCCGTCGTGGCGTCCTTGGTGAAATTCAGGGTGTAGCTGGCGCCCGTGATGGCGCTGGGGTCCGACACCGTGCCCAGGTCGGCATAGGCCGAGCTGCCCGTGGGCGACTGGCGCGACACGGCGAAGACGCCGTTGCCCGTGGGCACGTTCATCCAGGTCGCAAAGCCGTCCAGCGCCAGCGGCAGGCCGTTCTCGCTGCCCGTGGCCTGGCCTGGCTGCAACTGGGAGTTGGCGCCGGGGGTGTTGTTGACAAGAGGATCTTCCTTGCTGCCCAGCCCGCGGAAGATGGGCAGGCCGTTGGAGTCCTTGGCATTGGCGTAGCTCAGCACCTGGTTGCGCAGGCTCTCGAGCTGCTGCACCAGCGCATCGCGCGCCTTCTGGTCATAGGAGCCATTGCCGGACTGCAGGATCAGGTCGCGGAAGTCCTTGAGCGCGTCCTGGGCTGTGCCCAGCTTGGATTCGCCCTGGGCCATCACATCGCGCTGCAGGCCCAGCACGCGCTGGTCGTTTTCCGAGCGGGAGATGCGCGTGAGTGCGCGTTCGGCCTGTGCGGCGGCCACGGGGTCGTCGCTGGCGCGCACCACGCGCTTGCCGGAGGTGGTCTTTTCCATCAGGTCCACCAGACTCGTGTTGCGCGAGTTCAGGTTGTTGATGGTGCTTTCGTACATGTTGGCCGTGCCAATGCGGGAGATGCTCATGGTGGAATGCTCCTGTCCTGTGATCAGCGGCCTACGGTCTGCAGAACGCTGTCGAAAATGCTTTGCGCGACCTGCAGCATCTTGGCCGAGGCCTGGTAGGACTGCTGGTACTGCAGCAGCTTGGCGGCCTCTTCGTCGAGGTTCACGCCCGAGACGGCCGTGCGGTCCGCCTCCAGGTTCTTGGCAATGGTCTCGGACAGCTTGGCCGCGTACTGCGCGCTCTGCGTGCGCGTTCCGACCTGGGCCATGGCGGTGGAAAAACCGTCGCTCAGCGTGGTCGAGCCATCGAAGAGCTTGCTGTCGCGCAGCGCCAGGAAGGAGCTGGCATTGCCCGCATCGCGCTGATAGGCCGTGCCGTATTGCGGGTCGGTGGCCTTGCCCAGCGTGACCTTGTCGCTGGTGGTTCCGTTGATGGCGGGCGTGCCGGTGATCTTGACCTGCAGGCCCGGTGCCAGCTGGATCGGCTGGCCGGAGGTGTAGAGGCCGGTGGCGGGAATGCCGCCTGCGGGTGCCGGGGTGATGGTGTATTCCAGCTGACCGGTGGCGTTCTTGCTGAACGACACCTCAGCGCCAGCAAAGCCTGCCATGTTGAAGCCGGCACTGACCTGGATGCCGCCCATTTGCAGGGTGGCGTCGCCCAGGGATTTGATGCTGGCCGCCACGGGGTTGGCCACGGCCAGGTCGTTGGGCGAGTGCACGGCGGCCTGGATGTCGTGGGCGCCCGCCGCCATGGGGCGGAACAGCACGGTGTTGCCCGACACGCCTTCGGCCTTGAGGTCGAAGCGCAGGCCGTCGATCTCCTTGGAGCTCAGGTCGGTCATGTCGGTGAAGTCCGTGACCTTGCCGTCCGACAGGCGGATGACCTTGCCAGCTGGGGCCGTGCTGCCGAAGACGATCTGGTAGTCGGATGCCTTGAGCTGGCTGGAGTCGACCACCGTGGTCGTCGGCGTGGTGGCGCCGGTCCACTGCGCGCCCGTGGTCGAGCCGTTGCTGACCATGGACAGCTTGAACAGATTGCTGCCGCTTTGTCCCGACAGCGTCAGGCCCAGGTTGTTTTGCTCGTTCAGCGAGTCGCCAATGGCCAGGGCCATGCGGCCCAGCAGGTTGCGGCCCTCGGTCAGGTCGCTGCCCTGGAACTGCAGCAGGCCGGCGATCTCGCCGCCACCCAGCATGGAGGGCGTCAGTTCCACGTTCTGGCCGCCGGGCTGCTGGAAGTACAGGGCCATCTTGCCGCTGCCCGGGAACTCGGTGGCTTCCTTGAGCGTGAGCTGGGCGGAATTGGGTCCCAGCACCAGCGGCTGGCTGCCGCCCACGAACAGGCTGATGCTGCCGTCGTCCGCAGGGATCTGGCTGGTCTGCACGTATTTGTTGATGTTGCGCACCAGCTGGTCGCGCTGGTCCAGCAGGTCGTTGGGCGTCTGGCCCGAGGCGATGGAGCGGCTGATCTGCGCATTGAGCGTGGCTACCTGGCCTGCCAGGCTGTTGACCACGGTCACATCGTTGCCCATCTGCTGCTTGGCGCTGTAGTCCAGCTCGTCCAGCTGGGCCGATGCCGAGCGAAAGCGCGCCGCCAGCTCGTTCATGCGCGTGAGCACCACCTGGCGCGCCGACGGGTCGGTGGGTGCACCGGCCACGTCGCCGAACGAATTCATCATGTCGGTGATCGCCGCGCCCAGGCCAGTCTTGCCGCCGCCGAACACTTCCTGCATCTGCGCCAGCGAGGTGGCACGCGCCGAGTCGGCTGCCGACACGGCGCTGGCCGTGGCTGCCTGGCGGTTGAGCAGGTCATTGAAGTTGCGCAGGATGGTGTTCACATCCACGCCATTGCCGATGTAGCCGCTGCCCATGTTCTGGCCCGGCGAGGTCTGGAAGGCCACGCTCTGGCGCGAATATCCGGCCGTGTTGACGTTGGCGATGTTGTGGCCTGTGGTCTGCAGGGCGATCTGGTTCGCCATCAGGGCGCGGGACCCGACGTTCAAAAGGCTCATGACGTGTTCTCTGGTTAGGCTTGGGCACGTGCCGCGCTCTGCACGGCGCTCTGGATGGCGCGGCTGAGCTTGCTGGCGTATTCGGGATCGGTGGCGTAGCCGGCTTTCTGCAGCTCGGTCGCATAGGCCAGGGCCGAGTCGGTCTTGCCCATGGCTTTCTCGTAGCGCGGATTGCTGGTGATCAGGCGCGCGTAGTCGCGGAAGGACTCCTCGTAGGAGTCGTAGGCGCGGAACTTGGCCGTGACCTTGCGCGCCACGCCGTCGATGTATTCGGTGGTCGTGACCTCGGCGACCTTGCCCGTCCAGCCCTTGCCGGCCTTGATGCCGAACAGGTTGTGGGCATTGCTGCCATTGGCATTCTTGATTTCGCTTTTGCCCCAGCCGGTCTCGTGTCCGGCCTGGCCCAGCATGAAGGCGGCCGGAATGCCGCTTTCCTGCGCCACGCGTGCAGCGGCGTCGCCATGGTGGGCGACGAAGTTGTCACGGCCCTTGGGCGCGGGCGCGTAGGCGTTGACGGACTGGGCCGCGCTGCTGCGGCTGCCGCTCCAGGCACCTGTGGTGCCATTGGCGCTGCTGGCCGTGCTGCGCCAGGCAATGCGGCTCATGCTCAGTGTGGAGGGCACGGAGATCTCTGCATCCTCGGCGGCTTCCGAGCCCATGGTGCGGGCCAGCTGTCGCGTGATGGCATCCGACAGGCCGCCGGGCTGGCCCGACATGGCCACCGACAGCTGCTGGTCCAGCATGTCGGTGCTGAGGTTGCCCTGTGCGCTGTCGAGCAGGCCGGACTTCATGGTGGCCTCGCGCATGCTCTTGATCATCTCGCGCATGAACAGCGATTCCAGCTGCTTGGCGGTTTCCTTCGCGGCTTGCGGACTGTTCTCGCCGGCCGCGAATTTGAGTGCGTTGAGGGACCGGGCGTCGGCCGCCAGCGCATTGCTGGCCGCAGTCTGCGATCCGTTGGGAAGTGCGATGCTCATATCACCTCCAGTTCGGCGTTGAGGGCGCCTGCTGCCTTGATGGCCTGCAGGATGGCCAGCAGGTCCTGGGGCGTGGCGCCCAGCGTGTTGAGTGCGCGCACCACGTCGGTCAGTTGCGGGGAGCCGGGCATGTTGATGATGTTGCCGGGCTCCTGCTTGATCTGGATGTCGGACTTCTGGGCCACCACGGTCTGGCCCTGCGAGAAGGCGCCGGGCTGGCTGATGACCGGCGTGGTGCTGATGGTGATGGCCAGGTTGCCATGCGCGATGGCGCAGGGGCCCAGGGTCACGGCCTGGTTGAGCACGATGGAGCCCGTGCGTGCATTGATCACGACCTTGGCCGAGGGCTTGGAGGTCTCGATCGGCATCTCCTGGATCTCGGCGATCATGCGCACGCGCGATCCCGGGTCCTGGGGCGCGGACACGCGCACGGTGCGCCCGTCCAGCGCCTGTGCCACGCCCTGGCCCATGCGCTGGTTGATGGCGCGCACCACCTTGTCGGCGGTCTGGAAATCGGTGGCGTTCAGGCCCAGCGTGATGCTGTCGCCTTCATTGATCGGGGTGGGTACGGCGCGCTCGACCTGGGCGCCCTGCGGCACGCGGCCTGCGCTCAGGTGGTTGATCTGTACCTTGGAGCCGCCGGCCGAGGCGCCGGCGCCGCCGACCACGAGGTTGCCCTGGGCCAGCGCATAGATCTCGCCATCGGCGCCGCGCAGCGGCGTGGCCACCAGGGTGCCGCCCTTGAGCGACTTGGCATTGCCCACGGAGGAGACCACCACGTCGATGGCCTGGCCCGGCTGGGCAAAGGCCGGCAGTTCGGCGGTGACGATCACGGCCGCCACGTTCTTGAGCTGCAGCTGGCCCGAATTGCCTGTGGCGGGCAGCGAGATGCCCATCTGCTCCAGGTAATTGGCCAGGGCCTGCTTGGTGTAGGGCATCTGGGTGGTCTGGTCGCCCGTGCCGTCGAGGCCGACCACCAGACCGTAGCCGGTCAACTGGTTGCTGCGCACGCCCTGGATGGCAGCGACCTCTTTGATGCGTGTTGCATGCGCCGGCAGGGTCAGCATGCTGGCGCCGAGGGCGGCTGCAACCCAGAAGGGGCGCTGCGCTTGGCGCAATGTCAGGAGCATGGACAGTACTTTCATGCTGTCCATTCTCCGGAGAATCAGAACGGCATAACGTTCAAAAAGAACCGGGACAACCAGCCAATTGACTGCGCTTCCCCGGCCTGTCCGCGGCTGCGCGATTCCACGCGCACATTGGCCACCTGGGTCGATGCGACCAGGCTGCCGGGCTGCATCGTGCGCGGGTCCACCGTGCCCGTGAAGCGCAGCACATCCACGTTGTGGTTCACGCCGATCTGCTTTTCTCCGGCGATCACCAGATGGCCGTTGGGCAGCACATCGACCACCGTCGTGCTGATGGCGCCCGTGAACGTGTTGTCGCTCGACGTCGAGCCCGAGCCCGTGTAGTCGTTGTTGTTGTTGAAACCGATGTTCGAGCGGTCCTTGAGATTGGCCAGCGCATTGCCCGAGAACAGCGGCAGCGCAGAAATCCCCGCCGTGGTCTTGTTGGACCGCTTGAGGCCCGAATCCGACTTCTGGCTGGCCGTCACGCGCTCCACGATCTGCACCGTCACCATGTCCCCCACCAGGCGCGCGCGCCGGTTCTCGAAACCGGGACGGTAGCTGGCGGCATTGAACAGGCTGCCCGTAGGGCTGCCCGCCATGGGCGCGGCCGGCATCAGCACGGGAGGCGCAGTGGACGGCATGTCCACCGGCGGCGGGTCATTGAGCGTCGTGCAGCCCGACAGGACTGCCGCCAGCGCCAGGCACGTGCCCGTCGCGGAAAGGGAGAAGGTTCGTTGGGTCATGGCGATGTTCCCGGGTTCAATGGTTCATGGCTGCGCATGCAGACCCCACCCTCGAGAACTGGCATGTCCCAGCCCAGGGACACCGAGGAAGGGCCGCCCCGCACCGAGGGTGTCGTCCCCCTCCCGCGCAGCGAGAGAGGGGGAAGCGGCGAAGCCGCTCAGGGGGAGAGATCGATTACAGCTGCGCCAGCTTGGCCAGCATCTGGTCCGAAGTCGTGATGGCCTTGGAATTCATTTCATAGGCGCGCTGGGTCTGGATCATGGTCACCAGCTCCTGCACCACGTTCACGTTCGAGCCTTCCAGGTAGCCCTGCTTGATCATGCCCATGCCGTTGACGCCGGGCTGGCCCTGCTGGGGCTGGCCCGAGGAAGCGGTCTCGGTGAACAGGTTCTGGCCACGCGGCTCCAGGCCGGCCGGATTGATGAACTGGCTCATGGCGATATTGCCCACCTGCTGGGGCGCGGCCTGTCCGGCCATGGTCACGCTGACCACGCCCTCGGGGCTGATCGACACCTTGGTCGCGCCCTGGGGAATGGTCACGCCGTTGGCGATGGGCATGCCGCTGGCCGTCACCAGCTGGCCCTGCGCATCGACCTGGAAGGAGCCGTCACGGGTATAGGCCGTCGTGCCGTCGGGCATGTTGACCTGGAAGAAGCCGTTGCCGTCGATGGCCACGTCCAGCGCATTGTTGGACTGCTGCAGGGCGCCCTGCAGGAAATTGCGCGAGGTGGCCACCGTGCGCACACCGAGGCCCAGGTGCAGGCCCGTGGGCAGCTGGTTCTGCTCGGTCGTCTGCGAGCCGGACTGGCGCAGGTTCTGGTAGATCAGATCCTCGAACACCGCGCTGGCGCGCTTGTAGCCCGTGGTCGAGACGTTGGCCAGGTTATGGGAAATCACGTCCAGCTGGGTCTGCTGGGCTTCCATGCCGGTCTTGGAGATGAACAGTGAATTGATCATGGCGTTTTCCTTCAGTTTTCCGTGGCGACTTGCGCCGTCTCAGCGTTTGAATCCTTGGCACATCGCGCGGGACTGGCACGATCCAGGCCAGGGACGCCTAGCAAGGGCCGCCCTGCAGCGAGGGCGTCGTCCCCCTTCCAGGGGGAAGCGGCGCAGCCGCTCAGGGGGTGATCTGTCTCAGCCGTTCATGCTCAAGAGTTGGCTGGCCGTCTTGTCATTGGTTTCTGCCGTCTGCAGCAGGCGCATCTGGGTCTCGAACTGGCGGGCGGCGGCGATCATGCCGACCATGGTCTCCACCGAGTTCACGTTCGAGCCTTCGATGGCGCCGGACAGCAGGCGTGCGTTCTCGTCGTTGGGCAGCGGATCGCCGTCGCCCGTGCGGAACAGGCCGTCATTGCCGCGCACCAGCGCGGCGTCCTCGGGCGGCGTGGCCAGCTTGACGCGGCCCACGGCCACGGGCAGCTGGTTGCCGGTCTTGGCGGTCAGCGTGCCGTCCGAGCCCAGCGTGATCGTGGATTCGGGGGAATGTCGATGGGGCCGCCGCCGTCCGACAGCACGGCCTGGCCGTTGCTGTTGACCAACTGGCCCTCGGGGGAGACCTCGAACACGCCGTTGCGTGTGTAGGCCTCCTGGCCATCCAGGCCCTGGACGGCGAACCAGGCGCGGCCCATGGCCATGGCGTCCAGTGCGCGGCCCGTGCGCTGGGTGGGTCCGGGCGTGTCCACGTAGCCGGAGGTCGCCTCCAGCGCGAACACGCGCGTGCCCGCGCCGCTGCCCTGCAGGGGCACGGAGCGGAAGGTGGACATTTCGGCCCGGAAGCCGTTGGTGCCGGCATTGGCCAGGTTGTGGGCCAGCACGGACTGACGCTGCGCCGCTGCGTTGGCGCCCGTCATGGAGGTGTAGATGATGCGGTCCATGCCGGCTCTCCTGACTCAGTTCTTGGCTATCAGCGCAGGTTCACCAGGGTCGAGAAGACCTGGTCCTGGGTCTTGATGGTCTGGGCATTGGCCTGGTAGGCACGCTGCGCGGTCATCATGTTCACCAGCTCGGCGGTCAGGTCCACGTTGGAGTCTTCCAGCGCTCCCGAGCGCAGCGAGCCGAAGGTGCCCGACTCGGCCGTGCCGTTCAGGGCCGGGCCCGAATCCGAGGTCTCCACCCACTTGTTGTCGCCCACGGCGCCCAGGCCCTGGGTGTTGGTGAAGGCGGCCAGAGCCAGCTGGCCCTCGGTGCGCGTCACGCCGTTGGAGTAGGTGGCCACGATGGAGCCATCGTTGCCGACATTGATGCCGGTGAGCGCGCCAGCGGTGTAGCCGTCCTGCTTGAGGCTGCTGACCGCGAACTTGGAGCCGAACTGCGAGACGTTGGAGAAGTCCAGCGTCACGCCCGCCGTGCCGTTGATGGTGCCGGGCGTGGGCGCGTTGGGGTTGCTGCTCTTGATCTGCGCCGTCACGGGGCTGCCGCTGGTGATCTTGCCGGAGGCATCGAACACCAGGGTGGTCAGCAAGGTGGCGACCTTCGGCGGCGATGCCGTCGGATCGTCCAGGCCGTCGTAGACCTTCCAGGTGTTGGAGGCTGCGTCCTTCTCGAAGTACATCTGCACCGGCGTGGGCACGCCCTGGCTGTCATAGACGTTGATCGAGGTGCCATAGGTGGCGCGCGGCGTGGCGGGCACGGGGGGCGTGGCGGTGGAGTTGCCGGCTGCGGGCGTGGCGCGCGCATCGAGGTTCAGCGACACGTCGATCTTGGTCGTGGTCTTGGCAGCGATCGGCTGGCCCGAAGGAAAGACCATGGGCACGGGCTGGCCGCCGGCCAGCACCTTGCCCGTGGTGGCGTCCACGGGGTAGCCCATGACGTTGTCGCCCTGCACGGTCTTGAGGTTGCCCTGCTTGTCCAGGCCGAAGTTGCCGGCGCGCGTGTAGGCCGTGCTGCCGTCGGGCTGGCGCACGACGAAGAAGCCGTTGCCGTTGATGGCCACGTCCAGGTTGTTGCCCGTGGTGGTGATCGGGCCCTGGCGGAACTGCTGGGTCACGGCGGCCACATTGACGCCGATGCCGCTGTTCTGGCCGCTGGCCGAACCCACGGCGCTGGCCACGGCCTCGGCGAACTCGGCGCGCGAGGACTTGAAGCCCGTGGTGTTGGCGTTGGCGATGTTGTGGCCGATCACGTCCAGGTTCTTGCTGGCGGCGTTCAGACCCGAGAGGCCTTGTTGGAATCCCATGGTGTGCTCCTGCGATGTATTTGGGTGGATGGTGCGGGGGTCAGTACACGGCCTTGACGGAGGCGTAGGCGACGTTGGTGCCGTCGTCCAGCTCCAGCGTCAGCTTGCCGTCGGTGGTGCCTGTGGCGAGCACCGCATGGGGCGACAGCGTGGTCGAGGCCACGACCGTGTCGGCATTCGTGGCCTGCACCGTGTAGCGCAGCTGGCTGGCGTCGCCCGTGTACTTGCTGCCGTCCCAGGTGAAGTAGTTGCGGCCAGCGGTGCCGCTGCCCAGCTCGACGGTGTCCACCAGCTCGCCGCTGGCGGTGGTGATCTGCACCTTCACGTCGGCGGCCGGGCCTTCGAGGTCGAAGGCAGCCGTATAGGACTTTTCCTTGCCCACGCCCAGGGTGTTGCCTTCGGTCAGCACGGTGCGGCCGATCATCTGCGTGCCCTGCAGCACCTGCATGGCGGTGAACTGGCCGGCCATGCTTTCCATGGTCTTGTTCAGCTGCTGGATGCCGGTGACGGTGTTGATCTGCGCCATCTGCGAGGTCATCTGCGCGTTGTCCATGGGATTCATGGGATCCTGGTTGTTCAACTGCGCGACCAGCAGCTTCAGGAAACGGTCCTGCGCCGCCGCGGGGTCGGTGGTCGAATTGCTCGTGGCGGACTTGTTGTTGATGTCGGCCGTGCTGGCGACGCTGCCTGCGCCATAGATCATGGAAGTGGCTCCTGGAAAGTGGTGCGGACGGGGCTCACTGGCCCATCTGCAGGGTTTTGAGCAGCAGCGACTTGGTCGTGTTCATGACCTCGACGTTGTTCTGGTAGGAGCGCGAGGCCGAGATCATGTTGACCATCTCGTCCACGGCGCTGACGTTGGAATGCGTCACATAGCCTTCGGCATCGGCCAGCGGGTGCTGGGGGTCGTGGATGCGGCGGCCGGGCGTGTTGTCCTGGCTGATGGCGCTGACGCGCACGCCAGAGGAGCCTTCCTCGCCCATGGCCACGGTCTGGAAGACCACCTGGCGCGCCTGGTAGGCCTTGCCGTCGGGGCCGGCCACGGCATCGACGTTGGCCAGATTCGAGGCCACGACGTTCAGGCGCTGCGATTGGGCGCTGACGGCACTGCCGGAGATGCTGAAGATGGAGAACATGGACATGGGAAAGCTCCTGTGATCTGTGGCGCCGGCTTACTGGCCCTGGATGGCTGACAGCATGGTCTTGGCCTGGCCGTTCAGAAAGCGCAGCGTGGCTTCGTAGCGCACGGCGTTGTCGACGAAGTTGGCGCGTTCGCGGTCCAGGTCCACGGTGTTGTTGTCCATGTTGGTCTGGGCCTGCACCGAGTAGCCGAGATGGCTTTGCGCGCTCTGCCCCGAGGCGGCGGCAGGCAGCGGAATGTGTCCGCCCTGGCTGACGCTGGCCAGCGTCATGGGCGAGGGGCCGGAGGTAACGGCCGTCAGCGCCTCGCGGAAATTGAAGTCTCGCGCCACATAGCCCGGGGTGTCGGCATTGGCGATGTTGCTGGCGATTGCACGCTGGCGCTCGGCGCGCAGCACCAGCGCCTTGCTCTGGAAGTCCAGTCGTTCAGTCATCTTGTCGAGCATGTCGGCCTCGCCCTCTGGGATTTGCGGTGATCGGTTGACGAAATGGCGGCAGCCCACGGACTGCGGCATGCGTCGATTATGGAAATCGGGCCCGAACGCTAAAGCGCGAAGAAAGCGCGTTTGCCTGCGCAGTTCGGCGCTTCGGAAAAGAGCGCTCGCCCTATATTTGCTGGCATCGCTCCAGGTGTCCCACCCATCCTGACGGGAGGCCGGAGCAAGTCAGGAGCCACAGCCATGCCGAACTTCAGCACCGCCCATTCGCCATCCGCCGTCCGAGCCCTCGCTCGCGCCGCCGCATGCGCTGCGCTTGCCGCTGGAGCGTCGCTGGCAGGCCCTGCCTTCGCGCAAAACGCTCCTGACGGTGCAGCCCAGCTCAGCCAGATCGGCCAGCGCTTTGCCGACGAGGCCCTGCAGCAAGGCATGGCCGGCGCGGGCGCCTTGCCCCTGCGCATGGAAGTGCAGATGGGCCAGCTCGATCCCCGCCTGCGCCTGGCCGCCTGCGCCAAGGTCGAACCCTATTTGCCCGCAGGCTCGCGCCTGTGGGGCCGTACCCGCCTGGGTCTGCGCTGCCTGCAGGGCGCCGTGGCCTGGAATGTGTTCCTGCCCATCACGGTCAAGGCCTGGGGGCCGGCCTGGGTGCTGCAAAACGGTGTGCCTTCGGGCCGCCCGCTGTCGGCCGACGATGCCGTCCAGGCCGAAGTGGACTGGGCCGAGGAATCGGCCGCCGTCTACGCCAACCAGCAGGACTGGGTGGGCCTGGTGGCTTCCCGCCCGCTGGCCGCAGGCCAGGCGCTGCGCCAGAACATGCTGCGCACGCCGGCGCTGTTCGCGGTGGGTGCCGAAGTGCGCGTTCTGGTCAACGGTGGTGGTTTTTCCGTCACATCGTCGGGCAAGGCCATGTCGGCCGCCGGCGAAGGCCAGACCGTGCGGGTTCGCATGGATAATGGCCGGCTCATCTCCGGGGTGGTGAATCCCGAGGGCGTGGTGCTGGTCCAGTAAAAAAACCTCAAGTTTTGTTCCAGGCAGTCGAAAGCTAGGCACAGCGCCTCACGCCGCCAGGGCGATTGGAGAATCAAGATGAAGATAGGTCAAAAACCGGAACTGCCCGCCGCTGCCTCCCAGGCCGCCGCCAAGCAGCCCAAGACAGCCAGCACCATTGCCGCCGAGGAATCCTCCGCCCAGGCCCAGCCTGCCAAGGCGGCCGGTGTTCCCGTGTCGTTCTCGACCTCGGCCCGCGCACTGGACCAATCTGGTCGCGCCACGGCCGATTTCGATGCCAACCGCGTCAAGGAAATCCGCGAAGCCATTGCCAACGGCACCTTCCGCGTGAACGCCGACGCCGTGGCCGACAAGCTGCTGGCCAACTCCGAAGAATTCCTCTCGCACTCGCGCATCTGAGCGCGGGTTCGGTTCTTTCTCGGTTTTTTCCTTCCGGCGCGAGCACGCGCTTTCTTTTTTCAGCAAGGCCTGTCCCATGACTCTCAGCGAGATGCTCGATTCCCTGGACGCGGTGGTCCGGATGGTGTCCGCCTCGCTGCAATCGAAGGATGCGGTCGCGCTGGAGCAGTCCAGCACCCGGCTGCGCGATGCCATGGCGGCGTTCTCCGAGCTGGCCCGGCGCTTCAGCGCGGCCGACTGGACGCAGGAGCTGCGCGAACGCGCCCAGGCGCTGGGCGAGCAGATGGCCATGCAGCGCGACCAGCTGGCACGCATGGCCGTGGTGGCCCAGAGCCAGGCGGCGGCGCTGATTCCCCAGACTTCGGACCAGGCCACGTATGGACGCGACCTGTATGGACATCCCCATGCCGGACCGGGCAAGGCGCGCATCTACCACTCGGCCAGCTGAAGCAGCGTCCCTTTTTTCTCTCTTCTCTCTCTTCTTTCTTCCCGCTGCCCAACCCTCCGGCATCCGTGCCCGAGGGTTTTGTCTTTTCCGGGCTGGGATTCGGTTGAATGAATCTGCGCAGCGGGCGCAAGCAAGGCTGCAGCTCGGGCGTACCCATCCATGCGCGGGATGAGGCTGCGCTTGGTCAAAGAGGTGGAGGCGGGGGAATGCTGGATGGCCGTGCGCAGGAAGGGCGGCCAGGAATGAGGGACGGCCAGAGGCCAGATCCGGGGAAAACGAAGCAAGGACCCTGAAGACGGCAAGATCCGAAATGCGCGGAAATGACGCTGCCGTGCAATGGCAAGCGCAATGCAAGCGCAATGGCGCGCGCAAATCCCGTTCGGTCTGCGGTTTGCGGTCTGCGGTCTGAGGAGGAAAAGAGGGTCCGGCCAGGGCCGGACGTCCTCACACCTGCATGTTCATCACGTCGGTATAGGCCTGCACGAGCCGGTTGCGCACCTGCATCGTGGCCTGGAAGCCGATCTGCGCCTTTTGCATGGCGATCATGGTTTCCTCGAGGCTGACGGCCGGGTTCTCCAACTGCACCTCACGCTGCAGCTGGCTGGAGTTGTTCTGGGCTGAACTGACGGACTGCAGCGCGCCTTGAAGGGCCTGGCTGAAGCCGCCAGCCGCCACTTTGGTCGATGCGTCGCCTGCGCCCACGCCTTTGGGGAGCTGGGTGCCGTACAGGGGAGAGGTGGTACTGGGGATGCGAAGGTCCATGACACATTCCATCGGAGTTAGCAAGATGACGAGATCGTAGGGCGGCAGGGTTTTCGCATCGCGGCAAATAGACGGCCAAACGGCGCGCTTATCGGGCGAATGTGAAGCGGCGGACTTCGAATAATCGACAGCACGCTAGGGTCCTGTGTGTGCAGGGCTCGAACACCTGGAACCAAGATGTCTGCTGTCGCTGAAATCCCTGTCCCTCAAGCCACTCCCGTGCCCCAGCCTGCCTTGCAGCAGCGCTGGACGGCCATGGACCGTGGCGCGCGCCTGCGTTGGGGCGCGATCGCCGTGCTGCTGGTCGTCGCCCTGGGTGCGGCGGCCATGTTCTACCGTCAGCCGGACTACAAGGTGCTGTTCTCCAACCTGAGCGACAAGGATGGCGGCGCCATCGTCGCCCAGCTGTCGCAGATGAACGTGCCTTACCGCTACACGGAAGGCGGCGGTGCCATCCTCATCCCGTCCGACCGCGTGCACGATGTGCGCCTGAAGCTGGCCACCCAGGGCCTGCCCAAGGGTTCGGTGACGGGTTTCGAGCTGATGGAGAACAGCAAGTTCGGCATCACCCAGTTCCAGGAGCGCCTCAATTTCCAGCGCGGCCTTGAAGGCGAGCTGACGCGCTCCATCCAGGCCCTGGCCGCCGTTCAAAGCGCACGCGTGCACCTGGCCCTGCCCAATCAGAACGGCTTTTTCCGCGAGCAGCAAAAGCCCTCGGCCTCGGTGCTGCTGAGCCTGTACCCGGGCCGCGTGCTGGACCGCACGCAGATCGCGGGCATCGTGCACCTGGTGGCCTCCAGCGTGCCCGAGATGGCGCCCACGGCCGTGAGCATCCTGGACGACTCGGGCAAGCTGCTGTCGCAGTCGCCCGACGGCAACGCCAACGCCGTGGACATGCAGCAGCTGAACTACACCCAGCAGATCGAGCAGCAGTACGTGCGCCGCATCCTGGAGATCCTGGAGCCCGTGGTCGGCAAGAACAATGTGAAGGCGCAGGTCTCGGCCGAGATGGATTTCAGCCAGACCGAATCGACTTCGGAGCAGCACCGCCCCAACCAGTCCTCCGACGCGGGCGTGGTACGCAGCCAGCAGGTGGTGGAAAGCTCGGGCGAGCAAAAGCCGCCCCAGCCCACGGGCATTCCCGGCGCCACCAGCAACCAGCCGCCCCAGAACGCTTCCGCGCCCGTCAACGGCGCCAATCCCGCGCCCCAGGCGGCCGACGGCCAGAACGCCGCCCGCGCTGCCAGCAAGCGCGAGTCCATCACCAATTACGAAGTGGACAAGACCGTGCGCCACACACGCGGCAGCACGGGCAGCATCAAGCGCCTGACGGCCGCCGTGGTCATCAATGCGCCCCTGGTGGCTGCCCCTGCGCCGGCCGCTGCCGGTGCGGCCGGTGCGGCAACCGATGCAGCCACCGTCGCTGCCGCCGCACGCGGCCTGACGGCAGCGCAGCAGGCGCAACTGCTGACCCTGGTGCGCGAGACCGTGGGCTACAGCGCCGAGCGCGGCGACTCGGTCAACCTGGTCAGCACGCCCTTTGTGCAGGACGAAGTGCCTGCCGATGTGCCGCTGTGGCGCCAGCCCGAAGTGCTGGCCATGGCCCGCAGCCTGGGCGTGCCCATCGGCCTGGCCCTGTTCGGCGCCATCTTGCTGCTGGGCCTGGTGCGACCCATGCTCAAGGGCCGCAAGACGGTGGCCGTGGGCGGACAGCTCAATGCCATCGAGGGCGAGCAGCTGGACCGTCCGGCGCTGGCTGCACCCGCTGTCGATCTTTCGCCCACGCAGGAGCAAGTGCGCCTGGAGCAGGCGCGCCAACTGGCCAAGCAGAACCCGATCGCGGTGGCCAACATCGTCAAGACCTGGATCAACGGCGAGGCCACCTGAGCCTCTCAAAACACGGATTGCTGAGATATGGACGAACGAGGCCTGAACGACGCCGCCATCTTGCTGGTCTCCCTGGGCGAGGAGGAAGCGGCCGAGGTGTTCAAGCACCTCACCCCGAAGGAAGTGCAAAAGCTCGGCGAGACCATTGCGCACATGCGCGGTGTCTCGCGCGAGAAGGTGGACTTCGTCATCAACCGCTTTGCCGATGACGCGGCCGCGCAAAGCCTGCTGGTGGACGACGCCAGCGGCTATGTGCGCTCGGTGCTCAAGCGCGCCCTGGGCGACGACAAGGCGGCGCTGCTGATCGACCGCATCCTGCAGGGCGGCGATGTCTCCGGCATCGAAAGCCTCAAGTGGATGGACCCGCTGTCCGTGGCCGAACTGCTGCGCGGCGAGCATCCGCAGATCGTGGCCGCCATCCTCGTGCACCTGGAGCACGAGCAGGCCGCTGCCGTGCTGATGCAGCTGCCCGAACGTTTCCGCAGCGAAGTCATGCTGCGCGTGGCCACGCTGGAAGGCATTCAGCCGACCGCGCTCAAGGACCTCAACGAGGTGCTGTTCCAGGTGCTGGCCGGCGGCGACAAGATCCGCAAGACCTCGCTGGGCGGCGTCAAGACGGCAGCCGAGATGATCAACAACCTCGGCGGCAATGCCGACGTGGCCGTGCTGGACACCATCCGCAACTACGACCCGGACCTGGCCCAGAAGATCATGGACAAGATGTTCGTGTTCGACGACCTGGTCAAGCTGGACGACCGCTCGGTGCAGCTGGTGCTGCGCGAGGTGGTGTCCGAGACGCTGATCATCGCGCTCAAGGGCGGCTCGATGGAAGTGCGCGACAAGATCCTGGCCAACATGTCCATGCGTGCCGCCGAGTCGCTGCGCGAGGACCTGGAAGGCCGCGGCCCGATGCGCCTGTCCGAAGTGGAAGCGCAGCAAAAGGAAATCCTGAAGGTGGTGCGTCGCCTGGCCGAAGAAGGCCAGATCACCATCGGCAGCGGTGCGGAAGACAGCTATGTCTAACGGCATGAACTCGCGCTTCATCCCTTCCGAGGAGATCGACGAGCGCCAGGTGGTGCAGTGGCGCTTCGGCGCCGTGGACCACATGGGCGGCCTGAAAAGCCTGCCCAGCCTCGCGGGCCTGCCGGACATCCAGGGTGCGCCCGCCGCATCCGGTGCCCAGGCTGCGCATGGCGGCGCGGGCATGGCGCGCGCGCCTGCCTCCTCGTCGGGCTTTCACAGCCTGTCGCTGCCCGGCCGCTCCGATGCGCCCCGGCTGGAGGCCGACTCCATGGTGCTGGATGTCGAAGCCGACACGCCGGGCGCCCCGGCCTCCACCGCCCCCGCAGTGGATGAGGAACAACTGCATGCCCTGCTGGAACAGGCACGCGCCGAAGGCCATGCCGAGGGCCTGGAGCAGGGCCGCCAGGAAGCCCGGCAGCAGTGGCAGCAACACATGGATGACTACGTCTCCGGCACAGGCCGCGAGACGGCGCAGCGCGTGGACGCACTGCTGTCCGGCCTGGATGCCGGCTTCAAGCAGCTGCAGACGGATGCAGCGCAGGAACTGCTCAACCTGGCCTGCGACATTGCGCGCCAGGTGGTCCGCCAGGAGCTGCGCAGCCAGCCCCAGGCCCTGTTGCCCGTGGTGCGCGAGGCGCTGGACATGCTGGCCGCCGACGGCCGCGCCGCCACCGTGCGCCTGAACCCCGCCGACTTCGCCGTGCTGGACGAGGCGCTGCGCGCCGAGCATGGCGCCCAGTCCAAGGTGCAGTGGATCAGCGACGCCTCCGTCGCTCAGGGCGATGTGCGCGTGGAATCGGGTGGCGCCCAGGTCGATGCCGGCATGGACAAGCGCTGGCGCCGCGCCGTGGCCGCGCTGGGCTTGGTCTCCACCTGGTATGACGGAGAACGCGATGCCGGTTGATGCCCCGCTGGCCGACGCCGCCAAACTGACCCCCGAGCCTGCCGCCAGGCCCTGGCAGCAACTGCTGTCCAATGCCCGCGCCCGCCTGCAAGGCGACATTCCCCTGGAAACCCACGGCACGCTCACGCGCCTGACCGGCCTGGTGCTGGAGGCCACGGGCCTGCAGGTGCCCGTGGGCTCGCAGTGCTGGATACGCCAGCAAGGCCAGG
The DNA here is from genome assembly GCF_001886655.1 of Delftia sp. HK171. Taxonomy (NCBI): domain Bacteria; kingdom Pseudomonadati; phylum Pseudomonadota; class Betaproteobacteria; order Burkholderiales; family Comamonadaceae; genus Delftia; species Delftia sp. HK171. Next base: position 5,404 of record NZ_CP018101.1, on the reverse strand, counting down.
ACCCGGTGCTGGCCGAGGTTGTCGGCTTTGCCGGCGAGCGTGCGTTTCTCATGCCTGCGGGCGACATCCAGGGTCTGTCCAGCGGCGCCATCGTGACGCCGGCCGAACCCTTTGTCGCACCGCTGCGCTTTGGCGACGGTGTCGAGCCGCCCGTGTCCCTGGCGGCCGGCGTGCTGCGCCTGCCCATTGGCAGCGGCCTGCTGGGCCGTGTCGTGGATTCGCAGGGCCAGCCCCTGGACCATGGCGGCCCGCTGGCCGACGTGAGCGCCGATCTGCTGGACCGCAACCCCATCAACGCCATGGACCGCGACCCGGTGCGCGAGACGCTGGACACCGGCGTGCGCTCGCTCAACGCCCTGCTCACCGTGGGCCGGGGCCAGCGTCTGGGCCTGTTCGCGGGCTCGGGCGTGGGCAAGTCCGTGCTGCTGGGCATGATGGCGCGCTACACCCAGGCGGACGTGATCGTGGTCGGCCTGATCGGCGAACGCGGCCGCGAGGTCAAGGAATTCGTCGAGGACATCCTCGGCGCCCAGGACCGCAGCCGCGCCGTGGTCGTAGCCGCACCGGCCGATGCGCCGCCGCTGTTGCGCATGCAGGGCGCCGCCTATGCCACGGCCATTGCCGAACATTTCCGCGACAAGGGCCAGCATGTGCTGCTGCTCATGGACTCGCTGACCCGCTATGCCATGGCCCAGCGTGAGATCGCCCTGGCCATTGGCGAGCCGCCGGCCACCAAGGGCTATCCGCCGTCGTGCTTTGCCAAGCTGCCGGCCCTGGTCGAGCGCAGCGGCAACGGCCTCAACGGCGTGGGCTCGATCACGGCCTTCTACACCGTGCTGTCCGAAGGCGACGACCAGCAGGACCCTATTGCCGACGCGGCGCGCGCCATTCTGGACGGCCACGTCGTGCTGTCGCGGGCGCTGGCCGAGTCGGGCCACTACCCGGCCATCGATATCGAGCAATCGGCCTCGCGCGTGATGCACAACGTGGTCTCGCGCGAGCACTTCGAGCTGGCACGGCGCTTTCGCGCTGTCTATTCGCGCTACCAGAAGGGGCGGGACCTGGTCCAGGTCGGTGCCTACATGGCGGGCTCGGACCCGCAGATGGATGAAGCGATACGCCTGCAGCCGGCCATGGCGGCCTTTCTGCAGCAAAGCATGTTCGAGTCGGCTTCCATGGACGAGAGCATCTCGGGCATGGCTGCCGCACTCGGTGGGCAGTGACGCGGCGACGCGGCACTGCCAAAACGCGACCAACGCGATAACGAACACAGGGAGGAAACCCCGGTATGTCGTCCTTGAATGCCTTGATGGTGGCCATCGATGCCGCGTCGCGCAAGCGTGACGAGGCGCGCCAGGCGGTGCAGGAGCGCCTGCGCTCGCAGCAGGCCGCGCAGACGCAAATGGAACAGCTGCAGCACTATGTGCAGGAAATGCAGACGCGCTGGGGCGCGCAGGAAAACCAGTCCGTGCAGCCCGAGGTCATGTTCCACCAGTACCAGTTCATGGACCGCCTGCAGCACGCCATCGGCCTGCAGACGCGGGTGCTGGCCGACCTGGCGATCCGCCTGGAGGCCGCGCAAAAGGCCTTGATGGCCTGCGAGCTGCGGGTCAGCAGCCTGCGCAAGGTCGTCGAGGTGCGCCGCCGCGATCTGGCGCTGAGCCAGATGCGCCGCGAGCAAAAGGAGACCGATGAACGTGCGGCCATCCAGTTTTTCCGTCGCAGCTTCGGGCTGACATTCCAGGAGGCTTGACGCATGTCCACCAACCAGATCGAACAGCGCGCCGATGCGCGCAGCGCCATGCAGCGCGCCATGGAAGGCGTTCGCTCCGCGCGCGGCACGCAGCCGCCCTCCAACGACCAGGCCGCAGGCTTTTCTTCGTTGCTGGCAGCGATGGACGGCATTGGCGGATTGCCGGCGCTGGCCTCGGGCGCCCTCGGCCAGGCCTTGGGCGAGGACGGCAGTGCCGCTCTTTCCGCGCTGTCCAGCCTCAAGGGCGCAGCCAAGGACGGCCTGAAGGATGTCGCAGACCTGCTGGCCGATCCCGGCCTGGCGCAGGGCCTGCTGCAGCAGCCGCAACTGCCGGCGCAACCGCAGGCGGAGCCGACCGATATGACCACCTCGGCGCAGGCCGATGCCATGGCGCTGGCTGCCAACGGCCAGGCGCCCTGGCTCAGCCTGGTCGGGCAGACCGCCCACTTGGACGGCAAGGGCGACCGCGACATGCTGCAGGGCGTGGCGGGCGACTGGCTGTCCGGCCGCGGCAGCGCCGCCATGATGGCCCTGCGCCAGGAGCAGGGCGCCGTGGCGCACGCGGCCTTCCTGGCTCCGCAGTCCGCAGCCGGTGATGCCGCGGGCACGGCGCTGGCCACGGCCAGCGCCAATGCTGCGGCCCTGGCTGCCGCTGCGGACCCCAATGCAGCCGGGACCCTCACCGATGGCGCTGCGCGCAGCACCCAGGCACAGGCCCAGGCCGCCGATGTGCTGGCCGCCGTGCAGTCCGATGCGGCACTGACGGCCGCCGCCGCACGCACGGCAACCACCGCCCAGGCCACGCATGAACACACGCCCCAGGCCCTGGCGGGCGGTGTGCGGCAGGACGTGGCCCTGGCGTCGGGCATTGCGCTCAACGGCATGGCCGCAGTGCGGCCCGAAGAATGGCGCGGCCTGTTCGAGCGAGCCCGTGATGGCGGCACCGCCTCCACGGAGTCGGCGGCGAACGGACTGCACGGCGTTGCGGCTGCCGTGGGCGCGGCCCATGCCGGCCAATCCCTGGGCCAGCAGGCGGCCGGCCAAAATGGCGCGGCCTTTGCCCAGCCCGACGCCCAGGCCCAGCCGGGCAACTCCACCGAGCGCGAGCAGCAGGTGTCCGAGCAGGTGGCCTTCTGGGTCCACAACAAGAACCAGAACGCCTCGCTGTCCGTGGAGCATGAGGGCCGGGCCATCCAGGTGCAGGTCAGCCTGCAGGGCAACGAGGCCCATGTGCGCTTTGGCGCCAGCGAAGCCCAGGCGCGTGACTGGCTGGGCAATGGTGCCGACCAGCTGCGCGAGCTGCTGCAGGCCCAGGGCCTGCAACTGGCCGGCGTCAGCGTGGATGCGGGCGGCCAGTCCGGCAGCGGCGATTCGGCAAGACAGGGGGCCGACGCCCAGGCGCGCCAGGGCCGCGTGAGCGCCATGGTCGATGCCGCCGGCGTCACGGGCGGCAATGGCGCCGCACAGGCCGGCGGTGGCCGCGCGGCAGCGGGCGGGGTGGATCTGTTCGTCTGATTCTTCCTGCGCTTCTTGCGGGGCGGCGAATGCGCCGTTTCAGGGTTTTCACAACAGGCCGGGTGGCGACAAGCTGCCCGGCCTGTGGCGTTTGAGGGCCATCAAGCCAGCGAGAAACCGGGGTTTCATGCGCTTATTCAGGCCATGGTCCGGGGTCCAATCGCCGAATAATTCCTGCCATGGGCCTGCTGCGTCATGGCGCCGCGCATGAAGCGCGTGCGCGTGGCGGTCCCGCTCACCCAGAGGAATTCCAGTGTCTGCCACACCCAATGCCGCCAACAATGCAGCTCCCGCCCCGGCCAAGGGCAAGAAGCTGATCGTGCTGATCGTCATCATTGCCGTCCTGGCCATAGGCGCGGCCGCTGCCTTCATCCTGCTGTCCAAGCGCCACAGCAGCGGCGATGAGGAAGAGGGCAGCGCCAGCAAGGCGGCCGTTACCGTGCCCACCTTCCTGCCGCTGGACAACCTGGTGGTCAATCTGTCCGATACGGGCGGCGACCGCTTCGTGCAGATCGGCATCACGCTGGAGCTGGCCGACGAGAAGACCGCCACCACGGTCAAGCAATACCTGCCCAGCATCCGCAACGGCATCCTGATGCTGGTGTCCCAGCGCACGGCCGAGGAACTGCTGGAGCGCGAAGGCAAGGAGCGCCTGGCCGCCGACGTGCTCAACGAAGTGTCGGCCCCGCTGGGCTACGGCAACCAGGCCAAGGCCAAGAAGCGCAGCCGCGACGAGGATGCCGAGGACGAAGACGGCGAGCGCCGCCGCTCCTCCGCTGGCAAGAACCCGGTGCGCCGCGTGCTCTTCTCCAGCTTCATCATCCAGTAACCGGGGAGGCCAGGCGCCATGAGCGATTCGTTTCTCTCCCAGGAAGAAGTCGATGCCCTTTTGGAGGGTGTGACCGGCGAGAGCCAGAAATCCACGACCGAGGAGGTCGAGGCGGGCATCATCCGCCAGTACGACATCTCCAGCCAGGAGCGCATCGTGCGCGGGCGCATGCCGACGATGGAAATCGTCAACGAGCGCTTTGCCCGCAACTTCCGCATCGGCCTGTTCAACTTCATCCGCCGCAGCCCCGAAGTGTCCGTGGGCACGGTGTCGGTGCAGCGCTACAGCGCCTTCCTGCGCGAGCTGGTGGTGCCCACCAACTTCAACATCGTCGCCATCCGTCCGCTGCGCGGCAGCGGCCTGGTGGTCTGCGACCCCTCGCTGGTGTTCGGTGTCATCGATACGCTGTACGGCGGCACGGGCCGGCTGCAGACGCGTATCGAAGGACGTGACTTCTCGCACACCGAGCAGCGCGTGATCAACCGCCTGGTCAACGTGATCTGCGAGGAATACAAGAAGGCCTGGCACGGCATCTATCCGCTGGAGCTGGGCTACCAGCGTTCGGAGATGCAGCCGCAGTTCGCCAACATCGCCACGCCCAGCGAAATCGTCGTGTCCACGGCCTTTCAGCTGGAGATCGGCGACATCTCGGGCTCCATCCACATCTGCATGCCCTATGCAACGCTGGAGCCCATCCGTGATGTGCTGTATTCCTCGACACAGGGCGACTCCATCGAAGTGGACCGCCGCTGGGTCAAGGTGCTCAAGCGCGAGATCCAGGCCGCCGAGGTGACCCTGGTGGCCGAACTGGCACGTGCCGACGCCACGGTGGAGCAGCTGCTGGCCATGCGCCCCGGCGATTTCATCGAACTCGACCGCGAGCCGCTGATCCGCGCCTCCATTGGCGGCGTTCCGATTTTCGAGTGCCAGTACGGCACTCACAACGACAAGTACGCAATCCGCGTCGAGAACTGCCTGCGTGGCGCCGACGCTGGCTGGATGGGAGAAAACAATGGCAACTGAAGATACGCAAAAGCCCGCTGGCGATGATCCGTTCTCGGGCTGGGCAGAGGCATTGGACGAGCAGCGCGAGCGCGACGCCAAGCTGGAAGAGGAGCAGGGCGGCCCGCTGACGGGCGAGCCCGTGCGTCCCTACGCCGGTGGCGGCGATGTGCCGGTCAACGACATCAACATGGTGCTGGACATTCCGGTGCAGCTGTCGGTGGAGCTGGGCCGCACCAAGGTGCCGATCAAGTACATCCTGCAACTGGCCCAGGGCTCGGTGGTCGAGCTCGACGCACTGGCCG